>NZ_KB235955.1 GCF_000332355.1 Baaleninema simplex PCC 7105
GACGGTCGATCGAATATTCCAAATTGGCGAAAAATGACAGTTGCGCCGGCGCAACTACCGAACAAACAAGTATCCTTGAAATCCTCACCGTCCTTCCAGGGTGGTGAGGATGTCCTACGGAATCTGCACCCCATACCCCCTTTTAAAGCGATCGCCCAAAATCGATTCAAGTCTTTGCGTACATGGACTTGACGACGATGCCCGCAAAACAAGGTTTTCACAACAGGATTCCGTAGGACGCGCCCGACCGTATCGAACAGACAGGCTAACTTCAAAGTAGAGCTTGGACTCTTGCCGCAGATAGATCGGCAGATCGGGGAAGCTGTTTCCTTCAGCGTTCACGGTATCCATAAGTCCAAAAGGAGACAAGCGACAAAGATCGACCTGTAGAAGACGGGTTGCTGCCGGGGTAACGCGATGCGTTACGGGAGTCAGGGCGATTGCTTGCGGCAAACCAGACTTCCAGAGGCGAGGTAAGACTAAAACCCAGTTCGCTTGGTGGCGGTGCTGGCCTGTGAAACCAGAAGCCCGTGTTGTATGCGAAGCACCAGCATTGGGGACTTCACCAATCTGCCCTATGGTTTCCGTCCAAGAGGGTGGGGATTGTGATGGCTCCTGGGGAGTTGTCTGAGATGTTGGGGACTGTAAATTCGATCGTCCACAGGTGGAACCTTTATTTATATAACCGTGCGTGGACGCCTTCTGATAACTGTTTAAACCATTTGCTGTAAGGGTTTTAGACGTTGGAGTGGCTTGGCGAACGTGCGTGGACGTTTCGGCGTCGCTTGTATGATTTTGTACTGACAACTCGGGTTCTTTTCGCAGGGATTCTTCGTCTCGTTCGAGCCAAAAATCGAATATAGCCTCTCGTCCGTCATCGGGAATTGAGAATCGGTAAAGCCATTCCCGATCGCCCCCACCCTGACGTCCAGTTCGAGCGAGATTGAAGGCGAACCGTTCGCAGATGCGCTTGAAGAACAGGATGTTCGTTTCTTTCTGTCGAGGCGGTGAGATCGCGATTTCGAGGTTTTTCGTCCGTTCGCAGCGCTGGCGCAACTTGACGAGCATCGAGTGCGAGTTGTGCCAAACCTCGTCGGGGTTGTCGATCGCGTACTGGAGAAGCTGGGTAATACCGACCCTATCCAGCGCCTCGATATGAGGGGATTTCACCCGCTTCGAGGCGTCTCGCACGAACACCGCGCCGCGTTCTCTGAGCGATCGGAGTTTCCGAGAATCGCGGTGTTTCAGGTAGCGACGCCCTCGGAATAGGTAGTAATGATTCCGCCATTTCGCCCCTGTCCCGTCTTCGTGGGCTTTCACCAGTTCGGGGGTTACATCGTCGATGCCATACCGTTGCGAGATGTCGTACCGTTCGCATTGTCGGTGTTCGTCTTCGGTCTTGTCCTGTTTTTCTGAGATTTTCTGGTATTGGGTATCGTCAAGCTTGGGTGCGCTGGCAACGCCCTCGCGGTGTTCTCCCCAGGTTTCCTCGCTTCCCTGTTTGACTTCGTCGCGGATATCGCCGGCGTCGTCGCGATCGCTCTCGACGAACTTGGCGGTGCAGCCCTCTTCGCGCAGTCCGTCAACGATGGAGTCGCGATAGTGGACGAACCCGACGTTTGCCCTAGCGGCCATTTCCGCCCACGTCCACTGTGCGGCGGATAGGGTTTCGCATTCGATGTCCTGTTCGATCGCGGCGTTCAGATCGGCGTCTTTGAGAGATTGCAGCGTGATTCGTACCCGTCCCTTTTCATGCTTGAGGACGTGATAGGGAGACATCGAACCGTTGCCGATTTTCCCGGTGGCCGCGTACGTGGGACACCAGAGATGGCGGGGTACGGGTTCGCGCAACCGCATCATGGTTTGGCGAACGGCGTCGGCGGTAGTGATGCCGCTGGCCGCAACCCAAACGGATTGAAAATGTCCTTCTAAGTCGATACTCACGCCCGTCTCGATCGTCGGTGTAGCAATTACCACGTCGTATCGAGCGAACGTGCCGTTAACGTTGGCGACGCAGTTAAACGCCGGGTGAGACGGATCGGCGACGGTGTGAGAATCTACCCGCAACACTCGCAATTCGGGAAATGCTTTACGAACGAGCCGTTCGAGGTTCGTCGCACTCCATCGGGATTTTGGCTTTTGCCCGGTGAGATGAACGAGAACTCGTTGGCCGCGTGCGATCGCGTTGATACAGGCTCCCCACCAGCCGGCCGGATCGCCGTCTTCGTAAACGGTGACGTGATAGGAGCTGCCGGGGCGATCGTGACGGACGATAAACGGGCGGATTTCCCGATACAGCCCGGTGGACTTGAGGACGAAATCGATCGCGCGATCGGAGAGATCGGCGTCGGCCAAGAACACTTTGCCCTCGTCGCTGGTGAGGACGTTGTAGAGGAGTTCTCGCAGGTTGTCGAGAACTCGCGTTCGTCGTTTGTCGATGTCGGTGTTGGCTTCGAGTAAGTGCCACAGGGCTTGTTCGGCTTCGTCGATCGCCACGTAAGCATCATGCCAGCCGGCCGGATCGAACGCCGCCGCACCGTCTGCGTGCAGCGAATCGAAACAGAGTGCGTAGCCCAACGCTTTGCCTTCTGGGGAATCTTTCACTTCGGAGACGTAAGGAATCCCAAACCGTCGGGCCAGGACTTTGGCTAATTGAATTCGGTGAGTAATCACCAAACAGGGAATACCCCGCTGTTGAGCTTCGTAAACGACTCTCGACAGAGATTCTGTTTTGCCGCTTCCTTTGGGGGCTTTGATACCGACGAGCTTGGCATTGTCGGGGATTTCGAGATCGCCAATGTATTTTTGGTTCGGATCGACGACGATCGACGCCGGGTAAGTCAGACGGAACAAGTCGATCGCGCCAAATCGATCGAGTTCGACGGCCCGATCGGCCACCTCATCAACGTTTCCGCCGTTGGCGATAAAGTCGTCGATTCCTTTGCCTTTTTCGGAAGCCCACTGCCAGATGGCGACGGTGCAACCTTCCATTTTGAAGATGCGCCCAGTGGCCAGCACGGCTTTGGCGACGTTCTTCCGAGTGGAGTTTTTGGCGTCCGAGTCGAACGCGAACTCGATGCGTCGTCCGGGTACGGCGAACGGTTGCAAGTCGGCTTTGAGTTTCCGTCGTTCGAGTAAGTCTTTGGATTTGACTTGTCCGTTCCAGACGCCGGGGAGCGCGATCGCGGCCAATCCTTTCGAGAGTAGCGCCCCGGCTTTTTTCGCGCCCTCGGTGACGACGATCGAGATTTCCGGGTTCTCTACGACCCACTTCCAGAAACCGATCGCCTCTCCGTCTGGCGTGACGGTGATACCGGTGGGCATTTCGACGCCGTTCCGTTGCGCTACGAGATACCAGATATGCAACGGAACTCGCAAGCAAAACAGGCGTGTTTCTGTGGCGAGTAGCGTTTCGTATTTGATGTTTTTGACTTTGCCGTTATCGAGCGACTGTCGCGGCGATCGGGGTTTGAGTTGTCCCCATTCCATCGGTTGCCAGTCGTCGAGGGGATCGAGTCCGTTGCACCACAAACCGCCATCGTCGAGGTGGGCGTATTTTTTAAGAATCCAATCTCTAAGGCGTCCGTCGTTTCGGCGGTGCTTCCCACCGGGTTGGGTGGCGGTGGCAGCCATAACGAGTTCCCATGCCTTACTGCCGCCGACGCTACGCCAGTTCGACCGCGCGATCGCCGGATCGATGGCGCTTCCCTCAGTGAGTTCTCGCCAGTGGGCGGTGTCGATCCAAGGGGGGCGGTTCGTACGGTTTTCTCCTCGATTTTGGGTGGACTCCGAACTTGGGGGGTGTTCCGGCTGTGTTTGGAAAGATTTTTGGGAAGGGGTCGTAAATCGCTGTGTTTCCTCCTCCGTGGTGCTTGTGTGGGGTGAGACACACCGATCGGGGGTGGGACTAGACTGGCAATTTGTGGTAAGTTGTTTGGTATAGCTCATTGTTGGATTAAGACTGAAGCTTTGTTCGTTGCTGGATCGAGACTGAGGCTTAATTCATCGCGTTAGAGCGGGGCAACACCAAAACTCCAACTTCGTGGCGTTAGCGCGTCGTTTTTGGAAATCGTCTAATTTCCATTTGGAGTGTGATGTCCCCCCGAGCGACCCATCGATTAGCGAAAGTTTGCCGACTCGCCGCTAATCTGATGGCTTTACAGAAAAAAGTAAAAGTGGAAGATCCTCGTAGTTAAAGCTACGGGGGTTTTCTGCTTTTACTAAAATGTGGGGGAGTCTTTCAACTCCAACCCAACCGGAACGTTAAAACTTTTCATGAACTGATATTCGTCGTTTGGAATTCACGAGCGGATCTTAGCATGAAGGAACGTACGATCGCTAATTTTTGTGATTTTAGATCGAAACGACCGAGAGGAAAGCGGCCTAGCAATTTGAACTGTTAAGAAAAGTGTCAAACTTACTATAGGAGTTACTATAGTAAATTCCATAAAAATACTTAGTACTTTACTAAGTATTTTTTGTGGTGTCACTCTGAAAACTTGCTAGAAACACCGTTAACAGGACTTCCGACGAATTTCTGGGTCTGACGAGCTATTAATAATTCGCCAAACGAATTCTGGGGAATCGCGAGGCGATCGCGCAACGCTCCACAGGACTCGGTGGCATCCGATCGCGCGAGCGAAGGCGGCGATTTCAGCTTGCGAAGTCTCGATCGCGTCTTCCCACCGGCGCAGGGAGGGACGCCGCGCGGGATGCAGCAACGCCAGAGGCGGTGCGATATACAGCGTTCGGTTCCAACGCCAGACGCAGCACTGAGAGCGCGTCGCGTCGGTGGAGTCATTCGGGGTCATTTGTTCTCTTTTTTGAGAATTGATTCACGCTTGCTTGGGAATCCCGACAGCGTCCAGCCAGCTTATATCGGGCGGATACCCCGTCAGGTGGCTGAAATCGCCGTTGCCCCGACTCGCCGCAAAACTCATGTCAACGGGAATCGACCGATACTTCTCCTCGTTGGCGGGTTTGAACTCGCAGGTCTCGGCGGGGATTTTGGGAGACTGACCCGGCGACTGGTCGGGATTGGTGCGGCTGTGCAACTTGAAGATGCAAGCTTGCCGTTTGATGGCGTCGGCATAACCACCGGCAGCTTTTTTGCCGCCCAAGCCGTCTAAGGTCGTGGCGTGGGTGGCAATAACCACGCTCGCGTTCAGTTGGCGCAGCGTCTGGAGGCTGCGTTCCCAGAACCCCCGCAGCAACTCGGCATCGATGCGACTCCCCCAGTTCGTCATCTCCTCGCACGCCAGACAAACGTGCGGGTGTTGGAGAGGATCGAACGTCGCATCTTCGCGGAGCAGTTTCGCCCGAGCGTCGATGAGACGAGAAAACCACAGTAAAGCGTTCTCTACGTCCTCGAACGGGTCTAGACCCATCGTTCGCCCCGCAACGGGCAAACTGCGCCATTCTCGGGCGCTGGAGAAGGGATTGAGCAGCAATACCATCCCCCCTTGTTTCAGCCGTCGCTCGACGTATCCGCCCAGGCGGGTAGACTTGCCGCTTCCCATGCCTCCCGCGAACACGACTAACTGCTGAGCTAACATCTCGGCATCGTCCCAGGGGTGGGTACCGTCGGTGTTAGTGGCAATCTCAGAAGTTCGGTCGGTCGGGTGCGGTCGGTTGGTTTTGACGCGGTGGAAGTTGAAGGCGACGGCGGAAATCGGCAAATTGCGATCGCACGCCGTTTGAATTTCCCGTAACGCTTGCTCCTCGCCGACTTCGGCAGCATAGTCGAACAGGTCGGTACGGCTGGTTAAAAAAGGTGCGACCAAGCCCTTTTCCAGCACGGCCTCTTCGCATTCGGCGAGCTTGCAGTCGGCGGTAAAGCCCCGATACGCCATCAGCAGCCCCAAGGGAATCCCGACGAGGGGAGACGCCACGGAACTGACCGCGACGCCGCCTAAGATGGCGCCGCCAAAGAGCAGCTTTGGGACTTCGGAGTTGGTAAAGCGTTCGGTTTTGGCTTCAAACTTTCTGCGCGACATAGACGACGGCCTCGACAGCGAACAGTGCGACGACGAATAGGGTGACGTCGAGCCAGTTGGGGGGAAAGTCAAAGATGCGGTAGACCGCAGATAAAATCGCCACATCGACCCCATACGCGACGAACGAGACTTGACGGGAAAACCGGCGAGAGCCGGAGGTGGTCAGGATCGGGAGCATTTCTGCCAGTTGCAGAGCCGCCCAGAGGGTCAGCCCTAGAACGGCTAAGAGCAGTTCGCCCCAGGGGGAGCGGAAAAACGCGGCGAGCAGGCCGGTTTGACCGTCGAGGGCGGCGTTGCCGAAAATCAGGGTGGCGCGTTGGTAGGGCAGGGTATTCAACGCGCTGACGAGTCCGGTGAGCAGCCAGAGGAGGGATTTGAGCAGCCCCCGCACGCCGTTGCCGCTTTGGGTGTTTGGGGAGGCGGGGGTCATGGCGGGTTGCCTCCGACGGACGAGGTGCGTCCCAGGTAGCCGTACCGGTCTTCGTCGATGGGAGACGGGGGAGAACCGGTGTAGGCGATGTCGGAGACGAGGGGGAGAACGTCGCCCCGGTGGTACTGAAATCCGGCTGGAGACTGCCAGTCGAAGCGGATGGGGCGGTTCTGGAGGATGGCGGTGTTGCCGAATACGTCGCAGACGAGGACGCCAGCGGGAAAGACGGAGGCGTTGGAAGGGTCGTAGACGGGTTGCCCCTCGAGCAGGGTGGCGTGTTTTCCGGTGGCGAAGCTTTTGACGACGATGCAGCCGTCGGTATAGCGTCGCTGGGCGGTTTGGTGAGCGGTTTCAATGGCTTGCTGTTGGTTGAAGTCGTGCAGTTGCGATTGGATTTCGCCTTTTCCGGCGGCTAGGGCGATGAGGAGTAAGCTGGCAATGGCTAGGTTCGCCACGGCTTGGGAGTCCACGGCTATCCGTCCTCCGCCTCGGAGGAGCCAGCTAACTTTTTTGTCATGAAGTCGGCGAAGTCGCGACGGGCGGCGGCAGCTCCGGCCATTTCGGCTTCGATGACCTCGAATTCTCGTTGTTGTCCTTCCTCGAAGCCCCGTTCTAACCGTCGGCGGTGCAGGGCTTCGGTGGCGTTGGTGGCGAAGTCTTGGAAGCTGTCGATGTTGTTGCGGGAGAGGGCGACGTTTTCGCGGAAGTTGCGAAATTCGAGCAGTTGGGCGAGGGCGGTTTCGGGGGATTGGGCGATGCGATCGCGAATGGCGAGGGCTTGGGAGCGGTAGTTGGAACCGTCGTAGCTGTCGCTGGCGACTTCGACGGGTTGGGCGAGTACGGACTGCTGCGCTTCTTTTTCGGCTCGGGCGATGTCTTTGGCGGCTTTGTCGCGGGTGTACCGGTAGTCGGCTGCGCCGAGGTCGATGTAGGCGAGGATTTCTTCTTGGGCGAAGGTGGAGAGTTTGTTGCCTTGGCTGAGTTCGTCGTCGTCGTAGTAGTCGGCGACGACTTTCATGATTTTGGTGATGTACGGGTTGGATTTGCCGATGCGATCGGCGAATTCTTTGCGCGTACAGGGGCGATCGAAGGGTTCGAGGTGAATTTCGGGTGAATCGGGCGGTGAAGTTTCGCCGTCGGAATCGGAGATGGGGGAGTGAATTTCGGGTGACGCCTCGATAGGGGCGTTCGGCTCGAATCCTTGCGTGTCGTCGAGTTTAGCCATTTGACTCGTCCTCTGAGTGCTGGATTTTTTTACAAAGTCGTTGCTGTGTAGGTGTGAAAGTCGGGGTGAAGTTGCGTTTTAAATTCACCGCTCGATCGATGAATGTTTCACCATAGTCTGAAGTTAACACAAGTCAACACAAATTAAAACAGATTGTGTCAAATCGAGAGTGTGCGATCGATCTAGGGTCACTCCGATGTAAGCTGTGTAAGGAGTTCAGAGTTTGATGAATGCCTTCCCGACGAGTTCAAATGTCCGTCCCAGAGGAGCTATATGAGTGGATTGCTCGTAGAGCGGAACTCGAAAATCGTTCCGTGGCTAACTTTTGTTTGACGCTAATCGAGCAGCGACGTAAAGAGATCGAGGAAGGGGAAGCTAAAGAGACATAATCGAATTCTTTGCGCGTACAGGGGCGATCGAAGGGTTCGAAGTGAATTTTGGGTGAATCGGGGGGTGAAGTTTCGCCGTCGGAACGGGCGATTTCTCGGTGAAAGTCGGGGGAAGCCTCGATAGGGGCGCTCGGCTCGAATCCTTGTGTGTCGTCGAGTTTAGCCATTTGACTCGTCCTCTGAGTGCTGGATTTTTTACAAAGTCGGTTGCTGTCGGGGTGGTGAATGATGGGTCAATTGGCGGTTAAGATTAACCGTTTGGAGTTAAATACTAACCCTCAAATATTTACCATTAGAGACTAACCATAAAGTATTTTAGATGTCAAGCTTTTAAGGTTAAGTTTTTGATACGATGGACAGAATGCCTACTCCGTAAGGGTTTGAAGATGGAGAAAAAGAAAAAAGCTCCCAAGCAAGGACAACCACCTGACTGCATGCCGAACATCAAAGCGTTGCGCGAAGCGGCCGGATACACGCAAGAATCCTTAGCCCAGGCTCTCGGTACATCTCTATCGACTGTTCGGAACTGGGAGCGAGCTAATGTTGGCTTATGGGGGTTCTATTGGGCTATCAAATTATGTAGAGCGTTAAATTGTGATGTCGAAGATATTCTTAGAAAAGAAAACGGAGATAAGATAGATTGATGCTCGATTATTGTTAAGCTATAGAAAAACTCTGAAGGTAGTTAACAGTGTGAGGAACAATAAAATCTAATTTTCTATGGATAAATACAATCTAGAAGAACTCGAAATTGACGATATCGAGAGCAATATTGTCGAACTGAGAAAGAAGTCTGGATACACGCAAGAAGATCTAGCTGACGAAGTTGATGTTGCGACTTCGACAATTCGGAATTGGGAGAAAGGGCGAACGGGACTGCAATGGATGCTCTGGATAGCCAAGCTTTGCGCCGCTTTGAACTGTGAACCCAGCGACCTAATAAAACTCAAGAATAGATGATAAAGTTTTAAATGATTGACTTCAAGGATTTTCAATTATGGCAATGAGGAAAGGCCAACCACCGGGATGTGAGTCGAACATCAAAGCGTTGAGAGAAAAGGCAGGTTACACACAGGAATCGCTCGCACACAAATTAGGCGTGTCCCTTTCGTCTGTTCAATCTTGGGAACGAGGTAAAAATGGCTTGTGGGGCTTTTACTGGGCGATTAAACTATGTAGAGCTTTAAATTGTAATATCGAAGATCTTCTTAGGAAAGAGAATGGAGATAAGATAGATTGATGCTCGATTGTTTGCTGATAACGAATTCTCTTTTTTATCGACCAGGTATTTATAAGCATTGACTATTCGGATGGCAAATTGATAAGCCTTCTTATAAGCAATTCTATTTTTACCCATTCCACCTTAACTGTTAACTGATATCAAGAACTGGTGACTGTAAAAAACTGGCGACTGGTGACTGGTGACTGGTGACTGAAAATTGGCTTATGACTTCGTAGAAAACTTTAAAACCCGAAATCAAATAAGTTTGACAAAAGCCTGAGAACGCTATATCTTACAGGTTACAAGTCTCTGCGCGAGAGAAGAGAGGACAACCCAAACATCCCTCTCAACCAATCCCCCATGCGGGAGGTGTCCCACCGGGGCATCCACTACACTAAAAGTTAGATAGTCGTAGTCCAACCAGTTCTCTCCCTTTCTCCAGCCGACAGCCTCGGAAAACTCTATCCAGA
Source organism: Baaleninema simplex PCC 7105 (assembly GCF_000332355.1). Taxonomy (GTDB): domain Bacteria; phylum Cyanobacteriota; class Cyanobacteriia; order Cyanobacteriales; family Geitlerinemataceae; genus Baaleninema; species Baaleninema simplex. The sequence continues at coordinate 9,733 of NZ_KB235955.1, forward strand.
CTCTCGTATTATACTCGAAAGTACTAGAGAGACTTTTATAAATTTCCTTCTGGACGCTGAAGCCGAATCGATCGTTACTGTACTGTCGCCAGAGTCGATCGATCGTCCGTAGGTCTTCACAAGGAAAGTTTTCGATGTCTTCCCGATCGAACCATTGCCCTTCTTCCTTGCCGACTTTTTGAATCATCACGCGATAAGTTTCTCGATCGGCTTCTTTCCACTGCCCGTTTTTGAGATAAGTTTCTAACTGTTGATAGAGTAAATTACTAACCTGAGACTTAAGCTGTTGTAACTCCTCTAAGATTTCGGATTGAACTTTTCGCGGCGATTCGTTGAGGCATTCGTCGGCTAAAGTGACAGCTTCTTGACTCCTACTATCTAACAAGTGACGAACCAGACGACTCGGGTTGACTCGAGCGCAATAGAGTAAAATCGTCTCCTTCCACCAAGACGCTTGCCAGTTTTCTAACAACAAACTTTCTTGCTTTTGTTCTTTCACCTCAACCGCAGCCAGATAGCCTTGAAAACTTAAATGAGCGAATTCTAAATTTTCATCTCGCTTAACAATCAATTCGCCAACCTCCACAATTTTGTCCAAAAATGCAGAGCGATCGACCACCAGATCGCGATCCAAGCCCTGAAGGTGGCGTGAAATTTCGTTTTCCAAGTTCTGACGCGAGCTGGATGTTTGGTTTTGACGAACCCAAGTCAAGGCGACTTTTTGCAACACCTGCTGGCTCTCTGGGAAAGGCACCAACATATCGATGCCTCTGTCGCGGGGTCGGTCTTTGAGTTGCAACGTCAAAATATCTTGATACAGTTCGCTGCGCCGTTGCGGTAATTGCTGAGCGCCGTAACTCCGATGCAAGTTAGCAATGATGTTCAGTAACAGAGGATTTCGAGCCAGGGTTTCCAGTTCGGGACGCGCTTGAAGCTGTTGTAGGAGATCGACGGTGTGGTTCTTGGCGATCTGCTTGACTTCTGGCGTATTCCTCCCGGCTCTGGCATAGCGTTCTTGCGTCAGATACCATTGCCGGACAAAGCGTTCTCGCTGCTCGGCATTGAAGGGTTTGACATACAGCTTGCTCTGAGGTGGATTGGCGGCGACGTAATCCTTGTAACCTCCCGGCCGTGAGGTGAGGATAAATACCGATGGTTGATAACTTCGCATCTGCTTGTCCAGCCATTGACTGACCGGTTTGCGCCATTCTGGTTTGACCTCGTCGAATCCATCGAACATGACCAACATTTTTCCGTCTCGGAGCTGTTTTTTCACCCACTGCGGCGGTAATGTCAGACTTTCCCCTTCCGGCAAACTGGGAAGGTGATGCTGCTCGATGAGACCGGGTAAATCTAGATTTGGCTCAGTGGCGATCTTCTCCTGCCAGTGGCGAAGGTACAACAGAACGGGCAACAGCTTCGGAGCGTTGTAGCGGCGATGGCGGTGCTTGGCATAGGTGTACGTGATGTGTCGCAGTAGCGTCGTTTTCCCATAACCTCCCCACGCCAAGACAACCATACGACTGTAAGCCGGAAATTGCTTGACGTTCGCCAATAAGTCCCAAATGCTGAGTTCGTTAAGTCTAGCTGTGCGAAGCTGTTCTAGATCTTCCTCGCGAAAACCTGGGAGTAGCGGCAGTTCTTCCCCGCGATCGCCTTTAACAAAAACACTGCTGAGTTCCAGGGGAACAAACACTTCAGACAACAGCGGAACGAACGACCCGCGACGATAGCCCTCGGTCAGATATTCGCGGCAAGCGTTTCCCTGGCAGCACACATATTTGTCCTCTATCCCGGCAAATTGCCAGCGAATGGCTTCGTCAATTTTCTTCTGCCACGCCATGAAGGAATCGACATCTTGCCGTCCCCGTTCCTGATAAATTTCCCGCAGTCGCGCTAAAACACTTTGGGTATACGCTGCCCAGACCACGGTGACACACATGACCGGGAACATCAGCAACACCATGAACCACTCCTGATTCAGCGCAAAGGAGATCGAGGCCCAGCCGCTGCCCCCCATTGGCATCCACTGAATCAAAGTCTGAGCTGTCCCCGTTAGAAACTGGCGGGCGACCTTTCGCTCTGTTTCTAGGGTGTCTGGTGACGAGGGTTGAGGTTTCGACGGTTGCGATGGGGAATTTTGGTGTTGGGGCGGTTCTGGCATCGGTGGCGTCGTCGGGCGAAATCGGCGTCGGTTCCCTTCAATTTATCCGTGCGGGGCGGGTTTCGGCTAGGTCGGCGTGTTAGTGCTTTATCTTAAAAATAAGAAAATAGAATTAAATTTGTTTGATTTAGTATAAAATGCACTTGACTAATTTGATAATATATACTGTTTTTATTTTAATTAAAATCTGTATTATAATGCCTCAAGAATCGCACAGGTTTTACTCTGTAGATTTAGCAAAGAGTGACTTAACGGGTAATCATGAATACTCAATATCATCATCCAATCGCTTTCATTTTGTTAGAAAAAAGTAATTTTTCTTTAGACAATCTTCACAACTTGAGTGAAGCAGAAGTTCCTATATTTCAAGAATCTAATGACAATCATAATAGCGATCGATCGGAAGCAAAAAAAAATTCTGAAAGCATGGAAATTCAAGCTCAAAATGCAATTAGCAGAATTCTTAAAATGGAAATATTCGATCGTAGTTGTGAAGCACAGCAAGCATTAGAACATATCGCTAATAAATGGACGTTACTAATTATTTATGCCCTTACTCAAGGAACTAAGCGTTACAGAGATCTTCAAAATCAAATTCGTGGTGTCTCTCCCAAAGTTCTAATTCAAACTCTACGTAACTTAGAACGATGCGGACTAGTTAAACGTAAAATATATTCTTGTATACCAACCAAAGTAGAGTACTCTCTGAGTCCTTTAGGTGAAACACTCATTGCACCTTTGGCAATATTAGGTGAATGGTCTTATTTACATATCTACCAAGTAAAAGATGCAATCGAAAATTACGATAGCATAGCAAATCAGTATCAAAATACCAAAGAACCAGAAAACTAAATGGGTTTGAATTAATCGACAGTTGCCATGTCAAAAATCGCGAAATCCTTTTGCAGACAAAGGCGACAGGAATTTATCCGACATACCAAGGTCGGAAGAGTCCAACAATCTAGGATCTTTTAGGTTCTTTATAAAAAAACGTAGCTTAAGCTACAAAAAATAATATTCGATCGCCAAACCTCTTAGAATCGCGTTATCTGGACACAGATAACCATCGTATATGGTTTTTCAGAGTTTAGGGTGACAGAAAAACTAACTTCACGAGATTTCAAAAGTGTTGGCTCTAGAATTCTCGATATTTTGTATTATTTTAGACATTTCTAACCACAAACTCCGAAGACCTTCGTAATTCAGAAAACTCACAATTTATTCCCTCTTATTATCTTTCCTGAACTTACGTTTTACACAGAAAAGATAAGACCCAACAAACATAATTCCTAAAACAGTATTAGGCTCTGGAACTAGCTTAGCTGTATTGTAGCCGATTAATCCAACGTCAATGCTACCTTCTCCTGTATTCACTTGAGTCCCTTTGATACGCAAACCTGCCACATTTGTCAGTCTGCCAGTTCCTTGAAAATCTTCTAAATCGAAGGCAACACCAACAAGATTAACATCATCTAATATGCTGCCTGAAATAAAATCAATGAAAGGAGTAACATCTGTCCCCATATCTCCCCAATCTCCTGTATCTTCAGTAGCGAAAATAGTCTGAGTTACGGGTTTTGTTGCCGGCCCGGAATTGATAGATAGACTAAAATCCCCAATGGGGTTTCCATTTACATCAATGGGAAGAATTTTTATCGAATCGTCACCCACCAACTCTGTTAGAAAAATATCGTTTCCAGGGCCAGGTACTCCTTCTGTCAGTATAGTTCCAAAAAAAGCATCCAGCGTGATAACGTTATCAAGACCTACCGATATATCTAACCCTGTTACACTATCTCCTCCATTAACTTCCTGTCTTTCAAAAGCCCAATAATTTCTAATTGAATCAAACAAAGGTTCTTCAACATCAGGTCCAATTACAGTGTTATCTGTCAGGATATTGGTCACATATGATACTCCAGCCAAAGTATCTACGACCCCAAATTCTGTCGTAAAAGACTGAAGGATAGCAGTGTTAGTAATATCTGGATCTGGATCGGAGGGGATAGATGGATCCTTTAAGATATCGAACTTCTGCGGATCGAGAACTATATCTCTAGTAGGTTTTGGACTGAAGGTTGCACTGGTCCAACTTAAAACTACTCCACGAGCGGGCCTAGTTAGTTCTGATATCATCAGAAAGCTCAGAGCGATCGGTTTTATAAAGGGCCTAAATTGAATAGTGTTGAAATTATTTTTGCGTTTCATTTCGGTCTAATTACCTCCTACTAGATAGACACCAAAGTCCTACATACAGGGTGGATAGAAATCTTAATCCAGATCGCATGGTAAAAAAATTCACTTGAGCGATAGGCAGACTTCACGGCAGAATACCTATAGTGCGAACAGTTTAGGTTTCAAATTTTACAGCTTAGAGGATGTCTGAGAAGTGCCACCAACTACTTTAATCGAGTAGTGAGCCACTTCAATAGGGTCAAATTTGGATTCCGTCATTGAGAAACAAGACGTGAAGAGTAGCACTTACTGCTTTTCAGACATCCTCTCAGTTGCGCTTCCTATATCTACCGTACTTATGCAAGTCCAGTTCTAAAAGGAAGAGATAAAATGTGGTTGAACTTATCCATCAACTTTTCAGTTTGATGGGTATTACGTGCGAGAATTGCTTCGTAAAGCTTTAACCAAAGAGGTTCGTCTTCTTCTTGGAGTAAATTTTCAAAATACAAACGATCTAGCCTTGAAAGCAAAATAGCTGCTTTTCCTGCAATAGATACCTCTGCTTCATCACGAATTTGAAGTGCTTGTCGAATTGATTCGAGTTTTAAAGCACCCATTAATTTGGTGTTAGGATCGATATAATGAAGGCTAGTTCCCATGCCAACTCCATCCACTCCTGTAAATACTGCATCGCGCATGTGCTTGGGCTCTAAACCTGCAGAAATATAGGTTTGCAGACCTTTTTTATGAGCTTCGTGGACTAGCATCGTTAGATGCTCGTGAGACAATTGACCGATAATAGGAATACTGGGAACTTCATTTGAGGCACCGTCCCAAGTAATACGCTCGAATCGACCTTGTGCAGTGATTTCTATGGCAATCCGTGCAATTTCTATTGGGTCAGTAATAGAAATCGGTGCTCCATACTCTTCTAAGATTTCCGGGCGATCGTCGATCAAAGGAGTGTTAATATTAAAAGCAGCTGCCAGATATTGGTGTTTAGGATCGCGAATGACATTACCTACAACACAACGCATAAACTTAATTGTTTCAGTAGTCGTCATACGCTCCATACCGATCTTACAATCGGCTATCCCATTCATAAACATGGCAGTGCAAGCACTTGCGATCCTATGGGTAGACTTAAGAAGATCGAGCGAGAAAACATCACTTTCAAAAACAGGTCGACCTATATAGCAAGTACAGGGTGCATGAGATCCGACATGAAGGCGAACTTTAGCGGCATTAATAATAGCCGGCATACGATAAGGCTCGACTTTTTCCTTATCGAATTCTTTGTCTCGATCGATGTGCTCGATGTGAACGGTTGCCCCGTTCATCAGATCGAGGCTTTGGCACGTTACTTCGATGTGGCCCGCACCGGGATTTGTGTTAAACAAATAAGTGTGGATTGGTCTAAATCCAGAAACCCCAAGAGATTGGTAGGGACTCCGAATAGTCGCTCCATTTTTCAAAAGCTTATAAGCACTGCAAATACTTGTTTCCTCCTGATAAGTACTTGCCCTCTTTTCCTCTCGTCGCCTTTCATTGAAAGATGTAACCGCTGCAAGGAACTTCGTCTCTTCAATTTTATCCTCAAGAGCCGTTTCTAGCTTAGGCTGTTTATAAAGCGAGGCTAGCTTTGCTTTATAAACAATACGATCTTGTTCTGCAGTAACAAAAAACTCCTCAGATTCCTCTAAAATGGAAATGCCAAGCCATTCATTGGCAATTTTCAAGATAGATTGAAATGCTTCAAGAAGCTCAGAACTCTTACTTTTACGACTGTATAGAGTATTGAGCGGCTCTCGTAAATCATTTGCTAGCTTATCTAATCGTGGAAAAGACTCAACCATGGAGAACAGTTTTTTGCGTACAGATTCTGCCAACTCTGAAATGGTTTGATGAGTGAGAAGGGGAGTTGGCTCGCGCTTAATAAACTTATCAGTTAGCTTGCTTTCCTCACGAAGACGAATTTTTTGAAAGAGATTAAGAACTTCTTGCAGAGACTCACTCTGAAATTCTGCGACGGAGAGACTTCTTTGGATAAACCGATCTCCAGCAGCCAAGCGATCGACATTTTCAACTTCGCGAGCTGTGTCGTAAGCAGAGTCGGACAACACTTCAAAACCAGAATATGGGAAACCCTTAATACCCGTTACTTGTTCTGGCAGGTTAGTCAACACCTCTAATACAGCTTCACAATTAGAAGGTTCTACCCAGCTCCCTGCTGCCAAAGCATGATTTACAATAGGGCCATATTTTCCAATGATTTGGAAAATATCACCATGTTTTTCAACAGCCTTGGACAAACTCACGTCCCACGTCACACCACCTGCAACAATATCCGAAGCTATAGCGTCAGTGACGTAAGGATGATCTCCTAAAAACATGAGGTTGCCAAAATATTTCTTGGGATCTACAGCATGAGAATGAAGAAAAGCAACAGGATATTTATAACCAGATGATGAAGACTGGCTAACAAAGGCAAAAGGTTTGCCTTTTAAATCTGATAGAGATTGATACTGAGATCCGCGCTTTGTAACGAACAGTCCAGGATAAAAAGAACGTGCTTGACCATTTTCAACGGTTTGACCTGTTGCAAGATAACGTAGCTCAGGATATACCTCTTTGGTCTTTACATAGATCGTAGATGTAAAGATACCAAAAGCAGCTTGATGGTTGCAGATTAAATTTTGGACTTCTTCAAAATTAGCTGCAACGGTAAGCTTTACGGAACGCTTTAGCTTGGTTGATAAAAGCTTACAAAGTGCCTGAAATCCAGGTTCCCAATCTTTTCGATTTGGGATGGCAAAGACTAAAGAATCAGAATTAGTTAATTGCTTTTGTTGCATGGTAAAGTTCCTCTATGTACACAACATGCGAAATTTACGCCATTCTACTGAGTTGAGTTTGTCGGCCCTCGGCTATAATCTAGCTATGTCTTGCGTACTACGGTGTGACTGTAATTGAAAGCCTTACCGTACGTGACACAATTTGAAGATTTCAGCAAGCTTTAAGCCGAGTACTTTGTTAAGCAATAGTAGCGGGTGCAACTTTGTCAAGCTTTGTTGCTTATACTTTCTAGTTCACGGTAGGAACATAACCTCCATCAACACGTAGATTTGAACCATTAATAAAACCCGCTCGAGGACTGGCAATGAATGTTACCAGATCTGCAACATCATCTAATTTACCCAAGCGACCTGAAGGATTTTGCATAGGACCTTGCAGTAAACGCTGCTTAATTTCGTTGACATTTGTTGTTTCCCAGCCCATCATTTTAGATAACCCCTGAACGAGACGATCGAAGTTTTCTGTGACAATCGGCCCTGGACTTACGGTATTGACTGTAATCCCAGTACCAGCAAGTTCTTTCGCTAGACTAACTCCCAGTGTGACAGTCGCACCTTTGGTAGATGAATAATCAGCAACAACTTGCCCGGGAAACTGTCCAAAAGCACTTCCTACCAAAATTACTCGACCCCAAGCTGAATCTTTCATCTGAGGTACGAGCATTTGAATCATGCGTACAGCAGATACGACATTAATGTTGTAGATTTCTAACCAGTCATCAGATGTAGTATCGTTCCAACCACGTGGTGCGTAAGTTCCAGCATTATTGACTAAAATGTCTATGCTTCCGAGTAGAGTTAATGCCGAACTTGTAACCTTTTGAGCACCTTCATCGTTCCCCAAATCACCGACTGAAATAAAAGCTCGACCGCCACTCTCTACTATCTCGTTAGCTACCCTTTTTGCATCTTCTTCTTTACGTCCGTGAATAACTACAATTGCTCCCTCCCGTGCGAGCGCTTTTGCAATTCCTTCACCAATACCTCGACTACTTCCAGTAATCAGAGCCCGTTTGCCTTCTAGATTTAAGTCCATTAGCTTCCTTCCTTCCAAAATACTTGTTTTTAGCTTCCTCTTAGATGAGCAACGATAAAAATGAAATCGTCACTTACAAAGAGTCTATTTAAATTTTAAGAATCTTTCGATTCTTGCTGAGTAAGATTCAAAATAACTTTAGCATCTTCACCTCGTTTTAATTTGCTCTTCTTCATGAAGAATTCGATAGAGTACAAGAGTGTCTGTAAAATTTTTCAACCAAACAATCTTGTTGTTTTTAATTTTCCAAAGATGAACAAAAGGCAAATTTATTCGAGAGTGATTTGCCCTGGTATGTCCTCGATAGTAGCCTAATGCTACTATCATATCGATCGCATCAAAGATACTATCTACCTCCGCAACAAAATCTTCAAAATTTTGTAATAGCCCAGGAAAGAAATCTTCAAAAATTTCCTTCTCCGTAATATATTTACCTCCGTTAGGAAATCCCTCAGCTATTTCCCATACACACTCACTATCTATAAGGCTTCGATCGTGAGTTGCATACCACTTTTGGACGATCTCTATAGCTGTATTAGACATTTTTCTGCTATTGACTACCATTTCGTTCGATAACTACTTTGCCAACTGCTCGACCACTTTCAGCATATTCGTGAGCTTCTGCAATCTCATTAAAGTTAAAAATTCTAGAATCAATTAAAGGATGAATTTTCCCTTCATCAATCAACTGAGCTGCTTTAGATAAAATTTCACCATGGCACTTTCGATTCAAATTATGTAACATCGGAATCAACGTGTAAACAACATGAAATGTTAGTCCTTTAATATGTATCGGACTGAGATCTTGACAAGAAAGTGCCAAGATTGAAACGACAGTGCCATTAAAAGCTGTAGCCTTAAAAGATTCCTGTAAATGATTGTCACCAACAGTATCGAAAACAACATCGAAGCCTTTGCCATCAGTTAATTCTGCAACATATTCATCTACAGATTGTTGGCGATAGTTAATCACAGAATCTGCGCCAAGCTGATAAGCGATTTTACTCTTTTCAGGAGTAGAAACAGTTGCAAAAACTTGGGTACCTACTTCCTTGGCTAACTGAACGGAGATATGGCCTACACCTCCTGTTGCTCCGTAGATTAAAACATTTTGTCCGGCTTGAATTTTCGCGCGATCGATAAGACTTTCCCAGGCTGTTATTGTGACTAGCGGTAGCGCAGCTGCCTCTCGCATAGTTAAAGATTGGGGCTTTTTAGAAACCAAGTTTGCATCGACCAACATTAACTCGGCAAGCGCTCCACTACATCCTTTAATACCACCAGCGAAAGCATAAACTTCATCACCAATTTTTAAATGTTCGACACCTTCACCTACTGCCTCAACTGTCCCTGCCACGTCTCCATGTAATATCGCTGGGAAATTAGGAGCAATACTTGGAATTAAACCCTTACGAATTTTGTAATCGACTGGATTTACGCTAGTTGCGAGAACGTTAATTAAAACATGACCTGAAGTTAAATCTGGTTCGGGTATTTCCATTTGAGTGAATACACTCGGATTGCCAAATTTTTCAATTACGTATGCCTTCATTGAAATTCAACTCATCTCTATCTTCCTTTCTAGGAATAACATCCTAATTCAATTTTGTGAAGATTGCACTTTAAAGTAACTTACTTTCTTGAGAGTGTTTACTTAAAAGTAAGTGGTGCGATAAATTTGTGAATAAAGGGACAAGATAGGGTGCATCCCAGTAAAGAGCAGCAGAAGAGCTAAGCTTTGGACAGTTCATAACGAAACCGGTCAAAGCCATGGATTCCGTATGACTGGCGGCGGAGGCGGTGGCAAGGTGAAGAAGCGTAACGGCGAGGGAATTCTCGCCCCCGACCGTGACAGAATTACACGTGAGAATAAAATCTTGAACGTCTAATGTCGGTCCGACTCGAACACCGCGCTCCCCACTCCCTCAAGTTGAGCGAGCCGATTCCCTTGACCCGTCACCCGGCGGCGGTGTATCTGGCCGGACTCGGCCGCGGGTCAGTACGCACGATGCGCTATGCCCTCAATACGATCGCCTCGATTCTGACCGGGGGCGAATGCGACGCGCTAACCTTGGATTGGTCTCGACTGCGCTATCCCCAGACGGCGGCGGTGCGGGTGGCGCTGAGGGAGCGCTTGGCGCCGGTGACGGCCAATAAGATGCTCTCGGCCTTGAGGAGAGTCTTGAAGGAAGCGTACCGACTGGATTTGATGACGGCAGAACATTACACCAAAGCCATCGATTTTCCCCCGATCGAAGGGGAACCGCAAGAGCGGGGGCGCTCTCTGAGTCGCGCAGAAATCGCGGCGCTGTTGGACAGTTGCCAGTCCGAGAGTGCGATCGACCTTCGAGATGGGGCACTGATAGCGATTTTGAGAGGGACGGGTCTGCGGCGGGCAGAGGTGGTACGGTTGGAGCGGCGAGATTTTGTTCCCAGTACGGGAGCGTTGGTGGTGCGCCAGAGCAAGCGGGGGAAAACTCGCAGGGTGTATTTGAACGCAGTGGCTACAGTGTATTTGGAGCGGTGGCTGGCGTTGCGAGGGGACGAACCGGGGCCGCTGTTGTGTCGCATCTGGAAGGGGGGACGGTTGCAACTCGAACGACCCCTGCACCCCGATGCGGTGTGGCGGATTTTGCAGAAGCGGGGACGAATGGCTGGCGTTGAATCGTTCGGCCCTCACGACCTGAGACGGACGTTTTGCAGCGACCTCCTCGAGGCGGGGGTCGATCTCGTCACGGTGCAGAAGCTGGCGGGTCATGCGTCGCCGGTGACGACGGCGCGGTACGATCGCCGGGGAGAGGAGACGAAACGGAAAGCCGTACAGGTATTGGATTTGTGAGTCGATATCCTCCAAATTGGAGCGCGATCTCGTTGGCGGTTAAGGAATCAGCAAACTGGAAATGTCAGCGATGCGGGCGACAGTGCCTCGAACCGGGCGCACCAAGGGCACACTTATCGCACTCCGAACGCAGTCGTTTAACCCTCTGCGTTCACCATTGTAACTACACGCCAGAAGACAACCGCCCGGAAAACCTCGTTGCTTTGTGTTCGAGCTGTCATCTCTGGTTTCACCGCAACCGTCGGGGAAACGTTTCGCCGGGTCAGTTATCGTTGTGGGAGATGTGAGATGTTGTTGGGAAAGTGCGCTCTCGCCGTCGTCCGTGTCTCACGTGGAATTGCCGGACTGGTACGCTAAGAATATGCCACGGAGACGAGGGATACCGCAATGGTTCGGGCATCTTTACAACCGCTCACTTTCGAGGCGTTCGTCGAACGATACAGCGACGACACTCGTTTTGAATTAATTGACGGGGAACCGATCGATCTGGAACCGATAGGGCCTCACGAAGAGGTCGCAGCGTTTGTCTTGCGAAAGTTGAACGTGCCAATCGAGCTGGCAAACTTACAGAAGAGAGAGCAAAGCCCACGTCTTTTAAGCGTGGGACGAACGCGTTGAAGCTTTTTAGCTTCGAGGCTACAATGTCATTGAGGGACAGGTAGTTAACCTCATGAAAAACCTGGCATCTAACTGATGAGAACCTTGAGAACTAAAGTTTGGCAGTTCTACACGGAAAATAGCTCGTGTAGGTAAAAGCTTTAAGTGTCAAGCACGGAGATTCAGGATTTTTGAACTCCACTGTACGGTCGGGCAGACCGGAACAGGCTCTCTGAAATGGGGGCGAACACTTGGGGAGATATTGGCCTCTGGGCATTTGGCTTCCGCGTCGAATGCGTAAGTCGGATCGTTGAACCAAGAATCCCACGAATAGAATTCGTGGGAGTGTCAACCTGGTTTACCCCGGCTCGCTGTCTCATCAAACCGCTGAGACCCGCAACGGCATTTCGCGCCTCAATGTCATCGTCGTCGATAAAGAGGCGTTAGACTGCGAACCGCTCTGGCAAAGCGAACCCCTCGTCACGTTGGGCAGTTCGGTCAAACTGGTGGTGGAAGTCGTCAGTACGAACTGGCAGAACGACTACGCTCGTAAGGTCGAAGACTACGCCGCCCTCGGCATTCCGGAATACTGGATTGCCGACTACGACGCTCAAGGAGGGCGACAGTTCATCGGACATCCCAAACGTCCCACCTTCAGCGTCTGTACGTTGGCAGACGACGGAGCCTACGACATCCGACAGTTTCGAGGGAGCGAGATCGTGAAATCGCCGACGTTTCCCGAACTTCAGTTGACCGCCGAGCAGATCCTCAGACCTCGGTGAGTCGCACGCCGAACGTCAGTGGCTCTTCCGTCGGCGTAGCATGGGAGCTGGCCCGGCTCGCTGTCGACCTCGAGCCAATCGTAGGAAGCGAAGATCGTAATTAAATGTTTGAATGTTTGAAAATCTAAACATCTAGACTTAGCTTGTCGCCAAAACCTTAAACCCAAGGGCATTAAAGGGGGGACTCTATAGACATTTAAACATTCAAGCGCTCAAACATCTAAACATCTGCTAAGATCGAGCTGTTCGATATAGCTTCAACCTAATTAATGATTGTCACTACGGCATCGTTTAAAGGTGGCGTTGGCAAAACCACAACGGCACTCCATCTGGCCGCGTACTTTCAAACCAAAGCCCCCACGCTGCTCGTCGATGGCGACCTCAACCGTTCGGCATTGGAATGGTCGCAGCGCGGACAGCTACCGTTTAAGGTGTGCGACGAAAAACAAGCCGTGAAGTACGCCCGTCAATACGATCGCATCGTCATCGATACGCCCGCCCGTCCCGAACCCCAAGACCTCAAAACTATCGCTGAAGGATGCGACCTGCTGGTGTTGCCTTGTACGCCCGACGCGATGGCCCTCAGTGCCATGTTGCACATGGTCGAATCGCTCCAGGCGCTCGAAACAGAGTATCGGATTCTGTTAACCATCGTCCCGCCGAAACCCTCGACCGCTAGCGACGACGCTCGACAGACTATCGAAGAGGCAGGACTGCCGATTTTCAACGCGCAGATCCGCCGTCTGGCGGCGTTTCAAAAAGCGTCCCTCGAAGGAGTTCCCGTCAACCAAGTGAAAGACCGTATGGCCAACATCGCCTGGAACTGTTACGTCGAAGTCGGTCGGGAGATACTAGCGTGAGTCCACAGAAAAAAACACAATCGGAAAGTCGTTTTAACAACCTGTTCAAAAGCGTTCGCAGCAGCGAACGACCGACAGGTAGTCAATCTGACGACGAGACCCCCAAGCAAACGGAAGAACCTTTAGCCAAGAGTAAAGACGCCGAGTATCAGCGAACGACGCTCTACTTACCCAAAACACTGCACCGCAAACTCAAAACAGCCTCCATTGAAGACGGACGCGACATGAGCGATATCGTCGCCAAACTCATCGAAGACTGGCTAGATCGTCGAGGTATCTAAACATCTAAATGTCTAAATGTTTTTGAGGGGGCGAGCGGACGGCACACCCCGCAGATTTAATAGTTCTCAATCTCTAGGCAGTAGTTAGACATCTAGACATTTGAACATCTAAACAGTCAGACTGGTTGGCCCCAAAAGTGATACAGATGGTAGAGGCGGGAACTCCCTATCGGACAATTGCTCCTGATTGAAAGCAAACGTTACCGTCAAGCCCACCCGAATGTCTCTCCCCCTCACTCGAAAATGACTCCTCGAAAGAAAGCTCAGTCCATCTATCAGCTCAAAATCACCTTAAAGGGTATTCGTCCACCGATATGGCGACGGGTGCAGGTACATAGTGATGCGACCCTTGGGCATTTGCACTGGGTCGCTCAACTTGCCATGGGCTGGATGAATGCCCATCTCCATTCTTTTTTGATTCAAGGGGTAGAGTACGGGAAGCCTATGCCTGAATTGGGTTTCGGCGATATGGAGATGCAGGACGAAGAATCGGTCAAGTTAAGCACTGTCATTCCAGGGGAAAAGTTCAAATTTCTCTATCTTTATGACTTTGGGGATGGCTGGGAGCATGACATCTTAGTCGAGAAGGTACTTGAGGCTGAGGCTGACATCGACTATCCCATTTGCATTAAAGCCAAGCGTGCCTGTCCACCTGAAGACTGTGGAGGAGCTTGGGACTATCAGCAATTGCTAGAGACGATCCGAGACCCGACGCATCCAGAGCATGAGAAAATGCGCGAATGGGTAGGGGAATTCTTTGACCCTGAAAACCCTGAATTCGATGAGATCGATGGACTCTTAAAGATGATTCCTAAAGATACAACTAATTTCGAGGGCTAGAAGTACTGCCATACCAGGGGTTCAGCCTTAGCTTACGCTCCTGCTCCATTGCTACTCAAACCCCTAAAACTATCTTTAGAATTCGTTATATCTTGACGATAAGCAACTATTAATATCGCGTATCAGTCAAGCACGCGACGGAAAATTTAAGAAGATCTAACACTTGTCATCGTCCAAAAATGTAGTTTATAATATAGCTAAATCAAAATTTTCCAAGCGCTTAGCCTCACTGGTGTTCCACCGGTGGGGCTATTTTGCTTTTTGATTTTTTCTGGAACCCTTAATTGCACTAACTCATGTCCAAAGCAGCACTCTAATTCTCGAATCACTCTCTCAATGCGTCCGTACTCATACGAGTACGAGACAAAAATAGCAATAAATCGCCGTAATAATCTAGTAGCAATAGTTATAGCGATATAACGGAATGCATTTCTACTGAACATTACCCTGCATTGTTGCTAGAAATGTAATTTTTTTCGTACTACAATTACTTCGAGGAGATCTATTATGCCTGACATTCAAAACACTTCAAACAAATACAAGCAATCGAAAAAAATTAATCTCGGCAGTCTAATTCTTTTTGCTGAACAGACTTCCGACTTTCGGAATATTTCAAAACTGACAAGCAATTTACATACGGCTCTACGTCGCTACGTTTTGCCGGAGTTTTCACCTAATTTTAACCCCGATTTAGACCAGGTACAATTCAATCGCTATCTGCGGAGCTTTCCCGCCCCTCGCGTTCAAAAATCTGTGTTTCTCGAGTTATTCGATCGCTCGTTCGATCGCCGAGTTGCGGAAGGTTCGATTTCACCAGCCACCAAACGCAACTACCGCCTCGCTCTCCAACGCTTCTTTAAAGTCGTGCAGACGCACCCTCGAGCTTCGGAAATCTTTCCAAAACCTCTACCAGATCGTATGCCGAGTCGCCCAAGTCCCTCTCTGCGAAAGCGTCGCCAATCGCACAATCCCCTAATCTCCAATTTTTACTACTTCCCTCTGGAAAAGTTCCCTTCCGAACTCAAATCCGATATCGCGATATGGCACCAAAGCTTGCTCCGTCTTTCTGGATCTCCGGATCGAAAACCTCAACCTCAGCCTTTTGGACGTTCCAAGCATCTCAGCGCACGAGAACGCCGGCTCGAACGGGAACGCCGACGGCAATTAGCTCGAGATGAAGGGTACGAGTTTACTCGCCCCGAACTTCCGAAATTAAAGCGATCGACTCTCAATAGCTACGTGGATGCGATACAGCGCTATATGGGTTGGCTTGTCAACGTGGAGGAATATTCCCTGACGGAAATCACCTTTTCCTTGCTCAGCGACCCTACGATCGTTGCAGATTACGGCACTTGGCTGATAGAGGAACGGGGATGTACGCCAGGGGAACCTCAAAAGCTGGTACAAGCTATGCTGACTTTTGTGAAGTGGAAACACTTTCCTACGTGTCGCCGTGGTGACTGGTCAGATGTTCCTCTTGTCAAAACTTTGACAGATTTATGTCGCAAATATATACGGGAGTACCGTGCGACTAAGCCCGCTCGCGATTCTGAGAAATGGGCAACTCGCAATCTCACTCACGCGCAGACTCGCGAGGTGGTAGACTATCTTTGGCAATGTTGTGCGCCTCGTAAAGCATGTGGGTCGAAACGCCCTTTTTTCACACAGGGTTTTGCGTTCCAAGTACACCTTCTGGTGAAATTCCTAACCTACGCTCCCGTTCGACAGGAGGAATTGCGGAAGCTGATTTACGGCGATACGCTTTTGCGGGTTACGGATAGCGACGGTATCGAACGCTATGCCGTGCGACTTCTCGAACACAAGCGATCTTCTACTGTCCAGCGACCTCGCTACTACCCCCTACCTCAAATCTTGACTCCAGATTTAGATCGTTGGATTTTCGAGTGGCGACCTAAAATTCTGGCAGCAACGGAAACTATGGAAACATGGCTGGCTGGACGCGGCTATAGCTTGAAGCAACACGACCAAATCTCTTGTAATCTCGAATTGGCTCGGGCGGGGCGACTACCAAAGCCGGTCAAAAATCTGGAAAAATACGTATTCCATCGCTCTACCTTACTTAGCGCAATCCAAAGCCGCATAGATGCTTGGGAGACGGTTCGAGACAACGCAAGAGCCTGTAAGCACACGTTTCTTATGATGGGCCATCGCGATGCAAAAAACTTCGGATTACCTTACGACCAAGAGCTAGAAGGTTACGAACCTGGTTGTAGAAGCCATCTTTCAGGGATTGTCGCTCGTCATGTAGCAAGTGCTACGCTTGCATTGTTTGGAAAAGAGTATCCGCTGTCTCCTCACAACTTCCGACACATCGGGGCTCGTCAGGTACGAATTGCCGAAGCCAGTGTCGATGCTTTTAGTGCCTTGGTGGGACACTCTCCTCAAACGAATCAGATGTATGCCAATCAAGTGACGCTCGAATACGACTTGATTGGAGACAACGTGGATAACTGGTGGGTATAGAGGTAACTTTCGCTGGCTGGTGGTGAGAGTGCGAGAGCGAACGCTCAATGCCACCGCGAACGTTTCCCAACACCATATGTAATCCGCCAGCGAAGTCGAAAGTCACGGGACATGCGATCGACAACGACGGAGCGATCGAGACACGGGCGATTCTTGGGCAGAACGGTTTTGAGAGATCGGCCTGAGAATCGCAAACGGTCGGAGTGGCCGCTGAAGATAGAATCAATACAGGCGATCGAGGAGATCCGGCCATGACAGCTATAGTAGACACCCGACGGTTGAGTTTTGAAGAATATTGCCAGCTCGACGATTCAGATCGACGCTACGAATTAGTCAATGGAGAGTTGCGCCTGATGAATCCGCCGACAGGACGGCATTTTTTAATCGCAGGCTTTTTACAAGAAACGTTTAAGGATGAAATTAAACGCCTACAGCACCCCTGGACCTGCTTGCAGGGTGCGGGAGTTCGGACGGGGTTGGCGAAATCGCGCCTGCCAGACTTAATCGTAGTACCGACGGAGGCTGTGATGGAACTTCTCGATCGCTCGGCCGTGTTTCAAACTGCGCCGTTCTTAGCCGTCGAGATCGTCAGCCCCAGTTCGTCTGTGGACGACTACCGTTACAAACGTTCCGAGTACGGCGCGATCGAGATTCCCGAATATTGGATCGTGGACGCCCGCGATCGCAAGGTGACGGTGTTGTGCTTGGAGGAAGGGTTCTACGAGGAGACGATCTACACCGACAACGATGCCATTTCCTCAAAGCTGTTCCCCGAACTGGACGTGACGGTCGATCGAATATTCCAAATTGGCGAAAAATGACAGTTGCGCCGGCGCAACTACCGAACAAACAAGTATCCTTGAAATCCTCACCGTCCTTCCAGGGTGGTGAGGATGTCCTACGGAATCTGCACCCCATACCCCCTTTTAAAGCGATCGCCCAAAATCGATTCAAGTCTTTGCGTACATGGACTTGACGACGATGCCCGCAAAACAAGGTTTTCACAACAGGATTCCGTAGGACGCGCCCGACCGTATCGAACAGACAGGCTAACTTCAAAGTAGAGCTTGGACTCTTGCCGCAGATAGAT
>NZ_KB235956.1:0-19079 GCF_000332355.1 Baaleninema simplex PCC 7105
CTACTATTTTTGTCAAGTCAGTTGGCTCTTGAATGTTATTTTCAAGTCAAGGGGTCAGTTGGCTGAGTCGAAATACCTAATTCCTTTCCGATTCAATTTATACTACTTATACACTACATTTGAAGTGCGGAATGTGGGTTTAACAGTCAAACTCAGTATTGACTGAAAATTGGAGTTTCATACTTCATCCTTTCCTTAGCCCCTCCTTTGAAAGGGGGGTTGGGGGGATATAGCAAACCTAAATGGTTTGTGGAAACAGATTGGATGAAAACCCCATGCCGTAACGATCTATCCTGAAAACAATCTGCAAACGAAGTCGTACTGCTATAGAGGGGCTTGTCTGACTGAGTAAAACCAGTATTTGAAATTCGGATTCCGTATCAAGTCCCACCCCTTCGACTTTGCTCGGGGCAAGCTTTCGGTACTGGCCGCTTAAGGTGGCAAGTCTCGAAAGCTTCTCATGGACAGCATTTGCTCAACACTCACAGCTCGCGATGCGAATCCGAATCTTCATGGCGGGAGCCTGCGAACTCGACCATCTCAGTCTGACCCAATTATGAATGAAACGCTGCACCGAGAGTGTTCGCTCGAGTCCGGAGGGCGTTTTGGCAAAGATTTAGCAGAGTCACACTCGGAGAGCCATTAAAACTCAAGGCGATCGCCTCCTTTATTACGACGTTCCTACATTCGGAAAACCCATCTCCTTCCCGGTTTTTTGCCCTTGGAAGTGGTGATATAGCAACCCTAAATCAGTTGTGTAACAAAATCGGGACAAAAAGGGAATTGGGAACGGGGAACGGGGAATCGGATTTTTTCTGGTGTTTTAATTTTTGAGGACTCATTTGGCACTGCTATATGCCTTATCTACAATGGAATAGAGCGGAATACACGAAAACGAGAGCGCGTCAAAACTTAGCCAGTTGAAAAACTGACACATCCCTCGCGACCGCAATTCGATTTTTCGGTACGAACCTCTTACCCTTCTAAAATTTGGTATACCCAAACAAGAGGGTCTGTTGTGTTGAATTGGCTAATCCACAAATGTCCGGTGTCTTTATGCAGCTTCCGATCGTTGGAAAACTCAAGCATCCTAACCCTTGGATCGCCGGACTCGTAGTTGCAGGAGTTCTCGGCGTTGGTTCGGTGGCGATCGTCACCCGACAGAATACCGCATCCCAAACTGAAAATCTTGCAGAGTTAACCGTTCCCGTCGAGGCCGCCGACGTGACAGTACGCATCGAAGCCACGGGAGAAGTGCAACCGGAACAGCGCGTCAACCTCAGCCCGAAAGTGCAAGGACGCCTCGAACGACTGTTCGTCGAACAGGGCGATCGCATCTCTCAAGGCGAAGTCGTCGCCCAAATGGAAAGCCAGGAAATCGCCGCACAGCTCGCGCAAGCCCAAGCCCGACTCGATCGCGCCCGAGCCAATTTAGCAGAACTCGAAAACGGCGCGCGTCCCGAGGAGATCGATCGCGCTCGGGCAGGAGTGCGTCAAGCGCGATCGCAGTGGGAGCGATCGCAAGCACAACTAGCAGAACTCCGTGCTGGAAGCCGCCTCGAAGATATCGCCGAAGCAGAAGCGGCAGTAGGACGGGCAGAAGCTGCCATCGCAGAAGTCGAATCGCGGGTGGCGTTAGCCCAGCAAGACGTGCGCCGCAACGAACAGCTCTATCGCGACGGTGCCATTTCTCGACAGGATCTCGATCGCGCCGTGGACGAAGAACGCCGCGCTCGTGCTAGCTTGCAACAGGTTCGCGCCTCGGCCGAAGAAGCCCGACGGCGCTTAGAACGGTTGCGAAACGGCGCGAGAATTGAGGAAATCGATCGCGCCGAAGCAGAAGTCGCTTCAGCCAGAGCTTCCCTAGAAGAAGCCCAAGCGCGCCTCGACGAACTCCTCAACGGAACCCGCCCCGAAGACATTGCCTCGGCCGAAGCGGACGTGATGGAAGCCGAAGCTCAAGTGCGGTATTACGAAGTGCAGCTAGAAGACACGCGCGTTCGAGCGCCGTTTTCGGGCATTATCGCCCAACGTTACGCGGACGTAGGAGCCTTCGTGACGCCGGCCACCTCCGCCTCGGACGTGAGTTCGGCCACCTCCACCTCGATCGTCGCCTTAGCCAAAGGCTTGGAAGTCTTAGCTAAGGTTCCCGAAGCCGACATCAGCCAGATTTATACCGGCCAGTCCGTCGAAATCGTCGCCGATGCCTATCCCGATGAGGTATTTGAAGGACGCGTGAAGATTATCGCCCCCGAAGCGGTCGAGGAACGAGACGTGACGCTGTTTCAGGTGCGCTTGGACGTTCTCACGGGCGAAGACAAACTGCGATCGGGAATGAACGTCGATTTAACGTTTCTCGGCGATCGCCTCTCCAATGCTTTGGTGTTACCCATTCGTGCCATCGTCACCCGTCGCGGCGAAACTGGGGTGTTGGTTCCCAACGATCGCAATCGGGCTGAGTTTCAACCCGTGACGATCGGCCCGACGATCGGCGATCGCGTGCAAATTCTCGAGGGGGTCAGTGCGGGCGATCGCGTCTTCGTCGAACTCCCTGAAGGTCAAGAACGCGACGATATTTTAGACGAATCGTAGAAAATTTACGGTTTTCTTGCCGTTAACGGTGCGACCATTGCAGAAATGGCCGATTGGCGAGCCCTCTCCTTGCCCCTTTCCCACGACCTATCGTCAAGGCCGCTGACTGTGTTAAGTTGAAATTTAAAGGAGTTACGCGATCGAGCGAGATTGCAGTGTCTGTTGTTATCGAATTAGCAACTCTCGAATTGGCAACTCTCGAATTGGCAATTCTCGAAGTTTGCGTTTGCAACCCACCAGCAATCCCGATTGACTTTCCCAAGGCGTTCCTCCGAGTATTTTGTTGTTTATGGTGGCTTTATGGCTCATATCGAGTTTTCAAGAGGTGTTAAGGAAGAAATCGTCCCTGACGTGCGTTTGACACGATCGAAAGATGGAACCAACGGACGCGCGATTTTTTATTTTGAAAAACCCAACGCCCTCCAACAAGATTTTGAAGAAGAAATTACGGGGATGTATTTGGTCGATGAAGAAGGCGAACTGGTGACGCGAGAAGTTAAGGGCAAGTTCGTCAACGGTCAACCTGAAGCTCTCGAAGCGATCGTGGCGATCAAATCTACGGCGGAATGGGATCGCTTCATGCGCTTTATGGAGCGTTACGCCCAGGAAAACGGGTTGGGCTTTACGAAAGCGTAAGAACACTTCGACCGAACGGGATAGTGTCCTAACTGCTCCGTTCGGCCGTTCGCTTCAAACTTGAGTTCGTACAAACAACTGGGAGCATCTCAACTTTTGAAAAAAACATGGGGATTGGAGGTTAAAATGGGTGCATCTCAAAAATGTAAATTCATCGAATTGGGCGCACTCAATTTCCAGATCCCCGGCTTGGAGATGCCGGGGATCTTATACCGGAAGTGCTAATCGGGAATTTTGCCACCCCAAACTGATGTTTTTGCACTCATTGAGATGCACCCTGCTCAACTGCGTAACTCCTGACTACATTTGAAGTGCGGAATGTGGGATAAAGTCGAAGCGGGAACCACTGCGACGGCAGATGCTGAAAACCTCCGTAAATCCGCCGATCGAGCGTTAAATCAGTTGAGATAATATTGTTTTCCTCAAGGCTCGATCGCGTTTCGGGTGGGCATTATTCGCCCTACAGCACCATCGAACGCCGACCGTTTATATTATCGTGTTGTTTAACGATTCGAGGCGAGAGAGCCAGCCATTGAAATGAGGACACAGTTGGCGAATCACGGACAAGCCAATTAATTCGGCTAACTGAGACCCTACAATTCGCTTAGACTTTTTATACTCGGGAAATTCAGCTATAATCCGTTTGCTGGGGGCTGTGGTTTGTCCGTCGTTAATCAACTCGGGCGTCTCATAGCGATCGACGATAGATTGCAGAACCTCAATTTCTCGATTTCGTTTGGGATAAAAATATTCAAAACAGGTCGGATCGCAAAATAAATACGCTTCGTATTCATGGAGTTGAATGTAAGGAATAAATCGGCGATCTCCAATGTCTTCGGCAAAGCATTCCTCTAAAAAATCGACGCGATCGAATGGATTATTTTGTCTAGATTTAGACTCTTCTAACCCTGGAAAATCTGAAGGCATTCTGAACAAATCAATCATCGTTGTAAAAAATACGTCTGAATTTTTATCTTCTTGCAGAGAGCGAAGAATATCATTTTTCATTGGAAGATACTTGACAAATCCTCCACGATGCACTCGACCTTGTTGTCGGGCATGAGCAATCAGACGAGGACGGTGCATAAACACGTTATATTGTGCTAAATGTGGCTTAATTAAAAGATCGGCAAACGTTTGCTCGGTTTGTCCTTCAGCAAAAAGGTATAGACGCACCATCAATGAGGACCTCCACCAATAATATTTTTCTCCCAGATTTCTCCTAAACTATATTCTTCGAGCCAAGTGTCTAATTTCGACGGAGTGAGTCGCTGAAACTGCGATGCTTGCCCCTCTAGATTGACGGTGATAATATTTTCAGGACTGAAATTATCTATCAATAAACTTGATTGGGTACTCATCAAAACCTGGATATGGTATGCAGCCTGACTAAACAAGTCTGCAATGATATTGAGTGCATAAGGATGAAGTCCAAGTTCTGGCTCGTCTACAATAATCATCTCGGGACGTGTTTCTTCAGGTTGCAAAAGCAGCGTAATCAGACAAATTGCGCGTAAAGTTCCATCCGAAAATTCATGAGGGCTAAATACGCGATCGGAGTCTTTAGTTTCCCAATTTAGCAAGACACGCTGAGCCGCATCGGGTTCGAGAACAAAATCTTTAAAAAAAGGTGCGATTAAACGAATTGTTCTAACAATTTTTTGATACTCTGAATGATTTTCGCGACGAAATCTGAGGAGCAAAGCTGCTAAATTCCCCGCATCAGGCATCAGCCATCGCGTATCGCCCACGTAGCAAGACTGGCGCATGGCTGATGTTGAAGAGGTATCGTGGAAGTGGTACACGCGGCAGCGATTTAGCAAAAATCTCAGCGTTTTTGCAGTGACGATTTCTCCTTCTGCGGCCTCGGGAATTCGGGTTTCTAGGTGTCCAGCTCCTAGAGACTCAACTCTTGGAGATGTATAATCAGTTTGTAGAAAACTTAAGGTTTCTTCTGCGAAAATGAGAGTATCGTTTGCGGCATGAAATAGCCTCAGAAAATACGTATCGACACCGTTTTCAACTTCAAACTCTAAAGTTGCTTCGATTTGAGGCGTTATCTTAGGTCCGAAATGTAAAATCGATGAGGCTCTCCCAGACATGGCAGTATATTGCTGAAAGCGTCCAGCCATCATCTCGTTCAACATTTTAAAAAACGAAACGAGATTGCTTTTTCCAGCGCCATTCGCCCCAATGAGAACATTCAATGGCTGCAATTCAAGTTCCATTGACTGAATCGATTTAAAACCTTTGAGTGTTATTTTCTTGAGAAGATTCATCCGTCAAACCTCTCTGTGTATTGGTGGTTTTCAACAGTCTCCTTCAGCGAGATCGGCGATTTAAACCGGAACCACATCAGCAAACGCCATCATCGACGAAGAAAACACCCCTAACAGGCGATCGACTGTCTTCGACCAGGTATAATTTTCTTCAACAAACATAACGCCAGAACGTCGTGCAGTTTCTCGAAAAACAGAATCCGCGATCGCCCGTTCCATCGCCGCCACCAAACTCTCGATATTCGGCGACAATAACAAACGGGATTCGTTGTCGATCTCGACCCAGATTGGCCGACTGTCAACCCGTAGTGCAAAGTCCGATCGCGTAAAATCGTCCGTCGGA
Source organism: Baaleninema simplex PCC 7105 (assembly GCF_000332355.1). Lineage (GTDB taxonomy): Bacteria > Cyanobacteriota > Cyanobacteriia > Cyanobacteriales > Geitlerinemataceae > Baaleninema > Baaleninema simplex. The sequence continues at coordinate 5,851 of NZ_KB235956.1, forward strand.
CCTCCCGCCGTACAAATCACCGGATTTCCACAGGCGATCGCTTCTAGAACTGGAAGGTTAAACCCTTCGGCTAAATAGGGCGAAACATAAACGTCCGCCGCTTGGTGCAGTCGAATCACTGCCTCAAACGACAAATCTTTTCCAATATAGGCAATTCGCGGAATCGTTCGTTCCCGTTCCTGGGGCGTCAACATCTCGTTTAACGCATCGATAACGTATTTCTGCGATTCGTACAGCGAAGAGGTTCCTTTTAATATCAATCTTGCCTCGGGATGGCGATCGCTAGCTCGAGAAAACGCCTTCAACAGCGGACGAATTCCCTTTCGCGGATGCAACGAACTGACGTTGAGAAACACGAAATAATCGTCAATTCCCAATTCCCGACGCAAGACTTTACGTTCGTCTGGCGGAAGCGGACGACACCGCTGCGTATCCACCCCTAGGGGAACCACCACCACCCGACTCGGTTCGGCACCGCTGGCGATAAATCCTTGACGAGACCATTCAGACGAAGTGACGATGACGGTATCGGTCTCGCGGTACGCCTGTTTGAAGTCCGAAACCCCCATCGCCGACAGCATTGCATTGTGAACCTTTCCATACTCCGTCAGTCCGAACACGACGGTTTGACTGGCTTCGGAAGCGGGTTTGAGGTTAAACGGCATTTGCATCCGCAACAACACGTCGGCGTAGCCGGAGGGTTGGGGAATTTTTCGTAACGCCGTTTCTTCACCCGGAGACAGCAACCCCGCCGTCGGTTGCCAATTCTGTAAATAGGGCATTTCCCGGTGAAACAGGTTCACGTGAGGACGCTTGAGGAGTTCGAGAAGTTGGAATTGGTTGACGACGGCGTAGGATTGGGAGATGTATCGCCATCCTTCGACGAAGAGTTTCATATTTGGCAGAAAGGGAGAGGGGGAGATTGGGAGAGGGGGAGATTGGGAGAGGGGGAGATTGGGAGAGGGGGAGAGGGGGAGATTGGGAGAGGGGGAGAGGGGGAGATTGGGAGAGGGGGACAAGTTGTCGGTGGGGACGGTGCGTGACGCGGTAACAGTCCTTTGACCTGACTTCGGCCACATTTCCCCGCCGCGTCACACACCCTACGATTTCTGTTCCCTGTTCCCAGATCCGCTGTTCTCTATCTTCACTGGTGACTGGTGACTGGTGACTGGTGACTGTCTTCATTCCCTCATCTCATTATCGTCGTGCGGCGCGACGCATGGCGGTGACGACTTGGGCGTTGGAAAAGACACCGTCTCCTTGCATTTCGGGGAAAGGTGGGAAAACTTCGACTTTGAGAACACGATCGAACCGAATGGTGACGCTGCGATCGTACAGGTGAAAGGTCAACAACGGCATTTCGATCGCCAGTTGTAACTGTTGGTACACTTCCTGGGGCGTCATGGGAACGCTGAAGGATTCTTCGTGGCCGTTTTCGTAGGAAAAGGTCAGTTGGGTTTCTGTATATTGGCTTTGCATGGGAGTTTCGATCGAACGCGACAGGGAGGTAGGGGCGCAGACGGTTCGCCCCCCTACCGGGATCTTAATCGTTGAGTTCGTCTTTTGAAGGGGGAAGTTGACTCATCTCGTCTAAATCCAACACCTTCGCCAACTCCGCTTCGTCCATCAATCCTTTCTCTAACACCAGTTGACGCAGGGATTTCCCAGTTTCGAGGGATTCTTTGGCGATCGCAGCGGCGTTGAGATAGCCAATGTGGGGATTCAACGCTGTCACGAGGGCTAAACTTCCTTCGGCGTAGGCGGCGCAGCGATCGCGATCGGCGGTGATTCCATCGATGCAGCGCGTCGTCAAGGCAGAAATGGTATTGCCCAGAATCTCGATGCTGTGAATTAAATCGTACGCCACTAAGGGCATCATAACGTTTAATTCTAATTGTCCCGCTTGGCCGCAGAGGGCGATCGCCTGGTCGTATCCCATCACCTGGAAACACACCATCGAGGTCATTTCCGCCATCACTGGATTGTATTTCCCCGGCATAATCGAGGAACCCGGTTGAACCGGAGGAAGTTGAATTTCTTTCAATCCTGTTTTCGGGCCCGAATCCATCAGACGCAAATCGTGGGAAATCTTCACCAAATCTTGGGCGAGGTTGCGGAGACTTCCCGAAACGCCCACGAACGGCGAAAGGCTTTGCATCGCCGCCATGAGGTGAGGGGCGCTTTGTAAGGATTGTCCGATGTATTCCGAGAGTAATTCGGCGACGCGGAAGCGATAGCGGGGGTGCGTGTTGAGTCCGGTTCCCGAAGCGCTTCCGCCCAAGCCTAACACTTTTAAATCTTCGGCGGCGAATCGAATGCGGCGGTGATGGTCGCTTAAAATCGTCGCCCAGGCGCGAAAGACTTCCCCCAACCGCACGGGTACGGCGTCTTGCATGTGGGTGCGCCCAGATTTGACGACGTTTTGGAATTCCTCGGCTTGGCGATGGAGAGATGCGATCGCCGCGTCTAAGGCGGGGAAGAAGGTGCGATCGAGGGCTAACAACGACCCGACGCGAATGGCGGTGGGAATGACATCGTTGGTAGACTGGCCGTAGTTTACATGGTCGTTGGGACTGACGCGACTGTAGTTTCCTTTGGTATCTCCGAGAAGTTCTAAGGCGCGATTGGCGAGAACTTCGTTGACGTTCATGTGGTGAGAGGTTCCCGCCCCGGCTTGGTAGACATCCACCACGAACTGTTCTCGAAACTGTCCGTTGAGAACTTCGTCGGCGGCGTTGACGATGGCTGAGGCGATATCTTGGGGAATACAGCCGAGTTCGCCGTTAGCGGTGGCGGTGGCTTTTTTAATCAGAACGCACGCATCGACGTAAGTGGGAAGCGGTTTGAGTCCGCTAATGGGAAAGTTTTCGGTCGCCCGTAGGGTTTGAATGCCATAGTAGGCGTTGGCGGGGATTTGGCGTTCCCCCATCGAGTCTTTTTCTATGCGGTAGTCTGTCATCTCAGGCTGCCAACTGTTGGTCTCGGGTTTCTCTTCGGTTTGTTTATCTTCTCACGCAGTCGTTTCGATCGAGGTCTTTAGACGACAATAGAACCAGACGATCGATCGAACCCAGCGCGATCGCTCTCCGGTTGACGGTTCGCTGCGTGTTGTTCGCTGTGTGTTGTTCGCTGTGTGTTCATAAAGGGGGAAACTAAGCGTGAATCTAATGAGTAGTCGTCTCACGCCGTATTTGGAATCGCGATGGGAAGATTACTGGCTGTGCTATCACCAAGGGGAGAAATTCGCCGATCGGGGCGAGTATACGGCGGCGTTAGCCTGTTTCGATCGCGCCCTTCTCGCCCGCCCTCACGACTATTGGAGTTGGTACGAACGGGGAAACGTTCTCGTAGAATTGGGGGATTACGAGGAAGCGGTTTACAGTTTCGATCGCGCCGGAGAACAACGCCCTCGGGACTATTGGGTATGGTACAACCGAGGTTGCGTGTTGTCGGAAGAGTTAGAAAAGTTCGACGATGCGATCGCCAGCTTCGATAAAGCCTTGCGGTTGCGCCCTCACGATTATTGGGCGTGGTTCCGTCGCGGCGATGCGTTGCGGTATTTGGGGGAATATCGGGCGGCGATTTCCAGTTACGAGGAATCGATCGAAATTCGCCCGCGAGATTTTTGGGGATGGTTCCGCAAAGGGGACTGTTTGCGACAATTGGGACAGTACGAGGATGCGATCGTCCACTACCGCCAAGCCTTACGCCGCGATCCTGAAGATTTTTGGACGCGGTACAAGTTAGCGGAAACCTACCGCCAGATGAAGGATTACCGACAGGCGATCGCGCAATACGATAGCTGTCTCGATCTCGATCCCGAGGACAGTTACAGTTGGTACAACCAAGCCTGTTGTGCGGCGTTGACGGACGACGTAGAAGTAGCGTTGGAGGCGTTGAAACGGGCGATTTCCCTCGCCCCGATAATCTTTATTCCTAGGGCTTTAAACGATCCGGATTTAGCTTCGCTACAGGATCGATCGGCGTTTCATCACCTACTGCAATTCGACGCCTACGAAGACAGTTCTGATTCGGAGACATAGCGATGGTGACTCGCACGATTATCGCTCAAAAAACCAATCTTCGCGAACTCATCGAGACATTTAATCTCGAACTCGTAGAAGACGAAGCATTTTTTCAAGAGTGGAAAACGGATTTACCGAAACTTTCAGATACGGACAAACAGCTTCTCGATAAAGTCAAAGCGGGATATCTCAATTTATTGAACTATCCGCCCTTACTCAAAGATGTCGTGCGGATGTCCGTTCTCGATCCGATTTTATTTATCAGCGACTTTTATTTACAGCCGTTTTACGTTCGTTCCGAAGAACCCATCGAGTTTCTCGTCGAAGACGAAGATACCCTTGTCAAAGGACGAATCGATACCCTCGTTCTCAAAGATAAATTTTGGGTGATGGCGATCGAATCCAAGAAAGCCTCTTTTTCCATCGAAGAAGGACTCGCACAACTGATTGCCTACATGATGGGAAGTCTCCACCCCGAACGTCCCGTCTACGGTTTAATCTCAACTGGAGGCAGTTTCGCATTCATCAAACTCCTGAAATCCAAAGTTTGGCAATACGCCGTTTCCAAAGTATTTATTACGCGCAACCCCGGCAACGAACTCTATACCGTCTTACAGATATTAAAACATCTCTCCCGTTTAATAATTGAAGAATAAAACAGTCTTTCAAAACCGATGGATTCTCCATGTTCTCACTGTCGGATGTGGTGAATCCTTCAACCCACCTTGAAAACCCATGAGTTCCTTACACGAATCCAACGACATCATCGCCGATCGCTACCGCATTCTCAGCGTGTTGGGAAGCGGCGGGATGGGAACGACTTACGAAGCCGAAGACACCCACGACGGTACTCGCGTCGCCATGAAAGTGGTGTCGATGCGACGGGTAACAGATTGGAAAGTCGTCGAACTGTTCGATCGCGAAGCGAAAGTTCTCGCCAACCTCAACCATCCCAACATCCCCAACTATCTGGCGCGATTTCAACTCGATACTGATGGCGATCGCCGCTTTTACCTCATTCAAGAACTCGCCCCCGGAACCTCCCTCGCCACCCTCATCGAACGAGGTTGGAAACCGACAGAAAAAGAAGTCAAACGCATCGTGCGAAAGGTGTTAGAGATACTGCAATATCTTCACGACTTACATCCTCCCGTCATTCACCGCGACATCAAACCTCAAAACATCGTTCGCGACGACAACGGAACCGTATATTTAGTGGATTTCGGGGCGGTTCAGGATGTCTATCGCAACACCCTCACCCGAGGCGGAACCTTTGTCGGAACGTTGGGATATATGGCGCACGAACAGTTTCGCGGCGAAGTCTGTGGGGCGTCAGATTTGTATGGGTTGGGTGCGACGGCGTTGTTTTTGCTGTCGGGGAAATCGCCGGATTCGTTTCCGCAAAAACGCTTGAAACTCCAGTTTCGCGATCGCGTTCGCGTGTCGTCCGAGTTTGGCGATTGGTTAGAAAAGATACTCGAACCGTCGATCGAGGATCGGTTTGTCTGTGCGGAGGAGGCGATCGACGCTCTCGATCGCACGGAACAGGTTTCGGCGACGTTGGATATCGAAGCGATCGATCTCAAATCGCCGTTTTCGCTCGTCTCTCAACGAAATTCTAACTCTCTCGCCTATGTAATTCCTGCATCCCATAACTTGATTTGGATCGTGTTGCTCTCTTCAATTGCGATTGTTATTGCGATCGCCATTGGAATTTATCCGATAACTTTACTGACAGCGGTGTTATATGTTGGGGTGGGATCGATTGTCGCGATCGTTTCGGAAACGGAACGTTGGCTCGTTATCGATCGCGATCGCTTTCACTTTTTCTGGCGCTGCTGGGGAATCACGTATTATCAAAAATCGGGAAAAACTTCAGATATCGAGCTGGTAGAAGTCGAAACGATATTGTCTTCTCAGTCGAAAAAAAATTCTTGGAAACAGATTTCAATTCTCTATCTTTGGGAAGGAGTCTTTTTGCGTCGTTTTGCCTATGACTTCCCCCGAGAAGATTTGGAAATTATGGCGCAAGAAATTCGCAACTTTATCGGAATCGAGCCGCTTTGAATCGGCGGAATTATTCTCCCTCCAATTCAGAGGGATCGATACCGAGCAATTTTAGCCGTCACTCTCCGTCCAAATATCAAGGTTACATTTCATATTCGCGACAGAGGAAAGGAGAAAAGGCAGTCTGGCAACCTCGGTTTTGGGAACATCAAATTCGAGATAAATCAGATTTGGTGAACCATGTGGATTATATACATTTTAATCCCGTCAAAAATGGCTTGGTTAAAGCTCCGAAAGATTGGAAGCGATCGAGCTTTTTACGGTATGTCAATCGCGGAATTTATTCGCTCGATTGGGGAACCGATGAAGACATCAAATTTTCTGACAATATCGGTCGTGAATAGTAGGGGGTGTTGGGTTTTGCTCTCGCTCCACCCAACCTACGGTACTCCTAATGAAGATATTAATTTTTTTGAAAATGTTGTCTGTAAATAGTGGGGCGTGTTGGGTTTTGCTCTCGCTCCACCCAACCTACGGCTCATCGTGACTGAGCAAATTGAAGCGGGTGCATCTCACCCGGAAACCCACCCATCCTCCCCTTAGTAAGGGGAGGTGCCGAAGGACGTTCGGCGAGCGCGGTTCGGCTGAGCGCTCACCGTCGAAGCCTCAGTCGAGGCGCGGAGGGGTCGTTCTACGAAATTGAGATGCACCCAATTAAAACGTTCTAATGAGTCTCTCATGTCAGAAGTCTTAGGGGAAATTCTGAGCGAGATTAAAAATCATCCAGGTTTGAAGAGAGAAGCTAGTTACATTGATGAAATTGAAGAATTGATGAAGCAAATCGATCGCCAATAAAAACTCGCCTTCCACCATCGTTTCGATCGCGCCATAATTGAGAATATAGTCACAAGATCGCACCCCTCCCGATGACTCACTTTACCTCTACGCAACTCTCCCTCGATCGATTCCTCGAAAAGTACGGAGACAACCCACGTTACGAACTCATCGACGGCGAACTACGCGATATGGAACCCACCGGACCTCACGAAACCGTCGCGGGAAACCTTTCAGGATACCTTTTCACTGAAATCCAGAAATCGCGTCAACCTTGGATTCTCCCCAAAAACTGCCTCATCCAACCCCCCGCCTCAGAAGCAACCGCCTTACGTCCCGATGTCATCGCTTTAGACGAAACGCAACTGCACGCAGAACCCCTGTGGCAACAGGAACCCATCATCTGCAACGGAAACAGCATCGAATGGGTGGCTGAAGTCGTCAGTACCAACTGGCAAGACGATTACGCTCGCAAAATTGAAGAATACGCCCTCTTGGGAATTCCAGAATACTGGATTGTCGATTATCGCGGTTTAGGCGGGTTGGCGTTTATTGGGAAGCCCAAACAACCCACGTTGACGGTGTGTTGGCTCGAAGAACCAACCGCCGACGAATACCGACAGCAACCCTATCGTCTAGGCGACCCCCTTCACTCGCCGCTCTTTCCCCAGTTGCAGCTACGTCTCGACGATCTACTCCCTCGAACCTGACGCTACAATCGAAATATCGCACGATCGCCGTTTCGGTGCGACCTATGGCACTGCTGCAACGCTATCAAATCGCCTCCATCCTCGGAAAAGGGGCGTTTGGCACCACCTACAAAGCTCGAGATCTCGATCGCGATCGCTGGGTTGCCATTAAAGTCTTATCCTTAAAACAGGTCGCCGACTGGAAAATTGTCGAAATGTTCGAGCGAGAAGCCCAAGTTCTCGAACGACTCAACCACCCCGGCATCCCCAACTACGTCGATTATTTCTATCGCGACACCCAAGACGATCGCCTGTTTTGCTTAGTTCAAGAACTCGTCGAAGGCAAATCCCTCGCCGCTTGGGTCAAACAAGGTTGGAGAGCTACGGAAGACGATGCCAAACACATCGCCATTCAAGTCTTAGAAATTCTCGATTATCTCCATTGGCAAACGCCCCCCGTCATCCATCGCGACATTAAGCCTCAAAATATCATTTTAAAACCCGATCGCTCCGTCTATCTCGTCGATTTCGGAGCCGTTCGAGATATTTATCGCAACAGCCTGATTCTCGGGGGAACCTTCGTCGGAACTGTCGGCTATATGCCCCCCGAACAGTTTCGCGGCAAAGCCTTTCTCGCCTCCGACTTATACGCCTTGGGCGCTACTTTACTTTTCTTACTTAGCCATCGTTCTCCCGAAGAACTACCTCAACATCGTCTGAAAATCGAGGTACAGAAGGCGATTCGAGTCTCCGATGATTTCGCGGCATGGTTAGAAAAAATAGTAGAGCCGGCGATCGAAGACCGCTACAAATCTGCTCGGGAAGCCTTAGACGTTCTTCAGGGAAAACGCCAACTGCGACGTTCTCCCCCTCCGCCTCAACCCATCCTTCCCCAACGACACCAACCCAAAGGCTCGCGGATACAGGTTTGGCAAAGCGACGATCTCGCGACCGTCAACGTCCCCGCAGCAGGAATTACGCCGCCCAACTTTACGCTACTGGGAGTCACACTATTTTGGAATCTCATCGTCGGAAGTATCGTCGCGGCCGCCCTCTTTGGCGGGAACTGGCTGATATTACCGTTTTTATCGCTCCACGCCCTCGCCGGAGCGGGGTTACTCTTTAGGAGTTTGGGAACCATCGCCAGTTACGGACGCCTGACGATCGATCGCCATCACTTCAATATCTATCGGCGGTGTCTGGGCGTCACCTACAACCAATATGGCGGGAACACCTCGGAACTCCAAGGGGTTCGTTTAGAAGTCTCCCTCGACGAACACGGACGGCGAAAAGTGCGTTGCGTCTTGCAAGGGGGCGATCGCACCTACGATTTCGCCCCCAATCTTACCCCCGTTGAAAAACGCTGGCTGGTGGAAGTCATCTCCAATCTACTCCAGTCGTTTCAATCGGACTCAGACGACTCCGGCCACCGCCAAACGTAATCCGCTAACGACCGTTCTGGCGTCGAAGGAAGGTCGGAATCTGGGTCGAACACCACCAACACAGTCTCTAAACCGGGAATTCGGCGATCGACCCGTTGGGGAATTCCATCGCCGTAAGCGATGTGACCCTGACCCGCCAACACGACTACAGTGGTCTGCGGGTTCTCCGCCACGAACGCCGCCACCCGATCCGCCATCGTTTCGTCCCAGAGAACCTGGGCTTGAAAAAAATACTCGAACGCCTCGCTCGAACCCTGTCCTTCGTGGTAGCGATCGTAAATCTCCTTCAACCACTGGCGATAGAACTCGTTATCCGTTCGCATCTCGTCGAGGGGAGGAACGAAATCGCGGTATTCGGCGGCGATGTTCTCAAAGCCTCCTGCGGCCACCTGTCGCAAGGCTTCGCTGGGAGCGTTTAACGCCAAAACTGGGATTTGGTGGGTTTTGGCGAAATGCAAAATCGGGGCATAGAATTCCCAAGGAAACCCCCATCGCGTTTCGTATTCCGTTCGTTCGAGAAATTCGGTTTCGTCGATCTCTCCGGCGAGATAGCGATCGATCGCCGTTTGATAGGGTCGCTGAAACATCTCCATTCCGATGGCGAGATCGGGATTTTCTGCGTAGAGGGTTTGTAAAATCTCCAGTTGCGCCTGGTGGTGTTCCCGGCGATCGTGAATTTCGCCGAGATAGATAACGTCTGCTTGGTGGAGGCGGCGATCGAACCCATCGCGGCTGACCACCTCACCGTGAGTCGGATATGTAATCGTTTGCGCCCAGGCCGCCGGAACGCCGCAACACAGCCACGCACTCAGCAAACAAGCAGACAGTTTTAGGTTCATGGAATTTCCCGAAGCAACAGTTTAAAGTTTCGAGGCGGTCACCCGATATTTTTCGAGCAGTTTCAACACCTCACGTTCTTGAAATGTCTTAACTAACTCGCCGATCTGTGCCGCAAAAGGAGCGTACTGAACGTTCTCCGAAGCTAAGGCGTTCACTCGCTTTCGTAATTTTCGCAGATTTCCCCGTTTGGCCAAATCGATGAGAACGTCGAGTTCGGCTAACGGAGGCGGAACCACTACCGCGTCGCGATCTTCGTGGGTGGAACTCTCGAGACGGTTCGACTCTTCGTCGCTTTGAGGTTCGCGATAAACCCACTCGAGTTGTAGCAATCGCTGGAGTTTATCGAGGAGTTCTTCAACTTGCACGGGTTTGGCTAAAAATTCGTTTCCACCCATATCGAGACTGCGATGTTGGTCGGTTTCAAACACGCTGGCCGAGGAGACGATAATCGGAAGCGTTTGAAACTGGGGCATTTTTCGCAGTTGTCGCATCATCTCAAAGCCGTCGAGTTCGGGCATTACCAAATCGGTAACGATGAGATCGGGAGCTTCTGACACCGCTTTGGCTAATCCTTCTCGTCCGTTTTCTGCCTCGACGAGAGCGAAGCCGAGGGGATCTAAGATATTGAGCAACACCGCTCGGTTTTCCCACTTATCGTCTACCACTAACACCTTCTGTTTTTCTCCCTGATAACCGTCGATGCGATCGTGTCGGGCCATGGCTAAACGAACCCAATCGGTGGCCACGGGTAACTCTACATCGAACCAAAACCGGCTTCCTTCTCCGAAACGGCTTTCGACCTGAATTTGACTGTCCATCAACGCGACAATTTTCTGGGCGATCGACAGTCCCAAACCCGTTCCTTCGGCCATGCGGGGCGCATCTCCCACTTGCTCGAAGGGTTGAAAAATCTTTTCGATTTGCTCGGGAGTCATGCCGATCCCCGTATCTTCGATGAGGAATCGAACGTTCACCGCTTTCTCCCGACCCTCTTCGGCTTCGATGTTCGAGATAACACTGACACTGAAGGTCACGCTCCCGCGTTTGGTATATTTGACAGCGTTGCCCAACAGGTTAATTAAAACCTGACGTAATCGTTTTTCATCGGCATAGATTGCTTCGGGAATTTGAGCGTTCAGGTGATAGTTGAACTTCAAGCGTTGGTGCTGGGCTTTGATTTGAAATATTTCGGCGACGCCAGTTAAAAAGGCAGGAAAATGGAACTCTTTCGGCATGAGTTCCATCTTGTTCGCTTCGATTTTTGAGAGATCGAGGATATCGTTGATGAGCGTTAAAAGATGGTTTCCACATTGTTGGATGACATCGAGTCCCTGTCGTTGTTGGTTGAGATCCTGGCTCCGTTGGAGAATTTGGGCGTAGCCTAAAATGCCGTTGAGGGGCGTTCGTAATTCGTGGCTCATATTGGCCAGAAACTCGCTTTTCGATTGATTGGCGAGATCGGCTCGCTCTTTGGCAACAGCAAGTTCGGCAGTGCGTTCTTCGACTCGTTTTTCTAAAGTGGAAAAGGACTCTTTTAACTGCTCTGCCATGGAATTGAACGCGCGAGCCAACTGTCCGAGTTCGTCTTTTTGTGTCGCTTCAAATTGAATGTTAAAGTCACCCTTGGCAATCTTTTGAGTGGCTCCCAAAAGTTTTGTTAAGGGGTTGGCAATTTTGTGCTGTAAAACAAAGAAAAGCAATATGATTTCTAAAATAAAGGAGGCCAACCCAACCCACAAAACAAACTGAGTGGTTTCAAACGCTTTGGCTTGAAGTAGCTGTTCTGGATAAACAGTGATTAAGTACCAATCAGCACTTTCAAGGCGAGCGATCGCCAAATATTCACGATCGCGATCGTTATAAAAAACGGATTGGTTCGGATCTCCTGATTTGATAATATCGAAAATATTTTGGAGGTGTTCGTCTCCTAATTGCGCGACGGTGAGTTGACCGTCACTCTCTCGAACACGATCGATAAATTCAGGATGCGCGATTAAGTTGCCGTCCGCTCGAACGATAATGTTATAAGTTCCCGGCACAGTATCTTGAATTGTTCGCTCTAAGAATTGGTTTAAAACAATGTCGTGACCGATCGTGCCGATGTGTTGTCCGTCTTCGTTGTCGATCGGCGTTTCTCCAGACACGAGCCAAGCTCCCGTAACCGGATCGTCATACACTCGCGTCCACAGAGTTTGACGTTCGGGGTTGTATTCTGGTTCTCCGAGATACACCCATTCTTCGCTGCGAATGTCTAAGTCCGTATCGGCATCGAGTCCCCACGTCGATCCCGGCCAGAATACAACAATTCCTCCTTCGGGGAAGCTGATATAGGTACTGAGAAAACGATTTCTCCACGCCGCACCGTATTGCCGTACCAACTCGTAATAAACAACGAGACGTTGGCGAAGTTCGTCGTCTAGAACGACATCGGGACTGATAAATACAGTGGGATACTGTTCGGTATTGAAGTTCTCGTAGGACGTTCCTTCGGGAAGGTTGCGAACGGTTTCATCTGACCATCGATAGAAATAGCGATCGAACTTTTCTTGCGACTCTTCTGGATCGATCTCACGCAGCGCTTCGAGGGTGTCTTGGCGAAGTAATTCGTGATTGTCTTCAGCTAGGGTAAAAATCGCTTCTTCCCGCTTGGCTCGCTCGGTAATATATTTGGTGAGTTTCGATCGCGTATCCTGAGAAAGTTGGGAACTTAAATAAAAGTAGCTGATCAACGAGACGATCGCGATTACACCTGCAACGCGTATTCCCATGTTACGTAGGGTAACGCGAGCTAAAGATTCCTGGGTTTGGCTTGGCATGAGAAACACTCGAGAAAAGGGTCTGGGTTTAAAGAGCGTGAAAATTTCACTCGGATCGATACTCAATTCAAGACGATCGATACCAAATGGCTCTCTTCTAATCTATCCCATTCTCCTATCACGACGACACAGGTGTCATCCGTAGAATTCGGGACGACTTTCTATAAGAATATTTTCAGAGAACTCAAAAACACTTTGACTTTTTAGTAAAGCGATCGAACAGAGATCGTTTGTTATCGAATATAGCAGCCCCAAATGAGTCGTCAAAAATTAAAATGCCAGAAAAAATAAGATTTTTCGTTCCCGATTCCCTTTATTCCTTGTTCCCCGTTCCCCGTTCCCTGTTCCCTTTATCCCCTTTTTGTCTCAATTTTGTTACACAACTGATTTAGGGTTGCTATATCTGACAACACATCGACTCGTACGATTTAACTCAACGCTCGGAATCTGCAACCTGCCTTTGATACTGTTCTAAGAGTTTTAAGCCCACATTCCGCACTTCAACTTGTAGTACGCCAAGTAGCACGAGAAGGGGATGAAATTAGTCGGGAGTTGGTTAGGGATTAAGACCGAGAA
>NZ_KB235956.1:19179-57481 GCF_000332355.1 Baaleninema simplex PCC 7105
GAACCCTGCCCAGTCGATCGTCATTTAAATACTCGGCTTTAATTCCTTCTCCCAGTAGGTTTCTACCGCCTTACTTTCAAAGAAATTCTTAAAAATATAAANAGGGGATGACACTAATCCCATGCCATTTAAAATCATGGCTTTAACGACGAGACCCGCGCTAACTTTTTCCGTCTTTTTTTTCTCCGAGTAAGTCGTTGACGATTTCGACAATTCCGATTTCGTCAATGATTCCCGCCACTAACCCCAAGTGGTCTAAATTTTTGACCTCTACCGACATAGTCTCTTCCTTTTTCTGATGGCTACATTTTTTGATGATGACAGAAAAGCTTGCCGGAAGTCATTCTGCATATCCTACTATTTTTGTCAAGTCAGTTGGCTCTTGAATGTTATTTTCAAGTCAAGGGGTCAGTTGGCTGAGTCGAAATACCTAATTCTTTTCCGATTCAATTTATACTACTTATACACTACATTTGAAGTGCGGAATGTGGGTTAAGACCTCTCGTTCTTGAAATTCTTTGACTAACTGACGGATCCGCCCAGCAAACGGGGCGTACTGAGGATCTCGCTCGGCCAACGCTGCAACTTGCTTTTGTAATTTTCGCAAACTTCCTCGTCTGGCTAAATCCAAAAAGACCTCGAGTTCGGATAACGGCAGCGGTACTAATTCCATCTCATCGGTTTCTTCCTCAGAAGCAACCGTGAGAGCGGTTGCTTCTCGAGGCGTTTCTGAATAAATCCAATCGAGTTGTAGCAATAACTGAAGTTTATCGAGGAGTTCTTCGACTTGTACGGGTTTGGGTAAAAATTCGTTCCCGCCCATGTCGAGACTGCGATGTTGGTCTAACTCGAAAACGCTGGCTGACGAGACGATAATGGGCAAAGTCTTAAACTGAGGCATCTGACGCAACCGTCGCATCATCTCGAAGCCGTCGAGTTCGGGCATTACTAAATCGGTAACGATTAAATCGGGAGCTTCCGAAACGGTTTTGACTAAACCCTCTGCCCCGTTGGTCGCCTCGAGGATCTCGAACCCGAGGGGTTCTAAAATATTGAGCAACACTGCCCGGTTTTCCCATTTGTCATCGATGACTAAAATTTTCCGTGTCGCTCCTTCGTAGCCTCGCACGCGATCGTGGCGGGCGATCGTCGAGCGAACCCAATCGGTAGCCAAAGGTAACTCCACATCGAACCAAAAACGACTGCCTTGGTTGGGAGTACTTTCGACCTGAATTTGACTGCCCATCAACGTGACGATATTTTGGGCGATCGACAATCCCAACCCCGTGCCTTCTGCTATCCGGGGCGCATCTCCAACTTGCTCGAAGGGCTGAAAAATTCGTTCGATTTGTTCGGGAGTCATCCCGATTCCCGTATCCTCGACCGAGAAGCGCACTTTCACGGCGGGGATTCCGTTCTCTTGGGGGGAAAGGTGGGCGATAACGCTGATGTTAAACGTCACACGACCCCGCTGTGTATATTTAACCGCGTTGCCCAACAGATTAATTAAAACTTGACGCAGTCGTTTTTCGTCGGTGTAAATTGCCTCGGGTAGCTGCGTTTTGAGTTGATATTGAAATCCCAATCCTTTTTGTTGGGCTTTAAGTTGAAAAATTTCAGCTACACCCGTTAAAAATGCCAAAAAATGAAACTCTTTCGGTATTAATTCCATCTTGTTTGCTTCAATTTTGGACAAGTCGAGAATATCGTTGATAAGCGTTAAAAGATGGTTGCCGCACTGTTGAATGACATCGAGTCCTTGTTGCTGCTGGTTGAGATCCTGGCTCCGTTGGAGAATTTGGGCGTATCCTAAAATGCCGTTGAGGGGCGTTCGCAGTTCGTGACTCATATTGGCCAGAAATTCGCTTTTCGATTGGTTAGCGCGATCGGCTTTTTCTTTGGCCACCGCGAGTTCGGCGGTGCGTTCTTCAACACGTTGTTCTAAGGTGGCAAACGACTCTTGCAGTTTTTGCGCCATGTAGGTAAACGCACGAGCTAACTGCCCCAGTTCGTCTTTACGTTTGGTCTCGAGTTGCACGTCAAAACGACCGCTCGTAATCTGTTGTGTTGCTGCTATCAGCTTTTGTAACGGTAGGGCGATTTTTTGGCGCAAAACTAAGAACAATAATACGATTTCTAAAAATAAAGAAACTAATCCTACAATTAAGACAAACTGAGTCGTTTTCCAAGCTTGTTTTTCGAGTAAAGTTTCGGGATAAACTGAAATTAAATACCAAGACGAGCCGTTAATTCGCGCGACAGCGAGATATTCGCGATCGCGAGCGTTATGAAAGACAACTTCGGGGTCTTCGGAGTTTGAGGTGATAATAGTATAATAGAAAACAAATGCAGGCGGATCTAAAGATGAACTTTTTTGTAGAAGACTTAATCAACTTACCCAAAGTAAGAGTGAGAAGCGTGGTCAGGGAACGCGAAGCAATATTTTTGCAGCTAGGCTTTAGAGAAGAGGAAGTTGCCTGTCCTCATTGTGGCAAAAAGACGGGCGAACTTAACCAAACACGAACCGTTAGAGTTCGAGACTTGCCCATTTCGGGTCAACTCGTATATTTGCAAATACCACGGCGTCAGTTTTACTGTAAAAAATGCCAACAATACTTTACAGAAGAACTAGACTTTATTGAAACTGGTCGAAGGTTTACTAGGCGGTACGAAGAATATATTTACGAGCGAGTAATCGCTAGTAGCGTCGAGCAAGTTAAAAGAGAAGAAGACTTGTCTTGGCATCAGGTAAATGGAATTCATCAACAGGTATACGAACGCAAAAAAAAGTAAATTGGGGACAAGTAAAAAGGTTGGGTTTGGACGAGATAGCAAAACATAAAGGTCACAAAAAATTTGTGACGGTAGTGAGCGATTTAGAGAAAGGAGAATTGATAGAAGTCATCGACTCTCACCAACAAGAAGAAATCGCTGAAGTTCTTCTACAGCAACCGTTAGAGGTCAGAGAGGCAGTCGAAGAAGTCAGTGTAGATATGTGGGGAGGATTTCCAAAGCTTATCGAAAAAGTGTTTCCCAATGCCCAAATTGTCGTCGATAGATTTCACGTTATGAAAGCGGTGAATGACAATCTAAATAAAATCCGAAAGCAGGTGAAGTTTAAAATCAAAATCAAAGGAGCAAAATGGTTATTGCTGAAAAACCAAAAAGACTTAAAAGAAGAGGGATTGGAAAAATTAGAGGCCGTTTTAAAACAGTCAAAACGTTTACGAAAAGCTTATCAGCTTAAAGAGGATTTTAGAGAAATTTATGAAACAACTCAAGACCCAGAGAGCGGAAAAAATAAATTTAAAGAATGGCTGTGTAAAGCACAGAGTATTTATGGTGATGCTGTCAAGACAATTCGCAATCATCTTAACACAATATGTAATTATTTCTTGAGCCGAACAACCAATGGTGTTATGGAGGGTATTAATAATCGTCTTAAACTGATAAAGCGTCAAGCTTATGGCTTTATAAATTTTGAAAATATGCGAATGCGCTTTCTGTCTTGCTTTACTTAATAAGTTTTTCTTATCACCTTGTTTTGCGAAGACCCCAACTTCGTTCGGATCGCCGGAATTGACGAGATCGAAAATCCGTTGGAGGTGTGGATTTCCGAGTTCCTCAACGGTTAATCGACCGTCGTTGGCTCGAATCTGTTCCATGAAGTCTGGATGGGCGATTAAATTTCCATCAGCCCGCACCAGAATGTTATATGTTCCCTCTAAGGCATCGTGTAGTGTGCGATCGAGTAAATCCGTTAAAATAACGTCGTGGCCGATGGTGCCGATGTGTCGTCCGTCGGCGTTATCGATGGGGGTTTCTGCCGAAACCATCCAGCGACCCGTGACGGGATTGTCAGCGTACACTCGCGTCCAAAGGGTTTGACGCTCCGGGTTGTATTCTGGGGTGCCGAGAAACGCCCATTCTTCACCGGGAATATTGAAGGTCGAATCGGCTTTGAGCGCCCAAGGAACGTCAGGCCAGAAAATAACGATTCCGCCTTCGGGAAGGCTAATATAGGTGTTTGGGAAGCGATTTCGCCATCCCGGCCCGTATTTTTTGACCGTTTCGGTATAAACGACAAGCCGTTGGCGAAGCTCGTCGTCTAAGACGACATCCGAACTGACAAAGACTGTGGTGGCGTCTGAGGCATCGAAGCGGTCTAAGTCCGTGTCTTCGGGAGCGTTGCGTAGGGTTCCGTCCGACCATCGATAGAAGTCGCGATCGAAGGTTTCTTGCCAGTCTTGGGGCGGTGAGTTTTCTAAAATAGTGAGGATGTCTTGGCGAAGTAATTCGTGATTGTCTTGGGCTAAGACAAAGATGGTTTCTTCTCGCTTGGCTCGCTCTGTGATGTACTTGGCAAGTTGCGATCGCGTATCTTGAGACAGTTGAGAAGTTAGCTGAACGTAACTTAAAAGCGAAACAAGTGCCACGACCCCAGCGATACGAATTGCCATGTTGCGTAACGTAACGCGGGTCAAAGATTCTTGAGAACGGGCTGACATTTTAAAACCCCTTCAAAAAGGTAGTGTTGGTTACATTTGAAAACATCGCCAGGCAAAATGAGTCTTTTACAACGCTCGGTTGTAAAAGACTTTACTTCTAAATTATCCGACGATCGCCTCGTGTCAAGCGCCTCGTGTCAAGGCGATCGCAATTTGTTCGGGTGTTCTGCGTATTTCTACTTGGTTACACATCAGTAGTTTTGCAGACTTTACATCGAGAAGTTTGCAAACAATATGTTAACCGCAAACAAAAGAGCGATCGCACCCTTTATTTCAATTGACCCGATCGCACGATCTTATAGAGCAAAACCAACCCGATCGAACAAGCCGCGCCAAATAAGATATTCGTTAACAGCGTCAGTTGCGGCGTTTGCGCCCCCGTCGAGAGAATCGCCGCCCCCAAGATTAACGCACTCAAAACCGTTCCGAAGGTACGACGGTTTGCCGACTCGTCCAAACTGCGACGCAACGAATCCAATCCCTCGACTCGTAAATTGAACCGTAACGTTTCGTTACTCAAACGATTGAGCAAAAAACTAACCTGACGTGGCGATTCGAGGGAGAGATTTTTAAACTCCAACGTCGTCCTGAACAGCGCCTGAACCGGATCGTCGCCGATGAGTTCTTTTCGGAAAATATCCGTCATGAGGGGCTTGACTTCCTCGAGGACGTTCACCTGGGGGTTGAACTGACGCGCCACCCCCTCGAGGTTCCCCAACGATTTCGCGAACAAACCGATATTTCCCGGCCAGCGTAGGTGATTGCGTCGGGCGGCCTGCAACACCTCATAAAACGCTTCGCTGGTGTTGAGTTCCGACAAACTCAAATTGTAGTAACGACGCAACAGCTGCACGTAGTCCCCTTCCAACCGCGCCAGATCGATCGGTTGCGTGGGTTCGGCCAGTTGTAGACTCAACTGAGCGCAACGGGACGCGTCGGCGTTGACGATCGCCAGCAGCATTTCCGTCAGAGCCGATCGCGTTCTCGGGTCGAGAGATCCCACCATCCCGCAATCGAGAATCCCCAGGCGACCGTCTTTTAAATAAAACAAATTTCCAGGGTGAGGGTCGGCGTGGAAAAAGCCGTCGCTGAGAAACTGTTGGAAAAACGCCCGAAAAACTAACGTCGTCAGTTCGCCCCGTTCGGTGTCGGTGCTACCGTCTTTTTTACTTCCCTGTAAGTGGGCTTTCAGCAGCGGAACGCCGTCGAGCCACTCCATAATCAAGAGTTTGCGCGTCGTGAGGTTTCGTTCGATCGCGGGAACCTTCAACCGCTCTGGCTCGAACCAAGGACTCGAGGACAGATTTTGACGCAGTTTGTCCGTATAGTTGGCTTCCTTTGTAAAGTCGAGTTCGGCGTAGAGGGCTTTTCCGAATTCGTCGGCCAGTCCGACTACGTCGTAACTCTTCCCAAATTCCGTGGTCGCCATCAGTTTGGCGATATTTTTAATCATGTCCACGTCTTGCGCGACGAGGGCTTCGATCCCCGGACGTTGGACTTTCATGACCATCTCGCGGCCGTCCCGCAAGCGAACGCGGTGAACTTGCGCCATCGAACCGGCGGCCAGAGATTGAGTATCGATGTCGGAAAACACTTCTTCGAGGGGACGGGGAAGTCCCTGACGGACGACCGGCTCGATATCCGCCCAGGGAACTGGGGGAACTTGAGCGTGAAGGGTACTCAGCGCTTCGATATACTCCGGCGGAAGTAAGTCCGGGCGCGTACTCATCAGTTGACCGAGTTTGACGTACACCGGCCCCAAGTCGGTCAGGATGTTTCGCAAGACTTCGGGGGGCGGAATGTCTGGCTCTCCGGCTGACTCTCCAGTCTGTCCGCTACTGAGAAGACTCCGCATATAGTCCCAGCCGTTGCTGAGAACGACTTCGAGGATTTCCCCCTGACGGGAATTTCGGGCAAGTTTCAGCATAAGAGATTGACTCGAACGAGTAGGGAAACGCCGACAGTCGAGATTCGGGTCGGTTTTGGAGAGGATACGTCTCCCCTCAAGTTTAATCAAATTTACAATTTTAAGGTTTGACTTGACAAGATAGATAAAATATAGTAATTAACTCCCTAATTTTCGATCGCGATCGAAAATTAGGGAGTCGCGATGGAGAATTGCCACCGCAAAGCCGAAAGCCGGTCGGTCGTTGGTGAAGTCCTAAGACTCCTTATCGGATGCCTCTTCAGCCGTCGCTGAAGGAACGTCTGATTCCGAAGCCTCCTTCGGTTGCGTGATAATTTTCCAGGCCGTTTCAGCCGCTTCTTGCAGTCGGCTACCGAACTCTTCGATCTCTTTCGTCAGACCGTCCCAACGGGTTTGAACCTCGTTTTGCGCCATTTTTACGGCGTTATCGAGAGATTCTTGCTGTTCTTTGGCAAATTGTTCTGTTTGTTCGATGGTCTTTTTCGCGTCGTCGATGGCTTTGAGATAGGTTTCTTGCGTGCGATCGTTGGCCGCTTGAACTTCGGCTTGCGCTTTACGGCGGATCGCTTCGAGCAACTCCATCGCCTTCTGCTTGACGTCCTCGTCGGCGTCGGGCATATCGCGATCGACCATTTCTCGGGTTTCGTCGCTCACTTCGACGATGGCGGAGTCTTTAGGAATCGGTTGGTTTTCGGGGGTGGGAGATTCGGAAGTCATAGGATTGCAGTGAAACTCGTCAAACTGCTTTCACGATAATCGAATTCCTCAAGCTTTGACAGCCTCACGGCATGGCAGAACTCGACGGGACGTGAAATGCTAAGGTGAGTTAAAAACGTTCGCTCGAGGTTCCCCATCATGGCCAAACCCAACGCAGCCACCGATAAAGGATTTGGTGCAAAAACCGACGCTACGAAAAAATCGACGACTCAAACATCTTCCCCCTCTGAAGGCGGAACGTTTGGATTTACTCAAAAGGCAGAAATTTGGAACGGCCGTCTGGCAATGATTGGCTTTTTGGCTCTCGTCCTCATCGAACTCGTTACCAACCAGGGAATTCTAGAGTTTTTCGGACTGAGATAGGGAAATCATTGACAATTGATAATTGACAATTGATAACTGGGGAGTTCTCCCCCTCTCCCCTTTTACAGTGAACAGTGAGCAGTGAACAGTGGAGACAGTTGACAGTTTCTTCCTGCTCCCCTGCTCCCCCTCTCCCCTTCTTCCCCTCCCATCATCACCGAATCACAGCTTGACAGGTTTCGAGAACCTGTTGGCTCGTGTCACTGGGGCGCTCGAGTTCGTGGAATCCTTGAAGAGACGGAATCGGCGAGCCAGAGCGGCCGTTGGCGACGACGGCTTCTGAAGTCAGGGCGATGTCGTACGTGTAGGTATCGTTGCGATAGCTGTCGATGATGTTTAAGGCGAGGCGATCGCGATCGAGGTCGCCGTAGAAGCAGTCGAAGGAAGAATGGGGCTGATAGAATCCTCCCACAACGCGATCGCCCGTTACCTCGAACACCATATAGGTTTCGCCAATTTGTTGGGCTTGCGAAACGGAACCGTAGACGTGCGTTCCCTCCGCCAGCACTGGCCTGACGTTGTCGAGTTGGGCGGCGGCCGAAACCGATTCGGCTCCCGTGGCGGTGGTGAAGGTCACGCCAGACACGACGGCGATGAGGGCTTGGGCGATAGTGAAGGTGCGATCGAACATGATGCAGACTCCCGGTTCCGAACTCGACACTCTTACTCTCTCGCGTTTCGGGGGGAGCAGTCAGTGACCCTGTGACAGATTTTCGGGCGTTCCGATCGCAAGTGTTACGTGATTCCACGTAGGTAGTTAGTGTGATTTCGATCGCCGATCGTTTCGATAGTGCAGCCTTATCGTTACGAGCGACCTTTCTCATACTCCATCCTTTTCCGATAAGCTGAGCTTCAAGAAGGCTTCACCACATCCCCCCTTAGCCCCCAGGGTAAGCTCATCTAAATATGTATTAAAATTTACAGATTTTTAGTCATAGATGTGTATTGACTCCCGATCGGACGTAAAACTTGCTTTCCAGTGCGATCGCCGCCTTCACTTTTGCCCAAAATACATGAATTTTTGTAAAGACAAAGAGCTGCTAATCTTAACAATTTAGGCTCTCAGGGGAGCCTAAAAATAGGTCAATTCTTTTCTAGGCAAGCAACTCATGATATAGGCGGCTTGTCAACCTTTGTTAAGATGCGCTGATCTTACCTTAGCCCCCCTTTCAAAGGGGGGTTGGGGGGATAGAAGGGCTTGTCGCGTTCGGCGAGCGCTCAGTCGAGCCGCTGAGCGGAGTCGAAGCGTTGAAATTCGGATGCCGGATCGCCCACCACTCCCGTCGAAAAATATTGCCGGATCTGAAGTCGAGAGCCTCGCTCGCTTAATTCATTATTTGTTATATATCGATACAGTTTGTCGCGTTTTTTTGTAAATTTTGTTGCGAGGCGTTAAAAATTCTTAACAGCAATTCTCATCAAATCAGTTTAAGGTAACACATTAGGCGCTCGTCCCCAATGGGTTGGTAAAGCTCGATACGCCAAATTTCAATCGAACTGTAAATTATAGCAATCTTTTCTTTAGTGATGAGTAGTAACCTCGCGACTAAACTTCGAGAAGGGACGAAGAAGTCCCACACAATGGCCGAAAACGTTGGCTTTATCAAATGTTTCTTGAAAGGGACGGTTGAAAAAAGCTCGTACCGCAAACTCGTAGCCAACTTTTACTTCGTTTATTCGGCGATGGAAGAAGAGATGGAACGCCATCGCAACCATCCCATTTTGTCGAACGTGTACTACCCGCAACTCAATCGAAAATCGAGCTTAGAGCAAGATTTAAGCTTCTATTTCGGTTCGGACTGGCGCGAAACCGTCGCACCTTCGGAAGCAGGACAGGCGTATGTCGATCGCATCCGTCAGGTGTCGAACGAAGAACCCGAACTGCTGTTAGCCCACTGCTACACCCGCTATTTAGGCGACCTGTCCGGCGGTCAAATCCTCAAAAAAATCGCCCAACAATCCATGGGATTGCAAGACGGTCAGGGAACGGAATTTTACGACTTCCAAGATATCCCCGACGAGAAGGCGTTTAAAAACGAGTATCGTCAGGCGATGAACGATCTCCCGATCGACGAAGCGACAGCCGATCGCATCGTGGACGAAGCCAACGATGCCTTCAAGCTGAATATGGCGATGTTTGAAGAACTCGAAGGCAGCTTGATTAAAGCCATCGGTCAAATGCTCTTCAACGCTTTGACGCGCCGTCGCACGCGCGGTTCCACAGAAGAACAAGCCGCAGCCGCCGGTTGATTGACAGTGAAGAGGGAAGAGGGAAGAGGGAAAAGTGAAGAACGTTGACAGCTTCTCCCCCTCCCCCTTGCTCCCCCTCTCCCCTTCCAAACTACGGCTCGAACAACCCCGCCTCGGGGGAACCGATCCGGGCGTAAGGACTTAAGGCAGAAAAGACGTGCTGGCCGTAACTGCGGTAAATTGCCCGCACGTCGAGAAGCGCGACGACCCCGCGATCGTTGCGAACGGAGGCGATCGCCCGTTGGAGTTCGCTCAACGCCGTCGGAAGCAGGTACGATCGAAACCAGTCTTTGCGTAGCTGCTTGTAATAGGCGACGCGACCCGCCACGAGCGGATCTTCGAGAGATGGAAACGGAAGCGTTGCGATCGCCAGCAGTTTCGGCGGCGGAAACTCGCTTTGATGTTCTCGCCAAAACTCCCATCCCGTCACGAGAATGCTGCGAGGGGCGCGAACGACTGTATCGACGCGGACGCGGGAGCCGAATTCAGCAGCCAGCGTCGCCGCGACGATCGCTCTGAGGGGAACGTCGCCGACGACGATCGCGATAAGGTCGTCTTCATGAGAATTCGATCGCGTACTGGCGTGACTGCTGCTGATGCGAACCAGGGTATGTAACTCCTCAAGAAGCGCGTCGCGAAATTGCGGCGTGTTGGGAAGGGGAAGTCCTTCAGGAGCATACAGGTGAACGAAAGAGTGTTGTCGGTCTGGCGCGAATTTAACACAGGTGAGATCGTCGATTCCCAGGCGCTGGCGAAACATTAACGCGTCGCGATCGACCCCCAACGCACCGCCGATCGCAACCGTCGGTTGTTGTTTCCACAGCGGACGGAGGGCGTTCGACACTTCCGCCGGACTGCAATACAGAGAAAACCGTCCGCCTTCGCGATCGATCGCCGCCCAGACGAAACTGTGACGCGATCGCAACCGCCGTCCGAACTGACGCCAGGATTGGGGAACCTCGGGAATAGCGGCGATCGACCGTCTCAACCGTTCCCGTTCTTCCGAATGTAACAGCACGCCCCCATAGGGATTCGCGGGGCGATCGAACACCGCTCGAGTTAACTGTATCCAAACCTGTCGAACCTCGTCGGCGAAATCGGGGCGAGCCTCCATCAACGCCGTCCAATCTCCCGGTTCGATGCAGGCGGTCAGCGCTTGGCGCGTCCACGCTTCCCAATCGTCGGCGCCGTCGATCAGAGTTGGAATTCCCGTCGGAAATCGCATCTTTTCCGTCGTTTTAGAATCCAACCAAGCCTGGGGGGAGGTCAGCAACAAGCCGTGAAAGTCTTCGCCCGGCCAGCGATCGCCTTCGACGACGGTTTTATGCGATCCCAACCACTGTTGCAATTGTGGGATTTCCACCGACAACAACCGCTTGCGAACCGATTCCGAGGCGATGGCGATCGCACCACCGGGCCACAATAATACCGGCATCAAATAACTCAGCGCATAGCGTTCTTCCGACGCGGGAAACACCCCCGTCTGAATCAGGGCGTCTCGTCCCAATCGCAACGCTCGCGCCACCAACCGCGCCATCGTCAAATGATGCGGCCAGCGATCGCCCGATTCCCGTAAAAACGCCCTCAGCGCCGTGTGAACTTCAGCTTCAATCACAACATCGATCGCAAAATCATTGCAAAATAACAGATATTCGCTCGCCGTTCGTGACGACAGGGTTCCTCGAATCGAGTCGCACGACCCCACTCGAACCTCGTCTTCACCCTCGCTCGCGTCGAGACAAGCAACGGGTTAACTTCAACCCCTTCGTCTCCCTCTCGACCTTAGCGAACTTCGTCGAACGAA
The DNA here is from genome assembly GCF_000332355.1 of Baaleninema simplex PCC 7105. Classification (GTDB taxonomy): domain Bacteria; phylum Cyanobacteriota; class Cyanobacteriia; order Cyanobacteriales; family Geitlerinemataceae; genus Baaleninema; species Baaleninema simplex. The sequence continues at coordinate 30,749 of NZ_KB235956.1, forward strand.
TAAAATCCTTGCACGAAATTGAGGATATCTTGCAACGACGGTAATACCACCTGGGCCCGTTGAGACGAAAGTGCGCTCATGGGAATTCCCAGTTCCGCCGCGTTGAAAAAGCGCTTTCCGAACGTGGGATTGCTGTAAACCGTCAACGTGCGATCGCTCGAATTAGAAATCGACGTTTGCGTGGGAGCTTCAAAAAATTCCAACTCTCCCGCCTCCGAGTCCGACAACACGGGACATTGCAAATTGCTGACTTTGCGAAGGCGCTGCACGATCGACACGCTGAGCTTCGCCGCCTGATTGGCCGCCTTGACCCCCAGAATGTCTTGACTCTTCGTTTGGATCGAGCGCACCAAATTCAAAATCGTTTTTTGTGTGTTGTCGGCGTCCTTAAACGGTAAAACCGCCACGAACGCCGTGGGAAACAACAGTTCGTCGTTCTCGACGCGGAACGTGAGCGTCGTGCGTCGATATCCCACTTCGATACTCGGGGGCTGTCCCATATCGGGATATTGTTCCCCGAGTTGGTGGTACAACTTCGTTAACGCCAGCATCGCCGTGCTGTCGATGGGAGTATCGATGACAATTTGTACCGTGGGGGGCGTTTGGTTGAAAAACCTCTCGAAATTCTCGCGATCGAAACGAACGATTTGACTGTGATCGCCGTTGGGACTGACATCGAGCCAATCGCAACTCATCCCTTCCGTCGTCAGGTTAAACCGCGCCACCCCGTACAACTTCACCCCGGTCAAAATCGCACCGCTCAAGTCTGCCCCTTCCCAATCAGCGCGCATCATGTTCGACTGAGTGAGGTCGGCGTGAACGAAACTGGTATTGAGTAAGTTGGCACAACTGAGGTTGGCTCCGATGAGGTTCGCCCCGCTCAATTTCGCCTCGCTGAGATCGGCCCAACGCAAGTTCGCCCCGCTGAGATCGGCCCAACGCAAGTTCGCCCCCCGCAAACTCGCCCCGCTGAGGTTGGCGCGGTGGAGGCGGGCGTGGCGTAACTCACAATTGCTCAAATCCGCTCCGCTCAAATCTGCTTTACTGAAGTCGGTGCCGATCAAGTTGGCGTTGAGAAGGATCGCCGCCACTAACGAACTTCCCCGCAAGTCCGCTTCGTTGAGGTTGGCTCCGCTCAAATCCGTTTGGCGCATCGTGGACTCTCGCAAATCGGCCCCGTTGAGGTTCGCGCCGGTGAGATCGGCTCCGCTGAGGTTGGCGCGAATCATTTCAGCCCGAATCAGAGCGGCTTCGGCGAGATCGGCCTGGCTGAGGTTGGCGCGAATCATGTTGGCGACGTTGAGAATCGTCCCGTGTAAGTTCGCCCGGACGAGGTTCGCCCCGCTCAACCGCGTCACGTTCATTTTGGCGTAGCTGAGGTTCGCCCCGCTCAAATTCGAGCCGCTGAGGTTGGCAATGCTTAAGATGGCATAGCTGAGATTGGCGTCCCGCAAGTCGATTCGGCTGAGGTTGGCTTCACTCAGCACGATCGCCCCGAAGTCTCGCTCTCCAGCAGCGTATCGTTCTAATAGTTCTTTGAGTGTCATAACCAGCTCACCTCAACACGGCACGACGTTCGTAATTTAACCCTCGAAGTCGATGCGATCCCCACAAGCACAACGGACGCGCAGAGCGCGATCGCGGCTATCAAAGCCTATTGTAAGGTCTGAGGTCGCGCGGCTACAAACGATCGGCATCGAGGGCCGGACTAGAAATCTTAACAAAGTCAAAAATGACAAAGGGAGGTGGGAGCGTATGGGTACAAGCTTCGGACAGGTTGGAACCCATGGAGTTGTCGCTTTCGGCAGCTTGGAGCCGTTGTTTTCCAAATTTGGGATGGTGTTGAACTTCTAAGGTTTGACTTTTGGAGTTGGACAAAATGATGTGGGTAGGCGTGTTGAAAAAATCTCGTCCGATATCGCGATCGAACCACTGGGCTTCGGCGCTGCCAATAGCGTTCGCGCGTTCGATCGCTTGGTTGAACGCCCCTCGCAAGCGTTCGATATAGCGTAGCTGTCCGGCATCTAAACTTTCTCGTTCTTTGGTTTGTAGCAGTTGAACCAAGTTTTTGATATTGGCTTGTGTCACCTTGGCGTCTCGAAAGGGTAATACGACCATGTAGGCCATGGGAAACAGTTGCGTGTCGTTGTCGAGGCGAAACGTGATAACGGTACGGCGATCGCTGACCTCGATATTGGGCGATCGCTTCAACGTCGAATAGTGTCGAGCGATGCGATAGTATATGTCTGCCAGCGCCACGTGAGAGGCCGGATCGAGAACGGTATCGACGAGAATTCGCACGGTCGGGAGCGATTCGTTGAAAAACTCCGTGACCTCTTCGGGAGAAAAGCGCTGAATGTGCGTTCCATCGCCGTTCGCGCTCAAGTCGACCCAATCGCAGACCGCTCCCTCGCTTTTGAGTCCGAAACGGGATACGCCGTGCAGTTTTGCCCCCGTCAGCGTCGAACCGCTCAAATCCGCCCCCATCCAATCGACCCCCATCAGATTCGCTCGCGTCAAGTCGGCGTACACCAAACTCGTATCGAGCAGGTTCGCCCCGCTCAAATCCGCCCCCGACAGGTTCGCCCCGCTCAGTTTCGCCCCGCTCAAATCCGCCCCCGACAGGTTCGCCCCGCTCAAGTCCGCCCAGCGCAAGTTTGCCCCCCGCAAGTCCGCTTCGATCAGTTTCGCTCCGCTGAGTTTGACTTGTCGCAGTTCGGCGTTACGCAAGCTGGCACCGCTGAGATCGGCCCAGCGTAGGTTGGTGCGGCGGAAGGTTGCTTGTTCGAGGTTGGCGCCTCGCATCTGGGCGTAGCTGAGATCGACTTCGCTGAGGTTGGCGCCTTGAAAGTTGGCGTGCGGGAGTTTGGCTTCTTTGAGCATCGCCCCGCTGAGGTTGGCACCCCGCAAGTCGGCGTCGCTCAAATCCGCCCGCAGCATTTCAGTGCGAATGAGGGAGGCGCGACAGAGATCGGCTCCGCTCAAGTCGGCGCGAATTAGGTTGGCCACGTTGAGATCGGCGTCTCGCAGGTTCGCCCCCCGTAGGTTGCTGCTGCTGAGTTTGGCGACGTTGAGTTTCGCCCCTTTGAGGTTCGCCCGCGCGAGGTTCGCCCCGCTGAGGTTGGCAACGCTCAAACAGGCATTTCGCAAGTTCACGCGCGGGATGTTCGCTTGGCTGAGGTTCGCTTCGCTGAGGTTGACGCCGATGAACCGTCGCACCCCCGTCGTGTATTTTCGTAAGAGTTCTTCCGCTTCCATAACGCCATCCTGATGCTTTCCCCGTTCGACAATAGCTGACACAGAGGGTCGATCCAGCCGAGGGTGGGGCAAATTGCGTTTTCCGTTTAATGCCGATCGTACACGAGAAACAACCCGATCGTGGGAAGTCGATTTCGCGCGATCGCCCTGGAAACTGGGTTGGAGAGCGTCTTGTTTTGCTGTTTTTATCCAGTCTCGGTCGCTCGGTTCGGTGACAGCCACTCGATAAAATATCCAATTAAATAGGGTTTACTGAAAAAGACGGTGGGGTGAGTTTGGGAACGGGAAACCCCGGATCTGGGAACAGTTTGGAGAATTGGCGATCGCTTAATTTCCAGAGGTGAGAACACGATCGGGCTAGGTCTAGAGATACCTCGATATCCAAAGTGTTGCACTTTTTTAATTTCCAAAATGCGGAAACCCTTTCCTAGTCTAGTTTCTGGCTTTACTCAGTAAGCCCTAAATAAGGTTGAAGTCGATTTTATTCAAACTTGAATTAACAAAAGTTTTCGACAAAAGACTCGAATAAAAATCTAAAAAAGAATGTTTTTGATTGTTTAAATTTCTTTTTAGATATTCCGTTTTGGTTGAATGAATGGTACGTTCTTAGCTTTTTAGAACGCATTTTTCTATCACTCTACCATAATAACATCGATTTTTGATGTGTCCGATCGGGCTTGCTTTTAAAAATTAAGTAATCTTTACAAAACAGACTTTTATCTTTTAAAAACTTTAAAAAACAAGGTTGACAGCACGCGATCGCTCACGAGGAAGTCTACAGGATCGCCGTTTGCAGTTACTGTAACTGAGCGGAGGCGTTGAAAAAGCGTCGCCCCAACCCCTCGACTAAGACGATCGTAGCGACGAAGTCGGTCATGGCGATCGCGAACATGATGAGAATTTGATACGCCGCCGCCTCGAGGGGTGCGATCCCGCTTAGCAGTTGTCCGGTAATAATCCCCGGTAGCGTTACCAGTCCCACCACCATCATCGAGTTAAGGATGCTAATGGTTCCGGCGCGAACGGCATCTTTACGATAGTGAGAAATGGCCTGTTTGGGAGTGGCTCCCAAACACAAATGGGTTTCGATTTCGAGGCGTTTCGATCGCACGGAACTCACGAACCGTTCCCCAGCGATCGCCGCCGCGTTCATCGCGTTCCCCATCATCATTCCCCCCAACGGAACGAGATATTGCGGGTTCGACCAAGTTTCGGGTTGACGCAACACGAACGTATTAACGTACACCAGCGTCATCGCCGTTCCGATCCCGATCGCTCCCCACACCAAAGCGAGCAAGCCGGGAATGTTTTCGTGAATGCGATTTCGGGCGACAACGGCGGCGATCGTCAACATTACCAGGAGCAACCCTGTCAACGCGAGGGGATGCTGCCAGGTAAACACCACCTGTAAAATCGAGCCGACGACCAGCAGTTGAACGATGGTGCGAACGGAGGCCAGAGCGAGCTTCCACTCTAATCCTAACTGTTGCCAGACCGACAGTCCAATGGCGATCGCGGCCATCCCCACTGCAATCCCGAGATCGACTAAATCCAGTTGAATTAACGAATTCATGGAAAATTTTGGGTCTGAAACCCCGTCCTTCTAAGACGGCTGGACATTAAGCACACCTGTCGCTGGGGTTAGAGTCATTTTATAGCAACCCTAAATCAGTTGTGTCACAAAATCGGGAACAGGAAACAGGAAATCGGATTTTTTCTGGTGTTTTAATTTTTGACGACTCATTTGGAACTGCTATAGCGAAAGAATGAGGGCATCTCAACTCTGAGTAGGGTACATCCATTGAGATAGACCCCCTGAATGTCTCCATTTCCGGCGATCTACTTCTAAGCCTTCATTTTCGTATTTTTTCAGAAAATATTTAAAAAACTTTATCGAAATTTCAATATTTTTACGGATTAAAATTCTGTAAAATTACGATACTCTAAACCAAATTTTGATGCCCTTAAAAAATTTGATTGTTGTACGAATTACGTACAAAATAAAATAAGCTTTGTCAAATACAGAGCCATCAGGGAGTCTGCTAAAATGTCAGATCTGTTGATTTCGGAATATATCGAGGGAAGTGGCTACAATAAAGCCCTCGAACTCTACAATCCGACAAGCGTTCTAATCGATTTAGCTTCGGGCAACTATAGCCTTGACGTTTATTTTAACGGCGATACAACACCGACCCAAACATTAAATTTAACGGGAGCGATCGCCTCCGACGATGTATTTGTCCTCGCCCACGGAAGCGCAAATCCAGCAATTTTATCAGTTGCCGATCTGACCAATGATTTCGTCATAAATTTCAACGGAAACGATACAATTGTTCTGAATAAAAATGGCAATATTCTCGATAGCTTTGGTAAAATAGGAGAAGATCCAGGTAATTCTTGGGGAAGCGGAGACACCGCCAGCCAAAATCGCACCCTTCGTCGCCAAACTGGAATTTACAACGGTGACAGCGACGCCAGCGACAGTTTCGATCCGGCGGTGGAATGGGTGGGATTTAACGAAGACACCACCGACGGTTTGGGATTTCACGCCGCTACCATTCCCGACACGCCGCCGAGTGTGTTTGCAACAACACCGTTCAATAACGAGACGGGAGTGGCGATCGCCTCGGATTTAACGATTCAGTTTGACGAAGCCGTCACCGTTTCGGGAAATTGGTTTAGCATTGTCGGCGACAGTAGCGGAAACCACACCGCCAGTGTCAGCGGAAGCGGATCGCAATACAGCCTCGATCCCGACGACGACTTTCACCCAAGAGAAGCGGTGACGGTGACAGTCTTCGCCGCAAACATCGCCGACATCGACAGTACGCCAGATTCCCCCGCCGCCGATTACAGCTTCAGTTTCGAGATCGCCACGTCGGGAGACGTTATCTTTAACGAGGTTCTCGCCGATCCCGACGGTGACGCCAACGGTGACGGTGTGACGGATAGTTCCGAAGACGAGTTTATTGAATTTTTAAACAATACTGGCAGTGCGATCGATCTCTCAGGATGGGAACTGTCTGACGGTGTGGGAGTTCGTCACGTCTTCCCCTCGGGAACGATTCTCGCTGGCGGCGAGGCGATCGTGGTGTTTGGAGGGGGAACGCCGACGGGGGGTTTCGGAGATGCGATCGTTCAAACGGCGAGTACGGGTTTACTGGGATTAAACAATTCCGGCGACACTCTCACTCTCAACGATGGAAGCCAGGATGTCGCGACATATACATATGGAAGCGAAGGCGGCGACAACCAGTCACTCACGCGATCGCCTGACGTTACGGGAGGATTCGTCAAACACGAAACCCTCGGATCGTCGAAGTTTTCGCCGGGAACCCAAACTGACGGTTCGCCGTTTCCCCTCGACGTTACGCCACCGAGTCTCGCGGCGACAACACCTCTCGACAACGCCTCGGATGTTGGGAGAAATCTCGATTTAACGATTCGCTTTGACGAAGCGGTGGTGAAAGGAAAGGGTTCGATCGCCGTTCGTCGCAGTAGTGACGATGCGGTGGTGGAGGCGATCGCGGTTTCTTCCTCGCAAGTCGTCGTCAGTGGCGACACCGTAACCGTCGATTTGGCGAATTCTCTCGATTTCTCCACGAGTTACGAGGTTCGCATCGACGATACAGCGTTTGAAGATTTGGCGGGAAACCCATTTTCGGGAATCGACGACGCCACGACTTGGAATTTTACGACGACGGCGAAACCGGGAAATTCGGGAAGTTCTGGAAATTCTGGCAATTCTGGCAATTCAGAAGAAGAGGAAAAGTCGTCATCCAAAACCGCTTCGCCTTCTGAAGACGTTCCCGAAGCGTCTCCGTCTGAAACGCCGTCGATCGCAATTCCCGAGACATCTCCGCTGTATCCCCCAGCCAACCACACAGAAAGTTACGAAGGCTGCGTGAAATTCAACATCAATGCAGTTTCTTCAGAAACGGGAAGTTTTGGAAACGATTTGATGTTTGGCGACGCGGAAGCCAACGAAATCCTCGGGGGAAGCGGTAACGATACTTTGGTGGGATGGGAAACGGGAGACGATCTCGACGGTGGCGACGGTGAAGATTGGCTGTTTGGAAATCGCGGAAACGACGATCTCGAAGGAAACCGAGGAAGCGATCGCATTTTTGCGGGAAAAGACGGCGATCGCGTTGCGGGAGGGGATGGAGACGATGCGATCGCCGGAGAGTTGGGAGACGACTGTTTATTGGGAGAGGTGGGAAACGACGTGTTGTTGGGAAATGCGGGAAGCGATCGCCTCTGGGGAGGCGACAACAACGATAGTCTGTTTGGGGGGAAAGATAACGACGAATTGTTTGGTGACGGAGGCGACGATTTCCTCTCGGGAGATTGGGGAGACGATACTCTAACCGGAGGGGGAGGAAGCGATCGCTTTATTCTCGGGTTTGGGAAAGAAACGATCGTGGATTTCACCGATGGTGTCGATCGCTTGGTGTTGGGAAACTCGCTAACGCTGTCACAGTTGCGGGTGTTTCAGGTGGAGACGACGACGGAGATTCGGTTGGGAGACGAGGTTGTGGCGGTGTTGCTGGGGGAAAGTGTGGATGCGATCGACGTGACGGATTTCGAGACGGGGTTTGAGATTTAGCGATCGCCGTGTCGTATCCAGGCTTGAAGGTTGTCGAAACCAAGGGTTCGATGGCGATTTCCAATTCTTCCGCGAGAGTTTCGACAAAACGTCCGATTACTTTTTTATCGAAAATTTTGGGTTTGAAACCCCGCCCCTTCGACTTAGCTCACTTCGACAAGCTCACTTCGACAAGCTTAGTGCAAGCAGTGCGAGCAGGGCAAGCCTTCTAGGGCGGCTTTACAGTACAATGGATGTGAATGGTTAAACTGGCTAACGAAACCCAAGTTAGTAAGTTTGCCTAAAACTCCAATTGAATTGGAATTTTGGCGGTGGGACACACCGTTACAGCCTGTGAAGCGAGTGTAAGACTTGAAGGATCTCGATCCGGAGAGCAACTGCGAAAAACTCGAGAGAGAAGGAAGCAGGAACCCAAATCGCGAGGTTTGGGAATCACCGTCCTTCCAGGGCGGTGAGGATGTCAAATCGTTCGTGTTCTGGAGAAGGAACCATCAGATCCAGGGCTCCGCGATAATACGTCAAGCGAAAGCGGCGATGTTGTCCGATATCTCGCAACAAGGCTTCATAAGTTTCCCAGGAAATTCCCGTGAGTTGGAATTCAGGAGTAGTCGGAAGGGGTGCATCTCACTTTTGTAAAAATATAAGTCTGGAGTAGGTTGGACGGGTGCATCTCACTTTTGCAAAAACATCAGTTTGGGGTGGCAAAATTCCCGATTAGCACTTCCGGTATAAGATCCCCGGCATCTTGGAGATGCCGGGGATCTGGAAATTGAGTGCGCCCAATTCGATGAATTTACATTTTTGAGATGCACCCGTCGGAAGTGCGATCGGGTTCATGGGGATAGCTTGAAAGAACTCCGCTGAAGTGATGGCGATCGACTTAGTTTGATTTTAATCTAAGGGCATCTCAATTAATTGAGGTCTTAGGAGTTTGAGGTGATAAGCGGATTTTATACCCGGTCAAAACCATCCCCCCAACCCCCCGCTGCGTTGGGGGGCTAAGGGGGGATGCGCCCCGGTTAGATTTCGTATTATTCATAACAAATTACACCGTAATCTCAGGAGACCCTTTGCATTTAAATCTCTGCCTTCTATAATAAATACGATCGTTTTTGACATGATGTTCACTTCTACATTGGGAAAAAATAATAAATCAAAACCACCAAATAATCCTATTGTCATTACTGTATAATACGGAATCCGAATTTCAACGCTTCAACTCCGCTCGCTTCGACTTCGCTCAGCGTTGATTCCGAGCGGAGTCGAGGACTCAAATACGGGTTTTGCCCAACCCGAAAAGTTCTCCCCCCCCCAACACAACGGGAGGCTAAGGGGGGGATGTGGTGAAGACTTCTTGAAACCTAGCCGATCGGAAAAAGATGGAGTATCACCTCATCATCTCCTCATCCCTTCACCTCAAAGTAACGGTTTGTTACCGACTTTCATTAAATCGACCGATTCGGTAATTTCACGCCAAACTTCCATCCATTGGGAATTGTCGGGATCGTTGCGATGTAAGGTGGCGAGGGTGTCGATCGCGTCGTACCAAATTCCCGTTTCGGCGTACAGTTCGAGTCGTTCTTCAGATGTGGCGCGATCGAGTTGTCGTTGGAACTCTTCTGTCGGTGACACTTTGACGATCGCCCCCGAAATACTTTCGCCGAAGTCTAGCAGTTCGACCGTCCAGCGATAGGAACGATATAGTTCCAGGGGATCGAAATTCGCGTTGTCGGGTAACGGAATACCAAAGGTTCCGTGACGGTGTCCGAGACGAAAGCGACTTTGATAGAGAACTTCGTCGTTGTCGTCGCGTAAGGTAAATTGCAGGTCAGCCCCCGGTAAATTGGGAACGTGAACGTAGATCGTGGGATAGTCCCGCAGAGTTAAGCCGTAGTTTTCTGGAGGAAGGATCGCCGTCAGCGGACATTCGAGTTCTTCGCCGTTAACAACGATCGTCACGTCTCGGTCTCCAGGGATTTCAAAGTCCGCATAGCGGGTTCCCCCTGCATCGACTCGTTCGGGAGCGCCGCGATCGGGAGGCGTAAAATCGAGAGAGCGAGCTGGCGCGATCGCGAACAACCCAGTTAACACCAGCGCCGAGAGCGCGATTCCCGCCAATACGAGGAAACGAAGCGATCGAAACATAATACCCCACTCGTAAAACTTCTATTGTTATACGATCTACGGTTTTTTTCGGTAAGTTCCCGAGAAACTTGAGACCTTTCGGAGCAGGGGAGAAACTGCTATAGCAATCCTAAATGGTTTGCAGAAACAGATCGGCTGAAAACCCCATGCCGTAACGATCTATCCTGAAAACAAGCCGCAAACGAAGTCGTACTCCTATCAAGATCCGTTGCAGTACTCCGCCTATACCGCGAAGCGGTTAGGGGGTGGTGAAGCGGCGGTGAGTTGAGGTGCGTCCCCTGAACAATGCGATAGCGAGAGAAGGGGATAGCGCCGAAACGAGCCATCAAATATAATTGATAAGGTGGTAACACGCTGAAAACATACGGATAGCTCATCCAGTAGGCAGCCCAGAAGTAACGGTTAAGACACTGGCAACACGGACATCTCACGGTGGCGAACTCGGTTCGCCACCCGTGTCCTCCTGTATAGAGCATAAAGCCCAAAACCAAAAATCAGATCCGTCCGGCTTGGGGGCACCAAGTGGACGTAAAACAAAAAGCCTGTGGAATCGTTCTGGCGGGGACTTGAAGTTATCTGAGTTCAAGTCTAGTCAAGAGGTTGAGAAGCAGGAAATCCTTGGTGTGAACCCGGGAATCTCCCTGCATACCCGATAGGGTTGCTGGGAGAGGATGTCAAATCTGTTAACTGTCTTCACTGGCGACTGGTGACTGGTGACTGGCGACTGGTGATTGTCAATCAGCGATCGTAGTAAACGCGGGCGTTCCGCAGTCCTCGACGGTGGAGTTCGCTTGAAAGTCGTTCGGCGTCGTCTCGCTCGGAAAAGGGGCCGATGGCGATGTGGGGGCCGAGGGGGCGATCGCGCAACACGACGGGAACGCTGGGATTCACTAACGCTCGAACGCGATCGACCGATTGACTGAGTTCGTCGCGATCGCCTGGAACGACGACGTAATACGGTGCATCTCGGGAGTCGGCGTCGGAGGACGATCCCATCGGACTTTGCACGACGACGAGAGCGATCGCCGAACTGATCCCTCGACCGGCGAGGAGACGAGCGCGTTCTTCAGCAGCGGTTTGGGTAGAAAACAGTCCCGCTTGGATAATTTGCTGTCCTTGAAACAGTCCGTAAGCTGCATTGGGATCGATCGCGCGAACCTGTCTCAACACGCTATCTTGAGTGCCGAGGACGTAAACGAGATATTGCTCGGTCGGAACCGTGTCGTTTTGGGGATATCCGAAATTCGATTGAGGGGGAGGCGGCGGCGGTACGTCGATCGGTGGCGGTACGTCGATCGTTTGAGCCAACAGAGGTACGGCGATCGTACTCGCGGCGATCGGGCCGAACAGGGAGGCGACGGTACGGGCGATCTGAGATAGCATGGTACTCCGATTATCGTTGAACGATGGGCTGGGGTTGGCAAACCGTTCGATCGAGAAACCTGTTGTTTCGAGAGTCATCGTTTAGCATAAAAGAACGGTTAATGTTGTTTTAGTCGAAAGCGTCTCGACATTTTAGAGTCATGAAGAAAGTCGTTGTCGGTCTGTCCGGTGGGGTCGATAGCTCGACATCTGCCGCCATTTTGCACCACGAAGGATACAATGTGGTGGGGTTGACCCTTTGGTTGATGAAGGGTAAGGGTCAATGCTGCTCGGAAGGGATGGTAGACGCGGCGGGAATTTGCGAACAGCTCGGCGTTCCCCATTACATTGTCGATAGTCGAGACGTTTTCGAGAAATACATCGTCGATTACTTAGTCTCGGGATACGGCTCGGGGGTGACACCGCTGCCCTGTTCGCAATGCAATAAAGCCGTGAAGTTCGGTCCGATGCTGCGCTACGCTCAAGCGGAACTGGGGATCGATTATATTGCCACGGGTCATTACGCCCAGGTTGAATTCGACAATACCACGGGTCGTTACCAATTGCGACGAGCCGTCGATCGCCAAAAAGACCAAACCTATTTTCTCTACGATCTCGAACAAGAGATCTTAGCCCACTGTCTATTTCCCCTCGGACGCTACCCGAAAAGCCAAACGCGTCGCGTCGCGGCGGAGTTCGACCTACAAACGGCGGACAAACCGGAAAGCCAAGACCTCTGTTTGGTGGAATCTCACGGGTCGATGAAGACGTTTTTGGAAAAATACTTGGCGCCGAAGCCGGGGGATATCGTCGACGTAGACGGTCGCGTCCTCGGACGACACGAGGGCATCCACAACTACACCATCGGCCAGCGTAAAGGCTTGGGGATTGCGGCGGCGCACCCGCTGTACGTGGTGGCCATCGATGCCGGACGCAATCGAGTTGTCGTGGGCGATCGCGCTAGCGTTCACAGTCCCGACTGTACGGTGCAGCGGATCAACTGGGTTTCGATCGCGCCTCCCGACGCGCCGATTCGCGCTCGAGTGCAAGTCCGCTACCGCACCCGTCCCGTGGACGCGACGATCGTTCCCCTCGACGGCGGCCGGGCAAAAGCGATCTTCGACGAACCGCAGTTCGGCATTACACCGGGACAGGCGGCGGTGTGGTACGACGGCGACATCTTGTTAGGGGGCGGACTCATCGAACCGGAAGCCAAGGACTAACTTCCGAGTTGGCGCGATCGCTCGGTTGCCGCACGAACTGCCGAAATTAACGCCGATCGCAAGCCTTTCGCTTCGAGTTCGGCAATTCCCGTAATGGTGGTTCCCCCCGGACTGGTGACGCGATCCTTTAGCTGTGCCGGGTGCAGTCCCGTCTCGCTCAAAAGCTGAGCCGTTCCGCGCACGGTTTCGATCGCCAGTTGAGTCGCCACGTCTCGGGGCAGTCCGGCAGCCACGCCACCGTCGGCCAGGGCTTCGATCGCGATCGCCACGTATCCGGGGCCCGAACCCGACAAACCGGTTACGGCATCCATCAGGGACTCGGATACTTCTACCACCGTCCCTACCGCGCTGAGAATGCGTTTGGCAGTTTCGAGGGTTTCGTCCGTTACGAAGCGCCCCGCAGCCAAGGCACTCGTTCCCGCACCGACGAGAGCGGGGGTATTGGGCATGACGCGCACGACGGGATGTTGGGGAAAGGCGGCCTCGAGTTTTTGTAAGGGAACGCCGGCCAAAATCGACACGATGAGGGTAGACGTAGCGATTTTAGCTGAGCGGAGTTCGGCCGCGACAGCTTGGAAGGCTTGGGGTTTGACCGCCAGTAGGAGAACGTCGGCGTTCTCGGACGCTTGGCGGTTGTCATCGCTGGTACGGACGCCGTACGTCTCGGCGAGATCGCGGCGACGCTGAGGTTTGGGTTCGCCGACCCAAACCTCAGACGGGCGATACACCTGTTGGGTCAGGAGGCGCGAGAGGATGGCCTCGGCCATCACTCCCCCTCCGATAATGCCTAGTGAATCGGACAAGGTTTTTCGGAAATAAGGTTACGAAGCGCGAGGGCGCGATCGTTTAGGACTGTGCCATACGCCCCAAATCTGCCGGCCAGCTCGGTGCAGTTCCCGAGGTGGGAGCCGTCGGACGAGGCGCGCGCAGGTGCGGTTGCATGACGTCGCGGACGACGCCGGACTGGGTGCTAACTTGCACGCAACTGGGCGTAAAGAGGAAAATGCTTTCGCCGATTCGTTCTTGATGACCGTCGAGGGCAAAGGTTCCTCCGGCAATGAAATCGACCGCTCGTTGCGCTTGGTCGGGGTCCATCACGGTTAAGTTGAGAACGACGGATTTACGTTCTCGGAGGGCTTGAATAGCTTGAGGCATTTCTTCAAAGGAACGGGGTTCCATGACCACGACTTCAGAAATGCCGTTGGTGGCGCCGGGTAATCCAATCACGTTACTTAAAGTTGAATTCACACTGGTCCCCGGATCGGCGGGGGTAGAACTGAAGGGTGCAGCGGAGCTGCCGGGAACGGTTCGATCGCGTAGGGAGCCGCGATCGCCGCTCGAATCGGTCGGAGGTGGGGCAGTCGATTCGGCGGGATAGAGGTTCGAGTAGTTGCCCCCCTCCATCTCGTCGTATTCGTATTCGTAGTCTACGGGTTCGCCCCCGCTGAGGTAATCCCGTAGTTTGGAAAAAATATTACTCATAGTGGCTTTCGTTGGAAACCCAATTTGAACTCAAACTCAGCGTGCGGCTTATCCGTTCCGTGCCGGAACTCGGACGGTTCGCCCCCATTGTATCGGGAGGTGGCAGCGATGCAACCTCGCCAGTACGGACTCGTTGAGTGCATTCATACTAGCATTCTCGTGTTGAGAATTACGGGCGTCTTTCACCAAAGATAATGCGCCCGAGTCGAACGATCGTCGCACCGCACTCGACGGCGATGGGGTAGTCGGAAGACATTCCCATCGACAGTTCGTCGAGGTGCAGGGAGGATTGGGAACGCTGGTTGAGGCGATCGCGCAGTTGACGCAAGCGATTAAAGACGTCGGCGGTTTCGGACGCGTCGAGTCCCAGGGGGGGAATCGTCATCAGTCCTCGCACGTCGAGGGTGTCGCACGCTTCGATTTTCGGTAAGTCTTCGAGCAGTTCTTCGACGCTCCACCCGGCTTTATTGGGGTCTTCTCGGAGTTTGACTTGCAAGCAGAGTTTGGGACTCGGACTCCCCCGTCGGACGAGGCGATCGATCTCTTTGACGAGTTTGAGGCGATCGACGGAGTGAATCCAGTCCATGCGATCGAGCGCCTGTTTGGTTTTGTTGGTTTGCAAACCTCCGATGAAATGCCAGGTAATATCGTCTAGATCGCTTAACTGTTCTTGTTTGGCGATCGCTTCTTGGATGCGACTTTCGCCGAAATCCCGCACTCCGGCGGCGTAAGCCTCTCGGATCGCTTCGGCGGGTAAGGTTTTGGTCACGGCCACGAGCCGCACGGACTCGGGGAGCGACTGGCGAATTTTGGCAAGGTTGGCGGCGATCGACTTCGACTCTGACACGCTCGAATTTCCCTGTTCTCTCAACGGTACTCGAACGACTTTGGATGGCGACGCGAGACACACTGGTGAAAAAGCGCGTTCGAGACTTTTCAATACTTAATTTATTGAAATAACTGTTTGCGGATGGCCTGTAGTTGTTCGTAAGGTTTTTGTAATTTCATGCGGCGCAGTTGGCGCAAGCGGTTTTCGAGAACCGTTCGCGCGTCCCCTCGCGTCAGTGGCTCGAAGCTCAGCCCCTCGTCGTCGCTCGTTACGACGAAAAATAACCGCTGAGCGTATAGTGTCGTATAAAGTTCTTTGTTTTCGCCGATCGGACACACGCGAAAGAGCAAGCCAAAGGTCGGATGGTTGATGTAAGTTTCGGTGTTCATTCAGCTTTTAGGCTACCGTACAGTTGCTGTTCGCAGTGCTTCGACGGAGCGATCGGAACCTCAAACAGATCGTAATCGATGGTGGTATCTCCCTTCGTTCCGCGCGACCTTGCTGTTGAGAACTCTCCATTCCTAACCTTTCACGACCTTTTGCGAAGTCTGTGATTTTGCTTCGATGGGCGATAGGAACGGAATAGCCGCACGCGATCGACGATCGGTAGGGCGATTGCGGGTTTGACGCCGTCTGGCAATTGATTTCCAAGACCTCTACCATATCAGGTCTTTGACGGCTTTTCAATGGGACTTGAGGAGTAGCAGGGTTAGAAACCACACCCTTTCTCGCTCGGCGATCGTTACTAGCGATCGCCACTCGAGACGACGATGTCTCCGATACCGATCGCCAAACCCGGCCAAAAAATAGAGAGGCCGCAACGACCTCTCGCAACGATGCGATCGCAGAACCGCCAGACGAACTCTACTTTAGCCCGGTGTTCGTTCCCGGTTTGCCTGTAGCCAGTTCGACTTTAACGATTTTGCCACCCATCTTCATAATCCGTTGTTGCTCGCGGAACCAGTTATCGTACGGAACGAGTTTGGTGAAGTAGGTGTTTTGTAATTCTCTCTGGGTGCGGATGCGCGTTTGACTGGGAACGCAGGCGGTGACCCGGAACATACGCATGGGTGAAAGTCTCCTGTCGTGAATGCGAAACGAGGCAATGCTGTTTTAGCTTTAGCGGGTTTCGTAACAGTTTTAAGTCTTATATCGACCCCCGCTTCGTCTTAAGCGTCCGAAAACGGGGACTTCCCGCGAGTTTTTTTAACAGGTCGATCTGAAACCGAGAAGTCTGGGAGTCTAGAGTCAATGCGACAGTGTTCTTTCGATCTATCCGAGACCGAGTTTTCGACCGTTCGCACTCACACCGGACATCCCAGACCCGATTTGACGGCGCGCTTGGTTTCGTCTGTGAAGACGACGGACGGCCGCAAACCGACGCGAGCGCTTAGCTCAAGCCAGAGCAGATGTAGTCGAAGTACACGCCCATTTCTTTGCCAGCCGCTTGACCGACTAAGCTAGCGGTGACTTCTTTCATCGCTTGAATGGCTTGGACGGTAGAACCGATGGGTACGCCCAAGGAGTTGTAGGTTTCTTTTAAACCGTTGAGGACGCGCTCGTCGAGGATGGAGGGGTCGCCAGCCAGCATCGCATAGGTTGCATAGCGCAGGTAGTAATCCAAGTCGCGGATGCAAGCCGCATAGCGACGGGTGGTGTACATATTGCCACCGGGACGGGTGACGTCAGAGTACAGCAGGGATTTAGCCACGGCTTCTTTAACGATCGTCGCTGCGTTAGCGCCGATGGTCGCAGCCGCGCGAACCCGCAGTTCGCCAGTTTGGAAGTAGCCTTTGAGCTTGTCCATGGCAGAGCTGTCGAGGTATTTGCCCTGCACGTCGGAGGAGTTGATAACAGCGGTGATTGCGTCTTGCATGATTCTTACGTTCTTCTATCTATAGATTTAGAAACGATCGGTTGTGAAAGCTGAGCGAGGAGGAGTCGCGTCGTGCCTCGAGCGGCGACGACGTCCTACTGCATCGCACCGATAACGTAATCGAAGTAGGAAGCTGCTTCCGATGCGTCTTCCGTCGACATCAGAGAGGTGGCAACGTTTTTCATGCAACGTACGCCTTCTGCCACTGCTTCGATGGGCGTTCCCAAGGAACGGTACATTTCACGAACGCCAACGATGCCGATTTCTTCGATGGGGGTAATGTCGCCAGAGACTACTCCGTAGGTGATCAGGCGCAGGTAGTAGTCCATGTCGCGCAGGCAGGTGGCGGTCATTTCTTCGCCGAAAGCGTTTCCACCCGGAGACACGACGTCGGGACGTTTCTGGAACAGTTGGTTTCCTGCGTCTTTGACGATACGCTCGCGAGAGTCGGTCAAGACTTGTGCGATCCGCAAGCGAGCTTCGCCGGATGCAACGAAGCTTTTGATCCGATCCAGTTCGCCCGGGCTGAGGTAACGAGCCTCAGCATCAGCGTTCACGATCGACTTCGTGACGATACTCATGATGTGCGATTCCTCCAGAAAGGAAAATGTTACAGCGCGTATTGATGTTTGGGGAAAACCCCTTTTTGCAATCATGGTTATTGTGCAGCATAAGGTTAACGATCCCGGTCGGCGCTTAATAGTTTGTAATATTTTTCTCAGAAATTCGACGACCCTACGGCCGAACTCGATCGAGCGCGACCAGGGAGATCGAGCAGATCGACATCGACATCAAACGCCGCGATCGCTCCTGTGGCTTTCGGAAACTCACCTCGAGATCGCAACGTCTAATTGAAACAGTACGAGGATTTTAGGCTGGGGATTTTAGGCTGGGGATTTTTGCCAGGCGTCTCGGCAACATCTTTCTGGAAATCGTTTTCCCGACACTGTAGTTATGACTGTCTCAGGGAGATCGTTAGCCGGACTGGGTGGGGAATACTAAATCTAGACCTTCTCCGGGTGGGGAATTCCGACCTTTACGAAGTCCGAACGACCCAATTATTATTATATTAAGCCAAAGTCATAACGAGTTTGGGTTACTCGAGAAGTATTACGAGTTCGCCCGCACCCGAAGGCTGTCACGTCACCGAAAATTCGCCCGTCGATCGCAATCTCAATCTTGGCCACGTTCGTAACGAAGATATCCCAGCGATCGACGGCTCTGTCGTCCTCCCCTGTAGCCGTCCCTCACCTCGTTAGCCCGAAAAGTTTTCCGTTCTGACGTTCAAGATTGTATGCCCACAGCCAACACCGAAATGAAAACTGCTAACCCCACGCTCAACGCCGATACCGTGCGGACGTACCTCCACGAAATCGGTCGCGTTCCCCTACTGACCCACGAGCAAGAGATCGTACTGGGCAAGCAAGTCCAAGCGATGATGAAGGCGCTCGAGGTCAAAGCCGATCTGACGGCGAGCTTACACCGGGAACCGACCCAGCAAGAGTGGGCCGAGCGTGCCGACCTCGACCCGTCAGAACTGAGTCAGGTCGTGCGTCGCGGTCAGCGAGCCAAACGCCAGATGATCGAAGCCAACCTGCGTCTAGTGGTCGCGATCGCCAAAAAATACCAAAAACGCAACCTCGAGTTTCTCGACCTCATCCAAGAAGGCACGTTGGGACTCGAACGCGGCGTAGAAAAATTCGACCCCACCCGAGGCTACAAATTTTCGACCTATGCCTACTGGTGGATTCGCCAAGCCATCACCCGCGCCATTGCCCAACAAGCGCGAACGATTCGCCTGCCGATTCACATCACCGAAAAACTCAACAAAATCAAAAAAGCCCAACGGGAACTGACCCAAACTCTCGGTCGCAGTCCCACCGTTGGCGAAATCGGTCTCGAACTCGATCTCGAGCCGTCTCAAGTGCGGGACTACCTCACCATGTCTCGCCAACCGATCTCCTTAGACTTGCGAGTTGGCGACAACCACGACACCGAACTGCAAGAACTGCTCGAGGACGAAACCGCGTCTCCCGAACAGTACGCGACGCAAGAGCTGCTCCGCCAAGATCTCGAGTGTATGCTGGCCGAACTGACGCCCCAACAGCGAGACGTGATCGTGTTGCGGTTCGGCTTGATCGACGGCAAAGAACTGTCCTTAGCTAAAGTCGGGGCGCGACTCAACCTCAGCCGCGAGCGGGTACGCCAGCTCGAACACCAAGCCCTGAATCAGTTGCGGCGTCGCCGTGCTGCGGTTCGAGAATATCTGGCCAGCTAAGGACGCGAACGCCGACGGAAAACGAATTTCACACGCTTCGGGACGCTGTAAAGTGTCCCGATTTTTTTATGGCTCGAACCCTGTCTGGGATCTTTTCGCTCGAGCATTGTCCGAGACAGCGGGACAAACTGTCACGATCGAAATTCATCTCAGTCGGCCGAACCCGATTCGAGACAGAAACGCGTCAGAAGCGATCTGACGAAATGTCACCTCTTCGAGCCGTTGCGATCGCGATCGCAACGGCGTCCGATTCTGAGTCAGTAGAATCAAAGCGAGTTCGGTCAAAACCCGAACCACGTCCAAATCAGTTCGGTCGCAAAGCGATTGGAGACCTCCTCGAGCCATCAATACAAGTTGGAATAGAGAACTTCAGCCCTTGACACCGACCGTCGCGAACCGTCGCGATCGAACAGGACGACTCCTCTGACACCCGAGCGAAAACAACCGTCTTCTACCGATCGTTGAAGCGACCCGTCCGTACAGTTGAAAATGCCCAAACCGCTCGAAAGTCCGATCGCTCTGAGACTCTTGCCGTATTACGCGATCGAGCTGGCGATCTCGTAATACGGCGTCACCGTGGCGTTAACTTTGCTGTACCGCAACACATCGATCGCCTTACAGCTCGACATGAGAAAACCGCAACACCTCATCCCCATCATCGTCCTGTGGAAATTTCTGTGGGACGATTTCCGATCCTTGTTACGACCCCAGTTCGATCCAGAAACCGAAGACCTACGAGGGCGCGTCGTCGATTCTGACGTAGGCATTCCCGCAGCGATCGAGATCGCCGAAGGGGAAGCCGAATTTTCGAGGGTTCTCCCGGTCGAGCAACCGTCCCCGACTCGAATCGCCGTACCTTTTCCGTTCGGCAGACGTGACGGAGTCCTCCTACCATCGGGACGCCCCAACCCAGTTCATCTCGAGTCAATCTTTACACCAAAACCCAGGTCTTATGAGAGCTTCCATTCGCCGCCGCGAACCGTCTTCGCAACTCCAACCTCCCATCGCGTCCGTCACCGCATCGACTCGTCGGCGCGTTCTCGAACAGACCGCCACATTTCGGACGATCTCGCTGACAACCCTCGTATGGTCGCTATTTCTTAAGAGCCAACCGTCAGTCGATCCGATCGTCGTAAGCGATCGCGACTTGGGAACTGGCAGAGTAAAGTAGAACAACTGAGGTTCGCGGTTCTTACTCTGATGGCGCAGCTCAATCCTGCCGTAACTGTTTTTCTCAGCCTGCTCGTCGAAGCCCTGCCCTTTCTGTTATTGGGCGTGTTGCTGTCGAGCGCTTTACTGCTGTTTGTCAACGAGCGAAAACTCGTGGCCGTTATGCCGCAGAATCCCCTGCTCGGCGCGATCGTCGGCAGCAGTATCGGATTTCTCTTTCCCGTGTGCGAATGCGGTAACGTTCCCGTGGCGCGTCGGTTGTTGGCTCAAGGGGTTCCTCCAGCGGTGGCGATCGCGTTTCTCCTGGCTGCCCCGACCATCAATCCCATCGTCATTTGGTCGACCTGGGTGGCGTTTCGCGACCAGCCCGAAATCGTCGTGTGGCGCGTTTTGTTGTCCCTCGCCGTGGCCACGATCGTCGGCGTGGTTTTCAGCGTTCAGAAAGACTTGCGGCCGCTGCTGCATCCCGTTCTCGCACGCAGTATTCCCTCGAAAGCGTTACCGCCGTCTGGAAAAGACGATCGCGATCGCCCGGCGTTATTGCGAAAAGGGACTTATCTCCTCGGCGGTGGCGAGTTAGGTCGCGATCGCCCCATCGCCCTCGACGAAGCGGCCTTGTTAGCGGCCAATCCCAACAGCGGACTGCTCGTCGGTCGTCCGGCTGCGTCGCGGTGGGTGTTGTTTCTCGACAATACCGTGCGGGAACTGCGGGAACTCGGGGGTGTTTTGGTAGTGGGGAGCGCGATCGTGGCGGTCGTTCAAACCGCCGTTCCTCGCGATGTTATCGTCAGCTTGGGACAGGGAACCGTCACGCCCATTCTCGCCATGATGCTGCTGGCGCTCGTAGTGTCGATTTGTTCGACTGTCGATGCGTTTTTTGCCTTGTCTTTTGCCTCGACCTTTACCAGTAGTGCGTTGTTGGCGTTTCTCGTTTTCGGACCGGTTATCGACTTAAAAAGTATCGGTTTGATGCTGTCGGTATTTCGACCCCGCGCCGTATTTTACCTGTTTGCGTTGGCGGCCCAACTCACCTTTTTCTTTACCTTAGCTCTGGCCTTGTACGTCAGTTGAGGGGGCGATCGATCGGGGGGTTTGTGCGTTTGCCCGAATTCGATTTAAACTAGGAGGTTATAACCTTATCTCTCGATCGACCTGCCTTGTTTGTTGGGGGTCGTTCGCCTGTCCATCGACTTTGGCGATCTGGCATCGCAACGCTTTCGAGATCTCCCACTGTACCGATCGCGTTAGACAGACCCCGTTTCTCAGGAGCGAGGTAGCCGATCCAAAAAGACTCGCCACCCCCACAGGTACGTCAGGCACTCGACGAACGCACTCCGGGGATCGGAAACGCGATCGACCGTCTACATCAACACCAGTAGCTCATGACTGCTCCAACCCAGACCCCTCAACCCAGCCCACTCCAAACCTCGATCCGAGACCTACAACAACAACTCGTCGTCATCCTCGATTTCGGATCTCAGTATTCAGAACTGATCGCGCGTCGTATTCGCGAAACCCAAGTGTATTCAGAAGTGTT
Source organism: Baaleninema simplex PCC 7105 (assembly GCF_000332355.1). Taxonomy (GTDB): domain Bacteria; phylum Cyanobacteriota; class Cyanobacteriia; order Cyanobacteriales; family Geitlerinemataceae; genus Baaleninema; species Baaleninema simplex. The sequence goes on from NZ_KB235956.1 coordinate 52,518, forward strand.
GTCCTATCGCACCAGTGCGAGCGATTTACGGCGTCTGAGTCCGAAAGGCATCGTTCTCTCCGGCGGTCCGAATTCCGTTTACGACGATTTCGCTCCCGAATGCGATCGCGAAATTTGGGATCTCGGCATTCCGGTGTTGGGGGTTTGCTACGGGATGCAACTGATGGTCAAACAACTCGGCGGCGGCGTCGAGCGAGCTGACCGAGCTGAATACGGCAAAGCCTCACTACATATCGACGATCCCACCGACCTGCTGACGAACGTAGAAGACGGGGCGACGATGTGGATGAGTCACGGGGATTCGGTGACGAAATTACCCGAAGGCTTTGAAATTCTCGCCCACACGAACAATACTCCCAACGCGGCGATCGCCGATCACGACAAAAAACTCTACGGCGTACAGTTCCACCCGGAAGTCGTCCATTCCATTGGCGGCCAGGCGTTAATTCGCAACTTCGTGTACCATATCTGCGACTGCGAACCCACCTGGACGACGGAAGCCTTCGTCGAAGAAGCGACGCGGGAAATTCGCGCCAAAGTCGGCGACAAGCGGGTGTTACTGGCGTTATCCGGCGGTGTGGATTCCTCGACGCTGGCGTTTTTGCTGCACCGTGCGATCGGCGATAACCTTACCTGTATGTTCATCGATCAGGGGTTCATGCGGAAGTACGAACCCGAACGATTGGTGAAGTTGTTTCAAGAGCAGTTTCACATTCCCGTCGAATATGTCAACGCTCGCGAACGCTTTTTAGCAAAACTCGAAGGCGTGACCGACCCGGAAGAAAAACGCCGTCGCATCGGTCACGAGTTTATCCGCGTGTTCGAGGAAGAATCCCGACGCCTCGGACCGTTCGATTATTTGGCGCAAGGGACTTTGTATCCCGACGTGATCGAGTCGGCCGATTCAAATATCGATCCGAAAACCGGCGAACGGGTGGCGGTGAAGATTAAGAGCCACCACAACGTCGGCGGCTTGCCAAAAGATTTACAGTTCAAGTTGGTCGAACCTCTGCGGAAACTGTTTAAAGACGAGGTGCGGAAAGTCGGGCGATCGATCGGCTTACCGGAAGAAATCGTAAAGCGGCATCCGTTCCCCGGCCCCGGTTTGGCAATTCGGATTTTGGGAGAAGTGACCGCCGAACGGTTGAAGATTTTACGGGATGCAGACTACATCGTCCGTCAGGAAATCAACCGCCACGGGGTTTATCACGATTTTTGGCAAGCGTTTGCGGTGTTGTTACCGATTCGCAGCGTCGGCGTGATGGGAGACAAACGCACTTATGCTTATCCGATCGTGTTGCGTTTCGTGTCGAGCGAAGACGGAATGACGGCGGATTGGTCGCGGGTCGATTACGATTTCCTCGAACTCATTTCTAACCGGATTGTGAACGAGGTTCCTGGTGTGAACCGCGTGGTTTATGACGTCACGTCTAAACCCCCCGGAACGATCGAGTGGGAGTAGTTTTTTACGGAAGCGTGAAGAGGGAAGAGTACAGAGTATTCGTATTCTTTGGCGATCGTAGCGTCTTTGTCTGCAAGGACGCTGTAGTGTCGGTTTCCTCTTAGAAACTGATGAAACCCTCGGCATCTCCACGATACCGAGGGTCTTACGAAGCACGGTCGGCGTTACTGTTTTTGGGAGAGAACCACGCCGAACCAATGGTTTTCGTCCGTCCAACTCCGAACGGGAGACAAACCCTTATTTTTGAGATCGGCTTGCATTCCATCGAGGTCGAACTTACGAGAAATTTCTGTAAGAATGGTTTCTTCTGCTGCAAACTCGACCGTTAAATCGAGGTTTTTTAAAACCGCAGCTTGTGCTTTTTGACTGCACAAATGCATTTCGATTCGAGATTCTTTTTCGTTGAAAAATGCACAATGTTGAAATTGATTAAGGTTGAAATTGCCATCAAAGCGAGAGTTGAGATGGCTTAACATATTCAAATTGAACTGTGCCGTTATATTTTGGCTGTCGTTATATGCAGCTTCGAGGATAGATTTGGGTTTGCGTAAATCGACCCCCAACAGAAAATATTCACCGGGATTCAACGCTCGAGACACGCGATCGAGAAATTCATCGCACTCGTTCGGCGTTAAATTGCCGATGGTACTGCCTAAAAACAGGATTACGCGTGTGGGAAACGAAGTCGGTGGTAGGCGATCGAGCGCTCGTTCGTAAGTTCCCACCAAACCGCGTACCGATAAAGTCGGATAGTCGTCTAACAGTGCGTAGGCACTTTGTTCGAGTATCCCGCCGCTGACATCGATGGGTAAGTATGCCAGATGACCGTTGGACGAGTTGTGTAACTGGCTGTAAGCATCTAGCAAACGACGGGTTTTCGTGGAACTGCCGCTACCGAGTTCGACTAAATCGGCCGGCCCCGTTAAGTGGGCGATGTCGTCGGCGTAGCGACGCAAAATTGCCGCTTCCGTGCGCGTCGGGTAGTATTCGGGAAGTTCGCAAATTTGCTCGAACAGTTCCGAACCGCGATCGTCGTAAAAATACTTGGGAGGTAGGGTTTTCGGAATTTGTGTCAGTCCGCACACCACATCTGCACCCGGTTCGCCATCGGCTTCAGAGGCAACCTTCCCATCGAGTAAATTGTCGATTTGAAGGCGCGATCGCATCGCGGTTGTCTCTGGCGCGAAACCGGAAAAATTCGGGGCTGGGGAGTTAGAAACTTGCATGCAACCTGTATTGCTCTACAGTTGACCCTTGGAACGGCCGCGAACTCGCGACAAAATTCCAAGTTTCGTGACATTTTCGCATTTTCAGAGGCAGTTTCCCAGGTGAGATCGCTGGAGTTGCCTCGGATCTTAGGTTTGCCGCAAAAACTCCACGCGGGGAAGTAGCGGATCGCGCACGACGGCGAGTCCTGCATAACTCCAGCGTTGGAGAACCCCTTTCAACTGAGTTGGTGAAATCGATTCGACTGCGAGTTGGTCTTTGTATTCCTCGGCGTACTTGTTAATGTAGCTGAGGGCGTCGAAGTGTTCGGAAAACATCAACATAAAGCGATCGGCGCCTTCAGGATCGGGACGGGCAGATAGGTAAGACCCGTCTTTCCGAGAGCGGATGGCATAGTAGGTTTGAGAAAACATCGAATTCTTTACCTCGATCGTCGCGAACCGTCAGAACGCCTCGATACCTCCTGTGACAGTATCCCTTACTGTACGTCAGACTGGACTTGAGAACCGTGACTGCGAGGATCGTCGGCGTTCGATTTTACGAAGGGCTGAAATTCGGAGGTTTTGCCCGTCGATTTAGCAAATGGTATCGTTCGGTCGAGAACGAGGGCGTCGAGGTTTTGTGCCACGATACTGCGAGGTTGTTCGCCGATGGCTTGGGCGATCGCGCGACCGTCGCGATCGAGAAAGACGAAATGAGGGATACCATCGACCTCGTACTCGGCCATCTCCGGCAACCATTTTGTATTATCGACGTTGAGCATGACAAAATTGACGCGATCGCGATATTCGTCTTTCAACGCGCCGAGGTCGGATGCCATCGCCTGACAGCTCGTACACCAGTCGGCATAAAATTCTAACAGCGTCGGCTGACCGTTGGAGAGCGCCACCTCGTAAGGCGTGGAGGTTTCCGCCAGTGTCGCCAACGTCGCCGTACCGCTTTGGGTGCGAAGGCCCAAGACGATTAATACGCTGAGGACGATGGCCGCGAGGGCGACGATAAAGTTGCGAACGCGAGTTGCTAAATTAGACTCAGACATGATATTCGCGAGGACGTGAGAGTTCGTAATCGATTGAATCTGTGGGCTGCTGCTATGAGTCATGATAGAGCGATCGCCCGCATTGTCGCTTGAGGGGCGATCGCGCGAGACTCTCGAACCGTTCTCTAAATCTGAGATTCGTTAAGTTTGAATTTGTCAATCTCAAACAATTGTCAAGTTGTATTGAAAACCATCACATTTGGCTCTTTCAATCCAAACTCCGCCGTCTCACCTCATTTGAGTTACAGTGAAAAAGCGCGTTACCCTGAGCTTCCCCCGCCATTCCGTGCAAATGCCCGTCACCTACCGACTGGCGAAAGATTTCAACATTGCCGCTAATATTATTCGCGCCCAAGTCGCCCCCAATCAAGTGGGGAAACTGGTTTTAGAACTCTTGGGAGATATCGACGAAATTCACGAGGCGATCGAGTGGATGCGCTCTCAAGAAATTAACGTCTCGATCGCCAGCGGTTCGATCGAAATCGACGAAAATCGCTGTGTCGATTGCGGTCTCTGTACGGGAGTCTGTCCGACGCAAGCTCTAACGCTCGATCCCGAAACCTTCCGCCTCCAGTTTACGCGATCGCGCTGTATCGTCTGCGAACAGTGCGTTCCCACCTGTCCCGTCCAAGCCATCTCCACGAATTTTTGACATACTCACGCCCGCTGAAGCCGGGCGTGATTCTTGACGGTTCGACGCAACGTGCTACCGAAGTAGTCTTACGGTCGCTCCCCGTCCGTTTTAGGTCGTGCCGATGCCCCATGCCGACCATTTCTATGTTTCTCGCCGCGTTCTTGTCTCGGTCGTGTTCGGCTCCACAGCTTAGGCACAGAACCGAACGAACAAACAAGTCTAATTTGCCCCATCGAAAGCCACACTCCGAGCAAATTTGACTCGTCGGCTCCCATCGGTCAACGACCCGGAAATCCCGTCCAAACTTTTCTGATTTTGCTTCACAGAGAGTTCGGAACTCACGCCAACCTTGTTGACAGATGGCGCGGGCTAACCGTCGATTTTTGACCATTCCCGACACATTTAAGTCTTCTAGGACGATAGCTTGGTTTTTACTAACAACCTGAGTTGACAGTTTGTGCAAGAACCCACATTCCGCACTTCAAATGTAGTGTATAAGTAGTATAAATTGAATCGGAAAGGAATTAGGTATTTCGACTCAGCCAACTGACCCCTTGACTTGAAAATAACATTCAAGAGCCAACTGACTTGACAAAAATAGT
>NZ_KB235956.1:57581-60412 GCF_000332355.1 Baaleninema simplex PCC 7105
GAGCCGTTTTTTTGGGTGGGAACAGTTTAACTTGCCCATTCCTCAACCGATTTTTCTCTAAGATGTCATTTTTACCCGAATTTTTCTTTTTTCTCGGTCTTAATCCCTAACCAACTCCCGACTAATTTCATCCCCTTCTCGTGCTACTTGGCGTACTACAATTTGAAGTGCGGAATGTGGGCAAGAAATCTGAGCGTGTATCGGCGATTTGGTTGTGTAGCTTAGCCATACGGAGTCTAGTTTTGTTTCTCCGCTTTGACCCCTTCTGTTGACGTGCCAACTTACGTTGTAGTTTACGGATTCGGCGGTCTGGCTTCGAGTAGTCGGGACTTTCAGCCTGGGTTCCGTCACTCATCACTGCAAATGTCTTGAGTCCGAGGTCGATACCGATGCTTGGGTTTTTAGCCTCGATATTAGTCGGCTCGATCTCAACAACAAAACTCAAGAAATAGCGATTTGCACAGTCTTTAATCACCGTAACTGAACTGGGTGAAGCGGGTAGTTTTCTAGACCAAATCGGTTTAAAGTCGCCGATTTTTGCGAGATACACTACGTCACCCTTAATCGAGAATGCTGTTTTCGTGAATGTAGCTGCTTGGCGATTTGTCTTTTTCTTGAATCTAGTCTGACCGACTTTCTTGCCCTTTCGTTTCCCTTTCAGCGAGTTGAAAAAGTTTTTAAAAGCTGCGTCTAACTGCTTTAACGACTGCTGCAACGGAACAGACGAAACATCGTTTAACCAGCGGCGCTCTTCCGTTTTTTTGGACTGAGTTAACGCCTTAGACAAAGCCTTATAGCCAGGGTACTTATCGGACTTACTAGAAGCTAAAGCATCGTTCCAAGCGACACGAACACAACCAAACAGTTGAGCGAGGCTCACCCGTTGTCGGTCTGTCGGATAGAATCGATATTTATACCGGGCTTTCATGCGCCATGCTACAGTGGGTCTGTAAAGTAGACTAACCGATTCTAGAGAAAATGGCGACCCAGCTTCGTCGAGGTAGACATAGCGTCACCGATCTCAAAATCCACTTGGTCTGCGTGACTAAGTATCGGAGACCTGTGTTAACTAAAGAAGGGTTGGCGTTGTTAGAAAAATCCTTCAACGATGTCGCCAAAAAAATGGATTTTGAGATTCTTGAGTTTAACGGCGAATCCGACCATATTCACGCACTCATCGAGTACCCGCCCAAATTGTCGGTCTCTCAAATCGTCAACGCCCTTAAAGGGGTATCGAGTCGCCGATACGGACAAGCTGGGTTGCCCAAGCCCTACCAAAAAGATGCCTTGTGGAGTCCGAGTTATTTCGCGTCGTCCCTAGGCGGCGCACCTCTTGAGATTCTCAGGCAATACATCGAGAACCAAGAAAAGCCGTCCTAGAAGGATGGGGTTTTAGACCCAAAATTTTCGATAAGAAAATGGTGCGTGACGATCGCTCTCACGATCGACACCCGATTTTTCAAGTCACGCCCTCTTGTATGTTGGCGGTGTATATTGGCGGTGCGCCTCTTTCAGGGAAGAGTTAAGAGTCTAGAGTGAAGAGTTAAAGAGGAATTCCCACTCTACACTCTGCCCTCTGCACTCTACACTGATAAACACGCCCTCTACTGAACCATGCATCCGATTAACTTAATCTCGGAAATCAAAACGCGACCGTGGATTTCGTTCGGTCTGTTCCTCGTTACTTACATGAACCTAGGATGGGTGTTGTCAGATTCCGAGGCATCCCGATGGCCTTGGATTTGGGGCATCGGCTTAACGATACTACTGGCGGAAGCCTTGGCGTCGCCGTGGTCGGTCGTGCGGAACGTTGCAGTACGCTGGTTGAAATCGGACATTCGCGGCTTTATCACGGCTCTCCTGGCTGCGTTCGTGGCCGTGATTTTTCTCACTTGGCTGCACGTCTCTTCTCACATTATTCTATTAGCCTCAGCCGGATTGCTCTTTCGCCTCGACGTGCAAATTGCAGGATTGAGCGACTTACAGGCGTTCCTCTTACTTCTGGGAACGTCGATGTCGGGCTTAGGACTCGGGTGGCTGGCGCATTTCATCTTAAACGGGTGATACTCCATCCTTTTCCGATAAGTTAGGTTTCAACAAGTCTTCACCACATCCCCCCTTCGCCCCCTATCCCCCCTTCGCCCCCTATCCCCCCTTCGCCCCCCTTTGAAAGGGGGGTTGGGGGGATGGTTGGGGGGATGGTTGGGGGGATAGAGAGGGACTTGTCGGGTTGGGTAACACCAGTATTTGAGTCCTCGACTCCGCTCGGACTCAACACTGAGCGAAGTCGAAGCGAGCGAAGTCGAAGCGAGCGAAGTCGAAGCGAGCGAAGTCGAAGCGTTGAGATTCGGATTCCGTTTCAAAACCCCCTCAAACAAAAAGCAGTCCGCTCCCGGACTGCCCGTGTGTGTGTGTGTGAGGAGTTGACTTATATGAATCCTATCGACTTTTTCGGCAGTCTCGTTTCCCGTTACCATTTTTGATACGCCCTTTTCGCTCGTTGCGATCTCCAACTATCAAGATCCGTCGCAGTACTCCGCCTATACCGCGAAGCGGTTAGGGGGTGGTGAAGCGGCGGTGAGTTGAGGTGCGTCCCCTGAACAATGCGAGAGCGAGAGAAGGGGATAGCGCCGAAACGAGCCATCAAATATAATTGATAAGGTGGTAACACGCTGAAAACATACGGATAGCTCATCCAGTAGGCAGCCCAGAAGTAACGGTTAAGACACTGGCAACACGGACATCTCACGGTGGCGAACCGAGTTCGCCACCCGTGTCCTCCTGTATAGAGCATAAAGCCCAAAACCAAAAATCAGATCCGTCCGGCTTGG
>NZ_KB235956.1:60512-83858 GCF_000332355.1 Baaleninema simplex PCC 7105
GCCTTCACCTCTGGCAGTCGAGGACGCGATAAGTCTGCGATCGCCCTGCATTACCCCGCTTTGACACTCCCCAGCTATCACGGCGTGGGGATTCTCCTTCAACGATCCAACTTGCTCTGACAGGTTGGCACCAGCCAAAGTCGCGGTCAAATCTACCAAGATTCGTCGCAGCGCTCCAACCATAGCCAATAGGCTTGGTTGGTGGTGAAGCGGCGGTGAGTTGATGTGCGTCCCCTGAACAATGCGAGAGCGAGAGAAGGGGATAGCGCCGAAACGAGCCATCAAATATAATTGATAAGGTGGTAACACGCTGAAAACATACGGATAGCTCATCCAGTAGGCAGCCCAGAAGTAACGGTTAAGACACTGGCAACACGGACATCTCACGGTGGCGAACTCGGTTCGCCACCCGTGTCCTCCTGTATAGAGCATAAAGCCCAAAACCCAAAATCAGATCCGTCCGGCTTGGGGGCACCAAGTGGACGTAAAACAAAAAGCCTGTGGAATCGTTCTGGCGGGGACTTGAAGTTATCTGAGTTCAAGTCTAGTCAAGAGGTTGAGAAGCAGGAAATCCTTGGTGTGAACCAGGGAATCTCCCTGCATACCCGATAGGGTTGCTGGGAGAGGATGTCAACCTCCTATGCGCCGAGAACCTCAAAAACTGGTACGCGATCGCATCCCCGAAATCGTTCGCCGATCGGGACGACGCTGCGGTGTCGAACGTCTCGACATCGCGGACTACCGCCAAGCCTTGCGGGACAAACTCGTCGAGGAAGCCATCGAAGCCGCTGAAGCTAGGGACGACGCCGAATTAATTCGGGAACTGGCGGATTTGTCGGAAGCGATCGACGCCTTACTGGAAACCTACGAGATCGATCGCGCCACGGTTTCAGCCAAACAGCAACAACGCCGCGACGAACGAGGGGGATTTCGCCAACGGCTGAAGTTGCTGTGGACGGAGGATGATGAGGAGACGGAGCTTAGTGGTACAGAAAAGTCCTGAAACCCTTGTTAGAAAAGAGATCGCCGTATTAACAGGGTTGGCCGCAAAATCCCAGATCGGTAAATGGTTGCCGGAGATCCCCGGCATCTCCAAGATGCCGGGGATCTGGCTCGAGTCTCAATACAGGTTTTATGTGTTTTGTCAATCCTAGATCTCGAAAAGTTTTCTGCACCACTTAGGGAGACGGAGAGATGAGGAGGCTTTTTGACAGTCACCAGTCGCCAGTGAAGGCAGCGGACTGTTAACAGTGTCTTCCGTGTTCTCGTCCGATCGATTAACGGAAATTTAATTCGATCGAAACTTCGCCACAGAGATACGGCGGTAACGTCCAACCTAACAGCACCTGTTCGACCGCGTGTTTGATGTCCGGTAGTCGCTGCAAGTCGCAAGAATGAAGGATGCTGTCAACGGTCGATCGCCGACATACTGCCGTCCGCACTCGACCGTCGCGCACGATCAAACCGAAAATCAGTTGGAACGCGCCTAATTTCGGCAAATACTGGAGGGCGTGCAAACTCTGTTCGAGCTTGGCGAGGGCGCGATGGTTTTCTAAGGTATTGAGTTCGAATCCGGCGATACGACCGACTTCGATTTCTAATCCGAGGTTCGACATGGCAGTCTTTAAAGAGATGACGTTTGGCAAACCCATCGATGTCGCCGCCGGATGCGAGATACTACCTCGGCCGCGAAAATCGGCGACCCAATCGTCTGTAAACCCAGAAGCGTGGCAGCGCGATCGCTCTCGACTGACGTTCGAGTACGGGGTGATGCGGGAACGGATGACTCGAGGCGTCGAATCTCCTCGCCCAGCCAGCGGAGTTTGTTTCGCAGATGAAGACGACACCGAACGTCCGAAATCTCGTTCTCGATAACTCGTTCCGTCGGGAAGTAGAGTGGGAACGGTGGCGCAGACGCTGGGGGACAAGTCTACAACTTGCGATCGCTCTGGACCGACCGCGACAAACGCTGTATACGGCGACAGCAATTGGTACTCTAACGCCGTTTGGATCATTTCTCGGACGATCGTGTGGTGTGTCACCTCGAAGGTTTGGTTCGAGAGGGACTTCAAACAAGCGCGTCCCCATAACTGAGCGATGGCGGGATTGCTGTTTTCCGTAAACTCGACGAGCAGCGTCTCTTCGTATCGCGTTCCGTCGGCTTGTCGTCCCGAAATCGTCAGGCGTCCCGAACCGCGATTGTCCGTCTGTCCGAACAACACGAGCGGTTCGGTGGCGAACAAGTCCGGTAAGGGATTGGGATACACGGTCGGGGGGTTTCCCGCACCGTCCCACGCGATCTCGATGTCGGTCAACACGGGACAGTTAGCGCGAGTGAAAAATCGCCGTGCGGCCTCGTCGATGGGTGCGTCGTGACTTGACATACTCCCCAGCCCTTGTGGCGTGGGGATTCTCCAGACCTCACGGTTCTAGATTCCTGGTTCGGTGACAACCCTTACTGCCAACCGTTGCCGATCGACAGCAGCGGGGTTTGTCTCCCCAGGCGTTTCCTGCGAAACGCAGGCAGTTTCCGAATGCCCTTCGGTACTGATTCCTAACATTTCCAACCCTCGATTGAGGATGTTGATAGCCGCGTTGGTATCCCGGCACAGTTTCGCCCCACAAACGCATTCGTGAGTGCGAGTGCTGAGAGATTTTTTAACCCGGCGACCGCACTGGTAGCAATCTTGACTGGTGAATGCCGGATTAACTGCTACCACTGCCTTACCCCAAACCTTCCCGTAGTAGTCGAGAAAATCAGAGAACTGACTCCAAGCTGCATCGGAAATCGACTTAGCCAGATGGTGGTTTCGCACCAAATTTCGCACCGGCAAATCTTCATACGCCACGACCTCGTGAGATGCCACAAGCGCCCGAGCGAGTTTTATCGCCCAGTCTTTGCGCTGGCGTTGAACTTTGAGGTGCGCTCTACCTAACTGTTTCCTGTTTTTGTGAGAGTTGGCAGATTGTTTTTTGCCCTTACGGTGTTTGCGACTCAGGCGACGCTGCAATCGCTTTAACCGTCGCTCCGATTTTCGGAGATACTGGGGATAGGCAACGGCATTATCGTTCTGGTCTTTGACGAAATACGTCAGTCCCAAATCGATGCCGAGGACGTTTCCGGTGTAGTTTCCCAGTTCTTGACGTTCGATATCGAGACAGAATTGAGCGTAGTAGCCATCGGCACGACGAACCACTCGCACTCGGTTGATTTGGCTGCGGAGAATATCTTCTCGTGCCGCACTGTTACAGTAGAGAGAGAAGGTTCCGGCAGCGAAGCCATCGGTGAAAGTGAGAGTTTTCGCATCGTCCGAGAGTTTCCAACCGGAGGTTTTGTATTCCACCGAGCGGCTGTGTTTTTTGAACTTGGGATAGCCGACGGGTTTAACCCCTTCCCGGCCGTTTTTATAGAAGCGGTTGACGGCTTGCCAAGCGCGAGCGGCGTGGGCTTGTCGCGCCATACTGTTGAGTTTTTTGGCGAAGGGAAATTCCTTGGCTAAATCTTTACACAGGGCTTGCATTTGGGCGCGAGTACAGCCACGAGTGTCCATCCACAGCCGCAAGCATTTGTTCCTGACGAACTGTCCGGTACGGATGGCTTCGTCGAGGGCTTGATACTGCTGGGCACTGCCGTCTTTGAGTTTGGCTTCTCGGACTAACATACTCATATTGTAGTACAGTTGTGACTTGATGAAAGTCGCCCTAGAAGGCTTGCCCTGAGCCAAGTCGAAGGGGCGAGGCTTTAGACCCAGATTTTTGGTAACGTTCGGCGATCGCCGGTTTTGAGAGCAGTGGTCAGGCAGGTCGTACGCTGGAAATTTGCAAGTTTGGACGGTCGGTCGTAGAGGTCACTTGACGGATCGATCGCGGCACGATGAGTAAGGTAATGCCGTCGCGACCGATGATATTCACGGATTGTCCCGGTCGAACGAGAGTCTGAGGGCGTAGGGTATAAAACCGGGCTGGCCAGTAGGTTCCTTTGAAAAATACACGTCCGGCCGTCTCGGGAGAAACGGAATTTGTGACCGTCGCAGACAACGGGCAAGGGAACATTTGATAAGGGGTGGATTCGAACAGTGCCACGATCTTTTCTCCTAACAAAAAACGGCAAGTCGTTCGATCTGGGCTGAATTTTAGGTCGTGTTTTTAATCCAATTTTCAAAAGATTGAAAAGCGTACGTTCTGGATGAGAACGTCTAGCTTGAAATTGCAATCTCGCTCGAGAAGACAACTCGAACAACGTCTAACAAACATAAAAAAACATTAATTTTTTTGCGATCGCGAGACGTTTTTGAAATCGCTTCGTAGAATAAAAGCGTGGATCGTTTGGGTGAATCTCTGGTGTTGTACGTCGATCTTATGCAAGCGTTCGAGAAATGACTATGAACTCTCGTGAAAGTTCGTTCGGGTCCGATCGCAGCGCGATCGATTCCTACGAGTTCGCCCTAACACGACCCATTGCCGCCACCGATTCTCACGACCATCGATCTGAGATTTTTAAGTCCGAGTCTCAGTACTTCACACCTGTGAATTCAGAGATCGAGTCCGACAACCCATCTTCCGATAGGGGTGCGATCGCCGATATGAACGTTCTGGAATTCCTACAGGCCGACGCCCGACTCACCCAACGACAGCGAGAAGTGTTACTGGAATTTCTCCCTGGCGATAAAGACGATGGTGCGATCGCCAGCGATCTTTACGTCACCGAGCAGACAGTTCGCAAACACCTCTCGGACATCTGCAAAACCTTTAGTTGGGAAACTGCCGAGGGGGAAGAAAAAGCCGTACGTCGCGCTCAATTGGTATCTCTGTATGCCAAATATCGCCCCGAGCTGTTTTCTGGCGTTCCCTTTTCGCCGACCTCTCGTCAGAAAATCGTCCTAAGTTACCACCAAAGCGATCCTCTCGAATCGGAAATCGCGTTGGCGTTGTATCGAGCCTTCAGCGAACGAGAGTACGAAGTGCTGTTGGCCGATGCCAACCTGCGAATGACGGCCACTGGACGCCGACAAATTCAAACGGGATTGTCTCAATGCGATCGCTTGGTGTTGCTGTTGTCCCAATCTCCCGGCGTTCAATCTTCAGCCTCGAGCGAAATGGTTACAGAAGAAGTCAACTTAGCTCGACATATTTTCGCTCGCCGAGCGTCGCCCAAACCCACCCTCGTCGCTGCGTACCTCAACTGTCCCCCCAGTTTGCTCGGACACAAATTGCGCGGCTATCTCGAAGAGGCGCGATCGCTCGTTTGGACATCGCCCAAAGACACGGACGCCTTAGTGCGCCAACTCCTCGACGACTTCCCAAATGACGGGCAACTCCCCGTCGTCGATCCCTCAAACGAAGCTGCGTCGCTCTCAGAGGCTGCCGTTCCCGTCTATCCCCCCAAAATCGACGCCGAACCCCAGCTTCCTCGGGGTCAAGTGGAACTGGCGTCTGCGTTTTACGTCGAGCGTCCCGGTATTGAAGATCGCTGTTACGAAGAAATCGTCAAACCCGGTGCGTTAATTCGCGTCAAAGCCCCGCGACAAATGGGTAAAACCTCGTTAATGGCGCGAATTCTCCACGAAGCGAGCCGTCACGACTACGAAACCGTTCAGCTAACGTTCCAGTTTGCCGAATGCGATATCTTTTCGAGCCTCGATCGCTTTCTGCGGTGGTTTTGTGCGATCGTCACCCTGCGGCTGAAACTTCCCTTAGAGATCGATCGCTATTGGCAAGGCAGCGAAATTCTCGGCAGTAAAATCGTCTGTACCCGCTATTTTGAAGACTATCTTTTACAAGAGATCGATCGCCCCCTGGTTCTCGGACTCGACGAAGTCGATATCCTCTTCGACTATCCCCAACTCACCACCGATTTCTTTGGCTTGCTGCGAGCGTGGCACGAAGAATCGAAAAACAATCCCCTCTGGCAGCGACTGCGACTGGTTATCGTCCACTCGACAGAAGCCTACGTTCCGATGCCTGTCAACCAATCGCCCTTTAACGTGGGACTTCCCGTCGCCTTACCCGAATTTACCCCGGATATGGTGGCCGGTTTAGCCAATCGCCACGGGTTGCGCTGGGGGGAGAACGACATCGAGCGACTCATGCACTGCATCGGCGGACATCCCTATCTCGTGCGATTGGGCTTGTATTACATTGCCCGAGGCGAATTGAATTTATCGCAACTGCTCGAGATCGCTCCCACGGATTCGGGTATTTACGGCGATCATTTACGGCGACATTTATGGGTATTAGAACAACACCCCGATCTCGCTGCTGCGTTTCAATCCGTCGTGCGATCGGAAACTCCCGTGGAACTCGACTCCATGCAAGGATTCAAACTGTACAGTATGGGGTTAGCCAATCTCCTAGGAAATAACGTCACGCTCCGTTACAACCTCTATCGAGAGTATTTTCAATCTCGCCTTTAGGGGAGAGGGGGAGAAGGGGAGAAACTATCAAACATCAACTACGGCAGTCCCAAATGAGTCGTCAAAAATTAAAACACCAGAAAAAATATGATTCCCTGTTCCCCGTTCCCCGTTCCCGATTCCCTTTTTGTCCCAATTTTTTACACAACTGATTTAGGATTGCTATATCATCGTGAACTACGACTATCAAGTAGGTGGATGTCTGCCAGAAAACGCTCCGACTTACGTGGTTCGTCAAGCCGATACCGATCTGTTTGAAGGCATTACGCGGGGCGAGTTTTGCTACGTTTTTAATTCGCGACAAATGGGAAAATCTTCGTTGCGAGTCCGAACGATGCAAAAACTGAAAGACCGGGGATTTGTCTGTGGCGTCGTCGATTTGCTGCAAGTGGGAAGTTCCTGTATGTCTTGCAAGCAGTGGTATGCGGCGATCGCCTACGAACTGGCTCGGCGGTTCGATCTGCTCTCGAAAATCAATTTGTTCGAGTGGTGGAGCGATCGCCCGTTTTTGCGCCACGATGAAAAATTAGCGGTATTTGTTCGCGAAATCCTCCTCAAACAAGCGCACGGACAACTTGCGATCTTTGTAGACGAAATCGATAGCGTTTTGAGTTTGGGATTCAAAGTTGATGAGTTTTTTGGTTTTATTCGCTCTTGTTACGAATTGCGTCAAATGTATCCGGCTTACCATCGTTTGACATGGGTTTTACTGGGCGTTGCCACCCCGAACGAATTGGTATGCGATCGTGCAAAAAATCCTTTCGATTTCGGTCGCGAAATTTATTTGTCTGGATTTCGGCCTTACGAATGCGATGTTTTAGTCGAAGGGTTGACACCTCACGCAGAACATCCCAAACGCCTACTGTACGAGATTTTACGATGGACGGGGGGGCAGCCGTTTTTAACGCAAAAACTCTGTCAGTACGTGGCAAGATCGACGGATATCGTGCGATCGGGTGCGGAAACAAACGCGATCGAAAACCTGGTTCGTACACAAATTTTAGAAAATTGGGAGATGTACGACGAACCGCCTCACTTACGAGCAATTCGCGATCGCATTTTAGCCAGTCCTCGACGCCAAAAACTATTAGAAAGCTACTGTCAAATCCTCAAATTTGGTGAAATTCCCATCGATCGCTCTACCGAACAAATGGAATTGCGACTGGCGGGATTAGCGATTAAAGCCAACATTGGCTTTAAATTTGCCCAGCCAGTTTTAAAGGTTTATAATCGTCTCTATTGGACAGTGTTTAATCGAAGTTGGCTCACCAAACAAATCGATATTGGCAAGATTCCCGAACCGGTTTTTCAGAGAGACGATCGACAAAAGCTGTTCGATCTCGTGTTACAGGGATCTCTTCGTACTCAGTCCCCTTCTAAATTTATTGAATGGTTCGATCGCGCGTTCGTTCGAGGCGACGAAACAGTCGATCGAGAGGTCTCAGAAATTCTTCGTCATCTCGTCACGAGGGAAACGTGTGACGAGTTTGCAAAACTCCTTCACCGATGCTGTTACATTGTGATTAATTCTTGGCAAATTCGTCCCGCTTATAAAACTTATATTCCTGATTTTCTGGCTGTTTTTAATTCCATCAATTTAGAGGGCGATCGTGTTGGTTTATCTTTTTGTGTCGATAGATTGCGACAGTTTATTTTTTATTTTACTCGAACGCATGAATATCTCGCACTTCAATTTTTGTTTAAAAATGTGAGACAACCCAAAAAAACACGCATAAAATCATCTTATATTGCCGACAAAATAGGTCGATATAATTTTTTAGGATCTTATTTTGAATCTACAATTCAAGGATCGAGCGACAATCGAAAAAAAGTCGAAGAGATTATTCGGACGCGTCAATGGCGGTTTGCTAATAAGTTATATCGCTATTCTAAATACTTGCATCACGGGCGATCCGAGCGTCAGTTTTTAGAACTCTCTGTAGATTCTCAAGATACAATACTGCAAAGCCAATATAAAAATCCTACGCTTTTAAACGATATTGCTTTAGTTCGAGCGTTTCATGAATTTCAGTCAGGACAAGTTCGTGCGAAAGACTTTTTTACATCGTCATCAATTTTTGAAACCTATCGAGATTTTAAACAGTCTTTATTTCAATATTTAACAGCCGATCTGTATATTGATTCCCCTGAATTTAAAAAACGTTTTCTAAACGAGTTAGAAGATTATATTTTAAAAATTCACTGTGAAGCAGATCGACGAAAACCCAATAATATTTTAGTAATGCAAACTTGCCAAATGACTCTCGACTACTTATTGGCAGATCCCGAAAATAAACGTCATATTTATCTATCCAATTTTTTGGCGAACCTCGGTTCTTTACCGTTAATGGTTATGTTAGTGAAGACTATTTTAATTTCAACTCCCACGAAATCCGATCTCGAATATCGCATTTTTCGGTTAGTCGAACGGTATCAAACCGATCCGTTCGATCCCGAACATTGGCTCGTTGAGTCTCTAGAAAATTTAAATGTTGGCTTTACAGTAGGGTTTACACCGCTGGAATTTCCTGAATTTTGAAATTCGGTGTTTGTCATACGGAATCCGAATCTCAACGCTTCGACTTCGCTCGCTTCGACTTCGCTCGCTTCGACTTCGCTCGCTTCGACTTCGCTCGCTTCGACTTCGCTCAGCGTTGAGTCCGAGCGGAGTCGAGGACTCAAACACTGGTTTTTCCCAACCTAACAAGTCTCTCTATCTCCCCTTATCACTCCTTCCAAAGGGGGGTTGGGGGGATGTGGTGAAGACTTCTTGAAACCTAGCTTATCGGAAACGGATTCCGTATCAGTTCGCTCGTCTGAGTCCATTTTAATAAATGTAAATCTCGCCAATCTATAGCAGTCTCAAATGAATCTTCAAAAATTAAAATACCAGAAAAAAATAGGGTTCCCTGTTTTCTGTTTTTTCTGTTTCCGATCCCCTTTTTGTTCCAATTTTGTTACACAACTGATTGAGGGATGCTATAGTTTTGAATCGGCGTTTTTACAGGATGAAAGTTTTTGATATAATTTACAGCCAAGAGTCTGAAATCGTAAAATCTCTTTTCAGTGTTTGCATACAGGCATTTACCCTTCATGGTCGGATTGAAATATCTCAATTTTTCTAAAATATCGTCATTGTTTCGAGTATTATTATATAGATCGCGAAGCGATCGAAGCAAAGCAGGGTTTATGCTTTGAGGAAAACGAGCTGCTCGTTCCACCCCCTGCTTTTTATAACTTTGTCAGCAAACCCTCTGTACGAAATCTGGAGCGATCGATTTGTGGCTAAGCTTTCTACGGAACTCCACCGTTACTTTTTTTCAGAAGAGCGTCTCGATCGCGTGAAGCTATCAGACGTTATCGAAATTGCTGGAGAGCGGAGTTTTGGCTTTCTGTTCGTGTTGTTGTCCCTGCCGTCAGCGTTGCCGATTCCCGCACCGGGGTATTCGATTCCCTTTGGCATCGTGATGTTGTGGTTGGCGTTGCAGCTTGTCGCCGGACGAGAACGCCCCTATTTCGTGCAACACTGGCTCGATCGCGACATTTCACTCTCGACGGTGCAGGGCGTTTTGAAAAAAGGGCTGCCCTGGTTGCAGCGCGTTGAAGTGTTGTCTCGTCCTCGTTTGAGCTACGTTTGCACGAGTGTCGTCGGGCGAGTCGTTCTCGGACTGGCCATCGCCCTGATGTCGGTTTCAATGATGGTTCCCATCCCCGGCACGAACACGCTGCCAGCGATGGGAATTTTCATTACGGGATTCGGTTTGCTCGAGGACGATGGCGCGATTAGTTTGATGGGTTTGGTGGTGTGCGCGATGGGCGCGACCCTGACCACCCTGATTGTAATTTTCGGCTACGAAGCCGTCAAAACTGGCATCGATATGCTCAGAGATGCGATTTGATGCCCGTCCTCTGCCAGTTGGATGCTATTCGACAAACAACGCCCGAGCTGTGAGGGATTTTTTCGCTTCCTGTAGCGGTGCGGGGGAGGCATCGGGATGAGGGAGCGAAGAGGGTAAGCTATCGACCTCGAAGGTGGTCGGTGCGGGAGAGCGAGCGATTTGAGGGGTGCGAGACGAGAAGTTGGTCGGCAACCCCGATACGGCAGCGAGAAAGAGGGCTGCGATCGCCGTTCCTCCCCACGCCCACCGCTGCTGTCGGTCTTGGCGCAGGCGAGCGAACACCCGTTCGGCCGTGACCTCGGGTACGGTTTCGCTGGGCGGAACGGGTAGTTGCTGGAGTCCGAAACTGGTTCGTTCGAGACGGTGATACAGTTCCCGAGCGCGATCGTCGGCGGCCAAGAGCGTCTCGACTTGCTGGCGTTCGCTTTCGCTGACTTCTCCGTCGAAATAGCAACTGAGAAGCACGAACAGGTCTTCGTCTCGGTCTACACGAGCGGACGGCTCGAATCGGTTGCGTTCGTCGTAATCCTTGCGGGTCATAGTTGCGTCACCACCTGGCTGTCGGTTGCGGACAGCGACCTCTCTCCATCAAATTATACTTGCGTATTTTTACAGACGAAAGCCACTGAAAAAAGTTTCTGAGGAACGATTCGATCGCAGCGATCGCCGTTCGTCGTTCCATGAGTTTAATCGAAGGCGATCGATCTTCAAAGCGGAATTCAATTGTTAAGACGAGAACCTAAAAACAAGGGAGGTTAACTGTCGATATAGTGTTGTAACTGAGCTTGTAAACGATGTCTAGCTCGGGCGATGCGAGATTTCACCGTTCCCAAAGACACACCTGTAATTTCCGCAATTTCCTCGTAAGCCATCCCTTCGATTTCTCGCAACACGATCGTCGTGCGGAAAACTTCCGGCAAGTCGGCGATGGCGACGCGCAGGCGATCGTAAAATTCGTCGGTAGTTAAAGCGTCGTCCGGGCCGGGATCTTCGGTGGCGATTTCCCATTCTCGCTCTCCGTCGTCTGTGGTAAACGGCGCGTCGAGAGACAGGGGTTGGCGTACCCGCTTGCGTTTGCGTAACTCGTCGTAAAACAAGTTGGTGGCAATACGGCTGAGCCATCCTTTAAATTTGATGGGATCTTGCAAGCGGCGGATATTGCGGTAGACCCGAATCCAAACCTCTTGTGCTAAGTCCGAGCGGTCTTGCCAGTCTGGGGCTAAGTGATATAACACCCGATCGACGTAGGATTGATACCGATGTAACAGTTCGGTGAAGGCTGCGCGATCGGGACGCGCTCCGGCTTGGCAACGGCGCACCAAATCGATGTTAGACAATTGGGCGGGAGAAGGCACGGGAGTTTGAGGAACGGTCGCCGAGGCCGTAGACCAGGATAATGAAATAGAATGTGTCATGGGCATATTTAAGGCGATCGGAGCTACCAAGAACCTTTGACGTCGAACTGATTCTAAGAGTTCCCGCCAACGGGCGATCGCCGCGTAGACAGATTGACAAACTGTCCCATTTTTGTCGTCATCTACCTTTGTTCTATCCTAGCCTTCAACGTTTGACTCGATCCCTGTCGGTCAGCCGTTTTCGGGACGACTTGCGAGAACCACTATGATTTGTATTGTGACGTTTTGTAACGATAGCGGGCGTATCGAGAGCGCAAACGCTGACGCCAAGGCGTTGTTTGGGTATGACGGCCGGGACATCCGACACGATTCGATCGAAACTCTATTTCCTCACTGGCCGGCTGACACGACCTGTTTCGATTCCCCGATCGATTTAGAAGGGCGGTGTGCGGACGGCTCCGTCGTTCCCTGTCGCGTCGAAATCCTGAGATCGAATACCACATCTACGGCAATTTGTCAACCTCTTCGAGAGAATTTCGACGTGCGAGAGCGGTTTGTGCAGTACGCTCCCACCGCCGTCGCCATGTTCGACCGACAAATGAACTACCTGTTAGCCAGCCAGCAATGGGCGAGCGAGTACGGTCTCGACCTCGACGACCTGCCAGGGAGATCGCACTACGATGTCTTTCCCCTATTTCAGACCGATCCCGAATCCCGCGATCGCTGGCAGCGTCGCCAAAACGCCTGTTTGTCCGGTCGTGTCGAACGGGGAGACGACGAACCCTTTCCCCAAGCCGACGGCAACCTCGCCTGGTATCAGTGGGAAATGCGGCCGTGGCGAACCGCAACCGGCGCGATCGGCGGCGCGATCTTGTGGACGAACAACATCACCCAAACCAAACAAATCCAAGACGAACTCTACTGCGCTAAAGAAGCCGCCGAAGCCGCCAACCGCTCCAAAAGCACCTTCTTGGCCAACATGAGCCACGAACTGCGAACGCCCCTCAACGCCATTATCGGCTACAGCGAAATGCTCGGCGAAGACGCCCAAGACGAAGGGTACGACGACATCGCCGCCGACCTCAACAAAATCCGCGCGGCCGGACAACATCTCCTCTCGCTCATCAACGACATCCTCGACATCTCCAAAATCGAAGCCGGGCGTATGGATCTGTATATCGAATCGTTCGATATTTCCAGTTTGCTGGCTGAAGTACAAGCCACCACCGTTCCCGCCATCGAAAACAATAACAACCAATTCCAATTAAGCGGCGAGGGCGATCTCGGTGCCATGTGTGCCGACTTAACCAAAGTGCGTCAAATTCTGATCAACCTCCTCAGCAACGCCGCTAAATTCACCCACGACGGAACTGTCACCCTCAGCGCCTATCGCAACACCGACAGCAACGGACGCGGTTGGGTCGTCTTTGAAGTCGCCGACACCGGCATCGGCATGAACGACGAGCAAATCGAGAACGTCTTCACCGCCTTCAGCCAAGCCGATGCCTCCACCACCCGCAAATACGGCGGAACAGGTTTGGGTCTGGCCATCACCCGGCACTTTTGCCAAATGATGGGAGGCGACGTCACCGCAGACAGCACCCCCGAGCGGGGATCGACCTTCACCGTTTACCTACCCGCCGAACCCCTCGACAGTATCGACGAACCCACCAGCGATCCGAGTGCGACAGCGACGCCGACCCCGATCGCCCAACCCTCGGGTTTAGTCCTCGCCATCGACGACGATCCCAACACCCTCGACCTCATTTCCCGACGGCTGAGTAAAGAAGGATTTCACGTCGAAACCGCCTGTAGCGGCGTCGAAGGCTTGAAACGGGCGCGAGAACTCAAACCCGATGCGATCGTTCTCGACGTTCTCATGGAAGACATGAGCGGCTGGGCTGTTTTGGCCGCCCTCAAAGCCGATGCCGAACTGGCCGACATTCCTGCCATCGTCGCCACCATCGTCGATGAAAAAAACCTCGGCTTTACCTTGGGAGCGTCCGACTACCTGCTCAAACCGCTCGATAACCAGCGGCTGGCGCGGCTCCTCGACAAATACCGACAGCGACGCATTCTCGGCAGTATTCCGGGGGAAAATCGCATCCTCGTCGTCGAAGACGACGAGATGACCCGCGAGATGATGCGACGCACCCTCGAAAAATTCGGCTGGAACGTCGTCGAAGCCTGTGACGGTCGGGCTGCTCTCGATGCCGTCGCGGCCGAGCCACCCAACCTGATTCTCCTCGATCTGATGATGCCGAACATGGACGGCTTTCAGTTTTTGACGGAGTTTCGCCGAACTGGAAACTGGCGATCGATTCCCGTGGTCGTCGTTACGGCGATGGAACTGACGGCAGCGGACTATCAGCGTCTCGATGGGTCGGTCGCGCACATTCTCGAAAAAGGGGCGTCCACCCGCGACGAACTCCTCCACGAAGTTCGCGATCGCCTTTTTGCCAGTCTCGCCCCCCGAGCAGACAGAGGCGACCTCGAAATGGGACAATAAAAATCGACGGGAGAATCGTTCGAGACTCGATCTTGTGGGTCGGTCGTTTCCCGAGACACCCTCGATCGAAAAAGCCCGAATCCCAAGGTTCGATCTCAAAACTCACGGCGTCCCGGCTATCTTTCTGGGGTGTTTCAGACCCCTCGCTGCTGCTGTATCCTGTTGCCTATGGCTAAAATTTTGCTGGTCGAAGATAACGAAATGAATCGGGATATGCTGTCGCGGCGTCTCAAACGCAAAGGTCACGTGGTCGTCGTGGCCACTGATGGAGCCCAAGGGGTAGAGATGTCTCTCAGCGAAGCCCCCGATCTAATTTTGATGGATATGGGTCTTCCCGTGATGGACGGTTGGGAAGCCACCTCGACCATTAAAGCCAAACCGGAAACGAAAAAGATTCCCGTCATTGCCTTAACCGCCCATGCCATCGCGGGCGATCGCGAAAAATGCCTCGCTGCCGGGTGCGACGACTACGATACCAAACCTGTAGAATTTCCGCGTTTGCTCTCGAAAATCGAAGCGTTACTCTCGTAGCGACTTCAGAGGCGAGATGCTTTTGCGAGACCCCCTCCAAGATCCATGACCGATTCTACAACCTCGAACCGCGTCGCTCGATTTGCTGGAATGGGTGCGATCGCCGGATGCGGGTTCGTCGCCCTCGCCGGTAGTCTCGACCTCCTAGCAACACCGCTTCCCCTCGACGATCTCACGTTTTGGGGCGTTCTGGCCGCGTTCGCCCGACGCCACAGTCAAAATCCCGTGTTGTGGGTCGTCGATAGCCTGCCGTTCGTGTTCGGTTGGCTGATGTGGCAGTGGGGACGACAGGCGAGTGTTCGAGCCACCTGGCAAGCTCGCCAACGTCGAACCCTCGAAAAACACAATCGAGCGCTAGTGGAACTGGCCCGAAACCAACAGTTCGAGACGGGGAACGTCGCGGCAACCCTCCGAGGGATCGCAGCGACCGCCGCCCGCACCTCGCAAGTGGCTCGGGTCAGCTTGTGGCAGTATGAAGACGATCGCACCCGGCTCGCGTGCTTGGAAGCCTACGATCGCGATCGCGACGACCACAGCTCTGGAACAGTTCTGGCGGCGAGCCGATATCCCGATTATTTCCAAGCCCTCGAAACCGAACGCTACCTCGCCGTCTCCGATGCGATCGGCGATCCGCGCACGCAACGCCTGGCCGAAACGTATTTTATCCCCAACGCGATCGCTGCCGTTTTAGGTGCGCCCGTGCGCCTCGGGGGAAAAACCATCGGTCTCGTCATGCTCGAACACGCCGAGACGCCGCGAACTTGGACGACCGAAGAACAAACCTTCGCCGCCTCCATCGCCGATTTTGTCGCCTTGGCCGTGCAAACGGGCGATCGCACGTCTGCCGAAGTCGCCCGCTGGGAAAGTGAAGAACGCTTTCGCTGGCTCTCCGAAGCTACCTTTGAGGGTATCGTCATCCACGCCGACGACACCATTATCGACACCAACCAAGCTCTCAGCACCCTCTTCGGCTACCGCGACGACGAATTTCTCGGCATGAACCCGCTGGAGTTGTTCGCACCTCCCTGTCGGGATCTCGCCATCGCTCCCCTGCGATCGGGATCGGATAAAACCCTCGAACTCGTGGGACAGCGAAAAGACGGCTCGACGTTTCCCATCGAAATTCAAGGTCGCCTCCTCCCCTATTACGGCAATAAAGTCCGCGTGACGGCCGTGCGGGATATCACCGAGCGACAAAACGCCGAACGCGCCTTGCGACAAAGCGAAGCTCGCTATCGCGCGATTTCCGAACTGGCCTCCGATTACATCTACGCCGCCGACGTGACCCCCGACGGCAACCCCATCGTACAGTGGGCGACGCAATCGTTCGATCGCATTACCGGTTACAGTCGCGCTGAAGTCGAAGCTATGGGGGGATGGTCGGCTGTCGTTCACCCCGACGATCGCGATCGCGTCCACCACCGTTTCACTCAAAACCGCGTGGCAGACTGGGAAGGCGTTCTCGAATACCGCATCGTCACCCGCGACGGCGAAACCCGTTGGCTGCGAGATTACGCCCGTCCCAACTGGCAAGAATCGGAGGGCGACACAGTTCGTTTGCTCGGTGCGGTGCAAGATATCACCTTGTCCAAAACGGCCGAAGCCGAACTCTACCGCGCCAAGGAAGCCGCCGAAACCGCCAACCGATCCAAAAGCGCCTTTCTGGCCAATATCAGCCACGAACTGCGAACGCCCCTCAACGCCATTATCGGTTACAGCGAAATTCTCCAAGAAGAGGCTGAAGAAGAGGGAAACACCACCGCCGTCGAAGATCTTCAGAAAATCCGTACTGCGGGAAACTTCCTGCTGGCGCTAATTAACGACATCCTCGACATCTCGAAAATCGAGGCGGGGAAAATGCAGCTTTACATCGAAGCCTTCGATCTCTGTGCCTTAATCGAGGAAGTTCGCGTTACCCTCGAGCCGATAATGGAGAAAAACGGCAATACGTTTACCCTCGAGTGCGACGAGAATCTAGGAGAAATCGAAGCCGACATTACGAAATTGCGCCAAGTGTTGCTCAACCTCCTCAGCAACGCCGCCAAATTCACGGAAAACGGCAACGTCCGCCTGACCGTCCGGCGTTACCGCGATGGCTTAGAGGGAGAGGTCGGGGAAGATGTCGACAGCGAAAGTGCGACGCACCGCTTCGGCGATCGCGTTGTCTTCAAAGTCACCGACACGGGAATCGGCATGACTCCCGAACAAGTGGCGCATCTCTTTGAAGCCTTTACTCAAGGAGATGCCTCCACCACCCGAAAATACGGCGGAACGGGACTCGGACTGACCATTAGCAAACGCTACTGTCAGATGATGGGGGGCGACATCGCCGTTAACAGTCAAGTCGATGTGGGGTCTGAGTTTACCATCGTCCTACCCCGCGTGTTGCCGCGATCGACGACGACTGGATGAGGGGACGAGGAGCAGTGTTTCAGTCGCCAGTCACCCGTCACCCGTCACCCGTGATGAGGAGATGAGGCGATGAGGAGACACGGTTACCCGTTAACTGTCCTCACTCTTCACTCTTCCCTCTTCCCTCTGCACTGAAGAAGCTCTCCTGTTCACAGAGCGAGACGCTTCAGATTGCGATAGAATCGGGTACGATTGCCCGACTGGGTCAACTGAATCCCGTGCGTGTAGAGACCGATTCGGTGCGTCTTGACGGCAACGCTCGCGACTCCGTTGCGATCGCGCGGCATTTGTTGGTTCCTTCCGACTTCACGGGAGTCCATTGAGGAATGCGTTAATGAGATCGCTCGAAAACGCCAGCGTCCTGGTTGTAGACGATAACGAAGCCAACCGCGATTTACTCCGACGGCGGCTGAAGCGACAAGGCTATCGAGTCACCGTCGCCGAAGACGGATTTCGCGCCTTGGAACTGATGCGAGAGCAACCGTTCGATTTGGTGTTGCTCGATATCATGATGCCGCGAATGAACGGCTATCAAGTTCTCGAACAGGTGAAAGCCGATTCAGACCTTCGCGATATTCCCGTTCTCGTCATTTCTGCTCTCGACGATCTCGACAGCGTGGTTAAGTGTATCGAACTTGGGGCGGAGGATTATCTTCCAAAACCCTTCAATCCGATTTTGCTCAAAGCGCGAATTGGAGCCTGTCTCGAAAAAAAGCGCTTACACGACCAGGAGAAGGCATATCTCGAACAGCTACGGGTCGAACAGGAGAAGTCGGAACGTCTGCTGCTGAATATTTTGCCCCAAGCGATCGCCGAACGCCTCAAGCAAAACCCTCGGACGATCGCGGATAGTTTTGCGGACGTCAGCGTGTTGTTCGCCGATATCGTCGGTTTTACAAAACTCTGGTCGCGCATTTCTCCGACGCAACTCGTCGAACTCCTCAACGAGATTTTTTCGGGATTCGACGAACTAGCCGAAAAGAACGGCTTGGAAAAAATTAAAACCATCGGCGATGCTTATATGGTCGTCGGCGGACTCCCGATTCCGCGAGCGGATCACGCCGAAGCGATCGCGCAGATGGCTTTGGATATGCAGCGACAGATGGCGCAGTTCAATCAAGGCGATCGCGAACCGTTCAGCATTCGCATCGGGATCAGTACCGGCCCGGTAGTGGCGGGAGTGATCGGAACGAACAAGTTTATTTACGATCTTTGGGGAGATACCGTCAACACCGCCAGCCGTATGGAGTCTCACGGGATCGCGAACACGATTCAGGTGACAGAAGCGACCTACGAACGGCTCAAAGATCGTTTTATTTTCGAGCGTCGCGGTGTTATCGAGGTGAAGGGAAAGGGTAAAATGACCACTTACTTACTCGTCGATCGCAAAGAAAATTGTTAAAAACAACCGTGTTGGGGATGGTCAGAGGTTGGAGAAAGGGGCTGTTGGGGGGCGCGTTCGCAAGTCTCGTTGCGCTGGTTCCCGAAGCTGAGGCTCAGGTCAGTACGTCTTGGGTCGAACCCTGTGTTGAGAATTTGGTGGAGGCGGAGATTCTCGAAGACGTTCCCGATCGCCTCAACGTTCCCATGACTCGCGCCGAATTCGCACGCACCCTCGATCGCACCCTCGAACGAACGTTTCCCGAGATCGAAACGCCGAGGGAGACTCGGTTTACGGACGTGGCGACGAACTCGCCGGAGTTCGAGGCGATCGCAAGGTTGGAACGGCGGGGATTTTGGGAAAGTTTTCTCGATTTAGTCTTCGGCAGCGATCGTAAACTGGCACGATGGGAAATGTGGGTCGCGCTGACGGACGGCTTGGACTATCGAGCGGCGCAAACCCCGCGATCGCTCCTCGATCGCACCTATCGCGACGCGATTTTGGTTCCCCCGGACATTGAAGCGGCGATCGCCGCCGCTACGGAACGCCAAATTGTCGTCGTCTCCCCGTCGGGTGAAGACGCGCACTGGTTGTATCCCTATCGCCTCGCAACTCGCGCTGACGTCGCGGCGACGATGTGTCTGATTCTCGCCAAAGATGGCTTTCCGAACTCTATTCCCGAGGAATATGCAGTCCGCGTCACCGTTCCCGAAATTCGCGGCGTGTGGCTGACGAACGTAGACAGCGAGGTCTTGTTTTCTCGGCGCGAACTCCGTCAGGCGATCGATCGCTTACACCGCCTCAATTTCAACACGCTCTATCCCACGGTTTGGAACTGGGGATATACCCTCTATCCCAGCGCCGTCGCCGAACCGGTTATCGGACGCGCCGTCGATCCCGAGCCGGGACTGCAACGGTACGATATGTTAGCCGAGGCGATCGAGTACGGACACCGTAAAGGCTTGCGGGTGATTCCCTGGTTCGAGTTCGGCTTTCAAGCGCCGTCTTACTCGGAACTGGCGCGGCGCAACCCCGACTGGCTGACGCAGCGTTCCGACGGAAGCCAAACCATCATGGAAGGGGAACACGAGCGAGTTTGGCTCAATCCCTTTCATCCCGAGGTGCAGCAGTTTATCCTCGATTTATTGGTTGAAATCGCCAGTAACTACGACATCGACGGAATTCAACTCGACGATCACCTCGGACTTCCCGTCGAGTTCGGTTACGATGCCTACACGGTCGAACTCTACCGCAGCGAACACGACGGTGCCGCTCCTCCCGAAGATTATACCGATCCTGATTGGATACGCTGGCGAGCTGATAAAATCACTGAGTTTGTCGGTCGCGCTTTTCGCGCTGTGAAAGCCGTCAACCCCGACGCCGTATTTTCAGTTTCCCCCAACCCGCAACACTTCGCCTATTCTCGATATTTACAAGATTGGGAAAGTTGGGAACGTATCGGATATATTGAAGAGTTAGTTTTGCAAGTTTATCGAGACGACATCGATGTGTTTGCAATGGAGCTGCAACGACCGGAGGTAGAAGCGGCAAGACACCACATTCCCGTCGGTATCGCGATTTTGACCGGTTTGAAAAACCGTCCGATCGAACTCGATCTGATTCGACAAAAGGTTAGAAAAACTAGAGAGTTAGGTTTTTCGGGAATGTCGTTTTTCTTTTACGAAAGTTTGTGGAATTGGGCAGAAGACCCCCCAGAAGTTCGAGAGGGAGGATTCGCCGAACTCTTTCCTGAAGCGGTGGTTGCGCCAGATGTCATTGACTGAAGACAGTCACCAGTCACCCGTGATGAGGAGATGATGGGATAATGGGATGATACTCTATCCTTTTCCGATAAGCTGGATTTCAAGAAATCTTCACCACATCCCCCCTTAGCCCCCTATCCCCCCTTCGCCCCCCTTTGA
This sequence comes from Baaleninema simplex PCC 7105, assembly GCF_000332355.1. GTDB lineage: Bacteria > Cyanobacteriota > Cyanobacteriia > Cyanobacteriales > Geitlerinemataceae > Baaleninema > Baaleninema simplex. The sequence goes on from NZ_KB235956.1 coordinate 80,935, forward strand.
AAGGGGGGTTGGGGGGATGGTTGGAGAGATAGAGGGGCTTGTCTGACTGGGGCAAACCCGTGTTTGAGTCCGAGCGAAGTCGAAGCGAGCGAAGTCGAAGCGTTGAGATTCGGATTCCGCATCATCCGGTCGTCCCATTGCCTTCTGTATTTGAGTTTTGCCAGAGAAACTGAAGCAGTCTCTTTTCGTCGAACTGCTTGACCAATTGCGACACGCGATCGGCAAACGGTTCGAGTTCGGGTTGCGATCGCGCTAGCGCTCGGGCGTGTTTGTCGGCTTTTCGTAAGGCTCCCCGTCGAATGGAGTGTACTAAACCGGCGAGTTCTTCTTCAGGGGGAAAGACCAAATCGCGATCGTCTGGGGACTCCTGAATGTCGTTCGAGCGGCTGTTATCTTCGTAAGTCTCGGATACCTCTTTTTCGGCATACTGCCACTCTAACTTCATCAGATATCCTAATTTGTCGATCGCCTCCTCTGCCCGAATCGGTTTGGCAATGAAATCGTCGGCCCCCGCTTCAAAGCTCGAGTAATGGTCTTGTTCTAACACGCTGGCCGACCATGCGAGAATTTTGACCCCTTGTAACTGCGGCGTTTGTCGAACGCGCCGAATTAACTCGAAGCCGTCGAGGGCGGGCATTACTAAATCGGTGACGATCGCGTCGGGAACTAACTTTTGTATTTTCGCGAACCCTTCTTCTCCATCCTCCGCTTCGTGGACTTCGAAACCGAGAGGCGTTAACAGATTCATCAGCACCGCGCGATTTTCCCATTTATCGTCGATGACGAGAATCGATCGCTTGCGCCCTCGATAGCCGACGATCTTTCCCTTCTCGTCTTTGGCTGAGTTCGTCCCCCAATCTCGCGCGATCGGGAACTCGAGATCGAACCAAAACCGACTACCTTCACCCAGAACGCTCGAGACGTGGATTTGACTGCCCATCAAGGCTGTAATTTTTTGGCTGATGGTCAGCCCCAACCCCGTTCCTTGGGACATCTGATTGGCTTCCCCAACTTGCTCGAACGGTTGAAAGATCGTTTCGACCTGTTCGGGACTCATGCCGATTCCAGTATCTTCGACGAGAAACCGAATCGTAACGGCGTCCCTCTCAGGCGATCGCAACGTCGCGTCCCGTACCGTTCCCACTCGAAAGCGCACGCTTCCTCGCTTAGTGTACTTCACGGCGTTGCCCAACAGGTTGATGAGAACTTGACGCAGCCGCTTTTCGTCTCCACAGACCGCTTCGGGCAGTTCGGAGGTGGCTTGATAGTCGAAGTGTAAACCTTTCTGGCGGGCTTTGATTTGACAGATTTCCGCAACGCCTACGAGAAACGAGGGAAAATGAAAATCGATGGGATACAGTTCCATTTTCCGAGCTTCGATTTTTGAGAGATCGAGAACGTCGTTAATCAACATCAGCAAGTGAGAGCCACACTGATGGATAATTTCGATTCCCTGACGCTGCTGGTTGAGGTCTTGAGTGCGCTGGAGGATTTGCGCGTAACCCAAAATCCCGTTGAGGGGCGTTCGCAGTTCGTGGCTCATGTTGGCGAGAAATTCGCTTTTGGCATGGTTCGCCACTTCCGCAGCATCTTTGGCGGCTTGGAGTTCGAGGGTACGGTCTTCGACGCGTCGCTCTAAGTCGGCGTTGGCGGCTTCGAGTCGGGAAAAAGACTGCGTGAGAGCGGCTGCCATGTGGTTAAAAGACTCGGCGAGAATTTCGAGTTCGCCAATGCCGCGCACGTTAACCCGGCGATCGAGATTTCCCGAGGCAATTTCGCGACTGGTATCGCTCAAGCGGCGGATGGGACGGACGATCGCCCAGCGAATGGCAACGATGCCAACAGCGGCAGCAATCCCGACGATGCCCAGTGCGCCTTGGAGGAGGGTTTCTACGACAGCACTGTAGTTGGTCAGCACTTCGGAGATCGGTTTGACAACGACCAGTTTCCAGTAGGTATTGGGAACGCCGAAAACATAGGCTGAGGCAGATTCGCCGAGCAACCAGTCTTCTTCAACCTCAAACTGTCGTAATAACTGACCGCGATCGAAGCCGACTTTTTGGGGATCGACGATCGCCGCTGCAATGAGGTTGGCTTCCTTGGGCTCGATGGGGGTACGCACCTCTTCGAGACCGTCGAGAATGGTTTGGCGGCGCTCGGTCCAACGATCGGCACCGGCGACAACGTCGCGATTGGTGGCAGCTAACGCATCGCGATAGGGGGCAAATTCGGGATGCTGTCGGGAGACCTCGAAAACATCGAGCAGTTTGAGGGAGGGGTCGTGACTGTCATGGTCGTGGTCTTCGGGGACTTCGTGTTGGGGGAGCGTGATAAGGTGGTTGTCGCGATCGACGAGGATAATGTATCCGCCTATCTCCTCTTGCAGCGAGTTCACGAACGCCTGTAGTCCTTTGAGTTCGAGATCGATCGTCGCAGCCCCCCAAAATTTACCGTCTCTGCGAATGGCGACGGTACAAGTGACCATCGGTTCTCGGGAGTAGGGATCGACGTAAACGCGACTCCAAAAACACTGACTGGGTTCGAGATATTGGGCGACTATGTACCATTCTTCTTGGTGGTAAGTAGCCCCAGAGAAAAAAAGGAATGTGTGTAAAGGATTATTTCAGACCTCGAAGGTTGACATACTTAACAGAATGTCCGTGGCGCTCTCCTCGGGCTTCGAGTCCCTCGGTCCTGAGAGGGTGACAACATAGCTAGACCCCCTGCCTCACAAGGGATAGAGCCTCTAGCCCTCGTTAAAAATGGAGAGATTTGTGAGGCTTCAACGCCATGAGCGCCAACATCCAATCTCTCCAGAGCAGCAGGGATTGACTCCAAGCATAACCGGATAATCCGAGGGAAAAAACACTATGATGAGGAAAACCTTGAGGGGTCAGGTCTGAACGACCTAAATAGGATTGGAC
>NZ_KB235956.1:83958-112553 GCF_000332355.1 Baaleninema simplex PCC 7105
CGAACTCTCGCCAAAAAGCCAGGCGGCTCGTGGCGCGAGTTCACAGTAAAATTGCCAACACTCGAGCCGATTTTCTCCACAAGCTATCCCGCAAGATAGTCAATGAGAACCAAGTGATTGTGGTGGAAAATCTAGCCGTGAAGAACATGGTCAGGAATCACAGCCTCGCTAAGGCAATAAGCGATGTGGGCTGGGGTATGTTTTCAACCCTGCTCAAATACAAGGCAGAGGGAGAAGGGAAGGTCTATCTAGAAGTCGATCGATTCTTCCCCAGTACTCACCTTTGCTCTGAAACGCTGTTGCCGCTCCCCAAGATGGGACTCGACGTGCGATCGTTTGAATGTCCGCAATGTGGGCAGATTCACGACCGCGACATCAATGCGGCAATCAATCTTAAAAATGAAGGCTTGCGGATATGGGCCTCGGGAACCGGGGCTTCTGCCAGTGGAAGGAATGTAAGTCCAAAGGGAGGTCGAATTCGTTCGACGCTTTCCGAGGCAATTCCCAGTGAAGCTGGAAGCCACTCATCAATCGCCTCGCGATGATGAGTGGTAGTTCACTCAGTACGCTGAACGGAATGCTGAAAGCGTCCCAGGTAGCGCGGGCGTATCCCGAGTTACGCTGTACCTTTGGGGGGCGATCGCTCGTTCCCGACATATCGGTGTTTCGATGGGAACGTATTCCTCGGCGAGCCGACGGTCGAGTTGAAAATATATTCAATATCGCCCCCGACTGGGCGATCGAAATTCTTTCGCCGAACCAAGGTCAAACGAAGGTCGTTCGTAACCTGCTCCACTGTTTGAGCCAGGGAAGCGAAATGGGTTGGCTGCTCGATCCTGAAGAATCCTGTATCTTTGTTTACGATGCTGCCCGAGTCGTACGGGTGTTCGACGACGCCGAGACCGTTTTACCCGTCCCCGAATTCGCCGCAGCCGTGCAGTTGACGGCAGGGGAAATCTTCGATTGGTTGAAAGCTTAGTATGCGATCGCCGCGTTCGTCTTGCATCCGCAGCAGTCTCACCGTCGCTACCTCTAACCCTCTATCTTCCAAAGCCTAACGCCATGCAACTCCAAGACCGAGAGCGATCGAAGCTCGACAGCAACGACGACGCGATTTTTTACGAAATACCGCGTTTCGTCACGCACGTCGACGAAAACTTTATTCAGAAACTCACCGATCTCTACCGAGAACGCCTCCAACCCCACACCCGGATTTTCGACATGATGAGTAGCTGGGTGTCTCATCTTCCCGACGAAATACCCTTCGATCGCGTGGAAGGCCACGGATTGAACGAAGCAGAACTGTCGAAAAACCCTCAACTCGATGCTTACTTCGTCCAAAACCTCAACCACACCCCCAAACTTCCCCTTCCCGACAACAGCTTCGACGCCGTTCTCAATGCGGTATCCGTTCAGTATCTCCAACACCCCGAAACAGTGTTCGCCGAGATTCACCGCATTCTCAAACCCGGCGGAATTGCCATTATCAGCTTTTCCAACCGGATGTTTTATCAAAAAGCCATCCAAGCGTGGCGAGACGGAAGCGAAGCCAGTCGTGTCGAACTTGTCAAACGCTATTTTCAAAGTGTTTCTGGTTTCGCCGAACCGGAAGTTATCGCCCGTCCGAGTTCCGTTCCCCCCATTTTACAGGTGATGGGACTCTCTGGCGGCGATCCGTTTTACGCCGTTATCGGAACGAAGAAATCCTAGAAGGGGGAGCAGGGGAGCAGGGAAGAAACTGTCAACTGTTTCCACTGCTCACTGCTTAGTGCTGGCTGTTCGCTGTTAAAACGGTTGCCATTCGATGGAAAAGTAGAGTTCCTGACGCTCGAATACGTCGCGATTGTCCCGTTCCTCTACCTCGATGAGGGGGATTCCCCAATCGACTTTAGCCGAAAGGCGATCGGCCAGATCGAACTGTAAACCGACCCCGACAGAAACCAAGGTGGTGGGATCGGGAGGAGCTTCGTCGAGGTTCCAAACGTTTCCTACATCGAGGAAAGGGCGAATTTCGAGGCGATCGCTCCCATTGTTCGCCGTCCACACGGGAAAGCGCAACTCGGCCGAGGCAAAGATACCGTTATCAGCCAGGAGTAAGTCTTGACTGTAGCCGCGAACGCTGAAATTTCCCCCCAAACCGAAGCGTTCGAGGGCGACGAGGGACGTAGTCGAAAGCTGTACGTCCGATCGCAGCAGCAGCGACACGCCTCCTTCAGAGAGTAAGCGAAGATATTGCGCCTGACCCCGCCACGCGAGAAATCGGCTGTCGGGAGCCGTTCCGTTGACGGTGGCGTCGAGGAACGGAATCCCCCAACTAAACTGAGAGCGAGCGGCGAAAACCTGTTCGGGACCTCGTTCGGTCCACTCTTGGAAAAACCGCAAGATCGACAGTCGCGTTTCGCCATCGTCGTTCGCCCCGTTCGACAAGGGAAAGCCGACGCCGAGCAGTTCCGTATCGCTTTCTCGACGGGAAACCGTCAACCCCAAGGCTAACTCTTGGCGGGGATTGAGAATTACCGGCTGGCGATAAGTCAGTTCGTAGTCGCGCGAATCGGCGGTAATGTCGAGTTCGTCGAAGGGATCTTCGATAATTTCGCTGCCCGTAATGCGGAAATACGCCCCGATCGTACCGTTGCGGGGGTTTATCGGCACCGTATAGGAGGCTTCAAATTCGTCGCTTCCTTGAGTGCGACTGTAGGAGAGGTCGATCGCGTCGCCGATGCCGAAGAGGTTGCCTTCGCGCAGTCCGACTGTACCGCGATAGGCGCCGACTGTGGGAGAGCGACCGTTATCGACCCGCAACAGGGGACGGAAGGTTTTCGCTTCGCTAATTTCGACTTCGAGTAGGTTTACACCGGGACGCGATCCCGCCGACAGTTCGGCGGAGAGATTTTGAATGAGGGGATCGAGTTGTAAAAGCTGTAACGCTTCGAGGAGATCGTTGACGTTGAGGGGGGCGTCGGTGGCCAGTTCCAGGCGCGATCGCACGTAACCGGGGTTGAGACGGCGATCGCCCGTGACGACGATTTCCTCGAGGGCGCCTTCTACCACGCGAATTCTGACGATGCCGTCTTCGATGGTTTGAGGCGGGAGTAACGCCCCAGAGGTGATGTAGCCGTTATCGACGTAGAGCTGCGTGACGGCCGATCGTGCTTGGAGCAATTGCGCGAAGGAGATTTCCTGACCGATAAACTCCTCGAGAACTGCATCGAACTCTTCTTGAGAAAACACCGTGCTGTTTTCGACTTCGTAGCCTCGAACGTCGATGGTACCTTCGATGGACTCTAACCCTTCGTCGAATTCCGTACCCTCTCGCGGCCGAAGGAGTTCTTCAGGTGGCGGCAGCGGTTGCGGAATTTCGGGTTCGGGTAATGGGGGTTCTTGAGGATCGGGTCGCAGTTGGGCGATCGAATTCCGTCCAGTGTCGATCGATTTTTCCGTGAGGAAGGATTTAGCCAGTTGTGCGTCAGCCGGGGTTGCGACAACTGCATGGCTCGCGACGAGAGAACCGACGACGAGTAAGTTACGACCGATGTTCGACCACTCAAATCTCGCACGTAGATCGAGTGAAGGACGATCGATTAGATTCATGACCGAACGTTTGAGGAAGTTGCATCCCGAGTTTGGCACAAAAATTTGAGATCTGATGGTAAATCGATAAAAAATACAATTTTTCGTATTTATGCGTAAAAGATTTACGTATTAATTACTGAGATAACGAGATCGGAAATTACAGAGGTCGCGGTTGACTCGGTCGCGACGAACGCGAATACGACCGATCGTTGTTTCTTTGCGAGCGATCGCCCCGTCAAAAAAATTCAGGTTTAGAAGCAAAACTTAACACAAACCCAGGGGTTCCGACCCTCGCGCGTATCCGACCTCTGGTAGACTTTAGCTGATGCCGCGAGCGTGCAACCCGCCCGACCGGTGCGGTAACCGGGGTCAGTTGTCGGGAAGTCGAACTCCGACAGTCACCCCTAAGACGCGCGTTGCGGCGATCCGTCGAACACACAGTTGGAAGTCGGGACAACCGAACGCACGAGTCGATCGATTCGTGTCGGAGGTAAGGAAACGGTCGATCTCTGGCGAACCTCGAACGCGAAAAGACTGTGTCCCGAATCACGGGACTGGCTCGAGAGACACCAACGAGCCACCTGCTTCTCGTACAGACGCGAAAGTCGAACTTATCTAGTACGGATTCGTGCGTACAGCTTTCGAGTCGGCCGTTCCCGGTCGAGATGCCTGTTGTCTCTAGACGCGATCGCGCCGACGAAAATCGGGAGTCACCGAGCGACCCTACACTATCCCCGCCGGGTTGGTGCTGGGACTTGTCACCACTGGCATCGTTCGTTAGCGTGCTTCGCAACGGAGTTTTATCGCAAGAACGAAAAGTCACCATTTGGGAGGATCGAATCTGTGGAAAGCACCCTGGGTTTAGAAATTATCGAAGTCGTCGAACAGGCGGCTATTGCATCGGCTCGCTGGATGGGTAAAGGCGAAAAAAACACCGCCGACCACGTCGCAGTCGAAGCGATGCGCGAACGCATGAATAAAATCCATATGCGCGGTCGCATCGTGATCGGGGAAGGAGAACGGGACGACGCGCCCATGCTCTACATCGGCGAAGAAGTGGGTATCTGCACCCAAGAGGACGCCAGTCAGGTTTGCAACCCCGACGAACTCGTCGAAATCGACATTGCTGTCGATCCCTGTGAAGGAACCAACCTCGTCGCTTACGGACAAAACGGTTCGATGGCGGTGCTGGCGATTTCCGAAAAAGGCGGATTGTTTGCTGCCCCCGATTTCTACATGAAGAAACTGGCAGCCCCCGCCGTGGCCAAAAACCACGTCGATATTCGCAAAAGCCCGACTGAAAACTTGAAGATTCTGGCCGACTGCATGGATCGGACGGTCGAAGAATTAGTGGTGGTCGTGATGGACCGTCCCCGTCACAAAGAGCTGATTCAAGAAATTCGGGCGGCTGGGGCGCGGGTGCGTCTGATTAGCGACGGAGACGTTTCGGCAGCGCTCTCCTGTGCCTTCTCGGGAACCAGCGTTCACGCGCTGATGGGTATTGGAGCCGCTCCCGAAGGGGTGATTTCGGCTGCCGCCATGCGCTGCTTGGGCGGTCATTTCCAAGGACAGCTCATCTACGATCCCGACGTGGTCAAAACGGGACTGATCGGAGAAAGCAAAGAGGGCAACATCGATCGCCTCAAGAGCATGGGCATCGAAGATCCCGATAAAGTGTACGAAGCCGAAGAACTCGCCAGCGGCGAAACCGTCCTGTTTGCGGCTTGTGGGATCACCCCCGGAACCCTCATGGAAGGGGTGCGCTTCTTCCACGGCGGCGCGCGCACGCAATCTCTGGTGATTTCCAGTCAAAGCAAAACGGCTCGGTTTGTAGATACCGTTCATATGTTCGACGAACCGAAATACTTGCAACTGAGATAAACGCCGTTTTTGACGTCCGTTCGTTGCTTCTATGCAAAATATAGAAGTAGCGGACGGCTTTCCGCTCGACCTACCCAAACCCAAATTAACAACTAAACCTTAACAAAATTATGAATATTGCTGTTGTTGGGTTAAGTCACAAAACAACGCCAGTTGAAATTCGCGAAAAGCTGAGCATTCCCGAACCCCAAATCGAAAGCGCGATCGCGCAATTGTGCAGCTATCCCAATATCGAAGAAGTTGCCGTTCTCAGCACCTGTAACCGACTCGAAATCTATTTCATCGCCAAAGATACCGAGCCGGGGGTTCGCGAAGTCAGTCAGTTTCTCGCCGATCGCAGTCACATTTACCTGCCCAAACTGCGCCCTTATCTGTTCGTACTCTTGCACCAAGATGCGGTCATGCACTTGATGCGAGTCAGTGCGGGATTGGAAAGTTTGGTGCTTGGGGAAGGCCAGATCCTCGCCCAAGTTAAAACGACTCACAAATTGGGACAAAAACACAAAGGGGTCGGTCGCGTCCTCAACCAACTGTTCAAACAGGCCATCGGAGCGGGAAAACGAGTCCGCACGGAAACCAGCATCGGAACCGGTGCGGTGTCGATTTCTTCGGCGGCGGTAGAACTGGCTCAGATGAAAGTGTCCGACTTGGCGACGCAGCGTCTCTGCATCGTCGGAGCGGGGAAAATGGCGCGGTTGTTGGTACAACACGCGATCGCCAAAGGCGCGCGCCAACTGACGATCGTGAACCGCTCGACGCATCGGGCTCGCGACCTCGCCGAGAAATTCCCCGATGTGGACATCGCCGTACGTCCCCTCTCGGAGATGACGTCTGCGGTTGAAGAGGCGGATATGGTCTTTACGAGTACTGGTGCCACCGAACCGATCCTCCACCGCGACAACTTGCAACCGGTGGCTCGCGAGGGCTTGATGTTGTTTGATATTTCGGTTCCTCGAAACGTCCACGCCAATGTCAGCGAACTCGACGGCGTGCGCTGTTTTAATGTGGACGACCTCAAAGCGGTGGTGGCGCAAAACCAAGAAAGTCGCCGTCAAATGGCCATGGAAGCTGAAGTCCTCCTCGAAGCGCAAGTGGCCGATTTTGAAAATTGGTGGCGTTCCCTCGAAACCGTTCCGACCATCAGTTGCTTGCGTCGTAAGGTGGAAACGATTCGGGAACAGGAGTTAGAAAAAGCGCTGTCTCGCTTGGGAACGGAATTCGCTGAAAAACATCAAGAAGTGATCGAAGCTCTCACTCGGGGTATCGTCAATAAGATTCTGCACGATCCGATGGTTCAACTGCGGGCGCAACAGGATATTGAAGCTCGCCGTCGCGCCATGCAAACGCTTCATACGCTGTTCGATTTAGAGATGGAGGAAGAAGCCGCTCGCGGTTGAGGCGATCGGTTCTGAGAGCTATCTCACATTCGGGGCGATGCTGGAAACAGTATCGCTCCTATTGTTGTTGGTCTGGCGATCGCTCGGAATATTCCAAACTCGGCATCCAGGGTAAATCGGTACTCCCGATGTCGTACCCCGCTTGGGTGAGAAGCGTCGTGAGTTGTCCTCGATGGTGAGTTTGGTGGTTGAACATATGCGCGACGAGCAACCAAGCCGGTAAAACGCGGGTGCGTCCGTAGGCTCGGCTGACGTAGACGATAGAACGGTTCAGCCATTCTGAAGATAGGGTTTTCGTCCACTGGAGAATCTCGTCGTCCCAGGTTTCTCGCGCCCTCTGCAACTCGCTGAAGTCGTCGTAGAGATCTTCGCCGATGCGCTTGTCGGTGAGTCGGCGATCGAGGAATCGCCCCATCCACGCTAAATCGCCGAACAACAGATGGTTGAGGGTACTGTGAATTGACTTGAAAAACGCGCCGCGATCGCGCTTGCGTTCTTCGTCGGGAATCGTGGCACAAATTTGATAGATTTTCTGATTCATCCACTGGTTATAGTGTGCCAGCGTTACGAAAAAACTCGAATCGGGTATCGGTGAAGTTTTTGAGTCACTCATATCATCGCCTCATCATCTCATCCTCTCAGTAGCGAACTCTCGGATCGAGCCAACTGTAGAGTAAATCGGCAATTAAGTTAAAGGCAACGATTAAAATGGCGTAAATGAACGTAATCGCCATGACGACGGGGGTGTCGCTGCGGTAAATCGACTCGATGAGTAACGCGCCGATACCGGGAACCCGAAACACCTGTTCGGTGACTAACGCTCCCGCAAACACCGCCGGAATATCTAAGGCGACCAGCGTCACGACGGGAACGAGCGCGTTTCGCAAGACGTGGCGCTTCACCACCGCAAACGCTGATAATCCCTTGGCGTAAGCGGTGCGAACGTATTGCTGGTTCAGTTGTTCGAGAATCGACGATCGCACGAAGCGCATTAACATCGCCGACTGATACAATCCCAACACCGCGATCGGCATAATCGACTGTTTCACTTGCGCCACGAAACTGCCCCAATCGCGGACTTCGAGGGTGCTGTTGTAGATAAACGGGAACCAATCGAGACGGACGCTAAAGAGCAAAATAAACAGCAATCCCGTAAAAAACGGCGGCAGCGAAAACCAGAGAAAGGCAAACACCGTCACCGCGCGATCGAACGTCGTATGGCGTTTTAACGCCGAAATCGTTCCCAAGGGAACCGCCAACATCACGGCAAACAGGTAGCCCAACCCCACCACAGACAGCGTCGTGGGAAGTCGTTCGGCGATCGCCTGACGGACGGGGGCGCGACTGGTGAACGAATATCCCATATCTCCCTGTAGGAACGCTGACGCCCATTTAACATAGCGAACGTGAGGGGGTTCGTCGAGACCGAGCGATCGCCGAATATTTTCCCGAACTTCTGCGGTAATGGCGGGATTGGTGGCAAATTCCCCCATCGGATCTCCGGGTGCTAGGGTCAAAATGCTGAAGATAACAATACTGATGGCTATCAGCGTCGGAATAGAAAATAACAGTCGCCGCAGCAAATATTGGGTCATTTTACACGGAACTTGAAGACTTGACGCGCGAGGGAATTTTTCGCTAATTTGTCCGAAACTGCTCGCCTTCTCGGAAGGTTGAGCGACCAGCGTTGCCCTAGCTTCAACGATTTTACCTTAGCTTCAAAATTCAGGTTCTCTTAACATATCGGGGATCTACTCGTTCCTGCTGCGGTAACTTAGCAGTCAATTCTATTTCGCGTTCTATCCTACCCTAACCTCTAACTGAACAACGGAAACGGGGTGACAGATCGCTGCCAACACCGTTCGCTGCCAACACCATTCTAAGGAGGCGATCTTCGTTCGTCGATGAAGTTTACACGAAAGTCCCAGGAGGCGATCTCCAGTTTTCTGTCAGCACGCGACGAGCGATCGCCGACTGCGTCCTTCACGTCAAACTTCGTCGCGCCTTTGGGATCGCGAACCCACTGCAAGCCGTGACGATCTCCTCGAGATCGCTACGGTTTTCAGTCTTCGTATCGAACCCTTTCCCGTCAGCCTAACTGTCAACATTTACCTTGTAATTCGCTCATGACCACAACCAAAATCAGCGATCGCCGAGAAACGTTGGAGCGTCGAATCCAACCGCTACTCGAACAGATTTACAGCGAACAAGACGCCCTAGCTCTGCTCGAGCGCATCTACGATCTCGTCTGTGAAGACATCGCCGAATTTGTCGATGAAGACTTTGGCAAATGGAGTCAGAAAAACATTTTGCTCATTACCTACGGCGATAGTTTAAAACGACAGGGCGAAAACCCCCTCGTCACGCTCGAACGGTTCTTAACGGAATATCTCAACGAGACGATTACCGGGGTTCACATTTTGCCGTTTTGTCCCTACAGTTCTGACGATGGTTTTGCCGTAATCGACTACTTGAAAGTTAATCCCGAACTGGGCGATTGGAACGATATTAAATCGATCGCCGAACACTTTAACTTGATGGTGGATTTGGTCATCAACCACGTTTCGAGTCAAAGTCGCTGGTTTGACGAATTCAAACGGGGCGAAAAACCCGGACGGGACTATTTCATCACCGTCGATCCCGACACCGACGTTTCGGACGTCGTTCGTCCCCGCAGCAGTCCGCTCTTAGTTCGCGTCGAAACCACGGAGGGAGAAAAATACGTTTGGGCGACGTTCAGCGAAGATCAAATCGACTTGAACTTTGCCAATCCCGACGTTTTAATCGAGTTCGTCAAAATCCTGCTGTTTTACGTTCGCATCGGTGCCAAGTACGTTCGCCTCGATGCCATCGGTTATTTGTGGAAAGCGATCGGAACGTCCTGCATTCATTTACCGCAAACTCACGCGGTTATTAAAGTCTTGCGGGAAATCCTACAATTTGTCGATCCGGTGGTGGCGTTGATTACCGAAACGAACGTTCCCAACCGCGAAAATCTCAGTTACTTCGGCAACCGCAACGAAGCCCACATGATTTACAACTTCAGTTTGCCGCCGCTGCTGCTGAACGCGTTGTTACAGGGAAAATCCGACCACCTGAAAACCTGGATGATGAGTATGCCACCGGCACCGATCGGTTGTGCGTATTTGAACTTTACGGCGTCTCACGATGGTATCGGCTTGCGTCCGACGGAAGGGTTGCTGACTGAAACGGAGTACGAGCAACTGGTGACGACGATGAAGCGGTTCGGCGGCGAAATCAGCATGAGGCGACGGGCTGACGGGACGGAAAGTCCTTACGAAATCAATATTTCTCTGTTCGATGCGTTGAAGGGAACCGTCAAGGGGGAAGACAACTGGCAAGTTCAGCGGTTCCTCTGTTCTCAGACGATTATGATGTCCGTCGAAGGTATTCCCGCGTTTTATATTCACAGCTTGCTGGCGACGCCCAACGACAAAGAAAACGTCAAACGCACCGGACGCAAGCGATCGATCAACCGCCACCAGTGGGATTACGACGAGTTACTCGATCGCCTGGAACATCCCGACACGCCCCAGTCGATCGTGTTGCGAGAACTCCGCCGTTTGTTGGCCGTTCGTCGCCGCCAACCGGCATTTCACCCCAACGCCACTCAATACACCTTACATCTGAAAAAAGCGCTGTTCGGCTTTTGGCGTCAAAGTATCAACCGCGATCAGAGCATTTTTTCGATTCACAACCTCAGCGATCGCGTGCAGAAACTCTACCTGTCGGAAATCAATCTCGTCTGTACCGATCCTTGGTGCGATCTGATTAGCGGCAACATTATCGACGATATCTACGAGACCGTCGTTCTCGAACCCTATCAATCGGTCTGGATTACCAACAAGTTCGACGAGAAGGACGAGATCGGACAGACGAACGGCCATCGAAACCATGCGATCGCCTCGGACTCACTCTAGACCGATCGCACCCGAGAGATCGGCGTCGGTAAAATTCGTCTCCTTGCGGGTACTGTCTGAGAAATCCACATCGCTCAAGTCGGCCTCGGTGAAGTCGGCCTCGCTTAAATCCGCTTGGCTGAGGTCGGCGTCACTCAAATCTGCTCGTGTGGCGATCGCTCGGCTGAGGTTGGCCTCGCTGAGATCGGCGCTGCTCAAATCCGCTTGCGTGAGGTTGGCGCCGCTGAGGTTAATTCCGCTCGAGTCCGCGCCGCTGAGGTCGGCATCGGTCAAATCGGCGCCGCTGAGGTTGGCGTAGCTCAGGTCGCTTTGGCTGAAATCGACCCGCTGGAGGTTGGCACCGCTGAGGTTAATTCCGCTCAAGTCGAGTCGGCTGAAGTCGAGTTCGCTCAAGTCGTTATCTTGAAAGCTCGCCCAGTCGAATTTTTGGGCGCACTCTTGCAGGTATTTTTGAAATCGCTCGTATTCGTCGTTTAAACGGGCGATCGCCTGTTCGTCAGCCATGATAGATTTCTCTCTAGAGCGTTCTGTTGGGATTATAACTTAGGGGAGCTTGGTAAGCGTTATAGCCAGCTTTAACGCTTCCGAACTCTTGGGCGATCGCTCGTTTTAAATTATTTTAAAAACCTCTACAAAAGTCAATCTAAAATATTATTAAAAAACCATAGAATATTGAATTAAAATCGGGTAAAATAGAGAGTCTACTTCAGCGATCTGACTGTTTTTACGTTTTCCCAAACTCCCTTCACATGGACTCCCAAACCCTCGTCGTTAAAATTGGAACCTCCAGTCTCACACACCCCCAAAGCGGCGATCTGTCCCTTTCTACCCTCGCCAGTTTAGTCGAAACCCTAACGCGTTTGCGCCGTCGGGGATACCGCCCGGTTCTCGTCTCGTCCGGTGCGGTGGGTGTTGGTTGTGCCAGACTGGGATTGAGCGATCGCCCGCGACGACTCGCCACCAAACAAGCCGTGGCCGCAGTGGGACAGGGACGCTTGATGCGGGTCTACGACGACTTGTTTACCTCCCTCCAACAGCCGATCGCGCAAATCCTCCTCACGCGTCAAGACTTCGTGCGACGGAACAGCTACGTCAACGCCTACAACACCTTTCAAGAACTGTTACGTCTCGGTATCGTTCCCATCGTCAACGAAAACGACACCATCGCCACAGACGAGCTGAAATTCGGCGATAACGACACGCTCAGCGCCTTAGTCGCCAGTTTAGTCGAAGCAGACTGGCTGTTTCTCCTCACCGACGTCGATCGCCTGTATTCGGCCGATCCCAACCGCGACCCCAACGCCAAACCGATTTCTCGCGTCGGCCATCTCAACGACTTGGATAATTTAGAGGTGGGAAACTCTCGCAGCGGTTGGGGAACTGGGGGGATGCAAACGAAAATTTCTGCGGCCCGCATCGCCACCGAAAGCGGCGTTCGTACCGTCATCGCGTCGGGAAACGTTCCGGCTAACATTGAAAAAATCCTCGCGGGGGAGGAACTCGGAACCCATTTCGAGCCGCAAGTGAAGACGGAAACCGCCCGCAAGCGTTGGATCGCGCACAGTTTGATTCCCCACGGGAAAATTTATCTCGATTCGGGGGCGACGATCGCCGTGTGCGAAGGGGGAAAATCGCTGTTGGCGGCGGGAGTGGTCAAAATCGACGGGGACTTTCAAGCCGACGATGCGGTGACGCTGTGCGATCTCAGCGATCGCGAAATCGGACGGGGCGTCATCAACTACAACAGCCGCGACTTAGCGAAAATCTGCGGCGTCCGCTCGGAACAAATTCCCGAAATCCTGGGCGATCGCGCTCGAGATACGGTCGTTCACCGCGATAATTTAGTGTTGCTCGATCGCGGACAGGTGTAACCGTCGTAACGGTAGCCGTTGATATCTGGAAACTCGTCGTCGTCGAACTCGTCGCAACGGAGATCGTCGGACATTTCTTCGGCGTGGAAGTTCGCCAACCACACATCGACAGGTGTGGGGAAGTCGGCGATCGCTCGATTTAAGGTTTCGGTGGGGTTTTGGTTTTCGAGTTTGTGAGCCAGGAGAAAGTGCGAGGGTTGAGAAAAGCCGATTTTTTCCAATTCCCACGCAATGGCGATTAACCGCCCCGTTTGTCCGTGGTGTTTGTGGGTGGTGGCGACGAGAACTGGAACGTCGTCGGAGGTTTGGGCGATAAACTGAGCCAGGCGATCGCCTCGGTGGTTTTGTAAGTAGCCGACGTTCGCTAAGATGCTGAAACTTCCGATAAAGGCGATTCCTAAAACTGCGAGAACTTGGGATTTTTGGCGGTTCCACAGGGAAGCCAGACGAGCGGCGACGAGAATGACGACGGCGGGGAATAGGGGGAAAAAGAAGCGGGGCGCCAAGGTGAGATCGCTTCCAACGCCGTAGGTCACGCCGAGTAAGACGATGAGAGTGGTGAGGAGGTAGAGGGGGAGATGGGGAGAGGGGGAGAGGGGGGGAAGGGGAGAGGGGGAGGGTTTCCAGAGGAGTTTGGAAATCCAGATGAGGGAGACCAAGAAGGCGAGGCTACTGGGGATAATTATCCAAAGGGGTAAGGCGAGGATGTCGAGGGGAAACATCAACAGCATCGACAGTAACCAGGCGATCGCTCGCAGTAGAGCGTCGATTCCGATGCCGCCATCGTACACCCAATCGGTGAGGTTGCTTTGGCTGACCTCTCGCCACACGGGAATCCACGCGACGCCGGAAAGGGTGGTTCCCAAAGCGGCGATCGCGATTCCTCGCCAGGCGAGACTGCGGCGGTGAGATGTGTGAGTCAGCCAAATTCCGCCTAAAACTAAGGCTTGAGACAGGGGAACTAAGCCGAAGAAGTAATGTACGGCGATTCCGAAGCCGTTGATGAGTATCCAGGGAATCGAAACTTTGGGAGAAAGGGGTTTGTGCTGGAAAATGGCTTCGACGGCGACGACGAAACAGTAGAGGGAGGCGATCGCCACGAGAACGGCTAAGGTATAGTGACGGGCTTCTCGAGCGAGGAACACGCCGAAGGGAGAAACGGCCATCACGACGGCGGCAAGCTGTGCCACAATGACAGAGCGGTAGGTGCGAAAGGCTAAGGCGTAGATGGCGGGAACGGCGAGGGTTCCCAAGATGGCGGAGAGCGATCGCGCGGCGAGGAGAACGTTGTCGCCGCCGAACCACCGCATCCAGTAATGGGCGAGGATGAAGTACAGGGGGGGATGGGTGCTTTCTGACATCAAGTGATTCACCACGTCGGCGACGGTGGCGTCCGGGCGCGGTTGCAGCGGTTGCATTAAGATGTCAGGAGGGATGGCGCGATCGAGGGGAACGTCGAGAAAGCTGTTTCCCAGGCTAAAGGCGATCGTCGCACATTCGTCTGTCCACGGGGGAAGGGCAGTCAAGCGAGCGAACCGCAAGGCTAAGCCGAGGAGACTCCACAGAACGAGTAGAATTTGGGGGGTGAGGTGTTTCAAGGGTGCGACGAGCGAAAATTGACGGTTGAAAATTTGTAGAATTGAGTGTCGATGTCGTGAAGATAGACGATGTTATCGAAAATTTTGGGTTTAAAACCCCGCCCCCTTCGACTTGGCTCAGGGCAAGCCTTCGACTTGGCTCAGGGCAAGCCTTCGACTTGGCTCAGGGCAAGCCTTCAAGGGCGGCTTTACAGTACAATGGTTAGTGGTGGTTAAACTGACTAACGAAAACCAAGTTAGTCAGTTTGGCTAACACTCCAATTCCATTGGACTTTTGGCGGTGGGACACACCGTTTCAGCCTGTGGAGCGAACATAAGACTCGAAAGGCATTGCGCCCTGGAAAGCCGTTGCGAAAAACCCCTGAGCGCAGTCGAAGGGGACAGAAGCAGGAACCCAAATCGTGAGGCTTCGCCGTGAGCGTCAGCCGAACGGTTTGGGAATCACCGTCCTTCCAGGGCGGTGAGGATGTCAATGAGATATCTTACCGGACACTTGCCGGTCTGTTAACAGAAAAAATTTAGGCGATCGCGATACCCGTTCGATGCGATCGCCTTAACTGTTTAAATATGTCCCACTCTCCGATTTATCTTTTGTCGCCATGTTTCTATCTAATCTCATAAAGTCCAATAAAATTTTAAATCTAGCACAAACAAAATGTGAAAACATTCAACTTAAATATTATCGATGGAAAGGCGGACAGATCGCAAACTTTTTACATATCAGCAAGACGGGAGGAAGTGCAATAAAACATACTCTTGCAGATTACTTACAAACTGATAATTTTATCATTCATCTCCGAGGACACGATTGTAAACTTCGAGATATTCCTCAAGGCGATAAATTTTTCTTTTGTTTGCGAGATCCGATCGCTCGTTTTGCCAGTGCGTTTTATTTTAAAAAGCGACAAACTCGTCCTTGGAAGCATTCAAAGTTTGAAACAGAACGAAAAATACTTCAATCCTTCAAAACTCCTGAAGACTTGGCGATCGCACTTTCTACTAACGATCCAGTACTGAGAAATTTAGCTGTCGAAGGAATGACCAGTATCGAACACATTAATACTTCTTACCTCGATTGGTTTGAGTCAGAATCTTACTTTCTCAGTCGCTTTCACGATTGCTTATACGTTGCATTTCAAGAAAGTTTAGATCGAGATTTTGAATGTCTCAAACAAATTTTAGGGTTGCCTCAAGATCTGTATATAACCCAAAATTCAAACAAGGCAAAAATCAATCCTCAACACGGCAATCAGTCTTCTAAAACGTATCAGTTTAGTCAAGCAGCAACTTATAATCTAAAGCAATGGTACGCTCGGGATTATGATTTTTTTAACCTCTGCCAAAGTCAAGCCCAAAAACGCAAAATTGGGTCTTCGGAGATTGCGGTTTGATTTGTTATTTTGAATACAAAATTGAATCAAAACGCATTGCCATGATGTACTTAAAATCAGGCTTTTGCCTAAAATAAAATTAGCTTATCACCTTGAACCCAGAAGACCCCACAATATTTTTTTGAACGATCGAGGAATACAAAATGAAACTGAACTGGAAGAATTCAACCAATAAAGGAACTTTAATGCTGAAGCTCGTTCATCAATTCCAAACTGAAACTCTTTTTACAGATAAGTATATTAGATGGTTTTTCGATCGCGACTCGATCCAGGCGTTAGAGAAAAATCCTCCCAATATGATGTCCGAACCTAAAGATGAAGAAGAACGCTTTCAAAAAATTGCATATTTATATGTCATTTTGAGAGAAAAGTACGGCGATGACATTATCGAATCTGCGATCGAGGCTGGATGTCAGCAAATTCTCTTACTGGGAGCTGGTTACGATACGAGATTTTTTCGTCTTTCTTCTATTCAAAATAACTCAGTCAAAACGTTTGAAGTTGACTTACCCGAAACAATCGAAAACAAGAAACAATATTTGCTAAAACAATTCGATAATATTCCTCATGGATTGTCTCTCATTCCTCTCGATCTCAACCAAGACGATCTCGATTGTCTAGTTGAATATGGTTTCAATCCTCAAACACCGACGATTTACATTTGGCAAGGTGTTAGCTACTATTTAAATCAAGAAAATGTGTCGAATACGTTAGATTTTATCAAAAATAAAATGACACCTGGATCGGTGTTTGTGTTTGACTGTTGTTCGCCGCTGATGACATTTAAAAACGAAACGATTCCGGGAATCAATTTTAATATCGATCGCCTGGCCGAAATCGGCGAACCCTACCGTTTTGGAATGTATGGCGATGAAATGGAGCGCTGGCTAAGCGAAAAAGGATTTCAAAATATTGAAATTTTACAACAAGACGATCTCGAAGAACGGTTTCTCAACAAGCGATCGCTGCCGAATAATATGTGGTATATCGTCACGGTTAAAACTCACTCGATCGAACAGAATCGATAAAGTGCAACAGTAGGTACGAGCTTTGTACTTGAGAGATCGAGTCATTTTAGTTTATAATCTTTTCAAATCAAAGAATCCAGGAGTTACGTATCTACACCATTTGTAGGGTGGGCAATGCCCACCGACCTCTCCATTTAGTGTGATTTCGGTTGAACTGCGTAAGTCCTAAGAATCCTCAAATTTAGACCGCAAAAATTGTGTCAACTCAGCGACAAGCTCCGTTTTTAAGACTATTTGAATACGCCGATCGCTATCGCGTTGAAATTTGGAAAGCCTCGGCGTGTTCCGTACTCAACAAAATCTTCGACCTCGCACCACCTGCGTTAATCGGATTGGCGGTGGATATCGTCGTACAACAGGAAAACTCGTTTTTAGCGGGGTGGGGTGTCCGAAGCGTATTCGCTCAATTGATCGTGTTGTCGCTGCTGAGTTTCCTGATTTGGGGATTGGAATCGCTGTTTGAATATGCTTACAAACGATTGTGGCGCAATTTGGCACAGGCGATCCAACACGATTTGCGACTGGATGCGTACCGCCATTTACAAGCGATGGAACTCTCGTTTTTTGAAGAACGGAGTACGGGAGGATTGCTGTCAGTTCTCAACGACGATATCAACCAATTAGAACGGTTTTTAGATGGGGGCGCTAACGAGATTCTACAAGTTTCGACGACAGTAATCGTCATCGGTGGCGCGTTTTTTGTCCTGGCTCCGAACGTGGCGTGGTTGGCGATGTTGCCGATGCCGTTTATTTTATGGGGTTCGATCGCCTTTCAGAAACGACTCGCACCGCGTTATTTCGCCGTTCGGGAATCGGTGGGGTGGCTCAACGCGCAACTGACGAACAATTTGACGGGAATTACCACAATTAAGAGTTTTACCGCCGAAGAGTACGAAGTCAACCGGATCGATCGCCTCAGTAACGAATATCGCCACAGCAACCAACGCGCGATCGCCCTCAGTGCGGCGTTCGTTCCCCTGATTCGGATTATTATTTTGGTGGGATTTACCGCAACTCTGTTACTGGGAGGGTTAGACGCGGCGGCGGGAACCCTGGCGGTGGGAACCTACAGTACGATGGTATTCTTGACACAACGCTTGTTGTGGCCGTTGACGCGGTTGGGGGAAACCCTGGATTTGTACCAGCGATCGCAGGCATCGACACGACGGGTGTTTAAGTTGCTGGATATGCCGATTACAGTGCATCCGGGGAACAAACCGCTTCCCGTAGAACGGGTAAAGGGTGAGATTTGCTTGGAAAACGTCACCTTCGGCTATCTCGATCGCTCAGCGGTGATTTCGGACTTTTCGCTACGGGTTCCCGCCGGAGATACGATCGCGATTGTGGGAGCGACGGGTTCGGGGAAAAGTACCATCGTCAAATTGCTGTTGCGATTGTACGAGATTCACTCGGGACGAATTACCCTCGACGGAATCGATATTCAGGAGATTTTGTTACAGGATTTGCGGCGAGCGATCGCCTTAGTCAGTCAAGATGTCTTTCTGTTTCATGGAACCGTGGCGGAAAACATCCGTTACGGGAGTTTCGACGCCAAAGACGAGGATGTGGTGGCGGCGGCGGCGATCGCAGAAGCACACGACTTTATTTCTGAGTTACCCCAAGGCTACGATACCGTCATTGGAGAACGGGGACAGAAGCTCTCTGGCGGACAACGCCAACGCTTGGCGATCGCGCGAGCCGTGTTGAAAGATCCGCCGATTCTGATTTTAGACGAAGCGACATCGGCGGTGGATAACGAGACGGAGGCGGCGATTCAGCGATCGCTCGATCGCATTACCCAAAACCGAACGACAATTGCGATCGCGCACCGTCTGAGTACCATTCGCAACGCCGATTGTATCTACGTCATGGACAAAGGCAAAATCGCCGAACGGGGTTCCCACGAAGAACTCTTGAAACGTCAGGGAATTTACGCGGCGTTGTGGCGAGTTCAGATGGGTGGGAAATTCAGTGTAGAGGAAAGAGGGTAGAGTGAAGCGTGGGAGCGATGTGTCGAGAAACATCGCTCCGTCAAGGTGATTTTCAGACTTAGCGAACGGAAGACTCCTGTTTCAAATCGTCGATGAGGCGTTGTAAATCGCTGACATCGGCGTGGAAGACATCTTTACAGAATTCACAGGTGGCTTCTGCACCGCCGTCTTTTTCGATCATATCCTTGAGTTCTGCCGAACCCAGGAGTTTCAAGGCTCCCAGGAGACGTTCCCAGGAACAACCGCAGTGGAAGTGTAACATCTGCACGCCGGGGAGGATTTGCAAACCTAAATCTCCCAAGAGACTTTCAAAAATCGCCGGAAGGCTTTTCTGTTTTCGCAGCAGGGGAGTAAATCCCGAAAGTCCCGCGAGGCGAGATTCCAGCGTGGCTACGAGTTCCTCATCGCGAGCCGCTTTCGGAAGAACTTGCAGGAGGAGTCCCCCAGCCGCCGTTACGCCGTCGGCTCCCACGAACACCCCGAGAACCAACGCCGAGGGAGTTTGTTCGGAGTTGACGAGATAGTGAGTTACGTCGTCGCCGATTTCGCCGGATACCAGTTCGACAGTACTGGAGTAGGGATAGCCGTAGCCGACATCGCGGATGACGTAGAGAAAGCCGTTGGAACCGACAGCTCCGCCAACGTCGAGTTTGCCAATTTTGTTAGGAGGAAGTTCGACAGAGGGGTTTTCCACGTAGCCGCGAACCGTTCCGTTGAGTCCCGCATCGACGAGGATACCGCCGAGGGGACCGTCGCCGCGAACGCGGATGTTGACGCGAGACTCGGGTTTCTTCATGCTAGAGGCGAGGAGAAGACCCGCGCACATGGTTCGTCCGAGAGCGGCGGTGGCGACGTAGGAAAGTTTGTGGCGTTGTCGGACTTCTTCGGTGAGTCGTGTGGTGATGGCTCCAACGCAGCGAATGCCGCCATCTGCTGCTGTTGCGCGAACGAGCTGATCTGCCATGAATGTTTTGAGGTTTGAGATCGTCTTATCTTAATTTATCGAAAAATCTGGGTCTAAAACCCCGTCCTTCTAGGGCGGCTTTACAGTACAATGGACGTGAATGGTTAAACTGGCTAACGAAACCCAAGTTAGTAAGTTTGCCTAAAACTCCAATTGAATTGGAATTTTGGCGGTGGGACACACCGTTACAGCCTGTGAAGCGAGTGTAAGACTTGAAGGATCTCGATCCGGAGAGCAACTGCGAAAAACTCGAGAGAGAAGGAAGCAGGAACCCAAATCGCGAGGTTTGGGAATCACCGTCCTTCCAGGGCGGTGAGGATGTCAATGTAACGATCGCGATCTTTTCAGAGATCGGAACGACAACCTGGCGATCGCCCCGAGAAATTCGTCATAATGATTCTCGTGGGCTTGGCTGGGAATAGCTGGAAGTATGCTGGGAACGTTTCAACAGAGCCATTTGCGAATTGAGATCGACGCTTCGGCGAGTGCGATCGCTCGCAGTCTGCTACATCCGAGTGAGTTACAGAAGTGGTTGCCGCAACAGTTATCGCCGGGTTTGCCGGAAAAGCTTCATGAAGGGTTGACGTTTACGAGTTCGCTGGGGTTCGTATCGATCGAGCATCATGTCGAAGTGGCGAGCGATCGGTGTTTGCGAATGTTACTCAGTGGCGGAATCGACGGCTTTCACGAGTGGTACTGGGGTGACGGTTGGGTGCAGTCGCGTTTAGAAGGCGTGTCGCTGTTACCGTTGAATTTGGGCCAAACCGTGAGTTTGTGGCGGTTGAAGGAGTTTCTTGCCGCGTCGAAGGAACCGCAGCCTCAGTAATTTTACGGACTTTTTTAAGATTTTAAGTCACAATAGTAGGTAACAGGCTGCCTCCACCCCGTTTTTCTCCTTCAGGCTTGGGGTGGAGTTTTTTATGTACGAATTTCGTTTTTATGGGTCTGGACTTACGCGATTAAGCCTTATCCATACCAAATGTAGAAGTCGGTGGGCATTGCCCACTCTACTGTTTCTGTAAATTTATAATGGAAAAACAAAACTCATTTCTATATTCTTCGTGAGATTTTTAGGAAATTTTGCAGACAAATTGTAGTCAAACAAAATCACGATCGTTCTATAAAAAAAGTTTACTTAAAATTATTTAAAAATGATTACAATAATAATTAAAAACAGTAGTACAACTCGATTCTACATAAAAATACTTAATTTTTATACTGTAGTTTTAATAACTCCGTAAAAACACGTAAATTTGAGAGCGATCGCCAAAATTTCCCAAAATTTTTCCAAAACCATCCTGAGACCCGACCTTATTCGGAGAACAAAGGAATGGTAGATGCACCCTGATGGCAACCCTGAAACTTGCTGGAGTTTCAGGGTTTTTTTCTTAACTGACTCTCCGTACTCGAAGCTTCTCACTTCAACGACAGGAAGCCATCGACTCACCCACCTGGAACTTGCAAAAGTTCTGGGTTTTTTCTTGGCGGTAGAGGAAACAGGAAATAGGGAACAGGGAACAAGAAAATTACAAAACTATCCGGAACCTCCCACCTTTCTAAAGAACAGAGGAATGGTAGATGCACCCTGATGGAAACCCTGGAACTTGCTGGAGTTCCGGGGCTTTTTTTTCAGTGAAGAGGGAAGACAGTCACCAGTCACCAGTCACCAGTCACCAGTCACCAGTGAAGACAGCGAACAGATAACAGTTTCTCCCCCCCTCTCCCCCTCTCCCCCTCTCCCTTGCTCCCCTGCTCCTCACCACCAAACGAGCCTGAGTATAAGATTCTTCACCAAACTGCCCGGCCGTAGAGCCTGCCCAATATGCGATCATAGATCGGGTTAACAGCGATCGATATCAAATCACTTCACGAGAATGGAAAACCAGCAAAAGCCCACAGTCATTGTTACGGGAGCCTCTTCGGGTGTTGGCTTGTACGCCGCAAAAGCCCTCGCCGAAAAGGGATGGTACGTCGTCATGGCCTGTCGCAACTTGGAAAAAGCAGAAACAGCTGCCCAAGACCTCGGTATGGCGAAAGACAGTTACAAAATTCTGCATATCGACCTCGGGTCTTTGCAGAGCGTTCGCCAGTTCGTCACCAACTACCGCTCCCTCAACCGACCCATCCGGGCCTTGGTGTGCAACGCCGCGATTTATATGCCGCTGCTGAAAGAGCCGATGCGGAGTCCCGAAGGGTACGAGCTGACCATGACCACCAACCATCTGGGACATTTTCTACTGTGTAACCTGATGTTGGCGGACTTCGAGCAGTCCAACGAACCGGACAAACGGATGGTGATTCTGGGAACGGTCACCCACAACCCCGACGAACTCGGCGGTAAAATTCCCCCGCGTCCCGATTTAGGAACTCTCGACGGGTTCGCTGAAGGCTTCAAAGAGCCAGTTTCGATGATCGACGGTAAGAAGTTCGAGCCGGTGAAAGCCTATAAAGACAGTAAAGTTTGTAACGTTTTGACGATGCGGGAGCTGCACCGCCGCTATCACGATTCTACGGATATCACGTTTAGCTCTCTGTATCCTGGTTGCGTCGCCGATACGCCGCTGTTCCGCAACCACTATCCGCTATTCCAAAAAATCTTCCCAGTTTTCCAGAAATACATCACGGGGGGATATGTTTCCCAAGAGTTGGCTGGCGAGCGGGTGGCGGCGGTTGTGGCCGACCCCGAATTTAAGCAATCTGGTGTTTACTGGAGTTGGGGAAACCGCCAGAAGAAAGGCCGCCAGTCTTTCGCACAAAAAGTCTCGCGACAAGCTCGCGATGATGAGAAAGGCGAACGGATGTGGGATTTGAGCTTGCAGTTGGTGGGACTGAGTTAAGCTCTGCGGCCCGAGCTATCCTCTTTGTCTCAAGAGGTTTTGTATGCGTGGAGAACCCCGGTATTTTGGAAATACCGGGGTTCTGGCTTGAATGAAGATCGATTGGGAACGGAAATTGCAAGTGGCTTTGACTGCGATCGCTTCGACATTCCCTAAAACCTTTGGCAAATTCTATTACGACTAATAGTTTTTCAACGCCCGTGCGATTTCGCGTTTTTCCTGTTTCTTCTTCAGAGATTCTCGCTTGTCGTGGAGTTTTTTGCCGCGTCCCAGACCAATTAGAACTTTAACCCAGCCGTTTTTGAGATACATTTTTAGCGGCACGAGGGTCAAACCCTTTTCTTCAACTTTTCCGATTAATTTGCGGATTTCGTCGCGATGTAGTAGCAGTTTGCGCGTACGTCGCGGGTCGTGGTTGAAGTACTGGCTCGCCGTGTTGTAGGGCGAAATATGGACGTTGAACAACCAGGCTTCGTTGTTGCGAATTAAGGCGTATCCGTCTCGCAAATTGACTCGTCCTTGGCGGATGGATTTGACTTCTGTTCCTTTGAGTTCGATACCCGCTTCGTAAGTGTCTAAGATTTCGTAACGGTAACGTGCTTGACGGTTATCGCTAATTACTTTGTAGCCATTACTGTTATTTTTCGCCATAAGCATTTTAATGGAAACTATCTACAAGGTTACCCCTTTCAAACCCAATGGGAAGATGAGAGTGTTTTTCATTGTAACGCGAAAGGTAATACAAATTGTCACGGAGCTTGTCATACCAATTGTCACTGAAACGCCCCTGCAAATTATCGGCGAAACTCCCTATTCCCAATCGGTTTGAGACCGATCGCCCGTGATAATATCGGATTGCCCCTTCTTGCCGTTAGGATAGGGTGCAGGCAGGAGCAAGACCCGTGTTACAACCCGATTCTCTCGAACGCTGCCTGGAGTGGGCAAGCGTTCACGTTCGCTGGGGACTCTACCGCAGTGCTGTTGCTGATTACGATCGCGCGTTGAGGTTTGATAAGCAGTGCGATCGCGCCTGGTTTGGCAAAGGATCGGCATTAATGGCACTCAAACATTATGCTGCGGCGATCGATGCGTTTAAGGCTGCTTTAACACTCGACGACACCCAAGCCAATTGGTGGCATTCGCGCAGTCAGGCAGAGGCAGCCTGTCGCCGCTGGGAAGAAGCCTTGACTTCCGTGCGGCGGGCGATCGATCTCTTTCCCGACAATCCACAGTTTTGGGGACATCGTGCTGAGGTTCTCTCAGCCTTGGACTGTCTCGAGGAAGCCCGTCGGAGTTTTCGTCGCGCGGTAACTTTAAAACCGGACGACGTGGAACTCCTCGTCTCCTACGGACAGTTGCTCGATCGCTTAGAACGTTACAGCGAAGCGCTGGAATACTACAGTCGCGTCACGACACTCCAACCGAACCTTCATTGTATCTGGTTAGCTCAAGCAATTGTGCTGCTGAAGCTCGATCGCCCCCAAGATGCCTTAAACTGTTGCGATCGCGCCCAACTCCTCGCCCCCCGTTCTCCTCGCGTTTGGCTGGTGCGGGGCGACGTTCTCTGTCACTTGCAACACTACACCGACGCAATGGCCGCTTACCGACAGGTTCTCAAGCTCCCCTCGCCTCCACCGAAGGGATACCGACAATTTTACCTAGCCTGTTGTCGTTGTGCGTTCGAGCGCAGTCTTTCCCGACTCAAACAAGTCCGACACAGTCGCTGGTTCGATTGGTTCGTTCGCAGTGGCGGCGTGTAGCGCGTTCGCGTTCTCGGGTTGCTTAGTCGGTCAGTCGAAGGGGGCGATCGCTGCCGTGTATCTCGAAATTACCGTTCGTTACGATTTAGTAATTGTTTAAAAAATGTAACGAGAATCTTGACAAGCGAACGTCAGTCTGAATGAATCTTTTAATGAAGATTTGTTTAAAAAAAATTTACGTGCGATCGATGTTTCTCGTTCTCTAAACCCTTGACGTTATCGGTACTTTGCCACATAAGGTTAAGACTAAATCGACCGAGTGTCTATTGACAAAGACACCACATTTCGATATCACGTAAATTGGCTTTGTATGTTCGAGTAGAGGAGATCGCAATTTTGAAAAAGCTCGTTTCGTTTGTCCTGCTCGCCCTAGCAGTGACGGTTTTTGCCTTCGGTCGTCCCGCCTGGGCTGCCGATATCGAACATGGTTCTCAGGTTTTTAGCGCCAACTGCACGGCGTGTCACATGGGAGGAGGCAACGTCGTCAACGCGGCCAAAACCCTCAAAAAAGACGCGCTGGAAAAATACGGAATGGATTCTCTCGAAGCCATTAAAACTCAGGTAACGAACGGGAAAAACGCGATGCCGTCTTTCCTGGGTCGTCTGTCCCCTGACGATATCGAAGACGTAGCCGCCTACGTGCTTTCCCAAGCTGAGAAAGGTTGGTAAACGGCGTCTGAGTGCGTCGAGTCATCCAACCCGAGGATGCTTAGCGCGTCCTGGTGTTGCTCCACAAGGAGTCTCAGCCAGGACGCGCTTTTGCTGGAAGTGTCTGAAATTACCGGTTGAGATCGTTTCCATAGCCGTTGGCAGGCCGACGGCTATAGAGTTTCGGAAAGGCTTCGGGTTGCAACACAGGGAAAGTCGAGCGTGTTTTCCCTCTTCCCTCTTACCTGTCTGTTAGCCGCCTCGGGAAAAGGCACCCATGACGACGGCGGACAGGAGGAGTCCAGGGGAAAGCAGGAGGACGAGAAGGAGTAAATCGTGAGTGGTCATAGAAATTCTCGCGGTGAGGGGTTTTCGCTAGGGGTCTCGCTCTAGGTTAAACAGAACGAACCGATCGCTCTTCTATTTTTTGCGTTTTTTTAACAGAGCTAGAGCGTTTGTAGCCAACTCTTGACGCGATCGAGTTCGATGGGTAGTCCGTTCTGAATTTCCGAGCGGTTGTCCCCTTTCAGCGTATAGGACTCGGGACAGTCGGGGCGCGATCGCGTGAGATTCGTTTGAGCGACTAAATCCACTGTTTTCGCTTCGACTAAGTACAACTGCGATCGCGTTCCGTAGACGGTTAAGCCGCCGTACCACCCCTCTTCGTTAAGATACCAACAAGTTTGAGCGTCGTCGGTGTCGTTGGTTTCGTAAAGACACAAAACTAACTCCGTCTGCGAGTCGGAAGCGGCTTCTTTACGAGGCGGCCAGTCGTCGAGGTTGGCGGCCTGTCCGATAAAATCGTAATCGAGGTCTGGCGTGTCGCGAACGACCGCGATCGCGCTGTCGGCAACCGCACGGTCGTCGTCGCGAGCGTTGGGAAGCGCAAACGTCGATTTTTGCGACTCGCGAACTTCCCCGTTACTAATTTTCACTACGCGACACAGAGACGCTAGCGCCTCGCGATCGATCTCGAATTCACTGGCGATTGCGGAAGCTTCCGAGAGCGGTACGGGGGAAGAACTTCCATCGGAAAGGGGGGATTGCGTGCGACATCCAGTTAGCGTGAAACCCGCCAAAGCGCCGAGACAAACCCAACGTCGTAAGTTCATGAGCGTTCCAATATCCAGTTGTGGTCGAGGGGAATCAATAGAGTTGGGCGAGTTTTTCGAGAAATTCTAATGCAGCTCTAGGGGACTGTCAAACCCTCTGAGACATCCCTTTTCCCACCTCACTTTAAATGCCTTTACTGAGAGCGATATAGTGAAACAGGAACGCTAAACTTCGACTCTTTTCTCGTTTTGCGATCGTGACTTATCTTTCTCTTTCGACACTGTTCGACCTAGCGAACCTGTTCGTTTTGCCCTTTTGGGCGCTAATGGTGCTGTTACCCAACTGGGGCGTCACCCGGCGGGTGTCAAAGTCAAATCTTCCCTTTGTGGTGTTGGTGGGATTTTATCTGTATTGTATTTCCCAAAGCCTCAACGCCGAATCCGTCGAAGCCTTGGCGAACCCCAGTCTATCTCAAATCGCCCGCTTCTTTGGCGAAGAACCCGCCGCCGCGACAGGTTGGGCGCATTTCCTGGTGATGGATTTGTTCGTGGGGCGTTGGATTTATTGGGAAGGTCAGAAAACGGGGGTTTGGACGAGACACTCGATCGCCCTGTGTTTGTTCGCCGGGCCGGTGGGGGTTTTGTCTCATCTCGTCACCGTCACCCTGCGCGATCGCATCTTGGGAGACGAGCGCGACTCGGCGACAAACGGTACGCTAGAAGAAAAACGTCCAGACGCGGTTTAGACAAACTCCATGAACAACGAGGACTACAACATTTCGACCTCCGACTCGAGCGAGATTCAAGCGCTTCCTCCCGCAGTCGAGCGCGTGATTCCCGCCTTGCGCCGGGCGGGACAGCTCAGCTTTTGGGTACAAATTATTTTAGGGGTCGTTGCAGCGTTAATTTTCCTGTTCACCATTCCCATCGCAGCGTCTGACGAACCCGGCGCCGCTCAAATCAACCCAGGACGAGGACCGGGAATTTTCTTCGCCGTTACGGGATTGGTCGCCTTGGGAATCAGCATTTACTGGACGCTTCGATACGGCCAACTGGCCAAACGCCTCGGAATCGCTGACAGTACCCTACGTCCGACGCGGGCCGAAACGGTACGAGCGATCGAAATTGGCTCGATCGTGAACTTGGTGGGAATGCTGTTTAATTTGTTGGCGGCCGAAACCATTACGGGAATTTTGCTGGCGAAAGCCCTGCGATCGGAAGGGGTAGCGTTTTCTCCAGCGGCGTTAAACCAATTAATTCAACCGATCGACATTTTCGTGGTCTTGGGAAACACTCACACCCTGTTCGCCCACTTTATTGGTTTGACGACTTCTCTGTGGCTGTTGCGGTGGGTGGTTAAATCGAAATCCTGAACCGGCCACTCGGTTCGACGCGCGACCTCTCGATATCGTCTAACGGAGATTCTAACCCCATGTCCGATCGCGATCGCGAAGCCCTCGCCAGTTTGAACGTGTTGGTGTTAACCGCCCAAGCGGACGGCGTTCTCACAGATGAAGAACGAAACGCCCTCGAAGCAGCCTGGGCGCAACTCGAATCGCCACCGGAAGACCTCACGTTAGATAGGTTGTTGTCTCAACCGGAAAATCTCGACAGCTCGATCGCGCAGATTACCCGACCCGAAATCCAAACAACTCTCTACGACGCCGCCTTTACGATGGCGAAACTTGGCGGGACGACGCCGCAAGAACAGGAAATCCTCGATCGCCTTCGCGTTGCGTTCGAGATCGACAGCCAACAAGACGAGGAACTGTTCGAGACGGCGTTAGAGGCGTTGTCGGACGAGTCGGGAGACGAGATCCTCGAAGCGACAGGCGATCCCACCATCCGAGAACAGAACGTTCGCAGTCTCGTTCTCGATTATTCGATCGGAATCGCGATCCTCGGCTTCAATCCGATCCCAGGACTCAACGCCATTACCGCCCTAGCTGCTTACGTTTTGGAGTTGAAGATGATGCGGGCGATCGGGGCAAAATGGGGTTATCCCAAAGGTCAAGACGCCCTGGCCGTCGTGGGGAACATTTTTGGAGGGTTGGGGGCGTTTGCGGCGGCGTTAACGACCTGGGCGGCGGTGTCTGTGGTGGGGATTTTTGTTCCGGTACTGGGAAGTGCGGCCAGCGCGTCGTTTTGGTTTACGCTGACTTGGGCCCTCGGTCAAGCGACGAATCGCTATTACGCTAGCGGCCGCCAGATGAGTTCGGAGGAACTCAAGCAAGTATTCCGCAACGCCAAGCAAGAAGGAAAATCGCTGTACGAGGCGAATTCCGAGGCGATCGCCGCCAAACGAGACTCGGTTCGCCCGCAACTCGACGCCCTCAGTCGCCAGTTGAAGGAAGGAAAGATAACGCAACAGGAGTATCGGGAGCGGTTGCGGGAGCTGGTGGGGCGTCAGTCCAGTGGGAAAGTCGGCGATCTCGCGGGGAAATAACTATAGTTACGGTTTTTACGACTTCTGCGATCGCCGAGAGGGGAGAGGCGGAGTTTTACCAAAAGAGCTGGGTTTAAAGCCTCGTCCTTCTAGGACGACTTTACCCGACAATTCTTGTGGCAAGATGGAAGGATATCGGGGAATCAACAACAGCAATGTTAGTTCGAGAAGCCAAACTCAAAGGTTTGCCAAAGCAGTATCAAGCACTTGATGAAGC
>NZ_KB235957.1:0-1511 GCF_000332355.1 Baaleninema simplex PCC 7105
GAACCGTTGGAAGACCCGAACGTTTTAACCGCCACGACTCCCAAGAAGTCTCAAGTTTTCTAAGGACTTGCTGAAGAACCTGAGCGTTGACCGTCTTGAGCTGAGGAAATTCAGTCTTGGCAGCGGTCAAACGCTTAGCCTGAATGTGGCAGTTCGGGAAGGGTGCATCTGCTGGCAAGATAAATTCCTGCCGAATCGAGCACGCATTCACGGGCGACTTGCGGGATTTTAGCCAGTCTTTACGTTCCCGCAGAGCAAAATTCCAGACATGGCGGCACACCTCAAGAATGTGTTCGATCTCTGAAACCTGCTCCGCCGTTGGCTCTAGCTTAAATTCCCACGTCATGTTTAGCATATCTAAACTGTAGCAAATCTTTTGTAGGTTACTCCCCTCGGTCGCGCTTCGCTACACCACCAGCCAAGCTTTCAGCTATGGCTGGAGTACTGCGAAGAATCTGGATAGCGCGTTTGCATGGGTCGGTTTTTGTCGGCGGGATCTTGGAAGTTGCGAAACGTCATCGCCTCGCCGTCGAACAACACGCGACGAAACCAGTCAGTTTGAGTGGGATTCCAAGAGGTAAAGCCGTTAGGACCGTGGAACGTCACCAAATTGGTTTGGCGGTGGATTCCCCAGAGTAAGGCGGTGATGTCGCTGAATCCGACGAGGATTTTGGGGTTTTGGCGAATCAAATCGTAGTCGAGATAGGGGAGAACGCGACTGCTTCCCCAGCCGCCTTTGATGGGGAGAATCGCCGTAACGTCGGGATCGGCGAAAAAGTCGTTGATGTCGGCGGCGCGATCGCGATCGCGTCCGGCAAAATAACCATATCGATCGGTGGCGTGGCGTCCGAGTTGGGGAACCAATCCCAAGCCGCGTATCGCGTCGAGAACCCGGTTGACGTCATCGCGAACGAAGGTGGCGCTTGCGGGGTTGATAATCCCTACTGTCGCACCGGGAAATAGGCGTTTGGGTTTCATGACAGGAAGGGTGGCGCGTCCTCGGCGAACGTCTGAGGCGATCGCGAGGGTCGCAACGGCCGCCGTTAGGAGTTTGGAGAACCTTCGACGTGAAATCGGGCGATTTCGGTGGCTGAAGTTGGGCGAGCGATCGCCGGTTTGCTTTGTCATTGGAACGGGGAAACTACAAATTTAAAACGGTTTTAACGACACTTTAACGCTCGAATAGATTTTTCTTAATTTTTCATCTTTAGATTGAGAGAGAAATTATCGAATTTTCGATCGTTTGTCAATATTAGGTCGGTCGTTACTCTCGGCGATCGACGGCTTGGCAAGCCTTTAAATCGAGCTAATTTTCTGGATACATCTCACTTTTGTAAAAATATGAGTCTGGAGTTGGTTGGGTCGAATAAAGCCGAAACCCAACCGCAGCTAAATGGGTGCATCCCAGTTTTGCAAGTGTTAGGCGTAAAAGTCTCCATTGAGATAAGCACAGCGTTGCTTGAGGACTTGTGGAACGTTCTGACGTTCCCACTGAGCGCCGGAAATCTTGA
>NZ_KB235957.1:1611-13235 GCF_000332355.1 Baaleninema simplex PCC 7105
TGAAGCTGCTGAGGCAGTTTTACTTGTCTTTTTTTGTGTCAAATTTCCCAAAACTCTGATTTTGTGTTCCAAATTATTAGGATGAGTTATATCAAGCTATTTTAATACCAAAAAAATAGCTTATGCTTAACTCTGTTCCATTTCTTGTCAACTGTCCATACCCTGTTTTTTGGAGTTATTCAGCAAGCCCTAAGTACTCTTACTCATTGCAAAACTGGGATGCACCCTCCCCTTATAGCATTACGACTTCGTTTGCGGCTTGTTTTCAGGATAGATCGTTACAGTATGGGGTTTTAATACGGATTCCGTATCAGTCGATTTTCTGGCTTTACTCAGTAAGCCCTAAATAAAAAAGTGCTTAGAGAAAGTGGAGTGCTTTCACCAAGAACATCCCTGAAAATTGGTAGTAATTGCGATCGAAGGCGAGCTAAAAATTGACAGAGATCGCCACTCAATAAATGTAGTCCGTCAATTCTTTCCACTGTCGATGACATTTCTCGATGGAGTTTCGATCGGGTGCATCTCAAAAATGTAAATTCATCGAATTGGGCGCACTCAATTTCCAGATCCCCGGCATCTCCAAGATGCCGGGGATCTTATACCGGAAGTGCTAATCGGGAATTTTGCCACCCTAAACTGATGTTTTTGCAAAAGTGAGATGCACCCGTTTCGATCGGCGACGGCCTTACCAATCGCGATCGTCGTCGCGGGTCGGTTGCCTCCAGTCATCGACGAGTCGATCCGATGTTTCTCGGCGATCGCGCTCCCGAGGCGCTGATGGCGTGTCGTCGAAGCGCTCTTCTACGGCATCCTCGACTGCTTCGTCCTCCCACTCAGTATCGTCTTCCCAGTCGGCCGCCACGGGGATGTCTTCCTCGTCCGGCTCTGGATCGATCGCTGGTTCTGACGGGGATGCGACCCTTTCCTCGACAAAGTCCTCCTCAGCCCTCGAGGTTCGCACCTCGGCTGTAGACTCCCTCGGAGGCGGCTTCGGCGCTTTTTCGTAACTGTAAGAGTACATGGTTCCCTGGCGATAGGACTCGACTGGTCGCTGTTGGACTTCGTAAGTGCGATCGCTCTGCGGCGTGACGTTCTCCTCTTCGGGATAGTCCGCGTTCTCGGCTTCCCAATCTTCGTCGTCCCACACTTCCTCTTCAGGTTCGTCTTCTGCCTCGAGTCGGACGAAGGCGGGACGAGATGGGGAGGACGAGACAGGTTCGTAAGCGACCGTCGGCGTTTGAAAGCGTTCGTCGCCAGGGTCGTCGTCGGGTTCTAAATCGACCCAATTTCGAGAAGGTTGGGGCGTGAAGGAACGGCGTTGGTGGGTATCGGGTGGAAAATCTGAGGCTGGAGAACTCTCAATACGACCGTGCGGCGATCGGGACGACCGAAACAGCCACGCAAACAGCATTGCCGTGAAAATCCCCGCCAGAACCGCCAGAACGACCCACACCCCCAACGGTAACGCCAGCGATCGCAATCCGAACCACCGCAGCGCCACCACAGGCGCACCGTTCTGAACGACGAACACGGCCGCCAGCGCGATCGCCAACAGCCAAAACACAGACAATTTCGACTTTCGTTTCATGGTGGAACGCTTGAAAACGGCTACGACTCCTCTTTCCACCGTTTGAGGGGAACGCAATCGATCTCGAGCTGGTCTAACGCCCGAGCCACGACGAAATCCACTAAATCTTCGATGGTTCGAGGCTGGTGATACCAGGCGGGAATCGCCGGAACGATGCGAACGCCCGCTTCTGCCAAGGTCGTAAGGTTGCGTAGGTGAATCAAACTCAAGGGCGTTTCTCGCGGTACGATTACCAGTTTACGGCCTTCTTTGAGTTGTACGTCGGCAGCCCGCTCGAGCAAGTCCGAACTGACCCCCGTTGCGAGTTTGGCCACGGTACTCATGCTACAGGGAATCACGATCGTTCCTAGGGTACGAAAGGAGCCGCTGGCAATGTTAGCCCCGACGTCCCCCGCCGGGTGACAGCGTAGAAATCCCTCCGTTTCGACTCCGGCTTTCTCCCGCCAAAACTGAGCTTGTTTTTGGGGGTCGGCCGGCATTTTGACCCCTTCCTCTGCCTGCCACACCATATACGCAGCTTTCGAGGCCACCAGTTCGACGCGATAGTTGGCCTGTAACAGATATTTGAGGGTTCGCACGGCGTAAATTAACCCTGACGCCCCAGAAACGCCGATAACGAGGGGTCGGGGATGTTTGAACTCGTTCATTGTGCTGCTCGGGGGAAGTTGTCCGTTTGCGGCCACTTCCCCTGGCTCTGTCTTACTCTTCTTCGCTGAAATAGTCGTCGTCAGTCAATGGCGCTTCGCTCCCGCCGCCGACGGGGGCTAGGTCGATTTGCTGGCGATAGTAATCGACGCTTTTGACTTGCACGTCTACGCGATCGCCGAGGCGATACTGTTTGCGGTTTTTGCGTCCGACGAGGGTTTGTTGGCGCGATCGATACTCGTACCAGTCGTCTTTGAGGGAAGAGACGTGAACCAAGCCTTCTAAGCGAGCTGGAGCCGCACCGTTTTCGCCAGATTCGATCTCGACGAAGAATCCGTAAGACTGCACTCCGGTAATCAAGCCCCGGAAAATTTCGCCGGTGCGTTCTTTCATCGCTCCGGCTTTTTGCAAGCCGTTGAGGTCGGTTTCGGCTTCGAGAGCCAGCCGTTCTCGTTCGCCGAGGGCGATCGCCAATCCCGAGAGACGCTCTTCAAACGCGTGCTGTACGTCCGGCGGTAAAACGTTCCAGTTGATTTTACCGTGACAGGAGGAATGCCGCAGGTCGACCCGTTCTTTCGATCGCGTGGTGCGGCGATCGCGCCCTTTCTCGAACACGGCCTGTAACACCCGCTGCACGAACAGATCGAGATAGCGTTGCAAAGGGGTGTTCGCGTGGGTGTATCCTTCTTCGAGCGCTAAACCGAAGTGCATCCCCGGCTTCGTACTGTAATAACTCGGACGCACGATCGCCTCGAGGAGATAGTTGAGAATTTTCGCGTCTTCGCATTCGGCGAACTGTTCGGAAAACTGCTTGAAGTCGCTGGGATAGACTTCTTCTTCGTCTTCGAGCCACAGTTCGACTCCCATGTTCGCCGCCAGTTTGATGGCGTCTTGCACGTCGGCCAGGTCGGGGACGGGGTTGATGTTGTACAACGCTGGAACCCCCAAGGCGTTGAGATGCTCGGCTATCAGTTGGTTGGCTAAAACGACGAATTCGTATAAAATGTCCCGACCGCGAGATTCGGGGGCGAATACGGGGACGCCGAGAGGCGTCTCGTCGTCGAAGTGGTTGTGTGTCTCGGGAAGGGTCAGGTCGAACGATCCTCGCTGATATCGCTGTTCGCGGAGAACTTGGCTGACGGTGGCGAAGTCTTCGAGGGCGCTCAGAAGGTCGGCAGGAACGTCGGGAACGGTATCGTTTTCGTCCTCGGAGCGATCGAAGACTTGACGGGCTAGCTCGTTGTTGACGAGGCGATCGAGGCGTATCGTCGTCGGCTGGATTTCGTATTCGACGATTTCGCCGTTTTCATCGAGCGTCACCAGTACCGAGACGGCTAGGCGGTCGGACTCTGGGGCGAAACCGACGGCTCGGCACAGGTCAGCGGGAAACAGGGGCAGTACTATGTCCCCGAGGTAAATACTCGTACCGCGTTTGAAGCTTTCGCGATCGAGGGGGGAATCGGGGAAAACGACGCGGGCTACGTCGGCGATGTGAATTCCGAGTTGCCAATTGCCTTGCTTGTTGCGCGTGAGGCTATAGGCGCGATCGACCGGTTCGTTTTCACTGTTGGCAAAGGCCAGGGTGTTGAGATGCCGCAAGTCCACGCGATCGGCGATCGCTTTGTCGTCGATCGGTTGCAGAACGGTCTCGAGAGAATCGAGGACTTTTTGCGGGAAGGTTCGGGGAAGGTCGTGTTTGCAACACACGATGTCGATGTCGTTGGCCGCTTCGGCGTCGCTTCCGAGAACTTGTACCACCCGCCCCAGCGGCGGTTTCGCACCCAAGGGATAGCGCTGGACTTCGACGTGAACCAGGTAATCGACGGCGTCTTTGAGGCGTTCGTCGTCTTCGAGGTCGATCTCGAACAGCAAGCGATCGTCGAGGGGAACGGCGCGATATCCCCGGCCGGGAACTTCTTTGATGCGTGCGAGGACGGAGGGATTCGCCCGTTCGAGAATTAAGCGCACTTCGCCTTCAGGAGAGCGGCGGCGACTTCCTTCTTTTATTACTTTGACGAGGACGCGATCGCCGTTCCAGGCGGTGCTGAGATAGGACTCGCGGACGTAAATGTCTTCGGCGCCTTCGGCGTCTTGGATGGCGAAGCAAAATCCTTTGCTCGAGCATCGAAGTTTGGCTTCGACGAGTTCTTCTCGATCGTCCCGTCGGTAGCGTCCGCGATCTTTCATGAGAATCCCAGACCGTTCTAGTGCGTCGAGAACGATGTGCAGTTTTTGAAGGTCGGGTGTGGCTTCGCAGTCCAGTTTTTTCTCGAGGACTTTGGGTGCGACTGATTTATCGTCTGGAAAGTTGGACAGGAGTGTTGCGATCGAAAAGTTCATGCAATTCTGTAATCCTTATATATCTCGATCTGTATTGGCTAGTAACGCAGCTCGAACCTACTAGGACGGCTCCGAGCGCGATCGACAAGATTTCGAGACACGGATGCCGTCGCTCGAGTCGAAGCGTCGATGCCGCCAAAGAAGTTGTGACTGTCGCTCGATCTGCACGGCAAAAGCGCGAGTATCGAAAAGAGATCGGTGCGTGATGGGTGCAGTTGCGAACTCGATGGAGCGTTTTTGTCACGAACCGGCCGACACGAGCGAAGCTGAGGCGACTTCTGCTCATTTTACACCATAATTTGCCCCGTCTTTTGCGGGGAACGGGGAACAGGGAATGGGGAGGAGTTCACCCGATCGCCTCATCTCCTAATCTCCTCACCTCATTTTCCTGTGGGGGCGGTGCGTGACGCGGGAAAGCTCTTTGAACTGTCTTTCCATTACATTTAGGGAATAGGGAACGGGGAACAGGGAATGGGGAGGAGTTCACCCGATCGCCTCATCTCCTAATCTCCTCACCTCATTTTCCTGTGGGGGCGGTGCGTGACGCGGGAAAGCTCTTTGAACTGTCTTTCCGTTACATTTTCTGTCCGCGTCACGGCACCCTACGATTCCCCTCTCAACGATCGACTATCAATACCGGCGATCGCTAGAATTAAACTAAAAGCGATTCGCGAGTCGATCGACGGTTTGGGCTATGTTGCAATTATTCCGCCAACGCTATCCTTCAGGAAGTCTGTGCGCCGACCTCGTCACGATACACGAGGGACAATATATCGTTCGAGCGACAGTTGAAGTTGAAGGCGTTTGTTTGGCGTCGGGGATGGCTGCTGCGACTTCGGTTGAAACCGCTGAAGATCGCGCCAGGGAACGAGTGTTAGCGATGCTAGATTTCGAGAGGGAGGCGACTCCCACGAAGGTCGAGCTTTTGGAGACTGAGGCGTCTGTGACACCGTCTCCTTCTGTGACATCTCCGGCTTCCCCCGATGCTGAATCTTCTCAAGGGGTCGAACCTTCGACCTCTGTATCTTCCCCAACTTCTAATTTAGCGATGGAAGAAAACAGTTCGACCGAACCGACGGACGACTCAGATTTGATGGTTCAAACGACGCTGGAGTTGCGACGGCTTGGATGGGACGCCGACCGGGGGCGATCGCACCTGGAGCAAACCTACGGGAAGCGATCGCGGCAGCAACTCACGCGATCGGAACTGTCGTCGTTTTTGCAGCATCTCCAGGCACAACCGACGTCAAGGTCTTAAGCGTTAGCCCCTTGACGTCTCGACCGACTCTTAAGCCTCGACAGCGGTGGGACGCGACGCCGAGGGACTGCGAGTAATGACGCGATCGATCAACCCATACTCTTTAGATTCTTCGGCGGACATGAAAAAGTCTCGCTCGGTATCTTCTTGGATTTTCTCGAGGGGTTGACCGGTATGTTCGGCCAGGTAATGATTCAGGCGATCTTTAATGTAAAGGATCTCTTTGGCCTGAATTTCGATGTCTGCGGCTTGTCCCTGGGCTCCGCCGAGAGGTTGGTGAATCATAATCCGCGAGTGGGGCAAGCTCATGCGTTTGCCTTTCGCTCCCGCACTCAACAGAAACGCGCCCATACTGGCTGCTAAACCCAGGCAAATGGTGCAAACATCAGGCCGCACGTGGTTCATGGTATCGAAAATACCCATTCCGGCAGACACAGCCCCCCCTGGGGAGTTGATATAGAGATAGATATCTCGATCGGGGTCGTCGGCTTCGAGAAACAGCAGTTGAGCGACGATACGGTTGGCTAATTCGGGGGTAACTTGTTCGCCGAGGAACACGATACGCTCGCGCAGTAGTCGCGAGTAAATGTCGAAGTAACGTTCGCCGCGTCCGGATTGTTCGATAACGGTAGGAATCATAAGCGGGTTTGATGCTGTATTTGCTGAAGTCTTTCGTTTTAGTGTAATATCTGTTTTCCCAAGAGGAGAGATAGGGGGCAAGGGAGCAGGGGGGACAGGGAAACTTTAACAGGGAAGAGTGAGGGAAGAGTGAGGACAGGTAATAGTCTCTCATCATCTCGTCATCTCTAATACAAGCGGCGGAGAATGTAGTCGGCGAGATTGGTTAAGGCTTGGCGGGATTCTGAGGCCGGAAGGCATTCGAGATGTTCGATCGCCAACCGAGTATGTTCGGCCGCTAAAGTTCGCGATCGCTCGATGCCATTGCTTTCTTCGATTAACGCCAGGGCGCGATCGAGATCGTCGGGTTCGGCGAATTCTCGAGCGATAAGGGTTTCGAGAAGTGGTTGTTCTTCGAGGGCATAGAGAACTGGGGCGGTGAGGTTGCCACTTCGCAAGTCTGAGGCGGCTGGTTTGCCCAGGGTTTCTGTCGTACCCGTAAAATCTAGGATGTCGTCTACGATTTGGAACGCCAAGCCTACGTCGCGACCGTAATAATACAGATGGTTTGCCATCTCTGGGCTGACGCCGCTGAGAACGGCGGCGGCTTTGCTGCTGTTGGCAATCAGAGAGGCGGTTTTGTAGTAACTTTTCTCGAGGTACGCTTCGAGGGAGAGATCGGCGTCGAAACGACTTAACCCCTGTTGGATTTCTCCTTCCGCTAGATCGACGATGACCTGAGACAGCAGTTTGACCACCTCGAGGTCGTTCAAGTTCGCCAGATACCAGGAGGATTTGGCAAACAGAAAGTCTCCGGCCAGAACGGCGACTCGATTGCCAAAGCTGCTGTGAACGGTGGGGATGCCCCGTCGTAGTTCGGATTCGTCGAGGACGTCGTCGTGGACGAGACTGGCGGTGTGGATCATTTCGGTGATTTCGGCCAGTCTGCGGTGTCGGGACGTGATGTCTCGATCGGGCATTGTGGCTCTCGAGACAAGCAGCACGATCGCCGGCCTCAGTTGCTTGCCCCCAGCTTGGAACAGGTGGTCTGCTGCGGCGAAAAGGATAGGGTGACGCGCCCCGACAAGCTCTCGCAAGTTTTGATTGAGGACGCGCAGGTCGTCTTCAACTGGGGAAAAAAGTGCAGTTACTGAGGTCATGGGGATCGGCTGACTCAGGGGCTAAGTTACGAAAGTTTACATATATGATTTCTATTCTAAGCGAAGCCTCTCGAGTAGGGAAGTTTTCCGATCGTGAGTTGGTTTACGTGCTTTTGGAAACTCTGTCAACGCCTGAAGACCGATCGGGCAGAACGCCACGGGGCGATCGCTCTGACGAAAGCTCTCGTCGGGTCTGGGTTGGACGTTTTCGATCGCACATATTAAAGATTTATTAAGTCACCCCCGAGGATCTCCCGAAAAATTCGGAAACTTATGTTACATTAATGGTAAGGATTGTTGTAACCCCAAATACCCCTACAACGCGAGTGCAGTTGTGAGGAGCGCGTTGGAAGACCCGATCGTTCTCGCCCTGTCGAAACTCGGCTTGTGTTAGTAGAGACAGACGATCGAAGGGACAGCCTCCTGACGGTCGGTCGTGCGAAGGTTTTTACAACCCCCTCAACCGGATATCAAGCTGGGTTGCTCAGGTTGCCCAGTCAGTCTTGCGATTGGTAAGGCAAAGTTCGGTCGCATTGCTCGCAGATGAAGGACGGTTTCGTACTTCAGTTACGGTGGTTTGGCACTTGCAGACCGAGGCGATCGCCCTCGGTGTCCTGCTAAATTGTGCTGCGTTTGGCTTTCGCGCTTCTTTTTTGTGTCCCGCTTCTCACTTCCCTCCCTCCTATGATCTTCGACAATCTCTCTCTAACCATTCTCGTCCTGGCAACGGGCTACCTGTTCTTCATCCATCTCCTGTTGCGTTTCGTGCGCCGGAAAGCTGAAGAATCGAGTAGCTCGTAAGTTGTCACCGGACGAACGCTTCGCCACTCCACGTTGTCACGAAGGGGCAAACTCGCTCGCTTCGTGCAGCGGCCGATCGCCGCTGAAGATTCCCAGGGTGAATCCTGGGAATCTTCGCTCGAGGTTATCGTTTCGGGTGGCGTTGACGTACCCACTGAAAGCTTGAAGCGTTTTTTTCAGTCGATATCTTTCCGCCATCACCTCATTATATCATCTATAGGATATTCTTTAGGTTCGCCAAGCTATTTGTCGTATTTCTTCACATTCGAGATGACAGCCCGAAACGCCGTGATTAGTGCTTCGATGCCGGTCTGCGGCGTTTTTGTCGTTGTTGTGACAGAGACACCACTGAAGCCGCATTGCTTTCGCGAGCGACCCGCACCAACAACCCCGCAGCTGCTAAACTCGCGATCGTCGAACTGCCTCCATAACTAAACAACGGCAGCGGTAAACCCGTCGTGGGTAGTACTCCAGTCGCCACGCCGATATTAATCAACGACTGTCCCACCAACGCCACCATGACACCGACGGCGACCAGTTGATAGACAACGTTCGGGGTTTTCAAGGCAACCCGTAACGCCAACGTCCCGTACACCAACAAAAACAACAACAGCAAAAAACTGCCGAGAAATCCAAATTCCTCAGCGTACACTGCAAAAATAAAATCGCTGTCCTGAATGGGCAAATAGGACAGCTTCTGCTGAGACATTCCAAAACCCGTTCCCCAAAAGCCCCCCGAGCCGATCGCGATCAGGCTTTGAACCAGTTGATAACCGTCGCGATCGGGCGTTGCCCAGGGGTTGAGGAACGACATGACTCGTCGTCGCTGGTATTCCTTAATACTGAGGCTGAGAATCGCTAACAGCAGCCCAGACAAAGCGGTTCCCCCTAACAAGCGATAGGGCAATCCCGCCGCCATGGCCATCAACCACAACATCATGCCACACATGGCAGTCGTACTCAGGTTCGGTTGAAATAAAATGCTAGTGAGAACTAAGACCATCACACCCAACCAGATCGCTCGTTCTCGAAACGTCAGCCGATTCCACCGTCCGAAAACGATCGCCCCTTGAAGGATGAGAAAGGGCTTGATCAGCTCGGAGGGTTGAATGGGAACGATACCGATAGCAATCCAGCGGGTGGCACCGTTGACGGTGGTTCCCAACCCCGGAATCAGGATCGCCAGGAGCAACCCCAACAGGGCTAACAATCCCCAGCGGGCGATCGACAGGCACAGTCGCAGGGGAGTGTGGACGATAATATTGAACCCGACGAGTCCTACCATCGCCCAGAGAATCTGACGTTTAAAATAATAGGTTCCGTCTCCGAGTTCGGCATAGGCACTCGGATAGGAGGCAGAAAACAGGACGAGTAACCCGATGACGAGCCAGAAGAGAGTCAGCCAGCGCAGCAGGCGGGCTTCCCAACTCCACTCGGAAACGGACGGGTCATATAGCGGGACGAGATAGCGAAGGTTCACTCGAACTCGGAACTAAGCAGCACTCTCTAGCATATCTTCTCCTTTATGGGGAAGGTTAGCTTCGAGGAGCAGATTGAGTCCCGGTTGCTGTAACAGGGCTTGCCAACACTGGGCGAAAGTCCAAAACAGACGACGCAAGCGATCGAGCATTTCGTTCAATTGGACGAGATCCCGTCGGCGATCGAGCAGATTGCTGTCCCCGAACTCGAACGCCACACCATTAGACGCGACGACGGATAGATTCGCTAAAGCTAGAGGTTCGATCGCCAGGGAAGACGTACCTCTGTTGTCGAGATAGATTCTCGACGGTTTGGTAAACTTAAGAAACGAAGCCTGTTTTGAAGATGTATTCAAACATAAAAGCGACGGTGGTAAAACGGCAAACAAAACCACCAGTAGACCGATTGACAGTGTAACGACGCACCGCGAAACGGACAAGCGAACGGTCACAAACGTACCTCCCCAATAACAACAAACAGCAAATTCGATTCGGCGACTCGGCATTTCGACAGCACGCACGACGATACCCCACGATGCAAGTTCGACGATCGGGGGTTTGGGAACTGCGACCCGATCGCCAGCTTCGCACGCGAGCTATCTCGAGTGACGTTGTCTACACGCGCCAGTCCGACACCTCTACCGCTCGATCGCACGTCTTAACAGTGCGCGATCGGTTTCGACACAGCAAAAGTGATGGAGTCCGGAGACTTTTTTTCAGATTCAGCTTTCAGCCGATGATTTCCGACCCGATTCTCAACCTAACCAGTAGAGGGTTGAGTTCGGTTTCGATCGATGACTTTCAAATCGTCTTTGAGAGCGTAAAGACTGCGCCTGGAAACGCCGTACCCGAAAGATTTACCTCTAGTTCGTAGTATAACAAAGATTTTTGACATCCTCTCCCAGCAACCCGTTCCGGGTATGCAGGGAGATTCCTTGGGTCGCCCCAAAGATTTCCTGCTTCACAGCCAGCCAACTAGAATCAGTGACCCGATCCCCCGTCGCCTCGACTCCACAGGCATTTTCGATTTGCCGTTGCCCACGGCTACAGATAACTTGTCCACTCGCCACATCACGGGGCTTTGTTGACCCGCAGTTGTGACAGTGATGAATCCTGGTTGAGAGGTCTTTATGAACCTCTGCCCCACAATCGGGACATTCCTGAGAAGTGCCCCGCGCATCCACCTTGCCGTAATACACATCGCGCTTCCAGCACACCCAGGGAAGGATCTGATTCACAAATTGACCCAATCCAGCATCGAGGGTGTGCTTGCCCAGCATTCCCTTAGCCATAATGCGGAAGTCGAGATCTTCGACAAAAATCATCCCTGCACCGTCGCAGAGGTGATGAGCCAGCTTGAAATGCCAGTCTTTTCTCGTATCGGCAATCCGTTGATGGACTCTGGCAATTTTCTTCTGGAGTTTCAGCCAGTTAGCTGACCCCTTCTGCTTTTTCTTCAATCGGCGTTGCAGCAATCTCAGCTTGCGGTGCAGTTTGTTGAAGAAGCGAGGTCGCTTGACCTGTTCTCCATCAGAAGTTGAAAGAAAGTACTCCAGACCCACATCAATCCCTACCGGATGTCCGTGAGGGGCTACAGCAGGAATATCGACGTCAGCCTGAAGGCTAAGCATGACAAAGTACCCGGATGCCTTACGCACAATTCGAGCTTGTTTCACCTGGAATAAATCAGGAATTTTCCGCGACCACCGAACCCGAACCCATCCCAGTTGCGGCAG
>NZ_KB235957.1:13335-40092 GCF_000332355.1 Baaleninema simplex PCC 7105
TTAGCAACTCGTTCGGGTCAGCGTCTCCTTGAATCTCACGTCCAATCCTATTTAGGTCGTTCAGACCTGACCCCTCAAGGTTTCCTCATCATAG
This sequence comes from Baaleninema simplex PCC 7105, assembly GCF_000332355.1. Classification (GTDB taxonomy): domain Bacteria; phylum Cyanobacteriota; class Cyanobacteriia; order Cyanobacteriales; family Geitlerinemataceae; genus Baaleninema; species Baaleninema simplex. The sequence continues at coordinate 13,430 of NZ_KB235957.1, forward strand.
TGTTTTCCCTCGGATTATCCGGTTATGCTTGGAGTCAATCCCTGCTGCTCTGGAGAGATTGGATGTTGGCGCTCATGGCGTTGAAGCCTCACAAATCTCTCCATTTTCAACGAGGGCTAGAGGCTCTATCCCTTGTGAGGCAGGGGGTCTAGCTATGTTGTCACCCTCTCAGCAGCCAAGCTTTCAGCTATGGCTGGAGTACTGCGAAGAATCTGGATAGGGGTGTGGGGAAAACTGGAAAAATTTTTAAATCGGTGACTCGAACGGCTGTGAAGGCACGCAAAACGCCTCCCAACCTCGATTTTCGAGCCGTCAAGAGATCGGGAGGAAAGCGGTAATTGAGGGGAAAACCCTTAGGCAACTGTATCGGAAAATGCTGTGGGTTCGGAGGCTTTGGCAGCGATCGCCTGGGGTTTCAAACGCCGGAACCATCGATCGCGATCGAGCGTCACGAGACGAGGCAGCGCCAAACAAACGGCTGTGTTGAATAGCGTTAACAGTAACAATCCCCACCAATTCTCAAACATATCGCTTTTCTCCGTATTTCTACTCGCCATAGCTGCGAATAATATTCAATTATGACGGATACTACGGAAGATTGCTAGGGGGCGTTCGGTTTAGATTTCTTTTAATTCTAATAGCTTTTTTTTATATTAAAAAATATGAAGCGTTTAACGCAACGAAATTTCCATAAAACTGAAGAGATTCTATCACAAAATCGAACTTTAAAACGAAGACCGCGATTCTCAGTCAAGCGATCGCCCATCGCTAAAGGTTCTCGTCTTGGGGAATCGGCTGAAAGAGGAACTGTAACCGCACCTGCCACTCATCGCCATCCCGTTGAATTTCGACTTGTCGCACGAATTCACGAAAATAAAACCGACGTTCGGATTCCGTCAGATCGAACCAAAACTGCGGAAGAGAAACCGTTTTCGCCGTTTCCCGTAAATTGACCGGTGGGATTTGAGACAGTTGTTCCTGCAATCGAGCAATTTCAGATTTAAGCGTGTAAGACCTCAGTTGTAGGGTTTCGCGATCGAGAATGCCCTCGTCGAGCAAGGGAGGTAAGGCGTCGAGAATTTGCTGCCGTTTGACGATATCCCGTTCCAAGGTACTTTTTGCCCCATCGAGATCGGGTAGGGGGAGATCGTCGGCGATCTCCGTTAAATTGCAACACACGGTTTCGATCGTTTGCTGTAATACCGCATCGTAATGCAAACTTTTGCACTTCGGCTCTCGCAGGCAGTGGGTCGGTCGCAGGTATAAATATTCTCCCGGTTTGCGGCGGCGGGTGACACAGGCGACGGTCATTGACGAGCCGCATTCACCGCAGACGACGAGTCCGGCCAGGGCGCGAGGTGCGCTGGCGGTGCGAGGGGGAAGGCGTCGGTTGCGGCGCAACAGGCGATCGATCTGGGCGGCTTCTTCTCGGGAAATAATGGGGGCGTGGGTGTTGGAGATGGTGGAACCGTTACTATAGGTGAGATCGCCGCGATAGACGGAATTGGTAAGCCAGCGGCGTCCGGTGGTGACGGAAATGCGTTTTCCGTAGCGTTGGGCGATGTAGCGTACTGCGCCTCGTAGGGAACCGTAGATGAGGAATCGATCGAAAAAGTCTTTGACGACGGGAGCGGTACTGCGATCGACGACGTAGCGATCTTTGCCGCGACGGTAGCCGTAGGGAGGTTTTCCGGGGGGCGGTAGGGCTTTGACGCGGTTTCTGGCGTGGCCTTGACGAATGCGTTGGCTGCGTTGCTGTTTTTGCAGGTTTTGCAGGAGTTCTAAGACGGCGGCGCGATCGCGGCGATCGGTGGTTTCGAGAGGTACGTCTGTGGCCACGACGCGAACGCCGAGTTCGCCAAAGCGATCGAGTCGATGAAAGACCTGTTCGACGGTTTCGCCGAATTCTTCTAGGCGACGCACGAGGACGTAGGCGATTTTGTCGCTGGAACAGTCTTCGAGAAGCTGTTGGAGTTGCTGTCGTTTGCCGAAATCGCTATAGATGCGATCGACTTCCCAACCCCAGGTTTCTGGAGGTGGCGGCACTTCATACAGGGGATCGCTGTAGCTGTAAACGACGATTTTCATGGTTCACCAAACCTCAACCGCGTTTCCACCACGTTCAAACGGCACTGAGTTCGACAACGTTACCGTCGGGATCTCGAGTAAAGAGGGCTTCTCGTCCCGAGGCGCTTCTTTGGACAGGATAGCCTGCAATTCTGAGTTTTTGTTCGACGGCGGGTAAATCGGTGACACCAAAAGCAACGTGGCGGTTGCGTCCCCATTTTTCGGTGTTTTCTAGATTTTCCTCGAAGCTGTCGGCGACGATGAGGTGAAGTTGGGCGTCTCCGACACCGTACCAAGTCCCTGGGAACGTCATCGGTCGATCGATCTTCGGCAAACCTAGAACTTCGCTGTAGAAGCACTCGGCGCGTTCGAGGTCGGACACGAGAACTGCTGTGTGGAAGTAGCGTGTAACCTGCATAAATAGCCTCGTTTGTCGAAATGGCGATCGATCCTCATTATATTGAGGATTTTTTGGAGAGGTGTCAGATCTGGCTGCGGTAGAGAACCGGGAGGGGGCGCGATCTCGGTCGTTCGGCAGTTTTTCAACTCCCTTCAATTGACGAAAATTTCGAGATCGATCGAGACCTCGAGACCGAGTTTCAATGGCGAAAACAAACCCTGACCGAGCTGTCAGTGTTTTTTGGGGGGAAACTCTCGAAGGCTATTGGCGATTCTCCGTGTTTTCATCCTGGAAAGTCAGAGACGGGCGATCGAGTCCCATTACGAAGCGAGGGACGTTTGACGCTTTAATAGGGAAGACGCGAGGAATTCCATCGCGTCACAACATCCCATCTCACAAGACTCAACACAGGCTCAGAGAACGGTTGCCGTGAAATTTGCATTTATCATCGACCCCATTCAAAACCTCGACCCCGGCCACGATACCACCGTCGCGTTTATGGAAGCGGTGCAAGCTCTGGGACACGAGGTCTGGATTACCCAAGCCGATAAACTCGGCGTCGTCGAGGGAAAAGCCTACGGTTGGCTGTCTCCGGCGACGTTTAAACCCGTAGAGTTAAAGGGCGATCGCTGGGTGGCGATCGAACTGTGGTACGAAGTCGGCCAAGCCAGTTGGCAACCGCTGGAAGATATGGATGCGGTGTTGATGCGAACCGATCCGCCGGTTGACGTTCCGTATTTATACACCACTTACATTCTCGATTACGTCGATCCCACGAAAACCCTGGTGTTGAACGATCCGAAAGGGTTGCGGGTGGCCAACGAAAAGATGTATGCGTTGCAGTTTAAAGACGCGATTCCCGAAACCCTCGTCACGCGAGACAAAGCTGTCGCCAGAGGATTTGTCAACCAACGGGGTAAAGCTATCCTCAAACCTTTGGGCGGAAAAGCTGGAGAAGGGATTTTCATGTTGTCAGCCGGCGATCGCAACCTCAACTCGCTGATGGAAGTGAGTACGAACTACGGTCGCATTCCAATTATGGTGCAGCAGTTTCTTCCTGAAGCCAAGGACGGCGACAAACGGATTATTCTCCTCGACGGGGAACCCATCGGGGCAGTGAACCGGATTCCCACTGGGGAGGAATTTCGCGGCAACATGGCCGTTGGCGGACGGGTGGCGAAAGCCGAAATCAGCGATCGCGAGCGGGAAATTTGCCGCCAACTCGCCCCGACGTTGAAGCGAGACGGCTTGTATTTCGTCGGAATCGACGTTATCGGGGGGTATCTCACCGAAGTCAACGTGACGAGTCCCACGGGAATTCGAGAGATCGATCGCCTCGACAACGTGCGACTGGGGGAAACCACGATGCAGTGGGTTATCGATCGCGTAACGAGCTTACGTCGCTAGATTGCCGTACCGTCGCAGTCGTAAGATGAAGAAAACCGGGTGTCTGTCCGTGACTCACCGTTAACCGGTTGGGCGTCAGACAGAGATCCGGTTTTTGTTGGTGACATTACGCCGCCGTCACGTTAACGTTACTCACCTGGCAAGATATGAACGAACGCATCAACGTCGCTGTTATCGGTACCGGATTCGGGCGAAAAGTCCACATCCCCGGTTTTCAACTGCACCACCGCACCAAAGTTACGGCAGTTTTTAACCCAAACCTTGAGAAAGCGCAAGAGGTTGCAAAGGAATTTAACATCGCCAACGCCTGCGATTCTCTCGAACAGGTGTTAAACTCACCCGATGTCGATGCTGTCAGCATTTCCACGCCGCCATTTTTACACTACGACATGGCGAAAGCAGCGATCGACGCCGGAAAGCACGTTTTACTAGAAAAACCCACCGCGTTAAACGTCTCCGACGCCCGCAATCTCTACGAACTGGCGAACAAGAAAGGCGTCGTCACGACGATGGATTTCGAGTATCGCGTCGTTCCCACCTGGCAGCGATTGGCAGAATTACTGGCAGAAGGCTACGTCGGTAACAAACGCCTCGTCAAAATCGACTGGCTGATGTCGAGTCGGGCAAATCCCGATCGCGGTTGGAACTGGTACGCCCAGAAAGATAAAGGCGGCGGGGCGTTAGGGGCATTAGGCTCGCACACTTTCGACTATATGGCGTGGCTGTTCGGGCCGGTGAAACGGATGTTCGCCCAGTTGAACACCTCCATTTGCGATCGCCCCGATCCGGCTGAGGGCGGCAAGCGAAAACCTGTCGATGCGGACGATACGGCGTTGTTGATGGTAGAGTTCGCCGACGGAACCCCCGCCCAAGTCAGTATCAGTTCCGTGGCGTATGCCGGACGGGGGCATTGGGTAGAAGTGTACGGCGATCGTGGAACCTTGGTTCTCGGAAGCGGCAACCAACAGGATTACGTTCACGGCTTCCGCTTGATGGGGTCTCAAAACGGCGAACCTTTGACGGAGTTAGAGATTCCCGATCGCTTGACGTTCCCGCGAACTTATCCCGACGGACGACTTGCCCCCTTTGTGCGGATGGTGGATTTGTGGGTACGAGGAATTGACGGAGGACAGGCGATCGAGCCATCGTTCCGAGAAGGCGTTTACTCGCAGTTATTGATGGATTTAACCCACGAATCCAGCGAAACGGGTCAATGGGTAGACGTTCCCAATTTGGAAGTCTTTTTGGGATAGGCATGGTCGCAGAAGCCGGGTTTCTTGGAGAAGCTCGGCTTCTGATTTCAAGGTATTTAAAAATTTACGTTTTTATTATTTATTTAACATAAAAAATTATTTTTTGAGTATAATTAAATCCATGAAAATAGCACGAAAGGGTGCAAGTCTTGGATACGCCCAATGCTCATTACGACCAACCCTGGAAAGAAGCGATCGAAGACTATCTCGAATACTTTCTCGACTTCTTCTTTCCCCAAGTCCACGCCCTCATCGACTGGACGCGAGACTACCAGTCTCTAGACAAAGAACTGCAACAAATTAGCCCCACCGCCACCAGCGGCGAGCGAGAAGGAGACAAACTCTTTCAAGTTTGGCAGCGTAACGGCGAAGATGCCTATATCTTGATTCACATCGAAGTTCAGAGTCAAGAAGATACCGACTTTAGCGAGCGAATGTATATTTATCACTATCGCTCGTTTGACCTGCACAAAAAAGTCATCAGCCTAGCCATTTTAGGCGACGATCGCCCCACTTGGCGACCGCAGGCTTATCGTTACGAACTCGGGGGCTGTTCGGTGAACTTCGTCTTTCCCACCGCCAAACTGCTCGACTACGAGTCTCGGTGTGAAAGCCTCGAACGGGAGTCAAATCCTTTCGCGTTACTGGTGATGGCGCATCTGAAAACCAAAGCCACCACGGGAAAGGCGGAGGAACGAGAAACCTGGAAATGGCATCTCGTCCGACTGCTCTACGAGCGAGGCTATACTGAGGAAGAGATCGTTCGGTTCTTTCGATTGCTGGACTGGATGATGACGCTTCCTCAAGTCTTGCAAGACAGTTTTGATACTAAACTCCGCAATTATCAGGAGGAACGAAAAATGCCGATTTTGAGTAATATCGAGCTTCGCGCCATTGAAAAGGGGCGTGAAGAAGGTCGCCAAGAAGGACTTCAAGAAGGACGCCAAGAAGGACTTCAAGAAGGACTTCAGGCGGGGATTTTGGAAAATGCTCGTTCGTCGGTTTTGGAAGTGCTGACGGTGCGGTTCGACAGAGTTCCTTCGGAATTGAGCGATTCGATCGAGCAAATTACCGATGTGGCGACTCTCCAAAACCTTCACCGACAAGCGATTTCCATTGAATCCCTGACAGAGTTCGATCGCCTCTTAGACAACAACTAACCTTATCAGAAGCCGGGTGACTTCAAAACCCGGCTTCTCCCGATTTAGGAGGAACGAAAAATGCCGATTTTGAGTAATATCGAGCTTCGTGCGATGGAACGGGGGCGTGAAGAGGGGATTTTGGAAAATGCTCGTTCGTCGGTTTTGGAAATGCTGACGGTGCGGTTCGATCGCGTTCCTTCGGAATTGGTCGATTCGATCGAGCAAATTACCGATGTGGCGACTCTCAAACAACTGCTACAACAAGCCATTTACATTGAATCTCTAACGGCGTTCGAGCAACTTTTAGAAGAAACTCGTCAGAGTGACTAATTGAAGCGGGTTCGGGGAGAGAGACAGCTCGAACCGCTCCGTGGTAACGTTAGGGCAACGCTTCATTGTTCACGGTTCTAGACACTCCATGGCCATCGTACTCACCAACGATGACGGTATCGACGCCCCCGGAATCCTCGCCCTTCTCGACGCTCTCAAACAGGTAACGGCGGAAACCCCCGTATTCGTCGCCCCGAAAGGACAACTCTCGGGTTGCGGACATCAAGTCACCACTCACCAACCGATTCACGTAGAACGGCGAAACGCGACGGAGTTCGCAGTTGGTGGCACTCCTGCTGATTGTACCCGCCTCGCGTTGTCTCATCTTTGCCCCAACCCCAGTTGGGTTCTCTCCGGTATCAACGCTGGGGGGAATATGGGCGTTGACGAGTACATTTCGGGAACAGTCGCCGCTGTGCGAGAAGCGGCGTTTCACGGAATTCCGGCGATCGCCATTTCGCAATATCGCAACCGTCTCAAACCCCTCGACTGGGAGACGACGATGCGGTTGGGAACGAAGGTGTTAACGGAACTGATGGCGCAACCGTTGGAATCCGGAGCGTTTTGGAACGTCAATTTACCCCACTGCGATGCGGAAGACGACCCGGAAATCGTGTTTTGCCAACCGAGTCGCTGTCCGTTACCCGTTCAATTTCGCATTGACGGCGAGGCGTTCGTCTATGAGGGGAACTATCAAGGACGCAAACGAATGCCAGAAACTGATGTGGATGTCTGTTTTTCGGGCAAGATTGCAGTGACGCAAATTCAGGTTTAGCGAAAGTGCCACGGTTGAAGTTTAGAACCCCAGCATCTTGGAAATGCCGGGGTTCTGGTAGAATACTCAGATTGTTTTTTTATTCAAGAATCGATCGCAGTCAATCGCGCACGTAGGAGGCATCGATCGCCGCCGCTTTCCAGAGTTTGGCGATCGCAGTTTCACAGAACGGCGTCAGCGACGTCACGAAGAGTCCTTCAGCGGTGTCCGCATCTGTCGCCACCCAAGTCCCGCGCAAACTGACTTCGACGAAATCCTCGTCAGCCGGATAGAGTTCTAGGGAATCGACCCCTTCGCGCCGCGCCGTTTCCGCCAGTTGTTGCAATCCGGGTAAACCCACGGGCAGCAAAAACGAGGCTTGACTCGGTTCGACACACAGAGGCGTCCCCGTCCGCATGGCAAGTTTGACGCGACGGGAGACAAGTTCCTCGGGGGAACTCGCCAAGTATTCCAGGTGCAAGTTGGTTTCGGTATAGGTCAACTTCAGCATGGCTGGCTTTCCCCGTAGGGAACGACGAAAATAAAGGGGACAGATAGCGGACGACTGCACCTTCGACGCTGTTACAAGCTGTCGAGTTTCTGTTCTCGCCAGAACTGTTCGGCGAAAGCAACAGTGGGGTGCATCGGCGCTTTGGGTTTCGATCGCAATTTCAGTCCGGCTTGTGCGGGGGTGCGATCGCCCTTGCGGGAGTTGCAACTGCTACAGGCGGTGACGACGTTATCCCAACTGTGGGGTCCACCTTTTGATTTGGGAAGGACGTGATCTAACGTCAGGTTTCGATGACTGCCACAGTACTGACAGGTGTGATTGTCTCGTCGCAAGACTTCCCGGCGGTTGACGCGGGGAACTTTCCAGATGCGCTCGGTTCCAGTGAACTTCATGCGAATGTGTTCGGGAACTTCGAGAACCATCGAAGGCGATCGAACTTGCCAAATACTGGCATTTTCGGTCAGATCGAGGGGTTCGGCTTTCCCCGCCAGCAACAGGACGATGGCGCGTCGCACGTTAATACGGCTGATGGGAAGGTAGTTCTGGGAAAAGACAACTACCGATTGCCTCAATACATCTGTTACACCGGGTATTCCTGTTATACCAGTCACGGTTTGTCTCCTTAAGCAAAACCCCCACTTCGCGGGTCAGGAGAAGCGGGGGTCACACAATGGTTTACAACAAGTTAGGTGGGGACGATTGCATCTCGATACCCCCCGCTTCCTATAAATTTTAAAAACAGATCGTTGCGATCGGGCGATTTTCGATCTGAGTGGCAATTTGATTCGTTGTGATGTAGTTCCCCGCCGTTTGGCAAAATTGCGCTGACGGAGAAATACCGGTTTCGCTCTCTCTCGATCGCCATTTCGCTTCTGGTCGTTGCGTCTATACCAAAACAGGTACTTGCAACGACAGGAGAAACGGGGAGGCGATCGAATGGTGTGGGCGAAAGCGGTTTCACGGTTTTTTTGGGAAATGCTAGTATTTGATTCTAACTTTTTGCATACTACACTAATAGTACAAGCATTGTCCACCTATTGGAGGAAATTTTCGATGCGTACCCCCACTCGACCTCGTACCTCGACCACGGAGATGGAAGTGACTAGCATCCGTCTGGAGCGAGAACTCAAGGACAGACTCAAGAAGCTTTCAGGGTCTCAAGGGTATCAGGCACTGGTTCGCGACATCCTCTGGAATTACGTTCAGTATAAGTCCGGTGACTACAAACCGCAGTTTTCAAGAGCTGACATTCGAGCCAGCATTCCCGCCACAGCAGAGAAGGAGGAGCGTTGTGTCCTAACTGGCAAGTCTATCCCGCCTCACGAACCCATGTTCTTGGGACTCACGCGACAAGGAGATTTGGTTCCCATTAGTTCCGAAAGTTTGGACGGCTAGTTTCTCTTCCCCATTCAGAATCGACGAACCCCGGTATTTGTCCGATACCGGGGTTTTCAAGTCGAGTTTTCCTCCAACTCACATTCCGCGATCGACGATCGACTACTTCCCGCTTCCCGGTCCGCCGCCACGAAAGCCACCGTAGTCGCTGCGACTGGGAGTCATAATCCAAACCCCTCGGGAGTAGCCGCCAGATAGGGTCGTTCCGCGACGAGGCCAGTAGGCCGCTTGTTGTTCTTGTCGCAGCTGCAACGCCGATCGCTGACTGTATCCCGCCCAGGCTGCGGAGGTGGCGATGAGTAAACTCGAGAGGGCTAACAGGCGAACTAAAATCATGGGGGTTGGGTCTCAAAAGGTAAAGATTTCAAGTTTGGGTTTAAACTTCCGGTTCGATGCGAACGACGTCTATCGAACCGCCGGTTCGCACGCGATCGAATACTTTTAGAGAAGTGAGATCGATAGGCCCGTCTGGCGTCACTTCCACGTAAAATCCGTAAGAGGCTTTTTCGGGAAATTGGAAATACGCCACCACTTCAGATTTATAAACATCTTCCGTCACGCGGCGAGGGTGAACGGAGTAAATTTTGGCGTAGATTTCCTCGCCGTTTCCGTCGCGAATCCACAGTTGAACTCGCAAGGTTTGGGGAGTATGTTCGTCGGAGGCGATGTCGATTTCGAGTTTGAGGAGATTGTTCTTTCCCCCCATCACCGCGCGATCGCCCACATCGCTATCGCGGATGTTTTTGTTTAAGACCAAGCGTCCGCTTTCTCGGGTGGCTTTCCCAGTCAAAAACGCTAAAATCGCGGTGGCGATCGCACCCGGCCACAAATACCGTCCGTCTACAACCCCCTGTTGCACGTTCACGCGAATGGGAACCGGTTGCTCGATGGGATTTCCCGAGGTGTCGGTATATTCTAAGACTGCGATGGCGAGGGTGACGGGTTCGTTGTCTTTTTGCGCCTGAACGTCCAAACCCGCCCGTAATTCGGAGTCTTGCCAAGTTCCCGATTCGCCGTCTTCGTACCAAGTTCCCGATTCTTTCCAGGCTTGTTTGAGGGCGGAGGCGATGGGATTTCCTTCTGCGTCGAGAAGTTGCAGTTCGTATGTCACCCAGCGATTGGTGGGAATTTGCGCCACGGCGTTGATGCGCGTCGCCCCGATCGCTCTCGGTTTCATGTCTAACGTCGTCAGTTCGACGGAATCTTCGGGGGGAACCCTTACGGTTTCTTTGATGACGGTGTTTCCTAGAAACCAAGACACGATTAACGCCAACCCTGCGAATCCGGCGGCGAACCAACTGACGAACAAACCGGGTTCGAGAAATTTCGAGGTACGTTCGGTTTTTACTGTAACGGTCATTTTATGTGCTGACGAGTTGTCACGAGCGACGCGATCGAGCCGTGGTGCGATCGACCGTCATCCTTTTGCCATCATAACCAACAAAACTTCACGGTTTGGGCTGGGCGACGATCGCCGCGATCGCCAGACAAGTCCAACCGATGAGGAACGCCGCGCCACCGAGGGGCGTCAGGATTCCGAGGAGGGGAATTCCCTGCAAACTCAATCCGTACAAACTCCCCGAAAACATCAAAATTCCCACGACAAAAGCGATCCCCGCCCCTTGCAACCATCGAGACGCCAGGTGTTGCGATAGCAATCCCACCACCAACAAGGCTAAGCCGTGGTATAGCTGATATCGTACCCCCGTGGTGAAGGTTTCCAAGGCGCGATCGCTCAACTGTCCCCGCAATCCGTGGGATGCAAACGCCCCCAACGCGACGGCGAGTCCGCTGAATATTGCACCGAAGGCGAGGAGCGATCGAGTCGTCGGCGTCAGAAACATTTTAGATTTTGCGTCGGTCATAAGATAGCTAAGATTGATTTCAAGTCGCTTAAATTATATGATTTTATATAGGTTGAGTGAAGCGAAGCGAAACCCAACAATACAATTATATTGAAATAAAATTCAATCGTTCATGTTTATTGCTTTGCTTACATTATTTCAAAAATTAATAAAATTCATATTTTTGTATTCAAACATGAATTAATTGCTAAGAAAAATGCTAGCAATTGTTGTATTTTAAAACAAGATTCAAGTTGTAATATTTTTTAATTTATAAAACATTTAAAAAATTGACAAAAGGCATATTTTTGTATTAAAATTAAGACATGAGTTGAATCTCAAAAGCGATACTTGTAATTGTTGGGTTCCGTTCATCCACCCAACCTATCATCCATTATTGATTATTAATTAACACCATGAATCTACCCAAACAAAAAATTCAAAAACGAGCCGAACAGTTGCGCGAACAACTGCAAAAAGCCGCCTATGCGTACTACGTCGAAGATAACCCCATCATGGAAGATGAGGTGTACGATCGCCTCTATCGAGAACTGCAAACTCTCGAAGCCGAACATCCCGAAATCGTCACGCCAGATAGCCCCACGCAACGAGTCGGTGACAAACCCGCCGATAAATTTCAATCCGTCAAACATAACATTCCCCTCTACAGCCTCGATAACGCCTTCAACATCGAAGAATTTGCCAATTGGGAAAAACGCTGGAAAGATCGACTAGAAAATCCCATCGACTCCGAGTATGTTTGCGAACTGAAAATCGACGGTTCTGCGTTGGCGTTGACTTACGAAAACGGCATTTTAGTCCGAGGCGCGACGCGAGGCGATGGGGAAACCGGAGAAGAGATTACGCAAAACGTCAAAACCATTCGATCGATCCCCTTAAAACTGCAAGTTGACAATCCCCCCAGTCGCGTGGAAGTTCGGGGAGAATCGTTTTTACCCCTCGATACGTTCGATCGCATCAACCAAGACCGAGAAGCCAACGGCGAAGCGCCTTTTGCAAACCCGAGAAACGCAGCCGCCGGAACCCTGCGACAACTCGATCCTCAGGTGGTCGATCGACGCCAACTTCAATTTTTTGCCTACACTTTATATATACCTGGAGAAGATGGCGATCGCCCCTTTCACACCCACCAAGAAGCCTTGCAAAAACTGCAAGAATTCGGCTTTCTCGTCAATCCCAATCAGACGATTTGTCGTTCCCTCGAAGACGTGGCGCAATATTACGATCGCTGGAACGAAGAACGCCGCCAACTCCCCTACATGACGGACGGCGTGGTGGTGAAACTCAACGACATCGAGTTACAACAACGCCTCGGATTTACGCAGAAAGCCCCACGATGGGCGATCGCCCTGAAATATCCCGCCGAAGAAGTTCCCACCACCGTCGAATCGGTGACGGTACAAGTGGGGCGAACGGGGGCGTTAACCCCTGTCGCGAACCTGAACCCCGTACAACTGGCGGGAACCACCGTGTCTCGCGCGACATTGCACAATGGCGATCGCATTGCAGAACTGGATTTACACATCGGCGATACCGTCGTGGTTCGCAAAGCCGGAGAAATCATCCCCGAAGTGGTGCGCGTCCTCCCCGAATTGCGCCCAGAGAACGCGCCAGCGGTGGAAATGCCAAAAACCTGCCCCGAGTGCGGTCAACCCGTGGTCAAGCCCGAAGACGAAGCGGTAACGCGATGTGTCAACGCCTCCTGTCCGGCGATTTTGCGGGGTTCGTTGAAACATTGGGCGAGTCGCGGTGCGTTGGATATCGACGGATTGGGAGAAAAGCTGATTTCGCAGATGGTCGATCGCCGGTTCGTGCAGTCTGTGGCGGATTTGTACCAGTTGCAACCCGAGACTCTGGTGGTATTGGAACGGATGGGGAAAAAGTCGGCGGAGAAGTTGGTGGGGGCGATCGCAGCTTCCCAACAGCAACCCTGGTTTCGGGTACTTTACGGCTTGGGAATCCGTCACGTGGGGAGTGTCAACGCGCAAACCCTGGCGCAGCGTTTCCCCAGCGTAGACGAGTTGGCGACGGCGACGGTGGAGGATATCGCCGCTGTGGAGGGGATTGGGGAAATTATTGCCAGTGCCATTGTAGATTGGTTTGGGATTCCGGCGAATCGGGAGTCGATCGATCGCCTGCGGGAAGCCGGATTGCAACTGCAAGGAACCCCCAGCCAACCCGAAACCGAAAGCAACGCCCATATACAGGGTCAAACCTTCGTCCTCACCGGAACCCTTCCCAACCTGATGCGCAACGAGGCCAAATCGCTCATCGAGAAAGCCGGGGGGAAAGTGACGGGTTCGGTGAGTAAGAAAACCAATTATGTGGTGGTTGGCGATTCGGCGGGGTCGAAGTTGGCGAAAGCGGAGAAGTTGGGAATTCCGCTGTTGTCGGAGGAAGCGTTGTTGGAACTGTTGGAGGCGAGATAGAGGACAGAGGGCGATTAATCGGACGGGCGGGACGTGGCAATTCCGTCGCACAAATGTCGGTCTTCCTCGCTCACTTCGGGGTTGTCACGCAGATAGTTCTGGAGGCGCGTACAGATTTTTTCCAGTAATCGATCGGCATCAACATCCCACAGTTTCACCGTTGTGTCGTCACTGGCCGAAGCGAGGGTGTTCCCGTCGGGACTCCAACTTACGTGATAGACCTCAGACTCGTGGTCGGTGAAGTCGTGGAGAAGTTCTCCGCTCTCGGCATCCCACAGTTTCACCGTTGTGTCTCGACTGGCCGAAGCGAGGGTGTTCCCGTCGGGACTCCAACTCACCTGTCTGACAAAATACTCGTGGTCGGTGAGGTCGTGGCGAAGTTCTCCGCTCTCGGCATCCCACAGTTTCACCGTTCCGTCCCAACTGGCTGAAGCCAGGGTGTTCCCGTCGGGACTCCAACTCACGTGCCAGACCCAATTCTCGTGGTCGGTGAGGTCGTGGAGAAGTTCTCCGCTCTCGGCATCCCACAGTTTCACCGTTCCATCGCTACTAGCCGAAGCCAGGGTGTTCCCGTCGGGACTCCAACTCACGTGATAGACCATATCCTCGTGGTTGGGGAGGTCGTGGAGAAGTTCTCCGCTCTCGGCATCCCACAGTTTCACCGTTTCGTCAAAACTAGCCGAAGCCAGGGTGTTCCCGTCGGGACTCCAACTCACGTGTTAGGTGCCTGAGCAATTCTCCAAACGTAGGGATCGTATAAGCTTCTACAAGAGGTCATTCAATGGTAAACTTGTATTAGCCAACCCCTGAATCTCTATCAAATGCGTAAGGTTTCAATACCCGAAGATAATTCCAGAAAGATTGCCAGTAAGAGCCATAATTCCTACGTGCAGGAAGGTATAGATTCGCATCAATCTACTCAAGTTGCTCCTTCGTCATTACTTCAGCCTTTCCCTGAGAGCTTGGAAGGAAGACTCGTTTCACAATTTAAGCTAGTCAAAGAGCAGCTTAAATCTTGTTTGGGTGAGCCATTCTATGCAGACGCAGGCTTCATTCTATATGAAGGTGATTTAACTCAACTGTTGAGTAACTTGTCCAAATCGACTCTAAAAATAGATTTAACAATTACATCGCCGCCTTACAATATCGGCAAAGAATACGAAAAGCCGATGTCAGTCAATGAGTATATTGACTGGTGTTCTAGTTGGATGAATCAGATATACGAAGTCACAGAACCAAATGGTTCTTTTTGGTTGAACGTAGGCTACTTAAAAGTACCTAATAAAGGTCTATGCGTCCCAATTCCATATCTCTTATGGAACAAATCACTTTTTTATTTGTTACAAGAAGTTGTCTGGAAGTATGGAGCGGGTGTTTCAACGAAATATCGCTTGAGTCCACGCAATGAAAAGTGGTTATTTTATGTGAAAAACTTTCAAGAATACACTTTCAATTTGGATGATATCCGAGATCCAAACGTCAAATATCCAAATCAAAAGAAAAATGGGAAATATCGTTGTAACCCTCTAGGAAAGAATCCTTCTGATGTTTGGGATTTTCCAAAAGTTACTACAGGGAAAAAACGTAGCTCTAGAGAAAGAACAGAGCATCCTGCTCAATTTCCTTTGGGAGTAGTTGAGAGAGTTGTCAAAGCTTCGTCCAATACTACTGACGTCATTCTAGATCCATTTGCTGGTTCATGTTCAACTGGGATAGCATCTGTTGGTTTAGGACGCATTTTTTTAGGGTTTGAACTAAGAAAAGACTATTGTGAGATTGCTGTTGAAAGATTTAATAGGTTCATGAAACAAAGACAAGAATTTTTCGAGCAAAAGGAGTTATTTTAATAATTAAACTGACTCAAACAAGGGAATGAATGCTCAAAAGTTATTAGGTTTCGTACTCGCCAAGTTTTTCTTTGAACTTTAATATTTTTGAATTGTTGCCCTGATAATTTTGCAGATCTCTAATTGTTTGAACACCTTCCGCCGAAAAATCTTGCGATGTTTTAGCCCCAATGCCCTTCACGATTCCTATAGGAGCATCCAGTCTGTATTCACCACTTATCTCTAATAATTTATGTCTATAAACTGCATCGCTCAAACCAGCAGCTTGTCCCGTAGCTGCTTTCTGAGCTTTCCAGTCCTCATGATCAATCCAACCAAATCTCAAAAGATTTAATGTTCGCTCATAGAAGTTGACTGTGATGTAATAGCCAGACTTTTCTTTCTTCTCCATCTCCGAATTTTCCACGTTTTGCCCGTAGCTTCTATTTCCAAATACCTTAAGCCCCAACTGTCCTGAGCTTTTAATTTCAATGGAGTAGAATTCATCAGGGATATAAACAATATCCTTCTCGTCCTTACTTCTACCACCACGCCAAAGATGAGGAAACTCTGTTTCTAGCTCCTTAGCAAATAGTTTTTCAAAGAAATAGCCTGTAACAGTCGCAGGAACATCCAGTTCCCAAAGGCTAATAGAAAGTTCGCCTTCACCAATTGTAGTAGACCAGAGAGTATGCCAACACTTCAAAGCTACTCGCCTAATTGTTTCACACTTTAATGGATGTTGGTTGACCAAATATTGAGTTTTAGCAAGCCACTCTTTTTCACTTAAGCTGTCGTAAGGTGATGGCATTTAGTCTACTCCTTTCATTAAATCGCTTAATGGAATTTCTAGAGCTTTTGCTAATCGAACAATGTTTAGGAAAGCGACATTTCTTTCGCCTCTTTCAATTCCACCTATGTAAGTCCTGTGAAGATCTGCCAAATCAGCCAAATCCTCTTGGGAGAGACCTTTCAGCAACCTTAGCTCCCGAACTCTTAGTCCAAATTTGATCAATTCATGGTTTTTAACCATGAGTTAAAATATTGCTGAATTGATGCCTATGAGTCTACAGCCTATGAGTAGCAATTCCTGTTTTCCTGTCGGCTGCAAAGAAAATAAGCTATACATTACTTTGTCTGCCATTCTCAGTATAAGCACCTAACACTGCGTGGCAGCGGACGGACGCAAGCTACTGGTGCTTAGTTCAAGATGATCTGCCGCCGCTGCACTTCACCGATAGACTCCACCCTCGTGGTCGGTGAGGTCGTGGAGCAGTTCTCCGCTCTCGGCATCCCACAGTTTCACCGTGTTGTCTCCACTGGCCGAAGCCAGGGTGTTCCCGTCGGGACTCCAACTCACGTGCTTGACCTCACCCTCGTGGTCGGTGAGGTCGTTAATCTGGTGCAACTCGGCAACTGCCAAGTACAGCACCCGAACTTGTCGGAAAGTACGGGATACTTTCAACCTGCGCCGAAGCGCCAGCGCACGTAAACCTTCTAGGGAAGCTTCAAAAGGTTGCTTTCCCGCGAATAGCTGTTCGGCAGACCGAGTTAACACATCACTTTGCGCCAGTTCTGCCTGTCGCCACTGCCACAGCGCCCCCACCGCTAAACCCAAGAACAGCAGCGAAGCACCCGTCAGTCCGCCGAGGGTCAGTCTGCGTCGGCGTTGCTGTTCCCGCACTTCTCGCGCTCGCCGTTCCGCACTGGCCTCGATAAACCCGCGTTCCCTCGGACTGATATCCTCGCGGCGTTTTTCCAACCACTCTTCCGCCTGTGCCAGCATCACCCCCCGCAACAAGCCATCGTCACTGCGTCCAATCTCCTCCCACTGTCGCAGCAGCGAACGTAAACGCTCTTGCCACACCCGAAAACTGCGGTCCGCTTCCATCCACTGCCGCAGTTCCCCCCAACTGCGAATCAGCGCCTCGTGAACCACTTCCACCGTCTCTTGTTCCTCAGCATTGCGGCTCGTCACCACCAACCGCTCGTCCGCCAGTTGCTTGACGAACTGCCAGTTTTCCTCACCCAAATCCGCCTTCGTCGCCAGTCGCCGCGTATCCTCCGTTCCTTGTCCCGGTCGCACCAACTGAACGAAAATACGACGGACTTCCTCCCGTTTTCCCTTGAGCTGTTCCCGCTCCAAACATTCGTCGGCATAATGGGTTAACGCCCCCTGCACTTCCCCAATTTCCCCATAAGCGTCGTGAGTCAGTTGTTTTCCGGTGCGCTTGTCCCACAACTGCGTCAGCGCGAATTCCAGCAAGGGTAAATTTCCCGGTTCGGATTCTACATCGTCGAGAATGCGATCGACCAATCCCTCTTCAAACGTCACGCCCAACTTTTTCGCCGGTTCCGTCACCACCCGAGACAGTTCGTCGCGGTTCATCGCCCCAAGCTTCACATCGTCCGTCAACATATCCGCAAACGGTCGATAAGACAGCGCGTTCCCCAGGAAATCCGCCCGCATCGTCGCCATCAAAACCACATCGGTGATAGATTTCGCCGCGTCTGAAAAGCTTTCGAGGAGGCAGTTGAGGAAGCCTTGGCGAATGTCTAACTCGGGGCAAAGGGTATAGAGTTCTTCAAACTGGTCGGCAATCACTAAAACCCGTCGATCGAAGTGATATTGTTGAATCTGAATTAATACGTCGGATAGGACGAGATCGCCATTTTGCAACGCGGGGGCGAGTTTTTTGGCTTGAATCAGGAGGTCAGTTCGATCTAATTTTTCGTTATAGAGCGGAACCAACGCCAAGGCTAAATTGTAAAAGGGATCGCCCCCCGGTCGGAAATAAGTGAATTTCCAATGTCCGGTTTGTTGCAACGCCGGAACCAGTCCAGCAAAAACCACAGAAGATTTCCCACTTCCCGAAGCGCCGAGAAGTGGAAGAAACGTCCGAGACTTGGTGAGTTCGACCAGTTCTATTACAAAGGCTTCGCGGCCGAAAAAATACTCTGAATCCTCGGGCGTAAAGTGAAATAAGCCTTTGTAGGGACAGCAAAGTGCTTCTACGGTCTCAGCTTCAGCGGTTTCCTCTGAGGCGATTTTCGTTTTGCTGGCGTAAAAGTAGTTGTAGATGATGTTCCCTTCTCCAACCACCACTCCTTTCACGTTTTCTTGAAACTGGGTAGAATATTGCGAAGAGTTTTCCGCCATCTTATTTTGAATTTATTTGATTGAAATTATTTGATTGAATTGAATTCAATTAAACGTATTTTCTTGTTGGTTTTTATCTCCAATTTGTGCGCCTTTCACTTCTCCTTGGAATTCCACATTATATTTATTCACCGACGATTCGTCCGAGTCTGCTTTTTCTAATAAAGCTTTAGCCAACTGAACGATTTCTGAATCTTCGTTCGCCTTGGCAATTTCTACTTCTTCCTGCACCATCGCTTGACGGGCTTCAGAATCGGGCTTTTTCTCCAACCCTTCCACCGCCTCCGTTAAATCGCTATCGGAGCCGAACTTAGTCTTCAGCGCGGTTTTAAGGGCGTTGTAGCTATCTTTGATGGCATCTTTGCTTAAATTCGCCAGTGCAACGACGATCGCAGCGGTAATCGTATCCATAGCTCTGGATTTATTAGGTTTGCAAGTCTTGGCTTTTAGCTTACCCTCTGACCTTGGATTTGTCTCGATCGATCCGAAGCGATTTTTCGAGGTCGAACAAAGATCTGTTGTCGTTACATTTTCGCCGGAAACCCAGACGACAGGCGGTTATCAATACCACGGCTCTGTCGCACCACTTCGTCAAAAACGATACATTAGTTATAGAGCTGCAATACTCCGTAACACAAACCACACTCGACCTGGGGGCGGAGGTGCAGTTCGCGATAGCTTAACGCTACAAAGTCAAATCAAGAGGTTGTATGGGTCGCAAATTATTTTCACAACTCAGTTCAAAACTCAAACCCATCTTAAAATCGCTGTTTTTAGCCGGACTCGTCGCCGTACTGTTCTTCTCCCACGTAGACGGCGCATTCGCCGCCCGTAGCGGCGGACGCATCGGCGGAGGGTCGTTCCGCGCCCCCACCCGCAGCTATAGCCCCCCCAGTCGCTCTTACGCCCCCTCTCGCGGTTATCCCGGTGGCGGCTTCGGCTTCCCCTTCCTGATTCCCTTCTTCGGCTTCGGGGGCGGTTTCGGCGGACTGTTCTCGCTGTTAATCGTCATCGCTTTCGCCAACTTCCTCGTCCGCAGTTTGCGCGGTATCGCAGACAGTGACGGCGGCGAAATGGAAGCCATGACGCCCAACGTCTCGGTGGCGAAGGTTCAGGTGGGACTGTTGGCGCAAGCCCGCGAGTTGCAGTCGGAACTCGATAGTTTGGCCATGTCCGCCGATACGGGAACCGCTTCCGGCCGCGCTCAAGTTCTACAAGAATCGACGTTGGCGTTGTTGCGTCACCCGGAATACGTGGCTTACGCCCAGACGGACAACGATATCACCACGATGAACCGCGCGGAAGCGGAATTCAATCAATGGTCGCTCTCCGAACGCAGTAAGTTCGCTGAGGAAACCCTCTCGAACTATCAAAGTCAGTTGCGACAAGGGACGCCCTCGCTTCCTGGTGATGCTGAAGAGGGCGCGTTGGCGGAAACTCAAGCTCCTGGCGAGTATATCGTGGTGACGATTTTAGCCGGGGTTCAGGGGAATTTCCAACTTCCGAAAGTCGATAGCGCGGAGTCGCTGAACCAAGCGTTACGTCAGTTGGGCGGCGTTTCGAGCGATCGCCTGTTGGCGGTGGAAGTTCTCTGGACGCCTCAAGCTCAAGGGGATACGCTCACCGCAGACGATTTGATGGCAGGATATCCCAATTTGCAAGTCCTGTAGTTGCGTTGAATCGAGATAGTTGCGTTGAATCGAGACTTTTTAAACGGGGTGGCTCGCGTCCGCCCCGTTTTTCATGGGAATTTAGGGATTTTCCAGGGTTTCGGGATCGATACCCAATTCTTGCAGTTTCGCCGCTAAGCGATCGCCCCGTCGACGTTCTTGTTCGGCTTGCTGGCGTTCTTGTTCGGCTTGCTGGCGTTCTTGTTCGGCGCGTTGACGTTCTTGTTCGGCGCGTTGACGTTCTTGTTCGGCGCGTTGACGTTCTTGTTCGGCGCGTTGACGTTCGGCCTCAGCTCGCTGTTGCGCCTTTTCCGCTTCTTGTTGAGCCTTTTCGTCGGGACACAACACCAGGTTTCCGTCAGCGTCGTAAAACCGCAGCCAAAAAGTCTCGACGTGGAGAATTGAGCCTTCCCAAATTCCCAGCCACAGATTCAACTGAGAAGACCACAACCAACCTCTCTCGTCCGGTTCGAGTTCTTGATATCCCCCCGCATCGGTATCGAGATGCCAACCCCGTAAGGAGTTGCGATCGAACGGATCGAAAACGAAATAATCCGGCGTTCTAAACGTCCGTTCGTAAATCTGTTTCTTTTCGTTTAAGTCGAATTTGGCGGTACTCGGCGACATCAATTCAACGATGACATCGGGGTAACGGCCGTTTTCTTCCCAAACGACCCAACCTTGGCGATCGCGATTTTCTTCGACACCCAACACGGCGAAAAAGTCCGGCCCGCGAAAGTCCTGATTTCTGACTTGGCGGCTACTGTAGTAAATAAACATATTGCCGCCGACGAAGTAATCGTTTCGTTCCGCCAACGCTGAATCGGCAGACTCGATGAGGAGATTCATGGCGATGCGGTGGCGGTTGCTTTCCAAGGGTTCTCCGTCGTCGAAAATCAAGTCAGTCGGCGGCATGGGAGGTTCCCAGACTTCCGCTTCCGGCGTTTGGGGAACTGGTTCTGGGGCGAGTTCGGGGGACACGAGACGACCTCCCTGTTTGAGATGTTCTGGCTCGATTGTAGCGATGTTGGTTCTGTCGAAACCTGCGATGCAAGGCTTCTACAACAGAAAATTATATTTTTCTTTGAATACCATACTTTGTTTGATTTGTCAATAAAATTAATTTAAGATTAAGTATTTATGCTTATCAGCGAAAGCGATCGCTCTAATTATAGATTTTTCTCTATGGATATTTACAAAGTCTTCCACTTTTAGCTATGATTGCAAACAATTAAGTTTTGCAACAGCATCGTTGCCGAAATTACTCGATCGACCCCAGAAAACGCGATCGAGGCGATTTCGCCTGCCTTCGATTTCTTGCGTTCGCTAGAGGTAACTGCATGAGTCACCTATTCAGCCAGAGTGCGTGGCTGCTTCCCTGCTACGCCCTTCTCGGCGCAATACTTGCGCTTCCCTGGTCACCAGGATTCATCCGCAAAACCGGCCCCCGTCCGGCAGGTTACATCAACGCCATCATGACCTTTACAGCGTTCGGTCATAGCCTGCTGGCGTTAGTTGAAACCTGGAACCAACCTCCCCAAGCGCTTTCCTTTGCCTGGTTGAACGCACCAGGACTCAACATCAGCTTAGACTTAGAAATTTCCACCGTCGCCCTCGGTGCCTGCGTTCTCATCACCGGGTTGAACCTGCTGGCGCAAATTTATGCGATCGCCTATCTCGAAATGGATTGGGGATGGGCGCGGTTCTACTCCCTCGTGGGACTGTTCGAGGCGGGGATGTGCTTGCTGGTTCTGTGCAACTCCCTCTTTTTCAGCTATGTCGTCCTCGAAATCCTCACCCTGGGAACCTATCTCATCGTCGGGATTTGGTACAACCAATCTCTCGTGGTGACAGGTGCCAGAGATGCCTTCCTCACCAAACGGGTAGGCGACCTCATCCTATTAATGGCCGTGGTCGCACTGCTGCCCCTGTCGGGAACTTGGAACTTTACCGAACTGACCGCCTGGGCGAAAACGGCCGATCTCGACCCCACCTTAGCCACGTTGCTGGCGTTGGCATTGGTGTCCGGTCCCATTGCTAAATGCGCTCAGTTCCCCTTTCACCTATGGCTGGACGAAGCGATGGAAGGTCCTTACCCGGCGACGATTCTGCGGAATACCATCATCGTGTCCACCGGGGCTTGGGTCCTGATTAAAGTGCAACCGATTCTCGCGTTGTCGCCGTTGGGATCGAGCGTGGTGGTTGCGGTAGGGGCTGCGACTGCGGTGGGTGCGAGTCTGATTTCGATCGCGCAAATCGACGTAAAACGGGTTTTGTCCTATCTCACCAGTGCCTACATGGGGTTGGTGTTCGTCGCCGTCGGTATCGGTGAAAACCACGCCGCCTTAGTGTTGCTGCTCACCTACGCCATTGCAATGGCGTTGATGGTGATGAGTACCGGAGGTATCGTCCTCAACAACATTACACAAAACCTCACCCAGTACGGCGGTTTGTGGTCTCGCCGTCCCCTGTCGGGAATTTCGCTAATCATCGCGGGTTTATCTCTGATTGCCATGCCGCCGTTAGGAGGCTTTTGGTCTCTCGTAGAAATTTCCGATGCCCTCTGGCAAAGTCGCCCCCTCTTGTTTGGCGTGGTGTTAGCGGTTAACGGCTTCGTGGCGTTCAGCGTGACGCGACTGTTCGGATTGATGTTCGGCGGAAAGCTGACGGACTTCACCCGACGTTCCCCCGAAGGCTTGTGGTTGCTGGTGTTGCCGATGATGTTGCTGGCAGGGTTTGCGTTGCATTTACCCCTGTTGTTGGCACAGTGGCAGTTGTTGCCGGATTGGGCGAGTTTAAATCGCTTCGTTGCAGTGTTGATGACTTGGTCGAGTTTGGCGGGAATCGGGTTCGGCGCGTTGGTGTATCTCAATCCCAATTGGGAAAAACCCGTGCGACTCAATCCCCAAGCCCTGCAAGATTTCTTCGCCTACGACTTCTATACGCCGCAGTTGTATAAAGCCACGGTAGTCTTTGCAGTCGATCGCATCTCCAAACTAATTTACTGGGTCGATCGCTACATCGTCGATGGCACCGTAAACCTCGTCGGTTTTGCCACCCTCTTCGGCGGCGAAAGTCTCAAATACAACACCACCGGACAATCTCAGTTTTACATTCTGTCGATCGTTCTCAGCGTTGCCGTCTTCGTAATTCTTGCTAGTTTCCCCTATCTCTCTCAATTCGCCACAATTGGGTTCTAACCCGCTATCTCTCTAAAAAACCCTCCTTACAACAATCCTTTTCCAAACCGCCAACAGACAACATTAAATCCTCAATTCTCGAAACTCAACTGTTTTCGCGAAACCCTTGCTAATATGCTAAGCGCCCTCATTCTCGTTCCACTGGTAGCCGCCATCGTCGTCGGCTTTACCAAATCGGGACAAACCGCCCGAACCCTCGCCCTTTCCACAGCAGGACTTCTCTTCGTGTGGACGCTGTGGTTGCTGTTCCAATTCGACCTCAGCGATACCGGATTACAATTTTCCGAATATCTTACCTGGGCAGAACCCATCGGCTTGAGTTACAGCCTGGGAACCGACGGCTTGTCCATGCCGTTGTTGATTCTCAACGCCCTCTTAACCGGCGTCGTCGTCTACAGCAGCAAAGCCAACACCCCCAGAGCTTCGCTGTATTACGCGCTGATTCTCCTCGTCAACGCGGGAGTGGCTGGCGCGTTTCTCGCCCAAAACCTGCTGCTGTTCGTTCTCTTCTTCGAGTTAGAACTGATTCCCGTGTACCTTCTCATCGCCATTTGGGGCGGCGAGAAACGGGGTTACGCGGCGATGAAGTTTCTGCTGTACACCGCCCTGTCAGGAATTCTGATTTTGGCAGCGTTTCTCGGTGTCGCTTGGCTGAGTGGAAGTTTCAGCTTCGACTACGACAGCATTTCCACCGAAAACTTACCCCTTCGCGCCCAGTTGATTCTGTTAACGGTGTTATTGGTGGGATTGGGTATTAAAATTCCTTTGGTTCCCCTGCACACTTGGTCTCCCGACGCCTATGTGGAAGCTTCGCCTCCGGTGGCGATTCTCCTCGGTGGAATTCTGGCGAAACTGGGAACTTACGGACTGGTACGGTTCGGATTGCAAATGTTCCCCAATACTTGGTCGGTTATTGCGCCGGGTTTGGCGTTAATCGGGGCGATTAGCGTCATGTACGGGTCGTTGAACGCGATCGCCCAAAACGATATCAAACGCATGGTGGCCTACAGTTCGATCGGTCACATGGGATACGTCCTCGTCGCCGCCGCCGCTGGAACGGACTTGAGCGTGTTAGGTGCAGTCGCGCAAATGGTCGCCCACGGCTTGATTCTGGCGTTACTGTTCAACCTCGTCGGCATCGTTGAAGACAAAGTGGGAACCCGAGAACTGCAACTGCTCAATGGTTTGATGAACCCCGTTCGCGGATTGCCCCTCGTCAGTGGGTTGTTGGTGATGGCGGGGATGGCCAGTGCGGGAATTCCCGGTTTGGTGGGATTTGCGGCGGAGTTTATCGTCTTCCAAGGCAGTTTCCCCATTTTCCCGATTCCGACTTTGGTTTGTATTCTCTCGTCCGGGTTGACGGCGGTGTATTTCGTGATTCTGCTCAACCGCACCTGTTTCGGTAAGTTGAACAACGAACTCGCCTATTACGATCGCCTGTCTTGGAGCGAACGGGTTCCGGCTTTAGTCTTATCGGCGATCGTTTTGTTTCTCGGCATTCAACCCAACTGGTTGATTCGTTGGATGGAACCCACCGCAACTATGTTAGCTTCGACCCTCCAACCCACTCAAGAAATCGTCGCCCAGAACGTGACTCAGCGTTAAGCACGTTTCCCCTCCTCCCCAGTCGTCCACAGAAACTCGCGTCATGGTTCAAGCAATTCCCAAACCCAAAACTCCGATTCCGCCGTCTAATCACGAATTCGCCGAGGTGATTCATCGCCTCGAAGCGGGGGGTTCTATGCTTCCCGACACCCCGGAAAACTTGATGCAAATCATCGGCATTTATAAAGCCTATGCCGTGCCGATGGATTTCTACTGGCGGGATTTGCTTTACATTGCCGAACGGGTGTTTCTCAACCCACTCCCGGCCTTCAAATATTTCTTACCGAAAGAGTATTTGGACTTACACAACCACTACGCTGGAGACACCGCCGATTTGCAAATTTGGCGGGGGGAAGCCACAGCACACCCGGAACTGTTGGAGTTCATGAAACGGGGCGAAACCCAAAAAATGCCCAAGTTGCTGCATCATTTGTGGCACGATCGCGTCAATATGGAATTCGCCGAAGCCTGTATGCGGGCGATGTTATGGCATCAAGGCATGGGGGGACGGTTTAACGATTACTTGGAAAGCGAGGAGTACGTCGCCAATGCCGATCGCGCCATCAAAGCCTATTTTAAAGGCAATCCGGTGATGCTGGGGCTGTACCAACTCTTCCCCGAGATGTTCCTCGAACAAGTGCGTCAACTGTCCTATTACGCCAATTTGGGGCTGTTTTGGGAAGTGATGGCGCCGGTGTTCTTTGAGATGTCCGACCTGTACGATGAAGGGAAAATGACTACAGTTCCCGAGGCGATGGATTTCTTGGTCAACGGCATTTTTGCCATCGCCGGACGCCCGATTTACCACCACGTTTATATCGGCGACGAGTGTTACGAAATTATTCCGAAATCTCAAGGGTTTACCTGGTTGTACGAGGCGGCGTTACCTTACGTTGAGGCGGTGTTTTACCGAACTGCACCGTTCCGAGGTACGAAGTCTTACAACGCGCAAGCGGGGCAGGTTCCGGACGAACAGAAGGATTTCCATTACGGCATTTTGTACGCGGATGTTTTTCCAGTGGGAAGTGCGGGAATTCCGCCGACATTGTTAATGCAAGATATGTTGCATTTTCTGCCACCTTATTTGACGGAATACTATCAGAAACACTGTCGCGGTGAAGATGATATATTGATTCAGTTGGGGATTACGTTCCAGCGATCGATGTATAACGTTACGTCGGCGGTGATTCAGGCGTTGCGTCAGGCGTTGTTGTATCCCCTCGACGACCCCAATCCGAAGCATTTGATGAAAAATCGCGCGTTTTTTGAGGCGCAAATGGATCGGTTTTTACGTCCCGAGGCGCGATTGCGAGATATTCAATCTCAGGATTATCGTTAGCAGTTTGGTTTTCGAGTCGTTTAAATTCAGGGTAGGCAATAAAATTGCCTGCTCTTTTGGGTCTTCGGAGTTTGTGGTTATAAATGTATACCATAATACAAAAAATTGAAAATTCGAGAGCCAAAACCCTTGAAATCTCGTGAAGTTAGTTTTTCTGTCACCCTAAACTCCGAAGAGCCGCTCTTTTTTCTTTTGCCAAGAAATTTCATACTCCATCCTTTTTCTATAAGCTAGGTTTCAAGAAGTTTTCACCACATCCCCCCTTAGCCCCCTATCCCCCCTTCGCCCCCCTTTGAAAGGGGGGTTGGGG
>NZ_KB235957.1:40192-65968 GCF_000332355.1 Baaleninema simplex PCC 7105
CCTACCCCCCCTTCGCCCCCCTTTGAAAGGGGGGTTGGGGGGATAGAGGGACTTTTCGGGTTGGGTAAAACCAGTATTTGAGATTCGGATTCCGGATCGGTAGGTTGAAAGAATTTGCCAAGTCAGTTTATTCGAGCGGTCTGCCAAAATCTCGAACTGGAATTTGTCTTTCAAACGAACGATCCTCTTCGAGTTTCGGTTCGTTGGATTCTGGCGTAACGTCCGGTGTCGGGGGCGGATTCAACTGAGCGTCCCAATCGGCGATGAGCCGTTGCGCTTCCGGGTAGGCTTCGCTAAACGACGGCACTCGTTCGGCGATGGACATGGCGCCGAAAAGGTCGTAAGTCGCACGATCGCGGGCTAAATCGACGATCTGCCAACTCCAGTCGCGAATCGCACCGTCCGCTTCGCCCCGCCAACCGCCATAGGACGAAATTCCATTGGCCGTGCGGATTGCGGCTTCTAAAGCTTCTGGGGAACCGCCCTGGGCGATGTCGTAGGCTTCGTCGAGAAGTTGACGATCGCGCGCCGTTCCCGACCACTGTGCGATCGCGGTTTGGGCGTCATTATAAAGAGGACTGCTCGAGGGAATTTGTTGTGCGGTAGCGATCGCGTCGTTGAGATTTCCGAGGTTGGCCAACTGTTGGGCGCGGTTGAGAATCGGTCGGTCTTCCCGTTCGGCGATCGCACTTTGCCACTGATAAACCCACTGTTGCGCCTCGTCGTGGAGGGCGCGATCGCCCCCGATCTGTCTGGCTTGGGCGACAGCAGCTTGATAATCTCCCTGCTGCGCTAATTCCTGGGCTTTCCGTAAAATCGGGCGATCTTCGGAGGTTTCGAGGCGATCGCGCCAACGGGCAATTTCCTGCTGGGCTTCATCGTAGAGCGGCGTCGAATTCGACACCAGTTCAGCTTGGGCGATGGCCGCAGTCAAATCCGCCACGCTACCCGTGCGTGCCGTGTTTCGCGCGCGATCGAGCAACGCCACTTGATCGATCGCCCGTTGCCACCGACCGATGAGCTGCTGGGCGTCGTTATATAAAGGACTATCGATGTCTAGCTTTTGCGCTTGGGCGATCGCATTTTCCAAATTCGTGACCGTCGGTTGCCACACCAAGAATCGCGCCCGTGCTAAGGTCACGAAATCTCGCGCTTCGTCCTTGAGTTGCGTACTCGCCGGAACCCGACGGGCGATGGAAATGGCTTCCGTGAGGTTTCGCGCCTCCAACGCCGCATCCGCCAAATCGAGAAGTTGTCGTCCGTAGTCTTCGAGGGCGTCTTGGGCGATGGGATAGGCGGGACTTTCCAAACCAATTTGTTCGGCTAAGGCGATCGCCTCGAGAACACCGTCTACATCGCCGCGATTGGCGAGGTTTTGCGCGTTCGCGAGTTTGTTGGTATCTTCGCGGGCTTGTTGGACGCGTTGGGTAATTTCTTGATATTTCGTCGTCGCCCAATATTGGTTGTCCACCTCCAACAAGTTCGTCGCTTCGCGAAATGCTTCCGTCCAGCGTCGGTTTTTCAAGTGAGTTTCGATCGCTTCGTAAATCGTTTCGGCTTCAGTCCAAACCTGTTTCCAAGACTCGATGCGAAGTTCGATGGTGCGTTCTAAGGTTTGTCGCGGTTGAGGCGGTAACGTATCGGTGGGGACGCGACGGGCGATGTCGATCGCTTCGACGAGTTCGCCGTTTTGAAAGGACGTTTCGGCTAAATCGAGCAAGTCTTGCGTCCACATTTCCAGATGCTGGTCGATGGTGGGGCGCAATCCGCGATCGACGGGAACGCTACTGACGAGTTCGATCGCCTCGAGTAAATCTTCTGGAGTTTTCTTGTTCGCCGCCAGTTGTCCGCAGTAGAGGCGCATCGACGCCGAAGCAGTCGGCCAGAAAATCGACGGACAGTTGGGAACGGCGGGCAATCGCAACAACAAAGCCGTGGCTGTAATTGCAGTCCCGATAGTACCGAGGCCGAACAACACTGCCCAAACTTGCCACGGGGGAAGTTGCAACCGTCGTTTCTCGGATTTCGCCGCATGGGAAGATTTACGACGCCGCCGCCGAGACGAGGGCGACGCTGTGGGTGTCGATTGCAAAGCAGATTGGGATTGCGACGCCGTTCGCTTCGGTACAGAGTCCTTATGGACGTTCTTTCGGTTCAACGGCACACCTCGATCTCTCCTCATCACCAATACCTCTGACTTCTCGCGCAGAGACACGATCGATATCGTAACATTGTGTCTCAGTTCGAGGAGCTTTTGGAGCCAGGGAGCAGGGAAGAGGGGGAGAGGGGAAGAGGGGGAGAGGGGGAGAGGGGGAGTTGGCGGTGTACATTGGCGGTGCGTGACAAAGCGATCGGTCTCAGGATTTACACCCTATTTTTCAAGTCACGCACCCTACGCCTGTCTTCACCTCATCTCTTTATTTGACGGCGAAGCGTCGCGGTTTGACTTGTTTGGGATCGATTTCGACGATGAGGTCGTCCCAATCGTGCGATCGCACGGTTTCTTGCCAAACGTTAGCTTGATAAATGCGATGGTACGTCACATCGAGGGCAGTGAGCCAACCGCTTTCGAGGGTATAAACGCCCGTGTCGATATCTAACCAACCGATACCTTTTGCGAGTTGTCCCGGTTGCACGCCAGGAAAGGTAAAGGAAATCGTGTGGCCCGTGACGATAAGTTTGTCTTGAAAATAGGGTTGTCGCTGACGGTGAAATAAGTCGCGAATCCAACAAAACTGTTCCGCCGATTGTTTTTCGATAGGAAGTCGCGGATCGATTCCGGCGTGAACGAGCCAAACTTTCCCTAAATCGCGATAGAGAGGAACGGTTTTTAACCAGTCTAAGTGACTGTAAATATCGGATGGATTGTGATAACTGTCGATGGTTTGTCGTCCGCCAGCCATTAGCCAATATTGCAAGTTCTGCTCGTTAATTTCTCCGTTGGTAAAGGAGGCGAGCATCATTTCTTCGTGATTTCCTCGAATAGTAGTATAAGACGGTTCGTTCATTACCAAATCGAGGACTTTGGCACTATCGGGACCGCGATCGACCAAGTCGCCAAGGAAGTTAATGCGATCGCCACTTCCTGGCGCGATCGCTTCTAACAGCCGCATCAACGTTTCATAATGACCGTGAACGTCGCCGATGACAATTTGTCGAGACATACATTTCTCCTGTGTTCCCCTCCCAACTTTTCTTACCGAGTTAAGGCGCGGATGAATCGTTGAACTTCTGTTAAGAAACCGGGACGCTGACGGGGGGTTTGAGTCGTAGATTCGGCGTTTTCGGTGTCTTTCGATTCTTCGTCTTCACCCATCAATAACCGTTCTAACGCTTCTCCGGCTGGCTTACTTGACAATTCAGTCAAAATAGTGTAAGCGCCGTCTTCTCCTTCAACCCAAACTTGCCACAGCGACGGATAGCAGCGATACACCGCCGCACCGGGAAGCGGACGCACGTAATAACAAGACGTGAGTTTACTGAGAAACCGTTCGCGCAACTGTCGCGCCGCGTAGCCAATTCCCACCGTGGCGACGCTTTCGAGACGGGGAAGTAGCAGAACTACGGGGCGATCGCCGGCTGCGTTACAGAGTTTCTCTACTTGTTCGATTTCTACGTCTGACGGTTCGATGAGGAGAAAACACTCGTCGTCTTCTTCGATTTGACTCGTTACCGAAATGCGGCGACTGCCGATATCGGCGATGCGAAACGGCGTCTCACCCCAGTCGCGACGGGCTAAGGCGGCGGCGCCGGTGTCGGGGAAAAAGACTTTCAGTTGATATCCCAGTTCCGTGAGGACGGGAAGAAACTGTTCGGCGATGGGTTGCGCCTTCAGTTCGGGGTAGACGATTTCGACTTGAATCAAGCGGTAGCCGTCTTCGATCGCGGCTTTGGTGGCGGCTTGGGCTTGGGCGATAGCGGTTTCGAGATCCTGCGGTAGTTCAGTCATGCATCTAGTCGTGAGGGGTGGCGTTAGCTACTGTTAACTATTTTAAATGCTCTGTCGGTTTGGTTCTGGTTTTCGTAAAAGCCGTTTAGGGGGGTGAAGTTTGACGATGAAACGACTTTTAGAGGTTAATTGTAGGAGTGAGGAGAGATATGGCAGCTCGTCGTTGGCTCGCTTTATTGCTAGGAGTATCGATCGCGATCGCTCCCCTGAACGGAATCGCACAGACGATCGAGGAGTTATTGGAACGAGGGAATATCGCTCACGATCGAGGACACTACACTGAAGCCGAGCAGATTTGGCGACAAATCCTAGAACGAGATCCCGAGCATGACGGTGTTTACAATAACCTTGGTCTCACCCTCAGACAACAGGGGAAACTCGAGGCGGCGATCGAGGCTTACCGAAGTGCCATCGAACTCAACCCCGACGAAGCAGCGATTTACTACAATTTAGCCATTGCTCTATCCGATCTCGGGACGTTTGAAGAAGCGATCGAAACCTACCAACGAGCCATCGACCTCAAACCGGATTTTGCTACGGCTTACAACCGCTTAGGGATTCTACTGGTTCGTCGAGGACGACTTGAGGAGGCAGTCAGTGCTTTTGAAAGTGCCATCGAGATCGACCCCGAGGCGGCAATTCTGTATAACAATTTAGGCGATGCGTTGAGACGACAAGACAATCTCGAAGACGCGACGGTCGCCTTTCGACGGGCGACCGAACTCGATCCGAACGATACGTTTGCTTACAACAACTTGGGTAATGCGTTGATACGTCAAGGACAGGTTGAAGAAGCCGTCGATGCCTTTCGACGGGCGACCGAACTCGATCCCAACTATGCTCGTGCTTACAATAATTTAGGTAATGCATTGGGGGAGCAAGGGCAGCTCGAGGAAGCCGTCATAGCCTTTCGACGTGCTATCTTACTCGAGCCTAATTATGCCACCGCTTACTACAGTCTCAGTTTTGTATTGCACCAACAGGGAAGGTTAGAGGAAGCGCGTGCAGCCTACCAACGGGCGATCGAACTCGATCCGAGTTTGTCTGACTGATGCGATCGAAACGCGATAGATTGAAAAGCGATCGATCTCGTTCTCACTCCTATGTCCAATAAAACCCTCGGTCTGAGTCCCCAACTCCACGATTACCTCCTTTCGACCTCGGTTCGCGAACCAGAACTTCTGACCCAGTTGCGGGAGGAAACGGCGAAACTTCCCATGTCAAATATGCAAATTGCACCGGAACAGGGTCAGTTTATGGCGTTGCTGGTGCAGTTGATGGGAGCGAAAAAAGCGATCGAAATCGGCGTGTTTACGGGGTACAGTTCCCTGGCGGTGGCGTTGGCGTTACCGGAAAACGGAAAACTCGTCGCCTGCGATGTGGATGAGGAATACACGGCGATCGCGCGTCGGTATTGGGAAAAAGCGGGAGTTTCGGGAAAAATCGACCTTCACCTCGCGCCTGCATTGGAAACCCTCGATCGCCTCCTCGAAGACGGACAGGCGGAAACCTTCGATTT
Source organism: Baaleninema simplex PCC 7105 (assembly GCF_000332355.1). Lineage (GTDB taxonomy): Bacteria > Cyanobacteriota > Cyanobacteriia > Cyanobacteriales > Geitlerinemataceae > Baaleninema > Baaleninema simplex. Next base: position 45,661 of record NZ_KB235957.1, read on the forward strand.
CGCCTTTATCGACGCGGACAAACGCAACTATCCAAATTATTACGAAAAATCGCTGCAACTGCTGCGTCGGGGTGGGTTGATTGCGATCGATAACGTGCTTTGGAGCGGACGAGTCGCCGATTCTGAAGATACGGACAAACGAACTCAGGCGATTCGCGATTTCAATCAAAAACTCTATGAGGACGATCGCGTGACGTTAAGTTTGGTTCCCATCGCCGACGGCGTGACGTTAGCATTGAAACGTTAGGACGATCTTGTCGTTTAACTTGCCTAGGAAAACAACGTTCAATTTGTGGTGAACGAAGCCGGGAAAAGCAGGCGGTATTAATCGATTTGGCTGAGTGGGGGGAATTGTGGGAAGATTTCTACGATCGATCGGTGGCTCATACTCGTCAAGAGGAAGAAGAAGTGTCTTGGGAGGAGCTAAAGCAAGACATCGAGGCTGAAGATCGTGGTGGATGAAGGATACACGATACGTTTTAAGAAATCGGCCGATCGACAGACTTTTGCAAATTCGCAATTGGAACGGACGATAGATGAAACCACGGGATTCTCGGCGTTAGGTTGGAAGTGAAGGTCGAACTTCACACCGAACAAACAACGCAGAGGTTAATTTATGCAATCCTTTAGCGAACGCTTAACTGTCAATCCTGGCGATCGCATTGCGGACGAGTCGCAAAACATTGAAGAGAAAGCCCAACAAGTGGCTGTCGATACCGTCGATGTGTTCGATCGCCTCGTGGTTCCCACGTATTTTGTCATCGATACCCCAGACGGCGAACAAAAAGCTCTGCACCACGTCAGAGATGCCGAAGAAATCTCCGACGTTATCCGACAAGCGAGAACCGACGAGTCGGGCGATCGCCTGTGGTGGTAGATGAGCCTGTGGGGGCGGTGCGTGACGCGGTAAGACTTTCTTCTGCTGACTTCGACGGGATTTTGACGCCCGCGTCACGGCAGCCTACGACTTCTCTTCATCTGCCTGTGGGGGCGGTGCGTGACGCGGTAAGACTTTCTTCTGCTGACTTCGACGGGATTTTGACGCCCGCGTCACGGCAGCCTACGACTCCTCATCAACTCCTTCCCAAATCGGTAACACGACAGACATTCGAGTCCCACCACCGGGACGGTTTTCAGCCCAGATGCGGCCGCCGTGTTCGAGGACGAGACGGCGACAGATCGCCAACCCCAAACCCGTTCCTCCTTTTTGGCGCGAATCGGAGGCATCGACTTGTTGGAAGGGGTCGAAAATACTGTCGATGCGATCGCTCGGAATGCCCCGGCCGCGATCGCACACCTGAACGCACGCGGCTTGTGACGACTTCATCTGTTGTAGAGAAGTTTCAAACGCACTGAGGGTTACAGTCGTCCCTGTAGAAGAAAATTTTATAGCATTACTAATTAAATTTGTCAAGACTTGGATAGTACGATCGCCATCGACCCACAATTTCGCGCGTTTCAAGCTATCCGAGAGGGGATCTAAGGTCAGGACGATACCATCGTGATCGGCCATGGCTTGCATAATTTCGATACTCTGAACCAATAACTTCTCGAGCGAACGCGGGGTGCGATCGAGCGTGATGCGGCCGGATTCGAGCTGTTGGAAATCGAGCAAATCGTCGATGAGTCGAGCAAGGCGATCGGTGTTTTTCAACGCGATTTCAATGAGATCCGTAGCTTTCTGAGGAAGCTGACCGAGTTTCCCGGCGGCCAACAATCCCAAGGCCACGCGCATCGAAGTCAAAGGCGTTCGCAGTTCGTGACTGACGATCGAAACAAACTCATTCTTCATCTGTTCGACGGCTTGACGTTCGGTAATATCTTTAAACGTCAACACAGCTCCGATATGTTCGCGATCGCACAGAATCGGCGTACAAATGTAATCGACGGGAAACGTCGATCCGTCGCGACGGCGAAACACGGCTTGTCGTGTGGGATTGTCGCACCGCAAGGCTTGACACGTCGTCGGCGTGTCGCCGCTGTCGTTCGTGAGCGGACAAACCGTCACCGCTACCTCCCGATCGCTCTCGAACGCCCCTAACTCTCGAGAGGGGGGAGTCGCCACCAGATCGTTAGCGGCGATGCCGATGAGGGTTTCAGTCGTGTAGCCGAGGGTTCGAGCCGCTGTGGGGTTGCAAAAGACGATGTTTCCATCTCGGTCTAACTCGCAGATCCCCTCTCCAGCAGAGGTCAAAATCAGTTCGTAGCGGCGACGCAAGTTTTCCAACGCGGCCTGATACTGTTTGCGATCGGTAATATCTCGAACGATCCCTAAATAGTAAAATGTCGCCTCCGATCCCGAAGTGTGTTGAAACGTAGACAGGGTCAGTTCCACCCAGACGATCGAGCCGTCTTTGCGAAAATAGCGTTTTTCGAGAGAGTACCCCTGAGTTTGCCCTTCAACTAACGCTTGGATGTATCGATACTCGCGTTCTAAATCCTCGGGATGTGTAAACTGCTCGAACGAAACTCCCAGCAGTTCGTCAAGCTCGTATCCTAGAATTTGGCAAAATTTGTGATTGGCCTCGTAAATCTGCCCTTGAAGATTGCCGATCGCGATTCCCACGGCGGCTTGCTCGAACATCGTCCGCAAGCGAGCTTCGCTCGATTGCACTTGAGCGTAAAGATCCGCTTGTTGGATGGCGAGGCTGACTTGCGCGGCCAGTTGTCCGAGCATTTCGACTTCGCCTTCGCTCCACGATCGCACCTGAGAACATTGATGGGCGATCAGCAGTCCCCAGAGGGGGGAACGATCCTCAAAGGGTTTGAGAATCGGCACGACGACCTTCGATCGCACCTGCATCTGTTTCATGAAATCCACCAAACAGGGGGCGAAGCGATCGGTTTCGACATCGGACACGATGCGAGGCAGTCCTCGGCAGTAGTTGTCATAACAATCGCGGGGAAACTCTTCATCGGGAAATTCCATGCCCGCACTTTGGGGATAGCCTTCGGCGACCGATTCGCTAACCACGCGGGCTAGACGGTTCTCGAGCAGTCGAAAAATTAACACTCGTTCGACGCCGAGACAGTGACGTACTTCGCGAACGGTGTTGTCGAGAATTTGTTGGAGGTCGAGGGAACGGCGAATGCGTTGGGTGAGGGTATTGAGCAGGCGATCGCGCTGAGCTTGTTGTCTGAGGCGTTCTTCGGCTTCTTTGCGAACGGTGATATCCAAAATCGTGCCGTCGAGATAGACCAAATTTCCCCATTCGTCCCACAATCCCCGACCTTTTTCGTGAAGCCAACGGATACTCCCGTCGGCGCAGCGAATGCGGTACTCGAAGCTGTAGGGTTCGTGTTTGGTAATCGTGCTGTTAATCGAGTTTGAGATGCGATCGAGGTCGTCGGGATGGATAATTTGCGACCAAAACGTCGGACTGTGGAGGAACGAGCCGGGGGAATATCCCGTAATGTCTTGGATGGCATCGCTGATAAATACCGTCGTCCAGTACTCGTCGGGTAAACATCGGTAAATTGCCCCCGTGAGGTTGGCTACGAGAGAGCGAAACCGTTCTTCGCTGGCTTTGAGGGCCCGTTCGGTATGTTTGAGATCGGTTATGTCGCTGGTAATGCCGTCGATACGGAGGGGATCGCCGCGTTCGTCTCGTACCAAACGCGCGCGTCCTCGCACCCAGCGAACCGTCTTATCGGGACGGAGAATGCGATATTCGAGGTCGAACTCTCCGAGGTCGAACAGGTCGTTCCACGCTTGTTTGAAGCGATGGCGATCGCCCGAATACACGACGTTTTCCCAGCGATGGGGTTGCTCGATGAAGTCTGTCGGCTCTCGTCCGTAGATTTTAACCAAGGCGGGACTGACGTAAAGCAGTTGCAAGGTTTGCGCGCAGAGAGACCACACCAAATCGTCGATCGACCCTAAGACGTTGTTGAGACGCTCTTGACTGGCCCGAAGCGCCACTTCGCTGGCACGCAGGGATGCTTGAATGCGTTTGGCTTCGGTAATGTCTTCGGCAATTCCGGCGATACAGGTGACCGTTCCGTCAGGATCGCGTATCGGAAAGGAGCGATCGCGAATCCAGCGCATCCCGTCGGGTCGCACGATGCGATACTCCAGCGTTAAGGGTTTCTCGAGGCTAACTTGCCAAAACAACGAAGCTTCGAGGCGATCGCGATCTTCGGCATAGATGGCATCGAACCAGCGGTGAGGGTTATTGTAAAGGTCGGCACGCGATCGCTTCCAGATGGTTTCGTAGGCCGGACTGATGTAGAGAACAGTTTCGACGGTCGGATCGACGATCCAAAACACGCAATCGATGTTGTGGGTCAGTTGGTGAAACCGCAGCTCGCTTTCGAGTAGTGCGGCTTCGGTTTGGCGGCGGCGGCTGATATCCCGCAAGGACAGGGCGTAAGCGGAACGACCGAGCCAGTGGGTTTCCGCCACAGCCATTTCGACCGGGAGCGATCGCCCGTCGGGACGCAACAAGTTGAGTTCGACGGAGTCGTCTGGCGCGATCGGCCGGCCGAACTCCCATCCGATGAGTTCGTCGAGAGAGCGATCGAACAATCGGGCAGCGGCGGCGTTGGCAAAGCAAACGATACCGGCACGATCGACGATCGCGATGCCGTCGGAGGTACTGTTGACGACGGTGTCGAGTTGAGATTCCCGATCGCGCAGTCGTTGCTCGGTCTGTTTGCGATCGGTGATATCGTTGGCCGTTCCCAACACTTGCAAAGTCTTGCCCTCGGCATCACGTTTGAAGGCCACGTCGCGCGATCGCAACCAACGCAGGCGACCGTCGGCGTGGTACATCCGATACTCGATTTCTCGAACTCGAGTGTCGGGAACGTCTCGCCAACTTCGGATGAAGTCGAGCAAACGGGGGGTGTCCTCGGGATACCAGGTTTCGGCAAAAAACGCTTCGCTCCGTTGTCGAACCTCATCGGGATCGTAGCCGAGGATTTCTGAGAGTTGCGAGTTGACGTAAACGATTTGTAAGGTCGAGATATCGACGATGTAGATGATTTGTGGGGTCGCATCGGCGATCGCTTGGACGAACTGTTGGTTCTGACGCAGTTCGGCAAGGGCGCGAGAGCGATCGGTAATGTCGTGGTAGGCACTCAGATAACAACTGCGCGTTGGGCGATCGTTGCGATCGCGGGTGGGTAGGGCGAGAAATGTCGTCGATACGAGTAACGTTTTGAGGCTGCCGTCTTTGGCGCGAATCGTGGTTTCGATATCGTGAAGGCTACCGCGATGCCGGACGACCTCGAGTCGCTCGCAGGCTCGAGCATAGTCTTCAGGGTCGGGATAGAGGGTAGCGAGGAAGCTGTGGTGCGTTCCGCCCGTTCCCGGTACGGGAGAACGCGCTCCCAACGGTGGGTCGGCGTTGGCTTCTGCCAGGCTGTAGCCGGTGATGTCCTCCATTTTTTGGTTGAAAATGCCAAAGGTTCCGGCTTCGTCGCTGAGGGTAATGCCTTCGCCAACCGTTTCGATGACGGTGAGCAACCGTTGCGCGAGGGTCTGGAGGTCTTCTTCTGCCAGTTTGCGATCGGTTATATCGAAAATGACGCCGTCCCAGACGATGCGTCTGTCGGGGTGGCGTTCGGGGCGAGAAATACCCTGAAGCCATTTTTGGCGACCCGACGGTGTCGTCACGCGCCATTCTAAAGACCAAGGGTGTAAGGTTTCGGCTGAGGTTTGAATCGATCGCGCGGCGCGATCGCGATCGCCTGGATGCATCATTTCTAACAGAAAGCTGGTATCTCGACAGGCAGCTTCGGGAGAAATCTCGAACAAACTTTGACAGCCGGAACTGGCATAGGTAATTTCGTCGGAACCGTCGGGATGGAGAACGTAGCGAAAAATCATACCGGGAACGTTGGCGGCCAGGTTGTGGAAGCGAGTTTCGCTGTCTTGAAGGGCGGCTTCGGTCTGTTTGCGATCGCTAATGTCGGTATTCGAGCCGATCGCGCGTTGGGGACGCCCCCGTTCGTCTCGCCAAATCTGTCCTCGAACTAAAAACCAGCGAGAGATCCCGTCTCGGGATAACGCGCGATACTCGAAGTTACAGGTTTGCGAGGTTCCCTCGAGACAGGTCTGAATTCGGTGGCGAACTGTCTCGCGATCGTCGGGGTGAATGCAGTCGAACCACGCCTCGAGGTTGTCGAGTGGTTCGCCGCCGTCGCCGCTTAAGAGGGCTTGCAAGTTGGGAGAAACGTAGAGTTTTCGAGCGATCGGGTTCCAGTCCCAAATGCCCACTTTGCCTGTGGTGAGAGCGAGTTCGTAACGCTCTTGTTGCAGCGAACGGGTCTCTGTGTCTGTTACTGGCTCGACTTCTAACGGCTCGGAGGCTTGCGGAACTTCTTCCCACACCAAGAGCAGGCGTTCTTCTCCCGCGAGGGTCGAGATCGCGGACGCGCGGGCGATCGCCGACATCCAACTCCCGTCTCGGCGGCGCAAGGAGTAACGACTCGTTTGTGGGGAAGTCGTCTCGCCGACGCGGTCGAGAAAGGCTGCAAATTTCGGGCGATCGCCTTCTTCGATCCACTCGAAGATGGATTGTCCCGTTAGGGCTTCTGATGTCTCGTCAAAGAGAGTGGCAGCGACGCGATTGGCACTCAGTACGGTTCCCTGTCGGTTCAGTTGGAGGTGTGCGACGGGGAGACTGTCATAACAACGGCGATCGTGCTGCAACTCTTTTTGGAGCCGAGCCATCGTAGCGATTAGCCTTTGCAGCAGGGTTGACTCTAGACCCATCACCCATGCCTCGAATTCCCTCTTTAACTACTATATGCGATCGACAATTTTCCGGGCGATCGCAGAAACGGGATCGCCGATGGAAAACGATAACGATTTTCCGCGACAATCCCGCTTTATGCGCGATTTTTGTTTAAATTTGTTTTACAAAATTCCTAGTTGACTCTACTACACGAACCATTAGTGAGACGCGCGAATTAAAGCGGGGATCGAGCGCTCTAAAACCCGCACGGTCGAAAAATCTGGCATTTTTTCGTGACAGTGAGGGCAAAACCAATAAATCTTACCATGAGCGACATGGCGTAGAAGTTTAGAGGAACAACAAGGGCAGTCGTTCGTCATTTTATCCACCTCTCTTATACTTGAGATGCTATGTCCATCAGTGTAAAGGGTGATTGTGAAGAAGTTGTGAAGCCCCGTATTTTTTAAGAATCTTAACAAAGCGACGGGTTGTTAAAAGCAAATCGAACCTCGACCGAACATTTATTCAGATCTATTCCAGTTAAGAAGGCTACAAATTTGAGGGACGAGCTTTAAGGGATCGAACGGCTTGGAGATGGCAGCGGCAATCCCGAGTTCGCCCCATTCCGGCGGCGTTTTACCTTGACCTTTCGCAGTCAAGAAAAGCACGGGGATCGACTGCGTTTCTGGGCGTTTCCGAAGCTGTTTCAAGGTTTCTAAACCGTCCATTCCCGGCATCATCACATCTAACAAAATGGCATCGGGGCGATCGCGAACGGCGACGGCGATCCCTTCAGCGCCCGAACTGGCTGTGACGACCTCCCAACCCCCTTCTAATTCGAGGACGATCTGTGTGACCTCTCGAATATCTCGTTCGTCGTCCACAATGAGAATACGTCGATTTTCGTTTGTCATTTTCACGATAAATCTCAGCTATTATTTACGAGCTTAACGAATTTGTATGAAGAATTTGTGAATAGACTTGACAAAACGTCCAAAAAGTATACAGAGATAGACACAACACGAAAAAAATATCCGATCGCTCGGTCGTAGCGGGTCGAAAAAGACGAGATCGGCGATCGCACCTCGATTACGTCGATACCCCAAAAATGCGATCGCGTCCAGCATTTTTAGCCCGATATAACGCCTCGTCCGCTGCCCGATACAACGTCTGCAAATCTTCCCCATCCTCAGGATATTGAGCGACTCCCGCACTAAAGGTCACGTTTAACATCACGTCGTCGTCTAAGGTAAACGTCTGCTGTCTCCAGTCTCCTAAAACCTCCGAGAGTCGCCGCACGCCGTCGACTTTCAGAGTATCGATCGCCGCCACGACGAACTCCTCTCCCCCCCAGCGTCCGACGACATCGCTCGGGCGAAACGACTCTCGCAACACCTCCCCAAAGCGATGCAACACCAAATCGCCCGCCGCGTGGCCGTGACAGTCGTTGACCTGCTTGAAGCGATCGATATCCAGCAGCGCAAACGACAAAACCCGACGTTCGCGGGCGCAAGTTCGCAGCAATCGGGTAATGTCGTAACTCGACTTCCGCCGGTTCGAGACTCCCGTGAGCGGATCGAGTTCGGCGAGGTTTTGTAACAGTTGCGTGCGCTCTAAACGGTTGAACAACCGCGCGATCAACTCCGGGCCGGCGATGGGTTTGCTCACGTAATCGTCGGCACCAACCCGAAAAATACGATTGACCGTATCGGTGTCCGTGCGAACCGTCAAAAACAACACCGGAAGTTTGCGCCACTGGGGTTCGTTGCGAACCACCTGACAGAGTTCGATGCCACTGTAATCGGGCATTTCCAAATCTAACACCAGTAAATCCGGCGTAAACGCTTCTAGAACTCGCCAAAACTGACGCGGTTCGCTGAGGGTTTCGACTTGCAATCCCCAGGGCTGCAACAACGCTTTCAATAACGCCAGTTCCTGCACGTCGTCGTCCACCACGAGGACTTTCGCCGCCGTGTTCGATCGCTGCAATACTTCCAACGTCGTTTCTAAGATCTGCGTCGTCGTTAAGGGTTTTTGTAGAAACGCCCGGGCCCCCAACCGCGACACGGCCAGGCGATCGTTAAAGCTATCCCGCACCGTCAACACGATCGCTGGAATCTCAGGACGGTTGCGGGCTAAATCTTCGAGCAACATCAACCCGTCCTCGTCCGATTCGGGAAAATTGAGATCGAGCAGAATCAGACTCGGTGGATTTTCCACGATCGCCTGTCGCGCCTGACGCACCGTCGTCGCCACCTGGGTTTCTAACCCCCACGTTTTCGCATCTTCAGCGATCTGCATCGTTAACAACGTATCGTCATCGACGATCAACAACTGCCGCCGATCGGGAGCGGGCATCGTCGTCGGTGGTTCGATGGAAAGCGGTTCGGGATCGCCGGCCAGTTGTTGGCGCAGTTCGACTAAACTTTGCCATAACTGTCTTCGTTCGGCTTCGACGAGGGGTTCTTCCTTCGACAGCAAGGCTTCGATTTGACGGGCCAGTTGCGATCCGTAACGGTAGCCGAAGGTGCCTAACGACCCTGCCAAGCGATGGGCTTCTTGACGGGCGAGAAGGCGATCGCCGTCGTTATCGCCGTCTTCGATCGCGTTGGCTCCCCGCTCGATGGTTTCGACTCGTTGCAACGCTCTCGGCTTAACTCGACTCCAGACTTGTTGGATGGCGTCGAGCGTCGGATTCGAGTTGGGCTGAGTCTGCATCGTCGAGTTTGCGATCGGCGGGGTAGAAGTCATGTCGTCAGCGTTTTTGAGACGATAGCCGACACCGTAAACGGTTTCGATTAAGTCGGCGGGCGCGCGAGCCGCTTTGAGTTTCGTCCGCAAGCCTTTAACGTGAGCGCGAATTGTATTTTCCGTGGGGGGTTCTTCCAAAGACCACAAATGAGCGATAATCGTTTCGCGATCGAAGACCCGAGACGGGTAACGTAAGAATAACTCTAACAGGGCGTATTCTTTTGGCGTCAACGACAGCGATCGATCGTTGTAGGTCGCTTCGCAGGTGGCCGGATCGAGACACAGGCGCTCCCACGTTAAAACGGGCGGCCGTGCGTACCGTCCCCGTCGCAACAAGGCGCGAATACGGGCGAGAAGTTCCTCGACTCCGACGGGTTTGACGACGTAATCGTCGGCTCCAGCATCGAGTCCGCTAATTTTATCGTGGCTGGTTTCGAGGGCGCTCAACAGTAAGATCGGCATTTGATAATGTTGCGATCGCAAATACCGACAAATCCCAATGCCGTCGAGTTTGGGTAACATCACGTCTAAGACGAGCAGGTCGTAATCGAACGTCCGAGCGTAGTTGAGTCCCGTTTGCCCGTCCGTCGCGACATCGACAATATAGTTGCACTCGCTGAGATACTGACTCAGTAACTCAACCAATTGTTCGTCGTCTTCGACCAACAGAATTTTCACCAGTCAGTTCCCAGCACACTCTAAACTCCTTACTTCTAAGTTTAGGCATTTCCTTTTAAGTCCTAAAGCGCTTTCCGTACTTTCCGTTTCATCGATTTTCTTACCTTTTTGTTGGGTGCTCCCACGCCGATCGAACCCTCGCGTTTCGACAAACTCGCGTTGCGCTCGGCGATCGCGCCCTCGTCTGCCGCGCTCGACTCGTGGCCGTTTTCCACCTGCGATCGCCCGAACGACCCTCGAATTTCCCACACTGAGAGTCGAGCGAAACCTCTCGCTCTCGTATAATGGGGCGGCGTACCGTTACCGTTTCCTTTTATGCACCGGAGCGCTGCAATTTTCTACATTAAAGACGGATACGACACCAGCGGAAAGCGGTTACTCGGGCGTCAGTCAGCAGGAGAAGGTTTTCTCAAAGGTCTCGCACGCTACAGCCAAGCCGAAACCCTGTACTGTTCGACTCCATCAGAAGAATCGTTTCGCGAATTTTGCGATCGCGTCCGAGGCTGGACTTCTCGAGAGCGAGCGATCGTATGGTTGCCCAGCGACGACCCCACCTCCGCTTCCAAAGCGGGACTGTTGTACCATCCCTCGCCCGGAATTGGCGAATTGGCCTGGAAACGCCGTTTCAGCGACCCTCGCACCTATAGCTTGTGCGGCATCACCCACACCACCGCCAGTCGCGCCGTCATGGAGGCGGTTAGCGAACTCCTCATCGCCCCCGTTCAACCCTGGGACGCTCTGATTTGCACCTCGGACGCCGTCAAACGGGGTGTCGAACATCTCCTCGACAGTTGGGGAGATTACCTCGCCCGACGCACCGGATGCAAACCCAACGCGAACGTCCGCCTTCCCGTGATTCCCCTCGGTGTAGACTGCACGGCGTTTCCCCAGGGACGCGACGCTACAGAGGCCCGCCGCCGCCTGCGCCAAGAATTGAACGTTTCCGAAGACGATATCGCGATCTTGTTCGTGGGGCGGTTGATTTCCTACGCTAAAGCCCACCCCGTCCCCATGTATCTCGCGGTAGAACGGGCGGTACGGCAGCTTCCGCAACCGTCCAAACAACGGGTTCACTTGATTCAAGCGGGATGGTTCGAGTCGGACGCAGACGAAGCGGCGTTTAAAGCGGCGGCGAAGAAATACTGTCCCTCGGCGAACGCGCTGTTTGTCGACGGACGCTTGCCCGAAATTCGCCGCCACATTTGGACTGCGGCAGATATTTTTATTTCGCTTGCGGACAACATTCAAGAAACCTTCGGTTTGACTCCGATCGAAGCGATGGCGTCGGGGCTTCCCGTCGTCGTGTCCGATTGGAACGGGTATAAAGAATCCGTCCGCCACAATATCGACGGGTTTCGCGTTCCGACGCTGTTACCGCCACCGGGAACGGGGGGAGATTTGGCGTTCGACTATTTTAACGATCGCGTCAATTACAGTACCTTCGTCGGGGAAAGTGCGATCGCCACGGCCATCGACATCGATGCTTGTGCGGAGTTTTTACGGCGGCTGATGGGCGATCGCGAGTTACGCCAGCGTCTGGGGGAAAACGGCTGCCAACGGGCGCGACAGATGTACGATTGGCGGGTCGTCATTGGCGCTTATGAGGAGTTGTGGCTGGATTTAGCCCGACAACGCGCCAGTCAGCCGATGTGTGCGCCTCTCGAGAGCGAGCGATCGCCCTATCCGATTAGCGACGATCCCTTTCGCGCCTTCGCCCACTATCCCACGCAAACGCTGACGCCCCAAGTGCGGTTGACTCTCGGTCAAATGGCATCGCCCCAAGCGAGGGCGGAGTTGTTTCAACTGTGGACGAACACCTTGGGCAGTTCTCGCCGTCTGTCTCCAGAAGAAACAGCGAAGCTTGTCGAATTGGTGAAAGAACGGGGCGCGATCTCCATCGAAGAGATGTTTCGACAATGGCAGATTTCCCCGCGATCGCTTCGCGGCGTTCGTCTCTATCGCACGGTTTCCTATTTGCTGAAATTCGATATCCTCAAAATTGAATCTCTCGAGTAATCGTTCGGAATCGAAACCCCTTTAAAACTTAAATTGGCGGACTTATGCTTGGAAAAGACGAACTGTTACAGGCGATCGCTGGAAAAAATCGCGGCTTGCTAGCCACCGAAACCGATAAAACCGCCATTCTTTCGGCGGTAGCGCGTCTCGAAGATCGCAACCCCACCCCCAACCCCATCGAAGCCGCCGAACTCCTCGAGGGAAACTGGCGACTGTTGTACACCACCAGCGACGAACTTTTAGGGATCGATCGCTTTCCCGTTTACAACCTCGGGCAAATTTACCAATGTATCCGCGTCAAGGATCGCAAAATCTATAACATCGCCGAACTGCGAGGCATTCCCTATCTCGAAGGTATGGTGAGTGTGGCGGCAACGTTCCAACCCACCTCTACCCGTCGCGTTGACGTAAAATTTCAACGATTCGTGGTGGGATTGCAGCGACTCATCGGCTATCAAAATCCCGATGCGTTTATTGAAGCGATGGAATCGGGGAAAAAATTCTTCGCCGTCGATTTCGAGATTACTCCAGGAGAGCGCAGCGGTTGGCTAGAAATTACCTATCTCGACGAGGATTTACGCATTGGACGCGGTAACGTCGGCAGCGTGTTCGTTTTGTCCAAAGTTTAATCGAAGCGTTTGGGGCATCGAATTTTTCCGATCTTTTCCGGACGAGTCCCCCTCCGCCGGGAAGTATAGAACGGTAGATGCACCCTGATAGTTAACCCCGGCACGACACCCAGCCGGGGTTTTTTGTTGGGTGAATCGCGATCGCTCCATTAAGGAGAAGGGAAAACATCAAGGGTCAGATCCCCGGTATCTTGGAAATGCCGGGGATCTCGTACAGAGGGGATTTTATACAAAGAATCGATCGAATCGGGTTATGGCGGAGACGATTAGAAGGGCAAACGTAACCAACGCCGCAACCAATTCGTCATGCGATCGAACGTCGTTAAAGTCGCTTGCCACGACTCCCCATGTTCCTGCCATTCCCGCACCACCAAGCGGCCTAACGGCGTCAGGCGGAAGCTGTCTGTAATCCCCTGTCCGTCCACTTCCCGGCGCAACACACCCACGTTAATCAGCCATAACAGATCGTTTTCGGCATTGAGTTCTGGAATCGGAATTTCCGTATATCCCGCTTTAAAGCCAGCCGTTCCCGCGATTTCGCCGAGAAATACGCCTTCCTCGCGCATGGCGATGTAGAGTTTGAGTAGAAACGGCGCACAGCGCACGGCTCGTCTGGCACGTTCGAGGGTAACTTCAGGATACTGAACCGATTGTGACATTTTGGAATTGGTGACGGTCATAGCGTTCGGGAGTTGTGCGAACAGAAGCGACAGAAAACAGCGATGGAAAAGTCAGAGGCTGACCTCAACTTGAGATATTAGCAGTGTGAAATTTTTTTAATATTCTAAACTCAAGTGTCGATCGCTGTCACAACCCTGTCAAAATAGTAGATCTTACGATTTGAGTGTCCTAGTGTCCTTATGAGCGTTGTCGTTGCCACGTTTTATAGATTCGTCCGTTTGCGTGATTTTGCAGAAAAGCGAGAACCATTACTAAAATTTTGCCGCGATCGCGCCGTCAAAGGGACGATTTTACTCGCAGAAGAAGGCATTAACGCCACGATCGCCGGAAGCCGAGAGGCGATCGATGCAGTGTTGGACGAACTACGTCGCGATCCCCGTCTGGCGGACTTGGAACATAAGGAATCCACTGCGGAAATTCCGCCGTTCGAGCGGATGAAAGTGCGACTGAAGCGAGAAATCGTCACCCTCGGACAACCGAATATCGACCCGCGCGATCGCGTGGGAACCTACGTGAATCCCGAACAGTGGAATCAAATTATTTCCGATCCCGACGTGACGCTTATCGACACTCGCAACGATTATGAAGTAGAAATCGGAACGTTCAAGGGGGCAAAAAATCCCAACACGCGATCGTTCCGCGAGTTTCCCGAATACGTCCAACAAACACTCAATCCGACAAAAAACAAGAAAATTGCAATGTTTTGCACGGGCGGAATTCGCTGTGAAAAAGCCACGTCTTATTTATTAAAACAGGGGTTTAAAGAGGTTTATCATCTCAAAGGTGGAATCCTAAAATACTTAGAAAACGTTCCTGAAGACGAGAGTTTGTGGGAAGGAGAATGTTTCGTATTTGACGAACGGGTGGCGGTCAAACATGGTTTAGAACCCGGTCGTTACGAAATTTGCCTCAGTTGCGGACATCCTATTTCCGAAGAAAATAAAGCTTCTGAAAAATACGAATTTGCAATTTCTTGTCCTCACTGTTACGACAGTTTGACGGAAGAAAGACGTCGCCGGCAGATGGCGAAACAGCAACAGTTGCTTCGATCTAAATCCTCTCCTTCAAAATCCTAGGTTTAAGATCTGAATAGTTTGACTGCTAATGTCAATTTAACGGGTGCATCTCAATGAGTGCAAAAACATCAGTTTGGGGTGGCAAAATTCCCGATTAGCACTTCTGGTATAAGATCCCCGGCATCTTGGAGATGCCGGGGATCTGGAAATTGAGATGCACCCTGAAATACAACTAGAGCAGTCTCAAATTAGGGGTGCATCCTTCGTGGTGCAGACAAGTCCTGAAACCCTTGTTAGAAAAGATATCGCTGTATTAAAGGGTTGGCCGCAAAATCCCAGATCGGTAAATTGCTACCGGGGATCTGGCTCGATCCTCAATTCATACGGATTTCGTATTACATCCATTGAGATGCACCTCAAATGAGTCGTCAAAAATTAAAACACCAGAAAAAATCCGATTCCCCGTTCCCCGCTCCCAATTTTATTACACAACTGATTTAGGATTGCTAGAGGCGTGACCATTTTTGACGTGATGTTCACTGCCGCATTGAGAACAAATCATAAGCATAAACCACATAAAAATATTTTTATTATTACTGTATGATACCATTCACCCAAAGGCTTACTAGCGCTGCATTCTGCTATTTTTTAGTTTTATCGAACTCACCTTAATAAAAAAGGTGAGCAGTCATGCCCACCTAACAACAGAGGTGAAGACTCAACTCTTAAGATTGAGAGGCTTCAGTCAGTTCCCGTTCTTTGTCCAAACGACGTTTACGAGCGTAAAGTTGAATTGTTGCCGCCATCAAAACTACTGTACCAAAAATTAACCACGGGGCGATATTCGTTGGAAAATTATTTTTGAAAACTGCCAACATCACGATAACGAGCAGCAAAAGTGTTGGAGCTTCGTTGAGGGCGCGAAGTTGTTTGCTCGTCCACTTGCAATCGCCTCGTTCGAGCTGTTTCATCAAACGACCGCAGTAAAAATGATAGGCAATTAGAACTGCAACAAACGTGAGTTTAATATGCAGCCAGCCCGACTTTAAAATTTCGGGTTCCGTGGTAATAATCCCGATCGCCATTGCTGCCGTGACCAACATTCCGGGCGTGGTAATAATGTGGTACAGCCGCTTTTCCATAATTTGATATTGATTTTTTAAAATGGAACGAGCGGGTTCGGGTTCGGCGTCGGCTTCGACATGATAAATAAACAACCGGACTAAATAAAACAGTCCTGCAAACCAAACGACAACGCCGATTAAGTGAAAGGCTTTATACCATAAGTAAGGCATGAAAATGAAGACTCCCCTCGAGCAAACTCAAAAATATCTCTAGATAGGATACAAAACTTTGGAGAATGCTGGGACAAATTGTTAAGAAACGCTACAGACCGGCTTCAGTCGATCGCCGTCAGTCGTTCCCGAGCCGATTCTGAAAATTGTCTCGACCCGATCGCCCGAGATCCGAGACGGGAAGTTTAGACAAATGGGCGATCGCCTCTCCGGATCGGTTCTCCATTCGGGAAAATCGCCCGGAAGCCGAACCTTTCAGCTCGTATAACGTTTGAAGACATCTACTCTACGCTCGCACCAGGTCACAGCACATCGGGGTCAACATCGAACATGAAATTTTACACGGATAACACCGATCGCGATCGCGCGATACGAACAGTCTCGAACGCACAGCCGCCGGTCTTCTCGCGGGATACTCGTTCCTCGAACGAAAACGCCTCATTCCCACCCGAAAACCGCGATCTCTTGGCGATCTCGCTGTCGCAAGCCGTTGTGGGGGGTCGGCCGTCCCTCCTCGCCTCCCAACAATACCGGTACAATAGGGTATTGGAACGATATCGGAATTTCGATCGAAACCGTTCGACAGGTTTATCAGTCAGGGGAAACTCGCATCACCATCAAAAAAACGTCGCTCGACCGGGACGAACGGCGTTTTTTCGACGCAGGACGATCGCGCAGGAAATTGTAGGGTGCAACCATCGGTCGTTTGCCATCACGCCGACTTCGATCGCAACCCAGGTAAAACTATGACTTCTTCCCCCGTCGAGCGACGTAATCTCATGAGAGACGAAGACAAAACTAAAACAGAATTAATTGAAGAACTCGTCGCCCTACGCCAACGAGTCGACCGGCTCGAAACCCAAACCGCATCCGCCAGCAGTAACGGCCACCCCAACGACGCGAACGCCACCCTCGAATCTCAACTCGAAGAACGAACCGCCGCCCTCATCGAAGCCAACGACCAACTCGTCGCCGAAATCGTCGAGCGAAGTATGGCAGAAAATGCCCTGCGATCGGCCAAAGACCAACTCGAAGCCGCTCTCGAAGCCGTTCCGGGTGTCGTATCGTGGATTAGCTCCGATTTATGCTACCTCGGCGTCAACCAACAGTTAGCCGCGATGTTTGGATTGCCGATCGAACATTTTATCGGCAAAGATATCGGCTTCATGCAAGCCAGCTCGGAATTTTACACGTTCGTTCGCCACTTTTTCGAGCAGTCCGAACGAGAAACCACTTGTGAAGTCCGAGCAGACGTGGAAGGAGAACTGCGGGACTTTCTCATCGTCGCCCAAAAGTACGACGAAGGACGCGCCGCCTTTACCGTCGGGATCGACATCACCGAACGCAGACAAGCCGAAAACGAATTGCGATCGGCCAAAGACCAACTTCAAGCCATTCTCGAAGCCGTTCCCGGAATGGTGTCGTGGATTAGCTCCGATTTACGCTATCTCGGCGTCAACCGCCACCTGGCGAACACCTACAATCTCCCCGTCGAAGCCTTTATCGGACAGGATATCGGCTTTCTGCAAACCAGCGATCGCTTCGAGCAGTTCCTGCGAGACTTCTTTACCAGTGTCGAAACCGAAGCCTTTCAGGAAATTACCGCCAAAGTCTACGGTGAATCCCACAGTTACCTCATCGCCGCCCGCAAATACGACGAAGGACGCGCTGCTTTTACCGTCGGGATCGATGTGACCGAACGCCATCGCGCCATTCAAGGTCTGAAAAACGCCGAAGCCAAATATCGCAACATCTTTGAGAACGCCGTCGAAGGTATCTATCAAATCGCCCCCGACGGACGCTATCTCAGTGCAAATCCCGCCTTAGCGAGAATCTACGGTTTCGAGTCTCCCGAGGCGTTGGTGACTAGCCTCAGTTGTAACGATCGCCTGCTCTATCTCGATCGCGATCGCAGACACCAATTTATGGGACGCTTACACGCAGAAGGACGCGTCGTCGGCTTCGAGCAGCAAATCTACCGACACGACGGTTCGATCGTTTGGATTTCTGAAAACGCCCGCACGGTTTGCGACGAAGACGGAACCCTCCTCTACTACGAAGGCACTGTCGAAGATATCACCGAACGCAAGCGAGCAGAAGAAGCCCTCCAACGGGCGAACGAAGAACTCGAAACTCGCGTCGAAGAACGCACCGCCGCCCTCAAACAGTCTAACGATCGCTTGATGCTAGAAATCGGCGAACGCCAGCGCGTCGAAGCCGCTCTGCGGAAATCCGAAGCGGAGCTGCGAGCGTTGTTTAGCGCCATGACGGACGTTATCACCGTCTTCGACGCCCAAGGACGGTTCGTCAAAATCGTTTCGACGAACTCGGAAGTCCTCTACAGCCCCACAGAAGATCGCATCGGGAAAAGCGTTTACGAAGTGTTTCCCCCCACCCAAGCCAGTATTTTTATCCGTCACATCCAACGGGCATTAAACACCGGAACGACGGTGAACCTCGAATACAGCCTCACCGTCGAAGAACGAGAAACCGGCGCTCCCGTCGATGTTTGGTTTGCAGCGACGGTGTCTCCCCTTCCCGACAACTGCGCCATTTGGGTAGCGCGGAACATCACCGAACGCAAGCGCGTTTTAGACGCTCTACGGGAAGCCGAGGAAAAATATCGCAGTATTTTCGAGAACGCCGCTGAAGGTATTTATCAAACCACGCCGGAAGGACGCGTCGAAAGCGCCAACCCCGCCTTGGTGAGAATGTACGGCTACGACTCGTTAGAGGATTTACAAACCCACCTAACGGACGTGACGACTCAACTGTACGTCAACCCCCGCCGTCGTGCGGAGTTCGTGGCGGCGTTGGAAGAGGGGGGAGCGGTATCGGATTTCGAGTCTCAGGTGTACCGCAAAGATAAAAGCGTCATTTGGACGTCAGAAAACGCACGCACGGTCAGAGACGATCGCGGCAAGTTACTGTATTACGAAGGGACGGTACAGGACATCACGAAACGCAAGGAAGCTGAAGAAGCGTTGCGCGCCGAACAGGAGAAGTCGGAAAGTTTGCTGCTCAACGTTTTACCGAAATCCATCGCCGAACAGCTCAAACAAGACCAAACTTGTATTGCAGAACGGTTTGAGGAAGCGACGATCCTGTTTGCGGATTTGGTGAACTTTACCACACTGTCGGCGCAGATGTCTCCCTCGAAACTGGTCGATTTACTCAACGAGATTTTTTCGACTTTCGATCAGTTTGCGTTGGCCTATCGGTTGGAGAAAATAAAAACTATCGGAGATGCTTATATGGTGGCGGCGGGGTTGCCGATGCCGATGTCGGATCATGCTGACGCGATCGCAGAAATGGCTTTAGAAATGCAATGGGCGATCGGACAGTTCAAGCAAGAAAACGGCATTCCCTTTCAGTTACGCATCGGGATTAATACGGGGCCGGTGGTAGCGGGGGTTATCGGCATTCGCAAGTTTACGTACGACCTTTGGGGCGATACGGTGAATATTGCCAGTCGTATGGAATCTCAAGGACAAGTCGGCAAAATTCAAGTTACTGAAGCGACATATTTGCAGTTAAAAGATAAGTACGTTCTCGAACCTCGGGGAATGGTAAATGTGAAAGGACGAGGTGAGATGATGACATATTGGTTGTGCGATCGCAAAAATAATATTTAAAAGCAGAGACAGAGATAAAAAAACGCCAATTCAAGTTTGAAATGCAACGGTCTCCGATCCCTGACTATAAAATACCTCAGAAGGGGTTCGATAGTCAGGGTGCATCTCAGTTTTGCAAAAATATTGCTAAAACAGAGTACCATTTAAGTAAGCACAGCGTAAAGAAAGAATCTTAGAAACATTCTCTACTTTCCATTGCGCTCCCGATATTTTGACTCGCATTCCGATTGGCTTAACACCCGATTCAATTGAGCCTGAACCCACGGAACTGATTTTTTCTTCCTGACAATATTTATAGTTGATTATTCGAGGTCTATGAGTTTCCAGATATCGACAAAAGTTGACCGCTTCTTTCTTTTTTAAGGCTCGAAATAAATTGAGAGTTTCTTCAACTTTTCCCAACCATAACAATTTCTCGCCTTGCTTGAGTCGCTTTAACGATCCTCCGACTTTGTAAAGATTTTCTTTAAGATGATACCAGTCTAAAATTTCAATTCTTTGTTCATCTTCTCCCAGATTTTCAAATAAATTCCAAATCCCCGGATGTCCATCTCCCAGACAAAATAGTGGATGAATTAATGGCTGACTGTTAACCCAATCACTTAAAGCCAAGTTGTCTTGGAAAAAAGCTCCCAAATAAGTCCCATTTAAACACACTGCTTTATAGTCTTTCCATTGGCAAGGTTCACCCTTCGCAGCGGTGCGTAACCTTATTTTTCCTCCATCCAAGCTAACTTCCTGTACTCCAACTATGGAATTTGGTAGCTCCAAGTTTTGTTTTTGAACGAGTCTTTGTAGTGTACTATGGGAAATTTTTAGGGTTTGCTGAAAAAGTTATCAAAAGCTGGGGGTGGAAAATGAACAAGAAGCCGTCTTGCTCAAGGTATAAATCTGAATTGACTTAACTCGTCCACTTTATAAGTT
>NZ_KB235957.1:66068-189817 GCF_000332355.1 Baaleninema simplex PCC 7105
TATGCTCTATACAGGTTGCCAGTGTCTTAACCGTTACTCCTGGGCTGCCTACTGGATGAGCCATCCGTATGTTTTCAGCGTGTTACCGCCTTATCAATTATATTTGATTGCTCGTTTCGGCGCTATCCCCTTCTCTCGCTATCGCATTGTTCAGGGGACGCACCTCAACTCACCGCCGCTTCACCACCCCCTAACCGCTTCGCGGTATAGGCGGAGTACTGCGACGGATCTTGATAGAAACGGTTTCATCGACGATCGCACCCTCGATCGAAGGAGATGCGAGGGTGCTAAGTAAATCTACCGGGCGGGGGATGGCGTCCGAACGATCGCACTCGGTTCGCGATCGCGCGATCGCCGAACTCGAATCGGCGGACGAGACAGTTCGCTGACAAAGACGATCGCCATCGCCACCAACCCTAACACCAGCAGCCAATTTAGAGATTCGTCGCGATCGTGTTGCAAGTCGCGGGAGAAGTCGCAGTTGATGCAACTCCATTGGGTTTCGCTACTGCGAACGATCGTGTGACGTCCGCATTTCGGACATTCGAGAGCCGTGCGATCGAACATTTGTAAAACCCCACTTTTACAGCAGTAGGGTGCGTGACTCGAACAATCGGATGTCGAACGTGAGACCCATAAATCATCACGCACCGCTTTTACAGCAGTTAGCAGCGAACAGCGAACTGTCCGATTACCAAATGTTGCGTTCGAGGGTGTAGTTAGCGTAAAGGTCGAATTGAGGATGAGGTTGGGGAACAGAGAGGGTCTCGAACAATTCGCGAAGTCCCCCCAGCCAATGGATACATCCCTGACGGTTTCGTTGCGTCCGAACTCGGGGACGAACGAGAGGTTGAGATGGCTTGGAAATTACGCGATCGCGAGCCATCGTGACATGAAGTTGGCGCATAGTCGTACCCTGAAATCGATCGCTGTCGCTCCCCGACACTCCCATTCACATCGCGGAACGAAGCGTTCTCTATCTCTATAGTCGTCGGTATCTCCGCAAAAATTGGGGTGACGCCTGACCTAGACGAGAAAATTTACGTGACTTTACTGAGATGCCTCCTCGATATTTTTATGTTACATACATACTACAAAAACGTCAAGAAAAGAATCCGCCCAAATTTCTAAATTCAAGACGAACTCTCTAACGCTCTCTAGCGAGACAATTGCAAGCGATCGAGGACGAAAGCGTATTCAAAGGCAATTTCGCGTAAATAGCCGTAACGCCCCGATGCGCCGCCGTGACCTGCTTCCATATTCGTTTTGAGCAATAACAGGTTGTCGTCAGTTTTGAGCGATCGCAATTTCGCCGTCCACTTCGCCGGTTCCCAATACTTCACCCGAGCGTCGTGCAATCCTGCTAACACTAACAAATGAGGATAGTCTCGTTTGTGAACGTTGTCGTAAGGAGAAT
The DNA here is from genome assembly GCF_000332355.1 of Baaleninema simplex PCC 7105. Classification (GTDB taxonomy): domain Bacteria; phylum Cyanobacteriota; class Cyanobacteriia; order Cyanobacteriales; family Geitlerinemataceae; genus Baaleninema; species Baaleninema simplex. The sequence continues at coordinate 67,486 of NZ_KB235957.1, forward strand.
ACGACAACATATAGTTGTAGTACGGCTCCTCGTTGGGATTGCCCCACTCGTCCCATTCGATCGCCGACAGGGGTAAATCGGGGTTGAGAATCGTCGTGACCACGTCTACGAAAGGAACGTCTGCAACCGCGACCTCGAACAACTCGGGGCGTTCGTTGAGAACCGCTCCCACGAGCAACCCTCCCGCACTTCCACCAGAAATCGCCAGGCGATCGCTTCTCGTCCACCCTTGAGCGATGAGGTGTTCGGCGCAGGCGATAAAATCGGTAAACGTATTGTATTTCTTAAAAAGTTTCCCCGCTTCGTACCACGGACGCCCCATTTCTCCGCCACCGCGCACGTGAGCGATCGCAAACACCACACCGCGATCGAGCAGAGAAACGCGCGTAGAGCGGAACGACACCGGATAAGGAATCCCGTAAGAACCGTATCCCGTCAGCCATAGCGGATGAGAACCGTCGCGATCGCAATTTTGGCGGCGATACACCACCGAAATGGGGATTTGCGTTCCGTCAGACGCCGTCGCATAGAGTCGCTCGCTGACGTACTGCGCGCGATCGTACCCCAACACGGGGGTTTCCTTCTTCAGTTCCAACGTTCCGCTGTCGAAGTGGTAGTCGAAGACCGACGGCGGCGTCACCAGCGAGGTATAGTTCAACCGCAGATAAGACGCCTCGAACTCGTAATTGTCGCCAAACGAGACGTGATAGGTGGGTTCGGGAAAGGCGATCGCCTGGTAGCGTTTCGTCGCCACGTCCCAGACGCTCACTTGCGGAAGTCCGTTTTTGCGCTCGAACAACACGAGACGGTTGGCAAAGGGCAACACCCGCACTAACATCGTATCGTCGCGGTGGGGAATCACCGTTTCCCACTGCTGCGGGCGATCGATCGGCGCTTTCACCAGTTGAAAGTTCGTCGCGTTCTCGTTCGTCCGAATATAGAATTCATCGCCGTGGTGTTCGAGGCTATATTCGATTCCCACGTCTCGAGGACGCACCACCCGGAACGCCTCGCGAGGGCGATCGGCGTCGAGAAACCAGATTTCCGAAGTGACTTTACTTTCCGACGCCAACAAAATATAGGCGTCACTGTGAGTTTTGGCGATCGACAAATAAAACGCCTTATCGTCCTCAGCATAAACGAACTCGTCCGTCGCCGGATCGTCCCCCAAGCGGTGGCGATAAACTTGGTAAGGGCGATAGCTGTCGTCGAGTTGCGTGTAAAACACCGTGCAGTTGTCGTTTCCCCACGCAAACGACGGATCCACGTTGTCGATGCGTTCTGGATACGGGCGATCGCCGTCGAGATCGCGGAAAAACAGCGTATAGCGTTCGTCTCCCGTCGTATCGATGGCGTAGGCGAGAATGCGGTGGTTGGGACTCACCGCACAGATTCCCAAATTGAAGAACTCGCAGCCTTCAGCGAGTTGGTTGCTGTCGAGGAGAATTTCTTCAGGTGCGTCTTCGTCCTTAAAGCGACGACAGAAGATGTCGTAGGGTTTTCCGGCTTCCGTGCGTCGGTAGTACAGATAATCGCCGTGACGGTAGGGAACCTCTCGATCGGTTTCCTGAATGCGCCCCAACATTTCTGCATAGAGCGTTTCGCGAAAATCCGATAAATGGTCGGTCATCGTGTCGGTGTAGGCGTTTTCCGCTTCTAAATAGGCGATGACCTCGGGATTTTCGGCGTCTGAGAGCCAGTGGTAGTTATCGACTCGAGGCGTCGCCCCGCCGTCGAAGTCGTTTTTAAACACGTGCGGTCGAACTTTAGCTCGAGGAGGATTCGCGGGAGTGAAAGTTGTGGGGTGTTGTTCCATCAGAATCGAGAGTACAGGAGGGGTGAACGTGAGGGATCAGACTGTGGGGTTTTTCCAAACCGCGCTCGGCCATCAAGCGCTCGTCACCTAAAATATCCCTCGGAGAGCCATCGGCCACGAGACGACCGCCATCGAGGAGAAGGACGCGATCGCACACTTCCAAAATTAGATCGAGATCGTGAGAAGCGATCGCCGAAGTTTCCCGAGAAGTTTGTAAAAATTGAATCAGACGACGGCGCGATTGCAAATCGAGATTCGCACTTGGCTCGTCATACAGGACTAACTTCGGACGCATCGCGAGAATTCCCGCGATCGCCACCATGCGTTTCTGTCCTCCAGACAAATGGTGTGGTGGGCGATCGGCCAGAGCAGTTACCCCCGTCAGTTCGAGGGCGTCGCGCACGTGGGCGTTGGCAATTTCGGGGGACAATCCCATATTTTGCACCCCAAAGGCCACATCGTCCCACACCGTCGGCGAAAACAGTTGGTCGCTGGGATTTTGAAACACCAGTCCCACCTCGGGACGAAACGCACCGGGAATCACGGGTTCTCCAAACACCCGAACCTCGCCCGACGTGGGTTTGAGTACCCCACAAATCGCTAAGAATAGGGTTGTTTTTCCGGCTCCGTTAGGGCCGATGAGTCCGACTCGTTCTCCCACCTCGATTTGTAAGTCGAGATCTTGCAGGACTGGTCTGAGAGTGGGATACGCAAATGTCAAACGGTGCAGTTCGATGGCAGGAGTCGAGGACGACTTAGCCTCGAAGGAAGTTCGCGCGTTTGCAGCCACGGGTTCTGTTCTGACATCTAAAGGGTTCTCTGTTGAGAAGTTAACGCATCGACGCAAATTTTGGGGCGATCGCCCTGGGCGAGAGGGGGAGATGATAGGTTATGAGGTTATGAGTGGTTGGGGCGGTGCGTGGCGTGACGCGGGAACAATCCATCGATCTAACTTCAGACTACATTTTTCGGCCGGGTCACACACCCTTGTCTGTTGCGATAATGAAGACACTGTTTACTGAAAACTGTCCTCACTGCTGGCTGCCCACTGCTGGCTGCTCACTGCTCGCTGCTCACTGCAAAACGCGCACCCTACGACTGTAAAAATATGCGGGATTTTATAAAAAACATATTCGCCACCATCGTCGGCTTGATCCTCTTTTCCGTCATTGGGTTTGGGGGACTGATTTTCCTGGCCGTCACTGCGGCTTTACGAGATACGGGCGGCCCCCGCGTTAAAGACGATTCGTTACTGGTTCTCGATTTAGCGGTGAACATCGAGGACACCGAACCGATCTCGACTACAGGGGAAGCCTTACAACGCGCTTTAGACGACGAAGACGCCCGAACGCTGCCCCTGCGAGACGTGGTCAACGCGATCGATACCGCCGCCGAGGACGATCGCATCGTGGGACTGTTCGTGCAAGGAACTCCCGGAACCATGGAAACGGGATACGCCAACCTCATCGAAGTCCGCGCCGCCCTCGATCGCTTCCGAGACAGCGGAAAACCCATCATCGCTCACGATCGCGATTGGACCGAACGAGAATACTACCTCGCATCGACGGCGAACGAACTCTCGATCGATCCCCTCGGGGTCATGATTCTCAACGGCTTGAGTGCTGAAACCACCTTCCTCGCTGAAGCGTTCGATCGATACGGAATCGGCGTACAGGTGGTGCGCGTCGGCGAGTTCAAATCCGCCGTCGAACCCTTTATCCGCAGCAACTACAGCAACGAAAACCGCCAACAACTCCAAGACTTCCTGACCGACATTTGGAACGAGTTCGCCGATACCGTCAGCGAACACCGCGAACTCACCGCCCAGCAAATTCGCACCCTCGCCAGTGCGAGGGGACTGCTGCAAGCTGAGGAAGCCGTGGGATACCAAGCGATCGATCGCGTCGCCTACGACGATGAAATTATCGCGCGACTCAAGGAACTCACCAACGTGACCGACGCCGACGAATCCTTCCGACGCATTAGCCTCGGTCGCTATATCGAGAGTACTAACCCCAACGGAGACCGCGATGTCGTCGGAAACAGCGATCGCGAAATTGCGGTGATCTACGCTGAAGGCCCTATCGTCGAAGGAGAAGGGGGCGTCCGACAAATCGGCGGCGATCGCTTTGCGAAACAACTGCGAGACTTGCGCCTCGACGAAGATGTCAAAGCGGTGGTGTTGCGCGTCAACAGTCCCGGTGGAAGCGCGATCGCCTCGGAAACGATCAAACGAGAAGTCGAACTCATCCGCCAAGAAAAACCCATCGTCGTGTCGATGGGGAACGTCGCCGCTTCTGGAGGTTATTGGATTTCGATGGCGGCCACCGAAATCGTCGCCCAACCCAACACCATCACCGGTTCGATCGGCGTATTCGGCGTATTCTTCAACGTCCAAGAAATCGGGAACGAAAACGGGATTACCTGGGACGTGGTCAAAACCTCTCCCCTAGCCGACTTCGACACCGCCTCCCGCCCGAAAACCGAAGAAGAACTCGCCATCCTCCAAGGCTTCGTCAACACCATCTACCAACGGTTTATCCGAGAAGTTTCGACCTGGCGAGAGTTACCCCTCGATCGCGTCCGAGATATTGCCAAAGGACGGGTTTGGTCGGGACTCGACGCGGCGGAACAGGGCTTAGTCGATCGCCTCGGCGGTCTGGAAACGGCCGTTGAGACGGCCGCCGAACTGGCCGAACTCGGCGAAAATTGGACGGTGCAGGAATATCCCCGCATCAAGAGTTTTGAAGAACAACTGCTCGAAGATCTCTTCGGAACGCCCGACGAGTCGGCCTTACCGGAACCTTTAGAGGAGATTTGGAGCGACCTGCAAACGACTCTGGAAGACCTCAGTACCTATAACGATCCTCGGGGAGCTTATATGCGACTGCCATTTTCGATCGAGGTCGAATAAACTGGCGCTATGAGTTTGCGTCAAAAAACCCTTCTCCTCATCGGGCTGATTCTCGTAGGGTCGATCGCCTTACTGTCGTCTAGCCTCGCAACGATTTTGTTGCTGCGTTTCGCCCAGGTCGAAACACAGCATACCCGACGGAACGTCGAACGGGCGAGATCGGCCTTGCAAGCGGAAATTAACGCGCTCGATCGCACGGCTCTCGACTGGGCGGCTTGGGACGATACCTATAACTACATCGAAACCCAAAACGAAGGTTATCGCGATCGCAATCTCGTCGACCAAACTTTTCTCAACCTCGAACTCAACCTGTTGGTGTTGCTCGATCGCGAGGAAACCCCCGTCTTCGCCCGAGGGTACGATTTCCATCAGAGACAGCCGACCCCAGTTCCCGAAGCCCTCTTAAATACTCTGTTTCCTCAGAAGATTTTCGCCAACGGCCTCGATTTCGATCGCTCCCAAAAAGGCTTACTGTTGCTCTCAGAGGGGATTCTGGCCGTGTCGGCTCGCCCCATCCTTCCCAGCAACGAAACGGGGCCGACGCGGGGGATTCTACTGATGGGACAGTATTGGGATCGCGATCGCCTCGCCCAACTCGAACAGCGAACTCAACTTCAGATTTCGCTCTATCGCCTCAACAGCGATGAGGTTCCCGAAGATGTGGCTCGAATTCGCCGTCAAATCGGGCCGGTGAAGACAAACGGCGATCGCGATCGCGCTTCCCCCATTTTCACCCAAGTTCTCGATCGCGACACCATCGCCGGTTACACCCTCCTCGACGATCTCTTTGGAAAACCGATCGTGTTGCTGCGCGTCGAACTCCCCCGCGACATCTACCGCCAGGGTCAAATCGCCCTACGCTACCTCATCGGTTCGGTTCTCGTCGTCGGGTTGCTGCTGGGCGGGGCGATCGTGTTACTACTCGAAAAACTCGTATTGCGGCGTCTGAGCCATCTCAGCCACGAGGTTCGAGAAATCGGAACCAGCAACGATTTATCCTTGCGCGTCCGCGAAACGGGAAACGACGAACTCAGCAGCCTCGCCCACAGCGTCAACGGAATGTTAGAAAGCTTAGAAACGGGAGCGAAAGCCCTCGCCGAAGAACGAGAACGCGCTGAAAACCTACTCCTAAATATTTTGCCCGAAACCATCGTCGATCGCCTCAAACACGACCGCAGTGCGATCGCCGAAAGTTTCGACGAGGTGAGTATTTTATTCGCCGACATCGTCGGATTTACCCCTCTTTCAGCCCGGCTGACCCCCATCGAACTCGTGGATTTACTCAACCTCATGTTTTCCACGTTCGATCGCCTCGCCGAACAGTTCGGACTCGAAAAAATCAAAACCATCGGCGATGCGTATATGGTCGCCTCTGGCTTACCCGTCCCCCGTTCCGACCACGCCGAAGCGATGGCAGAAATGGCCTTAGAAATGCAAGCGGCTGTCCGACGTTTTCACAACGAAGGCGGTCATACATTTCAAATTCGCATCGGCATCAATACCGGTGTCGTCGTCGCTGGCGTGATCGGCACTAAAAAGTTTATTTACGACCTTTGGGGCGATGCTGTCAACGTTGCCAGTCGTATGGAATCGTCGGGCGAACCGGGACGAATTCAAGTCACGCAAGCCACTTACAACATTTTAAAAAATAAGTACATTTTGGAAAGTCGAGGAACCGTCAAGGTCAAAGGAAAAGGTGAAATGTCAACCTATTGGCTCAAAGGACGCCAAGAAACCAATAATGTTGAAAATATAGCGAGCGATGATTACTCTGAACCTCCAACCCAGCCTACAGCTCACTGACGAAACCTTCGAGGAACTTTGCCGCAGTAATCCCGATTTACGACTCGAACGAACGGCTCGAGGAGAACTCATCGCCATGCCCCCCAGCGGAAGTGAAACGGGTCGTCAAAACTTGGGATTAAGCGCCCAACTTTGGCTTTGGAACCAACAAACTAAACTCGGAGTTGCTTTCGACTCCTCCGCCGGATTTACGCTGCCAAACGGCGCGATTCGCGCTCCCGATGCGGCTTGGATTGCTAATTCCCGTTGGAACCTGCTTTCTCGGGAGCAACGCCGAAAGTTTGCCCCCATTTGTCCCGACTTTGTCGCAGAACTGCGTTCGCCCACCGACGATTTAGAAGTTCTCAACGCTAAGCTTCAAGAATATATTGAAAACGGCGCTCGCTTAGGATGGCTTCTCGATCCCGAAACGCAACGAGTATACTGTTATCGTCCCGACCAACCCGTCCAAATTTTAGAAAACCCAAAAACTGTATCAGAAGCAGACATTTTACCCAATTTTATTTTAAACCTCAAATTAGTGTTTGGGGATTAACACAAATCTTCTCTGTGTCCTCTGTGTCTCTGTGGTGAATCAACCCGATAAAGCCGCATTATAAACCGCCTCGTTCGCCTTCACCGATTTCATCAAATCCACTACTGGATTCGGATAATCTACCCCTCGCGTAATACCGTATCGCTTTAACTCCAACGCTTCCAGTTTATAAACCTCATGAATCTTTTTCCCCGGAACCTCTGCCAATTCCGGAAGCCAATGCTTTGCATATTTCCCGTCGCGATCGTAATCTTTTGCTTGTTTGGGGATATTAAAATAGCGAAATCCTCGCGCGTCGTTTCCTACTCCTGCCGTATAGTTCCAATTTCCCCAATTGCTACAAACATCGTAGTCAATTAACAACGACTCGAACCATTCCGCCCCCATGCGCCAGTCGATTCCTAAATTCTTTGTCAGGAAACTGGCGACGTTTTGGCGTCCGCGATTCGAGATAAATCCAGTGAGTTGAAGTTCTCTCATGTTCGCATCGACAAAGGGATATCCCGTCTTCCCTTGCGCCCACAACTCGAACCGTTCCCAATCCTGTTTCCAATCGATATCTAATCCGCGCAATCCCGAACGGTAAAAGACGCGATCGCCGTGTTTTTGGCAGATAAATCGGAAGTAGTCTCGCCATAACAACTCGAAGATTAACCAATACGTCGAATCGTTACGAACTCGTTCGGCTTCGTAGGCTTTCACTTCCTCGTAAAGATATCGCGGCGACAAACACCCCAACGCCAACCAAGGAGAAAACTTAGAGGAGTAATCCGCCCCCAACATTCCATTTCGGGTTTGTTTGTAAACCCGCAGGCGATCGCGTTCCCAGAAATACTCTTTCACTCTCGCCATTCCCGCCGTTTCTCCCCCCCGGAATTCTAAAACGGCGCGATCGTCAAATTGTGGCGGTTCGACACCTAACGCCTCTAAAGTGGGGAGTTCTCCAACGTCGATATCGGGAAGTTGTGGGAGTTGTTTCGGTGTTGGGAAAAGATTGTCAGTTTCCGATTCCTTCTCGACTTGTTTGCGAAATTGGGTGAATACTTCGGGAAGCTTAGAAATTGGAAAGGGGAGATTTTCGGGATGAAATAGCGTCGATCCCCAAAATATTTTAACGTTAACGCCCATCGATTTTAGGGCGTTCGTCACCGCCCGATCGCACGTCGTTTCTTCTGACGTCACCTCTTCTTGAAAAAATACCCCGTCGATGTCGAGATCTTTGACGAGTTGCGGTACGATCGCCTCGGGTTTCCCACATCGCACCACTAAATCGCTTCCTCGCTGGCGCAACGAATTTCGTAAATCGGCGACGCTTTCGAGAAGAAATTGGGCGCGATACGATCCGGTTTTAGGAAAGCCAAAGGCGGTTTTTCCAAACTGACGCGGATCGAAACAATAGAGGGGGATAATTTGGGCGTCGGTGGCGATCGCTTCCTGTAAGTCTTTGCGATCGTGCAGTCGCAGATCGTTACGATGCCATAATAAAATCCGTTTCATGAAATCGACGGGCGATAACTTGACAAATTTACAAAAATGTGGTATCGGAAAGCAGTTTTAAGGCTTTCCTTAAAATCATTGTAAAGATAAATTAAGAGTTCTTTCGCCGATTTTGCAGCCAATCGATCAAAACGGAAATTCCTGTTGTCGATCTTGCGTGGCGATAGGAGGATCGCTGTCGAGCGATCGCGTCACGTGAAGTTCGTACCCCAACCATGCCAGCATACTTCCCAAAATCGCTACCGTCACCACTAACGAACTCGTCAGCAAGCGAACTTGCGCGTTGAGGCGTTCGATCTCGCGATCGCTGCGTTCGGCTTTGAGAACGTAATCCGGCGGTGGAAGTTCGTTCAGTTCCGGGGTTTGAATCTGTTGCAGTTCGGTGTCCTCGGGATTTGTCTGTCCGTCGAACTCCACCAGCGATTGCAACCAATCCGCAATCAACCAAGGACAGTTGGCTTTAAACCAACGCAGTCCAAAAAACAAAAACACAGGTTTCGAGAGTTTCGCAAAGGGTCGGAGTGCGATTCGCAGCGGACGAAAGCAAACCTTGCGATAAATCAAATTTTCCGACCCCATATTATACAGACAGTCGAGAACGATTTTCGCTGTGGATTCTTCTCGCTCGAACAAATGCTCTAGGGTCAAGAGCATATCGTCCATATTTTTACGTTCGATCGCCTCTCGTCGCGATTCGGGTCTCTCAGAACTTGTTTCCATCTAAAATGCGGGAAGGGGACTCCCGTTATATCCGACAGGATTAGCGGGAGGGGAATTCCCGCCAACAAACGAACTGCCCGACAGGGCATCCTTATTTCGAGAATCTGTATTCATAGCCGTCTGATTTCTGAACAGTCGTCAGATATTTCGGATGAACATCAAAAGGTTTAACCCCAGCGTTCAGTCGAAAGGAAGGGCGAAACCGAATAGCAATCCGCCCCGTGTAATTTCCGGCGAATTTTCCTTGAGGAATTGTCGCCTTGACTATATCGCCGGTTTGGAAACCTTGAAAAGATTTGGCTTTCGGGGCAACAGCCCTCGGAAAACCGTATCGATCGGGACGACATCGTTGCCGAACTCCGTGACCTTTGGCTGCAACGAGTAAAGGTTTCTCGACCGCGACATCTAATCGATCGGGAGTCGATTTCCCGACGCAAGCAGCATCGAGCCAGTGAGTTTTCGGCAACCCCAATCGGGTACGGTTGAACTTGGTTAAACCCCCCGTTCCCACTTCGATGGGCAATCCAGTTTCTTTCAACTGTTGGTACAGCTTCCAGCGAGTTGCGTTGACTGCTGCCGCATCTTTAACGGCGCTTTGCTTGTTTCAAAATACGGTTGAGAACGGTCGGTTTGCCCGATAGAAACTCGCGAATATCTCGGTTTCCCTTAGCTTGGTTGCAAGTATGACAAGCCAAAGCGAGGTTAGAAACTCGGTTGCTCCCTCCCTGGGATTTGGGATGAATATGTTCGACCTCTAATGGTAGGTCTTCCGCACCGCAATAGATGCACTTCCGACCCCACTTTTGCAACACGTACTCGCGCACTTCATAGCCCAACAATTCGCCCTGCTGATACTCAATACCACTCACTTCGGGGTTTTGGAGTTTTTGGGTATCGAACCGCACGAGTTCTTGAGAAATCGAGACGATCGGACAAAGTTTTCGCAAACGGTTCACCCAGGTCATCGTAGTTTCGACCCGATGGTTGAGTCCTCGACTCCGCTCGGACTCAACGCTGAGCGGAGCCGAAGCGTTGAGAGACGGTGGAAGCCAACCCTTCGGACGAGTACGATTAAGAAAGCGAGGCTTTCGGTAACGAGTTTTTCGATGGCGTCGGGAGCGTCGTAAAGCGCGACGCTTCTCTAAGTCGTTCTTAATTTGCTGTCCGCGATAGCTGAGTTCGGACGCCCAAATGATTCGGTTTTCGGACAGGATAGCCAACCCAGTTGTTTGCGAGCCGGGATCGATTTTGAGTTGAGTTTCCGGAACGACACAATCTTTGGCTTCAATCTCGTGCAAGATAAGGGTAAATGGATAGCGACGAAATACCGAAGCTCGACCGGATTTCAGGAGCCGCCGCGCCTTGGCTGGATGGCATGGTGCTAGGGGGTTTTTGTCTTTGTCAGAACGAAAACGTGCATAATACACAACTCCCAAAAGGGGTAACGTTTGCCTCGCCAAGGTTACGTCTCGGTACTCTCTGAAAAGCACTGCCTTAACCCGTTTTAAGCTGTTTAACTTTTCAGTTCTAGAGCGACAAGCTGGCAACGTACTCGTCGGTAGGAACTTAAACTCTCGGACGTAACGTAGTCTTCGGAAGACTTAGGCTGGTCAACTTGTGGGCTTTTTCAAGCCCCCGTCATAGCTAACAGGCTTGACGGCGGGTTGTTGACTAAAGCGAACGAGATCGAATGGGTGAGTTACACTCCCAACAACCTCGCCGGATTCTGACGTGCCATCACGTCGATCTCCTCAGTAGACATCCCCAAATCCTGTAATTCCCGCACAAAGCGGATGTATCCTTCCACGGGAGTCGGATCGTTCGGACGTCCCAAATCCGTACTCAGAATAAAGTGTTCGACGCCAATGTCTCGAATCGCCTGCGCCATCTCCTCTACCGAGACGCGATGCCATTGGCGATGAGCCGGATCGATCGCCTCTTCCCCCATTAAAGCATTCACGTAATCTAACTCTAAGTATGCCCCCATCTGCGCCAGGGTTTTCATTTGGGCGATCGACAACCCCGGAACGTCCGCCATCGCGTGGGTGATGACGATCTTCTCGATTCCCATTGTCCGAGCTTCACGCACCACCGCCAAGACTTCCTCGGGAGAAATATGTCCGGTTTCGAGGATTAAATCGCGATCGCGTACCACCTCCAACACCGCCTCCACAGACGGAACGAGGCGATTTCCTGTCACGATGCGAATTCCCGGCGTTGTCTTGCCAAATTTGCGTCGGTGATAGTCGGCGTCGATGGTGGGAAGCCAGACCACTTTTCCGCGATGTCCGGCGGTATCGGCCATGACTTCGACGGCTTTGGGATTGAGTCCGCCGACGGCTTCGTTGAGAACCACGCCGCCAAAGACTTCGATGTTGGGATGGAGGCGATGGGACAGTTCGGCGCGATCGGCGGTGGGTAAAACGTGATTTTTCAACACCACCGCTTTCATTTTCGCCTTCGCCGCCTGTTCGACTAACTCGAAATCGTCGAGTTTGCGATCGACGATATCGGGGGCAGAATGAACGTGAAATTCGATCGCCCCTTGTAGGGAAACTTGGGGTGTTTCGGCGATCGCGACGGGAAGCGGTGGCGGGACAGCAAAAAGATCCATCATCGAAAGTTTTTTAAATTTAGGTTTGCAGCGTTTCGCTCTCGTCTACTTTGCCTCGTCTAGCTGTTTTAACGCCACTTCTGCGGCGCGTTTTTCGGCTTCCCGTTTGCGCGAACCGCGTCCGCGTCCGTAAACGGTGTCGTTGACGACGACTTCGACGGTAAACTGTCGAGCGTGGGGCGGCCCTGATTCTTCAATCAGACGATAGGTTGGGGGCGTTCCGAACTGGGCTAACGTCCATTCTTGAAAGCGATTTTTGGCATCGGTAAGGCGATCGCCTTTGAGGAGATCTGCCGTATTTAAGGTTTCGATCGCCGCCTCGAAAAAGGGTTCGACAAACTCCCGCACGGCATCGATTCCCGCATCGAGAAAATATGCCCCGACGACGGCTTCAAAAACATCGCTCAGAAGAGAATCGTTCTGACGGCCGCCTTCTTTTTCTGCCCCTTGACCGAGTTTGATATGGCGGTTGAGTTCGAGTTGTCGGGCGAAACTAGCTAGCTGGGGTTCGTCCACCAATTTCGATCGCAGTCGCGTAAGTTTGGCTTCGCTAAACTCTGTCTTTTTTTGATATAAATAAGAGGCGCTAATAAAGTTTAAGACGGAATCGCCCAGAAATTCTAAGCGTTCGTTATGGTCGATGGATTTTAATGATTCGTTGGCATAAGAGCGATGGGTTAAAGCGAGTTCTAGAAGTTTTGAATTTTGAAATATTGGAACTTGGGTGGCGGGTTCGAGTTGGGCGATCGGTATAAATTCGTCGGCTAACTGACAGAGTAACTGGCTGTCGTTTTTACGATCGCAAATGACTAATACGGGTTTGTTTTGGTGTTTTGCAATATAAATTGAATTCAAAAATAAGCGATCGCTACCCACAAAAATAAAACCGTCGATCGTCTTATTTTTAAAAACGGTCTTAGCGATATCGCAAATTATTTTTGATTCGAGTTCGTGAGAATTTTCTAAAACTTCAAAACCTTCAATATTATACCGTTTTAAAGTTTGAAACTCTTCCGGCGTCCAACTGCCATACGCCCGAAAAATAGCGATCGTTCCTCGCGATCGCACCTCAGACAGAATTGCTTCAGCCCGAGTTGGGTTAAATTCAACACTGTAACAGTTCCAGTAAATCGCCAGAGATTGCATAGAGAGAGGTTAAAGCGCAAAACCGTTAAAACTCGAGCGCGGTAGCAAGAACTCGACTGTCAAACTAACAACTGACCCCGCAACACGGTCACGGCTCGGCCGCCCAACACCACACGCTCTCTATCGCGACGAACGCGGACGATCCCCCCGCGATGGGATGCTTGAAAGCCCGTCAATTCCATCTTTCCTAACTTTCTGCCCCAATAGGGGGCTAACGCGCAGTGCGCCGACCCCGTCACGGGGTCTTCGTCGATTCCCGCCGCTGGAGCGAAAAACCGCGAAACGAAGTCGTACTCAGAGTTCGAGGAACTGGTGACGATAACGCCGCGAGCAGAAAGTTTAGTGAGTTTAGCAAAATCGGGTTGCAGTTGTCGCACCTCGTCTTCTGTAGCGACTTCGACCAACAGGTCTTTCAAGACGTTTTCGCCGACGAACTGCGGTCGGACGCCAAGCGCTTCGAGCAGTTGCGACGGGGGTTCGATTTGTACGACGGGACTGGCTGGAAAATCTAACTCGATCCATTCGCGATCGCGTTTGGCGCTCAAGCGACCGCTGCGGGTGTAGAAGTACAGTATATCGTTGGGATCGGCGAGATCGAGTTCCCAAAGGGCGTGAGCGCTGGCGAGCGTCGCGTGGCCGCACAACTCGACTTCTACCTTGGGCGTGAACCAGCGCAGGCGATACCCGTCCGCTTCCGGGTGGAGAAAGGCGGTTTCAGAGAGGTTTTTTTCGGCCGCGACGCACTGCATCCAGCCTTCATCGGCGGGGTGTTCGAGAATGCAGACAGCGGCAGGATTCCCGCAATAGGGTCGGTCAGTAAACGCGTCGATTTGGAGGAGTTGCATCGCCGAGTTCCAGGCAATCGAGTATCGATAACTGTAGCAGAACTCTCGAACGATCTCAATCGATAATCGCGTTTAACAAAACGTCCGATAGCGATTGCTCTTTCATATCCTCTAAGGTCACGGTATCGACGATGTCGAATTTCGCTCCGGCTTCTGTGAGGCGATCGTCTAAGGCTTTTAGATACTCGGTCACTTTCGGATCGGTTCCTACTTGAATGAAGGACAACGCGAGTTCTTCGTCGCGATCGATCTGTTGGGAGGCTTGAATAATCAGTTTGATGACGGTTTTGCGATCGTCGGGTTCGCCGTCGGTAATCACGAGAAAGGTTTCGCCGTTGGGTTTAGTTTGGCCGTTTTTTTTGCGATCGAAGTAATTATTAAATGCGTCTTCGAGAACGGCGGCCAAATCAGTTTTTCCTACGGGCGTATTTTCTGCAAAAATGCGCTCGACTTTTTCGGTCGTGACGTTATCGTAACGGCGAAATTTGCTAGAAAATAAATACACCGTGATGCCATCTGGGTCGAACTCTTCACATTTTTGGGCTAGGGCAAGTGTTGAATCTCGAACCGTTTCCCAGCGGCTTTTTCCGCCCGTTCGATCTGGTTCGGACATACTGCCACTTCGATCGATAATCAAAGTATAGTCGCGATTTTCTAACATAAAACCCCGTCAAACTGAGTTCGGTCGAAGGTATCGTAACATTTTTACTGGAATCGGACTTTCAATTTTACGATATTTCTAGATCTTCAGGTTCGTTCAAGAATTGTAGCGATCGCAGTTCTGTTTGCCCACGAAATCTTCTCCTCGTTCGAGCGGTTCGTCAACGGCGCTACAGGATGGGGAATTTCCGTGGCCGTGCGATCGCAAAATCCCTCGAATCGTAGAATTTTGGACGGCGAGTCCTTTATGCGCCACAAACGCCAAAATCCGCGATCGCGACAAACCCCAGACACGGCGATGTAAAAAGACGTGGTAGATGGCCAACAAGGACGCCACGTCCTGCAATTCCACCCAAGCTCCCCCCAACGCTTCGAGGCGTTCGAGTTCTCGTCGCGCCTTCCAGCGGTGGGGGATTTCGAGGTCGGGCGATCGCACCAGACAGCTACCGGTCAAGCCAAAGGTTTCGTGATCGCACAGTTTCCGCAACCGCGCCCCCACCGTCGTCCCGAGATCGCTCTGCACCACCGCCACGCCGATGGCCACTGGCGTTCCCTCCCTCAATCCCGATATCTTCAAATCGATCGCGCCGCGATTGAGAGATTTCGGCGCGACCTCCCGATCGACCGATCGCACCTCTACCTCTTCAACCGTCGTTCCGACGCAACTTTCGAGGGCGAAGGCCAGGGCTTTCACCACCAGTCGTTCGTCGAGGGTTTCCCGCGCGCGATCGACCTCCAAGGCGCGATCGTACGCCTGCGCCACCCGTTCGATGGGATCGTTTTCCACCGGATGGAAATTCTCGCCACACCAGTCGATCACCTCTTGAAAATTCGAGTCTTCCCGCGCTAACGCCGTCAACTGCGCCCTGTCGAACGGATACAGCGGCGTCGGGGGAGTCAGTTGTCGCTCTCTGTAAAACTGTTGTAACCAAGCTCTCACCACCGCCGGAATCGTGGTCTCGTCCGGTTCCGACAAGCGCACCGGATCGGAGCGATCGCTAACGTGACGTACCATCGACCCCAACATCGGTTGCAGCGTCTGATACCAAGTATCCGGTATCATCGCACTCAACAGCACCGCGCCGTAACGACTTCGCAGCGATCGCACCGTTTGCGACAAGCGCACGATCGCCCCCACCGGAACGCGCACGTCCCACCGTTCCTCGAGATCGTCGTCCTCTTCCTCTTCGTCATCGAGATCGTCGAGGCGATCGAAGGCCACCAGCACCGGACGCCAATCTCCGACTAACTGTAAAATGTCCCGCAGCAACTCCAAGGCTCTCGATTCCCGAACCTCCGCCGCGTGACTCGGAAGTCCCAACTCGTCGAGTTTCCACGCCGCCAGTGATCGCCCCGCCAACCACTTTCGCGCGAAGGGCGCTTGCGACGGCGATAGCGTCCACAACATCGCCCTGACCACATCGGGATCGTCGATATCGGGTCGAACCTTAAAAAACGCCTCCGCCACGCGATCGATCCACAGGCGGTTGCGATCGTTCGGTTGCGTTTTCAACCGCTTCACCGCCATGTCCGGCGTCATCGTCTTGGCCGTCGCGTCGAGACCGCGAAACGCCTGGTTCGCCAAAAAACTCGCCAACTCTTGCCACTGCATGAATCCCGTCGCGCCCCGTTGCGTCAACCCGCGCACCACGGCCGATAGCAATCCCTGGCGGATCGCCGTCCCTTCCTGAAACTGCTGCGCGTCTACGTACACGAACGCACCGCGATCGGAAGCTTTCAACTGACGCCAAACCCGGCCGATCAGGTGAGTTTTGCCCGTTCCTTCCTCCCCCAACACCGCGAGCGTTTCGATGCGCTTTCCCCCTTCGACGGCTTCCAACGCCGCCGAAACAGCACGGGTCGCTTCTCGATGAACGCTTTCGCAGTCGGGTACTGCGCCACCCCAAACCTCGAGTTCCCCGAGTTCGGACAAGCCCGAGAACGGATTGTGACGTTCGATAGCATAGTTGAGATCGGCGAGAGTACGGCGATCCAAAATTGGTAACGCTTCCACTAACGACCTATCGACTCGGAATCGACGGGAAAAAACTGCTTCGCCTCGTCACAATAGCGCCACGGGATGCCATCGGGATCTTTAGCTCGAACCCATTCGGCGAAATCAGGCTTGTGCTTGCGTTTGCCGATCGTACTCGGACTGACATCGAGCCGACGAGCCAGTTGCGCTTGAATCAGTGGCGGTGGCAAGGTCTCGGGTTCGACGCCGTTGCGATCGGGCGAACGGGACGCCGTGGAATCTGGATAGAAGCAGTAACGAACATCTCCTCGATCCGTTATTTCAAATCTAGCATCGAATTCCCGCGCTGTTTCGTCGAGTAGGGGTTTGACTTGGGAGGGAGGAGACTGCACCCACGCAGCAAACTCTTGCAGGGTAAAGGGTTGGCGAGTTTCGTGAATCTGTCGGTACAGCCGCTCTCGCAAATCGGCGGTTTGTTGTTGTCGGCGGTGGCGATCGCGCTGCCAGAACAGCAAGCCTCCCGTTCCCGCGATCGCTGCGAATCCCACGACGTTCACGGCCAGTAACATCGTCGTCAAGGTATCGAAAAACGCGCGAAAGAACGCAATGCCACCTTGTAATATCGCTGGAACGACAAACAAAGCAGCGACGATCGCCCCGACCGTACGCCAATAGGTTTTCGGGGAAAATTCGACAGAATTACCGTTGCGGGTCATCGGTTCTGGGAGTTGAGGGACAGCTTCTCCCAAATTTTGACATATCGACGCCTGAAGACAGTCATCAGCGTAGTGGTGCAGAAAAGTCCTGAAACCCTTGTTAGAAAAGATATCGCCGTATTAAAGGGTTGGCCGCAAAATCCCAGATCGGTAAATGGCTGCCGGAGATCCCCGGCATCTCGGAGATGCCGGGGATCTGGCTCGAACCCCAACACATATTTTATGCGTTTTGTCAATTCCCAATCTCGAAAAGTTTTCTGCACCACTGAGCAGTCATCAGTCACCAGTGATGACCAGATGAGGTGAGGAGAATACATCATCCGGTCATCACGTCATCCAGTTATCTCCCCTTCTTTCCATAAGAGTTGCGCCCATTTTTACTATAATATTCGCTTCTACAGTAGGAACAAATCACGAACAAAAACTCTAGAAAAATCTTTCGATCGTTACTGTCAGAACTTACACATTCAGGGTCTTCGGGACATGAGATGATAAGAGAAACTTATTGGACAAATCAAGATAGAAAGCGCTTGCGCATATTTTCAAAATTCATAAAGCCATAAGCTTGACGCTTTATCAGTTTGAGACGATCGTTAATGCCCTCCATAACACCATTGGTTGTTCGGCTCAAGAAATAATTACATATTGTGTTAAGATGATTGCGAATTGTCTTGACAGCATCACCATAAATACTCTGTGCTTCATGCAACCATTTCTTAGGTTTTTCTTTACCCTTTTCTCGCTCTTGAGTGCTTTCATATATCTCTCTAAAATTCTCTTTGAACTGACAAGCTTTTTGCAAACATTTTGATTGCCTTAAAACCGCCTCTAGCTTTGGGTGCATCTCAGTTTTGCAAAAATATGAGAATTGGAGGCTGAAATCCTTATTCTCTCGTATAAATTTACATTTTTGAGATGTACCCGGCATCGGGTTCTACGGCTCGATTCATACGTTCGTTTTTTAAAGTGGTCGAACCCAAGGAGTCGTAATTTAAACCTCGAGCGTTTAATAGAATTTTGATAATATCGCCAATAATTTCTTTTGCCTTTTCGTGTTCGGGCAAGGGAACCATTATTTCTAACAAGCCGTTGCTGTAGGAAAGTCTCGAAGCGCGATTTTCTCCGAGTTCGACTAGGATATTTTTAAATTGCTGCCAGTTAATATCTTTGAGTAATATTTGATGTCCGGGTTGGATTTTTAATTGTCTTAATTCGAGTAACATGATTTTTTGAAATCCTTGAAATCTGGGGGCGGTGCGTTCCGGCAGGTTTAACCTTTATGCTCAAAAGCAAAGAGCGATCGACGCCGGAACACACCCTACCTTTCTCACTCTTGAATGTTATTTTCAAGTCAAGGGGTCAGTTGGCTGAGTCGAAATACCTAATTCCTTATTCCTTTCCGATTCAACTTATACTATTTATATACTACATTTGAAGTGCGGAATGTGGGGCAAAAGTCACGGTTTCGAGTCGTGGCCCATACCATTAGGCTTGAAATCCCAAAAAACCTCTGTGTCCTCAAGTTCTGGTGTAGTGAGTCCCAAAAATAGGGGAGATCGAGTCGATCGCCCCTACCACACTGATAAATTGACCAAAAAACTTAACGTTCGCGCAACTTATCTAACACACTGCGGTCTTGCAACGTCGACGTATCGCCGGAAATCTCTTCCCCAGCCGCCAGACTGCGGAGAATCCGACGCATAATCTTCCCAGACCGGGTTTTCGGCAAATCGTCCGAAAACCGAATCTCACCCGGACGGGCGATCGCGCCGATTTCCTCAACCACGTGCTGCTTCAACGCCTTATCCAAATCGTCGCCAGCCTCGTAGTCCTCCTCCAACATCACGAACGCCACGATGCTTTCACCCTTAATCTCGTCTGGCTTCCCAACCACCGCTGCTTCCGCCACCGCAGGGTGAGACACCAACGCGGACTCGATTTCCATCGTCCCGAGGCGGTGTCCCGAAACATTGATCACGTCGTCCACGCGACCCATAATCCAGAAATAGCCGTCCTCGTCCTTGCGAGCGCCGTCTCCCGCAAAATAGAAGTACTGACCGTCTTTCGGGGCGATATGCTCCCAATAGCTGCGGCGGAAACGGTTGAAGTCCCCGTACACCGTCCGCATCATGCCCGGCCAGGGGTGCTTGACGACCAAATATCCGCCCTGGTTCGCCGGAATCTCGTTTCCGTCCAAATCCAGCACGTCCGCTTGAATACCAGGGAACGGCAGCGTCGCCGAACCGGGTTTCGTCGGTGTCGCCCCCGGTAGCGGCGTAATCATGAAACCGCCCGTTTCCGTCTGCCACCAGGTATCGACGACCGGACAACGTTCGCCACCAATCACCTGGTAGTACCACATCCAAGCTTTCGGGTTGATGGGTTCGCCCACCGTTCCCAAAATCCGTAAACTGGACAAATCGCGGGCGTTGGGGTGTTTGTCGCCAGCTTTAATAAAGGCACGAATGGCTGTCGGTGCCGTGTAGAAAATCGTGACGCCGTATTGTTCGACGACATCCCAGAAACAGCCGGGATTCGAGGGACGGGGAACCCCTTCGTACATCACCGTCGTCGCCCCGTTAGACAGCGGGCCGTACACGATGTAGCTGTGTCCGGTAATCCAACCCACGTCTGCCGTACACCAGAAAATGTCGGTGTCTTTAAGGTCGAACGTCCATTTCGTGGTGACGTGGGCGTAGAGGTTGTACCCGGCGGTGGTGTGGACGACGCCTTTCGGTTTTCCGGTGCTGCCGCTGGTGTAAAGGATGAAGAGGATATCTTCGCTGTCCATCGGTTCGGCGGGACAGTGGGCGGAGATGCCTTGACGGACTTCGTGCCACCAGTGGTCTCGACCCTCTTCCATGTGGGTGTCTTTTTCGATGCGCCGCACGACGAGGACGTTTTCGACGCTGGGGGCGGCGTCGTCGGCGAGGGCTTTATCGACTTGGTCTTTGAGGGTGATGACTTTATCTTTGCGGAAACCGCCGTCGGCGGTAATCACCAGTTTGGCTTCGGCGGCGTTGAGGCGATCGCGCAGGGCTTCGGCACTGAATCCACCGAAAACGACGCTGTGAACGGCACCGATGCGGGCGCAGGCTAACATGGCGATCGCCGCTTCGGGAATCATGGGCATATAAATCCCCACGACGTCACCTTTTTTCACGCCGAACTGTTTGATGACGTTGGCCATCTGACAGACTTCGCGGTGCAGTTGGGCGTAGGTGAGGGTGCGCGAGTCGCCGGGTTCCCCTTCCCAAATCAACGCGGCTTTGTTTTTGCGCCAGGTGGTCAAGTGGCGATCGAGGCAGTTGTAAGAAACGTTCGTTTTGCCTCCCTCAAACCACTTGGCAACGGGGGGTTGCCAGTCGAGGACGTTCTCCCACTTTTGAAACCAGTCGAGTTCGGTTTCGGCCAGCTCGCCCCAAAACCCTTCCGGGTCTTTTGCAGCGCGATCGCACAAAGCCTTATAGTCGGCCATGCTTTTAATATGTGCGTTAGCGGCAAAATTTGCGGCTGGGGGAAACGTCCGTTGCTCGTGAAGAATTGATTCTATCGTCTGTTCTGACATGATGTAACCTATACTGCAGAATCTTTATTTACCTCCATTGTCTCGCCAAACTCGTACGGCGTGAAGCAGGCTTCATCATTGTATCGTTATATTTCTGTAATTTAGACTACAACTGGCGAAAACAGTACGTATTACGCCCGTCCTCTTTCGCGTCGTATAGAGCCAAATCGGCCGTTTGGATCAGAGTCTCGAGGGACGCCGAGGAGTTGGGAACCAAGCTCGCCACCCCACAACTGAGCGTGACGTAAGGGCCGACGGGCGACCCGTTGTGGTCGATGTGTAAGTCGTTAACGCGATCGCGGATGCGTCGGGCAACTTTGAGGGCGTCGTCGAGGTGAGTTTCGGGGAGGACGACCGCAAACTCTTCGCCGCCGTAACGCGCGACGACATCGCTGCGACGCACCGCCCCCACGATAGCGCGGGCGACCCCTTGCAAACAGCGATCGCCGGCAGGATGTCCGTGGGTATCGTTATAGTTTTTGAAATAATCCACATCGCACAAAATCAACGAAACCGATTGCTGTTTGCGTTGGGCGATTTGCCAAGTGCGCTGGAGATACGCGTCGAAATAGCGTCGGTTGGCAACTTGCGTCAAGCTGTCGGAGGTGGCCAGTCGCTGCAACCCGTGCGTTTTGCGAAACGACACGGTAACGATCGCCACCGATGCCGCTGCGATGGGCGACACCACGGGAATCCACCAACCGTTGAGAAACGCCACATATCCGATCAGTAAAGGACTGCCACAGATCGCCACGGCGTAAGTCCCTAAAATGCACCATCCCGGCGAAGTATAGCTGCGAAACTGGCTGGTGTGCCACCAGTACCAGCCGACGACCGTTCCCGCCCCAGCCCACAAGACCACCCACAGCCACTCGACGGGTTCGCTGAGATAGCGAAACAGACGCCGGCCGTCGAGGGCTGCACTGAGGAGTTGGCTGGTGAGGTTGGCGTGAACGACCAAGCTCGACATTTGGGTGTAGCTGCTGCCGAGGCGATCGCTGAACGGGGTGTTGTACTGTTCCTTGAGACTGGCAGCCGTCGGTCCGACGATAACGATGCGATCGCGCATTAAGCCCGAGGGAACCTTGCCTTCAAGAACCTCAGTCATCGAAACGCGGTGGAACGCTTGGCGCGTCCCTCGATAGTTGAGGAGAATTTGATATCCACCGTTATCGATTCTGGCGTATCCGCCGTCGTTTTCTCGAAGGGGTTCGATGCGAGCTTGTCCGAGGCGAACTTTCCACGGACGGTCTTCGGCCGGTTCGATGTCGATATTGCGATCTTGCAGATATAAGAGAGCGAGTTTGGCGGCAAAGGTCAACCGCAACTCTCCCTCTCGCGGTTCGATCGAAATCAATCCCCGCCGCACTTTACCGTCGGGGTCGAGAACCATGTCCGCCAAGGCGACGCGATCGAGTTGTCGGAGGACGGGGGGCGGAGAGATAGACTGACCGACGAACTTTTCCATACCGATCAGGTTGGGCGTCGTCCGTAAAACTTCGGTCAGTTTGTCGTATCCGGGATTGATGGGAACGTCGCGATAGAGATGCAGCCCGATCGAGGCGGGTTGTTGGGCTTGTATTTTCAACAACAGGTCGGCCAGCACGGCATCGGGCATCGGCCAGCGACCGATATGGGTGATGTCCCGTTCGTCGATGGTGACGAGGACAATGCGAGGGTCTTGAGGTTCGGGCGGTCGGAGTTGGAAGAAGCGATCGAGAACAGCCCATTCGAGCAGTTGAAACGCACCGGCGAGGGTTCCGGCGATCGCAACGCCCGAGGCTCCTAATGCGGTGGCGATCGCCCCTGCCGGTTGGCGTTGTTTCGCCCCTTGCCACCGTCGAACGCACTGTTGAATTTTTTCACCGAACATTGATGGGTCTGCCCCCCGATCCGCCGATCGCTGCTGCGTGCGACGGCTGCGTTGCTGTCGGTTCCAGTTTCCTTCAACCTCCAACAGCGCTTGCGCTTTAGCGAGGCGATCGGTGGCAGTACGCGCGAGTCTCCTCGGTCTCGCTCGCTGTGACGGCATCGGGAAAACGGAAAAGCCATTCTCCTTTATACTGCCATTTTGCGAACCCATCGGGACGGGAAGGCGAAGCGAGAGCGGAGCGATGTCTGACCTCAACCCCGATCTGTTTCAGTGCGTTTTCGATCTGGGTTGTCTTCTCGAAAGCGTTGCTACGATGCGATGCGGCGTGGTAGACACACCGCGAGTCCGAGCGAGCTATCCGACGGTATCTTTGGGTTGTCCTTCGTTCCCGTCGCGAGGCTCGAACACTTGGCAGGCTAAGGTCGGCGAGCAAGTCTGAGCCGAGCCGGAGAACGACACGATAACGGCTGTGGGTTGCCGATCGAACGAGCGATCGGCAAACGGCGATCGCCCATAAAACCCGTAGCTTTCACCTATTGACATCGCGAGAATTGGTAGCGTTACTAATACTTTAAATTGCAGTTTAGATTGCATTGTTTGGCACCCCGATCGCTGTGACACCCAGATAACGATCTACCCCCAATTTTCTGAGGAAAGGTGCAATTTGTCATCCGTTATATTGCGGAAATTTAGACGATCGACCCTTCGGTTTTTGCTTAGAATGGGGGGTTTCACCCCTCAATAGAACTAACAATGGAGGAGACAGAGAACGAGACGCCTACTCGAAATTACCATTGCTGTTGTCGAAATGCACTTGACAGCGTTCGAGATAAATTTGACTGGCCATATCGCAATCGTTGTGCTTCAAACAATGGCGAAACAATCGAGCCGCTTCTCGGTAAGATTTCAAGTGATACAACATCACGGCTTGCTCGAAGTCCGTTCGTTTCTTCAATTTGGACGCCTTCAGTTCGGGAGCATCGGCATCGAACACTTCAAACACAGAAACCTGTTCCGATTTTCCCTTCACACGAACGCGATCGATCAAGCGAATCGCATAACGGTTCGTATCCTCAAGTTGCAAAAACGTCGAGTGCGAAATTAACAACGGAACGCCGTAAACTTTCGTCAACTCCTCAATACGCGCCGACAAGTTCACGGCATCGCTAATCACCGTACTGTCCATGTGGTGAAGTCCGCCGACCGTTCCCAACATCAGCGATCCCGTATTGATCCCAATACCGATCCGTAACGGGGGGCGATCGGGACGCGTTCGCGTCGTGTTGTACTCGGCGAGCTGTTCGAGCATGGCAATTCCCGCCTTGACTGCATCGTCGGCACTTTCACCAAACAACGCCATGATGGCGTCGCCTATGTACTTATCAATAAACCCTTGATTCTCAGAAATCGCCGGTTCCATGCGCGAGAGATAGGCATTAATAAATTTAAAATTGTCCTCCAAACTCATCTGTTCTGAGAGGGTCGTGAAATCGCGAATATCCGAAAACAATACCGACATTTCTTTCTCGACCGCCTCGCCCAACCGAACGTCGACCAAACTTTCGTATCCCAAAAACGAGAGGAACTCGTGGGGAACGAACCGACCGGCGGCGTCCGTTAAATCCTGTTCGGCAGCCAACGCGCGATCGAGATTGCGATTGAGATCGAACAACTCCCGCGTCGCCCGCTGCTGTTCGGCTTCGGCTTTCTGACGGGCGCCGATGTCCTGAAACGCGACGACGGCGAAACTGACACACCCCTGTCGGTCGAAGATGGGCGATCCCCACATTTCCAAGGGGACGACCTCCTCCCCCAACTGCACGTCTAAGACGTTCGCGGGAGACGTGGCACCCTGCAACGCTCGCACGGCAGGTAATTGGTCTTCGGGATAGACCAAATCGGTTTGGTTGATGTAGGTGTTGGGGGCGCTGCGTCCCTCGTCTGTTGCGCCGGGAAGCAAGCGATCGCCGAGAATTTGTTTGGCCGTGTGGTTGCTGTAATACACTCGTCCGTCGGCGTCTAACACGGTAATGCCCACCGGCAAAGCTTCGAGAAACTGTAACAAGCGGCGATCGCTATCTTGTTGGTCCTCTCGTAGCCGTCGAGCGGTCGCCAGGAGCGCGACGCCCCATAACGCCGCAGCCGGGGCGACGACGGGCAGCCACACCCCACCGTAAAACGCTCCCACTACCGTCGCACCCAACACTCCCGCAACGAGGACGAGGCTGCCGCTGAGGATGCCCCATCGTACGCAGGAGGCCGAAGGTTTGCGCGGGCGTCGTCGCCGGAGTCCCAACCCCGCCACGATCGCCCCGACACTGCCCCACGCGAACGTCCATCCCCACTCGAGCCACGGGGGAATCGCCATCAAGAGCGGCCGGCCCTCGAGCGCGGCACTGAGAATCTGGCTGACGATATTCGCTTGCACGACGAGGTTGGGGGCGCCGTCGGGCGTGGCCAGCCACCCGCTACTGTAGGGGGTGTAAGTGGTGTCGTTGAGACTGGTGGCGGTCGTGCCGATGAGGACGACGCGATCGCGGAACGTTCCCGGCTCGAACTGTCCGTTTAGGACTCGACGGACTGACAGATGGAGAAAGCGATCGCCCATCCCGCGATAGTTGAGCAAAATTTGATAGCCTGCGGCGTTGGCGTTAGCGTAACCGCTTTCGCGGCCGCTGAGGGGAGAGAAGACGGCGCGACCGAGGCGCAGGTGTCGGGAGTCGGCTTCGAGGGCTTCGAGGGTGACGTTTCGCTGTTTCAGGTAGAGTAAGCTCAACCGCACGGCGAAACTCTGTTGTAGAGTACCGCTGGCGTCGGGGTGAGAGAGCAAGGCGCGGCGAACTTTGCCGTCGCCGTCGAGGACGAAGTCGGCAAATCCCACGAGATCGCGCTGTTTGAGGTACGGGGACGGAGCGACGGGATCGCCGACGATTTTTTCGACGCCGACGAGGTTGGGGGTGGTGTTGGCGACCTCGACCCAAGCGTCGTGGCCGGGTTCGACCGGTAAATCCCGATAGAGGTTGACACCGATAGCGGCGGGATCGTCTTCGGAAATCGTGCGGACGATTTCGGCCAGAACGCGATCGGGAACCGGCCAGCGACCGAACTCTCGCAGGTCGGTTTCGTCCAAGGTCACGAGAACGACGCGATCGTCGATCGGTTCGAGCGGACGCAGGCGGAACAGGCGATCGAGGGCAGCCCATTCGAGGAGTTGGAGTCCCCCAAGCGATTCGATCGCAACGACGATCGCACTGACGAGGAGGCTCGAGACGATCCCATCTCGCCACCGCCAGAATTTCGACTCTTTAGGTTTGCGCTCCCTGGCGCCACTTGGCGCGGGGTCGCACCGCTGTTGTGGTTTCCCTATCAACGTTTCTGTTCGGCCGTGTTGGTGCTTTAAGAATTGAAGCGATCGCCCCCCGATGTCGCGCTGTCGGTGTGGTTGCAGTTGTTGTCCCCGCTGCGCTCGGTCTGACATTTATCTCCTGGGGGGTTCGGGGGGCTATAAGACCCACGCCATAATCTTTGATTTGGCGTGGGATACATGGACTCCCCGCGCTTGTCGATTCCCCTAGATGGGGATGAGACAAGCATTTACCAAGTAACATACTTCCAGTAAATAGTGTGTACTAGAGGTATGCTGACCATGAACTACCGCTATCGCATCTATCCCGACTCCGCTCAACAGGAAACCCTGTTTGAGTGGATGGAAACTTGTCGCAATGCCTATAACTATGCGTTGCGAGAGATAAAGGATTGGTGCAATAGCCGGAAGTGTCCCGTAGACCGATGCTCGATCGAGCAGGAATACATTCTGCCTGCGGATTTGAAATTCCCCAGCGAAGTGCAGCAATTGAACGCTCTGCCAAACGCCAAAAAGGAATTTCCGCGTTTGGGAGATGTGCCTTCTCAAGTTTTGCAGCAAGCCATCAAGCAACTGCACAGAGCTTGGGAAGGGTTCCAGGGACGTGGATTTGGATTCCCCCGATTCAAAAAATACGGGCAGTTCAAATCGCTGTTGTTTCCCCAGTTCAAAGACAGTCCTATCACAGAGTTGCATTTGAAGCTGCCGAAAATCGGATTGATTCCGATTAACTTGCACCGCCCGATCCCTGATGGGTTTGTGGTGAAGCAGGTGCGGATTCTCAAGAAGGCAGATAGATGGTATGCATTGGTCAACATTCAGTGCGACGTTAGCGTTCGAGATCCTATGCCACATGGTCATCCCGTTGGCGTAGATGTGGGACTGGAGAAGTTTCTGGCAACCAGTGACGGTGTTCTCGTAAAGCCGCCTAAGTTCTTTAAGCAAAAGCAAAGCAAGCTGAAATTGCTGCAACGCAGGCTGAGTAGAAAACAGAAGCGGTCTAAAAATTACGAGAAGCAGCGCATTAAGGTTGCACGGATGCATCACGAGATTGACAACACTCGCAAGGATTTCCACTTTAAGCAAGCCCATGCTCTTTGTGATACTGCCGATATGGTCTTCATGGAAGATCTGGACTATCGGGTTAGCGCCAAAGGGATGCTGGGTAAGCACATGCTGGATGCTGCTTTTGGTCAGTTCCGAAGCATTACCAGATATGTGTGCTGGAAGCGCGGGAAGTTCTTTGCGGAAGTTGACGCAAATGGCACGTCCCAAACCTGCCCCGAATGTGGAGCAAGAGTCCAGAAAGATTTGAGTGTGAGGGTGCATCATTGTCCTGAGTGCGACTATACGACGGACAGGGATGTGGCAAGCGGTCAAGTCATTCGCAATCGAGGGTTAAGCCTCCTCAGTACCCCAGGGCTTGGGGGAATCGAAAGTGTCTGTGCAGGCGTACTACCGGGGTCGGAAACGACTAGGCAAGTGCCGAAATCCCGAAAGGGAGTAACCAGAAAAGCCAAGAAGTGATTCTTGGAAGCCCACACTGTAATCTTTGATTCAGCGTGGGAGGATGTCACTAATATATCGGTCGCTGGGGAATTGGGGGACAAACGTAGGTACGGTAGCGATCGCGCCCGTCTGCCTTCGCCAGATACAAGGCGCGATCGGCAGCTTCGACGAGATCTTTCGCCTGAAGCGACCGGCAATGGTAACTGCTGACGACGCCGCAGCTGAGGGTGACGACGTGGCTCGTCGCCGAGCTAGCATGGTCGATATGGAGGGCGCGGACGTTCTGACAGATGCGGCGAGCGATGTTGATGGCGTCGTGCAGGTCGGTTTCGGGCAAGATCGCGATGAATTCTTCTCCACCGTAGCGTGCGACGAAATCTTGGCTGCGTACCGATTCAGCAATGGTGCGGGCGATTTCTTGGAGGCAGCGATCGCCGGCGGGGTGGCCGTAGGTGTCGTTGTAATTTTTGAAATAATCCACGTCGCACAGAACGATCGAGAGGTTTCGATCGCCTTGGCTGTGACAGTCTGTCCAAACGCGTTCGAGAAAGCGATCGCAGGCGTAGCGGTTGCCCACTTGCGTTAAGCTGTCCGTGGCCACGAGCCGTTGCAGATGAAAGCTGTAGGTGGAGGTCGTGACGACGACCGTGGTAAAAAGGGCGAACAGAGGAGAAACCACGGGAATCCACCAGCCCCAGAGAAACGCGACGTAACTGCCTAGTAAGAGTCCGGCTGCGGCGGCCGTCGTCCACAGCATCGGGACGGCCGAAGCATACTGATGTTGCGTCAAGACTTTCCAACTGGCGATCGCCGCCGTTCCAGAGAGACTGAAGATCCAGAGCCAGGTTCCCCATTGCGGCAGCGGACGTAACTGAGAGCGACCGTCGAGGGCTGCGCTGAGAATTTGACTGACGATGTTCGCGTGGACGACAAGCCCCGAAGTTCGTTGGGTTTCGGGGACGAAGGGGGTGCTGTAGGGAGTGTAAAACAAGTCGTTGAGACTGGTGGCGGTCGAACCGATGAGAACGACGCGATCGCGCACGAGATCGGGAGAAACGCGGTCTCGGAACACCTCGAGGAACGACACCCGCTCGAAGCGATCGAGCGTGCCGCGATAGTCCAGTAGGATTTGATAGCCAGCGGTGGGGGCGTTGACGTAACCGCCTTGGTTGGGTTGCAGGGGAACGAACCGCGCCCGACCCCAGCCGAGCTGTCGTCCCCGACGCCCGAGGGCTTCGAGTTTGACGCCGAGGGGATCGAGGTAGAGCGTCGCCAAGCGAACGGCGAAACTCAGTTGTAGCTGACCTTGGGAATCGGGGTGAGAGAGTAGGGCGCGACGAATTTTCCCGTCGGCATCGAGGACGAGATCGACAAACCCGACGCGATCGCTCCCGGCGATAGTTGGGGGAGGGGCGACGGGTTCTCCGGCAATTTTTTCAACGCCGATGAGGTTCGGTGTCGTTCGCAGCGTCTCGACAAACTCGGCGTGACCGGGTTCGACGGGTAGGTCTCGGTAGATGTCTAGCCCGATGGCAGCGGGTTCGTGCTGCTGTAGGGTGTTGACGACGCGATTCAGGGCAGCATCGGGAAGCGGCCAGGCTTGGAAGTGTTTGAGTTCGGTTTCGTCGATGGTGACGAGGAGTAGGCGAGCGTCGATCGCTTCCTCGGGTCGCAGGCGAAAAAAGCTATCGAGCGCTGCCCATTCGAGGAGTTGGAACGCACCCGTTGCGGTAGCCGCTGTGGTGGCAACGGCCACCGCCAAACCGACGATCGTTGGGGTTTTCGTTTTCCATCCTTCGAGCCGCTTGCGAACTTTCGAGTACATTCCCATGTGGCGTCAGGAAAGCCGTGCTAGAAACTGACGAGTGGCTCGGAGGCGATAGGGTCTAACCCCACTTC
The DNA here is from genome assembly GCF_000332355.1 of Baaleninema simplex PCC 7105. Classification (GTDB taxonomy): domain Bacteria; phylum Cyanobacteriota; class Cyanobacteriia; order Cyanobacteriales; family Geitlerinemataceae; genus Baaleninema; species Baaleninema simplex. Next base: position 96,940 of record NZ_KB235957.1, read on the forward strand.
GACGAGTAAGTTTTCCCAAGTTTGAAGCAACTGAGTATTGTTGGGACGATGGGTGTATTCCCCTGCCAAGGCCGACAGTGTGTCGTACCACAATCCGGCTTCTCCATACCAAGCCGCTCGTTCGACAGCCGAAAGACGGTCGAACTGAGGTGGGAGTTCGACTGCCGAAGCGACTCGGCGCACGCGACCTTCGATCCAAGGCAGATCGGTTGGGGCGGGCTGGCAAAGGATGCCGAGCTGCCAACGATAGATGCGATCGAAGTCTAGCGGCGGCACGTCCGACGGTAAGGTGATGCGGACGATACCCGGCGTCTCGGCTAGGGAAATTTCGCGGCTGTAGATTTCGCGATCGTCTTCGTCTTTGAGGCTGAAGTAAGCCGCTTCGGCGTGGGTTTCCGGCACGTAGGCAAAAAACTCGGGCCGCTCCGACAGGGTCAATCCCACTTGGCGATCGGGAACGAGGGCGGAGAGGGGAACCTCACTGGTCGGATCTTGCCGACATTTAAGGGCGGCCGGTCGGGTCGCACCGCCGGCCGAATCGTCTAAGGTCTCGTCTGTTGGCGGATCGAAGGTGACGTCCGGAACGTTCGCACGCTCAGACTGGCTCGTTGCCACGTCCACCTTCGCGGTTTTAGCGACCCCGTCGAGCGTACTTGCACCAAACAAGACAGTTCCTGCCAGCGTTGCTGTTAAAAGGCGATAAAGAGAGTTGGGGTTCTGCTCGAACATGACGCCACCTTCGCTCGTTTGTTTTGGCAGAAATTACAGTTCCATGATAATCGATTTTTTGGCGATCGCACGCTATAATTTACGGATTTTTACGCTCGCTTTACACTCACGTCTTGACGATCGTCGGGGGTTTTACCCCTTACGCGATAGTTCGTCCGTAAATTCTCTGGTTTTTTTACGTGAAACTGCGTAAATTGCGATCCCGGCACTGTTGAAATTTGCGTGTTTGTGTCTCAGTAAGAACGGCTCGAATCGCTGTTTGAAGCCGAGTTTAAAGTGTAAGATTCGATATTTCGAGAGAGTAGGAGTCGATACCCGTCAAAACGGGTCGCGATCGCGCGATCGAGGATTTCGATCGCAACGTTTTTAAAACTCGATCTTTACAGCCAATTTCCCACTAAAACAAACGGCGACCAATAAAACGGATGGTTGTATTGCGAGGTTTGAATTAACGTCAACTGGGCTTGTCGCAACGCCTCCGCTTTCGATCGCTCGGGATGGCGACGTAAGTGTTCGTAAAACGCCTCCATTAACTGGGGAGTCGAGAGATCGTTGACCGCCCACAGGGTCGCGAGGGTACTGCGAGCGCCCGATCTCACCGCAAACCCCGCCAGTCCCAACGCCGCCCGTTTGTCGCCGGCCGCCGTCTGACAGGCACTCAAAACCAGTAAATCGATGGGAACCCGCGTTCCCGTTTCCCGCGATCGCAGCAACCGATCTAAATCCTTCACCTTAATTTCGCCATCCCAGGTCACCAAATAGGTTTCTTCGGCATCGGAACTAAACTGTCCGTGGGTCGCCAAATGAAGGATAGAAAACGGCCGCTCTCGAACCTGTCCACGAACTCGCGCTTTGGTAAACTCCCGATCTAAAAGAATTTCTCCCGCCAGCAGCGACGAAATTTTCTGAATTTCTGCCTTGACGCCCGGTAGTGCGGCGTATCCTCGCCGAGATTCCGAAAGTCCTCCCATCAAAGCCAAAGACGTTTCGGACGACTCGTTCTCGTTCCCTTGTAACAACCGCAAACTCGGAGCGAGGGCAACAGCGTAGCGTTCGATTAAATAGCGCTCTCCATCGTGCAAAGCGGCCATGGGCAAGTTTCGTAACATCCCGTCGAGGACGAACACTAAAGTCTCGGTGTCGCGGCGCTCGAGCAAAGATTCAGCCGGTCGGATCAGCCAATCGTAGAGCGTTTGCGCCCGCTCCAAGCGCAAGCGTTCGGGAAAAATCGGATTCAGGTACTGCACCCAATCTTCCAGCGTGCGATCGATCTCCTCTTCTAAGACGGGCGTGGCATAGTGACGTAACGGTTGTCCGGGGATCGAGAGAACAACGGCTAAGCGATCGGGTAAAACAATCGGGTACACCACCACCGCGTTAGCGTCGATGGCATCGATTTGTACCGGTCGAGCGTCGAGACAGGCTTCTCGGAAAAAGTTGTCCAACTCCGCCAGTTGCAACGCTTCGATGGTCTCGCGAGCTTTTTGAAGGTTCGCTTGGGGAATCTCCGCATCCAGTCCGTTCGGCGTCAGCAGCAAATCCACCAACTGACGGTATACCGGCTCGACGCTGTCGCGAAACGAAAACTGAGCTTCTGGAGCGATCGCCGCTAAATCTCGCCGCAATCCCTGTAAACTCTCGATGGCACTGCTGTAAACCGAGATGGCGCTTTCGTAATCTCCCTGTTGTTTCAACACGCGCCCGAGCTGCCATTGCCAGCGGGCGGCGATATCGTTAGCATCGACAGTTTGCGCGACCGAGAGCGCCCGTTCGGTGAGTCGCCGCGCCTCCGTCCACTGCTGGCTTTCCTCGTACAAGCGACCCAACTGTCCCAACGCGTAAGCCTCAGAGCGGGGATCGTCGAGTTGTCGGGCTTGCAGGACGGCATCGGCTAACAGTTGGGCGATGGCAGTTCGGTCGAGGGGTAACTCGGGAGTTTGTTCGGACAACTCGAGCCAGCTTTGGGTGAAGTTCACCCGAGCGTACACGCCCCGGCGACTCGGAGGCAGGTCTTCGAGCGCCTCGTACAACGCAGAGAGCCTCGGGAGTGCTGCGTCGGGGGTTTTCTGTTGGGCGAACAAACTGGCACTGTTGACTTGTGCCTCGATACGCCCCAATACGGTCGTCGCAGCGGTGGCTGACCGGTCGTAATAGTCGGCGGCCGCCTCGAAGTTGTTGTCAGCCCGTTCGGTGTTGCCCAAGGCTAGTAAAATCGGGCTGAGGTCGAACGTCTCGTCGAGTCGTCGGGCGATGGCGAGACTGTCTTCGAGGACGCGCCGGGCTTCGTGGCGATCGCCGAGGACGTAGAGGGCGTTTCCCAAACTGAGGAGTCCCGTGGCTTTAACGGCTGAATCCGGTAGGGTTGCGAGGTCGGCGTTGGCCTCGTCGAGCAAGAGTTGCGATCGCCGGTACAGTCCTAAAACTTGTAACGCTTGAGCGCGATCGATCTCGGCCCCGAGTCGTCCGAGTTCGTCCCCAGCTCGGGCGTACCACCGTCCGGCCTGTTCCCAACTGCTGAGGGCCGCTTCGGCACGTCCGAGGTTGAGTTGGAAGTTCCCCAAAATGTTAAAGGCTTGGGCGTAAACGGCACTGGCTCGGGAGTCGTCTCGCGTCGGGTCGATCGCCTCGATCGCCCGGTCGAGTAAGACCTCAGCTTGACGCCAATGTCCCAAATCTTGATAGGCCAGGGACAGATAGCTGCGGGCCAAAACCGCATCGAGAGACGCCCCCTGACGGTCGGATAAGGTCGCGGCTTGCTGCCAGGCATCGATGGCTTCCGAGAGCCTGCCCGATTCGTAGTGTCGTCGTCCCTGTTCGAGCCACGGCGTCGCGGCGGCAGACGGTTCGACGATGACCGATCGTGCGTTGGCTGCCAGCAGGGGCGGAACGGCAACGCCAAACAGCCAAGCGGCGAGAAAAAGGACGACCGAGGTGGCGAGACGTTTTTTGCGCCGTGAGTTTTTCGTCGCGAGTCGTTTCACCGTCGTTACAGCCCCCCTGGTCTAGCCGGACGAGGACAGGTCGCTCGTTGGGTTCGCTTGCCCTGACAATTCTTGACAGCGCGAATTTGCACCGCTATTTCAATTATCGGCCATCGGCCACAGAAAACTTGAGTAAAATTACGGAAAACCATCGATCGATTCCTCGAAAAAGTATACGGGAAACACGGTTGGAATTCGAGGGTAACTAACAGATACAATAGATAAAACGAACGCTTTTGCCGCCATCATGGTTTGTCATCTACCCGGCATTGCGACGCTCGCCCAAGCCTTTTCGGATATCCAACAACACGAAAAAACGGGAAAACTCGTGTTGAGTGGGCAAGGCGATCGTTGGCAGTATTATTTCCTCGACGGCCAGTTACTCTACAGCCTCGGCGGCCGTCACCGCGTTCGCCGCTGGAACCGCGCTCTAGCACAGCACTGTCCCCACTGGCGACTCGATCTCGACTCGGTTTCGTCGACGGGACTGTGGGAATACCACCTGCTCCATCGGGCTTGTCAGCTAGACGAATCGAGTGCCGTTCGGCTACGAGGAGTCGTGGCTTCCGTCGCTCGCGAAGTCCTCTTCGGCGCTTTCGATACGCCAGAAGCGACCTTAAACTGGATACCGATCGCTCGCCCCGAAACGGTTTCGCCGGTGGAGGCGTCTCTGCCGAAACCCCAATTCGATCGCCTGTTTCAAGAGGTGGCGGATCTCTGGCAGCAGTGGCAGGGGATGGGACTGAGTTACATCGATCCCGACGACGCCCCGCGATGGCACGCTCGCCCTGAAACCCCGGCGGGACTCTCGCAATCGTCGCTGTCGGTGCGCCAACTGTTGGGCGGACAACATACGCTCTGGGACATCGCCCACAAGCGCAAGCGATCGCTGGCCTATTTGACGCGAACGCTACATCACTTCGTTCGACAAGGGACACTGGAGTTCTGTCGTTTGCCCGATCTGCCATCCCCCTTCGAGCAAAGGCAGCTCGTCGCGGCAGCGGTAGAGGGGACGCGAAGCACGATCGCCTGTATCGACGACAGCCCCGTGGTCGGGGAACGCCTCAGACAAATTTTAGAACCGGCGGGGTATCGCGTCCTCAAGATTCAACATCCGTTACAGGAAATGGCAACGCTGTTAGCCGAGCAGCCCGAGTTAATTTTCCTCGATTTGACGATGCCGGTGATTCACGGCTGCGATTTTTGCGCGTTTTTGCGAAAAACCTCGGTCTTTCAAGCGACGCCCATCGTGATTTTAACCAGTAGTGACGGCACGATCGATCGCGTCCGAGCCAATCTCAGCGGGGCTTCGGAGTTCTTGAGAAAACCTCCCAAACCCGAACGGGTGTTAGAAGTCGTCCGCACCTACCTCAGTCGCCGCAGCCCGTTTTCCATTACCTCTCATATCAAACGCGATCGCGTCGATGCTTGAAACGGCAGTTGGAGGAAGGCACACCATCGCGTTAACTTAACACAAAAGGCTGTTTCTTCCGACCGATCGTGATGACACCGTTTCCCCTCCCCCTCGATACCACCGATCGCGTTATCGTCACCGCCGAACAGATGGCTGCGATCGAATCTCGTCTGTTCGAGGCGGGAATGCCCGTCGCCGCGTTGATGGAAAAAGCCGCCAGTCGCATCGCCTCGCGTCTGGTTGCGATTCTCGAACGAGACTTTCCCCAAATAACCCCTCACGTGGGCGTTCTCGTCGGGCCGGGACACAACGGCGGAGACGCCCTCGTCATCGCCCGAGAACTGCACTTTCGGGGATTTCCCGTGTCCGTCTACCGTCCGTTGGGAGACAAAGCCAAATCCCTAACTTCACAACAGGCTCAGTACGTCCGCAGTCTCGGCGTTTCCTTTGTCGAATCCGTCGAATCGCTTCAAACTTGTGACTTGTTCGCAGACGGATTGTTCGGCTTCGGACAAACTCGCCCCATTGAAGGGGATCTAGCGGAAGTCGTCAACTGGATAAACCAACAACCGCAACCCGTCGCCAGCATTGACGTTCCCTCGGGACTGCATACCGATACGGGAGAGATTTTAGGAACGGCTTTGAAGGCAAAATATACCTTCTGTTTGGGGTTGTGGAAATTAGGATTTTTTCAAGATGCGGCTTTAGACGTTATCGGAAATGCCGAACTCGTCGAATTCGATATTCCCCTGGCTGACGTTATCGCCGTGTTGGGGGAGACGCCGTCGTTGCAACGCATCACGCCTCAGACGGCGTTGGCGGCGTTTCCCATTCCTCGCAACCGAGCGACGCACAAGTACAAACAGGGACATTTACTGTTGGTGTGCGGTTCTCGTCAGTATTCTGGAGCGGCAATTTTAGCGGGGTTGGGGGCGAGAGCCAGCGGTGTGGGAATGGTATCGATCGCCGTTCCTGAAACGGTCAAACCCTTGGTTCACGCCCAGTTACCCGAAGTCTTGGTGCTGGGTTGTCCCGAAACGAAAGAAGGCGCGATCGCGAGATTTCCCGAGGGGTTCGATCTCGATCGCTACGACGCGATCGCCTGCGGACCGGGGTTAACGCCCCACACGGAGGGGATCGTCCGAACGGTTCTCGAGAGTACGACACCGGTTATTCTCGACGCCGACGGGTTGAACGTGCTGTCTGGCTTGCCCAAGTGGGGAGAGGGACGCCCGAGTTCGGAGCTGACGAACGCCAACCCCCTGATTTTGACGCCCCATCCCGGCGAGTTCCGCCGCTTGTTCCCCCATCTCCAACATTCCCATCCCGTCTTGGCTGCTCGAACCGCCGCCGATCGGAGTCGGGCGATCGTGGTGATGAAAGGGGCGAGAGCGGCGATCGCCTATCCCGACGGGTTCGCGAACGTCAATCCCGACAGTACCCCCGCCCTCGCTCGAGGGGGAACTGGAGATGTTTTGACGGGGTTGATGGGGGGACTCGTGGCGATCGCGATCGCTTGGAAGGTTCCTGTCGAACCGTTGGTGTCGGCGGCGGTGTGGTGGCACGCCCGAGCGGGGAAACGAGCGGCGATGGAACGAAGCGAGCTAGGTGTCGATGCGTTTACCCTCGCGCAATATCTCACCGACCTTCGGTCGAGGGAACAGGGAACGGACAACGGGCAACAGTAAGGTTCATGGGAAAGATCGGAATACGAACACCGCTCGTTTGTCCTGTTTGTCGCCCACGTTCGATCGATGGAGGCTGTGCGTCAATTAGACTCCTTTGAGGGAGCGATCGCCGACACGCTTACCACAAAACAAGATTTTAATCTGAAAAGATTGTTTAAAGTTTTGAAATATTTCATGAATTTTTAACCCAATTCTTGTTTTTTTAAAGAACGTTAATGATTTCTTAACGCGATCGCGAGGAAAAATTCAGTAAATTTGCGGTTGCGAGCCGTCATAAAAACCATAAATTTACTGAGGCGATCGCTCGCTCTCCCAAAAAAACGAGAACATTTTACGTGTTTTTTGGGACGCTTAAAGGTTTTTATCGAACGGACAGCTTGCGGTGGCGAACACCTATCGCTTCCCCTGTCCTCGAGTTTTGCGTTTTCCAACTTTGTTTTATCGGTGTTTGCTCGATCGCGACACCGAAGTCTTTCTGCGTCAACATTCGGTCGCGTTCTCGTCGATCGCGTCGGACGAGACTGACTCGAGCATTGAAAACCATATCAGGACTCATCAATATGGCCGTTACACTTAACCCGATCTCCCGATTTACGACTGGAATCTTCGATGAAAGTGCCGCTGAAATTCCCGCCTACGACTCCATTAGCGAACGACTATTTATCGTTAACGGCGACAGCAACGCCATTGATGTCTTAGATCTCAGCGATCCGCAAAATCCTTCTTCCTTACCGTCGATCTCCCTCGCGAGCTTCGGTGGCGGCCTCAACAGCGTCGCGACCCGATTCAGCGTCCTCGCCGCCGCCGTCGAAAACGACGACGCGACCCAACCTGGCGTTGTCGTTCTCTTCAATACCGACGGAACCCCCACCGGTCAAGTCGAAGTGGGAGCGTTACCGGATATGCTGACCTTTACCCCCGACGGTAATACGATCCTCGTGGCCAACGAAGGCGAACCCGACGGCGGTGTCGATCCGCAAGGTTCCATTAGCATCGTTGACGTTGCCACCCAAACCGTCTCTACGGCTGACTTTACCGCCTTTGACGGACAAGAAGACGCCCTAAGAAGCGAAGGCGTTCGGATCTTCCCTGGAAAAAGCGTTTCCGAAGATCTCGAACCCGAATACATTGCCGTTTCCCCGGATGGCAGCAAAGCCTGGGTGACGCTGCAAGAAAACAACGCCGTGGCGATCGTCGATATTGCCACCGCCACCGTCGAAGATATCGTTCCGCTGGGTTTAAAAGACCACAGCCAACCGGGAAACGGCTTAGACGCTAACGACAACGACGGCATTAACATTCAAGAACTACCCGTTTTCGGAATGTATATGCCCGATGCGATCGCCTCCTACAGCGTCGGCGGACAAACCTACTACGTCACCGCCAACGAAGGAGACGCCCGAGACGCCGACGAACGAGTCGGAGATTTAACCAACCTCGATCCCAACGCCTTCACCGCCGACGAACTCGTCCAACTCGATCGCCTCGACGTGTCTACTATCGACGGCGACACCGACGGCGACGGCGACATCGATCGCCTGCAAGCCTACGGCGCTCGTTCCTTTACCATTTGGGATAGCAGCGGCAACCCTGTCTTTGACAGCGGCGACGACTTCGAGCGAATTACTGCCGATGCCTTTCCCGATAACTTCAACGCCAACAACGACGACAACGAAATCGACGGCCGCAGCGACAACAAAGGCCCCGAACCCGAAGGCGTCACCATTGGAGACGTTGACGGACGCACCTACGCCTTCGTCGGACTCGAACGCATCGGCGGCATTATGGTGTACGACGTCACCGAACCCAGTAACGCCCAATTCGTCGAATACGTCAACGATCGCGACTTCAGTATCGAACCGGGAACTGGCGACGCCGGAGATCTCGGCCCTGAAGGCTTGACCTTCGTGTCCGAAGCCGACAGTCCCAACGGCGTCCCCTTACTCGTCGTCGCGAACGAAGTCAGCGGCAGCACCCGTATTTACGAAATCCAACCCCAAGCGACCACCAGTGCCAACGTGTTCGTCAACGAGTTCCACTACGACAACGCGGGAACCGATACCGGCGAATTCATCGAGTTAGCCGGGGAAGCGGGAACCAGCTTAGATGGCTGGAGTTTGGTTCTCTACAACGGGACGAACAGTCAGCGATCGCCTTACGACACCGTGGATTTGAGCGGTAACGTCTTCACCGACCAAAGTAACGGGTTTGGCTTCGTCACCGTCGAATTTCCGTCCAACGGTATCCAGAACGGTTCCCCCGATGGATTTGCCCTCGTCGATGCTGCCGGAGACGTGGTGCAGTTCCTCAGCTACGAAGGCAGTTTTGAAGCTGCCAGCGGCCCCGCCGTCGGTCTCACCAGTACTGACATCGGCGTTTCCGAGAGCAGCAGCACGCCGGTTGGTTTTTCCCTACAACTAACTGGAACGGGAACCCAAGCGTCTGACTTTACCTGGACTGTCCCAGATGCCGAAACCCCGGACGCAGCCAACAACGGCCAAACCTTTGGCAGTGGCGGCGGTAACGGTGGCGGTAACGGCGGTGGTAACGGTGGCGGTAGCGATATTACGCCGATTTACGAGATTCAAGGGGCGGGTCATACCTCTCCCTTCGTCAGCGTGGATTTTAACAATCTGCCCGACGTTTCGAGTATTTCCGGCGATACGGTGACGACAGAAGGGATCGTCACGGCGATCGATTCCAACGGTTTTTATCTGCAAGACGCGACGGGAGACGGCGACATTGCTACTTCCGACGCCCTCTTCGTCTTTACCGGTAGCAGTCCCGGCGTCGATATCGGCGACGAACTCGAGGTCTCGGGTACGGTTTCTGAATTCTTCCCCGGTGGAACGGACACGCGCAACCTCCCCACGACTCAGATCGGTGGCAATCCCACGATCGCGCTGATTAGCAGTAATAACGCACTTCCGACGCCTCAAATTCTCGGTCGAGGCGGCCGCGTTCCGCCAAGCGAGAACATCGACGACGACGCGTTTGGCAGCTTCGACCCGGAAACCGACGGAATCGACTTTTTCGAGTCCCTCGAAGCCATGCGCGTTACCGCTCAGGATGCGGTGGCGGTGGCGGGAACCAACCGCTTTGGCGAAATTTTTACAGTGGTGGACAACGGGGTCGATGCTACTGGAATTAGCGATCGCGGTACGTTAAACATCAGCCCCGACGACTTCAACCCCGAGAAGGTGCAAATCGACGAAGATTCTGGGGTCTTTAACTTCGATTTCCCCAGCGTCAACGTGGGGGATTTCTTAGGCGACGTGACGGGGGTTGTCGGTTACAGCTTCGGTAACTTCGAGATTCTGCCGACGGAGGACTTTACCAGCAATATCGTCTCAAACGGTTTGCAACCGGAAACTAGCTCTCTGGCTGGGGGTGAGGATGCGATCGCGATCGCCAGTTATAACGTTCTCAACCTCGATCCCAACGATAACGACGGCGATACTGACGTTGCAGACGGTCGCTTCGAGGCGATCGCCCAACAAATCGTCAACAACTCGAACGCTCCCGAGATCGTTAGCTTGCAGGAAGTTCAAGACAACAGCGGTTCGGTCGATGACGGAACGGTAGCCGCCGACGAAACTCTGCAAACCTTAATCGATGCGATCGCCAACGCAGGCGGCCCCACCTACCAATTTATCGACAACACCTTCATCGGCGACAATCTCAGCGGCGGTCAACCCGGCGGAAATATCCGCACCGCGTTCTTATACGACAGCGATCGCGTCAGCTTGGTAGACGGTTCGGTTCGCACGATCGGCTCTCAAGCTCCCGGCGAAGTCTTTGCAGGCGCTCGTTTGCCCCTCGTGGCGACCTTTGAAGTCCAAGGCGAAGACGTTACTGTCGTCAACAATCACTTTTCCTCGAAAGGCGGTAGCGCCCCCATTCTCGGCACCGAGCAACCCTTCGAGGCTCGCCAGGAAGACGTTACCGTCAACGGCAGCTTAGACGAACGCCAAGCGCAGTCTCAAGCGGTTCAGTCGTTCGCGTCTGACCTGTTGAGTGCCGACAGCGATGCTAATTTAGTGGTTTTAGGCGACTTGAACGAGTTCGAGTTCGTGTCCCCCGTCACGGGTCTCGAAAGTGTCGGCCTGACTAATTTAGTCAACACCCTCGACGAAGACGAGCGGTATAGCTTCATCTTCCAAGGCAACTCTCAAGAGTTAGACCACATCCTCGTCAGCGACAGCTTGGCGAACGGGGCGGAATTCGATATCGTTCGCGTGAATAGTGAATTTGCCGAAACGCCCCAACGCGCCAGCGATCACGAGCCGTTGTTGGTTCAGTTAGAGATCGCTGCGACGGACGGAGGAGAGGGTGACGACAGCGTCGAAGAGCAACCCCCGGTTTCTGATGGCGACGAGTCGGGTGAATCGGGTTCTGAAGGCGGTAACGCGAACGACGAATCGGGCGAGTCTGGCTCCGCAGGTGGCTCCGTCGGTGAAAATGACGACGAAGAATCGGGTTCTGAAACTGGCTCCGTCAGTGAAAGCGACGACGAAGAATCGGGTTCTGAAGCTGGCTCCGTCGGTGAAAATGACGACTCAGATCTAGAAACGGTTGAAAACTCGACGCCCGAGTCCGAAATCGTCTCTGGAACAGACGGTTCGGATTGGCTGACGGGAACCGATGACAGCGACATCATTGTGGGCGGACGCGGCGGCGACGTTCTGACAGGTAGCGATGGTGGAGACGCGTTCGTCTATACCGACGAGTTCGACAGCGGCGATTTGATTACCGACTTTACTCTTGGTGAAGATGTTATCGATGTCTCTCAACTGCTCGAGACTACGGGATTGACGTTTGACGACTTCGGCTTCTGGGAAGTCTCGAGCGGAACTCTCATAACGTTTGAAGGAACAGAATCTTCTCGTCCGTTAGCGTTCGTTCTCGACGTATCGGCCGCTGAGTTGTCGGATATTGCCAATTTCGAGGTGTAGCAACCCGCTTGTTCGGAATTGGGAGAACGGCAAGAACCACACCGTTAAAACTGAGTGCCTCTCACTTTTGTAAAAATCTAAATTTGGGGTAAATTGGAGAGAGCGATCGCCGATCGCTCTCTCCAGCTTCAGCTAAATGGAGGGTATCTCGAGAAATTAAGGATTGAAGTGCAGAATAAACAAACGAAATCGTCTTTTACATCTCGAAGAATGTCTTTCTATCAAAGCTAATTTATTCTAAAGGCAATTCAATTGTTTTACTTCGATAGGCATTATCACCCCAAATTCGATCGTTTAATTTTTTATCTACTTCTCTTCTTTCGCGACGCTTAAAACGAATTCGTCCGTTAACTGTGGCGTTCCGTCTTCACTCAACCACATTAAATATTCAATGTTTCCCGCCGGACCGCGAACGGTAGACTGAGTTAAACCCCGATCGCACCACCCCAAACTTCTGGCTGCATCTCGAACCTGTGCGATCGCCTCCGCCCTAGCTTTAAAATCGCGCACGACGCCCTTTTTCCCCACTTTCGATCGCCCTACTTCAAACTGAGGTTTCACTAACACGATCGCTTCTCTCGGCGATACCATTAAATTCCACATCGCCGGAAACACTTTCGCTAGAGAAATAAAGGAAACGTCCACGACTCCTAAATCTGGACGGGGATCGTCGTTTGAATACAGTTCCTCGGGAGTTAAATGGCGTAAGTTGGTGCGTTCTTTCAAAATTACGCGATCGTCGTTGCGAAGTTTCCAATCGACTTGTCCGTACCCCACATCGACGCCGTAAACTCGTTTCGCGCCAGCTTGTAACAGACAATCCGTAAAGCCTCCGGTGGAAATTCCACCATCGAGACACACGCGATCGCGCACTTCCACCGGAAACACCTGTAACGCACACTCTAACTTCTCTCCACCCCGCGAGACGAATTTCGATCGCGTCTTCACCGTAATTTCAGCGTCTTCTGACACTTGGGTTCCCGGTTTGTCGATGGGATGTTGGTTAACGCGCACTTCTCCAGCACGAATCCAGCGTTGCGCCAGTTGACGAGACGGACAGAGATTGCGATCGACCAAAAGGGTATCGAGGCGTTTTTTGGGCATTTTTTAATAGAGCAATCGTGAATAGGTTTTGTAATAAAAAGGGAAGAGGGAATAGGGAACGGGGAATAGGGAACAGAGATAAAGCTTTTCAGGATTTTTTCTTGTGTTTTAATATATAATCACTAATTTGAAACTGCGATATTTCTTAAATTAATTTTTTTAAAATTACTTGACAAACCGCTTGGTTTTCTTATCGTTTTTCTTTCCAGATCCCCGGAATCTTGGGAGATGCCGGGGATCTAGCCAACTTCACAGCAAAATTCACACCATTCCATACAGCGATTTAACTTCCCTAAGACGGCGAATTTTTTTCATGTTTCTCGTAAGCCGTCACAATTTTTTGCACCAACGAATGGCGCACCACGTCCGCCGAGGTTAAATGACAAAAGGCAATGCCTTCAACGTTTTTTAAAATTCGTTCGGCCACCTTCAAACCCGACATTTGATGATTGGGTAAATCCGTTTGAGTCACATCTCCCGTGACTACCATGCGCGAATTGAATCCCAACCGTGTTAACACCATTTTCATCTGTGCTGAAGAGGTGTTTTGCGCTTCGTCGAGAATTACAAAAGCATTATTTAACGTGCGCCCGCGCATATAGGCAATGGGGGCAACTTCGACGATTCCCCGTTCCATTAAATCGGGAATTTTTTCCGCATCGATCAGTTCGTAAAGGGCATCGTACAGCGGACGTAAAAACGGACTGACTTTCTGTTGTAAATCTCCCGGTAAAAACCCCAACCGTTCCCCTGCTTCTACCGCCGGACGCGTGAGGATCAACCGTTCGTATTGCTTGTCGAGGAGGGCTTGCACCGCTAACATCGCCGCCAAATAGGTTTTTCCCGTTCCCGCCGGGCCGATGCAAAAGGTCAAATCGTGAGTGCGAACCGCTTTGACATACTGACGCTGACGGAAGGTTTTCGCGCGAATTTCGTCGCCGCGACGGGTGCGCGTGATGATATCCTCCCGTAAGTCCTGTAACTCTCCCTGGCGCCCCGTATCGAGGGCGTGCATCGCCGTTGCGATATCCACATCGGCGACTTGTTTTCCCACTTTCCACAGCGGACCGAGCAACCCCACTAAGTTCTTGCAGCGTTCGACTTGGCTGGCGGTTCCTGACAGCATTAACTCTTGACCCCGTAGGACGAGATTCGCCCCCGTTTTACGCGATAGGGTTCTGAGATTAATTTCCTGCTGTCCCGCTAGGGCGAGAGCGTTTTCGGGAGCGAACAGATCGATGGTCAGTCGGTCAGTCATGCATTGCGGTTAGAAAGTGGTTAAGAGAGTGAAGAGGGGAAACAAAAGAGTGAAGAGGGGACAAGGTAGAAAAGGCCAACTGTCCCCACAGTTTGCGGTCTTTAGCTATCCTGGCTGTTCTGAGAGTTCAGTCGGGGAGAACGCGGACGGCGACGGGGCGATCGCTGGGATCGAGGGTGGCGATCGACAGATCCTCCGTTGCGGGGTTTGGGGGAGTCCGGTTCCCGATGAAATTCAGCGCCGCCAAATACGTCCAATACCAGCGATCGACCGGCCGTTTTGGCGATCGCGCTTAAGGTATTGTGAATTGCGGTAATGTTGCGTCCGCCTCGACCGAACACGCGCCCGCGATCGCCTTCGTCAAAGGCCACGCGAACCCAAACTTGAGGTTTGCTCGAACTGTACTCGCAATCGACGCTCAACGATTCGGGCGATTCGAGAAACGGTTCGATCGAAAAACGGACTAATCCCACGAAATCCGGGCTGTTAGGCGTTGCTGGTAGGCTTAACTTGCTCGAAGACATTGGCTTTTTGCAGAATGTGCCGAACCGTATCGGTCGGTTGAGCGCCTTGTTGGAGACGTTTGACGATCGCCGGAACGTCTAAACGAGTTTCGTCAGTTCTCGGGTTGTAGAAACCGAGTTCTTCGATCGGGCGACCGTCGCGGCGCGCGCTGCTTTTCATCGCCACGATCCGATAGCTTACTTCTCGTTTTTTACCAAACCGTTTGAGTCGGATTTTGATTGCCATTGCAGATGGAGGTACTGAAATTTTGAGTCAAGCTCTTATTCTAACATCTTCGCCCCCGGTTCTAAAAGGGTCGGTGCGAGGTTGGCGATCGGGTCACATCGGACGAAATCGGGGGCGATCGTCGGGAGATCGAAACAGAAGGGGTATAATTTACGCTTAAACGCTCACCCATCGGTATGGCACAGCGATACGTCCGAGTCCAAACTGCCCAAGGACGCATTTATTACGGTTTGCTTCAACTCAATCACGCGGTGCAGGTATTCGACGCGCCTCCGTGGTTGAACGGTCAGCCCACCGATCGCGAACTGGCGGCGGAACAATATCAACTCTTAGCCCCCTGCGCGCCGTCGAAAATCGTCGCCGTGGGTAAAAACTATCGAAAACACGCTGAAGAAATGGGGTCGGACGTTCCCCAGGAACCGTTATTGTTTCTCAAAGCACCCACGGCGATCGTGGGAAACAACGAGGCGATCGTCTATCCCGTTCAGTCGCAGCAGGTCGATTACGAGGGGGAGTTAGCGTTAGTTATCGGGACTTCCTGCGAACGCTGTTCGCCCGAAGAAGCCGCCTCGAAAATTTGGGGATACAGCATCGCCAACGACGTGACCGCTCGGGATTTGCAGCGGAAAGATAAACAGTGGACGCGGGCGAAAGGATTTAACACGTTTTGTCCCCTCGGACCTTGGATCGTCCGCGAAATCAACCCCGGCGCGAAAATTCAAACCTTTGTCAACGACGAAAAAAATCCCCGACAGTCTTCACCGATCGATCGCATGGTGTTTCCGCCGGAGATTTTAGTCTCTTACATTTCCCAAATCATGACACTCTTACCGGGTGACGTGGTGTTGACGGGAACGCCTCACGGGATCGGATCGCTGAAACCCGGCGATCGCGTGCGGGTAGAAATCGAGGGAATCGGGGCGTTGGAAAATCCCGTCGTCGCTCGAACTCTCCCCTCGGAACCCTCCACCTCGTCTGAGGAATCCCCATCGGAAGAGTTAGGTTAATTCAGCACGAATTCGGAATTAATAAGGAACTTGCATGTTCACCGCATCGGAGAGGGCGGGAATTTCGGGATAGCGGCCGCGCACGCACTGCACCAGGCTGTATCCCACCGCCGCCACGACGCCTAAAAACAGGGTATTGACTAAGGTTTCGAGCAGGAGGGGAGCGCCTTGCTGCAATCCCGAGGCGAACAGACTCAACAGCAAGCTGCTAATGGAGAGGATAATACTCAGGAAGAGGGCTTGCATGGCGTTATAGCGCACGAAGCGATCGAGGTTGGTGTTGCGAACGACGGTAAAGAATAAGATGAAAAAGACTAAAAGTCGTCCGAACGGAATGCTGTTATATAGCTGTATCAAAGGCAGCAGCGGTACGAAAACCACTTGCAGGACGGGAAACTGACGAAAAAGGAAGGTTCCGAAGACAACGCCCTCAACGAGAGGAATCAGATACATGACAGCCGACAAAATGCGAGTAGAGAGCGCCAGGTCGGATCGATCGTTCATAGGGTGAAAACTCCAGAAATAGCAAATTTCGCGTCTCGCTCGACGCTTGTTTTTTATCGTATCGCTTTCTTTGGCTAAATCGAGTGTAAAAGCTCGTGTCCGATCGATTTACAGTGTTGAGACGCACTCGAGAACCGATCGAAGGTGCGATCGCCCCGAATTTCCCTAATATTGTACGTAGTGATAGGCGGCTTCAGAAACGACGGGAAGCTCGGGATAGCGCCCGCGCACGCACTGAACGATCGCGTAAATCGCCGCCCCAAAGAACGCCAGAAACAGCAGGTTCGACATGGCGATCGCCAAAAGGTTACTCGAAGATTGAAAAATACTTAACGGAAGTCCAACGAGTTGAAGGACGATATCCAATAAAAACAGAGCAATGGATAGCAACAAAGACTGCATGGTGTTGAATCGCAGAAAGTGATTGATGCGCGGGTTGCGGACAACCGCCAACAACAATACAAAAAACAGAATCAAGCGTCCGAACGGAAAGGCAGAAATTAAGCCGTAAACGCTTATAAAGGGAGAAAGAGGAACGAGAATCAACTGTCCTAAAATTGGAATCTGGTTAAATAAATAACTGCCAAACGTGACTGCTTCAAGTAAGGGCAGTAAGTACACCAAACAGGCAAATACTCGATCGAAAGGGGAACTCGAACCACGCCAAGTCATGAAAAATCCTCCAATGAAGTGAATTGAGTTGTAGGGTAGATAGTGCCAGCCCTTTCGCGAAAGTTGTAGAAAGTTGTAGAAAGTTGTAGGGTGGGCATCGCCCACCTTTGTCAAAAAGCGTAGGCAATGCCCCCTCTACCAGTCTACAATCTTTTCTCTTCCCGCATAAATCTCTGAATCAAGAGTCTAAATCCAAAACTGGCCCGTAGGGAACGATCCCCGTAGGATTGATTTTGTCGTGACTTTTATAGTAGTGCTGTTTGATGTGGTCGAAATCACAGGTCGCTTTAACGGCTGGAATTTGATAAATTGACTTCAAGTATTTCCACAAATTTGGATAGTCCCAGATATGTCGTAAGTTGCATTTGAAATGACCGTAATACACCGCATCGAAGCGCAGCAAAGTTGTAAACATACAAATGTCGGCTTCCGTCATGCGATCGCCGCACAAATAGGGTTGCTGGCTCAAAACCTCCTCCCACCGATCGAGGTTCTCGAACAACTCCGTCACCGCATCTTCGTAAGCGGTTTGCGTCGTGGCGAATCCCGCGCGATAGACGCCGTTGTTAATGGGTTGGTAAATTTTATCGATCGCCCCCTCGATCGCATCGTGGGAGGCGTCGCTATAAAACATCACGTCGTTCGAGGCGATCGCGTTAAATTGGGTATCGAGCATCCGAATGATTTCGCGCGATTCGTTGTTGACGATCGTTCCCGTTTCTTTATCCCACAACACCGGAACGGTCACGCGTCCCGTATAGCTCGGCTCCGCTTTAAGATAGATCTCGCGTAGATAGGTCGCGTCGTTGACGGTATCGGGAATACATCCCGGCGCATCTGAAAAAAACCAGCCGTCCTCACCCATGTACGGATCGACGATCGAAACGTCGATGGCTCGTTCTAACCCCTTCAAGCCTCGCATAATGAGAGTTCGGTGCGCCCAGGGACAAGCTAAACTCACGTATAGGTGATAGCGTCCGGCTTCAGCTTTAAAGCCGCTGCTTCCGTCTGCGGTAATCCCATTTCGGAACGTGGTGTTCGGACGAACGAAGCGACCCTCTCGGTCTTCTTGGTTTCGCTCGCTGACCCATTTTCCCTCGACTAACATTCCTAATGCCATTGTTTCGAGCCTCTCGAATTATTTGCGATGCAGCAGCCACGAATTAAATTTCTCCAGCAACCCACCTCTGAAGCTTGGGTCGAACAAGCTTTGGCGAATCTCGATACTGTTCTGCTCGACCACTCCCACTGCGAGCGTAAAGCGGCCGGTGTGGCACTCAACATGATGTGTCGCTATCCTTCCGATGCGAAGCTGGTGGGCGAACTGACGGCGATCGCCAAAGAAGAACTCGACCACTTTCAACAGGTTAACCAAATTTTAGAGCGTCGTGGCGTTCCGTTAGCGCCGTTGGCACCACCTCCCTACGGTGGAAAGCTCAAATCCCTAGTTCGGCGGGACGAACCCCAACGCCAACTAGATTTGTTGTTGGTGGCGGGACTCATCGAAGCGCGATCGCACGAACGGCTGGGACTGTTGGCGGCGCACCTCGAGGATCGCGAACTGGCGGCGTTTTATCGAAGTTTGATGGCTTCAGAAGCTCGTCATTACGGGGCGTACTGGGGGTTAGCCACGGCGAATTTCGATCGCGAAACGGTCGAGGCGCGTCTGCGGGAATTGGCCGCCGCCGAAAGCGAAATTCTCTCGACGTTACATCCCCAACCGAGAATCCATAGCTAGTGGATAGTTGATAATTGACCATTGACAATTGACAATTGACAATTGATAACGTCGTCTGAGTTACGCCTTCGGTTGACAATTTCACCAATCCAAGTTTCGATCGCGATAAGCAGATTTCAATAACTCCCCTTTTACAGTGAACAGTGAACAGTGAACAGTGAGGACAGCTTTTTCAGTGAAGAGTGAAGAGCGAACACCATTAACAGTTCACAGTTTCTCTCCCTCTCACCGGCTCCCCGGCTCCCCGGCTCCCTCTCTCCCCCTCTCCCCCTCTCCCCTTCTCCCCCTCTTCCCCTCTCGAATCCGCGATCGATGTCTGAGGAGAAACCGACCCGACAGCAGCACTCGGAACTGGTTCGTCTGACACCATCCCAGGAGCATCAACTGATGCGGTGGCGGCGGTCGAGCGGCGATCGCAGGCCGTCGAATTCGGAAACTCCAGGGTTCTCGTGGCGGTGGGGGCTGTCCGTTTTAGCGGTGTGGTCGGTAGGGTTAACGTTAGCCGCAATCGCGATCGTGTTGTTGGGAAACCCCCGCTATTCCAGTAACCGACGCCGCGATCCCGAACAGCTTTCAATTTGGACCCCGATCGCGATCGGGGTCTGTTGTGCGTCGGGAACCTTTATTTTCAAGTGTTGGCTCGATTCCCAGACCAAAGAGTAAAGGGGCAATGTTTCCGGGTTCCAAAACCTCGCCTAAAATGGAACGAGCGGGCGATCGCGTGGGTGGGAATCGTGGAAGGAATCAGAATTCAGTCGTTTTTTCCAATATCCTGTTTCCCCTGAGCGATCGCTCGGCGTTCGAGCCGTGTTTGACTGGTTTTCAAGCCCACTTTCCGCACCACAAGCATACTACAACAGGATTTTTAACGAAGAAAGTACATTACAGCCTTCGTTGTTGAAAATAAATTTCAATAACTTGTGTAGTATGTATTTTTACTTGCGATCTTGATAAAGCTTTCTGCATAAAGTTTTGACAGATCGGACAAACATACTACGTTTTGAAGTGCGGAATGTGGGTTCAAGCGTAATTTGACGATCGCAGCCATGATTTTTTCCAATGCGGGTAACGTTCTAGCAACGCTGATTCAAGGGAATCGGATGGGGGCGTTGGCCCGTCGCGTGAAAGACTTAGAGGTTGCAGAATTTATTTGTCTGCTGGATTTTATTACCGCAGAATTTCAGCAATATCTTCGGGCGATCGACCTCATTAACGACGACGCACTCGAAACGATTTTAGAACAGCTCCTCGACGCGTTTACGCTCAAAGTCGGACAAATTCTACAAGCCGAACGCACGACGATTTTTTTAGTCGATCGCGATCGCTCTCAACTGTGGTCGAAAGTCACCCTCGACGACGGGACGACAAAAGAAATGCGACTTCCCTGCGATGTGGGAATTCTCGGTCACGTCGCGACGACGGGAGAAGGGGTGGCCGTCGAAACGGCCAGAGACCATCCGCTCTTTAATAAAGAAGTCGACGAATCCCCCACCTGTCCGGCCAGAAATCTCCTATGCGTTCCTATTTTTAGCAGTAAGGATCGATCGAAAGTTGCTGCGGTCGCACAACTGTTGAACAAACAGGGGAACGTTTCGTTTACCCACGCCGATCGCGAACAGTTTCAGCTTTTTGCCGATTCGATCGGAATTATTCTCGAAAGCTGTCAGTCTTTTTATACCGCCGCTCAAAACCAACGGGGGGTTGGAGCATTACTAAACGCCACCACTTCCCTCGGAAAAAGTTTAGATCTCGAAACTACCTTGCGATCGGTAATGGATCAAGCGAGAAACCTCCTCAAAGCCGATCGCAGTACCTTATTTCTTCTCTCTCAAGAAACCGGCGAACTTTGGACGAAAGTTGCCAAAGCCGACGGTAAAACGATGATGGAAATTCGCATTCCTGCCAACAAAGGAATTGCGGGTTACGTCGCTTCGACCGGAACGTCTCTCAACATTCCCGATGCCTATCAAGACCCTCGCTTCGATCCGTCAACTGACAAACGTACCGGCTACATTACTCGCAACATTTTATGTATGCCCGTATTCAATTCCGAAGGCGAACTGATCGGCGTCACTCAGCTAATCAACAAACATCAAGGCAGTTTTACCGCCACCGATGAGTTTTTCATGGAGGCGTTTAACATTCAAGCAGGAATTGCCTTAGAAAACGCCCAACTGTTCCAAGATGTCAGCGTCGAAAAACAGTATCAAAAAGATATTTTACAAAGTCTTTCCGACGCCGTCATTTCGACAGATATGCAAGGTCGAATCGTCACCATTAACGAAGCGGCGTTAGAACTTCTCGGCTGTCCGCTGAAAGGTCGCAACGGAAAACGTCACCAACAACTGTGGGAAGCTAATTTGACCGGTGGGTTTATTTGGGACGCCATTCCGATCGACAGCCTGAGATTTCGCCTCGAAGATAGTTTAGCCCACGCCGCACGACATTACGTCCCCGAACAAACTGTCAGTTTGGGATTGTATGCGATCGAAGATGAAGACGCCGACGATCCCGACACGCCGATTTCGATTCTCGCCACGAGCGATCTCCAAGATCGCGATTTTTACCATCTCTGGGGACGCCGAACCTTCGCACACCGCAACGGAAATTTACCACCGAAGGTTCCCCGATCTCAGGTACAGTGTCTCGAACGCAGTATCAACCTCACTGTTACGCCGCTAACCAACCCAGAAGGCGGCGTCCGAGGGGGATTGATCGTGTTAGAAGATATCAGTCGCGAAAAACGCATGAAAACGGCGATGTATCGCTATATGACGCCCAACGTCGCCGAACAGGTGATGGCGTTAGGAGAAGACGCCTTGATGGTGGGAGAACGCAAGGACGTTACGATTCTGTTTTCAGACATTCGCGGATATACGACACTGACGGAAAATTTGGGAGCGTCGGAAGTGGTCACGCTGCTTAACCAGTATTTCGAGACGATGGTGGAAGCGGTGTTTAATTTCGAGGGAACTTTAGATAAATTTATTGGCGATGCGTTAATGGCGGTATTTGGCGCACCGCTTCCACTGACAGAAAATCACGGTTGGATGGCGATTCGGTCGGCGTTAGATATGCGACGGCGGTTAGAGGAGTTCAATCAACATCGTATTATTGAAAATCAACCCAAAATTAATATTGGAATTGGTGTGAGTTCCGGAGAAGTCGTTTCGGGAAATATTGGATCGCAAAAGCGTATGGATTATACTGTAATTGGAGATGGTGTCAATTTGAGCGCCCGGCTCGAAAGTCTGACAAAAGAATATGGCTGCGATATTATTATTAGCGAACATACTTATAATTTATGTGCCGATCGCCTTTGGGTTCGCGAGTTAGATAAAATTCGAGTTAAAGGCAAAAATCAAGCGGTTAAAATTTACGAACTAATCGATGAAAAATCGGTCGATCTCGATCCGGGAATGGCAAAGTTTTTGTATTTGTATAAAACAGGTCGAGAAGATTATTTGGCGGGAAATTTCGAGCAAGCGATCGCCTGTTTTGAAGCAGCACAACACATCTGTCCGAACGATAAGCCACTAGAGTTACATTTGAAGCACGCTAGAACGCTGTTAAAACATCCACCTTCAAGAGATTGGGATGGCGTGCGGACGATGACTCATAAGTGAGACGAGGAAATGAGGAGGTGAGAGGGGTCATCTCAATGGATGTAAAAATATGAGTTTGGGGTCGGTTGGACTTCGACAACGCTGCCGTCCATGGACTTCGGCTTCGCTCAGTTTATAGGTGGAGCGATCGCGCCACCCAACAACATCTCAATTTACGGCAGAGACTCCGATCTGATAAATTTACAGTTTTGAGATACACCCGATTTAAGGTTGCTATATCCCGAGGTGAAAACATTGCAATTCAGCACAATCTTCTAATTGCTCGAACAGTGTCGATAAAATAACGTTAGAAAATAAAAATCCTTCGGGATCGCTCAGTCGAACTCGTTTGTCCTTCCCAGCATCGTCGTCGAATTTCATCCAACCGCAATTGAGATAAGGGGCGATCGCCTGCCAAAATCGCTGTAACGTCTTCTCTGTCACGTTTTGCTGTAACCCGGCGATCGCCAATCCCTCCGCCAAGCGAAACCGCAACATCAACGTTTCCAGAATCAAATCGCTGTCGGAGACCGTTTCCGCCTCGATTTCACCGCCAGAATTGACGTATCGCTCCACCCACTCAGCATATGCCTTCCGGGTGCGGGGACGGGCGAACCGCAAACCGCCGACGTAACTCGTCGCCCCCAGTCCGAAGCCATAGTAAGGGCGATCGCACCAATAGGTAAGGTTGTGGCGACACTCGAACTCCGGTTTCGCGTAATTGCTGATTTCGTAATGACCGTATCCCGCCGCCGTCAAACGTTGCTGGGCGAGACGGTAGAAATTGGCGGCGGTTTCGCTGTCGGGAAACGGTTCGGCGTCCGGTTTGTAGAAGCGATCGAACACCGTCCCCGGTTCCAAAATCAAATCGTACAGCGATAAATGCGCCGGATCGAGGTTCAACGCCGCCTCTAAGGAGGCTTCCCACTGCTGGGGCGTTTGGTGGGGAAGTCCCGACATGAGGTCGAAACTGACGTTGGCGATCCCTTCGGTTTCTAAGAGGTCGAACGCGGTATAAATATCGGCGACAGAGTGCGATCGCCCGCAATATTGCAACAACTCGTCCTGAAACGCCTGGGCGCCAAAGCTGACGCGAGTAATTCCCGCCTTCAGAAACCCGCGAAGTTTCGCGCGATCGAACGTACCGGGATCCATCTCGATGGAGATTTCCGCGTCGCCGACGATACCGAAGTGTCGATCGAGGGTTGTTAAGATGCGATCGAGCTGAGACACCGACAGCAGCGATGGCGTTCCCCCGCCGAAAAACACCGTCTCCAACGGGCGATCGCGCGGCGGCGTCGCTTGAATTTCCGCACACAGCCAGTTGACGTACGCTCGAACGGTCTGAGAATTTTCACCGTGCTTGCGATCGCCGACGACCGAAATCGGAAAATCGCAATAAAAACAGCGTCGCCAACAAAACGGGACGTGAACGTAAGCCGAACGCGGCGGCGTCACGGCGATCTGACGCCAAGTTTCGCCAGAGTTTGGCGTTTTGCAAGAGTTTAAAGAATTCAAAAACAGTCGATCGACTTTCGATCGGATTTTTCGACAAGGTTTGAGGAACGAGCGATCGAGTCGCTGTAGACACTCCCAACACTCACGACCGATCGCAACTGCGATCGCAAAATCGCCCACGAGTTCGGTTTTGCCCCCTCAAACCAAGCGCGATCGTTAGGAGAACAGACCATTATAATAAACCCATGTCAAGATTTTTCGGAGAGAGAGAGATCGATTTTCCCTCTCAACAGATTTAACGTTTCCTCGAAACGTATTCCGCTCCGATCGATTCGTCTAATCGGCTAGAACGATGCTCGACGCACTCATCATTATCTCATTCATCATAGCGGGAGCAGGCATCGGCTTCTACAGTATCGAACTGCTTCCGGGTAGTGCGATGCAGCAAGTCACCAACATTGACGGCTTGCGCTGGGTCGTAGCCAGCTTCGCCGCAATTGTCAGTGGAATGGTCGGCCTGTCGGTACAAACCACCTACCGCCGCATCGAAGCCAACATTCGCGAAATGCCCCTCGAAGTCCTGCTGACAAGAGCCATTGGCTTAGTCGCGGGGTTACTCGTAGCTAACCTCATGTTGGCGCCGGTCTTCCTCGTTCCCGTTCCCAAAGACTTCGCCTTCATCAAACCCTTCCTCGCCGTCCTGGGAAGCGTCATGTTTGGGTTTCTCGGCGTTACCCTCGCCGACACCCACGGCCGGGCGTTTTTGCGCCTGCTCAACCCCAACAGCGTCGAAACCCTGATGGTGGCCGAAGGAACCCTCAAACCCGCCGCCACGAAAATCCTCGACACCAGTTGTATTATCGACGGCCGCATTCAAAACCTGCTCGATACTGGCTTTGTCGAAGGTCAGTTTCTCGTCCCGCAGTTCGTTCTCGAAGAACTGCAACAGGTGGCCGATGCGTCGAACGATCGCAAGCGGGTACGGGGTCGTCGGGGTCTCGACATCCTCAACCAAATGAAAGAGGATTACCCCGATCGCATCGCCATTCACCCGGCGGACTACGACGAACCCATGACCGTCGATGCCAAACTGGTACGACTGGCGGCTGAAATCAACGGAACTCTGCTGACGAACGACTTCAACCTCAGCAAAGTGGCAACGCTGCAAAAAGTCCCCGTCCTCAACGTCAACGACCTCGCCCAAGCTGTACGATTGTCCTACCTTCCCGGCGACAGCTTCGAGGTCAAAATCCTCAAAACCGGCAAAGAACCCGCTCAAGGGGTCGGTTATCTCGAAGACGGAACGATGGTCGTCGTCGAAGAGAGTTCCGACGCGATCGGCAGTGAAATGCGTGTAGTCGTCACCAGCGCCCTGCAAACCTCCGCCGGGCGCATGATTTTCGCCCGTCCCCATGCCTCAGTCGTGGCGTAGTACAGTCACCAGTCACCAGTGAAGACGGGGAACAGGGAACAGGGAACGGGGAACGGGGAACAGTCACCAGTCACCAGTCACCAGTGAAGACGGGGAACAGGGAACAGGGAACGGGGAACGGGGAACAGTCACCAGTCGCCAGTCACCAGTCACCAGTGAAGACGGGGAACAGGGAACAGGGAACGGGGAACGGGGAACAGTCACCAGTCGCCAGTCACCAGTCACCAGTGAAGACAGCAAACAGATAACTGTTTCTCCCTTGCTCCCCCTCTCCCTTGCTCCCCCTCTCCCTTGCTCCCCCTCTCCCTTGCTCCCCCTCTCCCCCTCTCCCCCTCTCCCTTGCTCCCCCTCTCCCCGGCTCCCCCTCTCCCTACTGGGAAGCGATAACCTGCCGTTCTCGTTCTAGAGCCTCAACAGTGCGTTGGTACTGAGCCTGCAAGCGCCCCCAAAGCGACGGCGCGTCTGCTAAATCCTCTTTTTTGCCGAAACGTTCGAGTTGCTCGGCTAGTTCGGAGAGGGGCATCGCACCCAACGCCGCACTCGTCGATTTCATCGAATGGGCAGCATCTCGCAAGCCTTCGGCGTCGTCGAGTTGAATCGCATCGTCGATACGCTCGAGTAACTTGGGGGCTTCCTCGAAATACAACTCGATCAACTCTTCCAACGCGTCGATTTCCCGCAAATCGTTTAACGTTTTCTCGTTTAACGGGGTGACGTAGGCTTCTGGTGTCGAGGAGGGGGAGGGCGAAGGGGACAGCACAGAACGAGACTTCATTTCGTTCGTCGGGCGATCGCCAGCCGGACTCGGAGCGTTACCGTTGGCCAACTCTTCCACGTTCAGATGGCGGGCGACGGGACAGTGGCTGAGGGCTTCCACCAATTCGTCGATCCGAATGGGTTTACTGATGTAATCGTCCATCCCCGCTTGAATGCACTCTTCGCGATCGCCCTGCATGGCGTTGGCCGTCACTGCAATCAAATACGGACGACGCTGGGGCGATCGCTTCTGACAAATACGCCGCGCCGACTCCAACCCGTCCATCACCGGCATCTGCACGTCCATCAACACCACGTCGTAATGTTGTCGGTTGAGGGCGTCGAGAACCTCTAAGCCGTTGCTGACAACATCGGCGCGATATCCCATGCGTTCGAGGGTTTGCGTGGCGACCTTCTGATTGACTGCGTTGTCTTCGGCCACCAAAATCTTCAACGGCAGGCGTTCGGCTAAATGAACGTCTAATTTCGGAGCTTCGGTGTATTCGCGAGACACCGGCCGTCCTTGCAACACCCCCACCAGTACGTCGTACAGTTGCGAGTGTTTGATGGGCTTGTTGAGAAACGCCGCTAAATCCACGTTGACGTCTTTTACGTCCGACCCCATCGACGTTAAGATTGCCAGCGGTAGCGTTTGCCCTTTCTCCCGTTGGCGCATTCTCCGCGCTAAGGTCAACCCGTCCAAATTCGGCATTTGCATATCCAAAATTGCCAAATCGAACGGCGGTTCGGATTCCAACACCTCTAACGCCGCGTACCCGTCCGCCACAGCACAGGCTTCCATACCCCAACGTCGAGCGGCCACGCTGAGAATTTTACGGTTCGTCTCGTTATCGTCCACGACCAACAACCGCTTGTCTCGCAGTTCGATTTCAGGCGAGCAATCCTTCAAGGCCGTGGGCGCTGCCGAAATGCGAGCAACCGTCGTAAAGTAGAAAATCGAACCGCGATCTTCGATGCCGGTGGTGAGGGTAAAGCCGTCGGGAGGATCTCCCGTACAAACCCCCATGCTTTCGACCCACATCCGGCCGCCCATCATCTCGGCGAGGCGCTTGCTAATGGCCAAGCCTAACCCCGTTCCCCCGTACTGACGAGTCGTCGAGGAATCGACTTGGGTAAACGATCGAAACAGGCGGTGCATCCGATCGCACGGAATGCCGATACCGGTATCGCGCACGCAAAATTGAATTTCGTACGAGGGAAAGTCCATCGCGCCCTGGCCGTTACGAGCGCCTACCTCAGTCGCTTCGTCGAGGCGTTCGGCCTTGACCGACACCACCACTTCCCCGATATCGGTAAACTTCACGGCGTTACTGAGCAAGTTCACCAACACTTGTCGCACCCGCGTCACGTCGCCGCAAATGCCGACGGGGGTGTTATCGTCCATCAGATACGCCAGTTCTAGACCTTTTCCAGCGGCTTTCGAGGCCAACAAGTCCAAAGACTGCTCGACGCAAGCCCGCAAATCGAAGGGATGTTGTTCGAGTTCGAGCTTACCGGATTCGATTTTAGAGAAGTCGAGAATATCGTTAATGATCGTCAGCAAGGCGTCGCCGCTGCTGCGAATCGTTTCGACGAAATCTCGCTGTTCGGGCGACAGGGGCGTATCCAACAACAAGCCGGTCATGCCGATGACGGCGTTCATGGGGGTGCGGATTTCGTGGCTCATGGTGGCCAGAAACTCGCTTTTGGCCTGAGTGGCAGCTAGGGCGCGATCGCGAGTTCGGGCGAGATCGGCAGCGGTTTGTTGGCGTTCGAGCTCTCCGCCGATCCACTGCGCCATGAGTTTGAGAATTTCGCGATCGACTGGTTTAAACGGATCTCGTAACGGCGTGCGGCTCGAAAAACTCAGGGTTCCATAGACTTCTCCCGCCACCACCAGCGGCGTCCCGATATAGGCTTGAATGCGAAACGGCCCGTATCTCGGTGGTGCGTTCGTCCCGTACATGAGCAGAAACTCGAAGTACAGGGGATCTTGCGCCTCGATGGTGCGGTAGCAGTAGGTATCCTCCAAATTGAGAACGTCGCCGATCGCGATCGCGTCGTTGGGAGATTGGACTTCGACGACCTCGAAGCGATCGCCCTCGATACGAGAGAGAATCCCGATTTCCATACCGAAGCGCTGGCGTCCCAACTCCAACAACCCCTGTAGTCGCTCCTCGAAATCGAGCTGGCGCGACGAAGTCACTTTGTAAATCGCGCGAATGGAGGCTTCGCTTTCTCGCAAGTCTTCTTCGGCCAGTTTGCGCTCGGTGATATCCCGAGACACGGTGACGACTTCCCGCACTTCCTGAGTTTTCGGATCGCAAACGGCGCGACTGGTGGTCTCGAACCACACGTAATGACCGTCTTTGTGGCGGATGCGGTAACTGATAGTGAGGGCGGCCGGAGACGAGAGCGCCTCGACAGTTGAGGACAGGAAACTCTCGAGGTCTCCGGGATGGACGAGATCCCGAGCGGCTTTATCGGAGAGGTCTTCGGGTGTGTATCCCAACAACACTTCCGAGGCGGGAGAGGCGTAGAGAAACGTACCGTCGGGACGCTGGCGAGCGATGAGGTCGGTGGAGTTTTCCGCCATCAGGCGATAGCGTTCTTCCGTTTCTCGCCGTTCGGACTGCGATCGCCCCAAGGCGTCGAGCATTTTGTTAATACTCTGAGCCAAGCTCGACAGTTCGTCTTGACCGATGGGTTCGAGACGCATTTCGAGATCGCCGCGATCGCCGACGCGACTGACACTTTCGGTTAACGCGGCCAGGGGCGCCAGCACCAATTTTTCGACCAGGAGTAACGTTAACCCACTAAAGGCAACACCCACCCCCGAGAGGATCGCGGTAAAGTACTTCAGACTCGCCTGGCCCTGTTGGTAAATGACGCGGGGAGAATCGACCCGTAGTAACAGGGTGGGACGGCCGTAGATATCGTTGAGGAGGGTATATCCGGCGATCGAGTCGGTGGTCGAAAACGCGAGATCGGTCGGTGGCAGAGACGAGCGAAAAACAGCGGTGTCAGTGGCGCGATCGCCCGGTTCGGAGGGATGTCGATCGGGTGTTTCGGCTAGGGGAGTGATGGCGATCGCGCCGTCGAGTTCGAGATTGCCCGAGCGAGCGAAGTTTTGGGAGATGTCCACGCCGCGATCGATGCTTTCGAGCGCTTGTCTGGCGTTGTCGGGGAGGTCGGTATCGTCCACGTCGTAGACGTTCAGAGACAGTTGCGTGCGGTTGCCGATGTGCTGGATTTCGGGTCGGTCGAGATCCCGCGCGACGATTAAGGTGCCTCGCGCCGGCCCGGTGGCGCTACTGGTGACGATCGGACGCGACACGACGGTCATCACGCGATCGCGCAGTTTGAGAAGTCCAGAGACGCTGTCGTTCGCCTCCTCGTGTTGGAGTAGGGGACTTTCGGGTCGTAAGTGACTCGTCAAGCCTTCGGGAAGGGGGGCGGCAGTTTGACTCCGGCGATCGAACCCTTTACTAAATTGAATGTTTCCCTCGCGATCGACAAAAACCATTACGTTAAGATTGAGATAGGAAAACGTCGAATCGACGAGGTTCGATCTCACGTACTCTCGATTGCCGGTTTGCATGAACTCATAGGTATCGTCCCACTCCGCATAGTCGCGGGCCATGGTGTTGGTGCTGGCAATTTCCGAGGCGATCGCGCCGAGGGCGTGGACAACATCTTGGCGAACGTAGCGTTCTTCGAGGCGATCGAAGTCGCGCAGTAAAACGAACGAAGAGGTGGCGTATAACATTAAATTGAGCGCCACCAACGCCGCACCGACGATGAGTAAGGTTTTTTTGCGTAATTTCATGCCGGAGTGGAAGAAGACGACCAGTCTGGAACAGAAACGAGATGCACCGATGGAAGGGGAAACCTATCGCGTATCGAAGTATACCTACTGCCTAAATTGTATAGATTTAACGGGAATTCGGAACTCGCACCCCACAACAATTAATACTTTACTCAAGTAATATTGCCTGTGACTTCAACTTCAGACCCACAACGTTGGCGTCGTTGGCGTCTGGTTCTCGGCTCCGATGCTGACGAGGATTCGACGACTGACAGCAGCACGCTCGACACTCGAGATTTAGCACTCGATCGCACCCTGTCTGCTCTTTACGATTCCGACCGTCGGGGAGGCTTGGGTAGTTCCTCTCCACACGTTGCCCGTTGGCTCGGCGACATCCGATCCTATTTTCCCAATTCTGTGGTGAAAGTGATGCAGCAAGACGCAATTTCGCGTCTGGATTTGCGGCAAATGCTCCTCGAACCGGAACTGTTAAACCAAGTGGAACCGGACGTGTGCTTGGTGGCAGACTTACTCGCCCTCAAAGACACCATGCCCGTCGAAACCCGAGAAACTGCCCGTCAGGTAGTACGTCGGGTCGTCGAAGATCTCAACCGCCGTTTGGCAGAAACCACCCGCCAAGCCGTTGTCGGAAGTCTCGATCGCGCCCAGCGAAACCGCCGACCCCGCTACCGAGAAATTAATTGGAACCGGACGATTCGCGCCAACTTGAAGCACTATCGACCCGAATACGGCACGATAATTCCCGAAAGGCTAGTCGGGTACGGTCGAAAACGGTCTTCTCTTCAGGATATCGTGCTGTGTATCGACCAGAGTGGGTCGATGGCCACGTCGTTGGTGTATGCTAGCGTCTTCGGGGCAGTTTTGGCCTCTCTCTCGGCCGCGAACGTCCGTCTGGTGGCGTTCGATACGTCGGTCGTCGATTTGACGGAGGATCTCGACGATCCCGTAGAGGTGCTGTTCGGATTGCAACTCGGCGGCGGAACGGATATCCAACAGGCGCTGGCCTACTGTCAAACTCAGATTCACCGACCGCTCGATACGGTTTTAGTGTTGGTGAGCGATTTGTTTGAAGGGGGTAATGCTGAGGCTCTGTTCGATCGCGTCGAACGATTGGTGGCGTCTGGGGTTTGCGTCGTCGTGCTTTTGGCACTGAACGATGATGGCGCTCCCGAGTTTTCTCATGCCAATGCCGAACGGTTGTCCGCGTTAGGGGTTCCCAGTTTTGCCTGTACGCCGGATTTGTTTCCCGAGTTGATGGCGGCGGCGATTCAGCGACGAGATTTGACACAGTGGATGAGTAAATATTTGGATTAGTTTGAGTGGTTTTCTTCACCACAGAGACACAGAGAGGAGAGAGGAATTCGGTTATTAAAAATAAAAAATTTCTGATTCCCCATTCCCGATTCCCTTTTTGTCTCAATTTTGTCACACAACTGATTTAGGGTTGTTATGGGGAGGTATCTGTGAACCTAGCCCGATCGTTTTCTCACCTCTGGAAATTAAACGATCGCCAATTCTCCCAACTGTTCCCCGAGCCGGTGTTTCCTGTTCCCAACCTCGACCAACCGCCTTTTTCAGTAAACCCTAGTTAAATTAATTTCAATGCGGCGATCGTGGGAATTGCAGAGGGGCGATCGCGACTTTTTGAGACAATAGAGGGCGTTCTCCGTCACGTCACCGGACACCTGGTTATGCTCGATTCTCGACTTCGCGGTACGATCGTCTCCTGTCAAGCTCCGGCGGACTCTCCGCTTCACGATGCTTATGTTATTGCTGCGATGGCGCAGGCGTCGGTGTTGCGCGGGGCGGTGGCGGTTCGCATCGACTCCCCGGAACATATCCGAGCCGTACGCGATCGCCTCCCCGACACGCCGATAATTGGCTTGTGGAAACAAGTACTTCCCGATTCCGAAGTTTATATTACGCCGCAGTTTCACCACGCGCGATCGGTGGCTGAAGCGGGAGCCGATATTATTGCCATTGATGCCACGTTGCGCCCGCGTCCGGGGGGAGAACGGTTTTCGGACATCGCGAAACGGGTACGGGAGGAGTTGGGGAAGCGGGTGATGGCAGA
The DNA here is from genome assembly GCF_000332355.1 of Baaleninema simplex PCC 7105. GTDB lineage: Bacteria > Cyanobacteriota > Cyanobacteriia > Cyanobacteriales > Geitlerinemataceae > Baaleninema > Baaleninema simplex. The sequence continues at coordinate 128,894 of NZ_KB235957.1, forward strand.
TATCGATTCGATCGCGGCCGCGATCGCCGCAACCGAGGCGGGAGTCGATATTATCGGAACGACGCTGTACGGGTATACACCGCAGACGCAACACTTGAAACCTCCCGGCTTCGAGTTGTTAGCAGAGATGGTGCGGCGGCTCGATGGATTCCTGGTGTGTGAAGGGGGGATTGCTTCGCCAGACATGGCCGAACGGGCGATCGCGATCGGTGCTGATGCGGTGGTGGTGGGAACGGCGATTACGGGAATCGACATCCTGGTCGATCGCTATTGTACTCGTGTCGATGCTGCCCGGCGATCGACTTAACTGGGAAATTCTCTCAGACTGACGCACGGTCAAGGGAATTTTGCTCGATGTCAGACGGAAATCAGGTAGGGTGGGAGGTTCGCCAGTTTCTCAGTGTCGGCGGTTATGCTGGGGCTAAAGTGCTGTAAGTGCGAGAGAGAACCGATGGAACCGATCGAATGGGGACTGGTGGCGATCGCGGCGGTGATGTTGAAAAAAGCCGCTGAAACTACCAGCGAGACGGTGACTAAAGATATGCTGGCGGCGGCGTTGCCTCCCGTCAAGTCTGCCGCCACAAAACTCTCGACGCAGTTGCGCGATCGCGTGAGTCAGTTCGGCGATCGCGTACAGAAGCGGCTTCCGGCGGAAGCAAACCCCTTCGACAATCCGGAACTGTTGGCGGAAATGGTAGAAGTGGAAGTCGAAGATCCTGAAATGGCGGCGGTTGTGGAGGAAGTCGAGGCGCAACTTCCGCCTATTGAAATTAAGATCGATCGCCGCAAGCAACAAGGTATCGTGATAAACGACAGCGCCACGGCGAACTTCAACCAAAAAATCGAGCAAAATTTCAGCTAGAACGGCGATGACGGGCGATCGCAAACAGCAAGGCATCAACGCCAACGACAGCACGAAGGTCGATATCGCGCAGGTGGTGCAGCACTTCGCACCCCCCGAATCGCGCGACCGAACTGAAACCAAACTACTCGACGCCGTAAAAAACGAAGTGGCGGGACGGTTGGCGCAATCCCTCCACCAGCGCGTTTACGTGGAACTCGACAAAACCGAAGATTCCACCCAAGTTGTACCCCCTTGGAGCCTGGACGTAAAACTCGGGAATGCGTCGAGCCAACGATGTCCCGAGGGAATCCACATCGTCGATATCTTCGACAGAGCGGAAATCGGCGGACGTTTGCTCGTCCTGGGTGCGCCGGGTTCGGGAAAAACCACGATGCTGTTGCAACTGGCGGAGGAATTAGTCAAACGAGGACAGGAAAACGCCGCTTATCCCGTTCCCGTGTTGCTCAACCTGTCGGCGTGGAAGTCGGAGTTTCGAGACATCCCCAGTTGGATGGTGTCCGATTTGAAGCTGAAATACGGGGTGCGGAAAGATATCACCGAAAAATGGATTGAAGAGGGGCGAATTTTACCGCTCCTCGACGGTTTAGACGAGTTGATGTCCCAGCGTCAGGAAACTTGCGTGCAGGCGCTCAACGAGTTTTTACCGACTTGGAGCGGTACGCCGTTGGTGGTGTGTTCCCGTTTGGAAGAATATCAGCTTTACGAGACGAATTTGGGGCTGAACGGTGCGGTGATTTTACAACCGTTGACGGACAGACAAATTGAAACGTACTTGCGTAGTGCGAAGTGTGACTGGCTTTGGGATGCAGTTCGGATCGACGCGGACGTTATGGATGCAAAAACGGGATTGGCACGATCGCCATTGTTGCTGACGATTTTGGTGTTATCCAGCGATAAATTACCTGTTGAATTGTGGAAGCAGCAGGAAAGCGTGACGGAGCGGCGACGAATCTTGTTCGAGGCGTATATTGATGCGAGGTTGCAACGACCGTATCGGGGTGGGGCTAATTTACCTGCAACACAACACGGTCGAAAGCCTTACGAGAAAGACAAAAAAACGAAGTATTGGTTGGGCTGGCTGGCAGTGCGGTTGATTGAGGAGTATGACACCGAATTTTTCATTGAAGAACTACAGCCTTACTATATAGAGAGTCGTCGTCAAAAAATTGTTTATGGACTTACTATTGGCTTGGTTTATGGGCTAGTTATTGGATTGTTCGTCGCCCTGGTTACTTCTCTTTTCTTCAATTTCCTTCATGGTCTAGTTTGGGGGTTATTTTGGGGATTAATTTTTTTTATAAAAGGTATCCAAGAAACTCCAGATTTTAAAACTATTGAATGCAAGAGTTTGTACTGGAATTTTAATTTGAAGAAGATCTTGAAAAAGGCAATATATATCCTTGTTTTCTCTCTGGTTTGTATCTTGTTTTTTGTTTTGATGTTTTATTCAATTTTAGGAGTCCTACACGGATTAATATATGGTATTTTTTATGCATTCAGTGTTGGGATTGCAATATTGTCAACCTCCGAGAAAAAATCAAGTAGATTTGTGGAAAATCAGGATATTTACCATCCACTAATAAAATCATTGACCTCAAGTCTTCTTCTAATACCACTATGTATGTTAATTCCTATATCGATTCACTTTTTGTATGCTCCCATGAAGTATAAAGAGATTTTAGGGCAAGGTATTGGTTTAAGCTTTGCATTAGGAACTTTAAGTCCCTTGGGTAATAGTATATTGAATGCGATCGATCATTTAGCTCTCCGCATTACCCTTTGGCTTTTTGGTTACAGCCCCTGGAACTACCGTACATTTCTTCGCTACTGCACCGAACGGGGTTTTCTCCAGCGGGTTGGCGGTGGCTATCGCTTCGTTCACGCTCTCCTACGGGAACACTTCGCGAAAGAGTATGGGGATTTAAAATAGAAATTGAGAGAGCTAGTACAAGCTAAAACAATATATTTTAGGAAAAATCGAACACTTTCGCAGTCAATTCTCTATCTCTGTAACAGTCTGATTCAATTTTTACCCATCGCTCTGGTATTAACACGATCTCCCGGCTATCATGTTAATATGATTCTCTCGTTCAAAAATAGAGGAACCGAAGATATCTTCGATGGCAACGACTCAAAGGCTGCGCGTAAGCTTTGCCAGAAGACTCTTTGGGCGAGAGCGCAACGTAAACTCGACTTGTTGAACTCTGCCACCACCTTAGACGATCTGCGAATTCCTCCCAGTAATAAGCTAGAAGCCCTCAAAGGCGATCGCGAAGGACAGTACAGTATTCGAGTCAATCGCCAATATCGCATCTGTTTTAGGTGGACGACACAGGGAGCTGAAGATGTTGAGATTGTTGATTATCATTAGAGGATTGAAACCATGAGAATTCCCACAAAACGCGCCCCTTCCCACCCTGGGGAAATCTTGTTAACTGAATTTCTAGAACCTCTCGGACTGTCACAACCCGAACTAGCTGACGCGATTCACGTTCCCTACCAGCAGATTGACGAGCTGGTTAACGGTAAGCGTGGCATTACCCCCAGTACAGCACTTCGACTGTCTACCTTTTTGGGTAACAGTGCTGAGTTTTGGTTGAACTTACAACAAGCGTGGGAACTTTACCAAGCTCTGTACAAAGAGAAGGAAGTTTTAGCTAAAATTTCTCCATTTCAGGGAAACGATCGTACTTCTGGTATAACTTTTGGCGAAAGTAGAAAATAGAGTTCCATTACGACAATGAAACGCTCGTGACGTTAACCGTCTCGAACGCCGCCGCGATTTTTGGAAAACTGCCAACTTAAACCCTATTTTCAGTAATTACCCTGTCTACACTCGATCGCCTGCGATCGCTCCTCAAAACACTGCTGCTAGAAATCGTCCGCCGCGATCGCGAATTTACAGCCAATTAACTCGCCGAACTCACGACGACTCTTGAAATTCCAAATCCGAGTAAGGATAAAAATCGATACGGCGGCAAAAGCCGCCGACCCATTCTTCTTACCGAACCACGGGCGAACGTTCTTCGCGAACGTTGTCTAATCCCGCAGGACGCAGGGGAATTTGTTGGTTGTGGGTCATGTAGAACAGACAACCCACGAACAAGCCGCCGCCGATGAGGTTGCCAATGGTAACGGGGAGATAATCCCAGAACACTATATCGATCGCAGAAATCGGAGCGCCGAGCATAACACCAACGTTGAGGAAGTACATATTCACGACGATGTGCTCTAAGCCGAGGGCGACGAAGGTGGCAATGGGGAACCAGCAACCCAGGATTTTACCGGGGACGGATTTACTGGCAATTCCCAACAGGACGGCGACGCAAACCAGTAAGTTGCAGAGGATACCGCGCACGATGAAAAGCATAAAACCCGGTGCGCCCATTTCGCGGACGGCGACGGATTTGGCGATCGCGATCGCCATGAGCTTTTCGGCGACGGCGTTGGGTTCGGCGAGGGTTCCGCCGTTGCTGAGGGAGAAGCTAATTAGGAATGCGGCGAAGGCACAACCGAGGAAGTTACCCAAGTAAACCCACAGCCAGTTGCGAACGCTGCGCGTCAGGTTGGTACGACGAGCTAGCATGGCGGTGGTCATGAGGGCGAAGTTCCCTGTTACCAGTTCCATGCCAAAAATGACGATGCTGCAAAATGCCCACGGAAAGATGATTGCCCCGAGAACGGGGATTTGGGTTTGCACCATCGTCGTGACGGCCAGGGTGATGCCGATTCCCAAAATCGTGCCGGAGTAAAAGCCGCGCATCAAGAGGTTTTTCACGGAGAGGCGAGCTTTGTTTTCGCCAGCCTTGACGGCCGCTGCGACGAGTTCGGGGGGGGCGTTGTAATCCACGAGTGTTTTTCTCCCGTTTGAAAGTGAATGAGTTGAAAGTGAATCAGTCGAACGAGCGTTTTGGTGCTAGAGAAGCGCGAGGCTAAGGGTTTAATTCAGAAATTTGTAAGGCGATCGCCGGTGGGGAAACGGTTGACTCGGGTAATTGTTTCGGCAAGGTTTTCCCACGGTGACGGGGCTGAGGGGCGATCGAATTCCCCGTTGTTTTTAAAAACTGGAGGCAGCTTTCTCACAGATTTTGCGATCGCAAGTCAACCTATGGAGTGCAGCTAATGTTGAGATTTGGACTTAAAGTCACTGCAATCTGCGTTTTTTATACGAGTTAATGACATTGGTTTGGCGTTTTGGGATAGCAGTAAATACAAGACAGCCACGGCAAAAACACCGCGATCGAAAACGTGCGGTTTGCTGTTGTGACAGCTTGCAAACGAGGTCGATCGCATCCTAAAAGATGAAGTTTTATAGATTTGTGTAAATAAATACTATTTTTTACAAAGCCATGCAAAAAACGCATAGAAATTTTACTAAAAGCGCATTTTGCTGGAATTGATGTGGCAGCGATCGTCGCTCAAATTGCCAGCAGGTCTGGATTTGCAGGCGATCGCCCGAGTCTCTATTTGACAATCGAGATAATTTTGTAACATTCCATACAAATTAGTCACGAACGAACGGGATATTCTGACTGAATTTCTAAAGAAACATTTTTTTGTAAAGTCTTCAAAAAAATAAAATGGCTTGCACGAACTAAAAATCTTTGTGATACGATAAGCCTCGATGTTCTTCCTAAAACACTCGTGAAACTTCCGGAAATTACCGAAAAAATTCTAGCTGCAAAAAAAGCAAAAGGTCTAACTTTTGCCGATTTAGAATCTACAATTGGGCGAGATGAAGTCTGGATTGCTGCGGTGGTTTATCGCCAAGCTAGTGCTTCGCCAGAGGAAGCTCAGAAACTTGTCGAAGCCTTGGGGTTAGGTGCAGAGGAGGCAGAAATCTTAACGGAATGCCCCGTCAAAGGTTCTTTAGACCCCGTGATTCCCACCGATCCGCTAATTTATCGGTTTTACGAAATCATGCAGGTTTACGGAATGCCAATTAAAAGCGTGGTTCACGAAAAGTTCGGCGATGGCATTATGAGCGCTATCGACTTTTCTGTAGAAGTTGAAAAAGTCGAAGATCCCAAAGGCGATCGCGTGCAGATCGTCATGTGCGGAAAGTTTTTGCCCTACAAAAAATGGTAACGATCGCCAGAATTGCGATCGCTAAACATCGGGCGATCGCCTAATTCAACTCTCCAACCCAATGTTTTGAACCGCCAGAGACGAAATCTCCGTCTCTGGGCGGGGATAGCGGCTATACAAGATACAACGAATTTCGAGTTTTACGGATCGAAAAACTGAGAATTGTCTACGACTGCGCCGCCGACGCACTCACATCAGACTTAGATCGATCGATCGCCTGTAGTAAAAGATAGTTCAGTACAGTACGAACGGCGATAATCGTCGCCAAACGAGCAATGTCATCCCAACGACTCGAAATCATCGTCTTCAAAATCGTCGCCCCAATCAAAAAACTCAACGCCAAGGAAAACGAATATCCCATCACCAAACGGCTACGTTGAAACGCATCGGAGGTTTGAGGACTAAACAAGGCATCTTTGAGGAAAATAATTAACGCTCTCGTAACCCCAATGGCAATCACAAACAACGCTAACAACTGACAAAAACTTGTCAAAATGCCGTTGAGCAAGATCACAAACTCTGAGATGACGACATCTAACGCCATATCTTCTCCCACGTTCTACATCAAACCTCGCGATCGCCTCGATTCTATTCACAACCCAAAGCTTAATCTCGCGTTCCACTAGAAATCGCTTCCTCAACTCTCGAAGTATCCCAGGTTCGACGGGGAAAATTGGGCTTTCGCGGACGTTGGGAACGATGCAACAACGTATAAAAACAGGGAACGATAAATAAAGTTAAAAACGTTGCTAGTGACAATCCTGAAAATACCACAATTCCCAACGGTTGTAAAAACTCCGAACCTTCTCCAACTCCTAACGCCAACGGTAACAGCCCCAACACTGTCGTTACCGTCGTCATCAAAATCGGACGCAACCGTTGCGGAGCGGCTTCTAACATGGCTTCGTAGGGACTCAACCGCTTTTTCTCGCGAATTTGGTTGGCTAACTCCACTAATAAAATAGCGTTGTTCACCACAATTCCCACGAGTAAAACTGCTCCCACAATTGCCGTGGCACCGACGGCGGTATTCGTGACGTACAGACCCAAAATTCCCCCAGCTAAGGCTAAGGGAACGGTCAAAATAATCGCCAACGGATCGAGAAGCGAGTTGTATTGAACGGCCATCACCACGAACACCAAAAACGTAGCTAAACCGCCGAGAATTTGCAGCGATCGCTGTAACTGTTCGTTAGTTTCCGCGACGGAACTGGGAATCCGCGTCACCCCTTCGGGAAGTTGCAACGCTGCCAAAATGGTGTCCACTTCCTCGAGGGCGGCACTCAAACTCGCCCCTTCTATCAAACTGCCTTCAATTAAGACGATTTGACGCTGGTTGATTCGTTGAATTTCTCCGGGGGCGATGCCAGGTTCGATGTTAGCAACATCTCCCAATTTGACAAGTTCGTTGCCTTCGCTAAATAAGGGGATCGATCGCAACCGACTTTTTTGTTGTACCGTACCGACGGGCAAGCGCAACCGCACGTCTACCAGGCGATCGTCCCGTTGCAGTTGCGTCACCACCGTTCCGTCTAACGCCGTCTGTACCGTATCCCCGATCGCTCGCGCAGATAGCCCCAAATCCGCCACCCGTTCCCAATCCGGGCGAATTTGAACTTCCGGTTGCGGTTCGGCGGCGTCAGGTTGATAGCGGGCGAGGGTGGCCCGTTCTTCCAAGGCTTGCAATACCATGCGCCCCGCTTCGTCTAATTTCTCCGTATCGGTCCCCTGTAACATCACGTCGATGTCGTCGCGGGTGGGAGAGTTGCTAAGAATTAAGCCCCGCACGGATTCCGGACGCATTCGGATCGAGGTATCCACTAACGGAATATCTCGCTGAATCTGCTGGTTGACGCGATCGACATACCCCGAAACGTTACTTCCGGGTAATAACGCAATGGTACTCGAGGCTCGCAGGGCGTTGGCACTGGTGGAACTGCCGAAGAGAAAGCCTCCAGCGGTACTAAAGGCGTATTGGGTTTCGGGTTGCGCCAAAAGAATCTCGTCGATCGCAGACATCACCCGGCGGTTGTCTTGCAACGGCGTACCGGGGGGAAACTGCGCCACCAGTCGCGCTTGTCCCGTGTCGATGCGGGGTAGAATCTCCTGGGGCAGTCGCGCCGCCATCCAAATGCTACTCCCGCCGAGGACGATGACGGCGAGGGCGATCGTCAGCAAGCGAAGCCGCAACACCCCCGCCAAAATTTGCCGATAGAGGGCAGTGAGAAAGCGCACGAAGCGTCCGAACAGCCAAATTGGTGGAAAACGGTCAAAACGACTCGATACCGGAATGGCGAGCAATCGGGCAGCTAAGGCGGGAACCACCGTGAGAGCGATCGCCATCGATGCGGCGACGGCGAAGCTAATCGTCAAAATCAATTCGTTGAACAGCAGGGAGATAAAGCCCCCCAACATCAAAAACGGCAACACCGCCACCAAGTTGGTACTCGTGGAGGCTAACAACGCCGATTCCAACTCGCGGGCGGAGGTTTCCGCTTGTTCTCGCACTCGTCGGGCGAACTGTTGCTTTCGACTCTGTGTTTGAGGCGTTCCCGACGACGCCACCTCAGCGGTTTCGACGCCCTGGGCGATGTTCTCCAACATGACGATCGCGTTGTCTACGACAATCCCCACCCCCAACGCCAAACCGCCCAAACTGAAGACGTTCAGCGACAGTCCAAACGATCCCATTAAAATCGTCGCCGTCAGCGTTGCTAGGGGAATCGCCAACACGACGATGAGGGTTTGACGCAGAGACCCCAAAAACAGTAAAACCGCGATCGCCGCCAATCCCGAACCCGACAATCCCGCCGTCACCACGTTGCGAATCGAATTTTGAATAAATCGCGATTCGTCCAGGGTGGTTTCTAACTGCATATCCTCCGAAATCAGCCCCGACGCCCGCAACGCCTCGAGTTTGGCGACGACGCCCTCGACGACTTCCACCGTATTGGCGTCCGGTTGTTTCTGAACGCTGACTTTGACGGCGGGTTGTCCGTTGAGGGTGACGAAAATGCGTTGTTCTTCCGTTCCGTCCACCACTTGGGCGACGTTTTCCACGTAGAGTTTACCCGTCGATCTCGCATCGTTGCGATCGCCGTCGTCGAGGGCAACTCGCCGAATTTCTCCAGCCTCCTGAAACCGTCCCGCCACGCGAGTTAAGGCTTCGGACTCGCCGCCGCGAATCAAGCCGCCAGAGGTGTCTTGGTTGCGTTCCCGCAGGGCGTCCCCCACATCAGAGATGTTCAGCCCCACCGCTTGCAACCGTTCTAAATCCAGGTTCACCCGCACTTCTTCCCGCACGCCCCCGGATACGTCCACGTTGGCGACGCCGGGAACCCGCGTCAGTTCTCGGGCGAGTTCTTCATCGGCGAAAATCCGCAAATCCACCGGACGCAACGCCGTTGAGGTTAAGGCGATTTCGTAAACCGGGAGTTGGGAGGGGTCGAATTTGAACAGGCGGGGGGTTTCCAGATTGTCGGGAAGGCGATCGCGGGCGCGGTTTAAAGCGGCGGTGGCGTCGTTGAGGGCGCGATCGATATCGTCACCGGGACGAAAGAACAAGTCGATACTGAGTCGCCCTTCTCGGGTTTGCGAGAAAATCTGCACCACCCCTTCCGTAGCGGCGAGGGCTTCTTCGAGGGGGCGGGTAATGTCGTTGACGGCGACTTCGGGGACGATTCCCGGCGCGTCAACCCGCAAACCGATGCGAGGATAGGTGATACTGGGCAGCAAATCTACGGGCATTCGCGCCACGACGAACCACCCCAAGACGATAACCGCCACGGTGAGAACCAGGGTTCCGATATGTTGCCGGATGGCGAGGGTGCTGAGGCTGAGGGGGGTTTGCATTTCGGGTAGGGAGAGGAGAAGGGGAGAGGGAGAGAAGGGGAGAGGGGGAGAAGGGGAGAAACTATTAACTGTTCCCTATTCCCCGTTCCCTATTCCCCGTTCCCGGTCTTCACTGGTGACTGAAACACTGCTTCGCGTTACACTGCTCACTGTTACTGTAAAGCACGTCCCCTAAGATTTACTTTCCAACCCCCACCGCTTGCTTGCGATGGCGGGTTTCTAAGTAAATCAACAACGCATTCACGTCCGCCGGATTCACCCCACCGATGCGCGATGCTTGACCGATAGTCATCGGACGAACTTTAGACAGTTTCTCTCGCGACTCCTTCGATAGTGTTTCGATGGCGTCGTAATCTAAATCCGCCGGAAGCGGACGGTTGGCTTCCCGACCGATCTGGTCGATTTGGTTTTGCTGGCGTTGCAGATATCCCGAATATTTAATGTCGATTTCCGCGCCTTCTCGTTCCGCTAACGCGAGATCGGGATTTCCTAACCCGAAGCGCTCGAGATCCACATAATGGAACTTGGGACGGCGCAACAACTCCGCCAGCGTCACCGAACCCTTGATTCCCTGTTGGGTGGCGTCGATAATCTGCTGTCCGACTTCGTCGTGTTGCTTGACGCGGGTTTTGTGCAACCGTTCCTTCTCCGCCGCAATGTTGGCTTGCTTGCTCTCGAACAGTTTCCAACGGCGATCGTCGATCAGACCGATTTCTCGTCCTAACGGCGTCAAACGGCGGTCTGCATTGTCCGATCGCAACACCAACCGATACTCCGATCGCGACGTTAACATCCGATAGGGTTCCCGCAACTCCTTCGTACAGAGGTCGTCGAGTAACGTGCCGATATAACTTCCCTCGCGGGGGAACACCAGCATCTCTCGACCCCGGACGAATCGCGCTGCGTTGATTCCCGCCACGATACCCTGTGCCGCTGCTTCCTCGTATCCCGTCGTGCCGTTAATTTGTCCAGCACAGAACAGACCCTCGACTTTTTTCGTCATCATCGTGGGGAAACACTGTGTCGCTGGAAGGTAATCGTATTCCACCGCATACGCCGGACGCAGCATCACGCAGTTTTCCATCCCCGGCAACGTTCGCAACATCTGCAATTGCAGGTTTTCCGGCAGTCCCGTGGAAAATCCTTGAATGTAGAGTTCGGGGAAATCCCGACCTTCGGGTTCGATGAAAATTTGGTGACTGGGTTTGTCGGCGAAGCGAACGATTTTGTCCTCAATACTGGGACAGTAACGGGGGCCTTTCGCGTCCACCCAACCGCCGTAAACTGGGGACAGGTGCAGGTTATCTTGAATAATTTTGTGGGTTTGGGCCGTCGTCCGCGTCAGGTAACAGTTCATTTGTTCCCGTTCCACCCAGGCTTCTGGGTCGAAACTGAACCAGCGTACTTCCTCGTCTGGCGGTTGCGGTTCCATTTTGCTGTAATCGACCGATCGCTTGTCTACTCGCGCCGGGGTTCCCGTTTTCAGGCGATCGGTTTCAAACCCCATCTGTTGCAGGGTTTCCGTCAGTCCTACGGCGGCGAATTCTCCGGCGCGTCCGGCTGGCATAGATTTGTTTCCCACCCAAATCACGCCACCGAGGAAGGTTCCGGTGGTGAGGATAACCGTTTTGCACTCGAAGGCGACGCCGAAATAGGTTTGAACGCCGATAATTTCGTCGTTTTTCCCCAAAACGATGTCCGTCACCATACCTTCGCGCACCGACAGGTTTTCCTGGTTTTCCACGATGCGCCGCATGATGGCAGCATACTCCCGCTTGTCCGTTTGCGCCCGTAGCGCCCACACCGCCGGTCCTCGCGAGGCGTTGAGGACGCGCTTTTGTAGGTAGGTGCGATCGGCCATTTTGCCGATTTCGCCGCCGAGGGCATCGACTTCGTGGACTAACTGGGACTTCGCCGGAGCGCCGACAGCGGGGTTGCAGGGTTGCCACGCGATTTTATCCAGGTTCAGCGTCAGCAACAGGGTACGGCAACCCAGTCGCGCCGAGGCGAGGGCAGCGTCACATCCGGCGTGTCCTGCCCCCACGACGACCACATCAAATTCGTCTTGAAATTCTACGGGGGTATTCACGGTCATAGTCTCTGTGTTGACAAGGGTGAGTCTTCTATTTTAACGGTTAAAACCCACATTCCGCACTTCAACCTGTAGTACACCAAGTAGCATGAGAAGGGGATGAAATTAGTCGGGAGTTGGTTAGGGATTAAGACCGAGAAAAAAGAAAAATTCGGGTAAAAATGACATCTTAGAGAAAAATCGGTTGAGGAATGGGCAAGTCAAACTGTTCCCACCCAAAAAAACGGCTCAAAATTGGTTTGGGGAATTCCCCCCCCCTAAAAATCAGGGAGATTAGATGTAATTTTAACGAGCATTAATCGAGTCTATCTTCAAGTTAGAAGATAATAAGCCTGACAAGATTTTGGAAAAAATTCAAGTAAATGTAGGCGCTCAGAGGGGGTGCATCTCGCCAGTTTGACGGCGAAACGGACAGCTCACCCTCTCGGGTAGAGCGCGAGCCTTCTCGCGGGTTAAGGTAACGATCGAGCAAATCTTCCCGATTCACCAATTCAGAAAGTTCTTCGGGTTCGTAGCGTCATTCAGCCACTTCGAGAGACGCGATCGCGATCGCGTTGAGATAGGCTTCTCAATTAGCAAGTATTCTCAAGACAAGAATTCAGACGAGGCTGCCGCCTCGCGGAAGGCATTCCCCGCTAGAAGCTGGGAACGAGGAAAAACGAGAAAAACGAGGAAAATACAACCCTAAAATGCGATCGACCAACCTTGTTTCGACGCTTGCTGGCCGGTGTACGTTACCGAATGCACCTCGTCGTCGCGATCGTTCACCAAAATAATCGAACCACCGCGATTCGATAACTGCGCCGTTCTCGCTTTCAACACCACCTGTACCGTCTCGCCGCCGGGAACCGTCAAATCTTCGATGCTATGCTGGCGGCCGAGGCGATCGCGAATTCCCCAGCCAGACAAATCCACCGTATCCGGCGACAAATTCAACAGCGTTACCGTTTCGTGTCCCGCTTCTTTTCCCGCAGGATTGACGTTTGCCGCCACGATTTTCACACTTCCTAACACCGCCACGCTGGGAAACTCCACCGACTCCGACGGCGGTTCGACAACTTCCTCGTCGCGATCGCTCTCGGTAAAATAGAACCGCGTCAACACGGGGAGATGGTCGCTAATTTTCGATCGCAACTGTTCCCGCAACGACTGCGATACCCCATTTTCCAGCAACAGGTTCCAGTTAATGACTTTCGATCGCTCCTGTAACGTCTCCACACCTTGGACTTGAGACGTCACCGCAATAAAATCTAACCGAGAACTGTACCCGCTGGAGAAAAAGTGACTTCCTTCGCTGTCGTGGTTCCAGTTCGCAAAACGAAGCTGTCCCGCCGCTTCCAAATTCCGCAACACTTCCCATTCCGACTGAAACGGTGAAGCGTTCCAATCTCCCGCGATAATGACATCCTCATCCACTGCTTCGTTTTGCAGCCACTCCGCCAGCAACTTCGCCGCCGCCGTCCGCTGTTCCTCGCTGCGATGTCCCCGACGAGAATCCCGCTGCGACTTCAAATGAACCCCCACCAGATGAAAGTCAAACGGCGGTTCGGGACTTCCCGGTGCAGACAAGGCTACAAACCGCGTCTGGAGGGGATAGCGGGGAAAAACGGGTTTGCGAACTCGTCCCACTTGCACCGTCGGCGAATCTTCTGCAAACAGTTCCTCGGGTTCGGTGGTGGCGCGAACCCACTCCGTATCGTACAGGAACGCCACGCGGATATCGCCGCCGCTGAGGCCGTAGATGGTTTCGTAAAATCCCGCTCCCCGTTGGGTGAGTTCGTCGGCGATTCCGTCGAGAGAGCCTTCGGCGACTTCTTGCAATACGAAGATATCGGCGTTCAGTTCCTCGAAAATCTGGCGAACGATGCGAACTCGTTCGGGGTCGAGGTCGTTAAAGAAGCGGACGTTCCAGGTAATAATATCGAGATATTCGTCGCTGCCTTGGTAGGCGTCGGGGACGAAATCTTGTAAAGCCTGAGAAATGCGATCGGTCGACACAGCAACGACTCCAGCAACGATGGTAACTCATTCGGAACTTACACGTTCACTCTAACAGAGTTTTGTAATATAATTAAAGGGAACGCGATCGCTCAAAAATATCAATTTTTAAAAAAATACATAATGTTTAAATTTTAAAATAATTTTTGAACTGCAAGTATTTTCATCCTTAAAATATAAAACCGTAGTTTCAACCCAACGCGATCGTGACCCAAACCATTTACCCCGGTGAAGTCTTCACCAACACCGCCGACTTTGACAGTGGAATTCGCCAACTGCTGCCTCGCTACGACGAAATGCTCGAGGCCGTAACGACCTGCGTTCCCAGCAATTGCCAAACCGTAATCGATCTCGGTTGCGGCACCGGAGAACTGAGCCTCAAAATCCTCCAACACTGCCCCGAGGCGCAAGTTCTCGCCGTGGATTACTCGCCGCGAATGGTGGAATTTGCCCGTGCCAAAGTCACCGGTGCCGGATATAGCGATCGCTGGCACGCCATCTACGGAGATTTCGGCGATCTCGCCACGCCAACCCAGGACAAACACACTATTCAAAGCACCCAAGCCTGTGTTTCGTCTCTGGCGATTCACCACCTCAGCGACGAGATGAAACTGACGCTGTTTCAGTGGATTGCGTCGATTCTCGAACCCGGTGGCTGTTTCTGGAACGTCGATCCCGTGTTACCGGAGACACCGCAACTGGCGGAAGTCTACAAAACTGTTCGCGAAAAGTGGGCCGCACAACAAGGAACGACGCTCGAAGCAGTACGAGCAAAAATCGGTACCAGCCAGCCTCAAGGCCATTCAGGACAAGATCGCCTGGCCACCCTCGAGGCACACTTGGAGATGTTGAAAAGTGCCGGATTCGATGCGATCGCCGTTCCCTGGAAATATTACGGGTTCGCCATCTTTGGCGGCTATGTCGGGAGAAGATGAGGTGATGAGATAGGGAAAGGGGGAGACACTGTTACCTGTCTTCACTGCTCGCTGTGAAAAGATGCGAGTATTACCATGAAAAGTAATGCTGCTTTTGCGTTCAAATCCCTGTCATCTTAGGTTTTTGGCAGACTAAGATCGTTAGAACGCAGCATTACCCCGATTTTTTCTGTTTTTTTCATCCTCACACGCCTAAATACCGATCGAAGTACTCGTGCGATCGAAAGAGCAAGATCGTACAAGTTGTTTCACCTGATGGATGTTATCGTCATATTGGCGATCGAGAGTCCAGATAATTTTTTTTGAAAACGCTCGATTTCTCGTTCGTCGAACTCCTATGAGAGATGACTGAAACCCATATTCGAGTCTCTTGGACTTATGTTAAAGAAATAGGGAGATTACGATAGCTACTCCACAGCAATCGACTTGTATTCCTCGCAACACTGGGCTTCTGTCACCCATAACCAAAATTTATCATCGCAAGCCATACCCAAATAAACCATCCGCAGCACGTAAACTTGAAAACTATTGACAACAGTGTTTCAAGCGATCGGGTGTGAGCTTGGGTTGGAATCGTGCCGCCAAGTTTTAAGGAACCTTCAGAGTGTCCAGTTCGGCAAAGCCTGGAAAATTAGTCCTACAACCATTGGGGATAGAGCTATGTTTAGGCAGAAAAGATTTTCCATAACGCTGACAAATCAAACACAAACAAATTCGATCTCTACTCAGATTAATAACAGCACATCGAAGTTGATTGAGTATTTTGACAGGTCGAAGAAAATTGTCGAGCGTCTTGAAAATTCAAGCAACATCCATATAGCCACATTAGGACCTAAAGGAACTAGCAGTGAGGCCGCAGCGTGTTATTTGTTGAAAACTTTAAAAAAAACACCGACGAGCTACTTGTTGTTTTCTTCGTATGAGGAGGCTTGTGATAATCTTTCGATCGGACCTGCAAACCTGTTGCTAGTCGCGAATGCTTATAAGGCGATCGATAAGATTTATATGAACGCAAATCTCAAACTTTTACTGAGTTTCATGTGGGAAACGCCATTATATGGATTGGCTAAGAAAAAAGAGAGTCAACTTGTAGACGATCGCCCTTTAAAAATTGCAACTCATCATGCTCCATCTAGTTTGATTCCCTGGTTTAGTGATAAGGTCGTCAAAAGTTACAAAATCGTCGAAGTTAATTCGACCAGTGAAGCAGCAATCCAAGTAATAAAAGGAGACTCGGATTTGTGTTTGACTAATATGAATGCCGTCGATCGATATGGTCTAGAATTTATGTCCAGACTGCGACCGATTTGTATGCTTTGGTCGGTGTTTGCTCTCAGAAAAAACCAAGAAGACAACTTTTTGTTCGATTTAGATTTAATCTGATAAACTCAAAGATTGTGGAGTGCGATCGAAATTATTTTAACCTTCTTTCTTGACAATCTTGTCTTGTTTGAGTTAACGTTCTATCGAGCCTCAAAAACTGTTGAGTTTCAACTTCATTTCGATATTTGGCTTGTCTTTTAAAAAATAAAACATGGAGATCGAAAATATGAAAATAGAACCATCTAAAACCAAATGTGTGACTATTGTAGATGCCGATCTGCCTACGGGATTGATTGCAAATACAGCCGCTGTTTTGTCTCTAACCTTAGGAGCTAAAATAGAAGGCATTATTGGCTCAGATCTCTACGATATGTCAGGTCGTATTCACGTTGGTATAACAACCGTTCCCATTCCTATTTTGAAAGCCGATCGAGAGCAAATCAAAGAAATCAGAAATAAGCTTTATGAAGAAGATTTTCTCGATTTTTTTGTAGTGGACTTTTCTGACGTCGCTCAAAGTACAAAAAACTACGAAGACTACAGCCAAAAGATATCGCAACATCCCACTGAAGAATTACGCTACTTGGGGATTGCAGTATTAGGAAACAAAAAGAAAGTCAGTAAACTGACTGGAAATATGCCTCTTTTAAGATGACAGCTCGAAAAGCAAGTGTACTTAACTCATGAATAAATTACATCAAACGATCGTCATCGAATCTGGCACGTTTCTGAGAGGCAGCGATGACTCGCCAGAAGAGCAACCCAAAAAAAATGTAACGCTAGACTCTTTTGCGATCGATATTACACCTGTAACGAATCGACAATTTCGCACCTTTATCGAAAAAGGAGGTTATCAAAATTCAAAATACTGGACTTCTAAAGGATGGGAATATATTCAAAAAAATAAAATCAGTATGCCTAACTACTGGTTGGATAGAAACTGGAATCAAGATGATTTTCCGGTAACGGGTGTAAGTTGGTGGGAGGCTCTAGCCTATGCAAAATTCGTTGAAAAAACCTTACCGACAGAAGCTCAATGGGAATATGTTTGTAAAGGAAAACACGGTTATGTTTATCCTTGGGGGAACGAACTTCCAACCTTAGAATATGCTAATTTTGCCATAGATTGCGATCCAGAAGAACTCGATCGAAAAGCGACATCAGTGTACGCTCATCCCAAAAATAAATCGAATTTTGGATGTTTGGATTTAGTTGGTAATTTAGCTGAATGGTGTCTTGACAATGCGTCAATCAATTATGACTGGGATTTGACAGGACACAATCCAATTTTTTGGACTAAAGAAGAAGAAGACCACATCGTTAAAGGAGGATGTGGATTACACAATGAAGAATTTTTGAGATGTGCTAGTCGTGATTACTATCCAGCATCTCTCAGAGATAACCTCGTCGGCTTTCGATGTGTAATTAATGAAATTACCAAGTTTTAACTATGAGCGATCTAATTCCAACAAAAAATTTACATCGCAAACCTTCTTCCTTACGATACTATCAAGATGGACCTCCAACTTCGATCGATTTAACAACTTGGAGATTACAGATAACGGGTCTCGTTCAAAAAACAATGGCGTTTTCTTATACAGATATTTTAAAGCTGCCTCAAGTTGAAGAAAATCGTCGCATGGTTTGTGTCTGTAATTGGAGTATTCGGAGAACTTGGCAGGGGGTGCTTTTATCTGAAATCATCAAAATTGCTGGTGTATTAGAGCCAGAAAAACTTTTTTTAAAACAAACGAGTATAGGAACACCGGAAAAGGGAGTTTACGAAGCTACAATTCCTTTAGAAAGTGCAATAAATAGGCGAACGATGTTAATCCACTCAGTTGATGGTGAAGTTCTGCCGATAGAACAAGGGTATCCATTAAGACTATTAGATTTTGGATTATATGGATATAAAAATGTCAAAGGGTTATCCAAATTAGAAGTGACTACAGAATATGAGTTGGGAGAATGGGAGCGTAAAGCAGGTTACAACATTAATGGAATTATCAAACCGAAGAAATATTGGATAGTCGATCTAGCAAAATGGCATTTCACACCTCAAGAAGGTGAAATAACAGAATTTTAATTTAGCCTAAGTTGTGATTTTAAGTCATGATTTACTTTGGTTTTGTCTATTGCTTTTTTAACAAAAGTAATATTCAAGCTAAAAATCATAAAAAACAAAAACTGTTTAGAAATATTTCATTTTTTTGTATTGATAGTTTAAAAAAATATGTTAATTTAAATCTAAATTCAGAACAAAACGATCGGAGGTTAGTCAATGGATATGAATTTTTTTTGATTTTGCTTTCATTAGATATTTTTTTACTCTTTTGTTTGTAGAAATTAAAACAACTAGCAATTTAGGAGCTTTTGTATGTACGGTATACATCCAACACCCACTCAAACCTCTCTCGATTTCGGACAAGCTTTTCGTAACTTACTAACTCTACCTCCTCACGAGCAGTTTGAGGCAGCAGCGAAGCTACGTTCGATTTTTAATATTCCTGCCCAAAAAGAGGAGTGGAACACTCAGTTTAACGGAGATTCTTTATTTGCTGCTTGGACGCGTTGTACGTTAATGCACCAACTTTACACCAGCAATGCTCTTATTTTGAGAAATTGGTTGCAAAGCCGTCGTCAGTGGCGAGTCATAGACATTGGGGGAGGAGATGGAAGACTTTGGTCTTACGTGCTGAACTTAGAAGATGAAGGAGAATTAGTGGTCGTAGATCCTGCTTCGGAAGTTCACGAGCAGGTTCGTCAGAAACTGCCACCTGGCGTTTCCCTAGTTTCAATTCAAGCACCAGTCGAAACCGTAGAGCTTGGAGAAGCAGATGCAGTCGTATGCAGTTTGATTCTTCACCATGTAGCTGGTATGGATGCTAACGAACGCAGAAATCATGGTCTTGAAGGGTCTGGCAAACTCGAGATCCTTCAAGAGATCGCAAAGGCACTCAAGCCTCGACAAGGATTGGGAATTCTTAACGAAGCTGATTTTTACTCGGATTTGGGTCTACCTTCTGGACATCCCCTTTTAGTCAATAATTTAATAGAAGCTTACGTGCGGCGTGTTGGATTTTCTCTTCTCTTAGATGCTGAGGCAATTCAAGACGATGGTGATGGAATGGCCGAACGTTGGTACAGCATTATTAATCAGTGGTGTCTAGGACAACTAGATAAGGCTTATGCTCCTGTCGCTGAAAGATACGATTACTTTTTGGATCTTCCTCGGTGGTTGGCATCGATCGAGCGAGCAGGACTTAAAACGATCGATCGCAAATGCACTGATAATTTTGGTATTTTTTATCAATACATTCTCAAAAGTAAAGAATATTGATTCACTGATATTAAAATAAATCAGTGAGTCAAAAAGAAACTATAGCAATCCTAGATGCGTCGTGAAAAGATCGAGACACCTAAACCCTTGTCATCGCTAGATCGAGAATTCACAATTGATTTAGGATTGCTATATTGTTGTTCTAGGTTGAATTGAATGGAGTTTATTGTTTCATGCCGAATCAACAAGCAGTTGTAAATTTCTGGAATTGCGAAACCCTCGGAACTGTAGAACTTTTAAAAGCTTCCTATAAGTCTCGCCGGTTCCCTCCACATCTACATGAAGAATTTTGTATTGGGATTATGGAGCGAGGAAAAGCTGACTTAAACTATCGAGGAACTTATTATCCCGTATCTGAAGGTTCCGTCATTATATTACACTGTGGAGAAGTTCACTCAAATGAGAGTGTTGAGGGTGCTTACAAAATGTTATATCTCAAAGCAAATTCAGTCGAACGTATTATATCAGAGCTAGTCGATCGAGAACGAGGAATTCCATTTATTGAAAGACCGATTTTTAATGATGTAAAGCTTTACCAACTTATTCAACAGCTTCATAAAAGCCTAGATTGCGGAAGTATCAAAACTCAGCAAGAAATATTAATTCGTAATACTTTCTCTTTTTTGTTTTCAAAATATGCCGATCCTCACGTAACTCATCCATCTTTCGATCTCGAACACAAAGCGGTCAAGCAAGTTAAGGAGTATATCAACTCTTTTTATTTTTGGAATATTTCTTTAGATGAAGTTTCCAAGTTAACTCACTTGAGTCCTTTTTATTTATCTCGTGTTTTTAGAAAAGAACTAGGTTTGTCGATTCACGCTTATCTCATTCAAGTTCGCATTCATCGTGCGAAAAATCTTCTCTCGGCAGGATGTTCGGCTTCCGATGTGGCGGCTCAAACTGGATTTGTAGATAACAGCCATTTAACTCGACATTTTAAACGGTTAGTTGGGGTAACGCCAAGGCAGTATATTCAAGAAAAAAATACTTAACTTAAAGGGAGTGCCTCAGTGTTAGAAAACTGAAGTACTCCCGGTCGTTCTGCACTCTAATAATACTGGCCAGTCACAATCCTTTCGTGGCAAAGATTCACAAACCAAAGGGGTGCATCTCAAAAATGTAAATTCATCGGATACAAGCTGACCTACTCGATCGATCGGCTGTTGGGTTCCACTCCGTTCCACCCGTGGACGGCAGCGTTGCCGAAGTCTAACCTACCCAGAGCTTCGTATTTTTACATCCATTGAGATGCACCCGACCAAAGTAGTATTAACTCCTCATTACTCCCCTCGGTCGATCTAAGATCCCGATTCCAAACGTTTACGCCATTCTTCGTCGATTTTATCGGACTGCTCGAACTCCTGTTGTAGCAAATCTTTTTCTGTCGTGTACGCCAAATCTTCCTGAGATACTGCGGTTTCTGCGGCGAATTGACGGGCGTAATCTAACTTGGGTTGAAGTTGAGGTTTCGCGCGATCGAACGCTAAAGCTCGAGCTTTGCGATCTTCGTTGCGATCGCCGATGCGGCCGTTGCGCCACTGTATCCAAAAATAGCGAATTAAAGGAACTGCTAAAAACGCCGTACCGTAGGCTAACAAAATGCCGTAAATCGAGGCGACGAACGCCACGAGTCCGCCGAGTTCGGCCACCAAGGCTCGATCTTGCAATAACGACCCCAACATTAACGCGCCGATGATATTGAGGGCGCCGAGTCCCGTCGAGAGCAAGATTTGACCCGAACTGGCGCGGCTGAACTGCCAGGGACGTTCTTGTAAGTACGGTTCGACAGACTGAGGCGATCGCTCTTTCGCCGTGACTTGGAGTTCGGGGAAGCGATACACCAATTGTCCCTCGGGACTGACTTCCGGGTAGCCGTCGAACTTCGCCAACACTGGCAGCATATAGTCTTCCGTTTCGCGATCGAACTGACTGCCCAAATCGTCGAGATAAGGGGCTATCTGTTCGGCGACGACGACACCTCGATGGTTGCGAACGACCGTCGCGATATCTTGCCAGCGGCGTTCTTCTAAATCTGCGTTGGGATTTCCATCGCCGAAAAGGAACGAAAACACCGCTTCGAGAAAGTTGAGATCGGAGTCTTTCTCGGAGCGTTTCGAGGGTTTCGTGCGTTGCGTCGTCCGTTGAGAACGATACGCTGCCGGATCGTAAAACCAGAACCAATCCCAAATCCAAAATCGCGGTACGAACAGCCAACCGCCGCCACCCCCCCCGCGATCGCTACTTCCGCCACCGCCACCGTCACCGTCGCGACTCGAACTAGCGGCAAAGGCGAGAACGGCGATCGTCACGAAAATCAGCACGATCGACAAAATCAGCAGAGTTCCGAAAGAAATGCGAATCAGATAAAACAACACGCGCCAGATTTTTTCCCACCAGGCTTGAAGGCGCAGGCGAAAAAATTTGTTGCGGAGTACGGCGCGGAGGTTTTTCGGAAATTGATAGACGATATCTCCTGTTTCAGCGACCTGTAGGTGTCCCCCCACGTCCGAGGCGAGGGCGAGGAGTCCCTGTTGCGCGAAGTTAACCTCGAGTCCGGCTTGGCTGGCTACGTCGCCAACGGTGGCGCGGTAGTTCAGTTGCTCGACAGCATCGATAATTTGGGGATTGGGAGCCATAACATAACGCAGTAGTGAGGAGGAGCGTGAAACCTCTTACCGATCGTTATAGCAAATTCCCGAGGTGGCGCGACGGTGATGGAGGTTCGGGTTTTGGGAAAGGGATCGGGGAAGCCCCGCACCCTAGCCGTTAGGGATTCTGCTGTGAACTCAGCGGCTCGTCTGAACTCGCCGAACGTCTGAACTCGCCGAACGTCCGAACGGTAGCTGTGGGGGCGGTTGCCTCGCGCTAGGATATTGGACTTTGGGGATCTCGATTAATTCACGATCGATCGCGTATTTTTTCAACCTCGTCTAATCCAGTTCACTCCTCGATCGCCAACGCTAACTGATAAAGCTGACGGCGAGACAACTGAGACGATCGCGCCAACTCTCGACTGGCTTGGGAACGCGACAACCCCGACGCCATTAACTGCTGTAACTCGGCTTTCAACGCCTCTTCCGATAACACCATCCCTTCTGCACTCGCCCCCGCCACGACGATCGTATATTCCCCTTTCGGTTCTCGTTCCCGATAGAGATCGATCGCCTCGGCTAACGTTCCCCGCCAAATCTCCTCGAACCGCTTCGTCAACTCTCGCCCCAGGGCGATCGCCCTGGAATTCCCCAACCCCGACGCCAAATCCTCCAACGTTTCCCGCAATCGATGGGGGGCTTCGTAAAAAATCAGGGTTCGGATTTCTCCCGACAACTGTTCTAAGCGTTCTCGGCGTTCCTTCCCTTTCGTCGGTAAAAACCCCTCAAAGGTAAAGCGATCGCACTCAATACCGGAAACGCTTACCGCCGTAATGCTGGCACTCACCCCCGGAATCGGCACCACGGGAACCCCCGCTTCCGCACAGGCTTTTACTAACTCGTATCCGGGATCGGAAATTCCCGGCATTCCCGCATCCGTCACCAGCGCGATCGCCTCTCCCCGGTGCAGGCGATCGAGGATTTCTGGAATCCGCTGCGATCGATTGTGGTGATGGTAAGCAATCTGAGGCGTCGCAATCTGGAAATGTTGCAACAACTTCCCCGTATGGCGCGTATCTTCAGCGGCGATGACGTCGGCAGCGTTCAGCGTCGCCACCGCACGAAACGTCATATCGTTCAGATTTCCGATGGGGGTTCCGACAACGTATAGCGTTCCCGGTTGAAGGGGGTTTGACTCGATCGATGGCAGGGATTTCAAAAAAGATTTCCAAAAAGCTGTCTTCCGTTTCGATCTTGTGATATCTTGTTTGTGTTAGAATAGTCAACCCAAGTCGGGATGTAGCGCAGCTTGGTAGCGCACTTCGTTCGGGACGAAGGGGCCGCTGGTTCGAATCCAGTCATCCCGATTGAAAGAGGGCGGTGTAACGACCGCCCTTTTGCCACATCTTCCTAATCGCCATCGGGTGAAGTACCCGACGCTGATGCTTCGCATACAGCACGGGCTTCCAGTTTCACCGGCCAGTGCCGCCACCGAGCGAACCCAGTTTGGGTCTTCGTTCTCTCGGATGCAAGCTCCGAGAGCTGCGAAGACTGCGTCTTACCTAGCCTCTGGAGGTTTGACTTGCCACAAGTGACAGCCCTGACTCCCGTAACGCATCGCGTTACCCTGGCAGCAACCCGTCTTCCACAGGTCGATATTTGCCGCTTGTCTCCTTTTGGACTTACGGATACCGTGAACGTTGAAGGAAACAGCTTCCCCGAGCTGCCGATCTATCTGCGGCAAGAGTCCAAGCTCTACTTTGAAGTTAGCCTGTCTGTTCGATACGGTCGGGCGGGTCGTTGACCATCTCGATTATACCTTGCCGCTCGGCTATCATCCCGACGCTGACCTTCGGTACAGCGCGGGGCTTCTCGCCGAGGGAGCTAAGACAGCGGATTGTGTTCGCTGAGAAGCTTCTCAATACGAGCTTCGTCGAGTCGGGACGTGATTCGCTTCGATTCGTGTAGATCGCGAGTCACTTTCGCGACGTTCAGTGTCGAACCGACGGAAAACAGCAGTCCCATCCCTAAAAAGGCTTTCTGCCAGCTATCGACCGGAAGATAGAAAATTCCGATCGACGTTACAGAAATGGATAGGACAAACGACATCCAGGTTTGGAAGATCCAGCCGCTACTGTGCAGTTTTGGGGTGTTTTCCATGTCTTTCATGGGAATCTTACCGCTATGGGGGTATATTTTCCCTCAGCCTATCTGCAACCGCTCTATTCCTTGCGGAATATGCGGACAGTTTACGAAGTGGTTCTCAAGCTTCTCAGTGGTGTTACTTACGCCATTTGAAAGATTGACAATCCTTTATCTAAAGTTTAAAAAAAACTGGTGATTTCTGTAACGAATCGTGTTGAGAATTATCGTTGAGATTGAAAAAACTTAACGATGAAATCAAATCAAAACCTTAGCCGTCTCTGACAATCCATAAGCTATACAGTGCGGGGATCGCACGAGATCGAGCCGTTTCAGAGAAGGAAGCCTTTGAGGGCGATCGCCTGCTCGGGAGATCGAGATCACACGCTAAAGGTTATGTCGATCGCAGATTGGAGATAAAATTCATCGCATAGTGTTAATGTTGCACGACGGGTCGGAATAAAACAATGAAATTTAACAAACTCGCGAAACTAATCCGCTTTTTACAAGACGATTTATCGGTTCCCACCACGGCGATCGATTTAGCCTTACGTCGTGGCGAAAACTCCCCCAATACCTTCTCAATGGTGTTGTGGCAGTACGGCTTGATTACGATCGACCAACTCGATCGCATCTTCGATTGGCTCGAAACCGCCTAAACTGAGTCTCCACGGAATTTTCAAACTATTTCCCTGCGAGACTTAGAAGGTGAGGAAGTTGAGACAACGCCACGTTTCCCCCAGTCACGATCGCGCCGACACGAGTGTTCGGCCGGACGATCGCGCCTTCGAGTAACGCAGCCGCCGCCAACGCCCCCGTCGGTTCGACAACAAGCTTCATTCGTTCCCACAGAAAAAACATCGATCTCGCGATCGCCCCTTCCGAGACGGCCGCCATTTCTGAAACGTAGTGCAACACCAACGGAAACGTAATTCGGCCTAAACTCGGCGTTCTCGCCCCGTCCGCCACGGTATCGGGGTTTTTTACGGTGTTTGACATCCTCTCCCAGCAACCCTAATGGGTATGCTGGGAGATTCCTTGGGTCGCCCCAAAGATTTCCTGCTTCACAGCCCGCCAGCTAGACTGAGTGACCTCAGCCCCCGCCGCTTTGACTCCACAGGCATTTTCAATTCCCCGTTGTCCACGGGTACAAATGACTTGTGCTGCGGCAACATCCCTAGGTTTAGTTGACCCACATTCCGGGCATTGATGGACTCGCACGCTGAGATCTTTGCGAACTTGGGTGCCACAATCTGGGCATTCCTGGGACGTGCCACGGGCATCGACTTTCTCGTAATACACATCTCGTTTCCAACACACCCAAGGCAGAATCTGGTTGGTAAACTGACCCAATCCGGAATCTAGGGTATGCTTGCCTAGCATTCCTATCCCCCCTTCGCCCCCCTTTGAAAGGGGGGTTGGGGGGATGAGATCTTCGACAAAAATCATCCCTGCACCATCACAGAGGTGATGAGCCAGCTTGAAATGCCAGTCTTTTCGCGTATCGGCAATCCGTTGATGGACTCTGGCAATTTTCTTCTGGAGTTTCAGCCAGTTAGCAGAACCCTTTTGCTTATTCTTCAATCTGCGTTGTAGCAACTCGCGCGTTCCCTAGCGCCGTGCGACGGCGCGGGGTCGCTCGTCGATTTCAACTTACGGTGCAGCTTCTCGAAAAAGCGAGGACGCTTGACTGGTTCGCCGTCAGAACTTGACAGGAAGTACTCGAGTCCGACATCAATTCCCACGGGATGTCCGTGAGGCATCACATCGGGAACTTCGACATCAGCCTGAAGGCTCAACAGGACAAAATAACCCGATGCCTTGCGAACGATACGAGCCTGCTTGACCTGAAAAATCTCCGGGATGCGGCGCGACCAGCGAACTTCGAGCCAACCCAGTTGGGGAAGCTTAATCCCCCCAACCCCCCTTACTAAGGGGGGCGGAGGGGGATGCAGTTTTTGAGCATCTGGGGAAAAACGAACGACCGCATTCGATTCGGCTTCTTGAACCGAGGCAATCCCGAACGCTTTAATCGCCACGATTCCCAAGCACCATCTAGCTTCCTCAAAACCTGCTGCAAAACCTGAGCGTTGACGGTCTTTAATGCCGGGTATTCAGCCTTAGCTGCCGTCAACCGTTTGGCTTGGACATGGTAACTGGGGAATGGTTCGTCCGCAAGCAGAATATATTCCTGCACGATAGAACACGCATTTACAGGAGACTTGCGAGACTTTAGCCAGTCTTTGCGTTCCCGCAGCGCAAAGTTCCAGACATGGCGGCACACATCAAGAATGTGTTCGATCTCTGAAACTTGTTCGGCAGTCGGTTCGAGTTTGAATTCCCACGTCAGGTTCAGCATACCTACACTATAACAAAAAGTTGTGTAGATTGTGAATTTTCGCGGCATCGAGCCGCTCAATCCACGCGCCCTACACCACCAGCCAAATCAGAGATTATGGCGCTCAGTACTGAGCTGTTCTTGATAGGGCGTTGTACGCCCCGCGAAATTTAAAAGACCCCGTGCGCTGGAAGTTCTCGCATTTGAAGAAAACGCGAGCGCCGACTCGTCTGTCTACCGTTCGAGAGGTGAAGACGGGGGTGCGGTGGGCGATGCCGTTTAACTGTTCGGCCGCCCCCGCAATGTCGGCAAAAGCGACGGGGTCAGAGGTATCGGAACGATCGCTCACATTCATCTGTTTTCAATTGAGATGCGAACGAGGGAGGTCGATCGCGATCGAGCAATGCGATCGAACCGGCGTCGGTATTCGTTTTCAGAGATAGGTTCAAACGTTGCGTGACGTCGAGAACGAAGCGTACACGCCATAGACAACGCGATCAAGTGATTTCTAAATTCCGTTCGATTTGAACTAAAACGTCAAAAAATAAGTCAACTGCTGCGGTGAGATAGTGCTTGATTTTCACAGTGTGAGGTTTCTCTGTAAATTCGACCGGCGTGCCTTGGATTGACAACGTAGATGTCAGTTTCCGATCTTTTGTCGTAGTCATGGTTTTTCGTCTTTTACTTGACTTTTAACCGAATGGCTCTTTCTACTATATCATACATCATGTGTATGATGTACTAACAATGTATACGCATTGTATGCTACTCCAATTCGAGAACGCTAGAATCCAGGCTGGATATAGGTTCTAGCCTTGCGAAAGACATCGATCGCAGAGCGATCGCAAGTCTTCAGTGTTAAAATTTCATGACATTCAGGAAAAAGCCACTATGCCAGACAAATTCTTTCAACTGCAATTTCTAGGAAATCAAGTTGCCGATTATCTCATTGCCGTCGGAATTGTCGTCCTCGGATTTATCGTCGTTCAAGTCGTGCGATCGCTCGTTATTAAAAGTTTGAGGAAATGGGTTCAACAAACTGCCAGCGATCTCGATAATTCTTTCCTTAAAATTGTCGAAAGAGCGTTAGTTCCCGTTCTCTACCTCGGCGTATTTTATTTAGCGATCGCCAACCTCAATTTACATCCAATTCTCGATCGCGCCGTCGATGTCGTTTGTACGATTCTGTTTACGATTATCGTCATTCGAGCGATCGTCGCCCTCATTGAATACGTCCTAATCCTATATGGGATCAAAGCAAACAACCCGAATATCGAGCCAACTCTCA
Source organism: Baaleninema simplex PCC 7105 (assembly GCF_000332355.1). Taxonomy (GTDB): domain Bacteria; phylum Cyanobacteriota; class Cyanobacteriia; order Cyanobacteriales; family Geitlerinemataceae; genus Baaleninema; species Baaleninema simplex. Next base: position 156,749 of record NZ_KB235957.1, read on the forward strand.
GCTCGCTTCTCCCTGCAATTCGCGTTGTCGTCTGGGCGATCGGACTGATTTTCCTCCTCGACAACCTGCAATTTGATGTGTCCGCAGTGGTCGCGAGTTTGGGAATTGGGGGGATCGCGGTCGCCTTAGCCTCCCAAGGGCTGTTGCAAGATCTGTTTAGCTACTTCTCCATTTTGCTCGATCGCCCCTTCGAGATCGGCGACTTCATCGTCGTGGGTGACTTCGTGGGAACTGTCGAACACGTGGGGATCAAAACCACACATATGAAGAGTTTGAGCGGCGAACGGCTAGTTCTCTCCAATACCGATCTGACCGGATCGCGGATTCGCAACTACAAACATATGCAAACGCGACGCATCGTCTTCAGCCTCGGCGTGACTTACGAAACGGGACTCGACAAACTCGAGGAAATCCCGACGCTTCTTCAAACGATCGTCGAAGCCACCGAAAACGTGACCTTCGATCGCGCACACTTCTTGTCCTACGGGGATTTCAGCCTCAACTACGAAGTCGTCTACTACGTCGATAGCAGCGATTACAACCAATATATGGACGCCCAGCAGCAGATGAATTTCGAGATCAAACGCACCTTCGACGCCCGCAATATCGATATTGCTTATCCGACTCAGGTTATTTACTATAATCAAGCGATGCCGGTCGATGGAGCGACGGCGAACGCCAATTAAATCTCGCCTTCAACTTTAGGTTGTTTTTAGATTTCGAGGGAAGACCCCCGGTTTCTCTGATGAAGCCGGGGTTTTGTGGATTTTGGAGTTGTGCGAGTCTGGGGAAACCTCCCAGGAGGCGATCGCGACGATCTACCATCGAAGCAAAACCACCTGCGATCGCTCCCATGAAACGATACTTCGGGAATCTCATTTTCCTCAGTAGTTTGGTGTTGACAAATCTCGTCGTCGCCAGCGATGTGTCTCTCACCGACACCGTCGAAGACTACCTGCGAGGAAGCCAACATCACCAACAGGGAAATTTTCTCGAGGCGATCGAGGCTTTCACCGCTGCGATTCGCCGAGATCCCACTTATGCAGAAGCCTATGTCTATCGAGGATTTGTTTTGTACCAGCAGGGAGATATCGAGGCGGCGTTTTCCGATTTCTCACAAGCGATCGCCCTCGATTCCGAAGATCCCGTTCCTTACGTTTATCGCGGTTTAATTCGCCACGAGTATCGCGACGAATCTCTCGAAGCCTTAGTCGATGTGACCGAAGCGATTCAACTCGACTCTAACTATTTTGAAGCTTATCTAATTCGCGGCGATATTCAACGAGAGTTGGGAAACAATCCGGGCGCGATCGCCGATTACAATCGAACATTACAACTCGACAGTGCGAATTTTAACGCTTATTTTGGCTTAGGGTTAGTTCGTTCAAAAATGGGAGATTTACAAGGAGCGATCGAGGCGTATACTCGAGCGATCGCTCTCGATTCTGGTGATGCTCTTACTTATTTCAATCGCGGTACAGCTTATGCTGAATTCAATAAATTTAGAGAAGCCTTATCGGATTTTACAACAGCCATAGAACTCGACGACACTTACGCCGATGCGTATTTCAATCGCGGCGCAATTTTAAATAACGAATTTCAAGAACGCGAACGAGCGATCGCAGACTTTGAAAGGGCTGCAAGACTTTATAGAGAGCAGGAAAACCTAGAAAAATACGAACATACTCTAGAACAAATCGGTGCGATCGACGATTGGAGAGAAATCTAAAATAAAATCGCAGATTTTCAGCAAAAAATTCTCCAAAGAGGTTAAAATGATTAGAATTCTAGATCGAGGAACAATGGGGCAAGTTACCACAACTGTAACAATTGTCAATCGTCTCGACCAAGGTAAAGCAGAGGATGGCTTAATTCCTGAAGATCGAGTGAGAGCGATAACCTTAAACGACGTCTTAGTCGATACCGGTGCAACGACCCTCTGTTTACCTCCTGATGCGATCGCCGCCTTGGGTTTAAAACTTCTCCGAGAAGTCGCCGTTCAAACCGCAACCGGACTCGAAACTGCTCGTATTTTTCAAGATGCGAAAATTTCAGTTCTCGGACGAGAAGGAACCTTCGACTGTTTAGAACTTCCCGGCGGACGCGATCCCTTACTCGGCGTCATTCCCCTCGAAGCCTTGGGAATCGAACTGGACTTACAAAAACAGCAGTTAATACGACTTCCGACGGGGCCCGATCGCAGCTACATGACCATTTATTAAAACAATGGCAAAACATCACCTCAACGCCACCTGTGAAACCGTCCACGTGGGGGGATTTTCACCCCATCTTCCCCCCGCCTTAACCGTCGAATCTGGCGACACGATCGCCGTCGAAACCTACACCGGATTTTACCTGTGCGATAATGCTCCCGAGGCGTTCGTTCCTCCCGAACTCGCCGAAATTCGCAAAAATCTCCCCCAAAATCGCATCGTCAGCAGCGGTTCTCATCTCCTCACGGGGCCCGTCGCCGTTCGGGGTGCAAAACCGGGAGACGTTCTCGAAGTTCGTCTCAACGCCATCGAACCGAGTCTTCGAGTGGGATTTAACGCCGTTCGTCGAACTTGGGGAGTTCTTCCCGAACGCTTCAGTCAGTCGCGAGTGGACTTCGTGGAGTTGGATTTAGAACGCCGAACCGCTGAATTTCCCCGAGGTTCCAACATCCAAATTCCCCTGACACCGTTTTTCGGAATTCTCGGCGTCGCCACAGACACAGTACGTTCCTCGATTCCCCCTGGGGAGTATGGGGGAAATATCGACGACAAACTCTTACAAGCAGGTTCGCGACTGTTTCTTCCCGTCTTCGTTCCCGAGGCGATGTTCTCCATCGGCGACGGACATGGGGCTCAGGGAGATGGAGAAGTGAACGTGACGGCGATCGAAACCTCGATGCGAGGGGAGATCGAACTGTATTTACACCGTAACTTGTCTCTGACTGCACCGCTGGCGGAAACGCCGGAGGAGTGGGTGGTGATGGGGTTTGGCGAAACCCTCGATAAAGCCTTAGAAGACGCCGTGACGCAAGCGATCGCCATTTTGGAACGATTTCTCGGTTTGAGTCCCGACGACGCCTATGTTTTGTGCAGTTTGGCGGTGGATTTCCAAATCGTTCAAGCGGTGAACCGTCCCCGTAAAGGCGTTCGCGGTCGATTACCGAAGTCGATTTTTGCGATCGCACTTCCATAGCAACTCTAAGTCAGTTGTTTGACAAAATCGGGAACGGGGAACGGGGAACGGGGAACGGGGAATCGGGAATCGGGAATAAGGTTTTTTCTGGTGTTTTAAGTTTTGACGACTCATTTGGGACTGCTATATAACCTTCAGATCGGCTTTTCTCCCGACGCCAACCGTTCCAAACGGGAGCGATCGCGCAACGTGACTTCGGCACCTTCAACAGCGATAATGTCTTCTTGAGCCAGTTTCGCAAAAGCTCGCGAGAGGGTTTCGGGAATCGTCCCCAAAAACGCCGCCAACTGACCTTTCGTCACGTCTAATTTCACCACATCGGCGTTGTCCGAGCGATCGCTCAACTTTAACAAATACGCCGCCAAGCGACTGGGGACTTCCTTAAACGACAGATTGTCGATGAGTTTGGCGAAACGGCGTAAATGTCGCGACAACGCCGCCAGCAAGTTCAACGCCAACGTGGGATGCTTTTGAACCAACTCAACGATCGAATCTTTGGGGAAAAACAGCAGTTCCGTTTTTTCCACCGCAGACGCCGAGGCGGGGTAGTCTCCGCCATCGAAGGCTGGAACTTCTGCAAAGCGTTCCCCATCCTCGAACCAGTGCAAAATCTGCTCTTTCCCGTCGGGAGAAGTTTTGAACACTTTGACTCGTCCTGATTTTACGATAAAAAAGCCTTTGCACTCGTCTCCCTCGAAAAAAATCGGTTCGCCTTTGCGATACTTCTGAAGTCGAGCGATTTGAGCCATCCATTCTATGTGTTCCGGGGGAAGTCCTTCAAACAATCCCGTTTCAAAAATCGTGCGATCGTCCATTAGATTCGCCTTAAGTTAGTTTGACCTGTGTGACTAATCTGTACAGCTCAGATTATCATTAACATTATCCTTCATATTAGCGTTTGAAGCGCTGGCTGTAATGGCAATCATCGCCTTATTTCGTCCCATTTTTTTTGCACGATACAAGGCTTTGTCAACTGCAATTATTAAATCCTTAACCGTTTGAGCGTGTTGCTGAAACGTTCCCACTCCTAAACTAATTGTATGAGCGATCGTGCCATTTGCTGAAGGATTGTTGGCCACGCATTGCCTGAGTCGTTCGGCGATCGCAAAGGCGTTTTGACAATCTGTATTGGGTAAGAGGATTAAAAACTCTTCTCCACCCCAACGGCTCAAGAAATCTCCTTCTCTCAAATGACATTCGAGTAATTTTGAAATATGTTTGAGGACAATATCCCCACTATCATGTCCGTAAGTGTCGTTAATTTGCTTGAAGCGATCGATATCCAATAAAATTAAAGAGAAAATTTTATCGTTTTTAATAAAGCGCTCTTCTTCTTGACTCAAATAGCCGTTCATGGCTCTTCGGTTGAAGGTTTGTGTTAAAAAATCAAGATTTGCTCGACTTTCTAAGTCTCCGTACAAACGCTGAATAACCATCATCGTAAAACCAGAATTTCGCAAGTGATCGGTCACGAACATCAAGAAAAATGTAGTAGCATTAACAATATTAGAATGAAATAAATGTCGAACATTAAAAAAAGGAATAACGATCGCTCTAAAAAACAAAAAGAAAGAATCGATTATCAAAATAAATGCTGTAAAATATGCTGTTTTTGAAAAACTTCTTTGACGACTTGAAAATAAATAAATACAAGTCAATATTTGTACGAAGCCAACTACTAATATTACGCTGATATTTCTAGCTAAAAAGTTGCTGTTGATGTAAGTAAAATAAAATTGCAATACAATCTCTATTCCAATTAACATTACCCATAAAAATTGAAATTCATTGCGATTTATAAATCGAGAAATTCCAAAAAAGTAAAAAATGCGAGATGTTGTCAAAAATACATTTCCTAAAAAACGCAGAACAAGAAGATTCGGATAAAACCATCGAATCAAAAAAAACAAAAAAGTAGCAGCCGATAAAATTGTACCGACCGTATAAATCTTAAGTCCACGATATCGATAGACGATCGATCCAAGAAAAATTAAAACAAGAGCATGAAGTAAAGACGACACGCTGACGACGAGAGACATGGTAGCGGTATCGATAAGCATAAATGCATAACCATCAAACGAGATTGAAGAAGATCGATAGATCGCAGCTTAAACGTAAAAATAGCGATCGCGCATAAAAAACACTCAGACGATAGCATTTTATTCTGAATTCGATAGGATCGAAATAGTAATAAAGTTTTAGAAAAGGCGATCGCCCTTCTTGGCAGCAAACCGCAAACCTTGTAGACCGCGAACTGTTTCTTCACGCTTCACAGAACTCGGGTTTCTAAGAAAATTCAGTCTCTTGATTTAAGTCAAAGACGCCCCAGGTCTCCACTTCGTAGAGTAAGCATAGACCGAACGAGAGGAGACAAAAACCGTGTTCTGTACCCAATGCGAACAAACCACCCGAGGCGAAGGTTGCTTTATCTGGGGAGCTTGCGGAAAAAGCCCCGACGTAGACGCCCTGCAAGACCTCCTCACCCACGCCCTGCGGGGATTAGCCGAAGTCGCCGTCACCGCATATCGCCACGGCGTTCGACAAGCCAAAGCCGGACATTTCGCCTGCGAAGCCCTTTTCGCCACCCTCACCAACGTCAACTTCGACGAAGATCGCTTTATCGAATACATTCGAGAAACCGTCGAACTCCGCGACTCCCTCAAAACCGTACTTCCAGCAGACTTAGAATGGTCGGACGTGGCGATTTTCCAACCCGCCGACAGCCTTGAAAAACTCGTCCAACAGGGCAAAGACGCCGAATACAACTTCATCAGCCAAGGAACTGGCGATGTGGATGTCTTCTCCCTGAAACTCACCGTTCTCTACGGCTTGAAAGGCATCGCCGCCTACGCTCACCACGCCGCCGAATTGGGCTACCACGACGATCGCGTGTACGATTTCTTCTACGATGCCCTAGCTGCCCTCGGACGCCGCGACCTCGACCTCAACGATTGGGTACAGATTGCCTTAAAACTCGGTGAAATCAACCTGGTGGCCATGGAAATCCTCGACGCCGCCAACACCGAAACCTACGGACATCCCGTTCCGACGCAGGTTCCCATCACGCCTCGCCCCGGAAAAGCGATTCTGATTTCCGGTCACGACTTAGCCGATGTCGAAGCCTTGCTGCAACAAACCGCCGGAAAAGGCATCGACGTTTACACCCACGGCGAACTGTTACCCGCCCACGGCTACCCGAAACTAAAACAGAAATATCCCCATCTGTACGGTCATTACGGGACGGCGTGGCAAAACCAAACTCGCGAATTTAACGAGTTTCCCGGCCCCATCGTCATGACGACGAACTGCTTGATGCCGCCGAAATCCAGTTATCGCGATCGCGTGTTTACTTTGGGGGCGGTGGGCTATCCCGACCTCAAACACCTACAACGGCAGGATTTAACCCCCGTCATCCATATCGCCTCAGCGATGGCTGGCTTTACTGAAAAAGCTGCCGACATTAAAACCGTCACCACCGGATTCGCCCGAAACGCGGTTCTCAGCGTCGCCGATACTGTCATCGAAGCAGTAAAACAAGGCAAAATCCGCCATTTCTTCCTCGTAGGCGGTTGCGACGGAGCCAAAACCGAACGGGGATATTATACGGAGTTCGTCGAACGCGTTCCCGACGACTGCGTGGTGTTGACCCTGGCTTGCGGGAAGTTCCGCTTCTTCGATAAAGATTTGGGCGACATCGGCGGAATCCCCCGACTGATGGACGTGGGACAGTGTAACGACGCCTACTCCGCCATTCAAATCGCCCTGGCGTTGGCGAACGCGTTCGATACGGATGTGAACCAGTTACCCCTGTCGATGGTGTTGTCCTGGTACGAACAGAAAGCGGTTTCGATTCTCCTGACGCTGCTGTATTTGGGCATTCAAAACATCCGCCTCGGTCCGACGCTTCCGGCGTTTATCTCGCCCAAGGTGTTCGAGTTGTTGTCGCAAACCTACCATTTGCAGAAGATTACGACGCCGGATGAAGATTTGGCCGCCTGCTTGAATCGTTAAGTCTCTTCTCTCAAAACCGGATAACTCCTCTTTTCGGGAAAGTCGATGGGCTTTCCCGTTTTTTATGGTAGTTCTGAAGGGTGCATCTCACTTTTGCACCCGGAACCCCACCCATCCTCCCCGCGAGATCGGGGAGGTGCCGAAGGACATTCGGCGAGCGCTCAGTCGAGGCGCGGAGGGGTCGTTCTACGAAATTGAGATGCACCCGTTCTGAAGTTACTGTTTTAGATCGTATGCCAATTTTTCAAATTCTGGCAAGAGTCGAGAAGGAACTAAGAAAATCATTTTGATACGGTAATTGACAGGTTGCTTCTCAATCTTTATGAATTTTGCGGGAAGATGAAATTTATCTTTAGGCTTGGCAAAACAAAAACAGGAAAACCCGATCGATTCGATAAACCTGAGCAGCCTTGAATCTGGATATGCTTCTGATAATACCAAAGGTCGATCGCGCATGAGAAGATTCTTGCCACCTAATAAAATATCAAGATCTGCCCCCTCAGCATCTGTTTTAATACCTGAAACTTTTAGAGAAGGGTATTCCAACATTAAATTATCTAGAGTGTTCAGCTTAACAACTACCGTTTGGTTATCTTGAAGATTTGTTCTGACCAGAGAACTCAGCTCAGAAGACGAATGCAAGTTGAGTTTCATTGTCCCCAGCTTAGAATAGAGTGCCTCTCTAATTACATAACAGTTTTGAAACTGAGAAAGATTGTTTTCTAGATGTTTGGCAACTCTTGGATCGGGTTCAAATGCGTAAACCGTATTAGAAATAGGGGCTGCAAGTAAGCTATAATATCCGATATTAGCTCCGATATCAATGAAGCTTTTATCAGATTCTAAAAAACGAAGTAATAAAGCCTCACTACCCCAATCGAGCTGACTTCTTTTTAGAAAAAGCTCTGTACCGAATCGACTATCCGAAGGCAGTGTTATTTCCACATCATTAAAAAGCTTCATTTTTTGGCTAGTGTTTGTAATTTTATAAAGCCCTCGAAATAAATAACGATATACAAAATTTACATAGCCAACTTCTAGAGCCAGCCGATAAAAAAATCTGGGTTTTTGCAAAATTTTTGAAAGCGATTTTGTCTTATTCATGATGCCAAAATATTCGACGGTATTTTTCTATATTTCTCCATAGGTTAACTTGTGGTTCTGAGGTCGTCAAGAACGGGGAATCTCAAGTTGGTAGAATGACCCCTCCGCACCTCGACTGAGGCTTCGACGGTGAGCGTTCAGCGACTCGACGGCTCGACTGAACTCGCCGAACGTCCTTCGGCACCTCCCCGATCTCGCGGGGAGGATGGGTGGAGTTTCGATAACAAAAGTGAGATGCACCCTCAAGAACTGATATGGTATCTGTGTCTCAAATGCTGGAATATTCAATAAAACGTTTGTTTTTGCTGTTTGACTGCTTGGAATTAAGTTCTCGAGGTTATTAACTACTTGCTGAGAACGGCGGCGGAAGAATACGAAGCAGCGATCGTAGACGGTCAAATTGTCGAGGCGATCGAATATCAGGATTCGAGAGGCTTCGTCTACCAGGGTGCATCTCAAAAATGTAAATCTATACGAGAGAATAAGGATTTCAGCCTCCAATTCTCATGTTTTTGCAAAACTGAGATGCACCCGTCTACCAAGATTCGTCGCAGCGCTCCAACCATAGCCAATAGGCTTGGTTGGTGGTGAAGCGGCGGTGAGTTTCGGTGCATCCCCTGAACAATGCGATAGCGAGAGAAGGGGATAGCGCCGAAACGAACAAACTGGTAAAATTGCCTTACCGGAAACGGTCTTTAGGGCATCTCTATTAATTGACTATTGGACTCAAATCATGAGATAATTAAACAGTACAAATCAAGGATAATGCCATGGGTCAAAAAGGTTTTTGGGATTGGGAAAATCGCCATGCTAAGCTAAGCAATAAAAAATCTTGCTTGACCAGATTGATGAATTGATACCCTGGGAAGAATTTCGTCCAATCCTCAAAGTAATTCATCAAAAGCCTCGCCTCAGTAATGCAGGTCGTAAACCCTTGGATACAATCTTAATGTTCAAATTAATTGTGTTACAAAAACTCTTTAATCTTGGCGATGATGAATTAGAATATCAAGCCAACGATCGATTATCCTTTATGAAATTTCTCCATCTCGGTCTTGAAGACTCAATTCCGGATGCAAAAACGGTTTGGCTTTTTGGGTCTTCGGAGTTTGTGGTTATAAATGTATACCATAATACAAAAAATTGAGAATTCGAGAGCCAAAACCCTTGAAATCTCGTGAAGTTAGTTTTTCTGTCACCCTAAACTCCGAAGAGCCGGCTTTTTCGAGAACAACTCACCCAACACGGATTAATTGAAGAGCTATTTAATCGATTTGACGACTATCTGCGAGATCGAGGATATGAAGCTGAGGAAGGGCAAATTGTAGATGCGACTCTCGTGCCAGTCCCTAAACAAAGAAATAGCCAGGAAGAGAATGATAAAATTCGCCAAGGAGAAACTCCAGAAGGATGGGAAAAAAATCCCCATCGCCTTTCCCAAAAAGACCTTGACGCTCGTTGGACTAAAAAGAATGGACAAAGTTACTATGGATATAAAAATCATATTAGCATCGATGTAAAATTTGGTTTTGTCCGAAGTTATCATGTAACAGATGCATCAGTTCATGACTCAAAAGCATTAGGTAAAATTATCGATGGTGAGAATTTAGACGATCGAATTTGGGGTGATAGTGCTTATCGAAGTGAAGATATTGAATGGGTTTTAGAGCAGCTTGAATTTGACAGTAAAATTCACGAAAGAGCTTACAGAAATAAGCCTTTAAGTGAAGAGCAAAAGTCAAATAATCGTCAAAAATCAAAAATCCGGGCTAAGGTCGAACACGTCTTTGGGGCTTGGGTGATGAGCATGGGCGGAAAACTTCTACGTTCAATTGGAAAGATTAGAGCTAACGCCAACATTGGCTTGAAAAATCTAGCCTACAATATCCGTCGATATATATTCTGGGAAACTCAAAAAGAATAACAGAATATTCTCGTTCTAAAACTTCTAAAATAGATGATTTTTCTCAAGAAAATACCTCTTAATATAGAAGAATAAAAAAGATGGTCTTCGAGATGTGAAAGACCATTTTATTTTTTTATTTTGAACTCAAATAATGAATTTTTCGAGGTTCCCTTTAAGATCCTAAGGGTATGGTTCGCAACACCCGAAAAACCCGTGGTGGAGGTAAACCACAAAATCGCCAGTTGGTGTTGTCAAGAGAATTTGATTCTCGCTTAGGTCTGCGGTGGGGCGCATCGTGGACGTTAAACAAACAGCCTGTGAAGGCGTTCTGACCGGGGGTATTCGGGCTGGCTCGTTTATCTAGGCATGAGCCAGTGAAACAGGAATCTCCGACCATACCCGCTAGGGTTGGGGGGAGAGCGTCAATATGCTGATATGCTGTTCCAACAGGTCGCCGACCAAATCGACACCAGCGATCGCTGCGGCCATCGCCGCCACGTTCGAGGAACTGAAAACCGCCTGGCCGTCGGCAATTTCGCCGGAATCTCCAGTGAAAACGCCCTCGGAGGTGTTCGGTTTGGTGTCGGAAGTGGAATTGAACAGTTTATTTCCGTTTGGGGGCGAATTGGTTCTCCCCTAGGATAATGTTGTCTGTGCAATTTCCACCGTCAGAAGTCTCAATTTTCCAAGGCTGCGATCGTGATTTTTACGATTCCTAACTTTCTGTCTCCCGAAGAGTTACACCGCATCGGCGAAATCCTCCAGCAAGCGGAATTCGTTGACGGTAAACTCACCGCTGGTTGGTACGCCTACACTCTAGATCCCCGGAATCTTGGAGATTCCGGGGATCTTCTAGATAAAATACACCCTCAAAGGTGAGTCAGCTTTAGTAGATTTTGGGTAAGTTGTGTGGAGCGAAAGCGAAACCCAACATTACAATAACTGCTGTTCGAGTTTCCATTTAGGAGTTGCGCTCTAGATCCCCGGAATCTCCAAGATTCCGGGGATCTTCTAGATAAAATACACCCTCAAAGGTGCGTCAGCTTTAACGGTGAAATCCGAACAGTTATCGGTTTTCCCTCTGACACACCCTACGCGCACCCTGCCAAATCCTAAAACGTCACTCTCAAATTCGCTTGAAAGTTCCGACTCAACCCCGGAAACCCTGGAAAGGCTTCGTACTGTTCGTCAAACAAATTGTTCAAACTGGCGTTGAGTTGTACGTTCTCGCCAAAGGGAATTTGAGCTTTTAGATCGACAGTGGTATAACCGCTCAAGGTTTCCGTATTAGCGTTATCCACAAATACCTCGCTGATATGATGGAGGAAAACACCGGTGTAAAACCCGTTGGGACGAGCGTAAGCGACGCCTAAATTGAAACTGTCGCCATCGCGAAAACTCAAATCGTTGCCTTCAATACGTTCGTTTTGGTCTTCGAGGATTCGCGTATCGTTCAAGGTCAAATTAGCGAACGCAAAGAAGTTTTCAGCGAGCTTGATATTTAAATCTGCTTCGAGACCGATGGTTTCTACTTTTCCGATATTTGTATAGGTACTCGTGGGCGAACCGAATTCAAATGCCACCAATTCGGAAATGTGGTTGAGGAAAAAAGTTAACCGAAACAGTCCGAAATCGCCAATTTCTTGGTCGAGTCCGATATCGAAACTGTTACCCCGTTCCGGTCGTAAGTCGGGATTTCCTTCTACGTTGAAGGAGGCTAAACCTTCTAGTTCTGAAATTAAAGGTGCGTTGAAACTTCTGGCGTAGTTCGCTCGCAGACGGGTCGAATCTGTCACTCGCCACAACACCCCCGCACTGGGAGACGTAAATGAACCGTTCTCGAGACTGTTGAAGTCCTGACGAACGCCGACGTGAGCGGTGAAATCGGGGGTAATATCGACTTCGTAGCGGGCAAAAAGCGCACCTTGGTCGATGTTGTCGTCGTAGTTTTCTTGACTTTCCCCCGTGAAGAAACTAAAGGTGTTATTTTCAGAGTTAGTCGTGCGAAAATCTGCGCCGTAAGTTAAATTGTGAGCGTCGGCGAGTTGCCAGCTATGCTGGAGTTGGAAGCCGAAGGCGGTGCGATCGATTTCGTCGCGGGTGGTGTTGGGATTGCGGAAGGTATAGTCGAGAACGTCGGTGTAGACGCGAGCAGTGAGTAAGGAGTCGCCGTCACCGTTGAGTTCCGATTCCCACAATAAATCGAACAGCCAGTTTTCCGTGTACTGCTGAGCGTCTGGCGTCAGACTGTTGAACTGTCCGAGGCTTCCGGCGTCGGTGGGAACGCCGCCAGGAATTCCTAAATCGCGGGAGAGATACAACCCGGTAAAGGTCAAACGGTTGCGATCGCCAATGTCGGCGGTCAGTTTGACATCGACGTTGTTATAGTTGACTTCGGCGTTGTCGCGGGTTCCGTCGAAGGCGATCGATTCGAGTTCGAAGGGAAAATCATTTTCGGAATAGGTTCGGTTGTAGCCGACAACCCAACCGAAATCACCAACGGTTCCGCTGCTGCGAACGCTTTGCTGGTTGTAGCCGAAACTCCCAAACCCGCCGCGAACGCTAAATTGAGGCTCCTCTGTCGGCTCTTGGCTGACGATGTTGATGGTTCCCCCCACGCCACCGGAACCGTACAGCGTCGAACTTCCACCGGGAACGACTTCCAAACGCTCCACGAAGTCGGTGGTGAACGTGGATAAGTCGAAATCGCCAAATCCTAAATCGTTGAGGGGGCGTCCGTTGAGGAGAATTAAGGTTTGGGAAGAATCCCCCCCTCGGATAAACTGAGCACTCGTCGCCCCCAGCTGTCCGCCAGAGGTTCCGTCGCTGAGAACGCCGGGAACGAAACGTAAGGCTTCCTGTACGGTGACGGCGTTCTGGATTTCGATTTGTTCGCGGGGAACCACGTACACCGGACGAGAGGAATCTTGCAGGGTTCCTTCGAGGCGAAACGGTGCAAACACCGGTTGCGTGAGAATGCGATCGATGTAGATTTCGACTTCGGGAATCTCTTCTTCGGCGTCGGTTTCTTCCGTCTCGGGTTCCGTCTCGGATTCTGTCTCGGGTTCCATCTCGGATTCCGGGGTTTGAGCCAGATGTAACGTCAGGTTTGACGGATCGCGATCGATCTCCATCCGTTGGGTTTCCACTCCCTCGGAGTCGAGATCCTGCGATCGCACTTTGAGTTTCGATCTCGAAGATTCCGATGCTATCTCTGACGATACCGAACCTTGTTTCGGCGACTCGACAGATTTTTCCAACGCGAGTACTGCAAGCTGACTGAAGGCGAACATGGCTCCGATCGCAGTACTCGCACTCAGAAAATGAAGAGAAATTGGAGAGATCGAACGGATAGGTTTCGACATTTTTTTATTAACAAAAACGAGCGATCGATCGGACGATCGACCGTTAATCTGGGTTACAACAATTCAAACAAAACAGAGTTCGCCGCCTATAAAAGAGCGATCGCTCGCTCTCTCAGACGCAATCTTTTGCCCGAGAAGAAGGCACTGCTAACGATACTTTTAGACGTTAAACCGACCAGTGCGACTTAGCAATTTTTTCGAGGCGTTGCCATCCGAAACGACCGACACTTGGCAGTTTCAAGAGTTCGCGAGTGCTGGGACTCCCAGCGAAGCATTAAAAACCGAAAAAGACTCGAATTCACTTCCATCTGTACCTCGCAGATGCTTGTCAAAGCTACGTTGTAGGCGGCGGGCATCCTGACTTAGAGACTTGCATCTCCTTACAGTTGCGGGACAGCGCCGGATTTTCACCGAACTTTCCCCGTTACCTCTGGTGGCTGACCCCCACCAGAACCGACTCGCTATACTGTACCACGAAAAGGGTTCTCTCGAGAACGCCGTTCGGCAATATCCGAATGAATTTACAATTCGTTACAAATTTAGATTTCGACGTTTCTCCTGCCAAGTCTCGAAGTTTGACGCTCTTTCAAACTCAAGCTAACAAAATCCAATGCAATTGACAGGTTCCGACCGCGCCTTTCACAATAGACTTATCTCAAAACCTATTACGATAGACCGAGTGGTTTTCCTAACGGTAAACTCAAAGGTCTTCCCACTTTCTCGATCGGGATTTTTGTAATGTCAATTGCGACCCGACAGCTCACTGGAGGATATTCTAACCATCCAGTTGTCCGAGATATCTCGCTGACCGTCACGCCGGGAGAATGGCTCGCGATTTTGGGAGCGAACGGCTCGGGAAAATCGACGCTCCTGCGGTTGTTGAGCCGTCTTCTCGAACCCGAACGGGGCGCGATCTTGCTCGACGGAAAGGCGATCGAGCAGTTAACACCGCGACAAATCGCACAGCAGATCGCGTTTTTACCCCAACAACAAGCCGAACTTCCCGAGGAAATGACGGTGCGTCAGCTCGTGAGTGCGGGCCGATCGCCCCACCAACCCTGGTGGCATTGGGATCTCAGCCAAGACGATCGCTATTGGGTCGAACTGGCGATGCGGTATACCCAAATTGCTCCCTTCGCCGATCGCGCCGTCTCCGCCTTGTCGGGAGGGGAACGACAGCGGGCGTTTCTCGCTTTGGCGTTAGCACAAAATCCTCAAATTTTGTTGCTCGACGAACCGACGACCTTCCTCGATATTTGTTATCAACTCGAACTGTTAGATTTGCTCGACTCTCTGAACCGAAAACAGGGCTTGTCCGTCGTGACAGTCCTTCACGATATTAACTTAGCCGCTCGCTACAGCCATCGCATCGCCCTCGTCAAAGACGGCCGACTTGTCGAAGTGGGAAGTTCGAGTGAAGTTCTGACGCCAGACAACATTAAATTAGTGTTTGGTGTCGAAGCGAGTGTTATTTCTACACCAGTTGGATTGCAGGTTTACCCCCTTCGTTCGGCAAAGAAAGCCAGGCTGACGATTTAGATCGACTTGTTTTCAAATCGATATTCAAAAAATCAAGCCACTCAAAACAATTTGAAAATATGAGCGAAGTCACTCAGGATTTTTATTCAAAAAAACGCACGCTCCACAAGAAAATTTTGCTGTACGGTTTGAGCGGATCGTTACTCTTTCACGGTGTCGTGTTCGCAGTACTTTCGTTCTGGTGGATGCGATCGCGATCGGAGATCGATCGCAACGACCCTGTCGAAATTATCGTTCTCGATCGCACCGCTTCCCCGACACTAGACGCCCCCACCGACTCCCCTTCCGATCGCCCGACACAAAACCCACCCGTCGAATCCTCTGGCGGAACTTCCCTCGCGCGATCCCAGACGAGAGAGATCGATTCTACCGACGCGCGATCGCCCTCAAGCTCTCCCTCTACACCAGAAGCCAACTCGACGACTCCAACATCGTCCGCCGCTGACAGTACCTCAGACGACAGCTCAAAACCCGGTCTCGCGATCGAAGACGACACTCGCCCCACCTCAGAGGACGAAAACCCGCCCGCAAGCTCTCCCTCGTCAGACGGTTCGACGCCAGACAGTCCTGACAGTGGCGATTCTGACAGTGGCGATTCTGACAGTGGCGATTCTGACAGTGGCGATTCTGACAGCGGCGGCGGTGCAGGCGAAGGCGATCCAGAATCCACCGATGAAGTCGAGGAAGACCCGAGAGAACCCGCCCCCTCCAACCCCGAACCCGAGGGCGATCGCACCCCACCGCCACCGGCTCCCAGCAACGACGGAGACGACGGTTCCGACACAACCTGTGTCAGTGGATGTCGAGGACGCTACGAAGATAACGATTCCGAGGCGATCGAGCGAGATGCAGTCATTCGCGCCCGTCGCAACGATCGCGGCGAATACGAATACGAAGTCATCCAATCGAGTGGTAACGAAGCCGCCGATCGCGCTGCCCTAGAAACCGCCCGAGACGCCACCTACCAAACCGATCTCGAAGAGTTTAACATCCGCGCCAACATCGCCGACGAAGGGTCTCGAGATGTCGCACCTCCGCCACTTCCCCCACCCCCCGATCCCGTCGAGTCCACGATTCCCGAACCCGAACCGACATACGAAGAGCCTATCTACGAAGAACCCGAGCCGACATACGAAGAGCCTATCTACGAAGAGCCAGCTTACAACAATGCACCTAGCGACAAACCTCCAGCTCATACACCTCCCCAGCAATCGAAAAAAAATCTCGCCCAACATTGACAGCGAGCAACGAAAACAGTTCACAGGAAATCGTTTCTCCTCATCTCATCACCTCCCCATCTCTGAACTGGCGACGAGTGACTGTAAAAACCCCATATTAAAGGGTTGGCCGTAAAATCCCGGATCGGTAAATGGCTGCCGGAGATCCCCGGCATCTTGGAGATGCCAGGGATCTGGCTTGAATTCCAAAACAGATTTTATGTGTTTTGTCAATCCCCGATCTCGAAAAGTTTTCTGCATCACTGAGCCTCATCACCTCCCCATCTCTGAACTGGCGACGAGTGACTGTAAAAAACCTCCCTATCTCCGTCGAGATCGAGTATCCTAAAAGATTGGGTTTCTAGAAATTTTCTGTAAAACAACACACACTGCCCGAGTTTCTGGTAAGTTAGCCTGAGTATCGTTTCTATTCAGTCAGTGGGAGAGCCATGTCGGTCGAGCTGTACAGACCCGGTTTAGAAGGCATTCCAGCCGCGAAGTCCAGCATCAGTTTTATTGATGGGAAACAAGGACTACTCGAATATCGCGGTATTCGCATCGAAAAACTCGCTGAACAAAGCAGCTTCTTAGAAACGTCTTACCTGCTTATTTGGGGAGAATTACCCAGTCAAAGCGAGCTGCGTGCCTTCGAACACGACATTCGATATCACCGACGGATTAAGTACCGCATTCGGGACATGATGAAATGTTTTCCTGAAAGCGGCCATCCGATGGACGCCCTGCAAGCCTCCGCAGCTGCGTTGGGTCTGTTTTACTCACGACGGGCGCTCGACGATCCCACGTATATTCGCAACGCAGTCGTGCGGCTGTTGGCGAAAATTCCGACGATGGTGGCGGCGTTCCAACTGATGCGAAAAGGAAACGATCCGGTTCAGCCTTGCGACGATCTCGACTACGCGGCGAACTTCCTGTATATGCTCAACGAGCGGGAACCGGACGAACTTGCCGCCCACGTCTTCGACGTGTGTTTGACGCTGCACGCCGAACACTCGATGAACGCTTCGACGTTCTCGGCTATGGTAACGGCATCGACGCTCACCGATCCTTACGCCGTCATCGCTTCGGCGGTGGGAACTCTCGGCGGACCGCTGCATGGTGGGGCGAACGAAGAAGTTATCGAAATGCTCGAACAGATCGGTTCGCCGGAAAATGCCGAGGCTTACGTAGACGACTGCGTGAAGAACAAAAAGAAAATCATGGGCTTCGGTCACCGAGTGTACAAGGTGAAAGACCCCCGTGCGACGATTTTGCAAGACTTAGCCGAAAAGCTGTTCGCCAAGTTCGGCGGCGATCGCTACTACGAAATCGCTTTGGAATTAGAGCGCATCGTCGAAGATCGCTTGGGGTCAAAAGGCATTTACGCCAACGTCGATTTTTATTCGGGGCTGGTGTATCGCAAGTTGGGCATTCCTACCGATTTGTTCACGCCCATTTTTGCGATCGCCCGCGTCGCCGGTTGGCTGGCTCACTGGAAAGAACAACTCGAAGAAAACCGCATTTTCCGACCGACCCAGATTTACTCGGGTCAGCGCGATCGCGCCTATACGCCCCTGTCGGAACGCTAGCTATCAAAACGATGGTGAGAGAGGTTCGATCGCATCGTATGCTAAAGACATCCCCCATTTGTTCGCGATCGATGAGGGCGATCGCCTCTCAGCACGAGCCATTCAATTTATGCAGATAGACTGCCATCGCGATCGCAAAACGGTTAGGAACACCCCCAGGATTCGACAAGAGCGACGCCGCGTCGGTTCCTCTACAGTCAAAAGACAGCTCTCTCGAGCATTTTTCGGTGCGATCGCGTCGCTGCTACTGGCGGGTGTCGGTTGGTGGGGACTGCGGACGTACTACCGTTACGTACGTCTCCCCCAAGCTATCCTCGTCCTCGGAGGCGCACCCGAACGAGAAGTCTTCGCAGCCGAATTCGCCCGATCTCACCCCAACCTCCAAGTGTGGGTCTCTGGCGGTAGCAATCCCGAATATGCAGAATGGGTCTTTACCGAAGCGGGAATCGACCTCCAACGGCTGCATCTCGACTATCGCGCCGTCGATACCGTCACCAACTTCACCACCCTCGTCGACGAGTTAAAAGCTCGCAATATTAATTCGATTTACCTAATCACCTCGGACTACCATATGCGCCGCGCCTACACCATCGGCGAAATCGTTCTCGGAAGTCGCGATATCAGTTTTCGTACCGTTCCCATTCCCTCGAATTCCCACCCAGAACCGATCGAAAAATCCCTTCGCGACGGCGTTCGCGCCGTTCTCTGGCTAGGAACGGGATACACGGGATCGACCCTACGCCAGATAAGGTGAGGAGCCGGGGAGAGGGGAAGAGGGGAAGAGGGGGAGAGGGGAAGAGGGGGAGAGGGGAAGAGGGGGAGAGGGGAAGAGGGGGAGAGGGGAAGAGGGGGAGAGGGGAAGAGGGGGAGAGGGGAAGAGGGGAAGCAAGGAAGAAACTGTCAACTGTCTCCACTGCTTCGCGGTTCCCGGTTCCCGGTTTTCCGTTTTTAACGGTTTCCCAACAGCCCTAAAATGCGATCGAGATCGTCAAGTTCTCCCACGATGCGACGTACCGGTTCGGGCCAGACACGAATTAACGTCGGCGTCGCCGACACGCGATCGCTCTCCGCTTGCTGGGGATGTTTCAACACATCGATGAGCTTGAGCGTGTACGGATGTCCCAAGGCGCGATCGAGCGTTCGGTGCAATCGCTCTAACGTATCTTCCGTCGTCGGACTGTCACCGCGCAGAAACAACCGAAAAATATAGCCTTCAGCTTCTGCTTCCACTTCTCCTTCTCTGGGGTAGAAATTTGCACCCGCCGCATCCACCCGCACGATCGCATTGTGATTCGTCCACAACTGCGGGAACTGCTCGCGATATCCCGCCAGTGCTAACGGGTTGCACAGCTCGATCGGTATCGGCTCGACTCCCCATCGAACCCCCTCGAGTCCGAACACCGCATTGAGAACCGCTCGATATCGCCAAACGGCTGGGGCGACTTCGGCGATCGTCCGCACCGCTTGCGTTCTCGGATCGAGATAGCGATCGACCGTCGCACAATAACACGGCATCAAGAAATGAGGCGGTTCGGGAAGTCCGAGAATTTCCTGAACCGCAATACAGAGCTGTAAGTGCCATCGATCGCGTTTCTGCGTATCGATGGCATACACTAAATCTCCTCCAGGGGTAAACAATGCCAACCCTTTAAACGACTGGAGAAGCGGTGTTTGCTGTCTCACTCCTCGACTCAAACGCGACCGCGCAAGAACTGCGCCATCTCGTTCGGCGTTGG
Organism: Baaleninema simplex PCC 7105; assembly: GCF_000332355.1. Classification (GTDB taxonomy): domain Bacteria; phylum Cyanobacteriota; class Cyanobacteriia; order Cyanobacteriales; family Geitlerinemataceae; genus Baaleninema; species Baaleninema simplex. The sequence continues at coordinate 176,399 of NZ_KB235957.1, forward strand.
CGACTTCTCGAGAGCGATTTCTTCAGTAATGCGTCCTTGTTGATAAAGCTCGAACAGGGCTTTGTTCATCGTCGTCATTCCGTCAAATTCCGATCGCAACATCACTTGAGTAATTTCTTCAAGTTTGCCTTGAATGACATATTCCTTCACGGCATCAGTTGCGATCAAAATATCGTGGAACGCCGCTCGCTTTCCGTCTGTGGTTTTACACAATCCTTGAGCGATAATCGCCACGAGGGACTCCGACAGCGCCACGCGAAACGCCGGTTGTTCGGCAGGTGGGAACATCCCCATCACCCGTTCGATGGTTTTCACCGCACTGTTGGTGTGCAGCGTTCCCATGACCAAGTGACCGGTCGAAGCAGCTTTGAGCGCGATATTCATCGTCTCTTTATCCCGAATTTCCCCCACAAGGATCAAATCGGGATCTTCCCGCAACGCCGCCTTGAGAGCGTTAAAGAACTTCAGAGTATGCGTTCCGACTTCTCGGTGTTTGATCAGGGATTTTTGACTTTTGTGAACGAATTCGACGGGATCTTCGATAGTAATGATGTGATAGGCTTGGTTGCGGTTGATGTAGTCGATCATCGCCGCCATCGTGGTCGATTTCCCCGATCCCGTCGGCCCGGTCACGAGAATCAAACCTTTGTGATAGTCTAAGCTGATGCTTTTGAAGACCTCGGGAAGCCGCAACTGTTCCAAGGTCAAAATCTCAGCACCGATCAAACGCAGCACCATCGCCGGCCCTGCTAAAGTATCGAACGCGTTAATCCGTACCCGAACGAAGCCTAAATCTGCCGCACCGTCGAAATCCAGGTTTTCTTGAAACTGACGGATTTCCTCGTCGCTCATCAGTTCCCGCATCCAACTCATGAAGGTGTCGAGGTCGGTAACGGGCCATTCTGTGGGGACGATGTCGCCGCGAGCGCGGTAGCGAGGCACTTCTCCAACGCCGACGTGAACGTCGGAGTGGCCTTCTTCCTCAGCGCGTTTGACGATTTCGCGCATTGTCGGGTTGCCGGGACTCGGGCCGGGACCTCGTCGCGGCATGGCTGCCTGAGTGGGCGGTGCGGGGGCAGGAGGCGCAGCGGGCGGACGAGTCGCACCGGGCGGGGGAGGGGGTGCGGCGGGCGGACGAGTCGCACCGGGCGGGGGAGGGGGCGCGGGCGGACGCTGTCCGGTTTTGGGAGGGCCTGGGGGACGAGGGGGTGGCGTGCGACGACCTCCTCCGGGCGGGGGCGGCGGAACGGGGGGACGCTTAGACTGTGTCATAGATGCGATTACTCTTAGGGACGCGATCGAATGATTCGCTGTAATTTTTATATGCTTCTATCTTATCTATTGTCTCTGAAGCGCAGGGGACAATGTAAACCGTAAATTTTCGTAAAATTGTCGAGTTGCCTTTTTTTGGCCTCTCTATCCACGATCTAGACGCTGTAAATAATGCCTATTCGCGTTTGTATTACCTTGGGAACCCGCCCCGAAGCGATCAAACTTGCTCCGGTTATCCGTCAGTTTCAAGACGACTCGCGCTTTGAAACGCACGTAATCTTGACGGGACAACATCGAGAAATGGTGCAGCAGGTGATGCAACTGTTCGACCTGAACGCCGATCGCGATCTCGATATCATGAAACCGAAACAAACGCTGACAGATATTACCTGTGGCAGTTTGCAAGGGTTGGAAAAGATTTTTTGCGATCTTCGACCGCAGTTCGTTATCGTTCAAGGCGACACGACCACTGCCTTCGCCGCAGCACTGGCAGCGTTTTACCAACAAATCCCTCTCGGTCACGTGGAGGCAGGACTGCGAACCGATCGCCTCTACGATCCCTATCCTGAAGAGGCCAACCGACGCCTGATTTCGCAACTGACGCAACTCCATTTCGCCCCCACGACTCGCGCGGTGGAAAACTTACAAAAGTCGGGAGTCGTCGGCCAAATTCACCACACGGGAAATACAGTCATCGATGCCCTGCTGTCGATCGCCCAGCAAAAACCCAGTTGCGAGGTTCCGGGTTTGGACTGGTCTAAATATCGCGTGTTGCTAGCCACGGTTCACCGCCGGGAAAATTGGGGCGATCGCCTCGAATCCATCGCCACGGGATTTCTGAAGGTTCTCGATGCGGTTCCCGATGCTGCGTTGTTGCTTCCGCTTCACCGCAATCCCACTGTCCGCGAACCCCTCAAAGCCATTTTGGGCGATCGCGATCGCGTCTTTCTCACCGAACCTCTCGACTACACCGCCTTAGTAGGGGCGATCGCTCGCTGTACGCTCCTGCTAACGGATTCGGGCGGGTTGCAGGAAGAAGCCCCGGCTTTGGGAAAACCGGTGTTGGTGTTGCGGGACACCACCGAACGCCCCGAAGCCATCGAAGCAGGGACGGCGAAACTCGTCGGAACGGCGAGCGATCGCATTCTCAGCGAAGCCACCACTCTCCTCACCGATGCGACGGCGTACCAACGCATGGCGAACGCCACCAATCCCTTCGGCGACGGCCGAGCGTCTCGACGAATTGTCAAAATCGTGGCAGATTATTTTGCCAGTTCGGTCTAACAATCGATAGGTCGATCGCTACCCGATTTTCAACCCCGCGTTTCGCCAAAATCTCATGCACGAGTCGTTTCAGCGTATCCTAACTGGCGCGATCTTTTTTCTGTTAACGATCGCGATCGCCATTTTCGGCTACGTGCTGTTTGGCTGGGAACTCATCGACGCCATTTATATGGTCATCATCACCATATTCGGCGTCGGCTACGGAGAAGTTCAACCTCTCGAAACCCCAGCCGAAAAACTCTTTACCATCGGCGTTATCGTGGCGGGAACCTCTTCAGCCGTTTACATCGTTGGAGGCTTTGTCCAAATGGTGACAGAAGGAGAAATCAACCGCGCCTTTGAATCCCGCCGCAAAACTCAAGGCATCGAACGCTTAGAACGCCATTCGATCGTCTGCGGGTTCGGACGCATGGGGGAAATTCTGGCGAAAAAGCTCCACGAAGCCCGAAAACCTTTCGCGATCGTCGATAACGACCCCGATCGCATGGCACTGGCCGAATCGTTAGGCTATTTAGTCCGTTTGGGCAGTGCAGCGGATGAAGAAGTCTTAAAATCTGTGGGGATCGATCGCGCTAAATGTTTGGCAACCGTCCTTTCCGACGACGCCCTCAACGTCTTCATCACCCTCACCGCTCGCGAACTCAATCCCAACCTCACCATTCTCGCACGGGGGGAACTGCCCTCAACCGGTAAAAAACTCCAGTTAGCCGGTGCCGATCGCATCGTTCTCCCGGCCGAAATCGGCGCGTTGCAAATGAGCAATTACATCACCCATCCCACTGTCTTCGAGTTTTTGGAACAAGAAGAAGGACGAAGCACCCTCAACGACTTGCTGTCTCAAATTAACTTGCAGTTTACCGAACTGGCGATCGGCAAAAACTCCCTATTGCGCGGTCGCACCATCGGCGAATTAGAAGTTCGCGGCAAAGGCATTTTTCTCGTCGTCGCCTTGCGTCGTCCCAACGGTGAAATTTTCACCCATCCGCCGCAATCGGAAATGTTAGATGCCGGAGATACTGTGATGGTTATGGGACACGCGGGAGATATTCCGCAATTCGCCCGCCGCCATGAAGTCAAACACGAGTTACGCTATCGCGGCGCGAAGCTGCCCTAGCCTTTCCCTTATACGGTTTTCGTGCAGTAGTAAACGTCGTGGTGGGGCAGCAGTGCGTATCGCTTCACGATCGCCTCGTCGAGTTCGCGGACGAAGGGGTCGATTTTCACGGTAAATCCCGCTTCCTGTAGGCGATCGGCGTAATCTTTCCCGTACCAGCGCACGTGATCTTTTTGTCCGAACAGGCGCTCTCGCTCCTCGGGAGACTCGACGCTGGGATCTTCAAAGGTTTCGTCGCGATCGAGATCGAGAGGAACTTGTAAAATCGCCCAGCCTCCCGGTTTGAGGACGCGACACAACTCCCGCATCGCTTGGCGATCGTTCGGGATATGTTCGAGGACGTGGTTGCACAACACCACATCGAAGCTGTTGTCGTCGTATTGGATATCGGTAATATCCATTTTGACCATCGCCAGCGAAGAATCGAGATCGGCAGTGAGATAATCGAGATTGTCTAATTCGATGAATTTATGATAGAAAATCTTTTCAGGAGCGATGTGGAGGACTTTCAGGCGATCGGTAAATAAATTGGTTCGTTGTTGCAAATACAACCACAACAACCGATGGCGTTCCATGGCCGTACACCGGGGACATTGCGCGTTGGGTCGCTGTCCGACTCCGGCCGTGCGAAACTCTCGGAAATGCCCGTTACAACACGGACAAACCACGTTGTCGCCAATATATCGAATTTGTTGGGCTTGAAATCTTAAGGTTTTGATCGATCGACGATACCGCGTTTGGGCTTTCCCGATCAGTTGTCGAAGCGGTGCGGGAACCACGGATCTGGCTATAGATTTAACCGAACTCATCGAGTTACAAAGGAAATAAGGTGTTGGGTATGCCCATGCTATCCCACGCTTCTCGAAAGTGTCAATAAAAGCTCCAATATACTAGAAAACTGCCAACTTTCAAAATTTTTTGTTGCAACTCTCGTGAAATTACCTAAAACAATAATGCTCCTCGGTTCTGGGGAACTCGGCAAAGAATTCGTCATCGCCGCACAGCGCTTCGGCAATACAGTTATTGCGGTCGATCGCTATGAGAACGCCCCTGCGATGCAAGTGGCCGATATTTCAGAAGTGATTTCCATGCTCGATGGCGACGCTCTCGAACGCCTCGTCAAACAGCACCGACCTGATTACATCGTGCCGGAAATCGAAGCGATTCGCACCACAAAACTCCTCGACCTCGAACGCCAAGGTTTTACAGTCATTCCCACAGCCGCCGCGACGAACTACACCATGAACCGCGATCGCATTCGGGATTTAGCAGCGGGGGAATTAGGTGTTCGGACGGCAAAATACGCTTACGCCTCGTCCCTCGAAGAGTTGCAAACGGTTTCTCAAGACATTGGCTTTCCCAACGTCGTTAAACCCGTCATGTCTTCCTCGGGCAAAGGTCAGTCCGTCGTCAACCACTCGGATGAGGTGTCCCGAGCCTGGACTTACGCCGTTGAAGGGGCGCGGGGAGATTCTCAAAAGGTCATTGTCGAGGAGTTCGTGGAGTTCGAGGTGGAAATTACCCTCCTGACAGTCCGTCAGTGGAATGGGGAAACGCTCTTTTGTCCTCCGATCGCCCACCGTCAAGAACGCGGCGACTATCAGGAATCTTGGCAACCGGCCGGAATTTCCAACGCACAACTAACTCAAGCGCAGGCGATCGCCGAAAAAGTCACCGCCGCCCTCGGAGGAGCCGGAATTTTCGGCGTTGAGTTCTTTATTACCCGTGACGAAGCCATTTTCTCGGAACTCTCCCCCCGACCCCACGATACGGGAATGGTGACGTTGGTTTCGCAAAACCTCAACGAGTTCGAGTTGCATCTGCGGGCGATTTTGGGGCTGCCGATTCCCACCATCGAACTGGTGTCTCCTGGCGCGAGTTCGGTAATTCTCGCCGATCGCAACGCCGATCGCGTCACCTTTGAGGGAGTTGACGAAGCCTTAGCCGAACCGAATACGGACGTGCGTTTGTTCGGGAAGCAAACCACGCGCCCTTACCGCCGCATGGGAGTCGCTCTCGCTACCGCCGAAACCGCCCAGCAAGCCAGGGACATCGCTAATCGCGCCGCCAGTCGGGTTCGCTTGGTGTACGATTGACATACTCCCCGGCGTGAATGCACGGGGATTCTCACAAAGTGATTCTTGATTCATCGACACCACTTACTGTTTCAAGTTGCCTATCGACAGCAGGGGTGGTAGTCTCCTCAAGCGTTCCTGGTTCCCCAGCAGTTTCCCAATGCCCTTGGGTACTGTGATTCCACTCAATACCTAGAACGTTCATCCCTTTCTTCAAGATATTTAATGCCGCATTCGTATCACGACAAATTTCTATCTTGCATTGAGGACATTGATGAGTTCTAGTACTGAGTGATTTCTTCACTCGATGACCACAGTTAAAACAATCTTGAGATGTATAATTCGGTGCAACAGCTATCACTGTTTTATCCCAAACTTTCCCAAAATAGTCTAGCCATTGAGTGAATTGATACCACGAAGCGTCAGAAATAGACTTTGCCAAATGATGATTCTTGACCAGGTTTTGTATCTTCAGGTCTTCGTATGCCACAACATCGTTAGATGCTACTACGCACCGAGCTTCTCTTGGTGCGCGTTCCCTAGCGGAGGGGCTGTGTGCGGAACCTGCGTCCGCACCTTGTAAGCCCCGTCCGTGCGACGGCGCGGGGTCGCACCGCAACTTAACTGCCCAGTCTTTACGTTGGCGTTGAACCTTCAAATGAGCCTTGCCCAGTCTAATCCTAGCTTTTTGGTAGTTGTTTGATTGAGGCTTTTTACCCTTAACAAACTTTCTGGATAGCCGTCGCTGTAGTTTCTTAATGCGTTTTTCAGACCGTCTCAAATACTTGGGGTAGGTTGTCGCATTGTCGTTTTGGTCTTTGTAGAAATACTTTAAGCCCAAGTCAATGCCAATCGCATTCCCGGTATAGTTTCCTATTTCTTTTCGAGTGGCATCAAAACAGAATTGAGCATAATAACCATCAGCTCGCCTAATCACTCTCACCCGATTAATTTTGAGTCTGAACAAGTCCTCTCTGGTCTCACGATCGCAAAACACAGAAAACTTACCCGCCTTAAAGCCATCGGTGAAATTAATAGCTAAACAGTCCTCTGAAAGTTTCCAGCCTGAAGTTTTATACTCAACTGAACGAGAATGCTTTTTAAACTGAGGATAACCTTTCTGTTTGGCTCCTTCTCTACAGCGACGATAGAAGCTAGAGATAGAATTCCAAGCTCTCTCTGATGATGCCTGACGTGCCATTGAGTTCAACTTTTTGGCAAAAGGAAACTCACGCGCCAATTCTTTGCATAGCAGAGAGAGACGAGCCTTATCTACTTTAGACTCATCTCGCCATAACCTTACTGCTTTGTTTCTGATAAACTGAGCAGTTCTTATGGCTTCATCTAAGGCTTTATATTGTGCCTTAGACCCATTCAACAACTTGGCTTCTCTTACTATCATGGTTTTATTTTACCGGACTTTATTTTGGATAACTTTATTTTTAACATAAGTTAACCGTCCTAGAAGGACGGGGCTTTAAACCCACTTTTTTTGGTAACTACTGGGAGACAAGGAGGACACTGTTCCCCGTTCCCCGTTCCAGCGTGCTATAATGTTGATGTAATAATCAACAGCTTAGTGGAGGCTGAAAGACCATGGCCAAACCCACTACTGCCAAACCGACTCGACACGATCTGTTACGGAAAACGGCTGCCGACAGTAACAAGTACCTCAACGCCACGATTCGGCTGTGTGGCGGAAGCGATCGCGAACGGATTGCCGGTAAAGACCGCAACACTTACGCCACCGTTGCCGATATGAACAATATCGCCGTAAAAGGGACGATGGCGCACGTCATCCAGCTCACCCACGGAGTTCGCCACACGCGAGACGACTATACAGACGACGAACTCAAACGCATCGCGACGTTAGAGATTTTAGAGGGCAAAGCTCTCGAAACCTACCGCCCCCAAGGGCATGAGGAAATTATCTGTCTAGTTGCCCGCGAAATTGCCAAAATCGACGAGATTTTGACGAAGTACGACCGTGCTAACCTCCACCAACGCAAGCGGAAACAGGTCGTGGCGAAATGGCGATCGCTCGAATAGCCCGATCCTCACGTTTTGACGACCTCGAAGTTGCCCATACACGAGAATGTGGCGTTCGGTGGTTTCTAACGTAATGACATCGGTGTCTTCACTGGGTTTGAGGGGGCGCCCAGCGTCTGGGGGGCGTCGAGCGGGTCGAGCGTCTGATTACCATTTCCTCACCCCACCAAGGGACTTGGACCGCCTACGCTCTCGATCGCGTCGGTTGCCATCAAATGCGTCCGAACAGCGAGTTTCTGCTAGAGTTAGATCGGGACGCGCGAGACCTCCTCGGACAGATCGACTTTACGTCGATTTGGACGCCTTACGACTTGATGATTTTACCCGCTCGCAGTTCCCAACTGTCCGTCGGAACCGATCGCCAAATTCCCGTTGCACTCCATTCTTGGATGCTCGAAGACCTTCGGTGTATCGAGCTGGTAGTCGAAACGCTTTCTCGAGCGAAACCCAACCCGTCGCGCGATCGCTCGTTCGTCCTGCGATAGACTGCGCGAGTTTCCACGAAACCTCTATGCTTGGTTTTACCAGAGGTTCTCCCAATTCAGCAAGTGTTTTTTTACTCGAAGGATCTCGCTCAAACCCGCTCCGATCGCTCAAACCGTGACGTTGTATTGACGAACCGCTCGACTTCAAAATTATCGTGGAACGAGAACCATCGCGGGAACAGTTAAAACAGGAACTGACCGAGCTGCACCAGGAACTCACAGCCCTCAAGCTCGAGAAAGCCGATCTCGAAATCATGCTCGAAAACATTACCGAACACGCTGATGCGATCGAAAGCGAACTTCGGACCCGCAACAAAGAAATCGTCTCGCTCAACCACCAACTCGCCCTAGCCAACAAAGAATTAGAGCAACTGGCCAACCTCGACGGCTTGACCGAAATTGCCAACCGACGACATTTCGACGAAACCCTCGATCGAGAATGGCGGCGTATGAGTCGCCAACAACAACCCCTTTCGTTAATTCTTGGCGATATCGACTTTTTCAAACGTTACAACGACACCTACGGACACCAAGCGGGAGACTGGTGTTTGAAGCAGGTTGCAGCTGCGTTCGTACGTGCAGCCAAACGTCCGAGCGATCTCGTTGCGCGCTACGGGGGGGAAGAAATTGCGGTCATTCTCCCAAATACAGACTGTAAAGGGGGTTTGCAGGTGGCCTCGGAAATTCGATCTCATCTCCAGGCGATGAAAATCGAACACGGCGGATCGCCGATCGATAAATACGTAACCTTGAGTTTGGGCATCGCTACGATCGTCCCGACCCCCACTTTACCCGAAACGCTTCTCGTAAACCAAGCCGACACAGCCCTCTACCAAGCCAAGAAGGACGGACGCAACCGCACCGTTTTTTTTCGTAAAGGCTTAGTGTGATTGGGTTGCTTTAACGCACGGGACAGGGAACGGGGAATCGGGAACGGGGAACAGGGAAAACTGTTTTCTCCCTCGCCCCATCTCATCATTTCATTACCTCATCACTCCCCGGTTGGGGGCGGTGCGTGACGCGGTAAATTCCACTTATCGGAGGGCGGCGACGTTTTAACGCCCGCGTCACGACACCCTACTGGCTGCTCACTGTAAAAGCGGGGCTGGCAGCGACTTCTTGGAATTGAATCGTGTCTTCGCGGGGATCGGCGTAAGTTACCCGGAGGTCGAGCCGTTCGCCGAGTTGCACGGCTCGGGGAAAACGCCACACGAACTCGATGCCGATTTCTTCGAGGAGAATCACGCCTAAATTTTCGTCTTCGCGAATCCATCGCAACACCAGAGCTTGCCAGGTTTCGTCCGTGCGGCGGCGCAGATACTCGATCGCCCAATATCGCGAGGTTTGACGCTCGACCAAAACCGCTTCTTTGACCGAGGACATAATACTCGCCATCATCTGCTGGACTTGCTCGGCTGAAAACGGTTGGGCCTCTCCTCGCAGGTGGGCTTTAAGCTGGAAGTGCGTCAACAAATCCGTATACCGCCGAATCGGAGAGGTGACTTGCGTGTAAGTGTCGAGACCGAGACTGGCGTGGCGGTTGGGTAGAATACTCGTTTCGCTGCGAGGCATACATTGACGGATGGCACAAAAACGCACCGGCCCCGCTGGCAGTTGCAAGAGTTCCTCTTCTGAAGGCAGTTCCGGTTGAGGTTGGTGGCGGAAGGGAATGACGACGTTGTGGGTTTGGGCGTAATGAGCAGCGACTTCCCCCGCTAAAATCATCATTTCCGCGACCAAATTGCGAGAGGGGGAGTTGTCGAGAACCTCGATCGTCACCTCTTCTCCTTTGACCTTAATGGACGCTTCGGGTAGATGAATAGAAATCGACCCCCGCGTTTGTCGCCATGTCTGACGTTTTCGCGCCCACCCAGCCAGGTCGGAAATTTCCGGTTCGGCTCGCAACCCCAGTTGCAGCATCTCGTCTACGTCGTCGTAGGTGAGGCGATAAGTCGGTTTGACCCAACTTGGATGAATGCTATATTCGCTCACTTGCCCGGTTTCTTCGAGAACGACGCTGAAGCTGAGGGCGCAACAGGTTTGTCCTTGGTTCAAACTCATCGGCCCCGTTGCCAGTTCTGTCGGCAGCATGGGGGTCATACCCGTCGGCAGATAAACTGTAGTGCAGCGTCGTCGAGCTTCTAAGTCCAGTTCGTCGCCGGGTGTCAGCCAGCGGGTGGGATCGGCGATGTGAATCCACAGACGCTGTCGGCCGTCCTCGAGATATTCTAGACTCAGTCCGTCGTCGATTTCTTGGGTGCTGGTATCGTCGATGGTATAGATTTTTAGGTGGGTCAGATCGAGTCGGTTCGGCTCGGAATCTGGGGGCGGAGAAGTCAGACAGCGTTGCGCCACGTCGAGAACCTTGTTCGAGAAGTGCGTGGGAATCTGGGTACGTCGGAGGAAGAGATTTTCGTGGGGACTCCACAAACCCAAATCCACTAAAAGCTGAAAGGCCGATTGTGGCGTTTCGGAGCGATCGAGGGCTTCGAGAATTTCTTTGGCGGCGGCGCGAGAGGGGGTTTCGTTTCCGAGGGCAGCTAAGCGTTCGAGGGCGTCGATGCGGTTGCGATCGCTCTGACTCCATTCGACCGAGTCTCCAGACAGGGCTTGGTTAACGCGATCGAGAAAGTCTTGCCACTCTTGCTGGCGTTGGGCTTCTGCCTCGATTTGGTGTTTGAGATCGGCCACTTGCGAAGCGGGTCTTGGCTCGTAGCGATCGCCTTTTTGTTTGAAATAAATTTTATCGTCCGACAGCAAACAGTGGGCGGCGTACTGTTGAGCCGGAGTCTCATCGTTAAAGAGCAGTTGCGCGAGTCCGCTGGGGTCGATCGACTCTCCGTCTTCGGAGAGAAACTCCCAAGCGACTTCCAAACTCGAGGGATCGAAGTAAGTCTGCGCTTCCTCGAGTAGCGGCTCTAACTCTGAAGGGTTAAAGACTTGACTGTTGAGGTGAAACGTAATTTGTTTGGGTGATAGACTCCGAGACTGGCCTCGATCGTCGAATGCCACCCAGTTTTTCTTCCCTTCTGGACGGTCTAGCACCCCGAGGCGGCGCTCGCCGTGCAGTCGAAATTCTACGAGATTTCCCTTCTCCACCAGCCTACCAATTCCACGTTTGCGTCGTTATCCCGCCGCTAGCCGTCGATCTCGTACCGACAGCTAACGCACGACAAAAAAACATTACCCTTCTTTATTCAAGAACGGCAACAGTGCCACTATTCTAGCGCGTTTGATGGCTTTGGTCAGGTCGCGCTGTTGGCGAGCCGTCAAACCCGTAATGCGGCGAGGCAGGATTTTTCCCCGTTCGGTGATAAATTTTCTGAGCAGATCGACATCTTTGTAGTCGATGGGATCTCCCGGTTTGATGGGAGATACGCGACGACGGTAAAACGTAGCCATGGAATGCTTTACTCCTAAACAATTGAAGGTTGGGGTTTAGCAGCCGAGAGGCGTTGAAAGCGTCTCGGGACTATGAAATTGACACTATTTGGTTTCTTTGTGAACCGTGTGCGTGTTGCAGTGGGGGCAGAACTTCTTCAGTTCCATGCGCCCCGTGGTATTGCGACGGTTTTTCTGGGTCGTGTAGCGAGACACGCCCTTCGATCGCTTGTTGGTATTGGTACGACACTCGGTACATTCGAGGGTCACGACAATGCGGACGCCCTTAGCCATAATCGTCTCGTGTTTCTTCTGTGAACAAATTCAGACGCGATCGTCTATTGTTTCATATTTTGCCGGATTAGGGCAACCCATTTTTTGGCTTTTACATCCAAGGAGTAGCCCCGTCGGGTGGCGACGACGCGAGTATTGGCGATGCGATCGTGTAAGGCGGAGGGATCGAGGGGATCGAACCAGGCAATACCGAGATCGATACTGAGGGGAACCAGTCCCAACAGATAAAAGGCATTGCGCGACGCTAAGCTAAAAAAGCCCGAAATCGCCCAAAACGCAAACAGTCCCGCCATTCCTTCTCGTTTGGCGAGTTCTACGAGACCGGGGGTGCGCTTGTAGCGGTTATCGACCACGCGCATATCGAACGCCCAGCGACCGGGACTCTGTCCGTAGTTAGAGGATGCCACCACTACGCGCATCGCGAGCCAGGCCAGGGCAAAACTGACAAACTGCGCGAAACCATTGGGGCCGCCGAGCATCGCGCAGAGAAACCAGGCGATCGCGCTATCGAGCGCAAAGGCGCAACCTCGACGCCACAGGGGAACTCGCGGCACGCGGTCGTAAATCGGATCGTTGTCCATCTAAAATGCGGGAAGGGGACTCCCGTTATATCCGACAGGATTAGCGGGAGGGGAATTCCCGCCAACAAACGAACTGCCCGACAGGGCATCCTTATTTCGAGAATCTGTATTCATAGCCGTCTGATTTTTGAACAGTCGTCAGATATTTCGGATGAACGTCAAAAGGTTTAACCCCAGCGTTCAGTCGAAAGGAAGGGCGAAACCGAATAGCAATCCGCCCCGTGTAATTTCCGGCGAATTTTCCTTGAGGAATTGTCGCCTTGACTATATCGCCGGTTTGGAAACCTTGAAAAGATTTAGCTTTCGGGGCAACAGCCCTCGGAAAACCGTATCGATCGGGACGACATCGTTGCCGAACCCCGTGACCTTTGGCTGCAACGAGTAAAGGTTTCTCGATCGCGACATCTAATCGATCGGGAGTCGATTTCCCGACACAAGCAGCATCGAACCAGTGAGTTTTCGGCAAACCCAATCGAGTCCGATTAAACTTAGTCTGTCCGCCCGTTCCCACCTCAACGGTCAATCCAGTTTCTTTCAACTGTTGGTACAGCTTCCAGCGAGTTGCGTTGACTGCTGCCGCATCTTTTAACGGCGCTTTTGCCTGTTTCAAAATACGGTCGAGAACGGTCGGTTTGCCCGATAGAAACTTGCGAATATCTCGGTTTCCCTTAGCTTGGTTGCAAGTATGACAAGCCAGCGTTAGGTTAGAAACTCGGTCGCTCCCTCCCTGGGATTTGGGATGAATATGTTCGACCTCTAACGGCAGGTTCTCAGCACCGCAGTAGCGGTGCGACCCCGCGCCGTCGCACGGCGCTAGGGAACGCGCACCAAGAGAGGCGCACTTTCGACCCCACTTTTCTAACAAGAACTCGCGCACTTCATAG
>NZ_KB235957.1:189917-190690 GCF_000332355.1 Baaleninema simplex PCC 7105
CCCAAAGATTTCCTGCTTCACAGCCAGCCAACTAGAATCAGTGACCCGATCCCCCGTCGCCTCGACTCCACAGGCATTTTCGATTTGCCGTTGCCCACGGCTACAGATGACTTGTCCACTCGCCACATCACGGGGCTTTGTTGACCCGCAGTTGTGGCAGTGATGGATTCGAGTTGAGAGGTCTTTACGAACCTCTGCCCCACAATCGGGACATTCCTGAGAAGTGCCACGAGCATCCACCTTGCCGTAATACACATCACGCTTCCAACACACCCAGGGAAGGATTTGGTTGACAAATTGACCCAATCCAGCATCTAGGGTGTGTTTGCCCAGCATTCCCTTAGCCATAATGCGGAAGTCGAGATCTTCGACAAAAATCATCCCTGCACCGTCGCAGAGGTGATGAGCCAGCTTGAAATGCCAGTCTTTTCGCGTATCGGCAATCCGTTGATGGACTCTGGCAATCTTCTTCTGGAGTTTCAGCCAGTTAGCTGACCCCTTCTGCTTTTTCTTCAATCGGCGTTGCAGCGATTTCAGCTGGCGGTGCAAATTGTTGAAGAAGCGAGGTCGCTTGACCTGTTCCCCATCAGAAGTTGAAAGAAAGTACTCCAGTCCAACGTCAATCCCTACCGGATGTCCGTGAGGTATCGTGTCAGGAAGATCGATGTCAGCCTGAAGGCTCAGCATAACAAAGTACCCGGATGCCTTACGCACAATTCGAGCTTGCTTAACCTGAAATAAATCAGGAATTTTCCGCGACCACCGAACCCGAA
>NZ_KB235957.1:190790-217874 GCF_000332355.1 Baaleninema simplex PCC 7105
GGGAAGGGGGAGATAGGGGGCGAAGGGGGGATGCAGTTTTTGAGTCCTCGACTCCGCTCGGACTCAACGCTGAGCGGAGCCGAAGCGTTGAGCATCTGGGGGAAGACAAAGCTTCGCATCCGGTTGGGTTTTTTGAACCGTGGAAGACCCGAACGCTTTAACCGCCACGACTCCCAAGAAGCCTCAAGTTTTCTAAGGACTTGCTGAAGAACCTGAGCGTTGACAGTCTTTAATCGGGGGTATTCAGTCTTGGCAGCGGTCAAACGCTTAGCCTGAACGTGGTAGTTTGGAAAGGGTGCATCTGCTGGCAAGATAAATTCCTGCCGAATCGAGCACGCATTCACGGGTGACTTGCGGGAATTTAGCCAGTCTTTACGTTCCCGCAGAGCAAAATTCCAGACATGGCGGCACACCTCAAGAATGTGTTCGATCTCTGAAACCTGCTCCGCCGTTGGCTCTAGCTTAAATTCCCACGTCATGTTTAGCATATCTAAACTGTAGCAAATCTTTTGTAGGTTACTCCCCTCGGTCGCACTTCGCTACACCACCAGCCAAGCTTTCAGCTATGGCTGGAGTACTGCGAAGAATCTGGATAGTGCCACGTTCGGGGGAGAGGGAAAAGGGGGAGAGGGGGAGAAAGGGAGAGGGGGAGAAACTGTTATCTGTTAACTGTCTTTACTGGTGACTGGTGACTGGTGACTGGTGACTGGTGACTGGTGACTGGTGACTGGTGACTGGTGACTGTTCCCCGTTCCCTGTCTTCACGGGTGACTGTTCACTGTAAAACACCTTCCTGACAACTCAATGGGGGTTCTATCGGAGATTTGCTGCGATCGGTAACGATCGCTTACGAAATCGTTACATTGGTTGATGGGCGTTAAACGAAAGAGTACAATTTGCGATCGCCCGACAAATTCCAGACAGCATCCGGGTTCCCTAGATTCGCAAAATCGGCGATCGCTCCCGAAAATTCCCCATACGCGCCTCGATTTTTGCAACGCAAAAGTTGCGAAATATTACAGTGTGTTTCATTGCGTCACAACTTCGCGGCCGAGCCGTCCGAGGGCGAAAACACCGTGATACGATTCACACCCGTATAGCCGTAAGCGATGTATAGGAGAAGACCTTTGGGAATTCGGGTTGCTGTTGTCGGGTCTGGACCCGCCGGATCTTCTGCCGCCGAAACCTTGGCGAAAGCGGGTATTGAAACCTATTTGTTCGAGCGTAAGTTAGACAATGCCAAACCCTGTGGAGGGGCAATTCCCCTGTGCATGGTGAGCGAGTTCGACTTACCACCGGAGATCGTCGATCGCCGCGTCCGCAACATGAAGATGATCTCCCCGTCCAACCGGGAAGTAGACATTCATCTTCCCAATCAAGACGAATATATCGGAATGTGTCGCCGGGAAGTCCTCGATAGCTTCATGCGCGATCGCGCCGCCAAACTCGGCGCCAATTTAATTAACGGAACCGTTCACAAATTAGAAATTCCCAATAACAACACCGATCCCTACGTCATCCACTACGCCGATCACTCGAACGGCACCTTAACGGGAGAAAACAAAACCCTGCAAGTGGATGTCGTCATCGGGGCAGATGGTGCTAACTCCCGCGTTGCCAAAGCCATCGACGCCGGAGACTACAACTACGCCATTGCCTTCCAAGAGCGGATTCGTCTGCCGGAAGACAAAATGGGATATTACGAAGACTTAGCCGAAATGTACGTCGGGGACGATGTCTCGCCGGACTTTTACGCTTGGGTGTTCCCCAAATACGACCACGTGGCCGTGGGAACCGGGACGATGAAAGTCAACCAAGCGAAAATCAAAAAGCTGCAAGCGGGAATCCGCGCCCGTGCAGCCCGTCGCTTAGAAGGCGGTAGCATCATTAAAGTTGAAGCTCACCCCATCCCCGAACATCCTCGTCCCCGTCGCGTGCGCGGTCGCGTGGCACTCGTCGGCGATGCTGCGGGAACCGTCACCAAATCCTCCGGTGAGGGCATCTACTTCGCCGCGAAATCGGCGCGGATGTGCGCGGAAACCCTCGTCGAAACCACCAACGGCGGTCAAAAACTGCCTACGGAAGAGGATCTGAAGCTGTATATCAAGCGGTGGGACAAGCAATACGGCATGACGTACCTGGTGCTGGATTTACTGCAACGGGTGTTTTACCGTACTGACGCCACTCGCGAAGCGTTTGTGGAAATGTGCGCCGACAAAGACGTGCAGAAGCTCACCTTCGACAGCTATCTCTACAAAACGGTGGTTCCGGCCAATCCCTTGATTCAAATGAAAATCACCGCCAAAACCATCGGTAGCTTGCTGCGCGGTAACGCCTTAGCGCCTTAATCGGGAAGCAAGGGAGTAAGGGAGTAAGGGAGCAAGGGAGAGAGGGAAAAGCTCGTTTTTCCGCTTTCTTGCTTCGACTGACGCCAGCTTGAATCAAAAGCGTCGCCCCCTTACTCTTTCGGTTGCGAGGCCAAGCCTTGCTACGTTGAACAAGATCGCGACGCACTCCCCCACCTCGCGCGACTCAGGTGGGGGTTAAGGAGCGCAGCCTAGTGGTATCATGTGACCAACTTAATGGGCACGGCAAAAGACGGAACAAAAATTCCGAGTCCTCTGGAGGCACGATTCATTAAGTGAGGTTAATTCCCTGTAAGTCCAATGAGTCGGTTAATATACGTCAGACTCCAGGCAAGAGTTTTTCTAAAGCCCCATAGTGGAAACAACTTGGGGGTGTTGCTGGGTAAAAGTTCCCAGAACACAGCGAGAATGCCGCCTGTCGCAAGGGCTAACGCCTTGTAATAAGACACCTCCGCCTCGCAGGACGCAGGTGGGGGAGCATTCATGACCCGATCGCGCCAGAATTCTCAGGAGTTCTGGCGTTTTCGTTCGTTCTGGTTTTCAGAGACGCTCCGCTTTCCCTCTGCATCAAAGAAACCTCTCTGCGCTACCGTAAAGTTCGGAGAAGCTCGATCTCTGCGAGCGAACTTGCTGTGACGAAAATTTTTATGCCAAAAAACCCTATCTATCGTTTTGGATTCAGTCTGTTAACGGGACTCGTGCTGAGTTTCGGGGGGAGCAAACCTAGTTCTGCTGCCGATCGCATTACCATTACTTACGGTTCCTTCGATCGCTCGATTCCTGTGGACTCTCTCGAAACCTTCGCCGAAACTGGAGAAGTCCCGAAAGACCTCAACGCCTATTTCGACTATCTCAGCGATCGCGATCGCCAACGACTGCGCCAACTCCTCCAACTCCCCATCGACGAACCCCCCAACGTTATCTCGCGATTTACCTACAGCGACATGGGGGAAGCTTTCCTCCAGCGTATCGGTCAGGGCATCCAAACCGACAGTTCTCTCAACGGTTTTCACGCCTTGCGATCGGCGATGATTCTGGCTTCGACGGAACCCGAAGGCTTAACGCTGCTGGGAATTTTGCGCCAGTTTCCCACCCGTTCGCTGAAAATTGACGGCCGCGTCGTGGTGGAACTCGTGGACGAAATAGGGAGCTTGTCGGAGAATCGAGAACGGGCGATCGCAGCCATCCAGCAAGCCGTCGAACGCGAAACCCATCTTCACAACACCGACTTTTCCCGACTCGCCGACTTGCGAGAACTCGGCGAGTACGACGTAGAATTTCGCCAACTGCAAATTTTCATCGACGCACCGCGCCCTACCCCTAGCGGTATCGCAGACGCTTACGAGCTTCCGGTCGATGTCTATCTTCCCGATACCACCGAACCCGCCCCGTTAATCCTTTTCAGCCACGGTATGGGTTCGACGCGCCGCCAACTGGCGTATCTCGCTCAACATCTCGCCTCCTATGGCTTCGCCGTCGCCGTTCCCGAACATTTCGGCAGTAACGGCATCTATCTGGCGGCGTTTTTACAGGGAGAATTACAGAACTTAGTCTTACCCGAAGAGTACCCCAGTCGCGCTCGAGACATCCACGCCACCCTCGACGAACTCGAACGCCTCAGCGCCACCGACGCCGACTGGCGAGAGCGACTCAACGTCCAAAACACTGGAATTTTAGGGTATTCCTTCGGGGCGACGACGGCGTTATCCGTTGCGGGTGCGTCGTTGAACGAAACGCAACTCAACCGCGATTGTGTCGAAGATCCGCAACCGACGTTTAACTTTTCGCAGTTGTTGCAATGTCGCGCCCAAGCGATCGCCCCAGACAACTTTCGCGACGATCGCATTCGAGCGGTCTTTTCCGTTTATCCCCTCACCCATACAATTTTCGGGGCAGAAAGCTTAGCCGAAATCGAGGTTCCCACCTTCCTCGTCTCGGGAAGTCACGATGTTCTCGTTCCCGCCGTCATCGAACAAATTCGCCCGTTTACGAAATTGACGACGCCCCATCGCTATCTGGCGGTGATGGTTCCCGGAACCCATTTTTCAACGGAAATTGGCGATATCAGCCGTTTACCCCGGTTTCTCACTGGAGAAAATCGCCCCGATCCCCAAATCGGACGGGACTATCTCAAAGCCTTGTCCGTGGCGTTTTTTCAGACGCACTTAGCGGGAAACGACGAGTTCGATCGCTATCTCGACGCCGCTTACGCCGAATTCCTCAGTCGAGACGAGTTGACGTTGTATTTGACAGAAACGTTCAGCACCGAAAATTTCGAGGGCGGCGGCGATCGCTAACTCGATGGATTCTCGTTTTTGCCAAATGCGATCGCCCCGCCTTCCCGACAAACTGATACATTTTTACAAGACCTGAACCTTTCGTTGGTCCTATGGCAAGCCCTTCCGTCAACTACGACTTCGATCGCCTGCTTCCTTGGTGGCGCGAAACCATACGACGCACGCCAATGCTGGTACGTCGCAGCTGCGCCTTTGTCTTAGAAGTTTCCTTCCTCGTCGGAAGTGCGGCGATTCCCTACGGACTGGGGGCTTACGCCAAACACCGCGAAATCGGCGATCCCGTTCCCCTCAGCCCAATTCTCGCCGCTACAGAAGACCGCATCGGTCAAGTATTGGGTTTACCGATGCAACAGCCCAACCGCAACGTCTCGCCCCTGACAAACCTGTTTTGGACGGGGGCGTTAGTCTTGCCCGTCCTCGCTGGAAGCTGGCAAATTTATTTACTGTGTACGACCGGCCAAACCGACCCCAAACGCTGGTTTGGCGTACAAGTCGTCACCGCTAACGGAACGCCACCGACATTACTTCGCGTGACCCTGCGCGAAGGGATCGGACGTTGGGGACTCGTCGGTGGAACCGCTTTGTTATTGTGGCGTTTGACGGGAGCGTTTCCCGATTTAGGCGTTTTAACGGGAATGACGGGAGTATTACTCCTCGGCGACGGCTTGGTATCTCGCGTCAAACGGGACGGACGCAGCCTCCACGATCGCATCGCCGGAACCCACATCCTCGATGTTCTGCAAAATCCCTACGGCGATTGGCCTTGGAGTACGCCGCCCAATACCGAACATTGGACGCAAACTTACGAAGGGGAACTCGTCGATGCGATCGTTCTCTCGCCCCACACCGACGAGATTCCGCCCTCGACGCCCAGTCTGTGGTGGTGGATGCGCCGCAATCCGGGGGCGACGCTGTTTCTCGTCATGTTGTTCTGTCTGGCGGCAGTGTTGGGAACCTTCGTCGGAACTCAGGTGTACGTTCAGCAACAAACCAACTGGCGGGAACTCAAGGAACAGGACAACCAACTGTTTTTATCTCTGGTGGGCAAGCTAACCCCCGCCCCCGGTGCGCCGGACGAACGGAAAAACGCCATCTTAGCCTTGGGAACCCTCGACGATCCTCGGGCGATGTCCTTGTTGGTGGATTTGCTGGGGCAGGAAACTTCACCGCAACTCATCGACGCGATTCAACAATCCCTAGCCAGTCGCGGCGTCGAAGCGATCGCAGAACTGCGGCGACTCAACCAATCCTTGAAAACCGACCTCGATTCTCTGCAATACGGGGGCAATGCGGCGGAAAAAGCGGCGGTGGCGCGACGACTGCGGGCAACCCAACGGGCGATCGCGAAAATTCTCACCAACTATAGCGGCGATATGCCGACCGCCGACCTCAGCCGCACCCATTTAGGACAAACTACCGCCGCCGACGCACCGTTTACCTTGGTTCTCGATGCGGTGAATTTAGCGGGGATTCGCTTTCGCGGGGCGATTCTCGATCGCGCCAGTTTGCAAGGCAGCCAGTTTTACGGGGCGGGAGAAGACGGACGCTTCGGAACTTACGACGATTGGATTGCCGATTTAAGCGGTGCTGATATCAGTCACGCCAACCTGGCCGGGGCGCGGTTAACGAACGTCTGGATGCACCGCACCAACGCCATGCAAGTCAATCTCAACCACGCCGACGCCCGAGGTATCAGTGCCAACGGCGCGAATTTCAGTTCTGGGCAACTGGTGGGAACGAATTTCGAGGCGGCGTCGTTGCGTCAGGGAAGTTTGACGGGGGCGGATTTGAGTACGGCCAATTTTGCCAACGCCGATTTAACGGGGGCGACGCTGACGGAAATCGAAGCAGGTGGAAGCCGTTGGACGGGAGCGAATTTGAGTCAGTCTAACTGGCAAGATGCGAACTTGTCCGGGGCAGATTTAACCAATACGAATTTGACGAATACCAATTTCCGAGGGGCGGATTTATCGGGGGCGTCGTTGCGGTTGGCGAACTTACAATATGCCAATTTCCAAAACAGCGATTTCAGCTTTGTGGATTTGCGCGGGGCAGACGTTTCTGGGTCGAATTTTCAAGGTGTTATTTGGGCGCGGGAACCCCAGGAGCAAGAAAATACGTTTGTGGTGCGATCGAACCTCAACGATCCTAAAAGTTTCGTCGAAGGCGTCGATTTCAGCAACGCCCGTAATTTAGACGCTGAGGCGCTGTCTTATCTTTGCAGCAACGGCGCGATCCATCCCGAATGTGGAAGATGAGGTGATGATGAGGTGATAATGCTTGGTGGTGCAGAAAACTCCTGAAACCATTGCTATGCAGTAGTTGTGGTGAATCGATCGATTGTCAGTCGCCGGTGGAAAGATGGATGCACTCAATAGGGTTTGAGGTGCTGAAAGACAGCGATAATAAGAACTTCATATCTCGTGCCTTTGGTTGACGATCTGTTTTCAAAATTTTTCTTTATCACTCAAATAAAATCTGTGTTATCCTAGGAATGAAGGTTAGTAAGAAACGCGTATGAAACAAAATTCAAGCAAAAGTAATTATGAACAGATTCACACACGAATTTTTTATTCCTTATCCTTACAGTCAAGAAAATTTTCGTATACGAGTACAGATGGACAGACCACATCGGAAGTCTCGCCCCTCTTATTTAGCCCAGCTTGAAATGGAGATAGATGGTGTTTTTAAAGCAGTCGCACGATGCGACGATTGGCACGATAAACCGCATATCGATCGGTGTCATCCCAATGGTACAGTTACAAAACAATGGCTAGACGATACTGGAGATAATCTCAAAAATATGGGGAATGGAATAACACTTCTAATGAGGATTGCCCCAGTTGAAATAGCGAGATTTAACAATGAATACAACAAACTTCAACCTGGACGAGATAGAGGAAACTCGAGATGAGCAGCTACTAGCTAACGCAAAAGCGGCTGGCCAATTCATTGACTACCTCCTCGAAAACCCCGAGTCTTTAGATAAGATTCCTAACGGCTCATACGTCATCCTCGAAACGGGGAACAGTGAGTTCGACGAAGAGAATCTTCGATTGAAGACTCGCCTAGAAAAACAGAACGAAACAACTCTGTGGACTTCTGAGATTGTCGAATAGCGCACGACTTTACTAACCTTCACCTCAAATAAAGAACGGAGATTTTCAAGGAGTCTCCGTTTTTTTCGTTCGGGTACATATCAAAAATGTAACTTCCTCGGAGACAAGCTGACCTACTCGATTGAGTGGCTGTTGGGTTCCACTCCGTTCCACCCGTGGACTGAGCGAAGTCGAAGTCCAACCTACCCCAAGCTCATATTTTTACTATAAAACGATCGCTTGTCGCTTTTTTTGCAGGTTCCTTCACTTAATTTTCGAGAGATCGCTTGTCTTTTTAAAGCATAGTGGCGATCGTAATAAGACTCTATGGATTTTGCAAGTTTACACCTTCGTAAATCTCATTCAAGCGAATTTTAAAGTCAACTGATTCAAGATTGACTATCTGCTGTAATTCTCGATATTCCTTGAGCAACCAATATCCCTCTTCAGTTTTAATAAAGTGCTTGACATAAATTCGATACTGGTCAACTAACAAATACTCTCGAAACTCAGGGATAGTACGGTAAGCATCAAACTTATCCCCTTGGTCGTAATTGCGAGTACTTTTAGACAGAACTTCTACGATTAGCTGTGGATTTGTTACTGTATCGGTTCGTTCTGCATAAAATACAGGTTCTCTCGCAATCAACATCACATCGGGATACGTAAAGAGCTGACTGGTGGAAATCCAAAGTCGCACGTCTCCAATAAAAACCTTGTAGGCTTTCTGTCGCAAGGCAAATTTTAGGTGAGCATAGAAATTTCCCGCAATATCGTTATGGTTGGCACTGCCACCTGTCATAGCTATGATTTCTCCCTCACGATACTCATGCTTGTTTTCTGCGGCTGTTTCCAATTCCAGGTATTCTTTCGGTGTATATTTTTTAGACTTAATTTCGACAACCATAGACTTATTCCCCAGGTTTTATAGCCATATTAAATGATTCGTGGCGAAATCCCCGATCGGTCAATGGCTGTATGAGATTCCCAGCATTTCCCAGATGAGCCGTAGGGTGTGTGACGCGGGCGTTCCATGCGATCGCAGGACAGGTCAATGTGATGTTACCGCGTCACGCACCGCCCCCCACCGACCCACTCCCGAGAAAATCTTGCCCGTTATCAGATCGACATGACGTTACCGTGTCACATACCACACTCATCATGATGAAGTGATGCAAGAATGCGATGATGGGAAGCGAAACGTCACGACTCTGGGTTTCTGTTGACGGTTTGTTGTCCAATCCGCTTATCGAATTACTATGTTGTACCCCGTTGTTTGGCGCGAGGATCGCGTCGCCCTCATCGACCAAAACCGCTTACCTCGGGAATACACCCAAGTTGAAATTCGCCGCAGCGACGATATGGCGGTGGCGATTAAAACGATGATCGTGCGGGGGGCGCCGGCCATTGGCGTCGCCGCTGCTTACGGGATGTATCTGGGGGCGCGGGAAATCGACACCCGCGATCGCACGGCGTTTCTCGAACGTCTCGAAGCCATCGGACAGATGTTGCGGGAAACGCGACCGACGGCGGTTAATTTATTCTGGGCGATCGAGCGTATGTTAAAGGTCGCCAAGGAAACCCCCGGTTCCGTCGAAGAAGTCCGACAAATTCTCCTCGAAACTGCCCATACCGTCAATCGCGAAGATTTACAAACTTGTCAAGCGATCGGCGATCGCGGGTTGGAGGTGTTGCCCCAAACCCCGGAAAAACTGCGCTTGTTAACTCACTGTAACGCGGGGGCTTTGGCTACGGCGGGATACGGAACCGCCCTCGGCGTGGTGCGATCGGCGCAAACGGCGAATCGCCTCGAACGCCTCTACGCCGACGAAACTCGCCCTCGCTTGCAAGGGGCAAAATTGACCACTTGGGAATGTTTGCAAGATGGAATTCCCGTGACGGTGATTACCGACAGCATGGCGGCGCACTGCATGAAGCAGGGTATGGTGGATGCCGTCGTAGTCGGTGCCGATCGCATCGCCGCCAACGGCGACACCGCCAACAAAATCGGGACTTACAGCCTCGCGTTGGTGGCCAAAGCGCACGATATTCCCTTTTTCGTGGCCGCCCCGCGATCGACTGTTGACTTAAGCCTCGGCGACGGTAGCCAAATTCCTATCGAAGAACGCGATCCCTCAGAAATCTATCAAATCGGTAACACGCGCCTGGTTCCCGTTGGGGCAGACTTTTACAACCCTGCTTTCGACGTGACGCCAGCCGACTTGATTACGGCGATCGTTACGGAAGTGGGGGCGTTTAGTCCCGATCGCTTGTGCGAAGCCTTTGAAAAAGACGCTTCGATCGCGCCGTCTCCATAAATTCACTAAAAACGGGCGTGTACAATAGCAATAAGTTTCAGTTCCGCTCTCATGCCTTACAAGCGTGAAAACGTCGTTGCCATTTACCCCGGCAGTTTCGATCCGATCACCCTCGGCCACCTCGATATTATCGAGCGAGGGTGTCGTTTGTTTGACAAAGTGATTGTTGCCGTGGTAACAAATCCCAATAAAAATCCGCTATTCGGCGTTCGAGATCGGATGCGTCTCATTCGGGCGAGTACCTCGCACCTGAGTAACCTCGAAGTCGATAGTTTTGATGGTTTGACCGTCAACTACGCCCACATCCAACAAGCGACGGTGTTACTGCGTGGCTTGCGAGTCTTATCGGACTTCGAGATGGAACTGCAAATGGCTCACACCAATAAAACCTTATCTGAAGCGATCGAAACGGTTTTTTTGGCGACGAGCAACGAATACAGTTTCCTCAGCAGTAGCGTGGTCAAAGAGATCGCTCGCTTCGGCGGCTCTGTCGATCGCTTCGTTCCTCAACCTGTTGCCATAGAGATTTATCGATGTTACGCCAGGACTCAGCCGGGATCGACCCCAAATCAGACAGCCCCCAACCTCAAGGCGAACCCGCCCAAACTGTAGCGCCCGAACAACGCCAAGAGGGAGCTAATCAAGGCAGCGTCAACGTTCAGCAGGCGCTCAACCGACTTGAGGAAGCGATTCTCGACAGCCCCCGCATTCCGTTTACGGGGCGGACGCTGGTAGATGAGGAACCGCTTCTCGATATTCTCGACGCGATTCGTCTCAACCTTCCGGCGGCGTTTCAGGAAGCCGAAGAGGTGATTCGCCAAAAAGACGAGATTCTCCGCCAAGCGGAACAGTACGGACGAGAAATTGTGGACGCCGCCGAACAGCAAGCCGCCAGCATCCTCGATGAAATGGGGTTGGTGCGACAGGCGAAGGTGGAAGCCGATCGCTTGCGCCAACAAGTTCAAGCCGATTGTGAAGTCGCTCGAGAACGGGCGATCTCCGAAATCGAACAGATGCAGCGTCAGGCGCAACAGGAACTCGAAGAGGTTCGCGCTCGCGCCTTGGCTGAAGCCGAACAAATTGAAGCCGGAGCCGACGAGTACGCCGATCGCGTGTTGCGGAATATCGAACAGCAACTCAGCGATATGATGCGAGTCATTCGCAACGGACGCCAGCAACTTCAACAGGAAGTCGCCTATCGAGCGCATCAGAAAGAGCCGAAAGTCAATCCGAACGTGCGGCGGTATTGAATTCGCGATCGGTTGGAACGGTTTTAAGGGTTAGAGCCATCTCGATCGCGAACTTTCGGAGATCGAACTTCCCTGAAAGTTGATATTTTCTTCAATCTCAACAACAATATGTAAAAAAAGAATAAGAGGCAGCGATAAAACTGCCTCTTTCTTTTAACATATGAAGTTAAAGTTAGGAGCTGGGGCGGAAGGATTCGAACCTCCGAATGGCGGGACCAAAACCCGCTGCCTTACCACTTGGCGACGCCCCATCGCGTCCGCGTTAACTATAGTAGCAACCCCGCTAGGGGCTGTCAAGAGATTGTTACGATTTTTTTTTGCGATTTTCGGGTTCTGCCAGAGATAGTCGCTCGGAGAGGCTAGGCTGGAGCGACTCCCAACACCCAACAGGGGCCGGGTTAGGACGTTGAGTTTCACTCCGTCCGATAGAGAGAACTCTCACGGTACTCAAGATCGTCGATTTCTCACGTTCTCATCCCCCCAATGCTCTGCTGAATTTGGGGAGAAAAAAAGCAGTTTTATCGTCAAAAATTCAGATAGATTTCAGGCGATCGCCGTGGGTCTCTCGAAAACTTTAACCAACTCAAAATAACGCTCGAACTGCAACGCCTCCTCGTTCGTGTTGTTCTCAAACCGCGTTGGACAAAAGAGACGGTGTCGCTGTGTTTGAATAAAAGCTAACTCGTTCGAGAATCGCCAGGTATAACTGATTTCGGATCGATACCCGCCTCGATCGCTCAAATCGATCGGACGTTGACGTGCGATCGCGTGTCCTCACGTCAATTTTAGAAAAAACCGAAATTTTACGCCTCGAACCGATCGCAATTTACCGAACAGTAAACTGTCACATTAACCAGTGGACAGTTGTAGAAGTAGAACCGATTCAAACTCAGACCCCCAAGGCGATCGCCACAATAAAACCATACGACGCAAACCCTCATCGCTGACTCAGGAACACACACCATGAAAACCGCTTTTCCTCTTAAAGTCGCCGCTCTCTCGACGCTCGCTCTATCTACCATCGGTTTCGGGGCGACCTTCACCCCCAAACCCGCCGAAGCCGCACTGTTCGGACAACAAGAAGTCCGCCAACGGGACTTCGTCGCGGTAGCCGCACCCGTCGGCGACACCGGACGCCACCAACTCCTCGTCATCGAACAACAAGCGAGTTCTCGTCCCTGCTGGTCTGAAAGCGGTGCGAATCCTACCGTTGTCGATCCGTTACTGTTGAACTTCGACTTTACAGGAATCTGCGGGCGCTCTACCGATAGCAACGGTTACTCGATTCGCGTCGGCGGACAAGACTTAGGCATTCAGTACAGCCTGCGCGTCGTCCGTCGCGGTGACGATATCGTTCTCATGGGAGTTCCGTTCCGTCCCAACCAACCGACGCTCGAACTCGGACGGACTGGATACACCCGCGATTTCGCCCGCATCGACTTAAACCCCGGCTGGCGTTTTGCCAAACGAACCTATCAAGGTCGTACCCTCGGTCACGTCTATCTCGCGAACGACCTCAGCTTGAGCGCCTTAGCCCAACAGTCAGATAATATCGCCGGCCGTCCGACAACGCCGAACGAAGACGATAAAGAAATCGATTCGCCGACGCAAGAGCAGGATTGGCGCGACGAAATTCAACTGACGAACGAACAAGAGCGCGACATTGCCTCGATTCGCCAACGCTACTTGGCCGAAAACTCTCGCTTGCAAGGTCAACTCGACGAAGCACGTCGCGAACTGCAAGAGATGACTATCGGCGATGCGTCGAGCCGTCAAATTCGCCGTCAGCGTAAAGTGGTGGAAAATCTGCGCGAGGATCTCTACGACCTCCGCTTCGACAGCATCATGGAAATTCGCGAGACGATGTCTGTCGAGCAACGGATGGCGTTTGCAGAATTGATGGACTTGCAAGGACAAACCGTCGATGCTGACGAGGTGTTGACGAGTCTTCTCCGCTAAGGGTGCTAGTTTCTCAAGCTGCGATCGACCCAACACAGTCTCCACAGGTTCGACGATGCAAGGTCGGGCGTTCTCTTCCTCAGAGAGCGCCCTTTTTCAGTGAAGAGAGAACAGTGAAGTCGTAGGGTGCGTGACTCGAACAATAGGGTGTAAATCCTGAGACCGATCGCTTTGTCACGCACCGCCAATGTACACCGCCAACATACAAGGGCGCGTGACCTAAAGATAGGAGAAATATTGTGCCTTACCGGCCAACCCGTCACGCACCGACTCCACAGGTGTCCTTGTCTTCCTCCTCATCCCCTCATCAGAGATTCGGTTAACCGCCCTCGATCGCGGGTCGATAACCGATTACCCAATTTTGGTAATTTTCACTATAATTACCGTAACCGCTTAGAAATCGCTTCGCGATCGCAACGTGGAACGGAGTTCTTTCGCACCTTTCGACTGACCCCACGCCGAACGCTCGTGACGAGGAGCGTTCTCTTGCCGTACTCCAGTTTCGAGCCATGACTTCTACTCAATCTTTAACCACTGACGATCGACGGCTCAACGTCTCTCCGGCAGACTACAGCTTGTTAACCGATCTCTATCAACTCACGATGGCGGCTTGCTATATCGGTGAGGGGTTAGAACAACAACAGGCCAGTTTCGAGTTGTTCGTTCGCAAATTGCCCGATCGCTTCGGATATCTCATTGCGATGGGACTCGAACAGGCGATCGAATATATCGAAAACTTGCGCTTTAGCCAGGAACAAATCGAAACCCTCAAAGGAACGGGAATTTTTTCTCAGGTGAGCGATCGCTTTTGGGAAACCCTGGCTGAAATGCGCTTTAGCGGTAACGTTTGGGCAGTTCCCGAAGGAACGGCCGTCTTTGCTAACGAACCCTTACTACGCGTCGAAGCCCCCCTCTGGCAAGCGCAACTCCTCGAAACTTACGTTCTCAACGTCATCAACACCCAAAGCCTCATCGCCACGCGAGCCGCTCGCATTCGCGACGTAGCCGGAGAACGGGCGCTATTGCTCGAGTTTGGGACGCGACGGGCGTTTAGCCCCCAAGCCTCTCTGTTTGCCGCCCGAGCCTCCATTGCAGCGGGGTTTAACTCCACCTCTAACGTGTTGGCGGCGTTCAAACTGGGGCGCAAACCCACCGGAACGATGGCGCATTCCCTGGTGCAAGCTTTGCGAGCGATGGAAGGTAGCGAATCCCATGCGTTTACGGCCTTTCACCACCACTTTCCCGGTGCGCCACTCCTCATCGACACTTACGATACGGTGGCCGCCGCCCGTCAAATCGCCCATCGTCTCGAAACTGGAGAGATGGACTTGCACGGCGTCCGCATCGACTCCGGGGACATTGCGGCGTTGTCAAAAGAGGTGCGATCGATCCTCCCCGACATTCCCATCTTTGCCAGCGGCGACTTGGACGAGTGGGAAATCGCCCGATTGCTGGCCGACGGTGCCGTTATCGACGGCTACGGCGTCGGTACCAAACTCGTGTCTGGGGAAGCTCTCAACGGCGTGTACAAACTCGTCGAAGTCGATGGCGTTCCCGTGATGAAAAAATCCAGCGGCAAACAAACCTATCCCGGTCGCAAACAGGTATTTCGTCGCATCGACAACGGACAGTGGGTCGGCGATCGCTTAACCTTAAGCGACGAGGCTGCCAAAGACGGAGAAAAACCGCTCCTCGAACTCGTCGTCAAAGACGGCAAAATCCTCAAACCGTTGGATTCCTTAGAATCTATTTCCAAACGAACCACCGCCAACGTCGCCATGTTACCCCGCGACGCTCGGAACATCCACGAGCCGAAGCCCCTCGAAGTGAGCGTTTCGGCAGCATTAGACGACCTCACCGACAAGGTGTCGCAAGCCTTATCAAATTTGTAATCCCAATGACCCATCCTCCCTCCACTGCACCTCGTATCGCCCTGTTCGGCACCAGTGCCGACCCGCCGAGTGTCGCGCACCGAACCATTTTACGCTGGCTGTCCGAGCGGTTCGATCGCGTGGCCGTTTGGGCGTCAGACAATCCCTTCAAATCCCACCAAACCCCCCTCGAACACCGGGCGGCTATGCTGGGGTTGACTATTGAAGAGTTACAGCTCGAAGATGCCGACTCCGGACGCTGTCAAAATGTGGAGGTGTACCCGGAACTGAGTAGCGCCCGCAGCCTTACCAGCGTCAAAACAGCTCGGGCGTTATGGCAAACTGCCGATCTCACCCTCGTCATCGGGTCGGATTTGATCTCGCAACTGCCCCAGTGGTATCGCGTGGACGAGTTGCTGGAATTGGTAACGCTGCTCGTGATTCCCCGACCGGGAGCGCCCATCGAAGCGGCAGACATGGAACAATTAAGACAAATCGCTCGAGTGGAGGTGGCGGATTTACACGCGCCGGACGTCTCTTCGACGAAGTACCGTCAAAGTCGTGATTCCGACACGGTTCCGCCTAGTGTTGAAGCCTATATCGATCGCGAGAAACTCTACGCTTAAGTCAACCACCCGACGCCGACCCTAACGGGTACGGCGCGGGCTTGAAAAGCCCAACAGTTGACCAGGCTAAGTCCTTTACGGACTACGTTATCGAGCTGGGTCGAATCGCAATCGTAGGGGGCGTGTTTATCGGTGTAGAGTGCAGAGGGCAGAGTGTAGAGTGGGAATTCCTCTTTAACTCTTCGCTCTACACGCTTAGCTCTTCACCGAAGATCGCGCACCACTCGAAAAACATCATCAGGAGACGCATATGGAACAGTGTGGAGAGCGAGACAACGCCGATGCTCTAGCTCTCTCCTCCGAACGGGCAGCCCCCGAACTGGCAGATTTTAAGGTCGGTGTCGATAACGCGATTTTTTCCGTCGATGTGGCAGAAAGTCGCGTGTTGGTGTTGTTAGTGCGGCGGCGAGGGGATACGGCAACGGGACAGTGGAGTTTGCCAGGGACGCTGGTGCGGCGGGGAGAATCCCTCGAAGATGCCGCTTATCGGGTGCTAGCCGAGAAAATCCGCGTGCAAAATCTCTATTTAGAACAGCTTTATACGTTTGGCGGACCCGGACGCGATCCTCGCGAAGCCCCCGATCGCTTCGGCGTGCGCTATTTGTCCGTGAGTTATTTTGCCCTGGTACAGCATGAAGAGGCACAGCTCATTGCTGAAGATGCCCGCGATATCGCTTGGTATCCCCTCGATGACGTGCCGAAACTGGCCTTCGACCACAACGATATCGTGCAGTACGGCTATCGTCGCTTGCGAAACAAACTCGAATACAGTCCAGTTGCGTTTGAGGTCTTGCCGGAAGCGTTTACGCTCAACGAACTGTATCAGTTATATACGGCTGTTTTGGGCGAAAATTTTTCGGACTATTCTAATTTTCGATCGCGCCTTTTAAAATTAGGTATTTTATCAGATACGGGAATTAAAGTGTCCAGAGGTGCAGGACGACCGGCAAGTTTGTATCGCTTTGATTTTGAAGCATTCGAGCCGTTACAAGACAAACCTATGGTGTTTATTTAGGTTTTTTTTGACTTTTAAAACAGACTAAATCAAAAAAACAAAAATCGAAATTGTTTTTTAAGAGTATTTTAAAATGCCGCTTTCTCTTCAACACGCTCATCCTTGGCAACTGTCGATCGATCGTGCCAAACAAATCCAAAGCCAACTGCGATCGCTCGTCGTGACTGAAGATCGCCTGGGAACAGTTCGGACGGTCGCCGGGGTCGACGTGGGTTACGACAAAGACACCGATACATCTCAAGCGGCGGTGGTGGTATTGAGTTTTCCCGAACTCGAACTGCTCGAACGTCAGATCGATCGCTACCCAAACCCGTTTCCCTACGTTCCCGGCTTCCTGTCGTTTCGCGAAATTCCGCCGATTTTACAAGCCTTGGACAAACTCAAAACACTCCCCGATTTAATTCTCTGCGACGGCCAGGGCATCGCTCACCCGCGACGGTTTGGCTTAGCCTGTCATCTGGGGGTTCTCACCGACATTCCCACCATCGGCGTTGCTAAATCTCGACTGGTGGGAACCTACGACCCCGTCCCCAGCGAACGGGGAAATTGGGTGTCTCTGTACCACCAAGGGGAAGAAATCGGCGTCGTGTTGCGGACGCGATCGAACGTCAACCCCGTTTTCGTATCCGTCGGTCATCGCATCAGCCTCAAGGGTGCGATCGACTATACCCTCCAATGTACCCCGCGCTATCGCTTGCCCGAAACCACCCGTCTGGCGGACAAACTATCGCGGGAAGCAGCCGTTTGAAGAGCGATCGAACCTCCATCCTCCCCTCAAAGCGACAGTTTCCCCGAACGTTGCAAAACCCTCTCTGTGTCCTCTGTGTCTCTGTGGTAAAAAATCCCACGTTCCGTACAACTTCCAATCGATCTCAGAAAAACCATTAAACTTTTTGGAAACCTTCCGTGACACAGCCATGAAGATCGCGATCGCCCAACTCAACCCCACCGTCGGCAACCTCATCGACAACGCCCAATCCATCCTCGACGCCGCCCGCAGTGCCGCCGAACGAGGGGCGTCGCTGCTGCTGACACCGGAACTGTCCCTCTGCGGCTATCCCCCTCGCGACTTACTCCTCGACCCCAGCTTTATCGCGGCGATGGAGACGCAACTGCACCGTCTCGCCCGAGACATTCCAACCGGACTGACCGTGTTAGTGGGAACCGTCACCCCCCACCCGGACGCCACCGCCGAAGGGGGAAAACCCCTCTTTAACAGCATTGCCCGCCTGCGAGACGGCAAAATTCGAGAGTATTACCACAAGCGACTGTTACCCACTTACGACGTATTCGACGAACACCGCTATTTTGAACCCCACGGTGAAAGTAACTTCTTTACGCTACCGGAACTGTTTTCAGACAACGGACACGCTTACAAAATCGGCGTGACGATTTGCGAGGATTTGTGGAACGACGAGGAATTTTGGGGCAAACGCCACTATCCCTGTAACCCGATCGCCGATCTCGCCCAAGCTGGGGTCGATCTCATCGTCAATCTGTCCGCCTCTCCCTACAGCCTCGGGAAACAGAAGCTTCGCGAGTCCATGTTGCGTCACGTGGCAACTCGCTACAATACCTCGGTTCTCTACATCAACCAGGTGGGGGGCAACGACGATCTGATTTTCGACGGTAGCAGTATCGCATTTAACCTCGATGGCGAACTGACGTTTCGGGCGAATCACTGCGAAACGGATTTTCAAGTGTTGGACTTTAAGTCGGGACGGTTTAATTCGGCGAAAGTGGTTCCTCAAGCCGATTGTGCGGAAGCGGAAATTTGGTCGGCGTTGGTGTTGGGACTGCGCGACTACGTTCGCAAATGCGGCTTTTCTAAAGTCGTTCTCGGCTTGAGTGGCGGTATCGACTCGTCGTTGGTGGCGGCGTTGGCGACGGAAGCCTTGGGAAGCGAAAACGTTTTAGGGGTGTTGATGTCGTCGCCCTATACCTCGAAAGCGTCGGTTGAGGATGCCTTGAAGTTGGCGGAAAATCTCGGCTTGGAAACCCATCATTTGGGCATTCAGACGGTGATGGATAGTTTCGAGGACACGCTATCTGAGTTGTTCGTGCAAACGGAACCGGACGTGACGGAGGAAAACTTGCAATCGCGGATTCGCGGCACGCTGTTAATGGCGATCTCGAACAAGTTCGGCCATTTGCTGTTATCGACGGGGAACAAGTCGGAGATGGCGGTGGGATATTGCACCCTCTACGGCGATATGGACGGCGGTTTGGCGGCGATTTCCGATGTGCCGAAAACGCGGGTGTACAGTCTGTGTCGCTGGTTGAACCGTCGGGAACCGGGGCGGGAAGCGATCCCCGAAAACGTTCTCATCAAGCCACCGAGTGCGGAACTCAAGCCGGGTCAAGCGGACAGCGATTCGCTACCGCCCTATGACGAACTGGATGATATTTTGCATCGGTTGATTCACGAACATCAGAGTGCGGAACAGATTGCGGCGGCGGGACACGATCGCGCTACGGTCGATCGCGTCGTTCGCCTAGTCTCGCGGGCAGAGTTCAAACGCCGTCAAGCCCCACCGGGTCTGAAAATCACCGATCGCGCTTTCGGTACGGGCTGGCGGATGCCCGTCGCCTCTCGCCGAAAAACGCCGCAAGCGGAGAAAGAGGCGGTGATGGGATGATGAGGTGATGAGGTGATGGGATGATGAGAATTTCCCCTTGTCTCCCTCTCTCCCCCTCTCCCCCTCTCCCCCTCTCTCCCTCTCCCCTCATCACTCCCTAGACGCTCCATCGCGGCGACCGAGTTCGTAAACGCCGCCGCTGATGCAGGCGATCGTGCCGACGCTGACTGCCCAGCTACGACCTAAGCCGATTTCGACGCCGTACTCGAACAAGCCGCCGACGAGAAGGAAGGGAACGATACTGAACAGCGAGGCGTAGAAGGCGTTTTGGGCTTCGCGGCCGCGACGGGTGCGATCGAATTCTTTTTGGGAGGTGTAGAGCGATCGCTCGGCGAAGTTAAACCACTGCATCAGGCGATCGGCGACCCATTCACCCACAGGGAAAAAGCCCAGATACAAGGCCAGCGACCACAATGTCGTTCCGGCGAGAGTGGTGGTATCGATCGCAATCTGGAAAGGGAATAATTCTGACAACATAGTAAATTCCTGAGAAACAGCGTAACGAAAGTTTGAAGGTTGGGTCTAAAAGTTAGAGTCTGAAATGGGTGTTTGAAATCGATCGCATCGAGCGATCGCCCCTTTAAAAAATATTAAAGAGAGTTTTGAACGATTGTAACGAAGATTAGAAACCTCGTTCTGTGACAGTTGGTACGAGGCGATCGGCGATCGCTCTCTCCCAAAACGCCAATCTTGACAAACCTCTAAAGGCAGGCTACAAAATCGGGGCAGATTCTCTCTTCACACGTGTTTTCACAACCTATGTCTCGGCTGTCTCAGTTAGATCGTGCGTTAGCGTCAACAGAACGGCAATCTGTCGTGCGTTCCCTGGTTTCTCGCGTCGTCGGTTCTCTGTCTCGTTCGTCGAAGGCGATCGCTGCTTTTGCCCTTCTCAGTGGCCTCAGTGCGATCGTTTGGAACGGACGCCCGGAATCGGCGACGGCGACGAGTTGGACGACTACCCCTTCTTGGGCGGGGGCGTCTTTCCCCGTCGAAAACTTTCAAGCTTATACGTCTCCTTTTGGCTATCGCCCCTCCGCGACAGGTGGCGGCGGCTATGAATTTCACTCGGGATTAGATATCGCCGCCCCAGAAGGCAGTTACGTGCGAAGCTGGTGGGCGGGTGTCGTGGTGGAAGTCATCGACGACGATCGCTGTGGCGTCGGTTTGGTGATTCAGTCGGGAGACTGGGAGCATATTTACTGTCACATGGGCGGACAAGTACAGCGACTTAACGGCCGGAAAACGTTACTCGATCGCCGGGGCGGAATTCAAGTGATCGAAGGACAGGAACTTCCCGCCGCCGCCCGTATCGGACGTGTGGGAATGAGCGGACGCACCACCGGTCCTCATTTACATTGGGGAATGCGCTACGGCGATCGCTGGGTCGATCCGGCGTTGGTGTTGCGGGCGATGGTGGCGGAGGGGTGAACTGCTGTTGAGGCCGTTTAAAATACAGATCGAAGATTCGATCGAACCTCTCGGGAGACTCCATCATGAATGCGATCGCCGAAACCCGACAGCAACTTACTGAAGTCCTCTCCTGGCTGTTATTCCTTGTCGCCTTAGTCCCAGGGGGATTTATCGGCTATAAGTTCCGTAACAACGGCCTTTGGATTGCGGGGGGGTTACTGGCGGCTAGTTTTCTGATTCCCTTCCCCACGAAGGAAATCGCCATGTTGTCTCATCGCGGCTTCGCCAGTTTCGCAGTGGCGACGGTGGTGGGATATATCGTCTATCGCTGGCGGAACCGCGAAGCGGACCCCAACGCCGAGTAATCGATGGGTTCGAGATCGATAGAAACTGACCGGATTTTCGTCGGTGAGAATTGCTAGAGTGTGAGGAAATCCAGACAATACAGTACAGAGAAGCTATGAAGGGAATACTGCGCGGAATTGCGATCGCCGGTATTGTGACAACGTCCGCGTTTGGGGGAGGACTCCAGGCGCAGGAGGTGCGTTCTTTTGCCGCATGGTGCGAGGAACGGGACAGCCTCGAACCCCAGACGCAAAAGACCATAGAAGTGATGTTGCGTCGCGCCGAAACCACCGATTGCGCGGCGGCGGAAACGCAATTACAGGAAACGACCGATCTCAACCTCAGCGCCCAAGGATTGACGGATTTACGCCCCTTAGCTTCCCTGACGCAGTTAACGCGGCTGGATTTGAGTTTAAACGAG
Organism: Baaleninema simplex PCC 7105; assembly: GCF_000332355.1. Classification (GTDB taxonomy): domain Bacteria; phylum Cyanobacteriota; class Cyanobacteriia; order Cyanobacteriales; family Geitlerinemataceae; genus Baaleninema; species Baaleninema simplex. The sequence continues at coordinate 212,406 of NZ_KB235957.1, forward strand.
TTGTCCGACCTGTCGCCCCTGTCACAGTTGACGAATTTAGAAGAACTGCTGCTGAGTCACAACCAAATTTCCGATGTGAGTCCTCTGGCGACGTTGAACTTGCGGAAGTTGAATCTCGATCGAAATCAAATTGAAGATATTTCTGCCCTCGACGGTAAAATATCTTTGGAGGTTCTCTTTTTAAACGACAATCAAATCGAAGATGTCGAACCGTTGCGGGATTTGGTTAATTTAAAAACGCTATTTTTAAACAGCAATAAAATTGAAAATATTGACCCTTTAAACAGGTCGATCGATTTACAAACGCTGTCCCTCAACGATAATGAAATTGAAGATATCACGCCGTTATTTCCGTTGACGGAAATGTACGAACTCCACCTTGACAACAACAAGATTGTCGAGTTACAGGGATTGCAGCAGATGGCATCCCTCAATGAATTGTATTTAAACGGCAACGATATCGTCGATATTTCACCGTTGGCTGCGTTAACGAATTTGACAGAGTTATATATCCGAGATAATGAGATTCGCAACATACATATTTTGCCGCAAATGTCAAGCTTGAACTGGGTGGATTTTCAAAATAACGACATTTCCGATATTTCTCCAATTGCGACGATGAAAACCCTTGTTCGGGCGATTTTCGTGGAAAATCCAGTTGAATCGGGGACTTGTCCGATTAATCCCAGTTCGATTTGTCAGTTTGATGCGGAGAATAGTTAGGGTTTGTTGAAAAAGACGGTTGGTTGAGGTTGGGAACAGGAAACACCGGATCTGGGAACAGTTTGGAGAATTGGCGATCGCTTAATTTCTAGAGGTGATACTCCTAAGAACTCTGGAGTACCGGGTAGATACAAGACCTGCTCGGTAAGGTACAGCTAAACCTGTAAGTCCGGTATCGCCCGATTGTTAAAAGTAGGGAGCCGGTCAAAAGTTGGTATGGCATTGTCGATAATCACTTAAACTCACGAGCGGAAACGACTCGGAGTGCGGTCAAGGCCAAAGTTCCTGACCGTAGGCGAGAGCGCCGCCTATCTTGGACAACTGTAGCTGCTCCGTAGGGGAGAGTGCCGGACAAGGAAGCCGCGATTCTACTGCTTAGCAGTGAATCGTCGGAGCGTTCACATACACCCATTGCTGCTCCCAAACAGGTCTACGGCTTTCCTTTTTAGCTCCTCTTTCTCCTTCTCTTACAATCATGGCCTTGTCAGCTCTCCCTTGCTTCTCCTCTAATCCTCCTCAACGGGTTGAAACACCGGACAACTCCCGTCGGGGGTAACTTTGAAGCCGTGAAGGGGAGAATCGGAATTGAAGCATCGCTGTCCTCGGTAGTAGCGACAGTTGGCACAACAGGCGAGATTGGGGGGAACTACTCGATCGCGATCGAGTAGTTCCCGCTGCGATAACCCCCGCAGCACCAGTTCGTCCCCCTGCCACCGAGTTTCGATAAGTCCGGTGTCGGCGAAGGTTTGCCAGCGGCGATCGCAGGCCAATGCTGGAGGTAAGGTGATGGTAATACAGGTTTCGAGTTCGGTGAGTTCGCCTTCGTAGCGGCTATCGGGGAGATCGGGTTGGGGACGCTGTTCTCGCAGCGGCAGTTCGACGAGTTTTCCGACAGAGGGATAGTGGAGTTGATAGCGGTTTCGCAGTTCTTCGAGGTTGGTGAGATCGGCGAGGTAGTTGGGGGAACCGTGAACGAAGACGACGTGTTGGGGGCGTAGATTGTGAATGAGCTGGGTGGTTCCAGAGCGATCGCAGTGTTCGCTGAGAAGGTAGGTTTCCACCCGCACGTTAGGCAGTTCGTCGATGCTGCTTTCGGGGACGGAATAGCCAGGTTTGAGGGAGCGCAGTACTAGCCAGTTTCGCTCGATCTCTCGACAGTATGCGTCTAAGTCGGCCTCGAGTTCGGTGAGGACGATACAAGGAGAGTCTTGCAGTCGAGGGCGATCGCTCGAGGTCAGTCGTTTCATGTGCGGCCGCACGCGATCGTCCCAAAACAGGGCTTGATGACGGGCGAAGTTTTGCACCGAAGTGGGCAGGTGAGGCAAAATTTCGAGATAGGCATCGCAGCCAGCGGCGACGCTACCGTCAACCCACAAGTCGATTTCGCGGCCGGTAAAATGGTGGTGCGATCGCAGCAGCATTAACAGTTCCTGCCCTAAGCCCAACGTTGGAACGGGCATGAGAATTCCGTAACCGTCGCTGAGAGCGCGATCGATCCGTTCGGCGAGTTGGTTTTCTTGGCTGCGCCGTCGTGGATAGCGGGCGGTTCCGTAACTCCCTTCGGTGATGAGAACGTCGGGATGCCAATCCCGCAGTTCTTCGAGAGGCAACCCGTCCACGAGGCGAGAGTTGGACAGGAGAAAGTCTCCGGTATAAACCACAGAATAGGCGCGATCGCGACCGTGATAGGTCAACCGCACCACCGACGCCCCCGGAAGATGTCCGGCGGGAAACAGTTCCACCCACAATTCGTCTGCGATCTCGACGGGCGATCGCCACGGCAATCCTTGACAAAACGGGGGAACCCGTTCGACCTCGAGCCAGTTCAGCGGCAATAACTCGGCCGTAATTTCGCTGGCGTAGATGGGGAGGTACGGCGCGATTTGGTGCAGCGACAACAACCCCCGCGCGTGATCGGGATGGGCGTGAGTACAGATAACGCAGTCGGCAACGCGCATCCGACCGTCAGTCGAGAGGAGGGGGGTTAGGGTCTCTAGACCGCAATCGAGCAGGACGCGATGGGGGCCGATTCGCACCCACAAACTAATCCCTTCGTTTGTATGACCGACGCCATAGGGCAGACATTCGATCTCCATGTTTTCGATCGCCCCGTTCTCGGGCGCTCGCCTTATCGTTCGAGAATGGTGACGACAACATACCATTGTGTTCCCCGAACTTTGGAAACAACCCGAACCGGCTTGACGTTGAACCCATCAGGGATGGGGCGATACAGGTCGATCGGGGCGTTCCCAACTTTAGGCAACTTGATGGTGTTGCCACTGAGGGGATTGTTTTTGAACTTGGGAAATACAAAGGACTTGAATTGACCGAACTTCTTGAAGCGCGGAAAATTCTCCCCAACTCCCCTTCCCAAGGGAGGCGAAGGGGGGAGGCGAAATGCATTCCAGGTATTGTTTAACCGGCGAATTGTCGCTTGCAACACCTGAAAAGGCACTTGACTCAAATGTGGAAAATGTGGAAATTGCTTCTTGGCTTTGGGCAAGTTGTTTGGCTGGCGATGGTAGGACGGCAAAGGTTCGTCTGCGAGAACTATGTATTCCTTTTCAAGCGAACACCGATCTACGAGACGCTGACGCGAAGCCATCCACTCTTTGAGTTCGCGCAGTGCGTAGTTACATACACCCCTGCACGTCTCAAGCCACACCAGCAGTTCGGTCTGTTGATTGACGCTCTCCCCCCAACCCTAGCGGGTATGGTCGGAGATTCCTGTTTCACTGGCTCATGCCTAGATAAACGAGCAAGCCCGAATACCCCCGGTCAGAACGCCTTCACAGGCTGTTTGTTTAACGTCCACGATGCGCCCCACCGCAGACATAAGCGAGAATCAAATTCTCTTGGCCACACCAACTGGCGATTTTGTGGTTTACCTCCACCACGGGTTTTTCGGGTGCTGCGAACCATACCCTTAGGATCTTAAAGACCGTTTCCGGTAAGGCAATTTTACCAGTTTGTTCGTTTCGGCGCTATCCCCTTCTCTCGCTATCGCATTGTTCAGGGGACGCACCTCAACTCACCGCCGCTTCACCACCCCCTAACCGCTTCGCGGTATAGGCGGAGTACTGCGACGGATCTTGATAGGCTATCACAAGCTATGGCTACTGGTAAATGCTGGTTTCATCCCCATCGAGGGGAATCGACTTTTCAAGGGGAGTCTATGTTGTTGTCGAGCCTGCCTTGGGGGTAGCAAAAGGTCTGCAATGCTTACCCAGAAATGATTTTAAGAAATGTATCTTGACATACTCACGCCCGCTGAAGCCGGGCGTGATTCTTGACGGTGCCCAGCAACTCGCCTCCGAAGAGGTCTTACAGTCGCTCCCCGTCCGTTTAAGGCTTCGGCCGTGAGCTCAGCCGAACGGTCGTGCCGATGCCCCATGCCGACCGTTTCTATATTTCTCGCAGCGTTTTCGTCGCGGTCGTGTTCAGTTTCACAACTCAAGCACACGACCGAACGTACTGATAGGTCTAATTTGCCCCACTTAAAACCACACTCCGAGCAAACTTGGCTCGTAGGCTCCCATCGGTTAATGACCCGAAAATCTCGCCCGAACTTTTCCGATTTAGCCTCGCACAGAATTCGGAACTCTCGCCAGCCTTGTTGACTGATAGCACGGGCTAATCGTCGATTTTTGACCATTCCCGACACATTTAAGTCCTCTAGGACGATAGTTTGGTTCTCACTAACGACCTGAGTTGATAGCTTGTGCAGAAAATCTAAGCGTGTATCTGCGATTTTGTTGTGTAGCTTGGCAATACGAAGCCGGGTTTTGTTTCTCCGCTTCGAGCCTTTCAGTTGACGCGCTAATTGGCGTTGCCGTTGGCGAATTCGACGGTCTAACTTCGAGTAGTCAGGGCTTTCGACTTTTTCTCCGTCACTCATTACAGCAAAAGTTTTGAGTCCTAAGTCGATGCCAATGCTTTGGTTTTCAGCCTCGATGTTAGTGGGTTTGCCCTCAACAACAAAACTTAAAAAATAGCGGTTTGCACAGTCTTTAATGACTGTGACAGAGCTGGGAGTTGCGGGCAATTTCCTAGATCAAATCGGCTTAAAGTCGCCGATTTTTGCGAGATACACTACTTCACCTTTTACCGAAAACGCTGCTTTAGTAAAAGTAGCAGCCTGACGTTTTGTCTTTTTCTTGAATTTGGGCTGACTGACTTTTTTGCCTTTTCGTTTCCCTTTTAGCGAGTCGAAAAAGTTTTTAAAAGCTGTGTCTAGCTGCTTTAACGACTGCTGCAACGGGACAGACGAAACATCTTTTAACCAACGGCGTTCCTCTGTCTTTTTGGACTGAGTTAACGCCTTAGACAAAGTGTTATAGCCAGGGTATTTGTCGGACTTACACGAAGCCAAAGCATCGTTCCATACGACACGGACACAACCGAACAGTTGAGCGAGGCTCTCCTGCTGTTGGTCTGTCGGATAGAAGCGGTACTTATACTTAGACTTCATGCCTCGTGTTAAAGTAGGTCTGTACATATATTAGCTAAGTTAACAGAGAATGGCAACCCAGTTTCGGCGTGGCAGGCATAGCGTCACCGACCTCAAAATTCACCTAGTCTGCGTAACTAAATATCGAAGACCCGTGCTAACTCGAGAGGGTCTGGTGTTGATAGCGGTACTTAAACAAATTTCAAGCCCAAACCAAGCCAAAACGCGCTTTGTGAGCGGCAAACAGGTCTCGATTCTCGTTCAGCCATGCCACAAAACGAAAAGACATGGCTGTC
>NZ_KB235957.1:217974-228657 GCF_000332355.1 Baaleninema simplex PCC 7105
GTGGTCTCTCTCATGGGGACACTCTCCACCTTAAATCCTTGTCAGTCAAGGGTTTTGCTTTTATTTTACCTTTTTTACCGTTTAAGTCCCGATAGAAAAGTTCTTCTACACGGTCGCCAGAAAAATGGATTTTGAAATTTTGGAGTTTAACGGCGAATGCGACCACATACACACGCTTATTGAGTATCCGCCGAAGTTATCGGTTTCTCAGATTGTCAATAGTCTTAAGGGTGTATCTAGTCGTAGATACGGACAAGCCGGACTACCAAAGCCATACAAAAAAGATGCCTTGTGGAGTCCGAGCTATTTTGCGTCATCCGTTGGTGGCGCACCTGTCGAGATTCTCAATGTATTGCTTGAGAATCAGAGAAAGCCGTCCTAGAAGGCTTGCCCTGCTCGCACTGCTTGCACTGCTTGCACTGCTTGCACTGAGCTTGTCGAAGTGAGCTTGTCGAAGTGAGCTAAGTCGAAGGGACGGGGTTTTAACCCCAAGTTTTTCAATAAATTGTAGAATTTGAATTAAAAAATATCTAAAATCTGTTCTTGACAAGGAAGAATTAAACGGCTGCGAATTGATATCTTTATTCTGAGATTGACAAAAAAGGAATATTTTAGAAAAAATTAAAAAAATTCCGTTTTACTTCGCAAATGACTGATTTCTAGAGTTTTAAAAAAATATAGCAGCTCTAAATTAATTGTAGATTATCTATCTAGCTATAAAAAGAATTTAGACGTTTCGATGTTTCTATGACTCATCTAAGATTGCTATATGTTGGCATTGAAAATCTTTAACATATTGCCGTTTGCAGTTTTTGCGTTTAGATTTCTGTTTTTTATAATAAAAATGACCGTTTTTGAAGTGACTTTCGCTTCCACATCGGGGACAAATTACAATATAAAATTACAGAGTATTTTGAGTTTTTTGGATTTAAGGTGGTAAGCTAATTTCATAATAAGTAAAACCCTTACTGTAGGGGCGTCATAGCAATGTGTTCTCGCCCAATTTCGCATTCAAAATAACAAATTACACTGCAATTCTCGAAGACCCATCCTTTTTCGATAAGTTAAGTTTCAAGAAGTCTTCACCACATCCCCCCTTAGCCCCCTATCCCCCAACCCCCCTTTCAAAGGGGGGTGGGGGGGATGGTTGGGGGGATAGAGAGACTTATCAGGTTGGACAAAACCAATGTATGAGTCCTCGACTCTGCTCGGACTCATACGGAATCCAGGTTTGAAAACCCTGTTTTGCGGCCCTCGTCGTAAATTCCCTGTACGCTAGGACTTAAATCGATTTTGGGCGATCGCTTTAAGAGGGGTTATGGTGTGCGGATTCCGTATCAGTTCGCGTTCGTCGATGTTCTGAGTGCGGCTATACCACCGATCGAGATATAGCCGCAGCCCCGGCAATCGTGCAGTGTGGGCTGGCAGTCGTCGGGCAAACGGCCAAGATGTTTGGCGAGGGGTTAGGGGTTAAACGTTGGCTTCCCATAGACCCAAGAATCCCCACGCCGTGACAGCTAGAGAGTGTCAATCTCCGAAACTACTCGATCGTGCCGGTCAGTGGCGAACTGGCACTGGCTAAGGCTTTAATGGGAATTCGTCCGGCGCGATAGGCCAGGCGTCCGGCGGTGACAGCCAGTCCCATCGCCTGCGCCATTGCGGGGGGATTTTTCGCCATCGCGATCGCCGAGTTAATCAACACCGCATCGGCACCTAATTCCATCGCTTGCGCCGCTTCGCTAGGGGTTCCGATTCCCGCATCGACGACCACGGGAATCTTAGCGTTTTCCACGATAACCCGCACGTTGGCAGCCGTCTGGATACCTTGACCCGACCCGATCGGCGATCCCAACGGCATCACCGTCGCACAGCCGACGTCTTCCAACCGCTTGGCTAACATGGGGTCGGCGTTGATGTAGGGCAACACCGCAAACCCTTCTTTGACCAACTGTTCCGCCGCTTGCAACGTTCCTACAGGATCGGGAAGCAGATACGTCGGATCGGGAATCACTTCGAGTTTGACGAAGTTGTTGTCTTCCTGACCCAGCAACTTGGCCATTTCGCGCCCCAACCGTGCCACACGCACCGCCTCTTCTGAAGTTTTGCATCCGGCGGTGTTGGGAAGCATCCAAATTTTACTCCAGTCCAAGGCTTCGGCTAAACCTTCGTGTCCGGGGGCGTTGGTTTGTACGCGACGCACCGCCACCGTAACGATTTCGCATCCCGAGAGGGCAATGCTGCGGCGCATATCGTCGAAATGGCGGTATTTACCGCTTCCGGTCATCAAGCGCGATCGAAACGTGCGACCGGCAATCGTCAGTGGAGTATCTTCGAGGGCGAGTTGAGGCGATGTCGGTAACGAGGTCGTACTGGTTTCGCGCACGGAAAGCGTCGTATAAGAGGATGAGGGGACGGTGTGACCGTTGCCGTTGCGATGGTGGACGGCTGCGGCTGGGGTTTCTGAGGCTGTGGACTCGATCGCCTGAAAGCGATCCCAACGAAACGACTCGAGAAGCGGGTCGGCAGTTCCGTCCCACAGCAAATCCGCCGTCAGTTTCGCCGTAATCGGTGCCAGTAAAATGCCGTTGCGATAGTGTCCTGTAGCCAACACCAAATTGTCGCAGTAACTCGACCCCAAAATCGGCAGTTCGTCCGGGGTTCCGGGGCGGAATCCCCACCAAAACTCTTCGATCGCATAGTGTTTCAACGCGGGATACAATCGAACCGCGCGAGCGAGTAAATCGCGCATTCCCTCGGGGGTGTTTCCCGGCGTAAACCCACCTCCTTCCGTCGTCGCCCCAATCACGATCTCGCCGTTGCGACGGGGAATAATGTAAGTCTCGGGACCGAACAACACGCGACGCAGCGGTAGATTCTCCGTGTTGTTCGGCGTGCGAACCGAGAACATCTGACCTTTGACCGGAAATACTGGAATCGGCAGCAGTTCGTTGGCCCAAGACCCCGAAGCGATCGCGTAGCGACCGGCCTGTAGCCGTCCTTCGTTCGTCTGGACGCCGACGATACGATCGCCCTGCTGAATCAAGGCTTCGACGTTAACGCCCTCTCGAACCGTCACCCCCGCTTTCCGCACGGCTAGCGAGAGCGATCGCGCTAAGGCGCGACTGTCGGCTTGTGCGTCTTCGGGATACCACCAACCGCCGACGACTTCCTCTCCGAGTCCCGGTTGGTACTGGCGCACCGTTTCGCGATCGAGCCAAACGGCCGTCCCCGCTTCCTTTGGCGGTTGCGTTTTCGGCATTTCGTAAAACGGTGCGAGAATGCCACAAGCCCAGTATCCCGCCGACAGTCCCGACAGTTCCGACAGTTGGCGCGACCACTCGGCGAACATCCCCCGAGAGCGCAGACAGAGTTGTAACATTGCCCCAGGGGGGATTTCCTCCGCTTGCGGCGCGATCATCCCTCCAGCGGCGTGACTGGCAGCTTGTTGGAAATCGCGGCTGACGACGGTGACGGTGGCGCCGCGCAGTCGGAGTTCGAGGGCAACGGCCAAGCCGATAACGCCGCCGCCGATAACGAGAATGTCAGGAGTCGTTTCTGTCGAGATCTGGTGTCGAGTCATGGTTCGTAATTGAAAATTGGCAATTGACAATTGTGAGAATTGACAATTGAGAGGGGGAGCGATCGAGCTGTTGTTGGATGTAGGATGTTGGAGACAAAGGAACAGATTTCAAAGCGATCGCGCGTGCGCTCCTAAAGACTTGAAGTTTCTCGCACCTAACCCGCTCGATCGTCGCGTTCGGTCTAACGTACAAACAGACTTTCAGTGTAAAGCGTTTGACTGGCCGTACTGGAGACAAAATCTCGAAAACTGCAAACGGTTTCTCTCTAAACCCATCCCCTTTTCACAAAGATCGAAAAGATTCGGAACCTACCATAAGGCTCGGCGAGGAGAAGGCTGAAACGTCGGAGTCGGCGTGGGGGTTGGCGCGGGAGTTAGTGTTGGTGTGGGAGTCGGGGTTGGCGTGGGGGTTGGCGTGGGGGTTGGCATTGGGGTCGGCGTTGGCGTTTGGGTGGGGCCGAACGGTTGTGCGATCGGCGGTTCTTCAGGCGATCGAGACGCAACGTTCCACATTTCGAGACCGAACGCGCCGAGGTCGCTCGTCAAACCGAGTACCAACAGCCCCCAACCCCAAATCGGAAAAGACGACCAACCGTTATAAGCCGACCCTCTAGAGGTTGAGGTTGATGCTGAAGGACTAACGTTTCTGTCTTCAGGAGGTAGACCCTCGGGTGGGTTCTGTGGATTGGACATAGCTGTCTGAGTCGGCAGCAGCGTGCGATACCTTTGAAAAATTTAGTAAAATCGCGTTTAAGTCTTCCTGGTGTATAGCGAACGTCCAACCGATCGCCGGGGATTGATTCTGCTTACGTTTCCTTTACCACAACGCGGGAATCTCGTTTTCGGGCTGCGATCGCACCGTGGGAGAAGGGGTCGCTGTCGGACTGGGGATCGGACTGGGAGTCGGACTGGGGAACTGGGGAACTGCCGTTTCCGAAGACTCGTCGATGTCCGTCGCTGTCGGACTCGAAGGGATCGCGAAGTCGCTTTGCGGCGTTTGCAACCCCTCTTCGGGGCGAGACTGAGATGGAGTCGGGTCGCGATCGCGATCGCCGCGCAGCCAACGACCCTCAGCCACGTAGCGCACGAACGGTAACGTCACCGCCACCACCAACCCCACCCCCGCGATCGCTTTGAGATTTCTAAAAATATCGTTCAACGGTCTCGCGCCGTTCCGTCCGGCGTCCAAACAACCCGATCGCCTTGTCCCCAAAAGCCATCGAACTTCGTCACGCGCACGTCGCCTAACACCCGAGTTTGACAGGCCAAACGCAGATTTCGCGACGACTCGTGAGGTGGGAGCGATCGTCGAGCGCGATCGCGCCAGTTCGCCTCCGACACTTTCCCGTCTACCCGTACCGCACAAGTCCCGCAAGTCCCGATACCGCGACAGTTAATGACAGAAGCATTTCCGTTGTACAAATCGATACCCTGGTGCAGGAGAACGCGGCGGAGATTCGCACCGCGATCGCACTCGAAGGTTTTTCCGCAGGCGGTGACTTTAGGCATAGATTGACTGTTGATGTCTCCTTCTCTATTGTGACAAGCTCGAACGGTTTCCTCCCCAAAAATCGGGTAAAATTTGGAGCAACCGCAGCTTTCTCTTAAGACTTACCCGAATTTCCAAAACTTCCTCAGAACTTTTAAACGCTCCCATGACCGCCAACCGCCTTTGGATTTACGATACGACGCTGCGCGACGGAGCGCAGTGTGAAGGGTTATCGCTCTCTCTCGAAGACAAACTTCGCATTGCCAATCAGCTCGACGCCCTCGGCGTTCCGTTTATTGAAGGCGGTTGGCCAGGTGCCAACCCGAAAGACGTTCAGTTTTTCTGGCAACTGAAAGAAACCCCCCTGCAACGTTCGGAAATCGTCGCCTTCTGTGCGACGCGTCGCCCAGGACGTACCGCCGCAGACGATCCGATGTTACAACCGATCCTCGCGGCCGGAACCCGTTGGATTACCCTGTTCGGCAAATCCTGGGATCTCCACGTCACTGAGGGATTAAAAACCACCCTCGACGAAAACCTGGCCATGATCCGCGACAGCATCGAATATTTTCGCAGCCAGGGACGCCGTATAATTTACGACGCCGAACATTGGTTCGACGGCTACAAACAGAATCCCGAATACGCCCTCAAAACGCTGCAAGCTGCTGCCGAAGCTGGGGCGGCGTGGCTGACGCTGTGCGATACCAACGGCGGAACCCTGCCTCACGAGATCGGTGAAATCGTCTCGGAAGTCGTCTCCGAACTCGGAACCACCGTTCCTTTGGGAATTCACACCCACAACGATTCCGATACGGCCGTAGCCAACGCGCTCTCGGCGGTGTTGGCGGGGGCGACGATGGTTCAGGGAACGATTAACGGCTACGGCGAACGCTGCGGTAACGCCAATCTCTGTTCGGCGATCGCCAACTTACAACTGAAGTTAGGCTATCAGTGTCTCGACGACGACCGACTCCTCGCCCTGACCGAAACCAGTCGGTTCGTCAGCGAAATCGTCAATCTCGCCCCCGACGATCGCGCCCCCTTCGTCGGGCGATCGGCCTTCGCTCACAAAGGCGGCATTCACGTTAGCGCAGTGCAACGCAATCCCCTAACCTACGAACACGTTCGCCCCGAAGCGATCGGCAACCAACGGCGTATCGTCATTTCCGATCAAGCGGGATTGAGTAACGTTCTCGCCAAAGCCCGCAGTTTCGGTATCGAGCTAGACAAACAAAATCCCGCCTGCCGTGAAATCTTAGAACAGTTAAAGACCCTCGAAAGCGAGGGCTATCAATTCGAGGCCGCCGAGGCCAGTTTCGACTTGTTAATGCGGGAAGCGTTGGGACAGCGGCCGGTACTGTTCGAGATAAAAGGCTTTCAAGTTCACTGTACCCAAGGTGACGGCGAGGGAGAAAGCAATTCCCTGGCAACCGTGAAAGTTCGCGTCAACGGCAAAGATTTCTTAGAAGCCGCTGAAGGTAACGGGCCGGTTTCTGCTTTGGACGCCGCCTTGAGAAAAGCCCTGGTGAGTCTGTTCCCCGAAATCGCCGACTTCCACCTGGTCGATTACAAAGTTCGCATTCTCGACAGTCAAGCGGGAACGGCGGCTAAAACCCGAGTGTTGCTCGAATCGACTAACGGACACCAGCGCTGGACGACCGTGGGGGTTTCGACTAACATCATCGACGCCTCGTATCGAGCGGTCGTGGAAGGGCTAGAGTACGGTTTGCTGTTGAAACGCAGTCTCGTCACCGTGGAGAGTTGAGGGAGGGCTCAAAACTCTCAACAATATTAGGGTTTTTTAACACGATCGCCCGACAACCCCAGTTACTCGTGCTTTTTGGTATACGAGACTACATATTTTTAGTAGTCGCGATCGCATTATGGAATATGAATCGCTTACTGTGACTATTAGTCACAGTAGCCCTTTATTTTTCAGGTGTGAGGGAAGATGCGAAAACTTATTTGGCAGATGCTATTGTTCAGCCCGGCGTTCGTAACGCTGTTGGGGCTGAGCGCGCCCGTTCGCGCAGAAAACGAAAAACTCGAGATCGCGTCTGAAGTGGGTCTATCGAAACCCGAAGCGATCGACGAAGCGAGCTTCGGAAGTAAACAAATTTCCGTCAGCGACTTTATCGACGCAACCGAAGAGCGATCGCTCGATCGACCGAGTGCTAATCGCGACCTCGATCAAGTGACCTCCGTGTCTCAACTGTCCGACGTCCAACCGACCGACTGGGCGTTCCAGGCACTCCAATCTCTCGTCGAGCGTTACGGTTGTATCGCGGGGTATCCCGACGGCACCTATCGCGGCAACAGCTTCATGACCCGCTACGAATTCGCCGCTGGTCTCAACGCGTGTCTCGACCAAATCGCCTCCCTTCTCGATATCGAACCCCTCGGTGATGAGGATCTGATTACGATTCGTCGTTTGCAAGAAGAATTCGCTGCCGAACTGGCCGCCTTACGCGGACGAGTGGACGGCTTAGAAGCACGGGTGGCCGAACTCGAAGCCAACCAGTTCTCTACCACCACCAAACTGCAAGGAGAAGTCGTCTTCGGACTGGCTGACGCCTGGGGCGGAGAAGATGTCGATATCGACAACAACCAAACCGTCTTCCAGTACCGCGCCCGTCTGGCCTTCGTCTCCAGCTTCACCGGACGCGACCAACTCTGGACTCGTCTCGACGCCGGAAACGCCACCTACTTCAACAACCTCGACCAAGGGGTCTTCACTCACAGCTTCGACAGCGGCAGCAGCGTCGAGATCGGCTGGTTGGCGTACTACTTCCCCATCGGCGACAACGTCCAAGTTTACTTACCGGCCGCCTATCCCCTGTGGCAAGATTTCGTCCCCACCGTCAGCCCCTACTTCGAGGGCTTCACCGGTGCCAGCAACGCCCTGTCTAGCTTTGCCGAATCGAGTCCGATTTACAAAATCGGTCTGTCCAACGGTGGCGGTATCGGTTTCAACGTCGAAGCGACGGACTGGCTGACGGTTTCGGCCGGTTACTTCGGTGGCGACTCCTTCAGCCCCAGCCAGAAAGAAGGGCTGTTCAACGGCGAGTACTCGATGCTCGGACAGCTCACCTTCAACTTCGACAACTTGCAAGTGGGCTTGACCTACAACCACGCCTACTTCAACGACAGCCCCAACAGCGATAACGGGATTTTCGACCTCGGACCGGGAACCTTTACCGCCGTACAGCCCTTTGGTGGCAACGCAGCCCTGTATACCAACTCCTACGGTGCAGCGGCGTCCTACCAACTCGGCGACAGCATTTCCATCAACGCATTTGGCGGTTACACCGACGCCGAATCTCGGGCTTCGGGTAAAGACGATGCTGAAATCTGGTACTACGGCTTAGGCTTAGCCTTCCCCGACTTAGGCGGAGATGGAAACTTACTCGGCATCATGGCCGGTGCAGAGCCTTACGTGGGTGGCTTGAACGGTAGCAGCAACGATTCGGTCGCCGACGATACGCCGTTCCACCTCGAAGCCTTTTATCGCTATCAGCTCAACGACAACATTTCGATTACGCCAGGCGTGATTTGGTTGACGGCACCGCAAGGTGAAAAAGACAACGACGACGCTGTGGTCGGCATCCTGCGGACGACCTTCACGTTCTAGCAGGAAGTCTCGCCACTTCGCCACTTGAGTTCCCGTCGAGCGATCGAGTTGTTTGACTTTATGTCAGACAATTCGATCGTTCGATCGTAATGTCGTTGCCTCGACCTCGATTCTTCCCGTACAATTTGGTCGGTGTTGAGGTGTGAACGAAGATGTATCACCATTCCCGGCCGATGTTACGAGTTAGCCCCGTTCTGGCAGTCCTGTTGAGCGCGAACGCTGTTTCGGCGGCGATCGAACCTTCTGAAACAAATACCCGTTCCGACAAAAAACTCGCTGAGATCGCCACAGTCTCTCCGAGCAAACAGCTCTCCGTCGACGATTTTATTGAAGCCCGAGAAAACCAATCGATAACCCAAGGTCGGCAAGCGCCCTCTGGCAATTCCCGCTCTCAAGTGACCTCGGTGTCGCAACTCTCCGACGTCCAACCCACTGACTGGGCGTTCCAAGCATTACAATCCCTCGTCGAACGCTACGGTTGTATCGCGGGGTATCCCGACGGCACCTATCGCGGCAACAGTTTCATGACCCGCTATGAGTTCGCTGCCGGTCTCAATGCGTGTCTCGACCAAATCGTCTCCCTTCTCGATATCGAACCCCTCGGTGATGAAGATCTGATTACGATTCGTCGTTTGCAAGAAGAATTCGCCGCCGAACTGGCCGCCTTGCGAGGACGAGTCGACGGTTTAGAGTCCCGCGTCGCCGAACTCGAAGCCAATCAGTTTTCCACCACCACCCAACTGCAAGGAGAAGTCGTCTTCGGACTGGCTGACGCCTGGGGCGGAGAAGAAGTCGGCGCCGACAACACGCAAAGCGTCTTTCAATACCGAGCGCGTCTTGCCTTCGTCTCCAGCTTTACCGGACGCGACCAACTTTGGACTCGTCTCGACGCGGCCAACGCCGGGCCTCTCGTCGAAATTGGCGGCGATGCCATTCAAGGTGCGACCACCTATCAAACCACCGATTCCGGCAGCAGCGTCGGTGTGGGCTGGCTGGCGTACTACTTCCCCATCGGCGACAACGTTCAAGTTTACCTCCCGGCGGCTTTCCCGTTATGGCAAGACTTCGTACCGACGGTCAGTCCGTACTTTGAAGGCTTTACGGGAGCGAGCAATGCCGTCTCGAGTTGGGCAGAATCGAGTCCGATTTATAAAATGGGGCTGTCTAACGGGGGCGGCATCGGCGTCAACGTGGAAATTACCGACGAGTTGATGTTGTCAGGGGGATATTTCGGCGGCGATTCCTTCAATCCCACGGAGAAAAACGGCTTGTTTAACGGGGATTATTCGACCCTCGGACAGCTAACCTTCACGTCGGGAGATTTCCAAGTGGCGGCCACGTTCCACCACGGCTATTTCAACAATTTCCGCGATGAAGGCGACGCCTTGTTCGATACCTTGGTGGGAACGGTTCGCGCTCGCAATCCGTTCTTCGACGAATCGACGTTCACCAACTCCTACGGTTTACAAGCGGCGTATCAAATTACGGATGGTATTGCGGTCAACGCCTACGGTGGGTTTACCCACGCTCAAGCGGCCGGACAAAATGCCAAAGCGGAAATTTGGTATTACGGTTTAGGTTTGGCGTTCCCCGATTTGCTACTTCCGGGTAACTTGCTCGGGATTATGGCTGGGGCAGAGCCTTACGTGGGCGGCTACGAAGGTCAAGATGTCGGCGGTATCGTCAGCGATACGTTGTCCGACGATACGGCGATTCACCTGGAAACTTTCTATCGGTTCCAGTTGAGCGACAACATTTCGATTACGCCCGCTGTCATTTGGATTACAGCCCCCGACGGCGATCGGGATAACGAAGATGTGGTTTATGGTGTATTGCGGACGACGTTTACGTTCTAATCGTTGCATTTTTCTCTGATAAATGTCCCCGTAGAAACGGTTTGAAAAACGTCTCTACGGGGATTTTTAAATAGGGCTTGCTGAAAAGAAGTGAAAAGCTTACGGTGTAAGGCTTAGAGGAGTCTTG
>NZ_KB235957.1:228757-229940 GCF_000332355.1 Baaleninema simplex PCC 7105
CAGTCGAAGAAGTCAGTGTAGATATGTGGGGAGTAGATATGTGGGGAGGATTTCCAAAGCTTATCGAAAAAGTGTTTCCCAATGCCCAAATTGTCGTCGATAGATTTCACGTTATGAAAGCGGTGAATGACAATCTAAATAAAATCCGAAAGCAGGTGAAGTTTAAAATCAAAATCAAAGGAGCAAAATGGTTATTGCTGAAAAACCAAAAGACTTAAAAGAAGAGGGATTGGAAAAATTAGAGGCCGTTTTAAAACAGTCAAAAACGTTTACGAAAAGCTTATCAGCTTAAAGAGGATTTTAGAGAAATTTATGAAACAACTCAAGACCCAGAGAGACGGAAAAAATAAATTTAAAGAATGGTTGTGTAAAGCACAGAGTATTTATGGTGATGCTGTCAAGACAATTCGCAATCATCTTAACACAATATGTAATTATTTCTTGAGCCGAACAACCAATGGTGTTATGGAGGGTATTAATAATCGTCTTAAACTGATAAAGCGTCAAGCTTATGGCTTTATAAATTTTGAAAATATGCGAATACGCTTTCTGTATTGCTTTACTTAATAAGTTTTTCTTATCACCTTGTTTTGCGAAGACCCGGATAAGCGACCGAGAAACTGTCGAACAAATTAAAGAAAACCCTTACCTACAGTATTTTATCGGGGAAAAGAGTTATCGAAACGAAGCGCCTTTTGATGCTTCAATGATGGTTCATTTTCGGCAAAGGATTGGTCGCTCTCTACTTCAAAAAATAAATCGAAGAATTGTCCGACAAGCTCGAGGATTTCAACGGGAGGAATCTAGCACAAAAAAGTCAGAAGGAGTCGAAAGAAGAAAAGAAAATAGAGGGAAACTCTTAATCGATGCGACCGTCGCACCTGCCGATAATCCCCCGTAGCCCCCCTTAGAAAGGGGGGTTGGGGGGATGTCGAACTGTTAAATCAAGCGAGGAAAACCACCGAACCTTAGTGGTGCAGAAAACTCAGAAGGGTCATAGGGATTGACAAAAAGCAGCCGTTCTGGAGAGAAGAGAAAATCAAGCGGTAGAAACCCGAGCGAACTCAAGGCGGAGTTGCAGATGTCGTCGCTTGCGCCTCGAGGCACAAGCCGTAGGAGGATTGCACCTGGGTAGAGGTGTTAAGAGAGGATAGCCCAAGCCGAGATAAAGGCGACGCTGAAT
>NZ_KB235958.1:0-25000 GCF_000332355.1 Baaleninema simplex PCC 7105
TAATCTTCGATCGTGCCGGCCGTTTTGGGTATTCTAACCTGCCGCCTCTGTCGGGACATCGCCCGTCGGTAACGGTTTTGTTCGAGTCTGTCGCTCGGTGTTACGGTCGCCGTTCTGTGGGCGTTTTGTTAACAGGAATGGGGAAAGATGGTGCGATAGGAATGTTAGAAATCGAACGCAGCGGCGGATTGACGATCGCACAAGACGAAGCCAGTAGCGTCGTGTTTGGGATGCCGAAAGAGGCGATCGCACTCAAAGCAGCACACTACGTTCTGCCGTTAAACGAGATTTCACCGCTGTTGTTACAACGGGTGTTTCGCTGACTGTAATTCGATCGTTTGAATCCACAATTTGAATGATTTCAATTTTAAAACTTCAAGCTTCAATAAATTATCTAGCGACTCTAAATCAGTGGTGTGAAAAAGAAAAAAGGGAATCGGGAACGGGTTACGAAGGGTGCATCTCACTTTCGTAGAACGACCCCTCCGCCTTCGGCACCTCCCCTTAGTAAGGGGAGGATGGGTGGGGTTCCGGGTGCAAAAGTGAGATGCACTGGGTGCATCTCACTTTTGTAAAAATATAAGTCTGGAGTCGGTTGGACTTCGACAACGCTGCCGTCCAGGGGTGGAACGGAGTGGAGTCCAACAGCCGATCGATCGAGGAGGTCAGCCTTAGTGGTGCAGAAAAGTCCTGAAACCCTTGTTAGAACAGATATCGCCGTATTAAAGGGTTGGCCGCAAAATCCCAGATCGGTAAATGGTTGCCGGAGATCCCCGGCATCTTGGAGATGCCGGGGATCTGGCTCGAGTCTCAATACAGATTTTATGTGTTTTGTCAATCCTAGATCTCGAAAAGTTTTCTGCACCACTTAGGTAGGTCAGCTCGTATCCGATGAACTTACATTTTTGAGATGCACCCATTACGAAGCCATCAAGCCTGAAACGAGCAAGTCAAGAACAGCATCTGTTTGTTGTTCGATCGTTTCAGAACTCAAAAGCTCTCTGTCAGGCTCGAGATACTTTAAATTTTCATGAGCGTCGAAGTAAAACGAACAAATTCCCAAAATATTAATTGCAGTTAAAAAGGGATCGACTTTACGAAAAACTCCCTCATTTATTCCTTTTTCTAACAATTTTACAATAGATTGAAATCCTTCTTGCCACCCAGTCTGCTCGCCGTAGCGCCCTTGGTTTTGCAATGCTTCTTGAAACCAGAGCATCCCATGCCATCGGTTTTTAGACTCAAATTTTATATAGCTACGAACGATAGACTCTAAAGCCTGTTCGACAGGTTGTTGTTCGATATCGATCGCTTCAAACGATTCGTTAATTTCTAGAACGAGCTGATTTAATACAGCCTGATACAGTGTTTTCTTATTTTTAAAATAATAACAAATCATCGCTTTAGTCACACCACTGCGCTTCGCAATATTTTCAGTTCTCGCCCCAGATAAACCATACTGGGCAAACTCCTCGATTGCAGCCGAGAGAATGTTGGCTTTCGTGACTTCTGCATTCCGGCTTTGCTTTTCCTCGTTGTGCTTGGGGGTGAAGCGGGGTGTTTTCGGCATGGTTGCAACCCAATCGGCAAATCAGACTCCTCTATCTACTTTAATCCTTGACATCCATCTATAGACCTTGCTACGCTAACTAAACAGTTGTTTAATTAAAATCCACAGGTTATGAAACCTATTCTTCCAGGAGCGCCTTGGCTAGTCGCTCACCGCTCGATGCTGGGCGTTAATCGTCCTTATCCGCTCACCTTGAACGGTCGAGATTACGTACTCTGGCAAAATACATCGGGGGAAATCTCTGCGCTGAGTAATATTTGCCCTCACATGCAAGCTCCCTTATCGAAGGGGTGGATTTGTCAAGAGCGCAACACGATCGCTTGTCCGTTTCACGCACTAGAGTTTGACGGTTTGGGGCGACTTTTTCGAGATGGAGAATTGAGTCGAACGTCTTTCATCGAACCGCTAAAATTAATTGTTGACGGCGATTTCATCTGGACTTACGGCGGCTTTCAACCTCAACTCCCAGTTCCCGACCTACATCAAAAAGTTGCAAACGATTACGATTTCTTGGGTGTAACCGCTCAAAAAAGCATTCAGAGCGATTTTCTAAGCTGCCTGAAAATCAACTACGACCACAACCATCAAAATGGAACGCATCGAGAGTTTTTTAAGTGCAAATCCTGTCGATCTGAGTTCATCGAAAAAGAAGGCATTTATGCCAAGGTTTCACAAGTCGTCGAAAAAGATGACTATACACCAGAAGAGATCGCAGAAAACCCCATGTTGGGCGCAATTCCAGATGTGATGAATAATTTTCTGGAATATGTCTTTCCCTCAACTCAGTTTTTCTGCTTGCAGTCGCCAGAAGTACAAACCTATCAAGGACATATCCTGTACCCCGAGACTGAAAATCGAACTCAAACGTTTATTTTGCTGTATGCAAAATTCAGCGATCCGAGCTTAAAACCAGTCATGAAAGACTCTTTACTTCACGCCGCTTCGATTGTTGTCCAACAAGATACACAATGTTTAGAAAGCTTATATCCCCGGCAAACACCCAAAATTCATCTACCCAATGAAGACATCATGGTCTATGCAGAAGCACTTTATAACAACTGGGAGGGTGCGCCAGTAATTTAACAAAAAAAATCAACAAAAAAATCAACAAAAAAACCGGCTTCTCAAAAGAAACCGGAAAAGTCACCACGGGAAAAACTGTGTCAAAGCAGGCATTTACCGCTTAAAACCACTCAGCATGGAAAAACTCACCGCGCGATTTGTCCGTGCGTTCGTAAGTGTGAGCGCCGAAATAGTCTCGTTGCGCTTGAGTGAGGTTTTGCGGAAGTCGTTCGCGACGGTAGCTGTCGAAATAATCGAGAGAGGCGCTAAACGCAGGAACGGGAATCCCCAAGCCATTCGCCGCCATCAACACTTCTCGCCAAGCGGCTTGGCGATCGAGAATGGTTTGTTTGAATTCCGGCGCGAGCAGCAAATTCGCCAAATTGGGATTTTCATCGAAAGCACGTTTGATTTTATTCAAAAATCCCGCTTTGATGATGCAGCCGCCTTTCCAAATTCGCGCGATTTCGCCCAAATCGAGGTTGTATTCAAACTCCTGAGATGCCGTTCCGAGCAGCGCCATCCCTTGGGCGTAAGAACACATTTTCGAGCAGTAGAGCGCGTCGCGAACCTTGTTGATAAACCCTTGCGTGTTACCGTCGAACTTCCCGCCGGGGCCCGCTAGTTCTTTGGCTGCTGCCATCCGTTCGTCTTTATAGGCTGACATGACGCGGGCGTTCACCGCCGCCGTGATAGTGGGAATGGGAACTCCGAGTTCTAAGGAACTCACCACCGTCCAGCGTCCCGTTCCTTTTTGTCCGGCGGCATCCAAAATCTTATCAATGAGGAAGCCGTCGCCCATATCGTCTTTTTTCTTGAAAATATTGGCGGTAATCTCGATCAAAAACGAATCGAGTTCTTCGGTTTCGTCCCACTCGGCGAAGACATCGTGAAGCTGCTCGTTCGTCAACCCGAGAACGTTTTTCAAGAGATCGTAGGCTTCGGCAATCAACTGCATATCGCCGTATTCGATGCCGTTGTGAACCATCTTGACGTAATGCCCCGCGCCTTTGGGGCCGATGTAGGTGACGCAGGGGCCGTCGTCGACTTGGGCGGCGATTTTCGTGACGATGGGTTCGATCGCCTCGTAAGCTTCCCGCGTTCCGCCAGGCATCAAACTCGGGCCGTTGAGAGCGCCTTCTTCACCACCGCTGACGCCCATTCCAATAAAGCGCAACCCCGCCGCTTCGAGATCGGCCACGCGGCGATCGGTATCTTCGTAGAGCGAGTTTCCGCCGTCGATAATCATATCACCGGGTTCGAGGAGCGGTTTGAGTTGCTCGATAACCGCATCGACAGGTTTACCCGCCTTCACCATCAGCAGGATTTTTCGGGGGCGTTCGAGGGACGCGACGAATTCTTCGAGGCTGTGAGCGGGTTTGACGTTCTTACCTTGGGCGCGATTTTCCATAAACGCCGTCGTTTTCTCAGTCGTGCGGTTGTAGACAGCCACGGAAAAGCCGTTGCGCTCGACGTTCAGCGCCAGGTTTTCACCCATTACGGCGAGACCGATGACGCCAAAATTCTGTAAAGCCATATATATCGTTTCAACTCGACTGTTTGGGATGTTTCGATGCTTCGATTCTTTGTTCAGGGTAGCCCGATCCCCCTCAGAAGATGGGGAAGAAGATGTTAAGAGTGGAGGAGGGGGAGAGGGGGAGAGGGGGAGAAGGGGAGAGGGCGAGAGGGGGAGAAGGAAGAAACTGTCAACTGTCTTCACTGTTGACTGCTCACTGTTGACTGTTCACTGTAAAGGGGGAGACGCTTCTGCGTTATCAATTATCAATTGTCAATTGTCAAATCCATCTGACCTGTAGAATAAAGCAGTAGAGAGATTTAGGGGTTAACGACGTAATGCTTGCCTATCTGCTTGCTGTTGCCGTTGGTTTGGGCAGCTTTATTCTCTTTATGGCAGCTTTCTTTTTCCCAGAGGTCTACCGAAAGGGAGATTTCGTCTGGAGTGGCGTAGGGTTTTTCTACGCTCTGGTGCTGTGGTTTTGCGCCGGACGCTTCACGGGGGCGGTGCTACTCGGTCAAACCGCCAGCGTCACACTCATCGGTTGGCTGGGGTGGCAAACGCTACGACTGCGTCGGGAGGTGACACCTCGCGATCGTCAAACGCCGACGGATGCTTTGGAGGAAAAAGCGTCGGAACTGCTGTCTCGAGAAACACCTCCTGCTACGACACCGCAAGCTGAGGAACCTGGCGAAACAGAGTCGCCTTCGGCTGAAACGAAGGAAGCTGCGGAGGAGGCGATCGCGATGCCTGAAGCGCCGGACGCGACGGAAACACCGGAATCGACGATCGCAGAAGCCGAAGACACGACGCCTGAAGCCCCGTCTGAAGGTGCGACGGCGAAGGACGAAGATGTGCTTGAAGGGGAAGACACCGCCAAACCCGAAGTGAAGACCCCCGAACCGACTGCTCTTTCAGCCAGTCAAGCCAAACCAGGGCTGTTCGGGAGAATTGGCAGTTTGTTTAGTCGCGTTAAGCCCCAACCGTCTCGATCGCCTGTTTCCCAACCGAGTTCGGAGAAACCCCAGGTTGAATCTACTGAGGAGCCGTTTGAAACTGACACTGGAGACGAGACACCTCAAGAGACTTTTCTGCAAGACAGGTTGGAAAGCGAAACCTCTGCGGCGGACAGTTCGGAGACCGAACCCGTTACGGAAGACGAGGTGAAGGCAGATTCGACGGTTGAAGAGGGAATTGAGGACGAGGAGAGCCAAGACACTTCTGAAATTGACCGATCGCCCGAGGCCGTGTCTGAACCTGAAGATACAGTCGAAGCGTCAGTGGAAGACGTGTCTGAAGTCGAACGACCTGACGCCGCTGAAGTGTCCGACGCGGGTGCAGATACAGCCGAATCGAAAACCGCCGAAATTCCCGAGGCCGAGGATATGACGGACGAGTCCGACGATATCGAAGTTCGGGAATCAGAAGAGAGTACCGATCGCGATGACGAGGAGGACTCGCCTAAGCCAGAAAAGTAAAGAACGGTAGGTATTTCGGAAACATTTCGTAATAAATTGGTGAAATGGCGATCGAAATCACAAAACTTAAACGGCTCGATCGCTAAAATTCCCCCTAAATCTCACGGCACACTTCGGGATCGCGTCACGTCGCGAACGCTCGGAAACTCAGATACTGGGATTAGACTTAACGAGTTATTAGGATTGACGATCTTGAACCGACCTATCATTTCAATTCGCGATCTCGTGCGCGAAGCGCTAGAGACGGGGTATCTTTCAGTCGAAGCTGAAGAACAACTGCGCCAGTGTTTGACGCAAAAGTACGATCTTGAAGATTTTCATGCGTTCGTGCGACTGCAACAGGCGGCGATGCAGGGGAAAGTTCGACAGGAATCGCGGGAGTTATTGGAACGTCAGTCCCAATCTCACCCGCAGTCGGTTCCTTGTTAGCGATCGCCTTTCGTGTTGTTCTGCTCGAGCTGTCGAACGCGATCGAGCATTTGACGCCATTGTGAAATCAGCCGTTTAGCGGAGTCGTCGTCGTGAAATTCCAGGTAGACGATGGTTTGACGAATGAGATACTCGAACTCACTTGGGGTCACGGCAGTTCTCTCGAGAGCAGGTTAACATCGGGGTGCATACCATCTTTGATTGAGATTGTTTAACCCAGGCTTTCTGTTTCCCCGCCTTCGATTATCTTTTCAGGCGTGCGAGGACGGGCGATATCTACTGTAATTTTTCCACCGAAATCGGGAATGGGAGCGGCGGGTTTACTCAGACGCACGCGCACCCGTTCTAGGCGATCGCGCGTGAGTAACTCTTCCGCGATCGCTTCAGCCAAGCGCTCGATTAGGGCGTATTTTTGCGTCTTGACGATGGTTTTGACCGATTCGATCGCCCCGCGATAGTCGAGGGTGTCTTCAATGCGATCGCTCTTTCCGGCGACGGCTAAATCCACCCACAGCGTCAGATCGAGGTCGAACCATTGCCCTAAAACCTGTTCTTCGGGCAAAAATCCCGTGTATCCGTAACAGCGTAAATTTGAAATTCGGATGCAATCCATATCACAAATATTTTTATTGTCAATATTTCGTTGTAAAAGTATACAATAAAAACGATGGCAGAAGACGAACGCCAGAACAACCCAGCGAAGTTCGATAAAACTGCAATGATTGCAATAATAAAGCGTAGCCTATCGAACCGTTTCCTGTGAAATCAAGATTCTGGCTCGGAGCGATCGCCCCTCTCGGCATCTTCGCCGCGATCGTGCTGTCGGGCGATCGAACCCTAGCCGATTCTACCTGTCCGAAAGACCTCGAACCGCTGATCGCTCGAATGTTGCCCGAGCTTCCCGGTTATATCAACCGCGTGACCGCGCGATCGCAAACGACCAACGATCCTCTCGCTCGGAGTACCGTTCTCGTGGCGGGGCGTCCAGAATTTCAGGCGATCGAACTCGATCGCGACCCTCCCGAGAACGTCCGTCAAGTCTTTATCACAACTCTAGAGCGCACCTATACCACCGACAAAATCCACCAACTCCAACATTTTCACTGGCTGTTTCTCACCCAAGCCGAAAATGGAGATTGGTGGCTCGTAACCATGTTTTCAAGTCTCGACACCGCCCGCGATAACATTGTCACCCCACCCCGAGAAACCAGCAGTAGCGCGATCGCCTCGGGAATTCGCAACTGGCTGCGAGACTGTCGAGCTTCCGGTGATGAGGAAATGGGGTGATGACCGTAGCAGTCTCAGAACCTTGACAACTGGATACCGACCTGGGTGAGGTGTTCCCTTCATTTCCTATACCTACGATACTGCCGGTCGCCTGGATGCAGCCACAGACGAACGGGGAACCACTGATTTCGACTACGGACTTCTCGGTCAGCTGCTCTCGCGTACCGAACCCGACCAAACGGAAATTTCCTATACTTATGGCGATGCCGGTCGAGTCGAAACCGTGACCACCCCCGCAGGCACTCTATCCTACCGCTACGACGACCTCAACCGTCCCCGGCAGGTGGTTGGCTTCGACCCTTTAGAGGTGAGGATCTATGGCTCTTCGGAGTTTAGAGTGACAGAAAAACTAACTTTACGAGATTTCAAAGGTTTTGGCTCTCGAGTTCTCAATTTTTTGTATCGTTTTATACATTTGTAACCACAAACTCCGAAGACCCTACGGGGACTGCTCTGAATGGAGAAACCTCAAGGGGATTTGATGTTAATTTTAGTGGCATTCTTAGATTTAGTGGGTGCATCTCACTTTTGCAAAAACATCAGTTTGGGGTGGCAAAATTCCCGATTAGCACTTCCGGTATAAGATCCCCGGCATCTTGGAGATGCCGGGGATCTGGAAATTGAGTGCGCCCAATTCGATGAATTTACATTTTTGAGATGCACCCGATTTAGTTTTCCAGTTTATAACGTAGGAGATTTTCCGCAGCCCTGCACAAGCACTCCCAGCTAAAAAATAGTAATTCTCACCCCAAATCTAGATCGTGAATAACTTCTTTCATCTTTTTTACTATCCCAGCCCGTTCTATATAGCCCTTTTTTTGCCATGTATAATAGATGGTCATGCTGTAGGCGAGTGGCATAAAAAACTTCAAAACTTTCAAGACTACAGTGCAAAAAAACGGATAGTAGCGAGTCTATTAATGGTTGTTCAAGGCATAATTTTTTTGCTCTCCATCGCCATAAAATCTGTGGTAAATTTATTCAATATTCCTTATGAAAGCTATTTTGATAATGCAGCTATTGCGTTATCCTACATTTATTGTGCTTTTTATCTTGCTTTTTTATTGATAACTTTATACGTGGCTAAGAATGAAAATACATAATCCAGGGTCTTCTGGGTTTGCGACGATCGATGTAGCTTAGACTACAGAAATTCGATGGAGTAAATGAAGTGGAAACTCGCTATCTCGTCGATGCCAATCGTCCTTATGCAGAGGTTATCGAGGAGTACGCACCGAACGGGGAAACCCAGACGGCTTACGTGCGCGGTTTGGATTTGATTTCCCAGCAGCGTGGGGACGAGTCTCGATTCTACCTGCAAGACGGACACAGTGGCGTGCGCCTGCTGACGGACGAGTTAGGGACGGTAACGGATACTTACGAGTATGGAGCGTATGGTGAGGTTTTGAGTGCGACGGGTGCGACGGAGAATCCTTATCTTTATCGCGGTGAGTCGTGGGATTCCGAGTTAGGATTGCAGTATCTGCGATCGCGGTATTACGAACCGGAAACGGGGCGTTTTCTCAGTACCGATCCGTTTGAGGGGATGGTGGAAAGTCCGGTTTCTCGCCATCGCTATCTTTATGGAAACGCTAATCCTGTTGTTTTTGAAGATCCGAGTGGGGAAGTTGCTAGTACACTTAGCGCTCCGGCTATTGCTTCAACCCTTTCTGTTGCACTATCAACAGTTTATTCAGTAGCTGCTCCTATCATTGGATTGTCAGTTGGACAGGCAACCGTATCTGTTGTTGGACAAACCGGTACAAACAACAGCTTAGAGTGGAAAGGAGACATTGAAGGAATTGATGCTAATTTCTTCGTGAGTGCAAATGGTGGTATATTATCTGCTCGAGTACTAGCAGCTACCAGGATTTTTGGATACGGTCTTTCTCGCCGTTTTTCAGGAAAGTGGATGATAGTCACTGGTGGAATTAATACAGGAGCATTAGCGGGTATTGCCCCAAATCTTGCTATTATTGATAACCAGGTAACACTTACTTCACCTAGGGTGCATCCCAGTTTTGCAATGAGTAAGAGTACTTAGAGCGGTTTGAGAGAAGGGAGTTAAGCTAAAAGGAGTTGCCCAAGTCGGAGTCAAGCCTAGCTCATGGATGCTGAAAAACGTCGCCAAATTCAAGCTCACGCTCGAGCGATTGCCGCTCTACTCTACGAAGGAAGTGACCCAGAAGAGATTCAAACCCTATCTGGCATCGAAAAAACCGTCCGTCATCAGCTATTAGAACACGTTAGCCCAGAAGTGGGAAATTTTTTATCCAAAACAGCAGCGGCAGCCAAGGCGGAAGAAAACGGACGGTAAAAAGTCTTCTCGGTCGCTTGAGTCTGAGCGAGCCACAAGCCCAGAAGCTAGAGGTCAAAGCACACAGTCGATGGAGTCCCGAGCTGGAGAAATGCTGTTTACTCCTGAGCGCCAACTCCTCCTACGAGCGGGCGGCTCAAGATCTTGAGGTCTTAACGGGCATGACCGTTTCTGCAAGTAGCCAGCAACGCTTGGTACATCGTCAAAAGTTTGAACTGCCCCAACTCGAAGAGACCGTCGCTGAAATGAGCCTCGATGGAGGTAAAGTCCGTCTGCGTACCGCCGTCGGAGACCCCTGTATCTGGCGAGATTACAAAGCCGTCAATCTCCATGGGGCGAGTGTAGGAGCTTTCTTTGAAGATAACGAGGGCTTGGTGAATTGGGTCAATCAACAACCCTTGGCCACGCCTCTAATCTGCCTCGGAGATGGACACGATGGGATCTGGAATCTCTTTGCTGACATAGGTGATACCACTCAGCGGCAAGAAGTTCTCGATTGGTATCATTTGACGGAGAATTTAGGGAAAGTGGGTGGGTCACAGCAGCGTCTCGATGCCGTTGAAGCTTGTTTGTGGCGAGGTGATGTGGAGGGGTCGCTGGCTCAGTTCGAGGATTGGTCACACCCGCGCGTCACCAAGTTGGTGGCTTACGTGCAAAAACATCGACACCGCATCGTCAACTACAGCTATTACCAGTGTGAAGGGATTTCTATCGGCTCTGGAGCCATTGAATCGACGGTCAAGCAGATTGGTCGGCGTCTCAAGATTTCCGGCGCTCAGTGGGAACGTCAGAACGTTCCACAAGTCCTCAAGCAACGCTGTGCTTATCTCAATGGAGACTTTTACGCCTAACACTTGCAAAACTGGGATGCACCCCTTCACCTAGAGCTATTGGTGCACACCCAGGTACATTTACTGGGGGAGTCCTTTTCGGAGGTGCTGGATCTGGTCAATTTAGTATAATCACATTCACAGTGGGATTTGGTATAGGTCGATTTGATGATACGATCGATGTTGCAGCGCTAAGTACAGATTTCAATACTGCAATTAACTTAAATACTGGTCTATCACTACCTATACATGGGGAGGAAACGCGATTAGAACAAATTACTCCAGAGTAACCAGAAACAAAACATGGCGACTTCAATTAAATGTAATAATGTAATAATGTAAGATAAAAATTCGTTTGTCACAGATTTTAGTCACCTATCTTGTTACTCATACATTGTCAAGAATCCATAGATACTAAAAACAATAATACAAGCAATATTGAACATTATAATTGTCGCTTCTTCAACATTTCTTCTTGTTTCCTATTTAGTTATTCAGAAAAAACAATCAGATATAAAAAAGGGGAAAATACCTAAAATACTGCAACAGTTTCCCATGCATACATCTTCACAAGAAGAATATGCAAGCACTCGACTAAAAATTGATGAATTTTTTTCTCTTTGTCTAAACAATAAACAATCTAAACTTAAACTTAATCAGGCAGAAATTAATGACATTTATACACAAGGAGTTTGTCTGGACAAGTATAAGCCAGGAAGGTATATTTATTACGAAATACAAGATGATAAAATTATAGAAAATATGATTGAATGGCCTGCTTTCGGCCCTGCTTTTACTTTGTGCTACTTTGAAAAGAAAGAAATTTGGTTCTCTTCCCAAAAAAAGATTGTAGAGCATTTAAATATTTTGGAAGTACAAGAAAAATCTCTACCAAAAGACGAAGTTCAAAGACCAATTCAAAGATCTGCACTAATTGTTTTTATTTTTGGCGGTTCAATATCTCCATATGGTTTTACTGATTTTAGCAAAACTGTTCAATATCAGAAGGCAGAAAAAATATTAGAAAGATTGAAAAAAGTAGAAATAAAAAATGGAATTCTAATCATAGAATCTCAAGGTAATTAAAACATATTCCATACCCTCTATCCCGACGACACCCCCGATACCCTCGAGGATAACCCCCGCAGCGTCACCGTCTACGACAAAGGCGATCGCCGTCGAGGGAGGCGCGACGAAGCTGGACGAGTCACCCACTTCCGCTACAACGCCGTCGGACAACTCATCGAAACCATCGCGCCGAACGCCGACGACAACGGCTTGACCCCCTTCTTCGAGGCGTTGGGACTGACGGGAAGCACCCTCGCCGATGTCGATTGGACGCAGGTGGTCTATCCCGACGAGACGCCAAGCTATCTCGACGACCGTCGCTATCCCCGCACCACCACCGAATACCACGCCACGGGAGAAGTCAAAGCCCACATCGACGAACGGGGAAATCGTACCGAATACCGTTACGATGCTCTAGGTCGCCGCATCGAAACGATTTATCCCGATAAGACCCCCGATACCCTCGACGACAATTATGGAACGCCTTTCAACACCGCTGAAAATCGGCAACGTGGAAGTCAACAGCCGCGTGTTTCAATCGCCCCTGTCCGGCGTGACGGACTTAGTCTTCCGGCGGTTGGTGCGTCGCTACGCCCCAGAGTCCATGACTTATACCGAGATGGTACAAGCTTCTAGTTTGCAACATCTCAAAGAAGTCCCTCAAATTATGGAAGTCGATCCTGACGAACACCCTATCAGTATTCAACTGTTTGACTGTCGCCCCGACTTTCTGGGAGAAGCCGCGAAACTGGCGGTCGGTCAAGGGTCGGATACCATCGATATCAACATGGGCTGTCCCGTCAACAAAATTACGCGCAAAGGGGGCGGTTCCTCTCTGCTGCGTCAACCGGATGTCGCTGAAGCGATCGTCGAAGCCGTCGCCAACGCCGTGGAGGTTCCTGTCACCGTCAAAACCCGCATTGGTTGGTCTGACGACGAAATCAACATCCTTGACTTTGCGCGGCGGATGCAGAATGCGGGGGCGCAAATGCTGACGCTCCACGGACGCACGCGCAAGCAAGGGTATACCGGAAAAGCGAGATGGGATTGGATTCGTCGCGTGAAGGAAGTTTTAGAGATTCCCGTGATTGCGAACGGCGATATCAACTCCGTCGAATCGGCGATTCGCTGTTTGGAGGAAACTGGGGCTGACGGCGTGATGTGTTCGCGAGGGACGCTGGGCTATCCGTTTTTGGTGGGCGAGATCGATCGCTTCCTCAAAACCGGAGAAGTCACGCCCCCCGTCACGGCGATCGCACGCTTGGAATGCGCCAAAGAACACTTACAGGAACTTTGGGAATATAAAGGCGAACGGGGAATCCAACAATCTCGCAAACACCTCGCCTGGTACTGTAAAGGCTTTCCGGGGGCGGGGACGTTGCGAGACCAGTTGAGTCGGGTTGAATCCGTGGCCTCCGGATGTGAAATAATCGATGCAGCCATCGATCGCCTGCGAGAATCGACCCGACAACGATGCGTGCTATCAGGAGATTCTACCGAGCGCGATCGCGCTGCATTCGCCACTTGCCATGATTGACGCCAATTTTCCCAAGTTTCACGAGTTCGCCGAGCGACTGCGCGACGCCGAAGGGCGTTTGCTCGAACTCCTCGATCGCTTTTCCGAGGTATCGGTGTTAGTGGCCGGAGATCTCACCCTGGACGAGTTTTTAACCGGGGAAGTCGAACGCATTTCCCGAGAAGCCCCGGTTCCCATTATTCGCCACGAATCGACTCGTCGGGTTCCCGGTGGTGGGGCGAACGCCGTGTATAACTTAGCGACACTGGGGGCAAAGGTGAAAGTGGCCGGACTCGTCGGCGACGACGAACAGGGACGCGCCCTCGTAGAGATTTTCAACAACGCGGGAATCGACACCTCGGGAATTTTCATCGACGGAGAACGCCCCACCGTCACCAAAACCCGCATTTCCGCCCACGCTCGTCAGTCCGTGACGCAGCAGGTGATTCGGGTCGATCGCAAATCCGACGCGCCCCCCTCCGTGGCGTTACAGGAAAAACTGGGGGCGTACATCGAAGAAGAAGCTAACAACGTCGAGGCGATCGTCTGTTCCGATTACGGCGACGGCGTGTTGACCCCTCGCGCGATCGAAGCTGCCCTGAAACATCACCGCACGATCGTCGATACCCAAAACCACCTCACGCGCTATGCTGGGGCAACCCTGTTTACCCCCAACGTTCCCGAAGCCGAAAAAGAAATCGGATACGCCATCGACAGCGAAAAAACCTTAATTGAAGCGGGGGTGGATTTACTCGATCGCACTAAAGCAAAGTACGTCCTCATCACCCGAGGCGGCGACGGGATGAGTCTGTTCGATCCCTCGAAAACCGTCGAAACTGTTCCCGCCTTCAACCGCACCGACGTTTTCGACGTAACGGGAGCCGGAGACACCGTCGTCGCCGCGTTAACGCTGGCTTTGTGTACGGGAGGATCGCCCTGGGAAGCTGTGGTATTGGGAAACTTGGCCGCCAGTATCGTCGTGCGCCAATTTGGAACCGCCACCACCACCATCGAAGAGATGAAAGCCGCCCTCGCTGGGGTTTTGGAAAATCTCGAGATGGAGTTCAGCACAGAGAAACCCCGAACCTACGGAAATTGAGATGCCAGTCCCCCCCGAATACGCACGAGCTTCCGATCGCTTCTATGAGTACTTAGTAGACGCACGGGAGACAGCAGGTCTTTGGAGTACTCACGTCACCTATACAATGACGCAGGCAGTATTTCAGACATTTCGTCGTCGGCTCTCAACGCAAGAGGCGATCGCGTTTGCGAACGTACTTCCCATTGGTCTGAGAGCGCTTTTCGTGACGGATTGGGATACCAACGAGCCAAAAAAGCCTTTTGAAGATCGCGCAACGATGACTCAAGAGGTGAAGTCTTTGCGTTCGGAACACAATTTTTCAACAGAAACGGCAATTCAGGACGTGGCTCGAGCCTTGCGACGCCATGTAGATGAAGAAGCCTTCGATCGGCTACTTGCGAGATTACCAGAAGGTGCTGTTGAGTTTTGGAAGCCGTAAGGAGACTCGCTCGGTCTGACTGCCCGCCCCACAGTCTCTTTCGGGAACTGGGAAGCTGCTAAAATAAACAGGCTTTAGTCGTTTTCGATCGAGATCGTGGGAAACACCTTCGGGCATTTATTTCGGATTACAACCTTCGGCGAATCGCACGGGGGCGGTGTGGGTGTCATCATCGATGGCTGTCCGCCCCGACTGGAAATCTCCCAAGAAGAAATTCAGTTCGAGTTAGACCGACGGCGGCCGGGTCAAAGTAAAATTACGACCCCCCGCAAAGAGACGGATACTTGTGAAATTCTCTCGGGGGTGTTTCAGGGAAAAACCCTGGGAACGCCGATCGCGATCGTGGTTCGCAACAAAGACGCGCGCCCCCAAGACTACAGCGAGATGCAGCAGAAATATCGCCCCTCTCATGCCGATGCCACTTACGACGCGAAATATGGCATTCGCAACTGGCAAGGGGGCGGGCGATCGTCGGCTCGAGAAACCATCGGCCGCGTGGCCGCCGGAGCGATCGCCAAGAAAATTTTGAAAGAGGTGGCCGGGGTCGAAATCGTCGCCTACGTCAAGCGAATTCGCGATCTCGAAGCGGTTGTCGATCCCGAAACGGTCACCCTCGAACAGGTCGAAAGTAATATCGTGCGCTCTCCCGACGGAGAATTTGCCGAAAAGGCGATCGCCGCCATCGAAGCCGCCGGACGAGAGGGCGATTCCCTCGGTGGCGTCGTCGAATGCGTAGCGCGTCGGGTTCCCCGAGGGTTGGGCGATCCCGTCTTCGATAAGTTAGAAGCTGAACTGGCTAAAGCAGTGATGTCGCTTCCGGCGACGAAAGGTTTTGAAATCGGATCGGGGTTCGCTGGAACCCTGATGATGGGAAGCGAACACAACGACGAGTTTTTCCGCGACGACGCGGGAAACATCCGCACCCGTACCAATCGATCGGGGGGCGTCCAAGGCGGAATTTCTAACGGCGAGAACCTGACGCTCCGCGTTGCGTTTAAACCCACTGCTACAATTCGGAAAGAACAGAAAACGGTCACGCGCGATCGGGAAGAAACCGTATTGGCCGCTCGGGGGCGACACGATCCCTGTGTTTTGCCTCGGGCTGTGCCGATGGTCGAAGCGATGGTGGCACTCGTCCTGTGCGATCGCTTGCTCGTTCATCAAGGGCAGTGCGGAACGCTCGACGCCGATCGACCTCTGCGTTAAAACGCTATTCTGGTAAAAGGCAACGAGTTTGAGTTGTCTCGATCGCCAGCGATCGTCTTGTCGTCCTGTCCCCGACCGGTCTATGGAACCAGCTACCTCGTCTGAATTTATAGTGAAGTTTTGGGGCGTGCGCGGAAGTATTCCCACCCCAGGGAAAACCACGGTACGCTACGGCGGGAACACCTCCTGCGTTGAAATGCGAATAGGAGGAAGACGCACGATCTTTGACGGCGGCACGGGCTTGCAAGAGTTGAGCAAAGACTTAATGCGAGATCTCCCGCCGGAAACCTATATGTTCTTCACCCACTACCACTGGGATCACATTCAAGGGTTTCCGTTTTTTACACCCGCTTTTGTCGAGGGACACTGTTTGAAGATTCACGGGGCGGTTCCTCAAAACGGAGAATCCCTCGAGAAACACTTTACCGAACGCGTGCTACATACGAACTCGCCGGTTCCTTTAGCCGGACTGCACGCCGATATGAAGTTCGTGGATGTCGTCTGTGGCGAAGCGCTCCAAATCGACGATATTTCCATTGAAACGACTCCCCTCAACCACCCGAATACGGCGATGGGATATCGGATTAATTGGAACGGACGGTCGGTGTTCTACTGTACGGACACCGAACATTTTCCCGATCGCCTCGACGAACACGTCCTCGCCCTCGCGCAAGGTGCCGATCTGCTGATCTACGATGCCATGTACACGGACGAGGAGTATCACAACCCCAAATCTCCCAAGGTGGGATGGGGACATTCGACCTGGCAAGAAGGCGTTAAAATCGCCAAAGCAGCGGGGGTGAAGAATTTGGCCATTTTCCATCACGAACCCACTCACTCGGACGATTTTCTCGACGAGATGACGAAAGAGGTTCTCGAAGCCTTTCCCAACGCCTTTTTAGCCCGTGAAGGTTTGGAGTGGCACGTTTGACCCCACAATCCCCTCGGGGCGTTGCACGAAACGCCCCAAGCTGCGTTGTAACACGGACATCCGATCGGTGAATGGCTGGAAACGGCATCGCGCGGCATCGATCGCCCCATCAAACATCGCTGTTTAAGCGTTGGAGAGACACCGTCGCCGCTTGGGAAACTTGCGGGTGACTGTCTTTTTGGAGGTATGCCAAGGCCGGGCGGCTTTTGGGGTGGTCGAGGTGGCCTAGGGCTTCGGCGAGACGCTGTCGCACGAGCCAGTCTTCAGAGCGGGCGAAGCGTAAAATGTCCTCGACGGCTTGCGTGGCACCAATTTCGCCGAGAGCGGCGATCGCTGCCTGTTGCAGTACGACTTCCTGGCTGTTGAGGGCGCGGACGAGAACGGAGTAGGCTTCGGGATTTTTCAGATTTCCGAGAGACACGGCGGCGCTAAACCTCACCAGCCAGTCGGTTTCTTCGAGAAAAGCGCGCACCAACGGCTCGAACGCGCGAGGATCTTCGAGGTAGCCCAGGGCGCCCGCAGCATCGGCGCGAATGCCGTAGTCGGGATCGTGACGCAGTAGATCGATGAGGATGTCGTAACATTCATCGGTTTGTTTGATGCCCAGGGCGAAAATCGCCATCGATCGCAGCGGCATATGTTCGTCGTTCAGGACTTTTTTAATGAGCGGTACGGCGTCAGTCGCGGGGACGTTTCGCAAAGACACCAGCGCCAACAGGCGATCGCGGGCGTTCTCGCTCTCGAGTTGCGTGGAAATCTGACTCAGATTAACGACACTCATGATTTGCGGCTTCGTAAAAAAACTTTACATTCTTTCTTATTTTAACGAGGTCTTTATTTTGCTGCCAATACATACTTATAAAATTTTGTCAACCCTAAAAATCGGAATCGATCGGCGATTCGATGTCGAATATTTCGCATAATTCTCAAAAAACGAGTATTATCGGAAAAATTAGCGAGATTTTATAGACCTCTCTAGATCCCCGGTATCTTGGAGATGCCGGGGATCTTATCCGACGGAGATCGCCTAAAGATATCCTCCAAGACAGACTCGAAAACTCTTTCTGTACGATTTTTCTCATATTTCAGTTTTGTTAACGCTTTCCTTTAAGTTTTCTTTACAAAACCATCTAGTCTTTCCCCAGAAAATTCAGGTAAAATCAATTCAGATTCGGATGACAAAACATCCTTTTTTACTTGCAAAAACGAGTTTTCAAAATCACCGATTTGTTCATGAATAACTTTTTGAGATTCATCCGAGATGGTGCGGGATTTCCCGATACCCTTCAATTGGGAATTGCGCTGCTTTTAGCGGTCGTAATTTTCTTATTTTTTTTGTTAATGGCAGGTATTTCGTACTTACAACTATCTAAATTAAGTGATGCCTTAATTCGCAAAGCTACCTCAACAGAATACGGAAAAATTTATCAAAACGTTATCGAACCAGACCGACAAAAAATTATCGCTCTGGTAATTCTCGCCCTCGCCGATAACGCCATCTTAGTCGCCCCACTTCCTGCTTGGGTGCGCGTGTTCGAGGTTCCTTTGGGATTGTCGATCGCAGGCGGTACGATTTCAGTAGGATTCAAAGCGTTCGATCGCTTTTTTGAAGATTATCTTCTCGGAATTTCTTTAGAAGACGAAAGCAAAATCAACACCGAACTATTGGCGTTAGCAAAGTTTTTAAGTAAAGCAGTTATTGTTTTAACAACAGTATTTTTATTTGCCCAAACCCACCGCGTCGATTTAGTGGGATTAGTTGCGAGTTTGGGGATTGGAGGAATTGCAATCGCTTTCGCTTCTCAAAAAGTTTTAGAACAGATTCTTTGGAGCGTCGTTCTCTATATCGATCGCCCCTTCGACGTAGACGACTACATTCATTTACCTGACGGAACGTTAGGTCGCGTCGAGTCGATTGGTTGGCGTTCGACTAAAGTTCGTTTGTCAGGAAAAAATACTCTTGTCATCGCACCTAACAGCAATCTCGCTCAAATCAATATTGAAAACTTAACCTTAGCCAGGCGTATTATTTCGATGGTGAATATCACCTTTTTTTGTGCGATGACAAACGAAGAAAAAGCGCTCGTTCGACAGCTTATTCTTTCGAGTACTTGCGATATTTTAGGCATCGACCATCAACTCACAAAAGTTGATTTTCAAGATTGGGTCGAACCGGACGGCGATCGCAAACAAGTACGAGCCAAAGTGACCTTCTTTATTTTAGGAGCGAGTGAAAACTCTGTAGAGCTTAGAAAAAATCTCCTCGAACTCGCTCGAGAAAAAATTATTTTGCAGCTTTACGAATATGGTATTAAATTTAAATTCGAGGTCGAGACGCTCGACATCGCTCAACCGATGAATATTTAAGCCATTTGCCAACCCTCCATAAAAGCTGTCTCGTAAGATAAAATCAAATAATTCTCTTAGGATTTCCTCTTCGCTGCGATCGCAATGGATCTCATTCAACTCGATCGGGA
The DNA here is from genome assembly GCF_000332355.1 of Baaleninema simplex PCC 7105. Classification (GTDB taxonomy): domain Bacteria; phylum Cyanobacteriota; class Cyanobacteriia; order Cyanobacteriales; family Geitlerinemataceae; genus Baaleninema; species Baaleninema simplex. Next base: position 19,208 of record NZ_KB235958.1, read on the forward strand.
TATTTCAAGCTACATAATCGAGCTAGCAATCCGGCTCGGTTTGTTTTTTGTTGCCGTCGTCATTTCTCCAGCACTCGGGCGATCGCTGACTTACCTGAGTCGCCTCGTTCTCCAAGTTACCCTCCATCGAATCGAAGTCGATCCCGACGATACCTTCGATCGCTTTATCAAACCCTTCCAAAACTATATCACTACCACGGGAACCCTTCTCTTTATTGCCCTGTCTCTGAATCTTCTCGTCAAATATCCCGAACTTTATACATTTCTCGGTTTCTTTGTCTACATGGCACTGTCAATTTCTCTGGCATTACTAGCCTCGAAAATCGTACAGCGCGTCATTCGCCAAGTCGCCATCGATCGCCTGCGACGTCGGGGTCAGGAAGTCAACGAAATTATTTTAGTTTTTGAAACCTTCACCAACATTATCATCGTCCTAATAGCCGTCGCGATCTTCGCTCAGGGATTGAAGCTGAATCTCGTGGCATTATCGGCGAGTTTGGGCATTGGCGGCGTCGCGGTCGCCTTCGCCTCTCGTCAAGCCCTCGAGCGACTCGTCGGAACCTTTGAACTCTATCTCGATCGCCCCTACGTCCCTGGAGAATACGTCCGCGTCAATTTCAACCCCTTTGCAGAAGACGTTTACGGTCGCATCGAATCGATCGGATTGAGGTCTACTAAAATTCGCACGGCGGCACAAAATACCCTCGTTATCGTTCCCAATTCGATGATGGCAGGGATGAAGATCGAAAATATTACCCGAGGTAAAAAAGTAATGGCGATCGTCTGCTTGGATTTTTACAAGCTGTTATCCGAAAGCGAAAAAGCCCTCGTTCAGCAAGCGATCGAAGATACGAGCGAATCCTTTTGGGGGATCGAGCGGGGCAGCACGCGCGTTCATTTTTCGCAACTTCCTAAAACACTCAGAAGTCGCGTCCGAGTGAGCTTTTTTATTTCGAGTTCTAGCCAAGATTCCTTAAACCTCCGCAAGCGCCTGTTAGAGTTGGCTAACGAAGAAATTGCCAACACTTTACTCGCCTATAATCTCAGCTTTACCGTACCGGAGTCGATGGTCTATCTCGATTCGCCCATGTCGATTTAAGGAATTGTTTAAATGACCGATCGGGACGTGAAATGTTTTAATTAAGTAAGAAGATCGTAATGGCAATGTCGTCTCGCGAAGCTTATGACTAATCCTTCCTCTGCTGGATCGGGTGACGACCGGCCAGATTTTGAGGTGTCTCCAGAAACCTATCTGGAAACGCTTCAAGACGTGCAACAACAACAAGTCGAGCTGAAAGTCGATGTCGAACGCATTCACAAAGACATCGAGCGATTTCGGGTGTTCTTTCAAACCCTGGTGAGTGGCTTGCTGCTGGCGATCGCGATCGCCTTTGGCATTGCGATCTGGTATGCCTATCGCTCGTTTTCACAGCAGCAAATCGCTCGCCGATCGGTAGAAGACGTAACGGCGATGCAAGAAGACCTCGTGGCGGAGATCGATCGGCTCGAAAGTCGGTTGCAGCGGCTAGAGCGGGATGTTCCCGATCGCCTCGACGACGTGACGAACGACGTAGCCTCGAGTCAAATGGAACTCCGACGACTCCGCGATCGCCTCGACGCCATCGAAGCACAATTAGACAACTCGAACGACGACGCCACCACCCCGGAAGAGAACTCCACGGAACCCGACGATGCGACACCGAGCGATCGTAACGCTCGCAACTGAACCATCTCGTCGCCGACTAATTTTCCAGCAAAATGTCGATCGCGTCGAGGGTGTCGCTGGTGGGAATCATCACCGGCTCTTGAAACAGCGGTACGGTAAACGTCACCGTCGAGCCGAGACCTTCCCCCATACTGTAAAAATGCACTTCGCCCCCCATCGCTTCGATGAGTTTTTGAGAAATCACGAGTCCGAGACCCGTTCCGCCGTACTGTCGGGTTCGGGAACCGTCCACTTGGCTGAACGTTTGAAACAGCCGGTCTTGCACCTCGAGAGACACGCCAATACCCGTATCGGCGACTTGGACTTTCACCATTCCCGGCAGCGTGCGATCTTTGACGACCACTTCGCGATCGATAATGTCGGTGGTGATGGTGATTCCCCCTTCGTGGGTAAATTTGATGGCATTCCCCACCAGGTTCAACAGCACTTGCAACAGGCGTTGGTAGTTCCCGTACACGACGATGCGGTCTTCCGTATCGGGAAGCTGCATTTGAAAGTAAAGCTGTTTTTGTTGAACTTGGGCTTGAACGAAATCTTTGAGGTGGTTGAGTAGGTCTTCGAGATTGACGGGTTCGAGGTCGAGCTGCATTTTACCCGCCTCGATTTTGGCAATATCGAGAATATCGTTGATGATGTTGAGCAGGTGAACGGCGGAACGATAGGCTTCTCGAATGAATTCGACCTGTTCTTCGGGGTCGTCGGCCATCCCGTCGAGAATTAGCTTGAGAAACCCCATCATCCCGTTGAGAGGCGTTCGCAGTTCGTGGGAGGTGTTGGCGAGGAAGTCGCTTTTGAGGCGAGAGACTTCTTCTGCTTGTTGGCGGGCAATTTCGAGTTCTCGGTACAGGGTGGCGTGGGCGATGGCCGTCCCCACTTGGTCGGCCAGTTCTTCGACGATTTCGACTTCTGTGGGATGCCAGAGGGAATCGGATTCGTCGGCCGGCGGCCGAACCGCATCGCTTTCGGCTCGTTCGAGGACGATCGCTCCGTTGACTTGTCCTTGGTGGGAGGTGGCGACCACGAGACGCGATCGCCGCGTTCCGTCTTCCGCTCGACTTTCGACGATCGCCGTTTCCTGACGCACGATCGCCTGGTGGAAGTCAGCACGATCGGCCAGGGCAATGTCGCGATCGAGGTCGTTGGGCTGGCTGCTGTCCTGAATTGGAGATGTCGGACGAGCAACGTGTCGGGCGACGAGTTTCACCGACGCGGCTGCTGCATCGTATGCGTAAACCGAACACCGCCAAACGCTCAAGGCCGATCCCAAACCGTTCGCGGTTTGTTGCCAGATGGTGTCGAGGTCGAGGGTCTGGCGGATTTTGCGGGCGATTTGAGTTAGCAGTTTGGGATAGGAAATCCGCGTTAGCAGTAAGTCGTAGTCGGAGGGAATCGATCGCTGGGTCGGGTGTAAGGCCGATTCCCGAACTAACAGCGAGGAGGTCGCGCAAAATTCCTCGATCGGACGGATGCGTCTTCCGATCGCGAGGACGCATGAGGCGGCAGAGCTGTCCGTTAATATCGGCGAAATCGTTAGCTCGAAGGGAAAAACGTGCGGCCCGCTTTCAAACAGACAGGTGATGTGTTTGGGAATCTTTCCGTCGAGAATTTCCCGAAGTTGGGCGATATAGCTCACTCGATCGACCGGTTGGAACACGTCGGTCGCGTTTCCCTCGCCATTGGACGCCTCCACGTTAGGGGAGGCCATCAATCCGTAATTACGAGCGTCTTTCCAAAAAAAGCAACGGTATTGACCGGCGCGATTTTGAATATAGGCGAGTTCGACTCCGAGAAACGAAAGATCGCTCGTCCTCTGGTCTTCCGTCTCAGTGTGTGAATTCGTCGGCGCCGCAGGCGGAATGCGGAAGTCAGCAAAAGAGGTCATCGAACCCACAGAAAAACAGTCAGCATCGAGAACGAAAGCGTTGAATCCCGAGTTGGCCTCGCACCTTAGTCTAACGGCTGAGATCGAAGTGCGATCGCCAATCCGACGCGACAGCCTCCGCGTTCGCGGCTAGTCGTTCCATTCTCCCCGAGGAGGTACGGGAGGATTGCGCTGCAAACGGCGACTGAGTTCCTCGTCGCGATTGGTTTCACCTCGGAGCCACTGACGAATCGCGGTCTCGATAATTTTGCTCGGATCGTTCGTTAGATGTTCGATTTGTTCGAGCAATTCAGAATCGAGCTGGATCGACAGTTCCACTTGATGTTTGCTGCGCTCGGACGTAGGAGTCGGATCGGTCATAATGTCAGTCTAAACTTACCAACAGCAATCGGACAGGCAGGTGAAGGCGCGAGCGAGCCGTTTCACGTCACAGACAGTTCGCGGTAGCAATGGCATCTCGTCGCCCCGGTTTCGAGCAATTCGCGATCGCCAAATTCGGGGTCGTATCGCTCGGAAAGTCAGCTTGCGACTTCAGATCCATTGTACAACTTACGTCATTTATCCGTGAAAATACGGGAACTTGCTAAGTGTTGTAAGGCGCGATCGCTGACTCGACAAATTCGCCAGTCAGGTAACACGGACGCTCCAACTTTATCGTAAAAGGCGATCGCTGGAGCGTTCCAATCGAGAACTGCCCATTCTACCCGTCCGCATTGACGTTCTACGGCAATTTTCGCCACCTGTTGGATTAACGCGGTACCGATGCCCTGTCCTCGCTCCTCGGGAAGTACGAACAAATCTTCGAGATACAGTCCCGCTCTCGTCAGAAACGTCGAGTAGGTCTGGAAAAACAGGGCAAACCCGACAATTTTGTCGTCCCGTTCCGCCACTAAAACCTCTGCGTAAGGCCGTTCGCCGAACAAATGAGCTTTGAGGGTTTCGGCATCTCCGACGACCTGATGAGACAGTCCTTCGTATGCTGCCAAGGCTCGAATCAAGCCGAAAACTGCATCGACGTCATCGACTCTCGCCGCACGGACTTTGACATTTGAATTAAAATCTATATTCATCGAAAATTTTGGGTTTGAAACCCCGCCCTAGAAGGGCGGCTTTACAGTACAATGGACGTGAATGGTTAAACTGGCTAACGAAACCCAAGTTAGTAAGTTTGCCTAAAACTCCAATTGAATTGGAATTTTGGCGGTGGGACACACCGTTACAGCCTGTGAAGCGAGTGTAAGACTTGAAGGATCTCGATCCGGAGAGCAACTGCGAAAAACTCGAGAGAGAAGGAAGCAGGAACCCAAATCGCGAGGCTTCGCCGTGAGCGTCAGCCGAACGGTTTGGGAATCACCGTCCTTCCAGGGCGGTGAGGATGTCAATTTGAACGCTACCGCGATCTCGAACGGCGATCGCCACACTCAAGTTATTCTAGAGCCTAGAAAATGCGGGCGGCCAGCCACCCGCATTTATTATTTAAAAATCGATCTCTCCTGTCAGACCCTCGATCCTATTTCAACCAGCCACGCAAACGCTTCGCCACTTGCGGTCGACGCAGTTTTCGCATTGCCGTCGTTTGGATTTGGCGGACGCGCTCCCGCGACAAATCAAACAGGTTACTGATTTCTTGAAGTGTCTGACGCTGACCCCCGTTGAGACCGTAACGGAGCGCCAGAATTTCGCTTTCCCGCGCCGTCAACGCTTCGTCGAGGACTTGACGCACCCCCTGACACATCATGTTTTCAGTGACTTGGGAGTCGGGGGATTTGTTGTCCGTATCCTCGAGAAGATCGAGAATTTCCGTGTTGTCTTCGTCGCCGACATAGTGGTTGAGCGAGAGCGATCGCTGGCTAACCCGTTGCAGTTGTTGGAGTTGCTTGGGCGATAACTCGAGCGCTTCACTAAGTTCGGCTTCTGTCGGTTGGCGGTTGAGTTCCTGCCCGAGCTTGCGATAGGTTTTCTTAAGTTTGTTGAGTTTCTCGACGATATGAATCGGCAAGCGGATCGTTCTTCCGTCGTTGGCGATCGTGCGGGTAATTCCTTGGCGAATCCACCAATACGCATAAGTCGAGAACTTATAGCCTTTTTCGGGATCGAATTTTTCGGTGGCGCGACTCAAGCCTAAAGCCCCTTCTTGAATGAGATCGAGAAACGGCACGCCTCGGTTGAGATAGCGTTTGGCGAT
>NZ_KB235958.1:30000-80736 GCF_000332355.1 Baaleninema simplex PCC 7105
GAACCGCTGACATCCTGCTTGCAAAGCAGGCGCTCTACCAACTGAGCTATACCCCCACGATTTCAGTTAACAGTCACCAGTCACCAGTCATCAGTTTTCACTGCTCGCTGTTTGCTGCTCACTGCTCGCTGAATCAGGTGGGCCATCCTGGACTTGAACCAGGGACCTCACCCTTATCAGGGGTGCGCTCTAACCACCTGAGCTAATAGCCCACGTTTTTCGGCCTCGTCGAGTTTTCAAAAACTGAAAACCGAGATTCCGAATCCTCGTTCGTTTGAAAGACACGACCGAATACTCTTCGCACGACCTAGGTTGACCTCAATTGAGTGGGCTTATTTATATCCTTCACTCAATTGGGGAACGGTCTCCCTAAAAGGAGGTGATCCAGCCACACCTTCCGGTACGGCTACCTTGTTACGACTTCACCCCAGTCATCAGCCCTGCCTTCGGCACCCTCCTCCGCGAACGGTTAGAGTAATGACTTCGGGCATGGCCGACTTCCATGGTGTGACGGGCGGTGTGTACAAGGCCCGGGAACGGATTCACCGCAGTATGCTGACCTGCGATTACTAGCGATTCCTCCTTCATGCAGGCGAGTTGCAGCCTGCAATCTGAACTGAGGCCGGGTTTGAGAGATTAGCTCACTTTCGCAAGTTGGCTGCTCGCTGTCCCGACCATTGTAGTACGTGTGTCGCCCAGGACATATGGGGCATGATGACTTGACGTCATCCCCACCTTCCTCCGGTTTATCACCGGCAGTCTCCCTAGAGTGCCCCACTTAAGGATGGCAACTAAGGACGAGGGTTGCGCTCGTTGCGGGACTTAACCCAACATCTCACGACACGAGCTGACGACAGCCATGCACCACCTGTCTCCGCGTTCCCGTAGGCACTCTCAACTTTCGCCGAGATTCGCGGGATGTCAAGCCCTGGTAAGGTTCTTCGCGTTGCATCGAATTAAACCACATACTCCACCGCTTGTGCGGGCCCCCGTCAATTCCTTTGAGTTTCACACTTGCGTGCGTACTCCCCAGGCGGGAGACTTAACGCGTTGGCTTCGGCACTGCCCGGGTCGATACAGGCAACACCTAGTCTCCATCGTTTACGGCTAGGACTACTGGGGTATCTAATCCCATTCGCTCCCCTAGCTTTCGTCCCTCAGCGTCAGGTTCGGCCCAGCAGAGCGCTTTCGCCACCGGTGTTCTTCCCAATATCTACGCATTTCACCGCTACACTGGGAATTCCCTCTGCCCCTACCGACCTCTAGCTTTTCAGTTTCCACTGCCTTTCCGAAGTTGAGCCTCGGCCTTTGACAGCAGACTTGAAACGCCGCCTACGAACGCTTTACGCCCAATAATTCCGGATAACGCTTGCCTCCTCCGTATTACCGCGGCTGCTGGCACGGAGTTAGCCGAGGCTGATTCCTCAGGTACCGTCAGTTCTTCTTCCCTGAGAAAAGGAGTTTACAACCCAAAGGCCTTCTTCCCCCACGCGGCGTTGCTCCGTCAGGCTTTCGCCCATTGCGGAAAATTCCCCACTGCTGCCTCCCGTAGGAGTCTGGGCCGTGTCTCAGTCCCAGTGTGGCTGCTCATCCTCTCAGACCAGCTACCGATCGTCGCCTTGGTAAGCTCTTACCTCACCAACTAGCTAATCGGACGCGAGCCCCTCTCAAGGCAAATTTCTTTTCACCTTTCGGCATATGGGGTATTAGCAGCAGTTTCCCGCTGTTATCCCCCTCCTCGAGGCAGGTTCTCACGCGTTACTCACCCGTCCGCCACTAAGTCCGAAGACTTCGTTCGACTTGCATGTGTTAGGCACGCCGCCAGCGTTCATCCTGAGCCAGGATCAAACTCTCCGTGTTAAACTTTGAGTTTGTTGCGTCCGAATTTCTTTACGCTTTTACACTCTTTCGAGTCTTTGGCGACTTCTTTCGTCCGACTTCCTGTTAAAGTGTTTTTTGACGAAGAGCTAAAGCTTTTTTCAAGCTTTAGGTCGTGCTTTCAAACGATTCTTTTTTCGAGGTTCGGTGCGCTGCTTGAGGGCGGCGTTGTTTGCCTCTCCTCTCGAGCGCTTAACCAATCTAACAAGACCATTAGGGACTGTCAACCCCTTTTCGGAGTTTTTTTTGACTTTTTTGAATGACGATGACTGAAATGCCCACACAGTAAGAGTTTTGGGCTTGGAATTTTTTTTGGATTTTTTCGAGATCCCCCTCCTCAACCCCTCGATCGCACTCTCAAGGCTTTTCGATCGCTCCCCAAATTTTTGGGCCAGATTCGCACGATCGCGACAGAATGTTTCGAGGCGAGGCCCCCAGAAGAGCGATCGCTCTCTCTAGGAAGCTTGTATATAGTAGGGAGTCATCAGAAAGACGCTAAAGCGACCCAAACGCCCCAGTTCGATCGCACCTCTGCGGGTCGGAAGTCATCAAATCTTGGAAAAGCAACCGTTCGAGTCTCTTTCGCGACTGGCAAAAACCCGTAAAATAGTCTGGATTTACAATTTGGTCGTCCCCTATATGGCATTCTCCGGGCTGGGGAGGTTTCGTCCAGCGGCATCGTTGCCCTTTCCAATGGAGAGCTGCCAGGACGGAATCGATCGTGGGGAACGGTGGGTATCGCCCCACCCCAGACAACTGAAAACTAGCCCCACTGTTCACTGCTCACTGCTCACTGTTCACCGAAAAAGCTATGCCTCGTCGCGAAGACCTCAAGAAAATTCTGTTGTTAGGGAGCGGTCCGATCGTTATCGGACAAGCCTGCGAGTTCGACTACTCGGGAACGCAAGCCCTCAAAGCGCTACGGGAAGAGGGCTACGAAACAATCCTGATCAACTCCAACCCGGCGACGATCATGACCGACCCGGAAATGGCCGATCGCACGTACATCGAGCCGCTAACACCAGATATCGTCGAACAGGTCATCGCGAAAGAACGCCCAGACGCCATACTACCGACGATGGGGGGACAAACAGCCCTCAACCTGGCGGTGGCGCTCTCGGAAAGCGGGGCGTTAGAAAAATATGGGGTAGAACTCATCGGAGCGAAACTACCCGCGATTCAAAAAGCGGAAGACCGGGATTTATTCCGTCAGGCGATGGACAAAATCGGGTTGAAAAGCTGTCCTTCGGGTATCGCTAGTACGTTGGACGAGGCGAAGGCGGTGGCTGCGGAAATCGGGTCTTATCCGTTGATTATCCGTCCGGCGTTTACGCTGGGGGGAACGGGAGGCGGTATTTCTTACAACCAGGAGGAATTCGAGGAGATGGCCGCCGGAGGGCTGGATGCGTCTCCGGTGAGTCAGATTTTGGTGGAGAAATCCCTCATCGGTTGGAAGGAATACGAGCTTGAGGTGATGCGGGATTTGGCGGATAACGTGGTGATTATCTGCTCGATCGAAAATATCGACCCGATGGGCATCCATACAGGGGATTCGATTACGGTAGCACCGGCGCAAACGCTGACGGATAAGGAATATCAGCGGTTGCGGGACGCTTCGATCGCCATCATTCGAGAAATCGGCGTCGAAACCGGCGGCTCGAACATTCAGTTTGCAGTGAATCCCGTCAATGGCGACGTCATCGTCATTGAGATGAATCCTCGGGTATCGCGCAGTTCGGCGTTAGCGAGTAAGGCGACGGGATTTCCGATCGCGAAGTTTGCGGCGAAGCTGGCGGTGGGGTACACCCTCGACGAGATTTCTAACGATATTACGAAGAAGACGCCAGCGAGTTTCGAGCCGACGATCGATTATGTGGTGACGAAGATTCCTCGGTTCGCGTTCGAGAAGTTCCCCGGAACGCAGCCGTTTTTGACGACACAGATGAAGTCCGTGGGGGAAGCGATGGCCATCGGACGAACCTTCACTGAGTCGTTCCAGAAGGCGTTTCGATCGCTCGAAACTGGACACGCGGGATGGGGCTGCGATCGCGCCTCGAAGATTCCGCCGTTGAGTACGATTCAGGCGGGTTTGCGGAAACCGAACCCGGAACGGATGTTCACACTGCACCAGGCGTTGACGGTGGGAATGTCCGTCGAGGACGTTTACGAACTGACGGGTATCGATCTTTGGTTCTTAGATAAGTTCGCCGAAATTTTGGAGACGGAGAAGTGGTTGAAGCTGACGCCGCTGCGGGAGATTTCTGCCGAACAGATGCGGCGAGTCAAGCAGATGGGTTTTAGCGACGTGCAGATTGCGTTTGCGACGAAGTCCAAGGAAGACGAGGTGCGGACGTATCGGAAAGAGCTGGGCGTGATTCCGTCCTACAAGATGGTGGACACTTGTGCGGCGGAGTTCGCTTCGGAAACGCCCTATTATTATTCGACGTACGACGAGGAAAGCGAGGTATTGCCCTCAGACCGTCGGAAGGTGATGATTCTCGGCGGCGGTCCGAACCGTATCGGTCAGGGCATCGAGTTCGATTATTGCTGCTGTCACGCGTCGTTTGCGTTGCAGGATAAGGGATTCGAGACGATTATGGTGAACTCGAACCCGGAGACCGTTTCGACGGACTACGATACGAGCGATCGCCTGTATTTCGAGCCGCTGACGAAGGAGGACGTTCTCAATATCATCGAGGCGGAGCAGCCAGAGGGAATTATCATCCAATTCGGGGGACAGACGCCGTTGAAGCTGGCGGTGCCGCTAGAGAAGGCGAACGCGCCGATTTGGGGAACTTCGCCGGATTCGATCGACGCCTCGGAAGATCGGGAGCGGTTCGAGCAGATTTTGCGGGAGTTGGAGATTTTGCAACCCCCCAACGGTATCGCTCGCAGTTACGAGGAGTCGTTGAAGGTGGCCAAACGCATCGGATATCCGGTAGTGGTGCGTCCGTCTTACGTGTTGGGGGGTCGGGCGATGGAAGTGGTCTACTCCGACGAAGAGTTGGAACGGTACATGACCTTTGCCGTGCAAGTGGAACCCGACCATCCGATTCTTATCGATAAGTTCTTGGAAAACGCCGTTGAAGTAGATGTGGACGCCGTGGCGGACAAGACGGGTACGGTAGTCGTCGGTGGCATTATGGAACACATCGAACAGGCGGGGATTCACTCGGGGGATTCGGCCTGTTCGATTCCGACGCAAACGTTGTCCGAGGCGGCTTTGGCCACGATTCGGGATTGGACAGAGAAGTTAGCGAAGCGGCTGAGCGTGGTGGGCTTGATGAACGTGCAGTACGCGGTACAGGGAGATGTGGTGTATATCATCGAGGCGAACCCTCGGGCGTCGCGGACGGTTCCCTTTGTGTCGAAGTCGATCGGGATACCGCTGGCGAAGGTGGCGTCTCGGGTGATGGCGGGTGAGACGCTGGCAGAGTTGGGGGTGACAGGAGAAATAATTCCGAGTCACGTTGCGGTGAAGGAGGCGGTGTTGCCGTTTAATAAGTTTCCGGGGACGGATACGCTGCTCGGACCTGAGATGCGATCGACTGGGGAGGTGATGGGCATCGATGACGGTTTCGGGAAGGCGTTCGCGAAGGCGGAACTGGCAGCCGGGGAACGGTTGCCGCTGTCGGGGACGGCGTTTGTTTCGGTGATCGATCGCGACAAGCCGTTGGTGGTGCCGGTGGTGAAGGAGTTGCAGGAACTGGGCTTTAAGGTGATGGCCACGGACGGCACGAAGCGAGCGTTGACGACAGCGGGAGTTGAAGGGGTAGAGTCGATCTTCAAGCTCTCGGAAGGGCGGCCTCACGTGCTGGATGCGATTAAGAACAAGCAGATTCAGTTGATCGTGAACACGCCTTCGGGGGAAGACGCACAAGCGGAGGGGCGGTTGATTCGCCGGACGGCATTGGCGTATAAGATTCCTGCGATCACGACGATCGCGGGGGCGAAGGCTGCGGTGGCTGCGGTGCGATCGATGCAGGCGGATACCTATCAGGTGAAAGCGTTACAGGATTATTTCGCGTAGCGATTGGGGAGAACGGGGATAATGCCTCGTCCCCGTTACCCCGATGTTTTTGCGACATCGGGGTTTTTTGTGGGGCGATCGCCAAGTCGTGCAATTTTCTTGGTTTAGAATTGAAAACCAATTTTAAACCAAGAAAATAAAATAGAGATGAAATCACGATTTTTTGTTAGAAAATAATACTCGCGTACAAATAATCTTAAATTTATCAAACAGTTTGTAAGCGACGATCGCATTGAAGACAAAATCGCGCTATCGTGAAATATAGAAGTTTCGATTTAATCTAAATAGGAGGAAATCGAACCATGTCTAAATCGATTACATTTGGAATTGCTCTCGCAACGATCGCAGGAATGACAATTTTTAGCGTTCCTCAAGTTCGGAGCAATCCGATCGACGAAACTTACGAAAGTCCTCAAGAACAACTCGACAGCCACCATCACGGTGGCGGCCGCCACGGCGGCCACCGTGGCGGAGGGGGCGGTAACTGTCCGCGCTGGTAGAAAAACTATCAAGATCCGTCGCAGTACTCCGCCTATACCGCGAAGCGGTTAGGGGGTGGTGAAGCGGCGGTGAGTTGAGGTGCGTCCCCTGAACAATGCGATAGCGAGAGAAGGGGATAGCGCCGAAACGAGCCATCAAATATAATTGATAAGGTGGTAACACGCTGAAAACATACGGATAGCTCATCCAGTAGGCAGCCCAGAAGTAACGGTTAAGACACTGGCAACACGGACATCTCACGGTGGCGAACCGAGTTCGCCACCCGTGTCCTCCTGTATAGAGCATAAAGCCCAAAACCAAAAATCAGATCCGTCCGGCTTGGGGGCACCAAGTGGACGTAAAACAAAAAGCCTGTGGAATCGTTCTGGCGGGGACTTGAAGTTATCTGAGTTCAAGTCTAGTCAAGAGGTTGAGAAGCAGGAAATCCTTGGTGTGAACCAGGGAATCTCCCTGCATACCCTATCGGGTATGCAGGGAGAGGATGTCAACCAGGCTGCATATCGATAATTCCCATCATCCCTAAATCTTCGTGATCGAGGATATGGCAGTGATAGACTGTTTTTCCAGCAAAATCTCGAAAACGAACGCGAATGCGAACAGTTTCGCCAGCAGGTACTGAAACAACGTCTTTCCAAGTGGGTTGGGAATCGAACTGTCCGTTGCGACTGACGACTTGAAACGGGTTGATGTGGAGATGAAAGGGGTGGTCGAACGTTCCTTGATTGACGATCTCCCAATCCTCCACATCGCCCAACCGAACTGACGTATCGATGCGATCGCCATCGTAAGCTTTTCCGTTAATTAAAAACACCATTCCCATACCGGGCTGCATCCCGTGGCTGAGGGTAAAGCGTCGTACTCGTGTCGGTTCGGGAAGGGGAGAAACGGGAATTAAACGGCTTGGTAGAGATTGCACGGGAGTTGACCCTTCGTAAGCAAGGGTAGCTAGGGTCTGCGGTTCGTTGAAATCGCGATCGCCGCCCATCATTCCACCGTGACGACCGCCCATCATTCCACCGTGACGACCGCCCATCATTCCACCGTGACGACCGCCCATCATCCCGCCGCCGCGACCGCCCATCATGCCCATTCCACCTCGGTTGTAGGGCAAATTCAACAGACGGAACGACGCAGCAGGCTTGTCACCCCGAATTAAAATATCGGCACGTTCTCCCGGCGTTAACAGCAATTCCTGTAGTTCCACAGGTTCGGCGATCGCTCCGCCATCAGTCGCCACGAGGTAAAACGGGCGGTCTTCCAAAGCTAAGCGATAAAAACGGGCGTTAGAGGCATTTAACAGTCGCAAGCGCAGTAACCCCCCTTCCGGAAAGGTCAAGGTGGGGTTTAACTGGCCGTTAACGGTGACGTATTGTCCCTCACGTCCCCGCATTCGTTCCATGTGTCCCCAGGTGTTCCCCGTCGGTTCGGTGTCGAAATCCTTCAAAAGCGCAAAGGTTTCGGTGGCGTTGCGGATTTCGGGAATTTCATCAAATTCTCCTCGAACGATAAAGAATCCCCCCAATCCGGCGAACACCTGACGGGCGACGAATCCGTGATAGTGGGGATGGTAGTAAAACGTTCCTGCGGGATGGTCTTGAGGAATGTCGAATTCGTAGAGAAGGGTTTCTCCAGGTGAAACCTTCAAAAAGACATTGTCGGCGTTTCCCGTGGGGGGAACGTGCAGGCCGTGGTAATGCAGGTTGGTCGGTTCGTCGAGGCGGTTCGTGAAGCGAAGGCGGACGCGATCGCCCGGTTTGGCTTCGAGGCGAGGTGGGGGAAACTGTCCGTTATAGGTGTAAATGGGGATCGATCGCCCGTCGAGGTTCAATTGCCCTCGTTGGGCTTCTAACTCCATTTCTACCGTACCGGAACCGGCTTGGTTTGCACCGATAACGGGGGTAGATCGGGCGGTGGCGACAGACACCCCAGACGTGTTTTCAGAGGTTTGAGTCTTCAGACAAGCGTTGAGTAATACTGCCCCCAAACTGCTGGTACTGAAGGTGAGAAATTGGCGGCGGTTGAAATGAAATCGAGACATGAGAAATTTACTGAAAACAACAATTGAGCGTATGTCAAAAATGCGAGAACGCTCTCGTCAAATCCACCCGCTAACCCGTACCACCTCGCCTCGCACCTTAACGAACGCTGAAGTTCTGAGATCCCGTGTAATCAGACAGTTCGGCGAGGCGATCGAGGGTTTTCGTACCGGGATACAACTGACCGTTAATTTCCCAGCTGGGATAACTTTGAATTCCGGCAGCTTGACAGACATCCGGCTGCGGGTTGGTTCCGCTAGCGTCGCATTCGACGTAGGGAATCGCTTCGGCGGCTTCTTTTCCAAAAAGCTGTTTTTGTTCTAAGCAGTGACTGCACCAAAACGCCCCGTACATCTTCGCTCCGGTTTCTTCGAGGTGTTGGGCGAGGGCAACGTTGTCTGGTGCCGAAACGGTAGTGATGGCGTAACCGCTGTCAGTTTCGGCTTTGGGGCTGTGGATGGGAGCGTAAACGGCAAGGGAACCGATGAGGGTGATGAAGGCGACGATAATGCCGGTGAAGATAATTTGTCCGAGATCTTCCCAATCTCTCCCGATGAGGGTCAGGACGAACAAGGCGATCGCACAGACTGCCGAACCGATACAGTACAGACACAGGGACTGGATTTCGGCGGTCATGATATACATCAGATAGCCGCTAAAAACCGCCATAGCCGTACTACTGACGAACAAAAACAGCCAAGTCCAATGTTCGAGGGTGTTGCGGAGCGACTTTTTCGTTTCTGGGTTGGCGAACCAAGGTAAAACGGCAAAGGTTCCCACGGCCAGATACGCCAGGAAGCCGAAGAGTGCTAGGGGTAAACCGAACACTGTGGCGTAGGGACTTTCCAGAACTTTGTCACAGCCTTCAGTGGGACAGGCGGCGGTTCCACCCGTGAGTTTGGTGAGGGTGAGATAGGCGGTGATGACGGCACCGAAGGCCGCGATCGCTGCAATGACAAAGCGCGATCGCCGTTGAATCCAAGGCTGAGAGCGTTTACGCATCGATAATATGAGGTCGTAGATTTTACGATGTACGATTTTAGGGGAGGATTTGGGAAATTGGGAATTTCAACGGGACGCGATCGAGAAACAAACTTCAATTCAATCAGATTTTAGATGTGATAAAATTGGAAGATTGGGATTTTTAAATCGAAGGTTTTAACTGAAGAATTGGCTAATTTGTTGGTGAAGTTTTCCAACGATCGACCTTTTAAGACTCGGGCGATCGCACTTCAATTTCGCCGCGAACCATATTCATGCCACAGTGAAACGAATAGGCTCCGGGTTTTTGGGGTGTAAATTCTACAGATGTCGTCTCGTTTAAAGCTAACTCTATCGATCGCTTGAAATCTGGTAAAATCACTTGTTCGACACAGGCACTCGGATCTTTGCGATAGAAGTTCAGACGGACGGGTTTTCCGGCTTCGACTACGATGCGATCGGGAGCGTAACCGCCATCGACAGTAATGTCGATCTGTTGAATTGCAGCATCCGACGTTGCTTTTCGGGCTTGGGTTTTACTGCCGAGAAACCACCACAGTTCTAAGCCAATTAAAGCGATGCCTCCGAGGGTAACGCCAACCTTCACGGGAAGGGGTTGTTCGATGGTTCTGAACGAATTCTCGTGACTGGGAGCGGTTTTCGGTTCGGCTAGAGCCGTCGTCGTCGTAAAAACGAACGTACCGAGCAGTGTAAGAAAGAAAGTCATAGTTGTTTCAACGGGATGACGAGATCGGTCGGTCAAGAGAGGAGGAAAGTTCGTCTTATTCGATCGCCCTTGGCTCCCCTCATCGTTGAAGGTTAGGTTTACAAGTCGACACGGCGCAGTCGTAGCGCATTGGTAACCACGGAAACCGAACTAAATGCCATTGCACCTCCAGCGATCGCGGGATTGAGTAACCAGCCGAGGAAAGGATAGAGAACGCCGGCCGCGATGGGAATTCCGAGGGTGTTGTAGATATAGGCGAAAAAGAGATTTTGTCGGATGTTTCGCATTGTCGCCCGGCTGAGTCGAACAGACGTGACAATTCCTTGTAAATCTCCTGAAATTAAGGTGATATCGCTGGCAGACATGGCGACGTCGGTTCCCGTTCCGATCGCAATACCGACATCGGCTTGGGCTAAAGCGGGAGCGTCGTTAATCCCATCCCCCACCATCGCGACGATTTTGTCTTCGGCTTGGAGGGCTTTGACGCGATCGGATTTTTGGCCGGGACGGACTTCGGCAAAAACGCGATCGATCCCCACTTGACGGGCGATCGCTTCGGCGGTTTTGCGGTTGTCCCCCGTCAACATCGCGACTTCTAATCCCATACGATGCAGCTTTTTCACCACGTCCGCCGAGGAAGGTTTCAAGGTGTCGGCAATTCCCAACAATCCCTCGAGTTTGCCATCGACGGCTATCCAAGCGGTGGTTTTCGCCTCGGATTCCCAGGCTTCCTGTTTGTCTCGCAATGGCGAAACGTCGATGTCTAATTCGGACATCCATCGCGTCGTACCGAGTTGTACCCGCTTTCCGTCCACGACAGCTTCGACGCCCATACCTTCTTTAGCTTCAAAGGCTTCGGCATCGAGTAAAGGAGTCTGGATGTCCTGAGATTTGGCGTAATTGACGATCGCCTCGGCGAGAGGATGTTCGGAGTAGCGTTCGACAGACGCCGCCAAACGCAACAGGTCGAGTTCGCTATCGATACCGGAAACAGTCACGTAATTGGTAACGCTGGGTTTGCCTTCGGTGAGCGTTCCAGTTTTGTCGAGGACGATCGCGTCGATTTTATGGGCGATTTCTAAGCTGTCTGCCCCTTTAATCAAAACGCCCTGCTCGGCACCGAGACCCGTTCCGACCATAATCGAGGTGGGTGTGGCTAACCCCAAGGCACAGGGACAGGCGATAATTAAAACGCTCACCATCGTCACGGTCGCTAGGGTAAGGTTTCCGGTGACGTTAAACCAGACGAGAAAGGTCACGATCGCGATGGCGATGACGACCGGAACGAACCACCCCGTTACGCGATCGGCTAGTTTTTGAATGGGGGCTTTGCTGCCTTGGGCGTCGCGGACGAGTTGGACGATTTGCGAGAGAACGGTATCTTTGCCGACGCGAGCCGCTCGAAATTGGAAACTGCCGCTTTTGTTGATCGTCGCCCCGATAACTTCGTCTCCTTTTTGTTTTTGGACGGGGATCGGTTCTCCGGTTACCATCGATTCGTCGATGGTCGAAGATCCCTCGAGAATCTCGCCGTCTACGGGGATTTTTTCGCCGGGACGGACTAAGATGCGATCGCCGACTTGTACGTCTTCGATGGGAACGTCGATTTCTTCGCCGTCGCGGACGAGGCGAGCGGTTTTTGCTTGCAGCCCCATCAGTTTACGAATGGCTTCTGAGGTTCGTCCTCGCGCTCGGTTTTCTAGCAATCGTCCTAATAGAACTAAAGCAATAATGACGGCAGCCGGTTCGTAGTAAACATCGGGTGAAATTCCCTGTTGGCGGAAAAAGTCGGGAAAAAACGTCGTCCATAAGGAATAGAGATAAGCGGCTCCGGTTCCCAATGCAACCAAGGTATTCATATCAGCAGCGTGGCGTTTGAACGCTTTCCACGCACCGACAAAAAAGCCCTGTCCGCACCACACCATAACGGGCAAACTCAACACCAGTTGCAGGAGAGGATGGTGCAGCCACATAGGAATCCAAGGGATCTCTAGCCCCGTCATCATCGGTAAAGAGCCGATGACGAGAACGATGCTGACGATGCAACCGAAAATGACTTTACGGGTTAGATCGCGCTGTTCGGCTTCGCGGGCGTCCCGTTCGGCATCGCCGACATCTGTGTCGTCGACGGGTTTAGCACGATATCCGGCATCTGAAACGGCGTGTTGAATCGTTTCGATGTCGGTCGTGTCACCCTGGTAGCGAACGGTGGCCTGGGCGGTGGCAAAGTTGACGTTGCAGCCTTTCACGCCAGGAACGTTGGCGATCGCTTTTTCGATGGCGTTGGCACAAGCGGCGCAGCTCATGCCTTGCAAGCTCAGATTGACAGTTTGAACCATGATCGATTCCGATGGCGTGTTGTTAAGTTCATAATTATTGACATATATAGATTTATATGATAATCGCGAATTTAAAATTGTATGATGAGGTATCCGTCACCTCAGTCCGAAAAGCCTTTATTCGGCTCGATCGCAAACCCAAAATTTGGTCTAAATTCCTACTCAAACAGTATTTCAGATGAATTGAGCGTAAAACATCTAACTTAAGAGAGGTTTTTTCGAGATCGCTAACATTCTCTTGTAAAAACGACAGCAGCACTGGAATACAACATCGATCGGCGATCGTGCATCGTATTATATGAATATATTTCGATTTATAGATGAAATGCAAGGGATAGGAAGATTGACACACAACCTTTAATGGTCGCTAGCACGACGGGACAATGCCGCTTGTCTGACAGCGATCGCCTCCATCATGACGCTCAAATATGAAACACTCGTGAAATCAACTGCATCGAGGGAACTGAAAACGCAAATCCGCGTTCTTTAAATCTCGAGATACAAGCGAGCAACAGTTATCCGGCTTCGGGATCGCTGAGGTTGAAAAGTGAATACAAATTGAGAAATTCCTAACTTCCTCTAACGTTTATCGTGCAACACCACAAAACAGACCGAATTGGGCAATTTATCAAACAACAGCGGTTGCGTTGGCGATCGACCGTCGCTCGAGTGTTAAAACAAAGCCCTTGGACGACGATCGATCGTCGCGATCGCTATCTCCCTGTTCGTCTGAGCGCGATCGTCGGTTTGGGTTGTTCGGCGATCGCCGCTGTGTTGGTGTCAGCCTCAGAACGAGGACGAACGGCGTACAACTTCGACAAACAGGTCGAGGCGTTAGCCTTGGCTCTCCAACAAGAGATCGATCACTACATCGAAGTTCCCGAAACTCTCGGAACGTTCTACGAAGCCGCCGATCGCGTCACTGCTGAAAACTTTTCCTTGATTTCAACCTCGTTTTTACAGCGATATCCCGCCATCGAGAGCGTGGCTTGGATCGATCGCGTAGAAAAAACAGAAAGAGATCTATACGAACGCGCGATCGCGGAACCGAGCATTTTAGCCGAACCCAACCGCGATCGCGCCCTCGACTTTCCCGAGAAACCGTTTCCCTTTTCCATTTGGGAACTCGACGATCGCGGACGCGCCGTTCCGTCTCCCCCTCGTTCGGAATACTTTCCGATCTCGCATATCGAACCCTCAGCTCAATATAGCTCTCAACTCGGATACGACGGACTCTCGAACCGTTCTTTCGAGATTTCCCCCCACCTACGAAACGCAGCGGTAGCGATCGCGTTCGAGACGGATGACGAAGGCCAGTTTCGGGTGGTACGCGGCGTGTATCGTTCTGAACCGACGGCGTTCGGGTTAGTCTCGATCGCCTATTCCCGCGATCGCCTAGTTCGAGAAGCGATTCGAGAGGTCAATCTCAACCATCTGAATTTCGAGATTTTCGATCTGACGGCGATCGCCGGGCGTCAACTGCTCGTCACTTACGACGCAGAACGGCGAACTCTGACCCCGCCGTCGGATAACGTGCGAATTGCAGATGCGACTTGTGCGGTATATCCCAACTGTACTCGTTCCTTACAGGTCGTCCCGCAAGCTTTCGACGGCGGACACAACCGAGAATGGCTGTTAGTCGTGCGTCCGCAACCCGAATATCGATCGCAGAGTCGGAAAGTCGAAGCGACTTTTGCAGTAGGACTTGCGTTAACGACGCTCGTGACGGCGTATTTATGGATGTCGATCCGGCGAACGGTGCAATTGGAAGATGCAAAACAGGCGTTAGAGCGATCGCGAGGGGAGATTTACGAACGAGCGCAATGGGAGCGGTCGATCGGTCGCGTGGCGTCGCAGATTCGTAATTTTCTAGATATCGACACGATTCTCGATACGGTGGTTCGGGAACTGCGAACGTTATTGAACGTCGAGCGGTGTAGCTTTTGTTGGTATCGCGGCGGCGAGACGCCTCATTGGGAAGTCGTGGCGGAATCTCACCACGTTCTCGCAGCCAGCGATTTGGGACAGTCTTATTCGGTCGGCGAGATGGGGTTGACGCCAGACACGGTTCGTCAGTTGAAACGCTGTCGTCCCAGCCATCTTCGGACGATGTCGGAAGAGGTTTATCGGTCGTTAGTGCGATGCGATCTGGCTTCGGAGTCCGAGACCGATCGCGCAGAACCTTCAGAAAACGCCGTTTCCTGTTTGACGCTTCCAATTCAAACTCAGCAGGGAGAATTGGGGGTGTTGGTGTTGGTCGATCGCCAGACGCGCGATTGGTTGGACGTGGAAATCGAGTCGATCGAAACGGTGGGAACTCAGTTAGCGATCGCGTTGAACCAAGGGGAACTGTACCAACAAACCCGCACCAAAGCGATGGAACTGGCGCGAATGTTGGAGAAACTGCAAAGTACGCAGTCTCAACTGGTGCAAACGGAGAAAATGTCGAGTTTGGGACAACTGGTCGCCGGTATCGCCCACGAAATTAACAATCCAGTCAATTTTATTTCAGGAAATCTTTCCCACGTGGAGGGGTATGCTGAGAGTTTGTCCGAGTTGTTGCAGCGTTATCGAGATCTCTATCCCGATCCGCCGCGATCGCTACAGGAGTACGCCGACGAAATCGATTTAGCCTTTTTGATGGAGGATTTCCCGAAAATTCTAACGTCGATGCGGGTGGGAACCACTCGGATTCAGGAAATCGTGCGATCGATGCGGACGTTTTCTCGAGCTGACGAGGCGGATATGAAGGCGGTCGATCTCCACGCTGGAATTGAGAGTACGTTAACGATCCTTCAGAGTCGTTTGAAAGCGACCGCCGATCGACCCGCGATCGCGATCGTGAAAAACTACGGTCGTTTACCCGATCGCGTCACCTGCTACGCCGGACTGCTCGGTCAGGTGTTTATGAACGTTCTCAGCAACGGGATCGACGCCCTCGAAACTGAGTACAATGGCGAACGACCGACGATTTGGATTTCGACAGAGATAGAGGACGAGGCGCGAGTCATCGTTCGCATTCGCGATAACGGGCCGGGAATTCCTCCCCAAACGCGCGATCGGCTGTTCGATCCGTTTTTTACGACGAAACCTGTCGGACGAGGAACGGGTTTGGGACTGTCGATTAGCTATCAGATTGTTGTAGACAAGCACGGCGGCGAGCTTCTCTGCAATTCTCAGCTCGGAGAAGGTACGGAGTTCGTCATCGCAATTCCTTTGCGGTAGTTTATAAAACTGATACGCCAAGGAATTTGAATCGTTGAAGGAGGTGAAACTTTATGATTTTGCCGTTGCGAGCAATGGCGTGTCAAACGTTGTTTCTCTTTGTCGCGATCGCCATTGAATCGACTGTCATTCACCGACAACTTCAAATTACAAAGCGAGCGAGTACGTATTATGCCGTGTCGATGAATTTGCTTTGTGTGGCGATCGGTTGGACGATCTTTTTTTATGTTTTCCAAAATTTAGATGCCGATCTACCGTTAAAAGCACAAACCGTTTCTTTTATTTTTACCGGGCGCTTGATTCCAGATTTCGGACGCGATCGGGTCGAACCGATTTTAGTCTTGAGTCTCGTCATTGTATTTTTTGTCAGTTTGTTTGTAAAATGTCAGGGATTGTATACGTTGCAGCGATTTAAGATCTTACCCGTCGAAAACTTGAGTTTGTACGAGGAAGTAGAGCAATCTCGATCGGAGCGCTTGATTCGTTACCGAGTTAAAGCCGACCAAAACCGTGCTATTTCGATCGGTCACGCCATGAGTCACGCAAGTATTTTACTGTTGCTCGTTTTGATGGTACTTGTTTTTTGACCTCTTTTATGCTTATTTTTAATGCTTTAAAACTTTACGCGTATGGACAACTGGAAATGGGTGCGATCGCAATTCCAACCGCCCAAGTTTGCCTCTTGGCAAACGCTCATGTTAACCAGTTGGGGAATTTGGTTAATTTCCTTGGCGCTCGTTCTAGCCGAACCGAGTTTTCAGCTTGCAGACTCTCCCATTACGCGATTGGGGTGGGTGGTTTTTCTCTTCGCGTTGGCGTGGTGGCAAAGTAGCAATCCTTGGAAAATTCTAGGCATTTCTTTAGGACCGGGAATCGTCGCCGCCGTTCTCTGTACGATGTTTTTTCGCGACGAATCGGGACGGGTTCCTCGCTGGGCGTTCGTCGCGTTTCCCCTCGTAACCAGTACGATCGCCGTTCTACCGTCCTTCGTCGGAAAACAACGCAATTTTAAAATTCCTTCAGTCGAAAAACGTCCGGCGTTGTTACTGCGAGGATTAATTGCCACGGTTTTCAGTTGTTGGATTTACTTCACGTTTCTTCTCCAAGATTGGGTCGCCGACTACCCTGGCGTGCGGTTGGCAGATTTAACGGAAAGTAATTTTATCGTCCGCGTTGCCAGTCCCTCACAATTGAGAGGTTACGCGATCGCGCGTACAGTCGAAGTTTTTCTCGAGAAGCATTTTAAAGATCGATCGTGGTCGGAAATTGAAAAAATTCTGCTGAACGTCCGTGCAGATCCTAATTTAGTCCGACGCAACCTCGAACCCGAAATTCAGCAAATCCAAGGCGATCGCCCTTGGGATATTTCCTTGAGAGTCGGCGGTAACGGTCGGGACGAGTATCGTTTGTTCGTACAATTGTACTGGGAGCGGTACTGGTTAGACGAGAACGGACAGACGATAACCTTAATGTGTCGGGTGAAGCGTCAGGAGGTTCCCCCGGCGATCGAAGCCCAGCAGCGGGATACGACGGGGTCGCTTCAATGTAATACTGATACGCAAGCGATCTTCACACCCTATACCGTTTTTGAGGAAAGCCAACCGGAATCATGATGTCAGAGACTCCAGAAACTCGAACTTCTCGCACGTCCTCCGTCGTCAATTTCAGTCGTTTTGCGGCGATCGCTACGAACGTTTTTCGGGAAGTCGTGCGCGATCGCATTCTTTACGTAATTGGATTTTACGTATTGGTTCTCGTTCTTGCGGTGCGTTTGCTTCCCGATTTATCGGCGGGGGCATATCCCAAAATCGTTCTCGATCTGGGATTGGGAACGATCGAACTGTTGGGGGTGTTTATTACGGCGTTTGTGGGAACGGCATTAATTAATAAAGAAATCGACAAACGAACGATGTTGGTGTTGGTTTCTAAACCGATTTCTCGTGGAGAGTTGATTATCGCGAAGTTTTTCGGACTCTGGGCTGTGTTGTTAGTTGCGATCGTATCGATGGCGATCGTGACGCTACCGATCGCCGCACTGAGCAACATCGAGATTCCGTTGGGTAGTTTTGCGATCGCCGTGGCGTTTCTGGGTTTAAAACTGGCGGTTTTAATTGCGGTTGCAATTTTGTTTGGCGTGTTTACGAGTTCGTTACTCGCATCGTTTTTAACGCTTGCAACGTATTTGGCAGGCAGTTTCAGTCGAGATTTATTACAGTTAGCGGAAACGACAAATAACGAATCGTTCAAACCCATTTCAACGGTGTTATATATCGTTCTGCCCGATTTGTTACGATTGGATGTTAAAAACGAAGCCATTTATGGCATGGCAGCGATGTCCGATGCTGGAACGTTGTGGTTGAACGTTCTCTACGGCGTGACTTATATTTTGGTCTTACTGGCACTGGCGATCGCCATTTTCCGACAGCGACAGTTTTAAACTTGGAGAATTTTAAAATCAATTCACCGATTTAAAAAAATGGAAAATGTATTGGCGATCGCCCTATTTTTCGATTACCTGAAGAGAATGTCGCTTTAGTTTCAGATCGATTTAAAGAGTGTCTCGAACAGCACCAATTAGAAGGACTTATTTTTCAAAAAGTGACCTAACGATCGCCTGTCTCGAAAACACTTCAAACCGCGAGTACGGATATTTCGACTACAACGTTCGGGATAAGACGCGATCGCCTCATTTATACTAAAATTAAAAACTATCCCTTCCCGATCGAGAGAGCGAAAAACCGATGCCGTATTTCCATTGGTCGTATCTCGTTTTGATTCCCGGTATTCTGTTAATGGTTTGGGCGCAAGCCCAAATCCACAATACCTATCGACGCTACGCTGAAATTCCCTCGACTTTGGGAATGACCGGAGAAGAAGTCGCCCGTGCAATTCTCGCCAAAAAAGGAATTTACGACGTGCGCGTCGAACCCGTAGGCGGAGAACTCACCGACCACTACCAAGATCCGTCGCAGTGCTCCGCCCATAGCCGAGGGCTTGGGGGGTGGTGAAGCGACGGGAGGGAGTAGTTCGCTTAAGCCTAGGAAACAAATATTTATTTCATAGGCTATAATAATTTCATGCTAAACATGACGTGGGAATTCAAGCTAGAGCCAACGGCGGAGCAGGTTTCAGACATCGAACACATTTTGGATGTGTGCCGCAATGTCTGGAATTTTGCCCTGCGGGAACGTAAGGATTGGCTAAATTCCCGAAAGTCGCCCGTAAATGCGTGTTCGATTCGGCAGGAATTTATCTGGCCTGCGGATGCACTATTTCCCAGCTATGCGCGGCAGTGCAAGTCGCTAACTGCGGCCAAAGCTGAATACCCCCGATTAAAGACTGTTAATGCCCAAGTGCTTCAACAAGTCATCCGAAAACTGGAAGCCTCTTGGGAGTCGTGGCGGTTAAAGCGTTCGGGTCTTCCACGGTTCAAAAAACCCAACCGGATGCGAAGCTTTGTCTTCCCCCAGATGCTCAACGCTTCGGCTCCGCTCAGCGTTGAGTCCGAGCGGAGTCGAGGACTCAAAAACTGTGTGTCTGATGAGGGTATAAAGCTGCCACAACTGGGATGGGTTCGGGTTCGGTGGTCGCGGAAAATTCCTGATTTATTCCAGGTTAAGCAAGCTCAAATTGTTCGCAAGGCATCCGGGTACTTTGTCGTGCTTAGCCTTCAGGCTGACGTCGATATTCCTGCTGTAGCCCCTCACGGACATCCGGTAGGGATTGACGTTGGACTGGAGTACTTTCTTTCAACGTCTGATGGGGAACAGGTCAAGCGACCTCGCTTTTTCAACAAACTGCACCGCAAGCTGAGATTGCTGCAACGCCGATTGAAGAAAAAGCAGAAGGGGTCAGCTAACTGGCTGAAACTCCAGAAGAAGATTGCGAGAGTCCATCAACGGATTGCCGATACGCGAAAAGACTGGCATTTCAAGCTGGCTCATCACCTCTGTGATGGTGCAGGGATGATTTTTGTCGAAGATCTCATCCCCCCACCCCCCCTTTTAAAGGGGGGCGAAGGGGGGATAGGAATGTTGGGCAAACACACTCTAGATGCTGGATTGGGTCAATTTGTCAACCAGATTCTTCCCTGGGTGTGCTGGAAGCGTGATGTCTTTTACGGCAAGGTGGATGCTCGTGGCACTTCTCAGGAATGCCCAGATTGTGGGGCAGAGGTTCATAAAGACCTCTCAACTCGAATCCATCACTGTCACAACTGCGGGTCAGTCAAACCCCGTGATGTGGCGAGTGGACAAGTTATCTGTACCCGTGGGCAACGGGGAATCGAAACTGCCTGTGGAGGGGAGGCGGCGGGGGCTGAGTTGGCTCAGTCTAGCTGGCACCTGTTGAAGCAGGAAATCTTTGGGGCGACCCAAGGAATCTCCCTGCATACCCGGAACGGGTTGCTGGGAGAGGATGTCAAGCCGTGCTGCAATTGGTGCAATTGTTGCTGATGCGTCGAGATTGAGTCGAACCCGATCGCGAACGAGGGGTAAGTCTTAGTGGTGCAGAAAAGTCTTGAAACCCTTGTTAGAAACGATATCGCCGTATTAAAGGGTTGGCCACGAAATCCCAGATCGGTAAATTGCTGCCGGAGATCCCCGGCATCTCCAAGATGCCGGGGATCTGGCTCGAGCCTAGATACATATTTTATGTGTTTTGTCAATCTCCGATTTTGAAAAATTTTCTGCACCACTGAGGGGGTAAGTCCAAACAACTTACCCCGATCTTTGTTTTAAACTCTTTTTTCTGGGATATTCTTTATCTTTCGGTGGGTTTTCACCACACGAGCAATTTCGCGAATGGGATACGCGATACAGAAAAACTTCCCATTGCTTCTCTTTTAAGATTACTCTAAAATTACAACTAGATTACAACAGAACTCTTTGCCCTCAAACGCTTTGATTCGAGAAGAAACCCTAAACCTCCTAGAATGGCCTCGATTGTGCCAGCATCTCTCCACTTTTGCGGCGACGAAGTTGGGGTCGATCGCGGCGCGTTCTCTGCCGATTCCCAACGAGCGATCGGAGAGTCTGCACCTGTTAGCGCAAACCCAGGAAGCCTATACGTTGGAAACGACTGTCGAGGGGGGACTGTCGTTCGGTGGAATTCGCGATATTGGAAGTTCGCTCGATCGCGCGGAAATTGGCGGAATTCTCGATGGAAACGCCCTGCTAGACATCGCCACAACCTTATATGGGGCGCGACAGCTTCGACGGGCGATCGAAAAAGCCGGACAAAACACCGTTGACAACGCGGATTTGGAGTTTCCCGTTTTAGAGAGGTTGGTGTCCGAGTTACGGACGTATCCAGAACTCGAACAGGAAATCCATCGCTGTATCGACGATCGCGCAAATGTGGCCGATCGCGCCAGTACAGAGTTAGAGTCGATTCGCCGCCAACTCAAACAAACCCGCGATCGCATCTACCAAACCCTCAACCGCATGATGCAGCGTCAGGGGGGCGCGTTGCAGGAACAGCTAATCACCACGAGAAGCGATCGCTTCGTGCTTCCAGTCAAAGCCCCGCAAAAAGACAAGATCCCCGGAATCGTTCACGATGCGTCTGCGACGGGGGCGACGTTGTATATCGAACCCAAGGCGATCGTCAACGACAACAACCAACTACGCACCCTAGAACGGCGAGAAAAAGTCGCAGAAGAGGCGGTATTGCGGGCGCTAACCGAACGAGTCGCTGAGGTAAAACCCGACTTAGAACGGTTGCTAGCGATCGTCACGACGTTGGATTTAGCCGCTGCGCGGGCGCGATATGGCTTGTGGTTGGAAGCCAACCCGCCGCGATTCGTAGACACCGAGGAAAATACGACGCTGCGACAGTTACGCCATCCGTTATTAGTGTGGCAGCAGAAACACGAAGCCGGGCGCGACGTGGTTCCGATCGACGTTACGATGTCGCCTCAGATTCGTGTGGTGACGATTACCGGACCGAATACGGGGGGGAAAACGGTGACGTTGAAAACCCTGGGTTTAGCCATGTTGATGGCGAAGGTGGGGATGTTCGTTCCGGCGCGAGAACCAGTCGAGTTACCTTGGTTTTCGCAGGTGTTGGCGGATATCGGCGACGAACAGTCGATCGAACAGAATTTATCGACGTTTTCCGGTCACGTGCGCCGCATCAGTCGTATTTTAGAGGCGGTGACGGAGGACGATAACGCGTTGGTGTTGTTGGACGAAGTGGGGGCGGGAACCGATCCCAGTGAAGGCAGTGCGCTGGCGATGTCGCTGTTACAGTATTTGTGCGATCGCGCTGGGTTGACGGTAGCGACGACGCACTTCGGCGAGTTGAAGGCGTTGAAGTACCAAGACGATCGCTTTGAGAACGCGTCGGTGGAGTTCGACGACGCGAGTTTGTCGCCCACGTATCGTTTACTGTGGGGGATTCCGGGGCGATCGAACGCCCTTTCGATCGCCAGACGGTTGGGGTTAACCTCGCAGGTGGTGGACTCGGCGCAAGAATACGTCACCTCGGGAATCAGCGTCGATGTCAACGAAACCATCGCCCAGTTAGAAGCACAGCGGCGGCGTCAGGAGACGAAAGCCGACGAAGCCAGTCAAATCGTGGCGCAAGCGGAACGGTTGAATCAGGAAATTGCGGAAAAAGCCGAACAGTTGCGCCAGCGAGAAGAACGGCTGAAACTGGAACAGGAACGGGCGATTCGGGAAGCGATCGAGGCGGCGAAGGAAGAAATCGCCAAGGTGATTCGGCGGTTACAGCAGGGAACCCCCACAGCGCAAGACGCGCAGAAGGCGACAGCGGCGATCGACGCCATTGCGGAACGGAATTTACCCTCTCGTCGAGAACCGCCGAAACCGAAACCGGGATTTCGTCCGAAGGAGGGCGATCGCGTCCGCATTCCCCGTTTGGGACAAACAGCGGAAGTCCTCAGCGAAGCAGACAAAGATGGGGAACTGGTGGTGCGGTTTGGTTTGATGAAGATGACGGTTCCCTTAGCGGATGTGGAGTCGCTGTCTGGGGAAAAACCAGATTTACCGCAACCGAAAGCGAAACCCGCGCCGACGGTGACGATGAAAACTGCGCCTGTGGTGAGAACCTCTAAGAATACGTTGGATTTGCGAGGAAATCGCATTCACGAAGCGGAACATACGTTAGAAAATGCGATCGCTGAAGCGGTTCCCGTGGGCGGTGCGTTGTGGATTATTCACGGAAAGGGAACGGGAAAATTGCGCGAGGGGGTGCATGAGTTTTTGAAGCGATCGAGTCATATTGACCGGTTTGAGTTAGCGCAGCAGAAGGATGGCGGTGCGGGGGTAACGGTGGCGTATTTGAAGTGAGGAGTTTGAAATACGCAAGCCCGCGATCGTTGGCAAAGTTTAGTCAATTTAACAGAAGCTTACGAAAGAAAAATCGAATATTTTTTTTTAGGATTTAGGTGTTGAGGCGATCCCAGTCTTGCAATTGAAACCCAACCCATTCTCACATTAATATAGGGAGATCTCAAAGGACGTTCGGCAAAGCGCAAAAGGGAAATCCTAAAAAATCGAGATGTTTTCTTCTATCAAACTTATGTTTTTACAAAACTGAGATGTACCCTTTTGCGTTTTATTTCCATCTCTGAGTTTTTGTGTCGCCGATCTTATAAATTGTCGACTCAAACAGCTTCAATCTTCTTATCTCGATCGATCCAACATTAAAAACACGACCGAGCCGCGTTGTTTCTGTATTGCCGAACACGATATCTAAAATAACTTAAGATTAAAACTCTAAAAAAATAATGAATTTTTCACAAGAAATTTAAATCGAAATTTTATAAAAGTTTAAACATTAAATTATATCGCAATCCAAAATGAGTCGTCAAAAATTAAAACACCCAAAAAAATCTGATTCCCCGTTCCCCGTTCTCCGTTCCCCGTTCCCTTTTTGTCTCAATTTTGTTACACAACTGATTTAGGGTTGCTATATTTCTTAAACTCTCGCGAAAAAAATCTCACAAACCTTACACTTGACTAAAGTTCGTTGACTTTTCCCGAACCCGGCTATAGACTCAAACCGAATACAGATCCCTAAAACTCCAGAATATATCCAGAATACGATAAAGCCATGCCTTTCATCCAGAAATCTCGGAAGATTCTGAACGCTGCGGCTCAGATGCTCGGTCGCACTCTCGCGGTAGGAGCGGGTGCGAGCTTGCTGGCGTTTACCGCCCCTGCCGACGCCCTCGAAACCATTATCATTCGGTACAACCAAGACGAAGTTACCGTCACCCTCGACGATATTCTCGACTTTGCTGCCACCGGAGACCTTCCAGAACTCGAACAACTCCTCATCGATCAAGAGGACATTCTGCAAGAGGCTGCCGAAGACATTCTCAACGTCCTTCAAGATGCCCTAACCGAAGAAGTTCGCCTCAGTGCCAGACTACGCGGCGACATCGAAAGTTTTCTCAACAGTACCACTGGGGAATTCTTGCTCACCCAGCTCGAGCAAGTCATCACCCGTGCTGACAACACCAGCGATCTCGAATCGATTCGCGCGGCGTTGGTAGACGTATACGAAGAGCAAGACTACGTGTCGGTTCTCACTCTCATTCAGGCATACCCGGAAGATATCGTCAAAATCAATGCCAGCGGCTTAGAAGGCGTGGTACGCGATGTCGATTCCTTCATCACTGAAATCGAACCCGCCTTGCAAGCGATTAAAGACGTACTGCAAGACATCATCTGCGATTGTCCACCTCGGGACGAAAGCAACTTACCCACCGACGAACTCCGGGCTGAATGTCGTCCGACGTCCGACTCTCTCGTCGAAGCTGACATCGAAACCGATGCCAATACCTTATCGGCAGCGAAAGCTGTAAAGCCGAGTAAAGCTGCCCAGTAACGCGTTTGGAGAACATCTATGCCTGATTCGATATTCCGTCCGCCGTCTTGGTTGCGATCGCCTGCGACGAAATTGCTCTCGGTCGGGTCGGCGTTAGTCCTCGGTGTTGCAGGGATAACAGCCGACGCTGCGGCCGCTGACCGACTGGTTTTCACCTACGGGGCTGCCAACCGCGACATCGATATTGCCGATTTAGAAGCCTTAGCTGAAACCGGAGAAATCCCTCGCGATGCCTCGACGTTGCGGTTTATTGCGAACACCGCCAACCTGAGCGCTGAGGATATGCAGATCGCTCTGACGCAAGAACTCAGTGTCAGCCTGCGCTTCATCGACGACGTAACCTATTCTCTGCCGGGGGAATACGTTTTGTTCCAAATGGGGCAAGTCTTCCACAACCGAGGTCGCGTCGCGGAAATTCAATCGCTGCGTGCAGCCTTTATCAACTCCGTCAGCAGTGACGGTCGCATTACCTTACTGGAATTTTTGCAAAACTATCCCAACCGCGACCTCTATATTGACGGAGCGCGACTCCTCAATGATGCTCAAGACGTCATCGCGTTTGTGCGAGATGTCGGCGATCGCCTCGAAGTTCCTCTCGCTGTCGCCAAAGAGGTTCTCGAAGGCGTCGTGTGCGAGTGCGAAGTAGAGGAATAGTAGTTCGTGAGAGGAGGAGATGATGAGGTGATGAGACTTCGTCAGTGAAGAAGGAAGAGTAAAGAGTGGTGGCAGTTAAAAAGTTCTCCCCTTCTCCCCCTCTCCCCCTCTCCTCCTCTCCCCCTCTCCCCCTCTCCTCTTCTCCCTACTGAACGAAGGTTTGAACCTGACCGTCGTGACCGAGAACCAGCCGTAACCGAACGCCCGAACTCGCAGGCGACACGAACGCTTCGCCGAGGTCGGGCAATTTGGCATTCTCGACAAACTGCGTCGCGGTCTTGCCGAGGGGAGTGACCGCATCGAGACGACCCTCAGAATCGATCGCCAGGGTATATTCCAAAGTCTGAGTCAATCCCTCGGGGGGTTCCCAGCGGTCTTGAAAATAGCGTCGGACTTCTGCCACCTGCGGGACGACATCGAACGCCGTCCCTAAATCTCTAGACGCCGATCGCGTTGGCGTCGTCGGTGAGGGATCGAAACTCGAGCCGGGTTTCGAAACGTCCTCGAAGCGAACTTGTGGAATCGTCGGTGCCACTGGCGAAACTGTCGGTTCTGTGGTGGGTGTCACCGCCATTGAGGGCGCGTTTGAGGGGGAAGAGGTCGCGCGATTTGTCCCAGGCGAGGCGGTCGTATTACCCGAAGACTCCGAGGTGGCGACGGGCGTGGCTGGGGTGGGAATTTCGATGGGAGTCGGCGCGATCGCCGTTGGAGGTGGCACGGTGGGACGGCTCAAGGGGGGCGGTGTGGCTAGGTTTTTCGGAGCTGGGGGCAACGTGCGCTCGGGTGACGCTAACGTGGCGTCGGTCGGGGTAGATTCTAGAGCAGACTGGGAGGTTGCCGTCGGTGCGGGCGATCGCGCGACGTCGAGTCGTCCGAGCGCGGTGGTCAGTCCCAAGGTGGCGATCGCTCCGGCTGCCGCACTGACCCACAGGGGCAGGCGATCGTGCGTTCCGTCTCGTTCGGGAAGTTGCCCTAAATCCGCCGCGTACTCTTCCAAGGCCGCCGCCAAATCGAACAGTTGCAGAGTTCCCAAGCGAATCGCCGTTCCGGTCTCTTCGGTCGCCAGCGACCCCAAAACTAACTCGTGAGAGACGAAGCCCTTCGGTTGCAGGTATATCGAATCGGAGGTGTAGGGTAACGGCGCGATGCGTGCGGCCGTCACCGGCCAGCGATCGCCGTGCGATCGCCGATGTCCAGAGGCGACCGTCACCGGTTGCGGGGGTTGCGCCAACAGATGCCCCACATAAGTCGTCACGGCATCACAGAGGCGATCGAGTTGGGCCTTATCCCCCCGTAGAGTTTTCTGCTGCTCGTCGGGAAGCCGAGGATCGTCGAAGGACAGCGCGAATCGTACTCGCGACAGCACGGGAGTTTGCGAGCGAAACCAAGACGCCCCACACTTAGCCGTGACCGATAGCGAACAGGTGGGGGGCGTGTACTGACGGCGGATCGAGCCGCGCAACATAGTAGCGATGGCGTCAGACGACAGCATAGACGAACGGCAACCTCATGTTTACGGCAAGTCCAACTCAGACGGACGCTGCGATCGCGGCAAGTTTCGAGATGGTGGTTTTCCGCGCTTGTCGCGCGATCGAGGCGTGTCGCTCCCTCGATCGCAGAAGGCGTCCCTCGGGCGTGGAAACGTCGCTTCGGCGTTCTGGGGAAGCATCTGTGCGACCTCGCGATCGAACAGAGCCAACCACAAGCGACGCGCTCCTTCGGGCCCGCTGTAAAACAACAAGTCTACCAGGAGCTTCAGCGCTAATTGTTCGAGGACTTGGGGCGACACGCGATCGCCGTCGATCATGCGCTCTTGATAGGCGTCCGTGAAGCGATCGAGATAGTCTCCCAACAACCCCGCCTCGTGGGGCGGGCGATCGATGGCATCGTACTGTTCCAGCAGCGCCATCGCTCGCCGAATCAGTTCGTGATGTTCCCGAGCTAAAGCGCATACGACTAACACGAGCGATCGCGCCTCTTCCACGTCCAGCTTTTTACGTCCCCCCTGACCGTTTCTCAGGGGACTTGACTGTCGCAGTCGCCACAGCGTGACGCGATCGCCGATCGTCTCCGCTTGTCCCAGTTTCGCCGCCACGCGCAACACGGCGTCCGACCCGATACCGGCCAGCGCCTCCAACGCGAGCAGCGTCAGGTCGAGCTTGGCTCTTATATTCTCCAACTGAGCGAGATCGATCGTTTGCACGACAAGCACATCTTCACGCATGGGACATCACACAC
Source organism: Baaleninema simplex PCC 7105 (assembly GCF_000332355.1). Classification (GTDB taxonomy): domain Bacteria; phylum Cyanobacteriota; class Cyanobacteriia; order Cyanobacteriales; family Geitlerinemataceae; genus Baaleninema; species Baaleninema simplex. The sequence continues at coordinate 57,469 of NZ_KB235958.1, forward strand.
ACACACATTTTGGAGGGGGAGCCGGGGAGAGGGGGAGAGGGGGAGAGGGGGAGAGGGGGAGAAGGGGAAAAACTGTCAACTGTCTCCACTGCTTCGTGGCTCACTGCTTCGCGGCTCACTGCTTCGCGGCTCACTGTTCCCTGTTCCCTGTTCCCCGTTCCTTGTTCCCCGTTCCCTGTTCCCCGTTCCCCGTTCCCTATCAACGTATTACCAAAGCGATTAAAGCTAGGATAGCGGTTACGCCGTAAAACGTCGCGACGACCTGTAACTCCGACCACCCCGATAGCTCGAAGTGGTGGTGTAACGGTGCCATTTTAAACAGACGTTTTCCGATGCCGTCGGGATCCTTCGTCGCTTTGTAATACCCCACTTGGGCGATAACTGATAAAGTTTCGGCAAAAAATAGCCCGCTGAGAACTAACAAGCCAAACAGAACGTTTGCCAATACCCCGACGGCTGCTAAAGCGCCCCCTAACGCCAAGGAACCCGTATCTCCCATAAATACCCGTGCGGGATTGCGGTTGTGGGCTAAAAAGCCCAAGCAGGCACCGCTCGCGATCGCGCAAAACAACGCCAAACCGGGAAACGTCGGCGCGACGATCGCCGCCAGTCCCAAAAACGCGATCGCCCCCGTTCCCCCCATCAAACCGTCGAGGCCGTCAGTCAGGTTAGTGGCGTTGCTTTCGGCCACGAGGACGAACCCTGCTAACAGCCAAAACAGCGCCCCCAAGGGAAGCGCCCAACCGCCGGGAAACTGTACGGTTTCGCTCTCGGCCAGACCGGGGGTTATTTTCGCCCAGGCACAAAACAGGATGGCGAAGCCGATTTGCAACGCTAATTTCGTGCGTGGTGAAATTCCCTTGTTGGATTTGCGGCGCAAGACTTGCCAGTCGTCGAGCCATCCAATAAAGGCGTAAGCCAGGGTCAACGCCGAAACGCCGACGACCGAGATGCGATCGACCGACGACATTTCCCCGGACAGGAACACCCACGCCCCAGCAACGATCGCGGCTGCGGGAACGAACAGAATTCCGCCCATTGTAGGCGTTCCCGCTTTTTTAAAATGAGCTTGGGGTCCTTCTTGGCGAATTACCTGACCGGTTTTAAGCTGTTGCAGGACGGGAACCCCCCAAACGCCGACGATCGCCGACAATGCTGCGCCGACCCACAGCGGTAACGTCAGTGAGAACGCAGGATCGAACAGGCGATCGCCCGAAACGTCAAAACCGATCGCAGCGAGACTCAAGCCTCCCGCCAACCCCCACGACAGACGCCCTCCTGTGAGGGTCGCTCGTCGGTTTGAAACTTTCGTATCCACAGCACTTCTTTTTGACACTCCCCACCCACACTATGTCGTTGTCGATCGCCGGTTTCGTTCGAGTTCGATCGAGATTCCCAGAGATCGAGCCTGAAAACCAGAACCTACAAGTCGTCCCCGTCGCTGTCGTCGCTGTCGCTATAACTATCGTCCTCTTCCTCTGCAATCAAACCGATGAATTCTTCTTCTTCGCGAGCGGAAGACTGCTCTCGATCGTCGCGAGGAATGATGCGCCCCGAGGCTTTGAGCCATTCCAAAAGAGAAGTTTCGCGATGGGACGGAATGAGTTCCGCCGGTTCGTGACGGGGTAGTTGACGCAGAGAGGGATTGATCGGATCGTTCATTCTCGTTTTTGGGACTTTATGGAATTAATTCGTCGTTGAATGGTAACACTTTGCCCGCAATTGCCCGGCTGTCGTCGAGCAAAAACGCTACAGAACGCAGGCAAGTCGATTACCTCATCGATTTTAAAACATTGGTGGCGGCGTTAACCCCTTTAACCGATCGCGATCGCTCTCTAAGCCTTTGCTTTGAACCAACACGCCGAATCCCCCCAATCCCATCGGGTCGATGAGGGAGTGCAACACTTGGCGACGCTGCATGATGTCGATAATCTCCTGTCCGGTAGCTGGACGGTTCTCCTGTCCCAGTTCGGCCAGGCGTTCTCCGAGTCCCAACGCCATTAAAAACAAACCCTGTTGGGTAAAGCCTTCTGTCGTTAACCCGCAGGCATCTCCTTGACGTTGTAAGGCAGTAAAATCCACGTGAGCGGTGATGTCTTGTTCTCCGATCGCCGTATAGGGATCGTCGTGATAGCGATGTTGGCAATAACACTGTAACGTCCCGCGCGATCTCCCGATTGCGTAGTATCGTCGTGCTTCGTAGCCGTAATCGACGGTCAACACGTAACCTCGGTCGAGTTTGTTCGCAACGGTTTCCATCCAAGAGAGGGCTTGCAGGTTCACCTCGGTTCGATAGCCCTCCCGAAAGTGGCTGGGGTCGATTCCTACGAAGTCGAAATACGATCGCAGTCGTGGTGCAGACAATTCCCCCGTTACCTCTCGAAACGCGCCCGATTCGTCGAGCGTGGTGTAGATTTCTTGCAACTGACCCCCTTCGACGGCGATGCGGTGGACGGGAAAGGCATCGACGAGTTCGTTGGAGAGAAAACAGCCGACGATCGACGAATCGGGAATCTCTTCCCAGTCGCACCAACGCAGGTTAGCCCCTTGAATTTGTTTCTGATGCGATCGCAAACTCGAGGAGGTTTCGACAATAACGTATTCGATCGCCTCGAAACACCCGAACGCTTCTCGTTGTAGATATTTCAACAGATCGACGGCTAAAATACCTTGACCTGCCCCCATTTCTACGATCGAAAACGGCTTGGGTTTTCCTAAGATTTCCCACATCTGACGCAACTGTTTCGCCAGCATTTCCCCAAAATCTGCACTGAGATGGGTTGAGGTGACGAAATCGCCCCCGGCTCCGAATTTCGCTCCACGGGAGTAGTAGCCGTGTTGGGGGTGATACAAGACCGTTTCCATGTAGTCGGCGAAGGAAATGCGACGGTCGGGCGCGTTTTCGATGCGATGTTGGATCGATCGAACCAGTTCGGGGTTGGAGTTGGGCGTCATGGCCACGAAAATCGAGTTGAAGGATTTATGAAAATGTCGCGATCGATTGTAATACTGTTGCGAGTTAGATTGGGCGATCGCATCGAAATTTGACTGTTCTCGCGAATTTAGGCTGGAGTGCAAACGCGATCGATCTTTTGGGCTGGTAACGATTTACCCCCATTTTTTTCTAAAGTCTCTCTCTAGAGAGAGGCAACGTCTCGATTCAATTGAATACCCTAAAAACAAGACTCGGTTAATGTCTTGAAAGCTGTAAAAATTCAACTATTGATATGACGACTACAGTAAAACGCCCCACCTCGATCGAATCCTATCTCGGCGACGAAGCCGACGATCTCCTTAACTATCAAGCGCGACTTCCCAAGGAGATGTTAAATCTTCCTTCGGGAGATGTGGTCGATCGCCTGTTCGTCCAGAGCGATCGCAATCCCCAAGTGTTGCGAAGTCTCCAACAACTCTTCTCCCACGGTCGCCTCGCCCATACTGGCTATCTCTCGATTCTCCCAGTAGACCAAGGAATCGAACATTCCGGCGCAGCCTCCTTCGCTCCCAACCCCCTCTATTTCGACCCGGAAAACCTGGTTCGTCTGGCGTTAGAAGGGGGATGCAACGCGATCGCCACTACGTTAGGCGCGTTGGGGTCGGTGTCTCGCCGCTACGCCCACCGCATCCCCTTTATCGTCAAGCTCAACCACAACGAGTTACTGACCTATCCCAACCGATACGATCAAATTCAGTTCGCGTCTGTCGACCAAGCTTGGAACCTGGGGGCGACGGCTGTAGGTGCGACGATTTACTTCGGGTCTGAAGAATCGACCCGCCAAATCCGCGAAGTCGGCCGTGCGTTCGAGCGAGCCCACGAATTAGGAATGGCGACGATTTTGTGGTGTTATCTGCGAAATTCCGTCTTCAAACAGGATAAGGACTACCACACCGCCGCCGACCTCACTGGACAAGCCAACCACATGGGTGTCACCCTCGAAGCCGACATCATCAAACAAAAACAGCCCCAAAGTAACGGCGGATACGACGCCGTCGCTCGCGGTACGGGCGGAAAATACGGCCGTACTGACGATCGCGTTTACTCGGAACTCACCAGCGACCACCCCATCGATTTGACGCGATATCAAGTCCTCAATTGCTACGCCGGACGCGCTCCGTTAATTAATTCTGGAGGCGCTTCGGGAGATAACGATTTCGCCCAAGCGGTACGTACGGCGGTCATTAACAAACGGGCTGGCGGTGGCGGTTTGATTTCCGGTCGCAAGGCGTTCCAACGTCCGATGGAAGACGGGGTGAAACTCCTCCACGCCATTCAAGATGTGTATCTGTCACCGGAGGTTTCGATCGCCTAAATTCGCCTAAATTCGCCTTAAATTTGCATTAAATTTATCGATCGCGCTGAGATCCCCGGTATTTTCGAGATACTGGGGATCTGTGAATTTCACTGAATTTCCAGTTCGGTCGGACAGCCAACCTGTCGTTTTCCGTCGCGGTACTCGGCGACGATTTCCCGAAACCGTTTTTGTCCGAAAATGCGGTAGTGTCCGGGGTAGACGGTTTCGATCGCCATTTTTTGCAAGCGATCGAAACTCTGTAAATAGCTGGAAATTTCACTTCCGGGGAGGTCGTCGAGGAGGTCGCCGTCGTAGACCACATCGCCGGAAAATAACTCTCGCTTCTGGGAATCGTACAGCGCGATCGCCCCAGGGGAATGTCCCGGTAAATGCAGTACTTCTAAGGCGCGATCGCCTAAATCCAAAACGTCGCCGTCGTGGAGAATTTGCGTCGGTTCGGCGGCGTTCAGCTTGTACTCGGTGACGGTAAAGCCAGGATAGGGAAGTTCGGCGAAATGCTCTTCTTGTACCCATCCCGAATCGCGATCGCACAGGGCGGCGTGGTTATCTCCCTGTTGTAACGCTTCGGCTTCGCAGGCGTGGATGGCGCGGCGATCGAACTCGTGAATTCCCCCCGCGTGGTCGAAATGGACGTGCGTGGCGATCGCCAACAGGGGTTTGTCTGTCAGTTCGGCGATGTGATGTCGCAAGCTGGCCACGCCCAGCCCCGTATCGATGAGTAAATCTTGGGTTTGTCCTTTAATCAGCCAAATATTGGCGCGATTCCACTCCCAATAGAAATCTTCGGTAATGCAGTAGAGTCCGTCGTGGATTGTGCGAGTTACAAACCACTGTTTCGCAACGGATTTTGGTACTTCTTGAGTCATCGAGCATTAGTATTTTAGGATTTATAAACAAATTTATATTTAGCTTGACAAAATTGAAGATACTCTATAATGAAAAATCAAATATTTCGGAGCGATCGCACAATTTTTCGTTTGATTTCGAGAAACTCCGGTGTTAATTTCATATCCAAGGTTCGATGAGACGGTAAATTGACAGTTACCTGTTCTTGAATCGAACCGGGGTGAGTTCCCATAACATAAATTCGCTGACAGAGAAAAATGGCTTCTTCGACATCGTGGGTAATTGTCAATACAGTAATCTGGGTTTTTTCCCAAAGATCGTGAAAAAATGCTTGAAGCTGTTCTCGTGTTTGTGCGTCTAACGCGCCAAAGGGTTCATCCATTAACAACACTTCTGGTTCGTTAACTAACGCGCGAGCGATCGCAACCCGTTGTTTCATTCCACCCGAGAGTTGTTTCGGGTAAGCGTTCGCAAACCGAGTCAATCCAATAATCTCTAAATAATAGGCAATGCGATCGCGCTGTTCGGCTTTTGGCATTCCTTTCAACCGTAACCCAAATCCAATATTTTTCGCGACAGTCAACCAAGGATAGAGGGTGTAACTTTGAAAAACCATACCGCGATCGGAACCCGGCCCCGGCACCACCTCACCCTCGACGATAACTTTTCCCGAAGTCGGTTTGACCAACCCCGCAATAATATTTAACAATGTCGATTTTCCACAGCCTGACGGCCCGACAATGCCAACAAACTCGTTTGAATAAAGCTCTAAATTAATATCTTGTAAAACTGTCAAAAATTTCCGCTTTTGTCGAAATTTATGAGTGATATTGCGAACCTCTAGCTTCGGCTCGTTCATGACTCTCAATCGTCTAGCAACTCGTAGGTTTAATGGAGGCAAGAAATTCAACACACCCAACTGATGAATTTCAAAAAAAATCTATAGCGATGTTAAATGATTCGTGGCAAAATCCCCTATCGGTTAAGGGTCGGGTGAGATCCCCGGCATCTTGGAGATGCCGGGGATCTGGACATCAACAATTTTTAAAATCTTTCAAAAAATTCACAAAATCTCGAGAGTCCAAACAAGCATTTTTCTGCAAATAGACCATTGCCTTAATCGCCGCACGATGCGCCTCCCAATCCGAACCAATACAACAATCTTCAAGAACGAAAAAATGATAATCGTGTTGGTGAGCGTCTACCGCCGTATAATGCACGCAAACATCTGTTAACGCTCCCATCAAAACGATGGTATCAGCTTTCAACCCGCGTAGTAAAATATCGAGATCTGTCGCAAAAAACGCACTGTATCGCCGTTTGGGGACTGTAAACTCCCCTTCAATTGGCAACAGTTCCGGGTGAAAATCGGTTCCTGGCTCGTTTTCCAAACAATGAATCGGTTCTGCACCATCTAACTCGCGTCCGAAATCCACTAATTCTTTACGATGAACTTCTTGAGTGTGAATAATAGGTATCTTGGCACGACGCGCCACCTCTAATACCTGTTTCGCTTTGGGGACGACAACATCTGTTCCAACTGTTGAAACGATCGATTCCATAAAGTCTTTTTGAAAATCGATCGCCAACAATACAGCATTTTCTAAAATAAGTTTCAAAGTCAGAAAATCTCCATTTTGTACATCATTTGTAGGGTGGGCATTGCCCATCAAACTCTACTAAATTTATCAACTAAATCATACGAGATCCGTCATCCGATAAGCTAGGTTTCAAGAAGTCTTCACCACATTTCCCCTTAGCCCCCTATCCCCCTTCCGCCCCCTTTCAAAGGGGGGTTGGGGGGATAGAGTGACTTGTCGGGTTGGGAAAAACCAGTATTTGAGTCCTCGACTCCGCTCGGACTCAACGCTGAGCGGAGTCGAAGCGTTGAGATTTGGATTCTGTATCATTTGGGATTTCTATTGCTTGCTTTTAGAGATTCCAACTTCAAAAAAATTAAGCTGAGGTGGGCGATGCTCACCCTACTAAATCTTCATCTTTAATTTGAGGTCGGTTCTGCCCAAGGTAATGTTAATTTGAAAATCAACTTAAATAGAAAGTCCAAAATCAGACCGATCGCACCAATCACGACAATACAAAACAGCACTTTGTCAGTTTGTAAAAAACGCTGAGAATAAATAATTTTAAATCCCAATCCACTTTGAGCGGCAATCAATTCAGAAATCACTAAAAAATTCCAAGCTCCCGCCACGTTTACCCGTAACGTATCGATAATGTTCGGTAACGTTGCTGGAAGAATAACTCGCCAGAGTAAATCCCATCGCGTCGCACCAAGCGTATACGCAACGTTCAACATTTCGTTCGGAATAAACTTCACTGCATCGGCAATCATAATCGCGTTGTAAAAAACGATCCCTAAAAAAACGATGATGATTTTAGCAATTTCTCCCAATCCCGCCCACAATACAATTAAGGGCATAAATGCAGCCACTGGCATATACCGCACCGTCCCCACAAACGCCCCAAACAGACTTTCCATACTGTGAAACGTTCCCATCGCAATTCCAATCGGAATTCCCACGATCGCAGCCACCAAAAACCCCGCTAACACCCGTCCGAAACTGGCAAAAATATCGACAATTAAATTTTCTTCGACAAACATCTCGATTCCCGCCTGAAGGACAGCCGTAGGGGTGGGAAGAAAGCGGGGATCGACCATTTCGCCGTAACTGAGAACTCCCCAAGCACATAGCGGGATAAATAACGCCAACGCCGTGAGCGTCAAACTCAGCCAGCGAGGGAATCCCTGGCGGATACTCCAAAACACAGACGGACGAAGATAGCGTTTGCGATCGTCGGACATAAGCAGGGGAGAGGGGGAGAGGGGGAGAAGGGGAGAAGGGGAGAAGGGGAGAAGGGGAGAGGGGGAGAAGGGGAGAAGGGGAGAGGGGGAGAAGGGGAGAAGGGGAGAAGGGGAGAGGGGGAGAAGCTGTTATCTGTAAACTGTCTTCACTGGTGACTGAAACACTGTTGACTGCTCACTGTAAAAGGCTGGTGGCTGTCGCTACATCACGATCCTTCTTCCATAACCGCTTCGACGAACTTGGGTTCTAACAACGGCTCGAGATCGGGAATCGTATCGATTTGACCTTGACTCTTTAAAAATTCTGCCAAATCGGTTAGGGATTTGAGTAAATATAGATTGCTTTCGGGATCGCCTAACATTTCCAAATTCATCTCGGCGTCGGGAAATTGAATCCCTTTGAGATCGGCAGCTAACGCCTCTGGAGTCACTTCAAACTGCTTGGCGGCAATTTCTAACCCTTCTTCGGGGTTCGTTTCGAGGAACGACAATCCTTTAAAAATTCCTTTAACAAAAGCTTCGGCGATTTGAGGATTCGCTTCGAGAAATTCGAGATCGAACGCATAAACGTCGGCGATCGCCATCGGCATTTTCGAGGAATCGTAAATAATACGTCCGTCTTCCTGCGCCTCGTTCGCCCGCTGCATAAACGGTGCGTAAGTCACTGCAACATCGATGTTTCCAGCCTGATACGCCGCCGCTGCTGAGGGAGGATCGGCGTTCACGAGTGTCACGTCTGACTCCGATAGTCCTACCTCCTCCAACACCTGAAGTAAGAAAAAGTGACTGACGCCGCCGCGATCGACGGCGATGCGTTCTCCTTTAAACGCCTCGATACTCTCAATGCGATTTCGTGCCAAAATTCCGTCGCCGCCGATGGAGGTATCCTCGACTAACACGATGCGAAAATCTTTCTCTTTCGCGGCTAGGGACACCACCTCAGAGGTGACGGGTGCGACTGCATCGATTTGTCCGGCAAGAAACGCCGCCACATAGTCGGAATTGGCACCAAAGCTTTTGAATTCTACCTCGAGACCTAATTCTCGAAAAAATCCCTTATCTTGGGCAATAAACAGCGGCGTAAGTCCGATCCAAACCGTCGAACCGACAGACAAAGACATCATTTCGGTCGGGGTCGTCTCAGCTCCCTCGGGATCGGGGGACGTGCAAGCGTGCAAGACAAGTCCTCCAGTCACGCCAGACAACAGTTGAAGAACCCGCCGCCGCGAAAACTGGAACGTCGAAGTAGAGGTCATAATTTCCGTCAAGCCTTATGTTAGAACAAACAGAGCGAGAACCGATCCCCACGAATCGAGTCGATTTTAAGGAGTATTTACCCTTACCGCGTTGGCACAAACTGTAGCCGAAACATCTTTTCTAGATCTTTCCTACCACGATTTGACTCCCATCGAGTCGCGATCGCCTCTCGTTCCCGAATTTTCCCATCATCCCATCTACTTCGCCCCTCTGTAACAGACCTCGCCTCAAACTGCCATGTAAAATTGTAAAGCTACTCCTTATGTGTGACTTGGTTTATGAATAGCGCCTTCCTCGATCGACTCCACAGTCCCGAGCGTCCCGTTCTCGTGTTCGACGGCGCAATGGGAACCAACCTACAAGTGCAGAACCTCACCGCCGACGACTTTGGCGGCCCCGAATACGAAGGCTGTAACGAATACCTCGTTCACACGAAACCCGACGCTGTCGCTACCGTTCACCGCGCCTTCCTCGAAGCCGGTGCCGACGTCATCGAAACTGACACCTTCGGCGGAACCCCAGTCGTCCTCGCCGAATACGACCTGGCTAACAAAGCTTACGACCTCAACAAAGCCGCCGCCAAACTGGCCAAAGACATCACCGCCGAATACTCTACCCCCGACAAACCTCGCTTCGCCGCCGGGTCAATGGGGCCTGGAACCAAACTCCCTACCCTGGGACATATCGACTTCGACACCCTCCGCAACGCCTACACCGTCCAAGCCGAAGGACTCTACGACGGTGGTGTAGACCTATTTCTCGTCGAAACCTGCCAAGACGTTCTGCAAATCAAAGCCGCACTCAACGCGATCGAAGACGTCTTCGCCAAAAAAGGCGATCGCCGTCCCATTATGGTTTCCGTCACTATGGAACAGTTCGGAACCATGCTCGTCGGTTCCGAAATCGGCGCGGCGTTGACCATCCTCGAACCCTACAATATCGATATCCTGGGTCTCAACTGCGCCACCGGCCCCGACTTGATGAAAGACCACATCCGGTACTTATCGGAACATTCCCCCTTCGTGGTTTCCTGCATCCCCAACGCCGGACTTCCCGAAAACGTCGGCGGTCAAGCGCACTACAAACTCACCCCCCTCGAACTGAAGATGTCCCTGATGCACTTTATCGAGGACTTAGGCGTGCAAATTATCGGCGGATGCTGCGGAACCCGACCCGAACACATCGCCGCCTTAGCTGAGATTTCCAAAACTCTCCATCCCAAAGACCGAAAACCGAACTACGAACCCTCGGCGGCCTCGATTTACAATACCCAAACCTACGAACAGGACAACTCCTTCCTGATCGTTGGCGAACGCCTCAACGCCAGCGGGTCGAAAAAAGCCAGAACCCTCCTCAATAACGAAGATTGGGACGGGTTGATAGCCTTAGCGAGAGCGCAGGAAAAAGAAGGCGCTCAAATTCTAGACGTTAACGTGGACTATGTGGGACGCGACGGCGTGCGCGATATGCACGAATTGGTCTCGCGTTTGGTGAATAACGTCAAACTTCCGTTGATGCTGGACTCGACGGAGTGGGAGAAAATGGAAGCGGGGTTGAAAGTCGCCGGAGGTAAATGCCTTCTCAACTCCACCAACTACGAAGATGGCGAACCGCGATTTTATAAAGTTTTAGAACTGGCCAAAAAATACGGTGCGGGAATTGTCGTCGGCACCATCGACGAAGACGGGATGGCGCGAACCGCCGAGAAAAAATTCGAGATTGCCAAACGCGCTTATTACGCCGCCATTGAATACGGAATTCCGGCGCGAGAAATCTTTTTCGACCCCCTGGCACTTCCCATTTCGACGGGGATTGAAGAAGACCGAGAAAACGGAAAAGCCACCATTGAATCCATTCGCCGAATTCGCGAAGAGCTTCCAGAGTGTCATATTACCCTCGGCGTTTCAAACATCTCGTTCGGCTTGAACGCCGCCGCGCGACAAGTCCTCAACTCCGTCTTTCTCCACGATGCAATGGAAGTCGGATTGGATTCGGCGATCGTCAGCGCCAGTAAGATTTTACCCTTGGCGAAAATCGATTCCGAACACCAAAAAATCTGTCGCGATCTTATTTACGATCGCCGCGAATTCGACGGAGACGTTTGCACCTACGATCCCCTCGGTGTCCTCACCACCCTCTTTGAAGGGAAATCGGCGAAGAAAACCAAACAAATCGACGAAAACCTTCCTATCGAAGAACGGTTAAAACAACATATCATCGATGGCGAACGGATCGGCTTAGAGGAATCCCTGGAAACTGCACTCAAACAGTATCCACCACTCGAAATTATTAACGTTTTCCTCCTCGATGGCATGAAAGTCGTCGGCGAGTTGTTTGGTTCCGGACAAATGCAGCTTCCGTTTGTGTTGCAGTCGGCGCAAACCATGAAAGCGGCGGTGGCGTATCTCGAGCCTTACATGGATAAAGAAGACGCTGACGACAGCGGAAAAGGCATCTTCTTAATCGCCACTGTAAAAGGGGACGTTCACGACATTGGTAAAAACCTCGTCGATATTATCCTCTCGAACAACGGCTACAAAGTCGTCAACCTCGGCATCAAACAACCCGTTGAAAACATCATTCGTGCCTACCGCGAACACAACGCCGACTGTATTGCCATGAGTGGGTTGTTAGTGAAATCTACTGCCTTCATGAAAGACAATTTAGAAGTCTTCAACGAAGAAGGCATTACCGTCCCCGTGATTCTCGGCGGTGCAGCGTTGACACCAAAATTCGTCAATGAAGATTGTCAGAATTCCTATAAAGGACGAGTGGTTTACGGAAAAGATGCTTTTGCTGACTTACACTTTATGGACAAGTTAATGCCAGCAAAGGCGGATGGCAATTGGGACGATTTGAAAGGCTTCTTAAACGAAGAAAACGGTAAAGCTGAAGTCGTCAAAACCACAGACGCTGCTGCGAAGAAGTCAGACCAAGAAAAAACCCAAGCCGCCGAACCCATCGAAGTCGATACGCGACGTTCCGAAGCGGTGGATGTGGATATTGCACGTCCGAAACCGCCGTTTTGGGGAACGAAAATCCTGCAACCGGAAGACATTCCCCTTGAGGAACTCTACTGGTATTTGGACTTACAAGCCTTGATTGCGGGTCAGTGGCAATTTCGCAAACCTCGCGAACAGTCTCGGGAAGAGTACGACGCGTTTTTACAAGAAACGGTTTATCCGATTTTGGACACCTGGAAAAAACGAATCCTCGAGGAAAACTTGCTGCACCCTCAGCTCGTTTACGGCTATTTCCCCTGTCAATCGGAAGGAAACTCGCTGCATCTCTATAAACCCGAAGACGCGGAATCGGGACAGTTAACCGAACCCGTCGCTACCTTTACCTTCCCCCGTCAGAAATCGATGCGTCGTCTGTGTATTGCGGACTTTTTCGCGCCGAAAGAAAGCGGACAAATCGATGTCTTTCCGATGCAAGCGGTGACAGTGGGTCATATTGCCACAGAATTCGCAAACAAACTGTTTGCCGCGAACGAGTACACCGATTATTTGTACTATCACGGGATGGCGGTTCAGGTGGCGGAAGCGATGGCGGAATGGATTCACGCGAAGATTCGCCGCGAGTTAGGGTACGGACATTTGGAACCGGACAACGTTCGGGATGTTTTGGCGCAACGCCACCAGGGTTCGCGATACAGTTTTGGCTATCCTGCGTGTCCGAAGGTTTCCGATCAATACCGTCAGTTGGAGTTGATGGGAGTCGATCGCATCGGAATGTATATGGACGAAAGCGAACAGTTATATCCGGAACAGTCTACCACCGCGTTTGTGGTCTATCATCCGATTGCGAAATACTTCAGCGCCTAGGCGTTTTTCGTTTGAGTTTCCAGGGCGATCTTTAACGATCGTCCTGGCATTCTATCGAGCTTTTGTATTATGTTTGTTGTTATGAAAATTGAGGAAATCAAGTCGAAAGTTAAAGCTCGACAATATGTTTATACCTCTCATGGAGATACCGAACGTAAAGCAGATGGATTAATGGTTAGTCAAGTTCGAGAAGCTATCTTAAATGGAGAAATCTTAGAACAGTATCCAGATACAGGACGAGGAGAAAGTTGCTTGATTTTGGGATTTGCAAACAAAATCCCTATTCATATTGTTTGTGGATGGCGTGGTAAAAAAGTTGCAATTATTACAGTTTATATTCCTCGTCCACCTAATTTTTTGAATTCCCAGATTCGATCGAAAGGAGAAACCAATGGCGAAAGTGAGATGTAACAGTTGCGGAAGTTCTAGATTTGAAGAACGAAAAGTTGACTACCTTTACAGTCATCAAGGCAAATATCTAATCGTCCAAAATACACCTGTAGAAGTGTGTTTAGATTGTGGGATGATGTACTATGACGGTGCAGTGCTTGAAGATATTGAAGAACAGTTTTTATCGATTTACGAAGGAAATAAAGAGCCAGAGAGCTACATCAAGATTCCTACACAAACCTATTGCAAGCCATAACAAACCCCATGAACTACATCCCACTCGTCGCGCGTATTTGCCTCGCTACCATCTTTCTGAGAGCGGGAATCAGTAAAATTATGGGATTTGCTGCAACCGCTCAAATGATGGGCGATCGCGGGTTGCCGATCCCGGAAGTGCTGCTCGTCGGAACCATCGTGTTTCAACTCCTTGGCGGCTTGTCCCTGGTTCTCGGGTACAAAGTTCGCATCGGCGTCGTTTTATTAATTCTGTTTCTCATCCCCGCCACGATCGTCTTTCACAATCCCACCGATCCCGAACAAACCACCGCGTTTTTCAAAAATCTCGGGTTACTGGGTGGGTTGTTGATGGCGTTTTATTTCGGTTCGGGACCGGTGAGTTTGGATCGCGGGCGGTAACTGTCGTTTAATACAGCCAACTTCGATAGTCTGGCGAGGCGTCTTTCATGTCTTCGTACAGCCAAACCATGCGATCGAGAAACCAAAACTTCCCGCATAAGACGAGACAAGTTCCCAGCAGTACGCTCCAAAGATTCAACACCACCAACCCCCAAACCAGGAAGGGAAGCCCCAACGCTGAAATGCTGTTGAGGACGTTGGGTGCGTTGCGGTGGTGGCGAGGAACGGGGATTTCGTCGCGGTTGAGCCACACTCGCTCGCCGAGAACGGCTTTTGACGCCCAGTTATCCGTAGAGGCGGGTTTCTCGAACAGGCGGGGATTAAACCACATCCAGAATAGGGATAACGCCACCGGAACCATCGCCCACCACCCCAGCCATACCCGACTCCAAATCGCCGCGACGAGCAAGGGTAGAACTGTGGTTCGAGTCCAAACGCTCCAGGGGTTGGCGTGTCGCTGCCACACCGTCTCGCTCATGCTGAAGGTTTGGGCAATCCGCTGTTCGAGGTTCATGGTTGCTGATGGCTCTCGATAAGAGGTTGCTTTTACGGTAGCAAACGGCAACGGCGAACTTGACGCGAGGAGCGATCGGCTAAATTGGAACTATCGCCACACCCGGACAATTCCCGACGATGGTTCAACTTCCCAAACCCGCTCAAATTCTCGTTCAATGGTTCCCCTCCGGATTGTTTGGAGGCTTGGCCGTTCACTCCGCCATTGCTGGCGATATCCGAGAGGCTGTCATTTCGACGGCGATCGCTGCTGCGGGTTCCATCTGGGCGAGTTACAGCAAAGGCTTCATGGAAACGATGGAGAAGGGGGCGAACGAACGGGGACAACGCACAGCGGAACAGATACTCATCGCCACCGACAAGCTCCCCGGAAAGCTGAAATGGAAGCTGTCGGGATTCCTCGGGAAGTATTACAACAGCCTCATCGACTACTACTGCGAACTGAAAACCGAGGGATTTAACGTCGGGTTGCCCGTGTTGGATTTAGAGGATGTCTTCGTTCCGTTGCGGGTGGTGCAGGAAATCCCGCGAAACGTACCGGGAGGTGTGGTGACGCGCCAACCTGTAACCTTGCCAGGTGAAGGCGAAACCCAGCAACTTTGGGATTTTTTGAGGGAAAGTCAAAAAACCCGAAGCTATCGCCGTATTGCGGTACTTGCGCCGCCGGGTTCGGGGAAAACGACGCTACTCCAGCACGTTACGCTGATTTACGCTCTGAAAAAACACGGCAAACACAACGCGCCGAAACGGGTTCCGGTGTTGATGCGGATGCGGGACGTGCGAGATCGCCTCGTGCAGTCAAAACCGCCCAATTTACCGCAATTGATTCGAGAGCGAGTTAAAAAATTACCCGCCTGCGAAACCTTAGAACCGCCTGCGGGGTATTTCGAGAACCTGCTGCGAAACGGGCAGTGTTTGGTGATGTTGGACGGGTTGGACGAGGTGGCGGATGTTAAAGAACGCCAGACGGTGAGCGATTGGGTTAACAAACAGATGCAGCGATATTCCAACGCGACGTTCGTACTGTCGTCTCGTCCCCACGGCTTCGAGGGGGAACGTCTCAACCACGTGGGAATTGTGCTGGAGGTGCAACCGTTTAACCTGGAACAGATTCGGCAGTTCGTGCAGTCTTGGTATCGACAAACGGAGATTCGCCAGCGAGGGGGACGAGATACGCCTGCGGTGAGAGCCGATGCGAAGGAAAAAGCGGACAATCTCATCGAGGCGTTGCTGTTGAATCCCGCGATTCGCAGGATGGCGAGCAATCCGCTTTTGGTGACGATGATTGCCACGGTTCACGCCTTGGGGAACGCACTACCGAGGCGACGGGTGGAACTGTATCGAGAAATTTGTGATGTGTTGTTGGGGCGGCGACTGTATGCGAAACGGTTGAAGTTACCACTCGAACCGGAACAGAATCAGAGAATTTTACAAGTGCTGGCGTTGGCGTTGATGGAAAAGGGTAAACCGACGTTTGAGTTGAAAGCAGTAGAACCGCTGATTCAAGAACAGTTAGCGAAAACCAGCGGACAGACATTAACGCCAGCACAGTGGGTGAAGGGGATTAAAGAAGATGTGGGTTTGTTGGTTGAGAAAACGATCGGCAGCTATGAATTCGCCCATTTAAGCTTTCAGGAATACTTGGCAGCAGTTCAAGTCAAAGAACTGAAGCAAGAAAATCTTCTGCTGCAAAATTTTGAGGATTCGTTTTGGGCGGAAGCCATTCGACTGTATGCCGCACAAAGTAACGTGTCAAATTTAATTCAATACGCGATCGACAATCAAAACGTCCAAACCTTGAGCTTAGCTTACGATTGTTTGGAAGAAGGTCGAGAAGTCAATCCGCAGGTGAGACGGAAAATTGAAGAAATCCTAGAAACCGGTTTGTGTTCTGACAATCCAGAAATTGCAGCAATGGCAGCGATTGTCATGCTATCGCGCCGTTTAAATCGCTTGCTGGAAGATGACGCTGGACTCGCGATCGATTTGTGCTATCTCAATCAAGCGGAGTATCAATTTTTAATTCATCAAGGGGACGAAAGCGAAAATAGAGCTGCTTTAACTTTGGAGATGACTCCAGCAGAAGCAAAGAAACCGGCTACCCCGATTGAATATGCCCTCGTCTCGCAAGCATTAACTCGTTTAAACCAACAGGATTTGCAGTCAGAACAACAAGAAGAGGGAAGTTTTTATTATTATCGACTGCCGACAAGTGAGGAACTATCGTGTTACCCGGCTAGACATTATCGAAATTTAGCCTGTTGGACAGAGAAAGATTTCGAGACGGGATCGCAGTCCAAAGGAATTCGCATTTTACGAGAGAAAATTCCAAAGAAATATGAAACACTGGCGAACTATCTCGCGGCGGGAGCATGGGAAGAGGCAGATAACGAAACACTTGCGGTGATGCTAAAAGCTGCCAATCGAGAAAGAGAAGGCTATCTAGATAAAGAGTCGATCGAGAATTTTCCCTGTGAAGACCTGCGTGCGATCGATCGACTTTGGGTATACTACAGTAGTAGGCGCTTCGGTTTTAGCGTTCAGAAGCGAATTTACGAGGAAGTCGGAAAAGACTGGAGTAAGTTGTACGATCGGGTCGGTTGGAATTCTGTACGATATGTGGTGGATGCCCCTGTGGGACATCTCCCTTCATCTCCCTTGTGTGGGACATCTCCCTTCATCTCCCTTACTTCAGTATATCCGAGTGGTCTCTCGCGCACATTTCGAAGCCGCATTGCGGGGGGTCTCTCGCGCGCGTACACCATTAGGCGTGGTACGGCGGGTTGTACTCTTCTCTCGCGCAGCGACTTGTAAACTGTAACATATAAGCGCCACAGCCGTTTGAGAAAAGTTTGAATTTACAGCTTCTCCGACGAGAAACTTAGTCTTTGCGCGTTTCCATACCTGGCACTCCCCCCTCTCTCTTCTCTTACTCTTCAAACTGTTGTGCGACAATCTTCGGGTCGTAACAGTTCGCCAACACGAACTGTTTGGCAACTTTACGAATTTCAGAATCGTTCGCTTCCCATCGATTCCAGGGAAGGCTCATTTGTCCCGGTGACACCTTCTTGTTTTGTCCGGTTACAATTTTAGAGAGTGCTGATAGAGGAAACTGGTTATGGATTCGACGTTCGCAAAAGCCACGTCACAGTTCGATCGTCACGAAGTCGTTCGAGTTAGTATTACGGAATTTCGGGACAAATTCAGAGAAATTTTACAAGGAATCCGAGAAAACGACGATTGGGTTGTTCTGACAGAAGACGGAGAAGCTGTCGCCGCAACCATTTCTATAGAGGCGTTTGAGTTTTTCTTGCGGATGTACGAGCAAGTTGAGGATGAAATTGATTTAGCAGCCGTTCGGAAAGCGAAGGAAGAAAGTGATGACGGTGAGACGATGACGCTTGAGGAATTCAAACGCGAATTGGATGACTAGGGTGCAGTTGTGAGCTATATTGTCGAGTTAAAAGCTGCTCCACAGCGACAGCTTAAAAAACTTGAAAAGCCGATTCGGAATCGAATCCTCAAAAAACTCGAAGCGTTAGCGATCGAACCTCGTCCCCCAGGGGTTAAAAAACTATCGGGAGAAGAGGAAACTTATCGAGTTCGAGTTGGTGACTATCGCATCATCTATCAAATTTTCGATCGCATTTTGCGGGTTTCCGTGATTCAAGTTGGACACCGTCGAGAAATTTACAAAAAGTAAATTCAATAAATTTCAATTTTTGCTGAATTTTTTTTGAATTTTAATTACATTTTTCAAAAATGTAAAATCAATAAAATCTTAAATCATTTGTTATGAAAACTCCTACTCAAACCCGATATTATACGCCGCAAGAATACCTCGAACTCGAAGAACAATCCGAGGACAAACACGAATATCGAGATGGGGAAATTGTGCCAATGGCAGGAGGGACAACCAATCACAATAAAATTGCGTTGAACTTTTGTCGCCAATTTCCCCTCAGTATTGGTGACATCGATTACGAGGTGTATTTGGGAGAAGTCAAACTGTGGATTCCCAAATATCGACAGTACACTTATCCCGATGTCATGGTCATTGAAGGGGAGCCGATTTACGAAGGAACGGGAACGACGACGGTTATTAATCCGACGTTAATTGTTGAGGTGTTGTCGAATTCAACGCGCAATTATGACCAAGGGGATAAGTTTGATTTCTATCGATCTCTCCCTCAGTTTCGCGAATATCTCCTCATCTGTCCGGACGAAGATCGCGTCAAACAGTTTTCTAAAACCTCGGAAAATCAATGGTTGCTGACGGAATATCGAAACCCCGAAGATGAAATTCAATTGAGAGCGATCGCGTTTCAGATTTCGCTACGGGAAATTTACCGACGAGTCAATGTTCGGGAAACCTCAAAAAATTGATTCTGGCTCAAACTCCAAGGGTGGAAATCCTTGCAATTTCGCTTTGCTAAGGAGAGGTGTCGGCGGATGTCCTAGCGCAAGCGCGTTAACTGTACGCGGTAGCGTTGTTTCTTCGTAATCGCCACTTCTCCCACTTCCAAACGTCCTTTTCCTCGAATCGCGATGAGATCGCCGGATTTCACCGTGTAACTCGACTGTTTGGCTGCTTTCCAATTCACACGCACGTCACCGCTACTAATCAGCGATGACATCTTGCTGCGAGACATTCCAAATCCCGCCGAAGCGATCGCATCGAGACGCATCGACGCTTCTACCGTAGTCATTTCCTTCTTCTTCGGGGGACGAACGCGCAATTCTGTCAGGGCGATCGCCTGGGTTTTCACCGGAACCGATCGCACTTGCGTCAAATTCATCTCTAAAAATTCTACGAGGTCGGGAACCACGATCGCCTGAGCGCCTCGCTCTCCCAACACGAGAATATCCCCGGTTTTCTCCCGCACGATTCCCGTTCCCAACATCGCCCCGAGGAAATCTCGGTGTGTGGCGGTGTCGAAGAGAAAATTTCCCGCCATTTCAACGGCGACGACTTCCACGTTCGCGGTATCGAGGGGAAGTTCCGATCGCGCGATCGCGAGTCGCTGGCGTTCGGCTTGCGGATATCCCCCCCAGGCGACAGCACGAACCTCGGTCAAGCGAGAAAATATCTCGAGGGCTTCCATTAATTCCGGCGGCGATAGAAAATCGGTCTGGGCAATTTCCCAAGTTTTCAACGCATCTTCGGCGCGATCGAGAATCTTTGCTACAGCCTCTCGATTTTCGACACTATTTAATAATTCGTCTCTCGGTAGCATACGGGGAACGGGGAACGGGGAATAGGGAACGGGGAATAAAGAGACAGCGATCGACTCTCAATTATTTTCTTGATAGCCTTGTAAACTTTCGGGTTTGAAGCGTCGCAGAATAGGGGTGGCCTCTTGAATCTGAAATCGCGAACCGCTGACGACGACGATATATTTTCCGCGACGCAGGCGATTGCGGTAGGGGAGGGCGTCTCCTGCGCCGATAATGGCACCGACACCGCCTCCAACGAACACACCACCCATCGCACCGGCGATCGCGCCCAAAAAACCGCCGATAATCTGATTTCCCACGACGCCCGCCCAAGGAAACGTCTGCAATCCTGTAATCGTATCGAACGCAAATCCCCCAAAAAATCCAAAGGGAACGAGCCACGTTACCATTTGCAGCGCCCGTCGTTTGGCGGTTTCGTTGGGGTCGATGAGTCCGAACTCGTCAGCACTTTTGTAACCCGCCCCCAGAATCGCGAGGGTGTCTGAGGGCAAACCCGCTTTTTCGAGTTCTGTATAGGCGGCTTCCGCTTGGATGCGATCGGGTAAAACGGCAACTAAGTATTCCATCGGGCTGTCTCGAACGGTAAAACCTGCTGCTTTCCAGCGTAACAGTTTGCGTCTGCCTTGATTTATAGTCAAACAAGAGTTCGATTGAAAACGAGTGCCAGACATGGACGCCGAGGACGCACGCCAACGCAATTTCGAGGTCGCGATCGCCTTCGTGCGAGAGACCGAACAGCAGTATCCCGACGCCTCCCCTCACGAAATCGCGAACCGACTGCGACGTCACACGCGACCGTCTTATACGGAAATGCTGTTCGATATCGCGACGTTCTCTCGTCAGCCCCATCTCGACAATCGCCTGGATTTAACGGTGTCTCTAGCCGGTCAAGTTACGGACTTCGCCCACTTCGTCGCCTCGCTGTCCGACCAGTTGCGCTTACCGCCTTGGGCGCAGTGGTTCGACGCCGCGACCCGCTGGACGGGAAAACACAGTTCTTGGGCTGGAGATCTCGGTCAAGCGGTCGTGGACTACCGCAATCGCCGGTTTTCTTCGTTGGACGAGGCGCTGGCTGCGGATGCCTCGTTTCCCGATTTGGCGGCGGACGTGGCGGCGGTTTGCATCGGCGATCGCCTCAACAGCCCGTTTCCTCCGACTGTATCTGAGGCGATCGGGCAGTTCGATCGCCGGCCTTACGAGGAAAGCGTGCGTCAGTTCCTCGAAGCAGAATTGAAAAGTGAGTTTCGGGGGCGAATCTTATGGAATTACAGCGACGTTCTCGAAACCATCGGTCGCGGTGTGGCTGAGTTTTTGATGTTTGTCGAGTTAAAACAAATTGCCAAAACCCGGCGCGTAGACGCCCGAATTTTGGAATTTTCCGAACGGTATCACCCCGATGTCGAGCAAGCTTCAGCTTATTTTGCAACGTATCTTAAAGAACGCAGTCACTCAATCTAAGTCCGAATAAAAAAAAGAATTGTGCTAAAATAGAGTGACTATTTTTTTCAAAAAACGCTTTCATAAAAAATGAAGAAAACAGGGATTTGCTCGCGATCGAGACCGATAGAGCCGTATAACAATCTCTCGATTCTCAACATTTCGAGTTTCTTCAAAGGCATCCTTTCCCTTCGGGCGATCGCTCGATTTCGAGCCGTTGTGAACGAGATGCCAGCCGCGACGCGACGGGAGAGCGCGACCGACCCCGCGATCGCCTCCTGGGTAGACAATTGCATCTGAAGATCGGAGCGTTGTCGATGCCGCGAGTGTTTCGTGTCAGTCTCGCGATCGTCGGGTTTTGGACGGTCGTGCTGTTGGGCTGCACCCGAATCCACGACCCCTTAACGGTGTCGTTACCCGATCTGGCAACGGGAGGACGAGTCCTCGGCGCGATCGCCAGTACCGTTAGTCATACCGTCGCCTCAGAGAACGCTGTCGAGATGCCCCAAATCGACGGCGATCGCCTGTTCCGCCACGTCGAAGCCCTCGCCTTTCCCCGGAACGACCGTCGCGATCGTCGCCGAGTCCGTCAGTATCTCTTAAACGCGCTGAGAGAGGCGGGATGGTCGCCCGAATTACGAGCCTTCGACGGCGGAGCGAACGTCGTGGCCACCCAGGCGGGAACCGACCCAGACGCCGGAACCGTACTCGTCGGCGCTCACTACGACACCGTTGCCGACTCCCCAGGGGCTGACGATAACGCCAGCGGCGTGGCGACCCTCTTAGAACTGGCGCGAGTCTTGCGATCGAATACCCACCAACGCCGTTTGACATTGGTACTGTTCGATCGCGAAGAAGACGGCCTCTTAGGAAGCCTGAATTTCGTCGCTCCCGAGACCACCGCCGACTTACAAGGGGCGATCGTCCTCGAAATGACCGGGTATGCCTGCTATGAAGTCGGCTGTCAAACCTATCCCTCCGGACTTGGGCGCGACTTCCCCAAAACGGGAACGTTTCTCGCCGTGGTGGGAAACGTCGCCGCAGCCGAATCGATCGCCGCCTTCTCCGAGCGCCGAGAGGCCGATCGTCGAGGGACAGACTTACCCGACGTCGAAACGCTGACGGTTCCGTTCGATGGCGTAGTGTTTCCCGACCTGTTGCGAAGCGACCACGCTCCGTTTTGGCTGGCGGGACTCCCGGCGGTGATGGTGACAGATACCGCCAACTTTCGCAATCCGAACTATCACCGTCCCAGCGATACCCCCGAGACGCTCGATCGCGCCTTCTTCACCGGAAGCGCCCAACTCGTCGTCAACGCAACGGCAACGTTACTCGAACCCGAAACGCTCGCATCGCGATCGCGCGTCCAGTTTCCCTGACCTGCTTCCATCCGACTCGAGTTCGCTCGGTATCATAGATAACGTCAACAACCCGCCGTCAAGCCTGTTAGCTATGACGGGGGCTTGAAAAAGCCCACAAGTTGACCAGCCTAAGTCTTCCGAAGACTACGTTACGTCCGAGAGTTTAAGTTCCTACCGACGAGTACGTTGCCAGCTTGTCGCTCTAGAACTGAAAAGTTAAACAGCTTAAAACGGGTTAAGGCAGTGCTTTTCAGAGAGTACCGAGACGTAACCTTGGCGAGGCAAACGTTACCCCTTTTGGGAGTTGTGTATTATGCACGTTTTCGTTCTAGACAAAGACAAAAACCCCCTAGCACCATGCCATCCAGCCAAGGCGCGGCGGCTCCTGAAATCCGGTCGTGCTTCGGTGTTTCGTCCCTATCCATTTACCATTATCTTGCACGAGATTGAAGCCAAAGATTGTGTCGTTCCGGAAACTCAACTCAACGCTTCGGCTCCGCTCAGCGTTGAGTCCGAGCGGAGTCGAGGACTCAAAATCGATCCCGGCTCGCAAACAACTGGGTTGGCTATCCTGTCCGAAAACCGAGTCATTTGGGCGTCCGAACTCAGCCATCGCGGACAGCAAA
>NZ_KB235958.1:80836-90580 GCF_000332355.1 Baaleninema simplex PCC 7105
AACCTACCATTAGAGGTCGAACATATTCATCCCAAATCCCAGGGAGGGAGCGACCGAGTTTCTAACCTAACGCTGGCTTGTCATACTTGCAACCAAGCTAAGGGAAACCGAGATATTCGCGAGTTTCTATCGGGCAAACCGACCGTTCTCAACCGTATTTTGAAACAGGCAAAAGCGCCGTTAAAAGATGCGGCAGCAGTCAACGCAACTCGCTGGAAGCTGTACCAACAGTTGAAAGAAACTGGATTGCCCGTTGAAGTGGGAACGGGCGGACAGACTAAGTTTAATCGGACTCGATTGGGTTTGCCGAAAACTCACTGGTTCGATGCTGCTTGTGTCGGGAAATCGACTCCCGATCGATTAGATGTCGCGGTCGAGAAACCTTTACTCGTTGCAGCCAAAGGTCACGGGGTTCGGCAACGATGTCGTTCCGATCGATACGGTTTTCCGAGAACTCACGCTCCGAAAGCCAAATCTTTTCAAGGTTTCCAAACCGGCGATATAGTCAAGGCGACAATTCCTCAAGGAAAATTCGCCGGAAATTACACGGGGCGGATTGCTATTCGGTTTCGCCCTTCCTTTCGACTGAACGCTGGGGTTAAACCTTTTGACGTTCATCCGAAATATCTGACGACTGTTCATCAATCAGACGGCTATGAATACAGATTCTCGAAATAAGGATGCCCTGTCGGGCAGTTCGTTTGTTGGCGGGAATTCCCCTCCCGCTAATCCTGTCGGATATAACGGGAGTCCTCTTCCCGCATTTTAGATGGGGAAGCCTCGGCCGTCACGGGCTTTGTCTGAGCGATTCGAGCAGAAAGATCCGTGAGCGCAATAGCAACACCACTCCCCCAGACGCGATCGTCACAAGCATTCGGGCAAACCGACCGTTCGATCGCTTCGACGCTTACAGGTGAGTGCGATCGAGTGAGATCGACTCGCATCGCACAGTTGACGACCCCGAAGGTACGGCGTTTGGAGTCAACGCCAAGGGATGCTATCCGCCCACCTCCGACCCAGACTCGCGTTCGGAGAACGCTAACCCACAGCACTCGTACCGACAAAGTCCGTTCAGACCGTCAAAGGTGTCAGGTCGATGAATATCAATTCCAAGCGGAATACAACCGAACAGAGTCAGGCATATCAGTTCGTTGTCGAAAAGCTGCGTCAGAGCGAAGCGCGATATTTAGCTATCGTAGACACCCAAGCCGATTGTATCTGTCGGTTTTTACCCGACTGTACCCTAACGTTCGTCAATCTCAGCTACTGTTATTATTTCGGGCGTTCCCGCGAAACCCTCATCGGAACGAACTTTCTAACGCTGATTCCGCCGAGCGATCGCCCGAACGTTGCCGAGATGCTCGAGACCATTTCCCCCGAGCGCCCCACCTACGTTCACAAACACCAAGTTATTGACAGTCACGGCACGCTACGGTGGCTGCAATGGACGAACCAAGGCATTTTCGACGACAACGGCAAACTCGTCGAATTCCAAGCTATCGGGCGGGACGTGACCGACTTGCTGCAAGTCGAACGGGCTTTAAACCTCAGCGAAGATCGCTTGCGAGCGATCGCCGAAGGCATTCGCGACACTGCTGTCTACACGCTCGACCTCGAGGGGCGCGTCCTCACTTGGAACGCGACGGCCGCTCACCTTTACGGCTATCGAGACAGAGAGATAGTCGGAGCGTCGTTCGAGCGTTTGTTTTCCAGCCCCGACGCCCCCCGAACGCTACTTCAACAGGCGCGATCGCTCGGTCAGGTCGATTACGAACACTGGCAAGTCCGACAAAACGGCGATCGCCTCTGGACTTGGGGGATTCTCCAGCGACTCGACGACGCCGACGGAAACGTCATCGGCTTCGCCCATACCGTCAGCGATCGCAGCATTGAAAACGACACCGAACGCGCCCGGACTTATCTAGCCGACTCCCTCGCTCGAAGCGAACGTTTTCTACGCCACATCATCGATCTCGTCCCCCACCCTATTTTCGCCAAAGACCGAGACGGGTTTTATCTCCTGCTCAACCAAGCGACGGCCGATTTCTTCGGTCGGAGTATCGAGGACATCCTCAGCCGTCGAGATATCGACCTGGCACCGTCTCCAGAAATCGCCCAACAGTGGCGGGCGTCGGATTTGGAAGTCTCGCGCAACCGACGAACGAAAACGCGTTACCCAGAAATCCTCGAAGATCCCAGCGGATGCCAACATATCTTTGAAACCACGACATTTCCCTTAGTCGTCGACGGCGAAGTCTCGGGAGTCCTCGGCATTGCCATCGACGTGACCGAGCGCCAAGAGGTTCTCGACGCCTTGCGGGAAAGCGAAGAACGCTTCCGCCAAATGGCAGAAGCCATCAGCGACGTATTTTTCCTCTATTCAGGAGGGTTCGACGAAGCCATTTACATCAGTCCAGCCTGTCAAGCGATTTGGGGATACCCAGCCGAAGCGTTCTATGGCCGACCCAATTTGTGGGTCGAGTGCGTTTACCACGACGATCGCGAGGCCGTTTGGATGCAATTGCAGAATATGCGAGAGCGCGATTTAGCGATCGAATACCGCATCGTCCGGCCGAACGGTTCCCTACGCTGGTTGAGAACCCGTACCTTTCCCCTGCGGGACGAGACCGGCGAAACCCATCGCATCGTCGGGGTCACGGAAGATATCACCGAGCAGCAAATCGCCACGATCGCCCTCAATCAAGCCTATGAAACGCTACGCGATCGCGAAGCCCGATATCGCACCTTGACGACGGGCGCTCCCGTGGGAATTTTTCAAACAGACGGACGGGGTCACATCGATTTCGTCAACCAACGCTGGTGCAATATCGTCGGTTTGCCGTTGGCGGCGGTCTACGACGGTCGTTGGATGTCGGCAATTCACCCCGACGATCGCGATGGCTTTTTCCAACACTGGAACCGCATCCGAACGGAAACCCTGAGTTGGGAATTTCGCTTTGTCCGTCCCGACGGTCGCATCGCTTGGGTGTTGGCGCACAGTTCCCCCGTCAACCGAGGCAGAGGTCGCGATAGCATCGCCATCGGCACGTTACTCGACATCAGCGATCGCAAACAAGCCGAAGTCCGACTGCAACAACTCTCGAGCGCCCTCGAACAGTCCGCCGACGACGTGATTATTACCGATCGCGACGGGACGATCGTGTACGTGAATTCGGGATTCGAGCGTCTGACGGGATATTGCAAAACCGAAGCCCTCGGTCGCACCCCCAATTTGCTTAAGTCCGGCCGACACGACCGCCACTTTTACGATCGGTTGTGGGCGACGATTACCAGCGGCCGGGAGTTCCACGCGGTATTTACCAACCGCCGCAAATCGGGCGAGTTGTTCGACGAGCAGAAAACGATCGTTCCGATACGAGACGAACGGGGCGAAATCGTGAATTTCGTCTCGACGGGGAAAGACGTGACCGAACGCCAGCGAGCCGAAGCCCGTCTCGAACGGATCAATCAGTGTTTTTTGAATTTCGGCAACGATCCGATGGAAAACGTCGAGCGCCTGACCGCCTTGTGCGGCGAACTGCTCGGGGCGTTTCGCGTGTCTTACTGTCGCTGGCAGAACGCACGACTGACGGTGGTGTGTCAGTGGGCGAACTCCCCCTTCGACGCGACCTTCGAGGCGATCGACGTTGCCCGTAACGCATTGAACGCCGGAAACAACGACTGGTTCGTGCGGGGAACGACCGTCACCGAATGGGGTCAGACCGTGCGGACTCGCGACAGTGCAGCAGCAGCAGCAGCAGCAGCAGCCCACCGCGATCGCGATCGCCAGCCGTCGTCGGGGTTTCGGTTGGTGGGAGCGCTATGTTCGATCCATCGCGCCTCTTTCGTTCCCAGCGACGACGACCGGCGGGTGTTGGGAATCGTCGCTTCGGCGATCGCCGTCGAAGAGGAACAGCACCGAGTCGAAGAGGCGCTGCGCCGACAGATGGAACAGGAACGGGCGATCGCCTTGGTCGCCCGTCACATTCATTGCTCTCTGGAACTGTCGGAGATTTTACAAACGACCGTCGATGAAGTTCGGCATTTTTTGCAGTGCGATCGCGTGTTGGTCTGTTGCTTGGATACTGAAGCGCACGGAAGAATCGTCGCCGAATCGATCGCCGCCAACTGTCAGTCGGCTTTCCCTGGGACGTTTGAATTCGATCGGGCTTGTTTGCAAGGATACCGACGGGGCGAGAGCTGTCAGGTCAGCCGTACCCCCCTCCAGCCAGAACCGTTCGACGCGCTGGCGTGTCAGGCGTTCGATATCGGTAGCCAGCTCGTCATGCCGATTTTACAAGGGGAACAGTTGTGGGGACTGTTGCTCGTGCAGCAGTGTTACGAGACTCGAGAGTGGCACTCGTCTGAGGAGGCGTTCGTCCGTCAACTGGCGATTCAGGTGGGCATCGCCACGCAACAGTCGCAACTGTACCAGCAGGTGAAGGCCGCGAACGACGAGTTACAGCGTCTGGCGACCATCGACGGCTTAACGCAGGTGGGAAACCGACGTCAGTTCGACGAGTTTCTGGCGACTGCGTGGCATCGGGCGCGATCGCAATGTCAGCCCTTGGGGTCGATCCTGTGCGATATCGATTTTTTTAAGGCGTATAACGACACCTACGGCCATCAAGCGGGAGATGAGTGTTTGAAGAAAGTGGCCGCAACCATCGAAACCGCCGTGTCGAGTCGGGAGGCGTTGGTGGCACGGTACGGTGGCGAGGAGTTCGTTGTGGTGTTGCCCGAAACCGATGCCGACGGCGTCGTGCGGGTGATGAAGGCGATTCGGACGGCGGTGAGGCAGTTGAAGGTTCCCCATTCGCGATCGACGGTCAGCGGTTGGGTGACGTTGAGTTTGGGCGGGGCGAGTTTGGTGCCTCCAGAGGCGGCCACGCCAGACCTGTTACTCAATCGCGCCGATCGCGCCCTGTATCGCGCCAAACAAGGGGGACGCAATCGTTACTGTTGCCATCAGACGGAGAAGCCTACAGATTAGCGATCGCTTGTCGAGAGCGTCCGAGACGGAAGCATACGGCAGACTCGGCAACATACTGCTATTTTGCAGTTTCTCTTCGACTCGAACCAGACGATGGTGGGGGGTGGGCGTCGTTATTTTCGTTCGAACGACAGCTTTAAAGAGTTGTTTGGCAACGGCCCGATGGAGATTGTGGAGGGGAGGCGATCGCGTTTTTTAGACAACTCTTGTTATACGCGATCTCTCGCAATAAGCCTACCTCGACTGCCATTCGACACAAAATTAAGCACCTTTTCATAAAAAAATATTATTTTTAACGTTTGTTTAAGAACAGGGTAAAAAAAAACTGTAACTCCTCTAATTTTGTATCGACGATCGCTTATGATATAAAAAGCATAAACTTTAAGTTTAATTGCCTATCAGCTGCATCAAAACCTCTATAAGAAAAATTTCGGGATCGCACCAGCGATCGCTGAATTTCAATCTAGATTTAACCTAGATTT
This sequence comes from Baaleninema simplex PCC 7105, assembly GCF_000332355.1. Classification (GTDB taxonomy): domain Bacteria; phylum Cyanobacteriota; class Cyanobacteriia; order Cyanobacteriales; family Geitlerinemataceae; genus Baaleninema; species Baaleninema simplex. Next base: position 86,312 of record NZ_KB235958.1, read on the forward strand.
AACAATTACGGACGCGGAGATAGGTATTAACAGCTATGGCAACAGACAAACACTCAAACGTTTGTCGGTCGATCGAATCCGAACGGGTGGGGGGGCAGTCCCACCCTCTCTCTACCTGGTCTCAGAAGACGTTCTCACCTGACGATATCGCTCTCGAACACGCCCTCGAACATTTACCAGTCGGCATCGCCATCACCAACGCGATCGGTCAGATCGTGCAGGCCAACGCAGCCGTCGCCCACTTGCTCGATTTTCCCCTCGACGACCTACTCGAGACTTCCATCGACGACATCGGCCGCGAGATCGTGCGTCCTGACGGCACTCCGTTTCCTCGTGAAGAGTTGCCCACCGCCATCGCTCGGCGAGAAGTGCGTCCCGTCACCGATGGCGCGATCGGTCTGATCTCGGAAAAGGGACACTTGCGCTGGTTAGCGGTCACCGCCACCCCTCGCCCTCCATCTCAAGGAGGCGGACTGACCGTCACTTTGACGCAAATTCCACCGCCTTTCACCCCAGCGTCCGAGGTCGTGGTTCCGACAGACAGCACGGGTGAGACTTTCAGCGAGCCGAATCTCAACGACAAACGGCTCGAGCAAATTCTTGACTGTTTCCTCGGATTTAGCAGTTGTCCTCAAGAAAATATCCGTCGCCTCGTCGAACTGGCTCGAGACCAGCTCGATGCCACCTGTGCCTGTTACCAAAGCCTGAGCCGAAACGCCTCTCTGTCTTGCACGTCTTCGACTTCGAGCTGCGATCGCCGATCTTGTTGTTCGGACAACAACCGGGTGACAGACCCCCTTCTCCCGCAAGATCTCGTGACGCGCTGCGGTCGAGATCGCTCCGAGGAGGAGGCAGCCTTGACGCGTGTTGCCATTTGTCAACCGGCTGAACCCTTACAAAAGCCGTTCGTTGCCACCGATGGCGCGGCTCACCGCAACCCCATCCTCGGCCACTTGTGCGTCACTTACCGTCCCCACCGTCAACCCCGTCCCGACGACTCTCGCCTCTTGCACACGATCGCCACCGCCATCGCCGTCGAGGAAGATCGGTTGCGGGTTGCAGAAACGTTGCACCAACAAACCGAACGAGAGTTAGTGGTCGCGCGTCTGGCCAACCGCATCCAACATTCGATCGAACTGCCCGAAATTTTAGATAGTGCCACCGAGAGCCTGCGTCGTTTCCTCGACGCCGATCGCACGATCGTCTGTCGGTTTAATTCGGACGGGAGCGGTGAGGTTCTCGGAGAATCTCTCGGCGACGGGATTTCGTCGATGCTGGGCTGGAAACTGAACCGTCCCTGGATTATCGAGGAGCGATCGCACCAACAGTATTTTTCTGGGCAGGTGATGGTCATCGACGACATCTACACCGCCGATCTCGAACCCGAAGCCCTTCAGTTGCTGGAATTTTTCGAGATTCGGGCGCGATTGGTCATGCCGATTGCGATCGAGCCGGAGCGAGACCTGGAAGTCGAATCGGGAACGCCGAACGTTTGGGGGTTGCTCGTGGCGCATCAATGTCACGAGGCGCGATCGTGGCAGCCTTCCCAAGTGCGCTTGCTGCCCCAACTGGCGACCCAACTGGCGATCGCCATCCAACAAGCTCAACTTTACACCCGTTTGAAAACGGCCAACCGCGAACTGAGCGAACTGGCAACCCGCGACGGACTCACGCAGGTTGCCAACCGACGCCGCTTCGACGAGTACATCGCGGAAGAATGGAAACGGCTGGCTCGGGAAAAATCGCCGCTGTCGCTGATTTTGCTCGATATCGACTTTTTTAAAGACTATAACGATTGCTACGGACATCAAGCGGGCGACGAGTGTTTGAAACGAGTGGCTCAGGCGCTGGCCACGACGAGTCGACGACCGGCCGATCTCGTGGCGCGATACGGGGGCGAAGAGTTCGCGATCGTGTTACCCAACACTGACGAAGCGGGGGCTGTGTACGTCGCCGGAATGGTGAGATCGATCTTACGCCGCTTGCACCTACCCCACGAGCGATCGCCAGTCCAGCCGTTCGTCACGGTCAGTATGGGCTTGGCGACGAGGGTTCCGTTTCCCGAAGCGACTCCAGAGTTACTGGTGGCCGCAGCCGATCTCGCCCTCTACCGCGCCAAACAGAAGGGTCGCGATCGCTACTGCATCGAGAAAGGCCGCGCCCCCCACTCGGATGAAGTTTAAACCCACTTTCCGCACCACAAGCATACTACAACAGGATTTTTAACGAAGAAAGTACATTACAGCCTTCGTTGTTGAAAATAAATTTTAACAACTTGCGTAGTATGTATTTTTACTTGCGATCTTGATAAAGCTTTCTGCATAAAGTTTTGACAGATCGGACGAACATACTACATTTTGAAGTGTGGAATGTGGGTTAAATGCGATCGCGTTTCGTTTTTTGGGGTGGGAAAACAGAAGGGTTTGAGATTTCCCAACAAGGTTCGATCCTCTGAAGGCTTCTCCTCATCGACCGAGGGAATCTGGTGCGGGTTGCAACCCCGCCAACTCGACAGTTCTCGAAACGGCATTTGCTATAATTCACCCGAGACGCGCGGGGAGAGCGACATGGCCAAATCCATACCCTTACCCAATCTCGATCGCCGAGCCGAATCCCGTTCGGCTCGACCGTGGACGGAAATTGCCGAAACCGCCTCGATTATTGCCTCGGGAGGCGGCGTCGCTCTGGCGATCGTGTTTCAACAACTGGTATTTGCCATCGTTCCCCCGGTTTTCGCGCTGTCGTTTAATATTGTCAATCGATCGCGCCGCCTCCAACAAATTCGCGAGCAAAGCTCGAACGCCACAGTCCAAACGAACCAACTGCGATCGGATTTACAGGCGGTGCAAAGTTCCCTACAAACCCTGCCGATCGCCGATCGCATTGTAGATATCGAACGCTGTGTGACCCGTTTGAGCGAAGCGTTAATGGAGGTTCAACAACGTCAGACTGAGGCGATCGCCGCGACAGAAGAAGATCGCGAGAAAATTAAAGAAGCTTTCGCCATCGTGCGCCAAGGGGTTTACAATCTCAGTCACCACACCAATTCGTCTCTCGATCGCCTGCGGAGCGATTTCGAGACGTTGCGAGTCGATCGCGATCGCACCACGGTAAGAACCTCTGCGGACGCGGTCGAAACGGCGATCGCACCGCTCCGCCAACAGGTCGAGGGTTTGACGCAGCGCGTCGATAACTTAGATCGTCAAAGTACCCTCATCACGCCGCAAGTCCAGCAGTTGACGAAGGCCGTCAAACAGTTACGGACGCACACGGCTCGACATTGGCTCGAGCGCATCGATCGCCGCCTGGAATCGGCACTTCCTTATACCTACAGTCTCGTGTCTGACGACGCGTCGGAGTTTCTCTACCAGGCGTTGACAACCGCTAAAGAACACGTCGCGATCGTGACGCCTTGGCTGCAACACCAGGGAACCCACAGCGATCGCTTTTTAGCCCAGTTAGAAGAAGCCCTGCAACAAAATCTTTTTGTCAGCATCGGGTGGGGACGCCGCGCCGATATCGGTAAAGCTCGGGGAACCTCTCGCCCGATCGCCCTCAAAGACGGTGGATGGCGCTATCAAATCGACCGCGACCCCCAAGGACATTATCGGTTGCTTCCCCAATTGCTCGGGCTGAAAAAACGCTACAAACGCCTCGATCTCAAACTCCTCGGAACGGCCGATCGCCTAGTCACGTGCGATCGCGAGTGGGCGCTTCTCGGCGGACGGCATTTGCTCTGTAGCCACGACGAAGAAGAGGTGGGACTCTACACCAGCGACCCCCACGTGGTTTCGGATTTGGTCGATCGCTTCGATCTCGTCCCTCAACTGCAACGACGCGCCAACCGTCAAATGCCCGCGCCCCCGGAACGCCGTTCTTTTTCTGCTATCTCGAGTCCGTCTGAGAAACCCGCAGTTAGCAAGCCGTCCTCGATTTCCTATTTTCGCTGAAGGTCGATCGACAAGATCCCATCCCTGTCTGTTTTTATTTTAAGGATTTACATTTCTATTATTGAATAAAAAATCAATATTTTATTTACCAAAAAAAGTGGGTTTAAAGCCCCGTCCTTCTAGGACGGTTAACTTATGTTAAAAACAAGGTTATCCAAAATAAAGTCCAGTAAAATAAAACCATGACAGTAAGAGAAGCCAAGTTGTTGAATGGGTCTAAGGCACAATATAAAGCCTTAGATGAAGCCATAAGAACTGCTCAGTTTATCAGAAACAAAGCAGTAAGGTTATGGCGAGATGAGTCTAAAGTAGATAAGGC
>NZ_KB235958.1:90680-102379 GCF_000332355.1 Baaleninema simplex PCC 7105
CAAAACCTGGTCAAGAATCATCATTTGGCAAAGTCTATTTCTGACGCTTCGTGGTATCAATTCACTCAATGGTTAGATTATTTTGGGAAAGTTTGGGATAAAACAGTGATAGCTGTTGCACCGAATTATACATCTCAAGATTGTTTTAACTGTGGTCATCGAGTGAAGAAATCACTCAGTACTAGAACTCATCAATGTCCTCAATGCAAGATAGAAATTTGTCGTGATACGAATGCGGCATTAAATATCTTGAAGAAAGGGATGAAAGTTCTAGGTATTGAGTGGAATCACAGTACCCAAGGGCATTGGGAAACTGCTGGGGAACCAGGAACGCTTGAGGAGACTACCACCCCTGCTGTCGATAGGCAACTTGAAACAGTAAGTGGTGTCGATGAATCAAGAATCACTTTGTGAGAATCCCCGTGCGTTCACGCCGGGGAGTATGTCAAAGAAAACACAACAACATTATTATTTCACAATACTCGAGGTCATATCGCAGTCCCAAATGAGTCGTCAAAAATTAAAACACCAAAAAAAATCCGATTACCTGTTCCCTGTTCCCGATTCCCTTTTTGTCCCGATTTTGTTACACGACTGATTTAGGGTTGCTATATATCCCGTCAAGGCGATCGCCTCGAACGAATCACAACTCAACGTTCTGAATGCGCGATCGCCAACCTCGCCGCTCGTTTTGCTTCGTTCAAGTCCCGCTGTCGCTTCACTTTTTTATTCTCCGTTTCCTGCCAGCGCAGCGCCACCATAATCGCCACAAACAACATATATCCGGGTTCTTCCATCTGCGAAAAAATCAACCCAAAAATAAAGACCGACGAGAGAAAAAAGCGAGAGAGATCGTCAACCCCGACGTAATTCCAGACCACCCAAGCCAAATACAAATACGCGATCAGTCCCAACCAACCCAAATCGCCCCAAATTCCCGCCCAACCGAACAGAGGCGAAAACATACTCGATTGATTTCCCAACCAACTCGCACCGACAGCACCCCACACCTGACCGCTGGCGATATGTCGCGTCGCCCCCAACGGTCCCAACAAATGCCAGTAAGCCGCTAACATCCATCCCCCAAGGCGACTCACCGTATGACCGGGCCCCAAGCCAAACAGCCAGTTCAACCAAGACTCGTAATGGGTGGGAATAATCCGAATCGCCGCTGTTTTCAAGCGCGTTGCTTCTCCGTCGGGACCGTAAATTTCCGGTCGCGCCCAGGTTTGGAACGCACCGAAGGCGGGAACGTTTTCCACGCACCAAGCAAACACCAGTAAAAAGATAACCGTAATACCAATGTACTTAATCGCTTCACCGACATTTTTCAACTTCGTCACCAGAAGCAACGCACCGCCTCCCAAAAATGCCAACAACACCTGTTTGGCGTCGGCGATTAGCATATGTTGAAACGTGGCCAGGGCGGTGACGACGCGAATCCAGAGGGGAACGCTTTTGGCGCTGACGAGATAGTACAACCCAAACGTCATCGACACCGAGGCACTGACCACGTGACCCGCGCCAGAATGGTAAAACACCCCTTGGATGTAATCGGGGTTTCCCGGCTTGGGGTGACGTCCCAAAATCACGAACAGAAACCATTGTCCGTAAGCGAAAATCAGGTTGGCGAAACCGAAGCGAATCAGCCAAACTCGGAATTTATGAAGGCTGCGTTCGCATAGGGGAACGCACACCAACGCCAACAACATTAAAAACGGTTCGCCCAGGAGCAAAAAGCTAAAAATAATGTTAATAATTCCGGCATTGTTGACGATCGCACTGGCGAACATAACGCTGAGAAGCGCCCACAATCCCGCCAACAACATCCAGGTAATGGTGAGTTGATAGCGGTTTTTAGTGCGAGTTTGAAGTAACGCGACGACGCAGGCGAAGGGAACGGCGGCGAAATGTAGAAAGTTAATCGTCGAAGGAGCGCCCGCACTATCGAGAATTCGGGAAAAAAACGCCGTCGAGAACGCCACCAAAATCAGCGTCGAGGTGGTGAGGTATCCTTTGGGTTTGACGGGGGGTTTGAGTTTTGGGCGTGTTTTTTGGCTCATGGTTGCGAGCCGACGAACAAAGGGGACATTTTGCCGTATTTCATAGGATAGAGAGCATCGAGGTCGAGATCGCGAGTTTCGCCGTTGCGAATTTCGCGCACGTAAGGTTGAAAGGCGCTGTGATATCCCGCGAAGACGAGGGATTGACTGGAATCGCGATCGAGAAACGCGGGGGTATTTTCAGGAATATCCCGGTGTCCGTAGAGAAATCCCCCCAACAGTTCCGTGCGGCCGCCGTTTTTCGTCTCGATAAGCACTACGTCTCCTTCCGTTTTCAACCCTAAAATCCAAACGTCCGCCCCATCGTTTTGGATGTTCGTTTTCCCCGATTCCCGCTTGGCTTCCACGTCCAGTTGACGGCCCCAAACCTGTTGGTTGCCGAAGTCAAAGCGATCGCCGACGACATCTTCGAGAAACAGGCGGCTTCCGGGGGCGCGGTTGCGGTAGCCTCCAGCGCCGAGATGTCGCAATACCAGAGTTCGCGGCGAGGCTTGTTCGACGAAATAGGCCGATCGCAAATAGGCTTCCATCCCTTCGATGCTGACGATATCGGCGGTTCCGTCAACCAGGCGAAAGACGGGGCGGTTTGTATTTTTGAGTCCCTCGCCGGCCATGATGCGCGTCGCCCCGAGTCCCACGATGCGCTGGACGTTCCCGCGAATTTCGACGGTATCGTTAATGGTGTATTCGGCGCGAGTCAGGTAGACAGTGGATTTTCCCGAATCGATCGCCCGTTGTAAGGCGGCGGTATCGTCTTCAGCGTCTCCGTCCGCTTTCACCCAGTCAGCGAGGTCGTCCCATACCGTTTCCGGCGTGGGTTCGATGGGGAGGTTCAAGGCGGTGTCGGAACTGGGAAACAGGGTCAAAACCGGATGGGAGACGAATTCGGCCACGGGACTGTTGGCGGTGGCGGTGATGTCGTCCACGGTACTGGAGAGGGCGCGACGGTAACCGTTACTGGTGAGGTTGCGGAGGTACAAACCGCCGTCTCGGGAATTGACGACGGCCGCTTCGGAAGCAGCGTCGCTGTTGAGGGTCGCGTTCGCGAGCGTTACGATTCCGTGACCGTTTCCTCCTTCGCCATCGCTATCGTTATAGAGGGCGGGGACGCGATTGCGACTGGTGAGGTCTTCGACGTTGAGGACTTGGCGTCGGTTGTAAATTCCGTATTCTCGTTGGTGGCGGAGGTCGATGTGAGAGAGGGTGGCGCTGTGGAGGGCGCCGGTAAAGTAAATTCCGATATCGAAGCCGTCTACGGCGAGGTTATCGACTAATAGAGGACCGTTGAGGGGGGGGCTGAGGTCGAGACCGTAGCGTCCTTGTCGGTCGGGGGTTCGCAGGGTAACGTGGTGAACGCTTCCGTAGTTGTTGGCGCGAAAGCGTAGGGCGATCGCACCGGGATTGCTGCGGCCGGTGTCGAGGGTGATGTGGCTGAGGGTGTTACGAAAGGCGGTGGCGTCGCCGACTCGTCCTTCCCAAAAGGTGAGGAGGGGTTTGGGTTGCGATCGCTCTTGGAAACCGGGGGCGCGATCGATCAGTCGGATCGTCGTGTTTTGCTGGCTTTGACCTTGTAGGAAAAATCGTTTCTGTCGGCCGTTTTCGTCTCTGATGTGGATCGTATCGCGGACGATATAGGTTCCGTTGGGAAAGTAGATGAGTTTTCCTCGGTTTTGGGAAATCGCCTGTTGAATTGCGGTGGTATCGTCGCTGACGCCGTCGCCTTTGGCGTTGTAGGGGGCTTGGGTGACGTTGACGATGTCGGGATCGCTTGGGAGGGCGGCCTCGACGGACGGGACAGCGGCCAGAGGGGCGGTCGAGGGGGGAAGGATTTGCACGTCGAAGGCGTGAAGGGCGATCGCGATAACAGTACAGGCGGCCGCGAGACCGACCCAAATCGGGCGCGTTCGCCATCGCGTTAACGAGTTGAGGAGGTTTAGCATACGAGGGAAAGAAGCGTTGGCTGAGACCAGCGACGAAATGCTAGGACAACTTTTTTCAATGCGTTTTAAAAGCCGCGATCGCTCGCGTTTTTTCTATTGTTTCGATGTCGAGACAACGCGATCGTTTTGGGTCGTACTGAGGCCGCGATCGCCGATTTATCGGTCTGCGATCGATGGTAGCAAATTCTTCGAGCAAGCTCTTGCCACTTTTTGAGGGTGGCGTATAATCGGGATGATATTGCTCGGATAGCCAAGCCCATGGTGACTATACCCACTTGGATCGATCCAATGGTCAAACCGCTGAAAGCAGCGGTCAGTCAAAAGATCGACCAGAAAATTCGTGCTTATACCGAAACAGTTCCCATCAGTGAGTTTTTACCGGAAGACGATGTGTTTATCGTCGGCTATCCGAAATCGGGGAATAGCTGGTTTCAAAATCTCATCACGGGATTAGTTTACGGTGTCAATCCCGCTCAAGCTCCCGATGCGATCGTTCAAGATTTAGTTCCCGACATTCATTACAAACGATATTATCGGCGTTACAGTACGCCGATGTTTTTTAAGTCTCATTTGCCCCCCCAACCGACGTATCGAAAAGTTATCTATTTGTTGCGAGACGGACGAGACGTGATGGTTTCGTACTATCGCTTTTTACAAGCTTTGCGATCGAGCAAAAATGAATCTGTCGATTTTCTCCACATGGTTAAAACGGGAGAAGGACTGTTTCAAAATCGTAAATGGCACGATCAGGTCGAAGCGTGGTTAAAAAATCCTCACCAAGCTGATACGATCACCGTTCGCTACGAAGATATGTTAGAGCGTCCGGTTGACGAACTCGAACGAGTGTGTGAGTTTATCCACTTCGAGGCCAGTCGCGACGTTTTAGAACAAGTGACGGCAGCCGCATCGTTTCAAAGTCTTCGTAAAAAGGAAGAAAAGTTTGGTTTAAACAATCCTGGCTGGCCGAAAGATAAGTTTTTTAACCGTCGCGGAAAAGCCGGATCTTATAAGGATGAAATGCCGAAAGAGGTGTTAGAAGCGTTCATGGAAGAGGCAGGAGAAACCCTCGAAAAAGTCGGGTACGAGGTCTGATTTTTAGGTGCATTTCACTTTTATAAAGGCTTATGATTTTGGGGTAACTTGGGTGAAGCGATCGCGAAACTCAACAACAGCTCAATTCACGGCAGAGACTCCGATCTGATAAACTTACATTTTTGAGATGCACCGTTGGGGAGAGCCACAGCGAAATCCAACAGCCGCTTGCTTGAGTGTGGAAGTTCGTATCCGGCGAATTTAAATTTTTGAGATACACCCGTGCGAATTTTGTAGGATTTAGCGTGCGATCTCCCACAATAACGAGACAACAAACTGTGACAAAAACGACGAAACAATCGATCGGATGGATCGTGTTCGGTTCGATGCTTTCCATGTCCTTAGTGGGATGTTTGAAAACTGTCGAACCGTCACCGACTGCAACGGAAACTTCAACGAGCGATCGCACATCGGAAGACCGAAAGACTTGCGTTGCGGACTACAACCCCGATCTCGATTATTTTCCAGATAAAGCGACTCTCGAATATGCCAAAGGTTTTGAAGTAGACTATCACAAAAACTATAAAGTCGTAACCGTTCGCGATCCTTGGAACTTAGAAAAAGAGCCGTTTCAATACGTTCTCGTACAATGTGGAACTCCAGTCCCCGAAGCATTTAAAAATGCAGAAATTATCGAAATTCCAGTTCGTTCGGTTGCCGCTCTTTCAACGACCTATTTATCTCATTTAGACGCCTTAAACTTAGTCGATCGCCTGACGGGAGTTCAAGACGCAAAAACCGTGAGTACCCCCAGCATTCGACAACGCATTGACAGTGGAGACATCATCGAAGTCGCCTACAATCGCACCATCGACATTGAAGGTATTTTAGCCTTAAACCCCGATTTGATCGTCACCTTTGGAGTCGAAGCCACGGACTCGGAAAGTTATGCTAAGCTCCTCGAAGCAGGATTTGACGTAGCGGTCAATTCTGAATATTTAGAAAATACCCCCCTCGGACGTGCTGAATGGCTAAAATTTACGGCGTTATTTTTTAACCGAGAAGCCGATGCAGAACGAATTTTTTCAGACATCGCACGCGACTATAACCGTATTGCAGAACTGACAAAAACTGTCGAAGATCGTCCCACGGTGTTTACTGAATTTAACTATCAAGGAACGTGGTTCGTTCCCGGCGGTGAAAGTTACGTCGCTAAATTTTTAGAGGACGCGGGAGCAGATTATTTGTGGAAAGATACCGATTCGACGGCGAGTCTTCCTCTCGATTTTGAAGTCGTCTACGATGTAGCGGCGAATGCAGATTTCTGGCTGAACGTCGATCGCAACTGGGACACCAAAGAGGACGCGATCGCCGACGATCCGAGATATCGAAATTTTGAGGCGTGGCAAACCGGACAAATTTACAATTATACGGCACGAGTCAACGAATACGGCGGTAATGACTACTGGGAAAGCGGCGTGTTAAACCCGAACATTATTTTAGCCGATCTCGTAACGATTTTTCATCCCGAACTGTTGCCGAATACGGAAAAAGTGTATTACGAAAAAATTGATGGCGACTCATAAAAAAACTGTACTTTTGCCGATTCAAATACAGTAAACTTCTTTTAAAAATGTGAAATTTACTGGAATCTCTCCAGATCCCCGGCATCTCCAAGATGCCAGGGATATTATGCGGGAGGAATTTAAGCTCGGGTAGTAGAGTGGGCATCGGGTGCATCTCACTTTTGCAAAAACATCAGTTTGGGGTGGCAAAATTCCCGATTAGCACTTCCGGTATAAGATCCCCGGCATCTCCAAGATGCCGGGGATCTGGAAATTGAGTGCGCCCAATTCGATGAATTTACATTTTTGAGATGCACCCTGGGCATCGCCCACCTTTCCCAAACTTCATCAATTTGCCAAACAGCTTAACGGTACTTAAACAAATTTCAAGCCCAAACCAAGCCAAAACGCGCTTTGTGAGCGGCAAACAGGTCTCGATTCTCGTTCAGCCATGCCACAAAACGAAAAGACATGGCTGTCCGAAAAGCCTCTAAAGCATCTACAAAAGTTTCCAAAGGTTGGTTCGCCCACTTCCTTCGTAAACCGCCCGTCAACTTATGCCAAAGGATAAAAGTGTAGGCACAAAATACCAAAATTAAATGCCGCTGTAAACTCTTCAAACCTCTCGCCTGGCATTCCCTCCAACCCAACCATCCTTTGGCTTCCCGATAGAAGACTTCTACCCAGTTTCGCCCTGAGTAAGTGTTCACGACCCATTCGGCAGTCACTTTTTCGGAGTCTTCATTCGTGATAAAATAATCAATTTCTGTCGCGTCCGCATAAGAACTTGCATTCATGACGATAGCAAAGGTTCTTTCTCCTTGTAGACGTGACAGCTCTGCCGTACCCGTCGCCACCCACAGGGTTTTGGGCTTGGTTTAAATTTAGTAAGTAAACTGAACGTAAAGTCCTACTTCTGGTAAGCTTTTGGCATATTCATCAAGGCGAATCTTTTGCCAATTTTCTCCCGTATTCGATTTCAGTCCAGATTTTCCGATTTTTGGCGACGGCTCCTAGATACTTCAGTCGGCGAGATTCGAGTCCCTTTAAAAATTTGTGTTGTTACCATAGCCGGCATCCATGAGGACGATTCCCGGTCGATACCCTCTCTTTAAACTCCGGTCAATTAATTCTAAGGCGATTTCGGGTTTCTTTTTGAAAGAGGGATCTTTCTTGCCTGAGGGTAAGGAACTGGCTGGCTGATAGATTTCTACATCCAGAGGCAAATTTTTTTTGCCATCATAGAGATGGGTCGTTACCGCCACGATTCCGTTGTCGAGCTTGCCGATTTCTCCGATGTACTGTCTTCCCACACCTGCGGTGAAGTTGCCGCTTTTTCGATGTCCTGTATCATCGAGCAGCAAGGCAAATCCCCGACCCACTCGGGTTTGATGGCAGGAGTCCACCACCTTTAAACGACGTTCGTTAATACGCTTCTCCTCCCAAGGGGATTCCGTTATAAAATGATGTAAGCGGTTGTAAACCACTCCCACCGAGTCGTTTGCCATCTGAGTTATGTTTTTTCGCTGGCTTTCCCCGAGTAATCCTCCCAAATAGTGTCTAAACCCCTTTTTTTGTGCTTGGGTTTTGAAGTCGGGGTCGAAACGCTTGCACCACTTCTCAAAGCAGGGTGGCATAGCGGCTGGGGTGGTCTCTCTCATGGGGACACTCTCCACCTTAAATCCTTGTCAGTCAAGGGTTTTGCTTTTATTTTACCTTTTTTACCGTTTAAGTCCCGTTAAAAGGGTTGGTGAAATATGCGATCGCCAAAAATCGAGATAAAATAAAAAACTTCATCGTCTCGATCGAGACCGCCGGTCAACTCGCCGTAGTATGGTTACGAAAATCGCTCAAATTACCGATACACATCTGTTTGCAGATCCCGATACCCTCATGAGAGGCGTTGCCCCTTGGCACAGTCTCAAAGCTATTTTAGAGCGCGTCAAACTAGAAAATCCCGATGCAATACTCCTAACGGGAGACTTAGCCGAAAACGGCGACGCTAAAGCTTACGATCGCCTGTTCGATCTCGTGTCGCCGCTGCAAATTCCCACCTACTGCATTCCCGGTAACCACGATCGCATCGATCTCCTGAAAACGCACCTGAATCGATCGCCGCTTTTCACGACTCCCAACGCCCTAACCTTCGACAACTGGCGGTTTATCCTACTCGATTCGACGATGGAAAATCCCAAATTCGGCGAAGGTTGTCTCTCAGAAGAAACGTTATCGGCGTTGGAAACCACCTTAAACACCTCGAACGTTCCCACTGCGATCGCCTTACACCACCATCCCGTCGAGACGGGTATCGACTGGCTCGATACCATCGATCTCATTAATACCACTGACTTTTTAGCAATTCTCGATCGCGTCGATTGCGTCAAACTGGTTGTGTTCGGTCACGTTCACCTCGAAATCGATCGCACCTGGGGCGACGTCCGCTTTTACGGAACCCCGTCTACTTGTACCCAAGTGTTACCCGAAAACCCCAGCCAAAGCGATCGCTATCCCGGTTTTCGCTGGCTGGAACTGTATCCCGACGGAAGCCACCGCAGCCGAGTCGTTCGCGTCCCCCTCAAATCGGGGGAATCGCCGTGAAACCTCACCATCCTTCACGTCGCTTTCTCGTGTGGTGGGTACTCCTGGGACTGTTTCTCCTCGCCGTCAGTCTCGACTTGTCAGTGGGTTCTGTGTCGATTCCCCTCAAAGAGATCGTCACCATCCTTCTCGGCGGCGATCCCGAAGTAGAAACTTGGCGAGCGATCGTACTGACCTTTCGCCTTCCGAAAGCCATCACCGCCATCGTTGCGGGGGCGGCTTTGTCCGTCGCGGGGCTGCAAATGCAAACCTTGTTTGGTAACCCTCTCGCCGGGCCGTTTGTCCTGGGGATCAGTTCCGGTGCGAGTTTGGGGGTCGCGCTCGTGGTATTGGTCGGAAGTGCGGGAAGTTGGGAACGGATGCTGTCCGCCAGTGGCGGTGCGGCGGTGGTGTTGGGACTCGTCGTCCTCACCGCGCAACGGGTTCGCAACCGAGAGACGCTGTTGTTGTTGGGGTTGATGTTCGGTTACGCCGCCAACGCGATCGTGACAATACTATTGCACTTCAGCTCCTCCGAACAGATGCAATCTTACATTACCTGGACGTTCGGCAGTTTCGGCGGCGTCACCTGGGATCGCATGGCCCCTTTCGTCGTGACGGTGTGTCTGGGGTTGCTGGTGGCGTATTTGCTGGCGAAACCCCTCAATTTACTGTTATTGGGCGAAACTTCCGCGCGAACCTTGGGGTTGCGAATGCGGTGGTTGCAATTTTGGACGATTACCAGTGCGGCGGTGTTAGCCGGAAGCGTGACAGCATTTTGCGGGCCGATCGCCTTTCTCGGGGTCGCGGTTCCCCACCTCAGTCGCGCCCTCTTAAAAACCTCCGATACGCGCCATTTGTTGTTAGCTGTCACTGTATTGGGGGCAACCCTGGCATTATATTCCGATTGGGTGGCACAACTTCCCGGTCGTCAAGTGGTGTTGCCCTTAAATGCCGTCACTGCCGCTTTGGGAACGCCCGTTGTGACTCATGCCATTTTGCAGCGACATCGTCATCGGTAGGCGATCGCTCCCCGCCACCAAGACAACGGCAACACCAATGTCTCTCACCACGCCTCGAAATTGAGTTTTTCCGTTTACAGATTGTGACAAGTCATTTTTGTACTAAAATAGAATTCGAGGTTAAAATTTCAAGGTTGCCGGATATGCAAGAACAAAGTGTAGCACGATCGTCAGAGCGTCAAAAGAGAAAAGCTTACAGCTACAATCCCTTAGCTCAACCCTTCTTAAAATGGGCTGGAGGGAAGAGACAACTCATCCCAATTATAAAAAAGTATATTCCACGAAAGTATACTCAATACTATGAACCGTTTGTTGGTGCGGGTGCAGTTTTATTCTCACTTCAACCCGCAAAAAAAAGCATTGTAATTAATGACACGAACTCCGAGTTAATTAATTGCTACAAGACGATTAGAGACAATCCTGAAGATTTACTAAACCTTTGCAAGCAACACGAAAGCAATAACTCAAAAGAGTATTACTATAGATTGCGCGGTCGAGACAGACAGCCTGGGTTCGAGAAATTATCGTCTGTCGAACGAGCCGCACGAATAATATATTTAAACAAAACCTGTTTCAATGGATTGTTCCGTGTTAACAGTCAGGGTCAATTTAATGTCCCCTATGGAGACTATGCTAATCCTGTTGTCGCAGATCCTGCTGTTATCAAAGCAGTCAGCACATTTCTCAATCAAAGATCGGTGACGATCGATCGAGGAGATTTTGAAGACTCAGTCTCAAAAGCCAAGAAAGGTGCTTTTGTTTATTTCGATCCTCCCTACCATCCCATCTCTGACACCTCATCTTTCACCGGGTATAGTATTAATGGTTTTGGCGAGATCGAGCAGAAGAGATTGAAGTCAGTCTGCGATGAGTTATCAGATCGAGGTTGTCATGTATTGGTCAGCAATTCTAATGCTCCATTTATTCGTGAGTTATACGGCGATTCTCGATATGAAATCGTTGAGGTTAGAGCTTCGCGTTCGATCAATTCAGTTGGATCGAAAAGAGGTAAAATTGGAGAATTGCTGATTTATAACAAATATGAGTGTAAGGCTTTCTAAAAATGATAATGCTTGGCAAGAGCTATTTCAAGAAGAGAATATTCTGGATAGGATTGAAAAAGAGGGTTGTTTTTATATCTCGTCTGAGAAAATAAACAAGAAGCGAGAATCACGTCTGATGACAAAGTTCGATCGTCAGGTTCAGCTTCCAAAAATTTTTCAGAAAAATAATCTCTCTATACAGCCTGTCTCTAGAGGCGGTTATGTTATTGGCAATTTCTCTAGCTACTTTTCCTTTCCTGAAGATAGAGTTTTACCGGAAATTCAATATGTTGAGTTACCGCCTCATCTTGAAACAATTGGGGTCTTCGCAAAACAAGGTGATAAGAAAAACTTATTAAGTAAAGCAAGACAGAAAGCGCATTCGCATATTTTCAAAATTTTATAAAAGCCATAAGCTTGACGCTTTATCAGTTTAAGACGATTATTAATACCCTCC
>NZ_KB235958.1:102479-113208 GCF_000332355.1 Baaleninema simplex PCC 7105
CAGTTAAAACTGAACGCCGTGGTATTTGCAAATATACGAGTTGACCCGAAATGGGCAAGTCTCGAACTCTAACGGTTCGTGTTTGGTTAAGTTCGCCCGTCTTTTTGCCTACAATGAGGACAGGCAACTTCCTCTTCTCTAAAGCCTAGCTGCAAAAATATTGCTTCGCGTTCCCTGACCACGCTTCTCACTCTTACTTTGGGTAAGTTGATTAAGTCTTCTACAAAAAAGTTCATCTTTAGATCCGCCTGCATTTGTTTTCTATTATACTATTATCACCTCAAACTCCGAAGACCCAACAATTGCTTCCCAAACTATCACTTCTGAGTCATCAGCGGTTTTATGTGCATATTTATCTGGAATGCTAACTGATATTTTGGAAGAAGAAACACTTTTTACAGTGTTTGGTCGTATGTCTACAGGACGATTTGACTACGAAATTTATAATTCTAGGACTAATACCAATCAAAATGTTACAGTTGAGAACGCTCAGTGTGAAGTTGATGGTGGGTTTGAAGGAGCAAGTAAGTTTGCCATAATTGAAGCAAAGTGCCAATCTGTAGA
Source organism: Baaleninema simplex PCC 7105 (assembly GCF_000332355.1). GTDB lineage: Bacteria > Cyanobacteriota > Cyanobacteriia > Cyanobacteriales > Geitlerinemataceae > Baaleninema > Baaleninema simplex. The sequence continues at coordinate 103,044 of NZ_KB235958.1, forward strand.
TGATTTTATTATTCGACAACTCTATTATCCTTATAGATTATGGAAATTAAAATTAAGTAAGGAAGTCGTACCTATATTCCTATCAATTTCTAACAATATTTTTACATTTTATGTTTTTAAATTCTATGATTTATATCAATATAACTCAATCCAGATTAAATCTATGCATAGGTACTGCATTGGACAGTATGAGATTGAGTTGTCAGATATAAGACAGGTATTTAATACTATTAAATCTTTTGAAGATGATAGTCATTTAACCTTCCCTCAAGCTAATAACTTTACAAGAGTTATTGACTTGTTAGATAAGCTTTACATTTATGACTATCCGCTCACCAAAGAGGAGATAACAACAGAGTATGAATTTGACGTAAGGCAAACAGATTACTATATATCATCGGGCGTTTACCTAGGATTGTTTGAAAGACTACAAAGAGGTTCTGGGTATATATTGACAGATAAGGGTAGAAGAATCATGAAGCTCGATCCTAAGAGAAAGAATCTTGAATTGGTCAAAGCTATCTTATCTCACAGAGTTTTCAAGACTGTTCTCGGCGAATACTTAGCTAACTCAGAAAAACCCGATCGAGAAAAAGTTCTCACTATTATGAGTAACAATATTAGTAGGCTTAGTTCAACTACTATGTCAAGACGCGCGCAAACTGTTGAGAAGTGGATAGATTGGATACTCAAACTCACATCTACCTAAAACTCTATTGAGATAATCCAGACATTATGGAAAACCGCCAATCTATTTAAATTTTTCTATCAAGCTAAACAGCGAGCTAACGTTTTGTTGCATCAGACTACTTTGTTAACAACGGGTGCATCTCAGTTCTGCAATGAGTATAAATACCAAGGGATTAAATCCCCTTGTAGCAGTCCTTGAGAAAGATATTGACCGATTTTTGAACTTGTGTATTTACAAAAGTGAAATGCACCCGGTTAACAAAGAATATTTACCCTTGCGCTCTTGGTATAACCAAGGTATAACTTAAAGAGTAGGACTTATTTATAAAATCGCTATGAAAACTGCAATTTCGCTTCCAGATTCTGTTTTTGAAGAGGCAGAAGCACTCGCTCAGCATCTTGGTTTATCACGTAGTGAGCTTTACACAAAAGCTTTAAAAGCTTATCTAAAAAAATACAACCGGAATCAAATTTTGCACAAGCTAAACCAAGTTTACTCTAAAGAGTCATCTGAACTAGATCCTGTGATGGCAAAGTTGCAATTTATGTCTCTGCCTCATGAGGATTGGTAATGTATCGGGGAGAAATTTGGTGGGCGAATCTGCCTAACCCAGTAGGTTCAGAGCCGGGATACCGTCGTCCTGTCTTGGTAATTCAAGATGATGTTTTTAATGAAAGCCGTATTAACACAGTTATCGTTGTAATTATCACCTCCAATACTCAATTAGCCGAAGCACCAGGGAATGTATTCTTACCGGGTGAAGTGTCAGGGCTATCAAGGAATTCTGTAGCTAACGTATCTCAAATCTTTACAGTCGATCGAGCATTTCTAGCTGAACGAATCAGCTCGTTACCAAACTATTTGCAGGAGGAGGTAGATGAGGGTTTGCGAATGGTTTTGTATCTCTAGCAGCAAGCAAACCAGTCGCTGCACCAAAACACCGCAAGCTAGTTTTCTGAGCGTTCAGACTTGTTTGTGTCCGGTGAGCTTGGTCGTTAAACCGCCGATTTTCTGCAAGCCAAATCGGAAGAGCCATTTTGTATTACCGCGTCACGCACCGTTGAGGTATTTCACGACTCAATCTGACACCTCCACCGGCCAGAGATGCCAACGCACCGAACCCTCTTCCGGCCAGTTTTGAAACGGCCCGGGAAACCGTTCCCCCTCCTCAATCCGATTTCCCCAAAAGTCGCGACTGGCCAACGGTAGCGGTGGAATCGCCAACCGGGGCATCACCGACGCCTCCGCCACCTCCAAATCCGGGGTAAACGTCCCCAGAGAAATCGCCCCTTTTTCGATCGCCCCGTTCGCGATTTCCCCCGCCTCTAACACTGGGGCGACACTGTGGCGATCGCTCCCCGTTAACTCCTGCCACCAAGACAGCGGTAACACCAACGTCTCTCGCCACGCCTCGAAATTGGGCTTCTCCGTTTCCGGTAACCGGCCGTCCTCGAACGCCTCTGTTAATGCCATCACCAGGCGATCGCGCTCCACAGTATCCCGGCGGTGGTTCCACACAAAACGATGGGGTTCCTGCCCCTCCCACTGCCACACCGTACCGTTTACAAACAGGTTGTAATCCGACAAGTTGTCCGTATCTGGTTCGGCGGGATAGGGCAAACTGAGATGACCGCGATAGTTGTCGATAAAAACATTGCCGAAAATCCGCTGTCCCCGCGTCGCCACCGCTTCCAAACTTTCGTCTGCGCGGCGAAACTGGCGATCGCTCACCGTTCGCATATACACCCCGAAATGGGTGTTCGCCTGTAGCCAGTTGTGCGCCACCGTCACCCCGCTGGCGTCGTGGGTGTAGATGCCTTCCCCCAAACTGGTAAACGCCACGATATTGTTATCCACCAACGCCGGGCCGCCGCCCATTTCCATGAAAATGCCCGCCCCGCGATTGCTCAAAACCAGATTGCGACTGACTCTCGCGCCTCGGTAGATGTTATCGACCCAAATGCCGAAACACTCGTTGTTGCGGAGGACGTTTCCGATAATCTGTCCGTCAACGAATTCGTGGACTTTGATGCCTCCGGTTTCCGGGGCGGTGAATCCCAGGCGGTTGTTGCGATCGATGACGTTATAGGCAATCAGCGACGCCGTTTGTTTCCAACCTGCAATCCCGCCACAGCCGTTATCGGTGATGGTGTTGTAACGGACGACGTGATATCCCGCCCCGTCTGGCATCGGTTGCTCTAAACCGTCGATATCGTAGCGCCCTTCGCTGCCACAATCGAGACCGAGACTCTTGGCGTAACGTATCGTATTGTGTTCGATCGCCCAGTGATGACCCGATCGCGTGCTTAAAATTCCCGCTTGGGGCGATCGACTGCGCCAAAACCCGCTCGGGAAGGGATTCGCGCCGTGTTCCATGACGAAGCCGCGAACCTGGATGTATCCCAAACCCCGGATTTTCGGGGCAAACACCGCCCGACGAGTGCTAATTTCGAGAAACGGCGGATCGTCAGCGGGGTAGGATTGGGGCAGATGTACCCGCAACTGACGGCGATCGCTCTCGAAAAACCAGGTTCCCGATTGCTGTTGTAGACTTTCTCTATCCAACACCTGACGCAACGGACGACTTTGCAAAAACACCTGCGCCCGCAGATAGCCTTGGGGCATTCGTTCGAGTTGCGTGGTAAAGGGATCGACATCCTCGAAGAGTGTTTCGGATACCGTTCCTTCCCAGTACGGTGTCGGGGCATCTGGCAAACCCGCCATCGGTTGCGCCGCCCAAACTTCAGACCCCCGCAATACTACAGTTTCCCCCGCTGCGGCTTCGTAGACGATGGGGCGATCGCGCTCTCCGCCTCGGGGTGGCATCACCCGCTCTCGATAAATCCCTTCACGCACGAGAATTTTATCCCCCGGTTGCGCCCGTTGCGCCGCTGCGTCGATGGTTCGTAACGGTTTGGCTTCGGTGCCGGGGTTGTCGTCGGCGGCTTGGGGGTGTTGTTGCGCCACCACCAGCAGATGGGGGGATTCTGCGCGGAGAGAAACGGCGGAAACGCCCCACAGACAGAGGGCGACGAGGGCAGTGAGAAGTAATGTCGGGACGAGTTTAAACTGTCTCATTCTCGAAATTCGATTTCTAACACTTCTGTCAAACGTCGGTTGGGCGGGTATCCTGCTCGTACATCATTTAAACCTTCAACGGTAACCGAACGGTAAAACAGCTACCCCTACCGAGTTCGCTCTCGAGGGTGATTTTGCCCTGGTGCGATCGCACGATCGCCCGCACGATCGACAAGCCCAACCCCGAACCTCCGGTATGACGCGATCGATCGCTCTGTACCCGATAAAAGCGATCGAACAGGCGATCGCGATCGGCTTCTGCAATCCCGATTCCCGTATCTTCGACTTCCACCACCGCAAACGGCGTAACCTCTGCCAAACGCACCGTCACGGTTCCTCCCTCTAGCGTGTACTGAATCCCGTTCGCCACCAAATTCGCGATCGCTCGATATAACTGCCCTTCATCGCCCCAAACCTCAATCGGCATCTTGGGAATCTCAACCCGCAACGACACCCGTTCCTGAACCGCCAACGCCGCCAACTCCTCCTCCACATCTGCCACGATGTCGTTCAAACAGCACGCCCTGCGCGGCATCTCGATTCCCCGTTCCATCCGCGATAGCAACAGTAAATCCGTTGCCAACTCTGACAATCGCTGGTTCTGTCGCCGCACCGCCGTCAACGTCTCCCTCGCCTCCGCCTCGTCAATCCGTTTCAACCGTAACGTCGATTCCACCATCGCCCGAATCGCCGCCAGCGGGGTTCGCAACTCGTGGGCGGCATCTCCCGTAAACCGTTGAATTTGCTGGTAAGAGTCGTAAATCGGCTGCATCGCCAACCCCGCCAGTACCCAACTGGCACTTCCCACCACCAGCAACGCCAGGGGAAACCCCAACAGCAACAGCCACAACACCGCGTTGAGATAGTTATCCCAGGCTTCCAAGCTGCGCCCCATTTGCAGATATCCCCAGTCGCGGTTGTCTTGGGTGTGGAGTTTGATGGTGACTTGGTAATAGCGAGTTTCCGTCACGTCGGTTAGGAAAATGGGAACGTTCGCCGGAAGCGGTAAATCACTCGGTGGCGTTCCCGCAACAGCAATGGGCGTTTTCCCGTTATCGAGTAAATAGGCGTAGTATTCTCCCTGACGCAACGCCCCAACTGCGTGACGGTAAGTGTTAGTAATACAAGAGTCGCCAAACCGACATAAATCGGGCAAAAAACGGCGCACGTCGTCGGTGAGTCTTCCCGGTTCGTCGAGAACGGGTTCGAGGCTATCGTGGAGGGTTCCGGCGACAGACGCCACTTCTCGGTGTAGTGTCATTTTGTGGGCGTGGGCGATTCCCTCGTAAACCCCGACACCGCACAGTGCCAAAATAACGCCCATGACGCTGGCATACCAAATCGCGAGTTTCGCACGGGTTTGCCAAAAGAGTTTGGACGATTGGGGGGCGATCGCTTTCTCCATCTTTCGTGTTTTCCCCTAATGGAATCTATCAAATCCCCAGCCTCTTGGAGATGCCGGGAATCTGGAGAACGACTCTTCAACAGGCGTTTCTCTCAATTTCAACCCATTTCAAACTGGACTGTCGCCAACGCAAGACAATCTCAAATAATGTTAAACTTTTTAAAGTCATATCAACTTTTGTAAACTTACCGATCGCCCTCTCAAGCCGAATGACACTTTTCACATCGAAAGAACCGCTTCTCCGTGAGAAGCAAGACGCACTAGATATACAAGATTTATGCGGTTTGCTTCAAATTCAATGGAAAGTTGGAAAGTTTACGCTTTTTTCAGCATTTTACACCCGCATCGACCAAGCGTTATGGCTTTGGGGATCGATCGCCCTCGTCATTTTTGCCACCGCTCAATTTTTCCCCATTAGCTGGACGATACAAGCGTATCTTTGGTCGATTTTGACCTGTGCGGGGACGGTGGCAATGGCAATGTTAACCCGCTTTTGGGTACGAGTCGAACAGTTATCTTGGATTGTTTACGTGTGGGCGGGTTTGATGGGGTTAGGTCTCCTTCTCACCGATTTCGGGATATTCTTCGGAGTGGGAACTATTTTGTTAAACCTGTGTTCGTTATGGTTGGGTCTTAGCGCCATAGGATATTTCGCGACTGGATTGGGAATGCGATCGCGAACATTTGTCGCGATGGGAATCGTTCATTTACTGGGTATTGCGATCCTACCGAACCTCATGGCGTGGCAGTTCCTATTCACGGGCATTTTAATCGGAGGAAGTTTGTTTCTCTTGTCAGAGTTGCAGTGGGATATGCGCCCTCCGATCGATTCTCCCGTTTTGTCTGAAACTGAAAAGCAGTTCAACCGACAACAACACCACCGGCGACAGTCTATTTTTTAATGATTTTGCGCCCCAGAGAGCGAAGTGCGAGAAATAAAATTGCGGTGCGATCGCCTCTTTCAAGACGAAAGTTTATCGAGATTGAGGCGATAGCCAACCCCGTAAACCGTTTCGATCGCCTCGTTTGCGCCGAGCGTAGCGAGCTTGCGTCGTAACAGACGAATTTGTGCGGCGACGACGTTACTGCTCGGTTCTGCGCCCCATTCCCAAAGTTGGTTGAGCAAGCGATCTTTTGGGATAATTTGATGGGGATGGCGCATCAAATATTCGAGAAGTTGAAATTCTTTATTGAGGAGTTCGACACTGTTTCCCGATGCGATCGAAACTCGATGCGTCGCACTGTCGAGAATGAGGGTTCCAACTTGCAATTTTTGAGGTTGAAATTGCGGAATTCGACGCTGTAGCGCTCTCAACCGCGCCAGCAGTTCCGCCATGCCAAACGGTTTCACTAAATAATCGTCCGCTCCCGCATCGAGTCCCCGAACCTTATCCGCTTCTGTATCTTTTGCTGTTAAAATTAAAATTGGCAGCGGGTTATGTTGTTCTCTCAATTTTTGACAAATTTCGATTCCTGAAATACCAGGAAGCAGCCAATCTAAAATTGCAAGATCGTACTTCGTACTCGGACTTTGTAAATAATTCCAGGCATCGGTTCCCGTTAGCGCCCAATCGACGATATAAGCTTCTCGTGTTAACGTTTTTTCGATCGCCGCTCCCAAATCGGGTTCGTCTTCAACAAGCAGTAAACGCATCGATCTAAAGCTGTTATAATTAAGTATAATTTAATATACCAGATTTCAGAAATTTAAAAATCGATTGTATTTAAGTTTTTCAATCTCCATTTTTTGATTTGCATCGTATAATGTATGGTAGTTTTAGTTATTAAAGCCGATCGTAAATAGAAAGTATTAAAGAGAGTTTTGACATGACGACGACTTCCCTAAAACCTGCTTGGTCGAAAGCTGTAATGCAAGTCGGACGAGAATTCGATCGCAGCGATCTCGAAATCCTTTCCGGTTCGCTTCCCGAAGGACTGCGGGGAACCCTCTATCGTAACGGCCCCGCCCAACTCGAGCGAGGTAACCGCCGCGTCGGCCATTGGTTCGACGGAGACGGCGCTATCTTATCCGTTCAGTTTAACGAAAGTGGCGCGATCGCCCAATATCGCTTCGTCCAAACTGAAGGCTACCAAGAAGAAGAAGCCGCCGAAACCCTCCTGTACGGAAACTACGGTACCACCGCCCCCGGTGCGTTTTGGCATCGTTGGACGAAATCGATTAAAAACGTCGCCAATACCTCCGTATTAGCCCTGAGCGATCGCCTTTTGGCCTTGTGGGAAGCCGGAAAACCCCACGTTTTAGACTTAGAAACCTTAGAAACTCGAGGGATTGAAGACGTTCCAATTCCCACCTACTCAGCCCATCCCAAACGAGACGCCCATACCGGAGAAATCTTCAATTTCGGCGTCGAATTCGGGAGAAAAACCCAGTTAAACCTGTTCGTTTGCGACGAGACTGGAAAACTCCTCCGACAAAAATCTCATTCAATCGATCGCCTGTCGTTAGTTCACGATTTCGTCTTGGCTGGAGATTACCTCGTATTCTTCATGCCACCGATCGACATTCCCCTATTTCCCATCCTCTTCGGCTTAACGAACTTCAGCGACGCCGCACAGTGGAACCCCCAAGGATCGACCCAAATATGGATTTTCGATCGCCACCTCAACTTCGTCAGTCGCAGCGACGCCGAACCTTGGTTTCAATGGCACTTCTCCAACGGTTACACCGACGAAAACGGTAACGTTGTCGTCGATGTCGTCAAATATCCCGACTTCACCACCAACCAGCGGTTACGAGAAATCTCCACCGGAGAAACTCAAACCGCCGCCGAAGGAGAGTTGTGGCGTCTCGTACTCGATCCCAAATCGGCAAAAATATTAGAACGCGATCGCCCGTTCGATCGCTCCTGCGAATTTCCCTCCGTTCCCCCCGCAGAAGTCGGACGAAACGCCCGGTTTACCTATGTTTCCATGCACCGCCAGGGCGCAGACACCGCTCGGGAACTCTACGGTGCGATCGGCGGTTACGACGCCCAAACCGGAACCCTCCACGAATTCGATTGCGGCGATCGTTGCTACCCCATGGAACCGATAATCGCCCCCGACGCGTCTAACTCTAATCAAAACTGGCTGCTCACCGTCGTCTACAACGGAAACCGCGATCGCAGCGAAGTTTGGGTTCTTGACGGAAACCATCTCGAACGCGAACCCGTTTGTCGTCTGGCGTTACCCGAAATTATCCCCATCGGATTTCACGGAACCTGGAAGGGGAGATGAGAAGAGGGGGAGATGGGGAGAGTCCACTGTAAAAGAGGCGGTGTACATTGGCGGTGCGCCTTTTTCAGGGAAGAGTTTAAGAGTGAAGAGTTAAAGAGGAATTCCCACTCTACACTCTGCTCTCTGCGCTTTACACTGATAAACACGCACCCTGTATGTTGGCGGTGAACATTGGCGGTGCGTGACAGATCGATCGGTTTCACGATCGACACCCTATTTTTCAAGTCACGCACCCTACGTCTGTCTCCCCCTCGTCTCCGGCTCCCTGTTTCCCGTTCCCCGTTCCCTATTCCCTGTCCCCCAATTGCCTCAACTATTGCTGTTATAGACAATCCAAGGCATTCAAGATGACACAAACCCCGACGACTCCCGAAGAACCGAAAACCCACGAACCGAAACCGAGTTTCGTCAAACTGGCGATGCGGAACATGGTTCGCAAAGGCGGAAAATCCCTGTTCCACTTTTCCATTACCACCGTGGGATTGCTGGCGTTTCTCGTGGGAATTTCCTATTTAACCCGGTAGTTTGTCAATGCAGCTCGAAGTAAGTATTCAAACCTGCGTGAGTTTCCCCGAAGCGGTGGCGGCGGAAGAAATTTGGCAGACTCGGTTCCATCGCTGGTTGGAAGATGTCTCGTCAGAAAATGCAGAGGCTTTACCCGAAGCCCGTGGCTACGAACTTAGCTTTCGACTGACCGACGATGCAGAAATCCAATCTCTCAACCGTCAGTACCGACACAAAGACCAGCCTACCGATGTGTTAGCCTTTGCTGCATTAGAAGCCGAACTTCCGCCGGCCGTTGCCGAAGTGCCGCTGTATCTCGGAGATATCGTCGTTTCCGTCGATACCGCTCGCCGTCAGGCTCAGCAACAGGGACATTCCCTCGAAACCGAGTTAACCTGGTTGGCAGCCCACGGCTTCCTGCACTTGCTGGGGTGGGATCATCCCGACGAAGCCAGTTTGCAGGCGATGCTCGAGCGACAAGTCCAACTGCTCGATTGCGTGGGAGAGGCGATCGCGATCGATTTTTCTCCCCATTCCTCTGGCTCTTAAACCAGGATTGTGTAGTATGAACCTGAACCTTTCGAGGGTTAACCCCACTCACCACGCGAATGTCTCGTCTATGCCCCCTGGTGCGCCCAATCCCAAGCAAAAAGGTAAATCATCGAGCAGTACGGAATCCTATCGCCCCCTATCTTGGCAGGTGGCGGTGAATCTCGTGGCCAGTTTTCGCTACGCTTGGGCAGGAATTCGCTACGCCTTCGCGACACAACGCAACTTTCGCATTCACGTCGCCATTGGCACCGTCGCGATCGGTTTAGCGGTGGGATTGAACCTCGAAGCGGTGAAGGTAGCCGTTATCGGCGTCACTATCGGCTTAGTTCTCGCCCTAGAACTCCTCAACACGGCGATCGAGTCGATCGTCGATTTAACCGTCAAGCAGACCTATCACGAACTGGCCAAAATCGCCAAAGACTGCGCGGCGGGGGCGGTTCTCGTGGGAGCCTTAGCCTCTGTTCTCGTCGCCGGTTCCCTCATCCTTCCGCCACTTTTACAGTTAGCCGTTAACAGTCAGTAGCGAACAGTTGATAGTTGATAGGGAACAGGGGTAGCGTATGTGACGCCGCCAGAAAATGTCGGTGAAGTCAGACCAACTTTGTATTACCGCATCACGAATCGACTCTTTGTCTCCCCCTCTCCCTTTCTCCCCCTCTCCCTTTCTCCCCCTCTCCCCCTCTCCCTTTCTCCCCCTC
>NZ_KB235958.1:113308-131555 GCF_000332355.1 Baaleninema simplex PCC 7105
CCTCTCCCTTTCTCCCCCTCTCCCTTTCTCCCCCTCTCCCTTTCTCCCCCTCTCCCTTTCTCCCCCTCTCCCTTTCTCCCCCTCTCCCCCTCTCCCCCTCTCCCTTTCTCAAAGAAAGACATGATTCTCGTCATCGATAACTACGACAGCTTTACTTACAACCTGGTGCAATATCTGGGCGAACTGGGTCAAACCGTCCCTGTGGCGTCCGAAATTCAGGTGTATCGCAACGATCGCATCACCCTCGAAGAGATTCGCCGACTCGACCCCAAAGGTATCGTCATTTCGCCGGGGCCAGGTCGTCCCGAAGACGCGGGAATTTCGATCGACATTATTCGCGAATTGGGATCGACGATGCCGATTTTGGGCGTTTGTCTCGGACATCAAGCGATCGGACAAGTTTTTGGCGGTGAAGTGGTGTCCGCCCCCGAACTCATGCACGGGAAAACCTCCGAAATCCACCATACCGACGCGGGCGTTTTTGCCGGACTCGAGAATCCCTTTACCGCAACCCGGTATCATAGTCTGGTTATCGATCGCGCCACCTGCCCCGACGTGCTAGAAATCACTGCCTGGGTAGACGACGGTACGATCATGGGCGTGCGACACCGCGACTATCCCCACATTCAAGGGGTACAGTTCCACCCGGAAAGCATTTTGACCGGATCGGGTAAAGCGCTGTTGCATAACTTTTTAACGAGTCTAACGAGTTTAAAGGCGACTGTACACGCATAATGAAACGGCGAGAACTGATTCGCTACCTACAATTAGGAGCGATCGCAACAGCGACAACGGGATGGTGGGGATCGAAATCTCCCAGCGTCGCGCAATCTGCGGCAAGTTTAGAAATCGAATATCTCGGTCATACCTGCTTTCGCTTTACCGGAAGCGATCGCCGAATCCTCGCCAATCCCTTCCGTACCCTCGGCTGTACCGCAGGCTACCCAGAACCCAACATCGACGACGCCGACTTAGTCTTGGTCAGCAGCTTTCTCCTCGACGAAGGGGCTGTCGATACCGTCCCCGAATCCAAACTTCTCTTCGAGTCGGGAATTTTCGAGGTGCAGGGAATGACCTTTGAAGGCATTCCCATTCCCCACGATCGCATCGGTGGAAACCGTTTCGGCACCAACGTCATTTGGACGTGGCAGCAAGGGGGACTCAAAATCGCCCACCTCGGCGGTGCAGCCGCCCCCATCGATGTCGAACAGCGCATCCTCATCGGACGCCCCGACATCGCCTTAATTCCCGTTGGCGGAAGCGAGAAAGCCTACACGGCCGAAGAAGCCAAACAAGCCGTGTCCGTTCTCAACCCGCGATTGGTGATTCCCACCCACTACCGAACGGCGGCGGCGGACGACAACGCCTGTGACATCGAACCGTTAGAAAATTTCTTAAACTTAATGGAAGGCACGGAAATTCGCGTCGCCGAGAGCAACCGTATCGCGTTAAATGCCAGCGATTTACCTCAACGCGACACCGTTATCCGCGTCTTGACTCCTCCCATTAACACGCCATTCTCACAATCCCAAGCCGATGCAGCACCTGTACGTCCAACGCCGCAACGCCCTTCTCGAAAAACTAAATAGCGGAACGGCTATCTTCCGCAGCGCACCGATGGCGGTGATGCACAACGACGTTGAATATGCGTTTCGACAAGATAGCGATTTCTTTTATTTAACGGGGTTTAACGAACCGAATGCCGTCGCAGTATTCGCCCCCCACCACGAAGAACATCAATTCGTCTTGTTCGTCGAACCCAAGGATTTAGAAAAAGAAATCTGGACGGGCTATCGTACTGGCGTCGATGCAGCCAAGGAGAAATACGGGGCAGACGAAGCGTTTTCCATCGATGAATTAGACGAGAAACTACCGGAATACCTGCAAAACGCAGACCGAATTTACTATCGCCTCGGACGAGACGAAGAATTCAACAACTGCGTCATCCAACATTGGCGTAAGCTGTTAGCCACTTATCCCAAACGGGGAACTGGCCCTGTGGCGTTGGAAGATCCTAGCCCACTCCTTCATTCGATGCGGTTAGTGAAAACCCCGGAAGAGTTAGATTTGATGCGAAAAGCGGCGAAAATTGCCGTTGACGCCCACAATCTAGCGATGGACGTGGCGAAACCGGGGCGGTACGAGTACGAAGTGCAGGCGGAAATGGAGCGAGTTTTTGCCCTTCACGGCGGTTCTCCGGCGTATCCGTCCATTGTCGCCTCGGGGGGAAACGCCTGTATTTTGCATTACGTGGAAAACCGCCGCCAGATGGAAGAAGGCGATTTGTTACTGATCGATGCGGGTTGTTCTTACAGTTATTACAACTCGGATATTACCCGGACGTTTTCCGTCGGCGGCGAATTTACACCGGAACAGCAAGCCATTTATGACATCGTTTTAGAAGCCCAAAAACAGGCGATCGCCTGCGTGTTACCGGGCGTTCCGTACAACGAATACCACGATGTAGCGGTACGGGTTATCGTCGAAGGCTTGCTCGATCTCGGCTTATTGTCGGGAGACATCGACGAGATTATCGAAGAAGAAAAATACAAGCCTTTTTATATGCACAAAACTGGGCATTGGTTGGGCTTAGACGTTCACGATGTCGGAACGTACAAACAGGGTGAAGAAAGCTGGCAGATTTTGCAACCGGGGAACGTGTTGACAGTGGAACCGGGAATTTATATTTCTCCCTACATTAAACCCGTTGAAGGACAGCCCGAAGTCGATGCGAAATGGCACGGAATCGGGGTTCGGATTGAAGACGACGTATTAGTGACAGAAGAGGTCTGTGAAGTTTTAACTGAAGGAGTTTCAAAGTAGTTTGTAGGGTGGGCATCGCCCACCTTCTTATTTCTCTGTGTCCTCTGTGTCTCTGTGGTGAATTTATAAGCTCGTCTCGAGAAAATCTAACACAACAAATAATTTATTTTTGATTTTTGTTGCTGTCGAGTTTCGTAAATTCAATTCAACCCAAAAATCTATTAACTTATTTGTTGTTCGATCTTCTTAAGACCTACTCTTTTTCATGAAAAATAAGTTTTAATGTTATCAATTTTAGCCAGTTTAAGCCTCACCATTTCCCCAACCACAGAACTCGCGCAACGCATCGGCGACGGAGCCGGAGAAACCTGTCGGACGATCGCCCTCACACCGGAGAGTACCCTGTACCTCTATCCGCGTCCGATTTCTTACGCCGACAACGACACCGCGATCGCCCCCGTATTCGACACCGAGCAAATCCATCTCGTTCGGGCGAACGTTCCCGGCGTAGACGGCGACGTTCGCACCTGGCACGAAATCGTCGATAGTATCGGAAATCGCGGCTATATCCTCGCTTTCGACCCCGCCACCGACCTCTCGACTCTGCGCTACTGCCAGTAAGAAAAACCACGCTACGGAAATCGTCGTATAAAATGTGTAGAAAAATAAGTAGATATCTCGACGAAGCTCGTTCACAGTGAGGAGATTTGGAAATATGACGGTAGGGCGTAACCGCACCTGGCTATCTCGCAGCCTAGGCACGATCGGATCGAGTGTCGCCGTTCTGTTCGCCGTCAGCCAGGGAGCAGCGATGGCGTCTCAAGACTCGATGGCGTATCGAATGCAAGACCCCAGCTTACAGCTACCTCCCCTCGGCGCGCCGGAAGAATTTTTACCCCCGGAAGAGGTCATCCCAGAAGGCGAACTCGACCGGCCGACTGCACCTCAAAACAAACCCGTCGCTCGGATCGAATTGAATCTCAGCGAACGCCGAGTCTATGTATATCTCGACGACAAAGTCGAAACCAGCTATCCGGTCGCCATAGGTAAGCCGGGTTGGGAAACGCCGGTCGGCGAATTCCAGGTGATGCACATGGCCGTCGATCCGACGTGGGAAAATCCCTGGACGGGAGAACTCATTCCCCCCGGTCCGAGCAGCCCGATCGGACGTGCGGTCATCGTATTCCACGAACTCGGCGATGACTGGGTGGCGTTCCACGGAACCCCTAACGAAGAACTGATCGGCCAGGCCGTCTCTCACGGCTGCGTTCGGATGCGGAACGAAGACATTTTGGCGATGTACGAAAAAGTCAATCCCGGTACGCCCGTCGTGGTCGTTCCGTAATTGCAGGTGAGGAGGTGAGAGAACAGTTACCAGTTACCAGTCACCAGTTACCCGTAACAACAGTGAACAGGTAGCAGTCTCTTCCCTCTTTCCTCTTTCCTGAAGAAGCTTCCCTACTCCAAAATTAGGCAAACACCCGATGTTTCAACGAGGGCATTTGACTGCGGACTTGTTCGAGGCGTTGGGGGTTGATTTCTGCGATCGCCACGCCGATTTTCGTTCCCGCATCGGAGAGAACGGTTCCCCAAGGGTCGATAATGGCTGCATGACCGTGGGAATGGCGCAATCCGTAATGACGGCCGGTTTGAGCGGGCGCTAGGACGTAACAGGTGTTTTCGATCGCCCGCGCCTGTAATAACACTTGCCAGTGATCTTTCCCCGTGTAGGCGGTAAAGGCTGCCGGAACGAACAGTAAATCTGCCCCGTTTAAAGATAAATGGCGGTACAGTTCTGGAAAACGAACGTCGTAACACACCGACAAGCCTAAGTGGCCCAAGGTGTCGGAAGTGTAGACTGGCGGCAGTTGAGTCCCCGCTTGTACCGTGCTGGACTCTTCATAGGTGTTACCGTCGGGTAAGTTAACATCGAACAGATGAACCTTGTGGTAGCGAGCCAGTTCTGTGCCGCTGGCATCGACTAATAGCGCCGTGTTGTAGACTTGCTTGCCGTTGACGGGAACGGGAAACCCTCCCCCTAAAATCGTGACTTGATAGCGTTGCGCCATGGTTTTGAGAAACGCAACGCTGGCTTTGGCAATGGTTTCGGCTTGGGCGATCTTGTCGGATTCTTCACCCAAAAACGAAAAGTTCTCTGGCAGTCCCACTAATTCCGCACCGCGACGGGCTGCTAAATCGATAAGTTCTTCTGCTTGTGCCAAATTTTTCTCCAAGTTCGGCACGCTGGTCATTTGAATTGCCGCAGCAAGGTATGACTTCATGGATTTCCCTAGAAACGACGATCGATCTCGAACGCTGGAGGTGCTGATGTTGACGAAATGGCTCCTGTGGAGCGTTGCCACCCTGGGGCTTATCGCCAGCAGTGCGACACCGGGACGAACCCAGGCTCGATGCCAGCAAGAAGAGGGTTTCGTCTTGTGTCTCGATCGAGATTGGCTACGGTATTATAACCAGCCATACTCCGAATTTGACTGGCAAAGTTATATTCGCAACCGCACGCCAGACCAGCCCTCGGACTATTACGACGATATCGATCGAATTTATCGCGAGGTTCTCGGACGAGCGGCCGAGGCGGCGGATTTGCAGCGATGGGGAGACGCGATCGTTTCCGGAACCGCTGTGGCCCAGGTGCGTCGTGCTGTCGCTGATAGCGAGGAAACCCAACAACGCCTCAACGATATTTATCGAGATTTGTTGGGACGAAACATCGACGATCGCAGTTTGGAGATTTGGCGAGACAAGTTAACTGAGGGGGCAACGCTGCGAGATGTTTACCGCGAAATCGTAACGGGTGAGGACACTCTCATTCAGTAAGCAGTCACCAGTCACCAGTTACCCGTGAAGACAGTTTTCAGTTCGGAGACATTTCTTCCGTGGCTTGCAAGGACGCTAGGAAGTTCGGCTCTTAAGGAAAGTTCGATCGGTATCCGTCGGGTTGTACGGTGGTCGAATCTCCTCGAGCGCCGGTTAGGTCTAAATCCCGAGAACGGAAAAAGTTGCTACCGCGCACGTCCGCCCCGACAAACCGGGCTAACTCTAAGTTGGTACGGCTGAAATCGGCATCGCGAAGATCGCTTTCGGTTAAGTCGGCGTTGAATAAATCGGCACCTTGCAAGTTTGCCCCGCGCAAGTTCGCCCCGCGCAAGTTCGCCCCGCGCAAGTTCGCTCGCGTCAGGTTGACACCCCGTAAGTCTGCTGCCGTTAAGTTGGTTTGGTAGAGTGTAGCGTCGCCGAGTTCGACTTGGAACAGGCAGACACGATACAAACAGGCTTTTGATAGGTTGGCATAGGGTAAATAAGCCGACGTGAGATCGCTTGCGGTTAAGTCGATATCGCGCAGATCGGCTGCAAATAAATTGGATTCGCTTAAGTTAATATCGCGAAAGTGTCGATCGCCATTTCGATAGGCGGCGAGAAGGTCTAGAGCGCGTACCCGTCGCATGGAAAAGGGACTAGATTTGTGGCAGCCTAACTGCTCGTTCGAAATCGTCACGTCTCGTTTTACAGAACGATTCAGGCCAGAAATTTTAACTATGTATTAAGTCAGCTTCATAAAACTTAAGAGTTACTTAACGATCGCAAAGCGCCTTAAATTCTCTTAAATTTCTTTAAAATATACCCGATTTTATCTTGACAAAAAAGCACAAATGTGATTATAAAAAGCGCCATAAAAGTGTGAAGCACGTTTCGTTCTCAACCAGCAAAATGTCAAAATCGATAAAAGTCGTCGCCACTCCATAGCGCTTTCATGTCAATCCATCGCGATTCGATCGCCCAACACTATCACGAACGGACGAAATACCATCCCGAAACGATCGGTCAGAAGGTTCCCAATATCGATTGGGATCGCCCTCCCGTTCCGTTCAAAGATTACAAACTCGGTACGTCGATCGATATGACACCGTACTCGAACGACGACGCCTCTGAGGAAAACTGGCAACGATTGTCTCGACTGTTGTACTGCACCTACGGGGTCACTGCCCGCATTCCCACACTCAGCCACGACGACGTTCTGTTGCGGGCTGCGCCGTCGGCTGGGGGGCTGTATCCAGCGGAAGTCTATCTGATTTCGCGAGGCACCTCCGAACTTCCCCCAGGACTCTACAACTACCAAAGTCGCGATCGCTCTCTTCTGTGCTTTTGGGACAGCAACCCCTGGGACGACTTGCAAAAAAGTTGTTTTTGGCATCCCGCCTTAGAAACAACCCGACTCGCGATCGTCACGACGGCGGTATTTTTCCGTTCGGCTTGGCGATATCAAGACCGCGCCTACCGTCGCATTCACCTCGATACCGGTCACGTATTGGGCAATCTGGAACTCGCCGCCGCCTTCACTGACTACCGACCCCATCTCATCGGCGGGTTTTGCGACGAGGCGGTCGATCGACTGCTGTACCTCGATCCCGAGGAAGAAGGGGCGATCGCTGTGATTCCCCTGGCAGATTTGCGCGATCGCGAGCAACATCTCCCTCACTATCCGGCCGCCTTACCCTCGAAAATCGATCGCGACTATCCCGAGTTAGAAGACGGCTCTCTGCTGCACTATCTCCACCGAGCCAGCAGTATCGACAGCGAACTCCCGACCCCCGATCGCCATCCCGACACCTTAGCGGACAAATACAATTTTCCTTTCTGTTCTAAAGTCTCGGTCGAGACTCCGCCGATCGATTGGGAAAACAATTTGAGCGGGTTAGAAACGACGATTCTCAAACGTCGCTCGACCCGTGCTTACACCGGGGCGGCTTTGGAATTCGATCGCCTCAAAGCAATTCTCGATTTTACCTATCATCCCGAGAATTACGTTGGATTCGGCTTAGATAACGATCCCGACTATTTCGATCTAGAGTCGATCCAAACCTTTGTTGCCGTTTCTGCCATTGACGGGTTAGAATCTGGCTGCTATTACTACGCACCGAACGCTCGAGAATTGCGACAAATTCGTTTTAAAAATTTTCGCCGAGAACTTCATTTTTTGTGTTTGGGGCAAGATTTAGGACGCGATGCGGCTGCTGTCATCTTCCATACAGCCGATTTAGCCAAAGCCGTCGATCGATACGGCGATCGATGCTACCGTTACCTCCATCTCGATGCCGGCCACCTCGGCCAGCGAACCAATCTCGCCGCCATTTATCTCAACTGTGGCGTCAGCGGCATTGCTGGCTTTTTCGACGATCGCGTCAACGATATTCTCGGAATTCCTGAAGATGAAGCTGTACTATACCTCACGACCCTCGGACAACCCCAGGTGAGGAGGTGAGGAGGGGAAGCCAGGGAGCAGGGGAGAAACTATCAACGGTCTTCGCTGGTAAGGGGTGACTGGTGACGGGTGACTGTCTTCACGGGTGACGGGTGATTGAAAACACTGTTCGCGGTAAAAGCTGTGTGACGAATCGACAAGTTTGGCAATATGGTTTTAGGGTTTTTAGTGGGTGGTGTACGTTGGCGGTGCGTAACGATTTATCGGTCTACGAATTTACACCCGATCTTTCAAGTCACGCATCCTTGTATGTGGGTGGTGTACGTTGGCGGTGCGTGACGATTTATCGGTCTACGGATTTACACCCGATTTTTCAAGTCACGCATCCTTGTTTGTGGGTGGTGTACGTTGGCGGTGCGTGACGATTTATCGGTCTTACGGATTTACACCCGATTTTTCAAGTCACGCATCCTTGTTTGTGGGGGGTGTACATTGGCGGTGCGTGACGAGTTATCGGTCTTACGGATTTACACCCGATTTTTCAAGTCACGCACCCTACGACTTAACTATCAACTATCTTCACGTGTTATCTGAGTACGACATTTTCGATCGCATTTACGAAAGCTCTCACTCCTTGGTGTCTCGGGGGGTGCGCCGCTGCGATCGCCAGCCCGTCGTTCTCAAACAGCTCAAACAAAATTTTCCCACGGCTCGAGAACTCTTACGGTACAAGCAGGAATACGAGATCGTGCGATCGCTGTCTCTTCAAAGTACCGTTCGCGCCTACGAGTTAATCCCTTACCAAAACACGCTCGTTATCGTTTTTGAAGATATTGGCGGCGTTTGCCTCAAAACGCTTCTAAAAACCCGTCAGCTTGCCTTCAATATCCGAATTGAAATTGCTGTCAAAATTGCGAACGCTCTGACGGAAATTCATCGGGAAAACATCATCCATAAAGACATCAACCCCGCAAATATTATCTACAACTGCGACACCGGACAGCTCAAAATTATCGATTTTGGAATTTCGAGCCGAACGGCAGTCGAAAACCCAGTTCTGTCGAGTCCCCAAGGATTAGAAGGTACGCTGGCATATGTGTCGCCCGAACAAACCGGACGCACCAACCGCCCCGTCGATTACCGCACGGACTTCTACTCCCTCGGGGCGACGCTGTACGAACTGTTCGCCGGCCGCCCTCCCTTCACCAAACAAGACGACCTGGAGCTGGTTCACTGTCACATTGCCAAACCGCCGACCCCCTTAAGCTACCTCGATCCCGACCTCCCCGCTCCCCTCAGCGCGATCGTCAGCAAACTGTTAGCCAAATCTCCCGAGAACCGCTACCAAAGTTCTCAAGGGATCGCTGCCGACCTCGAAACCTGTTTGCAACAGTGGCGTGCGACGGGAACTGTCGAAGCCTTTCCGCTAGGTCGTTGCGATGCGGCGGAAACTTTCCAAATTCCCGACAAACTTTACGGCCGCGAAGCCGAACTCCACACGCTCCTGTCTGCTTTCGATCGCGTCGCGGCCGGCTCGCGAGAGCTAATGCTGGTGTCGGGCTATTCCGGTGTCGGCAAATCTTCGCTCGTGGCGGAACTGCAAAAACCCGTAACCGCCCGACGGGGTTACTTCGTGGCGGGAAAATTCGATCGACTCCAGCGTAACGTTCCTTATAGCGCTCTGGCGGTGGCGCTGGCGGCTCTGGTGCGACAACTGCTGGCGGAAAGTCCGATGCGGCTCCAGCGGTGGAAACAGCAAATTCAAGAGGCCCTCGATCCCAACGCCCGCCTCGTGGTCGATGCGATTCCCGAACTGAAAGCGATCGTCGGCGAACTGCCTCCGTTGGGGGATCTCGACCCTACGGAAGTTCAAAACCGCTTTCGCTTGGCGTTTCAAAAGTTCGTGCGCCTGTTTTGCCGCAAGGAACATCCGCTCGTGTTGTTTCTCGACGATTTACAGTGGGCCGACCGGGCGACGCTGAAACTGATCGAATCTGTCGTTACGGATGAAGACGATCGCTATTTGTTCGTGGTTGGGGCTTATCGAGATAACGAAGTCAAGACGTCTGATGCGCTGGCCGTGACCTTGGCGGAAATTGAAGAACGCGGCGCGATCGTCAATTGGATTGCTTTGCATCCTCTCAGTGAGGCGCAGGTGGCTTGTCTGCTCTGCGATACTTTACGCCGGACGGTTCCCGAGGTGCGTTCTTTAGCTCGGTTGGTGTGTCGGAAAACTCGAGGCAATCCGTTTTTTATCCGTCAGTTCTTACAGGCTCTGCACCGCGAACAGCTCCTGGTGTTTAACGTCAGTCGGGGACAGTGGCAGTGGCATCTCGATCGCATTGAGGAACGGGATATCACTGAAAACGTGGTGGAACTGACCCTCTCGAACGTGCGCTTTTTACCGCCTGCGACTCAACGCTTGCTACAACTGGCAGCCTGCATCGGCAACCGCTTCGATCTCGCAACCCTCTCGTGTTTGGCCGAACAGTCTCCGATAGAGACCTATGAGAACCTCGGCGACGCGATCGATGCCGGCCCGATCGTGCAAATCTCGGTCGCCGAGATCGTTGGCGATAACAGCCTGGTCGATCGCGCCGATGCCTTTCAGTTTAAATTTCTCCACGATCGCATTCAACAGGCGGCTATCTCTCAAGTCGATTGGCAACGCCAGCAACAGCTCAATTTGCGCTTGGGACGGATGCTGTGCGAGACGCTATCTCCTGAAGAACGGGAAGACCGCATTTTTGAAATCGTCGATCGCTTTAACGTGGCTCTCGAGCTTATCGACGATCCGAGCGAACGCCGCCGTCTGGCCGAACTGAACAGCAAGGCGGGAGACCGAGCGTTAGAGGCAACGGCGTACAGTGCCGCCTGTCAGTACTTGCGATCGGGGATTGCTTGTATGACGCAGGCGTGTTGGGATAGTGACTACGACCTCACACTCGAGCTGTACGCGCAGTTGGCGCAAGCGGAATATCTCAACGGCAATTTCGAGGCGTCGAGCGATCTTATCGACACGATCGTCGCTCGCGTGCGATCGCCCCTCGATAAAGCGAAAATTCAGGCGATCGCGATCGTCCAAACCACCCTAGAAGGGCAGTACGATCGCGCCATCGAGATCGGCCGGGACGCACTGCGATCGCTCGGCATCGATCTCCCCCAACAGAATCTGGAGGCGGCGTTAACGGCGGAAGTCGAACGGGTCAACGCCAGCTTGCAAAACCGCAGGGTCGCCGACATCGTTCGCGAACCGGAGATCGCCGACGAAACGGTTCGAGTGGCGTTGCGACTCCTCGACAAACTGCTACCGCCAACCTACATCAGCGATCGCCGTTTGATGGCCGCGATCGCCGTCGAACTGACGAACCTGTCTCTCCAGTACGGTCTGGCGGCTGAATCCTCGACGGGATTCGCGTTTTACGGCATTCTTCTGGTCACGGCGTTTGAGGACTATCGCCTCGCTTACCAATTCGGACGTTTGGCGATGGAAACTGCCGAGCGGTTCGGCAACCTCACATACCAATGTAAGGCGTATCACGTGTATTACAGTTGCATTCACCATTGGGTCGAACCCCTGCGCTCGTCCCAGGCCATCGGCGATGCGGGCTATCAAGCTGGACTCGACGGCGGCGAGCTACAGTACGCGGGATATTTGTTACACGGTCGCGCCATCAACAAATTTTATCGGGCGATGCCGTTATCGGATCTGTTAAAACGGCTCGATTTGTTTTTGAAATTCGCCCACACTACCCATAACCAAGTGACTGCCGATACGCTGCTGGGCATTAAACTGGCGACGGTGCGACTGATCTCAGACGAGACGAGTTCGGAGGGGTCGCAGGCGCAACTTCCTACGGAAACGGAATATCTCGATACTTGCCAAAGCCATCAGAGTGGGTTTGCGCTCTGTACTTACCGCATTTTACAAAGCCAAATCGCTCTCCTCGAAGGTCGCCCTCACGAGGCGCTCGAGGCGGCTGAAATTGCCCTCGACCTTCTCGAATGTATCCCAGGATACGTTCATATCGCCGAACATAACTTTTATTACTCTCTGGCGATCGCTGCGGCTTGGGACGGGTTCGACGTGCGGCAACAAGAGCGCTATCGCTCGATCTTGCAACGCAATCAAGCGCAACTCGAACGCTGGTCGAGCCACTGTCCCGAAAACTTTCAGCATCAATACTTACTCGTCGAAGCCGAGCGATCGCGCCTCGACGGGGCGTCTTTCGAGACCATCGACCTTTACGATAGCGCCATCGAAGAAGCTTGGGATGGGGAATTCGTTCAAAACGCCGCCTTGGGATGCGAGCTGGCCGCCCGTTTTTGGCTGAGGTTAGAAAAGGAAGATTTCGCGCAATTGTATTTCAAAAAAGCGCGGTATTATTATCAGATCTGGGGAGCTGGGGCGAAAGTGGCGGCCCTAGAACGCCAACACTGCGATCTGTTGTTCGCGACGTCCGGTCAACGCGCGACGACGGTTTCAGCGCGATCGACGAACGATGCGACTCAATCGTTGGATACGGCCTCTCTGCTCAAAGTGACTCGAGCGATCGTCAGCGAAATCGTACTCGATAAGTTCTTGGCGACGCTGCTGCGGATCGCGATCGAAAACGCCGGGGCGAGTAAGGGCTGTTTGCTGTTACCGATAGATCCGAACGCTTCAGAGGAGCGATCGTTCGTCATCGAAGCCGAGGCCAGCATCGATGACGAGGAGGTGACGGTGTTGCAAGCCAAACCTCCCGAGGGTCGCGTTCCTCTCAGTGCGATTCACTACGTCGATCGCACGGGTTCTGACGCGATCGTCAACGAAGTCAGTCAAGACAGTCGCTTTGCCAACGATTCCTATGTGACTCATTACGACGTACAGTCTTTGTTGGGGATGCCAATTCTCCACAGCGGCAAGCTCATCGGGATTTTGTATCTCGAAAACACGCTCATCGCCAATGCGTTTACGCCCTCACGTATCGAACTGTTGCGGGTTCTGTCGGCGCAAGCGGCGATCGCCCTCGACAACGCGTTACTCTACACTTCTCTCGAACGTAAAGTCAGCGATCGCACTCAAGAACTGCAACAGAAAAATATTTTTCTCGAACAAACCCTCGACAAACTGCAACGGACGCAAGCTCAACTCATTCAAACGGAGAAAATGTCGAGTTTGGGGCAATTGGTGGCAGGTGTCGCCCACGAAATTAACAACCCCATCGGATTTATTTATAGTAATCTGAACCCCGCCCAGGAGTACGTTCGCGATCTCCTCGATCTCATCACCACCTACGA
Source organism: Baaleninema simplex PCC 7105 (assembly GCF_000332355.1). Taxonomy (GTDB): domain Bacteria; phylum Cyanobacteriota; class Cyanobacteriia; order Cyanobacteriales; family Geitlerinemataceae; genus Baaleninema; species Baaleninema simplex. Next base: position 126,570 of record NZ_KB235958.1, read on the forward strand.
GCGAGAGTATCCCGATCCCACCGCAGCGATCGCCGAAAAACGAGAAGAAATCGACCTCGAGTTTATTGCGGACGACGTTCGGCGACTTCTCGATTCAATGCAAATTGGGGCCGATCGCATTCGCGAAATCGTCGTGTCTCTGCGTAACTTCTCCCGCCTCGACGAAGCGGAGATGAAACCGGTTCACCTCCACGACGGCCTCGACAGTACTTTCTTGATTTTGCAGTCTCGCTTCAAACAGGAAGGACAGCGTCGGGAAATTGCCATCGAACGTCACTATAGCGATCTCCCTAAAGTCGTTTGCTACGCCAGCCAACTCAATCAAGTGTTTATGAATATTATCGGAAATAGCTGCGACGCTCTCGAAGCCAGACGCCTCGAACTCGAACCCGAGGAACCGCCGAAGATTACCGTTCGTACTGAATGCCAGGCTGGTCGTAGGGTAGTGATTGCTATTTCTGATAACGGTTGCGGTATGGACGAGGCTGTCAAAAATCGCCTGTTCGATCCGTTTTTCACGACTAAACCGGTGGGAAAAGGGACGGGGTTGGGTTTGGCAATTAGCTATCAAATTGTTGTGGAAAAACACGGCGGTCGCCTTCATTGCGAGTCTGTCCCCGGACAAGGGACGACATTCGCGATCGAAATTCCCGTTTCGCCGAAGGAGATGGAGTGAGGGGGCGGTGGGGAAAAGGGAACGGGGAATCGGGAACGGGGAACGGGGAACGGGGAATCGAGATAAAGGGTTCCAATTTTTTTTATTATGTTGGAATCGATGAAAACTCATCGGTCACTTTTATATTTGCTGATATCTCAAAGAATTAATAGGCGATCGTAGTTATATTAATGCAACGGCGATCGGCTTTTTAGATAGGTAGAACCCCTGTTCTATACAAAATATCATGCGATCGCTTAAGAGTTGCGATCGATATCCCCCTAATTTTTATCATCAGTCCGACAGATCTAAATTTATCAAAAAATAAAAACACAGTTTAAAATCCTCTTTCAAAGCGCAAGTTTAAGCGCTTTTGCCTGTTGTAACATGGAATAGAAAGATTGATAGCGGCTGCCAAGAACAGCCTCATTTTGGAGGAGTTATCCTATGGTCAGACATGGATATTTAGTTTTGCTAGACTTTATCGGTAAAACCCTGACGATCGACGGTATGGTTGTAGAATCCCAAGCGGGATTTCGAGGCTTTGACTGTGTTCCATTTGGGACGCACACCTTGGCTTACAAACCGGATCGTTCGCCAAAAATCACGATTGAAATCGATGTCCCGGCGAACGATGCTGTCGTCTACGAGCTACAGGGTGATAGCATCGGGGCTGCGAGCATTGTGAAATCAGACCCCTCTAAGACCAATCGCTATCGCCAACTGGCCCTCAGCGGTGCAATGGGCTTTACTCTGTACTCCTATCCTGGTAGTTGCAAATCCTTGAGCCAATCTCGCGAAGTTGTCGAGGAAATATTCAGCGGTAACAACCGTTTACATTATCTTCTACGCTATGAATATGATTTGAGTCCCGATGACATTCAGTCTGTTCGTTTTGCTCCGAATGCGGTGGAATTCGACACGAAATCTCGCCCTTTTGCCTTCAAACTTTTGCCATTTTTCGATACGTTTAACCTTCTGGTTTTTGTTCCCGATCCTAAATATGTTGCGTACAGTCAAGCCCTCGATCCGGCTCTCTGGCAAAGGGTAAACAATCTCATCGATGAATGGAAAGATACAGAACCTGTAGATCCGATTGATTTGGAAGTCCCTCAGAAGCCGTTAGGAGTAGCCTTTAACCGCCTTTGAGGATGCGTAGTTGGGTATATCTCAAAACTGTAAATTGTTAGAAATCTGGTATCTCTAAGAGTACGCAGAAATACGGTTTCGATCGCGATCGCTGTTTCCGGCGATCGCGAATACCAACTCAACGAGACGGAAAGGCTTCAGTGCATTTCGCCGGTGTCCCACCTTTAAACTGATAACGGGCTGTCTTCACGGGTGGCTGAAAAAAGGCGATAATAAAAAACCCTCCATTATCAATTATCAATTATCCATTCCCTACAGATGCTGAACTCTCCACGTCCTCCTATTCCCGCCCAAACTTGGAACTGGACGTTCGATCGCGAGTGGGACGATCCCTATACCGTTCGCTATCAAAGCAATCTCGACGACGGCCCCGACCACGGAATGCCCCTCGGTGGCTTTGGGGCGGGCTGCATTGGGCGATCGCCCCGAGGAGAGTTTAACCTCTGGCATCTCGACGGCGGCGAACATATATTCCAAAACTTACCTGCTTGTCAGTTCTCTGTTTATGAAGAGAGCAACGGCAAAAGTCAAGCCTTCGCACTCAGTCCAGAATTCCCAGAAGACGGGAGCCTTAGCGCCTGGAGTTACTACCCCAAACAGACGCAAGACGGTAAAAACACCGCCACCTATCGCGCTCTCTACCCTCGCAGTTGGTTCGTTTACGAAAACGTTTTCGATACTATTCTTACCTGCGAACAGTTTTCTCCCATCGTTCCCCACAACTACCAAGAAACCAGCTATCCCCTAGCAATTTTCGAGTGGACGGCCCACAACCCCACTGACGAACCGATTACCCTCAGCATCCTCTTAACTTGGGAAAACATCGCCGGATGGTTTACCAACACCCTGAAATCCCCGGAAGTGCGAGTGCGCGACGACGGAAGCCCCGTCTACGACTATAAACCCCGCTGGGGCGAGAGTGGGGGGAATTTCAACCGTTGGATCGAGGATTTTTCCCGGTTGGGTTGTTTGATGAACAGTGGTGACATCGGACTCGACGCCACGGAAGAGGGACAGGGACAACTGGTGTTGGCCACCGTCACTAATCCCGCTGTGGAAGTCACCTACCACACCCGCTGGAACCCCGTCGGCGACGGTGGAGAAGTGTGGAACAGCTTCGCCAGCGACGGAACTCTCTGCAACGAGGAAGATGAAACCCCGGCGAAACTGGGCGATCGCATTGCGGGGGCGATCGCGGTTCGCTTCACCGTCCGTCCCGGCCGCACTCGGAAAATTCCTTTTATTTTGGCGTGGGATTTCCCAATTACGGAATTCGCCGCTGGAATTCAAGCTTATCGACGCTATACGGACTTTTTCGGACGCAGCGGTCGTAACGCTTGGTCGATGGTACGGACGGCGTTGAAGCATTCGGATATGTGGAAAGAGGCGATCGTAGACTGGCAACAGCCGATTCTCGAGGACGAGAGTTTGCCGGATTGGTTCGAGATGGCGTTGTTTAACGAACTCTACGATCTCAGCAGCGGCGGGAGTTTGTGGACGGCGGCGGACGAGGAGGAACCGAAAGGCCGCTTTGGGGTGTTGGAAAGTTTCGATTATCGCTGGTATGAAAGTTTAGACGTGCGGCTGTACGGCTCTTTTGCCCTGTTGCAGTTGTGGCCGGAGTTAGAAAAGTCAGTTTTGCGCGGTTTCGCGCGGGCAATTCCCACCGCCGACAAGACGCCTCGTGTCATCGGTTACAACGGTGCCTCGGCGATTCGCAAAGCAGCGGGGGCAACGCCGCACGATTTGGGGGCAGCCAACGAGCATCCTTGGATACAGACGAATTACACCAGCTATCAGGATTGTAATTTGTGGAAGGATTTGCCCTGCGATTTCGTGTTGCAGGTGTATCGGGATTTCCGGTTTACGGGTGGCGACGATGTGGAGTTTTTGCGGGAGTGTTGGGGTGCGATCGTGCAAACCCTGGCATATTTGAAGGAATTCGATAAAGACGGCGATGGAATTCCTGAAAACGGCGGCGCACCGGATCAGACGTTCGACGATTGGCGGTTGAAGGGGATTAGTGCCTATTGCGGCGGCTTGTGGTTGGCGGCGTTGCAGGCGGCGATCGCGATTGGGGAAGTGTTGAAAGCTTCGCCGCCGCAATGGAATGCCAGTAATTCTCGTGCCAACGTTCCCCCTCCCGAGGAACTGTTACCGGTTTATCGTGCGTGGTTGGAACAGGCAAAACCCCTGTATCACAACACTCTCTGGAACGGCAGTTATTACCGCCTCGACAGTGAAAGCGGTTCGGATGTGGTGATGGCGGATCAGCTTTGCGGGCAGTTTTACGCGCAATTGTTGGATTTAGACGATATCGTTCCCCACAACTGCGCTTTAGTGGCGTTGCGAACGGTTTACGACAGTTGTTTTGTGCAGTTTAACGCCAATCGAACGGTTGCGATCGGGGCGGCTAACGGCGTGATGCCAGATGGTTCGCCGGAAGATCCCAACGCCACTCATCCGTTAGAGGTTTGGACGGGAATTAATTTCGGTCTCGCCGCGTTTATGGTGTTAATGGGAATGCAAAAGGAAGCGTTAGCCATGACGGAATCTGTGGTTCGCCAAATTTATGAAGGTGGTTTGCAATTCCGCACCCCGGAAGCGATTACCGCTGCCCGTACTTTTCGAGCGGGTCACTATTTACGGGCGATGGCAATTTGGGGGCTGTTTATGATGTTGAAAAAGGGATAAATTCAGTATAAAAAGGGTGCATCCCAGTTTTGCAATGAGTAAGAGTACTTAGAGCGGTTTGAGAGAAGGGAGTTAAGCTAAAAGGAGTTGCCCAAGTCGGAGTCAAGCCTAGCTCATGGATGCTGAAAAACGTCGCCAAATTCAAGCTCACGCTCGAGCGATTGCCGCTCTACTCTACGAAGGAAGTGACCCAGAAGAGATTCAAACCCTATCTGGCATCGAAAAAACCGTCCGTCATCAGCTATTAGAACACGTTAGCCCAGAAGTGGGAAATTTTTATCCTAAAACAGACAGCGGCAGCCAAGGCGGAAGAAAACGGACGGTAAAAAGTCTTACTCGGTCGCTTGAGTCTGAGCGAGCCACAAGCCCAGAAGCTAGAGGTCAAAGCACACAGTCGATGGAGTCCCGAGCTGGAGAAATGCTGTTTACTCCTGAGCGCCAACTCCTCCTACGAGCGGGCGGCTCAAGATCTTGAGGTCTTAACGGGC
>NZ_KB235958.1:131655-160144 GCF_000332355.1 Baaleninema simplex PCC 7105
GGGTCAATCAACAACCCTTGGCCACGCCTCTAATCTGCCTCGGAGATGGACACGATGGGATCTGGAATCTCTTTGCCGACATAGGTGATACCACTCAGCGGCAAGAAGTTCTCGATTGGTATCATTTGACGGAGAATTTAGGGAAAGTGGGTGGGTCGCAGCAGCGTCTCGATGCCGTTGAAGCTTGTTTGTGGCGAGGTGATGTGGAGGGGTCGCTGGCTCAGTTCGAGGATTGGTCACACCCGCGCGTCACCAAGTTGGTGGCTTACGTGCAAAAACATCGACACCGCATCGTCAACTACAGCTATTACCAGTGTGAAGGGATTTCTATCGGCTCTGGAGCCATTGAATCGACGGTCAAGCAGATTGGTCGGCGTCTCAAGATTTCCGGCGCTCAGTGGGAACGTCAGAACGTTCCACAAGTCCTCAAGCAACGCTGTGCTTATCTCAATGGAGACTTTTACGCCTAACACTTGCAAAACTGGGATGCACCCGTATAAAAATTCAGATCCCCGGCATCTTGGAGATGCCGGGGATCTCGCCCCCACCGACAACCTCTAAGAAACCCAATTTTTAGAGTTCCTCGCCCCCACCGACAACAACCCATTTTTAAAATTTATCATTTTCAGCCGTTGCCAATCGTTTGACTTCCTGAAAATTGACTTTACCGCGATTGTTGCGAGGCAATTGTTCGACGCGAATCCATTTTTTGGGATGCTTGTAAGAACTCAATAATTTTTTAAGCTCTTTTTTTATATTTTGTGATATAATTTCAATTCGAGCGACATAAACCGCCGTAACGATTTCTCCCCAGTCAGAATCGGGAATTCCCACAACACAGATATCCTCAACAAAACCCGTCGATCGCACTGCGTTTTCCACTTCGACAGGAAAGACGTTTTCCCCTCCCGTAATAATCTTTTGACTGTCTCTTCCCAACAGGTGTAAAAACCCATTTTCGTCGAAATAGCCCGTATCGTCGGTGTCTAACCGCTGCAACCTCTCAGTTTTGCCAAGGGGAGAATACCCCAGCATCAGAGACTGAGAACGAATCGCCACCCGTCCGATTTCTCCTGGGGACAAAGGATTTCCCAACTCGTCTAAAATCGAAACCTCAGCATGAGGTAAAACTCTACCGCTGCTGAAATTGCCTTTTAAAAACTCGTGGGGATGAAGTGTCACCACTTGCGATGCTGTTTCCGTCATTCCGTAAGTCAACGCCACCGGAATCTCGAACTGTTTCGCTTTTTCTAACAAACTTTGCCAAGCGGGGGCACCACCGAGTAAAACTCCTTGAAAGCAAGACAGCCAAGTTGCCGTTTTCGGGGAGTTGAGGAGGCGGTTTAACTGCGTGGGAACGAGAGAAATCCAGAACGTTTCAGGTTCGAGGTTGGGAAAAGTTGCCGATTCGATCGCCTTTGAGTAACAAATCGCCAAAGTTCCCCCCGTGACGAGCGATCGCATAAACTGCATTAACCCGCTAACATGAAATAACGGCAGCGTACAGCAACAGTTAATTGTCTCGAGATGGAACTGTTGCCGAAACCCGAACACCGACGCACAAAGGGTTTCCCAAGTATGAACCGCAAAGCGAATTTTTCCCGACGATCCTCCGGTGGGAATGGCAATTCCGGGGTGAATTTCGCGATTTTTCTGAGAGTGGGTTGCAGAAACCGCCGTGGTTCCCCAAACCACATCGAACTCTGCAATTTCCCGAACCTGTTTCCATTCCGACTCTCGCCAATTGGGATTTGCCAAAAACAGGGGAACGTTAGCGATGCAAGCGGCGAGAAATTTGGCTAAAAACACGACAGGTTCGGCTTCGCAAAGTAAAACAGTTGGCTGTTTTGGGAAACTCTGCAATTCTGCTAAAGTGCGATCGACAATTTCTGCAAAGCGATCGCTTCCCTCCGCCACCAACTCAAACCCATCGCGACGCTGCTGAAAAAGCGTTAGCGGATCTACCATCATTCCGTAAAAGATAGTGTCATCGTTGCTTTCGAGTTTCGATCGAGCTCGGTTTTGCAGTAGTATGGCATTATGCTTGATGGAAAATAGACAACACCAATTTATCAACCAATCTGCATTTTTAACTCCCTTTTTTAGGGCGATATTTAGACGCGATCGACGATTAATAATTAATACAAAAAAATTAAATTTAAAGCATAAAAAATATGTTTTTTATGCTTTTTTAGATTAATTAATAAGTATCACCTAATTTCCTCAATATGCTTTTTAAGATTGTTAGCCATAATCTGAGTTATATTACCATCCCTAAAAGTGACTTTTCCTGTCTCAAACGATCCAGATAGCAAATCTTCGAGATGAATATGTACTAAATATATATCTCCTTCTCTATTTTTACGTTTTAGCTCGGCTTCCGCATCAGGAGCGAGTCCAGAAGCTGTAATAATTATTCCAATATCTAGTTTTTCACGATCCATAGCCAGTATAAATCCACCCAGTCGATCGGCATCAAATTTCCGTTTTTCAATCTTAATGTTAATAGCTGCTACACAATCACTATCCAGCCAAATGACATTTACTCGTCCATCAATTCTTCCATCCTGATTTCCTCTCCTGGGTGGTAAATCCCTGACACTAATTTTGGGGTCTCCCCCAATCAAAAGAAGGATTTTATCTTGTACTTCCTTCTTTTGTTTTGGTGTTTTTTGGCTGACTAGCTTTCTTACAATTTCCTTTTCAAGCTGACCCATTTTCAATCACTTCTTCACTACCAAATAATGTTTCTAAGCTTTCTAGCGCAAGTTTCAACACAGCATCTATAATGTCTTCCGTAGATTCTATGTTAGGATTAACCGTCAAAATATTTGACGACAAAATCAGTAGATTCCATTTCAAGATTTTGACATCGATTAAAGTCATTGGACGATCGGAATCTTGTTGATTATTTTTTTGAGTCGATCGCGCTGATTTGTCAATGTAATGTAAGATTTTTGAGGCATCATCATAGCTAAAGCAATCTAAAAATTTACGATCGGGTTGGCTGTGTCTTCCAGCTAAAAAAACAAAAGCTTTCTGGATTGTAGCCCTATTCGTTGTTGTTCCTAGATAACGCTTTACTAAACGGCATGAATTGGCATCCAACTTTTCTTCTTGAAAAGTCATGGAAATTTTGGCATGAATTCCAGCCTTTGTCTTTTTGCTTATTTCGCGATCGAGTAACAGCATTTATACATCAACTCCTATCGAACTTAGTAATTTTTCTATAGAGTCAAAGAACGCTGGATCTTTAATATAGTATGGATCGGGTTCTGTACTGAAAGGAATCCACTCTGGACTCAACAAGCCTAAAATTCCTTCTCGTTCCATTATACCCTCAACGTCTTGTCTCCTTGATGAATAATCACTTAAGGAGCATTTGTTAATAACTACTTGGAGGTTTATTCGGCTACTACCGACTAAAGCAGCTCTAGCCAACTTAGCAGTTTCTCTCGTGATACGTCTACAGCCTTTTGGATCGCTAGGCACTAAAGGTACAATCACTCTCCAGCCTCTATGATTTTCATCTAATAAGTTACTTTGAATTTTGAAGTAGTCATCAGTATCGGCCACCAAAACATCAAATTTAGAAGATCCTGGGAATCGAGAGGGGAGTTCTTCTAGTTCTTTTGTCTCGATTTTGTTGTTCGAACTATCAAAATCGTGACTGGCTTTTAAGTCTTCAGACATTAAGCCTCCTTGAGCTAAATCTAAAGCCCAGACACGCTTACCTTGTTTAGCCAGAAATAGCGAAATATTAGTTGCCAGTGTTGTTTTGCCAACTCCTCCTTTAGGAGCGTTAACAACAATTTTTAGCACAGCCGTCAATTCCTCAATTTAAGACAATAAGTTAGTAAAAGAAATTAGCAGGATACTTCTATATCTCTGTCATACTTTGGTCTATCTTTTTGGCAAATAACAGAGTTATATTTATTTTTTTGTCAGTTTTCTGAAAATTGCCATAGTCTGGGATATCTCAAAGCTAATTTTGCTATCAAATACTTAATATACCCAATGTACCCTGCTAAAATTTTAGCACAACCTCATCTGCAAACCATCCCTCGATACCAAATCCTACCGCACGAGGAACCGTTTGCAACCTTGCCGCGAGTCGCAACGCCGCTTCTCTCCCGATGCGAGTTTCAAACACCGATGAAAATACCGTATCGAGGCGGTGAGTTTCGCAGAGTTGGCGTAACTGAGTCGGCGAACCTGCGATCGCAGCTTTCACGACAAAAATGCCACGCCAGCCGCGACGGATGCAAGTTTCCAGTTGGCGGAGGGTGGCGACGGATTCATCGAGTGCGATCGTTGTTGTGTAGCGATCGCACAATTGCAGCATTTCATCAAATTCTGTCACGGGAAGGGGTTGTTCGAGAAATTCGATCGCCTTTCCCTCGCAAGCAGCTAACCAGCGATTGGCGGTTTCCCAGGTTAACCCCCCGTTGGCGTCGAGGCGAAGTGTGGCGTTTGGCGGAAGAGACGAAAGCAGGCGATCGAACCATTGCAATTCTAACTCGATATCCGTCACGCCAATTTTCCACTTAAACGTTTTTCCCGCTTCGGGTTTCAGCGACTCCAAAATGGAGAAAACCGCCTCCCCCGTCGGTAACAGTTGGCTGTTGGGAAGTTCGGGTGTTAAAGGAGTTTTTTCAGTTAAATTCAACCACGCTGACTCGAAACCAAATTGAGAGGCGGGAAATTTTTCGGAAATCGTGAAAATCTCTGTTTTGCTAAGAGTTTTAGGAGATTGACGACAGAGAGTTAATGCCTCTAAAAATGTTTCAGAACCAAACCAAGGTAATGGCGCGATTTCTCCCCATCCCAAATTTCCTTTGTCATCTGTTAATTTTAGGAGAATTCCCTGACGATTTTTCCAGCATCCGTGATGAGTTTGTAACGGTTGAATAAATTGACGACGATAGGGAAAAAATGAGAAACGATACATTTTGTTTTTTGGGTTAATTTTTTATAGCGATCGCCCAATTTTAGTTCGTCAGTTGGAGAGAGCGATCGCGATGCCTAAAACTCTCAAAGTAAAATTCGAGACTGCTGGGTTCTCTCTGAAAACTCAACCGATAGTTTATTTCTTTTTTTGTGTGGATATGTCAAATCTAAAATCTTCGGATTTTGGATACAAGCTTCTGTACTGATAGTAGCGGCTGTTGGGTTTCACTTCGTTCCACCTAATCTACCCCAGAGCTTCATTTTTTTACATCCATTGAGAATTGAGATGCACCCGAACGCGGAATTTCGACTCAAATAAAAAGGTTTGCATTTTCGCAACTCTTCCAATGACGAGCGATCGTCGTCAACCCACTCAAAAGTCATCACTCAAACTATCATTCTAATTTTTACTTGTATATATAGCAACCTTAAATCAGTTGTGTAACAAAATTGAGACAAAAAGGGAATCGGGAACGGGGAACTGGGAATCAGATTTTTTCGGGTGTTTTAATTTTTGATGACCCATTTGGGACTGCTATATGCTAAGCTATTCTAGCAGTTTTAAATGAGCTGTTACCGATTAAAAAACTTCAAACATCTCAAAGATGTAAGTTAGTTGAATTTGAGTTTATATACTCGATTGGGCTGTTATTGGGTTTCGCGTACTCAATTTGCTCGAAACTTATGTCTTTGAAAAACGGAGATATATCCATTTTCGATTCTCTATCTATTTTTTGTTATTTATTTAGGATCGATCGAGTTGTTTTCCACGAAATTCATATAAAATGTCAGCTCTTTTTGTTTTTGGACTTTACTCTCCTTTTATTATACTATTTTTAGCCTTGCTGTACATGATGTTTTTTGCAAAGAACATTAAAGAGAGCCTAATTACAATTTTTTCAATCTTGTTTGTAAAATTTGCTATATTTATAAGTATTTTAAGTCAAATGGCTGGTATAGGGTTTAGTTTAGGAGATTGGGAGTTTACAAAAGTCGTAAAACATCCGAACTGGATTCGCTGCCCTGAAATTGAGTTCGCTGAGTTTCTAGGGATTTCAGGGATTGTATTATCGAGTTTAGCAATTTTTTTGTGCTTGATAATATTTCCCCCACAACATCGCATCTTGCGTTGGATGTTAATAATTTTAGCGATCGCAGCCTTAGAGATTAGTGCGTATCGATTCATCGAAATACAAGCCGTGTTTCAAATTCTCGATCGCTCCTGTTAAAACCCCTCAAACACCCGAAATTTTTTGAGAGTAAACCCCCTTAAATTTAAACTCAAAACGCCAATTCAAGTTTGAAATGCAACGGTCTCCGATCTCTGACTATAAAATACCTCAGAAGGGGTTCGATAGTCAAGAGATTTTCGAGGACGATCGTTGAGTAAATCTACTGCTTTTTTGACCGCATCTGGTGACAAGATTTTAAAATTTGTTCCTTTCGGAAAAAACTGTCGAAGCATTCCATTTGTATGCTCGTTTAGTCCTCGCTCCCAGGAATGATAAGGATTGGCAAAGTAACAGGATACCCCCAGTTTTTGAGCCAGTTCTTCGTGACCACTAAATTCTTTTCCGTTATCGAATGTCAAGGTTTTATGATGAGAGGAAGGGAGATACGAAAACTCTTCAATTGTGACAGCATTAATGGCTTTTGCTGTTTTGTTTTTGGGGGTCTTCGGAGTTTGTGGTTATAAATGTATACCATAATACAAAAAATTGAAAATTCGAGAGCCAAAACCCTTGAAATCTCGTGAAGTTAGTTTTTCTGTCACCCTAAACTCCGAAGAGCCGTTTTTGGCGAGATTGGCAACTAAAAATTTTGAAGCTTTATCCACATGAGTAACTAGAACACCTGCATGGTGTCCGCCAATCATAGTGTCACTTTCCCAGTGGCCAATCTCCACTTTTAAATCAGCAATTGGAGGGCGATTTTCAATCCCAACTCGATTGGGAATGCGACCCCGCTTTGAGGGAGAAGCTTGACGAAGACGGCGTTTGGGGCGTTCCCGCCTCAAATATTTGGAACAACTTGCCAAGCCGTTATAATCGTGGTAAATCATTTGATAAATCGTTTCATGACTGACCGTTTCCTTTTCCTCTCGCTTCCGCCGACCTACGATTTGTTCGGGACTGTGATACTGCTGAAGTCCTTGTCGAATTTCTTCGACGGTTTCTTCAGAAACCTTCTGGAATTTTTCCTTGGCGTTTTGCCGCCTTTCTTCAGCTTTCTTTTGAGCGGTGTCAGGTAAATACAAACCTTCTTCTGTGGCATTACGCCGGAGTTCTCGAGAAATTGTTCCTTTGTCTCGACCGAGACGACAAGCGATCTCTCCTCGCGAACAGTTTTCTTGAGTGAAGAGTTTATAGATCTCAACACGCTCAGATGGGGTAAGATGGTGATGGCTCATTGGTTCGATCTTCAATTAGGTAATTATTCATGAAAGATCGAAGTATAGCCGATGAGCCTTTATTCGTAAACCCACCGGTGTTGCATTTCATTTTTGAATCGGCGAAATAAACCGTTCTATTTCATTTCAATTCATTCCAAAACGACCGATCGAAGCCTCACTCTGGCTTCTCAAAACCTATGCTAAGCCAAACCCAGTTTTCAATCCGTTTTCCTCCAATTCGATCGCACCGTTTTCAGAATTGCTTCCCCTTCCTAAAACCCCTTATAATAACAACATCAAACAAAGTTTACCCAAGATGCCAACATGACGAACCCAGTCGGATTCGATTTTCTGTCGAACGCTTCATCGTCGCAACCGGATACTGACTCAACCCCCTCAGCGGTGACGGGTGGGTTTAGTGAGGCGTCACCTCCCCCACCCCCTCCCAAACCCCATCCTTCCCAACCGCCTCTCGGATACCGCCTGCAACAGCTCGATCGATTACGAAAGCTCGTATCTAATGAATTTACATTTTTGAGATGCACCCGACTCAACTCAGGCAAACATTGACAATTGCAGAGAAGAATGGAGATGACGATCCTCTATATCTAGAAAAGCAAATCAAACAATTATAAGACTTACTCAGTAACCCAGTTTTTACAAAATTTTGTCATTTTATAATGAAGTGAAGCTCGGAACAAAAAATTAATTTTTTTGACAAACAAGTACGTAAGTTTTGAATTATTAAACGACCTCAAAAATATAGAGAAAGGTGAAAGCTCATGAGTCAATATAGTACGTTGGTTCAGCGATCGGAAGCAGATCGACTGTTCTTAGGCACGATTCCAGAACTCGCCGATCGCGTCGTGATGCTTTGCACTCACGGCAAAACTCGCCAGGAAGCGATTCGCCATGCAGAAGACGTTATCGAAATGTATTTAGTAGCTTGGAAAGAAGAAGGATTGCCGATTCCCGAACCTATGAAGTCTAACTTATTTCAGAACGTTCGCTGAGGTAGATTTCATCCCAAATTTCAGATATACTATTAAGTCTAGACTCGCACTCAGAACGATCGCCCACTGAGATGAGTTACCAATCATGACATTTTTTACTATCGGTCATTCCAACCATTCTTTTGAGAAATTTGTCGCACTTCTCCAACAACACCAAATTAGCGCTTTAGCTGACGTTCGATCGCATCCTTACAGTCGCTATTGTCCCCATTTCGATCGCGCCTTTCTCAAAAAAAACTTACCTGAATTTGGCATCGCCTACGTTTTTTTAGGAAAAGAACTCGGTGCGCGTGCTGAAAATTTGAGTTGTTACGAAAATGGCAAAGCTTTATACAGTCGAATCGCCAAAACCGAGAGTTTTTCTCAAGGGATCGATCGCCTGTGTAAAGGCAGCGATTGCTATCAGATTTCTCTGATGTGCGCCGAACAAGATCCCCTCACCTGTCATCGCGCCATTTTAGTCAGTCGCCATCTTAAAAAACGCGGATTTGACATTCAACATATTCTCAAAAACGGCGATTTAGAAAGTCAAGACTATCTCGAAGAACGACTGCTGGAAAAACACCATCTCGATCGCTATATACAAGACTCTAGCCAGCCAGAAGAACAGGCAACTCAATTGAGTTTGTTTGGTGTCGAAGATAACGCGATCGAGTCTAATGAAAATTCAGAAGAAGAAGCGTTGAAATCCCTCGACAAAAGCGAACTCATCGAACTGGCGTATCAACGTCAAGGAGATGCGATCGCCTACGTCGATAAAACCATGAAAAACTTAACCCTTCAGGAGTCTACTCGTGGCTAAACCCATCCAAATTTTCACCATTGGCTTTACCCAAAAAAACGCCGAAGTCTTTTTCAACAGCTTAATAGAAGCTGGCGTCAAGCGAATTATCGACGCCAGAGCCAACAACACTTCTCAACTCGCCGCATTTACCAAACGAGATGACTTACGCTATTTCCTCAAAACCATCGCAGACATCGACTACATTCACGTTCCCGAATTTGCTCCCTCCAAAGACATTTTGGACGATTACAAGAAAAAGCGAATTGACTGGAACGCTTATGAAGAACGATTTGGTCAGTTAATTCGCGATCGCAAAATTGAAGATCGAATTGCGATCGATCTATTAGATAGTGGCTGTTTGCTGTGCAGCGAACCCAAACCAAATCACTGTCACCGTCGCCTTGTCGCCGAGTATTTTCAAGAAAACTTACCTCTCGACATAAAAATTTGTCACTTATGACAATTTAACGCAACGAAAACCCGGTATTTGCTGGATATCGGGTTTTTAAATAAGTAAGATTAAAATTACAATATTACCTAAATATAACTCAACCAACATAAAATAGAGCAGTGAATACATTTACAATCCTGTGCTTAGCGAATTCGTTCAAGCATGGAGGACGGTGCATTGCTGGCATAAAAACCGATCGATCGGGTTGGATTCGACCAGTTTCTTGCCAATCTGACGGAACCTTAACCGAAGAAGATTGTAAACTAGCAAACGGTAAATTCACCAAACTGTTTGACGTCATAAAAATAAACTGTACCGAAGCGCGTCCGTCTCCTCATCAACCGGAAAACTGGGTCGTTTCTTCCAAAAAATGGCTGTTTTTAGGTCGTCCAGATACTAAGTTTTTGAAATCTCTGTTGAAATCAGAAATCAAACGCTCAAAATGCGATCCGTATGTGTTAGGAAATGCGAGCGATCGCCTCGAGTGGCAGTTTATACAAGAGAATCCCCTCGAATCTTCTCTAAAAATAATCGTTCCCAAAAACATCACCTGGAAAATCACAACGCCAGATTTTATCAATCGAAAATACCGAGTATCGTTCCAGTTTGGCGAAGTACTTTACAACTTACCCATTACCGATCCCGAATGGCGAGAAACCTTAAGTCAGTTACCTGATGGGGACTATTCCGCCGCCGAAGCGATCGAGTATCTAAACCTTCAAAATTTCCACCCCGACAACTTTCTATTTACCCTGAGTTTAGGAGAACCGTTTCAACCGCGATCGCCCGGAGATTGGTATTGTTTTAAAATCGTCGCTGCTGTCATGAACTTGGACGTTTACAATTAATTCCAAAACCCAGAACCTTGCCATTTTCAAGAGGATCGTTACACAAAATTCTGTTGAGCAGTGTCGCTCCCGTTCGTGTTGCTCCTCCAACGAACAAACAATGCGGAATCTGCGTTTCAAATCACTTGTTTTAGATTCTCTCTGTAGCCGCGTTATAAGCAGCGTGGCTACAGAGTTTCAGGCGAATTTACAAAAAAACACTTTGTAAATCGGATTCCGTATGATACCAAAATCATTTTAAGGGCGGAACCGTGTCCTTACAATACAATGCCAACAATTTTGAAAATTCATAAGCTCTACTTATTAGTCTAACTCCAGCAGACCCGTTTTGATAGAATATTTATTAAATTGACGTAACGTTTTAAGTTCGATCGTGAAATACCGACGCTTTGGACGCACCGAATTAAAAATGTCTGTATTCTCCTGTGGGGGAATGCGCTATCAACATTCATGGAAAGATTTACCGCAGTTTGAAATTCCTAAAGACAGCCAACACAATTTAGAAGCAAACATTCATCGATCGATCGAATTGGGAATCAACCATCTCGAAACAGCTCGGATGTATGGAACTTCGGAAATTCAAATCGGACAGATTCTTCCGAAATTTCCTCGTGACAAAATCATCGTTCAAACGAAAGTCTTGCCGACAGAAGATCCTCTAGAATTTCGAGAAAACCTCAAACAGTCCTTACAAAACTTGCAGCTTGAATTTGTAGATTTGCTGGCAATTCACGGTATTAATACCCCAGAATTGTTAGCATATACCTTGCGACCTGGCGGCTGTTTAGATGAGGCGCGAAAATTTCAGAAGCAAGGCCGAGTCCGCTACATTGGCTTTTCCACTCACGGCTCGCCAGAAACGATCGTCCAAACCATTGAATCTGGTGAATTTGACTATGTAAACCTGCACTGGTATTACATTAACCAATCAAATTGGCCGGCGATCGAAGCGGCTCGCCGTCACGATATGGGCGTATTTATTATTAGCCCTTCTAATAAGGGCGGAATGCTTTACAAACCTCCCACAAAATTAACGGAGTTGTGTCGTCCTCTCTCGCCAATGGTTTTTAACGATTTGTTTTGTTTGAGTCGTTCCGAAGTTCATACATTGAGTTTGGGAGCGGCGCGTCCGTCGGATTTTGAGGAACATTTAAAAGTGTTACCGTTGCTGTCACGAGTCGAGGAAGTCTTACTACCAATTCTCGATCGTCTCGAACGAGCGGCGATCGAAGCGTTGGGAGAACAATGGTATAAAACTTGGCATTTCGGACTTCCCAATTTTGACGAAACGCCGGGTCAAGTGAACGTTCCCGTGATTCTGTGGCTGCGAAACCTTGCTGTTGCTTATGATTTAGTAGAATACGGTAAAATGCGCTACAATCTTCTCGGAAATGGGAGTCACTGGTTCCCCGGACAAAAAGCGGAAAATCTCGATCTTCAATTGTTACGATCGAGTTTGGCGAACAGTCCCCACGCTGAAATAATTCCCAAAATCTTGCAGGAAGCCGATGAATTACTCGGCGGACAAGAGGTCAAGCGGCTCTCGCAACAGTAGCGTTTTTAGCTCAATTGATAGAGTCAATCGATCGATCGCGTATCCAATTTCGCAGAGAACGAATCACCTGATTTTCCGACTTCGTTTCTCGTTCCCTCAACAACCCGTTCAATACCTCCGCCGACACCATCGGAAACGCCAGACTCGACGGCGATTCCATATAACCATTAGACTCGGGAGACAAACAATAAATCTTGAGTCGATCGCGCTTCGTATATCGCCAAACTTCCGCAATTCCCAACGCCGCATAAACCCCCATCCGTTGCGTCGAAGGACTGGTAATATCGACTTCGATGGCTAAATCTGGCGGTAAATTTGTCGGAATCTCCGGATCGAGACCTTCCAAAAATCGCGCGTTTTGGATATAAAAACAAGTATCTGGTTCCGCCGCGCGTTGTAAATCTTCCCGTTCCAACGTCAGCGAACCCAAATTAACCACCTCTAAATCGAACTCCTCCGTTAGCGTCGTGACGATTCTGGCTAACAATCGGTTAATGAGTTCGTGAAGCTTCGACGGCATCTTTAACTGTAACCGGCCGCGATCGAACGTCAAGCGGATCGATCGCCTGTCTCCCAAATCCGACAAGAGCGATCGATAAGTTGTCCAGCGAATATTAGACAACACCAGGGTGGGAATGGGTGCGCTCAGAAATTCCTCAACCTCGAACTCACCAATTTTCCTTGACATCGCCGTCTCGATCGCGTCCTTATCGCCATCCCTATTGTACGGAACGCTCAATTTCCCCGAGACGGCGATCTCCGTTACACCGACACCGGTAACGCCAGACTCGCTTTCGTCAACGCCGGAACGATACACTCGCTCGCTAACTTGCCCCCATACAAGTTTCGCGCCACCGGCCCCACCTGTAAAGCCGTCCAAGCCCCCATTAAAAAGAGTTCGCAGTTTCCCCAACGCAGGCGATCGCTCAACACCGGAAGTCCTCCCACCACGGGAACCGGATGAGTTTCCCACATCGCGGCTAACAGCGGATTTTGGCGGATGTCAAAATGGGTTCCTGTCGCCAACCACAGGCGATCGAACCGTTGCGACGAAAGCGTTTTACCCGATTCGCCCAGCGCCGCCTCAACGCGCCATCCCGAATTCGTCCAAGCTGCCGTTGCGATTTGGCAATTTTCTACAAACTCCACCTTTCCCTGTCGTGCCAGTTGCCGCAATTTCAATAAAATTGCTGGGGTTAGAGACCCGCCATTTCTCGCCGATCGCACCATCGCCGCGCGTTTGTCCCAATCTCGTTCGGCGTGAAACCCCTTCAAATACTTCGGCCCCAGCCAACCCGGATCGGCGTCGAACAACTTCCCGTAAAACTCCCGTCGCGCCACCATCGTCACCGTCGCGCCTCGTTTCACCGCACCGATCGCCAAATGTCCGCTCGTGAGTCCGCTTCCCACGATGAGAACGCGACGCTGTTGTAAGTGCGATCGCCGCAAATCGATGTGGTTGGAATGCTGTAAGGCGTCTGGGGGGTGCAGTGGCGGAAGAGACTTCACCCAATCGGGAAAGTTTGGGAGTCCCTCACCCGTCGCCAAAACCACCCGTCGCGCCAGACAAGTCGAACCCTCCGCCGATTCGAGGCGAAATCGACGAGTTCCCCGATACTTCGTCGGTTCGATGTGGGTGATGCGCGTGGGAATAACGCGATCGCTCAATTCCCAACGTCGAACGACATCCTCGCAAAACTCCTCAAATAGCCGAGTTCCCGGTAAATCGTAGGGGGGAAACAGTTCCGTCGAACGCGAAGTTGCAAAACGCCGCAACGCATACGGATCGGGATCGGGATGGTGAACCGCAGGCGATCGCAAATGGGGAATGTCTAAAGCCGCGAACTGCTCTTTCCAATGCTGCATCCAGGTTCCCGCCGGATCGAAAATCGCCAGGCGATCGCGCAGCGACTTCTTTTTCTGCAAAAGATGCGTCACCAGCGTTAACGCTTGAGGGCCCGCACCCACCACCGCCACATCCACAGCCTTCGGACACCGATCTGACAAATTTCTCACCACAGATTCAGTTACAGGACAACTTATGTATAATAAGAATCATTCTCATATTTGGCGAGAGCAACGAACCCAAAACGGCTCTTCCCTCGTTGTCCTGGCTGTTGAAAACCGACGATCTAGGTCTAAGATGAGCGATCGCACCACTTCTCAACCCCCAACCTTAGAGCTTCCCAAGCAGGGAATGCCGGTTACAATTATTACGGGATTTCTCGGCAGTGGAAAAACGACGCTGCTCAACCATATTCTGAACAATCGTCAAAACTTAAAAGTCGCAATTCTCGTCAACGAGTTTGGCGATATTGATATTGACAGCCAATTGCTGGTTTCCATGGAAGAAGATATGGTACAACTCAGCAACGGCTGCATTTGCTGCACGATTAATGAAGGGTTAGTCGATGCAGTCTACAATGTTTTAGAGCGGCAAAACAAGCTAGATTACTTAATTGTCGAAACGACAGGAATCGCCGATCCCCTTCCCATCATGTTGACATTTGTGGGAACCGATTTACGGTACTTTACCCGTCTCGATTCTGTTTTAACAACTGTCGATGCAGAGAATTTCAACGAAGAATACTATACCAGCGAAGCGGCGACCAAGCAGTTAATCTATAGCGATGTCATCTTGCTCAACAAAACCGATTTAGTCGATTCGCAGCGATTGAACGATGTCGAAGCGAAGATTGGAGAGATGAAAGAAGACGCGAGAATTCTTCGCTGTGAGTATGGAAACGTCCCGCTTCCCCTCATTCTCGATGTGGGGTACAACAATCCCAGTGAGTACCATCACGACGACGCTGAAACCCCATCGAGCGAACATCACCATCACGAACATCATCACGAACACCATCACCACGAAGAACATCATCACCACGAACACCACCATCATTCCCATCACTTAGAAAACGACGGATTTGTTTCGATATCTTTTCAGAGCGATCGCCCATTTTTACTCGAGAAATTCCAAGACTTTCTCTGCCAACTCCCGCCAGAAGTCTTCCGAGCCAAGGGGATTCTCTGGTTTCAAGAAAGCCAGCAGAAACATATATTTCAACTGAGTGGAAAACGCTGCGTTCTCGATGTAACGGAGTGGGAAAACAATCCGCCCAAAAATCAACTCGTGTTTATCGGTCGAGATCTCGATCGCGATCGCCTTCACGAATCGATTAAGAACTGCCTTGCAGCTCCAGAAAAACTTAACGCTTTTCGAGTTTAAATGAAATCAAAAATAAGGTTATTTTTCTAAATTGCATAAAGACCAGTTCAAAATTTAGTTTTAGCCAATTTTCGTTGTTTTTTTAACCTAAAAAATTCACAAATCTTTCAGGCTAAAAACTGAATATATCGAGATTTTACACAAGATAAATACCCATCGCTTCTCTGATGTTGGTTTTATCTCCTGATGTCAAAAAACGGTTTCTTATCGCCCAGCAAAGACTATGACTTCACAATTTTCATCTGAATTCTTGCCCTCTGAAGCTGCGATCGCCAACATTCCCGAAGCCACCCGAACCCAAGTTTCCACCGAAGAAATGGAACGAGCGGTTCGCACCTTGCTCGTAGGACTCGGTGAAGATCCCGATCGCGAAGGACTGCGAGACACCCCGAAGCGCGTCGTCAAAGCCCTCAAATTTCTCACCCAGGGCTACAACCAATCCCTCGACGAACTGCTCAACGGCGCCGTCTTCCACGAAGACACCGATGAAATGGTACTCGTGCGCGACATCGACATTTTCAGTTCCTGCGAACACCACATTCTGCCGATTATCGGTCGCGTTCACGTCGCCTACATTCCCAACGGTCGTGTCATCGGACTGTCCAAAATTGCTCGAATTTGCGAAATGTACGCCCGTCGCCTGCAAGTTCAAGAACGACTCACCCACCGCATCGCCGAAGCCATCGAATCCATCCTCAAACCCCAAGGCGTGGCAGTTGTCGTCGAAGCCACCCATATGTGCATGGTGATGCGCGGGGTGCAGAAGCCCGGTTCTTGGACGGTGAGCAGTGCCATGCGCGGTGTATTTGCCGAAGACGTTCGTACCCGCCAGGAGTTCATGAGTCTCATTCGTCACACGCCCGCTTTCCATTAAATCTCATAGTTTCCCAGCGCGATCGTCGCAAAGCGCGATCGCGCTTTCCTCTTCGTCTCAATGTCCCGTCCCATGTCCCATCCCTCCACCTGGCTCGTCGCCGGCCCTTCGGGCGTTGGAAAAACCCGTTGGATCGCTCAACAACTCCAGCAACACCGCGACCCCATCTATGTCCATCTCGGCGGTGGCTCGTTTCCCCTCGACGCCAGCTTGCTCGTCAGCGAGTGTCCCCACATCAGCTTGCTAGACGGCGATCGCGCCTCCCTCGATCTCGTCAACCACCAGGACGCCGGCCGTCCGATTTATCTGGAAGTGGGCTTTCACGTTGCCCTCAACTCCCTAGAACTGCCCCTCACCGCCGTCCGCAAAGTGGCGATCGTTCCGCCCCAGAGTTCAGGGAGCGAGTGGTCGAACTGGGCGGACGAAACCGTCTCCGGTTTGGACGTTCCTGGGGACATCCCCGACGAAATACAGCGACTCATCTTAACCACAGAAGTTCTCGATCCGGCCAGTCTGCATGTCTTTTGGCAAGAACTGACCCTGGGGGCTTACGGCAACGTCCAACGCGCCAAAGGCATCTTTAATCTGGCAGACGGGCAAGTTTTCAGCTTTCAGTACGTCCGGCGGGGTGATGAAAGCAACGATGAGAACAACCCTGAAAACAACTCTGACTATCGCCCGCTGAACCAGCCGCGCACCCTCGACGGTCGCCCCCAACAGTTTAGCGGTCTCGAAATCGTCGGCAGCCAACTCGATCGCAGCGCGATCGCCCAGACGTTACAGGATAGTTGCCTGTCCGATGCCACTCTCAGCCAATATCAGGCGTATCTGCAAACCGAAACTGAAACTCAATCCCCCCAGGAGGTTTCCCCATGAAACTCGCAGTTTTGTCTTGTATCCACGGCAACCTCGAAGCCTTGGAGACGGTGTTAGGCGATATCGATGGCCAACATTGCGATCGCATCGTCTGTCTGGGCGATTTAGTCGGCTACGGCCCCTATCCCAACGAAGTGGTCGATCGCGTGCGATCGTTGAATATCCCCACCGTTCAAGGCTGCTGGGACGAGGACATCGTTGAAGGACTCAACGCCTGCGAATGTAGCTATCCCTCCCAACTGGCGGAACGGCGCGGATTGCAGGCACATCAATGGACGAACGAAGTTGTCCGTCCCGACGTGCGAGACTACCTCGGACAGCTACCTCTGACTTGGAAAGAGGGGAATTTGAGCTTCGTTCACGGTAGTCCCAACAGCCAACACGAGTATCTCATGCCACAACTCGATGGCTTCATTGCCCTCGAACGGGTGTTATCCGCCGAAGCCGACGTGTTGTTCTGCGGCCATACCCACATTCCTTACGTGCGATCGCTCGAAGATGGATCGATCGAACTGCGCGTCAGCGGGCCAGACGCGATTTCCCAGCCCGAACAACAGCTTACGACTTCCCTCAAACGCATTATCAACGCCGGTTCCGTCGGCGAACCGCGCCACGGCCGCCCCAACGCCACCTACGTCATTTACGACACCGAAACCGAAAACGCCGACCTGCGAGAAGTTCCCTACGACTACCGCAAAACCTGCGCGGCGATCGTCGAAAAAGGCTTACCGAAAATCTTTGCTTGGCGACTGTCCCGAGGTTGGGAATTTGCCGAACGCGCCGACGATCCCACCCATCTTTGTCAGCGGTAAACCCGCAAGAAGCCCATATAAGCGCCACCGTTGAGAACTCTACCCCAAAACCATCGTGATTTGGACTACTACCAACCACTGGGCAATTTTGAGCGGCATTGAAGGCAACCTCGCCGCCTACGAAGCCGTTTTGAAAGACATTCGCCGCCAGCGTATCCCCGTAGACGCACTGTATATTCTGGGCGATGTGGTGGGATTGCATCCCGACTGCGAGGCATTAGTCGAACGGTTGCGATCGCCCAAAGCCGGAGAACCCGTCCCGCAAATTTGTACCGGATGGTGGGAAGAGCAATACTTCAACCTGCACGGCGTTGGCGGCGATCCTGAAGCCCAAGCCTTGCGGGAGGCTTACGGCGACGACGTTCTCGAAAAACTCTGGAACAATCTTTCACGAGAGAGCGTTGAATGGCTGCGATCGCTCGACTTTGGCTTCTTAGAACTCGACTGTCTCCTGATTCATGGTAGCACCGTCAGTCCGAGCGACGAACTCACCCCTAATACGCCGCCCACCGTCTTGCTCGATCGCCTACTCTGCGCCCAAGCCAACCAGCTCTTTTGCGGGCGTTCCGGCTTAGCGTTCGAGTGTCATCTCGCATCCGGGGCGATCGGCTCCCAAGTCACCACCTTAGATGACCACACTACCCCCGTTTCCCAAACCCTAACCCCTCGTAAAGTCATTGGCGTTGGCAGTCTGTCGCGCCATCGCGATCGTGCCACCTATACCCTGTATTCACCGCACACCAACCGCCTACAATTCCGTACCGTTACCCCAACCCGAACCCCAGTCGCGCGAGGCTTCGGCTAGGCGAGATCGTCACCGCCGCCACAAACACCTCACTCCCTCAAAGTCAAGACTTCTCCACATCTCTCAAGACAAAAGGGGCGATCGCTCGTTAGCGTAAAGATATACAATCCCCACACCCTAGCGGTCGTCACCCATCACACCGTAGGATTTTAAGAATCGTTACTAAAACGCGACCGCACCCCATTTCTCGAATCCCTCGGGGAAGGGACTGTCGTTTGAAGAGCAAGGAGAATATCGCCAAAATGTTAGAAGCGTATCGCAAACACGCCGCCGAACGGGAAGCCCTGGGCATCCCCCCCCTTCCCCTCACCGCCGAGCAAACCTCCGAACTGTGCGAACTCCTCAAAAACCCGCCAGACGAGGAAAAAGAATTCCTGCTGATGCTTCTGCGCGATCGCGTTCCCCCCGGCGTAGACGAAGCCGCCTACGTCAAAGCCGGATTTCTCACCGGAATCGCCAAAGACGAAATCCAATGTCCCCTCATCTCCCACCAGGGCGCAGTCTCCCTTCTCGGGACGATGGTGGGTGGCTATAACGTCCAATCCCTCGTCGAACTGCTCAAATCCCGCGACGAAAACCTCGCCGCCGCCGCCGCAACCGCCCTCAGCACCACGCTGTTGGTGTTCGACGCCTTCAACGACGTCTTGGCCCTCTCCGACAGCAACCCCTACGCCAAACAAGTCATCGACGCCTGGGCTAACGCCGCCTGGTTCCTCGACAAACCCAAAGTTCCCAAAGCCATCACCGTTACCGTCTTCAAAGTTCCCGGCGAAACCAACACCGACGACCTTTCCCCGGCACCCCACGCCACCACCCGCCCCGACATTCCCCTCCACGCCCTATCCATGCTGGAGTCGAGAATGCCCGAAGGCTTAGACACCATTGTCGAACTCAAGAAAAAAGGTCATCCCGTAGCCTACGTCGGCGACGTCGTCGGAACCGGGTCTTCTCGGAAATCCGCCATGAACTCCCTGTTGTGGCACATCGGCCACGATATCCCCTACGTCCCCAACAAGCGTTCCGGCGGCTTCATCCTCGGCGGTAGCATCGCCCCCATCTTCTTCAACACCGGCGAAGACTCCGGTGCGTTCCCCATCGAATGCGATGTCACGAAGATGGAAACCGGCGATGTCATCACCATCCATCCCTACAAAGGCGAAATCACCAAAGACGGCGAAGTTATCGCCACCTTCACCCTGAAACCCAACACCATCCTCGACGAAGTTCGCGCAGGCGGACGCATTCCCCTGCTTATCGGACGCAGCCTCACCGACAAAACCCGCGAAGCCCTGGGACTCGAAACCAGCACCCTCTTCGCCCGTCCCGAACTGCCCGAAGACACCGGAAAAGGCTTCACCCTAGCCCAGAAAATGGTGGGGAAAGCCTGCGGACTTCCCGGCGTGCGCCCCGGAACCTCTTGCGAACCGGTCATGACCACCGTAGGGTCTCAAGACACCACCGGCCCCATGACCCGCGACGAACTCAAAGAACTGGCCTGTTTGGGTTTCTCCGCCGACTTGACCTTACAAACCTTCTGCCACACCGCCGCCTATCCCAAACCGGTGGATGTCAAAACCCACAAACAACTTCCCGACTTCTTCTCCACCCGTGGCGGCGTGGCCTTGCGTCCCGGCGACGGCATCATCCACTCCTGGCTGAACCGGATGCTGTTACCCGATACTGTAGGGACCGGCGGCGACTCTCACACCCGCTTCCCGTTGGGTATTTCCTTCCCCGCTGGGTCTGGTTTGGTTGCGTTTGCCGCAGCGTTAGGCGTGATGCCCTTGGATATGCCGGAATCGGTGTTAGTCCGCTTCACCGGCGAGTTGCAACCCGGCGTTACCTTGCGGGATATTGTCAATGCGATTCCTTGGGTTGCCATTCAAGAGGGCAAACTCACCGTCGGGACAGAGAACAAGAAAAACCTCTTCGCCGGGCGGATTATGGAAATGGAAGGACTGCCGGATTTGAAAGTCGAGCAAGCCTTTGAATTAACTGACGCTACCGCAGAGCGGTCTTGTTCCGGTTGCACGATTAAATTAGGAACAGAAACGGTGTCCGAGTATCTGCGCTCTAACATCGTCTTGTTGCAAAACATGGTGGCACGGGGCTATCAAGACGCTCGTACCTTGATGCGTCGCGTGGCCAAAATGGAAGAATGGTTGGCGAATCCCGAGTTGATGTCGGCCGACGAGGATGCGGAATACACCGACGTCATTGAGGTCAATCTCAACGAGATTAAAGAGCCAATTGTCGCCGCTCCCAACGACCCCGACAACGTGAAATTGATGTCCGAATGTGCCGGAGACAAAATCGATGAAGTCTTCATCGGTTCCTGCATGACGAACATCGGTCACTATCGCGCGGCGGCGAAGGTTCTCGAAGGTGCCGGCCCTGTGAAAGGTCGTCTGTGGATTTGTCCGCCAACGCGCATGGACGAGAAGCAATTGCGCGAGGAAGGGGTTTACGGCGTGTTTGCGGCCGCGGGTGCGCGGACGGAAATGCCGGGATGTTCGCTGTGCATGGGCAACCAGGCGCGGGTAGAAGACAACGCCACGGTGTTCTCGACTTCGACGCGCAACTTCAACAACCGCATGGGTAAAGGTGCGCAAGTGTACCTGGGTTCTGCGGAGTTGGCGGCGGTTTGTGCGTTGCTGGGTCGCATTCCCACGGTTGAGGAGTATCTGGAGATTGTGAAGGAGAAAATCGACCCGTTTGCGGGTGAGTTGTACCGCTATCTCAACTTCAATGAAATTGAAGGGTTTGAGGATGAGGGTCGCGTGATTCCCATCGAGGAAATGCCGAAAATTGAGGATATTTTGGGCATTCCAGCTAATGTGTAACTAAGTTGTAGAATGGTGGGGTGGGCGATCGGGCTTGCCCTGCTTTGGTGTAAAATGGTGGGGTGGGCAATCGAGCCTGTCCTGCCCAGCTACAAGAACCCAAGCAATTCGTCTGACGTGACAAACACCCCCTTTAAGTCATTTTCACCCGCAAGTCTCACAGAACAAAACTCAAACTGCATCGTAATTCATTGAATAGGAACACATAAATGAAAAATACTACTAATACTTTAAAAAGTGAGTTATCAACGCAAAAAGAGGAAGAAATTAAATCTAATATTGAAAGAATTATCTCAAGCTATCGTCACGTTTGGGACGTTTTTTGCGAACTTCTTCAAAACAGCGCAGATGCTATTTTTGAAAAGTTTCCATTCTCCGATTTGAATCAAGGAAATATTCTCCTTGAAATATTCACAAATGAAAGAAAAATAATTATCAAAGATAATGGTATAGGGATTGAAGAAAAAGATATATCAAAAATTCTAGCTACTGGGAAATCTCTCAAAAGAGAACAGAAAAAAGGTAGATTTGGTTTTATGGGTTATGGATTTACATTCATAGCTTTTCAAAGCTCTTATCTAAAAATTGAAAGTATCAGAAAGGGCAAGAAGGCTTCTCGAACATATGAAAACCTATATAAGTTTGTATTTGAAAATGGGGAAATACCTAACTCTCTTGAAGAAGATCGAAATATTGTTAGCCAGGATTCCCAGGATGAAAGTGGTACAACAGTAACAATTATTTTCCCAAAAGAATTCCCCAATGAAACGGTCGAAAATTCTCTCACTTCTGCATTTAGAATTGCAACTAATCATGATGCCATAAAAGCAGTCGTTCGGACTCAGACAGTGATTGGATATTTAGATCCAGTTTTCAATAGTTCAGAATTCCTGAATTTTGAATTGCTAGTCGATGAAGAAAACCTTAATTGCGCGACCGGTTATCTGACTATACGTGAAATCGTCAAAGAACACTTAAAAAACAACGAAGATAGATTTTATAACATTTTCGATTACGAAAATAAAATAATTAAAATCACAAATGATTTCTCAAGAACTATACAAAATCAAATTAGAAAGGTTGTCTTGCTTGAAGAGAAAATTGATGGAATTCAGATTGGAAGTCGTAATCCACTAAATGTTCGTTTTTTGATTTATGCTACGAGTAAGTTGCATATAAATCAGTTTAATGAGAGATTTCTTGATAAAGAAGCTGATTCATATGACTTTGAAATTAAGCACGGTGTATGGCTGGCAATTGCTGGAATGCCACTGTCCGTTTGTCTAGATCACTTTGAACATAGTAACTATCTTCCGTTTACAGTGATTGCTGATATTAAAGATGAAGCAATCCGAAATGACTTGGATGCTGGAAGAAAAGGAATCAGTGAATATAGAATGAAGCAAATTGCTGATAAAGCCAAGGAAATTCTAAGTTCACACAATTTCATAAGATACCGAAAATATGTTGTCGGAGGTTCTTCAGATAGCCGAATTAGCGATCCTTTCTACGAACCTAAAAAGGACTTAGAAGAAAAGCTAAAAGAAAAGAGAAGATATGATTCTAATTTAAAGCATAAATTCTTTCCACCTATCGAAGAGCAAGAAGTGATTAGTCTATTTATTGAACTTGTAACAATAAACTATTTAAAGGGTTACACTCCCAAAATATTATCAGGATATCAGGTTTATGACGGACTTTTTGGCTACGATCTTGATGATTCTCTAGAATCTCGGTATTCCAAGGATAATCAACTAGGTATAAGAGCAGACACTTTCCAAAAACATGGCGGAAATTTCTCGGCGGAAATATTGATTGAGTTTAAAAAAGATTTAAACTCAATTTATACAGATATTGATAAGAATAAAAAGAATCTGGAACATATCAACCTATTAGTCTGTTGGGATACAGATTTCCAGAATCGAGATAAAATTTATCATCAAATTCGAGGTGATACTTTGATGGAAAAAGATTCACTTTCTAATGTTTTCTATGGAGTGACTCATCAACTGATTGGAGCCAATCGGCAACAGCCGTTACCCATTATAGAATTAAAGAAAGTTTTAGAGTTAACGATAGGTTACTCGATCAATTAATTAATCAAAAATTAAAGCTATATGCTCGTTAAAAATTTTAGAAAATGCCCCCGAAGATTCGAGATTTAAAGAAGTCCTTGGCTAAAGCAGGTTTTGTTAAAATCTCCACTAAAGGGAGTCATACTAAGTGGAAGCATCCTAGCTTATCTGTGGTTCTCATCCTTTCTGGGAAAGATGGGAAAGATGCAAAGCATTACCAAGAAAAACAGGTCGTTGAAGCCTTAAAAATTTTAAAGAAAAACCAAAAAAAGGAATAATTGTAATGAAATACACGATCACAATTCAATGGTCAGAACCCGATGACTGCTTCGTCGTTTTTCTCCCCGACTTTGAAGATGTCATGCAACCCGTCACCCACGGCGACAGCTACGAAGACGCACTCAAAAATGCTCGAGAAGTCTTGGAAATGCTGGTTGAATCCAGTCGTTCGGAAGGGAAGCCGTTACGGGTGCATCTCACTTTTGCAAATACACAAGTTCGGCAATTTGTCAATATCTTCCTCAAGGACTGCTAGAAGGGGATTTACTCCTTTAAGTATTTATACTTATCGCAGAATTGAGATGCACCCAGCCGTTACCTCCAGTTAAACCCACGTTTCAACCCGCTTAGTTGGGGATGCGATCGCACCCCCGAAACCTAAAATTAACCTTAAACCCCGGATCGGCGATCGCATCTAATCTTTCCACGACAAACCTGACTTTTCAGATATCTCTGTTTCCAGAATCTCCTCCGCACAACTGCTCGTCTCTGGCGAACCCTCATACAAACCAATTAACGGATCGGTGTCTGTCTGGGGTACAGAAGGACGATAGGTTTGTAAGTACTGTTCGATCGCCTCTTCGAGTAATGACTCTAAGGTTTTCTGCTGCTCTAAGGAAACCTGCATAAGCTGGTTCAGCGTTTCCGGTCGGGGCTTCCAGTTCAATACAATTTCGAGTATGACGTTTGCCAATATCCATATAATTAGGATAGCGCGAGGATAGCGCGAACAACCCCCCCACTCCACAATGACTCGATCGCCCTCAGACCTACAGCAGCTTTACGAGGAAGACTATATCCTGTGGCTTGATGCGACGGTGCAAAAACTGCGATCGCACGACTACAACGAAGTCGATTGGGACAATTTAATCGAGGAAATCGAAGACATGGGACGGCGGGAACGCCAAAGCCTCGAAAGTAATTTGGTGGTGGTGTTGCTACATCTCCTGAAATGGCAATTTCAACCGGAACGGCGAACGGGAAGTTGGGAGAGCAGTATTATCGAACACCGTCGGCGAATTCGTCGGGCGTTCAAGTCGTCTCCAAGTTTAAAGAATTATCTCATCAGCATTGTAGACGAGTGTTATGAAAGTGCGCGAAAGCAAGCTCGAGCGGAAACGCAGTTATCGTTAGTAGTGTTTCCCGTCAACTGTCCCTATGACGTGGAAGAGATTTTGAATGATGAGTTTTTACCGGATTAAGTGGAAAATCTTCTTAGATGCTTGGTATGACGACTTCGGCGGTGAAAGTTGACGAGCGAGTGAAAAATGTCTCGTTTGATGAGGATTTGATAACCGTCTTTTTGATGGACGGTCGCGTTATTTCCGTTCCACTCGTTTGGTATCCCCGGCTGTTGAACGCAACACCCGAACAGCGCAAAGAATGGGAAATTTGCGGCGGTGGTTATGGCTTGCACTGGGAGGCGATCGACGAAGACCTGAGTACCGCAGGAATGCTGCGGGGCGCTCCCGCTCCAAACGTCCCCACAGCATAGCGATCGCCCCACAACCAAAAATCCGTCCGATCGCCCCCAAACCACCCCCAACGCAACATCGAACCGCGATCGATCGCACAGCCCAAAAAGACAATCCACCAACGCTAGACTGAAACTAGCCACCTCCGATCGCAGACCCCATGACAGACTCCACACCACCTCTCTACGAAGAGATCGTCAACTTTATCGCTCTCGGTACCACCCCCGATCGCGTTGCCAACTTCCAACCCTCCGACACCGCAAAACAACGAGTCGCCCAACTGATCGAACGCGAAAAAGACAACGAAATCGCCGCCGACGAACGCACCGAGCTGGACTTGTACCTCCAACTCGAACACATCATGCGCCTCGCCAAAATCCGCGCTCGCCAACACCTCGCCGCAAGCCGTGGCTAAACGCGCTCCCGTCCCCGACGGAGTTCGAGAGCAAGTTGCTGAACGCGCCCGCGATCGCTGTGAATATTGCCGCATTGCCGAAGCCGACACCTTCTGGGGCTGTCAGATCGACCACGTCATCAGCCTCAAACACGGCGGCACGAACGACATCGATAATCTCGCTTATGCCTGCGCACCCTGCAATCGTGCGAAAGGTAGCGATATGAAGGCGACGCGATCGTAGCTCAGACCGCCATTGGAAGAGTCACCGCAAAAATCTTGGGTTTCAATACGAGAGATCGACGCCTAGAGCGCCAACTTTTACAACAAGAGGGACGCTATCCCGTGCGTTAAGCTGACATGGCAACAGTGCGTTTTAGCCGTTTTCAAGTGTCGCGAAAATCGAAAGTCGATCGCAGACAAAACCAACTCTACACCTCGGATATGAAAGTGCGGATCGAAACGCAAAATCGGTTTTACTACCCCGATCTACTCGTCACTGGCGACTCGCGCGATCGCGATACCCGCTACTACAAACAACACCCCAAACTCATCGTCGAAATTCTCTCGGAAAGTACCAAAGCCTTCGACAGAGGCGACAAATTTCAACACTATCGCCAACTCGAAAGCCTCGAAGAATATGTTCTCGTCAGTCAAACCCATCCCGCTGTCGATGTCTTTCGTCGCACGGGCGATCGCACTTGGGAATTCCAACCCTATATTTTAAATGAAACCGTCCGCTTTGTCAGTCTGGAACTCGAATGTGCGATCGCCGCAATTTACGAAGATGTAACCTTCGCACCCCCAGCAACAGAAGACTCGACAGAAGATGTAGATTGACACTCCCCAGCCTTCGAGTGTCAATTCATGGTTATTTCATATTTATATCGAACTCTAAGAGAGGACGTTCTTCCGAACTGATAGTTCGAGAACTCGTCAAATCGGTTCTCTGAGTCTAAAAAATAGATAATTTTTGGCTCTTCGGAGTTTAGGGTGACAGAAAAACTAACTTCACGAGATTTCAAGGGTTTTGGCTCTCGAATCTTCAATTTTTTGTATCATGCTATACATTTATAACCACAAACTCCGAAGACCCTAATTTTTGTAAAAATGGCTTGAAAATTACGACTTTCATTGCTAAAAGTTATCGCGATTTTTCCTTCCATACACTTAGTTTGGGGGTGCATCTCAAAAATGTAAATTTATCAGATCGGAGTCTCTACAGTGAATTGAGCTGTTATTGGGTGAAGCGATCGCTCCACCTATGGACGGCAACGTTGCCGAAGTCTAACCGACCCCAGACTCATATTTTTACAAAAGTGAGATGTATCCACGATCGATGGTTTAGAGAACCTAGCATAATTCGTTTCACTCGAAACCCGGTCGATCGATACAGGTTTTCAAGTTTTCTGCGATCGCTCGTTTGAGTTTGATGCGATCGCGTGCCATGTCAGCTAAAAAATTACTCCAAAAGTATGAAGTCCGATCGCAATTTAAATATTACATTGAACGTACAGGAACCATCAAAATGAATTCAAATCGAATAAAATCAATAACAAAAAATAATTCATAATTTATAGAAATCATGAATTTTTTTAATTTGAATTTGTCTTAAAATAAAATGTTTTGGAGAATGGTATGAATCATAATCAAACCTCTAAAAAACACGATCGCAAACAGCAGAACCACCAACATCAACACCATAACGGACATAACCACAACGGAAAGAGTGGCGGGCATAGCGGTCACGGACATCACAGCCCGGAGATGTTTAAAAACCGATTTTTCATCTCCTTAATTTTGACCCTACCCGTTCTCTACTTTTCACCACAATTACAAAGCTGGTTGGGTTACGAGGCAATTTCGTTTCCCGGTGCCGGTTGGATTAGCCCCATTCTCGGCATTGCGCTCTACTTTTACGGCGGTTGGCCTTTTTTGAAAGGAGCGTGGAACGAATTCCAGAGCCGGATCGGGATGATGACGCTGATTGCCCTAGCGATTAGCGTCGCATTTATCTACAGTTTGGCAGTATCCCTAGGACTCGAGGGCAAACCCTTTTACTGGGAACTGGCGACTCTCATCGACATCATGCTATTGGGTCACTGGGTCGAAATGGCCTCGGTGCAGGGAGCGAGTAAAGCCCTCGAAGAACTCTCTTCGCTCGTACCCAACGAAGCTCACCGGATACGAGATGGCGAGATTGAAGACGTACCCGTTCGCGAAATCGAAACAGACGATCTCATCCTCATTCGTCCTGGCGAACAGATTCCCAACGACGGCGAAGTAGTCGAAGGCAACACTAGCGTCAACGAATCGTTTTTAACCGGAGAGTCCAAACCCGTTACGAAAAAAGTCGGAGACGAAGTCGTGGCCGGATCGGTCAATACAGAAGGTTCGGTCAAGGTTCGAGTCACGCGAGTTGGAGACGATACCGCCATCAGCCAAATTATGCGGTTAGTCGAAGAAGCTCAATCATCTCGCAGTCGCTACCAGGCTCTAGCGGATAAAGTCGCCTATTGGCTGACGATAATTGCCATTTCCGTCGGAACGCTAACCTTTATCGTTTGGCTGTCCTTAGACGATCTGGTTTTTGCTATCAACCGAGCCGTAACCGTATTAGCGGTACTTAAACAAATTTCAAGCCCAAACCAAGCCAAAACGCGCTTTGTGAGCGGCAAACAGGTCTCGATTCTCGTTCAGCCATGCCACAAAACGAAAAGACATGGCTGTCCGAAAAGCCTCTAAAGCATCTACAAAAGTTTCCAAAGGTTGGTTCGCCCACTTCCTTCGTAAACCGCCCGTCAACTTATGCCAAAGGATAAAAGTGTAGGCGC
>NZ_KB235958.1:160244-203510 GCF_000332355.1 Baaleninema simplex PCC 7105
GCTGGCTTTCCCCGAGTAATCCTCCCAAATAGTGTCAAACCCCTTTTTTTTGTGCTTGGGTTTTGAAGTCGGGGTCGAAACGCTTGCACCACTTCTCAAAGCAGGGTGGCATAGCGGCTGGGGTGGTCTCTCTCATGGGGACACTCTCCACCTTAAATCCTTGTCAGTCAAGGGTTTTGCTTTTATTTTACCTTTTTTACCGTTTAAGTCCCGTTAGTCATTACCTGTCCCCACGCGTTGGGTCTCGCCATTCCCCTCGTCATTGCCAACTCGACGGGACTGGCAGCTCGCAACGGCATTTTAGTCCGCAACCGCGACTCCTTAGAACGAGCTAAAAATATCGAAATTATGGCGTTTGATAAGACAGGGACGCTGACTCAGGGCAAGTTTGGGGTTCAAAATGTTGCAGTAGACG
The DNA here is from genome assembly GCF_000332355.1 of Baaleninema simplex PCC 7105. Lineage (GTDB taxonomy): Bacteria > Cyanobacteriota > Cyanobacteriia > Cyanobacteriales > Geitlerinemataceae > Baaleninema > Baaleninema simplex. The sequence goes on from NZ_KB235958.1 coordinate 160,660, forward strand.
AAACGGACGAAGATCGAGCGTTGGCGATCGCCGCCGCCTTAGAAAACGCTTCAGAACATCCCCTCGCTCGAGCCATCGTCGAGGCCGCTCGTCAGCGTCAGCTCGACCTTCCCGAAATGGCAGATTTCCAAACGGTGACGGGACAGGGAGTCGAAGGTAAAATCGACGGACAGACCTATCGAGTCGGTCGCCCGGAATGGGTGCAGGAACGAGATCTCTCGCTCTCAGATCGACTCCAACAGGCGTTAGATCGAGCGGACAAGCGGGGCGAAAGTGCTGTGGTTCTCATGACTTTCGATCGCCCGATCGCCGTGATTTCAATGGCAGACCAGGTACGAGAACGCGCCCGGATTACGATCGATCGCTTGCACGAGATGAACCTTCAAGCGGTGATGATTACTGGCGATGCGGAGGCGGTCGCTCGGTCGGTGGCTGAAGATTTAGGCATCGATCGCTATTACGCTCGCGTCCTTCCTGAAGACAAGGTCAACCGCATTAAAGAATTGAAACGAGAAGCTCCCACGGGATTCGTCGGAGACGGGATCAACGATGCAGCCGCGTTACTCGAAGCCAATATGGGCTTGGCGATCGGGGCGGGAACCAACGTCGCGATCGAATCGGCCGATTTGGTGTTGGTCGAAGACGATCCGTTAGATGCCGTCAAAGCGTTGAATTTGGCGAAAAAAACCTACGGAAAGATGATTCAAAATCTTTTCTGGGCGACGGGCTATAACGTCATTGCGATTCCCCTTGCGGCTGGAGTCCTTCAACCCTGGGGAATCGTTCTCTCTCCAGCAATGGGAGCGTTGCTGATGAGTCTTTCGACGGTCATCGTGGCGATTAATGCCGTTATGTTACGTCGGGCAAAGTTAGCTTAGAAACTGTTCCGGACGGGTCAGTTTTACGGTACAGCTCGAGTGGATACCGCCAGTCAAAGCAAGCAGTCTGATTTTTTGCTTTACAATCTACAATTCTCGAGTATATCGGTTGAAAATCAGTAACTCCGTAGATGGTTTTTATGAGATTCTGAGTTCTCTTTTCTAAGGTTAGAGTTCCCTATTCACTCTCATTTCATAATCGATCGGTATCTTGAGAATTGAAACTGTTCGTTGAAGAGAAATACGATATGAACGTATACCCAAAGTATCAAAAATCGATCGCTGCCTTAATGACGTTTGCGACGCTCGGAACTCTCAGCGCGATCGCCAAACCCGTTGTGAGTTCGACAGCGTTCCAAGAGTCCGCGATCGCTCAAAGAGAACCGAATTCAATGATGGAGTCCGGTCAGATGATGGAAGGCGGGCAAATGTCCCATCAAGGGATGCCGATGCAAATGTCAGGAGAAATGCTGGACTTGATGAGTCAAATGCACGAACTGATGTCTACGTTGACCCCAGAACAAATGCAAGAAGTACGTCCGATGATGATGGAGCATCACAACCGCATGATGGCAGAAATGCAGAGTACGCTCGAACAACTGCGCGACGTTACCGGCCAGACTCGCGACGCCAATTCCAACTAGCGACATAATCCCGAAGGCGAGCGATCGAGTCAACCCGATCGCTCGCCCCGAACCGAATCGAGATCGCGCGACTCAATCGATATCGTTATCCTTGTGAGTAAACTTATCGAGGCGATCGTGATAAATCCGAACCAGTCGATAGCGTCGTTCTGTATCCAAGCGATCGAACTGTTCGTCTCGCAAACCCAACTTCCGCAAGCGCTTTTTATCCACGATCGCCAACGTCGACGGAGATTCGGGGTGGTTCTGTACCCGTTCTCGCAAATATTCCCGCCCCAAAGACGGCCGAGATAGATACGTGACGGGTTGCTGCGTGTAAAACGCCAGGGACGGTTTTTTAAAGCCAATGGCGATGAGTTCCTCACTCGGAACCCGTTCCGCGTTAACCGTATCGGCTAAATCCCGTAACGGCTCTTGGCGCAGGCGATCGAGCAACTGAAACGTCGGATGTACCATCACCAGCAAAAACACCGCAAAACTGACGACATGAACCCCCGACATCCAACGGCGGCGATCGCTGACTACCACGCCCTCGATCGCCATCGCGATCGCCACGGCGACCCCCGATCCCACCAAGGTTAATCCCGATTTCCAAATTTCCTCATCGATGTCGTCCACGACGGGATCTTTCCCAATCCAAAAGGGAACCGTGGCGATCGCCACCGCCAACACCAACCAAATCCCAAAACTCAGCCAGTGACTCACCGACAGCCAACCTCGCCGCAACCGAGGACGACCCAAAGTTTCCTCCGCCAGCAGCAACGCCACCAAAATCGCCGCCGCCGGAATCAGGGGTAAAACATAACTCGGAAGTTTCGTCACCGCCGCTGTAAAAAACACGAACACCCCCGCAAACCAAAATAGGGCAAACCCTCCCAACTGTTGAGAGCGAGGGAGATTTCGCCAGGCTCGGCGCGGTAGCACCTGCAAACGAGCGATCGCCGCCGGAAGATAGACCGACCAGGGTGCGAACCCCACCAAAACTACCAAAAAATAGAAATACCAAGGGGCGCTGTGATGGTTCACCACCCGCGTAAACCGCTCGAAATTGTGATAGCCGAAGAAACTTTCGATATAGCTTTCTCCGTTGGTCGCCATCACCAAGACGTACCAGGGAACCGCGATCGCTAAAAACAGCAGCATTCCGCGCACCGGGCGCATTTCTCGCAATACCGCTTTCAACTGTCCCGCGTACAGCAAAAACGCCCCCACGATAAAGACCGGGAGGACGAACCCCACCGGGCCTTTCGTCAACACCGCCAAACCCATCAAGGCGAAAAAGGCTAAATACGCCCGAGTTGACGTTTTCCCCTCGCTGGCGTAGCCCCAGAAGAATGCCAACAGCGACGATCCCATACAAGCACACAGCAGCATATCCGAGACGCCCGTGCGTCCCCACACTAGCGTTTGCGGGTTAAAGGCGATCGCCACCGCCGCCAGCGTGGCCGCCCCCCAAGGCATCAACGCCCCCCGTCCCGTCAGTTTCGCGGGGGGAACGAAACGCCAAAGGGTTACGAACGTCACCGCCATCAGTGCGATCGCCGACAACGCCGAGGGGAGCCTCGCCGCCCACTCGTTCGTCCCCAAGGCCAAATATCCCACCGCCATCAGCCAATACACCAGCGGCGGCTTATCGAACCGGGGTTCGCCGTTGAAATAGGGGGTAATCCAATCTCCCGTCACCGTCATCTGACGGGCAGCCTCGGCAAACAAGGGTTCCGTTTCGTCGATGAGATTGGTACTGCCGAGTTGGTAGAGAAACGCCAAAATCGCAGCGATCGCCACCACCAACACCGACGTACTCCACACCAACGTCGGAAACTTTTCCGGCGAAGTCAACCACAACGAAGTCCGGTTGCGTAAGTTCGAGTTCATAGAAAAGGGGAGAGGGGGAGAGGGGGAGAGGGGGAGAAGGGGAGAGGGGGAGAGGGGGAGAGGGGGAGAAGGGGAGAGGGGGAGATTCGTAGGGTGCCGTGACGCGGCTAGAAAATGTTGCCGCAGTCAGGTCAATGTTGTATTACCGCGTCACGCACCGCCCCCAACCGAAAGGTAAGGAGATGAGGAGGTGAAGAGACGAGGAGAGAATTTCACCTCATCCGGTCGTCATATCATCTCCCCATCCGGTCGTCACATCATCGCCCAATTCACCAGAGTTCGCACGCCGAAGCCCGTCGCCCCAGCACTGTCGTAGCCGTTGTCTTTATCTGCCCAAACGGGGGCGGCGATGTCTAAGTGCGCCCAGGGCGTTTTTTCGACGAACTGCTTGAGGAATAAGGCTGCCGTAATCGCTCCTCCCGCGCGGCTTCCCGCGTTTTTCATATCTGCATGGAGGGATTTCATCAACTCGAAATAGGGTTCTTCGAGGGGCATACGCCAGAGTTTTTCACCGGCTACATCCGAGGCTGCCATCAACCCGTTCGCCACCTCGTCGTCGGGACTCCACAATCCAGCGATGGTATTGCCCAACGCGACTACGCAAGCCCCCGTCAGAGTGGCTAAGTCCACGATCGCATCGACGCCGAGTTTGTCGGCAAACACTAAGGCATCGGCGAGGGTGAGGCGGCCTTCCGCGTCGGTGTTGTTCACTTCAATGGTTTTACCGTTGGACGCGGTGAGGATGTCGCCGGGACGCATGGCGTGACCGCTAATCATGTTTTCCGTGACGGCGGAAATGAAGTGAACTTCTACGTCCGGTTTCAGTTGCGCGATCGCTTTGGCTGCACCGAAGGTCGCCCCGGCTCCGCCCATATCGATTTTCATGGTTTCGATGCCGCTGCCCCCGGTTTTCAGGTTGAGGCCGCCCGAGTCGAAGGTCAAACCCTTCCCGACGATCGCCAGTTTTTTACGGGGCGTGCCTTCGGGCTTGTAGGCTAAATGGACGAATTTCGGCGGTAAAGCTGAGGCTTGGGCGACGCCGAGAAACGCCCCCATTCCCAGTTTTTCGCAGTCTTCTTTTTCGAGAATTTCTAACTCTAAGCCATACTCGTTCGCCATAGCCTGGGCGGTTTCGGCCAGGGTAATCGGGTTGACCACGTTAGCCGGGGCGGCCACCAACTCCCGCGCCAATAGAACGCCAGAGCATATTTTGAGCGATTTGTCAACCGCCTCGTCCTGTCCGTCCAGTTCCAGTAAATCGACAGTTTCGACGATCGCACCTTTGTCATCTGTTTCGGATTTGAAGCGCGTGTCTTGGTGAAGTGCCAACTCGATACCTTCGACGAGGGATCGAACCGTCGAAGCGGGGTCGTTATTCCACTGCGGCACGCTGACGCCGAGGGTTTTACATTTTTCCTGTTTCGCCAAACGTCCCATCATCGCCGCGCACCGCCGCCAATCGTCGAGATGGTCGGCTTTACCCAGTCCCACCAAAATCACTTTACGGACAGTACTGCCCCCACCAACGCGAGTGACGGCACTGTTATCTCGCTTGCCGTCAAATTCCGTTTCTTCAATGAGTTCTTTGAGGGTTCCAGCCAGTTTTTCGTCCAGTTGCGCCAATTCGCCAGTTAATTCCACGGCATTTTCGGGCAATCCGATCGCTAAAGCGTCACCCGACCAATCTAACAGTGCCGTTGCGATCGCGTTGAATTTCATAAAACAGTCTCACTTCTACGACGTTGCAATATTTTATGTTAAATGGTTTTCGGCTCGGGAATAATCGATCCGTTGACAGGGAACAGTGTTCCAGTCACCAGTCATCAGTCACCAGTCACCAGTGAAGACGGGGAACCGGGAACCGGGAACCGGGAAGAATCGTAGGGTGTGTGACGCGGCCGGAAAAGGTGGCCGAAGTCAGGTCAATGGTACGTTACCGCGTCACGCACCGCCCCCAACCGGAAGATGAGGAGATAAGGAGAGAATTTCCCATCATCCCATCATCCCAGCTCTACCTCGGACAGACGCAGAACCCGCAGTAACATTGACAGGAAAGCGGCGTCTCGGGGTCGCGATCGAGATATTGGTTCACGTCCACGTAAACGGCCTCGTCGATGTCGCATTGAGATTGAGGTGGGATGAAGTCTAACTCGAACAGTTGGGACATAACCGTTTGAGCGTTGCGTCCCATTTGGCCGATGACGACGACGCGATTGATACGATTGCACCCAGACCGGCGATCGCTCACCGAACAAATTGCCAGTTGACCGTCAACGCGACCTAGGGTTAAATAATCGAGCGTGCCGTGACGAGCGGCGAGTTCTAATTGCTCTGCGGCCTCTCGACATTCGCGAAATCCCGTAATATCTAAGGTAACGTCTGGAGTGACGCCTGCTGCTGTTGCCCGATCGCGCTCCCATCGGACTAGCGGTAACACACCTCGCTCGGTGACCGCTTCTAGGATCGGTACGCTATCGCTGGCATTGCAGACAAACTGAAGGGCTTCGGCCGCTTCAGCAGACTGACTGAACACAGGACGGGGCGTAGCGGTGACGAGTGCGGCGATCGTCGCGAAGACGAAGCCGAGAGCTGTCGTTCTCATGCGAGAGCGCGTTAAGATCTTAGGGCGGCCTGTTATTCAAGACCGCAGGAGATCGAAAAAGTGCCGATCGAGCCATTGGAACCCACGCCAGGGATTGGGAGAAACAGGGAGTTGGCATCCGGTGACAGTACCAAACGAAACGATGGGTTGGCGGGAGTGGGTCGCACTGCCAGAGTTCGGGATTCCTGCCATTAAAGCGAAAATCGATACGGGGGCGCGATCGTCGGCACTTCATGCTTTCGATATCGAACCGTTTACAGAAAACGGAACGCAAAAAGTCCGTTTTCAAGTCCATCCCATTCAACGGGATACGAAAAGTACGGCGATCGCCTGCGCTGAGGTTTTAGACCGTCGCGAGGTTCGCAACTCTGGAGGGAAGGCAGAATTACGGTATGTCGTCCTAACGTCTGTCGAACTTGCAGGACGACGGTGGGAGATCGAACTGACTCTCACCAACCGCGACGTGATGGGGTTTCGGATGCTGTTAGGACGTCAAGCGGTGCGCGGACGGTTTCTCGTCGATCCGGGTCAGTCCTATCTCCTCAGTCGGGACGAAGAGGCGGCGCATCACGCTCAAGCCCATAAATCCCACGCCCACGAATAAGGCGAAAAATGCTCGTGTGGAAGCACGAAAACGCATCCAAGGATTATATCGAGTTTTTTTCTATGAAAATTGCGATTTTATCTCAAAATTCCTCCCTGTATTCGACCAAACGCTTAAAAGAAGCTGGAGAGAAACGGGGCCACGACATGAAGGTGGTCGATCATTTGCGGTGCTATATGAATATCACCTCTCATCGCCCGTCAATAATGTATCAGGGTAAACCGTTAGAAAATTTCGAGGCGGTGATTCCTCGTATTGGGGCATCTCATACGTTTTACGGAACGGCGGTGGTGCGACAGTTCGAGATGATGGGGGTGTTTACTGCTAACGAGTCCCAGGCGATTTCGCGATCGCGCGACAAGCTGCGCTGTTTGCAAATTCTCGCCCGCGAAGGCATCGGTTTGCCGGTGACGGGCTTCATTCACTCGACGCAAGATATTGAGGGGGCGATCGGGATTGTTGGGGGTGCGCCGTTGGTGATCAAACTTCTCGAAGGGACACAAGGCATCGGGGTGGTTCTCGCGGAAACCCATCAAGCTGCCAAGTCGGTTATCGAAGCGTTTCGTGGCTTGGACGCTAATATTTTGGTGCAGGAGTTTATTAAGGAAGCGAAGGGAGCCGATTTACGCTGTTTTGTGGTCAACGATAAAGTGATTGCTTCGATGAAACGTCAGGGCGCTCCTGGTGAGTTTCGATCGAACATTCACCGGGGCGGAAAAGCTGAAAAAATCAAACTTACCCCGGAGGAGCGATCGACGGCTGTGCGGGCGGCTAAATCGATGGGCTTAAAAATCGCGGGTGTCGATTTGCTTCGCGCCAATCACGGCCCGGTGGTGATGGAGGTCAATTCGTCTCCGGGGTTGGAAGGGATCGAAGCTGCCACTGGGGTCGATGTTGCGGGGAAAATTATCGAGTTTCTCGAGAAAAAAGCGGGTTCGAGTGCGCCGCGCGATCGCATTCCTTACTAAGTTATAAGAGAATCGAACTCAGGCGATCGAAATGGTAACTAAGCCCTCTCGTTTCTCGATGATGCTGGAGGGCTAATGTTTAGCTTCATTCGTACTGTTGCGATCGCGTTTGTTCGTTTGAATTATTGTCTTCACCACAGAGGCACAGAGGACACAGAGAAGGGCTTGCCATGTTTGATAAAACTACGTTTGAAATTCGGATTCCGCATCGTATCATTTTTTTATAAACTTTGCTATATGGCAATATTAAATAATTCGTGGCAAAATCCCCTATCGGTCAATGGCTGTGTGAGATCCTCAGCATCTTGTGGGTGTCGAGGATCTGAGGAGACCATCCGACCTTTAGTCTGGAGTTTCACTTCTGTTAGTTGCCACAAATGAATTAAAATTGCTATAAATGGTTGTAGGTTGGTTCGATCGAGGAAATCTAATAAAAAGTACCTACACTTACGACTGTTGAGTTGAGGCGAAGAAACTCAACTTATGTGACAAATAAACTTGCGGACTATCTCTAACAAGTTTAACGAAAAATGGTATCAATTCAAATTTTCACGCCGAAGTGTGAAAACGCGATCGTATCAGTACGTTATCGAAACTCGCAAGAGAGAGCTTTGTTTTGAGATCGTTAGTTATGGTGCTGCATTTAAGCTTGATTTTGTCTGTACGATATCAGACTTATAATGTTTTTTTTTGATGACCAATTCTACGAATATTAATAAATACAACGATATAAAAACATAAAAACTTATTAGCTAACCAAACTTTTTTATGTTAAAAAGAGGATAAACCTTACCCACTAATCGGTCGCGTCTTGTTGAGGTTCTCACGACCCAGAACTGGGACGCGAACCGTTCGATCTCGTCCAAAATTTCTTGATGTCTTCTTCCCATTCCCTGCCGTTCGATGCGTCGTCTTCACCTGGAGATCGATTTGCAGTCGTCGGCATCGGAGCTTCTGCCGGAGGACTCAGCGCCCTCGGAGCCTTTTTCAAGAACGTCCCCCCCGATTCCGAGCTGGCGTTCGTCGTCGTGCAACACCTGGCGGCTAACTTCGAGAGTGCCTTACCCCTTCTGATTCAAAATCAAACTCAGCTTGCGGTGCGAGTCGTTCGCGACGGATTAGCCATCGAACCGAATACAATCTACGTCATTCCCCCGAGGGCGAGGCTCGTGGCTCGCCAGCAACGGCTTTATCTATTCGAGCCTCAGTTAGAAACGTCGGGTCTCGACTTCCCTATCGATCGCTTTTTCGGCAGTTTGGCTAACGATATGGGCGCTCGGGCGATCGGGATCGTTCTTTCGGGAACTGGTAGCGATGGAACCTTGGGCTTACAAGCCATTCGGGAAGCTGGCGGGTTGACCTTTGCCCAATCTCCCGCATCGGCAGAGTTTTCGGGAATGCCCGAAAGTGCGATCGACAGTGGTGTCGTCGATCTGGTGTTGTCTCCCGAAGAACTGGCGCGAACCCTGGTGCGATCGCTCCAGCAAAACAACTCACCTCTACGTTCTTCAACAGAATCCTGGTGCAGCAATCTCTCGGACGATCTCTCGCTTCCCCTCGACGACATTATCGAGTCTCTTTCAGAGGACGATAGCCTCGATTTTTCTCACTACAAAACGGGAACGCTCACCCGCCGCATTCAACGTCGATTGTTACTGAGCGATTGCAGCGATATCCGAGCATATCTCGACTATCTCAAGAACTCTCCAACTGAGCGCCAGCGACTGCGGCGGGATCTCCTCGTCAGCGTCACCAGTTTCTTTCGCGATGTCGAAACTTGGCAAGTTCTCGAAACAAAGGTGTTACCTCCCTTGCTGGAGCGTCTCACTCGAGGGCAGCAGCTACGGGCTTGGGTAACCGCCTGTGCGACGGGAGAAGAAGCCTATTCGATGGCAATGGTTCTCGACGAGGCGCGACGGCGGGCGAACCGACGCCTGGACGTGAAGATTTTCGCGACGGACATCGACGCGATCGCCCTCGAACGAGCCTCCCTCGGTATTTACCCGGAAACCCTCGCCGATCGCATCTCTCCCGAACGGCTCGATCGCTATTTCACCGTTCGAGACGGTCAGCTTCAAGTTCGCCGGGAACTGCGGGACTTACTGGTTTTTTCTCCCCACAACCTGATTAAAAACGTGGGATTCTCCAGAATGCATGTGGTGAGCTGTCGCAACGTGCTGATTTATATGCAGCCTCACCTGCAACAACAGGTGTTGAGAACCCTGCACTTCTCCTTAGTACACCAGGGCGTTCTCTTTTTGGGAAGTTCTGAAACCCTCGGGAATCTCGATGGGGAATTCGAGAGCCTCGATTCGGCAACGAAACTGTTTCGCAAACGTCGCGACGTGCGCTTGAACCTGTCGCCTCGCAACCTCGAACCCCTGCAGCATCGCGCCCTCCACCGACCCCCTGCCGAAATGAAAACACCTCGGTTCGATCCGATTTTACAAGCGGCGTTTGAAACCCTCGTAGCCGATCGCAATGCGACCTGTTTCGTTGTCGGTAGCGGCGATCGCCTGTTACACGTTTTCGGCGACGGACTCCAACTGTTACAGGTTCCGAAAGGGGCCTTCAAAATCGATACAATGCTGCCTCAAGCGTTGCACCTGCCCCTCAAAGCCGCCTTGCAACGGGCCCGGCGAGAACAGAAAACCGTGCGCTATCGGGGAATTCGCTGGCAACAGGAGGGAGAGACGGTCGTTAACCTCAACCTCAACGCCGCCTATTGTCCGGCAAACTCTCCGGTAGAGGAATGTTTTGCGATTTCGATCTCAGCCGACGGTTCGCCGGAGATCGGACGTCCCAAGGCGTTGGAATTCGAGACGGATGCGGAAGCTGCCCAGCGAGTTTTGGAATTGGAAACCGAGCTTCAAAACATTCGCGAAAACCTGCAACAGACGATCGAAGAACTCGAAGTCAGCAACGAAGAACAACAGGCGACGAACGAAGAACTTTTAGCCTCGAACGAGGAACTGCAAAGTACGAACGAGGAACTTCAGTCGGTTAACGAAGAACTCCACACCCTCAACGCCGAATATCAGTCGAAAATTCGCGAGTTAGCGGCTCTCAACGAAGATACGAATAATTTTATCGACAGTACCCAAATTGGCGTAATTTTCGTCGATCGCACCCTGCGAGTTCGCAAGTTTACCCCCGCCGTGACGAACGCCGTTCCCTTAGTCGAGAGCGATATCGGGCGTCCTCTCCAACATTTTTCAAACAACCTCGACGTTCCCGATTTACTCGATCGCCTAACTGAAGTGACGGACAACGGCGGTGAATTTTCTCAGGAAGTCTACAATCGCGAAACCCAAAGCTGGTTTTTGCTGCGGGTCAATCCTTTTCGCCGACGAGATGGCAGTTTCGACGGGTTAGTGTTGAGTCTCGTAGACGTAAACCCTCTCAAACACGCGCAGGAGGAAATCGCGCGAAAAAACGCCGAGTTGAGCTATCTCTACAGTACGTTACCTGTGGGGTTGGCTTTGGTCGATGAAAACTTAGTGTTTCTCAAAATTAACGATATCCTGGCGGAGATAAACGGACTTACGGCTCGAGACCATATTGGGAAGACGGTTCGCGAGATTTTGCCGGAACTGGCTGAGGAGTTAGAGCAGCTTTACCAACGAGTTCTCGCCACTCGAGAGCCGATTCGCAATCTCGAAGTTGGCGGTATCACGCCGGCCGATCCCCAGCGTCTGCGGACGTGGTTAATCAGTTATAATCCCCTGGAACTCCCTGACGGAAAGCTTGCGGTCAGTTCGGTGGTGACGGACATTACCGAACTCAAGGCGGCGCAACAGGCGGTGGAAGACCGCGAAGCGCACTATCGCTTCGTGACGGACAATATTCAAGAGGCGATCTTTCAAACGGACGATCGGGGACGGTTGACGTTTTTGAATGCGGCGTGGACACGGCTGTTTGGGTTCGCGATCGCGGACAGTTTGGGACGACCGCTCGAGGCGTTTTTGCACCCGGACGATCGCGAACCGTTCGAGGCACTTCGACAGGCGGTTTTTAGCGACGGGGGAGACGAGAGAATTGTTGAAATACGCTTGGTGACGCGATCGCGCGAGATACGCTGGCTCGAGGTGTGGTTGCGGGAACTGCGGGACGGTCAGCGGGGAACGGTGAAACTGTTTGGAACGCTCAACGATATTAGCGATCGTAAGGCGGCGGAATGGGAATTCGAGCGGCTCAACCACGAACTCGAGGATCGAGTTGAGGAGAGAACTCGGGAACTCCAGGCGTCTCGGGAAGCGTTGGAGCGACAGGAATCGGAGTTTCGCCGCTTGCTGGCTAACACGCCGGATATTATCAGTCGGTTCGATCGCCAGTTGCGCTATCGCTATACGAACGCCACGATTCCCCCGAGAACGGACGAGCCCACGAAACTTGTCGGTCGAACTTTGGCGGAAACGGGAGTTTCGACGGAGTACGCCGACACCTGCGAGGCGGCGATGCGCCAGGTTCTCGAGACGGGGGAAGCGGTAAAGGTGGAGGAGTATTTTTCCGAAGACGATCGCTGGTATGAGATTCGCGTGATTCCCGAGTTCGATGGGACTTCTGAGGTCGTTACGCTGTTGAAAATCGTTCGGGACGTGACGGCGGCGAAACGGGCCGAGACGGAACTCCGCAGCAGCGAGGAGAAGTTCCGCCAACTCACCGAACATATTGAGGAGGTGTTTTATTTAACTGACCTCGAAACTCACGAGGTTCTTTACGTCAGTCCGGCTTACGAGCAAATTTGGGGGATTTCGCGAGAGCGACTGTACGATCGCTCGCTGTCGTGGCTCGATCCGATTCATCCGAGCGATCGCGATGGTGTCGCGTCGGCGTGGAAAGTGTTTTTTGAGGGACGAGGGGCGTACAACATCGAATATCGTATCTTGCGCGGGGAGAACGAGATTCGTTGGATACGGGATACGGCGTTTTTGATTCGCGATCGTACCGATCGACCTTATCGAATTGCGGGACTGGCGGAGGACATTACCGAACGCCACAATTACGAGGCGCGAATTCAGGCGTCGTTGCAGGAAAAGGAAGTGCTATTGCGGGAGATTCACCATCGGGTCAAAAACAATCTCAACGTGGTTCACAGTTTGCTGGCGATGCAGGCGCGTCAGGTCGGGGATAAACGGATGAAATCGCTGTTGCTCGAAAGTCAAAGTCGCCTGCGGACGATGGCGTTGATTCACGAGCATTTGTATCGGTCGGAATCTCTCTCGAAAATCGATTTTTCAAACTATTTGAGAAGTGCGATCGGGCATTTGTCGGATTTGTTCGAGCTGCATCGACAACCGATCGAGGTTCGTATCGAAGCCGAGGCGATCGAATTGAGTATCGAAACGGCGATTCCCTGCGGTTTAATCGTCAACGAACTCCTCTCAAATGCGATCGAACACGCATTTCCCGACGGAAACGGCGGCGAGATTTGGGTCACGTTGCGGGAACGGGATAACACGACCGTTGAAGTGGCCGTTTGCGACAACGGCGTGGGAATTCCCAAGGAATACTTGCAAGGACGCCCGAAATCGATGGGGTTGAAGCTAGTTAATATTCTGGTCGATCAACTCGATGCTACTTTTGAATGCGAAGTGGCAAACGGGACAAATTGTCGAATTGCGATCGTGCGATCGATGGATTGAACGAGAGCGCGACGCCTCCCCACCTGGCGCTCTCGTTCAAATCCCCGGCATCTCTCCAGATCCCCGGCATCTTGGAGATGCCGGGGATCTCGCCGCAGTCAAACCTCTGTGTTCTCTGTGTCTCTGTGGTGAATCCCCCCAAACACTACCCGAAAAACCGCTGGTAATCCGCCATCAACCACCCCGGTAACGTCGCTTGAGCGTTGGCAAAACTCAACTGGTCGCGACGACAATACAACATCGCCGCCAAGAAGCAGTTGAGAGATTTCGGACGGCTCATTCCATGAGCCAATTCTGCTTTCAACTGACCGAATAACGACTGCTCCGCCTCCGTGCGGGGTAAACGCTGCAAGCCACTCCCCACAAGGTTTCGCTGAGCTTCACCCATTGCCCCACCATAAGCCGCTTCCAGTTGTTCGGGAGGCAAGCTCAGCCAATACTGAGCCAACAATTGCCGTAGTTGGCGCAGTTGGGCGATCGCGTTAGCATCGTTAGCGTCAATTTGGAACAAATTCAGAAAAGTCGAAAGCCGCTTGAGAAACTCCGGACTCGGCGGTTGCGCCTCCGTCCCCGCCACCGTCACAGCGCCTTCAAACACCTTCTCATAATCCGCAATCAACCACTCCGGAAGCCGACTCCGAGCGTCCCGAACCTTCATCTGGTCCGGAGGATAGAACAACATCGCCCCCATCAACGCATTGAGAGACTGCGGTTTATCCAAACCCATCCCTAACTGCGTCAACTCCTGACGGTACTGCATATCCGCCTGGCTGAGAGGTTCCTTCTGAAAGCCGCTTCCGAGTAAAATTCGATAGCCGCGACCGAGATCTCCTTTATAGACCGTTTCCAAGTCCCCATCTGGAACCGTCATCCAATGTTCCGCGAACTTCCGGCGAATCTGGTGCAACTGCGCGATAATCGACTGGTCGGAAGGGTCGATTTGATAGAGATTGACCGTTCCCAACAGGCGATTGAGGAACTTAGGACTGTTAACAGGATCGTCGGGAATCTCCGTCGGAATCTCCGCCGCTGGCGTCGTCACCGTCGCCGTCGCCGCCTCCGGGGTAAGAACCGACTCGAACACCGCCGCATAATCCCCGTACAGCCACGCCGGAAGTCGCGTTTGAGCGTTTTGCACCTTCATCGTTCCCGGCGGGAAAAAGAGGAACAGCCCCAAAATCGCATTGAGAGCTTTCGGCTGTCCCGACTTCCACACCTGCGCCAACTGTTGCTTGAGTTGGTTTTCCGGTTCGCTAATCGGCTCTTTCTGGAATCCACTTCGCAGCAAAGCCTGATAAGCGTTCCCCACCTCCGAAGCATAGAGCGTTTCCAACTGTTCCGTCGGATGCGCCATCAACAACTGACAAAGTTGATACCGCAGTTTCCGCAGTTCCGTCGCGTTCGCCGTATCCGAGGAGTCGATGTCGTACAGATTGACACAGCCGACAATCCGGTTGAGAAAGGCGGTGAGGTCCGTTTGGGGTTGTGGCGGCGGCGTCGGCGCAGGAGGAACCGGTTCGGTGGCTTGAGGTTCCGTTTCAAACACCGCTTCGTAATCCGCCACCAACCACGCCGGGAGGCGGTTTCGCGCGTCTCGGACTTTCATCTCGTCGGCGGGATAGAACAGCATCGCCCCCATCAACGCATTGAGCGCCTTGGGTTTCGTCAATCCCGCCCCCAATTCCGTCAGGTCTTGGCGGTACTGGGTATCAGCCTCGCTGAGGGGTTCTTTCTGGAAATCGCTTTTCAGAATGGCTTGGAAGGCTTTGCCGATTTCGCCAGTATAGGCTGATTCCAGTTGCTCCGTCGGTAGCGTCATCCAATATTCGACCAATTGTCGCCGCAGTTGGTGCAGTTCGTCGATAATGGACTGTTCGCTGGGGTCGATGTAATAGATATTGCAGCAGCCGATAGTGCGGTTGATAAACACTTGGCTGGTGGGGTGTTCGTCCGGTTGAGACGGCGTGGGTTGCGAGACCCCTTCGTTCACCAATCGTTCGAGGAGGCTGGCAAATTTCGCCCCGAACGCCTTACTGTCGAGGAACGGCGGCGTTTGCTGCATTCCCTGTTGAATTTGTTGCCGTTTAGCGAGGCGGAAGTTAGCATCCGTCGCCAGTTTAGTCGCCAGTTGAACGTACCCGTCTTCGCTGTCGGCGATGAGGTCGGGGATTTGCAGCTCTCGCAGCAAGGCGGCGGACTGACGGAATCGCAGTTCTGAGCCTTCCATCGCCACGATGGGCAGTCCCACCCGCAGGGGGTCGAGGACAGAGGCGGCACCGGAGTAGGGGAAGGAGTCGAGATAGACATCCGCCTGTTGGAGAGCTTGGCGAATATCGGCTCGATTGGGCAGGGTTTTGATGAGGAGGAGCCGTTTCAAATCGACGCCGTACTTACGAAATGCCCCTTGCATCTGTTTGAAGAAGGGCATTTCGAGCTGGGGATGCCGTCCCCAGTTGGGACCGAAGGGGTAGATGGCGAGGATGGAGTTGGGAACCGCAGCCAGGAGTTTCGCCCAGGTTTCCCGCAGTTCCGGGTTAACTTTGCGGAAGTTCGCCCCGGACATAAACACGATGGTACCTTCGGGAAGTCCCCAGGTGGAGCGGTCGAGGTTGACCGTGGGGGTATCGGTATCCGGGGGAAATTGGAAACAGAGTCCGGAACCCTCCACGGTGACGAGTTTCTCGCTGTAATGGCTGGGGTCGGTGGCGGTGAGGGAACCGCCGATATAGACATCCAGATTCCGCATTCCGGTGGTGGTGGGGGCGGAGAGTCCGGTGGTTTGGATGCGGGCGAGGCGGTGCAGGGACAGCAGCGTGAGGGGGTAAGACCGGGCGGTGATATTCGTTCCAATCAGGAGTACGTCCAGGTCGTCGCTGCGGACGGCGTTCACCATGTTGGGGAGGTTATTCGCCGGGAGGGTGGTGAATTTATCGGCCCGTTCTCGACAGTATTGTTCGTGGGGGTGTCCGGTGGTTTGTAGGCTGTAGAGGTACACCTCGAAGCGGTTTCGGTCGAGATGCTCGAAAGCGGGAATAGTGGTGAAGGTTTCGGCGGTGGGGAGGTAGTTGAGACAGAGGACGCCGAAACGGAGCTTGCGGTGCGACCCCGCGCCGGTTTCCGGCGCTAGGGAACGCGCACCAAGAGAGCGGTTTTGGGGACGGGGTGGGAACTGGTAGTCCAGTTGGGAACCGGCCTGTTCGAGGTATCGTTCGAGGATGGCAGCGCGTTTTTGTTGGATGTCCCGTTGGTCGCGCTGGCTGAAGCAGAGGGGGGTGAGGTTAGCTAGGTTAGCGAACGCCTGGGTAACGGTTTTCCAGGTGGGGTTGTCGGGGTTGCTGAGGATTTTGTTGTGGAGGTAGGTCGTCCAGTGGGTGAGGTATTGGTGATAGGCGTCTACTTCGCCCACGTCTTTGAACAGACGGGGCGACTCGAACATGAAGTTGAGGTAGGTTCCGGTCATCCAACTGGGGATGGGGGCGTTTTGATATTGGATGTCGAACTGGTGGGGGTAGCCGTAGAGGGCGGCGGCGAAAAAGGCTTGGATGGCTTGGGGTGCGCCGAGTCCCTGGCTGAGTTTTTGGGACAGTTGGGCGATGGTGGTGCGGTCGGTGTCGGTGAGGGGTTCGTTTTTAAGGGAACTCTGCCACAGTTGTTTGTAGGTTTGGCCGAGTTGTCCGGTGAGTTGGGGGTGGAGTTGGTCGGTGGGGAGGTTGAGGAGGTGTTGGGCGACGGCGGTTCGGATGCGACGGAGTTGGTCGAGGGCGTCGCTGTTGAGGGGGTTGTGTTGGCAGGTTTGGAGGAGTTGAGTGGCTTGGGGGATTAACTGAGAGAGAGGTAGGTTTTCTGTCTTTTGTTCCATAGCTCGAGTGTCAGAAGTCGAAACGGTTGCAGTCAAGGCAGGAATTTTTTTAAACCGGATGCTTTCCCCCAAAGAGGCTTGAGGTAGAAAGGGTAACACTTGTTGCTTGGTTTCGTTCAGGATATGAATATAATTTTGATAAATTAACGATAAAGCTTCAGGATTTTTTTCGACTCGATAAAAACTCAAATTTGGATCGTAAACATTGGGTTCTTTTTCTTTGAAGCCATGAAAATGGTAAAAAACAAGAGGTTGCTCGTCTACCCAAAATTGACCGTCTTTAAATTGAATATTGAATCGATCGACATTCCACGGTGCTAAATTAGCCCCTTTATGCTGTAAAATAGCGACATTTTTAAATCGAATAGGTAATTCATTTAAATACTTTTGATCGG
Source organism: Baaleninema simplex PCC 7105 (assembly GCF_000332355.1). Taxonomy (GTDB): domain Bacteria; phylum Cyanobacteriota; class Cyanobacteriia; order Cyanobacteriales; family Geitlerinemataceae; genus Baaleninema; species Baaleninema simplex. The sequence goes on from NZ_KB235958.1 coordinate 178,130, forward strand.
CAAACTTTCCGTCTTTATGATAATCGTGACACCATTCTAAACATCGCTCTCGCCACCAGTTCAGTCCTGCTAATCCATGAGAGTCTCGGCGAAAGCACACCCAACCGGCATTATAAAGTCCGTTAAATTTTAATCCTTCGAGTTTGGGTGGAAATCGATGTTCTACGACAGCGATCGAACGCTCTCCAATTTCTTCATAAATGGGTTCGAGATCGGAAAAGAAAAACTGATCTGAATCAACATAAGAAATCAGATCGATTTTGGAATCTTGACTCAAAATGTATTTAGCTAAACAGGATTTGCACGTAAAGTAATATTCTACTAAAGTGCGATCGTGTTTGGCTTGGAGAAGCCCTCTATCTGCTTGTTCCAGGGTTTCTAAATCAACCAACTTGAGGTGAGGAAGTGCGAGTTGTTTGAGAACTTCGTAACAAAGGCGATCGAGACATAAAACCCAAAGCTCGAAAGCTTGGCAGTTTTGAGTTAAAGAGCGATAGAGTGCTAAGCCTTTGGGTAGATAACGATGGTCGAAAAACGTGCAAAAATAACGCATCAGGTGAGCAGGGGTAAATATCTTCTACAATCCTATCACTAAGTAATCGAGCTAGATGACTCTTTTCTGGAAAAGCCAGGCTTTCAGAACTGCCGTTTATTGGAACGCGGCCAGGGTGGCTGATAGTCCTGCTTCTAAAGAAGTTTTAGGATGCCATCCATACAATTCTCGTGCTTTCTGGTTTGACAAAACATTTACTTTAACATCGCCTGGGCGATCGGGTATAAATTCTTTTTTTATAGTCTTTCCTGATAATTTTTCAAGCTCCCGAACGATTTCCAGAATAGAATAGCCTTCCTGAGAAGAAATATTCACCAATGAAGACCCTGGCTGCTGAGAGGCTAATAACATTGCTTCAATAACATCGTCAATATAAATATAGTCTCGAACAGCATCTCCAGCTCCATAGATTTGCAAGGTACGATCGTACAATAAGCAGCCAATAGCGACAGCAACAATTCCTTGGACTCTCCAAGAGTGCTGACCCGGACCAAAAGGATTGGAAATTCTAAGAATATTTACATCTAAGGGAGTCGTTCGGGCATAAAAGTTTAGATAATTTTCGATGGTTAACTTACTTTGACCGTAAGCAGATTTGGGCATTAAGGGATGATCTTCAGAAATCGGAATTGTTAGAGGTTCTCCATAAACAGTTCCTCCCGATGAGGCATATACGATTTTTTTGACGTTATTAGCGATGCAAATTTCTGCCAATCGAATAGTTGGCAATAAATTTGATAAAACATCATAAACACTACTTTTTAAAGTGCGGCTTGGAAAGGTTGTAGAAATTAAATGAAAAACTGTATTTACTCCTTGTAAAGCTTCTGATAATGCTACATCATCTAAAAAGTCTCCATAAATAATTTTTACATCATCCAAAATATCTTGAATTCGACCGATAGAGGAAGTTGGACGAGTGAATATTTTAGGTTTTATGCCTTTTTTGACTAAGGCTCTTGCTAAGTTTCCTCCAATAAAACCAGCACCGCCTAAAATTAAAGTCTCGTTCATGTTGACTGACTCAGGTATATTGCGATCGCTTTGCTTGATTCTCGCCATCCTCGAATTCCCAAGCCACTAACAAAGCTCCCTAGTTTCATGCTCTAGATTTCCGTTCGTAAGGTTGGCGTGGCAGCAGCATCTTTGCGGAACCAAACACCAGTGTAATCGATCGGCTGTAGGTTAAACTGCACGTGCCACTGAGTTTGTAAATCCTCGATCGCCTTACGGCAGCCTTCCCAATGTCCATAGTCGTCGATTTGAACTGCTCCTCCGGAAATTACGCGATCGTAGAGATGTTGGAAAATATCGATCGTGGATTCGTACCAGTCGCCATCGGCATGGAGTAAGGCAATTTCGCCAATTCGATCGCGAGTGGCGGGTAGAGTTTGGTTAAACAACCCTTTAACGGGGATAACAATATTTTCCACGCCAAGGGCGCGACAAACGACACTGAGGTTTTCCTCGATCGGCGCACCTAAAGTTCCTGCACCAAAACCTGTATCGTTGGCGGGTACGCCGTTGGCTCGATCGACCTCTGTGGGATCGGGCATTCCTTCAAATGTGTCGAAAGCATAAACTTGTCGCGGACGGCGACTATAACGTGCAATTGTCGCGGCGATTAAGGCAGCCGAACCGCCTTTACAAGTTCCGCACTCGACAACGTTACCGGGTAAATCGGTGAGACAAATTTCTTTGGTCAGACGATAGAGGGACAGCAATCGTGCCTCACTGAGAAAGGTATAAGGTCGCACGACTTGCAGCCAGTTTTGAAACTCTTCTAGTCCATCAGCGATCGTGCCATCGGATACACCGCTGACGGTGAAGCTTTGTAGGTGTGACGGCAAGGTCCAATTGACTCTAGGATCGGGCAGGTGGCGCACCGGCTGTACGCACCCTCGCCAAGCAATACCCATAATTTGCATGGTTTGGTAGACAAGCGTGTTCCAACCCTGTTGGCGCAGGTATGCTAACCCTTCAGCGACATCGGGCGAAGCCAAATCGTGAAAGACGATCGCGGCATCGGCGGCGGCGAGTTGGGCGCAAACTTTGGCGTCTTGTAGGGGGCCGGGGCGTTCGTGGTTGCCATCGATGAAAATGAGCGACCACGGTTGTTGTTTTTGGCGGGCGAGTTCCTGCACGGCTTGGGGACTATACCCTGGAACGAGATTCACGCGATCGCGCACGCACGCCGCTGTTAGCGAATCGGACACAGTTTGATAGATTTCCGGTTTTTCTAATAACGGATCGACGACATCGAGGTGTACGCCAGCTAATGCTAGGTGACAGGCTGACCAACCCATCCAACAGCCAATTTCGAGGGTGGGCTGTCCTTTGAATTTTAGGGCGATGTTATAGAGTAGGTGTGCTTCGTCACGGCTGAGGAAGCCGACGTTGGGGCTGCGGCGATCGACATACCAGTTGTGAGGAATCTCTTTACGCAGGTAAGGCCAGGCGATCGGGGCTGTATTCCCTACAGCTAGATTGGGGAAGTAGGGATCGGCATTGACTAAGGTTAATCCTGGCGAGATATAGTCGCGATCGCCCCATTTGAGTTTCCATCCCTTTTCGATCGCACGTTGCGAAGCCTCTGGCTTTTGTGCGTCTCGAAGGAGTTGACCCAAGCGAAGATAAGCATCCGCTTCATAGGGATTGTTCTGAATAGTGGTATAGAGTTGTGTAACGACTTCAGAGGTCGATCGATCGTTTTTGGACTTGTTTCGATTTTGCATATTGTTTTGTGAAGTGACGGAAACTTTACTAAAAATCATTTCTTCTGTGTAAGCATCTGCTTCGATATTTCTTTGAATTTCGAGTGGATGTCGTAAAGGAAATTTCATTTCCTGAACTAGTAAATTTTCAAATGGACTGTCAGACTTTGTATGGGTTGCGTGTTCGCCAAAGCCAATATTAGACACTAGATTAACTTCGGGCAAAACAATCAATCCATTTTGCTGCCAACAAGCCAATAGCCAAGCATAGTCCCAAGTGTCAAATCCTTGATAGGACATCTGAAAAATATGAGACCAGTATTGTGCAACTTTTGGATGCTGTAATTGTCGCTCTAGCCAGCCTGATATTTTAAGTTGAGGCCATTGACTCATGCTTAAATCGTAGTGTTGCCAAGCACGCCGCCAACTCGCCCATCCCCAGATATGGTTATATCGAGAAAAATAATATGAGTATGGTGTTCTTTGTTGTCCGAACTGGAAATTATCCCCAGAGATGGCCATGACTTTATTGTCATGACGATATTTTTCCAAAAGTTCTTCACAAAAACGAAAAAAACTCGGATGGGGTACACAGTCATCTTCTAAAACAATTGCTTCTTCAACTGTATCGAATACCCAATTTAATCCGCTAGCAACTCTTTTTCGGCAACCTAGATTAACGTCTGAATAGTTTTTTAAAACTTGGCAGTCCCAGTCTACGCGATCGACGATTTTTCTCGCGGCGACACATCGATCGACTTCTCCAGTGCGATCGGGACGCGGTCCGTCGGCGATGACCAGCAATTGAGGAGGTTGAGCTTGTCGAATCGCCTCAAATACTCGTTCTGTTGTGTCTGGCCGATTAAAAATAATGAGAACGACTGGGGTTTTCAGTTGCCACTGGGTCATCAGATAGCCTGGATCTCGCTCAATAGGGCAGGCAGAAATTTAGCCAACTATAGTCTGACATCGTATCATAGGAAGGGACGATATCTATGAAAAGCGAGTTCCCCAATTTTTACGATTCCTGAAATACTACTTTGTTTATGCCAGTGTCGGACTTATTTTGTTCTCAAGCGTTCTGCATATTGATAAGCTTTTCGAGCTGCATCTAACTTCCCTTGTTCGTTTAAGATATCTCCAAGCTGACGGTATAACTGGGAAGAAGTCGGTTGTTTTTTGATTTGTTCGTAGTAACGAGATAAATCCAACAAAGTCTGTACGGTTGATTGTTGATTTTGAAGTTGTGCTTGATGAACAACCAGCAGAGGAAGCTCCGTTTTGTCAATCTTTAATTGATTCAACCCATAAAAAAGCATTTCCGATGCTTGCAAATTGTTATTTACAGATTGAACAGTCTGGAGAAGTTTAACGATTACTGTTCGCTTCATCAGAACAAAAGAGAGCAGAACAAAGGGATCGATCAGTTCTGGTAATATTTGGATAGCTTGATGGTAATTATCGTGGGTAGAGGAGTGAGTGAAAAGTTTCTGGTTAATTGTGTTATTTGGTGACTGAATCCATCCAGCCGACCAAACACCATCCCAATCTTTCTCGCAATCTTCGGTTAGGCGATCGATCGCATAGGAGATAAATGATTCGTTATATTGAATCCCTTCATGTGCAATCAGGATGTAATCTTCTTGAGTTTTGTTAAGAAGATAAATGAGAGACTGAAAACCATTATTTATATGTTTGTTCGCTGTAAGAAATACCTGAGATACTAAAGAACGATGCCGCGAGCAAGTTTGCCATTTGGGTAAATCTTGCTCTGTTTTTTTATTTCTAGATTCTTTGACATGAATAAGACCGACAGGAATTTCTTGCGATAAAAAAGAACCGATTTTAACAGCATTTCGCTGTTCTCGAACTCTTTCGATTTCCTCTTTTAAAAAATTTTCTTCGTCAGTGAGAGATAAACTGTTGATTTCAGTTGGAGGCATTTCATAAAGGGAGGTTCCGTCTAAAATATGATTACAAATTCGATCGAGTGTTTGATCGATACCAGGCTTTAAATCTTCAAAGCTTGTAATCCGAATATCAAGATAGTGACGGTTCTTGACCCCAAAAGATTTGAATTTCTGTGAAAATCTAAAGAAATAGGTATGTGTGAAACGATAAAGTTTTTGGAAATCTTCAACTTGCAATTGAGCGGAAGGACTAAGTAATCGATCGATAACCAACCGTAAATTTTCTTTGTCAAGCTTATCTTGATGAAGAACGTGAGATAATGCCTGGCGATAAGTTGAATTTTCAAAAACGACTGTTGGGATACCCCGAGCTACAGCTTCAATAGAAACCGTGCTAAAAAACACCATAGCTGCGTCAGTATTGGCCAGTAACGCATAGGAAGTTAATTGTTCAGATGGCATCACAATCCGAACGTTGCTCGGAATTGTCAGAGATTGCTGGTAAGCTCGAACCAAAAAATCTGTTTCAGGCTTACTACCTCCGAGACCTCCGATATGAGGATGATGACGAATAACTAGATACTCATCGCGATCTGAAAAAATTTCAATAATTCTTTTCAATACTTCGATTTGATTGCTGAGTCCCTGATAATCTTTAGACAGAGCTAATTCATCTTCACTAGTGGTGAAAATCGAAAAGATTTTGGCTTCGGATGGAATTCGTAACTGATGGCGAACTTTTGAGTAATCTGTTTGATAGGTATAGAAAGGGTTCCAGTTCGTATTTTTTCCAGCTTCTCGTTGATGAAAGTAGCTACGAACTTGTTCGATTTCACTTTTCCGTAAGGGAACGTGCTTCCATGCTTGAGTATAGTGAATGAGCGGTTTAGTCTCAGAACACGTCGCATTTTGACGAAAACTGAAACTATCGTCAATAGAACCTCGTTCGTGGGTCAAGACTTCCAGACCCCGAGAACGTCCAAGTTCAAAGGCTACTCGATAGGGAGCCATCCGGCCGTTAAAATGAACGATACGATCTGGCTGAAACCAGTCCAGTATCCGAGACAATGCTTTATAGGTTACGACACCATCAATTAGATATCGTCGATGAACTTCCCGAACGTCGGAACGCTGCAATCCTTTTGCAGTGATTCTAAAATAGGTATAAATTGATGATGTAACCCATTCACCAATTGGTAAGTTTTGATAGCGGGCATTAGCATAGTCATCTGGAGCGACTGTTTCAACCCATTGCTTAGCTTGTTCTCTGTCGTCAGACTGAATAAACTGGCGAAGTTGAACTTGAGGAATTTGAAAAGCAGAAAATAACTGCTGACTTGCCTTGGCACAGGATTGGCAAACATGATTTTCTGCCTGAGTTGGAACATCACGCAGAATAGTGCAGTCTGCATAAAGACCGTCACAGAGAACTGCTAAGGCTTGGCAACCACGCAACTCAAGTGCTTTAGCAAGAATAGCATCGACTTGGTTGTGAATTCCCCACTGTCCGTAGGGTGCAGAGAACAAGATTTTGGGTTGGGATGTCATCAACTTAAATGAGTGTATTCAAAAAATGAGTGTATTCAAAAGGACATCACCTTGCAAGATAAATCGTGTTTTTGATAGGCAAAAAGTTTGAATATAAAATCGCATTGGTTTTCGATCGCCCGAATTTCTTCATCTGTTAATATTTTGCGGTAATGACCAATGTGAGATGCAGAAATGCTTTTTCCATACAAAGGGCTAAACCAAGCATCTAAGTTATCTTGTTGACCAAACTCTGGTTTTCGTCGTTGCCAAATATTGTCTCGATCGAATCGATCGAACTTCAATCCTGTATGCTTTTTGAGTTTGGCAACAATGGAGTCTGGATTAGTGACTAAAGACTCATATTGAACCCAGATCAGCTTTTCACGAAAGTCAACAGATTGAGATTGTTTGACTAAGCAAGGCAAGTAATAAGAACTATAAAGAGAAGACAACCTAATAATGTTTCGATTAAAGTTGGCAACCGATCTCTCTTTAATTGGAAGATCCTTCTTTCTTTCTGCCACTTTAATCATCGAAGCGATCGTATCTCTCGGATCTCGAACGATTAAAACAAATTTAGATTCAGGGACTAATTTATGAACGGTAGGAAATAGAGTGGCCATATATGGCCATCTTAAAATCAAATGTTCGGCGGCGGGATACTGCTGCTTGATATTGCTCAAAAAATTCAATATCCATGATGAATGAAACTGATGAAATTCATCAAAGCTCGCGAAATAATCAGCAGTTAGTTTAAAATTACGCTTTCCTTGATGGTAAGCCGAGACCAATTCGTGAAAGTAGGCGGCTCCCGCGAGAGGAGGGTTGACTGCCGAATCCAAGCTGAGAATACTTTCTAATAAGTGAGTCCCCGATCGAGCGCTACCGCCAATAAAAAAATAAGTCATAACAAACTCAAATTCGATTAACCCAATTGGTATATACTACAAAATTTCCCAGGTCAACGGAGTTCCTGCCTTGATGTTTACATTCACAAACTTACCTAAAAGTCGATCGTAATATTTTGGCGGCAATCCATAGCCGGGTCGTATGGCTCTCAAGTTCTCTGGAGTAAACACGTCACCGACTTTCATATCTTGCACGACATAAAGGGAACGCCGAAACACTTTCGATTCTTCTTCAGCTTTAGTGGCTCCATACTGAACCTTCCCTAAAGCTTGCCAAGCGCGTTTGGATTCTATCACAAGTTGACGCATTTCCTCCGGTTCCATCGAGAAAGTGGAATCAACTCCGCCGTCAGCACGGGATAGGGTAAAGTGCTTCTCAATGACTCTGGCTCCGAGTGCTACGCTGGCTACCGCAGCACCAACTCCCATCGTATGGTCGGAAAGACCTACCTGTACGTCAAAAAGTTCCCGGAGGTGGGGAATCGTGAGTAGGTTACTGTTTTCGGGTGTAGCCGGGTAGGTACTCGTACATTTGAGCAAGATGAGGTCTGTACAACCTGCCTCCCGAGCCGCACGAACCGTTTCATCGAGTTCGGCAACCGTGGCCATTCCCGTTGAGATAATCATCGGTTTACCTGTACTGGCAACCTTGCGGATGAGGGGAATATCGGTGTTCTCGAACGAGGCGATTTTATAGCAGGGAACGTCTAACGATTCGAGAAAATCAACGGCGGTTGCATCGAATGGCGTACTAAAGGCAATCAGTCCCAATTCTCGGCATTTTTCAAAAATGGGTTCGTGCCATTCCCAAGGGGTATACGCTTGTTGATAGAGCTTGTGAAGCGATTGACCGTGCCAGAGCGAGTTGGGATCGTCGATAAAAAACTCGCCCTCCTCTAAATCGAGGGTCATCGTGTCGGCGGTGTAGGTTTGGAGTTTGAGAGCATGAGCGCCCGCTTTGGCAGCGGCTTCGACAATTGCCAAGGCGCGATCGAGTGACTGGTTGTGATTGCCAGACATTTCGGCAATAACCAAAGGGGGATGCTGCGGAGAAACAATGCGGTTCTGGATTTGGATGGGGTGCATACAGCAGGCTTTTATGGTAGTTTATGACACTAGCTTAACACTTTCCGAAAAAACATAATTAATGGCACTCATTAAATGATTTAATTCCTCTAATGTATAAAATCGGATGTTTTTCGTAAATACTTCACCTTGTAGTTTTCCAAATTCCCACAGTTTGCCATTGGAAACAATACCAAAAATTATTTGACAGGATAGGTTATCGTTCAATTTCTGTGCTGCCACTAACTCAGCCAAACATTGTCCCCAACCCTCATCAAAGTTATCTTTCTTGGCTTCCACTAAAATCAAATAGGGTTGTCCTAAAATAATTTTTCCTCTTGGGGAGCGTTGGGCAACAATATAGTCGGGGATACCCGATAAAGTTTCGTTGTATATCAATGGCTGATGGCTCCAAAGCTGTAATCGATCTTTATATTTTATCCAAATCTCTTTTAGTATAGGAGAAATAATATTTTCACAGATTGCGTATTCTGAGTTAAAAACAACACCATCTTGAAGAGTGGTTTGGAGTCGGGACAGAAAAAAAGGCTCAGCTTCAAAGGATAAATTTTGAATAAAATTATCCTCTGTGTAAGTTAGCGAAAAATCATTCAATACAGATTCAATGTTCTTATAGCTGTTGAATGACATTATATTCTCCTAGATGTTTTTTATAGATGCTTTTAGGTGTCGTTTTTTAAATAGAAATCTCGATTCATAGATGCTTCTGTATTGTATTTTTTCTAGCTGAAGATAGCAGTGTGAATTTAGGAGCCAGAAAGGGTGAAGATATGGTTGAAAGATATGCTTGAGTAGAACCTTCGACAAAGTGATTGGTTGTGATTTCCCGACATCTCAGTAATGATATAGGGGGATAGTCAGCCCCAACAGGCCGGTCGGAAATTCTCAAAGTCATTTGTCAAATTTCACATATCAAAAGTTGAGGTAAATCATGAAGTATGAATTATCTGGAAGCTGAGTTATGGATTTAAATTCTAGTTTTTCAAAGAACTCTGGAATGCGTGTTGTAATTTGAATGACTCCTCGGTTTTCACCGATCAAGCGCCGAACCAGATTCGATCCTATCTGTAAACCTCTGAAATCAGGATGTACCGCCAAACTCTCTAGGGTTCCTCCTTTACTGTTGGGGGCTAGATAGGTAAAGCCTACAATTTTTTCATTTTCTTCGACAGCAATATAGACTGGAAAACCAATTCGATACTGTTCTATTAACCGATAAAAAACGTCCCTTGGTGGTTTAGGATAGCAAGTATCTAACAAGTCTCGCAATGCAGGTAAGACACCGGTTAAATCGTTGCGACGAGAAATTTTAATATTGCTTTTCATTCAAAGATATATTTTATTTATTGTTTTCGAGTAATTTGACTTTTAACGAATATTGCCGATCGTACAACTCAAAGAATGCTGGATATTTTTCATTATCTACTACGCGAAGTAGATCGAATTGCTCTGCCAGAGAACGGTTGACATCTAATTTGCTATCTTTGGGTCTCCGTCGAGGATAAAATGACTCCTTTCCAACTTGCGGTTTGGCGGACTGTAACACCGCTGGATAGCGGTTTACAAACTCTCGGCACAGACGTAAGGTTGCTTCTGCTTGAGTTTGCCTTAGCTCGTCGATGAGTTCGTGTCCCTCAAACTCTAGCCATTCTTGCAGATAAATGTCTCCGCTGTCTACCCGGTCAACGGCTTCAAAGAGCGTAACGGGAATTCGGTTCTTTCCTTCTAGGATTTGCCAGGTTAAGGGCGACCAGCCTTTACCATTGGGTAAATCGCTTTCATGAACGACGAGGTTATTGTGAAACCTTGCTAAAACCTCACTAGAAACAATTTGACCGCAACTGAGATAAAAGCATAAATCTCCAGGTCGTAACTCTTCAACTTCATGAGTCCATAAAACTCTGTGTCCATCGTGAAGCCAGCCTAAGACGAGATCGCAAAGGTAATCGTTCAGCCAGCTCTGGTTGTCGGAGAGAATGCTAAGCGAAAGACGCTCATTGCTTGAGACGCTTGGGGGGGGGGGAGATTGTTCCTCAAACCCCAATCGTAAAAAGACTGCCCGCGATGCTGTATTTTGCGATTTCACGTCAGCCCGAAGATAGGTTGCTTGGGTGTTTCGTAGCAATTGCATTCCTAATCGAACGAGTTGAGTTGCCCAGCCACGACCCCTGACCAAGGTATCGAGGGAATAATCGACGATTGCCTCTTCGCCTTTGAGATCGAACCGAATCTGACCAACTGGAAGACCGTCGGCGTCTAAGACTCCCATATAACAGTTCGGGTCGGCAAGTTTCTTTTGAAACCAAGCTTGATGGGTTGCCCAGGAAATCGGATCGGTTTGAAGCGACTGGCGGCGGACTTCAGGCTCGTTGACCCAATCGTAATATAGTGGAGCATCTTCAGACCGAGCCAGTCTCAATTTGAGTTGACTGGGTGAGGTGGGTTTCAAGGCTTCCGCCACTCGCATTGCTCCCAATCCATCCACTTGAAGCCTCGCTTTAGCAGACATCTCCATGAGATGGGAGGGATTTTGAATGAGCGAATCGATCGAACTTCGTAACTGCTCCACATCCACGGTTTCAGCCGTTCCCAAATACGCGATCGATCCCTGACGCTGGAGAGCCTGACAGGCCGAAACCTGATTCTCAGCAATACTAACCACTAGAGTTGGCAGTCCCAGACACAACCGTTCCCAAGTCGTCGTTCCCCCTGCCCCCACCGCCAAATCTGCCTGAGCCATCAAATCGGCGAGATGAGGGCGAGAATGATATAACACGGTATGGGGTCGTTGCGCCACTTGCTTCTCGATTTCGGAGCGATGGGGATTGGTCGCGCCAACCACCACATCCACAGTCAACGACTCGAACTGAGGAGCAGACAGGGCTTCTAAGGTTTTCCCGGTCATGTTCTGGGAATCGGTTCCCCCGAAGAACACCAACACCCGCCGCACCTCCCCTGTCCGAGGGGACTGCGTTTGGCGGTACACAGCATATTCAGGTCGCAACAGGCTGTAACGAGACCCAACGAGCAAGCGGCAACGTTCTGGAACGAGTTCTCGATAGCGGATTTCGCCGTTAACACTCTCGTTTTGATCGAGTAAGAGGTCGCAGTCGTGGGGACGGTTGGCTAAGTCGTCCAGAACCATAATTTGACGAACATGGGGACGCAAGTGCCGTTCCCATTGGCTGTCAATACCATAGTGATCGACAATCAGCCAATCTGGTTTTTGACCGGCTAATGCCTCGATGGTCTCTGCGGCATCGATATCCTGAGACACCCCAAGCCACGCAGCATAATTTTCTTCGAGGTCGATCGACTCGTTACTCTTACCCGTGGCAGGAGGAGAGGGCAGAACAGTCACCGGAAATGCAGCTTGACTGAGGAGATGAATGAGATTCCCTGGGAGGTTGCGACAAATAAATTGAACCTCAACGTCTCGGCGACGCAACTCTTCCGCCAGTGTCCGACACCGAATCAGATGCCCCGTTCCGATTTGCTGAGATGAATCGACTCGAAAAACGACCTTCATCATCACCAAAACTACAAATCCTCGGGATTTACGCCTAATTGCCGTAATCGCTCTGCCATTTTTTGCGATTTTTCCCGTTCCACCTGTCTGGATTTCTCAATTTCCATTAAGCTCTCCAGCCGCTCTCCCTTCTCAGGAGAATAAAAACGAAAACTGCCATCCTGCAAACGTCGTAGCTCTAAACCCAATACTTCTGAAAATAGGATTAAGCTAGGTTCGTTAGCCCGAGGAAGAATCGGAAAATAATTACCATCTACCAAACGAAATCCTTGAAGTGAAGGGCTTAAATAATCTGAGGTGGGGTCATACTGAAAATACTCTTGAACGCCCAAGTAGGCATAGAGTCCTTTCTTAATACCTTGGTCTTCACTGCGGGTACTTTTTGAAGTAATTTCTAAAATAAAACTCGGCAGTTTATTATTTTCTTCCCAGACCTTATAAGATAACCGTTGCTTGTCCTCAACTCCAAACACCACAAACACATCAGGAGCAACAACGGCTCTAGGATTACCCCGTTCGTAGTAAACAAATAAGTTTCCTGAAACATAGACATCTGAACGATGCTGGAAATGCAGCTTCAGGGCTTCCGTCCCATAAATCAAATAATCCCGAGCTGCGTCACTTTCCGCCATAGGTAATCCATCGCAATCAGGATACTCAATTTCATTCTGAATCTTGTTCAGGGACGTAGGCATCGATCGTTATCCTATAGCGTCGTATTAGATACACCGTACCACAAGTCTCAATCAATCCGTCTGCCTAAGATAAACCCTTCAGCTGCCCTCTTTCCCACCGTTGCCCCTCGCCAACGCGCTAACGCCTCGACCGCCTCACGGGAACGGGGATGGGGAAAGTCTCGGAGTTCTTCAGTATAGGCATCTAATGCTTTTAATTTACAGTCTAAAGTGCTGGAAATATCCACAAACCAGTTGGGAGTAAATGCGGGAGCAGAACCGGGAGGTTGCCACTCCGTACTCGACGGGACTTCAAAAAACAATAGGGTTCGCACTGGATGTCCTTGTTGAGGACGACAAGCCGTCACCACGGCTTGATGGACTCGTTGGTGGTCGATATTGACATCGCCGACGTGGTGCGTCAAAACGGTATCGGGTTGATGTTGGGCGATCGCCCCTTCAACCACTTTCACAATATCGAGTAAATCCACGGTGTCGAGTCGGTTGTCCGGAAACTCCCCAAAGCTAACCGACTGGATACCCAAACAATCAGCCGCTTTTCGAGCGGCACTTTGACGTTGTTGCAATGCCTCGGAGTCCATCCCATCACGAGCGGCAATACCATCGGCAAGGAAGATAACACGAGCTTGCACGCCTCGGGCTGTGTAGCGAGCGATGGTTCCACCGCAACCGAGAACTTCATCGTCAGGATGAGCGGCAATAATCAGGATGGACTGACTCATCGTTAAGTCGAAAGCAGAGGACGATCGAAACTAGACACGATGATAGAGATCGGCGATCGCGATTTCAACAGGAATAGAAGCCAAAGGAATTTTAGCATTGAGATCCTCGTGAATCGTCAAGAGCCAGTGGCGATCGTCTTGTTTCACGTGCTGTTCGATTTGAACGCCATCTTGTTCGATGAGTAGATATTCTAGAAAGCTTGGAAGACTCCGATAGGTAACAAATTTTTGGCTGCGGTCATAGTTGCGAGTCGAGTCGGAGAGAACTTCGATAATGAGTCTCGGGTTGGTAATAGCGGTGGTGTCGTTGTCAGCTGTAATAATCGGTTCTCGAACCACAACCACATCTGGGTAGGTAAAAGTACGATTTTCTGGAATCCATAGCCGTTGGTCGCTATCAAAGACCTGATAAGGTGTGTCTTTGAGGGCAACCCCAAGGGCAATAATTAAATTGACTTTTATTCTATTGTGTCTTGGGGATATTCTATTGTGTCTTGGGGAACCCCCAGCCATTGGAAGAACTGCTCCATTAATATATTCATGGCGTTCGTTGGCGCGAGTTTCTAGATCGAGGTATTCCTCGACTGAATAAATATGTTTTGTGGGTACTTGTATGCTCACAACATCCTCTTCCTTGATGCGCTAAGTAGCCCCAGAGAAAAAAAGGAATGTGTGTAAAGGATTATTTCAGACCTCGAAGGTTGACATACTTAACAGAATGTCCGTGGCGCTCTCCTCGGGCTTCGAGTCCCTCGGTCACGTGAAAAGCCAATTCGGACTCGGATTCAAACATCTGTCCGACTAATTCATCACGTTTAAGATGCTCCCACTCCAATTCAATGGGATTCATTTCGGAACAGTAGGGTGGCAAGAAGAATAAGTACAGTCCTTGAGCTTCCCATTGAGAGAACTTCTGCTGAACTACCTTACTCGTGTGAATCGAACCATTATCGAGTACGATGACGCGGATTCGACCCGTAAGTTCGTAAATTTTCTGGGCTTCATGGGCTTGCTCGTCCATCAGCTTGATGAAGTCTTCACTTTTCCAACTGCCCAAGGCCAAACTACAGACAAAAGTCACTAAGGGTTGCCATAGCCCTAACAGACTCACTCGTTTCCCTCGTTTCTTCGTCTGTTCTTGCCGTTTCTGTTCTCCCTTGAAGTAATAGCTGTAGCTGGCGGCACTCCACAAACAGCATCCCGATTCGTCCGTGTAGAGTAAGTCAATCTCTCCAGCCGCGGCAGCGAGTTCGAGCATTTCCAGGTCGTTTTGCTTAGCTAGGCGCTTTTGGGGGTCTTGTCGTTGTTGATGGCTTATTCGGGTCCGCTTCCAAATGACCCCCTTTTTTTGAGGATCTGACGCAGATACTCAGGACTCAGGTTCACTTGTCGTTCGCGGCGCAGTTTTTCCGCCAGTTGCTCGCTGTTATAGGTTCTTGGGTCATTTCTGAGGCAGTTTTCTAGATATTCGATGTCTTCTTCATTCCAAGTTTTTTTCCGTCCCCGTCCTTGGGCTTCCCACAGTCCCCCTAATCCCTTATCTATCCAAGTCTTGAGAGTTTTCCTCACCGTCTTGACCGTTTGGTGCAGGTGCTCGGCTATCTGTTCGACATACCACCCTTGGTGGCTCAGACGAACGGCTTCGGCTCGGTCTTTGACTCGCTGACTCACCGTCGTTGCCTTCCTCATCTCCCAGAGCGTTCTTTCTTCTTCACGGTTGAGAAACACTCTCAGTCTGGCTCCCATACCTCTGACTCCTTTCTGGGGAAACACTTTATAATCTGTAATATACCTCCTTTTTTTTTGTATGACCTGCTTAATACGTACTACTATTAATTTTAAGAGCGATCGAGAACTAGCTGCTATTTATTTCGAGCGACCCAATAAGTCTTTTTCTAAAATCAACGATCTCTCCAATAAAAACTCACAGAAGACAAGATCGTGTTCTGTATCAATATCTATTCCACGAATCCAGGGCATCTGGTATGCAGCAAGTGGATAGCTGTAGTAACACTTTTCCTTTCTAAAGCGATCGACATCAACAATTGTCACGGCTCCGTTACACCTTACCAACTCCGGAACTTCTTGTTTTTTAGCCTTTGCTCCTAGTCGATCTATCCATTCTGGATGTAGCGGACTGAGAAATCCTTGCTTATCCAATTTGAGCGCACTTAAAGGAGAAGGTTCGAGCTTTGTAACACTCATTAGAAAGTTGGCATCACTTTCTAAATAACGATCGAGAGAAGCATGAATATCAAAAACAGATCTAAATGGAGAAGATGGAAGGAGTATAACTAATGTGTGAAAGTGTTGTCCTTGAGCTTCTAGCTCATCTAAAGCGTGCAAACATACATCGACTACTCCAGCCGGATCGACAGCCAACTTATGAGGTCGTACAAATGGAACCTCTGCACCTAAATTTTGTGCTTCTTCCGCAATTTCTCGATCCTCTGTGCTAACCACAACTCGATCAAAAACATCCGCTGCCAAGGCGACTCTAACTGTCCAATCTAATAAAGAGCGTCCTCCTAGTAACCTTAAATTCTTTCTAGGTATGCGCTGAGAAGCTGCTTTAGCAGGAACGAGTGCTAATGTTTTTCCTAGCTGTCGGTGACTCATTCTACATCTGACCATTCAACTTGTTTACCTTCAGGACATTCACGACGAATACGCCGTCCGATCAGTTTCACAGCTTCACTCGGCGAAATACCATATCCAGGTCGGCGGTAATCGAACATCTCCTCAGTTAAAATTTCACCGGGATAAATAGAAGTTTTATAAAAACAACTTCTGCGAGTCGCTAATCTTTTTTGCCGTTCTGTGTCTGTCATCAAACGACGAGGACGACCTAGTGCAGTTTCCACATTCCGGATAGTTTGCACGAACTGCTTCATGTCTTCTGGTTCTAAGGAAAAAATATGCTCGACACTTCGAGTCGTTCGATCAAGTGTAATTGTCTTCTCAACTAAATTGGCTCCTAACGCAACAGCAGCAATATCCATTTCCCAGCCCGGTGTATGATCGGAATAGGCCACTGGGACTTGAAACATTTGCTTCAAGGTCGGAATGATTCGTAAATTTATACTTTCTAAACGTGCAGGATACCCTGAAGGACACTGATGAATAATGAGGTTCTCATTACCTTCATGTAAAATCAGATCGACAGCTTCTTCCACTTCACCAATTGTCGAGTTTCCTGTATCTAGCTGAATACACATTCCTGTCTGTGCTGCCTTTTGGATGAGAGGATGGTGGTTAACATCCGAAGAAGCAATTTTAATCGAGTGACAACCCAACTCCTGAAGAAACTCAATATCTTCTGGATAACCGACTGTAGCGAAGAAAGCTAAATTCTCTTCATCGGCAGTAGCTTTGACTGTCTGCCATTCGTCTCTACTTAAGCTACGCCTGAGCAAAATGTCGTATAAGGGTTCTTGAACTTCTTCGACTTGTCCTGACTCCCTGTCCAACAAAACTTTGTAGGTAAACAATTGCTGTTTATCAGAAACCAGTCGATCGACATCAAAAATTTGAAACTTCACAGCGTCAGCACCAGCTTGAGATGCTAGTCTAACGAGCTGCTTTGCATACTCTACTCCTGAGTGGGTTGCACCTGCCTCAAACGTTATAAAACAAGGATACTCATCTCCGATTTTTCGATTCCCAATCTGAAAACTCATTTTTTTAACTCCATTTTTTAAATTCTAAGGCAAACCTATTCAATTTTTTCGATCAAAAACCAGGTGATGTCATCTTGTGGAAACGTGGCATCACGATGATACACAAACCCATAATCTACAAGCTTTAACCTGCTAAATTGATCGAGCATCTCACCTGCAAAATCTCGCTTAAATAGTTTACCACTGTGACCCCTATAAATTACCTCCATTGGGGCTGGATTGTAATACTCGCACAAAAGTATGTATCGGTTAGTACAGCTATAAATTTTATGATAGACACGATCGAGCATATCAGGATTAATATGGATTAAAACTCCTTTTATTAAAACCAAATCAAAAGTTTTATTTGTAGAAAAATTAAAGATAGAACCGTTAAATACATTTTCTCTTCCGAGCAGAACTTCTAACTGCTTTGCTGCATCCAAATTTATTTCAACTCCGAATTGATGTATATCAGGATAGAGAAGAGCTAAGGCTTGTAAGTTCATGCCCACATTTGCACCAAGCTCAAGGCACGAGCTTAATTCTTGAGCCGATCTAAGTGCATGAGCAAAAAATGAAAGGTTAGAAGCTAAGATATGTCTGCTCGTGTTTCGGGCAATATAATCTGTTCCAAATTTACCAGCCCAAAACTCTTCTTGTTCTGTTTGAAATTTTTTCGAGTTCATGTTTTATCCTGCAATTTTCTGAATTAGTTTATCTCAATAAATAGTTGTATTGTTGGCGCAATATCCACCAGGAGTCACAGCACGGTACACACCCAACCACGCCATAATATCGCTGTGGGGTTGACCGTGCTGCCGATACCTTAAGGGAGATGCCACGTAAAGGACTCCTTCCACGAGTTCCGCTTTTTTAACGTGAGGCATTCGCTTACTTCCTCCCCGTTCCGGAATAACCGCAATTTTCATAAAGCTTCTTAACCGTAACATGATATGCAAGACTTTAATTGAACGTATCTCCTTGATTAGCTAGACAACTCTCCAATAAAATCATTCACCGCATCATACTGATCGTGATACAAAATATACTTTATCAACAGATCTAAATCTAAATCCGGCAACAGACCGCTCCTCTCCACCCGACGATACTCCCCTTGCCAAGAATAGACTGTCAACAAACCATCCTCCCAAAACCAAACCTCTTGAATCCCAAGCCTGCCATAGATTTCCAGCGAATCAATTCCACCACTGGACATCACCACCTCGATCGCTAGATCGGGAATCGCCTTTCTACTGCCAAAACTATAGGACTCATCAGGTTCCTTTTGAACCCCAATCCCCTCATCTCCCAACGTCGCACTGCCTTGACTATAAAAGCGAATTCCTTGACTTCTCAAATAGGCTTCCAATAACAAGCTAATCGTCCGTTTATAATACTCATGCTCGTCCCCCAAAATCACAATTTGTAAAACTCCATCCAAATAGACTAATCTGACCCCAGCAATGGGAGCAAACGACGACTCCAAACTCTTAAACTGTTGCCAGGTAATGCCAGACAGAACTAAAGATTCTTCGCGACTTTCAACAAAGTCTTGCTGTTGTCCTCCTCGTTGAATCCTCATCCCAGAACCTCCCGCAGCGTATCGACTACCCTATCCTGAGCGGATTCGGTCAACCCATAATATAACGGTAAACTAATCGCCTCTCGATAATAGCGCTCTGCCTCCGGAAAATCTCCCCATTGAAACCCGAGTTTTTGGTAATACGGCTGAGTATGGACGGGGATATAATGTAAATTTACCCCAATTCCCGCGCCTCGCAACGCCTCAAACACTTCCCGATGGGTTTTCTCAATTTTCTCTCGGTTTAAGCGAACGACGTACAAGTGCCAACTCGATGCAGTATCTGAATGTTGTGCGGGTAACGTGACGGGCAACCCTTGCAGTAACTCGTCATACCGACACGCCAAAAATCGACGACGGGACACAAACTCATCGAGACGCTGCATCTGACTCGCTCCCAACGCCGCTTGAATGTCCGTCATGCGATAGTTCAATCCCAACTCTAACTGTTGGTAATACCACGAACCATGAGGCGCTTCGGTCATGAAGTCAGGATTGCGCGTGATGCCGTGGGTTCTCAGCCGAACGAGCCGTTCGTACAAATCCTCTCGATTCGTCACCACCATTCCGCCTTCCCCCGTGGTGATAATCTTCACAGGATGAAAGCTGAACACTGCCAGATCGGAATACGCACAAGATCCGACGGGCTTACCTTTATACTGCGCTCCGATCGCGTGCGAGGCATCCTCAAGCACCGTAAACCCATAACGTCGCGCCAGCGGTTCGATACGTTCCATCTCGCAGGATTGCCCCGCCAGATGCACGGGAACTACCACCTTGGGAAGTTTCCCTTCCCGTTCGGCGCGATCGAGCTTCTGTTCCAATACCTCAATACTGAGGTTATAAGTCCGAGGATTGATATCGACAAAATCGACATCTGCACCACAATACAACCCACAGTTTGCCGAAGCCACAAAGGTATTCGGCGAAGTCCAGAGAATATCCCCTTTTCCCAATCCGGCAGCTAAACAGGCAATGTGTAAAGCGGCGGTAGCACTCGTCACGGCTACAGCATATTTCGCGCTGCAATACTCCGCAACCGCTTTTTCAAAGCGTTGAATTGCCGGCCCTTGGGTAATCCAGTCCGATCTCAACACTTCAACCACAGCATCGATATCCTGCTGCGAAATATCCTGACGACCGTAGGGGATATACTCTGCCATAAACCTATTCTCGAATCAAATCGAGTAACTGCTCTGCTGTCAGCCATTCCGTATTATTGTCGGAACTGTAGACAAATCCTTCCGGCACGGGTTTTCCCGTTTCTCCCACTGCGTTACAGCTATAGTCTACTTTGTGAGAGTATTCAATGGTCGGCGTGATGACGTAGCGATCGAAAAACTCCAAGGTCAAGTGAGAGGACTCAGCTAGACACATCACCTCATGCAGTTTTTCCCCAGGGCGAATTCCAACAATTTTGTGAGGGAGATCGGGCGCTAAAGCCTTCGCCATCTCCGTCATTTTCATCGACGGAATCTTAGGAACGAAAATTTCGCCGCCCTGCATGCGATCGAAGCTTGAAAGAACCAGATCCACGCCTTGCTGAAGCGTAATCCAGAACCGAGTCATTCGCGGATCGGTAATCGGAAGCTCTGTCGCCCCCTCCGCAATCAGTCGTTTGAAAAACGGAATAACAGAACCGCGCGAGCCAAGCACGTTACCATAACGAACAACTGAAAATCGCGTCTTGAGGCTACCCACAATATTATTCGCCGCAACAAATAATTTATCTGCCGCTAACTTTGTGGCACCATAAAGATTAACGGGATTCACTGCCTTATCTGTAGACAAAGCAATGACTTTTTCAACTCCCTGCTCCAAGGCAACATCAATAACATTATTCGCGCCGTGAATATTGGTTTTAATACACTCCATTGGATTGTATTCAGCAGCGGGAATCTGCTTGAGTGCTGCGGCGTGAATAACATAATCCACATCCCGCATCGCTAAACCCAGGCGCTTAGAATCCCGAACATCACCAATAAAATAGCGCATGGATGGCGCATCAAACACTTGCGACATCTCGAATTGCTTGAGTTCGTCACGGGAGTAAACGATGATTCGCCGTGGCTGGTAACGCTCCAACAGAGTTTTAACACAGTGCTTCCCAAAGGAACCCGTTCCGCCCGTAATTAATATCGTCTTACCATCAAACATTTTGTGTATCTTTACAATTCCAAATATATTAAGTTTGACCTCGACACCATTCTCAGTGTACCGATTGAATGAATAGCAAAATCCAGAAATAGACTTTTACCAGATAGCTACCCAGGCTTTTTGCGGATTAATCCTAAAATGTCAGGATTAGATTGGCTTAACTGAACCTACAGCTCCGAAGAATTTGTGGCTGAAGAAAACCTCAAACAAAAACACTCAAGTCTACTTAAAGTGTCTTGACGAAAGATGTTTTTCTAAGTTCCCACTCCACTAAATCACCAACCAATCGAATATCTGTTTTGCCGACACGCTCAGATTGTCCAGACCCTCCCACACCGGTAAAGGTTCCACCCCCGATCGCACCTGCGGCAAGCTATCCGGTTGGAATACTACCACCGACTCGTCTTGAGGGTCAATCAACCATCCTAATTGCGTCCCGGCATTCAAGCAATAGAGAATTTTCTCAATGACCTGGTTCGCCGACTGCTCCGGCGACAGAATCTCGATAACCCAATCCGGATGACAGTCGAAGCGATTGGCAATTCTCCCCCGTTCCGTCCGGGGAATCCGACTCCAAACAAACACGGCGATATCAGGAACGATCGATCGTCCCGAAAACGTACACCGCAGTTCCGTAAACGCATGAGCCAACTTCCCCGGAACCGCCACCTCGTTAATCGCCGTCCCCAGGCGAATCTGTAACGTGCTATGTTCCCCTTGCGGCATGGGTTTTTGCCGAACGCTCCCCTCCACATATTCACAAGCCGGTTGAGTCTCGGGATAAGCCAAGAACTCCTCAAGAGTAAGTTGACCCATCAAGGGAGGAACCGCAACCATAAAACACCTCCAAACCGTCAAATTACAACCCTCACGACCCCAACCCCGTCTGCAACCGCGCCAACACCTGCCCCATCTCCCCCGCCAGCAGCGCCTTCACGTCCAACGCCAACCCCAGAAAAAACGGACTGCTCAAACACCCCGCCGCGTCCGGTTCCTGCTGGCGATATTCCCCCTCCTCCAGCACGTACCAGCGAAACTCCTCTTCCAGAACCACCCAAACCAGATATTCCCGAACCCCATTGCGACGATAAGCCCGTAACTTATCGTGGAGGTCGTAAGATGCCGTACTCGCCGCAATCTCCACAATCAACTCCGGCGCACCTTCAAGATAATCGTCCTCGCTAATCCGCGACTGTCCCCCCGCCGACGCATCAAGGCGCAAAAGAGCATCCGGTTGAACTTCATTTTTCGAGTCTAGGCGAACTGTCGCGTTATCTCCAAGCGTTACACTTGGCGCGATCGCTTCGTACACTCCCAACCAAGTTATAACTCGAGCATGAGGGTTCGCGTGTTTTCCCATCCTCACCGGAGATGCCACATAAACGACTCCTTCCACTAGCTCGGCTTTCTTAACATAAGGCATTCCGTGGTAGCGTTTCTCAAATTCAACCCGAGACAGACGGTCTCCACTTTCCAAAATTGGCACGAGTTTCGACGCCACCTGTTTTCCTCGACTCACGACAAAACCTCCCCTCGTTCTCAAATCGGTCTAGACAGACTGCTGCTGCAACCAAACCTGAAAATCCGCCATTCCCGTAAAATCCAACAGCGCATCCGCCAAGGCTTCCCGCTGCGTTCGAGAAAGCGATTTCACCTGTTGTTGCTGCTGGGGGGACAGTTCCCCACAACGGCGGCTTAACTGTCGCAGCAGTATCTCCAGTTCGCCTTGGTCGAGACCTTCCTGGCGACCTTCGGCGAACACATCCTTGTAAAACTGGGTGTCCTGAAGTCTGACGTTCGTGATATCCAACATCTCCCGTATCTGCTCCAAACTCAACTTTGGAAACTTACTCACCAGTATACTTTCGAGCAAATCTAAGCGTCGCTGAAATGCCGCTTCACTCGCTTCTCGACTTAACAGACGACGGGCACTTTCGGCCGCTTCTTCTGGCGAAACCACCAATAACCGCAACAGTTCTAAATTGGGACTCAAGTCCGTCAATGGGATTAAATCTTCGAGATAGAACCGTTCCACTTGGCTGTCTAACAGGCTGCGATAGGGCGTTTCAACGCCAAAATCCAAGGTACGACGGGGAAACAGCAACAATCCCCGCCAAGGTCGCGTCACCTCGTACTGTTCCAAATACAGGAAAATTTCCCCGAAAAAGCGTCGATAAAACCCGTTGTCGCTCTGCATCTGGGCTTCGAGGAATACCAGGGGGAGGTTGAGGTCGTCGCCGATAGGAGTCAGTAAGCCATCGAGTCGCCGTTCCCGTTCTTTGAGGACGGGGGCGCTATACTCGAACTCGCAATCTGGCGGAATTCCGGGGACGAGTTCGGCGATGAGTTCCGGTTGTCGCAGGAAAATGCGGTAGAAAATCTTGTCGGTTTTCATAGCGATATACGTTGGCGGTGCGTGACGATGTATCGGTTTCAGGTTCGACCCCCGAGTTTTCAAGTCACGCACCCTACGTCACTGTAATAACAAGACGATCGACCCTCAAATTCCCCCCTTTCCAACCGCCTACAATACAAACATCGCCCCAAACTACCAGGAGGCCATCCCATGCACTCCACCCTCACCTTGGAACTGCCCATCTCCACCGTTCTCCAGGTCACTCAGGAACAATTTGAAGCCCTCGCCGCGGCCAATCGCGACTTACGCTTAGAACGTACCGCCAAAGGAGAATTGATTGTCATGCCCCCTGCTGGCGGCGAATCCGGTCGACGAAACTTCAGCTTGACCGCCCAACTTGGCATTTGGGTCGAAACTCATCCAGACCTCGGTGAAGGGTTCGACTCTTCTACTGGATTTATCCTCCCCAACGGTGCCATCCGTTCCCCGGATGCGGCTTGGGTCAGTCGCTCTCGCTGGGACGCCCTCACCCCGGAACAACGTCGCGGTTTTCCGCCGCTGTGTCCGGATTTTGTTATCGAACTGCGATCGCCCTCCGATAACCTGCCGCCGCTACAAGCTAAGATGCGGGAATATCGCGACCACGGGACGGGACTGGGTTGGTTCATCGACCCCCAACGGCAACAGGTGGAAATCTATCGTGACGGAAGAGAAGTCGAGGTGTTAGACCGTCCGATGGAACTGTCGGGGGAGTCAGTTTTACCGGGGTTTCGTTTGAATTTGCAGCGAATTTGGCGATAAACCAGCAATTTTTTGTAGATGGATTTCATTTTAAAACACAGCCCAAAAAGACAGATGCGAAAAATACTGTAGAACCTACAATACAAACATCGTCGCCAACTCCCCCCGAGGCCATCCCATGCACGCCACCCTCACTCTAGAACTGCCCACCTCCACCGTTCTCCAAGTCACTCAGGAACAATTTGAAGCCCTGGCTGCGGCCAACCGCGACTTACGCTTAGAACGTACCGCCAAAGGAGAATTGATGGTCATGCCCCCTGCTGGTGGCGAATCTAGCCAAAAAAATAGCAGCCTCACTGGACAACTTTACGCTTGGTTTGAAACCCGTGACAACTTAGGCGTGGTTTTCGACTCCTCTGGGGGATTTATCCTCCCCAACGGTGCCATCCGTTCCCCGGATGCGGCTTGGGTCAGTCGCTCTCGCTGGGACGCCCTCACCTCGGAACAGCGTCGCGGTTTTCCGCCGCTGTGTCCGGATTTTGTTATCGAACTGCGATCGCCCTCCGATAACCTGCCGCCGCTACAAGCTAAGATGCAGGAATATCTCGACAACGGCACTCAACTGGGTTGGCTCATCAACCCCCAACAGCAACAGGTGGAAGTCTATCGTGACGGACGAGAAGTCGAAGTGTTAGACCGTCCTCTGGAACTGTCGGGAGAGTCAGTTTTACCGGAGTTTCGGTTGAATTTGCAGCGGATTTGGTCGCCCTAGAAACTGTCAACGACCCAAATCTCTGGAAGATATCGGGGATTTTCAACCAAACTCAACCGATAATGTCACTCATCACCGCCCCGGCCAAAGGATTGTCAAAACTGCTATGTCGGAACAACCAATTGATAAGTAACGGTTCGATACTAAACTCATCAGCGCCCACTTTTCCTTCAATAAATAGAAATAAAACGTCCATTTGCAGCTTCACCTCATTGTTCTCAAAGTCTTGAAAATAGATAGAAGGTATCTATAAAGAAAAAATTAAGAGGTGAGGCGTTTGAGCATCAGAGCTGTCATGGCTTGATATACAAAGCACTCACTCATCTGAGGAAGACGCTCGTAATCCTTACTCAAACGTCGGTGCTTTCCTAACCAAGCTAAGGTGCGTTCGACGACCCAGCGTCTTGGCAAAACGACAAAACCCGGTTCAGTCCGTTCGACGACCTCCAACTCCAAGTCACAGC
>NZ_KB235958.1:203610-235841 GCF_000332355.1 Baaleninema simplex PCC 7105
ATCTACCAGGATGTGTCGCTTGCGGCCGTTGACTTTCTTTCCGCCGTCGTACCCTCGGTCTGTACCCCCCACGTCTGTCGTTTTGACCGATTGACTGTCAATGATGCCAGCGCTGGCTTTTGCCCCTCGTCTGTTTTTTTTTCGCAGCGCCTCTCTCAAGTGGTCGTGGATATACTGCCACACCCCTTTCTTCTCCCATTTACGCCAATATCCATAGACGGTTTTTGCGGGGGGGTAAGTCGATGGGGCAAGGTATTCCCAGGCACAGCCCGTTCGACACACGTATCGGATGCCGTTGTAGACTGCCCTCATATCCACGGTTCTTTTTCTGCCTCGACCTGATTCTGACTTAGCTCGAGGCAGAAGGGGTTCCACGATTTTCCATTCGGCGTCACTCACGTCGCTGGGATATCCTTGTCGAGTCATGGCTCTGTCTAACTGGCTTCTTCTCTTTTATCCTTCCTCTCTTCCCTCTTCCTTCCCTCTCTTTATCTTTTCTTCACAGATATCCTCTACTACAGTATTCCAGAGGATAGTTTTCTAGATTCGTTCCAAACTCGGTGAAATAATAATCTATTTTTTTATTTCTGTTGGCGATCGCCTTTAATTTTTGACAAAAATCACCAAGGTTTTCCTGAAGCAAACCGAGCTTTAACGTTCCCTGCAAATTGCCATTTTGATGTTCGACCTCGAACAATTCGAGATCGAGTCGTTCTGAAACCGCCCGTTCTAACGTTTGAGCTGTTAAAGAACCCGACGGTTTTGCCGTAAATGTTGTCACAATCCCCAAGCTATAAAACGTTCCCATCTGAAAACCTCCCAGGAATTAAGGAACTTTTAAATCGAGGCAAATACTCAGTATCTGCCCCAGATATTGACGCTTCACGCTTCACGTTGGCTGATTTCTCGCCACCACACTTGAAAATCTGCCATTCCCGTAAAATCCAACAGCGCATCCGCCAAGGCTTCCCGCTGCGTTCGAGAAAGCGATTTGGCAGTGATGAGAAGTAATGCTACTTGGGTTCTTCAATGCTTGCTACGGAAGGATTATGACCGACCCGTATCATTAGAGTTCAGCACCACCGAAGTCTTCACCACAGAGGCACAGAGGACACAGAGAGGGGCTTGTCTGACTGGGTAAAACCAGTGTTTTAGATTCGGATTTCGTGTAACCTCCCAAACCAAATTGAGGGTAAAACCCCCCTTCTTCTCCCCTCCTTCTCCCCACATTATCAACGATCGACTAAGCCAAGAAACTGGGTTTCTCTTCCAAAAAATCACTCGCTAAAGCCTCAATTCTCATTCATCAGAGGTTGTTCTGTCTTCTGTCATAGGTGGATAATCTTCCATAGTCAGACGAACCCATATTTCTTCGGCAACGATTTCGACTGCCAGCTCAAAATCTTCTTTTTTAATCAAACCATTATCGACAAGCATATCAACACCTAAACCGGCAACGTGCTGACTCCATGACTTTTTAGTTTGTTTTGCACTCATGGTGACTTAAAAATAGCTGATTATTGTATTAGATAATATACAATACATATTATACTACAAGTTTAATACTCATAGGACTTACGAACTTCAATGTTAACCACACTAAATGTAGATGTTGGTTGGCATTGTCCACGCTACATATAGTGTTAATGCGTAAGTTCTGATTCATTTAAAAATCGAAGAACAAACCCCCGGAATCTTGGAGATGCCGGGGTTCGGTCAAAATAAGAACTTATGCGCCCTTGACGATCGCACCAAAGTCAGCCAGAACGCGAGCGTGATTTCGCAGCAGCCCCAACAGATTCAAGCGATTGCGTTTCACTGCTTCATCCTCCGCCATCACCAACACGCTGGTTTCCCCGTCGAAAAACTCGCTGACAGTGGGGGCGATTTCCCCTAACGCTTCCACGAGTTGGCGGTAATTCCGCTCTTGCTGGGCGGCTTCGGTTCGGGGTAACAACTGCACCAACGCATCGTAAAACGCTTGTTCTGAGGGCGACTCGAACAAGTCGGGGTTGATGACGGGTTCGGGGTTGAGTTGCTGGGTGTCGAGATCTCCTTTCGTGGCGAGACGTGCGGAACGGTTGACGGTTTCGTAAATGGTATCGAGGCTGTTGTCGTTGCGAATTGCTTGCAGAAATTCGGCTCGATCGCGCACGTCGAGTAAATCTGTTAACGCCCGTTCGGTGTATTCACGATCGCTCTCGCCCAATACCGCATTAACCAAATCGTAATCGATGCCTTTGTCGTCTTGCAACAGCGTTTGAATCCGTTGTAAGAAGAACTCTTGCAGTTGCGACAGCAATTCCGGCGAAGTGTCGGGGTGCGCTTGCTGGAAGTCCGAAACTGCACTTTGCAACAGGCGATCGAGATTCAATTCTAAATTTGCCGCCCAGATGATATTAACAACCGCATTCGCCGCCCGACGCAAGGCAAAGGGATCGGACGAACCGCTGGGCAACATTCCCAAACCGAAAATACTCACCAGGGTATCGATGCGATCGGCTAAACCGATAACTTGTCCGGTAAGCGTTCCCGGTAACATATCGTCAGCTCCACGGGGAAGGTAATGCTCGAAAATGGCTTTGGCCACTTCTGCATCTTCGCCGCTGACGAGGGCGTATTTTTCCCCCATCACTCCCTGTAATTCGGGGAACTCGTACACCATCTGACTGACGAGATCGGCTTTGCAGAGGTAGGCGGCGCGACGGATTTTCGTTTTCGCCGCATCGGAGACTTGCAATTCTTCGGCGATGCGATCGCCAATTTTTGTCAAGCGATCGACCTTATCTTTAACGGTTCCCAAATCCTCTTGAAACGTCACCGCTTCCAACTTCGGAACCATTGTTTCGAGGGGTTTCTCGCAATCGGCTTTATAGAAAAACTCGCCGTCTGCCAATCTCGCCCGAATTACCCGTTCGTTCCCGGCAGCGATAATACTGGATTTCGCCGGATCGCCGTTGGAAATGGTGATAAAATAGGGCAACAGTTCCTTGGGATTCTCGGCATTGAGAACCGGAAAATACCGTTGGTGAGACACCATCACCGTTGTAATTACTTCCGGGGGCAAAATGAGAAAGTCTTCGTCGAATTTCCCGGTGACGGCG
Source organism: Baaleninema simplex PCC 7105 (assembly GCF_000332355.1). Lineage (GTDB taxonomy): Bacteria > Cyanobacteriota > Cyanobacteriia > Cyanobacteriales > Geitlerinemataceae > Baaleninema > Baaleninema simplex. The sequence continues at coordinate 206,715 of NZ_KB235958.1, forward strand.
GTGGGATATTCCACTAGATGAACCACTTCCCCTAACAAATCGGCGGGGATGTCGGCGACGCCACCCAGGTTTTGGGCTTCGGCGTGGATTCCTTCGACGATCGCACTTTGGCGACGTTCGGGATCGACTTCGATGTACGCTTGACGCAGGATGTCGGTGTAGTCGGAAGCGGTGGCGATCGCAACGGGTTCCGGGTGCAACACGCGATGTCCCGAGGAAATGCGATCGCTCGTTGTCGTTTCAGAACCGCTGACGACTTCGAGGGGTAACACGGTATCGTCGAGAAGGGCAACCAGCCAGCGAATCGGACGCGGAAAGCGCACGTCGCCATCGCCCCAGCGCATGAAGCGTTTTCCTTCGAGTTTGAAGATCCACTGAGGAACCAGTTCTTTTAAGATGTCAGCAGTTAGACGACCGGGAATCTGTTTGCGAACGAAGACGAACTCGCCTTTTTCCGTGTCGCGAATTTCGAGATCCTCGAGGGAGACTTGTTGTTTGCGGGCGAAGCCTTCGGCGGCTTTTGTGGGTTGTCCGTCTTTGTAGGCGGCTTTGACTGGGGGGCCTTTGATATCTTCGGTGCGATCGCTCTGTTTGTCGGGGAGATTCCGCAGAACCACCGCAAGACGGCGAGGTGTTCCGTACACTTCCACCGCCTCCGGTTCGATAAAGGCTTCGGCGAGACTGGGGGGAATGCGTTCTTTCCATTGCGCGATCGCCCCTTCCACAAAGCTGGCGGGGAGTTCTTCGGTTCCGACTTCTAAGAGAAACGTAGGCATTGCCTTGATTCGAGTGAACGATGGGAGGTGTACGACGAATGCGGCACAAGACTGAACGTCCCGACACGCTCGAAACAGTGTACCGCGATGGGCGGGAACACTTCTAGCTAACGGCGAAGTCAGTATATTTACGATGTTCGGCGCGATCGAAGACGAAAACGATGTCAGATTTGGGAATGCTAAGTTTAACGCTAAGTTTGATGAGTTCGTTGGCAACTGCTACTTCGGTTTTGCCCGATCGAATTCTGATTTTGCAGTTGATTAATCTCGATTCTAACGATCTACGAGAAAATTAGTTCGGAGTCGCTTCATCCTACGGGATACAATCGACTCGAGTTTGGATGATTTTCTCGCCGATCTGCTGACAGGGTTCGACTCGTTGTATGGCTTAACTCTTGCTTGAATATCAATGACTGCTCGGCGATCGACCGACGATGCCTCTGTCGATAAGATGAAATTTTGAAATTTCATGACATACTAAAACAAAAAGCGAGATATTTTTTATAAATAGTAATTAATTTGTTAGAAGTTGAAATAAGATGTAATGCTGACGATATTTTTGAAATAGAGTTTTTTGTGAGTGCTTTTATTTATGAGCCGATCTTGGAAATAAATCCATGAAAATATTGCTTGCCGTCAAACAAAACGGGTGCATCTCAGTTTTGCAAAAATATGAGAATTGGAGGCTTAAATCCTTATTCTCTCGTATAAATTTACATTTTTGAGATGCACCCAACAAAACAAAGTAAAAAGAACTATTGCTATTTATGATATTTCCTGATTATGTCACAATATTGCTAATATTGCTAGATGCGATCGCTTTTTTGTTGAAAAAGTAAAATAAATCAAAAACAATTTAATTTATGTCAATAATATTATTAAAAAACAAGATTTTAAAATACTTTCTGCACGAACAGCTTTGAGTTTTGTGGAGGGTTTCTATAACAAAAATTATTTTGTGTGCGAATATACAACACAAAATTCGTTCGCAACGATCTACGAATAAGTAAAAATCATGAAAACTTCTAAATTCACTTCTAAAATTAGAGTAGAATCACGGAAGTTATGTATGAAAAAATACGGATTTTTTTGTGTGAGAATTTCGGTTTTCTAGACCTCAAACTTTCCTTTAGGATTGAATTGCGATCCAGAAAACTCCAAAAAAGTACAATGACTTTTGATATTGCCGCGATCGGTGCAGGTTTGGCCGGTCTTACCAGTGCGGCACAACTCCAACAAGCGGGTTACAACGTCGTCGTTGTCGAGAAATCTCGGGGACTCGGCGGACGAGTAGCCACCCGGCGCATTCCAAACCATCGAGCTGATTTCGGGGCGCGATATTTAGAGGCAAACGGACGTTTGGTTTCCCTGCTGCTGGAAATTTTGCGCGATCGCCAAATCGTGCAACTGTGGACAGAAGCGAGCCATCGTTGGGACGGCAACTTAATACCAGATCCCCCCCGGCCTCACTACGTTCCCCCCAACGGCATGAACGAAATCGGTAAATTTCTCGGCCGGGGAACGCGCGTCTGGTTCAGTCGCCGCGCCTGTCAGCTCACCCCCCAAGCCGATAACACTTGGCATTTGTCCCTAGAAGCAGTGGCAGATGGCTCGGACGCCCCCCTCGAACTCACGGCGAAGGCAGTTATTCTCGCCGTTCCCGCCCCCCAAGCCCTAGAAATCCTCGCGGACACGCCAGGACTTCCTGAAGAGTTCCGTAACAATTTGGCGGAGGTCGAATACAACCCTTGTATCACCGCGATCGCCAAATACCCCAACGATCGCCCTCTGCCAGATTGGGTGTCCGTCAACTTTCCCCCCGAAACCGATCTGTCTTGGGTGGGACTCGATAGCAGCAAACGTCCAAACACCCAACAACCGGTCTTCGTCGTTCACAGTAGCGCCGATTTCGCCCGATCGCACCTCAATACCACCAATCTCGAAGCCCCAGGACGCGAATTACTCGATCGCGCCTCGAACTATCTTCTACCTTGGCTGTCCGAACCCGAATTCCTGCAAGTTCATCGCTGGCGTTACGCGTTTACATCTCAACCTTGGCGTCGCGACTGCTTGGCCGCCACGACACCCCTGCCCCTCGTCTGTTGCGGGGACTGGTGCGGGACTCGACAAATCGAAACCGCCCTGCGCTCGGGTTTGGCCGCCGCCAGCATCACGAACAGTCAGCTCCAGCAAGAAGTCCTCAGTCCCATTCGTCAAGTGTGGCAATCGCTCTAACTCGGGCGATCGCTCGTCGCGTCCTGTGAACGGATTCGACTCCATCCTGCCAAAGAACCCAATACCATAGAAACGGAGAGTTCGCGTGCGGGCTGCCCGGCAGCTTCACACCAAATTCTTCTCGCGAAACAGACGATCCCTCGTTCGCCCGATCGATGAGTCCGGCCGCGAGGGATCTCGCAAGTTTGCATAATTTTCGATACTTTCGAGAATCGAACCGATCTCTTTTCCACTCGAACGAACCCCAACGAACGATGTTGAAACGGTGGCGATACCCGATACTTTTCGGTTTGGCTTTGGCGATCGCCCTCTCTGCTACCGCGATTCGACAAACCAACCTGTTCCAACCCCTCCAAACCCTCGCCCTCGACATTGGCGTGCGCTATCACGACTGGTATGACGGACAATCCCTCGATCGCGCCGTTATCTTGCTTCCTCTGTCGTTTCTCGGCGGCTTAGTCGTCAGCATTTCCCCCTGCGTTCTCGGTTTGCTCCCAGTCAACCTCAGCTACATCGGAACCCGAGACATTACCTCGAGTTGGGAAGCCTTCAAAAAAGCCACGGGGTTCGTCCTCGGCGTCGTCGTAATGTTGAGCGCGTTCGGACTGTTTTCGGCGTTCGGCGCTGCCATTTTGATTCAATATGCAGGGTTCGTCCGCGTAGCTGTCGGCGCGATCGTCGTGGTGATGGCGTTGAGCTTAATGGACGTTCTGCGGTTGCCCCTCCCTCAAACTTCGCTGAAACTGCCAATTTCGGGATCGTTTGGCGTCGGATTGACTTTCGCGCTCGTCAGTTCTCCCTGTAGCAGTCCGGTCATGTTTGCAGTCCTGGCGGCGGGGGCGGAAACGGGGTCTCCAGTTTTGGGAGCGTTGGCGATGGCCTGTTTTGCCCTGGGCTTTTCGGCGATCGTCTTTTTCGCCAGCTTGTTCGCCGGACTCGCCAAGCAAACGCGGCTGTTGTTGCCCTATTCAGGGGCGATCGTTAAATTTGCCAGCGTGGTGTTATTGGCGTTGGGCGCGTTTTATCTCGTAGACGGTCTCTGGTGGATTTCAGCTTGGCTCTCCACAAATTGAGAAAATATATTGACAAATTTATTTTGATGTGGTAAAAAATCGTCTCTTCATTTCCGGGTCGAGTGCGTGACGCAGCAATACAAGATTTTCCTAACGTCGGCAACATTTTCTGGCCGCGTCACACACCCTTGTATGTTGGCGGTGTACGTTGGTGGTGCGTGACGATCGATCGGTCTCGCGTTCGACACCCTATTTTTCAAGTCACGCACCCTACGCCCCTCACCATCTCCTCACCTCACCATCTCCTCACCTCATCACCTCATCCCTCAAAAACCACCAAACCCCACTGGAGAACCGGGGTATAATAGAAAAAATTTTGAGGCGTCCTACCGTCTCGACCCGCAGTCTTTGAGGTTCGGCTTCGATCGTGGAACTTTCTTGTAAAAGTGAATACGCTCTACTGGCCCTAATCGAACTTGCCGCCCATCACGCCAAAGGGGAGCCGTTACAAATTCGGCAGATCGCCAGCCAACAAAACATCCCCGATCGCTACCTCGAACAGCTACTCGCAACGTTACGACGGGGCGGTTTAGTTCGGTCTCAACGGGGAGCGAAGGGAGGATATCTCCTGGCACGGGAACCGTGGAAAATCACGCTTCTCGAAGCCCTCGAATGTATCGAAGGCACGAACGGACAAAAAGCCCCAGCCAGCGATCGCCCGCACACGGTCGAAAGCGAAATCGTGCGAGATATCTGGCAAGAAGTTCGCGATCGCGCCCAAGCAGTGTTACAAAAATACACACTTCAGGATCTCAAAGAACAGCGAGATGCGCGACATCAAGTCAATATCATGTATTACATCTGAGGCCCTCGCTCCGAACCAGCGGACGTACCCTCGCAGTTCTCGAGAACCCATCGAACTCCTGCGCGAGTTTCGAGGCGTCTCGATCTCGTCCTCGAATTTTTTGCAATCCTAACGACTTATGAAAATCGCCAACAATATCACCGAACTCGTCGGACACACTCCTCTGGTCCAACTCAACCGGATCCCTCAAGCCGAAGGCTGTGTCGCTCGTCTGGTTATGAAACTCGAAGGGATGAACCCGGCCGCCTCGGTAAAAGACCGTATCGGCGTCAACATGATTAACGTCGCCGAACGAGAAGGACGCATTACTCCCGGCCAGACGATTCTCGTCGAGCCGACGTCGGGCAATACCGGAATTGCCCTAGCAATGGTCGCCGCCGCCAGGGGATACAAGCTGATTTTAACCATGCCCGACACCATGAGCGTGGAACGTCGTGCCATGTTGCGAGCGTTCGGGGCCCAACTCGAACTGACTCCCGGTGTCGAAGGAATGCGCGGGGCGATCGCACGGGCGTCAGAAATCGTTGACAACACGGAAAACGCCTATATGTTGCAGCAGTTCCAAAATCTGGCGAACCCAGAAATCCACCGTAAAACCACCGCCGAAGAAATTTGGAACGATACCGACGGTCAAGTCGATATTCTCATAGCGGGGGTCGGAACCGGCGGAACCATTACCGGAATCGCCCAGGCGTTGAAAAAACGCAAACCCTCTTTCCAAGCGATCGCCGTCGAACCCTCCAACAGTCCGGTGTTATCTGGCGGTAAACCCGGACCCCATAAAATCCAAGGTATCGGGGCTGGCTTCGTTCCCGAAGTTCTCGATTCGAGTCTCATCGACGAAGTCGTAGCCGTTTCCGACGAAGAAGCGATCGCCTACGGCCGCCGTCTGGCCTCCGAAGAAGGCTTACTGTCGGGAATTTCGACGGGGGCGGCACTTTGCGCGGCCGTGCGCGTCGGGCAACGTCCAGAAAATGACGGTAAACTGATCGTGGTCGTGCAACCGAGCTTCGGCGAACGCTACTTGAGTACGCCGCTGTTCCAAGACCCGCAACTGACCATGGAAGCCGTGTTGACGTAATCCCCCGTGAGGAACGAGCCAAACCATTACGAGGTCTTAAAAGTCCATCGGTCTGCCACGCAGGCCGAAATCAAACAGGCTTACCGTCGTTTGGTGAAGTTGTTCCATCCCGATCGCAACCCCGATCGCGCGGCCAAAGAGGCGATCGTTCGCATTAACGCTGCTTACGAAGTTCTCGGCGATCGCTCCTCTCGTCAGTCCTACGACCGACGCCGAGACGCCACCACCGCGCGATCGACCCGTTACGAGCGATCGCAAACGGCTTCGACCTCCACCGCCAACCCTCGCACCGCCCGTCAAACCTCCCGCAGTGCTGACGAACTGGTGGCGTTTTGGCTTCAGCGCATTTACCGTCCCATCGATCTCGAACTCGATCGCATCCTCGACGCCCTCGACCCGCAAATCGACGAACTCTCCGCCGACCCCTTCGACGACGAGTTGATGGAGAATTTCGCGATGTATCTCAGTCAATGTCGCGTGTTTCTCGATCGCGCTCAAAATACGTTTCGATCGACCCCCAACCCCTCCTCCCTCGCCGGAGTCGCCGCCGATATCTACCACTGTCTCAATCAAGTCCACGACGGTCTCGAAGAGTTAGAATACTTTACCCTCAACTACGACGATCGCCACCTCCACGTCGGTCGCGAACTCTTCCGCATCGCCCGAGGCTTACAAGAAGACGCCTACAGCCGCATTCAACATATTTTGTAAAAACCCCGTAGAGGATTTCGGGGTCGAGTTTCCCGTTACGATCTCCCCGGCTGACCCAACGGCGGAAAACCCCACCAGAGGCAAAAATCGGCAGCGTTACAATAAGACTTGTTGCGTGAAACGAAAAACGATGCCGCAATTTCTCATTACTTGGCTGCTAACAGCCCTAGCACTCGTCGTCACGGCCTATATCGTCCCCGGCTTAGCACTCCCCGGAGGCTTGACCGCCGCCCTCATCGCCGCCGTGATTCTCGGATTAGTCAACGCCGTCGTGCGTCCGATTTTAATCCTGCTGACCTTGCCGATTACAATTGTCTCGCTGGGACTGTTCCTGTTTGTCATTAACGCCATCGGGATTTGGCTCGTGGGCTACTTCACCGCTGGCTTTACGGTGAACGGATTCCTTCCAGCACTGGTGGGGTCGATCGTGTTGTCGATCGTAACGAGTATTCTCAACAGCCTCGCCGGACGGGAAGTCGAAAACACTTGAAACATTTAGATGAGCGAAAACTCCCTTCAAGATCTCGATCGCCAGCTTGTGGAACTGCTGGGAAAACGTATCGCATTATTAGGGCGATCGAACCCTAACGAACTCAGCGAAGACTCGACAATCGAACCGTCGGAACTCCAAAAGGCTGGGGTTCCGGCTTTTGTTTGGCGCAATGTCGCCACCAGTTGCACGGCGGCGTTAGCCCGTTCTCCCCTCACCACGGAGGGCGAACCGTCCCGTCGCATCGCCATCGTCGGCGGAAAGGGGATGATGGGGCGGTTTTTCCAAGAACGCTTCGAGACCGCCGGACACGAAGTCCGTCTGCTGGGACGCACGGATTGGGACGACGCCGAAACCTTACTCGGCGATGTGGATTTAGCGTTAATCTCGGTGCCGATCGATCGCACCCTCGATATCGTACGCGACACCGCCAAATATCTCTCCCCCACCACTGTTTTAGCCGACATCACCAGCATTAAAGCCCCCATCGTCGAAACGATGTTAGACGCCCACAGCGGCCCAGTGGTGGGATTGCATCCCATGTTCGGACCTGGCGTCGAATCCTTCCTTTCCCAAAAAGTCGCCATCTGTCCCGGTCGAGAACCGGAGGCCTGGCAGTGGTTAGTAGAGTTAATGGACCGAGACGGCGGCGATTTGGTCTACTGCACGCCGGAAGAACACGATCGCATGATGGTGACCATTCAGGCGATCCGCCATTTCTCCACCTTCGGTTTGGGCGTTTTTCTGGCCGACGAAAATATCGACATCGGCCGCAGTTTAGACCTTTCGAGTCCTATTTACCGCATGAGTATCGATATGGTGAGTCGCCTTTTCGGTCAAGACGCCTCCCTCTACGCCGATATCATGTTAGCCAACGCCGAACGCCGAGACGCGATCGCTCGTCTGGCCGAAACCTTTACCCGTTTGGCGAAACTCGTCCGAACCAAAGACCGCCAGGAACTCATCGAAGCGTTTCACCAAGCCACCAGTACCTTCGGTGACGAAACGGAACGGGCAGTCCGAGAGAGCGATCGCCTCATCGACGCCATGAGCGTCTTGTTAGCTGCCGATCGCGTCGTACAGCGGCAAACGCCCCCGCAACCTTGACGAAACCCCGAAGCCGCCGCAATGAGATGATGGGGAGAACGGCTCGATCGAGCCAAATCACCGTACATCGCAACTCGTAACTCTTACATGGAAGCGAACTGGCAAACCGCGAAAACTTACGAAGACATCCTCTATCACAAAAGCGACGGCATCGCCAAAATTACGATCGACCGTCCCCACAAACGCAACGCCTTTCGGCCGAAAACCGTCGTCGAATTGTACGATGCGTTCGCAGACGCGCGGGAAGATACTGAAATCGGCGTCGTCTTGCTGACCGGTGCCGGCCCCCACACCGACGGGAAATACGCTTTTTGTTCCGGCGGCGACCAAAGCGTGCGCGGCAAAGCGGGGTATGTGGACGACGAAGGCATCCCCCGCTTGAACGTCTTGGACTTACAACGGCTGATTCGCTCGATGCCAAAAGTGGTCATTGCGTTGGTGGCGGGATACGCCATCGGCGGCGGCCACGTCCTCCACGTCGTCTGCGACCTCACCATTGCCGCCGATAACGCCATCTTCGGACAAACCGGCCCGAAAGTGGGGAGCTTCGACGGCGGGTTTGGAGCGAGTTATTTAGCCCGCATCGTCGGTCAGAAAAAAGCGCGCGAAATTTGGTTTCTCTGTCGCCAATACGACGCGCAGCAGGCGTTAGACATGGGATTGGTTAACTGTGTGGTTCCCGTCGAAGAGCTAGAAACCGAAGGGGTGAAATGGGCTCGAGAAATTTTGCAAAAAAGCCCCATTGCCATTCGCTGTCTCAAGGCGGCCTTTAACGCCGACTGCGACGGACAAGCGGGATTGCAAGAACTGGCTGGAAACGCGACGTTACTCTACTACATGACGGAAGAAGGCGCTGAAGGGAAACAAGCGTTTTTGGAAAAACGCTCTCCTGATTTCCGTCAGTATCCTTGGCTTCCTTAAGCTGGCATTTCGCGATCGAGCGTCACACCAACGCCTCGTACTGAGAACACTTGCCTCCCCCAGCTATTCGAGACTGGGGGAGAATTTTTTGATGGAATAGTTTACGGGGTGCGCTGACGGCGATCGCCGTTCGAGTTGACGATTCGAGAATCGAAAACGATAGAACTCCGAGACAAGCCGTACTAGAATGCCGCGCCTAAAATGTCGCGTCCAATTCAAACGGCACTTTTTAGGGGTTTTACCCGGATAGGACGCTTTTCTTCGTGGATGATATCGTGCAGAACCGCTTCGTGGGACACGATCGTCATCGATTTTTCTAGATACTCCCAAGATGGCGCGAACGGTGGAAATCCTAGCGAACAGGCTTTCCATCCTCCACAAACTGGAGCGCCAAGCTGTTGGCACTGTCCTCCTCGACGCCCTTCGGGGGTGTAGTATCGGCAAGACCGACAGGTTGAAATCGGGCAGCTTTGAGGTTTCATAGAAGTTCTTTAAAATTTTGAACTCTTTTATTACTCTTAATTGTAGATCGAGACTTATTTTTCGATCCCAAAGAAAATATAAAATTTAGCTGTTTTGCACTTTTGGATTAAGTTTTTTTGCTTTTAATAAAATTTTCGTAACATAGGCTGGTATCGAGCGATACATTAGCGCAAAACAGGGAAAAAATAACGGGGATCGAGTTTAGGGTATTTTAAGGTTTAAAGAAACTACAGAATTAGAGAGGCAATCTCCGTTAAATATTTACATTGCTTTACAGGATTGCGATATCAAGCTCGATCGCCCGAAACCACTAAGAATTCTCAGGTTCGCCAAACGAACGAGAGGCACACAAGGCACAAATCGACCACCGTTGTAACTCACCCGGCGGTGTCGGACAGCCACATTGCGGACAGAGCGGGAGTCCCTTCGTGCGATCGCCGAGGCGTTTCGCCCACCCGTCAAAGGCTTCGCGAGGCGTGGTTGCCCGAGGCAATCTCGAAGAGAGGGACAGTGAGGGCGATCGAGAACGCTGCCACTGGCTCGGATGCTGAGACAAATCGAATTGAGGTGTCGGCTCGGAGACAGCGTCGCGGCGATGCCACAGAGCCGGTGAAAACCGGATATCCTTGAAAGAGGCCGACAAACGAGCGTTGAGGGCTGCGAGCAACCGAACACGCTTGAACTGCAACTGTTGCGCCCAAACCGGCGTCGCCACAGCCACCTGTAACACTTGCCGGGACACCCGAACCGGACGACTGTAACGGGCGATCGCCTCTCCCACCACCTCCGACCACAGGCGATCGATCTCCTCGAGTTGCTGTTGTTCCGGCGACGGAGACAGACCGGGAAGCGAGCTTAAAATACGTTCGAGCGATTCAAAACTCATAAATTTTCAAGAACTCTCGGCAATTCCTAACTTTTCCTAACGCTAGAGGGCGATCGCACAAACTGACACCTTCATTTCCCAATTTCTTAACCCATTCTGCCGCCCGACGCCGACCCAGCACTCTAGACGACAACGGAGGTTCGGATTAAACTAATCTCAAAGCAATCTGGAAAGCTATATCCGTTTGTTCTACACGTCGCGATCGAGAGAAAGGCTGGAGTCGAAATTCATGCGTCAACTGTCCTCTACCGAATTTGCCCCCGTTGCTACAAAGCCCTCGTTAAATCCAGCTTTGCAGATGGCCTTGGGAAGTTTGGACGTTCGGCTCGACAACGAACTCGAACGGTATCGCCTCGCCGCCAAACGCTTCAAATCCGTTCCCTCTCGAACGCCCGTGTCGCCCCCGTCCGTCAAAATCGTCGAAGGTCGCCTCGCGCCCACCCCTTCACCGAGCGTCTCGACCTCCGAAACCGCCTCAGATACTCCCCCATCGAACCCAACTCCCCTTCCCGAACAGGTCGAACTTCCCACCCCTGACGGCACCTCGACCCCACCTCAAAATCTCGCCGACGACACCCCAGCCACCAACCTTCCCCCTCAAGACTATCTCGAATCTTCCGAACAACTGCTCGAGAGCCAGATCGAACCCGTGGACGAAACCTCCAAAGAGCGATCGGCCAAAAGCCTGATGACGCCGCTAGGAGTCGGTTCGATTTTGCTGTTTTTGGCCGCCAGTGCCACCCTGGGCTACGTTTTGGCGAACCCGGACAGCTTAGACCGCTTGGGATTCGACAGGCTTTTCGGTCGCGACACGACCGGAGAAGCCGAAACGACGCCGACCGATACCTCAGAAAGCGATACCGCCGACGACCCGCCCCGTTTACCGGCCTCTCCCGATTTAGCCTCTGAAGAATTCGTCGAACTCGACTTAAATACCCTCAGCGGCCTCGAACCCGAAGTAGACGTACCAACTCCGCCTCCCGCCGCGACTCGTCCCGCGCCCCAAACGCCACAACAAGGCTCTCAAGCTCAGGGAACGACACCGCAAGAAAACACTCTCGACAACATCTCCGCCTTACTCGCTCCGAAATCCAATCCTCCTGCGACTGACGAGGCCGAGAACACCTCCGATGCGGCCGAAGAGACGATCGCCGAAACCGAAGCGGACGCCGAACCTCGCCCCGAACCCGCGATTTCTCAAAACGACGATTATTACGGCTTTTACTTCGTTCTGGTCGATTACAACGGTAACGTAGCGACCCTCGATCGCGTCCGAGAAGTCGTTCCCGATGCGTATTTACGAGAATTTCCCAGCGGAACGAAAGTCCAAGTCGCGGCTTTAGACGATCGCGCCAGTGCCGAAGACTTCGCCGAAACCTTAGAACGAGAAGGCATTTCCGCTGAAGTCTGGGCAGACAATTGAGAGTTGAGAGGGAACAGGGAACAGGGAACAGGGAACAGGGAATGGGGTTTTCTTTGTCTCCCCCTCTTCCCCTCTCCCCCTCTTCCCCTCTCCCCCTCTTCCCCTCTTCCCCTCTCCCAAGAGGGCGCTGACTGGTTAAACTGGATAGAGGAGCGAGTGTCTTCATTTGTCAACCGCCAGAAGGAAATAGAGAGTTATGGGACTATTCGACCGCATTAGCCGCGTTGTGAGAGCGAACCTCAACGATCTGGTGAACAAGGCGGAAGATCCAGAAAAAGTTCTGGAGCAGTCGGTTATCGATATGCAGGAAGATTTGGTGCAGCTGCGCCAAGCCGTCGCCAAATCGATCGCCCAGCAAAAGCGAACGCAACAGCAGTACAACCAGGCGCAAAGCCAATCCAATCAATGGCAAAGCCGCGCGCAACTGGCACTCCAAAAAGGTGATGAAACCCTCGCTCGCGAGGCGCTCGTCCGCAAAAAATCTCACGCTGAAACCGCAACCACGCTGAAAACCCAGCTCGATACGCAATCGCAACAAGTCGAAACCCTCAAACGCAGCTTAGTCCAGCTCGAAAGCAAGATTTCCGAAGCCAAGACGAAGAAAAATATGCTCAAGGCTCGGATTCAGGCTGCGAAGGCTCAAGAGCAACTGCAAACCACGATGGGTTCGATTAGCACTAGCAGTGCGATGGGTGCTTTCGATCGCATGGAAGAGAAAGTCCTCGAAGCCGAAGCGCGATCGCAAGCCGCCGGGGAACTCGTCGGTAACGATCTCGAAACTCAGTTCGCTCAGCTCGAATCGGGTAGCGATGTGGACGACGAACTCGCGGCGATGAAAGCTCAGCTGACCGGCGGTTCCGAACCCAAACAACTGCCCGAAGGAGAAACTCCGGCAGCGTCTTCGGCAGAAGTCGATGACGAACTCGAAAAACTGCGGAAAGAGTTAGATAACCTTTAAGATCGTCTGACCCGTCAACCATAACGGAACGAGGGAAACTTATCGCGTCGGGAGCGATCGCGCGCGTGAGGTTTCCCTTTGCTGTCGAATTTGGGGTCTCGTTTCCCGCTACAGTTCGGAGAACTTCAGGTTTGAAGCCATCGAAACGCTTTAACGCCGAGACAGTATCGGTTTACACTATCTTTTTAAAGGTTTATGTAAACTCGCGATCGTTAACGTCAGTCGATTCTTTTGAACATGAGCAGTCCTGTTACCATTACCGATTCCCAATTTGAAGCTGAAGTCGTTCAGTCTGAAACTCCTGTTTTAGCCTACTTTTGGGCGAATTGGTGCGGTCCGTGTCGGTTGGTGTCGCCGTCGATCGACTGGGCCGCTTCCGAGTACGCCGATCGCCTGAAAGTCGTGAAATTGGAAGTCGATGCCAACCCCGACACCGTCAAAGCGTATAAAGTCGAAGGGGTTCCCGCTCTACGCTTTTTTAAAGACGGACAGCTCGTCGAGTCCCGAGAAGGGGCGATTACCAAACCCAAACTCGGCGAACTGATCGACTCGGTTGTCCACTAACCCCGTCGTCTCTTCGGTCTCCGGCCTCTCTATCCTCTCATGGTTCACTTCGCCCAACGCCTCGATCCCCTCCGTACCAACGTTTTTGCGGATATGGACCGCGCCAAAACCAAAGCGCGATCGCACAAGCGAGATCTCATCGATTTGTCCTTGGGATCGTCAGATTTGCCCGCAGCGGACTTCGTTCTCGACGAAATCGCGCGATCGCTGCGCGATCCCAGTACCCATCAATACCTACTGTTTCACGGAACCCGAGACTTTCGCCAAGCCGCCGCCGCCTGGTACGAACGCAAATACGGCATTCCGGTCGATCCGGAAACGGAAGTCCTACCGCTGATCGGCTCCCAGGAGGGAACGGCACATCTACCGCTGGCGGTTCTCGATCCGGGGGACTATGCCTTGCTGCAAGACCCTGGCTACCCGTCTCATTCCGGTGGCGTCTATTTGGCCAGCGGGCGAATTTATCCGATGGCGTTGCGGGAGGAAAATCAGTTTCTGCCCGATTTTGCGGCGATTCCTGATGAGGTGTTATCTCGCGCGCGAATGATGGTTTTGAGCTATCCGCACAACCCGACGACGGCAGTGGCGTCGTTAGACTTTTTCAAACAAGCGGTACAGTTTTGTCAGCAACACGAGTTAGTCTTGGTTCACGATTTCCCGTATGCAGATTTAGTTTTCGAGGAAAACAGTCCGCCGTCGGTGCTGCAAGCCGACCCTGAAAAACAGGTGGCGATCGAGTTTTTTACGCTGTCCAAATCCTACAATATGGGTGGTTTTCGAGTCGGTTACGCGATCGGCAATCCCGAGTTAATTTTGGCGTTGCGACAACTCAAAGCCGCGATCGATTTCAACCAGTATCGAGGCATTTTCAACGGCGCGGTGGTAGCGCTCAACGGCGATGCGACAGCGGTAAAAGCCACGGTCGAAACCTTTCGCCAACGTCGCGATGCTTTTGTCGAGGCATTACATCGCATCGGTTGGAACGTTCCCAAACCCCCAGCGACGATGTACGTTTGGGCTAAACTTCCCGAACCCTGGCAAAAGAACTCCATCGGATTTTGTGCCGAACTCGTTGAAGCGACTGGAGTTGCGGTGTCTCCTGGGGCGGGATTCGGTGAAGGCGGCGAAGGATACGTTCGCTTTGCGTTAGTCCACGATCCCGATGTTTTACAGCAGGCAGTCGATCGCATTTCCGTATTTATACGGGAGAAAAATTCGAGCTTTCAGAAATTGTAATCGATCGCGTATCGGGATTTACGGAGTTGTTAAAAATCTAAACTGTATCGACCCAAAATTTACGGAAGGTGCGATCGCGATCGCACCTTTTCTTATTGCAATCTTTATAGAAAATACTTGAAACTCTATCGGAACTTTACGTTTTCGAGGCAATCCTTTCATATAATTAGAACTAGGTTGAAGTCGGGCAGTGCATCCAAAGACTTGGGAGACACGAGAGCGAACCAACAGTCAAACGCTCTGACTGAATCTCGAACGAGTCGCTCCCTCAACCTCCTACCACCATAAAGCTATCTAAAGTTCTCGCGTTCTGCACAAACCTGTTTGGGGATTCGTAACCATGTCTGTATCGGTCAATAAAGTTTTAATCAGTGCGTCGGCGATAGGCTCGATCGCCTTTGTCGCCGCTCCCGCCTTCGCCGGAAGCATCACAGGGGCAAGCGTTTCTGGCACGAACCTACTGTACGAAGCACAAGGAAGTTCCACCGTTCTCAACAACTCCGCCAGCCTTTCGGACGTGCTGCAAGGTAACTTCAGCAACCCCGGCGGCAACATCGAACTGTCGGGGACGACCTCGAGTTCAGACGCTGCCGATCTCGATAACGCAACCGTTCTCCAAGGTACCATCGACGGTGAAAACATCTTCATCAGCAGCATGACCCGTGAGGACTGGTACGAGAAGGGGGATGACGGTGTGCGGTTCCTCGATAAATGGTTCTCCGAAGCCTGGAACGACGCCTCGACCGGTTTTCAAAACTGGGTGACGAGCAGTTACGGTATTGCCGATTTCAACACGGCTTCGATGCTCTTCGATATGTTCGGCGGATACGGACGCTTTAGCGATCCCAACGTCAGCTACGTCAATACCGACGGCAACGGCGATCTCTTCGTGGGCTTAGCCGGACACCTCGCTCACAGCAGCGGTATCAAAATGAGCGAAGTCGTTAAAGTCAAGTATCAAGGACAAACCCAGTTCCTCTACGCCATGGGTGAAGCCTTTGAATCCGGCTTAACGAGTGCTGACGACGGCACGTCTCACACGGGGTTGTACAACCTCCGCTTCAACGATAACGCCAACGTCCCGCCTGCGGCAGACGTTCCCGAACCCTCTACGATGCTCGGATTGTTGGCAGTGGGAAGCCTGTTCGGTTTGGCAAAACGCAAAGCCACAGCGTAAGTCAGTCCGAACGAACTGTGACGATCGCGTCAAAACTAAGGTTTGAGAGTTTCGGGTGCTAAGTTGGTCAACCGAGACAACGAACGGATACAAGGGAGCTTTTTCAGCTCCCTTTTTTTTTGGGGATGGATGCCAGTGGCTACTGCTGCAATACTGGGGTTTTCACCGTCCCTCGCAGTCCCTCGACGACATCGTGCAGTCCGTCAGCGTCGAGGCGGTAACTGAGAGGATGCGCCACCAGTCGAGCCGTACTTTCAAACAATACGGCAATTTCAATCAAGCCGTTTTCTTTCAACGTGCGTCCGGTGGACACCAAATCCACGATCGCCTCGGACATTCCCGTAATCGGACCGAGTTCGACGGAGCCGTAAAGCGGTACGATTTCTACAGGCAAGTCCAACTCGCGGAAATACTCCCGCGCACAGCGGACGAATTTCGAGGCCACGCGGCCGTGAGCTGGAAGTTCGATGGGTTGTCGGTAGGAACTCGACGCTTTAACCGCTACGGACAAGCGACATCCTCCAAACCCTAAATCGGCTAAGTGGGCGACTTTCGGCTGTTTTTCCCGTAGCACGTCGTAGCCGACGATACCCAGTTGAGCCTGTCCGTATTCGACGTAAACCGGAACGTCTTGCGCGCGAACGAGTAAGCCTTTGGCCGAACCGCTGGCGTCGAGGATTTGCAGTTGGCGGTTCGAGGAATCGAGGAACGCACTGAAATCGAAACCGATCGATTTCAGGCGATCGATACTGTCTTTGAGTAGGGAACCTTTCGGCAGGGCGATAGTAAGCATAAAGAAACTGACGGAACGAACGGCTCGCAATCCACAAACGCGATCGCAGTTGCCAACGGGATTATCTCACTTCGTCAGGACAGAGTGAAACGCGATGCGGAGAAATCACAGTCAGATGCGGGTCAGACGAAAACGAGATTACAACACCTCGATCGCGCTTTCCAATACCGTCTCGAATCCTCCCTCTGGCGTCCACCGAACTGCACCGTCGAGATCGAGCCGAAACACCGAAATTCCCATATTCTCGATTTTCGCTTGCGCCGCGTCGTCGATCTCCGACGCCAAAACTGCGATCGCCGGATTCAACATATCCAACATTCGCAGATCGAGCGATCGCCCCCAAAACCCCATCGCCGACACCGCCGACAATTCCCCCGACGCCAACATCCTCGCCTGTTCTTCTCGCGTCGCATCTCCCAAAATCGCCCAGGTTTCGCCGCCCACTGACAACTGCAACACTTCTGGCTGAGACGAGAGAGACTGCACCGCCATGTCTTCGACCCGAATTTCCTCAAATTCCTCCACGTCCGCCTCGACTGACAGCGAGTCTTCCACCCCGTACACTTGACGGGTCGGTAACATCTGTGACAGCAACTCCCAGCCTTCCCCATCTGCGATCGCCACCACCGTCTCGAGGCGGTTCACGCCTTCACTTTGCAAAAACGGTAACACCGCATATCGCGTGTTTTCCACGTCTCCCCCGTGAACCAGCGTCGTTTTCCATCCCTGCTGCACCACGATCGCAGGCTGTTCTCGCGTCGCCAACACCGTAACCCGCAGCAAATTCGTCTTTTCCCCCACCGCCGGAACGATCGCGATCGCCACCGCCGCCAGGAACGAGCCGACAAACCCTAGGAATTTAGGAAACTTAGGGTTTTCCCATTGCCAAATCAACCCAACGATACCGAGGATTCCATAGAGAATCGCCACTTGCCAAATCGCAATTTTATCGATGGCGATCGCCGTTTTTGGAAGCATCGCGAAGAAATCGACGATCGCTAAAATTCCCCGAATCGGATACGTCAATCCCCAAGCGATGACACTTCCCGCAGGCGGAAACACCAACGCCGCCAACGCACTCGCAAATCCCCCCAACGTCACCACCGACAACAGCGGCGTCGTCACCACGTTCGCCACGACGCTATAGACGGGCATTTGTCCGAACGCGAAAAGTTGAATCGGAAGCGTCCAAATCATGGCAGCCACGGGAACCGCCAATAACGGTGCGATCGCCGGAGGAAGCCAATCCAACCACTTCACCAGCGGCGGAACCGTCACCACCAACCCCAACGTCGCCAAAAAACTCAACTGAAAACCCAAATCCCGAATCCACAGCGGGTTCACCACCAACAGCAACGTCGCCGCCACCCACAACGCTCCTACCGGATTGACGCGGCGTCGCGTCGCCAGTCCCAACAACCCCGCAAATCCCATCAACGCCGCCCGCAACACTGACGCCTGAAACCCCACTAAACCCACATAAATCGATAACGTGAAGCTCCCGAGGACAACCTTCGCGCGATCGCCCAAATTGCGCCCCAATCCCAATACCGCCCCCAAAATCAGCGACACGTGAAATCCCGACGCCGCCAACGCGTGGGCTAACCCCACCCTCGCAAAGCGATCGCGTACCTCGTAAGGTAAATCCACCGCTCGCCGCCCCAGCACCATCGCACTCAGCAGCGTTCCCTCGGGAACCCCCAACCGTTCGACTTGCGTGCGGACGATGCGATCGCGCAACTGCCACCATCCCCATCCAAATGGCTCTTTAGCGGTGTCCCAGGCGATCGATTCTCCCTTCAAACCCGCAAAAATGCCGTTTCTAGCCAAATAGGTACGGAAGTCGAAACTGCCCGGATTTTGAGGCGGTTTGGGTTCGTATAAATACCCCGTTACCGAAACCTCGTGTCCCGGCTTCAGCCCCGTTCCCTGCAAAATCGGAACCGTCACGTAGAGCTTTCCCGAGACCGATTTCGAGGCGTCATCCAAAAAAATCGCCCGCGTCTCGAACACGAAGCGAGCGTCTTGCTTTCGATTGAGCGTCGGAACTTCGACGACCGTACCGCTAACCGTCACCTCGTTTCCGGCGTACCGACTGACATCCGTAGCAGTCGGGTGAGGCATCCGAAACTGAAAATACAGTGTCGCGGCAAATCCCACCAACCCCACCGAAATCCAAACTTCTGCCCGAGGTCCCGTTCGCCAAATCCAAGGGATCGCCGCCGCCAACAGACAACCACTGGCCAGCCAAACGTAGGGCATTCCCCGTACTTCCGCCAACAAGACCCCAAGAATATATGCCAGTAGTAGAACGTACCCCGAATTTCGCAATTTCGACGATTAAAAAATTTCAACGTACACGGCCAACATACAAGGGTTCATTTTGCCACTTCCCATTCTGGGTGCATCTCAATTCTGCGATAAGTATAAATACTTAAAAGAGTAAATCCCCTTCTAGCAGTCCTTGAGGAAGATATTGACAAATTGCCGAACTTGTGTATTTGCGAAAGTGAGATGCACCCCCCATTCTCCAATATAAAACCGACTGTCTTCACACCTAGTACATCGGTGGAACACAGTCGGTTCGATCGCGCCGCGAACAGACGACTCTAGCTTTCGCGGTTCAGGTAAGTTTGGATTTGTCCCACGGCGGCAGCACCGATGTTGAACACTGCCCAACCCAGAGCGATCGCGATCGGGCCCAGTACGACTAACAAACGCCAATCGAAGTCCATAAGACGGTCTCCTATTTTAAAAAAATCTTAAAGGTTCTCATCAAAAACTCATTATATCTCTCCACGCCCCGATTCCGAATTGGCTTGACGCTCTCCCCCCAACCCTAGCGGGTATGGTCGGAGATTCCTGTTTCACTGGCTCATGCCTAGATAAACGAGCCAGCCCGAATACCCCCGGTCAGAACGCCTTCACAGGCTGTTTGTTTAACGTCCACGATGCGCCCCACCGCAGACATAAGCGAGAATCAAATTCTCTTGGTCACACCAACTGGCGATTTTGTGGTTTACCTCCACCACGGGTTTTTCGGGTGTTGCGAACCATACCCTTAGGATCTTAAAGACCGTTTCCGGTAAGGCAATTTTACCAGTTTGTTCGTTTCGGCGCTATCCCCTTCTCTCGCTATCGCATTGTTCGGGGGATGCACCGAAACTCACCGCCGCTTCACCACCAACCAAGCCTATTGGCTATGGTTGGAGCACTGCGACGAATCTTGGTAGAAGCCCAAATCCGATCCCGTTCCGGCGTGAACCCGCGCCAGACGTTCGTACTTGCGGGCGTGTTCGATCGAATCTTCGACTCGTTCTTCCGAAACCGGACGCACCACTTTTCCCGGAACGCCCAAAACGAGCGATCGCGGTGGAACGTCCTTCGTCACCACCGCCCCCGCACCGATGATACTGCCAGCCCCCACCCGCACGCCGTTGAGAACCGTTGCCTGAATGCCGATCAGAGATCCCCGTTCGATATGGGCGCTATGAATCACCGCCCCATGACCGATCGTCACGTACTCCTCGATAACCAACGGCTCGCCAGGATCGCCGTGTAACACCGCCCCGTCTTGCACGTTGCAATACGCCCCGAGATCGATCTCCACTACGTCAGCGCGAACGACGGCGTTGTACCAAATACTGACCCCTTCGGCAATGCGCACCTTTCCTACTACCGTCGCGTTGGGGGCGACAAACGAGGCGGGAGAGAGATCGACGGGTTTCCAATAAGTCGGGGTTGTCATATCCTTAGAAAAATTCGGCAGTTTCACAGCGTATTCTCGAAGTCAAACCAGCGAATCGAGGTGAAGACAGGGAGAGGGGGAGAGAGGGAGAAACTATTAACTGTTCCCAGATCCGCTGTTCCCTATCTTCACTGGTGACTGGTGACTGGTGACTGGTGACTGGTGACTGGTGACTGGTGAGTCCCCATCACCTCGTCTCCGTTTGAACTGTCAACACCTGTGGGGGTGTCGAATCCGGGGGATAGATAAAATCGACTTCGACGAGTCGTTTGTTGCGCGGTTGGATGTTGAGGGTCACGAGGGGATCTCCGGCTTGACCGCGACGTTGGACGAGATGAACGTAACGGGTTTGGGGCGTTCCCTCGTCGTCGTTGTACTGCACGCGCACGATTCCTCGGAAAAAGACGCGGTTTTCGGGAGGATCGAGAAAGGTTAACCCGCCGTTGACGAGATCTTGTTTGATGGGGGTTTGAAACAGCAGCGACACTTGACGTGGGTTGTTGCTGGGGTTGAACAGGGGTAACGTGAGGTTGTATTCGATACCGTAGTTCCCGTGGGCGTAGTATGCGGTGTCGGGATAGCGGCGTACCAGTCGGGCGCTTTGGATTTGTTCGGTTCCCAAACGTCCGCGATGCAGGGTACTCAAACCGTAAGAAAACGATCGCCCCGGTTCGGGGACGGTCAATTGCGGAGAGTCATCGCTTTCGAGTTTGCCGGAATCCACCAGTTGAGCTTCCCATCGCGATCCCACGGCCACCCCCGCGACACGAGAGTAAATCATTCGGTCTACGTCGTAGATGCGATCGATCGGAGTGGGTTCGAGATCTCGCGGCCCTGACAAGCCTGTGGTATCGAGCAGAGTTTGCCATTCCTCTAGGGTGGGGATACGTTCGTTACTGCCGTTGCGGGGGGCGAACATGGCCAAACAGGCGACGTACACGGGTCCGTCGCTCAACAAACGCAGCAAGGTCGATCGCCCGTTACTGGAGGGAACCACGCGACCGACGGGAATCGGCAGGTTCATTAACATCCGGGAGTCGCCGGGTTTGAGTTCGAGGACGGCGGGCCAGTTTCCCTGGCGTTTCCCTCGCAATACATCGTTGGTGGCGCGGCTACCGGGGCCGGAGTACACCGTTCCCAGGCGATCGTCGACGTAATCGGGAAGTTCGACGAACAACGCATCGGGACGGGTGAGATAGCTAGCCCCGTGGAGGACTTCGACGCGCACGGTGCGATCGCTGGGATTGTGTAGCAAAATCCCTTGAAACAGGGTTCGAGTTTGCGATCGCGTGCGGGCCCGAGCGATGTGGTGGGTAAAAATGTCGAACCGCCCCTCGAAGGCGTAATCGAGATGAGCGTCGGGATGGGAGCGGTCTTCCGGGGGAAACGTCGATAACAAGACCCCTTCTTCGAGAACGACTTCGGGACTGTTGCTGTTGAAGACGGGAACGGTATCGAGACGCCCCGGAAGCGGCCGCATTTCTGTCGGAAAAAAGACTTCAACGAACGGCACGTCTTCGACCTCCTCTTCAGGAGGCGGTGAGGATTCAGACGGCGAAGACTCAGAAGACGAGACTTGCGCCATCTCTGAGGATAAGCGATTCTCATATAGCTGTGTGTGAGGTCGTGCCATCGCGATCGACACGGGTGTCAGCGCAGCAAACAGAGATAGTGGGAGCATTCGGTCATACAGCGACACTGACCGATCACTATACCGGATCGGTGTTGCGAGATATTCGCGAATTCGGCGATCGATTCTTTATACAGTCGTACCAGTCACCAGTCACCAGTCGCCAGTCGCCAGTCACCAGTGAAGACAGGGAACAGGGAACAGGGAACAGGGAACAGGGAACAGGGAACAGTTAATAGTTTCTCCCCCTCTCCCTTGCTCCCCCTCTCCCTTGCTCCCCCTCTCCCTTGCTCCCCCTCTCCCTTGCTCCCCCTCTCCCTTGCTCCCCCTCTCCCTTGCTCCCCCTCTCCCTTGCTCCCCCTCTCCCTCTCTCCCCCTCTCCCTCTCTCCCCCTCTCCCTCTCTCCCCCTCTCCCTTGCTCCCCCTCTCCCCTGAAGAGTCTCCCCATCCCAAAAAGTTGGGTTAAAATCGGACAAAGCCTTTTTCTGTCTTGACTGAGACGAATTGCTGATGGTTGTTGTTACGCCGAGTTTCCCCCCAATCGAATCTCTCGACGATTGGATGCAACGTCCTCCCGATCGCACGGAATGGGTAGGGGGACAATTGGTCGAGAAAAACGGTATGACGCTCAAACACAGCCGGATTCAAGGAAATTTGTACTACCACTGGAGAGCGTACAAAGATTCTAGTGGGTTAGGAGGTGAAGTCTATACGGAAGTTCCCTGTCGGACGGAAGGACGCGGGCGATCGCCAGATGTGGCCTACTTAACGCCGGAATTGGTCGATCGCTACGGTGACGAAACAGTCCTTCCTCAAAGTTTTCCCCTCACGGCTGAAATTGTTTCGCCCACGGATTACGCTGAAGATGTGATTTCTAAAGCCTTGGAATATTTGCGAACGGGGGCGTTAGAGGTTTGGTTGGTGTATCCTGAAGTGGCTTGGGTTATGGTCGTGACGGAGGGCGATCGCCAGATTTTTACCTCGGGCAATACCCTCGCGACCCAGGCGGTTTTACCGGGTTTTGAAGTCACGGTTGACGAACTGCTGCGATAGTTGAGACTTGGCGATGGGATGAACTCCGATCGCTATTTTTTGGAGGCGATCGCGTTAAGAATCGCTGACCTAAAAATAGATGACAGATCGTTTCGATATTCTTTAAAAATCCAAAAAAATTATAAATTTTATTTCAAAATATTTCAAGACAATTGACAGATCGATCGCGGGTTTTAATAATAGAAATACTATTAATTCAAAAAAGCTTGATTCGATTGTCTCGATCCCACTAAACTCAACGCCTTCAACCTCGAACTGCATTTTTCAAAGTGTCGTTAAGGCTTGAGTGCGAGACGCTGTTACCCACACAACGCAGTTTAGAAGATTGACGATGGTTTCCTCGATAAATGTCGAAAAACTCGCCGAGCGTCTGGCGACGGAGACGAACCCCCTGCAACTGATCGACGTGCGAGAACCCGAAGAAGTGGAAATTGCCGCGATCGACGGCTTTACCAACTTGCCCATGAGTCAAGCCCACGAGTGGATCGTAGAAATTGAAGAGACATTCGATCCCAGAACAGAAACGATCGTCATGTGTCACCACGGGATTCGCTCGGCTTACGCCTGTCATTGGTTAGAAAGTCGGGGCTTTGCCAAAGTTTTCAACCTGTCCGGTGGGATCGACGCCTACGCGATCGTAGTCGATCGCTCGGTTCCCCGCTACTGAGATCGAACTTGTCCTTGAAGGCGCAACCATTCGTTATTAAACAGTTCCTGAAATTCCTCGTCCCAAGTTTCCAACCCAGGATCGAGGCGATCGAGGGTTTCGTTAAACTGCGAAACGGTAAAATTCGCGTTGCGAACGAGGTCTTCAGCATTTTCACAGTACTCGATAATTTCGCGACGCACCGAGCGAGACAGTCCCTCAACCGAATCTGGGGTGTTGCAGCGAACCGCCGCCAACGCCTCGGGTTCGACTGTCCCTTCTAAGGATTCGTACAACGCTTGACGTTGCGTTTCGAGAGTCTGTAACGTCTCGGCCAACGTCCGTGCGACTTGCGCCTTATCCGTTTCCGCGATGGGAGATTCCCCTTCGCCGCCGCAACCCGACAGCAGCAACAGCGCCAACAGTCCGACTAGCCAACCTTGCCGACTCACGACTCAACCCCCTAACCGCGACAAATTCCGCACAATTCTATCACTTTCATCTGAAGAGTCGCGACGGGGTCGGCGCCTCGTTTGAGCTGGAATTCCAAGGACAACAACACGCCCAGCGTTTGCTGTAACTGTCCGAGTCCGACGCGATCGACCTCTCGACGCAGAAAATAAACTCGCTTGGGATTTCCCACTTCCGCCGCTCGAGCGATCGCCCTTTCGTCTCGTTCTCGACCCTCCACCATTAACTTGACCCAAAGCCACGTCCGAAACTGACCCGTCAGCGTGGCGACGATCCTCAAAGGCGCTTCGTTGCGGGCGACTAACTCCGAGACTAACCCCAAGGCGATATCCGTGCGTCCGTCGAGAATCGCCTTCGCCAGTTGCAAACTATTTTGTGTCGTCGCCGTTACCAACTGTTCCACCGCAGCGGCCGTCACGTTATCTTCCCCCACCCACAAGGACAACTTTTCTAACTCGCCGAACAGTTGGCGGGTATCGTTCCCCACCGCTTCTGCGAGTAACGCGACCGCCTCCTCCGTCAGCGTGACCCCCACTTCTTTCGCTACCTGACGGACGCGCTTTTCCAGTAGATCGGTTTTCCAAGGAGGAATCGCAGAAAACTCCTGAAACTGGGCTACCGTTTTCAACAACTTTGTCGATTTCAGACGGTTATCGGGTTTCTGTCGCGTCGTCAGCAGCAACACCGACGTTTCGGGAATCGCTTTGAGCGTGCGTTCTAATTCCGCGTGGAGTTCCGCCGAACATTGCTGACACAGGCGAGTATTCTGAAGCCACACGAACCGTCCGCCCCCACCAAAGGGAGGCGTCATCGCCTGATTCAAGCCTTGTTGCGTCGCTTCGGGGCTGTCTGGTGGAATTTTGTCGAAGTTAAACGATCCCCAAGCCGGATCGAGGGTGCGATCGCGTAACGCTGTCACCGCGCGATCGATCGCGAAATCGTCTTCTCCCCAATACACGTAAATTGGCATTTCGATAGTTGATAGTTGATAGGGAACAGGGAATCGGGAACAGGGAACGGGGAACAGGGAACGGGGAACAGTCACCCGTAAAGACAGCAAACAGATAACTGTTTCTCCCCTTCTCCCCCTCTCCCCCTCTCCCCTTCTCCCCTTCTCCCCCTCTCCCCCTCTCCCCCTCTCTAATTTCCCCCATCGCTGTCTTTTGTCCCGCGAAATCGCCCATAATGCAGAATATAGAAGGCTTTTGGGAGAAATGTATTTTGGACGATACTTATCAAATTTATCTCGATCGCGTTGCGAAGCTCGTGGACACGGAGTCCCAGGCGAAAACGCTCCATCATATTGTCGAATCTCCGAAATTCGCGCCCCGTCCAGAAGGTGGACGACAACCGAAGCCGTTCCCCGGTTATAGCGTCATCACGCCGCCGTGGTGTGACAGTCCTTCGGACAGCGAGTTTTACGAAGTGATTCGTTCCTGTCAGAACCGATTGTGCGATCGCCTCGATCGCGACTTTTTCGTTCCCGTTCCCCCAGATAGCTTCCACTTTACCCTCGCCGATTTAATTTGGGATAGTGCTTACCGAGACGCGATCGCCCAGTTTCCAGAGTTCGACGATCGCTTGCGGACTTGTATCGGCGAAATTTTCCAACAGACGCAAGACAGCATCAGCAGCGCCCACCCCGTCCGTTGGAAAGTCGTCGGTTTGGCGGTGATGACGCGGGCGATCGCCGCCTGTTTGGTTCCCCTCGACGAAGCCTCCTACGATCGCATCGTGCGTTTGCGTCGCGCTATCTATCAAAACAGCGACTTGATGCGCCTCGGTATCGAACAGCAATATTACTTGACCGCCCACGTGACGCTGGGCTATTTCGGGAACCTGTCCCGCGAAGGCGATCGCACGGCGTTAGCGCCGTTCCTCACCCAGACAGCGAACGACAGGTTCCGAGACGCACCGCCGTTGCACGTCAAACGGGCCGAACTGCGAAAATTCGAGGATATGACCCGCTACGATCGCGCGCCGAACTTCCCCGTACTCACGTTGTAACAATTTCACTAAAGCAGCGGTTGAATCTGACGGCGATAGTACGCTTCGTCTAAGCCGTCTCCTTGCGCCGCCGTTTCGGGGTCGATGCGCTCTCGCAGTCTCACGATGCGATCGCTGGTGTTGGGGTGGGTACTGAGAAATTCGGGAATCGACGAACGACTCGTCAGATTGTGATAGAAATTCACCATCCCCACGGGAGCGTAACCCGCCGAGCGAACCAGAGACAACCCCACCTCGTCGGCTTCGTACTCGGCGCGACGGCTACTCGGACGGTTAATCGCCAGTTCGTAACCGATTTGGACGAGAACGTTGGGATCGACTCCCGCCGCGTTCAAGACCCCTTGGGCGATCGCTGCTTGTTTCAGGTTATCGAGGACGTGGCGCTCGACGACGTGACCGATTTCGTGGGCGATGACTCCGGCGAGTTCGGCTTCGTTGTCGGCTTCGCGAATTAAACCCGTGTTGAGGTAAACGAAGCCGCCGAGAGTGGCGAAAGCGTTGACGCTATCGTCGCGAACCACTTGGAACGTAAAGGGAAGGTCCGATCGCTCGCTGACGCGGACGAGTCGCTGGCCGATGTCGTTGACGTATTGGTTGACTTGGGAATTCTCGTAAAGGGTGATGTCGTTTTCGAGGAGGCGATCGTTAATTTGTTCGCCGATCGCCACTTCCTGTTCGTCAGACATCGTAGACAGTTGAATCAACTGCACCGCACTCGGAAGGATATCCCAAATCGAAAAGCCCCGTACTGCAAGACTCGAGGTCGTCCAAACCCCCACAGCAGCGAAAACCGACAGCACGAGATAGGAAACGCGACGTTTTAAAAGACGTCTGAGTGGGGAAAACATATCAATCCTGCGAAAAAGAACTTACCTATACTATTTTGACGAAATCAACCGGAAAGAAGTTCGCCGCTCGATCCCGTTCGCCGTACTTTTCGACGGTCTTCAAGGCGATCGCCCCCGCGATCTGCGCTGTCTTCCCCAAATTTGTGATACGCTCTGACCGACAGCGTTTTTTGTAACCCGCCACTGATGAAATTTCTCGATTCTAAAGGTCGCTTGTTCGGTAAAGTCAGCCTCCTCGACGTGGGCGCACTCCTGGTCATCGTCATGGTATTCGTGGGAATTTTTCTCTTCCCCGGAACCTCGGGTTCGGTCGCACAAATCAATACGACGACGAAACCTGTTGAAGTGAGCGTTATCGTGCGCGGGTTGAGCGTTCTCGATCCCGAGGGATTTTTGCAAAATCTGCGAGAAGTCGGAAAAACCAATATTATTATCCGCAATCAACCCAGCGGACAGGTTAACGTGAAAACCGTCGAACGTCTTCCTCGGATGTTAGCAATTCCACAACCGGACGGTTCCGTCAAAGAGTTACCCGATCCTCGAGCGGAGGAACTTTATAGTATTAATATGATGCTAACGCTGGGGGGAGACGCTCAGATTACCGATAACGGTGTAGTTTTAGGAGGGAGCAAGTTAAAAATTGGGACGCCGATAGAGTTAGAAGGGAAAAACTACAATTTCAATGGTAGTGTCATCGAGGTCAATACACTGTAAGCCTAACTCGACCTGTTCTCGATCTCGGATTTTACAATTCGATTGACTCTCTAATCTCGAGGGATTGGAGAGATTTTTTTTAACTCAAGCAACGCTTTATAAAATACTCTAAATTTTAGAGCGTTCGTTTTCAGTTCTCGTTAAACTGTAAACAGGATATCGAACCGAGAAATAAGTCGTTTTATGCAACTGTCTCAACGCTTTACTGATGCTCTGGTTTGGGCGACGGAACTCCACAAAATGCAAGTTCGCAAAGGTTCGGGGGTTCCATACGTCGCGCACGTTCTCGGTGTGGCGAGTTTGGCGTTAGAATACGGCGCAAACGAAGACGAAGCGATCGCCGCCTTACTTCACGACGCGATCGAGGATTGTGGGGGCGCACCCATCGCCATAGAAATTCGCCGCCGCTTTGGGGAGACGGTGACGGAAATCGTTGAAGGCTGTACGGACGCCAATACGACCCCCAAACCCCCCTGGAAAACGCGAAAAGAAGCCTATATCGCCAAGATTTTATCGGCGTCTCCGTCGGTTCGTCTGGTGTCGGCGGCGGATAAGTTATACAACGCGCGATCGATTTTGAAAGATTACGCGATCGTCGGCGATGCGATTTGGGAACGGTTTCGCGGTAAAAAAGAGGGGACGTTGTGGTATTACCGCGCGATCGTCGATGCGTTTCATCAAGTGGAAACAACGCCTATCGTCGCGGAACTCGATCGCGTGGTGTCGCAATTACTTCAATTTTAATAAGTCAACGCAGCAGGGTGAACTACCACTCATCATCGCGAGGCGATTGATGAGTGGCTTCCAGCTTCACTGGGAATTGCCTCGGAAAGCGTCGAACGAATTCGACCTCCCTTTGGACTTACATTCCCTCCACTGGCAGAAGCCCCGGTTCCCGAGGCCCATATCCGCAAGCCTTCATTTTTAAGATTGATTGCCGCATTGATGTCGCGGTCGTGAATCTGCCCACATTGCGGACATTCAAACGATCGCACGTCGAGTCCCATCTTGGGTAACGGCAATAGAGTTTCAGAACAGAGGTGAGTGCTGGGGAAAAATCGATCCACTTCCAGATAGACCTTTCCTTCCGCCTCGGCCTTGTATTTGAGCAGGGTCGAAAACATTCCCCAACCCACATCGCTTATTGCCTTAGCGAGGCTGTGATTCCTGACCATGTTCTTCACGGCTAGATTTTCCACCACAATCACTTGGTTCTCATTGACTATCTTGCGGGATAGCTTGTGGAGAAAATCGGCTCGAGTGTTGGCAATTTTACTGTGAACTCGCGCCA
>NZ_KB235958.1:235941-237260 GCF_000332355.1 Baaleninema simplex PCC 7105
CCGCGATTCATCTACGCTTCAATCGGAGATTAGAAACGTAGGATTCTCGCGGTTCAGGCTAAAAAAAACGTTGCTGTAGCCGATCTGAAGAACGGACAATACACTGGAATGAAGAGCGATCGAGGTTAAATATGGAACGATCGACGATTAAGTGGAGTTTAGAAGATTATCACCAGATAATTCAAACGGGGTTGCTCGACGATCGCTCGGTGGAGTTGTTAGCTGGAGAAATCGTCGAACTGTCGCCAGAACGTGAACCTCATGCGTTTTTTAGTCGAAACGCCGGTCAATATCTCACTCGATTACTGGGCGATCGCGCCTTGGTGAGTCCCGCTAAACCCATCACGCTTCCCAACCAATCTGAACCGGAACCGGATATTGCTGTTGTCGAACCCCTCGGACGAGAGTATTTGACTCACCATCCTTATCCTGAAAATATCTTCTGGCTGATTGAATATGACAATACCAGTTTAGAGAAAGATTCAACTGTAAAATATCACATTTATGCTGAGGCAGGAATTCCAGAATATTGGCTGGCAAACCTACAAACTCGGGAGTTAATTGTTTACCGTCAACCCAGTCGGCGCAACTATGGCTCTAAAATGACGTTAAAAGAGGGGGAAATTTCACCGCTTGCTTTTCCCGATCTCACGATTCCCGTTGAAGCGATTATCGGTTACGATCGAATAGTGAGTGGTTGATGTTTGGGGGTAAAATTTCATTAGTTGTGCAAAATTATTTTTTGATAACAAGACAAGTTTTGGCTCTGACTACACGCCTAAAATATATCTTGAAACGGCTTTAGGCAAAAGTTTTTCAAGTCCGTAAAGAAATCCGATATTCATGGCTAAAATGCCGACAGACAAGATAAGAAACGAGGTAAAAATAGAGTCAGGAAATTGTCGAATTAATTTTTTTGAAAGTAGATCTACGAAAGGAGCGTGAATTAGGTAAATTGCAAAAGCATATCTCGAAAGGGTTTGTAGGGGTTTGAAGGAGCGATCGCACGGTAAACATCCTAAGAAAAATGCAACAGCGTAAATCTGAGAGGGAAATCTTAAAACCCACATTCCGCACTTCAACTTGTAGTACGCCAAGTAGCACGAGAAGGGGATGAAATTAGTCGGGAGTTGGTTAGGGATTAAGACCGAGAAAAAAGAAAAATTCGGGTAAAAATGACATCTTAGCGGTACTTAAACAAATTTCAAGCCCAAACCAAGCCAAAACGCGCTTTGTGAGCGGCAAACAGGTCTCGATTCTCGTTCAGCCATGCCACAAAACGAAAAGACATGGCTGTCCGAAAAGCCTCTAAAGCATCT
>NZ_KB235958.1:237360-255013 GCF_000332355.1 Baaleninema simplex PCC 7105
TGATGACAGAAAGCTTGCCGGAAGTCATTCTGCATATCCTACTATTTTTGTCAAGTCAGTTGGCTCTTGAATGTTATTTTCAAGTCAAGGGGTCAGTTGGCTGAGTCGAAATACCTAATTCTTTTCCGATTCAATTTATACTACTTATACACTACATTTGAAGTGCGGAATGTGGGTTAAAAAGTTACTTGCTCCCTCTCGACTCAATTCCAAATATCGAATAAAATCTCGTTCGATAATGCTTAGCAGTAGCGCGAAGATGGCAATTCCCCAAATCAAAGTTTTGCGAGAAAAAACGAGCGATCGCACGCGTTCGTAATGCTGTCCGATATACCATCCCAAGATAAAGAAAAAGACCCAATCTAGAATCAAGCGATCGCTGAGATAGTGTAGAGGAGGAATTTTATCCAACAACGCACTGTAACGCACGACGGTAAAGCCAAATTGAACAGCAAGGGCAATGGCTAAACCGCTCGCTCCAATAGTTTTAACGTTAAGTTTGACGAGTATCCACCATAAAATATAAAATTGTAAAATTAAAATAATAAAATAGTAGACGTAAACACTTTTTCCTAAAATTAAATCGGTAACAATATGAGATAGCGATCGATCTCGTACCACAAAAATATTGTAAGCTTCAAATACAAGCGACCAAAAGATGTAAGGAGGAACGACGCGCAACAGTCGTTTTTTGAGAGTTAAATCGGGATTCTCGAAATTGCTGGGAACGTGAGACAACCAAAAACCACTGAGAATAATAAACGCGGGAACGCAAAACCGTTGCAGTTGGTTAATTCCCAACAGCACTAAATCGGCGATCGATCCCCGTTCGACCTCCGGTAAAAATGCCCCCGTGGTATGAATGAGAACGACACCGAGAATTGCCAAGCTACGAATAAAATCGAACTCGGGTAAACGAGTGCGAAACTCCGAAATAGGAGCGTTTGAAACTGTGGCTTTCATAATGTCGGTCTCAAGATATCCCGTAACTGGAAAACTAAGAGGTATATCCGAACTGTTGGTTTAATTGTCGAACCTCTTCCATATTTGCATAAGCCTCGAGAACCTTGGGGCTGAAGTTTTGACGGTCTTTCATGGTTTTTGCGTCGATCGCCGTTCCTAACGCTCGGTGTTGTCGAGCTTCGTGAGCTTTGACGCCTTTTCCACTGGTTCCCCACAAATTCATTTTGTCGTCGGCGTGTTCGAAGCGTCCGTAATCGAGCATTTCGACTTCAAACTCGTATCCCAAAAATTCCACGAGATCTCGAACAGTGGTTTTGGGAGCTTCGACGATATCTTCATAACGAACGGTATAGGTTCGCTCGTCGTCGAGGCGATCGAGTAGGCGCAAAACAGCAGTATTGTAGTCGTACCAAATCGACAAGCCTCGCTCGGGATTGTTACGAAACCACTCGCTCATGGCGATCGCTCGCGCGTCTCGCACCAAATGAACGAATTTCGCATTCGGAAAGTCGTCGCCGATCGCCTCGAAAAACAGCGATTGTCGCGGTTCTTTCACCGCCAAGCAGTCACTTCCTTCTTTCTCAACGATGCGACGGAACAGGCGTCGGGGGTCGAGTTTGGCTAAAAGCGGTTTGACATCGTAATAGTGACAAATTTGTCGGTATTTGTTGTTAACGATCTTCTCTTTTTTATCGCCGCGAAAATAACGCGGAATCGCTAACTCGCAGGGGGACGCGATTTGCGAGTGGGAATCGAGAACGCGCATGAGCATCGTCGAACCGCTGCGTGGCGCACATCCGATAAAAGCAACGTTCTGCACGTTGGGATAGTAGCGATCGTCACCGCGTCGGAGAATTTGCAAGGCTGTCCAATAGGTTTTCAGCCAGTCGAACATGACAATACACTCCTGGGATCGTGTGGGTAGGACTGGGTCGAACTTGCGAGGTTTAAACGACCTGCTGGTAAACCTCAAAGGTTTGCTCGGCCGTTTTGTTCCAATTAAACTGTTTGGCGCGATCGAATCCTCGTTCGATGAGCCGATCGCGGTGCGCCGAACTGTCTAACACCGACAACATCGCTTCGGCTAAATCCTCGATCGCATGGGGGTCGAACTGAATCCCGCCATCTCCGACGACTTCGGGAATGCTGGCTCGGTTCGATGCGATGACGGGAGTTCCACAGGCCATGGCTTCGAGGGGAGGAATTCCGAATCCTTCGTACTCTGAGGGATAGACGAACGCCACGCTACAGCGATAGAGTTTGGCTAAATGGCGATCGTCGGGGTTTTTCAGGGTTTGTAGGTGGTTTTGCAGTCCCAGTTCGTCGATCTGTTTCTGCTCGAAGTCGCGAAACGGATCGCCGACAGCCAGCAGCATCGCCTCGGGATAGCGAGAGACGACTTTCGATAACGCTTCGAGTAGGCGATCGAAGTTTTTATAATTGGGATTGCGCGACCCCACGTACAGGAAATAGGGTCGTTCGGGAACCGATTCTTCGCCGTAAGACGCCTCGATCGCGAGTTCGGACGCTTCGTACACGACGGTAATTTTCTCTTCAGGAACTCCCGAGAGTTCGATGAGGTCTTTTTTCGTGTTTTCCGAGACGCAAATCACGGCGTCGGCGATATCTACCGATCGCTTTTTCGTCCGCGCGATCTGACCGCTGCGATCCATGCGATCGGCGAACAGTTCGTGAATCATGTCGTGAACTGTGACGACCAGCGGACGCCGGTAAGCGGTCATATCCTTCCCGGTTAGCATCCAGTAGTACGTCGGGTGCATCACATCGAAGGATTCTGAAGAGGTCACCGCCTCGAAATAATTCCGTTCCAACCATTCGATCGCGCGTCGGGGTCGGCCGTCGCGAAAGGGAAACGCGTGAGTTTTGAGGTGCGGATGCTGCGGATACACGATATCACGGCTGCGATAGGCGGTGAGAATCGGTGTCAGACTCGCGGGAAGTCGCGAAATGAGGTTGTTGAAATAGCGGTTTATTCCGCCGAACTTTTGTAGTTTGTAAATGACACCGTCGTACAATACGCGCATCGCTCTCACCACCTCTTAGGAAACCTCTAGCAACGGTTGTAGCTTACCGGCCACTCGGTCTTTATCGAAGTGTCCGTCGTCGTTGACTTCCACCCAATCGCTTTCGTCGAGACCGAACATATGAAAGTGAGGGTGGTAGAGTTTTAAGTTGTATGAGAGAAATCCGGCCCAGTCGGAAAAGGCACTGTGACCGGTCACGAGAATGTCGCAGACGGTCATTTGATGGAACGTCGTCATGGCGGCTTCGGCCAGGTGAAACTCGACTAAGTTTCCGTAAGACTCGCTTTGAAACGCATTGACGAGTTCGTTCATTTCTGCGTCAGAGCCGAAGGAATAGATGTGAAACCGATGGCGACGATCGCCTAACAATTCGTCGAGTTGGCGTGTAATGGTTTGATAGAAACTCGTGGGAAGAAAGCGTTTGTTCTCCACTGAGGCGTCTTCGCGGCGGATGTGAACCCCGATCTCGATGGTGTCGCGATCGAAATTGGCGACTTTATAGGGATGGGGACGCGCGTGATATTTCTGACGCAGCTTGCGAACGACGTTATCGTAAACGGCTTTCTCGACTTTGCCCTCTCGCGCCCACTGTAACACTTGGTAGAGTAAGACGCGCACGGCTTTTTGAAAGCAGTAGACCGTGGGGCGATCGCGACGCTCGACATCGGCGAACACTCGTTCTAAATACTCAAACGGTACGCCACTCCAATAGGGCTTTCGCCACTGGCGAATTTTACGAACTGGCGATCGCTTCAACCAGCGGCGGCCGCGAGTTTCTAAACTCTCGATACTGTCGAACCAATTGAGAACAGGTCGCGAGAAGGTTCGCACGCCGAGCAACGGCGAACACGAGATTAAATCTAAGTCTAATCGATCGGCTTTGGATGACTCGATAAAATCCGAGAAGTTCTGCTCGTTTTCTCCGAATCCGAAAAAGGCTTCCCACCGGTCGTCTAAAAGGGGGCTGTGTAGATACTCGAGATGGTACAATTCAGCTAATATAAAGCCGGTGATGAGGTCGTCTAATTTATGTCCGACCCGAAAACCAGAATTGGGAATGGCGGTGACGTATTGGATTGAATGCACCGTAAACGTCCTGGATCGCGTGACGACAAAATTTAATTTATTATGGCACGCCCTCTCTGACAACGGCAATATTTTCGAGCTTTACTTCATCAAAAATTTATATTACTTATTGCAATCGCACGCAGTTCTAGAGCTATTTTAGATTGGAGAATTTACTTCACCCCTCTCACTTCTTTATGGGACTCGACAAACTCGAAATTGTAAGTTAAGCTCGGAGTTTATTCGGATAAAACATCGATGCAGCTATCTGGATCGATCGAACATCTATTGAATACGCTCTCGTGAAACTTTAAATTTAATGAGTCGATCGATACAATAGAGCCGGGCTTTTAACGAGCGTTTTTCCTAGCGATCGCTCGCAATATGGTCGATTAGTAATTTGTTTTTGTCAGCAATTCCCAACAAGGTTGTCCGATCGCAACTTCCCCGAAATCCCATGTCAAACCCTCGTCCGAACCTCTTTATTATCGGTGCGATGAAAGCAGGAACCACGTCCCTGCATCACTACATCAACACCCATCCAGAAGCGTTCATGTGCGAACCGAAAGAACCCTGTTATTTCGTCGCCCCCGACCAACTCCATTGGGAAAACATAAAAAAGTTAGAATTGTGGAAAGACGAAAACCGTTATCTCGACTTGTTTCGAGAGGCGGGAGAAGCGAAAATTATCGGGGAATCGAGTACCTTATACGCCAAAGCACCCCACATCACCGGAATTCCCGAACGAATCGTAAAATTTAATCCCGACGCCCGGTTTATCTACGTTTTACGCGATCCCATTCCCCGAACCATCAGTCACTACTGGCACGAGATTCGCCAAGGGAGCGAGTTTCGCGATATCCTCAGTGCCATTAAAGAAAATCCACTCTATCGGAATGTCAGCCACTACAGCGAACAACTGAAGCGGTATTACGAATATTTCGATCGCGATCGCCTGCTCGTTCTCAGCTTTGAAGAAATGACGCAAACCCCCACCACAGTAATTCGTCAAGTGTTCGAGTGGTTGGGAATCAACGCAGATTTCGTCCCCCCCAACATCGATCGCAAAATCCACGTTACCCCACAAAAGTTTCCCCGCAAAGACACCCTATTTCGCCTGCGGTATCGCTGGCCGTTCCGTCAGATCGCCGACGCCTTACCCAAATCCGTTCGCAACGCCGGAAAACAAGTCGCCGTCAAAGAATTCTCTCAAGAGATCGACCCAGACGTTCGCCAAGCCACCGTCAACTACCTGCGTCCGATCCAA
The DNA here is from genome assembly GCF_000332355.1 of Baaleninema simplex PCC 7105. GTDB lineage: Bacteria > Cyanobacteriota > Cyanobacteriia > Cyanobacteriales > Geitlerinemataceae > Baaleninema > Baaleninema simplex. Next base: position 242,701 of record NZ_KB235958.1, read on the forward strand.
CAGGAACAAACCCGCGAACTCACCCAACTCCTCGGACGGGAATTTCCCGAATGGAAGCAGTTGTGGGGATCAGGAGATGGGGAGTCGTAGGGTGCGTGACTTGAAAAACAGGGTGTAAATCCTTAGACCTATAAATCGTCACGCACCGCCAACATACACCGCCCACATACAAGGGTGCGTGACTTGAAAATCGGGTGTCGATCGTGAGACCGATCGCTCTGTCACACACCGCCAATGTACTCCCTGGCTCCCCCTCTCCCCCTCTCCCTGGCTCCCCCTCTCCCCCTCTCCCTGGCTCCCTCGATCCTCATCAAAAAAATGAACGTTCTCAGTATCCACAACGCCTATAAAATTCGTGGTGGCGAAGACGAATCGCGTCAAGCTGAAGAACGCTTGCTGCGAGAACGCGGACACCACGTCGAAGTTTACGAAGAACACAACGATCGCGTCGATACCTTGTCCCGATTCCAAGTCGCCGCAAAAACCCTGTGGTCGCGGGAAGCCTATCGGGACGTGACCGACAGACTGATCGCTCGTCCCTGCGACGTAGTTCATATCCAAAACTTCTTCCCCCTCATTTCCCCCTCCGTCCACTACGCCGCCAAGGATTTGGGAATTCCGGTGGTTCAAACTCTGCGAAACTACCGCCTCCTCTGTCCCAACGGCTTATTTTTCCGCGACGGACGAGTCTGTGAAGACTGCTTGGGGAAAGCGATTCCCTATCCGGGGGTGGTTCACCGCTGCTATCGAGAATCTCGAGCCGCCAGCGGGATGACGGCGACGATGTTGGTGGTTCACCGACTGCTGAAGACTTGGAAAACTCGGGTCAATGGGTTTGTGACGTTGACGGAATTCGCCCGTCAGAAGTTTATCGAAGGGGGATTTCCGGGGGAGAACATCCACGTGAAACCGAATTTCGTCGATCCCGATCCCGGTATGGGAAGCGGAAGCGGTGGATATGCGGTGTTCGTGGGGCGGTTGTCCGTGGAAAAGGGTCTCGATACGCTATTGGCGGCGTGGGAAAAACTCAACGGGGCGATTCCGTTGAAAATTATCGGAGATGGAACCCTATCGTCGCAGGTGGAGGCGGCGATCGCTCGAATTCCTAACGTCACCTGGTTGGGGCGTCGTCCCATGACGGAAGTGTACGACATCATTGGCGAGGCCAGGTTTTTGGTGTTTCCCTCGAAGTGGTACGAAACCTTCGGACGAGTGGCTGTCGAAGCCTTTGCGAAGGGAACGCCAGTTATCGCAGCGAACATCGGGGCGATCGCGGAATTGGTCGAAGACGGACGGACGGGGTTACACTTTCAACCGGGAAACGCGGAGGATTTGGCGGCGACAGTCGAACGAGCGATCGCCCATCCCGAGTTGTTACGAAAAATGCGTCCGGTAGTTCGTCGGGAGTACGAAAATAAATATACTGCTGACGCCAACTATCAACGATTGATGGAGATCTACGAGTTGGCTCGCTCCAACACCGTCTCGTAAACCGTTTCTAATACGCGAGTTTGGCGATCGCGATCGAAGCTTTGACACACCCACTCTCGCCCTTTTTCACTAAAACTTTGCCATAATTCAGGGTCTTGAAGTAGCTTGACAATGTATTTCGCCAAGCCAGAGCGATCGTGTTCGGGAACCAAAAACCCCGTTTCCTCATGTAACACCGCCTCGGGAATTCCCGCGTGAAGCGTCGCCACCACCGGAAGACTCATCGCTTGGGCTTCTAACACCACGTTGGGAAGTCCTTCCGTGTCGCCATCTGCGGCGGTAACGCTGGGCGTCGCCAAAACTCGCGATCGATTCATCCAGGCTTTCACCTCCGACTGCGGCTGAACCCCGAGAAACTCGTAATTTTTCAAAGAGTCTTTCGCCTGACGTTCCAACTTTTCCCGTAAAACGCCATCTCCAATGACGACGAGTTTCGCCTCTGGCGTTTCAGTTTGAACCCTCGCCATCGCCGCAATTAAATCCTCGAGTCCTTTTTTTTCTGTCAGTCGCCCCACAAACAACACCACCGACTCTCGCGGAACCTGAAAATCCGCTTGAAACTGGTTCGTATCGACACCGTGATAGTGGGGGCGAATTTTGGCTTCGGGAAATCCCTGTTCCACGAGTTTCTGTTTGATAAATTTCGATACGGTGAGAAACAGCGTCGTTTCCCGTTTCAACGCTTCCCGACGTTGAAAGTAAATCCAATGATTGAGAGATACATATTGACTGGTTTCCGGGGTAATCGTCGCATCCGCCCCGCGATAGTGAACCAGCAAGGGAATCTTGAGTTTGCGAATCCAGGGAAGAACCAACACGCCGCTGAGTCCGAATTGGGCGTGAAGTAATACCGGATTGAGTCGTTCGATTTGTTGGTAAAAGTTCGGGGCGAATCCCGTGAGTTTGAACGTGGCTTCGGCGAGTTTACCGAGAGAAGTTCCAGAATTGAGGACTAGGGTGCGATCGCTCGGAAGTTCCAACCCCGGAACCCGACGAGAACCCACATAATAGGGCGTAAAGTTTTGCAGTTTTTCCCCTTGCGCCCGGATAAAGGTTTGCGATGGAGGAAGTAACAGACTACTGAAGAAAATAACGTTTTTCATGAGAATTCACCTGTAGTCTTGTATTTGGGCGGTGTACATTGGCGGTGCGTGACGATTTATTAGCCTCACGATCGACACCCTATTTTTCAAGTCACGCACCCTACAAATCATCACCTTATTACCCCATCATCACCCCTACCCATGCCATTTTTTCAGGATTTCCACCACCGCCGGAACATCGACACTGAAATTTTCCCGGTTGTTGGCTTTATTAGAACAAACAAACTCAAACGGATGTCCGAGAGCCTTCGCCAAATAATAGTAATAGGTTTGCATCTTCGCCATGATTTGCAACTCTAAAACGTTGACTTTCGGCGAAAAAAGAATATGCGTAATTCCGCCGCCATAAGCCCCCACCACCGTTTCTGCATCGTAAAACAGCTCGATTTTTTCTTCCAAGCTGTAATCTTCCAGAACGTACTTCTCAAACCCGAACTTTTGCAGTTCGCCGAACAGTTCCTCTTCGTTGAGAATGTGGCGTTTTTTCAAACCCGAGGCGGATTTAGACCGAGAAATGTAAATGCGCTTGTTCTGCTGGGAGGGGCGATCTGGAAGACAGGTTTCTCGCAGTTTTTGAATGTACGATTGCGGTAAATATCCCGAGCCGAACTGCGTGAGAAACGTCGGTAAAATCAGCTTTTCTAAGCGGTACAAACGCCCCGGCTCGACCTTGACTAATTTGGCGTTTTCGGGTATAATCCTAGGAACGATAATTTCTTCGGCTTCCGCTGTCGGATCGGCGTAGAGTACCTTGATTTCGTCGATGTCTCGATACGCCGGTTCGTTGAGGAGAAAACAGCGAGGCACTAAATCGATAAACTTGTGATAGTAGCCGTTGGGAAGTCCTTGATAAATGCTCGTATAGCCGGGAATGGTTTCCACGGGCTGCTCGAAAAACTTGCGTTTGATAAAGGATTTATTTAAAAACGCGCCCCACACGGTAATTTTATCCATATTCGGATAAATCGACTCGGCAAAAATTTTGCGAGATTGGGTCATCACGAGACCGTTTCCCGGCTCGAACAGTACGTCTTCGACGACGGAACTGTAAATGTCGTGGGTGGTGTAGCTTTCTCCTTCTAGATATTTAAAGGGATCGTCAAAGGGCGGCATTTTTTTGACTTCCGGCGTAGGAATGGTTTCTTTGGGAAGTCGATAGATAGGACGATCTTTTCCGTATTCCTTTTCGACAGTGGTAGTGTCTAATAAAAAGGCAATCGACGGCGAGAGGACTAACTGACTGTAAAGCGGTCGAATGGCTGGTTTGATAGCGTTTATTGCGGTTTCAAAGGGAGAAGTTTGCATGGTTTAGAGGGGGAGAAGGGGAGAAAGGTAGCTTGTAGGGTGTGTGACGCGGCCGACAAATGTTTTTGTATTGACTATAAACTGGAATTTTCCGCGTCACGCACCGACTCAAACATCCGGTTTTTTAGATCTGTAGGGTGCGTGACGCGGCCGACAAATGTTTTTGTATTGACTATAAACTGGAATTTTCCGCGTCACGCACCGACTCAAACATCCGGTTTTTTAGGGTTATGTTTTGGCTCGTTCGTACAGTTTTTCGCAGAATTCATCGATGAAGTCGGCGATGTGACGTTGGGGTTGAAAAAATTCGTCGATACGATCGCTCGTATAGTGAAACTCCGCCTCGGTGGGTTCGCCGTCGGGAATCACGAGATCGATCGCCTCGCCGCATCGCGTTCGCATACTGTGTTCTACCAACTGGGCGAGTTGGCGAATGCTGATGGTGTCGGGGCCGGGAACGTGCAGCAACGACAGGCGATCGAGGTGGTCTACGGTCGATCGAATCGTTTCGCAAATATCCCACACCGAAATAAAATTGCGTTTCTGATATCCGGGCGATCGCAACACGATTTTCTTCAGTTCCACCGCCTCCCGACAAAACCCCAGAGGCGTCAGCGTCCAACGGTTACAGGCGTCGATATCCGCCGGAATCCCGAAAAAGTTACTCGGACGCAACACCAACCCCTGAATTTTCCCCTGTCGCCGATACAGTTGCACGTACTCTTCCGCTTGTAAATGCGTCAAACCGTAATCGTTGAGGGGAAGCGGCGTCGTGGTTTCGTCGATGACTCCCTTCGGGCGTCCGAAAACGTGAAACGTCGAGAGATAGACGAATTTGGGGATGTCGTTGTTGACGCAGAAGTCCAACGCCGCCCGCGTTCCCGCCACATTACGCCACAGACTGCGATAGGGTTGTTCGCGACAGGTGACATCGTGGGCGGCGGCGGCGTGGACGAACAAATCCACAGGCGTCTCGAGGGTTTGTTGGGCGAAATCTTGGGGGCGATCGAGATCGATCGCCACGTCCGCCCCCGGTTTCCGCGTCGCCGTCAACACCCGCCAACCGTTGGCTGCAAAATCCCGACAGGCGATCCCACCGAAATAGCCGTTCGCCCCTGAAATTAAAACCGTTTTCGTCATGACTCGAACCGGAACGGACTTTCAAACTCAGCCAGCGGTTTCCATTGCTGGTCTTTCGCCGACACGATGGGCTGTTCCGCCACCCAGGGAATCCCCGCCGAATTCCACAAAATTCCCTCTTCATGTTCCGGGGCGTACACCGAAGACACCTGATACATCACCAACGCCATCTCGCTGACGATGTAAAACCCGTGGGCTAACCCCGAGGGAGCATAGACGGCGTTTCCTTTATCCGGCGTCAGGGTAAACAGGGCGTGTTCGCCGTAAGTGGGCGACCCTACTCGCAAATCTACCACCGCATCAAGGATTTCTCCCTCCGCACAATGGACGAGTTTTGCGTGGTCTTTCGGGGGAACCTGAAAGTGTAAGCCTCGCAAGACGTTTTGCTGAGAGACGGAATAGTAGGCTTCAGCGAAGTGCGTCGCCAGACCGAACTCTCGATAGACTTCTTCGTGAAAGGTTTTGACGAACCGACCGCGATCGTCTTTAAACACCTTCACATCGATTTCATAGCAACCTGGAATTTTCGTTTCTCGACAGTGCATCATCGTGATTGACCCGTAGCAGTTTCTTCACCCTTATCTCGCCCGTTCGTCGTCCGATCGCACATTAGATTGAGGGAACCGAACTCTAACAGAATTCAGGTTAAATTTAGGAGCGTTGAGTTTCCTGGCGTCCACCCAACCTACAGTTGTCCCGATTCAGACACCGTGACGATCGAAGGGGTTTTCTCCTCCAGAAAATGGCTGTACCAATCGATAGTTTCCAACAACGCCTCATCTAAGGTATATTTCGGCGACCAATTCAGTAACTTCCGGGCTTTCTCCGCCGAAAGATACTGATGCTTAATCTCGTTCTTCGCTTGATTCAAGATAATCGGTTCCAAATGGGGCTTACCCATCAACTTCAAAATCTTGCGAACCAAATCGATGACCGGAATTTGTAACTCGTTGCTGAAATTAAACGCCTCCCCCCAAACTTCTTTCCGTTCCATCTGTTCGGCGAGGTGGAGATACGCCAAAACCCCATCTTTCACGTAAAAATAATCGCGAATAAAGGTTCCGTCGCTGCGAATTTGAACGGGTTTATCTCGAAGGGTCGATCGAATCGTATCGGGGACAATGCGATTGAAATTCAAATCGCCGCCGCCGTAAAAATTACCGCAGCGAGTCACACACACGGGCAGTCCGTAACTGACATAATAGGTGCGGCTAATTAAATCCGCACAGCTTTTCGAGACATCGTAAGGGTGTTCTCCTTGTAACGGCGTGGTTTCGTCATAAGGTAATTCCTCTTGGTCGCCGTAAGCTTTGTCACTGGAGGCGACCACAATACGACTGACTCCCCCCACGCGGCGACAAGCTTCTAACAGGTTCCAAGTCCCTTTAATATTCGCCTCAAACGTTCCCAAGGGTTCGCGGTTGGCAACCCCTACAATCGTCTGGGCGGCTAAATGAAAGACCGTATCGATTTCATGTTCGTTAATCGCCCGTTCCAACACGGACAAATCTTCCAAACAGCCGTAAACCGTGGTGATTTTCTGCGAAAGTCCTTCCGAGAACAACCGCGACTGAGGTACCCAATCGCGCACTAATCCCACCACGTTCGCCCCTCGGCTGACGAGTTCCTGAGTCATCCAACTGCCCAGAAGTCCCGTACATCCAGTGACAAACACCGATCGATCTTGCCAGAAATTGTTTACCATACCTTCCACTTTGCTTGTCCCGCATTGTACAGGTCGCTTAAGAATTGCAGTTCCCGGTAAGTATCCATACACTGCCAGAAACCGTCGTGTTTGTAGACAGCAAGTTCGCCGAGGGCTGCCAAGGTTTTCAGGGGTTGCGCTTCAAAAACCGTCGAATCGCCGTCGATTAAATCTAATACCTTGCGGCTGAGAACGAAGTAACCGCCGTTAATCCATCCGGCACTGGTTTGGGGCTTTTCTTGAAAGTACGTCACCAGGTTATCTTCAATGACGAGTTCTCCAAAACGAGAGGGGGGGCGAACCGTTGTGATGGTGGCGAGTTTTCCGTGGCTTTTGTGATACTCGAGGAGGTTGTTAATGTTGACATCGCAAACCCCATCGCCGTAGGTTCCCAAGAGGAGATCGGCACCCATGCTATCCAAGTACGGGGCGAGCCGTTTGAGGCGTCCCCCGGTCATGGTTTCCTGTCCAGTATCGATCAGCCAAACTTTCCAATCTTCTTCGGTGTGTCCGTTGTCGAGTTTGGTGATGTTTTTACTTCCCAACTCGAGCAGAACGTTGCTGTAGAGAATGTCGTAATTTAAAAAATACTCCCGAATCATTTCACCTTTATACCCCAAGCAAAGTATGAAGTTATTAAAGCCGTAATGGGAGTAAATTTTCATGATGTGCCAAATCATGGGACGGTTGCCAACCGTGACCATAGGCTTCGGACGAAATTCGGTTTCTTCTTTGAGGCGCGTTCCTTTTCCACCGCAAAGAATGGCGACAGGAATGTTAGACATAGAAATTAATGGGTGAAGTCAACGTTTTAGAGAGCGTGTTTTGGGTAAATTTGTTACGATATTAAGCGAAATAATTCATAGTGTCCAGTGTCGATTTAAAACTTCGTAAAAACTTTTATAAACTTTATGGAATTCCTTTCGTGAGAGAGCTGGAAGAGACGGGTTCTCTACAGTTACATAACCTTTCGTAGAGATCTTTAAAAAACCGACTTTTCACCGACCAGCGGTAGTGTTGGCGGATGCGGTTTCGGCCGCCATCGCTGAGACGCTGCCAGCAGTCGCGATCGCCAGTCACTTCGGCCATCGCTTCGGCTAACTGAGAGATTGCCGTATCCGGATCGGACGCCGACACTTTGAACCCAGTGTCTTCAGTAACTTGAACCGCCGGGCCGCCTAAGTCCAGACACAACACCGGACGGCCGGCGGCCATGGCTTCGACGCAGACTAACGCCCCGGAATCGTGCAAACTAGGGTGAACTAACGCCGTGCAGGTTCCGAGGATTTGTAAGGTGTCCTCGCGGGAGCGTTTACCCAGGAACTTGACTCGGTGGGAAATTCCCAAATCGGCGGCGAGGCGTTGCAGGCGATCGCCCTCTTTTCCGTCCCCGACTAGCCAAAATTCCACATTTTCCGGTAAATCAGCTTTTGCAAAGGCACGTAAGCCCAAATCGAACCCCTTCCAATGCAGCAACCGCCCGATACTGAGGAATCGAGCAGGTTGCGGCGGGTCTTGAGCGCAATTTTCGAGGGTCGCGATCTCCTCCTCAGAGAGTCCCAACTGAGACAACACGCGCACGTCGGGGGCGTTGAGGCGATCGAGACAGGCGGCGGTGTCGTCGGTGGTGGCGAAGGCGATCGCACTGCGTCGGGCGGTTAAACTGACAAAAGGATCGATCGCCCCGAGACGTTGCGCCCCGTTTCGCAGCAGTTCGTAAACTTTGCCTCGCGTACCGAACTCCCGCCAAAAGGGTTTCGGTGTCATTTCCCCACCACCGACAGGGCCCCAAATAAAGGGAATTGGCAACAACGCCAAAAAACTGGGACTCCAATATTTCACGTAAGTCACGTGATGCACCACGTCGAAGCGATGAGTTTCGTGTAAATCGCGACCGACGAAATAGGCGACAATTTGCCACAGATAATAGTGGAGTTGTACCAATCGCTGACCCCGGTTGAGTCGCTGAAACCACTCGGGTAAATCGCAGTACACCACGTGCAACGCCGGAATCGGCGTCTTTTGCAGTTCCTCTTCAATACGCGGGCGGTTGTTTTCCCGCGTCAGCAGCCAAATTTCATGAAACTGCGCCAATTCCTTGGCTAAATTCCAACTAATCCCCGGTTCTGACCCTAAGCCGGGACGACAGGCGTAGGCAGACAGGAGGATGTGGAGAGGGGGAGAGGGGGAGAGGGGGGGAGGGGGAGAAGTCGTTTCAGTCATGCGACTCGCCTCCGAAGACTCTTTCAATCACCTGTTTCATAAAGTCCGCCGCCGCTTCTGGGGTGTACTGCGCCATCGTTTGACGGGCGTTTTCGCCCAACTGCGACGCTAACTCCGGGTTTTCGACGAATTTCGCCATTAAATCAGCGAACATTTCCAATTGGTTGGGATTGCAGCGATAGCCGTTTTCGCCGTCGCGAATCAACTCCACCGCTCCGGCATATTCCGAACAGAGAACGGGTTTTCCTAACACCATTGCTTCGAGGACGACCATGCCCCAAGTATCTTCAAAGGTGGGCAACACGAAGATGTCCGATTGTTGGAAATATGCTCCGAGTTGGTGGTAGGGAACGCGCCCCACCCAACGCACGCGATGTTCTATTCCATTGTCGCGACAAAAGGCTTCGAGTTCTTCTCGCCGTTCGCCGTCACCGACGATAATAATGCTGTAATCGCCAATTTCACGCCGTTCCAAATTCGCGCAGGCGTTTAGCCAAGGTTTTAATCCTTTGCGGGGAATCAAACTTCCAACATATAAAAATCGGGGATTCGGTAAATCTGAAAGTTCGTTTTCTACGTCGGAATCGTCAACTTTTAACGATTCTGTTCCTGGGACTTCATAAGGTTGCACGAACGTCCGTTCGGGGTCGGAATTTAAGACGTTTATTAAATAGTCTCGTCCGGCGTGAGAATTACTAATACAGGCGTCGGCGGTTTGCACCATCCAACGCCGCAACGCCAACCGCAACGGTGAATTTCGATAGTCTACGCTGGGGGAACTTCCTTCGTAGGCGATGACGACGCGCAACTCGCTTACGAATTTGGACAATAAGGCGAGTAACGTCCAAACACCGAAGGCGTTGGAAAACACGACATCGGGTTTAAATTTTGACAGTCGCCCGACAATTTGTAGGGGAAGATAGGTGAAGGTACTGCCGTAACCTTTATCGGCTTTTTTGAGAGCGACGAGTTTACGTTCTCCGACAATATCGACGCGAAAAGAATCTTCTAGTCCGGGGGCGAATCCATGCCAGCGACTGGTGTAGACGGTGGTATTGGGGAATAAGTCCGTGAGACATTTCATGGCAGGTTGCCAGTAGAAAAATGCCGAGGTTAACAGCCACGCGACGCGCACTGATGCGGGATCGATCGCTCCCGTTTCTAACGGCGTAGAAGACTCGTTCGTTGCAGTCATGACGATACCTCAGTAGACGCCTTTTGGTTGGAGCGAACTGTCCCATCTGTCCTGACTTGACGGGTTTCTGAATTCGGTTTTTCGTAAGCCGATCGCCGCAAGCGAAGTTGTACGTCTTCGAGCAATTTGCGGTTGGCAGACATCACGTCCGCCACTAACCCGAACATCCACAATTGAAAGCCGATGAGGATTAAAATTGCCGCGAGAATCAAACTCGGCGTGCGGGCGCGATCGGGTTCAAATAAAATCAACCAGCGAATACACAGCAATATCCCCAAGGTGAAGGGAATACTTCCCGCGATCGAAAAGAACCGCAGGGGGCGATAGGTCATGAAAATTCGCAGGATCGTAAAGATCGATCGCTGGATGTAAGCGGGAATGCTTTTCACCAGTCGCGAGGGGCGTAAATAGCCGTTGGTTCGGATGGGAACTGAGGCGATCGCCATTCCCTTTTGTCCCGCTTGAATGATGGTTTCGAGGGTGTAGGTATATTCGTTAAACACGTTTAACTGCATCGCCGCGTTGCGAGAATAGGCGCGAAATCCGCTGGGGGCGTCGGGAATTTTCGTGTTGCTGGCGATGCGAACGACCCAACTTCCGAGGCGTTGCAGGACTTTTTTCGCCGGGGAAAAATGCTCGATCTCGGTGATGGGGCGTTCTCCAACGACCATCTCGGCGGTTCCGTTGAGAATCGGTTCGATGAGTTTGGGAATATCAGCGGCGCAATATTGGTTGTCGGCGTCTGTGTTGACGATGATATCCGCCCCCGCTTTGAGGCTGGCGTCGATACCCGCCATGAACACTTTCGCGAGTCCCTGGTTGTGGTCGAAACTGACGATGTGGTCTACGCCGCAGGCTTGGGCGACTTCGACGGTGCGATCGACGCTACCATCGTTGACAATCAGCCATTCGACCCGATCGATCCCTGGAATGTCGCGGGGGAGTTCGGAGAGCGTCACCCCCAGGGTGGCTTCTTCGTTGTAACAGGGAATTTGAATAATCAGTTTAGTCATTGCTGACGGAGAGGGTGGAGTATACCAGGGATTTTATGCGCGATCGATGGGATTTAGGGGAGAAGGGGAGAGGGGGAGATGGGGAGATGGGGAGAGGGGGAGATGGGGAGAGGGGGAGATGGGGAGAGGGGGAGATCTGATAAGGCTATGACTTTTACTTAGGAGGTATCGAAAGCCAAAGAAGCCCCAGGATAGGGAGAAGTACGGTGGCGTCCCCAACTCAAGGGAAGTCCTTGAAAGAGGCGGACGACAAAAGAGATACAGCCAAGGCGCCAACAAGAAAGAGTTCTCGGTCTGAGGGTCGCGGCGGCCAGACCGGTCGAGTCAGAGTCAGTCCGAGGGGAAGTCGAAGGCTTTTGGGAGTCTTCCCGACAAGCCCCTTCGGTGATGAGCCAAAGTAAAGCCACAGACATGGCCAGCCAAAGACACTCAGCCCGGTGAGGATGAGTCAAACGGGTGCGTTGCCAATTAAAGCCATCGCTCTTGAGATCGCGATAAGCCGCTTCAGTCCAAGAGCGAAAGCCATAAAAGGCAGCCGAAGCCGATTGAGGTGAGGCGTCACTCAGCAACAGCCAAGGGTCTTTGTAATCCTCGTCCCATCGGGCTAACAGGGTACAATCGAGAGGATTTTGGCGAAAGCAGCGTACCGGTTGACTAAAACTCTCACCAACTCGAACCACTTGCTCGAGAGGTTGCCAGTCGGCGAGAGTTTCCCCCGAGCGCACTTGGTAATAGCCTTGTGAGTTAATACGTAACAAAGGATGCCATCCCAGAGCCACAATTTCCTCATACAGCCAACAAGCATAGAGTCCTCGATCGGCCAAAACCCAAACCCTGACCGACTCGGGAACCACTCCGCTCAAGCGACGGAGCAAGTCTTGCCACAGGGGCTTCCAGGGGTGTTTCTGGGAAGCTTTCACGATTTTCCAGGCCACGGGAATGCCACTGCCGCGATAGAGTACGTTGAGTGACAAGACGATAAATTTTTGACCGATATGGGTCGCATCTAAGGCCAGGAACAGGTCGTCGCTCTCTCCTAATAGCTCTAAGACCCACTTCAGCAGCGGCGCGAAACAACTGGCTACATCTAGCTCAGCATATTTACGACCGTAAGCTTGGCGTTTTTCTTTGTACCACT
>NZ_KB235958.1:255113-305247 GCF_000332355.1 Baaleninema simplex PCC 7105
CGATAGTCTACGCTGGGGGAACTTCCTTCGTAGGCGATGACGACGCGCAACTCGCTTACGAATTTGGACAATAAGGCGAGTAACGTCCAAACACCGAAGGCGTTGGAAAACACGACATCGGGTTTAAATTTTGACAGTCGCCCGACAATTTGTAGGGGAAGATAGGTGAAGGTACTGCCGTAACCTTTATCGGCTTTTTTGAGAGCGACGAGTTTACGTTCTCCGACAATATCGACGCGAAAAGAATCTTCTAGTCCGGGGGCGAATCCATGCCAGCGACTGGTGTAGACGGTGGTATTGGGGAATAAGTCCGTGAGACATTTCATGGCAGGTTGCCAGTAGAAAAATGCCGAGGTTAACAGCCACGCGACGCGCACTGATGCGGGATCGATCGCTCCCGTTTCTAACGGCGTAGAAGACTCGTTCGTTGCAGTCATGACGATACCTCAGTAGACGCCTTTTGGTTGGAGCGAACTGTCCCATCTGTCCTGACTTGACGGGTTTCTGAATTCGGTTTTTCGTAAGCCGATCGCCGCAAGCGAAGTTGTACGTCTTCGAGCAATTTGCGGTTGGCAGACATCACGTCCGCCACTAACCCGAACATCCACAATTGAAAGCCGATGAGGATTAAAATTGCCGCGAGAATCAAACTCGGCGTGCGGGCGCGATCGGGTTCAAATAAAATCAACCAGCGAATACACAGCAATATCCCCAAGGTGAAGGGAATACTTCCCGCGATCGAAAAGAACCGCAGGGGGCGATAGGTCATGAAAATTCGCAGGATCGTAAAGATCGATCGCTGGATGTAAGCGGGAATGCTTTTCACCAGTCGCGAGGGGCGTAAATAGCCGTTGGTTCGGATGGGAACTGAGGCGATCGCCATTCCCTTTTGTCCCGCTTGAATGATGGTTTCGAGGGTGTAGGTATATTCGTTAAACACGTTTAACTGCATCGCCGCGTTGCGAGAATAGGCGCGAAATCCGCTGGGGGCGTCGGGAATTTTCGTGTTGCTGGCGATGCGAACGACCCAACTTCCGAGGCGTTGCAGGACTTTTTTCGCCGGGGAAAAATGCTCGATCTCGGTGATGGGGCGTTCTCCAACGACCATCTCGGCGGTTCCGTTGAGAATCGGTTCGATGAGTTTGGGAATATCAGCGGCGCAATATTGGTTGTCGGCGTCTGTGTTGACGATGATATCCGCCCCCGCTTTGAGGCTGGCGTCGATACCCGCCATGAACACTTTCGCGAGTCCCTGGTTGTGGTCGAAACTGACGATGTGGTCTACGCCGCAGGCTTGGGCGACTTCGACGGTGCGATCGACGCTACCATCGTTGACAATCAGCCATTCGACCCGATCGATCCCTGGAATGTCGCGGGGGAGTTCGGAGAGCGTCACCCCCAGGGTGGCTTCTTCGTTGTAACAGGGAATTTGAATAATCAGTTTAGTCATTGCTGACGGAGAGGGTGGAGTATACCAGGGATTTTATGCGCGATCGATGGGATTTAGGGGAGAAGGGGAGAGGGGGAGATGGGGAGATGGGGAGAGGGGGAGATGGGGAGAGGGGGAGATGGGGAGAGGGGGAGATCTGATAAGGCTATGACTTTTACTTAGGAGGTATCGAAAGCCAAAGAAGCCCCAGGATAGGGAGAAGTACGGTGGCGTCCCCAACTCAAGGGAAGTCCTTGAAAGAGGCGGACGACAAAAGAGATACAGCCAAGGCGCCAACAAGAAAGAGTTCTCGGTCTGAGGGTCGCGGCGGCCAGACCGGTCGAGTCAGAGTCAGTCCGAGGGGAAGTCGAAGGCTTTTGGGAGTCTTCCCGACAAGCCCCTTCGGTGATGAGCCAAAGTAAAGCCACAGACATGGCCAGCCAAAGACACTCAGCCCGGTGAGGATGAGTCAAACGGGTGCGTTGCCAATTAAAGCCATCGCTCTTGAGATCGCGATAAGCCGCTTCAGTCCAAGAGCGAAAGCCATAAAAGGCAGCCGAAGCCGATTGAGGTGAGGCGTCACTCAGCAACAGCCAAGGGTCTTTGTAATCCTCGTCCCATCGGGCTAACAGGGTACAATCGAGAGGATTTTGGCGAAAGCAGCGTACCGGTTGACTAAAACTCTCACCAACTCGAACCACTTGCTCGAGAGGTTGCCAGTCGGCGAGAGTTTCCCCCGAGCGCACTTGGTAATAGCCTTGTGAGTTAATACGTAACAAAGGATGCCATCCCAGAGCCACAATTTCCTCATACAGCCAACAAGCATAGAGTCCTCGATCGGCCAAAACCCAAACCCTGACCGACTCGGGAACCACTCCGCTCAAGCGACGGAGCAAGTCTTGCCACAGGGGCTTCCAGGGGTGTTTCTGGGAAGCTTTCACGATTTTCCAGGCCACGGGAATGCCACTGCCGCGATAGAGTACGTTGAGTGACAAGACGATAAATTTTTGACCGATATGGGTCGCATCTAAGGCCAGGAACAGGTCGTCGCTCTCTCCTAATAGCTCTAAGACCCACTTCAGCAGCGGCGCGAAACAACTGGCTACATCTAGCTCAGCATATTTACGACCGTAAGCTTGGCGTTTTTCTTTGTACCACTGTTGTAGTCTTTGACGTACGTTGGTGAATTTTTCCCCGTTGACTTGGGCAATACACTCTGACACTTGAGTCAGACTTGAAGAGCGACTCATCATCATGCCAAAGCTCCAGGTGGCTAGCCCTGATACTTGTGGCAAGGAAAGATTCGGAAAATGACGACTGACTTCTTGCGACCACTGTTTGAGGTAAGCTGAGTTGTATTTCATGGCTTCTCCTAAACGAGTCTACGGCTTTCTCTTTGTCGGCTCTTTCTCTCTCTCTTACAATCATAGCCTTGTCAGGAGGGGGAGATGGGGAGAGGGGGAGATGGGGAGTGTGCATTGGCGGTGCGTGACGATTTTTCGGTCTGGTGTTCGATACCCGATTTTTCTCTTGTCTGTGGGCGGTGTACATTGGCGGTGCGTGACGATTTTTCGGTCTCGCGTTCGATACCCCATTTTTCAAGTCACGCACCCTACGGATTGTTACCTGAAAAAACCGCGATCGCACCGTATTTGTCGGCTTGGGTGAAGGTTTGTCCGCCCCACTCCAACTCGGTGGCTTGTACGTCGTCGTTTTGGTTGGCGACGATCACGCAGGGGGTAAACTCGCCGTTGGGATAGGGTAAGTCTTTGGTGGGGTTAGCCTCGACTAAACGCAGGTGTTCGATGCGAAAGGGACTGTCGAGACGCTGTTTTAACAACATCCATAGGGGATATTCCCAAGCGTCGCCGTCGTAGGACAGACCGATATCGGTACAGCCACTTTCGGCCAGCCAGTCGACGGTTTGGTTGTAAGATTGGCGAATTTCCGGCCGGGGCGTGAAGTATTGGTCGTTGCGGGAGGTATTGAAAATATTTTCAAGGCGATTTTCTTCGATGTATTTACTGTTGGCGACGATGGGACGGGTTTCGTTAAACAACAGCCATAGCAACGACGCCAAAATTAGAAATACGGCCACGGCGTTCGTGAGTTGCGGTTTGACGACTCGTTCTAACACCACGGCGATAAACGGCGATAGTAAGACGAACAGCGGTAGATGTAGCCGCGATCGCCAGGGCGACCAGATAATGAGGGAACAGAACAGAAGAAAACCCGCGACGATCGCAGCGAGATACAACGCCAGTTTCAGCCGTTGGTTCCACTCGAACCGCTTCCAATTTCCAAAAAAGGCGATCGCACTGAGAAATCCCAAAATCAGATGGAGGGGATTTCCGGCTAAGTCTTCGTGGTTGACGCGACTGTGAATGTCGAACTGTTGTCCGGGGGGAAAAGTGGTGTTGGGATCGCTGACATCCGCCCCGATGAGATTGTGGAACTGTTCGACGACGCCAATCAGGATCAGGTTGATTTTACGAACGGGGGTACTCAGGTGTAACGCCAGGTTCCGCGAGACGTTCGACAGCAGGAGTTTGAGACTCCAGCCCCCCATATCGTAGGTTTCCGTTGCGCCTAGAGGCGAACCGAAGGCGGCGAAGTTGCGAGAATAATGACCCAGGTTCAACCCGAGGGCGATCGCTCCCATAATTACCCAGGGTTGCCAAATCCGCGTCCGAAACCGCCAAATGCTGGAAATGGCAAACCACAAGCCGAAGGGAAACAGGTACAAGTAGGCAGTACCTTTAGCTAAGATCGCTAAGCCCAAACTCGCCCCCATTTGGGGAACCTGGGACATTTTGCGCTCGTTGTCCCAGTACCGCAAAACGTAGTAGGCGAAACAGGTCATCCAAAACGCGCCCACATAGTCGGTTTGGGTGCTAGAACTCTGTAAAATTCCCATCGGAAGCGTTACGCAGACGACGGCGGCCAAAATTTGCCCCCGCAATGACGCCCCCAACTCTCGAGCGATCGCCGCGACGCCGAACAAACTCCCCACCATCGCCAACCACTGGACGAGATTGGCGAAGCGATCGCCCCCGCTGAGAATTTGCAGTTGAGTAATGGTGAATCCGGCAAAGGGCCCTTGGTAAATTTGTCGGGTGATGGCGGTGGGATAGTGAGCGACGCTTTGATTTTGCATCCAATGCACTACCCGCCCCATGTGGTACGTCATCGAATCCCAGTTGTTGGGGGGGGCGATGAGGGCGATCGCCGCGATGGTGGCGACGAGGGCGATCGTGCAGCCCACGAGGAACCACTGAAACCACGACGAATGCGACATTGAGGTTTTGGGCATCTCCCGAGGCTGATATTTCGCGATGTAGAAAATCGCCAACAGGTCGAACAGTCCCCAGGCGAGAGTCAAACTCACCCCCGTCAGGGCTTGGAACGCCCCAAACAGTTCTGTAGTGACGACGACGAACGCCCCCCAACACAACGCCCCAGACAGTACGGCGTCCGTCCAGGGGTTGCCCCGTTTGCGGAAAACGAGAACCAGCAGGGCTAAGGCGAGAAACGGTAGAACGACCAGCATCGCAATCCCTTCATTGCAAGAACTTCACACCCGACGTAACGGTTCGTCCACGGCCTCGAAGATAACGCGGGCGAATTCTTCGGCCACGTTTTCGAGGGCAAAGGCATCGAGACTCGACTCAATGCACGAAATGTTGTTTTTGTCAAGTAGCCATTGCGTCAATCCTCGGGCGATCGCATCGGAATTCGTCGAATCGACGCTGATGCCTAGATGGTAGCGTCGCACGAGTTCTCCCATTAAGCCGTAGTCGGAACTGAGAACGGGTTTTCCGGCGGCCGCCGCCCAAATTAAAATCCCGCTCATGCCCACGTGACGCTGGTAGGGAGCGAGAACTAAATCCGACAGTTGGAAATAGGCCGGAACGTCGGCTTCGGGGACGAATTCGTACTGTTGCAGGATTTGCACGGGTCGATCGATCTGCACTTCGGCGATCTCGGCTTCGATGCGATCGACGATGCGAGATTCCCCCACCAGCAACACACAGAGTTGTTGGCAGAGTTCCGGGGGCAGTTGTCGCAAGCTGGCGATCGCCTGTAACACCCCTTTCCGCTCGTTCAATGCCCCGAACAACAAGGCGACTCGCCGTTGGGGTTCGATGCCCAATCCGGCGCGAATTTGCGAGACTCGCTCGTCGGAAACCGGATGGAAATCCAACGGATCGGGGAGGGGAACCGCTTTCGGCGTCGGGGAAAGGCGATCGACGGCTTCGACGGAAAAGCGATCGAGACAGAGCATTCGATGCAAGTTGGGATGGCGTAACACCCGCTTCAACACCAGGGTTTCCCGCCAGCGTTGCAGTTGCTCTTTACGAGACGGGCGATCGCCGAAAAACTGGTGGTAGTGGAACGTCGGACGAAAGTAAATCCCCGAAAACGGACAGGGTAGCGACGCCCCCAACGCCAAGGGAAGCAGGTACGTATCGAAATACATCACCACGCAATGAGCCGCCTCGAGCCGTTCTGCCGTGCGGCGCAACAGCTCCCATTCGTCGAAATAGCGGCGTAGGCGTCCCCATTTTGAATTCCGAGACGGTAAAGCCGCGAATTCCTCCTCAGAAATTGGAACGACGCGAGTTCTCGCCGTCTCGTTTGCCAGTTCCACCACATCGGGATGTTCGGTGACGAATGATGGAGATACGACTAAGGCGATCGCGCGATCGTGTCGCCGCACGTATTCGATAAGATGTCGTAAATAACTCGGGTGATGTCCCCGAACCGACAAATCGAACAAAACCGTCGTTTTCCCCGACGGAGACGCGACGGCGGATTGGTTCGGAAAACAAACTGAAGGAGATCGTTCTACCATCGACTTTTCGAGCCTTCGAGACTTGGGATACCGTCGATCGCCATCTCGACGTGCCGAGCGTTGAGTCCGAGCGGAGTCGAGGACTCAAGCCCGTCGCACCCCCGGCTCGAACCCACCCAATCCGCAATTTCGCGGAGGCTGTAGCACCCAGGCGGCAACCCAAAGCAAAATAACATTTCAGGTACGAGTGTACTTCTGCACCTTTAAAGTCAGTGAAATTACGTATAAAATTCACAAAACTTTTAGAATTCACAGGCGAATGTAAAATTCGCGCAAACTCTCCGAACGGGTCGCGGTGGCGCGGTTACAGTCGGGAGTAGCATCGAAAGAAGAACCTCAGTAATGTTATGGGAGACGAGGATGTCGAACGTGACGGGAGCCGAAACCACTCCAGTATCTGCCGACCCCCCCGCGAACAGCGCTCCGACGATCGCCCTCTTTCTCAGCTACTTGGGGGGAGGCGGTGCCGAACGCGTAATCCTCAACCTCGCTCGAGGACTGCGCGATCGCGGCACGAACGTCGATATTGTTTTAGGGAAAGCCTGGGGACCTCACCTCAGTAAAATTCCCGACGACGTGCGCGTGGTGGATTTAAACGCGGGGCGAACGGTGGCGATGTTACCCGCTCTCGTCGGCTACCTCGATCGCGAACGTCCGGCGGCCTTGTTGTCGGCCATGCACTACGCCAACGAAGTGGCGATCGCCGCCAAATACCTCAGTCGAAGTTCCACGCGTATCCTCGTCAGCGAACACAACACCGTCTCGAAATCCTTCGGCAACCTCAAGGGACTCAAGCGGTTCGCCATTCCCTTCGCCGTCCGCTATCTCTATCCCCTCGCCGACGAAGTGGTGACGGTTTCTAAAGGTGCAGCGCAAGCCTTAGCTCGAGCCAGCGGTTTAGACCGGGTTCGCGTAGTGTACAATCCCGTTATCACCCCCCAATTGCGCGATCGGGCCGCCGAGGCGATCGATCGGGCCTGGTTTCGACCGGGAGAACCTCCGGTATTTCTCGGCGTCGGGAAACTCGAAGCTCAAAAAGACTTTCCCAACCTGATTCGTGCCTTCGCTAAAGTTCGGCAAAAACAGCCCTGTCGCCTGGGGATTTTGGGCTGGGGACCCGATCGCGACGCTCTCGAAGCCCTGATTTCCCAACTCCATCTCGAGAACGACGCCGCCTTACTCGGTTACGCGGACAATCCCTATGCGTACATGGCGCGATCGAAAGCCTTCGTCTTGTCCTCCGCCTGGGAAGGCTTACCCACCGTCTTAATTGAAGCCTTAGCGTTAGACGTTCCCGTGGTTTCGACCGATTGTCCCAGCGGCCCGTCAGAAATCCTCGACGGCGGCCGGTATGGAACCCTCGTTCCGGTTGGAGACAGCGACGCCTTAGCCGAAGCCATGACGGAGGTTCTCGAGGGAGGGGGTAAATCGGCACCTCCTGAGTGGCTCGATCGCTTTACCAACGAGAGTGCGGTCGCAGCGTATTTGCAACTGATGAAGGTGAACGCCCCATGAGTCATCCGACGGTTAGCATTATCGTTCCCTCCTACAATCGCGCCTATATCCTCGATCGCGCGATCGACAGCGTTCTGGCGCAAACCGTCGCAGACTGGGAACTCATCGTGGTAGACGACGGGTCGAAAGACAACACGCAACAGGTGGTCGAACAGTTTGGCGACTCGCGAATTCGCTACCTCCGCCACGATCCCAATCGAGGGGTTTGTGCGGCACGCAATACTGGAATCGAGGCCGCCAGCGGAACCTACGTCGCCTTTCTCGACTCCGACGATCGGTGGCGTCCCGAAAAGTTGGAAAAGCAACTGCGCGTCTTCGCCAATTCGCCGCCCAAGGTTGGCGTCGTTTACACTTGGCTGGGGTTTACCGACGCCCAAGGAAATCTCAAGCGCGTCCGCAATCCTCGCGATCGCGGAAATTTGCGAGAAAACCTGCTGTTTTCTAATTTAATCGGCACGCCGTCGACGGTGATGGTGAAACGAGACTGTCTCGATCGCGGCGTGTGGTTCGATCCACGACTGCGATGCGGTGAAGATTGGGATTTTTATTTACAACTGGCGCAAGTTTGCGACTTCGAGGTCGTCCCCGAAGTGTTAGTGGACTACTGCGACGACGAAACCAGTCGTTCTACGGACGGTGCGAAAGCCACGAAAAACAGTCAAATCGTCGTAGAAGGTCATTTAAGATTATTTGAGAAATATCATCGCCCTCGGGATCTCGCCGCGACAACGTTAGGGACGTTAGAGCCTCACGAAAAAGCCGCGTACTTGTTCGATCTCGGGCGACGGTTGATGTGTCATGGAAGGCTGGCACGGTCTTCAGAAGCCATTCAACGGGGTCAGTATTATTTGGGGTTAGCTTGTCGGGTGAATTCCAGACAGCCCTATTTAAGAATGCACTATCTGGTTTCGCAGTTCGGCGGAAACTTTTACGGGAAAGCGATCGAGTTTGAGAATATGTTGAAACGGTCTTTAAAGTCTGTACTTCAACCGATTTTCAAAAAATACAATTTTTCAAAAAATATATAAAAAATCGATCGTTTTAAATTTTTAAAAAAGTATTTGTTAATACAGAATTTGAACTCAAATACTGTATTTTTAAACTCCAAAAGCCCCTCTATCCCCCCAACGCAGCGGGGGGCTAAGGGGGATGGAGTGAAGACTTCTTGAAATCCAGCGTATTGAAACAGGATGGAGTATGATAGTCTCTACATTTTTTGAGATTTGGGTTTAACAGGAATTAGGCGATCGCGATCGTCTGGATCGATGTCGTATGCTGCCCCAAAACCCACGACAAATCGTCCCGAAACCGGCGTTAAAACAAACAACTGAAAGTCTTCTAAATTCCGCAACACGTCGATGAGAGCGCCGAATCGTTCTTGAAAGCGATCGAGCGTTCGATTCCAAACCTCTGTATTACGAGCGATCGTCGCGACGCGACACTCGAAGGACAAACGGCGACGGGCGAAAATTTCCTCAGTTTTGGACTCGTCTTCAATCAGTAAAATACTCGCCTGGGGATTGGCAAGTAAATTTTTCGTGTGACTTGACAAACCGCTGATGTAGATATACAAATTCTGGGTTTCGTCCGTGACAAACGGAGCGTAACTCGCGTGAGGTTTTCCCGAAGTATCGACCGTACTCAGCATTAAACTGCGGAGCGATCGCACGAAATCTCGATATTGAAGTTGCGCTGTTTCGAGAGAACTCATAAGTTTTATCGCTACAGTCTTGACTGAGAACGTGCACCGGCCAATTTCAGGCGATTTCCCCAACTCGGTTTGAGTAGTACGACAGCTTAGTCGAGTTGTGTGAGGTTATTTTACAACGAAGCCCGATGCTTTCTTTAGCAACACGAGATCCCATCTCGAAAAAACCGAGTCCTTAGCCTTTACGCCTGCTGCCAGAGGAACTCAGACACAATAGGAACATTTAAAACCACTGAAATCACGTCCCGGGTTGAGCTACGGCGCGATCTTGCCACTCCGAACCAACAGAAGAGTTAGTCTAACCTACGGCTCCATTAAGGGCGTCCCATTCTCGCTGAAGTGAGTTTTTCAGCGTACCACATACCTGCAGGAGTTCCATTATATGTGAAATTACCAGACATAGCATTTCCTGAAAGGCGACCACTCCCCTCCCCTGGTGGACGAGACGTATAACCTGCGAAAACCTGGGGTTCGCTCTCACGTTCAAATTCAACTCTCATGACTCCCCACCGTTTGCCTGCACCACGCTCTAGAGTCATGACTGTACCTTGGATTTCAGTAATACGTCCTCTCAAGTTAACTAGAAATCCAGATATAGAGTTTCCTTGCTGCTCTACCACCAGTACCCCGTTGCTAGTCCCGTGTACGAAGCGCCATGTTCCAGTTAAGTCGAAACTCGTTTGGGCACAGGCTGGATTGCTACAAAGAGCGAGGAGAGCAAGAGATACAGCAATCAAAACCTTAATCGAAATCTTAAAGTTACGATACATCGTACTTAGCAAATCTTGTTAGAGGTTTAGTAATGCTAATGGATTCTTAAATTTTACCTCCATGAACTGAAGTAAAAAGCGTCTAACTCTCGATTAGGCTGCAAGTGCAGGATAACTTCCCCACTAGAGGTATTGTTAAGCACTGACGATCGCCCTCCAAGACTCTAGACAGTTATCCCACAGTGACTAGATAAAACGCTAGATTAGGGACGTTTTCTCCTTCGTAGCACATCCCTTCGCACCTCGTCGAACACCTCGCCGAACGTCCTTCGACACCTCCCATCAACAAGGGAAGGATGGGTGGAGTTGTGATCGCACAAGTGAGATACACCCGTCCTCGGATGTTTCACCACCTTTCAAACTGACGAGTTGAAGCTGACGTTAAGATCTGCTCCCAACACCAAACCGCATCCGATAATAACACTAGCCTCAGACCCTCTCGCGTCTTAACTGAAAGCGTCTATGTTAGCCCTGTTAATTTTATTCTTCACCGTCCTGCTCTTAGTGGCCTTTACTCCCCTGCTCGGCTACTTCGACAACAAATGGATTTTGCCGTTGATGTGGGGATTGTTCGCCGTTTTTACCCTACTCGGATGGCTGGTTTTCCTGGGGATCGGTTGGCTGAACGTCTAAAATTGACGTTCTCGGCTCGTCTGGTGAGGGTTCGAGGGATTGTGCCGAACTCGACACCCAACGTTCGATCGCCTCGGGTAACGGTTGGCGTCGTCGCTTGTGAGGGTCGATGCAAACGTGGCGCGTGGTCGCACGGCTGGCTCGGCGAGAGCATCCCCTTACGAAAATATCGTAAATGACTTCAAATTCGCTCGAACTGAGTTGATTGGGGGCAAGTCGAACTTCGATCGCGTCGCCACAAAAAAGCGGTTGAAAAAAATCGATTTCAGCCCGCACGATGGGAACGGCCACATCAGAACCGCTAAAAAACGAACGCAGATCGATTCCGGATTCAGCGATCGCGGCTTCGTAAGCTTCGTGACAGACTGACATTAAACTGGCAAAATATACGACACCCGCCGCATCAGTATCGGCAAAGCGGATCGTGCGGAAATAGGTCATGGGCAGTTAAACTAAACGAGCTTCCCTTTTACCTCGAGTCACGTCTTCGTATCGGCTCTCGAAGCGAGGACAGGCCAAACCCGCAAACGGGACGGGGAGAAAGACGGCAGCGGTCGTTACCGCATCCGGTCGAGACGTTCGACGTTCGTTTCAACACCTCATCATAATCGAGTCGAGTGCGATGGTTCGAGCTGAGATTTTCACCCAAGCTAAACAAGGCAATCCCGAGGCGATCGCCTCGTTAATGAACCAGTCGCTGCAAGTCAAGCAGATTACGGTCAACGTGAGAATCGACGGAAATCATCTGTCGGCGATCGCCACGGGAGAACGACCGCCAGATCGAGATTTTATGGTCGATTTCGTCCGCCGGGGGTTGGAAAAACTCAACACCGGCTCGATCGACCGCGTTACGGTTCTCGCTTTCGTGCGCGAGAGTACCGTTCCCCTCTGGCGCGAAACGATCGCCCTCGAGACGCCGAGACCCCCCGACGCGATCGCCTCCCACCCCCTAGACTCCTCGACGAACGGATATCGCCACCGACAGAGTCCAGAGACGCTCTTAGCCTCCCCCGTCCCCCGCAAACTCGCTCGCAAACGCGCTCGCCGACGCCAACAAACGAAAACCGCCTTCGATCGCCTCAAACTCGCAATCGGTGTTCTCCTGTTTTTCATCGTCTCGGCACTCTCGGTTAGTTTAGCTGCGATCGTCAAACTATTCACCACCCTGCTGGCTGAAAATTCTCTGTATCGCATTCAGTTTCTCGGCGATCTCATGCGCGGTATCGAGATTGCCGAAATTTTCAATATTTTAGTCTTTGCGATTCTCGGCTTGGGATTGGGACTCGCCACCGTTTTCGTCCCCAGAAAATTCGGGATTCGCTTTAACGTCGCCGTCGTCATCGTCCTGCTTCCGGTGTTGTTGAGTGTCGGTCCGATCGTACGTTACGACAACTGGATTCAAGAGTTTTCGACAAACGAAAATATTTCGGCGATCGAGTCTAAAGACCGTACCGATGACTATCTCGAAGGCAAAGTCTCTCAAACGGGAGTTTTTGGATTTTATTTACACACCGCACGTTATCCTTCTTTACCTGTACGTATCGCTCAATTAGATTCTGTCGATATTCTCGAATCGAGGGTCGTTTCCCACGTTGAAGGCAAAATGGGACTGACCTCTAAAAAACTTTCCCTTGCCTTTGCTATTTGTATGTGGGGAATTCGCCTGTTTTACTTTTTCGTGTCGGCAATTACAGTTATCGCCCATTTCGGACAAGGGGTCGATTTAGCCAATCGCATTGGCGATCGTTAACGATCGCTTTGGGTACATCTCAAAAATGTAAATTCATCGAATTGGGCGCACTCAATTTCCAGATCCCCGGCATCTCCAAGATGCCGGGGATCTTATACCGGAAGTGCTAATCGGGAATTTTGCCACCCAAAACTGATGTTTTTGCAAAAGTGAGATGCACCCCTTCGTTTCCTCCATAAGTGCCATGAACACCAGAGAAATCAATAACTTCGCCGGATTTACGATCCTGTTAGTTATCCTCGTTCTTCTCACCTTCGGGATTTTGCAGTGGTTGGGGATTCCTACCGGAAACTTCGTCGATTGGATTGTCGGCGTGGCGAGTTTTTGGTGGTTAGTCGCCATCGTCACCATCCCCTGGAACGTTTACTTCAACGCCAAACAAGTCCTCGCAGACGCCGATCGCTCTCGCGAAAGAGGCATTCCCATCGACGAAAAACAAATCCGTTACGTGAAAGTCGTTGTGCGGCGATCGCTTTGGATTGCCCTCGGACTTCACGTCATCTCTGCCCTCGGCTTGTATCTCCTCGCCGCCA
The DNA here is from genome assembly GCF_000332355.1 of Baaleninema simplex PCC 7105. GTDB lineage: Bacteria > Cyanobacteriota > Cyanobacteriia > Cyanobacteriales > Geitlerinemataceae > Baaleninema > Baaleninema simplex. The sequence continues at coordinate 268,307 of NZ_KB235958.1, forward strand.
CCGGAATCAGCGTGATCGGCTACATCAGTTCCGTCGCCACGCTGCTGTTTACCGGATTGCGCCCCGCCGTCGCCTTTTATCAATATTTGGCTTATCGTCTCACGGCGATCGGGCGAGAATTCAAATATCCTCGTCAAGATATCATCGAATTACGAGAACGCTTAGCACAAATCGAAGAAAATGTCAAGTCTTTGTGCGATCGCCTCGATCCCGAAAAGCCCGATTCCGTGGTTTCCACTCAACAGCGTCAATTCGACGGAATTCGCCAAGACTTAAGCCGTCTGGCGAGTTCTCACGAAACCCTGAAATCCGAGAACCACGCCGAACATACCCGGATTTCGAGAGACGCCCAAAACGCGATCGCCCAACTGAGTGCAGACGCCCAATTCCTCGATCGCGTCCGCGAACTCATTCGCTTTTTCAAAGAAGCGTAGGGGAATCGATCGTTGATAGTTGATAACGGGGAAAATTGAGATGACTTACAACAATCCGGCGGATTCGTAAAGTTGGCGGAGAATTGCCATAATGCGATCGCCGTAGGTGATATCAGAAGACCAACGCCCCGAAAGTTGACCCACTAACGGCGCAATTCCTCGCGTGAGAAAGCGGAATCGAGGGTCAACAATTTCCTGTACCAGCGGTTCCGTACTGGCGTAGGCTTTCAAATGCTGAACGTGGGCGCGGACACCGATGCGGGCGCTGGAGAAGGACGCCCCACCCGCACTTCCGGCGGCGTCTCCCAATCCGGCGAAGTTGTTTTGCGCCGCACTAACGCCCTTTCCAAACCGCAGATAGTCCGTTTCCAAACACATCTGCGAAAAAGCAATATCGTAATTGACTCCTTCGATACTGGCTTCTTCTCGATATAACGTGGCGATGTCGGGAAACTGCGTCGCAGCTTGGGGGTTGTCCTTTTTCAGAAATACCAGAAGTTGAACGTCCGTCGTGTTTCCAATTCCCATGATGCGATCGATCTGTCCCTTACAAATCGGAAGAACCGATCGCAGCGTCACCGCCCGACTTTGATTGTCCCATCCCACCGCAATGTTGAACTCGCGCAAATCGACCGCTTTCACGTAAACGATATTGCGATAGTAAATCCGACGCACGAACGACGCCTGTGTCAAATCCACCCCGAAACTGTCCGCGATCGCAATAGGAATATAGGAGTTTCCATTGACAGCGATTCCCGGTTCCCCGTACTCGTGACCGTTGACGCGGATGTTAATCTGCGGGTAGACGATGGTATCCGGGGGTTTTTCGGGCGATCGATTCACCCAAGACAGCAACCCATCCGCCAACCCCGTCGCAATCTCATCGCGACGGTTTTGAATCAAATAACGATCTTCGGGATTCGTCAAAAACCCCACTTCCACGTACAACGAAGGAACCGTCACCGCCCGACAAAACAACAAACTCCCCGTTCCCGTCACCGCATCGGGACGCGCCCCGCGATTCGTCAGTTGCGGAACCCGCTGTAACAGGGCGCGAAGTAGGCGTTCGGCTTCCTGACGGCGTTCGGCGTTATTGGTGATGTAATACACCGTCGTTCCCTTCGCTTCCGGGTTGAGGGCGGCGTTCGTGTGTAATTCCACCGCCACATCGTCAGAACGGGCGCGACTGTTAATCCAATCGATGGTTTGCTGCTGGCTGAGGTCGTCGGGAACCGAGAGAACCGTGACTTTCCGGGCTTGCAGTTCGCTCATAACGCGATCGCGCAACAAAATCATCTCCTGCGCCTCAGTCGTACCGCCTGCGGTAATTCCCGGATCGATTTGTCCGTTCTCGTAACCCCCGTGACCCGCAGAAATAAAAACTCGTCCCATAACCGTAGGGTGTGTGTTTTACAGTGAACAGTGAACAGTGAACAGTGAACAGTGAACAGTGAACAGTGAACAGTGTTTCAGTCACCCGTCACCCGTCACCCGTGAAGAAAGTTTTCAGTTGTAGGGTGCGTGACCTAAAGACACGGGCAATGTGCCGCGAAATCGGCCAACTTGTCACGCACCGAATCCGTTTCTCCCCCTCTCCCCCTCTCCCTTTCTCCCCCTCTCCCTTTCTCAGCTTACATCCGCTCTAACACCTCAATTCCCAATAGGGACAGTCCCAATTTCAACGTCCGGGCGCTTAAATCGCACAACACCAAGCGAGAGGTGCGTAACGGTTCCTCCGCTTGCAACACCGGACATTTATCGTAAAACTGGTTGAATTTCTGACTCAACTCGAACAAATACTGACACAGGCGGTTCGGTAACAACTCCGAAGCAACCTCGTCGAGAATCTCCGACAAACTCAACAGATGTTTCGCCAGGACGAATTCCGGTTCTTCCTGTAACGACATCGACACTTCGCCCAAATTCTCGAAATCGATCGCGCCCTTACGACTGATTCCCTGAACCCGCACGAACGCATACAGTAGATAGGGGGCAGTGTTCCCCTGCAACGAAAGCATCTTGTCGTAACTGAAAATGTAGTTGCTGGTGCGGTTTTGACTCAAATCGGCGTACTTCACCGAACTGAGTCCCACCACGTTCGCCACGTTTTCGATAAACTCTTCGCTTTCCTGGCGTCCTTCTTCTTGGAGGCGTTTTTCCAAATCCGCACGGGCGCGACGTACCGCTTCGTCCAGCAAATCTTTCAGGCGAATCGTTTCCCCAGAACGGGTTTTCAGCTTTTTCCCGTCTTCCCCTTGCACCAAACCGAAGGGAACGTGCGTCGCTTCGACGCCTTCGGGAATCCAACCGGCCCGTCTAGCCACTTGAAACACTTGGTCGAAGTGGGTTCCTTGTCCCGCATCGACGACGTAAACCACCCGCTGCGCCCCGTCTTCGCGAATGCGGTAGCGCAAGGCGGCTAAGTCGGTGGTGGCGTAGTTGTAACCGCCGTCAGACTTCTGAACGATGAGAGGTTGGGGGTTTCCTTCTTTATTTTTATAGCCTTCGAGAAAGACGCATTTCGCCCCTTGGTCTTCGACAACTAACCCCTGTTTTTCCAGGTCTTCGACGACTTGGGGTAACATTTCGTTGTAGAAGGATTCGCCCCGTTCCTGAAGCTGCACGTCCAGGCGATCGTAGATTTTCTGGAATTCCCGCCGCGACTGATCGCAGAGTAATTCCCAAGCTTGACGGGTTTCGGTATCTCCCGATTGCAGTTTGACGACGGTGTTGCGGGCGGTTTCTTGGAATTCGGGATCTTCGTCGAAGCGGATTTTCGCTTTTTTGTAGAACGCCACCAAGTCGCCGATGTCGAGGGCGTCGGGTTGGGTGAGGGCGTCGGGATAGGCTTCTCGTAGGTAGGTAATCAGCATCCCGAATTGGGTTCCCCAGTCGCCCACGTGGTTGAGGCGGAGGACGTTATCGCCGTGGAATTCGAGAACGCGAGCGATCGCATCGCCGATAATGGTCGATCGCAGGTGTCCCACGTGCATTTCTTTGGCGATGTTGGGACTGGAGAAGTCTACAACTGTCGTCTGAGGGGTTTCTGTGGGGTCGATTCCCAGGCGATCGCTCCCTTGCATTTTTTGCAGTTGCGCTTCGAGGAATTCCCGTTTCAAGCGTAGGTTGATGAATCCGGGGCCGGCGATTTCCGGCGGTTCGCAGATCTCTGACACCTCGAGGCGATCGACAATTTGTTGGGCGATGTCGCGGGGTTTCTGTTTGAGGCGTTTCGCCAGCGACATGGCGAGGTTGGCTTGATAGTCGCCGAATTTGGGATTGTTCGTCGAGGCTAACAGGGGATCGGTTCCGGCGAGTTCCTCACCGAAGGCGTCTACGAGAGCGCGATCGAACTTTAAACGAAGCTGTTCGGGAATGGAAGACATGGAGCGTTAAAAATCGAAACCTGAAATCGAGACGTTGAAGAGTCAGAAGGAGAGAAATGGAGGGATCACGCTTGCGTCGCCGCCAGCTTATCGAGTAAATCCTGTTGGATGACTTCTGAAGGGCGATCGCCGTCGATGCGAAGGAGTTTGTTGCGCGGTTTATAGTAGCCGGTAATGGGAATCGTGCGCTGGTGGAACAAATCGATCCGCCGTCGGATGATTTCCGGGGCGTCGTCGTCGCGGGAGCGATCGAGCGATCGTTGCATCAACACCGGAACCGGGGCGTCTAACCAAATCGCCCAGTTTAATTCCTGTCCGAGATCCCCCAGGAGAAAATCCAGTTCTTCGGCTTGAAACGCTGTTCTTGGGTAGCCGTCGAGAAGCCAGCCATTTTCCGTATCCGGTTGCGTGAGGCGATGGCGAATTAGTTCGATGGTAATCGGATCGGGGACTAAATCGCCTTTTTCCACATAGGGCGCCGCTTGACGACCGAGTTCCGTGTCCGATTCGATCGCCGCGCGAAAAATTTCCCCCGTCGCAATCCAGGGAATCCCTAAGTTTTCGCATAACATCCGACCTTGCGTCCCTTTTCCGGCACCAGGGCCGCCCAAAATGACCAATCTCACAAATTCTCTCCTACACTAGACAACTCGGACGTTTCAGACGAGCGCGTGTCCCCGTCAAGTATACGATCGATCTCGTAACGAAATCGACCGCGCCCCGAGACCCTAGCGATTTCACGAAAACTCGTTCTTCCCCAAAATCGATCGTCAAAAGCGATCGTCAACGCGATATCCTAGTCAGTTGGTGGGTACTTTCTCGAAGCAGTGATTAAAAACGATACCTGGATTGCTCAAATGGCAGACAGGGGGATGATTTCCCCCTTTGAACCGCAACAAGTTCGCCACGCCGACGACTTCCCTGTGATTTCCTATGGGTTGAGTAGTTTTGGCTACGATATTCGTCTATCCCCAGCGGAATTTCGGATTTTTCGCCACATCCCTGGAACCGTCGTCGATCCCAAAAACTTCAACCCGGAAAACCTCGAACCGACGAAACTTTACACGGACGAAAACGGCTCTTATTTCGTTCTTCCCGCCCATTCTTATGGGTTAGGCGTCGCCCTCGAAAAACTGGATATTCCCAACAACGTAACCGTGGTTTGTTTGGGAAAAAGCACGTATGCACGTTGTTTTCGAGGCGATACGCGCGTTGCTTTGGTAGATGGAACGGCGCCGACGTTAGAAGAAATGGCGCGACGTTCCGAAGATGGCGAGCAATTTTGGGGCTACAGTATCGGTCTTCACGGACGAGTTATCGTCACACTTCTAGAAGCTCCGAGATATATCGGTCGGGATTCGTTAATGAAGGTGACGTTGGATAACGGTCAGTCCATTTTCTGCACGCCGGATCATCAATTTTTGACCCGAGACGGACGGATGGTCGAAGCGCATACTTTGCGCCCTCAAGATTCGCTGATGCCTTTGTATCGACAATTGCATCGCGGTTATGAAATGGTTTATCAACCGCTGAACGGGCATTTGTATCCGACACATCGGTTAAGCGATGAATGGAACGTTCGCAATGACATCTATGCCGACATTAGCGATTCCCATCGCCATCATATCGACTTTAATCGATTAAATAACAACCCTTGGAATATCATCCGAATGGATGCGTCCGAGCATATCCAACTTCACAATCGAGAATCCTACGGTGCAGAGTTCGACCCCGTCGAACACGGTGAATCGATTAAAGCTGCGATCGCACAATTAAAACAAGACCCGCAATGGAACGCGATTTTTTCACAGCAGCAGCAAGATAAAGCTCAGGCATTTTGGCACGATCCTAAATACGAGCAGCAGCGTCGATCGTTACTCGAACGTCGCCAGCACTGCTCGGAACAAACCCGCCAAGCCCATCGGCAAGCCATGATTCGCTATTATCAGGATCGACAAGCCCGTGCTTTAACCGCAGAGTTAAGCAAAAAGGCTTGGGCGCAAGACGATGGAACCCGACGGAAGCAGCAATCCGACTGGATGAAAGAATTCGTCGATCGATCGAAAACCCGTCACGATATTACAGGAGAAGCGGTTCGAGAGGCATTAGATCGCACGGGTTCGATTCGTGGCGCAGCTCGGTTGCTGAATTGCGATCGCTCGGTATTTCGGCGCTTTCCTGAAGTCATCCAGGCATTTCGAGGAGAATCTCATCAACCTGCAACACGCAATCACAAAGTTGTTTCGGTTGAAGACGTTCCCGGTACGCACGATGTTTATTGTTTGACCGTTCCGGAAGCAGGTAATTTTGCCTTAGATTCGGGGGTTTTCGTTCACAATTGCGGAATTATAGCAAATATTACGCCCGCCGAAGCCGCGTGGAAAGGTCATTTAACCTTAGAATTTTCCAACTCCTCTAGCGCAGACTGTCGAATTTACGCCAACGAAGGCGTGGTTCAACTGCTCTTTTTTGAAGGAGAAGCCTGCGATACGAGCTACGAAGATAGAAAAGGAAAATACCAAGACCAAATCGAAAAAGTGACCTTGGCAAAAGTTTAGAACTTGTAGATTAAAAATTGTAGGTTGGGTGGAACGGAGTGGAACCCAACATCCACAACTTTCGGAATTTCAACGATTTCTTAATTTCAAAAATTAGTGAAATTGAAAATTGTGAAATTCGATTGGGTTATAATCCAACATTCTAAAACCCCACAAAACGCAGTTGGAAGAGTTGGGTTTCGTTCCTCAATCCAACCTATAAGCAACAACTTTTGACGCAAGAACACTGCTGAATCGTCCGACATCATGAAATTAGCCACAGCAAAAGATCTACTCGAAAACTGTCCTAAATTGCGCGTAGAAATCGACCCAGACGGTACGTCGCCCTCTCCCAACCGCGCCATTTGGAAAGGACAACATCAATGCGTTTACGAAGGATTCGCATTTGACGACAAAGCCCCCGACGAACGCCAAGCCGGAAAATCCGTCGTCAACACCCTATTAAAAGCCAACAAAGGGCATTATTCCCCCTTACGATGGGCGCACGTCGTCCTGCATATGAACGGTTTCGACCACAACACGATTATGCAGTTCGTTCGCCACCAAGATAGCGCCCATCTCGTGCAATCGATGCGCTACACTGGAAAGCGAATCGCCGCCTGGTGCAAGCAACAAAAGGACAGGGAATCGATCGATGGAATCGAAGAGATTCACTATCAACGTCCGGCGGGATTTACCTATGTCGATCGCTACGGACAAAAAGTAGAATACACCGAAGAGCTTCGCCAGCAAGATTTAAAACGAGCGGCGCAGTCCTATTTTGAATATGCTGAACAAGTCGATCTCGGATATCCTTTCGAGATGGCGAGAGGCTGTTTGCCCACGGGGTTTCGGCAAAATTACACCCTAGCGGCGGATTTACAAGCTTTATTACATATTCTCGATCAGCGCACGAAAAAAGACGCGCAAATTGAGGCTCAAGTGTTAGCCGATTTGATTTTAAATCAGCTCGATCGCTGGGTTCCTGAAATCGCCCACTGGTATCGCGACGCTCGTTATGGAAAAGCGATTCTCGCTCCTTAAAACTTCCTTTTTTCAATCCTCCATCTCGGAGGATTTCTTGTATGTTTTATTTAGGTTGGGTTTCGTTCCTCAATCCAACAGCCTAACCGTTAATTTGAAACGGTTTTATAAAAAGTTTTCTGATGAATTTTTCGCGATCGAGTCTTTTTAGACAAGGATTTCACGAAGCAAATTTATTATCAAATAAAACATTTTTTGTCAACAAAATTTAAAAAGAATTAAACCGCTCGATCGCCCCCCTCAGTCCAACGACAAAAGCCAGATCCCCGGCATCTCCGAGATGCCGGGGATCTTTTCCGTCCCGATACCCGAGACTCCAACAAGATGGAATAATGGCAGATGGGAGATCTCTCCTTGGCGAAGTCAGACAAAATCCATGAAGACACGCGCGTTTTCTCCATTTTCCATTTCCATTTTGGCGGTTCTGGTGCTAACCGTCGTCTGGAGCGTTTACTGGTTCGGGTTCCAGAGTTCCCTGACCCTGCTGCGGGGTGCGCCGATTTCCGAACCCGTAGCGGCGATGTTCGTTCCCAAAGACGCCCCCCTGGTGATGTCGCTGTTTGCGAACCCGCAGAAACTCCAGAACTTGCGACAACTGCGAACCCCTCTGAGAAAACGCGGTCAAGCCCGCGCGGAGTTCGATCGCCTCAAACGCAGTCTTCTCGCGGACACCGATCTAAACTACGAACGGGATATCAAGCCCTGGCTGGGGAACGAAATCACCCTCGCCGTCACCACCCCCGACCTCGATCGCGACCCCAAAAACGGAACTCAACCCGGCTATCTGCTGGCGTTGGAAGTCAAAGACGCCGAACAAAGTCGCGAATTCCTCGATTTATTTTGGCAAAACAAAGCCGTTTCCGGGCGCGATCTCCAATTCGAGCAGTATAAAGGGGTCAAACTCATCTACAGCACGAAAATCCAACCCCCCAGTCGCGACGGCTTGCAACTAAAAGACTTCAACCCCTTCGCCAAATCTAGCGCCGGAGAATGGTCGAGTGCAGTCGTCGGCGATCGCTTCGTCTTGTTCGCCAACGCCCCGGAAGTCCTCCGCAAAGCCATCAACGACGTACAGGTTGACGATCTCAACCTCAACGGTTCCCCCACCTATCGCAAAGCCCTCGATCGCATGAGCGATCGACGCATCGGCTTACTTCTCGGAGACGTTCCCCAACTCGCCGCATGGCTGGGAGGCGAATCCGTGCGCCCCGACTCCCAACTCCCCGACACCCTCGCCGTCGGCTTGACCCTCTCCCGTAAAGGTCTCGTCGCCGATACCGTCTGGGCCAGCGAATCCGACGAGTCCACCGTCACCCCCCAACTCGATCGCCCCGTCGCCGCCCTCAACTACATCCCCGAAAACAGCGCCCTCGTCATCGCCGGACGGGATCTCGATACCCGCTGGAACCGCCTTTCCAACGCCCTCTCGGGAGACGACCTCTTTTCTCGCCTCGTCTCGCAACCCCTGTCCGAACTCGAAAGCCGTTGGGGTATTTCTCTCCCCGAAGACATCTTTAGCTGGGTCGAGGGAGAATACGCCCTCGCCTTACTTCCCGGTGTCGATCTCCACGAAACCGACTGGCTGTTTGTGGCCGAAGACTCCGACGCCGCTGACGCTTCGATGCAAAAACTGGACGACGCCGCCCTCGAAAAAGGCTACAGCGTCGGCCCGTTTACTCTGAAAGACCAGCATCGCATCCTGGCTTGGACGCGCCTGGTGACAAAAGAAGGAGAAACCGCTGAAGGAAACTTGCGCTTGCGCCTGGAAGCCGACGTGATGGGCGTGCGGGGACAAATCGACAACTATCGCATTCTCGCCAGTTCCATCGAGGCGATCGATCGCGCCGTCAGCGCCCCCCGTCGTTTCTCTTTACTCAGCGATAAAGGCTTCTCCAAAAAACTCGGCATTTTTCCCACTCCCAACGATGGCTATCTCTATTTAAATTGGGAAAACGGCAAACAACCCATTAAAGAACGAATTCCGTTTTTGAAAGTGTTAGAACTAGCTGGAAAACCCGCTTTAGAACATATTCGATCGCTGACCACTAGCACCTACGGTAGCGAAAACGGCGTTCGTCGCGCTGAAGTCCTGTTCGAGTTCTCCCCTTAACCGCGAGTTCTCCAGGCATTTTCAGCATCCCTCGGGTGCATTTTCGCCAGAAGCCCGGTATCTTCCAAGTCCGTAACTCCCGTCAGATACCGGGTTTCTCAAATTTATCAAAATGGGTTTCTCAGACAGATTTCAACAGAATCGAAAACACCGCCGATGGAAAACCGCGATCGCATCGTTGCACTTTTAAAATACACGAGTTTGGGGCGAGACCTGTCCGAGACCGACATCCAAAAACTACTCGAAGTCGGAACCGTCTGCGACGCCGACACGGGACATTTACTGTGTGTCGAAGGAACCCCCAGCGATTCCCTTTGCGTTCTCCTCAACGGCGAAGCCGAACTGCTCAAAAACGACGCCACCGGAAACCCGCTGCTGTTGGGTAAAATTTCCCAAGGCGAAACCATCGGCGAGTTGGGGTTCGTGTTGAACTATCCCCGTCTCGGAAGCGTTCGCACCACCTGTCCGTCGTTGATTTTCGTCCTACACCGCACCGAATTCGATCGCCTGTTCTCCACCAGTCGCGTCGGCGTCAAACTCGCCCTGCGCCTCTGTGAACTCGCCCACCGACATCTGGGCCACCTCGTCGAAAAAAACGATCGCTTCGTCCGCGACTACGGCGACGCCCTCACCAACCTCGATCGCCTGCGAATCGCGCCCCCAGATACCGACACGCAACCGTTACGAGACACCCTCACCCTCGAGATCGATCGCCTACGAGAACAACACCACCAATTGCAACAACAACTCTATCCCGTCCACCAACCCCAAAAACCCAAACGCCGCCCCAATCGAAAACTTCAGATCGCGTTAGGATCGATTCTCGGCTTAGGGGCGATCGCCGGAATTCTGTATCTCATCTTCGAGATCGATCGACTGCGCGACAAAGCCTCCGAACCGCCTTATCCCGCTGTCCTTCCCGACATTTCCGACGCAACCCAATGCACCGGAGACGGACGCTATTGGTACGACGAACAATGTTTCGACTTCACCCAATAGTTGGTAGGGAACGGGGAACGCCGGATCTGGGAACGGGGAACAATTGAGGAACCTCGATTCTCTGTGTCCCGATTCTCTGTGTCCCGATTCTCTGTGTCCTCTGTGTCTCTGTGGTGCAAAACGCCCTCCACTCCTCCACACCCCGCTAACCGCATCATGACCGATTTCGCCAACCTCCCCCTGATTCCCGCCGCCCCAGAAGGCTTTAAATCTGGATTTATCGGCATTATCGGCCGTCCCAACGTGGGAAAATCCACCTTAATGAATCTGATGGTGGGACAAAAAATCGCCATCACCTCCCCCGTGGCGCAAACCACCCGCAACCGCCTACAGGGAATCCTCACCACCCCCGAGGCGCAACTGATTTTCATCGACACGCCGGGAATCCACAAACCCCATCACCAACTCGGAAAAGTCCTGGTTCAAAACGCCAAAATCGCCATCGAATCGGTAGACGTATTGCTGTTTGTCGTCGATAGTTCCGTCGAAGCAGGTGGCGGCGATCGCTACATCGCAGCGTTACTCAAAGACGTATCCGTTCCCGTGATTTTGGGACTCAACAAAAGCGACGTACAAGCGCAAGATAAAGTTGAAGCGATCGATCGCTCTTACCGCGAGTTAATCGGCGATCGCCCTTGGGAACTGGTGAAATTTTCCGCCCTAACCGGAGAAGGCGTCGAACCGCTAAAACACAACCTGAGCGATCGCCTCGAACCCGGACCTTACTACTATCCCCCGGATTTCGTCACCGATCGCCCCGAACGCTTCGTCATGGGTGAATTAATTCGCGAACAAATTCTGTTGTTAACCCGCGAAGAAGTTCCCCATTCCGTCGCCATTTCCATCGAGCGCGTCCAAGAAGACCAAAAAATCACCCGTGTTTTTGCTACGATTCACGTCGAACGATCGTCTCAAAAAGGCATTATCATCGGCAAAGGCGGACAAATGCTCAAACGCATCGGTTCGGCGGCGCGAGAGCAAATTCAAAAGCTGATTAGCGGTCAAATTTATCTAGAACTGTTCGTGAAAGTGCAACCGAAATGGAGACAATCCCGCTTGCACTTGGCAGAATTGGGCTATCAAATCGAAGAATAGACAGACAACGAATCGACCCTCAAAATCTGAAAATCTCCCCCTCTCCCTTTCTCCCCCTCTCCCTTTCTCCCCCTCTCCCCCTCTCCCTTTCTCCCCCTCTCCCCCTCTCCCTTTCTCCCCCTCTCGAATATGTCCACCTCTCCGGTTGATTTACAAAAACCCTCAAAAAGCTCTGTCGGAAGCGCGATCGCCGCTGCATTGCGCCTGTGGTTGCGTTCCCAAGTCGAAACCGTCGATCGCATCGAAATCGACCTCAACGGACGCAATCGCGACATCCTCAGCGGCTACGTTCCCCAAGTCTCCATTTCCGCCCGACGCGCCGTCTATCAAGGCTTACACCTGAGTCACATCGACCTCTGCGGCGATCGCATCCGTATCAATCTGTGGCAAATTCTCAAAGGGAAACCCCTGCGGTTACTCGAACCCGTACCCGTCTCCGTGCGCTTGCACCTCCACGATCGCGATCTCACCCGTTCCCTCGCCTCGCCATTGCTGCAAACGCCCGTACAAGAATTGTTTCAAAGCGTTCTTCCCGACGCCGTAGATTTCTCCACCGCAGAGGTTCGATTCGATCGCGCCTCCCTCATCCTCTCCGCCTCCACACCGCAACCGTTTACCCTCAGTACCGAAGTGCGCGTCGCCGAAAACAACCAACTGCAATTTCTGACGCCACAACTCGAAACCGACAGGCGACAAGACTTTCCCACGATTACCGTTCCCTTCGATTCCCAAGTCCAACTCGACGAACTGAGGCTCGATCGCGGTAAACTCTCCATTTCCGGTTGTCTTATCGTTCGCAGCGACGAACCGTAATTTCAGCCTTCGGTGTTTTGTCGCACCCTTGCCGAGCGCGAAGTGGTAACATCGTTCGAGTAAGTGCGCCCCGCATCCAAAATCCCGAATGTTCGACGAACCTTTACTGCAACAGCTCGTCTGGACGGATTACCGTCTCGCCGTTTTCCTCACCGTCTCGCTTCCCTTGGTTTTGCTGATTTGGGCGTTCGTCCAAAAAGCCGAAGCCATGCAACGCCTCCTCGTCATCTATTGGCGTGTCGCGAGTTTGTTGGCGATTACCGTCTATTTGGCGATCGCGTCGCTTCCCATTAGCTTCATTACGGGATTCATGGCGCGTCTGTTAATTCCCGCCTCCCTGTGGTTTTGGGTCGATATCAACGACGAAATCGAAGACCGTCCGCCCTCTCCGTTAAAATGGACGATGACCGCGTGGCGTTGGGCGGTGACGCTTTATTGCATCATTGGCGCGATTTTTCAAGCCTATTCGTTGCGGTGCGCCGCATTGACGACTGACGCTCTCGTAGAGGATTTCGCCTGTCGCGTCTGGTTGGAAGCACCTTGGGGCTATAAAGCCATGTTCCACCCCAACGGTTCGCCGCAAATCCTCGGCTTCTTTGCGATCGTCGGTTTGGCGGTTTACGTCATTTGCTTGTTGTATTTCTGCTTCGTTCGCCTGGGTAAGCAAGGGCGATCGGCTTTGGGATAGGGTTTAGCATAACCTCGAAAAATTATGGCTTCTGCGATCGCGCGTCTGGAACAGTACACCATCAAACGCCCCCAAGAGGTGCTACTCGTCTCCGCCACAGTAGAGGGGGAAGAGGACGAAATCGTCATTTTCAAGGGGTTTTCCAGTTCGCTAATGCGTCCGACAGCGTTCGATCCCGACGTGTCGGTACTTCCCGACGATGCGACAATTGAGAAGATCGATCGCCTGCAAAGTCCCTACGTTCCCGAAAATCCCCAGTACATCGAACAGGGTTTAACTTGGGAAACCATGCAACCCTATCTCGAATCTGTGGGAGTTTAAGGTATTGCACATAAGTCATTGCAAAACACTGAGGTTCTCGTTTGCAACCTCAAGCCAACCTCGAATCGCATCTTCGAGATTTGCCAAAACTTCTTCCCAGGTATCGCCTTCAGTGATACACCCAGGTAGTGCAGGAACTTCAGCCCAGTAACCACCTTCTTCTGCTGAATGAACGATCGCTTTAAGTTTCATCGCTCGTTTACCTCATACCTTAGAAAACTTCAAAACAAGTTAGAGTATTAAAAGCTAAATTTTATTGTAGCAAATCTTTTTCTCAAAACTCATTCTCGTTGTTCTCGTGCGCTCGTTTCCCGATTTCGCATGGGAATGTAGTCGGGAGGACTATTACCTCCCCACCACCCGAAAACATCAATCTAAGCAAAAACAACCGTGCGATTGTTGTAAGACAAAACGCGACGATGCAAATGCGATCGCACCGCTCTCGCTAACACCATCCGCTCCAAATCTTTCCCTTTCCGAATCAAATCGGCAACCGTATCCCGGTGACTGACGCGCACCACATCCTGCTCGATAATCGGTCCTTCATCGAGATTTTCCGTCACGTAATGCGCCGTTGCCCCAATAATCTTAACCCCCCGTTTGTACGCCCGGTGATAAGGTTTTGCTCCTGCAAACGCCGGAAGAAACGAATGGTGAATATTGATGACTTTCGGAAATTTTTCGACAAAATCCGAACTGAGAATCTGCATATATTTCGCCAACACCACGAGGTCGATATCGTACTGTTGCAACAGTTCCAGTTCTCGGGCTTCCTGTTCCGCTTTCGTCTCTTTCGTAATGGGAACGTGATGAAAATCGATACCAAACTGTTCGGCGATCGGCTGCAATTCTGTATGATTGCTAAGAATTAACGGGATTTCCGCTTGAAACTCTTTCGCCTTTTGACGCCACAACAAATCGAGCAAACAGTGGTCTTGTTTCGTCACCCAAATGGCGATGCGCGGAACGTCATCGGAAAAATGGAGTTCCCAGTCTGCTTCCAAAGGCTTCGCCACCGCATCGAAAGCCGGGGCAATAATCTCTCGAGGCAGGTTAAAACCGTCGAGTTGCCATTCAATGCGGCTGAGAAACAGTCCGGCGGAAAAGTCCGTATGATGGTCGGCGTGGATGATATTTCCGCCGTTGGAATAGATAAAATTGGCGATTTTCGCCACGAGTCCCTGGCGATCGGGACAAGCCAAAAGTAAAATTGCAGTGGAACCGTTCATGAATCGTTGCAGTCGATCGCTGCGCTAGTGCGGTTTTCGAGGGTTTGCTATCAAAGGTTGCACAAATTGCAAACCCCGATTATACACAGCTTCTCGAGCCTTTTATGCCGAACGGGGAAGTTCGATTGCCCCTTGCTGTTGTTGCAGTCGATACATATGCTCGAACAACCGCCAGCAATAGGCTTCGGAGAGTCCGCAAGTCACAGCCCCCCGTAACACTACGTTGAAATACCAGTCGTTGGGGGCGAGTTCGCGGGGAAGTTTGTTCACGACAACGTAAGTCCGAACGTCGCTATAGTGGCGATCGCCACACTGTACGGCGATGGTTTCGCGGCGATAGCCTCCCGTGGGGATTTCTTCCCGTTCGTCGAGGCGATCGCTCAAACGCCAGGGAAGACGGTACAGAACCCCCTCAACGCGAGCGTTATCGTCGCGCACGACATCGAGAACGCCACAGTTGCGACGGCGCGATCGACGGTTGAAGGCGAGGCGATATCCGTCGAGAACCGCCGTACCCACCACGTAGTCTCGCGTACTTTCGCCGAGGGTTCGCTGTAGGTCGATCGGACACATACAACTACCGTAGGCGAAATAATAGAAACTGGTTTCGGACAATACTCGATGGTGGGGTGTGCGATCGAGACAACGTTTGCTCGATCGTGCGATTTCGCTTGGCGACAGTCGATCGGGGCGATCGCTCATAGCAAACCTCCTAAACGTGACAGAGATAACAGCTTGACTTGTAGGCTGTTTGTAAGATTGCGTTGGATAAAATTCTCCACCCATCTTATCAAAACCACAGTATCTCGACCGAGAAACCGTAGATTAACTTAACAAAGCGCCACCAACAACAACGACGCACCGAAAACATCGGTACGCCGTCGATCGAGATATTGAAAAATCAGAGAATTTTAGAGAATTTAGAGACACAAAGCCACAAGAGAACCGAGCTTTCTCATCATCCCCTCATTTCCCAATTAAGCCGGAACCAGAACGTCTTCAAGAGACATCCAACGGAAGACGCGATCGCCGCCCACTTCCACCACCACTTTCACGCGGGGTTCAATTTTCGGAAGTGCCGTCAAATATTCAAGTTCCTGACGAGACAACACTCTTCCATCGAAAATCCACAGCAATAGACCTTTCGATCGATCCGGAAGCGTATCCAGTTGAGTTTGCACGATCGGGGGAACGTAAGCGATCGGCCCCACCGCACCGTCACCGAAATCCTTTTTACCCAAATGAGGGGGACGAACGCCGTGAACGCCCATCAAATAAGACGCCAAATCGCCCAATCCCCGAGCGCAGAGCGAAATACTCGTATAACCCGCAGCCCGAGCGCGTCGTTGGTAACGTCCTTCAAAGCCACCTTCGAGGGGAACGTAAGCCCCCAACGCCCCAAACTGTTCGAGATCTGATAGAAATTTTTTGCCGTTTGCCAGTAATATCATGCCTTTGAAACTCTCTATAGATTGCCATCGACGCGCCTAGCGCGAGACCGCCACAGAACCGTCCGACAAGACGCGATCGCAAATTACCGCAACAATCCTTTAAAAAAGTATAGCCCCACAGCGGGATTCCCACGAGGATACGGCCGAGTCAGCCTACAGGATAGCGATCGCATTTTACCGACCTTCAGTTGAGGAAACAGGGAGCGGGCAACAGTAAGGGATTTTAGTTAGATGCGAGCGATCGGTGTCAGTGAGTATCCTCGACCGCCTGAAGAGTCAGAAGCTCCGACGTAGCGATGGTGTTGGGCGAGGTTAAATCCCCTCCAACACCTGCACGATTCCCTGTTGCCTTTAAATTAAATTCTCCCCGAACTAGACAATTAAGATAGACTCGCGTATACTGGGAAATTGCGACTGAAAGTTATAGAAAAACGTTAGCACTATATACTATAGTGCGACTCGATCGCGTAGCCTACGGGACTGGCTTACTGCCCTCAACAAGGCACCAAGTCGCAAGCGTAGAGGTCTTCCCGCGCCCGAACCGTCCATGTTATCGGCGTCTGGGAAAATTCGGAAACGGTTCCCCAACATCAGTTGCGAACCCGCTCCGGAGATACTGGGCGAACCCAAAGTTTACCTAAGTCTCAGCCGAACTCGGCAACCTCGAAACAGCTTTAACGGACACCCCAGTTCAACGTATCGAATCTCCTCGATCGCGGCAACCGAAGTGGTTCTAGAGAACCATCTGCGGTTGTCGCGTTATAGGGGTGTCAAACGCTGCGAGCGATCTGTGGGTGAGGCATACGCCAACCTATCTTCGTATGTGTAGTGGCTAAACAAGGAGAAAACAGTACCGTGTCTGTTGGGATTCTCGGCAAAAAAGTCGGCATGACGCAAATCTTTAACGAGGAAGGCATAGCCGTCCCCGTTACCGTCGTTGAAGCCGGACCGTGCAAAGTCACGCAAATCAAAACCAAAGAAACTGACGGGTACGAAGCCGTACAAATCGGCTACGACGAAGTCAAACCTAAAGCACTGAACAACCCGCTACTGGGTCATCTCAAAAAATCCGATTCCCCGGCTCTGCGTCACCTGCGCGAATACAAACCCGCCAGTGTCAGCGAGTACGAACTCGGACAGTCCGTCACCGTCGAAATCTTTGAAAACGGACAAATCGTAGACGTAACCGGTCACAGCATCGGCAGAGGCTTCACCGGATATCAAAAGCGCCATAACTTCAAGCGCGGGCCCATGTCTCACGGGTCGAAAAACCACCGCCTCCCCGGTTCGACGGGCGCCGGAACGACCCCCGGTCGTGTCTATCCCGGCAAACGGATGGCCGGTCGCAAAGGAAACGATCGCGTCACCGTCCGCAAACTGACCGTCGTTAAAATCGATGCCGAACGGAACCTGCTGCTCGTGAAAGGGTCCGTTCCCGGAAAACCCGGAAGCTTAATCAGCATCGCCCCCGCCAATATCGTTGGCGCCAAATAGTCCTTCCATCCTCGAACGAGTAACAGACGATCGACATGGTTAATTGTGTAGTTCGCAACTGGCAAGGCGAAGAAGTGGGACAAGCCACCTTCGAACTCAAAGTTGCCAAAGAAGAAAGCGCCGCCCACATCGTCCACCGCGCCCTCGTGCGTCAAACGACCAACGCCCGCCAAGGGACGGCTTCCACCAAAACTCGCGCCGAAGTGCGCGGTGGCGGTCGCAAGCCCTGGCGTCAAAAAGGCACCGGTCGCGCCCGGGCCGGGTCGAACCGGTCTCCCCTGTGGCGAGGCGGTGGGGTCATCTTCGGTCCCAAACCGAGAGAATACAACCTCAAAATGAACCGAAAAGAGCGGCGTCTCGCCCTGAGAACCGCCTTTTCCAGCCGTGCCGAAGATCTGATCGTCGTCGAAGAATTCGCCGAACAGTTTTCGCGCCCCAAGACGAAAGACCTCGTCAACGCCTTCGAGCGTTGGGGCATCGACGCCGACGGCAAAATCCTAATGATTTTGCCGGAAATCCCCGACAACGTATATCTGTCGGCTCGTAACGTCGAGCGGCTCAAAACCATCGCCGCCACCAACCTCAACGTCTACGACCTGCTTCACGCCGACAAAATCGTGACCACGGCCGCAGGATTAGCCAAGATTCAGGAGGTTTACAGTGACTAAAACCGTTTCGCAGCGCGACCTAGCCGATATCATCCGTTGCCCCCTCATCACCGAGAAAGCCACGCGGCTGATGGAGAACAACCAATACACCTTTGACGTCGCGCTCAAAGCCACCAAGCCCGAAATCAAAGCGGCCGTCGAAGCCATGTTCGAGGTCAAAGTGGTTTCCGTGCAAACCCTCCGCAAACCGCTGAAGAAAAAGCGCGTCGGACGTTTCGTCGGATACAAAGCCCAGTACAAACGCGCGATCGTTCGGCTGGCCGACGGCGACTCCATCGACCTGTTCCCCGACGTTTAAAACTGGCGTCCGAACCCTCGCCCCTTCTTTCGTAGCACACCAAACCTGAGACAAACATCATGGGTATTCGTTCGTACCGACCCTACACCCCGAGTACTCGCCAAGCCACCGTCTCGGACTTCTCCGAAGTCACTCGGAGCAAACCCGAGAAAAGCCTGACCAAATCCAAACACCGCGCCAAAGGGCGTAACAACCGGGGCGTCATCACCTGTCGCCATCGCGGTGGCGGTCACAAACGCCGCTATCGCTTCGTCGACTTCCGCCGGGACAAACACAACGTACCCGCCAAAGTCGCAGCGATCGAATACGACCCCAACCGCAACGCCCGCATCGCCTTACTGCACTACCAAGACGGCGAAAAGCGTTACATCCTGCATCCGAGCGGACTGGCCGTCGGCAGCACCGTCGTTGCCGGCCCCGAGTCCCCCATCGAAGTCGGAAACGCCCTGCCCCTGGGAAGCATTCCCCTGGGTACGAGCGTCCACAACGTCGAACTCATGCCCGGTCGCGGCGGTCAAATCGTCCGCGCAGCAGGAACCAGCGCCCAAGTGGTCGCCAAAGAAGGTAACTTTGTCACCCTGAAACTGCCTTCGACCGAAGTTCGCATGGTACGCCGCGAATGCTACGCCACCATCGGACAAGTGGGCAACAGCGAAGCCAGAAACCTGACCCTCGGCAAAGCCGGACGCACCCGCTGGAAAGGTCGTCGCCCGCAAGTGCGCGGTAGCGTCATGAACCCCGTCGATCACCCCCACGGTGGCGGTGAAGGACGGGCGCCCATCGGTCGCAGCGGTCCGATGACCCCCTGGGGCAAACCCGCACTAGGGATGAAAACCCGTCAGAAGAACAAACAAAGCGACAAATACATCGTGCGTCGCCGTCGTAAGACTTCCAAACGCAGCCGGGGCGGACGCGAAAGCTAAACCTCGTCCGGCCGCATCAGAACGGACTCCCTCTGTGTACTTCACTATCGCGAAACTATGAGTCGATCGCTCAAAAAAGGGCCTTTCATCGCCGACAGCTTGATGAAAAAAATCGAAGCCCTCAACGCCAAAAACGAAAAACAAGTTATCAAAACCTGGTCTCGCGCATCTACGATCGTGCCGCAGATGATCGGACATACCATCGCCGTCCATAACGGTCGCGCTCACGTCCCCGTCTACGTTAGCGAGCAAATGGTCGGCCACAAACTCGGAGAATTCGCCCCGACGCGCACCTTCCGAGGCCACGCCAAGAGTGATAAAAAAGCCCGCCGCTAGAGAAGGAGAAGCCTCATGGCTGTCGATACTACCGAACAAGCAAAGGCGACTGCGCGCTATATCCGAATGTCCCCCCATAAAGTGCGCCGCGTACTCGACCAAATTCGGGGACGGACTTACCGGGAAGCACTGGTCATCTTAGAATTCATGCCCTACCGGGCTTGCGACCCCGTCCTCAAAGTCCTGCGTTCGGCCGTCGCCAACGCCGAACACAACCTCGGCATCGATCCGGCGTCCCTCGTGGTGTCCGAAGCCTTCGCCGACCAAGGGCCGAGCCTGAAACGCTATCGCCCTCGCGCTCAAGGTCGCGCTTACATGATTCGCCGACCCACCTGTCACATCACCGTGGCAGTCGCCCCTGAAATTGACGAAGAGTAGACAAGAGGACTAGGACTCGTGGGACAAAAGATTCACCCGACTGGGTTTCGCTTGGGAGTAACCCAAGAACACCGCTCTCGTTGGTTCGCCGATAGCAAACGCTATCCCGAACTGCTCAAAGAAGACCGCCTGATTCGGGAGTATATCCAAAACAACCTGAACAACGCCGGAATTTCGGAAGTTCGCATCGAACGCAAGGCCGACCAAATCGACCTGGAAATTCGCACCGCCCGTCCCGGTGTAGTCGTCGGTCGCGGTGGCAGCGGCATCGAAAGCCTGCGGACGAACCTGCAACGGATTCTCGGCGGTAGCAACCGTCAAATTCGCATCAACGTCGTCGAAGTGACCCGTGTGGACGCCGACGCCGCCTTGATTGCCGAATATATCGCCCAACAACTCGAACGGCGGGTGTCCTTCCGTCGCGTCGTGCGCCAAGCCATCCAACGAGCCCAGCGCGCTGGCGTCGAAGGCATCAAAGTGCAAGTGGCCGGACGCCTCAACGGTGCCGAAATCGCACGGACTGAATGGACTCGCGAAGGTCGCGTTCCCCTGCATACGTTACGGGCTGATATCGATTACTGCTACCGTACCGCCCGCACCATTTACGGCATCCTGGGCGTGAAAGTGTGGATTTTCAAAGGCGAAATCTTGCCGGGACAGGAAGAAAAAGCGCCCGCGAACGCCGATCGCCCTCGCCGTCGCCAACAGCGTCGCAGACAGTTTGAAGATCGCTCCAACGAAGGGTAAAACCGAGTCCCGTCGGTCGCACCCTGTCTGACCCATAGCCAACGTTCGATTCGCAAACCATGCTCAGTCCGAAACGTACCAAATTCCGCAAACAGCAGCGCGGACGACTCCGGGGTCAAGCCACCCGTGGCAACAAAGTCGATTTCGGGGAGTACGGCCTCCAAGCTCTCGAGCCGTCCTGGATTACCTCCCGTCAAATCGAAGCCAGCCGTCGGGCAATGACTCGTTACGTCCGTCGCGGTGGGAAAATCTGGATTCGTCTGTTTCCCGACAAACCCGTGACCATGCGTCCGGCAGAAACCCGGATGGGTTCCGGTAAAGGATCGCCCGAGTTTTGGGTGGCTGTCGTCAAACCCGGCCGCATCATGTTCGAGATCGCAGGCGTCCCCGAAGAAACCGCTCGGGAAGCCATGCGTCTGGCGTCCTTCAAGCTGCCGATTAAAACGAAATTCATCAAGCGCGAAGGAGAGTAGAAACTGACGATGTCTTTGCCCAAGATCGACGAAGTCCGAAATTTCAGCAGTGAAGAACTGTCCCAGCAGGTTCTCGACATTAAAAAACAACTGTTAGACCTGCGGGTGCAACAAGCCCTCGGACAACTCGAAAAACCCCACCAGTTCAAACACCTGCGCCATCGTCTCGCGCAGTTGCTGACCGTCGAACGCGAGCGCGAACTCGAAGCGGCGAAAACGGCCGCCGACGTTCCCGCCGAGGCTCCCGCCGAAGAACCGGCCGCCGCGAGCGATAACACTTCCACCGACGTTCCCGCCGAGGCTCCCGCCGAAGAACCGGCCGCCGCGAGCGATAACACTTCCACCGACGTTCCCGCCGAGGCTCCCGCCGAAGAACCGGCCGCCGCGAGCGAGGAAGAAGAGGCGTAATCTCCCTATCCGTTTATCGACCAAGAAAGTCATCCGCTTATGGCAGTTAAAGAAAGAGTCGGCACCGTCGTCAGTAACAAAATGCAGAAAACGGTCGTTGTCGCCGTCGAAAACCGGGTTCCCCACCCCAAGTACGGCAAAACGATGGTTCAAACCAAACGCTACAAAGCCCACGACGAAAATAACGAGTGCCAGATCGGCGATCGCATTCGCATCCGCGAAACCCGCCCCCTCAGCAAACACAAGCACTGGGTCGTGGTTGAAACTCTCAGCCACACTCCGGACGCTTAGTCGGTTTCGATAAGTCATCGCAGGCTTGTTAAAGAACGCTCGGAGTAAGGGAGAACGACCGTGATTCAGAAAGAAAGTTATCTCAACGTGGCGGACAACAGCGGGGCGCGCAAGCTCATGTGTATTCGCGTCCTCGGGGGAAATCGCCGCTACGCCCACGTCGGCGACACGATTATCGCCGTCGTCAAAGACGCCATCCCCAACATGGCGATTAAAAAATCCGACATCGTGAGAGCGGTTGTCGTCCGCACGCGCAAAAACCTACGTCGCGAAAGCGGAATGAGCATCCGTTTCGACGACAACGCCGCCGTCATCGTCAACCTCGACGGCAACCCCAGAGGAACGCGGGTGTTCGGCCCCGTCGCTCGCGAACTTCGGGAGAAAAACTTCACCAAAATCGTTTCGCTCGCGCCGGAGGTGCTCTAGATGCCTAAGAGCCAACAGAAAACACCGACTCGCCTGAAAATGCACGTCAAAAAAGGCGACACCGTTCAGGTCATCGCCGGGAAAGACAAAGGCAAGGTCGGCGAAGTGCTAAGAGCGTTGCC
This sequence comes from Baaleninema simplex PCC 7105, assembly GCF_000332355.1. Lineage (GTDB taxonomy): Bacteria > Cyanobacteriota > Cyanobacteriia > Cyanobacteriales > Geitlerinemataceae > Baaleninema > Baaleninema simplex. The sequence continues at coordinate 290,978 of NZ_KB235958.1, forward strand.
CGAAACCAGTCAAGTAGTGGTTAAAGGCGTCAACGTCCGCACCAAGCACGTCAAACCCACCCAAGAAGACGAGTCCGGTCGCATCGTGACCTTTGAAGCCCCCATCCACAGCTCCAACACGATGCTGTATTCGACCAAAGAAAAGGTGGCCAGCCGCGTGTGCTACACCTTCACCGAAGACGGACGAAAAGTCAGAAAGCTCAAAAAAACTGGAGAGATCCTTGATTGACGATCCGTTGTCGGTTCGCTTCCGATACAGCTTTACTCGTCCTGACCAAGACCAGGACACTTCCGAGGTACTACGACCATGACACAGCGACTCAAAACCCTTTACCTAGATACCATCGTCCCCAAGCTGAAAGACCAGTTCGGCTATACCAACATCCACCAAGTTCCCAAAGTGGTGAAAATCACCGTCAACCGAGGTCTGGGAGAGGCATCTCAAAATGCCAAAGCCCTCGAATCCTCCGTGCGGGAACTGGCGATTATTACGGGTCAAAAACCCATCGTCACCCGTGCCAAAAAATCCATCGCTGGATTTAAACTTCGCGAAGGAATGCCCGTAGGCGTGATGGTGACGCTTCGCCAAGAGCGGATGTACGCATTTTTGGCTCGGTTGATCGATTTGGCCTTGCCTCGGATTCGAGACTTTCGCGGCATCAGTCCCAAAAGTTTCGACGGCCGAGGAAACTACACCCTCGGCCTCCGAGAGCAGCTCGTTTTTCCGGAAGTGGATTACGACAGCGTCGACCAAGTGCGGGGCATGGACATCTCGATCGTTACCTCGGCTGAGACAGACGAAGAGGGTCGCGCTTTGCTCAAGGAAATGGGAATGCCCTTCCGCAGTAATTGAGGCAGGTTAGATAAGAGGAAACTATGGCGGCTAACGATACTATTGCAGATATGCTGACGCGCCTTCGCAACGCGAACTTGGCTCGGCACGACACGACGCAAGTGCCGTCCACCAAGATGACGCGCAGCATCGCCCAAGTTTTAAAAAACGAGGGATTTATTTCTGAATTTGAAGAAGTCGGCGAAGGAGTCAAGCGACATCTCGTCGTTTCGCTGAAGTACAAAGGCAAAAACCGCCAGCCGATTATCAAGATGCTCAAGCGGGTGAGTAAGCCGGGATTGCGCGTGTACTCCAATCGTAAGGAACTCCCCCGAGTTCTCGGTGGAATCGGCATTGCCATTATTTCGACATCTCGCGGCATCATGACCGATCGCGAAGCACGCCAGCACGGCGTTGGCGGAGAAGTGCTTTGCTACGTCTACTAAGTTCTCGCACCCTCTCGAACGGCGACGTCCGCTTCGATACGCCGCCAACTGACGGCGATCCTCGGGTGCGAATCCGTTAAACACTTCAAGAACTAGCTATGTCTCGAATTGGCAAACGACCTATAAGCGTCCCTAAAAACGTCACCGTGACCATCGACGGGCAAGCTGTTTCCGTGAAAGGCCCCAAAGGCGAACTGTCTCGGGTGTTTCCGAAAGAAGTTTCCTTCGATCGCGACGGCGAGGCGATTCTCGTCAAACGTCACGACGAATCCCGCGTCTCTCGGTCGCGTCACGGACTCAGTCGCACGCTGCTTTTCAACATGGTCGAGGGCGTCTCGAACGGATTCGAGCGTCGCTTGGAAATCCAAGGGGTCGGCTACCGCGCCCAAGTGAAAGGCAAAACCCTCGTTCTCAACGTCGGCTACAGCCAACCGGTCGAAATCGACCCCCCCGAAGGCGTTGAGTTGGCGGTCGAGAATAATACCAACGTGATCGTCAAAGGCATCAACAAGGAAGTCGTCGGGAATACCGCTGCTAAAATTCGCGGCGTCCGTCCCCCCGAAGTCTATAAAGGCAAAGGAATTCGCTACGCTGGCGAGCAAGTTCGGCGCAAAGCGGGTAAGGCCGGTAAGAAATAACGCCTCGAGCGCATTACTCATCACCGTCACAGCAGCTATGAAACTGACACGCACACAGTCTATTCAGCGCAGACACCGCCGGATTCGGCGGAAAGTTCGCGGGACGTCCGAACGTCCTCGCCTGGCCGTGTTTCGATCGAACCAACATATCTACGTCCAGGCCATCGACGACACGCGAGACCACACCCTCGCGGCGGCCTCTACTGTCGATAAGGAACTCCAACTCGACAGTACGGCCACCTGCGACGCCGCCGCCAAAGTCGGCGAACTCGTCGCCAAGCGTTTGGTAGCGGCCGGTATCGATAAGGTGGTCTTCGATCGCGGAGGCAACCTCTACCACGGCCGAGTCAAAGCCCTCGCCGATGCCGCCCGCGAAGCCGGGCTAAACTTCTAAAGTACACCACGCGACTTCAATCAAACATGGCAGATCGACAAGACCGTCGGAAAAAAGGGAACCGCAACCGCGAAAAAGATTCTGAATGGCAAGAGCGCGTCGTTCAAATCCGCCGCGTGACCAAAGTGGTTAAAGGCGGTAAAAAGCTCAGCTTCCGTGCCATTGTCGTCGTCGGTAACGAACGCGGCCAAGTGGGCGTCGGCGTCGGGAAAGCCGGAGACGTCATCGGCGCTGTGAAAAAAGGCGTCGCCGATGCGAGAAAACACGCGGTTTCTGTTCCTCTGACGAAAGCCAACTCGATTCCCCACCGCTCTAACGGCATCGCCGGAGGGGCCAAAGTGATGATGCGTCCCGCCTCTCCCGGTACGGGTGTAATTGCTGGGGGTGCCGTGCGTACCGTCCTCGAACTGGCGGGCGTCCAAAACATCCTCGCCAAACAACTGGGATCGAGCAACCCCCTCAACAACGCACGGGCGGCTGTGGACGCTCTGGCGAACTTACGCACCTTCTCCGAGGTGGCTCGCGAGCGTGACATCGCTTTAGAACAGCTTTTCGCGCGTTAGTGCCGTTTGGCGCGATCGCCCCTGGCGGTCGATATCCTGTTCACTTCACTGCAAACTAGAACGATGAGATTCCAAGACGTACAGCCCCAACCCGGCTCTAAGAAGCGTCGCCGCCGCCTCGGCCGTGGCATCGCTGCCGGCCAGGGTGCCAGTTGCGGCAAAGGAATGCGCGGTCAAAAGTCTCGTTCGGGCGGTGGAACCCGACCGGGCTTTGAAGGGGGTCAAATGCCCTTGTACCGCCGCGTTCCCAAGCTCAAGCACTTTACGGTCGTCAATCCCAAACAGTACACTGTTGTCAACGTCGGTAAACTGGCCTCCCTCTCCCCTAACAGCGAAGTGACCCTCGCTTCGTTGATGGAAGCCGGAATCGTCACGACCGACGACGGCCCCCTCAAAATTCTCGGCGACGGCGAACTTAGCGCAGCCCTGACGGTGAAAGCCGCAGCCTTTACCGCCAGCGCCCGCCAGAAAATCGAAGCGGCCGGCGGCCGTTGTGAAATCGTCGCCAAAGGCTCGGCGAACGACTCCGCGTCTGAAAGCAGCGACGCCGAGTAGTCGAGGCGCGAGAGTAGCCGTTCGCAATTCGGCGATGGTACGTACTGGTAGAGGTTCCCTTCATGGTAGTCAATCGAGATAAAGCTCCAACGGCTCAAGAAACGTTCTTGCAGATGGCTCAGGCGGCCGGCCTTCGCGGCCGGATTCTGGTGACCGTCGGTTTGCTCGCGATCGTACGACTGGGGATTTACCTGCCCGTTCCCGGTATCGATCGCGCGCGGTTTGCCGCTGACTTGCAAAACAGCCCGTTTTTCGGACTGCTCGACGCCTTCTCTGGCGGCGGCTTGCAAGCCCTCGGTATTTTTGCATTGGGGATCTTACCGTTTATTAACGCGTCGATCGCCATTCAGTTGCTGACGGCTGCTATTCCCAGCCTCGAAGACTTACAGAAAAACGAAGGCGAAGCGGGACGGCGCAAGATCTCTCAGATTACTCGCTACATCGCCCTGGGCGTGGCCGTGTTGCAAAGCATCGGGATTGCCTTGTGGACGAGCGCCTACGCCTACGATCCCAGCCCCATATTCGTCGCACAAACGGTATTGGCTCTCGTGGCCGGTGCGATGTTCGTGATGTGGGTCTCGGAACTGATTACCGAACGGGGAATCGGCAACGGGGCGTCTCTATTGATCTTCGTAAACATCGTCGCCGTCCTGCCGCGATCGCTCGGCAACACCATCGAACTGGCCCAACAGGATCGCGCCATCGTCGGACGGGTCGTCTTGCTGCTGCTGGTCTTTCTGGTCACGATCGTCGGCATCGTCTTCGTCCAAGAAGGGGCGCGGCGCATTCCCATCGTGTCCGCCCGTCGCCAAGTCGGCCGTCGCCTGTATCGGGAACGCACCAGCTATCTGCCCCTGCGACTCAACCAAGGGGGCGTCATGCCGATTATTTTCGCCTCCAGTTTCCTGATTTTGCCGGGGATTATCGCCAACTCCACGAACAATCCCGTTTTGCTTCGCGTGGCGGAATACCTCAGTCCTAGCGGTCCGGCACCTTGGATGTACGCCCTGTTCTATCTGCTGTTGATTATCTTCTTCAGCTACTTCTACGCGTCGCTGATTCTCAACCCCGTGGATTTGTCCCAGAACTTGAAAAAAATGGGTTCGAGCATTCCCGGCATTCGACCGGGACGCGCCACCAGCGACTACATCGAGCGAGTTCTCAACCGCTTGACGTTCCTCGGTGCCGTGTTCTTGGGGTTAGTGGCGACGGTTCCGACGGCTGTTGAAAGTGCGACGCGCGTGACGACGTTCCAAGGGTTGGGGGCGACCTCGTTACTGATTTTGGTGGGGGTTGCGATCGATACGGCGAAGCAGATTCAAACTTACGTGATCTCGCAACGATACGAAGGAATGGTGAAACAGTAAACTCATGCGTTTGATTTTTTTGGGACCGCCGGGTGCGGGAAAGGGGACACAAGCTCAACGGATTGCCGAACAGTTTGAGATTCCCCATATTTCGACGGGAGATATTCTCCGACAGGCTGTGGCGAACGAAACGCCCCTCGGACAGAAGGCAAAGGAATATATGGATCGGGGCGATTTGGTCCCCGACGAGTTGATTCTGTCGATGGTGCGGGAACGCCTTTCTGAAAGCGATGTCCAACCGGGCTGGATTTTAGATGGGTTTCCCCGCAACGTGAGTCAAGCGGAATTTCTCGATAAGTTGCTTCAAGAAATTCAGCAAGCCTGCGATCGCGCCGTCAACTTCGAGGTGCCCGACGAGATGTTGGTGAAGCGCCTGTTGGGACGGGGTCGTAAAGACGACAACGAAGTGACCATCCGCCACCGCCTCGAAGTCTACCGTGCGGCGACTGCCCCGGTGATCGACTTCTACCGCCAAGGCGATCGCATCGTTTCTATCGACGGCAGCCAATCCATCGACCACGTGACCCAAACCCTGGCGATCGCTCTCGAAAGAACCTAAAAATAAAGATTTGTCAAGTCAATTTTTGATAAGATCTTTAAAGAGATCGCGAGCCGCTGCTCCTAACATCTACAGTTATCGCAGCCCTCTCCGATCCCTGTCGAATTCAGAGGAACCCCCCCCGTGGCCAAACAAGATCTCATCGAGATGGAAGGAACCGTAACGGAATCCTTGCCCAACGCTATGTTTCGCGTCGATCTCGATAACGGATTCAACGTCCTCGCTCACATTTCTGGGAAAATTCGCCGGAATTACATTAAAATTCTGCCCGGCGATCGGGTCAAAGTGGAACTGACCCCCTACGATCTCCAAAAAGGTCGCATCACCTATCGCTTACGTAAAAAATAAACGATCGAGCGAGTTTCGAGCCACTAGAAACGCTCCCCCGGAGTCGTTTTTAGTTTTCTACACCCGAAAAATCTGATATAATATGCAGTTTGTAAGTATCGCAGCAAACCCATGAAAGTCCGAGCATCAGTCCGCAAAATGTGCGAAAAGTGCCGCGTGATTCGTCGGCGCGGCCGCGTGATGGTGATTTGCACCAATCCCAAGCACAAACAGCGTCAAGGATAACTGGGTTTTCTTGGCTCTATTTTTCTTGGCTCTATTGTAGTACAGATAGCCAGCTCCGTCGGCAACCTTCCATCTGACCGTCCGCACTGGCTGCCCGCATTCACTCAGGAACAATAATGGCACGAATCGCTGGAGTAGACCTTCCCCGAGACAAACGGGTCGAAATCGGCCTGACTTACATTTACGGCATCGGTCTCACGAGATCGAAACAAATTTTAGCAGCGACGGGCATCAGCCCCGACACCCGCGTCAAAGACCTAGCCGACAAAGAAGTCGCCACGTTGCGCGAACACATCGAAACGAACTATCAAGTCGAAGGGGACTTGCGACGTTGGGAATCGATGAATATCAAGCGGCTCGTCGACATCGGTTGTTATAGAGGTCGCCGCCACCGCATGGGCTTGCCCGTTCGCGGTCAGCGCACCCGAACCAACGCACGCACCCGTCGGGGAACTCGTCGCACCGTGGCTGGCAAGAAGAAACCCGCCGCTAAGAAATAACGTTCGAGCCGATTTCGGCTTTGCTCTACCGCGACAGACAGACCTTTACCGACAAACACAAATATGGCGAGACAATCAGGTAAAAAATCCGGCGCCCGCAAACAGAAGCGCCACGTTCCCAACGGCGTCGCCTACATCCAATCGACGTTCAACAACACCATCGTCACCATCACCGATCCTCGGGGAGAAACGATCTCCTGGGCTTCTGCCGGATCGAGCGGTTTCAAAGGCGCTAAAAAAGGAACCCCTTACGCCGCCCAAACTGCTGCCGAAAGCGCTGCCCGTCGCGCCAGCGACCAGGGAATGCGCCAGATCGAAGTGATGGTCAGCGGTCCGGGATCGGGGCGCGAAACCGCAATTCGCGCCATTCAAGGGGCCGGTCTCGAAATCACCCTCATTCGCGATATCACTCCCATTCCTCACAACGGCTGCCGTCCGCCGAAACGCAGACGAGTATAGCGATCGCCGCCGGTTCGGCGCCAAATCGCCGCTAGTTTTGCCTCGATCGCGCGAGGTAACTTGCAATCTAGGCTCAGATGGGGAATAAGGAGAAGGGAGGTCACGCCGTGGCGCAGTTTCAGATTGAGTGTGTTGAGACAAACACCGAAAAAGACCAGGGTCAATACGGAAAGTTCACGATCGAACCCCTCGAGCGGGGTCAGGGAACCACCGTCGGTAACGCCCTGCGGCGGGTGCTGCTGTCCAACTTAGAAGGGACTGCCATCACCGCCGTCCGCATTGCCGGAGTCAACCACGAATTCGCAACCATTCCCGGCGTCCGCGAAGACGTTCTGGAAATTCTATTAAACATGAAAGAGGTGGTGCTAAAAAGCCACACCTCGCAACCGCAAATCGGTCGTCTCCTAGTCAAAGGGCCGGCCATGGTGCGGGGCGAGCATTTCGACTTACCTTCAGAAGTCGAAGTGACCGCTCCCAACCAGTACATTGCCACGCTCGCCGAGAACGCCACCTTAGAAATGGAGTTTCGCGTCGAGCGCGGTATCGGATACCGTTCTGTCGATCGCAACCGAGACGAGTCTGGGGCCCTCGACTTCCTCCAGATCGACGCGATTTTTATGCCCGTGCGGAAAGTCAACTACACCGTTGAAGACGCACGCATCGGCGGTTCTCTCGAAAAAGACCGCCTGATCTTAGAAATCTGGACGAACGGTAGCATCAGCCCCCAAGAGGCGCTCAGCGAAGCGGCCAATATGTTGGTCGATCTCTTCGTTCCCCTCAAAGACATCACCCTCGAATCGCTCAAAGACGATTACACGCCGGACGAAGACCCGACCAGCCAAATTCCCATCGAGGAACTTCAGCTGTCCGTTCGCGCTTACAACTGTCTCAAACGCGCTCAGATCAACTCCGTAGCCGACTTGCTCGACTACTCCCAAGAAGACCTCTTGGAAATCAAAAACTTCGGTCAGAAATCTGCCGAAGAGGTGATCGAAGCGCTCCAAGAACGCTTGGGGATTACTTTACCTCAAGAAAAAACTAAAGCGTAGCCGACAGTCGCGACCCGCGCCGACTCGCGCGGCCGGGGCGTCGCTGCGCTACTCTAAACTCTCGTCGTTATTGAAACTCAGCCGATCGAACTATGCGCCACCGTCGTCGCGTCCCTCAACTCGGCAAACCTGCCGACCAACGTAAAGCCCTGCTGCGGTCTTTGACTACCGAGCTGATCCGTCACGGTCGCATCGTGACCACCAAAGCTCGAGCAAAAGCCGTGCGATCTCAAGCCGATCGCATGATTTCCCTGGCCAAAGAAGGCACTCTGTCCGCTCGCCGTCGCGCCCTGGGCTATATGTACGATAAAGACCTCGTACACGCCCTGTTTATCGGCGTCCAAGAACGCTACGGCAACCGCAACGGCGGTTATACCCGTATCCTGAGAACGGTCAGCCGTCGCGGTGATAACGCGGAAATGGCGATCGTGGAATTGGTTTAAAACTTGGTTTAACGTTTCGATCGCTATGCCCGAACGCTGTCCCAGACCCAATCAGCGCGTTGCCCTCGTCGTTCAGTACGTCGGACGCGGCTTTTATGGATGGCAGCGTCAACCGCAGCATCGCACCGTTCAGGAAGACCTCGAAACCACGATCGCTTCCCTCGCGGGGCATCCCGTGACCGTCCACGCCGCCGGACGAACCGATACCGGCGTCCATGCAGCGGCACAGGTGGCACACTTCGACGTCAACAGTCCCATTCCGGCTCGCAAATGGGCAGTCGTGTTAAACAACCACCTCCCCGACGGCATTCTCGTGCGAGCCTCTGCCCCAGTGAGCTTCGACTGGCACGCCCAGTTTTCCGCCACGTGGCGTCGCTATCGCTATACCTTGTATACCGAAGCCCGCCCTAACTTGTTCGTCGATCCCTTCGTTTGGCATTACTATCGCGAACCCATCGACGAAACGGCGATTCGCAGCGCCCTGACGCCCCTCCTCGGACGCCATCACCTCTCGGCGTTCCGACGAGCTGGCTCCAACCGCGCCCATTCCTGGGTTGACGTTCAGGACGTTTTGTGCTATCGTCGCGGGCCGTTCGTGACGGTCGAAGTTCAAGCCAGTGGGTTTCTCTACGGCATGATGCGCCTGTTGGTGGGTATGCTCGTTCAAGTCGGAACCGGACGGCGTGCGATCGAGGAATTCCACCACATCTGGAAAAACGAACGGCGCGAAGCCGTCAAATACGCGGCACCGGCCAAAGGACTCTGTTTCCTGGCCGTGGGCTATCCCGACTCGCCGTTTCCCCCCGAAGCGCGATCGAACGCCATGCCACACTTCGCATTCGACCCCTTACCGATTAGCTGTTAGTTCCCCATGAGTACCAAAACCTACGTTCCTCCCGTCGATTCGATCGATCGCAAGTGGTACGTCATCGACGCCGCCGACCAACGGCTCGGACGCCTCGCCAGCGAAATCGCGAAAATCCTCAGAGGAAAAAACAAACCGAACTTTACCCCCCACATGGACGCCGGTGACTTCGTCGTTGTCGTCAACGCCGAAAAAGTCCAAGTGACCGGGAAAAAACGCTTTCAAAAACTCTACCGTCGTCACTCCGGCCGTCCCGGCGGAATGAAAGTCGAAACCTTCGACAAACTGCAAAACCGCATCCCCGAACGGATTATCGAAAAAGCCGTTAAAGGGATGTTGCCGAAAAACGCGCTCGGTCGGAAACTCTTTACCAAACTGAAAGTGTACGCCGGACCCGAGCATCCCCACGAAGCTCAACAGCCTGAAGTGCTGACTGTCGATACCAATACTGGAGAACAAGGTTAATGGAAGCCGTCGAACAACAAAACCGCGTCGTGTACTGGGGAACCGGACGCCGTAAAGCCTCCGTCGCCCGCGTCCGCCTGGTTCCGGGCGAAGGTAAATTGGTGGTCAACGGAAAACCCGGCGACCTCTACCTTCAATTCAACCCGTCTTACCTGTCCGCCACCCGCGCCCCCTTGGAGACCCTGGGTCTCGAGAACGAGTACGATATCCTCGTCAACGTTCGCGGCGGCGGACTGACCGGCCAAGCCGACTCCATTCGTCTCGGCGTGGCTCGCGCCCTGTGCAAGCTCGACCCGGACAACCGCCAACCCCTCAAAAGCGAAGGCTATCTCACTCGGGATTCCCGCAGTAAGGAACGGAAAAAATACGGTTTGCGGAAAGCTCGCAAAGCCCCTCAATACTCCAAACGCTAACGTGTTTTTGCCAGTTCTCTCTTGTCTCGGGCCGATCGGTTGTTTTGGATTCGCGCGATCGCGGCAAGAGAGAATTCTCGTGAAGGCATCGTTGGAGAACGTCGCGTTAAACTTCGCGTTAAAATAAAAAAGCCGCCTCAAGCAGCTTTATCCCGCAACGTTTGTTGTCATCCCATCGCAGAAATCGAGGAAATCGTCATGCCTAAAGAAGGTATTCACCCCGAATGGTATCCCGAAGCCAAAGTCTACTGTAACGGTGAAGTCGTTACGACCGTAGGCGCGACTCAACCGGAAATTCACGTCGATGTTTGGTCGGGCAACCACCCCTTTTACACCGGCAACCAGAAGATTATCGACACCGAAGGACGAGTCGAACGTTTCTTGCGGAAGTACGGCATGATGGACACCAGTTCTCAAGAGCAAAAAGACTCTGGCGAAAAATAGTTGGGTTGTCGTTTGGAACCTCACCTTTGCCGATCGATCTCGCTGTAGGTCGTTCGGTTCTCTTGCATTAAACCTATCCACACAACTCCAACGACATCATGGCCGAACGTTACCTGCTAGACAAACTCCAATCCGTCGAACAAACCTTCAACGAACTGACGCGACGGATGGCCGACCCCGACGTCGCCACCGACCCCAACGAGTTTCAGAAAGTGGCGAAAGCCCGCGCTTCTCTTGAAGAAACGGTGGCGACGTACCACCAATGGCAAGACGCGGGTGAAGAACTCGTTGGCGCTCAGCAGGTTCTCAAGGAATCTTCCAGCGACCCGGAAATGCACGAAATGGCGGCGATGGAAGTCGAGGAACTTCAAGAGCGCCTGGTTCGATTGGAACAACGCCTCAAAATCCTGTTGCTGCCCCGCGACCCCAACGACGATAAAAATATTATGTTGGAAATTCGCGCGGGAACGGGCGGCGACGAAGCTTGTATTTGGGCGGGGGATTTGGTGCGGATGTACTCTCGCTACGCGGAAGGCCAAAGCTGGCAGGTGAAACTCGTCAGTGAATCGACGGCGGATATGGGCGGGTTTAAAGAAGCTATTTTGGAAATTAAGGGCGATTCGGTCTACAGCAAACTGAAGTTCGAGGCGGGGGTTCACCGGGTACAGCGGGTTCCCGTCACTGAAGCGGGCGGCCGCGTGCATACGTCGACGGCGACGGTGGCTGTGATGCCGGAAGTGGACGATGTGGAAGTGAAAATCGACCCGAAAGATTTGGAGATTTCTACGGCGCGATCGGGCGGTGCTGGCGGTCAAAACGTGAACAAGGTGGAAACTGCCGTCGATTTGCTGCACAAACCTACGGGAATTCGGATTTTCTGCACGGAAGAGCGATCGCAGCTTCAAAACCGCGAACGGGCGATGCAGATTTTGCGCGCGAAGTTGTACGAGATGAAGTTGCGGGAGCAACAGGAAGCTGTCACCTCCATGCGGCGATCGCAGGTGGGAACGGGGGCGCGATCGGAGAAAATTCGCACCTACAACTATAAGGACACCCGCGTCACCGATCACCGTCTCGGCCAGAACTTCAATCTCGACGGGATTCTCGAAGGAGACTTAGAAACCGTCGTACAATCTTGTATTACGCAAGACCAGCAGGAACGCTTAGAACAGTTAGCAGAAGCCACTACTGCGACGACTTCTGTGTAGTACAAACGTCTGCGTAATACAAAAAACCGAAAAATTGTAGGTTGGCGTTAAGGGACGACATCCATTGACCTAACCCCAATCTGAGAAACCTGGTATCTCCACGATGCCGGGTTTCTGGCTATTCTGACAGGCGAGGCATCAACGACACGAGGTTACAGGGACGGTAGCGACTGTCTAGCTGCCAGCGTAAAATCTCGTCCCAGGCGTCGCGACAGGCTCCCGAGGACCCCGGTACGGCAAATAAATAGGTTCCAGCAGCAACACCAGCCGTTGCCCGCGATTGCAACGCCGAGACGCCAATTTTCTGATAGCTGAGGTGACGGAACAACTCGCCGAAACCGGGAATTTCTTTTTCACAGACTTGTTGAAAGGCTTCGGGGGTCACGTCTCGTCCTGTAATTCCGGTTCCCCCCGTTGAAATGACGACATCGATGTCGGGGTTAGAAATCCAGGTTTTCAGGCGATCGACGATCGCCTCGCAGTCGTCGGGAACGATCGCGCGATCGACGAGGTGGTGTCCCGTCTCGGAAATTAAATCCACGAAGACCTGTCCCGATTTATCCGTCTCGAGGGTTCGCGTATCCGATACCGTCAGCACAGCAATGTTGACGGGAACGAACGCCCTCGATTCATCAATACCTACCATGTTCCTAGACTCGAAAAATATCGCTCGGGTTATTGTAAAGGCAAACGAATCTCGAACGTTGCTCCGTCCCCAAATTTCGACGATAGCTTCAGCTCTCCACCGTGATTCTCCGTGATAATTTGATAGGCGATCGCCAATCCTAACCCCGTTCCCTTTCCGGGGGGTTTAGTCGTAAAAAAGTTGTCAAAAATTCGCTGTTGGATCGCTTCGGGAATTCCGGGGCCGTTGTCGGTAATTCTCACGATCGCCCGTTCGTCATCGACGATTTCCGTAGTCAGCGTAATGCGAGGCGTTTCGGTCGAATTTTCCAAAGATTCTAGCGCATCGATGGCATTTCCAACCAGATTCATAAATACCTGACTGAGCTGTCCCGAATAGCATTTGACTAACGGCAAATCTCCGTACTGCTTGACTACCTCAACCCCTTTTTTGAGACGGTTACTTAAAATCAATAACGTGCTATCGAGACAATCATGTAAGTTAGCGAGTTTTCGGCTGCCGTGACCGACGTGAGAAAAGCTATACAAACTGCTGACGATCTGTGTCAGTCGCTCGGCACTGACTTTCATCGTGTCTAAAATTTTCGGTAAATCCTGCTTGAGAAAATCGAATTCGAGATCGGCTTTGAGAGTTTCGATCTCCTCATTCTCGATATCGGACGATCTTTCGTAGGCGTTCGTCAACTCCATTAAATCTTCAAAATAGTTAATGAGAAATCCTACATTTCCATTGATACAGTTAACAGGATTGCGAATTTCGTGTGCGACACCCGCCACCATGCGACCCAAACTCGACATTTTCTCCGTTTGCATCATTTGAGCTTTCGTTTGCTCGTTGAGGAGTTGAGTCGTGAGTTGGTGGATTTCCGATTGCGCGACGAGGAGCTGGTGAACGTCGAGAAGTCGATATTCGTTCGGCTCGATTTCAACGAGAATTGGTTCGTAAAGCAGTTCTGGCGGTCGTTGCAGCGATCGCCTCGCGGCCATAACGATGAGCGTCTCGCGTTGGCAGCACAGAACCTCGGTGTGGGCGAAACTATATAGGGAAGCGATGGGACGACGGGAGAACAGTTCGACTCCGTAAGGACGACTCATGTGTTCGAGAAACCGCCGTCTCGAAACAACACCAACTAAATGACCGCGATCGACTAAAATCACACCCGGTAACAACGAGTCGAGATCGAAAAGCTTAACGACATCACGACCGGGGCGCGACACGTCAATTTGACAGTCGTGTAATGAGAGTTCTGCGAGGGTTGAGTCTAAACTCAAGTTCGATTTGAACGAGTCAGACCGGATTAGAGAGGAAGATTCGATCGAGGAAAGGAGAGGAGCAGCCATTGCTAGAAACTTGTGAAAGCTTCGAGTATTTGTGTCGGACACTACTAATATAAGTGTAGTTCGATCTAAGTCAAAAAAATCGATAATATCGATCGTTTCTTGATTTTTAATTTTTTTAATCTTTTATTAACCAAAAAATAACCTTAAATTTAAACAAACATGATAAGTAATAAATCTTGAATAAATTTGACGATCGCAAATTAAATTTTATTCAAAACAATAAATATTATCAAAACATAAAATTGCAACATAAAATCACAAAAAAATACGTTTTAACGTTCTTCAATTCGAGTGTATTCTATTAATGTTTTCGTATCTATTGAGTACGATCTAGTGAATTTGCGCCAACTTTACCAAAGTAAAGACTGGTTCCCAAAAAACTTAAACTTTAACGATCGACGACAAAGAAGGTGTGATACGGAATCCGAATTTCAACGCTTCGACTTCGCTCGGACTCAAATACTGGTTTTGCCCAACCCGACAAGTTCCTCTATCCCCCCAACCANCCCCC
>NZ_KB235958.1:305347-331963 GCF_000332355.1 Baaleninema simplex PCC 7105
GGGGGCTAAGGGGGGATAGGGGGCTAAGGGGGGATGTGGTGAAGACTTCTTGAAACCTAGCTTATCGGAAAAGGATGGAGTATGAGAACTCGCAGCTTGGAAACCAACGATCGCTTAAAAAAACGACCCAAGCCAGCTCTAGATCGGGCGATACGATGCCGAGGCACACAGACTACAGAGGGCGATCGAGAAACTCAAAAGACTCGAAAAACGGTCGAGCCTTCTCAAAAAACGCATTCCGTTCGGCTTCGGGAATATCGAGGGGAATCGCTGCCATGAGTTGATACAAACGGCGATCGACCAAATAAAGCTGGTGTTTGTACACCAAGCCGTCGCCTCCCTCATAAAACAGTTCCATCCCTGGATATCCCGAGAGTGAAATGCGGCGATCGGGCGTCAAACGCCGGTCTACGTTCGTCGCGACTCCTGCGATCGCCCCCTCGAACAGAGTCGAAGGCGGAACCGCCGCGAAAAAACTGGGAAAGTCCGCCACCATAACAGCAAAAGCGCGATCGTCGAGATCGACCCCCAAAATGTAGACATCGAGATCGCCGAGGCTCGTCTCGACTGGCTGAACGCCTTGACGTACCGTTCCTGGCGGCATCGCCACCGCAAACCCCGCCCCCTGATTCTCCAATTCTTGCCACTCGTCGATCTGCCTCGGAATCTCCGTACCGCCGGCCGTATCGTCCGAGGCAAACGCTCGGTGTGGTAGCCAAACGGCTTCCGAAATCGATAACAAGGCGGCGATCGCTACCGTGGCGACCCTCTCAACAGCCGTTTTAATCCGATCGCGAGCGATTGGTGCCATCTACTTCTCCCTCTCCGAGATAAGATTTCCCGAACTCTATTCGAGACAGTTCTATTCAAGACAGTACAGTACGTTCTCGCTGCATTTTCAGTTCTCGATCGCTTACGATCGAGCCGATCGCGCGAGCGGACATCCGTACAGATCGCCCCACCGATAACCTGGCAAAATAGTTAATTAGCAAACTCTTACCAGATCGCGATATTCGAGCGCAGCGATCTCCACCCCCATCCTTTTTACCCCTCCTCAAACCATTTCTATTCGTAAAGACACGATCGTTATGCGATGGACTAAATTTCTCAAGACCTCGATTTCCCCAACTCACCTCGTCGCGATCGCCTTGGGCGTCCTCGTGACTCTGAGCTTCGGGACAGTGCTTCCGACACAGGCGGCAACCGTTACCCCCGACACTGCCCCAGCACCAACTCTAGCCCAAACGAGGGGCAGTTTCGTGACCGCCGCCGTCAACCGCGTCGGACCGGCTGTCGTCCGCATCGATACCGAGCGCGTGATTACCCGCAACGTCGATCCCTTTTTCGACGATCCCTTTTTCCGTCAGTTTTTCGGCGACCAATTTTTCCAATCCATGCCCCGCGAACAACTCCAACGGGGACAAGGTTCGGGATTCATCATCGATGGTGACGGAACCATTCTCACCAACGCGCACGTCGTGAACCAGGCCGATCGCGTGACTGTCAAGCTCAAAGACGGACGGGACTTTGAAGGGCGCGTCATGGGAGTCGATGTCGTCACCGACCTCGCTGTCGTTAAAATCGATGCCGGAAACACCAGTTTACCCGTCGCGACGCTCGGAGACAGCGATCGCGTGCAAGTCGGCGATTGGGCGATCGCCGTGGGCAACCCCCTCGGACTCGACAATACGGTAACGCTCGGTATCGTCAGCACCCTGAACCGTTCGAGCGCCCAAGTGGGAATCCCCGACAAACGCCTCGACTTCATTCAAACCGACGCCGCCATCAACCCCGGAAACTCCGGCGGACCGCTGCTCGACGAACAGGGTCGCGTTATCGGCGTCAACACTGCCATTCGCGCCGACGCTAACGGGATCGGTTTCGCCATTCCCATTAACACCGTTAAAGCCGTCAAAGACCAGCTAGCACGGGGAGAGAATGTCGCACATCCCTTCGTCGGCATTCAAATGATTACGCTGACGCCAGAGATCGCCCGCGAAAACAACCGCGATCCGAACGCTCCTTTCCGCGTTCCCGAACAGCAAGGGGTTCTCGTGATGCGCGTCGTTCCCAACAGTCCCGCCGCCGCTGCTGGGTTGCGTCGCGGTGATGTCATTACCGCCATCGACGGACAAGCGATCGAGACCGCCGACGAACTCCAACGATTGGTTGAAAACAGTCAAGTCGGACAGGTTTTGCGGTTCCAAGTCCTGCGAGATAACCGAACCCTGCAATTGCGAGTTCGCACGGGAGAATTACAACCGACGCGATCGTAAATCTCTTGTCTCTGGAATCTCGTCTCTCCTGTACAGTGGGAAAGACGAGATTCGCCTGCTATGGCATCGTTCGATCGTCCGGCTCTCGCACGTTGAAGAGGAGGTGAGACCAGTCACCAGTCACCAGTCACCAGTCACCAGTCACCAGTCACCGTGAGATGACGAGGTGATGAGGCTAAACTTTTACCTGTTCGCTATGTTCACTCTTCCCTCTTCCCTCTTCCCTGAAGAAGCTTCCCTGCTCTCCCTCAAACTATGCTCGTTCCGCTTACCCAACGCAAATTTGAAGATCTGGTTCCTCTCATCGCCACCGGGCCACAATACGTCTACTACTGGGGAGACTGGCAGAACGTCGTCAAACAAGTTCTGTTTTCCCTTCTCGGTGCGTTAGTCGTCTGGTTCTTAAGTGGATTTCTCGAAGCTTCCGGCTTAGCTTTATTTTTGGGCATTATCGCGGGACTCTATTGGTTGTGGGGGCCCGTTGCTAAAGCCAGCCTTCGGAACGCTCGGTTTCGCCGCTACCCTTACAGTGGGTTTTGGCAAGGTAAAATTCTCGACGTTTACGTCACCGAAGAAGTCGTCGGCACCGAAGAAACCACCAACGCCCGAGGAGAACTGGTTCTCGTTGAAAACCGCGAGCGTCGTCTCAACGTTGAAATCGGCGACAGTAACGGATTTTTGGCAGAAGTCCAAGTTCCCTTACGCCGACAGCATCAGTTTCTCGCCGCCGGACAAACGGTGCAAACTGTGGTTTTATCCGAAGATCGAGACTTGCGGCGCATTGCTAAAATCGCGGACTTGTACGTTCCGAGCCGCAAGCTGTGGGTCAGCGATTATCCTTTATTGGAACGGGAAGGATTTGTTGAAGTCAGCGGCCGTCTCGGACGAGGGGCGAGTTCCCGTAACGCTCCACCTCGCCAACGTCCGCCCCTTCGCCGCAGTCGATCGCGTTCGCGAGACAGTCAACCGGAATTCGATCGAGATTCTTATCGCGATTCTTAGTCGATCGTGCGCTCGATCTCAGATCGCATCGAGAACGATTTCCTTCCCGAAGCTCCTCATTTCCCCGGACTGACGACGAAGCCGCGATCGCGCAACTGCTGAACGAAAAACTCTTCTAGGGTGGGGCGGGCGAGGGTGAGGTGTGTGAGTTTGGCTTCCATTAACTCTAAAGTAGCGAGGAAATCGGGGAGTTCGCCCTTGAGGGTTCCTTGCCACTGTCCGTTCTCAAAATCGAGATCCTCAAGCCAAGTTTCTAAAACCTCTAGCTTTCCGCTCCACCCTCGAACTTTATAGCCGTCCGGGTAGCCGAGGAGTTCGCCCAACCGTCCGCTACAGAGTAGTTCGCCGTCGGCGAGAATCGCCACGCGATCGCAGATCGTTTCGACGTCCGACAAAATATGACTGTTGAAGAAAATGGTTTTGCCTTGGTCTTTGAGGGCGAGGATAATTTCTCGCATTTGATAGCGTCCGAGGGGATCGAGTCCCGACATGGGTTCGTCGAGAAAGAGAACGTCGGGATTGCC
The DNA here is from genome assembly GCF_000332355.1 of Baaleninema simplex PCC 7105. Lineage (GTDB taxonomy): Bacteria > Cyanobacteriota > Cyanobacteriia > Cyanobacteriales > Geitlerinemataceae > Baaleninema > Baaleninema simplex. The sequence continues at coordinate 309,150 of NZ_KB235958.1, forward strand.
CACGAGAGCTTGAGCCATCCCCAACCGTTGTAACATTCCCTTAGAATACTGTTGGAGTTGTTTGTGACGGGCGTTTTTTTGAGAAATGCCCACCCAGTCGAGAAGTTGGGCAATGCGGCGCGAGCGATCGCCTTGAGGAATGTCGAACAGTCCGGCGATAAAGTTGAGAAATTCGTTCGCAGTGAGATAGTCGTAAAAATAGGGATTCTCGGGGAGATAGCCGACGCGCTGGCGTACCGAGCGATCGCCGAGGGGACGGCCCAGAAGCGTTCCACTGCCGCCACTCGGTCGTAAAATTCCCAATAAAATTTTTAACAGTGTAGTTTTTCCCGCTCCGTTCGGCCCCAATAAGCCAAACGTTTCTCCTTCAGTCACCGAGAGCGAACAACCTTTGAGGGAGCGGACGGTTTGGTTCAACCAAAAGCCCGTACGATAGGTTTTTTTGAGGTCGAAGGTTCGAACGACAAGCGGACGGTCTTCTGTCATAGTTCCGACGGTGAGAATTCGCGATCGCCGATCTAGTGTTGAGGCGATTGTATCGCACCAATGTCGAAGGCGATCGGTGTTTCGGCGGTCTCCTGGCCTCCTACCCGAACAAACGACGAGAGAGAGCCGCGCGACTCTCCCTCTTGACTGTTCACACACACACTCCACACGGGCAGATCGGGATTCAGCGATTTCCGTAGATTACGGTAAATACGCTAAGGGGTTCACAGCCCCTTGTCCGGCAGGATGCACTTCAAAGTGCAAGTGAGGGCCGGTACTGAAACCGGTGTTACCCATTTCAGCAATTTGTTGACCTTGCGCCACCTGTTGGCCTTCATTGACGAGCAAGCGGTTGTTGTGAGCGTACAACGTCAAGCTGCCGTCGGGGTGGGTAATTTCAACCAAGTTGCCATACCCGCCCGAATTCCATTGGGCGTAAGTCACGACACCGGGGGCAGCGGCGACAATAGGCGTTCCGATGGGGCCAGCGATATCGATGCCGTTGTGCATCCGACCCCAGCGCCATCCAAATCCAGAACTCAATACACCCTGAGCCGGCCAGATATAGCCGTTGAAGTCCATGTTGCCCGACCCAGCGCCTCCTTCGGGGGCTTGGGGCTTCGGTAAGTACGCACCGGGGGCAGACAGGGCGGGTAAGTCGGGAGACACCGCGCGGGGCGGCAGAATGGGAGCGTAGCTGTCCGATCCCATCGGTGCAACGGCAACGTCTTGGGCATCGTTTCTCGGTTTGACCCGCTCTGCGGACTCGGTCTCGCCAGTCTCGACGGTGTTGTAACGGTCGGGATCGAATTCGGGGTTGACTCGAGGTGCGGCCGCACGGGACGAGGGGCGATCGCTCTCGTGGGCAGAGATGCGATCTGGGGAGACTAGAGCCGTTCGAGAAGACTCTGCATTGGAGGATGCCGCCGGAGTGTCGTCGTCGAGATCGCCGTAGCGATCGCGCAGGCGCTCGATATCGGCCTGCAATCCGTTGGTGTAGGGGGAGTTATCGTCAGACAAGTGAAAGGCTTGAAGTTCCGAGGTCTCCACTGGAGTTTCTGTAGCTGCGCCGAGAACGGGAACTTCGGCGGTTTCGACTTCGTCTGCCGAGGTGGAGGAAAGCAGTTGAGGAACGTCGGTTTCCCCGGTTGGAGAGTTGGGAAGAACCACGTTTGGCAGAGCGCTCAGCTCGACCTCATCTCCGTCGGGGAGGAGTCGAGATTTTTTGTCGGGAAGGGCGGCTAGCGTGGTTTCGTGTCCGAAGACAGTCAGCGGTCGAGCGGGACTTTCGTTTACAGTGGGGATCGCGATTTCTTGTCCGGCGACGATGCGATCGGGATCGTCGAGGTGGTTTGCCCGAGCGAGATCTTCGACCGTTACGCCGTGGGTACTGGCGACTTCTACGAGGGTTTCGCCTTCGGCAATTTGGTAAGAGGTTGTCTCGGCCGGTTCGATTTCGATTTCAGCGGTCTCGAGGGGTTGGGAGTTCGCGGTCTCGAGTTCCTCAGACAGCTCGACGGCTGCGAGAGTATCGCTCGAGAGGCGATCGGACGTACGGGGCTTTTTGGCTAAGGCCAAGCGATCGAAGGCAGGGGTATCGCCGTTCCGTTCGATGCGAGCCAGTTCGTATTTCGACGCGCGATCGGACGACGGTAGAGCCGACAGCGACGATTCGATCGAAATTTTGCCCGTTTTGTCGAGTCCTTTCGTTGTCTCTTCTTCTTCTGAAAGAATAGCGACGGTTTCGGATTCGGGGGCGAGGATTTCCATCGGCGGATAAACCATACCCTCGGTGACGGGAATCTCGAGAATCTGCCCGATTTCTAAAACGGTGTCGATAGAGATGCCGTTGGCAGACGCGATGAGATTCGCTTCGACGCGATAGGCTTTGGCGATTTGCCAGAGAGTTTGACCGCTTTGCACTAAGTGCGCTACGGACTCAGAAGCAGTCGGTTCCGGTCTAGAGTCGAGAGCCGGAGCAGCTTTTGCCGCTGTCTCCGAGGCTGGAACTTTATCGAGGGGGAGTACCGCCGTTTTGTCAACGGACGGGGGCATCAACGTCGCGGCGGTTTTCGCAGTCGCGGGTTCGGCTGCGAACGCCGCGTCCCCTTGTTTGGGCAGCAGTACGCCAGAGGCGCCCATCGATAGCGCGATACCGATGGCGGCCGCCGAAGTTCGTACTCGACGATAGCTTTCTGGCACGACTGACCGCGTCTGCCCTGCTGAGAGAAGCGGGTGAGCTGCACAAGCAGGAGCAGGTTGGATTGGGTGTGGGAACGCTCGTTTCAAGCAACGACCTCCTAGACGATCTAGCGAGTAAGTAGCAGTCTTTTGATTTCCCGATCCGACTGGCTATTAGTGATACAAATCACGCTGATTAGCTGATGTCGATCGCTGACAGCAATAATGCTTAGGACAGAGTACCCTGGTTTTTTGATTTACACAAGGTTACACGGCTGAAGACCTTGTTGAGTCTGAATTATAAGCGATCGCATCTGGCGTTTTCGGGAACAGACACACCCCAATCGTCCGTTAAACGGTCGGATGTTCGCGGGTTGTCCTTGGGGTTTTAACGGCACGATGTTGTGAAATTGTCCGGTTTGGCAATTTCGAGATATCGACGAAACTGTACGCTGAACTTAGCCTTCTCGTCTACTGTAAAATTTGCGGAGAAGATCTCGGGACGACCTCGCGAGACGGGGGAACTTCGACAGGTGGAAAACCGCCCAACACTAGAACTCTCGGTATTTTGTTCGCCTATTTTTCGATCGCGATCGAATAAAAAAATCTATCGACAGTCCGGCTGTTTGGGGAGTGTCCGTCGATAGAAATTTCTTATGAATTTTTGGCTCGGTTGCGGTTGGGGTAGCGTGGCGGAACGCGTTCGCGATCGCCGCCAAAAAACAGCATTCGCGAACGTCGATTTTGATGTGCCGATCGGCAGTTGCAACCGCGTCGGTCGTCCCCCGATCGGTAGCTGAGATCGAGCCTTGACAACATACGGCGAGTCAGGATTCGGCGACAGGATGTCGGGGGTCGCGTTTTAAGGCGGTCGCCTCTTGTAAACGTCCCGTTTGTCGCAGACATTCAAACAAGCCCAAAGCCGCACTGACAGAGAGGTTCAGGCTTCGCACGCGCGGCTCGAACATGGGAATGAAAACCGTCTCGTCGCAGTCGTCTAGAGTCTCGCAGGACAGCCCTTCCGTTTCGCTCCCGAAGAGCAACCAGTCGTCCGATCGAAACTCGAATTCTGTATAACTACACCGTCCTCGAGTGCTGAATCCGATCCAACGCCCCCCCTCTTTTTGGCGTGCCAGACGCAACTGCTCGAGAGAGGTGTGATAGTGCCACGTGACGTAAGGCCAGTAATCTAATCCCGCTCGCTTGAGGTAGCGATCGCTCAACTCGAACCCCAAAGGCCCTACCAAATGCAGCGGCGTTTGAGTTGCCGCACAAGTTCGGGAAATATTCCCTGTATTCGGGGGGATTTGAGGGTTTACTAAAACTAAATTCGGCATTTTACCTCAAAACAACAAAATTACTGAGAATTCCACTCAAAAACTTAAAACAGCCGAACCGATCGCCCCACGACACCGAGCCGCATAGCGAGCGCATCGATAGGTTTTGCTAATCAGAGTGCCGGAGTTCAGATCGATTAAATATTCTGATTGTGCTGTCTAGGCCACCAACAACCGGCAGAGTTTATCCTCTAGTTCCCGTTCGCGGTCGATTTCCGCCTCGATGGCCGCGATGATTTGTTCCCGTGGCGAACTCCCGCGATCGCAAGCCCGACGCCACTGTTGCGCCGAATTGCCCTCGCGCAAAATCTTGCGAACCGGCGAGAGAAAACAGCGAATGCCTCGCTCCTTCGCCATCGGCAAAACCTCGGCGTACATCTGCTCGATCCAATCTCGCGCGAGGATTTCGCGGCCGTCTTGCCAATGGTGCAGCGTCGCGTCGAGGCTGTCCTTCGCCGCAGCTCGTTCGTTTTCCCGCGTCAGTTCCAACAACGCCTCGGCGCGGGTATTTTCCGGAAACTGACTGCGAACGAGGGGGTCGAGACTCGGATCGCGGATCGTCTGCCAAATTCGCGCTTCCAGCATCGCCGTGACGGCCAGCAAGTCGATCGGATCGATCGTCAAGTCGCAAATTCTCAACTCCAGACGATTGAGATTGTAAGGACGGCGATCGCCGTTGGGTCGCACCGACGTCCACAAATGACGCACGTTTTGCATCGTTCCCCGTACCAACTGTTCCTCCGTCCAGCGCACGAAATGCCCGTGGCTGTCGAACAGTGGAACCTCATCTGGCACTTGTGGGAACACCTGCCAGCGCGTCGAATCGTATCCCGTCACCTCACCGTCGAGGAACGGCGAGGACGCGCTCAGCGCTAAATATAACGGGGCTTCGACGCGAATTAAACGGTTAGCCCGCATCAATACCTCGAGATCGCCGATCCCCACGTTGATGTGAACGCTAGCCGTCACGACCGTCGTGCCGTAACTGCGCTCGATAAAATCGTGGTAGGGATTGTTGGGATCGGAACGGAAAAATTGGCGAGAGTCCCCCAACGATAGCGTACTGCCGGGGACGAGGGTATAAGCGCCGAGCTGGTGTAGGTAATTCCGCAGGATCTGCCGGGGACGCACCAATTCACAGAGTAACTGGTCGTAACTACAGAGCGGGGCGGTCGTATATTCGACGTTGCGTGCGTCCGGTTCTCGCGAAAAGCGATCGAGGTCTGCCGCGATGCGATCGGAGAGACCTACGATTTCCCCATCGGGAGTTCCCGTGTAAATTTCGATTTCAAAGCCTTTCGGTAACAGCATGGTCTCTCCCGTCAAACAATCTTGAACGAATTGACATCAAATGCGATCCTTTCAGTGTCGCGTCGCCTTGTCAGCGATTCGAGAACCCCTTATTCGAGTATTCGTCCCGCGAGCGATCTCGGTTTGCCAGCGAGCGTTTTCGGGCGATCTGGTCGTCCTACGATCGCCTTGAAGAAGACCGCAAAGCAGACCTCGATTGGCCTTCCCGTCGCGCCGGTCTCGAACTATCTCGAACTATATTTTACCGAGAGCCTGTCGGATATTGCTCGATCGCCTCTCGAAACGGAGCATTTCCAAGAAACATCAACGCGCTAATTTTTCAAGCAGTCGTGCCAACCACTGCTCTAACTCGGGAGATAACGAGAGGGGCAGCTGCCCCGATCGCAAGTGTAAATCCCGTTGGGGAAAGGGAATTTCGACACCGGCGGCCTTGAGTTGTTCCTCAATGGCAAAGTATAGGTCACTTTTGAGAACGTACTGCTGGCTCGGATCGGCACACCAAACCAGCAACTCGAAATCGAGAGAACTGTCGCCAAACTCCACGAACAGCACTCGCGGCGGCGGTACTTTCAGCACTTGGGCGTTTTGTTGAGCGGCTTCGAGCAGTGCCGACTTGACCGCCGACATATCCGAACCGTAAGCGACACCGACGGGGAGGCGCAAGCGAGAAACCGGGTTGTCGTGACTCCAGTTAATCACCTCCGTTTCGAGAAAACGGGAGTTCGGTACGATAATCGACACGCGATCGAGGGTGCGAACGACCGTGCTGCGGCTCCCGATGCGTTCGACGGTTCCCATGTATTCCCCGACTTGCACGAAATCCCCCACCTGAATCGGCCGCTCGAACAGCAAGACGATACCGCTACCGAGGTTTTTAGCGATGTCCTGCAAGCCGAAGCCGATCCCGACGCTCAACGCCCCTGCAAAAATGGCGATCGAGGTGATGTCGAGACCCCAAATGTTGAACACGACCACCGTTCCCACGATGATGAGAGAATATTTGAGAACCGTCGCGATCGTATCTTGAGCGCCTCGATTCAAGCGGGCGATTTGCAACACGCGCGATCGCAAGATCTGAGTCAAACGGTTGGCGGCGATCGCCAACCCCACCAACAGCGCGACGAGAACCAGCAAATCGACCAGCGAATAGGTATTGTCATCGACCGGGAGGATCGGAGCCGTCAAACTGTCGAACACGAGCTGACGGGTTTCGTAACTCCACCGCCGCGTCACGGGGAGTAAATCGACCAGATAGTAAATCGTTGCCAACCACAGGAGGACGCGTCCCGCCACCACCAGCAGCGATCGCCAAGCGCGAACCGTGGGATTGTCTTGCGATCGCCAAGGAGGAAGCCGCGTCAATTTTCCGAAAGACCAATGAAGAACCGTTGCAGCGACGATTAAGGCGATCGTTCGCAGGATCGATTGCCGTAAAAAGGCTTGACTGCGTTCTCGATTGGCTTTTCGGAGTGCCTGACGAATTTTATCGGCCCAAATTTCCGCCTGCTCTCGCGCCGTGCGTCCCGTTTCCGAATCGCGTTCGGTCACCGTCATCAGATAGATCCCGTCGAGTAAAATCGTCGGCAAGTCGTTGCGTTCGACCACCTCGACCGATTCGACTCCCGGCTTGACCGCTGCTTTTTGCAGTTGCTCGTTAATGAAATTCGCCCGTTCGGGCGCCAAGAACTGATTGGAGGAGCTGACCTCGAACAAGACTTCACCGTCTACGATCGCCTGCGCCGTCTCGGTGGTTTCTTCTTCGGGAGTTGCCAGCGCGATCGAACAGGTTGCGACGAACGCCACCATCACGAGAAAAATTCCGAATTGCCGCCACCAACGCTTCATATTCTTTGTTTTGACATCAACCTATCGCGTTTCAAACCCCATCAATTTCGTTCGAGTAGCAGAAGATATCGCCAAAAAAGACTCGAGAGACGCGATCGCCGATCGTTGCCACTCTGAATTTTTAACGTCGCACTCTTCCTTTGAACAATAATAGCGACGCATTCCTCCACCTCGCGCGACTCAGGTGGGGGTTAAGGAGTGCAGCCTAGTGGTATCATGTGACCAACTTAATGGGCACGGCAAAAGACGGAACAAAAATTCTGAGTCCTCTGGAGGCACGATTCATTAAGTGAGGTTAATTCCCTGTAAGTCCAATGAGTCGGTTAATATACGTCAGACTCCAGGCAAGAGTTTTTCTAAAGCCCCATAGTGGAAACAACTTGGGGGTGTTGCTGGGTAAAAGTTCCCAGAACACAGCGAGAATGCCGCCTGTCGCAAGGGCTAACGCCTTGTAATAAGACACCTCCGCCTCGCGGGACGCAGGTAGGGGAGCATTCATAAATACCCTGTCGCAATCGACCGAAATCGAGTTCCGATGCCATGTCGGTCGCCTAAGTGTCACAGCTAGACTTTTCAAGCCCCTCACTGATCGACTAAGATTTATAGCAGTTAGTGTGGTGTGAAGGCGACTCTTCCGACGGAACTCAGCTCAGGGCTGAATCGTCTGAATAAGTAATGGTTCTCAACTGTACGCTGCTAGGCCGACCCAACCGTCCGGTTGGGTTTCCTAGCTTTTACTAATGTGAGCTTACTTCGGGTTTCCGGTTTCACTGCGATAGCGTAAGTATTCCGCCGCGAAGGCCAACAAACCCGAAACGACGATGAGAATCGCACTTAACGCGTTGATGTCGGGTTTGACACCGGTACGAATGCGACTAAAAATTTCCATGGGTAGCGTCGTCGCTCCAGCACCCGCCGTAAAACTCGCAATGAGGAAGTCGTCCATACTGAGGACGAAGGCTAACAAACACCCCGACACGATACCGGGCATGAGTTGAGGCAGCAAGACTTGCGCGAACGCCTGAGTCGGCGTCGCCCCCAAATCGAGCGCCGCTTCTTCGAGATTGGGGTCTAAATCTGCCAAGCGCGTCGAGACGACGATGGCGATGTAGGCCAGACAGAAGACGATGTGAGCAGCGACGATCGTCCACAGGCTGAGGGAAAATCCCACCGCTGCCAGAAAGACCAGCGTGGCGACGGCGATCGCGATATCCGGTACGATCAGGGGCAAGTAGGAAATGCCGAGATAGAGTTTTTTGCCGGGAAAGCGGTATCGAGCCAAACCGACCGCCATCAACGTACCGAGAACAGCCGAAACTACAACCGCCGTCAGTGCGACGATCAGGCTGTTTTTCAGAGCTGAAAAGATCCGGAAGTCGGTTAACAGTCGCTCGTACCATTGCAGGGTAAAGCCTTCCCAGTTGGCACTGTACGCGGACTCGTTGAAACTGTAGGCAGCCAAGACCGCGATCGGAAGATACATAAACGCAAACATCGCTCCGACAAATAACGCTTGCCAGGAGATGCTCGGTTTGGCCGAAGGGTTCGCCATGTCGGGGGGAAGCTCCTCTGGAGACGGGGGAGTATCGGGGGACTCGGATCGATCGTTACGAACGGTTTCGGTCATAGACGCAAACAGGGAAAACAGATGTCGCCCAATCACCAGAAAGGGCAGAGGAGTCGATCGCCTCGGATACCGCCTCGCTCAGTTCGTTATCAACTGTAACACCCGTTCTCGAGGTCGAGGGCTTCGACGATCGAGCCTGGTCTCGCTCCCCGATCGTGGCGAACTAGCGTTGCGTCGCCGAAGAATCCCCGTATTTCAGCAACAAGGCGATCGACAGACTAACCGCAAAAATTAATACCACACTCAAGGCCGATCCGAATCCCCAGTTTTGAGTTTGTCCCAAAAACTGGTTGTAGATCAAGCGAGCCACCGTCATGCTGGAAGCACCGCCGAGAAGTTCCGGGTCGATGAAATCCCCGAGGCTCGTGATAAACACCAGCAGCGAACCGGCGGCGATACCGGGAAGCGCTTGAGGTACCGTAATTTTCCAAAAGGTTTGAGGGGGTGTCGCCCCTAAATCGGCAGAGGCTTCGAGCAGAGCGCGATCGAGCTTTTCGAGGGACGAGTAGAGAATCAAGACCATATAGGGCAGAAAGCTGTAACTCATCCCCACGAGAACCGCAGGCGTGCGGTTGAGAATTTCGAGCGTCGGCAATCCGATGGTGGAGAGAATCGAGTTGAGTACCCCCGTCGGTCGCAAAATGGTAATCCAGGCGTAGGTTCGCAGCAGCGAGGACGTCCACAGGGGCAAAATAAAGCCCAACAGCAGCAGGTTGCGCCAGCGTTTCGGGGCGAGAACCGCAATCCAGTAGGCGACGGGAAAGCCCAAACCCAGACACAACAGCGTCGTTCCCACGGCTAAACCGAGCGATCGCACGATCACGCGAAAGTTCGTCGGGTTGAACACCAACAAGTAATTATCGATTCCCGACGGGTTGACGATATCCCCAGGACGAATGTTCGGAACCAGGCTCAGCTGGAAAATAACCAGCGTGGGCAGAACCAGCAGCAGTAACAGCCACAGCCCAGCCGGCCCTAAAAGAACTAGCGGACCGAGCCAGCGAGTCCCCCAACGCGGTTTGGTGGCGTCTGGGGTCAGATCGGAAGTTGACGAAAAAGGGGGAGGCGATACAGACACGAGTTTTGGTTTTAACGATAGGGACTTAGGGGAGACAAGGGGACAAGGAAGAAACTGTCAACTGTCTTCACTGTTCACTGCTCACTGTTCACTGCTCACTGTTCACTGCTCACTGTTCACTGCTCACTGTAAAAGGCTGGCGACTGTCAGTTAGCCGCTGGTGAGTTTGGTCCAATAGCGATTGTAGATTTCTCCGACATCTGGGGGAATCGGTTCGAGGCTTTCAGATTTTTCGATCGCCGATTCGGGAGGAAACAGCGTCGTGTTGGTTTGAACCTCTCGCGGTAACAACTCGAAGGCGGTGGCGTTGGGGGTCGCGAAACTGAGACGTTCGCAGATGCGGGCAGCCACCTCCGGGCGCAGCATGAACTCGAGCCAAGCATACGCCCCTTCGATGTTGGGAGCCGTGCGGGGAATCACCAGAGCGTCCGTCCAAATCGAGGAGCCGCTTTCGGGGTGAACGTAGGCGAGATCGGTATTTTCAGGAGTTATTTCGTTGGCATCGGAAGAGTAGCACATGGCGATTTTAAGGTCTCCCGTGAGGATTTGCGTGCGCCAAGCGTCGGAATTAAATGCCGCGATCGCCGGTTTGAGTCGTACCAGTTTTTCGTAAGCCGCGCGGATTTCGTCCGGGTTGGTGGAGTTGTAAGAATATCCGAGGGAGCGTAAGACGGCACCGAAGACTTCCCGTTGGTCGTTGAGGAGCGTGAGGCGTTTCGTCAACTGTTGTTGGTAGTCCCAGAGATACTGCCAGTCTGTGGGGGGCGGATTGAGTGCTTTTCGGTTGTATATCAGACCCGTGGTTCCCCAACTGAGGGGGACGCTGTAGCGGTTGTCGCGATCGTAGCTGGGATCGCGAAACTTGGGAAACAGGCGATCGAGACCCGGCAGACGAGACTTATCCAGTTCCATCAACATATTGAGGTCGATCTGTCTCCGCACCATGTAGTCGGAGGGATAGATGACGCTGTAAGCGCCTCCGGCGCCCGCTTGTACTTTCGCCAGCATTTCCTCGTTAGAGGAAAAGACATCGGCAATGACGCGAATTTGGGTTTCTTTATAAAACTGGTCGATCAGTTCGCGATCGGTATACCCAGCCCAGGTGTAGATGTAGAGAACGTCAGACGCCGTGCGGACGTTAGTTCGCACGTTGGCCAGCGTCCAACCACAGCTCGAGAGTGCCAAGCCGGAGGCGGCAGCGGCAGAAGCTTTCAAAAACTGACGGCGGGTCGAGTGACCGCCCGAAAACGAGAGACGAGTCGAAGGCACGGCACCAAGAGCGATCTATCGGACGAAACGTCGGAACGCGACGATCCATGAGTATCTTACCGCGAGGGGCGGTGGTGTGGTCTCACGTCGCGATCTCGAGAGGTCTCAGGTCGATCGCGCGGCCAGGGCGATACAATCTGAGGGCGACCACGACAGGTATAGTGGCGAACCGTCTTCCGGTAACGTTTCGAGGTGGGTCGCTTGACGCACGGTTAACATTTCTCCCGACACCAGTTCGACGACACAGTGAACGTGAGTACCGAGATACATGGCGTGTTTGAGCCGTCCTTCAAAGGTATTGTGAGAGGTTTCGGGGGGGGCGCAGTGCAGGTGAATTTTTTCAGGACGCACGCTGACGATGGTTTGATGGGTGCGATCGCTCCACTCGGGGGTGCGCGACACGACGATTTTCAAACCCGAGTGGGTGCGAACGAGCAAACTCGACCCGTCGGTACTTTCGAGATGCCCCTCAAATAAATTCGTATCGCCGATGAAGTCGGCGACGAAGGGAGTTCGCGGGCGTTCGTAAATTTCGTTGGGAGTTCCCACCTGTTCGATTTTGCCGTCTTTCATCACGGCGATGCGATCGGAGAGCGACAGGGCTTCTTCTTGGTCGTGCGTGACCATCACGAAGGTCAACCCCAAATTCTGATGCAAGTTCGACAGTTCGACCTGCATCTGCTTGCGGAGTTTCAAGTCCAAGGCCCCGAGGGGTTCGTCGAGTAACAGCACCGCCGGACGGTTGACCAACGCTCGGGCTAAGGCTACCCGTTGACGCTGACCTCCAGAGAGTTGTTTGGGGTAGCGATTGGCAAAAGTTTCCATTTTGACCAATTGCAACACCTCATCGACCCGCTGTTGGACTTCACTGCGTCCGAGGCGTTTGATACGCAAGCCGAAAGCGATGTTGTTCCACACCGTCATGTGGTCGAACAGAGCGTAATTTTGAAAAACCGTGTTGGCCGGGCGTCGGTGTGGCGGAACGTGGGTCATGGATTTTCCTCGAATGAGGACTTCCCCGGCTGAGGGCGTCTCGAATCCGGCCACGAGCCGCAACGTCGTTGTTTTCCCGCATCCTGAAGGGCCGAGGATACTGAAAAACTCCCCTCGGCGAATATTAAACTCGACGCCGCGCACAGCCGTTTCACCGTTGAAGACTTTGAAGACTTTACGGAGTTCGACGTCGAAGTCGGAATCGAGGGTAGGCAAATCGCTGTTATGGGTGGCAGCTTGCAGCATGATAGCGGCTCCTGGTTAGTCGTCTCCCCGATCTCGCGTCGGGTCTCCAATTGGGTTAAGGAACGATCGAGCAGTCGGTACGGACTGACAGCCACCTCGAGCGCGGCGAACGAGGCACGCGGTAGCAGTTGACCGTTCGTCTATATCGCACGTTCACTTTATTGTATCGGGAGGACGGGCGATCGTCGCGACGCTCTCTGTTACTTCTCGATCGCGATCGGCTTTCGGCGATGTTGCATAATGAACTTCACAGTCACCCGTCTTTTACAGTGAACTGCGAAGCAGTGAGCAGTGAGCTGCGAGCAGTAAACAGTAAAAACAGTGAACAGGTAACAGTTTCTCCCCCTCTCCCCCTCCTGATAAGGCTATGACTTTTACTTAGGAGGTATCGAAAGCCAAAGAAGCCCCAGGATAGGGAGAAGTACGGTGGCGTCCCCAACTCAAGGGAAGTCCTTGAAAGAGGCGGACGACAAAAGAGATACAGCCAAGGCGCCAACAAGAAAGAGTTCTCGGTCTGAGGGTCGCGGCGGCCAGACCGGTCGAGTCAGAGTCAGTCCGAGGGGAAGTCGAAGGCTTTTGGGAGTCTTCCCGACAAGCCCCTTCGGTGATGAGCCAAAGTAAAGCCACAGACATGGCCAGCCAAAGACACTCAGCCCGGTGAGGATGAGTCAAACGGGTGCGTTGCCAATTAAAGCCATCGCTCTTGAGATCGCGATAAGCCGCTTCAGTCCAAGAGCGAAAGCCATAAAAGGCAGCCGAAGCCGATTGAGGTGAGGCGTCACTCAGCAACAGCCAAGGGTCTTTGTAATCCTCGTCCCATCGGGCTAACAGGGTACAATCGAGAGGATTTTGGCGAAAGCAGCGTACCGGTTGACTAAAACTCTCACCAACTCGAACCACTTGCTCGAGAGGTTGCCAGTCGGCGAGAGTTTCCCCCGAGCGCACTTGGTAATAGCCTTGTGAGTTAATACGTAACAAAGGATGCCATCCCAGAGCCACAATTTCCTCATACAGCCAACAAGCATAGAGTCCTCGATCGGCCAAAACCCAAACCCTGACCGACTCGGGAACCACTCCGCTCAAGCGACGGAGCAAGTCTTGCCACAGGGGCTTCCAGGGGTGTTTCTGGGAAGCTTTCACGATTTTCCAGGCCACGGGAATGCCACTGCCGCGATAGAGTACGTTGAGTGACAAGACGATAAATTTTTGACCGATATGGGTCGCATCTAAGGCCAGGAACAGGTCGTCGCTCTCTCCTAATAGCTCTAAGACCCACTTCAGCAGCGGCGCGAAACAACTGGCTACATCTAGCTCAGCATATTTACGACCGTAAGCTTGGCGTTTTTCTTTGTACCACTGTTGTAGTCTTTGACGTACGTTGGTGAATTTTTCCCCCGTTGACTTGGGCAATACACTCTGACACTTGAGTCAGACTTGAAGAGCGACTCATCATCATGCCAAAGCTCCAGGTGGCTAGCCCTGATACTTGTGGCAAGGAAAGATTCGGAAAATGACGACTGACTTCTTGCGACCACTGTTTGAGGTAAGCTGAGTTGTATTTCATGGCTTCTCCTAAACGAGTCTACGGCTTTCTCTTTGTCGGCTCTTTCTCTCTCTCTTACAATCATAGCCTTGTCAGCTCTCCCCCTCTCCCCTTCTCCCCTTCTCCCCCTCTCCTCTTCTCCCCTTCTCCCCCTCTCCCCTTCTCCCCCTCTCCCCTTCTCGACCTACCGCCATGACTTCTATACCGTCATCTAACTTCGGAAATCGACCTAACACTCGTACCATCGGGGAGTTTTCTCGCTCCGTCGTAATGATGTTGGCGATTACCCTGGTTCTCGTGGGTGGAATCGGGGCGCGTCTGGCATATTTGCAGCTCATCCAAGGCTCGCGCAATCGCAAGCTAGCCGAAGACAACCGCATTCGCCTCATTCCGACCCAACCGGTACGGGGTAATATTTTCGATCGCCACGGAAAGATTCTGGCCAGTTCGAGTTTGTCCCACACCGTTTATCTGTGGCCGCTCGCTCAGAAACCCGAGGACTGGCCGGCCACAATCGTTCGATTGTGTGAAATTCTCAACCTGCCCACCGAAGTCGTCCTCGAGCGCCTCGAACAAATTGGATATCAATCTCCCCTACCGATTCGAGTCGCCCGTCGTCTCACCTCCGCTCAAGTCACCGCTCTCGAGGAATACGGTCAAGATTTAAAAGGCATTGAGGTCAGTGTCGAAGCGATCCGCACCTATCCTAACGGCTCTGTGGCCGCCCACGTCCTCGGCTACACGGGCGAAATCGACGAACTCGCCTTAGAACAGTTTCAAGAGGAGGGCAAAGAAGAATATCGTCTCGGAGATATTGTCGGTCAAATGGGGGTCGAAGCTGCCTTCGAACCCCAACTACGGGGGGAATGGGGCGGCCGTCAGGTGGAAGTAGACAGTCGCGGTCAAATCGTGCGCGTTTTGGGCGAAAAGCAAGCCCAAGGTGGTCGAGACGTACAGATTACCCTCGACCTAGAACTGCAAAAAGCGGCTGAAGTTGCCCTCGGTAACACCAAAGGTGCGATCGTCGCCATCGACCCCCGAAACGGTGCTGTGTTAGCTCTGGTCAGCCGTCCGGCATTCGACCCCAATATTTTTTCGACGCGCATCAGTACGGAAGATTGGGCAGAACTCCAAAGTGCCGACCACCCTTTCGTCAACCGCGCCTTGCAAGGATTTCCTCCCGCCAGTACGTTTAAAATCGTCACCACGACTGCTGCGATCGAATCGGGAGAATTTCCCACCGAAACCGTTCTACCGACGTATCCCTACATCACCGCAGGCGGTATCAAGTTTTGGGATTGGAACCGAGTCGGCTTCGGTCCTCTCGGGTTCGCGGGAGCCATGGCCTGGAGTAGCGATACGTTTTTCTATCAAATCGCCCAAGCCATTGGTGAAACACCTTTGATTCAATGGACGCGCCGCTATGGATTCGGTGAAAAAACGGGCATCGAACTCGCCGCCGAAGAATCTCCTGGCTTGGTTCCCGACGAAGCTTGGAAAAAAGAAGTTATTGGAGAGGGCTGGTTCATGGGGGATACCATCAATATGTCGATCGGTCAGGGCTATTTACAAGCGTCACCGCTACAAGTCGCCGTCATGTTCGCCATTCCAGCCAACGGCGGGTATCGCGTGCAACCGCATTTGTGGAAAGACGATACTGAAGCCAGCCAGTGGCGCGAATCCCTCAACATCAGCCAAGGTACGCTCGACGTTTTAGCTCAAGGACTGCGAGAGGTGATTACGATGGGGACGGGGTCGAACATCAACTCGTCGGACATTCCCCCGTTTGCTGGAAAAAGCGGCACGGCAGAAGCGCCTCCTTTTGAATCCCATACCTGGTTCGGAGCTTACGGACCGATGGACAACCCCGAAATTGTGGTCGTTGCCTTTGGCGAACACTCGGGACAAGGGGGCGGTTCTTTTACTGGTCCGAAGGTTTTGCAAGTTTTACAAGCCTATTTCAGCCTCTACGGTGATGGTGAGGTGATGAGGTGAGGAAATTTCCCGATCGTACTCTCCTCCCATCATCTCCCCATCATTGCTCGCTGTTTAAAACACCGGCCCGGCGGCGCGGATTTCGGGGGCAGCGTCGGGATAGCGGAGGAAGTTTTCTGCGAAACGCCGTGCGAGGTTGAGTGCTTGGCGATCGTAAGCGTCGGGGTCGCTCCAGGTGTGTTTGGGATCGAGAATCTCGCTCGGGACGCCTGGAACTCGTTCGGGAACGCCGACGCCGAACACGGGATGGGGGAAGAAGGACACGTCGTCGATATCGCCGTTGAGGGCAGCGGCGATCGTGGCGCGGGTGTGTTTGATTTCCATGCGACGGCCGACGCCGTAACCGCCGCCAGACCATCCGGTGTTGACGAGATAGACCTGGATTTTGTGTTGTTCGATGCGTTGACCGAGCATTTCGGCGTAAACAGATGCGGACAGGGGTAAGAAGGGCTTGCCGAAACAGGCTGAAAACGTGGCTTGGGGTTCGGTGATGCCCCGTTCGGTGCCGGCCAGTTTGCTGGTGTACCCAGAAATGAAGTGGTACATGGCCTGCTCTTTGGTGAGTTTGGAAATCGGCGGCAGGACGCCGAAGGCATCGGCGGTTAGGAAAATGACGGTTTTCGGGTGGCTGCCGATACTGGGAATGACGGCATCGGGGATGTAGTGGATGGGGTAGGCGACACGGGTGTTTTCGGTGAGGGTGTTGTCGTGGTAATCGGGGTTGCGAGTGGCGCGATCGAGAACGACGTTTTCCATCAGAGACCCGAAGCGGATGGCGTCCCAAATGTGCGGTTCGTCTTCGCGAGACAGGTGAATGGTTTTGGCGTAACACCCTCCTTCAAAGTTAAAGATGCCTTCGGGAGACCAGCCGTGTTCGTCGTCGCCGATGGTACGCCGGTCGGGGTCGGCGGACAGGGTGGTTTTTCCGGTTCCCGACAGTCCGAAAAATAAAGCGGTGTTGCCGCGATCGTCCATGTTGGCCGAACAGTGCATTGGCAAGACGTCTCGCTTGGTCATGAAGTAGTTCATTAGGGAGAACACGGATTTTTTGATTTCTCCGGCGTAGTGCGAGCCGCCGATAATGATGAGTTTTTTGCCGAAGTGAGCGACGATGAAGGCTTCGGAGTTGATGCCGTCGTCGGTGTCGCCGTGGAGTCCTGGGACGGCGAGAACGGTGAAGTCGGCGTGGTGTCTGTCGAGTTCTTCGTCTGTCGGACGAATAAACATTTGATGGGCAAAGAGGTTTTGAGCGGGCAGTTCGTTGATGATGCGAACGCCCATGCGGTATTTGGGATCGGCACCGACGTAGCCGTCGAAAATGTAAAGGTCGCGCCCTTGGATGTAAGCGCGAACGTGACGGTACAGGCGGTTGAAGTTATCTTCTGAGATGGGAACGTTAAGCTGGTTCCAGTGAATTTCGTCGTGGCTGCTTGCTTCGTCGACGATGAATTTGTCGTTAGGGGAACGGCCGGTGTATTTGCCGGTTTTGACGCATAACGCGCCGTTGCTGGCAAGGACACCTTCGCCACGTGCGAGGGTGTGTTCGATGAGTTTGGAGGCGCAAAGGTTACGGTACACGCGACCGGGATGTTTGATACCGATCGCTTCTAAGCCGTAAGTGGGAAATTCGGCTCTGTAAAAGTCGATGGCTTCGTTGGTGTAACCGTCTAGGGTTTCTCGGTGAGAGAGTTGCTGTTCGATAAGAGTCGAGACAGAAATGTCTCGGTAAAGGTTGTTTGTGTTTTGGAGGAGACGTCGATCGCTCATGGTTAAACTCC
This sequence comes from Baaleninema simplex PCC 7105, assembly GCF_000332355.1. Classification (GTDB taxonomy): domain Bacteria; phylum Cyanobacteriota; class Cyanobacteriia; order Cyanobacteriales; family Geitlerinemataceae; genus Baaleninema; species Baaleninema simplex. The sequence continues at coordinate 326,839 of NZ_KB235958.1, forward strand.
TGTCTGGAATGAGTTATAACTAACTTGCAACTGAAACTCGAGCTACCAAAATTCTGTCTCTAGCGAGGGGTTAGTTAGCAGTACTCGGTCTCAGTCTGCTCTCTGTCTAAACTCTAAATTCGCTTCGATCTTCATTCGATCTCGATGACATTTTTCGATCTGTTAGGGTCAATTCAAGTTTAAAATGTCATCAAATTTTGACTTAAGAAGTTTATTGTTTTTTCTGATATATACGATACCAATTTTATATAAATAAAAAAGTTTAAAGGTAAAAATATTCAATATTTTTTACGAAAATACGATTTTGTTTACCAATTGCGATTTTGATGTTACAAAAATCCATTAAAAAAATCTTAAGCATAGCAAGGATCGATCGCCCTCGAGGGGTCGAACGATAATGAGTTAGAGAAAATTTTAAGGTCGATGGTATTGTGGCGTGTTCGCTGCGATCGCGGTTGCGTTCTAGAACGCTCGTCCCTTTCCCGTAAAATCGAATCTGTACGATCGAGTCTTCACGACCTCACCAGCTATGCAAGATTTCCTGCGCGTCTCGCTCTCGATCGCCGCTTGTGCGTGTCTTCTGACCGCCTGTAGCGGTGGAGATCGCGAGACAGAAGCCCCCTCCACTAACGGCGAACCGACATCCCCGCCCGAGGCAACCTCCACGGCAACTCCCCCGTCGAGTCCTTCTCCGTCACCGGCCGCGTCTCCCGAAGCCGAGGAAGCGGAGGAGTCGGAGGGAAATTTGTATCGCGATCCCGAGGGAGCGTTTGAAATTTCGTTTCCCGACGATTACGCCAAACAGCCTCGAGTTAATGGCGTCACGTTCGTATCTGCCGATGGGAACTTTGGCGGCGAGGCGATCTATTTCGAGGAAGACGAGCAACTGAGCGATGAAGAACTCAAAACGCTGTTTGTCGAACGCTATCAAGCGGCCTATAGCGATTTCGGGTCGCTCAACACAGAGCTACAGCCCGATAAGAGCGTTCGCATCGATTGGCGGGGTAAAAATTCTCAGGGTCAGACGATCGATGCAGTCAGCTATATCGAGCAACACGGACGCCGCATTTATATCCTCAATCTTTACGGTATTGACGAGTCATACGATAACTATCTCGACGATGCCAACGTTATCGTCGGAAGCTACAACGTCAATCCTAGTTAATTGGGGTTTGAAATTGGGCGATCGCACGCAATTATCGCTCAGTTTCGATGGTCTCGAGATTCCGGTCTTGGATCGATATCGGAGTCGTTTTTTGTTTTAAAGCGGTATTTTTATGATGGTTTAGATAGAACAACGTCTTTCGATCGGCTTAAAAAACTTACTTTGTAGAGCGTGAACCATACAAATCCTACAGAGCGTCAGTCCGATCGAGGCGATCGCTCGATACCCTCTGCGATCGACCACCCGACGTGCGAGGGCGACAAATCGTGGCTTGAATTCCCAAAAACAAAGCGTGAGGGTCGTCGTGCAGCCACGGCGTCCAGGCAGGAACACGCTGTATCAACGCCTTTTTCAATCGTTCCCCGTCGCCTCCCGTCAAGACAACAGGGGTATTGGGGTAGTCTTGCCACCAGGCTTCGATAAAGTCGCGCAAGCCTGCCAGAACGGTGTAAGTAATGCCGCTTTGAATCGCGGTGTGGGTATCTTTCGCCCAACGTTGGGGAACGATCGCGTCGTCTCCTCGAGCGATTTCGGGGAGAGCGCCAGTCTCTCGAGCCAGAGTGCGGATTTGCAATCCCAACCCCGGTAAAATCGCACCGCCGACGAGAGTGCGATCGCTGCCGATACCCGTCAGTGTCAAGGCGGTTCCGCCGTCAACGAGCAGCACGGGAAAGCCGTAACGGGTTCCGGCTCCCAGTACGGCTAACGCGCGATCGATGCCGAGGGTCGGATACAATCCCCGCAACGGTACGTTGTCGAGACTCAAATTCGTGAGCGGGACGCGGGAACGCCACAGCTTCAGTCGATCGGGAACCACAGACGCGACGACGAGACGAAGATCGCCTTGCGCGGCGACGACACCCCAAGGCGAAAAGTCGAACTGACTGCTCTGGAGGCGATCGATCGCCTCTGCGTCTAAATGGGGGGTGTTCCAAGTGATAACGAGGTTGTCTCCCTCGAACCGCGCCCAATGTAAGCGCGAGTTGCCGATTCCCAAGGCCAGCCACGGACGACGGTTATCGATCGAGTCAGAAAAATCAGACATCGCTAGAATAGGAAGAGCGGTCAGTACGAGATGGAGGGGCGCAGTGGCTCCCGGCTATTGCAATTTAATATTTTTTTAATAAAAATATAATAAGCGTAACCGAGCCTCGAAATGGTTCGTTTAAATTCTATAGATTCAGGCCAGTCCTTCGTTCAAAGTGCTAACTCTACCTTCGGTCGTCGTTCGTCCGTATTACAAAAAATTTCGTTAAAGAATTTTTTATGTCTTCCCTCAGTTCTTCCTCCGATCTCGTCGTTCCTACCAATACCACCGACCCGATCTCAAACGAGACTCGATCGCGCGAGACGACGGAGCGAGAAAATCCCACGCCGCCGCGCGATCGCTCGGCACTCGAACGACAAGTTCAACTGGCAACGCTCCTCAACGAAATTAACATCCAACTGAGCAGTACCCTCGATCTCGACGAAGTGCTTTCGACTGCCTGTCGGTTACTCTGTCGCACTCTAAACTGCAACCGCGCCAGCGTTCTCGTGCGCGAAGAGGACGATCGCGACCTGTTCGTCACCCGAGGCGAATACAACGACGGGGACTATCCGTCCCAACTCGGCATCGAAGTCAACCCGCACGACAACCCTCACTTACAAGCGTTGCAACAAACGTCAAAATCCTTAGCGGTCAAACGATTTATCGACTTTCCCGGTTTGGGAGAAGCCGCCAAGCAGATCGTCGAATCTTTGCAAATTCGCTCGATATTAGCGGTCGCCACGCGCCACCAAGGGGAAATTAACGGCATTATCGGCTTGCACCAGTGCGATCGCGAGCGAGAGTGGCAACCCTGGGAACAGCAACTTCTCGAAGGGGTCGCCCGTCAACTCGGCATCGCCATCGATCGCGCCCGTCTCCACAAAGCGACTCGTGACGCCGCCGCACAGGAAGCCTTTCTGCGACTGGTGACAAACAAAATCCGCAACACCCTCGATACAGAAACCATTCTCAACACCGCCGTTCGGGGGGCGCGACGGTTGCTACAAGTCGATCGCGTCGTCATCTACCAATTTCACGAAAATTGGAACGGTAGCGTTGTCGTCGAAGATGTAGTCGAACCCTGGACGTCCGTATTGGGTAATATGGGCGCTGACGACTGCTTTTCTGGAGAGTACGCCCACCTGTATCGAGAAGGGCGAGTCCGGGCGATCGACAACATCTTCGAGGATGAAAACCTCGATCGCTGTCACGTAAAGTTCCTCGAACGCTTGCAAGTTCGGGCGAACCTCATCGTCCCCATTCTCCTCGGAAAACCCCGGCCGAACGACCTCCCCAAACTTTGGGGATTGCTCGTCGCCCACCAGTGTCGCGGGGCGCGACACTGGAAAACCCGCGAAAGCCATCTGATGACGCAACTTGCCGACCAATTGGCGATCGCCATCGGACAAGCGGATTTATACGCCAAATCTCAAGCCCAGGCTCAGCGAGAGAATTTGCTGCGGTTGATGACCGATCGCGTGCGGCGCAGTCTCGATCTCCCCGAAATTTTACAAACCGCCGTGACGGGAATTCGCGATCTCCTCAAGACCGATCGCGTGGTGGTCTATCAGTTTACAGAAGGCTGGCAAGGGGAAGTGACAGTTGAGGATGTTGCCCGTCCCGAATGGTCGATTTTAAATCAAGAAACGCGCGACGATTGTTTTCACGGCGAACGCGCTCGATCGTACCTTCAAGGACGCGTGCGGGCGATCGATAACATTTACACCGATTCCGAACTCGATCCCTGTCACCGAGATTTTCTCGAGAGCCTTCACGTCAAAGCCAACCTCATCGTTCCCATCGTCACCCGAGGTACGGATGCTGGGGAGCTTTCCGAATCGCGGCAATTATGGGGTTTGCTTCTCGCCCAAGCCTGTCAGTCGCCTCGTCCGTGGAAACAAACGGAAATCGAACTGCTCTCGCAACTGGCCGAACAGGTGGCGATCGCCGTTCAACAGGCCGAACTCTACGCCCAAACGAAAGCTCAAGCTCAGGAGTTGCAAGAAGCCCTCGATCGCTTGCAATCGACACAACTGCAACTCATCCAAAGTGAAAAACTCTCCGGGTTGGGTAAAATGGCGGCCGGTGTCGCCCACGAAATCAACAACGCCAACAATTTCATTTTTGCTAACCTTCACTACGCCAGCGAATACGGAACGTCGCTGTTGGAGGGACTCGAAACGCTTCACAGTCAAGAGGTCGAAGACTTGAAAGAAGACCTCGATTTCGATTATCTCTGCGAAGACTTTCCCAAGGTCATGAAATCCATGAAAGATGGAAGTCAGCGAATTTCGAGCGTGGTAAATGCCTTGCAAACCTTTTCGCACCTCAACGAAGCCGAACTCAAACCGGTGGATTTACACGCGTGTCTCGATAGCAGTTTGGTCATGCTACAACGGCGTTTTAAATCCGATCTGAAAGTCTGTAAGCAGTACGACGAAACCTTGCCGGAAGTCGAATGTCGTCCCGGTCAAATCAATCAAGTGTTTTTCAATTTAATTGAAAACGCCCTCGACGTTCTCGAAGACCTCGAAATACCTGGCAAGCTCGCGCTTCGTACCGAGCGACTGTCGGACGACTGGGTACGCGTGGCGGTACGCGATAACGGCCCGGGTATTCCCGAAACCGTGCGCGATCGCGTTTTCGACCCGTTTTTTACCACCAAAGCCGTCGGACGAGGCACGGGGTTGGGTCTCTCGACCTGTTATCAAGCGATCGTCCAAGGTCATAAGGGCAAACTTTACGTCAACGATCGCCTCCAATCAGGAGCGGAAATCGTCATCGAATTGCCCGTGCGTCATGAGGACGTCAAATCGCGTTGATACAATCCTGAGAGGGTGACAAGGTAGACGGAAGCCAGACGGGACAATTGTTTGAGAGAATAGAGGAGTCCCAAAAAAGAGGGTGGCGTTTGCGGCCACCCCAACAAA
>NZ_KB235958.1:332063-343932 GCF_000332355.1 Baaleninema simplex PCC 7105
CAGCGTCTCCTTGAATCTCACGTCCAATCCTATTTAGGTCGTTCAGACCTGACCCCTCAAGGTTTTCCTCATCATAGTGTTTTTTCCCTCGGATTATCCGGTTATGCTTGGAGTCAATCCCTGCTGCTCTGGAGAGATTGGATGTTGGCGCTCATGGCGTTGAAGCCTCACAAATCTCTCCATTTTCAACGAGGGCTAGAGGCTCTATCCCTTGTGAGGCAGGGGGTCTAGCTATGTTGTCACCCTCTCAGGATACAATCACTAGAAATTGTCTGTATCGAGGAGAACAGGTTGTGGGTTGGATCGTTACGGCGTCGATCGCGTTGGTGTGGTGGTTTGTAGGGTTGTGGACGGGCGTTCCGACGGCGTTGGCTCAAACCCATCTGACGGAAATTCAGTTCGAGCAGTTAGAACAGGTTTTCGATCGCGCCATGCGATCGAGCCAACAGGGAAATTTCGTCGAAGCCGAAGATCGCTGGAGCGAAGCGATCGAACAGTTTCCCGACAATCCTGCCCTGTGGAGCAATCGGGGTAACGTTCGCGTCAGCCAAAACCATCTCGAGGCGGCTTTATCCGACTATAACCGGGCGATCGAACTGGCTCCAGAGGTTCCCGACCCCTATCTCAATCGCGGCACGGTGTACGAAGCCTTGCAACGCTGGGACGACGCGATCGCCGATTACAATTGCGTATTAGACCTCTCCCCCGACGATCCCGCTGCTTACAACAATCGCGGAAACGCCAAAGCCGGACGGGGGAATTGGGAAGACGCCGCCGCCGATTACAAAACAGCGGTGGAACTCGCCCCGGATTTCGCCTTCGCCCGCGCCAATTACGCTCTCGCTCTCTATCAAATTGGAAAAACCGATGAAGCCGTGCGTCGCATGAAAAATATCGTACGTCGTTACCCCCAGTTTGCTGATATGCGAGCGGCTTTGACGGCGAGTTTGTGGGCGAAGGGAAGCCTCGGAGAAGCTGAAAGTAACTGGGTCGCTGCTTACGGGTTAGATTCCCGCTACGGCGATTTAGAGTGGGTGGCGCGGATACGTCGCTGGCCACCTCGGATGGTGGAGGCGTTAGGAAATTTTTTGAATTTAAGCGGCCGGTGAAGAGGGGACGAGGAAGTATTTCTCCTTATCACCTCTTCCCTGTCACGATGCGAATGGTTCCCGTCATGCCCGCTTCGGCGTGACCGGCGATGGTACAACGCAAATCGTAGGTTCCCGGTTTTTCGGGGACGAACACCCATTCGGCAACGGAGGCGGGTTTGAGTTCGAGTTCGTGAATCGCGCCTTTGATTTCAACGTTTCCGGCTTCGACTTTACGCGTCCAACTGGCATCGGCGAAATCTTTGGCGGTGAAGTAGTGTTTCTGGGGACTGGGGTTATCGAGAACGAGTTTGTAGGTGCGTCCGGCGACGAACTCGAAGTTGTTAGGAAAGAATTTTAATTCGTCGGCCGCGCTGCCGAGGCTCACGGGGACTTCGGTGGTCTCGACGCGGGCGATGGCAGTTTGATTCGAAGCTGCGGCAATTCCGGTGTTGTAGAGGTTGATGAAGAGGGCGATCGCCAGAACGATCGACCCCCGAACGATCGGGTGCAGATTGGGTATCGTCATCTCGATTTCTCCAAACTCATCTCGGGTTAATTCGATCGGCTTTGTCTATTTTGCCACCTTTGGTTCTGGACGTCGAAACTCGAGCGATCGCGCGCTCTGTAAAAACACGCAAATCAGCTTTATAGGAATTCAGTGAATTTTCGGAGCGAAGTCTCGGTGTTTCTGAAGCCTTTAAACAACGTATATTTCTCACTAGACAGGCGGCTCTTCTAGAAGGTTAAACTGTACGAAAGTCGATCGTTTATTTGCCCAAGGTTTCGTATCTATTTGTATACTTTTTGTAAAAAAAGAAACAAAAATAAAAAAAATGTTGCGAGACTTACAGCTTTTATTTGACGAGATCGGCTTTACCAAGTCTTTACCTCATATTAGTCCTGGCTTGACTTGGGGCGACTCGAAACAACTTCACAGAAAAAACAATTAAACTTTAGTATTTTTTTACACTTTACGAACGAAACAATTCAGTTATAATGTCTGCAATCTATTACAATTAAAAAAACACGGGGGAGAAGTAAAGAGACTTTTTTGAGGATAAAGGCGATCGAAGCGGGTCTGACTATCTGAGGACAGCATCGCGGCCGACCACTCAAGTATTCGCTCCCTAATATCTTCGGTGTTGTTATAGTGTTACAAATTTTAGATTTCCAACACTTGTAAAAGTTGCAACTTGTAAACGACGTTACAACAGACTTAACCAACAAGGGGTTAGAAGGTATGACTATGACAGAAGAACTTCTTACAAATGCCAATATCGACGAGTTGCTCAGCTATCCCATCGAGCTGTCCAACAACCGCATTCTCATTGTAGATGACTCTCCCTATCTGCTGGCCGCGATGCTGAGGAAATACGGTTACGACGTGCAAACCGTAACTGACAGCCATCAGGCGGTGCGATCGACCGTAGACTCAAACCCCGATCTGATTTTGCTCGATATCACCATGCCGGGAATGGACGGCTACGAAGTCTGTAGACATTTGAAAGCCTCGTCTGAAACCCGCGAGATTCCGGTCATTTTTATTAGCGCCCGCAATGAAGCCATCGACAAAATTAAAGCGTTTCAAGTGGGCGGTTCGGACTATATCAGCAAACAGTTCCAGTTTGCCGAAGTTTTGGTGAGAGTCGAGAACCAACTCAACCAACGACGGCTTCAGAAACAACTCCAAGCGTCCGAAGCTAGAGCGAGAGAAAAGTCCAACCTTTTAGCCAGGGCGCTTCAGCAAGTCCAACAAACGCAATCGCAACTGGTGCAGCAAGCGAAGTTGTCGAGTTTGGGACAACTGGTGGCGGGAGTCGCCCACGAAATCAACAACCCGATCAACTTCGTCTACGGCAATCTGACTTATCTTGCTGAGTATACGGACAGTTTGCTGAAATTGATCCAACTGTACGACAAGGCACTGCCCGATCCTCCTCCAGAAATCGAAACGGCGATCGAAGAAACCGATCTCGACTTTATTCGATCGGATTTACCGCGACTGGTGGATTCGATGCGGGTGGGAACCGAACGCATCCAGCAAATCGTGCGATCGCTGCGGAACTACTCTCACCTCGACAAAGCTGAAGTGAAAGCGGTGAACCTGCACGAGGGAATCGATAACACCCTGACCATTCTGCAACACCGTCTCAAAGCCAAACCCGATCTCGCCGCTGTGGAAATCGTCAAATCTTACGGCGAGTTACCCGAGGTCGAGTGTCACGCCGGACAGCTCAACCAAGTATTTACCAATATTCTCTCGAACGCGATCGACGCCTTGAGCGATCGCCGCCGTTTTGCTCAAACCTCGCACTTGCAAGCCGTTCCCGCGATTTCGATCGAAACTGGCCTCGTCGGGGGCGATCGCGTTTACGTTTCGATCTCCGATAACGGGACGGGGATGTCCGAATCCGTGCGCCAACGCATTTTCGATCCCTTCTTCACCACCAAAGACATCGGTATTGGAACGGGATTGGGAATGTCCATTAGCTATCAAATTGTTGTCGAACGACATGGGGGCGAGATTCGCTGTCATTCAACACCCGGAAAAGGAACCACCTTTACCCTCGAAATTCCCACGCAAGCCGTTGTCGCTCCCATCGATCGACCGTCACCACTGCCGGAAGCACTCCTGCAAGCTGCTTGTTAAAGCGAAAAAGGGAAGGTGACGAGACGACTGGAGGAGGGGAGATAGAACGGTTTACCTGAAAACTTCACGTACTGAGTTGGCGGAGAAACTCTAACGGTAAGCCGTCGCTGTCTGCGATAAAGGCAACTTCGTAAACGCGATCGCCGATTTGTTGCTGTTGGGGTTCGAGGAGAACCGTTAGCGGACTCACGAGTTCGGGGTTGTCCTCGGCGAGAGTGGCGAAGCGGGTTTTGAGGTTCTCCAACCAACTCGGTAAATCCGATACCGCTTCTGTCAAATCGAAGGACAGGTGATAGTAGCCTACGTAATGCTCGTCAGAAAACGCATCCGGGGCAGGTTTCGGTTCGGGAATTTGAATCAGTTCGATGCGTCCGTTCGATCCTTCCATCCAGCAGGCGAGGGTGTATCCCGTGGTGAAGCGATCGCTGACGGCAAATCCCAGCAGTTCGTAAAAGGCGATCGCGCGGTGGATGTCAGCAGTGCGAATGGAAGCGTGGTGCATGAACAGAGGGGGAGAGGGGGAGAGGGGGAGACAAGAGGACATCATCTCCTCATCTCCTCTCCTCATTTCAATCGAAGAGGCGGAAGTAGGGATAGCGAACCGGAACGCCGGGTTCTTTTTCCAAGTCGAAATTGATGACTGCCCAACAGGGATCGTCCTCGGCGGTGGGGCTGAACTCGACGGGGAGTCCGTAAAGTTTCGGTGGAGGAGAATCGGGGCGATCGCGCCAAGGGGTGCTGCGCTCGAGATAGGCTCCGATAAGTTCCTTGTAGCGTTCGGCAACGATAACGCGGGTGGCGCGGTAGCCCTGAGTATAAAGTCGATCGAGAGCCTCGTGAATTTCAAAGCGAATGCCATCGGGGTGGGTATGCTGGCGATACCACTCCCCGTTCCACATCCGCCAATGTCGGTTCGACTGTAGATGAACCAATTCTCCCGATGTAGGGCTGGCCTCGAACGCGCCGTGACGCGGACAGAGATAGGTGTCTGTCAGTGTCAGTGCGGGAATCGTTTGCCGACAGTGAGGACACTTAATTTCCGGTCCGAAAATGGGATACTGAGAGCCTGGATCGGTAGGAAAGTCCATGTAACGGTCGCTCGAATCGACTGCGAACTGAAACGTTTCCGAGAAAACGGCGATCGCAACGCCACTTCCGTCGGACGGCTCGTCCCAGTGTATCTTTATTGTGAAGTACCCAACATCAAATCAAAAATTAATGATGTGGGCTTCCTGCTTCATCCGCCGTTGCCTCACTGTAAGATTACAGTTGGGTCTTATACAGCGTCCACAGGCAGACACCCGCCTTCCGCAGGCTGAAATCTAGACACTTGGTTATCGCGTTGGCTGCTGGAGTTCCAACACTACTGATTAGTATAGCGCCAACCCCGACCTCGCTTTCCCGGCCACCGCTTTCCCGCCTCGGGTAGAGCGTCGGACTTCCCGCACGGAGAGTTAACCACCCCTACTGGCGACGGGAATTCCCGTGATTTTACGATGTCGATGCCGAAGGAAACGTTTCCAACAAAACCGTTTTGAACTAGGATCGGAGGGACAAATTTACCCCATCGCTCCATGTGTCGTTTGTTGGGCTATCTCGGGGAGTCCGTACAGCTCTCTCGCGTGCTGTGCGACCCCGAACACTCCCTCGTCGTCCAAAGTTACGAACCCCGCGAAATGACCTCGGGAGTCGTCAATGCCGACGGTTACGGGATTGGCTGGTACGATTCTCGGTCGGAGACAGAGCGATCGCACCCCTTCACCTACAAAAGTCTATTACCGATTTGGAGCGACGTAAATCTCGACTCCCTCAGTCGCTACGTGGTCTCAGACTGCATTCTCGCCTACGTTCGCGGTGCAACCCCCGGACAAGCCGTCGATTTGAGCAACTGTCAGCCTTTTGTTTCCCAAAACCTCACCTACGTTCACAACGGCTGTATCCAAAACTTCCGCCATACCCTCTATCGCCCCATCCGAGAACGCCTCAGCGACGAACTCTACCAAAGCATCCACGGTAGTACCGACTCCGAACATATCTTCGTCCTACTGTTGCACACCTGGCAAACTCATCCCAACTGGACGCTACATCAAGCCTTGAAAGCTACACTGCTGGAGTTGCGACAACTGGCAGATACCCACAACACCCGTCTCTCGGCGAACCTGGTTCTCAGCGACGGACGCAGCCTCGTCGCCAGTCGTTTCGCCAACCACGGCAGCGCCCCCTCCCTGTATTGGATAAAAGACGATGCCGCGTTTCCGGACGCCGTCTTAATTGCCTCAGAACCCTTATTTCCGGGGAACTGGCAAGCATTTGCAGATGGAAGCCTCGTGTGTGTAGGAGAAAACCGTGAGTTTGACTGGTACTATCTCGACTAATTCGACTAATTCCACCCAAGCCATCCTCCGCGACGCCTTTACCCAATGTCGCCAAACCACTCTCAAACAGTTTGCAGAACTTGATGAGGCTGCGTTGTGCTGTCAGTCTCACCCCGAATTCAGTCCGGCGGGGTGGCACTTGGGACATATCGGATTTACGGAGGAATTGTGGCTGTTACGGCATTTGGCGGGAACTTCGCCGATGCAGCCTCAGTTTCATCGGTTGTACGCCGCCGATGGCTTACCGAAAACGGAACGGGTGAAGCTGCCCAGTTTCGAGGACATTTGCGACTATTTACAACGGGTGCGAGATGAGGTATTTAACTATCTCGAAATTGCTCCGCTCGAGAAACAAAAGAACCTGTGGTGGTTTATTTTGCAACACGAAAGCCAACACAGCGAAACGGTGGCGTTGGTATTGCAACAACAGAATTTATCGGCTTTACCGTTTTCCAAATCGGGGTCGAACTCGCGGCTAGAATTCGATAGTGTGACGGTTCCCGGCGGCGAGTTCGAGATGGGCAACGATGGAGTAGAGGCGGCGGATAACGAACGACCTCGCCATCGTCGGGTTGTGGAAGAATTCGAGATCGATCGCTATCCCGTCACTTGCGGTCAATATCGACAGTTTATCGAAGTGGGGGGATACGACAACTCGCAATATTGGTCTGATTCGGGGTGGTGCTGGATTCGCGAAAACGGCATCTCGACGCCGTTGTATTGGACGAACGATCCAGAATTCGACAACTATCCAGTCTGTGGTGTAAGTTGGTACGAAGCCAACGCCTACGCGAAGTTTGTCGGAAAGCGACTCCCCACGGAAGCGGAATGGGAAAAAGCTGCCCGTTGGAACCCGCAAACGGGAGATAGTCAGGTGTATCCTTGGGGGAACGACTTCCCCGATGCGTCTCGTTGCAATCACCGTCTGTTTAACCGAGGAACTACGTCAGTTGATGCCTATCCCGACGGTGTGTCTTCGGTGGGCTGTTGGGATATGTTAGGCAACGTTTGGGAATGGACGACGACGATCTTCGACGGCTATTCAGGTTTTGAATTTTTTCCCTATAAGGGCTATTCTCAAGACTATTTCGACGGGGAACATTACGTTCTGCGCGGGGGAAGTTGGGCGACGCGACCTTGGGCGTTACGGAGTGCGTTTCGCAATTGGTATTATCCCCATATTCGGCAGATTTTTGCCGGATTTCGCTTGTGTAACCTTTAAAGGTTTGCAACGAAGTTTCTACGAGCGTAAGTCGAAATACTTAAGGTCACTTTGAAAAAGATGTGACAAGATGGGGGCGACTTGTTTGAACTCATCCGGTCATGTTTGAATCTGAAGATCGCGAAGCTGATTTTGAGGAGTACACCGAAGTTCGAGAGGTGAGTTGGTGGGATCGACTGACCAATTCCTTCATGCTGTCCCTAATGGGAATCTTGTTAATTGTTCTATCTTTTTTTATTTTAATTCAGAACGAAGGACAATCAGATCTGAACAAAGTCGCCCTCAGTACCGTCCAAATTTCTTCGGAAACGCCTAACATCGGGCATATCGGTAAACCGGTTGCAACGACGGGAATTATTCGCAGTTCGGAGTTATTAGGAGATGAATTTTTTCTCAAACCCGCTCCCTACATTGCTATGGCGCGATCGGTCGATATGTATGTTTGGGTCGAACGTCGCGAAGTTGAATCGAAAATCAATGTCGGTGGTTCTGAAACACGAAAAACAACGGTAACTTATTTTCAAAAGTGGAAGCCGATTGGCAAGTTAAAGAGTACGAAGACGATATCGAGAACCGATCGCCGAAAAATAACAGAAAGTGCAGATTCAAGCCGTTTTTTAAAGCCAGAAAACCACAATAATCCCAAGCCAGCTATTCCCAATGGCTCTCGTAAAGTGTCTCGGGCACGAATTGGTATTTACGAGCTTGATATGACCCAGTTTGACGATCCGATGGTCAGTGGTGTAATTGAAGCATTTAACGAGAACTCTATGGTGGGATACAACGATATCCCTACGCGAACCCCAATTTATCCGAGTCCAGAAACCCTGAATTTCGCGCCAGACACTGAAGTTTCGGGAAGTTATCTCTATAAATCTCAATATAACATTGCAAATCCAAAGGTGGGAGACTTACGCATTCGTTATGCAGTTTTTCCCGCCAATACGACGGCAACGGTGATGGGTCAACTCGAAGCCAATAACCGCATCGTTCCCTACGTTCACAGCAACAATCATAGTCTATACCGTCTTTTTCCTTCAAATCGCGAAACGACGAACGCTCGGATCGAAAAAGAAGATTTGTACTTTACTTGGATACTTAGATTTGTGGGATTTGTAATGATGTGGGGTGGTTTCGCTGCGATCGTCGAACCGATTAATGTCGTGCTCGACATACTCCCCATCTTAGGCTCGATGAGCCGTCGCGTTACGGGTGCAGTGACGATGTGGATCGCGTTGAGTTTGACCGTGACGACGATCGTGGTCTATCGTACAACCCAAGATTTAGAGACGCTGGCGATCGCTTGTCTCGTTGCTTTTTTCGGGACGCTCTCTCTATTTGCTATTCAGAGAAGAAGCCAAGCTTAGCTAAAAAATTGAAAGGCGATCGCGGTATCGTACAGCAGCGATCGAAAGAGCTTGAAGTCACTCAAAGCTATGCTCTTGTTCCTAAATGCTAGCTGTTCTAGGAAAGTATTTTAGGTCAATGTTTGAAGTTTAAAAAAGACAAAAGCATCTGGATAAAATTCTATGAACGAGTTTATTGGAATATTACCCGCAGCCGGATTGGGGTCTCGCTTGCAACCATTTCGATATGCGAAAGAGTCTTGGTGGTGCAGAAAACTCCTGAAAGTGAGAGAGGGAGTGGATTTGAGAAAAAGGGGGTAGACAAAAAGAGGGGTCAGATGCGATGTTCGAGTTCCTCAACTAGCACATCAGCATCATGACCCCTCATCTCTATCGTCAACTTGAAGACCAGCTAAGTCAATGGGTTAAGCCCAAAGACCAACGACATTTACGAGGAGTCTCGGAAGTGGTAGCCGCCATCTTGCAATCGGGAAGTGCCTGCCTAAGTCACTGGCTACCCTATCTAGGCCACCGAAATTGTCAGGGGCGCAGTCACATGGCTCGCTTGGAGTACCTCCTAAACAATCCGGCGGTGACCTCTCAAGACTACTTTCAACAAGTCATGAAAGTGTGGCTGTCTCGATGGAAGGGCATGGAGGTGACTCTGGCCTTAGATACCAGCCTGTTCTGGAATCAATACTGTCTGATGGAGGTGAGTCTCGTCTGGGGAGGACGCTCGATTCCTCTAGCTCAAGAGGTCATCGAACATGCCAGCGCCAGCGTCTCCTTTGAAGCCTACCGTCCGGTGTTAGAGTCAGCTCGAGAAGTTCTTCCCTCGGACTGTACGGTCACTTTGCTGGCAGACCGAGGTTTCGAGCATCTGGCTCTAATGGATTGGTGTCAGCAGCATCAATGGCATTGGTGTATTCGCACTCAATCGGACTTGCTGGTGTCTTTGAAGAACGGTCGGCGTTATCCGGTCTCCCAACTGCTGCCCCCTAAGGAGGAAGCTCGCTTCTACCGCCATGTTACAGTTCGCGACGAGATTCCTTGTCATCTGGCCCTGGCCAACCTGTCTCAGGCGGGGGAAGCCTGGTCGTTGGTCACGGACAAAGACCCCTCTCTTCAAACCTTCTCGGAATACGGCCAACGCTTTGGTGCCATCGAACCCCTTTTCAAAGACTACAAATCGGCAGCTTTCGATTTATTGCGTTCTCGCCTGCGTTCGGCAGAGGCTCTGAGTCGGTTGCTGATGTTACTGGCTCTGGCCTATCTACTGGCAGTGCATCTGGCTCTTGTGGTGATGTTTCACGGGCAACGAAAGCGCCTCGATTGGCACAGTCAGCGCGGTTTGAGCTTTCTACAACTGGGGTTGCGCGAGATTCAGCGTCGCCTTTATCTCGGCTTGGGCTATCCTCTCTTAACACCTCTACCCAGGTGCAATCCTCCTACGGCTTGTGCCTCGAGGCGCAAGCGACGACATCTGCAACTCCGCCTTGAGTTCGCTCGGGTTTCTACCGCTTGATTTTCTCTTCTCTCCAGAACGGCTGCTTTTTGTCAATCCCTATGACCCTTCTGAGTTTTCTGCACCACTAAGGCGAAAGAGTTGTTGCCCGTTTTTTTTAAAACAGACGATCGCGAGAATGGAAAACGAGTCTATCCTCGAGCGGCGGCGGAGTACTCTATTCAAGCGATGCGCCATGCTAACATTCAATTTGTATTGACGGTTATCTCCGATCGCAAAACTGAAGTTATTAAATATTTTAGTGACGGTCGAGATTTCGATATCAATATAGCCTATTTGCATCAAAAAGAGCCTTATGGATTGTCTGATGCAATTAATAAAGGCTTTCAATGGTATAAAAATTCTTATGTTTTTTTGGCTCTCCCAGATACAATTTTCTATCCTTTTCATGCTATCCGTGCTATTCGAGAGGAAATTTTGGCGTCCCAAGCAGATTTGGTTTTAGGCGTTTTTCCAACCTCTAAACCCGAGCAGTTAGGGCCGGTTCGCTTTGATTCAAGCGGTAAGGCGATCGAGGTGTTAGACAAACCCAAGGGATCGAGTGTTTTTAACACTTGGGGAATTGCAGTATGGTCTCCCACGTTTTCTAAACTGCTGAATCAGTATATGGCGATTTCACTGGAAGCTCAACAACAGCCCATTGGTAATATATTTAACCTCGCGATTACTCGTGGATTAAATGTCAGAACTGTTTTCTTTGAAGATGGAGAATACATCGATTTGGGAACGCCAGAAGGATTGGCTCATGTCATTCTCGACCGTGAATTATCGGGTCTTAAGGAAATATAAGGAAAGAGTTTGACGCAAGATATTCAGATCGAGAGGCAACAAACTTATACGAGGGTGCATCTCAAAAATGTAAATTCATCGAATTGGGCGCACTCAATTTCCAGATCCCCGGCATCTTGGAGATGCCGGGGATCTTATACCGGAAGTGCTAATCGGGAATTTTGCCACCCAAAACTGATGTTTTTGCACTCATTGAGATGCACCCCTTATACGATACGACCGATCGCCTATCAGAACGTTACAAAATATTTAAATATATGGCGATCGCACGATCCTATGGGATACCGTGGGCGGTTAGATGCTGAAACTTACTAAAATCTCTAGGTTTTGATTTGTTTTGACTAAAATCGGATTTAGATCGATCGCTCAGTTTGCGTAATGCACTACCATCAGTCGTCTGTTTCGTAACAAGAACAGATCAGACATAGAGGTTTTATCAGAACATCAATTTGGCGTCTTCGTACTGACTGAAAAATTTTTTTCAGTCAGATGGCTTAGCGTGAAAAATTGCGACTCAAGACAAAAAATGGCACGGATTACAATCTTAGCAGTCGGTTCCCGTGGAGACGTTCAACCGGGCATTGCTATCGGCGTCGAACTGAAGGCGGCCGGTCATACAGTTAAGGTGGCAACGCATCAGTTATTTGAGTCGTTTGTTCGCAGCTACGGCCTCGATTTTACTCCGTTATGTGGCGATCCCGAATACTGGCACAGTGGTAAAGAATGGACGGATACCAAAGGTCAAGGGTTTGATTGGATTCGTGCCAACAGTCAACGTATTGTCGAAATGGGACGACGCTATTTAGACGATCTGTGGAATGCTTGTCAAGGTGCCGACGCTATTTTTTGGCATCCGTTAGCCTTGGTGTGC
>NZ_KB235958.1:344032-363273 GCF_000332355.1 Baaleninema simplex PCC 7105
CTCCAGAACGGCTGCTTTTTGTCAATCCCTATGACCCTTCTGAGTTTTCTGCACCACTAAGGCGAAAGAGTTGTTGCCCGTTTTTTTTAAAACAGACGATCGCGAGAATGGAAAACGAGTCTATCCTCGAGCGGCGGCGGAGTACTCTATTCAAGCGATGCGCCATGCTAACATTCAATTTGTATTGACGGTTATCTCCGATCGCAAAACTGAAGTTATTAAATATTTTAGTGACGGTCGAGATTTCGATATCAATATAGCCTATTTGCATCAAAAAGAGCCTTATGGATTGTCTGATGCAATTAATAAAGGCTTTCAATGGTATAAAAATTCTTATGTTTTTTTGGCTCTCCCAGATACAATTTTCTATCCTTTTCATGCTATCCGTGCTATTCGAGAGGAAATTTTGGCGTCCCAAGCAGATTTGGTTTTAGGCGTTTTTCCAACCTCTAAACCCGAGCAGTTAGGGCCGGTTCGCTTTGATTCAAGCGGTAAGGCGATCGAGGTGTTAGACAAACCCAAGGGATCGAGTGTTTTTAACACTTGGGGAATTGCAGTATGGTCTCCCACGTTTTCTAAACTGCTGAATCAGTATATGGCGATTTCACTGGAAGCTCAACAACAGCCCATTGGTAATATATTTAACCTCGCGATTACTCGTGGATTAAATGTCAGAACTGTTTTCTTTGAAGATGGAGAATACATCGATTTGGGAACGCCAGAAGGATTGGCTCATGTCATTCTCGACCGTGAATTATCGGGTCTTAAGGAAATATAAGGAAAGAGTTTGACGCAAGATATTCAGATCGAGAGGCAACAAACTTATACGAGGGTGCATCTCAAAAATGTAAATTCATCGAATTGGGCGCACTCAATTTCCAGATCCCCGGCATCTTGGAGATGCCGGGGATCTTATACCGGAAGTGCTAATCGGGAATTTTGCCACCCAAAACTGATGTTTTTGCACTCATTGAGATGCACCCCTTATACGATACGACCGATCGCCTATCAGAACGTTACAAAATATTTAAATATATGGCGATCGCACGATCCTATGGGATACCGTGGGCGGTTAGATGCTGAAACTTACTAAAATCTCTAGGTTTTGATTTGTTTTGACTAAAATCGGATTTAGATCGATCGCTCAGTTTGCGTAATGCACTACCATCAGTCGTCTGTTTCGTAACAAGAACAGATCAGACATAGAGGTTTTATCAGAACATCAATTTGGCGTCTTCGTACTGACTGAAAAATTTTTTTCAGTCAGATGGCTTAGCGTGAAAAATTGCGACTCAAGACAAAAAATGGCACGGATTACAATCTTAGCAGTCGGTTCCCGTGGAGACGTTCAACCGGGCATTGCTATCGGCGTCGAACTGAAGGCGGCCGGTCATACAGTTAAGGTGGCAACGCATCAGTTATTTGAGTCGTTTGTTCGCAGCTACGGCCTCGATTTTACTCCGTTATGTGGCGATCCCGAATACTGGCACAGTGGTAAAGAATGGACGGATACCAAAGGTCAAGGGTTTGATTGGATTCGTGCCAACAGTCAACGTATTGTCGAAATGGGACGACGCTATTTAGACGATCTGTGGAATGCTTGTCAAGGTGCCGACGCTATTTTTTGGCATCCGTTAGCCTTGGTGTGCGATCGCATGGCGCAAGCTCTCGGTATCCCGTCTTTTGCGTTAGCACCAGCACCGGCAACGCCAACAAGAGCGTTTGCTTGTCCGTGGGTATCCGGTTTGTTCGTAGACGGACCGGAGTTTTACAACCGTTTGAGCTGGGGCGCAACCTATCAGTTTTACTGGCACGTCGTGCGAGGTGGCGTCAACTCGTGGATTGAGGAAACCCTCGGTTTACCGGGTTATTCGATACTCGGCCCCTATCACGATATGGTCGTGCAGAAGCGTTTGAAAGTCTTCTACGCCTACAGTCCCGCACTGTTACCGAAACCGAAAGATTGGTTAGATACCATGCACGTGACGGGCTTTTTATCACTCGATCGCCCTTCGAGTTGGGAACCTCCCCAGGATCTCGTGGATTTTCTCGACGCCGGTTCGCCACCGGTTTTTGTTGGGTTTGGCAGTATGCGGAGTCGCAACCCCGACGTGATGACTGAGTTGATTTTAGAAGCGTTAGCACAAACGGGACAGCGAGGTATTTTAGCTACAGGATGGGGCGCGATCGCCAATACGGATTTACCCGATACTGTTTTTCAAATCGATTCTGTTCCCCACGATTGGCTGTTTCCGAAAGTGGCTGCTGTGGTTCATCACGGCGGACCGGGAACTGTTGCAACTATTCTGAAAGCTGGTGTTCCGATGGTCGTGGTTCCGTTTTTTGGCGATCATTTTCTGTGGGCTAACCAAATTACTAAGTTGAGATTGGGATCGTCAGTTTTCAAACATCAATTAACTGTAGACCGTCTTTCGGCGGCAATTTCTTCTGTTGTCAGCGACGAAGTTTTAAAAGCGAGGGTTCGTACTTTTAGCCAAACAATTCAGTCTGAAAACGCATCGAAGTACATTGTCGATCGCTTTCATCAGTACTTTGACAATCCTGCAAAAATTGCTTGATTTGCTATCGGGTACAGTCAGTTACCGTTTCGCGATCTTTGATTTTTTTTGACGTTCTTCTAGAATTTACCGCGAAAATTCACAAAGGGCGGCGAAACAGAATTATCATATTTCCTGGTATCGGGAAAAAGTAACCTAAAAAAAAGTAAAATAAAAGAAGGGGGGAAGTGAATACCATACCAATACGTGGCGTATCTTCCAAACTATCGATCGCGTTTCCCATTCGCCGAACATAAGACCAAATAAATCGGGTGTTGACCCCCGGAAATAGCGTATCGAAACACCATCGATCGACGACCTCAACCACTTCTAAGCCGTAGGAAACGCCGAGATCGATTAAGGCGCGTTCTGAAAGAATATGTCGGTGATAGGGTTGATGAAATTCTGGACGATGAACGTCTGATAAGTTGAGTTCTTGCGCGTTTGGTGTTCCGATAAGGAACAAGCCACCCGGTTCCAAACAACGAACGGCTTCTTCAAACAAATCGCGAGGTTCTTCAAAGTGTTCGATGACATCGTAAGACGTAACGATGTGGTATTGGCGATCGAGTACAGTGCGATCGGAAAATTGAGGGACATACGGATCGTAGCCGATCGCTCCTTTGTATCCCAATTTGTTTAAAAACGATACGAACGAGCCGTGATTGCAACCGAAATCGAGAATTTGACGATTTTTCTGAAGTCCGTTTTTTCTGAGAAATTGAATTTGGCTCCAATAGCTACAAATTGTAAAATAATTTAAACCAATATTGCTAAAATAGTCTTTATAATAAACATTTAAATCTACAGATTCTTGAGAATGGAGAGAAGAACAGTTTTTACACCGCCATACTGTAAAGTACTGATGTTGAAATCTCTTCATATTCGACGGAATTTGCGCGATCTCTGTTGCGCGATCGACTGTCCCTGGATTGTCGCACACATTACAAACTGTCCGATCGCGATCGCTCGGAGTGCTTTTCATATTTTGTGATTGCCGGTATCGATACTTTTTTAAAATTTATCATAGATTGCGATCGACCTTTTTTATCTTCAAAATAACTTCAAGGAAATTTAAAAAATCTTAACTAGAGTTATAAAACTAGAGGCAAACCGCTCGAAAAGCCAAACCGATTTCCATTGCTTCGGATTTTATTCGATCGTTAAACTTCTATAAATTTGCAACAAACTATTGAAAGGTTGAGATAATTATGCTAAGCTCGATCTATCTAAATATTGACTTATCGCGTTTCCGGGTTTCAAGTAAGTAAAAAGGGAGCGTCATGCTGGAAAATTTTGCAATATTAAAAAAATTAAACAAAGATCAAATCTTAGAGATCGAAAAAGCTTGTAAATTACGGTCTTACAATCCTGGCGATCTCATTTGCAAAGAGGGAGAAATTTCAGACGAGATTTATTTTTTGATATCCGGGCAAGTCGAGCTTTACAAAATTGAAGAAAACACCCAAAACAATCTGAAATTTAAAGAAATGTCAGAAGGCGAAAGTTTTGGAGAAATGTCTTTTGTCGATGGTTCGCCGAGAAGTTGTTCTATTCAAGCGGCGACGCCAGACACGAAAATCGCAGTTTTATCGAAACAGACGTTTATCGATCTCGTTCCCGACGCCTTTAAAATTATCAATGGGATTAGCGGAACGATTACCCAACAGGTGAGCGAAAACTTAAGACTGCTGAGCGATCGCCACATCGGAACGCTGCAAAAACAAATCGACGAATTACAAGAGCGAAATCACTTCGCTTACTTTTTATTTTTAATTCTCTTATCGTTGTTTATCGTCACCAGCGTTAACGCTGCGATCGCCGACTTTTTCCCGACTTACAACCCTCAAACTTCCTTACCTTTTTTAATCGGATATCTCGTCGTTGTCGTGTTGATTCCAGCACTCCTCGGACGAAGTCATTTGAACTTGTCTTTTAGCGCAATTGGCGTGACGACTCGCAATCTCAAACCCTCACTTCGCGATGGTGTCGTGGTGAGTATCGTCGGTGCGATCGCGTTTTGGGGAATTGCATTAGTCCTCGATCGGATCGTTCCAGGTTCCGATTTCGCTTCAAAAATTTGGACTTGGCCGGGTGGTTCTGTCGTTCTTTTAATTTATCTCGCGCACAGCTACGTTCAAGAGTTACTTCGAGGCGCAGTTCAGATTTCAATTGAAAACTTTTTGGTCGATCGCAAGGGACGCGCGGGAATTTTTATTACCGCGTTGTTTTTTGGAATGTTTCACGTTCCTTACGGCACGCAAGCGATTGTCTTAACCTTAATCGGGAGTCTGATTTTTGGCTTCGTCTATAAGCGAACGTACAACTTAGTCGGAGTCACGCTCGTACATTTCGTGTTTGGAATCTTGCTAATTAATATGGGTTTAATTTAACGCCGACAAAATTCAAGATCGAGGAGTCGGTGCGTTACGCGGAAATCTCATTAACTGGATTTCAATTCCATTTTCTGACCGCGTAACACACCTTACCATTGCGGAGTCGGTGCGTTACACGGAAATCTCATTAACTGGATTTCAATCCTATTTTCTGACCGCGTAACGCATCCTTGTATGTGGGTGGTGTACATTGGCGGTGCGTGACGATTTATAGGTCTAAGGATTTACACCCGATTTTTCAAGTCACGCACCCTACCCGCGATAATCTGCGGGATATTCCAACACAACGCGATAGGCGGTGACGCTGTACGAAGGTTTGCTCATGGCGTTGGCGGTTCCCGCACAGAGGATACGGAACAACCGCCAGAACCGTTCGTCTGACTGCGCGATCGCTTCGGCTTTCCGCTGCATCCAACGTTCGTATCCCCCTTTCGCCCACAAATAATAATTGCGGCGATCGTTGTACAATCCTGCAATCTCGAAGGGTGATTTCCGTACCGCTGCCACGAATTCTGGCATATCCACGTGACGAAACGCCCCAGGCCAAACGTATTTCGTGACGAAACTGTGGGTTCCGTTGGTGTGGTTGTCGGCGGCGAAATCGAGATACACCCGTCCCCCTGGGTTGAGGAGTTCGGGGAGTTTCTGCATCACCGATTCGTAATCTGACAAATCTTCGATGACTCCCATCATGGAAATCGCGTCGTATTTGCGATCGGGTTTGAACGTGAAGAAGTCTTGATAGCGAACTTCGGCGTTGAATTGATGTTCTTCGATAAGGTTTTCGACGAATTGCGCTTGATGTCGAGACAGGGTAATTCCCGTGACGTGGACGCCGCGAGATGCTGAATATCTGAGAAATCCACCCCACCCCGACCCCACTTCCAGCAAGCGATCGCCTGCTTTAAGGTTGAGTGATTCAAAGGCAAATTCGAGTTTGCGTTCTGCTCCAACTTCGAGACTATCTTCCTCGCTTTCGTAAATACCAGGGGTGTAGACGTGATAGTTGGTGTCGAGAGCGATGAGTTGGATATTCTCAGAATCGTAGTGTTTGGCAATCCATTGAGGATTGCATTTTTCCCGTCCAAAGAACATCGGCTGAAGCCGCTGCCATAGTTTCAGCAGTGGATTGAAATCTGACATCAAATCCCCTAACGACATGGCTTGAATGATGTCGCCTTCGGCTTCGATGTCGCCGTTCATATAGGCTTCGGTAATGGTGAGTTGATTGAGGGAAAGTAAGGCGTTTCGACCGGCTTCGGTTTTAATGTAAAGGTCGAAAATGGGTTCGGAGTCGCCGATAATCTGGTGGGAATCGTCGCGATCGTGCAGGGTAAAACTAAAGGGTAACTCTTGGTTTTGGGTCAGTCCAGATAGGAAGCGATCGAAAAATCGATCGGTTGCTCCATTGGCAATTTGGGTTACATCCATCACTATATATCTAGATAAGAACAAAGACGATGTTTTTTAAGGAAGTCCTGAGCTATTGCTTTGTAACATTTGAAATAAAAAACTGTCAATATTTAACGCTTTTAGATATATGAATTTTTGTATAACTCGCGTGACACTTTCACTTGTAGAACTCAATAATTATTATGAAAATTAACAAAATATTAAAAATCTCATTTTTTTAATGATTTTGGTGTAAAATATATTTGATTTTAAAAAGAAAATATAAAACGTAAAATACTAAAAATACTAAACCTTCACAGTAAAGTAAATACCAAGGCCAAGACGGGAGTGCATCGAAGAGAGTCGGACTCGGTGGCTTGTGAACTAAAAATAAATAGTTGCTCCCCAGGATTAGGTTGACGATGCCAACGAATGTCGCGTAAAGGTTAAACCCCAAAAACAAGCATAAAATGCTTTTGAATTTGGATCGATAGTGTTTAAAAATAACGACATACAATCCCATTGTAAAAATCGCGCCGTGATTGATAAAAGTTTGTACGAAGACGAAATGAGGAAACCCATAAATTCCGAGGGCAGGGGTCAACAACGCAGCGGTTGCGCCGCCGATGCCGAGGAAATAACAAAGGGGATAAAAGATGGGGTTTCCAGTAACTAATGCCACGACGCTGATATAGGTCATCGCCCCACATAATTCGAGGGGAAGCATGGTATCGATCGCCCATTTTCCCGTTGCCAGATTCCACAGTTGCCATGCCACTTCGCTAGAAACCAACAGAACCAACAAGCCGTAACGAACCGCGACGCCAAACCGTCGGGAACGTCGCCAACGCCACAGCGACAAATTCACCAGAACCACGATCGCCAACGCCACGAGATGGGGTGTTCCCAACAGTTGAAACGCGCCCCCTGCATAATCGCCGAGAAAGTAGCGGTTCATGGCTTATTGTGGGGAGTCGCTCTCGAGTACCGTGACGGGTTGGCCGGGAACCAGGCGATGAACCCCCTCCGCGACGACGCGATCGCCCGGTTGCAGGGTTCCGCGAACGAAGGCGCGATCGCTCTCGGCGCGAATTACCTCCACCGCATGGGGTTCGATGGCGTAAACCGACGAGTCCCCCTCGATTTCCCGCAAGCCGTAACAAGTCCACAACCCGCGCTCTCCCGACACTAACGCCGTCATGGGCAGCCAATACCCCGGTGTCGCCTCCGCCTGACGCAACGTCAACCGCACCACCGCACCGGGAACGGCGGGAACCTCTGGAGGTAACTCCAATAACAGGGTTTGCGTCTGGGTTTGCGTATCGACTTCCGGTAAAACAGACTTCAACACGGCGCGATAGGGCGTATCTTGCAGCCAAATTTGCGGCCGAGATCCCAGGCGGAGGGTAGACGCGATCGCCAGCGGGACGCCAATTCGCACCTCTAAGGCTTCGTCGCGAACCAAGTGCATCACCGCCGTTCCCGCCGAGACGACACTACCTTCGTGGAGGTACTGCGTTGTCACCGTTCCCGAAAACGGCGCGTACAGCGTATGTTGGGCGATGGTCAACTCGAGCGATGCAACTTGGGTTTGCAGTTGGCGGATTTCGGCCTGTTGCGCCGCTTGCTGCTGGGGTGGAGTTCCCGCTAACAACAGGTTCAGTTCGCTACGGGCGGCGTCGAGTTCCGCTTGGGCGATGTCTACGTTGGTTCGGGCGGCGTCGGCTTCTTCTTGAGCGATCGCACCGCGTCTGACGAGGTCTTGACGCCGTTTGGCGGTGAGTTCGGCCAGTTCCAGTTGGGCTTCGTAGCGACGCACTTTCGCCCGTCCGGTTTCGATTTCTTGAACCCGCGATCCCGCTTGCAATTCGTCGAGTCTGGCTTGGGAGCGATCGATCTGCGCGAGGAGTTCGGCCCGTTGTAGTTCCAATTCTTGGGTATCTAAAACGGCGAGGGGGGTTCCCGCCGCAATGCGATCGCCTTCGGAGACGAAGAGCGTGGCGACAACGCCGGAATGTTGGAAGCTGACATCGCTGCTGCGGGGAGATTCTACAGTTCCGCTGTAAGATTCTTCCACTTCGTAGGTGGCAGTTTCTTGGAGGGCGATCGCGCGAACCGGAAGCGGCGTTTCCACTTCCACCTCGCCCTCTACATCGGCCGCTGCGATGGGGGATTCCGGTTTTTTCAGCATCCATCCGCCGAAAAACGCCAGGGCGATCGCACCCAAAGCGATGAGTCGCTGGGGCGACAGAGATGCTCGAAGGATATCTTTGACCCGTTTCACGATCGGTTCTCCCAACGTTTCGGCGTGACTGTCGAGATGGGGGGTGTGGAGTGTTGTTGAGGCGTGCTTTTGCGGGCGATCGCGTCGTATTCACAATCCAGACCGCGATTCGTCTTGCCCCATTGTGGCAGCGAATTCCACGAAACACCGCTTAAGCACAAGTTTCTTTAAAAAGAAGCTGTCGATCGCGTGAGGCCAAAGTGTAGGATTTGGACTCGATCGATTCTCTCGCCGTCGAGTTCGCCATGACTGTCGCCCTCGCTACCTGCCTGCTCTGAGATTTAGTTACATTTCAAACTTGAATTGGCGAGATATGATAAAGGAGTTCTCAGATGTTAACGTAGCGATCGAAAGTCAACCTATGCAAGCGATCCTGTTAAGCAATGAAGAAGTGGCGAAACGCGCCTACCAAATCTACGAAGGTGGAATTCGCCAAAAGGTTGAAACAGAAGAAAATATTGGCAAAATGGTCATCATCAATGTTGAGACAGGTGACTATGAAGTTGATGAAACCGGGCTACAGGCAGCCCGAAGCCTTCAGGAAAAGTCCCCGTATGCAAGACTCTTTGGCATCCGTATCGGCTATAATGTAGCGGCTTCTTTCGGTGGTGTGATGGAGCGGGTGAGCAGTGATTTCCGGTATGGTGACTGATAGAAATGCGATCGTCTCATTGACCTTTCTTTTGGTGAATGGTGCAACTTTTCCGATCGAGTTTGTCATCGATACAGGCTTTACGGATCGCCTTTGCCTCCCGTCAGAGGCCGTAAATTTGCTCAGACTTCCATTTTTGTACACTTTACCTGCAAACCTGGCAGACAACAGTTCAGTCTTTTTGCCCGTCCATCAGGCGACAATCTTTTGGGATGGAGCAGAACGAGATGTTCGTGTGTTTGCGACTGGGCGACGACCGTTGATTGGAACCGCACTGCTTAACGAGCAAGAACTGGTCATTCAGTTTACGGAGGGTGGGTTGGTGACGATCGATGAGTTATAGCGTCTAAGAAAACGCCTAGACTACAGCTTGAATTTTTGCTCTATTTTGGCAGTGGATTTATTGAAATCCCTCTAAAAACCCAGTTTCTTTAAGAAAGTGTAGGATTGCAATAGATGCAACCGATCGAGATCGAGTCAGCCATGACATCCCTTGCAACTGAGTTTGCAGAAGAAGACTGTACTCTTACTGAAGCTGGAATGGGTGATGATTCAGCGATGCTCGATCGAGAAGATTAGCCATGACCGAGCCGCTTCAACGGGGAGAAGTTTGGTCGCCAAATCTCAATCCCACTGGGTCTTCTGGGTTTAAGGTGATAAGCTAATTTTATGATAAGTAAGACCCTTACTGTAGGGGCGTCATGGCAATGCGCCCCCGCCCAATTTTGCATTCAAAATAACAAATTACACCACAAGTCCCGAAGACCCATCCCACTCAAGGTTCCGAGCATTGGAGCATCTCGATCTAAAAAAAACCTTGCACCTTTTTTAAAAAAAGTTTTAAAACTCTTACCCGGTATACATTTAATATTGATTCAGAAAACCTTAGCTTATGAGAACATTCACTGCAATTATCGAGCAAGATTCTGACACTAACCTCTATGTGGGTTATGTCCCTGGATTTGCTGGAGCGCACTCCCAAGGAGAAACTTTGGATGAGTTGCACGAAAACCTTCGTGAAGTCATTGAGATGCTTTTGGAAGATGAGGAATTAGCATTCAAGACCGAGTTTGTTGGTATACAGCAGATTGTGGTTCAGTAGTCCATGAGTAACATTCCCGTTCTGAAGCCGTAAGAAGTTGTACGTATTCTAGAAAATCTAGGCTTTGTAGAGGTTCGTCAAAAAGGTTCACACAAGCAGTTTCGGCATGAAGATGGTCGAGGGGCAACTGTTCCGTTTCATAAAGGACGTGATATTTCTCCGAGACTTCTATGGCAAATTGCAAGCGACATCGAACTGACTGTTGAAGAACTGTTAAAGTCGCAGTGAGGTCTAACAAGCCGCTTGCACCCGACCGTCAAAAGGTTATTTATTACTATCCAAAGTGTAGGATTGCAATAGATGCAACCGATCGAGATCGAGTCAGCCATGACCGTCACCCTCGCTACACCACTCAGTCAGATCGAACTTACGCCGGATAGTGCGATTCGCGTCAGCGGCGTGAGTTGGGAAAGCTATATCGCGTTGTTGGGGGAATTGGGAGAAAATCGCGCAACTCGCATTGCTTACAACGATGGAGTGTTAGAAATTAGAATGCCGGGGGCGTTTCATGAAATCGTCAACCGAGTTCTTGCCGCCATTGTATTAGTACTGGCGGAGGAGTTGGGGCTAGAATTCAACAATCTCGGTTCGACGAGGTTCGACAGCTCAGAGTTTGCTAAGGGTATCGAACCGAATAGTTGTTTTTTTATTCAAAACGCGCAGGCGGCTCAGGGACTTGATGGGGAGATATCCTCGAACGTTCCCCCCGATTTGGCTGTTGAAGTCGATATCGCCCATCGTTCTCAGAGCAAACTTCCGATTTACAGTGCGATCGCCGTTCCCGAACTCTGGCTGTACCGACAGGATGCGCTGTTGATTTTGGCATTGCAAGGGGGAGAGTACCGAGAAATTTCGACGAGTCTGGCGTTTCCCGCCGTCAGCATCGCGCAACTGAACCAGTGGTTGCAACTGCGAAAAACGGGGACGGATTTAACGGTAGTTCGAGCCGTTCGAGCATTTTGTCGCGATCGCTCGACCTCGCCCTAAAGCTCTCTTGAGGTCGCAGTTTCTATAGATTAGAATCGCCATGGATTCATTTCAATTTCGCCATCAGGAAAAACTGTTTTCCAACAAGTTGCGTAACGGCGGTTTGTGGAGCAGCTCCAAAGTCCTTTCGTTTGGCTAAAATTAGTTTCTACAAAAGTAGCGCGATCGAAATTGGAGCCGATCAAATTAGCTTGAAATAGGTTGGCTCTTTCCAATGTAGCCAGTGATAAATTTGCATATGCTAAATTAGCTTTGGTTAAATTTGCTCGAGTTAGATTTGCGACGATAAGATTGGCTTTAATTAGATCGGCTTCTGTCAAATTAGAATCTACTAGCATTGCTCCTCTTAGGTTGGCATCAGCAAAGTTCGCTCCAATTGAAGACACAAAATTCATATTAGCTCCAAATAAATCTGCACTCAATAAATTTGCTACATCCAGCAAAGCTAGCTGGAGATTTACTTCTATAAGCTGGGAATGCTGCAAATTCGATCCAGACAAGTCAGCTTCAGATAAATTTGCTTCTTGTAAATTACAATTCTGTAAATTCGCTTCAGTCAACAAAGCTTTGCTTAAATTAGCGTTTTTGAGATTACTTCCTGTCAAATTTGTATGGCGAAGATCGGCAGAGTTTAAGGGTCTTCGGAGTTTGTGGTTATAAATGTATAGCATGATACAAAAAATTGAAGATTCGAGAGCCAAAACCCTTGAAATCTCGTGAAGTTAGTTTTTCTGTCACCCTAAACTCCGAAGAGCCGAGTTTAATATAATATTCTCTAGATTGACGTCAATTAAACTAACACCAATTAAGTTCGATTTGCTAAAATCTCTTTTTCCGCCTTGATATTCTCTTAGCAATCGTTTTGCTCTATCTTTTGGGCTACTATTTCCTTGTTTAATTGTTTTTGATTTGGCATGATAAATATCAGATCTACGGATATCATGTAGACATCCAAATATTGTGTTGTCTAATATTGCATATTGCAGGTTGACAGCCTTATTCAAATTAGTATCTCTCAGATTCGCATTCTTGAGATTTGTACCATAAAAATCTACATTTTCTAATTGACATGATTCAAGATTTGCACCTTCAAGATTTGCTCCGATAAAACTAGCTCCATTCAAAATTGACTGACTCAAACAGGCTTGACTCAAATTGGCATTACTAAAGATAGCACCTTGTAGTCTACAAGGTGCAAAAATAGAGCCTTTCAAATTTGCATTTTCAAAGTCGGCGTTAGATAAATCCGATCTACTGAAATTAACTCCTAAAAGTTTTGCGTTTCTAAAACTGATGCCTGTCGCCCAATGCAAAATAGGTCTAGAAACATTTAATTGAATTGCCTCTTCAAATAAATCAACTTCTCTTAGATAAATACCGTCAAAATCTTTTTTTCCAGAGTCCCATTGTTTGAGAAATTCTTTAACATCCATCGATGTATATCTATCTATTTTAAGGTGTCAGAATAACATCAGTTTAACGCAGACCTCTAAATTCGTGCATTTCCTCATTGTTAGCTCCCTCGAGCATTATAAATCTTATATTTGCAAGGGGGAGAGTACCAAGAAATTTCGACGAGTCTGACGTTTCCCGCCGTCACCGCAACGCAACCAGTGGTTGCAACTGCGAAAAACGGGGACAGATTTAACGGTGGTGCGCGCTGTGCGAGAATTTTGTCGCGATCGCTCGACCTCACCCTAACGGTTTCCCCATCCCCTCATCACCTCACCCCATCCTCATCTCAACTGACCCGAGGCCGTTTCACCAACACATACGCGCAAGGAACGAAAAACAACGCCAACAGCGTCGCACCGCCAACCCCACCCGCAATACAAATCGCCATCGGCGGCCAAAACCCGCCACCGCCCAAAATCAAGGGAACAAAACTCGCCATCGTCGTAAACGTCGTGGTCAAAACGTGACGGGTCGATCGCACCACCACCTCGCGAATCGCCCCGCGATCGCCCACCGCCGCCTTCGCATCGTCCTGAATCCCCGCCAACACGACGATCGAATCGTTAATCGCAACCCCCACCAACCCCACCGTTCCCAACATCGCCATAAACCCAAACGGATAGCCGAACAGCCACAGCGAGAGCATCCCCAACCCCACCGAACCCACACCGACGATGGCGATAATCCCCGCCGAACGAAACGAGTTCAACGACAACACCAACGTCGCCACCATCATCACCAACAACACCCCCACCGCAGACATCAACTCTTCCACCGCGCGATCGCGTTCGGCAGATTCCCCGCCGATTTCCAAACGATACCCCGGAGGAACCGAAAAGCCTTCCGCCTCCACCCGCTGGCGAAACTCCGCCAACACCACGGCCGGTAAGACCCCCGCCCGCACGAACCCTTGAATCGTATTCACGCGGACGCCCTCACGACGCGAGATCGCCGTCAGTTGCGGTACCAGCGTCCACGAACTCACCGCAGACAGCGGCGGCGAAGCGTTCGTTCCTTGCAAGGTCAACGCCGCAATCCGTTCCACGTTCCCTCGGTCGGCGTTACTCCAACGCACCCGCACCGGGAGTTCGTCACTTCCGGCCAAAATCGACCCGCCCACGATCCCGTCTAAACTGGCTTGTAACTGTTCCGCCATCTCCACAGAACTGAGTCCCGCCCGTTGTAACGCGTCGTCGTCCCACCGCAACGCCAACCCCGGTAAGGTTTCCCCCAAATCCACCCGAGTGTGGACGATACCGGGAACTCCCGCCAAGAGCGATCGCAACTGGTTCCCCAGACGTTGCAACGTCGCCAAATCGTCCCCGTACACCCGAAGTTCGATGGGGGCGGGAATGTAGGGTCCGAAGACCAACTGACGCGCGATCGCCCGTGCAGACGGTAAATTGCGATCGAGTTCCCGTTGCACCGCTTCCACCAATTGCGGCACCTCCCGCGAATCGTCCAAAATGACGAAACTACTGGCGTAGTTGGGTCCTTCGTTGGCAAACTTGGGGGGCATATTTTGATAGAACGCGGGCGATCGCACCCCGAAAAACGAGTAAACGTCCGTCACGCGGGGATTATCTTCTAACAGCGATTCCGCTTGAGAAACCACCGTTTGCGTTTCCGCCATCGACGCCGACGGGGGTAACTCGTACTCGACGAGAAATTGATTCCGTTCCGTCGCCGGAAAAAACTGTTCGGGGAGTTGTCCCGCCACGCGAAACCCCAAAATCGGCAAACCGAACGCCAACACCATCCCCAGCAGCGGACGGGACAAACAAAAGCTCAACGCTCCTCGATACACCCGCGTCAGCGGCGACCAAGAAATCCCCGTCGCCACCGCGTTACCAGAACGATAAAACCGTCCGGCGATGGCGAGAACCACCGTCAGGGACAACCCGAGAGAACTCAACAACGCCAAAATCACCCCTTGGGCGAGGGGGCGCACGAATTCCCCTTTATCCCCCGGAAGCAGCAGAATCGGGACGAAGGCGATGACGGTGGTGAGGGTCGAAGCCAACAGCGGCGTCGCCAGGGTTTTTACGGTTTTGTCGATGGCGGCGGCGGAACTGTACCCGGATTTGAGGAAATGGGTGAGTTCGTCCACCACCACGATCGCGTTATCGATAAGCAGTCCCAGGGCGATAATCAAGCCGCTGATGGAGATTTGATTGAGTGAAATGTCTAAAATTCCCATCCACCCCACCACCATCAGAATCGACAGGGGAAGGGCGGAACCGATGATGAGAGCGGATTTCCAGCCCATCATGATTCCGGTGCAGAGACAGACGAAAAACACGCCCAACAGCAGGTTGTAAACGAGGTTTTGCAGTCTGGCTTCGACGTACTGACTCAAATCCAGCAGGATTTCGATGCCCAATTCTGGGGGTTGGTCGTCCCGCAAGCCGTCGAGAACTCGATACGCTTCTTGCGCCCAGCGATCGACCCGGAGGCTGGTGTCGATTTGTACTCCCAGGACGACGGCGGGTTTTCCGTTGACGCGGGCTAGTTCGGCGGGGGGTTCGCGAATGCTTTGACGGACGGCGGCCAAGTCGTTGAGGTGCAAGCTGCGGCTGTCGTGGCTGCGGAGGGGGAGTTGTCGCAGGCGATCGATGGAATCGAGGGGTTCGGCTAAGTCGAGGACGAGACGGTTCTGTTCGCCGTATACCTGTCCGGCGGCGACTTTGGCATCCCGTCCGCGAATCTGTTGCGAGATGCGTTGCGGCGTCAGTCCCAACACCGCCGCGCGATCGGGATCGACTTCTACGATAACTTCTTCGCTGGGTTGGCCGAAAAAGACGAGGCGATCGCTACCGTTAATGGCTTGCAGGCGATCGCTCAATTCTTCCGATTGGCGGCGCAAAATGGCGGAATTGGGGGGACTGTCCGCTTCCCACGTCAGGGCGACGACAGCAGCGAGGGCGCGAAAATCCAAGGGGACGTATTCGGGATCTCCAGCCCCTTGAGGAAGCAGCGGAACGGCATCGGAGAGGCGATCGCGCACCTGGGACCACACTTCGTCTACGTCGTCCACCGTCGGTTCCACTTCTAAAAAAATTGAGGACAACCCAGATACCGAGGTGGATTCGATTTTACGAAGATCTTGAATTCCCTCGAGAACTCCTTCGACTTTTTCCGTGACTAAGGTTTCGACGCGACTGGCACTGACACCGGGAAAGGAGGTCAATACACCGCCGTACCACTGACTGAATTCGGGGTCTTCCAGTTGGGGTAAAGTCTGATAGGAAGAGACGCCCCAAACGACGATGAGGCAAATGGTTAAAATTAGGAGTCGAAGGTTTCGATAAAACAAACTCCACATTTGGAGAACCCCGATGAACCGTCTGAAAGCTGGGCTATATTTGTTATCGTCTATTTTTTGAGAGAGCGATCGCGGCTTTAAATATCTTTAGTCCTCCAGATCCCCGGCATCTTGGAGATGCCGGGGATCTTATACGGCAATTTACTGAAATGGGAGGTTGCCACGAGTTACTTTACTATTGCTATCGTCTATTTTTTGAGGGTTGCATCGCGGGTTTTTAGTATTGCTACGTATTTTGCAACCGAGAGCGATCGAGACGTAACATCTCCTTTTGTGAAGGGACTCTCACATCCCAAGCCAAACCCAATTTTTCTAAAAGTTGGATAAACCACCAACTCGGATCGATTTGCCACCCGGTTAAACCTTGCCGTGCCGAACACGGGAACGCATGATGGTTGTTATGCCATCCTTCGCCAAGAGTCAGTATCGCAACTAACCCATGATTGCAGCTATAATCTTTCGTCACGAACGGGCGACTTCCCCACACATGACAAACGGAATTAACACAAGCACTCACATGATGACCGAATATTAACCGAACCAGTCCGCCCCAGAAAAAACCGCTAAAAAACCCCGTCCAAGTTCCGGTTAAAACGCCTCCAAGAACCGCCGGAATGACAAAAGAAAGCAGCGGCCAGACTAACGCATATCGACTGACAAAACAGATAACCGAATCGTTTTGAATATCGACCGCATAACGAAAATCAGATCGTTCCCAATCGTCATCAAAAATCCAGCCTAAATGGGAATACCAAAATCCCTTTAAACGCCCCCAAAAATCTTCACCGGAAAGATGGGGAGAATGGACATCTCCCTCGACATCTTCATAGCGGTGATGGCGACGATGAAGATCGACCCACCGAATCGGATCGCTTTGACCGGACATCGCCCCCAAAATCGCCAAAATGCGCCGAGTTTTGACACCCGTTTTAAAGGCTTTATGAGACAGCAAGCGATGATATCCCACGGTGACGCCTCCCATCGTAATAACGTGCATTCCCACTAACAAGCTGATATCCAAAAGGGTGACGTGCAAAATACCTGCAAACAGACCAACAGCGATAAGAAGCGGTCCCGCACAATCGACAACGATAATCAGAATTTTTAAAATCCGTTCTAGCATCAACTTAGACAACTTGAGGTTGAATTTGCTCCAAGGAGGGGGTTTGTTCTTCCGGCGAAACTAATTCTGCATAACGACCTAAGATTTTTTTATATTTCTGCTGATAAAAATTGGGTAATACTGTAGATTTTCCGTCGTGAAAATCTCGAAATTGCTTGTCGGTATGCAGTAGATTTAAAATTTCAAGATAGTATTTTTTTACCACCGCTTCTCCTTTTTGTCGAACGAAATGAATTAGCCGAGTACGGTTGTTTTTTGAGGTTTTGAGTCGTTTCTTCATCAGTTTTTCTGACGCCACGCTGTCCGACAACTCGATTAGCTTTTCATAGTAAGTGATGGCATCGTAATGTTTGAGTTGTGTCACCAAATGGGGAAAATAGTAAAATGTAAACGGCATTGATTTTAAAATGCGATCGTCCGCCCAAAAGCGATCGAACATTGGCGTTCCTCCAAACGGAACGGGAATTCCAATAACTGGCCAAGCTGAAGGAGTTTGTTCGATAAAACGCTTCATTAACTCGACGGGTTCGTCTCCTTTATCGGTATCGAGTCCAAACAACAAGGTCACCTGTTGGTAAGCGACGTGTTCGTACAGTTGTTCGACGTGTTCTGAGACGCGATCGACCTTTTCAAACCCTTTTTTAAATTTCAATCCCGCTTTAGTCGAATAATCGTCTTGCCAAGATTCGACCCCATAAGACGCCCCAATACACTTCGTTTTTCGCAATCGGGCAATTCTTGAAGGTGTCAGAATGCTTAAAGAACATTCCATCACGTAGGACATCCGCGACTCGGGTGGAATACTTTCGAGGACGTTGAAGACGCGATCGAATTGAATGGCAAAATTGGGATCGTGAAACGCCACGACTGTATTCGGATAGTTTTTGGCTAAATAGTGCAGGTCGTTGGACAAGCGATCGCTGGATAACACCTGATAAGGACTGTTCCAATCCATACAAAAATCACAAGTGTACGGACAACCCAGACTCGTAACCATCGGAACGCTAGTAAACACGCTCGGCCATTTTTTCTTAAAAAACGACGCCGTTAAAATTTCAGGCATTCGCTCTTCAACCGTCGGACAATCTGTAAAAGGTTTGGCACTGGAAATGTAATGTCCTTTCTCAAACTGTCCTGAAACAATATCGAAAATCAGTTCTTTATTACAGTCTTTCACCACTAAGTCAAAAAAGCGCAAACAATCGGCGGGAAACGATTCGGCATGAGATCCGCCAATGACAGTAAAGGCTCCGAACTGACGATACAGTTTCGCCAATCCATAGACGAGAGAACTGGCCAGCGTACAACAAGAGAAAAAGACGACATCTAAATCTTTCGGAAGCAACTGTTCGGGATTTCCCACGCCGTAATAGGTTGCATAAAAGCTTTGATGACCGAGTTGGCGACACCAAACAGAAATGGCTTGAGGAGTCAGACTCGCATATTGTTTTGTCAGAACAGTATGATGCAGTTTTTCAGTCCAAGACTGCGAAGGAAGTGCCATCACTTCTAAAATTCCAACTCTCATTATTGATTCTCCTATAATTTTTTTCGCTCGAATAGTCTGCGTCAATTTGCATTGACTAGATTTACGATCGCATCGAAAAAATAGCGATCGCTGAAGTACTCAATTTATACGAATACAAACAGAACATCGGGTTAGAAACGTATTTAAACGTTCGTTCTTGACGTTCGAGCGTTTCCAAATACCGATAAATCGATCTAGAAAAAGCTTCTCGATCGCGATCGCTTTACCATCGATAGCCTTCGATCGAGATCGTGCGATCGAACTAACGGTACTTAAACAAATTTCAAGCCCAAACCAAGCCAAAACGCGCTTTGTGAGCGGCAAACAGGTCTCGATTCTCGTTCAGCCATGCCACAAAACGAAAAGACATGGCTGTCCGAAAAGCCTCTAAAGCATCTACAAAAGTTTCCAAAGGTTGGTTCGCCCACTTCCTTCGTAA
>NZ_KB235958.1:363373-393650 GCF_000332355.1 Baaleninema simplex PCC 7105
CTTTTTTTGTGCTTGGGTTTTGAAGTCGGGGTCGAAACGCTTGCACCACTTCTCAAAGCAGGGTGGCATAGCGGCTGGGGTGGTCTCTCTCATGGGGACACTCTCCACCTTAAATCCTTGTCAGTCAAGGGTTTTGCTTTTATTTTACCTTTTTTACCGTTTAAGTCCCGCTAATTTATTATGGTTATAAATTTAGAACTAGAAAATTGTCAAGACTTATCGAGTATCTTGCATTTAAATTCATGAAACTTAAAATCTCGTGACAAAAACAGCGATTATTTCGATCGCTTTCCATTTCATGATTTAAATGTTATAAACTGATTAAAGGATAACTGGGAAGCAAGAGAAACGACGACTTCCAAGCCAAATTGTTACAAACTCTCTAAATCCAGGTCGATAAAGTCAGCATAGGCTTGAAGTTCAGGAGACGGCTTTTTCAATGTCGGCGGTGCAGAAAACTGCATTCCTCCGTCAGGACGTTCCATTTCTTCGCTGGTTTCGATACGCCGCCACGTGAGATATAAAAGAGACAAATCGCCGTTTATAATGTCCTGATACAACGGGATTAGGGGGGATAACATATCTTCTCGATCGTCGATCCACCCCGTTACAAAATCTAGACCATAGAAAGAAAGTTCGAGAAGGATCGATTTTTTCGTCGGTTTGACTTTAACGGCGTATTCAATTTTATAAGGGTCGAAAATTTCGGGATCGATCGCATCTTTGGGAAAGCGAAAAGCCAGGGTTCTCGCGCCAAAGTTAGCGATATAAAGCATCATATCGAAACAGCGATCGAGCGTTTCGAGGGGATCGCCGCGAAAATCACCGTAAGCGTAGACAAAGCGAGCGCCGTGGGTTTCCAGTTGGACGCGGCTGGATTTGGTTTGGAGGTACTCGCGATCGTCTTTCGTCAAACGGCGATCGATGGTTTGGAATTGATAATATTGAAATTCGCTCATGTCCAGAAGTTTTCGAGAAAGAAGAGACTTGTAGGGTGCGTGACTTGAAAAATCGGGTGTAAATCGTGAAACCGAGAACTCGTCACGCACCGACAATGTACGCTGCCAACATACAAGGGTGCGTGTTTATCAGTGTAGAGTGCAGAGGGAAGAGTGTAGAGTGGGAATTTCTCTTTAACTCTTCACTCTAGACTCTTAACTCTTCCCTGAAAGAGGCGCACCGCCAACGTACACCGCCCACATACAAGAGTGTGTGATACGAAATCCTCACCCCATACCCCCTTTTAACGCGATCGCCCAAAATCGATTCAAGTCCTTGCGTATATGGACTTGGCGACGAGGGCTGCAAAACAGGGTTTTCACGACGGGATTC
This sequence comes from Baaleninema simplex PCC 7105, assembly GCF_000332355.1. Taxonomy (GTDB): domain Bacteria; phylum Cyanobacteriota; class Cyanobacteriia; order Cyanobacteriales; family Geitlerinemataceae; genus Baaleninema; species Baaleninema simplex. The sequence continues at coordinate 364,706 of NZ_KB235958.1, forward strand.
CGTATGACACCGTTAGTGAAAGCTTACGCGGCTAACAGAGATTGCGTTTCATCCGGTTCTAAACGAGGTCCCAAGCTAGAGACGACGCGAGCAGCGGCTCGAGACGCCAGATTTCCAGAGGCTTTGAAGCTCATCCCGTGGGTCATGCCGTAGAGTAAAGCTCCGGCGTACATATCCCCAGCTCCGACGGTATCGATCGCCTTCACGGACACAGACGGAATTTCCACAACTGCACTACCGTCGTAAATCAACGACCCTTTCGATCCCAAAGTGATGGCGAACTGTTGGGACAGAGTTTTCAAATAGGCGATCGCGCCGTCGATGTCCTTCGCGTCCGCCAATTTCAGGGCTTCGCTTTCGTTGGCAAAAATGAAATCCAACCCGGAACCAATCATCTCCAACAAACCGGGTTTGAAGAAATCCACCATGTTGGGGTCAGACAGAGACAGCGACGTTTTGACCCCCGCCTGTTGCGCCAAATTGCGAGCTTCGATCGCCGCCGCTTTCCCCGGAGGCGAGGCTACCAAATAGCCTTCAATGTAGAGATAATCCGAAGCCGCGATCGCCTCGGGAACCAAATCGGTGGTTGAGAAATCCGCCGCAATTCCTAAGTGAGTGTTCATCGTGCGATCGGCATCTGGCGTCACGAACACCAAGCATTTACCCGTCACGCCGTCGGGACGATGTTCGGGGTGGACGTTGCTCTCTACGCCACAACGCTCCAAATCTTCGAGATAAAACAGTCCCGTATCGTCGTTGGCGACGCGACAGGAGTAAAAACTGCGTCCACCAAACTGACTGACGGCGATCGCCGTATTCGCCGACGACCCCCCCGAGGCTTTCTTCACCTCGTATTTCAGCAGTTCGTCAACGAGTTCGTGATGGCGGTCTTCATCAATAAGAGTCATCACCCCTTTGTCGATTTTCAGTTGCGACAACAGGTCTTCAGTCACCTCGAATTCCATATCGACGAGGGCGTTGCCAATAGCGTAAACGTTGTATCGATCCATATTGAAAAACAATGAGGGGTCAGTTCGACGGCGGCCATATAGCCAAACCGCAACCGATTTTAACAAGAGAACAGGGAACGGGGAACAGGGAACGAGGAACACCGGATCTGGGAGCAAGAACAATCGTAGGGTGCCGTGACGCGGGCGCCAAAATGCCGTCGAAGTCAGACGAAGGGAATATTACCGCGTCACGCACCGCCCCCACAGGGAGATAACCGGATCTGGGAGCAAGAACAATCGTAGGGTGCCGTGACGCGGGCGCCAAAATGCCGTCGAAGTCAGACGAAGGGAATATTACCGCGTCACGCACCGCCCCCACAGGGAGATGAGGAACACCGGATCTGGGAGCAAGAACAATCGTAGGGTGCCGTGACGCGGGCGCCAAAATGCCGTCGAAGTCAGACGAAGGGAATATTACCGCGTCACGCACCGCCCCCACAGGGAGATGAGGAACACCGGATCTGGGTCATCCCATCATCCGGTTATCTCCCCCGGCTCCCCCGGACACAAAAAAACCAGGGTCGTTCCCTGGTTCTGACTTGAGGTGTATCGACACCGTTTTTATGCTTCGCCGATAACTTCAGGTGTCTCGAGAGCGCTCTCTGCGTCTCCTTCCCCTTCTTCAGCTTTCACGCCACGCGGAATTTGAATCGCCGCGATTAACAGGTTGGTATCGGTGACGGGTTCGACGCCTTCGGGAAATACGATTTCGTCGAGATGCAGACTTTTCCCTAGGTCTAAGGCCGATACATCGATATCCAACGATTCGGGCATATCGGTCGGGGCGCAGCGAACGCTAATTTCCGTCACCTGGGCTTCGAGAATACCACCGGATTTGAGTCCGACCGGTTCGCCGATGAAGTTCAGCGGTAAATCGACTTGGATGCTGTCTTGAGTGGCAATGGAGAAAAAGCTGATGTGGTAGGGGTAACCTTTCCAGGGGTGGGTTTGGACTTCCCGCAATAGGGTTTTGCCAGTCCAAGGCAACTCGGGAACGTTAAGGTCGATCAAGCTGGTGCTGGCGGCCGGTTCTTTGAGCAGTTTCTGAACGGATTTTTCATCGACCACGAGAGAAACGGATTTATCGCCGTCGTGGCCGTACAGAACGGCGGGAATCCAACCCTCGCGACGTAGGGCGTTCGGTTTACTACCTTCGGGTCTGGGCTTGCACTCTACTGTCAGTTTCATGGTGGTTGTTGCGTTTCGTTACAAAAAAGTCAAGCATTCTATGGTATCACAGGCGATTTTCTCAGCGCCTGAGTCCGTGGGGCGATCGCCTAGAGCGAACCTACGAGGCCGAACCTTCTAAGGGGGTTCCGTTGGCATCGAGAAGGGCGCGTTTGGGGCCGTGAATGGGATCTTCGACGATGATGGTTTGATGGCGTCCGGCACCGAGCGACACGATCGCGATGGGAACTTCCATCAGTTCGGCCAGGAATTTCAGATAATCGAGCGCCTGGGTCGGTAAATCGTCGAGTTCGCGGCACTCCTCGGTGGAGGTTTTCCAACCGGGAAGGGTTTCGTAAACGGGTTTGCAGCGGGCGAACTGACGGGCGTTACTGGGAAAGTCGGTCGTTCGCACGCCGTCGATTTCGTAGGCGACGCAAACTTTAATTTCCTCGAGGGTGTCGAGAACGTCCAGTTTGGTGATGGCCAAGCAGTCCATGCCGTTAATGCGGACGGCGTAACGGCCGATGACGGCGTCGAACCAACCGCAACGACGGGCGCGGCCGGTGGTGGTGCCGAACTCAGCCCCCCGCGATCCCAGCACTTCTCCGATCCCGTCGATCGTCTCCGTCGGAAACGGCCCTTCGCCAACGCGGGTGGTGTAGGCTTTCGCCACGCCGATCACGCGATCGATAATTGTCGGACCGACGCCCGCTCCCACGCACGCACCGCCTGCGACGGGGTTGGACGAGGTAACGTAAGGATACGTACCGTGATCGAGGTCGAGGAGCGTTCCTTGAGCGCCTTCAAACAAGATGTTGCGACGAGACCGCACGGCGTCGTTAATGCGGAGGGACGCATCGACGACGTGGGGACGCAGGCGATCGGCATATTGGAGGTAGCGATCGGCCACTTCGTTGGCGTCGAGGGGCGGTAAGTCGTACAGTCGTTGCAGGATATCGTTTTTATAGGGAATCGTCCACTGTAGGGTATCCCGCAATCCGTCCGAGTCCATTAAGTCGAGGATGCGAATTCCCGTTCGCTCGGATTTATCGGCGTAAGTCGGCCCGATACCTCGTTTCGTCGTTCCGATTTTATGAGAACCTCGCCGCTCTTCAGAAGCTTGGTCGATCAGGCGGTGGTACGGCATCGTAACGTGCGCCGTTTGAGCGATCTTAAGATTCTCGAGCGGAACGTTGAAGGCTTCGAGCTGATCGAATTCGTCTATGAGTACTTGGGGGTCGATGACCGTTCCCGAACCGATGATACATTCGGTTTCAGGATATAAAATTCCCGAAGGAATCAAGTGAAGCTTAAAGGTACGGTCTTTGACAACGACGGTGTGTCCAGCGTTCACTCCTCCTTGGTAACGTACTACGACATCCGCCGAGCGGCTGAGCAAGTCCGTGATCTTTCCTTTTCCTTCGTCGCCCCACTGGGCACCGATTACAACTACGTTAGCCAAGGGTCTTTATGAGTGTCGAGTTTACACAATCTAAAATTATGTGGATATTTTGTTACACCTGTCAACAGAAATTCTGGCAGCTTAGCAATTCGTATTGTTGTTCGCAGCTCGTGACTTAAATGCCGTGGCTTTTGCCGATAACCCAATGACGGCGAAAGTACCGCGCGAGGGAAGATTCGTCTAAGGCTAAATAAATGGGGCGTCCGTGGGGGCAGGTGTGGGGGTGGCGGGTTTGCTGCCAGCGATCGAGGAGGGTTTGCATTTCTCGTAAGGTGAGAATCGTACCGTTGCGGATGGCACTGCGGCAGGCCGTCGCCACTTGTGCCGCTTCCAAGTCGGGGGTTTGGGACAGTTCCACGATCGCCTCGGCGCAGTCGTCTCGCACGGCCAAGGGGGCGGGGGCTTGACGGATCGCCCAGAGTCCCTCGCCGAAGGGTTCGACTTCCATCGATAAGGCTTGCAACCGCTCGATTTGGCGATCGCTCAACTGCTGTAAAACGATGGGCGGTTCGAGTTCGACGAGTTGCCAGTCGTCGCAGAACTGCTCGAACAATACCCGTTCGTGAGCGATGTGCTGTTCGACTAACCATACGCCATCGGGGTGTTCGGCCACGATATACGTATTGCTGACCTGTCCGACGGCTCGCAGAGGCATCAGTGGCGTGGGGGGAGAATCTTGGCTCTCGTCATCGAGGCGGTAACTGGCTTTGGAGGCCGAGACTTTCAGCAGATGTTGCATCCGGGGAGACCGGGGGACATCTCGCTGGCTTTCGTCGAGGCGCAAGGCGCGATCGATGGCACTGCGAAGTCGTTCTTGCCAGGTTTCGATTTGCGTTAAATACAGATCGGTTTTCGCTGGGTGGCGGTTCCAGTCGATCGCCTCGGGGGACACGCGCAGGTGAACGAAGCCCAGAGGATAGCGGTGGCGGGGCAGCATCCGCGACAGGGCCGACAGAGCGGTTTGTTCGAGTTCCGGTAAGTTGACGATGCGGCCGTTAACGGCGAATTTCAGCCAATCGAGGCGGTGGCGGTGACAGCGATCGGGCAGTCCGAGAACTAGATCTAAACGGTCTTCTGCCTCCTCTCGAGACGAGGACGACGAGGAAAGAGACACCTGGCGTAAATCCTCTAGGCATACCCCTCGCAACAACTGCACGAGTAACGCTTTCGGGTCGGGACTGCCGCTGAGGGAAAACCAGCGTTTCCCTTGTTTCCAGACTTGCCAGTTGACCTGGGGGTGACAGAGTGCCAGGTTTGCCACCGTCAGTTGAACGGCGCGGAATTGCTGGGCGGGACTCGGAAGAGCGTCGCGGCGTCCCTGCCAGTCGCGAAACAGGTCGCGGACGGCGACGACGGTTCCAGGGGCGATCGCGGTGGGTTCGAGGGCGATCGCCGCTCCCTGACGGTCGTATGCGGCACGCCATCCGTCCCCGTCGGCGGTACGACTGTGGATTTCCAGACGAGCCAGGTGAGCCAGTCCGTGCAAGGCTTCGCCGCGAAACCCCAGGCTGCTGATGCGGTGCAGGTCGTCGAAGCGGTGAATTTTGCTAGTGCTGTGGGCGATCGCCGCACGGCGCAGGTTTTCTCGGGTCATGCCGCAGCCGTTATCGCTGACGCACACCGACCAGCGATCGAGATCGACGGCGATACTAATGCGAGTCGCCCCGGCATCGATCGCGTTTTCGGCCAGTTCTCGGACAGCAGCGGCGGGAGAGTCGATGACTTCTCCAGCGGCGATCGCTCGGACGACGTCAGTAGGAAGGAGTTCGATCGCGCGATCGGATACGGAGGACATCAGGATCGAAGAAGCACTCATAAGTATTTAACGGCAGTTGATGCACCCCTTCACGGGGATGTCGAACGGGATGTGGTGGTTCTCTTGCAATTTTTCAGCCTCTGCCTTACTGTCAGGAAAGTTTGAACGCCAACCCCTATTTCAGATCGATCTAAGGTTTCGGCTGTTGCCGACGGCTCGGAAAGCTCTAATATAATCGACGTTGTTATTTACGAGGTTGTCAACTATGAGTCCAGAAACAAACCCCAACGAAGTACGAACCCCAGGACAGGACGCTCCTGAAGTGACGGTTCCGTCTTCTGAAGGCGGCCAAATTCAATTGTCCAACACTGAGGCGACCGGCGACCGATTCGAAGAAGTCAAAACTCAAGTTCTGTCGATTCTCTCGGATCTTTTCGATTACGTCGGGAAATTTTTCTCGGAATACAAAAAACCCTTGATCAACATCGGTTTGGTGGTTGGGGCGCTCGTCGCCATTTACTTGGTCGCCTCGATCGTCGATGCTATTAACGATATCCCGCTGTTATCGCCCCTCTTCGAGCTGGTGGGAATCGGTTATTCGGGATGGTTTATCTTCCGCTACTTGCTCACCGCCGAGGCTCGCGCGGAATTACAGAATAAAATTACTGACTTTTCCGAAAAGGTGACCGGGACAAAGTCGTAATTCTTTTATATCGAACTCGCTCCTCACTTCTAAGGATGTGGCGTTGGCTGCATCCTTTTTTGCATTTTAGGAACGATCGAGGGGTTTGACCATCCACCAAGACAGGGTACGGTAGCCCAGTTTGCGGTAGAGGGTCACAGCGCGATCGTTGTCGGCAAAGACTTGCAGGCCGATTTGACTGTCGCCCCGTTGTCTGGCCCAGGTTTCGGCATGACGCACGAGGGCGGAGGCGATCCCCCTTCGTCGGTGGGGAGGCGTGACGTAGACGAGGAAAATATGGGCGTGACGATCGCCCCCGAGTTGGTCGATGGCGTTTCCCAACCACAAACAGGCGATCGGTTCGGTTTCCTCTGCGGTTTCAGCTTCGACCCACCATACGGGGGTTTTGGCTGAAAAGTATTGTTCGATGGTATGGGCGAGGTGAGAAAAGTCGCGATCGGGATACAGTTCGCGGTAGGTGCGCTGCGCGAACTTCACCAACCGCGCGCGATCGAGACTCGATCCTTCTTGCAAGCGATAACCGGGCAGAAAAGGCAAGGCGATGGAATTTAGGACTGGGACGAATTTACAGAAGAGGGAGCGGGGGCTTCGACGGAGACGGGTTCGCTCAACCCACCGGGAATGAAAATGCGGGCGCTAGTGGCCGCAAGAGCGAGCAGAAATACCAGGACGATTAAAGCTGGAGCGATAAATTGACGGAAAACGTTCATAAGGGTTGAAATGTTGTGCCGTGAGCGATCGATAGCCTCAGTTTAGTGTAAAGATTTTGTTGGGAAGGTGGGGAGACTTTTTACCGCGAACAGTCAACCACGAGCAGCGAACAGTGAGGACAGCTCTGAGTTGACAGCTTCTTGTCTACTCAAATCGTTATCCGTCCCGCCAACGCCTGTTTTTGAGCGTCGAGGAGGTCTTTAATGCCCCGTTCGGCCAGGTCGAGCAATTGGTTGAGGCGGGTTCGGGAAAAACTTCCTTCTTCAGCGGTACCTTGCAGTTCGATCGCCTGGAGTTCTTCGGTCATCACGACGTTAAAATCCACATCGGCGGCCACGTCTTCTTCGTATTGCAAATCGAGAACGGCGTCGTCGCCAATCAAGCCCACGGAAATGGCGGCGATCGCATGGCGCAGGGGCGATCGCTCGAGTTCTCCGTCTCGAACTAAGGTGGCGATCGCGTCGGCTAAGGCCACCCAACCCCCTGTAATAGCTGTGGTACGGGTTCCGGCATCGGCTTGTAAAACGTCCGCATCGACGATAATCGTTCGCTCGCCCAAGGCTTTGAGGTCGATCGCCGCTCGGAGACTGCGGCCGATGAGCCGTTGGATTTCTTGAGTGCGCCCCGACAGTTTGAGGAGTTCGCGAGCTTGACGTTGCGGCGTCGCACTCGGCAACATTCGATATTCGGCCGTCAACCATCCCTGTCCGCTGTCTTGCAGGAACTTGGGAACGCCGGGAGCGACGGTGACGGTACAAAGAACTTGGGTATTACCACATCGCGCCAACACTGCACTTTTGGCAAAGTGCGTGAAGTCGAGTTCGAAGCTGACTGGGCGCAGGCGATCGTGAGGGCGACCGTCAGGACGTTGCCAGGTCATAGAAATTTACACTCAACTCGAAAAAAAAATCTGCGGTCATGCTATCACATCTGTTACAGTCGCCAGTCACCAGTCGCCAGTCGCCAGTAGGGACAGTTAACAGTTGACAGGTTCTTCCTCCTCTCCCTATCTCTTTATCTGTTCTTCGAGGCGGCGATCGATCTCCTCGGCCGCCGTCCGAATAAATTCGAGGTAACTCTGACGTTCGGACTCGTCGGAGCTGTCGTCGTCCTCGAGAAGATCGACTGACATCAAAATCGTATTGAGCGACGCCCGAAACTCGTGAGATAGCTCGAGGAAAGATTCGCGGTCAGTCGCAGAAAGCGGTTGTTGAGACGGACTCTCGTTCACGATCGCAGGTTGGGAACTCAACAGGGAGGAAAAAGATGGGGAGGTCATAGCAAAATATACGTGATATTACGCAATTTATTTGAAGCTGTGTTAAAACTATTTAAGTGAAATTGCTTAAAATGTTTGGGTCGCGTGAGAGAGCGTCAACGATCGAGAAGATCTTGGCATCTCCGAGTGAAACGAACTCTCAGACGAACTTCCAATCTGTTGTCCGCTGTTGGTAACACTTAACACCAGACAGATCTCGAGAGCGGCAGCGTCGATCGGTACTTGAGATCTCTCGCTCGCAGCCGCTTTCGATCGCCGAGATCGAGATCGCACCTTACAGTAAAATATACTGTAATTTCACTGAGGAGAGGAATCGATATTTGTAAAATCATCCGTAGTATCGCGATAGCAAGGCGAGCGCTCGGGGCGCTCGAGCAACGCACAGGTTTGTTCGACGGCTTCTCGAACTTGTCTGACTTGTACGCGGAGGGGTTGTCGGTTTCTAATTTGAGATTTGGGAGAATCCAAACGGAGTTCGAGCAACTCGACCGACCACAGTAGGGTTTGCAGTTGGGTTCGCAACTCGAAGGACAGTTCGCAGTGGGAAGCAGTCGGTCTCGAAAAACTCGATTCAGGAGTAGTCATCCAACGCACCATCAATAAAGTACCTCGCTGGCGACTATTATTTCTTTTAATACCTTGCAGCGCGACGATCTCTAACGGTTAACGAGCTGATTCTCGTCCCCCCTATCCTGTGACAGTTTGAAGGGTGTCTTCGTGACAGTCTCGGGGGTGTTCGTGCGATCGCGATCGCAGATCTACCTATCCGTCGAAGCCAAAATCGAAGCTAGAAAGATGGAAAAATACAACCGTGACGATATCGAAGACTCCCCAGCATCTCACAGATACCGGGGAGTAGGCGCGACAGATAACGATCCGACGCCTAGAACGTAAACGTACCGCGAATCGTTCCCACCACCGCATCATCGTTATCGGCGTCCTGATTGGGATTGACTAACCATACGAACCCCGGCGTGACCGAAAGGTTGTCGCCGATCTTCACGCGATAAAACCCTTCCACGTGCCACGGCACATCGTTGTCGAAGAAGTTGTTGTTATCCTCCAATCCCCCGAGATAGGGCTGCGATCCGACCACGATACCGCCGAGGTTTCCCGGCAACAACAAATTCGGGAACGCCAGTCCTAACGCCCAGTTCCAAATTTCACCGTCGAGATCGTCGTTGCGTAACTCGATGTCCGTATAACCACCCCAGGCATTCGCGTGAAAGTTATCAGTCAAAGCCCAAGACACTTGAACCCCAAAGGAATGGCTCGTAATCGGATTTGTCGCACCGATACCGTTGGCCATGGCCGTTCCTGTAAACCCGATGCCCGTATTGTTAAACCCCGAGGCATCGCCGTTATTGAAGGCGAAGTTGCCTTCTCCGAAGTAACCGTAATTGTAGGTTAAGGCAATACCGATGTCGTTGTTGGGGCGCAACGTTAGCTGTCCTAATGCCGCGAAGTCACCGTTAAACAAGCCGTCACCCGACAGGGGACTGCTGGATTCTCCGGCTAAATATCCCGCCGTAAACTGCAAAAAGTCAGTCAAACGTAGGTTCAAGCCCAAACCCGCCCCACCGCCGAGCCGGTAAATGGGGTTGTGTTGGCCGAAGGCACTCAGGGAACCGTTGCCGCCGTCGTCGTCGTCGAAATAGGGGTTCAGCGTCGGGGTAAAGTCGGTAAAGCGCACGCCGTTCGCGGCGATAGTAACGTCGAATTTGTCATCGACGGGAAACGAGTAAGCCAGGGTGTAGAGATTGACCGAATTGCCGGAATCGCCGAAAACTTGAGAGGCGAGAACGCCTTCTGCGGAGGCTCCGAAGTCGATACCGTCGTTGTTGCCATTGATGCCAAAGGGAACGCTACTGCCCGATTGCAAGCGAGTCAGCAGGCGATCGCGCCCGGTAAAACTGGTGACGAAGTCCAAGCGAACCCGGTTTTGAAAGACGGTTTCTTCGTTCCCTTCTTCGGTATTGAAGGCGTTGGCGATCGAGAAAATCACTTCCCCGTTTAATTTCGTCGTCGTCGAGAACTGATTGGCTTCGAGTTCGGCGACGCGGGCTTCTAAACCGTCAACTCGCCCTCGTAACGCAGCGAGTTCGGCAGCGAACTCTTCTTGTAGGCGACGCAAGCGGGCTAAATCTTCGGGATCGATTTCTTCACCACCGCCGATGAGAGCGACGATTTGGTCGAGACAGGCATTCAACCCAGCGGCGAACTCGTAGCGAGTCATGAAGTTGTTGCCGCGATAGGTTCCATCGGGATATCCGGCAATACACCCATAACGTTCGACGAGGGATTGGAGAGCTTGGAACGCCCAATCCGTCGGTTGGACGTCGGACAGTTGGGAAACCGATGTGACTTGTGCCAGTCGGACTTCGATAGGTTGGGGTGTTGGGTTGAGTCCTTTGGTAATTGTAACTTCTGGATTTGTTTTGCTGACGGGGGAGGTTTGGGTTTCGGCAGCGTTGGCGAAAAAGGGGATTAATAGGGCAGTCGCGACTAATGCTGAGGGGGCGATTTGGGAAATGACAGATATTTTAGACATGGTTGGTTCTCCTCTCACCGAGGGGCTTTACGTCGATTGTAGGCGAGAGGATTTGCCAGAGTTAGCGGTTTGGCAGCACTCGATACATTTATTGATATCGGGGGGGTTAAACCAACAGCACCCCCAGCCTTAGTGGTGAAGAAAAGTCCTGAAACCTTTGTTAGAAAAGATATCGCCGTATTAAAGGGTTGGCCGCAAAATCCCAGATCGGTAAATGGCTGCTAGAGATCCCCGGCATCTTGGAGATGCCGGGGATCTGGCTCGAGTTGTAATACATATTCTAGGCGTTTTGTCAATTCCCGATCTCGAAAAGTTTTCTGCACCACTGAAGACCCCCAGCATCTCGAAGATACTGGGGGAGGCGATCGAGTCGGACGACTTTCGTGAAAGTGTAACGTTAGACTTTGTTGCGATCGGTCAGAATTTCGTAACCGTCTTCCGTCACCAACACGGTATGCTCGAACTGAGCCGACAGGGAATTATCGATGGTTACGGCCGTCCACTTATCCGAAAGAATTCGCGTGTGCTTCGATCCGGCGTTGAGAATCGGCTCGATCGCCAACGTCATTCCCGATCGTAACTTCACGTTGGGCATTTCGCGAGTGCGGAAGTTGAACACCGAGGGTTCTTCGTGGAGGTTGCGGCCGACGCCGTGTCCGGTAAACTCTTCTACGACGCTGAAACCGTGGGATTCGACGTGGTCTTGAATGGCTCCGGCGAGGTCGAGGAGATACGCCCCAGCTTTGACTTGTTCGATACCTTTATATAATGCTTCTTCAGCGACGCGAACGAGCGTTTCGGCATGGGGAGAGAGTTTCCCGACTGCGATGGTAATGCAAGAATCGCCGTGAAAGCCTTGGAACAACGCTCCCGTATCGACTTTTACGATATCCCCTTCTTTCAGTACTTTTTTCTTGTTAGGAATACCGTGAACGACTTCGTTGTTGACGCTGGCACAGATGGAAGCGGGGAAGCCGTGGTAACCTTTGAAGCTGGGTTTTGCCCCCATTTCTCGAATACGCTTTTCAGCGTGGGCGTCGAGGTCGGCAGTCGTCATCCCCGGTTGGGTCATTTCTGAGATTTCTTTGAGGACGGTGGCGACAATTTTCGCCGACTGTCGCATAATTTCAATTTCGCGTTTCGACTTGATTTCGATACGGCGACGTTGTTTTTTTAAGCCGGGAAGCTGCGATTTGTTGCGAGATTTCGATTTCTCCGACGAAGCCAGTAAATCGCTAAAGATATTCATGGGGACGGTTCTCGAGTGCCTTCTTTTTCAATACGGGAACATCACGGCGGGCAACAGTGCTTGTCGTCTCCTAGTTGCAAAAATTTCGCAACCGTGGGGAAAGTCGGTCTGTTGTCCTCGGCGATCGCTCGCTCGACGGCCGGGGCGATCGCAACACCTTCACAATAGGTCTCTATCTACGTTAGCAGATTTGACTCGATCGCTTTTTGGGTTTCCGTCAGACGGACTCTCGCGAGTAAACCTTCACTGTTCGTAGAGATTTGTTAACCGTTGACATCCTCTCCGGCCTAAAGGCACGGAGATTCCCAGTCTGCCAGCACGCTTGCTGACTCCTGACGGGTAGACAAACAAGCAACCGCCTCCAAGGAGGTCTCACACTGCTTAGCGTTTGCCCATTCAGGTCGGCATAATCCTGCCGCCTCAATATTTTTGCCAGCGTTTACATCGCGGTCGTGCTCAGCCCCACAGTTGATGCAGAGGACAGACCTGATAGAGAGATCCAACTTGCCCCACCGATAGCCGCAGCACGAACAGATCTCGGAGGTAGGTTCCCATCGGTCGATGGTTCTCACTTCCCGCTCCGCAATCATATTGGACTTGGCTTCGCACAGGGTTCTAATTTGCCGCCATCGAGCCCGATTAATAGCCCTGGACAGATTACGGGTTTTTCACCATGCCCGAAACATTCAGGTCTTCGAGCACGACAACGCTGTTTTCTCGCACTAAACGAGTTGCCAGCTTTTGATTGAAATCCTTGCGGATATCGCGTTGCTTGGCTTCCATCCGAGCGACAGCAATCCGCAATGACTCACGATGCTTTGAGCCTTTCATGGCCCTGGCGAGTTTGCGCTTACCCCTACGGATCTTGCGGTCTAAATCACTGGTGTTTGGGGCTTTCACCTTTTCACCAGTGCTCAACGTAGCTAAAGTTTCTAAGCCCAAATCAACGCCGACCCCTTGGTTTTCGGGTTCGACTTCGATAGGCTCAATCTCTACCACGAAACTTAGAAAATACCGCCCTACACAGTCTTTGATGACCAAGAGAGCTGGGTTTCAAGCCCCGCCCTTCCAGGGCGGCATTAGGTGTGCTATAATGATACCAAGCAAGCAAGTGGCAAACGATGTTTGTTCTCGAGTACAAGGTCAAAGCAAAGCCTCACCAAGTCCAAGCCATCGACGAAGCAATTCGGACGACTCAGTTCGTCCGCAATAAAGTTTTGCGTTACTGGATGGACAATCGGGGTGTGGGTAAGACTGAGTTATTTCGGTACAACACACGACTGAGAAAAGAGTTTAAATTTGTCGAAGAACTCAACTCTCATGCTTGTCAAACGGCGGTTGAGCGAACCCTGAGAGCCATTACTCGTTTTTACGAAAACTGTAAAAGCCAAGTCAAAGGGAAGAAGCGGTGCGACCCCGCGCCGTCGCACGGCGCAAGGGAACGCGCACCAAGAGAGGGTTATCCTCAATTCAAGAGGAATACCCGTTCAGTCGAGTATAAAGTTTCGGGTTGGAAACTTTCAGAAGACAGAAAGCACATTGTCTTCACCGACAAGAAGGGTATTGGACACTTACGTTTAATCGGTTCGAGGGATTTAAACTATTATCACCCCGAGCAGATTAAGCGAGTCAGGATTCTCAAAAGAGCCGATGGCTATTACGTTCAGTTTTGCATCAAGCTCGATCCGAGACTGACGGTCTCCAAACCTTTAACCCCTTCTCAAAAGGCAGTCGGAATTGATGTGGGATTGAAGTATTTTCTGGCAGATAGCCAAGGAAATATCGAGCCAATTCCTCAATTTTACCGAAAGGCTGAAAAGCGGCTCAAACGACTCAACCGTCAAAAATCTAAAAAGTTCCGTAAAGGACAACCCCAGTCTCATAACTATCGAAAAGCTAGACAGCGATATGCCCGCAAACATTTGAGAGTAAGTCGGCAGCGAGAAGAGTTCGCCAAGAAAGTGGCACTCCGCTTAATCCAATCTAACGATTTGGTGTCCTACGAAGACTTAAATGTTGCAGGGTTAGTCAAGAATCGCCATCTGGCGAAGTCGATTAGCGATGCGGGATGGACGCTGTTTCGTCGTTGGCTCGAATACTTTGCCGACAAATACGGGAAGATAGCGATTGCTGTACCGCCCTACAACACCAGTCAAAACTGTTCGAGTTGTGGGGAAAGAGTGCAAAAAATGCTATCAACAAGAACCCATGTTTGTCCCCATTGTGGCTTCGTCGCCGACCGCGATACAAATGCAGCGATAAACATCCTTAAATTGGGGCTGAGTAGGGTGGGGCGCACCCGAATTCACGCATCGGGAGAGATTCCCTCTTGGTTGGTTGGAGAAATCCTGTCAGCTAACGGAGACTCGTAGAACGATGAATCCCCCTGCCTTCAGGCGGGGGAGAACGTCAAAGAACTAGGTTCAGAGGGCAACGGTCTAGACCATTTGGTTTTGATGTTTCCAATCTTGGCCAGATAGACCTTTCCAGCCTTAATGGAGAAACCACGCTTCGTAAACCTTGCCGATTGTTGGCTAGAGCGCTTCTTAAACTGAGGGAAGCCAACTCGTTTCCCCTTCCGCTTCCCTTGCTGGGATTCAAAGAAGTGCTTAAAAGCTGTGCCCAAGTCAATCACAGACTGCTGCAACGCAACTACCGAAACCTCTGACAACCATTGCCTCTCAGGGGCTTTTTTCGCCTGAGTGATAACCAATCGTTGAAGTTCAGAGTTTTTAGGCCATTTCTCACCTTTCGGCACACCCTTCACAATAGCCAACGCAGAATTCCACACCACACGACAACACCCGAACAGCTTGGCAAGTTCGATCTGCTGTCCTGGCGTGGGATAGATTCTGTACTGATAACGTGCTTTCATGCTGCCTACGATCGCATGGATGGATAGCCATCGGGTACACATTTATGCCAAAAGAACGGTTGAGAATTAGGGTCTCTGTCTCTAGGCTTCAAAAGCTTAGGCGGATTGCCCAGTAGAGAGAAAAGACAATGACCCAATTGATAGAGGACTGGATCGACAGGTTGCAGGAAGAAAAGCCGCCCGCTTATGGGCGGGGCTTCAAAACCATTGTTAACCGGTGATCGGGTTGTCCCGTTCGCGCCAATCGTCTTCAGTGCGCGTCTCGCGGGGCGTCGTACTCTCTCGTAAATCGCGGGATTCGCGGCTTTCTTGGGCTTTCAGGGCTGACTCGAAGGCGCGATCGAGATCGTTCGTACAGTCGTCCCAGTATCCTCCAGACTTTTGACGGCGGATGATGTCGCGGGTGGCACCGATGAGGTCGGCGAAGGTGTAGCCTTCGTTTTGAATGGCGTCGATGAGCGTCCCGAGTTCTTCAGAGAGAGCTTGTCGCTTGCGTTTGGCGAGGTTGCGGACGAGACCGACGTACAGGGAATCGTAGCTGTCGTTCACGATCGATTTAGGGGCGAGAAAAACGTCTAAACAGGCGTCGATCGCGCGTTGGGAGTTGCGCGGGCGACTGTGCCTGAATGATAGCCCACAAACTGGCTCGTCGCTACCGGGAAGTTACCGATTCCCGTTCGCGGTGTTCGAGTTCTCGGAGTTTGTCGGCGTAGTAACTGGCGATTTCTACTTTTAGCCAGGGATCGCGATCGAGTTGTTCGACAACCTGTCCGATGTTGGGATATCGTTCGACGAGGGGTCGGAGTAAGGCGCGATCGCAGACGATGGCGCGAACCAGTTCCACGAGTTGGCCGTATCGCCGACAGTCGCACCGAACGGCGCGATCGGCAGACGTTTTCGCGGTTCTCAGCGCCTGTCGGACGACCCACTGGCCGACGGGTGGAACTTGCCAAATCCAGCTCTGTTTGAGGAGGTGTCTCAAGACGATACTTCGAGTCGTCAGGAGGACACCCGCGCAGTCGGCCAGGGTTTCAGCACTATCGCCGATGGCTGGCTTCGAGATGTTTGCTAACATCAGTCGCTCTCCAAATCAAACTGCGAAGGTGCGATCCTTCGCAGAGAAAACTAGATATGTCCCGAGTTGTAATTGGGTGATGGTACGTTCGTTCGATCGTAGTCGATCGAATCTTACCGTGTCTGTCGGTTATCGGATAGAGATCGACGGCGATCGGGGATCGCCAACGCATCGTCAAAATTCTCTCTCTCGGTAGACGATAATAAACACGCAGCTTTGAGAACCGACTCGCCCCACTGATTCGGAAGATAAACATGGCGTTAAGATCGATCGCGGTTAACCTCATCGCTCGGGATAACGGTTCCGGATTGACCCGAGACACGCAACTCGTCGCTGAGATTCTAGAAGCGGCGGGATGGTCAGTCAGTCACTATTCGGTCGGAAAATCCAGCCTCCGTCATAAAGTCCGTCGCGTGACCACGGCGGTCGAACAACAGGCCAGCCAATGGCTGCGCCAGCGTCCCCGCTACGACATCAATCTCTTTATTGAAGATGTCGTTCCTCGCTGGCTTCCCTTCGCTCGGAAAAACTGTTTGATTCCCAATCAAGAATGGTTTCGCCAGGAGTGGAAACCTTATTTATTGCAATTCGACGCGATTTTATGTAAAACTCGCTTGGCTGAAATGGTGTTTTCCCCCTTTGCGCCGACGGAGTTTATAAGTTTTAGCAGTTTCGATCGCCGTCGCCGCGAGATTTCGCCGAATTACGATCGCTGTTTCCACTTGGGAACGACGAGTTCTCGGCTGGGAACGACGGTATTGTTAGATCTGTGGCGATCGCGTCCCGACTTCCCCAAGCTAACGCTAGTCCGACAGCAACCGCCGCCGTCGGACATGAGGTCGGACAACATCGACTATATCGATCGCCTCGTCTCGGAAGAGAGCCTCGCCACGTATCAAAACCACCACGGAATCCACATTTACCCGACACAAATGGAAGGATTCGGTCATCGTTTGGTAGAAGCCATGAGTTGCGAGGGACTGACGGTGACGACGGACGCCCCCCCGATGAACGAAATCGTCACGTCGGAACGGGGGGTTTTAGTGGAGTACGCAACCGCCGAACCTCATCTGTGGGGAACGAAATACCAGGTGACGCGATCGACCCTGGAACGAGCGTTAGAAACCGTTTGGGGGTACGATGAGGCGCAGCGACGAGAATTTGGAAAACGGGGGCGATCGTGGTACGAAGAGAACGATCGCTTTTTCCGCCGTCGGTTGGTTGAAGCATTGCAAACTGTCTTGTAGCGGAGGTGTGGTGATGGACGAAACGACAATTTCAGGAAGTTGGGTCGATTGGCTGACGGTAATCGGCTATCTCAGTATTACGGGCGTCGTGATTTGGCGCGTTTTGTTTGCTAAGTCGTGATGTTTGAGTTTTGGGTTCACCTAAACTTGTCGGGTGGGCAATGCCCACTTTCTCTTTATTTTGGGGCAAAGATCGTTTTTATATAGGGTACCTCGATTAATTCAAGCTTACTGAGAAAAAGGCTCTGCTGTCGAGAATAGAGAACGAGATTTTAAGGGTTTCAGCCGTTGAGTTTTGAGCTAGAATCAATTTTTCGAGGTTCCCTATAGCAACCCTAAATCAGTTGTGTAACAAAATCGGGACAAAAAGGGAATGGGGAATGGGGAATCATATTTTTTCTGGTGTTTTAATTTTTGAGGACTTATTTAGCACTGCTATATAGCTCTATTAACCCAAAAAACACCTTTTAAATTGGGTGTTCGATCGTCGAAACATTTTTTTTAATGTGGACGACGCCTCCCAATTTAACATTGTCGATATTTTACATTAAATGCTGAAACGTTTTTAGCGGCAATTTCGTCCGGCGTTTGAGATCCATCACCGATTTAAACTCTCCCTTTTGGCGTTCGCGGACGATGGTTAGAGCAACGTTGCGATCGAGTCCCGCCACCATTAATTCTTCAACGGAATAGGTATTCACCCGACGCCAAGACGCCTCTTCTTCCTGAGTTGGGTAGTAACCAAACGTCACGAACGGCTCGATTTTTTGGAGAGTTTCTGTTGGAATTCCTATAATTTCGTTCAATTCTTCAATGTGAGTAAATAAATAGCCTTCACTGCGTAAGGTTTCGATGTCGTTGGCGTACACGATGGGTAAACCCAATCCTCGCACGAGATCGTCTTTCGAGCAGTTATTAATATCAATTTTTTGTCCTGAAAGGGCGAGTTGACGAAATTTATTCGATTCGCCAGATAGCACGGGTTCTTGCATTCCCATTTTAACGAGATAGTCGTTTTTTAAGAAAAACGACGTGACAATTTGTCCGATCCACAGCAAACTCACGAGTTCTGACTCAGCGAGGATAAAGGAAAATAGCGTAAAGCCAGCCCCGACGTACATCCATTTATTGACTTTGGCTTTCGAGCCAGCATAGACGATCGCCAATCCTCCCAAGGCGGGAACGAACGACCACCAAACCCATTGAGGGACTTTACCAAAAGGGGAATGTTGAGACACGGTTGTAGGTTATCGAAACGACTAAATAGGACAGCGTGTGTTAAAGTTCGCTCAGCAGCTTTTGACGCTTTTCTTCGTATTCTTCAGCCGTCACTGCCCCGACTTCGTAGAGCTTTTTCAGATCGGCTAGGGCGCGAGTAATCTCGGTGGCACTTCTCGAGCGATCGGGAGAAGGCGTCACAACTAGGTTATCTCGAACCACTGTGACCATATTATTGTATCGGACGTTAAATGTAGCATCCGACATCAACAACAGGCCGAGAAAATCGAAAATTGCTAAAATAGCAGGAATCCCAGTCCAAGAAAGAATCAGGTATAATACTCCGGAAAAGTTTTGACCGAGATAAAATTTGTGAATTCCCAAAAATCCTAAAAAAAATGCAAATAATGCAGCAGTGGCTTTGTTCTTCACTGTAAATCCTCCCTTAACCTTGATGGTTAGCTCCCTTAATGGCGGGGTCGATCGACAACAAAAGAGTCCGTTTTTTGTGATTTAAAATTACGCCATTTTTTCAAGCGCTTTTGACCGAAGTAAACGACAACTATTCCGAGTTGAACGGCTAGGAGAACGAAATATCCTCTTAAGAAGACGTTAACTTGAGGTAAATGAGACCCCGAGAGTCCCGCAAAGACGATCGCTCCCAAGGCTGTATAAGGAAGTAACCGAAGCAACCCAGACGAGACGTGCTGAAATCTGGTGTATTTCATGAGCAGGGAAAGAATAGAGGCTAGCGATCGCGCGATTTCGTGGTTTTCCGCCGAGCGAACGGCCTAAAATAACGAGAGTTCGACTTAATGTACCTGAAAACAGAGAACAGTTGGCTGACAAACACGAGTTGAAAGACCGCTCGCAGCTCGAGCCTTAAACATTGAAGGATTGGGAAAGTCTGGTGGTTTCAAACCCGCCTTGCGAGCGGCGATCGTGGCTTGTTTCTTACGTTAACAAAGCCAGTTGGATTCGTCTATCGATTGCACCATTTTGCAGGAGATTTTCACGTCTTCTTTAAATCTATCGCGTTAGAGTTTGGGCATTGACGGAAACAGGGGGGGTTCGTCGTAAAACTTTACAAATCCGAGGAAACGGCGACGCGATCGCCCTATCGTCTCCCTCGAGGCGATTGTGGAGAACATCCCCTTAAGCAACAATGGAAAAGCCGAATTCAACGCCAAGTCACCGAATGAACTTTCAATCTCTCGTTCTCACCCTGCACAAATTTTGGAGCGATCGCGGCTGTCTGATCGCGCAACCCTACGATACCGAGAAAGGGGCGGGAACCATGAGTCCCCATACCTTCCTGAGAGCGATCGGGCCCGAACCCTGGGCGGTGGCGTACATCGAACCCTGTCGCCGCCCCACCGACGGACGCTACGGCGAAAACCCCAACCGCTGCCAGCATTATTACCAATATCAAGTTCTCATCAAACCCTCTCCCGACAACATTCAAGAGATATATCTCGATTCCCTCAAAGCCTTGGGAATCCACCCAGAAGACCACGATATCCGCTTCGTCGAAGACAACTGGGAATCTCCGACACTGGGGGCGTGGGGCGTCGGTTGGGAAGTATGGCTCGACGGAATGGAAATCACGCAGTTTACTTACTTCCAACAGTGTGGGGGAATCGACTGCAAACCCGTTTCGATCGAAATCACCTACGGTCTCGAACGACTCGCCATGTACCTGCAAGACGTAGAAGCCTTCACTAAAATTCAGTGGACGGACACCGTCAACTACGGCGACGTTCACCTTCAAGGGGAAATCGAACACTGTACCTATAACTTCGAGGCGTCCAACCCGGAAATGCTGTTTACCCTTTTCGGCTTGTACGAACAGGAAGCCGCACAACTGGCAGATAAAGGGTTAGTTCTCCCCAGTCTCGACTACGTTCTCAAGTGTTCTCACACCTTCAACCTCCTCGACGCCCGAGGGGTCATTTCCGTCACCGAACGCACCCGCTACATCGGCCGCATTCGCAACCTCGCCCGACGCGTCGCCCACTTGTACCTCGAACAGCGGGAACAGCTAGGCTTTCCCATGGGACGAGCGGTTGGGGTTTCGGGTTAGAAGCAAGGGAGAGGGGGAGAGGGGGAGAAAGGGAGAGGGGGAGAAGGGGAGAAAGGGAGAGGGGGAGAAAGGGAGAGGGGGAGAGGGAGATTTCACATTACCTCCTTACCTCCTCACCTCATCTCTTCAATTCTTTTAAAATGAAATCGGAATTCGAGGAGAACCTGGAGAACCGTTGTCAATGACCCGCGATTGACTGCCAGGCAGTCCAATCGGGGCATGAGGGGTCTCATCCTTCATCGTAAGCATTGACTAGACCTCAGAGCAGTTATCTGGAACGGACGGCAGAATACTCCTCTAGTTCTGCCCACTCCAAGCCGAGAAATCCCTCGGCGCTGTAAGACAGGACATCTTGATAGCTGTGGTCGAAGAGGCAAACACTCCCAAAAGGAGAATTATCTTAGATGCGAGTCCCTGTAGTTTCAAAAAAAGGCGTTCCTCTGATGCCCACAAAACCCAGTCGGGTGAGGCGTTGGCTCAAAGAGGGAAAAGCTGTCAAAAAATGGTCAGATGTCGGAGTGTTTTACGTTCGACTCACCGTCGATCCGAGCAACACCCAAACCCAAGAAGTGGCGGTTGGAGTAGACCCCGGCAAGCACTTTTCGGGTGTGGCCGTGCAATCGGCTAAAGCCACCCTATTCATGGCACATCTGATTTTGCCGTTCGAGACGGTCAAGAAGCGAATGGAGCAGCGACGCACGATGCGACGTACCCGACGCTCTCGTCGCATTAACCGCAACGTGCCGTTTAAGTTTCGCAACCACCGCTCATCGCGGTTTAACAACCGTTGCCAAAACAAACTCCCACCGAGTATCCGAGCTAACCGACAGCTCGAACTACGAGTCGTTAGGGAACTGGCAGCAATTTTTCCCATTTCTACCATCGCCTGGGAATACGTTCGAGCGGATGTCGATCTAACCAGCGGACGGCGAAAGGCTCGTTCGGGGAAAGGTTTTTCTCCCGTAATGGTGGGGCAGCGTTGGGCGATCCGAGAAATGGAAGAAATCGCCCCAGTGGTGCAGTTGCAGGGCTGGGAAACTGCCAACCTCAGACGAGAGTTGGGGCTAGTTAAGTCCGAGCGTAAAGACGAAGCCTCGCCAGAATCCCATGCGGTAGACGGCATCGCCCTGGCGTCGTCTCAGTTCGTTCGATATGAGTCGTTCCACGGAACGAACGTTCGCGGACATCGGTGGAAGGGTAGTGTTTGCATTACTCCAGCACTGTTTCGAGTGATTCGCCGTCCTCCCATCTGTCGGAGACAGTTGCACCTTCTGCAACACGCCAAGGGTGGAACGCGTCGCAAGTATGGCGGAACCGTCACCCGGCACGGATTCAGAAAAGGCGACTTCGTTCGGGCGTCCAGGGCAGGACGCCAATATTGGGGCTGGGTTTCTGGAGATACCGCTCGTCAGGTGTCTGTCAGCGATATTAGCTGGAAACGGCTCGGACAGTTCAGCGCTTCTAAAGTGCAGTTGCTTGCCCCCAACAAGAATTTGCTGGTCTCGGGGGCATCGAACCCCACTCGACCCGCGTTTTGTTCCTCCCGCGCTTGAATCACAGATTTCAAGCGGGGTGTATCCACAAAGGAGATTTTGATGAATCCGAACGCATTTTTAGAGCCGATCGCGGCTCCTTTGCGCGAAATGGCAATTCCCGAAGTCGTCACCCAATGGGGACACCCTGCCATGATGGGAATTGTCGTCGTGGTGATGGGTAGCTTTGTGGCTTGGACGGGATGGCGAGGACGACTCGCGGAGGACAAAGAAGCCTCGATGCAAAATCGCTCGAGTCACCGCAAACTTGCCCCCTGGATGGCGTTGTTTATGTTTCTCGGCTACACCGGAGGCGTTCTGTCTTTAGCTATGCAGAAAGAACCTGTTTTCTCGAGTCCTCACTTTTGGACGGGAACCATGGTGTTGGTGTTGCTCGGCGTGCAAGGCTCGACCTCCCTCAAAGGCTTTTGGGGTAATAACTCCGATCTCCGCATGACTCACGCTTACATCGGAAGTACCTTGATGCTGGTACTCGTGGTTCATGTCGTTCTCGGTCTCAAACTCGGTCTGTCTCTGGGTTGATTGTTGCGGTTTTATTGGGATAGTGCGCGTCTTTCAAGGAAAAGTTAAGAGTGTAGAGTGAAGAGTTAAAGAGGAATTCTCACTCTACACTCTGCTCTCTGCACTCTACACTGATAAACACGCATCCGAGACGACTCATCTGGTTATCACTGTTCGCTGTTCACTGCTCGCTGCTGACTGTAAAAAATGGTTCGGGAACTCGACTTTCAGGGTGGCTACGACGAAACGAAGCTTCCCCCTCAAAATATTGAAGCGGAAGAGGCGATTTTAGGGGGAATTTTACTCGACCCGGAAGCGATTAACCGCGTGACGGAGGTGTTGTCTGCCGAGGCGTTTTATATTCAAGCTCATCAGATTATCTATCAGGCGGCGCAAGGGTTGCACGCCCACGGACAACCGACGGATTTGATTAGCGTGACGGCGTGGTTGCACGATCGCGAGCAGTTGGATAAGGTGGGCGGCCGGAGTAAACTAGCTCAGTTGGTCGATCGCACGGTGTCGGCGGTGAATATCGACCAATATGCGGCGTTGGTGATGGATAAGTATTTCCGACGCCAGTTGATTCGGGCGGGACAGGAAATTAACGCCCTCGGATACGACACGACGCAACCGTTGGAAACGATACTCGATCTCGCCGAACAGAAGATTTTCAATATTACGCAGAAACGGCCGCAACAGGATCTGGTTCCGATTTTCGAGACGCTGATTCAGACGTTTCAGGACATTGAGATTCAACACGAAACCCAGGCGCAACCGGGGATTTTGTCGGGGTTTTACGATCTCGATGCGATGACGGGGGGATTTCAACCGTCGGATTTGATTATTGTGGCGGGGCGTCCGTCGATGGGAAAATGTTTGCACGGGCGATCGCAATTGTTGCTGTCGGACGGGCGTTTGGTCTCGATCGCACAGTTTTATCGTCGGGCGGTGTCGGAAACTTCTGAGGTTCCCGAACTCTTCACTTTGGGGAACGATTGGCAATTTCACCGAACTCAACCGTCGGATTTTCTCGACGATGGGGTAAAACCCGTGTTTCGAGTCACGACGCGGTTGGGGCGTCAGGTGGAAACGACGCTGACACATCCTTATTTGACGCGAACTGGATGGCGATCGCTGGCGGCGTTAAATGTTGGGGATAAAATCGCCGTTCCCCGTCGGTTGTCGGTGTTTGGCGATCGCACTCTTTCTGACTCGCAAATTCAGACTTTGGCGGAGAAGGTTTCGCGTTCTCAAACGATTTCCAAAATTGTCTTTCAATTGGAAAAATCGAAACTTGCTAAATTTTTAAATTGTCTGTTTTCTCAAAATGGCTGGGCGATAATCTCCGAACCCGAAAAAGGTGTTTTTTCTCAAGTTGGCTACAGTACGCCTTGCGAAACCGTCGCCCGTCAAATTCAACATTTACTGTTGCGTTTTGGTAGCCTCGCCTCGCTGCAAAAACAAAGTTACACGTGGCAACTCTCGATCGCGCGTCCTGACTCAGTTCAAACCTTTTTTGAGGAAATTGGAGCGTTTGGAAACGTCGTTTCTGGCGATCTCGTTCCTTCACCCTGGGAAGAC
This sequence comes from Baaleninema simplex PCC 7105, assembly GCF_000332355.1. GTDB lineage: Bacteria > Cyanobacteriota > Cyanobacteriia > Cyanobacteriales > Geitlerinemataceae > Baaleninema > Baaleninema simplex. The sequence goes on from NZ_KB235958.1 coordinate 388,730, forward strand.
GAACAGTCTCTACAAATTGGGACTGACTTCAAAGAAAATTCGCTAACACAAAAAAATAAATATGTCAAGACAAAAATCGCGATCGCTTCACCAAAATTAACCGTTATTCGAGACTTAGAAACCCTCGAATCTCCGAAGCGAGAAACCGGCGAAGTGTATTGGGACGAAATCGTGGCGATCGAATACATTGGAAACCATCAAGTTTACGATTTAACCATTCCCGAAACCCATAACTTCATCGCCAACGACATTTGCGTTCACAACACCGCAGTCAGCCTAAACTTCGCCCACAACATCGCCAATGCGTACCGGATTCCCGTGGCGATTTTCAGCTTAGAAATGTCTAAAGAACAGCTCGTACAACGACTGTTAGCCAGCGAAGCCGGAATTGAAAGCAACCGATTGCGGGCGGGTCGCGTGAGTCAAACGGAATGGGAGCCGTTGAGTCGGGCGTTGGCGTCGCTGTCAGAAATTCCGCTGTTTATCGACGACACGCCAAACATTACCGTAACGGAAATGCGATCGAAATGTCGTCGTTTGCAAGCCGAACAGGGTCAACCACTGGGGTTAATCTTGTTGGACTATTTACAGCTAATGGAAGGAGCGGGAGACAACCGAGTTCAAGAGTTATCGAGGATTACGCGATCGCTCAAAGGACTCTCCCGAGAATTGGACGTTCCGGTGATTGCATTATCACAGTTGAGTCGGGGCGTGGAAGCCCGAAATAACAAACGTCCGATGATGTCGGATTTGAGGGAAAGCGGGTCGATCGAACAAGACGCGGATTTAATCGTAATGTTGTATCGGGACGAATACTATTTTCCCGACACCCCCGATCGCGGAATCACCGAAATGATTATCGCCAAACACCGAAACGGGCCGACCGGCGTGGTCAAACTCCTCTTCGACCCGCAATATACCCGATTCCGCAACCTCGCCACGCCCAACCGCCCCATGTCAGGAAGTTCGTTTACACCGCTTCCGCCAGGTTGAGGTTAAGAGATGAGGAATCGTAGGGTGCCGTGACGTGGACGCCAAAATCCCGTCGAAGTCAGGCGAAGGAAGTCTTACCGCGTCACGCACCGCCCCCGCAGGCAAATGAGAAGACAGGGAGATTGCACGTCATCCCATCCTCCGGTCATCCCATCTGTCGAAACCGAACGCCTAAAATGGAAACACGCAAGAGAGACACAAAGCGTCTGAGGAAAACTCATGAGCGAAAAATCTGCCGTTCTTGCAGGATTGATGGGAGTTTGCGTCGCTGACGCGTTGGGGGTTCCCGTCGAGTTCGCCACGAGAGCCGAACGAATAGACGATCCTGTCACCGATATGCGAGGGTACGGAACCTACAACCAACCGCCAGGAACTTGGTCTGACGACAGTTCCTTAACCTTCTGTTTGGCGGATGCGTTGTGCGATGGATTTTCCCTCGACGCGATCGCCGAGAAGTTCCGTCAGTGGTTTACCGCCGAAATTTGGACGCCCCACGGAGAAGTCTTCGACATTGGCGGAACGACGACACGAGCGATCGGTCGCTTGATGCGGGGAACGCCACCGACGGAATCGGGAGAAACCGGCGAACGCAGCAACGGAAACGGGTCGCTGATGCGGATTTTACCGATGGCGTACTATGTGGATGCGTGGAATACTCAAACCCTGCTCGATCGCGTCCATCAAGTTTCCGCCATTACCCACGCTCACCCTCGAAGTCAGATGGCTTGTGGGCTGTATATCAGTATCGCCTCAGAAATACTGGCGGGAGACGATCCCAAAACCGCTTACCAAAAGGGGTTGCAAAAGGTGGAATCTCACTACCAGCAACCGCCGTTTCAGGAGGAGCGATCGCACTTCGATCGCATCTGGAACGACATCGCTCAACTGTCGGCCGACGACATCGCCTCCAACGGGTACGTCGTCCACAGTCTGGAAGCCGCTTTATGGTGTTTCCTCACCACCGACAGTTACGCCGACGCCGTTCTCAAAGCCGTGAATTTGGGGAACGACACCGACACCATCGCCGCCATTACTGGAGGGTTAGCAGGGTTGGCTTATGGCTTCGACGCCATTCCTCGAGCTTGGGTAGATCGACTCGCCCGCAAGCAGGACATCATCGACTTAGCGAAGCGGTTAGAGCGGGCGATCGAGAAGGACGTTTTTTCTTGACAAATTGAAATACATTTTGCCTCTATTCTTCGATAAACTATAAGTAAGATCGATAAATTGTTCGATCTCAAAATTTATTCTTCTGTTTCAAATTTTAAGAAAAACTTAAAATACAATGATTCGATCGATCGGAGGAGTTTGTAAACATGAGCTTTAAAAAAATTCTCGTCGCCCTCGACGATTCACCTTCCGCCCCCAAAGTCTTTCGTCACGCCCTGGATACCGCAGAACACGAAAGAGCAGACCTGCTAATTTTCCATTGCACGACCATGCAGCGTGTCAGTGAAGCGGTTCCCTTAATGGGAACGGGAATCGGCATCGATATGTCGAGCAGCAAAATGATGTTTGAATTGCAGCAGCAGCATCTCAGAAAAGAAACCGAACGGGTTGAAGAGATGATGAAAGGCTACCGCCAGCAAGCTGAAAAACGGGGCGTTAAGGTCAAAACAGAAAGTAAATTCGGCGATCCGGGGTCGTGGATTTGCGATGTGGCGCGAAGCTGGGACGCGGATTTAATCGTGTTGGGAAGACGGGGACATCGCGGGTTTAAAGAAGTCTTCCTGGGGAGCGTGAGCAATTACGTTTTGCACCAAGCCTCTTGTTCGGTGATGGTGATTCAAGGGCATTTACCGGAAGAGGCGGAAGAGAAAGAAAATTAGCGTTTGGAATGGGTGGGGTCGAGCGATGTGACAACCTTCGACCTCACGGGAGCCATTTAAAGAACATCGCGATACAAAAACAGCACAGCACTCAAAGTTCAGTTTGTATGGGAGTGCTTTTTATCAGGGTAAAGCAGATATCGCTTCATTCGATCGAGATAAGTTGGTTCGATGCTTACGAAAAAATGCTTAAGACGAACGGCCTCACGAACCACATCATACGGAATCCGAATCTCAACGCTTCGACTTCGCTCGCTTCGACTTCGCTCGCTTCGACTTCGCTCGCTTCGACTTCGCTCGCTTCGACTTCGCTCGCTTCGACTTCGCTCGCTTCGACTTCGCTCGCTTCGACTCCGCTCAGCGTTGAGTCCGAGCGGAGTCGAGGACTCAAACACTGGTTTTGTCCAACCTGACAAGTCCCTCTATCCCCCCAACCATCCCCCCAACCCCCCTTTCAAAGGGGGGCGAAGGGGGGATAGGGGGCTAAGGGGGGATGTGGTAAAGACTTCTTGAAACCTAGCTTATCGGAAACGAATCTCTCCGTAGCCCCCTTGGGTAAGGGAGGGTGGGGAGTTGACATCCTCACCGCCCTGGAAGGACGGTGATTCCCAAACCGTTCGGCTGACGCTCACGGCGAAGCCTCGCGATTTGGGTTCCTGCTTCCTTCTCTCTCGAGTTTTTCGCAGTTGCTCTCCGGATCGAGATCCTTCAAGTCTTCGTTCTCTCGGATGCAAGCTCCGAGAGCTGCGAAGACTGCGTCTTACACTCGCTTCACAGGAGGACACGGGTGGCGAACCGAGTTCGCCACCGTGAGATGTCCGTGCTGTAACGGTGTGTCCCACCGCCAAAATTCCAATTCAATTGGAGTTTTAGGCAAACTTACTAACTTGGGTTTCGTTAGCCAGTTTAACCATTCACGTCCATTGTACTGTAAAGCCGCCCTAGAAGGCTTGCCCTGAGCTAAGTCGAAGGCTTGCCCTGAGCCAAGTCGAAGGGGGCGGGGTTTCAAACCCAAAATTTTCGATAAAAACGTTTGGTAGCTTTGACACTGCTCATCTCTTTGGCTTACGTGTAGAACACTTTAACGGGCATCAAAATTCGTGAAAACCGGTTTCGACCCAGGCTAATCTAACGCATCGGGATCGATTCCTAACTCCTGCAAACGAGCCGCTAGTTGACGAGCGCGTTGTTCGGCAGTTTCTGCCCGTTGTTCGGCAGTTTCTGCCCGTTGTTCGGCAGTTTCTGCCCGTTGTTCGGCTTGCTGAAGTCGCTGCTGAACGGTATTGTAGTCGAGGAACGGCGAACCATCGGGACGATAAAGTTCCATCGTTTTGTCTTTCACTTCAAAGCGTATTTCCAAACGCGGACTAACCCAACCGTTCATTTCTTCAATAATATCTAAACGCGCCATTTCGGGAACTTCCGCTTCTCCGCGTAACCAACCGGAAAGATCGTTTTTCTGGGGGTCGTAAATATAATATTCTTCGACACCGTAATCGTTGTAAAATAAGAACTTACGCCCCATTTCTTTGAGGGTGTTTCTTGGGGACAAAATTTCAAAGACGACTTGAGGCGCGATGTCGTTTTCCTGCCATTGTTTATAAGAGCCGCGATCGCCTTTAGGGCGATCGAATGCCACCATGACATCGGGAGCTTGAGAGAGTCGGTTGTTGCCCTCGACGGGATACCAGAGGAGATCGCCCGCGACGAAAACGTTGGGATTTTCGGCAAACCACCACGCCAGATTGTGATAAATCACGCTAATCCAGCGAAATTGAACGGTATTGTCTGCCATCGGTTTTCCGTCACTGTCGGGGTAGACGATTTCGGGGGGCGATTTGGGTGGCGTCGAATGGGGAGTCACCATGAGTTTTAGGGGGGCGAGCTTGCTGCGATCGTAGCAAATTGAGGGAGGTTATCGGCGGAGGAGTTGACGGAAAAAGCGCCAGATAAAGAGTGTAATAAGCCACACTAAAGCGAAAGGAAATGCAAAAATTCGGGTCTTCGCAAAACAAGGTGATAAGAAAAACTTATTAAGTAAAGCAAGACAGAAAGCGCATTCGCATATTTTCAAAATTTATAAAGCCATAAGCTTGACG
>NZ_KB235958.1:393750-396881 GCF_000332355.1 Baaleninema simplex PCC 7105
CAGCAGCGTCTCGATGCCGTTGAAGCTTGTTTGTGGCGAGGTGATGTGGAGGGGTCGCTGGCTCAGTTCGAGGATTGGTCACACCCGCGCGTCACCAAGTTGGTGGCTTACGTGCAAAAAACATCGACACCGCATCGTCAACTACAGCTATTACCAGTGTGAAGGGATTTCTATCGGCTCTGGAGCCATTGAATCGACGGTCAAGCAGATTGGTCGGCGTCTCAAGATTTCCGGCGCTCAGTGGGAACGTCAGAACGTTCCACAAGTCCTCAAGCAACGCTGTGCTTATCTCAATGGAGACTTTTACGCCTAACACTTGCAAAACTGGGATGCACCCAAGCGCATTCGCATATTTTCAAAATTTATAAAGCCATAAGCTTGACGCTTTATCAGTTTAAGACGATTATTAATACCCTCCATAACACCATTGGTTGTTCGGCTCAAGAAATAATTACATATTGTGTTAAGATGATTGCGAATTGTCTTGACAGCATCACCATAAATACTCTGTGCTTTACACAACCATTCTTTAAATTTATTTTTTCCGCTCTCTGGGTCTTGAGTTGTTTCATAAATTTCTCTAAAATCCTCTTTAAGCTGATAAGCTTTTCGTAAACGTTTTGACTGTTTTAAAACGGCCTCTAATTTTTCCAATCCCTCTTCTTTTAAGTCTTTTTGGTTTTTCAGCAATAACCATTTTGCTCCTTTGATTTTGATTTTAAACTTCACCTGCTTTCGGATTTTAGGCTCTTCGGAGTTTAGGGTGACAGAAAAACTAACTTCACGAGATTTCAAGGGTTTTGGCTCTCGAATCTTCAATTTTTTGTATCATGCTATACATTTATAACCACAAACTCCGAAGACCCGGATTTTATTTAGATTGTCATTCACCGCTTTCATAACGTGAAATCTATCGACGACAATTTGGGCATTGGGAATAGTTCTTCTGTAAAGTATTGTTGGCATTTTTTACAGTAAAACTGACGCCGTGGTATTTGCAAATATACGAGTTGACCCGAAATGGGCAAGTCTCGAACTCTAACGGTTCGTGTTTGGTTAAGTTCGCCCGTCTTTTTGCCACAATGAGGACAGGCAACTTCCTCTTCTCTAAAGCCTAGCTGCAAAAATATTGCTTCGCGTTCCCTGACCACGCTTCTCACTCTTACTTTGGGTAAGTTGATTAAGTCTTCTACAAAAAAGTTCATCTTTAGATCCGCCTGCATTTGTTTTCTATTATACTATTATCACCTCAAACTCCGAAGACCCGGTATTTTATTGGGTTTCAACAGTCTTTTCACCGTCCTACTTTTGTCGAGCTTGATAGTTTCAATCCCTTGAAGGGATTTTATTGGGTTTCAACTACCAAATGTTGGTCGCTCCATTTGAGCAACTAGCAGTTTCAATCCCTTGAAGGGATTTTATTGGGTTTCAACACTACGACATTCTCTATGAATGCCGCCTCGCTGCTTACGTTTCAATCCCTTGAAGGGATTTTATTGGGTTTCAACTATCAATATTAGGAGTTCCCATCCTTGAAGTTACGTTTCAATCCCTTGAAGGGATTTTATTGGGTTTCAACATCGCGGTTGAAGGCGGCGATCGCAGCGGCGTTACAGTTTCAATCCCTTGAAGGGATTTTATTGGGTTTCAACTCCCCACTCTCGAGTTTGTATTCTCCACCCCCTTGTTTCAATCCCTTGAAGGGATTTTATTGGGTTTCAACGTCTCTGTTGCGCCGTGCCGTCACCGGATATCAGAGTTTCAATCCCTTGAAGGGATTTTATTGGGTTTCAACTCGAGAAATCTTTTCAAGCTTGCAAATCGTCAAAAAAACGTTTCAATCCCTTGAAGGGATTTTATTGGGTTTCAACGGTGCAACGACTTTGCTAAAACAGCTCACGCCAGAGTTTCAATCCCTTGAAGGGATTTTATTGGGTTTCAACAGGAGTGGCAAATCCTCGCTAGTTGGTAAAATTGCGTTTCAATCCCTTGAAGGGATTTTATTGGGTTTCAACAATGTTAGAAATCTACCTTTTATCCGGTGATTCTTAGTTTCAATCCCTTGAAGGGATTTTATTGGGTTTCAACTAGCGAAATCAACTGGCGCATCTCAGGAGATAAGCGTTTCAATCCCTTGAAGGGATTTTATTGGGTTTCAACTTGGCAGATGATTCGGCGGCAAATGCGGCGGTAGGTAAGGTTTCAATCCCTTGAAGGGATTTTATTGGGTTTCAACAAAAACGTTTACTAAGGAGTTAGTTAGAACCATGAGTTTCAATCCCTTGAAGGGATTTTATTGGGTTTCAACATTATAGCACGGTAACGTACAAAAAGACAACCAAGTTTCAATCCCTTGAAGGGATTTTATTGGGTTTCAACCGCTTTCCGGGTCAGGGTGGTGTAGTTAAGGAGCGTTTCAATCCCTTGAAGGGATTTTATTGGGTTTCAACCCGGAATCTTTTTGAATTCTCGGCATTTTCAGAAGTTTCAATCCCTTGAAGGGATTTTATTGGGTTTCAACACTGGAGAAGTGCAGTTACATCGAGTTTGACGGCGATGTTTCAATCCCTTGAAGGGATTTTATTGGGTTTCAACCATACTCTTCATGCTCGCCGTTAACTACCATGTCGGTTTCAATCCCTTGAAGGGATTTTATTGGGTTTCAACTCCAGTCACAGCGATCGCCCTTGGAGAACTACCGCGTTTCAATCCCTTGAAGGGATTTTATTGGGTTTCAACTTAGTCGAGAATCGCGACCCGGCTCCAGCGTTCGCCCAGTTTCAATCCCTTGAAGGGATTTTATTGGGTTTCAACGCCGAACTGGAAGCTCACGGCGTCCACGCGCAAGGGTTTCAATCCCTTGAAGGGATTTTATTGGGTTTCAACATTTTCCGGTCGAAGTTCCGAAAAGCTTTAAGGTTTCAATCCCTTGAAGGGATTTTATTGGGTTTCAACCTTTGCCACCGCCGGATGATGATTTGGTGATAGCTTCAGCGTTTCAATCCCTTGAAGGGATTTTATTGGGTTTCAACGCAGGTTGATAGAGCCTCCCGATAGTGTCGGGACGTTTCAATCCCTTGAAGGGATTTTATTGGGTTTCAACAGTACGCCCCTATCCTTAACGAGATGGG
>NZ_KB235958.1:396981-425365 GCF_000332355.1 Baaleninema simplex PCC 7105
AGTTCATCTTTAGATCCGCCTGCATTTGTTTTCTATTATACTATTATCACCTCAAACTCCGAAGACCCAAAATTCCCAAGATGAAGCAGATTGCGAATTGAGCTTTACCCTTTTGAGCAAATCGAGCGATCGATTTTTGCCACTTGGGAATCGGATAAGCCTCTAGAGGTAAATTTAGCTCTTGTAAAATCTGCTGAGCTTGATAACCTGCTTGATATCCTTCCTTCACTCTGCCAGTTAGATGATAGGCTCTCGCTAAATTTTGAAGACTCGTAGCCTCGCTCTGGCGATAGCCGATTTCCCGTGAGATGTCTAACGACTGCTGGTAGAACTCGATCGATCGTTGGAACTGCCCCAGGGAGTAGTAAGCATTGCCCAAACTGCCCAGGGAGTTCGCCTCGCCCTGGCGATCGCCGATTTCCCGTTTGATGTCTAACGACTGCTGGTGGAACTCGATCGATCGTTGGAACTGCCCCAGGGAGTAGTAAGCAGCGCCCAAACTGCCCAGGGAGATTGCCTCGCCCTGGCGATCGCCGATTTCCCGTGAGATGACTAACTGCTGCTGGTGGAACTCGATCGATCGTTGGAACTGCCCCAGGGAGTAGTAAGCAGCGCCCAAATTGCCCAGGGAGATTGCCTCGCCCTGGCGATAGCCGATTTCCCGTGAGATGTCTAAGTACTGCTGGTGGAACTCGATCGATCGTTGGAACTGCCCCAGGGAGTAGTAAGCAGCGCCCAAATTGCCCAGGGAGATTGCCTCGCCCTGGCGATAGCCGATTTCCCGTGAGATGTCTAACGACTGCTGGTGGAACTCGATCGATCGTTGGAACTGCCCCAGGGAGTAGTAAGCATTGCCCAAATTGCCCAGGGAGTTCGCCTCGCCCTGGCGATAGCCGATTTCCCGTGAGATGTCTAAGTACTGCTGGTGGAACTCGATCGATCGTTGGAACTGCCCCAGGGAGTAGTAAGCATTGCCCAAACTGGTTAACGCCGCACCAAATTTCCAGTTTTGACGATCGACCTCCGGCCAGTTTTCCACCAACTGACTGTACAATTCCATACGGGTTGAATTGTAGCCCCTTAAATCCAAAAATCGATTGACATCATCGCCATCACGAAGCGTATCAAACGCCGACTCATACGCCCCCAACTGGCAATAATGATAAAAAATCTCCAAATACTCGCTCACGTCATCGAGGCTTTCCCAGTCCCCACGCAGTTTCACCCGACTTTGATAATCAACAATCGCGCGTTGATGCGCCGCCGTCAGGTTCCCGGCTTTATGCTGCACGTAAGCCAAAACCACCTGCTGAAAATCATAAACCCGCGCTCCCTTCACCTCATCTTCCAACAGCCAAGACTGTCTCGCCAACTGTCGCAAATCCGCCGCCACTTCCCTCGGCGGTTTCTCCAACCCCGACACCGCCAACGCCATCTCCGCCTCAAACTCACCCCGCAACACGCTCGCAGAATGCAGCAGCGTTTTCGCCTCGTCACTCAACCGCCGATAACTGGCATCCAACACCGCCACAATTCCCACTTCGGCTTGACGGTGAGTTCCCTTCACGTCGGGATGCGTCAACAACTCCGGTAACGATGCCAACCCCAACTGATTTAACCGTTCCAACCGGGGATTTTGCGGCGAATCATCAACCAGCAAATCCGCCACCAACCGCAACAGCAACGGATATCCATCCACTAACCTAGAAAACTCCCTCAGTTTCGCCTCGTCGTCGGTGAGTCCCCGCCCTTTTAAAAACGCCGCACCCTCCGTTTCGCTCAACCCCGTCAACGGCGGCAACCAGTAATTAAACCCTCTCAAATTCGAGCGTTCCCGCGTCGTCACCACAACGGCGCTGTCGCTTCTCCGATTGAGCCAACCTCTAAAAAACTCATCGTAAAACGAACCGGACACAAACTGCCCGTCTCGCAAAACTGTTTCCAAGTTATCGAACACCAGCAAGCACTTCGTTTGCTGCAAACAGGACACCAAAGTACCCGGTAATGCCGTTTCAGATTCGGGAATTGGATATTGAAAATGCGCTAAAACCGCCCGCGCCACCTCAGTAAAAATTGCCCCCGCACTTACATCCGCCCAATAGCCGCGATAGTCGGCGTTTAACTCCTCAAAAACCTTTGCCGCCAAGCTAGTTTTTCCAATCCCTCCCGTTCCCTCAATTCCCATCAAGGTGATATCGGGATTTTGAATCCAGTCTTTTAACTGCTGAATTTCTAATTCTCGCCCCTGCCAGTTCGCACAAATACCACTAAAACTTCCCCCGATGAGAGCGCCACCTGTCAGCTTTCTTTGGCTGATAATGTCTTTAATCTCTTCAACATCTTCTCCGATTTCTTCTAGGCGGGTATTCACCCCCTGAAATCCCGCACGGATTTCGTCAATAATCTCCTGTTTTGCCTGTTCGATAACAACAGTAAAACCCGATTCAACTTCTCGGATTAACTGACAAAACGTTCGCTGTTGTTTTTCGATTTTACCCTTGACATTTTCTTCTAAATATGTTTCAATTGAAATGATGTCGTCTTCAGGAAATCCCGCTCTTTGAGAAGCCAAAGCGGTAATTTCCCCCATTAAATTTAACGACATCGCCGCATACGCTTTTCCGCCGCGTTCTGCATCCAACTTCAACACTTCTCGAAACGCCTGGGGAAACGTCGATCGCAGTCGAATGGCAACGATCGAAATCCAGCGATTTTTCAATTGAGTGTTGGCAGCCGCAGCCAACGCCACCACGACTTCTTCCCAAGTCTCTCGGTCGAACGCCGTCACCTGGGCGAAATCCTCAGCCTTGCGAGACATCAACTTCACCAGTTCCGTCTCGGGAATTTCGAGGGAAACATCCTCATCTTCGGTTGGCTGCGAGATCTCCAACCACTGGTTTTCGGCAACTTCCGCTAACTGCTTGAGTTTCTGCTTAAACTCAGCATCGAGGTCTTTCGTTTCTGCCAAATTGGAGAGAACGAGGCCGATCGCTTCTCCCGTGGCTTTGGCTAAATCGTGATTGGTGGTGTCTTTGTTTTCGAGGCGTTTCGCCAGTTCCCCCATGTCGTTGGCGACTAAGCCACCGAACACGCTCGACACCATCCCCGCCAACGTTCCCACAATTGCTGGGGCGGCAGTTCCTGCAAGGATTTGAGGGCAAAAGGTGGAACCGATGAGGACAGCCCCGAACAGAGCGAGGCGCGTTGGGGTTTGTCCGGGGATGAGTTTCATCGGGGAACTGAGGTAAGAAACCGGCTTTTTCAGTCCATTTTAACTGGGGGATCTTCAGCTTGGGCAAAAACCCAGTTTCTGCTGAAACTAATCTAACGTATCGGGATCGACTCCCAACTCCCGCAAACGAGCCGCCAGTTGATGAGCGCGTTGTTCGGCAGTTTCTGCCCGTTGTTCGGCTTGCTGAAGTCGCTGCTGAACGGTATTGTAGTCGAGGAACGGCGAACCATCGGGGCGATAAAGTTCCATCGTTTTGTCTTTCACTTCAAAGCGTATCCCCAAACGCGGACTCACCCAACCATCCATTTCTTCAATAATATCTAAACGCGCCATCTCGGGAACTTCCGCTTCTCCGCGCAACCAACCGGAGAGATCGTTTTTCTGGGGATCGTAAACGTAATATTCTTCGACGCCGTAATCGTTGTAAAACCAGAACTTACGCCCCATTTCTTTGAGGGTGTTTCTTGGGGACAAAATTTCAAAGACGACTTGAGGCGCGATGTCGTTTTCCTGCCATTGTTTATAAGAGCCGCGATCGCCTTTAGGGCGATCGAATGCCACCATGACATCGGGAGCTTGAGAGAGTCGATTGTTGCCTTCGACAGGATACCAGAGGAGATCGCCAGCGACGAAAACGTTGGGATTCTCGGCAAACAACCACGCGAGATTGTGATAAATTACGCTAATCCAGCGAAATTGAACGGTATTGTCTGCCATCGGTTTTTCATCACTTTCGGGGTAGACAATTTCGGGAGAAGATTGGGATTGGATCGATCGTGAAGTTACCATAGCTTTAAAGGGATTAACTTATTTAAATGGTAGACTTTAGGGTGGGCAGCTTGAAAAAATCAGTTGCGATCGGCAGTGAATTTAGCGTCCTGCCCACCCCGACAACTTTAAGATAATCGCTACGCTGAGGTTAATCTAACGCATCGGGATCGACTCCCAACTCCCGCACCAGAGTTGCGCTGATGAGAACTGCCCCGAACAGAGCGAGGCGCCTTGGAGTTTGTCCGGGGATGAGTTTCATCGAAAAATTGAGGCGAGAAACCGGGTTTGTGAGACCAAAACCCGGTTTCTCACCACTAACACTGCGCGACGCCTTCTTGACGCGCCGCCCGCTGCACCGCCGCCGAAACCGCTGTCGCCACGCGCTTGTCAAACACCGAAGGCACGATATGCTCGCGATCGAGCTGGGTTGGCGACACCAGCGACGCGATCGCACTGGCCGCTTCCAAATACATACTCGTGGTCAAATTCGAGGCGCGACAGTCCAACGCCCCGCGAAACACCCCCGGAAACGCCAAAACATTGTTAATTTGGTTGGCGTAGTCACTGCGTCCGGTGGCAATCACCGCCGCTTCGTTTTGAATGCTTTCCGGTTGAATCTCGGGAATCGGATTCGCCATGGCCATGACGATCGCATCGGAGGCCATCGTTTTCACCATATCCACCGTCAACACCCCCGGAACGCTGACGCCGACGAACACGTCCGCCCCCTTCACCGCATCAGCCAGAGTTCCACTCACCGAACTGGCAAACTCCTGTTTTTGCGGCGTCAAATCGTCCCGTTTGGTTGAAATAATCCCCCGCGAGTCGCAGAGAACAATGTCCCCAACTCCGGCTTTTCTCAACAACCGCGCGATCGCCAAACCAGCCGCGCCCGCCCCGTTCATGGCGATGCGAATCTCCGACATGGACTTATTCACCAATTTCAGCGCGTTGATCGACGCCGCTAACGTCACGATCGCCGTACCGTGTTGGTCGTCGTGAAACACCGGAATATCGAGTTCTTCCCGCAGTCGTCGTTCCACCTCAAAACAGCGAGGTGCAGAAATATCCTCTAAATTCACCCCGCCGAACACCGGCGCGATATGTTTGACAGTGGCGACAATTTCATCGACATCCTGGGTATCGAGACAAATCGGAAAGGCGTCAATTCCTGCAAACTCCTTAAACAGCATGGCTTTCCCTTCCATCACCGGAAGCGCACCGCCAGGTCCCAAATTGCCCAACCCCAACACCGCACTACCATCGCTGACGATCGCCACCGTGTTCCCCTTCATGGTCAGACTGTACACCAACTGCGGGTCGTCCGCGATCGCCCGACTGACGCGCCCCACACCGGGAGTGTACGCCATGGCCAACTCCGATTGGCTTTTCAGGGGCAAGCGACTTTGAATGTGGATTTTGCCGCCTCGGTGTAAGTTGAACGTGCGATCGAACACCTCGAGGACTTCCACCTCGTCGATCTGATTCACCACTTGGGTAATCTTTTCAGCGTGTTCCGTACTCGACGCATCCACTGTAATATCGCGCACGGAGGTTTTGCGGTTTTGTTCGACGAGATCGATTTGACCCAAATTGCCGCCCACGGAGGCGATCGACTGGACGACACTCGCTAACATTCCAGCTCGATTGGGCAGGCGAAAGCGTAAGGTCAAACTGTAGCTCGGATTGGGGGTCAGTTCTACCATTCGTAAAAAATGCGCTGGCGAAAATCGTTAACTCACCATTATTGACCGAGAACCGCCGATTATTCCACCACCCAATCTTGAATTTTCCAGGTACCGTCGCTACGGATCAGTTCGTACATCACATTGAGATTGTCGTTCCGTTCGGTAGTCGGTTGTCCCCCTTCATAAAGGGTTGCTTGCTCCCTCACCTGAGCCGTCGCCACAGCCCGATTCGGGTCGTTGGCATCGGGGGTCACGCTGCTGATGTCGAGGTCGTGCTGGTACTCCCAATACCAGCCGTTCGTTTGCGCCCGTTCTGCCAGCTCTTGCCACTCTGCCAGCGCCGGCCCTGTCAGGATTTCTTGAATTTTGTCGATTTGACGATCGCTGCCCATCGCATTCGCTTTCACGTTCAACCAGTTTTGAATCGTGGTGCGGGCTGTTTCGGTATCGATGGGGGCGTTGGGATCGATAGCGGGAAGAGTGGCGTCGGGAAGTTCTACAGGAGGCGTTGCGATGCCGATGTCTAATCCGTCGTCGTCGAGTTCGGGGCCCGAGAGTCCCAGCATCGCCGCCAAACCGCCCAAAATGCTCGTCAGGATAAAGCCCAGCAGCGCCAGTCCCAGCACTCCAACCCCGATGGCAATCATCAGGCGATCGATCTTGAGACCTTTGCGACGCGGGCGGCGTCCCCGTCGTCCCGTTCGCCGCGCCGAGGGCGGACTGTCTTCATCTAAGCCGAAGGGATTGCTCGGAGGGAGGTTGATTCCGTCCCGTCCGGGTTCGCGACTGGCAGACGCTGGCGTTCCCGTCAGTTGCCAAGACGGAGCGCTCGATCGCAGGGTTTGAGGAGAACTGAAACTCGAAGGGGCTGCCGTCGCCGTCCGACTGGCTGGGCGAGCGGTCGGAACGGCGGCCACGGCGGTCGAGTCGGGCGGGGGCAGTGCGGTTTGAGTTGCCGAAACCACCCATTGACTGGATTCTTCGGTTTCAGGCGGCAGGTTTTCGAGGTGGGTTTGAACTTGGGGATCGGCGAAATAGTCTTTGAGGGAGGCGGTTTTGTTGGCCAGATCGCGAAAGTGTGGAAAGACATCTTCTTGTAACCACCGTTCGCCGTACAAACAGAGTCCCGGCAGCAAATCCGGCGATCCTTGGGAATTTTCGCGAATGAAGGCGATGGGGCTTTCTTCTTGGGAGAGTTCTAAAGCTCGCGTCGCCTGGTCGGTTTGTCCGAGGAGGAGGGCGCAAATGGCTTGTTCGAGGCGAACGTCTTGGCGGCGACCGAGTTGGATGAGGAGGAGTTTGGCGCGGTAAATCAGTCCCGGTTGGCGTTCGGTGAAACCTCTACCGACGAGGGCGTACACGGCGAGGTATGTCGCGACGGCGGACGGACGGCGGGCTTCCATTTCAAACAGCAGTTGCTGTTCGGCGGCGGTCGTATACTGGCGCAGTTGTTGGACGAAGCGCAGGAAGTCATCGACATCGAGGCCGGAGCGATCGTCGCCAGAACCGTCGATACCGCCGCGTTCTTGAATCATGTCCCGCAGCAGTTGCAGTCCCCGCTGGCGGGGAACGTCGCGATCGAGCGGTAACGAGAGCAGTTCGAGAACGCGGTAGGGGCGGAGTTTGTAGAGATCGGCTTGCATTTCGCCTCGTACTTGAGGGAACAGTCCTTCACGCAAGAGGAGCGCTTGTCCGGCTTCGAGGGAGGAGGCCGCTCGTTCGTATTGGCTTTGTTGCCACTGCTCGCGCCCCATTTCTAAATACGCGATCGCCACGGTGAGAACGAAGTCCGCGTGAATTACCGCCTCGCTTCCCGAGAGTTCGTCCGTGGGTCGGTGGACGAGGTGGGGACGTCCCAGTTTCAACACGAGATCGTACTCGCCGAGTTCGAGGAAAATCGGCAACGCGCCGACGAGTTGCTCGTCTTCGATTTCGAGGCGGGGAGTTTGAGAGTCCCGACGCACTGCCCCCGTTCCGTTTTCGCTGGTTTCGGCGTCGGTTTCGTCGAGGTCGTAGGTTTTAGAGAGAAAGGTGGCGTCGTATCTCGCCCGTCCGTCGGGGTCGCAGAGAACGGTGTAGGCTTCGTCGATCAGTTGTTTGCGAGCGCGAACGGCTATCTCGGAATACTCCCGACGCGGCAGTTGTCGAGAGCGATCGTGATAGGCTTGTTGGATCTGTTCGGCCGTCGCTTGAATCGGCAAGCCGAGAATTCGATAGTAATCGAGTGGAATTAGCACGGCGCTCCACTTCCCCAAAGGTGAAACCGAGTCTAACCTATGGTATCTGACAACTGGTGGAATTGCGTAACGTTCGCACGGCAGATGGGAAAGAGTTGAGGGCGATCGCTCGAACTTAGCGAAGGTTGGGCGATCGCAACGGGAAATTCTAAGCGGGACACGGCAAGATCGGCGATCGATCGGTTAAGGCAACGGCGTATTTCTGACGGTGACTTGCACTGAGACCTCGATGCGATCGCCGAAACAATTTCTCGGCGATCGATGCTTCCCCAGTTTCGACCTACTGTCTGAGTCTCTCCAGCGATCGTCTGCTCTGGCTGATACTGACCCGAGTTGGCAATCTGTATTGTCGTTGTCGGGGCGATCGCACGATGCGAATTCCAACAAAACGAGCGAAAAATCGAACACACACCGATCGCAACATCCCCTTTAAAAGAAAATCCCCTTCTTCCGTTTCCAGAAGAAGGTGGAGGGTTGAGACAAACTTAAAAAACAGAGAAAATTCAAACGCGAAACTTAGGTTTCCGGCGTCAAATGAAGCGATTTCACCAAGCGTTTCTGAGCCGCATTAGCCATAACGTAAAACACGGGAACCACGTACAAACTCAACAGGGTCGAAACTAACATTCCACCGACAACGGACATTCCGATGGAAACCCGACTCGCCGCCCCAGCACCAGAGGCAAACGCCAGTGGCAACAATCCGAAAATCGTCGAGAACGCCGTCATCAAAATCGGTCGAAATCGAATTTTTCCTGCTTCTAAAACTGCGCGAGAAATCGACATTCCCGCTTCTCGTTTCTGGTTGGCAAATTCAACGATGAGAATTGAGTTTTTCGTCGCCAAACCGATGAGCATGATCGCCCCAATTTGACTGTAAATATTGAGATCGAGCCGGGCCAACCACAACGCCCCGAACGCTCCCAACAGCGACAGGGGAACTGCCAATAACACGACAACGGGATCGAGATAACTCTCGAACTGCGCCGCCAACACCAAGAAAATAAACGCCAGCGCCAAAGCGAAAATAAACGATGTGGCTTCTCCTGCTTCGGCGAACTCCAACGATTGACCCGTCAACCCAGTCGTGATGCTGTCGGGAACCACTTCGTCCGCTAACGTCTCCAACGCCGTTAACGCCTGACCCAGACTGTAACCCGGAGCGGGACTCGCCTCGATGGTAGCCGATCGAAACCGTTGGTAGTGTTCGATTTGCGGTGGCGTCGTGGTGGTATCGAGGGTCACGACATTCCCCAGCGGAACCACAGCCCCGTCTTGGGTGCGAATATAGAGTTCGTTGATATCCTCGGGACTCATGCGGAAGCTGTCTTCGGCTTGCACCACCACCTCGTAACGGCGATTTCCTCGGTTGAAGTTGGTGATTTCCTGACTGCCGAGGAGAATTTGCAGGGTGCTGGAAATATCCCGCGCTGTAATTCCCAATTCCGCTGCTTTTTTGCGATCGATTTCGATCGTCAACTCCGGTTGCGTCAGCTTCAACGTCGTATCGGCGTTGACCAACTCGGGGAGTTGGTTCGCTCGCTGCGCCAAGTCTCCCGACACCTGCGCCAACTCTTCTAAATCGTTTCCCTGTAACACGAACTGCACCGGTTGACCGAATCCCGCACCGGGAAGGGACGGCGGGTTGATGGGAAACACTAAAGCGCCTGTAATGCCAGCGAACTTCCCGAAAAACTGACCGATGAGTGCCTGTTGCGACTGTTGGGGTTCGGTTCGTTCGTCCCAAGGCTGTAAGCGAACGAAGGTAATCCCCTGGTTGACCTGTCCCGGCGCACCGCCACCGAACGCCCCGACGCTGAAGTAATACTTCACTTCTGGGGTGTTTTCGTAGACGGCTTCGACTTGGCGCATCACTTCGTCCGTATAGTCGATCGTCACCCCTTGCGGCGCGCGCACGAAGGTAAAAATCCGTCCTCGGTCTTCCGTGGGCAGAAATTCTTTGGGAAGCTGGGAAAACAACAGTGCTACTAATGCCAGGGAGATGAAAAAGCCGATAACGACTAACCCTTTCAGGGATAAGACCCCGCGCAGCGTACGGGCGTAAAAGTTGGCCAGACCGTTGAGGGCGTCTTCAACTTTATCGAACACCCAGCCGTGAAGCTGACTGTCGTGTTTGAGAATGCGCGCGGATAGGGAGGGGGCTAGGGTCAAGGCGACAAACGAGGAGATAATCACCGATCCGGCTAGGGTCAAGGCGAACTCGGTAAACAGCCGTCCGGTGGTTCCGGTAGAGAAGCCCACGGGAAGAAACACCGCCACCAACACCACGGTCGTTGCGATGACGGCGAAGACCACTTCTTTTAAGCCGTGCGTCGCCGCATGGTAGGGTTTCATGTCTTCTTCTTCGATGTAGCGGACGATGTTTTCTAGAACCACGATGGTATCGTCCACCACCAACCCCGTCGCCAAAGTCAACGCAAACAGCGTCAGGGTATTGACGGAATAGTCGAGGAAGAACATGACGCCGAACGCGCCGATCAGCGAGACGGGAATCGTCACCGCCGGAACGATGGTCGCTCGCCAGTCCCGCAGGAAGAAGAAAATAACGAGAATGACCAGAAAAACGGCGAGATACAGGGAAGTCCAGACTTCTTCGATCGCCAGTTCTACGAATTCTGAGTTATCGACGGCGACTTCGTAATCGATACCGGGGGGAAATTGCGGCTGGAGTTGTTTCATTTTCTCTCGCACCCCGGCCGCGACTTCTAGGGTGTTCGCGGCTGAAAGCTTGACGACGCCCAATCCCACCGCCGGCCGACCGTTGAAGCGCACGAACGATCGCTCGTCTTCTGCGCCGATTTCTGCACGTCCGATGTCTTTGAGCCGGACTTGGGTTCCGTCGGGATTCGTGGCAACGACCAGTTCTTCGTATTCTTGGGGATTTTGCAACCGCCCTAATGTCCGCACGGAAAATTCCGATCTTTGACCTTCGATGCGTCCGCTGGGAATTTCGACGTTTTCTCGACGCAGGGCGTCTTCGAGGTCTAAGACGGTTAAGTTTCGCGCGGCCAAGCGTTGCGGGTCGATCCACAGTCGCATGGCGTACCGCCGTTCGCCCCCGATAATGACGCTACTGACGCCATCGACGCTTTCGAGGGCGTCTACGACGAAGCGATCGGCGTAATCGCTCAACTCGAGGGTCGTGACGCCGTCTTCTTTACCGTATAAGGCAAACCAAACAATCGGAGAGGAGTCTCCCGATTCTTTCCGAATTACGGGCGATTCGACGTCGTCGGGCAACTCTCCCACGGCTTGCGAGACGCGACTGCGGACTTCTTGAGCGCCCACGTCGATATCTTCTCCGAGGTCGAACTGAACGGTAATGGAACTGACCCCTTCGCGACTTTCTGAGGTGAGGGTTTTAATGCCTTCGACCCCGTTAATTTCGGCTTCGAGAATTTCCGTGACTTCGGTTTCGACGACCCGAGGGTTCGCGCCGGGATAAACGGCGGTGATGCTCACTACGGGTGGATCGATGCTGGGGTATTCCTGAACGGGAAGACGACCGTATCCCACTAATCCGATCAGGACGATCAGCAACGAACACACCGACGCAAAAACGGGTCTCTTAATAAAAAAATTAGAAAACATCGGCGGTGTAGCCTTTACAAATTATGTTTTATGTGTTATGGAGCAGATTTTTTGGGCGGTGTGAGTCCTTTCGGGAAGAGTGAAGACAGCGAACGGGTAACCGTTTCTCCCCCTCTCCCTTGCTCCTCATCTCACCATCTCTCCCTCTCCGCCGACCGGCATAATCGGCAATCCGTCGGCGAGTTTTTGCAGTCCCGATACGACAATGCGATCGCCGGGATTCAATCCTTCGACAATTTCGGTGCGATCGCCTTGAGAAATCCCGAGTTCCACGGCTTGACGCTTGGCTGTCACGTTTTCCCCGCTCCCCTCGGCCACGAAGACAAACCGTCGTTCGCCTTGGAAAATAATCGCCGTCGTCGGCACCACTACCGTTCCCGGCCGTTCGCGCCAGATGACTCGCGCCCGCACGAACTGGCGATCGCGCAGCGTACCGTCTCTGTTTTCAAAGGTGACTTTCACCAGAACGGTTTGGGATTCGTCGTTGACTTGCGGCGAAATAAAACTGACGCGTCCGAGGGCTAACGGAGTCAGACTTCCCGCTGCGTCGAACACTTCTACGGGAAGCCCCAAGCGCAACTCGTCAGTTCGTTCGAGGGGAATCGACAGCCGTAACTCTAGGGTTTGGTTCTGCGTCAGGGAGGCGAAGACATCGCCACGACTGAGGTAATCTCCCACTTTCACGGGAATGTCGCCGATCGTTCCGTTAAAGGGGGCGATAATTGCCGTATCTTGCAATCGCACTCGCGCCGATTCGACGTCCGCCTGTGCCGATTCGACATCCGCTTGCGCTCGATCGATATCTTCGACACGGGCGCCGTTTTCCAGTTCCCGCAGCTCCTGACGGCGTTCTTCGACTAACGCAGACAGGCGATCGATATCGATATCTTGTCCGGCTTGCAACTCTTGTAACGCTTCCTCGGCTTCTCGCAACGCCGCCACAGCCGTACGGTAGCGTTCTTCTCGTTCGTCGAGTTCGTCGGTCGAGACGGCGCCTCGGGCTTCGAGGAGGCGGTAGCGTTGGATGCGCTCTTCTGCCAAGTTGACAGTGGCTCGAGCGGACTCGAGACGGGCCCGAGCTTGGGAAATTTCCGCCGGACTCACACCAGAACGGGCGTTTCGCAGGTCGGCTTCGGCTTGTTGCAGGCGAGCGCGAGCCTGGGCGATTTGTTCTTCGCGGGTTCCGGCTTGCAATTCGGCCAGTTCGGCTTCAGCTCGGCGCACGTCTGCTCTGGCTTGGGCGATGTCGGCTTCGACGGAACGGGGATCGAGCTGAGCGAGAACTTCCCCCTGTCCCACCTCGTCGCCGGGACGCACGTAAACTTCAACCAGTTCGCCGTTGGCTTCGGCCCGCAGCGTGGCAGTTTGCTGGGCTTCTAGGGTACCTACGAATTCGGTGGAATCTTCGACGCTGGAGGTTTCGACGGTGTCGAGCTGTACGGGGGTCGGCGGCGGACCGGAAGCTTGTTCGGTACTGGCGCCTCGGCGCGACTGCCACCACTGCCAGCCGAGAAATCCACCGCCTCCGGCCAGAAGCACGATCGCGACGATCGCGATTCCCCACCGAGGCGGTTTGGGGGACGGAGGACGATCGAACGGACTCGAGGAGGACTCTTCCGTTGCCGAAGAGTCCGGCGATCGATCTTCGGTTGAAATTGTGGATTCGGGTAGTTGGGTAGACATCTCTATCGCACCTCAAGATCGTTGACAGACAGATTTAGGACAGGGGCGGATTCGGGTAACACATGATATCGCGAATATACTACAAATTGTATTATGGCCTGCCAAGCGCAGTCGCTCTGGAGATCTAAAAAAAATTCGCAAGCCAATCTTTCGAGCCATACGATCGCCGTCAGATCGGCTCTCGGTGTTGGACGCGAACCGATCTCGAATTTGAAACAAAACTCTCAAACGTTAGGTTCGAGCGGAAGATTGTAATTCTTCGACCTCTCGAACCGATTCCTGGGCGAGCTGTTGTTTCAACCATGCGACTTCTCGCTCGAGCATCTCGAGATGTCGCTCTACGGCAGCTTGATGGTAGCGATCGTCGGGGAAATCCTGGGAATCGACGTATTCGCGGCGTGTCTGACAGGCTCTCAGGCGATGTTGAATGAGTTTGACCCGGTTTTCCAGTTCGAGATCCTCAAAAAAGACGAACTTCACCATAAAGCGCGCTCGACTTTTGACCCAGCTATCTTGAGGCTGTTCGAGCATTTTTTCCCGCCAGCGATCGCGCCCTTTTTGGGTGATGGCGTAGATTTTGCGTGTCGTTCCGGCATCGCCCGCTTCTTCAGTTAACGTATGGATGTATCCTCGCTCTTCGAGACGGTGCAACAAGGGGTAAATTGCGCCGTAGTTTACACTGATACAACTGCTCATGAACAGCTCTAGCTTTTGCTTTAGGCGATAGCCGTGCAGGGGTTCCCGTTGCAGTAAACCGAGAGCTGACAACTCAAGCATATATATCAGATTGATATGACTGGGCTGTCAACAGTATAGCGAATTTTGCCAAAAAGGGAAGTGTTTGCGATCGCCCAAACGTCGGTATCGCCTATCTCAGAGCATTGCTACCCGACTATCAAACGATAAAAACTCGGACTCGATGGCGTTCGATGCGCCCCTGACTCGCCGTGCCGTTTGCGATCGTCGCTCAACGGCTCTCCGTCTTTAAAGAGGATTTTAGAGTGCGTCTTCCCCACGGTTTCAATACGGAAATGCCGATAATTACCAGGAGAAGAACCACTTGAAACGCACTACCCCACAATACCGCTCGGGTATCGAATTGATAGATCGGATCGATGGCGGCTTGCAATCCTTCGAGAGCGGAGAGCCGTTCGGCGGTATGACTCCAGGGAAATAGTAAGCCCGTTCCAAACCCAATTAACGCCGTGGTCAAACCCCATTTCGCCATCACCCAGTAAAACTTGGTAAAGCCGTAATTCGTGACCCAGCAAAGAGCGGTTGCGGTGACGACCGCTCCAATAGCAGAGGGAATGACAATCCAATCGTCGAGTAAATTCGCCGCAGCATGGAAAGCGGTTGTCTCTGCGACGTCTGTAGCCTGTTGGTTCTTTAACGACAACAGAAAGATGCTGACCACGGAGCCAGTCCACAGGGCGGCAAAGCTAACGTGGGCTGACAACAACCAGTTTTTCTGACGAACGTTCAATTTAGGCATTGCGACCTCCTTCTCGGGCATTTGACGGTTGCAGCAAGTTGAAGCCACCGGTCAACGCGACTCGAGGTATAAATTTAATAGGTTAATAATCAATATATTAAGTATTTTTCAAGCCGTCAAGCTCACTCGAGTTTCGAGGTTTAAAACAAGTTGGCTACGATGCGATCGAGAACGCGCGAAACGACCTCCCGATCGGCGTTCGGGACATTTTGCGTTGCTTTAGCGATCGTCTCGGCAGCGATCGGCGGCAGAACGGTCGCGAGTCGTTTTCCCTCCGCCGTCAGCCAAATTCTGACAATGCGTCGATCCTTAGAATCGCGCTCGCGATGGACGAGATTGCGTTCCTCCATGCGATCGACCACCCCCGTTAGCGTCGCCCCCAACTGCTTGAGCTTGTCGGCAATGCCCGAGGTCGAAAGCCCGTCTTCTTCCCACAGACAGCACAGCACCAGATAGTGAAACGGAGTTAAGCCGTGGGGTTCCAGGCGATCGAGGAACTCGCGATACATCAGTTGAGAGGCCAGCTTGAGCTTATATCCTAGATTGTACGGAGCGAGACAATCTCGCCATTGCTGAATAAACTCAGAATCAGAAGAAGAACCGGGCATGGGCGATCGCAATTCAATACCGCAACGATTGTACTGGGTTGTCGCCAAGAGAAGAGACATCCTCCCGGTTTGACGACAAACTGACAAATGTGAGGGAGAACTCAGCACGAGACAAGATCCTCCCAAGAACAAGCTCAACTGTCCTTCGCCGGATATTGCTGCAACGCCTCCCGTAAATATTGCCCCGTATGAGATTCCGTCACCTCCGCCACCGCTTCGGGCGTCCCACAGGCGACGATTTCACCGCCCCGTTCTCCACCTTCGGGGCCTAAATCTACCACCCAATCCGCACAGCGAATCACGTCTAAATTGTGTTCGATGACCAAAATTGAATTTCCCTTATCTACCAAACGCTGCATCACGTTCAATAACTGGTGAACGTCGTAAAACGACAACCCCGTCGTCGGTTCGTCGATTAAATACAACGTTTTCCCCGTGGCGCGACGGGATAACTCCGACGCTAACTTCACCCGCTGCGCCTCGCCTCCCGAAAGCGTGGGGGCGGGTTGTCCGAGGTGGATATATCCCAATCCGACGTCTAACAGAGTTTGCAGGCGACTGGCGGCGCGGGGGATGTTCTCGAAAACGCCCAAGGCTTCCTCGACGGTCATGTTCAGCACGTCGGAAATCGAATGACCTTTATATTTGACCTGCAAGGTTTCTCGGTTGTATCGCGCCCCCTTACAGACATCGCACTGAACGTAAACGTCGGGGAGAAAGTTCATCGAAATCACGTTGACCCCTTGTCCGCCGCAGGCTTCGCAGCGTCCCCCTTTGACGTTGAAGGAAAACCGCCCCGGTTTGTAGCCTCTGGCTTTGGCTTCCACGGTTTCGGCGAAGACTTGGCGGATGCTGTCGAAAATTCCCGTGTAGGTGGCGGGGTTGGAACGAGGCGTGCGTCCGATGGGGGATTGGTCGATGACGATGACTTTATCGACGACTTCTTTGAGGGGTTTCTTTTTCCCGGCTTTGACGTTCAGTTCTCCGAGACCTGTGGGTAGGGGAACGCGGCGCGTAATATGGTGTTGCAGGGCTGGATAAAACAGTTCGTTGACGAGGGTAGATTTCCCCGATCCCGACACTCCGGTCACGCACACCAGTTTTCCGAGGGGAATTTCGACGTCGATATGTTTGAGGTTGTTGCGGTGGGCGTTTTTGAGTACGATCGCCCGTCCGTTTCCAGGGCGGCGTTCGGCGGGCGTTTCGATGACGCGGCGACGGCCGAGATAGGCCCCGGTCATGGAGTTTTCTGCTTTGAGGAGATCGTTTAAATCCCCTTGGGCTACGATTTCGCCGCCGTGAACTCCCGCCCCCGGACCGATATCGACGATGCGATCGGCGCTGCGGATGGTTTCTTCGTCGTGTTCGACGACGATCAAGGTGTTTCCTAAATCACGGAGTTTGGTGAGAGTTCGCAGCAGGCGACCGTTATCTCGCTGGTGGAGTCCGATGCTGGGTTCGTCGAGGACGTAGAGAACGCCAGTTAATCCCGAACCGATTTGGGTGGCGAGGCGGATGCGTTGGGCTTCTCCACCGGAGAGACTGGTGGCCGATCGATCCAACGTTAGGTATTCTAAGCCCACGTCGATGAGAAACTGGAGGCGGGCGCGAATTTCCCGCAACACCAACTCGGCGATTTTCGCCTGACGATCGCTCAATTCCAGGTGTCCGACTCGTTCCAAGCTGGTTTCGATGGAAACGTTCGTCAAATCGGTAATGTTGTACTGTCCGACGCGCACCGCCAAAGATTCGGGTTTGAGGCGTTTTCCGCCGCAGCGATCGCAGACTTTATCGACGAGATACTGTTCGAGTTTGTCCTTAATTGGCTCGGAAGAGGTTTCTTCGTACTGGCGTTGTAAGATCGCTAGCACGCCTGAAAAATGGCGGTAGTAGCCGCGATTTTCCTGATAGCGCGAATCGGTTTCGACCCAAATGGGATCGGGTGCGCCGTAGAGAATAACTTTTTGTTGTTCCGGCTTTAGTTGGTTCCAAGGGGTGTTTAGCTCGAAGCCAAAGGCTTGTCCGACGCTGTAGAGTAGCGAGAGGTAATACGTGTTGTCTTTTTCCGACCAGGGAGCGATCGCACTGTAAACGGCGGCGGTGGGGTCGGGAATCACCAGTTCCGCCGAAAACATTCGCGAACTTCCCAAGCCGTGACAGGCCGGACAAGCCCCGTAAGGGGAGTTGAAGGAGAACAGACGGGGCGAGAGTTCTTCCATCACCGCCCCGTGTTCGGGACAGGCGAAGTTTTCAGAAAAGACGATTTCCTGGGGACGGTCTTCGTTGGGGAGTTGCGCCGAGATCGCGGCGACGCCGTTGGCTTGTTGGAGTGCGGTGGAGAGGGAGTCGGCGAGGCGTTCTTGAATTCCCTCTTTTTTGACGAGGCGATCGACGACAATTTCGATATCGTGGCTGTAATTTTTATCGAGTTCGATTCCGTCGCTGAGATCGCGGATCTCGCCATCGACGCGCACGCGCACGAAGCCCTGGGAGGTTAAACTCGAAAGGAGCTTTTTGTGAGTTCCTTTTTTGCCTCGGACGACGGGGGCGAGAATTTGGAACTTGGTGCGATCGGGGAGGTCGAGAACGCGATCGCACATCCAGTCGATGCTTTGGGGCGCGATAGAGCGATCGCAGTGAGGACAGTGGGGTTCTCCGGCGCGTCCGAAGAGTAAGCGCAGGTAGTCGTAAATTTCCGTCACCGTTCCCACGGTCGATCGCGGGTTGTGGGAGGTCGACTTTTGGTCGATGGAGATGGCCGGACTCAAGCCTTCGATGGATTCGACGTCGGGTTTGTCGAGTTGTCCGAGGAACTGACGGGCGTAGGCGCTGAGGGATTCGACATAACGGCGCTGTCCCTCGGCGAAAATGGTATCGAAGGCGAGGGAGGATTTCCCCGAACCCGAGACGCCTGTAAAGACGATGAGGCGATCGCGTGGAAGGTCGAGATCGATGTTTTTGAGGTTGTGTTGGCGCGCTCCCCGAATGCGAATCGCGTTTTGTAAACTCGGAGAGAGACCATTTTGAGAAATGTTGCTGAGGGGTTCGGGAGTCTTCGCGCGTCGTGCCATATCGACCTTCGATACAATCGTTTACATTTTACGATAACGGTTTCCCCGATGGGCGACCCCGCGATCGCTGTCTTCTCTAATTATTGAATTTGAATTGAATTTGATGAATATCGAGCAATATTACGATACTTGGGCCTCAACCTACGATACCGTAGAAAACAGAACGCGAGATCTCGATGCGATCGCCGTGCGATCGACCTTTGCCAACGCCCGTTTTTCAACGATTCTCGAAGCCGGTTGCGGAACCGGAAAAAATACAAGTTTTTGGCTCGAAATTTGCGATCGCGCGATCGCCTTAGATTTTTCTTCCGAAATGCTGGCAGAAGCCCAGAAAAAACTCAACTCTCCCAACCTTGAATTTCAGGTTGCCGATATTTCTAAACCCTGGGAAATTGGCGATCGCACCGTCGATCTCGTGACTTTCAATCTCGTTCTCGAGCATATTCAGGACTTAAAACCTATCTTTCGAGAAGCGTCACGAGTCCTCAAGCCATCGGGGAAACTCTTCGTTTGCGAGCTGCACCCAACTCGGCAATATTTAGGCGGTCGCGCGGAGATAAAAACAACATCGAACACCCTCCAAATCCCCAGTTACGTCCACCCTATTTCTGATTTTATCGAAAGTGCAGAAGAGTGTGGATTTTCTCTCGAGCGTCTCAAAGAATGGTGGAGCGATCGCGATCGAAACAAGCCCCCTCGGTTACTATCTCTGCTCTGGACTAAATCTTGAAATGACTTGCAAAAATTGGTTCGATTCTCTAGATTAGAACTCAAATTTCAGATCGGTTTAACCGTTGCGATCGCGCTCTAGTCCCGTCCGAATCGGACTTTAAAATTTAATACATAAAAATGATTTTTTGTCAAGACCTTATCGAGCGGCATCCTCAACTGTGGCACAATGCCACGCACCATCCGTTTCTCGATGCCTGCCAATCGGGGACGATCGGCCCAGAACAGTTCGACACCTGGCTCGTCCAAGACTATCAATTTGTCGTCGAGTTTACCCGCTTTCTCGCCAACGTTCTCACCGGCGCTCCCGTCGAACACTTCGATGTTTTGCTAGGGGGATTAGTGGCGATAAAAGATGAATTGAACTGGTTTCGCGAGAAAGCCCGCGAACGGGGGTTGACCCTGCAAGCCGACAAACACCCCACCGGCGAAGCGTATACTCAGTATTTAGCCAGTTGGGAAGTCAAACCGTACCCCGTCCGAGCCACTGCGTTGTGGGCGATCGAGCTGGCCTACAATCAAGGATGGCAGCTTCCGGGTAAAATGGCCTCGCCTTACGACGAATTCGCCGATCGCTGGGGAAATCCAGAGTTTACAGAATACGTCAAACATCTAGAACGCCAAGCAGACGAAAGCCTGCAAGCGGCCTCCGAACCGGTACAGCAACAAGCCGAAGCGGTGTTTCGAGAGGTGGCGCGGTTGGAACGGGAGTTTTGGCAGATGGCGTTTGCGAGTCCGTCGGAAAATTTCGCATAAATTAAAAAAATTACGTTTCCGGTTTGTGCGTCGGGACAGCGAACGGTACAGAGTAGAGGAATGGTCGTTCTCTGTTAGCAACGACGCAGATGGAAAATGGGCTTGTGGTGGTGAGGCGTTTTCTTGAGTTTGTGGGGATTGTATGGGGATGGACAGCCATCGCCGGGCTGTCTGACGTATCCGCCCAACCCGTCCCCCCGATCGCCCCCGATCTCCCACCCCTTCCAGATCGGTTTCCTGCCACTGACGATATTTTAGACCTGCCAGATCTCCCGTCGCCGGAAGCTTCCGATCCGTCTCAACTGACGTCGGACGAGGCGATCGCCGTTCGAGAAATTCGCGTGTTGGGAAATACGGTGTTTTCCGAAGAAGACCTCGCGCCAATTCTCTCGTCCTATTTAGGTCGGCGCGTATCCTTCGAGGAACTCATCGCCCTGAGAACGGCGATTACCGATTTGTACGTCCGTCACGGTTACACCACCTCGGGGGCGTTCGTTCCGCCGCAGGATGTCACCGAGGGAATCGTCCGAGTGCAGGCGGTCGAAGGTCGGTTAGAGGCGATCGAAATTGAGGGATTAGAGCGAATTTCCGATCGCTACGTGAGAAATCGCATTCGCCGCGCCAGCCAGCCGCCGTTGAACCTATCTCAGTTAGAAGCGGCGTTACAACTGCTGCAACAAGATCCCGCCATCGACACCGTTCGGGCCGAACTCACCGCCGGAAGTGCGCCGGGTTTGAGTCGGTTGCGGTTGACCCTCGAAGAAGCCTTTCCCCTCAACGGGACGCTGTGGGTGGAAAACCGGGATTCTCCCAGTGTGGGATCGATTCGCGGTTCGGTGAGTTTACAAGGAAACAGTTTGTTGGGAGTCGGCGATCGCCTCTCGGGAGAGTTGGGAATTACCGAAGGGGTGACCGAGGGATTCGTGGATGTCGCAATTCCCGTCAACGCCCAGAATACGGAACTGCGAGCGTTTTACCGACGGGTGGGAAGTCGCGTCGTCGAAGACCCTTTCGATCGCTTGGATATTCGATCGACTGAGGAAGAGTTTCGGTTGGGAGTGATGCAGCCGTTGATAGAAACGCCTAATCGGGAGTTCGCGGTGGGGGCGTCTTTGGGATTGCAGCGATCGCGGACGTTTATTTTCGACGACGAACCGTTTTCGTTTTCTGAGGGGCCTGAAGAGGGGCGATCGAACGTGACGGCGTTGCGGTTGACTCAGGAGTGGACGAGTCGATCGCGGTATGAAGTTTTGGCGGCGCGATCGCAGCTGACGTTTGGGTTAGATTTGTTCGACGCCACCTCCAACGACGACGCCCCCGACGGTG
The DNA here is from genome assembly GCF_000332355.1 of Baaleninema simplex PCC 7105. GTDB lineage: Bacteria > Cyanobacteriota > Cyanobacteriia > Cyanobacteriales > Geitlerinemataceae > Baaleninema > Baaleninema simplex. The sequence goes on from NZ_KB235958.1 coordinate 418,190, forward strand.
CGTTTTTCGCCTGGTTGGGACAGTTTCAGTGGGTGCGATCGCTCGGTGGCGATACGTTATTGATTACTCGCCTGGCCACGCAACTGTCAACGGATGAATTACTTCCCATCGAGCAGTTTAGCGTCGGCGGCCCGACGACAGTTCGCGGTTATTTGCAAAATCAGCGAGTCGGCGACAGCGGCGTGGTGGGTTCGGTGGAGTTGCGGGTTCCAGTTCTCCGCGATCCCGGAGGGTGGGGAACGGTTCAATTAACGCCGTTTGTGGATGTGGGGACGGTGTGGAATTTAGGGAGCGATCGCGAGGTGCCAAGTCCGAGTACGCTTGTGGGAACGGGGATCGGGTTACGGTGGGAGTTATCGCAGGAGTTATCCGCGACAGTGACTTGGGGAATTCCGCTCGTTGAAGTGAGCGATCGGGGCGATTCGTTGCAAGCCGACGGAATTTACTTTTTCATTCGCTACAATCCGTTTTGAAACGGAATCTGTTTTCGAGTGGCTGGATTGGAAAAATTTTTCACCACAGAGGACACAGAGTTTTTTGGCAATGGGATGAGAAACCGCTGTTCTCAAACAGGATTGAATATGAGAGGGTTTTGAGATCGAATCGTTCTCCCGTCCGTCAAGTTATTTCATTTACTTCATAAAAACAAGGCAGGAGAAACGTTAAATCGCTTGCCTAATGCCTTGGCTTGAGCTTTGCTAATACTTCGTTTGCGGTTGAAGACTTCCGACGCAATTCCTTTCGAGCCAAAGACATCGAGCAAGTCTTTTTGTTTTAGGTCGTTAGCGCGAACCAGTTCCTCTAAAATATCGTGAGAATCGGCGATATCTTCGACTGGACAAGTTCGTTTTTCGTAATCTTCTACTAAAATCGCTAACAATTCTAGCATCGACGCTTCGGCTTCTGTGATTTGCGTTTCGTCGATGTCCATGAGCCGATCGATCTCCATCAAAAACCGTTCTTTTTCAGCGTCAGTCTGGATGGGTTTTGGCTCGATTTGGGTCAGTAAATTTTGGTATAGTGTTGCATTCATGGTTCGAGCGTCTCGTGTTCTGTTTTCGGGCAACAGATTCATATTCAATCTGTTCCCCGATTTGTATTTTATTTTATGTTTTCGTGTTTCATTTTATGTCTTCCACTTTCCTCGATTATACTCTTTATGAGTTAGTATGCTTTCTATTTTTACGATTTTAAGTTGGTAATTTATTTTGGTTATGAGTCTGTAATGATTTCCTTTTATATTAAAAACTGTATATCCTTCCACATAATCTACCGAACGGTTATAAGTTTGTTTAATTTCTGACAAATGTTTCCATCGTGCTTTCTCTGTAATTTTTTTCCAGGTATTGAGTGCTATTTTTGCATCAGGATACTGTTGAGAGAATTTCTGGATTACTGCCATATTTAAAATTCTCATAGGTGATTTTATGAGTGAAGTTTGTTCTCAAAATGAGAACAAACTCTAATTTAGCCTGTAGATTGGCTCGTGTCAAGGGGATTGGCGAAATTAGGGGTTCGATCGAGCGAATTTCAATACATAGCTGAGCGACTTTGTCAAGATAAAACTGCAAAAACATCGCGAGTACGTTAAAATGAATAGCCGAAACTGTAACCTGTGTAACAAATCAGCTCGCTCCGCAGTACGCGAACCTAACGGAATTGAGATCGATGCGAAAACACATCATTGGCGTCATGGGACCCGGAGACGGCGCAACCGAGAGCGATCGCGCCCAAGCCAGAGAACTCGGAAACGCGATCGCCTCTCGAGGGTGGGTACTGCTGACAGGCGGGCGCAACATTGGCGTCATGGAAGCCGCCAACCAAGGCGCAAAAGAAGCAGGCGGACTGACGATCGGCATTCTCCCCGACAGCGACGCCAGCCACCTATCCGACTGTATCGATTTACCCATTTTTACCGACCTCGGCAACGCCCGAAACAACATCAACGTCTTATCTAGCGATGTCGTCGTTGCCTGCGGAATGGGACTCGGCACCGCCTCAGAAGTTGCCTTAGCCTTAAAAAACGGAAAATCCGTCGTATTGCTAAACGTCGATCTCATTACGCAAGATTTCTTTCAAAAATTCGCTATCAATATCGCCGTGGCTCAAACCGCAGCCGAGGCGATCGAAATCGTAGAAGCCCTCATCGAACCCCAGTAACCGTCAATTCCTGACAAGACGCTCTAGCGGTCTCCAGACTCGATCGGCTAAACTAAACGGGTAAAATTCCCGTGTCAGCACCTCTTGGGGTCTCGCTTGACTCGCTGCAAAATCTTTCCCAACTCAACCGTTGTGTCGTCCCAGTCGTGACCTAGGAAAAGCCACCATGTCCAACGCACCAACGTCCTCCAACACAACGGCCAAGCAGAAACCCCAGAAACGGCGGAGTCTACCCGAACTGCTCGAAATGGTTTCGATCGCGGGTTCCGGCGTCGGTATTGGTGTCGCCTTCCTCACCCAACAAGTGTTGCACGCTGCCGTCCCCATGACGATCGCCATGTCCCTCGGCGTCATCAACCGCCAGCGATTTCAGAAGCAGATGCAGCAGGAGTACGTCACCTCGATTACACAACTCCATCAAAACCTCAAAACCTTTCCCAATCCCGTTAATCTCGATCCCGTATTGCAGAAAGTGGTGAGTCTCGAACAGGCGAACCAGGCGATAAACCGACAACTCGAACACCTGCAACGGGAACTTCGACATCAAGCCAAGCCGCAACAAATGGCAGAGATGCGACAGGCGATCGCCAACCTGAAAACCGATCTCGATCGAATGCAAGCCTTCGCCAACCAGCAACGAGAACGCGAACGCCAAGTCAACCAGCAAATCGCCCAACTCCACAACTGGTTCGAGCAGCTACCCCAGCCGCAAAAAGCCACCGAATACAAACGAGTCGAAAACGCGATCGCCCTTCTCCATCGCGAACTCGCCGTCATCAAAGGTCGCCTCGCCCCCCTCGAAGCCAGCGACTTATCCGGCGTCCAAGCCAACATCACCCAACTGCAAGGCTACTTACAACAAGTCTCTGACGGCATAAAACCCCTCAAACGCAGACAGCGGGACATGGTGAAACGGCTGTTTCCACGTATGATCGAACTGCTTAACGAACTGCGTCCAACCGAAGAAACGCCCCAAGACGTTAAAAAAGCGGTCGTTCACCGTCCGCCACCACCGACTGTCAGCCACACCATGCGCCAATCCAACCCCCAAACGCCCCAGCAGGGGAACGGTTGGCAAGCCTACACCCAAGCCGAGATGTTACGCCAACGCCGCGATCGACACAACGCACAACAGCAACGTCAAGGCGATTCGAGTCTGTGATGGAGGTTGATGGGTTGATGGAGAAAACACTATTCCCCGTTCCCTATCAACTATTCCTGCAAGTACTATGAGATAATAGCCGATCGCCACCGGAAGTTTAATGGGGTGAGGGTATGGCGCCAATCGTGCAAAAATACGGGGGAACCTCTGTCGGATCGATCGAACGACTGCAAGCGGTTGCCCAGCGTGTCGCAAACACCGCCAAAAACGGACAGCCTGTCGTGGTGGTGGTGTCGGCGATGGGAAAAACGACAGATAGTCTCGTGCAGATGGCGGGCGAAATTTCGTCGAATCCCTGTCGCCGGGAAATGGATATGCTGCTCTCGACGGGGGAACAGGTTTCCATCGCCCTGTTGAGTATGGCATTACAAGAACGGGGCGTTCCCGCCATTTCCATGACCGGGGCGCAAGTGGGAATCGTCACCGAAGCCGCCCATAGTCGCGCCCGCATTCTGCAAATTCAAACCGATCGCCTCGAACGTCACCTCAACGCCGGTAAAGTCGTCGTCGTGGCGGGATTCCAGGGAATCGCCCTCGGAGAAGAATTAGAAATTACCACCCTGGGGCGGGGCGGTTCCGATACCTCCGCCGTGGCGTTAGCCGCCGCCCTCAACGCCGATCGCTGCGAAATCTATACCGACGTTCCCGGTATCCTCACCACCGATCCGCGTTTGGTTCCTGACGCCCAACTCATGGACGAAATCACCTGCGACGAAATGCTGGAGTTGGCCAGTTTGGGGGCGAAAGTCCTGCATCCTCGGGCGGTGGAAATCGCCCGCAACTACGGCGTTACGTTAGTAGTGCGATCGAGTTGGACCGACGATCCCGGTACTCGCGTCATCGCCCCGGAACGCACCCCGCGCAAGTTAGAAGGCTTGGAACTGGTGCATCCAGTCGATGCAGTGGAATTCGACGCAGATCAGGCGAAAGTGGCGCTGTTGCGGGTGTGCGATCGCCCCGGTATCGCCGCCACGCTCTTCGGTGAAATCGGGCGTCAAAGCGTCGATGTCGATTTAATCGTCCAGTCGATTCACGAAGGAAACACCAACGACATCGCCTTTACCGTCACCAAAAACATACTCGATCGCGCCGAATCCGTCGCAGCGGCGATCGTTCCCGCCCTGTCTCCGCAAAGCGAGAACAACCAAACCGACGTTATCGTCGATCGCGACATCGCCAAAGTCAGTATCGTTGGCGCAGGAATGATCGGACGTCCCGGCGTGGCGGCGGAAATGTTCAGTACCCTCGGAAAAGCCGGGGTCAACATTCAAATGATTTCCACCTCGGAAGTTAAAGTCAGTTGCGTGATTGACGCATCAGACGGCGATCGCGCCATTGCAGCCCTGTGCGAGACCTTCGACGTTCACATCTCCACCGTGCGCGAACGGGAAATCGCCGACGCCGACGCCGTGAAACCGCCCGTCGTGCGGGGTGTGGCGATCGATCGCGGACAAGCTCGTCTAGCCATTTTACAAGTTCCCGATCTGGCCGGACGCGCCGCGCGAATTTTCCAATTCCTCGCCGAACACGGAATCAGCATCGATACCATCATCCAATCCCAACGCTGTCGCATCCTCAACAACATCCCCACCCGCGACATCGCCTTTACCATCGCCCAAACCGACGCGGAAGTGGCGCGAGAACTCCTGACGCCCTTGTTGGAAGAAATGGGATGCGGCGAGTTAGTCGTTGACGAATCCATTTCTAAGGTGAGTATTGTCGGTTCGGGGATGATCGGACAACCGGGAGTCGCGGCGAAAATGTTCGCCGCCCTCGCCAAAGAAAACATCAACATCCAAACCATCGCCACCTCAGAAATCAAAATTAGCTGTGTCGTTCCTGAAGATGACGGCGTGAAAGCCTTACAAGCGGTTCACGCGGCGTTTGGGTTGTCGAAGGGGTGACGGAGCAAGGGAGCAGGGGAGAGGGGGAGAGGGGGAGAGGGGGAGAGAGGGAGAGGGGGAGAAATTGTCAATTATCAATTGTCTTCCCTCCTCATCGCAGTAATTCGGATCGATCGATGACTGATACAAAATCTCTGGCGGGATTTCTCAACCTGGACAAACCTCAAGGTTGGACATCTCACGATTGCGTCGCCAAGGTGCGGCGATTGTTGAAATTAAAAAAAGTCGGTCATGGAGGAACCCTCGATCCGATGGCGACGGGGGTTTTACCCATCGCCGTGGGAAAAGCGACGCGGTTGATTCAATATCTCCCGTCGGGAAAGGCTTATAACGCCACGGTGCGGTTTGGGGTGCGAACCACGACTGACGATCTCGAGGGAGAGACGATTTCAGTTAAGCCGAATTCGGGGGTGACGTTGGAATCTGTGCGTCAGGCGATTCCGCAATTTATCGGATCGATCGCCCAAATTCCACCGAAATACAGCGCCATTCAAGTGGACGGAAAACGGCTGTACGATTTAGCCAGGGCGGGAGAAGACGTTGAGGTTCCCTCGCGACAGGTGGAAATTTCCAGCATTGACATTCTCGATTGGCGCAACGGTGAATTTCCAGAAGTGGATTTAGCGATCGCCTGTGGCGGCGGAACTTATATTCGCGCGATCGCCCGTGATTTGGGAGAAGTCCTCGGAAGCGGCGCAACGTTGGCGCAACTGCTTCGCACCCACAGCAGCGGCTTTTCGATTGCGGAGAGTTGGACGATCGATCGCCTCGCCGAAACCGTCGAAAATAACGAATTGCAACTGTTTCCCCCAGAATCGGCGTTGAAACACCTTCCGTCTCTGTCGCTTCCCGAAACGCTGGCGCAACGGTGGCGCCAAGGACAACGGTTGCAACTCGACGACGTTCAACCGGGAAGTGAATTCGTCGCAGTTTTTGACGAAATGGGAACCTTCCTCGGCGTGGGAACTTGGAAACCGAACCAAGCTCTCCCGGTTCTCGCCCCGAAAATGGTATTCGATCGGTAATATTCCTAGAAACTGGATTTCTGCGTAATTTCGAGTGTGTTAGGTTTGCAGTAGAGCTTATCGTCTTTCTGTCCGCGATCGATGACTTCCCAAAACTCTCCCGAAGAATCCCGCAATTTCAAACCGAACCGAGAAAAAGAAGACGAACAGTTTCAAACTGACATTTTTCGGGGTCGAAAATTCACCTTAGCCGATGCGATCGCCAAGGAAGGGGGAACGTTTCTCAAGGGAGAATCCCCCGTTCCCAAATTAGAACAAGCAAAGGCGACAATTCATTATTTTATCGATCGCAACTTATCGGATATTTCCGGCGCGTTGCAAGCGATTCTGCAACGGTGGCTTGACGAGGACACCATCCGAGTCGCGCGAAATCTCGAAACCCCCTTACAGGCATTGTTAGAACTCCTCGACTCCCTCGTCAACAATTCTGAAATGCTGTACGAATTCGTGCGACAAGTCGATGTCAAGTGGGGCGAATTGAACGACGAACGCCCCCATTTCCAACGTCCCCACCAACCCCCCCATCCCGAGGACGAATATACTCACGAGTCGGTTCGCCAACAACTCCTCGAATTGCGCCGTCGCGTGGAAGCGTCGTTTTGACATCCTCTCCCAGCAACCCGTTCCGGGTATGCAGGGAGATTCCTTGGGTCGCCCCAAAGATTTCCTGCTTCACAGCCAGCCAACTAGAATCAGTGACCCGATCCCCCGTCGCCTCGACTCCACAGGCATTTTCGATTTGCCGTTGCCCACGGCTACAGATAACTTGTCCACTCGCCACAGTCTACGGGGCTTTCGTTGACCCGCAGTTGTGGCAGTGATGAATTCGAGTTGAGAGGTCTTTACGAACCTCCTGCCCCACGAATCGTGGCACTTCTCAGGAGTGCCACGAGCATCCACCTTGCCGTAATACACATCACGCTTC
>NZ_KB235958.1:425465-497135 GCF_000332355.1 Baaleninema simplex PCC 7105
GGGGATGGTTGGGGGGATAGAGGGACTTGTCGGGTTGGGCAAAACCAGTGTTTGAGTCCTCGACTCCGCTCGGACTCAACGCTGAGCGAAGTCGAAGCGAGCGAAGTCGAAGCGAGCGAAGTCGAAGCGAGCGAAGTCGAAGCGAGCGAAGTCGAAGCGTTGAAATTCCGATTCCGTATAAGACGCAGTCTTCGCAGCTCTCGGAGCATTCAAAGATTCGGATTCCGTATTACATCCATTGAGATGCACCCCGAACCCCGATATCCCTCAGATACCGGGGTTTTGGGACACTCAACTCTGTTCAACTGGGTTCGGGAATCGTCACGTCGATCGCCGTTACTTCGGTATTGGGACTCAAACTCGATAGCGGCGGCTCGATCGCCTCGGAAGTCCCCACCACTAACGTTACCAATTTGTCGGGTTCGAGATAGTCTCGCGCCACCCGTTGCACGTCTTCAACCGTTGTCTTGCGAACGCCGTCTTGATACTGATAGAGGAAATCCAACGGATAGTCGTAATAGTCGTATCGCACCAGTCGCGACAGGGTTTGAGAGGGATCGGCGAAGTTAAAGACGAAGGAGTTCAACGTCGAATCTTTCGCAATCTGTAACTCTTCTTCTTCGATCGGTTCGGTACGAACGCGATCGATCTCGGCGCGAACGGCTTGAATAAACGGAACGGTTGCATCCGATCGCGTTTGTCCCCCCGCCACGAACACGCCGGGATAGTCGTATTGAGCGCCCCAATACGCATAGACAGAATAGGCTAACCCTTGGCGCGATCGCACTTCGTTAAACAAGCGTCCGCCAAACCCGCTCAACACGTTGTTCATCACCCCCAAAATCGGGTAGTCGGGACTACTACGCACGCCGCCGAGATGTCCGATTTCAATGTAACTTTGGGTCAACTGGGGGCGATCGACGAAAAACACGCCGCTCTCGCGAGCTTGCGACACGTTGGGTAATTCGGGAAGCGGTGCGGACGCGGGTTTCCAATCCTCCAATTTCTGCGAAATCAACGTTTTTACCGCTTCGCTGTCGAAATCTCCGACGATTCCGAGAATCGTGCGATCGGGGACGAAAAACTGCTCGTAAAACGACTGGATATCCTCGCGAGCGATGTTCTCGAGAGTCTCGTATTCGGCGGTTCTGGCGTAGGGACTGGTTTCGCCGTAAATCAGTTTCTGAAATTCGCGATCGGCGATACTTCCCGGCTCGTCGTTGCGCCGCGCGATATTCCCCCGCATCTGATTCTTCGCCACTTCGATCTTGTCTTCAGCAAAGGCGGGTTGGCGCAATACCTCCACAAATAAATCGAATACGTCCCCGAAGTCTTCGCTGAGGGCGCTAAAACTCACGCTTCCCGCAGTCGAACCAATGGACGATTCTACTGACGCGGCGTTCTGTTCCAGAATGCGGTTCAACTCGTCGGCGGGGTGGTTCTGGGTTCCTCCGGCGCGGATGACGTTTCCCGTCAAATTCGCCAACCCCACTTTATCGGACGGCTCGAACCGACTTCCCGTCTGAATCAGGGCGTTTCCCGAAATTAAGGGAAGTTCGCGATCTTCAATCAGATACACCGTCAAACCGTTGTCGAGTTGGAAACGGGTGTAGTCGGGAAGTTGTAATTCCCGAAGCGGCGGAAATTCCAGTTCGGTGTAATGTCTCGGCGTCGCGGCGACGGAGGCGGCGGGATGAAACAGGGTGCTGACGACGAACCCTACGGCGAACAACATCGTCCAGTAGGGACGTAGGTGTTTTGTCCAGAGAGTGCGCCATAAATTGCGTCCTCTCCCCATTGTTTTTCGTTTGCTCATGTCGATCTCGTGTGTATCTTGACTCGGACTGCTTGCGGAGCGAGTCTCAATTCTTGGGAAACCTTAACCGTCGATGGGTAACAGTTTTCCGATGGTGCGGTTTTCGGGAACGAAGGTTTCTCGCGCGACGCGCAAAATATCCTCCGCCGTCACCGCTTCGATTTGTTCGATTTGACGGAACAGGTTGCGCCAGTCTCCGGTTTTCACTTGGTACTCGACGAGCAAACTCGCCATACCGGAGTTGGAATCGAGCGATCGCAGCAGTCCCGCTTTGGCTTGGGTTTTGACGCGATCGAGATCGGCGTCGGAAACGGGTTCGCGCGTCAGTTTTTGAATTTCAGCTTGCAACGCCGCTTGCACTTCTTCGACACCGTGTCCCGGTGCTGTCAAGGCGTAAAACAGCATCAAATTGGGAAATTTATCCCCCGGAAAGCCGTTAAAGCCTTGAGCGGCGAGGGCGATTTGCTGGTCTTCGACGAGGGATTGATACAGCCGCGAGGTGCGTCCGTTGCTGAGGATGGCGCTTATCATCTCGTAGGTGGCGTTGTCGGGATGGTTCACCGAAGGACGGTGGTAGCCTTCGAGATACCAGGGTTCGCTCTGGAAGCGGACTTCTACGGAGCGCAGTTCGGTTTGCGGCGGCTCGACGACGGTGACTTGCGGCGGTGCGGGTTTGGGTTCGTATCGCCCGAAATAGGCTCGGGCGAGTTCTTTGACGCGATCGGGATCGACATCTCCGACGACGGCGGCGGTGAGGTTACTCGGGACGTAGTAGGTTTGGAAAAATTCGTCTACGTCTTGGCGCGTCAGGTTTTCTAAGTCTTCGACGGAGCCGATGACGGGTTGTTGGTAGGGGTGAACCTGAAACGCCGTGTCGAGGAATTCTTCAATCAGTTTTCCGATCGGGGAATTGTCGGTTCGCAGACGCCGTTCTTCGAGAATCACTTGCTGTTCTTTGTAAAATTCTCGAAATACGGGTTCGAGGAACCGCTCGGACTCGAGAGACATCCACAGTTCGAGTTTGTTGGAGGGGAAACTGTAGAAATATCGCGTGGCGTCGGCGGAGGTGGTGGCGTTGAGGCCGACTCCTCCCGATCGCTCGACGATCTGTCCGAATTCGTTTTGAATCACGTATTCGGAGGCTTCTGTTTGGACGCGATCGAATTGGGCTTGCAGTTCTTCGACTTTCGTAAGATTGTTTTCAGATTTGGCCGCTTCGATTTGTTGGTGTAAATCGTCGAGGCGATCGAGCAGCGGACGCTCTTTCTGATAGTTCGTCGTTCCGATTTTTTGGGTGCCTTTAAAGGCTAAATGTTCTAAGAAGTGCGCGATGCCCGTTTGCCCCGGAACTTCGTTGACACCGCCGACATCGGCGTAGGTGATAAACGAGACGATGGGAGCTTCGTGGCGCTCGAGAACGATAAATTTCATCCCGTTATCGAGGGTGAATTCGGTCGCGCGTTCGAGCGTGCGATCGAGATAGGGTTGAATCGACGCCGCCCGAGCTGTAGTCGGCGCAACGCTTAAGGTTCCGAAAAGTAGCGCCAGACACGCGAATGCGACGAGCGATCGCCCGATTTGACGACCGCAGATTTTCAGGTTTTGAAGATAGGATGGGATCGAATACATAACATGATGATTCCGAACGCGATCGAAGTTGGATCTCTGATTTTGGAGATCTATAACTTCCTATGACAATCTGTGAATCTTTTGCCGAGGAACCGACAATTTAATTCACAATACTGTTAAAAGGCACACTGACAATTGCATAGTTTTGTGAAGATAATGAAGACGATACACGCGACGCGAACCCCCGAATCCGAAACCCGCACGCGCATTCTCGCCTCTGCACGACGATTGTTCGCCCGCCAAGGATTTGAAGGGACGACAACCCGCGCCCTCGCCCGTGCGGCCGGTGTAGCGGAAGGCACGCTCTTTAGACATTTTGACAATAAAAAGGCAATTTTGGTGGAAGTGGCGACTCAAGGCTGGATCGAACTGTTAACGGATTTGTTGACGGAACTGAGCGAAATGGGCAGTTACAAGGCGGTTTCGCAAGTTATCCAGCGCCGCCTCCTTCACCTGCGTAAGAACGCCGATCTGATGCGCGTATGCTTCCTCGAAGCTCAGTTTCACCCGGAACTGCGCGAACGTATTCAAAAGGACTCGATCGAAAAAATGACGGACGTAGCGGAAGCCTTCATACAAACGGCGATCGATCGCGGCATTTATCGTCCGATGAACCCGAGATTAGTAGCAAAAGTCTTCCTCGGAATGTTTGCGATTTCTGGCTTTAGCTACGAAACCCTGATGGGCGAAAATCCTTCACCGCAAGCGATGAAGGACATGGCTGAAGGACTGGCCGATATTTTCCTCAACGGCGTTCTCACCAGAGATATCGAGGACTAGGGCGAGACAACTGTGGTTTGCAAACAGACTTTTCAGGCCGAGCGTTCGAGGCGGGGCAAACTTAGAAGCTTGCCCCGACTGGATTTTCCGCCTTCACGTCAATTTCCTTGTCCCCTTGTCTGCAATCACATCAAACGCGGCACTTTGTTCTCTTTGTTGAGTTTGTAATACTTCTCCCAAGCCAGTTTCGCCCATCTAGCCCAAGCCCCTCGAGGCGCGATCGCTTTCTCGTCGTCGCGATAGACGAACACGGCTTCGTCGCCTAAATCCATTACGCACAAAATATGCATCTCTTCTCGAAACGACGCTCGGGGAAACTGTTCGCGGGTCTGTCTCGCGATGTTTTCCGCCGCCGTCCGCGCCATCAGTTCCGCCAAGTGTCCCTGACGCGCCCGCCAAGCGGGCCCCTCGAAAAAGGAACTGTCACCGATAGCATAGCAATTCTCGAGATCTTTGACTTGGGCGGTATCGCTGACGGGAACGAAACCCGCTTCGGTCAGGGGTAAATCGGAATTTTTCAAGACTGGATTTCCCGTCATTCCCGGTGTAAACACGGTTAAATCGCTCTGGATTTCAGTGCCGTCTTCAAACACCACCCCCTCGGCGGTGAATTCGGTAATTTTGCGACCGGTTATCGTGCGGATGTTGCGTTTTTCAAACAGTTTGGCAATTTGAGCTAACCCTTTTTCGCCGAGACGTTTTCCAGGTTTGGGAGAGGGAGTGAAAAAGATTAACTCGAAGCGATCGCGCAAGCCTTTTTGACGTAAATAGGTGTCGAAGTTGAAGGTCACTTCAAACATCGGACCGCCGCGCACCGCCGTCGAATCTTTGGGATTGCCGCTAAAGCCACAGGCGATCGTTCCGTAACCGCGATCGACTAATTTCAAAAACTTCTCTTGAATGTCGATGCCGTCTTGGGGAGAACGACACACCGTCCGCGTGTGTTCGATGCCTTTGGGTTTGAGTTTGGAACCGCCCAAGGCAATGACGAGATAGTCGTACTCGCGTTTTTGGTCGGTGATTACATATTGTTGCGCGGTATTGACTTCTCTGATTTCTTCGTGTATAAAATTGAATCCGTGAATCTCTGCCAGTTGGGGAAGCGGCAAGCTGAGGTCTTCCACGGTTCGATGTCCCACCGTTAGCCAAATTGAAGCGGGATAGACGTAGAGAAAGTCTCGGTTGGAAATCAAGTCGATTTGCGCTTGACCCTTGAGACGTTGACTGAGGTTGATGGCGGCTTCGACGCCACCCATGCCTCCGCCGAGAACGAGGATTTTGGGCTGAGTCATTATACTTATTGAGAATTTACGTCAAGAAAAAAGTAAAAAAATATAGGGGTCTGTGGAGACGCCTGTTTGATGCCTATTTGATGGTTTTCCACCACTCCACCATTCCGCCAGAGAGGTTGTAAACCTGGCTGAAGCCCTGTTTCTCCAGGTGTTGCGCTGCAATGGGACTGCGGTGTGCCGTCAGACAAACGATGGCGATGGGTTCGTCTTTGGGGAGCGATCGAAACCACTCGGGCCACATCCACTTCCGCAAGAGGGGAATCGACCCCAACAACACTCTCGGAAGGCTGAGATTTCGGGCATTAGGGGCGTGTCCGGCAGCGTATTCGAGCTGCGATCGCACGTCGATGAGTGTGGGAGGATGGGGGAGGCTGACAAACGCCTGTGGGGTGATGTCCGTTACCGTTTCTGCACGAGTAGCGGTGGTCATCGCTAGAACCTCCTGTTATTCAAGTTGTTGGCAAAATTGGGAAAAGTCAGAGCAGACAAACTGGGTTGGGAAACACGCGATCGTTATCGAATCTGTCTGCTCTGACAAGACTGTACGGGTAGTAACGCTCTACGTGCGATCGGCACGATGGCTCCCTCACAAAATTCACTATATAACTTTTTAGTCAAATATGCAAGTATTTTTGAGCAACTAGCGATCGAGGTTTTCAGGATTAGCGATCGCCAATCCCGAGAAACCCAGCCTCGAAATGTAAGACTGAGTTTCCCAAACTGATTTAATCGTCACCAATGCCCATCGCCCCACGAAATCCGGTAATAATTCGGGTTCCGTCTTTGAGGACGTGAATTTCCATCTGGTCGCTCGCCCAATCGAGGCGATTCTGAAACTCAGGATTGAGAACCCGAACCCGTTGATTTCGGGACGACACCAACGATGTGGGGTCGTTAATGGCCTGAGATTCTACATAAGGACCGTCAATGAGAATATCGAGCTGTTCGAGTAACGCGATCGCTCCCGGTGGTGCCTTATCCCCGGACAACTCGTCCAAAGTAAAGCCGCTAAAGGACATCACATTCAATCCTTTCGCTTTCACTCGTCTAGCCAACTCCGCCAATGCGGGAGCTTGCCAAAAGGGTTCGCCGCCGGAAAAGGTGACGCCTTCGTTATTGGAGTTACTCGTAATTCTCTCGGCCAGTTCTTCGATAGACACCACCTGATTGGGTTCAAAAGACCAAGAGCTGGGATTAAAGCAACCGGGACATTCCCGCAAACAGCCCTGAGCCCAAACCACTGCCCGTTTTCCCGGGCCGTTAACTTCGGACTCGTCTACGTAGCCCATAATATTCAGATGTCCGGCCGGAATTTTTATTTCCTGAACCATTTTTTCCCCTCCTTCTCAATAGTGGGTGGTGTACATTGGCGGTGCGTGACCGATCGATCGGTCTCACGATCGACACCCTATTTTTTCAAGTCACGCACCCTACGAAACTGCCCTCTGCACTCTAGACCGATCGACACGCACCCTTGTCTGTGGGTGGTGTACGTTGGCGGTGCGCCTCTTTCAGGGAAGAGTTAAGAGTGTAAAGTGAACAGTTAAAGAGGAATTCACACTCTACACTCTGCACTCTGCACTCTACACTGATAAACTCGCACCCTTGTATGTTGGCGGTGTACGTTGGCGGTGCGTGACCGATCGATCGGTCTCACGATCGACACCCCATTTTTCAAGTCACGCACCCTACGAAACTCTTCACTGAAAAAAGGGGGGAATTCAATCCCCCCTCCAAAAAACCAGATCGAACAATTGCAGTGGTTGCAGCGATTAGCCGCCGATATTCGGTGCGTGAGACATCGAAATCGGTTGGGCGTCACCGGAAGCCAACGTCCACGGGAAGTTGTGAGCGTTGGGGGCGTGCATCACTTGGATGCCCAGGTTTGCCCGGTTGATCAGGTCGGCATCGGTGCGGATGACGCGACCTTGAGCGTCTAATACGGACTGGTTGAAGTTAAAGCCGTTGAGGTTGAACGCCATGGTTCCAACTGCTAGAGCTGCGAACCAAATGCCGATGACGGGGAACGCACCGAGGATAAAGTGGACGGAACGGCTGTTCCGCATGGCCAAGCTCGGCAGAGTCAAGCGTCCCCAGAAGCCAGCGTGTCCGACAATCAGGTTATAGGTGGCTTCTTGTTGTCCGAATTTGTAGCCTTCGTTTGTCGATTCGAGTTCGGTGGTTTCCCGAACCAGGGAAGAGGTCACGAGAGAGCCGTGCAGGGCGCTCAGTAACGCGCCGCCAAACACGCCGATGACACCGAGCATATGCAGCGGGTGCATCATGATGTTGTGTTCGGCTTGGAAGGACATCATGAAGTGGAACGTGCCGGAAATGCCCAAGGGTAAGGCTTCGGAGAAGCTACCTTGACCGACGGGATACACGAGTAGGACGGCAGTTGCTGCCGCAGCCGGAGCGGAGAAGGCAACGGCAATCCACGGACGCATTCCCAAGCGATAGCTCAGTTCCCACAGCCGTCCGAGGTACGCCCAAATTGCGATGAGGGCGTGGAAGACGATGAGCTGGTACGGTCCGCCGTTGTAAAGCCATTCTTCGATGGAACCGGCGTCCCAAATGGGATAGAAGTGCAGGCCGATGGCGGCGGAGGTGGGAACGACGGCGGCGGAAATGAAGTTGTTACCGCCGAGAATGGAGCCGATGACGGGTTCGCGGATACCTTCCATGTCCACTGGAGGGGCGGCGAGGAAGGCTAAGACGAATGCTGTGGCAGCAGCGAGGGCTGTCGGGATTAGTAAGACGCCGAACCAACCGATATAGATCCGGTTTTCGGTGCTGGTAATCCACGCGCAGAGTCGATCCCATACTGCCCAGAGATCGCCCTCTCGATGTTGGCGAATATTAGTAGCCATGATTCCAAATACCTCATGGAAAAAATACACAGGTATCGGATCGAATTTGGAAAACAATAAACAACGATCGCCCTTTCAGATGTGTGGGAAGGGGACGGTCGAGCGCCTAGGCTCGGACAAACGATCGCTTACAGAGAGAGAATAAGGTCGAAAAAAGATTGAAGCAATTGTAAACTGTCGCTTGTGGCGCTCTGAGTTCGATTCGATACCCGTTTCGATCGAGATGTTGCGAAGCGCCTAGATTTGCCTGGAATTGCTCGATTTTAAAGCGCGATCGCAAACTCGTAAGAAAATAAATTCAACGATCTCGATACTGTAATTTATTCTATGAAGTTCTTTTGAAAATGTCAATTCGTTTGACTTGGATTTTATATCAAAAACAATAGATTTTCGTAAACTATGTTTAAGAAATAATTCTGTATTTTACGCAGTAGTCAGTATTATCGATGTTCGTAAAAAAAACATAAAGAAAACTCCATCCCGACCGAAGAGGGATGGAGTTGAATCGAACCGATTTCAGACCGATCTTAGGAACGATCGAGCTTGTCAGAGACGCAAGTTTGCGTCGATCGACAAGATTTAACTTTAGGCGTTGACTTCAGGAGCGCTCAGCGCAATGGGTGCAGCGTCAGTAGAAGCCAAATCCATAGGAAATTGGTGAGCGTTGCGTTCGTGCATCACTTCGATACCCAGGTTTGCACGGTTGATGACGTCAGCCCAGGTGTTAATGACGCGACCTTGACTGTCGAGAACGGACTGGTTGAAGTTGAAGCCGTTCAAGTTGAACGCCATAGTACTCAGACCCAGCGATGTAAACCAAATACCGACCACCGGCCAAGCAGCCAGGAAGAAGTGCAGCGAGCGGCTGTTGTTGAAAGAAGCGTATTGGAAAATCAGACGACCGAAGTAACCGTGAGCGGCAACCAGGTTGTAGGTTTCTTCCTCTTGACCGAATTTATAGCCTTGGTTTTGAGACTCGTATTCAGTGGTTTCGCGCACCAGAGAGCTGGTGACGAGAGAACCGTGCATGGCGGAGAACAGCGCACCGCCGAAGACACCAGCCACACCGAGCATATGGAACGGGTGCATCAGGATGTTGTGTTCGGCTTGGAACACGATCATGAAGTTGAAGGTTCCCGAGATGCCCAGCATCAGACCGTCAGAAAACGATCCTTGACCGATGGGGTAAATCAGCAGAACGGCAGTGGCAGCAGCCACGGGAGCAGAAAACGCTACGGGAATCCAAGGACGCATCCCCAGGCGGTAGGACAGTTCCCACTCGCGACCCATGTAGGCGTAAATTGCAATTAGGAAGTGCAGGACGATGAGTTGGTACGGCCCGCCGTTATAGAGCCATTCGTCCAAGCTGGCAGCTTCCCAAAGGGGGTATAAGTGCAAGCCGATTGCGGCGGAGGTCGGAATGACCGTTGCGGAGATAATGTTGTTGCCGTACAGCAGCGAGCCAGAAATGGGTTCGCGAATGCCGTCGAGATCGACAGGAGGTGCGGCAACGAAAGCCAAGATAAAGACAATTGCGGCTGTTAGAGCGGTGGGGATGAGAAGAACGCCAAACCAGCCCACGTACAGGCGGTTTTCGGTACTCGTTACCCAACTGCAGAAACGCTCCCACAGATTGTATTGATGTTGCGTTGTTGTGGTGGTCATAAAAAAACCTCGTTAGGGTTCTGACAACAGACTCACGATTAAAGTTCGATGGTGTTGACATTGAACTCGAGGAACAATCTTATTGAACCGTATTCCTATGTAGTTGTCAACTAAATAACTATAAGGTTATTGAATAGGACGAAGCGTCTGACTTTCTCGAGAGCGATGGTTGGAGGGAGGCGGTGACTGTTAACTGTTCTCGGTGTATTCCCAGATTTCCCAGACGATCTCGCGCGATCGCACCTCTCGTCCGATGTCTTCGGCTACTTGCGAGAATTCCCAAAGTAGCCATTCTTCTGGCGTCGTACAAGGTTCGGGGATTTGTACGCGCAACTGTTCGCTGAGGCGCAATAAGGCTTTTCCAGTGGTTTGGTCGGGTTCTTTTTCCGCTAACAGGGTTTCTCCGTACCCTCGTAACCAATTCGTCCACTGTGGTATGGAGACGCGCGGCGACAAATCTGCTAAAAATGCCGAGACTTCAGGCGCGCCCTGGGTTGTGGCTTGGAGTAAGCGATCGAACATCGGTTCGTATTCGTCTGGTGAGAGCGGCGGTAAGGGGCGATCGCACAGTTGTCGTCCGTATTCTCCGGCGATTTCGCTGAGTCGGCCGCCGTGGAGTTCTGACAAACAGACGAGACGCCGTCCTAACTCGCGATTGGGAACTGGAGACGCCAGTAACCGTTTTCCGAAGCGATGCAGCCACGAGTGAAAAAAGCGATCGCACTGGCGATCGCCGATTTCTGCTAACAGGCGATCGCGCGTCCATCCCGAGGCTACACCCTCGAGAACCTGCATTAAGAGCTGTTCGTATCCCGCATCGCTCATTGGCGAGACTTCCGGTGTCGGTTTTGGCGTCGTCGGCGTTGAGAACAGACGATGCAGGAAGTTTTTAAGCCATTGCCAAAATCGTTTCCACATGGCGATCGAGCCTGATGAGAGTAGCTTTTGATAATTGATAATTTCTCATCATCTCATCATCTCTTCACCTCATCATCTCCCCCTCTGACCCTTGGGGCGGTGCGTGACGATTTTATGGGGCTAACGATTTACAACCCTATTTTTTAAGTCACGCCCCTTTGTATGTTGGCGGTGTACATTGGCGGTGCGTGACAGATCGATCGGTCTCACGATGGATACCCTATTTTTCAAGTCACGCACCTTTGTATGTTGGCGGTGTACATTGGCGGTGCGTGACAGATCGATCGGTCTCACGATGGATACCCTATTTTTCAAGTCACGCACCCTACGACGGTTTCACTGCTTTACGACGCCACGAACGTTGGCGAGATACTGACCGAAAAAGGGAAGTCCGCCGACGGCGGGGAGAAAATACCGCGAGGTACAAAGTAAGCCGAGAGCGGCTCCCGTTTGGGCGTTGAAGAAGGGTTGATAGAACAAAATCAAGGCGGCGTCGCGAGTTCCGACTCCCGCAAAGGTTAAGGGCAACAATCCCGCGAGAATGGCTAGAGGCGATAAAGCTAGGTTGGCCACAAAGGGAACGCTGGCGTTGAGGGCGAAGATAAAAAACCAGATTTGGAGTAGGTGGAGAAACCAAATAAAAATAGAGGTCAGGGCGATTTTTGTAAGTTGTTTTTTATCGCGCCAAAAGTAATCGTGCATTTCGCCCCAAGAAATATGAAGCTTTTCGAGTTTCTTTTTTAGTTTTTTGGGCGCAATTTTCTTTCCTGTCTTAAAGAAGAAATCTGCAAATTTTTTGGAGCCGAGCAATAGTAAGCCCAAGATCAATCCAATAAAAACGCCAACTGCCATGACCCAAAATAAAATATCTTGCTTGGAATAAATCGCCAATCCAAAAACGCACCAAAGCAAGAGCGATAGCATATCACAGGATTTTTCAAAAACCACCAAAGATAGAGAAAGCGATCCGCTCAAATAGCCGCGATCGCGAATAAAATACGCCTTAGCAATATCTCCCATCTTAGAAGGCAAGACCATATTTAAAACACTCGCGGCAAGGGTAAGTTTGTTGGCTTCCCAAAAACTCAATAACCCCGATCGCGGCATTAACTGTTGAAGTCGCCAACTGGTAATCGCTGTCAGCGGGACGACCATACCCAAACTAATTGCCATCCAAACGCGATCGCAGTTTTTAAAAACACCGATCAGACCTTGAAAATCGATTTTAGAATAGATAATCGCCAGAATTCCCAAACTAACGATTATTGAAATCAACCGTTTCATAGAACTTGTCCTAGAACCGAAGACAGAAACCCAACGGGTGCAGACGAACGAAACACAAGACTATTCCACAGCACTTCTCAAAAGTGCTTCCCAAAAGCTTAACCGAAGTTAGGAGTCCGCACGGACGAGCTGCAACGTGCCGCCTCCTTCATCTTTCGTGACGACGGACAGCTCCGTCTCCGACACGGTAAACTCGAATTCCGTGACGTTTCCCGATTCCGGGTTCGTCGCGTAAATCGTATTGCCTTCAACCCGATAGGTTCCTTCGAGATTGCCGATGCGAATTTCTCCGTCTTCTGTCAGTTCCCAAGACAAATCCGCACGTTGTTCGGGAGGCAGATCGGTCAAATCGATTTCTTCTCCATCCGGCGTTACGAACCGGTGGACTTCCCAGCGGCCGTACAGCTGGTCTGGAGTCGCGTTATCCGTAGCTTGCGATCGCTCGTTGCCGTCTTCTGCGGAGGTTGCGTTCTCCATCGACTGCGACGTTATCGTGGCAGAATCAGAGCGGTTCTCAGAATTCGAGTTTCCAGATGTCTGACATCCCGTCAACGCACCCGAGGCGAAGACGAGGGCGAGAACGCCTAAGCGGAGACTCAACCTCATAATTGCGGTGATAATAGTAGTATCGATAGCCAATTCGCTGCCTGCGATTCTAACACTCGATTACAGATAGCCGTGTTCGGATAAAAATTCGGGGGAAATTGCCTCCAACTGGCGATCTCGTCCGTTCGGTGTAGGTTTCCCGTGGTGCAGAAACTTCTCGACGTACTTGCCGAGAACGTCGCCTTCGAGGTTGACCCAACTGCCCGGTTGTAATTCCCGTAAGTTGGTTTCGGCGTAAGTGTGGGGAATCACGGCGACAGTAAACCAATTGCTGTCGTCGTCACAATCAGCCACCGTCAAACTGATGCCGTTCACGGCGATGCTACCCTTGGGGACGATGTAGCGAGCGATGCGATCGCGCCACTGGCGTTCTAACGACGGTGGAGCTGTAAACGTCATCTCCCAAGAATTATCCATCAGCACCGACGACTGCAAACACCCGATCCCGTCCACGTGGCCGGTCACGAAATGTCCGCCGAGTTTGCTGCCGACGCGTAACGAGCCTTCGAGGTTGACCGAGGCGGGAGTGGGACTCGGGCGTCCGAGAGTACTGCGGGTCAGGGTTTCCGGCGACACCGACGCCACGAACCCCTGCGCTAAGATCGTCTCGACCGTCAAACAAATGCCATCGACGGCAACGCTATCCCCCACGGCTAAATCCCGCGCGATCGCCTCGTAATTAGCGCAGCGATAGCGAATGCGTGCGTAACCGTCAGAGAGAGATTCGAGCGTTCCGAGAGCTTGGACGAGTCCGGTAAACACGGCGACTTCCTAAATCAAAAGGTGAACGAAACCCGAAGACGAGATGGAGTTAATGCCCGCCTCCGAAGCAATTTTAGCGTCCGAACGCAATGGCGGGACTCGTCAACTTTCTTAACCCGAAAGAGCCAGCGATCGAGGTGAATCCCATCGAAGATCGAGGCATACTAAATCTCAGGGATGGCATTCGCGCTCTCCCTGTTCCCCCCCAACCGTATCGAACGAGAGGCTGAATCGATGATTGAGATGAATGTTGCTGGAATAGCCTTAGATGCAGCAACGCGAAGCCCGATCGTGTTGTTGCGAGACGCCGACGAGCGCCGCGCCATCCCGATCTATATCTCCCAAGATCAGGCTAGGTCGATTATCAGTGCTATGGAGAACCATACTCCGCCCCGTCCCATGACGCACGATCTCCTGGTGAACCTGTTGGGAGAATGGAATCTAAAACTCGATCGCGTTATCGTTCACGCCTTAGAAGACAATACCTTTTACGCCGTTTTACAAATGTCCCAGGGGCAGAAGAAAAAAGAAATCGATGCCCGTCCTAGCGACGCGATCGCCATTGCTTTGAGAACGGGGACGCCCATTTGGGTGATGGAGGAAGTGGTGGCCGATGCGTCGATTCCGGTCGATCGCGAAGCCGACGAAGCCGAACGTCAAGCGTTCCGAGAATTTTTGAACGATCTCAGTCCCCAAGAACTGATCGAGCGATCGGGGAAAGGGGGAGAGGCTCAGTACGATTGAGCGGGACACGGATGTCGAATTGAGATCGCACTCTCTCGAGGCGCGAGATCCCGTGAAGAATTGTCGAGTTTGGCGGGGCGAGTCCCTTAGCATAGTTTCGATCGCATGAAATATCGTCGATTCGGTCGCACGAACTTAAAATTGTCAGTGTTTTCCCTCGGGACGATGCGTTACCTCGCCTCGGAGGACAACGCCGTGCAAACGGTTCGCGAGGCAGTCCGTCAGGGCATCAACCACATCGAAACTGCGCGGAGTTACGGAAAAAGCGAGCAGTATCTCGGGGCTGCCCTGAAAGCTGGAGTCGGCGTTCCCCGCCATCAGCTCTATCTCACGACGAAAGTTTTACCCAATGCCGATCGAACCGCGACGGCTCGCGAAATCGACGAATCCTTGAGGCGAGCGGACATCGACTACATCGACAACCTGGCGATTCACGGGATTAACACCTGGCAACATCTCGAATGGGTTAAAGCCGCAGACGGGTGTATGGCGGCGGTACGAGAGGCGATCGACGCCGGAAAAGTCCGTCACGTGGGATTTTCAACTCACGGTTCTCTCGAGCTGATTCTGGCGACGATGGAAACGGGGGCGTTCGACTTCGTCAATCTTCACTATTACCTATTGTTTCAACGTCACGCCCCGGCGATCGAACGGGCCAGTCAGCTCGATATGGGCGTGTTTATTATTTCTCCGGTGGATAAAGGCGGGCGACTGTACGCCCCTTCGGAACGACTGCGACGGTTATGTCAGCCGTTTTCACCTTTGGCGTTGAACTATCGTTTTCTACTGAGCGATCGCCGGGTGACGACGTTGAGTTTGGGAGCGGCCAATCCCAGCGAACTCGAGGACGCTTTAGAGATGTGCGATCGAACCGATCCCCTCACCGACGAAGAACGCACCGTTCTCGAGCGTCTCGACACTCAACAGACAGAGGTTTTAGGGAGCGATCGCTGTCGTCAGTGTTACCAATGTCTCCCCTGTCCTGAAGAGATTCAAATTCCTGAAGTTCTACGGTTGCGAAATCTCGCCGTGGCTTACGAGATGACCGAGTTCGGAAAATATCGCTATCGTATGTTTGAAAACGCCGGTCACTGGTTCCCCGGACGTAAAGCGAATCGCTGTACGGACTGCGGCGATTGTCTCCCCCGCTGTCCCGAACATCTCGAGATTCCCCGACTGCTTCGCGATACTCACGATCGACTTTATACCCGTGAAGGACGACGGCTTTGGGATTGAAGAGGGGGTGCATCTCAAAAATGTAAATTCATCGAATTGGGCGCACTCAATTTCCAGATCCCCGGCATCTTGGAGATGCCGGGGATCTTATACCGGAAGTGCTAATCGGGAATTTTGCCACCCCAAACTGATGTTTTTGCACTCATTGAGATGCACCCTGAAGAGGGAACAGGGAACGGGTTTTTCAGGTGGTTTTGTTGGGTTGGGCAAATCGATCTCGTAACAGGGGATGGAGAAAGCGATAGCGATCGCCGATTTTCTGGAGAAAACCCCGTTCGCTACAGTAACGGAGAAATTTACGGGAGTTTTTGGGACTGCGGCGGAAAAGCCAAAGGGTGACGCCCGTTGAAAACTGTTCGATCTCACTCGATAAGCCACCGGCAAAGGTCGCGACAAAAATGCCAAATATAACAAGCGGCGAGATGTGCGTAAATCTTTGTGAGACTTCGGCGATTTCGTTAAAACGATCGATCGCCACTAAAATAATCAGGCTAATGGGGACAAAGATTAAAGCTGAGAGAAAAGCTTTAAAGATCGATCGATAAATCTTTCGTTTTTCTATTTTTGACTCTAAAAAAGGACTCATTGTATCTGAAAATATTCCGCCAAATATTCCGCCAAATATTACAAATGGAACTCCGGATATGATGAGTAGAGGAAATCCGGCAAGCCATAATATTCCCATGCCGATACCACCAAATGTCAGCCGGTAAGTGACTCCGAAGGTAAATCCTCCAATCGCCCCTCCGATTATTCTTTTAAATAAATGACTGTAATCGTAAGTTTTAGAAAGTTGTCTTGTTGTCATAATTCTTGAAATTTGTGAAACGATAATTCCAAAAACTGCACCCAACATCAGAGCGGTGTTTGAGGAGATGATTATCACAAAAATTGAAGCAAACAGAATCACGTAAAAGACTGTAAAACTCATGGCTTCGAGCCATCGATCGAAGAGTGCAAAAAGCGATCCTGTTATGAAACCTGTCACGAAACCAACGAGCAAACCAATTGTGAGTCCGACGAGCGTTCCCACGAGCGTTCCCACGAGCGTTCCCACGATAACACTCCAAAATTGGGAGAACGGTAATTGTCCAATTAGCCCGACAAATCCCCCTACGCTCGATCCTCCAAGGATACCGCCAAAAAGTCCGAATAGGACTCCATAATACAGACTAAAAATCATTCTGTTTGTGAATTTTTGGCAGCCGCCTCCGAGTAAATGGGGTTGTAGGTTTTCAAGGGAAAATTGAGCTTGATGGTGTTGGATCGATTTCTGAGCCAACCATCTCAACCACCGTTTTATCCGTCGATCGCTGTGATAGGGTTTTCGTTTGGGTTTCGTTCTGGATGAGGGGTTTTCTCCTCGATAGAGACGGTTTAATTGGGTCTCGATATAGAGGTCGAGTAACAGGGTGGCTCGAGCATCGGTGTCTTCGAGGTTCTGCCAGAATTGTGAGGGTAAATTATCGCGGTTTAAGATGAGGAGGTTTAGCCAGAGCGGCTGTCGAATTAATTCGACGGCGGTGTCGAGTCGATCGCCCTCGAGTCGAACGATTTCCCAGAGCCATTCACAGTCAAATTGGCGTAAATAGCTTTGGATTTGTTCGTCGGTTAAAGGGTTTAGAATGACCGCGACGTTGATGTACTTGTCAGTTTGGAAAAGTGGGAAGTCTTCAGGATGGGAACAGAGAACGAACGGCGTTTCGTTGGATTGAGTTGAAAACTCCTCGATCGAGGATTGAAAGGCTTCGCGATTGGATGCTTTGAGTTCGTCTAATCCGTCGAAAAGTGGGAGGAGTCGCCGGTTTGCAAGCCATTTTTTCGTGATATCCGATCGAACGCCGTACTTTTGTTTTAAATTGGCGACGAGCCAGTCTGAGATATTTTGAAATTCGGGAGTCCACTCGGAGACATCGAGCAAGACGGGAACGGGAGCGGTGGCGTTTTCTTCTCCTCGCTGAAGCAGGGATCGGGCGAGTTGGAGTAAGAGGGTGGTTTTTCCTGCACCTGGAGGCCCTAGGATTGATAAATGTCCGTCAATTGAAGATCGATCGAAAATTTCAACGATGTCGGTTTCTTCTGAAACCGGTTGACTCGAGTGGTTGGGACGTTGAATTTCGAGATTCCAAGGAAGTTGTCGAGAATCGGAGGTTTCGCGTTCGAGGGTAAGACGCGGGTGGAGCGACTGCGCCAATCGTTGTGTGACTTCGTTTTTGACGCTGTTGAGGAGTCTTGTTTCAGTTCGATCGCGCGAGTGGGGACGCGGATTTAAAGGACTGTTTGACATGGAATTCAGCGACTTTCCCCCCGTTTGACAAGTGGTTCGATCGTTCGGTTGGGTTAGGTTGTAATTTAAATTAAAATTATAGCAACTTCATGTAAAAGGTTGCCCTTTAGAGTTAGAAAATGTTATTTTAGAGTGTAATATTTGTTGTATAAGTCAAAGAGTCTTGCCACACGAATCGACTCGGTCTTCCCCGTTCCCGCTTTACTGTTTGACGCCAGTGGTAGCGATACCGCGCACGAATTGGCGTTGTCCGAGGAGAAAGAGGATTAGAACGGGAATCGTGGCGATCGCCACGGCGGCCATGAGCAGCGGCCAGTCGTTGGTAAATTGTTCTTGAAACTCCGCCAGGGCTAACTGTACCGTTCTCAATTCCGGGCGAGTCGTGAAAACGAGCGGCTTGAACAAATCGTTCCATTCCCCGATAAAGGCAAACAGTCCCAACGCCACTAACGCCGGACGAGACAGGGGAAGCATAACGTGCCAAAGAATCTGCCAGCGATTTGCCCCATCGAGGGCGGCGGCTTCTTCCAATTCCACCGGAACGGTTACGAAATACTGTCGCATCAAGAAAATCCCGAAGCCGTTCACGGCGGTCGGTAAAATCAACGCCCCGTAAGTATTGAGGAGATGTCCCCATTTCAGCACGAGGAAGACGGGAACCACCAGGAGTTGAAACGGAATCGCCAGAGTCGCCACCACCACCGTTAGCAAGCCGCGACGCCCCCAAAAGCGCAAGCGAGCCAGGGCGTAGCCAGCTAAGGCAGAGGTTATCGCTTGGAAGGCGGTAACGACCAGAGCCACCAAGGTCGAGTTGGCAAACGCTCGCAGAAAGCGACCCCGTTGCCAAGCCTGGCGGTAGTTGTCTAGAGACCACAATCCGTTGAGATCGAGACTCAACACCGAACCCGACGGGGCAAAGGAGGCACGCAAGACAATTAGGAGAGGAAACAGGACGATCGCCGCGCCAACGATTAGAAAAAGCAAGGATAAGCCTCGCGATCGATTAAGGAAGTCAATCTTCGAGGTGGTCGGTGATTTTGGCGAAGGCGCGATCGAGGCGGTTGCAGGAGGCTTCGGAGATCGATCGGGCATCGTATTCTCTTAGGAGACTTACAATATCGGTGCGATCGGGCAATTTCGGATCTGGTCAAGTTCCGGTTAAACCCTGTAAAGTAAACATAAGTTGTTTTAACAAAAATGTTACAGGAACGCTTCTCCTGGGTCGAACAAAACTCAGATGGAGTGTCGAGCGGGGTTTTCACCCCCTGACCTGAAACATCCCAGTCCGAGACGGCATTCCGGAATTGACGCGCGATCGGTAATGCAAACTCCCAAACCGTCGGGCAACAGATAAAATTTTAAACGGACGCCCTATAGCGATTCGGGAATGCCACCAGCCCAACTTCGAGCTATACCTTTTTGTATAGTTCTGCCCCCCACCATCTAAGGATGAGGAGATAGGAAACATATGCCGCAGTTAGAAGCTACCCCTACCATCGATTACCAAAGCGACACCTACAAAGACGCTTACAGCCGGATTAACGCCATCGTGATCGAAGGGGAGAACGAAGCCTACGATAACTTTGTTAAGTTAGCTGAAATGCTGCCGGAGAACAAGGACGAACTGATCTCTCTGGCAAAAATGGAACGCCGTCACGCTAAAGGATTCCAAGCCTGTGGGCGCAACCTGGAAGTGACACCGGATATGGACTTCGCTCGCGAGTTCTTCTCCAAACTGCACGGTAATTTTGAAAAAGCGGCTGAAGAGGACGATATTGTCACCTGTTTGGTCATTCAAGCGCTCATCATTGAATGCTTTGCGATCTCGGCTTACAACATTTACATTCCCGTTGCCGACGACTTCGCCCGTAAAATTACCGAAGGTGTGGTGAAGGACGAATACACCCACTTGAATTACGGCGAAGAGTGGCTCAAGGCAAATTTCGATGACGTTAAAGAACGCATCGAAACAGCCAACCGCGAAAACTTGCCTTTGGTTTGGAAGATGCTCAACCAAGTCGAGAACGACGCTCGCGTCCTCAACATGGAGAAAGAAGAACTCATCGAAGATTTCACGATCGCCTACGGTGAAGCCCTCGCTAACGTCGGCTTCAACACTCGCGAGACGGTACGGATGCTCACTCACGGTTTGCGGAGTGCGGCTTAAGTCGTTGCGCCTAACTGTTCTCAAGCGAACTTAGCGAGAACGTTTCCATCGCCCGTTTTCGAGCCGAAAGCGGGCGATATCTTGCGAAAAAGATTGAGAAGCATTCTCTCGTATAATAATGTAAAGGTTTATGAACCTGTACTTGTTACCGCATACCGTCTTGCAACCTGAAAGACAGGTTGCCTAAAATCTGCCCATGTTTGGTTTAATCGGTCACCTTACCAATCTAGAACAAGCTCAAACCGTCGCGCGGGATTTGGGATACTCCGGACTCGCCGACCAGGATTTAGAGTTTTGGTGTTCTGCTCCACCGCAAACCGTCGATAACATTACCGTGACGAGCGTGACGGGTCAAACGATCGAAGGTCGCTATGTCGAATCCTGCTTTTTGCCGGAAATGCTGGCGAACCGTCGTATCAAAGCCGCGACGCGAAAAATCGTCAACGCGATGGCTCACGCGCAAAAAATCGGACTCGATATCACGGCGCTCGGCGGATTTTCCTCGATTGTGTTCGAGAATTTCAATTTGAATCAAATTCAGCGGATTCGCAACATCACGCTTGATTTCAAGCGTTTTACGACGGGAAACACGCATACGGCTTACATTATCTGCCGTCAAGTCGAACAAGCTGCCCCGAAACTCGGCATCGAACTGTCGAAAGCGACGGTGGCGGTGGTCGGTGCGACGGGAGACATCGGAAGTGCGGTCTGTCGGTGGCTCAACACGAAAACAGATGTCGCCGACATGATTTTAGTGGCTCGCGATCGCGCTCGGCTGCAAGCGTTGCAAGAAGAACTCGGTCGCGGTAAGGTCATGGGATTGGAGGAGGCTCTACCCCATGCTGACATCGTGGTTTGGGTGGCCAGTTTGCCCAAAGGCATCGAGATCGACTTCGACAGCCTCAAAAAACCCTGTCTGACGATCGACGGGGGCTATCCCAAAAACCTCGACTCGAAACTCAAGCATCCCGGTGTCTACGTCCTCAAAGGCGGCATTGTCGAACATTCTCTCGACATTGACTGGCGGATTATGAAGCTGGTTAACATGGACGTACCGACCCGGCAAATGTTTGCTTGTTTTGCCGAGTCGATGCTGCTGGAATTCGAGAAGTGGTACACCAACTTCTCTTGGGGACGAAACCAGATCTCGGTCGAAAAAATGCAGGCGATCGGTGACGTTTCGATCAAACACGGGTTTAAACCGCTTCTGTCTATTGTAGAGAGCTAGAAGCAATATCGGACAACCCAGCCACTTCCGTTTACTTTTCATTTGCTTGTCCAACCTATGCTGTTAGACTTCGAGAAACCCCTCGTCGAGCTGGAAAAACGAATTCAACAAATCCGAGACATCGCCGACGAAACTCACGTGGATGTCTCGGAGGAAATTCGCCAACTCGAAGAGCGGGCGACGCAACTGCGCCAAGAGATTTTTAGTAGTTTGTCTCCGGCGCAACGGTTGCAACTGGCACGTCATCCCCGACGGCCGAGTACCCTCGATTACATTCAAGCGATCGGCGACGAGTGGATCGAGTTACACGGCGATCGCGGCGGGTCTGACGATCCGGCTCTCGTAGGCGGCATCGCGCGGTTGGACGGAATACCGGTGGTGATGCTGGGACACCAGAAAGGACGCGATACGAAAGATAACGTCGCACGAAATTTCGGCATGGCATCTCCGGGCGGTTACCGCAAAGCAATGCGGTTGATGGAACACGCGAACCGTTTTGGGATGCCAATCCTCACGTTTATCGACACGCCGGGGGCTTGGGCGGGTATTGAAGCCGAACACCTCGGCCAAGGCGAGGCCATTGCTTACAATTTACGGGAAATGTTCGGCCTCGACGTACCGATCGTTTGTACGGTGATCGGTGAAGGGGGTTCGGGTGGTGCGTTGGGCATCGGTGTCGGCGATCGCCTGCTGATGTTCGAACACGCGGTATATACGGTGGCGACACCGGAAGCTTGCGCGGCGATTTTGTGGAAAGATGCCTCGAAAAGCTCTCAAGCTGCCGAAGCCCTCAAAATTACCGCTCGGGATCTCAAGGAGTTAGGCATTCTCGATCGCCTGCTTAGCGAACCCGTTGGCGGCGTTCACAATCAACCCGTCGAAGCGACGGAAATTTTGAAAACGGCGTTGATCGAGGAACTTCGCCATCTCTGTGGCTTGACGCCGGAACAACGACGGACACTTCGATACGAGAAATTTCGCCGTATCGGTGTTTTTTTAGAGGGCGAACCGGATTGAGCGGTTGAACTCGGGGAACTTGTGATTTCGATCGCTCGAAATCTCGATCGCGATCGCCCGACCGTCGCGAGATCGATCGCTCGGTGAGGGGTCAAAATCGGTCATACTGGAAATACCGAATTTTGCGCCTAAAACTGATGGTTCCGGAAATACAACTCATTCCAGGGGCGATTTCGCAAATTCTCGTCTCAGTTCGGGATACGGGGGTTCTCACTCGCACGGACTGTTACGGGCTGATGGCTGCTGCT
This sequence comes from Baaleninema simplex PCC 7105, assembly GCF_000332355.1. Classification (GTDB taxonomy): domain Bacteria; phylum Cyanobacteriota; class Cyanobacteriia; order Cyanobacteriales; family Geitlerinemataceae; genus Baaleninema; species Baaleninema simplex. The sequence goes on from NZ_KB235958.1 coordinate 448,015, forward strand.
TTAGACGATTCCTTAAACGAAGACGATCGCCGTTCGGTCAATCGGCTCATGCGATCGGTTCGTCAGGGTAAAGTGAAAGTCGTCGACGATTTGTCTCCGAAGCCGTAAATGCGGTGAATCGTTAAATTCCCGCGACGTGATTCTGCGATCGATATTTGAAAGTGAATTTTTAGCTAACGGGCAACTCGTCGAGTTGTTAGAGCTTCGATCGATCTTATTCGATTCGATCGACCCGATAAATCTTCGATGTTTTCCCGAGTAAGCTAATTCGTTTTAAAATATTAAAATATAATAAAAATACAATATAAAATATATTTTTTGTGATATAGAAATTCTGTATCGTTATTCAAATCTAATGACAGTTGCAACTTGGATTACCCTGTCTCGAATGCTGGGAATCCCGTTTTTATTGTATTTCTTATCCAATCCAAGCCAGTCCTATCGTTGGATCGGGTTGACGATATTCCTAATTGCAGCCCTCACCGATTGGCTAGATGGCTACGTGGCGCGACGCTTCAACCAAGTCAGCGATTTAGGAAAGTTCCTCGATCCCCTCGTCGATAAACTGTTAGTTTTCGCACCGTTTTTAATCTTAATTGAATGGGGAACCGTTCCCGCTTGGGGTGTATTTTTAATCTTAGCCCGCGAACTGACGATCGCCGGTTGGCGTGTCAGCCAAACTAGCATTTCCGGGGCAAACTGGTGGGGAAAGGCGAAAACCGTCAGTCAAATCTCGGCGATCGCCCTTCTCCTCGCCCCATTATCAGAACCCTGGACAACAGCCGGACTCGTCACCTTTTGGCTGTCCGTTGTTTTAACCTTAATATCCGGCGCAATTTACCTAATTCCCTCGAAACCCGCAGAAAACTAAACATCTTTAACCGTTATCCCGTCTGAGGAGTCGCAAACCGTTGAGCGTGACCAATAACGTCGAGCCTTCGTGACCGAGAACCCCCACCGGAAGCGTGATTTCGCCGAAAAAGTTCGCCACCATCAACACGGCGATCGACGTCAAAGCCAACGTAATATTTTGTCGGATAATCCGTTGCGATTTCTGCCCAATGTAAATCGCTTGCTCTAACTTCTCCAAGCGATCGGCCATCAACACAATATCCGCCGTCTCCAAGGCGATATCGCTTCCTGCACCTCCCATCGCCACGCCAGCCGAGGCTTGCGCCAACGCCGGAGCGTCGTTGACACCATCTCCCACCATCACCACCGTTCGATACTGTCGCTGTAGCTTTCGGACCACATCGACCTTATCCTCGGGAAGTAAATCCGCATAAATCGCGTTAACGCCGACTGCTTGCGCCACCGTTTGCGCCGTGGCCGCGTTATCTCCCGTGAGCATGGCGGTAAACGCAACACCCCGCCGCTGGAGAACCTTCAACAAGTCGGCGGCGTGGGGACGAACGCGATCGACCACAGCCATTAAGCCTAGGATTTGCCGATCGCGCACCACCCAAATTACCGTTTTCCCCTGAGTTTCGAGATGCTGGCTTTGGGTGGTTAAAGACGGCTCGATGTCGCTGAACTCCGCCAGCGCAAAGCTTCCTTTCCCCAACTTCACCGGTTTTCCTTCGAGAGAACCGACGATTCCTTGTCCCACTTCCGCTCGTACCTCGATCGCCGATAATAACGGAATTTCTTCAGCGCGTGCCGCTTGCAAGATCGCTTGACTGAGGGGATGCTCGGAATAGGCTTCGAGAGAGGCTGCAATTTGCAACACTTCCGCTTTTTCGACGTTGGCGGCGGGAACGATATCGCTGACCTGTAACTGACCCGTGGTGAGGGTTCCGGTTTTATCAAAGGCGATCGCGCGGACTTTTCCAATGGTTTCTAACTGCGCTCCGTCTTTAAACAAAATCCCCTGTCGCGCACCGCGAGCGATTCCCGAGAGTAACGTTGGCATCACAGACGCCATCAACGCGCAGGGAGAGGCCACCACCAGAAAAATCAACATTCGGTAAATCGTGGTTTCCCAATCCCACCCCAACACGAGCGGCGGTAACGTTCCGAGGGCGATCGCGCTGAAGACGATAACGCGAGCGTAACCCCGCTCGAACCGCTCTAAAAACTGTTGAGACGGCGGTTGAGTGGTTTTCGCCTGCTCGACTAATTGAATCACGCGCTGAATCAAACTGCTTTCGGGGGACTTGTGCAGTTCCACCGTTAACGCACCGCGACCGTTAATCGTTCCGGCGAACACCTCGTCTCCGAGGGTTTTTTCCACAGGCATCGACTCCCCCGTAATGGGAGTTTGATTGATGGTACTGCTGCCTTCTCGAACGATGCCGTCCGTGGGGAACAGTTCGCCGGGTTTGACACGAATGCGATCGCCGATTTGTAGGGTTTGGGTGGGAACGGTTCGTTCTTCGTGACCTTGTAAAAGTCTCGCCGTATCTGGCGTCAGTTCCATGAGACTGCGAATATTGCGCTCGGTTCGGTGCATGGCGATACTTTCGAGAGCGCCGCTGACCGCGAAAATTAGAATTAAGACCGCACCATCGACGAGTAAGTAATAGTCTTGCTGCCAAAAGCCTAAAATGGCGGCGCCCAACGCTGCCACGATCATCAGTAAGTCTACGTCCAACTCGCGCTCTTCCCACAGGGTTTCGAGTCCCTCGCGCGCCGAGTCGTACCCGCCGATGGTGTAAGCTGCCAGCAACGTCCACACGCCAAACCCCAGCCAACTTCCGTTGAGTGCGAGCCAACCGACGAGGGTGAGTAGCGCACAAATCGCAGCGGCGATCGCCTCGGGATAGGTTTTCATCCAATGCTGGAGTTTACTGGGCAACACAGACCGACGAATCATCGACACAACCTTTATGTTTCAGTCTGCGTATGGTAAACCTTGACATTAATGTCAAAGTCAAGAGAAGTTTGGGAAAACCATCGAGAGAAAACGAGGCGTCAACTCCCTTGTTTGTCGAAAATGCTGACGATTAAAGAACTCACTCAAGCGGTCGGATGTGGTACGACGCCGCGTATGGTGCGCCACTATCATCAAATCGGTTTGTTACCTCAACCGATGCGGTCTGCGAGTAATTATCGCTTGTACGATGAGGCGGACGTGCGACGTTTGCAGCGTATTGTGGCACTGAAGCAACAGGGGTTTCAACTGACGCACATCAAGCAAATTTTGGAAACTCAGCCTGAATCGACTCAAACCGATTCGTTGATGCAGCAGTTACAGAAGCAGTATCAAACGGTTTTGCAGCAATTGGTGAAGTGGCGACAAACGGCGATCGCGCTTGAGGGGTTACTCGGACGAGATAGTTCTTGTCAATCGACGCAAGCGGAAGCGTTGGCTCAACTTCAGTTGTTGGAAGTCGAAGCGCAAACGGCGCAATCTTTAAGTGAGGAACTTTGGCAATATTTGGATGTTGGGGTTTCGAGTCATCCTGAGAATTTTCAGGAGGCGTTACAGCGGTTGTTACCGGATTTGTCGGAGCGATCGCCGATTGAAGTCGATGTCTTGTCTCACCTGGTTTTAGCTTGTGGAGACGTGAGTTTGGCGGCGTTTATGCGTTTGAGTCCCGATGCGATCGCGGCGGCGAGAAACGCGCTGTCAACGGGGTGTACGGTAATGGCGGACGTTCCGGCGGTGGTTGCGACCCTCGATCGCACTCGTTTGACGCATTTAGGCTGTCAGTGGCGATCGCTGGTGGAGAATCCCCATATTGACAGTGCGGAAGACGCCGAACAACAGTTTTGGTGCGATCGCCAGTTGAAGCAAAGACTTCGGGAGTCGATCGACGGTACGATTTGGGTGGTGGGTTATGCACCGTCGGTGTTGTTGGAAATTTGCGATGCGATCGAGGCGCAAGTGGGACGACCCGCTCTCGTTATTGGATTACCGATTGGTTTCAGTCACGCGCCTGCGGCGAAACGGCGGTTGATGCAGTTATCGGTACCGTTTGTGACCAGTGAAAGTACGTTTGGCGGGGGATTGCTGGCGGCGATCGCGCTCAATAGATTGGCGGCGTCTTTGATTGAAAAACCAGATTGTCATTGCTATCTTCAGAAAACAAAATCTGACGTTCCGTAGAAACCTTATTTGCAAACGGTTGTCGCGCGATCGCCTAGATGTAGGTTTAGAAAGGAAAATTCGCCGATTCAAAAATCTGACTGAGCCATGCAATCGCACGGTCTTTAAAAAAGACTGCGAGCAAGCCACACGCAATCGGAACAGCAATGGCTACCGCGAGTCTCCAGGTTTCGACTGCTGCTAAACTGCCATAGGTCATGTCTACAGATAGCGAGAGGTAAGCAAAGATAAGAATACCGCTCAAACTAGCGCCCAGCAAGAAGTTCTTCACTGGATTAGAATTTTGTTTTTGGGTCACTTCAGGGTCTGATGATTTTTGAGAAGGCATTGACTGAACTCCTAGGTTATTTTTTTCTTAAGTTTAGGTCGATCTTACCAAGGTGTTGCCTGAAAAAAACTCAATAGATGTTTTTTAAGTTGACGAAATGCTTTCGCTTAATTCAAGGTCGAACTATCAAAAAGCAAAGGGTAGCTTAGATGGAGCAAACGCGAAACCCAACAGAAGCTAAATTACCTCGATCGATTTACGATTTTGAGATGCACCCCTAAATTTGAATTTATACAACATGAAAATCTGCTTCAGAAAGCGTCAAACCCGGTTGTAGGGTGGCGAACTGTCCGCCGAAATCGAAGCCGATGTCCGGACCGTCAGGATTGTAGAATAACGCGCCGGTAGTGCGATCGAACACGATCGCAGCCTCTGAACTATCTGCATTTTCTTCGACCGTTTCGACTGAAATCGTTCCGTCCGAATAGGGTAAAACAAAACTTTTCGCTGAAAGCGCGATCGCATCTTCACCGCTGACAAAATCCGTAATTTCGTCGATTCCCAATTCCGAAAATCTCACCCCATCCCGTCCGAATTCAAACGTATCCGATCCCGCACCGCCGATGAGCGTATCGCTGTCGCAATCGCCGTTGAGACGGTCGTTTCCCTCACCTCCCGACAGGCGATCGAAGGCTTTTCCTCCCATCAAAATGTCGTTTCCTAACTCGCCTTCGAGAACGTCGTTTCCTTCATTTCCGGCGATCGCATCGTCACCCGCCGCAGCGTACATCTCGTCATCGCCAGCCATTCCTAACATCGAATCCGCTCCCACACCACCGTTCATGGCTTCGGGGTCGCTTTTTCCCACCTTCATTAAGAAAAATGGATTGTCTTGAACGTCGTCAATGTCGGTGTTTCGTTGGAGAATATCGGAAAACGACGTATCGCGAATCGCGGCGATTTCTTCTGCTGTAAAAAATCCGCCTTCCTCCAAAGTGCGATCGAACCAAAAGCGATCGGCGTTGCGAATCCGCTCGAACTGCTCCCGAAAAATCGCGCCTTGCGTCGGACCGAAACTCGACCCCGGAACCGGATCTTCAATCAACAACCCAATCCAAGGATCGATATCCTCAACCGTTCCGTAAACCGATTCTAAGGCTGCTTGTAATTCCGGGTCGGAGGTAATTTCCGCGAAACTCGTTACCGGACGAATTCCCAATTCCGGGTACTGTTCTGACAAGGTTCTCCGAAGCTGATTGTAATCCGCCACGCCGCGATCGCGTCCCCGTTGCAGATTCGCAGACACCAAATCGAACCCCACCGCACCCAAGGGAATCGGAATCGCTCCAATAAAATTCGGGAGCGCGTTTCGCAAATCGTCAGCCACCCTCGTATCCACATCTTGCGAGAACTTCGAGGCTAAGCCGCGAAAAATCACATCTAAATCGCTTCCTTCCGTCACGTCGGGAGCGTCGAAATTGCGGAAAAAGCTGATATGTCCGCGAGGATCGACTTCGCCGTTTTCGTCGAGACGCCAAATCGTCGGACTGACGAGGGTATGACCGATACGGAACGACGCCGTAACGAAAGCATTGCTCGTTTGAGGATTGAGGCTGTCGTCGTATCCAGTATAAGGACGAAGCGAATTCGGGTTATTTTCCCCCAGCAACGTCGGAAGCCACTGATTGAGAACGACATTTTGATATTGAGCGATATTGAGTTGTCTGGCTCGTTGAAACAGTTGTTCGTCCGTCCAGTTCGGGTGAAGTTCTCCCAGTTCATCCGCGAGGCGGTTGTGATTTCTCAGCCACAGAGTATGTTGCGAGGCGAGGCTGTTATTTTCGCTGACTCGTTCGTCCCCCGCTGCGAATCCCACTCCTTGAAACGCTCCCGGTTGGGAAATCGGTTTTCCCTCTCGGGTGGGACTGGGACTGTTGACAGGAAGCAAATCGCCGGTTTCCGTGGGAGTCACCCGCAGTTGTCCGCCAGAGAGCGATCGCAATTCCCGCGCAATTTCCACGTTCGACCCGTACACTGTCGAAAGGTCGAGCCATCCGGTAATCCGGTTGACTCCCGTTCCGGGGATCTCGTTAACGCCAGTTCCGGGAGCCAAGGCGTCTCGCTCGAAGGAAAACTGGTTGTTGGGACGCGCACCGGGAGTATTTTCGCCGAAATCGGGATCGTCGAGGGGAATATCGATGGGGAAGGAGAGGTCGCGGTTGGAGTCGGTTTCCTCAAAGCCTTCGAGAGCTAAATCCAAATCGTGGTTGACGAACTGTCCGAAACTCCAGGTTAAATCGGTGGTGTAGCGACGGTTAGGAAGGCTTTGTCCGTCTTGGTCGGCCAGTACGTTACTAATAATACGGGGACTGGGGCGATCGGGGGGATCGAGTTCCAGAAACGGCGCGTTAATGGCAGGATCGGTATTGGGGACAACTGTACGACCGAGCGCAGTCAGGCGATCGACCTCTTCTTGAGTGTAAATGGGAATCGGTCGGCGGTTCCCCACCCCCGCAGGCGCAGCTTCGCCGTCTTCGTATTCTGGCGGAAACTGACGTAAAAACGGCTCTCCCGAAGCTCCGTAAGCCGTCCGTTCTGGCGTCAGGTTGTTGCGCGTTCCGTCGTAAGTGCGAATTTCGAGGAGTGGGTCGTCGGTGGTTCCGTCTGCGAAGGGGTCTCGTTGAAGTAAGGTCGTCTCGCCGCTCATGCGTCCTCCTAGGTGCGATGTTGGTTAAACAGACGACGCAACCGTTCGAGTGTTTCGGCGGGAGTTTCTCCGGTATTTTGGCGGTGGCGTTCCCAGAATTTTTTCCACCAGTCTTCCGGTTCTTCATGAGACCCCGGATAATCCGTCAGACGCTGGCTTCTGTCGTCTACGACGAGACTTCCCACGTAATCCGCATCAACGTAAATGCGGGTAATTTGTTCGTGAATGTCGGCGATGTCTTCTTCGGAGACGACACCGTTGTCGGTGGCTTTGTAAAACTGGACGGTGACGCGAATTGGGAAATCTGGGTCGCGTTCGATCGCCAGTCCGTCGATTTCCGTGAACGGCCCTTCAATTTCTCCATGGCCGATGACCGCATCTTCGACGTTACTGGTTGAAAGGTCCTCGAAGTCAACGGACATGTCTATACCGAACCCCCCTCGCATCGGTTGTTTCTGTTTGAGGGGAACTTGAATCACCATCACCATGTTTAACCCCGACTCTCCGGCGGCTTCGGTGGTGGGTATCTCGGCGTCGGAGTCGTCCGGTTCGGGAGATTCGGCTTGAAAGTCGCTCGATCGCTGGCCGGTAAGACTGGCGCGATCGCCGTTTTGGTTGAAAAACAGCCGTTGTCCCCAAGTTTGACCGGCTTCAAACGCATCGCGGGTATTGTCGATAATGGTGACGCTGGTTCCTTCGCGGGTGGCGAGAATCGTGAGGACGGCGGGGTCGCCTTCGTAAGATTGGTAATTGAAGAGGACGGGGTTGAATTGCGCTTTGTCCCCTTGAGGAATGGGGAGAAAACAGGCTTGTGCGCTGACGAGAACGTGGGTGTCCCGTTTGACGAGAAGGGAAGTGTTATCGCCGTCCCAGGAATTGGGGTCGTGGAGATAGTCTCGCAGGTTGTCGAGAACGTCAGCGAGGGGAACCCGGCGCAAGTCTTCGCCGTTTTCGTTTCCCACGAGAAGGGAGAAGCGATCGATGGGGATGTCGGCGGTAAAGTCGCTAAAGTTAGGGTAGCGGATGACGGGCATCAGGTGCAGTTCGTACTCGTCGCTGCGGGGGTTGTGCTGTTGCACCTGAATCGTCAAATCGCTGATGTTGGGGCCGACAGCGGAGTTGTCGTAGCGTCCGGTGTCTTCCCACATGACGTTGACGATGTCTAAGCCGTATTCGCTGGCGATCGCTCGTGCGTCGCGGTCGCGTACCATCGAGGTGGTGCGATCGAGGACTTGGCGATAGCGATCGTAAGTGTTAAGAACTTCGTCGGTGGCGTCGTTCATGGTGGAAGTGTCCGGGGATTCCGCCGCCAGAATCGGCGAGGCTAGGGTGAGGGAGGCTGCAAACAGCAGCGCAATGGAGAGGTTGCCCATAATTGGAGTCGAAAATAGGGGGAATATATCCTCTTTTTGCTCCTAATTTAGCCTCGCTCCGGACGGGAGTATTCAATTTTTTATAATTTTTAATAGTTGTTTGAATTTCGAGTGAAATCTCGTGAAACTCAATCCTTCCCCTTTGAGCTTTATCGATCGATATTTTTTGCCCAATCTGAAGGCCCTTCTAAATTGAGAGATTCTACAACATCGAAAAAAGATATTTCGTCGTTAGATTGAATCGGCTTTTCTGTTTCTAGTTCTAGTTCTAGTTCGACGGTTGTATTCGGTTCGAGTTCGATGGGTTCTACAGGACGTAACACTTCTCCATCAAAAATTGCTTTGATTTTCATCGTGATTTTAGGCTTATTGTTTTTTTGGGTCTTCGGGACTTGTGGTGTAATTTGTTATTTTGAATGCGAAATTGGGCGCATTGCCATGACGCCCCTACAGTAAGGGTCTTACTTATCATAAAATTAGCTTATCACCTTAAACCCAGAAGACCCTTTTTTTTGGAAAATCATTTGCTGAATTGTTGTATTCCCCGTTAATTCGGTGCGTTACGGCGGAGCTTTCATGGACTTGTTTTTTTAAACTTTTTAGCCGCCGTAACGCACCCTACTCCTCTCTGTATTCTCTGTGTCTCTGTGGTGATGTTACTCCCTACAAGTTTTATATTTTCAGCGAAGTACCTGCCATAATTTTAGCTCGTCTTTTCGATTTTCGACAAGCTCGAGTTGCGTGTTCGGTAAGGCTTGTACTTGCTGCTGTAAAACAGGAGAGGGATTGAATAAAAAGACAGAACGATTGTCGGGAAAATCAGGAAGTCTCTCTTCTCGGAAAAGCTGAAATTGGGTTTCGGGTTTGACGCGATAACTGAAGGTGAGAACTTTTACGGGATCTTCTGTGGTAATTAACAGCGGATTGGGAGCTAAATTAATATTGTCAGCGGCGGGAATGTAAAATCTGGCTTTGTCGTCGCTTTTATTCCAGGTGACTTCTTTTTGAAGGTCGATCGCTCCCATAATTGTTCCGACTGTCAGAAACAAAACAAAGACAACGCGCCAGGTTTTCTGTTGCCACAGCTTGACGGAATTAAACTTAGTTGAAAATAAATAGGCAACCGCAATCTGGATTCCCGTATAAGAGGCGAATAAGTAACGCAATCCCGCCGAACGTCGAGAACCCCATAGAATATCAGGTATCACTAAAAATATAGCATTAGTTGCCACAATTGTCAAGACCAACAACCAAGTTTTTCGCGGCATTTCTTGGATTAAAATATAAAGGGCGTAGAGAACGAACAGGACTAAAATAAAGTTGATATCGCCGAGGTTAGCGTTGAAGAAGACGCGGTTGAGGTTGCGAAACCAACGGTAGACTAAAAAGGAGAATTCAACGCTCGATTCGCCTTCTTCAATGGCTTCGCTGGTTCGGGCGGTTTTGGTAACGATAATCCAAATCCAAGGAGAAAATAGCAACCAGCCGAAAATGCTGGAAACGAGATAGGAAATTACAGTTTTGCTGCGTTGAATTCCTTCGGTGGCAAAAACGTAAATTCCGTGAGCGATCGCCACTAATGCAAAGAGTAAGTGAGAATATAAACCGAGGGCGATGCTGAAAGCGTAAATTCCCCAGTTTTTGACAGTAAAACTGCGGAGCGATCGCACTAACATTCCACTCGAAAACAGTGTCGCCAACACCCACAAACTATACTGTCTCGCTTCGTGGGCGTATAAAATGTGTAACGGAGAAATGGCGACTAACGCTGTTGCAACCCAAGCCACGCGGGAATCGGCGAAGAGTTCTCGACACAGCCAGAAGGCGCAGGGAATCGCCAACAAACTAAACACCGCCGAGAGACTCCGCGTCACCGCCACGGAATCGGGAAACCACTGCATCCAAAACTGTACCCAAAACCGCGCTGAGAGGTAATATAACGGTGGATGTTCGGGATGGTGGGCGAGGGCGGAAAGGGTATCGGAAACCGTTCTGTTTTGCGGATAGTGATAATGTTGAAGTTGGCTGAATTCGAGGATTTCTCCGGTGTAGCTGGTTTCGATAACTTCTTCTTCGGTATATCCCGAAATTCGCATGGAAGTCCGAACTTCGTCACCCCAGTAAAATTTCAAGCCTAAGTTGGTGACGCGATAGAAAATTCCGAGAACGATGACGGCGATGCAGAGTAGTTTTAAACTGAAGTTGAGAGATTTAGGGAGTTTCATCGTTAGCGGTAAAGTCGTACAACAGAACAAAGGCACCGGGGGCGTCGTATCGATCGCGCTTTTGTCCTAAACTGTCAATGTAGCCTAAGACGCGATCGCGTTCTTCTTCTACATCGTCGATATGGGAAAAAATCAGCCAGACGCGAGAATTTCCCCGCAACGCATTTAAATCCTGAGTATAGCGTTCCCACTCTGGCGGCGAGACTTCTTTTCCATCTTCTAAGTCGTCAACGCCGACGATATAATCTCCCTCCTCATAGCCGAATTTTTCGGCGTAATATTGAAATTGATATTCTCCTCGCTGGAAGATATAAAGAACGTCTCCCGGTTGCTGGCGTTCCTTCACGTAGGCGATGACGGGGCGAATTTCTTCTCGGGTAATGGGATTGGCGAATAAGGCGGTGGTTTGGAAAAGGGGAATCCAAAACAAAACGCCAAACAGGAGAATTCCCGGTATCGCCTTCAGTTTATGGCGGGTTTTCCTCCCGACGTAGTGGATTCCCTCGGCGATGAGGAGAACGATAAACGGCGTCAGAAACAGGAGTAGGCGGTTACGAAAGGGGTATTGACGCAGATACGCCGCGAGAATCGTCGCCAGGAGAGGGGAAGCGAGGAAGGCGAGAGTTTGGCGGTTGCGGCGAAAGAGGGAAAACACGCCGATGAAAAACACCACCATCGCTATCCAAATGTAATCTTCTCGAATTCCCAGGGGATTCTCGAAGAGTTTCCACCATTTTTCGGCTAACCAGTTAATATCGGTAAGTTCTGAAGGAAATGCACTCCGCCAGGATTCTTTGAGAGTTTCGTTGTTGCTCAACGATTGGATAGAGAGGAAGTAAAAGCCGAGAAAGCTAATCCCCCAAGTTGTAAAAACGGTTAGGAGTTTCGGGAGTTTCTCAAAATTGCGGTTTCGCCAGACTTTGATGAGGGAAAATAGGGCGAATCCTCCCGCGACGAGAACCGCCGGATGGGAAAACCAAATCATAACCGCCCCAATAAGGCTGTAGGTTAAAATATTTTTGAAGTTTAAGTCGCGTTTGAGTAAATCCTGTGTCAGTAACGCCAGAATTAAGGTGACGGCGACATCGCTGGAATATTGTTTTAACTCGGTGATGTAGTACACCAAATATTCTAAAGTGGCGAAAAACGCCAACGCTATCGGAACGCCGTAATTTTTTAAACAGCGTTTGGCTAAGTCGTAAAATAGGAAAATTGACGCGATTCCGCAGAGAAAGGGAAACAGCCTCAAGGCGTATTCGTGATTTCCCAATAGCTGTATCGATAGTTTTTCTATCCAGAGAAATCCAATGGGTGCGCCTTGGTTGTAATCGAGAGGTTCGAGAAGTTCGAGATAGCTGCGATCGACGATATTTAACGCTAATACCGATTCATCCGCCCAGAGCGATCGCTTCGCCATATACTGAATACAGTGTAAAGCGATCGCATATATAATTACGATCCACGATAGCGTTTTCGGCGATGTTATTTTATGTTTATTCACAAACAGCATTTCCTTCAACTCCCCGATTTGAGATCGAGTCAACTTTAGAATTTAAAACCGATGGGTTGTGGGGTTTCACCAACCCAACTCAAATCACAGCTATTAACTATCAACTCTAAACAGCCATCCTTGATAAGCTCGTTCGATCGTGGCGTTATATCGCTGTGCGATCGCCCCTTGTAAGGCGTCTGACGGGCGATATAAAAACACCGGAGAATAGCCCTCGGGAATTTCGGGAACTTGAGAAGGTTTCAAAATCTGAATATCGACATCTGGCGGAAGTAAGTGACTCAACGATAACAATTGTCCGGGGTTGTCGTCGCTAATTACCAACGGGCGATCGCTTTGGGCTATAATTTCAGCGATCGCGGGGTTGTAGCGGCTTTTGGCGTAACTTTTGTTCCACCAAACGGGAACCTGAGAACTCACCGCACAGGATACAAATCCACAGAAAAATAGGAACAAAATGGCGTATTTCCAGCGGCGGTGTTGTCGCACTCCCCGCCACAGCGTCGAAAGTTTGGTTCCGAAGAGATACGTCACCGCTAACTGAATTCCGATGACGCAAGGAACCACATAGCGAAGATTGTTCGATCGCCTTCCTCCAAACAGGATATCGGGAACCAATAACGCCGTTCCCGTAACTCCCATTAAAAGGACAACAAACAGCCAGGTTTTCGGCGGTGTCGATCGCACCAAAACCACAATAGAATACAAAACCAGAAAGATCGCCAAATACAGCAACGGATTGAGGGGGCTGGTTCCCTGGTTCACGTCTATAAAAATTCGACTGAGGTTCAATCCCCAAATTAAATGCAGGTTATCCCGAGGCGACATCGTACTTTGAGTGTTTTTCACAAAATACGATATATTTTGAACGACGACGTACAGCCAAGGCGAAAATAAAATAATTCCTAAAAGCGACGCCAATCCGTAAGCAATTAAATTTTTGAAATTTTTAAATCCCTGCGTCAACGCCACGTACAACCCGTGAGAAACAGAGACGAACGCCGCAAAGGGATGAGCGTACAAATTCAAAGCCACGGTAACGCCGTACAGCAACCACATCGGCGTTGCTAATCGATATTTCGACTCTCGAACCGCCCGTAATAAAATAACACTCGATAGTAAAATCGCGACCGTCCACAAACTATATTCTCGGGCTTCCTGAGAATACAGCACGTGAAATGGAGAAATTGCGAAAATCGCAACTCCCAACCCGGACATCAGCGGCTGAGAAAACAACTCGCAGCATAGCCAGTACATTAACGGAATCGCCAAAATTCCCAAAATTACCGAAAGGCTGCGAATTGCAATTACAGAATTTCCGAAAACTTGCAGCCAAAACCGAGCGAGGATATAATATAAAGGAGAATGTTCGGGATGCCGAGCTAAGGCGTCGATCGAATCCGATAAATCTCGCGTCTCGTTCGGATACTGATAGGTATCTCTAAGACGTTCGATACTCGTAATTTCCCCGTTCGCCGCTTCACGAACGAACTCCGCCTGTGTATATCCAGCGACGCGAAGAGAAGTCATGGTTTCGTCGTACCAGTAGACTTTTCCATCGAGGTTGTAGAGTCGGAAAAACACCCCGCAAATTACCACAAACGCGATCGCCCGCTGTAGCCAAACCAAGGAAAACTTTCGATACGCCATACCGACGAAACTCACTTCAGTTCAGCTTTCACGATACAGGATTTCGCGACCACCGCTAAATTTTCGGTTCGATCTTCATTGTAAAAACGTCCGCAAGTTTCGAGGAATCCTTGTAAAGCGGGGGTTTCTCCAGCGAGAAGCCGTCGGCGAACCTCGTCGGTTTCCTGGGGATACGATCGCCGCCATCGCGACTCGAGGAGATATTCCGGGGAAAAGGCGTCGGCGTCAATGAGGAAAAAATCGATGTCGTGGGCTTCCACAAACTGCCTCAACTCTGTTTCATCTGGAGTATAGTGAGCTTCTAGCAGAGCGATCGCCCGTTGTCGCAGTAAATTGTAATAGCCTCGGTGGAACGGAATCGCGTATTCGTAACCCACGAAGATCGATCGCTGGGCGAAGCTGGGGAGATTGTTGGCTTCCGGCGACAGAGACGCGATGAGAGTATCCTTCGGTTGCTGCTGGAAAAACTCGTAAAGTTGAGGATGGGAACCGACGATATAGTTGGTTTTCGGGTAATTTCCCAGAGAAAACGGATACGCCGCCAGATATCCGAAAATCGCCATAGTCACCGCCACGGCGACACCTCCTCTGAATCTCTGAGATGACGGTTTCGCCCAACCCCACAGACTTTCAAGAATCCAGACGATCGCAATTCCGGCGGCGATCGAGAGGGCGATTCGCAAACTATGCTGCGTGTAGCGACTGGGGAGATGCAGCCGAAACGCCAGCAGGTGGGCGAGGAAGAACCACATCAAACTCGAAATCACCAACGCCGACACTATATATATATGGTGTAAATGGGATTTGAGGGGCGATCGCCCTCGCAGCCACAGCGGTAGCAGCAACCCCAAACAGAGTAACGGCGGATCGAGGGCGGGTTGTAATCCGGTTCGGCTTCCACTCAGCCAAAACCGCCCCCAGTCTTTCGCGAAATAGGCGGTTCTCCCTCCCGGCTGGAATTCGGGGAGATGGCGGGCTTCAACCAGGGAAAACGCCGAACCGAAATCGGAACTTTTCAAGGCGTAGGGAAGCAGAATCGCCCCGCAGAGGGCGAGGGCGAGGAGATTTTCCACTGGGGGGAGGTGTTTGAAAAGGTTTCCCCCGAAAAATACCGAATCCTCTCCGCCAGCGTTTCCCCTCTGAGACGGAGAACCCGGAAACGATAGATTTTGCAGAGGGTTTCGCGGAAACAGTAGCAACACCCCCGCCGCCACGAGAAGGTATTGCGGGTAAAAATAGCCTACTCCCAACAGCGACAGCAGCATCGAGGGGGTTTTTCGCCGCATCAGAAAATAGAGAAACGCCAAAAACAGGGGGTTGAGAAACGCCCTCGCCGACGCCGAGGCGAGATCGTCTCGCATCCAGAGATTTTGAATCAACAAAACGCTGCTGAAAAACGCCGCCGAAGGAATCGGGAAAATTTCCAACATCAGCCCAAAGGCGAACCCCGTCGCCAACACCGCCAGGGGAAAGGGAATTATTTTCGCCACGTCGAGGGGATCGATTCCCAGTTGGGCGAAGATCCAGTAAAACCCCTGATAGCCCAGGGGGGCGACGGATTGAAAATAATCGGCGATCGCATCCTTGGGAAACAGCCCGGAATCGAGAAACCGTCGCATCCAAAACAGATGTTGTCGCCCGTCGTCGGAAACCAGATACTCGTGAGACAGGGCTTGCGAGACTACCGGAAGGCTGTAAAAACTACTCGCCGCCAAACTCAGGGCGAACCAAAACCCAGTAACGAACCGGGGAATTTGGGAAATGGGGCGGGTGAGGAAGGTTTGGAGATGTGCGATCGCCATTCTCTATTGGGCTGATAGGAGACAAGACGCCGATAATACCTGATGTTCGGGCGTCTCGAACACTTTACAAGCTGGAACCCAGGCGGCGAGGGCGGGGGGAATGCCACTTTCGAGACGGGCGATAAGTTGGGGATCTCGGATAAACTGGCGTCGCCAGCGACTCCCCCATTGGCGATCGCTGAGATAGTCGGGGGAAAAGGCGTTTCTGTCTAACAGCCAAAAGTCAAGGTTGTAGTCGCTAATGGCTTGTTTGACGGGTTCGAGGGTGGGGCTGTATTGTGCCTCGAAGACGGCAACGGCTCGATCGCGAAACTGTTGGTAATAGCCGTAATGGTAGGGAATGGCGTACTCATGTCCGACGAGGATCGATCGCTGGGCGAAAGTGGGAAGGTTATCGGCTTCTTTGGCGGTGGACGCGATGAGAATATCTTTCGGTTGTTGCTGGAAGAATTCGTAAAGTTGCGGGGCTTCGCCTTCGACGAGACTGTAAGTTTTGGGGAAGCGATCGAGGAATACTGGAAAAATGACGATCGCCAGAATTAAAAGCAACGCCAACCCCGCTTTCAACCGCCGTCGCCGACGACAACGCCAAGCCGCATCGAGGAGTGTCGTCGCCGAAATTCCCGCCGCAAAAGACAGTAACATAATCAGCGTATGTTCGCTGTAACGGCTGGGAAGGTGAAGTTTGAAAAGTAGGGCGTGGGCGATAAAAAATAGGGCGATCGAGGGTATCGAAATTTGAAAAAATAGCTTGGCGTTAGCGGTGAGTTGTTGCAGTAAGGGAAAGCGATCGCGTCGATACCACAAAATCGGTAACAGCATTCCAACCCACAGCGTCAACGCCGTTCTTTGCGGCAAAAAACCGCTGCGATTTCTCAACAGCCAAAATTCAAAAGGATCGGAGTGAAAGAAATAAATCCGTCCGCCTTTTAGAAATTCAGGGAGTTGTTTAGCAAGTTCGGCATTGACGACAGGGGCGTATTCGTTGGTTTTTAAGGCATAACTTGCCAGCATCGCCACGATGACAGCAATATTCACTAAATGAAATCTCGAAGTCCAATTCAAACGCCAACGGTTACCTTGATTTTCAGAATCTAAAATACTGGCGTTTTGGGGCTGCTTGCCATTGTTGTTATTTTCGTGATTTTCTAGGTGACTTTCTAAATTACTTTCTAAGTCAATCGAACCCGATTTTTTTGAAAAAACTTCTTTTATAGAATTTATAGAATCCGAAATATCTCGAAAGCGAACCCATCCCAACCCATCTAAAATTAAAATTCCGAGTTCGACGAGTAAAAATTGTGGGTAAAACAACCCCGTTAAAATCACAAAAACGATAGAAAGTATCGTATTTTTCTTATTGTAATAGAATAAAAAACCCAAAAAAATCGGATATAAAAAGGCTCGGGGCGTCCCCGAAATCAAATCGTCCTTACACCATAACGTCTGATTGAGAACGAGCGTCGATAAAAACCCCCCAAAAGGAATCGGGAAAATTTGTAGAAATACCCCATAGCCGTAAGCCGTCAAAATACCACCGAGGAACACCGGAAGTACCTTATTAAACACAAACGGATCGAGTCCGAAACTCGCCGCCAAACGGTATAGCGAAGCGTATCCTACCGGAGAAACCGACTGAAAATAATCCGCGATCGCATCGTTGGGAAACAAATCCCCATCGAGAAACCGGCGCATCCAAAACACATGTTGACGGGCATCGTCTTGAACGATATAGTCTCCATCGAACGACGCCGGAAGCACGGCGATCGCGTACACTATCGCACAGACGACACTAGCAATTCCCCAAAACCGCTCGTTCGCGAAACTGCGCGAAATGAGGCTCGATTGCGAGCGTTTATCTTGCGTTGTAAAAAGAGATTGACGCACAGAGCTGCCCCACATGGTACAACAGAAATTTGGTGTTCTCGTCCTTCACGATTCCCCAGAGAAGAGCGAAAAGATAACCGCAAAGCGCGATCGCAAACAATTCTACATATCGAATAGCAAAGCCAGGTCTTTGTCAAGAGACGTTTTCCATCCTTTTGACTCCCCTCAACCGTAGAATTGTCGTGGCATTCCCCCAATTCAAACGTCTTTTTATCGGTGTACGATTCTCAGGAAAAAAATAATCGATGTTGCCCGAAACTCGCCGCCCGAACTCCACTAACGCCGATCGATCGCCTCTCTATCTCCTGTTCGCCATCTTTCTCATCGCCGTTGTGCTGCGAGTTTGGGCGATTACCGTTCCCCTCAACGTCGATGAAATCTCCTGGCTGCGACGGGGGGCGACGTTCGTTCGGGAACTCCTCGCCGCCGATCTCGATAGTACCTACGAACGCCACCATCCCGGCGTAACGAATATGTGGCTGACGGGGTGGGCGATGGCACTCAACTGTACTTTACAACAGGCATTTCCCCAGTGGTTCGGCTTACCAGAACCCTTCACCGACTTCGAGAAATGCCTTCGCTACGAATATTACAGCATCAGTTGGTTCGTGCTGCCCCGTCTAGTGCAAGCCCTCGTCACCGCCGCGACAATGGTGGGAATAACCGTCTTGCTGCGGCGACTGTTTGGAAACGCGATCGCCCTTCTCTCCATCGGCTTACTGCTATTCGAGCCGTTTTTTCTGGGGTATCAACGGTTTTTGTCAACCGATGCCCTAATGATAAATTTCGCCGCCCTCAGCGTCTTCTGGGGGCTGCTATATTTACGTTTGCCCCCCGATACCACCCCCATCGGATTGCCCCGATCGCCGCAAAAACTCACCTGGCTGCTGGCCTCGGGAATGTCGATGGGACTCGCCACCGCCGGAAAAATCACAATTCTCTTCGTCCTTCCCGGCTTCGTCGCCGCCCTCATCGCCATCGAAATGGGATGGGCGAAAGCCTCCTTTGCCCCTCGAGGATGGCAACAGCGATCGCTTGAAATCGCCCTTTGGACCGTCGCCCTCGTCGCCACAGTGGTTTTACTCTGGCCGATGTTGTGGGTCGAACCCTGGGAAACCCTCCAGCGGCTTTACGAAGATTTAGTCGACGAATCCGCCCGCGGCCACTTTTTCTTCCTGGGCGAAACCACCGACGAAGTGGGATTGCTGTTTTATCCCCTGGCGATGCTGTATCGCCTCTCTCCCCTATTTCAAGTGGGACTCGTCGCCGGAATCCTCCGCCTCGCCGTTCCCAAATGGCGGAAACAGACCCCCTACGTCCCCGAACTGACGATATTACTGGGGTTGTCGGCGTCGATGTTGGCGGTGTTTTCCGTCTTTTCCAACAAACTCGATCGCTACCCCCTCCCCACCTATCCCTGGTTAGTCGTGGTGGCCGCCGTCGGATGGTGGGCGATCGCCCAAAGCCTCAAACCCCTAAAATCCGCAAAAGTCTTCATCCCAGGACTTCTCGCCGTCCAAGCGGCGATGTTACTTCCCTACGCCCCCGATTACGTCACCTACTATAACCCCCTCTTCGGCGGACTCTCAGCGGCCGAAGACATCTTCACCATCGGACAAGGAGAAGGCTTAGAACGGGCGGCGTGGTGGCTCAACCAACAACCCCAAGCCGAACGAACGCGCGTCGCCAGTTGGTATCGGACAGTATTTCGGGCGTATTTCCGAGGCGAAGTGGTGAAAATCGATCGCTCCCGCGATACCGACACCGCCCCCGAATGGACGCAAACCAACCGCGTCGTATTGTACGTCAACCAAGTCCAGCGAGAGGTTCCCAGTCCAGACATGGTGAATTATTTTCGCCGCCAAACCCCACTTCACACCGTCAACTTACAGGGAATCGAGTACGCCTGGATCTATCCCGGGCCGGTTCCCACCCCTACCGACTTAGAACGATCGATTTTCCTCAATCGTCCCCTCGGAAACAACACCGTCTTGTTAGGAACCGAAGCGTTACCCGAGGCGATCGCCCCCGGTCAGACCCTCGAAATTTCAGTATTTTGGCAATTTCCCGCCCAACCGCCGCCAAATCCCACCATCCAACTAACCTTCGGCGACGTTCGAGAGACAAAACCCCTCCTCGGCGGATTTTGGTTTCCTCGCCAAATCGCCCCCAACAGCATCTTACGGGACGTGCGCGTTCTCCAGATTCCCGAAACCCTCTCTCCGGGCCGCCATCCCCTCACCCTCACCCTCATTGAAAACGGGCGACCTGTGGGATCGCCCGTGATTTTGGGGGAAATTGAGGTAACGAGATAATTAGAGGGGGAGAGAGGGAGAGGGGGAGAGGGGGAGAGGGGAAGACAATTCCCCGTTATCGATTGTCAATTGTCCCCTAGCTGGCCAAATACTCGCCCATATCCGCCTTGCGTTTGCGGAGTTTCGTGAGGGATTCCCGTTCGATTTGACGAACTCGTTCCCGGCTGATCTTAAGGCGATCGCCAATTTTCGCCAGCGTCATGGCTTTACCGTCCCGCAAACCGAAGCGTAACGCCAAGACTTCCCGCTGTTGGGGCGTTAAATCCGCCATCAGGGTTTCGAGGTCGCTGCGAAGAGAAGATTGAACCGCAAAATCTTCCGGCGAGGGGCCGTCATCTTGCAGCAAATCCGCCAGTTCCGTATCTTGATTGTCGCCCACCCGCAAATCGAGAGAGAGCGGTTGACGGGCCCGTTCGAGGTATTCTCGAATTTGTTTGGGGGTCAGGCTCATTTCGTCGGCGATTTCAGCGACCGTCGCCGCCCGTCCTAACTGTTGCGTCAGTTGGCGTTGAACCTTTTTGATTTTGTTGAGTTTTTCCGTAATGTGAATCGGCAGACGAATCGTGCGGCCTTTCTCAGCGATCGCTCGGGTAATCGCTTGACGAATCCACCAGTAGGCATAGGTGGAAAAGCGATAGCCTTTCGTGGGATCGAATTTTTCGACCCCACGCTGCATCCCGATCGTGCCTTCTTGAATTAAATCGAGCAAATCGACGTTTCGTTTGATATATTTTTTAGCGACAGACACCACGAGCCGCAGGTTGGCTTCGACCATCTTGCGCTTGGCGAGTTCGCCAGAGGCGATCGCTTTTTGCAGAGCCGCTTCAGACAGGTCGGCCGCTTCAGCCCACTCCGGCAATGTCGGCTCTCGATCGAGTCGTTCTGCAAGTTGGTCTTTCGTTACCTGTAGTGCCGTCAGTCGCTGAACCTGCTTCCCGTAGAGAATTTCTTCCTCATGGGTCAGTAGAGGAACCCGACCGATTTCGCGCAGGTAGGTGCGAACCAAGTCTGTAGAGGTCTGAGCAGTCTTCATAACGCAGGTTTCGAGGGATGAATGACGACGGACTTCTTGTTGGGCGCGATTCGATGACGACGTAGACTGTCTTAACCGACACTCTCCATCAACAGCTATAGAAGCCGATGTGGAAGTCGCCCTTCGCTCCGAGAGCTAGATAAGGCGATCTCGGTCGCCATACTGTCGCGCGATAGGTGCAACAGATGCGCCTGTACTGTGGACAACTCACCGCGTGTTAACAATTGTAACATTCTTTAAAATTTAGCAACCTCGTGGGGTCGGCTCGGGAACGGTGGGTCTAGACGCTGAAGTCGCCCTAGAGACCGAACGGACAGTTCGCCGAGGACGCGCCATCGTTCGGCTTTCGATGGCACGTCCTCAACCTGTCGCTTTAAGTCCCTTACTCTCAGGTTAGCGAGAATTTCCCGAGCTGATTGCAACCTGGACGACAAAAAATCCCTAAAACTGCCAGAAATTTACCATCACCCCATCACTGGCGACTGGCGACTGGCGACTGTAAAAGCTCCCGTTCCTGCGTTAACGTATCGTCCGTTGGGGGCGTCCCAATACGAAACCTTGTCCGAAGTCGATGCCTAACTGACGGCAATCGTCGAGATCTACAGCGGTTTCTAAGTGTTTGGCGATCGTGGCGATTCCCAACTCGTCGGCGGTGTCGATGCTACGAGCGAGGCGATCGAAAACCTCACGATCGCGGCGTCCTTGTCGAATGCGCTCTCCTTCAAATTTTATGGCGTTAGGATAGATCTCTCGCAAGGGACAATTGAGGGACAAATCCCCGCGAAAATCGTCGATTGAAATCCCAAAGCCCCACTCTCGTAACTGCGAGATAGCGTTGCGAACTCGCTCGGGCTGGTGTAACAACTCCGCCTCAGAAAACTCGAAAAAGAGGTTCGTCGTCGGTAAGTTCAATTCCTGGGTGAGTGTATAAGTATCGGCGAGAAACTGCGGTTGACGTACCAACGTTACCGGAGAAACATTAATAAAAAAGGTTTGGTGTGGGGGAAACTTCGCGATCGTCGGGAGACACAGCGTTCGAACTAAATCGTCGAATTGTGGAGTCAATCCCGTCACCATTGCCGCGTCGAGGAGTTGACGACCGTTCAAACAGGTTCCCGTTATCGATGTAGCTCGGGCGAAACATTCGTGTCCGACGATCTCGCCGACTTCTAAATCGAAAATCGGTTGATAGTTAAAGAATAGCGATTTTTGCTCGAGAAGAGATGGAAACCAATCGTAAGGATTGTCAGCCCGAAACATACTTAGCGGTTGAGCGTTGAGAAATTCAAACAGTAGATTGCTTGCTTGAAACGAACGATCGGTCACGATATATTGCGAAGATTCTCGATTGGGGAGAGGAATTCGTTCGAGCTTCTCGGCGATCGTCGCAGTGGTCGCGCGATCGAGTTCCCGGTAAAGAAACTGTGGGGCGATGGGAACCGGACGGAAATTATGCTGAACCAGCAAGCTTCGCGTCAACACACTATCGGGGAGAACAATGAGTTTGTACGCAATGGAGGAGGTCATAGGAATTCCTTTGGCCGAGAGCTGGATGTCGATCTCGGTGGGCGAGCGAGTGGGAACTTGAAACTGAAACATCATGCAAACTCGAATTGAGAATTGAGGGGAGACGTAAACTGGGACGAAATCGGATTCAATGCGACATCGTTCGATTCGGAAAGGTACTCGAAGAGTATTTTGAGAACGGTAGTTTTGCAGACGGGTTTGGTGAGGAAGTCCGAAGCCCCAACCCAACGAGCGCGTAGGCGATCGACCACTCCGTCTTTGCTCGTTAAAATCACGATGGGCATCGACTCGAGTGCCGACACGCGACGCAATTGGGTGCAGACTTCGTACCCGTTGGCGACGGGCATCACCAGATCGAGAAAGAGCAAGTCCGGTGGTTGTTCGATGATGGCCGGAACGGCTTCGACGGCGTCTTGAAAGCCCTGAAAGCGATATCCGGCTTTAGAGACGATGCTCTCGAGACTGTTGCGAACGGTGAGGCTATCGTCCAAACAGGCGATCTTCGGCACTCGGACGGGCGATTTTTCCCGGAGGGGAACGTCTTTAAGGGTTTTCCAGCTTAGAATGTTCTGTTCGAGGAAGTGGTGCAGCAGGCGAGTGACGACGGACATTGACGAATCGAGGCGAACCAGTAGATCCCAAACCGTATGGCGTCCGTCGAACGCTTCGAGGAGGTTGAGGAAGGCCGAACCAGAAGCATGACCGTCACGAGCGAGACGCGGAGCGCGATTGGCATCTGGCGGGCGCAGTCCCAAGCTGTACCACTGTTGAGATAACGCCCGCACGTCTCGCAACAGTTGTTTGAGTTCTAACGCCGACAGCGACAGGGGAACGAAGAGGGTGGGGCGATCGAGGGTTCGATCTTGCCAGCGATACGTCGTATCGGTGACGCCCTGGAGCGAAAACAAAACTTCTCGGGCGTTCGCGTACAGAATACTTTTGGCTTGCGATATGGTGATGCGATCGCCGACGATCGCCTCTTGCAAGCATTGATATTCCCATACCTCCTCGCGATCGGACGGTGCGAATAACGTCTCGGGAGCGTCGGGACAATACCGTTCGAGGGCGCGATACCAGCGTCGGACGCGATGAACCGGATCGATCGCATAAGCAAGACGACCGCTCTCGAAATATAAATCCCAACAACGACGGCCGCGAGAAACCGACAATTTCCCTGTTTTTTGCGCTTGATAAATTCTCGCGATCGCTTCGACTAAGCGTTGCTTTTTAAATGGTCGAACTGGAGACATCACCATACCTCGAACTTGCTCCAAACTCCGGTACGCCCCTCAAATTTGGGGGATCTCAACGTGAAATACCGATCTCGTTTGAAGAAAATCAATTTTTTTGAAGAAACATCTTGACTTTTTGAAAACTATGTTAGAGTTTAAAAAAAGCTTTTATGTTTCTCCCGTATATCTATCAGTCTATTCCCAAAAAAATAGTTTGAAAATTGTCGAGATCGCGGATTTTTTTATCAGTAATTCCTAGGTTGCCGGCCTACGTGAAACTACGCAAACCCAAAATCGTCTCGACCTTCGCCCCGTCTCGAACCGTCCTCCTCCGATAAGCGACTTATTATGTTCGATCGCGCGATTCGCCAAGCCATCGATCGCCATCCCCAAACCTTGACCCCGGAAACTCCGGTGTCAGACGCGATCGCCCGACTCTCCCAAAACTGCAAAACCACGGTCTTTATCTGCGATCGCCGCCGTCTCGTCGGAGCCTTCGGCGAAACCCAACTGCTGCATCTAGTTAAAAACCCCGACTTCGATCGAACCCAACCCGTCGGCGAGGTCATGGTGCAGACGTTTCCCCGCATCCGAGAGTCCCAACCTCCCGAATGGGACACCCTCAGCCGCTGGTTCGAGAACACGCCCTTACAAGCCCTACCCGTTCTCGACAACCGCGATCGCCTCGTCGGAAGCCTCCCCCAACGCGCCCTACTGCGAGAAGCCGCCGACTTCCGACACCACGTCGCCAAACTGCAAAAGCGGATCGATCGAGAAACCGCCGAACAAGAACTCCTCCAAGAAAAACTCGCCACCAGTTACTCCCAACTGCGAACGATTCTGTCGGCGATGCAGGACATCGTCCTCGAAATCGACCTCGACGGAGATCGCCTCGAAGTGGGACTTCCCAGCCCCGATCCCGTCGATCCCGACGTCAGCCTGTGGATCGATCGCACCATTTCCTGCTTCTTTGAAGACGGCTACGCCGACGACTTCCTCCAACAAATCCGGCAAGCCCTTCAAACCCGGCAAACCGTCCGCTTCGAGTACAGCCTTCCCGACGGCGAATCTCCCCTATGGTTTGAAGCCCGCATCTCCCCCATTGCCCAAACCTCCGTCGTCTGGGTCGCCCGCAACGCCAACCCCAACCCCCGCAACGATCGCGCCGTTCTCTGGGTCGCCCGAGACATCACCGCCCGCAAACAAGCCGAAGACGCCATCAAAACCCTAGCCAGCGAACTCGAGCGTCGCGTCGAAGCCCGTACCGCCCAACTCCGCAGCACCAACGAAATCCTCCGGGCTGAAATTCGCAAACGCCAACAAACCCAACAAGACCTCCAACACACCAACGATCGCATGAGAGCCGTCCTCGACGCCATTCCTGGCTTCGTATCTTGGATCGGCTCCGACGGACGCTACCAAGGCGTCAACCGCCACCTCGCCACCGCCTACGGCCTCGACCCCGAAGACTTTGTCAGCCGAGACGTGGGATTCCAAGGCAGCAACGCCCAATTTTCCGAATTCGTGCGGCAGTTCCTCGACAGCGACGGCCGAACCGCCGGCCGCGTCATCGACACCCCCATCGGCGAGACCCTGCGTCAGTACCTCGTCGTCGCCCAAAAATACGATCGCGGCCGCGCCGCCGTCACCGTCGGCATCGACATCACCGAGCGCAAACAGTTTGAAATCGCCCTACAAAAACAACAGCGTCTCGTCCAGCAAATCGCCGACGCCACCCCAGACGTTCTCTACGTCTACGACCTCCTCGCCGAGCGCAACGTCTACGTCAACCGACAAGTCACCCAACTGCTCGGCTATACCCCCGAACGCATTCAAGCCATGTCCTCGCAATTCCTCTCGCTCGTCGTTCATCCCGACGACATCTACAGTCTGAGCGAACAGCGAGAACGCTTTGCCGAACTGGCCGAAGACGACGTCTCAGAGCGCGAGTTTCGCGTGCGGGGAGCCGACGGCGACTGGCGTTGGATTCACAGTCGCGAAACCATCCTCACGCGCACCGCCGATGGGACTCCCGAGCAAATTGTCGGCATCGCCCAAGACGTGACCGTTCGCAAACAGGCCGAAGAAGCCTTACGCCAGCTCAACCAAGAACTCGAAGCCAAAGTGGCCGAACGGACGGTCGCCCTGCAACGGAGCGAAGCCAAATTTCGATCGCTGTTCGAGCAGATGGCCGTCGGCGTCGCCCAAGTAGACTTACAGGGACACTGGCAGTTCGTCAACCAAAAGCTCTGCGACATTCTCGGCTACAGTGCCGAAGAACTCGGACGAACGGGGTGTTTGGAGATGACGCACCCAGAAGACCTCGAGATAACGCGACAGTGTCTCCACAACCTGCTGAGCGATCGCGTCAATACCTGCGCCCTCGAAAAACGTTACCAAAAGTCCGACGGGTCTCTCGTATGGACGAACGTGACGATCTCCGTCGTACGGGATACCTCCGAGACAGAATACGGCTCGCTACCCAGCGTCGATCCTTACTTCGTCGCCGTCGTGCAAGATATCAGCGATCGCAAACAAGCCGAAGCCGCTCTCAAACAGCAAACCGAAATCTTGCAAACCATCGTCGATCGCATTCCCGTCGCCATTTGCTTCCTAGGCTCCGACGAAACCCCCCAACTCGTCAATCGCTGCTTTGAAGAAACCCTCGGCTGGTCTTTACAGGAAGTTCGAACCATCAACCTGTTTGCCGCCTGTTATCCCAACCCCGACGATCGACAACAAGTTCTCGACTACGTCCGTGCTGCCGCTCCCGGATGGCAGGATTTCACCGTTTGCCGTCGCGACGGCCACCCACTCGAAATGTCCTGGGCTAACGTCCGCCTATCTGACGGAACCACCATCGGCTTCGGTCAAGACGTCACCGAACGCAAACGCGCCGAAACCGAAGTCATCAAAGCCATCGAAAAAGAACGAGAACTCATCGATCTCAAATCTCGCTTCGTCTCCATGACCTCTCACGAATTCCGAACCCCTTTAGCGGTGATTCAGTCCTCGGCGCAACTGCTGCACCGGTACGAGTGGAGTCGCGAAGAACAACTCGAACAACTCGATCAAATTCAGTCGGCCGTCCGTCACATGACCGAACTGCTCGACGACGTTCTCACCTTTGCCAAGAGCGAAGCCGGAACCCTCAACTTCAACCCCTCAGAAGTCGAACTCACAGAATTCTGTCAGCGTCTGACAACGCAACTGAGTAACAGCATCGGTCGCGATCGCGCCTTCGCCAAAGAACTTCCCCATCAACCCCTATGGATTCGCGCCGACGAAAAGCTCCTGCGACAAATTTTGTCTAACTTACTCTCCAACGCCCTCAAATACTCACCGCCAGAAGCTCCCGTGCGCTTTGCCCTGTGGGAGTGCGACGGTCAGATCGTCTTCGAGATCGAAGATCGCGGTATCGGAATTCCGCCAGAAGACTTACCCCGTCTGTTCGAGTCGTTCCACCGCGCCAAAAACGTCGGGACGATTCCCGGTACGGGGTTGGGATTGGCGATCGTCAAGCGATGTGTCGATTTGCACGGCGGGACGATCGAAGTCGATAGCGAATCGGGACGGGGAACTCAGGTGACGGTCGTGCTTCCCACCACGACGGACGAAGAGACCCTTGCGAATCGATCGCGAACCGCAAGCGGCGAGCCGTGAAGACCGTTGGCAGGTCACAGGTTTTTCCTCGTCCCCTCGTTTCCCGGTCGTCTCCTCACTGCCCGATTTCAGCGATCGCCCTGACTTTAAGTTTCTTAAACTTACAGGAACTCGACGTCAAAGACTGAAAAGTTTCACGCAGACCTCTCGGGAGCGTGGAAGCCCCGTGTCTTTAGACCGGGGAGGAAACGCGACACGGGGACTTTAGTCCCCGTAAGTCTTTCAGGCATAGGCGTAACCATCCTTTCTGTGAATTGGTTTGCAGTATTTGTGGCTGATGCCTGCCACTCTTCCAGACGCGGTGGTAATATCAAAACTGCCAGAAGCACGGCAGAGAACCCGTCCTACATAGGAGCCGATTTTCTTCCCGGTCATGACTGTGGCAGTGACGATATCGCCTGTCTGAAAGCCTTTATGAATTTGAACTCGGGAGCGGTGGCGAGTAGGAAACCCATATTTATCCGTCCCGCACATCTGTCGAGTACCATGTCCTTTGGCTGCAATTAGTAACGGCTTTGATGTGAGGATTTCGAGTGATTCGATTTTCCCGACACACGCTGCATCAAGCCAGTGAGCCTTGGGCAATTCCCATCGAGTCCGATTAAACTTGGTTTGTCCCCCCGTGCCTGTCGCCACAGGCAAGCCTGTCTGTTTCAGAGCAGTCAACAATGCCCATCGGGTTGAATTAACCGCTGCTGCATCTTTAAGCGGTGATTTTGCCTGCCTGAGAATACGACTCAGTAAATCAGGCTTGCCCGATAAAAAGTCTCGAATGTCCTGATTGCCTTTGGATTGATTGCATGAGTGGCAAGCTAGGGTCAGGTTGGAAACCCGGTCGGTTCCCCCTTTAGACTTGGGGTGAATATGCTCGACTTCAAGCGCTACATTTTTAGCTCCACAGTAAGCACATTTCTGATTCCATTTCTCTAATAAATATTCCCTGACTTCATAGCCTGGCAATTCCCCTTGCTGGTACTCAATGCCCGATATCTCAGGGTTCTGCATGAGTTGCAGGTCGAACCTTACTAGCTCTTGGGAAATGTGGGCAATTGGGGCAAGCCGGCGAAAGCGGTTAACCCATGTCATTGTGGTATCTATCCGATGCTGCAAGCTGGGAGCTAACCAACCATTGGGACGAGTTCGATTTAAGAACCGAGCCTGCCGATAGCGAGTCTTGCGGTTTCGTCTAGAACGTCGGAGTTGACGACGAGACAGCAATGCATCCTTAATTTGTTGGCTCCGGTGCTGCAACTCGGCGCCAAAGATGATTCGATCCCCTTGCTTCAGGGCAATTCCAGTGACTTGAGAACCTGGATCTAATTTGATTTCGATAGGTTCAGGATTAGCATCAACCTCCTTTTTTAAGATGAGGGTGAATGGGTAGCGTCGAAATACAGATGCTTTCCCCGCTTTGAGCAGTGACCGTGCTACCCCTGGCTTGCAGGGTGTAAGCGGCTTGCGGTTGGCATCTAAAACGAAAACATGGTTAGACATTGTTGCGTCTCTTCTGATTGCTCGTAACGTTGGCTTCGCCAATGTTCAGAGTCGGTACTCTCCAAATCGCACTGTCTTAACCCCTTAAAACTGTTTAACGATTCGGTTCTAGAGCCTAGAACTAGCACGCATTCCAGGGTAGGAACTTTAACTCTTGCTCGCTCACGTAGCCAGTTAAGGCGATAGCTGGTCAGCTACCTGAAGGGGAGGCACGAAGCCCCCGTGCTTCAGCCGGGGGTGCTGACAATGCTACAATACAACTGCTTTAGCGCGATGGCAGTGTTAAAGTTATGTGGGTGAAGTACCCGACGCTGATGCTTCGCATACAGCACGGGCTTCCAGTTTCACAGGCCAGCGCCGCCACGCCCGCGAACCCAGTTTTGGTCTTCGTTCTCTCGGATGCAAGCTCCGAGAGCTGCGAAGACTGCGTCTTACCCAGCCTCCGAAGGTTTGGCTTGCCGCAAGCGACAGCCCTGACTCCCGTAACGCATCGCGTTACCCTGGCAGCAACCCGTCTTCCACAGGTCGATATTTGTTGCTTGTCTCAAGCACGGACTTACGGATACCGTGAACGTTGAAGGAAACAGCTTCCCCGAGCTGCCGATCTATCTGCGGCAAGAGTCCAAGCTCTACTTTGAAGTTAGCCTGTCTGTTCGATACGGTCGGGCGGTTCGTTGACCATCTCGACGCTTCGACTTCGCTCAGCGTTGAGTCCGAGCGGAGTCGAGGACTCGATTATACCTTGCCGCTCGGCTATCCCGGCCGCCGCCGACCGTTCGGCTGGGCTCACGGCCGAAGCCTTCATCTGCAGCGCGGGGCTTCCCGCCGAGGGAGCTAAAATAGCTACGATCGACGTTTTGAAACGAGCGATGAAAAAAGTTCTAGTTATCGAAGACGAACAAATTTTACGAAAAAATATCCTCAAAATCCTTAAAGCAGAGGGTTTTGAGTCGCTCGGTGCCGCAGATGGCTACGAAGGAATCGATTTGGCTCGCTCTGAGAATCCCGACTTAATCGTTTGCGATATCATGATGCCCGAACTCGACGGCTACGGTGTTTTAAAAACCCTCCAAGCCGACCGCGAAACGGCAATGATTCCGTTTATTTTTCTCACCGCGAAAACCGATCGCGCCGATATGCGACAAGGGATCGAACTCGGAGCAGACGATTACCTCGTCAAACCCTTCGATGCCGACGAACTGCTGCGGGCGATCGAAACGCGGTTTAAAAAGCAAGACTTGCTCCTCGATCGCATGGCGTCTCTCTCCGACGAACTGACGCGACTGCAACAGTTTCTCAACGCGAAAGACGGATTGATGGAAAACCTCGATCGCGAACTGCGTCGTCCCATGTCCAATATCAAAGTGGCGTTGACGATGTTGCAGAACAAAAATACCCCCGAAGCCCGCGATCGCTACCTACAAATTCTCGAAGAGGAATTTTCCCGCGAAATTTCCCTACTCAACCAAGTTTCGGAAATGCAAAAACTCCTCACGCCCGAAAACGTGAATTTACTCTGTCAGTTCAACCTGTTACAAGGGCGGTCTTAACCCTTAACGATGTTTTGGGAAACGTTCTCGAACAGCCGCTGTCGCCAGGCAGCATCGACTTTGCGATCGGTTTTCAGTTCTAACAGGCGAACTCCCGTCTTGGGGAGTTGTTTTAGGCTGCGCTTCAAGTGTTGCCACGACGCGATCGCCTCATATTCGACCCCGTACGCGCGACACAGCGACGGGACGTCCACAGACTGCGGCGTGGCGAAAAACGCCTCGAACGGTGGCTCGAACTGAGAAATCGGCAACATCTCGAAAATACCACCACCGTGATTGTTCGCTAACACCACTGTCAAACTGCTCCGAAACTGCTGCCGCAACAAAAAGCCGTTAGCATCGTGGAACAGCGCCAGATCTCCAGTTAACAATACAGTAGGAGCCTCCCACGCGACCCCGAACGCTGTCGAGAGCGTCCCGTCGATGCCGTTCGCCCCGCGATTGCACCACACCCGCACGCGACGGTCGCTCGGTTGCCAAAACCACTCCAAATCTCGCACGGGCATACTGTTAGCCACGAACAGCCCCGTCGCCGGAGGCAAGATCTCAGAGAGCGTCCAAACTAACTTCGGTTCCACGAGATCGTCGGTATGGCCGAAAGTGTCATCGATCTGCTGGCGTACCTGACGATCGGCCTCGCACCACTGTCGGCAAAACTCCGACGCCCCCGGCGGCACCACGGGATCGGGAATCGGCAACCGTTCGATCGCCACCCGTAAAACCCTCGTGTTTCCGTGGAGCGGATCGGGATTGCGATCGCTCGGGTCTAACACCCACACCTGCGGCCGAACCGCCGCCAACCACTCCCGCAATACCTTACTCGTGGGCAAATCTCCCACTTGTACCACCACCTCGGGAACCAACCGTTTCGCCATCGATTCGTCTCGTAGCATCAGGTCGTAGGTCGAAACGAGATGGGGATTGAGAGAGGCATAGTTTCGCAGCGGCGAGAGTCCCTCGGCCAACACCGGAAATCCCAACGTTTTTGCCAAATGCGCCACCGCTTGACAGTAGGCTTTATCCTCGACGGGTTGGGCGACCCCCGCCACGATCAGCCCGCGATCGCACTTGAACCAAGCCGAAAACGCGCGATCGAGATCCGCAGCCGACGCCAGAGAAAACGTCGCCTCCGAAGGAATCGACCCTTCAAAAAAGCTGTCGGGAAACTGCCGGGCGAACGCCTGGGCGTCCGGTTCGCGAATCGGAGGTAACGGCTCGCGAAACGGACAGTTGAGGTGAACCGCACCCGCCACGGGAAACCGCGTGCGTTCGAGAGCGTAAGCGATCGTCTGGCGCAGATAGTACAACTGCGATAAATCGAGTTCCGGCAGTGCCAACTCCGTCTGCCAAGTGGGATAGTTGCCGTACAGTTTGAGTTGGTCGATCGCTTGTCCGGCATGACAGTGGCGCAGTTCCGGCGGGCGATCGGCTGTCAACACCAACAACGGTACGCGGCTTTCTCGCGCCTCGATGACGGCCGGGTAGAAATTCGCTCCCGCCGTTCCCGAGGTACACACCAACGCCGTCGCCCGTCCCGTGCGCTTGGCCAGTCCGAGGGCGAAAAACGCCGCCGATCGCTCGTCGAGAACGGGAACGGCTTCGATGTCGGGATGGATGGCAAACGCCATCGTGAGGGGCGTCGAACGAGACCCAGGGCAGACTACCGCCGTCGTCAGTCCCAGTTTGGCAAGGGTTTCGACGGCGACGGACGCCCAAATCGTGTTGCGGTTGCGAAAATCAACGGTCATGGATATGGATAGCGACAATCAAGAAACGGGCGATCGCAACGTTCCCAACCCTTCGGCAGTGTCGCACGCGGCGATCGCTCGAAGGTTCCGAACGCTCGGTCGGGGTTCTCCTGGCGACCGACTCTCGCGATCGGGTGGGGAGGCCCGGCGTTGCCTAACGACTTCGACCTCGAGCGTGGCGAACGTTAAAGGTGCGGTTAATAATGAAATGGGACGACCGACATCGGCACGAGCGCCAATGCCAACCACTGACACAAACAGGGCTGCCAGTTGGGGATTGGCGGGGCGTCTTCCAACAGGGCTTCGATCCGTTCCTCTAAGCGACTGCGAGGGGCATCGCAACTCAAGGCAGCCCGCACGTCCGAGCGATCGCCGAAAGGGATAGAGGGCATCGACTGAAACGGCACTTTAGCAACGGTCAACAGCGATTCTGCCAGTAACAACCCGTCTACCTGTTGTGCCGCCCAGCGATCGGCTCGAATTTCTCGCAGGAGCAGCAACTCATCCCAAATCGCTTCTGTTTTTGGCAACCACAGGGTCGATCGCTTCAACCAACCCAGCCAAAAAAACCAGAACGTATCGCGATAGTACAGATGGGCTCGTTCGTGGGCGAGAACCGCCTTCAAACGCGGCTCGTCTAAGCGATCGAGCAATCCTCGAGCGACGGCCAGCTCCGGTCGCCAAAAGCCTACCACCGCACTAAAGGGAATATCTTCCTCGAATACGCGACAGGGGTAGTCTAGAATTTGCCGTTGTGGATAGCGTCGCAGCGATCGTTGCGATCGCCACGCACTGACGCCACACCCAACCAGCCGCGCCCCTGCCACCGCCAGAAAACTCGCCGAGATTCCGTAACTCAGTTCGGCGGTTCCCGACCACGCCATGTTACCCCCCATTCCCATACAGACTACCGCTAACGCCGTGGTCACCAGTAACAGGGGAGGAAACACCAATTGAGCCAGCGCCGCATACCAGCGATCGCGGTATCCCGAGCGTTCGAGGCGATCGTAACAGCAGCGAAAGGCCAAGCTCCCGAAAAGGGCAGCCAGAACCATCAGCAGGTGCATCAGGCGTCCGCCTCCCGCCCCTGACGCATTACTCGAACGCGTTCGGTGATGGCTTCGAGGCGATCGAGACTGTCTCCGTCGAGGCTGTCGGCAAAGGCCGCTACCACGTCGGGATTGCTAATGTCGAGAAAGCGTTGCAGGCGATCGTGGGATTGCAGCATTTGGGCTTCGTTCCGCGATAGCACTGGCGTCCATCGGAACGCGCGATCGCGTTTGTCGCATTCGAGCCAGCCTTTCTTCGTCAACCGACGCAGTACCGTCGTCACCGAAGCGTAAGCCAGTTCGCGATCGGGGTCGGATAAGAGGCGATCGCGCACCTCTTTAACTGTCGCCGAACCTAGGGCGTACAGCGTTTCTAACACCTCGGCTTCGAGGGGGCCGAGAGACAGTTGTTTCGGACGTCGATCGGGCAGTGGAACCATGTTCGGTGAAGCGTGCAGAATATCCAGTATAGAGCGAACTCTCGGGGCGTACCGTTGTCATCGCCTCGAGCGCAATTCTCAGTTCGCCGATCTCATTATCTCACTCTATCGTCATCTCTTCATCTTACGAGATCTTACGAGCGGCGGCGCGAGGTGCTAGTCAAGTGAGGGAGCGGTCGAGCCGAACGACTCGGGGGAAGATAGTATTCAGCCGCCGTTTCGGGTTGTCGGTCTCGTCGGCGCTGAATTTGCCACCAGCGCAGGGCGACGGCGACGCCGATGGTTCCCATCCCGAAGGCTAACAGCGACCCGCTTCCGCCCAAACCACCGAGAGCTGCGTCTACAGCCCCCACCGTTAGGACGAAGCTAGAAATGGGTTCTTTGCGATAAATCGATTTGACAATTCGATGCCAAGCAGCATTCATGAGGTTGTTCCTACTTAACGGACCGAAGCCGAGCGATCGCGGTTTCGTGCGTTTCTCCGACCGTTCGCTACCACAAAACGAGGAGAAAACGACCCGAAAAACGCCCGGCCGAGATGCCGTTTCGGTTACAGTGGGGCGAACGTCGAGGGAAGGCGATCGGGGCAGGCGCGAAACCTTCCCCCCGATCTCGATCTTAGATCAAGCCCAACCAAGCAAGTAAACCTTGACCGGACAGATATTCGATCGCCAGTGCAGCCACGAATCCCACCATGGCCGCGCGACCGTTGAGACGTTCGGCGTACTTGTTGAATCCGAATTTCGGTTCGCTGAGGTTGGGCGTGACAGAAGGTTCTGGAGGTTGGCTCATACCGGTTAAACGATGACGACAAGCGATTAGAACGCAATCGACTTCCATCTTAACGGACGGGTGCGATCGCGGCGGTGGTGTGCGCGACGTTTCGAGGCAGGGGCTTGGGTCTCAAGTACGGTCGTCACCGCGATCGAATTCTTTGACCACCATCACTTCAGTCGCTTTAATCAACACGGTCACCTCGTCGCCAAGTTTGAGTTGCAGTCGTTCGGCCGAGCGACGCGTAATCACCGCATCGACCAAATTGTCTCCGACTCGTACCGTGACATGAGCCAAAATATCTCCGTACTCAATTTCTGTCACCCGCCCCCGCAATTGGTTCCGTCCGCTAATTTGTGCTGTCATCTTTCTGTCATCTCGATTTAGGATTTTCTTTAAAATTAAGGCAACAATCTAGTTTAGTGAATACAAATTGATGGAAATTGGCGTTCCCAAGGAAATCAAAGACCGAGAATTTCGAGTGGGGTTGAGTCCGCAAAGCGTTCGCGTCTTACACGAACGCGGACACGACGTCTTTGTTGAAACGGGGGCAGGACTCGGCTCGGGATTTACGGACGAAGACTATCTCAAAGCCGGAGCAGAAATTGTCTCGTCTGCTGTTGCTGCCTGGGATCGCGAGATGGTGGTGAAAGTCAAAGAGCCGCTTCGGGACGAATACCAATTTTTAGCGAGCGATCGCATCCTGTTTACCTACCTACACCTGGCAGCCGATCGCTCGCTGACAGAAGCCCTCGTTAAATCGGGAACGTTGGCGATCGCCTATGAAACGGTACGGTTATCCGACGGCAAACTTCCCCTTCTCACCCCCATGAGCGTCATTGCCGGACGGCTTTCCGTTCAGTTTGGAACCCGCTTCCTCGAACGACAACAAGGCGGACGCGGCGTCCTCCTCGGCGGTGTTCCCGGCGTTCCTTCCGGTAACGTCGTCGTCCTTGGCGGCGGTGTCGTCGGCACAGAAGCCGCTCGCATGGCCGTCGGCTTGGGGGCGCGCGTGCAAATCTTCGATATCGATATCGATCGCCTCTCCTATCTCGAAACGCTCTTTGGTTCCCGCGTCGAATTGCTCTATAGCAACTCGGCTCAAATTGAAACGGCCATCGGCCGAGCCGACCTCGTTATCGGTGCCGTTCTCGTCTTGGGACGCAAACCGCCCGTTCTCGTATCCCGAGAACTCGTTTCAAAAATGCACCCCGGTTCGGTTATCGTCGATGTCGCCATCGATCAAGGCGGTTGTATCGAAACCATCCGTCCCACGTCCCACACCCAACCCACCTACGAAATCGATGGCATCTTACACTACGCCGTCCCCAATATGCCGGGAGCAGTTCCTTGGACGGCGACCCAAGCCTTGAACAACAGCACGTTGCCCTACGTCCTCAAACTCGCCGAGTTCGGTGCAGATGCCGTCGCGACCGATTCGGCCTTGGCTGAAGGCGTCAACGTCAAACACCACCAAATCGTCCATCCCGCCATCCGAGAGGTCTTCGCCAACACCGAATCATGAGAGGAGAGCTTCTTCAGTGGAGAGGGAAGAGGGGAGAGGGAAGAGTGAGGACAGGTAACAGTTTCTCCTCATCTCCTCACTGGTGACTGGCGACTGGTGACTGGCGACTGTAAAAGCTTCGCCTATCCAGATTCTTCGCAGTACTCCAGCCATAGCTGAAAGCTTGGCTGGTGGTGTAGCGAAGCGCGACCGAGGGGAGTAACCTACAAAAGATTTGCTACAGTTTAGATATGCTAAACATGACGTGGGAATTTAAGCTAGAGCCAACTGCGAAGCAGGTTTCAGAGATCGAACACATTCTTGATGTGTGCCGCCATGTCTGGAATTTTGCTCTGCGGGAACGTAAAGACTGGCTAAATTCCCGCAAGTCACCCGTGAATGCGTGCTCGATTCGGCAGGAATCGATCTTGCCAGCAGATGCACCCTTTCCGAACTACCACGTTCAGGCTAAGCGTTTGACCGCTGCCAAGACTGAATACCCCCGATTAAAGACTGTCAACGCTCAGGTTCTTCAGCAAGTCCTTAGAAAACTTGAGGCTTCTTGGGAGTCATGGCGGTTAAAACGTTCGGGTCTTCCACGGTTCAAAAAGCCGAATCGAATGCGGTCGTTGGTCTTCCCCCAGATGCTCAAAAACTGTAGTGTCTGATGAGGGTATAAAGCTGCCGCAACTGGGATGGGTTCGGGTTCGGTGGTCGCGGAAAATTCCTGATTTATTTCAGGTTAAGCAAGCTCGAATTGTGCGTAAGGCATCCGGGTACTTTGTTATGCTGAGCCTTCAGGCTGACATCGATATCCCTGACACGATACCTCACGGACATCCGGTAGGGATTGATGTGGGTCTGGAGTACTTTCTTTCAACGTCTGATGGAGAACAGGTCAAGCGACCTCGCTTCTTCAACAATCTGCACCGCAAGCTGAAATCGCTGCAACGCCGATTGAAGAAAAAGCAGAAGGGATCAGCTAACTGGCTGAAACTCCAGAAGAAAATTGCCAGAGTCCATCAACGGATTGCTGATACGCGAAAAGACTGGCATTTCAAGCTGGCTCATCACCTCTGCGACGGTGCAGGGATGATTTTTGTCGAAGATCTCGACTTCCGCATTATGGCTAAGGGAATGCTGGGCAAGCACACCCTCGATGCTGGATTGGGTCAATTTGTCAACCAGATTCTTCCCTGGGTGTGTTGGAAGCGTGATGTGTATTACGGCAAGGTGGATGCTCGTGGCACTTCTCAGGAATGTCCCGATTGTGGGGCAGAGGTTCGTAAAGACCTCTCAACTCGAATCCATCACTGCCACAACTGCGGTTCGATCGAACCCCGTGATGTGGCCAGTGGACAAGTCATCTGTAGCCGTGGGCAACGGCAAATCGAAAATGCCTGTGGAGTCGAGGCGACGGGGGATCGGGTCACTGATTCTAGTTGGCTGGCTGTGAAGCAGGAAATCTTTGGGGCGACCCAAGGAATCTCCCTGCATACCCGGAACGGGTTGCTGGGAGAGGATGTCAACGCCGCAGTCGTAAATAGCTTAAAACAGGGACTTGGTAGTACTCCAAAATTAACCACGTTACACAGGCTAAATGGCTTACGAAGGTCAGGACAGCCCAAAAAATGGGAAAAATGCCAAACGGACTCCCCGGCAGGGGTGGAAAGATGTAAGCCGCTAGACTGACGATCGCTGTGGGAAACAGAACGAACGCGATCGCCGCCAGCCAAGCTTCCCAACTCAAACGAACATCGTCGCGATGGGAGACCGTCCAGCGCTGACCGTTCCAACGCCACGTTAATGGCGGCGAGCGATCGACCACCCGAACGGACTGTTTGGAAGCATTAACGGCAAAGACATGGTGGCATACGTCGCATCCGAACGCTTCCATCAGTGTGAGTTCCGAAAGCGTCCCGCGCCGACACAGGGGACAGGGGTATGTCTGTCGAACGTTTAGGGGAGTTGGAGAACCTGACATCGTTAGCCGAGAGTCGGTAAGTGAACCAGAAAGCAGCGATCGCCGTACTGTTCTTTCCCAGAGGCGAGAAATCCTATGCTTAACGGTAATGCAAAAAATTCAAACTGAGTGGGTTTCCATCACCTCAGTTCTGAGTTTAAAGGTTTTGGCAAGGCGATCGCTCACCCCAAACAACGTTCTGGCAGGTTCTTCTCTGCCGTTAAATTCAGTTCGCTCCCTCTCACATCATTACAAATGATCAAAAAAGGGACGAACGGTCGATCGCCCCCCGAAACATTAAAAACCGTTAGTTGTTACCCTAATTCTGAGACGGAACCGTGGGAGATTGTTGCTGCTTTAACTTCTTCAACTCGATTTCGAGGGTGTCGAGTTGGGCTTGCAGATGCAAGTATTTCACCTGATGGTCGGCTTGGTAAACTGACAGAGGACGTAACATCACCGACGAGTTTCCAGCCTTCTGAGTTCGAGATAAAGTTGTCATATTATAACTGCCTAGTAATTCTTACCTACTCACACCAACGAGATATTGTACTGCGATCGCTCCCAAAGATTGCATCGAATGTTGCAGTTTCTCAAATTTCCCAACTGGCGATCGCTCCTCCGACAAATCTCGAACCGTTGTGTTTCGAGACTTCCACGGATTTGATACACTGAAGATAAACGCCATATCTCGAAAATTACTGTGACGCTGAGCTTTCCCACCACCAACGAGCGCCAAGACGACCCTGTCCCCCAAAAACGAGGCTGGCGGGGACTGATCGATGCATATCGCCCCTACTTACCCGTCACCGACTCGACCCCCATCGTGACGCTGTACGAAGGCAACACGCCACTGATTCCCGTCCCCTCCATCGCCGCAGAAATCGGAAAAAAGGTTGAAGTCTTCGTTAAATACGACGGGTTGAACCCCACTGGCAGCTTCAAAGACCGGGGAATGACCATGGCAATTACGAAGGCGAAGGAAGAAGGCGCCAAAGCCGTGATCTGTGCCAGTACGGGGAACACCTCTGCCGCCGCTGCCGCGTACGCCAAACGGGGCGGTCTGCGAGCGTTCGTCGTCATTCCCGACGGTTACGTCGCCTTGGGCAAGCTCGCACAAGCGTTAGTCTATGGTGCAGAAGTTTTAGCCATTCGCGGCAATTTCGACAAAGCTCTCGATATCGTGCGGGAAATGGGCGAACACTATCCGGTAACAGTGGTCAACTCCATCAACCCCTATCGCCTCGAAGGACAGAAAACGGCAGCGTTTGAAGTGGTCGAAGATCTCGGAAACGCCCCGGATTGGCTGTGTATTCCTGTGGGGAACGCCGGAAACATCACTGCCTACTGGATGGGATTCTGTCAGTACCACCAACTCGGAAAGTGCGATCGCCTGCCGAAAATGATGGGATTCCAAGCGGCCGGATCTGCCCCCATTATCGCCGGACACCCCATCGAACACCCGGAAACGGTGGCGACGGCAATTCGCATCGGCAACCCGGCTAACTGGCAAAAAGCCCTCGCAGTCGGCGAAGCCAGTCAAGGAGAGTTCAACCCGGTCACAGATGAGGAAATTCTCCACGCTTATCGGCTGTTAGGGCGCGAAGGGGTATTTTGCGAACCGGCGTCGGCGGCGTCGGTGGCGGGATTGTTGAAAGTGAAAGATCGCGTTCCCACGGGGGCGACGATCGTGTGCGTCTTGACGGGGAACGGTTTGAAAGACCCCGATTCGGCGATCGAACACAGCGAAACTCAATTGCGCCAGGGTATCGAACCGGATTTGGAAGCCGTGGCGCAGGTCATGGGGTTTTAAGAATTGAGAATCGATCGCGGCGATCGCACGCCCTCTATCGATCACTCTAGGGAAATTTGAGCGCCCCAAACGTCTTGGGGAACGAACGTGCGATCGCGGGGAATGGGGGCGACAGCTTCGGTGAGGGTAAATGTCCCCGCTTCGATCCAAGCTTTTAGTTCCTCGGCGACGCGGCGCGATCGGTACAAACTCGCTAACGGCGCAACTCGTACCGATTTTCCGTCTACAGTAATTTTCCCCGCTTTCAACTGAGCGTAACTTACCAGCCCGAAAGTGGGACGAACGCGTCGTGGAATGGAAAAATCCACCACCGGGGCGACTAATTCCTCGTCGCGCACCGCACAGCGTTCGACAACTGCCTCGTCGAGAACCGGAAGCGGAACGCCAACCCCCAACATCAGCGAAGGACCGTAATTGTGGAAGTAACAGCCTCGCACCCAGTCAGCAGACATCTGTTTGGCATCGCCGATCAACGCTAACGTCGCCGCCGGACCGATAGGAGTCTGGTTGGGGAGTCGCTTTTGCAGCGGGAAATGTTGGGTTCCCTCCCAAGCGACGTAACCGATTCCCCCACCCATAAATACGCGGGTTCCGATACCCACGAGTTGGAGTTCGGGATCGTTAAACAGCGGAGAGAGAGCGCCGGGGTTCGAGTAGACGGCGTTTCCCAAACGAGGTTGCAGCGGTCCGAGATAGGTAAACAGGGGGCGATCGCCCCCGTTAATCCCGACGATAAAGTTTTGATAGAGATTGCGGGGATCGAACAGGTAAAACTGGTTGATGCTGTCGCGGGTAATCGTCGTTTCAAAGGAGGCGCGGGGGTAGCAGTCGGTTACTTGCCCGATCGCCCGCAGTTGTACGTTTTTTCCGGCAATCAGATCTTCGATGACGTGGCCGCCGCCTCGCATTTCTTTTAAGGGAGTTTCCCGCGTCGCCTCCTCGGTTTCGGGAACTTCCGCAATTTGCGCCGCCCCCAAGTACAAATCCACAGCCCCAAAGCCGGAATAGGCCGGAACTCCATCGAGCCAGCAACGACGGATCTTGATCGGCGGATCCGTATGACCTAAATTGAGAATCGCGCCGCTCGATTCCATTGGCTCGAAAGTGCCGGTGGTGACGACGTCCACCTGTTTGGCGGTTTGGACTATGCCGATTTCGGCCACTTTGGCTTTGAGTTCTTCCGCCGTACAGACAACAGCCTTGCGCTTGAGAATTTTTTCGTTGATTTCGGCGATCGAGCGCTGCGACATAAAAAATTGATAATTGATAATTGAGAATTGAGAATTGACAATTTACAGTTCTCAATTTATAACAGTTTGATTCGATCTGTAAATAATTTATAGTATTTTTTGTTTTCGATTCCTTAGAAAATCTGATTTCTTTATTTTTAAAAATTTTGATTTTTATGAATACAACAGTCCCAAATGAGTCGTTAAAAATTAAAATACTCCCAAAAATTAGATTCCCTGTTCCCTATCTTGTTACACAACTGATTTAGGGTTGCTATATTTTTATGAATGTTTTAATAACTTACGATTTTGAATCTATTTCCGAGTTGCTAGAAGAGGGGCGATCGCTCTCTGACTCTTCCTCTATCGATCGCTCGTCTTCTTCGGGGGGTTTGACAGACTGACGACGTCGAATTGGGAGCGATTCGCCCCCTTGCTGCCACTGATTGAGAATATCTTTAATAAATAATTCTTGCAACACCACTTGCCCGACGACAGTAATGGGCAACGCCATTAACAACCCTAAAAAACCGAAAAACGTAGCAAAAACGACTTGAGAAACCAAAGTAACGGCAGGCAGTAACGAGACTTGACGAGCCATCACATAGGGAGTTAAAAAGTTACTTTCAATTTGTTGAATAACAACATATAAAATTAAAACTGCGATGGGTTTCCAGGGATTTTCCAGCACCGCCGTCGCCATCGGCGGAATAACGCTCAACGCCGGTCCAATATTGGGAATAAATGCGAGCAATCCCGCTAAAACACCATGAGCTAAAGCGAGGGGAATTTGTAGGATGAGCCACAATCCCAACCAACTCATGAGCGCGACAATGACCATGTTGAATAAAACGCCCACCAACCAACCGCTTAAAGCTTCCTCGCTGCGATCGAGGACTTCGTCGATACGATGGCGGTAAAAGGCGGGAAACAGTAAAATAAACGCACTGCGATAGGATTGCGGACTCGCCAAAAACATGATCGTCAAAACGATCACCAGCAGGAGGTTTAACACCACGCCCAACGTCCCCGAAAAAACATTAAAACTGGTTTCGAGAAAGTTGTTAAAAATAGGTTGAATTTGGTTGAGAATATCGTTGAGATTGAGGGTTGACGGATCGAGAAACTGACCGGGGAGCCGTGTCACGACGCGAGCGAGCCAAACGTCTAGCTGAGCTAACGTCTTGGGGTACAGTTGAGTAAACTGCTCGAACTGATCGATAAAAGGCGGGACGATCGCGAAAAAGAAAATCGTCAGCAGTGAAACTGTACTG
The DNA here is from genome assembly GCF_000332355.1 of Baaleninema simplex PCC 7105. Taxonomy (GTDB): domain Bacteria; phylum Cyanobacteriota; class Cyanobacteriia; order Cyanobacteriales; family Geitlerinemataceae; genus Baaleninema; species Baaleninema simplex. The sequence goes on from NZ_KB235958.1 coordinate 490,096, forward strand.
CTAATGGCAACGATAACAGCAATCGGACGACGTAAGCCGAACCGTTGTAACCCACGAGCGAATAAATTCAAAGATGTGGCAATGACGATCGCCGCGATCGCCATCAGCAAAACTTGGCGAATTTCCCACACGATCGCCAACGATAAAACCAGTGCGACTAGCGCGAGTGGATTGCCAATTTTCACCGTCCCGTTCCTCCGCGATCCGACGCGCTTTTCGATACGCGATCGGTCGATAAAAGCTGTTTCGATCGAGCGTTAATCTTCGTAACCTTTACCTACGACGCTCCCAATCGCGATCGCCGTACCATCACGATCGCCATGACGGTAGCGGGCGTTAAAATAGCAGTTAAGGCGATCGCATCGCTGGCAGGAATTGCCAATAGCGGCCCGAGGTATTTAATCAGCAGCGAGATCGCAAGCGATGCAACGACAACTTTGATGACAATTTCAGCTTTACCGTTCATCAGTGAGGCAGGCTAACAGGTTCACGTCTTTCACTCTATCTTATTTTTGCGTCCCTTCAAATCTGCCGCGATCGACATACCCCGTGCGACACGAGCGATCTGAGCCTCGCTACATTGGGGCGAATTTCGCCCCGTCAATTAGCCAGATCGAAAGATCGACCGAAAAATATATCGAACGAACCCTAACGATAGCGCTACCTATGATGCTGCAAGACAAACTCGATCGACTCTACCGCTTGTTTCGAGACATGGAACGGGCGATCGTCGCCTATTCCGGCGGTATCGATAGCACCCTCGTCGCCAAAATTGCCTACGACGTCCTCGGCGATCGCGCCTTAGCCATAACCGCCGTTTCCCCCTCCTTACTTCCCGAAGACTTAGAAGACGCCCGCGTACAAGCCGCCGCCATCGGGATACCCCACGAAGAGGTGGCAACCCAGGAAATGCAAGATCCCAACTACACCTCGAACCCCGTCAACCGCTGCTATTTCTGTAAAAGCGAACTGCACGACACCCTCAAACCCCTGGCGAAAGAGCGAGGCTATCCCTACGTCGTCGATGGCGTCAACGCCGACGATTTACAGGATTACCGTCCCGGCATTCAAGCCGCAAAAGAACGAGGGGCGCGATCGCCCCTAGCCGAAGTCGGAATTTCTAAAGCACAAGTACGGGAACTCTCGAAATACCTGGGTTTACCCTGGTGGGACAAACCCTCTCAACCCTGTCTCTCCTCTCGCTTTCCCTATGGCGAAGAAATCACCGTAGCCAAGCTACAACGAGTCGGTCGGGCAGAAATCTACTTGCGTCACCTGGGATGGCAAAACCTGCGGGTGCGTTCCGACGGCGACACCGCTCGCATCGAACTACCGCCCGATCGCATCAAAGCCTTTGTCGCCGAAGTGGATTTACCGGAAGTCGTCGCCGAATTACAAAAACTGGGCTTTCTCTTCGTCACCTTAGATTTAGAAGGCTATCAAAGCGGAAAACTCAACCGAGTCTTGGAAAAGTCTGCCCTCGGTGTTTGAGTGAAACCGACGATCGCCGCCAACGCCCGAGTAGGGACGTTACTGACAACATCCCTACTCGACTCGAGACTATTCTGACGAAGCAGACGAACGACGACGACGGCGTCGCGTATGGTTCGTGCGCGTTTTCGTCGATTTAGGCGTGTCTTGGGTCTCGGCGAGATCGGCGGGTTGTTCGTTCACCTCATTGGCGGTCTCGTCTTCACCCGAGCGATCGTCGCGATCGTCGACCTCCTCAGATGGTGGCGTTTCGGCGTGAGACGTACCGTTATGAGAGTTCCCCCCGTTCGATTCTCCCGTCTGCGTCTCGGACACTTGGCCGGGAGCGATCACCTCCACTATCACGGACTTGGGATTTTTAACAGGGCGATCGAGCTTGATCAGAGGTGAAATCCCCATCAGAGCATAGACTTCCTGTTCTTCCGACGTCATCTCTACCGTGACGACTTCGACCGGCTCTTCAGGCTTGCTCTCGCGAGAAATCGATCGCGATCGCCCACCTTTATCTTCCGTATCGACCTCTGTTGTCTCTCGATTTCGGCTCTCATCGAGGATGGGAGCTTCCGGGCGCGAACTGCGCGACTCTTCCTTCGTCGGAGCTGCTTTAGGCGTCGTCTCCGGTTCGGGTTTCGTCTCCGGTGAAGGAAACCGACGGCGACGGCGGCGGCGCGTTCCCCCGTCTCCGAGTTCCTGATAGCTCGGATGGTGGATTAAATCGAGTTCTTGAGTGTCGCTGGCGGCCGGATCTAACTCGCTATCGCCTACGGCTTCTCGAACGGTTTCGAGAGATTTCTCGGCCGCTTTCGTCGGACGAGACTTCGATCGCTCTCGCGGGAGCGCCACAGCGGGAGTCGGCGTTGGCGTTGGCGTCGGCGTCAGCGTCGGTGCGACCGTTTCGATTTGGTGGGGGGCTTCCTCGCCGGGAAGTTGGACGATATGTCCCAACCCGCCACACGCACTACAAGGACGACTGAACAGCTCGTAGATATTTTGGCCTTGACGTTTGCGCGTCAGTTCGATCAACCCGAGTTCGGACAGTTGAGCGATTTGAGGTCGGGCTTTATCGGCGCTGAGGGCGTTCGTAAATTGTTCTAACACCTGTAACTGGTCGCGCCGCGAATCCATATCGATAAAATCGACGATAATCACCCCGGCGACATTTCTCAAACGCAGTTGTCGGGCGATTTCTGTGGCCGCTTCGCAGTTCGTCCACAGCACCGTTTCCCGAGACGTGGCCGATCGCGTAAAGGAACCGGAGTTGACGTCGATGACCGTCAGAGCTTCCGTCGGTTCGATAATAATGTAGCCCCCCGACGGTAAATCGACGCGGGGTTTGAGCGCTTCTCGAATGGCGGCGTTCACCCGGAAATACTCGAGAATGGGTTGCGACTCGCGATGGTGATCGAGAAAGACCCCCTGCGGTAACTTACCCCCGTTCCAATTGGTCAGTTGTTGTTTGACCCGTTTCAAGCCGGTATGGGAATCGACGACGATGCGGTTGACGTCCGTGCTGTACATATCCCGCAAGACGCGCTGAATGAAATCGTCGTCTCGGTTGAGGAGTGTGGGTTCTTTGTTGGTGTTGTATTCTTCCTGAACCGTTTCCCACTGTTTTTGGAGCGTTTCCAGGTCTTCCATGATGGCGTCTTCGCCGACGCTTTCCGCCTCAGTTCTCACTAACAGTCCCATACCGGAGGGTTTGACGAGAATCGCGAGGGCGCGAAGTCGGTTGCGCTCGGATTCGCGGACGATACGCCGCGACAGGTGGACGCCTTTACCAAAAGGCATTAAGACCAGATACCGACCCGGAAGGGTTATGTTTCCCGTCAGGCGAGGGCCTTTGTTCCCCGTCGGCTCTTTCATCACCTGCACCAGCACTTTCTGTTGCGGGACGAGCAGCTCGGTGATCGCACCGGCCGACCGTTTCAGGCGCAGTGGCCCGAGGTCGGTGACGTGCATGAAACCGTTTCGTTCGGGGTCTCCAATGTTAACGAACGCCGCATCGATACCGGGAATGACGTTTTCGACCACCCCGAGGTAAATATCGCTAACCTGATGGGTTCCGGTGGCGACGACGAGTTCTTGAATCTGATCTTCGGAAAAAACAGCAGCAATCCGATGCTGCTCGGCGATGATAATTTGCTTGGGCATTCAATTTCCTCAAAACTTTTTTAGGGTTCCCGAGGCCGTGCGGTTGAGGTGCAGTCCTCCTTCGCTGTCGCTGTGTCGTCGCGTCGGAATATCGGTTTCGACCGCCGCAATCGCGTTATCGTTTGCGCGAACGTCACAATACTTCCTCTTTGCGAAAGAACTCCGCACTCAGCGGGTCGTTGCGACCTCCAACGTTCCCTGTCACCCGTAAATGCGCCGAGAGACGGGATTAGGGAGCGAACGGGTTTGGGAATAAGACGATTTGGAATGTCCTACACGCGGGATGGGGGATGGTTTGCCGATGTGGGTGAGGGGGCTGCCGTATCCTCTCACGCCGACCCCCGATGGCTCGATCTCGATTTGCGTTCGGTATTTCTTAACGATCGCCCGATCTCACCGAAGCGTGGGGTCTCAATCGCTTCGGAACTCCCCCATCTCCCCTGGGCAGGATAGGGAAACCGCGCGAATTCGATCGCGCACCCCAACCGTCTAGGTTGGCTCCCATACGAGTTAACCTAAACTATCTCGTACGATGAAAGTACTTTATCCCTTACTTTACCACGTTTGACGGTCGATCGCGTTTTACAGGAAATGCGTCACTTGTTTCGTTCGATCGCTCGGGTGCGTGACTTGACAAATCGGGGGCAATACTCCATCCTTTTGCGATAAGCTCGGTTTCGAGAAGTCTTCGCCACATCCCCCCTTAGCCCCCCTTTGAAAGGGGGGTTGGGAAGATAGAGAGGGACTTGTCGGGTCGGACAAAACCAGTATTTGAGAGTCATACTGCACTCTAACGATCTGCTCGGTTACAATCCTTTCGTGGCAAGGATTCAAACACCAAACGCCAGCCGCGACACAGTGAGGACAGTGAACGAGTCGCCGCTTCTGCTCCTCACCTCCTCACCTCCTTACATCAAAACTTTTTCCTGTAAGCTGGTTTCGAGGTCGATTTCAGCCAGTTGAATATAAGCCCGATCGATCGCTCGTTTCCCCCGCAGAAATCCGAGACTCGCCCCCGGACAAATCCAAGAGAGGGTTTCGGGAGAGAAGCGATCGCGAAGTTTGGCGACGCTGCGAAGTTGTCGGGGCCAGTGGAAGGTTTTGGCCGTGCGTAACGGTCTCGGTTGTCCGTCTGAGTTCGGGAGAAGGTGACGCCCGCTAAACAAAACCCCCCCATGTCGAGATAAGTAAACGCACGCAGAACCGGGGGTATGTCCCGGCGTCCAAATTCCCGAGATGCCGGAGGCGATTTCGAGTTCTTCAGAAAACGTCGTCACCTCGGCTTCGGGAAGTAAATAGGCTTCTCGTTCGTGAACGACGATCGCACATCCGGTATCGGTTTGGATTTGCTGGGCTTTTCCGATGCTGTCGCGATGGGTGACGAACAGCGATCGCACGCCGCCGCGATCGCGCACGAACGCCTGGGTTTCTTCGTTCCAAGGCGGGGCGTCGATGAGGATGTTCCCATCGTTTTCTACAATGAAATAAGCGGTTCCACCGAGAGTATCCCGGTTCGGTGGAAAGGCGAACAGGTTCTCGAATACAGCCCGGGGTTGTTTGGGCATAAGATGACTTTCTGGTTACTCCTATTACTCGGTCTCATTACATACACTATTTTGCAGCGCAGTGTCTCGCGTATCACCCGAACCCCCGTCTGGTTGTTGTGGTTGGTGATGATGACACCGGCGTTAGTGTTGTCGGCGTGGACGGCGATCGCCGGAGACGACGGCTCGGTTCCGGCTCTGGTGGCGATCGTCATTTTCGTGGTCTGTTTCAGTCTGTATTTATGGTTGCTGTATTTGGGGCGTCCGAAATCGAGTCCGCCTCCGGCGACTCCCAGCAATTCCCCTAACGCTCCCACGGCGACGGCGGTGTCCAATGGCCCGGAACGTCAATCCCTCGTCTCGAAACTGCGTCCCATCGCTCCAGCCGAAGAAAGTCGACTGCGAAACTGCTTCAATTGGTCGGTGTTCGCCTTACAAAATCTCGAATATTTGCCCCAGGCGGTCGTTTGTCGCGGACAACTGCGAACGAGTCCCGATCGCGCCTATCAAACGATTCGCCACAACGTCGAACAGCAGTTCGGCGATCGCTTTCTCGTGGTATTCCAAGAAGGTCCCAACCGCAAACCCCTCTTCGTTCTCGCCCCCAACCCGAACGCGAAAACCGCCTCGAGCGAGACGACGCACCGTCCCGGTTTAGCTGGGGCTTTGCTGGTCGTGACGCTGTTTACAACGACGGTCGCGGGAGCGGAATTTATGGGAATTACGACGGAGACTTGGCAGTCCGAGCCGAATTTACTGCTGCGCGGACTTCCCTATTCTCTGTCGCTATTGGCAATTTTAGCCTTTCACGAAGGGGGACATTTTTGGGCGGCTCGCTGGCATCGCCTCAAAACGACGTTGCCTTATTTCATTCCCATTCCCTTCTTTTTGGGAACTTTTGGGGCGTTCGTGCAAATTCGATCGCCGATGCCCCATCGCAAAGCCCTGTTCGACGTGAGCGTCACCGGGCCGTTGGTGGGGTTTTTGGTGACGCTGCCGCTGTTGTGGTGGGGGTTGGGTCATTCGGAAGTGGTTCCAGCTTCGGCACAGTCGGGACTGTTGAATTTCGACGAACTGCAACCGAGCTTTTCGCTGCTGTTGTCCTTGGTCTGTAAAGCGGTACTCGGCGGCGCCCTCGACCCGCAAAAAGCGATCGACCTCCACCCCGTCGCGATCGCGGGCTATTTGGGTTCGATCTTGACGGCGTTTAATTTGATGCCCATCGGACAACTCGACGGCGGACATATGGTTCATGCGATGTTCGGACGCCGCACGGCGTCGGCCATCGGACAGGTGACGCGCCTGTTGATGTTGATGTTGGCGCTGATTCACCCGGAACTGTTTTTGTGGACGCTGCTGTTGTTCTTGATGCCGCTGCGGGACGAACCGGCTCTCAACGACGTGACGGAGTTGAATAACGGCCGGGATTTTCTGGGGTTGGTCTGTTTGTTCTTGTTGGCCGTGGTGATTCTCCCCGCCCCTCGGATGTTGTTGGGTTAGTTCACCTTGCGATCGGCTGGGTTTCAAGCAGTCTTCACCACATCCCCCCTTAGCCCCCTATCCCCCCTTCGCCCCCCTTTCAAAGGGGGGTTGGGGGTATAGAGGGGCTTGTCCGGTTGGGTAAAATCAGGATTTGAGTCCTCGACTCCGCTCAGACTCAACGCTTCGACTCCGCTCAGCGTTGAGATTCGGATTCTGTGTGAGGAAAGGGGGAGGGTTGAGGGGGTTCTCGATTTGAGGAAATCGCGGCGACTGGGGGTTGAAATTCGGTACTAGATAAGTTTCAATTATTTAATTTTTGTTTTCATTGATTTCTGCTTAGCGGGACTTAAACGGTAAAAAAGGTAAAATAAA
>NZ_KB235958.1:497235-499532 GCF_000332355.1 Baaleninema simplex PCC 7105
GAAACTTTTGTAGATGCTTTAGAGGCTTTTCGGACAGCCATGTCTTTTCGTTTTGTTGGCATGGCTGAACGAGAATCGAGACCTGTTTGCCGCTCACAAAGCGCGTTTTGGCTTGGTTTGGGCTTGAAATTTGTTTAAGTACCGTTAGACACCCAAAACTCGGATCGCGAGAACGGGGGTTTTTTGGGGTAAGCTGGAATTGTAACGAAATTCGATCGGCTGAAACCCCTATGAATTGGTCTTGTTGTTTAAAAAATCAAGTGTATAGATATAAAAAACCACAGTTTATCATTTTTCAATTTTAGGGTATTTTCTAAAATTTTGCCAGAAAAACGTCGAGCAATGTTCGAGTGATATCGAAAATTGCCCGAAACGCAATCAGAATAACAAACGGGCGCAAACCGACTGCTCTGAAAGATAAAGGGATTCTAGACTGTTTTTTTATAGGAGAAATTACTGAGTCTTGCCGTTGCTTTACAAAAATCTCCGAATTTCCGTCTAAACTGTCGATATATCCGCATCAAAACGGGAATTTCTCGAAATCAGAAGTGCGAAAAAGATTCGAGATTCTCTAATTGGAGAATTCGGGGAAGTTGGACGATCGGGTAATTTCTCAAACGGGGAAGTTTAGCGAGACTGGCTAACACGATCGCTCCCGAGGTGCCGAAAGACAGTGTTAGCATGGGAAAACGCGATCGAAGCACCGAAACCGCGATCGCCCCTGACCGCAACAAAATCGAGAATCTATGAAAGTCCGAGTCGTTGGAGGAGGTCTCGCCGGCACCGAGGCCGCGTGGCAAGTCGCCCAGTGGGGCGTTCCCGTGGAACTGTACGAAATGCGCCCCGAACGCCAGTCTCCGGCACACCACAGCGGAGATTTGGCCGAACTCGTCTGTAGCAATTCCTTCGGTGCCAAAGCCAGCGATCGCGCGGCGGGACTGCTTCACGAAGAACTGCGCCGCTTGGGGTCGATCGTCATCGGAAAAGCCGACGAACACGACGTTCCGGCCGGCGGCGCCTTAGCGGTCGATCGCGGCGTCTTCAGCCGAGACCTCACGGAAACTCTAGCGAACCATCCCCTCATCGAACTGCGTCGAGAAGAAATTCGCGAAATTCCCCGAGACGGCGTGGTCGTGTTGACCACCGGACCGCTGACGAGCGAATCCCTCGCCGAAGATTTACAGCGGTTTACGGGAAGTCAGTACATGAGCTTTTTCGACGCCGCCAGTCCCATCGTGGTGGGCGATTCGATCGATTTCGACGTAGCGTTTCGCGCCTCTCGCTACGATAAAGGCGACGCCGATTACGTCAACTGTCCCCTGAACCGGGAACAGTACCTGCACTTCTGGCAAGAACTCTGTCAAGCCGAACAAGCCGAGTTGAAGGAGTTCGATCGCGACACGGCGAAATTCTTTGAAGGTTGCTTGCCCATCGAAGAAATGGCGCGGCGGGGCGAAGACACCATGCGCTACGGTCCGTTAAAACCCGTGGGACTGCGAGATCCGCGTCACGATGAGAAGTTTTACGCCGTGGCACAACTGCGCCAAGAGGACAAAGCCGGGCAGTTGTGGAACCTGGTGGGATTTCAAACCAACCTGCGTTGGGGAGAACAGAAACGGGTGTTTCGGTTGATTCCGGGGTTGGAAAACGCCGAGTTCGTGCGGATGGGGGTGATGCACCGCAACACCTTTATTAATTCTCCCGAACTGCTCGATCGCACCCTGCAATTTCGAGAGCGATCGACGCTTCTAGCAGCCGGACAACTCACGGGAACCGAAGGCTATACCGCCGCCGCCGCCGGGGGATGGTTGGCGGGAACGAACGCGGCGCGAGTGGCGTTGGGACTCGAAGCGGTTTGGCTTCCCGAGACCACGATGATGGGGGCATTGGTGGAGTTTATTACTTCGGCTTCGCCGAAACATTTCCAACCGATGCCGCCAAATTTCGGCATCATACCGCCATTGCAACAAAAAGTTAGAAACAAACGGGAACGGTACGGAAAATATCGCGATCGCTCCCTCGAAACCTTGATGCAGTGGGCGACGCGATTGAAACAACCGGCGACGGTGTAAAGTGGAATTCCCGAAAACTGTCTAAACCTGACTCTTTGTCTGCGATCGCGATCTCTATCTCATTGCGATCGCGATCGCACGGCCTGTAGAGCGATCGGTAAAATTAAACACAGATATAAAAACTGTTTTAGCAAACGCTCTATTAGGTTTCAGAAATTTCATCGAAAAATTTGGGTTTGAAACCCCGTCCTTCCAGGACGGCTTTACAATAAATTTGGGCCGGTA
>NZ_KB235958.1:499632-524394 GCF_000332355.1 Baaleninema simplex PCC 7105
CGAAACCTTTTGGCGGTGGGACACACCGTTACAGCCTGTGGAGCGAGTGTAAGACTTGAAGGACATTGTTCTAGAGAGCAACTGCGAAAAACCCGTAAGGGGAAGAAACAGGAACCCAAATCGTGAGGCTTCGCCGTGAGCGTCAGCCGAACGGTTTGGGAATCACCGTCCTTCCAGGGCGGTGAGGATGTCAAGAACGAGAAATTTGCCCCTCCTCCATCCGTGGCGGAACTATTCTTTCAGGCGTGGTCGTCAGGCCGCCTGACCGAAAACGGACGCTACGGCTTGCGAGACGCCTTTCTCAACGGCCAGTTACATCCAGACGACCTCACTGCCGTCAACCGACTCGTTCACGCCGTCCGTCGAGGATGGTTGGCCATGGAGTGACTGCAAATCTCCGAGGCGGTAGGTTAACGGAAGACCAAGAAAACCACAACGGCGCACGGCCTTTGATATGGTGTTGTCAAAGATCTCGATTGCAGTGCGCCGATTTATGAACGTACACACCGTATCGACACAACCGTTTAGCGACCAGAAACCCGGAACCTCTGGGCTGCGAAAACAGGTTCCGGTTTTCCAGCAACGTCACTACCTGGAAAACTTCATCCAATCGATATTTAACAGCCTCGACGACTATCGAGGAAAAACCCTAGTTCTCGGCGGTGACGGTCGCTACTACAACCGCACCGCCATCCAAACCATTTTAAAAATGGCGGCCGCCAATGGCGTCGGACGAGTTCTCGTGGGTTTGGGAGGCATTCTCTCGACTCCCGCCGCCTCTTGTTTGATTCGGAAAAATCAAGCCTTCGGCGGAATTATTTTATCGGCCAGTCACAATCCCGGCGGTCCTGAAGGCGACTTCGGCGTGAAATTCAACACCAGCAACGGCGGACCGGCACCAGAAAAAGTGACCTCGGCGATTTACGAGGCGAGTAAGACTATCGAAGGCTATCAAATTATCGAAGCCTCCGATATCGATCTCGATACGCTGTCGATCGTTCAACTCGGCGAGACCACCGTTGAAGTTATCGATTCGGTAGCCGACTACGCCGATTTGATGCAGTCGTTGTTCGACTTCGATCGCATTCGGGATTTCATGACGTCCGGCAAGTTTCGCATGAGTTTCGACGCTCTCCACGCCGTCACCGGACCTTATGCGAAAGCTTTGTTAGAAGACCGTCTCGGTGCGAGGGAGGGAACCGTTCAAAACGGAATACCTCTAGAAGATTTCGGCGGCGGCCATCCCGACCCGAACTTGGTTTACGCCCACGATTTAGTCGAATTGTTGTTCGGCGACAACGCCCCCGATTTTGGCGCGGCTTCTGACGGCGACGGCGATCGCAATATGATTTTAGGACGAAACTTTTTCGTCACTCCCAGCGACAGCTTGGCCGTTTTGGCTGCCAACGCGACGTTAGTTCCGGGGTATAAAGACGGGTTGGCTGGCGTGGCGCGATCGATGCCCACGAGTGCGGCGGTCGATCGCGTGGCGGAGAAATTGGGCATCGACTGCTACGAAACGCCGACGGGATGGAAGTTTTTCGGAAACCTTCTCGACGTTGGAAAAGCCACCCTCTGCGGCGAGGAAAGTTTCGGAACGGGATCGAACCACGTTCGGGAAAAAGACGGCTTGTGGGCGGTACTGTTTTGGTTGAATATTTTGGCCGTGCGAGAGCAGTCGGTTGAAGATATCGTCCGCGAACATTGGAAAACCTACGGACGCAATTACTACTCCCGCCACGATTACGAAGCCGTGGATAAAGATAGTGCGACGGCGTTGATGGAGAACTTGCGATCGCAACTGGACTCGATGCCGGGACAAACCTTCGGCAACTACGAAGTCAAATACGCCGACGATTTCAGTTATACCGACCCGGTAGATGGCAGCGTCAGTAAAAACCAAGGCGTTCGCATCGGCTTTACCGACGGGTCTCGCATCGTCTTCCGCCTCTCGGGAACGGGAACCCAAGGGGCGACGCTGCGGCTGTATTTAGAAAGTTACGAACCCGACGACGCCAGCCAACACGATACGGACACCCAAACCGCTTTGGCGGATTTCATTCAAATCGCCGAAGATGTCGCGCAAATTCGCAAACATACCGGGATGGACAAACCCACCGTGATTACCTAGGTCTGGCAACCTCGAATCGTCCGTTTGTCTCTTGGAAATTCCCCGACCTAGGGGCGTTGTCTGCAACCCCCCTGTGGGGAAACAATACGACCTCGTTATTATCACACGATATTGTTTTTGTCAATAACTTCGAGGGATAAAAAAAATAATACTCGAAGTCGCTCGCGTTAAAATTCAAATCGAGGCGATCGCTCTCGAGAATACGCGATCGGAGCGAGATTTTAGCGAGCGATCGCGTATTACTGCCAAAATATTGTCCATCGCACCTCGATACGAGCTGTGAACACCCATCTCGAACCGTTTTATGTTAGACCCCTCTAGAACTGTCGAAATCTTCCAAAAACAACCCGAACCCGATAGCTTCACCGCCGGAGAAGTCATTTTTGAAGACGGTCAACCCGGAGATGTCATGTATGGCATCATCGAAGGAACCGTCGAATTACACATCGACGGACGCCCCGTCGAGGTTATCGAAAAAGGCGACGTGTTTGGCGAAGGCGCGCTTTTGTATCCCCACGGAACGCGAGCCTCGACTGCGATCGCCAACACCGACTGCACCCTCGCCGTCATGGATCGAGAGCGATTCCTGTTTGCCATACAGACGACTCCCATGTTCGCCATCGAAATCATGCACAGCCTATCGGTGCGATTGCGTCGTTTCAAACACCCCCAATATCGAGAGGAAGCATAAAATAAGAACTCAACACTTCACTTGAGCACGAGTCTTCAGATCGCGTCCTTAGATATTGAGAACTATCATTATGACTGAGACCTTACTCGAACAACTGCGGGAAATGACGATCGTCGTCGCCGATACCGGAGACATTCAAGCGATCGAAGCCTTTACCCCTCGCGACGCCACCACTAACCCGTCCCTGATTACCGCTGCGGCCCAAATGCCTCAATATCAAGGCATCGTGGACGATACCTTAAAAGCCGCTCGCCAAGAAGCCGGGGCGAACGCGTCAAATTCCGAGGTGGCGAACTTAGCCTTCAAACGTCTCGCCGTCGCCTTCGGATTGAAAATACTCGACATCGTTCCGGGGCGAGTGTCCACTGAAGTCGATGCCAGACTGTCTTACGATACCGAAAAGACCATCGACGTCGCCCGAGAAATTATTGCCCAATACGAAGCCGTTGGCGTCTCGCGCGATCGCGTGCTGATTAAAATTGCCTCGACGTGGGAAGGGATTCGAGCCGCAGAAGTCTTAGAAAAAGAAGGCATTCACTGCAACCTGACCCTGTTGTTCGGATTTCACCAAGCCGTCGCCTGTGCCGAAGCTGGAGCGACCTTAATTTCTCCCTTTGTCGGCCGCATTCTCGACTGGTACAAGAAAAACACCGGACGAGACAGTTATGCTCCCGAAGAAGACCCCGGCGTGCGATCGGTTACGGAAATTTACAACTATTACAAAAAATTCGGTTACCAAACCGAAGTCATGGGGGCGAGTTTCCGCAACATCGGTGAAATTCTCGAACTCGCAGGTTGCGACTTACTGACGATTTCCCCAGCGTTGCTACAAGAACTGCAAAGTACCGTCGGCGAACTGCCGCGAAAACTGTCCCCCGACACCGCCCAGCAGATGGAGATCGAACGGCTGTCAGTAGACAAAGAAACCTTCGATCGCCTCCACGCCGAAGATCGCATGGCGTCAGAAAAACTGGCCGAAGGCATTCAAGGATTTTCCAAAGCCCTCGAGTTGTTAGAAACGCTATTAGCCGAACGTCTCGAAAAACTGGAAAACCAAAACAAAGTCGATCGCGCCGCTGAAGAAATGTTTCGCGTGTACGACCTCGATGGCGACGGTTTCATCACCCGAGAAGAATGGTCGGGAACCGATGCTGTCTTCGACGCCCTCGACGTCAACCGCGACGGAAAAATCGCCCCCGAAGAAATGGCGGCCGGACTCGGGGCGGCGTTTTTACTAGAAGTCAAGTGATGGGACTCGACGGTGCAGAAAAGTCCTCAAACTCTTTTTCGATCGAGAGTTATAGCGAATCGTTCCCTGCCCGATCGCAGGCGGGAAGACGAACGAATTCAAAGGGGAGCGAAGTGCAGCCAGATATCGAAAATCGTGACTGCATATTCTGTGCTTTTTGTCAAAACAAAGTATTGACAAATTTTCTGCACCACGACGAGTAATAGCATGATGGGGCGATCTCAGAATCCGATCGTCTCATCATCGAGTTATCTCCCCAGCTTTCTTACTGGAACATCCAGTCCGAGAAACGAGTCGTAACAACCGAGCGAGCAACCTTTATTGTAAAGTGAGTGTTGCTCAAACGCCGCTGCGTAACGAGATCGATTAGTATGGCTGTACGGAGAGGAGCGGACGCCGTCATCGAGAGCGAATTGGCCTGCCAAACCGACGGGAGTGTCACCGCTTGCGAAGACCGGCGAAGCTCGATTGTGGCTAAACCATTAAGACGAGAGATGACTGACGTTTTTCGAGTTGGAGATCGCGAAATTCTAGCAAGCGAAATTCCGAGACTGCTCAAACGCTACCAACTAATGCCCCAATTTCTCCAGGGGTTAGTCGTCGATCGCGCCATTGCCGATTACAGCTGCACCGACGAAGAAAAACAAGCAGCCCTCCAACAGTTTTGTCAGCAACACCAACTCACTTCTCCGGAAGCTCAGCAGGGATGGTTGAAAGCTCATGGTATGACCCCTGCCGAACTCGAAGAAATCGCCGTGCGTCCCGTCCTGCTACAAAAATTTAAAGAAGATATCTGGGGAAACAAAGTGCGATCGCACTTTATGACCCGCAAAAGCAGCCTCGATCGCGTGATTTATTCCCTCATCCGCACCAAAGACGACGGACTGGCTCAAGAATTGTATTACCGCATTCAAGAAGGCGAACAAACCTTTGAAGAATGCGCTCGAGACTACTCCCAAGGTCCCGAAGCGAGAACCGGAGGAAAACTCGGTCCGGTTCCCCTCAACCGACCTCACCCGGCCATTGGAAAACTGCTGTCGGTGAGCCAACCCGGACAGCTTTGGCCGCCCCGCGCCCTGGCAGAGTGGTTTATCATCGTTCGCCTAGAAGAATTCCATCCCGCCCAACTCGACGACACCATGCGATCGCAAATGCTCGACGAACTGTACGCGAGTTGGATGCAAGCAGAACTCCAAAAACTGGTCTCTGCGGAGTTCGATCGGCTGTCTTCACTTTCACCATCGGCATGACTCAGACAACGTCTCAACCTCAAATTTCAGACTTTCTGGCCAAAACGGCGCCGTTCGATCGCCTGACTCCCGAAACCCGGCGTCAGTTAGCAGCCAAAGCCCAACTGTTGCGCTATCGCATCGGCCAACCGATTTTAGTGCGGGACAAAATGCCCGCGCAAATCTCCATTATCTACCAAGGACAAGTCCGAGTTCTCGGGTTCGATCGCCGACAAAACAAATCCGTCAGCCTACGTTTGGTCGGAGAAGGAGAAGTCCTCGGTTGGATCGGCGTCGTGCGAGATCTACCTTGCGAAACGGCGATCGCCTCGAGCGAAACCGTCTGTATCAGCATCAACGTCAACGACTTCCGCGCCTGTCTCGACGCCGAATCCCAATTCGATCGCGCCGTGCGAGAACACCCCAGCATCAGCGAAGTGTTCGAGTTAGCCAGCGCCGAACTGCAACGCCGGGCCGACACCAGTTCCAACATTAAAGACTTATCTTACGACCTCTGGCCGCACGCGAGCGTCCTCGACTTGCCCGCCGGACACCAACTCGACCCCAGCCAGCTCGATCGCAGCCGCATCTGGCTCGTCAGTCGCGGTAAAATCGGCGAAGCCGACATCGGAAGTCGCATCGAACTCGACGGATTCTCCCGCACCCCCCTTCCCGAACCCACGAGACTCGTCGGCGTTGTCTGGCCGAAAACCGTCAAATCCCCCCTTCCCGTCCCCACCGAAGAAAGAGACGGAGAACTCGTCCCCACCAACGGACAAAGCAGCGAACTCGCTGGCGTTCTCGAAGCACCGCCGCGTCCCCCCGAACCGCCACGAGACCCCCTCGCACCGCCGCCGAAATATCCCCACGTGCGCGGGAGCGGTCCGATCGGGTCTCCCCTGGCGTGCTTCCATATGCTGTGCAAGCATATGCGAATCAACTTCCGCAAAGACGCCGTTCGCAAACTCCTCGAACAACAACTCAAAAGCAAAGGGGCAATTTCCCTCTACGGCTGCGGGACGATTATGCCCACCCTCGGCGTCAGCGCTCAACTGGCCAGAGTTCCCACCAACGCGATCGGACGGCTGAAAGCCCCCGGTATGATGAAATGGCAAGACAGCTACGCCGTCATCTACAGCATTAGCGAAAAAGAAATCGTCTTAGCCGTCCCCGAAATCGGCATCCTCCACCGCACCCCCGAACAAGTTGCCGAAATTATCGAAGGGGACACCGCCGAAGTCGTCCTCGTGCAGCCCCCCGCAGGCGACCAATCGGAAAAATTCAGCTTCTGGTGGTTCGTCCCCTCCCTGCTGCGCTACAAAAAAGTTCTCATCGAGGTCTTCATCGCCTCCTTCTTCGTCCAACTCTTCGGACTGGCGAACCCACTACTCACCCAGGTCATCATCGACAAAGTCTTGGGACAGCGCAGCATCGATACCCTCAACGTGTTGGGGATTTTCATGATCGGGGTGGCGCTGTTTGAAGCCCTCCTCAACAGCTTGCGAACCTACCTGTTCGTCGATACCACCAACCGCATCGACTTGACCCTCGGCTCGGAAGTCATCGACCACCTGTTTAGACTTCCCCTAAACTACTTCGACAAACGACGAGTCGGGGACATCTCCGGACGGGTAAACGAACTCGCCAACATCCGCCAGTTCGTCACAGGAACCGCTCTGACTGTGGTTCTCGATGCCGTGTTCTCGGTGGTGTACATCGCCGTGATGGTCACGTACAGCTTGACCTTAACCTTCGTGGCGTTGATTACCGTTCCCTTCTTCACCGCCTTGATCGTGTTCGTCTCCCCCATCGTGCGGCGACTACTGCGGAAACGGGCCGAACGGTACGCCGACGCTCAATCGTACCTCGTCGAAACCCTCAACGGGATTCAGACGGTGAAGGCGCAAAACATCGAGTTGACCTCCCGCTGGAACTGGTACGAACGCTACGCGCGATATATGAACGCGGGGTTCCGTACCATTTTGACCAACACCGCCGCGAGTTCCATCGCCGGATTTCTCAACAAACTTTCTGGCTTGTTACTGCTGTGGGTGGGGGCGTACCTGGTGTTGCAAAACGAACTGACTCTCGGTCAGCTGATTGCCTTCCGCATTATTTCCGGAAACGTCACCGGATCGCTGTTGCGCTTCGTACAAGTGTGGCAGAGCTTCCAAGAAGTGGGAATGTCCGTCGAACGTCTGCGAGACATCCTCGGTTCCGAACCCGAAAGCGACGAGAGCGATCGCCTCAACATCCCCCTACCGAACATCGAGGGAGACGTTAAATTTGAAGAGGTTTGTTTCCGCTTCAACCCCACCGGCCCGTTACAAGTGGCCAACGTCAACGTCGAATTTCCCGCCGGGTCGTTCGTGGGTATCGTCGGACAGAGCGGTTCCGGGAAAAGTACCCTGATGAAACTGGTACAGCGACTGTACGCTCCCGAAAGCGGACGCATTCAAATCGACGGCTACGACATCAGCAAAGTGGAACTCTACTCCCTGCGCCGTCAAATTGGGGTCGTCCTGCAAGACACGCTGTTGTTTAACAACACCGTCAAAGCCAACATCGCCCTGAACAACCCCGAAGCCAGCGACGACGAAATCATCGACGCCGCGAAAGTGGCCGCCGCTCACGACTTCATCATGACGTTGCCCCAGGGATACAACACCATCGTCGGAGAGCGGGGTTCGGCACTGTCGGGAGGACAACGACAACGGATCGCGATCGCCCGGACGGTGCTGCAAAAACCGCGCCTGCTGATTCTCGACGAAGCCACCAGCGCCCTCGACTACAACCTCGAAAGTTTGGTTTGTCAGAACTTAGTGGAGGAGTTCAGAGGACGAACCGTCTTCTTCATTACCCACCGTCTGCCCACGGTACAAAATGCAGATACCATCTTGATGATGGACCAAGGTGCCTTAGTCGAACAGGGAACCCACAAAGAGTTAATGGCACTAAAAGGACGGTACTACTGTCTGTATCAACAGCAAGAATCGCAGTTATAAAATAGGGACGGGGGTGCGATTCGTACCCCTCCAGCCAAGAAAACCATGACTATCGAACGACTCGAAACGATTCAAGACCAACCGGTCATCCTCGAACAACCTGCGTTTTGGACGCGAGCCTTTATTTGGTTGATCGTCGGAATTACCACCTCGGGATTGGTCTGGGCGTCCCTGGCCAAAATCGACCAGTCCGTCCCCGCTCAAGGGAAGCTCGAACCCGAAGGATCGGTCAAAGAAATTAAAGTTCCTACCGGTGGCGTCGTCCGCGAAATTCACGTCGAAGGCGGACAGGAGGTCAGCGAAGGGGATTTGTTGTTAACTCTCGATTCGAGAGTGTCTCGCGCTTCGGTGGAATCGCTGCGAGAAGCCAGAGACCAACGC
This sequence comes from Baaleninema simplex PCC 7105, assembly GCF_000332355.1. Taxonomy (GTDB): domain Bacteria; phylum Cyanobacteriota; class Cyanobacteriia; order Cyanobacteriales; family Geitlerinemataceae; genus Baaleninema; species Baaleninema simplex. The sequence goes on from NZ_KB235958.1 coordinate 508,319, forward strand.
CGTAGCGAGGCCCGAGCCTATCAAGCTCAAGTCGAAGGCTCGGGCTATGCGGGGAGCGGCGGCGAGTTCGATCGCACCCAGCAACGACGCGTCGAAGCTCGCCAGCGGGAGTTAGACGCGCAACAGGCGGCTACGGAAAGTCAAATCCGCCAACTCGAAGCGCAACTGACGCAGGTGCAAGGGCAAATCGCCGCCATGGACGCCCAAATCGACAACGCGCAAAACCGCTTAAATATTGCTGAAAACGGTCGGATTGCCGATCGCCAACAGTTAAGTACTGCCCAACGACGCCTCTCGGAAGCCGAACAACGACTCGAACAAGCTAGAGGCTTGTTAGCCGAAGATCGAGAAGTTCTCGCCGATTTGGAACCGCTTCTCGAAGAAGGGGGAATCGCTCGTTTGCAGGTGACGCGACAGCGCCAACAGGTGATTACTCGCGAACGGGAAGTTTCTAGCGCTCAAGACGAAATCCTCGAACGTCAAGCGGAAATTACGCAACTGCAAGACGCGCAGCAACGGCGCGAAGCTGAAATTGCCAGTTTGCAATCGGACTTGTTGTCCCGACGCTCGGAAAAAGACCGTCTGTTGGGTGAAGAACAACGGCTGCGTGCGGCGGTTTCTGAAGCTGATGCGAGTTTGCAGCGGACGTTAGCGGCGGCGCAACGGGAAGCCTATCAGGTGATTGCGGAAAACCAGAAGCAAGATACGCAGCTGACTAGCCAACTGGCACGAGCCGAGCAAGAACTGGACTATACTGAGATTCGATCGCCGATTGACGGCGTGGTGTTCGAGGTGCTGCCCAACTTCGCCGCCAACGAAGAACGGGGAATTACGGGATTCGTCCTCAATACCAGCGAACCGGTGATGAGCATTGTTCCCGACAGCAGCCTCGTAGCGAACGTCTTTGTAACCAACAAAGATATCGGGTTTATCGAAGAAGGAATGGACGTCGAAATGCAAATCGATGCCTTCCCCGCAACGGAATTCGGAACGATTCCCGGTCGGTTGGTTTCCATCGGCGAAGATGTTTTAGAACCGGAACAAAACCGTCCGTTTTATGCGTTCCCGGTGACGATCGAACTCGACCAACAGTATTTCGAGCTGAAAACGGGCCGGCAAATCGATCTACAAGCGGGGATGGCCGTGAGTGCCAATATTAAAGTTCGCGATCGCACGGTGTTAAGTATCTTCCTCGACAAGTTCACCAAAGGCACGCGCAGCCTCGAAAACGTCCGTTAGCGGTGGTGTTACGTCGTTCGATTTGGCTGTGGGCGATCGCTTTAGCTTTGCTAAAGCTGTGGGCGATCGCTCACCTTCCCATTCGTGCCTTTCCCGCCACCCACGACCATCTGCGCTACGTTATTGTGGCGTCGAACCTGCTAGACGCTAGCGTTCCTTACGGTGAGTTAGTGTTAGCCCGACAACCGGGATATCCGGGGTTTATCGCTTTAAGTTATCTGCTGGGAATTCCTCTGAGAATTTTTCAGGAATTTTTCTATTTAGCAGCGGGAGGATTTCTGGCAGCCGCGTTGTATCGTTGGGTTCGCAGACCTCAAATCGTACTTTTATGGTTAGTTCTTTATAATTTTGCGCCGTTTTCCTACCATTGGAACCGCCAAACCTTACAAGAAGTTTTATATTTACCCTTGACGGCTGCGATCGTCGCTGGCTTGTTAAATCTACTAAAAGATAGCGACAACCCACGGCGTTTTTTACTCGATTCCCTCATTCTGGGATTAATTCTCGCCCTGTTTTGGAACACCCGCCCCGAAGGAATTTGGATTGTTCCGACAATTGCTTTAATCTACGGAATTCTCGGAATTTCCGCAATCTCAAAAACGCGTAAACATCCCAAAGCCCTCTCCCCCTCTTCCCCTCTCCCCCTCTCCCCCTCTTCCCCTCTCCCCCTCTCCCCCTCTTCCCCTCTTCCCCTCTCCCCCTCTTCCCCTCTTCCCCTCTCACCCTCTCCCTCTCTCCGAACCCTCACCTACTCCATCCTTTTCACCCTCGCCCCCATCGTCTTCGTTACCTCTACTTTTGCCTTTGCCAACTATCTCCAATACGGCATTTATAACACCTACGATTTGAAAGCCCCCGGACTCACCGCCGCCTATAGCAGTTTGCGCCGCGTCTCCCCAGAACGCCACCGCCCTCAAATCGCAATTCCACGAGAGACGCGAGAGGAAATTTACGCCGTCAGTCCCAGTTTTGAGAGATTGCAGGATTCCTTGGAAATCGAGAGCGATCGCGGTTGGCGTCAGGTATCTTGCGAGATGGGAATTTGTGAAGACTACGCCGCTGGCGTGTTTTTCTGGGCGTTACGAGACGCCGTAGAAGAGGAAGGATACTACCAATCTGCGCCGGAAACCGAAGCCTTTTACGAACAAATTGCCCTAGAAATCGAAACAGCCTGCGATCGCGATCTCCTCCGCTGCAAATCGCGAAATATCGCCAGTTTCGTCCCCTCTCTGTCCTGGGATATCCTGCAACCCTGGCTGCAAAGTAGCCTTCGTCTCAGCTACAACCTCACCACCAGTTCCCTTCCCCTCAAACTCGATTCTGGCGTCGAAGACATCGCCTTTCGCCAACGCTACTACAGCCACATTACCCGAGAACCCGCCGACTTTTTCCGACGGCGAGCGTTTCCCCTCAACCAACTCAAAGACCGTTTAATTACCGCCGTTTCTGACCTCTACCGACTGGCGTTTCCCGCGATCTTCGGGTTGGCGGTGTTGGGATACGGTCTCGAACTCCTGGCGTTCGGGACGCCTCGTCTCGTTCCCCTGTGGCTGTCGGGGGTGTTGTTGTTCTGCATCGCGACGCGGGTGGTTCTCGTGGCGTATATCGACGTGACGAGTTGGTCGGTCGAAGGGGGCGATCGCTACTTGCGCCCGGTTTTACCATTATTGTGGTGTTTAATGAGTCTTGGTGTATTCTATTTAAGTTGTCGTTGGAAAACGCTCGAATCGAGCTTGTCCCGTCGTTAAACCGCCATTCACCAACTCAGTTCTAATGAAATCGATTCAAATTACCATCAATCTCAAAACGATTCTGTATTTGGTAATTTCTATCGTCGTACTCTATTTCTTTTTTGCCTTTCTGCCAATTCCCCAACCCATCGACACGGGACTCGATCCCTCTTGGAAATACGGCATCAGCCAAGTTTCAGAAGATGGGGCAATTTTTGGAAAAGAGATTATTTTTACTTACGGGGCGTTCGGCTATCTGGTTCGCGGTGCGGCGATCGAGGGTAATTTTTGGAATATTTTTTATTTTAAAATTTTCGTCCATCTTATTTTATTTGGATTTACAATTATCCGAATTATTAAGTCTCGAAATATAGTCGAACGTATCGCCGTCGGTTTGAGCGTAGCCTTTCCCTATTTAATTTCAGATTTTTATCAAGCTCTACAAACAGAATACCAGCTTTTATATATTATAATTTTAATTCTTTCATTTCGAGAATTTTGGCAAGGAAAATCAGCACAGTACTGGGCGATCGGTGTCGGTGCAGTGGGTGGATTTCTCCTACATACGAAAGTTTCTCTCGGGTTGCAAGCCTCTGTTTCTCTATTTCTCTTTTTCGCCGTTCGCGTCCTTTGGGGATTGAGAACCCAACGCGGGATCCGCGAGAATTTACTGTTGTTGCTGGATTCCCAACTAGCGGCGGCGACGACAGCATTTGTCTTTCTCGCACCCCAAAATTTAGGAAACTTTGGAAAAACAGCAATTTTTCTTGCGGCTTCAATGGTATTGGGATTTTGGGTGATTCCCAAACTCTTTAATTCAAGTCACTTAAAAGTGTCGAAAGATCCTCAAACTGAGGAAACCCAAAATCAAAGTTGGACTGTGGCTCAAAAAAAGCGCGATCGCACCGAATTTCTCGCTAACCTCAGCCATTTTGGAACGCGAATTATTTACGGACTCAGTCTATTAATTCTCATCAGCTTTTCCGAACCGTCCCTGTTCGCGTACATCGAAGGCTATTCCAATATCACCTCCGGCTATTCCAGTTCCATGAGTTACGTCGGTTCGCCGCTAGAACTGGGATTTGCACTCATCGAAATTCTCGGGTTGCTGTGGTTGTTCGTTCTCGTCGCCAGAGATGGAAACGCCAGCTTTTCCACTGCGATGTTATTGGTGGTCTTACTCACCTTCAAACATGGATTCGTCCGCCAAGGCGCACACGTCATCCGCTTCTTTTTTAGTATGCCGTTAATTTTATCCCTGTGCGCGATACAAATTCGACCGGGATTTTGGCGCAAATTCGCCTATGGCTTCCATCTCTACGCGTTACTTCTCTGTGTCGTTACCTACAACCACTATTCCGAACTCTATTCAGATTACTATCCGCAGAATTTAGCGCGTCCGCTGACGCCAGAACTGGTTAAAGAAAAAGCTGGATATTTCTTCAATCCTCAGAACTTACAAAATGAGTTAATAACCGAAAGTGCGGACAATCTCGACGGCGTTCGTTTACCGCCAGAAATTCGCGATGTTTTAGGCGATCGCACGATCGATATTATTCCCTGGGAAACCTCCCTCGTTCCCGCTAACCGACTGAACTGGAAACCGCGACCGATTTTCCAATCTCAAGTAGCCTATCGACCTTATCTCGACTTCGCCAACCGCGACGATCTCACCGAGAATCCTCGAGATTTTCTGTTGTATAATTTCCACGCTGTAGACGGACAACACCCGTTTTTTACCGTTCCCGCAACGGCGTTTCACTACACTTGTAAATATCAGGTTTCACCGCGAGTTCCGGCGTTTGTCGATCTTCCCAAACTCCCTCGAACGATGGTGTTAGAACCGTTATCAGAAAGTCGCTGTGTTGGGGAACGAGACGGACGAGAAATTGCGGTCGTGTGGGAAGATACCGCCATAATCGAAGCAGGAGATGGGGATATCGTTCGCGCTTCGGTTAAGGCTGAATATTCAATGTTAGGGAAATTGGCGAAAACCTTTTTCCGCGTTCCGCCAGTTTGGATAACAGTTTTAGATATGGATGGAGAAGAACGAGAGTATAAAATTTTGACGGATAATTCTGAAGATGGCGTGTGGTTGAGTCACCTTCCCAAAAACGATACGGAGGCGTTTGAGTTACTTCAGGGACAGTTACCGCAGCGAATTTACGGGTTTAAGTTTTCGACGCGATATCCGAGTTTGTTCGCACCCCGAATTCAGGTGAAGTTAATTGGGTACGATTTGGGAGGCTTTCGGGTTAAGAAGTAGAAATGCTAAATTTGCGATCGCATCCCAATCGTCTCGTTCTTCTTCTCTCCATCGCCGTTTCGGTAGTGTTGTTCGCCTGTAGCAACTTCCGCCATACAATGTTTCGATCGACCGCGATGGATTTGGGATTTTTCGACCAAGCGGTATATCTCATCAGTCGAGGGGAATTTCCGGCGGTGTCGTTTTGGGGAGAACATTTCCTCGGAAATCACGCCGAATACAGTTTATATTTGCTAGCACCACTGTACAAAATTTATCCCGATGCGCGGTGGTTGTTAGCCGTTCAAGCGATTTCGCTGGCGTTGGGAGGTTGGTTCGTTTGGCGGTTGGCGCGTCAGCAGAAAATCGAGGTAAAATCGGCAATAACCTTAGCGATCGCCTATTGGTTATATCCGTTAGTTTTTAACGTCAATTTGTTCGATTTTCACCCGGAAGTCATGGCAATTCCGGCGATTTTAGCGGCGGTAGAACTGGCTAAAAAAGGGCGATCGCTGTTTGGATTTACCCTCTGCATTCTGTTTGTTTTAGGAACGAAAGCCGTGATGTCTTTGACAGTAGCGGCGATGGGGATTTGGCTGTGGGGTGTCGAGAAGCGACGAAAAGCGGGTGCGATCGCCTTATTCGGAGGACTAGCGTGGTTTTTCTTAGCGACACAGGTTGTTATTCCGATCTTTCGTCCTGAAGGTGTCGAAGCGGTGTATCGCTATGCGTATCTCGGAAGTTCGGTTCGAGAAATTCTGCTAAACCTGGTACTGAAACCGCAACTGTTTCTCGGACAAGTCTTTTCTTGGCAAAGTTTGAGTTATCTGTTAATGGTGGCGTTTCCCGTCGCGTGGGGATTGTCGCTGCGCCATCTCGCGCCGTTACTGGGTGCGTTTCCGATTTTGGCGATCAATATTTTAGCCGACCATCCATTACAAACCACATTACGACATCAATACGCTTTACCCATTTTACCGTTTCTATTTTTAGCGGTCGTTCAAACAATAGCACAGCGTCAAATATTGCGTCGAAAGGTGGTGTTAGCCTGGTCGTTAGCGGCGGTGTTGGTGTTGGGAAATCCCAATAAGTTAATACGAGGATTTGAGGTGTTCGATACCTGGACGGCGACGCGAGAGGCGATCGCACGGGTTTCCCCAGAGGCGAAAGTCTTAACGGACAATTTTCTCGCACCCCATTTAACCCATCGAAAAACCCTGTTGCTAATCGGACATCCGAGTCCGAACGAGATCGATTTAGAAACCCCAGATACTATCGTTCTCAACCTGCGACATCCCTGGATTCCCACGGCGGAAGTGGCGCAAAATTTAGCGATCTATTTTAGCGATCGCCCCGATTTTGAAATGGTGTATTCTCGAGATGACGTGGTAGTGTTTCGTCGTTTTTCTGGAGATTGAAGGGCGATCGCGATCGACACATCCGAAAAACTACGGAAATTCGATCGCCTCTCCCCATTTCTAAGAATTCATCCGTTAGAATTGCCTGAAAATTAGGTTTTCGGGTGCGTTGGAATGACCTACAACGTCAGAATCGCAGATTTACCCCCAACAGAACGACCTCGCGAACGGTTGGTGACGTATGGCGCGAAACATTTAGCCACGTCGGAGTTGCTGGCGTTGCTGTTGGGAACCGGATGTAAAGCCCAGAAACTCTCGGCGGTCGGGTTAGGTCAACAAATTTTACGCCAACTGGGACAACACCAACGCGATCCCCTGGAAATTTTGCGAAACGTTTCGCCGCAGGAGTTGATGCAAATTCCCGGTATTGGTTTGGCGAAGGCGACAACCATTATTGCGGCGATCGAACTGGGAAAACGCGCCTTTCAAACTCGTCCGGCGGAACGTCGCATCGTGGAAGATCCCGCAACGGCGGTGGCTTGTCTGAGTCACGATTTAATGTGGCAGGAAACCGAACGCTTTGCGATTTTACTCCTCGACGTTCGCAATCGCATTTTGGGAACGCAACTGTTAACCATCGGAACGGCGACAGAAACCCTGGCGCATCCTCCAGATATTTTCCGCGAGGTGATTCGCCAAGGCGCAACCCGCGCGATCGTCTCTCACAACCACCCCAGCGGAAACGTGTCGCCAAGTCCCGAAGACATCGAACTGACGCGACGCCTCCTCGAAATCGCGCAAATCCTCTCGATTCCCATTCTGGATCATTTGATTCTGGGAAACGGGAATTACGCCAGTTTGCGAAAGGAAACTCGACTGTGGGAAGAATTTCCGCAAACAGAGTGAAAACCTTTTTACAGTCGCCAGTGAGCGTAAAGTGTATCTCCCCTCATGTAAAAAAAACACCGATTACGGTCTTTTGCTGCAAGGCGAAGCCGAGATCGATCGCTAGGAGTCTACAGATCGAACAGTCAGAAAATTACCAGTTTTGGCGGTAACGCCATCTCCGAGTCCGAGCCAACCCCAGAACCGACTACAATAAAACCATTCTGTTTACGCGAATCGCTCCCTGAAATCCTCTATGCAAACGAGTTCCGTTCGCCCCGAAACCCCACTCGCTCCCACCACACGCACCGCCTCCGTTCGCCGCACCACCGGAGAAACGGACGTGCAAGTAACTGTCAATCTCGACGGAACGGGTCAGTGCAAAGCGGATACCGGAATTCCGTTTCTCGACCATATGCTGCATCAAATCGCCTCCCACGGACTCATCGATTTAGAAGTGAAGGCGGTAGGAGATTGGGAAATCGACGATCACCACACTAACGAAGACGTGGGAATTACTCTCGGACAGGCGTTAGCGCAAGCGTTAGGCGATCGTAAGGGAATCGTGCGTTTCGGACATTTCGTCGCCCCTCTCGACGAAGCCTTGATTCAAGTGGCGTTGGACTTCTCCGGGCGTCCCCATCTCAGTTATGGTTTAGAGATTCCCACGGAACGAGTCGGAACTTATGACACGCAACTGGTGCGGGAATTCTTCGTGGCGATCGTCAATCACGCCCAGATGACGCTACATATCCGCCAACTCGACGGCATCAACTCCCACCATATTATCGAAGCGACGTTCAAAGCCTTTGCGCGATCGATCCGCACGGCTACGGAAATCGATCCCCGTCGCGCCAGTACAATCCCCAGTTCTAAAGGCGTGTTATAGGGAATAGGGAACAGGGAACGGGGAACGGGGAACAGGGAATAGGGAACAGTTGAGAGTTTACAGTTTCTCCTCCTCTCCCCCTCTCCTCCTCTCCCCCTCTCCTCCTCTCCCCCTCTCCCCCTCTCCTCCTCTCCCCCTCTCCCCAACGACTCTGTTAAGGTTTTTTGCAATCCTGCGAGTGTTCGGTCGTCTCGTGGTAACTTTTGACGAAGATTAGCCCTAAACCAATCGAATTATTTAGCCGACGACGCCAAGTTTGGCAGGAGAACACTTTGAACGCACAAGCTCGTCAACTCGAACAAACCGCATTACGCGAAGATATCCGTGACTACGTGGCTCATCTCCAGTTTCATATGACTTTGCAGGCGCGGAACCTGGTTCCGAACCTCTCGCAAGCGGCCGATAGTCGCGAACGACTCCTCCACAACGCTCAAGCGGAATTCGAGAAACAAGTGTCCCGACAGGCGATCGAAAGCCTCTAAACTGTTCGACTCTCCATCAGACTTAATTCACTTCTACCCAGCGCGGCGATCGCTCCTCAACCGGACGAGGCCGCGCTTTCAGTCTCGATTTCGATCGATTTAAGTTAATGTAAACAAAGTATTAAAACAGTATTAAGACAATCGAGAATTTACCGAGTCAGCGGGCGATCGCGTCGCTAAAATAGATACCACATTCATATTGTTTTTCGGGAGCCAGTCGATCTGGTTTAGCGCCTATTCATACCGTTCACGGTCAACTCCAAGGTCTCAAACCCAGCCAACTCAAGCAACTTCAGCGGCTGTACCACCAACGCTTACCGGGCGACTGTCTGACGACACCAGAATTCGCCCAGCGTCTCGCTGCAATTTCGACTGATTTGGCAAAACCCGTCTGCGCTTACATTAACCGACGGGGTCAAGTGATTCGAGTGGGTGTGGGAACGCCGCGACAGACTCAAATTCCGCCTTTGGAACTGCCCCGTTATGGTGCGAGTCGTCTCAGCGGGATTCGTTGCGTTGCCACTCAATTAAAAAACAATCCACCGGGAACCTCCGCTCTCACGGCCATGGCCATTCAACGCCTCGATGCCCTAGCCGCTCTCACGTTGACGGGTTCTGGATTCCGGCGACGGGGAGGTGGCGATGTGGGTTACGTCAAACAGGCTTATCTGGCGAATTTGGTTCCCAATACCCACGAAGCCAGTTGGACGGTTTCGCCGCCGTTGAGTTTAGACGCCCTGGCCCGTCGCGATTTTCTGGCGATGGTGGAGGAACTCGAAGCGGAGTTTCAACGGGAATTCGTCGCCCAACAAGTCGAAGGCGATCGCGATCGCGTCTTGATCGTCGGTATGCGAACCGCCGAACTCGACGCCCAACAGTTTGAAGATCGCCTGGCCGAAGTGGGACGACTCGTCGATACCGCCGGAGGTATCGTGTTGCAAACCCTGCAACAGTCCCGATCTCGCCCCCATCCTCAAACCGTAGTGGGATCGGGGAAAGTCGACGAAATTGCTTTAACCGTGCAAACGGTGGGGGCGAATTTAGTGGTGTTCGATCGCGATCTCTCTCCGGCGCAAGTTCGCAACTTAGAAAAACGCATCGGCGTGCGGGTCGTCGATCGCACCGAAGTCATTCTCGATATTTTCGCCCAACGGGCCCAGTCCGGCGCCGGGAAACTGCAAGTAGAACTAGCACAACTCGAATACAACCTACCCCGTCTGACCGGACGAGGACAAGCCATGTCTCGACTCGGGGGCGGTATCGGAACCCGAGGTCCGGGGGAAACCCAGTTAGAAACCGAACGTCGGGCGATTCAACGGCGGATTTCGCGGTTGCAACAAGAGGTCGATCGCCTGCAAGCCCATCGATCGCGCTTGCGCCAACAGCGACAACATCGAGAAGTCCACTCAGTAGCGTTCGTCGGTTACACCAACGCTGGAAAATCCACCTTGCTGAACGTTCTCGCCAACGCCGAAATCTACACCGCCGACCAACTCTTCGCCACCCTCGACCCCACGACACGCCGCATCGCCGTCACCGACGAGAACACTTCCGAAGTGCGTCAGTTCGTCCTGACCGACACAGTGGGATTTATCCACGAACTCCCCCCCGCCCTCATCGACGCTTTCCGCGCCACCTTGGAAGAAGTCACCGAAGCCGATGCCCTGCTGCACGTTGTAGACTTATCGCATCCCGCTTGGCAAAGTCAAATTCGCTCGGTTATGGGTATTCTGTCCGATATGCCCGTGACGCCGGGGCCGATTTTGTTGGTGTTCAATAAAATCGATGCCGTAGACGGCGAAACCTTAGACTTCGCGGCAGAGGAATACCCCCAGGCGGCCTTCGTCTCGGCGACGGAAGGCTTCGGTTTGACAACGCTACGCCAGCGATTGTTACAACTGATCGATTATGCCGTCGTCGGAACGGATTAATGTTGTCGAGTCACCTTCAAATTGATTGCATTCAATTGACGAAAATCGATGAACCCAGAACTCGAAGCCGAAATTCTCCAACTGCGGGAACGGAAGCTTACCCCCAAACAAATCGCCCGCAAACTTGGCGTCAAACAATCGGAGGTTAAAGCCTTCATTAAAGCCAGTGCAGCCCAAGCCGAACAAAAACGCCTCGAAACTGGCGATCTCCCGCCCGTTGCTCGATGTACCCTGGACACCCAGACTTACGAACATTTTTTCGGAGAAAGACGCAACACCGAAGACGAAGACGAAGAGGGGCCAATGGGAATAGGATTGGGCGTCGTCTTCCTCTCTCGTTCCGATCGCTTCGAGCGATACAGCATTACCACCTATCTCGTCGATTACTGGTGTTTGGGCGTGAAGGATGCGATGAAACCCAGACCCGCCAACGGTTCGGAACATTCGGAATTGTTAAGCATGGCGTACAGCAGCTTTCCCGAAGGCTTTCGAGATATTACTCTCGAGCAAGCCCAAGCCCTGGTTTTCGGTGCGGCTGAGTACGCCAAGGGACTGGGATTCGACCCTCACCCGGATTTCAAGGAGGCGAAAGCCCATCTCGGTCAGTGGAACGGCGAACCGAAGTTAGAGTTCGGTCTTGACGGAGAACCATTTTTCACCAGCGGTCCTTACGACGATGTCGATTCCATTATGCAAACCCTGCGGCGCAACGTCGGTGACGGAAATTTCCACTACACGATCGGCGTGATGTAAGGGTCGGATATCTCCTCTGTCCCGTACTTCTTCGATCTTGATAAAATTTAACTTAAGATTGATGACGATATATTGAGGAAGTTGTAATGTCGAAGGTAGAGATTTACACTTGGAGCCGTTGCCCCTATTGCATTCGCGCGAAAGCTCTCCTTGAGAGTAAAGGGGTCGATTATCAAGAGTACGTCATCGACGGCGATTCCGAAGCCCGCGCCAAAATGTCCGAACGGGCCAACGGACGGACGAGCGTTCCTCAAATTTTTATCGATAACCATCACGTGGGCGGTTGCGACGATTTACACGACCTCGACGATCGCGGCGAGTTGGATTCGATGCTGCAAAGCGCCGCCTAGAAGATCGAGCCGGAACTCTCGAGTTTCACCACCCCGGTATCGTTGAGATATTGGGGTTTTCGAGTTTCTCAGTCAATCTTTCCACTCTACGATAACGGGTGTATGGTCGCTGGGTTTGGGGAGTTTGCGGGGTTCGACGTCGATGGTGCAAGATACGGTGCGATCGAACAGTTCTGGGGTGAGATAGTGATGGTCGATGCGCCAACCGCGATTTCGGCGGAACGAGCCACCTCGGTAATCCCACCAGCTAAAAATTCCCCCTTCTTCGGTAAACTTGCGAAACGGATCGCGCAATCCCAGGCTGAGAACCTCTTGTAACGCCTCTCGTTCGGCGGGAGTCGTTCCCACGATGGGTTTGTTACCGGGAGGCGTGTGAATGTCGCGATCGTCGGGGGCGATGTTGAAGTCTCCGCAAATACATAAACGGTCGTATTTGTCAAGAGTGACTTCAATGTATTTTCGTAACACTTCGAGCCAGCGCAGTTTGTAACGATACTTGTCGCTGTCGTATTCGCCGCCGTTGGGAACGTAGAGATCGACCACGCGCACGCCGTTTAAGGTTCCGGCGATCGCCCGTTTTTGGTCGTCGAGATCGCCGACGATCTCCTCGGGAAGTAACGCCCCGAAGCCAATTTCCACGTTTTCTAAGGGAACGCGACTGAAGAGGGCGACGCCGTTGTAAGATTTCTGTCCCGCACAGTAGACGTGACGCCCCAGGGACTCGAAGGGTTCGCGGGGAAAGTCTTCATCGACGACTTTGGTTTCTTGAACGCAGAGCAAATCGACGGGATTGGCCTCGAGCCAATCGCACACGAGCGATCGCCGAGTTCGGATAGAGTTGACGTTCCAAGTCGCGATTTTCATAAGACGGTGTGGGGGGGCCGAGAGGGGGTCGAGAAGACGGTTCGAGAATGCGATCGCCCCAGCAATTCCGGCTCATCTTTGTTAGGATATCAGCAAAAAGTTGATGATAATATCTAATCGCCCATCGTGTCACGCCGTTTCCGGTCAATGAGTGACCAGAGAACGGTTTGAGGGCGATCGCTGTAGTCCTTACCTCGAGAGTGAATGACCGATACGTCTCAAACCAACGCTATGTCTTCTCCCCCCGTCACCTCTGCCGTCGATCGCGATGCGGAAAGCTACCGTCTGGCGATGTTAGCCGCCGAAGCCGCCGAAGATCGCAAAGGCTCGAACATTTTGGTCCTGCGCGTTGAAGAAGTCTCTTACTTAGCCGATTACTTCATCATCGCCACTGGGTTTTCTCGGGTGCAGGTTCGCGCCATCTCCCAGTCGATCGAAAACAACGTGGAAGAGAACTTAGAGCGCAAGCCGCTGCGAGTGGAAGGACAAGCCGAAGGAAACTGGGTGTTGATGGACTATGGAGACGCCATCGTTCACGTTTTGATGCCTGAAGAACGCGACTTTTACAACCTGGAAGCCTTTTGGGGACACGCCGAACGGATCGATATTCCCCAATCTGACCCCGACGCCCCGGATGTGTGATGTACGATTTGGATCTCTCGGTTTGCCCGGTTCCGGAAGAACAACGGCCGATTAACGAATATCAAGCCCTGAAAGAGTCTTGCTTGTTTCGAACGAGCCACGGAACCCTGTCGAATTATATTAAAACCCTGGCTTGGATTTGGGTGCCGAGTTGGGCGATCGCCGGGCCGGTGGCCGCCGCCAGTTTCGATCCTGCCAAACATCCCGTACAGTTCGCCCTCGGTGCCAGTGCCGGGGCGAGTGTTTTTCTGTTGCTGGCACTGGTACGGTTGTATTTAGGCTGGAAATACGTTCGCGATCGCCTTGAGAGTCCCGTCGTCGAATACGAAGAGTCTGGATGGTACGACGGGCAAACTTGGACGAAAACCTCGGAAATTCTGGCCCGAGATCGCCTGATCGCCGCTTATCAAATCGATCCGGTCTTAAAACGCTTGTATCGGACGTTCGGCGTATTAGGATTGTCGATCGTGGCCGGCGCGATCGGTTGGCTCGTCGCCTAACGCAATCTTCGTAGTACAGGTTTATGGCAAAACGACATCACACTCACGCGATTGAAGTTCAATTATTAAGGGAAGGCATCGTCGAATCCAAGCACCAAGTCCAGGCGGTGGTGTGCGATCGCCGGGGTCGCGTTCTCTCGGCAGCAGGAAATCCCGAATTCGGCAGTTTTATTCGATCGGCGCTCAAACCCTTTCAGGCTCTCGCCGTCACCTCAACCGGCGTCATCGAGCGTTACAACCTCAGCGATCGAGACCTGGCGATTATGTGCAGTTCTCACCAAGGCACTATCGAACAAGCCAGGCAGGTGTTTCGCATTCTCTGGCAATGTGCGATCGAACCCGACCAACTTCAATGTCCCACTCCCGCCGGGAAGCGATCGCCCCTCGAACATAACTGTTCGGGAAAACACGCTGGAATGCTGGCGGTGTGCCAACAGCGACAATGGCCGCTGACGACTTATCTCAAGCGCAACCACCCCGTTCAATCCTTGATTTTAGGCAAAGTCGCCGAACTGCTGCATATGCCCCCAGACGAGTTTATCGGAGCGCGAGACGATTGCGGAGCGCCCACCTATTTCATGCAGCTCAATCAAATGGCGTCTCTGTTCGGTCAACTGGCCTCCGGAGACAATCTGGATATGGAACGCATCGTCCGCGCCATGACTCACTATCCCGAACTGGTGGCAGGAGAAGGGCATTTTGACACCGAGGTAATGCGCCTCAGTCAAGGGGAACTCGTCAGTAAATCCGGTTCCGAAGGCATCCAATGTATCGGTCGCATCGGTCAGGGCATGGGATTGGCCATTAAAGTGGCCGACGGTGCCAAACGGGCGAAATACGCCGTCGCCATTCAGTTAATTCGCCAACTGGGTTGGCTCGAACCCGAAATTGCCGATACCCTCGCCGAGCGGTTTTGCATCCTCAGCGACTTCAAACGCTTGACTGTCGAAGGAGAGTTGGCGATGCTGTAACGTCCTCGATACGGGGCGATCGCGCGATTCTGAAAGCGTTCTCGAAAAAAAATTGCTCAGAAACTTGCGGGTTTCCCACCAACGATGTATGATGGAAGATACGTCGCGGGATAGAGCAGTCTGGTAGCTCGTCGGGCTCAAAGGCTGGCTTAATCAAACGCTTAGCGGTTGAGTCAGCAGGGCTGTAAGGCAGGAAACTGCTTTGCGACAACTTCCCAAACTCGGGGAAGCCTGTAGCGTGGTAATCCCGAGCCAAGCTCCGAAATCGGAGAAGGTGTAGAGACTCGATGGGAAGCACCCTAACAGTACGGCTGAGGGTGAAGGGAGAGTCCAGACTACAAACTGACGAAAGTTCAGGCAGTGAAAACTGTAGTAGTACGCATAACCCGAAGGTCGGTGGTTCAAATCCGCCTCCCGCCATTTTTAAAAAGCCTCGTAGTTTCAAACTGCGGGGCTTTTTAAGTTAGGACTAACTCGGACTGACAACCCATTAGTGACAAGTTAAGGCTGTAAGTCAGTTGTCAAGGGGGTTTGAGAGTCAGGCTGAAAGAAAAACTCTTCGGGAGAACGTTGGCGGGCCGGGAAAGGAGAGACAATGAGTCTGACTTGGGATTTTCGTTTCTGCTTGACAATGCCTAAATCTTTGTTTTCTGGAGCCGCAAAGTATTGAACGGGATCGGAAGCTAGCCCTTTTTGATGAGCCACCGAAAAATGGTAGAGACCCCGATAAATCATCTCTAAAGAAATGGAATCAATCGGCAAAGATAATTCATCAGCAACCGCATCCCCTAAATCGACTAAGACTCCATAAAACAGCCAAGTTCCCCAGATCTGCAACCGAACTCCATTCAGAGAACCCGTCCATAAATAACTCAAGCCGAGCAACCGTTTCACGGTATTAAACAGTGAACTACCGCTATTGAATCAAAGATTACAATAGCGGCTTCCCTCTTCACTAGGGACTGCGCTAGATAGAACCGAAGTTCTACCCCCTCGTCTTACATCCCCTCCAAGGGCAGTAGAGCGAGTTCCTAACTCTAATATCCGTAAGCCTTCATTTTTGAGGTTAATTGCAGCGTTAATATCCCTGTCATGACGGGTTTGGCAATGTTCGCAAGTCCAGCTTCTCACCTCAAGGGACAAGCTTCCGATTTGATTGAGACATACATGGCAGGTTTTAGAAGACGGAAAAAATCGATCGACTTCTAGATAAACTTTGCCTTCAGATTCAGCCTTG
>NZ_KB235958.1:524494-528260 GCF_000332355.1 Baaleninema simplex PCC 7105
CTAGCAACTTTTACCCGTGATTTATTACGGTTCTTGCTGCCTTTTCTTTTTCGAGCGTGTTTTTGCTGTTTTCTTTTTAGGTTTCGCGCGTGTTTATCAAAATGCTTGGGGTTATTATATTTTGACCCCTCACTGGTAATCGCAAAATCGGTCAGTCCTAAATCAATGCCAATGGCTTTTCCTTCAGTTGAGAGAAGGGGAGGTTCTTTTGGGTTCTCTACCAAAACGGAAGCATAATATTTACCATCTGGATTTTGGGAGAGGGTGACCGTTTTGATTGTTCCCTCAAAACTTCGATGCTGACGACAATGCACTAACCCTACTTTAGGCAGTTTGATGTAAGTTCCCTCAAACTTAACATTTTGAGGATAACTGATAGATTGCCTTCCATGCTTGGATTTGAATCGGGGGAATTTTGCCCGTTTCTCAAAGAAGTTTCGATAAGCGGTTGATAAGTTCAACGCCACGACTTGCAAACATTGGGAATAGACATCTTCTTTGAGCCAAGGGTATTCCTTTTTGAGAGCAGGCAATAATCCCTGAAGATAACCCCTTGATAAACCTTTTCCGGTCGTTCGATAAGTCTCTTGGCACAAATTTAACGCATAATTCCAATACCAACGACAGCAACCAAAGCTTTTGGCTAAAGTCACTTGTTGCTCGTGGGTTGGATAGATGCGATATTTGTACGCTTTGAACATTATCGCCGAAATGCCTGGATGATAAGATTATAACTGATTTGTCGAAGAGTCGCTTTCATCCCACGATTCACCTTCGGTAGAATCGGGGAATTCCCGCTCCCATTGTTAAACATTCAACGCTACGAAGCTGAGTATTGGGAACTGATGACGCAAGATGCGGTTTTTGTATTTGACGAAGAGTCAGACTAACAAGAAGCAGTAGAAGCTTTAGCGAAAGTCGAGTCGGCAGTGACAGCGATCGAGTTTTGTAACGAATCAGAAACGTTCGGAACAGTGCGATCGCTCGCCCCAACGATTCCCCACTCGATGTTGTGGGATCGAAACTAACTCCATCGTGCCGTCGTCTCGCTGTTGCCAACCCGTGGCTTCTACGAGAGGGAGCTGCGAACTGTCCAGTTCTGTAGCAGGCGATCGCCCCTCAGAATTCGCCTCTGGCTCAGAAACTGGAATTTCTGTCAACCGAATATCCGTCCAGACTGTTTGACTTCGTAAAACGTCTGTGGGATCGGGCGGCAAACCGCCGTTCCCGGTGACGACAAAGGTGTTTTCCGCCGCCGCCTGGCAGGCCGACACCACCCGCGTCGCCGGATCGACAGGTTCGTTGTGTAGCTCTGCGATCGCCGAACTGGTATCGATTTCCGGTTGAGTAATTTCGACTAACCCATCAACGCCAAGTTCGGAGCTGGCTGTGATGCGACTATCTGGCGACAAGAAAATACCCTGAGCTGTAATGCTGACATTTCCGCCGCTACCTTCAAACGCATTGGCGTTGATAAGGCTGTTTTCTAACGCGGTTAGGGTTTCGATCGCCAGGGTGATATTGCCGCCGTTCCCCGTACCGCTGGCTTCGGTGGTGATTTCACTGCCTCGACGCAGTTGTAGAGTGTCGGTGCTGATGTTGATATTTCCCCCCTCTCCCGAAGCAGTTGCAGCCGTGATGCTGGCTCGATCCTCGAGTCGGAGAAGTTCGCTCCTAATGTTGAGGCTTCCTGCAATACCCGTTCCCTCGTTGGCGACGCTGACCGAATCCCCATCAGCGACGATTAGCGTCGGCGCGATCAGGTCGATCGTCCCAGCGTTTCCCGATGGAATTAGAGGCAGTCCGAACAGAACCTGAAACGGATCGTTGGCCTCTGCACTCGATCCGATACGACTGAGATTCTCCGCTACAGCAGGCGTACTGCGAAGTTCGATCGCGTCCGAGGCGATCGCTGTAATGCGCCCGGCATTTCCACGACCGAGCGTCCCCGACGATACTCTTCCCCCATCGAGGACGCGCAGCATTCCCGTCTCGAGACGCAAATTGCCGCCGTCCCCCGATCCGAGCGTGGTCGTACTCAACGCACTACTCGTCGGCGCTACGCCGGGGCTGACCCCGCGAATTTCAATGCTCTCTGAGGCAATTACCGTAACGTTGCCACCGTCCCCCGACCGAAACGCACTTGAAGAGACGACGCCACCGTCGAAGAGGCTCAACTGTTCGGTTTGCACGGTCACATCTCCCGCTCGCCCCGATCCGATCGAACTGGTGACAATAACGCTAAAGTTAGATGGATTGAGTGGATTCGCGCCCGTGACCTCTACACGATCCGCTGCGCGGACGATCGTGTCACCTCCTCGTCCCGGGCCGAACGTTTGCGTCCCCAAAGCGGCTCCCCCTTCGATTCGTAAAGAAGGGGTTTCGATCGAGACGTTCCCACCCTGTCCGTTACCGAGGGTGAGCGTTCGCAGACCGCTTTGAACGCTTCCACTGGCATCGAGTCCGATCGCGCCTATCGATTCGCTGGCGATCGCTTCGATCGAACTCCCAATCTCGGAACTGGCATGACTGATAAACGCGATCGATCCCTCGGTGAGCGTAATGTTACGCCCCATCAGACGGATCGTACCGCCCGTTCCGCTGGCATCGAGTGCCGAGGCTCGTGCGAGGTGGAGATCTCGCAAATTGCTGTTTGTCGAAAGGTCGAACGTCCAACCGGTAGAAGTCTGCCTCAAGTTGACGGTTCCGGTGTCGAGACTCCCGAGTAATACGTTGCCGTTCTGGGCTGCCAGCGTTGCCCCCCGAAGCGTCAGACCGTTTCCGAACAAGGCGATCGTTTCTCCAGAACGAACTCTCAAACCTCCGCTACCACTTTGAAACGGTGCGAAGAAGGTCGGGTCGGAATTGACGACACCGCCTCCGGTTCCGGTGGCAGCGATCGCGCCCGAGACACCACGGGTATCGCGACCGAACTGCAAGCCGACCGGAACGTTGACGCTCAGAAGGCTCGAAGCCTGGGGATGGCGGACGCTGAATTCTAAGCCGTTGTCAAACACGAGACTCTCGGCTGTCGTGGCAAAAAACGAGCCGCCGAGATCGAGGCGAGCGTTCGGACCGAACACGATGCCGTTGGGATTGAGTAAAAACAAGTTCGCCGTCCCGTTGGCTCGAATTAACCCGTCGAGATTAGAAATATTGCTTCCTGTGACGCGGGTGAGAATCTGTTCGACTGTCGTGGCGTTGTTGAAAAAGGCTTCGGCTCCCGTGGGAACGGAAAAGTTTTCAAAGGAGTGAAAGAGATTGTTTCCCGCCGTCGTTCCACCTTCGATCTGATAGGTGGTGTTGTCAACAGTAACCTGAGAGGGGTTTGGGAGTGTTGCGTCGGGAACGACCTGTGAAAAGGCTGAGTTTGAAGAAATAACTCCGAGCGATCCTATCTCGACGATCGTCACAAGAAGAATAGTTTGATATCGTCGAAAGTTACTGCTTGAGTGACCAAAAGTCATTTATTCCTTTGCTGAGAGGGTGACAAGGTAGACGGAAGCCAGACGGGACAATTGTTTGAGAGAATAGAGGAGTCCCAAAAAAGAGGGTGGCGTTTGCGGCCACCCCAACAAAAAAATGCTACCGACATTCTACCAAGATTTTCTGCGCATCCATCTCAATGAGAAGCAAATTGGGATCTTAAAGTGGCTGGTCTGGATACTGCAAATGCATCGGCAAGTCAAATTATCGACGTTAGCGCAGTTCTTTCCTCAACCGATAAAATACGACAGTCGCGTCACCAGCTTGCAACGATTTCTGA
>NZ_KB235958.1:528360-535437 GCF_000332355.1 Baaleninema simplex PCC 7105
GCCTTCCACTTCTCAAAGCAGGGTGGCATAGCGGGCTGGGGTGGTCTCTCTCATGGGGACACTCTCCACCTTAAATCCTTGTCAGCCAAGGGTTTTGCTTTTATTTTACCTTTTTTACCGTTTAAGTCCCGTTAGGAGGTCTTCCTAAAGGCGGGCCGCTGAGACGAATTTCTCTTTCTTTACACCAAGCTCGATTAGCTCGGGTTCGATAAATTCGATCGGCGTGAACCGATGAGGGGTAAACTCCCATATAGTCTTTGTAAGCTTCGACTTGCGAGATTAAATCTCCACTTTCATTATAATTATCCCAACTAATTTTTCGAGAAATACATATCCTTCTACACAACTGACTGATAACTTAGCCCCGAATTCCGTAGGACTTGCTGCCTTGCCTCTGACGATTGGACGGAGATTAGGTTGTGTTAAACTGACGATACGATTTTCGATTTTATTTTTATGATTTGACCACATCCACTGCTGTTGACGGGTAATTTCACTGAATACTAATAAATTCCTGTATTGTCTTCGGCTTAAGCATTCTAGACTCGCTCCTTTCTCAATTAATTTCTCAATGTTTCGGAAGTTTTGTTGAAGATATATTGGGGCTCTTCGGAGTTTAGGGTGACAGAAAAACTAACTTCACGAGATTTCAAGGGTTTTGGCTCTCGAATCTTCAATTTTTTGTATCATGCTATACATTTATAACCACAAACTCCGAAGACCCGATATTGGAGTTGTTTTTTGACAGCATTTCTTCTTTCTTTGCGAGAGGGTCTCCTCTTTTTGGCAAATTTGAGATACTCTTTTCGGGCGAGTTTTCGGTGGGTTCTAGGTTTTTTTAGACAGTTGGCCCTTCAGGGATTTATATAAAATGTCTAGGATGAGTTCGGTGGTTTTCCTCGCTTGATTTAACAGTTCGACATCGGTGGGGTATTTGATATCGGCAGGTGCGACGGTCGCATCGATTAAGAGTTTCCCTCTATTTTCTTTTCTTCTTTCGACTCCTTCTGACTTTTTTGTGCTAGATTCCTCCCGTTGAAATCCTCGAGCTTGTCGGACAATTCTTCGATTTATTTTTTGAAGTAGAGAGCGACCAATCCTTTGCCGAAAATGAACCATCATTGAAGCATCAAAAGGCGCTTCATTTCGATAACTCTTTTCCCCGATAAAATACTGTAGGTAAGGGTTTTCTTTAATTTGTTCGACAGTTTCTCGGTCGCTTATTCCCAATTTTTCTTTAATAATTAAGGCTCCCAGTGCCATCCGAAATGGTTTCGCTGGCGCTCCCATTTCCTCAGAAAAATTCTGGGCATATTCTTCCTCAAATTCTGCCCAGGGAATGAGGTTCGCCAAAATTACCCAACGATTTTCTTCACACAACTTGCCTTCAAAAGGAAGTTCAAAGGCTTCTTCGGGCGCGTCAGGATTTTGTGATTTTCGATACATTTTTTCTTGCCGGACGCACGGGAATTTCCAATTTTACCTCTTTTTCGGGTTCTCGAAGCCACGTCAAGACTCCTCTAAGCCTTACACCGTAAGCTTTTCACTTCTTTTCAGCAAGCCCTATTTAGGTCGTTCAGACCTGACCCCTCAAGGTTTTCCTCATCATAGTGTTTTTTCCCTCGGATTATCCGGTTATGCTTGGAGTCAATCCCTGCTGCTCTGGAGAGATTGGATGTTGGCGCTCATGGCGTTGAAGCCTCACAAATCTCTCCATTTTCAACGAGGGCTAGAGGCTCTATCCCTTGTGAGGCAGGGGGTCTAGCTATGTTGTCACCCTCTCAGATTCCTTTGATAAAATAAAAACGATTTTGGGTTTAGAAATAGTCTGCTTGTTCGCAATATGGCATAAATTTCAGTTAATGTCGATACGCGATCGCATAATTCAATATTGCCGTGAATTCACAAATTTGAGCCTTGCATTCGAGTTATCGATCGCTGCAACGAACGCGATCGCCCCAACGATTCCCCACTCGATTTTGTGGTGTCGAAACTAACTCTATCGTGCCGTCGTTTCGCCACTGCCAACCCGTGGCTTCTACGAGAGGTAGCTGCGAACTGTCCGATTCAGTAGCAGGCGATCGCTCCTCGTTCTCACGTTCGACTGACGACGGTTGAATTTCCGTTAGCTGAATATCCGTCCAGATCGTTCGACTATGCAGAACCTCCGTGGGATCGGGCGGTAAACCGCCGTTTCCGGTGACGACAAAGGAGTTTTCGCGAGCTATCCCACAAGCCGAGACGATTTGAGTGGTCGGATCGATAGGTTCGTTGCGTAATTCCGCGATCGCCGAACTGGTATCGATTTCCGGTTGAGTAATTTCGACTAACCCATCAACGCCAAGTTCGGAGCTAGCTGTGATGCGACTATCTGACGACAAGAAAATACCCTGAGCTGTAATACTGACATTTCCGCCACTACCTTCAAACGCATTGGCGTTGATCGGGCTGTTTTCTAACGCGGTTAGGGTTTCGATCGCCAGGGTGATATTGCCGCCATTCCCCGTACCCCTGGCTTCGGTGGTGATTTCACTGCCTCGACGCAATTGTAGAGTATCGGTGTCGAGGTTGATATTTCCCCCCTCTCCCGAAGCAGTTGCAGCCGTGATGCTGGCTCGATCCTCGAGTCGGAGAAGTTCGCTCGTAACGTTGAGGCTTCCTGCAATACCCGTTCCCCCGTTGGCGACGCTGACCGAACCCCCGTCGGCGACGATTAGCATCGGCGTGGTCAGGGCGATGCTTCCCGCATTCCCCGATGGAATCGGGGGTAAACCAAAGAGACGTTGAAACGCGTCGTTGGCCTCTGCACTCGAGCCAATTTTGCTGGGTTCGACCGCCCCGGCAGTCGTGTCGCGTACCTCGATCGAGTCTGAAGCGATTACTGTAACGCGGCCGGCATTACCGCTACCGAGCGTTCCCGACGAGATTAGTCCCCCATCAAAGACACGCAATACTTCCGTTTCGAGACGCAAATTGCCGCCGTTTCCCGATCCGAGCGTTGCCGTACTCAACGCACTACCCGTCGGTGCAGCACCGGGGTTGAACCCGCGAACTTCAATACTATCTGAGGCAGTTGTCGTAATGTTGCCCCCGTTCCCGGAAAAAAATGCAGTCGAAGTCAGGACACTACCGTCGAGGACGCGCAACTGCTCGGCTTGCAGGGTAATGTCCCCAGCTCGTCCCGGTCCGAGAGACACTGTTGCAATACCGCTGAAGGTCGATCGATTGAGTGGAGCAGCTCCAACGACGTCCACTCGATCTGCTACGCGAACGGTCACGTCACCTCCTCGTCCGAGTCCGAAGGTCCGCGTGCTAAACGACGCGCCACTTTCTAATCGCAGAGTCGAGGCTGCTACCGATACGTTTCCCCCCCTTCCGCTGCCGGTTACGAACGTGACCAGACCACTGGGAAGGGTTTCACCCGGATCGGTACCGATCGCTGTCAGGGATTCGCTGGCTGAGGCCTCGATCGAGCTGCTCGGTCTGGAACCGGCGTGACTGATAAAGGCAATCGAGCCGTCGGTGAGAGTGATGTTGCGACCCACGATACGGATCGCACCACCCGTTCCGCTGGCGTCGAGCGTCGCCGCTTGCGTGAGGTCGATATCTCGAACATTACTGTCCGTTGAAAGGTCGAACGTCCAACCCGTAGAAGTCTGCCTCAGATTGACGGTTCCGGTTTCGAGGCTCCCCAGTAACACGCTGCCGTTATCGGCGGCTAGGGTTGCCCCTTGTAGGGTCAGGCCGTTTCCGATGAAAGCGATCGCTTCTCCAGAACGAACCCGCAAGCCCCCGTCGCCGCGCTGGAAAGGTACAGCAGAGAAGAGCGGGTCGGGATTGAACAGATTGCTACCCGTACCGGTGGCAACGATCGCGCCCGAGGCATCCGTGGAGTCTCGACCGAACTGTAAACCAACGGGAACGTTGACACTCAGAAGAGTAGAAGCCTGGGAATTGCGGGCGTTGAATTCTAAGCCGTTTTCAAACACGAGACTGTCAGCAGTCGTGGCAAAAAACGAACCGCCGAGATCGAGGCGGGCGTTGGGGCCGAAAACGATACCGTTGGGGTTGAGGAGAAATAGGGTTGCCGTCCCATTGGCTCGAATCAGTCCGTCGATGTCGGACTGATTGGCTCCCGTGACGCGGGTGAGAATGTTTTCAATTCCCGTAACGTTGTTAAAAAAAGCTTCGCTTCCTGTCGGAATGGAAAAGTTTTCAAAAGAGTGAAATAGGTTGCTTCCGGCAGTCGTTCCTCCCTCAATAGTGTAGGTATTGCTTTCTAGATTAACTCGAGAAGTAACCGGCAACGTGTTATCAGGAACAATTTGAGAAAATGCAATGTTTGAAGGAAGGAGTCCGAGCAGTAAAGCGTTTATGAATAGAGTGCTTTTAACGCTAAAAAGTCTATTTAATATGAGTTTCGGTTTAACGAGATCGATTTTCATAATACGCTTAAAGATTTTTGATAGTAATGAGGAGTAATGCTACTTTGGTTTTTGAATCCTGGCCACGAAAGGATTGTGACTGACCAGAATCATTCGAGTACAGCACTACCGGATTTTTTTGTATCGATAAATCAACCAGTCATCTATAGTTTTACACAAATTACAAGAAGACGTCTATAGTCAATAAATTAATGAAATACTTACGTAAATATACGCCTAGATTTATCAAGTTTTGTCAGAATATAGATCGACAGTCAATAAATTCAGGAGTTACGCAGTTGGAGAAAGAGTGACCCAGGGAGCCGATAAGTAAGAGCGAACCGCCTCGCGGATGACGCGGCGTTTAGATTCGTACCAACTGATGCCTGTGTTGAACCAATACATCTCTAAACGTAGAAAGGCTCGAATGGCTAAACCGATGTGGTTGCGTTGAGCCCGAGACGAGCGAACCTGAGCCTTTTCCACGCCACAGCACTGCTTGAGACCTCGGTGATACTCTTCAATCGTCCATCCCCACTCAGCCCACTGCAACCGTTTTAAAGGTGACATCTTCAAGTCGTTGGTGGCCCAGTACTCAATGTCGCCGTCTGGGGCAACTATCTTGAACACTCGGATAAAACCATAGCGCTTGAGATGGACGACGGTTCCCTCGGTTGAGAGTTCGACTTCACTGTTGGGGGCAATTACCCGTCCCATCAGGATTGACCAAACGATTGCGTTTGAGCCGGGTCAGCCAAGTCCAACCGTATTGGGAAATGAGCTTGAGATTTGCCAAACTGCTGAACCAACTGTCGAAAATCACACACTCGGGTTTGAACCCCCGCTTTCGAGCTGTGGTTAACATAGCTCGAAAGTGCTCGTTTTTGGTAGCCCCATCGACGGCTTTCTCGTAAAGCCGGTAGTCACAAGGAATGTGTTTATCCCCATCCGACCACAATAGGCTTGTCAGGTTAATCCCTTTGACGACCCGCTTGTGTTTCCCCGACCACTGCCGAGCCACCAACTCCATGCGTTGAGCATAGAACAACTCCTGCATGGTGTCGTCGAGGGCGAGAATACCTCGGTCTCTCTGCACGAAGGCTTGTGCTTCTTGCCACAAGGAATCTGGATTCGGCTCGAGACGATGCAACATACGAGTGATGGCATCATGGGAGGGAGCATTTTCGCTCGTTGGGTGAACTCGCTCGGCTTCGCTACAGCTATAGGCCTTCTGAGTCCCAATGAGGAAGTTGATGTAATCGATGGCTGTGTATTTTGGAGGATTCATTCCTCTGTTTTACCCTCTCTCCTGCTCAACTGCGTAACTCCTGAAACTGGTAAAATTGCCTGACCCGAAACGCTCTTTAAGCTCCTAAGGGTATGGTTCGCAGCACCCGAAAAACCCGTGGTGGAGGTAAACCACAAAATCGCCAGTTGGTGTTGCCAAGAGAATTTGATTCTCGCTTATGTCTGCGGTGGGGCGCATCGTGGACGTTAAACAAACAGCCTGTGAAGGCGTTCTGACCGGGGGTATTCGGGCTGGCTCGTTTATCTAGGCATGAGCCAGTGAAACAGGAATCTCCGACCATACCTGCTAGGGTTGGGGGGAGAGCGTCAATGAGGTTTTCCAGAGAGGCGAACGCCTGGACGACTCACCCGGACGGATCGGTGCAACTGTTAGCGATCGAGGCTTCCGGTGAGTGGTTTCGGTCGCCGAGTCCCTGCGTGCCGCTTTCGCTGCGCTAACCTCTGACGAGGGACAGGTCGTCGGAACGGGACTCGAGGGCTTCGATACGATGGGATTGACGCTGGGACGGATGGGAGAGAGCGCGAACTGACGGAATCGGTTCGATTTTGATGCAGACGGTATTTCCGTCGAACTGTTTGCAGATTAGCCCGAGATGAGCGAGTTTATCGAGCATCATGCCAGCGGCGCGATGGCTGCCACGATCGCGATCGGCATAGAACAAAGCGGCTGCTTCGCGATGGGTACAGGAGACGAACTCCTCGGGAATGTTTAACTCGGTCAGGGGAGACGAGATCCCGCGATCGAGCATCAGTTGGTATTTCAACCACAGATACGCCCACAGGCGAACGAAGTATTCAGCTCGACGGCGTGTCAGCCCACCTTTACCAACGAGCTGAGACATATAGTGGCGCTGGTAGTCTCGGGGAAACCATCGATCGAGGCATATCGGATCGAGATCTTGCCAGCGGACTGTTCGGGGTGAGGCGTGAGAAATCGCAGCCTTGAGCATCGTGTTATGAAGTCAATTTCGCTATATTTTCATTTTGTCACAACAACTTCGGAAAATACTAGGGGTTTGTAGGTTTTTTCTTATTTTGTGCGTGTAAATACTGAGTTGCTCGAGCTGGTTCAGGGGCGATCGTGGGATTTGAGGTTGAAAAAATAAACCGAGAAGGCTCTTTCAGTCATGGTTTTCAGGATAAAAATGCGTTAACTCGACATGGCGTCCGTATTTATGCGTATTTTTTGTGCAGTTCAATGCGATCGCGTTGTATTACGGAAAGCGCGTGACGATTCGGTCTGGACTTACGCACTTAGGCGTTATACTCCATCCTTTTCCGATAAGCTAGGTTTCAAGAAGTCTTCACCACATCCCCCCTTAGCCCCCTATCCCCCCTTAGCCCC
>NZ_KB235958.1:535537-543782 GCF_000332355.1 Baaleninema simplex PCC 7105
CCCTTCGCCCCCCTTTGAAAGGGGGGTTGGGGGGATGGTTGGGGGGATGGTTGGGGGGATAGAGGGGCTTGTCAGATGAGGCAAAACCAGTATTTGAGATTCAGATTGCGTATTAAGCGTAGGTTCCCCATAGACCCAAGAATCTCCATGCTGTGATAGCTAGAGAGTGTCAACGAGAAATCACCTGTTCGGGATCGTAATCCGGCTCGTGAGACGTGACCGCCTTCATGTACTGCGCCCGTTCGTAGGCCGACTTGTCAGGACAGTACATCTGGCTCATGCTTCCCTGCATCTGTTGAATGGACTCGTATTCGTGTTCGTCCATCCAATGCTGGATTTCCCGTTCCAGGGTGCGAATGTACTCGATTCCGTGGCGCAACAACACCGAGCAAATCTGAGTAATCTTCGCCCCTGCCATCATCATTTTGATGACATCGGTTCCCCGTTGAATGCCGCTCGTCGCCGCTAAATCCGCTTGAATTTGACCGTACAGCAGCGCGATCCAACGCATGGGAAGCCGCATTTCGTGAGGTGTACTCAGCAAAACGTGGGGATAGACTTCTAGGTTGTCCAGATCGATGTCCGGTTGGTAGAAGCGGTTGAACAACACCAACCCTTTCGCCCCGGCGTCGTCGAGGCGTTGCGCCATGTTCGCGAAGTTGCTGAAAAAGGGGCTGAGTTTCAACGACACGGGAAGGGAAACTTCCGCTTCTACGTCCCGCAGGGTGTCGATATAGTTGCGTTCGACCTGTTCCCCAGTCATGTTGGGGTCGGTGGGAACGTAGTAGATGTTGAGTTCGATCGCATCTGCTCCCGCTTCCTGCATCAGTTGGGCGTATTCGACCCAACCGCCGGACGAAAAGCCGTTCAAACTGGCGATGATGGGAATGTCAACGCTGGCTTTAGCTTGGCGGATGTGTTCGAGGTACAGTTCCGGCCCCACGTGGTACTCGTCCGGTTCGGGAAAGTACGTCAGGGCTTCGGCGAAACTCTCGGTACCGTATTGCAGGTGGTGGTGTAACTCGAATTTTTCCCGCAGTAACTGTTCTTCAAACAACGAATGCAACACCACCGCCGCCGCACCGGAATCTTCCATGCGTTTGATGTTGTCGATATCTTCCGTGAGGGGGGCGGCTGCGGAGGGAACCAGGGGAGATTTGAGGGTCAGTCCCAGGTAAGTCGTGGTTAAGTCCATAGTCCTTCTCTCTTTTTACTCGATCGCCGTCTTTTTTGGAGGGGGAGCCGGGGAGAGGGGGAGAGGGTTCGTTTCTCGTCATCTCCCCATCTGGTCATCCCATCATCTCCCCCACCTGCTGACTGGGAGGCTACGCTTTCACCGAGGGCGGTTGCGTTTCGTCGGAGGCCGCTGCGTCCGATTGGCTGTGGCCGTTGTGACCGTTGCCATTGCCTTTTATCTTGCCGTTGTCGATGGGACGGGCGGCGAGATATTGGTACATCTTCCAGCGAGTGTCCACGTCGGCTTGAGCTTCTTGTAACAACCGCTTCGCGTCTTGGGGTTTGGTTTTGGTGAGCATCTTGAAGCGGTTTTCGGCGTACATGGAATCGCGTACCCCTTTCTTGGGCGATCGCGAATCGATGTGTAAGGGATTCTTGCCTTCGGCTTTCAAGTCGGGGTTGTAGCGGTACAGCAACCAGCGGCCGCTTTCGACCAGGGCTTTCTGGTGGCTCATCGCGGTGGTCATGTTGATGCCGTGGGCGATGCAGTGACTGTAGGCGATGATGAGCGAAGGTCCGTCGTAGGCTTCGGCTTCGAGGAAGGCTTTCAGGGTATGTTCGTCCCGCGCCCCCATGGCTACGGACGCCACGTAGACGTTGCCGTAGGTCATAGCAATCAAGCCCAGGTCTTTCTTGGGTGCGGGTTTGCCGCCAGCGGCGAATTTGGCGACGGCACCGCGCGGCGTGGCTTTGGAAGACTGTCCGCCAGTGTTGGAGTAGACTTCGGTGTCCATCACCAGGATGTTGACGTTGCGTCCGCTGGCGATGACGTGGTCGAGTCCGCCGAAGCCGATGTCGTAAGCCCAACCGTCACCGCCGACGATCCAAACGTCTTTCTTGACCAGGTAATCGGCCAGAGAGCGAAGTTGTTTGGCGTCGGGGCTGTCGATGTTGTCGAGGGCTTGTTTCAACTGCTGGACGTATTCCCGCTGTTCCCAAATGTCGGCTTCGGATTTTTGCGGGTTGTCGAGGATGTTTCGGACGAGGTTGTCGCCGATTTGTCCGGCCAGCTTCTGCAACAGTTCGCTGGCGAAGGCCGTGTGTTTGTCGAGGGACAGGCGGAAGCCCAAGCCGAATTCGGCGTTGTCTTCAAAGAGGCTGTTCGACCACGCCGGACCCCGTCCGTCGGTATTTTGCGCCCAGGGAGTGGTGGGGAGGTTGCCGCCGTAGATGGAAGAACAGCCGGTGGCGTTGGCAATGAGGGTACGATCGCCAAACAGTTGGGAGACGAGTTTGAGATACGGGGTTTCGCCGCATCCGGCACAAGCCCCGGAGAACTCAAACAGGGGTTCTTGCCATTGTTGTTGGCGAATGCGATCGAGGTGCAAGTGACGGCGATCGGGATTGGGCAACTCCATGAAGAAGTCCCAGTTTTCCCGTTCGCTTTCCCGCAACGGCCGTTGCGATTCCATGTTAATCGCCTTCTTCGACGGCATGGATTTGTTTTTGGCGGGGCAAACGTCCACGCACACGCCGCATCCAGTACAGTCTTCGGGAGAGACTTGAATCGTGAATTTCTGACCGCCGAAGTTGGGGTCTTTATCTTTCAAGTCGGTGAACTTGAAGGTACTGGGGGCGCTGGCTAACTGGCCTTCGTCGTAGGCTTTGCCGCGAATGACGGCGTGGGGGCAAACCATCACGCATTTACCGCACTGCACGCACACGTCGGGATCCCACACGGGGATCTCTTGGGCGACGTTGCGTTTTTCCCATTTGGAGGTTCCGGTGGGATAGGTTCCGTCGCAGGGGAGGGCGCTGACGGGTAGGTCGTCCCCTTCGCGGGAGAGCATCTTACCTTCGACCTCGCGCACGAATTCAGGGGCAACTTCGGGAATCGACGGACGCATCCGCACGGTGGAATTCGCCTCACCCACGTTGACTTCGTAGAGGTGGTCGAGGGTAGCGTCTACGGCGTTGAGGTTCATTTGGACGATTTCTCGTCCTTTTTTGCCGTAGGTTTTTTCGATCGCGTGTTTGATTTGGGCGATCGCTTCGTCGCGCGGCAACACGCCGGAGAGGGCGAAGAAGCAAGTCTGCATGACGGTGTTGATCCGTCCGCCCATGCCGTTGTCTCGTGCCACTTGATAGGCGTTGATGACGTAGAATTTCAGGTTCTTACGGACGATTTCTTCTTGGAGTTCCAGCGGCAGCCGATCCCAGACTTCTTCGGGGCCGTAGGGACTGTTGAGGAGGAACGTCGCACCAGGGGCGGCGGCTTTGAGGACGTTGAGTTTTTCGAGGAAAGTCCACTGGTGACAGCCGACAAAGTTGGCGCGATCGATCAGGTAGGTCGATCGAATGGCATCGGGTCCGAAGCGTAGGTGAGATACGGTCACCGCCCCGGATTTTTTGGAGTCGTAGACGAAATAACCTTGGGCGTAGTTGTCGGTTTCCGAACCGATGATTTTGATGGAGTTTTTATTCGCCCCCACGGTTCCGTCGGAACCCAAGCCGTAGAACACGGAACGCACGACGCTCTCGGGTTCGGTGCTGAAGTTGGTGTCGTATTCGATGGAAGTGTTCGTCAGGTCGTCGTGAATGCCCACGGTAAAGTGGTTTTTAGGCTTGTCTTGCGCCAGGTTGTCGAAGACGCCTTTGACCATCGCGGGGCTGAATTCTTTGGAGGACAAGCCGTAACGTCCGCCGACGATCTTCGGCATTTCGCCGTCCCAGGCTTCGCTGAAGGCGGAGACGACATCGAGATAGAGAGGTTCGCCACCGGCACCGGGTTCTTTGGTGCGATCGAGGACGGCGATTTTTTGGACGGTTTTCGGGAACGCCGCCAAGAGTTTTTCGATATCCCAAGGGCGATACAAGCGCACTTTCAACACGCCGACTTTTTCCCCTTGGCTGTTGAGATAGGAAACGGCTTCGTGGGCGGTTTCGCAGCCAGACCCCATTAACACCACGACGCGATCGGCATCGGGGGCGCCGTGATATTCGTAGATGTGATAGCGGCGGCCGGTGAGTTCGGCGAATTTGTCCATCGCCGCTTCTACCATGGCCGGACAGGCATTATAGAAGGGGTTGACGCTTTCTCGGGCTTGGAAAAATACGTCGGGGTTTTGGGCGGTTCCGCGCAACACGGGGCGATCGGGGGTCAGCCCTCGGGAACGATGGGCGTAAACCCACTCGTCGTTTATCATCGCCCGTAACACGGACTCGTCGAGTTCTTCGATTTTTTGGATTTCGTGGGAGGTGCGGAATCCGTCGAAGAAGTGGATGAAGGGAACTCGCGATTCGAGGGTGGCGGTTTGAGCGATGAGGGCGAAATCGTGGGCTTCTTGTACCGAGGCCGAACACAGTAAGGCGAATCCGGTGCCGCGAGCGGCCATGACGTCGCTGTGATCGCCGAAAATGGAAAGGGCTTGGGCTGCTACAGAACGCGCCGCCACGTGAAGGACGGTGCTACTGAGTTCTCCGGCTATTTTGTAGAGGTTGGGAACCATCAACAGCAAGCCTTGGGATGCGGTGAAGGTGGTCGTCAGCGACCCGGTTTGTAGCGAGCCGTGAACGGCTCCGGCTGCGCCGCCTTCGCTTTGCATTTCGACGACGGAGGGAACGGTTCCCCACAGGTTCGGACGTCCTTCTGACATCCAAGCGTCTGCCCATTCGCCAATCGGGGAGGCGGGGGTAATGGGATAAATGGCGATGACTTCGTTGAGTCGGTAGGCAACGCGGGCAACGGCTTCGTTTCCGTCTAGGGTTGCGTAGGTTTTGGCGTTCATCCTCTTCAATCCTTTGCGAGCGGCTTAGAGGTTCGTGAGTGGGAGGGGAACGACGAAAAGTTTCGGTTCCACGATGGCGATCGAAGCTCCTCTTCGCACAAACCCAGGTAGGTTGAGACACCGTGGGAATTGGGCAGCCCATCGGCAAGGGAGTTTACACTCCGCGTTCGGCTCGAGTTCGTTATTCTCTCAGTCGCGCGATCGCTCGCCCGTTTGACGGCTTTTGGAGCTTTTAAAACAATCGAACGATTGCTTTAATAAATTGCGATCGCTTGTTAACTCGTTAGACGGTTGTTTGGTGATTTCAACGTCAAGTTTTCGTTACAATTTAGCGATTGACGAACTCTATTTCGATTATGGAATAAATCTCGGGTGGAGGGAGGGGGTAGTTACGTTTTTTAACTCAAGTTTGCTATCTGTTGTAAATCGCTTAATGTTTGTTTGGCTGCCTCCTCGTCAATTTTACTGAGGGCAAAACCGACATGAACCACGACATAATCTCCGATTTCGGCATCGGGAACGTAGGCTAAACTGACGGTTTTAACCACTCCGCCAAAACTGACTTTTCCTGTTTTAGTCAGAGGATCGTCTCCGAAAATTTCGAGAATTTTTCCAGGTACGGCTAAACACATTGTACGTTCGTTCTCATTTCAAAACGTAAAGATTTGCTAAAAATAAAACAAATATAAAATTACTAAAAAAATCCAGCGCAATTATAAATCTATTTTCTAAATCACGCTCTAATTTTAGCATTTTTTTGGATTGTTTTCCAAGGCAGCAGCGAGGATTTGTCCGACGGCAATTCCACCGTCGTTAGGTGGGATTTGTTGGTGCCAAACGGGACGAAAATTTGCCCGTTGCAGACGTTCGATCGCCGCCTCGAGCAACACTTGATTTTGAAAACACCCCCCGGTTAAAACGATCGCAGCGGTGTCGCCCCCCCGATCTTCGAGTAACCGGGCGACTGTCGCGATCGCTTCGGCGAGGGTATTGTGAAACTTGGCTGCAATATCCGATACCGGGCGATCGCGGCGCCAATCCAACATCAACGCCCGCAGCATCGGTTCCCAATCCAAAGACGGACAAGTGTAGCGGCGATCGATCGAAAACGGATAGTGCGATCGCGTGTCGCTTTCTCGGGCGGCGAACTCCAACGCCATCGCCCCCTGTCCCTCAAAACTCAGACACTGTCGCAACCCCAGCAACGACGCCACTGCATCGAAACCTCGCCCCACACTCGAGGTTCGCGGCGTATTGACGCGGCGACGCAACATCGACGCCAATAGGGTAAGTTCTGGTGGCGAAAACGCCCGAATAGTCGGGGATTGCGTCAGCGAAAACGTCGCTTCGCCAAACAGTTCGTAAAGCATCCCCAACGCCGCCCGACGGGGTTCTTTGACGGCGCGATCGCCCCCCGGAAGCGTCCACTTACGAAAATGCGCCACTCGCTCGAATCCGGTATCGGTCACCCAGAGAAACTCGCCGCCCCAAATCGTCCCGTCGAGACCGTAGCCGGTTCCGTCCCACGCCACCCCCAAAACCGGCGGTTTTAACTGATGTTCCGCCATACAAGCGAGGACATGGGCGTAGTGGTGTTGTACCTGCACCAGCGGGAGGTTTTGCTTGCGGGCGAATTCTGTCGAGGCGTAGTCGGGATGTAAATCGCAGGCGATGCGGTGCGGTTGGAAGTCGTAAATACTTCCGAGTCGAGCGATCGTGTATTCAAACGCCCGCCGCGTTTCGGGAGAGTCTAAATTCCCGACGTGTTGGCTGGGAAAGATTTTGTCCCCGAAGGCGATCGCAATGCTGTTTTTCAAATGTCCCCCGACGGCGAGGGTGGGAGAGGGGGAGAGGGGGAGAGGGGGAGAGAGGGGGATAGGGAGGGGGGCGTAACCGCGAGCGCGTCGTAAAATAACGGGGGTTCCCGCCATGACGCGGACGATGGAATCATCGACTGGGCGGGCGATGGGGCGGTTGTGAACCAGGAAGAAATCGGCGATGTCACCCAACCGTTCTACGGCTTCGCGGTTGTCGATACAAATGGGTTCGTCGGAGCGGTTCCCGCTGGTGGCGACGACGGGAAATCCTAAATCCGACAGTAATAAATAATGTAGCGGGGTGTAGGGAAGCATCGCCCCCAAGTCGGGATTTTCGGGAGAGACGGCGTCGGCGAGAGCGTCCTCGGGGGAATCGTCGGAACGTCCCTTTAAGATGACGATGGGGGATTGGGGCGATCGCAGAATTTCGGCTTCTACCTCGCTGACGTGACAGTGGCGACGCACCGCTTCGAGACTGGGATACATGACGGCGAAGGGTTTGTCGGGGCGGCGTTTGCGATCGCGTAATTCTCGAACCGCCGTTTCGTTGCGAGCGTCAACTAGGAGTTGAAAGCCGCCTAAACCTTTAAGAGCGACGATTTGACCGTTTCGTAGGGCGGTTTCGGCCTGTTGTAAGGCTTCCTCGTGGCTGGCGAGAACCTCTCCATCGCGTCGCCAGAGTTCGAGATGGGGTCCGCAATGGGGACAGGCGTTCGGTTGGGCGTGAAATCGGCGATCGCCCGGATTGTCGTATTCTTGCTGACAGTCGGGACAGAGTGGGAACTCTCGCATCGTCGTCAGCGGGCGATCGTAAGGAAGGGTTTCGACGATACTGTATCGAGGTCCGCAGTTGGTGCAGTTAATAAAGGGATAACGATAGCGGTGGTTGTGGCGATCGAACAACTCCCGCACGCAGTCGG
Source organism: Baaleninema simplex PCC 7105 (assembly GCF_000332355.1). GTDB lineage: Bacteria > Cyanobacteriota > Cyanobacteriia > Cyanobacteriales > Geitlerinemataceae > Baaleninema > Baaleninema simplex. Next base: position 543,239 of record NZ_KB235958.1, read on the forward strand.
AACAGGTGGCTAAATCGGGGAGAACCAGGGCGGTTTTATGCTGGGGACGTTCTTCGGAAGTGCGGATTTCAAACTGTGTATAACCGATGAGTTCGTCCCAGCGGAGGGTGAGGCGATCGATTTGGGCGTGGGGCGGTTTGTCGCGGCGGATGCGGTGGTGAAATTCCAGCAATTGAGGTGTCTCGCCTTCCACTTCCACGAACACCCCTTCAGCGGTATTGTTCGCCCATCCCGTCAACCCCAATTCCACCGCCAAGCGATACAAAAACGGACGAAATCCCACCCCTTGAACGAGTCCCTGAATTTGCAAGTGCAACCGTTTCCGTTCGCGAGAGGCTGTCTCGACGGCTTGGGCGTCCGGCGTCAGGGGTTGAGATAGAGCCATTGGATAGTCGATCGGGTGATGGGGTGATGAGGGCGGTGCGTGACGCGGTAACCTGAGAGGGTGACAAGGTAGACGGAAGCCAGACGGGACAATTGTTTGAGAGAATAGAGGAGTCCCAAAAAAGAGGGTGGCGTTTGCGGCCACCCCAACAAAAAAATG
>NZ_KB235958.1:543882-565992 GCF_000332355.1 Baaleninema simplex PCC 7105
GAATCTCACGTCCAATCCTATTTAGGTCGTTCAGACCTGACCCCTCAAGGTTTTCCTCATCATAGTGTTTTTTCCCTCGGATTATCCGGTTATGCTTGGAGTCAATCCCTGCTGCTCTGGAGAGATTGGATGTTGGCGCTCATGGCGTTGAAGCCTCACAAATCTCTCCATTTTCAACGAGGGCTAGAGGCTCTATCCCTTGTGAGGCAGGGGGTCTAGCTATGTTGTCACCCTCTCAGCGCGGTAACATCCCATTGACCTGACTTCGACCAAATTTTTCAGCCGCGTCACGCACCCTACGGATTTTCTTCTTGGGGGGAATTTAAAAAACTGAAGATAAAGGGAGAAATCGCTTCAGACAGCAATACCAATATCCAGCTATAAGCGGGCAGGGACCCCGCGCTGTACCGCTCGCGGTCAGCGTCGGGAGGAATGCCCGCACGGATTGATGTTGTATTCATAGCCATCCTGTTTGTGAACGATCTGGATTTGCGTTTTAGCGGTTAAATCGATCTGTTTTTTTCCAAAAGGACGCAAGGCGGGCGGGCGTTTTTTTCGCACTCCGGCGATCGCCCCCGTCCACTGTCCGCGATATTTCCCGTTCGGCACGATCGCTCGCACGATATCGCCTGCCTGCAAACCGTTGACCTGCGCCTTCGTTTTCCTCACAGCACGGGGAAAACCGTAACGGTCGATGAGGGTGCGAAATCTCGTGCTGTGACCTTTGCTCGCGATCGCCATCGGGGTTTCAGTTGCTAAATGTAGCGATGGCGTCTTACCAACACAAGCGGCATCAAGCCAATGAGCTTTCGGAAACTCCAATCGGGTACGGTTGAACTTGGTCTGTCCGCCTGTTCCCACTTCGACGGGCAAACCCGTCTCTTTCAATCGCTGGTATAGCTTCCACCGGGTCGCATTTACCGCAGCCGCATTTTTCAATGGGGTTTTGGCTTGTCTCAAGATGCGCTCGAGAACGGACGGCTTACCCGACAGAAACTCTCGAACGTCGCGGTTGCCCTTGGATTGATTGCACGGACGGCACGACAGGGTGAGATTGGAGACGCGATCGCTTCCGCCTTTAGACTTGGGGACGATATGCTCGACTTCCAGAGGCACGTTCTCAGCTCTGCAATAGGCACACTTCCGTCCCCACTTTTCCAACAAGAACTCTCGCACTTCGTAGCCAAACAATTCGCCTTGTTGGTACTCAACCCCGCTGATTTCGGGGTTCTGAAGTTTCTGGGTGTCGAACCGCACGAGTTCTTGAGAGATCGATGCAATGGGGCAAAGTTTTCGCAAGCGGTTTACCCACGTCAACGTGGTTTCCACCCGATGGTTGAGTCCTCGACTCCGCTCGGACTCAACGCTGAGCGGAGCCGAAGCGTTGAGAGACGGTGGAAGCCAACCCTTCGGACGGGTGCGGTTGAGAAACCGAGGCTTGCGGTATCGCGTTTGGCGGTTGCGGCGACTCCGACGACAGGCGCGACGGGTTTCCAATTTCGCTTGAATGCGATCGCCTCGGTGTTGTAATTCCGCGCCCCACACGAGTTTGTCGCCATTGACGACAGCCAATCCGGTGGTTTGAGAACCGGGGTCTATCTTGAGTCCTCGACTCCGCTCGGACTCAACGCTGAGCGAAGTCGAAGCGTTGAGTTGGCTTTCGGGCGGCACGTCGCCCACAGCGCGATTTAAAACGATGGCGAACGGGTAGCGTCGGAAGACCGCCGCTTTTCCCTTGGCTAACAGTTCCCTAGCCCGTGCGGGGTGGCACGGTGCGAGGGGCTGTCGGTTCGTATCGAGTACGAAAACGTAGTTAGTTTTAGACATTTCTGTCTACTCCTATCGCTTAGGCGATGTAACGTTGGCCTCGGCAATGTTATCGAGGCTTGTGAGGTCGGTCGCACTGCCTTAACCCGAGTAGGGCTGTTTAACGACCGACGACAGAGCAACAAGCTGGCTAACTCGTCGGTGTCGTGACCTCGATAACGGAGTCCGTAAAGGACTTAGCCTGGTCAACTGTCGGGCTTTTTCAAGCCCGCACCGTACCCGTGCTTGGTCGGCGTCGGGTGGTTGACGTACTCCCGATATAGCCGTTCGTCACCGCCAGAACCGCTAACGCACACCAGAGTAAAAATGCAAGTCTCATCGCAAGGGAGAGGGGGAGAGAGGGAGAAACTCTCAACTCTCAACTCACTACAACATTGCTAATTCCGGCGTTTGGCTGACTTGGCGTTCGAGGTAGTCGTACCACGCTTCTAAACCTTCTCCGGTTCTCGCAGAAACTTCGAGGATTTGGGCTTGGGGGGCGACGCGACGGACGTTGTCGAGGGCGGTATCGCGATCGAATCCCACCACTTCGGCGATGTCGATTTTGTTCACCACCACCGCGTCGGCGGATTTGAACATCGTGGGATATTTCAGGGGTTTGTCTTCTCCTTCCGTCGTCGAAAGTAGGACGATGCGGCGGGTTTCTCCTAAGTCGTAAGCCGCTGGACAGACGAGGTTTCCCACGTTTTCGATAAAGAGCAGTTTGACGCCATCGAGGTTCAGTTTGGCGACGGCGTTCGCCACCATGTTCGCTTCGAGGTGACAGACGTTCTCGGTGACGATTTGCACCGCTTGCGCTCCACTTTTCCGCAGTCTTCGGGCGTCGTTGTCGGTTTCGAGATCGCCTACGATAACGGCTGTCGAAAGTCGCGATCCCAGTTCGGTTAACGTTCGTTCGAGAAGGGCGGTTTTACCAGAACCGGGGGAGGACAGCAGGTTGAAAACGGCTAAGTTTTTGGCGGTAAAAAAGCCGCGATTGCGTTCGGCGAGGCGATCGTTTTTCGATAAAATTGCTTCGTGAATTTCTAGGGTATGGGTGCGATCGCCTTCACTGTGATGGTGGTGATGTCCGTTGTGATGGTGGTGATGGTGATGGTGTTCGCGATCGTGAGACGACGAACGTTCGGCGTCCAATATTTTTACGTTTCCTGGGGTGACTGCACAGCCGCAATTTTCACACATAACTGATTTAGGAAACCTCCATCGACGACAGTTCGAGTTCTTTTCCGCTGATGACCTTCGAGGTAATTCGATGGCAGTTCGGACATTCAAAAACGATATCTTCGGGTTGAAAGTCCGTCTGACATTGGGGACAGTGACATCGGGCGGGAATTTTTTCGATTTCAAAGGTGGCGTTTTGGGCGATCGTCCCCTCGGACACTACGTCAAAGGCAAAGTTTAACGCCTCTGGCACGACGCCGGATAGAACGCCAACGCGCATTTTTAATCGATGAATTGTCGTCGCACCACTAGATTTGGCGCGATCGATCGCGATTTCTAGGGTACGCTCCATGATACCGACTTCGTGCATGAGATGTTTCGATCGAACAAACTAGCAGGAATGTTAACGAAACCCGATCGCATCTGAAGCCGTCACTCTCGCTTGAGTTGCCTTTTCGAGCGGACGAATCCGAGATCTTAAGTCAGATTCCTTCTGACTTATAGCCCGGCCGTCCTCCTCACTTCTACTATAAAAAACTTCGACAAGCCTTGTAAGAATTTTTATAAAAACTATATGTTTCGCACGAAATTTCTTGACTACCATAAAAATGCAGGAGTAGAGACTCATTTTTTTATTGAGAAAGACTTGCGGTAGTTGCCGAGCAGTTATCGCAGACCGCGTTACAGTTTGCAACAAAAATAGCCCTAACTTCACAACATCGATCGCTCGTAATTTTACAATTAGCAACAGTCCTATGAAATTTATCAGTGAGTACCGCGATCCGACTTTAGCCCAGCACTACGCCGATGCGATCGCCAATTTGGTGACACGACCCTGGACGATTATGGAGATTTGTGGAGGACAAACCCATTCCATCGTCAAATACGGGATCGATCGCCTGTTACCGGACACTGTAACCCTGGTTCACGGGCCGGGTTGTCCAGTGTGCGTTACCCCAATCGAACTCATCGATCGCGCGATCGCGATCGCCCGTCGCCCCGACGCCATCCTCTGTTCGTTTGGCGATATGTTGCGGGTTCCCGGTAGCGAAACCGATCTCCTCAGTGTCAAAGCCTTGGGGGGACAGGTGCAAATCGTCTATTCGCCCCTCGACATTCTCGAAATCGCCCGTCAAAACCCCGACAAAGAAGTGGTATTTTTCGCCGTGGGGTTTGAAACCACCGCCCCCGCAACGGCGATGGCGGTTTATCAAGCCGCCCAGCAGAACTTCACCAACGTCTCGTTACTGGTATCTCACGTCTTGGTTCCCCCGGCGATGGAAGCGATTCTGTCTTCGCCCAACTGTCGGGTTCAAGGGTTTTTAGCAGCGGGTCACGTTTGTACGGTGATGGGCTATACCGAATACGAACCCATCGTGGAAGAGTACGACATTCCCATCGTCGTGACGGGATTCGAGCCAGTAGACATTTTGCAGGGAATTTATATGTGTCTGCAACAACTCGAACGCGGCGAGGCGAAATTGGAAAACCAATACGCGCGATCGGTCTCTCGGGAGGGAAATCAACCCGCTCAACATTTAATTTCTCAGGTGTTTGAAGTGGTTCCCCGTCGTTGGCGGGGTTTGGGGGAAATTGCGCGAAGTGGTTTGGGTTTGAAAGCGGAATTCGCAGCCTTCGACGCCGATCGCAAGTTCGGTTTCGATACCCAGTCTGAAACCGTAGACGCCGACACCGAATGTATTAGCGGCGAGATTTTACAAGGGTTGAAAAAACCTCATGAATGTCCGGCGTTTGGGACTCGCTGCACGCCAGAACGTCCCCTCGGTGCGCCGATGGTATCCTCAGAAGGGGCTTGTGCGGCCTATTACCGCTGGCGTGGAGAAGTGGAAAAACCGGAAGTCGTTTCGTCTGGTGTTTAGATTTTTAGTGTTTAGATTTTCAAAATTCACCCAATTTCAACTAACTTGAAAAAAATATGGGTGCGTAAAAAAAGTAGCGAGCGATCGCCCTGTCAAGGAGAGTTCCACTGACAAATTGATTCGGGTCGAACTGGACAAATTTGAGAAAAAATTGGGTTGCGAGCGAGATCGAGCAATGTCAAATTGGATAGAACCGATAAAGAACTTGCATCTTCAACTTCATTTCCTTCGAGCCAAAGTTTTTCGAGATCGCTCAGAGCCGCGAGAGGCGTCACGTCCTCAATTTCATTGTTGCTGAGAGCTAGTGCTTCAAGATCGCTTAAAGAGGCTAGCGGAGTAACGTCTTCAATATCATTGTTATAGAGCCACAGTTCCCTTAGATTATTTAAAGAGGCTAAGGGAGTTACATTTTCAATTTCATTGTTATAAAGAAAAAGCCTTTCAAGATTTTCCAAAGAAACCAAAGGGGTAAGATCTTCAATGTCATTATGGTAGAGTCGAAGTTCTTTAAGACTGCTAAGCGATGCTAAAGGGGTAAGATCTTCAATATCATTTTGCGACAAGTCTAACGATACCAAATTTGTTAAATTTATCAAGGGAGTGACATCTTCGATATTATTTTCTGAGAGATTTAGCGATTCTAAATGAGTGAGAGAACCTACCAAGCTAAGATCGTCAATATTACTATTCCTTAGAGATAAAGACTCTAAATCTGTTAGAGAGGACAAAAAACTAATATCTTCAATATTGCTATTGCTCAAAGTTAAAGATTCTAAATTGGTCAAAGAAGCTAAAGGACTAATATCTTCAATATTAACATTGCTCAAAGTTAAAGATTTTAAATTAGTCAGAGAGACTAACGCTTCTAAGTTAGTCAAAGAAGCCAAAGGACTTACATTTCCGAGCGAAAAAGAGGTTAAAAAATTAGCATCAAAATTTGAATAATAAAGCGAAATACGTTCTAAATTGGTGAGAGAGGTTAAAGGAGCAAGATCTTCAATGGTAGACGACAATAACATAAGCGATCGACTACTCATTAAGCGTTCTTCTGCTAGCTTGCAATTCTGAGTTTGCGCTTCTTCTAATAACACTTCTACAGTATGTCTAGCATTTGGATAGAGTGTGTTTCTCTCTGCACACCAATCGCGGAAAGTCAAGCGATGTTTGGTCGATTGTGCTGTGACAGAGAGGGGTATACTTCCGATGAATAGCATACTGCATAGAATTAGAGAGACACCTCGAATCTCTAGAAGGTTTAAACGAGTGCGGTTTTTCATGATTGTTCTGATAGAAGTATGTCTTGTTATCTGTTATGTTGTCTGATGGGTTTAGTTTTAGGGGTATCTAATAAATTGTAACTGTTCAAGGGGGTCAACATCTCGCACAAATTCCTCTAAACGCTTGACACGTATAGGTTTCAGGCATTCTTCTCCATCGAGGCGAATGTCAGTACAGACCCCAAAAAGCAGTTCGATCCTCGCCTTAGTCGGAAACAGCAGCGTAGAAACCAGCCAGAAAATCAATTGCAGGCTGTTTTTTATTCTGATTTCACTCAAAGTCATGCTGGAAAATTTTCGAGATACCCCCTGAATAGTTACATCTAATAAATTTAAATTTTTGAGATGCACCCATTGCTACAAGTCTAACGTTAATTGTATAGAACGTTTGTTTTGGTTTAGCTTTTGTGTATTTTTTTGAGTTGAATAATTAGCGATAAACAGTTCCGCTCCTTTTTCGGCTTTTCCTTGTTGGTAATTATTCATTCCATACTGAAGCTGCCATTTATAAAGATTGGCAAATTCAAAATTTTGACGAATTTCTAAACAATCATCGTAGGTAATTAACCAATTGTGGGAACAGGCTTTTAAATCTTCTGCAAATCGCTGATGGTCGAAATTGGCGTGTAACGCACCTCGTTTTCCGTAGAGTCTGGATTTAGTGGCGGTAAAATAAGGCGGATCGAGAAAAATAAAAATATCTCGATCGGATTTTTGGAGAAGTTCGCTGTAATCTAAATTGGTAATTTCAACATTTTTCAAAACGCGATCGAGCTTCGCCAAACGATCGATCGCAGACTCTGTAAAACGTTCCTCGAAAGACTTTTGAGAATAGCCCCCCGCTTCAATGGTTCCGGAAAACGTAATGCGATTTAAGACGAAAAAGCGAACGGCGCGATCGCACTCCGATAAACTTTCGACCTCTGCGTTTGCAAGTTCCTCGAATAACTCTCGTCCGTCTCGACGATTGGCTTTGATGTCTCGAACCTTTTCGACTAATTCCGATAGCTTAGACTGTGCGACTTTCCAAAAATAGTAAACTTCTGGGTTGAGGTCGTTAATCCAAACGGGAATTTGAGGATACAAGCGTTTGAATTCTATAAATACCGAGCCACCTCCCACAAATGGCTCGCGAAATTCCTCAATTTGAGGGGGGAATTTTTCAAAAATGCGGCGGAGTGCGCGAGATTTTCCGCCAGGATAGCGTAAGGGACTGCGAAGGTTCATGGGGGAATTCACCACAGAGACACAGAGGACACAGAGGAAATAGCAAGACTCATTTTGTCAAGAGTTTGTTAGGTTTTTTAAAATAAAAGCAATGGAACCTCTAGAGAGGTCTGAAAAACGGGTTTTATTGTAACGAATTTGCAGGAGAGACCTGACGGAGACCGCGACCTGATATAGTGGATCGATAGAAAAATTTCGAGTCGTTCGTTCAAATTTGGGGTTGTCCGTGGCGATCGTTGCAATTGCCAGTCCGAAAGGTGGCGTCGGAAAAACCACGTCCGCGATCGCACTCGCGGGATTGCTGGCCGAAAAGCAATCTTGCTTGGCGGTCGATCTCGACCCGCAGGGAAACCTGACGATGGGGTTGGGAGTCGAACTCGAACCCGACCAAATCGGGAGTTACGACGTGATGACGCAGCAGCTTGAGGCGGAAGAACCCATCGTCGATACCGAGTGCGGCGTCGATCTCCTCCCCACCGACAGCACGCTGGCCGAAGCAGAAAAGGAAATTTCCGACGATCCCGGTCGCTTCTTCGTTCTCAAACGACAACTCGATCCCCTCAAAGCTAAGTATCGAACCATCCTCATCGACTGTCCCCCCAACATGGGACTGTTGACCCTCAACGCCCTGGCCGCCGCCGATGCGGTGTTGGTTCCGGTTCAGTGTCAGTTCTTCTCGCTGCGGGGACTCGATCGCCTCCTCGAAGAAATTTCGCAAATTCGCAGCCAGTACAACCTGCGGCTGCGTCTGTTGGGAGTTCTGCCGACGATGGCAGAAAATACCATCATCACGCGTAAGGTTCTCGCCGAACTCAAAAAACGTCACGAAAACGTCAGCGTGTTTTACCCCGTTCCCAAATCCGTGAAGTTCGCCGAAGCTACGTTTGTCGGAAAACCCATCCACCGCTACACGAAAAACGTGAAACTGGTGCAACCTTACGAACGGGTGATGCGAGCCATCGTGCCGCGATCGCAAAAAACCCCGAAAGAATATTTATTGTAGATTTTCAGCGATCGGCGAGACAAGTTATCGAGGGCGATCGCCGTCGCGGTTCGTACAGTCCTCTGACAAATGCCCTCGATCGGCGATTTCGTTACAGAGATGGTGGTCTGAGGGGTTTCGGTAACGTGAGTGTTCGGACAAATGCGATCGACCGACGACCTCGTCGCAGAGATGGCGATCGGCGTGGTTCAAGTGGGGAGAACGTTCCAAATAGTTTTGAAGGCGATGACATCCCACCGCGAGAACGCGATCGAAATCGATGGCTTCCTCTATATACCAAAGAACCGCCGTGCGATCGTCCGACGACGACACTAACTGAGTTCCGTCGGGAGAAAACGTCAACGCCAATACCGTACTGTCGTGTCGGAGTAACGTCGCCACTGGCGTTCCGTCCCACCGCCACAGCTTCACCACACCGTCGTCGCCTCCCGTAGCCAACAACTTACCGTCGGGACTGGTAGCGACCGTCCAAATCCCATCTTCGTGAGCGGCTTCGACGGCGTGCGCCAGCGTACCGTCTCGGTTCCAAACGAGGATTTTTCCATCATCCGAGACAGACGCTAACCATCGTCCGTCGGGATGCCACACCACATCGAAGACGATCGAGCGATGTCCCATCAAAACCCGTTGAAAGGTTCCGTCTCGCGACCAAACCCGCACCGTAGCATCGCCACCGCCAGCGGCGAGGAGTTCCCCGTCGGGAGACCAAGACGCGCCCCACACTCCCGCCCGGTGTCCCCACAAAGTTGCCAGAGCCTCTCCCGATCGCGTCCACAGACGAACCGTGCGATCGCTGCTGGTCGAGGCGAGCGTCCGACCGTCGGGAGAAAATTCGAGATCGCGCACGTCGGCTCGGTGGGCTTGCCAAGTGGCGATTTCCGTTCCCTCGGGGTCGAGCAGAACGATCTTGTTTCCCGTTTGAGCGGCGGCGATCGCCCGACCGTCTGGGGCGATCGCCACGCTACCGTAGAGCGGAAAATTACCCGTGAAGCGACGCACGGAACTCCCATCGACCGATTGCAGAGACAGGGCGCTCGGATTGAGCAAGGCAAAGGTTTGACCGTCGGGAAAAAAATCGCTTCCCGTGATGCTAGCTCCAGGCTCGACAAACTGACGCGACAGAGAGTTTGTGGGGCGAAAGACGCGAATTACATCGTTCCACGCCGCAGTCGCGAATTCTTCCCCATCGGGACTGAAGACGATATCCATCACGACGCCGCCGTATCCTTCAATCCGGTTGAGGAGCGTTCCGTCTTCAACCGACCAAAACTTGACGATCTTCGTGTTCGATCCCGACAACACCGTTCGTCCGTCGGGACTGAACGTCACCGCCCAAATGCTGGTACGATCGGCCGCGATGGTTTGAGTCAGCGTGCCGTCTCGGTTCCACAGGCGGAGCGTGCCATCGCTAAATCCGGCCGCGATCGCGCGTCCGTCGGGACTGAACGCCACAGATAACGCGGGAACCTCTGCCTGGACTAAGATCCGTTCTAAGGTTCCGTCTAACTGCCACAGGGCGACCGTTCCATCCGCGTTCGCAGTCGCGACCGTCCGTCCGTCGGGGCTGAACGCCGCTTCGCGCACGGTTCCCCCTTGTTCGATCGTCGTGAGGAGAGTGCCGTCCCGTTGCCAAATGCGAGCGGTGCGATCGAGACTGGCCGACACCAGTAAGGTACCGTCAGGGCTGAATTTGGCATTGTAAACCGGGGCTTCGTGTCCCGTGAGGGTACGCAATAGGGTTCCGTCGCGGCTCCAGAATTTAATGGTGGCGTCCCCACTGGCCGAGGCGATCGCCCGACTGTCGGGGCTAATGCTCACCCCGAGTACGGGGCCTTCGTGTTCGGTGAGACGGTACAAGAGCGCTCCGTCTCGTCGTTGGACGGTGACGCCCATGTCGTTGACGAAAGCAAGGAATTCGCCGTCTGGACTGTAGGCGACGCCGTTGTATCCGATGCTCGTTGCCAGATGGTTCGTTTCGATCGAGCCGTAGATGGCTTGACGGATCGCGATCTCGACCATTGCTGTCGTGTGGGGATCGGCAGGGCGATCGAGCTGTTGCAGTTGCTGTCGGGCCCGCAGGGCGTTGATTTGAGCGTCGAGCTGTTTGTCGAGGGTAAACAAGGCGTGGGAGTATCGCGTCAGTTGGCGGATCGCGCCGATGCGTTCGTTGTACTCGCTGTCGGAGACTTGGCGGTAGGCCGATAATAAGGCCAGACTCAAGATCGTCACGATACTCAACGCCGTGGTCAGAACGATGATAAAGATCTTTTGGCGTTGCGCGGTCTGCTGTTTGAGTTCGGATTGTTGGCGTTCGGCGATCAGTTTGGCTTCGATCGCCCGCGTTCGTTCGGCTTCGAGGGCTTGTTGGATTTCTCGGCGATCGACCGCATCGCTGGCGGCCAGAAACTGATAGTCGAGGCTGCTGAGGTTTTTGCCTTGACTCCAGGCTTTGGCGTCGGCCAGGGCGTTTCCCCGGAGCAGTCGCGACTCGTCTTGAAACCTCGATTTTTCCCAGGCTTTGAGAGCTTCGGCGTAGGGACGCAACCGTTGCAGTTGCTGTTCGACCCAGCGATTGTCGAAGACTTGGCGATAGATGGGGTTTTTAATCTCGAGCCGTCCGTTTTGCTTGGCGACGAGTCCCGACAGCAGCAGTTCGAGCTGTTCGCGGCTGTCGTCGCTGGGGATCTCTGCGCCCTCGAGGAGTGTTTGATACAGTCCTAGCAAGCGCCCGGCGCGGTTTTCGTCGTACAACAGGCGATCGCGCACCGTTCGCAGGTGGGGCGGTTCGTCCTGGGTATCCCAACGATCGATCAGGTGCGATCGCACTAATTTATCGATCCAATCGGTTTCGTTATAGGGACACAGACAAAGCAGTTCGGCTTCGCGGACGGCAAGTTGACAGAGTTTTTGGGTTAAAAAGGGTTGGCCGTTCGTCCACGTGAGAATTTGTTGAAAAACGGTATCGGGGCGCTCGAACCAACCGCTCAACCCCTCTATTAGAGGTCGCCCTCTTTCTAAGTCCAGCGGTTGTAAGTCGATGGCGGTACCGATGTTAAAAGGGGTGCGGGTGCGATCGCCGACCAGGTCGGACGGGGCGGCCACGCCGAAAATTGCGAAGTGCAACCGTCGGTATTGGGGATCGATCGCCTGCTGGTTGTAGCAAAACCGAATCCAGGCGAACAGGTCGTCTGTGGAAAAGTCCAGGCTGAGAACGCTGTCGATTTCGTCGAAAAAAATTGCGACGTGCCGATCTTGAAAGTGAGGCAGCAGCAGGTCTTCGACGAACTGGCTCAGACAGTGGAGCGGTGCGAGATCTCGGACTGTCTCCCACCACTGTTTCAGGTTGAAGCAACCGAACAGTCCCAATCCCCGCACTAACTCGACGATAATGCTTTTGTACCACTGTCTCGGCATTAGGTTGGCGCTGCCAATGCGAGTCATGTCGAGACTGGTGCAATGAAAGCCGTCTTGTTGTAAGCGCGATCGCGTTTGCACGAGTAGGGAAGATTTGCCCACCTGACGGCAGTTGAGGACGTAGCAAAACTCTCCCCGATGTAGGGCGCGGTACAACTGGCGGTCGGCATCCCGCTCGACGTAGGTGGCGGCGTCGCTTCCGAGGCTACCGCCGACGTGATAGCTTGTTTGAACTTTCACGACCGACATACTAAAAAAAGGTTGCGTTTTGCTTGTAGATATGGTAAAGAGGCGATCGCAAGAGTTGAGGTGGAACGACCCCCCCCAATTGCATCGCGCTTACGGTGCCGAGCTGGAGTTTGAGGCGGCGGGATCGGAGTGGGGATCGGTGCCGTTGCCTGTGTTGTGGCGAGCCGCCGTCTCCTGTGCGCTCCAGCCAGCGCGATGGGTCGGACTGAGTGTCACGCGATCGCACCCGTTTCGTTTCGACTCGTACAGAGCGGCTTCGGCAGCTTCCCGCAGATCTTCAGGTTCGCTCTGTTCGTCGGGAACGATGCTCGCTGCACCGACGCTCACCGTTATCGTCCCCAGACCCGAGTTAGAGCGATCGCCCCGCTGAATGCGTAACATCCGAATTTCCTGACAAATTTCGCGAGCGATCTGTACGGCGGCGATCGCGTCGGTATCGCTCAGCAGCACCACGAACTCTTCGCCCCCGTAGCGGGCAACGACGCGCTCGTGCATCCAGTCCCCGGTGACGCCGACGATCCCCAACGCCACCTGCTTCAAACAAAGGTCTCCCAGGACAGAGCCGTAGGTGTCGTTATAGGCTTTAAAACTATCGATGTCGCACGAGAGAATCGCCAAGGGGCGACTGTCAGCACGGCACTCTTGCCAAGCATCGTCTAATCGCAAGTCAAAATAACGTCGGTTGGGAATCTGCGTGAGTTCGTCGATGTAACACAGTTGTTGGAGGGTTCGATCTTCTCGTTCTAAGGCGATAGGGCGATCGCCGACCGACAACCCGTTAAACGGGCTGTCGAGTTGGGTCGGATCGCTGCGTTCGGAGTTGACCGACAGCAACGAATTTTCGTAAATTCTCAACCGTTCTTGAAAATAGTATCGGTATAGCTGACAGCTCAGCACGACGGCGTTTCCCTGAAGCTTGACCAATCCCAAACTATCGAGTTTGTACGCCAACACGGGTTCGAGTTCGACGCCGTCGGGCGATCGCCCGACGAGCGCTAAAGCTTTCAGTAGCATCGGCTGCGCTTGGAGGATCTGCCACAGTTCCTGAAGGTAGTTGCGGTAAATCCCGCCGAAGGTGGGGGCTTCGACTAAAAGGCGATCGAGATCTTTTTTACCTTGGCGTAAGTGGTACAGAGCCAGAGACACCAGATAGGGATGGCCGCCGACAGTTTCGACGAGCTGGCAGGCGGGGAGATCGTCGTGCCAGGTCAGTCCGTACCGCCGCGCCAGTTCGCAGACGCGCTCGAGATTAAAAGGCGGTAAGACGATGGGCAGTCCCACGTTAAACGGAGATTGGTTGATGTCGAGGGGAACGTAAACCTCTGTCGAGTGAACCACCACCAAGCGCAGTTTTTGCCAGGTTTCGACCTGCTTGGCTTCTTCGTGCCACGATCGCAGCATCGGTAGGAACTCGCGGGCAACCTCGGGAAACTCGAACAGGCGGTTGACTTCCTGCAATGCCAAGACTAAAGGGCGATCGAGGGCTTCGAGAACGCCGTGCTGCACGTACAGCGTACAGCTGACTTTCGAGCCAATATCGTCGTCCCAAATATCGTTGAGAGGGGTGGACAACCCCAACTGTTGCTTCAAGTTGGCGCAAAACCAGCGCAGCAGTTTGTTTAAATCGCTCAACACTTCGGTTTCGGCCCGTTGGAAATCCAGCGTGACGGTGGCGTATCCCAACTCTCGGCCGCTGTGGAGAAGCCGCAGCAGCAACGAACTTTTTCCCATGCGACGACTGCCCCGAATGCGAATCGCACAGCCCGGTTTGTGGAGTTCGAGTTGGGTGAGCGTTTCGATGGGAGGACGTTCGACGTACAGGGGCGACTGTAACGGAAGTGGAGCGCCGGGATATTCGGGGGACGGTCGCTCGGCTTCGCGATCGCTCAATTCGTCGAGCAATAACCGTTCTTGAGAGGTCAGCGATCGCGGTTCGAGAATCGCGCGAAAATTGGCTTTAGAAATCGATTCGTCGAAAACTTCTGAGAGAATTCGCCATAATTGAGAGGCAACGTTTCGCAAGTAGTGAGCGTCGTATCCTAGATCGGCTTCCATGCGGGTATACGTTGCACCTTGCCACGCTTGACGCAATACGCTTTCCTGCACGGGAGCCATCGTTTCGCCAATGGCACGAACGAGTTCGACGATCTCGTCAATAGTCATGTGAAAGACAATAAAGGCAATGAATAGGTCAAAACAGTTCGGGAACAGTCGATCGGGATAGCGATCGGGACGAGTCAGGGGACGAACGGACTGGAGGATATAACGGGTTTAAAAATACGCCGTATACTAGATTGGGTCGATTTTTTGGGAGATCGATCGAGGATCTAAGACTATTGTAACGAGTGGTTGTAAGGCTACTGGTTGATTCAACCTTCAAAATGGCGCGTTTTTAAGATTTTTTACAACATTGTTATTTTTTGTCACTTTACACGCTCGGTAAGGTTTGTTGTATGGGGAACAGTTTGCAGTTCAAAAAAGTGTTTTTTGTGCGAGATCGCCGTCGTTTGAAGTTCTATGACGACCGATCTTCTTGCTACCCTCCCCAGCGAGAATCATTGCCTATAATCGATCGCACAACTTTTCAATCGGGGATTCCCAAGTTCTGAATGTTGGGAATAGAGGACATGCCAGCAAAGACCAATGCAATCGTCCGCCAGCTTCGAGCAGCGGTCGATCGCTTTGAAAACGCATTGGGAGAGTTAACCGAGGCGATCGCTTGGACGAACGACACCGGACGAGTCCAGTGGTGCAACCGAGGATTCGCCAAACTCCTCGGTCGTTCTCGCTCCGACCTTTACCAAATCGATATTGTCGAGTTGTTTCCAGTTGAAAGCGATTGCGATCGCAATGGTTCGACCCCACATCCATTTCATCTAGCCCTGACCAGCGACAGTTACACCACGCAAATTTATCACAGCCAAAATCGAGACGGTCGCCCGCGCGTCCTCGAACTGTTTTATAACGCTGTATCGGTCGATCCGTCCGAGCCTCACGTGTTGTTAGTGGCTCGCGAACGCACGGAAACCCAAGACCGTACCGACAGTTCGAGTCTCTACCAACTCTTAGCCGACCATTCTACCGATTGGATTTCTCGACAGACCCTCGACGGCATATTTCTCTACACCTCACCAGCCGGTCAGCGACTGCTCGGTTACGCTCCCGATCGGACCATCGGTCGCTCGGCCTTCGAGCTGTACCATCCCAAAGAGATCGAACGACTCCGTCAGATTTACCGAGAGGTGGTTCGCCGTCCCGAAACTCCCATCTCTCTAGCCCACCGCATCCGCCATAAAAACGAGTATTACCTATGGTTCGAGACGACGTTTAACGCCGTGCGATCGCCCCAGGGAAACGTTACTCAGGAAATCGTCGCCGTCTCCCGCGACGTGACCGATCGCCTGTCCTACCAAACCACGCTCCAACGCAACGAAAAACGCTTTCGCGCCCTGATCGAAAACGTCACGGACGCCATTTTCATTCTCGACGCCCAAGGAATGTTGCGTTACGCCAGTCCCTCAGCCGAAAAACTCCTCGGCTACACCAGCGAGAAGTATTTGGGTCAGTCACCGTTGCAATTCCTCGAGAAAATTGAAATTCCCAAGGTTCGCCGGGCCTTTTACAAAGCTAGACGCTTCCCCGGACAGTGCGAAGTTCTGCGAGAGTTCCGCATTCGCCACGCCGACGGAACCTCTCTCGTCTTCGAGGCCGCCATTACCAACCTACTCTCAGAACCGGCTCTCGAAGGAATCGTCGTAAACTGTCACAACATCACCGAACGCAAAAAGGCAGAAGTCCAGCTACGCTACGACGCCCTCCACGATGCCTTAACGGGACTTCCCAACCGAACCTTGTTCATGGAACGCTTGTCTCAAGCGATCGCTTATAAAAAACGCCAACCGAACTACAGCTTCGCAGTCTTGTATCTCGACCTCGATCGCTTTAAGTCCATCAACGACAGTTTGGGACATCTCGCGGGCGATCGCCTCCTCGTCGAAGTGGCCAAACGCCTCAAATCCCTCGTTCGTCAAGGTGATACTGTGGCGCGGCTGAGTGGCGACGAATTCGCCATCTTACTGCAAGATATGAGTGCCGATGCCAACGCCCAACTGCTGGCCGATCGCTTACAAAACTCGCTCCAAAATCCCCTCGAACTCGAATATCAGGAAATCTTTGTCACCGCCAGCATCGGCATCGTTTTAGTCGATACCCTCTATCAAACCCCCTCCGACGTGCTGCGAGACGCCGATACGGCCATGTATCGCGCCAAACAGCTCGGAAAAGCCCGTCAAGAAATCTTCGACAGCACCATGTCGAGAAACAACCTCAAACAACTTCGCTTGGGGGTCGATTTGCGTCACGCCCTCGATCGCAAGGAGTTAGAGCTGTTTTACCAACCGATCGTCTCGCTGATGTCGGGACGCATCAGTGGTTTCGAGGTGCTATTGCGCTGGAATCACGATGAATTCGGTCGCGTCTCCCCCGACGAGTTTATCCCCATCGCCGAAGAAACGGGGGCGATCGTTCCCTTGGGGTGGTGGGTTCTCTCTCAAGCCTGCCATCAGATGAAACGCTGGCGCAAACAGTTTACCAACCGAGAGTTAACGGTATGCGTGAACCTGTCGGGACGCCAGTTTTCTCAACCTTCGATCGTCGAACGCGTCGAACAAGCGTTGAAGCTCACCCATCTCGATCCCTGTTTCCTGAAGTTGGAAATTACCGAAACCACCATCGTCGAAAACGAAGCCACGGTGTTAGATACGTTACAACGACTCAAAAAAATGGGCGTTCAGTTGAGTATCGACGATTTTGGAACGGGCTATTCGTCCCTCTCCCGCCTGCGAAGTTTCCCCATCGACACCCTGAAAATCGATAAGTCCTTCGTTCAAACGATGGAGCGCGATCGCGGGAATCTAGCAATTACCAAGTCCATCGTCATGCTCGCGGAAACCCTCAACATCTCTACAGTCGCCGAAGGCGTCGAAATTCCCGAACACCTCAACCAACTCCGACAGCTCGGCTGTGAATACGCTCAAGGCTATCTTTTCTCCCGTCCCGTCAACGCCGAACAAGCCAGCGAGGTAATTTGTGAGAATCCGACATGGTAACGGGGGTGAGGAGATGGGGAGATGATTGGATGATACGGAATCCAGGTTTGAAAACCCTGTTTTGCAGTCCTCGCTGTAAAGTCTCTGTACGCAAAGACTTACATCGATTTTGAGCGATCGTTTTAAGAGGGGTTATGGTGTGCGGATTCCGTATCAACCCTCAATTATCTCCACTTCTTCCAACAGCGGTAAATCTGAGAGAAACTGACGGTCTTCGCTGATATGAGGGAATTTCAACTGAGAGTCGGGAATCCCTTTTTCCACTTGACGCTGACGCAAAATGTCGTAACTTCCCGATTTCAAAATTCGCAAACGCGGCGGCGGAATATCGCTTTTGCGAGAAATTTGATAGTGCGTATTTTCTTCGCTGAGTCGCTCGTCAAAGCGGCGTAAAAATACTTCGGGATTTTTCAGAGTTTTTCCTTCAGCTACTTCGATATTCACTAGATATCGCGCGGGAAAATCGTTTTCAGATAACGTCAAACAAAAATCTTCGAGTCGCACGCCAAACTCTTCTTGTAAACTATCCATAACGCGAGTGGCGTGGTCTTCAGTGGTTTTCTCAGTCGTCGCAGAAATCAAACCACCAGCGCGGTGTTTGAAGACGATGAGCGGGGCTTGGTTGTAAAATCCGACGACTTCAACGACATCGCCGATGTCGTATCGGAAAAAGCCGCCGTAACTACTCAGAAGAATGCGATAGCGTTTTCCGGCTTCAACTTCCGTCGGAAGCAGGGTTTCGGGTTGTTCGACGTGCCATCTATCTTCGGGGATAAACTCGAAAAAGCCGGTTTCGAGCGATAAAATACTGCCGTCGGTGTCTACATCGGGATAGATACTAAAGGTTCCTTCTGCGGAGGAAAACACCGCTCCGAAAATTGGTGTCTCGCCGAAGTATTCGGGAAAACGGCGAAAGTAGAAATCTGACGTTCCCCCCCGCGCCGCTGCGACAAATAGAGACTCGGACCAAACGGATTTCGGTGTAAGGCGTCCTTCGGTTTGGAGGATGTGGCGCAGTTCGGCGGCGCGATCGCCGTCCGCCTCCCACATGGATTCGAGTTGTTTTCGGATGTCGGGTTCGAGGTTTAGCCAATCGGCGATCGTACCGTTTTCGATATCCCTCACCATCTCTTCTCCGTAGCGATCGAGATAGTTACAGATGCGTAAAATCAACATCGGAAAATTCGCAACGATTCCCCGAGTGCTGCGATCGCGCAACGCAAATAAAATTGCCACGTAATGACGCGCCACGCTATCGGCTGGACGCAATGTCTCGAACGGGCTAGAAAAGATAGTATTATAAAGCCGTTTGTCCATCCGCATTACACCGACGCTAGCCGGTCCGAACTCGATTCCTCCCTCGGTTCGTCCCCAAATTAACGCCGAGTTGGTCAGCAAAATCTTACCGAATTTCAGTCCTCGGCGCTGTAAGCCCCGCGTCAAAAAGCCGAGGCTAGTCAGGTTTGCCCGACGCAATACACTTTGAGATTTCCGACTCGTGGGAATCAATTTTTTCTTACCTGTCGAGCCGCTCGTCAAGGTAAGATAAACCACCGGATCGGGTAATAAAACGTTCGGTTCTCCTTTTGCCACGCGATCGATGTAAGGTTCGTAACTTTGGTACGGCAGGATCGGCATTTTTTTCCGAAAGTCCGCAACGGTTTTCATCTCTCGAAATCCGTAATCTTTGCCGAATTCTGTATCTCGATACTGTCGTAAAAGTTCGAGTAAAAACCGTTCTTGAACTCGAGTTAAATTTCGAGTTTTTTGAACGAACCGCTCTCGCGTAAACCCTGTCACCCAATTAAGTAAAGACAACGCAAAGTCGGACATTATCTGAAAATTTTAAATTTAATGTAATTTTTGTTGAAAGATTATATCATGGGTAGAAGGTATCTATAAAGAAAAAATTAAGAGGTGAGGCGTTTGAGCATCAGAGCTGTCATGGCTTGATATACAAAGCACTCACTCATCTGAGGAAGACGCTCGTAATCCTTACTCAAACGTCGGTGCTTTCCTAACCAAGCTAAGGTGCGTTCGACGACCCAGCGTCTTGGCAAAACGACAAAACCCGGTTCAGTCCGTTCGACGACCTCCAACTCCAAGTCACAGCCTTGAGCGACTCGCTGTAACCTCTCACCACGATAGCCTTGGTCAGCCCAGACCTGCCCCAGAGTTGGCTCACACCAGGTACTCTCCGTCAGCAGCATTCGGGCCGAGGTGGAATCGGCGAGATTCGCGGCATGAGCGAAGACTACAATTATCAATCCCAGGGTATCTACCAGGATGTGTCGCTTGCGGCCGTTGACTTTCTTTCCGCCGTCGTACCCTCGGTCTGTACCCCCCACGTCTGTCGTTTTGACCGATTGACTGTCAATGATGCCAGCGCTGGCTTTTGCCCCTCGCTGTTTTTTTTTCGCAGCGCCTCTCTCAAGTGGTCGTGGATATACTGCCACACCCCTTTCTTCTCCCATTTACGCCAATATCCATAGACGGTTTTTGCGGGGGGGAAGTCATGGGGCAAGTATTCCCAGGCACAGCCCGTTCGACACACGTATCGGATGCCGTTGTAGACTGCCCTCATATCCACGGTTCTTTTTCTGCCTCGACCTGATTCTGACTTAGCTCGAGGCAGAAGGGGTTCCACGATTTTCCATTCGGCGTCACTCACGTCGCTGGGATATCCTTGTCGAGTCATGGCTCTGTCTAACTGGCTTCTTCTCTTTTATCCTTCCTCTCTTCCCTCTTCCTTCCCTCTCTTTATCTTTTCTTCACAGATATCCTCTACATCTCAAAACTGTAAATTTATCAAATCGGAGTCTCTGGACTGAATCGATCTGTTGTTGGGTTTTGCGATCGCTCCACCCAGGGACGGCAGCGTTGCCGAAGTCCAACCTACCTCAAACTCAGATTTTCACAAAAGTGAGATGCACCCCATATCATTCAATCGAATCGAAAACATCAAAATATACTGAAGACTCTCCGACCTCAAACTTCACTCAGGCGGCGACGTATTTCCAAAAACCTTTTGAATCAGAGTTTGTAACCCAAACAGCAACAATCCCAACGCCGAAAACGCAAAAATAAACGTTGCTAAAGCACTCAACCCCATAACTAAGGTTCGCACCGCAGAAGCAATATTTAACGCCGTAGTGTTGTCCGTGTGAAGGGGCTTATCGGCAAAAGTCTGCACGATAGAGTTGGTCAACCGATACAGCAACAGTGCGATGGTTGCCGAAATCAGCGACCCGCTAAAACTCCTTAAAATTTTGGTCGTATCGTCCATGATTTTTAGATGATTGACACTCCCCAGCTATCACGGCGTGGGGATTCTTCTCTCAACGATTCGACTTGCTCTGACAGGTTTGCACCAGCCAAAGTAGCGGTCAAATCTCCAGAAGCGTTCACCTCGACTGCGCTCGGTGAGCGAAGCCGAACCGAAGTTCCGGTATGCCCTACCGTACTCAAGGCAGCGTTCAGGATGTTGCGTGCGGCGTTATGGTCTCTGTCTAACTCACAACCACACTGACAAACATGGGTTCTCGTCGAAAGAGATTTTTGAACGATCGCACCGCAGTTCGAGCATTTTTGAGAGGTATAGGCAGGATTCACCGCCACGGTAATCTTGCCGAACTTCACCCCAAAATACTCCAACCACTTCCTGAACTGATACCAACCCGCATCGTGAATCGACTTGGCGAGACAGTGGTTTCTCACTAGATTCTTAATCCTCTCTCTTGGTGCGCGTTCCCTAGCGCCGTGCGACGGCGCGGGGTCGCACCGCAAGTCTTCGTAGGCCACCAGATCGTTAGATCGGATTACGCAACGCGCCAGTCTCTTGGCGTGTTCTTCACGTTGCCGACTTATTTTGAGGTGTACTCGCCCGAGTTGATTGACGGCTTTTTTTCGGTTGGCAGAGCCTTTCTGTTTTTTGCTCACCCTTCGGTGAGCGCGTTTCAGCTTTTTCTCAGCGTTTCGGTAAAACCTCGGGTTCGGTTCGCATTCTCCGTTTGAATCGGTGTAGAACTCTTTGAGTCCGACATCCAACCCCACGGTATTTCCTGACGGTTCGAGTGTTTCTCGAACCTCGACACTAACGCAGAACTGTGCGTAGTAACCGTCAGCCCTGCGAACCAGTCGAACCCGTTTGATTTGTTCTGTACTGTAAAACGCCAAATCCCAAGTTCCAACCAGTTTTAGTCGTCCTATATTTTTCTTATCCGTAAAGACAATATGCTTGGGGTCGAGTAACTTCCAACCTGAAGTTTTATACTCAACGGAACGACTGTTTTTCTTGAACTTGGGATATCCTTTGTGTCCAGGAACAGACTTGCGACAGTTCTCGAAAAAACGAGAAATTGCCGACCAAGCGCGTTCGGCTGAGGCTTGACGAGCCGTGCTGTTGAGTTCTCGGGCAAAGCCATACTCTCGAGCCAGGACTCGACAGTATTTGTTGAGGTCGTATTTGTTAACACCTCGGTTATCTATCCAATAGCGCAGTGCCTTGTTGCGAACGAACTGTGCGGTTCGGATCGCTTCGTCAATCGCTGCGTATTGGTGGGGTTTACCTTTGACTTTGAACTCGAGAACAAGCATTGTCGTTTAGCTTGATTGTCCTGAATACTCTAGCACAAAAAACAGGATTGCCAAAAGCCGCCCTAGAAGGCTTGCCCTGCTCGCACTGCTTGCACTGCTTGCACTGAGCTTGTCGAAGTGAGCTTGTCGAAGTGAGCTTGTCGAAGTGAGCCAAGTCGAAGGCTTGCCCTGAGCTAAGTCGAAGGCTTGCCCTGAGCCAAGTCGAAGGGGGCGGGGTTTTAGACCCAAATTTTTTGATAACAATCGATCGCCCGAAAAACGAGATGAGGTGGTGCGGAGATAAGGTGTATCTTCTTCCTTGTCCCCTTTGACAGTCAACAGTGAGCAGTGAACCGCGAACAGTGGAGACACTTGACAGGTAATAGTTT
>NZ_KB235958.1:566092-639581 GCF_000332355.1 Baaleninema simplex PCC 7105
AATAGCCATCGGCTCTGCGAACCAGTCGAACCCGTTTGATTTGTTCTGTACTGTAAAACGCCAAATCCCAAGTTCCAACCAGTTTTAGTCGTCCTATATTTTTCTTATCCGTAAAGACAATATGCTTGGGGTCGAGTAACTTCCAACCTGAAGTTTTATACTCAACGGAGCGACTGTTTTTCTTGAACTTGGGATATCCTTTTTTGCCAGGAACAGACTTGCGACAGTTCTCGAAAAAACGAGAAATTGCCGACCAAGCGCGTTCGGCTGAGGCTTGACGAGCCGTGCTGTTGAGTTCTCGGGCAAAGCCATACTCTCGAGCCAGGACTCGACAGTATTTGTTGAGGTCGTATTTGTTAACACCTCGGTTATCTATCCAATAGCGCAGTGCCTTGTTGCGAACGAACTGTGCGGTTCGGATCGCTTCGTCAATCGCTGCGTATTGGTGGGGTTTACCTTTGACTTTGAACTCGAGAACAAGCATTGTCGTTTAGCTTGATTGTCCTGAATACTCTAGCACAAAAAACAGGATTGCCAAAAGCCGCCCTAGAAGGCTTGCCCTGCTCGCACTGCTTGCACTGCTTGCACTGAGCTTGTCGAAGTGAGCTTGTCGAAGTGAGCTTGTCGAAGTGAGCCAAGTCGAAGGCTTGCCCTGAGCTAAGTCGAAGGCTTGCCCTGAGCCAAGTCGAAGGGGGCGGGGTTTTAGACCCAAATTTTTTGATAACAATCGATCGCCCGAAAAACGAGATGAGGTGGTGCGGAGATAAGGTGTATCTTCTTCCTTGTCCCCTTTGACAGTCAACAGTGAGCAGTGAACCGCGAACAGTGGAGACACTTGACAGGTAATAGTTTCTCCCTTGTCTCCCCTGCTCCCACTCTCCCCTTGTTTCCATCAAACCCCATCCACTGTACTAATCCCCGTGGGGAAAAACTTCGTCACCCACAAATCTAATTCCTCATCGAGGATTTTCGCTCTCACCGCATCCCGAACCCGACAAGCTTTTTCTTCAGTATCCGTCAAAGCGAACACCGTCGGTCCAGAACCCGACATCATCGCCCCGAGAACCTCGGGTTCGGCCATCGCCTCGCGCAGCTTCGCCACGTCGGGAAATTCGGGAAGAACGATTTTTTCTAAGTCGTTGTACAGCAGTCGACCGATTTTTTCGCGGTCGTGTTTGAAAAGCGCCGAAACCATCGGCCCGGCGTGGACTTCTCGGTGACGTTCGGCTTGCTCGGCTTTGTCCGTGATGTACTGATGGGAGAACCGTTCGCGGAAGGTTTTGTACGCCCAAGGGGTCGAAACAGCGAGGTTACGGAATTTACCCAGGACGACGTGGAGTCCCTCCATATTGGGGAGTGGCGAGATTTTTTCGCCCCGACCAGTGGCGAGAGCGGTTCCTCCGCTGATACAAAAGGGTATGTCCGATCCGAGTTCGGCAGCCAGTTCCTGTAACTCCGGTTGCGTGAGTCCTAACTTCCAGAGTAAGTTGAGACCGACGAGGACGGCGGCAGCGT
The DNA here is from genome assembly GCF_000332355.1 of Baaleninema simplex PCC 7105. Taxonomy (GTDB): domain Bacteria; phylum Cyanobacteriota; class Cyanobacteriia; order Cyanobacteriales; family Geitlerinemataceae; genus Baaleninema; species Baaleninema simplex. Next base: position 567,608 of record NZ_KB235958.1, read on the forward strand.
TGGCTGACCCTCCGGCCAGTCCGGCAGCGATGGGAATCTGTTTGTCGATATGGATTTCGACACCGCCGAGGTTGGCGAAGGTCTCTGGAAACCGTTCTGCCATGAGTCGCGCTGCCCGATACGCGAGGTTGCTGCGATCGCTCGGAACGCCGGGATGGGAACAGCGAACGCGAATCGTATCGGTGGAAATGGAGTGCAGGTCGATGCGATCGACCAAATCCACGCTCTGCATCACCATGGCCAGTTCGTGGAATCCGTCCGGGCGATCGCCGATAATCTCTAAGTACAGGTTAATTTTAGCGGGCGCTATCAGGGAGCAACGTTCCATAAGGTCAGTTCAACGCGAGAATACATAACAAGTAGCATCGATCGAGCTATCGTAGAAGAAGGTTTTTGGAATATGGCTATGCGTCAACGCTCATTTGCGGCATTCGGCCTGACTCTGGCTGTCGTTCTCGGCGGTTGCGGGTCGCCGCCGGAAGAACAAGCGACCCCAGAAGCAACTGAAACGCCTACGGCAGAGGAAGTCCCCGTAGACGGCGAAACGACTGCTGAAGGGGAAACACCCGAGGCTCAACCCTTCGAGACGCCTGTGGTGGAAGAACAACAGCCTATGGCCGCCGCACCGAGCGGTTTGACCACGTCTACCAATCCCCAGGAACGCGCCAGACAAGTCCAACGGGCGATCGAACAGCAAAGACAACAAGCTGAAGATCCCTTTGGCGTGTTACCCATCGAACCCGTCCGCACGGAAGAGGAACTGGAAGAGGTGGCAACGGGCGCTCCCGCTCCCAGAGATGGAGAAACTGCCGATGAGGAAGCTGCCGATGGGGAAACCGTCGCCGTCGGCCCCCCCCTCCCGCCCCTCGCCCCGCAAACCCTCGCCCCATTACCCGATATTAATTCCCAGGCTTTCCGCCTGCCTCGGTTAGAACCCCCAGGCGCTCAAATTCGAGAAGAAGGGGACGGGACGACAGCAGCTGATGGCACCGGAATTCCCGGCAACCTGCCGCCTGCGGTGACTGACGGAACGGGTGCGACAGATGGTGAAGAAATGCCGTCGCAACCTATGGCTCCGCCACCGCCCTCGACGGATTTAGCTCAAGCGGTCGAAGTGACGGGAGTTATGCAATTGGGTAACGAAATTCAAATTATCGTCCAAACCCCCGACAGTCCCTTCGGTCGCTACGTGCGAGTAGGGGATCTTATCGCCAACGGACGAGTTCGAGTCGTGCGTGTCGAACGCTTGCAAGGGGAACCGATCGTGATTTTGGAACAAAACGGCGTCGAGATCGCCCGAGAAATCGGTCAACCGGGCGTTTCGCCAGTTGAGGAAAGTGAAACAGCAGGACTGGCAACCCATCGCAGCGCTTCGGGAAGCCACAAGTTCGGCCAGGCGCGATCGCTCGTTTCAAGTCGTTAAGTTCTAGGTCTCTGTTGCCTAGGTCGTTGGAATGTGAGTTGAGGAGTCGCCATGTTGAAAATCTTTCGTGCGGTTGCAGTGGGATTGTCTAGCCTCAGCGCGATCGCCTTTACCTTATCCGCTGAAGCACAAGAGGGCGTTCGCAATCCCCAGTGTCTCCCAGCTTCGATTCTCGAAACGGGTTCGGGTTACGGACGCTGTAACTACGGCCCCGGCATTAGTTATATCGGAACTTACAGCGACTATCTTCCCAACGGGCGCGGTATTTATACCTTAAGCGACGGAACTCGCTATGAAGGGGAGTTTGTCGATGGCGCTCTCGAAGGACAAGGACGGTTGATTTTGCCGAGCGACGCTCGTTATGAAGGGGTGTTTCGCAATGGAGCGATTCGCCAAGGTACGGCGTTTTATCCCAACGGCGATCGCTATGAGGGACAATTCGGCGTCACGTCTCGCACGGAAGTCGTCACGGAAAACATCATCGTCGATTTGAACGTGGCCGGAAGACCCATTCTCGAACCGCGCGAGACGACTCGACAGTTCGACCGCAGCCAACCGGACGGACAAGGAACCTATACGTTCGCCAACGGAAATCGCTTCGTCGGGGAGTTTTTTGCAGGGGAACCCTTCGGACAAGGGACGTTCTATCACTCGACGGGAACGGTGTGCGAAGGCTATTTCTACACGCGTAATTTCGACGCTGAAAACGCAACCTGCAACTATCCCGACGGTCGCCGCTACGTGGGAGAGTTGAGGCAGGCGCGTCCCCACGGAACGGGAACGATGACCTTACAAGACGGCCGCACGATTCCGGGTGCGTTCCGAGCCGGTCAACCCGTCAATTTTAGCGGTTATCAATAATCTTGTATGGCGACAGAATCGTATCAAATCGAAGTGAGTCGATCGCGAACCCAGTCTCGAAACTCCCGCTTCAAACCACTCATCGACTCAGAGGCCAAACGGGGCAAAAATAGCGCCATTCCTTCTAAAACCGGCATTTCCGGCAGCACCGAGCTTTCGGTATGTTGTCGGTATTGTCCCTCGCACCACTGCCAAATTTCTACCGTTCCATCTCGATATCGCCACAACTCCGGTACGCCTAACTGTGCGTAAGCCTCCAGGCGAGTCGGCGAGGTAATATCCACCTCGATCGCCAAATCCGGTGGCGGATCGACTTGCAAATCGACTCGACGCAATCCCGTCATTCGCGCCGCGTTCTGCACGTAAAAACAATCGTCTGGCTCGATTCCCGCACCGATATCCTCTCGTTTAAAGGTGGTGGAGCCATAGGGTTCCCAGTCCAAATTCAGCGCGTCGAGCCAAATTTCTACCGCGATCGCGATAAAACGCTTTACCTTCTCATGTTCCGGTGATGGCATTCTCAGCTCTAATCTGCCGTTGACGTAAGCCAAGCGCGATCGCGATCGCTCCCCGAACGCACTCGAAATACGCTCGAACTCCGGCCAGTCGATATCGCGCAGTGTCAGCGTTCGACCGGCTGGAAGTTCGATTTTTCGCAGGTCGATCGGACAAGCAGAAACAGTCAACATCAACGTCGATCTCCCGAGCGGACAAAACGAGTAGAGCAAGCAACGCTCGCCCTACTCACCCATCCTATTGAAAATTAGTGGAATTGGGGATTGTGACGAATCAGACTCATGAACTCGTGGCGGGTTTTCGGGTCTTCTGCAAACACGCCGCGCATCGCCGAGGTAGTCGTCCAAGAGCCGGGTTTCTGAACCCCGCGCATCACCATACACATATGAGTTGCTTCGACAACGACCGCCACTCCTTCCGGTTTCAGCACGTCTTGCAGAGCGTTGGCAATTTGTCCCGTCAACCGCTCTTGAACCTGCAAGCGGCGACCGAACATATCGCAAATTCGCGCGATTTTCGACAGACCGATGACTTTTCCGTTGGGAATATACGCCACGTGAGCGTGTCCGATAATCGGTAGCATGTGGTGTTCGCAGGTGCTAAACAGGGTGATATCGCGCACCAACACCATCTCGTGAGAGTCCTCGGTGAAAATCGCACCGTTGAGGAGTTCTTCGAGAGACTGGTTGTAACCCGAGGTCAGAAACTGCCACGCTTTGCTAACTCGTTTGGGAGTATCGCGCAATCCTTCGCGATCGGGATCTTCTCCGAGTTCCGTTAGCAGGGTACGAATTGCGGTTTGCATCTCGTCGTTGGTGACGGCTTTACGGCCGTTTCCATTCCCGTTGGCGAGAAGCTGCTGTTCGAGTTTGTCTGCACCGATTAAGTCGGAAGAATTGGGTAAAGTCATTACGCTGTCGGTCTATCTTTTTACAGTTGCTAGAAAATCAAAGCGGAAATTGGATTCGTTCTCAATTAAGCGGGCAAAAAAAATCGCTCATCGAGCTAAACAGTTCGTTAACTGCTGTTGAATCTGGAGGGCATCGAGATTTCTCCCTATCAAAACGAGCTGGTTTTTGGGTGAATTTTTCCACGGCTCGGTCACCATGTTGTAGCGCTCGCCACAGAGTTGAAAAACGTGACAGCGCTGACTTTCTTTAAACCAGAGAATCCCTTTTGCTCGAAAGACGTTGTGACTGAGTCGGTTAGATAAAAAGGTTTGAAATTTGCTGACTAAAAAGGGGCGATCGCTCTGAAACGAGACTGAGGTAAAGCCATCTGTCAGAACGTCAGAAGTCCCTGTGCCTGAGTTTTTTAAGATCGGTTTACGAGTTGGGGGTGCTGCCCTATCTAGAATAAACTGTAACGGCACTCGTCCGAAACTCGCCTTCAAAATTCTAGCACTTTTTTTGAGCGATCGCAGAAAATTTTCGAGAGTTTCAAGTTTTTCGGACGCCACGAGATCGACTTTATTTAATACGAGAATATCGCTATAGACAATTTGATTGACCGCGACTTCACTCTGACGTTTGACATCCTCGAAGTTTTCGGCATCTACCATCGTGACGATCGCGTCTAAGCGAGTGCGATCGCGCAATCTCTGGCCGGAAAAGGTCACGAGAAGCGGACGGGGATCGGCGACGCCAGTGGTTTCGATGACGATCGCTTCCATTGGGGGCGATCGTTCTAAAACCCGTTCGATCGCGTCTACTAAATCTTCATTAATCGAACAGCAAATACACCCGTTACTCAACTCCACCATGTCCGACGTTTCGGACACCAAAAGCTGGCGATCGATATCGATCTGACCGAGTTCGTTCGCCAAAACCGCCACCCTCATCTCGGGGCGCGTCTCGAGAAGATAATTGAGAAACGTTGTTTTCCCGCTTCCGAGAAACCCAGTAACGACCGTGACGGGAATCTTATCCGAGAAACGTTCGGCGCTTGCACTTCCGGTGACAGTCGGGGTTGACATACCTTGGGTTAGTTCGCCTCTGCGTTCGAGATTTCGCTCGACGCCAACAACAGCGCCTTTTGCTTCATCGTTTTGAAAATGTTGTAAAACCCGTTGGCGCGAGATGGCGTTAAACTCGTTCGCAATCCGGTTTCCTCAATAAAATCCGGCGCGAGTTTCACCACTTCTTCCGGCGTCAAGCCGTTGGTACCTCGAATCAAAAACGCTAATAGTCCTTTCGTCAGTTGCGCGTCTGAATCCCCCTCGAACAGGACTTTTCCCTCGTCGTCCAAGTGTGCGATCACGTAGACTTGCGACACGCAGCCCTGCACCTTATTATCGGGAACTTTTTCAGAGTCGGGAAATTCGGGAAGCTTTTTCGCCAGCCACAACAGTTGTTCGTAGCGTCGCTTAGAATCGCTGGCGCGTTTGAAGCGTTGAACCATCTTATCGAGAGCAGGCGGTAATGCGTTGGCGGGAGTAGTCATCGTTACGGATCGAGGACAGTCCTCATAGTAGTATACAGTTTGTAACTTTTGGTTGCCATTTGGTTAAGAAGCCGCGATCGCGCGATCCCCACTTGCTTTTCAGTCGGTTTTAAGGGAGTGCGATCGGCAAAATCTCTCAAGGATCGGTTAGATCGAGCCACCGGCGATCGCTCGAATCTAGACTAAAACTAACTTAGGTTTAGCCGTTGTTGCAGGGGTAGCAGAATTGCTCGAACGCGTTCCGTAAACCTCACAAGAGTTATTCGGACTTTCGTACAATTTCACCTTCTCTAAGGTAACGCCCAACTGACGTAACGGCTCTTGTAAGATGTCGCGAATGTAAATGGCAATATGTTCCGCCGTCGGCACGCGATCGGCAAAATAGGGAATATCCTTATTCAAAAAGCGATGGTCGAGGGGTTCGATAACGATCTCCTGTAACACCCCATGTAACGCCCCGAGTTCGACCACCATTCCCGTACGAGGGTCGATCGTACCGCGAACCGTCACGTCTAGGTGATAATCGTGACCGTGACCGTGGGGACGCGCGCACTTCCCGTAAATCCCGCAATTCGTATCGTAGTCCAGATCGGGACGGGCGAGACGATGAGCGGCGCTGAAGTGGGTGCTGACAGTCAGACTTGCTTGCATGATGAAGTTTTCGCTCGGCTGACGATACAAAACTTTACTTATTATCCCATGTTATCGAAAATTTTGGGTCTAAAACCCCGCCCCCTTCGACTTGGCTCAGGGCAAGCCTTCGACTTAGCTCACTTCGACAAGCTCACTTCGACAAGCTCACTTCGACAAGCTCAGTGCAAGCAGTGCAAGCAGTGCGAGCAGGGCAAGCCTTCTAGGGCGGCTTTACAGTACAATGGACGTGAATGGTTAAACTGGCTAACGAAACCCAAGTTAGTAAGTTTGCCTAAAACTCCAATTGAATTGGAATTTTGGCGGTGGGACACACCGTTACAGCCTGTGAAGCGAGTGTAAGACTTGAAGGATCTCGATCCGGAGAGCAACTGCGAAAAACTCGAGAGAGAAGGAAGCAGGAACCCAAATCGCGAGGTTTGGGAATCACCGTCCTTCCAGGGCGGTGAGGATGTCAACGCTAACTATTGGCAAATGGGGAGATGAGTACATTGGCGGTGCGCCTCTTTCAGGGAAGAGTTAAGAGTCTAGAGTGAAGAGTTAAAGAGGAATTCCCACTCTACACTCTGCCCTCTGCACTCTACACTGATAAACACGCACCCTTGTATGTGGGCGGTGCGTGACGCGGCAACAGAATTTATCTGACTTCGGCCACAGTACATTGGCGGTGCGTGACAGATCGATCGGTCTCACGTTCGACACCCGATTTTTCAAGTCACGCACCCTACCACTACCACTTCTGTTTGTCGCTGTCCTCACTGTTCCCCGTTCCCTGTTCCCCGTTCCCTCTCAACTAACAAATACGCGGTAACTGCTCCCCACTAAGGAGATCGATCGCCCGCGTGGAACCGATTTGACTGGTCATCGTCACTGGAGGCGACGCGGCTTCTGTCACGACGCCAATTTTCTGAGCGTTGGGTCCTAAAATTGCCAAGGCGCGATCGACATCGGACGGGGGAACGAAGGTGACGAAGCGCCCTTCATTGGCTAAATACAACGGATCGAAGCCCAAAATTTCACAAGCCCCCTGTACGTCTTCCCGTACCGAAATCGCCCGTTCGTCGATGTGGATTCCCACCTTCGCCGCCGTCGCCAGTTCGTGAAGGGCGCTGGCTAACCCGCCCCGAGTGAGATCGCGCAAACAGCGAACGTCGATATCGGCTTCTAACAACGCCAACACCGTTTCGGAAAGGGGTGCGAGATCGCTTTCGATCGCCGTCTCGAACATCAATCCCTCCCGCACGGCCATAATCGCGATCCCGTGGCGGCCGATGTCGCCGTTGAGGAGAACCGCATCGCCGGGACGAATCGCTTTCGGAGAAATGGTGCGATCGCCCTCCACTTGTCCCACCCCAGCCGTATTAATAAAAATGCCGTCGCCTTTCCCGCGATCGACGACTTTCGTATCGCCAGTTACAATTTTGACCCCCACGCGATCGGCCGCTTGGCGCATCGACTGTACCACCTGCCACAACACCGACATGGGCAACCCTTCCTCGAGAATAAAGCCGACCGTCAAATAGAGCGGACGAGCCCCAGCCATAGCCAGATCGTTCACCGTTCCGTAGACCGCCATCGAACCGATATCCCCACCAGGAAAAAATAGCGGATGCACGACATAAGAATCCGTCGTCAGCGCGATGCGATCGCCATTGAGTCTTACCGTCGCTGCATCGTGCAACACGGTCTCAGGAGACCCGAACGCCGGAACGAACACCTGATGGATGAGTTGCTGCATCAGCTTGCCACCGCCCCCATGTGCCAGCAGAACGTGGGGGTATTGCTCCAACGGCATGGGACAGGACAAGTTCGACAGGTCAAACTTATTCACAATTTCCGATCGATTTATTTAAACTTCTTTATATTATCTTAACAAAACCTCTATTGTAACTTCTGTAAAGTTAGTTGATTTTATTGCTCTCAATTACCACAATAGATCCTAGCAGGAATTTTATCGATCGAAGGAGAAAAACAACAGTTCGATTACTTTAATTTTTTCTTAAAGATCGTGCCGAGCTGTTCCAATAAATTCTCCAACCCGACTCTACTTTTCAAGCCGTTCGCCTCTCCCGAAAATGCCTTCAACAGACGACCGAAAGATCGAGTCGCCCGTTTTTTGCTGAAGCGACAGGATAGTCAACCTATGGCCTCTGTAACCTCATCGTCCAAACCCGCCTCCGAAACAGTTGGAACCCCCCCCACAAAAAAAGGATCGTCCGCCCCAGACAAGCGCTTCAAAGTTCTCGACATCACCATGAAGCGCAACCAGTACCGCCAAGACGCCCTGATTGAAATTCTCCACAAAGCCCAAGAAGCCTTCGGCTACCTCGAAGAAGACGTACTCGAATACATTGCCCACCACCTCAAACTTCCCCTCTCTCGCGTTTACGGCGTCGCCACCTTCTACCACCTGTTTTCCCTCAAACCCAGCGGCGCCCATACCTGCGTCGTTTGTTTGGGAACCGCCTGCTACGTCAAAGGCGGCGGCGAAGTCCTCAAAGCCCTCGAAGAGAAAACCGGCGTTGAAGCCGGAGAAACCACCCCCGACGGGCAAATCTCCCTCGTTACCGTGCGCTGTATCGGCGCTTGCGGGATTGCCCCTGCCGTCATCTACGACGGCAAAGTCTCGGGACAGCAAACCGCCGAAACCGCCTGCCAAAACGTCGCTGAATGGCAAGACGGGGACAAACAGTGAAGAGGGAAGAGTCAAGAGTAGAAACGGGGAAAAGAAGACAAGGAGACAAAGAAGAAACGGATTACCGCTCTCCCCATCTCCCCCTCTAAATCTCCCCCTCTAAATCTCCCGCAAACGCGCAACACCCAAGGAGCATTGCTATGGATTGGAGCGAACTCATTGAAATTGCAGAACAAGAGCGCAACGCCCAGAAAGCGATTCGCGTTCACTGCTGCACCTCCACCGGATGTCAAGCCACGAACTCGATCGAAGTCAAAAAACGCCTCGTCGCCGCTGTCAAAGAAGCCGGACTCAACGCCGAAGTGCAGGTGGTAGGCGTCGGGTGTCCCGGCTTGTGCGGTCAAGGGCCGATCGTCGAAATCCCATCAGAAGGGTTGCAATATCAGAAAGTCACCCCCGACCAAGCCGAATCGATCGTTTCAGCCCTCCAAAACGGTGGAGAAGCCGACGCCCTACAAGGCGATCCCAACCATCCCTTTTTCAGCCGTCAAGTCCGAATCGTCCAAGAAAACAGCGGCAAAATCGATCCCGAACGGATCGAAGAATACCTGATGGCGGAAGGCTATCAAGGCTTGCATCACGCCATCTACGAAATGACTCCAGCCGAAGTCGTCCAAGAAATTACCAAATCTGGATTGCGGGGTCGCGGCGGTGCCGGATATCCCACCGGGTTGAAATGGGCGACCGTGGCCAAAATGCCCCCTGGCTCAAAATACGTCATCTGTAACGCCGACGAAGGCGACCCCGGCGCGTTCATGGATCGCAGCGTTCTCGAAAGCGATCCCCACCGGGTTCTCGAAGGCATGGCGATCGCCGGATACGCCGTCGGCGCCACCCAAGGCTACATCTACGTTCGCGCCGAATATCCCCTCGCCATCTCTCGCCTGCACAAAGCCATCCAGCAAGCCAAACGAAAAGGCATTCTCGGGGCGCAAATCTTCGGCTCTCCCGTCGATTTCACCATCGAAATTCGCGTGGGGGCGGGGGCGTTCGTCTGCGGCGAAGAAACTGCCCTCATCGCCTCCGTCGAAGGGGGACGCGGCACGCCCCGACCCCGGCCGCCCTATCCGGCCGTATCCGGCTTGAAAGGCTGTCCGACACTGATTAACAACGTCGAAACCCTGGCGAACATTCCCGCCATTCTCCGCAAAGGCGCCGACTGGTTTTCCAACATCGGCACCGATACGAGCAAAGGAACGAAAATCTTTTCCGTCACCGGGAAAATTCGCAACACCGGACTGATCGAAGTCCCGATGGGGATTTCACTGCGGGAAATCGTCGAAGACATGGGGGGCGGCGTTCCCGGTGGCGGCAAAGTCAAAGCCATCCAAACCGGAGGCCCGTCGGGGGGCTGCATTCCCGAACAGCTTCTCGATACTCCCGTCGATTACGACTCCTTGAAAAAACTCGGATCGATCATGGGGTCTGGGGGCATGGTGGTCATGGACGACAGCACCAGCATGGTGCAAGTCGCGCAGTTTTACATGGAATTCTGTCGCGGCGAAACCTGCGGAAAATGTATTCCCTGCCGGGCTGGAACCGTGCAGATGTACCAACTGCTGACCAAAATCCTCAACCAACAAGCCACCGCCGCCGATGTGGAAAAACTCAAAGAACTCTGTGGCATGGTGGCCGCCACGAGTCTCTGTGGGTTGGGACAAACAGCACCGAACCCGGTCATGAGTACCCTGCACTACTTCGAGAACGAGTATTTGGAGTTGCTGCAACCCGCCTCCGTTCGTCCGAGTAACGGTAAAGTCCCCGTGCGTCCGTCATGACATCCGGTCGGTTCTCGGTTCGCGTGATTTACCGCTGGCGCGTCCGCAGCCATCGCGAAGGTGACTTTGTACGGGCGTGGACGCAAGCGACGCGGACGATTCGCGATCGCGTTCCCGGTGGGCGGGGAAGCTTGCTGTTGCGCTGCCAAGCCGATCCCCAACTGTTCATTGCGATCGCCCGTTGGGACAGCCTCGAAGACTGGCAACATTTTCGGTCCGGGCCGCCCCCCAACCCGAAAGCCTTCGCCACCCTAGAAGCCCTCAGTCACCTGCTGTCTCACGAGGTATTTTACGAAATCGAGGACGACCGATCGCCTCTCTTCCATCCCGACGACCCCAAAGACGAACCTAACGACTGAACGCACTTCCCACTCGACGAAATAAGCCAGGATAGTTAAGGACGATCTGCTATGTCAGTTGTCACCCTCAAAATTAACGATATCGATGTCGCAGTAGAAGCGGGAACCACCCTTCTCGACGCGGCCAAAGAAGCGGGAGTTCGCATCCCGACCCTCTGTCACCTCGACGGCGTGTCCGACGTGGGCGCCTGTCGCCTCTGTTTGGTGCAAATCGAAGGCATTCCCAAACTGCTTCCGGCCTGCGTGACTGAAGCCACCGAAGGCATGAACGTGACCACGGAAACCCCGGAATTACAAGAGTATCGCCGCATGGTGGTCGAAATGCTCTTCGCCGAAGGAAACCACGTCTGCGCGGTCTGCGTGGCTAACGAACACTGCGAACTGCAAGACGTGGCGATCGAAGTGGGGATGGACCACACCCGCTTTACCTACCGTTTCCCCGAACGGGAGGTGGATATTTCTCACCCCCAATTCGGCATCGACCACAACCGCTGCATTCTTTGCACCCGCTGCGTCCGCGTTTGCGACGAAATCGAAGGCGCCCACGTTTGGGACGTATCCGGCCGGGGGCCGGCGGCGAAAGTCATTACCGGACTAAACCAACCCTGGGGCGACGTCGATGCCTGCACAGCCTGCGGAAAATGCGTCGATGCCTGCCCGACGGGATCGATTTTCCGTAAAGGTACCACCGTCGCCGAGATCGATCGCGATCGCGGCAAATTGGACTTTTTGGTAACTGCCCGAGAGGAGAAAAAATGGACAAGGTAAAACTCGCGACCGTCTGGCTGGCTGGCTGCTCTGGCTGTCATATGTCGTTTCTCGATTTGGACGAATGGCTGTTTGAAGTGGCAAAGTTCGCCGATATCGTCTACAGCCCGGTCGGTTCCGATCTAAAAGACTATCCTGAAGATGTAGATGTTTGCCTCGTGGAAGGGGCAGTGGCCAACGAAGAAAACCTGGAACTGATTTATACCGTTCGCGAACGCACGAAACTTCTGATTTCCTTCGGAGATTGCGCGGTGACAGCCAACGTTCCGGCGATGCGAAATATGCTCGGCAGTACCGAACCGGTTCTCAAACGCTGTTACCTGGAACTCGGAGACGAAACATCGCAGCTTCCCCACGAACCGGGGATCGTCCCCGAACTGCTCGATCGCGTCCGTCCAGTACACGAACTGGTCTCGGTCGATCTGTTTATCCCTGGATGTCCGCCATCTGCACCTCGCATCCAAGCGGCGATCGAACCCCTCCTCAAAGGCGAAAAACCCGTTATGGAAGGGCGGGAAATGTTGAAGTTCGGCTAAATGCCAGAGGGGGAGAGGGGGAGAGGGGGAGAGGGGGAGCAAGGGAGAAACTTTTACCTGTCTTCCCCGTTCCCTGTTCCCCGTTCCCTGTTCCCCGTTCCCCGATCTACCGTGAATCCGTAATCGTGAGTCCGTAATCATGGCTAAGACAGTTGTTATCGATCCCGTTACCCGTATTGAGGGTCACGCGAAAATCTCAATTTTTCTCAACGACGCCGGAGATGTAGACGACGCCCGCTTTCACGTCGTCGAGTTTCGGGGATTTGAAAAATTCTGTGAAGGTCGTCCAATGTTCGAGATGGCGGGGATTACCGCCCGTATTTGTGGCATTTGCCCCGTCAGTCATCTGTTAGCGTCGGCGAAAACCGGCGACAAAATCCTCGCCGTGCAGGTGCCGCCAGCCGGGGAAAAACTACGCCGTCTGATGAACTTGGCACAGATTACCCAATCCCACGCCCTGAGTTTCTTTCACCTGAGTAGTCCCGACTTCCTTCTCGGTTGGGATAGCGATCCCGCCAAGCGCAACGTTTTCGGGTTGATGGCGGCCGATCCCGAGTTGGCGAGGGCTGGAATTCGGCTGCGTCAGTTCGGACAAACCATCATCGAACTGTTGGGGGCGAAGAAAATTCACGCAGCCTGGGCGGTTCCGGGCGGGGTGCGATCGCCCCTGTCTGAAGAAGGCCGTCAGTGGATTGTCGATCGCCTCCCAGAATCCCGACAAACCATCGAAACCGCCCTCGGACTGTTCAAACAACTCATCGACGACACTCTCAAAAGCGAAATCGACATTTTCGGGAAGTTCGACTCGCTGTTTATGAGTTTGGTCGCTCCCGATGGGACTTGGGAACACTACGGCGGACATATCCGCTTCGTGGACAGCCAGGGAAACATCGTCGCCGACGGACTGCGGGAAGAAGACTATCAAGACTTTCTCGGCGAAGCCGTCGAACGGTGGTCTTACTTGAAATTCCCCTATTACAAACCGATGGGATATCCCGATGGGATGTATCGCGTGGGGCCGTTGGCGCGGTTGAACGTCTGCGATCGCATGGGAACGCCAGACGCCGATCGCGAACTGCAAGAATTCCGCGATCGCGCCGGGGGACGTTGCGCCACCTCTTCCTTCATGTACCACTACGCGCGACTGATCGAAATTCTGGCGGCGATCGAACGCATCGAACAGTACATGGAAGACCCCGATTTACTGTCTCCACGCTGTCGTTCCAAAGCGGACATTAACGCCCTCGAAGGCGTCGGCGTCAGCGAAGCCCCTCGCGGCACCCTCTTCCACCATTACAACGTGGACGAAAACGGCTCGATTAAAAAAGTCAACCTCATCATCGCCACCGGACAAAACAACCTGGCGATGAACGAAACCGTCAAGCAAATCGCCCAACATTACATCCACACCAACGAAATTCCTGAAGGGATGTTGAACCGCGTCGAAGCCGGAATCCGCAACTTCGACCCCTGTTTGAGTTGTTCGACGCACGCCGTCGGACAAATGCCCCTTCACGTGCAGTTACTCTCGAGCGATCGCCAAGTTCTCGACGAAGTATATCGAGAATAATCAGGAGATGAGGGGATGATAAGGAGAGGAGGTGAAATCTCCCCCTCTAACTAGGGGAACGGGGAACAAGGAACAGGGAACGGCAAAGACCGATCGAAGTTTCTCCCCCTCTCCCTCTCTCCCCCTCTCCCTCTCTCCCCCTCTCCCTCTCTCCCCCTCTCCCCCTCTCCCTCCTCTCCCCCTCTCCCTCCTCTCCCCCTCTCCCTCTCTCCCCCTCTCCCTCTCTCCCCCTCTCCCCCTCTCCCTCTCTCCCTTACTTCCCTCCCAGTACGTCGTTCGTTTCTCGACAAACTGATGTCTAAAGAAAACCTCTACCTCTGTATGGGGTCAGCCTGTCACCAACTCGGTGTTTACGAAGTTCTGCCGAAACTTCAATCGCTAATCAGCGAGTACGATCTCGAGGAAAAAGTAGAACTCAAAGGATCGTTCTGTCTCGAAACTTGTAGTTACGGCATCGTGATGAAATTCAAAGACCAGCATTTCATCAATATCAATCCGCAAAACATCGAAGATAAATTTCTGCAAGAGATTTTACCTGCAATTCAAAGTGAAAAAGTCACGCGAGAAGCCTAGAATCTCAAAAAAATCACGGCTTAGCTATGCGTTTGTTGAGTTTATAATCATTGAATTCTAGCGATCGCATAGCTTTATCCCATTGACCCTTCACGCCAACACTCATTGAATTCTCAAACCCTATTTTCAAAATGTTAGAACAAAGCCAAAATAACCTTTGGCGACTTCTGTGGGAATACGATCCTAACGGACTGATCGCCGTCGATCCCGAGATGACGATTAAAATTGTCAATCCGGCATTCTGTAAGATGTTCGGTATCGAACAAGCTGACGTTATCGGACGATCGGCGATCGATATTTTAGGAAATGTCGATCGCTTTCAAAAAGTCTGGAAAACCCAGAATGTCGTTCGGGGATTAGAACGAGAATATCCCAAACAAAAACTTTACGTCAAAGAAGTTATCTTCTCGATTCCTGAAGAAGAAATTATTGCGTGTATTTTGGTCGATATGTCTCACGAATACGAGCAAAAAAAAGAGTTACAGCGTCTTAAGAGCGATACTGTTTTAAAAGTTAAGGAAGTGGTAGACAATCAAATGAAAGTCGCTCAAGAAATTGCAGGGCTGCTCGGTGAGACAACTGCCGAAACGAAAGTCAGTTTGTTGAAAATTATTGAAGCAGTTGAAAAAGAAGTCATTGGCGGCGGTTAAGTGCAATTTTTGAACTTGTCTAGACTCATGTAAATTGAGTTAAAACGACGAAACCTAATACCCCATTGATTGGAGAAATTAACGTAAATTGAGTACGATTATTGCAACTCTAATTCGCGCCATTCTCTAACATAATTCCATAAAAATGTCAACTCCGAGCCATCGCAATAAACAATAAAAAAACTGTTGATTTTGTAGGTTGGGTGGAGTTTACGAAACCCAACAACCCATCGCTAGAATCACTCAACATTTGTTATTCTTGAAATTTTATGACGACGAATGCATTTTCCATTTCAAGCATTATCTTGGTCTTCCATCGCTCGTTCCAAAATTTCAGTTAGTTTGTTGGGTTTCGCTTTCGCTCCACCCAACCTACAATCGAGCTTTCGATCGCTCACCCAAAAATCTCAGTTTGTAGGTTGAATTTCGCAAGACTCAACTCAACCTACAACTCAAATTCTCGAACCCTATGAATTGAAACACGCGCAAAATGGTTACAGTGACGCCTCCCAAAACGGAATCCCAAAAAGCTGACAATTTCTTCGACATTTGCAATCTCAGTCTAAATAAAAAAGGCGAAGAACTTTGCGGTGACAAGGTTAAATTTATTAAAACCGAGCGTAAAAGTACCATCGTCCTGTCGGACGGGTTGGGAAGCGGTGTGAAAGCCAATATTTTGGCAACTTTAACCAGTGAAATTCTGATTACCATGTTGAACGCCGACGTTCCCCTCGAACAGGTGATGGAAACGGTCATCGGAACGCTACCGATTTGTCAGGTTCGTAAAATTGCTTATGCGACGTTTACGATTATTCAAATCGACCATTTCTTGAATAAATTTAAAATTATAAATTTCGACAATCCGCCTGTTTTTTATTTTAAAAAAGGGCGAATTATTAAACTTGAAGAACGAATCGATCGAATTTTAGATCGAAAAGTCAAATGTGCCACAGGAACCCTAGAACGCGGCGATTTTCTCGGTGCGATTAGCGACGGCGTTCTGTACGCCGGACTCGGCGACACCATGAATTTCGGTTGGGGATGGGACAACATCGCCAAATACATGGAAAACCTGTTCGTCCATCAAGTCCCGACAGCGCGAAGTATTCTGCAAAGTGTTCTCGACGAAACGCGATCGCTCTACCGGGGACAGATTGGAGACGATGCGTCTTTAGTGGGGGTTTACGTCCGTCGGCGCAACCCGTTAATGATCTTCACCGGCCCGCCGCTAGACGTGACACAAGACGAAGTGTACGCCGAACGGTTGCTGAGTTTTCCGGGTCGAAAAGCCATCTGCGGCGGTACTACGGGAAACATCGTCGCCAACTATATGGGGGAAACTGTAGAAATGGATATTTCCACCATGCGAAAAGAGTTACCGCCAATTGGAAAACTCAGCGAAATCGACTTGGTAACAGAAGGAATTCTAACGATTTCCAAAGCCACAGAAATTCTGCGAAAATGTCACTGCGATATCGATCGCCTTCCGTTCGATCGCAACGGCGCGATTTTATTGGCACGAGAAATCCTCGAAGCAGATTCGATTTTCTTCCTCATCGGCCAGCAAATCAACGAATTCTATCAAAACCCCTTACTTCCTAAAAATATTTCGATTCGGCGAAACTTAGTCGAAGAACTGGTGCAACTGCTACGCGACCATCAAAAAGAAGTCGATCTCGAATATTGCTAACCCAAAATCCCTAACCTCCGTGTCCTCTGTGCCTCTGTGGTGAAAAAGGAAAACCCCCGGTCGGGGCGTTGCATACAGCCTTCCAACCGGGGTTTCTCTTCACAAGAGGTTAAACCTCCTCGCGAACATCAAAATAGAGCGCCGCGTACTTGACAATTTCCGCCACGTGGGGCTTCAGTTCCGGTAGATAGGTATCGATCGCCTGCCGCACCGCGTTAGAAAACTGCGCGAAATCCTCAGTTTTGTCTTTCACAAACGGCTCCAAGCGCTCGATAAGCTGGTAATTACTATCGACATGAGCCGCTTTCATGGCTTTCTCCAACGGCGGTGCTGTATCGTCCACAAACTCCGGCAACAGGCGACTGACGAACGTAACCCGGTGGAACACCCGCCAGCAGGGGGGTTTCTTCTCCGTTTGACGCGCCTGGCGCATCGCCGCCGCGTTGGGATGACTGCTTTGTTCGAGCCAAATCGGATCGACCACCTTACCGAACAAATCCTCGAAGTTGTTCGAGGAACCTTCCAAATAGAAGGTCATAAAGCGGTAAGCATCCACCTTACCGGAGACGTTAATTGGATTTCCATCGTCGTCGTACACCCGCGTTAGCGTAGCGTCGTACTGCTGCAAATCTCCCGGCGTGTCCACAGACACCTCGATACTAAAAGACTGCTCCGACTCTTTGGTCTTCGTCTTCGTCAGATTCAGGCTTCCTCCCACCGAGGCGTCCATTTCCATGTTGACCCCGGCGCTGAACACCTCGACATCAATGCCGACGTTCATTCCCACGCTGCCGCTGAAGCTGTAGGAACCGCTCGTGCTTTCCTGCTTCACGTCCGTCAGTTCCGTACTTTCAGAAAAGAAACCGCCGTCCGCCGTCCAAACATAAGTATTGACGAGGTTGCGCTTAGCAAACTTATCGGGAACCGTGCGATCGCCCGTTAAAGCCCCGATTAAACTGCCAAACGTCGCACCCGCTGCTGCACCGATGGGGCCGCCACTTTGAGCCATCAAACCCGCGCCAGCCTTCGCACCTTCGACCCCCAGCGGCGAAGCGTCGAAGTTCTCGTAATAACTGGCCAGTTCTTGCTCTTCCCGTTGGATGCGCCGCTTGATGGCGTAGGCTTCCTTGGGTTTGAAGTAGCTGTATTCGCCGTAACCCGTGGCGTTGGCATAATCCGGGTCGCAAACCTTGCCCGTTTCCGTGTAACCCACCGCCCCGTCGAGGGTTCCTTGTTTGGTGTAACGGGGATTGAGCGGAAAAGGAATAATATTCCAATCCTTGGGAATATCGGGATTCGGCTGGAAGCGGAACGACACCAGAGCGTTATTGTGCTTCAAACGCAGCGCAAACACATCGGCGGTTTCCGACTGCACCAGCGCAAATCCCATATTCACCGGGACGAAACGGCGACCCAATGCCGGGTTGAGCAGATGTTTGGGATCTTCCCAGTTCCCACCGAGGGCGACCGTGGTGTTTTTGCTGGTATTGCGACCCGAACCCACCGTACTGTCAGAAGACCAACTGTTACTCGACTCGAAGTTGGCGTTGATTCCGGCGCTGATGTCGATGTCGGTGAGTTCCTTGGCAACCCCGAAGCCCAACGGTGCCGCAATCAGCAGGTCGTTGGAACCGAAGCCAGCGGTGGCGGACATCCCGAAGGCGGTGTTAAAACTGCCTTCTTGGGAGGCGGAGAAGGAATAGCTGACGTTGTCGGCTTCGATGACTTCCAAGGTGCTGACGTTGTTGTAGTCCCCGATCGCAGGATCGACCGGCCCGGCGGTGATGTTTTCACTGGGAACCGGGGGCGCACCTTCGACATAGCCGATAATTTGCGGCGCGAACTGCACTTGACCAATCCATTCTGTAACTAAATTGCCCACCTTGAAGCCGGTAATCAGATGCCACTGGCCGTTTTCGATGTAGCCGTAGCAGCGTTTGAGAACTCCAGTCATGTTCCCGGCGTCGTCAGTTTGGGTGTCGCCGTATTCAGCGATGGCGGGACGACTGTGCAGGAAGCCGTTAAACTGGGTTTCGATTCCGGCGAGAGCCGATCGCACCTGGGCAGTGTCGTCGCCGATGGGGGCAGTGGAGAGGACTGAGGTGGGTTGATTTTGACCTTGGGCGATCGCCAGATGGTTGCTAAAGAGGGAGTAGTCTAAAACGCGATACTCTTCGTCGCTGTCGAAGGTGTAGTTGGCGATGAGATCTTCTTTTTCGCCTTTGAGACGGGTGAAGAGGTTATCTTGTAACTGCTCTTGGGTGCGGGCGACTTTCCAAATGCGGACTTCTTCGAGGATACCGTCGAAGCCGTTTTTCACGCCGTTTTCTCGGTACGCGCCGATCGTAAATTGGCGATCGCCCCAAGACATGGGATCGACGGGTTCGGTTTCGACAACGCTACCGTTGCGATAGAGGCGGAAAGTGGACCCGTTGGGGTCGGGATTTTTCACCCAGGTAATGCCCCCGGTGCGTTGACCGTGGCTTTGTCCCTTGCTGTCGTAGGCAACGTTCCCTTCGTTTTCTTCGAGTTGCCACCAGGAAACGAGTCCGGTTTCACTGCCTTTGAGACGGCTTCCGAGTTCAGTTTTGTTGAGGGCTTTGTTCCAAATCCGTACTTGGCTGAGAATACCTTTGAACGGCATGGTGTTGCCCCCGGAGACAGCGCGACCGAGTTCGAGGGCTTCGTTGTTGTTGCCGGTGTTGGCTTCGGCGTATTTGAAACTTCCCGCTTCGGCGTTGTCGATGTAGAAGCTAATCTCGTCCCACTGGTTGACTTCCACGGATTCGACGATTTCGACCCGTTCGCCGTGGATGACTTGGGTGCTTTTCTTCTCTTCTTTGTCGGTGCCTTGTTTGCGAGTAACGGCGATTGTGTGGAAGTTTCCGGCGGTGAGGGAAGCCGTGGAAGTAAAACTGCGACTTTGTCCTTGACGGGTTTCAAAGGCAAAGACGAGATGGCCGCTGGTGTTGATGTAGAGAGCGTAAGGAACGCTGCGATCGCTGCCGTTGCCGAGATGTCCTTTGGCCAGCAAGCCCCGAGGCTGGTTGAAGTTCTCAACTCGACAAAAGACCTCTAACGTCAAATCTCGAGCGATATCGAGGGCGGCATCGTTGCCACAGTCGAGATGGCTGTCGGTACCGTCGAATTTCAAAGCGTAAGATTGCTTGAAGACCGCAGCCAGATGATACCAGTCTTGGCTGGTGACGCCGTTTTTTTCCTTGACGAACCGATCGCCCACTCCCGCCACGATCGAATACGCCGCAGTAATGGCAGAGTCCGTCGGTTGCGGGTCGCCGCAAAGCCGACCGTCTAGGGCGTTGGCACCGTAGTCTTTGGCGATGCGATCGCTAAACTGCCAGTAGGCAAACAGACAATCCTCTTTTCCGTGGAGGCGACGCTTCATGTTGGCGCGGATTTCTTCGGGCGATCGCGCCGTCGTCCACAGCCGTACTTCGTCGAGGCTGCCGCAAAAATCCCCGTCGCTCGACCAGTTACTATGACCGATGTAGTTGCGGCTGCGGCGCGTGTCGTCGTCTGGCAATCCCCCCTGACACCGTTCGACTTCCTGCCCGTCTTTGTACACGCAGGTCGTACCGTCGGGGGCGATGGTGATGGCGACGTGAATCCACCGTCCAGCCTCAAAATAGTTTTCAATAGAAAGGCGGTGGGTGGTGTATCGCGTGTAAATATGCAGTCCTAAATTTCGGGTCGTTCCCTCGTTGGCGAGAATGATGTTGTCCCGTCCCGAACCGTTGCCCAGGTCGAAGATACGCGACCAGCTTTGAAATCGGTCGTATTTCACCCAAGCTTCCAAGGTCAAGCCTTCCCGCGTCGGAAGCCGGAAGGAGGGTACATCGATGTAATCGCCGTTACCGTCGAATGCCAGTGCCGACTGCACGTTTTTGGCGGTAATTCCCAACAAATACTGAGAGCGATCGCCTCGGTGGTGGATAATGCGTCCGGGCTGCTTCCAGGTTTTCGGCTGAACCCAGGCTTCTAAGGTCAAGTTTCCCGTGGCGTCGAGTTTGTCGAGTTCTTGGTGGGACAGTTCCAACAGGGTATCGGTACCGTCGAATTCCAAGGCGCTACCGGGAGAGTCGGCCACCCACTGACAAGTCGGCGTTGCCCCGGTGCTGCTGGCGCTGCCGTTTTGAACTTTACCCGTAGCGCTTCCGGCTCCCGTCACGACTTGCAGGGAACCCCGTTTGAGGCTGTAACCGGGTTGGTTGGCGCGGGCGTTGCTGCTGTAGTCGTACCGCAGCCAGTACAGGGGCGCTCCCAGGTTGGCGACGGGGGCGATGTCGCTGAGTTCGAGGGTCGTTTCGCCTACGGCGACGGCTTTGGCCGTGTGGACGGGGGCGTTTTGCAACAGCAACGTCGCCCCTGCTGGAATCGGCTGTTTCATGGGTTCGCGCAGCGTCAGAGTTTGACCGCCCAGGGTTCCTTCGGACAGTTTGCCCAAGAAGACGGGCTGTTGGGCTAAGCCGTTCAAGACGGCGGCAAACTGGCGGGTTTCGCGGGGGACGCGCTCCCAGGTTTCGGTCAATCCCCCCTTCGCCCCCCTTACCAAGGGGAATTGGGGGGATGCGATCGTGACGGTGCAGGTGTCGGAGTCTCCGTCAGTGTCGCTAATTTCGATGGCGATCGCATCCATTTCGGGTTCGGCGGAACGGGCAATTAACGTTAAGTTCCCGGTTTCGGCTGCCAGTAAATATTTCGCCTTGGCGCTGCGGGTGTCGTAGTAGGCGGCGAAGAAGCGATCGTTTTTACCCCGGAAGTACAAGGCTAGTTTTCCGGTGGCACTGTCGAACAGTTGTGGGGCGTCTTTGGCGGCGGCGAATTCCAGCAAACCGCCGGAAACCGTCAAGCCGAAGCGATCGACGTGCAACAAGGGTAGCGGCAGGGGCGTCGCTTCTCCCAACAGGCTGCTTTTGAGTTGGCGCAGTTGGGTTTCGCTGTGGCTGAGTTCGGTTTGTTTGCTGTTGAGTAAATCCCGCAGGCGATCGCGCTCGGCCCGTTTGGCGTCTAAGGTTGCAGCCCCGGCTCGAATCTCGTTGAGTTCCCGTTTCTTGCTGTCGAGTTGCCGCCCGGTGTTGCGTTTGTTTTCCCGCAGGGAATCGCTTTCGAGGACTTTG
The DNA here is from genome assembly GCF_000332355.1 of Baaleninema simplex PCC 7105. Classification (GTDB taxonomy): domain Bacteria; phylum Cyanobacteriota; class Cyanobacteriia; order Cyanobacteriales; family Geitlerinemataceae; genus Baaleninema; species Baaleninema simplex. The sequence goes on from NZ_KB235958.1 coordinate 589,258, forward strand.
ATACTGGAAATTTCGTCGTTCGTCCAGTTCGTCGCACCGGGAATCGTCCACTTACGCCCGCCGTAATGGGCGTGCTGGTAGACCTCGATTTTCATGTCTTCGGAGCTGTCCCATTTGATGGAACTGATGCGATCGTTCCACCAGTCTCCCACCCAGGAATTGGTTTCGCCCACTTTCATCTTGAAGGACGCGCCGCCGTAGCCGCTGTGTTCGTAGAAGGTGGCGTACAGGGGGCGGTTGTAATGGGCGAGGGTACTTTCGAGGGTGGCGATTTCCTGTTCTAGCGTCGCGATTTTCGCGGCACTGTTTTCCAAGATGGCGATTTCTTCGTCCAAGGCGGCCAGGTTTTCCGTCAGGCTGCGGATTTCCTGGCGTAACTGAGTGATTTTGCGTTCTAACCCCCGAATGGTTTCGATTTTTTGGTTGAGGGAACCGCCGTCTTTGTCGGGGGTCAGCGGCGGTAAACTCAGGTTGTCTGGCGCGAGGGCGAGTTTGCCTTCGCGAGACAGGGCGAAATCGAGAACGGCCACGTGACCGAGGCTTTCGTCGTCGCGGTTCTCGGTGGTTTTTGTCGTCAGTGCCAGCATGACGCGGGCGTTTTTCTTGACGGGTTTTTCGGTGCGATCGTATCCCGAGGTGGCGGTTTCTTGTTGGTAGTACAGCAGAGCCGACATTCCGGAAACGATCGCGCGATCGCTCAGTTTGATGCTCGATCGCCGCATTCCCACGCGATCGCCGATGGGGGCTTCGGAACTGACCCAGTTTACTGCACCGCCAACGATACCGTGGTGGGCGTTATCGGTTTGGTCGTAAAGGCGATCGCCCCCGCCTTCGTCGCACCGCCAATACGCCGCCAATCCGGGTTCGTTCCCCACCAATCGCTGTTGTGCGTCGGCTGTGATTTCGCTGGCACTACGCGATCGCATCCACACTCGCACTTCGTCGAGTTGTCCTTGGAAATACTTCTCTTGCCCTTGTGCCCCCAGGACGAAGCGATCGGCGTTGCTGCCCATCGTACCGGATTGGGTTTGGCTGTGGAGTTCGACGCCGTTTTTATAGACCCGCTGCGTCGTACCGTCGTAGGCGATCGCCAGGTGATACCAGATTCCGGCTGTCACCTCGAACTCTTCGACAGCCACTGTTTCACCGGGTTTCCAGTCATAGTTCAATACGCCATCTTTGACGGTTGCTGAAACCAAATCTCCTTTGCTGTAGAGTCGGTTTTCGCCTTCGGTGCGATCGCAGCGGAACCACAGTTCTACGGTATAGCCGCCGTCGCCGGGATCGAGGACGTTGCCGAAATCCGCCACAGTACTGCTACCGTCGAAGGACAACGCCGATTCGGAATACCCCGATTGACTGATGGCGGGAACCAAATCTAACCCAGTAAACGGACAAGTTCCTGGCTGACGTTCCAACACTGCCGTTTGATATTCGGGATCGGGGCTGGTGTAGAGAATGGTTCCCCGCGTGTTAAACAGTCCGTCGCTAGCCCGTTCGACGTTAAAGGAATCGAGCAAATCGGTTTTGCTGTTGTGGGCGAAAAACTGCCAGCGTTGAATGCCGGAGACTTGCGTGGGAAGTAATAATACAGAAAACCGCCCCCCTTGCAGGTGACGGATGAAATCGAGTTCTTGGGTTGGCTCGAAGAAGGGATTTTTTTCCATATCCCGCGCCCCCAAGCTGTCTTTACTACCGTCGGGGCGGTATTTGCTGCGGCTGCGCTTGTAGCGGACTTCCATTTTCGGCCGCAGTTGGGAACCGGAGAGGACGAAGCGATCGACTAATAGGGTTTCGTTGACGAGGGGGACGGGATTTCCTTCGGCGTCAGTGACGGGAGTGCCATCGGCGTAGCGTTTGAAGACCATATCGGGATGGTCGCGATCGATGGCTTGGCGGAAAATATAAATGTATTTTTCGTCTGAGAGGGCTTGAAACGGCGCGTCGGCGGTAAACCGTCCCGTACTCGAGAGAAACGGATCGATTTCTTCGGGTCGTAATATACCGGGAAGGACTTCTTCACCGCTTCCTTTTTTGACGGTGGGAATCACAGCGCGATCGGCGACGCCGTAACCCACTTGCAGGAGTTCGTTACCGAATTGCAGTTCGGTGGGATTTCCCGGCCAGTAATTTTTGTCAACCCAGCCGAGCTTTTCTTGGTTGTTGTTAAAATCTAAAACCGCGTAGAAGATGCGGCGGTTTTCATCCAAGGCAAAGGCGATTGCAGTTCCGTTGTGCCGTACCATCGTGGTATGGCGATAACGGCTTTGGGAAGAGGTATAGACTTTGAGGAAGTTTTCAATGACACCCATAGCAATTTACAAATCCTGAAATAGAAAACAATTGAAGTAGAGAATAGAAAAATCGACAACAATTTTATTTTAAAAAACTTGAAAATATGTCTTGATTTCAGTGTAGGATAAACCCTTCGCGATTGGTAAGAAAAGAGCGATCCTAAAACAGGATATTTTTCATCAATTCACTTTTCAATTTTTTTAAAAATTGTTGTCTTGTATGGATCGTCTGAGTTTGAGGCGATCGGCTGATTTTAGATTCGGTCAAAACCCTGGCTTCATGAGATTTTCTGCCGTTCGCCTCTACTCAGATCTTGTCTTTAGAGCGCCAATTCAAGCTTGAATTGAAATGCTACAAATTACACTGGAATCTCAGAAGACCTTTGACATCAAGAACAGCTTGCAATTATACCTACCAAGACTTAGTAAAAGACTAATCAAAAACAAGTCGCAACATCGAATTAAATTGCGACGTTATTGAAGTTAAAAAGTCTCTCTTGCCACATCTCGATCGATAAAACATACACAATTGTAAGATGGGTAACAGTATGGTGCTTGCTTTATACACAATCTTATACAATTCGATACAATTTAGTTACAATTTAGGGGCGAGTAACAAACTAATTGCGACTGTTGTTAAGTCGATAAATACCCAACAAGAAATAAAAGCAGAGACGAGCTTCAGTAATTCCCAATCGAGCGAACTCACGCTAAATCGCGATCGCCATTCTCGAAGTCGATACAATTGAAAGTACGATCTCGATGCTATCTAGAGACTTAAGTTTAGCGAAGAACGACCGACAAATCGCGATCGCCTCCGTAGATTCCGAATGTATAGCAGTCCCAAATGAGTTAAAACACCAGAAAAAATCTGATTCCCCGTTCCCCGTTCCCCGTTCCCGATTCCCTTTTTGTCTCAATTTTGTTACACAACTGATTTAGGGTTGCTATAGTTATTGCGTAAATATCGCATTGATATGCTCGATCGCGATCGAACAGAAAGCGATCGCCCCTCCTCTTAAATTTTTCCGAAAGCCACACCTTCAGCGCCCCATTGCCAGTATGTTGTAGAAGGCGAAAACTCCCGTCACCATTGCCAAGCCAAGGCGAAAACTCTCAACTCTCCAAATGCTAGTCATCGGATACGGAAACGCCCTACGGGGAGACGACGGAATCGGACGAGCGATCGCCGAACAGGTGGCGTCGTGGAACCTTCCCCACGTGCGATCGCTCAGCCTCCACCAACTCACCCCAGAACTGGCCGAAGAACTCTCTAGGGTCGATCGCGCCGTATTTATCGATGCTTGTATCGACAGCGACAGCATCCGCATCGAACCCATCGACGCCGACAAAAACAGCCAAGTTCTCGGCCATTCCCTGACGCCGCGATCGCTGCTGGGGATGGCACAATGGCTGTACGATCGCGCCCCCGAAGCCTGGTTGATTTCCGTTCCCGGCGAAACCTTCGAGTTTAGCGATCGCCTTTCCCCCACCGCCGAAGGTTACGTCACAGAAGTTCTCGCTCTCGTTCGAGACTTATTCACCAAAAACCCCGATTCCTCACAGAAACCGGGGTCAAATACCTCAAAACCATCGAGTCGAATCGATCAATACTCGTAAGGATTCGATTTCGGCATCGTGGGATTGGGAATCGGATTCGGCGAAGCCGGGGGAGATTGACGACCGCGTTTGGTTTTCGCTTGCGCTTTCGCTTTCGAGGCGCTGCGGCGCAACGCATCCAATCGCGTTTCGTACTGCTTGCGAAGGCGTTTCTTCGGCGTTTGTTCGATGAGCGTTTTCAGAGCGCTTCCCAAACTCTTATAAGCATTCGGTAACGTATACCCGAACCGAGACGCCAAAGCGACCGCTTTTTCGTCCGCCTCGATCGACTCCCGCAACGCCTTTTCACTATTGTTTTTCTGATACAGCCGATATCCCGACACGCCGCACAACGCCAAGGCCAGCAACAACAACACGCCGTCTTGAACCCACAGTTCGCCGACCGCACCACCGAGACCGATCGCCAACGCCGCCATTTCCCACCCTTCGCGGGGAATCGTATCGTTTTGAATGCGGGCGACTTCGTGCCAAAACAGTAAATTCCGTTGGTCGAGGGCGAGATTGTCCCACTTCACCAAATCGATGGCGATTTCAACTTCGTCCTTACTGAGTTCTTCGCAGCGAATCAAGGGCGGATCGATTTCCGTGGTTTTCTCCACCGTCACCCAGCTTTGCAGTTCCGGGGGGAGCAACCCTCTCAGACGACGGAGTTCGTTAATTTCAGCCTTAGCAGCAGACGTAGCGTAGGAGGTCATAGAACGGATTCAGGCAATAGACGACTAAAGACGAAGATACCTCGATCGTAGCAAATCACCACCGTTTTGAGTTTTCCCAGGCAGTGAGGATACCCGTCGCGATCGACACCAATACCCCCACCCACAATACGCCGCCGGGAATAAAACCCAACACCTGAAAACCTCGCAGAATCCAAATCGCAAAGGTCAAACCCACCAAACTCAAAAAAATACGAAACATCATACAATTCTCCAACCCTCTTGAAATCGCCATCGACGTTACCGTTTTTTCGCCGACGATCGCCCGACCGGAAGCGTGACCGTCACTCGAGTTCCCTCACCCGGTCGAGACTGAAGTTCGATCGCCCCTCGGTGTTTTTCGACGATGCGATAACAAATCGACAACCCCAACCCCGTACCTTTTCCCACCGGTTTCGTCGTAAAAAACGGATCGAATACCTTTTCGCGAACTTCAGCCGACATTCCGCAGCCGTTATCGGCGATCGCGACCCGAACCGTTCCTTGATGCGGTCGGTCTGTCGTAATGACGATCGTGGGTTCCTCCACATCCCCCTCCAAAACCGCATCGATGGCATTGCCTAACAAACTCATCCACACCTGATTTAACTCCGAAGGATAACATTCGATCTGCGGCAACGCTCCATATTTCTTCAACAAACGGATCCGATTTTTCAAACGGCGGTCCAACAACACCAGAGTACTCTCGATGCCCTCGTGTAAATCCGCCATCTTTGACGCTGACTCGTCGAGTCGCGAAAAATTCCGTAGAGATTCGACGATCTGACGAATGCGTTCGGCACCGTGTTGAATCGAATCTAACGCCTTGGGTAAATCCTCAAACAAATATTCCAACTCAATTTCTTCGATGGCGATGCGAAGGTTCGCCGTTCCGTCGGGAAACTCCTGTTGGTAAAGGCTCAACAACTGCAAGATATCCTCGACGTACTCTTTCGTATGAATGACGTTACCGTAAATAAAATTGACCGGGTTGTTGATTTCGTGAGCGACACCGCCGACTAACTGTCCCAAACTGGACATTTTTTCAGTTTGAATCAGTTGAGCTTGGGTGGTTTGTAAGCGATCGAGTGCGTTTTGCAGGTCTTGATTTTTCTCCTGAAGTAGTTTTTGCGTTTTATCGAGGGCATCCATCGCCTGTTGGCGTTCGCCAATTTCCCGGCTCAGTTCGGCGTTCGTCCGTTCGACGGTTCGGTGGGTGTAAATGTAATCCAAAATCAACCCAAATAGCGGAACCCCGTAAGCGACGATTTTTAAAAAGTGGGCGATGTTAAAGTGGTTGTCGAACAGCATCTGCGATCCGAACGCCATGTGGAGCTGCGTTACGGCGTTGGGAATCGTGCTGATAATGAGGGCGTGGGAAAACAAGCTGGGATAGAGCTTGTAAAACGCCGGGTAGAGGACGAGTCCCGACAGAAGGAACAGCAATAACGGCACCACGTCCCAGGGTCGCGTGACGAAGGCGTCGGGAAACTGCGTTTCTGGGAGAACGGCACTGGTGGCACACCAGCGAACGACGGCGTAGGCTAGCATCCCGCATCCGAGGCTAATGGCGAAGACAAATCCAATGCTGCGCTGCCATTTTTTAGGTTTGGCGACGAGAAAAACGCTCACCCCAACGGCTGCCAGTACAGCGTTACTCAAGCGACAAATCGCCCAGGTGAAAGGGATGAGGTTGTGGTTGTCGGCGACGACTTCGATGAGGCGATCGGCCGCCAGCGTGTGGAACGCGTCCATAACGCCTGCGAAAAACAAGGCGACGCCGATGGTGGGAGTTGTCACGTCGCGCACGATCGCGAAATGAGCCAACGCCAGTATGACTGTAAAAATCGCCGTACAAAAGGCACTCCATTCGAGTAGTGTATGGGTAAAGCTACCCGCCAGCGTTTGGTGAAGAACGTCTGTCAGTCGATCGGGCGCAATACCGTCGATCGCCTCGAGGTGGAGAAGGTCTTGGGGCGTGCCGAAATCTACTCCTAAGAGGTTGAGGAGCGTCGGAATCGCACACACGAGGACGACCAGAAAGATCGATAATTTGGGAAGTTGGGTTCGGATCTCGTGTGTCTGTGAGGGAATTCGAGCAAACAAGAGCATTCAAAATCTGAGAACCGTTAACAGGTCGATCGACGTTCTAAGACGGGCGATCGCGTTAGTCTTTCATTGGGTGAGGGGCAATCCCGACTCCTCAAATTCTACGATCGTTGCTGCGATCTTTGAGAATCTCTCCTAACAGCGAAGGTCGGGGAAACGTTTCAATAATACTCGAGCGCTCTACGATCTCCCCACGGCTTGCCCGATCGAGACGAGATGGAGATCCTTCTAAAAAAACCTTGTTAAAGTAGGGATTAACGCAACTGTTCGACCGGGCAGTTCGGTGGTTCGACCGCTGTTGTGTTCTGTAATTTTAATGGTTTCGTTTCTCAGCCCCGTAGCGTTTTTGACGCGGCAGCACAACAGAATTTTATCTTTGCCGATCGCCAACCGTCGCCGATTTTGGGGCAGTCTGTGGGTTGGCTTGGCGATCGCCTGGGGACAGCCTAGCCTCGGTGCAGAACAGGTGTCCGCCACTTACGGCGTGTTCGAGCGCACCCTGTCGGTCGATGCCCTCGAAGCCTATGCCAAATACGGACAGGTCGATGGCGAACTCGCTCCCTATCTGAACTTGGCTCCCCGAGACAGCCGCGATACCTTGCGCGACGTTCTGTCGGCCCGTGCCGATCTCGACCCCGTCGCCGTTTCGCAATTTTTGTATACTCCCCAAGGAGAAGCATTGTTACAACGACTCGGACAGGCGATTCAATCCGGGTCTGGCGGGTCTGGCTTTAAAGGACTGCGATCGGCACTAATCCTCGCTGCGGCAGACGAAGAAGGCTTAACCTTGCTGAACGTATTGCGCCACTTTCCCACCCCCACGCTGCGGGTCAATTTCAATCAGACCTTTCGCATGGCGCAACAGTTGCAAACTCTCGTCAACGCCAGCGAAACGGCTTTAGCTGAGGTGCGAGAACAGTCCCAGCGAGAAGCTGACACAGAGAACCTTTCCTCCGATGGATTCGTCGATTTGAGCCAACCGGGACGACTGACTTGGGACGAAATTTCGATGACCTTGCGAGATCCCAGTCGCAATCCCCCTTGGGGTCATCGTTTCCCCGTCGATTTGTACGTTCCGAGAACGACCGAACCGACGCCGATTATCGTCATTTCTCACGGATTGGGGTCCGATCGCAACGCGTTTCGCTATCTAGCCGAACATTTGGCCTCCCACGGGTTCGCGGTTTTCGTCCCCGAACATTCTGGCAGCAACGCCAAGCATATGGAAGCGCTGCTGGCCGGTCAAGAACAGGAAATTGCCAAACCGCAAGAATTCATCGATCGCCCCTCGGACGTCAGTTTTCTTCTCGATACCATCGCGGTTTTGTCCCGCAGCGATCCCCAGCTACACGACCGTTTCGATTTCGATCGCGTCGGCGTTGTCGGTCAGTCTTTCGGCGGCTATACAGCCTTGACACTGGCCGGTGCCGAACTGAATTTAAGCCATTTGGCGCAAACCTGCGATCGCGCTCGGGAAGAGCAATCGTGGAACGTCTCGTTTCTCTTGCAATGTCGGGCTTTAGCGATTTCGGGCCAGCAGCGGCAGTTTCGCGATCCCCGCATCCGAGGGGCGATCGCGATCAACCCCGTTGGGAGCGCCCTGTTTGGTCGATCGGGCTACCAGCGCATCGAGATTCCCATCGCGATCGTTGCCAGCGGTGCCGATACAGTCGCCCCTGCCCTTCTCGAACAAATTCAACCCTTTCGTTGGTTGAACGTTGCCGAACGCTATCTGTTCGTGTTGGGCGGCGGTACCCATTTCTCGACGATCGGCGAGTCCGAAGAGGAAGCGGTGTCCCTTCCGTCGGCGGTGGTCGGGCCCGATCCCAGTTTGGCTCGCGATTACGTCAGAGCGTTGAGTCTGGCGTTTTTCCAAACCTATATTGTCGAAAATCTCGAGTTTCGCGACTATCTCAGCGCTACTTACGTCCGAACGCTCAGCCGCGACCCGATTTCCCTGCACTTGGTACGCCAGCTCGAGGACGCCCCCCTCGAAACTGCCTGTACGACCGTAGCGGGTTGTTGGTAAGAAATTTCTCGTGAAGTTCACGGTGTCGGTCTTATCGTTCCAGAGTCTTGGAGCGATCGCACTGAGCGATCGACCGCGAAATGCGACAATAGTTATAGCTGGGTGCGTTGCGATCGCAACATACAACCGTCGTGCAACCGTGGTGAACCCCAATGATAGAATAGCTCAATTTCCAGGGTTCGATACGACACAGCCCACTCGAACAAAACGAAGCCCGACGCTCGAGGTAAGAGTAGGAAGCGATCGATCTACTTGTGAAGAGAATCAAGTATGTGAAATGGAAGACATCCTCATCGTAGACGACCAACCGGACAATTTACGAGTGTTATCGAGTCTATTAGAGCAAAAAGGCTACAGTGTGCGTCGTGCCATTCACGGAAAAATTGCTTTGAACGCAGCTCGAGCCGACCCGCCAGTTTTAATTTTGCTCGATATCATGATGCCTCAAATGGATGGCTATGAAGTCTGTCAGCAGTTAAAAGAAAACGAGCAGACGCGCGATATTCCCATTATCTTTCTCAGCGCGCTCGGCGATGTCACTGAAAAAGTCAAAGCCTTTGAAGTCGGAGGCGTCGATTACATTACCAAACCGTTTCAATTTCCTGAAGTTTTAGTCCGCATCGAACATCAACTGACTCTTCAAGCTCTCAAACAAGAAACTCAACGTCAAAACGAATTTCTACAACAGTTAAACTCTCAACTCGAAGAGCGGGTTGCCAAACGAACTGCTGAACTGCAACAAAAAACGGAGCAGTTAATTTCTGTTGAAGAAGAATTACGACGTGCGTTAGCAAAAGAAAAGGAAATCAATGAGTTTAAAAGCCATATCATTACCACTATTTCTCACGAGTATCGAACGCCACTAACTACGATATTTTCTACGTCCGAACTTCTCGAACATTACCGTCATAAACTGAGTGAAGAAAAGTTTGTTAAATATTTAAAACGCATTCAAGAATCGGTGAAATATTTAACATCGCTGTTTAACGATGTGATATTCGTCGATCGAATGCAGCTCGGACAACTCGAACTCGATCGTGAAGAAGTCGATTTAAATTTATTGTGTCGCGAGGTTATCGATCGCTTAAACCCGAATAGAAAACCCGGACAAATTTTAAACTTTTCTCATCAAATTATCGAACCGATCGCACCCAGTATTCAAAATACTTGGGATAAAGATATTTTATTCCAGATCTTACATAATTTGCTGTCAAATGCTATTAAATTTTCCTCAGAACAGAGCGAGATCGATCTTGAGTTAATCGAAACACAGCACGCCATTCAATTTAAGATTGGCGATCGGGGTGTGGGAATCCCACCGGATAGCTTAGAACGCTTGTTCGAGTTGTTTTATCGCGGCAAAAACTCGAAAAATACTCGCGGAACGGGCTTGGGCTTAACCATCGTCAAAAAGTGCGTCGATCTCTGTAACGGCGAGATCGCCGTCGAAAGCGAAGTGGGGGCGGGAACCACTTTTACGGTCACGCTCCCTCGACAAAACCTCTCTTGACGCGATCGCTCGAAAGCGTTTCACAGACTCGAACCGCCACCCATGAGATAGAGGAGTGCCATTCGTACGGCGACCCCACTCGTCACTTGAATTTGAATCAAACTCAACGCCGGATCGTCCATCACGTCAGAACTGAGTTCGACCCCGCGATTGACCGGCCCGGGATGGAGCAGGCGAACGTCGGGACGACAAGCTTTCAGGCGATCGCGTGCGATACCGAAATGTTGGTGATACTCCCGCAAACTGGGCAATAAGTGTTCCGTCATACGCTCGTGCTGTAAGCGCAGTGTCATCACGAAATCGGCATTTTCCAACGCGGGTTCGAGCGCCCAGTGTAACTGTAACCTGTCCGGGTGGTGGAGACCCATCGCCTCGACAAACAACTTCGGCAGTAACGTCGGCGGTGCGGCCAAATGAACCTCCGCCCCACTTTCAGTCAAACTCCAAATATTCGATCGCGCCACCCTCGAGTGCAAAATATCCCCGACGATGGCGATCTTTTTCCCCTGCAACAACTCCGTTCGTGGATGTTCGGGATCGAGAAACCGACAGATCGTAAAGAGATCTAACAACCCTTGTGACGGATGTTCGTGCTGGCCGTCTCCCGCGTTGAGAACGCCCACGCGAGTTCCGAGTCGCTCCATTTCCCGAGCGATCGCCTGGGGAACCCCGGCTTCCCGATGGCGAATTACCATCATGTCAGTTCCCATGGCAAGGTAGGTCTTGGCAGTATCTAAAATGGTCTCTCCCTTCGTCAAAGACGAAGAACCGGGGGCAAAATTAAGAGTATCGGCAGACAGGCGTTTCGCCGCTAACTCGAAACTGCTGCGAGTCCGAGTCGACGGCTCGAAAAACAGGTTCGTCACGACTCGCCCTTGAAGCGTGGGGACTTTCTTCGTACCTCGGGATAACACCTCCCGAAAACTCGCGGCCGTTCTCAACACGATGTCGTATTCCGACACCGAAAAATCTTCGAGTGAAAGAATGTGGCGGCGCGTCCAAGGGGTTGTAGCCATTACCGAAAAATCGATTGCGGAGGTCGTCTCATGCACAGTATCCAATCATATCTGGTATCGGTCGTTACGGGGGCGATCGTCAGTTTCGGCGCGTCGGGAGCAGTATTCGCCGAGGTGATGCCGAACCCGTTGCCTTCCCCCGCGACGGCTTCGGATATCGAGCAAGATACCGTCGAACTCACGGTGTACCGCCCCGATTTATTCTGCGAAACCCTGTTACCGGAAACGGTAGAAGTGCCGCGAAGCAATCCCCTTGAAGGGGCAGTGGGTCATGTTTTGAAAGACTGGGCGCGGGGCGAGTTCCGTATTGCTGGATATCGCACCTCTCGCGACGCGGTAACGGGGACAGTGACGGTGGATTTGCGCGTTGCCCCCGACGCTCCCCGTCAGTGGACTTCGCTATCGACTTGCGAACAGTTTGCCCTCTTCGGCAGCCTGCGATCGACCCTGACACAAAATCCTCGCCTGCAAACTCAGACAGTGGAGTTCGTCAGCCAAGGGGAGCCGTTGGCGTTTTAGGAAGCTTCTGGAGAGGGGGAGAGGGGGAGAAGATAAAATCTTTTACCCAAAAATGTAGGGGCGTTGCATTGCATACAACGTCCCTACGAGGGGTTTTTTTAACTCTTCACTCTACCAAGATCCGTCGCAGTGCTCCGCCCATAGCCGAGGGCTTGGGGGGTGGTGAAGCAACGGGAGGGAGTAGTTCGCCTAAGCCTAGGAAACAAATATTTATTTTCTAAGCTAAGATAGTTTCATGCTAAACATGACGTGGGAATTCAAGCTAGAGCCAACGGCGGAGCAGGTTTCAGACATCGAACACATTTTGGATGTGTGCCGCAATGTCTGGAATTTTGCCCTGCGGGAACGTAAGGATTGGCTAAATTCCCGAAAGTCACCCGTGAATGCGTGTTCGATTCGGCAGGAATTTATCTGGCCAGCAGATGCACCATTTCCCAGTTATGCGCGGCAGTGCAAGTCGCTAACTGCGGCCAAAGCTGAATACCCCCGATTAAAGACTGTCAACGCTCAGGTTCTTCAACAAGTCATCCGAAAACTGGAAGCCTCCTGGGAGTCGTGGCGGTTAAAGCGTTCGGGTCTTCCACGGTTCAAAAAACCCAACCGGATGCGAAGCTTTGTCTTCCCCCAGATGCTCAAAAACTGTGTGTCTGATGAGGGTATAAAGCTGCCGCAACTGGGATGGCTTCGGGTTCGGTGGTCGCGGAAAATTCCTGATTTATTTCAGGTTAAGCAAGCCCGGATTGTCCGCAAGGCATCCGGGTACTTTGTCGTGCTTAGCCTTCAAGCTGACGTCGATCTTCCTGCTGTAGCCCCTCACGGACATCCGGTAGGGATTGACATTGGACTGGAGTACTTTCTCTCAACTTCTGATGGAGAGCAGGTCAAGCGACCTCGCTTCTTCAACAATCTGCACCGCAAGCTGAAATCGCTGCAACGCCGATTGAAGAAAAAGCAGAAGGGGTCAGCTAACTGGCTGAAACTCCAGAAGAAGATTGCCAGAGTCCATCAACGGATTGCCGATACGCGAAAAGACTGGCATTTCAAGCTGGCTCATCACCTCTGTGATGGTGCAGGGATGATTTTTGTCGAAGATCTCGACTTCCGCATCATGGCTAAGGGAATGCTGGGCAAACACACTCTAGATGCTGGGCTGGGACAATTTGTGAATCAGATCCTTCCCTGGGTGTGCTGGAAGCGCGATGTCTTTTACGGCAAGGTGGATGCCCGTGGCACTTCTCAGGAGTGTCCGGATTGTGGAGTGGAGGTTCGCAAAGACCTCTCAACTCGAATCCATCACTGCCACAACTGCGGGTCAACAAAGCCCCGTGATGTGGCGAGCGGACAAGTTATCTGTACCCGTGGGCAACGGGGAATCGAAACTGCCTGTGGAGGGGATGCGGCGGGGGCTGAGTTGGCTCAGTCTAGCTGGCACCTGTTGAAGCAGGAAATCTTTGGGGCGACCCAAGGAATCTCCCTGCATACCCGGAACGGGTTGCTGGGAGAGGATGTCAAATTCTTCACTCTTCCCTGAAAGAGACGCACCGTCCTCAAGCGAGAGAGGGGGAGAAACTGTCAACTTTTCTACACCCCCATCCCTCAAAACACTCTCTATGAGGCAACTCGGGCAGTCGATCGCGTGCGTCGGCGTCCCGGTCGAGTCGAACCGTTTGAGGACGAAGACACGGTCGCCGATGCATCGGCTTCGGGTTTTTGTAGCAAAATCACCAGAAGTGGGTCGCAGCGCAGTTCGCGGCGAAGCATTCGTTGTAAGTTCCGCTCGATGTGAGATTCCAGACCCGCCCAATCTACTTCGACTTTACTGTTTTCAGTGCGGGCGTAGTCCGACCAGCGATTTCGCAAGACTCCCTCGAGGGTAGCGCGGGTTTCTTCGTTCAAGCGATCGCCGTTGACGCTAGCCGCGACGCCGCGCACGCAGACATCGGGTTGGGTTAGAAGGTTGCCATCGAGGCCGATGGTGGCGGCCACGGTCACCACACCGTCCTCGGCGAGTTGCTGGCGTTCTTTGAGAACGCGATCGTGGACGGTTCCCGCGTGGGAGGAATCCACCAGTTCGATACCGGACTGAACGCGATCGCCCAAGCGGATACTGTCGGGAGTCAGTTCTACCACGTCGCCGTTATCGACGATGAGAATGTTTTCGGGCGGAATCCCCATGCTTTCGCCGGTTTTGCCGTGTCGAACCAGCATCCGGTGTTCCCCGTGAACGGGAACGAAGAATTTGGGACGGGTCAAGGCCAACATCAGTTTGTGGTCTTCCTGACAGCCGTGTCCGGACACGTGAATTCCTTGATGGCGGCCGTAAATCACGTTCGCCCCTTGCATCATCAGACGGTCGATCGTATCCACCACGGCTAGGGTGTTACCGGGGATGGGGTTGGCAGAAAACACCACCGTATCCCCTTGGCGAATTTTGATTTGACGGTGTTCGCAGCGGGCGATGCGACTCAGGGCGGCCAGGGGTTCGCCTTGGGAACCGGTCGTCAAAATTAAGACTTTATCGTCCGGTAAACCTTGGGCTTCCTGAATCGATTTGAACTGGCTGTCTTCGCATTTGACGTATCCCAAGTTGCGGGCGTGGGCGATGACGTTGAGCATCGATCGCCCCAATACCGCCACGTAGCGATCGTTCTTTTTCGCCAACTCCAAAATCATGTTGACCCGATGCACGGAGGAGGCGAAGGTCGTCACGAGGATGCGTCCTGGGGCTTGGCTGAAGGTGCGGTCTAAGTTGGGATAAACAGACCGTTCGGAAGGACAAAAGCCGGGGGTTTCGGCGTTAGTGGAGTCACTGAACAGGCACAGTACGCCTTTTTCTCCGTATTCAGCCAGCTTTTGGATGTCGAACTGTTCGCCGTCCACGGGGGTATGGTCGAATTTGAAATCTCCCGTGAAAATGACCACGCCCACTGGAGTCGTCACCGCCAGGGTGAAACTATCCGCCATCGAGTGCGTGTTGCGAATGAATTCAAAGGAAAAATGTTTGCCCAAACGCACCACGTCGCGAGGTTGCACGGTTTTGAGTTCGGTGCGATCGGCCACGCCTGCTTCTTCGAGTTTGCCGCCGAGTAGTGCCATGGCCAGTCTCGGGCCGTGGATGACGGGAATGTCAAACTGTTTGAGGTGGTAGGGAAGGCCGCCGATATGGTCTTCGTGACCGTGGGTGACGATCGCCCCTTTAATTTTGTGGCTGTTGGCCTTCAAATATTCCATGTCGGGCAAGACAATGTTGACCCCGTGCATGGCGTCAGTGGGAAAGGCCAGCCCGCCATCGACGAGAACCATTTCGTCGTCGTATTCAAACACGCAGGTATTTTTCCCGATTTCGTGCAGTCCTCCCAAGGGAATGACGCGCAACGTCGGTGTTGTCGATTCGGATTGTTTTTTCTTGGTGCGAACTTTGGGAGAGTTTGTCGTTTTAGGCATAATTCGTCCTTGAGTGATTGGTCTTTTTAGGAGAGTTCTTGGAGTGGAGATCGCTTTGAAAGTTGTTCTCCAGCTCGTGTCAAATTCAGTCTTTTTAAGCCTTGCGAGGTCGAGTTCGACAGAAACCTCGTCAGTCGTGAAGCTATCTGGGGCGATCGCGTTTTGCCTGAAGTGGCTCTCGGGGCGATCGCCGGTGGGAGTTCCCACGAAGTCCCGCCTGAAGTGGCCGTCGCGGGGTCTCTCGCACACCCACGAGGCGACGCTTTGAGGAACGCGCGTGTCGAGAACGGTTTCGAGTCAGGTTTGACTCCGCAACCCCAACCGATCGAGGACTTCGGCGATGGCTTGACTGACGGCTTCAGATGCTTCGCACAGGGGTAAGCGTGGTTTCCCAACGTTCCAACCGCAATGCTCGAGGGCGCATTTGATGGGAATCGGGTTCGTCGTTAAAAACAGTGCCTTAAATAGAGGCAACAACTCTAAATGGATTTGCGTGGCCTCTTGGTGACGGCCGGCTTCAAAGGCACCGATCGCCTCTTGCAAGCGATCGCCGACGAGGTGGCTGGCCACGCTGACCACGCCTCGAGCGCCCACCGACAACAGCGGCAGCGTCATGGCGTCGTCTCCCGAGTAGATGGCGAATTCCGGGGGCGTCAGACGACGGATTTGAGCGGCTTGTTCGGTGCTACCACTGGCTTCTTTGATCGCAACGATGTTGGATAGTCGAGCCAACCGCGCCACGGTTTCGGGCGTGAGGTTCGTTCCGGTGCGACCGGGAATGTTGTACAGCACGAGCGGGAAGTCCGGACAGGCTTCGGCGATGGCGCGAAAGTGTCGGTACAGCCCCTCTTGAGGGGGTTTGTTGTAGTAAGGAACGACTTGCAACGAACCGTCTAGCCCTAAAGCGGCCGCTTTACTCGTGGCTTCGATGGCTTCGCGGGTGGAGTTCGATCCCGTTCCAGCCATGACTTTCGCCCGACCCGACACGGCGTTTTTCACCACGCGAAACAGTTCGTATTCTTCCTCCCAAGTCAGGGTTGGGGATTCTCCGGTCGTCCCGCACACGAGGAGCGTGTCGCTGCCTCGATCGACCAGGTGAACCGCCAGTTTTTCCATGACGGCATAGTTGACGTTCCCGTCTGCGTCAAAGGGAACGATCGTTGCTGTAATGACTCGTCCGAAATCGACCACGCAACCTCCTAATTCGCCGAGGTGGTCGAGGACAGCGGCGTCCGTTGCGTTCTTCCCGCTTCGGAGACTAGCAACTCCGCGATCTGCACGGCGTTGAGAGCCGCGCCTTTGCGAATTTGATCGCCGCTGAGCCACAGTTCTAGACCGTTCGGATGCGAGATATCTTGGCGGATACGTCCCACGAGAACGGGGTCGCGATCGGTGGCTTCGATGGGCATGGGGAAGTAGTTCGACTGCCAGTTTTCGACGACTTTCACACCGGGGGCGTGGCTGAGAACCTCGCGGGCGCGATCGCGGTCGAAGGGGCGATCGAACTCTAAATTGATGGCTTCGGAGTGGGCCCGCAATACGGGAACCCGAACGCAGGTGGCCGTGACACGCAAGTCGGGCGCTCCGAAAATTTTGCGCGTTTCGTTGACCATCTTCATTTCTTCCTCGCAATATCCCCCATCGGCGATCGGGGAATTGTGGGGGAAGAGGTTGAAGGCCAGAGGATACGGCAGAACTTCCGGCGTCGGCGTTTCCCCCTCTAAAATCGCTCGAGCTTGGTGTTTGAGTTCTTCCATCGCCCGAGCGCCCGCACCGCTAGCTGACTGGTACGTCGCGACGACGATGCGGCGAATGGGTTGCACTTGATGCAGCGGCCAGATCGCCACGGCCATCAGAATCGTCGTGCAATTGGGGTTGGCAATTATGCCTCGATGCTCCCGAACGGCTTCGGGATTGACTTCTGGCACCACTAACGGCACGCTCGGATCGAGACGGTAGGCACTCGAGTTGTCGATGCAAACGGCGCCGGATTCGACGGCTTGCGGCAGCCACGCTCGGGAGGTAGATCCTCCAGCCGAGGCCAACAGGATATCGACATCCTGAAAACAGCCGTCAGCAACTGCTTCGACGGCGATCGATTCTCCTCTAAACGACAGGGTGCGTCCCGCCGAACGGGATGACGCCAGCAGTTTGAGATCCGAAACGGGGAAGTTCCGGCTTTCGAGGAGTTTCAGGAGTTCGGTTCCCACCGCTCCTGTCGCTCCCAAGATGGCAACTCGGTAAGATTTGGGCAAGTTGTTTTCCTCCACTACGGTCGGTTGGCGATCGAATGTCGAACGTTTTCCAACGGTTCGGACTTAACGGTATTTATAAGGTGAAACCCGGTTGTAATGCCGAGGATGGCTTCGATAGTCAAAAAACTGATATGACAATTGTTTACAGCCACTCGAATAGTAAGCTGAGCGTTTTAGATATTACCAGCCTTGGATGTCTTTTGACAGCCCAGACGCGATCTGTCTTTAAATATTCTAGCGGATTTGGCAAGCTGACTCAATTTACCACAGAAACGGCCGCTTCCAATGCCGAACGAGGGGACAAGGGAGCTTCTTCAGTGAAGAGGGAAGAGGGAAGAGTGAAAAGTGGGGAGTTCTCCTCATCCCCTCACCTCATCGTCCCCTCACTGGTGACTGGCGACTGGTGACTGTAAAAGGCTCGATCGAACCGAGCGATCGATGCAACAATGATAGATTGGACTCGCAAGCCTCGCAACGGAACTAACAGAAAACCGTTGTGAGAGATGTCCGTACCGAACGGTTTGAACTCAGTCGTCCAACATCGAAGCACAGCATGAAAGTTACCCAGCAAAAGCTGCCCGCCTCTCAACTCAGCCTCGAAATTGAAATTCCCTCCGACATTTCCCAGAAGACCTACGATCGCACCCTGGCCAAATTCAAGCAATCGGCCAACATCCCCGGATTTCGTAAAGGCAAAGTTCCCCAACAGATTCTCGTGCGTCGGCTGGGCGTCGATCGCCTGAAGGCGGCAGCCCTCGAAGACATGATCCAATCGAGTCTCGAGAAGGCGATCGAACAGGAAAACATCGACGCTTTGGGTAACTACCAGCTCAGCAGTTCCTTCGAGGAACTCGTGGCCAACTATACCCCCGGTCAAACTCTGACCTTTTCGGCGACGGTGGACGTGCCGCCGGACGTCAACGTCAACGACTACACCGGCTTAGAAATCCAAGCCGAAGAAATTCCCTATGACGCGGCGAAAGTCGATGCTTTCTTTGAAGAACGACGTTCCGAACACGCCAACCTCATCCCCGTGGAAAACCGTCCTGCCCAAATGGGCGACGTGCTGACGGTGGATTATGAAGGAAAACTGGTTTCCCCCGAAGGCGAAGAATCCGAACCGTTTCCCGGCGGAACGGCTGAAGACACTCAAATCGAACTCAACGAAGAGCGCTTCATTGCCGGTTTCGTCGAAAATCTCGTGGGTCTCAACACTGAAGAAACCAAAACGTTCGATGTTACGTTTCCTGAAGACTATCCCAACGAAGACCTCGCTGGCGAACAGGCACGCTTTACCGTCACCGTTAAGGATATCAAGGAAAAAGAACTGCCCGAACTCGACGACGACTTCGCCCAAACCCTAAGCGACTACGACACCATGCAGGAGTTGCGCGAGTCGATCGAAAAACAGTTTAAAGAGGAAGCCGAAAGCCAAACCACGGCTAACATCGAAAAAGCGATCGCCGAAGCCCTGATCGAGCGCGTCGAGGTGGAACTGCCCGAAACTCTGGTCAAGCAAGAAGTCGATGTCATGCTGACCCAAACGGCCATGCAATTACAGCAGTACGGTTTGGACGTTCAAACTTTCTACACCCCGGAAAACCTGCCGCAACTGCGCGAACGCTCTCGTCCCGAAGCGATCGAAAAACTCAAACAAGACCTGGGGTTGAAAAAAATCGCCGAAGTCGAGCAACTTAAGCCCAGCGATGACGAGATTCAAACCCGCATGGACGAAGTGCGCGAACAACTCAGCGATCGCGATATCGACGAAACCCGCCTGCGTAGCTTTGTCGAAGACGAACTGGTTTCGCAAAAAGCCCTAGACTGGCTGCGAGAACGCGCTAAGATCGAATTAGTCCCTGAAGGAACTCTGTCCGAATCTGAGGAGGACGAAGTCGAAGCAGAAAGCGACGTCGAAGCGTCCGAATCTGCCGAGTAATTCCTCAAAACTGCCGAGGTCGGCGGCAGCAGCGGCTAGTATCGTCGCGCTGCCAGTCGCCAACCATCTAAGGCATAATATAAGGAATACCGATCGCGTCCTCCTTCGGCCGCACGTTCCGACGCTCGAACACACGCCATCACAGCCGAGAGTCTATGCTGAAATCTTTTGCCTTCGATCGCGACCCGATTAGTTTGTCCCACCCGCAAATTTACTCTAGCGCCCAAGGCACGATTCCGATGGTAGTCGAACAGTCGGGGATGGGCGAGCGTGCCTTCGACATTTACTCCCGACTGTTGCGAGAGCGGATCGTCTTTCTCGGGACTCCCGTTGACGATGCCGTGGCCGATTCCATCGTCGCCCAACTGCTCTATCTCGATGCTGACGATCCCGAAAAAGACGTTCAGCTTTACATCAACTCTCCCGGCGGTTCCGTAACTGCTGGTATGGCCATTTACGACACGATGCAGCAGATTCGCCCCGATGTCGTCACCATCTGCTTCGGACTCGCCGCGAGTATGGGGGCGTTTCTCCTGGCCGCTGGGGCTGCTGGAAAACGGATGTCTTTGCCCAACTCCCGCATCATGATTCACCAACCCCTTGGCGGCGCACAAGGGCAAGCCGTCGATATTGAAATTCAGGCTAAAGAAATCCTCTACCACAAAAACACCCTCAACCGCCTGCTCGCCCATCATACGGGCAAACCTCTCGAACGCATCGAAGCAGACACCGAACGGGATTTCTTCATGTCGGCAGAGGAGTCGAAAGACTACGGTTTAATCGACCAAGTCATTTCTCAACCTGCCCTTGCCGTTGCTTGATGCCCGATGCCAACGGACGCGGCGCGGATCGAACCGTCGAGCATAAGCTGAAACGCCTTCAGCCGATGTGTCTCGTCTCGCTCTTCTCCAAACGTCACGTTCGCTTTTGTTTGACAACACGCTCACCGATCTTGGCCGAATTCCCGCACGAGACAGCTTATGCCGAACAAGTACGATTCCCACCTCAAATGCTCCTTCTGTGGCAAGTCCCAGGAGCAGGTTCGCAAGTTGATCGCAGGGCCTGGCGTATATATTTGCGACGAATGCGTGGACTTGTGCAATGAAATCCTCGATGAGGAACTGTACGATTCTGGGGCGACAGCTCCCCAACCGACGCCACGCTCGGAACCTCCCGAACGGCGAAGGCCGCGTTCGGCGAAGCTGTCTTTGGGGCAAATTCCCAAACCGATGGAGATCAAGCGCTACCTCGACGAACACGCCATCGGACAGGAGGAAGCGAAAAAGGTTCTGTCAGTGGCGGTGTACAACCACTACAAACGCCTCAGTGTCAATCAGGCCGCACAGGGTTCCGACGACATCGAACTGCAAAAGTCGAATATTTTGCTCATCGGTCCGACGGGCTGCGGTAAGACACTTTTGGCTCAAACCCTGGCCAAAATTCTCGACGTTCCCTTTGCTGTGGCCGACGCCACTACGCTTACGGAAGCGGGATACGTCGGCGAAGATGTGGAAAACATCTTGCTGCGCCTGCTGCAAGTGGCCGACCTCGATGTCGAAGAAGCTCAGCGAGGTATTATTTATATCGACGAACTCGATAAAGTCGCCCGTAAGAGCGAAAATCCCTCGATTACTCGAGATGTATCGGGCGAGGGAGTACAGCAAGCCCTGCTGAAAATGCTCGAGGGAACGGTGGCAAACGTACCGCCCCAAGGGGGACGCAAACACCCCTATCAAGATTGCATTCAAATCGATACGCGCAATATTTTGTTTATTTGCGGTGGGGCGTTTGTCGGATTGGAAAAAATCGTCGAACAACGCCTGGGTAAGAAAAGCATCGGTTTCGTTCAGCCTGGGGAGGGTAAAGGCCGCGACAAGCGTGCGTCGGATTTGCTGAAACACCTGGAACCGGAAGATTTGGTCAAGTTCGGCATGATTCCCGAGTTCATCGGGCGCGTTCCCATCGAGGCGGTTCTCGAACCGTTAGATGAGGAAGCGTTGGTCGCGATTTTGACCACGCCTCGCAATGCGTTGATCAAGCAGTATCAGAAGCTGATGGAAATGGACAACGTGAAGTTGGAATTCCGTCCCGAAGCGCTGCGAGCGATCGCCAAGGAAGCCTATCGTCGCAAAACGGGGGCGCGGGCGTTACGCAGCATCGTCGAAGAGTTGATGCTCGATATTATGTACGAACTCCCGTCTCGTAAGGATGTGACCCGCTGTATGATTACACGCGAAATGGTGGAGAAACGTTCGACCTCGGAAGTGTTGATGCACCCATCTTCTTTACCGAAACCCGAATCGGCTTAACGGTTCACGCATCGATCGCCGATTCAGCCCGTGCTATCAGCGCGGGTCTTTTTTTAGTCGAGCGCACCGGGGACTTTAGCGATCGCGCGTTCCAAGGGGTCAGGCGATCGCACTCGAAGGGTTTGGGGGTATCGATCCCGAATCCTTGTACGAAATCGACTCCCAGCAAGCGGACTTTTTCTAAAATGGCGTCGTTTTCTACGAATTCGGCGATCGTCTGCAATCCCATGACGTGGCCGATATGGTTGATGGCTTCGATCGTCGCCGCGTCGATAACGTCGTGTTCGACGTTTTTAATAAAGTGACCGTCGATTTTGAGATAGTCTACGGGAAGGTTCTTGAGGTAGTTCAGCGACGACATCCCGCTGCCAAAGTCGTCGAGGGCGAAGCAACAGCCGAGTTGTTTGAGTTGGTAAATAAACTGCGAGGCTTGGTTGAGGTTGCGAATGGCCACGGTTTCCGTGATTTCAAAGCAAATGGTGGCCGGAGATACGTGGTGCAGCCAAAACTGCTCTCTCAGAAACGCCAAAAACTGCTCGTCGTTGAAACTCGCCCCCGATAAGTTCACCATATACAGCGGTTTGAGGTCGCTGTGAGTTTCTCCAGTTAAGGCCAGGCGAGAAAACAGCGTCCGCACGACCCAACGATCGATCGCTGGCATCAAATCGTAGAGTTCGGCGGCGGGCATGAACTCGCCGGGAGCGACGAGGTTGCCGTCTTCGTCCCGCATCCGTAACAACAGTTCGTAACGATCGCGCGATCGCCGCTGCACGTCGCTAGGAACGATGCGCTGGGCGTACAAACAAAAGCGGTCTTCTTCTAAGGCTTTGACAATGCGCGAGACCCATTCCATATCGCCGTGACGCCGCACGATATCGCGATCGTCGTGTTGGTAGACGTGGAACCGGTTTCGTCCGCCTTCTTTGGCGGCGTACATGGCGGTATCGGCAGCACTCAAGACCTTGGCACGGCTTTCGGCGCGGTCGTCGATTTCCACTAAGCCGATACTGACGCCGATCGTGAAGGTTTTATCGTGCCAGAGGAAGCGGAACGCCCGCACGCGATCGATCAGTTTCTCGACCACCGATCGCGCTTCTTTTAACGAACACTGATACAACAACAGCCCGAATTCGTCGCCGCCGAGTCTAGCGAGCAGGTCGCTTTTTCTCACGTTGCTGTGCAGCAACACGCTGATTTGACGCAGGAGTTCGTCTCCGGCGGAGTGACCGCAGGTATCGTTGACGATTTTGAAGCGATCGAGGTCGAGATAGCAGAGAACGTGGCTTTCTTCGCTGCGGCGTCCGTCTCCGATCGCCCGTTCCAAGCGACGCTCGAACTCGCGGCGGTTGACCAATCCCGTGAGGGGATCGTGGCTGGCTTGCCAAGATAGTTGGCGGGCCAGCGATCGCGCGGGGGTCACGTCGCGACAGACTTAAGACTGCCCCGACGATTTCCCCTTCGTTGAGGCGAATCGGTGCCGCCGACAGCTCGACACAGAACTCTTGGGTGTCGTTGCTTCCCACCAAACGATGGTCTAAGGGATCGAGACAAGCCCCGTCGCGCAAGACACGATCGAGTAGGTTTTCAACGGGAGTGCGCGTCACTTCGTCCCACAACCGCAATACGGTTTCGAGCGCCTGTCCCCACGCGGCTTCTGACGTCCACCCCGTTAAGGTCTCGGCTACGGGGTTGAGGGACTGCACGCGGCCTCGAGCGTCGGTGGAAATGGCGGCGTCGCCAATTGAGTGCAACGTCACTTGCGCGAGTTCTTTTTCGTGAACTAGGGCTTGTTCGATACCCTGACGATCGCGAATTTCCCGTTTTAGCTGTTCGTTGGCTCGAGCTAACTCTAAGGTTCGCTCCCGCACCCGCGCTTCTAGGTCGTTTTTGGCGCGGCGCAAGGCTTCTGAGGCTTGTTTGCGTTCGATGGCGTAGCGAAGGGATTTGACCAACAGTTGGCTGTTGACATGGCGTTTGACGAGGTAGTCCTGAGCGCCCAAGCGCACGGCGTCTAAGGCCAAGCTATCGTCGTCGGCGTTGGTTAACACGACAACGGGCAGTTCTGGCGCGACGGCGACGATGCGATCGAGAGATTCTAATCCTTGGCTGTCGGGTAAGGTCAAGTCCAGTAGCATCACGTCGAACCGGCTGGCTTTCAGGGCGGCGATCGCCCCCTCGAGACGAGAAACGCTCGTCCACTCAAATGCTGTGTGACGAACGCTTTTTAGGTGTTCTTGGAGCAATCGCGCTTGGGCGGGATTGTCTTCGACCAACAAGATCGCGACGGAGTTTTCGGACATTATATAAAAGTTTATGTATCTTAAAGTCTTCTTTCTATTATGCAAGTTTGCCTCGAAAATCGTATAACAAATCACTTCAAACAATACAAAACTTAGTATTTGTTAAAATAACATAACAATTAGATCGAGACGAACGTAGTCGTTCGTTCGGCGTTAAAAGAGTGTCAACTCAGCGATCCCCAAGGAGTCGAGAGCGTGACGATCCCGACTTCAATAGCGATGACAAACTGTCAGATAGCGCGATCGATGCGATCGGACGGAAGCGTCACAGTTTCGAGCCAAAATTGCTGAATTCTATCGACGATCGATAACAGTTGTCTTAAATTTTGGGGTTTTTTAATATAGCAATTCGCGTGTAGGTCGTAACTGTCCCGAACATCCTGCTCGTTGCTCGAGGTGGTCAACACCAGCACGGGAATGTGTCGTAGGGTCGGATCGCTCTTGAGTTCGGCTAAGACTTCGCGGCCGTCTTTGCGGGGTAAATTGAGATCGAGTAAAATCGCGTCGGGAAGTAGAACGTCAGCGTATTGTCCCTCGCGACGTAAGTACGCCATCGCCTCGATTCCGTCTTTCACCGCGATCGTTTCATGTAGTAGCTGACTTTCCCGAAAGGCTTCGCGAATCAAGCGCACGTGAGCTTGATTGTCCTCAACCAGCAAAATAGTACGACATTTCATGGTTGTTTCGTCCTCGTCGAACGTAAATCGAACTTAAGATATTGGGTCTTTAAATTTGGGAAGCGTGAAGTAAAATGTCGCTCCTTCTCCAAGCTGGGAAACAACCCACATCCGTCCGCCGTGGCGCTCGATAATCCGCTTGCAAATCGCTAATCCAATTCCCGTACCGGGATATTCATCTCGGGTGTGGAGGCGTTGGAAAATAGAGAAAATACGATCGGCAAATTGTGGGTCGAGACCGATGCCGTTGTCTCGAACGGAAAACACCCAGGCGTTCTCCTCGTCTCGGGCGCTGGCGTGAATTTCTAAGGGGCGATCGCTGCGGAACTTGAGGGCGTTTCCCAGTAAGTTTTGAAAAACCTGCGTCAGTTGAGTTTTGTCGGCTTTCACGACGGGAAGAGCATCGTAAGACAGTCGCGCCCCCGTTTCTTCGATGCGACCGCGTAGGTTCATCTGTACTCGTTTTAACACTGTTTCGACAGAGACTTCCGTGAAGGGTTTTCCCCGAGATCCCACTCGCGAATAGGCTAACAAATCTTCGATCAGGCGCTGCATATGGGTGACACCCTGCACGGCAAAATCGATGAATTCCTTGGCGTCATCGTCGAGGCGATCGCCGTAGCGCATTTCCAGTAACTGTACGTAACTCGATACCAAGTTTAGCGGTTCCTGGAGGTCGTGAGAGGCGACGTAGGCGAATTTTTCTAATTCTGCGTTCGATCGCTCCAGTTCTCGCGTTAATTTTGCTAGTTCTTCCGCTTGACGCAACACAATTTTAAAAATTGCATCCCGCAAAGCCAGGGCTGCTTCGAGGGAACTCGATCGCCAGGGAAGGGATTTTCCGCGTACCAACTCTCGCCATTCTTTAAACGATTCCCGAGGGGACAGGCGTACCGTTCCATCGTCGTCCCGCGTTTCCTCGATCGCGTCGTAGGGATTTCCCGCCCAGCGTACCGTCTGTAAAGTTTCGGGGCGGAACCAGAGCAAATAATGACCCAGGTTTTGAGAAATCGCCACCGCCAAAATCCCGCTGGCCACGTTGCGGAAGTCCTTCGCTTGGGGAACCCACGACGACAAGCGATCGCTATAAAACAAATCCTGTTGGAAATGAGGCTCGAGCTGGGCGACGAGGTCGCGAATCTGGTCTTGAGAGGGGGTATCGCCCACTGTCTGACAAGTTCCGTTGAGGAAAACCGCCGCCCCTGACGCTTTGACGATTCCCAGCAGAACGCTGGCGTTATCGGTCGCCCCCCGTACCCAGTCTTTCGCCTCGGACATGGCCTCGACCAATTGCGAGAGCTTGATTTGCGAGGAGACGCGATCGTCGTAGGCGCTGCGGTCTTCCTTGACGGACAGTTCGATGGAGGTGGTGCGAGCGACAAACTCGCAGGCGTCGCGGATTTCGGGGGACAGCTCGGTCGGTTCTCGATGGTGACAGGAAACCAACCCCCACAGGCGCTGTTGTTTCGTCAGAGACATTACCAGCGTCGATCGACTTCCCATGTTTTCCAGATAAACTTGGTGACAGGGGACGACACCGCGCAGCCACGACCGACCTAAATCGAGGGGTTTGTCCGTTCCCTGGGGCGTCGGTGGAACGAGGGAGGCTTCCTCGGCGCGAACGTCGGGAATCCACCGCAGATAGTTCGCCGCGAAGAGGTGGCGACAGGAACGGGTATCGGCGTCGGGGTAGTGGAGTCCCACGTAAGACTCGAGGTCGGGGTGTTTGGATTCGGCGATGACGCAACCGTGACCGTCTTCGTCGAATTGGTAGGCCATGACGCGATCGAATGCGGTGAGGTGGCGCACGGCGTTGACGGTGGTTTGACAGAGATCTTCGAGGGTGGCCGACTGTTGCAGTTGGCTGACGATCGATCGCACCTGTTGGTAGAAGCGAGAAAAATTCATCGATCGCCGGGTTCCGTTCGGCTCGAATTCCAAGACGATCAGTCCGTCATTGTTGCGGTGAACGCGCGTGTGATAGGTGCGGCGATCGTGGGGGTGAGAAATCTCGAAATCGAGAACGAGGGGGGTGTGAGGCGTCAGGTCTGGAAGTTCGCTGTAGAGGCGTTCGAGTTGAGCGGCGCTTAGCAGTTGGGAAAGGGGGTGTCCGACGACAGCGTCAGGTGAGAGTCCGAAAAACGGTGAGATCGCCTCGCTCACCTGTACGATCGTCGAGTTGGATTCGTCAACGACGACGAGGACGCCGTGAGATCCGACGCGCTCGTAATGTTCGATCGGGGAGCTATCCTCGAGATCGATGTCGGAATACGAACGGGGATGGGGGGGATTGGGCGTTGAACTCACGCGAGCGATCGCTCCTCTGTCTACTTCACGTTACCTCGATACGTCCGAGCGACAAATCTAAGTCACTCCAATTGTACTCAAAAATATGTTTTTTCGATCGAAATTCTACTCGAGTGTAACGATATTAGCAAACAAGCTTTGAAGGCGATAAAATTTCGATCATTTTAAATACAGTAAGTCTCCTTTTCCTAATAAATTGTTAACTCGTGTTTTTTTAGGGACTAAAATAATATCGGAATCGGCTTCGCTTGCCGTTCGCAATGCTACGCGACCCGGTAAGTTAGATCGAATAATTGGTGTTACCACTTGCGCCTCTGGTCTTTGCGTGGTGATAATCAAGTGAATTCCAGCAGATCTTGCCATCGCGCCCAATTGTTTAATCGAATATTCAAGAGTTTTTGCCATTTCTTTATCTGCCATAAAATCGGCATATTCATCAAAAATGCAAACGATTGGCGGTTTAGGTTCTTTGCCTTTTTGTGATTGATATTGATTGTATTTCGGCAAATCGTTACAGCCACTTGCCTCAAATTTTTGATAGCGAGATTCCATTTCTTCGACTAACCCAGTCATCAATTCGATCGCGCGATCGCTATCTTTCACAACAGGCGATAACAGCTAGGGCATTTTCTCGAATTCCGGAAACGTCACCCGCTTCGGATCGACGAGAGCAATTTTCAAATGTTGGGGCGATCGACGCTGAATCAAACTCAACAACAGCGCCCGTAAAAACTCACTTTTTCCGCTTCCCGTCGTTCCCCCCACCAAGAAATGACAAGTATTCGGATCGGATAAATCCGCTTCGACAAGTTTTCCCTCTAAATTCACGCCGATCGCAATGCGAACTGGTGCCGTCGGCGGAAGCGTTTCCCGTCGGGTGCATCTCACTTTTGCACCCGGAACCCCACCCATCCTCCCCTTAGTAAGGGGAGGTGCCGAAGGCGGAGGGGTCGTTCTACGAAATTGAGATGCACCCTTCCCGTCGGATATATAGCAGTACGACTTCGTTTGCGGATTGTTTTCAGGATAGATCGTTACGGAATGGGGTTTTCAGCCGATCTGTTTCCGCAAACCATTTAGGATTGCTATACTGCTCGGGTAGTAATGAGGAGTAATGCTACTTTGGTTTTTGAATCCTGGCCACGAAAGGATTGTGACTGACCAGAATCATTAGAGTACAGCACTACCGAGGAAGGAAATTCCGAACCATCTCTCGCAGTTCCTCCCAGTCATAGCGGTAGGCTTGGAACTGCGGAAGGACGCAATACACCGCTGCGTCGATGGGTTGTTGCTTCTGCTGGTGTAGCAAATCGGCGTACGATCCCACCTGTAACACTTGCGCCGAAGGATCGGCGGGCGATCGAATTTGCGACGGTTCAGTATAGTAGGATAAAAAGTAAGAGTAGAATCAAAACATTGGAGACAGCCCTCCTTGAACTTTCAACCCTCGCTGTGTCGTAACGAGAGCGAAGTCGAAAGTAAACTTATCGTTCAATATTTACTACCTCAACTCGGCTATCCTCCAAACACTTGGCATCAGGAGGTCGCGTTTGGTAGTATCCGTTTAGACTTTCTTGCCTTTGCCACTCAGGTCTTACCGTTCGTCCTCGATGCCAACTCTCCGCTCAGCGTTGTTTTTGAAGCGAAGAGTCCGCGAGAAAATTTAGATTCTCACGTTCGCAAACTACAGCGGTATCTGACTCAGTTGCAGGTTCGCTATGGCTTGTTGACAAATGGGAAAGAAATTCGTATCTACCATCGAAAGGGAAAGCGTACCGAATTAATTTTTCAATGTTTGGGCGACGAAGTGTCCGATCGAATCGATGAAATTCGTCAGCTAGTCGGTAGAGACAGTTTAAAGCATTACATTCCGCAAAAAGCGAAATTTTTGAGTTCTTCCGATCGAGAGCGATCGCAGACTTCCAGATTGAGTTTACCGGAAGACGAAAGCATTACAATAAAGCTGTCGAATTCGCGTCAAGATACGCTAGATTCATCAGAAGCAAAACAGATAAATCAAGTTTCGAGGAAATATTTTGTGAAAATAATTGCCGTTTATCACAATAAAGGTGGAGTTGGAAAAACGACAACCGTTGTCAATCTTGCTGCCGCACTACGAAAACAAGGAAAACGAGTTTTAGTGGTCGATCTTGACAGTCAAGCCAACACGACATTTGCGGCTGGATTAGTCAAATTTGACGACGAACAATTTGACGATATCAAAGATAGTAATATCTATCACGTGATCGATTCTAGAAGTAAATATTCTATCCCAGAAGTTGCTCGAACGAGCCAGTTTTGCGATCCGGAGTTCGATATTATTCCCGCTCATATTAGCTTGATGGAATACGAGCGAAAGCTAATTGAAATTGAGCCGGCCAAAAAGCGGTTGTATGATAAACTCAAACAAATCGACGATCGCTATGATATTGTAATTATTGATACGCCACCCTCCTTAAACCTTTATGCTAGAATTGCGCTCATTACCGCTGACTATTTGATTATTCCATCAGACTTGAAACCTTTTGCTAATGAAGGTTTGAAAAATGTCAAAAATTTTATTGAAGATATTGACGAATTTCGTGAAATGCTTGGAAAATCGTCTTTAAATATTTTAGGAGTACTACCATCCAAAGTTTCAACAAATAAAAAATTCAGGGACTATACCTTACCAAATCGAGAAAAAGTCATTCGAGAACGTTATGGTTTTGAACTGATGACCTCTCGCATTTTTGAACGAGAAGATTTAGCTAAGTCTGTTGACAACATGATGACAGTTGGCGATTTAGATATTCCAGATCCCAAATCGATTTTTGATTATAAGCCTGATTCTCAAGCTGCCGAAGAATTTGAAATTTTAGCTAACGAAGTAACGAGTAAAGTAGGATTATAATGAGCTTAGACTTAAGGACTTCTTTAGTCGATATTGCGAGCATCACCTCTACTAAACTTCGATCTACATTTTCAGAATCAAAACTGGAAACTGTAGCCCGATCGATATTAAAATCTGGTGGTTTAGTCAAGCCAATAATTATCAAGCGTATTGGTCTCGACAGCTATCAAGTAGTTGCAGGAGATTTTGAATATTATTCATCATTGAAAGCCCAAGAAATCGACGACAATTTTGAAATGATTCGAGCCTTTATCGTCGATTCCGAACAAGAAAGCTTCGTCGTCGAACAAGCATCGGAGATTGCAAAACAGTATGAAATTAAAGCAATATCAGTTCCTTCATCTGAAGGGTCTAGCGAATTAGAATCTCGATTGTCTAATTTAGAGCTTAGGCTCGAACAATCTCTGAACGATATTCGTCGTGAATTTTCTCAAGAGAGAACGCAAATTTTCGAGCGATTTCAAGGTCTGGAAAGCCAAATTTCTAAACCTGTCGATCCCTTATATGAATTGAATGTTTTACCTTACGATAAAATCGCCATTCGTCTCAAGCAGGCGAAAATTGCTAGAGCTGAAAAACTAGCAAAAACTATTTGTGAAGCTCGCAGTAAAAAATCTGATGGTCAATTTGAAAACTATCTGGATGTCGTCGAATCAGTAAAGGGACTCGGACAAAAGACAATTTTAAGTATTATTGACGACTGGTCATCGCGTCGCTAACGGAGGGTGCATCTCACTTTTGTAAAAATATAAGTGTAAAAATATAAGTCTGGAGTAGGTTGGACTTCGGCAACGCTGCCGTCCATGAGTGGAGCGATCGCGAAACCCAACCTACCTCAAACTGGGGCAAACCCGTGTTTGAGATTCGGATTCCGCATGAATCCTGCTATCGGCCAAAACCAGCCCCCCAGTATCTCGACGATACCGGGGGGCTTATCGCGTCTCTTCTGAAAACCGTCCGTTAACTGTCCGAATCTCCGCCGAGAATGCGAATTTCTCCCAAACTAAACTCCTCGAGTTTCAAGGCTTTCGTCCCGCCTTTTTCCAAACGACCTAACAACGTCATCAGTTGATTCCACACCAACACCGCCGACAGCAGCGAAACCACCGCCGAAAAGCCGTAAGCAAAGCGATCGGGAATCGCAAAAAACAGCAACGCCGCCGACAAAAACCCCACCGCCGCGATCGCCATCCCAGTAAACGGGAACAACAACTGCAAACCGCGAAGCGACGCTAACAAGCGACTCGATCGCGATTTCGACCATTCCTTCAACGTACCGACCAGCGTAACGTAGAACGTATACCCGCAAATCGCCGCCGCCACCAAACTAACCGCCATCAAAAAATAGGGAGGATCGGAATAAAACATCGTCACAAACCGCCTAAATGCAAAATTGACCCAAAAAAATGGGAAAGACTCGCGAACTTTCCCAAGTTATACCTTAAACGGGCTTATGGTTGTTGAAAAGCAGCAAAAGCAGCCTCTGGAAACCAATCCGACGCGACCTCCGAGGCGCGACGCATAGAAAACTCCGAAATCGCTTCAACCGCCACATCCCATAATTTTTCCGGTTTCACGTCTTCTTTCACCAAATTCCACAGACGTCGCACCTCTTCCGTGTGAAGGCGATCGTCTTCCGTCAACGCCAGTAACAACTGACGCCGCAAAAACTTCCCTTCGTCCGACAGCAAATATTGCAATCCCAATTGCGCCGTAGGAACGATATCGAAATTTCCATCCGTTTGGGCGATTTGGATGAGGTTTTCCAACCGGTGCCATTGGAACTGTCCGTCTTTAAACAACACCTCCAACAAACGGCGACGTAACTGGGGCGATTCTCCCTGTAACAAACGCTGTGCTAAATAAGGATAGCCAATATCGACGATTTTAAAACTGGGGTCGAGACTCAAGGCTAAACCTTCTTGAGTCACTACCGATCGAATAATTAACGCAAACTTCGCCGGAATTCGGAACGGATACTCGTACATCAATTCCGAAAAGCGATCGGTGACCGTCTTAATATTGAAGTCCCGAACGCTTTTCCCCAAAATGTCCCCGAGAACCTCTTCTAACGCCGGAACGATGGGGTAAATGTCTGTTTCTGGCGCGAGAAAGCCCAGTTTTACAAAATCTCGGGCGAGATCTTCATAATCCTTATTCAGCAGGTGAACTAAGGCATCGACGAGGGTTTCTTTCATCCATTCTTCGAGTTGATCCATCATCCCGAAGTCGATGTACGCCATTTGATTGTCTTTCGTGGCGAACAAGTTCCCAGGATGGGGATCGGCGTGAAAAAACCCATGTTCGAGTAGTTGTTGTAACCCGCTGGTGACGCCTACTTCAATAATAGCTTGAGGTTCGATTCCCGCCTGTTCTAAATTGGTGGTTTCCGTGAGTTTGTATCCGTGAATCCACTCGAGAACTAAAACCCGTTTGCTGCAATAGCGCCAATAAATATCAGGAACTTTGACGCGGGGGTTGTTTCGGAAATTGTGGGCGAATTTTTCAGCGTTGTGACCTTCGTTGATATAATCGATTTCTTCAAATAGTTTCGTTCCGAATTCATCGACTACTAAAACTAAATCGTGACCTAAATTTAACGGTAAAAATCGATCGATCCAAGTGGCCGCCCAGCGAATCAGATATAAATCTCGGGTAAGAATGGGGAGGAGATTGGGACGTTGAACCTTCACCGCCACTTCTTCCCCACTGTGGAGACGGGCGCGGTACACTTGCGCCAAACTGGCCGCTGCGATGGGAGAGGGAGAGAGTTCGCGGAAAATCTCTTCTGGCGTCAAATCTAAATCCGCTTCGATAATGCGTAATGCGGTGTTGTTATCAAACGGCGGAAGTTGGTCTTGAAGTTTGACGAGTTCTTCGAGAAAGTCTTTACGGATTAAATCCGGTCGCGTCGAGAGGGCTTGGCCGACTTTGATAAATGTCGGCCCGAGATGGGTGAGGGTTTCTCGCAGTTGCTTGGCGCGTTTGGCTTTGTTACGCTCGGGGCGATCGAACCATTCATCGAATTTCAAGCCCAGGAAAAATCCAGCCAAGAGCCAGAGAACCACGATCGCACGCCAAACCGCTTCCCAGGGACGACGCTGGAAGTAACGGGCGATCGCTTTGGCGTTGTAGCACCGTAACTCAGCTAAAGGGTGAGGATTCACGCTAACTTTTGCCTCTTTCAGAACGAACGACGGTAGGGAACTTTGGGACGAAACTCGCGTTGCTTTAGACTTTCTTTAGACTAAGGACTTTAGAGATCGATATGACAGTTCCTTAACTAAAGTATACAAAACTACAGAATCTTTGGAGTCGAAATAAACCTCGACGCCCGCCGGTCAAACCCTCGAATTCCCCGAGATCCCTATTGCTGTAGATTCGCGACTTCGCTAGGATCGCAACCATCTCGCGTCGTTTCTCGAGCGATCCCCACTGAGATTTCTGTCATGTTTTCCGTCCCGTTCGATCGCGGCGAACTCGTTGCGGTTCTCAGCATCAACCTGTTCCTTTCCCTCGGAGGATTCGTCTTGGCCGGCTCTCTCTGGCAAGTGCGATCGCGCCTGTCCCAATTAGCCGACACGCTATCTGAGGTCGAACGTCACGCCGCCGAAAATTTGCCCCGAGTTCCCGACCTCCTGCACGACCGACAACAGCAAATCGTCCAGACCCGCGATCGCTACCATCGCCTTCTCCACACCCTTTCTCTATTCCAACAACTCCTACAGCTCAGTCTTTGGCTGCTGCGCCTGACACGCCAAAATAACCGTTTCAACCCCTTCACCGAGTCTCCCAATCGATAGACTCCCAAACGTCCAGGGAGAGAAAAGCCACGTACAATAAGGATCGAGACTCATTCGATCGAAACCCATGCCGAACAACCGAACAGGCGCGTTTATCGGGGGAGTGTTACTCGGTGGCGTCGTCGGCGCTGTCACCGGCGTATTACTCGCACCGCGATCGGGACGCGAAACGCGAAAACTCCTGAAAAAATCCGCTCGAGCCATGCCCGACCTCGCCGAAGACCTGACCTCCAACGTGCAACTGCAAGCCGATCGCCTTTCCGAATCTGCCCTGCGGAACTGGGAAGATACCCTGGCGAGACTGCGCGAGGCTGTATCCGCCGGAATCGCCGCTTCCCAAGCAGCTACTCGAGACGACGAATCTGAGACGTCCGAGCCTCCCGCAGACTCCCCAAACTCCCAACCCTCCGTCCTCAGCGATCGATCGACCTAACCTCAAACCCGTGACCGAACCCGTTTTTTGGCTAGGACTATCCCTGGGAATAGTCGCCTTCAGTCTCGTGGCTGTGACTCTGACTTTAATTCCCGCCGTCCGCGAACTCCAACGCGCCGCCAACAGTATTGAAAAACTCGCCGATACCCTCTCGCGAGAACTGCCACCCACCCTCGAAGTCTTTCGCTCGACCGGATTAGAAATTGGCGAACTGACCGACGAGGTGAGTACGGGGGTTAAAAACGCTGGCGAAGTCGTCGGTCACGTCAACCAGAGCGTCTCGAGCGTCAAGCAGCAAACTCAGCGCGTGCGCGGAACGACGCGGGGTTTTGTCGCCGGTGTCAAAGCCGCATGGCAAGTATGGCAACGTGGAGAGCATCCCGCGACCCGCAGCGAACCGTCGGTCTCCTCTTCCTCCCCGATCTCGTTCGCTGAAAAACCTGAAGACACGCAAAACGGCAATTCCAAAGCCGTCTCCGAACCCGAGACGCCGATGGTAGATGAGGAGATAAGGTGAAAGGGGGATAAGTGCGTGAGGGGGGAACAGATGCGGGCTACGGTTCACTTTCCACTGTTGGCAGCTCACTGCACAAGCGGCTCGTACGGAATCCGCATCTCAATGCTTCGGCTTTCTTGGTGCGCGTACGCTCAGCGTTGAGTCCGAGCGGAGTCAAGGACTCAAATACTGGCTTTGTTCAACTCGACAAGCCCCTCTATCCCCCCAACCTCCCTTTGAAAGGGGGGCTAAGGGGGGATGTCGTGAAGATTTCTTGAAAGCCAACAAAAGCGGTTTGTGACGACGGTTCACGTTCCCTACGGTTTACTTTCGCATCTTGCAAACTGTCCTGAAAACCGTTATCAACTATCAATTATCAATTATTCTCATGCCTTCTCGATCGCGTCTCGTCCGAAAGCGCAAACCCCAATCGCTCTGGTTTGAAAAACTCATGGCGATCGTCGCCATTCTCGACGTAGGCTTCGTTCTTTTCGATCTCAGTTACGTTCCCTGGCGAGATTTCTATTACCGTTACTTGCCCGCAGCGTTCCACGAAACTTACGACAAAATCAAAGGTATCGAACCCCATCGCGATACCCAACAATATCTCGAACTCGTCGATAACCTCGAAGAACAAGTCGCCGCAACCGGCGTTCAGTCTTCCCAAGTCGAGCCGATCCTCGAAGAACTGAGACAGC
This sequence comes from Baaleninema simplex PCC 7105, assembly GCF_000332355.1. Classification (GTDB taxonomy): domain Bacteria; phylum Cyanobacteriota; class Cyanobacteriia; order Cyanobacteriales; family Geitlerinemataceae; genus Baaleninema; species Baaleninema simplex. The sequence continues at coordinate 624,601 of NZ_KB235958.1, forward strand.
AAAGCGTAGCCACTATCGACGAAAACCCGTTTCAAATTGCCAATAAAACCGGAACTCTCGAAAAAATCAAAAACGAAATGCGCGATCGCATGGAGGAAGAATCTGCCAAAGATGCGTTTCGCCAATTTTGGAATCAAAACCATCTTACCCCATCGAATTGGCGCCAAGAAATCGCGTTTTTTAACGAAGAAATTGCTCCGAGAATGGAGACGAATTACTATCGTTCTCTCAGCGTTCGCGGTACGTTTACCGATCGCTTTTGGGCGATCGACATTTGGTTTATCGGCTTGTTCGGTATAGAATTTATTGCCCGAACGTGGCTGATTTCCAGACGAGTGGGTATGCCCTGGAAAGAAGCGTGGCTGTTGCGGTGGTACGATATCTTTTGGCTGATTCCCTTTTCAGGATTGGGCGTTCCCCTGCTCGGATTGTTGCGGATAATTCCCCTGATTTTTCGCCTCGATCGATCCGAACTGGTCAACCTCAAACCCATTCGCGCTCAAATCAATCAAGGAATCGTCGCCGCTCTCGCGGGAGAAATTACCGAAACCGTCGTCATTCGCATTATCGACCAGTTACAGAACGCTATCGAAGAAGACGCGATCGCCGACTTTCTCCACTCTCCAAGACGACAATACATCGACCTCAACGATATCGACGAAATCGAAGTCTTATCGAACCGCTTCTTGCATTTGAGCGTATATGAAGTGCTGCCGCGCATCAAACCCGATCTCGAAGCCTTGCTGCACCACAGCCTCACCGTGGGGTTGAAAGGAACGGCGTTTTATACCAGCATTCAAAGCGTTCCCGGCTTGAAAGACGCCCCCGATCGCATCGTCAAAGAACTCGTCGAACAGACGACCGATACCCTGTACGGTCTCGTCCGAGGGGCGATCGAAGATCCCGTCGGTGCCAAACTGTTCGAGCGCCTCGTCCATAAATTCACCGAATCCTTGGGCAGCGAAGTGGGAAAACCCGATAATATCGATGAAATCCAAGTTTTACTGTCCGATTTTCTCGAAGAAGTTAAAATCAACTACGTGCGGCGATCGGAAATCGAAGACGTCGAAGTCATCATTCAAGAAAGCAAGCGACTGCGGGAAGCCGCACAGAAATAGACGATAAGTTGACGGTATGATGGGAACTCTCCCCCTCTCCCTTGCTCCCCTGCTCCCCCTCTCCCCTGCTCCCCCTACTCCCCATCACTGTTGCGGAAAAATTTTTGATAAGCTAGAACTGCTTGTGGGTTTACCCGGCCTTTTCAATTGAGATACCTCGGCCAGTTCGGCGCAGTGGAGATCGAGCTGCGAAACTAACGGCGTCCGGGCCAGACCCCAGGTATTCGATAACCCAGACGGTCGGGCATACCACAGACGCTCGGTGAAAGAAGGTCGAGAGACCACCAGCGATCCGATCGTCTTCCTTTGGCCAGTTTGGCACGTCGAAGGAATCCCTCGGCCTCGAGATTAGAAGCCTCTCGAAGTCGCCGAAATTTGGTGAAGTGGGTGCGTACCCACTTTTTTTGTTGCAGTTCGCTTTATGACCCATCCCCCGATCCCCAAAATTTTAGAATTGGCAACCCCTGTCGCCGCAGATTTAGGCTTAGAACTCGTCGGGGCGGTTTTCCAAACCAACCAGCGCCCTCCGGTGTTGCGTGTCGATATCCGCAATCCCGACGGCGATACGAGTCTCGACAACTGCGAAGCCATGAGTCGCGCCCTCGAAGCCGCTCTAGACGCTAGCGATGTCATTCCCGACGCTTACGTGCTAGAAATTTCAAGTCCCGGTTTGTCCGAGACTTTAACCAGCGATCGAGACTTCGTCGCCTTCAAAGGATTTTCTGTGACCGTCACGACCGCCGAACCGTACAAAGGTCAAACCTCATGGAACGGCCAGCTCGTGAGCCGAGACGAAACCCACGTCAAGCTCAGTTGTAAAGGCCGGATCCTATCCGTTCCGCGAGAAGCGATCGCCTCAGTTCGTCTCGACTGACGCGGCGCTCCCCCCGTAGAACCCGTTCGCAAACATCCGTGCGTTAACGAAGGTTAACGTTCGATACCAAGCACCCTACAAACCTGGAGGAGATCGACTATGTCTATGGTTAGCTTGCCCGGACTGGCAGATATGATCGAGAACATCAGTCAAGAGCGTAACCTGCCCAAACCCGCCGTTCAAGCCGCACTGCGAGAAGCCCTTCTCAAAGGCTACGAACGCTATCGCCGCACCCAACGCCTCGACGGAACGCAATTTGACGATACCTATTTCGACAACGTCGAAGTAGAACTCGACATCGAAGAAGAAGGCTTTCGCGTCTTAGCCACCAAAACCATCGTCGAAGAAGTCAGCGTTACCGATCGCGAAATTTCCCTCAAAGAAGTCCGAGAAGTCGCCGCCGAAGCCCAACTCGGCGATACCGTCGTTCTCGACGTGACCCCCGAACGGGACGATTTCGGGCGCATGGCCGCCATTCAAACCAAACAAGTCCTCGCCCAAAAACTGCGAGACCAACAACGAAAACTCATTCAAGAAGAATTTCAAGACCTCGAAGGCGAAATCTTACAAGCTCGGGTCTTGCGCTTCGAGCGTCAATCGGCCATCGTCGCCGTCAGCAGCGGTTTCGGCCGTCCCGAAGTCGAAGCCGAACTGTCCAAACGCGAACAACTTCCCAACGACAACTATCGCGCCAACGCGACGTTTAAAGTACTGCTCAAGCGAGTTTGTGAAGGCCCCCATCGCGGTCCCCAACTGCAAGTCTCTCGAGCGGACGCAGGACTCGTCGTGTACCTGTTCGAGAACGAAGTTCCCGAAATCGAAGACGAAGTCGTACGGATCGTTGCCGTGGCCAGAGAGGCCAATCCTCCCTCTCGTTATGTCGGACCGCGAACCAAAATCGCCGTCGATACCCTCGAGCGAGATGTCGATCCCGTCGGAGCTTGCATTGGCGCTCGGGGATCGCGCATTCAAGTCGTGGTCAACGAACTGCGCGGCGAAAAAATCGACGTGATTCGCTGGTCGCCCGATCCCGCGACGTACATCGCCAACGCCCTATCTCCGGCTCGCGTCGACGAAGTGCGCCTCGTCGATCCCGAAGCCCGACAAGCTCACGTCCTCGTTCCTGAAAACCAACTGAGCCTAGCGATCGGCAAAGAAGGACAAAACGTGCGCTTGGCTGCACGGTTGACAGGATGGAAAATTGATATTAAAGATACGGCCAAGTACCTACGCGACCTCGAAGCGTCTCGAGACACGACCCCGGAAGCCGACGAACCCTCCGAGCCTGAAGCCGTTGCGGTCATCGACGCCCCCGAGGAAGACGAGAACGTTACGGAAGTTGCCGCACCGACTTCGAGTCCCGAAACTGAGGAAGAATATAAAGAAACACTGACGAACTCTCAAACATGAAACCCAACGTTCGGCGGTGTATAAGTTGTGGAAAAGTCGCCCCCAAAGATGCCTTTTGGCGGGTCGTCAGAGTCCATCCATCCCATCAGTTACAATTAGATCGAGGGATGGGGCGATCGGCGTATATTTGTCCCCGAGCCGATTGCCTAAAAACCGCCCAAAAAAAGAACCGACTCGGACGCACGCTCAGAGCCAGTGTACCCCCATCGGTTTACTCGACCCTTTGGCAGCGTCTGTCAGAAATACGGGAACGACGTCCGCCCAAAACCGACGAATCACAAGACGAATCCACCATTCGCCAGGGACAAGCAAATGATGACATAAGAGGTTAGATTGGATGAACAACGGCAAAGTTAGACTGTACGATTTATCTCGGGAGTTAAACGTAGACAACAAACAGATACTGGCGTTTTGCGATCGACTCGACATTGCCTATAAAAGCCATAGTAGTACCATCACAGAGGCAGACGCCGATCGAATTCGCCAAGCGGCCCGAAATGCCGTTGTCAATGCGCCGCCCCCCCGTCAACCCAAATCCCCCCCCAAACCGAATCGCAAAAAGCAGCAAATCTTGAAAATCGAGCACAAACCGCGTAACGCCCAATCTGTCGAGTCGGACGACATCGAGCGACCGGCTGTTAGCGCCACTCTCTCCAACAAGGTAACGCCTGAATTGGTTGAAAAACCCGTGCGACCTCAATCGCCTTCGTCGCCCAACGACGCCAACGCACCCGCCGCATCCGAGGCAGAGGTATCTGCGCCGCCCCAGCATCCAAGCCAACTGGCCGAAGATCTAGAAACGAGCGCTCCAGAGCCGTCTTCAGATACCCCTTCAGAGCTTTCAGCGCCGTCAGAAAACGAGGCAGACGTACCGAAACTCATCGGTCCGCCGCCGCGGCCGCAGCCTCCCAAACCCAAGGTGGAAAAACCCACTCCCGCTCGCAACAGTGGGACAGAGTCCTCGCGGCCTCGCAAACGGATCGTCGAAAAACCGCAACCCCCTCAAGACCAAGAAGCGGCGACACCACCGAAGCCTAAAGTGAAGCCGTCGAAACCGACGGCCAAAAAAGAGGCCGAGGACGATACAGAACCCAAACGACCCGTTCCCAAACTCAAACGTCCGCCCGAACTGGTGCGGTTGAACGCCAAAGCCAACGCGGACGACAGTGAAGCGATCGACGAGGAAACCCAAGCTAAGGGCAAGGACGATAGCGTCAATGAGGAAGACGAAGTCGATACCCTAACCCTCAAGCGTCCGAAACCCCCTCGCAAAGCGAAAACGAAAAAACGCCGCAGCGACGAGGAGGAAACAACAGAGTTTGTCGAAAAACCCAGTAAAGCTCCCAAATCGAAGCGTCGCAGCCGTCCCATTGAAGACGACGACGACGATTTCGAGTCCGACCTGCACGACAGTAACCAAGGCGCTGTCGAAGTCAGTCGCTCGATCGCCCGCCCGCCCAAACCGCCGAAAACTAAATCGGAAAGCCGGCCGACCCCTGGAGCGCGAAAACGACCGACGCCATCTCGCGGAGGTAGCGACAGTGGCTCGGGGCGCAGCCAGCGACGCGATCGCCGCGAACGGACGGTCAAGCCAGAACGTCCCTCGGAAGTCGAACTGACGAGCAGTTTGACGGTGCGAGAACTGGCCGACGTGCTGTGCGTTCCCGAAACGGAAATCGTCAAACGGCTTTTCATGCAAGGCCTGGCTGTCAACATCACTCAAACCCTCGACATTCCCACCGCTAGCATGGTGGCCGAAGAACTCGGCATCGACGTCAGCACCCCCGAAGCTCAATCGGAAGCTCGCAAAATCACTGAAATGCTCGATGCGGCGGATTTGGAAAATCTCCAATTACGTCCGCCGGTCGTCACGATTATGGGTCACGTCGACCACGGGAAAACGACCCTGCTCGACTCGATCCGCAAAACCAAGGTGGCTCAAGGGGAAGCCGGAGGCATTACCCAACACACCGGAGCGTATCACGTGGACGTGGAACGGGACGGTCAGATCCAACAGATCGTCTTCCTCGATACGCCGGGTCACGAAGCTTTTACAGCGATGCGGGCTCGAGGCGCTCGCGTGACGGACATTGCCATTCTGGTGGTGGCTGCCGACGACGGCGTGCAACCGCAAACCCTCGAAGCCATCAGCCATGCTAAAGCGGCAGGCGTCCCGATAGTGGTGGCCGTCAACAAGATCGACAAAGAAGAGGCTAACCCCGATCGCGTCAAACAAGAGCTGATGGAACACAATCTCGTTCCCGTCGAATGGGGCGGTGATTGTGAAATGGTTGAAGTGAGCGCTATTAGCGGCGACAACCTGGATACCTTGCTCGAAACGCTCTTGCTCGTAGCTGAAATTGAAGAACTCTCCGCCAACCCCGATCGCCCCGCGAAAGGAACGGTCATCGAAGCGCACTTGGATAAATCTCGCGGTCCGGTGGCGACGCTGCTGGTTCAAAACGGAACGCTGCGTGTCGGCGACGTTCTCGTGGCGGGTTCTGTCTTCGGTAAAGTTCGTGCCACGATCGACGATCGCGGCAATCGTGTCGAAGAAGCTAAACCGTCTTTCGCGGTAGAAGTGTTGGGGATGAGCGACGTTCCCGACGCCGGGGACGAATTCGAGGTCTTCACCAACGAAAAAGAAGCTCGGGCTGAAGCCGACCGACGCAACGAAGAGAAACGCCAGTCTCGTTTGCAGCAGACCATGGCCTCTCGCCGCGTTACCCTCAACAGCCTCTCGGCTCGCGCCAGCGAAGGGGAACTCAAGGAACTCAACTTGGTTCTCAAAGCCGACGTACAGGGATCGGTCGAAGCGATTCTCGGCGCGTTGAACCAACTCCCCCAAGACGAGGTTCAATTGCGGGTGTTGTTAGCAGCCCCCGGTGAAGTGACTGAAACGGACATCGACTTAGCAGCCGCCAGTAGCGCCGTCATTCTCGGATTTAACACCACCCTCGCCAGCGGCGCCCGTCAAGCTGCCGATCGCGAAGGGGTAGACGTTCGTGAGTACAGCGTGATTTACAAGCTGCTCGACGATATTGAAGGGGCGATGGAAGGTCTCCTCGAACCCGAACTCGTCGAGGAAGAACTCGGTCAGGCCGAAGTTCGCGCCATCTTCCCCTCCGGACGCGGTCAAGTGGCAGGATGCTACGTGCTGTCGGGCCAAGTGGTTCGCAACAGCAAGGTTCGGGTTCTGCGCGGCGGAAACGTGGTTCACGAAGGCATTCTCGACTCCTTGCGCCGGGTTCGCGACGACGTTAAGGAAGTCAACAGCGGTTACGAGTGCGGTATCCGACTCGATAACTTCAACAACTGGAGTGAAGGCGATGTTATCTACGCCTACCGCATGGCAACCAAGCGTCGAACGCTGTCGTCGTCTTCGTCGTCCCGCTAGCCGCTAAGGGACTGTCAACGATAAGAGGCGCGCTCGGTCGCGTCTCTTATTCGTTTGGCGTTTCCCCGCCGGATTTGGCAGCAATCTCGAAGTCAGTGTTAGACTGAAAATTAACAGAGCGAAACAATTAGCGTTCCAAGTGAGGTGCAATATGGCGAGTTCTGCATCGGCCTATAACGGTTCTGCATCGACGACTCCCAACGGCGAACGCCAAACTCGGGTTTGGGAAAACCTGAAAACTGCGATCGCCGCCAGTTCTGGATTCCAACGCTGGAAACTCGAGCGGCAAGAACGCCGTTCCTTCGACCGACAAAATCTCGATCGCCAAGTTTGCGATTACCTGCGCGAAACTCTGGAAACTCTAGCGTACTAACCGATCCGGGATCGACTGACGGCGATGCACGGGTGGCGATCGACTGCGAACCCCTCGGTAGCGTTCCCCCGGCTTCGCCCGTTCCCCACGACACTCGATCTGAATATATCGCTCCGATCGGTCTCGATCTGAAATTCGTCCGAGGGGTCGATCGCTACACTCGAATTCCCCGGACTTTTAGAATTTCTCAGGTTAACAGCACGAAATCAGTTGTTGGGCGATCGTACCTCGACCCCGACAGTCAACGGCGATCGAGGCAGCGATCGCACCCCACACAGCCTCTGCTAATACCGATCGCCTCTTACAGAGAATCACCTTTGACGTGTTGCACCTCGATAACCGTGTGGACGTTACCGCGTGGGGAAAAATCGGCTTTTAAACGAACTTCCAAGGGATCGCAAGCGGCCACGAAATCGTCGAGAATTTGATTGGCCGATTCCTCGTGAGAAATATAGCGATCGCGGTAGCTGTTGATATACAGCTTGATCGCCTTTAATTCCACCACGCGCTCGTCGGGAACGTAAGTAATCTCGATCGTGGCAAAATCGGGATATCCCGAAAACGGACACTTACAAGTGAACTCCGGTAGCGTTATCTGAATCTCGTACCGACGTCCGACACGAGGATTGGGAAACGTAATGAGTTTGCCCTCTTGAATTTCCCGTTCGCCATATTTGACCTCGGTTGCCGCTTCAGCCGTCTCGTTCTCCGAAATACTGTTCGAGACTGAATGCAAATCGCTCATATATGCTTGACCTTCCCTTTAGTGAATCAGTGAATCTCAACAATCGCATGGCTCGAACCCCGAAAAAGAGTTTCGATTTCCACCATTTTGAGGCATAGTTAAAAACAAGAGGCTGGAACCGAAGAATCCAACCCATCAAGTGGGCAACGCGCACCGACTCAACCTATCTAGATTAGCAAGCTACCCATGCAACATCCAAACCCCTACGGTTCGGGCAGTCCCAACGGACAGAACCCCTCTGTGCCTTTAACGGTGTATCGCGAACTCGCTGCCGAACTTCAAGCCACCCAAGCGATGCTGGATTCCCTTCACCTACAAAACCAGCAACTGACGCGGGAAAATCAGTCTTTGAGCCAACACAACCAACAACTGCAATCTGAGGTGGCAAAAGTCGTCAACTCGACACTCCACATGAAAAAAGTAGCTGACGCTTTAAAATCTCAACCTCACCTCACGTCTCATGTCAATTCAGAACGGGTCTCTCCACCCCGTTCGCCTCGCACTCAGAGTAGCGATCGCCCGCGCGAAACCTTTGCTCGTCCAGCCGTCACGCGCCCGGACAAAAGCTCCGATTTGCCCCCCGTGTATCCCAACTCGCCTCACGTTCCGCAGTCGATGGAAGATCCGTCTCTGTCAAGCTCGTTTTCAGACTCGGAGTTCGATCCGAGCGCGAACGTTTTTGGGGAAGATTTCTCCGATCGAGGAGGACTTTGGTTGTTAGCGGGAATTGCGGCGATCGTGGTGACGGCATTTGGAGCGGGTTATTGGCTCGTTCGTCCGCTGCTCGATCGCCAACCCTCGCAAATTCAACCGCAACAACTCCAACCCCCCTTTAACAGCGAACAGTGAACAGTGTTTCAGTTACCAGTCGTAGTCGTAGGGTGCGTGACTTGAAAAATCGGGTGTCGATCCTGAGACCGATCGATCTGTCACGCACCACCAACTGACCAATGAAAAATGTTGGATGTAGACGTTGACATGGCCTTTTTGCGTCATGCACCGACGCCATCTCATCATCTCTTTATCGAGAAACGTGCGATCGCGTCGGCGTAAAGCGAACTGGAATGTGGGTTTCGGCCTGAATTCGCGCGGCAATTTTCTCTAATACCTCGAACGGAACCTGTTTGAGAACGCGCACTTCGTAGGGGCGACTGGCCGCCTCAGAATGATTGCCTCGCGTTTCTAAGTGCGGCGTTACGGGTTTCGGACGAGTGGGCGTGTTCAGTTGAATGGCATCGGGTCGTAACAGATTCATCAAACGTATGTATTCCGCCTGTTGTTCTTCACTCCACTGCGACAGCAGCATAGTTTGGATTTCGAGAATCCCGGTGTAATCTTGACGGAGTTCCTGCAACCCCGCCCAGATACTCTGCCAGTTAATGCCAAACACCGGGCGATCGATGCGTTGGAGATCGGCCGGAAAAACGGCGTCGAATTTTGCCGCGACGCGATCGGCTTTCGACAGAGCCTGTCGAACTTCGAGATCGCCGAGTAACGTCGCGTTGGTTAACACGACAATGGATTTTCGCGTGAGCTGTTCGACCGCCACGATCGCCTCTTCTAAATTGAGTGCGAGCGTCGGTTCGCCGTTACCGCTAAACGTAATGACATCAACATCCCACGGCGCAAAGGCTTGTAAATCTTCCAGTACCTTTTCCGTCGGAACGAAAACTTGACGTTGGGCGGTTCGTACTTGGATTTCCCCAAGCTGACAGTAGGCGCAGTTGAAGCTACAGGTAGACACCGGGCCGATAAGGTCGATACCCAGGGATTTACCATAACGCCAAGATGTAACAGGACCGTAAACAGAGATAAAATCGTCGGACATGGGTAACTTGTAGGGTAACGGCGAGTCTCGGGCAGCAGTAGACGAACGGCAACGAGTTTAAAAGAGAGCTATTAGACGAAAATGTAGATATGGAAAAACTGAGGGTCGAGATAAAATCTACCCTCAGTTTCTATTATCGTCGATCGCAGCAAATTCTGTTGGCGAACGTCAGAGAGCGTCGCGACCTCTTCTTATCGCACGATCGAAGCATTCGGACTGTTCGTGCGGCGGTTCCGAAACCTCGATGGTTCGTGCGCTTTCTAAACGCGACCCATCACAGAGAAGGATTTGATGAACGGCCCCACCATGCGAGGGTCTTTCACCATTGCGCCGTAGTCTCCCACGACAAACTTCAAATTACCCTTCGTGTAGGCCATGCCCATTCCCATCATGTTCAAGCCGTTTTTCAACCATTTCTCCCAGTGGGAGCGATCGGCTCTGAGATCCCAGTTCAATTCTTGACCGTCGTAGGCTTCAGCCGCAACTGCTTTTCCGTTTTCAATGACTAACACGCCAGTCGGTTTGTCGTCGCCTTTGAAGCCGTAGCCGATGTTCGCTGTGAAGTTAATCTTCGCGAGAGCGTCGGACAGCTCGGATTCTGCGTTCCATTGCGCTTGATAACCTTGCATCCATTCGGGAGAAAATAAGTCTGCCATAGAATTCAGTATCCTCCTGATTTCGTTTTGAGTTTGTTTGGAAAGGACGATCGCCCCTGCGATCGCCGTATCGTCGTCACCTCCCCACCCCACCCACCCCTTTTTCAGCCAACAGCGAGCGGTGAGCAGTGTTTCAGTCACCAGTCACCACCGATCGCTGTTCTTGAGATCGCTTCGTTGAATTAATTAATTGGGGCGACGGGACTGCCATCGCGCAGTTCTTTGACGGGGGAAAGAACGATGCGATCGCCTTCCTCAACGCCTCGGAAGATTTCCACGACGTCGCCGTGCGTTGCGCCAGTGACGACGGAGCGGAAATAGGCTTGGTTACCCTGTACGACGTACACCCCTTGAATGCCCAACCGTTCGACGATCGCCTCGGTGGGAACCATCAACGCCTCGCGGTTTTGACTCGTCAGTGCCAAGCGACCGAACATCCCCGGCATGACGCCGTTATCGGGATCGAGATCGATTTTGACAGTGAAGTTGTGCGCCCTGGGATCGGAGGACGGAACGATTTGACTGACGCGACCCCGCACGGCGCGATCGAGGGCGTCGATCCGAACCGTCATCGGTTGGTTCAGTTTCAGTTGTCCCACCAGAGATTCGGGGACTGGAACGCTAAACCGCAGGCGATCGGTACTTTCGAGGGTAACGATCGACTGTCCCGCTCCCGCCATTGCCCCGACATCAGTGTGCTTGCGGGTAATGACGCCGTCGAAAGGTGCTGTAACTGTACCGTAATCGAGATCGGCGATCGTGCGATCGACTTGGGCTCGAGCTTGTTGAACCCCCGCTTCGGCTTGTTCGACTTGGGCGCTAGCTTGTTCGATCTGCGCTTGCGACTGTTCGACTTGGGCGCTAGCTTGTTCGACTTGGGCGTTGGCTTGTTGGATTTGCGTCCGCGCCTGTTCGATCGCCCCGCTGCGGCGATCGATTTCCGAGCGAATTTGTTCGACTTGGGCTGCTGCCATGGCCAAGCGAGTGTTGGCGTCGTCGAGGCGCGATTGACTCACAGCACCGTCGGCTTGCAACATCGTCATTCGTCGCTGGTTGAGCTTAGCATCCTCGAGGTTGGCTTGTGCCTCTTGCAGTTGTGCTTTCGCGGTTTCGTGGGCAGCGATCGCTTGGTCGAGTCGCGTTTGGGCTTCGGCACGAAACGCCTGGGCTTCGACCCCGAAAGCTCGAGCTTGGTTCTGTTGCGACTGTGCCGCCAAGTAGGCCGACTGCGCCGCGCTGACAGAGGCTTGAGCTTGTGGAATGCTGGCCTCGGCTTGAGTCCGCTGGGCTTGAATGTCCGCTACGTCGATAAAGGCGATGGGATCTCCAGCCCGCACGCGATCGCCCTCTTCAACGGACAACTCGCGAATCGTCCCCGCCACGCGACTGGTCAGCGTCACGGTATTGACCGCTTCGACCGAACCGGTCAGGACGCGATCGGCTTCGACGGGATTCCGTTCGGCTAGGGCGGTTTTGACTCGAAAGTTGGCGGTTTCGGTGGCGGCGTGGGCGATGGATTCGCGTTCTTGACGCGCCGCAATCCAACCCGCTCCCCCAGCACTGGCCATTAACAAGCCGACCAGTCCGACGGTACCGACTTTCTGTAAGAGATGTTTGTCCGGCTGTAAGTGTAGGAACGAGTGTGTCATGGCAGTACGAGGGTGAAAGGTTGAGGGGTGGCGATCGCTGACAGAAACCGTCGCACGACCGATTTATTTCGCCGGGTTGCGACAGCGAGCTTTCGTACAGAGATCGAGCAAGTCGCGATCGACGAGACGGTAGTAACGGCTGACGCCCTCGCGACGACAGGCGACGACGCCAGCGTCTTTGAGCAGTCGCAGGTGTTTAGAAACGTTGGCTTGGGACAGCCCAGTGCGATCGCAAATCTCGCAAACTTTTCGTTCCTGTTGGCAAATCGCAGCGAGAATTTGCAATCGCGTCGGTTCGCTAAGAATTTTGAAGCGGTTCGCGAGCCACTCCAAATCGGCTTCCGGAAGGGCGAGATCCAGATCCATGAGTCATTTCCTCTAGTCGTTCGGCCTCGGATAAGGGTTCGACGAGACGGATGCCGAGTAGATTCAGCCCCAATTTCTCGAACCAAGGAACCCCCAGACCGTTCTGCATCTTCGCCATAAAGAACCGCTCGAAGGCTATTTTGATCCAACTGACCCAAATTCCCCGTTTGGCGATCGAGCGGCGTCGCGTGCGAGTTTTGTTGTCTGGGACGACGGGTTGAGCGATGAAGATAATTCCGGTATCGCCAAAGTCCGCCATACAAATGGCTTCGAGGGCGGGTTTGACGGGAGCGCTTTTGATGACGCCCAGGTCGCGAGCGATGTTGTGGGCGACTGCCATTCCCATCGACTCGGTCATTTGTCCGGTTTTGGGAACGCCGAGGGGAACGGCTGTTTTTTCTGGCGGTGCCAGTTGGGAGGCGATCCCCACGGTATAAATCGAGGGAAGCTCGGGATGCCGATAGGTCGGTAAAACGGGAACGAACCCTTTGGCATCGGTCAAACCGGGAACGTCTCGTAAGAATTGCGCCCCCACGAACGGTGGTAGCAACATCGAGTATTTGAAGGGGAAGCGGCGACCGTCAGACAAACAAACGTCTTCTGGAGAGATTTCGGTAACGGCGGCGTTTTCGACCCACTCGATCTGCTTCATTTTGAAAAGTTCCGTCACCAACTTTCCAGAGTTCGCCATACCGCCAATGCCTAACTGTCCGGCATAGGGTTCGGGGGTGATGAAGGTAATGGGAACGCGATCGCGCAGTCCCCGTTTTCGCAAGACGTAGTCGGCCAGCAAGGCGAACTCGTAAGCCGGCCCCATGCAACTGGCACCCGGTACGGCACCGACTACTAGCGGTCCGGGGTTTTCTTCAAATTTCAGCCAGGCTTCCCGTGCCATTTCCGCGTGGTGTGGGTTACACACGGAATGGGTATAGCCGTTGTCGGGCCCCAAACCGGGGATGGCGTCGGTGTTTAAGGACGCTCCGGTTGCAATCACGAGATAGTCGTAATTGAGGGTGCGATCGCCCGCAACTAAGGTTTTCGCTTCGGGATCGAGATGGGTGACTTTACCATCGACCCAGTCGATGCCCCGCCATTTCAACAGCGGCTCGATTTCGAGCTGCACGTTTTCAAGGGGCGTCATATCGAAGGCCACCCACGGCAACGACGGGATAAACGTAAATTTCGATCGATCGGAGACGAGCGTGACTTGATGCTCGCGCGGCAGTAAGTGTCTCAGTTCGTAAGCGGTCGGTAAACCGCCAATCCCACCGCCGACGATCGCGATATGAGCCATGATTCCTCCTATCCGTACAGAAATTTTGGCGTTCCCACCCAGTTGGGATCGCTAAAAAATTTGTTTCTTTTTATATATCAACTATATGAGTAGCTAGTAATATTGTCAAGACAGAAATCTTAAGTTTTTTTGCGTCTGCCTTTTAGCGGGACTTAAACGGTAAAAAAGGTAAAATAAAAGCAAAACCCTTGACTGACAAGGATTTAAGGTGGAGAGTGTCCCCCATGAGAGAGACCACCCCAGCCGCTATGCCACCCTGCTTTGAGAAGTGGTGCAAGCGTTTCGACCCCGACTTCAAAACCCAAGCACAAAAAAAGGGGTTTAGACACTATTTGGGAGGATTACTCGGGGAAAGCCAGCGAAAAAACATAAACTCAGATGGCAAACGACTCGGTGGGAGTGGTTTACAACCGCTTACATCATTTTATAACGGTAATCCCCTTGGGACGGAGAAGCGTATTAACGAACGTCGTTTAAAGGTGGTGGACTCCTGCCATCAAACCCGAGTGGGTCGGGGATTTGCCTTGCTGCTCGATGATACAGGACATCGAAAAAGCGGACAACTTCACCGCAGGTGTGGGAAGACAGTACATCGGAGAAATCGGCAAGCTCGACAACGGAATCGTGGCGGTAACGACCCATCTCTATGATGGCAAAAAAAATTTGACCTCTGGATGTAGAAATCTATCAGCCAGCCAGTTCCTACCCTCAGGCAAGAAAGATCCCTCTTTCAAAAAGAAACCCGAAATCGCCTTAGAATTAATTGACCGGAGTTTAAAGAGAGGGTATCGACCGGGAATCGTCCTCATGGATGCCGGCTATGGTAACAACTACAAATTTTTTAAAGGGACTCGAATCTCGCCGACTGAAGTATCTAGGAGCCGTCGCCAAAAATCGGAAAATCTGGCTGAATCAATCGGGAGAAAATTGGCAGAAGATTCGCCTTGATGAATATGCCAAAAGCTTACCAGAAGAGGACTTTACGCCAGTTTCTCTAAATTTAAACAAGCCCAAAACCCTGTGGGTGGCGACGGGTACGGCAGAGCTGTCACGTCTACAAGGAGAAAGAACCTTTGCTATCGTCATGAATGCAAGTTCCTTAGTGGTGCAGAAAACTCAGAAGGGTCATAGGGATTGACAAAAAGCAGCCGTTCTGGAGAGAAGAGAAAATCAAGCGGTAGAAACCCGAGCGAACTCAAGGCGGAGTTGCAGATGTCGTCGCTTGCGCCTCGAGGCACAAGCCGTAGGAGGATTGCACCTGGGTAGAGGTG
>NZ_KB235958.1:639681-659717 GCF_000332355.1 Baaleninema simplex PCC 7105
CCAAAGGATGGTTGGGTTGGAGGGAATGCCAGGCGAGAGGTTTGAAGAGTTTACAGCGGCATTTAATTTTGGTATTTTGTGCCTATACTTTTATCCTTTGGCATAAGTTGACGGGCGGTTTACGAAGGAAGTGGGCGAACCAACCTTTGGAAACTTTTGTAGATGCTTTAGAGGCTTTTCGGACAGCCATGTCTTTTCGTTTTGTGGCATGGCTGAACGAGAATCGAGACCTGTTTGCCGCTCACAAAGCGCGTTTTGGCTTGGTTTGGGCTTGAAATTTGTTTAAGTACCGTTAGAGCAAGGGAAAGGGGAAGCTTCTTCAGGGAAGAGTTAAGAATCTAGAGTGAACAGTTAAAGAGAAATTCCCCCTCTACACCTTTGCCCTCTGCATTCTTCACCGCTTGACCCGCACCCTTGTATGTTGGCGGCGTACATTCGCGGTGCGTGACGATTTATTGGTCTAAGGATTTACACTCCATGTTTCAAGTCACGCACCCTACGGCTGTTCTACGGCTGTTCGCTGCTCGCTGTAAAAGGGACGATCGCACCGGTTAAGATTGCGTCAGTCAAATCCGTCTCCTGTAAAATTGCGTTCGTGAGGTTGGCGTAACTGAGATTGGCATTCGTGAGAAGGGCTTCCGTTAAATCCACCTGCTCCAACCTGGCATCGAACCACAGCGTCGCCGTCAAGTTCGCCCCAAACAGATACGCGTTGTTGAGGTTCGCCGTCGTAAAGTCCGCACCGATAAAGGAACCTTCGCTCAACACCGCACCGCGCAAGTCGGCATTTTCAAACTGAGCGCCGTTGAAATTGGCAAAATTCAACCCCGCCCCGGATAAGTTCGCATCCGTTAAATTCGCGCCCAAGGCCGTCGCCCGCGTCAAACTGACGCCAGACAGATTCGACTCGCTCAAATTCGCTCCCGTCAACGTCGCGCGATTGAGATTGGCTTCGAGGAGTAAGGCGTTCGAGATCGTCGCCCCCGTCAAAATTGCACTTTGCAAGTTCGATCCGTCTAACCGCGATCGATGTAAATCTGCATTGGTAAAGTTCGCCGCCGCGAGATCGCTGTTGCTGAGGTTGGCGTATCGCAAGTTCGTAAAGGTCAGTTTTGCCCCTTGCAAGTCCGCCCCTTCGAGATCGGCACCCCGTAAGTTCGCCCGTCCCAACAGCGAGAAACTTAAATCGGCATTTCGCAAACTCGCTAACCGCAGTTGTATTACTCCCAATTTCGTCTCGCTCAAGTTTGCCCCGTCGAAGTTCGCCCCGACGCCATTGGCTAATACCAGCGTCGCTTCTTGAAAGTTGGCATCGATCGCGATCGCTTCCCGTAACGAGGCTTGGGTGAGATCGGCCTCGGTAAAGTTGGCGTTGCTGAGGTTCGCCCCGTTGAGATCGGCCTCGATCAGTTCGGCCTCCGTCAGATCGGCGTTGGCGAGGTTCGTTCCGACGAGACGAGCTTCAGTGAGATCGGCGTCTCGCAAGTCGGCGTTTGCTAAATTCAACCCCGACAAATCCGCCCCTTCGAGATCGCACCCGCGACAGGTGAGGCTCGATCGCAATTGTTCGACATCGTCGTCGTCGAAGGCAACAGCAGGTGTCGCGAGGGCGATCGCAGAGAAAACAACAACGCAAGACCGAACGAAGCTCATAGGGGCAAAAAAACGAGAGTGACAGCGGCAACACGATAAAACTCGATCGTAGCGTTTTTGGGGGGCGATTTCGTCGGTTACTCGTTCATGTTGCGGTACGTTGCCACCGCAGACGGCGAGATCCGGTTGAGATAGCGGAAAATCCAGTATTTCATCACGGTATCGAGGATCACCGGAAACGTGGCAATAAACAGAAAGTTAAAGTCGCGGCTTTCAGGTAATCCGAAGTGACGGGAGATGCTCTCGAGAATCACTTCCCAGCCGTGGGGAGAGTGATATCCCACGAAAATGTCTGTAAACAGGATGATGATAAACGCTTTGGCGCTGTCGCTGAGTCCGTAAATCAAATCGTCGATAAAGGATTTGACGATCGCCAACTCCCGCTTGCTCGTTATCACGACCGCACAAAACGCCCCGAGCGAGCAGAGATCGGCGAAAACGTTTTGGACGGCGTTATTGCTGAGTGCTTGGTATTCTTCAGCGATTTCGTGGGCTTTTTCCTCGATTTGCTCCTCCATTTCCTCTGGCCCGAGCTTGGGAATTTGTCCGATGGCCATGCGAAATCGCAGCCGTTCTTCGTATCGCTGCAAGTCGATGAAGGCTTCTTCTTCAAAATCTTGATTGATGAAGACATCGACGTTCTGGTTGAAAAACTCGTTGTAGATCGGTCGAATGACGAAGTTTTTAGAGATTTGATGGGTGAGTAATGGAATCAGTACTAACAAGAGCATGAACTTCAGTGAAATGACGGTTTTGCTCTTGTAGTAGCGAAACTTTTCGACCACTTCCTCTTCAGCGTTGGGATCGAGTTCTCGCTTGATGCGATCGATGGTTCGTAAAATCGATCGCGGTAGCAAACTTGCTTTTCCTGCCATCGATTCGACATCGCTGGCAGTTTCGACGCGAGGCTCTTGAGGTTCGCTGAGGCGATCGCGCCAGTCTCTCGTCGGAGCAGCTTTTCCATTTTTACCGTTCGTTTCGATCGCCGTCTTTCGAGTTTGCGATCGCACGGCAACCGTCGTTTTAGGCGACGAAGATTTGGCGGTTGCATTCCTATTTTTTAGAGCTTCCGAGTTTGCTTCTCGCCGGTATTTCGCAATTACCTCATCGATGATTTTGAGTTTTTTGAGTGTCTCCGAAAACTGATACTTTTCATCGGGAGAATAACGAGATTTAGTTTCGTCGATCGGCTCTAAATTGATGTTTGCGCGATCGGTTTGTTGTGTGATAAAATTCAATGTAGAACGACTGGCGCGAAACTCTGCCAAACGTCGCTCGATCGTCGATAAATAATGAGAAAGTTCAGATTGAAACTGATTGAGTTCTAGACGACTGTAGCGTTCTGACGAAAGCGAAATCGATTGCCCATCGAAATAATCGTTTTCGATCGATCGAATTTTCAATGCAGCTCGATAGGCAGCATCCAACGCACGTTCTGGAGTTTTGAAATACCAACGACGAACGGCTCGCAACACGCCTGGGATGCCTTGAGAACCTTGACCTTTCATGTCTTGTGAATCAATAAAAAAACGGGTAGTGTCGTGACGCTCGAAACAAAAGTCGAAACTCAGAAAATACCACCGAGCGAGGAGTCTCGACAACAAACAGACCCAACGAAACCGAACGAAGTCAGTAGTATGTTAACAAATCCATTCGAGGTTAAGCGGTGCCTGTCGAGTCAGTTTGGATTGTCGGAACCAGTCGTAGCGGAAAAACAACAGCCTTGGTGTCGCAACTGAACCAACAGCCGACGTCAACAGCTAAATTTCAAGGTGTCCTGCCCCAGCCGACGGCCTTGGTCTTAGCGGCCAACGGCGACAATCGCATGACGTTGAGCGATCGCATCGTCGTCGCCACCTCGGGGCGATCTCCTGTCTACGTTACAACGCCGCTGGGCTTTTTTGAAAACGAAGTGGTGCTGTTCTGGCCGTTACTGGTGCGCCAACTGGATTTGCGAGCGCAGTTCCCGGTGCGGTTGCGTCCAGAAACCGAACAAGCCCTCGCGACCGAACTGTGGAAACCCGAACTCGACAGCGGCCAGTTGGAGCAAGTCGGTCTTAGGAGCGATCGCCTCGTCCGGCGAACCTTAGACTTCCTACAGCTAGCAGCAGCAGCGGGAATTCCCCTCGAAACGATTCCCGAACGGTTAGCGCAGGGATTCCCAAACGAAGAGGGTTCGGCCGATCTGTGGTCGCTGCAAGGAGAGTTGTTACTGCGCTGGCGACAGTGGTGTTTGTCTCGTGGTTTGCTCGCGTACGGACTGATTTTCGACCTGTACTGGCGCGAATTACTTCCCCATCCCGAATACCAACACCATCTCAAACAGCGATTCGATCGGGTGTTCGCCGACGACGTAGACGAATATCCTGCCGTGGCGCGGTTGCTGTTCGAGACCCTGCTCGATTTGGGGATTCCGGGGACGTTTACCTTCAACCCCGAAGGTGGAATTCGCCTCGGACTCAACGCCGACCCCGACGAGATGCAACAGATCTCGAAACGCTGTCGCGTCGAAACCTTAACCGAACGCAACGGGTTAGCTGTCACTTGGGGAGACGCGATCGTGAAACTCGCCTTAGATCCGACGTATTGGCGGCAACTTCCCGGCGCGACCGTACAGTCGATTCACACGCGATCGCGGGCGGATTTATTGCGCCAGGTCGCCGAGCGTATCGTCGAGGCCGTCACGTCCCGAGCCGTCGAACCGCAAGACATTGCCGTCATCGGGCCGGGTTTAGATGCGATCGCCCGGTATACCCTCACGCGCATTTTAAGCGATCGTGGCATTCCCGTGCGATCGCTCAACATCCAACGTCCTTTAGTCAGCTCTCCCAGCGTGCGGGCAGTACTGACACTGTTAGCCTTGTTGTATCCCGGCTTAGGTCGGACGATCGATCGCTCGGCCGTCGCTGAAATGCTCGTCGTGTTATCCTCGGGCGAACGGGGAGACAGCGCCATCGATCCCGTACGAGCGGGAACGCTGTGCGACCTATGCTACGTACCCGATCCCGACCGACCGCACCTGTTACCCGTCGAAACCTTCGAGCGATGGGATCGCTTGGGATATCGAGCAAAAACGGCTTACGAAAACATCCGACAATGGATCGAACAGAACCAAACCCAGGAAGAACAGCTACGGCTCGACGCTCCCGCGATCGCCATCGATCGCATCGTGCGAGACTTTCTCTGGCGTCCCCAGCTCCCTGAAGACCGCCTCGAAGCCTTACGAGAACTTCTCGAAACCGCCCAACATTTTTGGGACGTCGAACGTCGCGTTCGAGGAGGGCGTTACGACGCCAGCACCTCCATCGGCGAGTTCGTGCAGCTGTTACGACGGGGAACCGTTTCGGCCGATCCCTATCCTCTGCGACATCTCGCGCGTCCGGCCGTTCTCTTGAGTAACATTTATCAATATCGCAGCAGTCGCCTCTGCCATCGCTGGCACATCTGGCTCGATATCGGGTCGCCGTTATGGTTGCAGCGGGGTGCGGCTTCGTTGTTTGGCGCACCGTTGTTTCTCCGATCCCGACTGCCGTTTCCCCAAACCGAAGAAGACATCCAACAGGGCGATTTCGATCGCCTCGAACGCATTCTCTACGATTTACTCGCGCGGGTCGAAGACCGAATCGTCCTAGGTAACAGCGAGTTAGCCGTCAACGGCCGAGAGCAAACTGGGCTGTTGCTCGCCCTAGCCAACGCCGCACCCGAAGCGGTGATGCGGTGAGGTGACGGGGAGCGTCTTCAGTGAAGAGGGTAGAGGGAAGAGTCAAGAGTGAAGCTTCCGCAGCCGAGGCACTGTCAACTCTCAACGGTCCCCCACGGTTGATACAAAATCCAGTTTTGAAAAGCCTGTTTTGTGGACCCCGTCGTAAATTCCCTGTACGCCAGGACTTAAATCGATTTTGGGAGATCGCGTTAAAAGGGGCTATGGTGTGCGGATTCCGTATGAAGAACTGTTTGCAGATCGCTGTTCCCTGAAAAAGAGACGCGCTCGGCGCGTCTCTTTTTCAACTTCAGTTACTGGGCGTCGAACTACCAGGTTACGGGGAACGTCGCCGGGCCTTCACCGACACAGTAAACGAGGGTCGATTCGAGCGGTCCACCGGGAAACATCCGAGCGCTGGCAGGCATATAGCCCATGTTGCCCACAGAGTCTTCCAGCTCGAAATACATCATGCCGTCAGTACCCATGAAGGCGTTACGGATCATGTGAACTTGTTCGCCATCGAGCATATTGGCGATTTCAGGCGAATTCATGTCGGGTTCGGTGTACAGAACGTTGGAACCGTTGACTCGGCGGCAAACGTCACCAGGACGATCGCCGACTCGTTGCGCCACTTCTACGGAGTCAGTCGTGTTGACCGTTCCAGCGTTAGCAGGAGCTTTAACGCCCCCGATCGCGAGAGACGCAAACGTTAGGACGGCTGCGGATACGCCCAGTCGGTTGAATTTCATTCGCTCAACTCCTCAGAGATACCAGTACTCTACCTAGGGATTATAAACCAACTTTTCCAATTTCTCGGTTCTCTCAAAATTTATTAATCGAGTTCAAACTCGCACCTTCGATCTCCGAAATTTTCCCCCAAAATACTGGGGTGCAGATCGATCGAAAAACGATCTTGAAACCGAGAAAAACAATAACAAAATGTCCGATCCGATCGATCGGATCGGCTTCGCAGCGAGATCGAGTTATCTCCTCGATCTCGCGTTTCTAAATCTCAAGAGAAACGTTACGACGATCGAGTCTGTGACGTTAAACTCTTGGCGTTCTAGTGAAACTGCGATCGCGATTGGAGTCTGCGATCGGCCGTTAGGGGAGACACACTGCATGCAAAACAGGGTCGGTGCGAGAGACGACAGATTCCCCTCAAAAGTTCCAGCTCGCGGTGTAACAGACGTTCGCACAATTGAGAACGAGCGCAGCGTTTGCCTCGAGCGGCGACACTGAAGGAATTCCATCAATAACAACGACTCGATCGCTAGTATAGGCCATCGATCTGAGTCGTCTACAGGTGTCGTTCGAACCGACGAGGGATTTGCCCACGTGAGAAGTCCCGTGCTGTACCGGCAAGATTCACCTCGGAAACCGATCACCCCGTCACCGGTTCGGCCACGGTAACGCGATTGCGTCCGTTCGCCTTCGAGCGATACAAAGCCGCATCGGCCGCCTGTAGAATTTCTTCCCACGTCGTACCGCAGTCTGGAAAGCTTGCGACGCCGAGAGAGGCGCGAATCGTTCCAAGGAGGCGTCCGTTACTGCTGACGTGTAAGTTTTCGATCCCTCGGCGGATATTTTCAGCGCGATCGCGAGCGATCTCGAGAGACGCTCCCGGTAACACCAACGTCAGTTCCTCGCCGCCATAACGACAGGCGACGTCCGATCCGCGCACTTGATGCTGAAGAAACTCCCCGAGACGTTGCAATACCGCATCCCCCGCATCGTGGCCGAACTTGTCGTTAAACTTTTTAAAGCGATCGACATCCAGCATGACGACACTGAGAGGATAGTCGTCGCGGCTGGCGCGGTGCAGTTCGCGATCGAGCGATTCCTCCAAATAACGACGGTTGTACAGTCCCGTGAGGGGGTCGCGGATGCTCTGGCGTTTGAGGGTTTCCCTCAACTGTAGGTTCGACAGTGTCAACGCCACGTGTTCGGTCACCGTCCGAGCGAGGTGCTGTTTGGCTTCAGTGAGGTTTCCCGGCTCTGGCGACTGAATTTGCAACAGTCCGAGCGTTTCCCCCTGCGCGATGACCGGAACGCAGAGAGACTCGGCGGGAGGAGAGGGATAGCGCAGGTGTTTGCAATGCAATTTCGTCTGGCGATCGCTCCAGTGGGCGCGACTCAACCGCAACGCCCAACAGGAATCCGACGAAATTTCCATCGCCTCCTCGAGCGGAAGTCCCCAAACCGAGACGGGTTCGAGCAGTTCCGTATCGCCTTCGAGTAAAAACAATCCCCCCGAACAACCGGGAAAGAGAGGACGCAGCAAATCCCCCAGGGCGTCGTAGGCTTCCTCGAGCGACGCGCAGGCTTGCAGAAACTCGTTGGTGCGACTGAGGTTGACCATTTCCTCATGACGAAGTTCGAGTTCGTGTAAGTTCTCCTTCAGCTTTTGGTTGGCCTGTTGCAAGTCGGCTTCCGCTTGTTTGCGATCGCTGATATTTTCGATCGCGTGCAGAAAGTTTTCCGGTCGTCCCTTGGCGTCGTGTAGGATCGAGGCCGTGAGATTGACCCAGATCGTCGTTCGATCGCGGCGCAAATAGCGAATCTCGCGGGAAAAGGTGTCGAGTTCCCCCCCCAGCAGACGGTTCGTCCAAGACGCCCAATCGCCGCGATCGTCGGGATGGACGATCTCGACGATCGATTTCGATCGCAGTTCCGACTGGCGGTAGCCGCAAATGTCGGCATATTTCTGATTGACATCGACAATCGCCCCGTCTCCGCTGACGTAAGCCACCCCCACCGCCACCTGCTCGAAAATGGCGCGAAACCGCTCGACACTGTCCCGCAGGGCGGCTTGAACTTGTTGGCGTTCGGTGATGTCCTGACCGCAGGCGACAATTTCCCACTGTTTCGATTGGGCATTGTACCAGCGGTTGAAATTCCACAGGACTTCCCGCGTTTCCCCCTGGGCGTCGAACACCGGATGCTCGAACTCTCGGACGAGTTGTCCGCCGAGGACGCGATCGAACTGAGCCGCGACGCGATCGCGCCAAGCCGGGGGCAAACAAAGGGTAAAGTAATCCTCTCCGAGCATTTCGATTCGCGTCCAACCACAGAGTCGTTCGGCTTCGTCGTTCCACTCGACGATCCGTCGATCGCTGGCCAGAGCAATAATCGCACTTCCGGCGGTTTGTACCAGCGTTCGGAAGCGTTTTTCACTTTCTCGCAGTGCGGTTTCGGCCGTTTCCCGTTCTCGAAGCGCCCGTTTGCGTTGGCTGATGTTTTGGACGACACCTAATAGGTATTTTGGAGAACCGTTACCATCGCGCACGATGGAGACGGTAGAACTAACCCAGACGATCTCGCCGGTTTTCCCGAGGTAGCGTTTTTCGAGGGAATAGCGATCGCCAACTCCCTCGCGCAATCCGATGAGTTTTTCGTGGGTCGTCTGTAAATCCGCTGGATGCGTGATGTCTCCGAGACGCAACTCCAACAGTTCTGGGCGAGAATATCCCAACAGCTCGCAAAAGGCTTGATTGACCCGAAAAAAACAACCGTCCAACGTCATCACGGCCATCGCCACCGCCGCCTGCTCGAACAGGGCGCGAAACCGTTCCTCACTTTCTCGCAGGGCGTCTTCAGCGATTTTGCGTTCGGTAATATCGATCGTGACGCCCAAGGAGCCGAGGGAACCGTCAGTCATGTCGAACGCGGGCGTCGCCGACATGATCGTCCACAGTTGGGAACCGTCGCGACAGCGCAGTTTTAAGTCGTATTGTCGAATTGTATCTCGATGGTGTCGGGCGAGTTTGTCGGCGGCCGCCTCGCGATCGCTCTCGTCCATAAACTCGAAGATCGATCGCCCTAAAATATCTTCGATCGGATAGCCGAGCATTTGCGCCATCTTGGGATTGACGAACGTTGTCACCCGGTCGGCGTCGATAATCCAAATGCCGTCGGAGGCGGTTTCGACAATGCGGCGATAGCGAGCTTCGCTCTGACGCAAGGCTGCTTCGACGTTGGCGCGATCGGTGATGTCGTGGGTGACGACCACCGCCAAATTGAAATCGCCGTCGTCGTTTGAAACGGGGGTGGCTTTGACGAATACCCAGCGTTCTTCGTGGGTCGTGCGGTTGTAATAGCGCAGGGTTTGAAAGTGGCTGGCGATACCCTCGAGAACGGCGGTTTGAGGTAAGTTTTCGCGAGGGATGATTTGACCGGCTTCGTCGAGAACGTCGCATTGAGGCGAGACGGGTCGCTGACTGGCGATCATATGCTCGATGTCTTCGTATCCCGCTAACCGAGCGGCTTCGTCGTTGGCGTAGATGATTTCACCGTAGC
This sequence comes from Baaleninema simplex PCC 7105, assembly GCF_000332355.1. GTDB lineage: Bacteria > Cyanobacteriota > Cyanobacteriia > Cyanobacteriales > Geitlerinemataceae > Baaleninema > Baaleninema simplex. The sequence goes on from NZ_KB235958.1 coordinate 649,337, forward strand.
GACCGAAAACCACGATTCCGTCGGCGACGTTTTGTAAGATCGCTTCGAGGCGATGGGTGGTTTCCCGCAGGACGCTTTCGATGCGCTGGCGATCGCGAACTTGTCGTTGTAAGTTTTGGTTGAGTTGTGTGAGGTCGGTCGTCCGCTGGCGAACCTGAGTTTCGAGATTGCGGTTGAGGGTTTGGACTTCTCGGACGACCGCGTTTTCCCGGCGTCGCAGCCAGAGAAAGCTCAGGATATCGGTGGCGAGGACGAGAGTGAGGGTGTATAGACCGACCTTAATAAAGGGGGCGCGTACCTCCGCCAGCGACACCTGGACGACGACGCCCCACGGCAAGTTCGGAACGGGTTCGTAAGCGACGAGAACCTGTTTTCCGTTGGGAGTTCGAGCGATCGCCGTTCCCGAGTTTCCCTCGAGGACGCGATCGACGGGTAGAAATTCACCGTTTTGGAGGTCGGCGATCGAGATTTCGGGACGGATGCTGCGATCGAACAGCCAAACGATCCCGTTGTCTCGGCGCACGAGAGCTGTGTTGGGGGAAGATGGAGGTTTATCGGCGCGATCGCCGGCCTCTTCGCTGGGAGGAACTGCCAGTTTGGTTGAGAACCGAGCCAACGTATCGTCGTGGTTTCCCGTTTCGCTCGCGATCGCGCTGACGAGTCGGACGCGATCGCGAGCGATTTGACTTAAATGTGTTCGCTCTCGTTCCATCGCCGCGCGAAAACAGAACGCACCACCGCCACCGATCGCGATAAGAGACACGAGGGTCAGATCGAGAACCAATAACTGAGGGCGTCGGCGAGAGTTCATAGACAGTTAGTGGCAGATGGGATAGCGCGACGACAGTGCCACGAGTAACGTGAAGTGTGGAAATTGGGAGGACTCAGAAGAAACGGTTCTCTGGGGAACCGTCTTCACCGGGGTTCGTTCGCTGTCACGGGCGAGTGATTGGCGTTAGTCTCCGCTCTCGACGCTCGACTCCTCCCTGACGAGATCGCGAACCGATCGCCCTTCGCCTTGATAGCCGAAGTACCACAAACTCGCGGCGGCTTCAGCACGGGTGACGGCTTTTTTCGGTTGCAGCAGAGTCGTGTAACCGAACGACCGTCGAATCGTCGAGCGATCGCCGTTTTGGAAATCCACCAGCACGGCAGACAGGGCATCGGGATCGATGCGCGAGGTATCTTGAAATCCCCAGGTTTCTTTGACGGCGTCGATGCTGGCACTCGGAAGCGCGCGTCTGAGATCGAGGGGAATTTTCCAACGCAGCATATCTTCGCGAGTCAGGGGCGCGTCGGGTTGGAACTGTACTGTCGTCTCGGCGCCGCTGAGAGGACTCGGGACGATGCCCGTTTCGGCGAGGGCTTGAATCGTTTGAAAGTCGCGATCGCTGCTGGGAACGTCTTGAAACGCGGGAGTTACGGAGGGGTTGGCCAGGCGGAGTTGTTGGGCGGGATCGCTGGCGTAGAGTTTGTTGTTGGTTTCGAGGAGCCAACGGGCGTATTCGCGACGGGAAATCGGTGAATTCGGGGAAAACGTATCGCTTTCAGGCGGCGCGGCGGTCAGCACCCCCAAGGCGGCCAAGTCAGCCACGTAAGGCTGGAGCGGTTCGGAGACGCGGTCTAAGTCACTAAAGTTAGTGGTGGGGGCGGCTGCGGGGGGCGGCGGCGTCGCGTCAGATTGGGGAGGCGCTGGCGTGGGGGCGGGCGTTGCGCTAGAACTGTCTGAGGCGGTGGTGTCCGAAGTGGGAGCGTCTGGGGTTTTCGGGTATTCGAGAACGAGTTCCGTGTCGCTGTTCTCGGGATGGGGACGCACCGACAGGGCGATGTCGAGACCGTCGCGACGGGCGGTTTTGGTGATGCGATCGCCGTCTTCTTGGGTTTCGATCTGTTCCCAATCGTTCTCTTGTAACTGCCGCTGGTAGAACTGCGCGATAACGTTGGTGGGATCGGTGCTTTTCCAAGAGAGTCGCACGCGATCGCCTTCGGTTTCGACTCGCATCAAACGAGCGCCCCGATAGCGCGGAAAAGCCTCTGGGAAATCGTCGGGAAGCGCGATCTCTGCCTCGGTTTCCCCCGGACTGGGACTCGGAGTCGGCGTGGCATCTTGCAATTGGGGATCGGCAGCGAAGGAGTCTTGGAGGGACTCGCCCCACGGACTCCCCGCACAGCCACTTAAGGCGAATAGGAGAAGAACTAGAAAAAGTTTAAATTTCGGCACGGGAAGCAACAAACAAAAAAACGATATAGGCGGGCTTCTCTTTTTAGGGTAGCAAATTTACTCGCGCAACTCTTTTGAGGGCGTTTAAGGTCTCGAAAAGTCTCTCGCCTCGTTTTTGCGCGATTTTGAAGTTTCGACCGATCGCGATGACTTTCGCAAGCGCTTTAACATCGATTTCACGGTGAGTTTGACGCGACGTCACCCGACAATTCGAGTCAAAGACCGATCGGTTTAAAATTATTAACACATTTTGAGACTGCCGATCGACGTTTGTTTTTGTAATGTAAAGAAACGACGAATCATTTGCAAAAGATGAGAAAAACTCAAAGATAACCCGCTTAGGAAAAAATGTCAGATCGAGGGTAGGTGTCGGGTCTTACGATTTGAAATATTTCAAATTGAGTTGATTTGAAACATTGAGGTTTCTGAGTCGATCGGGCTTAGTGGTGCAGAAAAGTCTTGAAACCCTTGCTAGAAACGATATCGCCGTATTAGCCGTATTAAAGGGTTGGCCACGAAATCCCAGATCGGTAAATTGCTGCCGGAGATCCCCGGCATCTTGGAGATGCCGGGGATCTGGCTCGAGCCTATATACATATTTTATGTGTTTTGTCAATCTCCGATTTTGAAAAGTTTTCTGCACCACTGAGGTCGATCGGGTAACCGTGGCGATCGCTATAGCGTCCCCGCGAAACGTTCGATCGCGTACTCCAAATAAAAACGGAGTTCCGTCAGTGCGGGTGGCGAGAGTTTCAACCCAGCAGAGGCGCGATCGCGAACGTACTCGAAGGCTGCCCCATAAATTTCGAGGGGGAGGGGTAACGCTTGAGAGCCGCGACTTTTGAGGGGAAGTCCAGCTTCATCGAGGGGGGTCGTACTACCGACGACCAAACTGTAATGGATCGCTCGCAGATAGCGATCGATCTCGCGGTATCCTTGGCTGAGGGGTTCTGGAGACCCGACGCCGACCGTGCGAGCCGGACGCGGAGTCTCGTAACGTTGCAACACCGAATCCCCCGCATCCCGAACGATCGCGTCGTGATAGACGGCGAGCTTCTCTGCCGCTTCCAGACGAGCCGCCGCTCGGTCGAGTTCGCTGTAGGCCGCGGCGAGATCGGCTTCAGAGGGAAAGCGTCCCGCTGCATCTGCTTGAGCAATAACAATCGTAATCTTGGATTTCATTGCGATCGCCTCGAGTGAATGGAAATCTCGACAAGAAACACTCACAGTACTCCCGTAACTAAACCTACCGTGTTTCTGAAGTGGCGTCTTGCGAGAGGTTTGCTCGTCGAGCGTTTCTTCAGTTTATCGGTCTGTTTCCATCAATCTCTCCCGCGACATAGCGCTTTTACGTCCGGCGGCGCGTCGGGGCTGTGCTGGAGATAGTCCGCCACCCACGCGCAACCGCGATCGATCGCCGTTTCGAGATCGAGATTTAAATCTAAATTTCGCCACAACACGACCCGTCCCGAGGTATCCGACGCGGCTAAAATCCGACCGTCGGGGCTGAAACTGACATCCGTTAACCCGTCGTCGCCGACCGGTCGGCTCGCCATGCGTCCTCTCGAGAGCATCCGCATCGGGGCGATCTCAGTCGCGTTCAGGCGATCGAGCGTCCATAATTTCACCGTGCGATCGTGACTCGAGGAGGCTAAACTTTCGCCGTCGGGATGCCAACTGAGTCCAGTCACGTCGGCACCGTGACCCCACAAACGATGGATGGGGGTAGCGGGTTCGGTCAAGGCCGTTCCCTCCGCGTTTAAGATCGTTTGCCAAAGGACGATGGCGCGATCGCGATCTCCGACTGCCAGTATCGTTCCATCGGGATGCCAAGCGATATCCGTCAACGGGCGATCGCTTTCCGGCAAGATCGAGAGCGGCTCTCCTCGCCACGTCCAAAGTCTCACCGTGCGATCGCTACCAGCCGTCGCCACCACGGACGCCTCGGGATGAAACGCGATCGCCACAATCGTACCGTCGTGACCGACCCAAGCTTGCAAGGGCTGTCCTCGCCGGTCCCACAGCGTCACCGTTCCGTCTTGGCTGGCGGTGGCGAGGAGGTTGCCGTCGGGAGACACCGCAACCCGCCTCACGGGGGCGTCGCGACCGCGCAACGTCGCGACGCGATCGCCCGAGATCGTCCATACCGTGGCCGTCCCGTCATCGTGGGCGGTCAGTAACTGTTCCCCGTCCGCCGCGAACACCACATCGGCGATCGCCCCGTCCTCGTCCGACTCGTCATCTGACAAGCGAGCGATCGCCCGTCCGCGTAAATCCCACACCGTCGCCGTCCCATCCTCGTGAACCGTCGCGAAAGTTGTCCCTCGCGGATTCCAACTCAAACGCACGATCGCCCCGCGATCGCTCTGCAACACTTTCAGCGTGCGATCGTGAAAATTCCAAAGTTTGACGCCGCGTAAGCGATCGGCGCTCACCAACATTTCCCCGTTAGAACTCCACTGGAGGCTGACAATACCGTCGTCATCGCCCCGTAGAGTTTGTCGCTCGCGGCCGTCCTCGGCGTTCCACAGCTTAATCGTGCCGTCCCAACTTCCCGAGGCCAAAACCGTGCCATCGGGACGCCAACTCAAACTCGTCACTCCATCCTCGTGACCCCACAGTACCCGACGGGCTTCTCCCGTGGCGTCCCACACTCGGATCGTGCCGTCGAGACTCGCCGTGGCAAGACCGTCGCCTCGGGGATGCCAGCGCACGCTCGAAATCTCGTCCGTATGTCCGTTCAGCGTTCGGACGGCCGGTCGCACGAAAACGGTCTCGTTGCCCTCGTTTTTGGGGGCTGTGGCGCTCCAAATTTTGACGGTCGCGTCCGACCCCGCCGATGCCATTTGCGTGCCGTCAGGACGCCATTGAAGGCTGCTCACCGAGCCGTCGTGACCGCGCCACCGCTCCACCAAATCGAACGAGATCTCGTTGTTGGCATCGGACGCGACTTGCCAAACTTCCACCGTTCCCTCGCGAGTGCCGACGGCCAGTCGCGCGGCGTCGGGATGCCAACTCAGGCTCGTGGCGTTTTCAGCCTCGATCGCTCGTCCGGCGACTTTGTCCCCCCGCGCGTTCCACAGCGTCACCGTACCGTCGTTTCCCACCGTGGCGAAGAGGTCGCCGTCGGAACTGAGCCGAACCCGATCGAGCGGTCCCCCATCGACGACAAACCGACGGGCGATCGCCCCCGACTGCCTCCAAACGACGAACTCTCCCGTCTCGTCGACTGACACCAAATGCGTACCGTCGGGATGCCAACTGACATTGAGAAGGGGAGCGTCGTGACCGACGAAGCGATTCTGCTCTCGCACCCAATAGAGCGATTCTTGCAGTGCGAACAACGCGCGATCGTGCATCTCGTGGGAGAGGATCTGTTCGTCCGGGTGCAGGCGCTCGTGAAGCTGGAGCAGACCTCCCAAGCGCAGCCCTTCGAGTAGCTGCTCGAAATCGCGTTGTTCCGAGGCCAGTTCTCGGGCGTAGCGACTCAGAGAATCGATCGCCCGGACGTGCGCCAGTTCGGCCTGCTGGCGCTCGAAACGAGCTTGTCGGGCAAAGCGCACTGCTATCAACGCCAGGGTGGTGGTGGCGATCGCAGCAATTCCCGCGCCGATCGCCGCCCGTTTGAGAACGCGGTTGAGCTTCTGTTCGTGCAGTCGCCGTTCGGCCTCGAGGCGTTCGAGTTTTTCGAGGAGTTTCGCCCCTTCCTGTTGGCGGATGTACCGCACTAAATAATCATGAACCAGTTGGTAGCGCTCGACAGGGGTTTCGGGAAACAGAAACACCAACCCCGAATCGACGAAAATCTGCAACACCAGTTCCAGTTGGGCGTCGGTCACCGCGAGTTCGGAGGAATTGGGCGTTCCGAGGACTCCGCAGCGCGATCGCAATTCTTTTTCGACATCGAGGCGGTTTTTAATGGGGCGCGTGTTGTTTTCGTCCGTCAGCAGATACAGCACCAGTTGGGCGATGTGCTGGTTTTCCGGGCCGCAGTCGGCTAGGGTGTCGTCGAGATATCGTTGTACGAGGGTTTGTTTGGGGCGTTCTCCGAGCTGTTCGTATTGCGCGAGTGTCGTGACGCGATCGGTTTGCAGCTGCGCGCCGACGATTTGCAGTTCGATGGGGCGGACGGTACCTTCTGCCGCACGAGCGTTACGTTCGGCTAAATCCTCCACGACGCGATCGATCAGGGCGCTCTCGAAATACAACCGACTCTGTTGGGCGGTGAGTTGTGCCATCACGGATTTGGCACTCTCGCAGGAAAACGCACCGAGATAGTACAGGATCTGTTTGTCGAGGACGTTGTGGTTGACGACAGCTAAATCGATACAACGGCCGATTTCGAGCAAATGGTGCAGGCGATCTTCCCGCAACGACAGAACGACTTTCACGTAAGCCAGGTTCAAACAGTCGTAGAGAAAGCGATAAAACGGCTGTCGCGCCTCGCTGTCGGGGTAGGCGGTGAAGAATTCCTCGAACTGGTCGAAAATCAAAACGACCGATCGGTTGCGATCGGTTTGTCGTTGCAACTGCGTCGAGAACTCTGCCATCCGAGGCTCGATCGCGATCGTTTCGCCGAAGGTTTTCGAGAGGGCGCAAACCCACGCCTCGCTAAAGCGCGACTCCCAATCGGCGTAAACTTGCAGCAGTACCGGCAGAACGTCTCGGCTACCAATGGCGCGACCCGTAAGAGCGGGAACCAACCCCGCTTGTAGCAGCGAACTTTTACCGACGCCCGATTGTCCGTACAATATCGTTAACTTGCGATCGACCCGTCCCATGCGCTCCACGAGGCGGTTGACGTCCTCGAGGCGTCCCGAAGCGGCGATCGCCCGCGCCACCGTTTCCGGTTGTTTTCCCGTCTCCAAATCCAGGTTGCTGACGCTTTTACTCGGCTGTAACCGTCCCGCCCCCACGAACGCCCGAAATCCATACTGATGTTCGAGGGTGTACTGACGCTGTTTGAGGCGGAAAGCGTCGAGATAGTCGCCGTTTTGGAAATAGGCGCGGCGGAGGGCTTCGAGAATGCGGGCGTACAGTTGCGGTTCGTAGTCGGGCTTGGTTTTCGTGAGTGCCGTTTCTAGGCTGGCGAGACTGTCGCGAAGCTGCCCCAACCCGGCTTGGGCGCGAGCGAGGGCGAAGTAATACGCCCCTTGATTGAACGATCGCACCCATTCGCGAAACATCTGACTCTCGGAGGCGTCGGTGATACGCTCGTCGGGAGTGGCGTGACGAGAAACAGATAGGGCTTGCTGGGCGTTTTCGAGGGCGGTTTGCCAATCTTGACGGGCGAGGGCGGCTTCGGCGACAAAGCTATAGGCGCGGGCGAGGCGAAAGGCGTTGGGGTGGCTGCGGTGGAGGACGTTGGCTGTCGTCCCGACGGTTTGTAGTTCGTCCCAACGCTGTTGGCGTTCGAGGATGTCGCCGAGGGCGTTGATAAATTTCGCCACGAGGTCGAAACGCCCTTCGCGCTCGAACAGGTCGATACACTGTTTGAAGTTGAGATAAGCCTGTTGACAGTTGCGTTCGTAATCCTGTCGGCCGAGTTCCGATCGCGTGCGCCAACTGGTCCCGCAGCAGTAGAAGACGCAGCCGAGTTTTTCGACGAGGCGGGCGTGCTTTTTGGGATTCGACGTCGCGTTTAAGGCAGTTTGTAAGTCGGCGAGACTGCGTTCGTAGTGTTGGGGCTTCGACTCGTCGAGGTCGGCGGCGTTTCCGAGTAAAAATTCTAAATTGGCCAGGCGTTCGGGTTTGACCTCGATCGCGCTGTTGGCGAGGGTTTGACGGGCGGTTTCGAGTTCCCAAAACAACTGGGAGTCGCGGGTGAGGTTCAAATCGGCGTTGTCGAGAAACCGCCCCGCCCCAGCTTCGAGAACGCGATCGAAAATGTCGTCGGCGGTGCGATCGATGAAGGCGTTGACGTCTGCGATCGACTGGTGAAATTCTTCGATGCTGGCGCGACTGTAAATGTCGGGTGCGATGCGAACGAGGCGCTGGAGGACTTCGTCCGTTGCGTGCAACACCAGCGGAAACGGAAAGGTTTTGGCCAGTTCTTCGATGATTTTCTTGGCGTTGTTTAACAATCCGTCGAGATCTCGGACTTCGGGCAACCCGGACACGATCGCCGCATCGGGGAATTCTCCAGACCGAGTTTTTCGCGCGGCTAAGGCTTCGGATACCGTACTGTAGAGTGTCGTTGCCGATGGAGACAGGTAAATTTCACAAAGATCGAGGTCGGGAACTTGGCGGAGACGGGTGAGGACGCCGTGCCATAATGCTCTGGCGTTGCAGCGAGCGAAGACGATGGCAAACTTGCGATCGCCGCTGTAACTTTCGATCGCCCACACTAAGCTATCGAGGGTGTCTTGGTTGTCGTCAGACCATCGATCTCGTTGTGAGTTGACCACCGATGCACGAGCCTCGTCAAAACGATCTGCGTGTTGAGTCGAGATTAACCCTCCTTCAGCGGAAGCGCCGTTTCCAAAACTGGATTGACGTCGAACCACGACCCCTCACTATCGCGGTATTCGTAAACGAACATACTGCGGATGAGAATATCGTACCCTTCATCGCCAGTGACTTTTTTATGCTGGCGAACTTGACGCAGCAGTTCCCATTCATCGTCAGTAATGGCGAGGGTCATGCGATCGCGTTTTTGGCGCACCACCGCCTCGAGACCTTTACGAGACAGGGGCAGTCGGCGGTCTTTGCGAATCCAGTCGTTGAGCAATCGCAAAAATTCTCGCACGTGACCGCCACTGACCCGACAGAGATCGTCGAGGAGTTCGGAGGTCTCGAACAATTCGGAAACGCGCTGTTCTCGGCCGTCTTCGTCGAGGTCGGGAAACGCCCGTACCAGCGCCATCTGACGCATCATCGCCAGACCGTCTCGGTGTTCGCTCCCGTCCCGCCGCTGCACCGGAACCATCGGTAAGACTTTGGGATCGCAACCGAAACGATTGGTGAGTTGGTTGAGGTCGTTGGAATACAACAGCGACAGAGGCAAAGTGTAGATGACGTGACAGTTGAGTTGGCGCAGTTGTTCGCCGCGATCGACGAATAAATAAGCCGGTTGCGTCCGTCCCCAGGGTTTGGGTTTGCGTTCGACGCGATCGAGGTTGTCGATAATCACGACGAGTCCCTGTTTGCCAATTTGTTTGAGTTTGTAGATCGCCGGTTCGAGCAGTTCTTGGTTGATGGAATCGAGGACGCTGGTGGTGCGAACTTCGAGATATTCCCGCAATTTGCTGCGGAGTTCGGGGCTGTTTTTGGCTTTAGCGGTGATTTTTCCCAACCCGAGGGCGACGAAGGACACGCCTTCGCGATCGGCACTGACTTGTCCGACGCCGGGAACTCCCACTTCTGCGCTAAAGTTACCTTCGGTACTGGCGTTGACGCGACCGACGCCGGGAATGCCGACTTCCGCCGATAAGTCGATTTCAGTTTGTAGCAGTTTCGCCGCGCCGTTGAGTAAGCCTTGTAAGCCTTTGGCCGATTGAAGGTGAATTTTTTCGAGGTCTTCGAGACTTTCGCTGACCCGCCGCGCGATCGCCAGCAGAATGTCGCTGACATCGATGTCTCCCATTTCTAAATCTTGCGACGACTCGAAGTAAACCACGTGAAAGTCGTCTTGGCGTAAGTCCGCCGCCAACCGCAGCAGTTCGGTAGACTTGCCACAGCCGATATGGCCGGTAAACAGTTGCACGGTGGGTTCGTCGGGGGAGAAAAAGCTAATGTTATCTCGCAGTTCTTCGACGATCTGCGATCCCCGGACTTCGGAAAAGTCGATATACAGTTTTCGCTCGTCGGGATTTTCGACGTTTAAGGTTTGGGCGGGGTTGGTGGCGCGAAAAAACTCGCGAACGTCTAAAGTCATGGCTTTTTGTCGAGAAAGGGAGAGGGGGAGAGGGGGAGAAAGGGAGAGGGGGAGAAAGGGAGAGCTGATAAGGCTATGACTTTTACTTAGGAGGTATCGAAAGCCAAAGAAGCCCCAGGATAGGGAGAAGTACGGTGGCGTCCCCAACTCAAGGGAAGTCCTTGAAAGAGGCGGACGACAAGAGAGATACAGCCAAGGCGCCAACAAGAAAGAGTTCTCGGTCTGAGGGTCGCGGCGGCCAGACCGGTCGAGTCAGAGTCAGTCCGAGGGGAAGTCGAAGGCTT
>NZ_KB235958.1:659817-678033 GCF_000332355.1 Baaleninema simplex PCC 7105
GATGTTGGTCTGCTGCGTCACGCACCGCTCTTTCAGGGAACAGGGGTAGGGTGCTGTGACGCGGCCAGAAAATGCGATCGAAGTCAGGTCGATGTTGGTCTGCTGCGTCACGCACCGCTCTTTCAGGGAACAGGGGTAGGGTGCTGTGACGCGGCCAGAAAATGCGATCGAAGTCAGGTCGATGTTGGTCTGCTGCGTCACGCACCGCTCCTCATTAACCGAGCAAATCGTGGAGGCGATCGCGGTGGAGTCCGGCGCGATCGATCGTTGCCCGAATTCTCGTGTTGCCGAGGGGGTCGCCGTTGGCGTAGGTCTCTATCCAGGCGCGACTGATGGTATTGGGATCGTCGGGAAGTTCGGACAGTTCCCAGACGGGAAGGTCGAATTCGGCCGCCAGTTGGCTGACTTTAGGATCGTAGCTAATCGCCCAGCACCGGCAACCTTCGGCAGCGGCGGCGATCAGTCCGTGCAGCCGCATTCCGATGGCGAATTCGACGCTGTGAAAGACGCCTTTGAGTTCGCGGGGATCGTCGCTGTGCCAAATGTGAGTTTCTCCAGGGAGGCGATCGCGCAGGGTTTCGGCCAGCTTCAGATCGCGATCTCGTTGGAAGGGAATTAAGAGCAGACAGGTTTGGGTGGCGGTTTGGAAGTCCGCCAGGGCGCGGGTCAGGCAGTCGAGACGCGATGGCGTAAGTTGGGGATGGGGACGTAGGGTTACGGCGACGCGGGGGGCGGGGATATCCCACAGCCCTTGTGGGGGGTAGGTGTCGAGATTCCAAACGGGATCGGGGGCGAGGGTGAAGGGAACGTCCCACTGTTGGAGCAGGGCGGCGGAGTGGCGATCGCGCACGGTGACGAGGTCGCAGCCGCTGAAACATTCGCGGGCAACCCACCGGGTCAGCGATCGCTGTAACGGCCCGATGCCCTGGCCCCAGGCGATCGTGGTCAAACCCAGTTGTTGGGCGACTCCCATCAAACCGCCGTAATATAAGGGGTTGAGAGCGCTGGTGGCGTCTTGCATCAAGCTCCCGCCTCCCCAAATAAAGATGTCGGCTCGGCGCAGAGCTTGCCACACGGCTGGGGTAGATTTTCGGGGAATGGCAGCGATATGGTGGCGTTTTTGAGTTCGCTCGGGATCGCCGGACAGGGCGATCGCCTCGATGCTGGCGGGTAAGGCGTCCACCAGACAAGCGAGTAACGCCTCGTCGCCGCCGTTTCCCATACCGTAGTAGCCACACAGGATCGCTCGTCGTTTTTCCATGATGCTCGATTGCGCTTCGCGTCGATGCCGTCGTCGAGACAGAACTTCGCTGTCAGCAACGCGACGGCCCATCTCCGTTGTTTTTTTCGTCAGAAATCGTCTCCGGCAACCCTACAATAAACGAAAGTTGGTGTCGGTTCGATCGAACTGCATCGATTTGCATTCACGTTTTGAAGTCGCAGGGCGAGAGAGTTTCCATGCACGTTCTTTCAATTCCCACTTGGATGATTCACATTTCGAGCGTTATCGAGTGGATTGCCGCCATTTGGCTGGTGTGGCGTTACGGTGAAGTGACGGGAAACCGCGCTTGGCATTGGCTGTCGGTGGCGATGTTGCCCGCGCTCGTCAGTGCGATGTGCGCCTGTACGTGGCACTTTTTCGACAACGCGGAGGCGTTAGAATGGCTGGTGACGGTGCAGGCTGCAACGACAGTCATGGGAAACTGCACGCTTTGTCTGGCTGCGTGGTGGATTTGGCGTCGCGCTCGGGTCGCGTCGGCAGAGCGCTAACGAGCCTGCGATCGGCAGTTTGAAATTGGGATGCGAGGCGCGAGGTGTCAAATAATGCAAGATTGGGAATTTTTGATTCAGCGCGAGGGGGAACGAGTCTGGCGACCCCTACCGTCAGACGGCAAGGCGATCGCGACGGGACGCTATCGTATTGTGGCGAAAACGACGTTCAAAAATGCGATCGCTGAAATTCGGGTTCTGTATACTCCCCCGAAGGCATCTCAGTCGAGGGAAACTCCCAGTTCGGACTCGCAACAGTGCGATCGCTGCGTGCGACAGACGGAAGAGGACGGGTCGTTACTCGTCCTGTCGCCGACAGAGTTGTTACCGGGGCGATGGGAACTTAGCTGTGCGGCTCCGGTGACGGTAGAACGTCCAGAACCGACTCGCCGCGCGACGGTTTGCTTGCACGTCGACGGGGAAACGGCCATCGCCTCGCCGGATGCGGACGCGCCCACTGACGATCTCGCTCCCCTACCGGAACGGTCGGCGTTACCGACGCGATCGCCTCGTTTGCATTTGACCCTCGCTCGCGAAGCCCTCACGGTGAAATCGGGGGAACCGCTGGCGATTTCTGGAGAAATTGCCCGGATCGACGGCTCGACAGAGGAAAGCGCCATCCGAGGGTTACATTTACGCATTCGCTTGCGAGAACCTCAAAGTTTGCGAGTGGTGGCGACCGTGCAACGGTTACTTTCGTCTCAGACGCTGCCACTGTCGTTTTCTTACGAGATGGAGATCCCCGAAACTTGTACGAGCCGTTTGATTTTAGGGGAAGTGTTGCTGTGCGATGCGGTTCCTAACGTGTTGTCGAAGCAGTCGTTTACGGTTACGGCGCGGTTAGATGCCTTGCTCGAGGCGATCGCTGGCGGACAGCTCGATCGGTCGATCTTACGGCGATCGGCGATCGCCCCCGAACCCTATCGCTCTCCCAAACGCGCCTCTGCACCCCCTCCGCCTCCCCTCGATGCGAAAACGGCCGAAGCGTTGCCCCCTCAGTTAAGCGATACGGCCTCGAAATCCGCTAAAGGGATCGATCTCCCCAGCTTCGGCAACGCACCGCCGTCTCAGGAGTCCGACCGTCACGCTCCCGCGAAACCGTCGAGGGAAGCGGCAAACAATCCGTTCGGTACTTTCGATCCCGAACCGACAGCCGAACCGATAGCTGCCGATGTCCCCGAACCGTCTTCTGCGCCTTCGCCAAATCCTGCGCCCCCTCAACTCTCTCCGGTCGATCGCGCGTTTCAAGCCCTCGATTTACCCAATCGCTTCGCCTCGCGCCTCAACGACTTGGCAAGAGACGACGAATTGTCGGCGTGGTTGGCTTCGGGATCGGATCGTCGTAGCAATCCGTTCGACTTCGGAGACGAAACGGCGGAACTTTCGCAATGGGAAGCCCAGGAAGTGGTAGTCGATGACGATTTCGGACTGGCGTTGCCCGAGGTCGATCGCTCCGAGGACTCTGGTGAGGCGGTGTTAGAGGCTCCGCTGCTTCCGACTCCAGAACTGGAGATCCCGAGTGGAGATTTGACGGTCGGACGTCCGGTCGTCGTGCGGGTGCGACTTCCCGAACCGTCGGCGGGTATGGTTGTGAAACTCTGGATTCGCGATTTGCAGAACCAAACACTCATCGACGGGCCGCGATGGTTGACGGATTTCTTTCTCCTCGGGAACGGACAACAGGAATCGTCGGTTCAGCTCTCGATTCCTCGCGGCGGGTTAGACGTTCAGTTCGAGGCGATCGCAGTGGACGTAGACACCGAACGGGAAAGTTATAAAGCGACGGTATCGCGCCGCGTGTTACCCTCGGGTTCGCCGACGCTACCGTTAGGGCAGGGAGACGCTTGATATGGCAAAGCCAGAGAAACCCCTCACGGGAGACGCGCTGGTCAAGGAAGTCTGTCGCCGGATTCGCGTCGCACGCAGTTACTGGGACGCTCATAATAACGCGGCCTGTCGCGGCGAGCGGGAACGGGCGTTAGTGCTGTACGATCGCTTGACGAAGGAACAAAAAGACCGGATTCCGCAACAGTTAAGGGTGTGGTTGCGCTATCGCAGCGAGAAATATTTTGGGGCGCACCGCACGCCGCCGAAGTCGAAACGCAAACGGCACACGCGAGGTCGGAAACCGCGTCGAGGAGTTTGAGTCGCGATCGCCCCGGTACATCTCAACTTTTGCAATTGGAAATCGATCGCTTTTAATCCTGCGAGCGATCGGGTCGCGATCGAACTCGAATTCGTTCTAATATGTCAGGTCTAAACCTGTTATCACCGCCACAAAGCTGGAATTTTCCCACACGTAAACTTCCAAGAGTTGAAGGGTAAACGATCGCCGATATCCCCTACAGTTTTTTAAATTGTTTTTTCATCCAATTCACATTATAGCAAAATCATTTGAGTTTTGAACGCACTATTTGGTTGGGATCGCCGTGCTACAGTACTTTCCAATTACAAGATTTCACGAATCTGTTGGGCTGTCTATATAGCAGTACGACTTCGTTTGCGGATTGTTTTCAGGATAGATCGTTACGGAATGGAGTTTTCAGCCGATCTGTTTCCGCCAACCATTTAGGATTGCTATATATATCTACATAACTTACATAAATATTGAATAGTATTAAGTCGAGCCATTAGCTCTCGACATCTTGAATTGAGTCGTGCCATATTACAAACAGAAAGATACTATTTCGATCCAGAAAATATTCTCATTTTATCGAGGGACTACACAACCCAATGGCTCTTAGTAGCTTACATAATAACTCGAGGCGCGTGTTAACTTTTCCAATCGTCGCGATCGTCGAGGTATTCTCGATCGGCTATCTTTTATCGCATTCGGCAGTGTCACAAATCGTTCCCGACGAAACACTCCCAAACCCCTCTCAGGTCACGCTCGACAACAATATCCATACAATCGAAGGCGGAACGACCGCAGGAAACAACTTATTTCACTCCTTTGAGGACTTTTCCGTTCCGAGAGGAGCTGAGGCGTTTTTTAACAACGCTACGACAGTCGAACGTATTCTCACCCGCATTACGGGAAACCAAATCTCGAATATCGACGGGTTAATTCGAGCCAACGGGACGGCGAACTTGTTTTTACTCAATCCCAACGGCATCGTCTTCGGAGAAAACGCTCGGTTAGACCTCGGTGGTTCGTTTTTCGCTACGACAGCCGAGAGTCTCGTGTTTGCAAACAGCTTAGAATTCAGTGCGATCGCCCCCGAATCACAACCGTTGCTGAGCGTCAACGTGCCGGTGGGCTTACAATTCAACGGACGAGTGGGAGAGATTCAGGTTCGCGGTGAAGGTCACAGCTTGACGGTAAACAATCCACTGTTTTCACCGGTCGTCCGAGAGAATAACAGTTCGGGTTTGCAAGTTAACCCCGGTCACACCCTGGCATTAGTCGGCGGTGACGTCAACTTAAGCGGTGCGACGCTGACGTCTGAGGGCGGACGGATCGAACTCGGGGCAGTTGAAGCCGGGTCGGTGGCGTTGACGGCTCCCCCCACTCGCGAGAGCCAGTCGTGGCGTTTGAATTACGAAGGCGTTTCCGATTTTCGAGACCTGGATTTTACCCGACAGGCGGCCGTCGATGTTAGTGGAACTGGAGTCGGTTCGATGCAACTCGTCGGTCGGCAAATTGCCTTGAGCGACGGGTCGATCGCTCTACTGCAAAACCAAGGAACGCAAACTTTCGGGCTGCTACGGGTGCAAGCCTCAGAGTCGATCGCTTTAATGGGGACGACCCCCGACGGACTCCTTCGTAGTGGCTTTTTGCAAGAAACCCTAGACGCGGGTAACACGGGCAATATCGACATTTCCACCCGACGACTCACTGTACGGGAGGGAGGGCAAATTTTCAACCGAACGTTTGGTGGGGGCAATACTGGCAATATCGACGTTCGAGCTTCTGAATCGATCGCACTGATCGGTACGTCACCCCTCAATTCCTTAGCCCGTAGCTTTGTAGGAAACGTGAGCTTCGTTCGGGGAGCGACGGGTGATGTCACGATCTCGACGCAGCGTTTGAATATCCTCGACGGTGGGAGTTTATCCATTTCGACCTTTGGAACGGGTGCGGGAGGCAACGCCCTCGTCAATGCTACTGACATCATTGAGGTCATTGGGATCGAACCGAGAAGTCTTCTACCGAGCGTTATTTCTTCGGGAACGAACGCTATCGGTAATGCTGGCAGTTTGACCATTAACACCTCGAGAGCGATCGTTCGCGATGGCGGACGCATCACTGCTGTAACGGTCGCTAGCGGTAATGGCGGCAGACTCGTTTTAAACGCGACGGAGTTCGTCGAAGTCAGCGGAACGGTTCCGGGGTCGATTAATCCCAGCCTCATCGACGCCAGTGCCAATCGGGTTGACGAAGCGACGCAGCAAGCCTTGAGAATTCCTCCGATTCCCTCGGGGTCTCCGGGGAACTTGGAAATCAACACGCCCGAGTTAAGGATTCGCAATGGCGGACTCGTCAGCGTTCGCAACGACGGAACGGGCAACGCAGGCAGTCTCGAGATCGGTGCTGAGGCTGTTTTACTCGATCGCAGAGGAGGTATTACGGCTTCGACCCAATCGGGGGAAGGGGGAAATATTCTACTCAACGCCGATCGCTCGTTGCAGTTGCGAAACAGTAGCCAGATTACGGCTGAAGCGGGGGGAAGCGGTAACGGGGGTAACTTAGCGATCGCGGCCGATGCGATCGCCGTGTTAGAGGGAAGCGATATCAATGCCAATGCTTTGGGAGGAAATGGAGGCAACATTGAAATTTTCACCCGAGGGTTGTTCGTTGCTCCCGACAGTCAAATCACCGCCAGTTCTCAACTCGGAGTCGATGGCATCGTTGAAATTACGAACCCAGAAATCGATACGAACGCGGCGTTCGTGCAGTTGAGCAGTAATCCCATCGATCCGGCGACGCAAGTGGTATCAGCTTGTGACGTGGCGGCGGGGAATACCTTCATCGTCACGGGAAACGGGGGTTTACCGCCCGATCCCACGGAAGTTCTGCACGGTCGCACGGTTTGGGAGGATATTCGGTTGATGGAAATTCGAGATTCGTCAGTCGAGAGTGAGAACGAAGAGCGATCGCCTGCTACAGAATTGGACAGTTCGCAACTGCCGCTAGTCGAAGCCACGGGTTGGCAACGACGAGACGACGGTACGATCGCATTAATTTCAACTCCACAATATCGGGCAAGACATCGTTGGCTCGAATCTGTCCGTTGCAGCGATCGATAACGAAATCGGGTCTCCTGAGATTACGGTGTAATTTGTTATGAATAATACGAAATCGAACCGGGGCGCATCCCCCCAACCCCCCTTCGCAAGGGGGGCTAAGGGAGGATGGTTTCGATCTGGTATAAAATCCGCTTATCACCTTAAACTCCGAAGACCCCGAAATCTCTCAGATTTGGGCAGGGATTTATGTAGAAATTTATACAAAAAATAGGAAGTGCGATCGCCTATCGACATTGCAGATTTTGTCTGCCATAGTACGACTAGAGAGAGCCAAAATTGACCCAGAACCACCTCTCACTCAAACCCTACCAATATGATAAATACTACCTTTAAAAGAGTTCGAGTTCGATCTTCTCCGTGGCTGAATTCTACAGCCATTTCAATCACTCGACTTTTAGCGTTTGGCTTAATGTTAGCTAAACCAACCTTCGCACAAATTGTTCCTGACAATACCTTGCCCGCTTCCTCTCAAGTCACGCTCGAAGACAACCGATACAGTATTGAAGGCGGAACGACAGTCGGAGGCAACTTATTTCACTCGTTTCAATCGTTTTCTGTCCCGACAGAAGCCGAAGCATTTTTTAATAATGCGTTGGCGATCGAGAATATTATTAGCCGAGTCACTGGAAATCAACTCTCGGCCATTGACGGCTTAATTCGAGCCAACGGCACAGCCAATGTATTTTTAATTAATCCCAATGGTTTGAGGTTTGGTGCCAACGCTCGATTGGATATCGGCGGCTCGTTTTTGGGTAGCACTGCCGAGAGCCTTCAACTTTCCGATGGCAGTTTTTATAGTGCCGTCAACCCACAAGCTCCATCTTTGCTGACCGTGAGCGTACCGGTGGGGTTGCAGTTGGGGACGAGTCCGGGTGCTATTCAAGTCGAGGGAAACGGCCATGGGTTGACCGTTGGAAGAGAGGTCCGCTTGGTTCCGATCGACCGCAGCCAAGTAAACGAGGGTTTGCAGGTGCGATCTGGAAATACCTTGGCTTTAATTGGTGGCGAAATCAACTTCGTGGGGGGGGTACTGAGGACACCGGAAGGACGCGTCGCGTTGGGGAGTGCTAGATCTGGAAATGTCAGTTTGGCTTCGAGCGAAGCGGGATGGATGTTCAGTTACGAAGGGGTCGAAGGTTTCGGGAACATTCATTTATCCGAACGTGCGGCAGTCGATGCCAGTGGCTTGGGGATGGGGTCGATTCAAATGGTGGGACAGCAAGTGAGGTTGACTGATGGGTCGATCGCTTTAATTCAAAATCAAGGATCGAAACCCTCGGGAGAGTTGAGTATTCGTGCGAGCGATGTGTTGGCAGTAGTGGGAGCGAACCCAGAACAAACGTTTCCCAGTCTTTTGGTTAGCGAGACATTGCAAGACGGAGCGGGTGGTGAGATCGAGATCGCGACAAGAGAATTGCTGGCATTAGATGGGGGTACGATCGTTGCCAGAACGTTTGGTGCGGCTTCGTCTGGAAATGTTTCGATCGGTGCTTCTGAGTCAGTGCAGATCGGTGGTTTTATCAGTAAAAATCCCAATCTTTATAGCTTTTTAGTTTCCATAACAGGTGGCGAGGGAAATTCAGGTAATTTGACGATTGACACTCAAGCGTTAACGGTTTTTGATGGAGGAACTCTCAACGTTAGCAGTATTGATATCGGTCGTGGAGGAAATATCGTCATCAATGCGTCTGAATCAGTGACGATGAGTGGTATTATCTCTGAAACAATGCGGCCTACAGCGATCGCTAGTGCAACGATTAATGAAACTGATGCGGGAACCATCACGATTAATACCTCTCGATTGGCAGTACGAGATGGAGCAACGATTTCCACCTCAACGGGAGCCAGCGGTGCGGCCGGAAGGATTACGATTAATGCAACTGAGTCTGTAGAAGTTATCGGTAATCGAGGAAGATTTCTGGCTAGAGTACAATCTGATGGGGTGATTTTTCCAGAAGCAACTCGTCAAGCTTTAGGATTATTCTCGACGTCCGGCAATTCTGGCAATATAACAATTCATACACCTCGATTAATTGTTTCAGAGGGAGGGATTGTCAGTGTGGGGAATGAAGGAACCGGAAGTGCGGGCAACTTACAAATTGATGCAGATTCGATTCTCCTCCTTGACACCGAAGCTGGGATCTCAGCCATTACTGCTTCTGGAGAAGGAGGCAACATTACGCTGACGACTGACTTTCTTCAATTGCGCCGCAACAGTCAAATTTCGACGGAAGCCGGAGGCAGCGGTAACGGCGGCAATCTTAATATCGAAGCTCGAACTATTGTCGCCTTGGAAGGTAGCGATATCAATGCTAATGCTTTTGAGGGAAGTGGGGGGAACGTTCGCATTACGACAGAGGGCATTTTCTTGTCGCCCGAGAGTGAGATTACGGCCAGTTCTCAACTCGGAGTCGATGGCATTGTCGAAATTACGAACCCAGAAATCGATACGAACGCGGCGTTCGTGCAGTTGAGTAGCAATCCCATCGATCCGGCGACGCAAATGGTATCGGCGTGTGACGTGGCGGCAGAAAACACGTTCGTCGTCACGGGAAACGGGGGTTTACCGCCCGATCCCACGGAGGTTCTGCACGGTCGAACGGTTTGGGAGGATATTCGGTTGACGGAAATTCGAGATTCGTCAGTCGAGAGTGAGAACGAAGAGCGATCGCCTGCTACAGAATTGGACAGTTCGCAGCTCCCTCTCGTAGAAGCGACCGGTTGGCAGTGGCGAAACGACGGCACGATAGAGTTAGTTGCAGCGCCACAAAATCGAATGGGGAATCGTTGGCTCGAATCTGTCCGTTGCAGCGATCGATAACTTAAAAACGTGTCAGTTTGAGTCCGAGAAACCCTGATAGTCGGACGTTCCTAAAGCGATGCAAGATCGTCAAGCGATCGCGATCTTATTTGTTACAGGATTACAGAATTACAGGATACGGAATTTAGATGATTCTAAAACTAGAATAAGATCGAGTCTCAAATTCGCAAGCCTACACCAATATCGAGCTGTATAATAAAGTATAGACATTAACTCAAAAATATGACATATTACGATTATATATATTTATCGACAACTTAAAGTTATTTGCTGTTTTTGGTAAAATCAGGTGATTTTTTATCAATTTAAGACCGATTTTTGGCGATTTAGTAATTCTTTTTTTATTGCAATTGTCGAGATAAGTTTGCTTGAAATTCTCTCTTCAAGTTCAGCCTTTTCACAGGTCGTTCCCGACGCAACACTCCCCAATCCCTCCCAGGTTAGACTTGACAACAATATCCATACAATTGAAGGTGGAACGACGGCGGGAAACAACCTCTTTCACTCTTTCGAGGACTTTTCCGTGCCGACAGGCAGCGAAGCCTTTTTTAACAACGCCACAACGGTCGAAAACATTCTCACCCGCGTCACGGGGAGTAATATTTCTAACCTCGACGGGTTAATTCGAGCCAACGGCACGGCGAACTTGTTTTTACTCAATCCCAACGGCATCGTCTTCGGAGAAAACGCTCAGTTAGACCTCGGCGGTTCGTTTTTCGCTACGACATCCGAGAGTCTCGTGTTTGCAAACGGCTTAGAATTCAGTGCCACGTCCCCCGAAGCACAGCCGTTGCTGAGCGTCAACGTGCCGGTGGGCTTGCAACTCGGAGCCAATCCCGCCCCCGTAGAAGTGCGTTCCTCTACCCTCGAAGTCTCACCAGACAGGACTTTAGCCTTAATCGGGGGGTCTCTCAACCTTGAAGGAGCCAGTCTAACCGCTCCGGGGGGACGCGTTGAGTTTGGAGGACTCTCGAATGCGGGAACTGTAGAACTCAACCGAAACAACGTCCTCCGCTTTCCCTCAGACCTCCCGAGAGCTGACGTTGCGCTCAGTCGAGCCACGCAAGTCGATGTCACTTCAGGGAGCGGCGGCGCGATTGCCATTAATTCCAGAGATTTGAGCCTCTCTCAAGGCAGCCAGTTGCGAGGGGGACTCGGCGAGGAATTGGGGATAGTAGAGGCGATCGCTGGGGACATTACCATTAACGCCACGGGAAATACCAGCCTAACCGGAACGAGTTCGATAACCAGTGAAGTCACGGCCGACGCCTCGGGAAACGGCGGAAACATCGAGCTAACGACGGGATCGCTTTCCTTTACGGACGGCTCGCGCCTCGAAACGGTGACGCGGGGCGGCGGAGATGGAGGGCGAGTGGTAGTCAGAGCTTCAGGAGCGATCGTGGCGTCGGGAGTCAATGCGGCCGACCCCGAGATCCCCAGCGGCATTACGACCACGAGTCTCGGCGCGGGAAATGGGGGAAATGTGGAGATCGTCGCGCGAGACTTAACGTTATCCGAGGGAGGTCAGATCCGATCGTTGAACCGAGAGAGCGGATTCGGCGGAGATTTGTTGGTTGAAGTGAGCGAGTCGGTGGTGGCCACGGGAATTAATGCGCTCGATCCGAGCTTAGCTTCCGGGATCGTATCTTTTACCTCGGGGACTGCCGAGGGAGGCCAAGTTAACTTGTCAACGGGTCGGTTGACGTTGTCCGAGGGCGGTGATGTGGGTTCGTTCGTGCGTCTGGTGGGAGAGTTCTTCCCCGGTGCGGGAACTGGAAACGGTGGTGATGTGACGATCGAAGCTCGCGAATCGATCGAGATAATCGGTTTCAACTTAGGCAGTGGCAACGGCAGCAGTATTAGCAGTTGGACTTTAGGGGGGGGAGATGGGGGCTACCTGAGCGTATCGACCCCGAGGTTGCGGATTACGGAGGGCGGACAATTGACCTCTGGAGTCCTAACTACCACTGCGAGTGCTGGAGAACCCCTACCCGAACGGGGAACGGGAAACGGCGGTAACGTTACGGTGAACGCTTCTGAGTCGATCGAGGTTCTGGGGAACACGAGTAGCTTAGGGCCGTTTACATTTGGGTCGGGCGATGCTGGGCGCCTCTCGATCGCCACGTCCCGACTGGAGATCCGCGATGGAGGGATTGTCAGCGGTGCGACGTGGTCTTCTGGTAATGCCGGTTCCATTACGATCGAGGCTAACTTCATTTCGATCTCGGGCGTCGTCCCTGAGACCGGCCAACCTGCCAGAATATCCGCCTCGGCTGTGAGGAGTTCGCCTCTGCAACAACGACTGTTCTCGGTGCCTCCAGTTGCGACCGGGGACACATCAGAATTGACGATCGACACCGATCGTCTTAGCGTCACGGATGGAGGTCTCGTCTCCGTGCAGCACGAGGGGACGGGAAATGCCGGCCAGTTACAGATTAATGCTGGGTCGGTACAACTCGACAACGGAGGGGCGATCGCGGCTTCTGCGACTTCAGGTCAAGGGGGCAACATTATTTTCGACGTGCCAGAGTCACTCGTTCTTCGCCAGGGTAGCGAAATCTCTGCCGAAGCTGGTGGTTTGGGCGACGGGGGCAATCTCACCATCAACGCCAATACCTTAGTGGTTCTTGAAAATAGTCAGATCCTTGCTAATGCTTTTGAGGGAAGTGGGGGGAACGTTCGCATTACGACAGAGGGCATTTTCTTGTCACCCGAGAGTGAGATTACGGCCAGTTCTCAGCTCGGAGTCGATGGCATCGTCGAAATTACGAACCCAGAAATCGATACGAACGCGGCCTTCGTGCAGTTGAGTAGCAATCCTATCGATCCGGCGACGCAGGTGGTATCGGCTTGTGACGTGGCGGCAGAAAACACGTTCGTCGTCACGGGAAACGGGGGTTTACCGCCCGATCCCACGGAGGTTCTGCACGATCGAACGGTTTGGGAGGATATTCGGTTGACGGAAATTCGAGATTCGCCAGTCGAGAGTGAGAACGAAGAGCGATCGCCTGCTACAGAATTGGACAGTTCGCAGCTCCCTCTCGTAGAAGCGACCGGTTGGCAGTGGCGAAACGACGGCACGATAGAGTTAGTTGCAGCGCCACAATATCGGGCAAGACATCGTTGGCTCGAACCTGTCCGTTGCAGCGATCGATAATTCTTAAGGGTATCTCGATTAATTCAAGATTATTGAGAAACAGACTCGACTATCGAAAATCGGCAATGAGACTTCAAGGATTTCAGCCGTTGGAGTTTAAGCCAGAATCAATTTTTCGAGGTTTCCTTAAAGGAGATTTACATAAGTATATTCACGCAAAAAATTGCGGTGAGATCGACGATGGACGTTACCTATTGCCTATGCCATACTGAGAGCGGACGAACAGCTTATCAACACCAAAAAATATTATCGAGCAGTATTGATGACTGCTAAAGACATGGACTTAAAAAGGCCACAAGGCAAGTCTAAACAATTTATTGACGTCAGTTTTTTTTTATTTTAAACTTACTATCGTTCGGAATTCTATTTTCAAAACCTACCTTTTCACAAATTGTTCCCGATAACACACTTCCCGTTCCTTCCCAGGTCAACCTAGAAGGCAGTCGGTACACCCTCGAAGGGGGAACGGAAGCCGGAAGCAATCTTTTTCACTCCTTTCAAGACTTTTCCATACCTACGGGTAGCGAGGCGTTTTTCAATAATGCCACCAGCATCGAAAACATCCTCACCCGCGTCACGGGAGGCAATATCTCCAACATCGACGGATTCATTCGAGCCAACGGAACGGCGAATCTGTTTCTACTCAATCCCAACGGCATTGTATTCGGTCCTAATGCCAGACTGGATATCGGCGGCTCCTTTATCGGTTCCACTGCTGACAGCCTTCAACTGTCCGATGGTAGTTTCTTTAGCGCTACCAATCCCCAAGCTCCATCATTATTAACCGTTAACGTTCCCATCGGCTTGCAGTTGGGAGCTAATTCAGGAGAAATTCGAGTTGAAGGAACAGGTCACGGACTGACCTTTGACACCAGCGATCGCTTTTTCCCACCTTTCACACGCCCCGATGCTGTCGCGGGACTGAGCGTGCGACCGCAAAACACGATCGCCCTAGTCGGTAGCAATATCAACCTTAGCGGTGGCGTTCTCACCGCAGAAAGCGGACGTATCGAACTGGGTAGTGTCAGTTCCGGTACCGTTAGCCTGACCCCCAGTTCGTCGGGGTTCGCCCTCGAATACGATGGCATTTCTAACTTTCGAGACTTACACCTCTCCCAACAAGCTGGCGTAGATGCGAGCGGTGCGGGGCAAGGCGGAATCTATCTAGTCGGTCGTCGGATCGACCTGACAGATGGTTCTGTCGCACTGATTCAAAACACGGACGCAACCCCAGATGGAGAGATTGCAGTCGCGGCTTCTGAATCTCTCGAAATCGTCGGAACGACTCCCGAAGGCGAAGTTCGCAGCAGCTTAAATCAAGAAACCGTGAGTTCTGGTAGTGCGGGGGATATTCGCGTTGTTGCAGGACGGTTACGGCTAGCAGAGGGAGGGCAGATTATTATTCGCACCTTCGATACGGGTTCTGGGGGCAATATCGATCTCGACATTACTGAATCAATTGATATCGTCGGTTCTTCTCCTGAGAATCCCGTGCTTTTCAGCAGTATTTTTTCCATCGTGTCGGGAGGTGCGCTGGGAGAAGGAGGAAATGTCAATCTCTCTACCGAACGGCTCACTCTCTTGGATGGTGGGATCTTATCGGCTTCGACGTTTGGATCGGGAAATGCAGGCAACTTAAACGTGAATGCTTCTGAGTCCGTCGAACTGCTCGGGATCGATCCAGTCTTCGAGTCTCCTAGCGATTTGACGGTTGCCACGAATAGCAATGGCAATGGAGGAAACTTGACGTTGACGACAACTCGATTGGTCGTTGGCGATGGCGCTAGGGTGAATGCGTCCAGTGTGGAGGATGGAAATGCCGGCATTGTGACGATCGATGCTTCCGAGTCGATCGATGTCAATGGAGGAACCATCCGCTCGTCGGTTCAGTTGCCAACGAACGTCGAAGGTTTCTTGCTAGATTTCTCGGGGCCTGCTTCTGGGATTGCGGGAAATGTGACGATCCGGACTCCCCGACTGAACGTCCGCGCTCGAGGTACGATTACGGTTCAAAATGACGCTTTGAGTAATGCGGGGTCTCTCAGCATTGATGTCGGTTCTCTGCGGATCGAGAGTGAAGGGGCGATCGCTGCCGCTACAGCTTCAGGCGAAGGGGGTAACATCAATCTTCGGGTGGAAGGAGCGTTAATAATGCGCGATCGCGGTCAAATTTCTGCTGAAGCAGGCGGTACGGGCAACGGCGGCAATATCGCGCTCGATACTGGGACGATCGCCGCGATCGAGGGCAGCAACATGAGTGCCAATGCCTTTGCAGGAACGGGTGGCAATATTCAGTTAACGGCGCAAGGCATTTTTCTTTCCCCAGACAGCCGTATCACCGCCAGTTCCCAGTTCGGGGTGGATGGTCTCGTTACCATTACTCAACCGGAAATCGATACGGCTTCAGGCTTGGTGGAGTTAGCCTCAGAGCCGATCGATTCGACGACGCAGGTGGTGTCGGTGTGCGAGGCGGCGGCAAACAATACCTTCGTCGTCACCGGGAACGGGGGTTTGCCGCCCGATCCCACGAGCGTCCTACGGCATCGAACGGTTTGGGTAGACATTGGGTTAACGGAAATTCAACCGTCGTCAGTCGAACGTGAGAACGAGGAGCGATCGCCTGCTACAGAATTGGACAGTTCGCAGTTCCCTCTCATAGAAGCGACCGGTTGGCAGTGGCGAAACGACGGCACGATAGAGTTAGTTTCGACGCCACAAAATCGAGTGAGGAATCCTTGGAACCATCGCGTTGATTGTAGCGATCGATAACTTAAGACCGAAGACTGATGCTCGTTTCAGTAATTCTTCGTAAGTATTGCGCTATGCGATCGCGTATCGACATCAACCTAAACCTGTGTCATATTGCGAATAAGTAGACTATTTCTAAACCCAAAATCGTTTTTATTTTATTAAAGGAATAAATGACTTTTGGTCACTCAAACAGCAACTTTCGACGATATCGAACTATTCTTCTCGTGACGATCTTCGAGATAGGATCGCTCGGAGTTATTTCTTCAAACTCAGCCTTTTCACAGGTCGTTCCCGACGCAACACTCCCAAACCCCTCTCAGGTTACGGTTGACAACACCACCTATCAGATCGAAGGTGGAACAACGGCGGGAAACAATCTCTTTCACTCCTTTGAAGAGTTTTCCATCCCCACAGGAGCCGAAGCCTTTTTCAACAACGCCACGACAGTCGAACAGATTCTTACCCGCGTCACGGGAAGCAATATTTCTAATCTCGACGGGTTAATTCGAGCCAACGGGACGGCGAACTTGTTTTTACTCAATCCTAACGGCATCGTGTTCGGTCCGAACGCTCGCTTAGACCTCGGCGGTTCGTTTTTTGCCACGACGGCCGAGAGTCTCGTGTTTGACAACGGCTTAGAATTCAGTGCCACGTCTCCCGAAGCGCAACGGTTGCTGAGCGTCAACGTGCCGGTGGGCTTACAATTCAACGGACGAGGGGGAGAGATTCGAGTTCGTGGTGACGGCCACAGCTTTACGCTGAGTTCTAGTATTTCACCGACTCTTCAAAACAGTCCGAGTTCGGGTTTGCAAGTCAATCCAGGTCGAACCTTGGGA
Source organism: Baaleninema simplex PCC 7105 (assembly GCF_000332355.1). Taxonomy (GTDB): domain Bacteria; phylum Cyanobacteriota; class Cyanobacteriia; order Cyanobacteriales; family Geitlerinemataceae; genus Baaleninema; species Baaleninema simplex. Next base: position 676,403 of record NZ_KB235958.1, read on the forward strand.
TTAGTGGGAAGTGGCACGCTCTTAGACGGTGCAACGCTAACGGCAAACGGCGGACGAATCGAACTCGGGGGAGTTGGAGTTGGGGTCGTGCGCGCGATCGCCCCGGTTGCGTCCGAGAGCCAACAGTGGCATTTCGATTACGAGGGAGTGTCTCGTTTTCAAGACGTGCGCCTCGTCAGACAAGCGGCTGTCGATGTGAGCGGAACGAGTGTCGGTTCGATGCAAATCGTCGGCGATCGCATCGGATTGAGCGGCGGTTCGATCGCCCTGTTGCAAAACCGAGGCGTACGGAAATTCGGTGAGATACGAGTACGAGCAGCTAGCACTTTAACCATAAGGGGAACGACCCCGGACGGCATTCTGTCTACTGGCTTTCGTCAAGAAACCCTAGGTGCGGGAAACGCTGGAAATATTGAAATTTCCAGCCCGCAGTTATTGCTGCTCGAGGGCGGACAAATAACCAGTCGCTCGTTTGCAGAGGGAAATGCGGGCAATCTGAATATTCGAGCTGCCGAATCAATTTCAATTATCGGTACGCCACCACTGAATCCCCGGATTACGAGCATTATTTCAAGCAGCAGCTTTGGCACGGGAGCGACGGGTAACTTGACAGTATCGACCGGGCGTCTGAACCTTCGCAACGGAGGCATCTTGGCGATATCGACCTTTGGCACGGGAGCGGGCGGAAGTATCCTGGTGAATGCCACTGAGAGCGTTGAGGCGATCGGAGCCGATCCGCGAACGCTTACACCGAGTACGATTTCTGCGTCCTCGCTCGGTCCGGGTAATGCAGGTAGTACGATCGTGAACACCGCCAGGGCGATCGTTCGAGACGGCGGGCAAATTGCCTCGAGTGCTTTAGCGACGGGTGATGGCGGTAGCATCGCGATTAACGTGACAGAGTTCGTAGAGATCGGCGGAGTCGCACCGGGGTCGATCGTTCCAAGTTCGATCGATGCCAGTACGACTCAGGTTGATGAAGTATTGCGACAAGTGTTAGGACTTCCGCCTGTTCCCTCGGGTTCTCCAGGGAATTTAGAAATTAATACGCCCGAGTTAAACATTGTAGAGGGAGGGCAAGTCACAGTCCGCAACATTGGAACCGGACGAGCGGGAAGTCTTCAGATTAACGCCGAGGCAGTTTCGCTCGACAATGGAGGGGGTATTACGGCTTCGACGCGATCGGGGGAAGGGGGAAACGCGATCCTCAATGTCGAGAACTCGTTGCAGTTGCGAAACGGCAGTCAAATTACGGCCGAAGCGGGGGGAATCGGTAACGGGGGTAACTTAGCGATCGCAGCCGATACGATCGCGTTGTTAGAGGGGAGCAGCATCGACGCTAACGCCTTTGAAGGTCGGGGCGGGAATATCGAAATTGCCACACAAGGTCTGTTCGTCTCTCCCGAGAGTCGCATCACGGCCAGTTCCCAACTGGGAATCGACGGCGTGGTGGCCGTGACGCAACCGGAAATCGACACCAGTTCGGCATTGGTGCCCACATTCCGCACTTCAACTTGTAGTACGCCAAGTAGCACGAGAAGGGGATGAAATTAGTCGGGAGTTGGTTAGGGATTAAGACCGAGAAAAAAGAAAAATTACGGGTAAAAATGACATCTTAGAGAAAAATCGGT
>NZ_KB235958.1:678133-680866 GCF_000332355.1 Baaleninema simplex PCC 7105
TCCAGGGAGATTAGATGTAATTTTAACGAGCATTAATCGAGTCTATCTTCAAGTTAGAAGATAATAAGCCTGACAAGATTTTGGAAAAAATTCAAGTAAATGTAGGCGCTCAGAGGTTAAATTAGAAATTTTTTTAACTCCCTTGAGTTCGGAAGACATGAATCCCTTGAAAACATTGAAATATCCATCGGAGAGTTGGTCGATCGGTTAGACGACCTAACTGATTTTTGACGTCTCAGTTTTTAGCCGTCTTCAAAGTTTTCCGAATTTTGTCGTTGTCCCAGAGTGTAAACCAATAAGCATAAGCCCATAATGAATCCCAAAGCTTCAATCCGGTGAGGAGATTTAAGAAAAACGCTAATCCGTTAAAAATAGACGGGTCTTTCAGAAAGCCAAAACCTCGTTACGACTGACTGTTGCTCTTTGTAGTTCGAGAGCATTGAATCAGCGGTTAATTCTTCTGAGTTTAAAACATTCGTCGCCAAGATAAATCGTCCGGCACTTCGTTTTTTATCTTCGACTGAAGCTTCATCAATTGTGACGTTCGCTTTGACTTGATAGACCCCAGAATTTTCCGTAATTTCTAAATCGGTAATTTGGTGATACTTCGACTTTCTTAAAAGGCGAAATGCTGCTTTTTCGGCATCAGCGGCACAAGCAAATTCTCGAACACTTAACTCTCGGAGTTTCTTTTGGGCGGACTCACCATCTTTCTGGATTTTTTTTCTCTTAATTTTTTTAAATCTTGATTCTTTCCTTTTTTGTACTTTCGTACTAGTAACCATCTTTGCTCAACATCGGCATAGTTTTGTTGAGATTCTTGAAAACGATAACCCGTAAGTTGACTCGCTTTTAACTCGTCTTTCCTCTACCGATTCTACTAAATTCTTCGCTGCTTTTACCGTCACGGGAACTCGACTCAACCATTTAACTTCCTTGGCAATTTGTAGATTTTCCTGGGTGTAAAAGCACTATCAGCCACCGTTAAACTTTCAAACTGAAATTGTTTTTTAAACTCAACCATCGATCGACCAAATTGCTTTGAGTCTGAGTCGTTTCCCGAACCCATCTTCATCCAAAGTGGCACATCGCCATCTCCAGTGCAGATTAAATTCATCAGAAATTGCTTTAAATCCGGGCGATGGTCTCTTGAATATCCGTAAGTAATTTCAATCGTTCCCGATTCCCCGGAGTTAGGGTAGTCTCCATGAACGTGAAACGAACTTGAGTCGAGATGGTTGGAATTTACCGTTAATTCATACTTTTTTACCGTGGCTAAGGCAATGGCCACAAAAATTCGATTGAGTCCAAATCGATAAATTTTATCGAGAACCCTGCCCAGTCGATCGTCATTTAAATACTCGGCTTTAATTCCTTCTCCCAGTAGGTTTTCTACCGCCTTACTTTCAAAGAAATTCTTAAAAATATAAAGAGGGGATGACACTAATCCCATGCCATTTAAAATCATGGCTTTAACGACGAGACCCGCGCTAACTTTTTCCGTCTTTTTTTCTCCGAGTAAGTCGTTGACGATTTCGACAATTCCGATTTCGTCAATGATTCCCGCCACTAACCCCAAGTGGTCTAAATTTTTGACCTCTACCGACATAGTCTCTTCCTTTTTCTGATGGCTACATTTTTTGATGATGACAGAAAAGCTTGCCGGAAGTCATTCTGCATATCCTACTATTTTTGTCAAGTCAGTTGGCTCTTGAATGTTATTTTCAAGTCAAGGGGTCAGTTGGCTGAGTCGAAATACCTAATTCTTTTCCGATTCAATTTATACTACTTATACACTACATTTGAAGTGCGGAATGTGGGTTGGTGCAGTTGAGCAGCAATCCCATCGATTCCGAGACGCAGGTGACGTCGGCGTGCGAGGCGGCGGCGGAAAATACGTTTGTCGTCACCGGAAACGGGGGTTTACCTCCCGATCCCACGGATGTTCTACGAAGTCAAACAGTTTGGACGGATATTCGGTTGACAGAAATTCCAGTTTCTGCACCAGAGGTGAATTCTGAGGGGCGATCGCCTTCTACAGAACTGGACAGTTCGCAGCTCCCTCTCGTAGAAGCCACGGGTTGGCAGCGGCGAGACGACGGCACGATGGAGTTAGTTTCGATCCCACAACATCGAGTGGGGAATCGTTGGAGCGATCGCCTCAATTGTAGCGATCGATAAGCTTAAGCGTATATTCACGTAAGTATTCCATGGGTGCATCTCACTTTTGTAAAAATATGAGTTTGCGGTAGGTTGAACTTCGGCAACGCTGCCGTCCATGGGTGGAGCAATAGCGAAACCCAACAACAGCTCAATTCAGTGTAGAGACTCCGATCTGATAAATTTACATTTTTGAGATGCACCCTATTCCATCAATTTCAGGAGTTACGCAGTTGGAGAAAGAGTGACCCAGGGAGCCGATAAGTAAGAGCGAACCGCCTCGCGGATGACGCGGCGTTTAGATTCGTACCAACTGATGCCTGTGTTGAACCAATACATCTCTAAACGTAGGAAGGCTCGAATGGCTAAACCGATGTGGTTGCGTTGAGCCCGAGACGAGCGAACCTGAGCCTTTTCCACGCCACAGCACTGCTTGAGACCTCGGTGATACTCTTCAATCGCCCATCCCCACTCAGCCCACTGCAACCGTTTTAAAGGTGACATCTTCAAGTCGTTGGTGGCCCAGTACTCAATGTCGCCGTCTGGGGCAACTATCTTGAACACTCGGATAAA
>NZ_KB235958.1:680966-732588 GCF_000332355.1 Baaleninema simplex PCC 7105
TCGCTCGTTGGGTGAACTCGCTCGGCTTCGCTACAGCTATAGGCCTTCTGAGTCCCAATGAGGAAGTTGATGTAATCGATGGCTGTGTATTTTGGAGGATTCATTCCTCTGTTTTACCCTCTCTCCTGCTCAACTGCGTAACTCCTGAAAATTTGAAACGTTGCGGGAGAACGACCGCGATCGCTACTGTAACGTTCCGAAATTCCAAACTCTCCCAACTCCGACGAACAACACGCCAAAAGTTCTGAAGTACGGGCGTCTCGAGCGATCCTGACCGACTTCGAGAAACCCGATCGCCCCGGTTGGCGATCGCAGCGTACTGTAGAATGACAGCCAGTCTTTCAACCCAGTCCACACCGACTATGCAACCGATCGATTGGTTCGTCGTCGCGAGTTACCTCGTCGTGACGATGGCGTTAGGCGTGTACCTCTCCCGCCAAGCCTCCAAAAGCTTAGCGGACTTTTTCGTCTCCGGGCGATCGCTCCCCTGGTGGCTCGTCGGCATCAGCATGGCAGCCACGACGTTTTCGATCGACACCCCATTGCTAATCACCGGCATCGTCGGCAACCGAGGCATCGCCGGGAACTGGTTGTGGTGGAGTTTCGGCATCTCCCACCTTTTGATGATTTATATTTTCGCCAAAATGTGGCGGCGATCGGAAGTCATCACCGATGCCGAACTCACTGAAATTCGCTACGGTGGCAGCACGGCTGCCTGGTTGCGGGGGATCAAAGCCTTTATCTTCGCCGTTCCCATGAACTGCATTGGCATCGGTTACGCCATGCTCGGTATGGTGAAAGTCGTAGACGCCCTCAACATTTGGGAAGGGTTCGGCATCGACGCCACCGACACCGACTTAAAAATTTGGAGTGTCGTCGGCGTGAGCCTCTTCGTCCTCATTTACGCGGGACTCGCCGGATTGTGGGGCGTCGTCGCCACAGACTTCTTTCAATTCATCCTGGCGTTGGTGGGGGCGTTACTCGTAGCAGGAATCGCCCTCGATCGCATCGGCGGAATGGAAACGCTGATCGATCGCGTTCCCCAAGCCACCGATATCGACGTATTGTCGATCGTTCCCGTTCGATTCGGCGGCGACGGAACCGTTCTCGGTTTTAGCCAAGCCGCTGGAATTACCCTCAGTGCCTTTTTGGCCAATATCTTCGTCCAGTGGTGGTCTTGGCGTCGCAGCGACGGGGGCGGAGAGTTCGTCCAACGCTTCGCCGCCGCCAAAGACGAAGCTGGGGCGGAAAAAGCCGCCTGGACGTTCAACGTCATGCACTACGTCGTCCGAACTTGGCCGTGGATTGTCGTCGCTCTCGTCGCCCTAGTCGTGTTCCCCGACTTACCCGATAAAGAACTGGGTTATCCCAAGCTGATGTTGGAATATCTCGGTCCTGGCTTGTTGGGATTAGTCGTCGCCTCGTTGATTGCAGCGTTTATGAGTACCGTTTCGACGTCGATTAACTGGGGGGCGTCGTTCATCACCAACGACTTGTATTTACGGTTCGTCGAACCCGACGCCAGCCAAGCCAAGCTGGTGTTTGTCGGTCGTTTCTCTTCGTTTATCGTGACGATGTTGGGGGCTGTGGCGGCGTTCGTGGCTGAAGATATCGCTCAAGTCTTCGAGTTGATTATCGCCATCGGCACCGGGTCGGGGTTGGTGTTGATGTTGCGTTGGTTTTGGTGGCGCGTCAACGCCGCAGCCGAACTCACGGCGATCGTGGGAAGTTTTATTGTGGGATCTCTGGCCACGTTTGCGGGTCAGTGGGACGTCGATCCCTCGAGTTGGGTGTTTCGCTGGATTGTCGCCCCGATGTCTGATTACGGCTTGCGCGTCATCTTCATTACAGCTTTCGTGAGTCTGTTATGGATTGGGGTGATGTTCGCGACGCCGCCGGAATCTGAAGAGACCCTGGACAATTTCTATCGCCATACGCGTCCGGGGGGCTTGGGTTGGTCGCGACAACAGGCGAATACGGGAATTTCTCCCGCCCAAGATTTACCGACGGATTTAAAGCGGGCGATCGCCGCGAATTTACTGCTGTTCGGGGTATTGTTATCCTCGGGGGGGTTTTTGCTGTTACAGCCACTGATGGGCTGGGGTTGGCTGGTCGTGGCGGTCGTTGGGGGAATCTGGCTGCGTCGATTAAACAAGCGTAAGGCGATCGCGTTACCGAGACCGGGTGTGGAGGAACCGTGAACTCCGCTCCCTCGTTCTCGCTGCCCTCACATACAAAATAAGGAGGGAAACTCCCTCCTCAGCGAAAGCGACTGGTATAGTGTGGCGACCAGTCGCTTCGACGGTATTCGACTTACTCGGTTGCAGAAACCAGTTCGTCTTCGTCGCTGTATTCGCTGTCGGCGTCGGCTTCGCTTCCCCCTTGGGCTTTAGCCAACATTTGCTGGCGGAACTTCTCGGCCATTTCCTCGGCTTTCTCGTAAACGAGTTCTGGGTTTTTCACCATATCGCCGGGTTCGGGTTCGAGTTGTTTGGTCGAGAGGGAAATCCGACCCCGTTCGGCGTCTAGGTCGATAATCATGACCTTCAGTTGGTCGTTGACGTTGAAGACGCTGTGGGGGGTGTCGATGTGATCGTGAGAAATCTCGGAAATGTGCAGCAAGCCGCTGACGCCACCGATATCGATGAACGCCCCGTAAGGCTTGATGCCGCGAACGGTTCCGACGACCACTTCGCCAACTTCGAGACCGTTCATCTTATGCTCGACTAAGGCGCGACGGTGGCTGAGAACCAAGCGATTTCGCTCTTCGTCCACCTCGAGGAATTTCAGGGGCAGGTCTTCGCCCACGAGTTCTTCTTTCGGCTTGCGAGTGCTGATGTGAGAGCCGGGAATGAACCCACGCAGACCTTCAATGCGAACCAAGGCACCGCCTCGGTTGGTGGCGAACACGCCCGAATGCACGGTTGCGTCTTCGGCTTGGAGTTGACGGACTCGTTCCCACGCTCGCATATACTCGATGCGACGAATGGAGAGGGTCAGTTGCCCGTCTTCGTTTTCATCCATCAGGATGAAGAATTCGCGCGTTTCGTTGGCTTGTAACACCTCGTCAGGCGATTCGACACGGTTGATCGACATCTCCTGGAGGGGGATATAGGCAGCGGTTTTCGCACCGATGTCAATCAGAGCGCCCTTCGGCTCTATACTAAATACCGTACCCGCCACGATGTCTCCGGGGCTGAAGTGATAGTCGTACTTGTCGAGTAGGGCGGCAAAATCCTCGTGAGTGAAACCAATATCTCTGTGCGTTGCTACGTTCTGATTGACCATGCGTGTTTTTCCTAGGACTGTATCTCCATAACTGGGGTTTGCCTCCGGCTGATGGGTGTTACAGAGTCGAGCAGGTAGGACGCTAGACGGACTGTAAGATGTTCGAGCGCGGACTAGCCCTCCTTTGACGAAACACCACATCACCTTCTAGTGAAGGCGATCGATATTAACATATCAAATTCTACCCTACTCTATGGGATTTCGCTGTCGTTCCACAGAGGGATTCGATCTATTTTTTGCGATCGCTCGATGATGTTTTCGTCGGTTTCCGTTCGTCTTGGGTTATGGGCGAGCCACGCAGGAGGGAGGTGTTTCGGATTCGGATTCGGCTGAATGAATGTCTGAGGTTTCGCAAGGGGCGTGAAGTTCGAGACGACTCGCGCGCAGGCGATCGAGGGTATCGACGAAGTCGCGAACGCCCTGAAATTTTTGGTAGACGGAAGCGAAGCGCACGTAAGCCACTTCGCTGAGATCTTTGAGGTAACTGAGAACGATTTCTCCGATTTCGTGAGTGGAGACTTGTCGGGTCGGTCGTTGTTGAAGTTTGGCTTCAATTTCGTCTACGATCGCCTCGAGCTGTTCGTGAGCGATCGATGTTTTTTCGCAAGCTCGTACCATACCGCGCAAAAGTTTCGAGCGATCGAAAGATTCGCGTTTTCCATCTCGCTTGATCGTGGTAATCGGGACGAACTCGATACGTTCGTAGGTGGTAAAGCGGCGGCTACAGGCCAAACACTGTCGCCGACGGCGCACGCTTTGACCCGATTCGGTCGATCGAGATTCTAAAACGCGGCTTTCCGTATGTTGGCAGAAAGGACAACGCATAGGATTTGGAGCTAAAAGCCCGAAATTGACAAGTTTTTTTAAACATGATAACAGACGTGCGACTTAAAGAAAGCCACACGTCTGTTCGTGGTTTAGCAAAATTGCATTGGTTTTGCGACACCGAGTCTAGGTTGCGATCGGGTTCGATGCGAGATTATTTACCGATTTTGGGGGTTTCCCGAAAGGCAATAGCAAAGAACAACAACCCGAGTGTTGCCACCAGCAAGAAAATGTAAATCAGACTTTCCATAGTACGTTCGGAAGGGTTTTTTGTTATTTCCAGTGTATCAAGTCGAACGGTCTAACGAACTTGATGTTGTTACTGAGAACACAATTATCGTTAGACCGATTCGCTCGAGAGGATGGTTAAATCCAGAGTCTACGCGGTTTCTTGGTTAACGCGCGTGGTCTTGTCACCCACTTTCTGGAACGCACCCCATTCGACTTGGTCTTCATCGAGGTCGGGATCGATACCGGCGAACACGTCGCGGAACAGCGTCCGAGAACCGTGCCAAATGTGACCGAAGAAGAACAACAGCGCGAAACAAGCGTGTCCGTACGTGAACCAACCGCGCGGACTGGTGCGGAACACGCCGTCAGATTCTAAGGTTTCGCGATCGAACTCGAACGGCTCGCCGAGTTGAGCTTTCCGAGCGTATTTCTTCAACTCAGCCGGATCGGTAATCGTTTGACCGTCGAGTTCGCCACCGTAGAAGGTCGCCGTGACACCCGCTTGCTCGAAGCTATACTTCGATTCAGCTCGACGGAACGGAATGTCAGCTCGGACGACACCGTCTTTATCGGTGAGGACGACGGGGAAGGTCTCGAAGAAGTTCGGAATCCGACGCACGCTCAGCTCGCGACCTTCTTTGTCTTTAAAGACCGGGTGTCCCAACCAGGCTTGTGCCAGACCGTCACCCCGGTTCATCGGACCGGTACGGAACAGACCGCCTTTAGCGGGGTTGTTGCCGACGTAATCGTAGAACGCCAGTTTTTCGGGGATTTGCTCCCAGGCTTGAGAGATGCTCGCACCCGCAGCGACGTTAGATTGAACGCGACGCTGGATTTCTTCTTGGAAGTAACCTTTATCCCACTGGTAGCGGGTCGGGCCGAACAGTTCGATGGGCGTTGCAGCACTGCCGTACCACATGGTTCCCGCCACGACGAAAGCGGCGAAGAATACGGCGGCGATACTGCTGCTGAGAACGGTTTCGATGTTCCCCATCCGTAAGGCTTTGTACAGCCGCTCGGGAGGACGAACCGATAGGTGAAACAAACCAGCAATAATTCCGACAACCCCAGCCGCGATGTGGTGGGCGACGATGCCACCGGCGTTGAAGGGGTTAAAGCCTTCGGGACCCCATGCTGGCGCTACGGGTTGAATGCTTCCCGTTAAGCCGTAGGGGTCGGATACCCACATCCCCGGCCCCCAGAGTCCGGTGAGGTGGAACGCTCCGAAACCGAAGCACAGAAGTCCAGACAGGAACAGGTGAATGCCGAACATTTTCGGCAAGTCCAGAGCCGGTTCCCCGGTGCGGGGGTCTCTGAACAGTTCTAAATCCCAATATACCCAGTGCCAGCAGGCTGCTAGGAATAGCAGACCGGACAGGACGATGTGCGCCAGGGCGACGCCTTCCAACGACCAAAAGCCGGGATCGACACCGGTTTCTCCGGTGATGCTCCAGCCGCTCCACGAGCCGGTCACGCCCAGGCGTGCCATGAAGGGCAATACGAACATCCCTTGACGCCACATGGGGTTGAGTACGGGATCGCTGGGATCGAAGACGGCGAGTTCGTAGAGGGTCATCGATCCCGCCCACCCTGCAACCAGGGCGGTATGCATCAGGTGTACAGCAATCAGCCGACCCGGATCGTTCAGGACGACTGTGTGTACGCGGTACCAAGGTAGTCCCATTGACTACGCTCCTCCTTTATGACGGGTTAGTCAACGCTTGTCTATTTTACGAGTCTGTATCTTACTCTCGCTTCGATCGCGCGACGAGTTTTTTTGAAAACGCGATCGAGGACGGAGCAATTACAGTTGAGTTAGGCGCTGCTTTAATTAAAGATTATTAAAGAAGTGTATCGATTGTGAGAGTCGATCGCAAGGGATTTTAAGAATCGAGAGCCTTTTCTCAATTCCTCTTCTTTCCCAGACCGACCGGCTTTTATGGCGAGCTGTACGACTCTTCATTTATTGTTAATTTTTAATACAATTTGATTGACGGATTTGCTAATTCGTGCAATTGAGTCAAAAAAGAATGGCAATGGCGATCGCGTTTCAAACGCAAAAAACTGAGAGCGATCGTATTCGAGGCTGGCGATCGCTCCCGATCGGTTTGAAGTGACATTTCGATCTCGAACGAGACGGGGGGTTTCGAGAGTAACAGCCGGCCGTCTTCGAGCCGCTAGTTGAGCGATCGCTCGGTCTCGAAGTGGCCTAACTGACAGGTGGCAAACGACGTACACAGGCGATCGATGACTTGTTCGGCGTTCATCAACCGTTTGAGAACCACGTGGCCGATCGTCGAGCCGTTGATATCTGCTTGGGGACGAACTTCAACCATTAACACGGCATTTTCAACTTGATGGAGCCACAATCGCTCGTCTCGTTCGACAATACAAAGGCTTAGGCGTTGGATATCCGGTTGTCTGCGCCACGCCGTCACGTTCCACAATCCCTGAGTTCCCCAAACCCGAGAAATCGTCCATCCTTCAGACAAGAAAAAGTACTTCACCGGTTAACGCTCGCGCTCTCCATCAGTGACAACGATGTCTACCTTAGCCCCAAATGGAACTTAAATGGAAACTTCGGGAATATCTGCCACAGACCAACCCTCCATTGGAGTCGTGTTATCTCGGGGACAGGGACAGTGCGATCGCCGACAAGTCTGTCCGAGCTGCCATCGCGACGGAAACGGCGTTCCGTTTTTATAGGCGTGCCAGTGTTCCTGAAACTGCTCGAGTAACTGCGTCAAGGCTCGCTCGATCTGTTGGTGTTTCTGGCGAGAATAGTCGCACTGTAAATAGGGCAGCTCGTCTCGTCCCTGAGATTCGGCAAACCAGTACGTCATCGAAATCTCTTCTGGCTCGTAATCGCTGGTTTCAGCCAACACGAACGGGTACAGCCGAGTTTGCCAGTGATGCTCGAGCCACGTCGGATCTTGCGGACGGGGATAGGTTTTCCAGTCGAGGATTTGTGCGCTGCGATCGCGACAGGCGAGTAAATCGTACCGAACCACCAGTAACACCCCCTGAAAACTCAACGTCCGCTCGTGTTCGGCTTGACGTCGCTCGGGGGGAACGTCTAACGGATTCGATTCTAGGAGGTCTGGGGCGTTCTTCAAAAAACTTTGCAACCACTGTCCGAGGCGATCGTCTTCTTCGGCGAACGGCTCGATCGGTAATCCCAGTTCTCGCTGCTGCATCAGTAAGTGAAAACGATTGCCCGCCATCTGGGCCTCTCGGTGTTCGGCTTCTAAAGGAGGATCGCGACGTTCGAGAACCTTTTCCTGAAACAGATGCGGACAGGCTTGCCACAAATTGAGGTGGTGTTGAGACATTCGCCAAACTCGTTCTGCATTCGGCTCGCGATGCGATCGCGTGGGAAAGACTTCTGAAAATTTTTCAGACATGGGTTGCCAAAACCGTTCAGTGTGCTATGATAGTAACCTGTCAACGGGGCGTAGCGCAGCTTGGTAGCGCACCACTTTGGGGTAGTGGGGGTCGTGGGTTCAAATCCCGCCGCTCCGATTGCAAAACACAATAAAATATTTCCCCGAAAAGCCTACTCATCTCCAACGAGATCGAGTAGGCTTTTTACAGTGAACAGTAGGGACAGTGGTAGGGTGCGTGACTTGAAAAATAGGGTGTCGCTCATGAGACCGATCGAGCGTCACGCACCGCCAATGTACGCCGCCAACATACAAGGGTGCGTGACTTGAAAAATAGGGTGTCGCTCATGAGACCGATCGAGCGTCACGCACCGCCAATGTATACCGCCAACTGACACACCGCCGAGGAGTTTCATTCCCTCATCTCCCCATCTCCCCATCTCCGCCATGTCGGTCTTACGGTACTATCTTCTCGTCCTTGCCCTGGCGATCGCGGGATTTGCGATAATCCTGTCCGTCACCGTTCGAGAAGCTACCCCCCCGATGACAACGATGTCCGATCGCTCTGTATTTCTCACCGATCCCTTTTTGCAGTTTCCCACGGCGACTTCCGTGCGCGTCGTCTGGTTCACCGAATTTCGAGGCTTGCGCCATACCGTTACAGTGGAAAACCGCACCGAACTCGCCAACACCACCCACCTGACGCGCACGCGGGAAGATAAAGACTCCAAAATCCCCGAGGCGGACACCCTTTCGACGCCAACTCGCCGCGAAATCTGGCGACACGAGGCCGAAATTCGAGGGTTAACCCCAGGAGAACGGATTCCCTATACTGTCAGCAGTCAGCAAGAAGACGGCGAAATCCTCACCAGCAATGAATTTACGCTGTTTGCTGCGCCGGAAACGGGAACGCCACTTAAAATTCTCCTCACCTCCGATCACCAATTGATGCCGATGACAGCGGCGAACTTGCAGAAAGTCGCTGAAACCGTGGGACAAGTTGACGCCGTATTCCACGCAGGGGATCTCGTCAACATTCCCGATCGCGCCTCGGAATGGTTCGACCATAGTAAGGGAAACGCCTTTTTCCCCTGTTTGCAAGGATACGCCAGTTACGACTTGGAGAAAAACGGCATCGTGACGCGGTATCGAGGAGCGGCGATCGTTCAAAACGCGCCGTTGTTTCCCACCGTGGGCAACCACGAAGTCATGGGACGCTACAGTAGCGAAAAGCCCCTACACGCCCAGTTTAACGATCCGGTTCCGCGCCGCGTTGCCAAAGAACGATACGAGGAAAAGGCGATCGGCGACGATCCGCAGTTGCGCCAAGCCTGGGTCAAAGCCAATTCTTTCAACAGCGACACCTACGAAGAAATCTTTTCAATTCCCCACAGCGACCCCGGTGGCAAAACCTACTATGCGACCAGTTTCGGTGACGTGCGCTTGGTGGTGCTGTACGCTACGAACATTTGGCGAAAACCGCAAACCGACGAAACGATTAAAGGACGCTATCAGGAACGTACCGCCGATCTCGACGATCCGGCAAACTGGGGATACGGACAGCATATCTTCGAGGCGATCGAACGGGGAAGTCCTCAGTACGAGTGGTTACAACGGGAACTCAACAGTCCCGAATTTCGATCGGCCAAGTATAAAATCGCGATGTTTCACCATCCCCCCCATAGCCTCGGCGGAAACATCGTCCCAGCCTATACCGATCCCGTTCCGCAGATCGATCGCGACGAGACTGGGAAAATTACCGCCGTTCGCTACGAATATCCCAAGGATAACGACTACTTACAGCGAGACGTGCTGCCTCTGTTAGAAGCGGCGGGGGTTCAGTTGGTGTATTTCGGTCACTCTCACCTGTGGAATCGCTTTGTCAGTCCCGCCGGAACCCATTATCTCGAGTCGTCGAACGTGGGAAACAGCTACGGCGGCTTTTGGAAAACTGAAACCCGCAAAGTTCCGCGAGAGAACGATCCCAATTACCCAGCAACCGGCGATCCCTACGGCTTAGATCCCGTGTTTCCGGCGATCGCCCCCTTGCAAGACGAGACCGGAGAACCACTTCCCTATCTTGCCAGCAACGATATTACTGCGTTTAGCATTTTCGAGACAGAGACGGGGACGATAACGAGTTATTACTTCGACGCGCGAAATCCCGATTCTGAGGTCGTGAAGTTCGATGAATTTAACATCGCATCTCCATAAAAATACGGAAATATCGCATCCATAAAAATATCCGTATTAAAGTCGCTGCTTTAATACGGATACCGAAAAGTCAAGAATTTAATTCAACACGGGTTTAGCTTGAGTTTTATCGACCACTACCCCGGTGCGGGACGGTATCCGTGTTGATAGATTCAGTCGATAAAACTTCGATAGAGTCGAGAATACGAACGTTTGAGGACACCGATTCGATCGCCCGGGCGTTGGCGGCAAAACCCGCTAACAGTAAGCTCGAAAGCAAGATAGAGCTATAGATGCGCATGGTATAGAATCCCTTCGTTGAGTTTCTATTTCCAGTTACGTCTCTATCTCGCTGCGATCCGGAGAAACCTGTTTGACCAATTTAATTTTTTTGAACGAATACGGTTGAACTGACAGGTTAAGTTCGGTTAACCCTCTGGTGGCAGGTCGAACAGTACGGTCGTCATATAACGATCTGCCCAAGCTTCTCCAAACGCTTTTTCTAACACTCGGCGAGTTTTGTCGTTCTGGCGCTGTTTCGTACAGTAATATTGTTGGCCGGCACGAACTCGTGCTTCTTCCTCGGGAGAAACGGGAGTTGTCGCCTTGGCTTGCTGACAGTGAACGGTTAGATAATCCGTGACTCGTTCTAAGAACGTTGTTTCTTCGGCTTCGTCCGCCGGACGCACGAACAAACAGAATTCCGAGAAGATGTCGCCCCAGGGGGGAAGGTCTCGCGGTTGCGCGAATTCGACCGTCGGTAAGGCTTGTAAGGCGTTGCGGTAATCGTCTGAGAGGGTTAAATCGGCAGTGGTGGGAGACAAATCGACGATCGCCGCACTAATTTGTCCGCGTCCCCCCACTAAGTCCGTTCCGAACATCGGTAGTGGATAGTTGGAACGGGGAAACATGACGCAGTGCAAAATGTCTAAGTTGGTGCCGACTTTCGCCAGTTCGAGGTGCATTTTGCGAAATTCGGGGGATTGGTAGCAGCGATTTTCGATGGTGAGTTTTTCGCCTTCGAGTCGTCCTTCCACGTAACCTAAATCTTCGGGAAGTTGGTACGGCGATAGGTCGAGATGTTGGTGCCAGGTGGCTTCGATCGCGTCGGCTAGCTTGCGAATCAGGCGATGTTGTTGCGATCGCAGGGAAGACTCGGGGGCAAGGGTCATCGTTAAAAAAACTTTACAACTAAGGAGGAATTTAATTTTGTTATTTTACCCCGAAGGCGCTCCCCGCCTGTTTCGCCTCGTTATAGGCGGCGTATACGGCTTTGACGTTGTACCAATTCAAAAAAATCCGCGAAATTTCTGAAGCCAATCGATGCTGTCCGCGATCGATCGACTGTTGCAACAGTCCCGCGAGGGTGCGTTCGTTGAGGCGTCCTCCTAGAGATAGAATTCCCCACAGCAGCCAATGGAGCGGTGTCATCTGCACCATTAACCGCACTTCCCAGGTGGGATGTTTTTGATAGAACAACACCCCCGTTCGCGCCCGTTGAATTTCGCGATCGATCGCTGCCGGAAGTCGGTCTAAACTAAAGGGAGGGTTCCAGTGATAGCCGGCCGCTTCGGGACATTTGACCAGTTTCACGCCGAGTTTTTTCAGACGCACGCCTAACTCGAGATCTTCCCAGCCGTACTGACGGAATCTCGTATCGAACGGCCCGGCTTCGTCCAACCACCGACGGGCAATGGCGACGTTTCCTGTGGCGAAATAGGCCGCCGAAAAATCGGTGAGTTTGTAGGGTTCGCTCGTGGGATCGTCGAAATTACTCGTGTTGATGACGGCACCGTAGGTAAACAGGCGATCGTGTCCGAGTTGTTGCTGTCCTCGCTGCAACCCCTCGGCGTGAGATTGTAGAAAGGTGTCGGTCACGACCAAGTCGCTGTCAATAAAAACGATGGTATCGCCGATCGCCCGTTCGAGACCTAAATTTCTCGCCGCCGCCGGACCGGAATTGTCTTGACGAAATCGTTTGATGTGGGGAAATCGTGTTGCGTTGGCAGCTAACCAGTCCCAGGTGTCATCGGTAGAGCCGTCGTCCACCACGATAACTTCGTATCCCTTCACGATCGAATTTTGGGGGAACTGCTGATGTGCGATCGCCTGTAAGCACTTTTGCAAAATTGGCAGGCGGTTGTAGGTGGGGACGACGACGCTAAAAAACATAGGACTATTGTGAAGGGCGATCGCTTAACCGGCGCGGGTGAAGTCAAAGATATCCAGTTGCGAGGGATCGATGCCAATTAGAATAACGCGCACCTGGTTTTCCAATACAGCCACGGCGTTTCCATCTTGTCTGCCGAAGGAAATGCTTTTGAGATCGCCCACCAAACCAATAATATCGACTCCGTCTTCAAAGTCCGTCACGATGTTGTTCGTACCGTCTCCAGGTGCGAAATCAAAGCGATCGAACCCTTCTCCTCCGGTGAGTACGTCGTTGCCTGCACCACCTCGGAGAATGTCGTCGCCGCGATCGCCGAATAGCGAATCGTCGCCATCGTCGCCGATGAGAGAATCGGCATCTTGTCCGCCAAATAGGAAATCAGCCCCGTCTCCCCCAAAGAGAGTATCGTCGCCTTTGTTGCCGAACAGAAAGTCGTTTCCTGCACCGCCGACGACAGAATCCATATCTTGTCCGGCGGCGATCGTGTCGTCGCCACCTCCACCGTCGAGGATATCGTTTCCGGTATTTCCGAATAAAATCCGTTCGGATTCGTCATCGATTAGGAAATCGTTGCCGCTTCCCGCGACGATCGCGTCGATTCCCGGAGAACCGCTGAGGGAATCTGCCTCGTTTGCCGGAAGTTCGCTTAGGCTGAGGGTGTCGCTGTCAGTACCGAGGATTCCGAAGTCGTACTGACTGCCCAGCTCGATCGTTGAAAACGCCATGAACGTCTTACCGTTTTTTGTGACTATGAAAAGGTTCGGTTAAAACCTTTGTCATAGTAGCTGTTGGCTGAGGTTTCGTAAATGTCGGACGTGACGGTCTGAATTCTGGCTCGTTGAGGGCGATCGCGAACCTCAAGATCGGTCGAAGACGAGACAGCGATCGCCCCATCTGTTCGAATCGGCGCATTTCAATCGGGATGGAGAAAATTCTCGAAATCTGCCTTCCGAACTTGCTCGTTGGCGATCGCTTCCCCAATCGTAAGAAAGGCTGGAATTTCCTTGACTGCATCCATGGGTGCCACCGCGTCGGGATCGATCCCCGAAAGTCCCAGCTCGCGAAAACGCTCGAGAGTAAACGCCGTCGAATACCGGTGGTACGTCAGTAAGTTCGAGAGCCTCGCCAAGATTCCCGTGGTATCTGGTGGAAGTTCTTCAGATACTAAATCTTCAACGTTGTGCAACTGAGGCACGGCAATCGCTTCGAGTTCCCGTCCGATCGCTTGGGATTCGGCTTCTGGAGTATGGGCAAACAAGCTCATCAAGAAATTCTGCTGGGCGCTCGCATCTTCCATTAACGTGCTGACGGCATAAATCGCCCAATCGACTAACGTATACCCTTTAGCATTGTTGAATGGGATTTTTCCTTGTCTAAATCCAGTTCCGACAGAAATTAATAAAAGATTGTCTTTTCCCGTTTTCCAGCCAATTCCATAGTCTGGTTTGGTGGCTTCTAGAAAAAGCTGAAACGACGGATTGTTAAACATACTCATGCCGCCGTCGATGAATTCGTAAGGATGGGAATCAATATTGAATTGATGGGGTAGAAAAAACGTGGGTGCGGCGGTACTGGCTCGCACGAAATGCCACAATAAAATATCTTTATTAATATCGTAAAATTTGTTGTTCGGAGAGTTGACAAAAAACCAATTTCGTGCAGTCGTGACGTTTTTGGCAACGACCAACAGCAGCGTTCGCAGGCGATCGGAGCCGAGAGTCGTAGTACCGAGAACCTCTTTTAAATTCCGTTCGAGGGGTTTAGCACTGTATTTCGACCACAGACGGCCGATAAGCCAGTTTCGGGTGAAAATTTCCCGGCCGCGATCGACGTACAAATCGAGCAAGTCGCGAACTTTCATACCCTTGGCCAAACCTGCTGCGAGAATCGCTCCCGTACTGGTTCCTCCGATAAAATCGAAATAGTCACCCAAGCAATTCCAAGGCGTGTCTTTAGGGTCGCACAGAATCGACTCGATTTTCAACAAAATTTGTGCGGCAATAATCCCTCGAATACCGCCACCGTCGATCGAAAGTAGGCGTTTGGGACGGTCTAGATTTTCTCGACGCAACATTTTTGAACTCTCCTTTTTGCTCGAATTTTTTAAATAATTAGGGCTTACAGAAAAAGTATTAACGTTAAAGTTAGGGAAGGGAACAGCGGATCTGGGAATATGGAACAGGGGATCGGAGGCGGAGGAATGCGAGCGGTTCGCAATTTTCTCCCGAATTTTAGCTCCATTATGGCCGACAACTCGGGACTGGTTTTAGATCGATTCCCTTAAAGTCCTTGTTTTATAAAGGTTTCAGTTTTATTCAGCACACCCTAATTAGGACTTACACACTTCAGCGTTAACTACATTCAAGGTAGAGATCGGTGGGCAATGCCCACCCTACATATCGTGTAAATGCGTACGTTCTGGCAATGTTAAAATGCTAGGCTTGTTAAGCATTTTATAGTGTCGATTTTTTGAAATCGACAAGTAACTATTGTGCCACTTCAACACTGAAAAACGAACGAGATAACGACGATCGCGATCGCTACGACGGTTTAAACTTCATTGGGGAATTTAAATTTCGACTCGATTCTAGCCCGAACAGTTCAAATTCCCAGAAATTGTTACGTCTTGTAACTCACAAGAGCGAGTTGACTCAAGCTCGAACCAATAACGGCGCCGAACTCAACAATCGTTGGGTATAAGGATGCTGCGGGTTCGAGAAAATTTCCCGCGTTCGCCCGATTTCGACAATTTGTCCGGCGTTCATCACCGCAATGCGATCGCATAAAAACCGGGCTACCCAGAGATCGTGAGTAATAAACAAATACGTCAAATCGAACTCGTCCTTCAAACGCAGCATCAACTCCAACACCTGCGCCTGAATGTTGGCATCTAACATACTCACTGGCTCGTCACAGACGACCAATTGCGGATGTGTCATTAACGCTCGGGCGATCGCCACCCGTTGCTGTTGTCCCCCCGACAGTTCCCGAGGATACCGCCGAGCAAACTCCTTCACTGGCGTCAATCCTACCCGTTCCAACATCTCCAACACCTGCGTTTTCGCCTGAGACGGCTGGGCGAGGCGATGAACGAGTAGGGGATCGGCGAGACTGTCTCCCACTGTCATCATGGGATTCAAACAAGCGTGGGGATCTTGAAACACCATTTGCATCTGTCGCCGCTGTTGTCGCAACGCCTTCGGCGAGAGTTGCGTTAAATCCCGTCCGAGAAACTCGACCGTTCCCCCCGTAGGTTTTACCAATTGCAGGATCGTGCGCGAGAGGGTGGATTTCCCGCATCCCGATTCCCCCACGAGTCCCAAGATTTCCCCCTGATACAGTTCTAGGGTGACGCCATCGACGGCTTTAATCGTGAGGTCTTCGGATTGAGAAAACAGTCGTTCGAGAAAGTTGCGTTCTAAGGTGTAGTGTTGTTGCAAATTGCGAACGTGCAAGATCGGCGATCGCTGTGGTGCGGGGTCGTCGTGGGCGATGGGTTCGTCGTCGAGGGTTTGCACGTGCAACGCCGCGTTGAGGAGCGATTTCGTATAGGGATGTTGCGGCTGGCGCAGGACATTACGGGTTTTTCCCGTTTCGACGATTTTTCCGCCGTTCATCACGGCGATGCGATCGCAATATTCCCCCACCATGGCCAAATCGTGAGAAATCAGCAACAACGCTAACTCTCGTTCCCGACACAAGCGCATCAATTCCTCGAGAATTTGCGCCGAGATGGTGACATCGAGGCTGGTGGTGGGTTCGTCGGCGACGATGAGTTTGGGATCGAGAAGTAACGCCAGGGCGATCGCCACCCGTTGGCGCATTCCGCCGCTGAATTCGTGGGGATATTGCGACCAGCGATTTTGAGGGATGTTGACCGCCTCGAGGGTTTCGAGAGCTTTGGCTTTCGCCTGTTTGAAGCTCAACCGAGGACGATGGGCTTTGAGGGTTTCGATGCAATGATCGCCGATGGTCATCAGCGGATCGAGGCGCGTCATGGGATCTTGAAAAATGAGGGCGACGGCTTCGCCGCGAAATTTCCGCAAGCGATCGCCCTCGAGATCGAATACCGACTCGCCCCGAAACTGAATCTCGCCACGAACCTGACTCCCTTCAGGAAGCAACCGCATCGCCCCCCGTCCGATAGTAGATTTTCCACATCCCGATTCTCCCACCAGTCCGAGGGTTTCTCCAGGGGAAAGGGTAAACGACACGCCATCGACCGCCCATTGAGGCTCGCCGCTGGAAGACAGTGGATAGGCGATTTGGAGGTTTTCGACGCGAAAGATGGGTTCGGGGTTCATGGGAGAGGAGAGGGGGAGAGGGGGAGAGAGGGAGAGGGGGAGAGAGGGAGAGAGGGAGAGAGGGAGAAACTGTCACCTGAAAACTGTCTTCACTGGTGACTGGTGACTGGTGACTGAAACATTGTTCACTGTTCACTGCTCGCTGTTCACTGTAAAAGGGGAGCAGGGGCGAAATTATCAATTGTCAATTATCGATTTATTGACTGTTATTCGGCTCGCTCGAATTGTTGCATGAGATAGGCGACGCCAAAATCTCCGTTGGGGTGGGTTTTGAGGGTTTCGGCGAGGGCAAAGACTTTTTCGGCGATGTCGGTTCCCAGTTTGTCGATGACAGCATCGCGTTGGAGTTCGACTTGATGTTGTTCCCGCAGTTGCGATTTCCAGGAACTCGAAAATAGGCGATCGATCTGAACGTGTAACCCCAAGTGTTTGAGGATTTCCCATTCTCCGGCGTCGAGCCAGATTCCGGCGTTGAAGGGAGAACGTTCGATGTAAAACGGCGTGGGGGCGTCGACGCGGGCCCGAGTCATAATGCGGCCGCTGTCGGGACAGAGGGCGGCTTTGGCATCGGTTCGAGGGGGGTGGAAATCGATTTCAGAGAGTTGTTGCGACAACTTTTCTAAGTCGAATTCCGGTTGGGGTTGCTGCGATCGCCAGCGTTCGTAATTTTCGCGATCGAGCCAGACGCCCCCGGTTTTCGGACACCGCATCACTGTCAAGCCGGGTTCGAGGGTATCTTCAACGAGGGTCGAGGTTTTGTCTTTCGGACATTGCATAATCGTTGTTGACGGGGATCTCGAGTTCATCGATCTATCATCGCATTGTGCGATCGCGCTTCGATCGCCGTGGGTAATGCTCCAGTTCGCCTACTCGTCTTTTCCCAAAATTACGTTGCAGTAGCGACGCATCGTCGAAAGGCGATCGCGAATTTGCGCTCGACGTTGCGCCTGCGTCGTTTCCTGTCGCGCAGACTGCAAAAACGCCGCATCTGTCGCCAACAACCGCAGTTGCTTGTGAATTTCGGTGGTGTAAGATTGGCTGCGACTGTCGAGATCGGCGAAATCAGTCCCGAGAATCTCGGTTTGAAACCAGCCTTGCAGCCGCGTCACCTCTGGAACTAGAGGCGATCGCGCCTCGTCTAGAGTTTCACAGAGGCGATCGATCTGTCGGACGAGTTTTTGGTAACGATCGCTTGACATAACTAGCACGATATTTGTCTAGATTGCTACAATTAGGGTACTCTAGGCTTTACAAAAATTAAGATATTATAAAAACCGTCTTAAGCAACGCGGCGATCGGCGGATTCATCTCTAAAATCCATAAACATCTCGACGCGATCGACTAGCGATCGATCCCAGTTCGTTTCAATTTTTTCTCACTTTTTTGAAAAAAAGTTTTCAAACTGTATCTTGTAATACAGAAAATATGGAAGACTCATGTATTCATCGAGTCTCCCGAATTTCCCTTACTCGTTCGCCTAACTTGACCCGATGAACGTAGCATCTCCCATTTGTAGCTTCGACCTTTCGATCGACCTCCCCGACTGGCTCGACGCCTGTATACGCGGCGACGATCCCCACGGACTCGTCAGCAACCTATCCCCAGAAGAAATCGACTTGGTCAAACGAGCCTTCGAGTTTGGCTACAGCCTGCACGAAGGGCAGTGTCGAGCGTCAGGAGAACCTTACATCGCCCATCCCGTGGCGGTGGCGGGTTTGCTGCGAGATTTGGGAGGTAACGGCGCTACGATCGCGGCGGGATTTCTCCACGATGTCGTCGAAGATACCGACGTAACGCTCGACGACATCGAAGAACGATTTGGGGAAGAAGTGCGTCATCTCGTCGAAGGCGTCACCAAACTCTCGAAATTTAACTTCTCGAGTAAAACCGAACGCCAAGCCGAGAATTTCCGACGAATGTTCCTGGCTATGGCGCGAGACATCCGCGTAATCGTGGTGAAACTGGCCGATCGCCTCCACAATATGCGGACGTTGCACCACCTTCCCCCTCAAAAACAAAAACGCATCGCCCGCGAAACCCTCGACATTTTCGCCCCTCTGGCCAACCGACTGGGGATCGGACGCTTCAAATGGGAACTCGAAGACCTTTCGTTTAAATATCTCGACCCAGAAGCCTATCAAAACATTCGAGAACTCGTCACAGACAAACGAGCCGATCGCGAATCCCGCATTCAATCGGTCATTTCCGTTTTGCAAGAACGACTCCCGCAAACGGGAATTTCCAAATTCGAGGTGAGCGGACGCCCCAAACACCTCTACGGTATCGCTCACAAAATGCAGCGACAGCGCAAAGAATTTAACGAAATTTACGATATCGCTGCCGTGCGGATCGTCGTCAACACCAACGACGAATGCTATCGCGCCCTAGCAGTGGTTCACGATGCCTTCAACCCGATCCCCGGTCGCTTCAAAGACTATATCGGTTTGCCCAAACCCAACCGCTATCAGTCCTTACATACGGGAGTGATCGGACGAGGCGGACGCCCCATCGAAGTGCAAATCCGCACTTACGAAATGCACCACATCGCCGAATACGGGATCGCCGCTCACTGGAAATATAAAGAATGCGGGTCGGTACAGTCGCAATGGACGGCTGAAGACGAGAAATTTACCTGGCTGCGCCAACTTCTCGAATGGCAAAGCGATCTCAAAGACGCTCAGGAATATCTCGACAGCATTAAAGACAATCTGTTTGAAGACGACGTTTACGTTTTTACGCCCAACGGCGACGTAGTGTCGCTCAAACAAGGGGCGACGCCGATCGATTTTGCCTATCGCATCCATACGGAAGTCGGCAACCACTGCGCGGGGGCGAAAATCGACGGGCGCATCGTTCCTCTGGACTCCAACCTCGAAAACGGCAATATCGTCGAGATTATTACCCAGAAAAACAGCCATCCGAGTTTAGATTGGCTCAACTGCGTAGTGACGCCGAGCGCCCGTAACCGAATTCGTCAGTGGTACAAGCGATCGCACCGAGACGAAAACCTCTCCCGAGGGCGAGAAATGCTGGAAAAAGAACTCGGGAAAAGCGGCTTCGAGGCGTTGCTCAAATCCGACCCCATGCAGGACGTGGCCGAACGCTGCAACTACCACAGCGTCGACGATTTACTGGCAGCGTTGGGTTACGGCGAAGTGACCTTGAATCAAGTGGTGAACCGCTTGCAAGATGCCGTCAAGGCCAGAGAAGAGGTTCCCGAAACCCCGAAAACCCTCCAACAGACGCTGTCGCTCTCAACCGGAAGCGTTCCCGACACCACCACGAGCAAATCTCCTATTGCGGGAATTGAAGGGATGGTGTACCACATCGCCGGATGTTGCAAACCCGTCCCCGGAGAGCCGATAATCGGCGTGGTCACGCGGAGCGATCGCGGCATTTCCATTCACCAACAAAACTGTCCCAACGTAGCGTCGATCCCCGGAGAGCGACTGGTTCCTATCAGTTGGAACAGCCCTCATCAAAACGGACGCGCTCAAACCTATCCAGTGGATATTTCCATCGAGGTTCTCGATCGCGTCGGGGTTCTCAACGATATTCTCTCGCGATTGAAAGACAACAACATCAACGTCCACAGCGCCCAAGTGCGAACCAGCGACGGAAAACCCGCCATTATCGACTTGGGAATCGGCATTCGCGATCGCACGCAACTCGAGCGCACCTTCGCCCAAATCCGCCAAATGAGCGACGTTCTGAACCTGCGGCGTTTGGGGGAAATGCACAAGTGAAGGGAACGGGGAACGGGGAACGGGGAACGGGGAACGGGGAACAGGCGTAGGGTGCGTGACTTGAAAAATCGGGTGTCGAACGTGAGACCGAGAAATCGTCACGCACCGACAATGTACACCGCCAACAGACAAGGGTGCGTGTTTGGCAGTGTAGAGTTGCAGAGGGCAGAGTGTAGAGTGGGAATTCCTCTTTAACTCTTCACTCTACACTCTTAACTCTTCCCTGAAAGAGGCGCACCGCCCCTGTCAAACGAGAAAGCGAGACACCGCAAGGATGCCTCGCTTTCTGGAGATGTCTCCACAGGGCAGACGGTTTAGAAGCCTCGGCGTCCCCAGACCACCAACGAGATCGAAAAGGTGAAGACCACGAGCAAGCCTGCCCAACCAGCACTCAGAATATCCATAGGTTTCGTATCGAATTTAAATTCAGCTTGAATACCAAGCCTTATGATACGGCAAAGTTAGGGGATTTCTGAAATCGACAGGGTGTAGGGATGGGCTTCTCCGTTGCGATCGCCGACGTAGATGTAATAGGTTCCTTGTTGCAGGTAGCCGGACTGTTGCGGCGTGTTGCGGGCGCAGAATCGATCGCTGTTGTCGGGGCCGACGACTAACAACGTGGGATTCCCGCCGCCAGCAATGGAAATTCGCAAATAGGAGAAATCTTCCGTCAATCGTAACTCGTGGTTGGGACGAGCCGCGATCGCCCCGCAATCGTCGCTGGCTTGCGTTCCTCCCGACGTTCCCGCAAGGGTTTCCGTCTCGAAACCCGACCGGAGTTCGATCGTTTCGCCTCGCGCGATACCGGGAACTCCCAAAACGACGCCGAGAGCGACTGCGATCGCGATCGAAAGGGGATGACGTTTCATATTCGATCGACCTCCTCCAAAAATACAACGGTTAGAACTGTCTCAATTCGATAAATTTTCCCAAAGAGAGGAGTTCTACCTTCGTTCTAGTTTGATTGTCTCTCGTTGCCTTGTAAATCTCCCCGAACTTATGCCAGTTATCCGGCGGTCATAACCGGTCGTCCCGCGTCTTCGGGTTCAGCGTTCTCGCCTTGGAGCGGGGCGCTTCCATTCGCTACAATCAGCTAAGGAACCAGCGTTTCGGTTTCGTTCGCGATAGCGGAACGGAGTTCTTTCGCGTTTTACGAAGGCTTGTCAATGACCCGCGATTGACTGCCAGACAGTCCAATCGGGGCTTGAGGGGGGTCATCCCTCATCGTAAGCATTGACTAGACCTCAGAGCAGTTATCTGGAACGGACGGCAGAATACTCCTCTCGTTCTGCCCTCTCCAAACCGAGAAATCCCTCGGTGCTGTCAGACAGGACATCTTGATAGCTGTGGTCGAAGAGGCAAACACTCCCAAAAGGAGAATTATCTTAAATGCGAGTCCCTGTCGTATCAAAAGAAGGTGTTCCTCTGATGCCAACAAAACCCAGTCGGGCGAGACGTTGGCTCAAAGAAGGAAAAGCGGTTCAAAAATGGTCAGATGTCGGAGTGTTTTACGTCCAACTGACCGTTGAGCCGAGCGACACCCAGACCCAAGAAGTCGCGGTTGGAGTAGACCCCGGCAAGCACTTTTCGGGTGTGGCCGTGCAATCAGCCAAAGCTACGCTATTCATGGCACATCTGATTTTGCCGTTCGAGACGGTCAAGAAACGGATGGAGCAGCGACGCACGATGCGGCGTACTAGACGCTCTCGTCGCATCAACCGCAACGTGCCGTTTAAGTTTCGCAATCACCGCTCATCGCGGTTCTCTAATCGCAAGGGACACAAACTGCCGCCGAGTATCCGTGCCAACCGACAACTCGAATTGCGAGTCGTTAGGGAATTGGCGGTGATATTTCCCATTTCTACCATCGTCTGGGAATACGTTCGAGCGGATGTCGATCTAACCAGCGGACGGCGAACGGCTCGTTCGGGGAGGGGTTTTTCTCCCGTGATGGTCGGGCAGCGCTGGGCGATCCAACAAATGGAAGAAATCGCCCCAGTGGTGCAGTTGCAGGGTTGGAAAACTGCCAACCTGAGACGAGAGTTGGGACTGTCCAAGTCTGGCAACAAAGGTGAAGCGACCCCAGAATCCCATGCGGTAGACGGTATCGCCCTGGCCTCGTCTCAGTTCGTTCGATATGAGTCGTTCCACGGAACGAACGTTCGCGGACATCGGTGGAAGGGTAGTGTTTGCATTACTCCCGCACCGTTTCGAGTGATTCGCCGTCCTCCCATCTGTCGGAGACAGTTGCACCTTCTGCAACCTGCCCAGGGTGGCAAACGTCGCAAGTATGGCGGAACCGTCAACCGGAACGGATTCAGAAAAGGTGATTTCGTTCGGGCGTCTAGGGCAGGACGCCAATATTGGGGCTGGGTTTCTGGAGATACCGCTCGTCAAGTATCCGTCAGCGATATTAACTGGAAGCGTCTCGGACAGTTCAGCGCTTCTAAAGTGCAGTTGCTCGCCCCCAACACGAATTTGCTGGTCTCGGGGGCATCGAACCCCACTCGACCAGCGCTTTGTTCCTCCCGCGCTTGAATCGCAGATTTCAAGCGGGGTATCCACAAAGGAGATTTTGATGAACCCACAATCTGACTGGCAACGCAGACTGCAAGAGTTGGAACTCGATATCGATCGCCATCAAAACAACGACAACCTCCCCAACGAGGACCGTCCCAACTCGCTCCAAACCCTGTACCAACAAGCCCGAACCTGGTTTCAAAACCTCCCCCCCATCGGACAGGTGGCGGTGGGGATCGGCGGTATCGTGTTAGGGTTCTCGATTCTACAAACCCTGTTGCGTCTGGTGTCTCTGGCTATCAGCGTCGCCATTCTCGCCGTTCTCGTTTACGGCGGCTATCGCCTGTTTTTCGCCAGTGGTTCCTCTGACGAACCCCAGCCATAACGCCCTATGGAGTATCCCGTCGAACGCTTCAAACTCTCGCAAACCGCCAAAGACCAACTGACGAAACTCAAACGTCAAACTCGGATCGATCGCTGGAACGTATTGTGTCGCTGGGCGTTCTGTCGGTCTCTGGCCGAAGAGAGTCCCCCGTCTCCAGTTCCGATCTCGGGCGACAGCAACGTGGAAATGAGCTGGCGGGTGTTTGGCGGTGAAATGGCCGATGCGTTGGCGATCGCCCTCAAACAACGCTGCTATAACGATGGCTTAGACACCGATCGCGACACCCTCGCCCAACAGTTCGCCCTTCACCTCAACCGAGGAATCGGCTACTTAGCTAGCGATCGCGACGTTCAACAGATCGAAGACTGGCTGACCTGGCTCGACGGCGATCGCCCCGCGACGTAGAAAACTACCAGAGGGAGCGTATACAATCGGAACTGTCGAGTCAGGATTCGAGTTCATGTTCGCCCGTTTGCGCGTCGCCGTCGTTGTCCTGTGCCTGTTGCTGTTCGGAAGCGCGATCGCCCCGGCCGCGATGGCCGTTCCGACCTTCACAGTCTACCCCCCTGTTTACATGGCAAGTCTATTTCACTTTTCCGGCCAGCGTCCCGATAACTTAGGCGTGAAAGGCGATCGCCTCGCCCCTTGTCCGTCTTCGCCCAACTGCGTCTCGAGTCACAGCGACGACTCCGAACATTCGATCGCCCCGTTGACTTACGACACGACGTCCGAAGCAGCGATCGCGCGATTGAAAGACCTCTTACAAACAACCGAAAACGCCGAAATTATCGAAGCGAAACCCAACTATCTCTACGCCGAATTTACCTCGAAACTCATGGGGTTCGTGGACGACGTAGAATTTTTTGCACCCGAGGGTGAGGGGGTCGTCCACGTGCGATCGGCCTCTCGTCTGGGTCAGTCCGATCTCGGTGTTAACCGCCAGCGGATCGAAGACCTCCGAAAACAGTTTGACGGCTGATGTCACGCTCGATTCCCCTGTGGCAGCGACTCCTACAGCTGCTCGACCACCTCGGACAGCGCCCCGAGGCCGTGAGTACGCTACTGTATCTTCTCGTAGCCGTGGGCGGTTGTGCCATTGTCGTTCAGAACCGTTTGTTTCTGCGATCGCGCTCCCCCATCCCTTCGGACTATACCCCGTTTGCGGGGGTGGGTCTGGCACAGCCGACGCCGTCTGCGTCTCCCGTTCCAATTCCGAGACCTTTACCGCCGCCAGAGGTCGCGATCGCCTTCGACGCCACAGAACGCGCGAAATTGGCGGCAGTTGCCGATCGCCGCTGGGACGGGCGACGCTGGTACTTACAGAAATCCGCCGAACTCACCGCCTATCTGTCTGACGAGTTTCTCGAACGTCGGGCAGAAATTGCAGCCGATACGGGTATTTACCCCAACAAATCCGATTACGATCGCTTGAAACTGGCTGAATACCGACAGTTTGTCGAAACGCAGCCGCAAATTCGCCGCGCCATCGTCGGGAGTTCCATCGCCTTGGCAATTCCCGACGAGTTTTTAGGACCGAACGATGTTAATTTGGGGGTTCCCGCCTATCGCCTCGCGGAAATGACCGCCCAAGTCCAACAACTTGCAGATAGCCATCCTCCTGAAGAAATCGTCGTGTTCGGCGCCGCGACGCCGGAACTGCTCAACCACGGACGACCGCAGGAGATTTTCGGCGATGCGCTAGTGTTAATCGAGACGATCCGCCGCAAATACCCCGAAACCCGGTTGGTGTTTGCCTCGGTGTTACCGCGATCGCCTGACGAAGACCTCAACGATCCCCGGATGGCAGATGTGGATAACGCCGCCGTCCATCAGATCGATCGCGAACTCAAAGAAGTCCTCGATCGCTATCCCGACATCGAGTTTCTCGATCTCAATCCCTACTTTACGGACGAGTCGGGGAATCTCAAGCGGGAGTTTTCGACGGACGGACTCCATCCCAACCCTCGGGCGGCGTTAGTGTTGTTAAAGCTGCTCGATCGTCTGTGAGCGTTTTTCGTCGATCGTGATTTGATACTCCACCTGACGGATGAAGTTTTGCCAGACGTCGTAACCGCGATCGCTCAGATGAATGCCGTCGGTGGTCAGTTCCGATCGCATTCGTCCGGCTTCGTCGCTAAAGTGAGGGTACAAATCCAGATAAATCGCGCCGATTTGGTAACTCATCGTCGCCAGTTCTCGGTTGAGCGATCGAATTCGCAGGTTCGACACCGCCTCGTGTCGCGTCGGTAAAATCGACTGCACCACCAACCGAGCTTGCGGGTGGTTTTGGTGCAGTTGCAACAGAATCTCTCGATAGTCCGTCAGAATCTCCTCGTCGCTGCGGTTGCCGATGAGGTCGTTGACGCCCGCCATAATATAAATGCTGTTGGGTCGCGTCCCCTCGAGCAACGAGAGGCGGTTGCGAATTCTGGCGGTATTTTCGCCGCCGATGCTTTGATTGAGCCAGAGGCGATCGTCCTCGAACAGTCCCGGCCGCAACCACAACGACAGCGAATCGCCAATAGTGACGGACAGGCGGTTGTCTCCCTGACCGGCGGCGATCGCTTTGGCTTCCTGACCGAGAAGGGCGACCCATTGCTCGTAAGTGGGGTTTTCCCTAGCACCGATCCAGTCTGGTTGAAAGCTATCGCGAGCTTGACGGGTGTAAAGCGTACCCGATCGCAACGCAGCCAACCGCTGTTGGTACAGTTGGGCAGTCGAGACGGGGACGCGACCGGGAACGACTGCCACCTCGGACTCTGAAGCTTGCGAGACAATTTCCGTCGTCGGGGTTTCAAAATACGGTAGAGACGGGGGGTGAACCTGCGCCAACAGCGGCATCCACCCCAAGACGATCGACACAGAAGCAGGATTCATCGTATCGTTACAACAGAGTACGTCCTTATTTTGCAGGGTCGTGGCGATCGCCTCCGGAGAGTTCGCTCTCCGCGCCGTTCGGTGAACTTTTCTAAAGTTCCTCCGCCATTGTGGGACTAAATTACCCGCCCTTGCCTAAAATGTTAGCTTAAAGTTCTTCGTTAAGAATTTTTAGAGAACAGGAGAAACTCGCATGGCTGATTCCACCAATACTGGGGTGGTCCAAGCATATAAAGGCGACCCTCAACTGGGTCACTTATCAACCCCGATTAGCGATTCTGAATTTACTCGCGCCTTCATCGGCAACCTGCCAGCCTATCGTTCGGGACTGTCGCCGATCCTGCGCGGCCTCGAAATCGGTATGGCTCACGGCTACTTCATCATCGGCCCTTGGGTGAAACTCGGCCCCCTACGGGATTCGGAATTTGCCAACTTGGGCGGTTTGATTTCCGGCGTCACCCTGCTGCTCCTCGCCACGGCTTGTCTGGCCGCTTACGGTCTGGTGTCCTATCAAGGCGAGTCTACCAGCGACGATCCGTTGAAAACCTCTGAAGGCTGGAGCCAGTTCACTGCTGGATTCTTCGTCGGCGGTATGGGAAGCGCTTTCGTGGCGTTCTTCCTGCTGCAAAACTTCGATGTCGTCGATGCGATTTTCCGAGGTCTGGTGAACTACTAGACCTGGGTTCAAACACGCGATCGACTGTTATTTTTGAGTTATTTGAGATAGGAGAGATTCACATGAGCGGCGATTATGCAGCTTCTTATCTGCCTTGGATTCTGATTCCTGTCGTCTGCTGGCTGATGCCGGTCGTGACGATGGGTCTGTTGTTCATCTACATCGAACAAGACGCTTAATACGTTTTCTTGCAGTCAGTTTTTACTGTTTTAAACAGTTGTAAGAGGAGGCTTTTGCTTCCTCTTTTTTTTGCTGTTTTTAGACTTGACGGCAAACCCAGAATCAGGTAGGCTTCCAAACATCTTCACCACAGAGACACAGAGGACACAGGGAGGCTCCTGCCTGGAATCGAACAGCCGCTGTTTGAGGTTCGGTTTCTGTACAACTCCATGTTGGGGGTAAATTTGCGATCGAAAAGTTATAAAATTTAATTACTTTTTAGTAGCTATAGCAACCCTAAATCAGTTGTGTAACAAAATTGAGGCAAAAAGGGAATCGGGAACGGGGAACGGGGAACGGGGAACGGGGAACGGGGAACGGGGAATCAGATTTTTTCGGATGTTTTAATTTTTGAATACTCATTTGGGACTGCTATATCCTAAAATAAGTTAGATAATATTTTTATTATAAAATAATACTTTAATTTCAATGATGTTGAGTACAAAAACGAACGATCTCGAAGGGGTTGGAGTTGAATTGTCAGCCGAAATGTGAAAAACTCTTGTTCGCTAAAACGACCGATCGATTGTAAATTATTAATTTTGGAGATAGATGTTTCGCATTCAATGCCGCGACGTAACCTTTCACGATATCGAGGCAGTGGTATTCGATAAAGACGGTACGCTCGAGGACTCTCAAGAATTCTTGCGAATTTTGGGAATTCAACGGGCCCGACGACTGGACGCGCAAATTCCCGGTGCGGGAGAGTCCACCCTCATCGCATACGGCATCGACGGCGATACTCTCGATCCGACGGGACTTTTGGCCATTGGCAGCCGTCACGAAAACCTCATCGCCGCCGCCGCGTTCGTCGCCGAAACAGGACGGGGCTGGATGGAATCGTTAAAGGTGGCGCAACAAGCGTTTGAAGAGGCCGATCGCACGTTGGGTAAACCGCAATCCTCGCCGCTGTTCGTCGGCTCTCTCGACGTGCTGCAACATTTGGCCGAAGCGGGGTTGAAGCTAGGGATTCTCTCGGCGGATACCACCGAAGGGGTCGAACGGTTCGTGAACGAACACCAGCTCGATCGCTATATTTCCGTCCGCATGGGGGTCGATCGCGGCCCCAGCAAACCCGATCCGGTACTGTTCGCCAACGCTTGCGACGCGTTGGGGGTCAACCCCCAAAACGCTCTGATGGTGGGCGATTCGCCCCTCGATATCGAAATGGCAAGGAAAGCGGGGGCGGCCGGAGCGATCGGCATTTGTTGGGGAACCCCCGAAGCGGCACATCTGGAAGCGGCGGACGTGGCGATCGCTCGACTCGACGACATCCGCGTGTTGTCCCTCTAGCGAATCGTCTTTTCTAACGCCCCTTGTAACGCCTGGGTCAAATCCGCCACTGCTTGACGGCTTCCGCGACGCCCCGAGGTGTAGGTGTCCCAAAAATCCGAGGTAGAGAGGGGATCGCCGACCGTCAAGCGAACTCGTCGATCGCCCAAGGGTTTCAACGGCTGCGATCGCTCGCAAATTTGGTTGAAGGTTTCCTGCACCAAAGCCAGGGTATCGGCGAACCGTTCCACCGTCGGCTTTTCGCGCACGTAACCCCCCGTGACGGCGACGAAATGCTCCACGAGACGCATATGCCACATTCGTAACTGCGATTCCGCCGCGATGCGATCGATCAGTCCCCGTTCGACAGCCGACAGTTGCCCCGGTTGCTTCATCTCCTCGCGATAAATTCGCTCCCATCCCGCCTGTTCGATGCGGCGACAGCGATCGATGGGACTGCCTTTCGTCCGCAAGTGAAAATAGGATTCCGAGACTTGTAACGCCACATCCAACAACGTCTGCAACCGCTCCGAGAGTTCTTCGTTGGACTGGGGCATTTCCCCCTCGTGGGGTAACGGTTGCTGGTAGGTTCGCGCGTAAAACTGCTCCATCAACACCAACAAGCGACCCCCCAAGCGATACAGCCGAGGATAAAGCTGTTCTTCGGGCGAGGCTCGATCGGTGTCTGAACCGTTTACGTCCAAGCCGCAGGCGATTTCCAACGCCTGCAAGCGACGGGCGATCGCCTTCCACGGCGGCGAGACGAACTCGTACTGAATTCCCAGGGGGACGATGGCCACGCGATCGGGTTTTCCTGCTTTCTGCAAATCCTCCATCGCCCAAAACGCTAACTGTGCCACCCCCGGTTCTAAGGGACTGACGATTTCGTTGTGGCCGTTCGTCGCGCCTTCAGGAGCCGCCGCTAGGGGAAAGCGGCCGAAGGCCAGCAGTTCCCGGGCCGATCGCAATCCCACCCAATCGAGCTGACCGCGACGCAGTGACGTTCCCCCTAACTTCGAGAGCGTCCAACCCGTACCTCGTCCCAACCACAGGGGAATGCCGCGATCGTAAATAAAATGGAAGTGCGTCGGCGAGGGAAGTGCAATGTCCCGCTCTCGTGCCGTTTGGGGCAACAAGTCCCAAACCAAAGCAGCCAAACACAGCGGATCGGTGGGCTGTGGGTGTCGAAACGCCAGTATCAACCGCGCTTCTCCGTCGCAAAACTGACGGTATAGCTGCGCCAACTGTTCGACGTTTTCCCCGTGTACCTCTTGAATTCCGGCTTTCCACCGCCGCAGGATCGGGAACGTCAACTGCGCCAACTGCCGAACGCCAGGGTTGAAATCCGGCGGGATAAACTCTAAAGGAGAACTTGCGATCGCCATCGTTGTTTCTAGATTTAAGAGTAATTCCGTCCTAACACGGGGGGCTTCTCTTATTTTCGCGCCTGTGACGACTGTGAAAGTGCTGTTGCACTGCGTGGGAAGCGATACGTCCGCCCGATACAATAAATCCGAACGACCCTTCTATCTTATTTCTCGTTTTTACCCTTTATGCAGCCTCCGCTTTCTCCCGGCACTCTGTTACAAAATCGCTACACCATCGTTCGAACCCTCGGACAAGGGGGGTTCGGGCGTACCTATCTCGCCGAAGATCGCGGACGTTTCAACGAACAGTGTGCGGTGAAGGAGTTCGCCCCCAGTAACACCGAACCCGACACCCTGGAAAAATCTAAGGAACTGTTTCAACGGGAAGCGGAAATTCTCTACCATCTCCATCACCCGCAAATTCCCGAATTTCAGGCTATCTTCGAGGAAAACCAACGGCTGTTTATCGTGCGCGATTACGTGCGAGGACAGACCTATCAAGATCTCTGGCGCGATCGCCGCAGTCGCGGGGAACGTTTTTCTGAAGCCGAAGTCGTGCAACTGTTACGGCAGTTGCTACCCGTTCTCGACTACATTCACAGTCAGGGCGTGATTCACCGGGATCTCTCTCCCGACAACCTCATTCGCCGCGATCGCGACGGTTTGCCCGTTCCGATCGATTTCGGCGTCGTCAAGGAACTCGCGACGCAAATTCAAGGGGTCGATACGGTTCGTCAAGCCACTATCGTCGGAAAAGTCGGTTACTCTCCCAGCGAGCAGTTGCAAGGCGGACGCGCCTATCCTCACAGCGATCTGTACGCTCTCGGGGTAACGGCGATCGTGTTGTTGACCGGACGGGAACCGCAAGATCTCTACGACGATCGCCAGTTTGCGTGGAATTGGCAATCCTTTGCTGCGGTCAGTCCGCAACTGAGCCAGATCCTCAATAAAACGATCGCCGCTCGTCCGGGCGATCGCTACGGAAGCGCCCAGGAAGTCCTCAACGCGTTGGTTGGACTCGATACCGTTTCCTCTCAAGGTGCGTCTCCTCCGGTCGCGCAACCGTCCCAAATGCAAACGGTCGCTGTCGGACGCCGCGTCGAACCCCTTCCCCCAACGCAAGCCGATACGCGTTCGGACTCTTCGTCGAGGGGCGATCGCCCTTCGACTTGGGAAAATCCCGTTGTCATCGCGGTAGCGGTGGTCGTCCTCGCTCTCCTGACGGGATGGAGTTCTTGGACGTTAGTGAACGCTTTCTTTGGGTCGGACGACGACACCCCGAGTCCCACTCCCGAACAACCTCTCGGAGTTCCGAGTCCCACTCCAACGCCGAGTCCGAGTCCCACTCCAACGCCGAGTCCGAGTCCCACTCCAACGCCGAGTCCGAGTCCCACCCCGACGCCGGAAGAGATTACGTTCGATCGCATCCTCAATCTGACTCCAGGGACGACGTTCCAAACTCAAGGGGTTCTCGACGCCAACGGTACGGACAACTACCGCTTTCAAGCTGAAGCCGGGTCGCGATTGAATGCTTTTGTGGAAGGGGAACGGGTCGTGTTGACGGTATTCGACCCTCTCGGCGAACCGGTTGCGGGGCGATCGCAGCGGGTTTTCGGTTGGGAAGGGGAACTCGAAACAGACGGGCAATATACGGTACAACTGAAAACGGTTCGCGGTGTTCCCGATGGCGAGTACGACCTGAATTTGACGCTCACTGCACCGCCGACGCCGACTCCCACACCGACTCCCACACCGACGCCAACTCCCACACCCACACCAACCCCCACACCGACCCCCACGCCGACGCCGACTCCCACACCCACGCCGACGCCGACTCCCACGTCGCCACCATCGCAAGTCGAAATCGAGCGGTTGAATTTTTCAGCGGGACAGAACGACGTTCAAGTGACGGGAACGACTCGCCCTCAAGTGATTCAACGTTATTTGGTTCCGGTTGCTGGCGGACAGATTCTCGGGGTGGAACTGTACCCCATCACTCCTGAAGGAACGGAGGTGAGTTTTACGGTGCGTTTACCGAACGGTCAGCCGATTCCTGAAGCGAGGAACGTGGTCTTTTGGCAGGCGAAAATAGATCGAGGAGGAACCTATCAAATCGACGTGGTCGCACCGCGATCGCATCCGTTTGAGTTGAGTGTGAGCGCCCGAAATCCTTAATTTCAAATAGGTAATGGATAATTTATTCGGTCGAGTCAGCGATGTAATTCGTCGTGTTCCAGGGCGAGCGTATCTGCTATTGGCGGTGCTGATTTTTGCGGCGGCGAATTCGGTCACGCGACGCCTGACTGAGTTAGGGGCGCAAAATTTAATTGACGGTCGAAATCCAATTTCGTTTTGTAACGTTCTGTTTGTCGGAAATCTTTGTGCGTTACTTGTGTTGAGTGTCGTTTATAAAGATCGATTAAACGCGCGATCGCTCGCCGAACTCTCTCGTGAAATTTGGCTGAAATTGTCGGTTGTGGCGGTGTTATCGGGGGCGTTAGCACCTGCTTTGATTTTTATGGCGATCGAGCGAACGTCGGTGAATAACGTTATTCTCGTGGGACGACTCGAACCGCCGTTAGCGTTAGCGCTATCGGTTCTCTTTTTAAAAGAACGACTCAACAAATGGGTAGTTTTGGGGGCGATCGTTTCCTTTGCTGGGGTCGCACTGACGGTCGTTCTCCAACCGCCGACAGACGACGCGATTTCGATGGGAAACATGATGTCGATCGGACGGGGGGAGGTGATGGTGGCGATCGCAGCGGTGGCGTTAGCTATTTCGACGACTATCAGTCAAGCCAATCTCGCTCGCGTTTCGCTGGGACTGTTTACACTCGTGAGAACGGCGGTCGGAACGGCCGTTTTCTTTGCGATCGTGATGGTTCTCTTCGGTTGGTCTCACTTTATGGATATCTTTTCACCCATTTTATGGAGGTGGATGTTCGTTTACGGTGCAGTTATCGTCGTCGGCGGACAACTTTGTTGGTTTCGAGGTCTTAAAACCACTCGCGCGTCAGAAGTTTCCCTCGCTAGCTCGTTTAGTCCGGTTGCAGGAGTTTTGGCTGCGTATTTTATTTTGGGTGAAGTGCCGACTTCCGCTCAGTATATTGGTGGAAGTGCGATTATTTTGGGAATTGCACTCAATCAGTTTGGAGTTTGGAAACAACATCAGGGTGAAGTCCGAGAGCGCTTAAAGAAAGAGCGAGATATGGAAGTTGGCTTCAAGGGAATTTAACTTTAAAAAATCAAGACCAAAATGTGGTTTTAATTGACTTCAGAAAATTCAATTCTTCACCGAGTAATTTCTTGAGTTGAATTCTGTTTCAAATCAAGAAACTCACGAGATCTTAAAAATACAAATCAACTGCAATGAATCGAGAAGACAACAGAGCTTTAGGCCAGATCGATCCAAAACAATATTTAAAGATTCAACCTTTTTTGAATCGAGGTAAGTCTCTAAATTTTACCATATTGGATTTTTGGCAGTGGTCGAGTTCTAATTTGCTGGAAAATACGATTCGCGGCGTTTTAGCTGAATTTATCGTGGCGTCTGCTCTCGATGTTAAAACCCCGGTTCGGGTTGAGTGGGACGATCGAGATGTGGAGTTCGAGGGATTTAAGATAGAAGTTAAAAGTGCGGCATACGTTCAGGCTTGGGAACAGGAGAAGCTCTCAGATATTAAATTTTCAATTCAACCGAAATATCTCGATACAACTCGTCTCAAAGCCGGATGTCCAAACATAGCCCAGCGACGTGCCGATCTGTATGTTTTTTGTGTGTTTTGCGAAACGGATTTCGATCGCATCGAACCTCTGGACGTTTCGCAATGGGAGTTTTACGTTCTCGACACCGCAACGCTCGATCGAGAAGTGGGATCGCAGAAATCGATCGGCTTGAATTCCCTCAAACGCCTCGATCCGACAATTGTGGAGTACGATCGCTTGAAACCCACGGTGCAGGAAATCGTCAGATCGATCGACCGCAACCCTCACTAAGTTGAAGTTCCACCATGTTTTTCTTCCTCTCTAAACTCCTCCCGCTGTTCGTTTATCCGCTGGGATTGAGTCTGCTATTGATGTTAGCGTCTTTGGTATTGCTGTGGAAACGTCCTCGGTGCGCGGCGTTTTCCGTTTTCCTGGCGTTCGTGGTGTTGATGGCGGGGGGGAATGGATGGGTGTGTGCGGGATTGGTGCGATCGCTCGAAAGTCAGCATATTCCCACTGAAGAACTTCCCACCGCTGAGGCGATCGTGGTGTTGGGGGGTGCGACGCGATCGCCCTCGCCGCCGCGTCCCTGGGTGGAAGTCAACGAAGCGGGCGATCGTACCCTCTACGGCGCAAAACTCTATTTAGATGGGAAAGCCGAGTACGTGGTGTTGTCCGGCGGACGCATTAGCTGGCGGGGCGAAGTGGGTTCGGAAGCCGAAGACATGGCGAAAATTGTCGAAGCGATGGGGGTTCCGTCAGAGCAAATTTTGCTCGATCGCACCTCTCTCAACACCCATCAAAATGCCGTCAACGTCAAAGAAATTCTCGAGGAACGGGGAATTCAACGGGTTCTTCTCGTCACCTCTGCGTTGCATATGCCGCGATCGCTGCGGGTGTTTAAGAAGCAGGGAATCGATGCCATCCCCGCCCCGACGGACTTTCTGGTGACAGACGCCAGCCTCGCCGCTATGTCTGACAGTTGGGAGGCGATCGTCCTTAATATTATGCCCGACGCTCAACGACTGGCTCTGACGACTCGCGCCCTCAAGGAATATGTGGGAATTGTCGTGTATGGGTTACGCGGTTGGCTTTAGGGCAATCGATCGTTGATAATGCACAGAGGTCGGGCGTGTGTTGATTAGTGAAGAGTGGAAAGGAAAAAGGGTAGAGTGAGAATTCTTGACTCTGCACTCTACCCCCTTAACTCTTCCCTGAAAGACGCACACCGCCCCTCGAAGGTGGGGGCAATGAAAGAAATGCAATTACGGAAATGGATATTTTTCTCTGAGATTTACAACTAGCCCTTGCTCCGATTGAGTTGAAGTGGATGTAGACAGATTAGAACTCGAACTTGAATTTACACCAGTAACCTTATTTCCATCGGAATTGTTGTTAGCTGAAGCGGGTTTCCATGTTGTGTTACTCAATAAAGCAATACTCGCAGCCAGGGAAGAAACGCCCATACTCACCCCTATAATTCTTCGGGCATAGCCTTTGCCCGGTATTAAGGAAAATCCTAGAAAATCGATAAATGGGCTGCTCCACTCACTTTTCGTAAAAGACCTGCTAAAGGTTAAGTTTGCGACTTCATCAACCTGATGCGATCGAGAATACACTGTACCATCGATATAGGATAATCCTGGGTTGTTGGGATCGTCCACGATGCCCCTTTCGACCCACACTGCATCAGTCAAATTATCACTGCGGCTTAGCGAACGAGATGCATCTCCCGTGTGTTCGATACGAGTGAGGGTGACGGTTTCGCTGGCCGCATCGTAACCCGCGACTATCTTGGAAGCTTCTGCCGTTCGATCGATTAACTTGGAACCCTTGACAGCCATTTTACCGATATCCCATGCCGCAGTTCCTAAGTCAATGCCTATAGAAGCTAGCCCAAAGATACCAGAGGCAAAGCCTAAGTTTTGAATTGTGTCACTTCGGTTAAGCCCTCGGTTTTCATCGTCGATCGCCATAGAATCAGCAGCAATCCCAAGCGTATCGCTCACCAGTCCCAAACTACCTCCCAGCAAAGCCAACCCTGCTGCTCCAAGAATTGCCCCTGCTCCTGTAGCAATACTGGCGATCGCCAATCCGACAACAATGGCGTCGATGATGAACGAAAAGATGTTCAGTCCCAGATCCCACCCCGTACTGAAGTGACCTGAAGGATCCATCAAATTCAACGGATTTCCATGACAGTAAAGATAAGGGTTGATCCCCCCGCCATTGAACGGACTCCAGGTGTCTGCCGATGCGAACAATCCTAAATTTGGGTTGTACGTCCGAGTCCCATTTCCGAGATGATACAGGCCAGTCGAGCGATCCTTGAGTTCGCCGTTAAATCCAATTCTCGAATTACTTTCTGGATTCGCTCCGTATGGAGTATAGGACTGCGTCTTAACCTCTCCTGTCGACTCGTCAAATACTGAGATTGTCGAGTTTTGGGAATTCGCACCTAGAAGTCGTACGTCTCCAGAATCGATTTCAGCAATAGGCATTCCATTGTGAGATACAAAAATTGTGGAGCCATTGTCCTCTCGTTCCAATGCAACCTGCTCTGCGACATAGTGGCGAACGGCTTTTGTGCCACTCGGTTTGTCTGTTGCAAGAAGATGTTCGTAAGGATCGTAACGATAGCGAACTGTTTCTGTGCCATTGTCGATCGCGCGAGCCAATCGCCCGGAAGTCGTATACTCCATTGTACGACCTGCTCCATCATCGATCAGGTTGCCGTCAGCATCGTACCGAAATTGTAATTCGGACGGATAAGAAGGATGTGTGTTTGCGATCTTGCTGACCTGTCGGTTGTCAGCATTTTCATAGAAATAGGTGGCGACGTTGTTACTGCGATCGCTAAAATCTGTGGTAACCGATCGCATATTATCCAGTAAATCGTAGGCGAATACCTGAGTTGTTATCGCGAGTCCGTATTCGTTCTTGGGTAAAAGTGCATCGTGAGTGGCTGTCGCCGTATAACGGAGTAAGCGGTTTTTGACATCGTAGGTAAAGTTTTCGGTGAGCGTCTCGCTCTCGACCCTATGGATACGTTCGGTTATCTTATTTCCCTTATCGTAAGACAGTTGTATGCGGCAATCGTATAGGGTCTGACTGTTACTATTTTTGAGGACAATATGACGTTCGGTTTCGCGACTGAACTCGTCATACGTGACTTCAACAACTTGCTGTTCTCCCGTAGCATTTTCAGTGGTATTGGTCTGCACTCGACCAAAAGCATCGTACTGGGTGGTCGATCTTACGCCGTTCTGTTCTGTGGAGATCGGGCGACCATACGAATCATAGCTATATGTAATTTGGGTCAAGGGAGAATTTTCTGGACCGATGCTAGTGCTGAGTCGAACTCCGGCTAACGTATGAGTAGCACGAGTAGATGTGGTTTCGTTTGGTGTTACTGTTTTATCGGTAAACACCGTCTCGTTTAGCAAACCCGTAGTCGAATATCGATAGGTGTAAGTTGCATTCTCGTTTTCCACACTGATTAGACTACCAGTGGGATAACCACTAAGTGTCTTGTGTGCGAAGTTAAATACGTTGTTCGCTTGAGTTGTACTCCCCGTGTAAGTGGTCA
Organism: Baaleninema simplex PCC 7105; assembly: GCF_000332355.1. Taxonomy (GTDB): domain Bacteria; phylum Cyanobacteriota; class Cyanobacteriia; order Cyanobacteriales; family Geitlerinemataceae; genus Baaleninema; species Baaleninema simplex. The sequence goes on from NZ_KB235958.1 coordinate 717,717, forward strand.
CGTTTTGGGGTTGAAGGTTTAACTCTGGAAGGTATTTGAAGTCGATGGTATTTTGGCGCGGTGTCGTAACATTGGTGGGATAATCTTGAGATCCGTTATAAGCGAAGACAGTATTCCGACCCCCAACTGTGCGACCGGCCGTGCGACCTAAACCATCGAACTTTTGTTCGCCCAATGTATAAACTGGAGTGCTGCCTTGTGATAAATCTGCAATACTCAGTTTTTCAATCAGCGCTCCCTGCGACCAATCTGCATATTCTGTTCGATATTCATTTCCGTCAAATTGTACGGCACGAACGACTCGGTCGAACGAATCGTATTCTAAACTTGATGTCTGATTAGTTGTTGTTTGGAAACTTTTTTTGCGACCAAATCCGTCGTACTCAATTGTTGCCGTACTGTAAACGCTGCCATTGCTATACAGACGTTCTACTTTTATGGGTTGTTTGGCTAAATTATAAGTTGTCCGCACTGAAGACAACGAGGAGTCTCCACCGCGATCGAGTTTCAAACCTTCAGTTAGTGTTAAGGCGATCGGATCGAACACACTGGTTTCAATACGCCCATCACTATGCCGAATTTCAGAAATTTTTCCAAAATTATCGTAAATATAATTCTTCGTATTGCTGAAACAAACTTCACCGTTAGAGTAATCCCGATTGACCTCAGTGATTTTCTGTCCGAGGGAATCGTAAGAAGTTTTACTCATCTCGCAAAACGCACCAGTGTCGTCCTGCATTTCCTTCGTTAAAGTACGTCCGAGACCATCAAACCGAACGCGGATACGAACTCCCATTGCATCGGTCGAAATGACTTGACTTTGCGTAATTCCTTCCGATTCTCCTACAAATTTATATTCGTGGGTTTCCTGTGTTTCGTATGGCGTCCCCACTGCGGAAGTGGTTTTAACGACCCGACCTAAAACATCGTACTTCGTATTTGAGATAACGCCATCGATATTGACCTGCTGTAGCACAAGTGCCGTACTATCGCAGACCGTTTGGCTGCTACTAGCGGTCAGTCCGTCGAAACCTGTGACTGTTGAAGCTTTGCGGGTGGCTCCATTTTCTTGAATATAATCTAAGGACTGGATTAAGGTTTTTCCAGATTTAGCTTTAGAAAGTGTTTTGAGCAACCCACAGCGAAAATTATTCGGATCGTTGTAATAGTCATAGGTTTGTAGGATTGCTCCGCCATTAGAGGTTTCGGTATGCTTGACGACAAAATAGTCCCCCGGTACAGATGGCAATCGAGGAATTGAAGTAAAGGTGTACGACATCACCTTATTGGTCTGCGACAAACCTGCAATCGGTGCGGGAACGATTGTTTTTTGTTTGAGATATCGCACAAAATATCCGAATGGTTCTGCCGGACATTTTCCCGATTCTCCAGCCTGGGGATAGTATTCGTATTCTGTCTTAATTCCAGTTCGATCGATTTGCGATCGTATATTTCCGTATTCGTCTGTTGTGAGTTCGGTACAGATCGTTCGACTGTCCCCAGTATCGGTAAATTCATAGGTCGTGCTGACTTTATTCGGTAACCGAAGATTGGCGGGTTGGTTCTCAAAGGATTCTCCCGGTATTTCGTTATAAGTGGTCGTTTCTGTTACTCGAGCATTGCCTCGCTGGGTGACTTCTTCGGTCTGTAAGTGAAATTTATTGAAGGTATTCTTGGTGTAGCTTAGAATGTCTGTATCGTTGTTAGGATTGACGACTCTTTCTTCACCCCAGTAACTATAATTTCCAATAGCGAGGTACAGGTTATCAATTCCTTCTCGATAACCGCCGTTTACTGGATACCCTAAGAAATTACTACCCAAACTGTACTGGTAGGTTTTACGAACGATCGGCTGATCGCCTCCAGGATACACCGTCCATTCACGGACGTTGGGAATATATATCCCTGTATCTACAAGATGACCGTCCCGATTGTACGCGATCGTATCTATATCACCGACCGGAGACACCACCCGCCGAATAACTGAAAAACCGTAAATGTCGTCGTAATTGAGTTGAGTACCAAATTCACTGTAAGATATGACGCTGGGATCGTAGGGAAGACTAATCGTCGTTAAATTTTCATTGGTAAATGCAAAAGTCACTCTTGCTGTTTTACCTTCTGAAGTTAATGTATCGGCGTGTCGAATTTCTCTCCCACTGCTTTGATAGGTTAAACTAAGAAGCGTCGTCCCGTCTGCATTGGTTATTGAAGTCAGGTGGCTGGTAGACAGATCGTAATGGTAATGGAATGTTTCTCCACTTTCCAAAATCCATGTTGTAGTTTGATAGGGAGAGACATCGCTCACTTTTGTTAGAACTTCTACAATGCCATTTTTGTAAAATACTTGAATTTCTTTATCTCCAGACCGAACGGCAACTGTATCTTTAATTTTCTTATCTTTGAATTCGATCGGTCCGCTATTCGGTAGATATTTGGCTTGATAGCTGGTTCCATCGAACAATCGTATCGTATCTGTTTTGTCGTCGTATACACTGTTACAGTTCAATGTCCAGCCTTTACCATAGCCAATGTTAGTGGTACTGAGTGCTGAAAATGTTAAAACTATATCCCGAGTCTGTTTCGGAGCCGATCGCGGATGCAAGGTTGCCAGTTTCAGTGTAAATCCATATTGTCCAGTACGCAGATCGACTTTTCCAGTTAGGTAAGAACTGAAATTAAAGGCATTGGAATAAATATTGGTTGCCATTTCGAGCGATCTCCTAATTTTTACAAAATTATCTCAGTCATGTGTGTTCAAAGAGTAACGCCACTCTCACTCGTATCTTGAGCGAACAGAACTCGATGATTGAATAGCTGTTTCTACCATCGATAGATAGTTTGAGTTCGCTATCCGTTGGTTAGTGAGAGAGTATTGTAGTCACTGTTGGCGGCCGCACGGAGAATAAATTTGTGAGTGCAGCCGTAGTTATCAACAATCGTCCAAGAAAGATTATTGCTATAAGTAGGACTGGTACTTCTACCTGTGATTAAAATACGTAATGCTCTCATGTAAGAACCACTAGAGCTTAAGGGAATATTAGCCCCAGAATTATGACTCGATCCATATATATCTCCCAAAGTCAGCGAGGTAACATCTTTCTTAATTGCTGCACCATCTCTAACAGAGCTATCAATAACTTTAGCAAAACAAAATTCCAGCTTAGAACTCCGATAACCCGCTCCAGAAAAAGATTCTTGTTTGACAGTTAGATTTGGTAGAGTCCAGTAGTAAATATCAACATCGTAAGATTCATCTTTGCTATATTCGTAGTTGAAAGCATCGTCTCTGTTTAGTTGAAGACGATCCACTGTAATTTTGTAGGGTGCTGTCGGAGTAACCTTCAAATATTGATTGTAGCTTGCCATATTGGTGGTATACTTCGTACCCTCAATCATAATCGTCCCCATAAATTGACGTGAAGCGGTGTCGGTTGTCCTCAAATAGCGTACAGCAACATTTGGATTAGAATCATCATAGGTCTGAATCGGATGTGTTTCCTCTGGAGCTTCATCGAGACTCCTTCGCGCAAAAGGCGCTCCAGAGTACGAACCTTCAGTGAATCCATTTTGTTGTGTATCGGAATACCAATTAGGAGGTAAAGGAGCATTTATATTTTCAGACCGTTCAGCGACTCTGATGCTGTTCTTTTCTTCTGGCGTCAAATCTACGTAATTACCATCTACGGTTTTCTGTGCGATGACTGTTACCGATAGTTGTTGATTCCCATTAGAATATAGATGCTGATTAGGCCCGGTAAACTCAATTTTAAAGCTGGTCAATTTTGTGACAGACATAATGAAGTCCTCCTAATTTTACCGTTGTGCTGTTTTGTGGGGCTTTTCCAAAGTTGCTCTGTAAGAAATTGTTGAAGCCATCATAGAGCTGGACTTTGGGTTAAAATTCATGAGGTAGAGAGCCGAACTCGAGAAATACCTTTTTCAATAGAGAATACAAGTCTCGATCCTCCATGCCAATCTCGACAAAAACTAGAGTCAAAACTTAGTTTTTATGGATTTGAAATCCATAATTAGGGCGAGCAATATTTTCAAAAACTTCAACAGTGAATCTGTCAGCATATTCGCGAAAATCTCCAATAACAATTCGATTGTAAAACTCAGCAATTTTGTCATTGACAAAACGAGAAAAAAACTGATTGATATGAGGATACTCTTCTACAAACTTTATGCAAGCACTTCTGAGTGCTGTGGCAAACGACCTCAACTCTGTTTCTGACAAAGGCTCTAAAATAGATAAAGAACCGTCATCATTTACTGTAGAAATATCAGTGAGGCGGTGAGAGGCTTTGGGGATAAAGTAGCCCCCATCAGTAGACGGAAACAACATATCTTGATAAAACTCATTTCCTTGAAAAAAATAGGGCGTTATAAATTGCATGATATATTTTCGATCGCTTGCAATGAATGGAACGCATTCACGATAGCGTTCTAGACAATGAACTTGTCCCACCCAGGGAGAGCCACTAGCATTTTTAAACAGTGCGTCTATTTGATATGGTTCGAGAAACATAATTCACTTTTCCTTCAAGATTGCTTGCGAACGAGGCTATAAGTATTAACTTTACCTACCAGATTCGGAAGATCGATCCATTTTTTCCGTTTTGAGTGTATCTGAAAAATGCAAATCTAAATGTGAATCCATTAGATACAAGTTTTTTGTACTCGATCGATCTGTTGTTAGGGTTCGCTGTCGCTCTACTCAAATTGACCTTTAATTTCCTGTGTTCCCTCAGTGGTGCAGAAAACTTTTCGAGATCGGGGATTGACAAAATACATAAAATATGGATTTGAAGTCGAGCCAGATCCCCGGCATCTCCAAGATGCCGGGGATCTCCGGCAGCCATTTACCGATCTGGGATTTTGCGGGCAACCCTTTAATACGGCGAGATCTTTTCTCACAAGGGTTTCAGGACTTTTTTGCACCAGTAAGCCTGTGTTCCTACCTAGCAGATTGCATTCAAGCATCAGTCAACTTGAGAGTATTATGGTCGTTCTCGGAATAGCAGCGATAGCTATGGACGCATCCATAGGTGTCGGTTATGGTTGTACTGATATATGGCTTCTCACCGGGAGATACATAAGAATAACCATCAGCACGAGAGCGTACTCCGCGAATATAAATACCAGCACTGTAGAGTCGAACATTTCCTGACTGCTGCGTAATAAAGTCATTCACATCGAGTGAAGTCACGTGAGGTTTTATCAGACTATTACAGATAGCCGGAGAACTGCCAGAGAGGTAAAATGGGTAATGCTTGCTAAAAAAGACGTTCAAATAATCTGAGAAACTCTGACGTACAACCTTGAGACCAGAAGGAAGAGTCCAATAGTAAACATCTATGTCGATATGCTGACCTTTAGAAACTTCCTTGTTATAAGCATCATCTCGTTCGAGTTTTAAGTTCGAGACTTGAATTTGATAGGGAGAAGACGGACTGACACTGATGTACTGATTAAAGTCCGGCATATTCGTCGAATATGTGGTTCCTGCAACGACAATCGTTGCCATGAACTGGCGAGAAGCTGTCTCCGTGGTTCTCAGATACCGTATGGCCACATTCGGACTGTTATCGTCAGCTTTGATGAAATCTATGTTTATGGGAATCGGATCGAGACGCTCTTTTACAGAAGAGGTTGCTGAAAAAGCTCCTTCTGCATATTCATTTTTTTCTGTATCGGAATGCCAGCCTGGAGGGAGCGGTGCATTAACATTTTCCGATCGCTCTGTTACTTTAATGCTATTCTTCTCCTCTGGCGTCAGATCCACGTAATTACCATCTACGATTTTTTGGGCGGTTACGGTGACCGATACCTGTTGATTTCCATTGTAGTATAGATGTCGATTAGACCCGGTAAACTCGATTTTAAAACTGGCTAATTTTGTGACAGACATAAGCTCTCCTTGCTTTTCTATGGTGTTCCTTTTCTGTGGCGTTACTTTTGGTGAATTTGAAACCCATAATTGGGCGGTGCGAGATTCTCGAAGACTTCGATCGAAAATTTGTCGGTATAGTCGCTAAAATTCTTGACGATGATTTGGTTGCAAAAATCAGCCATTTTGTCGTTCACGAAACGAGAAAAAAACTGATTGATATGGAGGTACTCTTCAACAAATTGTATGTAAGAACGACAGAGACCTTCTGCAAACGATCTGAGTTCTGTTTCTGATAGAGGGTCTAACATCGACAGATTGCCACTACTTTCATTGACGACAGAAATGTCGGTAAGACGGTGAGCTGATTTAGGAATGAAGTAATCACCATTTTTCATGGGAAACAACATATCCTTGTAAAATTCACTCCCCTGAAAAAAATAGGGCGTTATGAATTGAACGATATATTTTCGATCGCTTGCAATGAATGGGACGCATTCACGATAGCATTCTAGACAGTGAACTTGCCCCACCCAGGGAGAACCACTCGCATTTTTAAACAGTGCATCTATTTGATATTGTTCGAGAAACATAATTGACTTTTCCTTCAAGATTACTGGTGTGATTTACAGAGATGTGTCTAAGTTAAGTGTCTGTGAGTAACTGGCGATCGTTATTAGCTGTTTTTCGCTATATCGGAATGAAAATTTCGATCGCAGCCGTTTAATTCTTGTCAGGGAGAGGGTTCGATCGATCTTTCGAGTTGAATTCTACGATTGGTAGACTTTTAGCTCATAAAATCTCCCAAACTCAAACCTTTCAAGATGTTTAAGACTTTTTTCTAGCTAAGAATCTTACCTTAGTTTGACAAAAGAGAGTTTAGTTTAAAACTAAACTACATCTCTTAAGAGCAAGCTTCACTGAGCTTTTTCGCTTTGAGAAATTGCTGACTTTGCTACGACAAATGTAGCTTTCGGATACAAAAAACTAAACTTCGACAGGTGGATCTCAAAAATGTAAATTTATCAGATCGGAGTCTCTGCATTGAATTGAGCTGTTATTGGGTGGAGCGCGAAACCCAACCTCCCTCAAACTCATAGGTTTACATCCATTGAGATACATTCAGCTTCGATCGCTGAAATACTCAGTATCATGTTATCTGGACATAACATCCAGAAAACCCATTTAGGTGGTAGTTTTCACCACAAGCTTGTTAAATTTTGCTGCCATGCTTTAAGCAGGGTTCAAAATTCAGATTAGATTTTTGTGTTCTACCAGATCGGGATTCGATCTTTACATGATTTTTCAAGTATTTAATCTTTTCGCTGGACTTGTCTAAGGAGAAGATTAACTATAAACTCCATCTGAAAAGACATTTTGTAATTTTAAACTTCTTTTAATAAGATTATACGTTTGAGTAAAATCTTCTCTTGTCAAAAGTTGAAAAATTTTTCGATCTAGAAAATTTGGAAAAACCATATTTGTTACACTTCAAATCTATGCGTGCCAATCTATCATGGCAATTTTTCGATGTCATGAGTAAAAATACTTATTTAGATTTTCATATTGTTTGAGATTGAGAGTCAGCTCGTTATATAAATCATCTGAAAGCTATATTGACTTAGGGTTCAGCTTTGTCTAGCTTCTGATTTTTTACAAATTGTAAATCACTTTATTTTATAAAAAAATAAAATTTTATGTATGAATATAAATATTCTGTTATAAAGCACTTCAAGATGAGTATCTTCAGCAAGATAAGCCAATCAAGTCAATAAGCTGCCAAAAAATGCCTTTTATTGCAAAAGTTTTCAATGGCTTATTTTCTATAGCAATCTCACTTGATTTGTGGGAAGAATCACAAATTGACTTTGAGGTCAGCCACACTTTTCATAGTGTTCACTGAGGTGGGTGATGCTTTCTCAGTTTTCCTTATCGAGCGCTCGACCTCAACGATCGGCAGGGTGCATCTCAAAAATGTAAATTCATCGAATTGGGCGCACTCAATTTCCAGATCCCCGGCATCTCCAAGATGCCGGGGATCTTATACCGGAAGTGCTAATCGGGAATTTTGCCACCCCAAACTGATGTTTTTGCAAAAGTGAGATGCACCCGATCGGCACTCTCTTTTCCCAGTTTTGTCTAAACTTTAGATGAGTACGTCAACCACTTTTCTCGTTTTTACAACGCCAAAGGTTTCGGCGGTTCAATGCAAATGAGACTTGCACCTTCAGGAGCCACTTCTTTCGGTTTTAGCATTTCCCACTGACGAAATGGAATTTTGGCTTTTTTCAACAGTTTTACTTCCCATTCGTAAGATGCATATCGCTCGTTGGTTTCAACGATCGATTCCATTTCTTCTATCACTTGTGGTAATCGCTCAAAAACTGCTTTGCGACCTTCATCAGACACTCCAAAAAATCCCTTTTTAATTTCAGATTTTTCCATCACTGAAGCAGGTAAAGCTTTTACCCAATCATCAAAGCATAAACCCAGAGCTGGTAATTCATCTCGAAACTGTTCAAACACAGTATTTTCCGTCAGAGACGGATTTTTCCATTGATAAATTTTGGTGAGTCGAGATAAGTTGGTGATTCCTTTGAGTTCGGGATGTAAATACATCAAAGGATTAGAAGTTAAAAGAATATCGATATATTTTTCGACACGATCTCGGATTTGCAGTTTACCTTCTTGAAAGCGACGCAGTGCTGTATCGTACTCTCCGAGTTCTAAATAGCATCGGGTTTCCGCCAAGTAAGCAAAACATAGTGTTAAAAGATATTCGTCACTAATTTGGCTTTGACGTTCTAGCTCTTTGTCTGTAAGTTCTGTATAGACGTGTTCGGCTTCGAGAAAACGGTTGATGGCTTGTAGCGCACTGCTGCGTCGATTGCTTTGTTCTGCCATAGAAAAGGCATTTTGTGCCAAGTCTAACGCCGCTCGAAAGTTTGCGTAGAAACTGAGATCGATTTTCTCGTCAATTTTTTCGAGGGATTCTTGAACTTTTTGCAAACGTCCTTCAAGAGCTTTAACTTTTTTGTAAATAACGGCAAAACCCAGAACTGAAACCCCCAGCGTGAGCATACTTCCTGCTGTTGCAAAAGTTACCATATTTTGAAGCTGACTGACTTGGGCGCTAATCGCTCCTAATCGCTGTTGTGTGACAATTGTATTTCCGGCTGCTAAAGCCAGTTTTAGAACGCCTGTCGGTTCGACACCGGACAGCATTTGTAAGCCAGATTGTGGCGTTACGCCTGTTGCATTGGACGCTTCTTTTAGCCACATGACGACTCGTCCAGCGTTGTCTTGAATAACGCCCCCATTGCGAACGAGCGTTTCCTTTATCAGACCTTCAGCGATCTTAGCGGGAATATCGAAGGTTACGTCAAGTGATGCCATGAGTTGTTTTTGTCGGTTGAGGCTGGACTTGAGAGAAACTGACTCTCTCTAATCTCTCGCTGAAAAATCGCGATTTTTACGGAACGGCGACGGTTTTGTAATATTACGTTACAAAAAAGGCGTTTGGAGAATTGAGAAGCGTGAGAGAGTAAGTTTTCTAATTCTCGTTATCTCCTCACTGTATCATTTTCTTGCCTGGTAAGAAGCAAGGCGATCGCCAGAATACCCCCCTTGCAATCTAAGCTCACATTACTGCCAACTTCCAATCAACAAAAACGGCGACCAAACCCCAGGGTGGTTGTTTTCCAAACTATCGATCGCCTTCAATTGCGCCTGACGTAATGCTTCGGCTTTCGTCGTTCCCGGCGTTCCCAATTGGCGGTAAAACTCCTCAACCAAAGGAACTGTCGCCGAATCGTTAATAAACCACAAACTCGCTAACGCACTTTTCGCCCCAGCCCGCACAGCAACCCCCGCAATTCCCAACGCCGAACGATCGTCGCCTGCGGCGGTTTGACAGGCACTCAATACTAACAGTTCTAACGGTGAAAGATTGCCCGCCCCCGAAGTCCGACGCGATCGCAACAACGCATCCATCTCTTCAATGGTGATGCGATCGTCGTACGCCAACAAAAACGTACTGTCAGAATCGACGCCGAACTTCCCATGCGTCGCCATGTGGACGATCGAATAATTCTCCTCGTTCAAGCGATTCTCGAAATTCTCTACTGTAAACTCGTCGTTCAACAGTGCCGTTCCACCGATAATCTCCTGTACGCCTTTCACTTCAGACTCGACACTGTTGAGGGGCGCAAAAGGCGGTACTTCCACCGTCAACCCCACGATGAGGGCGTTTTTGCGCGTTAACTGGCTCTCGGAAGCGGTGGTTAACTGCAAACTCGGCGTCGTCGCCAAAGCATATTTTTCCACGAGGAACGATTCGCCGTCGTACAACGCCGCCACGGGAGTTTTCCGCAACACGCCGTCTTGCACGAAGACTAGGGTTTCTGGGGCGATCGCGGCTAAGTCAGCTTCCAACGGACGTATCAGTAAATCGTACAACCGCGTGGCTTCGGCTAAATATTCGTTGGTTCCCCGTTTTTCGAGGAGGCTGCGGAAGCGGTTGACATCCTCTCGTAATTCCTCGGCTGTGACTGATACGCTGTAGTCTGATAGGGTTCCGTCGGCTTGTTGCAGTAAAATCACAGTGCGATCGGGCAAAATAGCTGTGTAGACGACTGCTGCGTTCGGATCGGCGAGGCGTCCGTCTTCTAAGAGGATCGACTGCGATACTTCTACACATTCGTCACCGAAAAAGTTTTGCAACTCTGCCAGTTTCAGCAGTTCGAGTACGTCGAGAACTTCTTGAAGTTTCTGCTGTTTTTCACCGGGGGTATCGGGGTTTAACAGCAAAGCCACAAGTTCCCGGTAGACGGGATCGACGGAATCGCGAAAGTCGAACTGTACGTCTTGACTGGTGGCGATGATGTCGCTGCGGATGCTTTGTAAGGTGGCGATCGCGTTGCGATAGGCAGTCAGAGATCGAGATAATTGGTTCGTGGCGTTGTAAATGCGTCCGGCTTGCCACTGCCAGCGATAGAGACTGTCGGAAGCGTTCACCTGCTGGGCGGCGAATTGGGCGCGTTGGGTGAGTGCGAGAGCTTTCTCGTATTCTTGGTTATTTTCGTAAGTTTCTCCGAGAGTGCCGAGGGCGAAGGATTCTGCCCGTCGATCGCCAATCTCGCGAGAAACGGCGATCGCCTGTTGCAAAAGCTCGATTTTAAGCGATCGCTCGGTAGTCTCGTCGAGATCGACCGCGAGATCGATGGACGCGAAAGCCTTGTGGCGAGAGTTGGGTTCGCGGGCTAACACCTCGAGAACGCGCGATCGATTGGCTTCGATCTCGCGAGGATCGGGATCTTGAAACTCTTGCAACAGGCGATCGTAATTCAATAACGCTCGAACCTGCGTCATCCCACCAATGGCTTCGCTGGCGGCGACACTTCGATTTACCACCTCTAACATCGCGGCGATATCTACATCGATCGCCGTCTCGAGGCGTTCGGCGTCTTCAAATTCCCCTTCCGAACGCGCGACGCTGGCTTGATAGCGGTAGCGACGAATGCGACTGGCGTAGACATTCCCCAGGTTGTTGAGAGCAGTGGCGACGAAAACGTCCAGTTCGAGGGGTCTAGCGAGTTCTAAACTGGTTTCGTGGGCGTCGATGGCGTCTTCGTATCGTCCCAAAGTCCAGTAGGCGTTACCCAAGCTGCCGTAAATCGCGGCTTGCGTTTCGCGATCGCCGGTGGCTTCGGCTAACGTCAGGGCTTCTTGCAACAGACGGATCGCCCGTTGGTGTTGTCCGAGAGCATCGTAGGCTTGGCTTTGTTCGGTGAGGAGTCGGGCGATTTGTCCTTCGGTATCTGGCTGCGATCGCGCGATCTCGAGGGAGCGTTCCCAGTGGAGTATCGCATCTTGAAGTCGTCCTAATTTGTGGCTGGCGGTGGCGAGATTGCTGTGAAGGATGGTGAGATCTGGGGGACTGAGGGGGAATTCGAGGGCGTCTTCCCAAAGGTCGATCGCCTGTTGGTAATCGCCGATGCGGTAGTGTTCTAAACCGCGATCGACTAAAGTAACGGCAGCATCCGACGGGGTTTCAGAAGAGACGTCAAGCCAAGTCGGACGAGATTCTACAGCAGCTTGCGTCAACGGTGGAACGCTCCACGCCATCAGACAAGCTAATGAGACGAAACCGGACGTGCGAAGCAAGTGGCGAACAAACAACATCGTCAATACAAAACAAATAAGTTGGGTCTTTAGTTGAATTCGATGCGATTTTGCAAGGTTTCTGCACTCACTCCGACCGCAAAACCGAGATAGCGATCGCTTTCCTCCAAGCGTATAGCAGTCACGTTGGATAGGTTAGAAAATAATCCGTCGTCTGAAAAGCGATCGAAATTATTCTCTAATACCGCGCGATCGAGGGAAACGGTTTCAAACCTTAAATCGTCTACCCTCAACCCGTCTGTCAGCAGAATGCGATCGCTCCGTTGAAAATCCACCAACCAATCGGCGTTTTCGGGACGAGTGCGGCGTCCGTCAGCGATCGCGACATCCCCCCGCAATACAAACATATCCGAACCGTCACCTCCTTTGAGTTGGTTCGCCCCGCGATCGCCGGTTAGAGTATCGTCACCGTCACCCCCTTCGAGGCGATCGTTCCCGCCTCCCCCAAAGAGCATATCGTCGTCGTCGTTTCCCAAAACGCGATCGTCGCCGCGATTTCCATTGAGAATATCGTCGCCGTCGTCTCCAAACAAATCGTCGTCGTCTCGTCCCCCGAGAATCGTGTCCTCGTCGTCGCCGCCGTAAATTCGATCCTCGTCGCGGTTTCCAAAAATCAAATCCTCGCCGCTGCGTCCCCGTAACAGATCGTCACCGTCAAACCCCGAAATCGTATCGTCTTCAGAACTTCCCCGAACGTTATCCGAATCGTCGTCTCCTCGAAATCTCCGAGTTGTCGAATCGACAAACCGCACGTTCGGCTCTTCGATGACGATAACATCGCGAATTCCCGTTTCCAGTGCGTCGTCTGAAATTCCCACCCCCGACTCAAAGACGAATCCCGACGGCGAAGAAATGCGCGTAAAGTTGCCTTGAGGGTCGATAACGAGAATATCGGGTTGCGTTCGGCGGACTTCCTCCACCGAACCCACATCGAAGAACAGTTCTGCGTCGCCGAAGGGATTGTCGATAATCGGAGGCGTGACGAGGCTGTTGGTGACAGTGGTACGACTGGGGGGATTGACACCGCCGATATTGACGGTGAGCGCACCGCCGTCTACGGAAACGAAAACATCGCCGCTTCCGAAGGAAAAGCCAGATCTCGATACGCGCATGGTGGGTTGTGGCGAACTCGATACTTTTATTGTAGGAACTGGGATTTGGGATGTGGGGCGATGGGGGTTTCGGGTCGAAGTATGAAAAAATATAACAATTTTAGGAATTTTCCGTAAAATAGTCTAAAAAATACCGAGATATTGAACGGGGTATTTTTTAAGTTTGATAAAACGTCAATTTTTGCAAAAAATTCTTACAGCAATCAACAACTTCACAAAATAAAAGTAATTTTGTTTTATACTGACTCCAGCTATTATCCCAACAATTCAATATGACTGCCTTCGATACAACGCGCCGTCATTTGCTCAAAGGAATTGCACTTGCGACGCTCGGTTATCTTGCCAAAGATTATTTGGCGATCGCTCCGGCTCTCGCTGGAGATTTAGCCTTCAACGACTCAGAAGAATTTGAAGAGACTTATCATATTTTTGTGCCTTACATTCCGGCGAGGCGTGGTGGGAAGCAAAACCTAATTCTCCGTTCGGGGGAAACCGTTGAAATTTCCATTCCACGCCGCACGACGGAAGGGCGACAACTCGTCTTAGAGAAGGCTGGATTAGAGGGAAACGACATTACAATTGTCTGTCATACCCTCTACGATCGCGAAATCCGCATTGCCGATCGCATTTACGAAGAAATCGAGAACACTTCGTTTTTGCAAGACGCCAGTAAATCCAAGTGCAAAATGGTATACGAGCAGATCGAAGAAGCTCGGTATATCAGCGATTTAACCGCTCTCGGATTGCTCGATTACGTCATCGATTCCTCAAAACTGGAAGACGAGGTAAAAGATCGCTATTTGCTGGCGAGTACCAATTCGCGGTTGCTGGGAATTCAACAGGCGATCGATTTCACCCTCGCAACCTCAAGTCTCTCTCAAAAAGAGAAGAAACAGATTTGGGGGACATTTGCTTACGTCCGCGCCAAAGATCCTATTCCCAACTTCAAAACTTTAAAAGATTTAGACTCGATTGTTGCTGCATCTGAACTACCCAGTGAAATCAAGAATTTCTATACTATTTCAAGCGCGAATTCCCGAGGATTGACAGTAAATTTAATCCTCGTTAAAGCCATCTCAGAAAGTTCTCGTTTAACGGAAATTGAAAAAGAAGGATATCTGGCTATTTACCAACTCGTTCGTGACGGAAAACCCATTTCTGAAGAAGTCGCCCCTCTCCTACAAGACCTCGATGAGTTTATTCTCAACGCTGATATTCCCAAAAACGCGAAAGTCGTCTATTCCGTAACTCGTCAAGGTGATGTCAGCGACAGCAAAGACTTATCCGAAAATATTGCCAGCTTCTTGCAAACTGTAAGAGATACCAATACCTTAAAAGAAGACATCCAAGATACTTACACAACAGGAGCGAATCTCGTTCCGCAAACGACACGCTTCCTGTCGAGCATCGGAGCAGAAACCGCCACCGGAGTCAGCTTGAGTAGCTTATCGGGTGCCGCAGCCACCAACGCCACCTTAGCTACCCTCGGCGGCGGTTCCGTTGCAGCAGGAGGTTTGGGAATGCTCGGTGGATTAGCCGTCGCCACAGGCGGTGCAGCACGGGTGCATCCCAGTTATGCAATAAGCAAAAATGCTTACCCTTAAAGAGCAGCATAAGAGCTAAGCTTTGGGCAGTTCATAACGAAACCGGTCAGACCCATGGATGCATCTAAGCAAGCCCGCCT
>NZ_KB235958.1:732688-736628 GCF_000332355.1 Baaleninema simplex PCC 7105
CCTATCTGACCAAGCATCGACACCGGATTGTCAACTACAGCTACTACCAAGCTGAGGGTATTTCAATTGGCTCGGGTGAGATTGAGTCAACGGTCAAGCAAATTGGGCGACGGGTTAAGATTTCAGGGGCTCAGTGGCACGAAGACAACGTGCAACAAGTGCTAAAGCACCGATGTGCCTACCTGAACCATCAATTCTCAGACTGAGTCTTGCAAGATTGGGATGCACCCTGCAGCACTCATTGGAGCAGCGGGATTAGTATCGATCGCCCTCGTCTCCGAACTCGACGGAGAAGATAAGCTAAATTTAGGACTTTCCATCGGTTCGGGAACCCTTGCAGGCGCAGCATCCGTATTAGCCGCATGGACGGCGGCCAGTACCTTGGGAGTGGCGGGAAGTCTTTCCGGCGGTGCGGCGATTACGGCAACGATTTCAGCCTTGGGAGGATTGGGGGTTTTAACCGGAGGTGCAGCGTTAGTCGCGTCAGGAACCGCGTTTCTGATTTGGTCGTTTTTGAAAGGTCGTAAGAAACGAGACCAAGGAACGTTAAAACAGCTTGAAACTCGAATTTACACGCCAACCGAGATTTCTCAACCCGGTTCTTTAGGAGATTTTTTAGCCTCAAATATTGATGATTACTACGCCAATTATGAAGGATTTTCATCTCCTAATATTCCACTCGACCAACTATCCAAGGCTTTGTCAAGTTGGCTGTCCGTTCGTCCCGAGGAGCAAATTTTAGCCTTTGTAGATACGAGTATTTGGGATGACGGCAAGGAAGGCATCGCGTTTACTGAGGATCGAATTATTTGGAAAAAATCTGGAGTGTCTGACTCCATTGATTACGATTACCTGCTGTCACTTTTCGATTCTGGTGTCTCTCAGATGCTTTCCAGCGAAGACAATCGGGACGATTTACATCGAGTGGTCGAACTGGCAGAAATCCTCGACGATTCCGACGAAGATCGCTGGGTAGCACTTCTCAAGGAAATCGGACAAGTTTATTCGTTGTCTTCTCAAAGCGTCGTTTAATGCCAGCTTATAACTGAAAAGGTCGCTGCGTTACGATAACGCACGCCTACTGCGGCGAAAACATTGAGGTTATATCGTGCAAAATCGTCAAATTATATCAGTCAGTCTCATGGCACTTTTGGGAACAAGCCTAGGTTTTATGGTGGCTCCCAAAATGCTGAACTCCGATTATTCCAGCATCGCTGTTGCATCAGAATCTCGTCCCGTCATGGACAATAACGGCGACTATCATCCCTCAGATCCCAACAATCCACATATGTCTTGGGAGTGGGAAGTCGTCGATCCCGATCCCAATGGATTGAACTGTCGTTACTTAAATCGAAGCGAAGGTTCTCCAACCGGAAGCAACGATTTTTATAACTATCCCGTTTCTAACACTCTCATGCGGGGAGAAATGTTTAACTCGCCTCAAATTGTCTATGACGATCGCAACTTACCTTGGCTGTGGGTGGGAAGCTCATCGACCAATCATATTTGCTTCGTTCGAGCAAATTCGAGTTTCGTTCGACCCGTTCGAGTGTTAGATTTCCGTTTGTAAGTGGCGTGTGTGAGAATTCTAGCATAAGTCTACTCGTAGGGTGCGTTAGCGGGTGAAAGAATGTGGCAGAATTCAAATTCATGTACTTCCCGCGAACGCACCACCCACAATTTATCGACAATCTTGCGGGTTTTGTTACAGTAAAATTGAACCTACGACCTTCCAAGACCCATGACGAAGAAACTCACCATCCAACTGTCTGACGAACTCGAACAGCGACTTGCACAACGCGCTACCCAACTCAATCTGTCTCCAGAAACTTTCATCCTGCAAACTCTAACTCGCTCTCTCGAACTTCCCCAAGATCGACAAACACAGCCGACCCAATGGCCGGAGGAAATTCTCCACTTTACAGGAATTCCCGACTTGATTCCATTTGAAGATAACCGCGAAGAACTTCTTCCTCCTGAAGTAGCAGAATTGTTCTAATGCGTTACTTACTCGATACTTGTGTAATTAGCGACTTCGTGAAAGGAGAAATCGGTACGCAAACTCGAATGAAACAAACGTCTCCTAACGATATTGCAGTTTCGAGTATTACCGTCATGGAATTACGCTATGGTTTGAAGCTCAATCGGAAACGAGAATCAGAAATTACGCCGCTTCTGACTCGGTTCATGGATGCTGTTACCGTTTTGTCTTTTGAGTCAGAAACCGCAGAGCAAGCCGCTCAAATTCGTCAGTTTCTCAAAACGTCAGGACAGCCAATCGGAACTTATGATGTTTTGATTGCTGCTACCTCTTTACAACACGGTTTGATTATGGTTACAGCAAACGTCCGTGAATTTCAGCGAATTCCTAATTTAAACATTGAAAATTGGCGGCAAACGTAGTAATCCCTCGTAGGGTGGGTTATTGACATCCTCTCCCAGCAACCCGTTCCGGGTATGCAGGGAGATTCCTTGGGTCGCCCCAAAGATTTCCTGCTTCAACAGGTGCCAGCTAGACTGAGTAACCTCAGTCCCCGCCGCATCCCCTCCACAGGCAGTTTCGATTTGCCGTTGCCCACGGCTACAGATAACTTGTCCACTCGCCACATCACGGGGCTTTGTTGACCCGCAGTTGTGACAGTGATGGATTCGAGTTGAGAGATCTTTGCGAACCTCCACTCCACAGTCTGGGCATTCCTGAGAAGTGCCACGAGCATCCACCTTGCCGTAAAAGACATCACGCTTCCAGCACACCCAGGGAAGGATCTGATTCACAAATTGTCCCAGCCCAGCATCTAGAGTGTGTTTGCCCAACATCCCTATCCCCCCTTCGCCCCCCTTCAAAAGGGGGTTGGGGGAGTGAGATCTTCGACAAAAATCATCCCTGCACCATCACAGAGGTGATGAGCCAGCTTGAAATGCCAGTCTTTTCGCGTATCGGCAATCCGTTGATGGACTCTGGCAATTTTCTTCTGGAGTTTCAGCCAGTTAGCTGACCCCTTCTGCTTTTTCTTCAATCGGCGTTGCAGCGATTTCAGCTTGCGGTGCAGATTGTTGAAAAAGCGAGGTCGCTTGACCTGTTCTCCATCAGACGTTGAAAGAAAGTACTCCAGTCCAACGTCAATCCCTACCGGATGTCCGTGAGGGGCTACAGCAGGAATATCGACGTCAGCCTGAAGGCTAAGCATGACGAAATAGCCTGATGCCTTGCGGACAATCCGGGCTTGTTTTACCTGGAATATCTCTGGTATTTCGCGTGACCACCGAACCCGAACCCATCCCAACTGAGGCAGCTTAATCCCTTTGTCAGACACACAGTTTTTGAGTCCTCGACTCCGCTCGGACTCAACGCTGAGCGGAGCCGAAGCGTTGAGCATCTGGGGGAAGACAAAGCTTCGCATCCGGTTGGGTTTTTTGAATCGTGGAAGACCCGAACGCTTTAACCGCCACGACTCCCAGGAGGCTTCCAGTTTTCGGATGACTTGTTGAAGCACTTGGGCATTGACAGTCTTTAATCGGGGGTATTCAGCTTTGGCCGCAGTCAGCGACTTGCACTGCCGCGCATAACTGGGAAATGGTGCATCCGCAGGCCAGATAAATTCCTGCCGAATCGAACACGCATTCACGGGCGACTTGCGGGAATTCAGCCAATCCTTGCGTTCCCGCAGAGCAAAATTCCAGACATTGCGGCACACATCCAAAATGTGTTCGATGTCTGAAACCTGCTCCGCCGTTGGCTCTAGCTTGAATTCCCACGTCATGTTTAGCATGAAACTATCTTAGCTTAGAAAATAAATATTTGTTTCCTAGGCTTAAGCGAACTACTCCCTCCCGTCGCTTCACCACCCCCCAAGCCCTCGGCTATGGGCGGAGTACTGCGACGGATCTTGGTAGGCGATCGCGCGCGACACGACTCAGTTTTTTGCACCACCAAGGGATG
>NZ_KB235958.1:736728-749748 GCF_000332355.1 Baaleninema simplex PCC 7105
TTTCTTCAATCGGCGTTGCAGCAATCTCAGCTTGCGGTGCAGATTGTTGAAAAAGCGAGGCCGCTTGACCTGTTCTCCATCAGACGTTGAAAGAAAGTACTCCAGTCCAACGTCAATCCCTACTGGATGTCCATGAGGGGCTACAGCAGGAAGATCGACGTCAGCCTGAAGGCTAAGCATGACAAAGTACCCGGATGCCTTGCGAACAATTCGAGCTTGCTTAACCTGGAATAAATCAGGAATTTTCCGCGACCACCGAACCCGAACCCATCCCAACTGAGGCAACTTAATCCCTTTGTCAGACACACAGTTTTTGAGCATCTGGGGGAAGACAAAGCTTCGCATCCGGTTGGTTTTTTTGAACCGTGGAAGACCCGAACGCTTTAACCGCCACGACTCCCAGGAGGCTTCCAATTTTCGGATGACTTGTTGAAGAACCTGAGCGTTGACAGTCTTCAATCGGGGGTATTCAGCTTTGGCCGCAGTTAGCGACTTGCACTGCCGCGCATAGCTGGGAAATAGTGCATCCGCAGGCCAGATAAATTCCTGCCGAATCGAACACGCATTTACGGGCGACTTTCGGGAATTTAGCCAATCCTTACGTTCCCGCAGAGCAAAATTCCAGACATTGCGGCACACATCCAAAATGTGTTCGATGTCTGAAACCTGCTCCGCCGTTGGCTCTAGCTTGAATTCCCACGTCATGTTTAGCATGAAACTATCTTAGCTTAGAAAATAAATATTTGTTTCCTAGGCTTAAGTGAACTACTCCCTCCCGTCGCTTCACCACCCCCCAAGCCCTCGGCTATGGGCGGAGCACTGCGACGGATCTTGGTAGATTAGAAAACGATGTATTCTTCTGGTGAATTCCGAAAAAAGATTTTCTTGAAGATTGAAAGTATATTGTACACTTGACATCCTCACCACCGAAGGAAGGACTACGATCGCCCAAACCTCATGATTTAGGTTCCTGCTTTGCAGCACTTCCGCTAGATCCCTTCCCCCAGAACCCCGGCATCTCCAAGATGCCGAGGATCTCAACCTCGTCCCCACCTCATCCCTACCTCACACCGCGATGTAACGTTTTATAAACACCGTCTCGAACCGGAAGCCGAACCCGCACAATACAAAAGGTTCAGCCCGACAACACCCAAGTTACGATGCACTTACTGATTCCCGCCGCCGGTTCGGGGCGTCGCATGGGGAGCGATCGCAATAAACTTCTCCTTCCCCTTCTCAACAAACCCGTCATCGCCTGGACGCTCGAAGCCGCCGACGCTTCGAGCCAAATCGAATGGATTGGCTTGCTCTGTCAACCTCACGACTGGGACGACTTCAAAACTATCCTCAGTCAACTGTCGCTGAGCAAACCCGTGCGTTTTATCCAAGGGGGCGACACGCGACAACAATCGGTGTACAACGGCTTGCAAGCCCTCCCCGACGACGCCACCCACGTTTTAATTCACGACGGGGCGAGATGTTTGGCGACACCACAACTGTTCGATCGCACTTGCGACGCCTTGAAAACCTGCGCCGGACTCATCGCCGCAATTCCCGTCAAAGATACGATTAAAGTCGTAGACGAGGCGATGACGATTTGCGACACGCCCGATCGCAACAACCTTTGGGCGGCGCAAACCCCCCAAGCCTTCGACGTCAAACTCCTCAAACAATGTCACGATCGCGGCCGTCGCGAAGGCTGGGAAGTCACCGACGACGCAGCCCTTTTCGAGAAATGCGGCTTGTCTGTGAAAATCGTCGAAGGAGAAGAAACCAACCTGAAAGTCACTACCCCCATCGATCTCACCATCGCCGAATTTATCTTGCACCATCGGTAATTCGAGGGGTCTCAATTCGCGATCGCTTGAGATCGCCTTACATTAAACTAGAAGACTAGACCATCCCATCCATAACAACCGAGAACCCATAGCAAACCCCTTAACCCTGCCATGCCACGGACACAACGCAACGATAACTTCATCGACAAATCCTTCACAGTGATGGCAGACATCATCTTGAAGATTTTGCCGACCAAACAGTCCTCGAAAGAAGCCTTCGCCTACTACCGCGACGGAATGTCCGCTCAAGCCGACGGCGAATATGCCGAGGCGATGGAAAACTACCTCGAAGCCCTCAAACTCGAAGAAGATCCCAACGATCGCAGCTATATCCTTTACAATATCGGCCTGATCCACACCAGTAACGGCGAACACGAGAAAGCCTTAGAAAAATACTTTGAGGCTGTCGAACTCAATCCCCGGATGCCCCAAGCCTTCAACAACATCGCCGTCATTTACCACTTTCGCGGCGATCGGGAAAAAGCTGCCGGGAACGCCGACGAAGCCGAAGAGTGGTTCGACAAAGCCGCCAGCTACTGGAAAGAAGCCGTACGTCTGGCACCGAACAACTACATCGAAGCCCAAAACTGGATGAAGACCACCGGACGCGGTTCGATTGACGGATTTTAAAGGAGTTTCAAGGAGAACTGATGACCCAGATCGACAAACAGGAAATCCATAAAGTGGCGCATTTGGCGCGTCTGGAAATGACGGAAGCCGAAGAAGAAGAGTTTTCAAACCAAGTGAGCGAACTGCTCGACTATGTAGAGCAACTGCAAGAACTCGACACGGACAACGTGCAGCCCACGGCTCATATTATGGACATGAGAAACATCGCGCGAGCGGACAAACACGCTAGTTATCCCCATCGCGACGATTTGCTCGACAGTGCGCCGGAACAAGAAGGTGAATTTTTCAAGGTTCCTAAAATTTTGTAAACTTCTGCCACGCGTAGGTTATCGGTTTTTGGCGTCTGAGACATTTCAATTTCAGTTCGTCGATTTTTAACCATACAATTGACTTTATGTCAAGTTTCGTTCTGGCGATCGCCACGGCGAAATATTGTCATAAACGCACTATATCCCTGAAATTTTATAGATTTCGGGGTTTTTTGTGGGCGATCGAAAAATGGATGACGGTTGAAGAAGTGACAACGGGGTGGCGATCGCTCGAAACGTGCGATCGCGGCTCTGACAGAACTGTGTACGTTGGTAACAAAGTTAAGCCTATATCCCAGTTGTCACGGGTGACCTGTATACAAAAATCTCTCTGCTACGCTAAATGTAGAATTGATGGATCCGATCTACCCTACCAATAGTGTATGTACCTCGTTTATGCCTCAGTTTTCTCTAGATCTGAAAAGCGATCGCCCCCAAACTCCAATTTTAGGCGATCGGGTTTTCCCGCGAGGCTGACACGATAGAAAGACGGACGATTGAGAAGCGTTTTTAGAGATGGCTTTCCATTTCAGAAAAATCGATCTACAATCAAATTAATATATTCCATCGTGCTTTGTGTATTTTGTTTTCACAAAGTTTCTTTGCAAGAATATTTTCAAAAATTAATTTTAAATCACACCAGCTACCAAGCTTAAAAGTAGGTTAAAGTTGTCGATCTTAAGCTTTTACTTCCAAAATTCGTGTATTTCCTCCTATCGATCGCGATCTCGAACTGAATAAGGTTCGACCGATCCGGTCGCCGAGACAAATGAATTCAATGCGTTTATTTTATGTCCTTTCAATCTCAGATCGTCATTCCTAAAAAGGTTATTCGTTCGAGAGATCGCTGCCAAAGTTCGCGTTTAGAATTTCCGAGCTTCTAGATTCGATCGGAGTCAAAAAATTGTTTTAAAAATCAATTTTCCCAGAAACTCCTGCACCCAAAACTGACTATGCGTTGGCTTACATCCCCCACCTCAACTCGATGGAAACCTCCTTTCCGGTTTGTCATCGTCGTCCCCTTCGTCTTACAAATTTGTGCCGCCGTAAGTTTGGTTGGATGGTTATCGTTTCGTAACGGACAGCGTGCCGTCAAAGATCTCGTCGTGCAGCTAGAAGAAGAAGTCAACACGCGGGTCAAAGAACGACTCAACGCCTATCTCGCCGTTCCCCACGCCATCAATCGAAGCAACGCCAACGCCTTAGATCTCGGACAACTCGATCCCGACGACCTGCAATCGATGGAACGATACTTTTGGCGACAGATGCAAACCTTCGATCGCCAAGTCAGCTATATCCAATTTGCGCGGGCTGACGGCGAATTTGTCGGAATCGAACTCAACGACGACGGCACGCTAAACTACCAAATTACCGAAAACAGCGGAGAGCTACGCAACTATTCCATCGACGAAAACGGCGATCGCGATCGACTCCTAGCCGCCGCCCCCAACTACGATCCTCGCCGACGCCCGTGGTATCGCACCCCGTACCAAGCCCAAAAACCCACCTGGACGTCCGTATACGCTTGGATTCATCCTCCCACCCTCGCCACCTCTCTCGGAGAACCCTATTACGACCCAAGCGGTGAATTTCGCGGCATTTTAGCCATCGACTGGAGCATCGAACAACTCAGCGGCTTTCTACGAACCCTCAAAATCGGCAAATCGGGCAAAGTCTTTATCGTCGATCGCAGCGGAAAGCTCGTCGCCAGTTCCGCCAACATCCCACCGTTCGAGCTGTCCGACGGACAACCCCAACGCCTGCGAGCGAGCGAATTCGACGATCCCCTCATTCGCCAAACCGCCCGTTATCTCATCCAAACTTACAGCGACTGGGAACGAGTCCCGAAAGCCCGAGCGCTAGACTGGAAACTCGAAGGCGATCGCTACTTCGCCCAAGTCTTGCCCTTTACCGACAAAGCCGCCGCCGGACTCGACTGGGCGATCGTCGTCGTCGTCCCCGAAGCCGACTTCATGGCTCAGATCGACGCCAACACCCGCACCACCATCGCCCTGTGCGTTGCTGCCCTTCTCGTCGCCACAGGATTGGGCATTTGGACGGCCAGTCGGATTACCCGTCCTCTCGAACGTCTCAGCCAAGCCAGCAGCGACGTGGCTCGAGGAGAATTCGAGCGACGAGTTCACGAAAACGGCATCCGCGAGCTTCAAAAACTCTCCGATTCCTTCAACCAAATGGCCGCCCAACTCCAAAGTTCCTTTGCAACCCTCGAGGAAACGAACCGCCATCTCGAAGAGCGCGTCGAAGAACGCACGCAACAGTTCCAAGCTGCCAAAGAAGCCGCCGAAGCTGCCAACCAAGCCAAAAGCGAGTTTCTCGCCAACATGAGTCACGAACTGCGAACGCCTCTCAACGGCATTCTCGGCTACGCCCAAATCCTACAGCGCAGCTCAGATCTCAACCAACACCGACAGGGCGTCGAGATCGTTCACCAATGCGGTTCGCACCTACTGACGTTAATTAACGACGTTCTCGACTTATCCAAAATCGAAGCTCGAAAAATGGAGTTGTACGAGAACGAATTTCACTTTCCGGCCTTTCTAACGGGAGTAGCTGAAATCTGCCAAATTCGCGCCACCCAAAAAGGACTGGGCTTTACCTACCGGTGCATTTCTCAACTTCCCGAAGTCGTCCGAACCGACGAAAAGCGATTGCGACAAGTCCTCATCAACCTGCTGGGAAATGCCGTCAAATACACCAAACAGGGAGCCGTGAGCTTCCGAGTCGGCGTAATCGGCCATCTCGAAGCCACCGATACCCGTTCCGACATCGCTGGCGAAGCGTCGGTCAAAGTGCGGTTCGAGATCGAGGATACCGGAATCGGCATCAGCGACGAACAACGCGAGAAAATTTTCCATCCGTTCGAGCAAGTGGGAGAAGCGGCCCAGATGTCCGAAGGAACGGGATTGGGGCTGGCGATCGCTCAAAAAATCGTCGCCATGATGGGAGGACAAATCCAAGTTCGCAGCATCTTAGGACACGGCAGCACCTTTTTGTTCGATTTAGTCTTACCGATCGCGCGAGACTGGGCGAACGTCGCGGCCGCCCGTCACGATAAAGTCGAAGGATACCAAGGGCCCAGAAAGACCGTTCTTCTCATCGACGACAAATGGGAAAACCGCTCGGTGGTGGCTCAGTTGCTGAAACCTCTCGGGTTCGAGGTTATCGAAGCACGAGACGGACAAGAAGGAATCGAGTTAGCCGAGCGTCACCAACCCGATTTAATTATCACCGACTTGGTCATGCCTCGACTCGACGGGTTCGAGGCGATCCGACGCTTGCGTCAAAAGCCGGAGTTCCAGCAAACACCGATTATTACCTCCTCCGCCAGCGTTTTTGAAATCGACAAGTCCCGCAGCCAAGAGGCTGGAGGCGACGACTTCCTCCCCAAACCCGTCCAGGTCGAAGAGTTGTTCGATTTGCTGCAACTGCATCTTCAGATCGATTGGCAGTACGCCGAAACACCGCCAGCGATCGCGTCCCAACCCACAGAATCGGCGATCGCTTCAAACGGAAAACATCCGATCGGTCCGCCGCAAGACGTGTTAGAAGAGTTGTTACATATGGCCAAGCGAGGTCATCTCAAAGGCATTAAAGAACGCGCCCGACAGCTCGCCGCCGAAGACGAACAATACAATCCCTTCTCGCAAAAAGTTTCCCAACTCGTCAAGGGGTTTCACGAACGAGCGATTTTAGACCTCTTACACCACTATCAACAGTTAACAGTCGATCGTTGAAATCGCCAGTCACCCATGAGGACCGTTAACCAATTTGCCCCATCTCAACATCACCCCATCTCACCATCACCTCTCAATCCCCCAATAATGCTAAGGTTGTGCCAGGTCGTTGGTTTCAATTTTGGCTGCGTTATGAATCAACTTAAATTTCTCATCGTTGCGATTCCGAGCTTTGTGGGAAGCTTCATCGCCATCGATTTTCTGTACTACCTGTACAAAACCCTCAATCCTCACCCCACACCTCAATCTCACCACAACCCTCTGGTTCAGGAAGCGGTTCTGTTGTGTCAGCGTTTGGTCGAGGCCGAACGGGAGGCGTTTCAGGCGTATCTGAAATCGCCCGACGTGGATACCCTCAAACAGTGGAAAGAGCGCATCGTTCAACTGCGTCAACTGTACGCCAAAGCCGATATGCGCTATCAACGCCGCATCGCCAAGTTTGCGTAATCGCACGGGGCTTCTCCGTCGGAGCGTTGCTGACAAATTCTTAACGGAAGCGATCGATTCAGCAAAAAACCCCGGAATCTCGAAAATCCCGGGGTTTTCAACGTCACGAGCCGCCTTTAAAGACGTTGGAAAATTCGAGGTTTGACGAAGGCTTTGAGTAAATATCCCAGGGAACGCCATTCACCCGGCGCGTTTTGGCGTTCCCACTGTCCCGGTTGACAAAACAGCAGTTCGACGAGTTGTCGGTGTTGTGGCGTCGAGAGGGGAGCGAAGGAAATTTCGAGAACCGTTGCGTCATCTTGGGTGACGCAGCGATCGATCGCTCCTGAGAGTTTTAGGTTATCTTCGATGAAATCGATCGCGATCGCCGACCCGAAAATCTCGGCATTTCCGAGTCCGTCAACCTTCACCGTCGCCCCAACTTCCGAAAGTTCGAGGGTTTCTCCCGCCACGGCCACATCGCCCCAATTCAACATCACCCACCGCCGCAGGGAAAAACGGGGGTAGCTGTCGGGGTTAGGGGGATCGATAAAACTCAGAATCGCCAAACCCATGATAAAGAGGTTGTAGAGTCCCCAAATCAGTCCCAGTTTGGCACTGTTGAGGCTGCTGGTGAGGTCGTTGGCGAACAAATTTCCATCGATGGTTGTCGAAAGTTGGGACAGTTGGACGAGGGCGACGAGGTTGTGTCCCCACCCGATAACGGTGAGTCCGAACACGACGATTAACGGGAGCGCCAGACGCCAGTTAAACACGAAGCGATCGCTCGAAATGCCTTTTGGCGTGACTTTGAACCCTTGAGAAAAAGGACCGATTAAGGTTTGTACGATCGACAGGGAAATGGGAAAACAGGTGACGAGGCCGTAGACACCGGAAATCAACGCCGATCGCGATCGATAGTTCAACCACCCATAGGTCGCCAACGTGACGATATAGTAGGGCAGAAAGTACGCCAACCAGTCTTCAGGAAGGGTTTTCACCGGGAGAATCCCCAAGAAATAGTACGCCAGGGGAACCAACAGAAAAAAGACCTGCCACAAACTGCTAAACCACTGCAAAATCCCCTCTAAATGGGCGATGCGCTGCCGTAGCGTCAACCCCGGAACCGTCAAGGGATTGTGGGAAACGAAGAACGATTGCAAGGTTCCCCGTACCCACCGCTGGCGTTGGGCGATATGTCCCGAAATCGTTTCGGCGGCGAGTCCCGCACTGAGGTTTTCGTCGAGATAGATAGTACGCCACCCGTGTGATGATAGGCGAATTCCGGTGAAATAGTCTTCGCCGAGGGTTCCGGTGACGAAGTTTCCGATTTCCGCCAAAGCTTGACGGCGGGCGACGAACGCACTTCCGTAACATAGGGAGCTGTCCGCCCCATCTCGTAGTTTTTGGTAGTGACGGGAGAACACTTCGACTTCGTGGGGAAAGATGCCTTCTAGTCCCAAATTTCGGGAGACGAGATCGTGGTTATAAAAGCATTGGTGCGTTTGTACCATGCCGATGTCGGACTCTTGGAAAAAGCCCACAGTTTTGAGAAGAAAGTCGCGAGTTGGAACGAAGTCGGCGTCGAAAACGAGAACGAGTTCGCTGTCCGTTTTGTCGAGGGCGTGGTTGAGGTTTCCGGCTTTGGCGTGGCGGTTATCGGGGCGCGTTAGGTATTCGCATCCCAGTTCTTTGGTGAGTTTTTCGATCTGAGAACGTCGGGTGTCGTCGAGAAGATAAACGGTTTTATTGGGGTAGTCGATGGCTTGGCATCCAATAATCGTTCGTTTTAAAATTTCTGTGGGTTCGTCGTAGCTAGGAATCAAAATATCGACGCTCGGCTGATATTTTCCCATGACGACGTTAGGAGCGAGTTTTAGAACGTCTTGGCGGCGATCGCGTTCTCTCAGCATTAAAAACAGTTGCACGCCGTAGCTAGCCAGAATCCAAAACTCCGCTCCCAACAGGGCGATGCTCAAAATCGTTGAAACGGGCGTTTCGAGGTTGAGGGTAAAGAGCGATCGCCAGAGAATATACCGCAGCATTAACGAGAGCGTCAGGGCGATCGCGACGACTTTCGACCAGGTTTGTGGGGTCGGCGATCGCTTCATCGTGACCAGGGCGATCGTAAGGCTCACACCCGTTACTAGAAAAGTATTTTCCCCAGGGTGACGCATTGCTTGACTCGGGGCGAGTTTCGAGGCGAACCAGGCGGAAATGTCTTGTAGCGACTGGATTGCCAAACAGCGATCGATCGCGTAAATTGCACCAAAAGTTCCCAACCCGAGAAGCAACCATAACAGCCATGATTTTCGGCTAATTTTGGGGAACGTATTTTGAGAGTTTTTAAAGGTTGAAATCACGATCGTAGCGTCTTGTAAAAATTAAACAGAGCGATTCGACCGCAGCGCAGTAGCTGAGGTGAAAACGTCTATTTGTGTGATTTTTAATTTTTGTAAAGCAGTCTAACCGTCATTGTAACGAAAATCGAAAATTTGGGAGAAAAGATTTACAGAGGGAAGATACAGTCTAACGAAGCGAGCAGTGAGGACAGTTGGCAATTTTTTTCTTTCAGAAGTTGTGCATTTACACCATTTGTAGAGTGGGCAATGCCCGCCGACCTCTCCATTTAGTGTAGTTTCGGTTAAACTGCGTACTTTTTCTGTCTTGTCTCATTACGCCACCCGTCAAGCATTGGATTGGCTGAGGTGGCGTCGATAAGTGGATCCTCCCTAGGGGCATTGCATACAGCATTCCTACGGAAAATCTTTTACTGCAAGCAGCGAACAGTGGTAGTGGTGACGTGGCCGGAAAATGCCGGTCAGGTGAACGTGGTCTTCCCGCGTCACACACGACCGTTACTGTCGATCTAAAAACTGTCGAACTTCCTCCGCCGTCGGTTGAGCGGCGATCGCACCGGGTTTCGTCGCCGTCAATCCCCCCACCGCACTGGCATACTCCACCATTTCTCGTACCGTCTCCGCATCCTGCAACGTCTCAACCCCCCGCAAACAGAGTTGATGGACGAATCCCGCCGCGAAGCCGTCTCCCGCTCCCGTAGTATCCTGCGCCTGCACCGAAAACGCCGGAATATCCCCAGAAACCTCGCCGAAACAGTAGGAACAGCCACGACTGCCTCGCGTCACCAACACCCCGCTAACCTGGGGCAGATGTTGCGCCACCGCCGCCGCATCCGGCGTCTCGAACAACCATTGAGCTTCGTCGTCCGAGAGTTTGAGGAAATCCACCGTTTCCACGATCGCTCGAATTTTCGCCTTCGCCGCCGCCGCATCCTGCCAAAATACCGGACGCCAGTTCACGTCGATGAGAACCCGAATCCCGTATTGTTGCGCCAGTTCCCGCGCCCTTGCGATCGCCACCTCGCTGTCGGGATAGGCCATTTCCAGCGTTCCCATCACCAGAAAATCCGCCGACTCGAAGAGAGATTCCGGTAACGCCTCAGCTTGTAGGTGCGTGTCCGCGAACTCGCGGGTATCGAACTCCCCAAACCCCGCAAATTCGCGATCGCCGTCCGTCGTCCGCACCACGTAGACCTGTCGCGTCGGTGCTGTGGGGTGTCGTTGAATTCCCGTGCGCTCGACCCCCACCTCTTCTAACAATGTCACCAAGCGATCGCCCGGTTCGTCTTCCCCGATACATCCGACGAAACCCGCCGAAGTCCCCAGTTTCACCAACGCACAGGCGACGTTCGCCGGAGCGCCACCGGGGTACGGCGTCCAAGATTCTACCGCTTCGTAAGGTTTGCCGATTTGGTCGGCCAAACAATCGAAGAGGATTTCACCGAGACAGAGAACGCGGGGTAGAGACATAGATGTAGGGGGCGTGACTTGAAACATAGGGTGTAAATCCTTAGATTGATAAATCGTCACGCACCGCCAATGTACTGAAAAATGTTGACTGTTGTCAGGTCAATGAAATGTTACCGCGTCACGCGCTGCCCCGGAAGCTCCCCCTCTCCCCTTCTCCCCTTCTCCCCCTCTCCCCTTCTCCCCTTCTCCCCCTCTCCCCCTCTCCCCTTCTCCCTCTCTCCCCCTCTCCCGTGCTAACCTTATAAGGTTGTCAAATTTCAATCTCGCACATCCAGCGTTTCGGGTGTTTCCCAACGCACTTCGGGAGAAAGTCCCGAGCGGAAATCAAACACTGGATGGAGGATGAACCCGAAAAAGGAGAAAAGAATACATGGCAGTCGTGACTTTGGCTCAATTGCTGGAGTCCGGAGTTCACTTCGGACACCAGACGCGACGTTGGAATCCCCGGATGTCGCAGTACATCTTCACCGATCGCAACGGCGTCCACATCATCGACTTGGTGCAAACCGCCCAGTTGCTCGAAGATGCTTACGATTATCTGCGGACTGCGGCCGAAGCGGGTAAAAAAGTCCTGTTCGTCGGCACCAAGCGTCAAGCCGCCGCACTCATCGCTCAAGAAGCCTCTCGCTGCGGGGCGTACTACGTCAACCAACGCTGGTTGGGGGGAATGCTCACCAACTGGACGACGATTAAAACCCGCGTCGAGCGACTCAAAGAACTCGAAAACCTCGAAGAATCGGGCAATCTCGACCTTCGCCCTAAAAAAGAAGGGGCAATGCTGCGTCGGGAACTGTTCAAACTGCGGAAGTACCTCGGTGGAATTAAGGGAATGCGTAAGGTTCCCGACATCGTGGTTCTCGTAGACCAACGCCGCGAGTACACGGCAGTTCAAGAATGCCACAAGCTCGATATTCCCATCGTGTCGCTGTTGGATACGAACTGCGACCCGGACGCTGTGGACGTTCCCATTCCCGCTAACGACGATGCGATCCGATCGATTAAGCTAATATTGGGCAAACTTGCCGATGCGATTTACGAAGGTCGTCACGGCCAGCTCGATACTTTGTCTGAGGACGACTACGACGATTACGGCGTCGAGGACTTTGAGGACGAAGAGGAAGAAGAAGCTCAAGTTGATGTGTCGGATGAGAGTTCTGAGGATGCAGATGTGTCTGATGAGAGTTCTGAGGATGCAGATGTGTCTGATGAGAGTTCTGAGGATGCAGATGTGTCTGATGAGGGTTCCGACGACACTGACTCTGATGACAGCACATCTGAGGAAGAATAGCGAGCGATCGCAGTTCTGCATACACTAGAGGAACGGAAGCAACAATGGCGCAAATCTCAGCAAAAGATGTAAAGGAACTGCGCGAAAAAACTGGCGCAGGCATGATGGATTGCAAGAAAGCACTCCAAGAAAGCAATGGCGACATGACCAAAGCCATGGAGTGGTTGAGACAGAAAGGCATTGCTTCGGCGAACACGAAAGAAGGTCGCGTTGCTGCTGAAGGTCTGGTGGGCAGCTACATTCACACTGGCGGCCGCGTCGGGGTTCTGGTGGAAGTCAACTGTGAAACGGACTTCGTGGCTCGTCGCGAGGAGTTCCAAGATTTGGTTCGCAACGTGGCGATGCAGGTTGCTGCTTGCCCGAACGTGGAATACGTAAAGGTTGAGGATATTCCGGCGGATTTCGTCGCGAAAGAGAAGGAAGTGGAAATGGGTCGTGAAGACCTGGCCAGCAAACCGGAAAACATTCGCGAGAAGATCGTGGACGGCCGGATTGCTAAACGCTTGAAAGAGCTGGCTCTGTTGGAACAGCCCTACATCCGCGACCAAAACATCACGGTTGACGAGTTGGTGAAACAAACGGTGGCACAGTTGGGTGAAAACATCCAGGTGCGTCGTTTTGTCCGCTTCGTTCTCGGTGAAGGCATTGAGAAAGAAGAGTGTAACTTTGCTGAAGAAGTCGCTAAGGCTGGCGGTAAAGCGTAAGTCGTTTTACGAGCTATGAATTCTTCTGAAACTTAGGTTTTAATTAGGTTTTAAAATTTAGGTTTTTGAAGAAAAATATGGGAGTAAACTTAGGTTTGCTCCCGTGTTTTTTTATAGACTTATTTCTCATTTTTTATACTCCATCCTTTTCCGATCGGCTAGGTTTCAAGAAGTTTTCACCACATCCCCCCTTAGCCCCCTATCCCCCCTTAGCCCCCTATCCCCCCTTCGCCCCCCCCTT
>NZ_KB235958.1:749848-764375 GCF_000332355.1 Baaleninema simplex PCC 7105
TTGGGGGGATGGTTGGGGGTATGGTTGGGGGGATAGAGGGGCTTGTCTGACTGGGTAAAACCAGTGTTTGAGTCCTCGACTCCGCTCGGACTCAACGCTGAGCGAAGTCGAAGCGAGCGAAGTCGAAGCGAGCGAAGTCGAAGCGAGCGAAGTCGAAGCGAGCGAAGTCGAAGCGAGCGAAGTCGAAGCGAGCGAAGTCGAAGCGAGCGAAGTCGAAGCGAGCGGAGTCGAAGCGTTGAGATTTGGATTCCGTATTAGACTATAGCAGTCTCAAATCAGTTGTCATAGATTAAGACACCATAAAAAGACCTAAAACCTTTATTTCTGTTCCCTGTTTATCTACAGTTTATTACACAGTCTA
Source organism: Baaleninema simplex PCC 7105 (assembly GCF_000332355.1). Taxonomy (GTDB): domain Bacteria; phylum Cyanobacteriota; class Cyanobacteriia; order Cyanobacteriales; family Geitlerinemataceae; genus Baaleninema; species Baaleninema simplex. The sequence goes on from NZ_KB235958.1 coordinate 750,210, forward strand.
TTTAGGATTGCTATGCTATTTTGAATTTCTAAATAACGAGGATATATAGCAGTCCCAAATGGGTCGTCAAAAATTAAAACACCCGAAAAAATATGATTCCCCGTTCCCCGTTCCCCGTTCCCGATTCCCTTTTTGTCTCAATTTTGTTACACAACTGATTTAGGGTTGCTGGGAGAGGATGTCAAATACCATCGTCTGTGTTGATGTGGGTATACAAATCCAGACGTGCGATCGCCGACCGACAATCCGCGATCGCTAAAATTGAAAGGTCGATCGTCTCGATCGCCCTTCGAGACGACGTTATGCCAAACGAGCGATCGCTCGAAATTCCCCACTGATACGGTTTGTCACTCGCTCTGACCCGTTCTCACGCCGTTTGAATATTTTTACTTGACTTCGAGTGCGCTCTAACTTGTACCTTGCAGATATGGAACCGGAACTCACGATTCAGCAGGTTGCAGAAGCCACCGGACTCAGCGTCCACACGCTGCGGTATTACGAACGGTGCGATCTCATCGCCCCCATTCGCCGCCTCGCCAACGGACATCGTCGATATTCGACCCGAGACATCCGTTGGATCGAGTTTTTGAACCGCTTGCGACTGACGGGAATGCCGATCCGTCAAATGCAGCAGTACGCAGCGTTGATGCAACAGTCCCCCGACGAAACAGCTCAGGAACGACGGCAACTCCTCGAGGCACATCGGGAGGTGATGGTGGCGCAAATTCAACAACTGCAAGAAAATCTCGCTGTTATCGACTGGAAAATCCAACATTACGGGGAACTAGAGGCGAAAGCTAAAGCCAGCGGTTTGTTTCCCCCAGAGGACACTCAAACCAACGGGCAAATTTTGCCGAGTCGTCGATCTTCCAACCGCCTCTAACCCCCCGACAGTACGACAGCTATTTCACAGAAATCGAAAAGAGGTATCAAATCGTGAAAACGCGAAAATTAGGTCGAAATCTCACCGTTTCGGCTATCGGACTCGGCTGCATGGGAATGTCTGAGTTTTACAGCGGACGGGACGAAAGCGAAGCGATCGCCACTTTACATCGCGCCTTGGATTTGGGGGTGAACTTTCTCGACACCGCCGATATGTACGGCCCCTTTACCAACGAAAAACTCGTCGGACGAGCGATCGCCGATCGCCGCGATCGCGTGGTACTGGCGACGAAATTCGGTATCGTTCGCGGTGCAGACGGCTCCTTTGTCGGCGTCAACGGAAAACCCGAATACGTGCGCCAATGTTGCGAAGCCTCGTTGCAGCGGTTGGGGGTTGAAACCATCGATCTGTACTACCAACACCGCATCGATCCCAGCGTTCCCATCGAAGACACCATCGGAGCGATGGCGGAACTGGTTCGAGAAGGAAAAGTGCGCCATCTCGGCATTTCCGAAGCTGCTCCTGCCACGATTCGCCGCGCTCACGCCGTTCACCCGATTGCGGCACTGCAAACGGAATATTCCCTTTGGAGTCGGGAACCCGAGGAGGAAATTTTACCGACGGTACGGGAATTAGGCATCGGTTTTGTAGCGTACAGTCCCCTCGGACGCGGCTTTTTAACCGGAGCCTTTCAAAGTCCCGACGATTTCGCTCCAGACGATTACCGACGGTTATCGCCTCGCTTCCAAGGGGAGAACTTTACCAAAAACCTGGAATTAGTCGAACGAGTTCAGCAAATCGCTGGCGATAAAGGGGTCGCTCCCGCTCAACTGGCGATCGCCTGGCTGTTGTCGCGAGGAGACGATATCGTACCGATTCCGGGAACGAAGCGATCGAAGTATCTCGAGGAAAACGCCGCTGCTGTCGATGTCGAACTCACGTCAGAGGAGTTGGCACAAATTGAAGCGGTAATGCCGCAAGGTGTCGCCATCGGCGATCGCTATCCCGATATGACATTGGTAAACCGGTGACTGGCCTCGATCGGGACTCTAGAGTGAAGTCCTCGCTCGAATTCTAACAGTTACCGGAATTGCGGAAGTCTGGCGTGTGAGGAGCCGTTGGTGTGGGGCGATCGCGCGATCGCCCCACACCGATAAACCCAACGAGAGCTAGATGGCTTCGTGGTTTTTTTCGCCCGTCCGAATACGAACGATGGTTTCGACAGGGGAGACGAAAATTTTCCCGTCACCGATTTCGCCAGTTCGAGCCGCCGCCGAAAGCTTGTCTACCACCATGTCCACGCGATCGTCTTCCACAACGATTTCGAGTTTGAGCTTTTGTAAAAACTCAACCGTGTATTCCGAGCCGCGATACCGCTCGGTTTGGCCTTTCTGGCGACCGAACCCCCGCACTTCAGAGACGGTCATTCCCACAATACCCGCGTTTACCAAAGCAATTTTGACTTCGTCGAGCTTAAACGGTCGAATAATGGCTTCTACCTTTTTCACGCCAAAAACTCCTTATGATTATCAAGCTAGTCCTGCGTCAGCATGGCTTTTTATTACCACTGACAACCTGGCATATTTTGTAACAGATTATACGTCTACTGTGGGAACGGCGATGCAGCGAGGGCATCTCTACCGGGAAATTTCCCTATAATTCCAGGGTTGCCAGTCCCAAATACCTCAATCCATCGGGGGTTACGTCGAAGCGACAGGGTAAAACTTCGACACCCATCTCGACGGCTTGGCGAAGTAACTGGCCGTACTGGGGATCGGCATCGTCTCCGGGTGAAAAGCGATCGCAGTCGCCTCGGTTGATAAAGTACAACATCACACAGCGGGCGTCTTCGGCGTCTACGAGGGCGGTTAACTCCCGCAAATGCTTCTGTCCCCGTTCGGTGACGGTATCGGGGAACAACGCCAAGCTGTCTTTGGCCCAGGTGGTGTTCTTGATTTCTACGTAAATGGGTTTCTCCGCGTCGCCGCCAGAAAGTAGGAAGTCGATACGGCTTTTTTGGTCGGTTCCGTAGCGGACTTCGCTGCGAACTGACTCGTAATTTCCCAATTCGGGGATTTGGTGGTTTTCTAAAACCGTTTTCATCACCCGATTGGGTAAGGCGGTGTTAATCCCCACCCAGGTACGCCTGTCGTCGCGCATTTGAATCGTTTCCCAGGTAAAGGGATATTTGCGTTTGGCGTTGTCGCTGTAGGACAGCATGACGGGGGAGGCGGGATCGCAAACGCCGGTCATCGGCCCGGTGTTGGGACAGTGGGCGGTGACGATCTCGCCGTTGACGAGTTCGACATCGGCGAGAAAGCGTTTGTAGCGGCGAACTAGGGTTCCTGAATACAGGGGGGGATAGCGATAGACGAAATCGGCGGTCATGAGGAAATGTTTTGAGGTTTTGGGGACGCGGCGATCGCCTCTAAACAGTCTGAAATCGGGCGCGATCGCAAGGGCGACCCGACCTGAATTGTACAAAGATGTGACGGTCTTGCGGTTAAATATTTGGGAACACCTCGCACCTTTATATCGTTTGTGGCTGAACCCAATAAAACTGCTCGATCTCTGGCGTCTATTGCGGGTATCGTCGCCGCCGCCACCTTAATTAGTAAAGTGTTCGGCTTGATTCGCCAACAGGCAATCGCAGCCGCGTTTGGCGTCGGCCCGGCGGTGGACGCCTATAACTATGCCTACGTCATCCCCGGTTTCTTGTTAGTTCTCCTCGGGGGCATTAACGGCCCGTTTCACAGTGCGATCGTCAGCGTCGTCGCCAAACGGGACAAAAAAGATGCCGTTCCCCTCATCGAAACCATGACCACCCTCGTCGGTGGCGTGTTGTTGTTGGTAACGATCGCCCTCGTAATTTTCGCCAGTCCCCTGGTGGACTTAGTGGCACCGGGATTATCGGGGACGGAGGTGGGTCAGCAAATTCGCGAAATCGCGATCGATCAGTTTCGCATCATGGCACCGATGGCGTTGCTGGCGGGACTCATCGGCATTGGCTTCGGCACCTTGAACGCCGCCGATATGTATTGGTTGCCCTCCATTAGTCCTTTATTTTCCAGCGTTGCCCTCCTGGGGGGTTTGGGCTTTCTCGCCTTGTATCTAGGGGAAAACATCACCGACCCCCGCTATGCCACCCTCGGCGGCATGGTGTTGGCGTGGGGAACTCTCCTCGGGGCAGTGTTGCAGTGGTTGGTGCAGGTGGTAGTGCAGTGGCGGGAAGGGTTGGGAACCCTACGGCTGCGGTTCGAGTTTTGGCGTCCCGGCGTGCGCGAGGTGATGAAAGTGATGGGGCCGGCGACGTTTTCCTCGGGAATGATGCAAATTAACGTTTATACGGATTTGTGGTTTGCTTCGTTCATTCCCCAAACCGCCTCGGCCTTGGGATATGCGGGGCTGTTGGTACAGACACCCTTGGGGATTCTCTCCAATGCGATTTTAGTGCCGATGCTGCCGATTTTTTCGCGGTTGTCCGACCCGCAACATTGGGGAGAGTTAAAGTTGCGAATTCGCCAGGGCTTGATTTTAACGGCGTTGTCGATGTTGCCGTTGGGGGCGTTGATGGTGGCGTTGGCGATGCCCATCGTGCAGGTGGTTTACGAACGATATGCGTTCGATCGCGCGGCGTCGGAGTTCGTGGCGGCGATTTTGATGGCGTATGGATTGGGAATGTTCGTGTATTTGGGGCGCGATGTGTTGGTGCGAGTGTTTTACGCCCTCGGCGACGGCGATACGCCGTTTCGCGTCAGTATGGTGAATATTTTCCTCAATGCCTTGTTGGACTATTTGTTTATTAATTGGTTTGGTGCGCCGGGGTTGGTGTTGGCGACGGTGGGGGTCAATATTATTTCGATGGTGGCATTGTTGGTGTTGCTCGATCGTAAGATTAACGGCATTCCCTGGCGCGAATGGGCGACTCCGGTGGTGTGGCTGACGCTGTTGAGTGTGGTGTCGGGGTTTGCCGGTTGGGGCGCGTTTGCGCTGATGCAACGGTCGGTTGTGGAACCGGGGTTTTTGTTGTTGTTGTTGGAGTTGGCGATCGCGGGTTTTGTGGGATTGGGACTGTTCGGTTTGGTGGTGACGCGGATGGGACTTCCCGAGGTGGATTTGTTCGTCCGTCGCATTCGTCAGAAGTTGGGGCGGTGAGAGCTGCTAAGATGGTTGAATTGTCCGTTTTATTTTTTCCTCGATCGCGTTTGAATTTAGATCTTTTCACCATGAACGATTCTTTAAAAGCCGTTGAGTTATTTGCCGGAATTGGCGGATTTAGACTGGCGTGCGATCGATTGGGAATTGAAACGGTGTGGGCAAACGATATCGACGCCAACGCCGCTAAGGTTTACAGGAAAAAGTCCCATCTATCGAACTTTGTCAAGGGGGATATTTGGCAGTTTCTCGATGAGATTCCCCCTCACGATTTGCTGACGGCGGGATTTCCCTGTCAACCGTTTTCCAGTGCAGGTAAAAAACTCGGGATTTGCGATCCGCGAGGGACGTTATTCGAGGCAATTGTCAAAATTTTGAAATGGCGACAACCTCAATATTTCGTCCTCGAAAATGTCAAACGCCTGTTATCGATGCAAGGCGGCTCTCATTTTGCTGCGATTCTCGATTCCCTTTCTCGGTTGGGGTATCTCGTGGAATGGCGGCTTTTGAACGCTGCCAATTTTTGCTTGCCGCAAAATCGAGAACGAATTGTGATTGTGGGAACGCCAAATTCTTCACGAATTGTTTCTCACCTTGCTACTTCAGAAGATTTTACAGGGGTATCGATCGAAAAATCGGCGGCTCTGGCAAACTTCTCCTTTTGGAATCCTATTGAAAGCCATACTAAAAAATTCAAGGCCTGGGGAATGGCTAAAAACGGAAAGTTTTACGACCTCGATTTATCGATATTTTCTGAAGCTCAGCCATTAGTGAAATTAGCGGAGATTTTAGAAGCCAATCCCGAGGCGAGTTTTGATTTTACTGAAGACACTTTAGAACGACTCAAATCGAGTGTTTTCGTCAATAAGTTAATTAACGGCGTTCGAGTCTTGTACAACCAAAAAGGCGGCTCTAGAATGGGCTATACTATTTATGGAATTGATGGTTTAGCACCGACACTGACTTCAACTACGAGCCGTCATTACGAACGATACCAAGTGGGCGATCGCTATCGTCGGTTAACGAATATCGAGTACGCTCGGATACAGGGGTTTCCAGACGATCGTTGCGATTGCTTATCGGTTTACAATCAATACAGTTTGTACGGTAATGCGTTTCCGCCGCAAATGGCATCTTGGGTGATTCGTAAGTTAATTCGAGAGGAGTCGATCGACTTCTCTGAAACCTCTCAACAACTCAGCTTTCTGCTTTTGCGACGATACGAACCTTTTCGAGAACCCATTCCCGAATTAAGTCGGTGGAATTGAGATTTCTCGACCCCTTCAAGTTGGTTTTCAAACTCTGTGAGATCGTGAGTCTCCCAAAATTCGGCTAATTCTTGAATCGAGTCAGTTTGGGGAATCGTTTCGCGATTCATGGGTTCCTCCATTCGGCGTGATGACGTGCCATTGGTTCGAGATAGGTCGATTTTACTCAGCTTTTGGGTCGGGCTTATACGGAATCCGAATCTCAAACACGGGTTTGCCCCAGTCAGACAAGCCCCTCTCTGTGTCCTCTGTGTCTCTGTGGTGAAGACTTCTTAAAACCCAGCTTATCGGAAAAGGATGGAGTATTACTGGAGGCGTCTCGGGTTGGGTGGTAACGCGGATGGGACTTCCCGAGGTAGGAAATAGTTAAGTTTTTATGACAGTCCGGCGATCGCCCGTTGTGCGGTGGTAAAGTCAAAATATCTGAAAGTCTATTCAGATGTCGATCGCATTTAGGAAAAAGTGCCATGACCACGGTTACACAAATGAAATGCGCCTGCGAGTCTTGCTTGTGCGTCGTAGACACGGATAAAGCCGTCGAGAAAGACGGTCAGTACTATTGCAGCGAAGCTTGCGCGAACGGACATCCCGACGGAAGCGGTTGCGGACACCAGGGTTGCACCTGCCACGCTTAAGTTTGGTTCGCCTCCCCTCTCGCGAGAGGGGAGGGGAGGATTTCATAATTCAAGACTGTACGGAAAGTTTAATTTTAGACTCGGAATACCAACATAACGTTGATTTTGGATTAAGCTACACTAGACTTTACTCGACTTCTTCACAAAATCAACAAATGTCAATGAGGGGTTTAAAATTATGACCGAGTTTAACCCGCCTGACCAAATCCTGAAAAATAGCGATTTGAATCTCAGTGCTTTGTCTGAAATATTTTCTCATCGAACTACGTCTTACAAATATCTATTTTTTATTTCATGGCTGGATATTCTAAAATTCAAAAAATTCGATGTAGATATTCAAATTCTTTTTCGAGATATCGTAGTCGAAATATTGGTCAATTCATGGCTGCCTTACAAAAAATATAACTTATATTTTGGAAAACAAGATAAGATCGCAAATCAACTTGACAGCTTAGCTATCTCGAACGCAGAGATAGAAAGACAGAAGAACTGCCAGGGGTCGATCGAAGAGAATTTACGATCGATAATAGCAAGCCAGGATTTATCAGATATTGTAAAATACTTAAAGCGTTACGTTCCGTTTCGCTTGATTTCACCGTTTTTAAAAGAAAAGCTAGAGGGGATTGATATCGACCACGGCGTCGATCGAGAAATCCCGAGAATTTCTATTGAAGAATTCGATCGACTCAAACCCCTTTACTGTTTCGATATCCCCGACTCCCGAAAATTCACAGCGATTATCGTACATCCGGATTGGGCGACGTATATCCAAAATAATTATTCGATCGTTCGCAACTGGGCATCCTGGGAATGGCTTCAATATATGCAAAGCTGTAATCCAAAAGTGGATGTTACGCCTCAAAAGCTCTTTTGGGATAAAACATAAAAGGCACTCAAAGGATGACTAAAATCACTTTAGACGTTCCCAACGAACTGGCAAAAAAACTCGTAGAAGCGGGCGATCGCTTACCCGAACGCTTGTCCTAAGTTTGCAACAACCTCCTATCTCGGGTCACGTCTATCGATATATTCTCGACTTCTTAGCGAATCAACCAACCTCTGAAGAAATTGCAGCCTTTCGTCCAATGCCGGAGATGCAAGAACGCTTAAAAACATTACTTGATCGTGAAAAATCAGGAGTTATAGCGGCTGCTGAAAAGCAAGAACTCGATGCTTGAATCGAGTATTTAGGATTATACTAAACTCAGGACATTTATTTACTGTATTCAATAAAATTTATGTCTTGATAGGCATTATTTCAATTATTTATCTTGTAAATATACCATTTTTCTCTGGCTTCTTGATTAGTGAACTTTAATCCTATTTGAGTAAGTTCCTGAATAGTGACTATCTTTTGGTCAATCTTATCAATTTGTATACTCTCAATTTGAGTTTTTATGCATTTATAACTTTGATTACATACCAAATAAACTGTGTCGCCAATTGATAAATTACCATAGTGAATTTCTACGCCAGCAACTTGTTTATTTGAAAACCACTTAATAACTTGTCCTAACTTTATATTCGGATTTATTTCCTCTTTCTTGCTAAGAATGTTGTAAACTACCAACTCTACCATTGCTTTGCATAAAGATTCTATTAAATTGCATAGCTCAACTAAACCGTCCACATCTAAAATATCACTTGGATTTCCATGTGCAGCACTATTACGATAATCGATAAATATTTTTAGCTTATTTTCTAAAGTAGTATCATCACTTAAGCTATTTATAAAATCACGAACATATCTATTATTTTCAATCCACTGCCAAGAATCATTTATACCAGAATTTTTAAATAATTCCCCTAAAGGTTGTTTTCGCAAGTTTTCGTTTCGTTTAAAAAAAGCATCTGGAAGTAATTCATACCCCTCTGTATTTGTAACACCTTGAAATAGTCCTCTGATTATTTTATATGTTAATAGAGTCCTATGCTTGGGTTGACAAAGAAGCCGACCAACCCCTTCTCGATGAGTTTCCTGAATTTTATTATCTAGATCCTGATACTCAGTGACTAAGCTAGGTAGTAGTAAGAGCCATTCTGAAATTAATTTTTCTACAAAATTTTCATAAATTGCATAAATTCGTGTAACTGTAGAACAATGATTATAAACTCTCCAATATTTTGAATCAGCAGGGAGTTCTTCGACTAGCTTTTTTAGATACTTATCTGTTTGAGCTAGTTCTTTAGATCTTCTAAGCTTAGAACTAAAAGCAAGTTTTTGTAGACTATCGTTAGTCCTTGCCATAGCTCTGATAACCTTGATATTTAATTGTAAATCTTGCAACAGAGAATCAAACATTATTAATTCATGTTAATCAAAAAACATTTCCAACTAAGATTGCAAATGTTCTCAATTAAGAGTTCTTGTCAGCATACTTTCAAATATATTAATTCTTTCTTTTATAAATTGACGAGTATCTTTACCCCCCCCTGTAAAAATATGAGAACTATCACTATCTTGATTAAAAAGTTGGCGAGTTTCTTCAATTAGCCTATCTCTTCTCTGCAAAAGAAGATCGCGATTTTCTAGACGCTTACTTAAGCTAACCATCACTACATCATAATAAGCTTTGTAAAACCTTTTTTTCCACTTAGAATTTTGTGGTGCAAATGGAGGTTTAAATGGATTATTTCCATATAGTTGAGTTGCTAAGTCTATTGTCTCTATAAAAATATCACCTAAAGATTTTACTTCATCTTCTGACAAACTATTGGTCTTAGTCATATAGAGGGTCAAAAAACTTTTGAGATTTCCTGTAAAATGCTCTATCGACCGAAGTGCAAAAAAACGCAAAACTAATTCAACATCTTCCATCTTTTTATAAACGCTACTACTCTCTTTGTCCTGCTCGTCTATTCCTAGAGCTTGCATAAAAAGAGGATTTTCGGATAGTTGAATTAATAAACTATTGAATTTACCCTGATATAAGCAGTTTCTTACTTCTTGAGCACTAAGATCGACTCCCCCAGTGTTAATTCGCTCAAATGTAATTTGTTTCAAAAACATTGCTCGTTCTGGATCGGACGTAGATTCAGTAATAATGACAATTGAAGAGATTGCTCGCCGATCGATTCCAGCACGAATTTTTTGTGGTAATTCTTCATAGCATTTACCATTAAGCTCTGGCCAAAGTTCCAGACCTTCTAATCTTAACTTATTACTATAAAATTCGTGGATAGCAGTTATGCGCTGCTGCCCATCCATTACTTCATATAAATCGATATCAACTTCATATAAAATAATTGGAGGAATGGGTATATTTACGAGAAAAGACTCAATTAATCTAGACTTCTTAATTTCACTCCAACGCTTCCTTCTTTGGTAGGCAGGCTGCAACTTAATTCTAGTTTCTCCTGTGCTTCGTAGAGATTGAACAAAGTTAGGAAGCTTTTCACGATTAATCTCTGTTAAAATACGGCATTCCTGAGAGTCGTATTTTTCAAGAATATCAAGCTCTGATGCCGCTTTTCCTTGTGTCTGCCTTTCTGATTTTTGCCATATTTTTTGCTCAGCCGCTAACAAATTCATGATTTTACTTTGTTTGATATATGTATTTGCTTAGTTTGGTTCTCTTGGAATTGCTGTGTAACTTGGTCAGGACTTACGCAGTTGAACCTGGGTCTTCGGAGTTTGTGGTTATAAATGTATACCATAATACAAAAAATTGAAAATTCGAGAGCCAAAACCCTTGAAATCTCGTGAAGTTAGTTTTTCTGTCACCCTAAACTCCGAAGAGCCTTGAACCTTCAAAGTACTGTTTTGCCGTGGAGGGTATTTACTACAATCCGGCATCGGTGCGCGGCTTTTGTGCTTCTGTCCACCTAGGCTTCAAGTATATTCCATTTTTTGAAGTGCGTAACTCCTGTTGTTTTTTTGCGACACCAACACCCTTGTAGGAAAAGCCGTTTTCGACCCTATGCCAATGATTTTGGAAGGTTATAAGCTGTACTTATAACCTTAACTCTAACAGACCCCTTAGTTTTTTTCACTTAGTTATCATATCGAACATCTATCTAAGTTTCAAGCCCTATTCCGGGGATTGCAGGATTGGGTGAAGCTTGTCGTCTACGATCGCTCGAAATGACAACTGACGAACCCGCCATCGCCGCCAAACGAGATCGTCTGCAAACCCTCCTCCAGCAGCAAATCCCCCATCTCCTCGTCAACGGCGATTTAGACAACCGCCTCGCGGGAAACCTCCACATCTGCGTTCCCGGTATTCCCAACAGTGCCGTCATTGCGCGAGTTCGCGATCGCCTGGCTATCTCCACGGGTTCCGCCTGTTCTTCCGGTGTCGAAACCCCCTCCCACGTTCTGAGAGCGATCGAACTCCCAGAAGATGCGATCGAAGGCGCACTGGGGTCTTCGGAGTTTGTGGTTATAAATGTATAGCATGATACAAAAAATTGAAGATTCGAGAGCCAAAACCCTTGAAATCTCGTGAAGTTAGTTTTTCTGTCACCCTAAACTCCGAAGAGCCGGCGCTGCGAATCGGTATCGGAAAATTTACCACCGACGACGAGATCGATCGCGCTGCCGAAATCCTCGTTCGAGAAATCTCCGAAATGCGATCGCTCACAGGCGGATAAAAGATATATCACTATATTTAAAATAGGAGTGCGAGGCGAAGGAGCCAGACAAACAATGGTTAAAGTAACGATCGATCTTCCAGACCATCTCGCCGAACAACTTTCGGATATGGGCGATCGCTTACCCGAACGGCTTGCCCTGAGTTTACAACAACCCCCGATTCCCGCTCGGGTCTATCGCTATATTCTCGACTTTTTAGCGAGTCAACCGACCCTTGAAGAAATCGCCAATTTTTGCCAGACTCCCGAGATGCAAGAACGCTTAAAAACATTACTCGAACGCGATCGATCGGGGGCAATTTCGGCGGCTGAAAAGCAAGAACTCGATGAATACGAACGAATCGAGCATTTAGTGATTCTGTTAAAAGCTGGAAATTTACCCGATGTAACTCAAGCGTAATGAGTGACGACTCGATTTCTAAAATCCTGCGAAATCGCGTTAAAGAAAGAGCAAAGTATTGTTGCGAATATTGCTTGTATCCGAACAGTCTATCCTTTTCTCCTCACGAAATAGACTACGTTATCGCAAAAAAACATGGCGGGTCGAGTAATTTTGCGAATCTCGCACTCTCTTGTTGGAGATGTAACCGTCAGCAGGGAAGCGATTTCGTTTCATTCGATACTCAAACTGGGGAATTTAACTTTTTATACAATCCGCGAATTCAAAAGTGGATGGAACATTTTCAAAAAACGAAAACTTTGAAATTGTCGGTTTGTCTCCGAAAGGTTACACCACCGTACAATTACTTCAATTCAATACCCTCGAACGTATCGTAGAGCGACGACGAATTGGCGATCGATTTTTGGACAACTCAACTTAGATAGTGAACGCAGAGAGCAAACGTGGGCGATCGCGATCGCCAGAGACCGATCGAATACGGGAAACTCGCTAAGATCGAGAGAGGGACAAACCCAGACTCGCCGGGTTAACCCCCTCCTCCCATAGCATCAAGCAAACTTTTCCACCAGGGCGAAAACGAGGTTGACACTTAAATAACCGACCAGGGCGACCAAAAATACAAACAGCCCAATGCTAAACACAGATCTGAGTTTTTCCATGAGAGAAACTTGTCCTCGAAACGAAATATCCGAACCTTGTCCCGGTGGAACGAGCCAATTTCTAAAACCGCCCGAACCGCGATCGCAATATGAACATTGTAGAATCTCTCAAAATGGCAGGTCAAACCCTCGTCGCGAACAAGCTGCGAAGTAGTTTGACCATGTTAGGTATCATCATCGGTAACGCCTCCGTCATCGCCACTATCGGCGTCGGACAAGGGGCCCAGCGATTCGTCACCGAACAGGTGTCTTCCCTCGGAACCAACCTGCTGTTTATCCTCCCCGGAAGCCCTGAAGCCCAAAGTCGCCCCGTCTACTCCCCCCAAACCCTCGTCTGGGAAGACGCCAAAGCCATCGCCGAACAGATTCCCTCGGTGTCCAAAGTCGCCCCGCAACTCAACAGCAGCGAATTGGTATCTTACCGCAACCGAAACGTCTCGGCGTTGATTTACGGAACCACCCCCGAACTGCTTAGCGTGAGAGATTTCGATGTCGCACAAGGGCGATTTATCAACGATCTCGACGTGAAACGCAACCAACAAATCGTCGCCATCGGTTCGGAAATGGCGGAACGATTGTTCGGCGAAACTAACCCCATCGGCGAACCCATTCGCATCAAAAACGCTACGTTTACCGTCGTGGGTGTCATGCAACCCAAAGGTTCGACCTTCGGAACCAACCTCGACGAAACAGTTTTCGTTCCCGTAACAACGATGGCGAATCGCATCGTCGGACAAACTTCACCTTACGGCTTGACGGTAACGTTTATTAACGTCAGTATCGAAGACGAAAGCCAGATGAACGCGGCGAAGTTTCAAATAGAAAATTTACTGCGGTTGCGTCACAAAATTACCGACGAAGACGATTTTACCGTTCGCAGTCAAAAAGATTTACAAGAAACCACCAGTGCGATTACCGGGGCGTTGACGACACTATTAGCGGCGGTGGCGAGTATTTCCCTGCTGGTGGGGGGAATCGGGATTATGAACATCATGTTAGTGTCGGTGACAGAACGAACCCAAGAAATTGGCTTGCGAAAAGCTGTAGGAGCGTCTCAAACCGATATTTTGATGCAGTTTACCATCGAGGCGGTTTTATTATCGGTGATGGGTGGATTTGTGGGAACCGGAATCGGGGTTTCGGGCATCTTATTAATTAGTCAGTTCACTACCTTTCAAGCTGGGTTGTCGTTGACGGCGATCGTCCTTGCGACAGGCGTTTCCGGTGGTATAGGACTGGTTTTCGGGGTGCTTCCCGCTCGACGAGCGGCGAAACTCGATCCGATCGTGGCGTTGAGAACGGTGTGATCGATCGTTTAACGACGCTGATGTAAAAGGTGCGTGATGCGGTAATACTGCATTAATTTGGCTTCGTCCAGATTGGGTGCATCCCAATCTTGCAAGACTCAGTCTGAGAATTGATGGTTCAGGTAGGCACATCGGTGCTTTAGCACTTGTTGCACGTTGTCTTCGTGCCACTGAGCCCCTGAAATCTTAACCCGTCGCCCAATTTGCTTGACCGTTGACTCAATCTCACCCGAGCCAATTGAAATACCCTCAGCTTGGTAGTAGCT
>NZ_KB235958.1:764475-774372 GCF_000332355.1 Baaleninema simplex PCC 7105
GCTGCTCGCTGATGCTTAGCCGTCCGACGATGCTGGCGACTGCCCGCTGTCGTCCCCGCGTTGTGCCGCTACTTGTGCGGATAAAAAAAGACCGATTTCTGGCCCGACATGCTCTAGCCAATGCCCACGCACTGCTTTCTCTATCCCTTCCAAGCTCTTGACGGCTTCTGGAGCCGTCTCTTCGTAGAGCAATTCGGCTAACTCCTGAGTGAGTTCTTTGAGGCGGGCTTGCTTAGATGCATCCATGGGTCTGACCGGTTTCGTTATGAACTGCCCAAAGCTTAGCTCTTATGCTGCTCTTTAAGGGTAAGCATTTTTGCTTATTGCATAACTGGGATGCACCCGTCCAGATTTTTCGGCTGTGTCACATAGCTTTGTCTGTGGGCGGTATACATTGGCGGTGCGTGACGATTTATCGGTCTAAGGATTTATACCCTATTTTTCAAGTCACGCACCCTACTGTTACCTGTTAACTATCTTCACTGCTCGCTGTTCACTGTTCACTGTAAAACGCGCACCCTACTGTTACCTGTTAACTGTCTTCACTGTTCACTGTAAATGTTTCTCCTTCTCCCCCTCTACACCTCTCTCTTGCTAAAACTGGCGATCGCCACTTTTCTACTCAGTGGAACCTTCAACAATTCGGCGATCGCACAAATTCAACTGTCTTCAGAATTCGATCCCGATCCTTACCCCGTCACCGGAACCTCGGGAGGCGAACAATATAGCCAAGATTGCGGTTATATCAGCGGTTTACCCAACTTCACCGTCACCTTAAACGAAGAATTCTCAAATTTACGACTGTTTGTCGAGTCAGAAGCCGACGTGACGCTGTTAGTCGAAACGCCGTCAGAACGACTGTGTTCCGACGACGTTTCCGAACGGATGCCCGAATTGTCCGGGCGCTGGGTTCCCGGCGAATATTACATTTGGGTAGGAGACTGGGGTAACTCGGGAGACTTCACCCTCTATTTCGATCGCTAGGAAGACGACACAGCTTCCACCGAACCCACCTCAGCCTCCGGAAGTGGCGGACGCAGCGACAGATACACCAACAAGCCCAACAGCGGAATCAGCGACGCCGCCCAAAATACGCCTCGATTGCGGAGTCCCCGCCGTTCCATATCGTCTTCGAGAAGGGTGGGAACCAGCAGACACAGCATACAAAAATCGAGACTCATCACATGGATAAAGCGGCTGTCGTACCATTGGGCGACGAAATCGTTCCAATTCCCTTGGCTGAGACCGTAAACCAGACAGGCGATCGCCCCCAGGGTTAAAATTCCCCCCAAAATGCGCGAATCCCAGAATTTCAAAAATGCGTTTTTCTCCCCTGTAAAGGTGGGGTTGGGTTCCCGCAACGCCAGATAGGGGAGAATCGCAAACGCCCCCACGCCGAAAGAGGCAGTGACAAACGGCCAAGCCCCAATTTTTTGACCGCGTCCGTCGGCGAAGAGAAGACAACTGTAAGCTAAGGGTAAAATGCCCATCAGGTTAAACAAAGCGACGATAAGGGGGTTGATGTCGCTCCAGTTGCCCGAGGAAAGGTCGATAATCAGATCGAGGGTTTCGCTGCGATCGGGTGGGGCGAAACCAAAGGCGTAGACGAGGCTAATCAGCCACAGTCCGCCGAAGAGTAGTTTTCGGGTCATAGTCGGCGTTCGTGTTGGAGATAGGTTTGTTTAGGGTAGAAGGTGGAACGATACTTTTTCAAGCGATCGCCGTTTTTTGCACCACAGAGACACCGAGGACACGGAGAATTTTATAGAGACTATTTTAAGCTAATCTAGTCATATAGCAGTCCTAAATGAGTCGTCAAAAATTAAAACACCCGAAAAAATCTGATTCCCCGTTTCCCGTTCCCCGTTCCGATTCCCTTTTTGTCTCAATTTTTTACACAACTAATTTAGAGTTGCTATATATTATCCAATAAATTTAAATTTATATTTAAACGAAAGTTTGTCGTCAAACAGATCCCCGAATCTCTGTGTTCTCTGTGCCTCTGTGGTGAATATTTTTTATCAAAATTTTTAAAAAATATTGATTTGTTGAGTTTTTTAAAAACTATCGATAATCTTGAAAGGATTTGATAGAGTTTAGAAAACCCTAAATTAAGCGTTATGAACGTTTTAAGTGTTTCAGCAACCTTTCCCTATCCGCCAAGTCGGGGCGGAACGCAAGTTAGAACGTTTAATTTACTCAAGTATTTGAATCAGTACCATCCTGTAACCTTAGTGACGCAACGTCAAGCGGGCGTGACGGACGAAGAAATCGAAGCGTTGCGAGGTTACGTTCGCGAACTGGTTGTGTTCGATCGCCCGCCGAACGAAGACACCACCACCTTTGAAAAAGTCAAACGGTTCGCCGGATTTCTCGTAGGGGGAACGCCGCCGAGTGTCTTGTCTTATCGATCGCACCCCATGCAAGATTGGCTCGATCGCGCCGTAAAATCAGGAAAATACGACGCCATCACCTGCGAACACAGCGTCAACGAGATTTTCGTCCGTCCCCAATGGCGAAACCACCTCAAAACCCTCGTTAACGTTCACAGTTCCGTCTTTGGAACCTGTCGCCAGCAACTCGAAACCGGAACCGCCGAACGTCCCCTGCGCGATCGCCTCAACCTCCCGCTGCTGTTCCGCTACGAAAACCGCTACTGTCAGAAATTTTCTAACATCGTCGTCACCACCCCCGAAGACGGAGCGCAAATGAAGTTTTTCAACCCCGACAGTCGCATCGCCGTCATTCCCAACGGCGTCGATCTCGAACTGTTTCCCATGCGTCCCACCGATCCCGGCGGTCACAATCTGGTTTTTGTCGGAGCGATGGACAACATCGCCAACATTGACGCCGTGACGTTTTTAGCCAAAGAAGTGCTTCCCCGAGTTAAAGAACGCCACCCCAACACCACCTTAACCCTAGTGGGGTCGAAACCCGTTCCCGACGTCCAAAAACTGACCGAGATTCCCGGTGTCAGCGTCACGGGGCGAGTTCCATCGATGGCGGACTACCTCCATCAAGCGACAGTTTGCGTAGTATCGATGCGAATCGGCTACGGAATCAAAAACAAAACACTCGAAGCAATGGCGGCGGGAACCCCCGTGATTGGAAGCGACGCGGGGTTAGAAGGGTTGCGCGTCGATGGGGAAGAAGTTCCGCTGCGGGCGTTGCGGGCGAACCGCGTTGAAGAGTACGTCCGAGACATCGATCGCCTGTTTGAAGACCCTCAGTTACGAGAAACCCTATCTGACAACGGGCGATCGTACGTCGAAACCCAGTTTACCTGGGAACGGGCGGGGCAGTTGTACGAACGGGCGATTTCGACGCCGTGAAGGGAGAGGGGGAGAGGGGGAGAGAGGGAGAGGGGGAGAGAGGGAGAGAGGGAGAGGGGGAGAGAGGGAGAGGGGGGAGAAACTGTTCCCCGTTCCCCGTTCCCTCTCTTCACTGGTGACTGGTGACTGGCGACTGGTGACTGTTAAAGCCGTCCGACCCAATCGAGCAAATAATGGGCTAACTCTAATTTGGTGCAAGAGTCGATCGAACTTTGATTTCCGTCGGCGTCGATAAATACCGCTTGGTTGAAATTGCTGGCGAATCCTGAATTCGGAACGTCGATGGGGTTGGCGACGATCGCATCGAGTTTCTTCTGACGCAACTTTTCCAACGCGGGCGTTACGATATCCCCCGTTTGAGCCGCAAACCCGATAATGCGTTGGTGGGGTTGTTTGCGTTGACATAACTGTCCGACGATATCCCTCACGGGAACCAGCGGTAACGCCTCGGGGAGCTTCGTTTTCGGTAATTTCTGACCGTATTTCTGAGCGGGTTTCACGTCCGCTACCGCCGCCGTCATCACCACCCAGTCCGCCTCGGGTAGAAATTCCAACAGTCGCTCTTCCATCTCTTCGGAGTTTGCCACAGAGACCCCGCGAATCCCCGTCAAATCCGATACCACCTCTGGCGTCACCGAACCGTACACTAGCGTTACTTTCGCGCCGCGATGGGCGGCCGCCCGAGCCACTGCAACCCCCATTTTTCCCGTAGAGGGGTTGCCGATGAAGCGAACGGGGTCGAAGTACTCGCGAGTTCCCCCCGCACTGACGAGAACGTGGCGTCCTTCTAAGTCTTTAACGCCGTTGCTGTGGAGTAGCGAGGCGATGTGGGTGACAATGCGATCGCTCTCTGCCATACGTCCGACGCCCACGCGATCGCAGGCCAAGCGTCCCGAACCCGGCGAAACGCCATGAAATCTCGGGTCTTCCAACAGTTGCATCCAATTGCGACGAACGGACATCTGTTGCCACATATCCGTATTCATCGCCGGAGCCACCAACACGGGACAGGTGGATGCCAAAATCGTGTTGGTCAGCAGATTGTCCGCCAACCCGTTGGCTAGTTTTCCCAACGTATTGGCCGTCATGGGGGCGATAACGATCAGCTCAGCCCATTCCCCCAACTCGATATGCAGGGGACGGCCGCGTACGGAGTTCCAAAAACTCTCGTCCGTGTAAGCCGGATGGCGACAGAGGGTCGCGACCGTTAGCGGAGTGACGAACGCCTCCGCTCCCGAGGTCAAGACGGCACGAACCTCCGCCCCGTCTTTTGCCAACCTGGAGATAACTTCACAGACCTTGTAGGCAGCAATGCCACCGGTCAAGCCGATGAGAACTCGTTTTCCAGTCAGTAATGACATTCAAGCGTATAAACTCGAGACTGCTCCGCGCGAACTCTTAACTTTCGTCGCAGTCTTCAAATTCTAATAGATAGCTGTAAGGTTCGACGAGTTCCGGTCGCTGGTAGGCGATCGCCCGCAATAGATGCCAATCGTCCAAACCTTCAAAGGGATTGGCATAAGCATCTGCATCGAGACGATCTGCCAGCGTTTTAACGTCGGCCTCCGTCAACGCCGAAATTTTTTGACGAGATACGCTTAAGGTCGTCATGGCTCTCACCTCCCTAGGGGCAAACAGACAAAGTTGCTCGATTTTGATGTCGTCTGTTCTCTGTGTTTTATCTTAATGCGATCGCCGACGGTTCTGGGGAGGAGGTTTACGTTTTGTTATTTTGTGTTACCGATCGGCAACATTAACTGGACGTATGGTCGAGGACGAACTGACGCAATCGCAGCACTTCTTGAGGACAGATTTGATGTGCCATCTCGAACTCTTCGTACTGTACCGTGACGCCGCGTTCGGACAAGCGATCGCGGGTGTCGCGAGCCGCCGACAGGGGAACGATGGGATCTTGGCGGCCGTGCATCACTAAAACCGGCGGAAATCGAGCGTTTCCGTCCACCGCATCGTGGAGATAGCCGCTCATGGACACCAACCCCGCTAACGGATACCTCGCCCCCACGTCCAGGGTCATGGCTCCTCCTTGAGAAAATCCCGCCAGTACCGTGTTCGAGAGCGGAATTCCCGTTTTCGCTTCCAAACGATCGAACCACCCGACGAGGCGATCGCGACTCTCCACTAAGCCTTCGTACTCTTGAGTTTCCAAGTCGTACCACATTTTTCCACCGGGAACGTAGGGGTGGGGGAGCGGCGCGTCGGGACAGAGACAGAGATAATCTGGTAAGTTCAAAAGCGGATGTAACGACGCCAAATCTCTGGCGTTAGCGCCCCACCCGTGAAGGAGGACGATCGCCGCCGTCGGCGTTTTGTCGCTGTTTGGTGCGATTTCAATAACATCGAGTGACACGGCGTTCTTGCCTCTCAATAACGGGGGTTAAAACTCTCAATTCTCCGGTCGATCCTACCCCGAGATGGCTGGGATTTCGTTCTCGTTCTGCTCGATCGCCGTTTCGATATTTGCTGCGGACTTCATGACGTACTCTCCTCGTCCCGATCCTCCCACCCAGGACGCGATCGATCCCTTCGATCGCACCGCCGCCAATCGCACCGAAAATCCGTTTTTCGCCGATCGTAAGAGCGATCGCCCCACTTCCCAAGCCAGCGATCGCCCCGCTTCTCTGTCATCGTTACCCCGTCCGATGTCATATCCCGCCCTCCTCGAGTGGACGAAAAACAACGAACGGGAAGCCGATCTCCAACGGCAACACACGCAACAGTACGTCGCCGATCTCAAGGACGAAGGGGAAAAACGCCTGGCTGCCGAACGCCGCAAACTCTGGTTGGAGTGGGGACTTTTGGTGTTCGTGTTGTTGGCGATGTTTGGAATTTCGCTCTTACAATTTTTGCCGATCGCCGGTTTCGGAGACTGGGGAGGTACGCCGACGACACCGAAGAATTCAGCAGAACCTTCTACCTCCAACGCGTTTCGGGTAACGCGTCCTGTAGACGAAGACGCCTCATCTCCAGACGACACCCCAGCCGACGCTTCGATCCGCTCTCCAGCCGATTCACGCGACACTCAAACAGAGATCGATCGCGCCTTGGGACGCTGGCGGTGGGATTGGACAGAGAAACCGGACGCTCCCGCCTCAGAAACTCCCTCTCAAACGGAGATCGATCGCGCCTTGGGACGCTGGCGGTGGGATTGGACAGAGGAACCGGACGCTCCCGCCTCAGATGGGTTGTCTTCCGAGAGAATCCCAGCGATCGGATTTCCCAGTGCAGCAGTCTGGGGCGATCGCGGTGGCGATACGGAAGAAACGGGCGATCGCGGACTCGATGAATTTCAAAGCGACAGTTCTTCCCCGTTACCCACCCTCAACCTCAACGACAACGCCGTCCGTTCCGAGTTTGGCGTCGATATTTGGTTGCCCGAGGGATCGCACCTGTACGCCGTCGGCAAAAACGGCGAAAAAGTGACGGTACGCTGCGAGTCTCTCTCGAACGATGGATTTTCCGCGACGATCGTTAGTGAAAGTTTGCCCGAGTATACGTTTCGAGCGTCAAATTTAGACAGTTGTTTGGCTGGGACACACCATCCCGGCGAGGCGATCGCTACCGTAGGAGATTCTCTCAACTCGGGCGATCCTCATTTCCATTGGGAAGTCCAACGCAACGGAACCCCCATCGATCCGCCACTTTGGTCGATCGAATACGTTATCAAAGGCGATCTATCTGTAGATTTACCGAAAAAATCCTTCGATTGAAGGGGGTTCTACGCTAATAGAAGTCCCAATCACACCAATAAGTCAACGATCTCCGATTCACTTTTTTTGTTTTTTTATATTTTTAAATCCATTTAAATTGGTTTAAAGAAATTTAAAAATATATGAGCTTTTTTTGTAGTTCCTATTATATTTTTTTGAATTAACTCTATCGATCGATATCGCTTCAGGGTGCATCTCACTTTTGTAAAAATATAAGTCTGGAGTAGGTTGGACTTCGGCAACGCTGCCGTCCAGGGGTGGAGCGACAGCAAAACCCAACAACAGCTCAACTCAGTTCAGAGACTCCGATCTGATAAATTTACATCTTTGAAATACACCCGACTTATTGGATTAAATAATAGTATTTTAGAGTCGGATTTCGTACGATCGTAAATCCACAAATTATCGATAACCGAGGATTTAAAAAAATACGAACATCTCGAAAAAAATATAGATGTCCTAAATGAGTCGTCAAAAATTAAAAACCAGAAAAAACTCGATTCCGTGTTTCCTGTTCCTGCTTCCCTGTTTGTCCCAATTTTGTTACACAACCGATTTAGGGTTGCCGATCGTGTTTTATGAACAAAGCAAAATTAGGTGAGTTTGACAGATTATACTGCAAGAACAACGTTAAATGCAGGAATTAGAGAGTATAACCGGACGATAGATAGCCCGTCATTTCTTAAAAAAACAACGCAACCCCGACCCCCAACCGATCGCCCCCGAAAAAACACAGAGAAGCGATCGGTCGTTCTGCCAATTTCCTCAGTGAAACCCAGCGCGTTAAACTAAAATGCACGAAAACGACTCGAGAGAGCCAAATCTAGACCGAAAACATCTATTTCAGGCAAAATGACGACTCAACTGCCACTCGGGGACGCATCACGACAACCGCTCGACTCGCAGCGACAAAGCCGCTCCGATCGCGAGCAGACGAATCCCTATCTCAACACGAAGAGTTTCCCAAAAGCATCGGAAATTTATCCCGCACCACCGAGGTATCGCCCTAAGCCCAAGCCCGATCCTCGCCTTTCTCTACCGTCGCAACCCTCCCCATTGCCGACAACGCAATTTTCGACCTATCATCCCTTATATCGTTGGGCCCGCCAGCTCGAAGCCGAACGCGCGGCGCAGATCGAAGACGCCGAAGCCCGCATCGCTGCCCTCAAAGACCGTCACGAAAACTTGTTGGCAGACGATCCGCATCTGTGGTGGGAATTAGTCGTCTTATTTCTAGCCGCACTCGGCATTAGTTGGGGCTATATTTCATTTTTCGCCACCCCGAGCGATCGCCGCGCCTCCAATGCGATCGTTTCCCTCAAACCGACCCCCAAACTGGCATCGCAACCCCTTCCCCCACGGGTTAAAGACAGTGGGGACGCCCCGATCGAACGACAAGTTCAGCTCAAAGGAGAGAAGACGCCCCTCGCCACACAACCGCTGTCCGAGTCGAAACTTCCCCTCGCGCGATCGACCCAAACCTTCAAAGGTGCGATCGACGGAATCGCCAAAAAACTGCCCCCCGACCTCGAAAAACCCGTCACCGACAACCAACGCATCGCGGGCTACCGTGTCACCGATGTTTTCTTACCATGCCAGGCGGCGGACTACTCCGACTGTCGTGCCGTCCATCCCGTTTACGGCAGCTACAGCGTCCCCCATTGGGGCGTCGATATCGCCATGCCGTACGGCGCACCCTTGCGGGCAGTCGGTCAAAACAAAGCCGCCGTTCGCGTCGCGTGTTCTTACAAAGCTGGAGGCGGACTGACGGCAACGATGTACAGCGATAGCTTTCCCGAGTACGAATTCCGGGCGATGCACCTCAGCGATTGCTTACCGGGAACTTACGAAGCCGGGGATATCGTAGCCGCCGTGGGTTCGAGCGGAGGCACTACCGGCCCTCATCTCCACTGGGAAGCCAAATTTTACGATCGCCACATCGATCCCCCCCGTTGGTCGATCGAATACGTCATCAAAGGCGATATCGTTTTGGAAATTCCCAAAAAATACACCTATTAAATCGCAAACCCTCAAATTACCAACCAAATCGCCAAGCCCCAAAACGGCACGAATCGCAACCAACGCACTGCACTCCCAACGGGTTCGACAGCACCGATTAACACGGCTTGGAAAATCCCGAACAACACCAAATCCGTACTGAATGCCACCGTCACGCGATCGCTCGTCACCTTTTCCACAAAAAACTGCAACCGTTCCGCCCATCCCCCGAACTCCGGGCGTCCCCTAAAAAACCAAACCACGGCGATCGCGCCGACTACCAACCCCGTCCAGCCAAAAACCCGCGCCAGCAGTCCCTTTTCGCGCCGCTGGCTGACATCGGGAACCGTGAGCGATCGCCGTGCCATATAGGGCATTAGCGGGACTTAAACGGTAAAAAAGGTAAAATAAAAGCAAAACCCTTGACTGAAAAGGATTTAAGGTGGAGAGTGTCCCCATGAGAGAGACCACCCCAGCCGCTATGCCACCCTGCTTTGAGAAGTGGTGCAAGCGTTTCGACCCCGACTTCAAAACCCAAGCACAAAAAAAGGGGTTTAGACACTATTTGGGAGGATTACTCGGGGAAAGCCAGCGAAAAAAACATAACTCAGATGGCAAACGACTCGGTGGGAGTGGTTTACAACCGCTTACATCATTTTATAACGGAATCCCCTTGGGAGGAGAAGCGTATTAACGAACGTCGTTTAAAAGGTGGTGGACTCCTGCCATCAAACCCGAGTGGTCGGGATTTGCCTTGCTGCTCGATGATACAGGACATCGAAAAGCGGCAACTTCACCGCAGGTGTGGGAAGACAGTACATCGGAGAAATCGGCAAGCT
>NZ_KB235958.1:774472-829677 GCF_000332355.1 Baaleninema simplex PCC 7105
GGGCGGTTTACGAAGGAAGTGGGCGAACCAACCTTTGGAAACTTTTGTAGATGCTTTAGAGGCTTTTCGGACAGCCATGTCTTTTCGTTTTGTGGCATGGCTGAACGAGAATCGAGACCTGTTTGCCGCTCACAAAGCGCGTTTTGGCTTGGTTTGGGCTTGAAATTTGTTTAAGTACCGTTAGAAAAATATTCGTCAAAAACATCGCCGCTCCCCACAATCCCACGCGGGGAACCCGATAGCCTCTCGCGTCTGCCAAAAACAGCGGCAAAAACATAAAAATCCAGACTTCGGCAAAATTAAAAAACGCCTCTGTCACCGGATGCACCACAGGCGCGTTTATCCCGTCGATTTCGCTGAGAATCGGCAACACGAAAAAGAAATTCGTCGATTCGTCGATCAGTTCCCGCACCGTCTCCGGTTGAATTGCCCAAAGCGGTTCGCCAGGAAGCCACAAATTCGGCGGCGAGAGCAACAACAACCCCACGTATACCGCCGTCAGAACCCACAACAACCGTGCGTAACCGGGATAGAGTTTCGTATTTTTCTCGTTCTCAGATTTGGGAGTTTCTCTCGGTTTCAACACACGACGTACCAGCGGCGTTACCAACCGAATGATTCCTAACGAGAGTTTCCCCGGTTTAAAGGGCGGTTCGACTAAATCGCGGGCAAACACCAGCTTTCCCGTGGTGTCGGAAATCCGATAAAAACTCGCCCCGCGTCCGTTGGGAAACGGAATCCCATCGAGTTCGACGTGCCACAATAAACCGACGGCGTTTCCCTCGGCTTCAGTAATATCGTCAATGACGAACAGCAAATCTTCAGGAACGCTGTCACAGGAAGTTTCAAACAGTCGGCGAACCGCTGCTTTTCCCCGGAACGGTTGGGGAAAGTTCAAATCTTCGTACACGCACTCGTCGTCTACCAGTGCGATCGCCCCATCGATATCGCGACGGTTAATGGCCTCGTAGCGGGACTTAAACGGTAAAAAAGGTAAAATAAAAGCAAAACCCTTGACTGACAAGGATTTAAGGTGGAGAGTGTCCCCATGAGAGAGACCACCCCAGCCGCTATGCCACCCTGCTTTGAGAAGTGGTGCAAGCGTTTCGACCCCGACTTCAAAACCCAAGCACAAAAAAAGGGGTTTAGACACTATTTGGGAGGATTACTCGGGGAAAGCCAGCGAAAAAACATAACTCAGATGGCAAACGACTCGGTGGGAGTGGTTTACAACCGCTTACATCATTTTATAACGGAATCCCCTTGGGAGGAGAAGCGTATTAACGAACGTCGTTTAAAGGTGGTGGACTCCTGCCATCAAACCCGAGTGGGTCGGGGATTTGCCTTGCTGCTCGATGATACAGGACATCGAAAAAGCGGCAACTTCACCGCAGGTGTGGGAAGACAGTACATCGGAGAAATCGGCAAGCTCGACAACGGAATCGTGGCGGTAACGACCCATCTCTATGATGGCAAAAAAAATTTGCCTCTGGATGTAGAAATCTATCAGCCAGCCAGTT
Source organism: Baaleninema simplex PCC 7105 (assembly GCF_000332355.1). Classification (GTDB taxonomy): domain Bacteria; phylum Cyanobacteriota; class Cyanobacteriia; order Cyanobacteriales; family Geitlerinemataceae; genus Baaleninema; species Baaleninema simplex. Next base: position 775,993 of record NZ_KB235958.1, read on the forward strand.
CCTTACCCTCAGGCAAGAAAGATCCCTCTTTCAAAAAGAAACCCGAAATCGCCTTAGAATTAATTGACCGGAGTTTAAAGAGAGGGTATCGACCGGGAATCGTCCTCATGGATGCCGGCTATGGTAACAACACAAATTTTTTAAAGGGACTCGAATCTCGCCGACTGAAGTATCTAAGAGCCGTCCCCAAAAATCGGAAAATCTGGGCTGAATCAATCGGGAGAAAATTGGCAAAAGATTCGCCTTGATGAATATGCCAAAAGCTTACCAGAAGAGGACTTTACGTCAGTTTCTCTAAATTTAAACAAGCCCAAAACCCTGTGGGTGGCGACGGGTACGGCAGAGCTGTCACGTCTACAAGGAGAAAGAACCTTTGCTATCGTCATGAATGCAAGTTCTTATGCGGACGCGACAGAAATTGATTATTTCATCACGAATGAAGACTCCGAAAAAGTGACTGCCGAATGGGTCGTGAACACTTACTCAGGGCGAAACTGGGTAGAAGTCTTCTATCGGGAAGCCAAAGGATGGTTGGGTTGGAGGGAATGCCAGGCGAGAGGTTTGAAGAGTTTACAGCGGCATTTAATTTTGGTATTTTGTGCCTACACTTTTATCCTTTGGCATAAGTTGACGGGCGGTTTACGAAGGAAGTGGGCGAACCAACCTTTGGAAACTTTTGTAGATGCTTTAGAGGCTTTTCGGACAGCCATGTCTTTTCGTTTTGTGGCATGGCTGAACGAGAATCGAGACCTGTTTGCCGCTCACAAAGCGCGTTTTGGCTTGGTTTGGGCTTGAAATTTGTTTAAGTACCGGTAGAGCGATCGAACGAGTTGGGAAGCGTTTGCAGACATAGGGCTTGCTGAAAAGAAGTGAAAAGCTTACGACGTAAGGCTTAGAGGAGTCTTGACGTGGCTTCGAGAACCCGAAAAAGAGGTAAAATTGGAAATTCCCGTGCATCCGGCAAGAAAAAATGTATCGAAAATCACAAAATCCTGACGCGCCCGAAGAAGCCTTTGAACTTCCTTTTGAAGGCAAGTTGTGTGAAGAAAATCGTTGGGTAATTTTGGCGAACCTCATTCCCTGGGCAGAATTTGAGGAAGAATATGCCCAGAATTTTTCTGAGGAAATGGGAGCGCCAGCGAAACCGTTTCGGATGGCACTGGGAGCCTTAATTATTAAAGAAAAATTGGGAATAAGCGACCGAGAAACTGTCGAACAAATTAAAGAAAACCCTTACCTACAGTATTTTATCGGGGAAAAGAGTTATCGAAACGAAGCGCCTTTCGATCCTTCAATGATGGTTCATTTTCGGCAAAGGATTGGTCGCTCTCTACTTCAAAAAATAAATCGAAGAATTGTCAGACAAGCTCGAGGATTTCAACGGGAGGAATCTAGCACAAAAAAGTCAGAAGGAGTCGAAAGAAGAAAAGAAAATAGAGGGAAACTCTTAATCGATGCGACCGTCGCACCTGCCGATATCAAATACCCCACCGATGTCGAACTGTTAAATCAAGCGAGGAAAACCACCGAACTCATCCTAGACATTTTATATAAATCCCTGAAGGGCCAACTGTCTAAAAACCTAGAACCCACCGAAAACTCGCCCGAAAAGAGTATCTCAAATTTGCCAAAAAGAGGAGACCCTCTCGCAAAGAAAGAAGAAATGCTGTCAAAAAACAACTCCAATATCTTCAACGAAACTTCCGAAACATTGAGAAATTAATTGAGAAAGGAGCGAGCCTAGAATGCTTAAGCCGAAGGCAATACAGGAATTTATTAGTCTCCAGTGAAATTACCCGTCAACAGCAGTGGATGTGGTCAAATCATAAAAATAAAATCGAAAATCGCATCGTCAGTTTAACACAACCTCATCTCCGTCCAATCGTCAGAGGCAAGGCAGCAAGTCCTACGGAATTCGGGGCTAAGTTATCAGTCAGTTGTGTAGAAGGATATGTATTTCTCGAAAAAAATTAGTTGGGATAATTATAATGAAAGTGGAGATTTAATCTCGCAAGTCGAAGCTTACAAAGACTATACGGGAGTTTACCCCTAATCGGTTCACGCCGATCGAATTTATCGAACCCGAGCTAATCGAGCTTGGTGTAAAGAAAGAGGAATTCGTCTCAGCGGACCGCCTTTAGGAAGACCTCCTAAAAACCTCAGCCGAGAAGCCAAAAAACAAGCCCAGGAAGATGAGCGCATTCGTAATGCAATCGAGGGGAAATTTGGACAAGCCAAAAGAAGATTCAGCTTAAGTCGTGTTATGGCTAAACTGCCTAATACTTCGGAAACCTCCATCGCTCTGACCTTTTTAGTGATGAACCTGGTGAAGCTGAGCCGGCAGTTTTACTGTCTTTTTTTGTGTCAATTTTTCCCAAACTTCATAATTTTGTCGAGAAATATTATTGTAACTTATAAAGTGGACGAGTTAAGTCAATTCAGATTTATACCTTGAGCAAGACGGCTTCTTGTTCATTTTCCACCCCCAGCTTTTGATAACTTTTTCAGCAAACCCGACATAGTTCAAGGCAAAAGGCAAGAGAGTCGTAGGGTGCGTGACTTGAAAAATCGGGTGTCGATCGTAAGACCAATAAATCGTCACGCACCGCCAATGTACACCGCCCACATACAAGTCGTAGGGTGCGTGACTTGCAAAATCGGGTGTCGATCGTAAGACCGATAAATCGTCACGCACCGCCAATGTACACCGCCCACATACAAGAGTGCGTGACGCGGACAAAGAAGGTCTAGTGTTGACAGGAACATGAGATTTTCCACGTCACGCACCGACACCTTCTCCTCATCACCGCATCCCTCAAGACGCCGCTGCGCCGAAATTTCTCAGAAAGACCAAACCGCTGTAAAGCTGAAAGGCAGGGTCCCAATTCGTCGGTTCCGATCGCGGAATATCGACGTAGGGCGTTACTTTCTCGAGGAGGAAATCGTAATCGATCGCGGTTTCGGCAAACTGCGAAAAATCCGACCACACTGGAATCTCAGGTAACAGGCGATCGAAGGCTTGTATCATACCGTTCCAATTAATCCGCGTCGTGGCCGATCGCATTTTACCGATGGTTTGTTGCTGCTCGGGAGTAAAAATGACCCCCTGCTGAAAATCGTAACTGCGATCGCACAGGCGCAGGATACAACGTCGTCGCGGTAAGTGCAGATCGCACACTTGCGCGAAATCCCGAGTTTCCACCTTCCGCTTAACTTGTTCCTCCGTTTTTCGACTGATATCGTAACTGACTGCGTTGACGAAAATCGGCACGCCACCGCGAACCTGTTGGCGTACTTCCTCCCAAGAAAAGCGAAATTTCCCCAAGCGATCGCCGCGATCGCGACACACGACGATCGGTTGAGGCGACAACGATTCAAAATACACCCCGCGCAACACTTCCAATTTCCCCACCTGTGCGATCGACGCCGCAAACGCCGGAATCTCCGCCGCCTTCAACTCCTTAACGTACAGTTGCAACTCGCCCACCGCCCCGGTTCTGTACAACCGCCACCCCCGCGACTGCAACATCAACCGGGCGCTATAAGGATCGGCGTTAAAAATACGAGCCAGATGTTGCGCGAATTCCTGGCGGCGTTCCGGTGGTGTCGCCTCGAGAACTAACGCCCCCGCTTCGGCATTTTTCGGATCGGCTAAAATCCGTTCGATTTCCTGTTGTCGCTGTTGTTGCGCGGCTTCCTCGAGTCGTTGCAACCCCTGACGGGCGCGATCGATCAGTTTGGGCGAAGGACTGTCTCGCAGCAGTTGACGATAAACGGTTTCGGCCGTATCGAAACGCTGGTTTTCCTCGTACAACCGTCCGATATAATACCGTACCCAGGGATTGTGAGGGGCAGTGCTTTTAAGCTGCTTGAGGAGTTTCGAGGCTCGCTTGAAGTCGCGCTGCTCGAACGCTTCCGCCACGCGATCGATCGAGGGGTCGGACATGGATACATTTTGGGGTTTTATCTATGGTTTTAACATTTCCCGAGTTCCCACTTCTAGAAAATTGCGTCGCACCAACGAACAGAACCCCAGCATCTTCACGATACCGGGGTTCTCGCCCAAACCGTAGCAGTTAGAACCTACTTGAGCATCAACGCCACTTCCTTAGCGAAGTAGGTCAAAATCAAATCGGCACCCGCTCGTTTAATACTGAGAAGCGTTTCGAGAATCACCTTTTTCTCATCGATCCAGCCGTTTTGACCCGCCGCTTTAATCATGGCATACTCGCCACTGACGTTGTACGCCGCCACAGGAACGTCCGTTTCTTCGCGAATTTGGCTGATAATGTCGAGATAGGGCAGTGCCGGTTTGACCATGACGATATCTGCCCCTTCCGCGATGTCTAACTCCACTTCTTTAATGGCTTCGATCGCATTGGCCGGATCCATCTGATAGGTCTTTTTATCGCCCGATTTCGGCGCAGAATCCAGAGCGTCGCGGAACGGCCCGTAATAGGCCGAAGCGTATTTCGCTGAATACGCTAGAATTCCCACGTCGGTAAAGCCCGCTTCGTCGAGGCCGTCGCGAATCGCCCCCACGCGCCCGTCCATCATATCCGACGGTGCCACCATATCCGCCCCCGCCCGAGCTTGGGAGACAGACATTTTCACCAACACTTCAACGGTTTCGTCGTTGAGGATATAACCTTCTTCGTCGAGTAAGCCGTCGTGGCCGTGACTGGTGAAGGGATCGAGTGCTACGTCTGTAATGACGACAATGTCTGGCGTACTTTCCTTAATCGCCGCCACCGTACGCTGTACCAAACCCTCGGGATTGTAACTTTCGCTGCCCGTTTCGTCTTTTTTCGCTTCGGGAACCACCGGAAACAGGGCGATCGCGTTGATACCTAAAGCATAAACGTCTGCCACCTCTTTCACCAACAAATCGAGGGTGTAGCGGTAGCATCCTGGCATCGACGCCACTTCAACTTTCTGATTTTCCCCTTCCATCACGAACATGGGATAAATCAGATCGTTCACTGTCAAGTTGGTTTCCTGTACCATGCGTCGCAAGGCTGGAGTCCGACGCAAACGACGAGGACGACTGATAAGGTTGAGGGCGTTGGGTTGGGGAGACATATGCGATCGATGTTTTTTAAAACTGAATTAACGAGGAAGCATCAAAGACCGTTCGATGGGAGTTCGAGAAATCTTTCTAACAGAACTTACGCATTTACACCATTTGTAGGGTAATGACCGCGACCCTCCACGGGTAACGGGGTTCGCATTAAAGTGCGTCAGTCCTATTCGAGAGACAGCAGAAGTCCGTGCGAAACATCTGAGTAAGACATCTGAAAATATTAGTTCATCGAACGGGACACCGTAAACGTTTCCGTTACGTTCTGCAACATTACGTTGCAACTGTTACGGCGATCGCACAAACGATACTCGTTACGAGTTTGATTACACTGTTAACTGTAAGGCGTGGCATTACCCCAGTCTCGATCGCCTTAGAACCCCTCGCGGCCACTGTATCCATGAATCCCACCGTAGACTACCTTCGCATTAGCCTGCTCGATCGCTGTAACTTCCGGTGTCAGTACTGTATGCCCGAAGGCGAAGATCTCAACTACATTCTCAAACAAAACCTACTGAAGCGAGACGAACTCCTGACACTGCTGCGCGAAGTCTTCGTTCCTCTGGGGTTCCGCCGCTTTCGCCTCACCGGTGGCGAACCCTTACTGCGTCCCGACGTCGTGGATATCGTCCGAGATATCGCTACCCTAAGCGAAACGCAAGATTTAGCCATGACGACGAACGGTTTTCTGTTATCCGAGAAAGCCGAAGCCCTCCACGATGCCGGACTCCAGCGCGTCAATATCAGCCTGGACTCCCTCCATTCCGAAACGTTTGACAAAATTATCGGAAATCGCACCAAGAGCCGCTGGAAGCAGACGTGGAACGGCATACAGAAAGCTTATGAAGTAGGGTTTGACCCCCTAAAAATTAACGTTGTAGTCATACCGGGCGTGAACGACACAGAAGTCTTGGACTTAGCCGCTTTGACCGTCGAACGTCGCTGGCACGTCCGCTTTATCGAATTCATGCCAGTCGGCAACGCCAACCTCTTCACTCACAAAGGCTGGATTCCCTCCGAAGAACTGCGCCAGCGCATCCGCCAACATTGGGGACTCGAACCTGCCAGCGTCACCGGAGCCGGCCCCGCCGACGTTTTTCAAATTCCCAACGCCAAAGGAACCCTAGGCTTTATCAGTCAAATGTCCGAATGTTTCTGCGATCGCTGCAATCGGATGCGCCTGTCCGCCGACGGCTGGCTGCGTCCCTGTCTGCTCGACGAAACCGGTCAAATCGACCTCCGCAGTGCCTTACACCAAGGCGCATCCTTCCCCGAACTGCGTCAAGCCGTGCGCCACCTTTTGCACCTCAAACCCGAAATCAACTTTAAAGACCGCGATAACGGCACGCTCACCGGAGCTTACAGCCGCACCATGTCCCAAATCGGCGGATGAGGGGGTAGGAGATGATGCAGTGAGGAGGTGAGGAGATCGGGAGATGATTAGATGTCGGTGCGTGACGCGGTAACAGTCCATTAACCTGACTTCGACAACATTTTCCGGCCGCGTCACACACCCTACGATTCTTCCCTGTTCCCGATTCCCTGTTCCCTGTTCCCGATTCCCTGTTCCCTGTTCCCTGTTCCCCGTTCCCCGTTCCCTCTTCACTGAAAAAGTCGTCCCCTGTCGGCGAAACCCAGCAAAGGACGACTTGATACGTTTGTTGAAGTGGAGGATTAAGCCTGACGCGAGTAGTACTCGATCACGAGCAGCTCGTTGATTTGTAGAGCCACCCATTCCCGATCGATAATTCCGGTCACTTCCCCTTGCATCTTGTCCTTGTCGAGCTTCAAGTGAGAAGGGATGTTGGCCAAACCGGGAGAGTCCAAGTTTTGTTTGACGAGTTCGCGAGACTTTTCGCGATTTCTCACTTCGATAACATCCCCACTACGGCAGTTGTAGCTCGCGATGTTGACGACGCGACCGTTGACAGTGATGTGACCGTGGTTGACGAGCTGACGTGCCGCTGGGATCGTCGGAGCCATACCCAGACGGAACACGGTATTATCCAGGCGCATTTCCAGCAGTTGCAACAGCACTTGACCGGTCGAACCTTGGAGGCGACGGGCGCGTTTGACGTAACGCAGCAGTTGTTTTTCAGTGATACCGTAGTTGAAGCGCAGCTTTTGCTTTTCCTCGAGACGGATCGCGTACTCAGAGCGCTTGCGGCGACCTTGGCCGTGTTCCCCAGGGGGATAGCTGCGTTTGGGATCTTTCCGGGTCAGGCCGGGTAACGTACCTAGACGGCGAACGACTCTCAGGCGAGGTCCTCGATATCGTGACATATAGCTTCCTGTGTTTGGACTTGTTCTAGCTAAAATTAACCCAAGCATTTTATTATAAGGCGCAGTCAGGCTTAGTTCCAAACGGCCTGGCCTTAAAATATTTGGCATTGTGTCGCGATCGCTTGCAGGAATTTGCTGAAAATGCCGTTATCTAAGCCTAAAAATCCCATGAACGCGAAATTTTTCCAGACGATTGTTAGTGTAGGAGCGATCGCGGGACTGTCGATCGCCGTTCTGCCAAACGCTCCGGCTCAAGCCAGGAAAGGGAGTCAAGCAGACTACAACGCCTGTACGACCCAATTACTCGATCGCGGTCTCAATAACGAAGTGGTTGCGTTGGCTTGCGGTACCGCTTTCGACCCGAGAGATCTCGCGCGTTGTGTAGCCGAAATCGACGAAGGTACTGAGATTACAGCAGTTACAGCTCTCGATAGCTGTCGAGAAGTTCGCCGTCCTCGGGAGTTATCGAGTTGTGTCGTCGATATTGCCGGACTGACGACGACAGACAGCTTACCCATCGTCCTCGATAGCTGTCGCCGCAGCTTGCTTCCAGAACGCTACGCCAACTGCGTGACGGGAATTACTCCCCCCTCTGACTTGGCAACCCTCGACGTGATGGACAGTTGCATCGACGCCACCGATCGCATTCGCGATTTCTATCCGACCTTTATCCAGGCCGAATAGACATCTACCTGAACGGGAAACGGGGAACGGGGAAGAATCGTAAGGAAGAATCGTAGGGTGCGTGACTCGAACAATCGGGTGTCGATCGTCAGACCGAGAAATCGTCACGCACCGACAATGTACACCGCCAACAGACAAGGGTGCGTGTCGATCGGTAAAGAGGGCAGAGTTTAGAGTCTAGAGTGTCAATTCCGGAGCGCAAGGGAGAGAGAGCAGTGGAGAAACTGCGAACGTTTAACTGTCTTCACTCTTCCCTCTTCACCTCTTCCCTGAAAAAGCCCCCCCTCTCCCTGGCTCCATCACTCCGTCAGTTCCGTATTGACCTCGTTGAGAGGCCGCCGCTTCAACTCTAGAGACTCCGATCGCGGTAGCAAATTGAAAATTTCCCGAAATACATCGTCGAGGGTTTCAAACGTCACCTGACCCCGACCTTGAAAGCGAACCTCTCCGCCATCGTCGAAGACGACAGTTTTGGGAACGAAGCCGTCGAAATAATAACCGGGATCGGAGCGATCGAACTCCGATTTCATCGCAATACTATCGACGTTCACCGGAACGAAGTTCGCTACGCGACCGTAATAGGCTTGCAGTTGGGAAACTGTGGTAGTAAACCCCTTACAGTCGCTGCTGTCGTCGAGATACAGCACCAGTAGCGTCGGCCGTCCGGCCGCGAGAGACTGTTTCAAATCCACCTTCGGGGGAACCAAAGACCCGTTTCCGGCGTAGAGGGCGAAAATATTGCCGTCGTACTTATCGTCGTCGATTTTTGCCCAGGCTGGCGTCACGGCGATCGACCACAGCGCGATCGCCACACAGAAGACAGAGAGCCAGCGTCGCCAATTCCAGCAAGCACGCATCATCATATTTGTAGACAAAAGCAGTTTTCCCGTTAAGCTTTGTTAACGATTTCTCTAGAGTATCAGTTCCCTTCGACAAACCGATGCCGTTTCCCCTCGTCGGACGCCTGCAAATTCTGCTAAAGTCAAGAAAAGAGACAAGCCATTCGGTGGTGATAGAGGTTCATAGTATCGATCGGTTTCCCTATCGGTATTCACAGACCACACTCCGAAAGCTCCATCTCAAGACGAATTGAATTTGGGAAATCGCGAATGTCTATTTACATTGGTAATCTCGACTACGAGGTTACCCAGGAAGACTTGCAAGAGGTCTTCACCGAATACGGAACGGTAAAACGGGTTCACTTGCCGACCGATCGGGAAACAGGTCGCGTGCGCGGGTTCGCCTTCGTGGAAATGGAAGACGAAACCGACGAAGAACGAGCGATCGAGGAACTAGATGGAGCGGAGTGGATGGACCGCCGCCTTCGTGTTAACAAAGCGAAGCCCCGTCAAGACAAACGCTCTCGGGGTGGCGGCAGACAGTCTTTCGGCCGCAGTCACTCTCGCGATTTCTAAACTCGCCGAACGTGCTAAACAACTTGTAAGGATTACGGAGAAGCTTTTGGTATGACCCAAATTATCGTGGGTGAAAACGAAGGAATCGAATCGGCTCTGCGCCGCTTCCGCCGTGGTGTTTCTAGAGCGGGAATTTTTCTCGATCTCAAGAAAAACCGCCATTTCGAGACGCCACTGGAAAAACGCAAGCGGAAAGCGGAAGCCTTACGGAAACAGCGTCGTCGTCGGCATCGCCGTCGCTCGAGCTAAACTTCCGCAAGGGGTCGAGAGCTATCGGTAATCGCCAGAGCGCGATCGCCGACCGTTTCTGTTCGATCGATCCCCGTAGGGTGCGGGTTTTTCAATGCAGAGGGTAGAGTTTAGAGGGTAGAGTGTGGCTCGAGTCGCTCTTATCTTAGACTCTGCCTTAGCTGGAAAACCCGCACTTTTTGCAGTCACCAGTCACCAGTCACCAGTCACCAGTGAAGACAGTTGACAGTCGATCGTTTCTCCTCGTCACCTCATCTCTGACAGAATTCGGGTGAGAACGCGATCGCGCAAATCCGGTGCGTCTGCATCGAACCATTCAATTTCGGGATAAGCGTTAAACCAAGTTCGTTGGCGTTTGGCAAACTGACGGGTGTGTAACGCCGTCAACTCTACAGCTTCTTCTACAGAAATCTCTCCGGCGAGATAACGCTTCATTTCAGCATATCCCAAGGTATTTAACAGCGGTAAGTCCGAGCCGTAGCGACGAATCAGGGTTTCGACTTCTGCCACAAATCCCATTTCCACCATTTGTCGGGTGCGTTGGTGAATGCGGCGATCGAGCGCTTCGGGGTCGCAGGCTAAACCGAGATGTAAAATAGGATAGTCTGGCGGATCTTGTCCCTGTTGCTGCGATAGAGGCCGGCCGGTGACGGTATATACCTCTAACGCCCGTAAGGTGCGCGTGGCGTCGTTGGCGTGGATTTTTGTCGCCGCTGTAGGGTCTACCTGCTGCAACATCTGATAACACTGCGGTTGTCCTAACGCTGCCAGTTGCGATCGCAACTCGGGATGTGGCGAAACTCGGGGAATCTTCAACCCCTTGGTGACGGATTTGATGTACAGTCCCGTTCCCCCCACTAACAACGGCGGCGAGTCTGGATTTTTCTGATGTTGTTCGGCGATGAGATACTGTGCTTGTTGCTGGTAGTCTGCGAGAGTGAGCTGTGCGATCGGATTGCAGCAATCGATGAGATAATGGGGAACGAGCTGTAACTCCTCTGGTGTGGGTTTCGCCGTGCCGATATCGAACTCTCGATACACCTGACGGGAATCGGCACTGAGAATCACCGAACCGAGCCGCTGTGCCAATGCGATCGCCAATCCCGATTTTCCAGTTGCCGTCGCCCCACAAATGACAATACATCCTGGCAACGGTTTCGCCTTCACTCCCTTCACGCCATTTCCCAAAGCACTAACTCATTAATTTTAATACATCCACCCCCCACTCAAATTACGCTCCATCTGCCCCTAAAATCGCGCGTAACCATTTTGTGTTAGAATTTTTATGATTTTTGTCGTCCGTCAAAAAATCTGGCGGGTTTAACCCCCTATTTTCGGAGAAGCAGTCATGACCAGTAGCTATAGTGCTGACCAAATTCAGGTTCTCGAGGGACTGGAGGCGGTTCGCAAGCGACCGGGGATGTACATCGGTTCGACGGGCCCGCGAGGTCTGCACCACTTGGTTTACGAAGTGGTGGACAACTCCATCGACGAGGCACTAGCTGGTTACTGCACCCACATCGAAATCGACATCAACGCCGACGGTTCGGTGAGCGTGACGGACGACGGACGCGGTATTCCGACGGAAGTTCACTCGAAAACCGGACGTTCCGCCCTCGAAACGGTTCTCACCGTCCTCCACGCGGGCGGAAAATTCGGCGGCGGTGGGTATAAAGTCTCTGGGGGATTGCACGGGGTTGGCGTCTCTGTCGTCAACGCCCTATCCGAATGGGTAGAAGTCACCGTTTGGCGGGAGAAAAAGGTTCATACTCAACGCTACGAACGGGGTAAACCGGTCGAAGATCTGAAAACGAAACCCAGTCCCGACAAGAAACGCACCGGAACATCGGTTCGCTTCTTACCCGACCGCGATATTTTTACCACTGGGATCGAGTTCGATTACACCACCATCGCCGGACGGATTCGCGAACTGGCCTATCTCAACGCAGGCGTTCGCATCACCTTTACCGATAACCGCCTCGAATTTCTCGGAACGACGGAACCTCGTATCGAAACCTACTGTTACGAAGGGGGAATCCGCGAGTACGTTCAATATATGAATCGGGATAAAGAGCCGATTCACGAAGAAATTATTTACGTTTCGGGAGAACGGAATAACGTCCAGGTCGAAGTCGCCTTACAGTGGTCGATCGACGCCTACAGCGACAACCTCCTCGGCTTCGCCAACAACATTCGTACCGTAGACGGCGGAACGCACCTCGAAGGCTTGAAAACTGTCTTGACGCGGACGATGAACAATATCGCCCGCAAGCGAAACAAACTCAAAGAAGGAGCGTCGAATCTGGGTGGCGAGAACGTCCGCGAAGGCTTGACGGGGGTGATTTCCGTGAAAGTCCCCGATCCGGAATTCGAGGGTCAGACGAAGACGAAACTGGGAAATACGGAAGTTCGCGGAATCGTCGATTCGTTGGTGGGGGAAGTGCTGACGGAGTATCTGGAGTTTCGCCCCAACGTCGCCGATGCGATTCTCGAGAAAGCGATTCAAGCGTTTAACGCCGCCGAAGCCGCACGTCGGGCCCGGGAACTTGTTCGCCGGAAGTCGGTATTAGAATCCTCCACGCTACCGGGGAAACTGGCTGATTGCAGTACGAAAGATCCCTCGGAATCGGAAATTTTCTTGGTGGAGGGGGACTCCGCAGGCGGGAGTGCGAAACAGGGACGCGATCGCCGCTTCCAGGCGATTTTGCCCCTGCGCGGTAAAATCCTCAACATCGAGAAAACGGACGACGCGAAGATCTATAAAAACAACGAGATTCAGTCGTTGATTACGGCGATCGGCTTGGGGATTAAAGGCGAAGAGTTCGACGAATCCCAACTGCGCTATCACCGCATTATTCTGATGACGGACGCCGACGTGGACGGGGCGCACATTCGGACGTTGTTGTTGACGTTCTTCTATCGCTATCAGCGGGAATTAGTCGATCGCGGTTTCGTGTACATCGCGTGTCCGCCGCTGTACAAAGTCGAACGGGGACGCAGCCATCAATATTGTTATAGCGATCGCGAGTTACACCGCTATCTCAACGAGTTACCGTCTAACGCCAATTACAACATTCAGCGATTTAAAGGGTTGGGTGAAATGATGCCGACTCAGCTTTGGAATACGACGATGAATCCAGAAACTCGTCTGTTGAAGCGAGTCGAAATTGAAGACGCCGCCGAAGCCGATCGCATCTTTACCGTGTTGATGGGGGATAAAGTCGCCCCCCGCCGCGAGTTCATCGAAACGGAAGGTCCGAAATTGAATCTGGACGATTTGGATATTTAGTCTGTCGAGGAGCGAGACGAAAGTGATGCAGACCTAGAGATTTGAAAATTCTCTGGGTCTATAGAGCTAAATCAGGATCGCAATTCATCTCTCCGATCTGCCGATTGGAGAGGAAGCCACTCAATCCGAGGTATGACGGCTCTTCGGAGTTTAGGGTGACAGAAAAACTAACTTCACGAGATTTCAAGGGTTTTGGCTCTCGAATCTTCAATTTTTTGTATCATGCTATACATTTATAACCACAAACTCCGAAGACCCGGTATGACTATTTTAGCTCTTAGTTTTCTGCCAATCTGTTATCATCTCGATCACAAAGGTAGCAGCAGGATGGTTAAGCGTTTTCTCTAGGGCTTTCGTTCCCCCAGCTCGCAAGGCACTGAGAATTCGATCGGCTAGAGACTTATCATTCTCAATCTGCTTCATAACCGCTTGTGCTGCATCCCATTTTCCACTTGCGGTGTCAGTAGCATAAGTCTCGTCGAGTTGTTCGAGGAGCTGTTGGATTTCGGCAGCCGCTTCTGCGAGGGATTGCTGTCCGGCTTGGTTGAGGACACCGGCAACCTTTGCCTCGCCTTCGATCTTGCTTCCACTCATGTGACCGATGCCGACTTGGTTTTGGTTGTACGTATCTCCACTTGTCATAGCTGTTGCTTGTAATTGAATTGGTCTACTTGCTTGTAACTTAGCAATTTCGTTTAGGTTGGCATTTTGCCGTCGGTAAATTTCAATTTCGCCATCTTTGGCGTTTAGCTTCTCCCGATACCATCTTTCCTGGGATTCAAGCGCAAGTTGGTATTTTTGATATGCGTGTTTTTCAAGTTGTGCTTTATCGGCTGTAGAGGGAACCGCCACTCGAACAATAAGAACACCACTAGGCTTGCTTTCAATAGCTTGGATGGAGAGTTCGTCAGTTTGAATCTCTTGGCGGAGCTGCTCGAACGCTTTGAGGAACGCAGACCAGTCGATACCGTCCATGAAAACCAAGTCCATGGTTTCAGTGACGACCTGAAATAGTTTTGTAAATTCACCGGGAGCAAAGCTTTTTTCAGGGTGATGAGGTCGCCGGTCTTGAAAGTTTCTTTTTGCGTCAGTTTTTAGATAAATGTATTGGCAGTTAACGTTATTAAGATTGGTTTGACTGTTAACATTCCAATTTTCTAAGCAGGCTCCTGTAAGTGTAGCAGTTTCAAGGTTTGCTCTAATTACATTAGCCATGATGAGGTTGGCTCCTGTGAGATCGGCTCCCACCAGGTTAGCCCCCACCAGGTTAGCTCCTGTGAGATCGGCTCCCACCAGGTTAGCCCCCACCAGGTTAGCTCCCGTGAGGTCAACTCCTACGAGATCTGCTCCTACAAGGTTAGCTGCCTCAAGGTTAGCTTCTGAAAGATCGGCTTTCCAAAAATAAGCTCTCTTAAGGTTGGCGGCTGAGAGCTTAGCTTGCAGAAGCTCAGCTCCCGCAAGGATAGCGTCCATGAGATTGACTTCTCGCAGATTTGCTCTCGAGAGATCGGCGTCCATGAGATTGACTTCTCGCAGATTTGCTCCTCGGAGATTGGCTTCCAAGAGTTCAATGTTGCGAAGGTAGGCTTGCGTGAGATTAGCTCCCTGAAGGTTGGCAGATAATAGTTTAGCTTGGATGAGATCGGCTTTCTCAAGGTTAGCTTGTGTCAGGTTGACTTCCTCAAGGTTAGCTTCTGAGAGGTTAGCTTCTGAGAGGTCGGCTCCTGAGAGGTTCGCTCCTGCTAGGTCAGCTCCTCGGAGATCGGCTCCCACAAGACTAATACCTGAGAGGTTCGCTCCCCAGAGATTCGCTCTAGAGAGGTTTGCTCCTGAGAGGTTCGCTCCCGTGAAGTTGATTTCCGAAAGGTCGGTTCCTGAAAGGGTAGCTCCTGAGAAGTCGGTGTCTTCAAAGTATGCTCCCCGAAGGTAGATTCCTTCGAGGTAGGTTCTCTCGAGGGTAGCTTTCCGGAGATCTGCTTCCCGAAAATCAGCCTCTAAGAGATTTGCTTCCATGAAGCTGACTCCTGCAAGGTTAGCTCTTTTAAAGTTAGCTCTCGAGAGATTGACTCCCTCAAAACTAGCTCCCTCAAGGTTGGCTCCAGATAGATCGACTTCCTGCAGATCTGGGCTGTCACCCATATTTTCCTTTCTCCATCTGTTCCAAGCCTCAACTCCTTGTGTGAGTATGGCGAGGTAATTCGTATTTTCCATCTGGGATATATTTCTATCCACTAGCGTCGTGGAAATATTGTAACTAACTGGCAGCGCAATGGTTACAATGCCACTACGTCTCGAACGATCGAAATAGAAGCTTTGGCGAAGTAACTGCGGCGAAACTGTTCTTCATGGATGGCGTCTAAAAATCGGTCGATCGCCTTGCTGTTGCGTGGAATGTCTTCGAGAGGTTTCGGTTGCCAAATGGCAACGGTATTGCCACGGGCGATCGCTCGAAATCCTATCTGGTTCAGCATTAAAAATCCTAACGCCAAGGTGCGATCGCTCAATCCCAACTTATCGCGAATTTTAGCCGTCTCTACCCATTTCTGAGTCCGATTTAAATATTTCGCAATTCCTACCAACTGCATAAAAATCTCCTCCGGTAAAACGGCTTCCGGCTCCGAATAAGCGAGGGCAAATTCTCCCGTCGATCCCACCTCTTGGCGAACTTTGTGAAACCAGCGTTCGAGCTGTTCCCAACTACTCGGACAGGTTTCCAATAACGGCGGGTGAGGCTGGGGAATTTCTGCTTTAACGCGCCAGTCGAGAAGGCGAAATTCCGGTGTTCCCACGATTTCCGCCGCCTGTCTTTCTAAGGCAGATCGCACGTCGATTAACCGAACTTCATAGCGTTTTTCGTAGGCGTTAAAGTCCAGTTCTACCACCGCATCGCAGCGTCCTTTTGGAACTTCGTTTTGATAATGTCCCCACCAAACACCGGGAAATCCAGTTTCTGCGGTTTCGTCCCAAATTTTAAAAAAGGTGCGAATGTACTTGACCGTTTTTCCCGTACTATCGCGCAGGTTTTTATTCCAAACGTCCTCGAACCAACAATCGCGGACTAACAACTGAGGGACGGGATTTCCCATCCCGCAGGGTTCGAGATATTTCAACTCTTTAAATAACTCTCGTCCCAACTCCGCCACCGTCACCGTCAGATCGATTCGCTGTTGAGACGCCACCCCACCCGTTCGTCCCAACTGTTGCGCCAGTTCTCGGTTGATGGCTTCGGCGAACAAGTCCAGGTTCGACACCGGAAGACTCAACCCCGCCGCGAAGGGATGGCCGCCGAAACGATGTAGGAGACGGTCTTGAGATTTGACGAGGCGGTAGAGGTCGATGCGATCGACCGATCGCGCCGAACCCCTAGCCATCGGCGGCTCTCCCGTGGTTTCGGTACGGAGTAAAATCGTAGGACGACCGTAATCCTGGGCGATTTGACCGGCCACCAATCCCAACACCCCCACCTCCCACTGGGGATCGCTCAACACGATAACGCTGGTGGTCGATAAGTCTAATTGCGCGAGTTTGGCTCTGACGCTGTCGTTGACTCGTCGTTGCAGTTCCTGGCGTCGCGTGTTGGCCAGTTCTGCATCTTGCGCGAATTTTTGACAGCGTCTGACGTCGCGACTGGTGAGTAACTCGATGCAAAAGCTGGCGTCCCCGTGAATGCGGCTGACGGCGTTGATGCGCGGTCCGATCCCGAAAGATACGTCGCTGGGGCGATCGCCACTGCGCTTACAGCGTTTTAGCAGTTCCGCCACGCCGGGACGGGTGGGATGGGTTAGCTGCTGTTGGAGCTTCTCGAGACCCACTTGCGCTAAATAGCGACAGTCGCCGCTGAGTTCGACCAAATCCGCAATTAAACCGATCGCCACTAAATCGAGTAAGTCTTCGAGAGGCTGTTGGGGAATGTCGGGAAGGGTTTGATAGAGAGCTTCGACGAGTTTATAGGCCACCGCCACCCCCGACAGGTGATAGAGCGGATGGGTTTCGGGAAGGTTGCGAGGATTGACGATCGCCTCGACCGGCGGCCGGTGTTCGGGGAGGGTATGGTGGTCGGTGACGATAACGTCGATCCCCAACTCGGCGGCGAACTGAATTTCTTCGAGGTTCGTGCTTCCCGTGTCGCAGGTGACGATGAGATCGACTTTTTCATCGGCCAGGCGTTGGATACCCCGTCGGTTTAAGCCGTGGGAGTCAGTGAACCGGTTGGGGACGAAATAGGACAGTTGCCGATCGCGATCGAAAAACTGCCCTAGACCTTCCCACAGTACCGACGTTGCGGTCACGCCATCGGCGTCGAAATCGCCCCAAATCGCCACCCGTTCGTTGCGCGATCGCGCCTCCCTCAAACGACGGACGGCTCGCCGGATTTCTGTAGCAAACTCAAAGGGGTCAGTACTTCGGTACTGCTTGGGGTCGAGGAATCCCGGTAACGCTTCGGGGTCTCGGACGGATCGATTCCAAAGTAGAACTGCCAAGCGTTCGCACCGACCAACGGTATACTTTTGAAGCGATCGAACAAACTCCGGTGGTGGAGCTTCGTTTGGGATGCGATGCCAAATTTTTGGGGGGGCTGACATGGCATGATTATATCACTTCCCCCGCGTCGTCCACTTCCTCTCATGAGCCTTGTTTTAATCTAAGTTTCCAACTCTATTGAATACGAGTCGCGAACTTCTAGCGATGTCGGTTGTGACGCGATTGTCGGTGGGGAAGATCGCTCGGTTGGGAGTTGGGAGATATCGGCCGCTGGTGTCAATGGTGAAGGGTTCGGCCGAGACTCGGAGGTTTTGTCTGGCGATTTACCTTGGCGAATCTCGAAACTGTTTTCGAGGTGGGCGACTTGCAATAGCGATCGCACGGATTCTGAGATATCTCGCAATACGAGCTTGCAATTGGCTTTACTCGCACAACGACGCAAGGCCACTAAAGCGGTCAAGCCGTTGCGATCGATCGACCGGACGTCAGAGAGATCCACGATCCAAGTCGTTTGGTTTTTCGGACTCGACGCTACGAGAGATTGGAGCTTTCGGCGGAGTTTTGCCGCGCCTCGAGCGTCTAGCTTACCGTGAGGTCGAAGTACAATCGCCATCGCCGCTTTCGGTGTTCCTGTATATGCCGAACGATCTTACTATTTCAGGTTTCGCGCTGAAGCTCAGTAATTGAAATCCAACGTCGGCGCGATCGTGCAGAGTTGCTTGACGTGATGCTCGACGGACGCCACCTGCGATCGCGATCGCTCGCTGTCACCTCAACAGGCTCCGATCGCAGCAGACGAACTGGCTGGGCTACCTCCAAACCCGGATCGTGCTGTTTTTTGCGAACTCAACCCGTGTTTTGGGGAGGAAGTACTCCGATCCTATCCTGAAACTCGGACGGACTCGGTTTAGCTCACGCAAACTTTGAACGGTTTTTACAAACTCTTTAAAAAACAAGACCGAAAAACCGGATTTAAGATCGCGTCGATCGAGATGGCGATCGCGACGATAGGGAATACAGCAACCATCCTCCGACGATAATTCCCACTAATTCGGCGGCTACGATGTTGATACTCGCCTGCAATCCCACAATTTCTAAGGGGGCGATCCCCGCACCTTGACTGAACACGGCCGATCCTTGCCCCGGCGTCGAGATCGTCGAACCCCCTTGGGGGACGGACAACACCCGAAACAGCAGCCGTCCGACTTGTCCCAAGTTCACCAGAACGCCGCATACTGCTCCAATGACGTTCGCCACGATGCCGATCCAAACGCACCGCACGACTTCAGGTTTGGGGGGACACCGTTCGGGATCGTCAAGTTTTTCTGCCATTTGAATGTATCGATAACACCAGTAAATGGTAAATATCAAAACGAGCAAACACGCGTACGATAAGACAATTCCGATAAAGTTACTGCGTCCGGCACTGCTGCGAAAGAGTAATACGAATACTAAAATCAGAATGGGAATAATGCCGAGAATAGTTTGCAAGCATAACCCTAACCATCCTCCACGTCGAAAGGCGATCGCGATTTTATTCATGGTCTTTTAGTCGATCGTAAAGTGTCATTCATCCTTTCAGTAAAACGTTATTTATTTTTTAAAATTTTGCTTAAATTGATTTAAATTTTAAAAAATTATAGAAATATTTAATATTTTTTAAGGTTAGATAAAATGTATCATATTTTTTTGCAAAGATATAATTTTAAAATATAATTTTGAGGTGGACTGAATCGAGCGAAACCGAAACTCAACAACAGCTTAATTCGTTGCAGAGACTTCAATTTTATGAATTTACTTTTTTGAGATTTTCCCATTAAATCACATAAAAACACACCAAGATCGAAAAAAAATCATTAGTATCTGGAAAGTTCAGTTCAAAAAACGACTTCAACGATCGCCGGTTTTAAAAAGTCCTTCCGGTTCGATAAGTTTGGGAATGCGGTGCTGAAAATCGGTCGGGGCGAGCGGTTCGATGTCGGGGTCGAAACCGCCGACTTGGAACGACTGCTGTACCCGCAGCGACGCCCCCAACTGTAGAAAAATTAACGCCATGCGATCGTGTGCCAACCGAGGTAACAACGTTCGCCAACTCGCCAAAACATTAGCGAGGGACTTCAACGGCGTTTCTTCGGGATACTGTCCCAAGCTCGATCGACCGTATTTCCAATCGGGGCGAACTTTTCCGAGGGGCGCTAGTTCGGTTTCTAACGTGGCCACGAAAGTCGCTAACTGACAAAATCGCTGAGTCTGGGGACTCTCGGGGCGATCGCGCAGCCACTTCACTATATTAGGGTTTAACTTAATTTCAGCCACTGTCCGTTCGAGCGCCACATACAACGCTTGGGACGAGTCCTGAACGCAAGAGTTCACCGCAGACACGAACGTATTTCCCGTTCCGTCACCGACACGATATCGCGCCCCCATCACGTCCAACTCTCGCACCAAGCGATCGAACGGCGAAAACCGCATTCCGTCGAAATCGTAATCTTCCGTCAGGGCGGGAAATTTAACGAGGGTATCGCAAATCGGACGACAACCGAGCCATCCCCACTGACGATCGCCCGCGTAGCAGTTCCACGCCACACGCCCCGCAATCAGTCCGTCGGGATTGTGAGTGTAAATTTGGTGGTATTCGATGTCAAAGCGTAACTCGTCCGTCAGCGGTTCCCGTACCACCTGCGCCACGCCATAGGCAAAATGCCCGAAGTAAATGCCCATCGGGGCAAAATCGGGGTTTTTACCGCCAATGCCGCCGTACAAGTGCATGACCAATGCGCGATCGCCCTCTTGCCAGGTCAGCGCTTTTTCGGTCGGTAACAGGTTGACGGTGCGAACCCGTCCTTTTAACTCGCTGGCGTCTTGCCAGTATTCTCGATTGATAAATTCGAGGGTGGCGTCTTCGCCGCTGACGAGGCGATCGCCCGGTAGCGCAAACAAGCGACGGGGCGCGATCGCCGTGACGACAAACGTTCCCGTTACCTCCGGCGCACCGTAGATATACCAACCGTCTTCGTTAACTCGAGAACAGTCTAACCCCCGATTCGACGATGGAAACACCCCTCGCATATCGTCGACGACCTGGGGAACGCACACCACCTCTTCCACGCCGTCGAAGGTTCCCGAATCGCGGTTGTAATGGCGCACGGGAGCGCGATCGCCGCTTGAGGATTCCCCAGACTCGACGAACTGCACGAGGCCGTAATACCGTCCCGACACTCGAACCGGGTCGCGATCGATCTTCAACCTCACCTCACCGTCAGTTTCTTCAACGACGATCGCCTCCGACAACCCCACGAGAACGTCGTCGTCAGGATGCGATCCCGCCAGAGATTCCAGCGGCCCCACCGCCGTCCACCCATCGAGGCGAGTGGGATGGACGTTCCCCTGACGCTGGCTGACGCGGGTGCGATCGATAAACCGTACAGTTTCCGTCACCCGTTGCACGTAAGACCTGACCGTTTCGTCCTCCTCCCGCCAGTGTAAGGCGATCGTCCGTCCGACGAGATGGGCAAACTCCGGCGGGGCGCAGTGGACTTCCAGCCAAACCCCGCCCCCAGACAGGCGGCGATCGCGATCGGGTAAAATCAAGCGTCCCACCCAAGGCGCGATCGCCCGGTAGCGATCGCCCGGTACGGCAACGTTGACCGGGTAAAAGTCCGGTCGGTTAAACGCCGCCTGACAATACCGTTCGTAGTTGCTGACGGTACGGAAATCGTCGGGATTCAAACCCGATCGCGCCCAATCTTTCAGCAAAATTCCCGTTACGATGGCGATCGTTTGCTCTAAGTGCGTGCGATCGTCCGCCAGCTTTGCCCGAGTCCCCATCGGCCCGGTTTCGCCGTTGTGACCCACCTCTCCCAACGACACGAACGCAATGCGCCCGCGACGTTTCGCCCGATTCCAGTTCGACAGGAACGCCAGCGGCCAGCGACCGGGAAAGATCGCCGCTCCCAACTTTTCGACGAAATCTTTCTCGCCAGCCAAGTGATACAGCCGTTCGACCGTCATCGCTCCCGTATTGCCGCTGATGACCCCCGCCAGAGAAATTACCTCGATGGGAGCTTGCGTCGCCTGCTTCAAAAACGACACCGCCCCCATCGACATCTGACCGCCGCCGCTGTATCCGATCAGCGTAATCGGCGTTCGGCTTCCGATGGGATATCCGTAACGCAGCAGACTCTCGAAAAGGACTTGCGCCACACCCTGATTTTGAATCGGGCCGTAGCGAGGATCGGCAGAAACGGCGACGGCGACGATATTTCGGGCGTTGACGACAAAACCGATCGGGTTGGCGGGGTTGCGTTGCGTTAGCGATTCGACAACGCGCCACCACAGAGAAAACAGACTTCCTTCACCGATCGGTCGGTTGGTGACGGAATAGGGAATAATACCTTTGACGAGGAGAACGTTCGACGGGAGTGCCTCTGTTAAATCGTCGAGCAGTCGTTCGACTTCTGGCAAATATTCGTAAGTGCCTTGGTTGATGCCGTCGAGATAAAGAACGTAACGGGCAATGTCAGTACGGGGGGGCGGTTTTTCGACAGCAGTTCCCGACTTCAGGGGTTCTCGACCGTACCATCCCGCCCACCAGGTTAGTGCTTCGAGGGGCGTCAGCAAGATGGAGACGAGCAATCCCAGAATAAAGATCGTTGCGAGGTCGATCGCCAGTTTGACCGTTCGGTCTAGGGCGTTGTAGGTACTCGCGAGCCAAGTTTGGGAACTCGGAGACAGCAGTAAAGTTAACGCGAATACTGTGACGGCCAGGACGAGAAAGAGTTTCCAGGGATCGAAGCGCAGGGGTTTCGATCGCTGCTGCGCCCGGACGAATTCTACCGCGCGATCGAGGTCTGAGGGCATCGGCGGTCCAGCGAGAACGAGCTGTTCGAGTTCTCGAGGGTCGGTCACGAGTTGCGTTCCGGCCGCCCAGTCAGTCAGCCAGCGACCGAAAGCGGCGATCGGACGGCCGACAGTCCGTTGCAGGAGTTGCAACACCAACCACCCCGCACCGCCGCAGGCGAACGCCCACCACGTCCCCAGACTGCTAATGACTTTAAGGGCGGTTATCGTACCGAGCAATGTCCACAAGGATAATAGAATCCCGATGGGAACGCCGAGGTAGGGCAGTCCCACCGCGACACCCAACAGTTGGGGCGCGTAACTCAACGCCAAAGTCGCGGCCACGTCAGCGAAGGCGAGACGCTCTGCCAGCAACAGGTTCGCCACGAGCCAGGTACTCAACGCCCATCCGCCGTAACTGGCGGCGAACAACACGGCGGCGATCGCCACGCTGAGAACGAAGCGAAAGGGTTTGATGCGGTTGACGAACAAGACGACGCACTGTCCGAGGGTTTGGGACAACCCTGCCAGGAGAACGACGAGAATCGCGACCGTCGTTCCAGAGGGTAGCGTGTTAACGGCGTCAAATGCCTCGGGATCGAGGTTTAACGCTCCCCAGACCAGTTCCCAAAAGCGATCGAGCGCAGTTGACATAGGCTTGCGGAGGGTCGATGACACCCTGCGATCGAGATACTCCCAAATCTTATCCGATTCGAGAGTTTGGATTTTTACAATTTATTGCGGTGGCCTTCGGTGCGATCGCCAATTCGGGAGGGTCGAGCGATCGCGTAAGATATCTGAAGGTCATTTGTCCGTTTGAAGGACTATCGCAAGTAAGAGTTAATACAAGATCGATGGACGTTCTCGAATTTATCGACCAGTGTGCGGGAAAGTGGTTTTCGCAGCGAACCAGTCACGCCGTTCCTCCTCGGGAGTTAGAGGCAGGAAAATCGGATTTATGGATCGATCGCCTACCGACGGAAGATCGCGCGACGATCGATCGGTGTCAGTCAGTGGGACTCTCGAGCGATCGCGTGTTGTGCGCGTTTCGTTCCCGCTGGGAAGGCACCGTCGGCACTTCCGCCAGCCCGCACAAAGGCTCGACGATGCTGGTGTTCGTCGCAGACGGCGATCGAGCCAACGCGGGCAAATTTTGGCAATGGTCCGAACATCAAAACGCCGCCCCCGTCACGGGAGAGTTCGTCCTCGGAACTGACGACGCGTTAACCCTATTCGCTCGTGCCGATGAATTCGAGTCCGAGGAACGGCTGTGGTTCGTCAGTCCCAACCTCCGAGAGCGCACTAGCGTCGTCCGACACGCCAACGGCGATCGCTACGCGTCCTTCTGTTCTGAAATCCGCATGGGACTTTAACAGTGAGCAGCGAGCAGTGAGCAGCGAGCAGTGAACAGTGAGCAGTGAGAATAGTTAACAGGTAACAGTTGCTCCCCCTCTCCCTCTCTCCCCCTCTCCCCCTCTCCCCCTCTCCCTTGCTCCCCTGCTTTCCATCACGCCGGTTCGATCGGTGCCATAGTCAGGCCGGCGCGGCTCAGCTGCATATGGTAAAACTCGGCCTGTTCTTGGGGACCGACCCAAACGGTCGCCTGACCTTCGTAATGAACTTGATTGGTCAGTTCCCAGGCGCGATCGCTCGTCATCTGGGGAATGTATTTCATCAAGCAGGCGGCGACGTGTTGGAATGTGTTGAAATCGTCGTTCAACACGATTACCTTGTAGTTCGGATAATGTTTGCGCTTAACTTGACTCGATCGGCCTGGCGCGACGGTCGGTGCGGTGGTGGGACTGGCTACGGCGAACTGCATGACAGTCATGAATTTTCCAAAAAAATAGAGGTCAATGCGATCGCTCGATTTGCGGAACGTTGAAATTCGCTTTTGAAAATTTTAACAACAACCCGGGATTTCGTGAGGAAAATTCGATCGCTCTGGCGGTGAAACCATAAAGTCCCTTGAAAGTTCCTCGAAATTCACACAGAACCTTGCAGCAACCCGGTAAACTAGACTCCGCAATCGATCCGCGTGCGATCGCGCCTTTGGGACTCTCGAAGCTATGTCAGAAACTCTAGACACTTCTGCCTTAGATACCGTTAGCGTGTTGGGAATGCCCGTGCATCTCTATCCCGATTACGTGGCATGGCTGCATTCTCGACTCGACCGACATCTCGGTACTCACGTCGTCACCCTCAACGCGGAAATGACGATGCAAGCTGAAACCAACCCCGCCCTCGCCAACGCGATCGCTCGAGCCGAACTGTCGATCCCCGACGGTGCGGGTGTCGTTCTTTATTTACAACTGTTGGGACACCGCGTCAAACGCTGTCCGGGGATCGAACTGGCGCAAACGCTACTGTCGCAACTCGACTCGTCGCGATCGGTCTTTTTCTACGGGGGCAAACCGGAGGTCGTTCGACAGGCCGCCGAGACCCTCAAACAACAGTATCGAAACTTGAATCTCGTCGGGGTGCGACACGGCTATTTGTCCGACGAGGAACGACAAGATTTGACCCGCGAGTTACAACAGAAACAACCCGATGTCGTGTTGGTCGGGTTGGGCGTTCCCCGTCAGGAACTCTGGATTGTCGAACACCGCCATCTCTGCCCCAATGCCGTTTGGATCGGCGTCGGCGGAAGTTTCGATATTTGGGCCGGTGTCAAAACTCGCGCCCCGGACTGGATGGGAAACAACCATCTAGAATGGGCGTATCGCCTCTATCAAGAGCCTTGGCGCTGGCGGCGAATGTTAGCGTTGCCGAAGTTTGCCTTCAAGGTTTTGGGCGATTTCGGACAGCGTAAAGTTTTTTAACCGTCTAGCCTTTTGGCAACGGATTCAAACTGTGACGGGCGAGGGGGACACGATGGCGAAATTGAATCGTCGGCAAATGTTGATTGCGGGGTTAGTGGCCGGTGCGGCGACGAGCGTTACGGTAAACTACTTGCGCGATCGCATGGCCGAAGACACCTCTGAGGGTAAAGCCGATCTGGGGTTCGAGGAAGAGACTCCCCTCGAACGGTTGTTAGAAGTCCGCGATTCGGTCACCCTCACCCCTCCGGAGGTTCCCTACGATCGCGCGTTGTCGAGTTTTTTCGTGCGTTGCTGTCGTCTGGGAACCGAACAGTATCTCAAAGCCGAGCAAAGTCTACAGGATGCCTTGCAGTACGACGGCGCGATCTCCCAACTCGAGAGCTATACGGAGGAATTTGAGGCTTACCGACAGGTGGCGTCGTTCAAAGCGGAACGAGAACCGGGTTTCCTCGAAAAACAAATCAAAAAGCACGTCTTGAAGGAGATGGAGGTTCCAGAAATCCGACAGGTATACTACGGATTTGTTTTAACGTCTCCCCAACACCACATTGTCGTGTTTCGCGGAACTCAGGAACTCGACGAGTGGATTGCAAACCTCGATGCCTCTCAGGAATACTATCGGATTTACGATATCAGTCCCGGTCGAGTCCACAAGGGGTTTAATGACATTTACCAGGAAACCCTCGACGAACAAGTTCGAGCGGTCGTCGGCTCTCTCGATCCGAATTTACCCTGTTACTTTACCGGACACAGCCTTGGGGGAGCGTTAGCGGTTCTCGCCGCGATCGATATTGCCGAATCCTTTAGCGATCGCCGCGATCGACTGCGAGCCTACACCTACGGAACTCCTCGCGTCGGCGACCCGATCTTTGCCAAATACTACAGCGAGTTAGTCCCCAATACCTACCGCATCGTCAACATCGCCGACGTAACCCCCACGCTACCGCCAACGGTCTTAGGGAAACAAGTGTACCTCCACGTCGGCCAGGAATGGTCGTTTCTCAATCAAACGGGAGATATGAGTCCGAACCACCAACTCGCTGCCTACCGAGCTGCGATCGAGCGCCAAATCGAACAAACTGACGTTACGTCCTATAACAACATCGCGACGGGATAGCGGTTTTGGAGTATTTTCAAAGCAAATCCCGTCAATTTTCGATGCGATCGTTCAATGTGAGGAGTCAACGTTGTGAAACTTGGGGATTGGATCGCCGTTATCGGTTTTATCATATCTATTACCATAATTTGGCAGTTTCGTCAAATTTTATTGTTGGTTTTTACGGCGATGGTGTTAGCGATCGCCCTCAACAGTCTCGTGCGCTGGATTCAGCAGTTCGGAATCCGTCGCGGCATCGAGATCGGTCGCGGAAAAGCGGTGTTGCTGTCACTGCTGTTCGTTTTGTTATTTGGCATCTTGTTTGTCGGACTCGTGGTTCCGCCGTTCGTCGAGCAGTTCCAACAACTCCTCGAACTGGTTCCCGTGGGGCTGCAACGGTTTCTCGCGTGGCTCGACGGCGTCCTCGAAAATCCCCCCACATGGTTGAAACTCGAGGAAATCGACTTACCCGACTTCTCCGATTTCACGCGCCAAGTCGGGCCGCTGGCCGGAGATCTACTCGGAAACTTCTTTACCTTTTTCTCGAACTCTCTGGCCGTTTTACTGCAACTGCTCCTCGTCGTCGTCCTGACGGTGATGTTTCTGGTCAGTCCCACGTCCTATCGCAACATGACGATTCGGCTGTTTCCCTCGTTTTACCGACGTCGCGCCGATGAAATCTTCACTGCTTGCGAAACCTCTCTTCTCAACTGGATGGGGGGAATCGTCATCAACTCCCTGTTCGTGGCGAGTCTCAGCGCCATCGGCTTAGTTGCGTTGCAAGTTAAATTTGTCTTCGCTCACGCGCTCCTGGCGGGTGCGTTTAACTTTATTCCCAATATCGGCCCGACGATGAGCGTGGTGTTTCCCGTGTCTGTAGCACTACTGGATACGCCCTTAAAAGCTTTGGCGGTTTTGATTTTGTATTTGGTCATTCAAAACCTGGAAAGCTACTGGTTCAGTCCGATGGTGATGCAAAAGCAGGTGTCTTTGCTTCCGGCGGCGACGTTGACGGCGCAAATTTTCTTCGCCACGTTTTTAGGGTTGTTGGGGCTGATTTTGGCGCTCCCGTTGGCTGTGGTGACGAAAACTTGGATCGAGGAAGCGTTTATTAAAGACGTTCTCGATCGCTGGTCTGGCCGTCCTCAGCGTCAGATTTCCCGTCAGGTGGCCGCCTTGGAACGGGCCAATCCTTCTGATGCGATCGACGATCCCTGGAATTGAGATCTCGCAGCGATCGCTAGACTCCCGTTCTAGACGCGATCCTCGGCGTGTCGAAACAGTTCCCAATCGGGACAGGTTGGGGTTTCGCGATCGAAGGGATGCGGCGCACAGCGAACGTCGTCGTCACCGTGGTAGTACTTGCAGGCGTGGCACGGACGCACTCGCCCCAAGATTTCTCGCCAACCTGCGATCGCCGTTTCCGCAGTGTGACGAGATCTGACCGCCCAGCGATCGCGCGGTTCGAGATGTAATGCTTTTTCAAACGCATCGAGGGCAAATTCGTACAACCGCATCACTTTCAATCCATAGCGCGTGACAGCTTCGCGGCGGTGTTCGTACAGTCTACCTTGCTCGAACAACAGCCATCCGTATTCGCTCCAGGCGTCGGCGGAATTCGAGTTGTCGTCCGAGGGTTGACAGTCTGCGATCGCCCGATCGATCGTCGCCAGCAGTTCCCGAGGATGCCAGGGTTTGCTGATGTAGGCTTCGGCGTGTTTGAGACTCCAGTACAAGGCGATGGTTTGAGAATTTCCCGTCAGCATCACCACCGGAACCTGGCGAGTTTGTGGGTTGGCTTTGAGTAACCGACAGGCGGCGTACCCGTCGAGATTCGGCATCACCAAATCCATTAACACCACGTCGGGACGGGATTCTTCAACTCGTTCTAGGGCTTCGACCCCGTCGCAGGCGGCAATGGCATCGAGTCCGCTCCATTTGAGCTGGTACGCGATACATTCTCGTTGGCTGCGCGAGTCTTCTACGACGAGGACGGTACTCATTGACGGAAGTGTAAGGGATAGGAGACGACTCGAAAAATCGAACGGCTTAGGCTTAACGTACCCCAATCCTTTTGAAAAAGCGGCACTCACCGATCTTTCCCGTGATGGATCGATTTGGGAGTCTCTCGGTACATCTTTCGAGTCGTTTCGATGTCTTTACGACGAAAAAGAGGCTGACTCCGGAGTCAGCCTCGAATCTTTTGCAGTTTTTAACGCGATGCGCTGCACACTATCGATCTAGCTCTTGGTGGCAAAGGCGTCCATGCTGTAAGCGGGGGTGCGATCGCTGTAGTCGGTTTGGTTTCCGGTGAAAGACTCGGCCAGGCGATCGAACTCGTCAGAATTCCAGTTCCGCTCGTGGATGGGTTTGGTTTGTTCGCCTCGGAAATAGGCTTGGGTTCCGATCAGTGCTGCGGCAACCCAACCCACGACGAGGATTCCGATTACAAATGCCATAGTTATTGTTCTCCTGATGAGGGACGACTCAAACGCTCGAGTGCGTTTCGTTTTATCTATCTGTTACACATCATAACATTTTGTTAAGCAATGTAAATAGCGCTTGACAAAAAATAAGTTGTGATATCCGTAAACGAGCCGAACCTTCCTCCGCGATCGCCGATCCTTAAAACTTTGTGATAATATGAACATTTAAGCGTTGTTGCCCCTTCGGTGTTAATATGTCCGATCGATTGTCCGCTCCGTCATCCACGTCTGACTGTGGATTAATTGATGCTTCCCCCGAAGCCCTCGAAACGATCGCTGATTTTTTCAAGGTCCTTTCAGAAGTCAACCGCTTGCGAATTGTCTGCTGTCTCAAATCTGGCGATAAAAACGTCTCGCAAATCATTGAAACCACGGGTTTGGGACAAGCCAACGTCTCGAAACATCTGAAATTATTGAGTCAAGCGGGAATTGTCAGCCGCAACCAACAAGGGGTCAACGTTTTTTACAGTATTTGCAATCCGCTCGTTTTTCCTTTGTGTAACCTCGTCTGTCAAGCACTGACAGCACAGATGCAGCAACGCAGCGAACAGGTCGAACTGTTGAAAAGTTTGCAACAATCGTTCGATCGATGAGTCGTAATATCTCAGTCGTGCAGAAAATTTTTCGAGAACGGGGATTGACAAAAACATATTTTAGGGCTTGCTGAAAAGAAGTGAAAAGCTTACGGTGTAAGGCTTAGAGGAGTCTTGACGTGGCTTCGAGAACCCGAAAAAGAGGTAAAATTGGAAATTCCCGTGCATCCGGCAAGAAAAAATGTATCGAAAATCACAAAATCCTGACGCGCCCGAAGAAGCCTTTGAACTTCCTTTTGAAGGCAAGTTGTGTGAAGAAAATCGTTGGGTAATTTTGGCGAACCTCATTCCCTGGGCAGAATTTGAGGAAGAATATGCCCAGAATTTTTCTGAGGAAATGGGAGCGCCAGCGAAACCATTTCGGATGGCACTGGGAGCCTTAATTATTAAAGAAAAATTGGGAATAAGCGACCGAGAAACTGTCGAACAAATTAAAGAAAACCCTTACCTACAGTATTTTATCGGGGAAAAGAGTTATCGAAATGAAGCGCCTTTTGATGCTTCAATGATGGTTCATTTTCGGCAAAGGATTGGTCGCTCTCTAACTTCAAAAAATAAATCGAAGAATTGTCCGACAAGCTCGAGGATTTCAACGGGAGGAATCTAGCACAAAAAAGTCAGAAGGAGTCGAAAGAAGAAAAGAAAATAGAGGGAAACTCTTAATCGATGCGACCGTCGCACCTGCCGATATCAAATACCCCACCGATGTCGAACTGTTAAATCAAGCGAGGAAAACCACCGAACTCATCCTAGACATTTTATATAAATCC
This sequence comes from Baaleninema simplex PCC 7105, assembly GCF_000332355.1. Lineage (GTDB taxonomy): Bacteria > Cyanobacteriota > Cyanobacteriia > Cyanobacteriales > Geitlerinemataceae > Baaleninema > Baaleninema simplex. Next base: position 806,081 of record NZ_KB235958.1, read on the forward strand.
CTGAAGGGCCAACTGTCTAAAAAACCTAGAACCCACCGAAAACTCGCCCGAAAAGAGTATCTCAAATTTGCCAAAAAGAGGAGACCCTCTCGCAAAGAAAGAAGAAATGCTAGTCAAAAAACAACTCCAATATCTTCAACGAAACTTCCAAAACATTGAGAAATTAATTGAGAAAGGAGCGAGCCTAGAATGCTTAAGCCGAAGGCAATACAGGAATTTATTAGTCTCCAGTGAAATTACCCGTCAACAGCAGTGGATGTGGTCAAATCATAAAAATAAAATCGAAAATCGCATCGTCAGTTTAACACAACCTCATCTCCGTCCAATCGTCAGAGGCAAGGCAGCAAGTCCTACGGAATTCGGGGCTAAGTTATCAGTCAGTTGTGTAGAAGGATATGTATTTCTCGAAAAAATTAGTTGGGATAATTATAATGAAAGTGGAGATTTAATCTCGCAAGTCGAAGCTTACAAAGACTATATGGGAGTTTACCCCTCATCGGTTCACGCCGATCGAATTTATCGAACCCGAGCTAATCGAGCTTGGTGTAAAGAAAGAGGAATTCGTCTCAGCGGACCGCCTTTAGGAAGACCTCCTAAAAACCTCAGCCGAGAAGCCAAAAAACAAGCCCAGGAAGATGAGCGCATTCGTAATGCAATCGAGGGGAAATTTGGACAAGCCAAAAGAAGATTCAGCTTAAGTCGTGTTATGGCTAAACTGCCTAATACTTCGGAAACCTCCATCGCTCTGACCTTTTTAGTGATGAACCTGGTGAAGCTGAGCCGGCAGTTTTACTGTCTTTTTTTGTGTCAATTTTTCCCAAACTTCATAATTTTGTCGAGAAATATTATTGTAACTTATAAAGTGGACGAGTTAAGTCAATTCAGATTTATACCTTGAGTAAGACGGCTTCTTGTTCATTTTCCACCCCCAGCTTTTGATAACTTTTTCAGCAAACCCTATTTTAGGGCTTGCTGAATAACTCCAAAAAACAGGGTATGGACAGTTGACAAGAAATGGAACAGAGTTAAGCATAAGCTATTTTTTTGGTATAAAATAGCTTGATATAACTCATCCTAATAATTTGGAACACAAAATCAGAGTTTTGGGAAATTTGACACAAAAAAAGACAGTAAAACTGCCTCAGCAGCTTCACCAAATTCATCACTAAAAATGTGAGGGAGATTGAGGTTTCTGATGTTTGAGCCAGTTTAGTCATGACTCGCCCCAAACCAAATCTCCGTTTTCCTTGTCCAAATTTACCCTCAATTTCGTTCCGAACTCTCTCATCTTCTCGTTCTTGTCTTTTCTGTTCTTTGCTCACCTTTTTAGGCGGTCTTCCCAAAGGCGGACCACTCAAACGAATTCCTCGTTCTTTACACCAAGCTCGATTAGCTCGGGTTCGATAAATTCGATCGGCGTGAACCGATTTTGGGTAATGTCCCGTCAGTTCTTTATACTCCTCTACTTGCATTTTCAAGTCGCCAGTTTCGTTATAGTTGTCCCAACTGATTCGCTCCACAAACACATATCCATCCCAACAACTCACCGAGATTTTGGCTCCGAATTCTGTATTGGCTCTCGCTTTTCCTCTCACGATCGGACGCACATGAGGTTGACTGAGACTGACAATCCGATCGTCAATCCGCTCGGTTTGATTTTCGAGCATCCATTGCTGCTGACGGTAGATTTCTACTCCGACCAATAATCTTCTGTATTGCCTGTGGCTTAAGCATTCCAGGCTCACCCCTGTTTCAATTAGCTTCTCAATATATTCCAAATTTCTTTTCACATACTTCAGTTGTTTCTTCACTGCATTGATTCGTTCTTTTCTCGATTTCTTCTTCCTTTTAGAAAATTTTAGATACTCTTTACGGGCTTGTTTTCGATAAGTTCTCGGTCTTTTCTCTCCTTTTACCTTCTGTTGTTCGTGCATCTTATCGACGATCCTTTCTGTGTCTTTTCTGACTGAATTTAACAGATCGAAATCCGTGGGATATTTAATATCCGCTGGTGCCACCGTTGCATCGATTAAGAGTTTTCCTTTATTATTTTGACCGTCTTCTCTTTCTCCGGCTTCTCCGAGCTTTTTTTCGGTGGCTTCCTTCCCAAATCCTTGGGCTTTTTTGACCATTGATTTATTGATTCTACCCAGAAACTCTTCCCCAATTCTCTGACGGAAGTGAACCATCATTGAGGGGTCGAATGGGGCTTCACTACTGTAACTCTTCTGACCGATAAAATACTGCAAATACGGGTTCTCTCGGATCTGCTCTACGGTTTCTCGATCGCTAATTCCCAATTTTTCTTTGATAATTAATGCGCCGAGCGCCATCCGAAATGGTTTCGCTGGCGCTCCCATTTCCTCGGAAAAAATCTGGGCGTATTCTTCCTCAAATTCTGTCCAGGGAATGAGTTTTGCCAGAATGACCCAACGATTTTCTCCACACAACTTTTCCTCAGAGGAAAGCTCAAAGGCTTCTTCGGGCGTGTCGGGATTTTGTGATTTTCGATACATTTTCTCTGACTGGATGCACGATAATTTTCAATTTTACCTCTTTTTCGGGCTCTTGACGTCACATCTAGACTCCTCTAAGCCCTACGCCGTAAGCTTTTCACTTCTTTTCAGCAAGCCCTATTTTATGTTAAATAAACCAAGCCAGATCCCCGGCATCTTGGAGATGCCGGGGATCTCCGGCAAAAGTTTGCAACAATCGTTCGATCGATGAGTCGTAATATTGACAGTTGAGTCATCGATCTCAGAGGTGGGGACGTTAGCTCTCTTCTGGAATTGACAAAATATAACTAATCAATCAAATAATTGTATACAATCGATAACAGAGTCTTCCGATCGCACAGAGGGCGCAAATTATGCTGTTCCGACAACTCTTCGATCCAGAAACCAGTACTTATACTTATCTCGTTGCCGACGAACTCAGCGGTGACGCGGCCGTTATCGATCCGGTCGTCGCGCAAGTCGATCGCGATCGCACCCTCATCGACGAATTGGGATCGACCCTGCGGTACGCCATCGAAACCCACATCCACGCCGACCACGTGACGGGAGGCGGGAAACTGCGCGAATTCACGGGATGCCAAACGGTCGTCCCCGAAAACGCCCAAGCCGACTGTGCCGATCGCATTTTGAAAGACGGCGAGGTATTGCAAGTCGGTCGAGTATCCATTCGAGCGATCGCCACCTGGGGACATACCGACAGTCACATGGCGTATCTCATCAACGGCGATCGCGTCCTGACCGGAGATTCCCTACTGATTCGAGGCTGTGGACGAACCGACTTCCAAAGCGGCGATGCGGGAACCCTCTACGACACCATCACGCAGCGGTTGTTTACCCTACCCGACGAAACGTTGGTGTATCCCGGTCACGACTACCGAGGACACACCGTTTCCAGCATCGGCGAAGAAAAACGCTTCAACCCTCGTCTAGCGGGTCGCGATCGCGCTGCCTTCATCGAACTGATGGAGAATCTCAACCTTCCCCAGCCGCAGCGGATCGCCGAAGCCCTTCCCGCCAACGTGCGATGTGGCTGCGTGAGTCAGAACGCATAGAAGAAGTATATTTTGAAGTATATTTTATGGAAGTTATCGCCCCCTCGGTCTTGACTTGGGCGATCGGACATTTACTAGCCGTTGCGATCGGCTTGAGTTTGGGACTCCTCGGCGGAGGCGGTTCGATTCTAGCCGTTCCCACGCTCGTCTACGTCATGAGCTTACCGACGAAACTCGCTGTCGCCACGAGTTTGTTTATCGTCGGCCTCGTCAGTCTCGTCGGCTTAATTCCCCACTGGCAACAGCATCACGTCAATTTGAAAGTTGCCTTCATTTTTGCGCCCTTTGCCATAGTAGGAGCCTATGGCGGAGCGCAAATCGTGACGTTACCCTTTGTTACCGACACCGTGCAACTTTTGAGTTTCGGGATAATCATGTTGGTGGTGAGCCTCTTGACAATTCGCAAAAGCGATCGATCGCCTTCCAAAACAGCAACTCCCACTCAATCCCAGAGGTGTGATGCGGCAACTTTACCCGTCGTTGGGGTTTTCACTGGCGTTCTGACGGGATTTGTCGGCGTTGGGGGTGGATTTGCCATCGTTCCCGCCCTCGTATTGTTGGGTGGCGTTCCTATGAAAGAAGCGATCGGCACCTCGTTACTGCTAATTGCTATTAACTCCGCCAGTGGCTTTCTCGGCTACATCAATCAAGTCGATCTCGACTGGCCGTTAACTCTATCCTTCACCACCGCCGCTACCCTGGGAACGCTCGTCGGTGGATATCTCGCCAGAGCGATCGATGCCAAACACCTACAAAAAAGCTTTGGCTATTTCGTTTTAGCTGTCGCTGTGTTTACCCTTTTGAACTTGTGATACGGAATCCAGGTTTGAAAACCCTGTTTTGCGGCCCTCGTCGTAAATTCCCTGTAAGCCAAGACTTAAATCGATTTTAGGCGATCGCTTTAAGAGGGGTTATGGTGTGCGGATTCCGTATGAGGGGTTCACCGGAGCGTTAACAGTGCTGGTTCAGCAAGCAATGAGCAGTGAGCCGTGAAGCAGTGGAGACAGTTGACAGTTTCTTCCTTGCCCCCTTGTCTTCCCTGCTCTTAATCCAAATGCGGGCGGATATCAGCGAGGAGTCCTTCACACGCATCGAGGAGTAGATCGATAACGCGATCGAAGCCTTCGAGACCGCCATAATAGGGATCGGGAACTTCTTTAACCGTGTAGTTTCGGCAAAAATCGCACATCAAATAAACTTTATTCTCGTAAATTCCCGCGCGATCGAGGGCGAGGATATTGTGGTAATTTTCCAAATCCATCGCCAAAATGCGATCGAAGCGATCGAAATCTTCTGCGACAAACTGACGGGCGCTTCCCACTAGGGCAATACCTCGTTTTTCAGCCGCTTCCTGCATTCTCTTGTCGGGCGGTTTTCCAATGTGGTAATCGGACGTTCCTGCTGAATCGCAGGTAATTTCCCCTTTCCAACCCGCCTGCTCGATGAGATAGCGCATGATATTTTCCGCAGATGGAGAGCGGCAAATATTGCCCAAACACACGAACAGTAATCGATAAGCCATAGTTACGTCTTCAAACATACTAAGCCTGTACGGGCAGGCTCGAATTTCTCTGATTGCTACTACAGCGTACCAGAAGCGTGAATTCTAATGACAGAGAGTCTGCGATCGCGTCTCCGGTCGAACTGAGCTTGAGTGCGGTAGAGGACGCGATCGCTCGAGCGACGATCGGGCAAGGATTTTTTGTATTGATTTTTTGTTCGATTCAGATTGCCATAACAGTAAGTGGCGATCGACTACAGGTAATAGTTATCGAGGAAAGCCCGTAACTGTTTGACCTGAAAAGTTTTCGCGAATTCCAACACCCGATCGGCAAAGGGAGTCAACTGAGGGTTTTCTGCTTTCAACGCTTCGACTTCCCCGCTCAACCGCTTTAAATTGCCTTGAAGTGTCAGTTCGTGCAATCGTTCGAGGCGATCGTGCGGTGGGGGAACGATATCCTTGCTGTGGTTCCGAAGATCGGCTGCTCGAACCTCGCGATCGGGCATTCCGTAAATCCACTGACAGCCCAACAACTCCTCGAGGGTTTGCAATACGCGATCGCGCGAGAGAGGTTTTGAGAGAAACGCATCTGCCCCAGCCGTCAGAGCGGCTTCGCGATCGCGCTCGAAGGCACTGGCCGAACAGACCACAATTTTCAAACCGCCGTCCGGTCGATACCGCTTCAACCGACGGATCGCGTCCACTCCACCCCCATCGGGCAACATCCAATCGACGAACGCCACATCGATCGCCCCTTTTTGCAGGCGTCTCAACGCTGTTTTGACATCCGCCGCCTCCACTGTCGGACAGCCGAGGTCGTTCAGCCAAGACACCAACACCGCACGCCCGTAATCGCTATCGTCAACGGCCAAAGCCGTCGGCGGCGTGCCATCGATCCCCACGACTAACGATATGCTTCCGGTTGAGGGACGTTCCCAACGCTCGGCCACCTCCAACTCTAACTCGAAACCAAAAACACTTCCTTTTTTAGGTTGACTTTTTACCCATAACGTGCTACCCATCGCCTGAACGATTTTCTGTCCGATCGACAAACCCAATCCCGTGCCTTCAGCTTGTTTGCGGCGATCGCCCACTTGCTCGAAAGGCTGAAAAATTTTCTCGATCTGCTCGGAAGTCATACCCACCCCCGTATCGATCGCCTCAAACCGAACGCGACAAGATTTCAGCGTCCCGCGATCCGACAGCCCGCTTTCGGAAGTCTCGACAGGCGATTGCAGGAGCGTCGCGCGAAACACGACCCCACCGAGATCGGTAAACTTGATCCCGTTGCCCAGTAAATTCAACAGCACTTGACGCAAGCGTTTCTCGTCTGCCCGTATCCCTGCTGGCAACCGAGGATCGATATCGCAATCGAACGTAATCCCTTTCTGGTACGCACGAATCGCGCACATTTGCGCCACACCTCGCAAAAAACCCAAAAAATCGAATTCGATCGGCTGCAACTCGAATTTTCTCGCTTCGATTTTCGACAAATCCAGAACGTCGTTAATCAGCGTTAACAAATGAGTTCCGCACTGATAAATCGCCACCAATCCATCGCGTTGTTTCGTCGTGACCTGAGAATCCCGCTGTAGAATATCCGCATACCCGAGAATGCCGTTGAGGGGCGTTCTCAGCTCGTGACTCATATTGGCCAAAAACTCGCTTTTGGCTTGATTGGCAGCGTCCGCTCGTTGCTTGGCCACTTCGAGTTCTCGGGTGCGATCGCGAACTTTTTCCTCCAACACCGAAGAATACTCCCGAAGTCGTTCGTTCGCCTGCTCGAGTTGTTCGTTAGCTCGTTCGAGTTGTTCGTTCGTCGTTTTAAGCTTCAACTGACTGTAATAATTTGACACCGCCAAACTTGTCGCCACCACTGCAACGGCTGGAGAAACCACTGGAACTAAGCTCCCGGTGACGAATCCCACATAGGTTATTCCGGCTAAGGGAATCCAACAGATGGCAATTCCCGACAGAGAGCTGTACCAGAGAGAACTCGTCCCGCTGCGGTGGCGGACTAAAACGCGCCAGACGATCGCGCCGCTGACAAACGACCATATCGCGATCCACAACCATTCTTCTTCCTGCGTCCAAGGTTGCAGCAGCGGGCGTCCGTCGAGGGCTGCCGACATGAGGTGACTGGCCACGTGGGCGTGAACCTCGACGCCGTTCATGGCTGAAGATCCCGTTCCGTAGGGCGTCGGGAATACGTCTTTCGTACTGCTGGCGGTCGAACCGATCAACACGATGCGATCGCGGAAAAAGTTCCCTGGAACCTTATCCTCGAGAACGTCGCTGAGCGACACTTGAGGGAAACTACCGTTCCCACCGCGATAGTTGAGAAAAATCTGATAGCCCCCAGACACGGCTTCCGAATAGCCTCCAATGGGCGATCGTAACGGAACGAACGTCGCCTGTCCCAAGCGGTAACAAGACAAACAGTCTGAAAGGCGCTCTAGGGTAAGACCTTCGCGTTCGAGGTATTTCAGGCTCAAATCGACGCCCAATCCGAAGCGTAGCCGACCGTCGATGCGAGAAGAAACGAGTGCCCGGCGGACTTTCCCGTCGCCATCTTCCATCACGTCGGCCAGACTGACGCGACCGAGTCGAGCCAAAGTCGGGGGAGGGGCGACCGTATCTTCGCCGAGTGCTTTTTCGATACCGACTAAGTTTGGTGTCGATTTCATGACCTCGACCAAGCGATCGTATCCCGGTTCTTCAGGAAAATCTCGGTACAAATCCAAACCGATCGCGCGGGGAGACCGATTCCGAACGCGTTCGATGACCTCGGCCAGAACTGCATCGGGAACCGGCCACTCCCCCAAACGGCGGATGTCTGCTTCGCCGATGGCCACGATCGCGATTCGTGAATCTACGGGTGCGTCCGGACGCAGGCGAAACAGCGTATCGATGGCAACACGCTCGAATAATTGAAATCCGCCAAAGGTAGCGGTAAAACTGACGACCAACGCCACTGGCGGGGCGGTAAAAAACACACCCTGCCAGCTACTCAACCACCTCGTCAACCGTTGCCACATTCGTGGGTCGAGCTGACTGAGGTTGAATCGACGAAGGGGCGATCGGCGATCGCCTCGAGTCCGACTTGAGCTAAAAGGTCGCGCCATTCAGTTGCTAAAACGTTGCTATGGGGGCGAGCTTGTCGCAACGCAGCGAGAACTTCGAGAGCGTCGTACCAAATTCCGGAACGTCCGTAGGTGGCAGCCAAATCGAGGCTGTTTTCCTTTGAAGCCAGACTTTCCCAATCGGGAGACTGAGGAACTCGTCGCACCCATCCAGAAGTACTGGGACTGTCAGGACGCAGCCGATCGCTCGTGACGACGGCAACGTACCACTGATAGTTTTTTCCGAGTTCGAGTTCTCGGGCTTCCGACGGCAGTGTCAGTTGTACGATGCCCTCACAGCCAGAAATCGATAAAACCCCTTGGTAGTGAGGGAAACGATCGACCGTTTCGTTGTCGGTCGCCACGTACTCGTGCAGGCTGAAAAACATTTGGCGAGCGACGGTTTCCGGAACGTAGACGAAAAACGACGGGTGGGCGGAAACTGTTCTGCCGTAATGGGTCTCTGGAACGAGTGGCGTTAGCGAGACGAGTTGAGACTCAGAGTCTTGGCTCGAGACGGCAAATTCGTTTTCGCTACGGGATGCGCCACTCCCACTTTCCTCGGGTGCATCCTCGTCGGGGGGTTCGAACTCCCAGCGATAGCGAGACCCACCTCCTCCACTTTCGCCGGGGGCGGCAGGTTCTTCTGGAGGTGGCTCGAAGTGCACGATTCCCCGCGAACCCCCTCCACCACTGTCAGGTGGTGCGGGAGGACTTTCTGGGGGCGGCTCGAAGCGCACAATTCCACTGAGTTCGCTGCGTTGAGAACTGGTGAACGTGTCAGTTCGATCTGATTTGGCAGGCTCGCCTGGGGACGAATCTGTTGATGGGATCGAAAAGGACACTTTGGGGTAAAAGATGCACCCGATCGCTGCGATCGTAGCAAATGACGCGCACGCGATCGAACGATGGCTAGTCAACATAAGGCAAGCTGGTTTGCTCGGTAATAAAACTTAATTTTAAGCAAGAATTTCCACCAGCACTGTTATTTAATAGTTCTGTAAGTTGGAATTGTCCGGAAATTTCTGAGGGACGCAGCCATTCTAAAGGGTAGGTTTCAGTGTGAAAGACTGAAACTTGCAAAATTGAAACTCAACATCCGCTCGAAATTCTCAGAAATGAGGAAGTCCTCTAAGCCCAGTTTAGTCGAACCTTGAGAGGAAACCAACTTGAGGGAGAGGGGGAGCCAGGGAGAGGGGGAGAGGGGGAGCCAGGGAGAGGGGGAGAGGGGGAGCCAGGGAGAGGGGGAGCCAGGGAGAAACTGTCACCTGAAAACTGTCTTCACTGGTGACTGGTGACTGGTGACTGGTGACTGTAAATCTATTGCCAGTTGCCGATCGCCACAAACGGCGCCCAGAAAAACGGATGGTTGTACGGTGACTCTCGCAAGAGATGGAGTTGGGCGCGGCGTAAGGCTTCTGCCTTGTTCGGTCGCGGCTGTTGGGTCAGTTGGCGGTAAAATTCGTCCATGAGTTGGGTCGTCGAGAGATCGCGAACCGACCATAGGGTGGCGAGAGTGCTGCGAGCGCCCGATCGCACGGCCATTCCGGCTAAACCCAATACTGCTCGTTCGTCTCCTAACGCTGTTTGACAAGCACTGAGTACCAGTAAGTCGATCGATCGACCGAAGCGGCGAGTTTGCAACCAGCGATCGAAATCTCTGACGTTCAGGCGGCCGTCCCAGGTCAGCAGAAACGTATCGTCGGCGTTGGAACTAAACTGACCGTGGGTGGCCAGGTGAACGATGTTGAAATCGCGCGATCGCACTTGGGTTTCGAGCTGTTGCTCGGTAAACTTGTCGTCGAGTAAAACCCGCGCGGGGAGATAGCGGGCAATGCGATCGAGTTCGGTGGCGACTCCGGGGAGTGCGGGAAATCCTCGGCGAGCTTCTGTCAGTCCGCCACTGAGAACCTGGGGGCGATCGGGTAACGGAGATTGCGGTGCGAACAGGTACAAGCTGGGGCTCAGAGCGATCGCGTAGCGTTCGATGAGATAGCTGTTGCCGTCGTGTAACGCTGCTAGGGGTAGAGTTTGTAACGTACTGTCGAGAACGAACACCAGGGTTTCGATCTCTTCTCGTTTTAAAACGTCTTCTTCGGGTTTTAACAACCAGTCGTAGAGGGTTTGAGAAATCTCGAGTCGATCGAGATCTGAATAGGCTAGGTGTAGCGATTCGAGCATTTTCGCTACTTTTTCTTCAACTTGGGTTTGAGAAACCTCAGTTGAAAACAGTTGTAGGGGATGCCCGGCCACGGAGAGAATGACGAACAGGCGATCGGGTAAAACGATCGGGTAAACCACTGCGGCGTGGGGATCGATGGCGTCGATCGAAACCGGCCGAACGTCCAAACAGGCTTCTCGAAAGAAGTTGTCGAGTTCGGCCAGTTGTAAAGATTCGATCGCCTTTCGCGCTTCGCCCACCAGAGCATCGAACCGGTCTCGATCGCTCGATCGGTGCAGTTCGGCTTTTTGGAGAAGCAAGCTGACAAATTCTCGATAGACGGGTTCGACCCGCTCGCGGAAGGAAAATCGCAAGTCCGTCTCGAACGAGGCTAAATCTCCCCGAACGACCTTCAGCGCCGCGACGGCTTCGCGATAGGCGGCGAGGGCGTTGTCATAGTCGTTCTGTCGGGCTAGAACGCGTCCTAACTGCCATTGCCACCGTGCTAGCAAGTCGGGGGTATGGATGGCTTGCGCCAGAGCCAGCGATCGCTCGGTGAGGGTTCGGGCGTCTTCGAGTTGTCCGAGGCGTTCGTAGAGATGTCCGAGTTCTCCCAAGCTGTAAGATCGAGCGCGGAGATCCCCCAATTCTGCGGCTTCCGTTGCCGCTCGTGCCAACAGCCTCGCGACGGTTTCTCGGTCGTTGGGGGACAGGCGCTGCCAACTTTGTGCCAAGTTGACTCGCGCGTATACCGAGCGGCGACTGACCGGTAGGGTCTCGAGCAGTGCGGTGATTTCGGGTAACAGCGATCGCGCCGTATCGAACTCGTCGGTTTCGATCCACAAGCTTAACCGATCGAGCTGCACTTCTAGGCGATCGAGTCCCTCGCTGCGTCGCGCGACCCAGTCATAGGCATCCAAGGCGGTTTCCGTATCTCCTAAATCCCGCGCCGTATCGCTCAAGCTCAGCAACGCCCCCCGCACCCCCTCTTCATCTCCCACCGCCGTCGCCACAGCTAAACTCCGCTCTAAAATTCGCTGCGCCTCTCCGATTCGACCCATCATGTGCAGGACTGTTCCCAAGCTCCGCAACCCTCGGGCTTTCAGGGGGGAGTCTGGAGTCTCTTCGAGCTGTTGCGTGACGCGTTCGAGGAGGACTTTCGCCCGTCGATACAGTCCCAAGGTTTGCAACGCCTGTGCTTGGTTGATTTGGCTGCCGAACCGTCCGGTCTCATCGGCGATCGCGATGTAAGTGGTTTCGGCCGCTTGCCAGGTTGCGAGGGCGCTTTCGGGATCGCCGCGCTCGAACTGCCACTGTCCGAGGGTGTTGAGGAAGAGGGCGCGAATTTGCCGTTCGACGTCCGTAGAGGGATCGGGGCTGAGGAGCGATCGCACCCGGTCGAGGGCGTCTCCGGCCGCGTCCCACTGTCCGAGCCGTTGGTAGGCCAGAGATAGATAAATGCGACTGAGGGCTTCGTTGAGGCGATCGTGGCGGCGATCGTACCCTCGGGCTGCCGTTTCCCAGACCGACGCTGCTTCTGCAAACCGCCCGGCTTCGTAGTACTGTTGACCTCGGGCGATGGGGTCGAGTTGGGAAGAGGAGAGGGAGAAGGGGAGCGAGGGAGAGGGGGAGAAGGGGAGCGGGGGAGAAAGGGCGATCGAGCTGGCGATCGACAGCCCTACCAAAAACATTGACATTCTATTTATTTTGTGGTAATAAGCGTGCGATCGATTGTCTATCGAGAGCCAATGTGGTATGAATCGAAGGTGTTAACAAACGTTAAGCCAAAAAAAAGTCAAACTCACTGGGAACATTTTCCCAGCTCGTTCAGACTAAACCTAATAAAAGTCGCCAAGTCCGTCGCTAGGACGCGCAACTCCCCTGGATCGCTCTGAACAGAAGCCCTCAGTGAAGCCCTTCTCACACAGAGTCAAACCAACTGAGATTGCGTGTTCCCACCGATCTAGACAATATCAGTGTCCATGCTGTAAATTGGCGACTGTTATGCGTACAGCGAGACTGAGAACCGATCGTACCGAGTACGCTGGCGAAAGCTAAATCTTTCGCAGCCAAGCAACCCAGCTCGAGGCAGCATTGGCCAGCGATCCAGTTAGCCGCGCCGAGAGCCAAGGTACGTTCTAAAAACCGTTAGCGAGGAAGAGGAGCGATAAGTGACTGACATTAACAATCCTAGTAACGTCATTATCGGCGACGACGCAGACGAGCTAATTCGTTTGCAGGGAACCGGCGCCGCAGCAGGATTCGGCGGCAACGACACCATTGTCAGCGCCATCAACGGTGTAGCCCCCGGCAGCCTGATTTTCGGAAATACCGGCGACGATTACTTAGAAAGCAAAGGCGTTGGTGACAGCGTTTTCGGCGGTAAAGACGACGATTACGCGATCAACGATACCGGTCAAGCCCTCATGTCTGGAGACCTGGGCAACGATACGCTCTGGGGCGAAGAGGGACTTTATACCCTGTTCGGTGGTGCCGGAAACGATTATCTCTACTCTGAAGAAGCTGAAAGCATTCTCCTCGGTGAAGACGACGACGACACCCTGGCGGGTGGAGAAGGCGCCGATACCTTCGCCGGTGGAGAAGGTGACGACTACGTCAAAGCCGGTCCCGAAGGTGCGAGCTTCCTGTTTGGAAATGAAGGTGGCGACTACCTCCTTTCCGAAACCAGCGACGAAAACGGCGATGCTGACAGTCTGTACGGCGGACAAGGCAACGATACAGCCGTAGTTGGCGGAAGCAGCGTCGCAGATAACCCACTGCTCGTCGGCGACTTGGGCGACGACAGCTTGATCGTCGAAGCCAACATCAGTGGTGCGATCCTCGGGGGTGACATCAGCCCCGACGGTCAAATTGCTGGAACCGATGTGGGCGACGATTATCTCTATGTCGCGGCCGGTAGCGACCACGGTTTGGCAGGTAACGGCGGAGACGATCGCCTGGTTCTCGGCGCAGCAGTCGGAGCCAACGTGACCCTGCAAGGCGGTCAAGGTAACGATAGCCTGACTGGAACGGCTGGCGCAGGCCTACAGACCTTCGGCGACTTGGGAGATGACTATCTCTACTTAGTTGCCAATGGTGCAGAACTCTGGGGCGATAACCCGGATGCCACGGAGTGCAACTCTGATACCATCATTGGTGTGGGCGGTAACAACACCCTGGTGGGCGATAGCGATGTGGCCGGCTCGGATACGTCCGATAGCGGTGACCTGCTGATGACCATGGCGGGTAGCAACAACCTCCTGATTGGCGGTTGCGGCGACGATACCCTGGATGCTTCGGCCAGCGGCCCTGGCGATACCTTAGTGGGTGGAGCAGGTGACGACTACTACGTCTTCGGTGCTGGTGCTGTCATCGCTCAAGACACCCTGGGTATCAACACCTACATCGGTAGCGGTGCGCTTGACGTTACGGTGACGGTGCAGGCTCAAGATAGCTTCGGTGGAGATGCCAACTTCTTCATCCCCGGTGACAACAGCAACGTCCGCTCCATTGCTTCGGGCGGTATCATCTCTGGCGATGCGCCCGACTTGCTGACGATCGGCTCGGCGAACGGCGTGACCGATTCCGGCGGTGGCGACGATACTCTCAACGTCGGTAACGTCACGGGAAGCGTTAGCGGTGGAGACGGCAACGACATTATTAACGTCGTCGGAACCGATCCGACTGTCGGTCCCATCGACGGTGGACTGGGTGACGACTCCATTGCAGCGCAGACCGTTGCCGGTAGCGTGACGGGTGGCGAAGGTGCTGACACGCTGGACTTCGACAGCCTGCAAGGGGGTGCGGTCGTGTCCGGTGGTGACGGTAACGATATATTCAACATCGGTACGGTCGATGCTGGCGCGTCTATCAGTGCTGGTGCGGGTAATGAAGTCATCTCGATCGGCGGACTCGGTACTGTTGCGGGTGAAGTCTCGGTGGCAGGCGATGCTGGCGACGATACCCTCGGTCTCAGCAGCGGTGCCACAGACAACATTGGAACTACCAGCCCCACGTTGAACCTGAGCGGTGGCGAGGGCAACGACGTCCTGCAAGGTCGCCAGTTCGGTGGAGACATTCTCAGCGGTGGTGCTGGTAACGACCAGCTCTACGGCGGTACTGGTATGACCGCAGCCACTCGAGCCAATGTTATCGCTCTGGATGGATCGGTCTCGGCGACAGAAGCTGTGAACTACGGTGATGGCGATCAGCTCACAGGTGGTGCAGGTGCGGATCGATTCGTGATCTTGAGTCTCCAAGAAACGGGTAACGTACTCGAAACTGCACTCGACGATAACTACGTTGGTAACCCTGCGCTGGTCGAGGGAGCGGGAGAAGAGTTTCTGGCGGCGAGTGGTCCTCTAGCTGTTGCTGAGAACTTTATCGTCGGTACAACGGGTGAGTACGTCACTGAAGTTGGTACGACTCCTGGTGCGCCCAACTTAGATGCTGGTTACTTCACCTCTGGCTTCAATGTCGATACCTTGACTGACTTCTCGATCTCTCAAGGTGACGTTATCGTCCTGAAAGACGATGCGTTCACTGATTACGAAGCTGGTGCTGGTGATGCTGTTTTGCCATCAGTTTACACCTTCGCTGGAACGGGCGTTCTGTTCGGTGAAATCAATCCCACGGCTGGTTCGAACGCTGTTAATGCTGCTTACACCCCTGACGTCGGTTTTGACGGTGACTTTGCTGGTCTCGTGTACGGCGGTACTCTCACTGCTGATGGCTTTGATGATGCAGGTCGAGTCAGCTACGACCAGAGCACGGGTGGCTTGTACATTGGAGACGGTGTGGACAATAAAATGACTCTGTTTGCCGTGTTACCCACTGGCTTAAGTTTCACGGGTGTTGACGCAAACGACTTCATCAAGTTCGACGACCTCCAAGGTGGCGGTGGTATCAACGTCATCTAGGTTCGGTTAACGATCCTTTAGCCTCTGACCAATCTAGTTGGTAGAGCTTCGTAGGGTGGGCAATGCCCACCCTATTTCTGTTTTCGAGAAATTTAAAATGTCACTCGACTGAAACCCCATCAACCATTTCATCCCAACCCCGACTTCGGTGCAATTACCCCAGCAAAACCGTAGGGTGCCGTGACGCGGGCAATTCCCCTCTCGTCCCCGAACCCCCATGTCAATCCCGCGTCACGCACCGCCCCCACCGATCCATGGAACCCCCACCGTATCGCATCCCACCGATCCATGGAACGATCGAGGTATTGCAATGGTTTACCCCGTCGCGAATGGGGATTTGATTTGTCCGTTCGGTGTGCCGGGTTTCACCGCGTTTTTTGGGGTTGGATGGGATGTGTCGGTTGGAGGCGGTAAGGTGGGTGTGGGGGTTTGTCGGTGGGGGCGGTGCGTGACGCGGAAACGTCATTTGACGGTGGGATGCGAGAATTGGGTTGTCCGCGTCACAGCACCCTACGGGGTGTGTGTTGGGGTGAAGCGATGGATGCTGGAATAGGGCCAATCGGTGGGATTTCGGCATAGACCATGTTTGACGGGATTGTGATGAATGTAGTCAAAATGATTTTGAAAATCCCGTTCGTCTCGAATTCGATGTTCCCAAAACCGACGTTGCCAGAGATTGCGTTCTCCTCGTTCGTATCGAGAGCGGGTTTCGGGAATTTCTAAGGTTAAAATACGACCAATTTTTCGCGTGACGTGAATTTTGATTAACCGCATTCGCGTCGAACAATTTCCATCGTTTTCGGGTAACGTCCAAAGGGCATGAAAGTGATCGGGAAGGAGAACGAAGGCATCAATTTGAAATGGATATTTTTGACGGACTCGTTCGATCGCATCTCGTAGCGTTTTTCGCGCAACAGCTCGACACAACCAAGGTTGCCGACAATAGGTAACTTGTGTAATAAAAAATGTCGCGCCCGGCGTGCGATCTCGTCGATAATTCGGCATAACAATAGCATTAGACCGTAGGGTGCCGTGACGCGGACAAAAACATTCTTACCTTTAACACTCCCCGGAAATTCCCGCGTCACGCACCGCCCCCACCGATCCATGGAACCCCCACCGTATCACAGTATCACATCCCACCGATCCAAAGCATTGGACCGTAGGGTACCGTGACGCGGACAAAAACATTCTTACCTTTAACACTCCCCGGAAATTCCCGCGTCACGCACCGCCCCCACCGATCCATAGAACGATCGCCCATCGAGGTATTTACCCCGATAATGCGTTGGGATTCGATTTGTCGGTGGGGACGGTAACGGTTGTTGGTGCGTGATTGGTCGGTTGGAGGTGTTGATGTGGGTTCGGGATGGGTCGCGGTGGGCGCGGTGCGTGACGCGGGACGGTCATGAGACGGTGGGATGCGACAATTTTCTTGCCCGCGTCACGGCACCCTACGGGGGGGTTCGGGATGGGTCGGTGGGCGCGGTGCGTGACGCGGGACGGTCATGAGACGGTGGGATGCGACAATTTTCTTGCCCGCGTCACGGCACCCTACGGTTGTTAATCGGTTTAATCTCTATGTCCACGAACTGGAACCATATCACCCACTTCAGCCAAACTCTAACTCAACGGGTTGGTAAAAAACTTATCGATGACTTCGGGGCGGCGACGCCAGAGGAAAAAAATGATGGTAGTCTCGTCACTAAATCTGATGTTTGGGCGGATAATGCCCTCGGTGATGCGATCGCCAAGGAATTCCCCGAACATGGCATCCTCACGGAAGAAGGTAGCCAAACGTTCCCCGATCGCGAATGGTGTTGGGTTATCGACCCCATCGACGGAACCACCAATTTCGCCCGAGGTATTCCTGTCTGGGGTATCTCACTCGGTTTACTCTATCGCGGTACGCCGGTCTTTGGGCTGGTTCACTTTCCCCCCATCCAACAGACGTTTCACGGCTTCTGGAACGGAGAGACGGGGCTAGAGGTTCCCAGCGGTGCGTATTTCAACGGCGAACCGATTCGCGTGAGTCCTGACGAACCTTCAGACAATCACCTTTTCAGCTTCTGTTCTCGCAGCGTCTCTTGGGTAAAGCATCCTTTTCCCTGCAAGATTCGTATGGTGGGTGCGGCGACGTACAATCTGTTGACGGTGGCGTCGGGCATTTGCTTGGGAGCAGCGGAAGCTACGCCCAAGGTTTGGGATATTGCGGCGGTGTACGCCATTGTACGAGCGGCGGGGGCAGCTTGGGTCTTTTTGGATGGAGAGTCCGTGTTTCCGTTAGTCGAACATCAGGATTATCTCAAACGGCCGGTTCCGTCGTTGGTGGTCTCGCGGGAGGCGTTGGTGGAGGTGTTTCGCCGACAGATTTCACCCGAATAACTCGGAACGTTCGGAAACTAGCAATTTTCAGCGATGCGGTGGGCGGTTCTTAAAATCTGTCCGGCTAATACGGCAGCCCCGAACCCGTTATCGATGTTGACGACGCCGATTCCCGCCGCACAGGAGTTTAACATGGTCAACAACGGGGCGACGCCGTTAAAACTGACGCCGTAGCCGATGCTGGTGGGAACGCCGACAACGGGACAATCGACGAGTCCGGCGACGACGCTGGGTAATGCGCCTTCCATTCCGGCGACGACGATCAAAACGTGGGCTTTGGTGAGGAGGTGGCGGTTGTCTAGCAGACGGTGCAGTCCCGCGACGCCGACATCCCACAACCGCAATACTTCAAACCCGCAGAGTTCGGCGGTGGTGGCGGCTTCTTCGGCGACGGGGAGATCGGCGGTTCCAGCACTGAGAACGCCGATCGCACCAGGATAACGGGGTTCGAGGGGATGAGGGGCGATCGCACAAATTCTTGCTTGGGGATAGTAACGCACGTCCCGCACGCGATCGCGCACTTGGGCGTAAACCTCTGCTGAAACGCGGGTTGCCATCACCGTCGGATGGCGATCGCGCATGGCTAACATAATTTCGGCAATTTGTTCGGGGGTTTTATCTTGTCCCCAAATCACTTCAGGAAATCCGGTTCTCAAACTCCGATGGTTGTCAATTTTGGCAAAGTCTCCAACCGGTTCGTAGGCGAAGTGTTTTAACTTTTTTAAGGCAGTTTTGGGATCGAGCTGTCCCATCGCTACAGCATCGAGCAGTATTTTTAGAGTATCGGCATCCATATTTTTCAGTCGCCAGTCACCAGTCGCCAGTCACCAGTTACTCGATATTTTTGGAATTTTAAACGCAGTATTGACAAAAAAATTAAGGGTTTACATTTCGATTTATTCTTCAATTGAAATTTCGTAAATATTCCAAAACGCACCGCCCGATGCCGAATATTTAATGTTTTGAAGGTCGTTCCGAATCGCACCCATTGACAAGGGATTGACGAGGTAAATAAACGGCAATTGTTCTTGAACGATGGTTTGAGCTTGGACGTAAATTGCTTTGCGTTCTTCGTCTCCAAAAACTTGAGAGCCTTGAATATAAAGCCGCTCGATTTCTTTCTCCCACTCTGAAACTTCTCGTCCTTCAAGTTCCATCACTTCCGATTTTTGGTTGAAGGAGTGCAAAGTTCCGTCCACCGACCAAATCGTCAACCCGCCGTGAGGTTCGATACTCCCCGTAAAGCCGAGTAAGTGACATTCCCAATCGAGATCGTTCGAGAGTTTGCTGACGAGGTTGTTGAAATCGATGGGGGTAAAGTTAACTTTAATGCCAATTTGACTTAAATCTTGCTTGATTTGAGCGCCGAGCGCTTCGCGAACTTGATTCCCTGCGTTGGTGATGAGGGTAAATTCGACGCGATTTCCTTCAGCATCGAGGAGGCGATCGCGATCGTCGTATTGGAACCCCACACCGAGCAACAGTTCCTTGGCTTTTTTAATGTCGTAATCGTAAGCGGGAAGTCCTTCCTCTGGGGAATAGTAATAGGGACTTTGAATTGAAATCGGAGAATGTTGAAGCTCGCCTAAGCCGCGATAAATGGTATTAATCATCGTTTGGCGATCGATGGCGTGGGCGACTGCTCGACGAAATTCTAACGTATTAAACCATTTAGATTTGACCGGATCGATGAGGGGCGTTCCGTCGGGTTTTATGCCTTTGTTGAGGTTAAATGAAATAAATGTCGTACCGAGGGCAGGCCCGTCTTCGTAGATGGTAAAATTTCCTCGTTCCTCTTCTCGTTTGAGTAACGAAAAATACTGCGGTGCGACGCTCACCGCACTCAATCCCCCCGAGCGAAATTGTAAAAGCTGTGTGTCTTGGTTCTCGACGATCTGCCAAACGATGCGATCGATATACGGTTGTGGAATGCCTCGGTCGTCTTTGCGCCAGTAATAAGGATTGCGCTCGAAAACGACTCGCTGGCTGGGAACGTATCGGTTGAGGCGATAAGGACCGTTGACGACAATTTGGGTCGGATCGGTGTCGGTTCCCCAAGTACTGTTAAAGACTGGATTGCCGTCGTCGTCCGTTTCTTCGATCGCCGGTCGTAAAATATGTTCGGGAAGAATTTCCGAACTCAAGGCACGTAGCAACGGCGAAAACGGCTCGGGAAGGATAAATTCGACTCGGCGATCGTCGAGCTTTCGGACAATAGGAAACGCCCCACTTTCTCCGACGCGCAAAACGTGACGAGTCGAGGTGGGGACTTGTTCGTTGAAGTAAACGTCGTTGTAAGTAAATACCACGTCGTCGGCGGTGAGCGGTTCTCCGTCAGACCAACGGAGGTTTTCCCGCAGCGTAAAGACGATCCTCAATGTATCGTCGGAAATTTCCCAAGATTCGGCTAACGCTGGTTCGATCTCTGTCGTCACGCCGTTGGTATCGACGAGTCCGTTATAGGTATAGGTAAAAACGTTGGGATATTCTTTGCTGAGGGCGGCGTTAAAGGTTTTGGGATCGCCGAGTTGTCCGAGGATTAGTTGCGTTCCTTCAGCTGCATCGACGCGGAAGTCCTCGAGGCTACATCCGCCGAGTCCAAACAAGGCGAAACTGGCGATCGCAACGGCGAGCCAACGATGCCATTTTCGGACGAGGTGAGAAACGAGTGACATGGCGTTTTTTTAGGAGAGGAGGAGAGGGGGAGCAGGGGGAGCAGGGGAGAAACTGTTACCTGTTAACTGTCTTCACTGGTGACTGGTGACTGGTGACTGGTGACTGTAAAAGGTGCGTGACGCGGGGACAACATTGACTGGACTTCGACGCCATTTTTTTGCCCGCGTCACAGCACCCTACGGCTTCTCGTTACGACTTTTCGTTGACGAGTAGGGCGACGGCGTAGGCGGCGATTCCTTCTTCTCGTCCGACGGGGCCGAGTTTTTCGTTGGTGGTGGCTTTGATGCCGATGGCGGTCGGATCGAGTTGCAGCGTGTGGGACAGTTTCGCTTGCATATCGGCCAGGTGAGGTTTGAGTTTGGGGCGTTCGGCGACGATGACGCTGTCGAGATTGCTGACGTGCCAACCTCTCTCGTGTAGGAGTTCGTTGACTCGTTCGAGGAGAACGAGGCTGTTGGCGCCTTTCCAGCGATCGTCGGTGGGGGGAAAGTAGTGACCGATATCGCCCAAGGCTAGAGCGCCGAGCATGGCATCCATGATGGCATGGGTGAGAACGTCGGCGTCGCTGTGACCGACGAGACCGAAGGGGTGGGGAATTTCGACACCGCCGAGGATGAGGGGGCGTCCTTCACCGAGGCGGTGAATGTCGTAACCGTTACCGATCCGAACGTTCATGGGGGCGCGATCGAAGTTTACGAGCTTCGATCGTAACTTGTGACAGTTAACTTGTACAATTGGATAGCCCAATTGCGTTGGAGGAGTCGTCCTCATGCCCGTTGCCGTCGGTATGATTCAAAGCCTCGGGTTTCCGTCTATTTTAGCGGCGGCCGATGCGGTCGTGAAGGCGGGGCGAGTGACGTTGGTGTATTTCGATAAGGCTGAAAGAGGTCAGTTCGCGATCGCCTTTCGCGGTCCGATTTCAGAAGTGAAGCAGTCGATGGACGCCGGACTCGAAGCGGTTGAAAAAACCTTTGGGGGTGAGATTATCTCTCACTATATCGTTCCCAATCCTCCTGAAAACGTGGTTGCCGTGTTGCCGCTCGAGTATACGGAAGCCAGCGAGCCGTTTCGATAGGGCGATCGACGCGAACCCTTCAACAAACTTGTTTGAAAAACCGTTTCAAACAACGTCGCCACACTCCTTAGAATAAGGAGCGGACGTATTCGGGCGAAGCTTTTTTTGAGATTTGCGAACTCTAGGAGACGAACAGTGACACAACAGGCAGTTGGAGCGATCGAAACGAAGGGATTCCCCGGTATTTTAGCCGCCGCCGATGCGATGGTGAAAGCCGGACGAGTTACCCTCGTCGGATATATCCGTGTCGGAAGCGCCCGATTTACGGTGAACATCCGGGGTGACGTTTCGGAAGTCAAACAAGCGATGGACGCCGGAATCGCCGCCGTCGAACGCACGGAAGGGGCAACTCTGGAATCTTGGGTGATTATTCCCCGTCCTCACGAAAACGTCGTGGCCGTGTTGCCGATCGATTTCAGTCCTAATGTCGAAGCCTTCCGCGATGCGGTCGAAGGGGTGAGAATGCCTCGGTTGTCCAATACGTGAATAGGTCGGGAGCTCGATCGCCCCGCTGCTTTAGCGCGGGGTGGAAAAGCGACTCGTGCGGCATCCACAGCGCCGTCAGCTTCCTTAATCCTATCTATCCAATCTTCGATTAGTTGAGTCATCGTTTTGCGCTTCTGCTTGGCAATCCGTCTTAGCTTCTCAAGTCGTCCTGCCTCAATCCTGACACTTAGCCTTAATTTCATATAGCTCATATAGCTGGCTACCCATTGACTACCCAAATATGCGATCGTCCCCAATATGCGATCGTCATAACATGAAGACACTCAAGTTCAAGCTGTACAACCACAAGCGAAATCGCCACCTGAAGCGCATCGTCAACGCCTCGGGAACGATTTACAACCACTGTATTGCGTTACATCGTCGGTACTATCGGATGTGGGGCAAACACTTGAACGGGTGCATCTCACTTTTGCACCCGGAACCCCACCCATCCTCCCCTTGCTAAGGGGAGGTGCCGAAGGCGGAGGGGTCGTTCTACGAAATTGAGATGCACCCCACTTGAACTGCGCCAAGCTCCAGAAGCATATCGCTAAACTCAGGAAACGGAATCCTTTTTGGAAAACCGTTGACGCTCAAGCCGTGCAAGACATCTGCCAGCGTATTGAAAAAGCGTATCAGTTGTTTTTTAAGCACAGAGACAAAGGGGTTCGTCCTCCTGGGTTTAAAAAAGTCAAAAAGTACAAGTCGTTTACTCTCAAGCAGAACAACTACAAGTTTCTCGGTGGAAATCGAGTCAAAATCTGCGGTCGGGTGTATCAATTCTGGAAGTCCAGAGAAATTGAGGGAAAAATTAAGACCGTGACGGTTAAACGGACTCCCTTGGGAGAGATGTTTCTGTTAGTCACGGTAGACGCTTCTTCAGAGCCGATTGTCAAAGTCGAGATGGGTAAAAGCGCTGGCTTTGACTTCGGACTGAAAACGTTTCTCACGACCTCTGAAGGCTTCAGCATTGACGCACCGCTGTTTTTCAAGCAATCTCTCCGCGAGATTCAAAAGGCGAACCGAGAACTGTCTCGCAAGCAGAAAGGGTCGAACAACCGAGAACGCGCTCGGAAAAACCTAGTTCGTCGCCACGAGGACATCGCTCACCGACGAGAAGACTGGTTTTGGAAACTAGCGCACTGGCTGACCGACCAGTTTGACGTTCTCTACTTCGAGACGCTGAACTTGAAAGCCATGCAACGGTTATGGGGGCGCAAGATATCCGACCTAGGATTTCGGTCGCTCCTGCAAATTTTGGAATGGGTTGCTCAGAAGAAAGGAAAAACCGTTGCCTACATCGATCGCTGGTTCCCGTCCAGTAAGACCTGCTCCTGCTGCGGCTATGTTCTGGACGAGTTGGATTTAAGCATGAGGCGGTGGCGCTGCCCGTCCTGCGGGTCGGAAAACGACCGGGACGAAAACGCCGCAATTAACATCAAACAGGTTGGGGCATCAACCTGTGGGTTAGGCGAAGTTAGTCAGGCTCCGCCTGCATTGGCTGTTTGAACCCAGAATCCCCGTCGCGTGACTCGCGGGGAGTTTGTCAACTCTTCTTCATCGTCCTAACGGGACTTAAACGGTAAAAAAGGTAAAATAAAAGCAAAACCCTTGACTGAAAAGGATTTAAGGTGGAGAGTGTCCCCATGAGAGAGACCACCTCAGCCGCTATGCCACCCTGCTTTGAGAAGTGGTGTAAGCGTT
>NZ_KB235958.1:829777-845091 GCF_000332355.1 Baaleninema simplex PCC 7105
TCTATGATGGCAAAAAAAATTTGCCTCTGGATGTAGAAATCTATCAGCCAGCCAGTTCCTTACCCTCAGGCAAGAAGATCCCCTCTTTCAAAAAGAAACCCGAAATCGCCTTAGAATTAATTGACCGGAGTTTAAAGAGAGGGTATCGACCGGGAATCGTCCTCATGGATGCCGGCTATGGTAACAACACAAATTTTTTAAAGGGACTCGAATCTCGCCGACTGAAGTATCTAGGAGCCGTCGCCAAAAATCGGAAAATCTGGCTGAATCAATCGGGAGAAAATTGGCAAAAGATTCGCCTTGATGAATATGCCAAAAGCTTACCAGAAGAGGACTTTACGTCAGTTTCTCTAAATTCAAACAAGCCCAAAACCCTGTGGGTGGCGACGGGTACGGCAGAGCTGTCACGTCTACAAGGAGAAAGAACCTTTGCTATCGTCATGAATGCAAGTTCTTATGCGGACGCGACAGAAATTGATTATTTTATCACGAATGAAGACTCCGAAAAAGTGACTGCCGAATGGGTCGTGAACACTTACTCAGGGCGAAACTGGGTAGAAGTCTTCTATCGGGAAGCCAAAGGATGGTTGGGTTGGAGGGAATGCCAGGCGAGAGGTTTGAAGAGTTTACAGCGGCATTTAATTTTGGTATTTTGTGCCTACACTTTTATCCTTTGGCATAAGTTGACGGGCGGTTTACGAAGGAAGTGGGCGAACCAACCTTTGGAAACTTTTGTAGATGCTTTAGAGGCTTTTCGGACAGCCATGTCTTTTCGTTTTGTGGCATGGCTGAACGAGAATCGAGACCTGTTTGCCGCTCACAAAGCGCGTTTTGGCTTGGTTTGGGCTTGAAATTTGTTTAAGTACCGCTAATCGAGGTGGGGTGATGGGAAGATGATGAGGTCAGGAGATTTCCCATCATCAAGTCATCCCATCATCACTTCATATTTCGTTGGAGGTTGCCATCGATCCGGCAACCCCATAGAATGAGAGATCGGACTTTTGACGGGGCGATCGGCACGTTTGCGATCGCTGCTGCCAACTCCGTCTTTTTAAGTTTCCTCGAATCCTATCGTCATCATCCCTCGAAAACTATCATGAAGAAGCGCGTTCAACTCCTGCTCGATCGAGACGTTCGCAAACTCGGAAAAGCGGGTGACGTCGTCGATGTCGCTCCCGGCTACGCGAGAAATTACTTAATTCCCCAAAAAATGGCGGTTCCGACGACGCCGGGAATTCTCAAACAAGTCGAACTCCGCAAACAACAAGAACTCGAACGGATCGCTCAACTGAAACGGGACGCGGAATCCCAGAAAACGGCCCTCGAAACCATCGGCCGTTTTACCGTGCAGAAACAGGTCGGCGAGGGAGATGCGATCTTCGGAACCGTTACCGATCGCGAAGTCGCCGCCGCCATTCAAGAAACCACCGGACAAGAGGTCGATCGCCATACGATTACCCTCCCCGAAATCAACAAAACGGGTTTCTACAAAGCGCAAATCAAACTGCACCCGGACGTCTCCGCGCAAATCGAAATTCACGTCACACCTTTGTAAATCTCGTCGAACGTCTCGCGAGTCAGTGTGCCAAAGCTGAACTCAGGTTTCCGCAAACTGACCCCGAAATTCAACCAAATTTCTCGTTTCCTCAAACTCGCTACGATGACGGGGGCGCTAAGCTGCTTCGAGCTGGCGTCCCCGTTGTTTTACCCGTCGTTTCGAGTGTTTCGAGGGGTTGAGTAACAAAACTTAAAGACTCAAACGTCCCGAGACGCCAGACTCAGTAGTACCCTGAGAAATAATGCTTTGGCATCTTACGGACAAGCTGATTCGAGGCAGTTCGTCTCGGACAGTCCGATCGCCAATGCGATAACACCCTTGGATTCATTCAATCGAGAAAAAAAACTATGATTCAACGTGGTTCTAAGGTGCGGATTCTTCGCAAAGAATCTTATTGGTACCAAGACGTCGGCTCCGTCGCGACCATCGACCAAAGTGGGATTCGCTATCCCGTTATCGTTCGGTTCGACAAAGTGAACTATACCGGTTTTAGTGGCGCTTCCGGTGGCGTCAACACCAACAACTTCGCCCTCGACGAACTCGTGGAAGTCGAAGCACCCAAGAAGAAGAAAAAATAAACCTCGATCGCACTGTTCGACGGTTTTCGTCGGCTAAGGTGCGTCAGCGGTTTGGGGTTAGCGTTTGCGGCGATCGATCGCCGCGAACGTCTAACCCTTTCTCGTTTTTTGTATCTTGCTTGCAATGATTCTTTAGCATTTTTCCACTGAACCCGTGCCAGAACTTCCCGAAGTCGAAACTGTCCGTCGCGGCTTAAACGCGGCCACCCGCCGTTACACGATCGCCGGCGTCGAAGTCTTACTCGATCGCACCGTCGCCGCCCCCAAGGCCATCTCGGACTTCGCGTCGGGACTCGAGGGACAAGCGATCGCCTACTGGCACCGCCGGGGAAAATACCTGTTGGCGCAACTCGGCAACGATCCCGAACTCGACAGCCTGCAACCGACTCCCCACGGTTGGCTGGGGGTTCACCTCCGCATGACCGGACAGTTGCTGTGGTGTCGCCGAGACGACGCACTCCAACGCCATACGCGGATTCGTTTGTTTTGCCAGGGCGAGGGCGAGAGCGATCGCGAACTGCGATTCGTCGATACCCGTACCTTCGGCCGCCTCTGGTGGGTTCCGCCGCACACCCATCCCGCCGCTGTCGTGACTGCGTTGCTGTCTCTCGGTCCCGAACCGTTCTCCGAAGACTGTTCGACGGACTATCTGGCCGAAATCCTGAAAAATCGACGCAAACCCATTAAAACCGCCCTTCTCGACCAAACCATCGTCGCGGGAGTCGGCAACATCTACGCCGACGAAACCCTCTTTCTCAGCCGCATTCATCCGACGCGCCTGTCCTGCGAGTTAAGCTGGCAAGACCTCGATCGCCTGCGGGGAAATTTAGTGCGCGTCCTCGAAAACGCGATCGAAGCCGGTGGCACCACGTTACGGGACTTTCGCACTGTCGAGGGAACCAACGGCAACTACGGCGGCCTCGCTTGGGTATACGATCGCGCTGGAGAACCCTGCCGCGATTGCGATCGTCCCATCGAACGCCTCAAACTGAGCGGGCGATCGTCCTATTTTTGCCCAAACTGTCAGCCAGATATCAGACGCGACTCGAATTAAGAGTCAAAATCAACCTAAAATTCCGGCTAAATTCGGCGTAAGATGAAAAGCAAGACAGACGTTTGAACGAAAACAGTCCATGCCAGCAGCCAAAAAACTCAAACGCGGTTCGTTCGTCCGCGTCGCCCGGGAAAAATTTGAAAACAGCCTGGAAGCCCAAGCCAGCGACAGTCGGCTTCCCAACTACATCTTCGAGACGCGAGGCGAAATCCTAGAAACCGAGGGAGACTACGCTCTCGTCAAATTCGGCATCGTTCCCACGCCGAACGCTTGGTTCCGTCTCGACCAACTCGAAGCGTTTGAGTAAATCGGACGTTTCGATGCGATCGATATCGCTCGAATCCCGTTCCTCTCACTTTCCGCCGTAACTGCGATCCTGCGCCCCCCAAATGCCCATGAACGCTTCGGTTTCCTCCCCCTCTCCTCCCCGCGATCGCCGACAAAGCCGCGTTTCGATCGTCGGAGCGGGTAAAGTCGGCAGTACCCTCGCCCAACGCATCGCCGAAAAAAATCTAGCCGATGTCGTCTTGCTCGATGTGGTCGAAGGCTGGCCGCAAGGGGTGGCGCTGGATTTAATGCAAGCCCGAGGTCTCGAAGGACACGATCGCCAGGTCGTCGGCACGAACGATTATGCCGACACCGCCGAGTCCGACGTCGTGGTCGTTACCGCCGGTCGCCCGCGTGCGCCGGGCATGGATCGCAACGATTTGATTAAGACTAACGCTGGCATTGTCGTCGATGCGGCGAAACGGGCGATCGAACGATCGCCCGACGCGATCTTTATTATCGTCACCAATCCCCTCGACGTGATGACTTACGTGGCTTGGCAAGCGACACAACTGGCTCCCCACCGCATCGTGGGCATGGCAGGAGTTCTCGACTCGGCGCGATTGCAGACGTTTATCTCCTTAGAACTGGGGGTTTCGACTCAAGACGTGCAGGCGATGGTGTTGGGCAACCACGGACAGCAAATGATTTCCCTGCCTCGCTACTGCACGGTCAAAGGCATTCCTTTACCCGAACTGCTCGACGCCGCCACGATCGATCGCTTAGCCGAGCGCACCCGCAACGGCGGCACGGAAATCGTCGAACTCATGCAGCGAGGCGGTGCGTACTTCGCTCCCGCCTCTTCCATTTACACGATGGTCGAGAGTATCCTCGCCGATCGCTCGCGTCTCGTCAGTGCGGCGGCTTACCTCCAAGGAGAATACGGCATCGAGGGTCTGTTCCTCGGCGTACCCTGTCGGTTGGGGCGTCGCGGGGTCGAGCAGATCGTAGAACTGTCTCTGACGAACGACGAACGCCACGCCATCCAAACGTCAGCGGCTTCCGTGCGCGACAACATCGAAAACGCCAAGCAGGTTCTCGGTTGGTCGTGAACCGGACTGAAGTTTCTCTAATCCATTGCCATTTGCATCAGAACAGTGTGGGTTCCCGGTTCGGTGCTATCTTCAGGCGGACGACGTTGAATATAGGTTCCGTCCGGTTGCAGCTCCCAGGCTTGGCGATTGTCCGAGAGCATGATTCCCAAGATTTCCTGTAAGTCTTTGGCGAGGGTCGGATCTTCGATGGGCGTAATGGCTTCGACGCGGCGGTTGAGGTTGCGGGGCATCCAGTCCGCACTGCCGATAAACACCTTCTCGTCTCCTTCGTTGTTGAAATAGAAGATGCGCGAGTGTTCTAAGAAGCGTCCGATAATGCTGATGACGCGGATGTTCTCGCTCACGTTGGGAACGCCGGGACGCAAACAGCAAATTCCCCGCACGATCAGATCGATTTGTACTCCCGCTTGAGAGGCTTCGTACAGGGTTTCGATAATCTCGCGATCGACTAAGGAATTCATTTTCGCGACGATACGTCCAGTGCCGCCGTTTTCGGCGCGATCGATTTCCTGTCGGATCAGGGCAATGGTGCGATCGCGCATATTGACGGGAGCCACGAGCAGCTTGCGATACGACCGCTGGCGGGAATATCCCGTTAAGTGATTGAACAAATCCGTCAAATCCGCCCCGAGTTCCTCTCGACAGCTCAGAATTCCTAAGTCTGTATACAGTTTCGCCGTTTTGGGGTTGTAGTTTCCCGTTCCGATGTGGACGTAGCGGCGGATGTGTTTCTTCTCCTGCCGCACCACCATCGAAATTTTAGTGTGGGTTTTTAAACCAACGAGGCCGTAAACGACGTGAACGCCCGCCTGTTCGAGCTTTCGCGCCCAAAGAATGTTGTTTTCTTCGTCAAAGCGAGCTTTCAATTCCACCAACACCGCGACTTGCTTTCCGTTTTCGGCGGCGGCGATGAGGGCTTTAATAATCGGCGAATCTCCCGAAGTGCGGTACAGCGTCATTTTGATCGCTAAAACGTCGGGATCGTAAGCGGCCGCCGTAATGAAGTGCTGCACCGTCGCCGAAAAGGAGTGGTAGGGCAGATGAACCAGCAGATCGCCCCGTTCTCGAATTTCGGTAAAGAGATCTTCGTCGGTTTCTGTATTGGGTTCGGACGGATCGAGTTCGAGATCGCCAAACCGCCGCAACCGCGCCGGAACTACAGGCGTCCAGGGGGGATCTTTGAGTTCTGGAAGTGGCAGCGACATCATCGACATCAAATCACCCAATCCCAGAATGCCGGGAAGCTCGTACACGTCGTTCGGTTCGAGAAGGAGTTCCCCCATCAGCATGGTTCGCACTTCGTCGGAAATGGTGGCGGGGACTTCCATTCGCACCACCGACCCGCCCGATCGCCGTTTGCGGAGTTCTTGCTCGATGGCCAGGAGAAGGTCGTCGGCTTCGTCTTCTTCAACGGCGATGTCAGCGTTGCGAGTAATGCGGAAGGGATGGTATTCCTGAATGTTCATCCCCGGAAATAGGAAGTCGAGGTTATGGGCGATTACCTGTTCGAGAGGAACGCCGAGCCATACCATCGATTGGCTGTCAGCTTGGGTGACGTCTTCGAGCGGAAGCGGGACGAAACGCGGCAGGACTTTGGGAACTTTGACTCGCGCGAAGTATTCTTTTTCGCTTTCGGGGTCGCGAACCACGACGGCCAGGTTGAGGCTGAGGTTGGAAATGAAGGGGAAGGGATGGCCGGGATCGACCGCGAGCGGGGTTAAGACGGGAAAGATTTTTTCCTCGAAGTAGGTTTGCAGGTAGTTTCGCTGCTCTTGGTTGAGGTCGATGTAGTCGAGGAGATAGACGCCGTGTTCGGTGAGTTTGGAACGGAGCGTGTCTTGGAAGTGATGGTGTTGTTCGGCCACCATCGGATGCAGGCGATCGCTGATGTCGTCGAGTTGTTGTTGTGGCGTGCGACCGTCTGGGGTGAGTTTGGTGACGTTCGCTTCGACTTGTTGTTTTAAACCCGCGACGCGCACCATGAAGAATTCGTCGAGGTTAGAGCTGAAGATAGAGAGGAACTTCAACCGCTCGAGCAGGGGCGTGCGATCGTCGAGTGCTTCGTGGAGAACTCGGTAGTTGAATTCGATCCAGCTCAGTTCTCGGTTGAAGTAGTACTGCGGGTCTCGAAAATCGACCTCCGGTGCTTTGTTTTTCTTGGCCGTGTCGGAATTGCTTTTTTTGGGTTTTGCCATAGGTTGGAGATGCCAGTATCAGAGGAAACGAGCGAGCCAGACGAGAGCGTTTTCGTGAGGTGCGACGGTTAGAGGACACCGAAACGGTCGCTATCGACCCTGCTGGAAAACTTCCTCTTCTCGGCCGACCCACCACTCCCCGAGGCGATCGATGTCGTGCTGGAGTTGTGCGATCGCCTCGAGATAGTCTTCTTGAGACATGGTCGCTCGACGCTCTTTTAGCTTTTGCAACCGCAGTTGTACCAGCAACCACGGCTTGTGCGTGCCGTCGATCGCCTCGATGTATTGGGCTAACGCTTTACTGTCCATCAGCTTACCGATTCGAGCTTAAGTTTAGCTTAACGGGCAGCTTGCCCTCCGACAACTGCGCTTTCACCCCACGCTGCCGCCTCGGTTAAGTTATCCTCATGATAAATAATATTTTTTTATATCTTTTGGATATTGATATTTTCTTAAATTATCAATATCGTAGGATACAGACAGACGAAAACAACGACTTCTTGCAAAGACAGATGTTTCAGTTCCAGATTCCGTTTCCCCGCTTCGAGCTTCAAATTCCGTTTGACGGCGACCTTTTAGCCCCCCTGCGTCAGTATCTCGACGGACTCGACGTGCGCCGTCCCCGCTTAGCGCGAGCCATTTGTAACTTCGTTCCCGCGCAATGTCCCTTCGCCCGAGAAATTCGCGCGTTCGATCGCCTCTGGTTCCGCATTCCCCCTCTGTGCAAACTCAACCCCCTCTATAACGAACTCATGAGTCTGCGATTTCGCGCCCTCTGTTATTTGGATGAGGAGGCTTCTTCAGTCTAGAGGGAAGAGTGAAGAGTGAGGATAGGTCACAGTTTTCCTCATCCCCTCATCTCCTCAATAGTGACTGGTGACTGGCGACTGGCGACTGTAAGATTCCATCATCCGGTTGTCTTCCTACTCTCGAGAAAAAAACAGCCACGGCGAGCGCGGCTGTTGAAAAATGGACTAGATGGGTCGAACAGATGAAATTACGCCATGTTGCTGGAAACGAAGTCCCAGCTCACCAAGTTGTTAAGGAAGGTGTCGATGTAGTTGGGACGCAAGTTTTGGTAGTCGAGGTAATAGGCGTGTTCCCAAACGTCGATGGTCAACAGAGGTTTGTGACCTTCTGTCATCGGGTTTTCAGCGTTGGGGGTTTTGACCACTTTCAGGCTGTCGCCGTCTTGCACCAGCCAAGCCCAACCGCTACCGAACTGTCCGCCTGCAGCCGATTTCAGTTCTGAGATAAAGTTGTCGAAGCTGCCGAACTCGGCGTCGATCTTTTTAGCTAAGGCTCCCGTGGGCTTACCGCCACCACCGGGTTTCATGCACTGCCAGTAGAAGGTGTGGTTCCAAACTTGAGCGGCGTTGTTGAAGACGCCGGATTTTTCCGGGTCGCCTGCGGTGGCTTTGATGATATCTTCTAAAGATTTATCCGCCATATCCGTGCCTTCGATGGCAGCGTTGAGCTTTTTAACGTAACCGGCATGGTGTTTCCCGTAGTGGAATTCCAGGGTTTGCGCGGAGATATGGGGGGCAAGGGCGTCTTTTGCGTAAGGTAATTCCGGAAGTGTAAAAGCCATGTGGTTTCTCCTCTAAAGATTTCTGCGATCGAGTGCAGATGTACTTTCGTTAGACATATCGATCGAGCGGGTCGCTCGACCTGCCTCCAGTTTTCAGGCTGTTGGCAACGAAACTTAACACTACGGATCGTATCTCAAATTCTAAAACAAAGTCAAACTGATTATGAAAAAGTGGCGAGTTGCGGTTCGATCGGGCTGAAAATCGCGGCGATCGCGACGTTTGATGTTAGCACGGCAAGTCCGATCGCTTCCTCAAGCTCTTCCTGAATACGCCTGCCGTCGTTCGAGCGCCAAACAACGCGACCCCGATCGCTATCTCCTATATTAAATAGGGCTTGCTGAATAACTCCAAAAAACAGGGTATGGACAGTTGACAAGAAATGGAACAGAGTTAAGCATAAGCTATTTTTTTGGTATAAAATAGCTTGATATAACTCATCCTAATAATTTGGAACACAAAATCAGAGTTTTGGGAAATTTGACACAAAAAAAGACAGTAAAACTGCCTCAGCAGCTTCACCAAATTCATCACTAAAAATGTGAGGGAGATTGAGGTTTCTGATGTTTGAGCCAGTTTAGTCATGACTCGCCCCAAACCAAATCTCCGTTTTCCTTGTCCAAATTTACCCTCAATTTCGTTCCGAACTCTCTCATCTTCTCGTTCTTGTCTTTTCTGTTCTTTGCTCACCTTTTTAGGCGGTCTTCCCAAAGGCGGACCACTCAAACGAATTCCTCGTTCTTTACACCAAGCTCGATTAGCTCGGGTTCGATAAATTCGATCGGCGTGAACCGATTTTGGGTAATGTCCCGTCAGTTCTTTATACTCCTCTACTTGCATTTTCAAGTCGCCAGTTTCGTTATAGTTGTCCCAACTGATTCGCTCCACAAACACATATCCATCCCAACAACTCACCGAGATTTTGGCTCCGAATTCTGTATTGGCTCTCGCTTTTCCTCTCACGATCGGACGCACATGAGGTTGACTGAGACTGACAATCCGATCGTCAATCCGCTCGGTTTGATTTTCGAGCATCCATTGCTGCTGACGGTAGATTTCTACTCCGACCAATAATCTTCTGTATTGCCTGTGGCTTAAGCATTCCAGGCTCACCCCTGTTTCAATTAGCTTCTCAATATATTCCAAATTTCTTTTCACATACTTCAGTTGTTTCTTCACTGCATTGATTCGTTCTTTTCTCGATTTCTTCTTCCTTTTAGAAAATTTTAGATACTCTTTACGGGCTTGTTTTCGATAAGTTCTCGGTCTTTTCTCTCCTTTTACCTTCTGTTGTTCGTGCATCTTATCGACGATCCTTTCTGTGTCTTTTCTGACTGAATTTAACAGATCGAAATCCGTGGGATATTTAATATCCGCTGGTGCCACCGTTGCATCGATTAAGAGTTTTCCTTTATTATTTTGACCGTCTTCTCTTTCTCCGGCTTCTCCGAGCTTTT
Organism: Baaleninema simplex PCC 7105; assembly: GCF_000332355.1. Lineage (GTDB taxonomy): Bacteria > Cyanobacteriota > Cyanobacteriia > Cyanobacteriales > Geitlerinemataceae > Baaleninema > Baaleninema simplex. Next base: position 839,591 of record NZ_KB235958.1, read on the forward strand.
TTTCGGTGGCTTCCTTCCCAAATCCTTGGGCTTTTTTGACCATTGATTTATTGATTCTACCCAGAAACTCTTCCCCAATTCTCTGACGGAAGTGAACCATCATTGAGGGGTCGAATGGGGCTTCACTACTGTAACTCTTCTGACCGATAAAATACTGCAAATACGGGTTCTCTCGGATCTGCTCTACGGTTTCTCGATCGCTAATTCCCAATTTTTCTTTGATAATTAATGCGCCGAGCGCCATCCGAAATGGTTTCGCTGGCGCTCCCATTTCCTCGGAAAAAATCTGGGCGTATTCTTCCTCAAATTCTGTCCAGGGAATGAGTTTTGCCAGAATGACCCAACGATTTTCTCCACACAACTTTTCCTCAGAGGAAAGCTCAAAGGCTTCTTCGGGCGTGTCGGGATTTTGTGATTTTCGATACATTTTCTCTGACTGGATGCACGATAATTTTCAATTTTACCTCTTTTTCGGGCTCTTGACGTCACATCTAGACTCCTCTAAGCCCTACGCCGTAAGCTTTTCACTTCTTTTCAGCAAGCCCTAAATATCACAATTATTGATTTTTGTTTTTTTGTAGCGAAAAATACAGACAAAAATAACAAAAAGATATGGAGTCGATCCATTCATCAGCGATCGCTCGATCGTTGATAAGAAGTTGCAAACTCACAGGCGATCGTGGAGGCATAAGCAATGATATCGTCTATCTATAGCAATTAGTCTATTGACAATTTGCCGTACATAGCAAAAAATCTATGTATGCTTGCCGCTCAAATCTATGAGAATCACAAACCGTATCCATTTCCGAAACCTGCAAGGTGACATTTTCGGAGGAGTCACCGCCGCAATCATCGCCTTACCGATGGCGTTAGCCTTCGGGGTCGCCTCGGGCGCTGGAGCCGCAGCCGGACTCTGGGGGGCAGTCCTCGTCGGGTTTTTCGCTGCCTTATTCGGCGGAACGCCCACGCTCATCTCCGAACCCACCGGTCCGATGACCGTGGTAATGACCGCCGTTATTGCCAATCTCACCGCGTCAGCCGAGACGACAGGAGAAGGCTTAGCCATGGCCTTCACCGTCGTCATGATGGCTGGCATCTTCCAAATCCTGCTTGGAGTACTGAGGCTAGGGCGCTACGTCACGCTGATGCCCTACACCGTCATCTCCGGTTTCATGTCCGGAATCGGCATCATCCTAATCGTCTTACAAACAGCACCGTTTTTAGGACAAGCCAGTCCCAAAGGCGGCGTGTTGGGGACCTTGGGCAGTTTGCCCGACCTCCTGACCAACATCAACCCCGCCGAAACCGGTCTAGCTGTTTTAACCGTTCTGATTCTACTTTTTACCCCTTCTGCGCTGAAGAAATGGGTTCCGCCCCAATTACTCGCTTTGATCGCAGGAACTGTCGTATCGTTAATCCTCTTTCCCGATCTAGATATCCGTCGGATCGGCGAAATTCCCATGGGACTGCCCGAGTTGCAAGTTCCCACCTTTAGCCCCGATAAACTGCAAATGATGCTTGTCGATGCGGTTGTTTTAGGGATGTTGGGTTGTATCGACGCGCTGCTGACCTCGGTTGTCGCCGATAGTTTGACCCGTACCGAACACGACTCGAACAAAGAACTGATCGGACAAGGGTTAGGAAACTTAGCGTCGGGGTTGTTTGGCGGTATCGCCGGTGCCGGTGCCACGATGGGAACCGTGGTGAACATCCAAACCGGCGGACGGACGGCGTTGTCCGGTCTGACTCGCGCCTTTATCCTCTTTATCGTCGTGCTATGGGCCGGGAGTTTGACCGCTACCATTCCCATGGCCGTGTTAGCCGGAATTGCCCTGAAAGTCGGTATCGACATCATCGACTGGAACTTCTTGAAACGGGCGCATCAAATTTCTCTTAAAGGTGCGGCGATCATGTACAGTGTCATCGCCTTAACCGTTCTCGTGGATTTGATTGCGGCTGTGGGTATCGGTGTATTCGTGGCGAACGTTTTGACGATCGACCGTCTCAGTCAGCTTCAATCTCAGTCGGTGAAAACGGTGACGGATGCTGACGATGTGATTAACCTTAACGAGAGTGAAAAGCGTCTGCTCGATGGAGCCAACGGACGAGTGTTGTTGTGCCACTTAAGCGGACCGATGATTTTCGGGGTAGCGAAAGCCATTTCTCGGGAACACCAAGCTGTGCGGTTCTGCGATGCGTTGGTTCTCGACCTCAGCGACGTTCCCCACGTAGGCGTGACCTCTTCGCTGGCGATCGAAAACGCCATTAACGAGGCGATCGAAGAAGGCTGTCAGGTATTCCTCGTCGGCGTCACCGGACAAATCAAACGCCGCTTTGAAAAAATGGGAATTCTGAGCCGCATTCCCAACGAGCGGTTGATGATGGATCGGACTGAAGCCTTAGAACACGCGATTTCTGAGATCGGACTCGATGTGTCTACGAACGCCGAGCAACTCGTTTGACGAATCCGATCGCTGAAGTTACAACTGGTTCGATTCTAGATCCGTGTAGTCGAGAGGGCGATCGCTCTCTCGATTTTGTTGTGAGCGAATCCGGCCGTCTCGTCGTCCGGTCGCCTTGCTTTCTCGACCTCGAGATAGTCAGAGGGTTCCTGAAGGCGATACAGTGGTTTTGGCAACGGAAACTGGAGGTAAGCAGACGTGACGTTGGACAAAGAAGAACTCGGACTCGACGAACTGACGAACGACAGCGATACCATCGACTATCCTCAAGAAATCGAGACCGTCATCGCGAGTTTAGCGGAAGACCAAAAGGTGATGGTGGGTCACGACGATAGTGGCTACGCCTGGAAATTTAAGTACGGTAGCGTGCAAGTCTTCGTACAGCTAACGGGAGACACCGAAGACGATATGTTTACGGTTTGGTCGCCGGTTCTGAAGCTTCCCACGCAGGACGACGCCGGGTTAATGCAACACCTACTTCAGATGAACTGGAGCAGTACGTTCGAGTCCTGTTTTGCACTCGTCGATTCTCAGGTGGTGGTGGTGTCGTCCCGCACGGTCGCCGATCTCAATCCCAGCGAGATTTCTCGCGTGATTACGGTGGTGGCCACGATCGCCGACGACAACGACGAAGCGTTACAAGAACAGTTTGGGGCATAAACCGACGATCTGGCGACTGATTCCGCAGTTACGCGCGCCGGGTTGGGTTCAAATGGGCGTGGACGAATGGCTGCTCGATCGCCACCGACAGGGGAGCCATCCGCCCGCGCTGCGGTTTTATACGTGGTCGCGTCCGACGATTTCTCTGGGCTATCACCAACGGCGCTATCCGGCATTTTGGCACGAGTTGCAGTGGCAAGGTCAACCCGTGTCGTTGGTGCGACGACCGACGGGGGGACGGGCGGTGTTGCACGGTGGAGATTTAACCTATTCCATCGTCACGTCGGGGATGTCTGGAACGCGATCGCAGGTGTATCGGAAGCTTTGCGAGTTTTTGATTCTTGGATGGCGACGGTTGGGGATTCCGTTACATTTCGGCGATCGCGATCGCGGGGAATACGCCCGACGCCACAGTTGTTTCGCCACCGCCACGGGAGCGGATTTAGTCACCTCTGACGGGACGAAGTTGATTGGAAGCGCCCAACTTCGCCGAGGAAAGGCGGTGTTACAACACGGTTCGATGCAGTTGTCGCCGCATCGGGAATTGTTCGATCGCGTGTTTGGAAGCGTTCCCGACTCTATCTCGCATTCTTGGCAACGTGGAGTCGAACCAGCCGAGATCGACGCGATCGTTGCGACTTTGATGCAGGCCGCGCGAGAGTGTTATAATGTAAAATTTGTTGTCCGATCGCTGTCCGAGCGAGAATGGCAGGAAATTTACTCTAAAATCGAAGTTTTGAAATCTCAATTTTCGTCTTTAGAAATCCGCAATTCATAATGCAGGTTAATGGCTCGGAGCGAGTACATTTAAAACGGCAACACCTGCGACAATTAGCCCAATTCCTAAGATGTGAAATTGCGTGAAGGGTTCTTTAAACAACCATACACCTGTCATCGCGACGAGAGCCGTTCCTAACCCCGCCCAAATTGCATAGGCAATACTTAAGGGAACGTATTTTAATGCTTTAGAAAGCAGTGAAAACGATGAAGCATAGCCGAGAACGACAAAAACAACGGAAACCCAATTGTGATATTCAGAGAAAAATTTTAACGAGGTAGTGGCAACGACTTCGCTAGTAATTGCAAAAAGTAAAAATAACCAACCCTTCATAGTTATCGATCTTGCTTTAATACTTTATATAAAATTATAAGTATTATCGATCGACACGATCGCGCAATTTGATAAAGACTTCGAGAAGATTCAATTAAGATTATGTGAAACGTACGCGATACGGTTATTTTTAGATCGAAATAGATTGAGAAGGTATTTTTTGTATTTTAGGTCGCCATAGAGATCGGCTGCACGCTCGATCTGAAAATTGATTTTCTTGTGAATCGATCGGTATTTCGACTGTTAAAGCCCACATTCCGCACTTCAACTTGTAGTACGCCAAGTAGCACGAGAAGGGGATGAAATTAGTCGGGAGTTGGTTAGGGATTAAGACCGAGAAAAAAGAAAAATTCGGGTAAAAATGACATCTTAGAGAAAAATCGGTTGAGGAATGGGCAAGTTAAACTGTTCCCACCCAAAAAAACGGCTCAAAATTGGTTTGGGGAATCCCCCCCCCATCAGGGAGATTAGATGTAATTTTAACGAGCATTAATCGAGTCTATCTTCAAGTTAGAAGATAATAAGCCTGACAAGATTTTGGAAAAAATTCAAGTAAATGTAGGCGCTCAGAGGTTAAATTAGAAATTTTTTTAACTCCCTGAGTTCGGAAGACATGAATCCCTTGAAAACATTGAAATATCCATCGGAGAGTTGGTCGATCGGTTAGACGACCTAACTGATTTTTGACGCCAGTTTTTAGCCGCTTCAAAGTTTTCCGAATTTGTCGTTGTCCCAGAGTGTAAACCAATAAGCATAAGCCCATAATGAATCCCAAAGCTTCAATCCGGTGAGGAGATTTAAGAAAAACGCTATCCGTTAAAAATAGCGGGTCTTTCAGAAAGCCAAAACCTCGTTCGACTGACTGTTGCTCTTTGTAGTTCGAGAGCATTGAATCAGCGGTTAATTCTTCTGAGTTTAAAACATTCGTCGCCAAGATAAATCGTCCGGCACTTCGTTTTTTTATCTCGACTGAAGCTTCATCAATTGTGACGTTCGCTTTGACTTGATAGACCCCAGAATTTTCCGTAATTTCTAAATCGGTAATTTGGTGATACTTCGACTTTCTTAAAAGGCGAAATGCTGCTTTTTCGGTCATCAGCGGCACAAGCAAATTCTCGAACACTTAACTCTCGGAGTTTCTTTTGGGCGGACTCACCATCTTTCTGGATTTTTTTCTCTAATTTTTTAAATCTGATTCTTTCCTTTTTTGACTTTCGACTAATAACCATCTTTGCTCAACATCGGCATAGTTTTGTTGTAGATTCTTG
>NZ_KB235958.1:845191-868696 GCF_000332355.1 Baaleninema simplex PCC 7105
CTACTATTTTTGTCAAGTCAGTTGGCTCTTGAATGTTATTTTCAAGTCAAGGGGTCAGTTGGCTGAGTCGAAATACCTAATTCTTTTCCGATTCAATTTATACTACTTATACACTACATTTGAAGTGCGGAATGTGGGTTAAAGCTGTTTCGGGTGTAATTTCACATCATTTAAATAAAGATTATTTAAATACTCAATCTAGAAAAAAAGCATATTTTTAATATTACAAATTCCAATCATCGATTCTCGTCAAAAATCTAAAATGAATGAATTTTAAAAATCTGATATGGATGTACTTTTCAAAATCTATAAAATAGAAATTTTAGAGTGAGAGTGACCGAACCAGAATTGAAATCGATAAAAGCTACCGCCAACCGCCCCTCGAAAATCGAAGCGATCGCCCAAACCCAACTGCTTTCAGCCTGGCAGTTTCACCGACTTTGTCAACGCACCCCCCAACCCTCGTACTTCGGTGAATTTCCCCCCTCTATATTCGCCTCGGTCATAGGGAAAATTGACACCCAAACCTTACGCCAGTTTTGTGACGATCTCGCCGAGTATGTCAGTCGTCACAAGTTCCCAAACGCCCGGTTCGATCTCGTCAGCGATCGCGGATGCGTCCGCCTCACCCTAGACTATGCCGGAGAGGGAGCGATCGGACGAGTCGTGCGCCTTCAAATCGACGGAACGGCATCCGTTGCCTTCAAAGCATTTTTCGACCCGGATTTCGTTTGGCAACATGGACCTTGGGGAGAAATACCCGTGGGAATTTATCTCAAAGCCTCGGGAGTGACGCGAGACGTAGCCGAGTTTTTCGCCGCAGGAACCATCTGGTTGATGTGGGAGTGGATCGAGGAAGACACCCACCCCAAAACGCGACGGGGACTCGAGTACGCCACCTTCGCGCGACGGGAAGGACTCACCGCCCTCAATCCCCTCAACGGGAGTAATTACAACCGCTATGGCATTCGCGTCGATCTCGGCGGCGTTCAGAAAAACTATCTCGGACGTCGCCTGCGAGACGGACTGTATACTATCGGATTCTACACCCGCAAAATTCGCCGGGAAGGATGGCGATCGATGGCGGTTTACTTTAACGCTAAATCGATTCGCTACGCCCTCAAACGAGGATTGCGGTTGCTGGGGTTGACGTGACTCTAGAGGGCGATCGCCTTCTGCAAAACGAATCCGGTAAAGTAATGTAAAGCCCCCTCGGGCTTGGACGTAACGCTTTGAGAACCGATCGTGGAATACCGACGCTTTGGACGCACCGAGTTACAAATGCCCCTGTTCTCCTGTGGGGGAATGCGCTACCAACATTCGTGGGGTGCATCTCAATGAGTGCAAAAACATCAGTTTGGGTTGGCAAAATTCCCGATTAGCACTTCCGGTATAAGATCCCTGGCATCTCCAAGATGCCGGGGATCTGGAAATTGAGTGCGCCCAATTTGATGAATTTACATTTTTGAGATGCACCCCATTCGTGGAAGGACTTTCCGCCTGCGGAGATTCCCGAGGCCAGCCAGCGTAATTTAGAGGCGACGATTCGGCGATCGCTGGAATTGGGAATCAATCATATCGAAACGGCGCGAGGATACGGAACCTCGGAAATTCAACTCAGCTAACCTTGAAAAAGATCCAAGGGGATGCCCTAGAACTGCTCTAGAAGGAATTTGGTGTATCCTCATCATTAGAGTTCAGCAATACCAAAAATTTAAACCCAAGGAGCGAGCAGTAATCATGTCATTTGAACAATTGTGCGTGGCGTCTGCTAAGTAGCCCCAGAGAAAAAAAGGAATGTGTGTAAAGGATTATTTCAGACCTCGAAGGTTGACATACTTAACAGAATGTCCGTGGCGCTCTCCTCGGGCTTCGAGTCCCTCGGTCACGTGAAAAGCCAATTCGGACTCGGATTCAAACATCTGTCCGACTAATTCATCACGTTTAAGATGCTCCCACTCCAATTCAATGGGATTCATTTCGGAACAGTAGGGTGGCAAGAAGAATAAGTACAGTCCTTGAGCTTCCCATTGAGAGAACTTCTGCTGAACTACCTTACTCGTGTGAATCGAACCATTATCGAGTACGATGACGCGGATTCGACCCGTAAGTTCGTAAATTTTCTGGGCTTCATGGGCTTGCTCGTCCATCAGCTTGATGAAGTCTTCACTTTTCCAACTGCCCAAGGCCAAACTACAGACAAAAGTCACTAAGGGTTGCCATAGCCCTAACAGACTCACTCGTTTCCCTCGTTTCTTCGTCTGTTCTTGCCGTTTCTGTTCTCCCTTGAAGTAATAGCTGTAGCTGGCGGCACTCCACAAACAGCATCCCGATTCGTCCGTGTAGAGTAAGTCAATCTCTCCAGCCGCGGCAGCGAGTTCGAGCATTTCCAGGTCGTTTTGCTTAGCTAGGCGCTTTTGGGGGTCTTGTCGTTGTTGATGGCTTATTCGGGTCCGCTTCCAAATGACCCCCTTTTTTTGAGGATCTGACGCAGATACTCAGGACTCAGGTTCACTTGTCGTTCGCGGCGCAGTTTTTCCGCCAGTTGCTCGCTGTTATAGGTTCTTGGGTCATTTCTGAGGCAGTTTTCTAGATATTCGATGTCTTCTTCATTCCAAGTTTTTTTCCGTCCCCGTCCTTGGGCTTCCCACAGTCCCCCTAATCCCTTATCTATCCAAGTCTTGAGAGTTTTCCTCACCGTCTTGACCGTTTGGTGCAGGTGCTCGGCTATCTGTTCGACATACCACCCTTGGTGGCTCAGACGAACGGCTTCGGCTCGGTCTTTGACTCGCTGACTCACCGTCGTTGCCTTCCTCATCTCCCAGAGCGTTCTTTCTTCTTCACGGTTGAGAAACACTCTCAGTCTGGCTCCCATACCTCTGACTCCTTTCTGGGGAAACACTTTATAATCTGTAATATACCTCCTTTTTTTTTGTATGACCTGCTTATTCTCACTCAGGTGAGCGTGTATGCCAGTAAGCTCTCCAGCAAAATCGGAATTCCTGCGTTACTGCTATTTCTGTTTACAGGAATGATTGCAGGATCGGAAGGAATTGGTGGAATTTATTTTGACAACCATCAAGCAGCTAAGGTTATTGGCGATATTGCTTTGATTTTTATACTCTTTTCTGGGGGGCTAGATACGCAATGGAAACGAGTACGGCCGATTCTTTTGCAAGGGACGATATTGGCAACTGTTGGGGTTGCTTTAACGATGTTAACCTTGGGAACTTTTGCGTGGTTTATTTTAAGATCTTTTTCAAATTTTCAGGTCGGCTTTGAGGGAATTAGTTGGCTAGAAGGGTTATTACTAGGGGCAATTGTTTCCTCGACTGATGCGGCTGCTGTTTTTTCTATGCTTAAGTCTAGCAATATTAAATTGAAGGGAAATTTACAGCCTTTACTGGAGCTAGAATCGGGTAGTAACGATCCGATGGCAGTCTTGTTAACCACGACTTTAGTGAAACTCTTAAGTGCCTCTACAGTTTCGATCGCTGATTTGCTATTAAACTTGTTGCTGCAAATTATAGTAGGAATTTTGGTCGGGTATGGAATGGGGATAATTATAAGTTTAGATAGCAACCGACTTCAAGTCGATCTTAAAGGTTTGTACTCTGTTGCAACGATCGCCAAGGTTTTACTAACTTATGGAATAGCCACACTTTGCCTAGGAAATGGTTTTCTCGCGGTTTATGTAGCAGGAGTCGTGGCAGGAAGTCGAAATTTTTCCGAAAAAGAGAGGATTGTAGATTTTCACGATGGACTATCTTGGTTGATGCAAATTACTATGTTTTCGATTTTAGGATTGTTGGTATTTCCCTCTCAACTGCTTTCCGTCGCTGGGGTTGCTACAGTCATTGCAGTATTCTTAATTGTCATCGCACGTCCCCTCAGTGTTTCGATTTCTCTTGCCTTATTTTCTTATGATTTTCGAGAAAAAGGTTTTATTTCTTGGGTGGGTTTACGGGGTTCAGTCCCGATTATTTTATCAATTATCCCTATTAGTGTAGGCTTGGAAGATGCTACAACTATTTTTAATTTAGTTTTCTTTATCGTTCTGATTTCTGTTGCGATTCAAGGATTTACGTTAGTCCCAATGGCGCAATGGTTAGGGGTCGTTAAAGCCGAATAAGAAACCTGAATTCAGTGGCTCTTTTTTGTGGGTACAGCCCGAGCGATTTGGCGGGTATAGGTGATTCTCTACTCATATGAAATCCAGTCACCATAGATCTTTTTTGTGCGATCGTCCAAAACCTCATAAATTTCCTAGACAAAAGGAATTTACAGAGAAATTTCAAAAGTTGTTTACAGCCTAGTTCTACACGATTTTTTACCTTACACTGCTATCTTGGCTCCCTTTTCGTTCAAAAAAGTCGAACGATACTACAAAATCTCATTAAAATAGATTCAAAAGTGGGAGGATCGTACTATGTTTCTTTATACAACTCGTTCGTCTCAGTCTCTAGCCTTACTTTGTTATCAGTCGCCTGAATCGAGACTAAATTCTTTAATAACTCGTCTTGATGTAAGGAACCTGTAACCTTGAGTTCTAGATGCGATCGCCATAATAACTTCTATTACTGAATCGCTAACAGATGTTACAAATACCCATTCGACAATCAAGTTCGCTCCCGATCCGCCAGTTTCATCCTCTCGTCTGATACCAAATTCTGTAGTGGCAATGGGAAATAAACCTGCCGATATTGCATTTCATTTTTGAATTGGCAAATAATTTTAATTTGTGGTGTACGATCTTAATGTACTCTCAGTGTACTTACAGCACGGAAGTTGTATCAAGCACCGATCGCGTGTTGTTGCATACCCACTCGGTAATCGGAGTTCTGCGAACTCTTAATCTAACATCAAGAATTGGGTTTAGAGGTAACTTTGCAGATTAGATTCCGAAGTCGGCCGTGCGAGAAAATACGATGTAACGCTTTGAGAACCGATCGTGGAATACCGACGCTTTGGACGCACCGAGTTACAAATGCCCCTGTTCTCCTGTGGGGGAATGCGCTACCAACATTCGTGGAAGGACGTTCCGCCTGCGGAGATTCCCGAGGCCAGCCAGCGTAATTTAGAGGCGACGATTCGGCGATCGCTGGAATTGGGAATCAATCATATCGAAACGGCGCGAGGATACGGAACCTCGGAAATTCAACTGGGGCGCATTCTCCCGCAACTTCCCCGCGAAGAACTCATCGTTCAGACAAAAGTGATTCCCACCGACGATCCTCTCGAGTTTCGCATGACGCTGAAGCAGTCCTTGCAAAACCTGCAACTGGACTACGTGGACTTGCTGGGAATTCACGGCATTAACACACCAGAACTGCTCGAGTATACTCTGCGACCCGGTGGCTGTTTGGACGAGGCGCGAACCTTTCAGCAACAGGGTCGCGTTCGCTATATCGGCTTTTCGACTCACGGTGCGACGGAGTTAATCTTAAAGGCGATCGCATCGGGTCAGTTCGATTACGTCAACTTGCATTGGTATTACATCAATCAAGCCAACTGGTCGGCGATCGAAGCCGCCAGACGCCACGACATGGGGGTGTTTATCATCAGTCCTTCCAATAAAGGGGGAATGTTGTACGAACCCTCGCCGAAATTGGTGCAACTGTGTCGGCCGCTGTCGCCGATCGTCTTTAACAACCTGTTCTGTCTGAGTCGTCCCCAGGTTCACACCTTGAGTTTGGGGGCGGCGCGTCCCTCGGATTTCGACGAACATTTAAAGGTGTTACCGTTACTCGATCGCGCCGAGGAACTACTTCCACCGATTTTAGACCGTCTCGAACGGGCGGCGATCGACGCTTTAGGAGAAACCTGGTATAAAACCTGGCATCGGGGACTTCCCAGTTGGGAGGAAACGCCGGGAGAGGTGAATATTGCGGCGATTCTGTGGCTGCGAAATCTGGCGGTGGCTTACGATTTAGTTGAATACGGGAAGATGCGGTACAACCTGTTGGGAAACGGCGGTCATTGGTTCCCCGGTGAAAAAGTCGATAAAGTCGATGTGCGATCGCTCGAGTCCTGTTTGAAAAACAGTCCTCATCGAGATGTGGTTCTGGCGATGTTACGAGAAGCCGACGCGTTACTGGGGGGACAGGAGGTGAAGCGACTGTCGCAGGAGTGAGTCTCGAACCGTTCCTGTCGGCGAACTGTCGCGATCGCCGGTTTCTCGCGTCGAAGTGCCGCATATCGTAGGGGCGATCGCCTGGAGAGTATGCCGAGATGTCGCAAGAATCGAGCGTTTTTGGAACCGTGGGGAGACTGCTGGCGGGAACCCTTTTCGCCGGAATTGCCATCGGGGGAATCGAGGCGATCGCCCCGATTTTCCCGTCCGAGACGACCCAAGCCCAGGACGAAGCGCCTCAACCCGCGATCGCACCGACACCACAACCGATTCCCTCGATGCTAGAGTTAGAGCGGGCGTTGCAACAGCGGCAATGGCAACACGCCAGCGAGATGACTTGGGCGAGATTGGGGCGGGGTGCAGTGTTACCCGATGGGCGAGCGTTTCGCCAGTTTCCTTGTGCAGAACTGGCCGAAATCGATGCGTTGTGGCGACGCAGCAGCGGCGATCGCTACGGTTTGAGCGTCCAACGGAATTTGTGGACGCTTTTGGCTCGGAAATATCCTCAACGCGATCGTGCCTACACTGAATTTAGGGAGACTGTCGGGTGGACAGACTCCACGCGTCCGTACCCAGTCGGTCATTTTCCCAACCAAGCGTTTTGGTCAACGGGAGAGATTTTGCGGTTTGGCTGTGGCGATGCGGCCTGTTCTTTTCCCCGAACGGAAGTGGAAGAAACCCGACTGGCGTTAGAGTTTGTCGTTCCGAGGCTGTTGGAATGTCGAATTCCCTAACTCTAGGTAAATTGAATGAAAAATCAACAAAGACTCGGGCAAACTCGATCGATCCCGATCGCGTCGTACGCAATTTTCTGCTGTTGAATTGATAAACACACGGAAAGATTTTATTTAAAGTGACATCGTATTTCCATTGACTTGAAAATGTACAATTACATTTTTGTGCAACAATTTTTTGTCTATTCTTGAGTTAGATATCTACACTATTTGTAGGGTAAAGATTGCTCGCCGATCTCTCCATTTAATGTATTTTCGATCGAACTGCGTAAGTCCTGTAAGTCTTCACCACAGAGACACAGAGGACACAGAGAGGGACGTTTCGGATTGGACAAAACCAGTATTTGAGTTCGGGTTTTGTATTCAATAAAATTTAATTTTTTCAAAAAAATTAAAATTAAAATGAATTAACAGAATCTAAAAAATAAATTTTGTTAATATAGATATTTTGTAATTTTATTGCCTGAAATATAATATTTTTATGCTAAATTCAAAAATATTTAATTTGATGTTTTACTCGATCGAAGTGGAACAGTAGAGACGGTTCATTATGTCGAAAATTGCAATATTGAAAAACTGCTTTGAAGAGAGTCGGTAGAAGTAGACCGGCCAGAGTCCAGTGAAACTGGAAGCGATCGCCGTTCTTAAAAATCAGTTTCTCACGAGAAATCCATATCGTATCTCGCATCTCCTCAAAACTGGACATAATAAGAATAAAGAGTGCTATTGCAAGCCCTCTCGTTGTAAAACCTATCGAAAAACAGCTATGTATCTCGTCACAGGTGCGACTGGCGGTCTTGGAAAACGCATCGTGCGATTGCTGCGCGATCGCGACCTTCCCGTTCGAGCTTTCGTGCGTCTGTCCTCAAACTACGCCGAACTCGAACAGCGGGGAGCCGAAATTTTTATCGGAGACTTGCGCCAAGAAAGAGATGTCCGCAAAGCCTGTCGCGACGTGCGCTACATCGTGAGCGCTCACGGTTCGGGGTCGGGAAACGCTCAAGATGTCGATTACCGCGCCAATATCGACCTCATCGATTTCGGAAAAGAGTTCCGCGTCGAACACTTTGTATATACTTCCGTCTTAGGCGTCGATCGCGGCTATCAAGATTCCCCCGTCTTCAAAGCCAAACGGGAAGTGGAAAACTACCTCCAAAAAAGTAACCTCAACTACACGATCCTGCGACCCTCGGGATTCGCCTCGAACCTGCTTCCCCTCGCCGAACGCTTCCAACACACGGGAATTTACTTCGCCATTGGCGACCTGAAAAACCGCACGTCGATCGTCAGTACCGACGATCTCGCGCAAATCGCCGTCGATTCTACGACTGTCGAAGCAGCGAGAAACCGTATCTTCGCCGTCGGCGGCCCGGAAATCTTGCAACGGGAAGACTTTCCCAAAATCTTTAGCCGCGTCTTTAACAAAGAGCCTATCGTTCTCAACCTTCCCCTGTCCGTCCTCGACGGAATCCGAACGGGATTGGGATTCGTCAACCCAGACTTACAACGTTCCCTTGGAACCTTGCGTATCCTACTCGCGAACGAATTTTTCTGTACTTCCGAGGAAATTCACACCCTCGAGTCCGTCTTCGACATTCAAATGGAATCCCTCGAAAGTTTCCTGCGTCGCTACCTCGTCTCGACATAAAAAACCGTAGGGTCGTTGCCGACAACAACCCTACGACAAGGGGATTCAAGAAACAAAGACTCGAGAGTCAATGTTCAGAAATCCGGAAATTTCAGTCTCTCCTCACCATTCCGTCAGGCGGTTTTCGAGAACTGATTGGCGAGGAGTTGGGTCTTTAAACCATATTCGATCGCCTCTAACACCCGCGTCATTCCTGTCGTGTTAATCATTTCCGGGGTTTTGCTCGCTTTTTGAGCCACTTGCATCGCTTTTTCCGTCAGCGAGTGGCTTGCATATCCGGTGATAATTAAAAGTAAATCCGCCGAATAGATGTGGCTTTCAGCTTGTTGTGCCATTTGTAAGCCGTCTTGTGCCGTACACCACACTAAATCCACATCTGACTCCCGCAAGCGGTTTTTCACCGACGTTGCTAAGCGATCGTGACCGCCAAAGACGACCACTTTTCCCGATAACGCCGCGTAAGGATTGGGGCGTTTCGCCGACGTGCGATGGCGAGTTCTTGGTTGAACTTCTGTCGGACGTTCGACCCGAGAGCGATTTTCCATCGCTTTGTGGTAGATAAAATTTAACGTCTGTTCGTGGGTTCCCCGCAGACGCGCGACGGGGCCTTCTTCGCTGAGTTCGTTAATCCGTTCGATGAGGAATTCGACAATTTCTTCGAGGGCGCCGATCGCTTTGAGATCGCTCACGTAACCGCGAACGGCCACAGCCGCATCTGTTGCACTAAAGAAATCTTGCTGTTCGGAAATCGTATCGAGAAGGTCGTGTTTGAGAGCGTGTCGCCACTGATTCGTTTGTTCTGCCAGTTGTTCGTCGAGTAGCCGTTCTTCATATAAGATGAGTTGGCGATCGACGAGTTGGGCGGCTAACAACGGGGCGCTTTCAAGCTGTTGGCGTAGTTCCTTGGCTTTGTCATCGAGTTTTTGCCGTCCGATGCTGTCGTCGATTTGTTCGGCATCGTACTGGCGCAACATCGCTTCGACTTGCGCTAACAGAGGTTGTAGACGTTGTTCGATATCCTTGATGGCGTCTTGAATTTGTTCTTCCCGTTGCTGTTGGAGACGTTTTTCTTCAAGTTCGGCTTTTGCCAACGACAACAAACTGTTTACCGAACTTTCGAGGTCGTTGAGGTCTGTAATGTCCATAGGGTCTAGAGCAAAATTTCGATCGAGAATGCAGAGTTGACAGTCTTAGATGCGGTAGACGATCGTGCGATCGCCCCGATCTTCCTGGGTAGGATGTCAACCCAATTTCTTCTATGATACGCCGCGAACTGAATCGATTATGTTACAACTGCGATCTGAGAACGGGTTAGAGTCGGAATATTTTCGAGTGTCGCGATCGCCACTGCCCCAGCTACCCCAGTTCCGTCGATGTCGTAACTGAGGGTTCCCGTCGTTACGTCGTACAAGAACGTTGCCACTGGCTGGTTTGGCACTGGAGACGCGCCGCTAACGAAGGTTCCCGTCGAGTCGAACACCCCCACAGGATCGCTGTAATCGAGGGGAATTCCTGCCCCCAAACCGCCACCGAACCCCGTAGCGGCCACCAACAGGCGATCGTCGGCGGCGAAATCGGTGATGCGATCGCCCCCCTCGCTGGGAGAACGGAAGACGAAGCGATCGCTTCCCCCGCTTCCCGTCAGCACATCTTCCCCCAATCCCCCTTCGATCTCGTTATCTCCCCCCGTTCCCGTCAGAGTATCGTCAAACGCCGACCCGACGAGGTTTTCCACGCTGGAAAAAGTATCGGGGTCGGCATCTCGCGGGGCGTTGGGGTCGAAGCCTTGGATAACGACTTCCGACTTGAGATCGGCGTTAACCCCCACACTGGACTCGGCATAACTGGCGGTGTCTACCCCATCGCCGCCATCGAGAAAATCGCTACCGCCCCCGCCGAGTAACGTATCGTTTCCGGCGTTTCCCAACAGGCGATCGTTGCCGCCGAGACCCCGCATTTCGTCGTTGAGCCCATTGCCGACTAACGTTTCAGCCTCTTCCGTTCCCGTTATCCGATTTTTCGCCCCCACGACAAACTGCATCGTGACGTCCGGTTGCAACGCCAAAATCGCCTCGGGATTGGCTTCGATGTCCGCTTGGCTGTAGGGTTCGACGCCGTAACTGGTCACCGTTAACGCTTGCGTCGCCGGGTCGATGTCGAATTCCGTCCAGGTGAAAACGTGAGACTGGGAATAAGTCCCCTGTAATAGCGTCGCGTCGATGCCCGACCCCTCTAACCCGAAGGTATCGTACCCGAACTTCACTAAACGAGCGTTGACGACATCTTCGATAAACGCGTCTTTTTCCGCCCGCGATAACGTCCCGTAGCGGTCTTTCTGGGCTTGGGGAAGAATCGCCGTCGGCGTAAACGCCACCGTCGCCGCACCGAAGGGCGCACCAAAGGGGCCGTTTCCGAGGTTGAGTTGGTACGCCACCGGCCCTGTCATGATGTCGATAACGTCCGTGGGAATCTGCGGCTGTCCGAAGCCGTTTTGATAGGTGACGTTGTTAACGACGTTGCCGTGGAAGTCTCCCGAAACGAAAACCACGTTATCGATTTGGTTGTCCTCGATAAATTTCAGGAATTCCGTGCGTTCGGCGGCGTAGCCTTCCCAGCGTTCCCCGGCGACGGTGGTACCGAAGTTTTGGATGGGAACGGAAGACATGACGAACTTCCAGGTAATGCCAGAATTCTCTGCGGCGAGGAGGTCAGTTTTCAACTCTTCGAGTTGCACTGCCCCCAACATAGTTTTATCGGGGTCGAAGGAGGCTTGGAGGAATTCGGCGGCGGCTTCGGGGGAGGCGGTGTCGGGAAGGAAGGGCAAGGGTTCGTCTCGAAACGATCGCGTGTCGGGAACGAAAATCGCCGCATCGCTGCCGTAGGTTTGGAAGCGGTAGAGTTTGCGTTCGTTGGCCGTGACGGGATCGCCCGTATCGCCGTAAAATTCGTCTCGAATCGGGTTGTACTCCTGAAACGCCTGCATCCCCGTTTCGTAGAGTTGGGCGTCGTTGATGAAGGTGGCAGGATCGCCCTCGAAAGACGCTTCGACGGACGGCGGAGCGCCACCGGGTACGTCGTTGGTGATTTCGTGGTCGTCGATGGTCGCGAAAACGCTGGTCGACGATCGCAAGTCTCCCCAGGCGTTGAGTCCGAAGCGATCGCTGTAGACTTCGTCGTATTTGAGGCGGAATTCCTCGAGGGTTTCGGCTTGGGGTTTTTCTACTGCGGGCGATCGCGTGTCGGCGTAGATGGTATCGCCCAGGAGAACGAAGAATTCGAGATCGCGATCGTCGGCGTTGCGAATTGCGGGGTAGGGATTGAGTTCTCCTTGCCAGTCGGGGGCGACGCCGAAACGCAATCCGGTTTGGGTTCCCACGTCGGCGGGAGTGCGAAAAGTTCCGACGGTGGAACTACCGACGCCATCAGTCACACGCACGTAGTATTGAGTATCTGGTTGTAGGTTGGAAACTTCGACTTTGACGGGAACGTCAGAGGTGTCGAGAGTACCACTTGCTGTGTTAACAATGTTAAAGTCGGGATCCCAGCTGTACTCGAAGGCGACAAACGTGTTGCGAGAGTCGAGATCTTCCTCGCTCGAGGTACTCCGCGCCCACAACACGCTGCTGGTTTGGGTCGTATCCCCCGAGGCGAACTGGTTGGGAAGGGTGGCTGTTCCCTGCCCTTGTTGGCGGAGATCGCTGAGGTAGTCGCGTTCTCGATCGTACAGTTTCAAAAAGTCAATTAAAGTCACGTTTTGTAAAGCTTTTCTGAAGGTTTGACCTTATTATTTTACGAGCGAAATATCCCCTTTTCTCTCGTTAGAGACTGTGTTAAAGTCGATCGCACGTCGGGGTGTTTGCAAGAACGTTGAATTTGTATCGATCGCGAAGTGGCTTGCTCTACCTCTTTTATGACTCAAAATTCTTTATTAGAAACGTTACACCAGGCAGCGAGATCTGAAGTCAAATCCCTCGATTTGTCCGATCTAAACTTGTCTGAACTCCCGCCAGAAATTGGCGATCTGTCTTGTCTCAACGCCTTGAGCTTGAGTGGAAATCAGTTGCGATCGCTTCCGGCTGAATTTACTAAGCTAAAGAACTTAAAAATCCTCGATATAGAATGGAATCGCTTTGAGGAATTTGTTCCGGAGATTTTTGAAATTTCGGGATTGCGAGAATTATATTTAGGTGGAAATTTTTTATCTGAAATTCCCGATCGCATTTCCAATTTAAAGCGACTGGAAAAACTGTTTTTAAATAACAATCGTATTCAAGAAATATCTCAAAATCTCGGCAAAGTATCGCTGTTACGAGAACTCTCGCTGCGCTCGAATCAGATTGCAGAGCTGCCCTCCGATTTTTATCGATTGACGCGCCTTCGCGATTTGTCTTTACGTCAAAACAAACTGAGAGAATTTCCCCTCGAAATCTTGCAGCTCGAGAACCTTCATAATTTATCGTTAAACCAAAATGAAATTTCGTCAATTCCCTCAAAGATTGCGAAACTGGGAAACTTACGTCAGTTTGCGATCGGAGGAAACCAAATCGAAATTTTACCGAAACAAATTGGAAATTTAACGCTTTTAAAAATACTGTATGCTTACGATAACCGACTCGAATCTATTCCTCGCGAGATCGGGAATTTAGAAAACTTAGAAGAACTGTATCTTTATAACAACCAACTTCGCGAAATTCCAGTATCGATCGCGCGATTGACCCGACTTAAAGTATTGTCCGTTAGTCATAACCGACTCTCGGAGTTACCCGAAGACATAGCCGCACTCCAAGACTTGCGATCGCTAGCGGTCAGCGATAACGAATTTCAGCACTTTCCCCCCGCGATCGCCCACCTAAAACACCTCGAAGAACTCTCTATCGGAGGAAACGCCTTTCTCGAATTTCCTCGGAAGATTTTACAGCTCGAGCGACTCAAAAGTCTCGCACTGTGGGACGTTTCCCTCGGCGTACTCCCCTCTGAAATCACTCGACTGTCAGACCTCGAAATTCTCAACGTTCGCAACACCGGACTCAACGACTTACCCCTCGAACTCGGACGACTGCAACAGCTCAAATACCTCTACATCGATAACAATCCCCTCACTGCCCTGTCAGACGAGGTCGTCGAAGCCGGAAACGAAGCGATTTTAAACGATTTACGTCAGAGAGGTATGGATTTGCCTTAATCTCAAAGTGGGGGTTCTCACCTCTCTCGAACCTCCAAAGGGAATTCATGAAAGTACGGTATTTCGTCTGGCTCGGTATCGCGGTTCTCTTGGGAACGTTCGTCGTGCGAGGAGGATCGCAATCTTTCCAAATCACAGCCGAAAAGGGGGATTCTAAAGATGATTCTAATGGGTTCGTCGCGGGCGATCGCCTCTTAGAAGAAGACTTCTCCGACGACACCGAGGCGATCGTCGAACTCAATCCCCCCAAGTCTCCCGATTTTCGACTGTACGGCGACACCAACCGCGACGGCGTCGTCGATCGCTCAGACGTTCGACAGCGACAGTCTTGGAGTTGGAAACGCGGGGCGTTGTTGCCCTTCAACCACGACGACGACAACCGCAACGGAACCCCCGACTGGCAAGATGCAACCCCAACCAGTTTCGCCCGCGATCGCGAACTCGCCCTCGTGCGTTTGCGCGTTCCCAAAAAACTGCAAGGCGTCCCGCTGTTTCTACAATCCGACGTGGCTTCTCGTCCCTACCTCCGCGCCTTCCAACGTACTTATCGCGGCTGGGTTCCCGTGGACTTACGAGGCGAAACGCCCCTCGCCGCCAGTCAAACCGTGGTGTTGGGACTCGAAGCCACGCAGTTCGCCGATCGCCACTGGAACGGTTACGCTACCCTCGAAGCCACAGCCCGTCAAAGCGGAGAACGCCTCGCCGTCGATCGCATCGCCCTGCGAGTGACGCCTTGGTTGATGCTACCCAACACCGCGACGCCGCAAGAAATCTTCGCCAGTCCCCTCGACGTCACCGACGCGTTTTTACCGATGCTGCAACAGCAAACCCAAGCCGCTCGCGTTCCCCTGACCGTCGATCCCACGGGGCTGTTGTGGATGCAGGATACCATGGAAATCGGCTTCGTACAGTTTCCCAGTCGCGGTCGGTTACACGTGATGCCCAGCGTACTGGAGGGTGTTCGCGATCCGAACTTAGATGGATTCGCGCGATCGCTCCTCAAACCTGACACGGGTTGGTTTTCCGTCGCCGAACCCCGCGAACTCCCCGAAGAAGATGCTTGGATCGATTGGTACGGTAATTTAGAAGTCACGCCGCCACTACCGGGGTATCCTTGGGGACGAATTTACTACGGAACCGCCGACGGCGTGTCCATGCACCCGGATACGGAACCGCCGACGGCGTGTCCATGCACCCGGATATTGTAGAGTTTCTCGACGCGCAGGAACTGCAAGGGCCGACCGTGGCGATCGATACCGCTTGGTTACACATTCGCCACGTGGACGAAGTGGTGAGTTTCGTTCCCCATCGCGACGGTGGATTTTTGATGCTCGTCACGTCCCCGGAAACCGGCGTGCAGTTCTTGCGAAACTTGGAACGTCGCGGATTCGGCGATGCAGTGATGTCGCGAGGCTTGAGTACCGAACGGACGGTCAGAGAATTCCTCGAAGATACGGATACCCTCGCTCGAAATTTGCAACTCCAACAGCAACGCGTCAACCCCATCGTCGCTCGTCTGAAACGAGAATTCGAGATCGAGGACGATCGCGTAGTCTTCGTTCCAGCGTTGTATGGGGAAATCGGCGATTCCCTGTGGCCGAATTTGGTGAATTTGGTCGTCCTAGGCGATCGCCTGTTGGTCTCCGATCCCCAAGGGGCGATCGTCAACGGACAGGATGTCTTACAAGCCGAATTTCGCCGTCTCGTAGCTCCCACACATCTTCAAGTTTCCTTTATCGACGACGCTCAATATCACGAGATGAAAGGCAACTTGCACTGTGCCACGAACGTTCGCCGTCAAGGTTCGACTCGTCCCGTTTGGTCGTCCCTTCCTCGGCGATTGAGATGAGGATCGGGGAAGCTTTTTTAGGGAACAGGGAACAGGGAACGGGGAACAGGGAACAGGGAACAGGGAGCAGGGAACAGGGAACCGTTTCCCCTCATCGCCTCATCTCTGCACTGGTGACTGGTGACTGGCGACTGGCGACTGGCGACTGGTGACTGGTGACTGGTGACTGGTGACTGTCTTCACCTCAACTCGCCCTGTAACTGCGTGGTGCAGGTTTCTACCATCTCCCGATCGCGATCGCTGAGGGGTTCGATCCGATGAAAACCCGTAAATTCCGGGGTGACGGCGACGTTCGATCCCGAGGCGACGGCCGAATCGGCTCGAGCTACAGCATACGCGTAAGCGGTGCGATCGTAACTGTTGACGACCGTTACGTCGAATTCTCGAGCGCCGATCTGACCGTAAAAGCAATCGAACGAAGAATGCGGCATATAAAACGCACCGACGGCTCGGTTGTGGCGTACCTCGAATACCATGTAAGCGGTTCCGATGCGGTTGGGAACGGAATCTTCGCCGTATAAATAGATTCCGTCGGGAACGGGGGCAATATCCTGCGCGATCTGGGTTTGGACGAGATCGCTCGTCGTGTCGGGCGATCTCTCGGCGTTTGACAGCCCGATATTTGCGATCGGACGGCCAGCAGTTGCGAATAAAGCGATCGGCAGGGTAACGACAGACCACAGCGACCAACTTTTGAATTTAAATCGATTTATTTTAAAATGTCTTTCGGACACCCTGCCACCCTCCTAGTCCTAATATATTCTCTATTTTTATCGTAGAAAGAGCTTCATCCCGACCGATGAAGTTTTCCCAATATCGTTACAACACTTTAAATTTCGAGACGTTTCAGACAGGAATGTCGTCGCGATCGCCCCGTTTTTAAACTTGAAGTGAGAATTTTCGGAAACCGCTGCGCGTCTCTTGTATCGATACGATACGGATGCATCGTCGATAAAAATCGTTGTAAGACGGCGAACCGAAACAGCAGACTTTGCGCGAAGAGACAACTCGGGCTAGACTAGCCCCGGAAGCCTCAGCATCCCACTATACCGTCCGTTCCGCCGAAGTGAGATCCCGCCCTCGATCTCGAGTCGGACTCCAGCAGGTTTTCAAACCGGACTGTCAACCGGAGGTGCGATCGCCCGTTTCATCTCCTCGTCTCGTGCGCGATCGCCTGCGAGTCCGAAACGAGCTGAGGTGCGATCGTGCGTCTGTCGCCACTGTGACCTGCATTCCGTGCGTTTCCTCCTACACGACTCAAGATGAAAAAGCCCACGTTTCCGCGCGTCCCGTATCCGATCGCCTCTCGCCCCAAACACCGTTCCGTCAAACGACGGAGTCCGATCGGGAATCACTGCGAATCGTTTGGAAAAAAATTCGTCTCGACGAGTCTGCTCAACTTAGGCTTTTTGTTGCTGGCGTTTCGGCCGCTTCCCCAAGAAGTCTTGCTGGCGACCCTTCCTCAAGACGAGCCGAATCCCTTACCGACGGTCGAAGTTCCTCGCGTTCAAGCCGTAGTTGCCAGTCACGCCCAAGTCTCGTTACAGCAAGTCGATCGCATTTGGGAGAGTACGCAAGCCCAACTCGAACTCGCCCAAAATCCGCCAACCGTCTATCACGTCGCCCCAGAAGAGTTTCGCGGGCAAACGGTCTACGATGTACCGCTGCCATCTCAAGATCGTGTCGTCGCCTTGACCTTCGACGACGGCCCCTGGACGGAAACCGCGCAAATTCTCGATATTCTTCGCAAACACGACGCGCGGGCGACGTTTTTCGTCGTGGGCAGTCACGCAGAAAACAAAGTCGATCTGCTTCGTCGTATCGTGGCAGAAGATCACGCGATCGGCAACCACAGTTGGAA
This sequence comes from Baaleninema simplex PCC 7105, assembly GCF_000332355.1. Classification (GTDB taxonomy): domain Bacteria; phylum Cyanobacteriota; class Cyanobacteriia; order Cyanobacteriales; family Geitlerinemataceae; genus Baaleninema; species Baaleninema simplex. The sequence goes on from NZ_KB235958.1 coordinate 862,599, forward strand.
TCACCGCTACCATCCCGTCAGTACGACCGAAGCGGTACGAGAAATCGATCGCACCTCAGACTTCATTTACGAGGTGACAGGCGTTCGCACTGGCTTTTTCCGTCCGCCGGGTGGCAACCTCACCAACGGTCTGGCCGATCGCGCTGCCCAGCAGGACTACGCAGTGATGATGTGGTCGCTCGATAGTTTAGACTACACCGTCTCTGTCCCCGAAATCGTCAACAACGTCGTCGATCGCGCCAGTCCCGGTGCGGTCGTTCTCCTACACGACGGCGGTGGGAACCGCGCCCGCACGGTGGCCGCCCTTCCCGAGATTCTCGACCGATTAGAAGCCGAAGGCTATCGATTTGCCACGTTACCGGAGATGATGGAACTGTCCGTGTCGCGCCGTCAAAAAAGCGAGTAGCGCCGAGGCGGAAGCCACCTCGACATTGAGGTAAAGTCTCGCGATCGCACGGCCGGATCGCTCGATAAACTGTTCTAAGATAAGAGATCGCCGATCGACGTAATTTCGCCGTCTTCCGAGTACGCACGATGCCGCAACAACTGTTAAATACCCATATCGCGAATTCGCAGGTTCTCCTAACCCCTGCTGAAATTAAAACTAAGCTCCCGCTGACCGATGGCATGGAGCGAACCGTTTACGCCTTTCGCCGTCAGATCGAAGATATTCTCGACCGAAAAGATTCTCGCTGCTTCGTCGTGGTCGGTCCCTGTTCGATTCACGACGTAGATGCGGCGCGGGAATACGCCCGACGCTTGAAAGCCTTAGCCGATCGCGTCTCGGACCGACTGCTGTTAATCATGCGCGTTTACTTTGAAAAACCGCGCACGACGGTCGGTTGGAAAGGGTTGATCAACGATCCCGACATGGACGACTCGTTCCATATCGAGAAAGGATTGTTGTTGGCTCGGGAATTACTCCTCGACATCGCAGACCTCGGACTCCCGACCGCCACAGAAGCCCTCGATCCCATCGTGCCGCAGTATATCAGCGACGCCATCTCTTGGTCGGCGATCGGGGCCCGGACGATCGAATCTCAAACGCACCGGGAAATGGCCAGCGGGTTATCGATGCCCGTGGGTTTGAAAAACGGCACGAACGGTAGCATTGAAGTGGCCGTCAACGCAATGAAAGCCGCTCGCGGTCCCCACAGTTTTCTGGGAATCGACGAAATGGGACGCGTGAGCGTGTTCAATACGAGCGGTAACAATTACGCTCACATCATTCTGCGCGGGGGAGGCGGAAAGTCGAACTTCGACACGAACTCGATCCGCCAAGTAGAAACGCAGTTAAAAGATGCCGGTTTGCCCCCTCGTTTGGCGATCGATTGCAGTCACGGCAACTCGAATAAAGATCACAAGCGTCAGGCGAGCGTGTTTCAAAACGTGGTGCGCCAGGTGTGCCAGGGCAATTCGTCGATCGTGGGAACGATGCTGGAATCTCATCTGTTTGAGGGCAATCAAAAAATTCCCCAGGAGTTGAAGGATTTGAAATACGGCGTGTCCGTGACCGATAAATGTATGGGTTGGGACGAAACGGAACGCACGATTTTAGAGGCACACCAACTTCTGAGCGATCGCTAGTTCCGTGTATCTGTCACTTCTCGAACGATTTCGCGGCACGCTACTCGGTGCCGAACTCGGCTATCGTCTGAGCTGTTCTCCCGACGATCCTCTCGTTTGGATGGGCGATGCCGAACGGGAGGCTGCCGAGCGGTTCGTGCGGTGCGACGCCTGCGATCTGGTGTCGGTGTCCGAGACGCCCCTGTTCGGCGCGTTGTTGGTGGCGTTGTTGCTTCACGATCGCAGCGATCGCGCGTCGGAGGCGATCGCCTCGATCTTAAATCCCCCGTCAGTGCGACGACCGGAAGCGTTGGCGGTGATGTTAACCGTGGCCGCAGCGGTGGGCGATCGCCTCGCGATCGACTCCCTTTCCGAGACGTTCGCACAGGAGCATCTCGACCCCGATGTCTGGCTGACCCCCACCCGACAACGCCTCGACGGGGTGCGTCTGAGGGGGCGGGAAGAGTCGGTGTTGTCCGTGGTGCTGTACTGCGTTCTTAGTGCTGAGGGAGACTGGGAGCTGGCGGTGAGGCGATCTGGTGAACTGGGGCGCGATCGCACCCTCGCCGGAACCCTCGCTGGAGCGCTGTGCGGGGCTTGGCGAACTCGTATCGGCGTTCCCGCGATCGAACGGGCGACCCTCGACAACCGCGACGACCTCGACGCGATCGCGTGGCTGGTGTGGCAGCGTTGGGCGGGACGACTCGAGTTCCAACCCTGGGACGGCAGCGATCGCGTAGCTTGGGGAGCGTCGGGAACGCTGCGCCCGCGCCGTTCACGCCGTTCGCAGCCGCCTCGCCTGAGTTGACGGTCGGACGGTGGCGTAAACTTGGTGTTGCTCGAACACGGCCAGTAAATCGGGGTTAATGGCGTATCGCGCAGCTTCTTGACGGAGGATGTGGAGGGCGGTGCTGACGCCCAACCCGTGTTTGTAAGGGCGATCGCCAGCCGTGAGGGCATCGTAGATATCGGCCACCGTCAACATTTGAGTTTGCAGGGAAATGTTTTCGCCAGTCAAGCCGCGCGGATATCCCGTTCCGTTGAGTTTTTCGTGATGGCCGTAAGCGATTTCGGGAACGCCGGATAGAGTTTTCGTCCAGGGAATTTGTTTGAGAAACTCGTAAGAATGGCTGACGTGGGCTTCGATCTCCGCCCGTTCTTCCGGGGTGAGGTTTCCCCGCGAGAGACTCAACTGGCTCAGTTCTTCGTCGGTAATCAGCGGTTTGAGGGAACCGTCGATGTCGGTGTATTGGTAGGCGGCGAGTTCTTCGAGTCGGTCTAAAGGGGTATCCGATATCGTCGCCGGTTCGTTGGCGTTCGCGACGAGTTGCCAATAGTCTTCGAGTTGAGCGATGCGGTCTTTCAACTGGCGATCGCAGGCGTTCAGCAGTGCGTCGAGCGGCTCGTCTTCATCGTTGTTCGGGCGTTCGAGGAGATGGCGATACTTTTGACGAGCGCATTCGAGTTCTAAGGTCCGTTGTACGAAATGGAAGCGTTGGCGAATGGTATTGAGGCGTTCTGGGTAAAGTTTCTTTTCTTTCACTAAAATGGCTTCGGGAACGCCGATTTTACCGAAATCGTGCAGTAGGGCGGCATAGCGCAGCTCTCGAATCTGGCGTGCGTCGAAGTACGCAGACTGTAACGGGCCGCTGTCAGTGGCGTTGACCGCTTCGGCGAGTTTGACGGTCAGTTGCGCGACGCGTTCGGAATGACCCGAGGTGCAGGGATCGCGCATTTCAATCGCCTGGACGGAAGTGCGAACGAAGCCTTCAAATAAGTTTTCGATTTCGTCTTGGAGGTTGTTGCGTTCGATGGAGATTCCTGCCTGACTGGCCAGCGATCGCACGATGCGCTCCTCCCACTGGGAATAAGGCTGCGTCATTTCCACGACGTTGGCTGGATTGAGCCGAACGTCAGGCTGTTTTTTGCGATTGATGAGCTGCAAGACACCAATGGCGTCTCCCTTGCGATTTTGCATGGGAATCGCCAACACCGATCGCGTTTGGTAACCGATGTCGCGATCGAAATTGCGGTTGAGTTCGTAAGGTGCTTCTGGAGGAGGATTGTAGGCGTCGCGGAGGTTGAGGGTTTCTCCCGTCAGCGCCACGTATCCCGCTAAGCTATGGGGGGTTAACGGCATGGCGAATTCCCGAAACGAGATATTCGGTCGGGAATCGTTCTGTGCTGTTTTAAAGAGCAGTTTGAGACAGTCATCGCTGCGATCGACTAAGTAAACGCTTCCCGCGTCGCTCCAGGTGATTTCTCGACTTTTCGAGAGAATCAACCCTAAGAGTTCCGAAAGATCGTAACTTCCGGAGAGGGCGGTACCAATTTCTAACAACTGCTCGACAAGCCCGAGTCGATCGCGATCGGGATTGAAAGTATCTGGGTCACAAGCTGACATTGTTGAAATCGGATCGCCGATCCGAGGGAAGAGTAGGAGCGACTCGAGAAGCGATGCCTAGGTTTCGGCTCGAGCGGCGCTCGAACCGCACAAGAAAGTTATAGGCTCGAGAGGGTTTTAGCCATCTCGAAGTCGGATGCGGTCAAGCCTCCAGCATCGTGGCTGGTCAGACTGACCGTGACTTTATTATATGAAACGGATAGGTCGGGATGGTGGCCGGCCTGTTCGGCGGGTTCGACTAAGCGGTTGACGAAGTCGATCGCTTTGACGAAATTTTCAAAGGTAAAGGTTCGCTGGATTTCTTTTCCGTGCAGCTCCCACCCGGAAAGTTCGCTGAGCTTCGTTTTAATTTCGCTGTCGCTTAACAGTGCCATAAAATTTCCTTGGGAACGTCGGCTCTCGAGAGGGTCTTTGTCAAACGACAGAGCCATCTCGACAACTTATTTTTCAAGATAGCGTAGCTTGTCAAATCGGCGATCGCGATCGTCGAGATTTCCCATCGAACCGATCGCTGGCACTTCGATCGACCGGTATCGGCAAACGGTTTCGTCCCCAAAAACTATCCGCTCTTGCTCGGAAGTACGTGTGTCAACACGAAAGAGCAAGAGCGGTCTAGCGGATCTACAGATTGGAACCTGACTGCCGGGAGGAACTCCAAGTTAGCTTGTCCTCCGACGCGAAATTTGTTTGCGCGATCGCGCAAGCTGTCGCCTAGAGAACAGCCCCGGCACACAGCCGGTACAGTCCAACCTGGAGACCCTGAAATTTACTACAACTATCTTGCACGGGCACCACCTCCAGATTTTGAAACAACATTGAGAACTCTATCGCTCTCACTGCCGATAGGATAGCACAATCGAATCGAAATCTCCGCTGTCGAGCTTGGCGATCGCGATTTTCGCCCTCAAAAAAAATCCCCCACCGAGCGGTAGGGGACGCTGTTTTGGATTTGAAAGTCAATGGCATTGCACCGATAGCCATGCCGTCGAAACTTACGATTACAGCGCGTTCCCGCGAGGTAGAACCTCTTCGGGGAACTCGAAGCTTTCGTGGGGTTGGTCGGTGGGAGCCATCCAAGCCCGCAGACCTTCGTTGAGCAAGATGTTCTTGGTGTAGAAGGTCTCGAATTCGGGGTCTTCAGCCGCGCGAATTTCTTGGCTGGTGAAGTCGTAAGCCCGTAGGTTCAGACCCAGACCCACGACGCCGATGGCGCTCATCCACAGTCCCGTCACGGGGACGAAGAGCATGAAGAAGTGCAACCAGCGTTTGTTGGAGAAGGCGATGCCGAAAATCTGAGACCAGAAGCGGTTCGCCGTCACCATGGAGTAGGTTTCTTCGGCTTGGGTCGGCTCGAAGGCGCGGAAGGTGTTAGCACCTTCACCATCTTGGAAGAGGGTGTTTTCCACCGTCGCCCCGTGAATGGCGCACAGCAGCGCTCCGCCGAGGATACCGGCGACGCCCATCATGTGGAAGGGGTTCAGCGTCCAGTTGTGGAAGCCTTGGAAGAACAGGATGAAGCGGAAAATCGCCGCCACGCCGAAGCTCGGGGCGAAGAACCAGCTCGATTGTCCCAAGGGATACATCAGGAACACGCTGACGAACACGGCGATAGGACCGCTGAAGGCGATCGCGTTGTAAGGACGCAGACCCACCAGACGGGCAATTTCAAACTGACGCAGCATAAAGCCTATCAGAGCGAAGGCGCCGTGCAGGGCGGTGAAGGTCCACAGACCGCCGAGCTGACACCAGCGGGCGAAGTTCCATTGAGCTTCAGGTCCCCACAGGAACAGCAGGGAGTGACCCAGGCTGTCGGGGGGAGTGGACACGGCCACGGTCAGGAAGTTGCAGCCTTCGATGTAGGACGAGGCTAAGCCGTGGGTGTACCAGGAGGTTACGAAGGTGGTGCCGGTCAGCCATGCCCCGATTGCCAGGTAGGCGGTGGGGAACAGCAGGATGCCGGACCAGCCGACGAAAACGAATCGATCGCGCTTGAGCCAGTCGTCGAGGACGTCGAACCATCCTCGTTCTGGCGCGCGGCTTACTGCGATGGTCATTGAATCTCAAGCCTCCTTGCTTTAAAGTCTTTTGCTAAGGTTTCTAATTAAGTTAACATAACTATATACTATGT
>NZ_KB235958.1:868796-939821 GCF_000332355.1 Baaleninema simplex PCC 7105
CGGCCACGGTCAGGAAGTTGCAGCCTTCGATGTAGGACGAGGCTAAGCCGTGGGTGTACCAGGAGGTTACGAAGGTGGTGCCGGTCAGCCATGCCCCGATTGCCAGGTAGGCGGTGGGGAACAGCAGGATGCCGGACCAGCCGACGAAAACGAATCGATCGCGCTTGAGCCAGTCGTCGAGGACGTCGAACCATCCTCGCTCTGGCACGCGATTGACTGCAATAGTCATCGTGTGAATCTCCGAATAATAGCTTCAGATCGGGTAAATCGGGTTTTTTAACGTTACCCTTTGGCAGCCGCTCGCTAGAAATTAAGCGGGTTGCCAATCTATGTGTTTACGTTTCTTTACTATTCTACTCATTTTTTTGAGAAGATCCACACTTTCATGGCAGCGATCGCCTCAAAGTAAGCTCTGATGGGCGATCGCCAATTTGACGGAGTCTTGGGAGCGATCGGGGGGCATCGTTCCAGTTACCAAAAATTTGGGTCTAAAGCCTCGCCCCCTTCGACTTGGCTCACTTCGACAAGCTCACTTCGACAAGCTCAGTGCAAGCAGTGCGAGCAGGGCAAGCCTTCGACTTGGCTCACTTCGACAAGCTCACTTCGACAAGCTCACTTCGACAAGCTCACTTCGACAAGCTCACTTCGACAAGCTCACTTCGACAAGCTCAGTGCAAGCAGTGCAAGCAGTGCAAGCAGTGCAAGCAGTGCGAGCAGGGCAAGCCTTGCAGGGCGACTTGGCTATGATGTCAGAGAACTGGAACGGTATTTAACCAGTCTAAAAACCGAGCCTCTAATCGAGGCATCCGAACCTTGAAAACTAGAGTTAGCGGGTTCTGTTCGGGAAAGCTCGAACAGGTAAAAGCTCTAAGCAACACGGACATCTCACAGTGGCAAACTCGTTTCGCCACCCGTGTCCTCAAGTACAGAGAGTCAATTTTTCAGTAGATTATCAGGTACGGTAGATTATCAGGTACGGTAGGGCATACCGAAACCTCCTCTGTAATGGGGAAAACGTCTGGGGAGATAAACCCCTCTGGTACTTATTGGCAACAATGGGTAGTAAGGGTTGTCGCCGAACCAGAAATCTAGAACCGTGAGGTCTGGAGAATCCCCACGCCTTCAGGCTGGGGAGTATGTCAAACTGAGAAGGTCGAGCTACTAGGCTACGTTTCTTCATTTCATGTACACGATCGATCTGATTCTGAAATACACGCCCGTTCCCCTGTCCGTCCAGCGCAAAAGCGAAGAGGACGCTCGCGAACTGTACCAGCAGTTTCGGGAGGCGATGAACTCCGGCGAACCCAAGGTGATGGAGTTCATCAGCGAAGACAAATCGGACAAAGCCAAAACCATCTGTATCGTCACCAGCGAGTTAATTGCCGTACAGATGTCTCAAAAAGGTGCGGCCTCTGACGGACGCCAACCGGGATTCTTCATCGCCAGCGAAGCGTAATGGCCCGCGATCGATCCCAGACCGATCCCGCCGTTGTCGTGCGGGATTTGTCGTTTCAATGGGCTGACGGCACCTCTGTCTTGAAGGACTGTTCCTTAGAGGTGCCGTCTGGGGAGTTTTGGATGCTCCTGGGAACCAACGGAAGCGGCAAATCGACCCTGTTGCGAATTTTGGCGGGTTTACTCCCGGTGCAGTCGGGAGAGGTTCGCGTACGCGGACGGGTCGGATTCGTGTTTCAAAATCCCGATCACCAACTGGTCATGCCAACGGTGGGGGCAGACGTCGCGTTCGGACTCGTTGAAGAGCGGCTTCGGGTCGATCGAGTGCGCCAGCGGGTCGCCGAGGCGTTGTCGGTGGTGAATTTAGATGGGTTGCAGCAACGGCCGATTTACGCCCTCAGCGGCGGGCAAAAACAGCGGGTGGCGATCGCTGGTGCGATCGCCCGTCATTGCGATATTCTCCTGCTCGACGAGCCGACGGCACTTCTCGATCCCGACAGTCAACTCGATTTGGTCGAGCGAGTCAAACAACTGGTCGAACAGCGTCAGATGACGGCGTTGTGGGTCACGCACCGCCTCGACGAACTCGATTACTGTGACGGTGCAATTTTACTCGAAGGGGGAAAAGTCGTCGATCGCGGCGATCCCCAACGGCTCAAACACCGTTTTGTCAACGCTTGACCGCCAGGATGACGATTTTCGATGACACGGGAGCGGTGCGATAAAACTTTACAATAGTCGAGCGGGACGACTATAACAAAGTATCCCACTGTGGCAATCGAGCAATTGTAGAGTTTGAATCCATGTCACCCACCTCCCCTTTCGTCACCTTATTTGTAGACGGCTATAACATCATCGGTATCTGGGCGCAGTTACGCCAAATCCGAAATCGAGACGGGTTAGAACCCGCTCGTCGCACCTTAGTCGAGGTGTTAGTCAACTACAGCGCCTATAAAGGCTTTGAAACTTGCATTGTCTTCGATTCTCAATATCGCAACTCTCGAGGGCATCGCGAAACCGTCTCTGGTAATCTCTGCATTCACTATACGGATTTCGACCAAACCGCCGATACCTTCATCGAAAAAAACTGCGCGGTACGCCAGCGCCAAGTTCACCCCCTCGGACATCGAACCATCGTCGCCACTTCCGATCGCGCTCAACAGTTAACGGTGGTGGGCTACGGTGCTGAGTGGATGTCTGCCGAACAGCTCGATCGCGAGGTGAGAGCGACAACCCAGCGTGTCAGACAACGACAGCGGACTTCGACAACGCGATCGAGCCGCCGGTTTCTCTCGAGTCGCCTCGATCCCGTGGCGCAACAACGACTGTCACAACTGAGACGAGGATTCTGAAACCCCCACCGATACGGGGGTTTAGCTGTTTTTGTCGAACAAGTCGTTCCCTAAATTTCAAAATTTCTCAAAAAATTTTCCCAAACCCCCTTGCCAAATCCAAACGAGTTTGGTTAATATAGATCCTGCGTCAAGCAAAGGCATTCCTCAGTAGCTCAGCGGTAGAGCGGTCGGCTGTTAACCGATTGGTCGCTGGTTCGAATCCGGCCTGGGGAGTCTAAAAAGAAGAGGTAGGCGATCGCCTGCCTCTTTTTTATGTTTGATGGGGGGAGACGGCATCGAGACTTCTGCAACGCCCGCAAAACGGCATAATACTGAAGAGAAGACCGAGTCGTGCGGGTTGCTTTAACCGAGCCAACCAACCGACCAACCGAACCGACAGACCGATCTCGCGTTTTTGTGAGGTATTGAATCGATATGGGATATTCCCTAGAAGTCTACGACCACAACTTTGAAGAAGAAGTTCTCGAAAAATCGCGCCAAACGCCAGTTATCGTGGATTTTTACGCGACTTGGTGCGGTCCGTGTCAAATGCTCGCGCCCATTTTAAAACAGGTGGCGCAGGAGTATGATTGTGTTGTTGCGAAAGTCAACACGGACGAAAACCCCTACATTCCCCAAGCTTACGGCGTACAAGGAATTCCCGACGTCAAAATTTTCCGAGACGGTGAAGTTATCGATGGCTTTGTCGGCGTTCTTCCCGAACCCGAACTGCGAAATCTGTTAGCGAAATGTCAGATTCGCTCCGATCTCGACGATCGCATGGATGCAGTCAAGCAGGCGATGGATTCGGGCGATTCCGAGGCGGCGGAATCTCAACTTCTGGCGTTGTGCGAGGCTTACCCCGATCGCCCGCAACTGTTTCTCGATGCGGCGAAGTTTTACGTCGCGATCGGTGAATTCGAGAAAGCCGAGGCGCGACTGGCTGAGGTTCCCGCCAGCGATCGCCAATACGCCCCCCAAGTCGAAGCGGTTCGTGCGTTAATTACTTTTAAACGTCAGTGCGATCGCCCCGTTGGAGAGAGCGAACTCGATCGCGAATTCTCCCGTGCTTGCTGTCTGACGGTCTCTGGTAACTACAAAGAAGCCCTCGAAACCTTTATCGACCTCGTCGGACGCGATCGCGGCTACCAAAACGACGGCGCTCGCAAAGCAGCGATCGCCATTTTCAACCTACTCGGAAACGACCACCCCTTAACCCAAGAATATCGCCGACAGTTGACGATGGCCTTGTATTAAGAAAATTCTGACACGGGGTAGGTGGGGGCGACAACAGCGTACCTAACCTACTCCCGTTCGAGGTAGTTATGCACAGTAATGATGACGAGCGCGGATTGAAGCAATATATAGCAACCCTAAATTAGTTGTGTAACAAAATTGGGAACCGTGAATCGGGAACAGGGAACGGTGAATCGGATTTTTTTCTAGTGTTTTAATTGTTGACGACTCATTTAGGACTGCTATAGTAATGTCCGAAGTCGCAAATCGCGGCCACGTGATTTTCAAACTTTTTAGAAAACGATAAAATTTTACACACAAGTCGAGCTACAGGCTGACGAAGAGTATTGTTAAATATTTCAATTTAAAAAAAAGAATTGCTAATTGAATTATAAAAAAAAGAACCCTGGCATTTTTAAAATACCAGGATTCTCAATGCTTAATTTTGTTAAGTTCGAGGTCACACCGACTCAGATCGGGAAAATCAGGACGGCCTTAAACCATTAAGCCGATCGCGCCGGAGGTAACGCTCGTTTGTTGGAATAACGAACGGGAGCATTGCGTTTCGGCTCGTCTGCCAGGAAGACGCTGCGAATCAAGCGTGCAGCCGCCCGCTGAGCCAAATTTCCTACGATTTCCTGTCCCATCTGTTGCGTTTCCGGTTTAGCTAGCAAGCCGGGAACCAAGCGCACCAATTGCATAGGATCGAAACCGGGGGTATCTTGCAGGATTTCCCAAATCCGTTTGACCCGTTCGAGGTCTTCGCTCTCGCTCTGGCTCATCTTCACCGATCGCGTGGGACGGCTACCGTTGCGAGACAAATTCAACCATTCCCGTAACGCCGCGTTCGTGTTCTGTACCGCATCTTGGGACAGCAAATCGACGTTTTTCACCACTTCGTCCACGAGGCGATCGCGAATAAACTCGCCCCGTTCGGAAAACAGAAAGTCTAACGCCTGGTTCAACGCATTAGCCAAGTCGTAATCATCGCTGTCTTTGGCGTTTTTCAGCAGGTTTTCCAAACGGTTCCAGCGGAACTGTCCTTCCTTAAACAGCAACTCTCGCAGCGACGATCGCAACTCCGGCGACGAATCGGTCAGCAGCCGTTTCGCCACGTAAGGATACGCCTTACTCAACACCTTAAAATTCGGATCGACGTTAATCGCAATCCCTTCGAGGGTGACGAGCGATCGAATAATCAGCGCGTAATAGGCCGGAACCCGAAACGGATACTCGTACATCAACGCCGATAACTGGTCGGTAATGCTCTTAAAGTTTAACTCCGCCACACTAGCACCCAAGGCGTTGTTAAACACCGACGACAATGCTGGAACGATGGGTCTCAAATCCGTATCTGGCGTTAAAAACTCCAGTTTGACGTAATCCTGCGCCAACCCTTCAAAATCTCGGTTGACCAAGTGAACCACCGCTTCGATGAGGCCGTAACGCTGGTACTTTTTCACTTCGCTCATCATCCCGAAATCGAGATAGGCCAAGCGTCCGTCCGGCATAGCCAGCAGGTTTCCGGGGTGGGGGTCGGCGTGGAAAAAGCCGTGTTCGAGAAGCTGTCGCAGCGAGCATTGTACGCCCACTTCGATGATGTGTCGGGCGTCGATATTTTGTTCGCGAATCGCTTCGAGGTTGGTGAGTTTCGTTCCCGTAATCCACTCCATCGTCAACACGCGACGGCGGGTGTATTCTTCGTAAATGCAGGGAACGTAAATGCCTTTAATGTGACCGTACAGCGACGCGAAGCGTTCGGCGTTGCGAGCTTCGTGGCTATAGTCCATTTCCTCGAAAATGCGACTGGCGAACTCGTCCATGATGGCGACGAGGTCGCTGCGAAGACGCTTGATGCTCTTCTGCGCGATTTGCGCCAGGGTTCGCAGTAGATAGATATCGAGGGCGACGCGTTCGAGCAAGTCGGGACGCTGAACTTTCACCGCCACGGTTTCGCCGCTTTTGAGTTTCCCTTTGTACACCTGTCCCAGCGACGCCGCTGCTACGGGACGTTCGGAGAGTTCGGCGTAAATTTTGTCAGGGGGTGCGCCGAGTTCTTCTTCGATGAAGCGATAGGCGACTTTGTTGGGAAACGGCGGAAGTTGGTCTTGTAACTTACCTAGCTCGTCGAGATAGAGCGGCGGGACTAAGTCGGGGCGCGTGGACAGAGCTTGTCCGATTTTGATGTACGCCGGCCCCAAATCGGTGAGAATTTCCCGCAATCGGATAGCTCGGCGGGCTTCGTGTTTGGCAACGTTACCCGTTCGGCGATCCCACCACAGATTTAGGAAGAACAGCAGAAACGGCCAGACGATTTCTAAGAACCGACCCCAGACGCGGAACGGCCGCTTGCGATAGCGGGCCGAAACCATCTCGGGGTCGTAGCGTAGGGCTTTGTTATCGTCGTCGAAATCGTCGTTTCCTTCGAGCGGTACGAGAAATTCTTCTTCGAGAGGTGGCTCGACCCTATTGTTTGGGGAGCGATCGCCTTCGATCGCGCGTTTGGGCGGTGTTACGGTTCTAGCATCCATAAAAAATCTGCTACCGATGTGAGATCGCTTAATACATTGTAACAATTCTCACCATCACGTCGAAAGTGCGATCGCCCGTTTCCCCTATTTGACTTTCGCCTTGTGATGGTGGAAGCGAATCCCCAAAAATACGTCGTAGACGAAGCTGAAGAAGTTTTTACCGCCCTGAAAAATTCCCAGAGACTGATCGGCACCTTTTTCGTCGAGGAGCGACTTCGTGGCGTAGTAAGCCCCTTGATAGCCGTACCAGGGAATTGACGGCCAGAGATGGTGAATGAGGTGGTAGTTCTGCCCCAAAATCAGCACGTTGAGGATGCGACTGGGATAGACTCGGGCGTTTTTCCAGCGATCGCGTTCTTTGAAGGGACGGTGGGGGAGATAGTCGAAAAACAAACCCAGCGCCAATCCCACCACCAGCGCCGCCGAAAACCAATAATTTAAAATGTAGCCGACAAAACCGTAGTAAATCCCCAATCCAACTACGGTAAACAGGAAAGTCCGACTGAGAAACCATTCGAGGAGTTCGTATTTCCGCCAGAGCCGACGTTTGAAGAAAAAGATTTCGTGATAGAAAAACCGCGCCGCAATCATCCATAACGGCCCGCCGGTCGATACAAAATGATCCGGATCGTTTTCCGGATCGTTGACGTTGGCGTGGTGTTGCATGTGGACTCGCGTAAAGACTGGAAACGCGAAGCCGAGCATGAGGGCGCTGCTGTGACCGAGAACGGCGTTGGCCACTTTATTCTTGTGGGCGACGTTGTGGGAGGCGTCGTGAATCACAGTTCCCGCCATGTGTAAGGCGGTAACGTTCATCAGAAAACAGATAAAGCCCGGAAAGTTCCAAATCCAGTAGCCGAGGACTGACAACACGACTAACCCCGTGGCGCCCAGCATTAACAGGACTGTGGGATTGATTAACGCTTCGGGGGGTCCTAGAAATTCCTTGGGAACCGTCGTGACAGGCTTCGGCTCTGAAGCGATCGCAGTCATATGCTCTTTATTTATAGATGATGGCGGATTATTAACTTTCCGATGGTAGCAGGGAAAGATGAAGTTTTGTCAAGCACGGTACAGTTTGAGGCGATCGCGCGGGGGTTTTGGCAACTTTTTGCGGAGAAATGCGTCTGGACGTAACGAGCGGTCTCGCGAACCCTCTCGTTGCGTCGGGGTCGTCCGCCATGCTGTTACGACTCGATGGGCTATGTTTAAATCTATTTTTCGATCGATCGGTCCGAAAACGTCTCTTACACTCGCAGTGGCGGTTCTTTTAGGAACGATGGGAACGGCGATCGCGCAAATTCCCGAACTTCCCCCCTCCTCAGAACCGTCGGAGTCCGAACCCACACCAGACTCTTCTGAATCCAGTTCGCCTCGCTTTACCTGCGAAGGTATTAACAACCAGTACACGGTGATGTACTATCCCGAAAGTCAACCGGGTCAGGGGTACGCCTGGGCGTCGCCGACGCAACTCGGGGGCGGGTGGACGCCGCAGCGTCGCTGTGAGGAAATTAGCCGCCGCTTGGAGTCGTACCGTCCCGATGGGTTGTTGGAGTTGGGAACGGCGGTCGAAAACGGTTACGATATCGTGTGCGTGACCACACAAGCCAATTCCGCCTGTCGTATCGTGTTGACAGTTCCTCCCGGTCAAAATCCCCGACAAACTCGGGATTTGGTGTTTGAAAATATCGTTTTGGCCGATGCGGGAACCTCTACCGATGCGGTGATGGCGCTGACGGGAGAAGGTCGGGAAATTCGCGAAATTGAAGAGTTGTTGGGTATCGATTTACCGGGCGGACTTTCAGGCGATCGAGCGCCTCAAAGTTCGGCTTGGGTAAACTTACGACCGTTCCTCGATCCCGCCGATGGCGGAACTGGGGCGCAGTTAACGGAGTCTAATGTCAATAATTCTCCCGCATCGTCTTCTCCGAAAAATCCCCGCCTCAATCCAGAAAATTTCCGTTAGGAATACAGAGATTTCATACGGAATCCGGGCCGAAAACAGGGGTTTCTCCGACCCCTGCATCCCCCCAACCCCCCTTCCCAAGGGGGGCTAAGGGGGGATGTGTCTCTGTGGTGAGACGTTTTGAACCCAGCTTAAGCGAAAAAAGCCCGAGCGGTGAGTTTACCGTTCGGGCTTTATGGTGCTAGACCTAGATCTGACTAGGAGTTGTCGTTACGAAATCCGTTGGCTTAGCTGACGGCGACTGCACTGGGGCCGTAGGTGGCGCGATCGCCCGCATCGACGAAGCGATGGAACTGACGCCAGTATTCATCCACGTCGACGGTTACGCCGACTTCAGAGGCCAAGCGATTCAACATGGTTTGCTGGCGTTGGCGCGTGGCCACTTCGCCTTTGAGCATGAGTTCGCGCATCCGTTGTTGCAGAGATACCGTCACTTCGGGTTCTGGTGCAACGTCGGCCGCTAGGGGAGCCGGAACGGTTTCCGGTCGTACCGCCGGTTGTTGTTCGGTTTCAGCAGTTTCGCCGTTGGTGTGATAGGCGACGCCGCGATATTTGAGGTCGAGGGTCGGTTGCAAGACCAAGGGTTTCTTGGGATTGCGGAATCGCACGTCAATTCCCCGGTAGGTTCCAACGAGATCGCTCGATGCCGTTTCCACTTCGGGGGGAGTGTAATCGTAGGGGATACCGCGATAGCAGAGTTTCATGGTTTTCGCCTCCATTATGTGTCGTTGCTGTGTATCGGGTTCGATAGAGGCGCGTTCCTTCAGGATCTCTCCCTACTTCCGTCCTCTTGTCCGTTGGCTCTTTACAACTCGAGCCGTTTGGTGCGAAGAGGATGAACGATTGGTTTTCTGTCTGTGTTTATTATTACAGTTAACCACTTGAGCTGTCAATTTGATGTCAGGGATACATAACAAGACACCCGCGCGAGCGGGTGCGAACGATCGGTCTTGAAAACGGGGTGCGATCGCAAGTTCGGAAACAGCGTCGTTTGTCTGTTGTTGTCCGAACTGAGTGCGATCGCCGTTATTTCAAGCTAAATCCGTTAAAACTAAGAGATTTAGTGAGCCGATCCGTTTCCGTGGTAGTTATCGGTATCGTAAAATCCGTTCCGCGTTCCGAAAAACAAGCACAAAATCACGAAAACCGGGGTTATCGCCAGCAGTGCAGTTTTAATGTCCATAACAACTCCTTTGAGTACGGTATGAGTGCATCACTCATATTATGTGAGATGGGGGTACGATCGAGATGAGGGGATGATGAGTCACCGGGGCAGTGCGTGACGCGGTCATATAGCGCTTGCCAATTGGGTTAGGACAGTCAGATCTGGTTGTGTGTGAGTTTTCAGTCTTGAAAAAATGTCCTGGTTTATTTGGCGGCTGCTATACAAAGTTGGTCTGACTTCACCCATATTTTTTGCGTCATACACCCTTGTCTGTTGGCGGTGTATAGCGCTCGCCAATTGAGTTAGGACAGTTAGCTCTAACTGTGTATGACTTCTAGACTTAAAAATGTCCTAGCTATACATTGTCGGTGCGTTACGATTTATGGGTCTCACGTTCGACACCCGATTTTTCAAGTCACGCACCCTACGGGGACTCTAAATTTGGTAATTTTGAGAAGATCGACCTTACAAAAGACAAGCAATGGGAAACATGATGTATTCGAGGAAAAAGAGTTTCCAGATAAATTGGTAAAACTGAGCGATCGCACCTCGATCCTCTAAATCCAAATCCCGACGACGCCACCACAACAACACTAACACCGCCAAATGCATCGTCACGACGAGCGTTCCGTTAGCGTTGGGAAGCCACAACAACCCACCCACCGCCATCGCCACATCGCACAACGAAATTACGACGAGAGCGAGGCGAGATACCGCAGACGCCCCCAGGCGAATCGTCAGCGTCGAAATGTTGTAGCGTTTGTCGCCTTCAAAATCGGGAATATCTTTAAAAATGGCGATCGCAAAAGTAAAACCCAATACGAACAGCGTCAACGCCCAAACTTCCGGGGAAACAGGAAATCCATCGTTGAAGTGGAGAAAAAGCCCCAAATTCACCACGACACCGCGCACGGTAAAAATACAAAACGACGCCCAAAACGGAAACCGTTTCAACCGCAGCGGCGGAAGCGAGTACGCCGTTCCCAAGGCGAGACTGACGGCGACGGTGGCGAACAGCCAAATCCCCTGAGTTGCAGCGATCGCGATCGCGGCGATTCCCGTGACGCCGACAATCCATCTTCCTTGAAGCGAGGAAAATTCCCCCGACGCCAGGGGAAGATGGGGTTTGTTGACGCGATCGATCTCGATGTCTTCGAGTTGGTTCAAACCGACGATGTAGACGTTTCCGCACAAACACGCCAACCACGCCACCAGCGGAGGAAGTAAACTAGCTGCGGTGAATTCGCCGACGCCAACTGCAAGAGCGAACAGTCCCCAAACGCTCAACGTCGTACCGACGATGGTATGGGGACGACTAAACTTCCAAAACGCATAAAGGAGCGATCGAGTTTTTTGCCATTGGGCGATCGGTGTAGAATTCATGCAACTGTCGCGAATATGGGTTTCAAGGGCGATCGAAACCTCGTTAAACACGGGAGCTATTTCAGTTCCACGACAATGGGTAAACTCTCGCAAGGATAGGACTCTGCCAGAATCGAACCCTCTTCGTCGCAGGCTCCGTTACTGGGATCGTAAACTAACTTCTCGATTTCGGCGGTTTCTGGCACTTCAAAGGCGATTTCTCCAGCTTTGCGATCGCCGACAGCCACGGGTTCTAAATCGGTATCCAAGACGGACGCCGCCTGTAAATCCTGTCTGTAGTAATTTCCCTCTGCATCGACTAACTGCATTTCCTGAAAGGTGACGATGTAGTCGCGATCGCCGTTGTTTTCAATTTCGACCATTACCGCTAACCACGTCGTCCCATCGGCGGGTTGCTCGAACATTCCCTCTCCGGTAAACTCTCGCATTCCGGTAATGGACACGACACCGTCGATCCCTAGAGTATCGCGGTATTCGATGGGGGTGTTGAGGGCGTAAACCGTTCCCGAATCGATGTCGGGAGGAGCGGAATCGGCGATCGCTTCTGAGGCGGTTTCTCCCGTCGTGACAGCAGCTTCTTCAGCAACTTCTTCGACCGTATCTCCCGCAGTGTCGTCAGGGGATTCTACCGCGTCTCTCGAAGGTGAAACTCCCTCGTCTGGGGCGTTTTCACCGTTCGACCCACATCCGACTGTCAGTAGGAGTAGGGCAGTTACGACACTTCCGCGAACGATGAGTTTGTATAGGGCAAACATATCTTTAACAGTGAACAGCGAACAGTGAACAGCGAACAGCGAACAGCGAACAGCGAACAATTAGCAGTAAGTAGTTGACAGTTTTCTCCTCATCTCTTTCTAAGCGACGGGTTTTGTCGCACAGAGGACGCCGTAGCGAATTAGCCCCCGTTGGTAGCCGTCGCGCATCAAGCCGATCGCTAACGCCCCGCGCAAGGTTTCCCATCCCGATCGCAGGATACCTAAAACGACCGCCGGATCGAATGCAGAATTGAGAACGTCGTTCCAAAACGGGGCGACAGCTCGAGACCAATCCTCGGTTTGCAGGTTTTGAAATCCCACGCGATCGGCGATTTCGGCATATTCAGGCAGAGAAATCACGTAAGGCAAGTGGTAAATTTGGTAAATTTCAGATAAATGCTGGATTTCTGAGGCGGTGAGTCGTCCGTCGGGTTCCGAGATCGGGCGATGACACCAAGTCGCGAGGACGAAAGTACCGCCCGGTTTGAGGAGGCGATAACACTCTTCGATAAATTGGGTTTTGTCGGGCATATGTTCGCCGCTTTCGAGAGACCACACCCAATCGAAGCTGTTGTCGGTGAAGGGAACGTTGAGGGCGTCGGCGACGAGAAAGCCCAAAGAGCTGCTTCGTCCGGCTTCTGCGGCGCGTTCGGTAGCCCGTTGGACTTGGACGGGGCTGAGGGTGATTCCCGTGGCTTTCGTGCCGTATTTGCGCGATAGGTACAGACTACTGCCGCCGACGCCACATCCAACATCGAGAACTTGGGTGTTGGGGGAGAGGGGGGTTGCGTTCCCACAAGCTTCGACCCACTGTAGGAGTCGTTCGAGAAGGTCGATTTGGGCTTGTTGGCGATCGCGATCGGCGCGATCGCCGTAGTAGCCGTGGTGTAGGTGTTCGCCCCAAACCTGTTCCCAGAGTTCGGTCGAGCTGTCGTAGAAGGTTTGAATTTGACGGTTGAGGGTCGAAGTCATAGTTCGATCTTCGGTTGCGCGACGTTTCTAGTGTGGCATTTGCAGCCAGTTCTCGAACCGGCGATGGCGATTCGCCAAAAAAATACCCTCCTTTGCAGGAGGGCGATTCGGAGAGTAAGAGCTTTAACACTCGGTCGGTCTTTGGATTGAGAGATCCTAATTTACGGCGATGCTGTCGCTGAGATTTCCCGGCATTGCGAAAACACCTAACCCTTCAGTTTCCGAACACGCGTAAACCCCTTCACCGGGAAGGGCAGTAAATCCGGGGCAGTTCCCCCAAGTGCAAGCCGTCGCCGCCATATAAGCGTCGTAATCTTTATCGCGCAAGCATTTTGCCCAGGCTTCGGGATCGGTTCCCGAGGACGCACATTTGAGCGTGTTTCCCAATCCGATCGCTTTTAAGCCACAGTTGGCTTCGACACTACAGCCGTCTTTGGAAAAGACCATACCACCCGTTGGCGGACTGTTCGGATCGACAGACGTTCCGGCGTATAGATTATCCATCCGGCTCGGATCTTGTAGGAGCGTGGTCTTTTTCTGATTGAAATCGCTAACCTCGGGGGCTAATCGATACGACAGGTTCGTCAGGAAGTTCGTTTGCATGGTGTCGAGGCTAACTTCCCCATCGACAATCATTTGGAGGTCGTGGTCGCTCTCAGTTCCGAAAATGGGTAGCGCCTTCGCGGGGGTAGCGGCAACGCCACCGAGGAATAACAGCGCGGTTGAGGTTAGGGCAGCGAGTTGCTTTTTCGCGATCGACATGGTTCGAGTTTGTGTGTTTGTACTTATGTTTTGTTGGGCTGATAGCACATTTTTGCGTGTTTTTTCGGAAGTCCGGAGTGCTGACAACCTGAAGAGTTCTTGCTATGAATAAAGCAAAAAATACAATAACTAATTTAATGGTATCCGAGGCAAACTAAAGCGTCAATTCAATTTTGTGTAAAGAGATCGTGAAGCCAGAAAGTGAATTTATGCAGGTTTTGTAAAGACGATAAATTGACGTTGGCGGATAGTTCGGGCGACGATGGAACTATCCTAAAGTCGGGGCGGACTCGATTGAGGTTCTTCTCTAGTCAGTTATTTCCCATCTTTTGGGAGTTTGAGGAGAGAGGAACGGCGCGATCGATAATTTAACTCAAGTTGCCATAAGTCAATACATGGATGTCTCTGATGAAGGTACAAGAGCGTAAAAAAACACTAGCTCAAGCAGCTCGGGCGTTAAAACTGGCCGGTACGACGGCGATCGTTATATCGCTACTTAACTACCTGTTGTTACTGTTTCCCTTAAATCTGGGTGAGGTGACCTGGTGGCTGAACTTCACATCGCAAATCGTCGAACAGGGTATCGTGCCGTTAATCGGAATCGGTTTGATTTTTGCTGGGATCGGCTTCGAGACGCTGGTGGGACGAGTTAAGGAAACTGATAAATGGGTCAAATCGACGAAAACCTTAGCGTTTCGTTTGTCGGCCGTTCTGGCGGCAATTTTCGCGATCGCCATTCCGGTTCACGCTTTAGCGACAGTCGCGGCGAGTCGTCAAGCCATGGAAACCATCGACGAGAAAGCCACCGCCAGTCTCGAACAAATCGACGTGCAGCTTCAGCAGCAAAAGCAACTGTATTTGAGACTGTTAGAGGAGTCGCCCGATGCGGAAACGATGGTTCGGGAGTTAGTGGGGGACGAACCGCTATCGGAAGAGGAATTAGCCCAGTTAGAGGAGTTTCGCGAGAACCCGGAGGCTTTAGACCGACAAATTCAGGCCATCCGCACGAGCCTAGTCGAACGGGTTCAACGGCGGAGCAAGGAGTCCAAGGAAGCCTCGAAACTGGGAGTTTGGAAGTCTATCGCCCGGTTGGGCTTTACGAGTCTGCTGTTAGCTGCCTGTTACTTTAACGTGGCGTGGATCGGTTTGAAAGGCTCCAAACGACCGAAGAAGGGGACTCGTCGCCCTCAGCCCACTCAGGAACCAGACGAGACGTTTACACCCTAATTACGAAGATCGGAGGCTTGGGTTGGGGGGCGATCGCCGTTTCTGAAGAAATTTAGCTTTTTTTCCGAAAAGGGGGTTGCCATTTCAAATGACTGTGCTAAGATATAAATCTGTGACACGCAAGCGGTCGTCACAAAAATTGAAGAGCTGAGGGTCGGTGCCCGAGTGGTTAATGGGGGCGGACTGTAAATCCGCTGGCTACGCCTACGCTGGTTCGAATCCAGCCCGGCCCATCTTCAGCGCCCGTGTAGCTCAGCGGTAGAGCACACCCTTGGTAAGGGTGAGGTCACGAGTTCAAGTCTCGTCACGGGCTTTTTTTAGTGTCGATTCAGATGTCAGTTGACAGATTATTTGTTCTCTCTATTCTCCCCACACCCGAGACAAATTCAAGACAAAACCCGGTAAAACATCCTCACCGGATAACTCAGCCGGATTTGACAAGACTTCTACCTCTAAACCCACTCGATAAACTTCCACCGTTCGGGTTTGAGGATCGATTAACCAACCCAGCTTAGCCCCATTCTCCACATACTCTTGCATTTTTGCTTGCAGTGACTTCAGTGTATCCGAGTGCGAACGGAGTTCCACGACGAAATCCGGGCAAATATTGGCAAACGTTCCTTTCTGCTCGTCCGTCAGGGCATCCCAACGTTCTTGACTAATCCAACCCGCATCGGGAGAGCGAATGGCACCATTGGGTAACGTGAATCCCGTCGAACACTCAAAGGCTTCCCCAATAGCGCCATTGTCGTCATACCAGCGATATAACTGTCCGATAATGCTAAAGTTACGTTTTCCAGTTTCCCAACCCGTCGGCGGATTCACGATAAGTTCTCCTTGTGCAGTTCGTTCGAGTTGTAGGTCTCGGTTACTGGCGGCGAGAGCGGCAAACTGCTCGGGAGTGACGTACAGCTTTAGATTTCTGGGGAACTCAAGCGATAGGGTTGAGGATTCGAGTTGTGTTGGAATTTGTACCATTGTGACCGGCTCGATCGCAATCTGATTACAATTTAGATTAGCACTGACCTAAAACTGAGTGACTCATGGTTGAAGTCTCCCGCGACCTGGAAACGCTCTACCCTGATTTTGATGGGAAACCGATGGCTGACAATACAGAACAGTATGAATGGATTGTCCGCTTGGTTACAAATCTCAAGTATTTATTAAAAGACAAAGTTGCATTTGTCGCTGGAGATTTACTCTGGTATCCCGTGGAAGTTGAAGAACTCCCAGCACCTCGCCAAGCCCCGGATGTCATGGTTGCCTTGGGTCGTCCGGCGGGATATCGAGGCAGCTATAAGCAATGGCAGGAAGATAATATTGCCCCGCAAGTCGTCTTTGAAATTCTCTCACCAAGTAATACTCGCCGGGAGATGGCCGAAAAGCAGAAGTTTTATGAAGACTACGGGGTTTTGGAGGCATACTATTACGATCTGCAACGCTCTGATTTTTGGGGGTTTGTGCGGGAACGATCAGACGATATTTTTACGCTGATTACGGCTTTATATTTACCTTGGACATCGCCATTGTTGCAGATTCGATTTGAACGGCTTGAGGATGGATTGAGGATCTTCCATCCCAATGGTGAGCAGTTTGCGGAACCGGAAGCGAGTTTATTGGAACGCGATGAGGCACGGCGCGATCGCGATCGGACTCAGGCTCAGCTCGAACAAGCGTTAGCAAAGCTTCGGGAGTTGGGCATTGACCCGGATACACTTTAGGAGGATGCGATCGCACGGGAACTTCAGTTGAGGAATGGGTACGGTGCAAGGTCTTGTGGGAGGCTAACACTACCGCGAAGTGTCTCAGGACGAGGGGAGTAGTGCTGTACTGTAATGATGTCGATCGAATTTTTTTCAGTGTAAAAGATTAAGACTCAAGATAACCTTACAATTCATTGCCACCTATGAAAGATCTAAAAAAATACCACAGCACGAATATTCAAGTTTACGAATCAAGAGCTAAAGCATGGGATTGTCAGCGATCCAAGATCTTCTTAGAGAAGTTTTGGATCGATAGAGTCATAATGCATTTGAAGCCAGGCTCAGATGTCCTCGACCTTGGATGTGGCGCAGGAATTCCAATATCGGAATACATAATCTCAAAAGGATTTTCATTGGTAGGTGTAGATGCCGCTCGATCGATGATTGATATATGCCAAGAAAGATTCCCTGATTCCCAATGGCTACAAATGGATATACGCAATCTCGAGCTGAATAAGAAGTTTAATGCAATTCTTAGCTGGGATGCCTTCTTTCACTTGTCCCAGGATGAGCAGCGTAAAGTCCTTGTCGATATTGCAAAGTACATTCAACCGGGCGGCGTTTTGCTACTCACTATAGGCGATAGAGAAGGTGAGGTTCTTGGGGCTGTGGATGGGGAAATAGTTTATCATTCAAGCTTGAGTGAGAATGAATATCGGCAAATACTGGAAGCGCTAGGATTTGTATCCATTCATTTTGTTTTTCGAGATCCAGAGTGCGGCGATCGCTCTATTGTTTTTGCAATTAAGTCATAAACTTAGAGATAACGAAGCGTTGCACTGGAGCGATTCTCCAGATTTGCCAATAAATTCGACCGTTGGAGATCGAGCCTCGTACAGTTTGCAATACCAGAAAAGACATATTTCTTTTCATAACAACCACCAATTCACAATGAAATGCAACACTGAGGGGTTTCATTTTTGAATTGGTGGATTATCGTTAGCTTTCCACGTACGCAGCGCGTTCGGACAGACATAAAGCAAATCTTCTCAGGAGTCGTCTATTTGAACTGCTTTGAGAGAACTTCATTAAGAGCCTGCCTCAACTTCTCGCGTTCTTTTGCTTGACGTAACTACTCTGAATATTTTACTATAGCTCTCTCTATACAGTCTGAAGCGTGAAAACCGAGTAGCTTATAAGTGTGCTAGAGCGTTGTGCAGCTCTCTCCACACTCGTGCAGTCTCAATTTTTTCAAAAAGTTATGGGCAGAACACCTCCTAATGTATCTACGATAAAAGTTTTGGGACGACCTGCAGAACAAGGTCGATGGTTGTTGATTCCTTTGGGAATGACTATCTTACTGTGCTTGGGAACGGTCTATTCCTGGAGCATTTTTAGAATCCCGTTAGAAAACGAGCTGGGCATTACTGCGACTCAAAGCATTTTGCCATTTACCGTTGCTCTAGTTTTCTATGCAGCAACCATGCCAATTGCAGGCTTTTACATTCCTCGAGTTGGAACCCGCGTGACAACAGCAATTGGTGGGATTGTCGTTGGCTTAGGCTATATCCTTTCAAGCCTTACCAATCAGGTTGGAGGCTTAATTCTAACCTATGGCGTGGTTTCTGGTGTCGGGATCGGTATTGTGTATGGTGTCCCTCTGATGGTTGCCTCGCGCTGGTTTCCTGAGAAAAAAGGATTAGCGGTAGGGTTGACGGTTCTGGGCTTTGGCCTTTCGCCTTTTATTACTGCGCCCCTTGCCAATCGACTCATCAGCTCCTACACCGTTCGCCCCACTTTGCGAATTCTCGGGATTGCTTTTATAGCAATTATTTTCGTCATTGCCTTGACAATGAAGTTACCGCCAAAAGATTGGCAGCCTCAGCGAAATTTTGAAAAATCTCAACAGATTTTGCCCATCACTTATCCTACCAATCTATTTAAGAGTCAATCGTTTTATGGATTATGGTTTTGTTATGCGATCGCCACGTTTGTCGGTTTGAGCGCGATTGGAATTTCGAGTCCAGTCGGGCAGGAAATTATCGAAATTAATCCAACTACGGCTGCTCGGAGTGTCTCGTTATTTGCCGTGTTTAATGGAGTCAGTCGCCCGTTGTTTGGATGGTTGACCGATCGCTTCAAACCTCAACAGGTCGCCATCTTTTCCTATGTGCTGATCTTGATTGCTTGTATTGTGGCGAGCGATGCTAAAACGGGGCAGCTCGCTAACTATCTCTTCGCGTTTAGCCTGTTTTGGTTCTGCCTTGGGGGATGGCTCGCTATGGCTCCGACCATGACATTACACTTCTTTAATCCTGACGATTATGCCCAAAACTACGGCATTATCTTTACCGCTTATGGTGTGGGCGCTTTGATTGGTACGTTAGCGACGGGTCGCATCCGCGATTTGTTTGGCACCTACAACTACGTGTTTTATCTAATGGCATTTTTGGCGATCGTTGGCATTGTTGTCTGTAGCCTATTCCTCAAAGGCGTAAGTAGGTCAGTGGACTCGGTGGAAAATTAAAACGTCAAGCGGTACGCGACGGTTTGAGAAACCCGGTATCTCGGAGATACTGGGTTTTTGAGTCTCAGCTAAAATGAGATTGTCGCCGCGAGAGACAAGTTTATGGTTCGCGCTCTTACTCAATCCGTCACGTTCGATGAGTTTATCGCGTGGTATCCGAACGCGGGCGATCGCTACGAACTTCACGACGGAATTGTGATTGAAATGCCCAAGCCGACGGGAACCCATTCCAACGTCACCGGATTTCTGATGGAGGAATTGATTCTGGCGATCGTCGAGATGGGAAAACGAGGGATTTGGACGATTCCGAGAGAATCGATCGTGCGATCGAGTCACGGACAGTCGGGTTACGAACCCGATATTATTGTCCTCGATCGCGAGGCGCTCGATCGCGAATCTCGCTGGAAGAACGAATCGATTATCGAAAACGCTCAGTCCGTCAAGCTCGTTGTGGAAGTCGTCAGTACGAACTGGCGAGACGATTATTTTAAAAAACGGGCAGATTACGAGGAATTAGGAATTCGTGAATATTGGATTGTCGATTATGCGGCGTTGGGCGGACGAAATGTTATTGGCACGTCCAAAGAACCGACGTTATCGGTTTATGAACTCGTCGAGGGAGAATATCGAGTCAGTCAATTTCGAGGCAGAGAGCCAATTGTCTCTCCGACGTTTCCTGTTTTCGATCGCACCGTTGAGATATCCTTCGATCGCACCAGTAACGGCAACAGGTAATTGATATCTCTCCCGCTCTCTTTCTTGTAGTCGATCGCTCCCCCAATTTTCTATGATCCCACCTCAACTATGCCATCTCCTCGTCGGCATTCCCGGTAGCGGAAAAACCACCTTTGCCCGCCAGTGGATCGAACACGATCCTCGCTATCGCCTTATCTCCACCGATGCCATTCGCCAGCGACTCTATGACGACGCCGCCATTCAAGGAGATTGGAACGACATCGAAGTGGAAGTTCTCCGCCAACTCCGCCAAGCCTCCCGAGACGATCGCCCCGTTATCTACGACGCCACCAATGTCAAACCCCAATGGCGGTTGGGATTTCTGCAAAACCTACACTCGATCGATCCGCCACCGCCTTGGAACTGGATGGCTTGGGTGTTCGCGGTTTCTCCCGCCACCTGCAAACAACGCAACGCCAACCGACACCGTGTCGTTCCCAACGAGATTATCGACGAGATGGCTGAGGCGATCGATCGGTTTCCGCCAACTCCCGATGAAGGCTTTGTGGCAGTGAGCGAAGTTCCCTTAACTGACGATGGAAATTTCGATTTTTCTGCCGTTTTTGAGATAGTCGAAAAATGCGATCGATCGAGTTGCCAGAAATAGAGTTTTCGAGCTATTCCAAAATTACCCTGCAAGAAATCGCTAAAATTTTTACAGGGGTGCATCTCATACGGAATCCGAATCTCAAACAGCGTTTTTTTTCAAACCCTACACCCCCCTCTCTGTATCCTCTGTGCCTCTGTGGTGAAAACTTATTAAAACCCATAAATTTACATTTTTGAGATGCACCCTCTTTACAGAGTAAGAGTTTTCGCTAAACTGTATAAAAAATCAAATCGCTTGCATTCCTTTCCCTATCAAAGCTACAAGCATCTACCCTACATACCCAGATTGAGCGGAGCCACTCACGGCGAAGCCCCACTCGATCGGCTCTTGTTCCTCTCACCGCTAAGCCGGAAGGCTGTAGCGGAAGTCTCCCAAGGAGAAAACGATGATTTCCGTTTGGGCGAGCGTTCCCATCCTATTACTAGCGAGTTTCCTCATCGGCGGATTGCCCCTAATTCGTTGGATCGTTCTCGCTCTGGGCCGCAAAGACTTGCGAGAGTTGGGAACCGGAAACGTTAGCGTGTCGGCGGCGTTCTACCACGGCGGACGTTGGCTGGGAATTTTAGCCGTTCTCTCCGAAGCCGGAAAAGGCATTGCAGCGGTACTGCTGGCCCGATCGCTCGTTCCCGACGCCCCTATCTGGGAGTTAGTAGCGTTGCTCGTCTTAGTCCTCGGACGCTATACCCTAGGACAAGGGGCGGGAACCACCAATGTCGTCTGGGGGGTATTCGCTCACGACTGGCGTGTAGCCGTATTGGTCGCCCTCATCAGTGGTTTGAGTTTTACCGTCGTGCGAGAACGCCAAGCCGGTCGTAACCTGGTTTTAGTGCTGCTTCCCGCCGTAATGTGGATGCTGTACCCCCACGCAGCCGCTCGAGTGGTGGCGGCTGGCGCGCTCAGTGCAGCTCTCTATTGGACGTATCGATCGATGCCTGACGATTTAGATTTATCCCCCTCTGGCGGACGACCGGAAACCCGCAAGCTATTCCGCTTTTTCCGCGCCGATCGCGCCCTAGTCACGCTCGATCGCCCCCTAGACGCCCGAAACGTCGGGGCGAAAGCTGCCACGCTTTCCCAACTGCGACGGTGGGGCTATCCCGTCCCGATGGGGTGGGTGTTAAAACCGGGAGACGACCCCGAAATCTTGCTCGAATCGCTTCACCCGTCTCAAGAAAATCCGCTGGTGGTGCGATCGTCGGCGTTGGGGGAAGATACAGAACGCGCCTCCGCCGCCGGACAGTACGAGAGCGTCGCCAACGTGACCGACCGTCAAAGACTCTTCGAGGCGATCGAGCGCTGCTTGGCCTCGGTGTCCGTCCCCTCCGCCGTTCGATATCGCCAAGAACGGGGGATCGAAGACAGCGACATGGCCGTTCTCGTCCAGCAACAAATCCGAGGGGTCTTTTCCGGGGTCGCCTTCAGTCGCGATCCGATTTTACGGTGTGGCGATGCCGTCGCCATCGAAGCGCTACCGGGTGCCGCCTCCCAAGTCGTCTCGGGACAACTGACGCCAGAACGCTATCGAGTGTTCGTTCCCGACGAGTACGCGTCTCTCGACTGGAACGATGAAGAAACCGGAAAATGCCCAGAGTTGGTCGTCGATGGCGAACCGGGAGACGTTCCCCAAGCGATGTTACGTCGCGTCGCGGTGTTAGTTCGTCAGTTAGAACGTCGCTTTCAGCAGGTTCCCCAAGACGTCGAATGGAGTTTTGACGGACAGCATCTGTGGCTGTTGCAGTCCCGTCCGATTCCGACGCTGCTGCCAATTTGGACGCGCAAAATTGCCGCCGAAGTGATTCCCGGCTGCATTCGTCCCCTGACGTGGTCGATCAACCGTCCGCTGACCTGCGGCGTGTGGGGTGACATTTTTTCCATCGTGTTGGGATCTCGCGCCGAAGGGTTAGCCTTTCACGAAACGGCTACGCTGCACGACTCCCACGCCTATTTCAATGCCTCTCTGTTGGGGGAAATTTTCCACCGCATGGGGCTTCCTCCCGAAAGTTTAGAATTTTTGACGCTGGGAACCTCTACGAGCAAACCGCCCCTGTTTTCGACGCTGCGTAACCTGCCGGGATTGTTACGGTTGTTAGGCCGTCAACGTCGGTTGGGGAAGGATTTCGATCGCGACGATCGCGAGACCTTCGCGCCACTACTAGCGCAGTTGGACACCTCGCCAGTTTTGCCCTGGGGAGACTGCGAGATCGCCTCTGCCCCGTCACCGTCACAACTGTTAGATCGGATCGAGCGCATTTTAGAGGGGTTAGAACGGGCGACGTATTACAACATTCTCGCGCCCCTCGGATTTGCCGCACAAAAGGCGGTGCTTAAAGTGGACGACGACGCCTTAGACACGACGCGAGTTCCTGAAGTTGCCGCATTGCGGGCGTTGCAGGAACTGGCCGCTTCCGCCCGATTGCTGTTGCCAGAATTTCGTGCCGATCGCCCGACATCGACGCGTGTAGACACTTCCTCGCTGTTCGCGCGTTTGGCGGAAACTACCGACGGGAACAGCATTCTCGAGGCGTTCGATCGCTTTCTCGATCGCTTCGGCTATCTCAGCGAAGTGGGAACCGATATCTCAGTTCCCACCTGGCGCGAAGACCCCCACCCGGTACGAGAACTGTTCGCCAAATCCATCGCCGACCCGACATCGCCGCCCTCGAAACCGACGTCGTCTCAGCGGGGGCAACAGTGGGTTCAACAGTCTCTAGAGTTAAAAGGACGAGTCGCCGAGGTCTACAGTTGCCTGTTGGCACAGTTGCGGTGGAGTTTTGTCGCCTTGGAACGCCTTTGGTTAGACGCGGGATTGTTAGCCGAACCGGGAGATATCTTCTTTTTGGTCTTTCGCGAAGTTCGTACCCTCGTCACGGGGGAAAATCCCGATCTGGCCGAGTTCGTCCCGGCATTGGTGGCGCAGCGACGGGCGAAGTTCGAGCGCGATCGCCAGTTACCCCGCGTGCCGAGGGTTACCTACGGAACACCTGCCATGACCCTGTTAGCCACGGAAGACCGTCCGGCGCGATCGCGCTTGCGTGGGATCGGTGCCAGTGCGGGTCAAGTGGAAGGTTATGTCAAAGTCGTTCGCAATTTAGCCGCCGCCTCGAAGATCGATCGCCAAACGATTTTGGTGGTGCCTTACACCGACGCGGGATGGATGCCGTTGTTGGCGCAAGCGGGGGGATTGATTGCCGAAGTGGGGGGGCGTCTGTCTCACGGGGCGATCGTTGCTCGCGAGTACGGCATTCCGGCCGTGATGGACGTGGCCGAAGCGACGCGGGAACTCCGAGACGGCCAGCACGTCCGCTTAGATGGAGAAGTCGGCCTCGTTGAAATTTTGTAGCGGAACTTTGGAATCGATCTCAGACTGTTTGCGAGATCGAAAGTCGAGCGACGTTCGGGTCGCAATTGTCAATTACCAACAGTCTAAAATGGTTCTTCCAAACTTTTTAATTGTCGGCGCGGGAAAAGCCGGAACGAGTAATTTGATGGCGCGACTCGCCGAACATCCCGAAATTTACATCGTTTATAACGAACCGTCATTTTTTGCCCTAGAAGGACAATCTCTCGATTTTAAAGGGCCTCCCGGTGCTGATGTTTTAATTAATAAAAACGGCGTCACGACCCTAGACGCGTATCGATCGCTTTTTGAGGGGGGAAAAGACCATCTCGCGCGAGGAGAATCGTCTCCGTTGTATCTTTACAGTCCCGAAGCTCCCCAACGCATCAAACACTATATCCCCGACGTGAAAATTATCGCTATCTTGCGCGATCCCGTCGAACGGGCATTTTCGGCGTATATGCATACGTTCAGTCGAGGTCGCGAACCGATTACTGATTTTAAAGCAGCGCTCGAGGCCGAACCCTCTCGTATTCGAGACCGCTGGAACTGGATCTATCATTACCAAGCGTTGGGGTTTTATTACGCGCAGATCGAGCGATATTTTAAGTTGTTCGATCGCGATCGCGTTAAAGTTTATTTAAATGAAGATATGGCCGGGAATCCCGATCGATTTTTTGCCGATGTTTTCCGCTTCCTCGAAGTCGACGATCGCGTCTCGGTCGATACGTCCAAACGAGCGCTCGTCGGCCGAGTTCCCAAAAATAAAACCGTTCACCAACTCGCCAACAAACTCGCCGCTCTCGAGGTTCCCAGTCCGCTTCGTAAGTTAGTTAAATCTGTTGCGGGTGAAGGGTTGCGGGTTCGCGTGGCCTCGAAATTACGTCGAGCCAATCTCGTTGATAAACGCCAACTTTCTCCCAACCAACAGCAAAAGTTTCTCACTGACGAGGTCAAATCTCAGCTAAGGCAAACTTACCGAGACGATATTTTAAAACTTCAAGACCTCATCGATCGCGACCTGTCGCACTGGTTGCGAGAAGACTCACAACGTTAGTTCGGCTGTGATAGGCAGTTTAACCGTCAAGGGCGGTAACGGTCAGTCTCTGTCTCGGATTCTTTTCGATGCGATGTCAAAACGCGATCGAGATTCGTGAAACCCGTCGATCGATCGGGTCGGGATGCCGACCGAGCCGGATCGACGACCTCATACAAACCATCGAAAAAGAGATAAAATATAAGTATATAAACAACACAAAAATAGAGACGACATTTTTATAAATTCTTCACGATCTCCCCTCAAATTCGTATCAGTTCGTGACGTTTTTTGGAAATCACAACATTTCTCCGACCGCCTTTTGCCAGAGTCGATAGGATAGAAACAGAACGACCCGTTGACGAGTCCCCCAGGAGGAACCGATGTCTCAGCCAATTTTCGTTTTCGCCCTGACTGCGATCGGATCGCTAACGCTAATAGGCCGTGTTGCGGCCCAACAACCGCAAGCGATCGAACTCGACGACACCATCAGTACCCGCGTCGAAGACCTCTATCTCGACGAAATTTCCACGACCCCCGATCGCGGTCAGTCGACCTACCCCGAACTGAGAGAAGATGTAGGCTATCGGGGCGTTATCTTCGAACCCGTCACCATCGAACTCAACAACCCCGAAAACTTACCTCAAGATCAAAGCAGTCAGTTTAACTTGCGAGTTCCGCTGACCAACGAAGGAAACGGCGATTAACCCAACCGATCTAACCCAACCCGTCGATCTCGCGTCGCCGATCTAACCGTTCGCCCCGAGATTCGATCGCAGTCGAGACGCCAAACCCGCGATCCCCTGCCAGTCTTCAGACTCGACGAGAGAACGGGGGAAGAGACTGCTGGAAATTCCCACCGCGATCGCTCCCGCATCTACCAGCGATCGCGCGTTATCCAGCGTCACCCCTCCCGTCGGGACGAACGGCACGAAATCGAGGGGACTCTTCAGACTGCGAATATAACTGGCTCCCCCCACTGCCTGCACGGGAAACACTTTAACCGCCGCCGCTCCCGCCGTCCAAGCCGTAAGAATTTCCGTCGGCGACAACGCCCCCGGCACCATCGGAACGCCAGCCTCGATCGCAATCCGAACCGCCTCGACATCCGTATGGGGACAAAACAGAAACTGCGATCGCGCGGCGATGGCCTCGCGCACCTGCCTGGCATTCACCAACGTTCCCGCCCCGATCTGACAGTGTGGAAACTCGTCCCGCAACCGCCGCACCAACTCCGCCGGGCGATCGCCGTTCCAGCCTACCTCCACGAATTCCATCCCCGCCTCGACAACGGCTCGAGCCATACCGTATCCCATCGCCAACGTCGGCGATCGAACTACAGCGATCGCGCGTTGCTGTTTCAAGCGATCGAGCCAATCGGGATAACGAACTCCGAACAACTTTCAACCTCGACGATGATGTAAGGGAAAAACGACCGGACGAGGAGATGATGCGAACTCCCCCCATCTCCGTCACTCCAGAGACAAAAAAACGGGTTCTCACAGGAGAAACCCGGATGCCTCCGACTATTATCGCAAACGAGCTGACGGCAAGCCTCTTAAATCCCCATGCAAATCGCTTTTTGAGTTTCGCTCAACGTCGGATTCGTAGTCAGATAATCCGAAAGCCAATCGCACCCCTCCTCTAACAAGCGATCGATCGAGACGCCAGCCGACTCGTTCTCCATTTGCTCGAGAGATTCCACATCCCACAAAATAATCGTCTTATCGGCACTACCAGAGGCTAGCTTTTGCCCGTCGGGGCTGAAACTGACCGCACGGACCCAGTTATTGTGAGCGGCGAGAGTCTTCAGTAACGTCCCGTCCGTATCCCACAGGCGAACCGTATTGTCTTTTCCCGCCGAAGCAATAATTTGACTGTCTTGACTGAAGGTAACGTCCCAAACCCAATCCGTATGGTCTTCTAAAATCGCGTGAGGCGTCGTCTCGATCCGACCGTCGTTCCAATTCCACACGCGCGCCGTATTATCGCCCCCCGCCGTCACCAGAAACCGACCGTTCGGACTGAAATACAACGCGTTAATCCAAGCCTCGTGAGCTTGTAGTTCTCGAACTAACTCACCGTCGAGCGTCCAAACCTTGAGTTTGCCCTCGCCACCGACCGAAACGAAATAAGACCCATCTGGAGAAAAGCTCACGTCGGTCACTTCCGGTTCGTGAATCCCCTCGAGCGTTTGCAGCAACGTGCCATCGCCAATCTGCCAAAGCCGAACCGAACCGTCGGAACTGGCCGACGCCACCAATCGACCATCGGGGGAAATACTGAGGTTTTTGACCGTCGAGGTGTGACCGACAAAGCGACGAACGGGGACTGCGTTATCGAAGTTCAGAACCTCGTCCAAATTCCACAGTTGCAGGGAATTATCGTAACTGGCCGTAATCGTAAACTGACCGTCGGGGGTAAAGTTGACGTTTCGCAACCCCGCCTCGTACTCGATGCTACGCAACAATTGCGCCCCGTCTCGCTTCCAAATCTTTAAAGTATTATCAGTTCCCACCGACGCGATCAGGTTATCGGGACTGAAGCGCACGCCTTTGATACCAGAACGGTGTCCCTGTAGGATCTCGACCACCGCCCCTTCAACGCTTCGCAAGCGAACGGTCGTATCGTCACTTCCCGAAACGATGGTATTGCCGTCAGGGGCAAAGGACACGCTCCGTACGCTGGCATCGTGACCGACAAAGGTTTTCAACAAAATGCCGCTGACGCTCCAGAGTTTGACCGTGTTGTCGTCGCTCCCGGTGACTAAAGCTTTCCCGTTGGGAGAAAAGGACACGCTCCGTACCCAGTTCGTATGGGCCCGCAGTTGACGCAGGGCTTTCCCTTCTAAATTCCAGACGATCGCCGTATTGTCGGAACTCGCTGTCGCGATGGTATTGCCGTCGGGAGAAAAATCGACGTCCCACACTTTATCCCGATGTCCTTGAAACACCCGTTCGGGTTGAGGGGCGTTTTCCGTCACCTCTGCATCGTCGGCATCCGTTACCACTTCGATCGCCACCTCGGTTCCGCTGGCGTCCGCACCGGCCGCCGTTTCCTCCTCGGTTTCGGGATTGAGAACCGTCGCGATCGCCCACAATTTCACGTTAAGGTCGTGACTGGTGGTCGCAAAAGTTTTACTGTCGGGGCTGACATCGAGATCGTTGACTTCGCTGTCGTGGGCGGTAAACGTCGTTAACAACTCTCCCTCTGGCGTCCACAACCGCACGCGTCCGTCGTCGTCACCCGTGATGACGAGTTCGCCGTCGGGAGTCACGCGAATCGCCCGCACTCGCGCCCCGTGGTCGAGGGTTTGCAATAGCGAACCGTCTTCGACGTTCCACAGTTTTGCCGTTTCGTCTTTCGAGGCGGAGGCGACGATTTTACTGTCCGGGGAAAAGGCCACGCGGCGAACGTGGTCGTCGTGTCGGAACACGTGTAACGCTTCCCCGTTGCGTTTCCAAACCCGCACGGTGTCGTCGTCGCTGGCCGAGGCGAGGAGTTCGCCGTTAGGCGAAAAAACGACGCGGTTGATTTGGTCTTCGTGGCCGTCGAGGCGGTTGCGTTCTTGTACGTCGTAAACCGCTTGGCGGAGAACCTCCGTGGTGGTCGCGACGAGGTCGGGGGGAAAGTCGTAGTTGAGTTGGAGGTGTCGGGCGGCGTGAACGGCGTGTTGTAGGGCTTCGAGGCCGTCGTCGGTGAGCCGTCGGGCTTCTGAGAGGGCAGCGAGGGCGCGAACGCTCTGTTCTTGGGCGCGATTTCGTTCTCCCACCGCCACGGCGCGTTCTTTGACGGCGACGATCGCCAGGAGGCTGGTGGCGACCAATCCCACGGCAACCCCTCCGAGGATCGTTTTCTGACGTTTGCTTTGTTGTTGTTCGCTGGCGATGACGTATTGAGTTTGCAAGGGGGTCGGTTCGGGTTGTTTGTCCCCCCTTTGACTCAGCCACGCCGCAGCATTTTTGAGGTCGTTACCCCGGAGGGTGAAGCTAGCATCGCGGTCTTTGCTGTCCCATTCGATCGCTCGCTTGAGCAGTCGCGTGTGAGCGCGGACGTACTCGAGATCGGTGTCGATCGTCGAGAGGAGTTTGGGAAACGTGGCGTCGAAATCGTCAGTTTCGCGGAAGAAAATCCAGTTGAGTTTGGCCAGTTCCGGGTGAACCTCGTCGTAGGAGACTTCTTGGCAGACGATCGGAATCAGGCGTTTGTGGTGGGCGATCGCGTGTTCGACTTCCTCGCGGCAGACTTGGGAGGCGACGGAGTCGGGACTTAGGACGAAGACGAAATTATCGGCCGCTTCGATACCCCGATAGATTTCTTGTCGCCAGTCGGCGTTGAGGGGAATGTCTTCCCAATCGACCCAAATCTCCCGTTTGTGTTCGCAGAACGCTTGGTGCAGGCGCTGAACGAACGCTTTGTTTCGGCGACAGTAGGAAATAAAAACGTCTGTCATGGCTTCGCTCGATGCACGACTGAATGAGATAGGTTAGTTGACATCCTCACCGCCCTGGAAGGACGGTGATTCCCAAACCGTTCGGCTGACGCTCACGGCGAAGCCTCGCGATTTGGGTTCCTGCTTCCTTCCCTTACGGGTTTTTCGCAGTTGCTCTCCGGATCGAGATCCTTCAAGTCTTCGTTCTCTCGGATGCAAGCTCCGAGAGCTGCGAAGACTGCGTCTTACACTCGCTTCACAGGCTGTAACGGTGTGTCCCACCGCCAAGAGGTTTCGTGCGGCGTTGATGTCCCGGTCGTGAACCGTCCCACATTTCGGACAAGTCCACTCTCTGACATCCAACGCCATCGAATCCATTTTGTGTCCGCAACTCGAACACAATTTGCTACTCGGAAACCATTTATCTACCTTGACGAGAGTACGCCCGTACCACTGACATTTATAGTCCAGTTGGTTGACGAACTCTCCCCACGCACAATCAGAGATGTGTTTGGCGAGTTTGGGATTTCTCACCATCCCTTTAACCGACAAATCTTCCACCGCAATCGTTTGGTTTTCGCGAACGAGGCGGGTTGTCAGTTTGTGCAGGTAGTCGCTCCGAGCGTCTCGAATTTGTTCGTGAATCTTGGCAACCTTGCGACGCGCCTTCTCTCGATTCCGAGAACCCTTCATCTTGCGAGAGAGAGCTTTCTGGGCGCGTCTCAGGCGTCTGTAATGTTTCGTCAAATGACGAGGATTCTCCACTTTTTCGCCGTCGCTGGTGATGGCGAGATGGGCGATTCCTACATCGACGCCGATGCTTTTCTCGGACTGGGGAAGCGGCTTGATGGTATCGTCGTCTAACAAGATAGAGACGTGCCATCGTCCCGAGGGTTCGAGTCGCACCGTGACGGTCGAGGGTTCCGCGCCTTTGGGGAGTTGACGACTCCATCGGATGTTGAGGGGTTCTTGGCTTTTCGCTAAATACAGAGAACCATCTCGCCAACGAAACGCCGCTTTGGTAAATTCGGCGCTACCTCCATTCCGTTTCTTTTTAAAACGGGGATACTTGGCTCTTCCGGTGAAAAAGTGGGAATATCCCTTATCGAGGTGACGCAATCCTTGCTGGAGGGGAACCGCAGAGACTTCTGTGAGAAACTGCAACGCCTCTTCTTGCTTCCACTGCGTCAACATCTTTGAGGTTTCGCGATACCCCACCTTCTCCTGTCGCTCCTTCCAAGCTTGGGATCTCGCTGCCAACGCCTTGTTGTACACGAGCCGCACGCACCCGAGAGTCCGCCGCAAGAGGGACTCTTGCTCAGGAGTCGGATAGAAGCGATATCGGAATGCTCGAAGTGTCATTTGGGAGTTTAAACCCTCTCTGCCCATTTTACGGTCAAGCCGCCCTAGAAGGGCGGGGTTTTAAACCCAAAATTTTTGATAAGTTCAGAAGTTCGACGCGCGACGGCAGGCAAGTGAGAACTGGCGAGAGCGTTCTGCGGCCGTCGAGGGTCTGTCTGTGCGGGTAACTGGGCGATCGCGGGAAACCGGCCCGCACGTCACCCACCCCGGCGCTCTCACACCCCTACTTCGACACGTAATGAATCCAGAGATCGCCATCGCTGCCGCAGACATGGCTCATCATGCCGTAGGAATAGGTCAACCCTTCCCCAGTTCGATGGGTATCGTATCCCCATTCGTACCATTCCCCGTACGGATCGTTGACGATCCACCCTCGTTCGTTATAACCGCGAATCACGATAATGTGACCCGATCGCGTAAACCAACCGTGGGTAATAATCGGATTGCCAGAGGCCAACCATTCTTTGACTTCTCCCCATTTCGCATCGGGTTGAAAGTCGTCTTTGTACCCGTAAGCTCGCACCAGTTTCGCCAAATCGATGGGGGAGTGACGGGACAAACCATAATCCAAACAATACTGATATAGCTCGTCTTCGAGTTGTCGTCCCCCGTCGCCGATCGCCGGATGTCCTAAATAGGTCAAACACATAGCAACGCAGGTCACGTTGCAAGACCCGTGGGGATTGTTGACGTTATCGAGTTGGGACAAATAGGGAACGGGTAAATCGACCTGTTCGGCCAGACCCGGCTTGGCGGCTTGCACTTCCACCGGTTGGGGCGGCGTGCGCCAAATGGTGACGAAATCGGAGTCAGCATCGAGCAGCTCGGGATTGGTTTGCAACAATTCCCGTTCGAGATAAGCCAGCGCCTCGTCTTGGTGAGACAAACCTTCGTAGTATTTGGCAACGTTTACGAGTGAGATAGTCATCGCCCCATCGTCATCAAATAGACAGCACAGATTGGGTCGTACGCGTTTCGGTTCGTGCGCGTCGGCGATCGCTAACCGATCGCCTGTTGGAGATCTTGGACGACCGGCCAGAAGTGATCCCATCCGTTCAAACCGCCGTTGACGGCGCGTCGCACCCCTTGCCAGTCCCCTTCGAGGGCCCGTTGGTCTACCGATCGCTCCCAAAAATACTCCACGAGAATCTTCGAGGCCACGTCGGGATCGAGAGCCAGTTCGGGATTGTTTTCGAGATCGACGCCGAGTTTTTCGCCGTAGTGGTGATAGTTAGCACGGCCGGTAATTTGAATAAAACCCCGTCCGTGATACCGAACGCCATCGCCGGGATAGATGTTGCCGAGGTCTTCACGACCTTCGTACATCTGAGTAAAGTAATCGTTGCCGCCCCATTCGTTAATGGGTTGGAATCCGTTCGTTTCGACTGAGATCGTCGCCAGAGCTGCGATCAAGGTGGGTTTGTTGAGGATTCCTCGTTGTTCTAACCCTCGGATCAGCGGCGGCAGATACGTTTGCACGTCTTCGAGTTTCGCCCCCATCAGACGAGCCGCCACCTCGAAGGCGATCCACTGACTGACATCGTCGAGTCCCGGTACTTCTTTGGCTTCGATGAGTTTCTTGGCGAATTGGGGCGTGATTTGGTCGGTGGGTAAGTCAAAGGCTCGGGCAAAACGTTCGATCGCCGACTTGGTTTTCGGACCGTACAAGCCATCGGCTTTGTCGTGCAACACTTTGAGCGCCCGCAGTCGTACTTGAAGTTGTTTGATAAGAGCTTGAGATTTCGCCGCTTTCGTCCAAGATAAGGTTTTATGGTCTCGGAGAATATCTTGCAGCTTGAGTTGCGTCGTCTCCGAAGGGGTTGCGGTGGCGATCGAACTGTCCCGACTGCGGGTGACGCTTCCTTTGGGTAAGGGGGTCGCCTGTCCCGGTTTGCCATCGACGTAGTGAATCCACAGGTCGCCGTCGGGGCCGCACACGTCTCTCAGGTCGGCGTAGCTGTAGACGACGCCCGCACCGCTGGCATAGGTGTCGTAACCGCTGCGACTCCAATGACCGTAAGGATCGTTGACGATCCAACCGCGATCGTCGTAACCGATAATCGTGACGATGTGGCCGGAACTGGTAAACCAACCGTGGGTGATGCAGGGTTTACCTTGACGCAACCAGGCTTTTACGTCGTCCCATTTAGCGGCTTCTTGGAAATCGTCGCGGTAGCCGTACAGTTGTAGCAGTCGGGCTAGGTCGTGGGGAGAGTGGCGGGACAGTCCGCGATCGAGCATGAACTGATAGAGTTCGTCTTCGAGTTGCTGTCCGCTGCTGTTTTTCGTGGGATGTCCGAAGTACGCCATGCACATGGACACGCAGGTCACGTTACAGGAGCCGTAAGGATTGTTGGTGTTGTCGAGTTGGCTGAGAAACGGTACGTCGAGTTTGACCGAACCGTCGGGTCTCACATAACTCGGCGGCTCGGAGGTCGAAACGGCCGCCGTCGCTGCGGTGGGTTTGGCGTGGCTGACGCTGGCGGCGATCCCTTGGCTGAGGGTGGTCATTTGCTGGCCGAGTTGTGCTGGGGAGGCACTGTTGGCAGCCGCAACGGTTGTTTTTTTAGATTTCGAGGACTTGCGCCAGATGTTTAGAAATTCTGAGTTATCGGCGAGCAAATCGGGACGAACCGCCGCGATTTGTTCTTGTAATCGTTTGAGGGCTTTAATTTGATGGGGCAGGTCTTTATAATATTTGGCGACGTTGACGAGGGAAATGCTCATAGGCTTACCCCTGGCGAAACTGGATTCGATCGATACGTTCTAGCGTACTCGATTTCAACGGCAGTTGTAACGGCTCGAACGGTCAGCTTTACGTAACGTTTAACATTGGCAGAAACTTCGCGATTCCCGCTCCCGACGCGATCGATCTAGCCGAGTGCTTCAAGGAGGCGTTGAATGGGGGGATTTGTTTTTAGAGTGCGATTGGATGAGTCGCGATCGCCTGCAACCCAAATGTTTGTCCGAGCGGGGGGTCTGCATTATGAGGACGTTTCCCCAAAACTGACGAAAAAACACCTCGCGATGCGTCGGCGTCGTGGCCAGTTCTTAACAAAACACCAAAGCGGTAACGAGCAGTTGCAACGTCAACAACACCGGCCAGTACAACAGTTTGGGGATTAAGTTGTTGCGATAGCGCAGGAGAAAGGCATTCGATCGCTTGGCCACCAACAAACCATCGATGGCCACGAACAAAATCATCACGTACAAGACAAAGTAAAAATACTCAATGTAGAGAATTCCACCAGTCGCCAACGAACTTCTCAAATTAATTTGGTCGAGAATCAAAATGAACGTAAACGCGCCAGCAGCGGAAATCACCCCCGACGCGCTAAATCCGAGTTCGTCGTCTTCGATCTTAAAGCGAATAATGGTTTGCACGCCGAACAACAACACCGCCACCACGATCGTTCGCATCATTTTCGTGATAAACACGGTCAGGAAATCTCGACGCATCACGACATCGAAATACAGTTCGGGGAAGTTTTTCAGTTGCGTTTCGCCCTGGAACCCAAACCCCGTATTGTAACTGTTGAGCTTGTATTGAAAAAAGCTCTGCTCTAAGATCCACCCCGGCATCACGAAATTTTCCCCCATTTCGAGACCCGGTAAGGTGGTGGGGGACAAAATATCGTAAGCGGCCAAATCCGGCGTCAACACGACGTTTCCGGCGAAGTCCTGGTGCCAGATTCGCATCCAAACGTCTTTGCGATCGAACGGATACTTGGAGTAATCGAACGGCTGTCGCAATTTGGCTTCGATATACCAGCCAATGAGTTCGCCACCGTCAAATTCTTGGCGATAGCTTTCTCGAACGCTCGCTGACGTTGCCTCGGGTAACACGAACCCACGCGAAATCTCGTCGTGAACGCCGTCGAGATAACGCTGCCACACATAACCCGTCACGAAGACATCGTTAGCGTCGCTAAATTCCAACGACTGCAAAAATACCCCAGTCGGGACGAATACGGGGGGTGTATCTCCGGCAGCTTTAGCGCGTCGCGTTTGCTCGGTGAGAAATTTTTGTAAGCGAGCGGGATTGGCGATTTTGATGCCCATATCGTCGTCGAGGCTGGTCTGACTCATTTCCAAGCCCCAAATCGCACCGATTCCACCGGCCAAAAAGACGGACACCACGACGACTAAACCCCACAGACGATGAATACGATCGCCGTCGGGACGAATCGCCACCACCGAACCGAACACCAAACTCGCCACCACAAACAGCGTCAGCCAAATGAGTTTCCGGTCTAAACTCCTCGTATTCTGAAACACTTCGTCTCGAAACAAGACGACGGCTAACGACCACTCCGTCGAGGGAATCGGTTCGTAAACGACCCACGCCGACGCACGACCTTTCGGGGTCAGTTGTATCGCACCCCGTTCGCCGGACAGCATGGCCTCGGCCAGTTTCTCAAACTGAGGTGCGTTCCAGTGTTCGGACAGGTCGAAGATCGACCGTCGTTCTTTCACGACCGCATCGACGGGATGGTAAACGAACTTTCCCGATTGGGAGACGACGAACCCGTATCCCGTTTTCCCCAACGCCAAAGACTCCATTAAGGTTTTGAGTTGTTTGAAGTCGTAGTTGGCGTAAACGATACCGTTGGGGTCGGGCGTTGGAGGGCTTGTCTCGGGGGTCGCGAACGGAACGCTATATTCGGCCAGGAGTTGCTGGAGAACGCGTCCGAGATAGGGATCTGCCCACTGCGCCCCCCCGTTTAGGGGATCGTTGAACCAGGCGATATCGGGTTGGGTGTAGTCGTAAGTGTCTTCGACGTTGAAGCGTTGGAAGCGCTCTCGGTCGGGGCGATCGGGGTCGGGGACGCGCTTGTAGACGGGAGCGTACAGTCGCGTTTCGGCGTTGTAACCGTAGGGTGCGTAAGCGACGCCCACGCTGGAGAGGTTTTCGTTCTTTTCTAACTGCGTCTCGAGGCGATCGTCGAGGTCTTCTTGGCTCAGCCGACCGGTGTTCAGGTCTTCTGCTAACTCTTCGACGACGGTTTCGAGGGCTTTCAGTTGGCGATCGATTTGTTCGACCGCCCGTTGGGTTTCTGTAACGGCCCTTTCGGTGGCGGTCTCGATTTTGCGATCGCGTTCGCTCCAGTAGGACACGGCAGTCCCGATCGCACCCAAAATGCTGACCGTTCCGAGAATTCCCACCGTTCGCACCAGCCATCGGGTTCGGTGGGTCGCACGGGTTGGGGTTATTGGTTCTTCACCCACGATCGCTTCTCCTCAATGGTTAGACACACAGGAAGTTTTGACGGGAGAGTCGGCGATCGAGAACGGCCGCGCGATGGCGTCGCGATCGCCTTCTGTTGCCAGAGTTTCGACGGCATCGGTTCGGGAGCGATCGCACCTCTACGCAGTTAGATAAAACTGTTTAAGGTTAGATAAAATAACTAATTTAAGCAAGATTAGCTACTTTAGTTAGATTCGCTACCCTTGTTTTCGCCGCCTGTTGAGGGAGGGAGTACGAGGGACTATTCCCAACGAGACGTAATCGGAGCGCCGGGGGGTTTCGACTCGTCGATTTCGAGATTGTCGAGATCGCTGGTGTCCGGTTCCTCTAGCTGGCGCGGAGCGCGACGGGGCGGACTGGACGTAATCGGAGGTGCCGGGGGCAAATCCGTATCCGTCTCGGAGGCGAAGTCGTCACCATAGCGGGGAACGGTCGGTTCGGGAGGTGTCGTTGACAGCGATCGATCGAACTCCCGAGGACGAGGCGGCGGTGGCATCGGCGCACCCGGTATCGGTCTCGGAGTCGGCTGGTATTGAGAGCCGATCGTACTGGCCGTTTCGTAAATCTTTTCTTTCTCTTCCTCCGTTTGTTTGTTCTGCACCACCTCAGTAATCACAGAGACGTCTTCTTGAATCGCCTGTTCGATACGACCGGCAAAACTACGATAGGCGCTC
This sequence comes from Baaleninema simplex PCC 7105, assembly GCF_000332355.1. Taxonomy (GTDB): domain Bacteria; phylum Cyanobacteriota; class Cyanobacteriia; order Cyanobacteriales; family Geitlerinemataceae; genus Baaleninema; species Baaleninema simplex. Next base: position 905,247 of record NZ_KB235958.1, read on the forward strand.
TCGTGACTGTTCGCGTCCTTATACACGCCACTGAGTTGGAAAAACTGCCATCCTTCAGTTTTGAGAGTTTCGGCGGTTTTGCGATACTGCGTCCACTTGTCGCCGTAGTGGAAAAATTCTTCGACGGCGGCGGATATGGCCACCACTTGAGCTAAACCGAAAGTTCCCCAGAACACGATCGTTCTCACTCGACCTTGTTGGAAGTTCAAACTGACCAGCGCGGGAATGATGACGCCCCCGATAATCGTCACCAACCGCAGGCGATAGTATTGTTTCTGACATTGTCCGGCTTTCTTTTCGAGCCAAAGGAGTTGGTCGAGCCAGCGAGACTTGAGAAATTGTTTTTGCTGGTCGTTGAGGTCGAGTCCGTCGATTAACTCGCCGAACTGTTCTTTAAGATATGCGGTATAGGAGTTTTTTTTGGCCATTGTTGTCTTCTCGAACGATGGAAGCTCGCGACGTTCCCAATTTTAATCTCGAGCAGAACGATCTCGAGGGATGGCGTTTCGGGTCTGGAGGCAGTGTCAAATGGCTGGCAAACGGCGCTGAGGGGTCGCAACCCACATAGGTTTTACCCAGAACGGCGCGGCCGGCACGCTCAACAGCAGTATATGGGAATTTGTCGAGGGCGAACAGTGGGGCGATCGGGGGTGTTGCGTTACCCTGACGGCGCAGTTAACAGGTCGCTGACGACGGTTTGCAGGAAGTCGATGTCGTTGTCCAAATCCAAAACTTGCAAGCAGCCAGTGCGGATGAGGGGTTCGGCGCGATCGTCAGTGGGTTCGCCCCGCAGTCCGGCGGCCAGTTTGTCGGCGGTGCGTCCGCTTCCGGCTAAAACAACGGTGGTGCGACGCGCTTTGACGCTGTACGAAACGTCTTGCCAGGTGATTTCGCCGCCGTTGCTGACGAGGGTACACGCGGGGAAACCGTTGGCGATGTAGTCTGCCAGGTCTGCCAGCCAGGGACTTTCGGCACCCCAGTCCGTACCGGGAACGAGGACGAAGTGGCTGTGGTTGGGTTCGAGGGGGGCGGCGTCGTCGGAAATGGGGGGCGTTCCGTCGGGGAGAAGAACGGTTCCGATCGCACAGACGCCGATGAGGGGAAAAGTGCCGTCGATATGGGTGCGAGCTTGTCCCATTAGCTGCATGACGCCGCAATCGGTACCGCCGTCGAGGGCGATCGCGCTGACTTTTTCTAGGGTGGGAGCGAGAACGTCGTCGAACAAGGTTTTGAGGCGAGCGAAGGCGTCGGGTTCCATTTTGCTGGCACCGCCGACGAGAACCAGAACGGGACGAGACCGGGACAGTCCGAGGCGATCGAGACTCGTTTGAAAGTCGCTCTGAGACTCTAGATAGATGCCCGTGGCAGTATTCCCGTTGTGAAAGTGAAAAGAAGTCGGTTCCACGATTGAGAAACTAATAAAAACTCGTAATTCGGAAAATCTAGGCTTTTTTAGTGTAGCGGTCGCGATTTGGATTTGTCGTCTGCTCGATCGCTCCAGTTGGCAAAGTTGAGACCGGGAAACGTCCGATGCCTCGATCGATAGAGTTTTGTTAACATAAGTTCGTAAACGGTGCTGGTGTGCGCGGGTCTCGAAACAAATCGTGTTTGAGATGCTGACGGTATCGGCGATCGCATCGAAGGTTAGCTCATCGGAGATCGCGCGGTTTGAAAGTTTTTAACGCATTAACCCGATCGCAACGACGAAGTTTGTCCCTGCTCTTTGCGGCTGGGCTGTTTTTTTGGTCGAGCATGGCCTCACTGCTGCCGACGTTGCCCCTCTACGTCAAGCACGTGGGCGGAACGGAACAACAGATCGGATTCGTTATGGGATCGTTCGCCCTCGGTTTGGTGCTGTCGCGGCCGACCCTGGGCCGGTGGGCCGACTCCCACAGCCGAACGTTCGTGTTGCGGGTGGGAACGGTGGTCGTGGCGATCGCGCCGTTGGGCTATCTCCTCGTGTCGTCGATTCCGGGGTTGATGGCGCTGCGGACGTTCCACGGTATCAGTATCGCCGCCTTTACGACAGCATACAGTGCCTTGGTGGCCGATCTGTCGCCACCGCAACAACGGGGAGAACTCATCGGTTACATGACCTTGGTTACGCCCTTGGGGGTGGGACTCGGCCCGGCGTTGGGCGGCTTCGTCCAGGCGGATTTGGGCTATCCGGCGTTGTTTTTAACGACTTCGGCTCTCGGCGTCATCAGCGGACTCTGTGGCTGGCAACTGGCCGAACCCACGTCGTTCGAGGAAGATAGGGCGGCGCAACCGCCTTTCGAGACCTCGCGATCGCCCTCGGAGGCGACGCCCGAACCCAAGCCAGAAGCAAACTTTTGGCAGTTGTTAGCGAGTCCTCGGGTGCTGGTTCCGACGGTGGTGATGTCGGTTGTGGGCTTGATTTTCGGGACGCTGACGACGTTCGTTCCGTTGCATATCGAAGCCAGCGCGATCGCTCTCAATCCCGGTTGGTTCTACACGGCGACGGCGATCGCGAGTTTCAGTATGCGCCTGGTAGCCGGTCAAGCCTCCGATCGCTTCGGACGGGGACTGTTTATCAGTAGTGCTTTGGTGTGTTATGCCCTGTCGATGCTGACCCTATCCGTGGCAGACCGCAGCGAGTTATTTTTACTAGCGGGGTTCGTCGAAGGGATGGCCGCTGGGGTGTTGATTCCGACGACCATCGCCCTGATGACCGATCGCTCTGCGCCCCAAGAACGGGGACGGGTGTTTTCGCTGTGTGTGGGAGGCTTCGATTTGGGTATCGCCATCGCCGGGCCGCTGTTGGGATCGATCGCTCAGTATCTCAGCTACGGGGCGTTGTTCGCGATCGCGGCGGGGTTAGCGGTGTTTGCGTTGGTCGTGTTCGTAACCCGCAACAGTAAGGATTTCCCTCATTCGGTACGGTTTGCCCTAGGACGCGAACGAGATTTATACGCGATCGAAATGCCGAGTCCCCGTTAACTGCCCTCTGGCGCGATCGCATGGATAAAAAAACAGCCGACGGGTTCGATCCGCGTTTGTACGGGCGGATCTCGTTCGCGTGCGTGTCGAACCGCACCATACTCAGAGCGCACGCGATCGAACGTATCGCAGCCGCCCGCTCGATCGCGACATTTTCAAGATTGAAACTCACACCGCCAGATCGGACTGTCCTAACCCGAGCGCACGCCCTCGAACGTACTTCAGCTCGACATCGTATCGAGCGATCGTTTCTCCCAATTTTCGGCGAGTTCGATCGATTCGCTCTATTCTTCACACGATTTTTTAGAAACAATCCTTGAAATTACTTAGATGAAAATGCGGTATTTAAAAAAAATTTATTGCATATTTTTAAGTAGGTTCTTATCTGAATAAGAACTAAAAAATAGATTGTCAAAAAAATAAAAAACCGTATAAAATCAAAATAGCAACTCTGTAAATCTCCCAAAACGTGTGTCACGAGCCTTCGCCGACTTTTACCTCTTTTATCTATTAAATTGGATGCGAGAGTCCGATCGTACCTCCGTTGAAACGACAGTAGACTGTCTCACCAACGGGGTTGAAAGTGCATCGAATTTGGCGAAAATTCATCAAAACATCTTAGAAACTCAACTTCGCGACTGTTCCTCTCCTCAAGAGAGCTTAGATCTCGTCAGTCGAGCCGGACAGTTTTATCAACTCGTATTACAAGCTTGGGAACGCCGCATCGATCTCGACCGATCGCCGTTTTGGCAACAGCTCGTCGAGGGCTGTAACGAACTCATCTGTTTGAAAGATCTCGACGATCGCTTGCTCTACATCAACCCCAACCTCGAAACGTTGTTGGGCTACCCCCCCGAAGCCGGTCGAGACTGTTTGAGTCCAGACTCGATTCACCCCGACGATCGCGATCGCGTCACCCGCTATTTTGACGCGTGCGCCCGATCGTCCCCAAACAAACGATCTCTCGAGTACCGCTTGCGACACCGCGACGGTTCCTGGCGACACGTCGAATCCATCGCTCACGATTTACGAAACGACCCTCACATCGGGCGTATCGTCGTCTGTACCCGAGACCTTCACGATCGCAAACAAACCGAACTCGCCCTCGAAGAACAGGTTCGATTCAACACCCTCGTCGCTCGAATTTCAAACTCGTTTCTCAACCTGTCTCCCGACGCTGTCGATGGGGCGATCGCCACCGCCCTCGAACGCATCGCTCAGTTTTTCGGTCTCCAGATGGCCGGGTTGTTTCAGCTCGAGGACGACAGAACCCCGTCCGACGTTCGCCAACGCCAACACCTACAGCGAACCCATTCCTGGGTCGCCGAGGGACTCGAAGCCCAACGCGATCGCGTCTTTCCTCCCACCCTCGACGCAGAAGCCTTTGTCACCGGAACGCTCCAAAGCCCCGAACACTGTCCCCCAGACCGCCCGATCGCACGACCGATCTCGATTCCGCTACGCAACAGTAAAATTTTCGGCTGGTTGGCGTTCGCCAGCATCGACGCATCCGAAGACCGCTTACAGGATCGGAGCGATCGCCTGCAATTCGTCGGAGAAATCCTCTCGAGCCTGCTGCTGCGCTGTCGTAGCGAACGAAACCTGCAACGAGAGCGGGCGATGTTTCAAGAACTCGCCGACGGGATCGACGCCGTGATGTGGGTGTTCGACCTCAAACACCATCGTAACCTCTACGTCAATTCCACCAACTACCAACGCATTTGGGGGCGCTCGATCGCCGGTCTCTACGACGACGCGACGCAATTCTTCCAAACGATCCATCCCGACGATCGCCAACAGGTCGAATCCGCGTTGACTTCCGATCGCCTCTCAGAACTCAAAAAGATCGAATATCGCATCCTGCGACCGGACGGCGAAGTTCGCTGGATTTGCGCTCGCGGCTTCCCCGTGCGTCACGACAACGGCGAGATCGAGCGCGTTGTCGGAATCGCTGAAGACGTGACCGAACGCCGTCAGATCTGTACCGACCTCGAGGCCGTTCGCGAACGCTACCAACTGGCCGTCGAAGGAACCGGAGACGGACTCTGGGATTGGGATATTCCCCAAGATATCGCCCACGTGTCGCCGCGATATTGGGAGATTTACGGCGAACCCCGACAGGCGTTCCTCGAAAACGCCTATGCTTGGGTCTTCGATCGCGTCCATCCCGACGATCGCGATCGCTTCGCTCGAGCGGTTCGCGACTGTTGCGATCGCGAACTTCCCTATCACGTCGAATATCGCATCCAACATACCTCGGGTCGGTGGGTTTGGGTACAAAGTCGCGCTCAAGTCGTTCGCGACGAGAACGGGATTCCCATTCGCATGGTGGGATCGATAACGGATATCAGCGATCGCAAACGAGCCGAAACCGCCCTGCTCGACAGCGAAGCGCGACTGCAATTCCTCCTCGGCGTCAGTCCGGCGATCCTATACTGCTGCACTCCCCAAGACCCCTACGAAACACGATACATCAGCGAGAACGTGCGCTTTTATCTCGGGTACGACCCCGAGGAAATCCTCGGCGATCGCCACTTTCACGAGCGTCGCGTTCATCCCGACGATCGCGCCGAGGTGTTCGCCTGTCTCCCCAATCTGTTTCAACTCGATTTTCACGTCTGCGAATATCGCTTTCGTCACAAAGACGGAACCTATCGCTGGCTCTACGACCGAATGCGCTTAATTCGCGACGAGGACGGAAACCCCACTCAAATCGTTGGGAGTTTCATCGACATCACCGATCGCAAAGTCGCCGAACTGGCCTTGCAAAACAGCGAAGAAAAATTTCGCCAAATTGCCGAAAACAACCGCATCGTCCTGTTTGTCAAATCGGCGGACTCCTCGCAGATCGACTACGTCAACGCCGCTTACGAAACCCTTTGGGGACAGCCTCGCCAAGACTTATACGACGATCCCCAACAGTGGCTCGAGGCGGTAGTTCCCAGCGATCGCGCGAACGTCCTGCAAGTGATGAACGCCCACTTTACCCCAGATTCCCCCTCGAACGGAGAATATCGCATCCGACGACCGGACGGCCAACTGCGCTGGATTTATACCTGGACGTTTCCCATCCCCGATGCAGACGGGAAGTTATATCGAGTTGCGGGATTCGCCGAAGATATCACCGATCGCAAACGGATCGAAGCCAGTCTCGCCCGCAACAACGCCGAACTCGAAACCCGAGTACGCCTGCGAACCTTAGAACTCGAACGGTTTCAAGAACAGTTGCGCCAACAACAGCGAGATACTCAATCGCTGGTAGACAACTCCCCCGATGTCATCTGTCGTTTCGATCGCCAGTTGCGCCACGTGTTCGTCAACGCCACGCTGTTAGAGATTTCTGGGTGGCCGCTCGAACGGTTCCTCGGAAAAACGATCGAAGAACTCGGCTTTGCTCCCGAAAAGATGTCTTCCTTCGCCGAACACCTCCACCAAGTTCTCGAAACTGGTGAAAGCGTGGAGTTCGAGTGTAACTGGCCGACGAGGAACGGCTTGCGAGCCTACGAAACGCGATTGGTTCCCGAATTCGACGAGACGGGAACGCTGAGTACGATTTTGGAACTGTCGTGTGATATCACTGAAAAAAACGAAACCGAACAGGCGCTACGGGAGCGCGAACACAGCTTGCGCTTAGCCCTCGATATCGCCCACCTCGGCTTGTGGGAAGTGGATTTTCGCACGGGAAGCCTCGCCTGGTCTCAGCGAACTTGCGATATTTTCGGGACGACCCAGGACTGCGCCCCGACCACAGAGGCACAATTCTATCAGTGGGTTCACCCGGACGACTGCGATCGCGTGGGTCGAGCGGTCGAGCGTACCCTGCGGGAACACGTGGAATTCGACGAGCAAATGCGAATATTTCACGCCGATGGTACGTTGCGCTGGATTCACAGTCTCGGGCGATTCGTTCGCGACGACGATCGCGGCGATCGTCTGTTGGGAATTACGATGGATATCACCGCGCGGAAAACCGCTGAAATTGCCCTCCGTCAGAGCGAACGCCGTTTTCAATCGCTGGTGGCCAACGTTCCGGGAGCGATTTACCAGTACGTCGTCCGTCAACCTTTCTTGAACGCTGACGGTCGGTTGAACGACGAACTGACCTATTTATGTGACGACTATCGCACGCTGTTCGAGATCGATCCCGAGGCGGTGTTGCGCGATTCTAGCTTGTTTTGGTCTCTCATCCACCCCGACGATCTCGAAGGCTTCACCGCCTCGGTCTGGGAGTCGCTCGAAAACCTGACCCCCTGGCAGTTCGAGTATCGCATCGTCACGCCCACCGGTCGCCTGCGCTGGATTCATTCGATTTCGAGTCCTCAATTGCAGGATAACGGCGATGTGGTCTGGGACGGGATTTCCTTCGACATTAGCGATCGCAAACTCGCCCAACAAGCGCTCGAAGACAGTCGCCACTTTATCGAACGTATCGCCGATACCTCCCCGAACGTTCTCTATATTTTCGATCTCGAACAACGGCGCAACGTTTACGTCAACCACGCGATCGAACGCTATCTCGGCTATACTCCCAACGAAGTGCAAGCTTTGGGCGATCGCCTCCTCGAAGCCCTCATCCATCCCGACGACCTCGGGGCGTATTTCGATCGCCTCCAACAGATCGCGGCTACGCCGGACGCGAACGTATTCGATTTCGAGTATCGGTTACAGCATAAAAACGGCCTGTGGCGTTGGTTTCTCGCCCGAGAAACGCCGTTTCTGCGAGGTTCGGACTCTCGCGTCCGACAGATTATCGGTACCGCCCAGGACATTACCGAACGCAAGCTCGCCGAATCGCGCCTGCAAAACTCGCTGGCGGAGAAGGAGGTCTTGTTACGAGAAATTCACCACCGGGTCAAAAACAATCTCAACGTCGTCCACAGCTTGCTCAATATGCAGGCGCGGCGTGTCGAGGATCCCACGGTTCGCGAGGCGTTGCTCGACAGTCAACGTCGCCTGCAAGCGATGGCCTTGATTCACGAGAAACTCTATCGGTCGGAAAGTTTGGCACAGGTCGATTTTGCTGAGTACTTGCAACATCTCGTCACCACGCTATCGCAAGCTTCGACGCTAGACTCACAGAGGATTTCGGTGGAGATGGAAACCGAACCCATCGAACTCGACATCGACACGGCCGTTCCCTGCGGTTTAATTGTCAACGAACTGCTCGCCAACGCCTTCAAACACGCGTTTCCAGATGCGCGATCGGGCAGGGTTCGAGTCGAACTTCGTCGGGAGGAGGAACGGCTTTTGAGATTGACGGTTGAAGACGATGGAATCGGCTTACCGGACGACGCCCTGTCTCGGACGACGCGATCGCTCGGAATGCGTTTAGTTACCATTCTCGCCGATCAAATTGATGCTGCGCTCGAGATCGATTCCAACACGGGAACTCGCTTTCAGTTGCAGTTTCGAGTTCCCTCGCCGTAGCGTCTCACCCAGCGCGATCGCCGCTTTCAATTGTTCGGTTTCGGCAGTTTTTCCCAAATTTACTGTTTTTTGTCTCGCTAACTGTCCTATTTTTATGTCATGCTCGTTCCTCTCCACAAACCCGATCTGTAAAGATGCTACAGAGATCTCGAGAAAAAACGACAATCGATCGGCGATTGCCTCTAAAACACGATTATATAATTGATTGACAGTTTATTTTCTGTTTTTTGTCGAAAGTTGTCGCTTTTTAAGGTATGGTAAGATTGAGTGGCAAACCGAAAGTTTGAATTCATAAAACTTACCTAACAGTTTCATTTTTCATATCGAACGCGATCGGAGATGAATTGACTTATATTGCACTGCGATCGCTATGTATACTGGATTTCAGTACATTTCTCAGGAAACGTTCGCCTCTCAAAAATAATCTAGATTCGAGCAACTGACGGACTGTTTGAGACTCCAAGACTCATTGCTTGAAAAAATAAGACTTTGTTTTTTGTCGATCGCGATCGAAAAAACAAAGTCTTCGAGCGAAAATACCTAAAATATGGGTCTTCTGGGTCTGTGATGAAAACTGTATCCTAGACCACATAAAATTCAAGCTACAATCGCTGAAACCCTTGGTATTACGTTATCTAGACACAAAAAATCACCATATATCCCGAAGATTCTAAAATATTCGACAAACCGAACATAAAACTCAATAAAAACAGAAAACCAACATTTTGAGAGATCGAAAAAATGACGAAATATCAAAAGATATTAATTGTTGAAGACGAACTGATTGCCGCCCATAACCTCGCAGAAGATGTCGAATCTCTCGGGTATAGGGTTGTTGGCATTCTCAAAACTGCGGAGGAAGCCATCGATCGCGTTCGTTGCGATCCGCCAGATTTAGTCTTAATGGATATCAAACTGAAAGGAGATCTCACGGGAATCGAAGCAGCCGAACTCATCCGACAAACGGGAATTCCCATTATTTTCTTAACAGCGTTTAGCGATAATACTACCCTCGATCGCGTTCTCGAGACAGGAGCGTATGGATATCTAACAAAACCCGCCAAAATAGAAGATATAAAAACGACGATCGCCATAGCCATAAAAAAACAAATAGAGACTAAAAAAATAGAAGGTTTACTACAAGAACAAACTCAAGTCAACCAACTTAAATCAATATTTCTATCGACTGTTGCACACGATCTACGCATTCCCCTCACACAAATTTTAGGATCGCTTGAAATTATTCAATATTACGATCGCAAACTCGATGAAGCGAAAAAAGCCAAACATTTCGGTCGTATCAAAAACGCGATCGATTCGATGCGAAACCAACTCGAAGAACTACTAACCGTCAATCGTGCCGAGTCCGGGCGGCTTCCCTTCAATCCTCAACCGACCGATGTATTCGCGTTATTGAACGAGGCGATCGATAACTTTCAACAGAGTACGGACGGGCGAAATCCCATTTACTTGACATCCGAAGGCGATTGCTCGTCAGTTGCTGTCGATACAACGCTGATCGAACATATTTTGTCTAATTTAATTTCCAACGCCATTAAATATTCTCCACCCAACAATCCCATCGAAATTAACCTGCACAGCCACAGCGATCGCCTCGTGGTGACAGTGAGCGATCGCGGCATCGGAATGCCGTCAGACTTCCTCGACAAACTCTTTCAACCTTTCGAGCGTGCCTCCAACGTCGGTAACGTGAAAGGGGTGGGTGTGGGCTTGTACGTCGTCAAACAAGCCGTCGAACGCCACGGCGGAGAAATTTTCGCTCAAAGCGCGATCGGCGAAGGTACGCAGTTTACAGTGATTCTCCCCGTCTCCCGCTAAGAAGATGCCAGAACCTCGCAGAGCGACGCTTAACGTTTCGGACTCTTTCTCTTAAAATCTGAATAACTGTTCAATTGTTGTTTTCGAGGAAAATTTTGATGAAGACGTCCGCGAAACCCACCACAGACTGCTGTAGCTGTCACGGCACAACCGACACCCACCCCGCATCGCATCAGCGCAAAAAACGGCGAGAAATCTGGCTTCTCGCGGGGGTTAGCCTGTGGTTTGCCGTGGGACTAGCACTCACCGGAAACGAGGTCTTAACGGGAATCTGGACGCCTGCGTGGTTTCTCCCAGCGTATTTCATCGTCGGCTGGGACGTTTTGAAAACTGCCGGACGCCACATCGTGCGCGGTCGAGCGTTCGACGAAACCTTCTTGATGAGCGTGGCGACCCTCGGAGCGATCGCCATCGACGCCGCCCCAGAAGCCGTAGGCGTAATGCTGTTTTACCGAATTGGCGAAGCCGTCCAAGAGTTCGCCGTCGATCGCTCTCGAAACTCGATTCGATCGCTCTTAGAAGTGCGTCCAGACGTCGCTCGTGTCAAAACATCAGAAGGATTTCAATCAGTCTCACCAGAAGTCGTCGAAGTCGGCACCGAAATCTTCATCAAACCCGGCGAACGAATTCCCCTCGACGGCGAAGTGTTGTCTGGAAACAGCTATCTCGACACGTCTGCCCTAACTGGGGAGTCCGTACCGCGATCCGTCGAAGCGGGCGATCGCGTCCTAGCCGGAACCATCAACCAAAGCGGGGCGTTAACCGTGCGCGTCACCCAACCCTTCGGCGAATCCTCCATCGTGCGAATTTTAGAACTCGTCGAAAACGCCCGCCACCAGAAAGCCCCCACCGAAACCTTTATGAGACGGTTCGCCCGTCGTTACACTCCCTTCGTCGTGGGATTAGCCCTGGCGATCGCGACGCTTCCGCCGCTGTTTTTACCCGAAGCCACCTTTATCGAATGGGGCTATCGGGCGTTAATTCTGCTCGTCATATCTTGTCCCTGTGGGTTGGTGATTAGCATTCCCTTGGGATACTTCGGCGGCGTCGGCGGTGCAGCGAAACAGGGGGTGTTGGTCAAAGGATCGGTATTTCTCGATCGCCTCGCCGAGTTACACACCGTCGTTTTCGACAAAACCGGAACCCTCACCGAAGGCTCCTTCGAGGTAACGCAGGTGCGGCCTGCCGACGGTTGGAACGCCGAGGAGGTATTGCAATGGGCGGCGCTGGCAGAATCTCACTCGACCCATCCGATCGCCCGATCCATCTGTCGCGCCGTCTCCGATCGCACTTCTGAGATGACGTTTGAGATGACGTTGAGCGACTATCAGGAAATTTCCGGTCGTGGGGTACGCGTGACGGCCGCAGACAGTGAAGGGATCGAAAGAGCGATCGCCGTTGGAAGCGATCGCCTGTTCGAGTCGGCGAACTTTCCCCCCTTCGCGTCGGCCGGAACGGGCGTGCGCGTGGCGATCGACGGTCGCTATATCGGCGACATCGTCGTGTCCGATCGCCTGCGAGAAGACGCAGCAGCCACCGTATCGCAGTTAAAACAGTTGGGGGTCGATCGGATGGTGATGTTGACGGGGGACAGGCGATCGGTCGCAGAATCGATCGCCAAAGCGATCGGCATCGACGACGTGCGAGCCGAACTGCTACCTGAAGATAAAGCCAACGCGCTCGACGAGGTGTTTCGCGACTTAGCCTCGACGGAAACAGGAACCGTGGCCTTTGTCGGCGACGGTATCAACGACGCCCCAGCCATTGCCCGAGCGGACGTGGGCGTGGCCATGGGCGGATTGGGGTCGGACGCTGCCATCGAAACCGCCGATGTCGTGTTGATGTCCGACGCGCCCTCAAAACTGGTCGATGCCGTGCGTTTCGGCCGTCGCACCCGCCGCATCGTCTGGCAGAACATCGCGATCGCTCTGGGGGTCAAAGGTATCGTTATTCTCTTAGGGGCGTTGGGGTTTGCAACCCTCTGGGAAGCCGTCTTTGCCGATGTCGGGGTCGCCTTAATCGCGATCGCCAACGCCACGCGAGCGTTATACCGTGCAGAGTGAAGAACGTCCTCACGTCCAAGAAAGCAGCGATCGCTCTCGAGAGATCTGCCCCACCGATCGCAGAAGTGGCAAAATCGAAATATCGTTCGACGCCAAAGGAAACAGCGGTGAAAGTATCCCCGTCTCGACCCGGAAACGTTTCCGCCCTGCTGTGGTGGAGTGTTATCGCCACCGTCACTATTTTGACCTCTGCCATTTTGGGGGCGGTTGCAGCCTTAGTGATGCCTGCCTCTTCCTTCGTTCGCTCTCCGTGGCGTCAAGGGCGACTGTGGGACAATTTCGGGTACGAACTCTCGCGTCCGGTTAACATTCTCGTGTTGGGGGTCGATCGCGACCCGGAAATCGCCGACGATTCCCCCAATCTCTTTCGCGGACGTAGCGATACGGTGTTGGTGATGCACTTCGACCCCAACGACGACAGCCTCAATGTCGTCTCTGTTCCTCGAGACACGCAAGTCGAACTGCCCGATTATGGAGTTGCCAAACTCAACCAAGCCAACGCCATCGGTGGCGTCGCACTGGCTGAAGCCACGGTTCGAGGCTTGACGAACGACTTGAGCGTCGATCGCTACGTGCGCGTCAATACAGAAGCTCTCGTCGAACTCGTGGATATGCTGGGAGGCGTCGAGGTGTTCGTTCCCTATCCCATGTCCTATCTCGATCGCACGCAGCAACTCGTTATCGATCTCGATCCCGGTTGGCAACTCCTCGACGGCAGACAAGCCCAGCAGTTCAGTCGTTTCCGTCAAGGGCGTTATGGGGATGTCGGACGAGTCCAGCGACAGCAAATCCTCATTGAAGCGTTGCGCGATCGCCTGACTAACCCCACGGTGATTCCTCGCATTCCGGCGATCGTGCGCGTGATGCAGAAGTATGTCGATACGAACCTTACGCTCGAGGAAATGGTGGCCTTGGCTGGATTTGGCGTGCAACTCGACCCACAGCAGTTTCGCATGGTTTTGCTGCCGGGACGTTTCAGTACCGCTACTGAGTCTGATAGCAGTTACTGGCTGATCGATACTGAACAACGCGATCGCATTGTGGCGGAATTTCTCGATCGCACGCCATCGGATGCTTTTATCGATCGACCGAGTTCTCAAGCGGCTTTTAACGAAACGCCCACTCGACCTCGCATTGCGATTCAAAACGCCAGTGGCGACCCTCAAACGGTCGATCTCGTGCGATCGAAATTGCAACAACTCGGGTTTAGTGAGATTTACGTCGCTCCCAACTGGAACGAGGTGCGCCGTCATACGGCAATCGTCGTCCAAACGGGCGATCTCGAGGCGGCTCGACGGTTGCAAGGTGCGTTGGGATTCGGAAACATCGAGTCTCTTTCGACTGGCGATCTCGATTCCGATCTGACGCTACGGGTCGGTTCCGACGCGCGATCGGCGATCGAACGCTGGTGATGCGTGCATAAGTCGGTTCGACCTCAAAATTAGATCGTTCTCGACTTTTATTGAATTTCTATTCAATTTTCAGATCGAGACACACCTCTCAACTGCTTCGTAAAAATTGACCCGAGCGCGTCAATTCTTCGAGCAGTTCGTTCTCGCCAGTAAGAGGTCTCAGCGAAACCGAAAATTCGACTCCACTTTCTACACTTTTGATGACCGACAGTGCGTCTCGAATTCAAGTATGAATTTCCACTGTAAAATCACCCTCAATTTCACGTTTAGGGGCGAACAGTTAAAAATTCAAAAGTTCGTCAAAGCCAAAACAAATAGCGATTTAAGACTGCCAAGAAGTCCTGTTTTCTCAGCAGTCTAGCCAATAACAGATAACTCGTTTTCAACTTTGACTTTGCCCTTGAGGATAGCCCGCAGCAATCGATCGATTGCCCGTCTTTCTTCTTCAGAGAGCGTATCGTCCAAAATAGCTGCACGTAACCCGTACCGATCGGCAACTGCAATTTTTCCAGTCGTTCGGGCCGACACGAGCATTTCGCCGATCGCTCCGGGGATGAGCATCGTTCGCTCGATCGTATATTTATGCATTCTAAAGTATGACCCGGAGAAGACACTTCTAATTGTGATTAATCGAGTGAAGGATTTCTGTGATTTACTCCATCTCTCCAACGTGAGTTCGATCGTTAGAAAATTAGATCGACCTTACAACACCACAGCGATCGCGATCGTTGCAGGTTTTGTAATTTTAGGTTAAGGGTACGATCGCAGAAGAGACGAAAACGAGAGATCGAACAGTCCATCACCTCGTAACGAGATTCACGATACGTTGTCGGTCGAGCGATCGAGTTGCAAGCGATAGCGGTACAGAGCGACCGGACGACCGTTCGCCCGAAAATAATTCGGGTCTTTCGGAGACAAATAAATCGCGGTCATTTGGTCGGACTCGATCCGAGTCGGCGACGCGCGATAGTAAACCGTCGTGGTTTCCACCTCGTTCAGATAGATTTGCGGCCGCGTGCGAAAGACTTGATACGCCACTTCCGTCGCCACAAAGCGGTCGGGATTCAGACGTTCGCTGTTTCGGCCTCGCACCACCGAAACTAACTGGCGTTTCGGCGGAATCCGCGTAATTTGGCGGTTGGGGTTGTCGGGATCGACGCGAACGGACACCTCGCTGTCGGGGCCTAAATACGCGCGAGCGATACTTTCGCCGTTGAAGGTGCGATCGGCGACAATGGGAGCGTCGGACTCACCATCAGAATTCAAACCTGACTCAGACGGCGACTGTGGCTGAAAGCGCACCTGAAACTGGAGCGATCGATCCAAATAGCGACGGTTGACCTCGTATCCCGGCGTAACGATGTCCGGGGCTAACGGTGCGATCGCTTCGACCAGCGTACTCGTTACGTCCCACGTTCCAGCCATCCACTGCGGATAAATCAAATCCCCTTTTGCCATACGGACGGGGGGTTTTCCCTGCCAGTTCGGAAACTGTGCCGCGCGATCGCCCAACTCCCCAGCGATCGCCATCGGCATCCACAGCCACCAGAGGCAAACAATCCAAACAATTCCTCGAAACACAGTTCAATAATCGATCGTTGACAGTTAACAATTGATAACGAAGCGAGATGAGGCAATTTCCCCATCACATCATCACATCACCTCATCGCCATATTGCGCCACGAGGCGATCGAGAAACTCGTCTTGAGCGCGTCGGAACGGGATGACGTAATCTTCGCCGCCATCGATCGCTGCGAACCAGACCAAACCGAGATCGCGGGTCGGAATTGCCCCCGCCAGGGCGCTAACGTTCCACAACGTCCCTGTTTTTACGATCGCCCCTTTCGGAATCCGCCGGTCTTCGAGAGTTCCCCCATCGCGGCCGGAAACGGGAAACACATCGGCAACCGTCCGACCGTCCGCAGCTAACCGACGCTGAATTGCGGCGAAGAGGGCGCAAGCCGCCCTCGGCGAGATGCGGTTGTTCTGTCCCAACCCCGAACCGTTGACGAGTTGGATTTCTGTCGGGGGAACCCCTGCCAAGCGTGCGGCCCGACGAGCGACCGTCGCCCCGCCCCCCAACTGAGTCGCCAACGTTTCAGCCATGACGTTGTTACTGTACACGTTCATCTGCTTCAAAAGGGTCAGCAGCGGTCGAGATCGATGCCGGTATAGCAATCTCCCGACGGACGGGTTGTCGTCTGCCGAGCGGACTTCCCCGAGAATATCTAACTGCGGTTTGGGAAGTGGTTTGGCAGAGTTCGCCGATAAACGCTTGTAGGCGTTTTCGAGATCCGGCGTCCACTGTCGCGCGTCGAACGCCCGTTCGAGAAGGGTTCCGGCGGCAATAGGGTCGTCTTTAAAATTCATCGAGAACGTCGAGCCAACCCTGAGATCCCCCGAGACTCGTTGAATTCCCTGCCGTTGTAACTCGATCGCCACCGCGATCGCATCTTCCCACACGAACATCGGATCGCCCCCTCCCGCGATCGCCAGATCGCCATCGAGAGTTCCGTTATTGAGGGTTCCCGTGCCATAAAAAGCCGTCTCGAAAGTGCGATCGCCGCCCCAAGTTTCCAAAGCGACGAGAGACGTAGCGACCTTCGTAATCGACGCGGCCGGTAGGGGAACCGTACCGCGATGGGATGCGAGGACGCGAGTTCCCGCTTGGAGCCAAAGTCCCTGATTTTCGGGAGCGAACCCTCGAGACGAGAGACGTCGTACATAGCGATCGACGAGCTGCTGGGCGGGTGGGTCTGTGTCAGTCGAGAACGCCAGTCCCGGCGCTTCCAACAACGGCGAGAGCGATCGCGGAGGGGGCAGCGTCGTTCCCGTCGTTTCTAACCAGAGCGCTACCGCTCCCGACGCCACCAAACTCAGCATTTTTTCCACCTCCGTCGGATGTGCCAACAGTCGTTTTCAGTCGAGTTTCTCATTGCAGTTGGAGTGGTCTGGTAAAATTTGGGAGGCTTATACAAGATTCGATCGATGGCATTGAACAGGGCAAGGATTGCAGTAGATGCGATGGGCGGAGACTATGCCCCCGATGAAATCGTTTCTGGGGCGCTGCGAGCGCACGACGAACTCGACGTGGACGTTCAGCTCGTCGGCGATCCCGAAACGATCGAAGCATCCCTAGAACGACAAGGTCTATCTTCCAATATCCAGATTATCCCCGCAGATGGGGTCGTCGAAATGCACGAAGAGGCGTTAACGGGGATTAAGCGCAAGCCCAAAGCATCCGTCAACGTTGCCATGGAGTTGGTCAAACAAGGACAAGCCGATGCTGTCGTGTCCGCCGGACATTCCGGTGCGTCGATGGCCTCGGCTCTCTTGCGCCTGGGGCGACTCCCCGGCATCGATCGCCCGGCCATCGGTGCGGTGTTTCCCACGATGGACCCCAGCAAATCCGTACTGATTTTAGACGTCGGTGCGATCGTCGATTGCCGCCCCAAATATCTCGAACAGTTCGCCCTTCTCGGCACGATTTACAGTCAATGCGTCCTCGGACGCCCCGATCCGAAAGTCGGTTTGCTCAATATTGGCGAAGAAGCCTCCAAAGGCAACGATCTCGCCGTTCGTACGTATCAAATGCTGGCCGACAACCCTCGCATTCCCTTCGTGGGGAACGCCGAAGGTCGCGACATCCTCTCGGGTAATTTCGACGTCATCGTTTGCGACGGTTTTGTCGGGAACGTTCTGTTGAAATTTGCCGAAGCGATCGGCAACGTGCTGTTGCAATTGTGTCAAGAAGAGTTGCTGCGGGATCTCGACGATCGCGATCTCTCTCATATCGCTCCCAACCTCAAACGGCTCAAACAGCGCATCGACTACGTCGAACACGGTGGGGGTTTACTCCTAGGCGTCAACGGAATCTGCGTGATCGGTCACGGTAGCTCTCACGCCATGACGATTTTCAACGCCGTTCGCTTGGCGAAAAACGCAGTAAACAACCGCGCGATCGAACGCATTCAAGAAAAGCACCTCGTCGAACAGTAAACGGACTCGACGTGAGGTTTGTCGGAGACTTTGCTCGAAAAAGAACTGGCACGACGGCCGAGTCTTCGGTTTTGCTGGCAGAACGCAGTTCTTTCTCGCCTAAAGTTCGACCCCGAAGCGAGGACGGTGAGGGATACAACATACAGATCGAGTAACAGATGACGACATTAGGTATTGCAATTACGGGTAGTGGCGGGTCGACCCCAAACACGAGATTAGATAACGATACGTTAAGCCAGATCGTAGAGACCTCGGACGAGTGGATTTCGACGCGCACGGGAATTCGCCAACGGCGTTTGGCCAGTCCAGAGATGTCTCTGTCCGAACTCGCGGCGGCTGCCGCTCAGGAGGCGTTGGAGATGGCCGGTTTGAGTCCGTCGGAGGTGGATTTGGTCGTCCTCGCGACCTCGACGCCAGACGATCTTTTCGGAAGTGCCAGTCGCGTCCAACACCGTATCGGCGCACCGCAAGCGGTCGCCTTCGATTTGACTGCGGCTTGTTCGGGATTCGTATTTGGATTGGTGACGGTCGCGCAGTTTTTGCGGACGGGGGTTTATCGTAACGCCGTGTTGATCGGTGCCGATATTTTGTCGCGTTGGGTCGATTGGTCGGATCGCCGGACTTGCGTGTTGTTTGGGGACGGTGCGGGTGCTGTCGTGTTGCAAAGGACTTCACCCGAGGACGATGGACTGTTGGGGTTCGAGTTGCGGAGTAACGGCGCGCAAAACGGTTGTCTGACGCTGGATTACAGTCATCGATCGCACGCTCTGGTCGAGAATCTCGAGGTCAGCCAGGGGAACTACAGCCGCATTGCGATGAACGGCCAAGAGATCTATAAGTTTGCGGTGAAGAAAGTTCCTGAAGCGATCGAAAAAGCCCTGTTCCGAGCGAACTTGACCAATGAAGATCTCGATTGGTTGTTGCTTCACCAGGCGAACCAACGTATCTTAGATGCCGTGGCCAAGCGGTTGAACGTTCCGAGCGAGAAGGTGATTAGCAATTTGGCTCGCTACGGAAATACGTCGGCTGCGTCGATTCCACTGGCTCTCGACGAAGCCGTGCGATCGCACCAAATTCAGACCGGCGACACGATCGCCGCCTCGGGATTTGGAGCGGGGTTGACCTGGGGGGCGGCAATTGTGAAATGGGGTGGAGCGGCTTAGGGGCTAGCGATCGCGGTTTAACGGGCGTCGCGATCGGGGTTCGTCCCGAATGTTGTAAGATGCTCGACCGGACGAGAGTTCGAGTGTAGGTTCTGTCGAACGGGTCGGCCAGAGCGAACGGGCTTTCGTCGAGCGAACGTTAATTAGAAAAGTTTGAAGTAGTGACGATGAAAACAGCTTGGGTATTTCCAGGGCAAGGGTCTCAAACGACAGGAATGGGGGTCGATTTAGCCGAACTGCCAGTGGCTGCTGAAAAATTCCAGCAAGCTGAGTCGATTTTAGGTTGGTCGGTACTCGAAAACTGTCGCACGGGCGACAATTTATCGCAAACTCTGTACACCCAACCTTGTTTGTATACGATCGAATGTATTCTCGTGGATTTGTTACGGGAGCGGGGAGAACGACCCGACGCCGTCGCCGGTCACAGTTTGGGGGAATACGTGGCGTTGTACGCCGCTGGTGCGATCGATTTCGAGACGGGGTTGAAGTTGGTCAAACGCCGTGCGGAATTGATGAACGAGGCCGAAGAAGGGTCGATGGTCGCTTTGATGAAGTTCGATCGCGAACAGTTAGACGCGGCGATCGCAGAAACGGACGGCGTGGTTCTGGCTAACGATAACAGTCCGCTTCAGGTGGTGGTTTCGGGAACTTCCGAGGCGATCGAAACGGTATTATCGAAGGTGAAAGTCCGCCGCTCGGTTCGTCTCGATGTATCTGGTGCGTTCCACTCGCCGCTGATGGAAAAAGCCGCACGAGCCTTCGATACCGTTCTCGAACCGGTGGGATTTTCGGACGCGACGGTTCCTCTGTTGTCGAACGTCGAACCGACCCCCGAAACGCAAGCCGACGCTCTGAAATCTCGCTTACAGCAGCAAATGACGGGGCCGGTTCGCTGGCGGGAAATTTCCCTCCGTCTTTCTGGTGAGGGGATCGAGCGCGTCGTCGAAGTGGGACCGGGGAAAGTGCTGACGGGATTGATCGGCCGTACTTGTACGGATTTAACGTTAGAAAATGTCGGAACGCTCGAACAGTTAAACGATCGAGGCTAAAGCTTTTTTTTGAGGATTTTGTCGGTTTTAGGGTAGAAAATCTCCACCCAGTTTACTTTTTTAGATTGAAGCGATCGCTTAAATTTAAGGGTTTTAAATCCTAAATTCTAACGCCTTAATATTTTTTGAGCGTTCGATCTACAAAATTCAAGTACTGGTTTAGTTCGATCCGAAAAGCCCCTCTATCCCCCCAATCATCCCCCCAACCATCCCCCCAACTCCCCTTTCAAAGGGGGGCGAAGGGGGGATAGGGGGCTAAGGGGGGATGTGGTGAAGACTTCTTGAAACTCAGCCTTATTGAAAGAAAACGGATTCCGTATAACTTCGTTAAAAAAGGCAGAAAAGACCCTAAAGATGGCATTATTTGATTTGAAATTCGTTTGTTTAAAACATCGATTTAAAAAATTAAATATAATTATCCAAAATCGAAAAAAACAGATCGTTCAAAAAATAAATATTCTTCCAATACAATTGGATCGATCGAGAAAAAACAATTGCATTGATTTTTGTATAAACTGTTAACAGCATTTCGTCAAATTTCCTGTCAAACCTATCCATCCAATCCAGCAATCGAACATGGGTCGAAACCGCGAACCTGGCATTAGTCTCGCCTTGTACCACCTCTTCAAATGGTCGGTGGTCAGCCCGATGTTGCACGGCTACTTTCGCGGGCGAGTATTCGGCATTGAAAACGTCCCCAAAAGCGGGCCGGTCGTCGTGGCTAGCAACCACGCCAGTTTCTTCGACCCGCCCATCGTCGCCTGTAGTGTCCGGCGTCCGGTGGCGTTCATGGCCAAAGAAGAACTATTTTCAATTCCCGTCTTCAAACAGGCTATTCAACTGTACGGCGCGTATCCCGTCAAACGAAAAGCGGTCGATCGCCAAGCCATCCGCCAAGCCCTCGACTATCTCGAAAACGGCTGGGCGACGGGGATATTTTTATCGGGAACGCGCACGCGCGACGGAAAAATCCCCCATCCCCAACTCGGGGCTGCCCTCATCGCCGCCAAAGCCCAAGCTCCCGTTCTGCCCGTTTCTCTTTGGGGAACCCAAGATATCTTTCCGTCGGGATCGAAAATTCCCAGACCCGTTCCCGTCACCGTCCGCATCGGCGAGGCGATCGCCCCTCCAGAAAACCGCGATCGCGAGACCTTACAAGCCTTCACCCAAGACTGTGCCGACCGCATCGAACGACTGCACGCTCTCGGACGTTGAGGAGGGTCTATTTTCGGGCGCAGACGAGGGTACTCTACAATCGGGACGAACACGCTCGAACGCCGCCGTTCAAACTAAAAATTCCTATGAGCAAGCACGTCGAAGTTCTTTCAAGCTCGTCGGCCCTGGTCGATCGCACCTTGCAAATCGTCGTCGAAGAAATCCACCGCGCCCTCGAACAGCGCGATCGCGCGACGGTGGTTCTGTCGGGTGGGAACACTCCCAAACCCCTTTACGAAGCCCTCGCCCAAGAAGATCTGCCGTGGTCGAAAATTTACGTTTTTTGGGGAGACGAACGTTACGTTCCGGCTGACGATCCCGCCAGCAACCAGCGTATGGCGCGTCAGACCTGGCTCGATAACGTTCCCATACCTGCCGAAAACGTTCGTCCGATGATGACCGACGGCGACAGCCCCGAAGCCGACGCTCAGCGGTACGAAGCTCAGCTGCGGGAATTTTTCGGCCTCGAACCCGGTGATTTCCCCGTGTTCGACGTCATGCTGTTGGGCATGGGGGACGACGGCCACACGGCATCGCTGTTTCCCCAGACCGATGCCCTACAAGTGTGCGATCGCGCCGTAACCGTCGGGAACAAAGACGGACAGCCACGTTTGACCCTAACCGTACCCGTGCTGAACTTGTCTCGCTGCGTTATCTTTATGGTAGCGGGCGCGAACAAACAAACAGCGCTGTCCCACGTTTTCGCACCTGACGGCGACGAAGACGCCTATCCTTCCCGGCTCGTGCAGCCCCTGAACGGGACGTTGTGGTGGCTTCTCGACCCCGAAGCCGGATCGAGTATTTCTGTTACCGATCGCCGAGGGTAATCCTTTCGGTTGTCGTTCCTCCGACAGTGTGGCTGCAAGCGGAATCTGCGATCGCGCAGCTTTCCTCTCTGTCCCGATCCTCGACACACCATGATCGTCTGCCCGAACTGTAACCATCAAAATCCTCAAGGTGCGGCTCAGTGCGAAGCCTGCTATACCCCGCTGCCTCAAGCGGATACCTGTCCCGACTGCGGGGCGTCGGTGCTAGTGGGGGCAAGCTTTTGCGGCCAGTGTGGAGTGGCTCTGGCTTGCCAAAGTTCGGGCGTCCACGCAGCGGTTCGTCTGACAAACGGTAATGCGGCTGCACTGTCGGCAGATACGGTCAACACCTGCATCGATCCCGAGACGCGAATTCAACCGTCTGCGGCTCGACTGATTCACGTCCAGACGGATACGGCGATCGCGTTGCCGCCTCATCTCGACGTGGTTCGCATTGGCAAACCGAACGATCGCCTCGCTCCCGACCTCGATGTATCGGGCTTTCCCCATTCTGAATTCGTCTCTCGCGTTCACGCCGAAATTCGTCTCGATGCCCAAAGCTATTATATTGAAGATATCGGGAGTTCTAATGGGACTTATATTAACCACTTACCGTTAGCTCGGGGCAACCGCCACCGCCTACAACCGGGCGATCGCATCGCGCTTGGCAAGGGCGATCTCGTAACGTTCGTGTTTCAACTGGTTTGAACGATCGAACGTGACTCGAATCGCCTCGGATTTTTTGTTTAGGTTGCGTCTATCTCTATCCCTCTGACCCGCGTGATTACTCTAACCTTGCTTCACCCCCATCAGCTACTTCCGCTCAAACGCTGGACGTTCGATCGCGAAACGGTCGTACGTGTCGGTCGCGCTCCGGACAATCACGTCGTTCTCTACAGTGCGGTCGTCTCGCGACATCATTTAGAACTGCGATACGAAGACCGACATTGGATGATGGTCAATTTGGGAACGAACGGCACTTATCTCGACGATAAATTGATTGCGACGAAGCAGGTCGAAGACGGCGCGATCGTTCGATTGGCACGCACGGGGCCGAAACTTCAAGTTCACGTGACCGCTCCGCCACCGCTCTCTCCAGCCAAACAACTCTTGCAAATCCTCGACAAACCGATGGCAGAAGACGAAGACCCCACGGAAAAGTGCGTCCATCACAAAACCCGCGTTTTGAAAGACAGTCCAGCGAAAGTTCCTCCCGAAAACAACAAATGATAGGTTCACTGCTGCGATCGCTCCCTCGTGATGGCTTCGGTTCGACTGGCAACGTTTCCTTAGCGGCCGTAGCGAGTCTGGTTTTGATAGGAGGTTTGGCAGCGACGGATCGCGCCCGGGCCGCCGTCCCTTCTCCCTCACCGCTCGTTCTCGCCCAAGCGAGCGATCGCAACCTTTCACGAGCTCTCTGGGGACAGTGGTTCGCACCTGGCGGCTTGGCCGGACAAGATCTAACCTTCGTTTTCACTCCAGACGGCACGCTGCATTTTATCGTGACCCTGCCACGCGGACGTATGGCCGCTCAGGAATTCAGCTATCGCGTCGCTCCCGGCTCGCCGCTCCATCTCGATCTGACTCTACCCGACGGTTCTGTCGTTCCCACCGTTGCCGAAGTGACGCCAGAGGGTCGCCTGCGGGTTCAAATCGACGGCACGAATCCCGATCGGCCACGACCGCAACAGTTGAGCGAGACCGCGACAGTCTTCGATCGCCTGTCCGATTCGACGGCGTTACCCACCTCCCTCGTCGAAGCTAACACCCTCGACGACCTGTTTACCCTCAGTCGCCGACAGCGCACCTACTATCTGGAATTTCGCACCTTTGCCGATTCGATCGCGGCGTTGAACGCTGACGTTCCCTCAGAAACTGACGATTACCGTTTCGCCATTGTCTTCGAGGGCGATCGCTCCGATAGCGTTCGCATCACTGCCACCGCCAAACGTGCCGATCTCCACAGTTTTACCAGCGGCGTGTTTATGGTTCCCAACGAACGCGGGTTAGAAATTTCGACCATGGCCGTCTGTCGCAGCGACAACCCCACCTCCGAAGCGCCGCCGATGCCGGTCCCGCCGCCGGACAGTTCGGGGGAAGTCACCTGTGCGCCGGGTTCTCATCGGATTCGCCGTTAACTCAAAACGTCCCGTTTCGAGTTATCCTCGATCGGGTTTCGATCGATCTAGAAACTCGTTAAACATTTCAGTTCAAGGAGGACTCGAACGACGATGACTCATGCAGAGCGCCAACCCCGTCGGCTGCTGGTGACGGGTGGAGCGGGATTTATCGGCTCGAACTTTACGCGCTACTGGTGCGATCGCTACCCCGGCGATCGCGTCGTCGTTCTCGATGCCCTCACCTACGCGGGCAATTTGGCCAATCTCGAAGGGTTAGCCGAAACAGGCAATTTCCGGTTCGTCCGGGGTGACATTGGCGATCGCGCCCTCGTCGATACCTTATTCGCTGAAGAACAGATCGATACTGTGGCACACTTTGCCGCCGAATCCCACGTCGATCGCTCCATCCTCGAACCCGACGCCTTCGTTCGAACCAACGTGGTGGGAACTTTTACCCTCCTCGAAGCCTTCCGTCACCACCTCGCCAACCGTTCCGACGCGAATCGCTGCCGCTTCCTCCACGTCTCTACAGACGAAGTGTACGGAAGCCTCGCCCCGGACGACCCACCGTTTTCTGAAACGACCCCCTACGCCCCCAACAGTCCTTACTCGGCCTCGAAAGCGGGCAGCGACCACCTCGCTCGCGCCTATTACCATACCTATAACCTGCCGACCGTCATCACCAACTGCTCGAACAATTACGGTCCGTACCACTTTCCCGAAAAGCTGATTCCTCTGATGTGCATCAACATCTTGCTCGGAAAACCGCTTCCGGTATACGGCGACGGGCAGAACGTTCGCGATTGGCTCTACGTCGGCGATCACTGTCGCGCCCTCGATACGGTCATCCATCGCGGACAACTGGGGGAAACCTATAATATCGGCGGTAATAACGAAGTGAAAAATATCGATTTGGTGCGGACGATCTGTCGGTTGATGGACGAGATGGCGCCAGATTTACCCGTGAAACCGAGCGAAAATTTGATTACCTTCGTCAAAGATCGTCCCGGTCACGATCGCCGCTATGCGATCGACTCGACGAAGTTGCAAACCTCGTTAGGTTGGCAACCGTCGGTGACGGTCGAGGAAGGATTGCGAAAAACCGTACGGTGGTATTTGGACGATGAGGATTGGTGGAAACCCTTGCTGTCTGAGGAATATCAGAGTTACTACGCTCAGGTGTACGGCGAGTAACGCGATTCGACAGACGGCGAGCGATCGTCAATTATCGACGATCGATTTCGGGCGAGACCGATAACCGGTACGTCCATTCGGCGCCGGGTTCCATCGTACCGACCCAAATCTCGTAGGTTCCGGCTTCCCAGTTCGTATCGTTGAGGACGGCGTCGGCGCTGTCGTGCCAATCGTCCGCACAGCGTACGGTGTTGTCTCGCGGACCGCGGACGATGAGGGTGGTGTCGCGACCGCCGCTGTCGATGGTGATGGAGAGTTCGGGAAAGTCGCGATCGAGAACGAGTTGGTAGTCGGGTAACGAGTCGCCAAATCCGACACAGAGGTTTCCATGGCGATCGCGATCGGTGACTAAACCCGGTAGCGAGACCGATCCCCCGGTGTAGCCTCGAGACACGACGGACTCTTCTGAAGAGGGTCTCAAGACGCCGAAAAAGGAGTCGTTGGCCGAAACTGCCAGACGGTTGACGACGGACAGCAGCACGACGATCGCGATGGGGTCGATAAGGGGGGCGAGGCGGTCGAAGATCACGAGCTTTAGCGGTTGGCGATCGACCTGGAGATCGACCCAACGCGCGTTCGAGTAGGTCTATCAAGATCCGTCGCAGTACTCCGCCTATACCGCGAAGCGGTTAGGGGGTGGTGAAGCGGCGGTGAGTTGAGGTGCGTCCCCTGAACAATGCGAGAGCGAGAGAAGGGGATAGCGCCGAAACGAGCCATCAAATATAATTGATAAGGTGGTAACACGCTGAAAACATACGGATAGCTCATCCAGTAGGCAGCCCAGAAGTAACGGTTAAGACACTGGCAACACGGACATCTCACGGTGGCGAACTCGGTTCGCCACCCGTGTCCTCCTGTATAGAGCATAATACCCAAAACCAAAAATCAGATCCGTCCGGCTTGGGGGCACCAAGTGGACGTAAAACAAAAAGCCTGTGGAATCGTTCTGGCGGGGACTTGAAGTTATCTGAGTTCAAGTCTAGTCAAGAGGTTGAGAAGCAGGAAATCCTTGGTGTGAACCCGGGAATCTCCCTGCATACCCGATAGGGTTGCTGGGAGAGGATGTCAACTACCCGTAGCATACTGGCAGCGGAACGTTTAGGAAACGGAACGGGGACAATTTTTCGGGCGACACATCGACGCGAGCCTCTCGAGTGGGGTGACGGTCTGTGTCGGCGATCGCGTACAATATCAAGCGTCGATGGCAGTTCGCCCGTTGAGGAGACAAGCCTTGATAGCGATCGTTTTGACCGTGGTGTTTACGTTCGTCGGATGGATCTTTTTCGTTCTTTCGATCGACGTGCCGCTCGCACTTTACAACAGTTTGCACTTGCCGCGATGGTTGGTGCTCGCCTTAGTCCTCTCCTTCGTGTCGTGGTGTTTTGGAGACTGACATCGGGGCGGATTAAGGTTCGCTCTCGTAGTATTTAAGAATAGACAGACAGTTGCGCTTGTCGTCGAGCCGTTTGTAACTCAGGCGATCGGCAATGCACTGCATCAGTTTCAAGCCACGTCCGCCCGTGGCGTGTAAGTCCGAGGAGGTCGGCAGATTGTTGAGCTTTCCTTCGAGATCGAAGGGCGGTCCGCTATCGAGAATGCGAAGTTCGAGATAGGTCGGCGTTTGCTCGAACTCGACCTCGATGGGTAGGTCGTCGTCGCCGCGATCGCGGTGGGCGTGACGTACGGCATTGGTAAATCCTTCAGCTAACGCCGTTTTACACTGTAGCCAAATTCGTTGGGGAACGGCAGGGGATTCGAGGCGGTCGAACCACTCCAAAACCCGAACTAAGGCGTTAAGATCCGTGGGGACTCGTAGAGATGCGTGCTGAGATTGGGGTGATTTACTCAAATCTTCCAACGCAATGACATCCTTGCTTGCAAGTTGACTTGTGCTATGTTTTTTATCTATGACTCCAATTTTACTGATCGATGACGACTCCACCACGCGATTGGTGTTGAAACGTGCCCTTCAGCGTCAGGGGTACGAAGTCACCGTTGCAAACAATGGGGAAGATGGAGTCCGGTTGGCGAGGGAAATCAAACCGGGCTTGATCGTGTGTGACTGGATGATGCCCGTGATGGACGGATTGGAAGTCTGCCGCCAAGTTAAAGCAACGCCCCATCTTTCGACAACCTTTTTCATTCTACTCACAGCGCGGGGAGCCGTCGAGGATCGCGTCACCGGACTCGATACGGGAGCTGACGAGTTTTTAGCCAAACCGATCGAAATCGATGAGTTACAGGCGCGAGTCCGAGCGGGATTGCGGATTCATCAGCTCAGTCAAGACTTGCGAAAGCAAAAGCAGATGCTCGAGGCGGAGTTGTCGGAAGCGGCGCGGTACGTGCGATCGCTGCTTCCGACGTCGGTGTCTCATTCGCCGGTTCGTATCGACGCCCGTTTTATTCCGTCGCAGCAACTCGGGGGCGACTGTTACGATTTTCAATGGCTCGACGAGGAATCTTTGGCGATTTACTTGGTGGATGTTTCGGGCCACGGGGTGGGGGCGGCGCTGCTGTCGGTGTCGGTTCTCAACGTGCTGCGATCGCGATCGCTGCCCCAGACGAATTTTTACGAGCCGAGCGAGGTTCTCTACGCTCTCAATCAAGCGTTTCAGACGACGACATCGGCGGATTTTTACGAAGGGAAGTATTTCACGATTTGGTACGGCGTCTACTACCGCAAAACGCGACAACTCGTCTATGCCAGTGCGGGACACCCTCCTGCGTTACTGCTGGCGAATCGGGGAGGGGCAGACGCTTCTACGACGGTCGATCGCCTCAATACGCCGAGTCTGCCGATCGGACTGTTTCCTGATGCGGACTACGAAAGTCAACGATGCGCGATCGCTCCGTCGAGTCAGCTTTATGTTTTCAGCGACGGGATTTACGAAATCCCCCAAGCCGATGGGACGGTTTGGGGACTCGATGCGTTCGCCGACTGGCTATCTCGCGAGAGCGATGGCGGTACGGTAGACTTGGAACGCCTTTTAGAGAGCGTCAAGCAGTTATCTCCCGAGCGCGCGCTGGACGACGACCTGTCGTTGCTGCAACTGACGTTTTCGTGAAAAACTATCGGTAATACCGTCAAACACTGTCTCGACTCTAGGTTTAGGGAGACGAGAGAACGTTTCGCTCGAACTCTTCGCGATCGGCGTACACTTTGAAGACGCGGTTCATACTCGTTAGCTCGAAGAGGATTTTAACTTGGTCGCTGATCGAACAGATAAACATTTTCGCGTCGGCAGCTCGAACGGTTTTGAGAGCGGAGACTAACGCCCCGAGTCCCGAACTATCGATAAAGGTCACGTCTTTCAAATCGAGCAACACGATCCTGGCACCGGCTTCTAGGCACTCGCTGATGTCGCGTCGTACCTGACTTGCTTTCACACCGTCGAGAAGACCTTCAGGTCGAACGATTTTTACCTCATCAGGGTTCATAAGACTTTGTCGATTTGGAGAGTAGGGGACACAAGGAAGGGAGTGTTTGCGGCAATCTTCGCGTGGGTCGCGATAAAGGCTTCGTCTCGAACGCCGACGGCTCGTTGGGCGACTGCGATCGTCTGGGTCGTTGAAATTGGGTGCGATCGTTATGTTCGATCTCGATAGTAAGTGAAATAGTGGGATTTCAGCAAAGCCGACACCCTAGAGTTTTTAAAACCTTTCTAAAGCCGACTCCTTCTAGAATATCTTGCCTTGGGAGTGCGATCGCTCAGCCGTGGCTCGATTTCCGCCTCGAAACTCCCTCAAATCCTGACGCTATACTAATTCCAGCTTTATTCTGTATCGTTGGTGATAGCGATATTACTAAAGCACCCACAATCGGAGGATTTTTATGGCAACCCTGAAAGTCGCCATTAACGGATTCGGTCGTATCGGACGACTGGTGTTTCGGGCGGGACTGAGCAACCCCAATATTGAGTTTTGCGGGATTAACGACCTCGTCCCCCCGAAAGCACTGGCCTATTTGCTCAAGTACGATTCGACTCACGGACGCTTCAACGGAACGGTCGAGGCGACAGACGATAGTATTGTTGTAAACGGGAAATCGATTCCCTGTTACTCGAATACCGATCCCGCTCAGCTCCCCTGGGGCGATTTGGGGGTCGAGTACGTGGTTGAATCGACGGGGCGCTTCACGACTTACGACGGGGCTTCTAAACATCTCGAGGCGGGTGCGAAACGAGTCGTCATTTCTGCACCGACGAAAGATCCCGATAAAGTTCCGACTCTCTTGATGGGGGTCAATCATGAGACGTACGACCCCAACCAACATACGGTCGTCTCCAACGCCAGTTGTACGACGAACTGTTTGGCGCCGATCGCGAAAGTCATTCACGAAAACTTCGGCTTGGCGGAAGGGTTGATGACGACGGTTCACGCTATGACTGCGACACAGCCGACGGTGGACGGACCGAGTAAAAAGGATTTACGCGCCGGACGCAGTGCGACTCAAAATATCATTCCGGCTTCGACCGGTGCGGCGAAAGCGGTCACGTTGGTTTTACCGGAATTGAACGGCCGTTTGACGGGGATGGCGTTCCGCGTTCCGACGCCGGACGTCTCGGTGGTGGATTTGACCTTTCGCACGGAACGAGCCACGAGCTACGCTGATATCTGTGCGGCGATGAAAAAAGCGGCGCAAGGAGATCTCAAAGGCGTTCTCGGGTATACGGAAGACCCGGTGGCTTCGACGGACTTTACGACCGATCCGCGATCGAGTATTTTCGATGCGACGGCGGGGATGGAACTCAACTCTCAGTTCTTTAAGGTCGTGTCGTGGTACGACAATGAATGGGGGTACTCCAATCGTACGATCGATTTGATGTTGGCGATGGCTGACAAAGCTTAGGGGTTTGAGGGTATTTTTCTCTCTTTTCTGGGGACTTTTCCTCGAATTGTTCCCCAGTCGAGATCCCCGGCATCTTGTTGGAGATGCCGGGGATCTGGCTGTCAACCCCTTAGCGGCTGTGTCGTTTAAGAGGGTTGAACAAAAAATCAAGAATATGTACGAGCGAACCCTTATAGATACACTCTCAGTATAGCTCCCCGAAGCTTCGGACGTCAACCTCTCGGACAATTTTCGATGTCGTGAAATTGTTTTTTTAAACAACGCCGGGATTTAAGAAATAGCCAGATGTAGTTCTTCTGGGTGAAGGCGATCGTGAACGACCTGTCCGTCGCGGAACCAAATCACGCGCTGCGTCAGACGGGCGACTTCCGCTTCGTGGGTCACCATGACGATGGTAATGCCCGAGGCGTTCAACTCTGCGAAAATGCCCATGACTTCCTCAGTCGTGTGGCTGTCGAGGGCGCCGGTAGGTTCGTCCGCCAGGAGTAAAACCGGTTGGTTGACGATCGCGCGGGCGATGGCCACCCGTTGCTGTTGTCCTCCCGAGAGTTGGGCGGGTTTGTTGTGGAGTCGATTTCCCAAGCCCACGCGGGTTAAGGCGTCCGTGGCGCGATCGAGTCGTTCTTGATGAGAAACGCCGCCGTAGACCATCGGTAACATGACGTTTTCTAAGGCGGTCATTTGGGGGAGCAGGTGGAATTGCTGGAAGACAAAGCCTAACTTTTGGTTGCGAACGCTGGCTAAATGGGATTCGGACAACCCAGCGACATCGACACCGTCGAGATAGTAACGGCCGTCTGTCGGGCGATCGAGACAGCCGATGACGTTCATGGCGGTGGATTTTCCCGATCCCGACGGTCCCATGATGGCGCAGTATTCGCCGGGAAAAACTTCGATCGAAACGCCATCGAGAGCGCGAACTTCTGTATTACCCGAACCGTAAATTTTATAGATTTCTTCGAGGCGAACGATCGCTCGGTGCGGAGAGGGCGAGAGGGGCGAAATCGTTTCAGTGTGCTGGGTCGAACTCATAGTCATTCGATTAAAATCGATCGAGACCGGAAACTGGGACAACAAACAGCCGAGACTTGCGATTTTTTAGCGTGAAAATCCCAGCATTCGATCGCAAACTGGACGGCAACTCGGATCGATCCCGAGGCGAACCGAGGCGGTGTCGAGGGATCTGCCACTTTCTAGATTATAGAGGCGTTAAAAATTTCCGTCTAAAATAGGGGGCGATCGCTACAGGTTTGTTTGCACCAGTCCGCGATCCTGTAATAGGCTGGGAACGAGAGCCTAGCGACTGTCGGAACCTCAAACGAGGTAAAGTTTGCCGATCGGAATAGGATCGGTCAAAACCGACCTTCGACCATTCGGCTCTCCTCACTGGGCGGTTGGCTTCGTGCCGATACATTATATTAATGTAAGTACATAAAAGTTCATAGATTCCCCCCTTTTCCCTTCGAGGCAGGTCGCTCCCGGAGAAATCGAAGTCCCCATTCCGCGACGGCACGCCTAGAGTCCCCGCAGACAACTAGCTCTACTCGATCGCACGCGAATTATGTTCGAACACTTTACAGACAAAGCTATCCGAGTCGTCATGCTGGCGCAAGAAGAGGCGCGTCGGCTCAAACACAACATGGTCGGGACCGAACAAATCCTGCTAGGTTTAGTCGGCGAGGGAAGCAGCATCGCCGCCGAAGTCCTCAACAAATTCGGCGTCAGCCGTGAAAACGCCCGACAAGAGGTCGAGCAACTCATCGGGCGCGGTTCCGGCTTCGCCTCGGCCGAAATTCCCTTCACGCCTAAAGCCAAACGGGTTTTTGAGTACGCTGTCGAAGAAGCCCGACAACTCGGCCATAACTATATCGCCCCGGAACATATTTTATTAGGACTGACTCGAGACGAAGAAGGCGTCGCGGCGACAGTTCTCCATAACTTAGGGGTCGATTTAGCGGATCTCCGTACCCAAGTGATGAAACAACTCGGGGAAGTGGCTGGGGTCGCCGTGGGCGATCGCCCCAGTGCGAAAACCGGGAAAACTGCCACCCTCGACGAGTTCGGAACGAACCTCACGCAACTGGCCGAATCCGGAAAACTCGATCCCGTCGTCGGACGCGAACGGGAGACCGAACGCCTGATTCAAATCCTAGGTCGTCGTACCAAAAACAACCCCATTCTCGTCGGCGAACCGGGAATCGGGAAAACGGCGATCGCCGAAGGATTAGCGCAGCGCATCGTCAAAAACGCCGTTCCCGAAATGCTGGAAAACAAGCAAGTCATCGCCCTGGATATGGGGTTGTTGGTGGCGGGAACGCGCTTCCGAGGCGAATTTGAAGAACGCCTGAAAAACATCGTCGAAGAAGTTCGCGGAAACGGAAACATCATCTTAGTTATCGACGAAATTCATACCCTCGTCGGTGCGGGGGCGTTAGAAGGAAGCCTGGATGCAGCGAACATCCTCAAACCGGCGTTGGCCCGAGGCGAACTGCAATGTATCGGGGCGACGACCCTCGACGAGTATCGCAAACACATCGAACGGGACGCAGCTCTCGAACGTCGGTTCCAACCGATTATGGTGGGCGAACCGACTGTTGAGGAAACCATCGAAATCCTCTTCGGACTGCGCGATCGCTACGAACAACACCACCAACTGACCATCGCCGACGAAGCCCTCGACGCGGCGGCCAAACTCAGCGATCGCTACATTAACGATCGCTTCTTACCGGACAAGGCCATCGACCTCATCGACGAAGCCGGGTCTCGCGTTCACATCGAGCATTTCAAATCGTCCCCCGCCAGTCGGGACATGAAGAAAGAACTAACTCGAGCGATTTCTGAAAAAGAAGCAGCCGTCGACGCTCAAGATTTCGAGAAAGCTGGAGAACTACGCGATCGCGAATTGGAAATCCGCCGCGAAATGGACAAACTGGCCGAAGAACGCCAGCAAAAACCCGGTCGCGTTCCCGTGGTGACGGAAGACGACATCGCCCACATCGTCGCCAGTTGGACGGGCGTTCCCGTGACGAAAATCGAAGAAAGCGAATCCGAGAAGCTGCTGCACATGGAAGACACCCTGCACCAGCGTCTCATCGGACAAGAGGAAGCCGTTCGCGCCGTCTCTCGTGCGATTCGTCGCGCCCGCGTCGGCTTGAAAAACCCCAAACGTCCCATCGCCAGCTTCATCTTCTCCGGCCCCACAGGCGTCGGAAAAACCGAACTGACCAAATCTCTGGCGGATTACTTCTTCGGGTCGGAAGAGGCTATGATTCGGCTGGATATGTCCGAATACATGGAACGTCACACTGTCTCGAAGCTCATCGGTTCCCCGCCGGGATTTGTGGGGTACGACGAAGGCGGACAACTGACCGAAGCGGTGCGTCGTCGCCCTTACACGGTCATTCTCTTCGACGAAATCGAAAAAGCTCACCCCGACGTTTTCAACCTGTTGTTGCAGATTCTCGAAGACGGACAGTTGAGCGATTCCAAAGGTCGCACGGTGGACTTCAAAAACACCCTGCTGATTATGACCTCGAACATCGGCTCTCGCGTTATCGAGAAAGGTGGCGGCGGTTTGGGCTTCGACGTGGCCGACGACCAGACAGACGCCCAGTACAACCGCATTCGCAACCTGGTGAACGAGGAGTTGAAGCAGTACTTCCGTCCTGAATTCCTCAACCGCGTGGACGATATCATCGTCTTCGGTCAGTTGAAGCGGGAAGAAATCAAGGAAATCGCCGAACTGCAACTGAAACAGGTGTTCGCGCGACTGACGGAACAAAACATCACGTTGCAAGCCACGGAAGCGTTTAAAGAGCGGTTGGTAGACGAAGGCTACGATCCGGCTTACGGGGCGCGTCCGTTACGTCGAGCGATTATGCGTCTGTTGGAAGACGTTCTGGCTGAAGAAATGCTGGCTGGAAACTTGGAAGAGGGCGACAAGGCGATCGTCGATGTAGACGAGAACGGAAACGCCGTCATTTCCAAAGACGACGCTCGCTTGAAAACCCCCGAACTCGCTGGCGTTCGGTAAAAAACAGTCACCAGTCAACCGTAGGGTGCGTGACTTGAAAAAATAGGGTGTCGTTCGTAAGACCGATCGATCTGTCACGCACCGCCAATGTACACCGCCCACAGACAAGGGTGTGTGACGCGGACAACAAAATGGCGTCGAAGTTATTCCCGCGTCACGCACCTTTGACGGCGAACAACGCCATAAAAAAAGGGGCGGTGCGTTCCGGCAGATTCAAGCT
This sequence comes from Baaleninema simplex PCC 7105, assembly GCF_000332355.1. Lineage (GTDB taxonomy): Bacteria > Cyanobacteriota > Cyanobacteriia > Cyanobacteriales > Geitlerinemataceae > Baaleninema > Baaleninema simplex. The sequence continues at coordinate 939,597 of NZ_KB235958.1, forward strand.
TTACGTTAAAAGCCCAAGATCGATAGACACCGGAACGGGTGCATCTCAATTTCGTAGAACGACCCCTCCGCGCCTCGACTGAGCGCTCGCCGAACGTCCTTCGACACCTCCCCTTACTAACGGGACTTAAACGGTAAAAAAGGTAAAATAAAAGCAAAACCCTTGACTGACAAGGATTTAAGGTGGAGAGTGTCCCCATGAGAGAGACCACCCCAGCCGCTATGC
>NZ_KB235958.1:939921-942972 GCF_000332355.1 Baaleninema simplex PCC 7105
GCAACGCTGTGCTTATCTCAATGGAGACTTTTACGCCTAACACTTGCAAAACTGGGATGCACCCGAAGGCTTTCTGAGGCGTAACCCTCCAATTTCCCGTTTTCCATTCATTTCGTTATGGGCAAACTTCAGTTAAAAGTCCGGCTCGTTCGACAAAGTGAATCGCTTTCATCAATCCCTCCTGCTGTCTTTATTTGTAAGTATAAGATCCCCGGAATCTTGGAGATTCCGGGGATCTCGCGAAACCAGAAAAGAACCTTTTCCCGAAGCTAAATTAATGCAAGAAGTGGCGAACTCCCGTGAGAACCATCACGACGCCTAACTCGTTGGCGGCTGCGATCGAATCCTTATCGCGAATGCTACCGCCCGGTTGAACGATCGCCGTAATTCCCGCCGCCGCAGCAGAACGCACAGAATCGTCAAAGGGGAAGAAACCATCGCTGGCTAACGTCGCCCCCTGACAGTGTTCTCCGGCTTGTTCGAGAGCAATTTTCGCCGCCCCGACGCGGTTCATTTGACCCGCCCCAATTCCTAACGTGGTGCGGTTTTTCGTCACGACAATGGCGTTGGATTTAACGTGTTTGCAGACTTTCCACGCGAACAGCAATTCCTCTAACTGTTCCGGTGTGGGTTGTTTTTCTGTGACGATTTTCCATTGCGTGGTATCTTCGACTAAATCGTCGGCAGTTTGGACGAGAAAGCCTCCCGCGATCGCTTTAAGGGTTTCGCGGCTTCCCAGGTTCAAATCGGACATCGTCAACACGCGAACTTTCGACTTTTTCGTCAAAATTTCCTTCGCCTCGTCTTCGCAACCGGGGGCGACGACACATTCTAAAAAGGTCTTTGTCAACGCCGTTGCGGTGGGGGCGTCGATGGGACGGTTCAAGGCGACAATTCCCCCAAAGGCGGAGACGGAATCGGCGTTAAAGGCGTCTTCGTAAGCTTGAAGCAAAGTATCGCCCACCGAAACGCCGCAGGGATTGGTATGTTTCAACACCGCCGCTGCGGGGGGTTTGTCGTCGCCGAGGAATTCCGCGATGATGCGACGGGCGGCTTCTAAATCGACGAGGTTGTTGTAGCTGAGTTCTTTTCCTTGCAGTTTCTCCGCTGCGCCCCAACCGCTGGCGGTTTGACCGATTTGATACCAGGCGGCTTTTTGGTGGGGGTTTTCGCCGTAACGCAGGGCTTGAATTTGCGACCCCGCCACGCCAAACTGTTCGGGAAGGGTTTCAGATTCGGTTTGGCTTTCGAGGTAGGTGGCGATCGCGCGATCGTACTGACAAGTATGCCAGAATCCGGCTTTGGCGCAATGGCGGCGGAATTCAAAGGACGGTTCGCCTTTTTCGCGAAGTTCCGTTAAATAACCGTCGTATTGGGCGGGGTTAGACAACACCGTCAGATGTTGGAAGTTTTTCGCCGCCGCCCGCAACATGGCCGGGCCGCCGATGTCGATTTTTTCCACGGCGTCGGCGAGGGTGACGTCAGGTTGAGCGATCGTGGCTTCAAAGGGGTAGAGGTTCACCACTACCAAATCGATAGGGCGAACGTCGTTGGCTTCTAAGTCTTGGAGATCTTCGGGGAGGTTGCGACGGGCGAGAATTCCACCGTGAACGCGAGGGTGTAGGGTTTTGACCCGTCCGCCGAGAATTTCGGGAAATCCGGTGTAGTCTGAGACTTTGGTTACGGGGAGTCCGGCGTCTTGTAAGACTTTTGCGGTTCCACCGCTACTAATGATGTCAAATTGGAATTCTTCGACGATCGATCGAGCGAATTCGACCAATCCGGTTTTATCCGATACACTCAACAAAGCTAAACGCGCCACGGTTTTCTCCTTTCCTAATCGCACGACCCGTTTATTTTACAACGGGGGGCGAGTCCCTCCAGTCGGGGTTTTGATGAGTGGGTCGATCGCCGCGACAATATCCCGAAACCGTCTCGAACGACAAGCGTACAGATTTCTCGACTTTTTAGGGGGTGTGGTTTTGCAGCCAGTCAATGACTTCATCAGCGTTGCGATCGGGAGGAAAGACGGGGTAAAAAACTTTAACAATTTTTCCGTCTTTTGCAATTAGCGTCACTCGTTTAATTAACTGTAGATCTGCGATTTCAAAAGTGGGAAGTTTTAGCGCTTCAGTAAAAGTTAAATCACAGTCACTTAAAAGCTCAAATGGTAAATGAAGCCGTTCGACTGCTTCTTTTTGATACTCAGTATTTTGAGTACTCAGTCCAAAAACTTTCGCTCCCAATTCTTCTAATTCTTGGTGACGATTCCGAAACGTACAGGATTGTGGAGTACATCCCCTTGCCCCAGGAATATCGTCCCATCCATCCGGTAAAGAAACCCCCGGTTGTCCAGTCATGGGATAGCAATAAATGACAACAAAATTGGCGATTGTTGATAGATCGATCCATTTATCTTGAGTTGAAAATAAACTGACGGATGGTAAAAATTCTCCAAGTAAGCGATCGCAAGCACCGTCATCGACTGGAGCGGGCAAATTTTTGGGTAACTGTGTCAGTTTGTCCATATAATTTTCTATTTAAACAACTTACCTCATAATAATTGCTGGACGACGTGAATTATCGAAAACTCAATTGTATAACAGCTCAAAATCAAGAACTTTAAGGTGAATCAAAATATAGTCATAGTGAAGTACCCTATCCGAAAATCGGATGGTTTCTCCAGATCCCCGACATCTCCAAGGTGCTGGGGATCTCATCCGAAATCCGAATTTCAACGCTTCGACTTCGCTCGCTTCGACTTCGCTCGCTTCGACTTCGCTCGCTTCGACTTCGCTCGCTTCGACTTCGCTCGCTTCGACTTCGCTCGCTTCGACTTCGCTCGCTTCGACTTCGCTCGCTTCGACTTCGCTCGCTTCGACTTCGCTCGCTTCGACTTCGCTCGCTTCGACTTCGCTCAGCGTTGAGTCCGAGCGGAGTCGAGGACTCAAACACTGGTTTTTTCCAACCTGACAAACCCCTATCTATCCCCCCAACCCCCCTTTCAAAGGGGGGCGAAGGGGGGATAGGGGGCTAAGGAGGGATGTGGTG
>NZ_KB235958.1:943072-947275 GCF_000332355.1 Baaleninema simplex PCC 7105
TTCAAAGGGGGGCGAAGGGGGGATAGGGGGCTAAGGAGGGATGTGGTGAAGACTTCTTGAAACCTAAGCTTATCGGAAAAGGATGGAGTATCATAGGAGAATGGATCGAGATGAAATTTTGTCATAAGCCACTTAAAGTTTTCATCAATTTCTGTCGCCGTTATTTAAAACTGTAGCGCGATCGCCTTCAGGTTGTCTGGTAATCTTTTTTTAGACCGATCTTTCTAAGATCGATCGATGTTGCTCTCGAAATCTCCAGGATCTCCAAGATTCTAGAAATATTAGACTGGAAAACCGGAACTCAGGAAATCATTTATTCTCAAAAAATCTGGATTTGGGAGAGTTGCTAAAATATTCGATCGAGCCAACTTTAATCTGAATTTTGCCTGATTTTAAACTCTCGACGCGATCCTTTATCTAATAAACCCCACATTCCCAACGCGCCAAGTGGGAAAAATAAAGAGGGAATATACAATGCAAAAATACCGATTCCCGCCACCCACGCCCAAAATTTACGGCGCTTCAATCCACGACGTATAAATTCAATTATAGAAACGAATACCAAGCAGGCTATAAAAATCGCCACTTTCGCAGCAGCATCTTCCACGACGAGCGTTACGATCGCGGCCAGCGCTAGATATAAAAGCGAGCTAATTCTCAGGCAAGTTGTTGCTAATCCGATTCGATGATTCATTTTATTTTTTCTCACACTATAAATAAACAACTGCTCGAAAAATTATAAATTATAATTGACTAGCAGCATGAATCAAAAAAAACTCAGAGATTAAAATAGCATATTTTTTAAAGAATGTCAATTAATGAATTTTAAAAAATATTTAAGAAAATACTCTTACTTTTTTAAGCTTCTGGCTGAGCTTTAATTTTTTTAAAACATAAGCACACACAATACAATTGCAAATCCTTTTTTAAAAGGTTTAAAAAAGTAAGTACATTTCATTTTTCGTCTGAGTTCGATCGAGCATTTAAATTTCCAGATAACCTGAAGAATTCCTGAAGAATCTGTCATCCGAAATCCGAATTTCAACGCTTCGACTTCGCTCGCTTCGACTTCGCTCGCTTCGACTTCGCTCGCTTCGACTTCGCTCGCTTCGACTTCGCTCGCTTCGACTTCGCTCGCTTCGACTTCGCTCGCTTCGACTTCGCTCAGCGTTGAGTCCGAGCGGAGTCGAGGACTCAAACACTGCCCCCCCCCCCCCCCCCACCCCCCTATCTATCCCCCCAACCCCCCTTTGAAAGGGGGGCGAAGGGGGGGATAGGGGGCTAAGGGGGGGATGTGGTGAAGACTTCTTGAAACCTAGCTTATCGGGAACGGATTCCGTATAAGGGGGGATGTGGTGAAGACTTCTTGAAACCTAGCTTATCGGGAACGGATTCCGTATAAGGGGGGATGTGGTGAAGACTTCTTAAAACCTAGCTTATCGAAAAAAGATGGAGTATCAGACATTCAAGCCAACAAATTTTTATTTTTGTTAAAAATAGTAATCTTTAATTGAGAGCAATTGAAATTTAATACAAAACATTGTAGTATGTTAAGCTACAAAATCAAAAATCAAAGTGTATGGCACTAAATAAAAGGGATCTAGATGAGATTCAAAAAAAACTCGCTCCTTTTTTATCCAAACAAGAAAAGCTATGGCAGCCTTGGCAGGGAATTGGCAGCTTTTTGACGTTTAACTTTGGCAAAAAACTGCCACCCGAACCAATTAAAAGTACCCGTTTAAAAAGAATCCGAAAAACCCCTTTACCCGATCGCGGCGAATGGGGGCTGTGGATTTATATGTGTGGCTGGCGCATCGAACAAGGCGATCGCGTTTTAGCGGGTTCAAATGACGATCGATCTCAAATTGCATTTGCATTGCAAAAGCTCGAGGGACAAATTATGACATCTGTAGAGATTTCTTACCCTTTTGGAGAGACAATTTTTATTTTTGACAATGAAATAATTTTACGAACGTTTCCAATCAACTATAATGAGTGTGATGATTGGATGTTCTTCATGCCTAACGGTTACGTTTTGTCCCTTGGTTCAAATTCGAGTTGGTCTTATCACAAGAGTTCTGAGCCTAAAAATTCTACAAAGACGACTGAATTATGACAATTTTACAAGCAGATTTAGAGACTGTTCGAGAAAAACTAACGCCTCTTCTCGGGAAAACACCGAGGAGAGCCATATTAGATAGCGATCGCTGTCTCGTTCTAGTCTTTGAAGCTAACATCGATCGAACCTCTCCAAATCCATCTTTCTCCTGTCGCAACAAAATCGATCGAGAGCTGGAAGAATGGTTTCTTTTGACCGATTCTTGCTATTGGCGAGTCGAAAAAAATAACGAGATCGTGGCAAGCTGTTATAACAAACCCGAATCGCTCGAATTTCTTTTAAAAGACCTTAACCGTCACGCTCTGATTTCTGTGGAATTATTTCGACCGCTTTGGGATACTCGACTGACTTTTGAAAACAACTTGAGCGTTTATACCTTTTCCGTCATGACTCAAGAGTTTCCTCATTGGGAATTATATCAAAGTGATGGAACTCAGTTGACGATCGGCCCCGGTTCGAGTTGGTCTTGTACCCATCACGACAAATTCTCCCTTGAAGACTTATTGTAAACGCGATCGCCTTTATCCGAGAAAGAAACCCGCGAGTGGAGTTTCCGACACCCTCTCTAAAATGGGAATCCAGGCTAAGCCGTCAAAGCCGAATTAGACTAACTCCAATCGATCGCATCGATGAAAATCTCCCCTCTTAACTGTGCCATACAAGGTCTCATCAGCGGGTGTTTCTTCAGCAGAAACAGATCGTCGATAATACCGCCAGAAGGGAAAACCCATGTTACCACCCAAAACTCAAACCGCAGTCTCGAGAGGTAATAGCTCTATTTTGCTCCCCCGATCGCCTCGAATTTCAATCTCAAATTTAGAAGATTTTTTTTAAAAAAATCCTGACTTTGTCAATACTTTGTTTAAAAAATTAATATTATCGCCGACGAAATTGGCGATCGACCGATTCCCAGACCGGGCGTAGGGAAATCAGCATTAAGGTCTCGTGACGCTAACAGGACAGTTTGATACGCATTCTTGTGTTGTCCTGTCTCGGTTCGATCGCCCGCTCTCCCCGTCTTCTGTGTCACAATCGATCGCAGTCAAGTCCTCCCAAGATTCTCTGTTTCGACCTCACACCGACCATGACGATCTCCCCCCCCACGACAGCCCGATTAATCGAAGTCTTTTCTGCGATCCAAGGTGAAGGTCTTAACGTCGGAACGCGACAGATTTTCGTGCGCTTTGCCCTGTGTGACTTACGGTGTCTGTACTGCGACAGCGCCCAAACCTGGTTTGCTCCTGCCTCCTATCGCGTCGAACGTACTCCCGGTTTGCGGGATTTCGATACGTATCCCAACCCCGTCTCGATCGACACTCTCTTAACCTGGGTCGAACGACAAAACCGACCGGGACTTCACGATAGCATCAGCATCACCGGAGGCGAACCGCTGTTACACGCGCCTTTTTTAGCCGAATTTCTCCCTCGAGCGATCGATCGCACGCAACTGCCCATTTATCTCGAAACCGGCGGCCACCGTCCCGAACAACTCAAACTGATTCTTCCCTATCTCGACTTAGTGGGAATGGACATCAAACTTCCGAGTTCCAGCGGTGAAATGCACTGGGCCGAACACGAAGCCTTCCTCAAACTCTGTTGTGAGGCTAACGTCTCCGTTTTCGTAAAAACTGTCGTGTGCGATCGCACCCTCGCCCAAGAACTCGAACGAGTCGCCCATCTCGTCAGCCGCATCGCTCCCGAAATCCCCGTTTATCTCCAACCCGTCACTCCCCTTAATGGTGTATTACGGGCGCAAAACGAAGCCTTACGCAAAGATACCTTTCGCGATGCTGTCGTCCCCTCCCCCGAGCGGGTTCTGGCGTGGCAAACAATGATGAAACGCACGATTTCCCACGTGCGCGTCGTTCCTCAGACGCATAAGGCTCTCGGACAGTTGTAGCCAGGGAGAAGGGGAGCTTCTTCAGGGAAGAGGAGAGAGGGAAGAGTGAAGAATGGGGAGTTCTCCTCTTCCTATTTTCGCTTCATACGGAAATCCGTTTCCGATAAGCTAGGTTTCCAGAAGTCTTCACCACATCCCCCCTTCGCCCCCTATCCCCCCTTCGCCCCCCTTTGAAAGGGGGGTT
>NZ_KB235958.1:947375-955892 GCF_000332355.1 Baaleninema simplex PCC 7105
GGGGGTTGGGGGGATGGTTGGGGGGGATAGAGGGACTTGCCGGTTTGGGAAAAACCAGTGTTTGAGTCCGAGCGGAGTCGAAGCGAGCGAAGTCGAAGTGTTGAAATTCGGATTTCGTATAAGGGGGGACGACCGGATATAAAATCCGCTTATCACCTCAAACTCCGAAGACCCAAAGCGTTTTTTATTTACAGGCAAAAATCTCTGTGTTCTCTGTGTCTCTGTGGTGAATTTTTCAAACCTACTTATCGCCAAACAATTCAAAAACGATCGATACAGAACGCACTTTAAATCTGTCTTCTAAACACATTCAAAAAGTATTTCGATCGCCTATCTAAAATTATAACAAAATTGAATCACGACGAACTAAAATTATTCACCTTTTATTTTTTTCAAAAACGACAAAACTGGACGAGATTCTCGTTCGTCAGCAGTTTCCGTTCGTTCGCCGATTACCCGTTCTGTTGCATAGCGTTTGTAGAAGGTCGACGATTCCGAAGGTGGTTCGCGATCGCGGTTGGCTACGACGCCGAGTAGTGGCGTTCCCGAACTTTTCAACTCCTCTAACGCCTGCTCGAGAAACGGACGTTTGAGGTGTCCCAAACCCGTAACGAACACCACACCTTGAGTCCGAGCCGCCAACAAATGAGTATCCGACAACCCCAAGACAATCGGCGAATCGTACACGACCAACTCAAACGCCGACTGTAACTGTTCCATCAACACCTGCATTTTCTGAGATGCCAGCAAACGCGGCGGATCGATCGGAATCGGTCCGGCGGGAAGGACGAACAGATTCGTTTCTAAGGACGACTGCTCGATCGCTTCCCAAACATCGAGGTGGCTGTCGGCGATCGCATCAGTCAGTCCGCGCGTGTTCGCCAGTCCCAACCGGATATGCAAACTGGGGTGGCGCAAGTCCGTATCCACCAGCAACACCCGCTGTCCCATTGCGGCGGCGGCTTGAGCCAAATGAATGGCGACCGTGGATTTTCCGTCTCCGAGGGATGGCGACGAAACGGTCAGCGATCGCACGGGAGTATCGGGATTGAGCAGGCGAACGTTCGTATAGAGCGAGCAGAACGCCTCGAACGCTGGAGACGACAACCGCCAGTGTCGGTCGCGTTTCTCCTCACTCGACAGTTGCGCTTCGAGACTCAAGGTTTTGTCGAGGGGAATAATACCCAGCAGGGGCAGCCGAGAAATCGACTTCACCTCCTTACTGGTATAAATCACGTTTCGCAGGCGATCGACCAACAACGCCAACCCCATCCCTAAAAACAGTCCCAACGCTGCCCCCATGACGGCGTTTTTCTTCGCACTGGCCGACGAAGGACGGGGTTTTCCGGGTTCTGAGATGAGTTGCCAGGGAACTTGTTCTTGAGCGGCGTCGATGCGAAAGGCTTCCCGTTTCGCGAGAAATTCGTTGAGATTTTGCGTGGCGATGTCGAGTTCCCGTTGAATGTCGGTGTACTCGCGAGCGACGCCTGAAAGCTGCTTGATTTCGGCGTTGAGTCGGTCGATTTCTGCCGCCAACGTGCGATCGCGATCGAGCAGTTCGCGAATTTGCGTTTCGAGTTCCCGCAGCACCCGCTCGCCTTCTCGCCGCAGCAGGGGGATTAAATTCTGTCGCTGCTCTTGCAACCGCTGAATTTCGGGACTGGCTTCTAAAAACGTCGCCGACTCGATGGCAATTTCACGATCGAGGGTTTGAAGTTGCGACAGGAGTTCTTGATAGCGAGCGTTACCGCTCAATACCGACGACGACGCTGTTTCGATCGCCGGACTGGTCAGCTCTTGTTGTAAATCTTCGTAGAGTGCCTTGGCTTCTTCGAGTTGCAGTTGAATATCGAGCCGTTGCTGCTCTAAGTTACCGGCTTGGGTGGTCAGTTGGCCGCCTCTCGTGGCGGGATCGACGAGGTTGTGTTCTTGACGCAGGCGTTGTAAGCGTTCCTGTTGGAGCTCCACGCGATCGCGCAGTTGCGGAAGCTGTTCTTCGACGAACTCGATCCCCTGGCGAATGTCGCTGAGTCGTTCTTCGAGGCTGTATTCCAAAAACGCATCGGAAACTAAGTTTAATACGTCCGAAACCAATTCGCTATCGGTGTGCGCGTACGACACCTCGAGGATGTCTCCGGCCGGTTGTACCTTCAGCGAACTGACGATTTCCCCGTAGTTCGTTTGAGGATATTTCGCTTGTAGCTCGGCGACGATCGGGTCGATGACTTGAGGACTTTTCAGAACGGCTAACTGCGCCACGCCGATTTGAGCCGGGGCGTCTTGTTGGCTCGTCAGCGTTTCCGAGACTGACGAAATCACCTTACTCTCGATCGTGATCGGTTGCGTCAGAATCTCGAATTTGGACTCGTAAACGGGAACGTCGTTTAGGGCTTTCATCGTGGCCGCGGCCGCCACAGATACCGTCGCACCGACAATTAACAACCACTGCCGACGCAACGCTCCGATAATTTGACCGAGTTCTAGCCCCCCTTCGTCGCTGTCGTCGATCTCGAAGGCTGGTGTGGGCGTTAGATTTGGCGGCACTGCGATCGCTCCCAACGTCTGTCAGGTCCTATTTCTAAAGTAGCAAACTCGAGCCACCAAACTTTTCGACTTTTCGGGATCTCTGCGAGAACGGACTCTCCGAACGGGCGATCGCTCCCCCTCGCCTCACAATGGGTCGAACTTCTACCCCGGATTTTCAAATTTCACCGTCGTTCGCGGGCGTCTGTTGTTACATTAATTAATATTCTTAACGATGTGTTACCAATTCGTTCGATCGTGCAGCCATGACTGACACTCTCACCAAACTGACCTACCAAGCCTTTCAACAGGGGAAGAGTTATTTCGGCGTCGCCCATAAAACGCTCAGTACGCAAATCGCCAAACTCGTCTCACCGCCGCCAGAAGACAACACCGTACCGCTGTCGCCGGAAGTTCTCGCACTCCTACAGCGCAGCATCGAGCGTTTGCAGGAGGAAGACTGGCAAGACGCCGAACGCGGTCTGTACCCCACTGAAATCCTGTTCGACAATCCCTGGCTCGACTTTTTCCAATACTACCCTCTGGTCTGGGTCGATCTCCCCAAAATTTGGGAACGGGTCGATCGCAAAGAATACCAACGCTTCGATTCCGATATCGACACGGTCGACTATCCCAAATACTACGTTCAAAACTTCCACCACCAAACCGACGGCTACCTCAGCGATCTCTCCGCCAACCTCTACGATCTTCAGGTAGAACTGCTGTTCAACGGCTCTGCTGACGCCATGCGACGCCGCGTTCTCGCCCCCCTCAAACAGGGACTGACCCACTTCAGCGACGTTCGCCCCGCTCAACAGCGAGTGTTAGACGTGGCCACCGGAACCGGACGCACTTTGCGGTTTTTACGAAATACCTTACCGAAGGCGTCCCTGCACGGCACGGATTTGTCCCCCGCGTACCTACGCAAAGCCAACCAGCAACTCTCGGAACTGCCGGGAACCTTACCGCAACTGTGCCAAGCCAACGCGGAAAACTTACCCTATCGCGACGACTACTTCCACGCCGCAACCTGCGTGTTCCTGTTCCACGAACTTCCCCCGCAAGCGCGTCAAAACGTTATCGACCAGTGTTATCGCGTCTTAAAACCTGGCGGTACGTTCGTTATCTGCGATTCGATTCAGAAAAACGACGAACCGAAGTTCGCGCCGCTACTCCATAACTTCCCCACCATTTTCCACGAACCTTACTATCGAAGCTACACCGAAGACGACATGACTGCCCGTTTGGAAAAGGCAGGCTTTACAGACATCGAAACTCAGGTTCACTTTATGAGTAAGTACTGGATTGCGCGAAAGGTGATGAGGAGTTGAGGAGGCTTCTTCAGGACAGAGTGGAGAGTCCAGAGTGCTGATGTTTTAACTCTTCACTTTTCACTTTTCCCCCTTCACTCCCCTAATCCCGTCTCCAATCGAACCAAGCTTGAAGGAGATTTCTCAAGCGGGGATGTTGGTGTCGCCAGACATCGCGCCATTCGGTGAGGAAATAGCTGAATACTTCAGTGTCGGGGGAGTGTAGGGACGCCAGTGCCTCGATCGAGCGGTTTTGACTCATTAAGAGGGCGATCGCCTCTACGAGAGCGGGGGCGCGAGCGCCGAGAAAATGAGCGCCGAGGAGGTTTCCATCGGGGCTGACGAGTAGTTTGCCAAAACCGGAACGGTCGTCCTGTCGTTGGGCGGAGGCGAGGCGGTAAAACGGACAGGTGAGAACGACGAGGCGATCGCCCAACCGTCGTTTGGCTTGGGGTTCGGTGAGACCGACGGCGGCTAAATGCGGTTCGATCGCCAGGACGCGAGGAAAGGTGTGATAGTCGGCGTTCCACAGGGGCAGAAAGAGGGCGTTTTTGGTGGCGATATCCCCTTCGTACCGGGCGAGTTCGGGGTCGTTGTAGCCGCCGAGAACGCTGCCACAGGCGTAAATTTGAGGGTTCGTGGTTTGCAGTCGCGGGTTGGTGCGGATGCGATGTCCCTGGCGGCGAATCCCCAGGGCTTTCCAGTCGATCTCGTGGGTTTGGGCTTCCCATCCCGCCGCGACGACGACGGCATCGGTTTCGAGGGCGCGATCGCCGGCTTGCAGCCAGATGGTATCTTGGATGCGACGGGCTTGTAGGACGGGGGTACGCGTCAGGACGGTAACGCCACAGGCTTCGAGATGGGCGCGTATGAGCCTCGCCATTTGGGGATCTTCCTGGGGGAGAACCTGGGACGCTTCGGTGAGGAGCGCGACGTCAACGCCCAACCACGCGAAGGTGCGAGCGACGCTGACGGCGTGGGGATCGTTTCCGACGACGGCGATGCGAGGGGGGAGTTCGCTGTGGAGGAGTTTTTCTAATGTGGTGAGGTCGTAGTAGGCGGTGTCTTCTAAGCCTTGAATGGGGGGAATGGTGGGTTTGGCGGACGGGGCGAGGAGATAGGCTCGCGAGGGAAACTTGCGTTCTGCGGCGATCGCGGTGAGTTGGGGTTGGGTGAGGAAGTCCACCTCGCCGACGACGACGTCGATCCCCTGCATGGCTAATCCGGCTGGAGAGCGCAACGCCTGTAAGTTTTCGGTGATTTCTCGGCAAATTCGCCAAACCCGATGGCGATCGATTCCGGAGGTGGCGGCGACTCCCCAAGCGTGCGATCGCTCTCGTTCTCGTGTGAGGCGTTGTAACTGTTCGAGCGCGATTTGCGAGGTTTGCACTTCTGCCCACACGGACTGCGGGGGTAAAATTAACGCCACCCTCGCGCCCCATCCGGCTGCTACTGATGCTGCTCGCATTCCCGCCGTGCTGTCTCCGAGGACAACCCAATCGTACTCGACTCCCATGGTTTGACTTCCGTTGGCGATCGCTTGTAAGTCTCGACCTTGGATATTGTGACATCTTCCCGACGCTGACTCTACGGATACCGTGCGGGTCGCTCGACTTCGCGATCGCTGAGGGGGATGTGGAAACGCCAAGATTCCCCAGAACGATATCGTTCTGGGCTTTCACCATCGCCGCAAGCGTCCTTTTCGTCGCCGTTCGATATTTCGGGCGGAATCTCTGTTTCTCAAATATTAAGCTGGTGGCGATCGGGCTGAGGTGTTCGCACTCGCTCTCGGGTACGAACCGGTTCGTGGGGACGTTGAAGGGGGTTTCGTGCAGGAGAGGAAATGTAAGATGATTCTAAATGCGATCGTCCATCCGATTCGATTTTCTCATCGTGTGACTCCCTTGTGTCATGCTGGGTTGCTCTGAGTAATTTCGGTCAGAAAGTGGCGTGTCGTGAATCCGTTGCTTGTAACTAAAAGAATACTGTCTTTCTTCTTGTCTTTGTTACGGTTTGTGAAGATCGTTTGGTGGGGTCGGGGGTGGCGGCCAATCCTTCCGGTCGCCAGCTCGTTTCGATCGCAGCAATGGATTCGTGCCAGCGTTGGGAATTGGGGACTACCAGTATAATTGAGATAGGTGCAGCGTGAGTTGAACTGGAGGAAGGTATGACAATGGAAATGACGCCCGAGGAACTATTAGAGCGGTATGCGGCGGGAGAAAGAGATTTTACGGGGGTTCAATTCAAAAATACTAAGGGAGGCCGTATTGACTTGTCGGGAGCAAATCTGAGCGGAGCGATTTTTCGCAATGCAAGTTTTCCTAGAGGTTCCCGTTTTAAGAAGACAAATCTCTCGGGTTCGGCTCTTCGGAGTTTAGAGTGACAGAAAAACTAACTTTACGAGATTTCAAAGGTTTTGGCTCTCGAGTTCTCAATTTTTTGTATCGTTTTATACATTTGTAACCACAAACTCCGAAGACCCCGGGTTCTGATTTAAGAGGAGCTAACTTGTATGACACCGAGCTAACTGGAGTTAACTTGTCGTTCGCAAATCTCAATAGGGCTAGGCTACAGTCGTCTGAAATACTTCTTGAAGAAGGAGCAAATTTGCAAGGAGTAAATCTTAGTGAAGCAAATATGGTTGATATCCATTGGGAAAATGTTGAGATGAATGACGTGAATCTCTTTATAGTAGATTTATTTCATGGCTCGATTTTCAACTCTTCTCTAAAGCGAGCTAACTTTGAAGGAGGTATGTTAGCAGAAGTTTATATGGATGCTGTTAATTTAGAAGGGGCAAATTTTAGAGGATGCGAGCTAGCTGAGTCATGTTTCAGCAATTGCAATCTAACCGGAGCCTTCTTAGATGAATATAATGCTACTGCATACCTTCGTAGTTATTATGACTTGTTTAATACAATTATGCCTGACGGAAGTGTTGTGAGTAATTGTAAATAACGTAGTCGGTCGCCAGCTCGTTTCGATCGCGGCGATGGATTCGTGCCAGCGTCGGGGGTTAGTGACTATAAGTATAATTAGTTAGATATAGCGTGAGTTGAACTGGAGGAAAATATGACGAGAAAAATGACGACTGAGGAATTGTTAGAGCGCTATGCAGCGGAAGAGCGAGACTTTACAGGGATTGAGTTTGACAAGTCTGAAGCAGATAAAGGAGATAGGCGCATTAAAAAAATAGATTTGTCTGGAGTAAACCTGAGCGGAGCGATTTTTCGGGACGCTGTTCGTTCTGGAATTGGGACTCCTCGCTATCATCTAAATTTACGGAATGCCAACCTTTCAAATACAGACCTAAGAAATGTTGATTTTTATGAAGCCAATCTAGAAGGTGCCGATCTATCGGGGGCAGACCTCAGAGGAGCCAATCTCGCGAGTTCTAAAACGACTGGAGCTAACTTGAGTCGTGCCAATTTAACGGATGCAGATATATCTGACGCTCGGTTAGACGAAGTCGATCTACGTGAAGCAAACTTGACGCGAGTTTATGCAGGCGGATGTGACTTTAGTGGAGCCGATATGACCGATGCGATTTTGATTGAAGCAGATTTGAACGAAGCTCCCTTCATGGGGACAAATTTAACGAGAGTCAATCTTCGTGGCGCGAAGTTCGGCTATTACTATTACGAAGAGGATGAAAATTATCAGGAGATAGGGGAAGAATTGTTCGATCCTCACGTACCATTAATGCATGAGGCAAACCTGACGGATGTTGACTTAAGTGTAACAGACTTAGGTGTAACAGACAGTCCTTCTAGCTGGGACGAAGATCTGTGGTGCAGAAATGCTGTTTTCTGCAATACAGTCATGCCAGACGGCACAGTCAGAAATTAGAGAGGTCGTGTTGAGGGATTGCGACCCTCAACACGAGAACTTGTTGAATTTTTTTATATTTTATGCTGTTAGGCTGACGCAGAGGGAAAATCTTCTACTCTGTCGGTTCCGCTATACTCCTTGCCTTTGAGTGCATTTCTAACCTCTTCAGGAAGATTGGAAAGTAAGCTCAGTCCAGTCTTCTCTTCAATGTATCCAATCGATTTTGTGTGCTGCACCCAACTACCACTTTGTCGTGCTGGATCGTTCGGCAAGACTACGCCAATAACTGTTGTGTCTGCGGTGATGTCAACCAGATCTTGACCGGGTTTGAGAAGAAGGTTAACCTGCCAGATACTTTCAGGAATGTTTACCCCATTCTGCACAAGAGGGTTGTTTGGAAAACTGTTATTCAAGCTTCCAAATCCACCAGCAATCGTATAAATACTCCAGTTTTTATTATCGACGAGTCTTTTGTTAAACACTTCGAGACTCCTCCACATTCCATTTTCTTCATTCTCATTAGTAAATTTCTCATGAGGAAGAAGATTAGAGGTAAAGTAAGTTGCAAGCTGATCTTTTGGAGTTCTGTTTCGCAATTCTCTAGCCATTACATGACCTCGATCGAAAAGAGCTGCACGATTGTAATCTGAAGATTTGACTGAGTTAATTCCAGCGTTCCTGAGAAACGGATCGATCCTCCAGCTCTTAGAAGTGTCATTTCGAGTCAAATCTCCAAGCCACGCTTCATTGGTGTACCAGCTCACCCAATTTGCCCCTTTATCACTCTCATTATAAGAAGCACTGTACTGCGGTCGCTCGATTAGGAAATTGTTTTTGTCTTGACCTGCAATCT
>NZ_KB235958.1:955992-956882 GCF_000332355.1 Baaleninema simplex PCC 7105
ACTGCTTCTGCCTTCAAATCCACCAACTGAGAAGTCGAAACCCGATTCCCCCCATTGTGGAACGACCAACCGGGAACCGCATCAGAAATCAAATTACGGAACCCATCCTTCGGCTGAAACACCGCATCAAAATTCCCATTAAACAGCGTCGGAACTGCAAAATCTCCCCGCATCGGCGCATCGTAAGTATTATCAAACGCCACCGGCACCCGTTCTACATCCGATGACGAACGCAGCTCTAACGCCGCACCGCCTCCCAACACCGAATAGAACCAACCCGTACCAATCCCTTCCCAAGGCGCGCTCTCTTCTCCATGAGCGAACTCCGCTCCCAGATGGTCCGGCGAATACCAAGGACTCACGCGAGGAAACGCCTCATCATATAAATGGTCGTAGTAACCATCTCCCCGACGGCGGAATAACGCTCCCTCATCCGATTCAGAATCAAACGGGAAATGAGTTGGGAACAAATCAGCCGTTCCTGCATACCAGTTGGGAACGCGCGTGTGAGTTCCCCCGAACCCGAAAAGGGGATCGGTTTCGCGAGTAAAGCCAGCTCGTCCATCTTCGTAACCCTTCTCTCCCTGACGAGTTCCCAACTGCACTGACACATCAAGGTTGGGAAGATCTCGACCGCCCGGCGTGAACGTCATTCCTTCAAGCTCGGGAACCGTCTGATAGTAATTAGGGGACTGGGACTACCAGTATAATTGAGATAAGTAGCCCCAGAGAAAAAAAGGAATAGTGTGTAAAGGATTATTTCAGACCTCGAAGGTTGACATACTTAACAGAATGTCCGTGGCGCTCTCCTCGGGCTTCGAGTCCCTCGGTCACGTGAAAAGCCAATTCGGACTCGGATTCAAACATCTGTCCGACTAATTCATCACGTT
>NZ_KB235958.1:956982-982772 GCF_000332355.1 Baaleninema simplex PCC 7105
AGTTCGTAAATTTTCTGGGCTTCATGGGCTTGCTCGTCCATCAGCTTGATGAAGTCTTCACTTTTCCAACTGCCCAAGGCCAAACTACAGACAAAAGTCACTAAGGGTTGCCATAGCCCTAACAGACTCACTCGTTTCCCTCGTTTCTTCGTCTGTTCTTGCCGTTTCTGTTCTCCCTTGAAGTAATAGCTGTAGCTGGCGGCACTCCACAAACAGCATCCCGATTCGTCCGTGTAGAGTAAGTCAATCTCTCCAGCCGCGGCAGCGAGTTCGAGCATTTCCAGGTCGTTTTGCTTAGCTAGGCGCTTTTGGGGGTCTTGTCGTTGTTGATGGCTTATTCGGGTCCGCTTCCAAATGACCCCCTTTTTTTGAGGATCTGACGCAGATACTCAGGACTCAGGTTCACTTGTCGTTCGCGGCGCAGTTTTTCCGCCAGTTGCTCGCTGTTATAGGTTCTTGGGTCATTTCTGAGGCAGTTTTCTAGATATTCGATGTCTTCTTCATTCCAAGTTTTTTTCCGTCCCCGTCCTTGGGCTTCCCACAGTCCCCCTAATCCCTTATCTATCCAAGTCTTGAGAGTTTTCCTCACCGTCTTGACCGTTTGGTGCAGGTGCTCGGCTATCTGTTCGACATACCACCCTTGGTGGCTCAGACGAACGGCTTCGGCTCGGTCTTTGACTCGCTGACTCACCGTCGTTGCCTTCCTCATCTCCCAGAGCGTTCTTTCTTCTTCACGGTTGAGAAACACTCTCAGTCTGGCTCCCATACCTCTGACTCCTTTCTGGGGAAACACTTTATAATCTGTAATATACCTCCTTTTTTTTTGTATGACCTGCTTAGGTGCAGCGTAAATTGAACTGGAGGAAGGTATGACAATGGAAATGACGGCTGAGGAACTATTAGAGCGCTATGCGGCGGGAGAGCGAGACTTTCGTTGGGAGTCATTTGAAGGAGTCGATCTAACCGGGGTGAAACTCCCTGGAATTAACTTAAATGGGGCTAGGTTCTCAAACTGTATTATGAAGAATATGGATTTAACCAACTCTGATTTAAGTGAACTTCGTAGTGAAGGCACGGATTGGCTTGGTTCTAATTTGTCGGGAGCCAATTTGTATTATGTGTACATTAGTTTTTGTAGTTTTAGAGAGGTCAACTTTGAAGGAGCGGATTTCAGAGAAGGGAGGTTTGAGAGTGTTGACTTTGCAGGAGCCAACCTTAAAAAATCACTTTTAATAGACACAAGTTTCTTTGAGTGCAAATTCCAGAATGCTCACTTTGAGGAATCTGAAGTATGTTCTCCCGACGGTTTCATAACTATAGAAAGTGCTGAAGATATAAGGGGAGCTATAGGTTTAGAAAGAATTGTTTGTGCGAGAGAAAAGCACGTGTACGATGATGGTAGTGAAGTTGAAGCGCTGATATTAGGTTGATCCAAGCCATATTTAGCAGTTATTGTCAAATCTGGTATATAGCAGAAATTCAAGCGATATTTTGACTTATTGTTAAAGATTACTCGAAGTTTTGTGTAATATGGAATCTTGGTAATTAATAGTTGCAAAAATCGATACTATAGAGAGCCAATATAGCAATCCTAAATGGTTTGCGGAAACAGATCGACTGAAAACCTGATGCCGCTCGCATTCCCGCCGTGCTGTCTCCGAGGACAACCCAATCGTACTCGACTCCCATGGTTTGACTTCCGTTGGCGATCGCTTGTAAGTCTCGACCTTGGATATTGTGACATCTTCCCGACGCTGACTCTACGGATACCGTGCGGGTCGCTCGACTTCGCGATCGCTGAGGGGGATGTGGAAACGCCAAGATTCCCCAGAACGATATCGTTCTGGGCTTTCACCATCGCCGCAAGCGTCCTTTTCGTCGCCGTTCGATATTTCGGGCGGATCTCTGTTTCTCAAATATTAAGCTGGTGGCGATCGGGCTGAGGTGTTCGCACTCGCTCTCGGGTACGAACCGGTTCGTGAGGACGTTGAAGGGGGGTTTCGTGCAGGAGAGGAAATGTAAGATGATTCTAAATGCGATCGTCCATCCGATTCGATCTTCCCATCGTGTGAATCTCTTCTGTCACATTGGATCGTTAATGGTAATGGAATAGAGAGAATGGGCGATCGAAATCCAGACTAAATCCGATCGGATACTTTTTAGCAGATTTTGAATTGCGGTGTCAGACAAATATTACTTTAATATAATAAAATATTGGAGCATGCGCGAAATAAAGGCTAAACTATGAATATTGAAGAATTTCTTAAAAGATATCATACTGGAGAAAAAGACTTTAGAAAAATATTTCTTAGAGAGGCTAATTTACAAAATTTAGATCTTGTTGGAGCAAAATTTAAAAATGCAGAGCTATTAGGGGTTGATTTTGGTAGAAGCGATTTATCTCATACAGATTTTACAAATGCAAATTTAAGAGGATCTATTCTTAAACCTTGTAACTTGCAAGGAGTGAATTTCCAAAATGCTGATTTAAGGCAGGTTTCCTTTAGACAATCGCATTTGCGTCATGTAAATTTTAGTTTTGCAAATCTTGAAGGTGCAAATCTTGAATGTACAAATTTAGAAAATGTAAATTTCTATAAGTCGAATTTAACCTATGCAAATCTTAGAAGTGTTAGCTTGGAGAAAACTGTAAACTTTCATACTGCAACACTAGATCGGACAATATTTGATAATTTATATGATATATCTATATCTGGAGCTCGTACTTTTTATTCTAGGTCGGACAAATTGCGTAATGCCGATCTTAAAGCCAATCAACTTTTGAGAGAATATCAAGAAGGAAGAAGAGATTTTAGCAAATTGAATTTAAGTCGAGTTGACTTGAGCTATACAAACTTGGAAGGGATCGTATTAAAATGGACCGATCTTCGTCAAGCTAATTTTACAAGCGCTAATTTAACGAATGCTGATTTAAGTCGCGCTTTACTAACTGAATCCAACTTACAGAATTGCAATTTTCAAAAAGCTTGCTTGTCTCAGGCTGATTTATCTGGATCTAATTTGCAGGGTTCTCAACTTAGAGAAGCCGATCTGGAGTTGGCTTCGTTAGAAGTTGTAGATCTATCTCAAGCAGATTTATTTGGGGCTAATCTAAAATTTGCCTCTTTAGCTGGTTCAATTTTAACTGAAGCTAATTTGAGAGGTGCGATACTAACGGATGTTGACTTGACGGGAGCCGATCTAGTTCGTTCCAATCTAATATTAGTCAATCTAACGGGCGCTAATCTCACTGAAGCTAATTTAGCATATGCTAACTTGTCACGAGCAACTCTCGATCGAGCTAATCTCTTTAAAGCAGATTTAAGTTGGGTAAATTTAGAATTTACTAATTTGATCGAAACTAATTTTAGACAAGCAAGAGGATTTTGGGAATCATACCGTTTTCAGCCTACATGCTGGAAAACGATTTTACCCGGTGGGGATGTTGAGATGAATCCAGATTGTTTTTAAAATGGGTCTTAGGTTTTGCAAATTTTAAGTTTGCAAATCTCGTTGAAGCCAACTTTAGAAATGCAAAAAGGCTTTGGCAAGCAGATTTGTTTCATGCAGCCTGTTGGAAAGCCATTTTGCCTGATGGAAAAATTGAGATGAATCCATATCATCTCTAAAATTGTGGCTCTTCGGAGTTTAGGGTGACAGAAAAACTAACTTCACGAGATTTCAAGGGTTTTGGCTCTCGAATTTTCAATTTTTTGTATTATGGTATACATTTATAACCACAAACTCCGAAGACCCAAAATTGTTCGTGATTTTAAATATCTTCTATCTTCTTATTTTGCAAAACTGAGATGCACCCTATGGATATAGACTGGGTGCATCTCAAAAATGTAAATTCATCGAATTGGGCGCACTCAATTTCCAGATCCCCGGCATCTCCAAGATGCCGGGGATCTTATACCGGAATTGCTAATCGGGAATTTTGCCACCCCAAACTGATGTTTTTACAATAGTGAGATGCACCCTATAGACTTCGCCAGATCCTCGGCATTTCCAAAATTTTGGAGATTCGCTCGAGGAAACCACTAAGATAGATTTTCGGTTTGAGAATCGACTTCAATTTTTATCTCGACTTGCAAGTTAATTAAATTAGAAACCGTTTGACTGTCTTCAGGAGTTAAGCGAATCTTCACTTCTACTACTCGAGCATCGACATCGAGGCTAGGATCGCTACTTAAAACATCTTTTTTGCCAATTTGCGCTCCAATTTGTTCGACAGTTCCTCGCAGTTCTTCATCGAACATGGGATTGCTGACAAGGGCAGTTTGACCGACTCGAACTCGAGTAATATCTGTCTCGTAAACTTCAGCGATCGCGTACATGGTTTGAGTTTGAGCCAGTTCGAGAATACCTTCTGTGTCGATGGTTTCTCCCGGAAACGTATGAACTTTTAAAACTCGACCGTCAAGCGGCGATCGCACGTAAGCTAGTTCGAGTTCGGCTTCAGCTTTGGCGACGGCGGCGAGTGCTTGTTCGAGTTTAGCGCGTGCTACGTTCACATCAACTGGACGGACTTCTCGCAAATTTGCTAACGTCGATCGTGCTTCTAAAATTTGATTGGGGTAGGACTCGAGAATTTCTTCTAAACGCGCGTTTGCACCGCGAATATCTTCTTGTAACGTGACTACGTCGAGACGCCGATTTTCGATGGTTGACGTGGAAATTGCGCCTTCTCCTGCTAACGGTAACATCCGTTCGTACTCGTTTTTAGCATTGTCTAATTCGGCTTCCAAACGCGCGATGGTTGCTTCTTGAGTTGCCACTTGTCCCTCAAATTGTACTCTTAAGTCTTCAATACGAGCTTCTTGAGCGGCAATTTGACCTTGTTTGGCGTCTCCAGCTTCCGCGCGATCGAGTTCTGCACGTGCGAGTGCTACATCTGTTTCCGCTTCGAGTAACGTGGCTTGCAAGCGATCGAAATTATCTAAAATGGCGATGATTTCTCCTTGGCGAACGCGATCGCCTTCTCGGACTAAAAGCTCGGATACGCGAGCGTTTTCAGTCGAAGACGATCCAGAAATGACGATCGCTTCGTCTTTGGGTTGAATTCGACCTAACGCAGAGACAAAATCGGGGGCTTCTCGAGTGATGTTAAGTGACGTGCTTTCTACAATCGGTGTTTCGATCGAACGTGAAGAGTGCTGCAACAACCAGTACGCACCTACGGCGAGAGAGCCGCAGAATATGCCGAGTACGAACACTGAAATGCGTCCGAGTTTCATACTTCCTGTTTTGAAAATAAGCATCACACTAATTGCATTTCACGCTTGAAGCTTGCTGGGAGTTTCGAGATTTTGTTCGATCGGTAGCGATCGAGATAGAATTTTGATTTCTTGTCAATTTTTAAGAAATCCATAGAATTTCCTGAGATACTCAATCTCGCTATTTTGACGTTATTTAAATTTAAAAGAACACAAGAGTTTTGTGAAATTCTATACTGTTTTCGTGTTTTAGGATTAGAATCTCAACAATTTAGCGAAATGGAAGTTTTGGTGCTGATGAATTCAAGAATTTCAAAAAGCTGGCAATACTATCATTTTATATCCGATTTTTCTCAATATATATATTTTTTTTGTTAAGTTTTTGCAAACATAGAGACTTGCGATCGGAGGTTTGACGCTGCATCAGTCGCATCTCTCGCCATGCAATCCTCGTTTGCATAACCGTTGCGATCGCCAAACCGCCATCCAATCGACGAAATACCAACCTCACGAATTTTTGCCACAACTCAATCGCAATATAGCAATTAAAAACCTTTCAAACAGACGAAGCGATCGCCTTCCCTCGAGGGAGAACTGGCGTGAACTAAGATTGAAAAGAACGATACAGCCTGCGATCGAGACCATGACCCAAGACGCGACCCCAACCGGACTTGAAACGCCAGATCTGCAAACCGAAGCTTGGATCGACTTACGCCAATACGATCAGTCGTGGTTCGATCGCGGTCGTCCGGGGTGGTACGTTCTGCTGTGGTGGTTCGTTCAGGCGATCGCCTTTCCCCTGAGTCCCCACTTCGCCAGCGGATTTCGGAGTTGGCTGTTGCGTCGCTTCGGTGCGAAAATCGGACGAGATGTCTTAATTCGTCCCACGGCGCGATTTACCTATCCTTGGAAAATCGAAATCGGCGATTATAGCTGGATTGGGGACGACGTGGTGTTTTACAGCCTCGATCGCATCACCGTCGGCCGCCATTGCGTCGTCTCTCAGGAAACCTATCTCTGCACCGGAAGTCATGACAGTCGCGATCGCGCCTTCGGACTGATTACCCAACCGATTCAACTGGGAAACGGCGTTTGGATTGCGGCGGATTGCTTCGTCGCGGCTGGGGTAGCGATCGGGTCGAATACCGTTGTCGGTGCCAGAAGTAGCGTTTTTGGAGATCTCCCGGCTGGATACTTTTGCGTTGGGAGTCCCTGTCGTCCCAAATCTCCCCGAGTCATGGACGATCGCGCCACTCCTCCACTCTCTGCGAACGCACCACAATCATAAAAAACAGTCACAATCGAAAAAATTGCCACAATAGAAGAAGAAGTACGAAAGAGCAATTTATGGCTACGCAAAAAAAACGGCGTGCCGAAAACGTCGAAGGTGACTTTTATGTCGATTCGACCTGTATCGACTGCGATACCTGTCGGTGGATGGCGCCGAAGGTGTTTCATCGCGATCGCGAACGGTCTGCCGTGTACCACCAACCTACCAACGACACCGAACGCAACGCCGCGTTAACTGCACTGTTGTCCTGTCCGACGGCTTCGATTGGAACGGTAGAACCGCCGTCGGATATCGCCGAAGTGCAGCAAAAGTTTCCGCTTCCCGTCGCCGAAAACGTCTACCATTGCGGCTATCACTCGAAATCCTCGTTTGGTGCAACCAGTTACTTTATCGAACGACCCGAAGGTAACGTTCTCATCGATTCGCCGCGATTCGCCGCGCCATTGGTGAAACGTCTCGAGGAACTCGGCGGCGTGCGCTATCTGTATTTGACGCACCAAGACGATGTCGCCGACCACCAAAAATTCCGCGATCGCTTCGGGTGCGATCGAATCCTCCACGGAGACGATATCACTGACGAGTTGCGCGACGTAGAAATTCAGTTGTCCGGTTTCGACCCGATTCAGTTTGCTCCGGACTTGTTAATTGTTCCGGTTCCCGGTCACACTCGCGGCCATACCGTGTTGTTGTATCGCGATCGATTTCTGTTTGCGGGGGATCATCTCGCCTGGTCGCCGCATCTCGAACGTCTTTATGCGTTCCCCCGTCATTGTTGGTATTCCTGGGACAAGCAAATCGACTCGATGGGAAAACTGACGAATTACTCGTTTGAGTGGGTACTTCCCGGTCACGGTCGCCGCGCGCATCTCGATCGCGAGACGATGGCGCGACAACTGCACGAATGTGTGGAATGGATGAAAGAGCAGTAAAAGTGGTGTACGTTGGCGGTGCGTGACAGAGCGATCTGTCTCACGATCGACACCCTATTGTTCGAGTCCGGCATCCTACAATCGCTGACTGCTCACTGTAAAAGCTTTGCGCCATTCTTTTTCGATGTCTCGCGCGAACCACTCGGGACTCAATACGCGCACGTTAGAACCGTATTGAAGGATGCGTTGGCGAAACCAGAACTCGCAGTCTTCTCGGGTTTCGATCTCGACAAATCCGTTTCCTTCATCGATAACGCGCTCTTGGTGGCGACGTGGACGATAGTTCGCCAGGGGACCGCTCATGCGGTAGCGGAAGGTTTCGGTGGGAAAGATGGTATAACACCAAGGAACATCGCTCGGTCTCGTCATGGAGAGGATGCGATCGACTCGAAACAGGCGATTGCGATCGAGCATCGATTTGGATGACCGCCAACTGTTCCAGGCGGGAACGAAGCTAAATAAATAGAGAACGCCGTTGTGGAGTCGCAATTCCGAGCGATCGAGGTCGTAGTTATTTTCCTTTCCGCTGCTGCTGCGGTAGCGAATCACGAAGCGATGTTGCGTTTCGAGGCGCGATCGCAGTTGTTCGACGATTTTTTGAGTGCGATCGCGGCTGTAGTCCACGGGGGGACTGAAATCGGTTTTCAGCAGAGTTTGTGACGGTTCGTCTTCAGCGGCGACGATTTGGCTGAGATGTCCGGCTTCGGCGGAAAATCCCATATCTGCGAGGATGGCGATCGCCATCGCCAGAGCTTCTTGTTGCGCGGGAGTGAGAATGACGGGAAAGTTGGAGGTTTGCAGGCGATAGGGACGATGGGGAGCGCTTTCGATCTCGAAACCCGCGTCTCGGAGTCGGCGAACGGTACGAGCGACTTTCTGCGAGATGTCCCCGGACGTGCAATTTTTCGAGCTGAGATACGCCGTCAGCGAGGTGCAGAGTTCTTCTCGCGTCTGAGGCTTTTGAGCCAGGAGTTTCAGCAGTTCCAGGGTGAAGCTAAACGGATTCTCGCTCTGGGGGGACATTAAAGCAAGTCGATACGCCTGAATTTGATTTGTAGATTGAGAATGTCTCGCACTCTACACGCCAGTAGCTCGTGCAGTAGGTGGTAAAGCTGGGAAAGTTCACAAAACGTACAGGCGGATACAGATGTGATTTCAATCCCGTTGCCAGGATTCTTTGCACTATCTGCGCTCTGCGAGGACTAACCCCAGCCTTACCTGAGTGTATGATACCATCAGTTTAGAGATTTAAGTGGGGGTTCAGTAGCTTTTTGAGTATACATATGTATACGCTTAGGCAGCTTGAAAAAATCTATAACTTAACTCTTGACAAGGCAGCCAATTGACGTTAGAATCCAAAAAAGTTAAGGATTGAGCCAGATTTGCCGATCGGAACTCAACCCTTAACCTTTTGTAATTTCGATTTGCAGCCGAAGAATGGCTGTAAACTTACTATGAACAATAGATCGAAACACGGCGACTGTCAAGGTTTGCCGCAGCAGCTTAGCCTGCCGCTGACCCAAAAAGATCGTACCTGGCTCGTGCTGCGTCACGAGCCAACAACTGAAACTCCGAGTTCAGTTCATATTTTCAAAACTCGTGAAATCGAGACACAGTTTGGTTTTCAGCGAGCGGCAAATCAATGTCGGATTGGCGGAGCGAAACTACACGGACAATATCTCTTCGTACACCAAGCATACAATCGATGGCTAGTGTACAAAGCTGTCCACCGAACTCAAGCCTAACCGATCGTTGATTGTACACTCGATTTGAAGATTGTGCCGAATGTACAAAGCTATCCACCGAACTCAAGCCTAACCGATCGTAGTCTGATCACCTCGGAATAGGGGCGCAATTTAATTGCGTCCCCGTTCACCCTTGAGGAAAAAACGATCGCTCTTCGATTTGTTCGACAGTGTAGGGACATCGATCGGGGAAGACTTCAGCCGAAAGTCCCGTTTCCGCACAAGCCTGCTCGATCGCGTCTTCGTAACAGGTATCCAACACCTGCACCAAATAGCCTTTCAAACTCGGCGAATCCTGCAACGCATCTCGAATGCGGCGGCGGTGTTCGACAATACTACCTTTCCAACTTCCCGATCGCTGCTGCGGTTGATGTTGCCATTTCAGCAAGTGTAGCAGCAGCACCACGAGATTACTTTTCAGACTGCGACGCTCCCGACGTGCCATCCCTTCTAACTCTTCACACAAATTCTCCCAATCGAGATTCTCGATCTCTCGTCGCCGCAACTGTGCGATCGTCACCTCAATCCAGCGCAGATAGTCAGTTTCGTAAAGATGCTGCGTTGTCGTCTGCGGTTCGACAGCCATTTTTCCATCCTTAAATCGAGAAGTCGTCGATTTTCGATAACAACTTTCCAACCAAGCCGTCTAACGTAGGTTTAACGGCGATTTGAGAGCCACATCCAATGAAGATTTCTCTACTTCCTCTCTTTTCCAAACTCAACCCTGGCCTGGGAAACTGTCCCTTGGGATGTCAAGAGCGATGTCTCGTTGCAGAACGCTCTGACTTACAACCGGAACCGGGTCACACTTGTCCGCTTTCGTCTCATCAAGCTGAAACCTGCGCCGAATCCCAATCGGGAACCGCCGACGTGACCTTCAACGAAGCAGAAACCGGAGACGGCAAATCGTTAGGCGCGTCGTTGCCAGCACTGCTCGATCCGACCTTTCGCCTAATGGCATTGTACCCGACGATCGAACTTGTCGAAGACCAAAAACGCCAACAGAAAGACTATCACCGCCGCTTTCGTCTGGCGATCGAGGAAATTAAGCGAATCGACTCCCTCTACGGTGAAGAACTCGATCGCCGCGTCAGCGAGAAAGACAGCAATAAATTTAACGAATTGCTCAAAAGCATCGAAAACACGCCGATTCTCTTAACGAACCCCGATATTTTCCATCTCATCGTTCACCATCGCTATCACAACCCCGCCTATGGGAAAGAATTACTTCCCGTTGCGCTGGCGGACTTTCCCCAACTCTGGGTTTGCGATGAATTCCATATTTTCGGCCCCCATCAAGAAGCCGCGACACTGAACAGTCTCACCCTCATTCGACGAGTCACGGCTGAGAAAAAACGCTTTTTATTCACCTCGGCGACTCCGCGACCTTCGTTTGTCGAACAGTTGCAACGAGCGGGTTTGACAGTGCGATCGATTCGCGGCGAATACGCCAACCAACGCACGTTCGGCTATCGTCCGATTCTCCAACCCGTCACGTTAGATATTGTGTCCCTTGGCGATAGCGACTCGTTAACTTGGCTGTCCGAACAAACGGAAACTCTTCGCCATCATTTGGAAGCCGAAGGTGCAGGACGCGGGTTAATTATTCTCAATTCGATCGCCAAGGTTAACCGAGTTGTACGGGTGTTGAAAGAGCAGTTACCCGGAATTGAAATTGAGGAAATTAGCGGACGGATCGATCGCCGGGAACGAAAAGCGATTCAAGAGCGGTTGCAACATTCGTCGAATCCGGTTCTCGTTGTCGCCACCTCTGCGGTCGATGTTGGGGTCGATTTTCGGATTCACCTGTTGGTGTTTGAAAGCAGCAATTCGGCGACAGTGATTCAGCGATTGGGACGGTTGGGACGACATCCCGGTTTTTCCCAGTATCAGGCGTATTTACTGGTTCCGGGTCAGACGCCGTGGGTGATGTCGCGGTTGGAAGAAAAGCTATCGACGGAAGAAGCGATCGCGCGATCGCAACTTCGAGAAGCGATCGAAGATGCGTTTGAACCGCCGAAAGCTTTTGAAGAATATCGCCAGCGTTGGGGAGCATTACAAGCGCAAGGATTGTTAGAACAAATGGTGCAAAACCGAGTTAGCAAACCCATTCGTCAGAAAATGCAAGAAGATTTCGATCGCGTTTATCCCGATCGTCTCGAATCCGCTCGCAAGTGGTGGTTCAAGATGAAAAACGATAAACTCGGTCGATCGATTCAAGATGAACTCTTGCGATTTCGCGGAGGAACGGCACTTCAGGCGGCTGTTTGGGACGAAACTCAGGGAAAAACGCGATTTTACACTTACGATTTGTTGCGATTGTTGCCTCATGCAATGGTGGAATTACTCGATCGCGAGACGTTTATTAAAGGTGCGATCGAAACCGGATATAGCGAGAGTTCGTTTCCCGATCGATACGTACAAGTTTATCTGCGAGTAACCGGATGGTTGGACGATCGACTCGATTTATCCTTAAAAACTCATCTCGACAGCGAGCAGTTAACCTGTTGCGAACTGACCGAACTCGGTCGTCTCAGCATTCTCGAACACCCCAATTCTTCAATTTCTCGATGTTTGAGAAAACGCAAGCTTCTCGCATTTCTCGTTCCTGTAGATTCGAGGAATTCTCAAAGCCATTGGCAAGTCAGCAAAAAATTACAACTCAGTCCCCTGTTTGGACTTTATCGATTAACCGATGCAGAAAATCACGCTTACGCCTGTGCCTTTAACCAAGATGCACTGTTGTTAGATGCACTGAAGCACAGGTTAAAAAAGTTTTGTAGAGGAACCGTCAACATGATTTTCTAAGCTTTTTGGATTTTAAACTTTTCAATTGAGGACTTTACCATGTCTACACTGTTACAGGAACTCATTCTCTCGACGCTACCGGAAGAAGTCGATCCGATTTTACAGCGATATATCGAGGTCGTTTTGCCGGAAATGGAACGAAAATTCGGCACAATTTCAGCGTTAGGCGGTTCGGAAGTCGTTCTCAAGGAGGCTTTACAACGTGCGGGAGATTCTTATGCTGTTGAAAAAGCGAAAAGGTGGAGCAGCCAACCCGACCAAAATCTCTGTGTTCACTGCTTAAATGCGTTATTGACTGTGTGGAATTTGTCTGAGCAACTTTCACAAAAGATACAACTCGTTGAAAAATACTTGCTGTGTTTGGGAATGACATTACACGATTACAACAAGTATTGTAATGGGAATGGAGAAGCACCGCCGAAAGCTCATGAAATCCCCGAAATTCTAAATTTATGTCGGGAGTTGGGACGAGACCTCAATTTTTCGGAATTTTGGTCAGATTGGGAGGATTATATTCTCGATATTTGCTACCTCGCTCAAAATACACAACTCAAGGAAGGGATTAATCCCTATGGAGCAACTTGGGCTGAATTCGGACAATTCAATCACCAGTACATTCGTTTAAAAAATCCATTGCGATATTTACTTGCTTTTGGAGATGTGGCGGTTCATATGAACGATCCGGGTGACATCTTCGCCACCACCAGAGGCGATCGCTTGCGAGAACGACTCAGCCATCTCAAAATTAAGAAAAAACTCGTGTATCACCGCTTGCGAGATACCCTCGGACTTCTCACCAATGCGATTCACAACGCCACGTTAGAAGCGGTTCGAGAATTGGATTGGAAACCGTTACTCTTTTTCGCTCGAGGTGTCGTTTATCTCGCACCAACCGATGCAGCAATTCCCGAGCGATCGACAGTTAAAAAAGCCGTTCGGCGAAAGGTAGTGGAGCTTTTAGGACAACCTATGCAGCGAGGAGAAATTGGGTTTAAACGAGATGGAAAGGGGTTAAAAATTGCCCCTCAAACCACTGAACTGTTTACCGCAGCGGATTTGATTGGTTATCTACCAGGTGTTATCCAAGCCAAAGTCGCTAACAAAAAATCGGCAACGCTCAATCGACTTAAAAAATTGCTCGATCGCGGCGATCTCGACCCAGAGGAATATGCCGAAATTCAAGATTATACTGATTTACGAGCCGATCGGCTAGCAGAATTTATTTTGGTCGTTCAACGGGAATTTTTTGATAAAACTCCTGAGTATACTGGCAAGGTTTTGGAACTCCTAAAACTCGATGAAGTTCTCACATCCGAACAAATCGACATTGTTTTAGGTGGCGTGAACTATGGTTGGTATCGCGCAGCAGCGCATTACCTCAAAGGTCATGCAACTTACGACGAGGAACAAGTTCAAGAATTCTTAGAACAGTTAGCTGAGGATTTGGTGGAGTGGTCGAACGAGCAAAATCTGTTACCCGAACATTCTAGCGAAACCGTTGAAATTTTTGAAAACTATCTCGATCGCTATCTCGATGTGATGGGATGGGAAAATTGTACGATGCAGTTTCAAGACGAGTTGAACAATTACGCGATCGCTAAAACCAAAGCTTCCAAACAGCCAATTTGCTCGCTGAGTTCTGGTGAATTTATCTCCGAAGATCAAATGGATTCCGTCGTGTTGTTTAAACCGCAACAATACAGCAATAAAAACGCACTCGGCGGACGGCAAATCAAGCGCGGAATCTCTAAAATTTGGGCGTTAGAAATGCTGCTGCGTCAAGCGAACTGGTCGGCAACACCTGGAAAGTTTGAAGACCGCCAGCCTGTTTTCCTTTATATGTTTCCGGCTTACGTCTATGCACCTCAAATTATTGCGGCAATTCGGCGACTCACTGACGAAATTCAACGTATCAACCTTTGGGAAATTCACAAACATTGGAAAAACTCTGGCATGAATTTAGCTGCATTGCAAAGTTTAGATTGGCTAGACCCCCTCGACAAATCTACCTCGAAGCATTACAGCAAAAGTGACTTACCCTTCATGGCAACTATCGTTACGACAACTCGCAATAAAACCGTCACGGATGCTTGGGTACAACCGACCTTTCTCGCCTTAGCATTACCTTTATTACTCGGCGTTCGCGTCGTTGCCAGTAGTAGTAACGTCCCCATTTATGCCAGTGACAGCGAATTTTTAGGCTCGGCTCAACTCGATGGTGCAGCGGGGTTTTGGTCGCTATTTTACGGTTCCTCAACTGTGCGCGTACAGGAACTCGAACCCGTTTTACAGCGACTTCTCGTCGCCTACAGCATTCATTTAGAAAACTGTAGTAATTCAGGAGACGCACGCTGGCAAGCTTTAAACGGAACTGTTCGGGAGGTGATGACAGATGTTCTAAACATTTTCGCTTTAGCACAAGTTGGATTTCGTAAATTCAAACGTGAACCTCATGCCGATGACGTTTATCGGTACTGGAAATTTGCTGAAATTTGGTCAAAGGACAATGTTGATATGACAGAAAAGCTCAAGTTTACTAAACGCTTGGTGGAAGAATACCGTCAGTTTTACCAAGTGAGGCTGACAGCTTCGAGCCATGCGATTCTTATGCCGCTCTCGAAGGCACTCGAAACAATTTTATCCGCTCCCGCACATCTCGATGAAGAAGAGTTGATTTTGCAAGGAGCGGGACAACTTAAAGATGCACTCGATCGCCAAGAAGCCTACACGCGACCGATTTTGATGGATAAATCTCTCAAAATTGAAGAGCGTTTAACTCGCGAACTTCAAGCCATTCACGGGTTTATGACCACTTGCGTTCGCGAACTTTTTCAACAACAGTACAAAGGCGATCGCGCCTTGTTGCAAGAAAACCGCAATCGCATCAAATCGGGGGCTGAATTTGCCTATCGCCTCCTCACTCTCGAATCCAAAAACACGCAAACCGAAGGAGAACAAGCAGAATGAGCGTTTTAGACAGCTTAAAATCCCATTTCACGAGTGAATTTCCCCGTTTGGCTTCGGGTCAGTACATCCACATTATCGCTCTGCGTCACAGTCAATCGTTCCCGATTTTTCAAACCGATGGTGTGTTGAATACTGCGCGAACTCAAGCCGGACTGGAAACGAAAGATCCTGTCGGACGTTTGGTGATGTTCAAACGCAAACAAACGACTCCCGAACGGTTAGCGGGACGAGAATTATTGCGATCGATGAATTTAACCAGTGCAGAAGACGAAAAAGCCGACAACTATTGTGCGTACAACGGCGAAAAGTCTTGCAAAAAATGCCCCGATTGCATTCTCTACGGCTTTGCCATTGGCGACAGCGGTGCAGAGCGATCGAAAGTCTATTCCGATTCCGCATTTTCTTTAACTCCCTACGAAACCTCACACCACAGCATGACCTTCAACGCACCCTCGGAAGGGGGAACGATGAGTGAAGGCGGTCAAATGCGACATTCGATTAACGAACAGGATCACGTGATTCCAGAAGTAACGTTTCCGGCTGTGGAAACTTTGCGAGATACCACTTACGAAGGCTTTCTTTACGTGTTGGGAAACTTCCTGCGGACGCGGCGTTACGGCGCACAGGAATCGCGCACGGGAACGATGAAGAATCACATCGTCTCGATCGCTTTTTGCGACGGCGAAATTTTCAGCAATCTGCACTTTACTCAAGCACTCTACGATGCCATGAAACCCGATCTCAACGCTCCCATCGACGAACTGAAAGCACGTGCGACAACGGTGGCGCGAGAATTGCTCGATCGAGAACCGGTTCGTCAAAATCCGGTGCTGTTTGGCGAGGAGGTTGAGGCATTACTTGAGGAAGTTGGGGCGTTGTACCGAGACGAAACGCGACTGACGGAGACGATGGGAACGCTCTACCAGCAAACCTTGACTTACGCTCAGAAATACGGGGCGTTTGCAAATCCGAAGAAAAAATCGGGTAAGTCGAAGTCGTAGCTTGAGTTTCCAGAAACCCGGTATCTCGAAACGATTGGAAATACCGGGTTTTTAAGGACACACCGTTTTTAGGACTTCAAACCATGTTGTATGCTTGCACGCTAACTCTGCACGACAACGTCTTTTTTGCCACGCGGGAAATGGGGACGCTGTACGAAACGGAGAAATATTTACACAATTGGGCGCTCAGTTACGCGCTGTTTTCAGTCAGCCATATTCCCCAACCTTACCGCGTTAAAGGTAAAACGGCTCAGAAACCAAGCTATCTCGACGAGGAGGCAGAACAGAGCTTACACCATCTCAATCAGGCTGGAATTTACGTGTTTCCAGCTCGTCCACTGTCTTGGTCTTATCAGATTAATACGTTTAAGGCGGCGCAGAGTACCTATTACGGTCGATCGAAACAGTTCGGAGAGAAGGGAGCCGATCGCAACTATCCGATTAATTACGGTCGCGCCAAAGAGTTAGCGGTCAACAGTCGCTATCGTACTTATATTTTGACGGCAGGTGAGAAGAAAATCTCGATTCCGCAATGGATTCGTTTGGGAAAATGGGCGGCGAAAGTGCGTGTCGAGGCGGTGGAGATTCCGTCGTCGCTAGTTAGAGCGAGACAGGGGGAATATTTATGCGATCGCCCGCTCAATCCCCTCGATCTCGACCCGAGTACTCAATGGTTGCTGTACGATCGCGTGGTAATGCCCCCGGTGAGCTTGTTTTCGCAAGCGCAGCTTTCGGGGAATTATTGGGAAGTGGCGGGGAACGCTTGGGAGAATTGGAAGCGGGAGCGATCGCTCGACCTCGAAAATGCGATTCGCCTCCCCCGTGATGTGAGGTATGGAGCCAGTTATGTCGCCACAGCTTGAATTTTCTTTGAGATCGATCGCCATCGAACTGGCAGCAACGGAATCGTCTGCGATGTCCGATCCCCTCGGACGGGCAATTCACGCACGTATCATGGCATGGTTAAACGATGGAAACCCAGAGGTTGCCCGGCGGGTTCACGATACGGCGGTTTCTCCTTTAAGTATTGCGCCGCTGCGGGGACGACGTTCTCAGGGACGAGTTCGATCGGGCGATCGATTTGCCATTGTTGTCGGCATTCTCGACGAAACGTTAATTCAGCCGTTGTTGATGGGGTTGATGCGATCGGATCGCCAACCGATTGTATTGGGAAAAACGCGGTTTTGTCTGGCTAGTGCCAACGTCTTACCGGGAAGTCACCCAGCGGTGAAAGCTTCGTCTTACACCGAACTCCGACAAGCTCCCGCGTTAGGACGAGATATTCAACTGCGATTCTGCTCGCCGACGAGTTTCAAGCAAAAACAGGGAATTCAAACGTTTCCCCTACCAGAACTCGTATTTGACAGTTTGTGGCGGCGGTGGAACGAGTTCGCTCCTGAATCTGAAAAACTCCCCGAAGCCGATTGGACGGGTTGGGTGGCGGCATACGACCTGAAAACGAAAGCGTTGCCAATGCGAAAAGGCGTCGAATTAGGGGCAGTCGGTTGGGTTCGCTATCGTTTCCCCGATGCAGAAACGCAACAGGTGGCGAGTACCTTGGCTCGGTTTGCAGAGTTTGCCGGTGTGGGACGCAAAACCGCTCAAGGTTTGGGTTCGACGAAATTGGAAACTCAACCCGATTCCTCGAAGTGAGAGGGGGAGAGGGGGAGAAGGGGAGAGGGGGAGAGGGGGAGAGGGGGAGAAGGGGAGAAACCGTCTTCCCTGTTGCCTTTAAGGAAGGATTTTCAATCATGGACGATCGAGATTTTTTGCCCCTGGCGTATCTGAACGCTTGGGAATATTGCCCTCGCCGTTTTTATTGGGAATATGTCCTCGGCGAGATGGTAGATAACGAACATATTTTGATGGGTCGCCATTTGCACCGCAATATTAACGAGGTCGAGGTTCGGGTGGAGGGCGATCGCACGATTCACCAGCAACAGTGGGTTTGGAGCGATCGCCTGCGGGTTAAAGGCATTATCGACGCGGTGGAATGTCAGGGCGATCGCTGGGTTCCGATCGAGTACAAAAAAGGTCGCATGGCCAAGCATTTCAACGACTTTTTTCAACTCTGTGCAGCGGCGTTGTGTTTGGAGGAACGGACGGGGGAAGCGATCGAGTACGGTGAAATTTTTTATCACGGAAATCGACGGCGACAACGGGTTGAGTTCACGCCACAATTGCGTTGCACTACAGAACAGGCGATCGAACAAGCGAGAACGGCTGTCGATCGATCGATGCCGCCGCCAATTGAGACGCGATCGAAATGTCGCGATTGCAGTCTTCAGAATATTTGTCTGCCAAAAGAAGTTCGCTATTTACAACGTCAGTCTTAAGCCGTCAATTTTACGGAGTAAAAACCATGTCTGTTCTCTATATCACGCAACCCGATGCAGTGGTTAGCAAACACTACGAAGCGTTTATCGTCGCGCTCAAACAAGAAGATGGGTCTTGGGAAAAGAAAAAAATTCCCGCTCAAACAGTGGAACAGATCGTGTTGATGGGCAATCCCAGTATTACCGGAGAGGCGCTAACTTACGCCCTAGAATTGGGAATTTCCGTCCATTACTTGAGCCGGTTTGGTAAATATTTGGGGTCGGCGCTCCCTGGCGAGTCCCGCAACGGTCAGTTACGACTGGCTCAATACGCCGCTCATTGCGATTTACCACAAAAGCTTGAAATTGTCAAGGCAATTGTAGCAGGAAAAATCCACAATCAATACGGGTTGTTGTACCGTCGGGGTTGCCCGGACAATCCTCTCCAGCAGCGCAAAAAGGCGGTGTCCAGCCAGGAAACTCTCGATGCAGTGCGGGGGATGGAAGGGTTAGCGGCGCGGGAGTATTTCGGGCTGTGGTCGTCGATTCTCAAGTCTCCGTGGACGTTTCCGGGGCGCAACCGCCGTCCGCCCACCGATCCGGCGAACGCTTTGTTAAGTTTTGCGTATGGGTTGTTGCGAGTGCAAGTGGTGACGGCGGTTCACGTGACGGGACTCGATCCGTACATCGGCTATTTGCACGAGACGACGCGGGGACAGCCTGCGATGGTGTTGGATTTAATGGAGGAATTTCGTCCGATTGTTGCCGATAGTGTGGTGTTGTCGGTGTTGAATATGGGGGCGTTGAAGCCGAAGGATTTTCAGGAGAGTTTGGGCAGTTATCGGCTTTCGGATGGAGGGCGCAAGACGTTTTTGGAGGCGTTCGATCGTAAGTTAACGGACGAGTTCAAGCATCCAGTGTTTGGCTATCGCTGTTCCTATCGTCGGGCGATCGAGCTTCAGGCGCGGTTGTTGGGACGACATTTACAGGAGGGGGTTCCGTACAAACCTTTGGCTTTAAGATGAAGAACAACACATTGTTTTATTTGGTGGTGTACGATTTGCCGGATACGAAGGCGGCGAACAAGCGTCGGACGCGGCTGCATAAGTTGCTTTGCGGTTATGGGGTTTGGACGCAGTACAGTGTGTTCGAGTGTTTTTTGACGGCAGTGCAGTTCGCGCGTTTGCAGATTCAGATCGAGGAGTTAATTGAGCCGAAGGAGGATTCGGTGAGGATTTATGTGTTGGATAAGGCGGCGGTGAAGCGTGCGATCGTTTACGGTTCGGATAAGCCGCGTCAAGTGTCGGCAATTGTTTTATGATGGTGTCACGCGAGCTTTGGCAAACCGAAGCGGGGTTGAAAACTCTAGGGGGTTTGCCAAATCGCCAGAACCTTGACAATTCAATAGTTTTGGTGTTTTCATGGGGGTGAGGTAAGGATGTGCGATCGGCTCGATTGTGGGTTTCGATCGGGGTTTGCCAAATCCTGCTCCCAACCCCCCTCTGGGTCGAGGTTCTGACTGGCGGACTTTCCAATTTCCAAATCCTGGAAACGGGATTGAAACTTTGCAAAATCCGATCCGCTTCCAGATGCCCCACCCTTTCCAATTTCCAAATCCTGGAAACGGGATTGAAACAGAATATTGAGCGCAATCATACCAAAGCAATAGAACTTTCCAATTTCCAAATCCTGGAAACGGGATTGAAACAAGCCTTTGACGTCACCATTTTTTAGGCAATCGCGACTTTCCAATTTCCAAATCCTGGAAACGGGATTGAAACGGGCGCCAAGCCGCGAACTTCTCGATTGCATATCCCTTTCCAATTTCCAAATCCTGGAAACGGGATTGAAACCCCCTGCCGATCCCACCGACGGAACTCGACTTTTGCTTTCCAATTTCCAAATCCTGGAAACGGGATTGAAACACGGAATCAGCGATCCGATTACCCAAAGCTACGTTCCCTTTCCAATTTCCAAATCCTGGAAACGGGATTGAAACTTAAAGCGGCCTTCGACGGCGAAAAGCTGGCGGTTTTCTTTCCAATTTCCAAATCCTGGAAACGGGATTGAAACGATTTACAAGATAACTGACAACAACTAATTATAAACTTTCCAATTTCCAAATCCTGGAAACGGGATTGAAACAAGGAGCAATAGAATTAAATTCCTCTTCTGAAAATGACTTTCCAATTTCCAAATCCTGGAAACGGGATTGAAACGGAACCCCAGAAATATCGTATTTCTGACTTCCAAATGTCTTTCCAATTTCCAAATCCTGGAAACGGGATTGAAACAGCAATTTGGAGAAGACAAGTATTACGGCGGGGAAGCTTTCCAATTTCCAAATCCTGGAAACGGGATTGAAACAACTACAGCAGCGACAACTGGGACGGCGGCGACGACTTTCCAATTTCCAAATCCTGGAAACGGGATTGAAACACGTGCTGACACCAGCTAACAAGGTGAGATTCTTCAAACTTTCCAATTTCCAAATCCTGGAAACGGGATTGAAACTGCAACGGAGGGCGATGATGACATGACTTATCTCAAGCTTTCCAATTTCCAAATCCTGGAAACGGGATTGAAACCTAACATAGAACCCACATTCCGCACTTCAAAACGTAGTATGTTTGTCCGATCTGTCAAAACTTTATGCAGAAAGCTTTATCAAGATCGCAAGTAAAAATACATACTACACAAGTTATTGAAATTTATTTTCAACAACGAAGGCTGTAATGTACTTTCTTCGTTAAAAATCCTGTTGTAGTATGCTTGTGGTGCGGAAAGTGGGATAGAAGCAAGTTGCATCCTTGCAACATCGACTTTCCAATTTCCAAATCCTGGAAACGGGATTGAAACGTTGAGGAGTCGTTGCTGTTGTCGCAACGTTCGCTTTCTTTCCAATTTCCAAATCCTGGAAACGGGATTGAAACCTGTCCAAGTTTGTCATCCGTTTTAAAACGAACGACCTTTCCAATTTCCAAATCCTGGAAACGGGATTGAAACACGGGGTCGCCGTTAAGCCGAAAGTCCCCCACCCGCTTTCCAATTTCCAAATCCTGGAAACGGGATTGAAACTTTGCTGGGTTTCTTGATTTATTTCTCCACCAAACTTTCCAATTTCCAAATCCTGGAAACGGGATTGAAACTTAAACTAGCCTTGGGAGTTTGTTGGTCAAAGAAAAAACTTTCCAATTTCCAAATCCTGGAAACGGGATTGAAACTTCAAAATTATCAGAAAAAGAGCGAACTGAGTTAACTTTCCAATTTCCAAATCCTGGAAACGGGATTGAAACGATGCTCACGGCTGCCGAGTCAGCCGTCGAGTCAGCTTTCCAATTTCCAAATCCTGGAAACGGGATTGAAACACGGCAAACGCCCAACTCGGAAGGGCGATCGCCCACCTTTCCAATTTCCAAATCCTGGAAACGGGATTGAAACTGATTCAAAAGCGGTGCGTCAGAGAAAGTCTACAAACTTTCCAATTTCCAAATCCTGGAAACGGGATTGAAACCCAATTTCAGGATGAGAGAAATCGGGCAGCCAGAAACTTTCCAATTTCCAAATCCTGGAAACGGGATTGAAACAGCTCTCGAAGTTGACTATCAACTTGCCCAAAGAACTTTCCAATTTCCAAATCCTGGAAACGGGATTGAAACTAATTCATACCCTTTTCGTCAGGGTCTAAACGCTCACTTTCCAATTTCCAAATCCTGGAAACGGGATTGAAACTTTCGGCGATTGCCTTGGCAGCCGCTTCAGCGATACTTTCCAATTTCCAAATCCTGGAAACGGGATTGAAACCCAAGACATGGACGCCGTTCATACGGCGGGGGGCGACTTTCCAATTTCCAAATCCTGGAAACGGGATTGAAACGAGCCTCGATACTAAAATCACAAACGGTCGTAGATGGCTTTCCAATTTCCAAATCCTGGAAACGGGATTGAAACCACCCCTCAAAAGAATCGTGCGAGACGATAATTCCGCTTTCCAATTTCCAAATCCTGGAAACGGGATTGAAACGCGCGGATCGCGGCGATCGTAGAGGCGACGATCCCGCCTTTCCAATTTCCAAATCCTGGAAACGGGATTGAAACTCGGATGGCAATGCCGCCCGATATGGATTCCGTCACTTTCCAATTTCCAAATCCTGGAAACGGGATTGAAACATTTTCTTGTGGTGGCGTGGGGCAAACATACGAGACTTTCCAATTTCCAAATCCTGGAAACGGGATTGAAACTTTGAACTCAGTTTCGATCGGCACTAGAATGTGAGCTTTCCAATTTCCAAATCCTGGAAACGGGATTGAAACTCTCGAAACTTAAACATGGGATACTCCTATGTGTTAACTTTCCAATTTCCAAATCCTGGAAACGGGATTGAAACAGTGCTAGAGAGCCAACGTCCTAGCGTTGAATCGCTCTTTCCAATTTCCAAATCCTGGAAACGGGATTGAAACTCGAAACCCGTGAAATTTCGCTGGGTTTGGAATCGACTTTCCAATTTCCAAATCCTGGAAACGGGATTGAAACGAGATGCCCGACGAGCTAAATATTGTCACGGGAATTCTTTCCAATTTCCAAATCCTGGAAACGGGATTGAAACACAGAGGTGATAGCCTTGCGCGGGGGACGTGGAAACTTTCCAATTTCCAAATCCTGAAAACGGGATTGAAACGACACAAGTTTTTGATGATTGCTGAAAGGCTTTGACTTTCCAATTTCCAAATCCTGGAAACGGGATTGAAACTCCTTTTCCTTCTACAACGGCTCTCGCAAAAGACTCGCTTTCCAATTTCCAAATCCTGGAAACGGGATTGAAACTTCCATTCGCCACGATCTTTCACCTAAAGTTAGCTTTCCAATTTCCAAATCCTGGAAACGGGATTGAAACTGAAAATTCCTGGGACTCGATTGAGACGGACGAGCCCTTTCCAATTTCCAAATCCTGGAAACGGGATTGAAACGTATTTCCCATCATTGCCCCGGAAACCTCTGACCGACTT
Organism: Baaleninema simplex PCC 7105; assembly: GCF_000332355.1. Lineage (GTDB taxonomy): Bacteria > Cyanobacteriota > Cyanobacteriia > Cyanobacteriales > Geitlerinemataceae > Baaleninema > Baaleninema simplex. Next base: position 980,265 of record NZ_KB235958.1, read on the forward strand.
TCCAATTTCCAAATCCTGGAAACGGGATTGAAACTTTAACCGAAGGGGAGAGAAAACCTACCAAGTCAGTCTTTCCAATTTCCAAATCCTGGAAACGGGATTGAAACATTAGCAAGCTTGGTGATTGCTGCACCAAATTGCCTTTCCAATTTCCAAATCCTGGAAACGGGATTGAAACTCTCCAAATATCTGATTTTTAGGGTCGTTTGAGTCCACTTTCCAATTTCCAAATCCTGGAAACGGGATTGAAACCACAGCCCGAGCGATTTTGTGGGCGAACGACAACGAAGAAGCCCAGCTTTCCAATTTCCAAATCCTGGAAACGGGATTGAAACTGAAGGTAGTAGATGATTTTCAGCATCTCCGAGATGCCGGGAATCTGGCTCGAGTACAAATACAGATTTTATGTGTTTTGTCAACCCCAGATCTCGAAAAGTTTTCTGCACCACTGAGACTCAGCGCCTTCTCGAGCTAGAGCGTCGCTCATCTTGAAAGGGCTGGCATTGCCCACCCGACAAATGGTGTAGATGTGTAACTCCTGACAAAATTTCTTTTGAATTCTTGTTAAGGAATGTACTAAACCGTTAAGAATCGTCTCTAAGGGACAACAAATAAATTGCTTTAGTCGTAGGCTAGAGTCCAGTCGGACTACAGGCAACGGGGTAATTTAGGCTTTGACAATAAGCGAATTTACCTATTAAAAAATCTGAGTTCGTCTTCAATTCATCAATGTCCCTATCGATCGCACGTCGAAATTGAAAAAACTTGGTTTCGCGGTGCGATCGCACCCTTGAAGCGACAACGGGAGATCGTTATATGAAATTGGCTTACTGGATGTATGCCGGACCTGCACATATTGGCACGCTACGGATTGCCAGTTCTTTTAAAAACGTTCACGCCATCATGCACGCGCCCCTAGGCGACGACTATTTTAACGTGATGCGATCGATGTTGGAACGGGAGCGAGATTTTACCCCCGTTACCGCCAGTGTCGTCGATCGCAACGTGTTGGCGCGAGGCTCTCAGGATAAAGTGGTGAACAACATCACCCGCAAAGATGCCGAAGAACATCCCGATCTCATCGTTCTTACCCCGACTTGCACCTCCAGCATCTTACAAGAAGACCTCGCCAACTTCGTCTCTCGCGCTCAACTCGAAGCCAACTGCGACGTTCTCCTCGCCGACGTGAACCACTATCGCGTCAACGAGTTACAAGCCGCCGATCGCACCCTCGAACAGATCGTGCGGTATTATCTGGAAAAAGCCCAGAAAAAAGGCGAACTTCCCCAGAATAAAACTGAAAAACCGTCGGTTAATATTCTCGGGATTTCCTCGTTAGGGTTCCACAACCAACACGATGCCACAGAATTAAAGCGGTTGATGGCGGATTTGGGAATCGAGGTGAACGCTGTCGTTCCTCACGGTGCCTCAGTTCACGAGTTAAAGAACTTACCTCGCGCCTGGTTTAATCTGGTTCCCTACCGCGAATTGGGAACGATGGCGGCGAACTACCTCAAAACTGAGTTCGAGATGCCGTTTGTGAATATTACGCCGATGGGTGTGGTGGATACGGCGCGTTGTATTCGCGAAATCGGCAAACTGTTAAACCAACTCGGCGTCGAGACAGATTTCGAGGAATACATCGATAATCAAACGCGCTTCGTCTCTCAGGCGGCGTGGTTTTCCCGTTCCATCGACTGTCAGAACCTCACGGGTAAGAAAGCTGTCGTGTTTGGCGACAACACCCACGCGGCGGCGATGACGAAAATCCTTTCTCGGGAGATGGGAATTCACGTGGTTTTAGCGGGAACCTATTGTAAATACGACGCCGATTGGTTCCGGGAACAAGTCAGCGAGTATTGTGACGAGGTTCTGATTAGCGACGATAACGCAGCGATTGGGGATGCGATCGCGCGCCTGGAACCCGCTGCGATTTTTGGAACCCAGATGGAACGCCACGTCGGGAAGCGGTTAGATATTCCCTGCGGCGTGATTGCAGCACCGATTCACATTCAGAATTTCCCGGTGGGATACAAGCCGTTTTTGGGATACGAGGGTGCGAATCAGGTGGTGGACTTGATTTACAATTCGTTTACTCTGGGAATGGAAGATCACCTGTTGGAAATCTTCGGCGGACACGATACGAAGGAAGCGATTACGAAGAGCGTTTCGGCAGAATCGGATTTGAGTTGGAGTAAAGACGGGTTGTCGCAGTTGAATAAGATTCCTGGCTTCGTTCGGGGAAAGGTGAAGCGTAATACGGAGAAATTCGCACGCGATCGGGGGATCGATACGATTACCGCTGAGGTGTTGTACGCGGCGAAAGAGGCTGTGGGTGCTTGAGTTTTGTCTCAAAGGTTGATGTTTGCAGGCGGTTGCAGTTGCGATCGCCTGTTTTTTTTGAGCGATAATTGTGGGGGGTGATACTCCATCCTTTTCCGATAAAGCTAGGTTTCAAAAAGTCTTCACCACATCCCCCCTTAGCCCCCTATCCCCCCTTCGCCCCCC
>NZ_KB235958.1:982872-1023074 GCF_000332355.1 Baaleninema simplex PCC 7105
CTTTGAAAGGGGGGTTGGGGGGATGGTTGGGGGGATAGAGAGGGGTTTGTCAGGTTGGACAAAACCAGTGTTTGAGTCCTCGACTCCGCTCGGACTCAACGCTGAGCGAAGTCGAAGCGAGCGGAGTCGAAGCGTTGAAATTCGGATTTCGTATGACAAAGAGTCTATAATGCAGACTGGATAAAAGTTACAGCCTGTTAACCCTTGAGATAACCCCCCCCATCTGCTTGTCTAGCTTTATAGTCAATAAGGCGAGTGCGGTACTTTTTAGATATTGCCAAAAATCTCTGTCCTCACTCCGTTGTGTCCATCACCTAAACAAGCGAAGAGGGTAGCTAAGGGTTGAGCTTTTACCCAAAATAACAAACCCTTATTGGGTGCATCTCAAAAATGTAAATTCATCGAATTGGGCGCACTCAATTTCCAGATCCCCGGCATCTCCAAGATGCCGGGGATCTTATACCGGAAGTGCTAATCGGGAATTTTGCCACCCCAAACTGATGTTTTTGCACTCATTGAGATGCCCCCCCTTATTATCCTTAAAATAGGCGATTTTTACTTTTTCATGCACATTTAAAGCCTTGTATTCTTTCCACTCACACGGACACCCGAATGGTGTATGTAATCCGATCGTTCCTCTGTCTAGACTCATCTCCTCTATTGAGTCGGTCAATTCAGGAGCTTCCCAGTCTTTACTTTGAACCATCCTTTGCTGCGTACTTCTTGAGACTTTTATCTCTGTCAGGACTTCGAGATCTTTTTCTGTTCTTTGGTAAGATTCATTAGCACCGATCGGTCAACAACATTTTTCTAAGTACGGACTCCACTGATTTCCCTTTTTTAAGTCGAGTTGTTTAGCTGGTTGAGTGGTGATTTTTAAATTTTCTAAAATGCTGGTTAGCGAGTGGCTTCACTCTGCTTCAGTTTGTTTTTTTCTTAAAAAAAATACCAATCTCTGACATAACATACTCTTGAGTTAAGTTTCTTGCACTCTTTTCTATCCCTTCTAAACTCTTAAGTTCGTTAGATTTAGCTTCGGCGTGCAAGATTTTCGCAATCTCTTCAACGTGTTTTTGTAGTTTAGCTCGAGTTTTATCTTTCATTTTTCTTAAAGTGCTACTATTACTCTATTATCTCTCTTCGGCACTCTAGTTTTCTTGAGTATTTTTACTCATTGTATTTTTGAGATGCACCCAGCCTATACTATTTTTTCTAAAAAATTCGTATGAATTCAGATAAAATTGTAGCGATCGAACATCTCGACCATTACTATCAAGAAGGCACGACACAAAAACAAGTTCTGTACGGCATTACCCTCGATATCTACCCTGGAGAAATTTTAATCTTGACGGGAGCGTCAGGATCGGGAAAAACCACGTTACTGTCTTTGATTGGCTGTTTGCGATCGGTACAAAGTGGTAGTGTAAAAATCTTCGGACATCAGTTATATCGAGCCAGCGAACAGAAGCGGATGCGACTTCGCCGAGAGATCGGTTATATTTTCCAGCATTTCAACCTCTGGGATTTTATGACGGTTCGGCAGAACATTCAAATTTCTCTAGAATTGCAACATAATTTTTCCAGCAAAAAAGCTCGGATTCAAAGTGAAGCCATCTTGCGAGAAGTGGGATTGAGCCGTCATATGGACGTACACCCCAGCGAACTGTCTGGGGGACAAAAACAACGGGTTGCGATCGCCAGAGCCTTGGTTCATCGTCCCAAACTCGTCTTAGCGGACGAACCCACCGCCGCTCTCGACAGCCAAACCGGTCGAGAAGCGATGGAAATTGTCCGACATCTGGCGAAACAAGAAGGAAGTGCGGTTTTAATTGTCACTCACGACCCGCGAATTTTGGACGTAGCCGATCGCATTGTCCGTATTGAAGACGGACGCCTCGGAACTGCTTACGGCGAGGAACTTTCCCTCGTTCTTCCGACACTGAGCGATCGCGAACTGACCCAAATTGCTTCGACGTTGAAAGTTCAAACCTACGCCAAGGGAGAAACGATTATCCAGCAAGGCGATGTGGCCGATCGATTTTTTATTTTAATTGAAGGGACGGTGGAAGTCGTTCAACAACAGGAAAGTTCCAAGGAGGTTTTTCTGAGAACTTTAAGCCGAAACGACTACTTTGGTGAAATTGGCATTGTCAATCAAAGTCAACGCACTGCAACGGTGCGAGTTATTTCTGAAAGCGGTGCTAAGGCGATCGTAATGGAACGCGATACGTTTATGAGTATGATGTCTGAATCTGACTTAACTAACGTCATTATTAAACATCAAGTTCGCGAACGGTTATATCGTAAAATTGCCGATTTACAAACTTAACCCTAACCAAAAATATCGGCGGGATCGGCTTCTTTAAGCTTCCAAACTGAAATGGAACCGGATACAAAGCAAATTGCACAGGTCGCACCGAGAACGGCGATCGCGACGTCTCGTTTCATCACAAATGCTAAACTGGTAGCGTCAGCTAAAACATCGTACATAAAAATCGAACAAATAAATCCCGGCAAATATCCTAAAATCGCTAAAATCAGAGTTTCTTTTAGGACGATTCCCACTAAAGCGTTATTGCTAAATCCAATGGCTTTAAACGTGGCGTAGTCTTTAATAAATCCCGAGATTTTTTGATAGAGAATTTGGTAGAGTACGATCGTCCCCACAAGCATCGAGCCGATTAAACCAAATCGGAACATTAAACCGATCGGCGTACTGTTCTCGTAAAATGCTTTTTCTTGTAAAATTAAATCTGCTTTTGAAATGACTTTAACATCTTCAGGAAGATAGTTTCTGAGAGCGACGATCGCACGATCGACATCAGATCCTGGTTTGAGTTGAATTAAGCCAATATTAATTTGACCTTTCTTGCGATCGAACAAGTTTAAAAAATTTTCCTCACTGGTAATGACAGAAGAATTAAAAGACGTACTTGCTCCCAATTCAAACAATCCAACCAGTTTTACTTGTTTTAATTCATCTCGAGGCGTTCGGATCTCTGTCTCGACGGTTCCCTGAGTTTCGATGTTTTGAATGAGGGGCAAAAACTCTTTTCTCGATTTTCGGTCGAGTAAAAAACTATCTTGTTGTTTGATTCGATCTAAATTGCGATCGATTCCGGGTAAATCTAAAATGTTCGGTTCGATCGGCAAACCGATCGTTTGAATTTGTCTTAAAAATAGCGTTGGATTTTCAGGATCTCGACAGAGTATAGAATTATAATAAATTGGCGTTACAGATTCAACTTCTTCAAATGCCAACGTTTGATACAGTCGCCGTTCGGAAAATTTTAACGGCCTTAAAACTGTGACTGAAGAAGTATTTAACAATACAATATCAGCGTTAAAGCTAGATGGAAGTTTAACTAAACTTTCTAAAAAACCGGCTCGAAAACCAATTTGCATAAATAAGAGCAGCGTTGTAAAGGCAATTCCAAGAATTGCTGCGAGGGTTTGCCCTTTATGATATTGAAGTTGTAACCACGCGATCGGGACTTTAGAAAACATTGGAATCGCATCAACTTTTAATTTAATGATATTGTTTTCGAGTTTGAAAGGCGATCGAGTAAAAATTAAATGTGAGAAAATACTATTATAGCAGTCTCAAATGAGTCGTCAAAAATTAAAACACAAAAAAATCCGATTCCCTATTCCTTATTCCCCGTTCCCTGTTTTGTTACACAACTGATTTAGGGTTGAAAGATCGCTTAACCGAAATTTGATTGTTGGCGTTGAATTTGTCGGACGAGAGTGCGATCGGGTTGAAGACAGTAATCTCCCGTTCGATGAGCCACCACCAGCGGCCAGCGAGAACAAGACATCACCTTCCGATGCGATCGCACTCGACGAACGCGATCGCGTAAAACCGATCGCTCAGAAGACAAACTCTGCACGAACGCCTTAGCAAACTCACCCATTATTTGACCTTCACTGTTGGCTCGTTTCAAAAACTCCTCAACCGTTCGATAATCTTCGGGATTTAAGGCTAAAAATTCAGCCAAGCCGATGCCAGTTTTTTTGAGACTCCACGCCACCTCTTCAGGAGACAGTTGGTTTTGCTCGATCGCCTTTTGCAAAATTCCCGCCACCGCAAACGCTCCCGCCAGTTCAGGTAAACGAGCGTTGCAGTGGGTTTGAAGATCGTTGGCAAACACTAAAGCGGCTGCAACATATCCCATTGTATGGGTCGTCGGATAAATATGCGACTGTCCGCCAAACGCACCACCGCTATCGACGCTTTTAGACACAATATCTTGCAGTACGCTGTTATTTGGAAAACCGTTCGATCCCAATCCCATAAATTTTTTACCGTCCCCCGGAACGTGGCGACTTGTAACGTTAAACGCACCGGCAATTCCCGGACGAGTATGATGGTCGGGAACGGCACAAACTGAAATATAAAACGGTAAACCGTTTTTTGAAGCTTCTAAACACGCTTTCAAATGGGGAAATTCTCGCGTAAAAACTGACCGCTCTCGCTCGTTTAACGCCGACAGTACCCCTCGACACCGCAGCAAGCGATCGCCTTCGATAAAAGCCGCTAACGTCGCACCGATCGAGGTTGGATTGTACAAGGACAGTAACGGAGACGTGTTGTCTAAACTTGAGGGTAGGCGATCGCGTTGAATGAAAGCCTCGAGAAGATACAGATAAGGAACGATCGCGCCAAAAATTCCACCTTGAATCGGCGATTTGAACTGCTGTAACGTGCTTTCAGAAACGTCATCTCGTAACTTCGGTTTCTCGCGAAAAATCTTTTCTACAATGGTCGTCAAATTTCCAGCAGACTGGGGAGTCGTTGGGAAAAAAATACCCGACTCTTCGAGAACTTGGCCGATCGCGTTAACATCTCGTTCTCGACGAGTTTCGTAGCGGCGGAGTTCGCAGTTTAGCGGACTCGATGCGACTTTGTGACGGAGAATATCGTCTTTTTCATCTCGCATGATCGCCGATCCCCGTTTCGGACACCAGATCGTTAATTTCACATCGTCGAAATTGAGAATCGAGAACTCGCGATCGCAGTTAGAAACTGACAGAGTTTGTAGGCGATGTAAAATCTCGTGCAACGCCAAACCAAAGTTGCTCGATGTCGTACAAACGAGCGTGCGATCGCGCAAGGATTCCCACAGTGCGACGTACAGCAAATCGACTGACTGCAAGCGATCTGAGGTAATCTCTTTCGGCTGAAAAACAGGCAGGCGATCGCGTGTTTGGCGCGTTTCTAAAAAATACTTTTGTCGTTCTTCAAGTTGTCGTGCAGCGTTTAAATCACCTCGATCTTTTTGAATTTTTAAGGTCTCGAGAGTCTGCCAATGAGGACGAACCGTATCCGCGAGCAATCCCAAAACTTGAAATGCCTTGACGCTATTTTGAAAATCCGACCAACCTCCTAAAATCGCAACGCGCCGATCGAACAACTCGCTCAACAACGGTGCATCGACGAATAACTGTTGAGATTTTCGAGCGTTTCCCGTTGTCGAATCCTCAACACCAAAACCTAGCGTTCGAGCAATATCTAACGAAAACAGAGCGTTTTTTAATGGATAAAAAGATTCGTCCGAGTTAGAAATTAAAGGCATCTATTTTTCAGGCGATCGCGAATCTACTTCGAGCCATATTTTAAAACCATCGTTCGAGCCATTTGTCAAGCCATTGTTAGACAAGTTTAGACAAGTCATGACGGCAACTGAACCACCCGATCGACCTCGAGTCCAGAAACGATCGCCCGATCTTCGCTAATATGAGGGAACTTGAGTTGATAGGCAGGAATTCCTCGCTCGACTTGTCGCTGGCGCACGATTTCAAAACTTCCCGGCTTTAAAATTTGCAATCGCGGCGGCGGAACGGACATATCCCGTTTGATCTCGTAATAGCTATGAACGTCTTTTAACACGCGATCGAACGCGTCGATAAAGCTTTCTGCGTCGTCGAGACGATATCCCGGTGCGAGTTCTACATTGACCAAATATCGTGCGGGGAATTCGTTATCGGAAAGAGTTACGCAGAAATCTTCAAAGCGAATTGCAAACTTATCTTGCAAGATCTGCATGGTTTTCGTAACGTGGTATTCCGTAGTTTTTTCCGTCGTCGAAGACAACAAGCCACCGCGACGATATCGAAACACAATTAACGGTGCTTCTTCATAAAACCCGACAACCTGAAAAACATCGCCAATATCGTAACGATAAAACCCGCTATGGTTCGTGACGAGCAGTCGATAGTATTCCCCGACTTTCACCTCGCTCGGTCGCAAAGTCTTCGGGTGTTCGTTCTCCCATTCATCAGGAGGGACGAACTCAAAAAATCCCGTTTCCACCGCCAAAACACTGCCGTCTGTATCCAAATCGGGATAAATACTAAACGTGCCTTCAGCCGAGGCGAACACCGCACCAAACCCTGGAATATCGCCAAAATATTCGGGAAATCGCTGCAAGTAAAAATCCGAGGTTCCGCCTCTGGCGGTGGTGTAACAGGCTAATTCCGGCCAGACGAGACGGGGGAGAAGCCGACCTTCCGTTTTGAGTATCGATCGCAACCGATCGGCCCGATCGCGATCGGGAAACAGTTGCGCTTCCAAACTCGCTCTCAGTTCCGGTTCGAGCTTCAACCACGGCGCGATCGATCCCGTTTCGATATCTTCAATTAACGCGTCGGCGTACTCTTCCAACCAGTTACAAAACTGCAAAATCACCATAGGAAAATTGCTTCCGATACTGGTAGGACTGCCTTTAAGTGAAAATAACAAGGCCGTGTAAGATCGTGTGAAATAATCTTTCGGTTTGAACGTATCGAGGGGATGAACGAATAGCTGTTTGTAGAAAAACGATCCCATCTTTAAAACCCCCGGACCGGCCGATCCGTATTCGATACCGCCTCGAGTATATTTCGGAGCTTCTAGAGCGTTGAGAACGATGTTTTTTCCCAGTTTTTTACCCCGTTTTCGCAAGCCGTGAGTTAGGAATCCCAAACTGACGAGGTTCGCCCAGCCTAAAATATTTTGAAAACGTTTCGTGACGGGGATGAGTTTTTGTTTTCCCGTCGAACCACTCGTTCGGTTGAGATAAACGACCGGATCGGACGTTAAAACGTTCGGCTCGCCCTCAGCAATACGCCGAATGTAGGGTTCGTAAGCCGTATAATCTAAAACGGGAATTCTATCTTTAAATTGTTCGATTGTTTCGATATCGGCAACCCGATACTGTTTCCCCAGTTCTGTATTTTGATATCGTTTAAGAAGATCGAATAAAAAATTTTCTTGAACGGCAGATTGTTGTCGAACTTTTTTATTGAAATTTTTTCTAGCGCGATCGGCTGCGAACGTTAAAATTGGTAAAAAATCCATAGTTGCTGGGATGTTCTCGCTCCTTTAGGAACTGGATCGAGTGTTTCGATCGCCCTTAAAAATCGGCGATCGCCTCGATCTCGATTCCGTCTAAAACGTCTCGTTTTAAAAGTTACCGATTCAAACTTTAACATTTTTTCGGTGTCTTGTTACGACGCGCTCGAAAAAACAGCGAGGAGGTCTCCTCCTTTGGAGCGGGATCGCTCGACTGCTGTTCCCGCTCCAACTCACAGGACGTACAAAAACGCGCTATAGAGTGCGATCGCTCTCCATAACGCGAACCGATTCGAGAGCCGCTGCGAACTCGGCGTACACCCGTCTCAAACGTCAAAGGCTCGGACGAGGAGTTTTTGTCTGGACTTACGCACTTAAGCGTTACCCACGCTAAATGTAGAGGTTGGTGGGCATTGCCCACCCTACATATAGGGTTAATGCGTAAGTTCTGTCAGTGTTCGGCTCGCCGTCACTACCCGACGAGCCAAGGAACAGAGGAGCTAAACCCCCAGGTTCTACGAAATAGACTGAGTCGCGCCGGTCGATTTCGGCTTTTCCTCGAGCTTGTTTAACTGGCCGCCAAACTTCCGAAGTTCGTACAGCTTGACTCCAATTTGATACTCGTACTGACTCAACAAACGCCCGTAAATATAACCCGCTCGACCGTCCAAAAAGCCCAAGCGCAAAATATAAAACAACAGGAATCGGAAGAACGGCTTAAAGGGCAACCGCACCCAAATTTTCTTCAAAAACCGCTTGCGTTGCACGGAATCTCCAAACAAATTTGCTCCGATCGTTCCGTCGTCTGCTTGTCCGGTCAACAAGTTGTAATAAACGCGAGCTTCCCAATTTGAATAACGGTTGTGCCGCGCCAACCAATGGTAAATATCGCGAAAATCGATGTGCAGCATATCGTGTTTGAGATATCCTGCTTGAGTGGGCAGAACCACGTGTTCGTGAACCTCATTATCGCCCGTATTCGGCACTTCTTCAGTGTGTAAATTTTCGTAGCGCCCGACTTTGTGTTTGAACAAGCGCAAGTTCCAATCGGGATATTTTCCGCCGTGACGAATCCAAACGCCGAGGAAGAACACGCGACGATTGAGATAGTAGCCGTCGCGGTCGTTTTTCCGAACGACCTCGTCGATTTCGTCCCACAGTTCCGGAGTAATGCGTTCGTCACAATCGACGATCAGCACCCATTCGTTGTGAAACGGAAGATTGTCAAGAGACCAGTTTTTCTTTTTCGGCCAGCGACCGTTAAAGTGAAATTGCACGACTTTCGCGCCGTAGCGTTCGGCAATTTCACCCGAGCGATCTTCGCTTTGAGAATCGACGACGAACACCTCATCGGCTCTCGCAACACTTTCGAGGCAAGCGGGAAGGTTCGCTTCTTCGTTTTTCGCTGGAATCAGGACAGATACGGGAACTTTGGCAGGGGAATTAGAAGAGGAAGAAGACATGAGCTAGATCGCGTAGAGGGTCAGGACATGAATTCGAGTCAAACCAGCAGTACAGATTGCGGCTGACACCGATCTCGACATTAAGGAGACGATGGCGGTGGCGAGAGCATTCCCCGAACGGCGTAAACGAGATAGCCGATCTGACCGTAGGCATATACTAGGCTATCAAAGCGACGAGCCGGATCTCGGGAATATTTCGCGGCATTGTACAAGCCCCGAAGGATGCGTTCGCCCCCCCGTAAAAATTGAGCGGGGCCGGCACTTCCGGCGAGTTGTTCGCGATAGCATTCGCTGATGCCTTGCCACCAACCTCGCCGGAGAAACCAGGTGCGATCGAGCCGTTCGGGGGCGACGTTGTGGGCGACTAACGCATCGGGGAGATAGGCGACTTGCCAACCGAGTTGTAAGGCTTTTTCGGTGGTGTACAGCTCCTCGTTGGAGAGCAGTTTTTTGCCGACGCGGCCGAGGTTGGGGTCGAACCCGCCGATTCGATCGAGAAACTCGCGACGGATGGAGTAGTTGAGACCGCGCGGCGTGAGACCGGGTTGGGTAATCGATACCACTTCGTCGCCGAGGTTGTAGAGTCCCAAGGCACCGGCTAAGCCTTCAGAGAGCCAGGGGGGAGGAGTAACGTCAGGGGGCCAGATGAGGGTGACTTTACCACCGGCGATCGCCAGTTTGTCGTTGCGATCGTAGGCGGCGGCCAGGTGAGTGAGCCAGGTGGGACTGGCCACGGCGTCGTCGTCGAGATAGGCGAGAATCGGTGCGGTGGTTTCGCGAACGCCCCGGTTGCGGGCGATGGAAAGTCCCAAGGTGGGTTCCCAAACGTATCGCAGGCGGGGATGGGGCTGTCGTTCTTCGACGACGGCTCGGGTGCGATCGCTCGAACCGTTATCGACTACGAGAACCTCGTAATCGTCGAAGTCCTGTTGGTCGAGTAGGCTGTCGATCGCCGCACCGAGATAGCGATCGCGGTTGTGGGTGCAAATAATTGCAGAAATTTTGGGGTTGGATTTGGGGTCGGACATAAAAGCCTCGGTCGAGAAGCTTGACTCGGAGTTCTTTCGCCTCAAGCTGTGTCTGTTATAGCCCATTGCAGCCTCGCCAGGCGTGCGCCCGTAAAAAAACCCCCCGAGCGATTTCGGGGGGAAACATGAGGAACTATCGCGTAACTTGGAAAATCCACTCGAGTTCTGAGACCGTGTTTTTACGCAAGGCAAAGGTCGTCAACAACCTTAACTCGTCCCCGCAACACCGCTCGCAAAAGTCGGTTGGCCGAACGGCGATCGCTCTCGTCGAGGCTTTCGTCGAGGATCGCAGCCATGAGTCCGTAGCGATCGCTGAGGGTGAGATATCCCGTATCCGTCACCGAAGCGAGAATGGCAGAGATAGCACCGGGGAGAAGTTGGAGGGAAGGAAACATCGCACTGGCTTTGAACTCGATGCTTTTAGTATCTCTGGATTTTGCCAGTCGTACCGCGATCGCAGACGATTGAGGGCGTGATGTCTCAGTGGATTTACAGTGACACAGCTATCGCTTACGATGTGATGGCGATCGCACTCCCTAAATATACGGAAGAATTCTAGCATCTGTAAAATCCCCGCTACCTTCAAGATACCGGGGATTCGAGCAAAGACAGAGGTTAAAAGCGTTTGACTCGGTAAAATTGCGGAGTTAATCGGCTTTGCGGCGCATCGTGCGAGTTCCCACAGCGCCCACCAGGAACAGAGCGATCGTAGAGAGGGGTTCGGGAACCTCTTGAGGCGATGGGTTCGACTGAGACGGCGCGTCCGCCACGAGATCGTCTGAGGCGTCTTGTTTGACCTGAGAGAGCGACCCCACCGTCATGTTATCGAAGGCGAAGATATCGGCAAACATCCCCGTACCGGGAGCCGTCATGTTAAAAGACAAACTGGTAAACAGTTCGTCGGCACCGTCGGCGATCGCGCCGAAATACAGCACCGAACCGTCCGTGTTGCCGTAACTGCCTACCGTATTCGGAACGGCGATCGATTTCTGGCCGCCGTTGGCGAGGGTGAGGTTTAACATCAGTTCGCCGCCGAAATCACCTAAATCCACACCGTAGAAGCCAAAGGCAGCCACCGCTTGGCTAAATTCCACGACGAAGTTGTTGCCAGCGGCGTTGGTTTCCCAATAGTTGGTTTTCGAGATGCCGTATCGTCCGTATCCGTTCGTCGTTCCTTCGGTCACAGAGTTTATGACACCGTTACCCTTCAGCGTCGCGGTTCCGGCTTCTCCGAAATCTAAAGACAGCGGATCGGCCGTTCCGAGGGGGAAGCTTTCAAAGGTTTCCGTACCGACGCCGACGAGGTGGGAGAGAAATTCGGTTTCGGCTTGCTGGGCGTTCTGGTAGTCTGTGAGGGGTTGCGTGGCGCTGTGGTTGAGGTCTTCGCCGAAAAAGATTCCGAAAGCACGTGCTGAGGTTGCCAACCCAAACGCTCCCGACATCGAGAGGGAGAGAACGGTACAAGTCGAGACGGTCTTTTTCAAAACACCAGACATCGCTGAAATCCCCTAGAAGAAACACCCGTAAAATGTAAAAGCGATCGCTTTAAAACTTTCGCCTTTTATTTCTGTCAAATTTATGTTGAGTTAGATCTAACTCAACATAAATTCAGATTAAGTTTTGCCGAATGCCTGTGTCAATGAAGCTTGGCAGCTCTTTAAAAGGTTTTTATATCGTCTTTATACGAGATTCAATAACTCCTAGAAATCACGGAGAAATTTTTTTAACCAACCCCTTCCATGCGGAGTACGGAGAACCTGGCCGTCGTCCCCTCTCAGTCGTAGGACGATCGCTCTGATTTTTTCCGTCAATTTACGGAATTGTCCGATCCGCGATCGATATCCGCCCGAATTCCATCGGCAACTTTACGGAAATTGCCCAAAAAAATGGGGGTACGCGTGTCGTACCCCAACTTGCAGAAAACGGTCTCGAAAAATGTTGTAGCGATGGGTCTTCGGACGATTACCGAACGGCGGCCTCAGAAGCGCTTGCGGTCGTTGCCATCTGAGGTTCTGGTAGCGTTGCGTGCTGAGCGACGATGCGGCGGAACTCGTCTCCGTCAATTTCCTCCTTCTCGATCAGCAAATCCACCAACCGATCCATCAAGGGGCGATTCTCCCGTAAAATCTGGCAGGTTTCCTCGTAACACCGCTGGGCGATCTCGCGCACCTGGCGATCGATCTGCGTCGCCATCTCCTCGGAATGCTCCGAACTCGGCATCAAATCTCGCCCCAAAAACACCTCGTTATTGGGACTTTCTAGGGCCATCGGCCCCAAGTCGGACATTCCATAAAGCGTCACCATCTCCCGCGCCAACATCGCGACAGTTTTCAAATCCTGTCTCGCGCTGACCGTCACCTCAGCATCGCCAAACACCACGATCTCAGCAGCGCGTCCGCCGAGGGCGACACGAATTAGATCGAGCAGCCAAGCCCGAGAATACAGTCCGCTATCGACCATATCCTCATTTAACAGCGATTGGGCAAATCCCCCAATTCCCCCGGAGCGCGGAACGATCGTCACCTTATTGAGCGGATCGGAATTCTTCAGCAACGTCATCAACAGCGCGTGACCGATTTCGTGGTAGGCGAGGATGCGTTTTTTCTTACTATCGAGCAGCGGCGTCAGTTTCAAACCGATAGTAACTCGATCGATGGCGTCCTCAATTTCTAACTCGCCAATCGCCTCTTTACGGCGACGAGCCGTCAAAATCGCGGCTTCGTTGAGGAGGTTCGCCAAATCTGCCCCCGACAGTCCCGGCGTGCGACGAGCGATTTTTTCTAACGACACCTCTGGCGACAGTTTCTTATTGTGAGCGTGAACCTGCAAAATTCCCAACCGTCCGTTATACGTTGGTAAATTCACCGTCACCTGGCGATCGAAGCGTCCTGGGCGCAACAGAGCCGTATCGAGAACGTCGGGGCGGTTCGTCGCCGCGATGATGATAATACCGTTGTTGCCCTCGAACCCGTCCATTTCCGTTAACAACTGGTTGAGGGTTTGTTCCCGTTCGTCGTTTCCGCCGCCGATTCCGGTTCCCCGCTGGCGTCCCACTGCGTCGATTTCGTCGATGAAGACCAAGCAGGGGGCGTTTTCCTTGGCTTTACGGAACAGATCGCGAACTCGCGAAGCACCGACGCCGACGAACATTTCAACGAATTCCGACCCGGAAATACTGAAAAACGGAACCCCCGCTTCTCCCGAAATCGCCTTCGCTAACAGGGTTTTTCCCGTTCCCGGTGCGCCGACGAGCAGCACGCCGCGCGGAATTTTCGCACCGATCGCTGTGAAGCGTTCGGGTTGTTTGAGAAACGTGACGACTTCTTGTAATTCTTCTTTGGCTTCTTCAATTCCGGCGACGTCGTCGAAGGTGACCCCAGTTTTCGCTTCCATGTGGAATCGCGCTCGAGATTTCCCAAAGTTGAGCGCGTTGTTTCCCGACTGAGACGAGCGACGCACGATCGACATCAAGCCGCCGACGAGGATGAGAATCAACAGCAGTTGTCCTAAAATGCCAATGGCGAAACTGTTGTCGGGGGTCGGGTTACTGGCGATTTCGACCTCGTTATTGCGTAACTGCTGGATCAGGTCTGGGTTTTCTTCAAACAGACGGACTTCGTAGGGGGCGTCGTCTTGTCCTTGGTTGACAAGGGTGACGCGAGCCGTTTGACGGGCTGGGTCGAGATCGACTTTCTGGACTTCGCCGTTCTCGACTTTTTCGAGGAACGCACTGTAAGACATCTCCTTAGGTTCCCGTTGCCCGAGGGCGGGACTTCCCAACAGCAAAACTTGAACGAGCGCCCAACTTACCGCGAGCGATCGCCAGTTGGGGCGATGTCTGTCAAAGGTAGATGCGTTTCTGAATGTCGTCTTCAACAAAGCGAGAGTCCGTTGAGCTTTCATGTTCGGCCGTTCGTGGAATATCGGTGACGTGGAGTGCATTTCTAGTGTAACGCCGTAAGTCGGAGGAGGAGGACAAGGGGACAAGGGAACAAGGAAGAAACCGTTACCTGTTAACTGTCTTCACTGGCGACTGGCGACTGGCGATTGGTGACTGGCGACTGAAACACTGTTCGCTGGAAAAGAGACGATCGATACGATCGCCTCCTAGGTGCGAACACTTGGGAATTGCGGGAATTTAGGGGAAATTGCAGCGATATCCCCATCGAATGCCTGGGTTAGCCCACGAACGTAAAGCCCTGACTAAAGCTCGAAACTTCGACCCCCGCAAGAATACCGATCGCTTCGGGGGTTACGCTGTCAGGGGGCGAATTTTTGTAGATGACAGTTCCCGAAATCGGAGAATCTCCGGGAACTTCCCCCAAACTGTAGTCTTCGGCGGTTCCGTGGAGTTGGATGGTATCGTACTCGAGGTTGAAATCGGCGACGATCGCGTAGTCGCTGGTGCCAGGGGTGCGATCGCGACCGTCATTGTAAAATACGGTCGAGGCGTCTCCGAGAACGAAGGTATCTTCACCCCCACCTCCAACGAGGATGTCGATTTCTCCTTGTCCGGCGGTTGCGGCGTCTGTACCGGTGAGGGTATCGTCTCCGGTTTGACCGAGCAGTACGTCGTTCTCCGGGGAACCGACGAGATTATCGTCTTCGCTCGGCGAGAATCGTCCGCGATATTTTGTACGTCGTAGGCCAGAGTACGGAGTTCTTGGGAGGTTAAACCCATACTGTCGAAGATGTCGCGGGTGTCTTCGGCGATCGCCTGAATTTCGTCGAACGAGAGTTCTTCGTCTTCTAACGCTGTCCGAACTGTGGTTTTCCACTGTTCCAGACTGTCTTGAGAAGGGAGACTGTCGATGCTCTCTTCTAAGTGGCGGCGGAGTTGTTGCAGGTTTTCTCGCTGTTCTTCGGGGATGAGACTCGCGAGTCGATCGCCGCGATCGACATCAGACAGCATCTCGGAAAAGGAGGATTGGAAGGAACCGGGAATTAAAGTCATGAGTCGGCTCGAATTCGACAGTTCCAAGGTATGAAGTCCGCCGCTACTCCGTCGGGAGTCAAACGTCACAATGGCAATAGGAAGATCGTCACGATCGCACCCATTCGACAAACGCTATCGAACGTCACGGGAACAGTCGTGACTTTTTTCCCAGGTATCGATCGCCTCTCTCGAATAATTTGGAGGAAAGGGAAACCACAGGAAAACCACCAATGATGCAACGCACTCAGTTCAACACCCCGGCGATCGATGTCTTCCTCAAGATGATGTCTCATGTCAACCGTTCTTTACAACGGGATATTCCTCCTATCGCCGATTTGAACCAGTTGCGATCGCTTCCCCCCGACACCTTCGGGCGCGCCTGGGCCGATCTCATTGACGATCGCGGTTTGGAACCGTTTACAGCAGGGCCCCGGCGACTGCAACTTCACGACGGCCTTCACGTCCTCACCGGCTACGACACTGACCCCCTCGGGGAAGCGGAGGTTCAGGCGTTCCTACTGGGGGCGAAGTTTCACGGATTGCACGTTATTATATTGACAGGATTGTTACGGACGATACAGCGGCAAAGACGATTTTATGGTTTTGGTTTAAATCGTGAAGCTGTGCGATCGCGCTTGTACGCCGCCTACCAGCGAGGTCGCCAGGCAAATTTCGATCCCGATACTTGGGAACCGGAACAGCTTTGGCATCGATCGCTGCATGAGGTGCGATCGAAGTTCGGACTCGGGTAAATCTTAAAGTTGCGATCGCATCGACGCCGCAAACAACGCCGCTTGGGTGCGATCGCGCAAGTTCAACCGACTCAAAATGTGGGTCACGTAATTCTTCACCGTCCCTTCAGAAATATACAGCGTTTGCGCGATTTCGCGATTGCTCGAACCTTGTCCGAGTAACGCCAGAACTTCCCGTTCGCGGGGAGTGAGTTCGTAAAAGCCGGGGGGAATTTCCACTGCTGTCGCTGGCGTTTCTGGCGGCTTCATTTTCTGAAAAATACCAGGCCCGAAATGTGCGTATCCTCGATGTACGAATCGAATCGCTTGAGCGAGTTCTTCCGAGGGCGTATCTTTTAATAAATAACCTGCCGCTCCCGCACTGACTGCTTCTTGAACTAACTCGTCTTCATCAAACGTCGTCAACACCAAAACTTTGAGATTGGAAAACCGTTGAGAAATTTCGCGACTGGCGGCAACGCCGTCCATGACCGGCATCCGAACGTCCATTAACACCACGTCAACGGCATTTGGCGTATTGAACGATCGCTCGATACAGCTTAAGGCTTCGCGACCGTTTACCGCTTCGCTGACGATTTGAATATCCTCTTCTAAACTTAGCAAAGCTTGCAATCCTTGGCGTAAAATTGCTTGGTCGTCCACCAGTAACACGCGAATCATAAGGTTTCCTCGCTCAGCGGTAGCCAGACTTCAACTTTGCAGCCTTCTCCCGGTGCGCTCGACAGGCGAAACGTTCCGTCTTCGGCTTCAGCGCGTTCTTGCATACTTTTGAGTCCGAAGCCTGTGGTATTGTCTTGGGGAGAAAACCCACATCCGTTATCGGTGACGGCGATGTGTAGCCAAAACCGACGATCGCTGTTCGACGATCGCGCGATCGCCTTAACTTCAAGGGTGACGGCTGTAGCGTTGGCGTATTTACAGACGTTAGTTAACGCCTCTTGCAGAATGCGATAGCTGGCGATGGCGATCGCAGGCGGTAGCGTCGGAAAATTTAAGCTGACCTCGGGAGCGATCGCGGTGGTTTGTTGGAGCTGCTGCGTGAGAGTGGCGATCGCGGATTCGAGGTTTTCTCCGGGGTGTGGCGTATCCCGCAAGGTCGCCACCGCCTGGCGCACGTCTTGTAAGGCTCGCGATCCCATCTGTTTGGCTTGGCTGAGGAAAATTTTAGCGCGATCGGGGTTTCCCTCCCACAGTTTCAGTGCGCCTTCGAGTTGGATGTTTAACGCCGTCAGCGAATGTCCTAACGCATCGTGAAGTTCTCGCGCGATGCGACTGCGTTCTTGCGCCATCGCCAGCTTTTCGATGCGGGCCGCCGATCGCTGAAGTTTGTCGTTGGCTTGTCGTAGCTGTTCTCGTCGTTCTCGTTCGGATAGGAGCGCGTTGACGAAGAGCAGGACGAATAATAAAAGTATGGCGAATAGTAGAATTAGGTTCAGACGTACGATCGCCAGATACGGCGAAAACTGCTCTTCGATAGCGGCGGGAAGTTGGCGATCGAGAACTCGCAAACGTACTCGTACAATCACCAGAAACATTGCAAACGCTGTCCCGACAATAATCAGCCGTCCTCTCAGTTTAAACAGCAAACAACTGCGAATCACCAAGACGACGTAGAGGAACGGGAACAGGCGCAAGCCAGACAAGCCGAGTTGCGACGACGAGAGAATTAACCCAAACTGGCTAATCACGTGAATCAGACGAAGTTTCAGCGATCGCGTAGGAAGCCACAGTCCTAACGCCGCGAATCCGAGCAAGCTGGCGATCGCAATTCCGGGGAAGCTGTGGAGTTTCGGAAGCAGTTTCGGGAGAAATTCGCTGATGGCGGCGATCGCTAACAACGCCCATTCTACATACAGCAGAAACGGAAAGGGGTGATTGTCGGGTCGAATGGCGCGAGGAAGTCTCATCTAGCAGTGCGATCGCTTTCTTCGATTAAAGCCGATCGCAGCCGAGTTCAACCGTGAAAGAAGTCATAGTGATAATGATGACGTTTGGATGGGGCGATCGCTGGTGTAAATGTCTAACTTGGAGTTGTTTCGCTCGTCTCAGCTTTGGAGAAGATTTCCCATGAAACGACTCGTACAACTCGGTTCGGTAGTTGCGATCGCCGTAACGACTTTAACAACTGGCGTGACGTCCGTTCGCCTCTCTCCCGCCACCGCTCAAATGCCACCACCGACAATTTTAGAAGAACTCGAGTTAACCGCCGAACAGCAAGCGCAACTCGAGCAAATTCGCGCCGACTACCAAACTCAACTCGCAACAATTTTAACCGACGCGCAACGCCGTCAACTCGCCAATGCCATGCGAACGGCGAGTACTCCCCAGGAATTCCGCCGCGCGATCGCCACCGTCGATCTCACCCAAGCTCAGCGAAACGAACTTCGCACCATTCTACAGGGGGTACGCCAGGATATGGCAACCGTTCTCACGGAGGAGCAACAACAGGAGTTGCGGGAACTAACCAGCGAGGTGCGTCGCCGTCGCCGTTAACCCAACTCGGCGATCGCAACCCGTCCGTTAAAAATCGCCAAAAGAAGAAAGCGGGTGACCGGACTCGAACCGGCGACGTTCAGCTTGGGAAGCTGACATTCTACCACTGAATTACACCCGCAGCAGATATCCAAAAGCTGTCTGCAAGGGTTTCATTATATCACGAACTGCCCCGGTTGGGGAGGGTTGCGATCGAGGTGCAGACGGGATTTCTGCGTCTCGGGACTCCAGCGGATCGTTCGAGACTTACGACGATCGCCCTACGAGCTTGTCTCGTAAATGCTTGATGCGATCGCGCAGTTTCGCCGCCTCCTCGAACTCCAAGTTCTTCGCAGCTTCCTGCATTTGCGTCTCCAACTGTTGAATCAACTCGGGAATCTGTTCGAGGGAAATCTCATCAGAATGCTCGTAAGCGGTTTCGAGTTGGTGCGCGTTGAGGCGACGGGAAATTTCTAAAAACGCCAAAATCGAATTGTCGATCGCTTTCACCACGGGTTTCGGCGTAATGTTGTGTTTGCGGTTGTACTCCAACTGAATCTGACGGCGGCGTTCGGTCTCCGAAATCGCTTTTTCCATACTTTTGGTGAGCGTATTGGCGTAGAGTATCGCCTGACCGCGCACGTGACGAGCCGCACGTCCGATGGTTTGAATCAGCGATCGCTCGGCTCGCAAAAAGCCTTCTTTATCCGCATCCAGAATCGCCACCAGGGACACTTCCGGTAAATCCAACCCTTCCCGCAGCAAGTTGACGCCGATAAGAACGTCGAAGACACCCTGTCGCAAATCTTGTAAAATCTCGATGCGTTCGATCGAACCAATATCTGAATGAAGATAGCGTACCCGAACCCCGCGATCGAGTAAATATTCCGTCAAATCCTCCGCCATGCGCTTGGTTAACGTGGTCACGAGGGTTCGTTCTCCGCGAGACTCGCGATCGCGAATTTCTCCAAACAGATCGTCTACCTGACCTTCCGTCGGACGCACGAAAATTTCCGGGTCTACTACTCCCGTCGGTCGGATAATCTGTTCGACGACGTGTCCTTGAGACTGCTCGACTTCCCAATCTCCCGGCGTCGCCGACACGAACACGCACTGTTTGACCTTTCCCCAAAACTCCTCAGCTTTCAACGGTCGGTTGTCCGCCGCACTCGGAAGCCGAAATCCATGTTCGATGAGAACCTGTTTTCGAGAGCGATCGCCGTTATACATCCCACGAATCTGGGGAACGCTCACGTGAGACTCGTCCACCACCAACAGCCAATCTTCGGGAAAATAATCCACCAAACATTCCGGTGGTTCTCCGGCTCGTCTTCCGGCTAGATGTCGCGCGTAGTTTTCCACCCCGTTGGTGTAGCCGACTTCCCGCAACATTTCCAAATCGTAGCGCGTCCGTTGGGCGAGCCGTTGCGCTTCGACGAGTTTTCCGGCTTTTTCGAGTTGTTCGAGGCGTTCTTCGAGTTCCGCTTGAATCTCCTCACAGGCGATATCGAGGCGTTCTTCGGGGGTGACGAAGTGGCGGGCCGGATAAATCCGCAACTGGTCTACACTTTGCAACACCGACCCCGTCACCGGGTCGATATAGCGAATCGCGTCGATTTCGTCGCCGAAGAACTCCACGCGAATGATGCGGTCTTCGTAAGCGGGGCCGATTTCCACCACATCCCCTTTGACTCGAAACTTACTGCGTCCGAGTTCCAGGTCGTTACGGGTGTACTGAACGCTGACGAGATCGCGCAACATTTGGCGTTGGTCGATTTCCTGTCCCACTTCCAAGGGAATCGAAGCTTTGAGGTATTCGCTGGGAATTCCCAAGCCGTAAATGCAGCTAATGGAAGCGACGACGATGACATCCCGTCTCTCGAAGAGCGATCGCGTGGCGGAGTGGCGCAACATATCGATTTCTTCATTAATCGAGGCGGTTTTCTCGATATAGGTATCGGTCACGGGAATGTACGCCTCGGGTTGGTAGTAGTCGTAATAACTGATGAAGTATTCGACGGCGTTGTGGGGAAAGAACGAGCGCAACTCGTTACACAGTTGTGCCGCTAGGGTTTTGTTGTGCGCTAAAACGAGGGTGGGTTTCCCCAGTTTTTCGATAACGCTGGCCATAGTGTAAGTTTTCCCGGTTCCCGTCGCACCGAGGAGGGTTTGGAAGCGGTTTTCTGCGTTCAGGCTGTGAGTCAGTTGTCGAATCGCTTGGGGTTGGTCGCCGGTCGGTTTGAAAGAGGCTTCGAGTTTGAAGGGGGTCATGGACGATCTCGTCTGACGATGGCGTTTCGATTTTAGCCAAAACCGCGAGAATCCTCTGCTTTTGACATACTCCCGACGCCGACCGCTTAGGCGTTACGGCGCGGGCTTCTCCGCCCAGACCGTTTGGATCTGGGTTTCGCGTTTTTGAGTGAGGCGACGCCCAACCCCACTTTTTGAATTCAGATTCTCCTGACGCTAACCTTCGGTGCAGCGCGGGACTTGTATTCTCGCGCTCTTAGAAGTTAAACGAGGGTACTCGGCGGCGGCGTGTCGTCGTCGTCGCTGGTACTGACGCCAGGAGACGATTTATAGAGTGCATCGAGTTGTTCGCGAGCGTCTTCGATGCCGATGGATTTCATGACGAGCAGGGGTTCTTCGATCGCGCGACCCGATTCGTCTAACAGTTCTGGGTGGGGCGTCGGCTGCGGACGCGGCGGAGTCGATGGGTTCGGCGATCGCATCCCTCGAGTGTCGGCACTGAAACTGAGCAAGTTGCGAACGAGATTCCCCACCGCCACAAAAGCCAGTACTGTAAAAGCGAGAATGTAAAGTAGGTGTAGCATTGATAAAGCCTCCGATCTAGGTCGTCGATCGAGATTTTAAAAAAAGTTAATATGCGAAAGCACTTTGGTTAAAATTTTAACCGAAATTTAGAGTTCTCTGAGGTGCGGCCTCAACGACAGCGATCGCTAGTCGCGATGCGGCTCGAACTCAGCCGAACGTTCGGCACGAAAGCGCATCGACACTTGCCAGCATTCTGTTAGCAGCCGATGCCACGGCATCAATACAGACATATCGACACCGGCTTTACATCCGGTGGCTTCGATAAGCAATTTGGCCGAGCTGACTTCGTTTTGGGCAGTCTTTACGCGGTGCAGCAGTTCGGCCTGTCGGTCTTCGCCTAAAAACGGTATGGTTTCAGTTTCGAGCAGTTTTCGGGAGCGATCGAACCAATACTGGAAGTCGTCGAGTAGTGGCTCCAGCACCTTTTTGAGCAAGCTCGGCTCAGGAAGATGGGGGCGGTTCATAACTCTATGATTGCAAACTAGCGAACGTATTAATCTTAACGCGATTTACATTTGTTTACAAACTGAGAGAACGAACCGCCGCTCGGATCGACACTGATGTTAGTTGACTCAGCGTTTTTCTTTGTCTTGACAGTCGGGGTTGTAGGAAGGGTCGTGCAAAATCTCTTCAGCACGATAGGTATCGATCGAAGCATCGATGAGTTGACGTACACCTGGAATTTTTCTGAGAAACCGTAAAACGCGATTCGAGGACTTGGGCGCAGAAGGCGTATTGGAGGTCATAACGCACCACCTGTCTGTAACGTTTGATACTGTACCTACTCTCATTGTAGCGATTTGCTCCGATCTCGACTCGAAAACAATTCAACGATCTCGTGATTTGACTTTTTCATCAAGGAAGCGAGTGTCGTTGGCAGGCGATCGCACCACTTCAAGGGTGTTTTCTATTTTTTTCAACAAAATACTCGTCAAATCGATGTCATTTTACATCCTTTTTTAAAAGCTCTAGGACTTACGCAGTTCGACCGAAATTACACTAAATGGAGGGGTCGGTGGGCATTGGTCACGCTACAAATAGTGTAGATGCGTAACTCCTGAAGCTCGTTGAAAAGTCAAAAAAATGTAACGGAAGGATTTACGACTTTGTAACTTTTGGATCTTAAATTTAAAACGAACGAGGGCTGAAACGCCAAGATCGCTGACAAGTTGCTGAAACTGTAGCATCTGAATCGGCAGCGAATTTTAAGACGTTTTAGAACTCGAGCGACTGAAATTTCTCAAATACGAGAGAAATTCAAATCTAAATCGACCGATTTTGGTGTACTTCAAAAAATTGGGAGAACTTCACCGATGAAACTGTTCCGAATGTTAGGTCTTCTGACGATGGCAACACTTGTCGTTCCGGGAGCGGCGATCGCAGGTTTTAGCAATAGTGTTGAGATGGTAGCCGCAGCTCGAGGGAACGATCGCGAAAATACCATTCAACTTGCCAGAAATCGAACGGTAACGGGAACGGTCGAGCGCGTTTGGGAAGATGGTTTTCGCCTCGAGGCGGGCGATCGCAACTATCGTGTAGACAGTTGGGCAGTTTGTGGCGACAACACTGCCAGTCATCTCGCTCCGGGCGATCGCGTCACGGTAACGGGTGAGTTAGAATTTCGCGAATTCGATGCGTATTCGATCGTAAAAGACGACGGAACCTCTGAAGGTTTAGTGGTTTGTCGGTGAAACTTAAGAGATATTTGACATCAGCTATAACAGCTTAAACAGTTGAGTTGGGGGCGTAGTGAATCGTCTCCAACCTGTTTTTTTGTTGACATTTTATACCGCTGGGTCGTCCGCCTCAAGACCGTAACGCACTCACCGGATCGAGGCGACTGGCACGTAACGCCGGTAAAAATCCCGCACCGACACCGACGACAAACGCCGAACCTAACGCCAGCGTCGCCGATCGCCCGTCGAATTCGTAAGGTAAATCGAAAGTATTGCTCACGCCGACAGTAATAAAGTGAACTGTAGCGATCGCACCGACACCTCCCACGACACTCAACACGGTGGCTTCCAAGACAAATTGCAACATCACGTCTCGAGGTTTGGCACCGATGGCCAAACGCAAGCCGATTTCAGCCGTCCGTTCCATCACCGACGCGATGGTAATGTTCGCAATACCCACACCGCCGACGAGTAACGCAATTCCACCAACGGCGAGGAGCGATCGCGATACGGTTTTGAGCGTTTCCTGCTGGGCGAGAATATCGCTAACATTGTTAGACGACCGAAAAACGTGGTCGGGGTAGCGTTTTTCTAACAAGGCGACAGCTTGCTGTTCTAGGATTTCTAAATCTTTGAGGCGGCGAGCGCGAATCGCGATCCAGTGGACGATGTTACGTCCCGAAAGAGCTTGCCAAACCGTAATCGGCATATACATCGTTCCTTGAGGCTCTTCTTCGCCGCCCTCTAAAAGTTTGGTTTCGATAACGCCGCGCACGATAAAAGGACGACCATCGATATAAACGCGTTCGCCAATGGGATCGCGATCGGGAAAGAGGCGATCGACGGCGATGTCGTCGATGACGAGAACGGGACGATAGTTTTCAAAATCGATACGGCTGAAAAATTTACCGTCGGTCATGCGGCGACCGGACACTTTGAGATAATCGCGAGAGACAGCGTAAATCTCGGGGTTGGCTTCGCGATCGAGATAGGTGACAGAGTTGCGATACCACACCCACGTCAGCGCACTCAAGGCTTCAGCTTGAATCAATCGCTCTTGCAAGTACTCCATATCGTCGAGTTGTAACCGTCGAAAGGGTTTGTTGCGCTGCCACGACGACCCGACACCGACTTGGGGCGCTTCCCGTTCGTTGAGTTGTCGTTCGATGACGGTTTGGCTGATATTGCCCACCTGTAACGTCGCACTCACTGCCGTTACCCCCATAAATACACCGAGACTCGTAAGCCCCGATCGCAGGGGATTTCCTTTTAAGGATAAATAGGTCAGTTTAAATAAATCGAGAGGAGAGAGTGCCATAGAGGGAGAGGGGGAGAGGGGGAGAAGGGGAGAAGGGGAGAAGGGGAGAAGGGGAGAAACTATTAACTGTTCCCTGTTCCCTGTTCCCTATCTTCACTGGCGACTGGTGACTGGCGACTGGTGACTGGCGACTGGTGACTGGCGACTGGTGACTGGCGACTGGCGATTGTCTTCATTGTTGTTCGACGGTGATACCCGGTTCGAGTTCGCGGTCGATGGGGGGAACGGCGACGCGATCGCCGGGTTCTAAGCCGGATAGGATTTCAACGACGGTGAGGCCGTCGAGTCCGAGGGTGACGTTTTGGGGACTGACGGTGTTGTTCTCGTCGAGAAGCCAGACGAAGGGATCGGCATCGGGTTGCTGGATGGCTTCGATATCGAGGGAGATCGTGTCGGGTTGGCGATCGAGGACGATTTCGACGTTGACTTGACTACCGGGGATGAGGGTTCCGCTGGGTTCGGTGAGGCGCACGATCGCCCCCACCGCTGCTAGACTTTCTCGACTGCCACTATCGACCGTTTCGCTATCGGCACTTAAGGAGATGCGTTCGACTTCTCCCTCAAAGGTAGCTTCGTCGGGGCCGATGACGGAAATGCGTGCGGGTTGGCCGCTGCGAACCGCTTTGGCGTCGAGGGTCGATAGGTTCAGTTCGACGATTTCGCGATCGGGATCGCCGAGGGTGAGCAGACTTTCGCCGATTTGCACGACGTCGCCCCGTACTACGTCGATATTGAGGACTTTTCCGCCGATCGGTGCGGAGACGATACGGTTTTGTAGGCGATCTTCGATGGTTTGGGCTTCGAGTTGTAACTGTTGTAGGTCTAAGGTGGCGGTGTTGGCTTCGTACTGGGCTTCTTGCAGGGCGATTTCGGCGCTGCGGACGGTGGCGTTGGCTTCGCTGCGTTCTTCTTCGGAGGCGATCGCGTCGTCTTCAATTTGGCGTCGGATGGTTTCAAGACTGGCGCGCAAGCTCTCGAGGCGCAGTTGGGTCGTTCGAACTTGCAGTTCGGCTTGGCGCAGTTCGGCTTCGACGCGGCGCACGGTGTTTTCTGCGTCTTTAAGTTGGTTGAGGGCGATAAACCCCCGATCGAACAAGTCGCGATCGCGCTCTAGGGTTTCCCGTTCGGTGGCGAGGGTTTCGCGGGCGTCGATCGCTGCTTGACGCTGGTTTTCCAATGTTAAGGTTGTTTCTTCGATTTCGTTTTGGCGTTCGACGAGGCTGGCGCGATCGGAGGTTCTAGCTCGACTGAAAACGCGATCGCGCTCTTGACGTGCCGCTGCCAAACTTCGAGAGGCATTTTCGACGTTTTGCTGTTTCGCCTCCACCTCGAGTTCTTGTTGACGAATTCTCAGTAAATGTTCTTCGAGTTGAGTGAGTTCTTCATCGTCCCGCAAGATTGCCAGTTCTTCTCCCGACGACACGCGATCGCCCATCTCCACGCTTAATTCAACGATCGTGGCATCGCTGGGGGCTTTCAGGGTTTGCTGAGAACCGAGTTTTACCGTACCGCTGGCGTTCACGGTGCGTTCGACATCGGTGCGTTCGACGGTTAACACGCGCACGTTGACGGTTTGGGCGGAGTTCGATCGGCGACTGTAGACCACCCATCCTCCAATGCTGGCCGCCGCTAATACGGCCGATCCGGTAATCCACGCGATTCCTCGTTTCATCGCGGAGTTTTTCCATGCTGTCATCGCGTTTGTCCTAGAGCGAGCGATCCGTCTGAGCGTTGTTCGACTTCTATTGTAGGGTTTGCTGAATCAATGTGAAATGTATACCTGGCAAGGATTTTAGGACTTTTTTTCAAAAAAAGGTGCAAGGTTTGGAGATCGAGAGGCTCAAAAACCTTACATTTTCGTCGGCGATGGCTGATTTAATCAGGAAGCGAGAGTCCAAAACAACCATTGGGCAAGCCCTACGGTATCAGAATTCGCTCTGTTCGTCTGGAATGGACAGAAGAATCTTTCTCGTATTTTCCAAAGAGTTGTCGAACAATCAGCCTTCATACGTATCCCGCCGCGTAAACCGACCCACCCCAGCATCATAAAACCGCTGACGCAGATAATACTGCTCTAACTCCCCGTCAAACTGCTCCCCAGCAAACAGGTAGTCGTTCTCGACATCACCCGTCGAATCCAACAACTCCCCGAACGCATCGTAGGTATAGGTCGCGACGACTTCCCCGTTCAAATCCGTCAGCCTTCGTGTACTCCCCAACCCATCGACGAGATAGACCGAAACCTCCCCATCTCGTTCGACGGAAATCAAATCCAAACCGTGGACGTAGCGAACCTTGAGGTTGTCGTCCTCGTACTCCTCCAACACCTGCGCGTAAGGACGGTTGCTATCGACTAAATACGTCGTTTTCGCTCCGTTTACCGTCGAACTGACGCGGATGTTCTCGTCGTCGTACTCGTAAGCCACCGTATCGCCGTCAGCGGTGTTGACTTCCACTAAACGGTTTCGGTCATCCCAGGTGTACGTCGTTTCCTTCCCGTTCCTCGTCTGAGAGGTCAGGTTTCCGTTGTCGTCGTACTCGTAAGTCGTTAAGACTCCGTTAGCTGTCGATTTCAACAGGCGATCGTTTTTCCCTTTCCCCTAATTTCGTTTATAAATCCTCTGTATCTAGAGGATACATAACGATTGTAAGATTTATTGGGAAAATAGTGAGACGTTCGATCAGATCTGAGCTTAGAAAAATCGAACCTGAAATGTCATCTTCTTCGGCGAAGAAGCTGCAATAAATTTCAATTTCACAATCTGAAATAATTTTTTGAAATTTACTAGAATTGGATTCTATGACTGAAATTAGTTGTTCAACATAAACTTCTAAGCAAGAAGCATCTTCTGATTTTCCATCTAAAGACCAAGATGATACTTCTCTTCGCTTCCCATTTGGATAACGCTTGCTAAAGAGACTACCTTTTTCATGAAATCTGTCAGGAATAATTCCTAATGTGTCAGTTATTTGTTGAGGACTCAATTTTTTGCTGGTCATATGGAGACTTGCTTTATACATTTTAGTGATGTCTACTTATTTGTTTTGTAATCTTCTAGAGGGTTTGTTTTCATTCTGGATAATCTACGTGATCGCCAAGATTGCCAATAGGATCTCCAGAAAAAATGCCTTTCTCTAATTGAATAAAAACATCTCCTGTTTTAACATCCACACCAACATCTGGATTGTTTTTCTTTCCATATGCTCGAACGATACCCGCTTCTTTAACTGCGTGAATTGCATCCTTAATTTCTTTGTTAGAAAGACCAGTTCGATTGGCAATATTACCGACTTTGGTAGTAAGACTCTTCGGATCGGGGTGTACGTTTTCATAAGCAGCATTAAATACATACTGAACTAAGTCATATATATCACTATTTGGAAAAGTTTCTCGATACTCATGCTCTGGCTCAACCCCTTCCCCAAACCCTCCAGTCCGACGACCGAAATCGAGAATGCGATCGAGAATCCCGTCATTATTGGGGAATGTTTCCTGCTCGTCAGGAATAGAACCTTCTCCGGGGAACGGGAACGGAACTGGAGGGGGTGGGTCGTCAGTAGTGGTCAAGCGATGAATTTGATGGCTTGCATTACCGGCACTTACAAGAATGCCCATAACCGCAACGGTAGCCAGTTGTGCATTTATCGAAGTAGCGGAAAGCCCACTCGGATCGACAAAGTTAACCGGGTTCGCATTCCCGTACAGATACTTATGCAGGGTAATCGGCTCGCCAATCCGTCCCTCATAAGTATCCCGCCGCGTAAACCGCCCCACCCCAGCATCATAGAACCGCTGACGCAGATAATACTGCTCTAACTCCCCGTCAAACTGCTCCCCAGCAAACAGGTAGTCGTTCTCAACCTCACCCGTCGAATCCAACAACTCCCCGAACGCATCGTAGGTGTAAGTGGCGACGACTTCCCCATTCAAATCCGTCAGCCTTCGTGTACTCCCCAACCCATCGACGAGATAGACCGAAACCTCCCCATCTCGTTCGACGGAAATCAAATCCAGACCGTGGACGTAGCGAACCTTGAGATTCTCGTCCTCGTACTCTTCCAACACCTGCGCGTAAGGACGATTACTATCCACCAAATAGGTTGTTTTCGTTCCGTTCACCGTCGAACTGACGCGGATGTTCTCGTCGTCGTACTCGTAAACCACCGTATCGCCGTCAGCGGTGTTGACGTTCACTAAACGGTTGCGATCGTCCCAGGTGTAGGTCGTTTCTTTCCCGTTCGTCGTCTGGGAAGTGAGGTTTCCGTTGTCGTCGTACTCGTAAGTCGTTAAGACTCCGTTGGCTGTCGATTCCAACAAACGGTCATTGTCGTCATAAACGTAAGTCGTTTCTCCCTCAACCGAATCGACTCGTTTCAGACGGTTCCCCACATCGTCGTATTCATAAGAAACCGTCCGTCCGTCAAAGCGTTCCTGCGTCAAGCGACCCAAATCGTCGTACTCGTATTCGACGGTTCGAGTATCGTTTTCCGTTACCGAGATACGATTTCCCGCATCGTCCAACTCGTAATCGTAACTGGCGACGACTTCACCGTTGCGCGTCTGTTCCAACCCCTCCAGACGGTTCGACTCGTCGTACTGGCGAGTTTCCACTACCCCATTCGGTAACACCGTCTCCACGAGGTTGTTGACTGCATCGTACTGATACGTCGTCGTTCCCTGAGACGAATCGCTGACGGTTTCCAAACGATTTCGTTCGTCAAACCTGTAATCCGTCACCCCACCCGGCGTTTCGACCTGCGTGCGATTTCCCGCAATGTCGTACTCGTACTCAATACTGAAGCCGTCCGCAGTATAAACCCCATCTGGGTCGGTGCGTCCGACGAGGCGGTTATTGTGGTCGTAGGCGAAACTCGTCGTCCCGCGACTGTCCGTCACCGTTTCCTGCAATCCCGTCGGCGTGTAGGTGTAGCTGACATCGGGGTCGTTAGGAAGGTCGATGTCAGTCAACCAGTTCCGAGGATTGTAGCTGTAGCTGGTCGTCTCCCGGTTGAAGTCCGTGTAGGACAGTAAATTCCCGTTTTTATCGTAAGTCGAAGTGGAGGTCTGACCTTCAGGAAGTTCGACGCCAGTCCGCCGTCCCACTAAATCGTACTTGAAGGTCGTGCGGTGGTCGTTGGCATCCTCCTGCCAAATTTGACGACCGAGTTCGTCGTAACCGTATTCCGTGCGAATCTCGCGACCCTCGAGGAACCCGACGACATCGGTGAGACGACCCAACTTGTCGTATTCGTATTCGGTGCGTCGATCTAAAGGATCGATGGAGGCGACGCGGCGACCGAGTTTATCGTACTCCGTTTCTGTAGAAGTCTCGTCGGCGTAAATCGTTTCCACGAGACGACCCAAATCGTCGTAGCGGTAGGTGGTAGTGCGGTTCAGCGCGTCGGTGACCGTTTCCTGGCGTCCGGCTTGGTCGTAAGTGACGGTTTCGCGGGGGTTGTCGTCGAGGGTATCGGGAGTTTTATCGGGATAAATCGTTTCGATGCGGCGACCGAGAGCATCGTAACGGTATTCGGTACGATTTCCCCGTTCGTCGATATTGGCTTTGACTTCTCCCGTGGCGTAGTATTCGGTGGTGGTGCGGGGATAGCGGCTGTCGTCGAGATAGCTTGGCGTCTCGTCGGGATAGACCACCTGCGTCCAATCGACATCGGCGACGGTGGTTCCCGTCAGTCCCAACGCCTCGAAGAAGGGGGTCAAACCGTTGTCGTCGGCGTTCGGCGCGATGGTTTCGATGAGTTGTCCGACGGCGTTGTAGCGGAAGTGAGTAACTCGTCCGGCTTCGTCGATGGAGGCGCGACGGCGACCGCCTTTGTCGTAGAGGGTGATGCTGCGGGGGTTATCCTCGAGGGTATCGGGGGTGTCGTCGGGATAAATGGTTTCGACGAGTTGGTTTTTGGCGTCGTAGACTGAATGTGTGGTGGTGCCTCGGGGGTCGGTGACGGCGATTTGATTGCCGTT
This sequence comes from Baaleninema simplex PCC 7105, assembly GCF_000332355.1. Classification (GTDB taxonomy): domain Bacteria; phylum Cyanobacteriota; class Cyanobacteriia; order Cyanobacteriales; family Geitlerinemataceae; genus Baaleninema; species Baaleninema simplex. The sequence goes on from NZ_KB235958.1 coordinate 1,012,669, forward strand.
ATCGTCGTATTGGTAGTCCGTGCGCTGGTCTTCGGCATCGAGATGGTAGTCGAGACGACCTTCTGCATCGTAATGCCATTCTGTAACGACCGCTTCGACGCCGTCGGGTGTGGTGACGGTTTGGGTTTCTTCCGTTCTCAACCCGCTGGGATTATAGCGGTAAACGGTTTCTCCGTCGAGGGCGTCGGTGACTTGACGGACGTTGCCTTTAGGGTCGTACTCGAACTCGGTGGGATTACCGTCCGCATCGGTTAGGAACCGTAGCTGTCCGCGATTGTCGTACTCGAATTGGGTGACGTTTCCTTCGGCGTCTTTCGTCGAGCGCAAATTACCGCGATCGTCGTAGTCATACGTCGTCGTGTTTCCGGCGGGGTCGGTTTCCGTCAGCAGGCGGTTGTTGTCGTCGTAAGTGGAACGAGTGACGCGATCGAGGCTGTCAGTTTCTGTTAACTTATTACCATTGGAATCATAAGTCCAAGTCGTCGTTCGCCGCTGTTCGACCCCATCTTCAACGGTGACGAGAGTTTCAGTTAAGACGTTATTATCCTCGTCGTAAGTCCGCTCGGTTTTCTTGCCTAGAGCATCGATTTCCGTGACGACGTTGCCGCGATCGTCGTAAACGTAAGTGGTGGGATTGCCAAAAACATCCTCGACCGTTTGCAGCGAATTCTCGGGGTCGTAATCGATTTCAACCGCTTCCCCATTCACATCCAACGTCCGTTTCAACCGACCCTTCTCGTCGTACTCCGTCCGCACCGCCGGACGTCCCAAGGGGTCGATTATCTCGTCGAGATAGTGAGGACGCTCGTCCACACCGTAGCCGAACTGCGTCGTAATCTCCTCGCGGTCCGTCACCGCGACCAAATCTCCCGCCGCGTCGTACTCGTAACTCACCACTTCCCCGTCGGGGTCGGTAATTTCGGTGATGCGACCTTTTGCATCTCGCGCGAACGTCACCGCCACTCCCGTATCGCTGAAGATACCGTCGTCGGTAAACGTCAACTCGTTTCCGTTGAGGTCTGTCGCCGCGACCAAATCTCCCGTCGCTCCGTCGATTTCGTATTCGATGCCGTCCTTCGTCGTCAGGATGTAAGAGCCGCCAAAAACCGGATCGGCGGGATTGTACGGTCGTCCCGTCCCGAGTTGAACGTACTGTCCGTTGCTGTACGCCAACGTCGAATTCGCCGATCGCCAAGCTCCACCGTTCTTCGGACGCAAACTCGCAAAGACCCCGTCGTCGGCCACAAATTCCGGTTGATACAAGCCAGCATTGGCACCGGGAGCTTGCAGGAAACGAGAAATCGGGTCGAGTCGAGGCTCGAAGGTAAACCCAACTCGTTTACCTCCCGGAACCGTCACGTACACCCGGTCTCCATCTTTGAATCCCGGCAACTGTCCCAACAACTCCTGTTCCGGCGTCGGCTTCGGCAAACTCGTCCGCAAGTCGGTGTCGCGGAATTCTAAACGCCAACCGTAACCTAACTCGTCCGACCAGTTCGAGGTCAACGAATCGTAAGTCCGGGTCACCGAAATCGGAATCCCCGAAACGGGAATCTCCATGTCCGTAAACGAGAGTTGGAAATTGCCCAACTTCAACTCCCCGGCTACGTCGACGATTTCCTCGACGCTCGAGAGGTTCCCCGCTGTATCGGCGGCGGTCAAGCGCAGGCGATAGCTGTCGTTGAGCAATGTGGTCGGGTCGAACTCTCCCAAGGTCGAATTCGCCTCGATATCGGTATCTTCGACGCGCAGGAACTCCACGAACTCGCCCCCGGCCGCAGGAGCCACTTCTAAACTGTAATAATCCAGCGTGCCGTCGGGGTCGTGTGCGGTTCCCAGAACGTCGGTGAAGTGGGTAATCGGGGTTTCCCACACCGTCGGATCGAGGGACACCACCGGCGGATTCGTATCGCTGGGGTCGAAGACTTCGACTGACAGCGTGGCTTCGCCTCGATTTCCTGCCTTGTCCGTGGCGATGGCTTTCAAATCGAGGGTTCCGAGTTCCTCAGCACTCAAACGAGCGAAGCCGTTGGCATCGAGCAGCACGGCGCGATCGCCTCGCCTCTCATCCTCGATACGGAGCGACATCACGATCGGTCTCTATCTTCGCCTCGACGATGGTAAGATTTGGGCTGAGACGGACAATACCGATCTCTGCGCCTCGCCGCCAAGATTCCCCAGGAAGACATCGTTCTGGGCTTTCACCATCGCCGCAAGCGTCCTTTTGTCGCCGTTCGATATTTCGGGCGGATCTCTGTTTCTCAAATATTAAGTTGGTGGCGATCGAGTTGAGGTGTTTGCCCTCGCTCTCGGGTACGAACCGGTTCGTGGGGACGTTGAAGGGGGTTTCGTGTAGGAGAAAAAATGTAAGATGATTCTAAATGCGATCGTCCATCCGATTCGATCTTCCCATCGTGTGAATCCCTTGTGTCACATTGGATCGTTAATGGTAATGGAATAGAGAGAATGGGCGATCGAAATCCAGACTAAATCCGATCGGATACTTTTTAGCAGATTTTGAATTGCGGTATCATACAAATATTACTTTAATCGAAAAATAAAATCAATGGACGTTAAAGAATTTTTAAAGCATTGGGAAGCTGGAGAAATAGATTTTACTGGTATCTATATGAGAGAGGTAAGCCTAAACAAAGAAGCAATTCAATTGGATTTTTTGCGATCTCCTCTATATTGGAAAACTAGTATTATTTTCAAAAATGCAAAACTTTTGGGAGTTGATTTTAGTAGATTAGACTTATCTAATGCAAACTTTCAAAATGCAAATTTAAAAGGTTCTATTCTTACACCGTGTCGGTTGGAAGACGCTAACTTCAAGAATTGTGATTTAAGCCAAGTTGATTTAGTTGGTGCAAATCTGCGTAATGCTAATCTAAGTTGGGCAAATCTTGAAGGTGCAAATCTTGAAGGTGCAAATCTTGAAGGTGCAAATTTCTATAAAGCCAATCTTACAGACACAAATTTGAGAGATGTAAATTTACAAACAACCCTAAACTTACATACTGCTACGTTAGATCGAACTATCTTTGGTATTCTACGTTACCCTTATAGACCAATGGCTTTCTATGAAAGATTGAGTATTTTATCTAGCTTTAATCAAAAGTCAAGTTTTGAAAGAAATCAATTTTTAAAAGAATATAAAGATGGAAGAAGAGATTTTAGTAGACAAAATCTAATTCAAATTGATTTAAGTTATGTAAATTTGGAAGGAGTGATTTTACGAGATGTAAATCTTCATCAAGCTAATTTTCAAGGCAGTAACTTTAAAAATTGCAATTTCTATGGAGCATTACTAACTGAATCAAATTTACAGAATTGCGATCTACAAGAAGCTAATTTACATAATACTTATCTATCTGGATCTAATTTACAGGGTTCTCAACTCAGGGAAGCTAACTTAGAACTTGCATTACTAGAAGTGGTCGATCTATCTACAGCAGATTTATTCGGGGCAAATCTCAATTTTGCTTCTTTGGTTGGTTCAAACCTAACTGAAACCAATTTACGAAGTGTAATGTTAACAAATGCTGATCTGACAGGAGCCGATTTAATTCGTGCGAATCTAGTATTGGCCAACTTAACTGGAGCAAATTTAACTGAAGCCAATTTATCTTATGCTAACTTATCGAGATCGAGGCTCAATCGAGCTAACTTATTTAAAGCTGATTTAACATCGACAAATTTTGAATTTGCTGACTTCATTGAAACCGATCTTAGAGAAACAAAAGGATTTTTGGAATCAATCGATTTTGCTCTTTGTCGTGATGCCAAGTGTTGGAAAACAATTTTCCCTGATGGAGAAATTGAGTTAAATCCAGATCGTCTGAGAGGGTAATAGAGTCTCGCCGATTTAAGCTGCGATCGCTGACCCCTTCGGTATCAGAGTAGTGCTGCACTCTAATGATGCTGCTCAGTCAAAATCCTTCCATGGAAAAGATTTAAGAACAGGGTAAGCTCATCTAATTTTGTAGCCAATTTACTTGACAAACAAAACAAAATGGCTATTCGGAGTTTAGGGTGACAGAAAAACTAACTTCACGAGATTTCAAAGGTTTTGGCTCTCGAATTCTCGATTTTTTGTGTTATTTTATACATTTCTAACCACAAACTCCGAAGACCCAACAACAAAATGGGTAGTCATGCACAGTGATGATGGCGAGCGCGGATTGAAGCATTATAATGATGGACGAAGTCCCAAATCGCGCCCACGTGATTTTCTAACTTTTTAGAAAAAGATAAAGTTTTACGAACGAGTCGAGACACACGCTGACGAAGAGTATTGTTGAATCTTTCAATATAACGGGTTTTTCCCGAATCCTTTTCAACAGCTTTATGTCGTTTGCCAGGGCAAGCGTATCTAAATGTGTATTAAAATTTACAGATTTTTGGTCATAGATGTGTGTTGAATCCTGACCGGACGTAAAACTTGCTTTCCAGTGCGATCGCCGCCTTCACGTTTGCCCAAAATACATGGATTTTTGTAAAGACAAGGAGCTGCTCATCTTAACAATTTAGGCTCTCAGGGGAGCCTAAAAATAGGTCAATCCTTTGCCAGACAAGCAACTCATGATATAGCCTGCTTGTCAACCTTTGTTAAGATGCGCTGACCCTACAAAAGAGGGTTATACCAAATCCTGTTCCCAAACCTGCTAAACTTTTAAGCCGCAAATTCCAGCCAATGATAGTTCGTTAAATCCCGAATCTCTTCTTGCATCTGTTCTTGAAGGACACAGCACCTTTTCCCCAACACTTCTTCAAGTTCCTCAATAGTTTCAAAATAAGTGTTAACTAAGGGTTCATCGACTAACTTCCACAAGCGTTCGGCCGGTTGTAACTCGGGCGAGTATGGAGGTAAATATTCAATTTCCATTCCTGAAGGCACTTCCACTTTCGGACTGGTATGCCATCCCGCTCGATCTTCTACTAACAAAATAATTTTCTCTGCGGCAGCACCCACATCTTTGGCAAAGGTTTGAAAGACTAAATTCAACCATTGAACATTCACTCGTGGGATTAAATACCAATGAGTTTCTCCCGTCTTTGGGTTCACAAATCCATAGACGTATACCCATTCGTATCGATGCTCCACTATCGCATCTGGTCTTTGTCCCGTTAAAGCCCAGACTTTGGCGAGAATGGGTTTCAATCCCACCCGATGTTCGTCGAAAAACCAAAGCTGGACTTCGGTGTTGGGATGCTTTTCTTGTAGCTTTCTCACCTTAATAGGTAAGTTTTTCTTGAATTCTTCCTGTTCTTCTTTATTTCCTTTTTTGTGCTTTGGTCTCGGCCTCTGCCAAGAGTAGCCGCACTTTTTTAAATAGTCCCATCCCCTTTGCTTCCAAACTTTTTCTCGTCCGGCTTCTTTTTCGATCCACCGGGCAACTTTGGGTCCAGTCCACTGTCCTCCATCCTCCGGTTTCTCCTTTAACGCTTCTTGAAGTTTTTGCAATTGTTCTTCTTTCAGTAATGGGGTTCGACCTCCCGCATAAGACCGATTTTTATTTCGCTGATTTCTGATCGATTTTTCTCCTTGTTCGTTATAGTTTTTGACGACTTCTCGGGCATAGCCATAACTGATTCCCACTGCGACGGCACTATTTTTAATCGTCCATCCTGACGCGACTTTCCATGTCGGAATGCCATCTCTTTGTCTCTACCGGGTCGCGGCTCTTTCTATATCTGTTTTTAAGTTCTTCTACTGGCAAATGGGGAACTATCGTTGCTGTTCTCGGCATCACTTTTTAAGTCTGAAGTTTTAACTATTATAGCGTGGCTTTGACAACTGGATTCCGTATAATACGGAATCCAGTTTTGAAAAACCTGTTTTGCGGCCCCCGTCGTAAATTCCCTGTACGCCAGGACTTAAATCGATTTTGGGCAATCGCGTTAAAAGGAGCTATGGTGTGCAGATTCCGTATTACTCCTCATCGCTACCCTTTTTCTAACAGGATCTTTCCCCGGTTTGACAAAAGAGGGCTAAACTGTTGTTTCTTATCATCCTGTAGAGTTCTGCTCTAATAGCTGCTCTATGGTTTTTCCAAGAGCCATACTTGGAAAAACTACAGTCTCTATAGAATCCTGAATACTTTTATCTAAATCTATGAAGAAATCTAGTTTAGTTATATCTTCAATTACCCGGACAGATGTTTGCCATCTCTCCCAATTTTTGTTAAGATCTACACCTTTCTTTTTGTAAGGAAATGTAGGATCGTTAGGAGCTATTATAGCTATTGTCTCCTTAATTCCGTTACCAATATTTAAATTATTAATATCTTTATTGAAATATTGATCGTCTAAAATTAAAGCTACTTTCCATGTGTATTGAGGAATGTCAATTCCTGCTTTTCGTAAATCATCTATTCCCTTATCTTGATATAAATCGTAGAGAGCTTTTTTAGTTTCTTCATTGGTAAATGGAATACCTCCAGCAAAAACATATATATCATTTCCATCTTTTGCTTTGTCTTGTAAATACTTCTCTAGACTTTGCCAAGGGAAATCATATTTCGTTTGTGGAAGAACATTAGAAAAAATGAAGGTTGAATCATAGTCTTTCTGAGAACGATTGCGATCTGCGGCTGCAGCAAGATGTCCTTTATCAAATATATTTGAATAGTTTTCTTCAATAGGTCTCAAAAATGGGTTTCCACCTAAGTTTGTAGGCAAGGTAAGATCTTCTGCAAAATTCAGTGTTCGTGGTGCAAGATCTGAAGGTTTTGGGTTTTGATGCCAGATATTATTGAGTCGATAGCCAACCCAATTTGGACTTTTAATACTCTTGTTGAAAGATAGAGAATAACTAGGCTTGTGAATTAAGTAGTTATTAGAAAAATTTGCTGCATCAGTTTTAGCTTTCTGTTTGCTCCCATTTTCTGAAATTAAAGCTGGGACTCCAAATATCAAATGTTCGCTGCCAAAATTGAGATTATCAAAATAGACAGGAACTTTTCCCTCAACAGAAATCTCGATCTGTCCTGTCTCGTCTCGCAAATCCTCTGGCACATCTACATAAAATGTTTCAAATCCATTTTGAGCATAGCCAAGACGATTGAACTGACCTTGAACAGTATAAGCACTATCTGTTTCTACAATAGCCCTCTCATAACTACGTAAGTCCACGGCAGGAAGTTCTATGTTTGGTGCGTAATCTTCTGGTAATCGGTTCGTTTCATATTGTTTATTATATTCTTCACTTTGAATCTCATACCTCAAAGGATCTGGACTTTTAAGTTCCGTTCCATTAATAGAAACCTTCACAAAACTAGTCTTGTCGTTAGGAGCTGCAGGTTTGGGGACAAAAAGATCGAATCGTAATTGCCCTTCAAGTGGAATAAATTGAGGATCTTTGATCAGTGTGCTACCTGGCTCAATTTTAGTAGCACTCTCGTTCAAATCGATATTTGCTTTAGTCAGATGATTTTGTAGTGCTTGAGCTTTGTCGCTCGATAACTCATTGATAATATCCTGTAGTGTCATTGTTGGAAGCTCAGTGTTCTCGCTCGATCCAGAGGCTGAGGCACTTTGAATAGAGATTGATTCACCATTGTTATCCTTATAAAAAGACCAGCCTGGAATTGCCTCTTCACGATTAAAGAGGCTGGCCATGGGCGAATCGGGAGCGGTCGTAATCTCAAAATTACCGTTGAAAACATCAGGAACCGCCGCATCCCCGCGATTTTCCTCACCATTAGTATTATCAAACGTCACTGGTTAGCGTCGGTCTAACCGAGCTTCCGGCCGTAAATCTTTGCCCCCTCCCAACACCGAGTAGAACCATCCCGTCCCGATCCCTTCATGGGGAGCAGACTCGTCCTCGAGTGCAAAGTTAGCCGCCGTATGGTCGGGAACGTACCAAGGATTCGCCAGACCGCTTTCAAATTCCGAGTTGTTTGCCAACTCTGGATCGAACAAATGCTCGTGGAAGCTGTCTCCCAAGCGGCGATACAGAGCGTCGGGGGCTTCCGTTTCCGAGAGATCGACCGTTCCGTCGTACCAGGACACCGTTCGACCGTGAACCGCACCTCGTCCCAAGCCCAAAATCGCATCGGTTTCCCGCGTAAATCCAGCACGGCTATCTTCCCGACGAACGTTTCCACTCACCTCGGATTGAACCGTTCCCCCCAAAAACACATTGAGGTCGGCATCGGGAATCGCTCGTCCCGCTGGCGTTCCGGTGAGGTTGTTCCGAAGTTTTGGAACCGTTTGATAGTAGTTGTCGGCAAACGTCACGTTTTCCCACACCTGAATCTCAGGTTCGTAGAACGTGGGGAATCCGAATCCTGCAAACGACAAACTGGGTTGCTCGAAATCGTGAGGGTCGATGGTGGTCATCTGAAGGTCGCGAACTCCCGACCCCATCGCACCCCCCGCTTCGGGGAAATGCTTACCGAGACGCTGAATCATTTCGCTGTTGACGACTGTACCGCGACTGAAGCCAATAAAGTGTAGCGGCGAATCGAAAACCTTACCGTGTTGGGTGACGTATTCTCCGGTCGTTACATCGAGTTCGGCATCTCCCCCGAGGCTTCGATCGAGATCGACGAGAGCGGCAAAGAATACATCGGCGGCAGCTTCGCTAAACCCAGAATCGGGAATATGGGATTGAGAACCTTCCGACCAATCCGGCAATAGCACCAGCGGTTGACCGAGATAGCTGCTCGGTTCGACGTTCGGACGCGGAGCGCCAGATTCGTCGATCGCATCCCATTCTCCCGTATCGCTGTTGTAGCGCATAATCAGGCCGTCTCCCCCAGCGCTGGCAATATTTCCCGCTAAGTTGTAGATGTTGTCGGGGATGCCCTCGGGGGCTGTCGGAAGCCGGAAGCCGTGAGTGAGAACCGTAACGCTGCTGAACGTGAACGGAGACGTGGTTTCTAGAGGATGTACGCTGAGCTGTTCGACATCCTCATCGAGAATTTTTCCGGTTTTATCGAGAGCTTGTACCGCCCAGTGATAGGTTTGTCCTGCCGTTAACTGGCGATCGTCCGGTAGTGTCAACTGCGTCGCCGTATTGGGTGGAGCGCCTTCTGAGGTGGCCAGTGGAGTCGAACCGTCATAACCGTACCACTGTCCGTCTCGCCAGGTTGCCGTGAGAATCCGACCGGGATTGAAATCGTCGTAACCGTTCCAATCTCGCGTTAGCAGTTCTGCCCTTTCTGGCACATTTAACACATCGAAGATCGTACGAGACGAACCGACAGTTTCTCCAGTAAAGTCCCACCAATTCACGACGTTATCCCCAGGGAACAACCCTTCTCCTTCCTCAAAGGTACTGACAAATACGTTAATTTCCGAAATGTCGTCCTCGTCGATTTCTTCAAAATCCCAAGTTAACGTCGGCGTGAGATCGTCGCCGGGGGCTGCATTCAACGACACGACATCGACTGTCGAAGCCACTGTGACACTGTAGTCCTCACCGTCTGTCGTTATGGGAGCCAAAGGATCGTCCGGATCGACCTCGTAGCGCCGTTCTCCTGTGATTGGGTTTTCTGTGGTTTTCAACCGTCCCGCCAGGAAAATATTCGGATTGAGTTCCTCAATCGGTTGAGAGCGCAAGTCCTCCCAATGACTCGGGTTACTCGCCGTTGCCAACATCTGCTCGACATCGAAAACGAAGGTACTTTCGAGTCCCGGATAGGCAGCGTACAAGGCTTTTCCGTCGCCGGAGAGCGCCACGCCGTTAACCTGAGCTTCGGGGAGCGATCGCGTCCCCGCCACCAATTGCGGGTTGTCGCTCAGGGCATCTTTAATAATGCCGATGTTGCCTTTACCGTTCCAACCGGGGAGTCCGAGACCCAAGGCGCGATAGTTGTGACCGGCGACAAAGGCGTAGTGAGTATCTTCGTAAGGAACCACAACCACTTCAACGGCTTCGTTGACATCGAAGTCGTCGAAGGAACTACCCAGAGACAGCGGCGTGTAGTGAATCGTGGCTTGGAAATCGCTGGGGTCGTTGTGGGTAATCGACAGCACGCCGTATCCCTTTCCGTCTTCGTTGCGGTTGGTGAAGACCATTTTGTTAGGGTCGGGAGTGTCAGCCAATCCTTCGGGTCGCCAACTCGTTTCGATCGCGGCGATGGATTCGTGCCAGCGTCGGGGGTTAGTGACTATAAGTATAATTAGTTAGATATAGCGTGAGTTGAACTGGAGGAAAATATGACGAGAAAAATGACGACTGAGGAATTGTTAGAGCGCTATGCAGTGGGAGAGCGAGACTTTACAGGGATTGAGTTTGACAAGTCTGAAGCAGATAAAGGAGATAGGCGATAGGCGGGTGCATCCCAATCTTGCAAGACTCAGTCTGAGAATTGATGGTTCAGGTAGGCACATCGGTGCTTTAGCACTTGTTGCACGTTGTCTTCGTGCCACTGAGCCCCTGAATCTTAACC
>NZ_KB235958.1:1023174-1125275 GCF_000332355.1 Baaleninema simplex PCC 7105
CGATGCTGGCGACTGCCCGCTGTCGTCCCCGCGTTGTGCCGCTACTTGTGACGGATAAAAAAAGACCGATTTCTGGCCCGACATGCTCTAGCCAATGCCCACGCACTGCTTTCTCTATCCCTTCCAAGCTCTTGACGGCTTCTGGAGCCGTCTCTTCGTAGAGCAATTCGGCTAACTCCTGAGTGAGTTCTTTGAGGCGGGCTTGCTTAGATGCATCCATGGGTCTGACCGGTTTCGTTATGAACTGCCCAAAGCTTAGCTCTTATGCTGCTCTTTAAGGGTAAGCATTTTTGCTTATTGCATAACTGGGATGCACCCGATAGGCGCATAAAAAAAATAGATTTGTCTGGAGTAAACCTGAGCGGAGCGATTTTTCGGGACGCTGTTCGTTCTGGAATTGGGACTCCTCGCTATCGTCTAAATTTACGGAATGCCAACCTTTCAAATACAGACCTAAGAAATGTTGATTTTTATGAAGCCAATCTAGAAGGTGCCGATCTATCGGGGGCAGACCTCAGAGGAGCCAATCTCGCGAGTTCTAAAACGACTGGAGCTAACTTGAGTCGTGCCAATTTAACGGATGCAAGTATATCTGACGCTCGGTTAGACGAAGTCGATCTACGTGAAGCAAACTTGACGCGAGTTTATGCAGGCGGATGTGACTTTAGTGGAGCCGATATGACCGATGCGATTTTGATTGAAGCAGATTTGAACGAAGCTCCCTTCATGGGGACAAATTTAACGAGAGTCAATCTTCGTGGCGCGAAGTTCGGCTATTACTATTACGAAGAGGATGAAAATTATCAGGAGATAGGGGAAGAATTGTTCGAGCCTCAGGTACCGTTAATGCGCGAGGCAAACCTGACGGAGGTTGACTTCAGTGTAACAGACTTAGCTGCTGTAACAGATGTAACAAACATATCTTCTGTCTGTGACAGAAAGTGGCAGAATGCTGTTTTCTGCAATACAGTCATGCCAGACGGCACAGTCAGAAATTAGAGAGGTCGTGTTGAGGGATTGCGACCCTCAACACGAGAACTTGTTGAATTTTTTTATATTTTATGCTGTTAGGCTGACGCAGAGGGAAAATCTTCTACTCTGTCGGTTCCGCTATACTCCTTGCCTTTGAGTGCATTTCTAACCTCTTCAGGAAGATTGGAAAGTAAGCTCAGTCCAGTCTTCTCTTCAATGTATCCAATTCGACTTTGTGTGCTGCACCCAACTACCACTTTGTCGTGCTGGATCGTTCGGCAAGACTACGCCAATAACTGTTGTGTCTGCGGTGATGTCAACCAGATCTTGACCGGGTTTGAGAAGAAGGTTAACCTGCCAGATACTTTCAGGAATATTTACCCCATTCGGCACGAGAGGGTTGTTTGGAAAACTGTTATTCAAGCTTCCAATTCCACCAGCAATCGTATAGATATTCCAATTTTTACTATCGACGAGTCTTTTATTGAATACTTCTAGATTCCTCCACATTCCGTTCTGATTAGTAAATCCTTCCTTCATGAGGAAGAAGATTCGAGGTAAAGTAAGTTGCAAGCTGATCTTTTGGAGTTCTGTTTCGCAATTCTCTAGCCATTACATGACCTCGATCGAAACTACGAGCGGGATCGGTATAATCTGAAGATTTGACCGAGTTAATTCCAGCGTTCCTGAGAAACGGATCGATCCTCCATCTATCAGAAGTTTCTTCTCGCTTCAAATCTCCAAGCCATGCTTTATTCGTGTGCCAGCTCACCCAATTTGCCCCTTTATCACTCTCATTATAAGAAGCACTGTACTGCGGTCGCTCGATTAGGAAATTGTTTTTGTCTTGACCTGCAATCCGATGGTTGAGAGTTGGATTCCCCAGTAATAAGTGTTGGCTCTTGAAGAATACATCATCTAATAAAACCTGAGTGCTACCTTCAACATCAAACTCTAATGTAGCAACCTTTCCGCGAAGTTCTTGAGGAATTTCAACGTGAAACGTTTCAAACCCTTGGTTTCCATAGCCAATACGGTATTTATCAGCTGCATTATAGCTCTTTGCATTGCTAGCAGGTTCTAAAAATATAGTTTCAGTTTTACTTGAAGAGTCTCCTTTGACGGTCACCTTAACCTCTCCACCATTGGGTTCAGGAGCATAGAGATCGAAACGCAATACGCCCCAATCGGGAACCACAAAGCGATTGTGTGTAATCTTGTTACCATCTCCCAGCTTCAGCGCGTAATCCATTTGATACCCATCCGAACTTGGATTGTTCCCCACTTTCTGTAAATGCTCGGCCAACAGGTCATCCCGGACTGCTTCTGCCTTCAAATCCACCAACTGAGAAGTCGAAACCCGATTCCCCCCATTGTGGAACGACCAACCGGGAACCGCATCAGAAATCAAATTACGGAACCCATCCTTCGGCTGAAACACCGCATCGAAATTTCCATTAAACAGCGTCGGCACCGCAAAATCTCCCCGCATCGGCGCATCGTAAGTATTATCAAACGCCACCGGAACCCGTTCCACATCCGATGACGGACGCAAATCTAACGCCGCACCGCCTCCCAACACCGAATAGAACCAACCCGTACCAATCCCTTCCCAAGGCGCGCTCTCCTCTCCATGAGCGAACTCCGACCCCAGATGGTCCGGCGAATACCAAGGACTCACATGAGGAAACGCCTCATCATATAAATGGTCGTAGTAACCATCTCCCCGACGGCGGAATAACGCTCCCTCATCCGACTCGGAATCGAACGGGAAATGAGTCGGGAACAAATCAGCCGTTCCTGCATACCAGTTGGGAACGCGAGTGTGAGTTCCCCCGAACCCGAAAAGAGGATCGGTTTCGCGAGTAAAGCCAACTCGTCCGTCTTCGTAACCCTCCTCTCCCTGACGAGTTCCCAACTGTATTGAAACATCGGGTTCTCCCAGCAACGGCGCGTTGGGGTCGGGATTCCAATTCGCCCATCCTTGACGGGGAAATTTTAGACCAGCGGGATCGATCGTTTCTGTTGTGGGAAGACGAGGAATATCTCGACCGCCCGGCGTGAACGTCATTCCTTCAAGCTCGGGAACCGTCTGATAGTAATTATCGGCAAAGGTGACGTTCTCCCAAACTTGTACTTTCGGCTCCCGGAAATCGGAGAAATCTAAGTCCAACAGTCTCAGGCTCGGTTGATTGAAATCATGGGGGTCGAGGGTCGTCATTTGCAAATCCCGAACGCTCGAACCGATTTTTCCACCCGCATTGGGGAAATACGTTCCCAATCGCTGTACGATTTCACTGTTGACCACCGTACCGCGACTGAAGCCGATGAAGTGTAGGGGAGAGTCGAACAGCGCTCCCTGTTCGGCATCTGAGTTCGGTTTGAGCAAGTTGTCGAGCTGGACTAAGGAAGAAAACAGCGAGTCGCCGGGGGCTGCATTCAACGACACGACATCGACTGTCGAAGCCACTGTGAGACTGTAATCTTCACCGTCTGTCGTTATGGGAGCCAAAGGATCGTCCGGATCGACCTCGTAGCGCCGTTCTCCTGTTATTGGGTTTTCTGTGGTTTTCAACCGTCCCGCCAGGAAAATATTCGGATTGAGTTCCTCAATCGGTTGAGAGCGCAAGTCCTCCCAATGACTCGGGTTACTCGCCGTTGCCAACATCTGCTCGACATCGAAAACGAAGGTACTTTCGAGTCCCGGATAGGCAGCGTACAAGGCTTTTCCATCACCGGAGAGCGCCACGCCGTTAACCTGAGCTTCGGGGAGCGATCGCGTCCCCGCCACCAATTGCGGGTTGTCGCTCAGGGCGTCTTTAATAATGCCGATGTTGCCTTTACCGTTCCAACCGGGGAGTCCGAGACCCAAGGCGCGATAGTTATGACCGGCGACAAAGGCGTAGTGAGTATCTTCGTAAGGAACCACAACCACTTCAACGGCTTCGTTGACATCGAAATCGTCGAAGGGACTGCCCAGAGACAGCGGCGTATAGTGAATCGTGGCTTGGAAATCGCTGGGGTCGTTGTGGGTAATCGACAGCACGCCGTATCCCTTCCCGTCTTCGTTGCGGTTGGTAAAGACCATTTTGTCGGGGTCGGGAGTGGCAGCCAATCCTTCGGGTCGCCAGCTCGTTTCGATCGCGGCAATGGATTCGTGCCAGTGTCGGGGATTGGCTTCGCCTTCAAGGGGGCGATCGGCCGGGTCGATATTGAATACGAGAAGCTGACCGTAAGAGTTGCCGCTATTGGCTTTCGGCGTATCCGTGGTCGCGAACAGGCGAGTTCTATGTCGTTAGCGATACGTTTTCCACGTATGACCGGTTTTACTCAGCGAAACAACGGATTGGGGTAAGGTGCATCGACAGGTAGGAGATGTGCTTGACTCAAATCGACTTCAGGCGGAATCTGTGCGTCACCGTAGATATAGGTATTTGTGAAGTCAGTATTTTCAAACTGACAGTCTTGAAATGAGACGTTTCGTAAATGTGAATTCTTAAAACTTGCATATCGCAAGCTCGATCCAGAAAAATCTGTATCTCGTATTAGAGTGGTAATAATTTGACAAAAACAGAGTTGAGCATTCTGTATATTTCCTCTAAAAATATATAGTCCTACTAGAGAAGCATGATTTAAATTCGCAAAATTCAGATTGAGATCGTAAAAAGTAATAGGAGAAATTTGAATTGGGTTGACCTCATTCAAGTTAATTTCTTTTTTATCAACGAGACTCAAATTGGCATAGCTCAAATTAGCATAACTTAAGTTAAGATTACTAAGACCAACACTATTTTCACCAGCTAAACCTTGGATTCGGCTAAAGTCAGCATGACTCAAATTAGAGTGTGGCTTCAAAATATAAGATTTTGTAAGTTTGTCTAAGGACACATCTGGTACATAATATAATCGTATCTGTTTACCTTCTTTATTTCTGCCAAAATTACGATAATTAGAGTTATTATAGTAACGAAACAAAGAACCTTCAAAATCCACTTCTGTAAAGATGCAATTCTCCTCAATATAGGAATCTAAGAAGTTAGAGTATTTAATTATCGTGTTGTTAAAATAACAGTCTTGTAACCATAGCTGCCTTGCCACACAGTAAGATAAGTTTGTTTTGTTGAAATTGACAAACTTCAGTGTCATATCAGATAAGTGTGAATAACTTAAGTTAGCACTTGAGAAGTCAGTGTAGTAATTTTGAGAGCTGCAAATATATGAAGATCTTAAATTAGCTTTGTCGAAAGTAGTACCATTTAGGGTTTTACAGTAATCGATACGACATCTTTCTAAGTTTGCACCTGTAAAATCTGCATCTTCTAAGTTTGATTCAATAAATTTAATTTCAGGTATATGAAACTCTCGAAAGCTTTCACCACTTACATCTTTTGATATAAAATCTCTTATACCTAAGTTATACTGCTCCAGTAATTCTAATGCTGAAATCTTGTCCATGTTCATTTTAAAACGGCTTGATTTTTTATCTATTTAAATGATTTTGGATTTGGTTTTTCTCCTTTTTTGTTTTTGAATTTTACTTCATATTTTTTCAGATTACTAGCTAATTGATTAGGTAGGCGGTTGAAAAAAATCAAGTTAGTTTGGTCTTCGATAAATTCAACAGTTCGTGTCCAATCTTGCCAGGTAGTAGTTTCTTGTGGCAAATCTTCTCGAGTATTAGGCATCCGAACAGCAATGACATTTTCAATGTCTTCAGCCTGAATTTCTGCCAAGTTTAAGCCAGGCTTATTCAGGATCAGAGCGACTTTCCAAAAATACTTGGGAACTCGAATTTCTTTATCTGAAATTTGTTCCTGCTCTCCATAACTTCCTGTAATAATATGTACATCTTTTTCGAGATTTGCTTGTTCTTGAAGATATTTTTCAAATTCATCCCATATTCCCTCATTAACAGTCTGATACTGAGGATTAATATTTGACAAAATAAATGTTGCCATATAGTCTTTTTCTGTTCGAGTGCGATCAGTTGCAGCAGTTAGATGGCCTTGAGCCCAGCCCCCACGATAGTCCTCTGTGACTGGATGAGGGGCAAATTCATCAGGTAGCGTTAAATCCATGACAAAGTTGTCTGGTCGTTTTTGCTTCCCCGATAACCAAGATTGATTGAGCTGAAAGCTAACCCAGTTAGCATTTTTTGCCTCATTATTATAAGAAACAACATACTGTGGCTTTTCAATCAGATAATTATTTTCATGTCCAACAGCCTCTTTTCTAGATTCAAATCCGTCTAGTATAGGAATCCCTGATTGTGTATGTTTGCTACTAAACAAGACATTGTCCAAATAGATTGACTTATTTCCCTTGACTTCAATTTTCAACAAACCTGGTTTTCCACGCACCTCACTTGGAACGTTAACAACAAAAGTTTCAAATCCTATTGCACCGTAATCAACCCGATTTAAATTCTCTTGCACCCATAAAGGTATATCTGTTGAAGTTACTTCAGGCTCTACCTTTAAGTATGATGGGCGAAGATCGACTGCTAAGTCAGTGTTGGCGACTACTTTCTGTTCATTTATTTTAGGCTGAGGTTTCGTTGCCAAACTAGGCTCAGCAATACTCTCTAGAGTATACTGTTGACCATCAACCTCCAAAGAAATATCTATATAATTCCCCGTTTGAAGAAGCAGGCGATTCCGCTCCTCTTCCGTTTCCGCTTTCAGATCGGGAACAAACACATCGAGATGCAGCGAACCCGAATCGGGAATCAGGAAGCGATTGTGAGTAATACTATTATTCTGACCCGGATTGAGATGGAGAGCAAAATCGGGTTGCGTTCCCGATCGATCGAAAGAATTCAAATTCGGAATGTCGCTCCGCTCAACTAGATTGTCTGTCGTTGCACTAAGATTAAGTGGTTTTCCATTATGGAACGACCATCCAGGAATGGCTGTCGAGAACCAGGGCTTTCGAGAAAGTCGATCGTTTTCATCAACGATCGCTACATCGAAGTTGCCATTAAACAGTGTCGGCACCGCAAAATCGCCCTTCATATACGATTGTGCCGTATTATCGTCTTTCACACTGGTCTGCCGTCGTATCAAAGGGTTTGGATATTCAGACCATCCCGGCCGACGACCCTGTCCTCCTCCAAGAACCGAGTAGAACCAACCGTGACCTGTTCCTTCTTCGGGTTTATTTCCATCCAGGGAAGAATACCAGGGTCGAACTGAAGAGCCTGAAAAATCATCCCCCAGAATTTCTGGGAGATCCGAATCACCGCGTCGATCGTAAATCGGTTCGGTTCTGGGTAAAGGAGCGCGATCGAGCTGAGAGGGCAACTGTAATTCCTCCAAGGCCAAATCCACAGTTCCAGCATACCAAGATAGAGCTTTTAAGTGCGGGCCGCCTACGCGATCGTCTGGCTTAAAGCCACTTAAATCGTTCAGACGATAGTTGAGATCCGCCCCATCGGGGGTCAGGATATCGATCTCTTGACTCTCATCAACATTGCCGAGCGATCGACCGTTAGGGGTCAGAGTCGTTCCCTGTTCGTCGGCAACAGTTTGGTAGTAATTGTCAGCAAACGTAATGTTGTCCCAAACTCGTACTTCAGGTTCTTGAAAATCGCTAAAATCTGCGATGGGAGAACCAAGATTTTCTTGCTTGAAGTCGTGAGGATCGATGGTTGTCATGTGTAGGTCTCCATCTCCCTCTTCTCGAACACCCGCATCGGGATAGTAAGTTCCCAAGCGTTGCACGATCTCACTATTGACAACTGTTCCCCGACTGAAACCGATAAAATGCAATGGTGAGTCAAAAACTGCACCTTGTTCTCGAATGAATTTCCCTTGTTCTGGATCGTATTGGGCGCTACCGCCAAGTAACCGATCGAGTTCGACTAGGGACGCGAAAATTGCATCGGCTGCTCCCTCAGTAAAGCCAGTATCGGAAATTACCGATTCACCACCTGATGACCATTCAGGTAATAGAACCAGTGGCTTAAGTAGTTTTGGACGATCGGGATTACCTCCAATAAATTTTTCAGTAATTATCTGTTTCAAAGCATCTAGATAACTTTGCCTAGCATTGAGATAACTTGGTCTATCATTCGCGTTTTTGATATCATTTAGGCTGTCAATTAGCCCCAACTGGATGTTGCCTGAACTGTCAGTTGGAACCCAAACCCCCTCTCTTTTATCGTAGCGCAAGATTAAACCGGCGCTGTCAGCACCAGTTGTAACGTTAGCAATCTTGTCAGCCATTTTGTAGAACGACTGGGGAATTCCAAATGGTACTGGTAGAAGCGTAAAGCCATGTGTCAAGATACTCACACTACTGAAAGGTGTAGAGTAGTCAAGCGAACTATAAGTTTGAAGAACTTGCGTCTCGGTTTCTACTTCACCGCTACGGCTAATTGCCTCAACTCCCCAGTGATAGGTTTGTCCTGCCATTAACTGGCGATCGTCCGGTAGTGTCAACTGCGTCGCCGTATTGGGTGGAGCGCCTTCTGAGGTAGCCAGTAGCGTCGAACCGTCATAACTGTACCACTGTCCGTCTCGCCAGGTTGCCGTAAGAATCCGACCGGGATTGAAATCGTCGTAACCGTTCCAATCTCGCGTTAGCAAGTCTCGCTTCTCTGACGAACTGAGGTTCGGCAGCACTG
Source organism: Baaleninema simplex PCC 7105 (assembly GCF_000332355.1). GTDB lineage: Bacteria > Cyanobacteriota > Cyanobacteriia > Cyanobacteriales > Geitlerinemataceae > Baaleninema > Baaleninema simplex. The sequence goes on from NZ_KB235958.1 coordinate 1,031,774, forward strand.
AATTATCCGAGAGATCGACAACTTCGTCCCAAGGGAACAACCCTTCTCCTTCCTCAAACGTGCTGACAAATACATGAATTTCCGAAATGTCGTCCTCGTCGATTTCTTCAAAATCCCAAGTTAACGTCGGCGTGAGATCGTCGCTAGGTGGTGAATTCAACGACACGACATCGATCGTCGAAGCCACCGTGACGCTGTAATCTTCACCCTCAGTACTGAGGGGAGCCAAAGGATCGTCCGGATCGACCTCGTAGCGTTGTTCCCCAGTCGCGGGGTTTTCAATCGTCCTCAACCGTCCCGCCAGGAAAATATTTGAATTGAGTTCCTCAATCGGTTGAGAGCGCAAGTCCTCCCAATGACTCGGGTTACTCGCCGTTGCCAACATCTGCTCGACATCGAAAACGAAGGTACTTTCGAGTCCCGGATAGGCAGCGTACAAGGCTTTTCCGTCACCCGAGAGCGCCACGCCGTTAACCTGAGCTTCGGGGAGCGATCGCGTCCCCGCCACCAATTGCGGGTTGTCGCTCAGGGCATCTTTAATAATGCCGATGTTGCCTTTACCGTTCCAACCGGGGAGTCCGAGACCCAAGGCGCGATAGTTGTGACCGGCGACAAAGGCGTAGTGGGTGTCTTCGTAAGGAACCACAACCACTTCAACGGCTTCGTTGACATCGAAATCGTCGAAAGAGCTGCCCAGAGACAGCGGCGTGTAGTGAATCGCGGCTTGGAAATCGCTGGGGTCGTTGTGGGTAACCGACAGCACGCCGTATCCCTTTCCGTCTTCGTTGCGGTTGGTAAAGACCATTTTGTTGGGGTCGGGGGTGGCGGCCAGTCCTTCGGGTCGCCAGCTCGTTTCAATGGCTGCAATGCGTTCGTGCCAGCGTCGGGGATTGGCTTCGCCTTCAAGGGGGCGATCGGCCGGGTCGATGTTGAATACGAGAAGCTGACCGTAAGAGTTGCCGCTATTGGCTTTCGGCGTATCCGTGGTGGCAAACAGACGAGTTCCGTCGGGACTGACGGCGAGGCGGTTGAGTCCTTTATCGCCGCCCTCGAAGTCCAGCGTGTCGATATGCTGGTTGAACGTTTCGGAGTTGGGGTCGATATCGATGACGTAAATGGCTCCGAGGCGACCGTCGGCAACGTAGGCGTAGCGATCGCGCGCGCCGATGGCGATATCGGTCAGAAAAGCGTTAACCGGAAGGTCGATGGCATCGAGAGCCTGAGTTTCCGGCAGCGCATCGACCTGACGCAGTCCCAATAAATCCACTACGGCGACTTTTGCCGAATCTTCTAAGGTCACGTAAGCTCGAGTGGCATCGCTGGTATTGGCAACAAATTTCGGTCGAGCGTCGATGCCTTCCCCCAGAGGAATCTTCGCTTGCAGCAAGTCTTGAGATCCCGTGGCAGCGACCACCTCGTGAGGATTGAGAGCATTGAGAACGTTGAGGGTTTTCCCGTTGGCGGTTGGTACTAACGCCAAGCCAATCGCATCGGGAACGGGGAGCTTGACCGTTTCTGAGGTGAGGGTTTCTTCAGCCGTCCTACCTAAACCTATTTCAGGGGTTTGAGTGGCTTCAATTTCGAGTGTGGCTACAGTTTTTTCCACAGAAACGCGAGCTTCCCCATAAGGAACTTTATCTGTCACCACTGCTAACCGAGCATCAGTTTCCGTCAACTGGCTCAATTGAGGTAGGATTTCTCCTTCGTAGGTTTTGTCACCGAGATGGAACTGAACGGTGAGGTTGTCGAGATTTGTCCCAAAGTTTTCTCCAGTTAGGAAAACAACTGGCCCGGCTTCTGGAGCGTCGGGAGAGACGCTCACCTCGACTTTTGTAATAGCGACCGCGTCGGGATCGGCAGGAGGCGGAATAATATCGGTTAGAGTACCAACTTGGCCGGGATTGAGTTCGACACCCGACTCAGTGGTAAACGGCAATCCAACCCTAGGAATTGAGACAACATTAACCCGTGGTCGCGCGGCTTCTTTTAAAATGAGAATCGCCTCGGCATACTGAAGTACACCATCAGTCACCTGTCCGATTCCCCGGCTCAATCCAACACCTCGAGAAAGGGGATTTGAAGCTGAATTCCCCCCCGAACCTCCAGTCAATTGTCTTAGAAGACTGTGCGATGTTATGCCATAGGCTGAAGCCACGCCTTGAGCGGTTAAAAACACTGCTGACATTGCACGATCCAACGCCACCAAAACTCGCTCGACAGAATACTCAAATGTAGGAACAACTAACGAAAACTCACCGGAACGAACTGCACCCGGCCAAGGTGGCGACTGCGTTAAGATTCGCTGTCCGTCTTCGCTGACGATACCCGACTCTCGAGCGAACCACATCGGATTGAGAGTCCCCGTCTCGTCGGGTAACTCGCCCTTCCGCAAGAAAAATACTTCCGTTCCAGGTTCCAAGTTCGCCCCATCCGGAACGGGGATCGCCAGTTGTGCGGGAACGGCTAACGGCTCGTCACCGACGTCTAACTTAAAGCCCCCCACAAAACTGTATTCCTCGGGAACGGGTGTCGAGAGTTCGCTTTCGGCTAGGGGTTCGATACTCACCGTCGTCGCCTCGGACAGCGCCCCCGGTGCTAACAGAACCAGAGAGCCGTCCGATCCGGCGATCGCCCCCTGACAAGGCTATGATTGTAAGAGAGAGAGAAAGAGCCGACAAAGAGAAAGCCGTAGACTCGTTTAGGAGAAGCCATGAAATACAACTCAGCTTACCTCAAACAGTGGTCGCAAGAAGTCAGTCGTCATTTTCCGAATCTTTCCTTGCCACAAGTATCAGGGCTAGCCACCTGGAGCTTTGGCATGATGATGAGTCGCTCTTCAAGTCTGACTCAAGTGTCAGAGTGTATTGCCCAAGTCAACGGGGAAAAATTCACCAACGTACGTCAAAGACTACAACAGTGGTACAAAGAAAAACGCCAAGCTTACGGTCGTAAATATGCTGAGCTAGATGTAGCCAGTTGTTTCGCGCCGCTGCTGAAGTGGGTCTTAGAGCTATTAGGAGAGAGCGACGACCTGTTCCTGGCCTTAGATGCGACCCATATCGGTCAAAAATTTATCGTCTTGTCACTCAACGTACTCTATCGCGGCAGTGGCATTCCCGTGGCCTGGAAAATCGTGAAAGCTTCCCAGAAACACCCCTGGAAGCCCCTGTGGCAAGACTTGCTCCGTCGCTTGAGCGGAGTGGTTCCCGAGTCGGTCAGGGTTTGGGTTTTGGCCGATCGAGGACTCTATGCTTGTTGGCTGTATGAGGAAATTGTGGCTCTGGGATGGCATCCTTTGTTACGTATTAACTCACAAGGCTATTACCAAGTGCGCTCGGGGGAAACTCTCGCCGACTGGCAACCTCTCGAGCAAGTGGTTCGAGTTGGTGAGAGTTTTAGTCAACCGGTACGCTGCTTTCGCCAAAATCCTCTCGATTGTACCCTGTTAGCCCGATGGGACGAGGATTACAAAGACCCTTGGCTGTTGCTGAGTGACGCCTCACCTCAATCGGCTTCGGCTGCCTTTTATGGCTTTCGCTCTTGGACTGAAGCGGCTTATCGCGATCTCAAGAGCGATGGCTTTAATTGGCAACGCACCCGTTTGACTCATCCTCACCGGGCTGAGTGTCTTTGGCTGGCCATGTCTGTGGCTTTACTTTGGCTCATCACCGAAGGGGCTTGTCGGGAAGACTCCCAAAAGCCTTCGACTTCCCCTCGGACTGACTCTGACTCGACCGGTCTGGCCGCCGCGACCCTCAGACCGAGAACTCTTTCTTGTTGGCGCCTTGGCTGTATCTCTTTTGTCGTCCGCCTCTTTCAAGGACTTCCCTTGAGTTGGGGACGCCACCGTACTTCTCCCTATCCTGGGGCTTCTTTGGCTTTCGATACCTCCTAAGTAAAAGTCATAGCCTTATCAGGCGATCGCCCCTCCCTCTTCCGTCACCACATCCGGGCCGGGAACGGGAATATCCACCAGCAGCGGAATTAAGGTTTCTGCGCCTCCGTGAACGACGGTCACGTCTGCAATTCCCGTCTGTTTGACGGAAATGCGTCCGTCTTCAGAAATCTCTAAGACCTCTGTATTGCCAGCGTAGTAGCGCGTTCCCGCATCGCCAAACTTCAGATCGGGAGAGTCTTCTAACCCGGCAATTCCCACTAACAACTGTCGTTGAATGCCCTCCGCTAACGTAATCGCCGGAGGATAGACATCGAGACCGTAGGATTCGGCCAGACTCACGTTGAACTCGTCTTCCGTCGTAGGAGGCGGAAGTTCGCCAACGCGCAAAGCCGTCACCGCCTGAACCGGCCCTCGCGAAGCCCGCAAGACCGAAACTCCATCGGCGATCGCGGTGACTAAACCCGTTTCGTCGAAAGTGGCAACAGCGATCGCGTCAGAGTCGTAATCGAGATAGGAATCCGGTAGGACGACATCTTTTTCATCGGCAAAATCGCCGACAACCACGAGTTCGGTGGTTTCGCCCGCATCGAGGACTGTGGCGCGATCGACGAAATCCAATCGCACTAACGGCGCGTCGCTCACCTCCAAGGAAATGGTTTGTCGAACGGGGTTATCAAACCCGTCGTCTACCACTAACTCGAAGCTGGCACTGCCATCGATATCGACATCGGGGATAAATACCGCTGTCTCGCCGTCGCTGGCTAAGGATACCGTTCCGTTCGTGACGTTTTCAACGCTGTAGGCGAGCGAATCGCCGTCGGGATCTCGCACGAGATCGGACAGCGAAATCTGCTTTTCGAGTCCCTCGTGGGTGAAGAACGTATCCGGCTCGATCTCTGGCGGACGGTTCACGGTTCCGTTGCCAGTTTGATAAACTTCAACTCCACCTTCAGAGTTAATTACGCGAACGATCCAGTGGGCGGGGTCTTCACTGTAGACGAACTGAGTCGTCTCCATTTGAAGGTCTTCGTAATCGAACGCCTTCGCGCTGACGAGATCTCCGGCGGCATCGTATCGATAGACGGCGTCGTTGGCTCCCGGAACGTCTACGGCAGTGATTCGTCCCTCGCGATCGCGATCGAAGGTGATTTGCACGCCCGACTCGCTCGAAACGCCGTTTTCGGTAAAGTACACCTCACCGCCACTTTCGCCGATCGCCTTCACGAGATCGCCACTCTGACCGTCGATGACGTACTCGATACCGTCTCCCGTTTCCAGAACGTACTGACCGCCGAAAAAGGGATTCGCCGGGTTGTAAGGTTCTCCGATCGCCCAACCGTAGTATTGGTTGCCCACTTTCTGCAAGTTGAAATCGGGAACCGTCAACTGACTCGTCGAGTTCGGGTCGTCGGGAACGAAGGCTGGATGGTAGATTCCGGGGTCGCGACTGCCAAACTCGCGATCGAACTTCTCGGCGATGTCCGGATCGGGGGATTGCGGAGGAGCGCTCACCTTCAAGTAAGAATTGATGAAGTCGGGACGTGGCTCGAAGGTAAAGCTTTCGCGTTTTCCGTCGGGCGTCGTGACGTAGACGCGCGTTCCTTCTTCAAAGGCAATGGTGGGACGACCGAGTTCGTTAAAGACGTCGTCCGGTGGCAAACTGGTCCGCAAGTCCGTATCGAGCATTTCGAGCCGCCAACCGTACCCCAGTCGTTCGGTGGCGTCGGCGAGGCGACTGTCGTAAGACCGGGTAATTTTGACTGGCACGCCGTCGAGGGTATCGAACCAGTCTGTATAGGACAGTTCCAGATGTCCCAGCTTAAATTCTCCGCCGATGTGAACGGTTTCGTCGGTAAAGGCAGAGTTCCCTTCTAAGTCGATGGCGGTGAGTCGCAGGCGATAGCTGTCGTTGATGAGGGTTGCCGGATCGATCGCGCCGAGAAGTCCGTTTTCAATGGGATTCGGATCGTCGTCGCGGAAAAATTCAACGAACTCCCCTCCCGAAACGGGGGCAACGGCGAGGGTGTAGTAATCGAGATCGACATCGTCAACGGTTCCGACGAGGTCTGTGGCTTCGGTGATGAGACCTTCACCGAAGTCGGTGGCCAGAGATACGGTCGGAGCCATGCCGTTTCCAGCATTGTAGACGGGGAAGTCGATGGCGACAGTTGCCTGTTTGCCCGAGCGGTCGGTGGCGATCGCTTCGATGGTGTAGGTTCCACTTTCGTTAAAGTCGAGGCGAGTTCGTCCGTTGGGATCGAGGGCGATCGCTTCTCCATCGATCGTCAATCCCAGCGAAGAAATACCCGTATCGTCGGTGGCGGAAACGATAAAGGCGACGGACTCTCCGACGGTGGCCGATTCCGAACTTTGGAACAGTTCGACTTCGGGTAACGCCGTGTCTCCGATCGCTTGGAGTTGATAGCGGGACTTAAACGGTAAAAAAGGTAAAATAAAAGCAAAACCCTTGACTGACAAGGATTTAAGGTGGAGAGTGTCCCCATGAGAGAGACCACCCCAGCCGCTATGCCACCCTGCTTTGAGAAGTGGTGCAAGCGTTTCGACCCCGACTTCAAAACCCAAGCACAAAAAAAGGGGTTTAGACACTATTTGGGAGGATTACTCGGGGAAAGCCAGCGAAAAAACATAACTCAGATGGCAAACGACTCGGTGGGAGTGGTTTACAACCGCTTACATCATTTTATAACGGAATCCCCTTGGGAGGAGAAGCGTATTAACGAACGTCGTTTAAAGGTGGTGGACTCCTGCCATCAAACCCGAGTGGGTCGGGGATTTGCCTTGCTGCTCGATGATACAGGACATCGAAAAAGCGGCAACTTCACCGCAGGTGTGGGAAGACAGTACATCGGAGAAATCGGCAAGCTCGACAACGGAATCGTGGCGGTAACGACCCATCTCTATGATGGCAAAAAAAATTTGCCTCTGGATGTAGAAATCTATCAGCCAGCCAGTTCCTTACCCTCAGGCAAGAAAGATCCCTCTTTCAAAAAGAAACCCGAAATCGCCTTAGAATTAATTGACCGGAGTTTAAAGAGAGGGTATCGACCGGGAATCGTCCTCATGGATGCCGGCTATGGTAACAACACAAATTTTTTAAAGGGACTCGAATCTCGCCGACTGAAGTATCTAGGAGCCGTCGCCAAAAATCGGAAAATCTGGCTGAATCAATCGGGAGAAAATTGGCAAAAGATTCGCCTTGATGAATATGCCAAAAGCTTACCAGAAGAGGACTTTACGTCAGTTTCTCTAAATTCAAACAAGCCCAAAACCCTGTGGGTGGCGACGGGTACGGCAGAGCTGTCACGTCTACAAGGAGAAAGAACCTTTGCTATCGTCATGAATGCAAGTTCTTATGCGGACGCGACAGAAATTGATTATTTTATCACGAATGAAGACTCCGAAAAAGTGACTGCCGAATGGGTCGTGAACACTTACTCAGGGCGAAACTGGGTAGAAGTCTTCTATCGGGAAGCCAAAGGATGGTTGGGTTGGAGGGAATGCCAGGCGAGAGGTTTGAAGAGTTTACAGCGGCATTTAATTTTGGTATTTTGTGCCTACACTTTTATCCTTTGGCATAAGTTGACGGGCGGTTTACGAAGGAAGTGGGCGAACCAACCTTTGGAAACTTTTGTAGATGCTTTAGAGGCTTTTCGGACAGCCATGTCTTTTCGTTTTGTGGCATGGCTGAACGAGAATCGAGACCTGTTTGCCGCTCACAAAGCGCGTTTTGGCTTGGTTTGGGCTTGAAATTTGTTTAAGTACCGATAGGACTGAACGTCGGTCGCCCCGAAACGATCGGTGACGGTAACTTCGACGGGGAAACTGCCCTCGTCCGTTGCTTGCCACTGCACCCGACCGAAGCGATCGAGACTCATTCCCTCTGGGGCTTCGGTTAACTGATACGAGAGCGCGTCGCCATCGATATCCAAAGCTTCGACGGTATAGCTGTAATCACCGCCGACGACTGCTGTGGCGATCGGTTCGGACGTAAACCGAGGGGGTGAGTTATCGACAACGGTTAGAGTAAAGCGCTGTGCGCCCCCCAAACGTCCGTCGTTCGCGCCGACAGCAACGGTATAAGTTCCCGCTACGGGTTTGTCCCAAAGAACTTCGCCGGTGACAGCATCGACGGCCATTCCCTCGGGAGCTTCGAGGAGTTGGTAGTTTAGGGTATCGCCGTCGGGATCTTCGGCTTCGAGGGTATAGGTATATTCCGTCCCTACACCGGTCAGTCCTTGGGGGGTCGAGGTAATGCGAGGGGCTTGGTTGACGGCCGTCGGTTCGACGACGAGGGTGTAACGCTGGCGGTTGAGGTCGTTGTGAGAGTCGCTGGCGATAATTTCGACGGTGTGGGTGCCGAGGGTGGGTGCGTCCCACAGTACCTCTCCCGTCAGCTCGTCGACCGTCATGCCTTCGGGTCGTTCGCCCAAACTGAAGCGTAGAGCGTCTCCTTCGGGGTCGGTGGCTTCGACGGCGTAACGGTAGGGTTGTCCGACTCCGGCGGCGGTGGGGGGGACGGAGGTAATCGCTGGGGGCGTGTTGGTGCCGTTGACTTGGACGGTGAAGCCCTGTCCGCTGAAGCTACCCCGGCTGTCGGTAACGCGGACGGCAAATTCGCGATCGCCGAGTTGAGTTTCGGTCGGTTGCCAGCTCAAAACGCCCGTCAGCGGGTCGAGGACGGCTCCGGTGGGGGCGCTTGGCAATGCTGGCAGGTCTCGGGTTGATACTCGATGATCTCGCTACAGTGACTCGGTTCGTATAACTGTCGTCCAAATCCTTTGTGTCCTTTTTGCCCTCCCCGTTTACGTCTGCTTCCTTTGTCTTTCTTCTCTTGTTTGGCTTGAGGGGGTTGCTTTGAGGGGGGATGGAGCTGTTTGAGGCGTTGAGTCCCAGACGTTCTTCGATGGCGGCAATTCGTTGCTCTTGATTCCTCACTAAATTTTTCACGCTTCCTGGAGTCTTTTCCCAGTCCACGCAAGGAATCTTGATGTCGCCTATGGTTATGCTCTCTTCCATGTCCCTCAGTTTACACCATACCCCCCTGAATGGTTACAATGATTCTGCTATAGTTTATCCAAAAAACTGACTATTTCAGTATTTTTTAACTTGCGTGCTTTCATTAAAGGAGTATTTCCATAGCTATCCTGAACAGCCAAATTTGCTCCTGCATTTACAAGCAGCCTGACTAAGTCTAAAGATTGATTTTCTATAGCAAACATAAGTGCTGTTTTTTGTGTATCTTCATCACACAAATTTGGATTTGCTCCAGACTCTAAAAGTTTTTTGGCTGCCAGGAATTTCCCTTCTTGCACAGCCAACATGAGTGCTGTCATTCCATTTTCACACCAGACTCCACTTTGGCGACAAGTATCCACATCTATATCTGTATCAAGCAGAATTTCAATAGCTTGAATGTTTCCTTCAATAGCTGCGCCAATTAAACAAAATTCTCTTGTTTTTTTATCTGTAAATAGAGATAAGTACCTGAATGCTCCCCACTGCTCTGTGCTAGCCGCATACATTAATGCTGAATCTCCTTCCATATCAATTAGATTTATATTTGCTCCATTTTCAAGAAGTAGAGCGATTGCTTCTAAATTTCCATTAGAAGATGCCCTCATGAGGAGGGTTTCTCCACATTCATTTTGGAAATTTACATCATACCCATCAGCAAGAATTTGAACAATGTCTTGGATATCAACTTCTGAAATTAGATCGTCAAAGTCTTCCATATTATGAACCTACTGAAATATCCGATCGGGTTGCACGAAATAGACGATCCAAAAAGGACATATAGCCAGCCCCACTGATTCGTAAAATTCTGCAACCTGGAAGTCCCTTAAAAAGAGATCCCAACTGTAGAGGTCGTTTACAACTCAAATGATTTGGCCATATAAAACAGTAACTTCTATCTCGTTCGACTCAAAATAGGTGCAATTGCTGCAAAAACACCATAAGAACTAGAAAGACGCTTAATTCTTGCAAATTCAGCCTGAGTTGGACGATATAAGGTCACGTATAAAGCAGTTGGGTGGTACTGCCGCCCATTCTCAAAGCTAGCATACTCCATGATAGCTTTGAATTGCGATCGGTTGCCAAGAACTGTTTTCCCGGCAAGCTTAACATCCCCAATCAAAAAGGCTTTTGGTTTTTTGTCGGTTGTTCGAGGTCCTCCATCCTTTATAATAAAATCTGGCCGTTTACCGTAGAGTTCTTCCGTGAAGAACCACTGGTTTTCATTTTCAGGAAATTGACTTCCACAAGCCCATCCATCATCAAGTGGCTTTCCCTTTGATGAAATACGAGGTTGTAGCCAAAGATGCTGTGTGAATTGTTGAAATGATTCACCAATCACACTACAAATAGCTCCTCGAAGTACACTCTCAAATTCAGTACCTGCATCCATAGTGCGACCCATGTTGATGACATTCTGGAATTCGGTAAAGGGTACTAGCTGCTTCATAACAGACACAAGAACATCTCCGGCAACTCCCTTGGCTCGATCCAATAAATATTCCTTAGCTTGCTGAGCACTATAGTTTCGGATACCTTCCAAAATTTTCCTTACATGAATTGATGCAAGCAAATCTCCAAGCGGAATCTCCCCAGTCGGATCGCTATAAACCAGAGGATTGTTATAAACAAACTGATAGGGATTACTGCTCTCCGGCACCGTCTCGATGACCTCAACCGGGTCGCGACTGACAAAGCGTCCCGTCTCGGGGTCGTAATACCGCGCTCGGAAATGGTACAAATCCGTATTCGACTCCAACCACTGACCCTGGAAGCGGAAATCTCCCCCTAAACCTTCCGACAACGCCTCCGGCGTCTGCAAATTGCCAAAACTATCGTAGCGGAACTCCGCCACCTCTTGACCGTTGCCATCTACCAAACCGATGACACTTCCCATCGCATCCGTCAGGTAATACACCGGATTACCCGCCTCGTCCACCCGAGCCAGCGGCATATCCCCCGCATAAGCAAACGCCGCCTCTACCTCATTCTCTTTAACAATCAAAAACGGCGAGTCGAGTCCTCCCGTCGTCGGAGCCACCACCACGTCCCGTTTCCCTTGCGCGTCCGTCACCTCAACCCGACGACCCTCGCTGTCGTAAGTATACTCAACAACCGTATTGCCATTAACATCCGAAACGTTGGTCAACTGGTCGTTTTCGTCGTACTCGAACCGCAACGTCTCCCCATCGCGACTGACGGTTTCGACATGACACCCCTCATCGTAGCGGTATTCCGTGCGATTTTTCTACTAATTTTTGTGCCGCGAATTTAACCTTGACTCTGAGTCTGCTATCTTTCTCAGAATGTCTATATGCTCTGGATCTATGCAATTAACTAGTGGAGCTAGTTCCTCAAAAATATCTATATAACCGCCTCTAGCAGCAAATGACAAAGCTGTTTCACCATAACAAGTTTGAATGTTAGGATTGGCACCTGCAAGTACAAGAGTCTTGACAACTTGAATATGGCCTTTGCCAGAAGCAGCCATAAGACCTGTTAAAGCTTCATCCCAAAACTCTTCCTCTAAAAATTGATCGATATCAAGATCTATCTCATTTCTGTATTTGATGAGCATTTCTACAATCTCTAAACGTCCTAATTCACAAGCTAAAACGAATGGAATTTTAGTACAAACGCCCTCTTCCTTTGGAGAAAAAGTTAATTTACGATCGATCGCGTATTTTATAAATTTTATATCGTTTTCCTGAATGGCACTATTTAGTTGAGAAAAGTTGGCACTCAAATGAGGGTTAATTGGTTGGCTATAGTCCATAACTTGTAAGGGATTATTTAATACAGCATGATATAGCAGTACGACGCCGTTTGCGGATTGTTGTCAGGATAGATCGTTACGGAATGGGGTTTTCAGCTAATCTTTTTCCGCAAAACATTTAGGATTGCTATATCCTATGATGCCCGATCTCTATTCCTTAAGGGTGTCATTGATTTTTTAATCAAAAGGCAACTGGCAATCGAGGACTTGTACGCTCGTAGAATTCTATAATTTCTACCCTAACACCTTTCTTTAATCCCTCCTTTTTAACAAGAGCTTCATGTGTTGAATTTCCAAATAGAGTTACATACATTGCCATAGGAACATACTGATGTCCCCTCTCTCCTGTTCGAGGATTTAATTTCCAACTTGCATAAGCATAGTTAATGATCGAACGCCATTGACGTTTTGAAGTGTCAATTACCTCTGTTCTTAGCTTAAAGTCTCCAACTAGATAGCCTGGAGGTTTTCTATCATAAAGAGCTGGTTGTTTTGTTTTAAATACAAAGTCAACTCTCGGATTTTGATTTCTATCTAAAATAGATATTGTCCCAAGACCACGAGAAAATTGTGTTGGAGAGGGTATGGGTTCACCACATCTATATCCATTACTTCCAGGTGTCCCACTTGGCTCGATGTCAACTTCCAGCCATGTACGATTTTTAGCACCTTGTGGTAGTGGAATTGCGCCACAGAGACTTGACATCATTAAACCTTCAAATCCTCGTCCTCGCAAGCGTTGGTTACTTAAAAATTCAGTTACAGGATTAAATGGAATCAATTGACTCAAAGCTTGCTCTAGAACTTGGCCAGCTATTCCACGAGCTTGGTCTATTAATTCTTCTTTGGCTTGATTGAGTGATAGTCGCCGAACGTTATGAAGTATTTTATTGATTGTTTGTGCAGCATTCAGCCGATTAATCGTTATATTGCCATCTGGATCGCTATAAACCAGGGGATTGTTATAAACAAACTGATAGGGATTGCTGCTCTCCGGCACCGTCTCAATCACCTCAACCGGGTCGCGACTGACAAAGCGTCCCGTCTCCGGGTCGTAATACCGCGCTCGGAAATGATACAAGTCCGTATTCGACTCCAACCACTGACCCTGGAAGCGGAAATCTCCTCCCAGTTCTGATGGTAAAGCCTCCGGTGTCTGCAAATTGCCAAAACTATCGTAACGGAACTCCGCCACCTCTTGACCGTTGCCATTCACCAAACCGATGACACTTCCCATCGCATCCGTGAGGTAATATACCGGATTTCCCGCCTCGTCTACCCGAGCCAGCGGCATATCCCCCGCATAAGCAAACGCCGCTTCAACGTCATTCTCTTTGACAATCAAAAACGGCGATTCGAGTCCTCCCCTTGTCGGAGCCACCACCACGTCCCGTTTCCCTTCCGCGTCCGTCACTTCAACTCGACGACCCTCGCTGTCGTAAGTATACTCAACAACCGGATTGCCATTAACATCCCAAACTTTGGTCAACTGGTCGTTCTCGTCGTACTCGAACCGCAACGTCTCCCCATCGCGACTGACGGTTTCGACACGACCCCCTGCATCGTAAGTGTACGTCTCGATTCCCTGTGCCGTATCAATTTCTGTGAGTTGGTGAACGTTCTCGTAGCGGTAAGTTCCCTGAGCTTCCCCACCCGAAACCGTCTGACGGTTGCCATCGGCATCGTAAGTATAGACCACCTCGTCTAACAAGGTTCCAGTCGCATCGTAGAACGACTCTTTCTCCACCCGCAGCGAGGTATCGTACTCGATTTGGCGATAGGAACCATCCTCACGTGTTATCTTCGTCGGTTCGCCACTGGCAGAGCGATCGTAACTCACCGACGACAATACCGTCGTTTATTCCTCTGTTGCTCCTGCTTCCAATAACTTTTGGGCTACTTCATCATAATCTTTTTCTCGAGAGATACTAAGGGCAGTACGATTATTATTATTTTTTAAATTCACATTTACACCAATTTCTATTAATGTTTCTGCCATAGAAAAATTTCCACATTCTATTGCCTCTATTAATGGTGTGTTCCCATTAAAATTTCTGCAATTCATATTAGCATCTATAGATGATAAAAAAATAATTCCTGCCAATGAATTATCAATAATTGCACACCAAATTGCTTCCTCAATAAATTCTTGTAGATAGTTTTTGTTGATTAAAGGTAAAAGATATTCGTAAATTTCTTTATACCCACTAGAGGCAGCAATGGACAATGGTGGATTTGATTCTTTTCCTGCTGCATTTACATCAGCACCAGCATCAATGAGCCTTTTAACTAGCTGCAAATTATTTATGCTAACAGCACACATTAAAGGTGTCATGTCCATATCTGGATTAATATTGACATCTGCACCATGCTCGATTAAGAGATCGGCGATATCTAGAAATTCATTGTCTATCGCGATCGCTAGTGGACTTCTCATATACCACTGATTTGGGTCGGCATTCTTCACGCTAAGTAAAAGAGTAACTATTTCAATGTTGTTTAGTTTTGTTGCTGCTTCTATAGCACTTGATGCACATGAGTTATTAATGTAATTAACTTGAACTCCTTGAGCTATAAGTTCTTCAATTTTTGAGATGTTTTCAGCCTTGATTGCTTCAATCATCTGTGTATGCAGTGAATGTGTATGTGGCATGAGTATCGATCGTAATTTATTTCACAGAAAATACAAACAAAGCTACTCCAGCTTCTACTGCTTCAATTTCTAATTCTTTTGCATAAAGAAGCCCCCTCCTTCCTCCATTTTGGAGTGTAAAGTATGTAACAATTGGAGCATATTGATGCTGATTTTGATATTGTGCATGTCGAGTAATTGCTTTCCACTGATTTGTTTGGCTTTTAGCTGAATCTCTGACTGATTTTAAAGAATACTTAAAATCTCCAATTAGCCATGCTTTTGGAGGTTCTTGAGTTGGAGGTGCAGATTTAAAAATAAAGTCAGGAAATGAATTGATTCTAGTAGATCCTCTCCTTCTTCCATTTTCAATATTTTTGCAATTATAACCATTTCCATTTGGTTTTCCATCTGCTTTTCCTACAGCTGGCTCAAGCCAAAGTGAATCTGGATAAAAATTTGTTTCACCAATTATACCACAAATAGCTCCTTGAATAGCAGCTTCAAATCTATTGCCAGCTTGTCGAGCTCCTGCTCTTCCTGAAAATTCACTAAAAGAAGAATAGATATAACCAAATTGTTGAGGTAGCAGAGAGCTAAAGGCAGATATTGCTAGTTCACCTACAACTCCCCTTGCTTTATCTATCAAATAATCTTTAATTTGATTAGCTGTGTAAGCTTGTATCTTATTAAGAACACCTTGAATTTCAAAGGAAGTATTAACTTCAGTAATAGTAAACTCCCCAGTCGGATCGCTATAAACCAGAGGATTGTTATAAACAAACTGATAGGGATTACTACTCTCCGGCACCGTCTCGATAACCTCAACCGGGTCGCGACTGACAAAGCGTCCCGTCTCGGGGTCGTAATACCGCGCTCGGAAATGGTATAAGTCCGTATTCGACTCCAACCACTGACCCTGGAAGCGGAAATCTCCCCCTAACCCTTCCGACAACACTTCCGGCGTCTGCAAATTGCCAAAACTATCGTAGCGGAACTCCGCCACCTCCTGACCGTTGCCATCCACCAAACCAATGACACTTCCCATCGCATCCGTCAGGTAATATACCGGATTACCCGCCTCGTCCACCCGAGCCAGCGGCATATCCCCCGCATAAGCAAACGCCGCCTCTACCTGAGCGTTGCGAACAATCAAAAACGGCGATTCGAGTCTTCCCCTTGTCGGAGCCACCACCACGTCCCGTTTTCCTTGCGCGTCCGTCACTTCAACCCGACGACCCTCGCTGTCGTAAGTATACTCAACAACCGGATTGCCATTAACATCCGAAACTTTGGTCAACTGGTCGTTTTCGTCGTACTCGAACCGTAACGTCTCCCCATCGCGACTGATGGTTTCGACACGACCCCCCTCATCGTAAGTGTACGTCTCGATTCCCTGTGACGTATCGATTTCTGTGAGTTGGTGAACGTTCTCGTAGCGGTAAGTTCCCTGAGCTTCCCCACCCGAAACCGTCTGACGGTTGCCATCGGCATCGTAAGTATAGACCACCTCGTCTAACAAGGTTCCAGTCGCATCGTAGAACGACTCTTTCTCCACCCGCAGCGAGGCATCGTACTCGATTTGGCGATAGGAACCGTCTTCGCGCGTTATCTTCGTCGGTTCGCCACTGGCAGAGCGATCGTAACTCACCGACGACAATACCGTCGTTCCATCGACTGCTAAATGAGTCATCGATTCGACGAAATCGGTGTTCTCCTTGTAGGTATAAACCGTCTTCACCCCGTTCGGCAACGTCCGCGAGGTCAGGCGGTTGACCTCATCGTACTCGTAAGCGGTCGTTCCCTGCGTCGGGTCAGTCACCGCCGTTAGATTTCCCACCCCATCGTATCGATAGCGAGTTTCGTAAGCTTCTGCATCCGCATCGGCTTTCACCGTCACCGCTTCAACTCGTCCCAAAACATCGTAGTCGTAGCGAATTTCACCGCCGTTGGGATAGTCTACGCCAGACAACGCCTGAGTTTCGGCATCGTAGTGATAGGTGGTGGTTCCCGTGGCGTCGGTGAGACTTTGTAACTGTCCGGTGGCTTCGTTCCAGTCGGAGACGACTTCTTCAATCACTTCGTCATTGAAGGAAACCGTTCGTCGCCGTTCCAATCCCGAGGCTGTATAGTCGTAGTCCACCTCGAAGCCAGAGGGGAGAACCGCTTTTTCTAAACGGTTGTCTGTCTCGGAATAGGTCAGTTCTCGAGTTCCGCCGTCGAGGTAGGTGACGGCTTTCAAGTCGCCGTCGTCGTTGTACTCGTAAGACAGCAGCGTTTCCCCTGTCGGACTTTCGACGGCGTAGCCGTTGTCCTCGTAACGGAATTGGTAGAGGGTATTTCCCCAATCCGTAGCGGTTTCGAGGCGACCGAGTTCGTCGTAGTCGAACAGACGGTCTCGTTGGTTGCGGTCAGTGAGACTCGTCGGATAGTCTTTCGCTTCGAGGAGGTTGTTGCCGAACAGGTAGGTTTGACGTTCGGTCGTGCCGTCGGCGTAACGGGTTTCGAGGGGGAGATACTGGTCGCTGCTGATACTGACGGTTTGACGTTCTAAAGCATCGGTGATGGTGGTCGTGGTCGGCGTATAGTCGAAGAAGGTCGTGTTTCCTCGCGCGTCCGTGGAGGATTTGACTTTTCCGTCGGGATAGTACGTCGTGGCAGTCGTATATCGCGTGTCGGCATCGAGATGCACCGTTTGACCGCTGCGACGACCGAGGAGGTGGTCGGGAACGTCGGGGTCGGGGTCGGCAATCCCCTCGGGGAGACGGTCGTAGTGATATTCCGTCTTCAGTCCCGTGGCTTCGTCCGTCACCGTTTTGACGCGACCGATGGGGTCGTAGGTGTAGGTGGTGACTCGTCCGCTGGGGTCGGTTTCAGTTTTTAACTGACCGTTTTCGTTGTAGGTGAAGGTAATTTCTCCCTCTCCTGGGGTCAGCCAACCGCCGAGTTTGCCGTCTTCGGTAAAGCGGCGTTCGATGCGACCGATGGTCGGTGCTTCGAGGCTCGTCCAATCGCTTCCGGCTCCTTCGTAATCGTACTCGACAATCAGACCATCGCCGTAGTCGGCTTTGAGTTCCCGTCCCGATTTGTCGTAGAAGATTTCTGAGGTGCCGCTACTGTCGGTAAAGGTTTTCAGCCAACCTTGTTTGGTGTTGGTGCTGGTCGTCACGTCCCCGTTGGGATCTTTAATCCAAAGAGCATTACCAAAAGAATTGATGAGTCCGTATATCGTTGTCCCAAAGGGGTCGGTTTCGCTGGTGACGTTTCCACGACGGTCGTAGGTGAAGGCTTGGATGAGATTGCCCTCGGCATCTTCCATTCGCAGTAAGTTGCCGCGTGCGTCGTATTTTTGTTTGAAGGTGGCTCCTGTGGGTAGGGTAATGGAGGTCTGGTTGCCGTTTTCGTCGTAACCGTAGTGGGTGTACGACGGCTCGGTTCCCGGAGGATGCGGTTCGCTACGGCGGAGGAGGTTGCCGTTTTCGTCGTAGCGATAGGTGGTGAGGTTGCCGTTGGGGTCGGTGATGGAGGTGACTCGGGTGGGATTGTTGGGGTCTTCGTATTTGAGTTGGGTAATGTGACCGAGAGCGTTGACTTGTTGGATGACGTTGCCGCGATCGTCGTATTCGTAGAAGGTGGGGTTGTCGTTGGCGTCTTTGACGATTTGGGTGGCGTTATCGGGGTCGTAGCTGAAGCTGATGGAATCTCCCTCGACATCCAACGTCCGTTTCAACCGACCTTTCTCGTCGTACTCCGTCCGCACCGCCGGACGTCCCAAGGGGTCGATTATCTCGTCGAGATAGTGAGGACGCTCGTCCACACCGTAGCCGAACGTCGTCGTCATCTCCTCGCGGTCCGTCACCGCGACCAAATCTCCCGCCGCGTCGTACTCGTAACTCACCACTTCCCCGTCGGGGTCGGTAATTTCGGTGATGCGACCTTTTGCATCTCGCGCGAACGTCACCGCCACTCCCGTATCGCTAAAGATACCGTCGTCGGTAAACGTCAACTCGTTCCCGTTGAGGTCGGTCGCCGCGACCAAATCTCCCGTCGTCCCGTCAATTTTGTATTCAATTCCGTCCTTTGTCGTCAGCGTATAGGTTCCCCCAAACATTGACGATGCCGGATTGTAGGGAACGCCACTGACGCTCGTATAAGCGTTTAAACGGTCGTTCCAGACCAACGAGTGTTGGGATACGGACAGGGTCATGTGAGACCCGTCGTCTGCGACGAACTCGGGTGTACGGAACTGTAGAGTTTTCGGAATATAAGCCCCTTGACTCAACAGCGATTCGATTTGCGGATCGAGTCGAGGCTCGAAGGTAAACCCAACCCGTTTACCTCCCGGAACCGTCACATACACCCGGTCTCCATCTTTGAATCCCGGCAACTGTCCCAACAGCTCCTGTTCCGGCGTCGGCTTCGGCAAACTCGTCCGCAAGTCCGTATCGCGGAATTCCAAACGCCAACCGTAACCTAACTCGTCCGACCAGTTCGACGTTAAAGAATCGTAAGTCCGCGTCACAGAGATGGGAATCCCCGAAACGGGAATCTCCATGTCCGTAAACGAGAGTTGGAAATTGCCCAACTTCAACTCCCCGGCTACATCGACGATTTCCTCGACGCTCGAGAGGTTCCCCGCTGTATCGGCGGCGGTCAAGCGCAGGCGATAGCTGTCGTTGAGCAATGTGGTCGGGTCGAACTCTCCCAAGGTCGAATTCGCGTCCACGTCGGTATCTTCGACGCGCAGGAACTCCACGAACTCGCCCCCGGTCGCAGGAGCCACTTCTAAACTGTAATAATCCAACGTGCCGTCGGGGTCGTGTGCGGTTCCCAGAACGTCGGTGAAGTGGGTAATCGGGGTTTCCCACACCGTCGGGTCGAGGGACACTACCGGCGGATTCGTATCGCTGGGGTCGAAGACGGATAGGGCGACTGTTGCCGTGGCGACGTTCCCCGCCGCATCTGTGGCCCATCCTTCTAAGGTCGAGGCTTCCGATGCCGTCATAACTGCCGTCCCGTTGGCATCGAGTGCCAGGGGTTCGCCGTTGACGAACAACTGCAACCCCGTCACGCCGACGTCGTCTGTGGCGGCCACTTGCCAGCGCACCTCGTCGCCGAGATTGGCTTGATAGGTATCGTCGGCGGTGACGAAGATCGGACTCAAGGGTAACAGTTCCACCTCTGGGGCAGCGGTATCGGCAGCCACCGTCAGCGTAAAGGCTTGAGTCGTCGTCGCCCCAGACCCGTCGACGATCTCGATTTCGATGGGATGTTGGCCCAGGTCTTCGAGACCCGGCGTCCAGCGCAGGCGACCTGCATCGTCGAGGGTCATGCCTTTAGCGTGCGACTCGTCGTCGAGGCGATAGGTCAGCGGCGTTCCGTTGGGGTCGTAAGCCCGAATATCGTAGCGATAGAGGGTCTCGGGAACGGCTAACGTCGGCATATCGTTCGACTGAATCACGGGTGGCCGATCGTCAAACGCCACGACGGCAAAGCGTTGGCGAGCGATCGCTCCAGCGGGGTCAGTGGCTTGTAGGTCGAATTCGGTGCGACCGGAAGCCGTCGCCGTCCAAGACAGTCGGCCTGTAACGGGGTCGAGGGTGGCACCGTCGACGGGGGTGTTTAGCGCGTAGGTTAAGGAATCGCCGTCGGGATCTTCGGCTTCGAGGGTATAGGTGTATTCCGTCCCCACACCGGTCAGTCCTTGGGGGGTCGAGGTAATGCGAGGGGCTTGGTTGACAGCCGTTGGCTCGACGACGAGGGTGTAACGCTGGCGGTTGAGGTCGTTTTGAGAGTCGCTGGCGATAATTTCGACGGTGTGGGTGCCGAGGGTGGGTGCGTCCCACAGTACCTCTCCCGTCAGCTCGTCGACCGTCATGCCTTCAGGTCGTTCGCCCAAACTGAAGCGTAGAGCGTCTCCTTCGGGGTCGGTGGCTTCGACGACGTAACGGTAGGGTTGTCCGACTCCGGCGGCGGTGGAGGGGACGGAGGTAATGGCGGGGGGCGTGTTGGTGCCGTTGACTTGGACGGTGAAGCCCTGTCCGCTGAAGCTACCCCGGCTGTCGGTGACGCGGACGGCAAATTCGCGATCGCCGAGTTGAGTTTCGGTCGGTTGCCAGCTCAAAACGCCCGTCAGCGGGTCGAGGACGGCTCCGGTGGGGGCGTCGTCTAACTGCCAGATGAGGGCATCGCCGTCGGGGTCGATCGCCTCGAGTCTATAGCGGTAAGGTTGCTCGATCGTGGCGACGAGGGTTGGCTCTGAGGTGACGACCGGTGCGCTGTTCCCGGTTTGGTGGGTAACGTCGACCGTCCAGGTGACGAGTTCCGTCGCGCCCTGGGCGTCTTCGACTTCGATGGCGATGTCGTGGCGGCCGAACTGTTCGGCGGTGGGAATCCAGATCGCCCGGCCGGTGTCGTCGATTTCCAAACCCGTCGGACTCGGTGCGATCGCCCGGTAGGTCAGGGTATCGCCGTCGGGGTCGCGAACGGGGAGGGCGTAGGTGTAGGGAACGCCCACTTGCGCGCGAGTATTGGGCGCGGGGGACTCGGCGATTTGAGGGGGTTGGTTGGGCTGCGCTTCGATAACCGTCAGGGGGAAGACCTGCTGGGTTTCGGCACCGCGATCGTCCCGCGCGACGAGGGTGAGTTGGTGTTGCCCCAGTTCGCTGGAACTGGGCGTCCAGGTCAGCCGACCGGTTTCGTCGAGGGTGACTCGGTTCGAGGAACTGTCCGCCAAGCTGTAAGCGATCGCGTCGCCCTCGGGGTCGATGGCTCGGAACTCGAACTCGAAGGGTTTGCCCACTTGAGGCGAGGGGACGGCCGCGTCGTCGGTAACGAAGACGGGGGCTTGGTTGGGGGCCTCTACTGTCAGTTGGAAGGCTTGGATCGATCGCGCACCGCGATCGTCCTGCACCCGCAGTAAGAAATCAAAGGTTCCCGTTTGCTCCGCCTGGGGTTTCCAGACTACCAAACCAGTTTCGACATCGACGAAGGCGCCTTCAGGGGCTAAAGGAAGGTCGTAGGCGATCGCGTCGGCATCGGGGTCGAGGGCGAGGGCGGAATATCGCCATTGCTCCCCAGCCGTCAGGCGGTCTTCGGGGGCAGTCGTTTGGAACTCGGGGGCGGCGTTGGGCGGATCGCCAACGTCCTGCAGGCCGAACAGATGAGAGAAGGTTTCGCCGCCGGTGACCGTCACGGTATCGACGAACGAACCCGTCGGCGGTGCCGTTTCGTGGCGACCGTTGGGTACCACTTGTCGGACGTGGTAGGTTCCCGGCAACAACCCTTCAAAATTGAAGTAATAAGGGTCGCGATCGCCGACGAGCGAAAGGGTCGTGTTCGGTTGGGTTTTCTGCTGGGGTTCGGTCTCGTCGAGCTGTCCGTCGTTGTCGAGGTCGAGGTAGACCGTCACGTTCTCGAGCAACGGTTCGTTGCTCGAATAGAGAGTCCAGCCTCCAAAGATATCGAGTAGGTCATCAGGGCGAGTGATTCGTGAGGCATTGGGATCGATGCGCTGCATCGTATCCAAACTGGCTGTCGTACCGATGGCAAACGCTGACAGATTGACGTTTGGCTTCTCGCGAAGAGAGGTGACGGCTTCTTCGTCAATGCCAATAAAGCCATCGGACATAAAGATGACGTTCAGGGTCTCGTCATCCGGTAAGCTATCGGCGAGTCCTGCCGCCACGGTCATTTCCGAGGTTCCCACTGCCGAAGCACCACCCGATAACGGATTTTGAATCGCTTCTCGGTAATCGGCTAGATTGTTTCCATTGCGATCGGCAGCAACGTTCGTAAAGGGTTGGAAGCCGGGTGTCTCCACGTCCATATCCGTTAGGGCGTTACTGCCGAAGGCCATAAATCCCACCTTTACGTCATCGCCACGGTCTTGAGCGGACATCTGTTCGGCCAGCGCGACGATCGAAGCCCATTCGAGATCTTGAACTGACACGGGTCGATCGCCGAAGTTTTCCAAGGTCGTATTCGGATCGCCCCAATTCACCGAGCGGCTTCCCATGCTGGGCGACGTATCGACGACGAACAGGATGTTAGGGGACTCTCCCACGACGAAATTGGAATCGCGGTAGCCGTTCCCGTTGAGGTCGTCGAATACGGCGCCGCGAATCGCTCCGGTCGCTGACTGGACAGTAACTTCAAATTCCTGAACGTCTCGACCGCCGCGACCGTCGGATACTTCGACTTTAAAGCCGTAAGTTTCACCGGCTCGAGCGTCTTGAGGAAACCATCCGAGCATTCCCGTATCTTGCGTGACGACCGCTCCCGATGGTCCGTCGATCAAACGGTAGTTGAGGTCGTCGTCTTCAGCATCGAAAGTTTTGAGCTGGTATTCGTAAAACCGCTGGTTGAGGCCGAAATCGGTCAGCGGCGTGCTGATAATCTCAGGAGCCGTGTTGAGCGGGTCGGGCATCAAGCGGATCGTATATTCTTGAGCTGCCGTCCCCCCATTTCCGTCTGCCACTTCGAGAGCGACCGGGAATTCAAACAGCGCTCCGTCGCCACCGGATGCCGTGCGGCCGTCTCCAGGGGTGACGATATCGGGGCGATCGTCGTCTGCCCAAACTTGGAAACGGTAGTTCAGGGGAGATGCAGAGGTTCCACCCTCGAGATAGAGCGTGTATTCTCCATCTTCAGGCAACACGACATCTTCCAGGTCTGTGTTAAAGCGCTGCCTCTCGAGCGATTGGTAATTCGGATCGTAGAGTTCCCAGTACAAGCTCGACGTGCCTTGCAACAGATCGAAATACAGGCGCTGGTCGGCTCGACCGTTAATTTTGTAAACATCCCCGTACTGACCTGTGGGTAAGCTGCCTTCGACCGGCATCCGCAGCTTCACTTCCCGACCGGCACTCAAATCGAGGAGTTGGAATTGGTAATCGTTGGCGCTGTCGTTTTCGCCAGAAATCACCAGATGATAAACCCCGTCTAACTCGAGAGCATACGGATTGGTATCTCTCGAGTAATAGAAGTCATGGGAAAATACCTGCTCGCCGTTGGGAGTGTAGAGTTTGGCATCGACATTCTGTCCGGTCATTCCGTTCAACAAAATCCGTTGTCCGATCTGACCGTCAAAGTTGTAAACTCGAGCGGCGCGACCGTCTGTCGTTCCCGAGACGGCCTGACCGATTTGGATACGCTCGGAAGCATCTTGAGAGAACTCTAAGAGTTGCAATCCATACTCGCCACTCCATGGCGAGACTTTTACAACGTACTCACCCGTTTGGGTTAACGTTACAGGGTTTATAGTGTAGAGATCGTTACTGCTGCTTATACTAAAAGTTTCCGTACCGTCGGGGGCTATTAGGGTCGTCCGAATATAGTTGTTGACCAAGCTGTCGAAGTAGACCTGCATTCCCGCCGACGCCGTAAAACGGTGAGTCCGAGTTTCGCCGCTCGGCAAATTCCCCGCAATTTTCGTACCGAGACCGCTCGTGGCGATCGGCTCTGTCGAAATGTCCGTCACCTCAAAAGAATACTCGTTCGCTCCCGATCCAGAAGACGCCACAGCCAAGGTATACCGTCCGTCAAGAGGCAATGCTGCCTCAAAATCTAAACTCGCACTCTGCTTCTTAAACTCAGTAAGGGCGCGATTCCCAGGATCGTAAAGATTCCAATAAGCTTCACTGTCTGCCGAGAGCCAATCGAAATTTAAAACTTGCCCGGCCGTTCCCTCGATTTGATACAGTTCGACCTCAGAGTCTAACACCGTTCCAGAAACCGACTCACTCAAAGGCAAAGGTGAAGTGGCACTGAGATCGCTCAAGCGGAAGCTGTAATCTCCTGTGGCGGTATTCTCACCGTCAATTTCCAAGCGATAGAGACCGCTTTCTGTCAAAGTTAGAGGTTTCGACCAATCCTTATCTGGATCGACGGACGATAAAGCGCTGCCACCGGGGGCTAAGAGCGTTGCCGTTAAAGAAGGATCGGCAGACAATCCGTCAAAGAACAGCGACTGACCGATACGACCGGTAAATTCATAAATGTGGCGATCGCCTGCTCCCTCCAAGGTTCCTTCTACCACTTGACCGAAAGGAAGCGATAGGGAATCAAACGTAGCAGCACGAACGGTTAGAGCGTAATCGTTGCGCGTTCCGCCCCATCCGAGCAACGCTAACGTATAGGTTCCTTCATCTGTCAGCTCCTGCTCGATATCGAGATCGAATCTTTGGAAGAAAACCTCCGTTCCGTCGGGAGCATAGAGGGCGTACCGGTCGGTTGATTCTCCAGTTGCCTCGAAATATAGATGCGTTCGAGCGTCGCTTTCAAACTGGTACAGTATCGCTTCTCGTTCGCTGGTTCCGAAGTCGCCTGAAAGTTCGATGTCGAGAGGGAGTTCGGGACTGGAGGCGAGATCGAACAGTTGGAAGCCATAACCCGTAACAGCATCTTTCTCTCCATCAACGATGAGTTGGTAAGTACCCTCTTCACTCAAAGTAAACAGTTTTCGACCGGAGTATTTTTGCTGTTCCCAGAGTTTTTTACCCCCTTCGTCGAGTAAAGAAACATTAAGAGTACTCGAACTGAAGAGAGGCTGGTAAAACAGCGTCTGACCCAGCTTGCCGGTAAATGTATAAGTATGTTGCTCTCCCGGCTCGGTTAGCTCGTTCGTTACGGTCTCACCCAACGTTAGATCGAACGTTGGAAATTCTGGCGTGACAATTTCTAACCGGTAACTATTGTCAGTACCGTTACGACCGTCGAAAACGAGAACGTACTCTCCGTCTCGAGGAAGCGTTGTCTCACTATCTGCACTTAGTGATGGGTGTCGCCAAAACAATGACTGACCCGCCGAATCGTAGAGTCGGTAATAATTTGAAGAATCGCCAGTGAGTCGATCGAAAAACAGCGTTCGATCGGCTTCACCAGTCAAGCGGTAGGCATCGGCAGCGCGACGGCTTTCGCCAAAATCGCCCGTTATTTCTGTATCGAGGGCGACAGTCGGCGCCGCCATCAAGTCGAGAAGACGAAGCGAGTAATCGCCCTGTTGTTCTCGATACCCATCAATTTCGAGGGTGTAGGTTCCCGCTTCGTTGAGGAGAACGGGATTCGGATCGTTCCCGCTCAACAAAAGCGTTTGAACGTGGCGATCGCTCGGAGAAGTAACGGTCGCTTTGATAGAAAGGCTGTAGGCTAAGTTATCCAGATACAGCAGTTGTCCGGGCGCTCCCTCGAAGGTATAGGTATCGCGCTCTCCCACTTCTGAAATCGACCCAACAATCGTTTGCCCGAATTCGTAACTCGACTCGACGAAGTCGGGCGTTCCCAAACGCACTTCGTAGTCTGTCGTCGTCCCGCGACCTTCAACAACGAGGCTATAACGACCGTCTTTTGGTAAAACGGCCTCGAATTCCTCAATATCGCTCGATGTATCTGAAGTGGCGACAGCTTGTCCGGCCGCGTCGTAGATCGAATAGACATCGTCTCCCCGCAAGCGATCGACGTAGATAACTTGACCGGCTGTCCCGTCAAATCCATAAATGTGAGTTGCAGCGGGATCGGTGTCTACACCCACCTTGGAGGTCGAATCGAAAGTCGAGTCGAGGGCAATTGGGTGAGCGTCGCCTTCTGCATCAACGTCTAAAATGCGGAAGCGATATTCCCCAGTTTGGTCTGATGAAGCATCGATTTCGAGACGATAGGTGCCCGTGGTCGGCACTTCAAAAAGTTGGCGATCTGAACCGAGAGATTGTCCGCTCCAAATTCGAGCCCCTTGCGGATCGTATAGAGAACCTCGGGGATCGTAAGAATTTGTACTTTCGAGACCGTCAAACCACAACCGTTGACCGGATTCAGCTTCAAAGGTATAAACGTTAGCTTGACCGGGTTCGGCAATCTCTCCAGAAACAAGACTCCCGAATTCAAACGGCTCGATCGGTAACTGGGGAGGCGTGACGATTTCAAAGCCGTATTGTTGGGTGTTCGAGCGAGTGTTACCTTGAAGCGCTAGAATATACTCCCCATTTCCCGGTAATTCAAAATCGCCCAAATCGTAACTCAAACGTTGGTAATCAATTCCACGCCCATCTGGAGCGTACAAATGAACATAGTTGTAATAATCTCCCTCTAATCTTTCGAGATACAGGTGTTGTCCCTTCTCTCCCGTAAATCGATACAGTTGAGTGGCGAGTTGGTTCGATAAGTTTCCACTCACTTCGCTATCGAAGCTTACAGAAGCTGCCCCAAAGTTATCAAGTAATTGAAAACTCACCTCGGTTGCTGAAGAACGCTTAGACTCAATAACGAGGTCGTAGTTGCCATCTCGCGTTAAAGTTCTTAGTAGCTCGTCACTGTATAGATTGTAATTCTTGAAAACTTCTGTTCCAGAGGGGTCGTATAGCGTAACGTATACGTTAGAACCTCGATCGGACTCAGTCAGTCCGTCGAACCAAATTTTCTGACCGATCTGACCGGTGAAGCGATAACGCTTGGTTTCACCGGCTGCCAGCGATATAGATCGAGGGGTATTGAGTGCTAAAGGAATAGCAGGAACTGGCGGACTCGGTGTAAAATCATCCTCTACCGTGGCAATTTGAAAGCGATAGGTTCCCGTCGTATCGTCCTGTCCGTCAATTTCAACTCGGTACTGACCACTTTCAGTTAACGGTAGTCTCTCGGAGTCATCTACCGATTCCGAACCAAAGGATCGATTGGAGGGAGAAAAAATCTCGTAGTTCAGGTTTGAATTGCCTTCTAGCAATTCAAACGCAATATGCTGACCGATCGCTCCGGTAAAAGTGTAGATATCTCGTTCGCCTTTCTGGGCGATTTCACCATTTGCTGGCGTGTCGAGAGCGATCGAAGCTGTTTCTGGAACCGTTGCGACTCGTTCGATCGAATAGTTTAACGGTGTTTCCTCTCCCCCAAGAATGCCGAGGTAATAAGTTCCCGATCCGTGTAAATCGATTTCAAAATTATTCTTAAGTTGGCGACTGGCAATACGTTCGAGGTTAGAGTTGTAAAGATACCAATAAGAACTATACGAGGTTACACTTTCTAAGCTATCAAAGTAAACGGTCTCGTCTGTTCCTCCTTCAAACTGATAAAACTGAACAGAGAAACCTGGATCTAGAATTCCATCAAGAGAAGTTTGTGATTCGATTTTTGGAGCTGTACTGACATCTATCAGTTGGAAGCCGTAACGACCAGTTTGTTCCAAATCACCATCAACTAATAGTTCGTAAACACCATCTTCAGGTAGGCGAACGAGCAAACGATCTCGATCGTCTTTATAGTCAGAATAATATTTCCTAATAATAAGGTCTTCTGATGAGTAAGCTGTTTGACCACTGGGACTCGTTAAGGTTATCTCATGTGAAGATGTACCCTCTAGGGCATCGAGAAATAAAATTTGACCTTTATAACCGGTTAAGGTATAAACATCGCGATCGCCTTTTTCTGTGAGATTTCCGTAAACCGGCGTATTGAGAGCGAGCGTCTTCTCATAGAGATTGGGAGTGACGATTTCAAACTCATAATCCCATGGAGTCGAGGTTTTACCCACAACAGCTAATGTATAAGTATCTTTTCTGGGAAGGACGTATTCGGGGTCTTCACTCGGCCAATTCTCAGAACTAATTTTTTGATTTCCCGAATCGTAAAGCTTCCAATTTTCACCAGAAAGAGAACTCGGTAAGTCAACGAACAAGCGCTGTTCTGCTTCGCCGTTAAATTGATAGAGATGCGTTTCCTCTCCCGGATCGATCCTTCCTGATTGAAGGGTGTCGAAGGCAATACTCGGGGCAGCGTTGGCATCGAGTACGCTAAATCTGTAAGAGCCAGTATTCTCCCCTGACGCATCGACTACAATACGATAAGTTCCCGTTTCATCGAATGTTATTGGAACGTAGTCTTCAACCCTATTAAATTGGCTCTTTTTGAGATTTTGATCGCTCGGGCTGAAAATTGTAGCTTCAATCTTGCTGTTAGTTGAGAAAAGGCGATCGAAGAGAATGCGCTGTCCTTTCTCAGCCTCGAACGTATAGATATCCTCTTCGCCTTTTTCACCAATCTCCCCTGTAACAGAATGGGAATTGGCATTGATTCCTAATTGAAGCGGCTGTTCGATTTCGTCAGGCGTAACGATCTCAAAGGCATATTCAATGCGATCGTTAAGATTTCCCTTACCTTGTAGCACCAACACGTATTCGCCATCTTCAGGCAAATACAACTCCATGTCATTGCCAGAGAATTGGGACTCAACCGCGACATTATCCGGTCCGTAAAGAACCCATTTAAAGTTGCCGCTGTTCGTCGTATTATCGATGAAGAGCTTCTGTTCGGCGTTTCCGGTAAAGCGATAGATTGCATCTTGCGTACCCGTCTCTAATACTCCCTCGATCGGTGTATCGAAAGGCACGAAGGAAGCGAGATCGAGAGAGAGAACGCTAAATCCATAGCTGCCCGTCCGATCGGTGTTGGTATCGACAACAACGCGATACTCTCCATTCTTCAGAAGGGTTAGGAGGCGATCGTCACGTTGAGAATATAAGTCAGTAACCAGAAGTTCTTTTCCATCGGGATCGAACAGTGTGAAACTCCAATCACTCGCACTGCCCGTATACTGACGCGGATCGAAGTACACGCGCTGTCCGGCAGTTCCGTTAAAGGTAAACGAATCTTGCTCTCCAGGGACGCCGATCTGCCCGAGAACAGTGTCCCCGAGAATAAACGACGACGACGGCGTCCAGTTTACGACTCCGGTTTCTGAATCGACGGTCAGTCCGTCCGGCCCGTACGATACGCCATAGTCTAAGACATCGCCGTCGGGGTCGATCGCATCGGCATCGTAAACGTAAGGCTGCTGAATGTAAGCTTCGACAACTGGCGTCGAGGTAAAGATGGGGGGACGGTTGGGAGGGGGTTCGATCGCCTCTAGGATGTAGCTTCCTTCGACAACTCCCCCACGACCGTCTTCAACTCGTACCCGCAACGTGTGGTTGCCCTCCACGAGCGCCTCTTCAGCCCAGGTCAGCTCGCCAGTTTCCGAATCGAGGCTCAATCCGGGTGGCCCTTCAACCAATTCGTAACTCAAAACATCCCCATCGGGGTCTTCCGCCACAACCGAGGCGGTGTAAGACTTCCCAAGCAAAACCTCCGTCTCGGGGTCGCCGGTAATCAGCGGGTCGCGGTTGAGCTGACTCCAAACCACCAACTCCCCATCGAACTGCACGCCGTTGGGATTGTAAAACTCCAGCGTCCCCGCCTCGCTCGTTCCCCCCGGACTCAACGCTCCCTCAGAAACCAAGTCACTAAAGTCGTAATAGGGAACCCCTTCGTCCGTAACCCCATCCGTTCCCCGCAACCGCACCGTGGGGTCGCTAATATTCCTGACCCCCACCCGCAACGGTGCGTCGAACCAATAACTCCCCAGATTCTCTAACGCTAAATCGGCAAACAGAATCCCACTGTCGCGGTTGAACGACACCCGGCGGTACTCGAACTCGACGCTGGAGGACACGTCCACCCACTCCCCATCAGGGACGGGTTCCTCCGAACGACTCGGTGGCGTCGGCGTAACGGGGTCGGTCTCGACAATTTCTCCCCCTCGAATTTCAAACGGTCTGAAGCGAACGGAAGTCTCCAAATCGTTATCGTTATTGACCAACCGTACCTGTAACGTCGCCGCCGTTCCCGGTTCGATCTCCGACAAGTCCACCCGCAGCACTCGACCGTCAAATTCAGCCCCCGCCGCCGAAACCGCCGCTTGACCTTCCGTCAAATTGAACAGCGTATCGCGACCCGAGGCGATGGTTCTCACTAACGTCTGTCCCGCTTCGTCGACGATCGCCACTTCCAACGCATCCGCCATCGACATCTCGTCGCTGACATCGAAATTCAAATCCGTCAGTTCCAACGACAGCACCGACGGCGTCTCGGGAACCACAAACTCCCCTTCCCACAAGTTATTAAACAGACCGACATCGCCGTCTCGTTCTTCCAAGAGAATGTCGGGAACCGCCACCCGCGTCACCGTCTGTTGCTGTTCGGTGGTATTCCCGGCGATATCCGTCACCCCGAACGTCAGTGCGTTTTCACCGACTTCGAGCGTCACGTCGGAAAACTCAAACTGTCCCGTCGCGTCGGCGGTCACCGTCGTTCCCGTTCCTAAAAGCTGTACCCTGGCGTGAGCTTCCGTTTGTCCCGTCACAGTGACCGTTCCGGCGTCCGTTTCACCGTTACTATCGACACGGTCGCCAAAATCTAACGTCAACGGAGGCGCCGTCGTATCGAGTACGAAGGTCAGCTCGAAGACGCCGGACAAATTCCCGTACTCGTCCGCCGCTTGCAACGATACCGTATGACGACCATCGGTTAGGGGTTCGCCGTTGAGTTCGACTAACTTATCCGGAGAAATTGCAAAACTGCCATCGTCTTGCAATAAATCGGAAATATCGATCGCTTCGCCGCGTCCGTCGAGGTCGGCCAGGAGATAATCGATTTGACTGATGTCGACGATCGCCCCCACGATCGTCGGGTCGGACGTGTTGGCATCACGTCCCGAACGTCCCGTATCGTTGGCGAGCTGTGCGGAAATCACCGGCGGGTCTTCATCGACGGGTAACGGGTCGAGGCGCGTAACCGTCTGTTCGAGGGTGCTGGAATTCCCCGCCGCGTCCGTCGAAACGACCGTGAGCTGATTCTCTCCCAAGGTTAAGGTCACGTCGGTCAAGACGAAGTGTCCGTCGTTATCGGCTACCGTCACGCGACCGGTTTCGAGCAGTTCGACCCGCGCTCCAGGGTCGGTGGAACCGGCTAAGGTTACGGTTTCAAACGCCGTTTGTCCGTCGTCGACGGGAAGCGTATCGAACGCCGGGTCTAAGCCGAAACTGAGTCCCGGCGACGTGGTATCGAGGGTGAAATCGAGAGGGAAAATGTCAGAGAGGTTGCCGTACTCGTCTGCGGCCTGCAAGTAAAGCGTATGGTTTCCATCGGGAATGGCATTGCCAAAGATGGCGTCTAAACGGGTTCGGTCTAACACAAACTGACCGTCAGCCGATAAGGCGTCGCGGATGTCGACCAGACGGTCTGTGGCAAATCCCGCGACGAATCCCGCAATCGCGCTGCTGTCGGTAATTCTTCCCGACACCGCCGGGTTCGAGGTCAGTCCGTCGCTGGCTGAGGTTCCCGTGTCTTCTGTCAGAGCCGCAGAAACGACCGGTGGCGTCGTGTCGGGGAGCGTCGCGTTTTCTCGGACGATCGTTTGTACGACGGAGCGAGAATTCCCCGCACCGTCCGTCACCTGCATGTCGAGGACGTTTTCGCCTAGATTTAGAGAAACGTCGTGAAAGGTAAACTGTCCGTTGGCGTCGGCAACGACCGTCGTTCCGCCAAAGGTCACGGTCGCTCCGGCTTCCGTGGTGCCGATTAACGCGACGACATCGGCTTCGGTGATATTATCCCCTTGAGGGGGCGTATCGGAGTCGGGGTCGAGACCGAAGACCAACGCCGGTGCGTCGGTGTCGAGGGTAAAGGAGAGGGAGAAGGTCTCCGAGAGGTTGCCCCGGTCGTCGAGGGCTTGGAAGTGAAGCTGTCGGACGCCGTCGGGAAGCGGACCGAACAGGGTTTCTAACGCCGCGCGATCGAGGCTGAAATTGCCGTCGGCGTCGAGATAGGCGGTGGCGTCGACGGGTTGGGTCTGTCCGTCGAGGCGCACGACAAATTGCGAAATCTGGCTCTCGTCCGTGACCGTTCCGATAACGGCGGGATTGGAGGTGATGCCGGGGAGGGTTCCCGTGTCCTCTGCTAACTGTCCGACAATAACCGGTGGTTCGGTGTCGGGGTCGTCTGGGGTCAGTCGGACGAGGGTTTGGCTTTGTTGTCCGCGATTTCCGGCGGGGTCGGTCACTTCGATGGCAAAGGTGTTGTCGCCCAGTTCCAGTTCGATGTCGGTGAACTCGAAGTATCCGGTGTCGTCGGCGAAGACTTCTCGGGTCGTTCCGGATAGGACGATGCGACTTCCGGCTTCGGTTTGTCCGGCTAGGGTCACGGTCGCTAGTTCGGTGGCGTCGTCTCCTGGTGGTGGCGTGTCGGAGTCGGGTGATAAGCCGAAAATGGCGGTCGGGGAGGTCAGATCGAGGGTCAGGGACAGTTGGCTGGGGTCGGATAGGTTGCCGTCGAGGTCTTCGGTTTGGAAAACGAGGGTGTAGTCTCTGTCTTCTAACGGCGCACCGCCGAGGAGTTCGTTAAAGCGATCGCGATCGATCTCGAAACTGCCGTCTGTTTCCACCCAGTCGGTTATCTCGACGGGGTCGAATCCTTCGATTTCGACTTGCAGGCGAGACAGGCGATCGATCTGGCTGATATTGCCGGAAACGGCGATTTTTGAGGTGATGCCGTCGCGATCGGACAGTCCGGTATCTTCAAAGGTGGCGCTGACTTGCGGCAGATCCGGGAGGTCGTCGCCGTCTAAGATGACTCGGCCGAGGTCGCTGTCTCGCCAGTCGAGCGCCGGATCGATGAGGTCGTCGATGGACGTTGCCGTTCCGGTGGCACCGCGAAAGCGGAACATGACGTCGTTGTAATCGCGGTCGGAGTCTCCGTCGGCCCGTTGGTCTTCGATGACGAAGGTGCGACCGTCGCCGGTGACGTCGGCGACTTGTCCGACGTGGAAGGCATCGTCGGGGTTGGCGGTGGCCATGGAAAACAGCGGTCGCCGACTTCCTCCGAGTTTGGGTTTTTCGTAGACTTCGGCGACGGTGCCGTTGGGTACGAGCATGACGCCAAAGCGATCGCCGGGGGTCATCTCGACGGTTTTTTCGCCGTTGTACTGACCGCGATTCCAATTTTGGGGTTCTCCGGGGAGTCGTCCGTCGATTTTTGCACCTTCGCGGCGGTCTGAAATGACGATATGTCCCAACGTCGAGTCGCTGAGGCTGCGGCGAGCGGCTTCTCGAATCAAGTCGGGGGAGTCGGGAGCGAAGGCTTCCATTCCCGTGAGGCTGAAGATTGCCAGTTCTCCTTGGTAGTAGCCGCCGTCGAAGATGTAATCGACACTGACTCGTCCGCTGTCTCCGACGAGGAAGGTTCCCGAGTCGAAGTTTAAAGGTGAGGCGAGGGGGTCGGGAGAATCGTAGGTGACGGTGGGTTTTTCGGCTTCGGTTCCGGTTAGGAAATCTGTGCTTTCTGTTCGAGGGGGTTGGGGAAAGTCGAACGGTTCTCGAGCTTGGAGTTCGGTGAATTGGCGATCGCTACTCGACCGGTCGTCGTCTCCGCCGCTGGCAGGAGGCAGGGACGGCGGGGTCTCTAAATCGGCTTCAAACCCGTCGAGTTTGAAAGGATTTTTGAGGGGGTCGTTCGACTCGAGAGGAGCCGAGCCAAACTCGTCAAACGGTTGGGCAGTCACGATCTGAGATCCTGTAGATACACCGAATTCCTCTCGTTCGAGCGGCTGAAAGCTCGAGGAATTTGACTCGCAGTATGCCAGAGTTCTCCGAGTGATTTCTACAGAAAATATACGGAACTTTCGTACGGGAAGATCGGGAGTTTTAGGGAAGTATCGTGTTTTTCTATCGGTAAAATCTTAGAAATTCTTCGGAGTTTTCTGTCGAGCGTTCTGTAGTTTTACGGTTCAAATGGCGATAAATTTTAACTTTTTTAACGAGGCGTTCGACCCCTATTTAATTTCTCGGGTTCAATTTTCAAATTTTACGGATTTCGCAACAATTCTTTACAAAAAAGGCAGATTTAGCCGAATTTCTGCCCATCTTCTGTGGTTTTACGGAATTTTAGACGGCGAACTCTGTATTTTTTACACGGGACAGCAGATGTGAGCGGGAACGCGAATCTGTCCAAGCAATCCATGACAGGACAGGGACGGCAGTTCCTTTACCCCCAGTCAGACTGGCTCTTGACTAGAAGCCGGTTTGCCCGAGCGGTACGTTACTCTTTTATCCCTCTTCTTTTCCCTCTTCTTTCAAACCGGAATGAGATCCTATTAGAAAAAGATCCTGAAGCTCCCAACGTGCTTGCATTTGGGAGCTTCTATTAGCCAAAAGTCTACAAATTGTAGACTTCAAGTCGAAATATTTCTCAAACCCTCTCCTCGACAAGCGTTACACGATTGCGATCGAACTTTTCATTCCGAGAGTGACAGAAGAGGGTTATACGGAATCCGAATTTCAAATACTGGTTTTGCCCGACCTGACAAATCTCTCTCTGTGTCCTCTGTGTCTCTGTGGTGAAGACTTTTTGAAACCTAGCTTATCGGAAACCGATGGAGTATTAGAGCTTGGCGGCGTGTAGAGCAAGCTAGGGAAAGCATCGACCAACCGAGTAAAATAGCTTCTTAGAACTCAAATACTCCAGCTACTCTGACGATCGCCCTTGAGAACGCCCGTGCCATCGTCTTGGAGGCTTTAAATTTCCAAACTCGGACGTTTTCCGTAAAAACGATAGTTGCGATAATCCCTCAAAATGCGATCGTGGTCGAAACAGAGATTTGGGGGAAGTTCCCACAAGGAAAACACCTCTAAATGCTTGGCGTCGTCTCCCGCTTGGGGGATTCCCGTAGCGGTGGCGAGAAACACGACGCTGAGGGTATGTTTTCGAGGGTCTCGTTGAGGATTCGAGTACACGTGAAACTGTTCGATGAGTTCCACGTCTAACCCCGTTTCTTCCTTGGCTTCGCGAATCGCCGCCGTTTCGACGGTTTCCCCGTAATCGACGAAACCGCCGGGAATCGCCCAGCCGTGAGGGGGATTTAGACGTTCGACGAGGACGATCGAACCGGGAGGACGATCGATCGATTCGATGAGAATATCGACAGTCGGGACGGGGTTGCGGTAAGTCATAAACGGAGAGACGAGGGAAGACTCGAGAGAGCGTCAATGTTGAACTTAAGCCGAAAACTGAACCGGACTTGAGAAATCCCGTGTTAAATTCAACCTTGTAGCAAGTGGCGAGAGTTATGCCGTTTCCGAGATCTAGTGGAATTTTACTGCACCCGACTTCCCTTCCCAGTCGCTTTGGAATAGGCGATTTGGGAGAGGAAGCCTACCGTTTCGTGGATTTCCTCGCTGGAAGCGGACAGCAGCTCTGGCAAATTTTACCTCTCGGACCGACGGGATACGGGAATTCTCCCTATTTGTCCTATTCGGCGATGGCGGGCAATCCGCTGCTGATTAGTTTAGAACGGCTGTGTGACGACGGGTTGCTTTCACAAGAGGATTTGGCGGAGGTTCCCGAACTTCCGAGCGATCGCGTGGATTACGATCGCGTCGAACAGGTGAAAACTCCGCTGTTACAAAAGTCGTACCGTAATTTTCGCAGCGTCGCCACCACCGACCAACAGAAGGAATTCGTCGAGTTTTGCAAGGATAAAGCCCACTGGCTCGACGATTACGCTCTGTTTATTTCCCTTAAAACGCAAGTTTACAACGGAACGAGTTGGAATACGTGGGACGACGAGATCTCGAAACGCGATCCCAAGGCGTTGGAGAAATGGCGAGAAGAGCTTCACGAAGAAGTCGAATTTCGCAAATACCTGCAATTCGAGTTTTTCCGGCAGTGGTCGGCGTTGAAGGAATACGCCAACGATCGCCAGATTCAAATGTTCGGCGATATTCCCTTTTACGTGGCTCACGATAGCGCCGATGTTTGGGCCCATCGAGATATCTTTTGTTTGGACGAGGAAACGGGTAAACCCTCGTTGATGGCAGGCGTTCCGCCGGATTACTTCAGCGCGACGGGTCAACTCTGGGGAAATCCCATTTACGATTGGGAGGAGTTGAAGAAAACCAATTTCCGCTGGTGGATGCAACGGTTCCACGCAGTTCTCGATCGCCTGGATTTGATTCGTATCGACCACTTCCGAGGCTTTGAGGCGTATTGGGCCGTTCCTGGCAACGAAGAGACGGCGATGAACGGGGAATGGGTCGAAGCTCCGGGGTACGAATTTTTCGATCGCTTGAAAGAGGAATTGGGAGAACTGCCCATCGTCGCCGAAGATTTGGGCATTATTACGCCGGAAGTGGAAGCATTACGAGACCGTTTCAAATTCCCCGGAATGAAGATTTTACACTTCGCCTTCGATTCCGGTCGCGACAATCCCTATTTACCGTTTAATTACGATTCTAAAAACTTCGTGGTCTATACGGGAACCCATGATAACAATACAACCGTGGGGTGGTACGAGGCGCGATCGGATGAAGAAAACCAATGGGTTTGGAATTATATCGGCTGTAGTCGCGGCGAAGGATTCCATTGGGATTTGATTCGCTTGGCTATGAGTACTAATGCCAATCAAGCGGTGTTTCCGTTACAGGATTTGCTGGGACTCGGGGCGGATGCCAGGATGAACGAACCCAGTAAAGCGGAAGGAAACTGGGAATGGCGGTACGACCCGGAACTGTTGACGGACGAGTTACGCGATCGCTTGTTGTTTTATACCTGTGTTTACGGTCGCAATCCGTCGTAGTTTGACAAGGGTTTGAGAAAATTTTTGACGCCGAGAGGCATCGCCAATAACAACAGAAACGGTCAGTTTAGGTTTGACTCTTGAATCTCTGACCGTTTCGTGTTAAAAGCAAGATAATTTAGCGAACGAGAAACACGCTCGTTCGAGTTTTTCCGATTTGCGTTATGCTGGTTCGCTTGAAGCTCGAAAATCTATATTCCTTCAAGGCGATAGAATTTAGTGCGATCGCCTCTCGAGAACGCATTCATCCCCATCACGTTTATCCAGCTCGCAATCGTAACGACGTTCGTTTAACTCGCTTTGCTGCTATTTACGGGGCGAATGCCTCTGGAAAATCAAATTTTGTTAAAGCCCTCGAATTCGCTCGCAATTTTATTTTACACGGACAGCGACCAGGGGAAAAAATTCCCGTGGAACGGTTTCGTCTCGATTCCGACTGTTTAAAACGTCCGGCTCGGTTTACGATCGAAATTAAGTCTCGAGGAGTCCTCTACGAGTATGGTTTTGAATGCGATCGCGAACGGGTACATCGAGAATGGCTGTACAGCTTTACTCGTCAAAGCGATCGACTGTTATTCGATCGACAAACTCA
This sequence comes from Baaleninema simplex PCC 7105, assembly GCF_000332355.1. GTDB lineage: Bacteria > Cyanobacteriota > Cyanobacteriia > Cyanobacteriales > Geitlerinemataceae > Baaleninema > Baaleninema simplex. The sequence goes on from NZ_KB235958.1 coordinate 1,069,138, forward strand.
AGCCAATGGAAACGCAACCCTCAAGTTCGGCGATTTTACCAAGTCTCTTAGTTCGGAAGACCGACAATTTCTCGAATTCGTCGGGAAAGGAACTCGCCCTAATCAATTATACCTCCACGAATGCGTCGAACACAACCTTGAAATTTTTATCGATCCCTATCGCTGGTTTCGTCATACCCTAACCATTATCAACCCCGAAAGTCACCCGCTGTCGATTGAATTAGACTTACAGAAAGATGAAAATTTTCAAACCTTTTTTAATGAAATTCTACAAATTGCCGATACGGGAATTAGTCGAATTGAAACAGAAGAAGTTGATTGGGATACTCCTGAAGGTCAACTGGTTCAAAACATACTGAAAAACCGATCGAACTCAGAATTCGCTGATGTCATTTACTTGCACGGTTCTTACGGGATGAGATTTACAGTCGTCAATCACCGTGAGGATTCAAAACTTCTGAAGTTAGTCACGATTCACCGAGACAGTCAAAATCGAGAAGTTCGATTCGATATTTACGAAGAATCTGATGGAACTAAGCGGCTTCTCGATTTAATTCCCTTACTTCACGAATTAATTGCTTCAGACGGAGAGCGCGTGTTTGTGGTGGACGAACTCGCACGCAGCCTTCATCCTCAGCTTTCACGGCTTCTGGCTGAATTACATCTCAAGTCTAACAATCAAAATAAGCCGACTCAACTTATCGTCACGACTCACGAAACGAACCTATTAGACTTAGAACTGTTGCGACGAGACGAGGTATGGTTTATGGAAAAACAGCTTAACGGTGCTACCGATCTTTACTCGCTATATGACTTTAAACCTCGCTACGAAAAAGACGTTCTGAATAACTATCTTCAAGGTCGTTACGGTGCAATTCCGTTTTTGGGAAATGCCCGTGCTTTGGGGTTAACGAAAAGTTCCTAACGTTCGTCTCACTTCGCATGGCTAAAAAGTCCAAACGCTCCTTCAGTCGCCCTAAACCGAGTCGGGATTTACGAAAAGTCTATTTTATCGCGACAGAGGGAGAGAAAACAGAAGCGATATACTTTGACTGTTTTAAAGGCAATCCGTATCGTCAAAATGTTATTGTTCGAGTATTACCAACACGCAAAGGTCGTTCGTCTCCCACAAGCGTCCTGAATCGTTTACAAGAGAAAATTAAAAAAACTCAGCTAAAACCCGGTGACGAACTTTGGCTCATTGTGGATGTTCCTGAATGGGAAAAATCCGAACTTCAACAGGTGTACCAAGTTTGTCAAAAACAGAGATATTTTTTAGGTGCCAGCAATCCCAGTTTTGAACTTTGGCTGCTTCTACACCAGAGAAATCCTCGTACCCCTGCAACGGTGAAGGAATGCGAAAGCGAACTGACTCGTTTATTGGGGAAACGTTACGAGAAAAGTAATTACGACGCTCAAAAACTCTTGGCTTACGTTAAAGAGGCGATCGCACATGGAAAACGTCTACATACTGACGAACAGGAATTTTGTCCGCAGCAAGTCGGAACTCACGTTTACCGTCTCGTTGAAAAGTTGATTGTTAAGACTTGAGGTTTTCTAAAAGAAGTCGTATAACAGGAGCATAGATCCCCGGTATCTCGGAGATGCCGGGGATCTGGGGAACAAATCCTTCGATGACATCAGATTTTCAACCCGAGAATTGAAGGAATTCTCAAGGCTGGATTCGGAAACTAGCCACTTGCCAGGGTTCGAGGTTTTCACTTCCCTCGATATCCCGTTCTAAACCATCGACGCGAGAGGCGATCGCACCGCCCAAAACACTGTCGAATTCGACTTTAGCGGCGTTTCCAATACTGTCGTATCCTCGCAGAATCCAGCCGCGAGAGGCGTCTTCGGCTTGTTTGAACGCTGTGACGATGAAGTGTTTGGGCTTGACGGTCAACCAAGACATCGACGGGGGAAGATGTCCGCTGGAGGTTTGGGAATTTCCGAGACGGACGAAAACGGGTTGGTTGAAACGATATCCCCATCGGACGGTTTCGGCGTCTCGCCAATCGCCGGAATGGGGATAGATGGCGTAGGAAAATCGATGTTCGCCGAAGTCGGCGTCGGGGTCTGGCCAAGTGGAACCCCGTAACAGGGTCAGTCGCAATTGGTTCGGTTTGGCATCGTAGCCGTGTTTGCAATTGTTGAGGAGACTGACGCCAAATCGATCTCCCGATAGGTCTGCCCATTGCAAGGCGGGAACTTCCCATTTGGCTTTTTCGGCCTCGGTTTGGGGTCGCGTCGGACGTGCGATCGCCCCGAAGGGTGTTTCGGTGGTAAAACTTTCGGCGTTGAGATTCAAGCCAAAGGCGGTTTTGACGAGGACGTGGGGTTCTCGCCAATCGACGCGAGTTTCGATTTTGAGGATGGGGGAGTCGATGTCGAGGATGTAGTCGCGGATAAAGCGGGAGTTGCGAAATCGCTGGACGACACGCACTCGCTGACGGATTTCGCTGTATTCTAGACAGGTTATCGATTCTAAGGTAGCGGCTTCGAGAGGCTTTTCTTCATAGTTGGGGTCGATATTCCACGCATCCCAATATTGTCCTTTATCTTCAAAGAATTGTAAGCGATCGCCTCCGGAACTGTTCAGGATTTCCTGTTGGGTTTCAATATGAAAAATTGAAGCTAAATTACCGGTGATTTCGTCAATTTTTACGCGAATTTGTGTGTTTTGAAGTTTTGTGACATAATTGGGTATGTCATAATTCCGCGCCGGAAGTGACGATGGCTCGATCCAGAGGGTAGTAATTCCCATTTCCGGCAATTTGGGGATATAAACCTGCAATGTGTCGCGAAACGGTATACTTTGCAGCGGCTTTCCGTCGATATCGCAAGCTCTCCAGGTTTTACTGGGGTCGGGAACCTGTATAACTACCACTTCAGAGCGATCGCCTCCCGCGACGTTGACACAATATATCGGGACAGCCTCAGAATGCTGTGGTGGTGGGAGTTTCAGCAGTTGGGTAAGGAAGTTTAGAGAGGTTTCTACCACCTCGGCGACGGTGCGATCGATCTCTTGCGTGGCGCGATCGGCGTCTCGGAAAACTTCGGGAATGGCAGAACCGGGGAGAATGTCGTGAAACTGATCGAAGAGCAGGAGTTTCCAAGCGCGATCGAGTTGGGCTTTGGGATAGGGGACTTTCGCCAATCTCGACGCGACGGAGGCTAACACCTCCGCCTGGTACAAACCGCGTTCGCCGCGACGGTTGGCGAGTTTGCGATCGCCGTGGGAGGTGTAACAGCCGCGATGGTATTCGAGATAGAGTTCGTCTCGCCAAACGGGGGGTTGAGGGGAGGCGGCGGTGAGGCGATCGAGGAAATCGGTGGCTTTGGAAAACTGGAGTTGGGGAAATTGGGGCGATCGCTGCCAGCGTCTGGCTACTTCTAGCATATCGCGAGTCGGACCGCCGCCGTGGTCGCCCACTCCCGGCAACCAGAGGGCTTCGGACAATCCCGTTTTCTCCTGCCAAGTTTGGGCGTAGCGGGCGATTTGCTGGGAGTCGATATCCTGTCCGATGGGAGAACTCATCCAACTGAGGATTTCCGACCCGTCGGGAGACTGCCAGCGAAACCACTCGTAGGGGAATTCGGTGGTATCGTTCCAGCGCAATTTCTGAGTGACAAAATAGTCGATTCCCCCAGCTTTGAGGAGTTGGGGAAGCTGCCAGCAAAAGCCGAAGCTGTCGGGAAGCCACGCCACGCGAGAAATTTCGCCGAATTTCTCTCGGGTGTACTGCTGTCCGTAGAGAATTTGACGGACGATGGATTCGCCACTGACGAGATTGAATTCCGGTTCGACCCACAATCCGGCTGCAATTTCCCAAACTCCCGATTTAACGCGGTTTTGAATTTCGGCGAACACGTCGGGGCGGTGGGTTTCGATCCAGTCGTACAATGCTGGAGAGGAATGGCAAAAAATCAGTTCTGAAAACTCTTGTTGAAGAGACAAGACGGACTCGAAGGTTCGTTGTGCGGCGTCCCAGGTTTCCGATACCGGCCACAACCAAGCCATGTCTAAGTGAGCGTGTCCGAGGAGAGACACTGTAAGAGAAGATTTGGGAAATTCAGTTTCGAGGATTTGGCGAAGTTGGGAGAGGGAACGATGGAAGCGATCGCGATCGCTCGGTAACGCCTCCCAGTCGATGACATCTATATATATAGAGAAATCTCGAACCTCTCGATGGAGAATTTCGCAAACAGCCAGTTCGTCGGCGATAAATCCGGGGTCGATTTCCTCGGATTCGTATATTAAATCAGAGGTAACTAACGCGCCGTCGTCGTGACCGGGACTGATGAGGCGAATTGCCAGATTTAAACAGTCGCCAGGTCGAACGGATTCCCTCAGCAACAGCCGTCCGAAACAGTCGAACAAATCTCCTTCTCGAATTAAAGTTCCGTTGACAAAAATTTTGGCGTCTTCCGCCCACCAGCGCAGAGACAACCGCAACGCCAACCCCGTCACATCGTAATCGTTTAAAAACTCCGGAACGACGAGGGTTTGACTCAGCCACAAAACTCGTTTTCCCCGATTCCAAGAAATATGTCGCCGGGAATTCAAGGTGACGGGTTGCCAATTTTGCCAAGTTTCCGGACGTAGTGCCAGTTCTTCTGTAAGATCGGCGTCGCAAAATCGCCAATTCTCTAAAATATCGAGGCGACAAAGCTGTTTTAATTTCGCGATCGTCTGTGCGAGTCTTTCCACTGACTTCCCCTGTGAAATCTAGGAAGCATTGTATCGCGAGAACTCGAGTCGAAGACGCAGATTCCGGTAAAATAAAGGGATAACCGAACTACGGGGAGTCGGAATCGTGTCTGCTTACACCGGTCCTTACCAAAGTCGCCTGTTCAACTTTATCGCCGATCGCTCCTTGCGTTTTGGCGACACCGCAGCCAAAGCCTTTCGTCACGCCAAACTCGCCGTACAAAACGCCGCGCAAACCTTGCTGTATCCGGTGTACGCGATTTTTCAAACCATAAGACACAGCGATCGCCAAGTGGCATCGGGGTCTACAGCCGAGGCGGAAGCGTTGCCACAATCCGACACCCCGATTCGCAACGTTTTAGAAACTCTCGATCGCTTAGAAGTTCGCGAAACGCCCGTTTGCGGAATTGCCAGTTCTCGCGAAGACCGAAAAATGGTTCTCGTCGTCACAGAAAATCACGTTCTCGAACCTCTCTCCCCGGAAAAACAACAACAACTCGAAGATCGTGTTTTAGCAGAACTGTCTCGAATTCCGCAGTTGTCGCCGTCGCTGTCTTCGCCACCCGTCAAATCAAAATCTAGAAACAACTTCGATCGCCTGATGGCGTGGGTTCGAGGGAGTGCGATCGCCCGTCGTCTCAACTGGTTTAACGAAGCTGCACTTCCGGCGACAACCGTAAATTCAGAATTTACAAACTCCGACACCCGAGCGATCGTTTCATCTCAGGCAGTGTACGAGATCGATCGTCGTCTCGCCACCTTAGAAAGCGAGTATTTCCTCCCCATCGCCGAATCTCCCGAACCACCGTTGGAGAAGTTGCGTCATATCCTCAAAGCGGCGATCGATTACTTTTTCGGCGGCGATCGATTCCGACACGACGAATTTTGGCTTGAAAAATCCCTAGAATCGCCATCGGGAAATCGAGGGTTTCTCAATTCCCACATCTCGGAGTTTCGAGACAGCGATCCGTGGCTGGTGAGTTCTCCCGACGTTGCATCTTTACCCGGAACGGGTGCGATCGCATCTCAAACTTCCCCAATTCCCACATCTAACTCGACAGTTTACGATTCCGCCGTTAACGAGTCTACCGTTTACGAACGAGTGCGTGCTCTCATCGAAGCAGCGATCGCCTACTTCTTCAATTTCGACGATCCTTTAAACGTTCCCAGCCAACCACCGCGAAAATCCTTCGCCACCGCCACAACTTCCCCAGTTTCAGATCCGTGGAATTTTGAAATTCAGGGGTTTGAACCATCGATTTGTGAATCTCTCAATTCCGATTTTTCCCAATTTGAAACGGCTTCCGCTTCCCCGACAGCGTTACCAGAAGGGAAGCCTTCAAATCCGTTCCGTCAAATTTCAGAAACAATCGATCGTTGGATTTCGACGGGTTCTCTGACAAAACCCTCGTTCCCGAATCGCGAAACGACGATTTCGACGACGGAAACAGCAGAATTGACGCCGAAATCCGTAGCATCGCCTCAATCTCCTTCTCGTCAATCTCAAGTTTCCCCATCGAACGGTGCGAAATCGAGAAGTCTCCCAACGCAACCGTCGAAATTTAAAACTCCCCAATTGAAAGATTCAAACACTCAAACCTCGAACTTTCACAATTCCAAAATTCAAACCTCCATATCGAGAAATCTCCAAACTCGCCAATCGCATCAAGTTCGGCGTCAAACGGAAACGGGAGCGATCGAATCTCCGCAAACCGCAGTGTCTCGAGTTCGAGACACTGCAAATTCTTCCAAAGCTAAGGCTTCCAACGCACCAGAATTCCATCCCGACTGGCTCGAGGCGCAAGTGGAGGATTCCGGTTATGTGAAACACCCGTTAGAAGTGGTGTTAGGATGGCTCGATCGAGTGATGTTGAAAATTGAATTGTGGATTGGGAAACTCTGGAATTGGCTGTTCGATCGATCGTTGAGATAAGTTAGGTTAGAAAGTTTTAAACCTCTAAAATCCAAGAAGCAGCCGAAAATTACTGTTTGCGATCGGCTGTTTTATTTTTTATGGCTAAAATTTCTAACTAGATCGATCGTTTTACGATATTTAATAACTAATATTTGGATTTTATAGTAAGATAGGCTAAACGAGATCGGACAGGTGTGATGGGATACCAGCGAATTCACAGACCCAGTCAAAACTCCTCTCAACCGCAACCGCGTACCTAGGCGAAGTCTTTAGAGAAGAAGCAAGATCCCCCGAAGTTGCGAGATCCATTTAATCCTTCAGAAGATTCCGATCCTAACAACTCAGATCGCTACGAGCTTCCCACGAGTGGGTTTAGCATTGTGGACTCACCCATGCCAATACATCCTCCAAATCTCGATCGGGAGTCATCGGTGAGTTCGGAGGAAGAAGAGGAGAAGACGACGGAAGAGGAAAACAACATCAGCGATCTGGGAGTTAAAAGCGCACTTCCGAACAGTTCCCCGACACAGCAAAGTGATGAAGATACATCTCTAGTAGCACAAATCTATGATGAAAGCAGGGCTGAGGATAGAGATTTCTTGCGCCCACTGGTAGTAGAACTCGCTAACAACGTATACACAATTCCTCCCGAAAAGCTCAATGACGGTGAAAAGCAAATCGTTGAAGAGGCTGCAAGGGATGCCATTCCAAGGCTTTTGAAGTTTTCTGTGCTTACTGGAATAACTCAACTCGAACCAATTGCTTACATCATTGCGACAGCCGAACATGAATCTTATTTTGGTGCCACCTTATACGGTCATAACTATATGTATGAATATTCAGGTGAACGACCGGGGAGTCAGCAAGAGCAAGACTATTTTAACAATGCATATGGAGGAAGAAATGGGAACGATCGAGTAAATGACGGCTACAAATATAGAGGTCGAGGTTTTGTCCAAATTACGGGAGAAGCGAATTACGATAAAATGCAGGAAGTTTACAATAGGGCAATTAGTAATCCAACCGCTCTCGAACGCCAAGCTAATATCGATCTTAGCCCCATCGACTTAGTTAACAACCCAGATATCGCAGCAGACGATCGTGATGTTGCCGCTCGAATAGCAGTTTTAGGTATGCAACAGGGTATATTTAGACCGCCGAATAACAACTTGCCATTCTTTTTTCGAGTAAATGCCCCACGTAATGAGCGTGCGCGCCGCCAGCGGTTTGAAAATGCACGTCAAATTGTCAACCCTGACGATCGAGCTGGATACATTGCAGGAAGGGCAGAAGCATATTATCAGACGTTAACTAGATTCTTTGAGAGTGGTTATTTGCCCAGCAGTATTGTTGAATTTTCATAAAAATAAGACGAGAGCAAGCCTAAATCTGGTGTAAAATACCAATATACATAATACAGGCTCTGGCTCCTGTGATGCTATCCACAAATTCAACGGGATGGCTCTATTTCTCTTTCTTCTATTGCTGTTGGAACTAGAACTTCGAGCGCAATCGTTGAATTTTGATTGAGGATAGAGTTTGAAACATCCCTTGAAATCCAGCTTTTCAGAAAGTTCAGAGCCTGCTCAAACAGGGCTTGATTGTGATTTCAAGAATCATTCATTTCAAAAAAATTAGAATATGAAGATTTTAAAAATTGCGGCTTTGCATGGATTAGATTTTTGGGTTTAGCCTTATTGCTAATATTCGTAAAATTTATATAGCAATCCTAAGTCATTCATGGAAAGCATTGTGCTCTAATAGAGTAGATTGAACTTAAACTCGAGAAACCTCAATGACCATTATCAATGAATTGAATGATTTTATTTCCCAAACCAAAGAAGCAAGAGAAGTGAAGAGAGCTTTGGCTGCCAAAATGATTTTATCTGGGAAGTCTTATCACGAAATCATGGAAATTCTACAAGTCTCTTCCAGTTTTATTAGCTACTGGAAAAACCAGGCACTTTTTCAGGAAGTTGAGAGTTTAAAACTTCAGTACAAAGGAAGTCAAGGCTATTTAAATTCTACCCAAAAAACCAAAGTAATTGAATGGATACAGGGGCGAGATTATCTAAGAGTCTCTGATTTAAAGCGTCATTTATATCAAGAATATAATGTCGTGTATGCCTCAGACCAAAGCTATTATGATTTATTAAAAAGCGCTAAAATGAGCTGGAAGAAGGCTCAAAAAAAGAATCCTAAAAAAGATGAAGAGCTGGTCAAGCAAAAAAAAGAAGAAATTGAGAAAAAATTAAAATCCTGGGAGGAAGACATAAAAGCTGGAAAGCTGGCTGTGGGGAGCATCTAGTTAAGGCAATGAGTAGAAATACGCATTGACAGAGGTTCGAGAATAGAGAGGAAAGCATTCCCCAGTCGTCAATGACCCCAGAAGAACGTCAAAAACTCAAACAAGCTGCCGAGACGATCGCCGATATCCTGTACCAAAATACCCCTAAAGAGAAAGTCCAAGACTTCGAGAGCATCGAGCTGAGCCTGCGCGACCACTGGCTCGAAACCCTTGGCCCGGAACTGGCCCTATTTTTTTGCCCAAAGCAGCCAGACTCGTAGCGGACGAGAACGAAAAATTAGGAGCTGTATTGGAGAAGTCTCCCTAACCAGTAATCAAGCCAAACGCTTAAAGGTTAAGCCCCGCACACGAGTGAGTCCTCATCTAGAACGTTGTTCGTTGCTCCTTTGTGCCAACGAATCCTTCGCTAACGCTGAAGTCGATATCGAAGTCCTGACTGGGGTCAAGGTTTCTCACGGCACTCAGCATCGCCAAGCCCGCCAAAACGCACTGTCATTGAGCCAAAGCCAAGACTCGGTGAGGGAAATGAGTGTTGATGGTGGCAAGGTGCGACTACGCACCCCTAAAGGACAAGAAAGTCTCTGGCGCGACTACAAAGCCATTGCTCTACACGGACAGGTTTGTGCCGCCGTCTTTCAAGACAACGCTCAATTGGCCGACTGGGTACGCCAACAGCCAAGGGCTGAGTCGGTGAGTGTCGTGGCCGACGGTCATCCCGGTGTCTGGAATTTGGCTCGTGATTGCCTCAAGGAATCCCAACGCCAGGAAATCCTCGACTGGTATCACTTGATAGAAAATCTGCATCGGGTTGGGGGTTCAAGCCAACGTTTAGAAGCGGTACGAGAGCATTTGTGGCAGGGTGAGGTCGAAGCCGCGGGGGCCGAGTTCGGCCAGTGGCGTACTCCAGAAGTGGTCAACTTCCTCAACTATATAGAGCGCCATTCTCATCGCTTACCGAATTATGCCCAACGCCAGGAAAACGGCCAGGTCATTGGTTCGGGGGAAGTTGAATCGACTATTAAACGCATTGGTTTGAGAATGAAGATTTCCGGAGCGCAGTGGAATCGAGAGAATGTCAATCCCATGTTGCGTTTACGCTGTGCTTATCTCAATCGCGAGTTGGCTTAAGTATTTTTACTCATTACTTAAAATAGATGCTCCCTGGCTGTGTTTATGATTGACGAATGCCATCTTCTTTGGGAAGACCTCTTAAGTTATGTGTGGGGTAAAACAAAAATAAGAGTCGAAATTCCCATTAAAAATGAAAAAAGTCGTCAAACTTATTCTGGAGCATTAGATTATCAAACTCATGAATTTATTGTTCGAGAATATCCTCAAGCTAATACCGAGAATACCATTGATTTTGTTGAGTATTTACAAGAACAAAGACCCGAACAGAGATTGGCTATATTTTGGGATGGCGCCAAGTATCATGACTCTAAAGAATTTCGTGAATTCTTAAAGGGATTAAATGGTGAATTAGATGAAGATGAATGGTTGATTATCTGCACGAAATTTGCTCCAAATGCTCCCGAGCAAAACCCAGTTGAAGATATTTGGCTACAGACGAAGAACTTTCTTAGACAGTTTTATCATCTCTGTGATTCATTTAAAATTGTCAGAGAGTTATTTAAGTTTTTTGCTGATGGTCAAATCTTTGATTTCCCCAAACTTCATCACTATGGAGTTTTGCCACAAGTCACTTAGGGTTGCTATATAAGCCAATTTAAAAAGATATTTGTTTTTTTAACATCGATTTTATTTGAAAGATGACATCATTATATTGTAAGCAATAATCATTTGAAAAAAAATTTAAAATTTTTCAAAAAAAAATAAACTCATTTTAGACAATATTTAAAATTTTAAATATTGTCTGATTAATATTATAGAAGCTCTTACTTAAAAAAGAGAAAAACAAAAATGAAGAAAGCCTTAACTGTAGCGTTACTATCAGCGATAACGGTCAATTTTTGCGATCGACGAGCCGTCGTTCGAGTTCCACCTCAAGAGTTTGAGACGTTTGGCGATTGGTGTCGAAACTTAGAGCAGTTGACACCGGAAGCCAGACATACCGTCAAAATCTTATTAAAAAAAGCTGACACAGAAGATTGCGATCGAGCTGAGGAAATTCTCACCAGCCTGACAGAACTGAGTTTATGGAACAAGCCAATTAAAGATATTACACCGTTAGCGAGTTTCACGAATCTGACCGAGTTGACCCTTGAGAGCCTTCAACTCGAGGACATCACCCCCTTAGCCCATCTCACCAATTTGAGAACGCTCAAACTTGAAGAGAATCAAATCGAGGACATCACCCCCTTAGCCAATCTCACCCATCTGAACGAGCTGGGACTCTATAAGAATCAAATCAAGGACATCACCCCCTTAGCCAATCTCACCCATCTGAATAAGCTTTGGCTAAGCCACAACCAAATCGAGGATATCACCCCCTTAGCCAATCTCACCCATCTGAACGAGTTGGCACTCATCAAAAACCAAATCGAGGACATCACTCCCTTAGCTAATCTCACCCACCTGAATAAGCTTTGGCTCGTAGAAAATCAAATTGAGGACGTGACCCCCTTAGGGAACTTGACTCACTTAAGATTGCTCAAACTCGAAGAGAATCAAATCGAGGACGTCACCCCCTTAGCCAACCTTACCAACCTCATCACACTCAACCTTAATAAAAATCAAATCGAGGAGGTGGCTCCCTTAGCCAACTTAACGAACCTAGAGATCCTGACTATCAAAGAGAATCAAATTAAAGATGTGTCACCGTTAGCCGGCATGACGAACCTAGGATGGCTCAAACTCGAAGCCAATCAAATCGAGGACATCACAGCCTTAGCCAACCTCACTAATCTGAACAGGCTTAAACTCTCTTTCAATCAAATCGAGGACATGACTCCCTTAGCCAACCTTACCAACCTGAAATGGCTGGGACTCAGTGCTAATCGCATTGAGGACGTGACTCCCTTAGCCAATCTCACTAATTTAATCGAACTCGAACTCAGTAAAAATCAAATCCAGGACGTGACCTTGCTGGCAAACCTCACTGAACTCTATTGGCTCGGACTTGCAGCCAATCAAATCGAGGACATCACCCCCTTAACCAACTTAACTCGACTGGATGAGCTATCTCTTTGGGAAAATCAAATCAAAGATGTGTCACCTTTAGCCAGCTTAATCTATTTGGACGAGCTGTCTCTCTGGGGAAATCCCATTATCGATCGAACCTGTCCCCTTCCCGATGAAAGAGTTTGTCAGTTTGATTGGCCTTATATTCCCACACCCTTACGAGGAGGACGACCCTAGGACAAATAAATGGGTTTTAAAGATTCAATTTAAAGATTCAATATTTAACGACGTACAAAAAATTAGTGAAAACGAGATGAAAAATCCATGAAGAAAGCATTGAGTCTGGCGTTACTATCAGCAATAACCTTCAAATTTTGTGGTAAACGTGCTGTCATTGAATTTCAGCCAAGCCACCCTGAAGAGTTGAATAGTTTTGGCGATTGGTGTCGAAATCCAGAGTTATTGACCTCCGAAGCTCGATATACATTTTCACTCTTGCTAAGAGAGACTGAAACCAACGATTGCGATCGAGCTGAATCTCAACTCAATAACCTAACAAAACTTAAACTTAATGGGAATCAAATCGAGGATATAACCCCCTTAGCCAAGCTCACACATCTCCGCGAACTTGAACTCAGCAATAATCGAATCAAGGACGTGACTCCCTTAGCCAACCTCACCAATTTGAACGAGCTTTGGCTGAGTACAAATCGAATCGAGGACATCACCCCTTTAGCCAATCTCACTAATTTGAAGAAGCTTGGACTCAGTCGGAATCGACTTAAGTATATTACTCCCTTAGTCAGCTTAACCCATCTCAACGAGCTTTGGCTCAAAGACAATCAAATTGAGGATGTGACCCCGTTAGGAAGCTTGATTAACCTAACAGAACTCAAACTCAATGGGAATCAAATTGAGGAGGTTACACCCTTAACCCACCTCACCAACCTCATCTCACTTAAACTCAATGAGAATCAAATCGAGGAGGTGGCTCCCTTAGCCAACTTAACGAACCTAGAGACCTTAACTCTCAAAGAGAATCAAATCAAAGATGTGTCACCGTTAGCCAGCCTGACGAACCTAGCCAAACTAGAACTCGAAGCCAATCAAATCGAAGACGTGACTCCCTTAGCCAACCTCACTAATCTGAACGAGCTTAGACTCTCTTTCAATCAAATCGAAGACGTGACTCCCTTAGCTAAGCTTACCAACCTGAAATGGCTGGGACTCAGTGCCAATCAAATCGAAGACGTGACTCCCTTAGTCCATCTCACTAATTTAATCGAACTCGAACTCAGTAAAAATAAAATTCAGGATGTCACCCCACTCGCGAACCTCACTGAACTCATTTGGCTCGGACTTGGAGCCAATCAAATTGAGGACGTGACCCCCTTAGCTCATCCCAATTTAACGGGTTTGAGCGAGCTATCTCTCTGGGGAAATCCTACGATCGATCGAACCTGTCCTCGTCCCCACGAAAGTCTTTGCCAGTTTGATTGGCCTTATGTTTCTACACCCTTAATAAGAAGACGACCCTATAGCAATCCTCCTAGATGAATCGTGAAAAGATCGACTCCCTAAACCCTTGCTATAGCTAGATTGAGAATCCACAATTAATTGAGGACTGCTATAAGATAAATAGATTTTAAAGATTCAATATTTAACAATGTACAAAAAATTAGTGAAGACGAGATAAAAAATCCATGAAGAAAGCATTGAGTCTGGCGTTTATATCAGCAATGACGGTCAACTTTTGTAGTCAACCTCCTGTCGTTCGAATTCAGCCGAACCACCCTCGAAAGTTTGAGAGTTTCGGCGATTGGTGTCGAAACCCAGAATTATTAACAGTAGAAGCTAGATATACAGTATCCGTGGTGTTAAGAGAGATTGAAGCGGACGATTGCGATCGAGCTGAATCTAAACTCAAGTACCTAAGAAAGCTAGAACTCTACAATCGAGAAATTCGAGACGTCACTCCCCTAGCAACTCTTACAAGTCTGCGTGAGTTTAGACTTCCTGGCAATCAAATCGAAGATATTACTCCCTTAGCCCATCTCACCAATTTAACAACCCTGGGACTCGGTGGCAATCAAATCGAAGATATTACCCCCTTAACCTATCTCACCAATTTAACAACCCTTCGACTTGGAGACAATCAAATCGAAGATATTACCCCCTTAGCCCATCTCACCAATTTAACAACCCTTCGACTTGGAGACAATCAAATCGAAGATATTACCCCCTTAGCCCATCTCACTAACCTGACAATCCTTGGACTCGGTGGCAATCAAATCGAAGATATTACCCCCTTAGCCCATCTCACTAACCTGACAATCCTTGGACTCAGCAGTAATAAAGTTGAAGACATCACAGCCATAGCAAACCTCACCAACCTCATATCACTTGAACTCGAAAAAAATCAAATTGAAGAGGTGGCTCCCTTAGCCAACTTAACGAATCTAGAGACCTTAACTCTCAAAGAGAATCAAATCAAAGATGTGTCACCGTTAGCCAGCCTGACGAACCTAGTCAAACTAGAACTCGAAGCCAATCAAATCGAAGACGTGACTCCCTTAGCCAACCTCACTAATCTGAACGAGCTTAGACTCTCTTTCAATCAAATCGAAGACGTGACTCCCTTAGCTAAGCTTACCAACCTAAAATGGCTGGGACTCAGTGCCAATCAAATCGAAGACGTGACTCCCTTAGCCCATCTCACTAATTTAATCAAACTCGAACTCAGTAAAAATCAAATTCAGGATGTCACCCCACTCGCGAACCTCACTGAACTCATTTGGCTCGGACTTGGAGCCAATCAAATTGAGGACGTGACCCCCTTAGCTCATCCCAATTTAACGGGTTTGAGCGAGCTATCTCTCTGGGGAAATCCTACGATCGATCGAACCTGTCCTCGTCCCCACGAAAGTCTTTGCCAGTTTGATTGGCCTTATGTTTCTATACCTTTAAGAAGGGGACGGCCTTAAGATCGATAAACGGGTTTTCAAAATTCAATATTATTAATATTCTCCAGAATTCTGTTGGTTGTTCGGCTCAATAAATTCTTACCTATTGTGTTAAAACTATCGCAAATTGTCTCGATCGCATCACTATAAATACTCTGTGCTTCACGCAACCATTATTTTAATTGATTTTTGTCGCTTTCTGGGGCTTTGGCTATAGCAGTATGACTTCGTTTGCATATCGTTTTCAATATGAATCATTGCGGTATGGGGTTTTCAGCCGATCTGTTTCCGCAAACCATTTAGGATTGCTATATTTTATATAGTAACCCTAAATCAGTTGTGTAACAAAATTGAGACAAAAAGGGAATCGGGAACGAGGAACGGGGAATCAGATTTTTTCTGGTGTTTTAATTCTTGACGACTCATTTAGGACTACTATATGTAGCAGCCTTAAATAAGTTGTGTAACAAAATCGACACAAAAAGCGAACAGAGAATCGGGTTTTGTTTGGTATTTTAATTTTTAAGGGTCTTCGGAGTTTGTGGTTATAAATGTATAACATAATACAAAAAATAGAGGATTCGAGAGTCAAAACCCTTGAAATCTCGTGAAGTTAATTTTTCTGTCACCCTAAACCCCGAAGAGCCATTTTTAACAACTCATTTAGGACTATAGCAGTACGACGTCGTTTGCGAATTGTTTTCAGGATAGATCGTTACGGCATGGGGTTTTCAGCCGATCTGTTTCCGCAAACCATTTAGGATTGCTATACTATAGATTTTTATGAAATTGGTAAATTTACCAAGTCTTCTACAAAAAAGTTTATCTTGAGATTCGCCTATATAGGTTTTCCATTATACTATTATCATCGGGTCTTCGGAGTTTGTGATTATAAATGTATAACATAATACAAAAAATAGAGGATTCGAGAGTCAAAACCCTTGAAATCTCGTGAATTTAGTTTTTCTGTCACCCTAAACTCCGAAGAGCCTTATCATCTCAATTTTTGAAGACCAAATTTCGAGATTGAAAAACATTAAAAATCTTGGAATCGTGCAACACCAAACCCCATTTATAGATGCCTTAAAACAACAATCCCAACGCTACCACACCGCCTTTTACCTACCAGGACACAAACAGGGAAGGGGAATTTCCAAACTCCTTAAAAACTGGTGGGGAAACACTGTTTTCCAAGCCGACTTACCCGAACTTCCCGAACTCGATAACCTCTTCAATCCCGATGGCGTCATTCAAGAGGCGCAACATCTCGCCGCAGACGCCTTCGGTGCATCTCAAACCTGGTTTCTCGCCAACGGTTCTACCACCGGAATTATCGCCGCTATCCTCGCCACCTGTTCCCCTGGCGATAAAATCCTTCTCCCCCGCAACGTTCACAAATCGGTGATTTCGGGAACGATTCTCGCGGGAGCGGTTCCGATATTCGTCGAAACCGAATACCATCCCCATTGGAATATCGCCCTCAAAACGACTCCAGAAACCCTAGAATTTGCCTTAAACCAACATTCCGACATTCGCGCCGTTTTAATCGTTTCTCCCACCTATCACGGCGTTTGTAGCGATATCGAGGCAATTTCTCAACTCTGTCACCGCCGCAACCTCCCCCTGATCGTAGACGAAGCGCACGGCGCACATTTCCACTTTCACCCCAATTTCCCCAAATCCGCGATCGCCTCCGACGCCGATCTCGCCATCCAATCGACCCATAAAACCCTCAGTGCGTTGTCTCAGGCGTCGATGTTGCACTTAAAGGGAAATCGCGTCGAAGCCAAACGGATCGATCGCGCGCTATCCTTAGTTCGATCCACCAGTCCCAACGCCTTACTTCTAGCCAGTCTCGACGCCGCCAGACATCAAATCGCCACCGAAGGATTCAACTTACTCCAACACACCTTAACCCTCACCAAACTCGCCAGACAACGACTGTCGCAACTTCCCGATTTAGAAATTTTCGAGAGTTCCCCACCCTTCGACACCACTCGCCTCACCGTCAGCATCGCCAACTGGGGATTGACTGGATATACCGCCGACGAATCCCTTCACGAACAGTTCGGCGTCACCTGCGAACTCCCCGAACTGCAACATTTGACCTTTGCCATTACCCTGGGAAATACATCTGAAGATATCGATCGCCTCGTGACGGGATTCGAGAAACTCCGCCGCCTTCCCCACGACACCGAAACGGTCTCTCACGTGACGTTTCCACCGATTCCATCGCTAGCGTTATCCCCTCGAGAGGCACATTTCGCCAAAACGGAAACCGTCGCGTTACACGAGAGTCTCGATCGCGTTTGCGCCGAAATCGTTTGTCCCTATCCCCCCGGAATTCCCGCCTTAATACCGGGAGAGCGGATTTCTGCCGCCTCCATATCATACATCGAGCAAATTGTCAACTCCGGCGGAAGCGTCACGGGATTGGCAGCAAAAGCCGAACCCCGTTTAACCGTAGTGGCGTAGCCTTCTCTGTGTCCTCTGTGTCTCTGTGGTGAATAAAAATTTAGTCGCTCGCGGCATTTTTAGGCTTGACTTCAGCAAATTTTTCGGATATTCTAATAGCAGTCTAAAATAATGGGAATATTTAAAAATAATTGATTTTTAAATCAATATCAAACACATATACGATCGCGTAGCAAGCATAACGGGGTTAGCAGCAGAAACCGAACCCCGTTTAACCGTAGTGGCGTAGCGCTCTCTGTCTCCTCTGTGTCTCTGTGGTGAATCTACCAGCTTCCCACACACCACATCGAACTCACAATATCAAGACTCGAGCAGTTCCTGCTGCACGTCGCCGTGTTCCGTGACCCAAGCCAGATGGGAAATGCGGCGACTGCGAGCGTACTGACGCACTCGATCGCCGTCCGAGAACTCCTCAAGGAGCAGCTCCACCCGCACCAACTCCGAAGCTTGGCGCAACTCGCGAGCGCAGGAAAAAGCGGCCGCTTGTGCGCGGGGCGTCGAAGGCACCACCAACCAATCGCTAGCAGGCGTGTTGGTCGGGAGCCGATCGCCCGTCAACAGCGTTTGTTGTAAATCTTCGAGGTTAAGCGAAAAGCCGATACCGGGACAGCGGCGCTGTTGAGGATCGTAAAGTTCCAACAGGCGATCGTAACGTCCACCTTTTCCGAGCAGACGAGTTCCCGACTCACACTCACAGACCACCTCAAAAACGATCCCCGTGTAGTAATTAAACGTTTCGATGAGGCTCAAATCCAAAACCACCGACTCGAGGAGTTCCGGATCGATCGACTCGACGAGTGCGATTAACGACTTGAGGTTATCGAGAACGCGGCGTCGGTCGTCGTCGAGGTCGAGACTCGCCAACCGTTGCAACACATCCTTGGGGCGTCCGCGCAAATCGAACAGCATCAGGGCGCGATCGCGCAGTTGCGGCGACAACTCCATCGTTTCGACAGCCACGCGATCGAGCCTAGCGATCGCCTCGCGGACGCGAGATCGGTACGATTCCGGGAACGGGTCGAGGAGCGATCGCGTCAGTTCGGCTTCTCCGAGAACCACCGTCCAGCGTTGCAACCCCACCCGTCGCAAACAGTCACCGAGCAGCAGCAGCACTTCCGCATCGGCCATCGCCCCGTCAATTCCGAGGAGTTCGACCCCGGCTTGATAAAATTCCTGTTGTCCGCCATAAGCCTTCGAGCCATTGCGACGAAACACGTTGGCGTTGTAATAGAGTCGTTGCGGGAGCGATAACTCCGCCATGCGCGTGACGGCGGCCCGAGCGATCGAAGCCGTCAACTCCGGGCGCAGTCCCAACGTCTCATCGTCGGGGTCTTGAAACTGCATGACCGTCGAGCGATCGATCGCGCCCCCTGCCATGAGAGTATCGAGTCGTTCGAGAGTCGAAGTAATAATCCGATGATAGCCCCAGCGCCGGAAAGCATCCTGCAAGCGCCGTTCGATCCACTGTTTCTGAGTTACGTCGAGGGGCAGTAAATCCCGCGCCCCGGCTGGAGGTTGGTGTACGGTCATGTTCGTTCGCCGTTGGACTTGCGAAAACCGACGCAATCGTGAAATTGGCCGACCTTTATTCTCAGGGGTGGAGGGTCTCGAAGGCAAGTTAAGATCGGGTTATTTTTTCTTACCGCCAAAAATTCTGAACAGACCACCGCCACCGCGATCGGATTTTTTAGGCGGTTTCGTTTTCGGTTTCGCCTTTCCATCTCCCGATCGCGCCATCATACGAGTAATCTGTTTCCGAGCCTCGAGAGCGGTGGGATCTTTCGCATCGAGTTTCAACGCCTTCGTCAAATGAGTGTTCGCCAGTCGCAAATTCACGCTCGAGGGGTTTTGCTTCTGCTGCTCGACGTAAACCAGAGCCATCAATCCATGACAGCGACTGCTGTTAGCGTCGAGTTTGAGGGCGTCTTGCAGTTCCTTACGAGCCTGAGCGAACCGCTGACTCTGCAACAGAGACTGCGCTCGTTGAAAATACTTGTCCACCAAGGCGTCCGTCGACGATCGCGGGGGAGGCGGCGGGGGAACCGGACGGTTCGGTCGCTCCTCCTTCGATTTCGGCCAGCCTTTATTTTGCTGTTCCCGTCGAAACAAATAGGCGAAATTGAGTTCGCTCAACTGGCCGATCGCGTCCACCACGCGATCGAGATCCTCGTACTGACTACCGGCCAGTTCCTCGATCGCCGCGCGATACTTAGACTCGAACCCCTCCTCTCGCATCAACGCTTGCGCTCGTTCGTCCTGTAAGGCGATCGATTGGTGTTCTTGCAGCAGTCGCTTAGCTGTCATCCGCAACAAGACCCCGTAATCGTTCCATTCCCGCTCGTTGGACAGTTTCGCGTAGGCAGGATTGACTAACTTCGAGAGCAGCGCTTGCGCGAGTTCCCGGTTGTCAGCTTTACACACGTCTGGATGCAACCGCCGCGCGATGCTGAGATAGCGTTTGCGAATCGCTTTCGGCTCGGCATCGAGGGAAATTCCTAAAATGGCGTGATGGTCTGTAAAGTCTAAGTGAAACAGTCCGCGTTCGATCTCAAAAGATAACGACATATTGTCGTCACCACCTCCGTTACGATTATCAATACTTATCTGGCGTTATCTTTATATACTCTAAACCTTTTAATTTCAGACGGGGGATCGCTCGCTTAAGTGTCCGACTCCCGGCAAACTGGCCAGCGGGCGCACTTCGAGGAGGCGATCGCTCGTCTCCCGATGAATTTTGCCGTTAGTAGCCAGAAGTCTCCCCGAGGTCACCTCCAGCGGCGAACCGTCGTAAGCCGTAACGCGTCCGCCCGCTTCTTCAACGAGAACGATTCCGGCTGCGATATCCCAGGGGGACAAGCCCCGTTCCCAATATCCATCGAGACAGCCACAGGCCACGTGCGCCAAATCCACAGACGCCGATCCGCTCCGTCGAACCCCCTGCGTCAGATGGGTCAAATAGCAAAATTCCGCATAGTTATTATCGTCGGTTTCCCGGCGATCGTAAGCAAAGCCCGTTACCAAAAGACTTCGAGCCAGGGAGTCCGTCGTCGAAACCCGCATCGATACGCGATTTCGAGTCGCCCCCAATCCTTTCGCAGCGCGAAACAGCTCGTCAGTGGCGGGATTGTACACCACCCCCACTGCTGGTTTTCCCTCGATTAACAGTCCCACCGACACCGCAAACACGGGATATTGATGGGCGTAGTTCGTCGTCCCGTCGAGGGGATCGATCGCCCACAGAAAGGGACTAGCTTGCCGGCCGAGATTGCCCGATTCTTCCGCTAAAATCCCGTGTTCGGGGACGTGGCGGCGTAACACCTCGAGAACCCGAGCTTCGGCTGCCTTATCCGCCGCCGTCACCAAATCTCCCGAGCGTCCTTTTTCCTCAACGCCGTCGAGTTTGCCCCAATAGGATTTCAACACCGCGCCTCCAGCCAGGGCAGCTTCCGTCGCAATATCGAGAAAAACGGGCAGGCGATCGAAACGATTTACACTCATCAGACTTTAACGCTTAAAATTTACCGGATCTCAACTCGTTCACACCGTCTGAGACTGACGCCACTTCCACAAGCAGGCCGACATCCAATTGGTCAGCACGTGAACCACGATCGGCAGCAAGAGGTTGCCGGCCAGCAACGCACTCCCCCCTAACACGAGACCGACGACCGTTGCCCAAATCGTGTACGGCCACTGCTTTGCGTTGCTCAAGTGAAGGGCGCCGAAACACAAACTCGAGAGCGTCAATCCCACAGCGTTCGAGCCTAGGGCGGGCAACATGACGCCGCGAAACAGCAGTTCCTCGCTCATACCCGGCAGCAAGCCCAACCACAGCAAATCCGGCCAAGTCAGGGGTGCGATGACCAGTTCCAAATAGAATTGAGCGCTTTGGCGATACGCCGGCCACAGGCGATAGAGCAGAGAACTTGCGGCTACGATCGCCACACTCAGCCCAGCACCCCAGGCGATCGCGCTCGGACTCCAGTATAAAGGGAGTCGTTGAACTGTCCCAAATCGCAGCCACAATTTAGCTACGGCCAGCAGCACGATGGCCGTGATGCCCATAGCGATTAAAATTTGGGTGCGAGTCAGAGATTCGGTCTCGGGCGGAGGGGAACGACGGTCGGTCACGCTAAATTAAGAAAGTGGACGGCTCGGGGACAGATGGGGGCTTAGGGCGGCGGGACTAATCCCCGCGCGGTGGGCGACTAACGCCCCCAACGCCTCCAGATAAGAATTGACGGTAATCGCTCGAATTCCTAGGGCGGCTGGCGGAACCCGCATCTGCGTTTGGTTGTTGCGAACTGCCACGATTCGCGCGGCAGTCTGGCTCAAATTTAGGATAGCACTGCCGCCACAAGCGGTTTCGGGAACCACGATCGCATCAATATCGCGCGATCGCACGATTCCCTCCTCGCCGGTCGAGGCGTCTGCAAACTGGGGGGCGCGACTCAACCCCACCAGCACGCAGGGTAAAAAAGTATAGCCGAGTTCTTCGGCCGCTGCCCGAGGGGACACGCTGGGGTCGGCGGGAAGCGGAGAGAGAGCGGGGGCGTGGGCGGCTGGAATTTGGAACTGACGCACCACCAAATGACTGATAACGGCTTCGGCCCCTGCGATGGGATCGACGCCTTGTCCGCTGCGGTAGCGATCGAAGGCGTCGCCACTTTCGTCGGGGAAGCGGGCCACGATAGCGATCGCTTCGGCTCCAGCGCGATCGATCGACCGTTCTGCGGCTCGTAGCAAGCTATCGGGGTTGTCGAGAGTTCCCCAGCTAGCACCCGCTTCCGACGTTCGGAGGCTGACGCCCAACGGCTCGTCTGTGACGACGTAATCCGTTAAATCCAGTCCCAAAGTCGCACGGGTGGCGTCGGCGGCCTGAAGGTGGCGCAATCGCAAATCGGGTTCGATCGCTTTATCCAAAATCAAACCCACCCGATTTTGATGCACCGGGCGAAGTCCCCAGCGTCCGGCGGCGAACTGGTCTAAGCCGTAGCCTTCAACGTAGGAGACGTTCGGTTGCGACCAGTACAGTTGAGCGCCGTTGAGGACGTTGGGGTGAGTAATCAGGCGATCGCACACCTGGGCGATCGCGCGGGCGACGGGAATGGCATCGCCAGCATAACCGCCAATCTCGGCACCGATTCCCGTCGGGACGAGAGCGACAACGGTATAAGGTCGGGTCACGAACTCAAGCGTTTCGATCTTGCGTGACCACAGCTTCGACTTTCGCTTTACCCGTTTCGGGGTTTGTCTCCGTCACCGCCCACCGCAAGGGTTCGCCGCGTTTTTCTAGTTCCGCTTCGATGTCCTGGTGCAGTTGCTTCGGAGATTCCGTTAAATCGATTTCGGCAGTAATGAAATGTGTGGTCATGGTTTTTTGAATAGGGAACAGTGTTTCAGTCACCAGTCACCAGTCACCAGTCACCAGTGAAGACGGGGAACAGGGAACGGGGAACAGGGAACGGGGAACAGGGAATCGGGAACAGGGAACGGGGAACGGGGAATCGGGAACAGGGAACGGGGAATCGGGAATCGGGAATCGGGAACAGTATCTCCCCCTCTCCCCCTCTCCCCCTCTCCCTTTCTCCCCCTCTCCCCCTCTCCCCCTCTAAAACTAAGCGGGTTGAGAGAACTGACGTCGATACACTTCGTCTTCCTTGTTGGTGGCGACCTTCAAGTCAGAGCGCGGATAGGACACGCACAGTAGCGCGTACCCTTCCTCTTGCAGTTCCGGGCTGATTCCCATCCCGTCTCCTTGTTCGACAGTACCTTCAATGATTTGCCCGGCGCAGGTGGTGCAAACGCCAGAATAGCAGGAACTGGGGAGATCGATGTTCGCGTCGTGGGCGGCTTGGAGAACCGTGACGTTTTCCGGAACTTCGATCGTGTGGCTTTGACCTTCGTGCAGGATTTCGACGGTGTACGTTTTAGGCATAGTTCGGTGCGATACTCCTTGGAAACGTTTCGGTGTGGGGCAGCTTTATCGCGATTGAGTGATAGATACAGTCTTTTATTCTTTCACAAAATTCGGATTTGCGACGGCGTTCGGACGAGAGAACACCATCAGATGTTGGTTGGGGAGGCCGTCGAAGGTCTCTCGCCACTGCAAGCCCACCGCTGCCATTTCTCGTTTGACTTGCTTTTGAGTCATTTTATGCAGTCTCTTGATGGGAATTAAAGGATTTTCGCCGCGATACTCCAGCAAAACCACTCTTCCGTCCGGCGCGATCGACTTAACGACTCGTTCCATCATCTCTCGCGGCCACTCGAATTCGTGGTACGCATCCACCATCAACGCCACGTCGATGCTAGCTTCGGGGAGATTGGGATGGGTCGCGGTTCCCAAAATGGGTTTGACGTTTTCGACACCGTTCTCGGATTTGAGCAGAACCGTCGCGCATCCTACGATTCTACCGTCAGGTGAATCGTTAGTTAGCGGCGGGCAACAGTGTACTATTATTGAATTAGCTGAGTACGGCACTATTACCCGCCAGAATAAGAACTCTGGAGTACCGGGTAGATACAAGACCTGCTCGGTAAGGTACAGCTAAACCTGTAAGTCCGGTATCGCCCGATTGTTAAAAGTAGGGAGCCGGTCAAAAGTTGGTATGGCATTGTCGATAATCACTTAAACTCACGAGCGGAAACGACTCGGAGTGCGGTCAAGGCCAAAGTTCCTGACCGTAGGCGAGAGCGCCGCCTATCTTGGACAACTGTAGCTGCTCCGTAGGGGAGAGTGCCGGACAAGGAAGCCGCGATTCTACTGCTTAGCAGTGAATCGTCGGAGCGTTCACGAATTGAATAAAGTCGAGCATTTCCGGTTGTACGTCAACGGCGTAAACGAGTCCTTCAGGAACTTGTTTGGCAATCCGAAAGCTGAAATAGCCGGTTCCTGCACCAATGTCGGCAACGATATCGTCGGGCTGGAGGTTGAGGGCTTCGATCGCGCGATCGGGACGTTCTTGACGCTGGCGATCGCTTCGTTCGAGCCACAATAATTCTGAATGTCCCATAACTTTGGCAATTTCGCGCCCCCGATAAAATTTGCCGATGCCATCGGGACTGTGAAGGCTACGATATTCGTAAACGCCATCTTGGGTAACGGTGCCGAGAGGAATTCGGCTACAACTTACCAGGTTCAACGCAATCGGCAGCAGTAACAGGGCGATCGCGATCTGTTTGAAGACTTTGTTGAAACAAGCCATCTTTTTAAAAGTTTGGGAACACAAGAGCTTTTCTCGAATTGGTAACAGTTGAATACAAAATTTTCTGTATTTTATATTACGTTCTACATTTTATAAAATAACCTTCAAAAATCGTAATTTACTTGAATAAAACGCATTAATATTCTTCTAAAATCGCGAAGATAATTGTTATTTGAATCAATTTGAGACCCTCGAAAAACGGAACCCTGGCAGAAATTTGCCGATCTTTCCCTGTAGCCGAGAGACGACACCCGTTAGAATGTAAAGAACGCTTTACATTTGAGTAGCGATCGAACGTTAGGAAGATCTCATGCCACATACCATCGTCACCAACACCTGCGAAGGCATTGCCGACTGCGTGGAAGCTTGCCCTGTCGCCTGCATTCACGACGGTCCCGGCAAAAATACCAAAGGTACCGATTGGTACTGGATCGATTTTGCCACCTGCATCGACTGTGGCATCTGTCTGCAAGTTTGCCCGGTCGAAGGGGCGATCGTCGATGAAGAACGCCCCGATCTACAAAGAACGCCGCAATAGTTCCTCGCGATCGCTCTGCTTCTTCAATTCTGCGGCGCGTTGCGAGCGAGTATCCTTTCCGGAGTACGTCCGACTGCCGAATCGGGTGGCAGTCGTCAAATCCCATCGCACAACTGACGCTCCTCTGAGCTGAGGTTCGGATTCGTGGCTAAGTAGAATCCGTTCCCAATCCCACAACCGTACCGTGCGATCGTCGCCGCCAGAGACGATCGCTTGACTGTCAGGACTGGAAATAACGTCCCAGATGACGCTTTCGTGGCCGCCCAGTGTCATCAACGGAATACCATCACTGCACCACAGCTTTGACATCCTCACCGTCCTTTCAGGGCGGTGAGGATGTCAATGTGACTGGCGATCGACGAGCGTAACTGACCCTCGAGCGTCCACAAGTTCAACCGTCCGTCTTCGCTGACTTGCGGTGGGCAATCGTTAAAACGCGGTAGGTTCGCTTTCCTGATAGAAAACTAAACCTACCGCACCAGCGATTTTCAGACAACCCCATCGAGAATTCTCTTTAGGCTGAAAGCATCGCCGTTAAGCTCGAAGCACAAGCCGTTGTCTTAGCGGCGCTTCATGTTTTTCGCCATGTTCCGAAACATATCCATGTTCGTGTCGGTTTTGGCCGTGCGCCGCTGGAAGTCAGAACTGCTCGAGGACGTACTCGATTGGCTCGCACTCGTCGAAGACGGGGTGTCGGGAGCGTAATCGCGCTCTTCCATCGCTGAAACCTGACGGACGCGTTCGGTAGGACCGAGGCTTGCACCTTTGATGGTCGGGAACGTCCGGCGGATTTGCCGTGATTTCCGCATATAGTCGATGTCGCCCAAGGTCTTGGCGTCGTCCTGATTGAGAAAATAGGCTTGCGAGGAACCTTCCGATTTCACGGTTTGTTGTTCGGGCTGCTTTTTACGGCCGAACAGCCCGCGAATGAATCCAGTCATGTGCTTACCCTACCCAGCTTTGTGTGTTTTTATTACGTTATATAAATAATAGCAAAGATTAAACCCGATACACTCATAAATGCGATCGAACGATCGATCGGTTGGCTCGGATGCGATCGCCTAAATTCTCTTGTGTCGTACCTCTCACTCCCACTCGACTCGATCGACATCCGTTCGATATGACTGAATCAATTATTAAGAATTAATACGATTTTTAATTTTTCGCAACAAATTACGAAGAACGATGACGCCTGAAGTCAGCCGTATCCGACGAGCATTCCTGCGGAAATCGCTACGGCTAAAATGAAGTGAGTCGATAGTACCGTCCCCACCAGAAACTAAACCGCCGTGCAGTCAGACTTAGAAGGCTTAGAGCTGAGTTACGGAGAACTAAAACGCTTAAGTGGCATCGATCCCTCAGAGGTCTTTCGAGCGAGCCTGTTACGGAATCGAAGAACGAGACTCCAGTTTTTCCTGCAAGAACTTCTCACGGGATTGGCCCTCACCCCGCTGCTCGTCGGATTTGTCTACCTGTTTCTCATCCGTCCGGTGTTAGGTAACTCCCTCGTCGCTGCGATCGCGTGCTTAGTCGTCATGCCGTTTCTCATCGTAGGAGGGCGTTGGCTGTGGCGACAGTCTACCACTCCCGCGACCTTGATGGCGCTCCTCGAAGATGTCGATCGCTATCACGCCACCCTCAAAGCCATCGAGATCGGCGATCGCCTCTCCGACAGTCCCCCCCAAAATAACTCAGAACGCCAAGCCCTTCTGAGCGCCTTAAAACTCACCCGAGACGATCTCGTCCGCGCTCTCAAAACTGAGCGCATCCTCCGCGAAAACCGCGATTTCCTCGCCAACAGCCCCGAACTTTTTACCAACAACCTCACTGCCCTCAAAGCGATCGAAACCAACCATCAAGCCGGTGAATACGCGCGATTTCTCCACGATACTCTCCAAATCGGCATCGGAGTCCGCGAGGAAATGGAAAAACTGCAACGGGAGAAGGGGTGATGGGGAGCTTCTTTCGTAAAAAGGGAAGAGAGAAGAGAGAAGAGGGAACAGGGCTTAGTGGTGCAGAAAAGTCCTGAAACCCTTGTTAGAACAGATATCGCCGTATTAAAGGGTTGGCCGCAAAATCCCAGATCGGTAAATGGTTGCCGGAGATCCCCGGCATCTTGGAGATGCCGGGGATCTGGCTCGAGTCTCAATACAGATTTTATGTCTTTTGTCAATCCTAGATCTCGAAAAGTTTTCTGCACCACTTAGGGGAACAGGGAAGAGGGAACAGCGAGGACAGGGTACAGGGAAGAGGGAACAGCGAGGACAGATAACAGTTTTTCGGTCGTGCGGCACTCTAATGATACCGATCGGTCACAATCCTTTCGTGGCAAGGATTCAAAAACTAAAGTAGGGTGTGCTGAATAAAACTGAAACCTTTATGAAACAAGGACTTTAAGGGAATCGATCTCAAACAAATCCCGAGTTTTCGGCCATGATGGGGCTAAAATTCGGGAGAAAATCGGGAGCCGCTCGCATTCCTCCGCCTCCGATACCCTGTTCCCTATTCCCAGATCCGCTGTTCCCTTCCCTCACCTTAACGTTAATACTTTTTCGGCAAGCCCTAAAGTAGCATTACTCCTCATTCTGACGCGGCGGATTCTGCCAAAATCTGCGCTTGTTCGACTAAACGCATAAACTCGGTGCGATAGCCTTCTGCATCTTCTCCTCGGGAATTGCGGGCTAAGTCTAACGTCTCTTCCCAAGTGGCATCGCCTTTGTAACTCGAATCCCGTAACAACATTCCGAATTCTGCCACCGACGCGGCGAAGCGAAAATCGTCGGAGGTGGCATCGAGGCGAATTCCTTTATCGAGAAGCGGTTGGGTAATTAACTCCGATGTGTCGCCGTCGGGTTCTTTGTACCGCAATTTCACCAACATCAACTCGTCACTGTCGGCGGCTTCGGGCGAAACTTCCGTATCTTGGTATCTCAAATCATCGACATCGGGAAGGTTGACGTCAGTTTCTGCCCCGACGGGAATCACTTCGTACAACGCCGTGACGGAATGCCCCGCCCCCAATTCTCCGGCGTCTTTGGTATCGTCGTTAAAGTCGCGATCGCTCAACAGGCGGTTTTCATAGCCGATTAATCGATACGCCAAGACTTTACTGGGGTTGAATTCCACTTGAATTTTGACATCTTTGGCGATCGTCAGCAGGGTTCCCCCGATTTCGGTGACTAACACCTTCTTGGCTTCTAGCAAACTGTCGATATAGGCGTAATTTCCGTTGCCGTGGTTCGCCATTTGTTCCATTTTGGCATCTTGTAAATTGCCCGTTCCGAAGCCTAAAACTGTTAAAAAGATGCCGTTGTCTCGCTTGTTTTCCACCAAACGCACTAACGCCCCTTCGCTGGAAACGCCGACGTTGAAATCGCCGTCGGTAGCGAGAATCACGCGGTTGTTACCGTTTTCGATAAAATTCTCTCGGGCGAGTTCGTAGGCTTTTTCGATGCCTTCTCCGCCAGCGGTGGAACCTCCGGCTTGTAATTGGTCTAAAGCATTGAGGATAGTGTCTTTTTCGCTTCCGGGGGTAGGCGGAAGAACCACACCCGCAGCCCCGGCGTAGACAACGATCGATACGCTGTCGGATTCGTCGAGTTCGTTGACGAGAAGGCGAAAGGCAGATTTGAGTAAGGGGAGTTTGTCGGGTTGTTCCATGGAACCCGAAACGTCGAAGAGGAAGACGAGGTTACTCGGGGGGAGGTTTTCGGTGTCTACCTCTTGCCCTTGTAACCCGATTCTGACGAGTTTGTGGCTGCGATTCCAGGGGGCTTCGGAGACTTCGGTATCGATCGCAAAGGGAACGTCGCCTTCGGGTTGGGGGTAATTGTAGGAAAAATAGTTAATCAGTTCTTCAATGCGAACGGCGTCTTTGGGGGGGAGTTGCCCCATTTCCAAAAATCGGCGAACGTTACTGTAGGAGGCGCGATCGACATCGATCGCAAATGTCGAAAGGGGTTGCGATCGCACCAGTTGAAAGTCGTTTTCTTCAATGGGGTTGTAATCCTCCCGGTTGAAGTCTTCGGTTTCGGCGATGGGGGCTTCTGAGGCTGTTGTTCCGGCTTCTTCCGTTGCTCTATCGTAAGAGGAGAATTGCTGACGTTCGAGGGTTTCTGAGTACTCCTGTCCTCCGCAACCGACGAGACTCTGTAAGACAACGATCGCACTTAAGACGAAAATGGGTTTGAAACGGGCGGACATAATGCGTTTACCTCCAGTTGCGATCGCCTCCATGCCAACGCTAACACGGGAATTTATCAACTGTCTCGACGGTTACGGTTTGTGAAACCGCGAAAATCTCAGGGGCGATCGCCTGCGGTAAAATCGAACTCTAGACCAATTCTCTACGCGATCGAAACACCATGCCTTACATCGGAGTGCGCGGCGTCGAACATTATTACGAATGGATTCCCGACTCGCCCCCGTCTGGAAACAAACCCGTGTTGGTGTTTTTACATGGTTGGGCGGGTTCGGCGAGATATTGGCGTTCGACGGCGGCGGCGTTGGGCGATCGCTTCGACTGTTTGCTTTACGATATGCGAGGATTCGGGCGTTCTCGGCTTCCGAAATCCGTGAGTCTCGATTACGAATTGGAAACCTACGCCGACGATTTGGCGGTGTTTTTGGACGAAATGGGACTCGATCGCGTTTCTCTCAACGCGCATTCGATGGGGGCGTCGATCGCGACGTTATTTCTCAATCGCTACCCAGAACGGATCGATCGCGCCATTCTCACCTGTAGCGGCATTTTTGAATATAACGAAAAGGAATTTACGACGTTCCACAAATTCGGAAAACTCGTCGTTCAGTTTCGTCCCAAATGGCTGGCGTCGATTCCTTTAATGGATCGAATTTTTATGGCACGTTTCCTCAAACGCGAAATTCCCTCGACAGAACGTCGCGCGTTTTTGGCGGATTTTTTAATGGCAGATTACGAGGCGGCGTTGGGAACGATTTATACGTCGGTGAGTCAAAAAGCGGCTGAAACGATGCCCGGTGAATTTTCTCAGGTTCGGGTTCCAACGCTGTTGGTTTCGGGGGAATTCGACCAGATTATCCCGGCTAAAATGGGACAAGAAGCGGTTGAGAAAAACGAAAGTAAAATTATTCAATACGTGATGCTTCCCAATACGGCGCATTTTCCCATGTTGGAAGACGCCCCGAATTATTTAAAAATCGTCCGCGAATTTCTCGAAGTTTAACAGTTCGCGATCAATTACTCAGTAGGGTTTCTCAGCAAGTGGCGACTTCCCAGCGTTTTTTTTGGAAAGGGCGAGATCCCCGGCATCTCCGAGATGCCAGGGATCTTATTAAGTGAAGTCAACACTCACAATGCCTAATCGTGTTTCCACAACAACCGCAACGCAATCAAGGCAAATCCCAACGCTGCAAAACCTTTGAGAAGCTGTGTCGGCAGCAGTTGCGCGACGCCTTCCCCCGCGAGAACGCCTAAAAAACTCGCCAAAAGTAACGCCCCCGCCGTTCCAAAAAAGACGGCTTGAGGCGATTTAGAACTTCCGCTGAGGGCGATCGCTGCCAGTTGGCTTTTATCGCCAAGTTCGGAAATAAAAACTGCGAAGAACGTCAATCCTAGTAAGTTCAAATCCATTTGTTTTCTCGAACGTTAAAACTTAGAAGTCTTCTCAAATTCTTGCGAAACGTTAGGTGTAAATCGTTTCACCTAGCAGCAAAATGGAAATGAAAATGAGGAGAACGGCGGCGAGAGTTTCGATCGTGTCTTCCGACACGCGATTGGCTAACCAACGACCGAGGAGAACGCCGATTAAACTGGTGAGGACGAGGGCGGAACCCGCACCGAGAAACACTACCCAAGGCGATTTCGATTCCGCCGTCATTAACAATGTGGTGAGTTGGGTTTTATCCCCCATTTCAGCAAGAAAAATGGTGAAGAAGGTGGAACCGAAGACGGTCACAGCCGATCGCGAAATTCCGTTTTTCGGCGTTTCGGAGGATTGGGGGGCGTCGGTGGTGGGTTCGGGAGTCGGGGTCGAGGTTTTCACGGGTGATGGCTGCGATCGAAAACTTCAAGTGTTGTAACACTTGTTGTAATTTTACAAAGAATTGGGTAATTTGGCTTAGCGAGGGCGCAGGATGCGAGGGATTCCCACAGCACGATCGAACTTTAACCGTTCTAAGCTGCGATCGCCATAAATGTCGTCGATATGTTCCCGACAGCATTCGATGGCGAATTCGTTTAAGTCCTGGCGATCGATCCCGTAGCGACGTTCGTATTCCTCGGCGTCAACTCGACAGAATGCGGGGCGATCGTCGTAAATCCGACATTCTCGGGTTTGGCGATCGAAATTGCGACACCAACCGTCGGATTCCACGAGGCTGAGATACTGTTGGAGTTCGTCAGCGGTTAGATAATCTTCTAAATCCGGTCGTTCGTCCGGGGCGAGGTAGCAACACGCTCCACATTGTTTGATACATTGCCAGGTAGCCACGCGATCGCTCTCCTAGGGTCGAGGGTCTATATCGAGCTTAGCGGGTTTTCGCCGTCTCTGTCGCAGCGGTTCCGGGGGAGGAGAGACGGAATCCTGGGAAAATCTGGGGGCGATCGTCATTATCTTTCGATTTTTTGTATAGTTTTGTAAACTTTATTAAAATCCGACGGGGCTAAGCCAGTAAGATGTTAAACGGCATTTACAGCGATTTATAATTTAGCCCTGTTTCGTCCGATTGGGAGAACTCTATGGAAGCTTTAGCATCAATTAACTGGGAACCCATTATTCAATTAACGCTGGTGGGTCTGATCGTGGTCGCTGGTCCTTTGGTGGTTTTCGTTCTCGCCTTTCGAGGCGGCGACCTCTAAAACGGTCTTTACATTTATCGTTCTGTTCCTCCACCTTGGCTCGATCGACTTGTGCGATCGAGCTTTTTCCGCTATCGGCAAGACAAACTATAAAATGGAGGAACACTCCTTGAGTGCGATCTCCAAATCACGCAATACCAAAATTGCACTCTGAGTTCCAAGGATCTCGATCGTGATGTGTATCGTCGATCGAGTTAATCAACTGAATTCTATCAAATCTGGGATTACCATTCAAAACATAAACCCAATACTCTAATTATATCATTTATCATTTTCTATTGAGATCCGTTTTTGTATCTTGCGGAATTTGCGGATTTCTTTGAGTTCAAGAACGTCATATCAAGTCATCCAATGACTAAACCGACTATTGCCAGAATCGAACAACTCAAGGTCAAAAATTATCGCGCCCTTCACAATCTCGAACTCAGAGACATTACACCGCTGACGGTCTTTCTCGGTCCCAACGGTAGCGGCAAATCCACAATATTTGACGTATTTGCCTTTCTGTCGGAATGCTTTCAACTCGGTCTCCGACGTGCCTGGGACCGACGCGGACGCTTCCGCGAACTTCGGACGCGAGGTGCAACGGGTCCGATTTCCTTTGAGTTAAAATACCGCGAAAACGATCGAACTCCGCCGATTACCTACTTTTTGGCAATCGAAGAAAATCAACGAGGTCCTTATATTGCGGAAGAATGGTTGCAATGGAGGCGCGGAAAACGCTTCGGCGCACCGTTTAAATTTCTCGACTTCAAAGAGGGTAAAGGTCGAGTGATTAGTGGTGAAATGCCAGAAGAACAGGACGAACGCATTTCACAAGAGTTAGATAGTGCCGATATTTTAGCAGTCAATACCCTCGGACAATTTGCTAGCAATCCTCGCGTTAGTGCTTTGCGACGATTTATTAGTGGCTGGTATCTATCTTATCTCACCATCGATACCGCACGGAGTACCCCTGAAGCCGGTCCCCAGGAACGCTTATCCGAAATCGGAGACAACCTACCTAACGTCATACAATACCTCAAAGAACAACATCCCGAACGGCTCGATCGCATCCTTAAAACCCTCGTAAGACGCATTCCACGTCTCGAACGCATCGACGCCGAAATGATGTTGGACGGACGACTTCTGCTTCAAATTAAAGATGCTCCTTTTCAACAACCTATTCTGGCAAAATTTGCCTCTGATGGCACTCTTAAAATGCTATCTTATCTAACAGTTCTGTACGATCCCGATCCGCCTCAACTCATCGGAATTGAAGAACCTGAAAACCATCTCCATCCCCGTTTGCTACCCGAACTCGCTGAAGAGTGTCGAACGGCGTCCGGTCAAAGTCAACTGATGGTTACAACCCATTCTCCTTATTTCGTCGATGGCTTGCGTCCTAACGAACTTTGGGTACTGTATCGCGACGAACGCGGTTTTACACAAGCGAAAAGAGCTGCGGATATGCGTGGAGTCTGCGAAGCAATTGATAACGGTGCAACGCTGGGAAACCTTTGGATGGAGGATTTTTTTGAATTTGGAAATCCTTTAAAAAATCATGGTACACCGAGAATTTAAAAAATAGAATTTAAGTAATTCTAAAACGTGAATTTGGTGTTTTCTAAAAAGGCAAGTTGACGCAAAAATTAACTCATGTCGGTTCATATCGAATTTTTAGTAGAAGAATACTCGGCTGAAGTGGCTCTTGAAAATTTACTTCTGAAGTTTTTGCCCGAAGATGTAACGTTTCAAATTCATGCTTTTCAAGGGAAACGCGATCTTCTCAAAAAACTCCCCGATCGCCTCCGAGGATATCGTGCTTGGATACCCGAAAATTATCGTATTGTGGTGTTGTGCGATCGAGATAACGATAACTGTTTCGATTTAAAACAGACCTTAGAACAGCAAGCTATTTTATGTGGTTTTACTACGAAAAGTAATTATCCAAGCGATGACTTTGTCGTTCTTAACCGTATTGCGATCGAAGAACTCGAAGCCTGGTTTCTCGGCGATGCGGATGCTATTACGAAAGCTTATCCTAAGATTCTGCCTAAATTTGCGACTCAAAAACGCTATCGACACCCCGATGAAATTGTGGGAGCTTGGGAAGCTCTTGAAAAATTATTGCAAAGTAAAAACTATCATCCCGGTGGATTGAATAAAGTAGAAGCGGCTCGCGCTATCTCGAAAGAAATGCAGCCCAATTTGAATCGATCGCCCAGTTTTCAATGCTTTTTTTCTGGGATAAAATTAATTTTAAAAACAGATAATTTGTAACCCCATTTCCAAAAAAATGGGGTTAATTTTTGAAGGAACTTTTTCGATTTTTAACTAAACTTGCAACGCTTGCATGGCTACTTTAATTAAATCGAAAAAACGCTTTTGTCGAACGTTGACCGTTTTCGCATCCTCGCGACTCGTTCCGAGTAACCCCGTTCCACTACCCTGTCGAACCGCGAGAACTTGACCGCGATCGTTGCGAATTCGGAGTTCTTTTCCATTTTGGAGTTCGTACAAACCGCATTGATATACGCGATCGCGATAGTCGAATTTGGCAATTTTGGGCGCAGACGGTTGAGGTTTGGGCGCTGGCGTTTCGGTTGTCGAATCGTCTACGCTTGCTTTTTCCGAGTTTGAATCTTCCGAGGGTAACTCTTCCGCAGTCGAATCTTCAAAAGTTAAGTCTTCAGATTTGGGAACTTCTGAAATTGCATCGTCTATGCTTACCTCTTCCGAGGTCGAATCTTCAGAAGTCGAAGCTTCAGAGGTTAAATCTTCAGATTTTGAAAGTTCTGCGATCGCCTCTTCTTTTTGTAACTCTTCAGAAGTCGAAGCTTCAGAGGTTAAATCTTCAGATTTTGAAAGTTCTGCGATCGCCTCTTCTTTTTGTAACTCTTCAGAAGTCAAATCCTCAGAGGTCGAATCTTTCGAGAGGGATTCTTCAGATTTTAAATCTTCCAAGATGGAATCGTCTACGCTTGCTTCTTCGACATTGACTGATTCAGAGGGGGACGGTTTCGCATCTGCCGTCAATTCCACCCCATCTGGAAGTCGCGCCCCGACGATTTCAAGTTCGATCGCCCGTTCGCCGCTCCAGTTATTTTCCCGTAGCTTGTAGGCTAAATCCACCCGCGTTGGCAGCGGAAAATAATCCCCCCAACGCCACGCGATCGCCTTTTTCTCCGTGCCGTTCTCGTCGGCGACGGTTAACTTCAAATGTCCTTTTCCTACGATTCTCTGTTCCGCGACGCGCAGGTTATGCGTCCAAAAGACTGGTTCCGGGTTGCCGATGCCACAGGGATGCAAGCGATCGATCTTTGCGTATAACGTCGAATTCGCCCCCTCTAACTCCAGATGGCTGTCGATCGTCACGCGGGGTTTGAGATGATGCGGTTCCAAACACTGACAGGCGAACTCACTCAAGCGAGATCGAAATGCCTCGAGATTTTCCTCGGGTAGCGAAAACCCACCCGCCGCAGGGTGTCCGCCGTGTTTCGAGAGTAAATCTTTGCAGTATTCCAACGCCTCGAAAACGTTAAATTCAGGGATTCCCCGCGCCGAACCGCGAACCTGCTGCTTTTCCTCATCTTCGTAGGTACAAATAAACACCGGAACCCCGTACCGTTCCACCAACCGCGACGCGACGATCCCGATGACCCCGTGATGCCAACCGTCGGAAAGGGGAACCAGAATCCGCGTTTCCAACAGGTCGATTTCCGAAGTTTCGCACCATTCGATCGCTTCCCGTTCGATGTCGTGGCACATCCCCTGACGGGTTTGATTGATTTGTTCGCACTGCATCGCCCGTTCTAGGGCAATACCCGTATCGTCCGTCGAAAGTAACTCGATGACCAACTGAGGATCGCCGATGCGTCCGACGGCGTTGATCCGAGGTCCCAAGCGAAAGCCGATCGCGTCCGGTTTCAGAGCTTTCTCGCCCTTTTCCGTGGTTCCCGACACTTGCATCAACGCCTGAATTCCAGGAATCGTCGAGTGAGGCAGCAATCCCAACCCCTGTTTGACCCAATGGCGGTTGACCCCCGACAGCGGCGCGAGATCGGCGATCGTTCCCAAGGTCAACAGTTCTAACAGGGGCAACCGTAACTCGTCGAGATGTCCCAACTGTTCGGCAACGTGCATCGCCAACATATACGCCACGCCCACCCCTGCCATGCCGCGATAGGGGGAATCGGCGCGGGTCATTTTCGGGTTGAGAATCGCGCTGGCCAGGGGAATTTCCGGCGGTAAGTCGTGGTGGTCGGTCACGATGATTTCCATCCCCAATTCTCGGGCTTCTTCGACGGGATCGTGGGCGCTAATGCCGTTATCGACGGTGATAATGAGACCGACGCCTTTTTCGTGGAGTTCGCGGACGATGCGGGAGTTGATGCCGTAGCCGTCCGTCATGCGGCTGGGAATGGCATATTCGACGTTGGCGCCGCAGGTTCGCAACGCCCGCAGGAGTAAGGCGGTGCTGGTCATGCCGTCGGCGTCGTAGTCGCCGCAAATGGCGATGAGTCGTCCGGCTTCGCGCATTTCCCGAATGAGGTCGTAACTGATGCCCAAGTCGGGGAAGTCGTCGATAAACCGAGGCAGTTCGAGGGTTTCGGGATTTAAGAAAATTTGGGCGCTTTCGGGGGTATCGAAGCCGCGATCGATCAGGACGCGGGCAAGAACTTCGGGGAGATCGAGGGTTTGGGCGAGTTCCCGAGTGCGATTCTCTTCGGGATCGTGGAGATGCCACCGTTGGGGTGGGAGTTTTGGGGTGATGGAAAAGCGGGCAGGAGCGCGATCGAGCATTGAGGCGTTGGGGTGGCGTTAATGTTCAGACTTATCACACTGGCTGTCTGGCTTCAATAGGCTGCCTTGGAAAATCGGGTTCACCACAGAGGCACGGAGGACACAGAGAGACACAGACAGGTCGGGTGTGTTTTGGTGTCGATCGAGCTTTGGGGTTTTGCCAACAGCCTGAATTCGCCGGAAGCACCGTTTCACAACACCCGACACAGAGAACACAGAGAGACTGAGAGAGGATATCGATCGCGTTTGAGATCGAACGGGGGCGACTTTGGGGTATAGTAGTAAGTCGCCTTGGATTTAGACTGGGTGGGGGCGTCACGTCCCCGAATCGGTCGATATCAGGCACAAGAGACGGCATCGATCGCCCTCGCTGCGACGGTTGGTTTGAGGGGCGATCGAACGTTCACTCCTTGCTTCGGGCGGTTGGATTCGACGGCTCGAACGCCACTGTGACCATTTCGACGGCTCGAACGCCACTGTGACCATAAGGACTGATTAGGACAGATCATGAAAGAGTTTATCTACGAAACGATGTACATCCTGCGCCCCGACTTGGGAGAAGAGCGCACGGATATCGAAATCGACAAGTATCGCACGCTGTTGGAAGAAAACGGCGCTCAAAACCTCGATATTCAACACCGGGGTAAACGCCGTTTGGCTTACGAGATTGAAGACCATCGCGATGGTGTTTACGTTCAAATGAACTACGACGCGCCGGGAGATGCGATCGCGAAACTCGAACGCGCCATGAGAATGTCTGAAGAGGTGCTGCGCTATCTGACGGTGAAGCAACCTGTCGTTGCAGCCACCGCTGAAGGCGGCGACGAGGAAGAGTAAGGCGATCGATCTCGACTCGTTGTCTCGACGAAATCTTGACAGTGAAAGCGCCAACTTGCGATAATAGGAAGTTGGCTCTTTTGTTTCAGCTCGGAACGGGTCGCACAAAAGCACAGTATCGCAAAGCCATAGCGTCGCAATGCGATCTGGCTACCCCTACGGCAATTTAGAAAGGACGGTTTGATGACTTACGCAATTATCGAAACTGGCGGAAAGCAGGTCATGGTAGAACCCGGTCGGTTCTACGATGTGGAACTGTTGCATGTGGAACCCGGCGAAGCCGTGACCATCGATAAGGTTCTGTTCGTTCGCCACGAAGACGACGCCCACGTGGGACAACCTTGGGTTGAAGGCGCTACGGTGGAAGGCAAGGTGTTGGAACACCGCCGGGGTCGCAAGGTAATCGTCTACAAGATGCAGCCGAAGAAGAAAACCCGCAAAAAGCGCGGTCACCGTCAGGAACTCACGCGGTTGGCGATCGAACGTATCAGCGTCAACGGTACGGTCTTGGCTCAAAGCAATGCCTTCGAGGAAAGCGCTTTGTCCGCCGAGCCGACGGAACTGGTGGCTGAGGTTGCCGAAACTACGGCAGAATAAGAGATCGCGATCGCCGATCGCTCCGTGAAATGTCGCGGTGAGATTTCACGGGAATTGGTTGTTTGTCGAAAATCCAAATTGAGGAGAAACGATGGCTCACAAGAAAGGAACCGGTAGTACTCGTAACGGTCGCGATTCTAACGCTAAACGCTTGGGCGTCAAGCGTTACGGCGGCCAAGTGGTTAAAGCGGGTAACATTTTAGTCCGCCAGCGCGGTACAAAAATTCATCCCGGCACGAACGTCGGTATCGGACGGGACGATACGCTGTTCGCTCTGATCGATGGAATCGTGACCTTCGAACACAAAACCCGCAGCCGTAAAAAAGTCAGCGTTTACGCCGAAGCTGACGCTTAAACAGACCGTTGCCTGTTTTCCAAACGGTGCGTTAAGGTATCTTGACGCACCGATTTTTATATGAATTTTAGGGGAAATTGGAGCGAGCGATCTCGAGGAGATCGCCACAGAGTTTCGACAGCGGGCGATCCCCACGTTTCAGATAGTTTCCGTTGTCGAACCTGGATGTTAGAAAACGATCGCGGACAGTGTAAATTTCGCTACCAAAATTTAGCAAGATTTGCTACAAATATTCCAGCTCGTTTCAATACAGCCGTTATTAAGCCTGTCAGATTGCAGGTTTAGGAGAGGTTTGAGTCAATGGATTGCAGAAACGTTCGTTATTGCGATCGCAAATCCGAAATTAACGTTTACCAAGTCAAAGCCCTATTCGATCTCGCCGCGTTTTGGGCAGCCGAGCGCCGCCTCGAAGACCTCGAAATCGCGATCGCCAACAGCGAACCCGTCATTACAGTTTGGGACCGCGATCGCTTAACAGGATTTGCCCGCGCCACCTCCGATGGAATTTACCGCGCTACCATTTGGGACGTCGTCGTCCATCCCGAATATCAGGGATTGGGTATCGGTCGTAAATTAGTCGAAACCGTATTGAGCCACCCTCGCGTCAACCGCGTCGAACGGGTGTATTTGATGACGACCTACCAACAGCGATTTTACGAACGCATCGGCTTCGAGGAAAATTCGACGACGACGATGGTGCTGCACAACACGCCCCTCGTCAGTCCACTTCCGAGACCGGACGTTCCCGTGGGAGCGAGTATTGAATCCGACTGACCCAGTCTCGACGATCTCCAGGGGGATCGAGAACCGTTAAATCCCCCTGCATTAAGTCGAGTAAAGCGCGATCGACCAGTACCGTAAGCCCCCAAGATAGCTGAGGAAGCCCCGCACGGGGATCGCAATCGGGAAGCGGCGATCGCATGAAATCGACCGGCTCGTTCCACACCTCGAAGGGACAAGACGAATCGAGCCAAATGTTGACCGTGCGATCGCCCGCCTCGACAGACAAGCGCAATTTTCCGTACTCCACGCGATCGAATACCGTCTGAACGCCGTGAACTAAAACCTGTAACAACATTTTGAAGTCGGCCGAAACCCGCACGTCGGACTCGGGCATTACAATTTGAAAATCGTGATTGTGGTTGGCCGCTTGCAAGTACAACAGTTCGCGAATTTCTTCAAAGAGATCCGACAGGCGCACCATATCGAGTTTGAGGGGAGCGCGTCCCTGTTCGGCACGAGCGACTTTGAGAATCGTGTCGAGCATTGCCACCATTTTGAGAGCGGATTCGTGGGCTTTGCCCAAAAAGTCTCGTTCTTCTTCGGGACTTTCGCACAGGTCGGCCAAGATGAGTTGGAGCGCTCCGATCGAGCCGTTGAGCGGCGATCGCAGTTCGTGGGAAATTCGCGAGAGAAATCCCCCTTTGAACTGACCGAGTTCGACCGCGAGGCGATAGTTCAACTGCCAGTCCTGCAACTCGCGACTGAGACGTTCGTGACTGCGCTCGAGGCGATCGCAGCGTTCGACTAACGCTGCAACGCGGCGTCGCAAATCTCGATCTTCAATCCCGTCTAAATCCTCGGGCGTCAGAGGAACGTCGCGACTGGGACTTGAAGAAGGTTTGCGTTTCATCAAAACCTCCTTTGTGGATACCCCGCTTGAAATCTGTGATTCAAGCGCGGGAGGAACAAAACGCGGGTCGAGTGGGGTTCGATGTTCCCAAGACCAGCAAATTCGTGTTGGGGGCGAGCAACTGCACTTTAGAAGCGCTGAACTGTCCGAGCCGTTTCCAGTTAATGTCGCTGACAGACACCTGACGAGCATTATCTCCAGAGACCCATCCGAGATATTGGCGTCCTGCCCTGGACGCCCGAACGAAGTCGCCTTTTCTGAATCCGTGCCGGGTGACGGTTCCGCCATACTTGCGACGCGTTCCACCCTTGGCGGGTTGCAGAAGGTGCAACTGTCTCCGACAGATGGGAGGACGGCGAATCACTCGAAACAGTGCGGGAGTAATGCAAACACTACCCTTCCACCGATGTCCGCGAACGTTCGTTCCGTGGAACGACTCATATCGAACGAACTGAGACGACGCCAGGGCGATGCCGTCTACCGCATGGGATTCTGGCGAGGCGTCGTCTTTGTTGCCGGACTTAACCAACCCCAGTTCTCGTCTGAGGTTGGCAGTTTTCCAGCCCTGCAACTGCACCACTGGGGCGATTTCTTCCATTTCTCGGATCGCCCAACGCTGCCCCACCATTACGGGAGAAAAACCCCTCCCCGAACGAGCCTTTCGCCGTCCGCTGGTTCGATCGACATCCGCTCGAACGTATTCCCAGACGATGGTAGAAATGGGAAAAATTGCTGCCAGTTCCCTAACAACTCGTAATTCGAGCTGTCGGTTAGCTCGGATACTCGGTGGGAGTTTGTTTTGGCAACGGTTGTTAAACCGCGATGAGCGGTGGTTGCGAAACTTAAACGGCACGTTGCGGTTGCGGTTAATGCGACGAGAGCGGCGCGTACGTCGCATCGTGCGTCGCTGCTCCATTCGCTTCTTGACCGTCTCGAACGGCAAAATCAGATGTGCCATGAATAGGGTGGCTTTAGCCGATTGCACGGCCACACCCGAAAAGTGCTTGCCGGGGTCTACTCCAACCGCCACTTCTTGGGTTTGGGTGTTGCTCGGATCGACGGTGAGTCGAACGTAAAACACTCCGACATCTGACCATTTTTTGACAGCTTTTCCCTCTTTGAGCCAACGCCTCACCCGACTGGGTTTTGTGGGCATCAGAGGAACGCCTTCTTTTGAAACTACAGGGACTCGCATCTAAGATAATTCTCCTTTTGGGAGTGTTTGCCTCTTCGACCACAGCTATCAAGATGTCCTGTCTGACAGCGCCGAGCGACTTCTCGGCTTGGAGCGGGCAGAACGAGAGGAGTATTTTGCCGTCCGTTCCAGATAACTGCTCTGAGGTCTAGTCAATGCTTACGATGAAGGATGAGACCCCTCATGCCCCGATTGGACTGCCTGGCAGTCAATCGTGGGTCATTGACAGACTCTTCTGGGGTTGCCGTCTCGAAGGTGACGAGTGACGCTCGCCCGAGCGATCACACCTCTTCTTTTACTCTACTGCTACAACGCGATCGCGCCCTGTCGAAGAACCTGCCAACCTTCTCCCGTCCATTTAGCCACAGTCGAAGGCAACCCCGAGGCCGACAGGGGCGCGTCGGCGTTCGGAGACAGGACGCAAATTTCCTCGAAGGCCGTATCGATGTCCGCCGCATCCGTCAAAGGAGGTTCCCCGGAACGGTTGGCGCTGGTGGTGGCCAGAGGACCGGTGGCAGCCAGGACGC
Source organism: Baaleninema simplex PCC 7105 (assembly GCF_000332355.1). Lineage (GTDB taxonomy): Bacteria > Cyanobacteriota > Cyanobacteriia > Cyanobacteriales > Geitlerinemataceae > Baaleninema > Baaleninema simplex. The sequence goes on from NZ_KB235958.1 coordinate 1,111,101, forward strand.
GACGGGCGATGTCGCAGTCGGGGACTCGCACGCCGATCGTTGTGGGGTCGGTGGGGTTCATTTGTGGCGGTAGCTTCGGTCCGGCCGGTAAAACGAGGGTTAGCGCACCGGGCCAGTGTCGGCTGACCAAGGCGTCCCACTGTTGCCGTTCGGCGTCGCTTCCGGCCACGTAAGGCCAGAGGTCTTCAGCTCGAGATCCCATCAGGATCAGGGGTTTGGTGGCTTGGCGCTGTTTGAGGGCGAACAGGTCGGCCGCCCGATCGGGACGCACGGCGAGGGCGGGAACGGTATCGGTGGGAAAGCTGGCAATTTTACCAGAGCGCACGCCCTCGACGAGGGCATCGAAGGAAACCAAGGTCATCGGGACAGTTTATCGAGACAGTGTGTTCGGCGAATCTCTCGATTTTAGCGGAGGTTCGCGTCGAAATACGCTAAGACGAAGCGATCGATCCCTGCAAAATCCGCGATCGCCCGGACGTTTCGATAACACCCCAGCGTCTCTAACAGCGATCGCACGGCTTCGGACTGACCGGCCATATGTTCGACCAGCCAAATTCCCCCGTCGGCTAGGTAGTCCGGGGCAGTTTCGGCTAAATGGCGCAAGGCGTCTAAGCCGTCCCGTCCGCCATCGAGGGCGAGGTGGGGTTCGTGGCGTCTCACTTCCGGCTGTAACGTTAAAACTTCCTCGCTGGGAATGTAAGGCGGGTTGGACACCAGACCGCGCACCTGCCCTTCAAACGGCGTCAGCGGCTCGAACCAACTCCCATGAAGCCAGCGCACGCGATCGCTCGCGCCACAGCGTTCGGCGTTGGCTCGCGCCACGGTCAGAGCGTCTTCACTGGCATCTACGGCGACGATAGAGGCATCGGAAAAGGCTTCGGCGAGTCCGAGGGCGATCGCCCCGCTTCCCGTGCCGAGATCGACCCAAATTCCGCCGCTATTGTCCTCGGCGGCCGTCTCGGCGATGTCGATAATCGCTTCGGTTTCGGGACGGGGAATCAGAACGGCTGGGGAAACGAGGAGGTCGAAGTGCCGCCAGGGGACGGTTCCCACGAGGTACTGTAGGGGAACGCGATCGCTCGAGCGGCGAGTCCACAAGCGATCGAGATCTTGGAGGGAGCAGCCGAGGGTGACCGTTTCGGGTGGTTTTCGCGCTCCCAAGTGCAAGGTCAGGCGATCGATGCCAGCTCGGTGGTGCAGCAGCCAATCGACCTCATCAGGGTCGATCCCCACAGCTTCCGCGTCTTGGCGAGCTTGCGATCGCCACACCCACAGATCGCGTCCCACAGTGAGGGTCGGCTTCGGATCGGAAACAGAAAAACCGGACATCTCGAATTTCGTAGGAATTTCCGTTTAGTTTTCCGGCGTGGCGGCGGGAGGTTCTACGGGAGTCCCGTTCCCCGATCGATCCTGCATTTCCTGAATCACGTTTTCCATCAGCTGAGCCGATTCGCGGGTGGGAATCAGCACCAGTTGTTCGTAGGCGGCATCGTTTCCGTCTTCGAGGATCATGCGATCGATCAGCGTTTCGAGTTGTAGGACTTGCGTGTTGACGGGTTCGCCAAGATCGGCCTGTTGGATGGCGTCGTTCAGGTCGTCGCGATCGAAAAACAGCGGTACGAAAGCTTCACCGTTCCGTTGAATGCTTAAATATCGTTGGTTTTCGCCATCTCCCACCGTCGCCGCAAACAACGGAACGCCTGGGAAAATATAAACGATTTCGCCGTTTTGTCCTTCAACTTCGATCAAGTCCGAGGTTCGTTCTTGTTCTTGCAGCAGCGACACCGCCGCGTTCATTTCTTCGCGAGGGGGAATGTAGGCAAACTCGAGAGATTCGTTATCTTCGCCCGCCGTTTCGGGGTTGGCGTCCTCAGTGTCGAACTCCTGTTCCATCATGTAAATATCTGCCATTGACGTGAGCGTCACGCGCAGTTCGTCTTCGAGGTCGGGACGTTGAGAGGCGATATCTTCTGCGGCTTGTTTGGCGTCCTCGAGGTCGAAAAAGACCCGAACGAACTGTTGGGGTTGGCTTTGATTTTGGGCGTTGGGGACGGCATCTAAGAAAAAAGCGCCGTCGTTGTTTGTAATGGTGAAAACAGGAATCGTTGCTAGTTTTTCTAGCACTTCTTCTTCAGACAAGGCTGAAGCCGGTAAGGTCGGAACCAGCGATCCCAGTAACGTTCCTCCCATTAAGCCCAAGGCGGCGAGCCAACGAACGATAGATTTCATAAAAACTCCTAGTAGGGGTTAGCGTGACAAACAGCGCGACCGACTCGCACAGTGAGGTCAAACTTTAACTGACGCCATCGCGTCCGTTTATTTTATAGTTTTACATTTAAAATTGTGGCAACTTCAGGACAGTCTCAAAAGCGTCAGCGATAGCGCCTCGAGAGGTAAGGTGACTTTTTAGTTGGCTTGAGGGGGCGTATCAGAGGAAGTACCCGAGCGAGAGTCGGCAACGAAGGTCACTTCTTCGACGCTACCGGGTTCTCCCATCGGTTGGGCTTCGTTGCCATTGACAGCAATCATGACCCCTCCGGCGTTTCCTGCCAAAACGGTGAGTTCTTCTCGCGCCGACCAAGAATGCGTGCCTTCAGAGAGAACGCCCTCAAATTCCGTTTCGCCGTCGGCGACGACCATAATCCAAGATTCGTCGGTCAGCGTAATCCCGACGCGCACGGGCTGGTTTGGTGTGGCAGGAGAGGCCGGCCGAGCGTTAGATGCGGGGGCGGAGGAGGTCGGAGCGGGAGTCGGGGCGGGAGCGGGGGCGGGAGCGGGCAGAGTCGTCGGAGGGGGGGCGTCGATCGACACGGGTTGATTGACCGAGGCGATACCTCGTACGGAAAAGATGACCAGGGAGATGTAAAGCAGGTACAAGTGAAGCGGTCGCAGTTGGGCGGCTGAAGAATCTCGCCAGCTTCGACGACGGGGTTTGAGTTCGAGACCTGTGGGAAACTGACGGGCGTATTCGATGCCATCGAGACCGAGAACGTCGGCAAAGCGACGCACGAACCCTTGAACGTAAACCGGTTCGGGGAGTTTTTCGAGTTGTCCGTGTTCGATGGCGTTTAACAGGCGAGACGGAATGAGGGTTTGACGAGATATCCAATCGAGCGTTAGCGATCGATCTTGCCGCAACTGACGCAGGTAGCTTCCCATTTCAGCGAGGGTTTCGGCTTGCACCTGGGCGAGGTTGCGCGTGGTTTTCTTTTTTTTTCTGAACTGAATCCGCGTGAACTTCATCCGCTGTGCTCCTTGAGGTTCGATCGCACCAGTACTGATTTTAGGTCGAGTTGAGTTCGTAAAGCCTGGAGTTCTGAGGCTTGCAAGGGGCGGTAGCTACCGGGAGGAAGGGGGTCTCCTGGGGAGGGATTTAACGATACCGGGCCGATCGCCGTGCGGTGAAGGCGCTCGACGGGATACCCCAGTTGTTCGGCAACCCGGCGGATCTGTCGGTTGCGTCCTTCGGTCAGAATGGTTTCGAGTTGGGTTCGACCGTTGGCTTCGTCCCGTTGGAGGACTCGGACTCGAGCGGGCAGAGTGGTGCGCCCGTCGAGGAGAACGCCCCGTCGCCAGGCTCTCAGAGCAGATTCGGGCGGATACCCGCGAACCCAAACGCGATAGGTTTTGGGTATATGATAGCGAGGATGAGTCAAGCGAAAGGTGAGATCTCCGTCGTTGGTTAAGAGTAAGGCACCTGTGGAGTCGGTGTCGAGGCGGCCGACGGGGTGAATGCCCCGGCCGCGAGCGATCGCCTCGGGGAGTAAGTCGAGTACGATGGTTCGACCTTGGGGATCGCGGCAGGTACTGACGACGCCGAGGGGTTTGTTGAGCAGAAGATATAAGGGAGTCGGACGGCTGTTCGGCGAGACGAGGCGACCGTCGAGTTCGACGCGATCGCGCTCGGGGTCAGCTTTCGTTCCGAGTTCGGCGGTTTGTCCGTTGACGCGAACCCGGCCGTCGCGAATGAAGGTTTCTGCACGACGGCGCGAGGCGATCCCCCACTGAGATAGAAGTTTTTGCAGTCGTTCTTCCACGATCGAACATACCCGACTGTTAAATGCCAAATTGAGGCGCGGTCGTTTTTCGACGCGACACCTAAGCCGTTAAACAAAATATTACACGTAAATTTACTCAGTCTACGATTTGGCACTTCGATTGGCTCTGTCGAGGCGCGATCGCCCCGCGATCGTCGGTCGATTAAGATTAAAAACGACGTAACAGCAGCAAAGGAGCAGCTCGTGAAGGTCGCGATCGCAGGTGCAACGGGATTTGTCGGCAGTCGTTTGGTCGCTCGTTTACAGCAAGACGGAACGGAGGTGGTCGTTCTCTCGCGCCGTCCCGAACAGGCGCGTCGTTTGTTTCCCACGTCCGCGTTTTCTAAGGTGTCGGTGGTCGGCTACGATCCCATGCAATCGGGGGATTGGCAACAGTCGATTTCTGGATGTACGGGGGTGGTCAATCTGGCGGGAACGCCCATCGCCGACAGCCGCTGGACGCCTCAATACAAGCAATCGATTCTCGAAAGTCGACAGGTGACGACGGCCAAGCTCGTCGAAGCGATCGATCGAGCCTCGGACAAGCCGTCGGCGTTCGTCAACGCTTCGGCGGTAGGCTATTACGGGACGAGCGAAACGGCAACCTTCGACGAAAGCAGTACGCCGGGTAACGATTTTTTGGCGCAGGTCTGTCAGACTTGGGAAGCTGAAGCGCAGAAGGTTAAGGCATTTGGCACTCGCGTCGCCGTGCTGCGCTTCGGCATCGTCTTAGGTCCTGGCGGTGCGTTGGGGAAAATGCTGACGCCGTTTCGGTTTTTCGCGGGCGGCCCCATCGGGAGCGGCCGCCAGTGGGTGTCTTGGGTTCACCGCGACGATGTGGTGCGATTGATTGTGGAGGCGCTCTCGAATCCAGCCTTTTCTGGGGTGTATAACGCGACGGCACCCAATCCCGTTCGTATGAATACGTTGTGTCAGGTGTTGGGAGAAGTCATGGAACGTCCGTCTTGGTTGCCCGTGCCAGAATTCGCGTTGGAACTGTTGCTCGGCGAAGGGGCGATGGTGGTGTTGAAAGGCCAGCAAGTGCTGCCGAAACAGACCTTGGCGGAAGGATTTGAGTATCGCTATCCCACTATCAAACCGGCTTTAGAGGAAGCGCTGGCAGAGTTCGACGATCGCTAGTTTCCTGCGATCGCCTCCGAAGGTCGCGATCGCGACCTTCAACTCAAAAAATAGACAAAAAAATAGCTAGACTAACTCCTTAGTCTAGCCGCCAATTAATATAAGTTAGAAGAGATCGAGATTACTCAACGAGGTCTTCAAGTGCTTCTAGATTGTCGGGATCGACATAGTGGCAGCTTACATCGTCGAGGCAAATAAGCGCCCAGCCGGATTCATCGACACCCATGAGTTGGTATTCGACGTCTTGGATAAAAAAGCCTTTGTGATTGCGAGTTTCTGGCTTGACGGACACGTTTCTGGTATTATTACTCATGATGCTTCTTCTCCAACAAAATGGTTGACTGAATTAAAATGCGAAATAGTTAATGTCTGACTTCACTAAATCTTATCATTGTCTTCGCTTGTTTTTTATGAAGTTATTTTAGCTTTTGTGAAGTACACGTAATATTTAACAGAAGAAGCGAAACGGCATCTAAGGCTCGAATCCCTTGAAATAAAGAGCATTGAAGCTGAAGACAGCAGACTCGAGGGGTTAACATTTCAGGCAAATACACGAACAATTATCCAGAATAGGTAATTATTCCCCCCTCGAATTCTGTCAACATTTCGTCAATATCGAGAACGTCTAAGACTCGAACAGCCAGCGACGCACTCTCAGAAGACTTTTCCAATCGGGTTTGCGCTGTAACCCATCTTCGATGTTGCGCTGAACTTCCTCGCGCAATTCCGAGGAAGCCATCATCACCCCCATGGCGCGATCGACGTGCGATCGCACCCCAGTTTTCTCGCATTCCAACATCGCTAGCGCCAAATTCACCTGCGCCTGGGGATCTTCTGGGGTCAGTTTGACGGCTTTCGTCGCCGCTTTGTAGGCGGATTTCGGTCGGTCGTCGAGAAGGTACAGCCACGCCAAACAAGTCCACGCCGCGCTGTTTTTCGAGGCGCGATCGCAAATTTCCTTAAACGTCGGGATCAACGCTTTTGGTGACTCGCCGTTTTGATACCGCGCGATCGCCTGCTCGAATTCCGATTCGATTTGTTGACTCATCGTCGAGAATACTCCTATCGCTTGTAATACAGGCAAGAGTTACGCATCTACACTATTTGTAGGGTAGGCAATGCCCACCGACCTCTCCATTTAGAGTCGTTTCGGTCGAATTGCGTAAGTCCTAACAGGAAAACGTTACACCAAAAAGAGACGCTCCCGCCTGAGAACGTCTCTCTCTTAAAATACTCGAAAACTTCCCGAGAACAGTCGGCTTTTCGAGGTCGTTTGTATCGATTACGCCGAGAAGGAACTACCGCAACCGCAAGTTTGCGTCGCGTTGGGGTTGGTGAAGGTAAAGCCGCCGCCGATTAACGCGGTATTGTAATCGAGAACTAAGCCATAGAGATATAACAAGCTCTTGCGATCGCAAACGACTTGAAACCCTTCGTAATCGTAAACTTCGTCTTGTTCGCCGATGTTCGTGGGATCTTCAAAATCCATCGTATAGGACATCCCCGAACATCCCCCTTGGCGCACGCCGACCCGCAAACACAGATCGCTTCCTTGCTGTTGGCGCAGCATCATTACTTGCTTCAGGGCAGTTTCCGTCATTTGGATACCCTTTTGCGGAGTTTGAGTCGTTTGTGTCATCAGTCTGTAAAACTCCCGTACTGGTTAATTTCTATATAAAGATGGGTTGTGACTAACCACAACCTCATCATAATGGTATTTAATTAAAGTTTCAGTGGGCGATACTGGATTCGAACCAGTGACCCCTTCCGTGTGAAGGAAGTGCGCTACCACTGTGCTAATCGCCCATAGACTCCTATCCTAACACAAGCTTTTTGAGATGGCAAGAGGAAAAAGGGGAGATGGTGCGATGGAGAGAGGGGGAGTTTCTTCAGGGGTTAGCAGTGAGGAGCAATACTTGTGAAGATCGTGACTGACCAGCATCATGAGAGTACAGCACGACCGTATTATGCTAAAATAAAAGATTGCGCTTGTATCAAACTGTTCTATTGATGAGACCTAGAAAGCGATTCGCTCAACATTGGCTTCGTAGCGATGCCGTTCTCAATAAAATCGTGGAAGCCGCCCAGTTGTCAAGCAGCGATCGCGTGTTAGAAATCGGGCCCGGACAAGGCGTGTTGACGCGGCGACTGTTTCCCGAAGTGAAATCCCTGGTGGCGGTGGAACTCGATCGCGATTTATGCCGAAAATTAGCTCAGAAGTTCGGCGATATCGAAAACTTTATATTATTACAAGGAGATTTTTTAGCCTTAGATGTACCGGAGGCTTTAAACGTCGCTCCCGAGATATTTCATCATCAGAATAAGGTCGTCGCTAATATTCCTTACAATATCACCGGCCCGATTTTAGAAAAACTCCTCGGAAAAATTGCCAAACCCAATCCGAACCCTTACGACTCGATCGTCTTGCTAGTACAAAAAGAAGTCGGAGATCGCCTCTGTGCGAAACCCGGTTCAAAAGCCTTCGGTGCGCTGTCAGTGCGGGTGCAGTACCTCGCCGACTGCGAAATCGTCTGTTCCGTTCCCCGAAAAGCCTTCTACCCACCGCCAAAAGTAGAATCCGCCGTGGTCAAACTTACACCACGGAACATTTCGACTCCGGCTGAAAATCCCAAATGGCTGTCAACCTTAGTGAAAGTAGGATTTGCAAACAAACGAAAAATGTTACGAAATAACTTAAAAAGTTTGGTCGATCGCGATCGCTTAATGGAATTTTTCGAGAAACAAAACCTAGAACCCGAAATTCGAGCCGAACGGTTAAGCGTTAAAGATTGGGTAGCCTTAAGTAACGAAATCGATTCAATTCAAAGATAACTTCGGTCGTCCGAACTGCATAAAAAAGTTGGCGGTGCGATAACCACAACCGCCAACTGCTTGAGAAAGCTCTTAAATATCTTTTTCGCCCAATACGCTAATCATGCGATCGAACGGTTCGTCAATAAACGACGTATCTTCGATGCCAGCTTCAGACGCTTTCGCCTGCACGATCTCTTTGAGAATGCCGATGCCGATGACAGTCGGTCCGATCGCCACGTTGAGAGAATTATAAGTTTCTCTCAAACCGGCCAGTACCCGCTCGTCGAGAACGTCCGTATCCCCAGCGACCCAAGCATAGGTAGCATAGCGGAGATAGTAGTCCATATCCCGCAAACAGGCAGCATAGCGACGAGTCGTGTAGCCGCTTCCACCGGGACGAATCAGTTCCGGCTGTTCGGCAAACAAGCGAGATCCCGCTTCCTTGACGATCTCCGCCGCTTGTCCGTTAATGGCAGCCGCCGCTTGCACCCGCGCCGTACCCGTCTCAAAATAAGACTTCAGGCGGTCGATCGCATCGCGATCGAAGTAACGTCCGGTCGAATCGTAATTTTTAATCAGCGTTGTAATCGCGTCCTGCATGAAAGTCCTCTTCTTCTAAATCTGGATCTCGTTCGATCTATTATTTTCCAATTGTGACGCGCACTTTTGGAAACTCAACAATAGTTTATACCCAGGAGTTGCCGCTCTTTCTCATCTCAATCCTGCGGAGTCTGCGGTTTGCCTACAGGTACAGCAGCGGCAAGCACAACAGCAGTATTGTAATCTTTATCATTTTTTACGCTTAATTGGTATAAAAAGTTACAAATTCTTACAACGCCTGTCTCTACGATGAGTCAGGTATTCGTTAGGCAGAGCCGTCGCGTGCGTGCAACACGTACCGTCTGGAGAAGCAACCCCGGCCGCCCCGCATTACATGGATTAGTTAGGGAGAAGTATAAGAGATGCCTCAAACGCCACAAGACGTCTTGAAAATGATTCAAGACGAAAATATCGAACTCATCGACTTAAAATTTGTCGATTTGTTCGGAATTTGGCAGCATTGCACGTTTCACCGCAGCTTGATCGAAGAAGAATCCTTTACCGAGGGGGTTGCCTTCGACGGTTCGAGTATCCGGGGTTGGAAAGCCATCAACGCCTCCGACATGGCAATGGTTCCCGATGCCACCACGGCCTGGATCGATCCGTTCATGGAAGTGCCAACCCTAAGTATGCTCTGTGCCATTAAAGAGCCGAGAACGGGTGAATGGTACGAGCGCGATCCGCGATCGGTGGCCGGTAAAGCCCTCGAATACCTCAAATCTACCGGAATCGGCGATACCGTCTACTGCGGGCCGGAACCGGAATTTTTCGTGTTCGACGATATTCGTTACGACCAAAACGAACACGAAGGGTACTACCACGTCGATTCGAGCGAAGGTCTGTGGAACTCTGGCCGCATCGAAGAAGGCGGTAACCTCGGCTTCAAAACCGGCTACAAACGCGGTTACTTCCCCGTCGGTCCGTCGGACACGCTGCAAAACATCCGTAGCGAAATGCTGCTGACGATGGCCGAATGCGGCGTTCCCATCGAGAAACACCACCACGAAGTCGGCACCGCCGGACAGTGCGAACTGGGGATGCGCTTTGCCGAACTCATCCAAGCTGCCGACAACACGCTGACTTACAAGTACGTCATTAAAAACGTCGCTCGCAAATACGGCAAAACGGCGACGTTCATGCCCAAACCCGTCTTCAACGACAACGGCAGCGGGATGCACACCCATATGTCCATCTGGAAAGACGGACAACCGCTGTTCTTCGGCAACAACTACGCCGATCTCAGCGATTTGGCGTTGTACTTCATCGGCGGCTTGCTGAAACACGCGCCGTCTGTGTTGGCGTTTACCAACCCCGCACTGAACTCCTACAAACGTCTGGTTCCCGGTTTTGAAGCCCCGGTGAACTTGGCTTACTCTCAAGGCAACCGTTCGGCGTCGATTCGGATTCCCATTACCGGAAGCAATCCAAAAGCCAAACGCATCGAGTTCCGTTGCCCCGACGCCACCTCCAACCCCTATCTCGGCTTCTCGGCGATGCTGATGGCAGGTATCGACGGCATCAAGAACAAAATCCACCCCGGCGAACCCCTCGACGTGGATATCTACGAACTCAGCCCCGAAGAACTGAGCAAGATTCCCTCTACACCGGGTTCTCTCGAAGGTGCGCTGAGCGCCTTAGCCAACGATCACAAGTTCCTCACCGAAGGCGGCGTGTTCACGGAAGACTTCATCGACAATTACATCACGTACAAACTCGATAACGAAGTCAACCCGATTCGTCTGCGTCCGCATCCGTTTGAGTTCATGCTCTATTACGATGCCTAACGGTGATGATGGGATGATGAGGTGAGGAGATGGCGAGATGGCTCTTCATCTCCTCCGATATCACTTCCTCCCATCTCAAAAAATTCAAAAATTTTCCCCGTAGAGTTCTGATATCCCAGGACTTTACGGGGTTTTTTGGGACTGTGGGAATTTTGAGAATTCTGGAAAGGGGAGCGATCGCCACTTCAAACGAAAATCGTTCACGCAATATCGCTGTACGCATCGATCGCCCTGTTAATCGATTCGACGATCGAAAACAGTTCGTTTGCATCGGCTTCCCCAAACAGCCCCTCTACCCCGTCCGCTGCAAAATTGGAAAACGGCCGTTCGTACAGTTGAGCGGGATCGATCGCCCCGTTCTGCGTCAACCATTCAACAACAGTTTCGACGAACTTGATTTGATTGGCGTTAAAGCGGGAACCGTCGAGATACCGCTCGAAGGCGATGCGGGCGGCTTGGCGATCTAAACCGACAATTTCGCGGATAAACCATTTTAAATTCTTCTCGGGTTTGTAGAGACTCTCGAACTGCTGGCGGCTTTCGATCGACTTCATCGCCTCCGGACTCGACAGTAACGCATCGAGGGCGTCGAGGTCGCTTTCAGTGAGGGGGAGGTTGCGCTTGAGTTTGGCGATCGCCACGTGATTTTCTCGATTGCGAATAAAGGCCGTCACCTTGCGCTTGTACTGCTCTAAACTGTATCCCGTCGGTTGCAGGGGCGTTTCCACTTCCTCGATGTCCCCCACGTCGTCGTTGAAATTGGTATAAACGAGGTTCTGGCGATCGCGATCGACAAACCGAACCAAATCGCGCAGGTGTCGCCGCAACGCTTCCAACATCGCCGGAGTGACGTTTATCCACCAAGATTCCTCTCTGGCGTCCTCAATGCGATCGAGCTGTTCGCGAACCTGGTTGATGTTGGCTTTGTCCGTGAGTCCGTCGAGAATCGATCGCAGGCGATCGCGCAAATTCATAAATCCCCGCGTCTGAGTTTCTCCCTGGGCGATGGCCAGTTGTAACTGACAGCAGAGCAAATCGAAATCTTTCGTCAAGCGACTTTCCGGCGGTTGCGAACTCGGAAGCGTTAGCAATCGATCGGCGAGAGTTTCCAAATCCTCCGGGCTGAGTTTGTCCCAGCGATCGCGACTTCGGAACGGATCGATCGCCTCGCGGTGAGAACGGGCGAGAACGTTATCCGGGTCGATATGACGGACGTGCTGGTGCAACTCGTCAAGAACCTGTCGGCGTAGGGGATTATCCGACGGAAGCCGCTGACTGAGATCGAGGCGTTCTCGCAACAATCGCGTCGTCAAACTCGGTTGAGGCTTAGTGTGGGTTTGCGGAATCTCCTGCTGGAAAAACGCAGCGTTTCCGTAGAGGTCGAAAATCAAAAACTCCCGCTTGTGTACCCCAGGGGCGAACAAATCCAGACAGAGGCGCGTTCCCCGTCCGACCATCTGATTGTACTTAACGCGGGAGTACACGGGTTTGAAAAACACCAGGTTCGACACTTCCGGTACGTCTACCCCTGTATCGAGCATATCGACGGAAATGGCGATGGTGGGTTGTTTGTCCGCCCTGGAAAAATCGTCGAGGAGACTTTGAGCTTTGCTGTCGTGGCTGTCGATGACCTGGGCGAAAGTTCCGCCATATTCAGGATAATTGCGGTTGAAACGTTCCGTGATGTGTTCGGCGTGTCTGTGGTTGCGGGCGAAGACGATGGTTTTCCCCAGTCGATCGCCCCCGTCTACTTTCACCCCCCGTTCCATCAACAGTTGAATCGCGCGATCGGTGGTGTCGTCGTTGAACAGCCAGCGATTGAGGGCTTTTGCATCTACGAGATCGGGAATTTCCCCCGTTTCCGGGTCGGCGAGGCGTTCTTCGTACTCGTCTCGTTCGCTGTCGCTGAGGTCGTCGTAGCGAATCCCGTCTTGAAGGAATTTAAACGGAACGTCCAGGGTGCGCGGCGGAACCAGATAGCCGTCATCCACTGCATCGCCGAGTTCGTAAGCGAAGGTGGGGGCGTAATGACCGTCTTCGTCTTCTTGGAGGTCGAAAATCTCGAAGGTGTTGCGATCGATCTCGCTGCGGGGCGTGGCGGTGAGTCCCAACAGCAGACTGTCAAAATACTCGAACAAGAACTTATATTTTCGATAAACCGAGCGATGCGCTTCGTCCACGATAACGAGATCGAAATAACCCGCCCCGAACGGTCGATCGCGGTAGCGGTGCGTAGCACTATCGCCGTCGCCGTCGGTTTTATCGATGCGGTTGAACATCGTGGGATAGGTAGCCAAAACGATATCCTTGGCTTCCGGGTCGTCGCCATCGGAGAGATTGGCGATCGTGGCGTGGTCGAGATGGCGCTTAAACGCGCGTTTCGCCTGAGTCAGCAGGGCGGTGCGATCGGCCAGAAACAGAACCCGCTTGACCCAGTTGGCGCGAACGAGCAAATCCACCAGAGCGATCGCAACCCGCGTTTTTCCCGTTCCCGTGGCCATAACGAGCAAGGCGCTGCGGCGGTTGTCCTCGAAGACCTCGCAAACGCGGCGGATGGCTTCCTGTTGATAGGGTCGTCCGGCGATGTCGCCGTTGGCTACAACATCGCTGAGGCGGCGGCGGTTGTGGCGACGTTCGATGAGGCGTTTGAGTTCGTCTTTCCGCAGGAAGCCTTGAATTTTACGAGGAGGATAGCCTTGTCCTTGGCTTCCACCGCGATCGTCCCAGATATACGTTTCAAGACCGTTACTGTAGAAAATAATGGGTCTCTGTCCCGTTTCCGCTTCCAAACAGTCGGCGTAGAGACGAGCTTGCGTTTTTCCCGCTTGGGCGCTTTTGCTAGTTCGCTTAGCTTCCACCACCGCCAGAGGTAAACCGTTATCGTCCCAAAGAACGAAATCGACGGAACCGCGATCGCTGGGATTAGTCGATTTCGGCATTCCCGTCACCGGATATTCCCGACAGTGGGGCGCATCGGGGTCATGTCCGGCTTCGCGAAGCAGCACGTCAATGTAGAGGCGACGGGTTTCAGCTTCGTCGAGGGTGCGGCTGTAATCGTGGGTGTCCGGTTCGCGTTGGTTGGCGGTTTTCAGCGCCTCGATTTGCGCTTCGAGTTGTTGGAGTTCGGCTTGATACGTTTCTTTATCGGCGAGTCGCTGGCGTTCGGCTTGGCGGCGGCGTTCGGTTTCCGCTTGCAGTTCAGTTTCGAGAGTTTGCAGTTGAGCGAGAGTTTGCGGGGTTTGGGTCGTCGTCTCTGGGAGGAGGTTGGGGTTGAAGGGTTGTTTTCCCAAGTTTTTCCCGTTAGGACTGTAGTAACGAGCCAGCCAGTAGAGGAAATGATGGAGTTCTTGGAGGACGACAACGGCGGTTTTTGGGGGAACCTCGCCGGGGTTGTGGGCGGCTTGGTTTCCGAGTTTGTGAACGAGTCGGACTTTCTGGAACAGTTGGGGCGGGTTGAGGTTTTCGCGAAAAGTTTGCTCGTGGATGAGTTCGCCGAGGTTGTCGCTGGCGGGAAGTTGTAAATAGGGTTCGTTGTCGTAGAGCCAGTTCACCGCTTGTTCGAGGGTGAAACGGGCGTGAAAGCAGGCGGCGCGAGGGTCAGTTTTGGCGCTGCGTTCGGCGCGGAGGGCGGCGGTGTGGAGTTCGGGGAAGGGTTGGCGGAGAAAGTCGAAGTTAGAAGATTGCATAGCGATGTATCGTTGTAGGCGATCGTATAAGTCTCTCGCTTTTTAACTACCTCCCCCCTTCCCAAGGGGGGACTGAGGGGGGATAAACAAGGGTTGCATCCCCCCCACCCCCCC
>NZ_KB235958.1:1125375-1126212 GCF_000332355.1 Baaleninema simplex PCC 7105
CTTTAGGTTGGCTGACATACTCGCCAAGGGGACTTTCCTTTCAACCACCTCCCCCTTAGCAAGGGGACTTTCTTTCCAACCACCTCCCCCTTCCCAAGGGGGACTGAGGGGGGATAAACAAGGGTTGCATCCCCCCAACCCCCCTTTTAAAGGGGGGCTTTAGGTTGGTTGACATACTCGCCAAGGGGACTTTCTTGCCAACCACCTCCCCCTTAGCAAGGGGACTTTCTTTCCAACCACCTCCCCCCTTCCCAAGGGGGGACTGAGGGGGGATAAACAAGGGTTGCATCCCCCCAACCCCCCTTTTAAAGGGGGGCTTTAGGTTGGTTGACATACTCGCCAAGGGGACTTTCCTTTCAACCACCTCTCCCTTAGCAAGGGGACTTTTTTTCCAACCACCTCCCCCCTTCCCAAGGGGGGACTGAGGGGGGATAAACAAGGGTTGCATCCCCCCAACCCCCCTTTTAAAGGGGGGCTTTAGGTTGGTTGACATACTCGCCAAGGGGAGCTTTAGGTTAGCTGACATACTCGCCAAGGGGAGCTTTAGGTTGGTTGACATACTCGCCAAGGGGACTTTCCTTTCAACCACCTCTCCCTTAGCAAGGGGACTTTCTTTCCAACCACCTCCCCCCTTGGGAAGGGGGGTTGGGGGGATAAACAAGGGTTGCATCCCCCCAACCCCCCTTTTAAAGGGGGGCTTTGGGTTGGCTGACGTACTCGCCAAGGGGAGCTTTAGGTTGGTTGACATACTCGCCAAGGGGACTTTCTTTCCAACCACCTCCCCCTTAGCAAGGGGACTTTCTTTCCAACCACCTCCCCCCTTCCCAAGGGGGGACT
>NZ_KB235958.1:1126312-1126886 GCF_000332355.1 Baaleninema simplex PCC 7105
ATCCCCCCAACCCCCCTTTTAAAGGGGGGCTTTGGGTTGGCTGACGTACTCGCCAAGGGGAGCTTTGGGTTAGCTGATATATTTGCCAAGGGGACTTTCCTTTCAACCACCTCCCCCCTTCCCAAGGGGGGACTGAGGGGGGATTCCCTCAAAAAGTGAGGTATTGAGAAATCACCTCGCATACCGCATCAAACTCATCAAGAACTTCAGCATTCGTAAACCGGATGACCCTGAGACCATAACTTTCAAGTCGAGCAGTGCGTTGAAGATCGCGTTCTCGACCCTCTGGCGTAAAAGGGAGCATCTAGTTAATGCAATGAGTAGAAATACGCATTGACAGAGGTTCGAGAATAGAGAGGAAAGCATTCCCCAGTCGTCAATGACCCCAGAAGAACGTCAACAACTCAAACAAGCTGCCGAGACGATCGCCGATATCCTGTACCAAAATACCCCTAAAGAGAAAGTCCAAGACTTCGAGAGCATCGAGCTGAGCCTGCGCGACCACTGGCTCGAAACCCTTGGCCCGGAACTGGTCCCTATTTTTTGCCCAAAGCAGCCAGACTCGTAGCGGACG
>NZ_KB235958.1:1126986-1162256 GCF_000332355.1 Baaleninema simplex PCC 7105
GTGAGGTCGAAGCCGCGGGGGCCGAGTTCGGCCAGTGGCGTACTCCAGAAGTGGTCAACTTCCTCAACTATATAGAGCGCCATTCTCATCGCTTACCGAATTATGCCCAACGCCAGGAAAACGGCCAGGTCATTGGTTCGGGGGAAGTTGAATCGACTATTAAACGCATTGGTTTGAGAATGAAGATTTCCGGAGCGCAGTGGAATCGAGAGAATGTCAATCCCATGTTGCGTTTACGCTGTGCTTATCTCAATCGCGAGTTGGCTTAAGTATTTTTACTCATTACTTAAAATAGATGCTCCCGGCGTAAAATGTTGTGCGCCATCTACCTCAATAACCAGTTTTAGCCTAGGACAATAAAAATCAACAATAAAGCGATCGATCGGTCTTTGACGCCACATTTTGAGGGGAAACGTTCTAAGAAACTGCCAGAGTTTGCGCTCGGCTGCGGTGGGATTTTTACGCATTTCCTTAGCACGTTCGACGAGGCTGCGATCGTAGGGTAAAAAGTATTTTCCTTCCGTCAATCGTTTCATCTTAAGCTCTTACCAACTCTATTTAACTCAAGCTTCCCAACCCAAGCCCCCCTTCAAAAGCCCCCTTCAAAAGCCCCCTTCAAAAGCCCCCCTTCAAAAACCCCCTTCAAAAGCCTCCCTTCAAAAGCCTCCCTTCAAAAGCCTCCCTTCAAAAGCCCCCCTTAGCAAGGGGGGTTGGGGGGATTCCCTCGGGGAGTCTGCTGTTTTATCCCCCCTCAGTCCCCCCTTTTAAAGGGGGGAGGTAATGGGTCAGTTGTGGGGTTAGAGTTCGCCA
Source organism: Baaleninema simplex PCC 7105 (assembly GCF_000332355.1). Lineage (GTDB taxonomy): Bacteria > Cyanobacteriota > Cyanobacteriia > Cyanobacteriales > Geitlerinemataceae > Baaleninema > Baaleninema simplex. Next base: position 1,127,797 of record NZ_KB235958.1, read on the forward strand.
CGAAAAGCACGTTGAAGGAGAGAGTTGAAGAGGTTTTCGTGAAATGATTTTTCTGAGATTAACCTAGACTTGAATTTATAAATTTTATGATAAGCCGTTTCAAATTTGATTTGCAAATCAATTGGAGGCAGTCTAAGCATGAATGAACTGACATCCTGTTGATTGATACTCGATTGATTGACTGCATCTCGACTTTTTTTCTTGATTTGACCTTTTATCCAAGGATCTTGTAATTGAAAAACCAAAAAAATAGGGTTTGCTAATTGTTCATCAACAGAGATACGCATCATATTAGATTCGTAAACAGTCGGTTCATTAAGATTTAATACGACCGCTGATTTACCCAGATGACTAATTGAATTTACGCGATTAACAAGAATATCTCTCGCTTTTAACTGATATTTTTGAGTCAATTCAAGATTTAAAGACACTCGCTTTAAATTTCTGATATCTTTGATCGAAGTTTTATCAAAAGAGTCAATTCTTACGATAGGAACTCCACTTCCGTAATCTTTGGCTGGTTTATATATTCCATTTTGTGGACTATCCATCATTAACTTTTTAAAGCTAACTGTTGGCCAACCCTTCGGGTTGGTGACGGGATCGCCGAACATTTCCAAGAAAGTCGATCGCAGTAACTCCTCCGTCAGCCGAATCGCCTCCTGTCGCTTCCGCCGCACCGCATCGGCTTTATCGAGTATCTCCGCGATCCGTTTTTGTTCTTCGATCGACGGTAGAGGAATTTTTACACTGATGAGCTTGCTGTCATAAATAGCACAAACACTCGTTGTTTTGTTCTTGAGTTTTTCAAGCTGACTTTTTACTATATTGGACTGAAAAGCAAAATTTATGTACTGTGGATGCACAAATTCATGAAATCTTACTCGCATTATATTATTGTTAAAGAGATATATACCATCTAATTCTTCAAATATTGCAGATTTCCCAACTAATTCATGACTATTTCTAGTATTGAATAAAAAATCACCATACTTGAGCTTATATCTGTCTACCTCATCAGATGTTGCGTTTACTCGTGTAGCAAGAGAAAGATCCAATCTTCCATTACGATAAATAGAATCCATCTTAATGTATGAATACTGAAAGTTTATAGATTGCTCTTTGCTGCCACGAACCAATCCAATTAGTCTTTCAGAAGTAAGCTCTCCAAACGGTTTTGTTTTCCAAGTTTTGTCCATGTCAAAAAAACTCAATTTTATCTAAAATCTACCCAATCTAATCTTTCTCCAATGACTCAATCAATGCCTCTCGAATTACATCATCGCTCACCCCTCGACACTTTAACCCTGCAATAAACCTTGAACTCTCAAGATTCCGCGACTCCAGCAAATACAAAATCTGTTCGCTTGGTTCTGGTCGCTCGATCGGATCTATTTTTGCCTCATACGCCTCTACCAACGTCGTCAAAATTTCCAATTGATCGCCCTCCGGCGTTCCGAGCGGCGCATCAAACAACCGTTCTATCTCTAACAAAGCTCGATCGTAATCTACTTCTGTCTTAATCGGTTTTAAATCCAACATCAATCAACCTCTCTAACGTCTGCATTACCGCAAAATCACTTGCCTTTCAACAACCCCTCAAGCTCGTCCAAATCCCCCCGAATCTCACTCTCAAGACCGCGCAACTTCGCCAAAATATCCAACGGCGGATCGTATTCCACCTCTTCATACTCGATCTCTTTGTACCGATTAATCGACAGATCGTAACCATTTTCAACAATCTCCGCCTTCGGCACAAAAAACGCCTTACCCTTACGATCGATCTCCTTCGACGCATCCCGCGACTGCCACCGCGCCAAAATATCCGGTATATCGTTCTCCTCCACGGGTTGCCGCTTGTCGTCCAAGGAAAACCCGTCCGCCTCCATATCGTAGAACCAGACGTTATCCGTTCCCCCCGCCCCCGTCTTCGTAAACATCAGAATCGCCGTCGAAACCCCCGCATAGGGCTTAAACACCCCCGACGGCATCGACACGATCCCATCTAACTTATGCTCCTCCACCAGCGCCTTGCGAATCGCCTTGTGCGCCCGCGACGACCCGAACAACACCCCATCCGGCACGATCGCCGCACAGCGTCCCCCCACCTTCAGCAAGCGCAGGAACAACGCCACAAACAGCAACTCGGTTTTCGTGGTCTTCACCACCTGGGTTAAATCCTTGGCAATACTATCCTTCGAGACCGACCCCTTAAACGGCGGGTTCGCCAGCACCAGGGTAAACGCCTCCTCAAGGCTGGCGTGGTCTTCCGAAAGGGAATCCCGCGCCTCGATGGTGGGATTTTCGATGCCGTGAAGCATCATGTTCATGGAACCGATTCGCAGCATCGTCCCGTCGAAATCGAAGCCGTGGAACATCCCACCCTTGAAATGCTCTCGGTTTTCCGGCGCCATCAACTCCGATTGCTTGCGCTTGTTCAAATATTCCGCCACGCCGACCAAAAACCCCGCCGTTCCACAAGCCGGGTCGCAAACCACCTCTCTCTCGGTCGGTTCCATCAACTCCACCATCAACTTAATGATGTGGCGCGGCGTGCGAAACTGGCCGTTCGTCCCCGCTTGGCTCAGCTTCGAGAGCATATATTCGTAGAGGTCGCCCATCAAATCGACGTAACTCTCATCGGGGGAATTCCTCGCCTGTTCTTGAATTCCGTCGATAATATTGTCGATTTGCTCGATGGCTTGAGACAGCAGTGCCGGAGATGCAATCAGAAACACCGCCTCTTTCATGTGTTTGGCGTAAGCACTCTCAGAAGCCGCACCGCCGAGATTCTTAATCAGCGGAAACGCGCGATCGCGAACCGTGGCCAACTTCTCCTCGGGGTTGAGTTCCCGAAACTTCGACCAACGACAATCCTGCTGTTCTGGCGAAAAAGTCGGATTGTTGACAGGCTTGCGAATTCGCCGCGCCTTATTCTCTTTGTTGATTTCCTCGTCGTCGAGTCGCCGCATAAACAGCAGGTAAGAAATTTGCTCGATGACCGAAATCGGGTTGCTGATGCCGTTGTTCCAGAAGTGCGTCCAGAGTTTATCGACTTTTCCTTTCAGTTCGCCTGTAATCATGGAGCGGTTTCGTCCTTTGTCTTACCTCCCCGTTGTCTGCCTTAGAGAAGGGTTGCGGGGAATTCTGCGATCGCCAATCTCTAATTCTCTCACCTTCTCTTCAGTCTTGCATCCCAATTTTCCCACCCCCGCCGTAGCCTGTCGGCGTCACCGTAATAAGGAATCTACGGGGTTTTTTGGGATTGTTGGAATTTTGAGAATTCTTGAAAGGGGAGCGATCGCACCCCGTTTAAATCAATTTACGCCAGCTTCGCGTCAAAGCGAATTCCGGCTTCTTCGAGGCGATCGAGCGCCGTTTGCAGGCGTTCTAGCTCCGCAATCAGACTAATCCGCACGAAGCCTTCTCCGCCCTCACCGAAGGCGTTCCCCGGCGTCACGACAACGCCCGTATTTTGCAGAACCGTCAGTGCGAAATCCGTCGAACCCATTCCGGGCGGACAGGGAACCCATAAATACATTGTTGCCAAGGGTTTTCTAACAGTCCAGCCGAGTTTTTCTAAGCCAGAAATCAAGAAATCTCGACGACTGCTGTATCGTTTTTGAACCTTTTCTAAATAGATTTCTGGCAATTGAAGCGCTGTTTCTGCTGCCGACTGTAACGCTGCAAAAATACCATAATCTAAGTTAGTTTTTAAAGTTCGCAACCCTTGAATCACGTGACGATTGCCCACGACAAACCCAACGCGCCACCCAGCCATATTGTAAGTTTTCGAGAGGGTGTGGAATTCCACGCCGATGTCTTTCGCGCCGTCGATTTCCAACAAACTCGTCGGTTGATAGCCGTCGAAAGCTAACTCGGCATAGCATAAATCGTGAACCAACAGAATCGAATAGTGACGGGCGAACGCCACCACCTCTTCAAAAAACTCGCGCGGTGCCGTGGCTCCCGTGGGATTGTTGGGATAGTTGAAATACATCACCTTCGCTTCCCGCGCCACGTCTTCGGGAATCGAATTGAGGTCGATCGCCCAGTCGTTTTCGGGCTTCAACATAATGCTGTGAACCCGCGCCCCAGCAATCAACGGCCCGCGAAAGTGCGCCGGATAAGCCGGATTCGGCACGAGAACCAAATCGCCGGGGTTGAGATATGCCAGGGCTAAATGCGTCAGTCCTTCCTTCGAGCCGAGCAGGGGTAACGCTTCCCCTTCAGGGTCGAGTTTGACGCCGTACCGCCGCTCGTACCAAGTGGCGATCGTGCGTCGAAAACTGCCCGTTCCCTCAAAGGGAGGATAGCCGTGATTGGCCGGATTGCGTAACGCTTTCGCCGCCGCTTCAATGACGGGTTCGGGCGTCGCCCCGTCGGGGTTGCCCATACCCAAATCGATTAAATCCAATCCCTGCTCTCGCGCTCGTGCTTTCAACTCGTCGAGACGCGCGAACACATAGGGAGGTAATGCTTGCACCCGATCCGCCGGGCCGATCCAATCCAAAACCATTGGGGAACGTGGACGAAGAACAGACCTTTTACTCTATCAGGTTTTGAGGGGCGATCGATCTCTGGCCGCGCCGCAAGTCAGACAAGATGCGGTAGTCGAAACCATGGCCGCCATAACCTGAGCGGGTTCGACGGGAAACGGCAAGTGATGGATATCCGATTCGGGAACGCAGGCCAACTCGGCCGCCCGTTCTAATTCCGACAGGGAAATTTCCCCCATGCCTAAATCCGCTAAGGTTTTCGGCAGTCCGATTTCATCGTAGAACTTCAGCAGTTGTTGGCGAGCGGCGGCGGCCAGTTGGTTCTGTTGCACCGTTTCTTCGAGGCGCAGTTGGACGAGGATGCCGAAGGCGACTTTTTCGCCGTGGATGGTTTTGCGGTTTTGTGACAGGTGCGTGAGGGCGTTGTGGACGGCGTGGGCGGCGACGGTGCGGCATTGAGCGCCCCCCAGTCCACCGATCGCACCCGCTAAGAGAACGCTGGCATCGACCACTTCGCGCCATGCTGGGCTTCCCGGTTCGGCGATCGCTCGGGCGGATTTTTGCAGGAGGAGATCGCGCAAAACTCGGGCTTGTTGCACGGCGGCCACGATGAGGGTGCGATCGGAACTGCCGCTACTGACAGAGGCTTCGTACCATTTGGCCAGGGCGTCTCCGATTCCGGCAACGAGCGTCCGTTGGGGAGCGTGGCGAACGAGGTCGTAGTCGAGTACGAGTAAGTCCGGGCATTGGGTAAGGGGAACGTCGTAGCGAAACGCCCCTTCGGAAGTGTAGACGTTGGACAGTCCCGTCCAGGCGGCACAGGTGGCGGCGGAGGTGGGAATGGTAACGACGGGGAGTTGGGTGCGGTGGGCGAGGAGTTTGGCGGCGTCTAGGGCTTTTCCGCCACCGACACCGACGATAACATCCGCATCGTGCGATCGCACCGCGTCTTCCATCGCCGCCAAGCCGGTTTCGTCACAGTCGCAGCCGTAGGAGGTGCTAGCGACAGCGAGGTGGTGACGTTCTAAAACCGGACAAACGCGCTCTCGGGCAAGGTCTAACGTCTGATGGCCGGCCACGACGATCGGACGCCGTCCGAGTCGGGCAACGGGTTCGGCGATTTGGGACAGGATGCCGTCTCCGCGCAACACTCGAGCGGGGGCGACGCTTAAGGCGGTGTAGGATGGAGTTTGAGTCGTGACTGATTCGGGCATAGCGTAGTAACAGTGACGTCGATCGAGCGGTCTCGCCGAGGCGAGGCGATCGTGTATGGTTGTTGTTGGTAGGATAGCGGAAACGCTCGCTCGGCTAACGGCGATCGCTCGAAAATCTTCAGAGTTTTTGGCGAGAACGGCTGTTCTGACGGAACTTTTTTCCAGGTATGAGTTTAGACACGCAAATTCAAACGCTTATCGAGAACGCCCCCCGCGACGGCTCGACTCCCCAGGCGATCGAAGCGATCGCGCCAGTTTTGAAAGCCCTCGCCGAGCAACTGCGACACCGCGAGTACTATATTTTACAAACTCCCGATGGCAATTGGTTGACGACGACGTTGAGCAATCGCGCCAATCCCGATTTAGAGAAGTCGGTGGTGTATGGATTTCCCTCTCTCGAAGACGCTCGCGCCAGTCGCCCGCAAACTACGGAACGGGAACTCATCGCCGCACCGCTTCCCGTGACGCATCTGCTGTTTCAGATGTTAGCGTTCGATCGAGTGGACAGTTTGATTTTCTTTGAAATCCCAGGAAACCGCGAAACTGGCACGGAAGTCAAGCGGGAAGACCTTCAACGCGCCGTTCGCCTGCAACTACAAAGCTATTTGCAACAGAAAAAATCGAACATCCCCCCGAATTTGGCGTGATTCCTCTTTAGAGAGGGAGGGGGAGAGGGGGAGAGAATCGGTAGGGTGCGTGACTTGAAAAATGGGGTGTAAATCCGTAAGACCGATAAATCGTCACGCACCGCCAATGTACACCAACCACATACAAGGGTGTGTGACGCGGCTGGAAAATGTGGCTGAACTCCGGTCAATGGGATGTTACCGCGTCACGCACCGCCCCCACCGACACATCACCCCATCACCACATCTTCGGGGGATTTGGCAGAGAATCGATCGATCCCTTGACGTACCAGAGATTTCACGAAGGTCATGCGCTGGTTGTTGTTGAAGACGCTTTGCAGAATGCTGCCTAAACGCTCGCCATCGACCGACGTAGCCGGGTTTTCCACGTCCTGCTGCTCGAAGTATTCCACCAAGCTCAACCCGGCGATACGGGTTAAATAGGCGGCGCTGAGACCCTGGACGGTTCCCCCCGCGACGAAGGTGACGGGATTGTGTTTGAGGGCGGTACTGACGAGTTGCGTCGAAAGTTCTACCAGTCCCAGTTTCACCATGAGGCCGCCCAAGGTTCCCGCTGCGGCTTGTGCTTGTTGCAAGGACAATCGCTGTTGGTAGAGATTGCCTAAATCGAGGACGAGTTGGGCGCTAATGGCACCGGTTGCCAATAAATCGAGGGCGGGGACGGGGTTAGCGAAGGCGGTTGCGGCGGCAACCCATTGATATTGAGTGATGATGGGTAAGGCGCGATCGCGACGAACGGCGTTGAGGCGAGTTTTTACGTCGTTTTTGAAACGTCGGGCTTGGCGGTAGACGGTTCCCCAGACGATGGGAGAACGGTTCGCCAATTGGCGATCGAGAATTCGAGTTAAGTCTGAAATTTCGGGTTCGGGGGTTTCGCGGCGACTGACAACGGTGTTGTCGGTTTGGTGGCGTCGTACTTCGATCGCATCGGGGGCGGCGGCGACGGTGCAAACGCAGTCTTCATCAAGAAGGTTGGTGACGTTGCTGCGAACGCGAGCGAGTACGGCATCCCGTTCGGGGCGATCGTAGCGATCGCCTTTGTTCCACGCCAGGAGGACGGTTTGTCGCTGTTGGCGCAGGTGTTGTAAGACTTGACGTTCGCTGTCGGTGAGGTCGCCGTCGATGAGGAATACGACTAAATCGGCGGTGAGGGCATCTTGGAGATTGTCGGCTTCGTCATGGCGAAAGAAGGCAGGAACTTCGTCGATTTCGACTCGATCGTTATTTTGCAGCCAGTGTTGGCGCAATACCTTCGCTAAAGCGGTTTTTCCGACGCTTTTACTGCCGACGATCGCAAGTTTGATGTCGGTGCGATCGAGGTTGTCGTGCAGTTGCGTCCAACGCTGTTGGAGATCGTCGCAAGGGGTTTCGCTTTCTTCGGATAAGCGATCGAGGAGAGTTTTCGCTTTCTCGAGAACTCGTTCGGCGTCCGATCGTGCGATCGTTTCTGGAACGATTTCCGGTAGCGGTTCGGGCGATCGCTGCTTGAACCACCACGCCCCAGCACCGACGGCGATGAGTCCCAAAACCCCCCACTCGCCAAACTCTCCAACGGAGCGATCGAGGCTTTCGAGCAACCACAACGCGAAGGAAAGACTGATTCCCCCGATTAGGATCGGTCGTTTCAACGTCCCTGCCATACCTACACTACTTTTCGTTATAAATTTTTCTACGTCCCGAAGGCCGTTCGTATACCCCTATACTACCGCGTCCCTTCACGCTCTCGGGTCGTTAGGACAGCGATCGAACAGTTCCCAAGCCTCTCGCTTCGTATCGTGTTTCATTTCCTGTTTCATTGCTGAGCCAATCAAAAAGCCCCGCAGTTTGAAACTACGAGGCTTTTGAAAAATGGCGGGAGGCGGATTTGAACCACCGACCTTCGGGTTATGCGTACCACTACAGTTTTCACTGCCTGAACTTTCGTCAGTTTGTAGTCTGGACTCTCCCTTCACCTTCAGCCGTACTGTTAGGGTGCTTCCCATCGAGTCTCTACACCTTCTCCGATTTCGGAGCTTGGCTCGGGATTACCACGCTACAGGCTTCCCCGAGTTTGGGAAGTTGTCGCAAAGCAGTTTCCTGCCTTACAGCCCCGCTGACTCAACCGCTAAGCGTTTGATTAAGCCAGCCTTTGAGCCCGACGAGCTACCAGACTGCTCTATCCCGCGACGCATTTTCCAGTATAAACTCAATAGCTCTGAAGTGACAACCCCTTTTCGATATTTTTTTGAGTTTTTGAGAAATCGAGCGATCGGTTGGGTTTCCATCTTCACCCCATCCCTCCTTAGCCCCCCTTTCAAAGGGGGGTTGGGGGGATTGAAGGATTTGTCGGGTTGTCAGCATTGGTGACAAGTTAAGAAAATAGGAGATTTGTCAAGGGGAGGTTGAAGAGAGGGTCAAAAGCCGTCAAACTGAGAACTGGCCAACGATTGAGCCGTAGGGAAAACACCATGAGCCGGAAGCGAAAACCGAATCGAGACCATGCCAAGAGGATGCAACGTCCCCTGGCCGAAGATGCCGAGATTGTCCGACAATTAGAAGAATTAGTCACCCCGGCCATCACGTCTCAAGAAAATTACTATCGACAGTTGGGACTAAGAGATCGAATTCTGACCCTACCGTTGATGGTGGCATCGGTATTAACTTTGCTGTGGCGAGATGTAGCCGGAGTCAGAGAACTGACAAGAATGTTGGCGCGAGAAGGATATTTATGGTGTAGTCCGACTCAAGTCAGCCAACAAGCAATGTCCCAAAGATTTCTCACTTTTCCGGCCCAATTATTTGAGGGCGTGTTCAAAGAATTATTACCCAAGTTTCGGGAAAGGTGGCACAGTCGAAATCGTCGTCCCTTACCGGAAAGCATTCAGTTCACACTCTCGAAATTTCAGAACATATGGATTGCGGATAGTTCGACATTAGAAGCCTTGTTTCAGAAACTCAAAAGTTTGGAAACGGCTCCCAAAGGACAATTAGCCGGAAAAATGGGAGTCGTTATCGATCTCGTGACCCGACTGCCTCAAGAGATTTGGTTTCAAGAGAATCCTCGGTCATCGGATACGAATCTAGAGGGTAGAATCTTGAATTTAGTGGAGCCGGCAACCCTGTTATTGCTAGACCGAGGGTTTTACCATTTTCAGTTTTGGTTAGACTTAAGGGAGCAGGGAGTTGAGTTCATCACGCGGTTGAAGAAAGGAGCCGCCATTCAAGACGTTCGGCGAAGCTCAGTCGAGCCGTTGAGAAGATTTTCACCGAGAGTTATGGGATTCGCGACCGTCAAATTCGATTGGGTTCGGGAACGAAGAAAACTCCTTATGTCACCTTGCGTCTCATTGAAGTGCGTTCGGGAAAAGTCTGGTATTCCTATCTGACTTCAGTGTTAGATCCTCATGTATTGCCTCCCTATGTCGTTGCCGATCTATATCGAAAACGGTGGCGAATCGAAGAAGTGTTTAATACCGTGAAACGGTTGCTCGGCTTGAGTTATTTATGGACGGGTTCTCTGAATGGAGTTCGGTTGCAGATCTGGGGAACTTGGCTGTTTTATGGAGTCTTAGTCGATTTAGGGGATGCGGTTGCTGATGAATTATCTTTGCCGATTGATTCCATTTCTTTAGGGCTCTTCGGAATTTAGGGTGACAGAAAAACTAACTTCACGAGATTTCAAGGGTTTTGGCTCTCGAATTTTCGATTTTTTGTATCATTTTATACGTTTTTAACCACAAACTCCGAAGACCCTTCTTTAGAGATGATTTATCAGGGTCTCTACCATTTTTCGGTGGCTCATCAAAAAGGGCTAGCTTCCGATCCCGTTCAATACTTTGCGGCTCCAGAAAACAAAGATTTAGGCATTGTCAAGCAGAAACGAAAATCCCAAGTCAGACTCATTGTCTCTCCTTTCCCGGCCCGCCAACGTTCTCCCGAAGAGTTTTTCTTTCAGCCTGACTCTCAAACCCCCTTGACAACTGACTTACAGCCTTAACTTGTCACTAATGGATAGTCACGGGATTTCACCAACTACTCTAACTTAGCGGTTTGTCGATCGCGATCGCCTTCTGAATTAAGCCGTCAACTTATAAGACTGACACTTCGGAATTTCAATAATAAATTCCGTTCCCCAATCGGGACTCGAACTACAATAAAGCTTGCCTTTATGTTTGTCTACCACGATTTTATAACTAATCGAAAGCCCCAATCCCGTTCCTTGTCCGACGGGTTTCGTGGTGAAGAACGGATCGAAAATTTGCTGCTTGACCTTGTCGGGAATTCCACAACCATTATCTCGAATGCGAATCTCAACCCAATCGCCTTTTTCTAACGTTGTGATGTTAATTTGGCTGGGATTTTTGTTGATTTCCGTCGCATCGCGTTTTTTATCTCGTTCCTCTAACGCATCGACGGCGTTCACGAGGATATTCATAAACACTTGATTGAGTTGTCCGGCATAACATTCAACGAGAGGAAGCTGACCGTAATGTTTCACGATGTCGATCGCCGGATGGTTGGGCTTATCCTTAATCCGATTGTGGAGAATCACTAACGAATTATCCAGACCTTCGTGCAAATCAGCAGATTTATACTCTGCCTCATCGAGACGAGAGAAATTCCGCAGCGACGCGACGATATCGCGAATGCGTTTGGCCCCCTCTTTCATCGAATCGATGAGCTTCGGGAAATCTTCAATCAGAAAATCCACATCGGCCAGTTCGATTTGTTCTTGCACCTCGTCAGTGGGATCGGGATAGTTGCGTTGATAGACGCGAATCGTGTCGAGTAAGTCTTCGGCGTACTCCTCGGCGTGGACGATATTACCGAAAATAAAATTGACGGGGTTGTTAATTTCATGGGCGACGCCTGCCACCAATTGCCCCAGACTGGACATTTTTTCACTTTGTACCAGTTGGCTTTGAGTGTGTTGGAGTTCCCGCAACGTCTCTTGAAGTTCGTTCGCTTTTTGACGTAATCGAGCTTCGGATTCCCGCAGTTCGGCCTCGGCTCGCTTGCGTTCGGTAATGCTCAGCCCCGTTCCCCGGAAACCGACGAGCTGGCCGTCGTCGTCGAAAATGGGAACGCCGCTGACGTCTTCCCAAACGACTTCCCCCGTCGAGGTGATGTCGCGGTGTTGCAGTTTGAACGAGGTGCGATTGTCGAGGGCAACGTTGAGGATGGCGCGAACGTTGTCGATATCCTCTTCTGGCATCGTGATAAAGGGACTGCGTCCGAGCAGTTCCGAGGCATTGTATCCTTTTACGTCTTTGACGCGATCGGTGAGGAAGGTATAGGTTCCATCAGTGTCGATTTCCCAAACGTACTCACCGGCAGCTTCAGATACGTCTCGGAATCGCTTTTCGCTTTCCCGTAAGGCTTCTTCGGCCAGCCTGCGCTCGGTGATGTCCAATGCCATCGAGGCCACGCCGACAAACTGTCCGTCTACATCGATGAGGGGCGCGTTGTACCACTCGCATATAATCGTCTGTCCGGCTTTCGTTAAATTCTCGTTGGTACTGCGGTTTCCCCCTCGCTGCTGTACGAGTAAATCCATGATGCCCAGTACCGCAGATTTGGCACCCTCGGGAACGATGAGTCCTGCAACGTTGCGCCCGATCGCCTCGCTAGCACTATAGCCAAAAATCGTCTCGGCGGCAGGGTTCCAGGCAGCGATCTCGCCGCGATCGTTCCATTCGATGACGGCCAGGGGAGTTTGATGCACCATCATCGATAAGCGTCGCTGAGATTGGCGAATTTCAACCTCGATGCGTTGGCGTTCGCGAATTTCGGCGTTGAGTGCTTGGTTGGCTGAGGTGAGCCGTTCCGTGCGTTCTCGTACTCGCTGTTCGAGAAGTTCGTTTGCTTGTTGGATTTCGCGAAACTTCTGCTGGAGCGTCACTGACATAGCTCGAAAGTTGCCGACGAGTGCCTCCAACTCCCACGCTGAGGTTCGCGGCCAGTCGATGGGAGAACTGTAGCTGAGCTTTTCAGACAGCCCCGTACTGACGTCGGCCAGTTGGGCGAGGGGACGCACGGTCGAGCGACTGAGCAAGCTGGCAAACAGGAGGGCGATCGCCGCGATCGCGAGCATCGTCACCAAACTCCCGATGTAGCGTTGTTCGAGTTGGTTGATGAAGGGAGCCGCCGAAGCAGTCACCACGATCGTCCACGGGAGATCGGACACCGACATACGGCTGTAGTAGATCGATCGCCGCCAGCGTACCATCAGGGGTACATCTTCGTCGGGGAGCCAGTGATAGACGTTGCGATCGAGAGAGTGGTGAAGGTTTTTTCCGTCGAGATCGAGCAGTTGGGCGGTTGCGGGGTAGCGAATCAGGGGGCGATCGCCGCGATCGAGCAAGAAAAACGCCATCTCGAACGGTGTTTCGTAAAACTCCCACATCTGACGCACCACGTTCAAGTCGGCAAAACTGTTATCGTGGGCGATGCGAACTTCCGCAGCGAGTTGCTGTGCGGTGGCATGGAGAGTACTTTCAATGGAGTGTTCGAGGTCTCGTTTGACGACCCGGCTGTCCACCACCATCAGCCCCAACGTTGGTAACAGTGCGAAGGCGACCAGAAGGTTAAACAGTGTATGTCTCAGGGGAAACAACTGTTCTCGCCGACCGTGCAGCCAATGCGCGATCGGTGTGTGGACGAGCAGCAAGCTGGCCACGAGGGCGTTGAAAATACCGTTGATAGCAACTTTGAGAACGATGAGGACGACCGATTGGACGGGAAGCCCCAACACTTGAAAATAAAACACCCAGGTCAGCGGCATTCCCAACAGCAACCAGTAGAGACCGTCGAGGGCGACGAGGTGCAACGACGATCGCCGCAATCCCCAACCTACTACGAAAGCTTCTAGGGTAAAGGTGACGATGGCATAGGGATGACCCCACAAGCGCATCGTGTAGAGGCTGGCGAGAAAGCCGACGAGGGTTCCCCACCTTAACCCGTACAGACTAGCAACGAGCATTACCGCGATGCTGCCAAATAAAAAGTCCACTCCGAAAAAGAGTGGCAATTTATAATAGTTGCCCAAGTAACCGACGAAGATGAGTCCTATGAGAACCAGGGCAGTTCCCCATCGCAGGTTGACTTTAGAAGCGAGATACGGTCGGGCGTATTCTTTTTCGAGACGTTCGAAGAGATTAGCCATCCAACAGATCTGCTTCCCCAGCAGGATGAAATACTGAGATACCGTCTGACTCCGAACGATACACTCTCGGAATCTCCACGATATTCTATCGTGTCGTGAAGAACCAAAGGGTCTCACCCTTCAGTAGACGAAGTACCCCTTATCAGCATATCCTTCAGGGCGATCGCTCAGACAGGGTAAAGTCACAGATTTTTAATTGCGTAGTTTTACAGACGCCATGATGAAAAAGCGTACGTAGAAACATTTAGTCTGCGAGGCGATCGCCCGATTCGATGTCGAACCAATGGAGGGATTCGAGGGAAAAGGTAAAGTCTACGTCTTCGCTGTTCCACTGACAATCGGCCGGAAGGAGCGATCGCATCACGATCGCGTTATCTTCGTCTCCCGTTCCCGCCACACGAACGCTCAGCAAATTTTGCATCCCCAAGTTTTCGACTAAAAACACGCGGCCGGATACTCGCAACTCGTCGTCGGGAGAGGCCAAGCGCAAATCTTCCGGGCGCACCCCTAATACGACGTGACGGGGGACATCGATTCCCGAGGGTAGGGGAATTTTGGTATTTCCCAACAGTGCGGCGTTCCCCTGACAGCTCAACGTAATCAAGTTCATTTGAGGACTCCCGACGAATCCCGCGACGAATTGGTTTGCTGGAGAGAAGTACAGGCGATCGGGGGGATCGAGCTGTTGTACGTCTCCCTCGTAGAGTACCGCCACTTTCGTCGAAAGCGTCATCGCCTCGACTTGGTCGTGCGTCACGTACACGACAGGAGCTTGTTGCTGCTCGAACAGTTGTTTGATTTCGGCTCGAACTCGTTCCCGCAGCAACGCATCTAAGTTACTGAGAGGTTCGTCGAGGAGAAAGACCTCCGGCTGACGCACTAACGCCCGTCCCAAGGCGACCCGCTGGCGTTGTCCCCCGGAAAGCTGTCCGGGTTTGCGGTTCATTAAATCTTCTTTTAAATCTAAAAAACGACTGGCTTCGGCCACGCGTCGCTGAATTTCCTCAGAAGAGACTTTCCTCAATCTGAGAGCCGACGCCATATTTTCATAAACCGTCATGTGGGGGTAGAGGGCGTAACTTTGAAATACCATCGAGATGTTGCGATCGCCCGGTTTGAGTGCGGTGACATCTCGTCCGCCAATAAAAATCGAGCCGTGGGTCGGTTCTTCGAGTCCTGCAATCAACCGCAGCGTCGTCGATTTTCCACATCCCGACGGTCCTAACAACGTCAAAAACTCGCCATCTTCGACGTTCAAGCTAATATCTTTAACCGGGATCGTTTTGCGGTTGTAGGTTTTGTTTAGATTTTTAAGTTCGAGTTTTGCCATCTTTCAAACAATTGATAATCGATCGCGAAGGAATAATACGGAATCTGTTTTCGATAAGCTGGGTTTCAAAAAGTCTTCACCACTTTGACAGCGAACAGTGTTTCAGTCACCCGTCACCAGTGAAGACAGTTTTCAGAGCAATCGTAGGGTGCGTGACCTAAAGACAAGAAAAGTATCCGGTCTTACCGGCCAACTCGTCACGCACCTTTTACAGTCAACAGCCAACAGTGAGCAGTGAACAGTGAAGACAGTCACCAGTCGCCAGTCACCAGTCGCCAGTCACCAGTCACCAGTCACCCGTGAAGACAGCAAACAGATAACTGTTTCTCCCTTGCTCCCCCTCTCCCTCTCTCCCCCTCTCCCCCTCTCCCTGGCTTACGAATTTTCGATCGAGGCGGGTTCGGAAAGGTCGCCGATGTCTTCGGAATCGCGCACTTGCGGGACGAGAATCGCACCGACGAGCATCGAGACGCCACCCGCCACGACTGCCAGGAGGCGATCGTTGTGCAAGAAGTGACTCACCACCCAGCCTAACCCCAGAGATGCCGCAATTTCGGGTAAGACGACAAATGCGTTGTAAATTCCCATATAAATGCCAATACGGTCTTCAGGAAGGGCAGAGGACACCATGGCGTAGGGCAGCGACAACAAGCTCGCCCAGGCAATCCCCAAACCGATAACGGACACGAGAATGAGGACGGGACGCTCGATAAACCACAGGGAAATCAACCCCGTGGCACCGGCGAACAGACAAAATGCGTGGGCGATTTTGCGGTTGGTCAGGTTGACGAAGTAGGGAATGACGAAAGACGCCAAAACACAGACGGCGTTGAATACGGCGATACAGACCCCCGCCCATTCGATCCCTTCGGAGTACAGTTGAGAGCCTTGTTCGGTCGCCCCGAAGAAGTTACGGGCGACGGCTGGGGGAAAGTAAAGGAAAAAGCAGTAAATGCCCAGCCAGGAGAAAAATTGTACCCAGGCCAGTTGGCGCATGGTTTCGGGCATTTCTCGTACGGCGTCGAGCATATCGTCGAAGTTTTCGCGAAAACTGCTGGCTTCGACTTGTTCGGCCAGGGCGTCGGGATCGTCGGGGGGATATTCTTCGGTAGTTGCGACCGTCCAGAGGATAGTTCCCATGAAGACGGCGGCACCGACGTAGAAGGAGATTTCGATGTTGGGCGGAATGGCGCGATCGATCCCGACGTTCGTTACGTCGAATAGGTGACTTAACGTCCAGGGAAGAATGGCGGCCACGACCGCACCGAGTCCGGTGAGCAGGCTTTGGACGACGAAGCCGAGGGTTTGTTGGGATTCGGGGAGTAGGTCGGTGACGAGGGCGCGAAACGGCTGCATACTGACGTTGTTTGCCGTGTCGAGTATCCACAAACTCCCGGCGGCAATCCAAAGGGTCGAGGAGTTGGGCATAAAAATTAGCGCGATCGAGCTGAGGATCGCGCCGACGAGGAAGTAGGGTCGTCTGCGTCCGAGTTTTCCCCAGGTGCGATCGCTCATTTGCCCGACGACCGGTTGCACGATCAGTCCGGTGAGGGGTGCGGCAAGCCAGAGAATGGGGATTTCGTCGGCTCTTGCCCCTAAATGCTCGAAGATCGCGCTCATGTTCGTCATTTGGAGCGCCCACCCGAACTGGATGCCGAAAAAGCCGACGCTCATGTTGAAGATTTGGAAAAAACTAAGCTTTTTTTTATCGGTTTGACTCATGAGAATTGGGCATAGTGTTAGGTTCAGTATAGCGATCGATAGAAATTCCTTCAATTTTAATATCGATGGAATCCTTGTCTCATCTGGGATTTACTGGTTGTTGCGTACTGACATCGTACAAAAAACAAGACGAGCGAGGTGCGATCGCCCGAGAAACGACTGCCCCCTCGTTGTCGGCTGAGTCGGTCAGGGACGGTGACACTGGCGCGATCGACACTCAAAACGGGGAACCTCGGGGAAGGGGCGATCGCCGACAAACTCCCCCATACTGGGCAAAGGGGCGATCGACCGTTACGTCAACTGTCACCGTTGCCGGTAGACGATCGCACAAGTCTCCAAACGCCAACTCGGGAGACAGAGCGTCCGCTCCACAATCGATGCTGTAAGCACGTTACGGACGCCATCTGCCATGAAACGCTCGCTCTCAGTTCGCCTCGCTACGGTTGCTGCCGCCACCCTTTCCACCCTCGGAGCGCTATTTCCACTTCCGGCTCGCGCGACGACCTTCGGACAAACAGAAGTCTCGCAGCGAGATTTCGTTGCTGTAGCCGCTCCCGTGGGAACGACGCGCCATCAACTGGTGGTGATCGAGCAGGTTTCTGACGCACGACCCTGCTGGAGCGAAAGGGGTTCGGCGCCGGTTCGCGTCGAGCCGCTTCTGTTAAACTTCAACTTTACTGGGATTTGCGGACGAGCCACAGACAGCAATGGCTTTTCTGTCCGAGTCAACGGTCGCGATTTGGGAACGCAATACAGTTTGCGCGTGATTCGCGAAGATAACGATTTGGTGTTAACGGCCGTTCCCTTTGGGGGTGAGGCAACCGGGGCTATCGAAATCGGCCGCACTCACGGTGCTACGTCAGATTTTGCCAAAATTCATCTCGATCCCGGTTGGCGCTTCACTAAACGTAACTATCAAGGACGCACTCTCGGTCATATTTATCTCACGAGCGATCGCCCGCTGAGTGCCTTGCTCGATTCGAGTTCGACCCCCGCTCCGACGGCGACGATCGACCGCCAACCCATTTCGAGACCGACTCCCGAAACTCGCACGCCGGTTACGTCCGTTCCGACCCCCACGACGCCAGATCCCGTCGCGATCGGCGATCGGCAGTCGTCTCCTTGGGACGAACTGAACGTTCCCTCGGAACATCGGGCGTATTTGCAGTTAGTGTGGCAGCGGTACGAGGTTGCGATCGACAATCAACGCCAAGCGATCGCAACGGCCGAGCGTCAACTGGCTACAGCCCTCGAGCGTGGTGCGTCCGATCGCGCGATTCGCCGCTATCGGGAAAACTTAGACGATCTGCGCGAGGCTCTCGAACGGTTGCAGTTCCGCCAACGTTACGCGGTCAGGAGTTACGCAGTTGGAGAAAGAGTGACCCAGGAAGCCGATAAGTAGGAGCGAAACGCCTCGCGAATCATACTCCATCCTGGGTGCATCTCGCTTTGGTAAAAATATAAGTCTGGAGTAGCTTGGAAAAGCTCGGACTCGAGAACAATCAAATTTCTGATGTCAGCGCTTTAGTTCCTCTGACTAATCTGAACGAGCTTTGGCTCAGTGACAATCAAATTTTTGATGTCAGCGCTTTAGTTCCTCTGACTAATCTGAGGATTCTCAGACTCGAGGAAAATCCACTGCTCGATCGAACTTGTCCCGTCCAACCCGAAAGTATCTGTCGCTTCGAGTGAAGCGGGACAAGCCAAAACCTCCGTTAAAACGCGCCGCCGCTGGGCATCAAAACCAGCTCTTCAACGACTGCCCCATCGGGGAGTCCAACCACGTGTAAGATCGACTCAGCCACAATCTCAGGGGTGAGCATTTTCGATCGATCGAAATCCGAATCGACGGTTTCCGTTTCCCAAATCGGCGTATTCACCGCTCCCGGACACATCGCCGTGACGCGAATGCCGTTTTCCCGTTCTTCAGCGGCTAAGGCTTGAGACATTCCCAACAAGCCGAACTTACTGGCACTGTACGCCCCCCAAATGGGAAAGGCTTGTTTTCCGGCAACTGAAACGACGTTAACGATGATGCCGCTTCCGCGCGATCGCATCCCCGGTAAAACTCCTTTAACACATTCAAAAGCACTTGTCAAGTTTAAGTCGAGAACTTTTCGCCAATGATGGAGGGGAGTATCCATCAATTTTGCCGTATAGGCCATCCCGGCGTTGTTGACGAGGATGTCGATTCCGCCAAATTTCTCAGCTAAGTTGGAAACTTGTTCTCGAACGCGATCGAGCTCTAGCAAATCGAGAGTTAACGTTTCGACTTCTACCCCTTCCTGGCGTGCCGCCTCAGCAACTTTCTCTAATTTGTTCGCCGAACGACTCAACAACGCCACGTGAATGCCTGCTTTCGCAAATGCCATCGCCGTCGCTTCGCCGATACCGCTACTGGCACCCGTAATTAACGCTCGTTTTCCCTTCGCTGTCATGGATTCGCTCCACTGGTATTCGTGCAACTTCTTCGTTTAACCAAAACCACGAGAATCCTACGTTTCTAATCTTCGAGTAGTTTGACATACTCACCGCCCTAGAAGGGCGATGATTCCTGCTCTAGAGCAGTTACTGGTTCAGCGACACCACTTACTGACTCAGGTTTCCCTTTATCAGCAGAGGTGGAAGTCTCCCCAGTCGTACCCTCTTTCGAGGCAGTTTTCGGATGCCCTCCGATACTGTTCGATCGCTCCATCCCCAATACTCCTATACCCCGCTTGAGAACGTTCAGCGCAGCATTATTGACGCTCTCCCCCCAACCCTAGCGGGTATGGTCGGAGATTCCTGTTTCACTGGCTCATGCCTAGATAAACGAGCAAGCCCGAATACCCCCGGTCAGAACGCCTTCACAGGCTGTTTGTTTAACGTCCACGATGCGCCCCACCGCAGACCTAAGCGAGAATCAAATTCTCTTGACAACACCAACTGGCGATTTTGTGGTTTACCTCCACCACGGGTTTTTCGGGTGTTGCGAACCATACCCTTAGGATCTTAAAGACCGTTTCCGGTCAGGCAATTTTACCAGTTTGTTCGTTTCGGCGCTATCCCCTTCTCTCGCTATCGCATTGTTCGGGGGATGCACCGAAACTCACCGCCGCTTCACCACCAACCAAGCCTATTGGCTATGGTTGGAGCGCTGCGACGAATCTTGATAGCTCCTGTTTTTTGCTCAACGGTCGACAATTGCAGTCGCCATACATCCTCTGACAGCTCGGGCAAAGTGCGTTAAGCTCGAATCCAATCGACAAACGCAGCTAAGCAAAAATTAGAAAGCTATGGAAATTCCGGCATGGATGGATTGGGTAGTCGTGGGATTCGCTGCCGCACTGCTTCTCGGTAGCGGCCTCGTCATGTCCAACGGCGCGATCGAGGACGAGCAGAAGTTACAACGACCGAAATCGAAGCCTAAAAAATAAGACGTTTCTAACTTCGTTCGTCGAACTTATCTCGATCGCCAGTTGTTCGCAGCGCGATCGAGGACGTAAGCCGTCACGTCTGCAATTTCTTCGTCGCTGAGGCGATCGCCGTAGGCAGACATATTGTTTTTACCATTTTTGACCAGTTCGGCGATCGCTTCGGGCGTATCCCGTCCGTAACGCCGCAAAGTCCGTTGTTTCAGCGTTTTTCCCCGACGGATAATATTACCACCGTTAACGTGGCATCCCACGCAATACCGATCGAAAATCGCTTCGCCGTTGTCCAAATCTGCTGCGTTGACCGCCGTTCCCGATAAGCCTAAAATTAAAAGTAAGATTAGTATTAATACTCTCATCATCCCCTCATCCCCGCTTCTCCTCCTCTCCCAACGGTAACATCACGGTAAACGTCGTTCCCTTTCCTTCTTGGCTGCTGACGGAAATCGAACCGCCATGTATGTCCACCGATCGCTTGACGATCGCCAATCCCAACCCCGTTCCGGGGATTTTTCCAACGTTTTTAGCCCGGTGAAACGGCTCGAAGAGGCGATGTTGCTCCTCGGGGGCGATACCGATTCCCGAATCGCTCACTTGAAAGCAAACGCGATCGCTCTCGAAAGAAACGGTAAAAGTGACGACTCCCCCATCTGGGGAATATTTAACAGCGTTCGAGAGTAGGTTGTTCAGTAAGTGCCACAGCAGTTTCTCGTCGAGATGTGCGGGTTGGGGCGTACCTCGAACTGAATATTCGATCGAATAACCCTGTCCGGCCCCAAAGGCGATCGCATCGACTAAATCCCGACAAAACGTCTCGACATCTACCGAAGTCCGCTGAAATGGAACTTTTCCCGATTCGACCCGACCGAACGTCAGCACGTCTTCGAGCAGTTGGTTCATGCTGGCCGTACTCGAGAGAATGCGCTGAATGTACTTTTGTTTTTTCTCGTCCGACCAAGCATCGCCAAAATGCTCTAACATCTCTGCCGACGATTGAATCACAGTTAGCGGCGTGCGAAATTCGTGGGACGTCATCGACAAATACTGAGTTTTGAGATCGCTGTTTTCTTCCGCCGCTCGTTGTTGTTGGCGGGTGTTTTCTAACGCTTGCTGAAGCTCGCGTTCGGCGTGGTGGCGCGTCAGGGCAATTTCGATCGTAACCTGCAACTCTCGGTCTTTAAAAGGTTTGAGGACGTAACCGAGGGGAACGCTGACCTTCGCTCGCTCGAGGGTGGCGCGATCGGCGTTAGCCGTTAGGTACACCACCGGAAGCTCGAGGCGTTCTCGGATGGTACGAGCGGCTTCGATACCGTCGATCTCCCCCTGTAACATAATGTCCATCAAAACCAAGTCTGGGAGGTAGTCCGTGGCGGATTCGATCGCTTCTTCTCCCGACGCCACAATGTCTGCGATCTCGTATCCCAAATTTTCTAGCCGGTAGGCGATATCGTCTGCGACGATCGCTTCGTCCTCGACGATGAGAATGCGAATCTCAGACATAACGTCGGGTCAACCTCGCGTGCGGTCTCGAAGTGGAGAAAACGTCACCTGAAAGACGGCTCCATTTCTGTTGTACATCTCTAGTTTGCCTCGAAGTTGGCGCGTCAGCGATCGCACTAGACGCAGTCCCAAGGAGGTCGTTCGCGCGATGTCTAAATTTTCGGGGAATCCTACGCCCGTATCGCTGACTCTGAGCATCAGTCGATCGTCGCGATCGAACCTTCGGAACTCTAGGGCAATTTTACCCGATCGCCCTTCAGGAAATCCATGTTTTAAAGAGTTGGAAATCAGTTCGTTAACGAGCAATCCGCAAGGAATAGCTGTATCGAGGTTTAGCGAAATTGGCTCGACGCTCGTTTCGAGCCGAACGCAGTTAAAACTCACATTGTATGAGGAAAACAACGCATGAACTAAGTTCTGGACGTAATCGGCAAAATCAATCTTAGAAAAACCATTAGATTGATAAAGTTTTTCGTGGATCAAAGCCATGCTTCGGATTCTATTTTGACTTTCTTCTAAGATGGAAAGAATACCCTTATCTCGACTAAATTGTGACTGCAATGAAAAAATGCTTGAAATGACTTGCAGGTTATTTTTGACTCGATGATGCACTTCTTTAAGCAATAATTCTTTATCGTGCAAAGAGGTTTTTAGTTCGGATTCCGCTTGTTTGAGTTCGCTAATGTCAATGCCAACGGATACTGCCGAACGACCGCGATCGTACTTTTTCGCCACCATTAAATAAGTACGAACTCGACCGCGAACGGTCGAAGTCACTTCACAAGACAGTTGACTGTCACTCAGTTGAAAAAAGCGATCGATCCATCGAGAAAATTCAGACTGTCGGTCTTGAAAACCGACGGGACGGCCGATAAAGGTTTCGGTCGGCAAATCGTAAGTATTCGCTAAATGTTGGTTGACACCGAAATAATACGCCCGGCCTTCGTTGCGATCGAAGCCCATCCACGACACGAGACCCGGTACGGCGTCCAACACAGCTTGCAGTCGGTCTTTCGCTTGCTGCAACTCGGTTTCAGCCTGTTTGCGATCGCTGATATCAGTCCAATATCCCAAAATTTCGACGGGATTTCCCGCCTCGTCGCGAATCAACTTCAACTGATCGTAAACCCAGTGATAGCATCCATCGTCGAACAAAAAGCGATACTCGTGGTTGTAACAATCTGTCTCGAAGACGTGCTTCAAGTTCTCGAATACGCGATCGCGATCGTCGGGATGAATGCAACTCCCCCAAAAATGCGGTTCGATAACAAACCGCTCGGCCGGGTATCCCGTCAGAGATTCGACGTTGTCGCTCATATACGTCGCCGCAAAATTGCCCTCGGCTTTGCAACTATAAATCACACCCGGACTAGAAACGAGGAGGTATTCCAGTCGCTTCTGAGCCAAATGTCGATCTAACTCCGCAAATTTGGCTTCGGTGATATCGTTTTGAATCCCCAGATAGTGCGTGACCGCGTTTTCGGCGTCGTAAATCGGAGAAATCGATACTTCGTTCCAAAACATCCGGCCGTCTTTGCGATAGTTGCGAAGAACGACCGTACAACTGCCCTGACGCTTTAAGGCGTTGCGGAGGTTGTCGATTTCGACTTGGTGGCGATCGCGCCCCTGTAAAAACCGACAGTTGTGTCCCAACACCTCCTCAGCCGTATACCCCGTAATCTGCTCGAAGGCTGGGTTGACGTAAATGAGTGGATAATCCGGTTTTTGGGCGTCTACGATGACGATGCCGTTACTGCTAGCTTCGATCGCCCGTTCGTTGAGGCGCAAGCGTTCTTCAGTTTGCTTGCGATCGCTAATATCGCTGCACACTCCGATAAGCTGCGTCGGTTTTCCGTCGTCCGTGCGAGAAAACACCGCCTCGCGACTGAGTACCCACCGCCATTGACCGTTCGCGTGACGGATGCGATATTCGATTTCGAGAACGGTCGCGTCGTCGATGCGATCGAAGCGACTCAACCTCTGCTGGACTCGCTCCCAATCGTCGGGATGGATGAGTCGAGATAAAAACCCGTTTCCCATGGCAGCGATATCTTCGAGAGAATACCCCAAAAGCACCTGAATTTCCTGGTTGACGTAAACATTACGTCCTTGCTGGAGATCGTAGATATAGAGAAGGTCGGGAATCGCATCGGCCACGCGTCGAATAAAGCGTTGACTCTCCCGTAGTTGCTGTTCGGCCTGTTTGCGATCGCTGATGTCTGTCGAAATACCGCCGACAGCGTAGGGACGTCCGCCATCGTCTTTGAGGGGAAATTTAATCGAGAGATACGTTCGGGTTCGATCGTCCAAAGGAACGCATTCTTCAAATTCCCCAGGGGTTCCCGCTTCGAGAACCTCGAGATCGTTGTTCCGAAACGACTGAGCGATGTCGCGATCGATCAGCTCGAAATCCGTACGTCCGATCGCGCGTTCGGGTTCGATCTCGAACAGTTCCGAAAAGCGAGAGTTCACCAGGAGATATCGCCCTTGCAGATCCTTGAGATAGACCACAGAGGTCGTGTTGTCGAGGATCGCTTGCAACCGTTGCTGGGACTCTCGCAGCGCTTCTTCTGCCCGTTTGCGATCGCTGGCATCCCGCACGATGCAGATCGTCCCCCCATCGTCGAGTGTCGTGAGCGACACATCTTGAGGATACGTCGTCCCGTCGCGCCGCAACCCCCGAACCTCGCCGCGCCATTCTCCCCGTTCTCGCAGTTGGGGCAGCGCCTCTCGTTGCAAACGCTGCCGTTCGTCATCTCGGTAGAGGACGCTCCAACTCCGGCCGAGGAGTTCCTCGGGGCGATCGTAACCGTAAACTTGGAGATGAGCGGGGTTGAGATAAACGTAGCATTCCTCAGCGTTGAGAATCGCGATACCGTCTCGGGCGGCATCCATTGCTTTTCCTTGCTGTCGCAGTCGAGCTTCGGTACGGCGGCGTTCGGTAATATCTTCGTAGGTGACGAGAATGCCGATAACGTTCCCGTCGGGATCGTGTAGGGGTATGCGGCTGGTATCTAACCACGTTATCCGGCCGTCGGGACGGCGAATTTCTTCGATCGCGTGGTATTCGGGGACATCGCCGTCCATCGCCCGTTGGTGGCAAACGCCGCACCCTTCGATGTCAGCACAATAGTCGGGGAGGTCGCGATCGCGCTTTCCGATGAGGTCTTCGGGGCTGGCCGCGCCTTTGTCTCGGGCGAACGTTTGGTTGCAGCCGCGATAGACGGTATCGCGGTCTTGCCAGAAAATAGCTTGAGGAATGTTGTCGATCACCAGTCGCAGAAAGGCTTGAGACTGTCGCAGTTCCAGTTCGGCTCGTTTGGCGTCGGTGATGTCCCGCACGATGGCGATAGTTTCGTTGGCCGCACTGGCGGTCACGCGGGCTTCCCAGTATCGCAGTCGATCGCCGATGGGCATTCGGTACTCGAAGGACTGGAGCGATCGCGTGGTTAAAGCCCGTTCGATAGCGTCGAGGGTCAATGTCGCTACTTCTGAAGGCAAAATTTGACTGACGTGTTTGCCGAGAAAGTCGTTGGGAGACATCCACAGCAACCCGTCGGGTGGACTGTGATAGTTGACGAACACGCCATCTCGCCGGATGCGGAACAGTAAATCGGGCAAGGCGTCGATAAGGGCGCGGTTGGTGGCGTAACTGCTGCGGAGACGTTCGTCGGCCTGTCGGCGATCGGTGGCGTCCCGGCCGATACCGCGATATCCCTGCAAGCATCCTTCCGCGTCGAGGATGGGAACGCCGCTGGCTTCGACGATGACTTCGTTGCCCGTTTTAGCGTGGTAAAAGATATATTCTTGGTTGCGAAAGGGTTGGCGGTCGGCTGCGGCTCGTAAGAATGCTTCGCGACCCCGTTGGGCGTCTTGAACGTTCATGAAGTCCCAAGGATAGCGATCGCACAGCTCTTGAGGGTCGAGTCCGAGGATCTCCCGCACTTGGGGACTGGCGTAGATGAATTTTCCTCGGCGATCGGATTCCCAGACCCAATCGCTACTGGCTTCGACGAGGTTGCGAAATCGCTGTTCGCTGTCTCGAAGGGCGTCGATCGCCCGCACTCGTTCGAGTTCGGCGGCCGCTCGGGCTGCGAACACTCGTAAAATCGAGAGGTTGTAGTCGGGATCGTCGCAGGGGCGATCGTTGATGGCGCAGAGATAGCCGATGGGGTTGCCCTGGGCGTCTTGCAGACACACACCGAGGTAGCTTTCGGCGTCGAAACAGGCTAAGTCCGAGTCGTGGGGAAAGGCTCGGCGCACGCCAGAGGGGTAGCAGCAAGATCCGGCTTCGAGAGCGATCTGACTGGGGGTTCCTGGGATGGGGGAGATGACGTTATGTTGGAGTTTTCCGTCGCGCCAGACGGCTAGGGCGTGCAGGCGATCGCCTTGGAGTTGGGAGACGAAGACGCTCTGCACGTCGAGCGCGATGGCGATATGGCGGACGAGGGCGGGGAAAAAGTCGCTTCCGGTGACGGCGGCGGTTCCGGCGACGAGGTTGGTCAGAGCGGTGTCGGTGCGCTGGCGACGGGCGATTTCGGTTTCGAGGCGGTCGATCGTTTCTTGCAGTTGTCGGGTGCGCTCTCGAACTTGGGTTTCGAGTTCTCGGTTGATGTGTTGGAGTTGCTGTTGGCTGCGCCTGCGATCGCTGATGTCTTGACCTTCGACGACCAGTAAGATGGTGAGATCGCGTTCCCAAGATACGGGAGTTACGGATAAGGCGAGGGTGAGGGGTTCGCCTGAGAGGGGATGGGTAAAGTCGAGTTCTAAGCGGGCGATCTTGCCGCCTGTCGCCTGTCGAACGGCTTCACGGACTCGGTCTTTCGCGGCGTCTTCGAGATTCCACCACCGGGCTTCCCAAAAGCGATCGCCGAGAACTTCGACGACGGAGAGGTTGGCGAAGTCTAAGACGCGCTGGTTCGCTTCGGCGACGGTTCCGTCGGGCATTAACAGCCAGATGAAGTTGAAGGCGCGATCGAAGATGCAGCGAAAGCGAGTTTCGTTGGCTTCCAAGGCGAGTTGGGCAAAGTGTCGTTCGCTGAGGTCGTGTAGGGCGATCGCCCATCCTCTCGGGGATTCTCCCGTTTCCCCAACAGCCGTCGCGGTGCAATCGACGGACACGGACTTACCGTCGTCGGCGATCGAGAGGAGGTTGCTGAAATGGCGAGGGGAATCCCCAGACGCGAGGGTAGTGGCGGACAGTTCGACGGGTCGGTACGTTTTCTGGCTCGTCAACTGCAAAATGTCTTCGAGCGGTCGGCCGATGGCGGATTCGGCAGTCCGTCCGGTGAGCCGTTCGGCAACGGGGTTAAACGCGATCGCGGTTCCAGTGCGATCGGTTACGATAACGCCGTCTCGGAGGGTCGAGAGGGTGGCAGACAGCCACAAGTCGCGATCGCCATGCTGTTCGTTTACCGTCATTTCTATACCACAACATCAGCATTTTGTCAACAAAAAACCGAGTCGTTTACGTTCGAGCGTCGAGCCAGGTTCCCGTCAGACAAGACCCCGTTAACAGAGTTCCCTCGAACGTCGCATTGTCCACCTCGGCACACAGCAGGTTCGCCCCCGATAGGTTCGCCCCCCGCAAGTCCGCACCCGACAGGTTCGCTTCCTCGAGGTTGGCTTCCGCGAGCAGCGCCCCTTTCAAGTCCGCCTCGGCGAGATCGGCCCCCGACAGGTTCGCTCCCGACAGGTTCGCCCCCCGCAAGTCCGCACCCCGTAAATCGACACCTTGCAAATCGACCCCCATCAGGTTCGCGCCACTTAAAAACGCGCCGTTGAGAACCGCTTGTTGTAGCCTCGCCCCCATCAAGTTCGCCCCGCGCAGGTTGCTTCCCCGTAAGTCCGCTTCGCTCAAATTAGCTTGCATTAAGTTTGCCCCTAAAAAGGTCGCGCGGGCGTCTGCCCGATCTAACGACGCTCCGAGGAGATTGGCGCCGTCGAGACGCGTGGTTTCGAGCTGACTGCAAGATAGGTTAGCACCGACGAGATTGGCACCAGCAAGATCTACACCTCGCAAGTCGAAACCCGAGAGATTTTGGTCTTCGAGATCGACGCCGCGTAGGTGGTCGAACTGTCGCGATCGCAGAATTTCGAGATCTTTCATATGAAAAGTTGCAGTGACTGACGAGCTGGGGAATTTACAGTGAAGCGGGAAGGATTGCCGGAACGCGAACAACGAGGGAGACGCAGACACCGGCTCTCCTCATCCTCGGTACTGGCTGGGTTCGAGCGAGCCAATCGAGTCGTCGTGACGGTCGAGCAGCCACATTCCCGAGGCGATCTTGAAGGATTCCGTCGGCAGTGCCATACCCTGTTGCAAGGCTAACACTAGCAATGCTAAGGTTTCGACCAGTTTGGGATCCCACCGAAAACCGCTGTTCTCCTGGCAGTCGGACAGGGCGGTGGACAGGGCTTCTTCGCGACGGCACGTCCGAGATAGCTGCGTCGTTCGTCCTTGGAAATACGCCATTAACCCGAGAATTCGCGACTCGAGAGGAATGCTGTCGTAGCTGAGTCCCGCCGGTTGTCCCGAACCGTCCCAGCGTTCGGTTTGGTGGGTGACGATTTTCGCCACCGCTCGCAGTTGGGGCATCGTCCGCAACACTTGCGCCCCCGTCCGCAACCGACAGCTCGGGGCCTCTCCCTGGCTCGCCGGGATTTCCTCGGGATTGCTACCGGGTAAGTAGTCGAGGCGATGGAGCCATCCCGCCAACCGCAAGCGTTTGATTTGCCACGCTTGGAGACCGAGCAGTTGTCCCATCATCTCGCACAGCGACGAGACTTCCGTGGCAGCCATCGGGTTTTCCGTGTCGGCTAAGTCGATGAGCTGCGCCATGCGGAGAAACGCTTGCAGCTTGTTGGAGACGATGTTGCGTTCGAGTTGCTGTTGGTGGGGAAACGGCGTCGAATCGAACCGTTCGTCTAAATCGCTGTGGCTGGCTTTGAGGTAGTTGACAACCCGCGAGACGATCTCGCTCAAGTCTTCCGTTCGATCGCCCTCGGCGGCGTCTTCGATCTCGCGGACGCGATCGGCCAATCGGTCTCGCAGCGAGCGATCGCGAGTTCCGATATGTTCGATCGACAACTTCACGGCTTCGAGAACCAATTCTGGCTCGAAAGTCCAGAATCCGTAAAACTTCCGTTCGACATCGACGTCAGGAACGCCTTCCGCCCCGTAGTCTTCGGGTAAGAGTTCCTGACACATCACCATGGCCGTGTAGCTCGGCGATAAAATCATTAAGTGCCATTCTTGGGCAACCGGATCCTCTGGCGATAAGGCCACGAACGAGACGTTCGGTTTTCGACTCGCCACGCGATCGGCAAATCCCGTTTCGGGAACGGCCATAATCGCGATCTCTCGCGCTTTGTCTGCCAGTTCCGCATAGCGATCGGCTTCTTGCAGATACCATTTTCCCCGTTGAAACGCGGCGATCGCGATGGGTTGGCACTCCGATTCGAGAATACTATCTTCGAGGGCGTGACACAGCGCAATTAAAGTATTTTTATAATAAACTCCGTAGTTTAAAGGAGTTTTGCTCGTTTTTCCTTGACGGTGGCCGTCAACGAGTTTTTGTAAGATCGATCCCTTCAGCATTACGACGGTACGAACCATTGGTACTTCCGATCGGAATTATAATGGATCGTTATGCTTCGGGCAGGAAAGGTACAGCGCGAGGGATCGCGATTCGAGGATGGGGACAGAGGGCCGAGTTCGCAGGGAAAACGACTCCGGGTCGATAAGTTCGTCTTCGTTTTCCCTTCTAGAGATCGACTCGGCCGCGATGCGATCTCACCAGCTCTTAGCGGGCATTTCAGCGCGGCGATCGCCCCGAACCCGGCCGCGAGATCAAACGCCCGGTAAATTCAATCCGCCCGTCAGCTCTTCCATTTTTTCGCGCATCGTCGCCGTCGATTTTTGATAGGCGTCTTGCATGGCTTCCGTCACCAGTTGCGAGACGACTTCAGCCCCTTCGCCGAGGGCATCTTCCGAGATTTCTGCCCGACGGGGTTCCTGGTTTCCGCTCAAGACGACTTTAACCAAACCACCTCCAGCTTCTCCCTCGATTTCCATGTTATCGAGGTCTTCTTGTAACTTTTTCGCTCCTTCTTGGACTTCTTGAGCTTTTTTGAACGCCTCGGCCAGTTCTTTCATTTTGCCGAGGCCGAAACCAAAACCTTGTCCCTTTGCCATAACTAATTTGCGAGTTGATTTGCGAGTCGATCCGCAAGCCTGCCTGCAAGTCGAGCGATCCGTTGCAACCACAACAGGAGTCCGACCCGAGCCGGCCTTTAGAGCGTATACGTCTCCCTATTCTGACACCTCAGCGTCCTTCTCACCAAAGATCGTCGTAGTCGCGCGAAAATTCGCCGAGGAGTTTGACCTCCGGTTCGAGCCAAACGCCCCAGCGATCGCAGACCGTTCGACGCACGTGACGGATGACCGAGACGACATCGTCGGCCGTCGCACGTCCGCAATTCAAAATAAAATTGGCGTGTTCTTGAGCCACACAAGCCCCTCCGACCGTATATCCCTTCAGCCCCGACTGTTCGAT
Source organism: Baaleninema simplex PCC 7105 (assembly GCF_000332355.1). Classification (GTDB taxonomy): domain Bacteria; phylum Cyanobacteriota; class Cyanobacteriia; order Cyanobacteriales; family Geitlerinemataceae; genus Baaleninema; species Baaleninema simplex. The sequence goes on from NZ_KB235958.1 coordinate 1,157,824, forward strand.
GAGCCAACCGGCGGCTTGGGGGGTCGGATTGCGGAAGACGCTGCCACAACTGGGACGATGGTAGGGTTGGCTGGCGTGGCGCTGTTTGAGATGGGATTCCGTGCGGGCTTTGACGCAAAGGGGGTCGTCTCCGACTCGTAAGGCGAACGTGGCGCCGAGAACCGTGCGATCGCTGCCCTGCAAGACCGAATGGCGATAGCCGTACTGTAGGTCTTCGAGTTTGAGAACCTCTAAGCGGCCTTCAGCAGACAACACCTCCACCGAAGCCACCACGTCCGCCGTACAACTGCGATGGGCGCCAGCGTTCATCACCACCGCCCCGCCGACCGTTCCGGGAATTCCCACCGCCCACTCGAAGCCGCTCCAACCGCGATCGGCGATTTGCCAGGCCAGTTTGGGAAGCGGAACCCCAGCGGCGACTCGTACCCGTCCGTCGGTCTCGAAGGCGGTCTCGCGTAGATAACGGGTACTGACGACGAGGCCGGGAATTCCCTTGTCGCCGATGAGGAGGTTCGATCCCGCCCCTAACAGCGTGACGGGAAAGCCTTCGGATCTGGCCCAACTCACCGCCGCGTGCAAGTCGTCGAGGTGTCGGGGCGTGACGTACCACTGAGCCGGTCCGCCAACGCGCAGGGTCGTCATGCGAGTCAGCGAAACCTGTCGGTAAATGGGAGCCTCAGATCCCAGGAGACGAATCGGAGATCGATCGAGATCGTCTGTCATGACGATAGGGGAAGATCTAGGTTGAGAAAACGTCACGATCGTTCAAGATATACGGTACGACGACGCCGAACGCACCTGTACGGAGGGGCGATCGCGTTCGGCTTGGCGGCACTCTTCCATCACTTGAGGCACGATTTGATTGAGATCGCCTGCCCCTAAGAATAACGCTAAGTCTCCCGTTTCGAGGAAATCGCCGAGAAAGTCGGCTAACTCGGGCAGTTGGGGACGGTAGTAGACGCACCGATGGCACTCGGCCAGCGCGTCGGCCAAGCGCTTTGAAATCGCGCGATCGAAGGCGGCTTCTCCGGCACTGTAAACGTCGCTGACCACGACCACGTCCGCATCCGAGAAAGACTGGGCGAATTCCGTCAAAAAGGTTTGGGTGCGGCTGTAGCGGTGGGGTTGAAAGACGGCCACGACGCGGCGAATTTTTTCGGGGTCGCTGTCGGCTTGCAGTCGCGCCGCCGAGAGTGTAGCTTGAATTTCGCTGGGGTGGTGGGCGTAGTCGTCGATAAAGCGAATGCCGTCGATGGTGCCGCGCAACTCGAACCGCCGCCGGGCCCCTTCAAACTGTTTGAGGGCGTTCGCGATCGTCTCGAACTCGAGACCGAGATGGCGTCCCACGGCGATCGCGGCGAGGGCGTTGCTGAGGTTGTGCCGTCCGAGGAGTTTCAACTCGAGGGTGCCGAGAGCCTGTCCCCGTTCCCAAATGCGGGCGCTGGCACCGCCGGCCGAAAACGCGATGCGATCGGCGAAGTAATCGGCGTTGGCGTCGGGATCGAGGCTGTAGGTGAGGTCGGGGGCGATGCGATCGCGGACGACCGTACAGTCGATACACCCGATGGTGAGGTGGCAGCGATCGGCAAACTGTCGGAAAATTTGGGTGACTTCGTCGAGACTTTGGTAGTGGTCGGGGTGATCGAGTTCGATGTTCGTGACGATGCCGATCGCGGCGTCGAATTTCACGAGAGAACCGTCTGATTCGTCAGCTTCGGCGACGAGGTAGTCTCCGAGGCCGAGACGAGCGTTCCCTTCCCAGGCTTTGACTTCTCCGCCCACGACGATGGTGGGGTCGAGACCGGCGTGCAGTAATAGGAAACCCACCATGCTGCTGGTGGTCGTTTTTCCGTGAGTTCCGGCGACGGCGATACTTTTGTAGTCGCGAATCAGAGCCGCTAAAACGTCCGAGCGATGAAAAATCGGACAACCGAGGTCTAAGGCTGCCCGATATTCAGCGTTCGTCGAGTCGATGGCGGTCGAACAGATGACTTGGGGAAGTTCTTCGTTTTGGGGTCGTCCTCGACCGTTGCGACGGGGATTACCGTTCGACGAGAAGGTGGAAGCGCGATCGGCTCGGACGTTTTCGTGAAAAAATTCGAGATTGTTCGCGTTTTGTTCCCAGAAAATATGAGCGCCCAGCTGTTGCAATCGTTGGGTATGGGAATTGGATTTTAAATCCGAACCGTAAACGGGAAGCTGGCGCTTCGCTAAGATATATGCCAGGGCTGACATTCCAACTCCACCAATTCCGATGAAATGAAATGGCTTGCCGCTGAAATCAACAGAATTCGGCATTTTCGCTCCTAACACACCACACCGTACCGATAACACGCGATATCATATCAGGTATTGTTATTTTGCGATACAACTTCAGGTGAAGATCGCGGGTCGTCTCTTTCGAGACAATACCCCATTCGCGTATCGCGGTGTTTATCGCGATTAAGTTTAGCGCAAGGGGTTCGCATTCGATCGCTTCGTACCTGTGAAACCCGATCGAAACTTGCCGTTCGAGCGATGCGCGAGCGATGCGCGATCGCCCCAAAGGGAATTTGACAGAGAATTTGGCTGGGAATTTAGCAGAAAATAGGGTCGAAAATTTGGCCGTGTTTGGCGGCACTTTCGATCCCGTTCATTTCGGTCATCTGGCGTTAGTTGAGGCGGCTCGAAAACAGTTCGATCTCGATGTGGTGGTTTGGGTGCCGACGTTCCGTCCGCCGCATAAAGGCGATCGGGTCGTGGCCTCCTTCGAGCGACGGTTGGACATGGTTTCGATCGCGATCGAACCGATCTCGGAATTCGTCGTTTCGGACGTCGAATCCGAACGATCTCGAACGTCTTTCGCCATCGATACGTTGAGGGCGTTGCAGCAACGATATCTCGCCGAACGGTGGTATTGGATCGTCGGCAGCGATACCGCTCGCTTTTTACCCCGGTGGGTGGGGATCGAAACTCTGGTGGCACGGTGCGAGTGGATCGTCGCTCCCCGTGACTCGAGCGCGGCATGGCAGACGACTGAAGCCGTGGCGCGACAGTTGCAACAGCGACAGTTAACGTGGCGTTGGTACGGTTTGAATTGGGAGCCGCTGCCGATTTCCTCGAGCCAGGTGCGCCGCGCCTGTCGCGTCGGGGACTCCATTGAGAAACTCGTTCCCTCGGCGGTGGCCGATTACCTCAAAAAATTTCGACTTTACGACAGTTCGCTGTAGAAAATTCCCGCAAACGAGGTAAGATTTCGACGATCCCCGATCGGTTCGACGCCACGATCGCACTAGCGATCGTCGGATAAAACAGCGATCGATCCGTCGTCGCTTCCTTGGAAAAACTGTCGCGACCCCACGCGTTTTTGCTTGCGGTTGCCAATAACCCACATTCCGCACTTCAAATGTAGTGTATAAGTAGTATAAATTGAATCGGAAAAGAATTAGGTATTTCGACTCAGCCAACTGACCCCTTGACTTGAAAATAACATTCAAGAGCCAACTGACTTGACAAAAATAGTAGGATATGCAGAATGACTTCCGGCAAGCTTTTCTGTCATCATCAAAAAATGTAGCCATCAGAAAAAGGAAGAGACTATGTCGGTAGAGGTCAAAAATTTAGACCACTTGGGGTTAGTGGCGGGAATCATTGACGAAATCGGAATTGTCGAAATCGTCAATGACTTACTCGGAGAAAAAAAGACGGAAAAAGTTAGCGCGGGTCTCGTCGTTAAAGCCATGATTTTAAATGGCATGGGATTAGTGTCATCCCCTCTTTATATTTTTAAGAATTTCTTTGAAAGTAAGGCGGTAGAAAACCTACTGGGAGAAGAAATTAAAGCCGAGTATTTAAATGACGATCGACTGGGAAGGGTTCTCGATAAAATTTATCGATTTGGACTCAATCGAATTTTTGTGGCCATTGCCTTAGCCACGGTAAAAAAGTATGAATTAACGGTAAATTCCAACCATCTCGACTCAAGTTCGTTTCACGTTCATGGAGACTACCCTAACTCCGGGGGAATCGGGAACGATTGAAATTACTTACGGATATTCAAGAGACCATCGCCCGGATTTAAAGCAATTTCTGATGAATTTAATCTGCACTGGAGATGGCGATGTGCCACTTTGGATGAAGATGGGTTCGGGAAACGACTCAGACTCAGGCTCTTCGGAGTTTAGGGTGACAGAAAAACTAACTTCACGAGATTTCAAGGGTTTTGGCTCTCGAATTTTCAATTTTTTGTATTATGGTATACATTTATAACCACAAACTCCGAAGACCCCCCCTGTTTCAATTAGCTTCTCAATATATTCCAAATTTCTTTTCACATACTTCAGTTGTTTCTTCACTGCATTGATTCGTTCTTTTCTCGATTTCTTCTTCCTTTTAGAAAATTTTAGATACTCTTTACGGGCTTGTTTTCGATAAGTTCTCGGTCTTTTCTCTCC
>NZ_KB235958.1:1162356-1179767 GCF_000332355.1 Baaleninema simplex PCC 7105
CCGACTAATTTCATCCCCTTCTCGTGCTACTTGGCGTACTACAAGTTGAAGTGCGGAATGTGGGCAATAAGATTCTCCGAGAAGCGATCGAGAAACGGACGGTCTTTGCGATATGATGAGAGGCACTACCGTCCCCGATCTAAAAGGGTTCGGCAACTCGAGCGCCATCGAGCTGACGGGTCTTCAGGCACAGACCGTCGCCCCCTATCCGTCAGTCGCGGCGTAGAGAATCTCGATCCCCTCTTCAGGTCGCGATCGGATTTTTCGACAGAGATCGTTGAAACTCCTCAAATTCCCGAGCGTGTTTTGGGAGTGAGCCGTACCTTGAAAACTCAGCGTTCGGCGGGTTCCATACGGAAAAGCTTGTGTGGGTAAAACGTTGAACAAGAATAGCGACGCATTCCCCCACATAGGAACAGGTGGGGGTTAAGGAGCGGCAAGTGGTAAAATGACCTCATCTTGAGGGGTACGGTAAAGGGCGGACCAGATTCCGAAATACCTGGAGACACGACTTCTCAACGAAAGGTAGAACACCCTGTAAATCCTCTGTAGTCGGTTCATCTACGTCAGACTCTAGGTCAACACTCCGGACAGTTTTTGACTGACAACGAGAGAATGCGGGTTTCAGCCATCTCTTAAGACCGTTCATCTAACGAGAGAATGCAGGTTTCAGCGCTTGCCTAGAAAAATGTCCGGACTATTGCTAGGTAAAAGTTGCTCAAATCCCAGCCCCATAGCGGAAACGACTTGGGGGAACTGACGGGCTAAAGTTCCCGTGGTTCGGTGAGAATGCCACCTGTCGCGAGGGTTAACACCTTGTAATCAGACACCATCACTTCGCGCCAGCAAGTGATGGAGCATTCATGCCTCAAGGCGAGTGCGTTCGGACTGTGGTGTTCGTCAGAAACCCGTTTGGCCGCTTGCTTTCCCCGAGAACTGAGTGTCTAATGCAGTTCTCAAGGTACGTCGGGACTCGGCGAAACCGGGGGCCGAGCGCCCCCAACGTCTGTGGAGAGCCGCACGCGATCCCCAAAGCGATCGGGATGCTCGATCGCCGTCGCTGCACTCGCTGAAGCAGAAACCTTATCGAGCCGGTGGGATTTTTCTGCCAGTTCGCTCGAGAAGGACGTCCATCCAGGTTATCCCAATCCCCAGGGCAAGGCTTGCCCGATCGCACGCAGGCATCCGACGGACTGTCGGCGGCCGGTAAGTGTGGTAAGTTCCTTGAGGGACTCGGCGTTTTCTCGGCCATCGACCTCGCACCACGGCGGGCGATCGATGCCGAACGAAACTGTCGCCCCCCCTGAGTTGGGCAAGTTAAAAAACCGAAATCAAACGAGTCAAGCCAAGGGTTGCGCCCGTCACGGAGCGCGGGCGAAAAGCTGTTAGGAGGTAAAAAGGTGATTAGAGTCGCAATTAACGGTTTTGGACGTATCGGACGCAACTTTCTGCGTTGCTGGTTGACCAGAGAAAACAGCCAATTAGAAGTTGTCGGTGTCAACGATACGTCCGATCCGAAAACCAACGCCCACTTGCTCAAGTACGACTCGATGCTGGGTAAGTTGGACGCTGAAGTCAGTGCCGATAGTAATTCCATCACCGTTAACGGAAAAACGATCAAATGCGTTAGCGATCGCAACCCCCTAAACCTGCCCTGGAAAGAGTGGGGAGTCGATCTCGTGGTGGAATCGACTGGGGTGTTCGTCACTGAAGAAGGTGCCTCGAAACACCTGCAAGCCGGTGCGAAAAAAGTGTTGATCACGGCACCGGGGAAAGGGGGCAGCATCGGAACCTACGTGATGGGTGTCAACCACCAAACCTACAAGCACGAAGATTACAAGGTCGTCAGTAACGCCAGTTGCACGACCAACTGTCTGGCCCCAGTGGTGAAAGTGCTACACGATAACTTCGGCATTATCAAAGGCACGATGACCACCACCCACAGCTACACGGGCGACCAACGCTTGCTCGATGCGAGTCACCGGGACGTTCGCCGCGCTCGGGCAGCTGCGCTTAACATCGTTCCGACGTCTACGGGTGCAGCGAAAGCAGTGGCGTTGGTGATTCCCGAGATGAAAGGCAAACTCAACGGTATTGCTTTGCGCGTTCCGACTCCTAACGTTTCGGTCGTAGACTTTGTGGCTCAAGTGGAGAAGAAAACGTTCACCGAGCAGTTGAACGAAGTGCTGCACGAAGCCGCCAACGGCTCGATGAAAGGGATCTTGGGTTACAGCGACGAACCCCTCGTCTCCTGCGACTATCGCGGTACGAACGAATCGTCGATTGTCGATGCGAGTTTGACGCTGGTGATGGACGGCGATTTGATTAAGGTGGTCGCGTGGTACGACAACGAATGGGGTTACAGCCAGCGCGTGGTGGACTTGGCCGAACTGACGGCTGAAAAATGGGCTGAATAGTTCGGGTTTCGTAGCGAGCTTTTTTCGAGTTCGACAACGTGAGTATCGGCCGACAGGTTTTCAGAGGATCTGTCGGCCGATGTTTTGGTGTGGGAGTGGAGACGCCGAACGATTGACATCCTCTCCCAGCAACCCGTTCCGGGTATGCAGGGAGATTCCTTGGGTCGCCCCAAAGATTTCCTGCTTCAACAGGTGCCAGCTAGACTGAGTAACCTCAGTCCCCGCCGCATCCCCTCCACAGGCAGTTTCGATTCCCCGTTGCCCACGGGTACAGATAACTTGTCCACTCGCCACATCACGGGGTTTAATTGACCCGCAGTTGTGGCAGTGATGAATCCTGGTTGAGAGGTCTTTGCGAACCTCCACTCCACAATCCGGACACTCCTGAGAAGTGCCACGGGCATCAACTTTGCCGTAAAAGACATCGCGCTTCCAGCACACCCAGGGAAGGATCTGATTCACAAATTGTCCCAATCCAGCATCTAGGGTGTGCTTGCCCAACATTCCTATCCCCCCTTCGCCCCCCTTTGAAAGGGGGGTTGGGGGGATGAGATCTTCGACAAAAATCATCCCTGCGCCGTCGCAGAGGTGATGAGCCAACTTGAAATGCCAGTCTTTTCGCGTATCGGCAATCCGTTGATGGACTCTCGCAATCTTCTTCTGGAGTTTCAGCCAGTTAGCTGACCCCTTCTGCTTTTTCTTCAATCGACGTTGCAGCGATTTCAGCTTGCGGTGCAGATTGTTGAAAAAGCGAGGTCGCTTGACCTGTTCCCCATCAGACGTTGAAAGAAAGTACTCCAGTCCAACGTCAATCCCTACCGGATGTCCGTGAGGGGCTACAGCAGGAATATCGACGTCAGCCTGAAGGCTAAGCACGACAAAGTACCCGGATGCCTTGCGAACAATTCGAGCTTGCTTAACCTGGAATAAATCAGGAATTTTCCGCGACCACCGAACCCGAACCCATCCCAACTGAGGCAACTTAATCCCTTTGTCAGACACACAGTTTTTGAGTCCTCGACTCCGCTCGGACTCAACGCTGAGCGGAGTCGAAGCGTTGAGCATCTGGGGGAAGACAAAGCTTCGCATCCGGTTGGGTTTTTTGAACCGTGGAAGACCCGAACGCTTTAACCGCCACGACTCCCAGGAGGCTTCCAGTTTTCGGATGACTTGTTGAAGAACCTGAGCGTTGACAGTCTTCAATCGGGGGTATTCAGCTTTGGCCGCAGTTAGGGACTTGCACTGCCGCGCATAGCTGGGAAATGGTGCATCCGCAGGCAAGATGTATTCCTGCACGATGGAACACGCATTCACGGGCGACTTTCGGGAATTTAGCCAATCCTTACGTTCCCGCAGAGCAAAATTCCAGACATTGCGGCACACATCCAAAATGTGTTCGATGTCTAAAACCTGCTCCGCCGTTGGCTCTAGCTTGAATTCCCACGTCATGTTTAGCATGAAACTATCTTAGCTTAGAAATAAATATTTGTTTCCTAGGCTTAAGCGAACTACTCCCTCCCGTCGCTTCACCACCCCCCAAGCCCTCGGCTATGGGCGGAGCACTGCGACGGATCTTGGTAGGGGGCGAAATGCTTCACCCCCATTTCGGTAAATCGAAACTGTTGGTCCTTGGGTCTTCAGCGTCCCGTTCTATCAGCATGACTAACAGCAGGCGTTCGCCGTAATCGATCGCTCCCCGCAACTCTTCTTGTAAAATTTCCAAGCCGCCGTTGGCGTAAGCTTCAAATAACGCCACCCGAGCGGCGATCGCGTTAGTGTCTGTCGGGGACAACAGCGTCGGATTGCCCGTCTCCACCGCAGCCAACAGGTTGAACAGGCGATCGTACCCTCGCGATACGAAGACCTCCAAGGCAATCGGCGCGGGTTCTCGGTTCGACACCTCCCGAACGGGCGATTTCTGCTGTCGCTTCATTCCCAAGGCTGCCGCAAACGCCAGCAAATCGGCATAGGTTTGGAAGATCGCTTCTCCCGTGGCTTCGGCGGCGACCGATCTCCGAACGAATTCAGACTTGTCCTTGGCGACGCGAACGCGATGCACCATAGTCCTATTTTCTCCTTTGGCTCTCACAAATTTGAGGGGATGAGGTCGTAAGAATTTCCCCTCGTCCCCCCTGCTCTTTACCGACGATCGCTCGGTGGTATGTCCTCAATGGCGATGGTCATCTCCATCGCTTCTCTCGCCACAGGAGCGGCGGCCGTACCACCGCTTCCGCGACTCGGTTCGTCCAAGGCAACGAAGACCACATAGCGGGGATCGTCGGTGGGGAATACTGCGACGAAGCTGGCCACGACCGCCGACTCTGAATAGCCCCCTCCATCTTGACGGCTTTTTTGAGCCGTTCCCGTTTTTCCAGAAATGCGATAACCGGGAATTTTCGCGTTCTGACCGGTTCCCGACTCGATCGCTTCTTCCATCATGGCTAAGACCGATCGCACGGTTTCGGAGGAAAAGATACGTTGGGGGTCTGTTTGCCAAGCGACTTTCTGGAGTTTGCCTCGGGGGTCGCTCAATCCCCGAACGACGTGAGGCGTGACAAGATAGCCCTGGTTGGCCAGAGCGCCGTATAACTTCACCAACTGAATCGGTGTAATGGCAAATCCTTGTCCGAAGGAGGTCGTGGCGGCTTCGACTGGCGAGGCGACGAACTGCTCTCGGGATTTGAGCTGACCGGAGGCTTCAAAGGGCAAATCGATTTCCGTCGGTCGTCCGAGTTCGATGCGTTCGAGCCAGTCGTAATAGTCCGAGGCGTCCATCTGCTGGACGATGCGAACCATCCCGACGTTACTCGAATCCCGCAAAATCTCCGTCACGCTCACCTGGCCGCGTCCGCCAGCACTTTCGTAATCGTAGTTGGCGATTTCCCAGCCATCGATGAAAATTTGCCCTGGGTCGTAAAAGGTATCGGTCGGGCGAATGGCTCCCGCTTCGAGCGCGATCGCCACGTTAATAGGCTTGAAGGTCGATCCCGGCTCGTATAAATCGCTCAACGCCCAATTTTTAAAGCGTTCGACCGGTGTTTCGTAGTATCGATTGGGGTTGTAGGACGGCTCGGACACCAAACACAGCAGCGAGCCGTCTCGGGCGTCCATGATGATGACCGTTCCCTGTTTGGCCTCGAACTGCTCCATTTGGGCGATTAACGCTTGACGGACAGACCGTTGCAGGCGCGAGTCCAGGGTTAGCTGTAATTCCAAGTCATCGAGTCGAACGAACGGTGGGGCGCTGCGATCGAGAATGCCGTTTTCTCCGTCGGTGTCGCCGACGACCTCGGCCTGACGGCGCAAGCGGTCTTGTTGGCTGTATTCGATGCCCGCCTGGCCGTCTCCGTCGAAGTTGACGTATCCGACGACTGCTGCGGCCAGTTCGTTCTGAGGATACAAGCGGGCGGCGTGTCGTACCAGTTCCAAGCCGTCGAATCCCAGGCGAGACACGCGCTCGGCAGAGGTTTCTGAGAGAAAGTCCGTCACGCGTACGCCACTGTTGGCACTGGCGAGAACTGCTTCGAGGTCGAGCGGCGATCGCCCCAATACTGGCGAGAGCGATCGCGCCATCTCCGACAACGCGACGTCGAAGAGTTGGGGATGGGCGTAGAGAGTGTATACCGGGCGATCGATGGCTAAGGCAACTCCCTGGCGATCGACGATCGTACGCCGAGGGACGAAGTCAGCTAGCAGTCGCTGTTGTTGCTGTCCGGCGAGAGTTTGCAGGGTCGAGGCTCGAAACAGTTGTAAGCCGAGTAGGTTGAGGGTCAATCCCGCACCGGCGGCCACGAGCAACGCCCAAACGATAGTCACTCGTCGGTGAGACGGCGTCGCCACTGCGTCGCGAACGATCGGGAATTCAAACCAACGACGCCCCCAGGGTCTTCTTGGCCGGGAAGCCGAACGCGCTGACCTTTGGGGAGGAGGGGAAACGCGCGACCGTTCGGCCGGTCGGCGAGATTTGATGCGGGACGATTTCGATCGGCGATCGCTCATCGACAAGATTCCTCAGTCAAACGCTTTCAACTCTTTCACTCTTGCCTCCGCACTCCATCTAAAATGCGGGCTAAAATGCGGGAAGGGGACTCCCGTTATATCCGACAGGATTAGCGGGAGGGGAATTCCCGCCAACAAACGAACTGCCCGACAGGGCATCCTTATTTCGAGAATCTGTATTCATAGCCGTCTGATTGATGAACAGTCGTCAGATATTTCGGATGAACATCAAAAGGTTTAACCCCAGCGTTCAGTCGAAAGGAAGGGCGAAACCGAATAGCAATCCGCCCCGTGTAATTTCCGGCGAATTTTCCTTGAGGAATTGTCGCCTTGACTATATCGCCGGTTTGGAAACCTTGAAAAGATTTGGCTTTCGGGGCAACAGCCCTCGGAAAACCGTATCGATCGGAACGACATCGTTGCCGAACTCCGTGACCTTTGGCTGCAACGAGTAAAGGTTTCTCGACCGCGACATCTAATCGATCGGGAGTCGATTTCCCGACGCAAGCAGCATCGAGCCAGTGAGTTTTCGGCAACCCCAATCGGGTACGGTTGAACTTGGTTAAACCCCCCGTTCCCACTTCGATGGGCAATCCAGTTTCTTTCAACTGTTGGTACAGCTTCCAGCGAGTTGCGTTGACTGCTGCCGCATCTTTTAACGGCGCTTTTGCTTGTTTCAAAATACGGTTGAGAACGGTCGGTTTGCCCGATAGAAACTCGCGAATATCTCGGTTTCCCTTAGCTTGGTTGCAAGTATGACAAGCCAAAGCGAGGTTAGAAACTCGGTTGCTCCCTCCCTGGGATTTGGGATGAATATGTTCGACCTCTAATGGTAGGTCTTCCGCACCGCAATAGATGCACTTCCGACCCCACTTTTGCAACACGTACTCGCGCACTTCATAGCCCAACAATTCGCCCTGCTGATACTCAATACCACTCACTTCGGGGGTTTTGGAGTTTTTGGGTATCGAACCGCACGAGTTCTTGAGAAATCGAGACGATCGGACAAAGTTTTCGCAAACGGTTCACCCAGGTCATCGTAGTTTCGACCCGATGGTTGAGTCCTCGACTCCGCTCGGACTCAACGCTGAGCGGAGCCGAAGCGTTGAGAGACGGTGGAAGCCAACCCTTCGGACGAGTACGATTAAGAAAGCGAGGCTTTCGGTAACGAGTTTTTCGATGGCGTCGGGAGCGTCGTAAAGCGCGACGCTTCTCTAAGTCGTTCTTAATTTGCTGTCCGCGATAGCTGAGTTCGGACGCCCAAATGATTCGGTTTTCGGACAGGATAGCCAACCCAGTTGTTTGCGAGCCGGGATCGATTTTGAGTTGAGTTTCCGGAACGACACAATCTTTGGCTTCGATCTCGTGCAAGATAAGGGTAAATGGATAGCGACGAAACACCGAAGCACGACCGGATTTCAGGAGCCGCCGCGCCTTGGCTGGATGGCATGGTGCTAGGGGTTTTTGTCTTTGTCTAGAACGAAAACGTGCATAATACACAACTCCCAAAAGGGGTAACGTTTGCCTCGCCAAGGTTACGTCTCGGTACTCTCTGAAAAGCACTGCCTTAACCCGTTTTAAGCTGTTTAACTTTTCAGTTCTAGAGCGACAAGCTGGCAACGTACTCGTCGGTAGGAACTTAAGCTCTCGGACGTAACGTAGTCTTCGGAAGACTTAGGCTGGTCAACTTGTGGGCTTTTTCAAGCCCCCGTCATAGCCAACAGGCTTGACGGCGGGTTGTTGACTAATACGCGCTGGGAAAGGGGACAGACGGCTCGGCCAGGGGTGGGGGAACCGCAACGGGAGGGCGCGGAGACGCCGGTTCGATGTAAACTGCCCGATCGCGGATCGAAGTGTCGAGTCCCGTGTTTTCTTCGGCAGTCAGTTCCGAGACGTGCTGTCGCAAGGCTTCAGTTGCGACGGTCAGTTGGCGTTCGTTCTCCCGCAGGCGCTCGAGATCGCTGGCCGCTCGATTCCAGTGATGTTGGGTGTAAACCGTGCTGCCGTAGAGGGCTAGGGTCGTTACCGCAAGGGTCGCACTGAGAGCTGCTGTAACGCGCCGTACTCGCCCCAAATTCTGTATTTTTTCGGAGACGGCGGGGAGGGGCGGTTTTAGGGGAACGACTCGGGTTGCACTCGACCGACGACGGCGCGATCGCTGAAATCGACCGGCGGCATCGAGCGGAGCGACCCGAGACGACCGGACAGACGGACGCTCGGACACTACAGACGCAGAACGAAGTGCGTAAGTCATAAACACCACCAAGACGAGAGAAAATAAAGTTAAAGCCGGCGATCTCAACAGAATCTCCGTTGAATCGACGGGTTTTCAGCGACGTTTCGGACTCGATCGAAGTCTTCACCATCCTAGCACTGTGATTTCCGCTTCCTGCAAGGAACGAGACCCCTTTGCGGAATTGAGCCGTTAGATACTGTGTTAAATTTTTGAATTAAGTTTTTGAGTTAACTTTAGGTTAAATTACAAGATCGCGATAGTATTCGCGATCTCGCGGTTTTACGTAAACCATCTCACTTGTGTTTCACCGACAGAGGTATCACCATGAAATTCAAAGCATTCAGCACGGCTATTCTTCTCGGTATGACGTTGACCCTCGGCGCTTGTGCGACTGGCGGCGACACCACGGCACCGGAGGCGCCCGAGGACGCCACGGAAACCCCTGCTGAAGAGGGTATGACCGAAGAGGCTCCCGCTGAAGAGGGTATGACCGAAGAGGCTCCCGCTGAAGAGGGTATGACCGAAGAGGCTCCCGCTGAAGAGGGTATGACTGAAGAAGCTCCCGCTGAAGAGGGTATGACTGAAGAAGCTCCCGCTGAAGAGGGAACGACTGAAGAAGCTCCGGCCGGCGAATAAGCCTCGATTTGACTCACCTCGATAGTTGGTTGGCGCATCTGTTGCGTTTGGGATAGCAACCGACGCAACAGGCGTCTGAGACGCGATCGCGTCTTCGTTCGCTCCTAACACTTTTCTCACTCTCCGGTTTGGGAATGCAGTTACTGCAATTCAGCACCTCTCACTACTGCCGTAAAATCCGTCTGGCGTTAGGTTACAAACGCCTCGACTACGATGTGGACAACTTAACCCCCGGCGCTCACACGTTAAAGCTCAAGCCGCTGACGGGGTTAACGACGGTTCCCACGTTACTCCCTCAGCATCCTGACGCCCCGGAGGCCATCGGTGACTCGACGCAAATCTTAAAGTTTTTGGAAATTCGCTATCCCGATCCGCCGTTGACGTTCGGCGACGAGGCGCTCGATCGCCAAGCTTGGATGTTAGAAGATTGGTTCGACGAGAGCATCGGCACGGCGACGCGCTTTGTTTACTACGATTTTCGGGCGGGGGAGGGAAAATCGATCAATTCGTCCTGGTTCAGTCAACTGCTGGTGCGCGTGGTGCGGTTTCAGTATTCCATTACTCCGGCTGCGGTGGAACTCGCCCGCGATCGCCTGAATTTAGCGTTGTCTTATCTCGAAAGTCGATCGAAAGAGCGTCCGTATCTCGTCGGCGATCGCCTCAGTGTCGCCGATCTGGCCGCCGCTGGATTACTCAGTCCCCTCGCGTTGATTCCTCACTACCGACGCAATTACCCCTGGCTGTTCGAGCGTTTGGTGGCAGTTCACCAGCAATGCGACGAACCGCTTCCCCCCGGACTCGAAGAAACCGGCTCGATCGAAAAAGCTTGAATCGAAAATGTCGAATCGACGGTGAAATCCAGTAGACTGGCGACGAAGCCGATACAGACCGACCTCGATCTCTTCAACATCTTCTTTCGATCGGGTTGCATAGCATAAATATTGCATTTTGTCAACAGAGCAGTCGATCGAAAGTGGCAATCGAATCCGAGAGAGCGTTGACGGTTTCAACCGTTGCGACCTACCAAGCCATCGATGAAGCAGCTAACCGTTTGTTGGGCAATGTCGATCGCTCCAGCGATCCTATCGTGGAGTGCGATCGCCCGCGCTCTGCCACCTCCCGACGATCCCCCCGAAGAAATCCTACGCACCGAAATCGTACTCGAAGCGCGATCGCCCATCGATGGAGAACCGCTGACGCCTGCCGAGTACGCCCGACTGCAAGCCGAACTCCAGCAGCCCAACGATCCGCCACAGCTAAGTTCGGACGTGCGATACAACATCTTTCTGCTGCGACTGCTGAAGCTGATCCGCACCGTGACCCCATTTTGAACGTTTACGATACCGCGATCGCGCGATCGCGGTAAAACGTAAAGATTTGTTGCAAGATGCGCTATCTTAAATCCTGAATCGTTAGCTCCGAACTGTAAAGATTCCAGGTATAGTTTCCCGCAGGGGCATCGGCGTCGATTTTCCTCAAATTTCCCAAAACAGCGGCGTCAACCGGAGCCTTCATAACAAAAAACGACAAAATCGCGTAAAAAAATACAGACGAGACATTACACGGGTAGCTTCATGTCTATAACCATCGCCACCGAGCAAATCGATCGCATCGTTCACAACAGCCACCAAGATCCCTTTTCCGTTCTCGGCCCTCACCCCGTCGAGCGAAACGGTAAATCCGTATGGGTGGTTCGAGCGTACCTTCCCGACGTCGAAGCCGCTTGGGTCGTGCTTCCCGAAGAACGCGAAAGCTATCTCATGCAGTCAGTTCACCACCCCCACTTCTTCGAGTGTCAACTCGATCGCGTTGTAGACAAACAAGACCCCGACCCCTTCCCCTTCAACTACCAACTTCGTCTCAAACAAGGCGGTCACGAACGCGTCATTTACGACCCCTACGCCTTCCGCTCCCACAAACTCACCGATTTCGACATTCACCTGTTCGCCGAAGGCAACCACCACCGCATCTACGAAAAACTCGGCGCTCACCCCATCCAACAAAACGGCATCAAAGGCGTCTACTTCGCCGTCTGGGCCCCCAACGCCCGCAACGTCTCCATCCTGGGGAACTTCAACCACTGGGACGGTCGCAAACACCAAATGGCCAAACGCGGAAACGGCGTGTGGGAACTCTTCATTCCCGAAATCGGCGTCGGCGAACACTACAAATACGAAATCAAAAACTTCGACGGCCACATCTACGAAAAATCCGATCCCTACGGCTTCCAACAAGAAGTCCGTCCCAAAACCGCCTCCATCGTCGCCGACGTAGACAGCTACACCTGGAACGATGGCCAATGGATGGAACATCGGCGCAACACCGACCCCATGACGTCCCCGGTCTCGATCTACGAAGTCCATTTGGGATCTTGGCTCAACGCGTCTTACGACGAACCGGGAACCGACTACCTGGGCAACCCCCTGCCTCCCGTTCCCGTCGCCGACCTCAAACCCGGAGCGCGGTTTTTAACCTATAAAGAACTAGCAGACCGTCTGATTCCCTACGTCAAAGACCTCGGCTTTACCCACATCGAACTGCTACCTATTGCCGAACACCCCTTCGATGGCTCTTGGGGCTACCAAGTCACGGGATACTACGCCGCCACCTCCCGCTACGGTAACCCGGAAGACTTCATGTACTTCGTAGACCAGTGCCACCAAAACGGCATTGGTGTCGTTGTAGATTGGGTTCCCGGTCACTTCCCCAAAGACGGCCACGGTTTGGCCTTCTTCGACGGAACCCACCTGTACGAACACGCCGATCCCCGTCAAGGAGAACATAAAGCCTGGGGAACCCTGGTGTTCAACTACGGCCGCAACGAAGTACGGAACTTCCTAGTGGCGAACGCCCTGTTTTGGTTCGACAAATACCACATCGATGGCATTCGCGTCGATGCCGTGGCTTCGATGTTGTATCTGAACTACGATCGCGAAGACGGCGAGTGGATTGCCAACAAATACGGCGGTTGCGAGAACGTCGAAGCGGCGGACTTCCTGCGTCAAGTCAACCATCTGCTGTTCAGCTACTATCCTGGTGTTCTCTCCATCGCCGAAGAGTCTACCGCCTGGCCGATGGTGTCTTGGCCCACCTACGTCGGCGGGTTAGGCTTCAACCTCAAATGGAACATGGGGTGGATGCACGATATGCTAGACTACTTCGGCATGGACCCCTGGTTCCGCCAGTTCCACCAAAACAACGTCACCTTCAGCATTTGGTATCACCACAGCGAAAACTACGTTTTGGCGTTGTCTCACGACGAAATCGTCCACGGCAAGAGTAATATGCTCGGGAAAGTGCCGGGGGACGAATGGCAGAAATTCGCCAACTTGCGCTGTTTGTACGGCTATATGTTCGCCCACCCCGGCAAAAAGACGCTGTTTATGAGTATGGAGTACGGGCAGTGGAGCGAGTGGAACGTTTGGGGCGATCTCGATTGGGATCTGTTGCAGTACGAACCCCACAAACAACTGAAAGCCTTTGTCAGCCAACTCAACGCTCTATACAAGCGGGAACCGGCTTTACACAGTCAGGATTTCGAGGAACCGGGGTTTGAGTGGATCGACTGCAACGACAACCGCCACAGCGTCGTTTCGTTTATTCGTCGCGATAAGTTCTCTGAGGAGTTTATCGTGACGGTGTGCAACTTCACGCCGCAACCTCACAGCCACTATCGCGTCGGAGTTCCCGAAGCTGGGTTTTATATGGAGTTGTTTAACAGCGATGCTGGCGAGTTTGGCGGCAGTAATATGGGGAATTTGGGCGGAAAATGGACGGACGAGTGGGCGTTCCACACTCGTCCGTACTCCCTGGATTTGTGTTTACCCCCGATGTCGGTGTTGATGTTCAAGCTCGATCGCTCTCAAAATACTCAAACGGTAGACGCGACGGAGATGGAATAATCGATCGGTTTTGGTGAAGATCCTCGGAATCTTGGAGGGTCCGGGGATCTGGTTGTGGGCGATCGGGCTAGATTTTTAACGTCAGGATTCAGGATTTCGATTTTGTTCGAGTTCCTGCAAGCGAGTTTCTAATTCCCGAACTCGGGCTTCTGCGGTTTCCGCCCGTTGTCGTTCGGTTTCTGCTCGTTGTCGTTCGGTTTCTGCTCGCTGTCGTTCGGCTTCCACCTGTTTCGAGAGTTCCGTCGGCGTTAAAAACCGCTCGCCGTCGGGACGGTAAATCGTTAAGTTGTCGTCTTTGAGTTCAAAGCGAATACCGAGGCGGGGACTCGTCCAGTTTTCCGGGCGATCGATTACGTCGAGGGTTCCGTCTTCGCAGCGCAACCAACCGCTAAAATCGATGCGATTGGGGTCGAAGATATAATATTCTTCTACGCCGTAAGTCTCGTAAAACTTCAGCTTTTTCGCCATTTCCTTGAGGGTGTTTCCCGGCGAGAGGATTTCAAACACCACTTGCGGGGCGATATTTGCTTCTTCCCATTGTTTGTAGGAACCGCGATCGCCTTTGGGTCGTCCGAACGCCACCATAATATCGGGGGCTTGGCATAATTGGTTATTTCCTTCTTGGGGATACCACAGCAAATCACCCGCGACAAAGACATCGGAACGGTCATCAAAGAGAATTTCTAGGTTTTCTTTGATGGTAACAATCCAACGAAATTGTTTGGTATTGTCGGACATGGGTTTTCCGTCGCTGTCGGGGTAGATGACGGCTGATTTATCTTTTGCAATGGTCATAGCCGTTCGAGGAATGCAACAGGGATAAGGGTGCCTCTCACTTTTGTAAAAATATGAGTCTGGGTTAGGTTGGGTTGAGCGAAGCCGAAACCCAACAGCAGCTAAATTGAGGACTCAAGCTTGTATTTTATAAATTTACATTTTTGAGATACGCCCCAGCGATAAAACTATTATAGCTTGCATGAATTAGTTTGTATTTTTTGTAGATAAGTCGAGAGCGGTGATGCTACGATCGAACAACAGTCTACAACAATCGCTTAACGAGGATTGTTGTAGACTTTTTACGTTTGATTTTTGGATAATCTCTCAACCACTCTGATGGATGATTCAACGAAAAGGATACAAATACTAGAAAACGCCTAAATAATACTTTTTTGAGCGACAGGATTTTGATGTTGGATCTGAGCTTGACGCTCTCGATCTTAATGAAATTCTGCGGTATCTTGCTGAATCATTTCAATATTCAAGTCTGTTTGTATAGATTAGAAAAATACAAGTAATACTCTATCCTTTTTCGATAAGCTGGGTTTCAAGAAGTCTTCACCACAGAGGCACAGAGAACACAGAGAAGGGCTTGTCGCGTTCGGCAAAATCCTTGTTTGAAATTCGGATTCTGTATAAAGACTTTATTAATGTCTCTGTATATCTTATTTTGATTTTCTTTGTTTTGAAAATTATAGACTTTTAAAAAAGCATAGAACAAGACCGAAAAACTTTAAAAATTAACTGTTTTTACAATCTATTGCTGCTCTAAAAACAAGACATACAAAAAAATATTGGAATATCCTTGACTTAGCTAACTTCAGCAAATACGAATTCTTGAGGATGTGAAAATAGCCTTGCTATACCGTCATACAGTTTCGTTATACGGCGATCTTGACTGTAGAGTTAGTTTCCAAATTAAATAATTCTGCTATGGCGATCGCCAATCGGGTTAGAACAGTTCGCTTTGGCTGTGTGTTAGTTTTGCAACCCACATTCCGCACTTCAAATGTAGTGTATAAGTAGTATAAATTGAATCGGAAAGGAATTAGGTATTTCGACTCAGCCAACTGACCCCTTGACTTGAAATAACATTCAAGAGCCAACTGACTTGACAAAAATAGTAGGATATGCAGAATGACTTCCGGCAAGCTTTTCTGTCATCATCAAAAATGTAGCCATCAGAAAAAGGAAGAGACTCTGTCATCATCAAAAAATGTAGCCATCAGAAAAAGGAAGAGACTATGTCGGTAGAGGTCAAAAATTTAGACCACTTGGGGTTAGTGGCGGGAATCATTGACGAAATCGGAATTGTCGAAATCGTCAACGACTTACTCGGAAGAAAAAAAGACGGAAAAAGTTAGCGCGGGTCTCGTCGTTAAAGCCATGATTTTAAATGGCATGGGATTAGTGTCATCCCCTCTGGCTCTTCGGAGTTTAGGGTGACAGAAAAACTAACTTCACGAGATTTCAAGGGTTTTGGCTCTCGAATCTTCAATTTTTTGTATCATGCTATACATTTATAACCACAAACTCCGAAGACCCTCCCCTCTTTATATTTTTAAGAATTTCTTTGAAAGTAAGGCGGTAGAAAACCTACTGGGAGAAGGAATTAAAGCCGAGTATTTAAATGACGATCGACTGGGCAGGGTTCTCGATAAAATTTATCGATTTGGACTCAATCGAATTTTTGTGGCCATTGCCTTAGCCACGGTAAAAAAGTATGAATTAACGGTAAATTCCAACCATCTCGACTCAAGTTCGTTTCACGTTCATGGAGACTACCCTAACTCCGGGGAATCGGGAACGATTGAAATTACTTACGGATATTCAAGAGACCATCGCCCGGATTTAAAGCAATTTCTGATGAATTTAATCTGCACTGGAGATGGCGATGTGCCACTTTGGATGAAGATGGGTTCGGGAAACGACTCAGACTCAAAGCAATTTGGTCGATCGATGGTTGAGTTTAAAAAACATTTCAGTTTGAAAGTTTAACGGTGGCTGATAGTGCTTTTTACACCCAGGAAAATCTACAAATTGCCAAGGAAGTTAAATGGTTGAGTCGAGTTCCCGTGACGGTAAAAGCAGCGAAGAATTTAGTAGAATCGGTAGAGGAAAGCGAGTTAAAAGCGAGTCAACTTACGGGTTATCGTTTTCAAGAATCTCAACAAAACTATGCCGATGTTGAGCAAAGATGGTTATTAGTCGAAAGTACAAAAAAGGAAAGAATCAGATTTAAAAAAATTAGAGAAAAAAATCCAGAAAGATGGTGAGTCCGCCCAAAAGAAACTCCGAGAGTTAAGTGTTCGAGAATTTGCTTGTGCCGCTGATGCCGAAAAAGCAGCATTTCGCCTTTTAAGAAAGTCGAAGTATCACCAAATTACCGATTTAGAAATTACGGAAAATTCTGGGGTCTATCAAGTCAAAGCGAACGTCACAATTGATGAAGTTTCAGTCGAGATAAAAAAACGAAGTGCCGGACGATTTATCTTGGCGACGAATGTTTTAAACTCAGAAGAATTAACCGCTGATTCAATGCTCTCGAACTACAAAGAGCAACAGTCAGTCGAACGAGGTTTTGGCTTTCTGAAAGACCCGCTATTTTTAACGGATTAGCGTTTTTCTTAAATCTCCTCACCGGATTGAAGCTTTGGGATTCATTATGGGCTTATGCTTATTGGTTTACACTCTGGGACAACGACAAATTCGGAAAACTTTGAAGCGGCTAAAAACTGGCGTCAAAAATCAGTTAGGTCGTCTAACTGATCGACCAACTCTCCGATGGATATTTCAATGTTTTCAAGGGATTCATGTCTTCCGAACTCAGGGAGTTAAAAAATTTCTAATTTAACCTCTGAGCGCCTACATTTACTTGAATTTTTTCCAAAATCTTGTCAGGCTTATTATCTTCTAACTTGAAGATAGACTCGATTAATGCTCGTTAAAATTACATCTAATCTCCCTGATGGGGGGGGAATTCCCCAAACCAATTTTGAGCCCCTCTCAGGTGGGAACAGTTTAACTTGCCCATTCCTCAACCGATTTTTCTCTAAGATGTCATTTTTACCCGAATTTTTCTTTTTTCTCGGTCTTAATCCCTAACCAACTCCCGACTAATTTCATCCCCTTCTCGTGCTACTTGGCGTACTACAAGTTGAAGTGCGGAATGTGGGCTAAAAGTGGTCTGGTAAACTAGATTTTAAATAATTGATTTTTTATTCAATACAAGCCGACTCAACGCAACAACGTGCCGTTCGGTTCAGATGAGACGATCGAAAAATTTACTAAAACTTCAGATATGCTTTACAGTGTCTTTAAAAAGAGATGCGATCGTTAGAACCTATCAAACGAAAAGATACGCAACTTGTCTCAACTTAACAAAATAGCTTCCGTGTTTTTACTCAAGCGTACCCTCGAAAAAATACGGAGCGATCGCCGATC
>NZ_KB235958.1:1179867-1219415 GCF_000332355.1 Baaleninema simplex PCC 7105
GACGAATTCCTCTTTCTTTACACCAAGCTCGATTAGCTCGGGTTCGATAAATTCGATCGGCGTGAACCGATGAGGGGTAAACTCCCGTATAGTCTTTGTAAGCTTCGACTTGCGAGATTAAATCTCCACTTTCATTATAATTATCCCAACTAATTTTTTCGAGAAATACATATCCTTCTACACAACTGACTGATAACTGGCTCTTCGGAGTTTAGGGTGACAGAAAAACTAACTTCACGAGATTTCAAGGGTTTTTGGCTCTCGAATTTTTCAATTTTTTGTATTATGGTATACATTTATAACCACAAACTCCGAAGACCCAGACTCAAAGCAATTTGGTCGATCGATGGTTGAGTTTAAAAACAATTTCAGTTTGAAAGTTTAACGGTGGCTGATAGTGCTTTTTACACCCAGGAAAATCTACAAAATTGCCAAGGAAGTTAAATGGTTGAGTCGAGTTCCCGTGACGGTAAAAGCAGCGAAGAATTTAGTAGAATCGGTAGAGGAAAGCGAGTTAAAAGCGAGTCAACTTACGGGTTATCGTTTTCAAGAATCTCAACAAAACTATGCCGATGTTGAGCAAAGATGGTTATTAGTCGAAAGTCAAAAAAGGAAAGAATCAGATTTAAAAAATTAGAGAAAAAATCCAGAAAGATGGTGAGTCCGCCCAAAAGAAACTCCGAGAGTTAAGTGTTCGAGAATTTGCTTGTGCCGCTGATGCCGAAAAAGCAGCATTTCGCCTTTTAAGAAAGTCGAAGTATCACCAAATTACCGATTTAGAAATTACGGAAAATTCTGGGGTCTATCAAGTCAAAGCGAACGTCACAATTGATGAAGCTTCAGTCGAGATAAAAAAACGAGTGCCGGACGATTTATCTTGGCGACGAATGTTTTAAACTCAGAAGAATTAACCGCTGATTCAATGCTCTCGAACTACAAAGAGCAACAGTCAGTCGAACGAGGTTTTGGCTTTCTGAAAGACCCGCTATTTTTAACGAATAGCGTTTTTCTTAAATCTCCTCACCGGATTGAAGCTTTGGGATTCATTATGGGCTTATGCTTATTGGTTTACACTCTGGGACAACGACAAATTCGGAAAACTTTGAAGCGGCTAAAAACTGGCGTCAAAAATCAGTTAGGTCGTCTAACCGATCGACCAACTCTCCGATGGATATTTCAATGTTTTCAAGGGATTCATGTCTTCCGAACTCAGGGAGTTAAAAAAATTTCTAATTTAACCTCTGAGCGCCTACATTTACTTGAATTTTTTCCAAAATCTTGTCAGGCTTATTATCTTCTAACTTGAAGATAGACTCGATTAATGCTCGTTAAAATTACATCTAATCTCCCTGATGGGGGGGAATTCCCCAAACCAATTTTGAGCCGTTTTTTTGGGTGGGAACAGTTGGGTCTTCGGAGTTTGTGGTTATAAATGTATAGCATGATACAAAAAATTGAAGATTCGAGAGCCAAAACCCTTGAAATCTCGTGAAGTTAGTTTTTCTGTCACCCTAAACTCCGAAGAGCCGAACAGTTTAACTTGCCCATTCCTCAACCGATTTTTCTCTAAGATGTCATTTTTACCCGAATTTTTCTTTTTTCTCGGTCTTAATCCCTAACCAACTCCCGACTAATTTCATCCCCTTCTCGTGCTACTTGGCGTACTACAAGTTGAAGTGCGGAATGTGGGTTGCAATGTTCTGGTTGCTTTGGCAGATACTATACAAAATAAAAAAAGATTGGAGAGACGAATACACACAAAAATTGCAGTATTATCTCTCCAGTTTTGGTGTTTTGTAATTCCCTACATACTCTTTAAACAAGAGAATTGAGAGAGACAAACCATTTCAGAGCGATCGAGAACGACTTCAGTGTCCGGCCGGAACCAGATGTAGAATTTTATCCATCACTTCATCGATGCTGAGATTGTCAGTTTGGATTTCGATCGCGTCTCGGGCTTTTTTCAAAGGCGCGATCGCTCGGGTGCTATCTTGGCGATCGCGTTCGGAGATTTCTCCTTCTAACCGATCCAAATTCACCTCGTACCCTTGACGTTCCAAATCCAGCTTGCGCCGTCTGGCTCGTTCCTCCACCGAAGCGGTGAGAAACACCTTCACTTCGGCGTCGGGAAACACGCAAGTTCCCATATCTCGCCCCTCCGCTACGAGTCCCCCGGTTTCGCCGTAGCGTTTTTGTTGTTCGATGAGGAACTGACGCACCACTGGAAGCGCCGACACCGCCGACACCGCCGAGGTGACTTCAGGCGATCGAATGGCGTCGGTGACTTCTTGACGGTTCACCCACACGCGACAGCGATCGCCTTCGACATCGGACTGTAACTGTAAGTCGCACTGTTGCAAAGCCTCAGCCACCGACGATTCGTCCTCGATCGAGACGCCGCACTCAGCTAACCACCACGTCACCGCCCGATACATCGCCCCGGTGTCCAAGTACAACAACCCGAGTTTACGGGCAATTTGACGCGTCACTGTGGATTTTCCCGCCCCTGCGGGGCCGTCGATGGCGATAATGGGCGCTCGAGCGTTCAGTAACAGGTTGTCGATGAGTCGGGTTTCTCCCATGCGGGCGGCGATGGCGAGCAGTCCTTTGCGACGCACGCTGGCGAGGGGAACTAAACTGTCGGGATCGACGAGTTCGAGGTACTCTAACCGTAATTCGGGAACGGTGGCCAGTTCGGTTTTAACGGCGTCGAGCAGTTCGGCGCGATCGCGAAATCCTTCCTCGAACAGCGTTTGCGCTCGCTTCAAACTGCGATACAGGACAGAAGCGCGCTCTTTTTGCTCCTCGCTGAGATACTGGTTGCGAGAACTGTAGGCTAAGCCGGAGGGTTCCCGCACGGTGGGACAGCCGACGATTTCGACCGGAATTGAAAGATCCCGAACCAGTTGGCGGATAATTGCCAGTTGCTGGGCGTCTTTCTGGCCGAAGTAAGCGCGATCGGGACGCACTAAGTTTAAAAGTTGGGTCACGATGGTCGCGACGCCGTTGAAATGACCGGGACGCGATCGCCCGCATAATATAGATGTCATCTTAGGTGGCGGCACTACCGTCGTTCGCAGGGACGTTCGCCCGTCTGCGTCGGCTTGCGCTCTCCCCGAAATCCCTAACTCTTCGGGACTCGGTGCGAATACGGCATCGACGCCAGCGTCTTGGCAGAGTTGACAGTCGCGATCGAACGTTCTCGGGTATTTGTCGAAATCTTCGTGAGGTCCGAACTGAAGTGGATTCACGAAAATACTGACGATGGTGCGATCGTTGTCCTGACACGCTCGCTCGATCGACCTCAAATGTCCGTCGTGGAGGTTACCCATCGTCGGGACGAAGCCGATCGTCAGGTTGCGGTCTTGGCTTTGGCGATAAGCTTGTAGAGCAGCCTTAGTGGTTAGGCGTTTCATGGAATCTCCCTCGGTGCGATCGACGTTCGACACCAGTGTCTAACGGTTATTTCAAACACCGATGTCGAACGCACAGAACCAACTTGTTAGTGTAGCAACCCAGGGACGATCGGGATGAGGATGCTTCACCAGTGAAGAGGGAAAAGTGTTTCGATCGCCAGTCGCCAGGGAAGACAGGGAACAGGGAGCAGGGAACAGATAACAGTATCTTCCTTGCCTCCTTGTCCCTCTTACTTTCTCTCTAACTTACTTCCCGACAGCTTCAGCCGGTCGGACGACTTCGAGACGGACGGGAGCGACGCCGCTGGCGATGAGGCCCAGACGTTCGGCCGCTCCGGCGGAGAGGTCGATGACGCGTCCGTAGGCGTAAGGGCCGCGATCGTTAACGCGCACGACGAGCGACCGGCCGTTGTCGAGGTTGGTGACCCGCACTTGGGTTCCGAATGGAAGTTCGGGATGAGCGGCCGTAATGGCACTGCTGTTAAAAATTTCGCCGTTCGCCGTGAGGTTTCCCTCGAATCCCGGCCCGTACCACGATGCCATGCCTTGTTCGCTATAAACGATGACTTCTTCAGGCGTGGGATCGGGTTTGGGAAGGGTGGCAGGCGGAAGAACGTAAGCCTGTTGCCCGTCTGAGGCACTCGGACTCGGGCTAGATGCCGATCGCTCTATCTGACGGTCGATCGCGCGATCGCTGCTCGGAGCATTTGAAACGTTTTGGGTTGTCTCCTCGAAGACGAGGTGGTGAAGCCCTTCGTGAGACTCTCCCCAATTTACCAAAAGTGCCTCGCTGGCATTTGGAGGAGCGGCTTGTACGGTGTCTACAAGAGATTGCGCGACTTCGTAGGTTGCCGTTGTAGCTTCTGTGCGGTTCGTATTTCCCTCGGAAGTGCCTTCGATGGCGTTCGCCATACAAGAAAAGTTTCCCATTCCGGAAATCACGATCGCGATCGTGAAGCTTCTCCAAAGTTGATAGGTCATAAGTTAAATTCTCCCAATCGAACCCCCAAATCGCGTTGCCCCGCGTTTGGGGTGGCGAGTCGAGTCTGCTAAGCGCCCACAACACCCTGCTGTTTGTAAGTTCGATAAATTTTACGGGCGTTTGGCCGCAGATTCGCCGTTCGAGTAACGGCTGAATCGCAACTCATACTCATACCGTGTTCAGGTAATGGTTGTAGAACTGCCACAGAATAGCACGAACTTTTTCCATCGGGGATCGGGAACGCCCCTGAATTGAGGCGAACTTTACAGAAACTTCACAATCGGGTTTTGGCTCAAAGCCTTATGAAATATGGCTTTTGTATATTTTTATCCATCTCAAAATCTTTACACAAAAAATATATAAAAAATGTCAAAATATGATATAAAATACAGATTTTGAAAGATAAGGTACAATAAGCAGCCTGTGTTTTACCGCTAAACGAGTCATGGATTATCGAGAAGCTGGGGTCGATATTGAAGCCGGTCGCGCCTTTGTCGATCGCATCGAGGAGGTCGTACGAGAAACCTACCGTCCTGGCGTGTTGGGAGGATTGGGAGGATTTGGCGGATGCTTCGAGATTCCGGCGGGATATCGCCAACCGGTTCTCGTTTCTGGAACCGACGGCGTGGGAACCAAGTTAAAACTGGCTCACCAACTCGATCGCCACGACACGGTGGGAATCGATCTCGTGGCCATGTGCGCCAACGACGTTCTGACTTCTGGCGCAGAACCTCTGTATTTTCTCGACTATCTGGCGACGGGAAAACTCAACGGCGAACAGTTGGCGCAAGTCGTCACGGGAATCGCCACGGGATGTCGTCAAGCCGGATGTGCGCTACTCGGCGGCGAAACTGCTGAAATGCCGGGGTTTTATCAGCCAGGAGAATACGATATTGCGGGATTCTGCGTGGGAATCGTGGAAAAAAGCCAGCTTCTCGACGGTTCTCAGGTGAAAATTGGCGATGTGGCGATCGCACTTCCGAGTTCTGGGGTTCACAGCAACGGCTACAGCCTGGTTCGCAAAATCGTCGGCGATGGCGGTTACGGGTGGACAGACTGTCCCGAAGCGTTCGGCGGCCGCAGTTTGGGAGAGGTTTTTCTGACGCCTACATATATATATGTAAAACCGGTGTTATCTCTGCGGGAGGCGGACATCGAAATTCGCGCCATGGCCCATATTACGGGCGGCGGACTTCCGGAAAACTTACCCCGTTGTTTGGGTGAAGATCGGGCGATCGCCATCGATCGCGCCGCTTGGGACATTCCCCCAGTATTCCGATGGTTAGCTGAGGCGGGAAACGTGCAACAGTCGGATATGTTCGATACCTTTAACATGGGAGTAGGTTTCGTCGTCGTCGTCTCTCCCGATGGGGTCGATCGCACCTTGGAAACCCTAAAAACCCAAAATCTCGATCCCTTCGTCCTTGGAGAAGTCGTCTCTGGAAACGGCGAAGTCTTGGGACTGAGTTAACGAGAGATTCCCCGTTCTCACCTATAGCAACCCTAAATCAGTTGTGTAACAAAATTGGGATAAAAAGGGGATAAAGGGAACGGGGAACGGGGAACGGGGAATCAGATTTTTTTCGGGTGTTTTAATTTTTGACGACCCATTTGGAACTGCTATATTAAATCTTAAATGGCGGTGTTTGCACTGAAGGAATGGTCTGTTGCGGTAGACGCCTTGTTGCGAGGCGAAACGGTCGCTTTGCTGCGAAAAGGGGGAATTCGGGAAAAAGAGAAATCGTTTCAAGTGAAGTGCGATCGTGCGTTTTTGTATCCGACTTACGAACATCAAAAGCCGGAACTCCTCAAACCTGAATACGCCGCCACCGTCACGCCAGTTGAATCGGGTTGGCGTCCGAAAACAGTTGCGATCGCCGGTCGGGCCGAGATTACCCATCGTTTTCTCGTCGAGAGTTGGGAAGCCGCCGAAACAGTCGCAGACGAGTTCGTGTGGAACCGTCAATTTGTCCGCGATCGCCTGGCGTGGAAACCGGAAAAACCCCTGTTTTTGCTGTTGTTGAGAGTTTACCGCCTCCGGGAACCGCGAGAGATTCCCGTTTTACCGCAGTATGGCGGATGTCGATCGTGGATCGAGTTGGCGGCGGATTTGACGTTTGACGATGGCGATGCGGTGTTCGATGAGGTGGCGTATGGCGATCGCGTCCGTGAAATTACTCGGAGGTTTCCGACGCAACCCGTTTGAAAATGGCGCGATAGACGGGTTCGCCTTTGTTGTGGGTGGCGATTTCCCGTTCTGTGGAAACCGGAAGCGGGTTTTCGGGAAGCCAATTTTCGCAAGTTCGACGGAAGGCTGGATGTTCGGAGAAGCGATCGCACATTTCCACTTCCACTTCTTCGACATCCGACTGAAGAAAGACTTCTCCACCGGGAACCAGGTATTTGGCTAAATCCTCCACCAGTTCCGGTTGAACGACGCGGCGTTTTTGGTGGCGTTTTTTGAACCAAGGATCGGGAAATTGAATCGAAACCCGTTTGAGGACGTTTTGGGGAAGGGATTTTAGGATGGGTTTGATAGAGATGTTGACGTTACAGAAGAGATAGTGGAGGTTGGTGAGGTGGGTGCGATCGCGCCAGTCGTTCGCTTCGTCCACCAGGGGTTCGCGAATTTCTAAGCCGAGAAAGTTCCAATTCGGCTCGATTCGAGCGTATTCAAACAGAAACCGACCCCGAGCGCAACCGATATCGAGGTGCAGGGGTTGGGTTAAATTGGGGTAAATGTTCGACCAATCTGGGATGGCGATCGGTTGTTGGTATTTACGACTGAGGGGGTTAACGTGTTGGCGAACTCGTACCGGAGACAAGCGAGATTCCTCCTTTTGTTTTAACGCTCGACGTTTTCTATTTTATCGAGAACTCGACTTCAAACAATTGTCGTGGTCGAACGAATTCGTCATCTCTAGAATAAAACGACTCGGGAAGGGGTGCATCTCACTTTTATAAAAATATGAGTTTGGGGTAGGTTGGACTTCGGCAACGCTGCCGTTCATGGGTGGAGCGATCGCCAAACCCAACAACAGCTCAATTCAGTACTTACTGTGTAAGCAATCGATGAACCCCTTACTGGGCGGAACTTTCATTTAAAGTTATTCATGAAAATCGTGAAATTCATTGCCAGACGAAGATTACAGCATTTTACCCTACACGCTAGGTTCGGCTCGGAAGAGCCAAAATCTACAATATAGGATAATCAAAAAATGGATAAACCCAAAAAGAGAAATCTTTTTAAATTGCTCGATCGTCGTGATGTTAAAGAGTTAAAAGCAGCTCTAAAAAATCTAAAATCCATAGACTTTCTCGACCCAAAAACAACGCTACCTCCTATAACTTATGCTGTCGAAATTAAGTGGATAGAAGGTTTACGAGTTCTCATCGAAGCAGGCGCAAATGTCAACTTTCAGCGAACACCATACGATAATGCTTTAGTGGCTGCTGTAAGATTAGGACAAGTGGAAATGGTGGAAATGCTCTTGAATGCAGGTGCTAATCCCAATGGAATTCGCTTTTACGATTTCGAGCCTGACTCTCCTTTAAATCTAGCGATAAAAAAAGAAAATAAGGAAATACTCAATTTACTCATTGAAGCTGGCGCCGATGTTAACGCTCCACAGAATATAAATGGTACAGCACCTCTAACTCTGGCTATTTATAGAGGAAACTTGGATTTAGTCACGACGTTGATTGAAGCTGGGGCTTTTGTAGATGAAGAGATTTCTGTAGATTTTAGTAATAATGACTATGATGAAATCAAAGAAACAAATATATTGATTGCTGCAAAATCAGGATATCAAAATATTGTAGAATACTTACTTCCTTTAGTGCCTTGTGAAGAAGATCGATTGAGAGCAATTGAAGAGCTTCCCAAAGCCATAGCTCGCAAACAAGAACAGATGAAGATGCAAGATTTAATTGTCGCTGCATCTACAGGAGATATTAAAACAGTTGAAGCATTAATTGAGGAAGGGATTGATGTAAATGGTGTAGCTTTTAATCAGAAAACCGCTTTATGTGAAGCTTGTTTTTATGGAAAATTTGAAATTGTTCGTATTTTAATCGATGCTGGAGCCACTCTCGACAAATCATCTTTTGTTAATGTAATATATAGAAATCGATCTAATATTGTTAAATTTTTAATTGAAGCTGGCTTCAATTTTAGTCAGTTCTTTTTTGAAGGATATACAGCTCTTATGCTAGCTGCAAAAAATGATTGTTTCGATACAGTTAAAGTTCTTCTTGAATCTGGAATTAAGGATGTCAATGCTAAAAATTTCGACCAAAAAACAGCATTGGATTTAGCTCGAGATTCAAAACATAGAGAAGTCGTTCGATTATTAAAAGAATATGGTGCAGTTGGCGATTCAGAAATTGAAGAGACAACTCCTAGTGAAGATATACCGTTTTGAGTTGAGGTAGAATATCTTGAATGTTAAAATATTTCCGTTGTTAAAATCTAAAACCCAGAGCCTAGAATTAAAATGGGCATCACTGTGAGCTATAGACGTATATCTAAGGCTCAATTTTTAGAGCTTCAAGCCAATTCTCAATTGGCTCTAGAGTTTTTCTATGGAGAGATTGGAAAGATCGATCGATCTGAGTTGTTAGATTTATTATTGGATTTGTTGATTGGTGAAACACTACCTTCTGAGTTCAGCAATGAAATAAAATCCTCTTTGTCCAAGCAATCGAGCGTCTATCAGGATAATTTCGATCTAAATAAAACCTGGCTTTCTATCGAAAAAGAGTGGCAAGCTATTCACTATCTTTTGACTGGTGAAGTCGCGTGCGATCGCTCCTCTGCCGAACCGCCGTTAAATCAAGTCATATTTGGAGGAACAGAAACAGAGTTTGAAGCCACCTATGGTTACGTGCGCTATTTTACTCCCGATGAAGTGAAAGAGATTGCGATCGCTATCGCTCAGTTACCAGAAATAGACTTACGAATCCGATTTAACGAACGTGAAGATCTCGAACTTTACGCACAATCTGAGAAATGGGACGAAGAGGACTGGGAGTTTTTGAAACGTACTTTAAAGTATATTCATGATTTTTTTGCTGAAGCGGCAAAAAACAATGAAATTGTACTCATTTCTGGCTCTTCCGACCTTGGTGTGTAGGGTAAATGCTTGTAGCCTGTATCTGGCAAGGGATTTCTCGATTTGAGCTGCCTTTTTATACAGTTTAGCAAAAACTCTTATACTGTAAGGGTTTCAGCGATTTCTTGCATAGTAAGTTCGGAAGAGCCTCATTTCTTCTGATTAAAAGCTAGGCTAGGCTAAGCTTATAAGATCCCCGGCATCTCCAAGATGCCGGGGATCTTATACCGGAAGTGCTAATCGGGAATTTTGCCACCCCAAACTGATGTTTTTGCAAAAGTGAGATGCACCCCAAAAAACAATGAAATTATACTCATTTCTTCTGATTAAAAGCTAGGCTAAGCTTATCTAATTTTGTAGCCAATTTACTCAATCAAAAAACAAAATCTCCATAAAAATATTTTGACTAACTTTAGTCAAAATTGAAGAGTGTATATCAGTTTTACAATCAATATAAATACTTAAAGAATTAAATTACTTTCTGGTAGTTTTTGATAAAAATGTTGACAAATTGCCTAAATCGTGTGTTCATAAAAGAGAGATGTACCTAGCTCAAAGATGAAGTGGTGTGTCGATCGTCGTTGAAAGGTCAAATTCTGACCAGTTGTGGACGCGCAGGGTTAGGCACGTGTTCCATCCGAACAACGATCTCGCGCCGCTGATGACAACCGTTAGGCATCATGTTAATAAAATTGCTGTAGAAAGGATTATGTCTTTATGAGTTACTACCAAGGAATTGCTGATTACTACGACTTGTTAATGGATGGTGGTTACTATAATCATGAATTATTGGCAACAGCCATTCGCTCCGCGATCGGTCAACGAAAAAGGATACTTGAACTTGGTATTGGCACAGGGCAGATGGCTAAAGCACTACTTCAACTCGAGCCAACCTATGATTTTGTCGGAATAGATTTCAGCTCAGAAATGATAAGAATTGCCAAAAAACGGTTATCCAATAGCATTCCGATAATAGAGTGTGACGTGGCGGAAATGAACCTGGATTACAAATTCGATGCTGCTATTTCAAGTGGTGGCACATGGGTCATCATTCAATCGAACAATGAGTTACTTTTAGGAACACATTTGTTCAACAAAGAGAACGACTTTCGTGGATTGCAAAATGTCGCTAATCATCTCGAACGTGGTGGACTTTTGTTGTTAAGTGTCCACCCACCTCACGAAGACCGAGACCTTGAGTTAACTAATGGGATTATCTACTCTCAAAGAATGGGAAAGTATAACGGCGGCTCAGATCACTTTTTCCTCAAAAAGACCTATTCTTTTTGGAAACAGGAGAGCCTCCTTGCGGAAGAAACGTTAACTTTAGGATTCTACAGAGATACTGTATTTCTAAAAATGCTTGCAGATGTAGGATTCAATCCTTTGGGCATGACGAATTCTGAAAAGTTTTTCGTATTGGAAAAGGTGGCATGAGAAAGAGGCCAAACTGGGTGCATCTCAGTTTGGCAAAAACATGAGAATTGGAGGCTGAAATCCTTATTCTCTCGTATAGATTTACATTTTTAAGATGCACCCCAGAGCAACTCACGATCCTCATATCCATACCGATCGCCCCCCCCAACAAGAGCAACCCAGGAGACGCAACAACTCAGGAATTGCACCCAAAAAACCAGCGTCCTCAAGAAACCGGGTTTCTCACCGCTTCCTTCCAAACTCTAATTCTGCGTGTTCGTTGCGTCTGTCTCAGGCGTTTCCGATTCCGGCGTTTCCACCATGCAGGTACTTCCGACTAACACATCGAAGCTGCTAAAGGACAAAATCGCCACTTCGTTGGTATTAGGATCTTCCCAACGCCACAACAACCCCAGCGATCGCCCATCTCCCGTATCCACGACTTCACCCGGCGAACCCAAGGCTTGACGCACTTCTGCTAACGTCATTCCCATCTCGACTTGCGAACAGAGTTGATGGGTGTACCCGGCGGTTGCTTCCACCTGTGGCGACACGCCGAAACAAGACACCCCAGACACCAATTCTTCGCGCAACGTGACGATTAAAACCGCTCCCGTTTCCTCATCAACCCACTGAACTTGACTGTTTCCTGTGGCGACGGGTTGTCGTTCCGCCTCGATTTCCAACTCGTCGAGGAGTTCCTCGAACGCCGCTTGCGTCATCCCCATTTCAAAGCGATCGCAGGCTTCGGGAGTCAAACGCGGATTGTCAACCTGTGCGATCGCGGGATTTCCCATCGCCAACCCCGCCAACATCAACACCGGAAATTTGAGAATCGAACTCTTAAAATCCATCAAACATTTCCCTCATCCGAACATTTCAAAATTTGAAGACCAATTTAAAGTAATTTTATGGAGGCGGTGTTGGGGGCGGTGCGTGACGATTTTTCGGTTTCAGAACCGACACCCTATTTATTTTTCAAGTCACGCATCCTACGGTTCTTATCATCCCCTCATCTCATCATCTCCTCATCCCATCGCCGCCATTGCATTTCCCGCCAGCCAACTCGTCGTCCAGGCGTTTTGGAAATTAAAGCCTCCCGTTACGCCGTCGATATCGAGAAGTTCTCCGGCGAAATACAAGTTCGGACAACGGCGACTTTCGAGAGTTTTGAAATTGACCTCTTTCAAGTTGACGCCGCCGCAGGTGACGAACTCGTCTTTAAATATACCTTTCCCCGTTACGGCATACTCGTCTTGCAGCAGGTGACGCACCAAACGCGCCATTTCTTTTTTCGAGAGTTCCGCCCAGCGTTTTTTTCCGTCGATATTGGCTCTCGTCAGATGATACAACCACAATCGCCGAGGTAACGCGACCGGCGAAAAGGTTGCGATCGCTTTCCGGCTTTCCCGAGTTTTGACGGAAAGGAGATGTTGTCGCAGAGTTTCGGGGTTTTCCTGGGGTAGCCAGTTGACGAGAAGGGGACTGCGATAGTTGCGATCGCACAAAAATCGCGCCCCCCACGCCGAGAGTTTCAAAATCGCCGGGCCGCTGAACCCCCAATGCGTCACCAACACCGGCCCCGATTGAGTGAGTTTCGCTTCGGGAAGTCGAACCGTCGCCTCGGGAACGGAGACGCCAGCCAGTTCGTGCAATTTCGGCTCGTCAATATTAAAGGTAAACAAAGACGGAACGGGAGGGGCGATCGAATGTCCCAAATCCCGAGCGAATTGATATCCTTTCGGATGGCTCCCCGTCGCCAGTAACAAGCGATCGCCGTAGCAAGTTTCGCCGTTTTTCAACCTCACCCGAAATCCCGTTCCCTCCCAACTCACAGACGACACGGGAGACTGCAACCGCAACCGAACCCCCGTTTCGCGGGCTTCTTTGAGCAAACATTGCACGATGGTTTCCGAATCGTCAGTGGTGGGAAACATCCGTCCGTCAGCTTCCGTTTTCAATTTGACACCCCGTTTGGCGAACCACTCGACAGTATCTCGAGGTTGAAACCGGGTAAACGCCCCTCGTAGTGCTTTTCCGCCGCGAGGATAGTGTTTCACCAACGACGCCGCATCGAAACAGGCGTGAGTGACGTTACAACGTCCGCCGCCAGAAATGCGAACCTTATGCAACGGTTTGCGACTGGCTTCGAGGAGGGTGACGCGATGTTGGGGATTCGCTGTCGCACAGGCGATCGCACCGAAAAATCCCGCCGCACCGCCACCGACAACCAGAATAGAAAGAGGCTCGTTCAAGAGAAATCAAAAAATACCGCAAATATATTAAAGTATGCCCTTTAACAAACCCGGTATCTAGAACAAGCTCAGTTAGAGTCGTAGGGGGCGTGACGCGGGCAATCCCACGTTACCGCTGAAAAACCCAATGTAAATCCCGCGTCACGCACCGCTTACAGCGAGCAGCCAAACAGTTGGGTAGTGTACGTCACGCGGGGGAAACCAGGGAGCTGGTATCAGATAAATCTCGCTCCCGCGTAACGCACCGTCTTCTACGCCAAAATAAAGAGAACCGAAACCCGAACAGCGAAATGTCTTATTTGGTGATTTACGACGGTAACTGCAACCTTTGCGTGACGTTGGTGCAGTTGTTGGAGAATCTCGATCGCGGAACCCGCTTTCGCTACGCTCCCATGCAAGACGAAACCCTGCTCGATCGCTACGACATTACCCCCCAAGGGTGCGAGTTGGGAATGATTTTACTCGATCGCGACAACCCCGAGCGCCGCTGGCAAGGGAGCGACGCCGCCGAAGAAATCGGACAGTTGCTTCCGGGGGGAGAGGCGTTCGTATCGGCGTATCGCCAGTTACCGGGGTTGAAATCTACTGGCGATCGCGTTTACGAACAGGTTCGCGATAACCGCTACGATTGGTTTGGCAGACGCGAAGAGACCTATCGATCGAAATATCCCCTGGCGGGAGATGAAAACAGTCACCAGTCTCCAGTCTCCAGTGAGGAGACGATCGGATGAGGAGAACTCCCCACTCTTCCCTCTTCCTTCTTCACTGAAGAAGCTCCTCCTCTCCCCTGTTCCCTTACTCCCCTGCTAATGAATGCTCCATCACTTGCTGGCGCGAAGTGATGGTGTCTGATTACAAGGTGTTAACCCTCGCGACAGGTGGCATTCTCACCGAACCACGGGAACTTTAGCCCGTCAGTTCCCCCAAGTCGTTTCCGCTATGGGGCTGGGATTTGAGCAACTTTTACCTAGCAATAGTCCGGACATTTTTCTAGGCAAGCGCTGAAACCCGCATTCTCTCGTTGTCAGTCAAAAACTGTCTGGAGTGTTGACCTAGAGTCTGACGTAGATGAACCGACTACAGAGGATTGACAGGGTATTCTACCTTTCGTTGAGAGGTCGTGTCTCCAGGTGTTTCGGAATCTGGTCTGCCCTTTACCGTACCCCTCAAGATGAGGTTATTCTACCACTTGCCGCTCCTTAACCCCCACCTGTTCCTATGTGGTTGAATGCGTCGCTATTCTTGTTCAACGCCGACTCTGGGGATCGAGGGCATCCCGTAACCCATCACCAATAAAATTAATACTCAACACCGTCAGAAAAATCGCCAAACCGGGGAAAATCGCCATGTGGGGGGCGGATTCCAAATAGTTTTGCGCGTCGAACAACATTCGCCCCCAAGTGGGAACGTCTGGCGGAAACCCCAATCCGAGAAAACTCAACGTCGATTCAATTAAAATGGCACGTCCGACGGCTAACGTGGCCGCAACGATCGCCGTTCCCAAAACGTTCGGAAACAGGTGAACCCAAATCAAGCGACTCGGCGTCGCTCCCAACGCACGGGCCGCCGCTACGAAGTTCGTTTCTCGCAACGAGAGAAATTCCGCCCGAATCAACCTCGCCACCGACATCCAGTTGAGGCTACCAATCACCACGACGATGAGGAGAAAAACTCCCAATTCCGGACCGGCGATCGCTTTGAGAGAATCGCGAAACAAATAGACAATTAACAGCAACAATGGCAGTTGCGGCAACGCCAAAAACAAATCCGTTACCCGCATCAACAGTCCGTCGAGCCATTTTCCATAAAATCCCGCGATCGCCCCGACGAAAATTCCCAATCCCATCGACACCACCATCGCCGCAACTCCCACTGACAGCGAAACGCGGCCGCCCCACAGAACCCGAGCGAGTTGGTCTTGTCCCAAATCGTTGGTTCCGAAGGGATGTTCTCCACTTGGCGGAAGACTCGATCGCCCGAAGTCAATTTCACCGATGGGGACATCGTACAGCAGCGGCCCGAAGATCGCTCCGAAGACGATAACGCCCAACACGATCGAACCCAAAACCGCCGTGCGATCGCGGCGAAACCGTCGCCACGCATCTCCCCACAGCGATCGATGGGGCATTTGAGAGACAGCAACCGGAGACGGAGTGACCATGTGGGGAGAAGGGGAGAAGGGGAGAGGGGGAGAAGGAGAAGGGAAGACAAGGAAGACACCTGGGGAGTCGGTGCGTGACGAGTCGTTGGTTTACAGCATAGTTCTCGTATCTTTAAGTCACGCATCCTTGTCTGTTGGCGGTGTACATTGGCGGTGCGTGACGATTTATCGGTCTAAGGATTTACACCCTATATTTCAGGTCACGCACCCTACGACTACGACTACGATTACGACTGTCTTAACTCTTCACTCTCCACTCTTCACTCTCACCTGAATTTCCCCCCAGCGATACAGTTTGACAAAGGTTTGGGGGTCGAAGACAGCCCAAGCGTTCAAGCCCAAACACAGACTGGCTAAGGCGAGTAAAACGAAGGTGGGAACGCGCACGACCCCGATCGCGAACCACGTCCAAACGTGCAGAACCATCGCCACCGCTAACAGACTGGCAATTCCCGCAGACATCCACCGTTGCCAGGGCGATCGCGCGATCGCCGTCAGTACCATAGTCGCCAAAGTTGCCAACAGGTTACTCGGCACCAACACCGCACAAATACCAACACAGTGAATTCGCGACAACTCCGCTAACGCGGCTAAATCGAAAAAAGAATTCAACATACACGCCTCGCTCACACTGCTTTTTACGGTATCTCGTCTGTTGAGTGAATGCTAGAGCCGTCAGGAAGACGAGCAACAAATCTTCACGGCCAGTCCGCCAAATTTCGCGCGAAATCTGAAAGAGATAGCAGACGAACGCGATCGCTCTCCCTGGCGGCTTGTCGCATCGCGTCCGTGTTGTACCCCCAATCGGCCAGATACAGGCGCAGGTGGGTTAAATCCCCTTGACTGGCCACCGATTGCAAGGTTTTCAAACGATCTTCCACGAACCAAATTCGCGACTCGGGGTCTTTCTCCACAAAGTCCCGTAAAATCTCGAATTTCGGACGTTTGACCTCCTTTCCGAACAGTTGTCCCTCTGCCAAGGTAACGCCCTGTTGTTGCAAGAGCGATCGCACGAACCGCCCTTCTTTCGTGGTGATAATCACCCAAGGCATCCCCCGAGACTGCCACTGTTGCAACCGTTCCACCACGCCGGGATAAAATTGATGAAGCGACAACCAGCCCTCGAGGTCGTCTGCAATCGAGCGATCGCGCACCCCGTCCACCGCTTCGGCTAAATCCGACACCGCCCAGCCTTCCTCGGCGACTAAACTGCGACAGAGTTCGGGCCAGTGTTGCAAAATCCGCTCTTCCTCAATGCCTTTGAGCCTTGCGTGTAATACCACGGGCATTTCCCATCCCGTTTCCACCACCGGACGCAGGCGATAGAAACTTTCAGCCAACTCCTCCGGCGGCGTCAGTTCCGTCGGTTTAGCCATAAGACAGTAGGCTTTCCAAGCCGTTTGGAAATATTCCACCAGTCCGTTACAGACCACACCATCGAAATCGAGAGCGAGTAATGTAAGAGTGAGATCGGTCGTTGACATCGGGCAAACTCGATACAGACCTTTTTAGATTCCTCGAATTTCCAACTCACGTCAATCTGTCAAGTTTCTTAAAAGTTCGAGCGGGTTCGCAGGTGAAAGTTTTTACAATGGGGTGAAGATCTCGATCGATCTCCACGGTGTAACGTGCCGATATCGCGGGTCGAGCGTTGCATCCTCCAAAACCGAAAGCATCAACCGGAGATCGGCGGGGGGGGTGCGCGATCGCTCAAAAACTCACGTGTCGATCGCATTGGTTCGCTCGGAAACGTCTAGATCCGCCAAAAGTTCTCCTGTATTAACGTCACCCGTTTGTCGAGTCGTACTGACACACGGGCTGCGCGATCGGAGACAATAACAATAGACCCAGCTAGCGTGCGTCACCATGATTTTTTGTCTCAACCCCGACTGTTCGCACCCCCGGAACCTCGACGACGCAACTCACTGTCTCAGTTGTGGCTCTCGCCTCAAACTTAGAGGACGCTATCGCCCCACCAAACCGTTAGCTCAGGGGGGGTTCGGTCGCACGTACCTAGCAGTAGACGAAGATCGGCTCAACACCTTTTGCGTCATCAAACAACTGTTACCCCAGGGAACCGGGAGCGACGCGACCCCGAGTACCCACGAAAAAACCATCGAACTGTTCTATCAAGAAGCCACGCAACTGTCTCTACTCGGCGAACATCCCAACATTCCCACCCTATTCGCCTTTTTCGAGGAAGAGTCCCGCCTGTACTTGGTACAAGAATATATCGACGGTCATACCCTCTGGCACGAACTCGAACAAAACGGTGCCTTTAGCGAAGCCCAAATCAAAGAAGTTTTCGCGCAGTTGCTCCCAGTATTGCGCTTCGTTCACCGACACCAAGTCGTCCATCGCGATATTACCCCCGTCAACATCCTGCGTCGTCAAAAAGACGGACGGCTGATGCTTATCGATTTCGGCGTGTCCAAACAACTGACGCGGGACACCCTGTCCGAACCGGGAACGAAAGTGGGAACCGTCGGCTATGCGCCTCTCGAACAACTGCGAAGCGGCATCGCCTATCCCGCCAGCGATATTTACAGTTTGGGCGTGACCTGCATTCAACTGCTGACCAACGCTCGCCCTGATACTCTCTTCGATCCTTTGAAGGGCTGGCGATGGCGGGAAAAACTAGCCTCCCAACACCGTTCGGTGGGCGATCGCCTCGGACGCATTCTCGACAAAACTATTCAAGAGCGACTGGTCGATCGCTACCAGTCAGTCGACGAGATCGTTCGCGATTTCAAAAGTCCCCACTCGAAA
This sequence comes from Baaleninema simplex PCC 7105, assembly GCF_000332355.1. Classification (GTDB taxonomy): domain Bacteria; phylum Cyanobacteriota; class Cyanobacteriia; order Cyanobacteriales; family Geitlerinemataceae; genus Baaleninema; species Baaleninema simplex. The sequence continues at coordinate 1,197,981 of NZ_KB235958.1, forward strand.
AAACCCGCTCGCCGTCGGCGGGTGAAGAATGCAGTCGCAACCGGCTCTCCTACCACAAACCGTCTCCCCGAAACGGCCGTCGAAGGGCCTTCGTCGGGGCGATCGCGAACGACGACACCCCAGCCTCTACCGCCCCATCCCTCCCGTCCGTTGCCCTCAGACCCGCCTCCAACGCGACGGGAAGAGTCCGAAATCGCGCCGATTTCCCACGCCCCACCCCTTCCGACAACTCGAGGTTGGCACTGTGCCTACACGCTACCCGCTCCCACGTCGCTGATTACCTCAGTAGCATTGAGTCCGGGGGAACAGTGGGTCGTGGGGGGATGTTTGGATAACAGCATTTTGGTGTGGAACCTCCGCACGAAAAAACTCCAGCACACTCTGTCACAGCATCGGCGTCCTGTTAACGCCGTCGCGATTTCTCCCGACGAAGCCGTCTTGGCCAGCGGTAGCGACGACGCCACGATAAAGTTATGGAATCTTCACACCGGACAGCTCATCAACACCCTCAGCGGACATCTGCGCGGCGTAACGTCGGTGGTGTTTGCGGCTGATGGATCGTTTCTCGCCAGTGGCAGTAAAGACCGCACCGTTCAAATTTGGGAACCGAAGCAGTCCCAAGCCAGTACGACGCTCACCGCTCGTTCGGGCAGTATTAAAACCATCGCCGTCTCACCCGACGGTCGCTGGCTGGCCACGGGGGGACTCGACAATAAAATTCACCTGTGGGACTTGCGCGATCGCACTCTGATTCACACCCTCTCGGGACATTTAAATTCGGTGTTGGCCGTGGCGATCTCTCCAGACGGAAAACAACTGGCCAGCGGGAGTAAAGACCGCACTGTAAAACTCTGGGATCTCGAAACTGGAACCGAACTCGAGACCCTTTCGGGCCATTTGTGGGATGTCAACGCGATCGCCTACATCGCCCGCGATCGCGCCTTAGTCACCGCCAGTAACGACAAGACGATTAAGGTCTGGAGCCTCCACGACTATCGCGTTCGATACACGCTCTCGGGTCACATGGGCGCCGTGCAAGGTGTCGCCGTCAGTGCGGACGGTACAACCATCGTGTCGGGCAGTTGGGATAAAACGATTAAGGTGTGGAACTGGCACGGAAAAGGTTCGATCCTCTAGATCGGCGATACAAAAAGCGTGTTTTCGAGAAACCCAATTTGCGAAAAATTCAGTCCACAAACTTCCCGTTTGAGTTTGAATAAAAAACTCTATGCCGAGGGTCAAACTCGGCGTGAAAAAGGCAGAAGAAGTCAAATTAGTGGGTGCATCTCAAAAATGTAAATTCATCGGACACGAGCTGATACGGAATCCGAATTTAAAATACTGGTTTTGCCCAACCCAACAAGTCCCTCTATGGGTGCATCTCACTTTTGCAAAAACATCACTTTGGGGTGGCAAAATTCCCGATTAGCACTTCCGGTATAAGATCCCCGGCATCTCCAAGATGCCGGGGATCTGGAAATTGAGTGCGCCCAATTCGATGAATTTACATTTTTGAGATGCCCCCTATCCCCCCTTCGCCCCCCTTTCAAAGGGGGGCGAAGGGGGGATGGTTGGGGGGATAGGGGGCTAAGGGGGGATGTGGTGAAGACTTCTTGAAACCTAGCTTATCGGATATGGATTCCATATTATACAGTTTTTAAAAAAACTTTATAGAGTAAGGGTGCTAGCGATTTCTTGCTTGGTAAGTCCAGAAGAGTCCCATTTTTGGGCGAATTATAAGCACAAACCATAGAATAACCTTTTCGTCATCATTACTGTATAAAACTATCTTAATTTAAAACCCCGATCTGATTGTAAATCGGGGATTTAAGAGATTATTCGATTGCAAACATAACATTACTTGATTTGATAATGGCGTAAGCCTCTTTTCCGTCTGTTAACTCTAACCGTTCTGCTGAGGCTTTTGAAACAATTCCCACAATTTCGATACCCGGTGCAATTTCTAGGGTGATTTCCGAGTTCACAGTTCCGGGAACGAGTTTGGTGACTTTACCTTTGAGGGTATTACGAGCAGTTAGTTTCATGCTTGCTTAACGATTCAATGAGATCGAGATCGATGATAGTAGAAGATCCCCGTGGGAAAAGGTATCTTAGGTTACGATCGCAACCATCGGTCAACCCGCCGCGATCGCCGTGCCATACTAGACTCAAGACTCGAATCAACGTTTAAGAAAACGTATCGTAGACATCAGGTAAAGTCATATGGCCGGTTTAAAAATTTTGATGCTCGTCGGGGATTTCGTCGAAGACTACGAAGTCATGGTTCCGTTTCAAGCTCTGCAAATGGTGGGTTACACCGTAGACGCTGTCGCGCCGGATACCAAAGTCGGAGATAAAGTTCGCACCGCCGTCCACGATTTCGAGGGCGATCGCACCTACAGCGAAAAACCGGGTCATTACTTCACCCTCAACGCCAGTTTCGAGGAAATTCGCCCAGAAATCTACGACGCTCTAGTGATTCCCGGCGGACGCGCTCCCGAGTACATCCGACTTAACAAGCGCGTTATCGAAATCGTACGCTACTTCGCCAACGCCAAAAAGCCGATCGCAGCGATCTGTCACGGGGCGCAACTGCTCGCAGCGGCCGACGTTCTCCACGGTAAAACTTGCTCGGCCTATCCCGCCTGTCGTCCCGAGGTCGAACTCGCGGGTGGAACTTACGCTGAAATTCCCGTCAACGAAGCGATCGTCGATGGAAATCTCGTCACCGCCCCCGCTTGGCCCGCCCATCCGCAGTGGTTAGCGAAGTTTCTCGAGGTGTTGGGAACTCGCATCGAACATCGAGCAACGGCCGCTGTCTAGAATCGATGTTCCCTCTTTTGCCCGTGCCCATTAAGCCGGTTCCATTTGACCAAAAATAATGGGTTTCAAGCCCCGCCCCCTTCGACTTGGCTCAGGGCAAGCCTTCGACTTGGCTCAGGGCAAGCCTTCGACTTGGCTCAGGGCAAGCCTTCGACTTGGCTCAGGGCAAGCCTTCGACTTGGCTCAGGGCAAGCCTTCGACTTGGCTCAGGGCAAGCCTTCGACTTGGCTCAGGGCAAGCCTTCGACTTGGCTCAGGGCAAGCCTTCGACTTGGCTCAGGGCAAGCCTTCGACTTAGCTCACTTCGACAAGCTCACTTCGACAAGCTCACTTCGACAAGCTCACTTCGACAAGCTCACTTCGACAAGCTCACTTCGACAAGCTCAGTGCAAGCCGTGCAAGCCGTGCAAGCCGTGCAAGCCGTGCAAGCCTTCTAGGGCGGCATTAGAGGCGCTATGATGATACTAATAAGCAAACAAGTGTAAAACGATGTTTGTTCTCGAGTACAAGGTCAACCCCAAAGTGCGATTCGTTCCCGCCAAAAGTGGAAGGATAATCCTGAAGCGTGGACGGGGCAAGTATTCTAACCTCTAGAACCTTGACAACTGGATATCGATGGCGGTGAAAGTCCGCCCTGCGAGGTGTATCGCTGAAAGCACTTCCCCCACGGTAGCGACTGGTCATCAATCCGTGAAGCGGGGATGAAAGGCGGTTAAGCTCGGGTCTAAACGATTACCCCGTCGAGCAAGTGCCTACGGGTAGGAAACGAAGCCATGTTTGAAGCGCCGTTACGACCAACCTGCGAAATTAGACTGACACGCAGGAACCAAAAGGTTAAGGATAAAGGGGAGGCAAATTTGGGCTGACCTCCCATACACCCAGAACAAACCCGGCGTAGAGTGGCGCCCTAACAGCACAACCAATCGATATCTGGAACGAAGTAACCTCCCGTTATGCTCTCAGGAACAAGGTCGAAATCCTGAGTAGGAAACCATCCGCAAGCTAACGAGAGGAGAGATTGAGTCAGAAGCGAACGCCAGCTTGTAATGAGTTGGATATGCTGACGGACTCACGATAATTTGGAAGATAAAGCCTGAGTAACAGAAAATGTCCAAAACGACTGACAAAAGTACGGTGAGACTGGAATGGCGTCAAACAGACTGGAAATCAGTCGAACGCCGAGTATTCCGTCTGCAGAAACGGATTTATCAAGCCAAGCGTCGTGGTGACGTAAGAACAGTTCGCGGACTCCAAAAGTTATTGCTGAAAAGCTGGTCAGCCAGACTATTAGCAGTCAGAAGGGTAACACAAGACAATCAAGGCAAAAAGACGGCAGGAGTGGATGGGGTCAAATCTCTATCACACAAGGCACGTATGAGCCTTGCAGGTCAATTGAAACTCGGCTCGAAAGCCAAACCTGCAAGACGGGTTTGGATACCTAAACCGGGTCGGGATGAAAAGAGACCATTAGGAATACCCACCATGTATGACCGCGCAGTTCAAGCCCTAGTCAAAATGGCACTTGAGCCACAATGGGAAGCTGTGTTTGAACCCAACTCCTATGGCTTCAGACCTGGGAGGTCTTGTCACGATGCAATAGGAGCTATTTTCAATGCCATCAGGTACAAACCTAAATGGGTATTAGATGCCGATATTGCAAAATGCTTTGACAGGATTGACCATAATAGTCTACTTAACAAGCTCGAAACATTTCCCGCCATTAGACGACAAATCCGGGCATGGTTGAAAGCTGGGGTGATGGACTCCAAACAGCTATTCCCGACGAATGAGGGTACGCCTCAAGGGGGTGTAATTAGTCCCCTATTGGCGAATATAGCCCTACACGGTATGGAAGAGAGCATCAAGGACTTGATGGAAAGACTACCTGGAAAAAGTGGTCGGAGAGACCGAAGACAGGCAGTATCCTTAATTAGATACGCCGACGACTTCGTAATCATCCATGAAGATCAGGATGTAATTCAAAAATGCCGTGACCACATTCAAGAGTGGCTGAAAGGAATTGGGCTAGAACTTAAAGAGGCTAAAACTCACCTCACCCATACATTGGAAGGTAAAACCCCCGGATTCGACTTTCTCGGTTTTAATATCCGGCAACACAAAGTTGGAAAATACAAAACCGGAATGAATACTAAAGGGGAGCTTCTAGGGTTCAAAACTCTCACTAAACCCAGCAAGAAAGCCATCCAAACCCATTACCACAAATTAAAAGAGATAGTCGATTCTCACATCGCCGCACCGCAAGAAGCCTTAATCAGGCATCTTAACCCGGTCATCAGGGGATGGAGTAACTATTACTCAACGGTGGTATCCAAGGAAGCCTTCTCTCGAATGGATAGTCTTCTATTCAGGAAATTGCTCCAATGGGGGTAAAGGAAGACATCCGAAAAAGATGGTAAAATGGATAGCTCGGAAATACTGGCAAACGATTGGCAATCATAACTGGGCATTTGCAACTCGCTCGGAGTCAAACCCGATGCAGTTAAGAAGCCATAGCGAAACACCGATTGTACGCCATGTAAAGGTTAAAGGCGAAGCCAGCCCATATGACGGGAACTTGAAATATTGGAGTTCAAGAATGGGTAAACAACCTGGAATACCTTCGAGAGTATCTAAACTCTTGAAGAAACAGAAAGGGAAATGCGCCCACTGCGGACTAACGTTCCGTGAAGAAGACGTGATGGAAATCGACCATATCATCCCCAAATCGAGAGGTGGAAAGGATATGTATAAAAACCTCCAACTTCTTCATCGGCATTGTCACGATGTTAAAACTGCCAATGACGGCAGCCTTGGTACTCATGTCAAGAGCCAAGTTGTTGAGGAGCCGTGTGAGGTGAAAGTCTCACGCACGGTTTTGAAGACGAGTCGGGTAGGCGACTGCCCGGCTTAGTTTAATCCTTATCAAATCGAAGCAATTAACGAGGCGATTCGGACGACTCAGTTCATCCGCAATAAAGTCTTGCGTTACTGGATGGATAATCGAGGCGTGGGGAAGGCTGAGCTATTTCGGTACAACACACGACTGAGAAAAGAGTTTAAGTTTGCGGTGCGACCCCGCGCCGTCGTACGGGGGGGCATCTCAGTTTTGCAAAAATATGAGAATTGGAGGCTGAAATCCTTATTCTCTCGTATAAATTTACATTTTTGAGATGCACCCACATCTTGCCCCTACTTAGGCACCACGAAATTCACCAACCGCTTCGGAACGACGATGACTTTCTTAATCTCCTTATCGCCGACGTGACGCTGCGCCGCTTCCGACTCCCGCGCCAACTTCTCCAACGTTGCTTTATCCGCCTCCGCCGGAACCTGAATGTTACCGCGAACCTTACCGTTGACCTGAATCACCAAGGTAATCTCGTCTACCACCAAAGCAGTTTCGTCCACTTCCGGCCAAACCTGCTGGTGAATCGAGTCGCGGCGTCCCAACAAATGCCACAATTCCTCAGCCATGTGCGGCGCAAAGGGTGCCAGCAACTTCAACAACGTCTCGATTCCCTCGGCATATACTGGGGAATCCGTACATTTGGCGTCGTTCAAGGCGTTGCTGAGTTTCATCAACTCCGAAACCGCCGTGTTGAACTGATACTCACCCTGTAAGTCCTCGCTGACTTCTGCAATGGCGGTGTGAACGGCGCGGCGTAAATCTTTCTCGGGTTTCGAGAGATTGTCGTTGTTCGCCGCTTTCATTTCAGAACCGTTTTCCGCAAAGTCCGTCACCAGCCGCCAGACGCGATTGAGGAAACGATACTGTCCTTCTACGTCGGCGTCGTCCCATTCGAGATCTTTCTCGGGAGGTGCTTTGAACAGGATAAACATCCGCGCCGTGTCCGCACCGTACTTCTCCAAAACTTGCAACGGATCGACGCCGTTGAGTTTCGATTTGGACATTTTTTCGTAAAACACTTCCAACGGTTCCCCGGTTTCGGGATCGCTGGGATCGTCCAAATTGAGAATTTGGTCGATGGGGATGTATTTCCCGGTTTTGGGGTTTTTGTAGGTCATCCCCTGAACCATTCCCTGGGTGAGCAACCGTTGGAAGGGTTCGTTAAAGTTCAGGTTGAAGCGATCGCTCAAAAATTTGGTGAAGAACCGCGAGTACAACAGGTGTAAAATCGCGTGTTCGATCCCGCCGACGTATTGATCGACGGGCATCCAATCGTTAATTTTACCCAAGTCGAAGGCGGCGTTGTCGTTGTTGGCGTCGGGATAGCGTAGGAAGTACCACGAGGAATCGACGAAGGTGTCCATCGTGTCCGTTTCCCGCTTGGCTGGCGTTCCGCAACTGGGACAGGGGACGTTTATCCATTCGTCTAACTGCGCCAACGGAGACAGACCGCGTCCGCTAAACTCTACGTCTTCGGGGAGTTGTACCGGAAGCTGGTCTTCGGGAACGGGAATCGCCCCGCATTCGGGACAGTGGACGATGGGAATCGGTGCGCCCCAGTACCGCTGACGGGAAATCAGCCAATCTCTCAGGCGGTATTGGATGCGGGCTTTCCCAAAACCCTGTTCTTCGGCGTAGTCGATGATCGCTTGTTTTCCGGCTTCGGAGGGGGTTCCGTCGAACTGGCCCGAATTCACCATGACGCCGGGTTCGGTGTAGGCGTCGGTGAGTTCAGTGTCGGGGTTTTCGGCGTTTTCGGGAACGATGACGGTTTTGATGGGTAAGCCGTTTTCGCGGGCGAATTTGAAATCGCGGCGATCGTGGGCCGGAACGCCCATGACTGCGCCAGTTCCGTATTCGTAGAGGACGTAATCGGCGATGAGGATGGGGATTTCTTCGCCGGTGAAGGGGTTGAGGGCGGTTCCGCCGGTGGGAATTCCCCGTTTGGGTTTGTCTTCGGCGGTGCGATCGATCTCGCTTTCTTCGCCCACTTCTTGGATGAAGGCTTCGACGGCGTCGCGGCGATCGCTCGTGGTGACTTGCAAGGTCAGGGGATGTTCGGGGGCGAGTACCACGTAAGTTACACCGTACACGGTATCGGGACGCGTGGTGAAGACGCCGATTTTGTCGTCCCGTCCGACGATGGGAAATTCGAGATAGGCTCCTGTGGATTTGCCAATCCAGTTGGCCTGCATGGTTTTGACGCGATCGGGCCAGCCGGGGAGTTCGTCTAAGTCAGACAGTAAGCGATCGGCGTAGTCGGTGATTTTGAGGAACCACTGTTTGAGGAGTTTTCGCTCGACTTTCGCGCCGCTGCGCCAGGAACGACCTTCGCTATCGACTTGTTCGTTCGCCAGAACCGTCTGGTCGATGGGATCCCAGTTGACGGCGGATTCTTTTTGATAGGCCAATCCGGTCTCGAAGAACTGTAGGAAAATCCACTGCGTCCATTTATAGTAATCGGGGGCGCAGGTGGTGACTTCGCGATCCCAGTCGAAGGAGATGCCCAGACTTTGCAGTTGCTGGCGCATGCGATCGATGTTTCGATCCGTCCATTTTGCCGGTTGGACGCCTCGATCGATCGCCGCGTTTTCGGCCGGAAGTCCGAAGGCGTCCCATCCCATGGGGTTGAGGACGCGATAGCCTTGCATCCGCTTGAGTCGCGCGATGACGTCGGTGATGGTGTAGACGCGCACGTGACCCATGTGCAGGTTCCCAGAGGGGTAGGGGAACATGGACAGGGCGTAGAATTTGGGCTTGTCGTTATGGTCTGGGGTGCGATCGAGTTGCTGTTGCGCCCAGGTGTTTTGCCACTTGTTTTCGAGGGATGCGGGCGTGTATCGAGACTCCACGGGGATTACTCCTGCTCGGCGTTCTGTCTGATGTGCATCGTTTATTTTGGCACATTGGGCTCGATCGCGTCAGAGGTGGCGATCGCGAGTCGTCGGCGATACAGGCAACCCCGGTATTTTACCCATACCGGGGTTCCGATCGGTTGCGTTCGACGGCAACGTTCGATCGCGCGTCGAACGGTTCGGAACAGAGTTTACATCCCGAGGATTTCGTAACCCGCATCGACGTAGAGAATCTGTCCGGTAATTCCACTTGCTAAATCGCTGCACAGGAAGGCGGCGGCGTTTCCGACTTCCGTTTGGGTTACGGTACGACGCAGGGGAGCGCGTTCTTCAAAATGGCGGAGCATATCGTGGATTCCACCCACCGCCGAAGACGCCAGGGTGCGGATGGGGCCGGCGGAAATGGCGTTGACGCGCAGGTTTTGAGGACCGAGTTCGTCGGCGAGATAGCGCACGTTCATTTCTAAGGCGGCTTTGGCGATTCCCATCACGTTGTAGTTGGGGATGACACGCACGCCGCCGAGGTAAGACAGGGTAATGATGCTTCCGCCATCGGCCATTAGGGGTTTGGCTAACGCCGCCATTTGGACGAGGGAGTACGAACTAATTTCGATCGCCCGGAGATATCCCTCGCGGCTGGTATCGCTGAAATCGCCGCTGAGTTCTTCTTTCCCCGCAAAGGCGAGACAGTGAACGAGGATGTCGAGTTTGCCCCATTTTTCAGAAATGGCGTCGAACAGGGCGCGGGTTTGGTCGTCGTTTTGAACGTTGCAGGGTAGAAACAGACTGGGATTGAGGGGTTCGACGAGGCTCGCGACTTTCTTTTCGTGGCGGCCGCGATCGTCGGGGAGATAGGTGATACCAAGGTCGGCTCCCGCTTGGTGAAGTTGTTGGGCAATTCCCCAAGCGATCGAGCGGTTGTTGGCAATTCCCGTTACTAATGCGTGTTTTCCTGTGAGATCGAGCATAAGTTGAATCAGTGTCGTCGTCGGTAGTCAGTCGCGATCGGGTTCGACGGGAGACTTACCCGCCGACGTGCCGTCGGGTTCGAGATGGTCGAGCTTTCGGCTAAGATATGGTCAAGATATCACTAGCAGTTGCGTAAAGATTCTACAATCGTGAGTGAACCTTTTCGTTGAAATGACTGCCTCGAGGTCGATCTCCAGGGGGAGCGTATCGGATTTTACCAATTTTTTTTGAAGAGTCAACTTAAGTAGTGTAAAGTGCGTACCGCCACTGACGGGCAGTACGCCAGTTAACCCGAAGTCGTCCCCGTCTTTACGATCGATCGGGCGAGACGCGACTCGGACGCATTGGACAGGGGGAGGAAGATGGTAACGATGCAAGACAGACCACTAGCAGCAGTGTTTCGGCAGATGGGAAGCGGGACGTTTCCACCCGTCGTCGAGACTTACGAACGAGGGAAAACCATCTTTTTCCCAGGCGATCCCGCCGAACGAGTGTATTTTTTGCTCAAGGGTGCGGTGAAGTTATCTCGGGTTTACGAAGCCGGAGAAGAGATTACAGTTGCCTTGTTACGGGAAAACAGCGTCTTCGGCGTGTTGTCACTGATTACGGGACATCGCTCGGATCGGTTTTATCACGCAGTCGCGTTTACCCCCGTCGAGCTGTTGTCGGTTCCCATCGACCAGGTGGAAAAGGCGCTGAAAGACGATCCGGATTTGTCGATTTTGATGTTGCAGGGGTTGTCGTCTCGGATTTTGCAGACGGAGATGATGATCGAAACGCTGGCGCATCGAGATATGGGATCGCGCTTGGTGAGTTTCTTGTTGATTTTATGTCGGGATTTCGGCGTTCCCAGCCCCGACGGGATCACCATCGATCTCAAGCTCTCTCACCAGGCGATCGCCGAAGCGATCGGTTCGACGCGGGTTACGGTGACGCGCCTGCTCGGGGATCTGCGCCAGGAGAAGATGATTTCGATTCACAAGAAAAAAATTACCGTTCACAATCCCGTCGCACTCAGCCAGCAGTTTACGTAAACGTTTTCGGACAATAGCGGTAGAATGGCATCCGTCGCGTTTGTATGCGACGGTGTGCTTGGAGTGTTTCGGAAAACAGCGAGGTATGACCACCAAATGCGCCCCCGAGGGGTCTGTTGGGGTGTGGGTGTCGGACAGTCCGATCGCCTCGAGCGGTCGGGGTTGCGTCGTGGAACCGACCAGGGGAACGACAGCGGTGCGATCGCGTCAGCGGTGCGTCGCTCTTTCGCCCAAACGACCCTTTGAAGTACGTGGTGGGACACCATGATCGCGGGATACGTTTTGATTGTGTCCATGTTAGTCCTCGGTTGTGCGATCGCCACTGTCGGCGATCGGATCGGAACGAAGGTGGGAAAAGCTCGGTTGAGTTTGTTCAACCTGCGACCGCGCAAAACCGCGACGTTGGTTACGATCGTTACGGGAGGACTAATTTCGGCGTCGACGTTGGGAATTTTACTGGCGGTGGACAAGCAGCTACGGACGGGATTGTTCGAGCTAGAGGAAATTCAACAGGATTTGTATTCGGCCCGGCGGGACTTCCAGCAAACCCAGCAGCAAAAGGAAAAAGTCGAAGAAGACTTAGTCGAGGCTCGCCGACGCCAGCAACAGGTTCAGCAGCAGTTGCGATCGCTCGATCGCGCCTTAGAAACAGTATCTCAGGAATTGTCCGAGGTTCTCGAGCAGCAAGTGCTGACGGAGGAGCAGTTGGCGCGAACGGAGACGCGACTTCAAGAGGCGGAGGTGCTGCGGCGAGAGGCGGAAGTCGAAATCGCCCGCATCGAGGAGCAGTTGAGTCAGACGCTGTCGCAAAAGGCGACGCTTGAAGGGGAAATCGCCCAGTTACAAGCCGAACGTCAGGAACTGATCGCGCGAACCGAGCGCGTCCGGGCGCAGTTGGCGTTGCGCGATCGCGAAATCCAGCGCAACCAAGCGTTGTTGGCGCGACAGGAACGGGAATTGAGCCAACAGGAACGGTTGCTCGCTCAGCGGGAAGGGCTTTTAGCTGAATTGGAGCTACAACAGCAGTTGCTCGAACGTCAGGTGCGATCGCTCGAACAGAATTTTCAGCTCTTGCGGGAGCGCCGCGTGGCCATCGGTCGCGGACAGGTGTTAGCCTCTGCAACGGTGCGCGTCACCGACCCGGACAAAGCCGATCGCGCGGTGTTGGCGTTGCTTCAGGAAGCCAACCGGGTGGCGGTACAACTGACGCGTCCGGGGGTAGACGAACCGGAAGAACCTACGGTGCAGATTGCGCGATCGGAGTTAGAGCAGTTGGTCGATCGCCTGTCTGACGCTCGAGAATACGTGGTTCGCGTCCTGTCGGCGGGAAACTACATCTTGGGCGAGGAAAACGTTCAGGTGTTTTTCGAGGTGATGCGAAACGAAATCGTCTTTGAGGAAGGAGAAGTTATCGTGGCGACGACGATCGACCTCGACGAGACGACACCGGAAGGGGCGATCGAAAAGATATATTGGTTAGTCGAAGCGGCGCGATTTCAAGCTCAACGTCAGGGGATCTTAGCCGAACGCATCGAAATCGGCGACGGTCGCCCGGAAACGGTGACGGCGTTTTTGGACGCAGCCAGCGAACTCGAGGGAAACATCGAAGTGCGAGCGATCGCCCGAAATTTGACCTATACGTCGAGTTTGTTGCGGTTAGATTTAGTCGTCGTTCGCAACGGCGAAGCGCTCTTAGAAACGACCGAATCGGAGCGCGAAAGCCAGTGAGGGCGAAGACCGTCGCCCTCAAACCTCAATTCCTTCGATCTCCGCGTCCGAAAGGTCGTAGAGTTCCCGCAATTTTTCTAACTTTTCTTCGTCGGGATGCCAAAATCCCCGCCCGTGAGCTTCCAGCATCCGCCCGACAATGTTGCGAAACGCTTCCGGGTTGGCTTTCCGCAACTTAGCCGCCATCTCTGCATCTAAGGCGTAGGTATCAGAAGCTTGGTCGTACACCCAGCCTTCGCGAAAATCCGCCGTTCCCGCCCAACCCATCAACGCCGTCATGCGTTGGGAAATCTCGTACGCTCCCCCCGAACCTTGGTCGGCCATGGCGTTGGCCCATTTGGGATTGAGCAGTTTCGAGCGATACTCCAACCGCAACACTTCGTCTAACTTGCGTGGGGTGGTGTCTTTAGAAAAACTCTCGACGACGTTCGTGGCGACTTTCGCCCCCGATTTCATCTCGGCGGCTTTTTTCAAGCCCCCCGTGTTGGCGTAGTACTCCTGAATGTCCGTCAAGCCATATTCGACCGAATCGATTTCTTGCACCACGCGCCCCGTGGATTTTAACAGGGTGTCGAGAACTTCAGGACGGGCTTGGCCGTTGTCCTGGCGTCCGTAACTGTAACTGTTGCGATCGCGCCAGGTATCGCCCAATTCCTCCTCGGATTCCCAGTTACTATCGACGATGCGATCGTTGACTAACGACCCGAAATCCCCCGCTGGGTTGGAAAACAAACGCGCCGAGGTATTCTCAACTCCCCGATCTTTCAATTCTAAAGCGTGTTTGCGAATGAAGTTCTGAGAAATCTCCTCGTCTGCTTGCGCCGCCCGCACGAACAAGTCGTCTAACAACTCGATGATATTGGCAAAGCTATCGCGGAAAATCCCCGATAGGTTTCCCAAAACGTCGATACGCGGATGTCCGATCGCGTCGAGGGGTTTCAACTCGTAACGAACGATGCGCCCGGTTCCCTCTTTCACGGGTTCGGCGCCCACGAGTTCTAATAAAATGGCGATCGATTCTCCTCGGGTTTTAATAGCATCCAATCCCCACAACATTACTGCCACGGTTTCGGGATAGTTACCCTGTTCTTCGAGATGCTGTTCGATCAGTTTCTGGGCGATTTCTCGACCCCGCAACGTCGCCGCTGGCGAAGGCATTCGATAGGGATCGAGAGCGTGAATGTTTCGCCCGGTGGGTAACACGCCGATTCCGTCTCGTAACAGATCTCCGCCCGGTGCTGGAGGAATATATTCGCCGTTCAATCCTCGCAAAAGGTTCGTGATTTCTTCTGGAGTTTGCGACAATAATTCTCGAATCATTCTAGCTTCTTTTAATGACTCAGATTGCCCGTTTTGGTCTGTATTTAAAATATTTGTATCCTGAAATACCACGGCAGAAATCAACTCTGGAGGCAGTCGATCTTCAAAATAAGCTTTGAGATAAGACTCGAGTTCTTCAGGTTCCGGCTCTTTTCCTAAAACGTGCAATCCCGAGGAAAACAAACGCTGTTCGACCACTTGCAAATACTCGTAAATTTTGATAAAATATGGGTTTAAAACCTCGTTACTAAACAATCTTGAATTTTCCAGCGTGAAGGAAATGCCGAGTTTTTGTGCCTCTTCTAACGGACAGTCTGCACTGAGTCCGCTATCGACAATTTTTTGACAAATGACTTCTTTTAAGGCGGTGTTTTTTTGCGGATCTTCTCGGTATTCTCCAATTAACTCTCGCAGCGAGGCGAGTTCCTTATAAAGCCCCGCCCGTCCGTAGGGTGGGACGTTGTGAGAAATCAACACGCCGTAACCGCGACGTTTGGCTAACATGGATTCCGAGGGATTGTTGGCGGCGTAAATGTAGAGGTTGGGAATATTCCCGAGTAAAATATCCGACCAAGAATAGCCCGTATTTCCCAAGGGAGAACCGGGCAACCATTCCACCGTTCCGTGCATTCCAAAATGAACGATCGCATGAGGTTGATATTTATTTTGCAACCACTTATAAAACGCCGTATATTGCGGGTGCGGTGTCATATCCCGCTCGAACATCAACCGCATGGGGTCGCCAGATAAGCCTAACGGCGGTTGCACGCCAATCCAGACGTTTCCTAACTGTACGCCACCGATCGCAAACTCGTCGCTGTATGTTTTGATTCCCGTTCCCGTGAGGGATTTCCACTGTTTTTCGATGCGGTGAGTCAGGAGATATCCCAACCAGCGATCGAGAGTTTTAGCGTTGACGGTCGTAATCTCTTTTTCCAGGGGATTGGCTTCGTCGGCTTCCTTGACTCGGCGAATCAGTTCCTCGCCGTCTTCGGGAATTTCTCCCACATCGTACCCTTGCTCTTTCAACGCCTGGAGAACCTGAACGAGCGATCGCCCCACGTTCAACAACGCCGCCGTTCCCACCGCTCCGTATCCCGGCGGGAAACCATAGAGAATCACGGCAATTTTGCGCTGTACTGGGGGCGTATTTCGCAACGCAATCCAGCCTTTCACCCGTCCGATGAGCCGTTGCACCCGTTCGGGAATTAAGTAAATTTCTTCACCCACCAAACCGCCGAGGGGAACCGTATCGATCGCCCCGTCGAGTTCCGGTAAGGCGTACAACACCACACTCTGCAACCCACCGATTCCCTGTCTCGTCCACGAATAAATATCTTGAATTAACAGCGGTGCGGCGATGATATATGGAACGTTTTTCGCCGAGAGAATGCGTTTGGCTACTTCCACCTGTCGCCCCGCTTCCATCGAACCCGCCGGACCGCCAACGAGGGGAAATCCAATCGTCGAGACGATCGCGTCCACTTCCACCGCCTCGTCCGACAGAGACAGCGACGCCTTTTCTCCCCGTTGGCGTTGCTGGGTTTCGTAAGCCGTCGTCATCCAATCTCTAACGGCGACGTGACCTTCCACGCCGTTAATGAAAATGGGAAGCGGCGTCAGTCCCGCGTTTTCAAAGTAACGAATCAGTTTGTGGATGTAGGGCTGTTTCGTGACGACGTGCTTGCGATACAGCAGAATTCCAATAACCGGAGACACGTCTCCCTCTCTCCCCCTCTCCCCCTCTCCCCCTCCTCGACGCCGATACCACTGCAAATAGGCGTTCGGCGAGGTGAAGTAACCGTCGTAATCGGGATGTAGCAGCCCCATGTTGGGAGTTTCGATGGGTTCGGGAATCTCGCCGACAGACAGGCCGAGGTATTTTTCCCCCAGCGTCCAGAACATGGCCGCGACGTTTTCCGTTCCGCCCGCGTTCCAATAACTGTAAACGATGAGCCAGTTGCGGAGGTCTTGCACCTTCTTGACGGGAACGAATTTGAGGAGTTTCGGCCCGACTTTGAGAAAACTGAGATATCCGGCGAGTTTGTCTTCTTCCCGTCCGCTGGAAAACTTGCTGAGGATAAATTGAACGGGTTTGGGCATTCCTTTGGGTTTTTCGCCGATACTGAACGCCCCGAGTTGCGTCAAACTCATCAGTTCCAACGCCGACTCGAACACGAGGCGAACGGGGATATCTCGGACTCGTTCTCGCAGCCAAAGAACGCTGTCGTAGTCGAAGATGAGGCTGGCGAAGAAGACATCAGCCCCGTCTAAGGCGGCGGCGACGCGGTTCGGTTGGTGGCTGAGGTCGCGATCGCTAAAGGTGAGAATCTCGAGTTCGGGACATCGCGATCGCGCCAATTCCGCCGCTTTACGATACAAGTCCGCGTTGAACGACTCAAATCCAGCAATCAGGACGATGCGTGCCATAATCCCAGCGTCTCCAACGGCTCTCGGTACTTTGATTGTAGCGAGGTTGAGGGGAAGTGAGGGCAGTTTCACGCAAGGGGCGATCGCCAGGGGTTCCTCTGGTGTCGAATTTTTAAGACAGTCGCTCTATATCTTCGGTTGTGGACGGTCGATGAGGATATTGCAATAGAGATTGTTGCCTCTCTCAAAAAACTTCCGAGTTTCTATTGAAGATCCATCCGAAAAAATACGTATTTTTTTTGTAAAATGATTGTTTTGCAAGTATATTTACAGTGAATATATTGTTGTCGGGTCGCATGAAAGCAGTCTACCCAAAAATAGGTAATATACCGTATAATCCAAGCAAATCAGAAACTACAGTGATTGGGTTCGGTATTCGATATGTCCCAGCACACCAAAAATTCACATATTTATTCCGAAACTTTACAGAAAGTTGTCAGTCTCCTTAAAAGATTGTGTTTACACTAGAGGCAGAAGAGGTATTTTCTGTCTAGGCTGAGGAAAGTAATGCAGCAATACTTAAAACTGATATTAGGCGCCGCCCTATCACCGGTTGCTATCTTGGCGGCGACTTCCGCTCAAGCAGGCTCCTTGAACTTTTCCGTCTCTCCGTTTACAGGGAGTGACGCCAAAGTCGATGTTTGGTTAACCGATCTTGACAACGGCAGTGTTCAATTTGACTTCAAAGTCGATAAAACGGTAAATATTGCCGATTTACGCGGTATATTTTTCGATGTCAATGATTCTTCGCTCGTCAGCAACTTAGACATCACAGCGAACGCTAACCCATTCTCTGACATCGACAACGACAACTTCTACAGCATTGGAAGTAACGACATTTTCACGAGTAGGTCGGGAAATCTCATCAAAGCAGATAAGGCGGCTCTCAATGGTGGTGTCGATTCGAGTCAGTATCCCAACGCAACCGCCCCGTCTGATGGCTTCAATGTCGCTCTTGAAATTGGCAGCCAGGGTCTCAAGGGTGGACGAGACGACTTCCAAGCAACATCGTTTATCGTCAAGCATTTAACGGATACTCTGTCGGTTGAGAACTTTGCCAATCAAAAATTCGGCGTCCGCATACAAAGCGTGGGAGCCAATCGACAAGGAAGTACAAAGATGTTTGCGTCATCTCCGAGCGTTCCGATTCCCATTCCGACGCCCCAATCGACACCGCAACCCACAGAAATTCCCGAACCGTCTGCGGTTTTGGGCTTAACGCTCGTCGGAGCTACGTTCAAACGCTTTCGCTATCGTCAAGCCAGCTAATTAGCTGTTTGATGAGTCCGTACCTGTAACTTTAGCGTTTGACAACCCGGTGCTACGACGGTTGTTTGACGAACACTTTACTGTCAGATGCAGAAACCGTGTAAGAGAGAAGGCCGTCGCGGGTGTGAAGGACGATCGCTCTGGGATTCATCGCGGCTTCGATGGGTCTGTGTAAGCGTCAGGACGAGCGCGACGATGGTTAGTACCCCGTAAGTCAATCAAATTTGGTGCATCTTCGATCGCGTTCCCAGCCTCACGCTGGGAATGCTTGTTTTCAGACCGTTTTTCGATCCGTTTTTCGATCCGTTTTTCGCCTAGTCTGTCAGCGATCGACCCCTCAACCATCGCTGAAATCCAGCTTTCTGAAGCTCGATCGCGATTTGTCCGATAACGAGCGGTAACACGCTCGCCGCCAAAATTAACCCCCAACCCTCGACACCGGGACGCACGACTTGCAGCACGTCCGCCAAACCGGGGAGATATACCGAGGTCAGCAGCAGTCCGGTACAGATGAGTAACGCACCCCACACGTAGGGATTCTGCACGATTTCGTTGCGGAACAGGGGAGAGTTGCGATCGCGCATATTAAAAACGTGCCACAACCGCCCGAACGCTAAACTCAAAAACGACACCGTAACCGCCAAGTCTTGCGGCCAGTTCAACGGCCCCAAACACAGCCAAAACACGGCTAACACAGTTACGCCGATGAGAACCCCGTAACTGGCGATCGAACGCCAGTGGCGTTTGGCTAAAATTGGTTCCTGGCTGTCTCGCGGCGGTTGCTGCATTAAATGGGGACTTCCCTCTCCGACCCCCAACGCTAAGGCGGGAAACACATCGTTGACGGCGTTGAGAAACAGAATTTGCAACGGTAACAGCGGAAGCGGGGCGTTAATCAACGCGGCGATCGCCACGGCCACGATTTCCCCAGTATTGCCCGAGAGCAGGTAAATCGTAAACTTGCGAATGTTGCCGAAAATCGCCCGTCCCTGTTCGATCGCCGCAATAATGGTGGCGAAAGCATCGTCTTGCAATACCATATCCGCCGCTTCGCAGGCGACCTGTGTTCCCCGTTTCCCCATCGCCACGCCGATGTCAGCTTTTTTCAACGCGGGGGCGTCGTTGACCCCGTCCCCTGTCATCGCGACCACGTCGTTGTTGTTTTGATGCAGGGCGATAAGGTTGAGTTTTTGTTCGGGACTGACGCGAGCGAAAATGGGAATTTGACGCAGGCGATCGCGGTCTTTGTCCGAAAGCTGTTCGAGTGGTTGCAGTTCTTTCCCGAGTTTGGCCTCGGTTTCCCGTTCTGTCGTCAACCCCACCGCAAGCCCTACGTTGCGGGCGGTAATCGGTTGGTCGCCCGTCACCATAATGACGCGAATTCCAGCATCGTGACAGTGGGCGACGGCGACTTTCGCGTCCTGACGCGGGGGGTCGAGAAGCCCGCACACCCCTAATAAGGTCAAATTTTCGTAAGGGTTCGCCTCTTCATCGCCGACGGTTTTACAGGCGAAGGCCAGCAAGCGCAATCCGTCTTTCGCCATCTCCGTACAGCGATCGTTCCAGGTTTGGCGTCGATCGCCCTCCCACGCCACGACACCCTCGGGGGTCGCCACCTGAGAGCAGACAGATAGCACGGATTCGGGAGCGCCTTTGACCGCCACGAAATACCCGTCGTCGCTCTCGTGAATCGTGGCCATCATCTTCGTTTCGCTGTCGAAGGCCACTTCTCGAATTTCCGGGTATCGATCGACGAGAGGTTTTTGGTGAAGGTCTGCTTTAGCACCGGCGACCAGCAAAGCGATTTCCATCGGATCGCCGACGGCGGTACTTTCGTCGGTCTCGGGGTTTTCTGCGAGGGCGGCGTTGTTACACAGAACCCCCACTTCTAAGAGTTGGCGTAGGGTTTCGTCTTCTTGGGGATCGTAAGGTTCGCCGTCCCGTCGAAACTTCCCGTCGGTAGACAGTCCCTCTCCCGTAATCTCGACCGTTCCCGACTCGAGAACCAATTGCGCGACGGTCATGCGGTTTTCGGTGAGGGTTCCGGTTTTGTCGGTACAGATAATGTTCGTCGCCCCTAGGGTTTCGACGGCGGAGAGGCGGTTAATTAAGGCGTTGCGTTTCGCCATGCGCCACATTCCCCTGGCTAACGCCACTGTCGCGACGATGGGTAAGCCTTCGGGAACGGCGGCCACGGCGAGGGCGATCGCGGTTTCGATGGTCAGAAACAGGTCTTTTCCGCCGATGATTCCCGCCACCGCCACCAACGCCGAAATCGCTAACGTCAGCCAAATCAGGCTGCGGCCGAGTTTGTCGAGGCGTTTTTCGAGGGGGGTGATTTCTTCTTCGGCCGAGGCGGTGAGTTCGGAAATACGTCCGAGTTCGGTGTTCGTTCCCGTGGCGACAACCACTCCTTCTCCCGATCCTCGGGTGAGGGCAGTGCCGCGAAACAGGATATTTTTGCGATCGGCGATGTTGGTTTCTTCGTCTAACACCTCGGCGGTTTTGCTGACGGGAACGGATTCCCCCGTTAACGCTGATTCGTCCACTTGCATTTTGGAGGCTTCGAGAACCCGCAAGTCCGCTGACACGATGTCGCCACCTTCGAGCAGGATAATATCGCCAGGAACGAGGTGTTCGGCAGCAATTTCGCAAGCATCTCCGTCGCGACGTACTTTGGCTTTGGTTTTACTCAGTTGTTTGAGAGATTCCATGGACTTCACCGCTTGCATTTCGGTAAAAAATCCAATGGAGGCGTTGAGTAAAATGGCGATAAGGATGGCAATGCCTTCGATCCATTCTTGGAATAAAAACGACAACACTGCCGCCACGCTCAGCAGCGCGATAATTGGACTTTTGAACTGGTCGAGAAAAATATTCCAGGTGCTGCGACCTCGGGTTTCTTTGAGGCGGTTTAAGCCATAGCGTTTTTGACGTTTTCTGATTTCGGATGCGTTCAGTCCGCGATCGTCTTTAACTGAGAGTTCGGACAAAACGTCAGCAATAGGTTTTAAGCTAGCTTTTTGGCTGTTTAACGGCGGTTGAATGTTTGACATACCACTTTTAGCAACGGTTTATTTCGTCAATCGAACGATCTTATTTTATGGGATCGAATTTTGGACGTTTAGAGACTCTTTTATTATAAATTTCTGTATATTTTGCTTGACATTTAATACAAAAAGTACTAAAAACTACTCGATTCAACACCCAACTCGATTCGCTCGATCGAGTGTATTTTTGAAGTTTCAGTAAGGTACGCGTTTCTCGGTGAAGAGTGCAAAGGGAAGAGTGTAGAGCGGGAACTCCTTTTAACTCTTCACTCTACACTCTTAACTCTTCCCTGAAAAACGCCTACTCGCGCGATCGCTTGTCGAAGGATCTAACTCTCCTCTTCAGTGTCAACGGTTTCCGATTGCACGGTCAACACCGAACAGGGCGCGTTGTGCAGAACGTAGTTACTGACGCTTCCTAACACCACTTCAGCTAATCCTTTACGGCCGCGTCGTCCGACGACGATGAGGTCGGCGTTCCATTCTTTAGCTAGTTCGCAAATCCAAAACCCCGGTTCGCCGATGTTGGACTCGCAGTGCGCTCGAACGCCCCGCAACCGAGCTTCTTCTTCGTATCGCTTCAACCAGGATCTAACTTCCTCGAGTTGGTCTTGGTATTCGGGGCGTTCCATTTGGGGAAGTTCTGTCGATACGGGGGAATACCATCCCGCCCCGATTCCGGTTCCCAAGGGGGTGGGTGTCGGGGTGATAACTGGTTCGTTGAGAAAATGAACGAATTTAACCTCTGCGGTGTGAGGTTCGGCGATCGACAGGGCGCGATCGAACACGTCTTTATCGGCTGAGAGGGTGACAACATAGCTAGACCCCCTGCCTCACAAGGGATAGAGCCTCTAGCCCTCGTTGAAAATGGAGAGATTTGTGAGGCTTCAACGCCATGAGCGCCAACATCCAATCTCTCCAGAGCAGCAGGGATTGACTCCAAGCATAACCGGATAATCCGAGGGAAAAAACACTATGATGAGGAAAACCTTGAGGGGTCAGGTCTGAACGACCTAAATAGGATTGGACGTGAGATTCAAGGAGACGCTG
>NZ_KB235958.1:1219515-1220169 GCF_000332355.1 Baaleninema simplex PCC 7105
GTATCAGGGCTAGCCACCTGGAGCTTTGGCATGATGATGAGCTGAGAGGGTGACAACATAGCTAGACCCCCTGCCTCACAAGGGATAGAGCCTCTAGCCCTCGTTGAAAATGGAGAGATTTGTGAGGCTTCAACGCCATGAGCGCCAACATCCAATCTCTCCAGAGCAGCAGGGATTGACTCCAAGCATAACCGGATAATCCGAGGGAAAACACTATGATGAGGAAAACCTTGAGGGGTCAGGTCTGAACGACCTAAATAGGATTGGACGTGAGATTCAAGGAGACGCTGACCCGAACGAGTTGCTAACCAATAGGCTAAAGTCATGAGCAAAATGAGCGCCAAAAGTCGCGGAGGACTGACTCGAGTTGACTCAAGATTGTAGCCGCCACTTTTGCAGTCTCGGAACATCATTTCAATGCCCCAACGCGCTCTGTAAATTTGGCGAACTAATTAAGCATCTGAGGGTGCATCCCAGTTTTGCAATGAGTAAGAGTACTTAGAGCGGTTTGAGAGAAGGGAGTTAAGCTAAAAGGAGTTGCCCAAGTCGGAGTCAAGCCTAGCTCATGGATGCTGAAAAACGTCGCCAAATTCAAGCTCACGCTCGAGCGATTGCCGCTCTACTCTACGAAGGAAGTGACCCAGAAGAGATTCA
>NZ_KB235958.1:1220269-1267334 GCF_000332355.1 Baaleninema simplex PCC 7105
TGCTTCTCATTGAGATGGATGCGCAGAAAATCTTGGTAGAATGTCGGTAGCATTTTTTTGTTGGGGTGGCCGCAAAACGCCACCCTCTTTTTTGGGACTCCTCTATTCTCTCAAACAATTGTCCCGTCTGGCTTCCGTCTACCTTGTCACCCTCTCAGCTTTATCGGACGCCGAGCGATTGAGAGCGACTAAAATGCGATCGAAACTCATAAAAATCTCCTTTGTTTGATGTTGTAAACGTTAAGATTTCTCCTTATCTCCTCATCTCCTCATCTCCTTATCGGTCGGTTGGGGGCGGTGCGTGACGCGGTAAAACTACTTTGGTCGGACTTCGACTACAGGGGGCGCCCGCGTCACGGCACCCTACGGCTTCTCTCCCCCCCCTCTCTCTTGCTCCCTTGCTACCTTGCGGCGGAACTGCTGGCGAAGAAGTCACGATAGAGCGTTTTGAGTTGGGCTTGATAGACGCCATCGATCTGTTTGGCGACGCTGTCCCAACTGAAACGATCTTCGACTCGCTGGCGTCCGGCGTCTCCGAGACGATCGCGCCATTGGGGATCGTCTAAAATTCGCGCGATCGCTCGAGCAAAACCTTCTACGTCTTTCGGGGGAACCAGCAAGCCGGTTTCTTCGGAAACCACTGTAAACTTCAATCCCCCGACGTTACTCGCAACGACGGGAGTGCGGCTGGCCATGGCTTCGATGGGAACTAAGCCGAAGGGTTCGTAATGACTCGGAACGACGCAAACGTCGGCGGCGGCGAAGTATTTTGGGAGTTCGGTTCGATTCAACTGTCCGGTAAAGGTGGTGCGATCGCTCAGGTTTAACTCGTTGACGATGGCCTCGATGCGTTCCCGTTCGTCGCCGTCTTTGTGGCCGGGACGACTTCCCCCAACGATGGCGAGGCGGACGGAAAAGCGATCGCGCACTTGGGAATCGGCGACGGCTCGAACCAGGGTTTCGATTCCTTTGCGGGGGTCGAAGCGTCCGACGTACAATACAAATTTTTCGTCGGGGGCTAATTTTAAGAGCTGTCTGGCGGTTTGGCGATCGATCGTACCGAAACGGTCGATATCGGTACCGCAGGGAACGATATCGATCTCTCCTTTTTCTGAAACGTATTCTCTGAGATCCGATCGCTCTTGCGGACTCGTCGAAATTACGCGATCGGATTGCTCTAAACAGTCTTTTTCAATTTGTAAGCGAGTTTTGGCAATATCGGGAATCGATTCGACTGTATCGTACTTGACATAACCGAGGGAATGATATGTGTGAACCCAAGAAATCGGGCGGTGTTTGCGAAGTTCGCGACCGACCCAACCGGAAAGCCAGTAATTTGTATGAACTAACGGATGTAGCGTGTCGTCCGTTCGGGGAACTTGTAAAAATGCTTGTAAAAATTCTGGCAAACACTCGAACAGTTCTTGTCGGTTGACAAAGCGTTCGGGCCCTGCGGTGAGGCGAATCGTCCGACAGCCTGGGTTGTGATGGACGACTGATTCTTGGTTCGGATCGGTTTTGCGGGTAAACATATCGACTTGCCAACCTAATCGCGCTAACCCTTCTCCGATACGGCTTACGTAAACGTTTTGACCGCCTGCTTCTTCTTTACCGATCGCGATCGCCGGATCGCCGTGAACGGAGACAAGCGAAATATGACCGCGAGGTTTCTCAGGGGTGTAACTCATACAGCAAATCCCTTAACTACTCCTACAGATGACGCTATTTCCATCGTCCTCTATCTTTAAAGGCGATCGCATCTATCGTTCGATGGAAATTTCAGATTTGGAGGAACGATGTCTCTGTTGCGATCGCCTTTTAATCTCGCGATTGCAAGGGCGATTTGGCTCGATTCACAAAAGTTAAGGTAAGTTTAAGGATGTTAATTAAATCCGCGAAAACTCCTTCTAGACTTGCGATCGACCGTCTCCTTCGTTGCGATCGATACTCGTTTTTCAAGTCCGGCGCATTTCTCTTCGCCAAAACGCCAAGTTTGTAAGCGCATTTTTGCCACAATGGACGTAGCTGAATTCAATCGATAAACCATTGACCAGTTATGCCCTCGCTCCTGTCGACGAATTACAAATCATCGCTCGTTTGGCTTTAACCCTTACCATTGGCGCAATTATTGGTATCGAACGAGAAGCGAAACGCAAAGCCGCAGGATTGCGAACCAATATGCTCGTGTCGTTCGGTTCGGCGTTAATTGTCCTCGTTCCCATTCAACTCGGTATCGCGCAAGAAAACCCCGAAGCCTTCATGCGAGCGGTTTCTGGTGTGGTTTCTGGCGTCGGCTTTATTGGAGCGGGAACGATTTTGCAAAATCCTAAAATTCGTGGTTTGACCTCTGCTGCTGCTATTTGGATGTCGGCTGCGTTGGGAATTATTGTCGGAAGTGGCTTGTTAGGACTTGGATTTACGTGTTCTCTCGTGACCTGGGTTGTCTTACGAATGTTGGGAAAACTTGAAAAACGATGGTCGAAGTTAAAAAATTAAGGGTCTTCGGAGTTTGTGGTTATAAATGTATAGCATGATACAAAAAATTGAAGATTCGAGAGCCAAAACCCTTGAAATCTCGTGAAGTTAGTTTTTCTGTCACCCTAAACTCCGAAGAGCCAAAA
The DNA here is from genome assembly GCF_000332355.1 of Baaleninema simplex PCC 7105. Taxonomy (GTDB): domain Bacteria; phylum Cyanobacteriota; class Cyanobacteriia; order Cyanobacteriales; family Geitlerinemataceae; genus Baaleninema; species Baaleninema simplex. The sequence goes on from NZ_KB235958.1 coordinate 1,222,891, forward strand.
TTAAATGCGATAAATTGTCGATCTTTTTAAAAAGATCGATTTATTTTTTATATGGCAATCCCAAATGAATCGTCAAAAATTAAAACACCAGAAAAAAGCCTGATTCCCTGTTCCCTATTCGCGATTTTATTAAACAACTGATTTAGGGTTGCTATATTACTAATCTTTTTTAAAACTCAAAGGGGTTTGAGGTGCAGAACAACATCAAACGAGACTGCATATCTCGTGCTTTTTGTCAATACTCTGTTTTTAACAGTTTTCTGCACCCCTAAACCAAAGATTCAGGTTCAAGTTGGGTCGTTCGACGGGTGCATCTCAACTTTTGCAAAAACATCAGTTTGGGGTGGCAAAATTCCCGATTAGCACTTCAGGCATAAGATCCCCGGCATCTCCAAGATGCCGGGGATCTGGAAATTGAGTGCGCCCAATTCGATGAATTTACATTTTTGAGATGCACCCCGTTCGACGAGCCTCGCATGGAATAAAAACCGATTCCGATCGAGGTTTGAACTTAGCCGATCCTCGAGCCAACCGACGGGCTAATTAAGACTTGAAATAGTCAGGTTCGTTCCCCGGTTTCCATTTAATGTTGCAGCCGACACTGGGTTTACGATCGCTCTCGAGGGGGCGATCGCTCAAAACCGCTTCGATCGCCGCCCGCAAATCCTTCCCGTTCACGGGTTTGTCGTTTCCGGGGCGGCTGTCGTCAAGTTGTCCGGCGTAAAACAGTTGGCGATCGCCGTCGAACAAGAAAAAGTCCGGCGTACAAGCGGCGGTATAAGCTTTCGCCACTTCCTGAGTTTCGTCGTAACACACGGGAAAGTTAAACCCGCACTCTTGCGCCATCGCTTTCAAATTTTCTGGAGAATCGTCCGGGTAGTTTTCCACATCGTTGGAACTAACGGCCACGATTCCCAATCCGCGATCGCCATAGTCTCGACCAATATTAGCCAGTTCGCCGCGAACGTGCTTGACGAACGGACAGTGTTCGCACAGAAAAATGACGAGTAACGCTTTTTTATCTGAAAAAGTATCGAGAGAAATCGTGTTTCCTGAGACCATATCCGGTAGCGAAAACGAAGGAGCAGACACCCCGAGATCCAACATTGTCGAAGGCGTGAGAACCATAACAAAACTCCGTCAAACATAAGGTACACGCTTTCTCAGGTTAAAAAACGTTGCTAGTAATTGCAAACGTAGTTCAACATATTTTGCGTGGCTTCGCTTTGGGGCGTGTAGGTTCCATACCCTTCGGCGTACCACTGATTGCTACTGCAATAGGCGATCGCGTCGATAACCTCATTGCCGATGCTGTAGGTAAAGTACAAGTTACCGTCGAACCAGCCAATACTGTCGCGATCGACCGCCACCACTTCCCCCGTCGAGGCAGTCCCCATGCGAATCCAGTACGCAGCGAAAGCGGGAGAGGCCGCGACGACCGTAGAAACTGCTGCCATCGCCGCTAAAATTCGATGACGTGTCATGCCAAAAATCTCCTTTAAACCCGGCACCTGTTAACTTTCATTGTGGAATACCCCTCTACCGAAAAACGTAAAGTTGCAACGAAACGTTACGGCAATGCCAAGCACGCGGGAGGAATTCAAAATAAAACCCAAAAAATGACACATCCCCCACAGACCCCAGTTAGAGTAAAGGCAAATATCGGATCGTCTACCGACAACAGCCAAGCCAATGACAAAAACCCACCAGCGAATCGGAATTCTCACCAGTGGCGGCGACTGTCCCGGGCTAAACGCGGCGATCCGAGCCGTAGTCAGCCACGCGACGCTGACCTTTGGCTGGGAAGTTCTCGGAATTCCCTACGCAACTCAAGGATTGCTCGATCGCAAAGCGGTCGCCCTCACGGTACACGGCCTCGATATGCGAGGCATCGATCCGCTGTTGAGTACCGGGGGAACCATTCTCGGGTCGATCAACCGAGGGCCGACAGAAGCTCGCGCGGACGAGATTATCGAGGGGTATCGCGCCTTAGATCTCGACGCTTTGATCGGAATTGGCGGTGACGGGAGTTTGGCGATTTTATCTCAACTGGCTCGCAAAGGCGGTTGGAACTTCGTCGGCATTCCCAAAACCATCGATAACGACGTGGCCGTCACCGAACGGTCGATCGGCTTCGATACCGCAGTAAACACCCTCGTTGATGCTCTCCACAAACTCAGTTATACCGCCGCCAGTCACGATCGCGTGATGGTCGTCGAAACAATGGGACGGGATTCGGGACATTTGGCCTTACACGCCGGAATCGCAGGCGGTGCTGACGTGATTCTCATTCCCGAAATTCCCTACACCATCGGCGGCGTTCGCAAAAAACTCGACGAACTGCGCGATCGCTGGGGACATCGATTCGCGATCGTCGTCGTGGCCGAAGGCGCAAAAACCCTATCGGGCGAATCTCGGGCTTACACCGACGCCCAAGGAGAAATCCGCTTGCGCGGGATCGGCAACTACATCGCCGACGAAATCTGCCGTTACACGAAAAACACGATCGAAGCTCGCGTTACCGTCCTCGGCCACGTCCAGCGGGGTGGAACGCCATCGGCGTTCGATCGCGTTCTGGCCTCTGCTTTGGGCAAAGCTGCCGTCGATCTCGTCGCTGACGAACGCTTCGGTCAGGTGGTGGTTTGGAAAAACGGGGAAGTCGCCGACGTATCGATCGCCGAAGTCTGCGCCCAAAGTCCTACCTACGTCGATCCCCAAAGTTGTCTCGTCAAAACAGCCCGAGGATTGGGAATTTATATGGGAGAACTCAACACGACTGCGATTGCGCCGTTAGTCGGTTCGATCGCCCGCTGAGACTGACGCCATCTCACACAAACAACAGGAAATATAGAGCGCGGTGGATGTTGTCCGCCCTACACGACAATTTTGCTCGATCGTTCCCCAACTGTAACGAGAACGTAATTAGGGCAACCCCCTCGACACGATAAATCAGCTTTTAGGTGTTTTATGCGACGCACCAAAATTATCTGCACGGTCGGTCCGGCAACTTGTTCGCCGACAATGCTCGAATCTCTTGCGGCGGCAGGTATGAACGTCGCCCGCCTCAATTTCTCTCACGGCAGTCACGAATTTCACGCTCAAACGATCGATACCATTCAACGCCTGCGGGTCGATCTCAATATGCCCGTGGCCGTGTTGCAAGACCTCTGCGGTCCGAAAATTCGCTTGGGATCGTTACCGCCAGAAGGATTAGAAGTCCAAGCCGGCCAGGAAGTTACGTTTGTCGCCACGGAATCGGGCGATAATATTCACGAAATTCCCCTTCCCGTACCGATGGTGTTTGCCATCGTCCGTAAGGGAGAACCGCTGTTGATTAACGACGGACGGGTCAAGTTCGTCGTCACCGGACGCACGGCCGATACCATTCGCGCCCAAGCGACCATCGGCGGCGTTTTGCTGTCCCGTAAAGGGGTGAACTTACCGCAAACTCACTTACCGATGACGTCGGTAACGGAGAAAGATTTGCTCGATTTGCGCTTTGGCTTGAAACACAATGTCGATTGGGTAGCGGTGTCTTTCGTGCGATCGGTTCTCGATATCGAACCGGTTCAACGGACGATCGAGGCCGCTGGGGCAAAAACTCGCGTCATCGCCAAAATCGAGAAACGGGAGGCGATCGACGATTTCGATAACATTCTTGCAGCCGCCGACGGCATTCTCATCGCGCGGGGAGACATGGGGGTCGAACTCCCCATGCACGAAGTACCGTTGATTCAAAAGGACATTATTCGACGCTGTAACGAGGCGGGAAAACCGGTGATTACGGCGACGCAGATGTTGGAGTCGATGATCGACGCCCCCGATCCCACTCGGGCTGAGGCGACGGACGTGGCGAACTCGATTCTCGACGGAACCGACGCGATCATGCTTTCTGGAGAAACGGCGGTGGGTCACTATCCCATCGAAGCGGTGAAGGTGATGCGGGATATTGCCTTGGAAACGGAGCAGGTTTTGCCGCGATCGAAGTATCCGAAAGCGGGTCAACCTGGCGATCTCAGCGTGACGGAGTCGGTGGCGGCATCGGTCTGTCGCATTGCCACGGAAGTCGATGCGAAGGCGATCTTCTGTAATACTTCGTCTGGGGGAACGGCGCGATCGATCTCGAAATACCGCCCCTATCCGCCGATTATTGCCTTTACGCCGGAAGAGTCCACCCAGTACCAGCTTTCGTTATCCTGGGGCGTTCAACCCTGCTTGATTCCCACGGTTCACAGTTCTGACGAGATGATGGTGACGGTGGTGAATACCTCCGTGGAACGGGGTTTGGTGGAAAAAGGCGACAAGGTGGTGATTACTTCGGGGGTTCCGATTGGGATGCCGGGAAGCACCAGTTTGATTAAGGTTCACACCATCGGACAGGCGATCGTGGCGTAAGGCTTTTCTGGGGGCGATCGCAGTGGGGTTATGAACGGACAACGCTGGCCACACTGCGATCGCCATTCGAGAGCCAAACCTAAAAATTTTAGCTGTCACTTGATTCAGTCCGAATCACAATCCAATCTCCATTCCGAGTTTGTCCGACAAAGTACATATGCAGCCATACAACCCCAACCCGATACAGCCTTAAATGACTTAAGTTTTTCATCACAAAGTCATTGGGTTCGATGGTGATATAGCCTGTCTTTCTGAAGACATATTCAACGTTATGGGTTGAAATGGCTCGAGTTGTATCGAGAAGATTATGAATCAGCGAACTTCGTTTTTCGGAAATTTCCCAAACAAAACTTTCTGAGTTGGGTTGTAAAAACTCAATATTTGAAATTGCATTTTTTAAAATCAAAATTAGCTCTTTGTTTTGAGGCTTAGAAAGAGTCATATCTTCCTCTCTAAAAATGGGGTTAGAGTGGTACAACCAATAGGTGTCGGCCCAGTATGACATTTTTCGAGCTATCCCTAAATAATCACCGGATGGAGTATTGCCAATAATAAAATGGCAATTTTCACGGTGACTTTCTAGTAAAAAAACCTTGAGATTGGTCAGGTAAATATCCAGGCGATCGAGCAAAATTCGGAAATACTCAATTTCTGCTTGTAGCTTGGAGTCATAGTAAACAGTAGGAGATAACACTTCAAAATCGATGTTATCAAGGTAAGCCCATCGAAATTCAGCGATTGGAATTTCTTGCATGTGTTGACAAGCCTTGAGTAATCCTTCAAGTGTAAAATCTCCTCGAAGGCGAGTTTCCCACAAAAAAACTTCGTAAGGATCTGACGAGCAACTTTCATGATATAAATCCTTGCAAGATTCTTGGATTTGTTCGAGCAGTTCATAACTTGGATTGTTGTATGCTTGGCAAAACCCAGCTAGAAATTCAGGTGGATTAATCGCATCCACCCACTTCGCCCCCAACAATTTTGCATGAGTGAAATCGACGTTCTTTAAATTTGTCTGAGTGAGATCGGCATTTTCCAGATTTGCACCTAAAAAACAAGTTTTTTCGAGATTGGATTGACTTAAATTTGTCCGAGATAGATCGGCTTTCTTAAATTGCGCTTCGGTGAGATTAGCCCCTTCTAAATTGACGCCACTCAAATTGGCATGGTTAAAATTTGCTCCAATCAGACAAACATTTTGAAAGTTCACACTTCTCAAATCAAGCCAAACAAAATCCATATGATTGAGATTCGCGCCCTTCAAATCAGCAGTTTTTAAAAGCTCGATGTTTGCTCCCTGATGGACGATTTTCCAAATCGTTTTGATTTTAGAATCTAGAGCGATCGCTCCTTCAAGTTGAGTGTCGCGAAGATTGGCATGGGTAAAATTTACTTTGTCAAGATTGGCATTTTGGAAATCTACCCCTTGAAGATTTGCCCCTGTAAAATTGGCATTGGTGAGGTTTGCCCCGTTGAGATTGGCTCCCACCATTTCTAGCTGGGAAAAGTCTCGATCTCGTAAATCCAAGTTGCTTAAATTGGCATAACTGAGATTGGCACGACAATCGTTGGAGAGATGAAAGATTGCTGCTTTGAGATTAGAGTTTTTAAAATTTGCCCAGATAAAGCTTCCCAAAAACTGAGTTTCAACACAATTTGCATCGGTGAAATCGAGATGAGTGTTGCTGTGATCGCATCGCCCCAGCTTTGCATTTATTAAATTTGCTCCGACAAACTTCGTTTGATTCAATTCTTTCGGTTCGAGACAAGCATCGGTTAAATCGGCTCGACTAAAATCCGCTAGATTGACTTTGCCATCAATATAAATATTTCTAAGATTCGCATAGCAAAAGTGCGCACTCTCTAAATTGACATCGCTCAAAATGGCATTTTCAAGCGTAGCATGACTAAAATTTGTATGGCTCAAATTTATCTCTTGTCCCTGCCAGCCATATAGTTCGGCTTCACTGAAATTTGCACCCCGAAAGTCAGCCCCGCTCAGATCGATTTGACATTTTGTCCCATCAAGTTTGGCGCCACTTAAATCGATTCCTGAGAAGTTTCTTTTTCCAGCTTTGTAGCGTTCGAGTAGTTTTTGAATCTCCTGCATCTTTCGATTTTGTTAATAAGAGTTAGGGAGCATCCCGTTTTGGAAGATACATGGCAATTGATTGTTGAAAATCGTTTCAAGACGTAGGTGAATTTGTCTCTGTGAGAGGCAAGCCAGTATTCTCAATAGTAGCTGCTTATCTATAATTGCCGAAATGGGATGCTCCCTAAGAGTTACCTCGAGATCTTCAGAGTTTAACCCAATTGATTTGGCTCTTCCGAACTTGGCGTGCAGAAAAAAGCGCTGTAACCCTGGTAATGAATTTCACAATTTCAACCCCTTTTGATTGACTTTGGCTGAAAGTGCGACTCAGCATGACGTTCAGCGATTTCTTACATAGTAAGTTCGGAAGAGCCATTGATTTTTCCTAGTGTTGCCTTTTTCGATTTTAACAAAAATCGAATTTTATAAATCGGTCAAAATAAAAATTTTAGCTTTTTTATATCCGATCGCAGCACGCCACAAGGCGATCGAATCTTCACTGTAACGGGAACTCAAAACGAGAGTGGGCATTTTCGATCGCACTCTTTTAATCTAAACTAACCTTAACATCTCCACCGGCTCCGATCGCTTTTTGTCTTAACGAAGCATACGGCCAGTTTATCGACTCAGGTGGATAGAGAAAATTTTTATAGGCGAGAGCCATTTGTTGGGCGGCGCGATCGCACGACATTTTTCCGGTAGCCGTTCCCAAACCCGGACAGGCGATCGTTTGTATTTTACATTCTTCTCGTTGGTTATGTCGCTTAACGGCGACGAGCATCGCCCACATTGCCACATAAACATTGTCCGTTTGAGAGATAGACATAGGAACCCGCATCGTTGGCGTGTGAGCCAGAAAAGGATGGTTATAATGACCGGTTTCAACAATTAAAGAGGTTCCCACTGGTTGCTCGCCACAATACTCGTCGATAATCCGTTGTTGCACGCGAGCCATCAATTCTAAACCGAAATAGCGAACGATCGCCAGATCGACCCCACCATCCATCAAACCGAAGGAATTCCCCGCACTCACCATACAATCGTAATCGGTTAACTCTTCAAAATAGCCGTTGACAATTGACACGGCGGAGAATTTTTTTAACTTCCCTTGCCAAGCCTCGCAAAGCTCTGGCTTCGGATCGACTAAGATAAGTTTGAGATCGGTGGGTTTCATGACGATCTTGAAAATGGAGATCGGAATATTTTCAGTTTAGCGATCGCGATCGCTCTCCGTCACCTAGCCACAGGTCGTTGTTACATCAGCCACTCGATCGCTGGACTTTCTCGTGAGGTGAAAGCGATCTCCTTAGTATCTGTCAGTAGGTAATATCGGTCATTTTCTCGATCGAATCCGATCGCTCCATCAATAAAATCGTCATCTTCTAGTTCTTGAATGTTGCATTCGTACTCCGTAACGTCAGAAATACATATCTTTAGTATCGGTTTCCAAGACTCTGGAGCATCGTAGAAAACGCTCTCGAAAAGTTTTTTGTGATCGTCATAGACAATGCGATCGATATATACAGAACAGTGACAAAGATAAGTTTTGATTAGCTCGATTCTTTGACTCATAACAAGCATTTAAATTTGAAAGAAAAATCGATTAGCGTATGTTATCAATAATAAAAACCCCAGTCTTACTCTAAAAAACTGGGGCGATCGACATATTCTATAAAATAGAAAAAAGAAGTGTCAGAGCGCGTTTAACGACCCACGCCCACGTAACGGAAGCCGAGAGATTCCAACTTCTCGCGATCGAGGAAATTACGACCGTCCACCATAATTGGCGTGTTCATCGCCTTGGCCATCTTGGCATAATCCAAAGAGAGAAACTGTTTCCAATCCGTCACCAACACCAAAGCATCACAGCCTTCAGCCAGGCGTTCGGTGTCCGTTTCCACGTACACCCCAGACAATCCCGAACTTAGCCCCGACTGAGACACGATGGGGTCGTAAGCCTTCACCTTCGCACCCAAACGGTTGAGATTTTCAATCAACAACAGAGACGGCGCGTCGCGCATATCGTCCGTGTCGGGTTTAAACGTCAGTCCCAACAAGCCGACGGTTTTTCCTTTGAGGATTTTCAGCTCGTGTTGGAGCTTTTCGAGAGCGATGAGGCGTTGGCGTTTGTTGACTTCCACCGCCGCTTTGAGCAGTTGCGCGTCGTAACCGTAATCGTCCGAGGTGTGAACCAACGCCGAGACATCTTTCGGGAAACAAGAACCGCCCCAACCGATCCCCGCTTGCAAGAACTTCGTCCCGATGCGAGAGTCGAGGCCGATGCCTTTGGCCACCTGAGTCACGTCAGCACCGACGCGATCGCAGATATTCGCCACTTCGTTAATAAAGCTAATCTTCGTGGCTAAGAACGAGTTGGCGGCGTACTTAATCATCTCCGCCGAACACAAATCCGTCACCACCACCGGCACCGGAGGCAACTCTTTCTCCTCCGCCAACTCCCGTTTGACGATCGGTTCGTAAAGCTCCTTCATCATCTCGATCGCGCGGCTGCTGTTGCTGCCGAGAACGATGCGATCGGGGTTGAAGGTATCGTACACCGCCGATCCTTCCCGTAGAAATTCCGGGTTGCTGACGACATCGAACTCCGCGTTAATTTGTTCGACGAGTTCTTCTCCAGAAGTTCCCGCACTCACTAGGGATTTTTCCCGTTCGGCGATACCGTCGAGAACGATCGATCGCACCCAGTCCCCCGAACCGATCGGAACTGTAGACTTGTTGACGATGACCTTGTAACCCTCTTTCAGATGTGCGCCGATCCCTCGGGCTACCGCTTCGACGTACCGAGTGTCGCTTTCCCCAGTCGGGAGTGGCGGCGTTCCCACTGCGATAAAGAGAATGTCACCGTGATTGACGCCTGCTTCTAAATCTGTGGTGAATTCGATGTGTCCCGATTCGATGCAAGACGCCATAATTTCCGACAGTCCCGGCTCGTAAATCGGCGACCGCCCGGCTTTCATCGTTTTAACTTTCTCTTCGTTGTTATCGACGCAAATCACGTTGTGGCCGATGCGAGCCAAGCAAGCTCCAGTCACCAAACCGACGTATCCCGTACCGATGACACAAACGCGCATATCAATTCGTCCTCAGATAGTAAAGTACTCCTCAACAGGTGGGGTTGGGAGGCTTTCGTACACTAGCTTAATCGCAAAATCTTTCAATCCCCACCTTCGGTGCTGCGGTCGATACACCCGGAAAAACGCCTGTCGATTAGAATCGGGTTATTTAGCTGCCAGACGTTGGCGAAAATCTTCGATCGTTCGCTTCAATCCATCTTCTAAAGCGACTTTCGGCGTCCAACCCAGCCACTCTTTGGCTCGGGTAATGTCCGGTTGTCGCTGTTTGGGGTCGTCCTGCGGAAGCGGCGCAAACTGAATCTCGACATCGGGATTGACGAGTTTCTGAATCGTCTGCGCCAGTTCCAAGATCGTGTATTCGTCGGGATTTCCGATATTCACTGGCCCGATATGTTCCTCGTTTTCCATCAGCCGCATCATCCCGTCGATAAGGTCGCTGGCGTAGCAAAAACTGCGGGTTTGGGAACCGTCGCCGTACACGGTCAGGGGAATTCCTCGCAGAGCTTGGACGATGAAGTTACTCACGACTCGTCCGTCGTGTTCTTGCATTCGGGGGCCGTAGGTGTTGAAAATGCGGATGACGCGCACGTCTACGTTATTTTGGCGATGGTAGTCGAAAGTTAAGGTTTCGGCGATTCGCTTTCCTTCGTCGTAACAGGCACGAATCCCGATGGGGTTGACGTTCCCCCGATAGTCTTCGGTTTGGGGGTGGACGGTGGGATCGCCGTAGACTTCTGAGGTCGAGGCCAGCAAGAACCTGGCTTTGACTCGTTTTGCCAGTCCCAACATATTGAGCGTTCCGAGAACGCTCGTTTTGACGGTTTTAACGGGGTTGTATTGGTAGTGAACGGGAGAGGCCGGACAAGCGAGGTGGTAGATGCGATCGACTTCGAGTCGGATGGGTTCGGTGATGTCGTGGCGAACGACCTCGAAGTAAGGCGAATCCATCCACTTTAGAATGTTGCGCTTGTGGCCGGTGAAGAAGTTATCCAGACAAATGACCTCGTGGCCTTGTTCCATCAGGCGATCGATGAGGTGGGAGCCTAGAAACCCAGCACCGCCTGTAACTAGTATTCTCATCGCCGAAATTCTCGCTAAAACCTGACATCCAAGGTATCCTGCGATCGCTCAACTGTCCAGATTTATGAACTCGTTCTGAAAATTCTCAACTAAAGAAGTTAATTGACAACAACGATTGTTGGTGTGTATCCTAGAAAGCAGATAGAGGCTTTTGTTATCTGGCATTATGTCTGTTTACTCCACAGCCTCTCTGAAATCTGAGCTAAACGAACGTGGGTGGCGCATGACGCCCCAACGAGAAACGATTCTCAAAACGTTTCAGCATTTGCCGAAAGGCGAACACTTGAGCGCGGAAGATTTGTACGAACTCTTACAGCAAGACGGACAGCGCATCAGCCTGTCAACGGTTTACCGCACGCTCAAACTCATGGCTCGGATGGGTATCCTCAGAGAGCTAGAACTTGGCGAAGACCACAAACATTACGAACTCAACCAACCTTATCCTTACCACCATCACCATCTGATTTGTGTCAAGTGCAATAAAACGATCGAGTTTAAAAGCGATGCCGTCTTAAAAATCGGTACGAAAACCGCTCAAAAAGAAGGGTATCATCTCCTCGACTGTCAACTGACGATCCACGCGGTCTGTCCGGCCTGTCAGCGAGCGTTAGCGCCGTATTAGAGAGGGGGAGATTGGGAGTCAATTGGTAGGGTGCGTGACGCGGCTGAAAAATGTAGGCGTTGTCAGGTCAATGTGGTGTTACCGCGTCACGCACCGCCTCGCATCCGGTCATCCCCGAACCCTCGATCGTCAACGCTGAAACCAGGCGGCGATCGCCACGGCTAAAGCGTCGGCGGCGTCGTCGGGTTTGGGTACGGTTTCGAGGGACAGTTCCCGCGCGACAGCTTCTTGAACGTCGGTTTTCGAGGCGTTCCCGTATCCCGTTAAGGCTTGTTTGACTTGGGCGGGGGTGAGTTCGACGATCGGCAAGTCGTACTGGGCTAATACGAGTAACACGATCCCCCGAGCTTGTGCGACGAGGATCGTGTTTCCCATGCGGTAGAAAAAGAGTTTTTCAACCGCGACGAAATCGGGTTCAAACCGATCGACCAAGGCGTGGAGGTCGTCGTAAATCGTTTGTAAACGCTGTCCGAGCGCTTGTTTGGGCGGCGTTTGTATAATGCCAAAATCGATAGGTTCGAGGCGATCGCACTTGTCGATACATTCGATCGCCCCGAACCCCAATCGCGCCAATCCCGGATCGAGACCGAGAATGCGTTGGCAGTTTTTGGAACGACTCATACTGTCGGGTTTAGGCGTCCTCGTCAGGGGGTTCGACCCCGAAAACGTCAGCGAAGACTTTTTGCACCTTGTATCCCGAATCGATCGTCTCGAGGGGATCTTTCCGCAAGCGGTGTCGCAGACAGAGGGTCACGACGCGCTGAATGTCGTCTACAGTAACGTTATCTCGCCCCTCAAAGGCGGCTAACGCTCGCGCCGCGCGGTTGGTGACGATATCGCCTCGCAAGCCGTCTACGTCGAGTTCGGCGCACACTTGGGAAATTTGGACGCGCAAGTCGTACTCGACTTCTACCGACGACAGCAGTTCCTGAGCTTTGACGAGTCGTTCTTGAAGTTCCTGCTGTTCGGCTTGGTGTCGTTCTAAATAACCTTGAGGATCGCGATCGAACGCCGATCGCTCTTCGACGATTTTCACCCGCAAAGTGGGATCTTTCACGGTGCGAATTTCAGCGTGCATCCCGAAGCGATCGAGCAGTTGCGGCCGCAATTCTCCTTCTTCGGGGTTCCCCGAACCCACTAACACGAAGTTAGCCGGGTGACGAATCGAAATCCCTTCCCGTTCGACGGTATTCCAACCTGACGCGGCTGAATCGAGCAGTACGTCTACCAGGTGGTCGTCGAGCAGGTTCACTTCGTCCACGTACAGGATGCCTCGGTTGGCTTTAGCCAGCAAACCCGGCTCGAAGGCTTTCACCCCTTCAGACAAGGCTTTTTCAATATCGATGGTGCCGCAAACCCGGTCTTCTGTAGCGCCGAGGGGTAAGTCTACCATCGTCACTTTTTTCTTTGCGATGGGCAGAGTTTCGCCCCGGCTGAGGCGATCGCGAACGTCGTCGCTCATCAGTTCGGGGTTGCTCGGATCGCTGTCGAAGGGATCGTCGGCGACTACGTCCATTTCTGGGAGCAAATCCGCCAACGCCCGAATCGTCGTCGATTTTCCCGTTCCGCGATCGCCCATAATCATGACCCCGCCCACTTTGGGGTCGATGACGTTGAGCAACAGGGCGAGTTTCATTTCTTCTTGTCCGACGATAGCCGTAAAGGGAAATACGGCGCGGCGACGGGGAAGGGTCGGGACAGTTGGGCTGGCTTCGGCAGTTACAGTCATGCGATTTTAGAACGTTTGCGATTAATAAGATTAAGGGATTTTATGGGCGAATAAAAAAACGACCGTTCCCCATTGTACCGCCCTCGATCGCGAACTCTCGAACAGAACTCGCCGATTCGGGACGGTTGAGAAGGCCGTCTTTTTCTGAGATGGCTTGAGAGAAAGTTAGCCGCTTCTGGGGAAGTGGCTGATTTGCGCGTAACCGCTAAACAATAAGGTTTTGCCCTTGGTTTCGAGGCGGTTGAGGCGAAGCATTACCCCGTCGAGATCGAAGCGATCGAGATCGACCATGTCGTTGAGGCTGGTGAGGAGAGCGCGACTGAGGGCTTCGGAATCCTCCCGCAGTGATTCGGGAACCTCTGCGGCGAGAAATTCTGCCTCGGTGAAGACGATGCGACGCCGACGCTCGATTTGGATAGTGGTGCGTAGGGCGATTGGAATTTCGTCGCGATCGGGGATTTTCGCGATCGCCTGAAGTTGAATGCGGTTGTTGGCGTGAAGTTCGATGGATACGTTAGAAAACGAGACGGGGTTTCCACCCGAAATCGATTCGAGACCCGGTAGGTTCAGGTCTTGGAGACGCCGCGTGACGAGATCGGCATGGAACGATTCGTTAATACCGTCTTCTGTCAACACGACTTGGGCGATCGCCTGAGTCGGTTGTTTGAGATTCAGTTGTCCTTTGAGGACGGAACTGAAATCGATGGCGACGGTGTCGGTTTCAAAGGACATTTCCCGCACGGGGAAACGTTTGCGGATGACGAGGCCGCGACCGCTCATTTTAAAGCTGTCGATCGCTCCCTGGAGCAGTTTGCTCGAGGGCGAACAGCGAATCTGGACGTCAACCGACTCACTTTTGGTGAACAGGTGCGCGATCGACCGACTGGCAACTGTGTTGAGCATTTGCTCGCCCCAGTCGGTTCCCGCAGACGCTGTATTTCCCGTAAAGCTCCCAAACATAGAGACCGATGCGCGTCGGCATTCCAAAAGACAGATGACTTCCTTCTTTGTAACAAAATATGAAGCCACGTGCAAACTCCGCCTGAGAAGACTGGGGTGGTTTTTCGGTGCGGCCGCCGCTCGTACGGGGCGAAATGCCCGATCTAACAGATTTCAGTGATGTTACTGACCTTCGACGAATTGCGATCGCTAATCTTACTCACTCGATCTCGACGAATTGTCCGGGTTTTCAATCGAAAATTCAGTATATTTTCTGTCGCGATCGCATTTTCGATTCGTTTTATAAGTAAAAACTTTGAGGCTTGGCGTATCGTTCACATAAGCTTTACACAAAATTTATCGAATCCTCGCACACAAGTCGGAAAATACTGACTAGAATCTACATATACGACGCGACGAAATCGGTTATCTGCTTACGAAGAGCTACGGATTGTGAGGAGATCTTAAGCTAAAAACGCGCAGTAAAAACTCCTAACAGTCTTAATATTAAATCTGGGTGTCATCGAAAGAAGTTTGAAGTTCAAACTTCGCGTTCAAAAGCGCGATCGCTCTGTAGACACCGATCGCGTTCGCAAAACTACCAAAGATAACGTTCGACAAATTCAACCACTAGACTCCTGGAGAATCCATCTATGCAGTTCAAAAACATAACGACCTACGCAGCTCCTTTACTGGGTGCGACCTTAGCATTTTCGAGCGCGATCGCACCGGCTGAAGCGGGAAGTTTAATTGCGGGAGAAAAATTCGGAACGGACGGAATCTTCTTCAAAGAAGACACGACTGTCACGTTTGAATTCAATCAAACTTACGGAAAATTCAAGTCCGCACTGAAAATCTTTGAGGTGAGTGACTTGGGTAACGCGCTCACAACGCTATTTGAAGAAACGAAAGCCTACGACGCCGCCCCCAACCACATTGTTGGAAACTCCGAAGGTTGGCTCGGAACCTGTGGGGAATCGGTTTTGACCTGTACGGCCAGCTTTACCTTCTTAGCCAATACCGAATATACCCTCGGTTTGGATAGCGGTTCGGCAGGTACCGTCTACTCGACGTCGTCCTTCAACGGCGGTACGCAACGAACGGTCTTCGGATCTCACGGTTCCATCGACAGCGACGACGAAACGATGTTTGGTGATGCTGGACTCTTCACCTCGATCGATCCCTTTGGTAGCCCCGTCAAACTCGGTTTCGACGATGCCGGAAACGGCGACGATATGGACTATCAAGATATGACGCTGTTCGCTCAAGCTCGACGCGAGACTGCTTCGGTTCCCGAACCGTCCGTGACGCTCGGATTGCTCGCCGTCGTAGCCGGATTGCAATTGCGCCGCCGCCGTCACACCCCCTAACCAACGCTAAACCACACAGTTCGGCGAAACGATTCGGAGACGATGCAACCTGTCGAACTTGCCAGCCACGTCTTTTCGTCGAACTTCAACTTGCACTCGCCCCAGGCTGTCAGAGCGTTGAACTCCCTCTTCGACACCCGACGTTCGACGTGACTCGAAATGCGACCCAACACTTTCATCGAGACTCGAGCGTTTGACAAACTGCGCGTACACTTCTCCGACGAGGTCACATTACCTCGAAGTCGGAGAAGTTTTTTTCGATGAAGTGCGTAATACGGAATCCGAATCTCAACGCTTCGACTTCGCTCGCTTCGACTCCGCTCGGGCTCAAATACTGGTTTTGACCGACCTGACAAGTCTCTTTATTCCCCCAACCCCCCTTTGAAAGGGGGGCTAAGGGGGGGCTAAGGGGGTAAGGGGGGATGTGGTGAAGACTTCTTGAAACCTAGCTTATCGGAAAAGGATGGAGTATAAGTCCTAACAGAAATAGAGCGCTGTTTGTCTTTGCAGCTCAAACAACACTCTATTTCCATGTTTTTATTGGGGTTTTATTATGAGTCAGGGTCTTTATAGATTCGACCCCGTTAAACATTCAGGATCTTTATTTAATCGATCCCGTTTACGATCGAGGGTCTTTATCGAGCTGACCCTCTTTGAATCTCTCTATAGAATGCCAGATCGTGAAATTGATTTTCGTATTCCTAATAATTTCTTTATATTTCAAAAATTTGCGATTACTGTACTTATGTAAAATTTTATAAATCGCTCGACAACTAAACTCGATAACTAAATAATTAACTATCGCTCGATCGGCGATCGGGAGTTAAAGATGCCCCGAGAATCTGCGAGATCCACACTTCAAACGATCGCACGGGAGAGCGGCGCACGGCTTCCCCAGCATCCACCATCGGCTCGACGAGGATCGTAAACAATCCCATACGATTTCCCGCGAGAACATCTGTAAACAGGCGATCGCCCACCATCCCCACCTGCGCCACCGGCAAATCCATAGCCGAGACAGCCCGCCAGAGCTTACGGCGAAAAGGTTTGGCGGCGAAGTGAATGTATGGCAATTCCAACGATTTCGCAATTCCGCCGATGCGAGTTTCGCTAGCATTGTTGCTCACGAGCCAAAGCTGAGAGACTTCGCGCAATTCGGCGATGCGATCGTGTAACGCTTGCGAGGCGCGAGGGCGACCGATCGGAACGAGGGTTTCGTCCACATCGAGGACGAGTCCTTTTAAATCGTGTTTTTCTAGAAGTTCCGGCGTCAAGTCCAAAACAGATCCACCGAGAACTAAATCTGGCTGTAACAGTTTGCCCCAAGACATGATCGGTAATGTTGGTGAAAACCCTGTGATATGCAGGGAGAAGCAGCGGAGTTATTGAGTCGAGAGTTCTCGTTCCACGCGATCGATGGCGGCTTCGTGTTCGGCCAGCGTCCGACTGAACAGATGGGTTCCATCGTATCGCGCCACGAAATACAAATATTCTGTCTCTTCCGGGTCGAGGGTCGCCGCCAGACTGGCCTGACCGGGACTGGCGATGGGCGTTGGCGGCAAGCCCGAATTGAGATAGGTGTTATAAGGAGAATCGACAGCCACTTGAGTTAAAGTCAGCGGGCGATCGACCGTTTGTTGGATACCGAGGGCGTATTCCACCGTTGGGTCGGCTTCTAACTTCATGCCGCGATCGAGCCGTTCCACAAACACTCCGGCGATCGTTCGTCGTTCTTCCGAAACCACCGCTTCTCGTTCGACAATCGAACTGAGCGTCACCCACTCTCGCAGCGTCAACGCCAACGGTGGGTTTTCCGCAGCCTCGTACAAGGGTAGGGCGACCGCCTCGAACTGCGATAGCATCTGTGTCACCACAGCTTCGGGAGTCGTCCCTCGACTCGAAAGCTGATACGTATCGGGAAAGAGAAATCCTTCGAGGTGGGGGAGGTCGGCGGGTAACCAGGGAAAGCGATCGCGGGGAATTTCCGTCGTCGCCTCTAAAAACGCCCGGGCCGAAAAAAATTCCCGTTCCTCGAAGTAAGCCGCCATATTTTGGCGAGACCAGCCTTCGGGAATCGTAAAGCTTTCCTCGACCACCTGGCCGTTCCAGATGCGATCGGCAATATCTGTCATCGGTTCTCCCGGTGACAGCCGATAGACTCCCGCCTGGAACCCTCCTGACGGTTCCTGCCAGCGCAACCAGCGGGCCCGGAGGTTCCAAGCCGACGCCGATCGCACGATGCCTAACTCTTCTAAATCCCGTCCGATCTGTCCGGCGGGAGTTCCTGCGGGAATTTCGAGTTGCACCGGAGCGGCATCCTCTTCAGAAGTCACTGGTGCGTTCGCCCAACTCCACCAAGACCAACCTTGCCATCCCCCAACTGCCAGGGCAGCGGGAATCGCTAGATAGAACGCGCCTGTCCAAATCCGTTTCACGATGGCTGTGTTAATCTCGAAGGTTTCAATAGAATCTGACTCAATCGAGTCCTTCAAAAAGGCGTTCGGCAATCCGGCTTTCTAGAGAAGGCAGAATTGGCTCGATTTTGGCAAACTCTTCTTGCGTCAGCAGTTGTGGCTGAGATGACTCGTCGAGTCGCACCAACACTAACATCGGGTCGAGAGGAACGTAAATCGAATATTCCTGTTCTTTGTGGTAGAAATTGGCCAGCCACATGAGTTCTTCGGCGTCGGGATCGTCGTCGCCTTCTTCATCTAACTCGTCCTCGAGTTCGTCGAGTTCGGGCAGTTCGCCAACTAGGGTGAGCGTGAGTGCCGTTCGCTGTAAGAGTAAGTCGTGTTCGGCGAGAACGGCTTTTGCCGTGTCGAAAATTTCGTCGAGTTCTTCCTCTGAAACGAGAACGGCTTCTTCTTCGTCTTCATCTTCGCCATACCACGCCACGATATCGACCGGCGTATTGACGGGCAGTAAAACGGCATAATTTTGCCCTCGGACATCGAATTGATGTTCGACGTAACAGGGCAGCGAGCGTCCCACCTCATCGGTCACGATCGAGATCGTGGTGGAAAAGCGCCCGTTTTTATGGGGGAGCTGAGTCATATCTTCGGTAAATCTCGGGTCGTATCGTCGAAACGCAAACCCGGCAAAAGGGGTCGATCTTGTTCCCTTACGATAACACGGCAAGGGGGCAAGGGAGAGGGGGAGAGGAGAAGAGGGGGAGAGGAGAAGAGGGGGAGAGGAGAAGAGGGGGAGAGGAGAAGAGGGGGAGAGGAGAAGAGGGGGAGAGGAGAAGAGGGGGAGAGGGGGAGAAACTGTTAACTTAACTACCTCACTGTTCACTGTTCGCTGTTCACTGCTCACTGTAAAAGGGGAGAGGGGGAGAACTTTACCTCATCTCGTCATCACCCGATGAGGAGGGCGATTTTTCCAGTGGTGGAACCGGCTTCGATCGCAGCGTGGGCGGCGGCGGCTTCGGCGAGGGGATAGGTTCGGGTTAGCTGAATTTTTAACTGGCCGCGATCGATGAGCCGGGCGCACTGCTGTAAAATTTTCGCTTGTTCGGCTCGTTCGTCTTTTAAATCCATCAACATCGGCGTTAGCATCAACTCTAAACCGATGCGAAGGTTGCGTTGACGGGCGGTTTTTAAATTTCCGTCGTCGCTCGGTTGCAGCAGCGTCACGATGTCGCCGTAGACCTTCACCGCTTTGCAGCTTTTATAAAAGGTGTCTTTCCCCACCGTGTCGAAGGCCACGTCTACCCCTTCGCCGTTGGTGGCTTCGATCGCCGCTTCGACGAAATCTCGCTCTTTGTACAAAATTGGCAAATCTGCACCCAATTGCTTGACAAAATTCGCTTTTTGTGCATCGCTAATTGTCGTCAAAACGCGAGTCCCTTGGAGTTTGGCCAACTGAACCGCCACGTGGCCGACACCTCCCGCCCCAGCGTGAACCAAAACCGTTTGTCCGGCTTGGATGCGGGCGCGATCGTAGAGGGCTTCCCAGGCGGTAATCAGGACGAGGGGGGCGGCGGCGGCTTCCTCGAAACTGAGGGTTTGCGGTTTCAATGCCAGACAGTGCTGTTCGACAACAGCGTATTCGGCGTAATTGCCGCGAGGGCCGCCCAAGCCACCGTTACAAAAATACACCTCGTCGCCGACGTGGAAGCGTTCGGCTTTTGACCCCGTGGCTTCGACAATTCCCGCCCCGTCACAACCGAGAATTGCAGGGGACAAGTCGGGGTAAAACGTCCCCCGCTGACGAACTTTCGTATCGATGGGGTTGACCCCAGCCGCTTTCAGACGGACTAAAACGTCTGTCGGCGATCGCAGTTCCGGTTTCGCTACATCTTGAAGTTGTAGAACCTCGGGCGCACCCGCCGCTGTCATCACTACTGCTTTCATCGACATTTCACCCAACTCTTCACATCACCAATACACAGGCGAGAATTCCGTGCGACGAACTGTCTCCCCCTCTCCCTTGCTCCCCCTCTCCCCCTCCAAAAACCGATCTCGTTTGGCTGAAATTCAAAACCTTGTCGGGTTTACAAATCCCCAAATCCTTTTTTCTTCTTCTGTTTTTTCTTCTTCTTCTTCCCGCCGGGGCTGGGATAGCCGCGAAAACCGGAGCGAGGTTGGCCGCCGCCGCCGAACATTCCGCCGAAGGGGTTCATTCCGCCCATTCCGCCCATTCCGCCCATTCCGGGGAAACCTTGTCCCATCTGCTGCATGAGCGATCGCATTTTTTGGAAGTCGCTGACGAGTTGGCGCACGTCCGTTTCTTCGTATCCCGCACCTGTGGCGATGCGGCGGCGACGACTGGGGGAACTGGCCAAGAGATCGGGATTGCTGCGTTCCTCAGCCGTCATCGAATTAATCATCGATTCGGCGCGTTTGAGTTGCGTTTCCCCCTTTTGCAGGTCTTCATCAGAAAGCTTGTTTCCCATACCGGGAATCAGCTTCATGACCCCCGCCAGAGACCCCATATTTTTCATCAAGCGGGTTTGCTTGAGGAAGTCCGAAAAGTCGAACTTGGCCGAAAGGATTTTCTCCTGCATTTTCTCGGCGTCGGCCAAATCCACCTCTTCGGCGGCTTTTTCGACGAGGGTGAGAACGTCTCCCATCCCCAAGATGCGCGACGCCATGCGATCGGGGTAAAACGGCTGTAAGGCTTCGACCTTTTCCCCCATCCCCACGAATTTAATCGGCGCACCGGAAATTCGCCGCACCGAGAGAGCCGCACCGCCTCGGGTGTCGCCGTCGAGTTTGGTGAGGATCGCCCCGCTAATACCGATTTCTTCGTGGAAGGTGAGCGTCAGGGTGGCGGCTTCTTGACCCGTCATGGCGTCTACCACCAGCAGCGTATCGTGAGGCTGGATGGTTTCTTTGATTTTCGCCAATTCCGCCATCATGTCGCGATCGATTTGCAGGCGTCCGGCGGTATCGACGATAACGGTATCGATGTTTTCTTCTTTGGCTTTTTCGACCCCCAGACGGGCGATTTCTACGGGGTCGGTATCGGTTCCCATCTCGAACACGGGAACGTCGATTTGTTGGCCGAGGGTTTTTAACTGGTCGATCGCGGCGGGGCGATAGACGTCTGTGGCCACCAGAAGGCTCGATCGATTCTGTTTCCGCAGGTGCAGGGCGAGTTTGGCCGAGGCGGTGGTTTTACCCGTTCCCTGCAACCCCGCCATGAGGACGATGGTGGGGGCGGTGTCTGCGTGGGCGAGGGGAACGTTGCTTTCCCCCATTACCGACACCAGTTCGTCGTTGACGATTTTGATAAATTGCTGGTCGGGGCGCACGCCAGAGATGACTTCGGCGCCGAGGGCTTTGGTTTCAACTTCGCGGATGAAGTCTTTGACCACTTGTAGGTTGACGTCCGCGTTGAGGAGGGCGCGACGAACCTCTTTGAGGGCGTCTTGAATGTTCGATTCCGAGATCTTGTCTTGACCTCGAAGTTTTTTCCAGGCTTCTTCTAAGCGATCGGCGAGTGCGTCAAACATGAATGCAGGGGTTGGCAGAACGTGACTGAGTGGAGGTGCAAACGTGGAGGTGCAACGTTTTAGGGATCTGTTTGCAACTCTCCATTAATTCAGGATACAACGATCGCCCCGTTCCGTTTCCAGTCGATGGCACAGACGAGGCGTTCCGCGTTAGGATTCGATCGTTCCCGAAGCAAACCCTAACTCAAACGCCGAAACGGAAAACCTATGTTTTTCGACGAACTTCAACCCTTTGTCAAAGAATTCGCATCCGAACCGATCGCCTTTCTCGGCGGTTTCGTCTCGGGTGTCCTGCGCCTCGATTTATCTGAGGAGCCAGTAAAAAGCTGGCTTGGCGATACGATGGTGTCGTCTGATGCGTCCTCGTCGGATTCTAACGGAGACGACAATAACGGTAGCAGCAGCGGCCCGCAGTCGATTACGATCGAGTAATTACATGAGGGGAACGGTTCGATCGTTCCCCTTTTTACATTAATTTTTAGCGAAAAACACTGGGAAAACACCACAGAGGCACGAAGAACACGGAGCGCGTGCGGAGGAAACGAAGGTGGGGATGAAAGGGGTTATGGCGGCGGCGATCGCAGTCTCGGCGACATTAGGGTTAGTGGGGTGCGAGTCGGCGTCTCCTCCCGAGACGATAACGCTGACGGAAACGATCGCGATCGCGGCCGGGGATACAAAGGGTAATTACTATCAAGCGGCGATCGACCTCCGAGACCTGTTACGAGAGCAGGGGTACGCGTTCGAGATTCGCGAAACCACTGGATCGATCGCCAACCTCGAAGCGGTGGGAACGGGAGAAGCGGATTTGGGGTTTTCCCAGTTAGACACCCGCCTCTATTTGGAACAGTTCGGCGACGAGTCGCAACGGGAGTCTTTAGACAATACGCAACTGTTTGCTCCCGTGAGTAACGAGGTGCTGCATTTAATGGTTCGTCGGGATTCTGGAATCGAGGAAGCGGCGGATCTGGCGGGAAAACGAGTGGCGATCGGTCCGCCGAATTCGGGAACGTTCGTGACGGCGTTCGTGTTTTATACCCTATACGGTCTCGATCCCGAAACCGAACCGAACTTGCAACGCTTGGATATCGAAACAGCTGTCGAGGGTGTTTTGGCGGGGGAGTTGGACGCCGCGTTTTTTACCTCTGCGTTGGGGTCGCCGTTGCTGATGGAGCTTTCGGCGGAAGCAGGGGAAGAGATTCGGTTGTTGGCGTTGTCGGAGCGATCGCGCCTCGAAGGATTGGAGGGAATTTACCAGTCGATGACGATTCCGGCGAATACTTATCCTTGGCAATCTGAAGCTGTTCCGACGTTTTCGACGTTTTCCTTTATCGTGGTCGATCGCAACTTGGAATCTCAGCAAGTTTATCGGTTAGCTGAAGCGATTTACGGCAAGGCGGAGGCGTTACAAGACAAACATTCGTTTTGGCGTCTGTTGGGTTTGGAAGAGGCAACGCGAGATATTACTATTTCTGATTTAGATTATCATGAAGGCGTCAAAGAATTTGTCGCCGATTCTTCTGAATGAGTTTTTAATTCTTATTGGGAAGTGCGATCGTGACACGAATTACACTTAAGCGATCGTCAGCTAGACGACAGATCGTTGATTCAGGTTGAAGGAAAACCGATTTATGAAACGATTCTCGAGAAACGACGTTAGATGGCATGATGTCTCACTAAAATTTAAATTTGAAACTAGACTTGTATTTCTCGAGCAACAATTCACTCAGAAATGACATAATAAATCCAACCTTTCAAGATGGATATTGCAAGAATTTTTCCGAATAATTGCGAAACAAAAAATCGCTTAGCTATATCTTTTCCCAATACTTTTTCTATTTTTTTCACAAAAAGCCTTTTGTCCGTGTCTTGATGATATTCCATTCCATTCAACCATTTTTGTATAGTTTTTTCATCAAATAAAGGTATTTTTTCATATTCATTATTTGAGGCTGGGAAACCCAGACGCATTCCCAAATATTTATTTGGATCTCGATCGATATCATTGCCTAAGTTAATAATTGATATCTGACCATATTTTCGATAATATCCTTCCATATATAACTTTTGAAGCTTCTTGAGTTCTGAGCATAGCAAATTATCTTTGTTTGCTCTTTTTCCAAAAATATTTTTTGTGTTGTCAAAAGATGCTCGCTCCCTGTGAAGCAAGAACGGTCTTAATAAATGCAGTAATTCAGGAATATCTCGTAATTCAAAGTCAGAAAAATTAAACTCTAGCTGAGTATTAACAGAATAGTGGAATCCTTTAAAGATTGGAAAACCATTTTCGATCAGACGTGCTTCTTGAAGGCGAGTATAATTTTCATTGTATAGCCGCATAATCGCGATCTCACGATCGTCAAATTTAAGATCGGTAATCCGTTTGACAATATCTTTATAGTCAGGTGAATTCATGATAGCTCTACATAGGGCTTGCTGAATCAACGTGAAATGTATATATGGCAAGGGTTTTAGGACTTTTTTTGAAAAAAAGTGCAAGGTTTTTGAGTGTTTCGATCTGAAAACCTTGCATTTTCGTCAGCGATCGCCGATTAAATGGGGAAGCTAGAGTCCGAAACAACCATTGGGCAAGCTGTACGGCATCAGAATTCGCTCTGGAGAATTTTTCAGCAAGCCCTACATAGAATTTTCGCATTGTATGTATTCAAAATCTGGTAGATCGCTCTCAATTAAACACTTTCCGCCATTCGGCAATGTTCCAGGTGGCGCGATCCCAAGGCGTCGGATCGACCCCTTCTAATTGTAAACTAACTCCCACCACGTCGGCGCGATGGACGATCGGCATGACAACCGAATCTCGAACTAACAAATCGTTCATTTGCAGGAATAAGGCTTGGCGTTTTTCGGGATCGAGTTCTGTTTGCGCTCGATCCCAAAGTGCGTCGTATTCGGAATTGCAATATCGCGAGAAATTTTGCCCCGACCAGTTATTTTCGGGAGTTGCAATTTCGTCGCAGGTGTAAGTTTTCATATAAATAGCTGGGTCGGGATTGGAGTTCCCCGTAGAAAACATTTGTAAGTCGGCATAAAAGCGTTGAAGTGTATCGACACTCGACGGATCGCCAGAAAATAAAATGCTGGAATCAATGCTTTTGAGTTCCACGCCGACGCCGATCGCATTCAGATTCTGTTTGACAATTTCTTGAGTTTTCTGACGAACTGGTGTAACGGAGGTTTGAAAAACCACTTGCATTTCAACGCCGTTTTTATCGCGAATTTCATTGTTATTGCTATCTATCCACCCCGCCTCGTCGAGAAGTTCGGCGGCTTTCTCGAGATTGAATTCGTAACTCGTGTTGGGCGAAACGTATTGAGGGGGAGTAAAGAGGAAATTGGCGAGGGGTTTTCCAGCTTTTCCGTATAGTTGAGTGGCGATCGCCTCGCGATCGATCGCTAAGTCAAAGGCTTGTCGAACCGTTTCGTCAGTGAAAAACGGGTGGGGAAATTCCAAAGTCGCCCGATCGCCGTTTTCGTTAGCGCGATCGGGGTCAGTATAGTTGAATTCAATGCGCTCCCCCAAAACCCCGAAACTGGCGATCGCCTTACCAGTTCCCCCAGCTTCCAACTGTTCCAAAACCTGGGGTTCGACTTGTAAATTATCGGCAAAATCCGCATCTCCCGTTTGCAACACCGCTCTCGCCGCCGAAGTCGCGTCGCCGCCGCCTTTGAGTTCGATGCGTTGGAAACTGAGGCTCTCCGCGTCCCGGTAGTGGGGATTGGGTTCGTACACCACCACGTCACCGGGTTTAAACTCCACCACCCGATAGGGGCCGGTGCCGACAGGCATTAAATTAGCAGGGGCTTCCCGAGCGTTCGCGCCGCTGTAGTCCTCAAACACGTGTTTTGGCAAAATGACGCCCGACGCGCCCACAAAAGGCAAAGACCAGGCGGGATTGGGACGTTTGAAATTAACCCGTACCGTCGTCTCGTCGATCGCTTCCACACTGGCGATCGCCTGGTACACCCCCAAATTCGTCGCGCCCACCTCGGGATTGCTGAGGTAATTGTAAGTAAACACCACGTCCTCAGCCGTGAAGGGCGTTCCGTCCGACCATTTCACATCGGGATCGAGCGTCCACGTCACCGAAGTTCCATCAGAGGCGACACCGCCGTTTTCCAAACTGGGAATTTCCGCCGCCAGGAGAGGAACCATCTGTCCCTCTGCGTCGTACGTCGCCAAAGGCTCGAGGGTCACGCGGCTGGCTTCCCAATCCTTAAATCCCGTCGAGAGGTGGGGATTGAGAATCGTCGGGGCTTGCCACGACAGCATTCGTAACACTTCAGGATTGCGTTCGGCGACAGGGGACTCTCCCGTACATCCCGACAACAGCGACAGGCTCAGAGCAGAGGCGACGAACAGACGGCGAACGGGAAACGACATAAGCAGTATCGTAGACAACGGCGATCGCACCCCAAAACGGGGAATATCTGGCAGAATACCCTAACGCCGGACTGAGCGTTTCCGCAAGCACTCGGTCAAAAATTCTCGACACCGTTCCTGAAAAGACATCGAAGCGATCGCGCCCCGAGGCAGTGCGCCCCAACAGATGCGTTACCTTGAAATTGGTAGAAAAGTGTAAACCGAACGACAGGAGGGCCTATGGAGCCAGACTCTTTACCAACCGAGGTGATTTTAACGAAGTCGGCGAAATCCCTGGGAAAAGTCTATCTCGACTGGACGCCACAACCCGGTCACTATCTCGATTTCGACGGTCAGACCTACACCGTACTCGAACGCCGACACCGTTACCATCTCAAATCCGGTCGCTATCGCCTCAACACGATCGCCCTCTACGTGCAGAAGGCCGACCGTCCCCAAGAAATGAGTCTAGTTAACGGTCGTTGGGTTATCGGCGACGCATCCTGTCAGTACAACGCGCGATCGGAGTTAGTTCGCTGCGCCGTCAATCCCGAAGGTCCCTGCCATCCCTGCAAATATTTTACGCCGATCGACGATCGGCACACCAAAACTCGCCAACCGTGAGAACCGTTTTCCCTTCTCCGTCAGATCTCCTTTGTCTCCCCGTGCTGTAAACTCTCCCCTTCCGCCCCCTACAATAAACAACGTGGACGAGTCGAGAGACATTCTGCGATTCCAGGCTTTATTGAGTCTGTAATCTCAAACCTGTAATACCTTTTTAGTAGAAATAGCAACACATAATCACATTAGTACGACAAACGACATCAAAGGAGCGCTTATGCGAGCAGTGTTAATGGCTGGAGGATCGGGGACGCGACTGAGACCCCTGACCTGCGATCTCCCCAAACCGATGGTACCGGTACTCAACCGTCCCATCGCCGAACATATCCTCAATCTCCTCAAGCGCCACGGAATCACTGAAGTCATCGCGACAGTTCACTATCTCCCCGACGTCATGCGGGACTACTTCCAAGACGGAAAAGACTTCGGCGTTCAAATGACCTACGCCGTCGAAGAAGAACAACCTCTCGGTACCGCCGGTTGCGTCAAAAACGTCGAAGACCTCCTCGAAGATACCTTTCTCGTCATTAGCGGCGACGGTATCACAGATTTCGACCTGAGTGCGGCGATCGATTTCCACCGTCAAAAAGGCTCGAAAGCCACCCTCATCCTCAAACACATTCCCAACCCCATCGAATTCGGGGTAATCATTACCGACGAAAACCAGCGCATCGTTCGCTTCCTCGAAAAACCCTCCGCCTCGGAAATTTTCTCTGATACCGTCAACACCGGGACTTACATCCTCGAACCGGAAGTTCTCAAATACCTCCCTGCCAACCAAGAAGCCGACTTCTCTAAAGAGTTGTTCCCGCTGCTGTTGGAAAAAGGCGAACCCATGTACGGCTACATCGCCGATGGCTACTGGTGCGATGTCGGCCACCTCGAAGCCTATCGCGAGGCGCAATACGACGTCCTGCGGGGCAAAGTCGAGACGGATTTTCCCTACCCAGAACGCGAACCTGGAATTTGGATCGGACAAAATACCTATATCGACGACACGGTTAAACTCGAAGCCCCCGTTCTCATCGGCGATAACTGCCGCATCGGGGCGCGAACTCAAATCGAAGCGGGAACGGTTATCGGCGATAACGTCACCATCGGTAGCGATGCCGATCTCAAACGTCCGATTATCTGGAACGGCGCGATTATCGGCGACGAGGTTCACCTGCGAGCTTGTACGATCTGCCGGGGAACCCGAGTCGATCGCCGGGCCCACGTTCTCGAAGGGGCGGTGGTCGGTCCGCTGTCAACGGTGGGAGAAGAAGCCCAAATCAGCCCCAGCGTGCGGGTCTGGCCGAGCAAAAAAATCGAGTCCGGTGCAATTTTGAACATTAATTTGATTTGGGGACAAACGGCACGGCGCAGCCTATTCGGACAGCGCGGCGTCAGCGGTCTGGCGAATATCGACATTACGCCAGAATTTGCCGTGAAATTGGGAGCGGCTTACGGTTCGACGCTCAAACAGGGCGCTCAAGTGGTCTTTTCCCGCGACCAACGCAGTATTTCGCGCATGGTGTCGCGATCGCTCATCGCGGGCATTATGTCGGTGGGGGTCAACGTGCAAAACTTGGAAGCGACGGCCATTCCCATTTCGCGAGCGTTCGCCCGAGCGTCTACAGCAGAAGAAACCCCTCGTTTGAACATCGACGGGGGCCTTCACGTGCGGGTTCACCCGGAACGAGCCGATTCGATTCTCATCGAATTTTTCGATGTCAACGGCATCAACATCACGAAAGCCCAAGAGAAAAAAATCGAAGGGGCTTATTTTAAAGAAGACCTGCGACGGGCGCAGATTTCCGAAATCGGTCAGATGAACTATCCGAGTCAGGTGTTGGAAATGTACAGCACCGGCTTTGAGAAACTCATCGACGTCGAGGCGGTGCGTCACGGTGGCGCGAAAGTGGTCATCGATTACGCCTACGCGGTATCGGGGGCGATTTTGCCGCGACTGTTGGCGAAGTTCGGATGCGATGCGGTCGTCCTCAACGCCAGCTTGAATCAGTTGGCACTGTCGGCGGAGGAACGGGAAGGACTGCTCACGCAACTGGGTCAGGTGGTCGAAGCACTGCGGGCGAATTTCGGCGCGCAAGTGTCGGCCAACGGCGAACTGTTCGTTTTGATCGACGAGTCGGGGATTCCCATTCGTGGCGAACAACTGACGGCGTTTATGGTCAATACGATTTTGACGGCCAACCCGCGCGGAACGGTGGTGGTGCCGGTTCACGCCTCGAGTGCGGTCGAACAAATCGCCCGACGTCACGACGGTCAGGTCATTCGCACGAAGGCCAACCCCACGGCGTTGATGGAAGCGTGCCACGCCAACCCCAACGTGGTGTTAGGCGGAAGTGGAGAGATGGGCTTCATTTTCCCGCAGTTACACCCAGGGTTCGATGCGATGTTCTCCATCGCGAAGTTAATCGAGATGGAAACGCTGCAAGGACGACCGTTAGGACAGATTTGTGCGGAGTTGCCTCGGGTGTATCACCGCTGTCAGACGATTCGCTGTCCTTGGACGGTCAAGGGGGCGCTGATGCGGCATATGGTGGAAACTCACCCGAGCGATCGCATTCAACTCGTCGATGGGGTGAAGGTGTGCGAACCTCAGTCGGACAATTGGGTGTTGGTGTTGCCCGATGCTGGGGAACCGGTGGTTCACATTTTCGCCAACGGAGAAGACCGCGATTGGGTCGATGAAAGTTTGCGGGATTACCGCACGCGAATCCAACACTTCGTCGAACAGCATCAAGGCGGTCAGAATCTCTCGGAAACCCTCGTTTGATGAGAGGGGAGTTTCGGAACGAACCGGGTTTCGTCTGGGTTCGTTCCGACTGCTACAATACCGATAGTTTGAAAAGAGTCGTACGAAAAAATCTCGGGGTGGTGGGGCGATCGCGAACCTGCTGCGGCGATCGCTCTTGCGAGTTGAAGAAAGAAAGCGTTAAGCTAAGCGACTGCCCCGGAAGCGACTTTGCGTCCGACCCGCGTGTGAATTCACGACCAAAGTTACCGACATTCGTTTGAAATGAATAGCTGCATTTTAATGGCGGAAATCGTCCAAGACCCGCAACTGCGCTACACGAGCGACGCCCAAATTCCAGTTGCCGAGACGATCGTTCAGTTCGACCCCGTACGCGAGGGAGATCCGCCGGCCACACTGAAAGTCGTCGCATGGCGCAAACTGGCTGAAGCCTTGAATCAAAACTACCATCGCGGCGATCGCATCGTCATCGAGGGACGTCTGAATATGGTGACGGTCGATCGCCCCGAGGGGTTTAAGGAAAAACGCGCCGAACTGACCGCCCAACGCATTCATACGATCGCGGCGGCGGCAGGAGGTCATCAAGCGGCTCCCGCTGCGGCACAACCGCAACCGACGCCCGCTCCCACGCCGATGGCATCGACGCCTCCCCCGCAACCGGCCGCGCAACCGGCCGCGCAACCGACGACCCCGACGACACCGACGACACCGTCGGCGGACGAACCGTTAGTTGACGACATCCCGTTTTAGGCGATCGCGATGGAGTCAGACTCGTTTCTATCCCCTCGACGGGCGATCGCTACCCCTGTCTTACCGGAGTTGTCCCCACTTTGGCAGGCGACGCTGGGAGCGGCCGCCCCGACACCCGAAGTCCGAGATCGCTTTCAACTGCTTTACGAGGGTATCCTGGCGGGCAACCGACAACTGAACCTGACGCGCATTACTGACCCCGAGGCGTTTTGGGAAAAACACCTTTGGGATTCGTTGCGGGGTATCGCAGCGATCCTGAACGCACCCGCCTCGGAGTTGCCGACTCCGTGCCGCATTGTCGATATCGGTACGGGGGCGGGATTCCCCGGTTTGCCGATCGCCCTAGCACGCCCGGATTGGCAGGTAACGCTCGTCGATTCGACTCAGAAAAAAGTTCGGTTTTTGAACGCGTTAATCGACGACTTGGCGATCGCCAACGGGACGGCGATCGCCGGACGCGCTGAAAAACTCGGTCGAATTCCTCCCTATCGCGGTG
This sequence comes from Baaleninema simplex PCC 7105, assembly GCF_000332355.1. Taxonomy (GTDB): domain Bacteria; phylum Cyanobacteriota; class Cyanobacteriia; order Cyanobacteriales; family Geitlerinemataceae; genus Baaleninema; species Baaleninema simplex. The sequence goes on from NZ_KB235958.1 coordinate 1,253,181, forward strand.
CCTACGACTGGGCGACGGTGCGAGCGGTCGGAACGCCGTCTGCTTGCGCCCGCTACGTTTTCCCGTGGCTGAAACCCGGCGGACAGGCGGTGCTGTACCGAGGTCGCTGGACGGAGGAAGACCGGGACGACCTACAGGCGACGTTACAGGAGTTAGGGGGCGCGATCGCGACGGTAGATGCTTTCGAGACGCCGATTTCCCATGCCGTGCGTCACAGCGTTTACCTACAACGCTTTTACAGTCACCAGTCACCAGTCACCAGTCACCAGTGAAGACAGGGAACGGGGAACAGGGAATCGGGAACAGGGAACAGGGAACAGGGAACAGGGAATCGGGAACAGGGAACAGTTAATAGTTTTCCCCCTCTCCCCCTCTCCCCTTCTCCCCCTCTCCCCCTCTCCCCTTTAGGGGCGATCGCGAAGTTCGTCGAGGGCTTCGATCAGTAAGACGCTCATGTGCTGGGCGGCGGCGCGAATTTTTTGGTAGTCCTGCACTCGCTGTTCTGGGGAACGTTGAGTGTCTGTTTCGAGGACTTTCACCAATTTTAAAATTCGATCGATCTCGCTGCGAAATTCTGGATACACCCGCGTCAAAAAGCGAGCGTCAAAGGTTTCTGGGGACGGTTGAGATTCAGAAGACCGTGACATCAAAGCTTGTCTCATTGGAGGTTCGATAGAAGGTTTCGTTACTGTCCATGATGGGTCGAACCCCCGAAAAAATCAGCGATCGCACTGCTACTGTCTCGGTGATACTGCTGAGGTTTCGCGGTGTGAGGTATCAGTCGATCGCGGCGATCGCACGGGGGGCGGTAGCGCGATCGAACTCACACCGCCGCGCCATTTCTCGCCGGGAGCGATCGGCAATTTCACGGACGGAACGTCGCCGCTCGATGATTTGTAACAGATTGCAACGTATAATGAGAGACGGGAAAACCATTATCGAAGTGAGGGTAGTAACGTTACATGCGAGTCGCGATCGCCGGAGCCGGTTTAGCGGGACTGTCTTGTGCAAAGTACCTAGCCGATTTAGGACACACGCCGATCGTCCTAGAACGCCGCGACGTATTGGGGGGTAAAGTCGCCGCCTGGAAAGACGAAGACGGTGACTGGTACGAAACGGGGCTGCATATTTTCTTCGGAGCCTATCCGAATATGTTGCAGCTCTTTAAGGAACTCGGAATTGAAGATCGCTTGCAGTGGAAAGAACACACCATGATCTTCAACCAGCCCGAAAAACCGGGAACCTATTCGCGATTTGATTTTCCCGACGTTCCCGCACCAGTCAACGGCATTATCGCAATTTTGCGAAATAACGATATGCTGACTTGGGAAGAAAAAATCCGATTCGGACTGGGTTTAATCCCCGCTATTTTAAAAGGGCAAGACTACGTTGAAGAGATGGATAAATATTCCTTCTCGGAGTGGTTGAAGCGGCAAAACGTCCCCGAACGAGTCGAAAAAGAAGTATTTATCGCCATGTCAAAGGCACTAAATTTTATCGATCCTGATGAAATTTCTGCCACGATTATTTTGACGGCGCTAAACCGTTTTTTACAAGAAAAGAACGGATCGAAAATGGCGTTTCTCGACGGTTCCCCCACCGAGCGCCTCTGTCAGCCGTTGGTGGATTACATCACCGAACGAGGCGGAGAAGTTCGCCTCAACGCCCCCCTCAAAGAAATTCAACTCAACGAAGACGGAACGGTGAAACAGTTCCTCTTGCGGGGACTGAACGGACAACCGGACGAAGCCTTCCCAGCGGATCTGTACGTTTCCGCAATGCCCGTCGATCCGTTGAAAGTCATGTTGCCGCAACCCTGGCGTCAACTGCCCCACTTCCAGAAGTTGGAAGGTTTAGAAGGGGTTCCGGTGATTAACCTGCACCTGTGGTTCGATCGCAAACTGACCGACATCGATCACCTGCTGTTCTCGCGATCGCCCTTGCTGAGCGTGTACGCCGACATGAGCAACACCTGCAAGGAATACGCCAACCCCGATCGCTCCATGCTGGAACTGGTGTTAGCCCCGGCTCAAGATTGGATTTCCAAATCTGACGAAGAAATTATCGCCGCGACGATGGAGGAACTCAAACAACTGTTCCCCCAACACTTCACCGGAGACCACCCGGCTAAACTGCTGAAATCCCACGTCGTGAAGACGCCGCGATCGGTGTACAAAGCGATCCCCGGTCGCCAACAGTACCGTCCTTCTCAACGGACGCCCATCGCGAACTTCTATCTGTCTGGGGATTATACGATGCAAAAATACCTCGGCAGTATGGAAGGTGCTGTGCTTTCTGGTAAGCTGACAGCGCAGGCGATCGACGCCGACGTAAAATCCCGTAATTCTGACGGGGCAACTGCTGCGAAAAAAACGACTGTTGAGCCTGCTACGAATGCTGCAACTGCCTAAATCCCCGCCCAAGGTCAACATGCGCGTGTCACTTGAGGAGGCTTACGAACAATGCCGCCAGATTACCGCTAAGTATTCCAAAACCTTTTATTTGGGTACGCGGCTGATGTCCGAAGCCAAACAGCGAGCGATCTGGGCGATCTATGTGTGGTGTCGCCGCACCGACGAACTCGTAGACGGTCCTGAAGCCCGTCATACGACGCCGGAAACCCTCGACGAGTGGGAATCTCGTTTGGAGTCTCTGTTTTCGGGTCGGGCGATGGACGATTTTGACGTGGCCTTGGTCGATACGCTAGAACGGTTTCCCCTGGAAATCGAACCGTTTCGCGACATGATCGAAGGTCAGCGAATGGATTTGTATCGCAATCGCTATCAGACTTTTGAGGAATTAAAGCTGTACTGTTACCGCGTGGCGGGAACGGTCGGTTTGATGTCGGAAGCGGTGATGGGTGTCGATCCGGCGTTGCAAACGGCACCTTGGATCTTAGAAGAGGGCGTGCGCCCTACAGAAGAAGCCGTCGCTCTCGGCATCGCCAACCAACTGACGAATATTTTGCGAGACGTGGGGGAAGACACCCGACGCGGACGCATTTATTTGCCGTTGGACGAGTTGGCGTTGTTCGACTATACCGAAGCAGATCTGTTTGACGGGGTCGTCGACGATCGCTGGCGGGCGTTGATGAAGTTTCAAATTCAACGGGCCCGCAAGTACTACGCCACCGCCGAACGCGGTATTGCAGCCCTCAGCCCCGATGCCCGCTGGCCGGTGTGGGCGGCAACGATTCTCTATAGTAAGATTCTCGACGCGATCGAACGCAACGGCTACGATGTGTTTCGCCAACGGGCTTACGTTCCGGGATGGCGCAAGGCGATGTGTTTGCCCGTGGCTTGGATTCGCGCTCAGGCGATGTAAGGCGATCGCGACGATCGCCGCCAACCCCAAGCTATACTTGGGCTATCGCCAAACCAAGAGACACCGGGAGCGAGACAGAAATGGTTCGAGGACGGTTGCCGTGGGTGAGTGTGGGGCTGGGGTGGATAACAGCCTTCTATGGGTTGCAGTCCGTCCAGGCTGTGCCGTCGGTTTCCCAACCACTTCGATTCGCTCAGGGTTACGGCAGCGAGGGGTATTACCTGCAAGAAGGACTGCGTTTGCTAGAAGAACGGCGGTTCGTGGAAGCGGAAGAGGCGTTTCAACAAGCGTTGCGCCTCGATCCGTCGAATTATGAAGCCTATAACAATTTGGGGCGAGCGTTGCAGGGACAAGGCGATCCTGAGTCGGCGATCGTGGCTTACGGGTTGGCGTTGGATATTCGTTCCAACTACGCCGAAGCTTACAACAATATGGGGGTGGCGCATCGATCGCTCGGACGCATTGGCGAGGCGATCGATGCCTACGAACGGGCGATTCGTCTCGATAGTACCCTCGGGGCTGCGTATTACAACATCGGCTTGATTCTCTACGACGAAGGCAATTTTACTGAGGCTTTGGACTACTTCCAGCAAGCGGTCAGCGTCGCACCGCTGCTCGATCGCGCTCATTACTATCGCGGCGAGACATTGTTGAGACTCGATCGCGTCCCCGAGGCGATTTTAGCGCTACAAACGGCAGTGGAGGTCAATTCAGAACTTAACGAGGCTTATGGGCTACTCGGAGAGGCGTTAATGCGGGCTGGACGCACCCGCGAGGCACTGGTGGTATTGGAAGAAGCGATCGAACGCACCAGCGATCGCGCCTCTGCCTTTTATTATCGCGGGGTAGGACGGCTCAAAATGGGACGTTACCAGGTGGCGTTATCTGACTTCGAGCGGGCGATCGCCCTCGATCCCGATTATGCTGAAGCGTATCGCGGGTTGGGCGATGCGTATTTGGCGTTAGATGAAGTGTCCGAGGCGGCGAGAGCTTACCAGCAGGCGATCGATCGGTTTGTAGAAGCGCGATCGCTCTCTTCGCGAGAGATGGCGTTGGCGTACTACGGCTTGGGTAACGTCTACGCCGAAAACGGCAAGTTTCCCGAAGCGATGGCCGCGTTTCAAAACGCCCTGCGCGTCGATTCGACGTTTGGCTTAGCCCACGCGAGAATGGGGGATTTGCTCGCCGAACGGGGAGAATATTACACGGCGAACATCTCTTACGAAGCGGCGTTGACGTTGAATCCAGATTCGGCAGAGATTTACAATCGTTTGGGCGAGTTGCTGTACGAACAGGGATTTTTCGATCGCGCGATCGAGGCGTGGCGTACCGCCGTGGAACTCGATCCGAACTACGGCGAAGCGCTGGTGAATTTAGGAAATGCTTTGGGAAACTGAAGAGCGTCTGTTGTTACTTTATAAAAGATTGCTAAAATTTGACTCAGCAAATATTTTTTAACTGTATAAAAAAAATTAAAAGTTTAAAATTACCCTCTAGAATTAGACTCAAGTAATTGAGGATAAATAGATCGAACAAAGACAAGTGTTCGATCTAAGTTGGCTGGCATTGTGTTTGTCAATGCTCTCATTCTATCCCGATCGATCGAGCTGCTGACATCATCGTCATTTTCTACAGACACACCCCATATGCTTTTACCGCAAGTCACGCGATCGCTGTACCTGACGTCTGAGGTAACTCGGCGAGGACTTTGACATCTTCTCTTCTGCCCTTTCGGGATATCATACAAAGATGGTTGTCGGCTCGACATAACGCTCGATCTCAAGGGAGGACGTAGAGACAATATGAGTAGTTTGAGCGATCGCTGGAACCGACTGACGGGGAAAACTCGCTTCGTCGTCTGTCGGATTATGCTACATCTGACGGGAACGGAGGTGAATCCACTGCTGGGGGTTCTCAACCGCGTCGGACAATCTGCGATCGAATCAGAAGGCGATTTAGAAGTCCTCGGAGACGGACTCGTCGAAATCTGCCAACATCTTTTACAACTCGAACCCTACTGGAAAGCCGCCGCTAACGAAGGCGATGTCATCTGGGAAGAAGGAGAAGCCGCAGACTACGTCAACGAACTGTTTACGGATTCAGCACAACGCTATCTCTCACAACCCGCTTTCGGCGATGAAGACGAAGACGAAACACTGGTTCTACCCACCACAGAAAACGTTGTGGTGATGTTAACGGTAGCTGGAGAGGGGGAAATTTCCGATCTCGAAACCGATCTCGCAGATATCGAAGCATTGCGATACGGACTCAAGGCGTTAATTAACTTACACTATCAAAACAAACTTCACGCGATTCAAGTTCACTTTTCTCCAGCTCGGTTCGGTGACGAACTTACCTCAGAACAGGTGTTAGAAAACTTTCCTGAATTGATTCCGCTTTAACAGTCACCCGTCACCAGATCGGTAGGGTGTGTGACGCGGCTAGAAAATTTGGTCGAAGTCAGGCTAATGTTGTCTTACCGCGTCACGCACCGCCCCCACCGATCGCAGACAAGGGTGTGTGACGCGGCCGGAAAATGTGGACGAAATCCGGTTAATGATGTTATTGCGTCACCCATCGACAAGACACAACGCTAATGACAGATTGAATAGGTTGAAAGAGATGTTGAAAAAACTTTTTGCTGGATTTTTGTGTTTGACCCTGGTTTGGATGATGTGGGGGGAAGTGGTTCCGTCGAACTCGAACCATTTCGCTTCAACTGCGATCGCCGCTTCGTTTGAAAACGGCCAGTATCCCGTTCAACAAGCTGAATATAACGACGCCAACGGCGAATATACGTTGATGTTGTTGAATACCCCACGGGGGCGATCGCCGATGTACGCGACGACAGATTTACAAATGATGCCGCTGACAGAGGAAGAAGTCGAAGCGGGTCAGCGATCGTATTTGCAACTCGACAACGGACAAGCGGTGTTGCATTTGGCGCAGGATTTCCGCATCGGCTACGTTCACAACGTTACGGAAACTCAAACCAATCCCCAAACGGGACAGACGGAAACGGTGGTGGTGCGTCGCGAATCGAGCTTCTGGACGCCGTTTGCGGGGGCTTTAGCGGGTCAGGTGGTGGCGAATATGCTGTTTTCACCGACCTACTACGTTCCTCCCATGTACCAACCCGGTGGCGTGATGACAGGATACGGCGGTTACGGAAACACCTACAGCCAAGCGGTGAACCACTACCAACAGAAACATAACGAACCGCCAGCAGCGGTGAAGAACCGCCAGCAGTTGCGGACGACGGGAAGTCTGCGGAATTCCTCGAATCAGAAAGCTAACCGACGCCGGACGCGCACGTTGAATCGATCGACCGGTTCGGGATTCGGTTCGAGTAAACTTAGTGGCGAATCGAATCGATCGACCACCCGTAAACGGACGACGGGTTTCGGTAGCGGTCGTTCGAGAACGCGATCTCGGGGTGGTTTTGGTCGCCGCCACCGTTAACTTGCGGTTCTGATTCAGAGATTTAAAGGGTCTTCTGGGTTTGTGATGATAACTGTATCCTAGGCTACATAAAATTCAAGCTACAATCGCTGAAACCCTTGGTATCACGTTATCTAGACACAAAAAATCACCGTATATCCCGAAGACCCCAATAAGCCGCCCCCAAAGTCAGACTGCTGTATTTTAATAAAAAACGTTCTCTCAGTTTCTCGGAGGTGTACCGTTTATACTCGTCCCCTCGCTCGTTTGATCGAGCAGTTTCAGAAACTCCCCGGTGTGGGGCCAAAAACGGCTCAACGTCTCGCCCTGCACGTTCTCAAGCGTCCCGAAGAAGAAGTTCGCGCCCTCGCCACTGCCCTCCTCGACGCTAAAAAACAAGTGGGACTCTGTCAGGTGTGTTTTCACCTGTCGGCCGAATCCATCTGCGACATCTGCCGTAACCCGAACCGCGACGACAGTACCATCTGTGTTGTGGCCGATTCTCGGGACGTCATCGCCTTAGAAAAAACCCGAGAATATCGCGGTAAATATCACGTTCTCGGAGGAACGATTTCGCCGATGGAAGGGATAGGTCCCGAACAACTCCACATTCAAGCCTTAGTTCAACGGGTCAGTCGCGGCGAAATCAAAGAAGCGATCTTGGCGATTAACCCCAGCGTCGAAGGGGAAACGACGACGATGTACGTCGGACAACTCCTCAAACCCTTTACGCGAGTGACGCGCATCGCCTTCGGATTGCCGATGGGGGGCGATTTGGAATACGCCGACGAAATTACCCTCGCCCGCGCCCTAGAAGGACGACGAGATTTGGATTAAGAATTTGGTAGGGTGTGTTGCGGTGGTGACAAACGTGCAGGCTAACCCCTGAATTCTGCTTCCACCGCAACGCACCCATCCTAAAAGAAGACGTTCGATCGCCATTTCCCATGAATTCCAACGCTACCGTTTCCCTCACCACTCCCCCCCAAGACTACGACGGGGATAGTTTTGCTGTAACTCTGGCGCCGCTGTCACTAGACACCGCGTACTCTCTGGCAGACGATCCCGGAAACGGGGCGGTGGTGGTGATGAGTGGAACCGTGCGCGACAACACCGAGGGACGCGCCGTCGAGTGCTTAGAATACCAAGCCTACGAGCCGATGGCCTTACAGGTGTTTCGCCAAATCGCCACCGAGATTCGCCGACAGTGGCCGGACGTGCGCCGCGTCGTCGTTCACCATCGGACGGGACGGTTGCGCGTCGGCGAAATTAGCGTGTTGGTGGCGGTGGGTTGTCCTCACCGCAGCGAAGCCTTTGAAGCCTGTCGCTACGCCATCGATACGCTGAAACACAACGCGCCCATTTGGAAAAAAGAACGTTGGGCCGACGGCTCGAGTACCTGGGTCAGTATCGGAGCGTGCGATCGCGCCGATTGTTGAAGGAAAACTCGGCACGAAAAAAGGGACTGTCGAGTCCCTTCTTCCTCTTCTCATCCTTTTATGCTAATCGATTTGCAAACAATTGGCTATCTCGAGGGGGCGATCGCCGTCGGTGCGCTCGTCAAAGCCGGTGTCGTCCAGGGTTCGATCGGATTGTTATCTTTTTGAACCGGCGTGCCGTAAGCCACCTCGATCGTCACCGCGACTAGCACCCCTGTCAACACGATCGCTGTCAGTAGACCACCCGATTCTGACTCTTCAACGCGATCGCGCGATAAGTCTTTAGAAAAGTTACAGTTCAAACAAGTCCAACGAGATTCGCTCTGTTGGACGATGGTATGTCGTCCGCAGCGCGGGCATTCCGGTATGCTTTTGCTTTCCATGACCTTAACCCTTCGGCAGTATCGGCAAGATGCCCCTCTGTTTGGTTTTTATTGTGAAGGCCACGCCGACGACCTCAAACCGTCGGATGACAGTTCTAGAATTGACTCCCGAAGGCGATCGCACTGAGGAAAAGCAACGACACTGTAAAGATGCCAGAACGGCATCCCTAACGATCTTCCATACCGCGCTCTCGTTCGATGTCGTAGACGATCTTTTCGATGTACCAATTTTCCGAACGATTGGGATAATACAGTTTCGCTCGAGCGATGAGACGTTCGGCAATTTCCCACTGTCCCCCCACCAACATCAACAACCGCTGGCGCAGGTGGTCTTCAGGAACGTTCGCCGCCGTCGAAGCCGACTTCGGAACTCCCCCTTGCAGTTGGTTGAGTTTCTCGAGGGTGGTGTGGTAGTTGTCCCAATCCTCTTGTTGGCAGAATTTCGAGGCGGCCGTTTGATAGTCTTCGATCGCCTTGCGCGTTTCCTCTAACCGCACGTACGCAGTCGCTCGATTGAGATACGCTGGGGCGGCGTCGCCATCGATCTCGATCGCCCGGTCGTAATCTTGAATGGCGCGACTGTACTCTCCCGCATCGCGAAAGCTGTTCCCTCGGGCGACGTAGGCTAGAGCGTCGTCGGGGGTTAGTTCCAAGGCGCGATCGAAGTCCGCCATCGCCCCAGCGCGATCGCCGAGTTGAAATCGGGCTTTACCGCGATTGCGATAGGCGAAAGCATCGTCGGGATTCAGGCTTAAGGCGCGGTTGAAATCTTGGATGGCGTCTTTCGTCTTCCCGAGTTTCACGTAGAGGATACCGCGACAGCAGTACGCGCGGGCGTCGTTTTCGTCGGCTTGCAATGCCCAATTGAGGTCTTGCAGCACGCTGCGGGTGTCTCCCTTCTGCACGCGATCGAGGAGTTCTTTGTAATAGTCCCCCACTGAGGGAATCGGCGACAACGTTGGCGTTTCAGCGTCTTTGGCGGGTTGGGGCGGTTGCAGTTCCCGCACGCGATCGAGACAGCGCTGACAGTTTTCCTTATCCTTGAGATCGAGATAGAGTTGCGCCGCCCGTTTGAAGCTTTCGATCGCCCCCCGACGGTCGGCTAGTTTGCTACAAATCCTGCCCCGCAACTGATGCGTTGCGGCGTGGCTGTCGTCGAGTTCGAGAGCGCGATCGACGTCCGCTAGCGCACCGGGAAAGTTTTTCAACGCCAACCGCACGATCGCCCGTCCGTACCAGGCACTTCGCAGCGTCGGATCGAGGTCGAGGGCGCGAGTGTAGTCAGAAATGGCATCGTGCGATCGTCCCGCCTCGAAATACGCCCGTCCCCGGCGATCGTAAGCCAGCGCAAAAGTCGGATCGCCATTGAGGGCGGTCGTCAACGCAGCGATCGCACTGACGTAATCCCCTTCTCGGATACATTGCACTCCGCGATCGAACCACTCCTGTTCCATCATCGAAAAACCCCAATCAACCTACCAACATTGTATTTTTTGCGCCCTCGTGCCGTCAGGTCGAGCGGTCGGTTGCGCGATCGAGTACCCTAGAGAGCGTCAGACTTGGAGAAACGCACGATCGCAATGTTGCAATTTTTCGCGGCCGTTTGGCTGAGCTTGAACCTGTGGACGGGAATGCCGATGGCGCAAGCCGTATTGTATCCTCCCGCCCTGTCTTACAGCGAAGCCGAGTTGGTCGATCGCGACTTCTCCGAACAGCAACTGGCCTCGGCAGAATTTGCCGGATGCACCATGCGAGGGGTTAAATTCAACCGCGCCGACTTACGGGGAGCGATTTTCAGTGTCTCGTGGATGACCGATGTAGACTTTCGCGGGGCAGATTTAAGTAACGCGATGCTCGACCAAGTTACCTTTGTCGATACCGACCTACGCAACGCGCAGTTAACCGATACGATTTTACTGCGATCGACTTTTGAGAACGTGCAGATCGACGGTGCCGATTTCACCGGTGCGATTTTAGATGGCGCTCAAGTCAAACAACTCTGTCGCCGCGCTGAAGGCATCAATCCCACCACGGGCATCGCCACCCGAGATTCTCTCTACTGTCCGTGAGTATTGCACTGGCCGGGAAGGAGGCGTCGCTAGCGACTGAGTTTGAGCGGCGTGACGGGAACGTCTTCCCACGAGTCCACGGTTCGCAAGCGTGCCACCCAACCTTCGGCTTTTTGGCGGTCGTCGAGGTTTTCTTGAAAGGATTTGAGGCAATCTCGCGCTTGTTCTTCGTTGCAACTGGCGATGCAAGCGTGAACCATTCCAGTGGGATCGAGTTGTTCGCAGACCCAAACGGATGTCATCAGCGTGTTTCCCGTATTGTGTACGTTTTCATTTTAAGGAATCGAGACGGTGGTTCCTCCACGAAAAAACCCCAACTGGTTGAAAGTTGAGGGGCTTGAATTAAGAAAATTGCAGAAATGCCGTTCGGCGATCGCCTAACCGACGATGGCAGAGGTCGATTCGATGGGAAATCCGTTCGCTTGCCAACCGGCGAGTCCACCTGCGAGTTCGGCAACGTTTTGATATCCGGCCTCGCGAAGCATCGATGCAGCCTCGGCCGTTTCGTCGTCCGTCGCACCGTAGATGTAGATGTCTCGCATCAGTTCGAGGTTGGCTGAGGCGCGATCGACCAGTTCGGCTTTAGTTAGGGAAATTGCCCCTTGGATGTGGCAGGCGTTAAACGTAGTGCGATCGCGCACGTCGATAATCGTCAGCGCCGGTTCGCCCCAATCGAGGCGGCTTTTTAAATCGTGGGCGCTGGATTTGCTTTTCAAGCTTGCAGGAATAGGAATCATAGGAGCGATGAATTGAATGGGTTGAAACGATGTAGACCTTATAGCTCCCAATGTAACGACTTTTTTAAAAAATGCAAATTTTTGTTTAGAAAGTATTGACGAATACATTTAGATGTATTATGTATTTTTTGCTAAAAATGGGCTGATTTGAGCGTTCTTTGAGAATTAAGCCTCTATACAAAACGGCACTCGCGCTTGAAATGCTGAGTGCCGTTTTTTTGTTGAAATTGACGGGCGTTCGATCCCGTTGTCATGGTGAGTTGACGCGATCGCCTATAGTGCAGACAGCACCTCGCGAGCCGCCGTCACGGTGCGATCGATATCTTCATCCGTGTGAGCTAAAGACGTAAATCCAGCTTCAAATTGCGACGGTGCCAGATAGATACCGCGCTCTAACATTCCACGATGGAATTTACCGAATTTCGCTAAATCTGAAGTTTTGGCGTCGTCGTAATTGTGAACGGGGCCTTCTGTGAAGAACATTCCGAACATAGCGCTGAGAGACCCGCCGCAAACCGTATGACCGGTCTCTCGTGCCGCTTGCAGCAATCCTTCCGACAGCTTTTTCGTCATCGCGTCGAGCTGTTCGTAGGTTCCCGGCTTTTGCAGCAACTCCAGCGTCGCGATCCCCGCCGTCATCGCCAAAGGATTTCCCGAAAGAGTTCCCGCTTGGTACATCGGCCCGGCCGGTGCCACCATCGACATGATATCGGCCCGTCCGCCGTAAGCCCCCACCGGCAGCCCGCCGCCGATGATTTTACCCAGAGTGCTTAAGTCCGGGGTCACGCCGAATTTTTCTTGAGCGCCGCCGTAGGAAATGCGGAATCCGGTCATCACTTCGTCGAAGACCAACAACGCACCGTATTCTTGGGTCAGTTCCCGCAAGCCTTCGAGGAATCCCGCATCGGGAAGAATGAAACCGGAGTTCCCCACCACCGGTTCGAGGATGACTCCCGCGATCTCTTCGGGATTTTCTTCAAACAGGGCTTTGACCGCTTCGAGGTCGTTGTAGGGGGCGGTCAGGGTGTTGCTGGTGGCAGTTTTGGGAACGCCGGGAGAGTCGGGAAGTCCCAAAGTGGCAACGCCAGAACCCGCTTTGACCAGGAACATATCGGCGTGGCCGTGGTAGCATCCCTCGAATTTGATGACTTTTTCCCGTCCGGTGAAAGCACGCATCAAGCGCAACACGGCCATGCAGGCTTCGGTACCGGAGTTGACGAACCGCACCATCTCGATGCTGGGTACGGCATCGATTACCATTTCGGCCAGGACGTTTTCTAGGTAGCAAGGGGCGCCGAAACTGGTCCCTTTATCGAGGGCGTCGTGTAACGCGCCGATGACATCGGGATGGGCGTGTCCGCAGATAGCCGGTCCCCAAGTGCCGACGTAATCGATGTATTGGTTGCCGTCTACATCCCAAGCGTAAGCTCCTCGGACGCGATCGAACACGACGGGCTGACCGCCCACGGATTTGAACGCGCGAACTGGGGAGCTAACGCCACCGGGCATGAGCTTTTGAGCGGCGGCAAAGATTTCTTCCGATTTGCTGGTTTTTAGGGTCGTAGAAACCAAAGTACGCTCCTTATCTATGCTTTACAATCTTGACGGTTGCGATCGCGTTTTGTTTAACTCAGAACTACTATCTTAGTCGAAATGTTACGTCGGTTCGTCGCGGTTGGGTGTTTACAAAATGTAAACCTCCCGTCGGAGCGGATTTGACGTTTCGCAGGGGATGAGTATTTGTGCGGTGAGTTTCCCGATACGTCGATGCGCGTTTTGTTGACGATTCCTCATTTTTTCAAGGCGAGCGATTCTGAAGAACATGGTTCTCTGGGGCGAGATCCTCAACCGCGTCTCGAGGCGTTGACGGCTTGTCTGCGATCGCTCCACGCCACGTTCGGCTTGTCTCAGGCGTACTACCACCACGACGAAGACGGCGATCGCTTGGTGCGACAACCGGCCAACGAAACAACGCGAGTGCATCTGGACGTGGCAATTTGTACCACGGGATCGTTTCACTTACTCGATCGCTTGCCTGTCGATCGTCGATATTACCACCACAAATCGTTCCACATCGACAATCCGAAGTTTTTAGGAGCGGGATGTCATCTGCTCTTAAAACAAAATCGCGATCGTTACGATTATTACGGTTATTTAGAAGACGATTTGGTTCTGCGCGATCCCTACTTTTTCAATAAGCTCGAGTGGTTTAACCAACAGGTTGGCGACGAGGCGGTATTGCAGCCAAATCGATTTGAACTTTCGTCTGAAGGGGCGATCGAGAAAGTTTATGTCGATGCAGATTTTGAAAGTATTTTGCCTCTTCGCAAGGACGACGTTCATAATTTTACTGAAAATACAGAAATTATCGGTCGGTTTCTCGGGAGTCCGATTCGCATCGTCCGGGCGCGAAATCCCCATTCTGGATGTTTTTTTCTCAACCGAAGACAGTTGGCATCTTGGACAGACAGCTCCAGTTTTATGACGTTCGATCGCCAGTTTATCGGGCCGCTCGAAACTTGCGCTACCGGAAAACTCATGGAACAGTTTCGGATATATAAGCCAGATTTCAAAAATGCCAACTTTTTAGAAATTCAACATTTTCAGCCTTGGTTTATCCGGAATTGGGGAGAGTCTGTGAGATTTACCTACAAATTACTGGAATAGCTTTTGGGTCGTTCTGCACTCTCATGATACGGAATCTGTTCCCGATCGGCTCGGTTTCAAGAAGTCTTCACCACATCCCCCCTTCGCCCCCTAT
>NZ_KB235958.1:1267434-1268469 GCF_000332355.1 Baaleninema simplex PCC 7105
AAGTTTATGTCGATGCAGATTTTGAAAGTATTTTGCCTCTTCGCAAGGACGACGTTCATAATTTTACTGAAAATACAGAAATTATCGGTCGGTTTCTCGGGAGTCCGATTCGCATCGTCCGGGCGCGAAATCCCCATTCTGGATGTTTTTTTCTCAACCGAAGACAGTTGGCATCTTGGACAGACAGCTCCAGTTTTATGACGTTCGATCGCCAGTTTATCGGGCCGCTCGAAACTTGCGCTACCGGAAAACTCATGGAACAGTTTCGGATATATAAGCCAGATTTCAAAAATGCCAACTTTTTAGAAATTCAACATTTTCAGCCTTGGTTTATCCGGAATTGGGGAGAGTCTGTGAGATTTACCTACAAATTACTGGAATAGCTTTTGGGTCGTTCTGCACTCTCATGATACGGAATCTGTTCCCGATCGGCTCGGTTTCAAGAAGTCTTCACCACATCCCCCCTTCGCCCCCTATCCCCCCTTCGCCCCCCTTTGAAAGGGGGGTTGGGGGGATGGTTGGGGGGATAGAGGGGCTTGTCAGGTTAGGCAAAACCAGTATTTGAGTCCTCGACTCCGCTCGGACTCAACGCTGAGCGGAGTCGAAGCGTTGAGATTCGGATTCCGTATGATGCGGATCGGTCACAATCCTTTCGTGGTAAGAATTCAAAAACCCAAGTAGCATTACTCCCTAAGTGGTGCAGAAAACTTTTCGAGATCTGGGATTGACAAAACACATAAAACCTGTATTGAGACTCGAGCCAGATCCCCGGCCCAAGATGCCGGGGATCTCCGACAACCATTTACCGATCTGGGATTTTGCGGCCAACCCTGTTAATACGGCGATCTCTTTTCTAACAAGGGTTTCAGCCCACATTCCGCACTTCAACTTGTAGTACGCCAAGTAGCACGAGAAGGGGATGAAATTAGTCGGGAGTTGGTTAGGGATTAAGACCGAGAAAAAAGAAAAATTCGGGTAAAAATGACATCTTAGAGAAAAATCGGTTGAGGAATGGGCAAGTTAAACTGTTCCCAC
>NZ_KB235958.1:1268569-1275049 GCF_000332355.1 Baaleninema simplex PCC 7105
CCTAATTCTTTTCCGATTCAATTTATACTACTTATACACTACATTTGAAGTGCGGAATGTGGGTTTCAGGACTTTTCTGCACCACGAAGGCATTACTCCTCATTACTTTCATCTCCTCACTGGTGACTGGTGACTGGCGACTGGTGACTGTTCACTGTCAAAGGGATGATGGGATGATGGGATGGAGAGATAACGATCGAAGACATTTTTAAGATGAGTCAGCCGAAAATTATTGTTCTCGATGACGATCCCACCGGCTCCCAAACCGTTCATAGCTGCTTGTTGCTAACGAAATGGGATGTCGAGACCCTCAGAATTGGACTACAGGACGACGCGCCGATTTTCTTCGTTCTGACGAACACACGCGCGCGCACCCCGGAAGACGCCGCCCAGATTACGCGGGAAGTCTGCCAAAATCTCAAACAGGCGATCGCCGAAACGGAAATCGCCGATTTTCTCGTGGTGAGTCGCTCGGATTCGACGTTGCGGGGACATTACCCCATCGAAACCGACGCGATCGCCGAAGAACTCGGTTCGTTTGACGCGCACTTCCTCACCCCCGCCTTTTTTGAAGGAGGACGCTTCACCCGCGACAGCGTTCACTATCTCCTCGTCGATGGTGTCGAAACCCCGGTTCACGAAACGGAATTCGCCAAAGACTCGGTGTTCGGCTACCATCACAGCTATCTTCCCGATTACGTCGAAGAAAAAACCCAGGGACGCATCAAAGCTGACGATGTCGAACGGTTCGTCCTCGACGACGTGCGATCGGGATGTCTCGATCGCCTACAACATCTCACCGACAACTGCTGCGGCGTCGTGGATGCAGAAACCCAAGCCGATCTCGATCGCTTCGCCGCTGACGTTCGAGAAGCCGCCAGTCACGGGAAACGCTTTCTCTTCCGCAGTGCGGCGAGTTTGCTCACCTCCCTCGCGAACTTAGGGAAACAACCCATCGCCGCCGAAGATATGGCGCAATACGTTCGAGGTGGAAAACCTGGTGCGGTGTTAGTAGGGTCTCACGTTAAAAAAAGTACCCAACAACTCGATCGGTTGCTCCAAGAACCGGGAATTGAAGGGGTTGAAGTAGACGTGACGCACCTTCTCGAAGACTCCCAAGAACAGCGTCAGGCGTTGTTAGAGTCCGTTTTAGCGAAAACTCACGACATTTGGAATTCGGGAAAAACTCCCGCCATTTACACCAGTCGCGAGGAATTGCAGTTTCCCGACACGCCAACGCGACTGCGCTTTGGAATCGGTGTTTCCTCGCTGTTAATGGATGTGGTACGCGGTTTACCGAAGGATATTGGCTTCTTAATTAGTAAAGGTGGAATCACTTCCAACGACGTTTTGAGTACGGGGTTAGCCTTACAAACGGCGCGACTGTTGGGACAAATCCTCGCCGGATGTTCCGTGGTTCGCACCCCCGAAACACACTCGCAGTTTCCCAATCTCCCAGTGGTTCTGTTTCCCGGTAACGTCGGCGATGCAGATGGCTTGGTCACGGTGTACAAACGCTTTATCAAAAATTTTGGGTCTAAGACCCCGCCCTTCTAAAGCAGCTTTTGACAATTCTGTTT
The DNA here is from genome assembly GCF_000332355.1 of Baaleninema simplex PCC 7105. Classification (GTDB taxonomy): domain Bacteria; phylum Cyanobacteriota; class Cyanobacteriia; order Cyanobacteriales; family Geitlerinemataceae; genus Baaleninema; species Baaleninema simplex. The sequence continues at coordinate 1,270,150 of NZ_KB235958.1, forward strand.
TTTCGTGGAGGAACCACTGTCTCGCTAAGTCGATTCACGATGCCGGTTGGTATCAGTTCAGGAAGTGGTTGGAGTATTTTGGGGCGAAATTTGGCAAGATGACCGTGGCTGTGAATCCTGCCTATACCTCCGAGCAATGCTCGAGTTGCGGTGCGATCGCTCAAAAATCTCTTTCGACGAGAACCCATGTTTGTCAGTGTGGTTGCGAACTTGACAGAGGCCATAACGCCGCACGCAATATCCCCCCAACCCCCCGTCGGTTCGGGAGGCTACGGGGGGATTCGTACCGTAGGGCATACCGGAACTTCGGTTCGGCTTCGCTCACCGAGTGCAGTCGAGGTGAACGCTTCTTTGACATCCTCTCCCAGCAACCCTATCGGGTATGCAGGGAGATTCCCGGGTTCACACCAAGGATTTCCTGCTTCTCAACCTCTTGACTAGACTTGAACTCAGATAACTTCAAGTCCCCGCCAGAACGATTCCACAGGCTTTTTGTTTTACGTCCACTTGGTGCCCCCAAGCCGGACGGATCTGATTTTTGGTTTTGGGCTTTATGCTCTATACAGGTTGCCAGTGTCTTAACCGTTACTTCTGGGCTGCCTACTGGATGAGCTATCCGTATGTTTTCAGCGTGTTACCACCTTATCAATTATATTTGATGGCTCGTTTCGGCGCTATCCCCTTCTCTCGCTATCGCATTGTTCAGGGGACGCACCTCAACTCACCGCCGCTTCACCACCCCCTAACCGCTTCGCGGTATAGGCGGAGTACTGCGACGGATTTTGATAGCAGGACTATAGAAAAATGGTATCACTGGTTGCGTCGAGTTGTCCTTCCACCGTCCCCGCCTCAACGCTGACGCGAGGAACCGTTGCAGGAACCTCCACCACTCCTTTCAAAAACGTCTCAGGCTCGGCAAATCCCTTGCGTTCTCCTGCCCGCACTTCCGCCGTCAGCAGCGAGCCAACCAGCGTTAACCCAATCCAACCCCAACCTTTCAACCCCATCGTTCCCAACCCGTGAACGCTCCGACGATTCACTGCTAAGCAGTAGAATCGCGGCTTCCTTGTCCGGCACTCTCCCCTACGGAGCAGCTACAGTTGTCCAAGATAGGCGGCGCTCTCGCCTACGGTCAGGAACTTTGGCCTTGACCGCACTCCGAGTCGTTTCCGCTCGTGAGTTTAAGTGTATTATCGACAATGCCATACCAACTTTTGACCTAGCTCCCTACTTTTAACAATTCGGGCGATACCGGACTTACAGGTTCAGCTGTACCTTACCGAGCAGGTCTTGTATCTACCCGGTACTCCAGAGTTCTTATTCTGGCGGGTAATAGTGCCGTACTCAGCTAATTCAATAATAGTACACTGTTGCCCGCCGCATCCTACGATTCTACCGTCAGGTGAATCGTAGGATGCGCGACGGTTCTGCTCAAAATGATGGCGGGCGTCGTCTGCAACGACACCCGCCCGAGGCGATAACAGCGAGATCGCTCGAGGTTTATCGCGATCGTTTAACCGTTTCGCCCTTCGTTAAAAGATCGATAACCTCGGTGGGCGTCGTACAAGTGACAGCGATCGGTAATTTCTTTTATTAACGACCAAGAAAACGTTTTTTCGATCGTATAGGTTCCCCAATGCTCTTTTAAGGCGCGATGGGCGCGACGTAAGTTGTACCAAGGAATCGCGGTCGAAATGTGGTGGGGAAGGTGAACGTTAATGTCGTGACAGAGAACTTCTACCCACGCCGGATAAGAACAGTGAACGGTTCCACACAGTTGGGCGCGAGCTTCGTTCCACTCCTCGGCCGGTTGAAACTGAATCTCGGGGAGGGTGTGGTGAACCAGGGTAAAGGTACTCATCCAGAAGTGATACACCATCCAGGGCATCAGCCAGAATTTGACGAATCCCCAGATTCCCGTAGTGGCGATGAGGAGCGGGAAGCCCACACAAGCGGCGACGATAACGAACAATGCTGAAAAGCGCACCTGTTCTCGCTGTTTGCCAGAAAACAAGTTCCAGTTAAAGTGTTGGACGAGCCAGTGTCCGATCGAACCGACCCACCAGAACCGCCCGCGAACGGCGGTGTAGATGCCCCGTTCGATCGCCGATAAGTTGCGATAGACTTCGGGACGATAGGGATCCCAAGCGTTATCGACTTCTAATTTATTGGTGTGTTTGTGATGGTAGTTATGTTGAATTCGCCAGCCGTGAAACGGATAAATCAGCGGCAAAAACATGATGTGACCGACGAGATCGTTGACCCATTTCCGATTAGAAAAAGAGCGATGTCCTGCATCGTGACCGAGAACGAACCATCCTGTCAAAACAGTTCCTTGAAATACCCACAAAAATGGTAATAAATACCAAGGGGAAATGGCAATTCCAATATAGCCGATCGCGGCGAGAGCAATATCGGCAAAAAATGCCGTCCAAGCTCGAGTCGGACGTTTTTTAAAAACGTCTCGTGGCAACGTTTTTAAAATGTCTTTCATGCGAACGTCAGCATCGAGTGTAGGTGGTTTCGATGCTTCTGGTTTCGTCAATACTCCGGTCATGAAAAGATATCTCTACTGTTGTCAGGCTGTTTTTCAATGCCGAAATTTAAGACAAAAAAAATTCACTAGCGGCGACAGGTCGATCGCCCCAATTCTGAACCAGTGAAACTTGTCACAAGGGTTTCGGCAAAGCGAAAAAAAACTTCAACTTTTATACCATACTTTGGGGATCGTTCTCGAGCGAACGCGCTCGAAAAACGACAAGCGATCGCGATCGCCCTAAGCTCGATATCCAGTGCGATCGAATCGGGACTCTACCGACTCGACGACGATGTCAGCCGCGATCGTCGTGTCTGCGGCTCTGGGGAGCATCTATTTTAAGTAATGAGTAAAAATACTTAAGCCAACTCGCGATTGAGATAAGCACAGCGTAAACGCAACATGGGATTGACATTCTCTCGATTCCACTGCGCTCCGGAAATCTTCATTCTCAAACCAATGCGTTTAATAGTCGATTCAACTTCCCCCGAACCAATGACCTGGCCGTTTTCCTGGCGTTGGGCATAATTCGGTAAGCGATGAGAATGGCGCTCTATATAGTTGAGGAAGTTGACCACTTCTGGAGTACGCCACTGGCCGAACTCGGCCCCCGCGGCTTCGACCTCACCCTGCCACAAATGCTCTCGTACCGCTTCTAAACGTTGGTTTGAGCCCCCGACACGATGGAGGTTCTCCACCTCTGTGATACCAGTCAAGAATTTCCTGGCGTTGGGATTCCTTGAGGCAATCACGAGCCAAATTCCAGACACCGGGATGACCGTCGGCCACGACACTCACCGACTCAGCCCTTGGCTGTTGGCGCACCCAGTCCACCAATTATTGAGCGTTGTCTTGAAAGACGGCGGCACAAACCTGTCCGTGTAGAGCAATGGCTTTGTAGTCGCGCCAGAGACTTTCTTGTCCTTTAGGGGTGCGTAGTCGCACCTTGCCACCATCAACACTCATTTCCCTCACCGAGTCTTGGCTTTGGCTCAATGACAGTTGCGTTTTGGCGGGCTTGGCGATGCTGAGTGCCGTGAGAAACCTTGACCCCAGTCAGGACTTCGATATCGACTTCAGCGTTAGCGAAGGATTCGTTGGCACAAAGGAGCAACGAACAACGTTCTAGATGAGGACTCACTCGTGTGCGGGGCTTAACCTTTAAGCGTTTGGCTTGATTACTGGTTAGGGAGACTTCTCCAATACAGCTGTCGAATTTTTCGTTCTCGTCCGCTACGAGTCTGGCTGCTTTGGGCAAAAAAATAGGGCCAGTTCTGGGCCAAGGGTTTCGAGCCAGTGGTCGCGCAGGCTCAGCTCGATGCTCTCGAAGTCTTGGACTTTTCGTCTTTTAGGGGGTATTTTGGGTACAGGATATCGGCGATCGGTCTCGGCAGTCTTGTTTTGAGTTTTTGACGTTCGTTCTGGGGTCATTGACGACTGGGGAATGCTTTCCTCTCTATTCTCGAACCTCTGTCAATGCGTATTTCTACTCATTGCCTTAACTAGATGCTCCCGCGGCTCTGAGAGGACAGACAACATTGAAGTTACCCACCGCTAAACCGAGCAGCTTCCTTCGGGGGCTTCCTAGAATAAGGCAACTGCACAAAGTCGCTATCCCCATTCCAGGCTTCCTGCTTCGCGGGCTGGCTATTGCTGAAGCCCCCACAGGCAGACAAGACGATATCCGCCTCGTTTAACGCGCGTTTTAGCCAAAACCGCAGAATCCTCCGTTTCTAATCTTCGATTGAAGTGGGTACGAACGCGCGGCGGTAAGGTGGTGGGTAAGCCGGTCGATTTGCTAGACGGCTCTTAGTGCGAGGCTCGTTTTCTTGTAATACTCCATCCTCTTCCGATAAGCTAGGTTTTAAGAAGTCTTCACCACATCCCCCCTTAGCCCCCTATCCCCCCTTAGCCCCCCTTTGAAAGGGGGGCTAAGGGGGGATGGTTGGGGGGATAGAGGGGCTTGTCTGACTGAGTAAAACCGGTGTTTGAGTCCTCGACTCCGCTCGGACTCAACACTGAGCGAAGTCGAAGCGAGCCAAGTCGAAGCGAGCCAAGTCGAAGCGTTGAAATTCTGATTCCGTATTAGCGGTACTTAAACAAATTTCAAGCCCAAACCAAGCCAAAACGCGCTTTGTGAGCGGCAAACAGGTCTCGATTCTCGTTCAGCCATGACCAACAAAACGAAAAGACGATGGCTAGTCCGAAAAGCCTCTAAAGCATCTACAAAAGTTTCCAAAGGTTGGTTCGCCCACTTCCTTCGTAAACCGCCCGTCAACTTATGCCAAAGGATAAAAGTGTAGGCACAAAATACCAAAATTAAATGCCGCTGTAAACTCTTCAAACCTCTCGCCTGGCATTCCC
>NZ_KB235958.1:1275149-1308464 GCF_000332355.1 Baaleninema simplex PCC 7105
AGTCCACCACCTTTAAACGACGTTTACGTTAATACGCTTCTCCTCCCAAGGGGATTCCGTTATAAAATGATGTAAGCGGTTGTAAACCACTCCCACCGAGTCGTTTGCCATCTGAGTTATGTTTTTTCGCTTGGCTTTCCCCGAGTAATCCTCCCAAATAGTGTCTAAACCCCTTTTTTTGTGTCTTGGGTTTTGAAGTCGGGGTCGAAACGCTTGCACCACTTCTCAAAGCAGGGTGGCATAGCGGCTGGGGTGGTCTCTCTCATGGGGACACTCTCCACCTTAAATCCTTGTCAGTCAAGGGTTTTGCTTTTATTTTACCTTTTTTACCGTTTAAGTCCCGTTAGAGGGTTTTTTTCGCTAACGCGATCGTAGCGACCCCCTACGACTGCTTTAACACGATGCGATAGCGAGGTTTACCGTTGCGGAGATAGTCCATTGCTTCGTTCGCGCGATCGAACTCGAACACTTCCGTCATCGGTGCGATTCCGTGTTGTGCGGCAAAGTCCAACATCTGGGCGATCGTCACCGGACTCCCTACCGGACTCGACGACACCGACTTCTGACCCATCAGCAGAGGAAACAACTGTAAATCGAGGGGATTCGTCGCCACGCCGACTAAGTGCAATCGTCCCTTCGGTCGCAACGCCGCCACGTAAGCGTTCCAATCGAGATCGGCACTCACCGTCGAAATAATAAAATCAAAAGTGTTTTCGACGGCTTGCAGGGCGTCGGGATCTTTAGAATTGACAAAATGGGTCGCCCCGAGTTCTTTAGCTTCGGCTTCTTTGTCCGCACTCGTCGAGAACGCCGTCACCTCGCATCCCCAAGCATTGAGGAATTGAATCGCCAGGTGTCCGAGGCCGCCAATTCCCACCACACCCACGCGATCGGTGGGTTTGAGGTCGAACTCTACCATTGGATTGAATACGGTAATGCCACCACAGAACAGCGGCCCGGCCTTGAGGGGATCGATGCCCTCGGGAATCGGGATGACCCAACTGTGATGGGCGCGAACGCGATCGGCAAATCCGCCGTGGCGTCCGACGATCGTGCCTTCGGCGTCGCTACAGAGATTGTGGTCGCCGGACATACACCACTGGCAACCCATACAGGAGTTGGCAAACCAGCCCAAACCGACCCGCTGTCCGATTTGGAGATCGGTGACGCGATCGCCGATCGCCGTTACGGTTCCGACGACTTCGTGACCGGGAACGAAGGGATATTGCGTCAACTCCCATTCGTTATCTAACATACTCAGGTCGCTGTGACAGATCCCGCAGGATTCGACAGCGAGTTCGACCTCTTCGGCCTCCAACGCACCGGGATCGTATTCAAACGGTTCGAGTTTTCCCGCCACGTCTCGGGCGGCATAAGCCTGAATCTTTGCCATGTTGCGAGTTCTACAGATATACGAACACGCTCTCGATGGTAGCGGGAATCGCGATCGCCGACCTCTATCTAACGGTTAATTCTCGCGAGATTTCGGTCGAAACTGCTGCTCGATCGCTCGAACCAAAACGTCGCGGGGGAACAATCGCGGTAACGTGGCGATCGCTTGGTTGACCAACCCACCGGCGATCGTACAGGCCGTATCTCGATCGAGGGCGGCGATCGCCTCTCGAACCACTGTTTCCGGCGATACCAGTTGCGATGAGTTACCGTTGGACGGGGGCGACCCGGACACCTCGAAAAAGTTCGTATCCGTCGGACCGGGACAGATGGCGAGAATCTTGACGCCCGTTTTGTCGTTTTCGGCCCAGAGCGCTTCGCTAAAACTCAAGACGAAGGCTTTCGTCGCCGCGTACACGGCAAAATAGGGCAGAGCTTGGAAACTGGCGATCGATCCCACGTTAACGATACAGCCCGATCCCCGTTGGCGCATCGGTTGCAGAAAGCGATGGGTCAGATCGACCAACGCCATCACGTTCAACTGAACCATCGATAGTATTTTGGCGCGATCGCTCTCGGCGAACTCTCCGTAATCGCCAAATCCGGCATTGTTCACCAACAGGTCGATGGCCGTTCCTCGTCCTTCCGTCTCTTCGTACACCCGTTCGATGTCTTCGGGTCGCGTCAGATCGCCAGCGAGAACGGTGGCTCGAATCTCGTATCGTTCCTGGAGTTCTTCAGCAAGCTGCTGCAAGCGATCGCGCGATCTCGCCACGAGAACCACGTCTGTTCCCCGCGACGCCAGTTGTCGGGCAAATTCCGCCCCGATCCCCGACGATGCCCCCGTAATCAATGCAGTGGTCATAACCAGCCCAACGCGAACGTTCCCAAATATTCTAAGTGTTCTCGTCCTTCCGCGCCTTAATTGCTGCCAGAGCCTGTTTCACCGCCGCCAACTCTGCCGGACGGTCTTCTTTCCCATAGCGATCGCCGGCCAACAGCAAATCTTCGACGGCGTCGTCGTCCTGTCGCAAATTGGCAAATGCCAAGCCGCGATTGTGATAAGCTTCGGCTAAGTTGGGATTCGACGCCAAACATCCCGCGAAGGTGTTGGCTGCTTTGCGATAGTCCCCCGCCCGAAATTCCTCACAACCGCGATGGAACACTGGGGCGACGTCGTCGGCCAACGGGCGGCGTTCTACGGGAGACTCGAACAGTATCGCTTGACTGCCAGCCCCTTCGTAAGCCCACAGCATCACCGCCAACCCCACCCCGAGAACCGCCACCAGCACCGACAATCCAACCAGTTGAGACAGTTCCATGATTTCGTCCTCGCTCTGTTGTCGCGTTCCGTTCTACTTTCACTGTGCCATTGCTTCTGAGTTCGTGTCCCCCCCTTCGAGTAGACTTGGGGTCGCGGCGAGAACGGAAGGGATGGGTCGATAGAGAGAGAGGTCTTGCGGGGCGGGTTGCATTTCGCCGCGAAAGTCGAGAAACTGCACGAGAATTAGATAAGCGATCGCGAGGATCAGGGAAATGGTTCCGGTGGCGATCGCCACGAGTTTCGATCGATCCATAGTAATAGCAATTGGAGAATACGGATCGATCGTAGATCGTCGGGAGTCTTTTGGATCGCAAACCCCGATCGGTGATCGACGCGTTAGACCGAGCGATCTTCCTCTTCCACCCCGATATTTTTTGCCAATCGTTTCATACGTCGCGTTTCCGCTTGTCGTCGCATGGCGTGTCCTACCGAAACGTTCAGTTGCGCCCCCACCAGCAACGCCAGAGAACTCAGCTTCAGCCACAACAGCATGACGATCGCCGTTCCCACCGCCCCGTAATACACGTTGTATCGCCCGAAATGGGAGACGTACAGCCGAAACAAACTCGAAATTCCCGCCCACAATAACGTGGCGATCGCCGCCCCCGGAAACACGGGAATTCCCGGCTTCCAGCGACTCGGTCCGAAACGATACACGAATGCAAAGGCGATCGCCACCAACACCAACGCCAACGGCCAGCTCAACCGATGCCACGCCGCCAACACGTTCGACTCGTATTCTCCCATGTAGCCGACGACAAACTGCACGATAAAATCGCTGATAATCGCCAGAAACGACGCCACCGCCAACAAGACGATCGATCCCAAGGTCAGCGTCAGCGAAATTAATTTGGCTTTCCAAAACGGACGCGTGCGTTTGTGGGAAATCCGGTGAATGCGATCGAGGGCGTTCATCGTCGAACTGACCGCCGAAGACGCGATCCACAACGCCGCGATAAAACTCAACGACAACACCCCACCCCCTTTCGAGACTTGTAGCTGATCGACAAAGCGATCGATCAGAGTCTGTACGTCTTGGGGCGGAAGACTTTTCAAATTGTCCGCAATTAAATCGAAGGCAGCCCGTTCGGGAAAGACTCGCCCTAACACAGACAGGGCGGCGATGATTGCCGGAAACATCGCCAACATCGAATCGAAAGCAATTTCTGACGACAAGCCGAACAACCGCAACCGACCCATCTCGGCCGCCACGTGACGCAATACGTAGGGTCTCAGATGCCAAAAGAAACTTAGAAAGCGAGGTAAGAGGGGAAAACGCATAGCGATCGCACGTCGCTCGAGTCAGAAGAACTTAGTTCTAGAATAGGGGTTTCTCCCTAGAGTTTCGACTCGAAGGCAGAAAACGGTAACGGGATCGCGGCGATCGCAGGGGATACCGAAACGTCTGAGGTGGGTCGAGTTGAGTCTCAAACTGCATCCTCATCTCAAATCCTTGCAAAAACCGCTCTGTGTCCTCTGTGCCTCTGTGGTGAAGACGTTTTGAAACCCGACTCAACAAGCCTACATACCACAAAGTCACAAAAATGTCAACCTAAATTTTAGCGCCGTTCGCGCAGCCACGCCTCGATTCCGTCCGCCAAAGAGACCGCTAACGCTTGCTGTGCTTGCGGATCGACGATCCACTCGAACTCCTCGGGATTGATAACAAAGCCCAACTCTAACAACACGGACGGCGCGACCGTCGGACGAGTCAGGGCAAAATTCGCCCAAAACACCCCGTATTCCGGTCGGTCTAGATCGTCGATTAAATGGCGGTACAAAAAACTCGCCAAATCGCGAGCTTGCGGGTGATACCAAAACGTCCCGATTCCGGCCGTGTTCTCGGCGTCGCCGTTGTCGGGGAGGGCGTTGTAATGCAAACTCAGCGCGAGAGTCGGTTCGACTTTCTCGATAATCGCGACGCGATCGTGCGGCCACAGATCGACATCCCCTTCCCGCGTCAGCACCACCGTCGCCCCTCGGCGTTCGAGTTCGTCCCGCAACAACAATCCGACCTCGAGCGTCACCTCCTTTTCCGGGGTTCCCGTCGGCCCTCGCGCGCCCAAATCTTCCGGGCCGCCGTGTCCGGGGTCGAGTAAAATCGTCGTTCCCGCCAACGGCTGCGTCGGCGACATTTCAGGAGGATGGCGCAGCGAGAGAACCAGCGTCGTGTCGTCGTAGCGAAGTTTGTACCCCCACTGCTGCGAAGACCGAAACTGAAACTGATATCGCGCTTGCGTGGGGGTCGTTTGCTGCCAGGTCATCCCTTCGACCCAGGGGTCGGCGTCGAAGGCAATAAAATCGGTTTGAGCGATGGTGTTGTAGAGAGCGAGGGTGAGGCGATCGCCCTCCTGTTCGACGCTGACGGGAACGGGAGTTTCGAGAGGAAACCGTACCTCCGTCCAGCGATCGCCGTGACGGGCGCTGACACTACGAACGATCGACTGGGGCGGAACGCCGCTGCGAAAAGTTCGCGCCTCCTCCGACCGTATCCAAGCCCCGTAATCGAGGCGCAGCCAGTCCCCTTCCTTTCCCGTCACCCTGGCTCTCGTCCCTTTAGGTAAAGGCGTCAGGCGGGAGTGGGCGGTACTCGGTCCCGTGCGGGCGATCGCCTCCTCCGCAACGACTTCCGCCGCTAAAACAGCATCTCGCGGCAAAATCTCGATCGCACCTCCGGCCGGTTGCGTCGCCGTTTCGCCACCCACCTGCAACTCGAACACCGGCCGTCCCCAACTTCCCGGCGTCTCGAACTGAGTGCAACCGCGATAGGTGGCCGCCGAGGGCGACACGGGCAGAGGTTGGTTTCGTCCCACGAGGACGGCAAAGTTCTCGGGAAGGGGACGCGAGGCGGTATCCGGTAACAAAGCGACCGTGCGATCGCCGACGCGAACGCGGGCTGACGTGTCGTCTCCCGTCGGGGCGATGGCGCTGAAACAGACCAGTTCTCCCGGCATTCGAGCAATATCGTGAGAGGGTTGGAGCGATCCCGCTGCAAACCCCACCCCTTGAGGTAAATTCGGCGTGGGAGACCGACGCACCACCGTCAGAGACACCGCCCGATCGCCGTAACGAACCTCAAAGCGATTTTCCCCCACGGTCAGCGGAAAACTCGGGGCGAAATGTCCTGCCGCCGAGCGATCGACGGGCGTTCCGTTCACCGTCACCGCGCCAGTGGGGTCGGCCGTCCCGATAATAAAAATGCGATCGCTGGTCGTGTCGTGAGTCTCGGGAGGATAAGCGATAAATAACGAAGAATTGGCCATCACCGACCCCCCGATCGCTACGGGAATCGCTGCCGCCGCGATCGCGGGAACTATCGAACGAATCAAAACGCGTTTCATACTTCGAGACCGGATCGACGGCGAACGGAAATCGATCGCTCGGCCGTCACTTTTCACGTTTAACAGACAGTCGAACGCGATCGAGAATCCGTTCCAACTGCTCTACCAATTCTGCCATGCCGTGGTCGATGCTGTCTTTGGCTTGGCGTTCGAGCTTGCGCGCCAAATCCGGCATCGTTAAGATCGCGGCGTTGCTGCTGGCCCCTTTTAACTTGTGGGCTAACTGCGACAGCCTCGGCCAGTCGCGAGTCGAGAGGGCATCGCGGATTTCCCCCACACAAACGAGCGCGTCCTCGGTAAAGGTTTCCAGCAACTCCTGTTGGAACTCGCGATCGCCCCCCGTAATTTCCTCCAACCGCACCACATCCACCGTCGGCGGTATTTCTTCAACGGTCGTCGTTCGGGTCTCCTGCCCGCGATCTAAACTTGCCGCCGTTCCGTTACCGTTGTGTCGGTCTCCTGTCGTCTCGAGTGCCAGATGGCGACGAGACGGATTCACCCAGCGTTCGATCGTAGCTTCTAACACGGTCCGCTGCACGGGTTTGGTCACGTAATCGTCCATTCCCACCGCCAAACACTTCTCGCGATCGCCCTCGAGGGCGTGAGCCGTCATGGCCACGATGACAGTATGGCGATCGGTTCCTGCTTCCCGTTGCCGTAACTGACGAGTGGCTTCGTAGCCGTCGAGAACCGGCATCTGACAGTCCATCAGCACCAAATCGAACAGTTCTTCCGCCAAGCGATCGAGGGCTGCCCGACCGTTACCCACACAGGTCACGTTCGTATACTCGAGTTGTTTGAGTTGATTGCGGACGACCTTCTGATTGACCGGCGTGTCGTCGGCCACCAAAATCTTTACAGTGGAGCGATCGGACAAATCGACGGGGACGTTGCGGCCGTTTTGCGAGACCGGGGGATCTGCCACCACCGTTATCGGTTCGGCCGCCACCTCCAACCGAGTCGTAAACCAGAACCGCGAACCTCGCCCTACCTCGCTCTCGAGTCCGATCTCGCCGCCCATCAAACTCGACAACCGCCGACAGATAGCCAGTCCTAACCCCGTTCCCCCGTACTTGCGCGTCGTCGATGCGTCCACCTGAGAAAACGACTGAAACAACTTGTGTTGGTCTTCAGGAGCGATACCGATCCCCGTGTCCTGCACGGTAACACGTAAGGTGGCCTCGGCATCTTGTCGGTGCGGACAGGAAACAAACACGTCGATACGACCGCGATCGGTAAACTTAATGGCGTTGCCGATCAGATTGATAATCACCTGTCGCAGCCGCGTCGGATCGCCTTTGAGCCAAGGGGGAACTTCCGGGCCGATATGATACTCGAGGGCTAGTCCCTTGGCGTTGGCCGTCGGCCACAACAGTCGGCGTACGTCTTTCAGCGTCGCGTTCAACTCGAAGTCGATCGACTCAAGGCGCATTTGACCGGCTTCTAACTTAGAAAAATCGAGAATGTCGTTGACGATGAGAACCAGATTCTCGCTACTGGTGCGAATCGTTTGGAGAAAATCCCGCTGCTCGTCGTCGAGACGGGTCGTCAGCAACAGATCGGTCATGCCGATGACGCCGTTCATGGGGGTACGAAGTTCGTGGCTCATGTTAGCCAGGAACTGACTTTTCGCGACCGTGGCAGCTTTCGCCGCTTCCAACGCAGTTTTGAGTTCTACCGTACGTCGGTCGACCTGCTGTTCGAGAGTGCGCGAGTAGCTTCGGAGTTTGGTGTTCGCTTGTTTGAGTTGCCAGAGATAGTGCCAGTTTACGACCGTGACGGAAGACCCCGTCAGGGCTAAGAACGGGGCGACAATGGGCAGCACCCACCCCTCGAGAAAGGAGAGGTAGACGATCGCGCAGATTACCGCACTGCCGAGTCCGACTGACACCAGGGCAGCCAGCAAGCCCAAACTAACCCCCCGCGATCGCGCCCATTGCAAACACTGCCAGGTCACGACTGCTCCCACGAAAGACCACACCACAGTCCAACTCTGTTCGAGGGATTTGGGCCACAACCGCAACAGTTCCCGTCCTTCGAGGGCTGCGCTCAACATCTGACTGACGATGTTCGCGTGGACGACGACCCCTGGCATTTGCGGCGGGTCTTGTTGCAGGTTGCTACTGTAGGGAGTGTAGAAAAAATCGTTGAGACTGGGGGCGACCGGGCCGATCAACACCACGCGATCGCGAAATAGGTCGGGATCGACCGTCCCGTCGAGAACCGCCGTCATGGACACAGTAATAAAGTCTTCGCTGCGATAGTTGAGGAGGATTTGATAGCCGCCGATTTCCCCTGGAAAATAGTTCCCTTCGCGTCCGGTCAGGGGAACGAACAGCGCTCGTCCCAAGCGCAGATGCATCTTTTTCGGGTCGTTCCCGGCCGGCTCGAGGGTCACTTCCCGTTGCTCGAGGTAATGCAAGGCGAGAACGGGCGCCAAGCCGAGTTGAGATTCACCGTTGGGATTTTCAGCCGAGAGGATAGCGCGGCGAATTTTACCGTCGGCGTCGGGCATGACGTCGGAGATGCCCACCCGTCCGGCGTTAGCGAGAACCGGCGGTGGGGCGACTGTATTGCTGAGAAGTTTTTCGACCCCGAACAAGTTGGGGGTCGATCGCGCCACCTCTTCAAACAGCTCGTGTCCCGGTTCGACGGGGAGGTCGCGGTACAAGTCCAAACCGATGGCGTCGGGATTCCCGGCACGAATACGTTGCAGCAACGTGGCCAGGAGCGCGTCGGGCATCGGCCACTGTCCTACGGCCACGATATCGGGTTCGTCGATCGCCACGATAACGATCCGCTCGTCGACGGGTTCGCTCGGCCGCAGGCGAAACAGTTGGTCGCGTACCGTCCATTCCCACAGGCGAAACCACCCACTGGCCTGGCCGGTCACCACCAGCCCCGCCACAATGGGGGCGGTGACCAGGACGAACCGCCACTGCCAAGCTTTTGATAGATATCGCCAAGATCGGGTTAACGGTCGCTCAGCCCGAACTGGCGTGTTTTTGCCCTCTCGCATACGTTCGTTGCGAACCTCTCCCTCGTATCTGACCCCGCAGTAGGATACGCGCTTATCGCACGACGAGCTTCGACGTTTGCCCCCAGCGTTCGCTGGAGGGGGTTTTTTCCCACAGCAGCTATAGCTCGGGGAGTCTGAAACCTGACGGCTCGAGTTCGACGGCGTGGCGAACCCCTGGTGCGATCGCTGCTGTCGGTGCGAGCGAGTCAAAATTCTCTGAGTGCAGTTTTGACTGTCGTTGTACCGATTTTATTTCAAACGGGGCTGAGATGCGTCAGGGTAGGTGTAAATGGGAGGCGATCGAACGCGATGTATCGGGTGAGGGTTTCGGACGGACAAAGCGCCTTCGGCGGGCGACGGCGACCTAAACGTGCGATCGCCTGTGGGAAACGTCCGTGCCGTTATCTGAGGCGATCGTTGACATCCTCTCCCAGCAACCCGTTCCGGGTATGCAGGGAGATTCCTTGGGTCGCCCCAAAGATTTCCTGCTTCAACAGGTGCCAGCTAGACTGAGCCAACTCAGCCCCCGCCGCCTCCCCTCCACAGGCAGTTTCGATTTGCCGTTGCCCACGGCTACAGATGACTTGTCCACTCGCCACATCACGGGGTTTGACTGACCCACAGTTGTGACAGTGATGGATTCGAGTTGAGAGGTCTTTGCGAACCTCCACTCCACAATCCGGACACTCCTGAGAAGTGCCACGGGCATCAACTTTGCCGTAAAAGACATCGCGCTTCCAGCACACCCAGGGAAGGATCTGATTCACAAATTGTCCCAATCCAGCATCTAGGGTGTGCTTGCCCAACATTCCCTTAGCCATGATACGGAAGTCGAGATCTTCGACAAAAATCATCCCTGCACCGTCGCAGAGGTGATGAGCCAGCTTGAAATGCCAGTCTTTTCGCGTATCGGCAATCCGTTGATGGACTCTGGCAATCTTCTTCTGGAGTTTCAGCCAGTTAGCTGACCCCTTCTGCTTTTTCTTCAATCGGCGTTGCAGCAATCTCAGCTTGCGGTGCAGATTGTTGAAAAAGCGAGGCCGCTTGACCTGCTCTCCATCAGAAGTTGAGAGAAAATACTCTAGGCCAACATCAATCCCTACCGGATGCCCGTGAGGGGCTACAGCAGGAATATCGACGTCAGCCTGAAGGCTCAGCACGACAAAGTACCCGGATGCCTTGCGGACAATCTGGGCTTGCTTAACCTGAAATAAATCAGGAATTTTCCGCGACCACCGAACCCGAACCCATCCCAACTGAGGCAACTTAATCCCTTTGTCAGACACACAGTTTTTGAGTCCTCGACTCCGCTCGGACTCAACGCTGAGCGGAGCCGAAGCGTTGAGCATCTGGGGGAAGACAAAGCTTCGCATCCGGTTAGGTTTTTTGAACCGTGGAAGACCCGAACGCTTTAACCGCCACGACTCCCAGGAGGCTTCCAGTTTTCGGATGACTTGTTGAAGCACTTGGGCATTAACAGTCTTTAATCGGGGGTATTCAGCTTTCGCCGCAGTTAGGGACTTGCACTGCCGCGCATAGCTGGGAAATAGTGCATCCGCAGGCAAGATGTATTCCTGCACGATGGAACACGCATTCACGGGCGACTTTCGGGAATTTAGCCAATCCTTACGTTCCCGCAGGGCAAAATTCCAGACATTGCGGCACACATCCAAAATGTGTTCGATGTCTGAAACCTGCTCCGCCGTTGGCTCTAGCTTGAATTCCCACGTCATGTTTAGCATGAAATTATCTTAGCCTATGAAATAAATATTTGTTTCCTAGGCTTAAGCGAACTACTCCCTCCCGTCGCTTCACCACCCCCCAAGCCCTCGGCTATGGGCGGAGCACTGCGACGGATCTTGGTAGACCAGACGTTCGTTCTGCCGATCGTCTATCGATACTCGGGAGGTCTGCCCCACCGTTGCCTCTGCCGATCGAACTGTCCCGAGCCGATCGACGGCGACAGTGGGGCGCGAAGTAGATGCGTCTCGAATCGATCGTTAACTAACCCTCCTTAACTAATCGGCTAAGGGCTGACGGGCTAGGTTATCCAAACCGACTGACGCGAGGAATTCGTTCCAGTTCGAGGCGACACTTGCGTCTTGCGGGCGATCTTGGCGAGCGCGGGCCAGGGTGCTGAGCGCATCGTACCAAATTCCGGCCTCGCTATACGCTCTGGCGGCTTCGATCGCAGTTGCAGCGGCCTCGAGATCGGCGGCGAGGCCGCCTTCGAGGGGCATCCGATACACCGTCCCTTCAATGTTGGGGTTGTCGGGATCGGCCACTTCAGAGACGCAGTGAATCTCGAAGTACCACTTGTAATCTTTTTCAGCTTCGAGCGAGACGCCCTCGGGCAACGTGACGCTGACGATTCCGCCCTCGGCGGGCAGTTCGACTTGCGTGCGGTAGTATTCCCGTTCTTCGTCTTGCAAGCTAAACGAGGCGGTCGTCGCCGTCATCGAGGGAACGGAGACGAAAAATTCCGGCCGTTCGGAAACGGTGAGGACGCGTTGGAAACCCGGCAGTAGCGGTTGCAGGGCGCTGGCGTTTGCCGAACCGGCCAAACAGAGACCGGCTGTCCGGCTAGCACCGCCGCTCGAGGCCGTGCTGGGGTTTCCCGCTACACCGTCGGGCGTGCCGAAAGTTACGGCTGAGGCGGGGTGGACGGCGAACAGGGTGGCTGCACCCACAGCGGTAGCCGCCAGGGTTCGCCCGAATAACGATTTAAGTTGAGAGTACTTCATGGGACATATCCTTTCAATCGACAGATGACGCATAGACTTTCCCCAATTACTAGGATAGTGCAGATTTTGGGGAGGCAGTATGAAGTCTTGGGAAAGATCGATTAAACATTTTGTAAATTTTACGGGATTTCTTTCCAGGTTCCGGTGTGTTTTTGGAGATATCTCCCGACGGTTACAACCAGTTCCCGACGAGAACAAAGGGAGCCCAGAAAAAGGGATGGTCGTATTCGGGGCGAGCCAAAAGAGACAGTTGAGCTTGACGTAACGCTTCGGCTTTGTTGATGCCGGGCCGGGCGAGCTGTCGGTAAAACTCCACCATCAAATTGGCTGTCGAGCGATCGCGTACGCTCCAGAGGGTGGCGACGGTCGCTCGCGCCCCGCTTTCGATCGCCAACCCTGCCAGTCCCAACACGGCGCGATCGTCTCCCCGAGCGGTTTGACAAGCGCTCAACACCAACAGTTCTAACGCACCCGATCGCGTTTCGTCACGACGCTGCAAAATCGACCCCAGTTCGCTGACTCGCAGTTTACCGTCCCAGGTCACGATAAAGGTATCGTCGGCTTCGGAACTAAACTGACCGTGGGTGGCGAGGTGCAACACGGGGTTGGAGGCACGGGCGAGGGCGGCGCGGGTGGCCTCGGTCGTAAACTGTTGGTTGAGTTGGATTTCTGAGGGAATTTCCGAGGCGATGCGGGCGATTTCCGATTCGACTTCCGGCAGCGGTGCGAATCCCTGTCGTCCTTCGCTCAATCCGGCGATGACCGCTTGCAGTTGGCTGTTGTCGAGGGGACGGGGTTCGAGGAGTTGCAGCCCTTGGGAGAGAACGAGACCGTACTGTTCGACGAGGTAGCGATCGCCGTCGTAGAGAACGGACATGGGTAAGTTCCGCAGCGGCCCGTCGAGGACGAACACGAGGGTCGCGATGTCGGCGTTTTGTAACGCGGTCTCAGCCGGGCGAACGAGCCAGTCGTAGAGTTGGCGATACAGAACCAGTCGTTCGTTACGGGGAAACGACAGGCTCAAGGATTGGCGAACGCGTTGTAAGGTGCGCTCTAACGTCGCGCGATCGACCTCGGCGCGGTAGTTTTGTAAGGGGCGTCCGGGCAGGGAGAGAATGACTTCGAGGCGATCGGGCAAGATAATCGGGTAAATGGCGGCCGCGCGAGCGTCGACGCGATCGAGCTGGGTCGGACTGGCTTCGAGACAGGACTCGCGAAAAAAGTTTTCGAGTTCGGCCAGTTGTAGGGCTTCGATGGTTTCCCTGGCCTGTTGCAGTTGGGCTTGGGTGGGACGGTCGGCCAGCAACAAACTCACGAGTTCGCGGTAGACCGGCTCGACGCTGTCGCGGAACGACAGTCGGACTTCCGGGTTGATGGCGACGAGGTCGCGACTGAGACGTTGCAGTTCGCTGACGGCTTGGGTATAGGCCGCGATCGCGTTTTCGATATCGCCCTGTTGTCGGTACAGACGCCCGAGTTGGGCTTGCCACTGGGCGGTGACGTCGGGGGCGTTGAGGGGGGCGGCGGTTTGCAGGGCGTCTTCGGTCAGGTCGAGGGCGACTTGCCACTGCTGCTGGCTTTCGTAGAGGTGTCCCAACTGACCGAGGACGTAGGCTTGCGCCCGGCGGTCTCCGAGATCGCGCGATCGCTCGAGGGCTGTTGCCAGTAACTCGGCCAGGGCGGGGGCGTTCTCGGGCTGTCGGTCGTCGAGACGCAAGCGGGTTTCGACGAAGTTCACGACGGCATAAACGGCATCGCGAGAGTCTGGTAAGGTCGTTAGACGGGATTCGACGTCCGAGAGCAGGCGTTCGGCCTCGGAGAATGCCTTGAGGTCGATGGCCGTGCGGGCTTGGGCTAGACGGGCAGTGACGATAACGGTGGCTTGGGAACTAGCCTCGGCGGCCTGGCGGTAAAAGGCTAATGCGGCTTCGAGGTCTCCCAAGGCGCGGGTAGTATCCCCGAGGGCTTGCAGGACGATGCTGTTTTGGGACAGTTCGGGGGTGTTTTGGGCGATCGCCAACGCCCGTTCGAGGACGGTTCGCGATTCGTGGAGATCGCCGACGACTTGTAGGGCGACGCCTAAATCGGTCAGGGCAGTAATTTTGAGGCGGGCGTCGGGGTAGGCATCTAGACGAGCGGTGACGGTTTCGAGAAGGGCTTGCGATCGCCGGTACAGCCCTAACCCTTGCAGGGCGATGGCTTGGTTCGTCAGCGCCCCGAGTTCTCCGAGTTCGTCTTCGAGGGCGACGTAGCGATCGGCGGCCTGTTGCCAGGAGTCTAAAGCCGCTTGAGTTTGACCTCGGCTCAGTTGCAACCGTCCTAGCGCGAGGTGGGCTTGGGCTTCGATGGCCGTGCGGCCGTTGGACACTGGCAGACCGGCCAGCTCCTGTAACGCGGTTTCGAGAACCTCGATCGCCGCACGGTGTCGTCCGAGTTCGTACAAAGCCAGGGCGCGATAGGTGGCACTTCCGGCTTGACTGAGGCGATCGCCCTCGAGACCGAACGCCTCGGCGGCCGCTTGAAAGTTCTGTTCGGCCGCTCGAAACTGTCCGGCTTCGTACAGGCGTCGGGCATCGGCTTCTAAGGCGACGGGATCGAGACGTTGGCTGTGGCGTTCGTTCGCGTCAGCGACGTGCAACACTCTCGGAGCGGGAATTAGGGCGGGGACGGACGCGGCCGAAATCTGAGACAGACTGGTAAAGCCCCATACACCGAGTAGGAACAGGAGCGCACTGATGAGTCTTGTTTTCCAGAGTTTTCGCCAAGCGCGAACGTGATTCTTCATGGAGGCGGTCAGGGATGAGAATTAATACCACAAAAATATTTTTTTGTCAATATTTCAGATCGAAATTTTGGTGAAAACAGGAGGATTTAAATCAAGACGAGAGAGGAACTCGTGAATTCCGCCAGCACTGACGCATCGATCGAATCTGTAACGTAGACATCGTTTACGATTTCCTACCTCGAGTTGAGAACAGTCGAACGGCCTCGGTGAAGTCCGTCTGGTGGGTTCGATTTTTTGCCTTGCGACCGATCGCTCGAGTTCGAGAGGCGACCCAACCCGTCGTCGTTCGAACGTGCGATCGCCTGAAACGACGTAAACATGGTGGGTCTAACCCCTTTCTTTTCACTGTAGCCGATCGCCGAGGTTAACGATTCCCCAACGGACACCCGACCGTATCGAATCGTTCGCTCGTCGCACTCAAACGGTTCGATCGCTCGGGCGAGGCGACGAGCTGCACGGAATTTCCCTCGAGGCGCACCCAACCCGTCGCCTCCACCAAGGCAGACGCTTCGAGGCGCTCTCTATCCCCGTCTTCTCCATCGATCGCCCGCGTGTCTGGGAGAGATGGCGCATCTGCCGACGTTCTAACGTGCAGCGTCCGCCAATCGCGCAAGTCGCTCCAACTGACCGTCTGTCGCAAGCTCTCGGTCGGGTTTTCGGGGACGCCTCCTCGCCCCGTCACGACGAAGGTATTGCCTTGGCTCGCCGCACAACCTCGGGCAATTTGCCGGGCGGGATCGATGGGATCGGCAGCCAGTTCCACAAACGCCGCGTCTGTGTTGACGTCTGGTGTTTTCAACTCCACCACGCCGCTGAAGGCCGGGCCGAGTTCCGAGGTGGCGGTAATGTCGCTCTCCGGTGTCGGAGCGTTGCGAAAGGCCGTCCCGAAAATTCCGAGAGCGGAGATCGTCACCCGTCCGCCCCGTCCCTGTCGGGCGTTGGCGGTGATGTCGCTGTTGTCGAGAGCGACGAGGGTCTCGCTGGCGATCGCGATATTGCCGCCGTCAGTATTTCCCGCATCGGTCGAGATGGTACTGCCGTTTCGTAACTGTACGATGGGCGATCGCACGTTAATATTTCCCCCCAGTCCCGAGACCGTCGTGGCGTCTAAATTCCCGCCGTTCTCGAGGCGAAGTCGGTCGGCCTGGATTTCCAAAAGACCCGCATCGCCAGAGCCGAAACTATCGACAGCAATTTGGGCGCCGTCTCGAATCGCGAGGGTTCCAGCGTTGACGCGCAGGTCTCCCGCCGCTCCACTGGCCGTTAAATTGGGAAAATCTTCCCGTCCCGAGGACGCTCCCAAACTGCTGGGAAACGCGATCGGCGTTCCCTGTCGGTTGGCGATTCCCGTTCCCGCCAGTTCGAGACGGTCGGTGGCCGTCACCGTAATACTGCCCCCCCGTCCGCGATCGAGGGCTGTCGCTTCGATCGAGCCGCCCTCCGTTATAGACAGCCGCTGCGTCGTCACGGTCACGTTTCCGGCTGGGGAATCCGTAAACGTGGTGGTTCCCGGGCCGCTGCCGAAGCGACCGTCTGGGGAAATCCCGATGATGTCGAAGGATTCCGTCGCCTCGATATTGACGTTTCCCCCCGGACCGCCGAAAGAAACCAGTCCCGTTCCCAGCAGTGCGCCGCTTTGGTTTCCGGCCTGAGCGCCCCCTCTCATCACGAGTCTCTGGGTTCGCACGTCGATATTTCCACCGCGACCGGTTCCAAAAATACTGTTGGCGAACAGTCCCGTCGGTAAAATAGCGTTTGGGGGCGTGTCGAGCAGTTCGACCGACTCCGAGGCATCGACAAACAAGTTTCCACCCGAACCGCTTCCGAAGGTAAAAGTATTGATGACGCCGTTGTTGGTGAGTCGGAGTCGTTGGGTTTCCAGGGTCACGCTGCCAGACTGACCCGTGGTTCCCTGCAAGCTGCCAGTGGCGAGGAAAGATTCGTCGATCTCGACGCTGTCGCTCGCGAAGATGCTGATGTTACCGCCGTCACCGGACGCGCCCGTTGTCGTCGCCAACACCGCCCCGTTTTGTAATTTCAGTCGAGCAGTTTCGACAGTCACGTTCCCCGCGTCTCCCGTAGCGTTCGTACCGACGATGGTGACACCTTCGACAGATGCCAAGTCTAGAGTTCCCAAAATTGCCTGAATTTGTATCAGTTGCAGGGTCGCGACTCCCACTCCGATAAAGTCGATGCTCTCGGTGGCTCGAAGCTCGAGATCGCCGCCCCGTCCGCTGCTGAAGGTAGAGGTCGAAAGTAACGCGTTATCGCGTACGACAATACGATCGCCCGCGATCGCGATCGCTCGCCCGTCGATGTCGCCCAGGGTCGCCGCCACGACTCGACTGTTATCGCGCACGATGACGTCTTCCCCCCGCAGGCGAATCGCACCGCCCCCTAACCCGCTAGTATCGATGCTGGCACTTCCCGATAGCTCGACCGTACCGAAGCGATCGATACCACTGTCGTCTAACGCGATTCCCGTGGGCGTCGCCGCGAGACCCAAGCGGCCGGAACCAGCGGCGCTCGTAATGCGAACGTCTCCCTGAAATGCTGTCAGCGCACCGCTTTCGAGGCGAACGTTTCCCCCGACTAGCGCGAGCGTTCGTCCCGGCAACACCGTCAGTCCCGTCGCGGGTGGCAGGGTATCGGGCAAGCCCGAGAGTGGAGCGGCGGCCGTCGATCGGTTGACGATCGCGCCGGGAGTGTCGCCGAACTGCAATCCCACCGGAACGCTCACGGTTAGCAAAGACGCCTCGGGTTCGACGGTACTAAACGAGGTGCCGTTGGCAAACTGGACGCTTTCGGCGGTACTGGCCAAGAAGGAACCCCCAATGTCGAGACGGGCGTTTTCTCCGAACACGATGCCGTTCGGGTTGATGAAAAACAAATTCGCACCGCCGTTGGCCGCTAACGTGCCGTCGATGCGGGAAATGTCGCTTCCCGTCACGCGACTGAAAATGGTTTGAATCTGGGGCAGGTTGTTAAATCGCGCCACGGTATCGGCGGGAACGGAAAATTCGAAAAAGCTGTGAAACAGCAGATCGTTGACTCGCGTTCCGTCTTCGATCGAAATATTGCCGTTGGTTTCGACGATACGAGAATTGACGGGTAACGTGGTGTCGGGGAGAATTTGACCGACGGCCTGGGAAGGAGTCAAACTGTAAATCGAGGCGAAAACTAGCCCCGAAAACAAACTTTTAGTTGCGAAAGCCATTGAAAAACTGCTGTTCGATCTGGGTTTAACGGGGTTCAAATATTACGATATCGATCCCACGATAAACTTTCAGTCCAACAAATTCCCAGAGAGAGTCGCTGTTCGATGGAAAACTTTACGGAAACCGTTACGGAACGTTCGGCGAAGTTTGGGGCATACAGCTCGACGCGGCACCGGTCTGAAAAGTTCCACGATCTCGAGACGGACGTGCCACGAGCTGTACGGAATCGTCGTCGAGACGCACCCAAGTCGTCGCTTCTACAACCGGAGTCCGATCGCTCGAAACAGATCTTTCGTTGCTATTGACATAAATTTCGTTTTGTGGCATGAAATTCGGATCGTGCTGCGAAACCTGGCGCCAGTCCCGCAGGTCTCCCCAGGTACCGGTATAACGCAGACCTTCCGTGGGATTTTCGGGAACGCCCCCCCGTCCGGTGACGACGAAGCGATTGCCCCGGCTGGCAGCACAACCGCGAGCGATTTTTTGTCGGGGGTCGATGGGATCTTCGGGTAAATCCACCAGTCCCGTCCCCGCGTCGATATCGGGCGTTTGGACGCTCACCGTTCCGTCGATGCCGAATTGAGAACTAGCGGTAATTTGGCTGTTCGGCGCGAGAAGCAACCCTTGAGTCGAAATTAGAATGTTGCCCCCCGCTCCTTCAAAGGCGTTGGCGTTAATGCGGCTGGTGTCGAGCAGGGCGATCGCCCCCGCAGACAGGGTAATGTTGCCCCCGTCTCCGCCCCCAGTGGCTGCCGTTCCGGCCTGGGTGGTGATTTGACTGCCATCGCGCAACACCACGGTATCGGATAGGTTGAGGTTGACGTTACCGCCCCGTCCCAGGAGACTCGTCGCCGTTACCGTTCCCCCCTCGAGCAGGAGGGTGCGCCCGTTCAAAATGGCGTCTCCGGCGTCACCGCTCCCTTGCGAGTTGACGGAAACTTCCGCCCCGTCGCGCAGTGTCAGGCGATCGACGTTCGAGACGATATTTCCGCCAGCCCCATCGACGTTCGACGCACCGATCGCCGTGTTGCGACCGAGTTCGACCTCGATGGCGTTAATCTCCAAGTTACCCGCCGACCCCGTACCGCGGCCGCGTACTGCCACTTCGCCCCCGTCGCGCAAGGTCAACCGTCCCGTGTTGAGGCGCAACACCCCCGCATCCCCCGACCCGCGCGATTCGGAAAACAAGGCGCTGGGTTCGACGCGACCCAACCCCGAAACGACCGATCCTTCTACTTCAATGGACTCTGTGGCGTTGACGATTAAACTCCCGGCTGCTCCAACCCCTCCCGTGGCTGCCGAGACCCGCGCCCCACCTCGCAGACTGAGCCGTTGGGTGTCGATTTGCAACGATCCCGCCCCGGCGGTTCCCATTTGTCCGAGAACTTCGAGGAGCGACGAGGTGGTAAACACGCCGCTGAGCCAAATGTTATCCGCACTCGCCCCAGCCAGTTCTACAAACTCTGCGGCCGTAATGCTGAGATTGCCCCCCTGACCGGCACTGGAAGAAGCCGCCGAAATTTGCATTCCGTCGATCGCTCGCAGTTGACGGGTTTCGATGGCGACATCTCCCGAAGCACCCGGTCCTAAGGTGGTCGTAAACAACCCTCCCGGTAGCTCCGCACCGGCTGGGGTCGATCGCAGTTCGATCGTGTCGGCGACGACGCGGAGGTTTCCGCCTTCGCCCTGGCTGAAACTACTGGGACTCGTGCTGACGAAACTGCCGCCGAACACTCCCAAAAAGGGGGTTCTCAGGTCGATATGACCCGAATCGCCCAATCCGGCGGTGCCGCTGAGTAACAAAGATCCGACCGATAGCTCGATGGCTTCGTTCGCTCGGATCGTTAAATTTCCCCCCTGTCCGGCACTGAGGGCCGAGGTCAAAATGGCTGCGCCGTTGCGAGCGTTTAAGCGATCGACTTGAAACTGGACGTTTCCTCCGTCACCGCTTCCCACACTCAAGGCAAACGCGCCGTCGCTGAGAGTCGTGGGGTCGAATTCTCCAGAGACGAGTTGTGACAGCAGCAATCCCGGCGCAGTTCCGGTTAAATCCACGAGATTGGCACGGACGGTTAAATCGCCTCCCCGACCGCTCCCGAAACTGCTACTGGAGATGAAGGCGCGATCGCTCAGTTGTAAGGTTCCTGCGTCGAGACTAATCCCGCGACCGTCTGTCTCGCCGAACGTATCCGATCGCAAACTCGCCCCCCCTTGCAGGGTCACGGTTTCTCCTCGTACTGAAATCTCGCCGCCGCCGAGGCCGCTGGCGGTAACGGTAGCCCCGTTTTGAAGGTCGATCGCACCCAACTCGGAAACGCCGCTGTAATCGAAGGTTAAGCCGGTAGGCGTCAGTCCGAACTGTACGACTCCCGGCCCGCCGACGCTACTGAGGTGGATTTGTCCTTGAAACGCTGTGAGGTTGCCGCCGTCGAGGTCGAGATCTCCGCCAAGCAGTCCGAGAAACTGGCCGGGAACGACCCCCAATCCGGCGGTTTCGGGGAGGGGCAAGCGGGGATCGAGGGGGGGTAAGGCGTTGGGATTGTCGGCTCGCGATCGATTGGAAATTCCGCCGGGATCGTTGCCGAACTGCAACCCCACGGGAACGTTGACGGTTAGGAGCGTTCCGGCTTGAGGATCGGCGGCGCTAAAACGGTTTCCGTCGGTAAAGAGGAGGCTGTCGGCGGTGGAGGCGAAGAACGATCCCCCCAGTTGCAGGCTGGCGTTTTCGCCGAAGTGAATACCGTTGGGATTGATCAGAAGCAGGCTGGCGGTTCCGTTGGCGGAGAGGAGACCGTCGATGTTGGAAATGTTGCTGCCGGTGACGCGGGTAATAATGCGATCGATGTTGGCGGCGTTGTTAAAAAATGCCTCGGTTCCGGTGGGTACGGAGAAGCGATCGAAACTATGAAATAAGTTACTTCCGGCTTCGGTTCCGCCGTCGAGGGTGAAGCGGTTGCCCTCGACCGTAACGCGAGAATTTTCGGGTAGCGTCTGGTCGGGCGCGATCTGTGCGAGGCTGGGAGCGATCGCTGTTAGGGAAGTCAAGGTTAGAGCGGCAAGGCGAGCGAAACGGCGGTGTCGCGTCGCGAGAGGGGAGGTTCTATCGTCGATCTTCATCGTGGTTTGGTGGTAGAAAACGGACTCTGATGACCCGATAGTGAAACGGTAGGCTCGATCTGTGCCGTTGGCGCATTTCGAGTTGGCGTGTCCCGAGTTGGCGATCGCCTCAGACACTCCACAGCGCGACTCCGACCTCTCTACTGTACCGGCGAAATCACTCCGTTTCGCGATCGCGAACGAGCCAAACGCCCCGCAATCCCGCCCCTCGAGCGCCTTCGCAGTCATCGCGATAGCTGTCGCCAACGTGCCACGCGACTTCGGGGGAACAGTCGTGAGTGGCTACGGCGCGATCGAAAATTTTTCGGTTGGGTTTGGCCGCACCCACTCGTGTCGAAATCGTGACCGACGAGAAGAACTGCGATAAATTGAGGGCGTCGAGAACGGTGTAGAGGCGAGAGTCGAAATTCGAGACGATCCCCAATTCGACCCCTTGTTGCTTCCAATACGTCAGCGTCGGCAGAACGTCCGGATAAACGAACCAGGGTTCGGCACTGGCAAAATACGAAAATAGGCGATCGAAGAAGCGATCGAAATCGGTAAAGCGATCGCGAACTCCCACCGCTTCAAAGGTATGGTGAGCGACCTCGTACCACCATTGATATTCCCGCGTTAACAAGTCCTCGGGCGCGACATCGGGAAATTCTG
Organism: Baaleninema simplex PCC 7105; assembly: GCF_000332355.1. Taxonomy (GTDB): domain Bacteria; phylum Cyanobacteriota; class Cyanobacteriia; order Cyanobacteriales; family Geitlerinemataceae; genus Baaleninema; species Baaleninema simplex. The sequence continues at coordinate 1,296,738 of NZ_KB235958.1, forward strand.
CTGGAGGCGCTACTTTAAAACTTTCGACAAATGCCGTTTCGACCGCCACCGCGTCGGTTTCGACCTTGGCTTCCCGCCGCGCGACTTCAGCGTACACCTCCCCCACGCTCCCGCGAACGCCGAACAAGGTTCCAACTGCGTCGAAAAAAATGACTTTTGGCTGTTTCATATTTTTTCAGGGAACGGGGACGACCGTACGATCGGGATGATGATGTGAAATTTCCTCATCTCCTAAGAAACCAGGGCGCGAAACGGTTCGACAATCCAGTTCAAACCGACTTTTAATTGATGTTCGGGGGTGGGGAGACGGTAGAGATAGGCGAGGCGACGAGCGATGTGAGCTAGAGGTCCGTCGAGGCTGAGTCCCAAGCCGGAGAGGGTGGCGTTGTCGAGTCCCAAGGTCATCATTTCGCCGAGGTTTTGATAGCGGAAGGGTAGGAGGGGACGATGCGTCAGCGAACCCCAAACGTTCCAAGCGGCGTAGTCGGCTTGTTGGAACGCGGCTTGTGCGGTGGTGGGAACCCGTTGTCCGTTGATGTCGTAGGTGGCGGCGACGTCGCCGACAGCGAAGATGTGGGGGCGATCGATGACTTGGAGTTTGGCGTTGGTGAGGATCTGACCGCGATCGTTGCGATCGAAGGGTAGCGATCGCACTACGGGAGCGACGGTCGTTCCGACGGTCCACAAGACTAAATCGACCGGAATTTCGTCGATTTGTTCGCGGTATTTCAGGGAAATCGTCTCGGCGGTGACTTGGGTGACGTCGGTTTCGAGATCGAGCCACACGCCGCGATCGCTCAAGGCGCGTTTGGCGGCGTTGCGGTTGAATTCGGGGGAATTTCGCAAAATCGTATCGTTGCGATCGACGATGCGAATCCGGCCGCGATTTCCCAAGCGATCGGCGAGTTTGCAGGCGATTTCAACGCCGCTGTATCCTCCACCGACGATCGCCACGCGAATTTTGTCGGCGTCGCTACTTTCGAGTTGGCGCAGTCGTTCTCGCACCCGGTAAGCGTCAGCGACGGTACGGAAGGGAATCGCGCGTTCGGCGACACCTGGCGTTCCGTTGAGGGGGGTTTCGCCTCCCATCGCCAAGACAAGGCGATCGTAGGGAAGGGAATCGCCGTCGTCGTCGAGGTGAACCTGGTGCGAGTCGAGATCGATCGATTTCACTGAGGCTTGTCGAAACTGAATTTCGGTGTTTGCTAGCAGTTCGACAAACGGCGGTGCGATTTCCCACGTTTGCAGTTCGTCCGTCACCAGTTCGTACAGAAGCGGCGCGAATACGAAGCGATCGTTGCGATCGACTAACGTAATTTCGGGTTTTTCGGCGGGAGTCCACGGAAGGCGGCTCAGGTTCAAAGCGGTGTAGAGTCCGCCGAACCCACCGCCGAGAATAACGATACGAGCGGGTTTATCGGTCATAATCTTCGCGATCTAGCAAGGGGGGTTGCGAACGTGATACCTTCATTTTTAACGTACTTTGTGGGTTTAAGTCCGTTAAGCGCCCCGTCTCTCGAACCCGATCGCTCGCGTCAATCCGTCCTTCAGGTGAAAGCTCATGGCCCTCGTTTTGCATACCCTCGCCAACACGGTTTTCAAACAACGCCCCATCCAATCGGGGGATTTACCCGATCGCGAGAAAACCTCGATTCCCAAGGGACGAGAATTCGATATCGACAGCTTTTCCCGCGAGCGAAACCACGTTCGCTTCAGCCTCAAAGACGATGCGATCGAAGGCTTCGATACCTGGTACGCCTTTGGCGAACACGTTGAAATCGCTGGAGAAAACAATCAAGGGACGGGTAGCTCGCAAGTTTACCCCAAACCTCGCCCTCGCGCCATTCAACTCGAGTGTCCCTACCTCTCGCAACTCGATAACTTCGAGAACCCCACTGGCGCCTGTAACGTGACCTCGGTGGCGATGTGTTTGAAATACTTCCGCATTCCCCAACGGACCAACGCCAGCCAGTTTGAAGACGAACTCTATCGCTATGCGATCGACAACAATCTCAGTCGTCACAGCCCTTACGATTTAGCTAAAATTATAAGGGACTACGGCTGTACGGACGAGTTCCGAACGAACGCGACGATCGACGAGGTTAAAGACTGGGTCGCTGATTTAAATCCCGCGATCGTCCACGGTTATTTCACCTCGTTCGGTCATATTCTCGTGGTCGTCGGTTACGACGAACGCGGCTTTTTCGTTCACGATCCTTATGGCGAATGGTTCCCCAGCGGTTACCGAACGGATCTCCCCGGCGCGTACCTCCACTACTCTTATAATCTCATTCGTCAGGTTTGTATTCCCGACGGGAATTTTTGGGTTCACTTCGTTTCTAAGTAGGAGTCGTGGCTCGCTTTCAGGAGTTAGAGCCTTTCTCTCTGCTCTTTCCCAACGATCTCGAGCTGTCGAAATAAGCGTTCTCAGATAACGGTTTGTCAGAGGAGGGTGAGATAACGTGAGGCTGACGAGCTGCACGGTTGGGGAGTGTCTCTCGATCTACCGTCGCTTGGGAGTGATGCCACATCTACCCCCTCAGAACGTCTATGTTTTCTGCTAACTCGATTCATTCTAATAGTATTTTTGCTAACCTTCCGTCTGAGGCTCGTGATTGGGCGGAAAAATTGCATTGGAACGAGCGCCGCTATGTTTTATCTTTGTGTCATATTCTCTGTGCTGCACCTTCGGAGGCTCAGGCCGAATTCCTCGATGAATATACGGCTGACGGACTCGTTTCTCGCCTTCTTGAAGACCGAGATACTCATCAAAAAGTCAAACGCTATCTCGAACAGTTTCGCATCGCAACGGAATTGACGGAATCTTTGTTACGAGGTTATATCCGACAGTTTTATATTCACTGCGCTCAGGATATGCACCGTCAACCGGAACAGTATCTTGAAGTGGCTGTTCGCTTGATGGGAAATACTCAGGAAAGTAACAATGCTTTTAACTATACGTTAGGCTTTGAATTGCTGAAAATGCTGTTTCGGATGAGTTGGATTCAACAGGAACGTCTCTATCGATTGCAGCGTAACCAAGAGGAATTTTTAAATCAATATATTAAGCCGATTCGGTTCGCACATCAACTCAACGGAATTATCGTACCAAAAGATAAGAAAAAGTTTTTTGCAAAACGAGATTATTACGTTCAAGATCCGGTTATTTCTAAGAAAAAGTTGACCGAGCTAGTGATGGTTACGTTTGCGGCTGATACGGTGACAGAGTTTGGATTTTCTATGATTCGACATCCGAATTTTTTACAGTTTAATTATGAATACATCTATCATCCAGAGCCGGAAGATATTTTAGGAAATTAAGTTTAAATTTATCTATACTATAGCAACCCTAAATCAGTTGTGTAACAAAATCGATACAAAAAGGGAACGGGGAACTGGGAATCGGATTTTTTCTGATGTTTTAATTTTTGAGAACTCATTTTGCACTGCTATATTTTGCACTGCTATATTATTTGCTGTTTTTACCATAATTCGGGTGCATCTCAAAAATTTAAATTTATCAGAGGCAAGCTTTAGTATGCGATTTATACTACATCTTTTTCCAATAAGCTAGGTTTTAAAAAGTCTTCACCACATCCCCCCTTAGCCCCCTATCCCCCCTTAGCCCCCCTTTGAAAGGGGGGTTGGAGGGATGGTTGGGGGGATGATTGGGGGGATAGAGGGGCTTGTTCGGCTGGGAAAAACCAGTGTTTGAGTCCTCGACTCCGCTCAAGCTAACCTATCCCAGACTCATATTTTTACAAACGTGAGATGCATCCCAAAAATATAGAGATCGCCTATTTTATAGCTAGTCTTAAAAATCGAGTTAACTGAGTCGAACGAATTACGAATTTGTCGTTCGATCTCTAACAGAATACTCGATTGACAGTCGAGTAAATATATTGAATAATTGTTCAATATACTTCCGGTCAAGTCTTCAAAAGATCGAGACGAGCGGAGATCGGCCGCACCCCTCGATCTCAGATTCGAGTCGTGCTAAGATGGCAGAACCTCATATCTCGAGCTTCATTAAACGTAATCCTACAGTAAAGAATTGTTAAATGTCTTTGAAAATCGTTCAAAATTTCGATAGTCGCTTTAGCCTCGAGCCAAACGCGAAAAAAACGTTATTTCAACTGCTAAAAAGCGATCGCTTTTTAGAACAAATCTGTCAGCAATGCTGCTGTAACGGTGCTGAATTTACAGAGCAACTCTTTCAACCGATTCCCTACAGTATAGAAACACCGAAGGGAATGCCGAAAGAATTCGAGAAATACCACGAATCTGATAGTTATCTGCTCGTAAACGTTCCACCACCGTTTATGTTCGAGGCTAAAATTTTTAAACCCAGTCGTCTCTGTGCGGTGTATCGGAAAATCGACTAATCCGCGCCAAACAACTTTCTCCCGTTCGTTCCACCTCTCCTCTTCGATCGATGACAGTCCAAACCGATTTACCCCCACTTTCAAGTTTACCCGCACGCCCCTATCTCGACGAAGGCGGAAAAATTCCTGACGGCGATGTCAAAGGAAAAATCGGCGCGTATGCTGTGTTCGACGATCGCGATACATTGCAATATATCGGCTATTCTCGCGATATTGCCTTGAGTTTGCGCCAGCATCTCGTGCGTCGTCCCCATCAGTGCTACAGTTTCAAAATCCAAACGATCGATCGCCCCGATCGCAAAGTGTTAGAAATGCTGCGCCAAGCCTGGATCGCAGAAAACAGCACGACGCCACCGGGAAACAGCGACGAAGAGGCATTGTGGGTTAACCCTATCGACGTCAAGCCCCGTTTGAGTCCAGAAGAACGAGATGCGATCGCCAATGCAGTTGACGAAATTTCAAAAATTAAATGTCTCAAAAAGGCAGCCCGTCGCGTCGAATCGGAAATTTTAGCAGAACTGTCAGATCGGGGTGCGACCGAACCGTTACGTTTCAATCCCAAGCTCAAGGAAAACGGATTCTTAGATTTAAAATAACGGTCAGTTCGAGCGGAGATCGAGAGCGGTTTTAAAAATTAGTTTGTCAGCCCGTCTCGAGGTTTGTCGATGTTCGAGTACGGTGCGGGAGGTGGAAGCGGTGGAACTATCCTTACAACAACTCTGGAATCGGGTTTTAGAACGCCTGAAAGTTCAACTGAGTCAGCCGACGTTCGAGACTTGGATCGAAACGGCTCGCGTCGAAGCGCTCGAAAACAAACGCCTCGTGTTACGCGCGCCGAATCCATTTGCTCGTAACTGGTTGCAAAAATATTATTTGTCTACGATCGCCGATGTCGTCGAAGATATCTTAGGCGATCGCGTCGAAATTCACCTTTGCACCGATCGCGAGGAGAACGTCGGCGAAAGCACCGATACAGCCTATCCGACGACGACGCCACCGCCGAAATCTAAAGTTCAGAAACCCCCAGAACTCAATAGCAAGCACGTTTTTTCTCGGTTCGTCGTCGGTTCCAACAACCGTATGGCTCACGCGGCGGCGTTGGCGGTGGCGGAATATCCGGGGCGCGAGTTCAACCCACTGTTTTTATGCGGCGGCGTCGGGTTGGGAAAAACTCATTTGATGCAAGCGATCGGCCATTATCGAGTGGAAATCGACACCAACTCGCGGGTGTTTTACGTTTCTACAGAACGCTTTACCAACGATCTCATCGCTGCAATTCGCCGCGACAGTATGCAAAATTTCCGTCGTCACTATCGCACCGCCGACGTGTTACTCGTCGATGACATTCAGTTTATCGAGGGGAAAGAGTACACTCAAGAAGAGTTTTTTCATACGTTTAACGCCCTGTACGAAGCGGGAAAACAGGTGGTTTTGGCCTCCGATCGCCCGCCGAGTCAAATTCCCCAACTGCAAGAACGCCTCTCGTCGCGGTTTTCGATGGGATTGATCGCCGATATTCAACCCCCCGATTTTGAAACCCGCATGGCGATTTTGCAGAAAAAGGCTGAATACGAGAGCATTCGACTTCCCCGAGAGGCGATCGAATACATTGCGTCTCGCTATAAATCCAATATTCGAGAGTTGGAGGGGGCGTTAATTCGGGCGGTGGCGTATATTTCTATTTCCGGTTTACCGATGACGGTCGAAAATATCGCCCCGGTACTTACCCCGCAAACTCAAACGGTCGAAGCGTCGCCGACAGTCGTGATGCAAGCGGTCGCGGAAATGATGAAGGTCTCTGTCGAAGATCTCAAGGGAAGTTCGCGACGCCGAGAAATCAGTCAAGCTCGTCAAATTGCGATGTATTTGATGCGACAACATACTGATTTGAGTTTGCCGAAAATTGGAGAAGAGTTCGGCGGAAAAGACCATACGACCGTGTTGTACAGTTGTGATAAAATCGCCGAACGCAAGGATAAAGATCCGCAGTTGGCGCAGGTGTTAACTCAGTTGAGCGATCGCATTAATTTATCGAGTCGGTGATGTTTTTTAAACGAGAACGGGTGACAGAAAAAAGACGATACTCAAAACCGTTCGATGCAATTTTCTAACGGCAAAGCAACTATAGCAGTCCCAAACCAAATGAGTCGTCAAAAATTAAAACACCCGAAAAAATCTGATTCCCCGTTCCCCGTTTCTGATTCCCTTTTTGTTTCAATTTTGTTACATAACTGATTTAGGGTTGCTATATGACAAACGGTCCCCATCCAGATACTCTCTACCCCATCCCCAACCAACGGCGATTGGTGTATCTTAAAAATCTCGTCAACAATCCCAACATTCTCGTGGGAGACTATACCTATTACGATGATTTCGAGACTCCCGAAAATTTCGAGAAAAACGTTCTCTATCATTTCGATTTTATTGGCGATCGCCTAATTATCGGGAAGTTTTGTGCGATCGCTTGCGGTGTAAAATTTATTATGAACGGTGGGAACCATCACCCCGACTGGTTGACCAACTATCCGTTTACTATATTTGGACAAGGCTGGGAATCCGCCATGCCCGATTCTTGGCCGCACAAAGGCGACACTCGCATCGAAAACGATGTTTGGCTCGGTTACAATGCGACGGTAATGCCCGGAATCCACATCGGCGACGGGGCGATCGTGGCAGCAAACGCAATGGTGACTCGCGACGTTCCACCTTATACTGTAGTCGGTGGAAATCCCGCCCGAGAAATTCGCAAACGGTTTGACGACGCGACCGTTCGAGATTTGCTGGAGTTGCGATGGTGGGATTGGCAGATCGAGAAAATTACGCGCAATCTCAAGGCTATTTGTGGAAGCGATATTGAGGCGTTAAAACAAGCCGTTTAGCGGTAGACGCGATCACAACAGTAATAGGGGCGCGAACAGTTCGCCCCTAAGAAGTATGAAATTTCATCGGCGGGTTCGCCGGACGCCGATTTGCGTCTTAGTAGCGAAATTTTCTCTTGCGTTGTTTGTGTCGGGCGAGTTCTTTACGCTTCCGTTTTTCGATGGGCGTTTCAAAGTGACGGTTTTTCTTCATATCTGGAAAAATTCCCGCTCGGGAAACCCCACGCTTGAATCGACGGAGTACCGATTCAATGCCTTCGTTTTCGCCCGGTACAACTTGGGTCATGTAATACTCTCGTGATGTGACAAATAAAGGGCAAAGTAAGAAGCGATCGTGTGTCCGACTTCTTACTCGCCCTCTTAATGTTCGAGTTTCAAAGAGACGATCGTCCGTCGCTACAGTCGAGTTTTAACAGGCTGGGATGCCTTGAGTGTCAGAGGTCAGACAAGCTTTTAACTCGATTTCACTGCGAACCGGTCGATCTCACGATCTCGTTTTAGTAGCGGCGAGACTTGCCGCGATTTCCCCAACTTCCGCCAGAAGAGCGGTTTTCGCGAGGTCGGGCTTTGTTCACTTTAAGGTCGCGTCCCATCCATTCAGCGCCGTCGAGGTCTTCGATCGCCGCAGCTTCTTGTTCGTCGGTTTCCATTTCCACGAAGGCGAAGCCACGCATCCGTTGGGTTTCGCGGTCGAGGGGAACGTGAACTCGTTTCACCGTACCGTACTCGGAAAAGGTTTGAGTTAAATCGTCCTGCGTGACGTCGTAGGACAGATTACCCACGTAAATTGACATGATTTGAGATTCTCCCGAATCCTGAGCGTGTAGAGAGTTAAATTCGGGGAACCGTTCTGAAAGAAAAACGAATTGCACAACCGAATATAAATCTTTAGTGAAATATTAGCACACTCGCGCGATTTTGCCATCTCCCAGTTCAGATAACTTAAGAAAAATCTCGTAAAAATCCGTTCGAGCTAGCTGAATTCGGTAAATTTCCGACACTTAATACTATTTTAAGACTCTGACGCTGCCAAACGATACGATTCGAGGCGATCGGGGCTCTCGGCAAGCGTCTGCTATTTTAAATGAGGGTGTCCTATCGGGCGCGATCGATTGCTGGCAATCCCTTGGTGGTGCAAAAAACTGAGTCGTGTCGCGCGCGATCGCCTACCAAGATCCGTCGCAGTACTCCGCCCATAGCCGAGGGCTTGGGGGGTGGTGAAGCGACGGGAGGGAGTAGTTCGCTTAAGCCTAGAAACAAATATTTATTTTCTAAGCTAAGATAGTTTCATGCTAAACATGACGTGGGAATTCAAGCTAGAGCCAACGGCGGAGCAGGTTTCAGACATCGAACACATTTTGGATGTGTGCCGCAATGTCTGGAATTTTGCTCTGCGGGAACGCAAGGATTGGCTGAATTCCCGCAAGTCGCCCGTGAATGCGTGTTCGATTCGGCAGGAATTTATCTGGCCTGCGGATGCACCATTTCCCAGTTATGCGCGGCAGTGCAAGTCGCTGACTGCGGCCAAAGCTGAATACCCCCGATTAAAGACTGTCAATGCCCAAGTGCTTCAACAAGTCATCCGAAAACTGGAAGCCTCCTGGGAGTCGTGGCGGTTAAAGCGTTCGGGTCTTCCACGATTCAAAAAACCCAACCGGATGCGAAGCTTTGTCTTCCCCCAGATGCTCAAAAACTGTGTGTCTGACAAAGGGATTAAGTTGCCTCAGTTGGGATGGGTTCGGGTTCGGTGGTCGCGGAAAATTCCTGATTTATTCCAGGTTAAGCAAGCTCGAATTGTTCGCAAGGCATCCGGGTACTTTGTCGTGCTTAGCCTTCAGGCTGACGTCGATATTCCTGCTGTAGCCCCTCACGGACATCCGGTAGGGATTGACGTTGGACTGGAGTACTTTCTCTCAACTTCTGATGGAGAGCAGGTCAAGCGGCCTCGCTTTTTCAACAATCTGCACCGCAAGCTGAAATCGCTGCAACGCCGATTGAAGAAAAAGCAGAAGGGGTCAGCTAACTGGCTGAAACTCCAGAAGAAAATTGCGAGAGTCCATCAACGGATTGCCGATACGCGAAAAGACTGGCATTTCAAGCTGGCTCATCACCTTTGCGACGGCGCAGGGACGATCTTTGTCGAAGATCTCATCCCCCCAACCCCCCTTTCAAAGGGGGGCGAAGGGGGGATAGGAATGTTGGGCAAACACACCCTGGATGCTGGGCTGGGACAATTTGTGAATCAGATCCTTCCCTGGGTGTGCTGGAAGCGCGATGTGTATTACGGCAAAGTTGATGCCCGTGGCACTTCTCAGGAATGCCCAGACTGTGGAGTGGAGGTTCGCAAAGATCTCTCAACCAGGATTCATCACTGTCACAACTGCGGGTCAACAAAGCCCCGTGATGTGGCGAGTGGACAAGTTATCTGTACCCGTGGGCAACGGGGAATCGAAACTGCCTGTGGAGGGGAGGCGGCGGGGACTGAGTTGGCTCAGTCTAGCTGGCACCTGTTGAAGCAGGAAATCTTTGGGGCGACCCAAGGAATCTCCCTGCATACCCGGAACGGGTTGCTGAGAGAGGATGTCAATTATCGGTAATCTAATTCTTCACAATACGATCGTGGGAGATTCCCTAAACCTACTTTTTCTGTCTACCCCCGTCGGAGCGTTGGGAACCGGACTCGGGGGCGGGGTCGAACTAACCTTATACAATATCGCCCAGGCAATGCAGCAGCGGGGTCATCGCGTTCGGGTTATCGCCCCGTCGCGATCGCAACTCCCACAACTCGACATTGTAACAGTGACGGGTTCGCTGCAAGTCACCGCCCAAACTCAAGGACGAGATGCGGCGATCGCACTTCCCCCCGAGCCCGTGTTGGGGGCGATGTGGGAGGCGGCGAGGCGACAACAACCGCACTTCGACCTGGTTCTCAATTTCGCCTACGACTGGTTGCCCTTTTATCTGACCCCATTTTTCCACATTCCCGTCGCGCATTTGGTGAGTATGGGGTCGATAACCGACGCGATGGACGCTGTTATTTTACAGGCGATCGCCCGACATCCCGAACGGATTGCCTTTCACACCCGCACCCAGGCGAAGACGTTCGGTGACGTTCCCGAAACCTGTCCCTGTCTGGGAAACGGCATCGATTTATCTCTGTACGACTTTTGCGAAACGCCCGAAGATCGCTGGGCGTGGGTCGGACGCATCGCCCCGGAAAAAGGACTCGAAGACGCTGTGGCGGCGATCGCGAAAACGGGAAGCAAACTCACCGTTTGGGGAAAAATGCAGTTTCCCGACTATTGGGAGGAGGTTCGCCGCACCTATCCCGAGGCAAAGGTCGAATATGCGGGATTTCTGCCGACACAGGAACTTCAACGACAACTCGGACGCTGTCGCGGCTTTTTGATGACGCCGAAGTGGGTCGAAGCCTTTGGCAACGTCACCATCGAAGCCTTAGCCTGCGGGGTTCCCGTCGTTGCTTACCGTCGCGGCGGCCCGTCAGAAATCGTTCGCGATGGAGAAACGGGGTTTTTAGTAGAACCCGACAGCATCGAAGGATTGGCCGAGGCGATCGCCCGTTGGTCGGAGATCGATCGCTCGAACTGTCGCCGCCAAGCCGAAACTGAGTTTTCCATTCCCGCGATGGGCGATCGGGTCGAAACTTGGTTGCGTCGAGTATTTAGCAACCCTAAATCAGTTGTGTAACAAAATTGGGACAAACAGGGAACTGGGAATGGGATTTTTTCTAGTGTTTTAATTTTTGACGACTCATTTGGGACTGCTATAAAACATTAAGTCGATTCGTCTTGTAATAGTTGGCGTGTAGACATTGAAAACATCGCGATCCAAACGCCGTCGAAAATTAACGCAATTCCCACCAAAACGCCAATGACCCAAGGGGCGTTAAACGGCCACTGCGACCAAATCAAAATCCCTAAAATGATACTGAGAATTCCACCGAGGAGAACCATTCCCCAATTCGGTGCCGGTCGCAGTTGAAACGCCAAAATAGTTTGGATCGCTCCTTGTAAAAAGATAGCAATTCCTAAAATTAACGTCAGTGTCAAAACACCTTCTAAAAGATTGGTGACGAGTAAAATTCCGGCAACGAGAGATAAAATTCCCACTAACGTTTTTAGCCAAAATTGCCCCGATTTTCGGGTTTGAAACGCATAAACAATGCGAAGTACGCCCCCGATAACAAACAACCATCCAAAGATTAACGTCGCGGCGAGGGTTGCAAAAAGCGGTCTGGCTAACGCCAATACTCCCAGCAAAGCAATTAGCACGCCGAGCGCGATCGCCCAGCCTAGATTTTTCCGCAGTTCCTCGCGCAGTTCCGGCTCGTTGGCAATTCTCACGGTAACCTCCGATACGTTTGGAAGCCCCCGTGCTTTAGCCGGGGGAGGAAAAACGAACGTGCGGCTTTAGCCGCCGTCAATCTTATGACTCTTTCAGGC
>NZ_KB235958.1:1308564-1358451 GCF_000332355.1 Baaleninema simplex PCC 7105
GTAAGTCAGGTTTGCCTGATAGAAAGTCCCGAACATCCTGATTCCCTTCGCTTGGTTGCAAGGTTTGCAGGCAAGGCAGAGATTTGAAACGCGGTCGGAGCCACCCTTTGAGCGGGCAAGAATATGCTCGACTTCTAACGGTACATTCTCAGCACCACAGTATGAACATTTCCGTTCCCATTTCTCTAGAAGATATTCTCGGACTTCGTAGCCCTGCAATTCGCCTTGCTGATACTCAACCCCAGACACCTCGGGGTTCTGCATCTTTTGCATGTCAAACCGCACCAGTTCCATCGCAATTGAACCGATAGGTGCAAGCTTGCGGAGCCGATTCACCCAGGTCATCGTAGTCAAGACTCGGTGTTGCAAACTGGGTGCAAGCCAACCAGCAGGGCGTGCCCGATTCAAGAATCGTGCCTGCCGATAGCGAGTTTTGCGATTCCGTCTACCGCGCCGCAATTGACGGCGGGATAGTAATGCAGCTTTAATCTGCTGCCCTCGATGCTGCAACTGAGCACCAAAGATGATTTGATTCCCTTGTTTCAGGGCAATTCCAGTAACTTTAGAGCCTGGGTCTAACTTAAGTTCGACAGGCTCGGGGTCAGCCTCAACCTCCTTTTTCAGGATGATAGTGAATGGATAACGGCGAAATACCGCCGCTTTCCCAACCTTGAGTAGTGACCGCGCTACCCCTGGCTTACAGGGTGTGAGCGGCTTACGGTTGGTATCTAGAACAAAAACATGGTTAGACATTGTTGCGTCTCTTCTGATTGCCCGTAATGTTTGCTTCGCCAATGTTCAGAGTCGGTACTTTCCAAATTGCACGTCCTTAAACCCCTTAGAGATGTTTAACAATTCAGTTCTAGAGCCTGGAACTAGCAAGCATTCCAGGGTAGGACTTTAACTCTTGCTCTGAACGTAGCCAGTTAAGGCGATAGCTGGTCAGCTACCTGAAGGGGGGCACGAAGCCCCCGTGCTTCAGCCGGGGGTGCTGACGGTCTTTCCCTCAATTCTTTACCCAACGCGATGACGAACGTAATACCGAACGCGATCGCGTGCGTTTGCCCCGATGATACCAACGGATTCAGAAAAGAGGGAATTCGCACAAAAAACTATACAGACGAGAGTTCGCGGGGTGTTTTCAAACTCTCAAAAAAGCCGTTCCAATCCTGAATTTTGCCGCGATCTGCCGAGGTTTGTTTCACCTCAAACGTTGCGTTCGTCGCTTCAGGACGGTCTAAGGCCCGCACGCAGAGTTCGGCGATATCGTCGCGGGTACATTGTCCCTTAATCGTGTCTCCCGTGGCGGCGACGAGAGGTTTTCCCCCCGGTTCTTCTGTCAGCGCACAGGGGCGAACGATCGCATAGGGAATCCCGCTGTTACGAAGGCTGTTTTCTCCTTCGAGTTTCCACGTCAGTAGTCCCCCCAACTGGTCGTTCATCCGCACCGCTGGCGGTTCTTCCTCTAAATTCAACCCCGGTTTACCGGGACGCGTCACCCCCGCCGAACTCACAATGACGAACTGCGGCACCGTTTCGCCACCGTAAGCACTTATCGATTCGAGTTCCAAGCGAAACGAACCGGGTTTGAACTTAGGATTGAGCGCTCCGTCGAACTCGAACTTACTCAACATGATTTGAAATGCCGTGATGCGATGGGCGGGAAAGGGTTCGTCCGTCTCGAGGGTTTTGGCGCGAAAGGTGGGGACGAGGTCGGAAAACGGCACGCGTACGGTCATCGGGATGTTATACACCGTATCGAAGCCGTAAACGTAGCTGATACCGTCCCATTGGTTATCGCTGCGAAGAATGAATTTGTAGCGGTTTCCGTCTCCCTTCAGGCGCAGTTGAATGCCTTCGTATTGCGATAAGTCTAACGGCGTTTCGAGGACTTGGGTACGCACGGAGGCGAAGCCGCCAGAATTGGCAGTAGACACGTTTCCACTAAAAACTGCCGCACCGGGAATTTGGTGAATGTCGCTGTTACTGACGCCGCCCATGACCACGTCGTCTACGGCTCCCCAGAGGTCGTTGAAGCGAGGAATCGGTCGGGTGAAGTCAAAAATCGTTTTTTCGTTTTGGCGGCGGCAGAGGTAGGGTTTCGCGGCGTTGACGAGGTTTTCGATACCGCGATATTCGATATATTCGGGGGTTTCGACGACTTCGGGAAGGTAGAACTTCACTCCTTGATAGTATTTTTCGCGCGTGGGGGTGTCCCCTTCGACGGGCTGGACGCGGGTTCCGGTACAGCAGATGACGGCGCGAACGTTCTCGAACACTCGGAAATTCAAGGTTTCGGGAACGGTGATGTCGGCTTCGACGAGTTCGACGTCGGTTCCGAGGAGTTCCCGCCCCCGTCGGGCATCGCGAACGAGACCGCGAACGGGGATGTTGCGCTGTTGCAGTTGTTTGACGACGCGCTTTCCGACGCCTCCCGTCGCCCCGACGACGAGAACGAGACCGGGGGGTTTAGGGGGAGTCATGGCGGTGTCGTCGCGCATACCGAGTTTTTTCTGTATCCATCTAAAGTTGCCGAGGAAGGGAATTTCGCCGAAGAATCCGAGGGTTTGTAGAAACCGCCCGAAATCCCAGGGTTCGCGGGGTGGGTTGGCCATAATTACTGTGGTGAGGTGCGATCGACTGTGGGGTCTCGTTATGATAGCATTCTGAATAAATGGTGTTGTTTTTATTCAGAGAAAAGAGAAAGCCGTCCTTCCAGGGCGGGGCTTGTATCCCATTATTTTTGGTCATTTAATGTAGGGCTTGCTGAATAACTTCAAAAAACAGGGTATGGAAAGTTGACCAGAAATGGAACAGAGTTAAGCATAAGGGCTCTTCCGACCTTGGTATGTAGGGTAAATGCCTGTAGTCTCCATCTGGAAAGGGATTTCGCGATTTGAGTTTCCTTTTTATACAGTTTAGCAAAAACTCTTGCTCTGTAAGAGTTTCAGCGATTTCTCGCATAGTAACTTCGGAAGAGCCAGCATAAGCTGTTTTTCGAGTATAAACTAGCTTGACATAACTCATCCTAATGATTGGAGACGCTAACTCGGAGTTTTGGGAAATTTGACACAAAAAAAGACAGTAAAACTGCCTCAGCAGCTTCACCAAATTCATCACTAAAAATGTGAGGGAGATTGAGGTTTCTGATGTTTGAGCCAGTTTAGTCATGACTCGCCCCAAACCAAATCTCCGTTTTCCTTGTCCAAATTTACCCTCAATTTCGTTCCGAACTCTCTCATCTTCTCGTTCTTGTCTTTTCTGTTCTTTGCTCACCTTTTTAGGCGGTCTTCCCAAAGGCAGACCACTCAGACGAATTCCTCTTTTTCGGGCTCTTGACGTCACATCTAGACTCCTCTAAGCCCTACTCCGTAAGCTTTTCACTTCTTTTCATCAAGCCCTACATATTTGATGTGTTTTGTCAATCCCAAATCTCGAAAAATTTTCTGCACCACAGAGGCACAGAGAACACAGAGAGAGGCTTGTAGAGTTGGGCGCACAGTTTGAGATTCGGGTTCCTGCGCTGTTGACTGCTCGTCGTTCGCTGAAAAAAAGCCTGCTCTCCCGAACAGGCTTTTCTGGAATATCGGAAATTGCCAACACAAACCGTTTATCTGAAACCCACGGCGGCTTGCCAAACGAACGCTAACAGCAGGAAGAATACCGGAATAATCGGAAGAACGTCCACGAGGGGATCGAAAATTTGATACGCTTCGGGCAGTTTGGCAAAAAGCAGAGCTGCTTCCATGTTGTTAAATCCTTCGATCGACAGGTTTTCTCATAATTCAAACAAATATTAACATAAGTGCTTCCTGTCGCTGGAAATGTAACGTTACGTTAAGCCGAACTCGACAACCAAGGGGCGAACTCCGTGGCGAATCGTCCTTCTAGAATGGCTTGGCGAATATGTTGGGTAAAGCGAATCAGCTCCGTAACGTTGTGTAACGAAAGCAGCGTATACGCTAACAGTTCCTGAGAGCGCACCAAGTGGCACAGATAAGCCCGCGTGAAATTCTGACAAGTATAACAGGAACAGGTTTCGTCGAGAGGGCGATAATCTTCTCGGAACTTGGCGTTTTTGAGGTTCCACCGCTCGCCCTTGACGAACGCCGCCCCATGTCGCCCCAACCGCGTGGGAATGACGCAATCGAACAAATCGATCCCCGCTGCGATCGCCTGTGCCATTTCTCGATAGGTTCCCACCCCCATTAGATAGCGGGGTTTGTTTTCTGGCAGTAAAGGGGTCGTCGCTTTCACGATCTTCTCGATGAGTTCGGGGGGTTCCCCAACGCTGACACCGCCGATGGCGTAACCGGGTAAATCCAAGGCTTGCAGCGACTGCGCCGCTTTCGCCCGTAACTCGGGGTACACCCCACCTTGTACGATCCCGAACAACGCTTGCTCTTCTGTATTTTTGTGTGCGTCGATACAGCGTTTGAGCCAGCGTTCGGTGCGTGCGGTCGCCAGTTCCACGGCTTCGGGGGTTGCTGGGTAGGGGGGGCATTCGTCGAAGGCCATAATTACATCAGCACCGAGGGCGTTTTGGATAGCGATCGATCGTTCGGGAGTCAGGTGAATTATCGAACCGTCGCGGGGCGATCGAAACGTCACGCCGTCTTCCGTAATCGATCGCATCTCGCTGAGGCTAAATACCTGAAATCCGCCCGAATCTGTTAAAATCGGGCTGTCCCACGCCATAAACTGATGCAGCCCCCCCGCACCCGAGACAATTTGCTCTCCCGGTTGCAAGTGCAGGTGATAGGTGTTCGCCAGCACCATCTGCGCCCCCGTCGATTGCAGTTGGTCGGGCGTTAAAGTTTTGACGTTGGCCAGCGTTCCCACCGGCATAAAGCGCGGCGTTTCCACAATCCCGTGAGGCGTGACGAACACTCCGGCTCGCGCCCCCGTTTCCGGACACTGGGCTTGACAGTGATAACTAAATCGATCGCTCAAAAGTTAGCCTTTTTCTACAAAAGTTTACAAAAACGACGCCTATTCTAGCGCGAAAGCCACAGAGACCGTTTCTGCGATCGAGACTCCCCAATACGAACGAAACGGGTAGTCGCCGCTTCCCTAACGAGTTGCTATAGTTTAAGGGAGCGAACGGTAACTTCAGTTTACGTTTCTTTCATCGCTCGATTTCGGATACTTTTTCCGCGATCGCAGTATCATGATGCGATAAGCATGATAAGTTAATATCGTGGGGATTGCTGTGACCCAATCGTGCAACCGTCTCGAAAACCGACTCAGAGTAGGTCTCGTATGTTGTCCTGCTGCTGAGGTCGAAGGGGGCTAACCAAACCATGGCTAAATCCGACGATTTATACGCTTCCGAGCAAGCGCTTTACGAGCATTTGCTCGATTTAGTGAAGGTCGAGCAACCAGACCGGCTTCTCGATCGTTTTCGCTCCCTGTTCGTACAAGGGTCGGGATATCCCGATCCCGAAATTTCAGCGATCGTCCATCAAATTTCTAAAATCGACGAAGCCGAGCGAGAATTTAACAGCGTCCTCAACCGTTGCTGCCACATTCTCATCAACCACTGGCAGATGGACACGAAGTCCCAAGCTGCCATTCCTCAGCTCGTGAGCGCCATCGATCGCTCGGGAGAACGTCGGATGCAATCGCGAGACGCCCGACGGTTGCAGTTACTACTAAGTCAATTCAAACAAAGCGAAGAGTTCGTCACGCTTCAACGGCTCGTTCGCGTCGTCGATCGCACCGAAGATCGTAGCCAACCCCCCGAACAGCGACCCCTCAGCAGCTTGATCGGGCGGTATCCCTATCTCTACAACCACTCTCTGCTCAGCGACAGCAGCAGCTACGAACACCAACAAACAATCAAACAGCTTCAAGCCCAGAAACAACGACAGTACGAAATCCACCTGTCAAAGTACGTCACCTACAAGGTTCGACGGGCGCAACTCGCTCGTCAAAACCCCAAACTGCTCTACAACAAGCGCATTATCAAGCCCGTTCGCAACCCGACGTTACTCGACGATCGCGAACTCTATCTAGCGGTCAAGCAGTTCGCCGGACGCGCCGAAGGATCTTACACTTACAAAGACTTGGCGCAAAACTTCCGCACCCACACCAGCCAAACTCGCACCTACAGGGAGTTCAAAGAAGACTTGTTCGAGTATCTCATCACCACGGTCGATGAAGAATACGGCAAGCGGCAGTTTTACGAAAAACTGTACCAACATCTGATGAATACGCTACCTCAGTGCGACAACCAAAAACCGACAGACTTTTTGATTATTCGCACCTGTAGCCAGTTGTTGAACTTCTTGGTGGTGGAAAGCCCCCAAAATCCCAACCACTACGTTTTGATCGACCTGTTGTCAAACATCGGGCCGACGTTCGTGATGGCGTTACTGCTCAAAATTCTGCTGATTTGCCGAAAAGTGCGCCCTCACCTGGAAAAACGTTTTTCTATCCTGTTCGATCACTACGATCGCTCGACGCGCGAAGCCGTTCAGTGGCTCATCAAATCCCTCGAAAACCTGCAAGTGGCACTGAGTACCAACTTCGGCTCGGCAGACTTGTCGGTTCTCAGTCAGGCATCTTAAGATCGAACACAGAAACTCGATTCCAAACAGAGCCGTTCCCTCGAAGGTTAGGACTCCCCAATCTTCGATACTCTCCCCTCTCCACTCTTCCCTCTCCACTGATTATGTCGTCTCGCCGTTCATCAGACTTCGAACGAGAACTCGACGAAGCCATTTTTAGTTTTGCCGATATTCAAGCCGAACTGCACTACAAACAGGCTAAAAACGCCCTGCACGAGTTGGTCGATCGCTTGGATTTGAGCGATCGCGAACGAATGGGGTTAGAAGAACAAATTCGCGGCTTAGAATCGACCCTCGACAAACTCGAATCCGACGTGGTACAAATCGCCGCTTTCGGAATGGTGGGACGGGGAAAATCTTCGCTGCTCAACGCTCTCGTGGGAAAACCCGTTTTTGAAACCGGGCCGTTGCACGGCGTCACTCAAACCAGTCAAAGCGTGGATTGGACGCTGACGCGGGACAGCCTCGGCGATGGCTTAGACGACGTGTTACAGGTGTCGCTTCCGAGCGTGGGAACCTCCCGTATCGAACTGGTAGATACACCGGGACTCGATGAAGTCGATGGCGAAACCCGCGCCGAACTGGCCCATCGCATCGCCAAACGCGCCGATTTGATTTTGTTCGTCATTTCCGGCGATTTAACGCAAGTCGAATACGACGCCTTGGTGCAGATACGCGAGGCGGGGAAACCGTTGATTTTGGTGTTTAATAAAATCGACCAGTATCCTGAAGCCGACGCTTACGCCATTTACGAGCAAGTTCGTAACAAGCGGGTTCGCCAACTGTTAACGCGCGATCGTATCGTCATGGCCGCCGCTTCGCCGTTGGTGGCGACGGCTGTGCGTCGTCCCGATGGAAGTACGGGGGTGACGCTGCAACCGGGAACGCCTCAAGTGGACGAGTTGAAGCTGAAAATTCTCGATATTCTCGTTCGCGAAGGAAAATCGCTCGTCGCGCTCAATAGTATGCTGTACGCCGACGAAGTGAACGAACAAGTGGTACGGCGCAAAATGGACATTCGCGATCGCAGCGCCAATCAGATTATCTGGAACGCGGTCATGGCGAAATCCTTGGCGATCGCCCTCAACCCGGTGACGGTGGTAGACATCCTCACCGCCGCCACCATTGACGTGGCGTTGTTGCTCTCCCTGTCGCGGTTGTACGGACTTCCCATGACGCAAACCGGGGCGATCGACCTGCTTCAGAAAATCGCCCTGAGTATGGGGGGAATTAGCGCCAGCGAACTCCTGGCGAACTTGGGGTTAAGCGGCTTGAAGAGCGTGTTTGGCGTCGCCACTCCCATAACTGGAGGGATCGCATTCGGCGGTTACGTTTCCGTAGCCGTGACTCAAGCCAGCGTTGCGGGAGTGTCGACTTACGGAATCGGTCAAGTGGCGAAAACCTATTTCGCCAACGGCGCGTCTTGGGGGCCAGAAGGACCGAAAGCCGTGGTGCGTCAGATTTTGGATTCCCTTGACGAAACCTCGATTCTCAGCCAGATTAAGGACGAGTTACAGCAAAAATTAGTGGGGTGAGGTGCGGACAAGGAGGAGAATTGAACTTTTCATTTCCTTGATGCTGGGTTTCAACAAATCTTTCACCACAGAGACACAGAGGACACAGAGGGGGGCATCTCACTGTGGTAAAACTCTAAGTTGGGGATAGGTTGAGTAGGTGCGACCTATTCCATCAAGACAGTCGCTACGAATCGAACTCCTGTTTCAATAAGCTCACGACGCGATCGAGTAGAACCGAACGAGATGCCTTAAACAAAATGCGATCGCCCGGCTTTACGAACTCCCGCAATCGTTTCGCCAACCGCTCCCGAGCTTGCTTCGAGTCTAAATTTTCCCAATCCACGAAGGGAGTCCCCTGCGCTCCCGACACCATCGCCTCGGCTTCTGGGGCTTCCGCCAACACGAACAGCGCGTCTAGATTTAGCGCCTTGACCCGTTCTCCAACCTCTCGGTGAAACTCCAAAGCGCGATCGCCTAACTCCCGCATCGTTCCCAACACCGCAATCCGACGCGTTCCCGGTGTCTGCACCAGCATTTCCAACGACGCCAACATCGACTCCAATCCGGCGTTATAACTTTCATCGAGAAGCACGATATCGTTGGGAAGTTCGTACCGTTTCGCTCGCCCTCCCGGTAGATCTACCGTCAGTCCGTCTCGCAACGGGGCCAGATCGATCCCCAGAACTCGCGCCACCGCCAACGCGGCCAGCATATTCAAGGCGTTGTGACGGCCCGGAAGCGGTAGTCGATAGCGATCGCCCTCTAATTTCAACGTATCCATATCCACGAGGGTTCCGCACAAATCGCCTCCCTCTAAGCCAAACGTCACCGTTTTTCCCGACCAAACCCGCGAAGCCGTTTCCATCAACAACGGATTGTCGTAATTGAGAACCGCCACCCCATCCGAAGGCATTTCTGCCAACAGCTCGCATTTCGCCTCAGCGATCGCTTCCCGCGACCCCAACAAGCCGATGTGTGCCGTTCCCACGTTCGTAATTACCGCGACCGTCGGACGTGCAATGTGCGTCAGTTCGGCAATTTGTCCGCGCCCCCGCATTGCCATTTCAACGACCGCGTAATCGTGTTGGGGCGTTAGTTGCAACAGGGTTTTCGGAACGCCGATTTCGTTGTTGTAATTCGCTTGAGTTTTTAAAACCTGACCCTGCGTCTCTAAGATGGCTGCAATCAGTTCTTTCGTCGTGGTTTTTCCCACCGAACCCGTCACCGCCACCACAGGAATCGCATGAATGTCTCGCCACCAGCGTCCTAACGTTTGATAAGCGGTCAGAGTATTAGAAACGACCAGTTGAGGCAGACTCGGATCGGGATTGCGACGGCGAACCACGACGGCGATCGCGCCAAGCTCGATCGCTTTCCATACGAAATCGTGACCGTCAAAGGTTTCCCCTTCTAACGCCACGAATAGATTCCCCGGTTCGACACTGCGACTGTCGGTGGAGATTCCCGTGCATGGCGTCTCGAAGCGGGCGTTCGTTATCCCGTGCGACTTGGCGGAGAGAACGTCTGCGATTTGACAGAGGGCGATGTGCATGGTGACAGGGGAGAGGGAACGGGGAAGAGGAGAGGGTGAGCAGGGGAGAAACTGTTAACTGTTAACTGTCTTCACTGGTGACTGGTGACTGTAAAAGTGACTGCTACAGGCGATCGGACTGTTTCGGCGTTAAGATTTTAGCTTGGAGCGCGAACACGATCGACCCACCGAGGAGACAACCGAGGAGATAGTGAGGAAAATCCCACCAGGCGAAGGTACTCCCCAGAAATAGTTTACCGATAACCATCTCTCGCAACGCAGCCAGTAGCGGTGGATTCCACAGTTGCAAAAACTCTAACAGACAAGTGAGGACAAACACTGCTACGGCGATCGCCCAGGCTTCGAGTTCGGGAAACAAGAAGGAAATCAGAAAAATGAAAAACATCTCGTACACGATCGCTCCTGCAAACCCGTTTATCCAGGCTTGCCAGACTCCTCGATGGGCTTTTGTCCACAGTCCCAAGGGAACAGATACCGCTAAAGCCACAGCGAGAGCTTTGCGGTAGTTATAGAGTCTTCGGTTGCGGTCGGTACGAAATCTCATGTTGGCGACGATCTCACTGGCGATCTCCCCTCTCCATTCAAAACCAAATTCGGGATTTCCGCAGAGACCCTCTCGCACCTGAGACTACAACCGCGACAAATCGCGACAACCCCTTAGAAGGTGAAGGTCGTTCGCAGCGTCCCGATGAAAATTCCTTCATTATCGCTGTTCTGGTTCGGATTCACCAACCAGATAAATCCTGGCGTGACGGCAAGGTTTTCTGAAAGCTGAATTTTATACAACCCTTCGATATGCCAGGGTACGTCGTTCTCGAAATCCGTATCTCCCGGCACGTCCAGACTCCCGAGATAGGGTTCGGCACCGACGATAATCGCGCCCAAATTCCCCGGAAGTCCCAAATCGGGGAACGACAGCGCGAGGGCGTAGTTCCAGATTTCGGCATCTCCCAACCCCACTAAACTCGCATCGGTGAACCCTCCCCAGGCACTGATACGGAACTGCCGAGACGGGTTCCACGAGGCTTGGAGACCGTAGGAGTGGCTGACAACTCCCGTCGTCAGTTGAGATTCTGTCAGGCCCGAAACGGCTGCATCTAACGCACTCGGCGACAGGATTCCTAAATTCGTTCCCGTTCCGCCCCATCCAAACCGCCGTCCCTCCGAAACGTCGTAGGCGTGGACGTAAGTGAACCCGAATTTCAAGCGGTTTGTCGGCTCGAGGACTATTTGACCCAAGGCGGAGTAGTTCCCGTTAAAGAGTCCCGATCCCGCGTTGGGATCGTTACCGCCTCGGGCCAGATATCCCGCTGAAATTTCTAAAACATCGTTAAGGCGGTAGCGCACGCCGATCCCTTTACCGCCAGCACCGCTATTGTAGATGGCGTTGCGTTCGGCAAATCGGGAAAGCGCCCCCGTCACGCCGTTTCCGCTGTCGAGTCCTGGGTTGAAGGTATCGGAGTAAAACAGGTGTGCGCCGACGTTGGCCATGAGCGTGACGTGGAGGTCGTCGGTGACGGGGAAGGCGTAGTGCAGTCGGTGGAGAATGGCAGCGTCGTCGTTGTCGCCGTCGAAGGTCAAGCGGCCTTCGTTGGTGTGAAGTTCGTCGGCGAAGGTGTTGCCCAGGTTGCCAAATTGGATGCGGGTGGTGAGGCGATCGCGCCCCGTAAAGCTGGTGAAGAAGTTGAGACGACCCCGGTTGTAGAAGACGGTTTGGACGTCGTTGTCGTCGTCGGAAATGCCGTTTCCTCCCCAAGCGTCGGCCAGGACGAAGGCTATTTCGCCTTGCAGTTTGGTGGTGGTGGAGAAGGTATCGGACTCGAGTTGACTGATGCGGGATTCGAGACCCTCGACCCGGCCGCGCAAGGCGGACAGTTCGGCTGCGAATTCGTCTTGTAAGCGGCGTACTGTGGCGAGATCGGTCGGTGCGATCGCCTCGCCGTTTCCGACGGTTCCCACGATGCGATCGAGACAGGCGTTCAATCCGGCCGCGAATTCGTAGCGCGTTATCGCGTTGTGACCGTCATAGGTGCGATCGGGATAACCCGCGATACAACCATAGCGTTCGGCAAGGGATTGCAAGGCTTGAAATGCCCAGTCCGTCGGCTCTACGTCGGATAGTTGCGAAACTGAGGTCACTTGGGCGGCCGCCAGGTGAGTCGAGGCGAGAAGGGTAGCCGTGACGATGAAAGGCTGGGCGAGGAAACGTTTAAAACGAAAGGGGTTCACCGAATAGAGTTCTCCAATCGATCTATACTTTTTAAGTGATGTTTTGTATAACTGTATAACGAAATACAGCTAATTTGAAAGCCATTGGCATAAATCGCAACAACTGTTTACCGCCAAGCGCGAATAGCGAATTGCGTGCAGGGGGAATGGTTAACTGGGTCTTTTTTGTCGGAGTTTCACCAGTTCAAACGCAAATCCAAATTTTTAAATCGCACAATTTATAATAAAAAAATAAGCACAAAAAATATCGCATTAAATTGAATTAATGCGTCAATTTAAATAGTTTGAATGAATTTAAAATAATGTTTATAAATTAACAAAAATGTATAGCAACTCTAAATTAGTTGTATAACTAAATTGAGACAAAAAGGGAAACAAAGAATCATATTTTTTCTGGTGTTATAATTTTGATGACTCATTTGGGACTGCTATAGCAAATTAAATATTAACACAAAACGCAAAAACTCATATAAAGGACTGTTTTACAAGAATTGTCCCTCTTTTGTTAGATCGGGGTGAGTTCCGATTAGAAAAAAACTCCGAACATCTTGAAGGGTTCAAATTTGAGAGATTTTATAGCAGGGGTGCATCTCAATTTCGTAGAACGACCCCTCCGCGCCTCGACTGAGCGCTCGCCGAACGTCCTTCGGAACCTCCCCTTAGTAAGGGGAGGATGGGTGGGGTTCCGGGTGCAAAAGTGAGATGCACCGTTTTATAGCAGTCTCAAATGGGTCGTCAAAAATTAAAACACCGGAAAAAATCTGATTTCCCGTTCTCCGTTCCCGATTCCCTTTTTGTCTCAATTTTGTTACACAACTGATTTAGAGTTGCTATAGTAGCCAAAAGTCTACAAATTGTAGGATTCGAGTTGAAAGATCTCTCAAACCTCCCCTTGACAAGGATTAAACGGCTGCGATCGAAATTTTCATTCCGAAGATGACAGAAGAGGGATTAAACGTGGCGAGATGGCAATTTTAAAGCTGAAGTTCCCCAACCGACCCATGTTTTAACGAACGGGAATTTAAACCGAAACCTGTTCGACGGGAGAGGAGGCGAAAAAGTCGCCGATGAGATATAACGAACCGCACAACACGGGAAGCCGCGAAGCATCCTCACACGCCGCCACTAACGCCGTTTCTACGTTATCGTCGATCGCACCAGTGAGGTCGAGTTCGAGATCGATCGCCATCCGTCGCAAGTCTTCCGGCGGCGTGAAACTGTGGCCCGGAACGGGGACGAAACGAACGCTGTCGCGCGATCGCAACAGGGTTTTCAAAATCCCTTCCGCGTCTTTCGTCGAAAGAATTCCCATCACCCACGTTACCGGAGTGTTCAACGTCTCCACATAGCGACGCAACACCTCAGCCGACGCCAGGTTATGCGCTCCGTCTACCAAAATACGACGCTCTCGCCAGGTTATCCACTCCAACCGTCCTCGCCAACGCGCCTGTTGCATTCCCCGACAAATCGCGTCGTCGGAAATTTCCCAGCCTTGCTGTCTTAACTGCTTGATGGTGGCGATCGCTAAGGCAGAATTGAGTAACTGGACATCCCCCGGAAGCGGAAGCGGATAGCGTAATCCCTGGTAAATGGCTTCGGTTTCCGAGAGTGGCGTCGCTGGCTGAATCCAAACCGCCGGACAGTTTAATTCCTCAATTCGGGGTTCGAACACTGCAACGGCGTCGTCGGGGAGCGTTCCCAAAATGACCGGACGTTCGGGTTTGAGGATTCCCGCTTTTTCAAAGGCGATTTCAGCTAAAGTCGATCCTAACCGCTGCCAGTGATCGCGACTAATGGACGTAATAACACAAGCCAGGGGGCGATCGCAGACGTTGGTGGCGTCGAGTCGTCCGCCGAGTCCCACTTCCAACACGGCGACATCTACGTTAGACTCAGCGAAATAGAGAAAGGCGGCGGCGGTAACGATTTCAAATTGCGTCGGCGTGGGTTTAGCGGGATCGATCGCCGCTGCAACGCGTTTGACGGTAGCGATAAACTCAGATTCGGATATTGGCGTTCCGTCAATGCAAATTCGTTCGCACCAACTGGTAAGGTGAGGCGAGGTATAGCGTCCAGTTCGGTATCCGGCGGCGGTAAGAACGGAACTGAGATAGGCGCAAACTGAACCTTTTCCGTTAGTTCCCGCCACGTGAACGATAGGAACCCGGTGATGGGGATTGTCTAAGGCGGCGAGAAGTTCCCGAATGCGATCGAGTCCGAGATGAACGCCGAAGCGAGCGAACTGTTGCAGTAGCGAATCCAGCATGAAGCGATAATGGAGATCGGATAATGGGAATTGTATCCCGTTCTCCTCGACTTCTATGCGCTACGTTCTCGGGTTTCTCGGCGTTCTCTGTATCGTCATGTTGGCGATCGTACAGATTTTTTCTCATTCTTCCACAGTACGAGCGTCGGACGTTCGCCTTCCCATGTGGCAACCCTGCGATGTCTATCTGAATTCTCGCAGCTACGAGGCTTGCGTCGATTTGGTCGATCGCTACGGAATCGATATCGGACGCGCAGACGGAACGGTTCCCCAACCGGAGGAAACAGTAACGTATGAAGACTTTTTCTATATGCTCGATCGCAGTCTCGATGTGATGGTAGAACTCTTAGAAACCCTCGATGCCGATCGACTGTGATGGGGTTTTCGTATGAGATTCCCGGCATCTTGGAGATGCCGGGGATCTGGAGAGGAGATTTTTATGAAACTAAAAATAGCAGGTTGTTACCGTGAGTTACCACAGGGAGATGAAGATGGAGTTAAGCTTTCTGACCTAGTATCAGAATCCGTCCAACCTCATGAAGACGAGATTATTGCCTATCTTCAGAGTGGTATTATATTCATCACATGCTTGGGTTTCGTGGGAGATGTGCTGAATCCAGATTCTGACTTTGAGGTTGCTCCTCATCTCTTAACAGATGGTTCTTGGCTCTGGTACAACGACCTATACTACTATGTCAAGAATTATCACGTCAGACTGCCATCTGAGTTGATTAACCACATGAAATCCAAAAAGTGGAAGATTTCACCAGAAGAAATTGATTTAGAGGCTATTGAAAAAGAATATGATGAATCAGGTACTACCCCCTACTGGTAAACAGCGGGGTAAGTCTTAGATCTGTCCTGACCGAGGAACGGAACGGTTCCCCAACCGGAGGAAACAGTAACGTATGAAGACTTTTTCTATATGCTCGATCGCAGTCTCGATGTCATCGTCGAACTGATGGAAACCCTTCACCCGACACGCGATAAGCGGTGCGTTACACTACGGAAACCCAGATTGAATTTAAAAGTACGATCTCATATCCGCCTTAACCCACAGCAAACTCTGTGAAACGACGAGCATTAGGATCGTGAAAACCCAGCACGATCGATTGTTTAGGGATACCTAATTCAACCAACTCATTGGCAATCCCCACCTCAGTCCCATCATACTGAATCCAAACCTTATCACCCTTAAGATCGATATGAACTAAACAGCTAAACACTCGACGATCTCCATCCCAACCCACTGTCGCCACCTGATAGCGATCGTTCTGCGTGTCAAAAACCGTAAATTGCTCCAGTTCTCCATACGCAGGTTTAACCTTACTATGCTCTGTCAAAACTTGCTGAATCCACTGACGGTATTGGTTTAGTCGATCCATTCCAAAACCTCCTCTTGTACGGGATCGAAAACGAGCAGCCTGACCCCATATTCAGTAATACTCAATTGAGCCAACTCCCCTGTAAAAAAGTTGCGATAGACTTTTACTGGAACCGCTAAAAAGAGAACTCGCTTAGGGTCTTTCCGTTGCAAAACCACTCGATAGTTGAGAAACTGACCTAGCGCACTGTGAAACTCTGATGTCAGAGAGGGAGCTAAAAAACTCTTGATTTCAACAGCAATTTGGGTATCGTCTCGCTGTGCTGCTAGCAAATTCTCGGCACCGAGATCGATTTGAAGTCGCCCCGAGGATAGCTCCAGCACTAGGGGATCGTGGGTAACGACCCATCCGTCTTTTGTGAGAGCAACCTTGACTGTATCGTGATAGACATCCTTGGCTGACATACAGAGTAGAATTCAGCGTCGATCGGCTCAATTTTATTGTATAGCAATCCTACTTGACTACTAGGTTTGCGTCGATTTGGTCGATCGCTACGGAATCGATATCGGACGCGCAGACGGAACGGTTCCCCAACCGGAGGAAACAGTAACGTATGAAGACTTTTTCTATATGCTCGATCGCAGTCTCGATGTCATCGTCGAACTGATGGAAACCCTTCACCCCGACACGCGATAAGCGGTGCGTTACGCTGAGGTCAAAATTTTGGGTCACGACCTACCATTTATCGACGTCGCAACACATCAGCCTTGTTCGATCGCATCCCCAAAACCACTAAACCAAAATCCGTTGTAACTTGAGTACAAACCCCGGCAAAATCGCCTCTACCGACAACGTACTTGGATTTTATAAAACTTCAACCGATCGACCTGCACGATAAATTTCAACTCTCCTATTTTGCGGATCGATTAACCAACCTAACTGCGTACCATTTTCCATATACTCTTGCATCTTGGCACGTAGATCGTTAATACGATCTGTTTCCGAACGCAGTTCGATTACAAAATCAGGACAAAGCGGTGCAAACCCCTTTCTCTGCTCGGGTGTCAGAGCCTCCCACCGCTCTTTACACACCCAAGAAGCATCTGGCGATCGATTGGCCCCGTTGGGTAACTCGAATCCAGTTGAGGAGTCAAAATATTCTCCAAGTCCCTCGTTGGCTTCACCCCAAACTCCAAGTTGAGTGATAATTTTCGCATTTCGTTTCCCCGATTCGCTACCCGTTGGTGGATTCACAATGAGATGTCCGGTGGCTGTACGTTCGAGTCTCAGATCTCGATTGGCCGCAGCTAAAGCAGCAAACTGCTCCGGTGTTACCGTTAGATCGATTTCATGGGGGAGTTGGAGCAAGAGGGGTTTATGCTGAGGAGGAGCTTGCATGGTTGGTTATCGCGATCGCCGATGAATCTATATTCAGTATGGCAAAATCGAGATCGAACCCAGACAAATCGCTTTTACGATCGCGGGAATCTTCCCCCCTCGCTCCACCAGTCCGTTGAAGAGCGATCGCCTAGAGGAGTCGCATCGATGTCGAGTTGTTCCGAGACTTCCACCGAACGCATCCACCCACGCCACGCGGTGGTTCAGTATAATTAGCACATCTTAAATACGAGAAATATATTCAAGACATCGCCATTGTGAGGAAACTATGTCGAAGCATCGAGTGGGTTTGCTGTTCGGAGGTCGTTCGGGAGAACATGAAGTTTCGATTTATTCAGCCAGAGCGATCGCCAACGCTTTCGCCACCGACGACAACGCCACTCGCTACGACGTAATTCCGTTTTATATCGGGAAAGACGGACGCTGGCATCGACCCGAAATTGCCCGACAGGTGCTAGACTCGGCGCAACCGCTGAGTGAGGAAAGCGACGACAAAGCGCAATTGTGGCAGTTTCCTCCTCAAGTGACGGAGGTTGATGTTTGGTTTCCCGTCCTCCACGGACCCAATGGCGAAGACGGAACCGTTCAAGGTTTGCTGCAATTGATGCGGGTTCCTTATGTGGGTTCGGGGGTTCTCGGTTCGGCGGTGTCGATGGACAAGTTGGCGATGAAGTCGGCTTTCGCGCAGGCGGGTTTACCGCAAGTTCGGTATCGTGAAATTCTGCGATCGCAAATTTGGTCGAATCCCTGCGTGTTTCCCAAACTCTGCGACGATATTGAAGAAAGTTTGAACTATCCCTGTTTCGTGAAACCGGCGAATTTGGGATCGTCGGTGGGGATTTCTAAGGTGCGATCGCGCGACGAGTTAGAATCGGCTTTAGATAGCGCCGCCAGTTTCGATCGCCGCATCATTGTCGAAGCGGGTATCGCTAACGCTAGGGAAGTCGAATGTGCGGTTCTCGGAAACGACAATCCGAAAGCCTCAGTCGTCGGCGAAATTACCTTCGACAGCGACTTTTACGATTACGAAACTAAATATACCGAAGGACGCGCCGAGTTGTTAATTCCCGCGCCGCTTCCGGAAACGGTGTCTCGTCGAATTCGCGATTTGGCGATCGAAGCTTTTCTCGCGGTTGACGCGGCGGGATTGGCGCGAGTGGATTTCTTCTACGCCGAAGACACGGGAGAAATTTACCTCAACGAGATTAACACGCTCCCCGGTTTCACGGCCACGAGTATGTATCCCCAACTCTGGAACGCCACGGGAATTCCGTTTTCTGAGTTAGTCCGTCAGCTCGTACAATTGGCGATCGAACGTCAATCTTAGAATCATGAGAACCTATCGTGATTTTTTGATTCGGGATTGGACGCCAGGCGATCGCGATTTGGCTTCCCGCGTCATCGCCACAGTGTTAGCGGAGTACGGCTTACCCTGGGAACCGGACGATACCGATCGCGATTCCATTGAAGTCGAACGATTCTATCAAAATACCGGAGGTGCGTTTTGGGTCGTCGAACGCCACGGCGAAATTGTGGGAACGGCGGGATTTTACCCGATTTCTCGCGGCGATCGCGCCGTCGAACTCCGTAAAATGTACCTGCACCCCTCGGCTCGCGGCGTCGGATTGGGTAAATTTCTCCTTAAAGCAATCGAAACGGACATCGCCAACTGGGGATTCAAACAGATTTGGATTGAAACCGCCAGCGTTCTCGCTGAAGCAGTTAGGTTATACGAGAAATTCGGCTATCAACCGGCGACGGAAGTGGAAACACCACGCTGCGATCGCGCCTATGTGAAAACCCTCACCAACGCCGTCTCCTCGGAAGTTTAGGAATCCTATCGCCGGGACGCGATTCACCACAGAGACACAGAGAACACAGAGAATACAGAGGTTTAGGACGTTTTTCCGAAAGAACTCAAAAAAAAACGGTTCGCTCTTGCAAACGAACCGTCTCCGTTTGTTCTATCCCAAAACTTGTCTGAAAGAACCCCGTTCCACTGTTGCGATCGAAACGAGAAACTCAATCTAACGAACCCAACCGGAACGCCACGACGCCAGCATTCTGACTGAGTGGGTTAACGGACGCCAACGGTTTGACCTTGACGTTCTGGATTTCTATTTTGAAACCACGATGTTTCTTCCAACATCGGTAAAGCCACAGCTCCACCGAGTAGAAGGCTGATGAGCGTTAGCTTAAGCCAGTCAGCAGATGGACTCGTATACGTAGAATTCCCTTTCATCGAAAAATTTGGGTTGGAAACCCCGTCCTTCTAGGACGGCTTTACAGTAGAATGAAATTGGTCAATGACCCACCCGAGACGATGGAGACAGAAAGCCTAACTTCAAAGATTGCGGAATCCGCAACGGCGCAGAAAAATCGGTAGACCGGGAAAAGAGGATGGGGCAATGGGCAGTCCAACCCCTGAATCAACAAAGTACATCAAGATTTCTCCTTTGAGATTTCGACACATAAGGCGGTGGGACACACCGTTTCAGCCTGTGGAGCGAACGTAAGACTCGAAAGGCATTGCGATCTCGAGAGCTGTTGCGAAAAAACCGTTAAGGGACAGAAGCAGGAATCCAAGTCGTGAGGTTTGGGAATCACCGCACTTCTAGGGCGGTGAGGATGTCAAGACTCTTTCCTATATCCCATTGAGGACGCCAACGACGTCAATTTCAGCAATTCAGTCGTTAACCCTCCTCTCTCTTCAAAGCGGGTAGAAGTGACGCCTGAATGACAGAGCGAACCGCCTGCCGCGCTTGAGTCGTGTTGCCTGGTGGATTTCTTTACGTAGAAATACGTAAATCTCTTTACTAGCTAGATTAGCTGAGAGAGATAGCTCTGTCAAGATTATTTTACGAAAAGCGCTCTTTACTGTTTTGTATCGAAAGTGGCTTTATACGATTTTTCAACCCTTTTCAATTGATTCTTGGGGTTTTTATAATTCAATCTAATTAAAATCTTAAAAATTGATTAAAATTTCTGGTATCGTAAAATCACGGAAGCCAAAGTGTCGGAAGCGCCCTTTGACCGAACGATCGCTCGCGTCTTTCTCACTTCATTCTACGCAAAACCTCGCAAGTCGTGCGAGTGGACGCACGGAACGGAGACCGCTCGGGGATGCCGGAACCTGATATGGTAGCGATCTCCCTACTATCGACGTTGCCCGATCGAACGCTGTGAAGTTTCCCCTCTCCAACAACTCGAGCGATCGCCTCGAATCTCTCAAAGCAGGCGTTCTCTGCGCGATCGCCGTGACTCTGACCCACCTTCCCCTGGCGTACACCACCCAAACCGACGCGATCGATCTCCTGTTGCGGATGGCGATCGTCGCCTTCAGTGGCGTTCTCTTCGGAATGACCTACCGCTACGCCGTACGTCGCGATCGTAACTCCCACCTCAAATCCGGTGTCGTTCTCGCCTTTGGGTTCGTGCGCGGTTTAGCTCAAATCGAAAACGCCATCGATCCCAGAGCGATCGAACTTTCCCTATTTCTCTATCCCCTCGAAAGCTTGGGACTCTTCGCGATCGCCGGACTCCTTCTCGACATCGCCCTCCAACGCCGTTGGATCGAACCGATGGGATGATGAGACGATAATGATGGGGCAGTGCGTGACGCGGTAACAGTTCATCGAGCGGATTTCAGTCAAATTTTCCGGCTGCGTCACATAGATTATTCATCACCAACATGGAACTGCAACTCGAAAACGTCACCCTCACTGCATCCCTCGGAACGGAGACCCTCCTCGAAGATATCTCCTTCGAGGTCGATCGCGGCGATCGCGTTGCGCTGGTCGGCCCTTCAGGAGCGGGGAAATCTCTACTGTTGCGGCTTCTCAACCGCCTCAGCGATCCGAGTCGGGGAACGGTGCGCTTTCGCGATCGCGATATCCGCGAGATTCCCGTTCTCGAACTGCGGCGTCAAATCATCCTGGTTCTGCAAGAATCGAAACTGCTCGAGATGACCGTCGCCGAGGCGATCGCCTATCCCCTACAACTGCGCGGAACGAGCAAACCCCAAATCCAACAACGCGTCGATACCTGGTGTCAGCGACTCCACATCCCGAGTGACTGGATGGGTAAAACAGAGTTACAACTCTCTGTCGGCCAGCGTCAACTGGTGGCGATCGCTCGCGCCTTAGTCACCGAACCCGCCGTTCTCCTCCTCGACGAACCCACCTCAGCCCTCGATGTCGGTCGCACGCACACCCTTTTACAAGTCCTCGCTGACATGGCTTCCCAGCTCGAGATCGCGATTATCATGGCGAACCACCAACTCGACACGGCGAAATCCTTCGCCAATCGTCTCCTCTATCTCGAACGAGGAAAACTGTCACAGGATCTCGACGCCGCAACCGCCGACTGGGACGAGATTCACCGCAGACTTCTCGAGGCCGAACGTCAAGTGGCGAAAGAATGGGACGATGAGACGATGGGATGATGGGATGATGAGGCGAGATCCCCGAGATCTCTGAGGAGAGATCCCCGAGATCTTGGAGATGCTGGAGATCTCGAAAGAGCTTAAAATAACTGCCAATCGTGCGATCGCAACAGCTTTAACTGTTCCAACCGCTGCGTAAAATAACTATCGTCGAGACGGCTGTAGTTATGAAACGCCGCGTTCGTCAGCGCGATCGCCCAACTCCAAAAATGCGCCGCTTGCGTCAGCGGTTGCAACATCTCCACTTCCTTCTCTGCAAGCGGGGAAACGCTTTGATACCCTTCTAAAAACCCGTTGCGAATCCCTCTGCTAATTCCCGTCCGCAAAGCGATATGTAGGAATTTCGCCAGATCGAAGGCTCGCCAACCGTAGCCGCATTGATCGAAGTCGAACAGCGTCACGCCGCCGTCTGGGGTAAAATGCGCGTTACCGCTGTGGGGGTCGCCCCAACACACCACCCAGTACGGCTCGGTTTTCGGTAACGCCTGCAAACAGGATTTGCTGTGGGCGATCGCCTCGTTGAGATAGTCGAGATCGCGAGGGCGATGTTGTAAAAACGGCGAAATCGTCTCGAACGAGCGATCGAATAAATATTCTTCGCACAAATCGTCCCGACGAAACGGCGTTTGAAACGACAGCGAGGCACAGTGCAACTTGGCTAAAATTTCCCCTAACTGGCGACTTTGAGCGACGTCGAGATCTCCGAGCGGAACTTCACCGTCAGCATAAACGAACAACGCGGCATACCGCTGACCTTCAGGAGCGTCGATCGTTACCGCAATTTGGTTGTCTGTCGTTTGCAACGGATGAGCGACGGGCAATCCTTGCTGTCGGAAAAAGTCGAGCAAATTTAATTCAAAATAAATATCGGCGGCCGAGCGCCAGTGATGGTGAGACACTCGCAAAATATAGGGGCGTTTTTCGGTTTTGACCAAGTAAACGTCGCTCAAACCCCGATGCCAAAAACAGCAAGACACCACTGGAGCGATGGCGTATTGCGATAGCACCTGCGACACGAGCGCCTCAACGGACAACGTTGAATAAATCGTAGGAAACACACCGGAAACAGGTTTGGAATGCTGGTTTCGGAACACAGAAATATCGCGCGATCGCCTTTCTCGAGGACTTCGATCGACTGGCATCGTCTCACCTATTGGAGTTACCATAGCCCTTACCCTTTATCTTTACACTTTTTCTAGAAGCCTCCCGATCCCCTCGTTCGCATTCAACTGCGATTGCTGCCCACCTCCCCCCTCATTTGTCAAAATTTCAAGACATTGGCGATCGACGGGTTGTCTGAATGCGATCGCCTCCTTCGATCGAACCGATCGACAATTTTAATAGGTTGATTTTAGACCGTTAGCTGCCCGAACGTTCGACTTGTAGAGTGTATTTGTCAAAATTTATTAAAATTTTCGAGACGATCGAAATTCTTGACTTGAAACTGTTCGTTTTTTTACAGTTTTGGATCGCGTTTCATGCTTTATAATAGTTAGGCGCATTATCAAAAATCTCAGTCCAAGCGATCGCGTTCCCGAAAATCTGTGGAATTCTCCGATACAATGACACCGGTTAAGCGAGTTCCACCGAGGACAAGACGATCTCGAATCTTCTCCCCACCCCCTTCAACAGCAGCGAAATCCAGCAGCTGCGGCGATCGCTCCTCAACTGGTACGATCGCCATGGTCGCGATCTGCCCTGGAGACGGGAACCGACGCCCTATCGCGTCTGGATTTCCGAGATCGTGCTGCAACAAACCCAAGTCAAAACCGCTCTTCCCTACTTCGATCGCTTGTTGCAGCAGTTCCCCAATATTGAAACCCTCGCCAACGCCGACATCCAGCACGTGTTAAAAGCGTGGCAAGGATTGGGATATTACGCCCGCGCCCGCAACCTGCACCGCGCCGCCCAACACATCCGCGATCGACACAACGGCGAATTTCCCCAGCACTACGACGACGTCATCGCTCTCCCCGGAATCGGACGCAGTACCGCAGGCGGAATCCTCAGTGGCGCATTTAACCAACCCGTCGCCATTCTCGACGGAAACGTCAAACGCGTCTTAGCGCGACTGACGGCTTTACCCGTTCCCCCCTCAAAAGCCGTAAAATCCCTGTGGGCGCTATCGGAAACCCTACTCGATCGCCAACGTCCTCGGGACTTCAACCAAGCGTTTATGGACTTAGGGGCGACCCTTTGCACCCCCCAAAATCCCGCCTGTTTGCTGTGTCCCTGGCGCGAATCCTGTCAAGCGTACAACTTAGATCTGCAATCGGAACTTCCCATGCGCGAAACCCGCAACCCCATCCCCCACAAACACATCGGCGTCGCCGTCATCGTCCGCGAAGACGGAAAAATCCTGATCGATCGTCGTCCACCCAAAGGGCTACTCGGCGGAATGTGGGAATTTCCCGGCGGAAAAATCGAACCCGACGAATCCGTCACCGACTGCATTCGCCGCGAAATCAAAGAAGAACTCGACATCGACATCGAAGTAGGCGAGCATATCATCACCGTCGAACACGCCTATACTCACTTCAAAGTTTCTCTCAACGTCTACCGCTGTCGTCACCTTTCCGGCGATCCCAAACCCCTCGAATGCGACGAAATTCGCTGGGTAACGCTGGACGAACTCGACGAGTATCCTTTTCCCAAAGCCAACGTGAAAATTATCGAAGCGTTGCGTCAAGCAGCGTAACACCTTCGTCTCAAATTCCCTTCCGTAGAGGCATTTCATACAACGCCTCTACGGAGTAAAAAACATTAAAAAACTACGCGATGTCGATCGAACATTTTGCGTAGTTTTATCGAGTATTATCGAACATCCAACCCGAGAATCGTAGGGTGTGTGACGCGGGCAAAAAATGGGTCGAAGTCAGGTCAATAAACTGCTACCGCGTCACGCACCGCCCCAACCGAGAGAGGGCGATAAACTGTCAACTGTCAACTGTTCTATCTAGCGATCGACCGATCCCATAATCACGTCGATACTGCCCAAAATGGCCACGATATCCGCAACCTTAGCCCCCTTCAAAATATGAGGCAAAACCTGTAAGTTATTGAAGTCCGCCGGACGAATCTTAAAGCGCCACGGGAAGACATTATCGTTCCCCATAATAAACACGCCCAGTTCGCCTTTCCCAGACTCCAAGCGGACGTAATGTTCCCCGGACGGAATCTTAAACGTCGGCGGAATCCGTTTACCCATAAACTGGTAATCGGCATCGTTCCACTGAGACTTCGGACCTTCGGCCATCCGACGCGCTTCTAAATTCTCGAAGGGGCCGCCGGGAAGTTGCTTGAGAGCTTGACGGAGAATCTTCACCGACTCGCGCATCTCGCGAATCCGCACCAAATAGCGAGCGAAGCAATCCCCAGCCGTTTCGTAGTGAACGTCCCAATCCAGCTCGTCGTAGCACTCGTAACGATCGACTTTCCGCAAATCCCACTTCACCCCAGACGCGCGAAGCATCGGGCCCGACAGCCCCCAGTTAATGGCTTCCTCACGAGAAATAACGCCGATACCTTCAATACGGCGGCGGAAAATCGGGTTGTTGGTGATGAGTTTCTCGTACTCGTCCACCTTCGGATCGAAATAATCGCAGAAATCCTCGCACTTATCGACCCAACCGTAGGGTAAATCCGCCGCAACGCCACCGATGCGGAAATAGTTATTGTTAATCAATCGCTGACCCGTCGCCGCTTCCCAGAGGTCGTAAATCAACTCCCGTTCGCGGAAAATATAGAAAAACGGCGTTTGAGCGCCCACGTCCGCCAAAAACGGACCGAGCCAGAGCAGGTGGTTGGCGATGCGGTTCAGCTCCAGCATGATGACGCGAATGTAGCTGGCGCGTTTGGGA
This sequence comes from Baaleninema simplex PCC 7105, assembly GCF_000332355.1. Taxonomy (GTDB): domain Bacteria; phylum Cyanobacteriota; class Cyanobacteriia; order Cyanobacteriales; family Geitlerinemataceae; genus Baaleninema; species Baaleninema simplex. Next base: position 1,333,728 of record NZ_KB235958.1, read on the forward strand.
ACCTCGACCCCCGCCAGTTGCTCCGGTGCGTTGACCGTAATCGCCTCGTTAAACATTCCCGCCGCATAGTCCCAACGGCTAACATAGGGAACGAACATAACGTTCGTGCGGTTCTCGGCAATTTTCTCCATGCCTCGGTGGAGATAGCCGATAACGGGTTCGCAGTCGAGGACGTCTTCCCCGTCGAGGGTGACGATCAAGCGCAAAACGCCGTGCATTGAGGGGTGGTGCGGCCCCATGTTCAGCACCATGGGTTCAGTTCGGGTTTCGATTTTAGGCATTTCAGCTATCGGTTATCCGTTTGATGGGTGTCAAAAAAAGCTGTTCGCTTGATGACTGAATATGTATTTTTGTTTCGCCTTCTGTACATTATAGGGAGATCGGGTTGACTGACCTAGAAATATCTACTGACACTTCAGAAAACCGAGCGCGGTTTCTTCACGTTCCGGTTCTCGAACGAGAGACGATCGCCGCCTTGGCCGTGCGTCCTGGGGGACGGTATCTCGACGCCACCGTGGGGGCGGGAGGCCACGCGCGATCGATTTTAGAAGCCGCACCAGAAACCCACGTGACCGCGATCGATCGCGACGACATGGCACTCGAGACGGCCAAAGCGAATTTAGCCGAATACGGCGATCGCGTGACCTTTTGGCGGGGCAACTTTGCCGAATTTCCATACGACGACGAACGCTTCGACGGAATTTTAGCCGACTTGGGGGTCAGCTCCGGCCAGCTCGACGTGGTCGAACGGGGGTTCAGCTTTCGTCGCGACGCCCCCCTCGACATGAGAATGGACCGACGCCAGGATTTGACCGCCGAAGAGATAATCAACCATTGGAACGAAACCGACTTGGCCGACGTGTTTTATCACTACGGCGAAGAACGTTTGTCGCGTCGTATCGCGCGAGCGATCGTCGAACGGCGGCCGTTTTATACTACCGTCGCCCTCGCCGAAGCGATCGCCCGGAGTGTCCCCCGTCGCTATCGATATGGTAGAATTCACCCGGCAACCCGCGTATTTCAAGCGTTGAGGATTGCTGTAAACCGAGAGTTAGACAGCTTGGAAACGTGGCTCGAGCGAGCGCCTCGGGCGCTGAACGTTGGGGGGCGCATCGCCGCGATCGACTTTCACAGCCTGGAAGACCGCATCGTCAAACATCGCCTTCGGAACTGTCCCGACTTAAAGGTGCTGACGAAAAAGCCCATCGTTCCGCAACCCGAAGAACGCGCCGCCAACCCTCGATCGCGTTCCGCCAAACTGCGGTTTGCCGAGCGCATTTCCCACGAGGGGCGATCGTAAGGACATAAAGGGAATATTGCTGAAAATCGATTCGCAGAAAAACCGGGGGTAAAAAATAGGGGAAGATACGGTCGATTTCTACAAAATCCTAAGGTACGATGGCAAAGACGCGATCGCCGAATCCGGCCGCATCCTCACCCCCACACGGAAGTCTAACCAACGAACTAGCCCGCGCACTGGAGATGGCATGAGTCGGGGAAAAGGAAAAAAACTCAAACTCTTAGTAGTTGACGACGAAACAGATAACCTAGACTTGCTCTATCGGACGTTTCGTCGGGAATTTCAAGTTTACAAAGCCGAAAGCGCCCTCGCCGCCCTACAAGTTCTCGAAGAACAGGGCGAAATGGCCATCATCATCTCCGACCAACGGATGCCGGAGATGAACGGTACCGAATTCCTCAGTAAAACGGTCGATCGCTATCCCGATACGATTCGCATCCTGTTGACGGGATACACCGACGTCGAAGACCTCGTCGAAGCGATCAACTCCGGACAAGTCTTCAAATACATCACCAAACCCTGGAACCCCGAAGAACTGAAAGCTGTCGTCCAGCAGGCATCAGAAACCTACAAAGTCGTCAAACAGCGCACCAACGAACTCAACCGCATCCTACGCCGCGAGTCCTTGCTCAACGCCATCATAACGGTGGTGCGCGAGTCTCTCGACTACGAAAGTATGCTGGCCACCATCGTCGAAACCGTGGGGCGCAACTTCGAGGCCACGGGAGCGAAACTCTATCCCGTCGAAGGAAGCAAACTTCGCAGTTCCGGAGCTGTCTCCTACAGCTCCAACGACTCCGACGAACTCGACGTTTCCCCCTACGACGAAGTCTTAGTCAAAACCGCCGTCGAACAACGGGAAAGTCAGCTCGTTCAAGACGAAGAGTCCAACACGACTCACCTCGTCGTTCCCTTGGTGTACCAACAGGATAGCCTCGCCGTCCTCGCCCTATACCAAAGCGGAAGCGATACCCAATGGGCGCCAGAAGAAGTCAAGCTGATCGAGCTGGTGGCCGAACAAGCCGCACTGGCACTCTCCCAAGCCCGCCTGTACCATCGCACCCAAGAACAGGCGCAGAAAATGCTGGCCGAACTGGACGTGGCGCGACAAATTCAGTCGAACCTGCTGCGTCAGAGTTTGCCCGAAACCGATACTGAAAAAGTACAAGCCTGTTGCTATCCCGCTCGGGGCGTCGGCGGCGACTTCTTCGAGGTCTACGTTCACCCGCAAGGGGATTTTTGGCTAGCCTTGGGAGACGTTTCGGGGAAAGGGGTTCCCGCCGCCTTGTTTATGGCCAGTGCCATGTCCGTGCTGCGCCGAGAACTGTCCCAGGACAACCCCCCCAATCCGGCTGAGGTCATGCAAAACCTTAACAGCAGCCTGTCCGACGACCTAATTAGCAACAACTGCTTTATTACTATGGTTTTGGCGCGGTATACCCCGTCGACGAGACAGTTAGTGTACGCCAACGCCGGCCATATTTACCCCCTCATTTGGGCGCATCGAACAGTTGTCGAACAGGTGCAACGAGGCGAGGAGGTTACAGTCGAACCGAATTTCGTGAAAACGCGGGGGATTCCACTCGGAATTTTGCCCGTTTGGAAAGCCAAAGATGATTCGGTAACGTTGAATCCCGGCGATGTCTTTTTACTGACGAGCGACGGGATCACTGAAGCCAGCGTGACGCAAGTTGATAGTAACGGACAAGAAACCACGACGATGCTCCAACAAGAAGGACTTTGGACACTCCTCCATCAAGAGGGTTCTCCCATCGATCTCTCTCATTTACTCGATCGCGTTCGAGGTAACACTCAAGAGCAGGAAGACGACCAAACCATTCTCTCTCTGGAGGTTCTGTAATCCATGAAGACGGAATTACACATTCCTAGCGAACTGAGGTTTTTAAACATCGTCGAGAACTGGCTCCTGGGGTGTTTGGAAATGGACTTGGGCGAAAGTGTAGACTGGCCGCGACAGTCGAATCGCTTGCGCTTGGTTCTCGCAGAAGCCTTTTCTAACGTCGTCCGCCACGCCCATCGCGATCGCCCTCACCTTCCGGTTCTGGTACGCCTCGAACTTAAGGAAGAAGATATCTGTTTGGAAGTCTGGGATTACGGGCGGGGATACAACCTCGACGAATATATGGCACCGACGCCGGAAGCGATGCAAGAAGGCGGCTACGGTTGGTTGATCATGAACCGCTTGATGGATCGCGTCGAGTACAGTTTGCAGGTGGATATGGAAGGCCGCAACTGTCTGAAGCTAGAAGCCAACCTCGTCGATAAAAGTAAAGTCAAATCTTGAGACTCATCGGGCTATAGCCGCGATAATTCTCGGGCTATAGAGGAGCCGGAGCTTAACCATTTCCCTGTGGAAAGCCTAGCCTCTCGCCAAGTCTCGCAGGTGTATCCCACTTCAGTTTTTTCGGGTCTATCCCCAACGCACCCAGCCGCGAAAGTGCTACGCACCGCTTCCGCGAACGGCGCTCCACACCGGGGACAAATTTCAATTCTCTGGCTTCGTTAAAGGGGAGTCAGACGAACTCGAACATCCTGTTAGGTGAAGCTAACTCAATCCTTTTCCGATAAGCTGGATTTCAAGAAGTCGGTAGTGATGAGGAGTAATGCTACTTGGATTCTTAAATCCTTTCCACGGGAGGATTTGAGCTGATCGGCATCATTAGAGTGCAGCACTACCGATACCGAGATGGGGTGACTGGGTTGAAAGTGACATTTTGTCACCTTTATAAAGTTTCTTAAAATCGGGAGTTCGATCGCGCGAACCATACCCGATCTTGCCGAAAATTCGGGTAAATTGTTTTACCGTCCTGTCCTATCGAAGATATAAATTTAATAAAAAAGAGTCGAAAATTCACAAAAACTTAAAAGAAAGACGATTTAATAATGATATATTTTGGGTATAGTGCGATGTTCGATCGCATTGAATAAAAAAAGCGTTAGCGAATTTAGCTTGTCACACTCTCGTTCGATATTGATTTCGATTTCAGATGATATCGAGAAAGTTGGGTCTTCGGAGTTTGTGGTTATAAATGTATACCATAATACAAAAAATTGAGAATTCGAGAGCCAAAACCCTTGAAATCTCGTGAAGTTAGTTTTTCTGTCACCCTAAACTCCGAAGAGCCAGAAAGTTTAAGCTGTCATCCGATTTTTTTCGGACATATAGAAGTCCCAAATGAATCGTCAAAAAGTAAAACACCAGAAAAAATCTGATTCCCCGTTCCCCGTTCCCCGTTCCCGATTTCCTTTTCGTCTCAATTTTGTTACACAACTGATTTAGGGTTGCTATATTTTCCCAATTTAAGAGTCGAACGGTCTGTTAATGTCAACTCACTTAAGAAAGCTCGCGACCGAATTCAAACTCACTTTTAATTCATAAAAACGCGATCGCCACTCGAGCGCTCCCCGATCGCATCAAAAGATTGTTTCCCCGCAAAGCTCGAGAGTTTGTGAATTCGGAAAGTATTCAGAGTATTGGAACCCGAAGTCTCGCCCGATCGTTCCTCGAACTCACAATCAGCTCGACCCATGAATAGCAAACTCACCCCCGATCGACCCCCAACTGATTTAGCCGACGATCGCCTCCTCAACCCCAGGCTCAGGCGTTGGAGCGTCTCGTTCGCCGTCACTACCGCGATCGCGATCGCCCTTCCCCAACCGGCACGATCGGTCTCGTTTCATTTCGACTACGCCCCCGACACCACCCTCGACCAAATGCTCGGCTTTGAAACGGCCGCAGCCCTGTGGTCGGACTACCTAGACGACGACGTAACCGTCAACTTGTATATCGACATCGTCGATACACTACCGAACCAGGTCATCGGCGGAGCGTTACCGGGAATCCGTGCCAACCAACGTTACGAAACCTGGCGAGAACAGCTCGAACTCGACGCCACGACTGCTGACGACGCTCTGGCGATCGCCAACCAGCAAGACGACGACGACAAATTTACCGCTTTAGTCAACGGTCACAAAGTCGATAACAACGAATATATGAAGATGACCCGTGCCAACGCCAAGGCATTGGGAATGCTCGACGGCAACGCCAGCGATCTAGACGGCTACATCCTGATGAGTGACTTGAGCAATACCAAACAGTACGACTGGAACTACGATTACTTTAGCGACATCGTTCCGAAGAAAACCATCGACTTCGCGAGCGTGGCGATTCACGAAATCGGTCACGTCTTGGGGTTTGTCAGTGGCGTTGATAAGCCTGGGTGGTTAACTCAAACAAATTTACACTCTTACGATAACGATACCTATTACGATACCCTCATTGGCAATCTCAACCACGCCACGCCGTTAGATATGTTTCGCTACTCCAATAAAAGCTTGGAGATCAGTGGCAGTGACGACGTTTGGATCGATATGTCTGTAGGCAGGAATCCCTTCTTTTCTGTCGAAGGCAACCAAGCCTTATGGACAAAACACAAAGATCGCACGTACTTTTCAACGGGCAAAAATGGCTTGTTGGGAGGAGACGGCGCTCAAGCAAGTCACTGGAAATCCCATCCCAACAAGCCCATTGGCATTATGGATCCGTACCTCAAAGCCGGACAGCGACGAGAAATTTCAGAAGTTGACTTGCTGGCCTTCGACGCGATCGGTTGGGATCGCACTGCTGGCGGTACCGATCTCGCGACCCTGTACGCCCGAGCCGAACAGAACCTCGCCGATCGCCTGGGAATCGAGGTGGGCGACCTCTCCGACGACATCGCTCGAACCCTGACTACATTTGAAGATGCAGACGACAACGGCATCGACGATCGCGTCGAGAAAATGGTCGTCGATAGCGAAATCTACGAATGGGGAGGTGGCGGAAGCGGTGGCGGAAGCGGTGGCGGTGGTTCTTGGCAAGAATTTCTCGAACAAGAACTCTCAGCGCAAACGATCGGCACGGCTAGCACATCGACCTCCGTTCCCGAACCGAGTTTCCTGTGGGGTTTGGGGTTGCTGGGAATCCATGTCGGACTCAAACGGTCGGCTCGAGAGGGAAAACGTCCGAACCGACGAGTACAACAAGTACAATAAATGCATCCATTGGCGATCGCAGCGAGATGTAGAGTCGCTCCTCTCTCCTCAGCTCGGACAACTCGTCTACCTTCTCAGGGGAAGTTCACAGGTTGCATGAAACCCCAAACCCAGTTTTACCCAACCCAGGTCAGACCCAGTGTCATTGTTGCCATCGCAACAACCGCAAGCCTTTTCGCGACTCTACCGAACCAGACTGCGGCTCAAATTGTCCCCGATACCACGCTGCCCCAAAATTCGAGGGTGACTGTCAACGGTAACACCCTCGACATTAACGGAGGCACGATCGCCGGAGACAACTTATTTCACAGCTTCGAGCAGTTTTCCGTTCCTACAGGGTCGGAAGCCGTTTTCAACAACAGCCTCGCCGTCGAAAACATCATTAGTCGCGTAACCGGAGGACGAGTCTCCAGCATCGACGGTTTAATTCGTGCCAACGGCCGCGCCAATCTCTTTTTACTCAATCCCAACGGCATTCTGTTCGGGCCGAACGCGGCCTTAAACATCGGCGGTTCGTTTGTCGGGAGTACCGCAGAGAGCCTTCACTTCAGCGACGGTCGCACCTTCGACACCACCGCACCTCAGACGAACTCTTCCCTGCTCAGCGTCAGCGTTCCCTTGGGCTTGCAATACGGCGCAAATCCCGGCCAGATCGACGTTCGGGGTTCGGGAAACAACGTCTTTTTAGACGGGCCGTTCGTCATTCGCGTTTTTCGACCGGACGGACTTCGCGTCGCCGACGGTCAGACCCTAGCATTGCTCGGGGGTAACGTGGCGATCGCCGGGGGAAACCTCACCGCCGCAGACGGACGCATCGAACTCGGCAGTCTCGGCGGCGAGAGCTTTATCGAACTCGTCGCGACGAATCCCGGTTTTCGCGTGAAGTACGACGGCATCAGTCAATTTCAAGATATCGCCTTGTCCGAAGCCGCCTCCGTCGAAACTAGTGGCAACAGCGGCGGCGCGATCGCCGTTCGGGGACGTCGCATTACCCTCACCGACGGTTCGACTCTGCTTGCCGATACCTTGGGCAACGGCGACGGAGGCACGTTACAAATAACTGCCTCGGAGTCCCTCGAACTCCGGGGAACCTCGCGCTTTACCCCACCGCCGACCGAAACAGAAACCTTTCCCGAATTCTTCTTTTCAACCCGATTATCTACAGACGTGGGGCGATTCCCCGACTCCACCGGCCGGGGGGGGACGGTAGCGATCGAAACCGATCGCTTGGTCGTGGCGGACGGAGCGCAAATTTCGAGCGGGACGTTTAGCGCGGGAAATGCCGGTCAGTTAAAGGTAACGGCTCGAGACATCCTTCTCAGCGGTGGCGCTAGAGGTATCGGACCGAGCGGTCTGTTCGTTCCCGTAGCACCAGAAGCCTCGGGAAACGGGGGAACCCTTATCGTCGAAACCCACCGGCTACAGATCGACAACGGAGCGCGGATTTTAGGCAGTACCTTCGGCTTGGGAGATGCCGGAACAGTCACCCTGCAAGCGGACGAAATCAATCTCGAGGGAACCTCCCCGAGCGGAAGTTCGAGCGGCGCGTTCGTCAACGTCGAAGAGGGTGCAGAGGGAAACGGAGGCAACATCACGGTCGAGACCGATCGCTTGCGAGTTGCCGATGGCGCTCAGATCGCAACGCTGACCTTTGGCGACGGTAATGCGGGAACCATCACCGCGATCGCGCCAGAGATAGAGTTGAACGAGACTTCGGCAGACGGTCGGTTGCCGAGCGGTTTGTTAACGAACGTCGAACCCGGTGCCTCCGGCCGGGGGGGCAATATCATCGTCGAAGCCGATCGCTTGTACGTGACGAATGGCGCGCAAATTGCAGCGACGACCCGCAGCTCGGGTAATGCCGGAACCGTACTCGTGACGGCAGGCGACATCGCATTGAGTCGCACGTCGGCAGACGGTCGGTTGCCGAGCGGCTTGTTTTCCAACGTGGCGGCCGAGGCAACGGGAAACGGCGGCAACATCATCGTCGAAGCCGATCGCCTACGCGTGACCGATGGCGCTCAGATCGCGACGCTGACCTTTGGGGTAGGCAATGCGGGAGAACTGGCGGTTCGGGCAACGAATACGGAACTGGTGGGAACGTCCCCGAACGGATTTCCCAGTAGCTTTTTAGCCGCCGTCGAGGGAGGCGCAACGGGTGACGGCGGTAACTTACGCGTTGAGAGCGATCGCCTGCGGCTCGTCGGTGGCGCTCAAATTGCCGTCAGTACCGAAGATGTCGGAAATTCAGGAACCTTGACCGTTCGCGCGAACGAAATCGAAGCGATCGGGACTTCAGAATTCGGTCGCAGCGGTTTTTTTGCCAGCGCGATCGCCGGAACGGGAAACGGCGGCAACCTGAACGTGACAGCCGACTCACTACGACTGGCAGAGGGGGCGATCGTCAGCGCCAGTAACTTCCAAAGCCAAAACCTCGCGCCCCCCGGACGCGGTGCGGCGGGAAACGTTCGCATCGATGCCCCCAACCTACGCTTGCAAGATGGAGCCGTAATTACGGCCGAAGCCAACGCAGGCGATCGCGGCAATATTTTCATTCAGTCGGAAGACTTGCGGATGCGTCGGAACAGTCAAATGACCACGAATGCCCGAGGAACCGCCACGGGAGGCAACATCGAAATCGAGACGAACACCCTCGTCGCGTTAGACAACAGCGATATCACCGCCAACGCGATCGCCAATTTCGGAGGACGGGTCGCAATCCGTGCCGATGCGATCTTCGGCATCGAGTTTCGGGACTCCCAAACCTCCGAGAGCGACATCACCGCCAGCTCGGAACTCGGCCCGGCCTTCAGCGGCATCGTCCAAATCAAAACCCCCGATGCCGACACCACAGTTGGATTAGTTCAGCTTCCCGACTCCGTCGTAGACGTTAACAACTTAATTGCTCGACGCTGTCCGATCGATCGCGGCAGCGAATTTCACGTGACCGGGCGCGGAGGGTTACCGCCCGCCCCACAAGACGGGATTTCGACCGATCTCGGTTGGCAAGATTGGCGAGATTTAGAACGACTCAGCCAACAGCTCGATCCTCGGGAAACCGAACCCGGACGCCCCCTCGACGCGTCGGAAATCGAACCCCTCATCGAAGCTACCGGTAGCATCACGACCGCCGACGGCACTGTGATGCTCGTGGCCGATCCCCCGTCCTCTCCCTCTCCACGCTTTGGGTCGAGTCCCCAATCCTGCTATGTTCGGTAACACTTCGCCCCTCCTCTCGATTTGGCGTCGGTTTTGGCCTCGGGGCAGAGTCGGCCTCGTGTTACTGGCGCTCTTCAGCTTGGCGATCGCCCTGGTTTTCGCCCGTCCCGCCACGAGTACCGACGAGTTTCGATCTCCCGAGACTCCAGCGATCGCGCAAACTGCTCCACTGGCGATCGACGATCGCCTCGAGCGGGGTCGAGATCTCTATCGAGCCGGTCAGTTTGCCGAGGCCGTCACCGTTTGGCAAGCGGCCGCGATCGCCGCCGACCGTCGGGGAGACCGTCTCGATCTCGCCTTAGTGTCGAGCTATCTGGCCTCGGCCTTCGAGCGACTGGGACAGTCGGAGCGAGCCGACCGCGCCATCGACGAGGCCATGGCCTCGATTTCGGAGGTTTTGACAGACGAGACCTCCCAGCAACCCACCTATGCTCGATTGGTGGCAGCCCGCACCTTCAACACTCGAGGTCACCTGCAACTGGGACGCGGACAGGCCGCAGACGCCCTCGAAAGCTGGCAGCAAGCCGAAGCGTACTATCGTCAGGCAGGAGACGAAGAAGGCGTTCTCGGCACTCAAGTCGATCGCGCGACGGCCTTCCGAGCCTTGGGACAATATCGACGCGCCCGAGAGATCCTCGAGGCAGTGGAGCGATCGCTCTCGGATCAACCCGACTCGTCCCTGAAGGCGGCTGGACTGCTCGATTTGGGGAATACGTTACGGGCGCTCGGGGAGTTGGAGCGATCGCAAACCGCGTTACAGCAAAGCTTGGCGATCGCCGAACGGGTACAGTCCCCGTCTCACGAACGCGCGGCGCTTTTAGGTTTAGCTAGAACTGCCCGCGTTCGAGGCGATCGCGATCGGGCTTTCGACTGGTACGATCGGGCCGACACCATGGCCTCCTCGCCGCGCGATCGGGTTCTCGTGGGGGTCGATCGCCTCAGCTTCGCCATCGAGACCGAACAGTGGGAACGGGCGCGTACCTTTTGGCAACAGGTACGACCTCAATTTTCCCAGTTGCCGAGCGATCGCACGGCCGTTGAGTTGCGGACGAACGCCGCCCACAGTTTGATGGACTGGCAGGCGGCCGGTCTCGGGGACGCGCCCCCTCCCGCCGTAGCGGCCGACCTGTTGGCGACTGCCGTGCGAGACGCCCGAAGCTTGCGCGACCGACGGGCTCAATCCTACGCCCTCGGGGAGTTGGCACGCTCGTACGAACGCACGAACCGACTACCGGAAGCACTGGACTTGACACAACGGGCGTTGGCACTGGCCGAAACCGCCGACGCCCCCGAGGTGGCTTATCAATGGCAGTGGCAGACCGGACGTCTGTTGCGAGAGCGCGACGATCGCGCGGGGGCGATCGCGGCGTATACGGAAGCTGTCAATACTTTAAATCGCCTTCGCAAAGATCTCGTGGCCACGCCCGAACTGCAATTCGGGTTTCGCGATCGCGTCGAACCGGTATATCGGGAGTTGGTAGATTTGCTGCTGGTTCCCGAGGCCGGTCGTTCGGATCTCGAACAAGCCCGGCAAACCCTCGAAGCGATGCAACTGGCCGAACTCGAAAACTTTTTTCGGGAAGCCTGTTTGGAAGGACATCCCCAGCAAATCGACGAGATCGATCGGGCGGCCGCTGCGTTCTACCCGATTATTTTGCCCGATCGCCTCGTCGTGATGCTTTCGATCCCCGGAGAGCCACTGCGCTACTACGACACCCCGATTCCCCAAGCGGAGGTCGAAGCGGTTCTCGAGGAGATGCAAACCTCCCTCAACCCGTCGTATCCCAATCAATGGCGTTTGCAACTCTCTCGCCAGGTTTACGACTGGTTGATTCGTCCGGCCGAGACCGACTTGGCCGGACACGACATCGAAACCTTGGTGTTCGTTCTCGACGGACTGCTGAGAAACCTGCCGATGGCGGCGCTTTACGACGGCGATCGCTACCTCGTCGAACAGTACGGTATCGCCTTGACTCCCGGCTTGCAACTGCTCCCGTCTGCGTCGCCAGACTCCCAACAATTGAAAGTTTTGATGGGAGGACTGACAGAAGCCCGTCAGGGATTTTCTGCCTTACCGGGGGTCAGCCTGGAACTCGAACAGATCGAATCGGAAGGGGTCTCGACCTCCGAACCGTTGTTGAACGAGCGATTTACCGAATTGAACCTCGAACGTCGGATCGGGACGACTTCGTTTCCCATCGTTCATTTGGCAACTCACGGTCAGCTCAGTTCCGAACCTGAAGAAACGTTCGTTCTCACCTGGGACGACAAAATCGACGTTAGAGAGCTGGGAAGCGTGCTGCAATCTCGCACTTTTGAAGTGGCGACTCCCATCGATTTGCTCGTTCTCAGTGCTTGTCAAACCGCTTCGGGGGACGATCTCGCGGCGTTGGGACTGGCGGGACTGGCCGTGCGATCGGGCGTTCGCAGTACGTTAGCGACCTTGTGGTCGGTCAACGATCGCTCGACGGCGATGCTCGTCGGACGCTTTTATCGAGAATTCATTCAAAACGGGACGAGCAAAGCTGAAGCACTCCGACAGTCGCAGCTGGCACTGTTACGCCAGTCTCAATACCAGCATCCTTTTTATTGGTCTGCTTTTGTCATTGTTGGAAATTGGTCTCGAACTGTTTTTTGAATGTTAAGACAAGTAACACAAGCTCTAAAAATAGACGAAATTTCGTCACTGTTTGGGGTTACTAAAAGTCACAATTCCCAACAAATTTAAACATCTTTAAAGATTTTAAAAAGATTTAAATATCGAAATCTTCAAAATTGTAAAAATTTAAATAAGATTCAATTGCAAGCGTTCTGTCGAGGAAGCAATCGGGCGACAATGAACGTGAAAACAAACTTATAATGCAAGAATTTCGCATTTGCATACCGAAATCGGTATCCTCTAGAAATAGCAAAAACCCAGAACAATTTCAAGTTACCAGAGGACTTTGTGATGACTTGGTTCGATGGTCTCCGCCCTCGAATAACGTTGGCGATCGCCTCGATTCTAGAACTCGCAATCGTGGTTAGCAGTGGAACCCCAGTGCGATCGCAACCCACATCCGATTCGAGCGACCCAACTGGCAGACCGACCCCCATTGTCAACTTCGAGCCGCCCCCAGGAAGCGGCCAACCGAGCGGAAATCGCAGCGGCGGCAACCGAGATTGCTTTGCCGGTACAGCCGACTCGAACGGGAACAGCTTTCTCACGCTGCTCGTTCCCGAAACGCTCCAAGGCTTAACCGTCAACGCTCGTCCGGCTCTCTTTGCCTACCTCCCGCCCACCCAGGCGCGATCGGTTCGTTTGAAGCTCGAAGACGAAGACGGAAATCTGTACTTTTACGACGACGACCTGCCCGTCGCCGACACTCCAGGGATTTATCAGTTCGCGTTTCCCGACGAAGCCCCCGACCTCGAAGTCGGTCGGCGATACCAGTGGACGATCGCCGTCACCTGTCGCGAAGAAGCTCGCTACGACGATCCGGCCGTGGCCGGTTGGGTCGAACGCATCGAAGCGGACTCGAGCCTCGCTCTCCCCGAGACAGAGGCGTCGATCGCACTCGCCGCGACCTATGCCGCAGAGGGACTATGGTTCGATACCCTCGCGATCTTGGCCGAACTCCGACAAGCTCGACCCAACGACCCGAACGTGCGTCGGGAATGGGAACACCTAATCGAGTCGATCGGTTTGGCAGAACTCGCCACAGAACCCTTGAAAACTCGCTCTACCCCCTAACCCCACTACACAACCCAGCCATGTGGTCAACGCTCCAGCAAGCCGTTCGGCAATGGGCAGACGTTCTCGTCATCGCTCCGAGCGTCGCGGCAGTCGTCATCGGGTGCAATCTTACCGGGGGGCTTCAACTGTTAGAGTGGGCAGCCCTCGATCGCTTTTTCCGCTTGCGCTCCCTCGAGCCGGTCGATTCCCGTATCGTCATCGTGGGCATTAACGAGGCTGACATCGCCGAATTCCAACAGTGGCCGATATCTGACGCCCAGCTCTCCCGCGCGATCGCCAACATCAAACAACAGCAACCGCGAGCGATCGGTCTCGATCTGTATCGCGACTTGCCCGTTCCCCCCGGACACGAAGAATGGCTCGACACGATACAAACGACGCCGAACCTCATCGGCATCGAAAAAGTTAACGGCAATGCCGTTGCTGCTCCCCCACTCCTCCGTCAACGCGATCGCGTCGGCGTTTCCGATCTCGTCTCGGATGCCGACGGCAAAATACGCCGCGCCCTGTTGGCCGTTCGCCCCAAGGGTCGCCCGACGCGGTTGAGTTTTGGCGCGCAGTTGGCGTTAACTTATCTGAAAGCAGAGGGCGTTACTTTAGAAACGCTCGATATGGCAAAACGGCAGTATCGTTTGGGAAAGGCGATCTTTACACCTTTTCAGTCTAACGATGGGGGTTACGTCCGCGCCGACGACGGAGGCTATCAAATTTTATTGAATTTTCGCGGTCCTTCGGGAAGTTTCGAGACGATCTCGATGACAGAGATTCTCGAAAACCGCATTCCTCCCGACCTGCTGCGCGATCGCATTGTCTTGATCGGACCGACGGCTTCGAGCCTCGAAGATGCCTTTTACAATCCTTACAGCACCGACGATTTTACAGCCCTCTACGGACTCGAAATCCACGCCCATATCGCCAGTCAGCTCGTGAGTGCGGCCTTGGACGGTCGTACTCTGATTCGCGTTTGGCCCGATCCCCTCGAATGGCTGTGGATTTTAGGCTGGTCGGGGTGCAGTGCGGCTTTAGGTTCGACCTGCCTCCGCAAACGATGGACGGCCGCCAGTATCCTGCTACTCGGCGGCATTCTGGTAGCCGTTTCCTACGGGGTTTTTCTCATGGGGTGGTGGGTTCCCATCGTCGCACCGCTGTTGGCCGTTACCGGCTCTGCCGTAACCGGAACGAGTTACGTACTGTGGAAAAACCTAAGATTGTCGCACCGACAGTTAGAAGAGTACGCTCGAACTCTCGAACAAAAGGTGGCCGAACGGGCCGAACAGTTACAGCGCTCCGAAGAAAAATTTGCCAAGATATTTCGCGTCAGTCCGAGTCCGATCGCCATCGTCTCGTTAGAGGATGAGAAATACCTCGAGGTCAACCAAAGTTTTCTCAAAATCACGGGCTACAGCCGCGAAGAAATCGTCGATCGTGCGGTTGACGAGATCGAATTGTGGGGCAGTCGGCGATCGCGATTGGAACTGCTCGCACTCCTGACCCGTCGGGAAGTTGCCAATAACTACGAACTGAAGTTTCGGACGAAAAACCGCGATAAAAGAACCGCTCTGTTTTCGACTGAAACGGTCGACCTACGCGGACAAGAGTGTTTGTTAGCGATACTCCACGATATTACTGAGCGCAAACGTGCTGAAGCCGCTCTCGAAACGGCCAACCGACAGCTCCATCACATCGCCACCTCAGACAGCTTGACCCAAATCGCCAACCGCCGACGGTTTGACGAATACTTAAACCATGAATGGCAGCGAATGGCTCGCGAACGACAACCCCTATCGTTAATTTTGTGCGATGTCGATGATTTCAAGCGCTTTAACGACACCTACGGCCATCCCACGGGAGATGTGTGTTTGAAGCAAATCGCCCAGGCCATGCGTCGCTCTGTGAAACGTCCGGCAGATTTAGTCGCTCGCTATGGCGGCGAGGAGTTTGCGGTCGTTTTACCCAACACGCACGCCAACGGAGCGCTAAAAGTCGCGCGGGCAATTCGAGAGGAAGTCTGGAAACTCGCGATTCCCCATGCCACCTCTCGCGTGAGCGATCGCGTTACCTTGAGTCTGGGGGTCGCGACTCAAATTCCCGTTTTCGCTCGTCTGCCAGAGTTACTCGTCGCCGCCTCCGATCGCGCCCTTTACGAAGCGAAAGCTCGAGGTCGAAACTGTGCCGTCGCGCAAACGATTTGAAATAAGGGGAACAAGTCTGTTGGCGGTGTACGTTGGCGGTGCGCCTCTTTCAGGGAAGAGTTAAGAGTGTAGAGTGAAGAGTTAAAGAGGAATTCCCACTCTACACTCTGCCCTCTGCACTCTTCACTGATAAACATGCACCCTACCACTCATGAAGCTCACCCCACCTGCTAGGGCGCGAGGTGGGGGTGTCGGTGCTAACCTGGAACTGTGCTAGTCCACAGATCACACAGACAAGCCCAGCTTCTAGGCGAACGTCCAGAACGTTTGCTGGAGCGTTCCTTACGGTCATTTCTGCACGTAAGCTTAAGGATGCCTCGGGCAGCAATGTTCAGCGCCCCATTGAGGTCTGCGTTGTATCGCTTGCCCGAAGAAAATTTGGCCAGTGTATAGTTTTTGGAGTCCCGTCGCACCACTCCACTCCCGTCATAAGCCAGCTTTGAGGTATAAGCGGCAACGACATCCACGACTTTACCGCCAATCTCTTGCCACTTCATTTCAGTAAAATCTCGAATCATCCCTTTGAGCCAACCATGAAAGCGCTGGCGCAGGTTAGACCGTTTTCGTCCACCTTTAGCTTTCCATCCTTTCAGGTTCTCAAAGACGATGGCATCGGCTTTGAATTGTCTGGCAATCTGGACAATACGCTTGGAGACGATCTGTCCGATTTGACGGTTGATGTTACGGCATTTCCGATAGGTATGGGAGCAGAAGCCTTTCTGGAGACTTCCACCTTTTCCCATCGTCTTACTGGCTCGTTTCGATACCGATTTCAGTCGCTTATCTCGACAGTCTATGTCTCTTCCAGGGTAAACGAACTCCCGATGGATTACAGTGCCGTCAAAATTCACGACTGCAACGGTTGCGGTGGTGTTAATACCGAGGTCAACACTCACTACATTGCCATCTACCTCCCGTTGGGGTGGATGACACTCAAACGGAACTGAGAGGTGACAGACCTTCTTCTCCTCATTAAAAATGAGTGAGGGTGACAGTAGTTTGTTGCTGTCTACCGTATGCCGTTCTCGTAGACCTGTAATCTGAACGGTTGTCCAAATCCAATCTGTTCCGTTAAATACCTTGATTTCGATGCGATCGTACCCGTGCAGTTTGTAGCACTGACCTTTGTACAAGGTGGGATAGCATCCGGTATTCGCATTCAGGACGGGTGGCTTGGCCTTGCGATGTTGGCGAATGCCACTCTGCCATTCCCGATACCGGGTCATGTAGCTACTCACCTGGCCGGCGGCGAAGACAATGGCGGCTCTTCGGTAGTAGCTGGGGAACTTGTAAAAGGTCGAGTCGAACTGAGGATATTTAGGTTGGGGATTCTGTGCGGTTTGGTGAATCAGTTTTTCAACCGCCAGTACTCGTTTTTGGCTGGACAACCCCGCCAGAGAAGACCAATGGGTAAACAGAATTCCGACCAAGTGCCGACACACACGACGATAGACCTTAACCGTCTCGTGAAACAGTCGTCGCTGTTCTTTTGTGGGGTTAAGACTCCATTTATCGGTGCGAACGATCTGGCCAGGTTTCTGGATTACCATAACGGTATGATAACTCAAGGCTTTGAGTGGTGCGGCTCCTTGACCCCCACCTGCGTCCCGCGAGGTGGGGGAGTGCGTCGCGATCTTGTTCAATCTTCCCTGTCTTCATCTTCCCAAACGATTGGGAATTCCTTCGCAGCCACCGGGAATGGTTTTACGGGTTTTTTCGCCTCCCCAGGCGCAACAGTAGTATCGCTGGGCGTCGGACATCCGCTGTACGTCGGTAAAATCGGCATCTTCGACGACTGCGCCCGTGTATTCTCCAGTTTGATAGTTCGGCGGATCGGTGCGACTGCGGGGCGTGGCACGTTCGGCGGTTCCGTAAAACAAACGGGTTCCTTTTAAATCCACCCCGGCTAAATTGGCTTCGTACAAGATCGATCGCGCGAGGTTCGCTTTGACTAAATCGCTGTGACTCAAATTCGCTCGTACCATGTTCGCGTCGCTGAGATCGGTCCAGCGTAGATCGGTGTGTTCTAAGTTGGCCGCTGCCAACATGACCCCCAAATCGATGACTCGGGTTCCGTAGGCGCGATCTTCGGCGTAACCGCCCGTGCCGTCGAGAATCGGACGCCCCAACCGACGATCGCGCTTCAACGGCGTCAACAATCGAGATTGGGAGAGAAATCGTATAATTTTGGCTTTTCCGGCTGCATCGACGCTGCTGAGAATGGCGGCGGTACGTCCTTCGGCGATCGCGCGTTCTTGGGGCCAGTCTTCGAGCAATCCTTCGTCGTTGATGGTTAAATCGGAAACCCCTTGAAAATAAGCGTCGATGGTTTGTTGTTGGGTGATGCGGTTTTGTTGAATCGTCAGATCCCGCGAAATCACGTACTGCTGCCACGCTACGTATACCGCGAGGATGGCGATCGCGATCTGTCCTAACGCCCCGACGATTTCCCCGAGGGCGCCGACGGCGTCCCAGTTGATTTGAATGGCGCGGGCTCCCTGTTGGTTGGAGGTACTCAGCATCAACAGTCCCGTGGCGGCGGCGAGTAACCCCAAAATGGCGATAATGAGTTTGCGCCAAGGTTCTGGAACGAGGTGCGTCCAAAGTTTCGTCCAACTCGGTAGCAACAACACCAACGACACCAGCAAACTCGCGAGCGATCCCGTCAAGGCTAACCAGAGGCTGTCGAAGGCGAGTCCCACGATCGCGATGACGATCGAACCTAAGACAATGGCGCTCGGGTAACGTTGTACGAATGATAAGGTTTGCGATCGCACGGCAACTTCATCGGCCGCTGGGGAAGGTGTCGGAGATGCCGACCGACTCTGGCTCGTTTGGCTCGAAACCTCTGCCTGCTCTACGGTAGACTCGTTTTTCTGCGGCGACGCAGCGGTATTGGATTCCTGGTTCATCAGCAGTTGGATTTGTCGATCGGGAGGTTAGGGAGATATACTCGTGGGTAGGAAATGTAAACGAGTATGTGTAAATCTAAAGAAAAGTTTAATTAATTAAATATTTCCGTAGTATTGCGGTAGTCTAAACCTATAGAAAGTGCTTAGCACATCTGTTTAAAGTCACTAGCCGCCGTTCCCATAATAGGGCTAGTTCATAACAAAACCATGCCCGCCCAGACTGAAACTCAAACAGCCTGGGCGGGTTAAATTTACAGATTCGATATAATCGCTCTATCAAGATCCGTCGCAGTACTCCGCCTATACCGCGAAGCGGTTAGGGGGTGGTGAAGCGGCGGTGAGTTGAGGTGCGTCCCCTGAACAATGCGATAGCGAGAGAAGGGGATAGCGCCGAAACGAGCCATCAAATATAATTGATAAGGTGGTAACACGCTGAAAACATACGGATAGCTCATCCAGTAGGCAGCCCAGAAGTAACGGTTAAGACACTGGCAACACGGACATCTCACGGTGGCGAACTCGGTTCGCCACCCGTGTCCTCCTGTATAGAGCATAAAGCCCAAAACCAAAAATCAGATCCGTCCGGCTTGGGGGCACCAAGTGGACGTAAAACAAAAAGCCTGTGGAATCGTTCTGGCGGGGACTTGAAGTTATCTGAGTTCAAGTCTAGTCAAGAGGTTGAGAAGCAGGAAATCCTTGGTGTGAACCAGGGAATCTCCCTGCATACCCGATAGGGTTGCTGGGAGAGGATGTCAAATCCAGAAGAGACGCTGGCGATGGAACATCTAGAGCAATACTATCGAGTGTTGGGGCTAGAACCGGGCGCTTCGCTCGAGGAGATCGATCGCGCCTACAGAGACTTGGCATTCGTCTGGCATCCCGATCGCATTCCTGGGGATAACTCGCGGCTCCAACATAAAGCCCAAGAAACCTTAAAATCGATCAACAACGCCCGCGATCGCCTGCGTTCCCTACACCGAAACGGCAGCCAAAACGGACACCGGAACGGAGCGCGATCGTCCGCTTCGCCGCCGAAATCGCCTCAACCGCCGCCCCATTACGACGACGATCGCCATCACCACCACCATCACCACCACCATCACCATCACCACCATCATCGCGGCTACCGACGCCCCCACACCCGCGACTACTGTAACGCCGATTTACACGGGGCGAACTTGCGAGAAAAAGACTTATCCGGGCGCAACCTCGAAGGCGCGAATCTCGTCGAAGCCAATCTCAGCGACGCCTTCATGCACCGCGTCAACCTGGCTGGGGCGAACCTGTGGGGAGCGAACTTATTTCGTGCCAACCTCCTCGAAGCCGATCTCAGTTACGCTATCTTGCGAGATACCAACCTCATCGGTGCCGATTTAAGCGGTGCCGATCTGACGGGGGCGGATTTAACCGGGGCGAAGGTGGGAACGGGAAACCGCCTCCTCGTCAAACTCACGGGGGCGAACTTAACGGGTGTCACGCTGCCAGACGGTAGAATTTACGAGTAAATCTGTTCTGTTTGTTTTCGTCCGTTCGTCCATGACTGCACTGCCATCTCTGTCGCCCGATATTACTAACCGTCTCGCCGAGGAATTGTCCCTGTCGCGTTCCCAGGTTCAAAACGCCCTCGAACTGTGGAACGAGGGGGCGACGGTTCCGTTTATCGCCCGGTATCGGAAGGAACGCACTGGGGAAATGACAGAGGTGCAGTTGCGGGAACTGTTCGATCGCGCGACGTATTTAAAGGAACTCGACGATCGCAAAACGACGATTCTCGAGGAGATCGATCGCCAAGGAAAACTGACAGACGAGTTGCGCGACAAGATTCTCGAGTGTTCTCAAAAAACCGAACTCGAAGATCTCTATCTTCCCTATCGCCCCAAACGCCGCACCCGCGCGACGATCGCTCGAGAACGGGGCTTAGATCCCCTGGCGAGGGCGATCGCAGCCTGCAATACGCCCCAAAGTCGCCAGATCGATCTGTACGCAGAAGCCGAAAAATACCTCAACCCAGACCAAAAAATCGCCACCGCTGAAGACGCGTTAAACGGAGCGTCGGACATTCTCGCCGAAGCCGTCTCCGAAGACGCCGAACTGCGATCGCACCTGCGAGACATCTTCCTCAAAGACGGGATGTTTACCGCTCGCGTTAAAAAAGACTATCCCGAAGGAACCACCAAATACGAAACCTATCGCGATTACCAAATTTCCGTTCGTAAAATCGCCCCTCACAACGTTTTAGCCCTGTTGCGCGGGGAACGGGAAGGGATTTTAGACGTGAAACTCACCGCCGACGACGATCGCGTTTTAGCCCATCTCGAATCGCGGATAATTCAGACTCGCGAGCGATCGCTGCGTCAGTTTTACCAACATCTCGTCAAAGACGCTTACACGCGACTCCTCAAACCTTCGATCGTCAACGGCGTTCTCGCCGAAGTCAAAACCCAAGCCGACGAAGCCTCCGTCAAAACCTTTGAAGCCAACCTGCGGGCGTTGTTACTAGCTGCACCGGCGGGGCGAAAACCGACGCTGGGAGTCGATCCGGGCTTCCGCACGGGATGTAAAGTCGCCGCCCTCGACGATACGGGAAAATTCCTCGAATACCAAGCGATTTTCCCTCACCAATCCCAAGCCAAACGAGAAGCGGCGGCGAAAACTCTCGCGGCGTTGATTCGACGCCACCGTATCGAACTTATCGCGATCGGAAACGGAACCGCCAGCCGAGAAACCGATCGCTTCGTCGGCGAGGTGCTGAAAGGGTTGGAAAATTCCCCGGTGAAGGTGATGGTGAACGAGTCGGGGGCGTCGGTGTATTCAGCCAGTGAGGTGGCGATCGCGGAATTTCCCGATCTCGATGTGACGGTACGAGGTGCGATTAGCATCGCACGGCGGTTACAAGATCCCCTGGCGGAGTTGGTGAAAATCGATCCCAAATCCATCGGCGTGGGACAATACCAACACGATGTAGACCAAAAGTTACTCAAACAGAAACTCGACGAAACCGTCGAAAGTTGCGTGAACTACGTCGGCGTCGATCTCAACACCGCTTCCAACGCCTTGTT
Organism: Baaleninema simplex PCC 7105; assembly: GCF_000332355.1. GTDB lineage: Bacteria > Cyanobacteriota > Cyanobacteriia > Cyanobacteriales > Geitlerinemataceae > Baaleninema > Baaleninema simplex. Next base: position 1,355,201 of record NZ_KB235958.1, read on the forward strand.
AACGTCGGTGTCGGGATTGTCGGCGTCGGTAGCGAACAATATTGTGGCGTATCGCGATAAAAACGGCGCGTTTACCAACCGCCGCCAACTATTGAAAGTGCCGAAATTGGGTCCGAAAGCCTTTGAGTTATCAGCGGGATTTTTACGAATTCGCGATGGCGAGAATCCGTTGGATAACACGGCGGTTCACCCGGAAAGTTACAAGGTCGTGGAGACGATCGCCCAAGATTTAGAAGTATCGTTAGAACGACCGGAAGCGATCGCCAAACGGTTGAAGGCGATCGATCTCAAGAAATACACCACCGACCGCGTTGGCGAACCGACACTGCGCGATATTTTAGCTGAATTGGAAAAACCGGGACGCGATCCCCGCGACGAGTTTACTTATGCGACTTTTAAAGAAGGAATTAACGAACTTTCCGATTTAAAAGTAGGACTAATATTAGAAGGGGTGGTCACGAACGTTGCTAACTTCGGGGCGTTCGTGGATATCGGCGTTCATCAAGACGGCTTAGTTCACATTTCCCAACTCGCCAATCGTTTCGTGAAAGACCCGAATACAGTGGTCAAAGTTGGGGAAGTGGTGAAAGTCAAAGTGTTGGAGGTTAACGAGAAATTGAAGCGAATTAGTTTGTCGATAAAAGCCGTCGATTGAAGCGATCGTCGAGATGAAACAGACACTTACCGGACGCGCTGATACTCCAAAATTCACAAGTTTTCAGGAAGGGTGTATCTCACTTTTGTAAAAATATGAGTCTGGAGTAGGTTGGACTTCGGCAACGCTGCCGTCCAGGGGGGTAGCGATCGCGAAACCCAAAAACAGATCGATTCAGTGCAGAGACTCCGATCTGATAAATTTGCATTTTTGAGATGCACCCTTTCAGGAATACCTCTTACTGAGTTTGTAGTGGCTGCTGTTCTTCAGTTACAACGAGCGAGGAGGTTTTTGTATGAGCTGTCTCGGGTTTAAATTCGGCAGTTGGGTCGTGTTAGGTTTGATGGTAAGTTTAACGTGGCCGGTATTGGCGGAGTCGGGAGTGGAGTTCACTTCTCAACCCGTCGCGAACGCCTCAGATGAAACGAACGTGGACTTTTCAGCGCAGTTTCAAACGCTGGGGGTAGACGGTTCGATCGTGGTATACGACTTCAATCGCGATCGCACGTACCAACATAACCCCGAACGCAACGCGACGCCGTTTTTACCTGCTTCGACGTTCAAAATTCTCAATTCGCTCGTCGCACTCGAAACCCGCGCGATCGCCAACGATCTGGCAATTTTAACCTGGGATGGCGTCGAGCGGAGTTTTCCGGCTTGGAACCGCGATCTTAATATGCGGACTGCTTTTCGTATTTCGGCGGTTTGGTTCTATCAGGTGTTAGCACGTCGGATCGGTTACGATCGCATGAGAGAGTGGGTCGCCCAAGCAGATTACGGGAATCAAAACATTGGAAACGCTGAGGCGATCGATCGTTTTTGGCTCGATGGTGATTTACGCATTACGCCTCGAGAGCAAATTCAGTTTTTGCAACGTTTGTATCTCGACGATCTGCCATTTTCTGAGGAGGTTATGGCGACCGTAAAAGACATTGCAATCGTCGAGCAAACACCAGAGTATACGATTCGTGCAAAAACAGGTTGGGTGACGTTCGAACGCAGCGGTCAGACTGATGTCGGTTGGTATGTGGGATACGTGGAGCAAAACGATAACGTCTATTTTTTTGCAACGAATATCGATATTCGAGATGATGACGACCTTCAAGCGAGAATTGAGTTGACTCGTCGCTGCTTGGAAACACTTCAGTTACTATAAAGATGGTGACGTAAGATGTTTAAAACTACTGTTGGGACGATCTTCCAATGGGTGCATCTCACTTTTGCAAAAACATCAGTTTGGGGTGGCAAAATTCCCGATTAGCACTTCCGGTATAAGATCCCCGGCATCTTGGAGATGCCGGGGATCTGGAAATTGAGTGCGCCCAATTCGATGAATTTACATTTTTGAGATGCACCCCTTCCAATCTTCATGACTGTCTCGATCGAGGTCTTTTAGCGGTACTTAAACAAATTTCAAGCCCAAACCAAGCCAAAACGCGCTTTGTGAGCGGCAAACAGGTCTCGATTCTCGTTCAGCCATGCCACAAAACGAAAAGACATGGCTGTCCGAAAAGCCTCTAAAGCATCTACAAAAGTTTCCAAAGGTTGGTTCGCCCACTTCCTTCGTAAACCGCCCGTCAACTTATGCCAAAGGATAAAAGTGTAGGCACAAAATACCAAAATTAAATGCCGCTGTAAACTCTTCAAACCTCTCGCCTGGCATTCCCTCCAACCCAACCATCCTTTGGCTTCCCGATAGAAGACTTCTACCCAGTTTCGCCCTGAGTAAGTGTTCACGACCCATTCGGCAGTCACTTTTTCGGAGTCTTCATTCGTGATAAAATAATCAATTTCTGTCGCGTCCGCATAAGAACTTGCATTCATGACGATAGCAAAGGTTCTTTCTCCTTGTAGACGTGACAGCTCTGCCGTACCCGTCGCCACCCACAGGGTTTTTGGGCTTGTTTGAATTTAGAGAAACTGGCGTAAAGTCCTCTTCTGGTAAGCTTTTTGGCATATTCATCAAGGCGAATCTTTTGCCAATTTTCTCCCGATTGATTCAGCCAGATTTTCCGATTTTTGGCGACGGCTCCTAGATACTTCAGTCGGCGAGATTCGAGTCCCTTTAAAAAATTTGTGTTGTTACCATAGCCGGCATCCATGAGGGGTCTTCGGAGTTTGAGGTGATAATAGTATAATAGAAAACAAATGCAGGCGGATCTAAAGATGAACTTTTTTGTAGAAGACTTAATCAACTTACCCAAAGTAAGAGTGAGAAGCGTGGTCAGGGAACGCGAAGCAATATTTTTGCAGCTAGGCTTTAGAGAAGAGGAAGTTGCCTGTCCTCATTGTGGCAAAAAGACGGGCGAACTTAACCAAACACGAACCGTTAGAGTTCGAGACTTGCCCATTTCGGGTCAACTCGTATATTTGCAGGTAGTGCTGCACTCTAATGATGCTGTTCGGTCAGAATTCTTGCCACGGAGGGATTTAAGAATCCAAATAGCATTACTCCTCATCACTACCCACAAACTCAGGAGATCCACTCGACTTCAAAGTCAAGCCTAGATACCATAAGCATAGCTAGCTTGAAGACAAGCCTCACCAGTCTCTACATTGTAGAGTAAGAAAAAACTATCGAAGATACCAGCACTGT
>NZ_KB235958.1:1358551-1452789 GCF_000332355.1 Baaleninema simplex PCC 7105
TAAATCCTTGTCAGTCAAGGGTTTTGCTTTTATTTTACCTTTTTTACCGTTTAAGTCCCGTTAGGATATCTTGCTCTCAGCCAAGAACGAATTGTTGTTTTTGTCAAATGCTTTTCAAGAAACGTAATGTATTTAAAATGGGTATCGCCTTTTTCTCAGCTTTACTCATTTTGAATCTATCGGTAGACTCAGTGCGATCGCAATCGCAACTGACCCCGCGATCGCGCGTCGCTATCGATGGAATCGGCCCCGTTCGCGTGGGGATGACAGTAGCAGAAGCCTCGCGATCGGCAGGAACGACATTTGTTCGAGAAGGGGTCTACGATTCGCCTCAGTGTCACTACATTGTTCCCGAAAACGGAATGCGCGATGTTTCGTTTATGGTGACGAACGGGCGTATCGCGCGAGTAGACGTGCGAAATCCCGTGGTTCGGACGGTGAGCGGGGCGGGAATTGGCAATAGTGAGGAAGAAATCGAGCAGTTGTACCCCGATCGCATCGAAGTCTCGAGACATCCCTACACGGGGGGAGCGCCGCAAAACGGACACTATCTCACCTTTGTTCCACAAGACTGGCGCGATCGCAACTACCGCGTGATTTTCGAGACGAGTTACGACTACGTCACCCAGTATCGGGCGGGAAAACTGCCGGAAGTCGAATATATTGAAGGGTGTGCTTGACATCCTCCCGCCACTAAACGCTTCTCATTATAGTGGGGGATTCCCAACAAAATTGTCGGTTCTCAGTTCCACGAGCCGACTTAGATGCCCGATATCTCTATCGGACAACCAGAGGCCGTTCTCTCCCCGAGCGTTTAGGCTTTTGACCTCAGTTCCGAGATGCCCTCCCGTACTGTTTAAATATCCTGCTAAAACCTGCAATCCTTTCGCCAAAATGTTGCGCGCCGCGTTCCAATCCCGATCCAACACTAATCCACACTTCGGGCATTGATGTGTCCGAGTGCTTAAGGTTTTCTGAACCGGATGACCACACCCCGAACAGTTCACCGTTGTATGATAAGGTGGGACAGCAATACAAATCGTCCTGTAAATCTTGACGAAATATTGCAGCCATTGAACAAACTGATACCACGACGCATCGGAAATCGATTTAGCCAATCGGTGATTTTTTACCAGATTGTTAATTTTTAGGTCTTCAAAGACAATGAGATCGTTAGACCTCACTAACGCCAAAGCGTCTTTAATTGCTTTGTCTTTACGCTGTCTTGAGACTTTAAGATGCTGCCTAGCTAAGGCTTTTCTCGCTTTATGATATCGCTTCGATTGTTTCTTCCCCTTGACGTACCGTTTACTCACCCGACGCTGTAACCTACGAAGTCTCGCTTCAGAGAGCCTCAAGTAGCGGGGATTTTCTACCGTGTTGCCGTTACTGTCGGTGTAGAACTCCTTGAGTCCTAAATCAATCCCGACCACGTTTCCTTGAAACTCATGGGATTCTTTCCTCTCCCATTGAATCAGGAATTGGCAATAATACCCATCAGCTCGTTTGACCACTCGAACTCGTTGGATTTTTGGCTCGGAGTAGAAAACCCAATCTCGGCTCGTCCAAAGCTCAAATTTCCCCGCTTTAAATCCGTCAGTGAACTCGATTTCTTTCCGGTCGGGAGATAAACGCCATCCAGTTTTTTTATATTCAACCGAACGGCTGAATTTTTTATACTTGGGATAGCCTTTGTTCCCAGATACTTTCTGTTTGCAGTTGGTATAAAACCGAGAAATGGATTGCCAAGCACGGTCGGCAGAACTTTGCCGAGCTTGGGAGTTGAGCTTTTTCACCCAAGGGCTTTCGGGATTCTTGGCGAGTTTTGAGCAGAGCTTTTGAAGGTCATTGCGAGTGACCCCCTGACGATCTTCCCAATACCGCAAGCACGAGTTCCGAACGAATTGTGCCGTTCGGATGGCTTCGTCTAGTTTGGCGTATTGGGATGCCTTTCCCTTGAGTTTGGCTTCAATCACAATCATGTCGCCATGATAACAAACTTTACCCGCCACTTGTGGTTTTATAAGGGTTCGCTTCGCTCAGTTTCCTCGATTGGTCGAAATTCATCTCACCGCTAACCCTAGGGGTATAGCGGGAGCCTTCTTTCGACATTTTTGGTAACCTCAACTTTCTCAACGGCGATCGCAATGGCAACGATTCTCAGAAACCTCAGTTATCGCTATCAGTGGCTCTACGACAGTATTTCTCGCACCGCAGCCCTCGCCGTCGGCGGTGAAGATCGCTTTCGGACGCTGCCGATCGCAGATTTGCCGATCTCCCCAGAAACCCGAGTGTTAGACTTGTGCTGCGGCAGCGGTCAGGCGACGCAATATCTGGTGCGACGATCTCAACACGTCACCGGATTGGATGCGTCCCCCAAATCCATCGAACGAGCCAAAGCCAACGTTCCCGAAGCCGATTACGTCGAAGCTTTCGCGCAAGATCTGCCCTTTGAAGACGAACGCTTCGATCTCGTTCACACCAGCGCCGCCCTTCACGAGATGGAACCCGAAATTCTCAATCGCATCGTCTGGGAAGTGTTCCGCGTTCTCAAACCTGGCGGCGTTTTCGCGATCGCCGACTTTCACAAACCGACGAACCTCCTGTTCTGGCCGGGATTGGCGGCGTTTTTCTGGCTCTTTGAAACCGAAACCGCTTGGAAGCTCCTTCACACCGATTTATCGGGATTGCTCTCGGCGGTGGGCTTCGGACGGTGCGATCGCCAACTTTACGCCGGGGGAAGTTTGCAAGTCGTTCGAGGGTGGAAGTGAGGGTTTTTGCAGTCACCAGTCGCCAGTCACCAGTCGCCAGTGACTTTACAGTCGCCAGTCGCCAGTGACGAGGTGGGGAGATGGAGAGGCGATCGAACATTTACATTCTGCTGAAGTTACAATGCAAGGAATCGCCGAACTTTTAACAGGGTAAGGCTTTCAGCTTAAACTTATCGATCGTAAGGGGAAAATCGCGAAACCCCCTCTTTAGGCGAACACTATGTTCCCTATTCGCCGTTCCCCGTTCCCTATGAATTTACGCTCGACGATGTAACGTTTGGCAATTTTCGATGGTGAAACTGCTATGAAACTTCCAAAACTCGCAACAGCCACACTTCTCGCGACGGTGTGTTGGATGGCACCCGCCCAAGCTGAAAACATCGAACACCTGCAACAACTGCTGTCAACCCAAGACTGTTCCGGATGCGATTTGCGGGATGCGGGACTCGTTCATGCCAATTTAGTCGGGGCGAACCTCTCGGGGGCAAATCTCGTCCGCGCCAATCTCAGCCACAGCGATTTAACGGGGGCGGATTTGAGCGGGGCGAACCTTACAGGCGTTTCTCTCGTCGGGGCGAACTTGACGGGGGCGAACTTGACGGGGGCGAACTTGACGGGGGCGGATTTACGAGATGCCTATTTAACCGACGTACAGTACGAGGGCGCGGTTCTAACGGGAATTAATCTGCGGGGCGCTTACGGAATTCCTCGAGCCGCCGTCACGCCGCAAGATTTGTTGCTCTGGGGCGGTGAAGAAGCGGAAAAAGGGAATTTTCAAGGGGCGATCGCATTCTACACGCAAGCGATTAACTTAGAGCCAGAATTTCCGTTAGCTTATTTAGGACGAGCCGCCGCTCACAACCGTATGGGCGATATCGAACAGGCGATCGCCGACGCCGAACGCGCCTCGGAAATCTACTTCCTGGCAGGAAATCGAGAAGGATACGAAACCGCCGAGTTCTTTATCGCCGCCATCCAAGCAGAAGAAGAAGCCTTTCAGGAAGCCCGCGAACGCGCTCGCAACGGCGATCTCGGCGGCAACCTTCTCAACGTGATTACCGGAGTGGGAAGTCTGTTATTGCAGGGAGGCTTGCCGTTTTTCTAAACTCTCCTTTTACAGTCACCAGTCACCAGTCACCAGTCACCAGTGAAGACAGGGCACAGGGAACGGGGAACAGGGAACAGATAACTGTTTCTCCCCCTCTCCCCCTCTCCCCGACTATCCAGTTCTTCGCAGTACACCATCCATAGCTGAAAGCTTGGCTGGTGGTGTAGCGAAGCGCGACCGAGGGGAGTAACCTACAAAAGATTTGCTACAGTTTAGATATGCTAAACATGACGTGGGAATTTAAGCTAGAGCCAACGGCGGAGCAGGTTTCAGAGATCGAACACATTCTTGATGTGTGCCGCAATGTCTGGAATTTTGCTCTGCGGGAACGTAAAGACTGGCTAAATTCCCGCAAGTCACCCGTGAATGCGTGCTCGATGCGGCAGGAATTTATCTTGCCAGCAGATGCACCCTTCCCGAACTACCACGTTCAGGCTAAGCGTTTGACCGCTGCCAAGACTGAATACCCCCGATTAAAGACTGTCAACGCTCAGGTTCTTCAGCAAGTCCTTAGAAAACTTGAGGCTTCTTGGGAGTCGTGGCGGTTAAAGCGTTCGGGTCTTCCACGGTTCAAAAAGCCGAATCGAATGCGGTCGTTGGTCTTCCCCCAGATGCTCAAAAACTGTGTGTCTGATGAGGGTATAAAGCTGCCGCAACTGGGATGGGTTCGGGTTCGGTGGTCGCGGAAAATTCCTGATTTATTTCAGGTTAAGCAAGCTCGAATTGTGCGTAAGGCATCCGGGTACTTTGTTATGCTGAGCCTTCAGGCTGACGTCGATATTCCTGCTGTAGCCCCTCACGGACATCCGGTAGGGATTGATGTGGGTCTGGAGTACTTTCTTTCAACGTCTGATGGGGAACAGGTCAAGCGACCTCGCTTTTTCAACAATCTGCACCGCAAGCTGAAATTGACGAGCGACCCCGCGCCGTCGCACGGCGCTAGGGAACGCGCGAGTTGCTGCAACGTCGATTGAAGAAAAAGCAGAAGGGGTCAGCTAACTGGCTGAAACTCCAGAAGAAAATTGCGAGAGTCCATCAACGGATTGCCGATACGCGAAAAGACTGGCATTTCAAGCTGGCTCATCACCTCTGTGATGGTGCAGGGATGATTTTTGTAGAAGATCTCGACTTCCGCATTATGGCCAAAGGGATGTTGGGCAAACACACCCTAGATGCTGGATTGGGTCAATTTGTCAACCAGATTCTTCCCTGGGTGTGCTGGAAGCGTGATGTGTATTACGGCAAGGTGGATGCTCGTGGCACTTCTCAGGAATGCCCGGATTGTGGGGCAGAGGTTCGTAAAGACCTCTCAACTCGAATTCATCACTGCCACAACTGCGGGTCAACAAAGCCCCGTGATGTGGCGAGTGGACAAGTCATCTGTAGCCGTGGGCAACGGCAAATCGAAAATGCCTGTGGAGTCGAGGCGACGGGGGATCGGGTCACTGATTCTAGTTGGCTGGCTGTGAAGCAGGAAATCTTTGGGGCGACCCAAGGAATCTCCCTGCATACCCGGAACGGGTTGCTGGGAGAGGATGTCAATCCTCGAGCCACTCCAACGCGCGATCGCATAGGGTATTCGTCACGACACCGCGAACGCCGATTTGTTTGAGTCGTTCCCACTCGTCGAGATCGTCGACAACCCACGCTAAAACTTGGGTTTTTCGGGCTTTGGCGTCTCGCACGAGTCCCGGTTCGTCGAGTAATACCTTCGCCAAACACGAGACGATCGCCTTTTCCCGAGAGGCTCGAGACAAACACCCTCGAAACGCTTCCACAGTGGCGACGAGGTAACACAATCGCACTTCTGTCGATTGTTCGCGAAACCGCTCTAACAACGTCGTGTCGAAGGAACACACGTAACAGCGATCGATCCGCCCCCGCTCTCCAAGCAGTCGCAAGACTTTCCCGATGCGATCGTCTGTCCAGGTTGGATGCGGCTTGATATCCAAATAGAGAAATTTCGGTAAATCCCACGTGGCATCGAGGGCTTCGGCTAACGTGGGAATTCGTTCTTCGGCAAACTCTTCGTCAAACCAACTTCCTGCGTCGAGTCCCCGCAACTGACGCCACGGGGTTTGACTGACTTCTCCCCGCATCGGCGTCGTGCGTTGTAGGGTTTCGTCGTGAATGACGATCGGAATCCCGTCACCGCTCAAACGCACGTCTAACTCGAGCGAATCGGCTCCGGCTTCGATCGCTAAGTCGAACGCGGCTAACGTGTTTTCGGGGGCGATCGCAGAAAAGCCCCGATGAGCGATAATTTCACAAGCCTCGATAGTGTCGTTCACGGTTACTTCCTGACTTCTCCCGACAGCAATGGTACGATCGAACGAGCGATACAAATCTTTACAGTTTTCCAAGTCTTATTTGGAGATAAGCACAAAATCTAGTTTTTTGAAGTATCTCAGGCTACAAAATAGTCTCTCAACCCAACCTAATTTCTATGCGCTATTTCGGTTCCGCTTCCTTTCTTGTTAGTACAGCCTTTCTGTTCGGCGTGCTAACTGCTACCGCCCCCACTATAGCCGTTGACGTTCCCGCCACCGAAATCCAACTGTCGCGACGCGACGGCGAAGTTCGCATTACCCGAGACGCCGACAACACCTACACCGCCGAAATTCTCCTCGATGCGTCTGTCGAAGAAGTCTGGAACGTCATCGCCGATTACGATAACTTTAGTGACTTTCTCCCCAATATCGTGTCGAGCGACGTTCTCGAAGTTGAAGGAAACCGCCACGTCGTCGAACAAGTCAGCGAGCGTCGCATCTTTTTTCTCAACGTGCGATCGCGCATCCGTACCGAAAACCTGGAAACCAAAAACCAGCGCATCGACTTTCGCCTCGTCGAAGGCGATCTCGCCAGACTCGAAGGTTCTTGGATTCTCGAATCTGTCGCCGAATCGAACCATTTGCGCCTCAAGCAAACTGTGAACGTTTCTCCAGAAGACGGAACCCCCGAAACGCTGTTTTACGATATTTTCGAGCAATCTCTCGCCGATACTCTCGAAGCCATTCGCGAGGAAGTGTTGAGACGGCGTGGGTGATTTTGGAGGGGGAGCCGGGGAGAGTGGGAGAGAGGGAGAAACCGTTACCTGTTAACTGTCTTCACTGGTGACTGGCGACTGGTGACTGGCGACTGGTGACTGGTGACTGTCTCCACTGCTCACTGTTCACTGTAAAAGGCTGGTGACTGAAAATGAGCGATTGGAATCGAGTACGGGAGACGTTTCGACAGATTTGGGGATACGAAGATTTTCGCTATCCGCAAGGGGAAATCGTCAGGGCGATTCTCCAGCAACGAGACGCATTAATCGTACTTCCTACCGGCGGCGGAAAATCAATTTGTTTTCAACTTCCGGCGTTGTTGCAAAACGGCGTAACGTTGGTGGTGTCGCCACTGGTGGCGTTGATGGAAAATCAGGTGCAGGAATTGCGCGATCGCAATCTTCCCGCCGCGACACTTCACAGCGAGCGATCGCGTTCTGAGAAAAAAGCCGTTCTCAACGCCTTGGAACGCCAACAACTCCGTTTGCTGTACCTCTCTCCCGAAACCCTCCTCAGCTCGAAAGTTTGGCAAATTCTCACGCAACCGCACCTCGTTGTTAACGGAATCATGCTCGACGAAGCGCACTGTTTGGTGCAGTGGGGGGACACCTTTCGTCCGGCGTACCGACGGTTGGGAGCGGTGCGATCGCAACTTCTCAAAAACCGTCCGCCGAAAACTCGCATTCCCATCGCCGCCTTTACCGCCACCGCCAATCCCGCCGCACAGCAAACCATTCGAGACGTGCTACAACTGCGATCGCCCCAGCAGTTTTTACAAAATCCCTATCGTCCCAATTTATCTTTGCACGTGCGCCACACCTGTACGCCGCGCAACCGCCAACAGCAACTTCTTAAATTCCTGAAACAGCATCCCCAGGAAGCGGGAATCGTCTACGCGAGAACTCGCCGCGATTGCGAAACGTTGGCGTATGGGTTGCAGCAGCAGGGATTCGCTACCGCCGCCTATCATGCAGGGTTGGGGTCGAGCGATCGCCGTCAAATCGAGGCACAATGGTTAAATGGAACGTTGCAGTTCGTCGTTTCGACGAGTGCTTTTGGTATGGGAGTCAACAAACCCGACGTTCGCTGGGTGTTGCATTACCAAGTTCCCGCGTTACTCTCAGAATACGTGCAAGAAGTGGGGAGAGCGGGGCGCGACGGAAAACCCGCGATCGCTGTTTCCATCGTCAGCGAACCTACGGGATTGCTCGATCCGAGCGACAAGAAACGCCAGCAGTTCTTCCAAAATCGCGAAAACGCACAAATCCGACGTGCGAAACAGTTAGCCAAACAACTTCCGAGATCGGGACATCTCGACACCGTAAAACGGGAATACAAAGACACTGAAATTGCACTGTCATTGTTGCACAGTCGCGGACAACTGACGTGGCGCGATCCCTTCCACTACAAAATTCTCGACAGTTCCCCGAACTCCAATTTTAACACTGACGCCGTTCGACAGATGAAGCAGTATCTCCAAACCCGCCGCTGTCGTTGGATGTTTTTACTGGAGGCGTTTGGATTTGGAGAGGAGGCGAAACCTTGCCGAACGTGCGATCGCTGTCAGCGTTAACATAGTAAGGAATCGGAGACCGTTGCATTTCAAACTTGAATTGGCGATTGTAGAAATTGCCGTATCGAGTGCATCTTACGATTTACACGATAAATTCCAGGTTTACCGACGTAACGGCGTTTTGAAATATTTGGTGTGGCGAGTTGAAGATAATCCTTTCGATTAGTTTCGCCTTCAAGACGGAGAATATATCAGAGTCGAACCCAACGCTAAGGGGATTTTCTGTAGCAAAGTCTTTCCCGGCTTGTGGTTAGATTCTGAGGCACTGTTGGCGGGAGATTTATCGAAAGTGTTTGAAGTCTTGCAGCGGGGTTTAGCCTCTCCTGAACACTAAAACTCAATTTCTCAATTTTCGGATTTTCCGAGGGTGTAGTGCAGTTTCAAGAAACTATCAAAAGCGTACCAAGCTAAGGCGTACCAGGGAATGACATTTAACTGAACGCCTTCTACGATTAACTGTCGAACGGCTAAGGTTCCGAATCCCAGCGGCACCAAAAATCGTAAATCCACTGCGCCTTCCGTAACGCGATCGATCTGACGGTTCGCTGAGGCAATGACCTCCGTTAGTTCTGTAGCTGCGTCAGATTTATCAGATACAACAAAGCGGATATTTAAGTCTTGCAAAATACCGTACAGTCGATCGCCTGAAATGCGATCGCGATCGTAATAAACCGTCACGCTACCGTTGTCGAGATTGACGCGAACGCTCGCGTTTGGGAGATGCGATCGTAATGCTGTGGCAATGGGTTGCACTGTGGCAGGAAAGCGATAGTCAGAAGCCACTCGAAACCGAAATCTTCCCGGCGTATCGCTCATCAAACGAGCCGGAACGGTGACAGTCGGAGCGAGTTTTCCGTTGCGTTCCGACGCGACGCGAACGTCATTTTCAGTTAACATCGTTTCGCAAAACCTCCGCATTTTCGATCGCTAATATTTTTGAGAGAGGGAATAGGGAATGGGGAACGGGGAATAGGTATTAAAAAAATACCGTTTTCTTTGTATATCTGGAGTTAAGAATTTTGCAAATCTAGATTTTCTGAAATGAATTCCCGAGCGACAACGAATAGAAAGTGAGAGATGGATAGATAGGCAATGCCTCTCAAATCTCCATCCCCCACTCGAGTATTGTGTCGTCAAGGGACGGCAATTTATACCTCATCGGTTGAAGATGCCGTTTTAGCTGCTTTCCGGTGTATTTTCAGCAGCATTGAGGACTTTTTGGGATCGATCTTCTGCTAGTTCTGCTCTCGCTTCAGCGACCATGTCTTCAAACACTTCTCCCGTTTCGGCTAAGAATCCTTTGCTTTTTTCATAGGCTGTGATTCCGCCTTTGATGACTGCTTTAGCGAGTGGTTTTCCTGCTTTGACGGCAAAGGGGGCGAGAACAAGTAATCCTATGCCTGCAGCAATTCCCGGAACTCCAACATCTTCTAAGAGATCTTCAGGATGGAATGCCATATATTTTAATCCTCCTCGTTCGATACAAGCGAAACAAAAAATGTGAAGGGCTGTTAGGCAATTCGACGTTACGCTTTTCCTCCATTCTAAACAACAATTCTAAAAAAAACAAGGTGCAGTTACTTGAAAAATGAGGGAAACAGATCGGCAAATTTAGTATTGCTTCGATCTTAAGAATTATTTTTCTTTGGAATAGGCTGTGGGCTTCCCCTCACTTGACTTTGCTTTCTACTCAATCCTCGATCGGGGTAGAGGAGACTGAAACTGTTTTAAGGTATTCAATTTCCTGGTTTTTTGCCGATTGTTTCAGTTCTTCTCGACTTTCTTCAAGCATTTTCTCGAACGTTTCCCTCGCTTCAGACAATACCACTTTTCCTTTGTCGTACGCCATCAATCCGCCTTTGATGGTTGCTTTAGCGAGGGGTCTTCCCACTTTGGCGAGTGACGAGCCAAAAAACGGGGCTAGGACGAGAACGCCAACTCCTAAAACTATGCTGGGAAGGCCAAAATCTTCGATAAAATCGCTAAGGTCTAGATCTAAGTCCATGATATCATTTACCTCCTGAGTTAGATAGGATTCACCGAGTTTGTTGTTGCCAATCTTTTGAACTCCTGACAAGTTCGACTTTAAAAATCGTGTTTTTGGGTGGGCGACAATACATCGACGGGACTTGAGTTTACCGGGATTTTTCGATCGCCCGTTCCGGAAGCGGACAACCGCCGAGTACCGGACGCAAGCCGTTGACGCCCACCAACGCACTGGAACCGTTATTAATCAACGTGGCGGCGATGGGATGGAGTCCCACCGTAGTCGCCATGGCCAACCCTGCCAAATTCGAGACTGTCACGACGCCGGTATTTTGCTCGATAATGCCGCTGGCGTGGCGAGCGATCGCGATCGCCTCCACCAACCCGTGTAAATCGTTCTGCATCAACACCACATCGGCGGTTTCGCGGGCGATATCCGAACCGTCGCGGAACGATACCGAAACGTCCGCATAGGCTAACGCCGCCGAATCGTTCAAGCCGTCTCCCACAAACGCCACCGTTTTGCCTTCCGCGTGCAGTCGCTGCACCACTTCCGCCTTATGCTCGGGAAAGGCTTCGGCGTGGATGTTGGCATCGAGAATCCCCAATTCCGCCGCCACTGCCTTGGCACGCTGGCGGTTGTCTCCCGTGAGCATATGCAGTTGGGCGCCGATGTCGTTGCGAAGCAATTCCAACACGGCGGGACTTTCGGGGCGCACGGGATCGGTATATTGAATCGTGCCGATCGCCTCGCCGTTGCTGGCGACGTAAATCGTAGGATAGAGGGTCCCTTTGAGGTCTCCGTGGCGACGCCACAAGGGATCTAAATCCACCTCTTCGCCCACCATAAACCGCTCGCTTCCCACGAGAACCGAGGTTCCGTTAATTTGCGCTTTGATGCCCAATCCCACACAGTAATCCCATTTCTTGCGGGGGAGGACGTCCACACCTCTGGCTTTGGCGTAGGCGGTAATGGCGGCGGCGACGGGATGAGTGATGCGCTGTTCGGCGGCAGCGGCAGCCTGGAGAACGTCTCGTTCGTCGATCGCATCGCTTGCAGTTCGCACGCCGATAACAGTCACCTCGCCTTGAGTCAGCGTCCCGGTTTTGTCGAAAACGATCGCATCGACGTGGGCGATTTGTTGCAACGCCCGTCCGCTTTTAATCAAAATGCCCCGTCGCGCCGCCGCACTCAAGGCTGCCATAACGGTGGTGGGAACGGACACCCGAATTCCCGTGGCAAAGTCCAGGGTAAAAATAGAGGCAGCCCGCGCCGCGTTGCGGGTGGCTAAGAACAGGGTTCCTCCGAGAAGCAGGGTCGGTAATACAGCGCGATCGGCCAGCTTCGCGGCGTAGTTTTCAATGCGCGTGTCGTGCAACGGTGCGTGTTGCAACAGTTGCAACATCTGTCCGGCGCGAGTGTCCGCCCCCAGATATTCGGCGCGAAGGTAAATTTGTCCGTCCCGTACCAGCGTCGAAGCGTACACCGTTTCTCCCGAACGGCGCAAGACGGGCAGGGATTCCCCAGTGAGTTTCTGTTCGTCGAGGGTTGCCCGTCCCCGTAAAATCGTTCCGTCTACGGGAACCTGTTCGCCAGGATAAACGATGACCGTGTCGCCCCGTTTCACGTCTTCGATGGGAATTCGGTGTTTTTTTCCGTTCCGTTCGACCCACACCATCGGGTCTAAGAGACTCAGTAAATCGTCAGTTTTGTCTTGGTAAGTGCGGGCGGTGCGATCGCGGATGGCTTCGCCGAGTTGAATCAGTGCCACCATACTCGACGAGGCGACGAGTTGTTTTTGGGCGGTGATGATGACGAGAGCGCTCAAATCGAGGAAATCTACGTTAAGGCGACCTCGTCCGAACAAACTGGCAAAAGCACGTTTGGCTACGGGTAAGGCTGCCAGGGCGATCGCCCCTTGTTTCAACACCAGCGGGACAGACAGTCCTATCGGACCGCCGAGAACGGCCAGACTTGCGGCGAAAACGGGGAGTCGCAGGGACGACCAAAATCCTTTTTCCGGCGAAACGTCCTGTTGGGAAAGTTTTCGTTGGACTTGCAGCGGAATGACGCTGGCGCTGGCAAGCTGGATTAAGTTCGCCAGGCGATCGCGAATTTCGGCATCGTCACCGTTGACAGGATAAACCACGACGACGCAGGCGGCGGCGCGATCGACCCGCACGCGATCGAAGCGATCGTCGAGTTCGATTAAGGCTTTAAGATGTCGTGCGTAGTGGGCGTCTTTGAGTAGTTTGGGAACTCGAAAGCGGATTCGCCCCGCGATGGCGTGAACGATGCAATAGGAAACAGTTGGACGATCTTCGACCGAACGGTCGGGTTTGATAACGGACGGTTTCTTATAACACGCGGTGTCCTGACGGGACGCCCGTTCGGGTTGGATGAGTACTTGAGTCATCCTCCTCCCTCCTTGGGCTTAACGGTCGATGCAACGAGCTTGTGAGTCGGGTGTTCGATCTGGCTTCGATGTTTTTAAGCCCGACCGAGTGAAGTATTCGCCATCCAGTCGAGAACGACAGACATGGCAGAGGATTTAAACCGCGACCAGGTATTACTGGCTTCAGGTATCTCCGATTCAGATGTCTCAGCCTCAGATGTTTCAGCCTCAGATGTCGTGGAATCAGAGGGGTCAGCCTCAGATATCTCAGCCTCAGATGTCTCAGCCTCAGATGTCGTGGAATCAGAGGGGTCGGACTCAGAGATTTCGGGAGGTTCCGGCGGGATGTAGCCGGTGTCGTCCTCCTTCGCTGACGAAGCTTTGCCGTTTTTATCTTCCGTGTCGCGGGTTCGCGAGGGGGGTTCGACTGTGGGAACCTCTAGCATTTCGGTGGCCAGAAGCAAGCTGGCGATGCGGGCGCGAATTTCCCGAGACGAACGGTTTTTTGAATAGGTGACGGTGACGGAGGCGTTGGCGGGGTTGATGCGAACGGCGGTAATTCCCTCTTCGATCGCTGCCAGTTTTTGTAAGCGTTTGCCGAAGGTGGCGTTTTCGGCGACAGGTGGTAAGCGCAGGCGCAAGCGTCCGGGGGTGTCGTGAACGACGATATCAGCCAGGGCGATCGCCTGCACGGTCTCGACCGTACTGCTGTCCTCTGCCGGAATTTCGGACGACACCTCGTCCCCATCACGGAATCCGTCGAAATCGACTGTTTCGAGGATCTGGCGGGAAACTGCGGTCGCCAGCAGGTAGGCGGGAAGGGCAGTCCAGCCGTAAATCCGAAGGGCGCGAACGATGGCAATTCCCAGCAGAGGCGGAACGAAAGATTTGAGACGAACGAGAGCGGTTTGTAAGTCCTCGGAACCGATCGCGGCTTGGCTCTCGTCGTCAGACCCGTTAGACAAGGGGGCGATTTCTTGAAGGGCAAGCGGCTCGAAAATCTCTGAAACGGTCGCGCTTGCGGGATCGAAACGAACGGTCAGACTTCCGGTGTCTGGGTTGGTGCGAATCTCGTCGATGCCGGTTTGTCCTTTGAAGTGTCGAGTTAAGGCGTCGATCGTGTCTGTGTCTGTTGTATCTTTCACGCGCAACCGCACTCGACCGGATACCGCCGAAACGACTTCTACATCGCCGATTTTGCGGTGTGGGTGATGTTCCCCCATGGCATTCATGGTTCCCTTTCCCAAGTTGTCGGTCTACTGAATCTCGATCGACTTCCATCGATCGAAGATTTCTGGTTAAGACTAGATTAAGACAGATCGATAAGGGCGATCGCGAATTTGATGTAAAAATTTACGTTCTTCATACTATGTAAAAAAAAACAGTAAAAAAATAATAAAAAAATAAAACTTTTACACTCAATTTAATGAAGTTGGTTAACAGAAAACGGATAATGTTGCGACTCGATCGCCTCTTTTTTTAAGTTTTATGTGTTCTCAAAATTGCGAGGCGATCGCACCAAATCCGAATCGTGCGGTCTTCGCTGCCGCTAACGAGGGTCGTTCCGTCGTCGCTGAGGGCGATGGAGGTGACGCCGCCGTCGTGGCCGCACAGAGTTTGTATCACGTGGCGGCGGGCGAGATGCCAAACCTTCACCGTCGCGTCCCGACCGCCGCTGATGAGATACTGACCGTTAGGTCCAAAGGTCAACGACTGGACGAAATGGGATCGATCGCTCAACTCGTACAAGAACTGACCCGACTCCAAATCCCACAGGCGCACGGTGCGATCGTCGCTCGCACTGGCGAGGGTTTGACCGCTGGGGTCGATGGCCAGCGATCGCACGGGAGCGCGATGTCCGGTGAGGGTGTAGCGCAACTCGGCGGTCATCACGTCCCAAACGCGCAGGGTCGCATCTTCGCTACCGCTGACCACGGTACGACTGTCTGGGGCGATCGCCAACGCATACACCCATTGTTTGTGTCCGAACAGGGTTCGGAACGGTTCTCCTGTTTGGAGGTTCCACAGTTTGATTTTATGACTTCCGCTGGCTAAGGTCTGGTTGTCTCGGGCGATGGCGAGGGCGTAAATATTTTTGCGGTGTCCGAAAAGGGTTCGTTTGAGCTGACCGCTCGAGGAGTCCCAAAGGCGGATGTAACTGCGATTTTTCGAGCGATCGCTACTGGCGAGCAGGCGTCCGTCATCGCTGAGGGTAAAGGTTAACACGCCGCCGGAATGGCCGTTTAACTGGTGTCGCGGGCGATCGCAACTGGAGGAGAGCGATCGCGCCTCGATTGTATTCTCGTTGCGACAACTGCTGTAAATGATGTCTCGGTCGGGACTGAGAGCGACGGCGTCTACCGCTGCGGGAAACCCCGTCAAAACCCGACTGATGTTAAAGTTCGTGGTGTGTTGTTGGTATTTCAAAACGGCGATCGCCTGCAAGAGTTCTCGCGTATTGCGAGTTCCCCAGTCGTCACCGATCGCTTGAAAACACTCGTACAACAGTTGTAAATACGGTTCGTCGTCGGTCGCAAGAACCCCTCCGACGGTTTCCAGTACATCGCGATCGATCGATTCGGTGGGAACGCCGCGTTGTTGCAACCACACCCGCAGCGAGCGATCGACTTGTACTTTCGCCCGCGATTTATCCGGTAACGCCGTCAAACCGAACGCCAATTTCAGCATCAGTTCCGGTTGCCAATAAGGGCGATCGAGGGTCAACAGCATCAAAACCTCTTGATAGATCGCGATCGTCGTATCTAACACGGTCTCGATCGCCTGTCGATCGCCCATCTCCCCCAGCAATTCGGGTAACACGGTCGGCAACAACGGCGACACATCGTCACCGATTAAATGATGGATGTCTGCCATCCATCCCGCCACCAAACAATGGCACGTCATTAAAAAGCGATATAAAGCTTCAAAATCTTTCGTATTGAAGCGATATCGAAATTCGAGTTCTCTCGTATCGATTCCAGCTCGTTCTAAAGCTTTTGCATCTTCGATCGATCTTAAATTATAGCAATTATCGCCCCCAAGTCGCTCGACTTCCTCGGGAGTTTTACCTAAATTTAATAATTTTTCTTGAGTCACTTTCCATTGTAGCGCTCGAGTTTTAACCGACTCTTCTAAAAACTCCCGACAGGATACCGTAAAGAGCGTTCGATAGTAATAGCTCGGCTGACCCAAACCCCAATACGCCATACGAAACGTCAAGCGATCGCCGTCAGTTTCCGACTCGAGAATCAGCGTCGGTTGTGAGGCGAGAAAGCCGAATAATGCCTTGATACTCGATTCGCTATGCGATCGCTTACTGTCCCAAGCTCCCCCTAAAAACTCCGTCGGTCGCGTCGAACTGTGAAGCGAATAATGCTGACTGAGAAATTCTCGTAACCCCTGCGCTAATTGCAAGTCTAAAGCTGGAATATTCGACGGAACGTCACCGAACTGTTCGATTGAAATTTTCGGTGGGGCTAAAATAATTCTCAGAGGAATTCGCGTCGAGGTTCGGTGTATTTCGAGCAGTTGCGACGGAAACAGTCGTAACGGCCAGTGTTCTAAAATTTGATGGACTTCTGGAAGTTTGAGAGCCGTTTCTCGCTGGCGTTCGGAAACTTCGAGTAGCGTATTTCGTTGAGTATCGAGCCAACTTTGTTGTAAAGCTTTAGCTTGGCGAAACTGTTCTTTTTGCAGTTCCAAGGGAGAAACACTCGATTTTTCCGAAGAGATATCTCGTACTTCGCGTTCGAGAAGAGTTTGGAAACTATCGAGGGCGTCGGTATTGATGCGGGCGAGGAGAGGGCGAACCGATGAGGTATCGCCATCCATCACCTGTTGTACAGTCTTGGCTGACGAAGGGCTGTGGGAGTCGTCTTTGAGGGCTAGTTTGTCAAGTTTCTCATTAAGTTTAGCGTCGATAACCGCTCGTAGAACGGGGATAGCAAATTGAAGTACGAGGCTCAACCATCGATCCATAGGAGGTTTGGGCTTACTGGAAGGGGGGGCGATCGTTCACATCGATCCTACCGGAGATAAGCTCGTAATGACAGCAATTCTCATTATGGAACGAAACGAGCAGAACTCGTGAAACTCCCTGGGGAGCTTCACGACGAGATGGAATGATTTGTGACAGGCGAGAACCTCAGTATTCTGAAGATCTCCTCGTCTCAGAGATTCATTTTGAAGGTACTCTGCTATCGAGGGTAGCACCATATCGGCTCGAAGGAAGTCTTACCCTCGATCGCGATCGCGATCGCGAAACCAACCGTTCCAGCATCGATCGCGCGAGGCTAATCCTGAACGTACTCTTCTCCCGAGAGCAAAGCGATTTCCGCCCGGACGAACTCTCGCCCTAAATATAAAGCATGGTCGAGAAACGACAACCGCTTCGGATCGGCTTTTTCCGTAATTTCCATGCCCAACTCTTTCGCCGTGCGTCCTTTGTAAACCACGGTGGGCTTACGTTTCGCGCCGCCATCGCAAGGAATCGGCTCTCCGGTTTCGGGATCGACGGCCAAGCCTTTTTCGTTAATTTCGTTGCTGTAGTGTTCGGCGCAAATTAGCCCCGCCTCGCGATCGACGTAAATAATAAAGTATCCGTCGGGATCGAGTTCGATAAACCGTTGGGAAAGTTTGTCGTCGATCGCTTTGAGTGCTTCGGGTGTGGGAGCCATAACTATCCTGTCCGTGAAGTGGGCTTCTGTAGGATCGATAATTCTAGTGCGATCGAGTAGAGGGTGGCAAATGCAGACCGTCTCATCTAAGGGACGTTTGAAACCCGTTCCCCGGACAGGTTCGTGCGATCGCTCTTTGAGTTTTAACGTAAAGCCCGAACCGGCCGGAACGCACTGCTTGATGTCATTACACCGTTATGCTCGGATTACTCCAACTCTAACGTGAGTTGTTCCGATCGCTCTTCTGGCATCGTGGGAGCGTTCGCCGCCTCCATTTCTTGGGGTTTTCCGCGACGGGTTTTCGGACGGTGGCCGAAGCGTTTCGAGGAGCGATCGACCGCCAACCACTGCTCGAAGACCAACCAGCGATCGTCTTTCGGCGGTTCGATGCGATAGACGCGCAAGGGCTTTTTATTCTTCTCCCGTTCGCAACGCAGACAGGTCAAACCGTACCCCAGTTTGTCCAAAAAACGCCGCACGATCACCATCGGCGTGGAGTTTTTCGCCAAACCGATTCCGGTAGTGAGTTTGATATCGGCGCGATGTTGCAACGCTAATTTCGCCATCGCCTGTAAATCTTCGTCAGTGTTGCGTAACTCCCGCTGGGGTTGGTTGAGAATCTTCGCAAGTCCCAAAACTTCCATCGTTCCCACCGTAGCGCCGAGTTGCGATCGATTGAAATCCGGTTGGAAAATCTGTCCTTGACCCCGTTCGATGAGTTTTTGCGCCACCCGGCGATCGCGTTCGGCTAAATAAGACCGTCCCACCGTCAGGAAATAATGTAACCGGAGCTTTTTGTACCAGCCTTTATCGTCCCGTTCGACCAATTCCGGCGTTACCGAAATTTTATAACGACGGTGCAGTTCGTATTTTCGCAACGCTCGGCGATCGCTCGGCGTTTTCACCAAGGTTTTCTTCAAACTGCGATAGTCGAGATCGTTCAATTTCGGTGCTTCGGCGATCGCTTGACAGTCGGCGTCGTAATTCTGACGCTGGACTTCCGCAATCTGACGCTGCAACGTTTCCGACGGCGTTTCCGGGGTGGTGTCGTTGGCTTTGCGCTTGCGGGTACTGCGGCGGCGAGTTTTCTTCGCCGGAGCGATTTCAACGATCGCGTGACCTTCATCTCGTAACGCCGCGATCGCCGAATCGCGATATTGTGCCATCGTCGCGTTGAGGCGCACCGCCATTTTCGCCCAGCACATGAGAGATTCCGCTTGGAAACTGGCGTCGAAATCGTCGAACGCCTCGAAATCCGACTGCTGCAACAAACGCACGTTTAACTGAGTCAGACGCTTTCCAGAACTCAGCAAACTGGGAATAGAAGTCGAACCGTTCCCGACTTTGTTGAAGCCGTAACGCGCCAGCCACAGGTGACGGGGAACCGTATCGCGAACCCGCGCGATCGCTTGACGAACGCTGTTTTCCGATTGGACGCCCTGAGCGATCGCCCACACAGACGTAAAATGACCCCGTAAATCGATGCTGACCCCCGTTTCGATCGACGGCGACGCCAACACCACATCGTAGTCTTTCAACAGGCGATCGAGCGATCCCATACACCGATAAGACGGATGACTCGGTTCCGAGACAGATTCCGCATCCACCCGCAAAACCTTCAAATTGGGAAACTTTTTACGGAAATAGGCTTCGAGCGATCGCGTACTCCAGGGACTCGTCAGTTTTTGCGCCGACAAGCAAACGAAGGGTTTTCCGCCCTCTTCGATATGTTGTTCGAGTTCCCGAACGATGCGTTTGGGGGTGCTTTCCGTGTAGTGGTGAACCGTCCAGCTTGCGTCTTTCCCCGCTTTCCAGTCGTTCTGTACGATGAAGGGAGCGCGTTTGACCGAGGCTAGCGACAGTAAATAATCTAAAGAGGTATCGCTTAAGTCCGCGTCGGCGGCGAACACCTGCCCCGATTCGGCGATAGTATTTTGGATAAGCGCTTTGAGCGATCGCAGGATGGGGACGCGGTGACTGCGGCAGGTGTCCGAGTTCAACCCGTGCCACAGCACTTGTTCCACTTCGTCGAGAATCACCACGGCGTTCGTCCAATCCTCAGGGTCGAAGTGCGCCTGAGAATCGGGGTGGAGGGAGTCGATACACAAACCGTAGCCGATACCGGGGTCGGTGGGGTCGCTCACGTGGCTGATGTAGGGCAGTCCGAACCGCTGACAGAGGGCTTCGACCAGTTGAACCCGGTGTCCGATGACGAGAACCCGCTGTTTTTGTTCGATCGCCCGTTCGACGACGCGCCGCAGAAATTCGGTTTTTCCGGTACCTTTGGGAGAGCGAATACCGACGAGGGAGGCGCTTTTAGGGACGGGAAGGTCGCCGAGAAAGGGTTGGTTGAGTTGGATGTCGCTGCGGTAGGTCAACCGCGCCAGGGAACGGGCCCGCCAGGTGGTGAGAGGGAGGGCGCTGGTATAGGCGCGATCGAAGGCGTCGGTTCCCCCGTTGGCGATGAGGTCGTCTACACCTTTACCGTCTTCGGGGTTCCAGGTAACGACGCGAACCGAGCATCCAGCTCGACTGAGGAGGTATCCGGTGCGACGGATCGCGCCGTGGACTGCTTTAATGGCGCTGGGTTTGCGATCGCGATCGAATACCAAACAAACGGGGCGCTTGCCCTCGGCCAGCATTGATAATTGCGGAATCAGGCGAGATTTCCCGACGCGGTTTCCCCATTCGTCCCGAGGCACGCGGTAGCCGCCGTTGATGCCGGGAAGGGCAACTGCTGCGTATCCCGCACTGAGTAACGCTCCGGCTTTCTTCGCCCCTTCCGTAACGCAGAGGGGAACTTCTGGGTGGTTTAAAAGCCACTGCCAAAAGCCGAAATCCGATTGTGCGTTGTCGATATCGTCGTGAGAGAGTCCGACGCCAGCGCGATCGGCGATCGCCTTCCATAAATGTAGCGGAACCCGCAACGCGAACAATCCCGTAGCGGTTTTGGGCGGATGTTCGTATTTAATCGGTTTGCGTGCGGCGTCGTCGAGGTTGCCGTCGAGAGTACCGTCGAAGCGATCGCGCGGTTGGTTCGGTTTGAAACAGCCCCAGAGATCGTCTTTCCCCGTCAGGAGGTCGATCCCCGAACACCACCAACCGCCTTCTTCGATGTGGCGGTAGCGTTTCAATACCGAATCCCGAAGGCGACCGTCGTTGCGACGGGGCAAATCCTCCGAGTAAAACAGGTAATCATAGGGGAGCGTTCCGTCGAGCGATACGACGTTCAGACGGGTCAATTCTTCATCGACCCGGCTTTCAGACCATTCCAGTAAGTGATTCACGTTTCGGTTGGGGTTTTGTTCGAGAGTAACGAGCTTATCTGAGGAGTAGGACTCTATCATACGCCATATGTAGTGTGTCAACCGTTTTTTTAGAGAACAAAAACACTAGATATGGCGTAGTCTTCGATACCCTTCTCAAAGCGGCCAGCAGAAACCGCGACGCCAGCCAAAAGGCTCGCGCCTGCGGAAGTCTCGATACACTGTAAGTCAGACGTTAGCAGTCGGACTCGAGAGGTCGGACCTTTGTCGATGTTTCTTTTCCAACGGCTCCGCCAGTTTTGGCAGGCTTTGACCCAAGACGAATCTGAATCGGCGATCGAAGCGAAGTTAAACGTTCGTCTTCAGCGAGCCGTGCAAGGATTACACAACGTCTTTCAGAAACACCAACTACAACCAGGAATCGACTATTCTATCAGACAAGGGAACCGCCGCCAAGGATTTCGGTCACAGCAAGCGATCGCCATTTCCTTAGACAGCCCTCGCGCCAATCAGATGGTGCGATCGAACCCCGAAGTCCGCGCCGCCTTCGACAACCTATTACGTAGCTTAGGTGACATCGACGGACAAGCCGGATATCCCTGTCGCCTCCCGCAATTCCCCGCCTACATCGAACGCTGGAAACAAGCTAGCCGTGGATAGTGGATAGTCACCAGGGAACAGGAAACAGGAAACAGGGAATCAGGAAAAGCGTCTCCCCCTCTCCCTCTCTCCCTCTCTCCCCCTCTCCCTCTCCCCTACCGCCTCCGCCACACCTTCACCGTCCCATCTGCCGTACCGCTGACGAGGGTTTCGCCGTCAGCACTCACCGCCACCGCCATGACCGCATCGGAACGATCGCTGAGGGTGGCGATCGCTCGACCGCGAACCATATCCCAAATCTTCACCGTCCCGTCCGCACTGCCGCTGACGAGGGTGTTTCCGTCGGGACAGACGGCCAGAGACGTGACCGAACCGGCGTGTTCGTTGAGCGTTTGGCGAGAGCGATCGCGATCGAGATCCCACAGTTGCACCGTGCGATCGCGACTGGCACTGGCCAGGGTACGGCCGTCGAGACTAAACGCCAGAGCGTTAATAGGTTCGCCGCTGTCCGTCAAGCTGCGATCGCGCTCCAAACTGCCCCGTTCGCTGTCGAAACGCCACAACACGATCGATCCGTCTGCCCCACCGCTGGCCAACATCGACCCGTCGGGACTGAACGCCAAAGCATCCACCCGGCCGCGATGCGCCTCCGTCCGACCGCGATCGCTGGCCGAAACCCGTTTGCGCTTCGGCGACACCTTCACCTGCCAAATTTGAACGATCCCCTCAAACCACCCGCTGGCTGCAAACTGTCCGTCGGGACTCACCGCCAGCGATCGCACCGATCCGGCCGCTTCCTCCTCGTCCGCCAGAGTCTCCACCAAACTCTGTTTCTGCAAATCCCACAACTTCACCGTCTTGTCCCAACTGCCGCTAGCCAACAAAAACCCGTCGGGACTCACCGCTAACGCACACACGGGGCTGTCGTGTTCCGACAACACCCCCAAGGATTCCCCCGTTTTCAGACGCCACACCTGAATCGTCTTATCGAAACTGGCACTGACCAACAATTCGTTATCGGGAGACACCACGAGGGCGCTCACCCAATCCCCGTGGTCGGTCAGCGTAAACACGCAATCCCACTGTTGCTGGGGAACCTTCACCATAAACGTCGGCAACCCCACCGTCCCCGAGGAGGCAACCGGATGCGACGTCGGACGTTCTATAGCGTCCACACTGCTTTCGCTGGCGGCTGGTTCTTCCCTCGGCGGAGACGACAGGGGCAACGTGGGGGAAGCGGTACTTTTTGCCTTAGACGACTCGCGACCTTCAATAGAAAACATGGGAACCGCCGGTTTCTTTGGCGGGGGCGTCTCTTGGCAGTACGCCTGTGATTCCTCTCCAGAGGAGGGAGGTTCGCGACGCCGTTCTAAGGGTAAATCGAGAGAAAACTTGCTCGAAGAGGGGGGGTTTTCGGACTCTGCCTCGTCCAACGGGGGGACGTTCTCGGGGCTGTCGTCGTCCTCCGTTTCTGTCGGAACCGGTTCGATATCGATGGGAACCGAGGCGTGCCATTGATGCCGCAGTCGTTCCAACTCGTCCGTTAAATACTCGATTTGCAGTTCCAACTCGTCGATACGCTGAGGTAGCGGCGAATCGTTGAGATAGGCGATGGTGTCGGAGAGAGACTCGTGCAAACTCTGGTATTCCGCCTGAAGCTGTTGCAATTCCCAACGAACGTCTGACCCCGGTGGCTGTTTCCGAGACGGCGGCGTTGCCGGACGGTGGGAAAATGCGTGGGGGTCGCCGAGTTGCGATCGCAGGCGATCGATATCGTAAGACAATTTCTGATGAACCTGGGCGACGGCCGCCATCGTCTGACGTTGCGCCATCGTTTCCAAATTGCGGCGGTTCGTTAAGTTCAGCAACAGTGACAGAGAAATCGGCACCCCAGCAAAGACGAACCGACCGGACACCGCTGCCACCAACGTTCCCACCACCGTACTAATCCAGCACAGATATTCAGCAACTTGCAGTTGATTGGGAGAACGACGCATCTTTTACAGTGAGCAGTGAACAGTTTTGACATCCTCTCCCAGCAACCCGTTCCGGGTATGCAGGGAGATTCCTTGGGTCGCCCCAAAGATTTCCTGCTTCAACAGGTGCCAGCTAGACTGAGTAACCTCAGTCCCCGCCGCCTCCCCTCCACAGGCAGTTTCGATTTGCCGTTGCCCACGGCTACAGATGACTTGTCCACTCGCCACATCACGGGGTTTGACTGACCCACAGTTGTGACAGTGATGGATTCGAGTTGAGAGGTCTTTGCGAACCTCCACTCCACAATCCGGACACTCCTGAGAAGTGCCACGGGCATCAACTTTGCCGTAAAAGACATCGCGCTTCCAGCACACCCAGGGAAGGATCTGATTCACAAATTGTCCCAATCCAGCATCCAGGGTGTGTTTGCCCAACATCCCTTTGGCCATAATGCGGAAGTCGAGATCTTCGACAAAAATCATCCCTGCGCCGTCGCAGAGGTGATGAGCTAACTTGAAATGCCAGTCTTTTCTCGTATCGGCAATCCGTTGATGGACTCTCGCAATCTTCTTCTGGAGTTTCAGCCAGTTAGCTGACCCCTTCTGCTTTTTCTTCAATCGACGTTGCAGCAATTTCAGCTTGCGGTGCAAATTGTTGAAAAAGCGAGGTCGCTCGACCTGTTCTCCATCAGACGTTGAAAGAAAGTACTCCAGTCCAACGTCAATCCCTACCGGATGTCCGTGAGGGGCTACAGCAGGAATATCGACGTCAGCCTGAAGGCTAAGCACGACAAAGTACCCGGATGCCTTGCGGACAATCTGGGCTTGCTTAACCTGAAATAAATCAGGAATTTTCCGCGACCACCGAACCCGAACCCATCCCAACTGAGGCAACTTAATCCCTTTGTCAGAGATACAGTTTTTGAGTCCTCGACTCCGCTCGGACTCAACGCTGAGCGAAGTCGAAGCGAGCGGAGCCGAAGCGTTGAGCATCTGGGGGAAGACAAAGCTTCGCATCCGGTTGGGTTTTTTGAATCGTGGAAGACCCGAACGCTTTAACCGCCACGACTCCCAGGAGGCTTCCAGTTTTCGGATGACTTGTTGAAGCACTTGGGCATTGACAGTCTTTAATCGGGGGTATTCAGCTTTGGCCGCAGTCAGCGACTTGCACTGCCGCGCATAACTGGGAAATGGTGCATCCGCTGGCAAGATGTATTCCTGCACGATGGAACACGCATTCACGGGCGACTTTCGGGAATTTAGCCAATCCTTACGTTCCCGCAGGGCAAAATTCCAGACATTGCGGCACACATCCAAAATGTGTTCGATGTCTGAAACCTGCTCCGCAGTTGGCTCTAGCTTGAATTCCCACGTCATGTTTAGCATGAAATTATCTTAGCCTATGAAATAAATATTTGTTTCCTAGGCTTAAGCGAACTACTCCCTCCCGTCGCTTCACCACCCCCCAAGCCCTCGGCTATGGGCGGAGCACTGCGACGGATCTTGGTAGGGTGCGTGACTTGAAAAATCGGGTGTCGATCGTGAGACCGATCGATCTGTCACGCACCGCCAATGTACACCGCCAACATACAAGGGTGCGTGACGCGGGCAGCCAATGAGGTTGAAATCCGGTCAATGGTGTATTACCGCGTCACGCACCGCCCCAAACCCAAACGTAACTGAGAATGGTAGAGTGCGTGACCGGATCGGCGAATCTGGTTGAAATCCGATCCATGGTGTATACCTGCCTCACGTACCGCCACAAATTCGGTAGATCGATCGTTCTCCATCATCCCATCATCCCCTCACCTCATCATCTCCTCCCCATCCCCAGGTAGGTCGAACGAATCTTCTCAAGTCGATTAAACTGTGAGAAAACTTACAGAAAATTTGTGACACTTGGCGTCTATCGTAACGTCTTTCTTGACTGTCCCTTTTTATACTTGTTGAGCGATGACTTCTCTTTCCGTGGCTTCTCCTGCTTTGTGGCTCGATCGCGTACGACCGGATATCCGAGGTTTACAACCTCAATTGGTGCAGTGGCGGCGACATTTACACCAATATCCAGAATTGGGGTTTCAAGAACATCTGACGTCGGAGTTCGTGGCACAAAAACTCCAAAGTTGGGGTGTCGATTTTCAAACGGGAATTGCGAAAACGGGTATCGTCGCGGCGATCGAAGGCATTCAGCCGGGGCCGGTGTTGGCGATTCGGGCGGATATGGACGCTCTGCCAATTCGCGAGGAAAACGACGTTCCGTATAAGTCCCGCCACGACGGGAAAATGCACGCTTGCGGCCACGACGGACACACGGCGATCGCACTGGCGACCGCTTATTATCTCTCTCGCCATCGAGCGTTTCGCGGGACGGTCAAGTTTGTGTTTCAACCGGCTGAAGAAGGCCCCGGCGGTGCTAAACCGATGATAGAGGCGGGGGCGTTGAAAAATCCCGAGGTGGACGCCATTATCGGATTGCATTTATGGAACAACCTTCCTTGGGGAACGGTGGGAGTGCGTAGCGGTCCGTTGATGGCGGCGGTGGAACTGTTCGATTTGCAGGTGTTGGGAAAAGGCGGTCACGGTGCTATGCCCCATCAGACGGTAGATGCGATCGTGGTGGCTTCGCAAATCGTCAACGCGTTACAGTCGATCGTGGCTCGTAACGTCGATCCGATCGATTCGGCGGTGGTGACGGTGGGCGCGTTCGAGGCGGGTTCGACCCACAATGTCATCGCCAATACCGCGCAGCTTAAGGGAACGGTTCGTTATTTCAAACGTCAGTACGAAGGCTTTTTCGGCCGCCGCGTCGAGGACGTTGTGGCGGGAATTTGTCGCAGTTACGGCGCCCGTTACGAGTTGGACTATTGGCAACTGTATCCAGCGACGGTGAACGACCCGCGTATGGCGGCGTTCGTGAAATCGATCGCGGAACAGGTGGTGGAAACTCCGGTGGGGTTAGTTCCCGAATGTCAGACAATGGGCGGTGAAGATATGTCCTTTTTTCTTCAGGAAGTTCCGGGATGTTATTTCTTCCTGGGATCGGCGAATTCTCAGAAAAAACTCGATTATCCCCACCACCATCCTCGATTCGATTTCGATGAAACTGTGTTAGCAATGGGTGTGGAACTCTTCGTTCGCTGTGTCGAACAGTTTGGCAAAACGGACGTTCGCCCGTCGGCTGTCGATCGCCGATCGCTCGTCTAGATCGGCGGGTGTCGTGAAGAGTTGAAGAGGGAGGAAGGATCGGCGACCCCTTTTTTCCCTCGTCCCTTCGCCCTTTTTCGAACGATCTCTTCACGCAGTTTGAACTTGAGGAGAGTTAGAGGTGCGAACGTTCTGGCGGATGGGAATTCGCATGACGAATTCAGTGCCTTGTCCCGGCTGAGATCGACATTCGAGAGAACCGTTGTGTTTGTCGGCAACGATCGAATAGCTGATCGCCAGCCCCATGCCAGTTCCTTTACCAATGGGTTTCGTAGTGAAGAAGGGGTTAAAAATTTGCGATCGCACGCTTTCTTCCATTCCCATTCCCGTATCGGAGATCGAGATTTCGATTTGGTTGTCTCCGATACAGCTCGTCTGTACGACGATGCGTCCCGGTCTTCCCGAGTCGCGATCGTCTTCTAAGGCGTCGATGGCGTTCGAGAGGAGGTTCATGAACACTTGGTTCAACTGTCCCGAATAACATTCAACTTCTGGGAGATTGCCGTAGTGTTTGACGATTTCGATTTCGGGACGGCTCGATTTCGCTTTGATGCGGTTGTGTAAAATCATCAACGTGGTATCGATGCCGTCGTGGATTTCTACGGGCTTGAGTTCGGCTTCGTCGATACGCGAGAATTTCCGCAAACTCAGTACGATCTCGCGAATGCGTTCGGCACCGACTTGCATTGATTGTAAAAGTTTGGGCAAGTCTTCCACGAGAAAATCGAGTTCGAAGTCTTCGATCGTGTCTTGGATTTCAGCACCGGGATCGGGGTATTTATCCTGATAGAGCTGTAGAATGTCCAAGATATTTTGGGTGTATTCGTTTGCGTGAACTAAATTCCCAAAAATGAAGTTTACGGGGTTGTTGATTTCGTGGGCGACACCGGCGACCAACTGACCCAAACTCGACATTTTTTCACTCTGAACGAGCTGGACTTGCGCTTTTTGTAAGTCTTCGAGCGCTTGGTTGAGTTCGGCTGTGCGCTCGCGAACTCGTTCTTCGAGTAGAACGTTTTGTTGAGCGAGTTGTTGGGTTAAAAAGTGAAGCTTTAAGTGCAGGCGAACTCGCGCCAACACTTCTTCTTGTTGAAATGGTTTTGTGATGTAATCAACCGCTCCAATCGACAAGCCTTTAACTTTATCGACGGTGTCAGCGAGGGCGCTCGTAAAAATTACGGGAATATCGATCGTTTTCGGATCGCTTTTCAAGCGCTTGCAGGTTTCAAATCCATCGATCCCCGGCATCATGATATCGAGTAAAATCAAGTCTGGGGGAGCATAGTATACTTTGTCGAGAGCGCTTTCTCCGTCTTGGGCGACCAATACTTCAAACCCGGCACTATCGAGAAAATCCGACAGGACATCTAAGTTGGCCGGATTGTCGTCAACAATGAGAATGACACTGGAATTGAGAGATTCTAAATTCATAACCCACCTCTAAAATTTGTTTTTTTCAATCGTGATTGTAAAGGTTTGGTTAACCGAGATCGGCAGTAAGTTTAGGATAGAACACATCGGGTTTCAGGAGAAAGTTAACAGCATCGCTGGCGGGTAACGGCCGAGAAAAAAGATAGCCTTGTGCGAACTCACAGCCCATATCTCGCACGGTTTCGAGCTGGAGAGATGTTTCGATCCCTTCAGCAACAGTATCCATGTCTAAGCTATGGGCGAGCGTCACGATCGTTTTGACAATTTCATTTCCATTATCTCTACTGTGAAGGCGACGCACAAAAGATTTATCGATTTTTAAAGTTCGCACGGGAAATTCGTGCAGGCGACTGAGGGAGGAATATCCCGTTCCGAAGTCGTCTACACAAAGTAACAAGCCTAAGTCTTCGAGTTGTCGAAGAATATCGAAGACGTGTTTGTGGCTTTCTAACAAACAGCTTTCGGTAATTTCAAGTTTGATACAGCCGTGGGGGAGCCGAGCGCGATCGAGAGTCTCTTCGATTAAATCGATCAGTTGTGGCTGCATCAGTTGAATGGTGGAGAGGTTAATATTCATCACCAAATCTCGATGGTTGGGAAACTGCGATCGCCATTCGGAGGCTTGGCGACAAGCTTCTCGAAACACCCATCCGCCCAAAGCATGAATCAAGCCAATTTCTTCACTAATCGGGACGAACTGAATCGGAGAAATCAAACCACGTTGGGGATGATGCCAGCGTAGTAACGCTTCAAATCCCGTCACGCGTCCGGTTTTCAAACAAATCAGCGGTTGATAGTACAGGTGAAATTCCTCCGAGGCGATGTTGTCGCGACAGGATTCGCTACCGATGGCGCGGCGCAGTTCGTTTTCTAAATCCAAACGGGCTTTCGCACGGGCTTGCATTTGCGGGTTAAAGATGGCGTAGCGTCCCCGTCCGGCTTGTTTGGCTTGATACATGGCCACGTCGGCATCCCGCAACACGTCTTCGCAGGTGCTGTAGTCGGTGTTACCCAGCACGATACCGATACTGGCGTTGGTAAACACTTCGTAGTTGTTCGCGATGCGAAAAGGTTGGGAAAACTGAGCTTGAACATTGCGTACCACGGGTAAAATACTCTCGATCCCCACATCGCGTTCGAGGAGAATTACGAATTCGTCGCCCCCCAAACGGGCAATACAAGTTTGGGAGTTGTCGCGGTTGGGTCGGTTGTCGGAGTTACTCTCGAGAACCTGTACGAGTCGTTGGGCGACGTCTTCGAGAAGGGCGTCTCCAGCTAGGTGGCCGAGACTGTCGTTGATGACTTTAAAGCGATCGAGGTCGAGAAACAGCAGGGCAAACCGATAGGCTTGGCTGTCGCGGTTCGGAGGGCGGGATTGGCTGACGATCGCCTCGAGGCGATCGAGTAACCAAGTTCGGTTGGGCAGTCCGGTTAGGGAATCGTGCAAGGCTTCGTAGCGAAGTTGTCGTTCGCGCATCAGCAGTTGGGTTTGGGTATGCTGCAAGCGATCGATGGTGTCGTGCAGTTCGGCGGTGCGAGAGGCGACGAGTTGCTCGAGATAGGTGTTTTGGTCGGTTAACGCCAAGGCCAGCGATCGCAGTTTCAAATGAAGCTGAATGCGCGAGAGAACGACTTCTTCGTAAAAGGGTTTGGGAATGTAATCGACAGCCCCGAGACCCAATCCCTTAACTTGATCGGCGGTTTCGGACAGGGCGGTCATAAAAATCACGGGGATCTCAGCTGTGGCGGGATTGTCTTTCAACCGCTGGCAGGTTTCAAACCCATCGATTCCCGGCATCATCACGTCGAGACAAATCAAATCGGGGGGATCGTATTCAGCCCGGTCGATGGCACTCTGGCCGTCTCGTGCGATCAATACTTCGTACCCAGCCGCCTCTAAAAAGTTCGAGAGAACTTCGAGATTTGCGGGGTCGTCATCGACGATTAAAATAGACTGAGACGTACCGTGATTCGCGTTCATGGTCGGTCGGCTAGAGATAGTATCGATCGAGAAACTCGAGAAGGGCTTTGTCTTGATACGTGCGCGCGAGCGTTTCGAGTTTGTCGGCAAACGGGCGCAATTGGGGATCGCGCTCGGCCAGCTCGCGAACTTGTTCGATCGATCGCTTGAGACTCCCCCGTCGGGCAAGATGACGTAAGGTTTCTAAGATTTCGGGCGGTGGAGGAACGATCGTCTCGGACTCTCGATCGTCCTCGGAAGCCCGATCGCGATCGCTCTGAGAGGACGGCAACGGGGTCGACGGGGATTCGGAGTCGTCGTCGTCGTCGCTGTAAATCCAATCGACCTGTAAGTGCTGCTCGAACGTCGCGAACAGTTCGCTGGCTTGCAGGGGTTTGGACAGCACACCGTTACAATCGACGCTGGTGCCGAGATCGCCGCCGGGGGTTAGGGGACTAGCTGAGGCTGCGAAAATGGGAACGGTCTGTAAAGCAGGCTGTTGACGAATTTGCCGTATTAACTCGAATCCGTCCATGACGGGCATCACCAAGTCGGTGAGAATCCCGTCGGGGGGATCGGCCGTCGCCAACTCTAAGGCTTCGCGTCCGTGGCTCGCTTCGATAATGTCAAAACCTACCGAGCGTAATAGTTCGACGGCAGCGGTGCGGCTTTCCCAGTTGTCATCGACCACGAGAATTTTGCGTTTTCGACCGCGATAGCCTCGCACGACTCTCGGGAGCGGACGCGCGATGTCCGGTAGTTGTCCGTCGCTCCGTTCGGGTAGCAACAGCTCGAACCCGAACTGGCTGCCCTGTCCGAAATGACTGCGAACGTTGAGAGTTCCCCCCATCATCTGCACGATTTTTTGAGCGATCGTCAGTCCCAATCCGGTACCTTCAGATTGTCGGTCGGCGTCGCGTACTTGCTCGAACGGTAAGAACACGCGCTCGAGTTGCTCGGGTTTCATGCCAATTCCCGTATCTTCGACCTCGAAGCGAATTCTCGAGGCCGCGCCGGTTTCGGGAGATGCTTCGAGACGTTCGACGAGACTGACCCGTAAGGTCACGCTGCCGCTTTCGGTAAATTTGACTGCGTTGCCCAGAAGTTCCATGAGGACTTGGCGCAGGCGCTTTTTGTCGGCGTAAACTGCTGTGGGCAGTTGGGGATCGAAATACTGTTGAAAGGTCAGGTCTTTCTGACTGGCTTTGAACTCGAACAAGTCCCCGACGCGATCGACAAACGTTGCCAGGTGAAATAAGGCTGGCGACAGGGTCATGCGATGGGCTTCGAGTTTGGCAAAGTCGAGGATGTCTTCGATGAGTGCCAACAGGTGGGTTCCGCACTGGTGGATGACGCGCACGCCGTTTTCCAGGTTCGGAGGTAAGTCGTCGAGTCGTTGGAAAATTTGTGTGTAACCGAGGATGCCGTTGAGGGGCGTTCGTAGTTCGTGGCTCATGTTGGCGATGAACTGGCTTTTCGCTTGGTTGGCGGCGTCGGCCATTTCTTTGGCGTGTCGCAGTGCCTCTTCTGCTTGTTTGCGATCGGTGATGTCGGTCAGCGACCCGACCATGCGGATGGGGATTCCCGCGTCGTTCCACACGGCTTTGCCTCGGGCGAGAATCCAGTGATACGTGCCGTTTTTGTGACGGGCGCGATATTCGCAGCTATAGTGCGGGGCTTCTTTACGAAGATGTCGGTCTAACACTTCGCGAATGCGATCGAGGTCGTCGGGGTGGAACACGGACGCCCATTTTTGAAAGGAGTTGATTTCGTTGGCACTGTAACCGAGCATTTCGAGGCAGCGTTCGGACAAGAAGCAGTAATCGACGGTTAAATCCCAGTCCCAGATGCCGTCGTTGCTGCCGTCGAGGGCCATTTGCCAGCGTTCTTCGCTTTTTCGGAGTTTTTCTTCAGCTTGTTTGCGTTCGGTGATATCGGTATGCGATCCCACCATACGCACGGGATTTCCGGCATCGTCCCAGAGGGCTTTACCGCGATCGAGAATCCATTTATAGCTACCGTCTCGGCAGCGTCGGCGATATTCGACGCTGTAACAGTCGGTTTGTCCGTTCAGATGGTCTTGGAAAGCGCCTAATACAGCCTCGCGTTCGTCGGGATGAATCAAATCCGTCCACGCCTCGAGACGGTTGGGTAGCTCTGATTCTCGATAGCCGACCATTTCTCGACAGCGTTCGGACACGAAAACTTCTCCGGTTCGGAAGTCGAGATCCCAAATACCGTCGTTATTGCCCTGTAAGGCGAGTTGCCAGCGTTCTTCGCTTTTTCGCAGCTGTTCTTCGGCTCGTTTGCGGGCGGTGGCGTCGGTACCGACGGACAGCCCTTCGAGGAGACGACCTTCTCCATCGAAGACGGGTTGGTTTGCCCAGACGACCCAGACGATCTCGCCGTTTTGTCGCACGTTAGGGTGTTCGCGGATTTTGTGGGCTTCGGGACAGGTGGTGAGATCTGCTAGATAGGCGTCCCAGTCGAATTGAGAACGGTTGGATTCGGGAATGATTTCGGTGATGGACATTCCGACGAGATCGGCCTCGTCGTAACCGAAAAATTGCTGGCCGTAGTGGTTGATAAAGCGAATGCGACCGTCGGGAGTCCAGCGCAGGATGATGCAGTTGGCAGCTTCGATGAGGGTGCGATATTCGGCTTCGCTGGCTTCCAAGGCCAGTTGGGTTTGCTTGCGAGCGGTAATGTCCCGTATCGTTGCCATTACGCGGATCGCGCCCTCGATGTCTACGGCAGTTAGCCAGACTTCGGCGTAGAAGGGTTCGCCAGTATCTGCCCGACAGTGCAACCACTCGAAGTTACAGGTTCCCCGTTCGATCGCTCGTTCTATACGTTCTTGGGCGGCGATCGTGCTGCTGGAACCGTCGGGTTGGACGGGGGGAGACAAACAGGCTGGACTGAGACGGCAAAAGTCGGTTTTGTTGGCAACGCCGAACATGGTGAGGGTGGCGGCGTTGCAGTCGTTGAAGCAGTAAGGCGGCCCGGATTCTAATAGGATAACGGAGTCTTGAGTACCTTCGTATAACAGGCGATAGCGTCGTTCGGAGGCACGCAGTTCGGCTTCGATCCGCTGTCGTGCTTGGATTTCTCGTTCGAGGGCTTCGGTACGTTCGGCTATTTTTCGTTCGAGCGATCGCCTGTTGTCGTCGAGTGGTTGGGGAGAACGTTCTAAGTCTTCATTCATGGCATTGAAAGCATAGGCCAGATCGACGAGTGCGGCAGCACGAGCTTTCGCCAAACGCCGATCGAACGGTGGGTTCGCGAGGGCGAGGAAAGTTTGGCTAACGTAGATGACCCAACGGACTTTCTCAAGGTGACAGCTGCGTTCTCGGTCGCAGGGGGACGGAGATCGGATTGACAATCTAGCGGTGGGACGATGAAAAACGATCGATTGGAAACCGATCGTTCTGAGCTGACTGGGGAACCGATCGATCGATCCTAGCGTCCTCTGAGTCTCGGATATGTTGGACGAGCGATGTGGGGAAATCGGCTCGGCTCGGCGATCGACAAGGCCGGTTTGTCTGGGGCGGCGACTGTCACAACAGCACGATCGCTCTGGCAGCCAGCCAGCAGAAACGTCCCTCTCAAGTGCTAATGGCACTCCTCGGGAAACTCCTCCCAAAATGCTATTGGGGGGATAGATAGCAGAAGTCCTGGGTCGCGTGTCTTCTGTCATCGAAATTTAATAGGGCAGTTCAGCCCGGAAATCGGTCTTAGAGAACGTTGGGTCAGAGAACGATGCTTGACTACCGCCAGATTTAACTGTTGGTTAACTTGGCAAGCACTGGGTTTAAACCTAGCTTAACCTGCGATCGACTGAATTACAGTGTGAAGTTAAAATATCAATATGAATTTATTCTGTACTCCCTAAGCAAACTTTAGCACAGGTATCTGAGTCTCGTAAATTCAATGCAAAATATGAAGAAAATTCCTCTCTTTTGTGTTAAATCATGAAATTTACGAACGTCAGATCGGGGAAATTACGGATCTGTAGCAAAGATGATTTGACGTTAATCTCGATTTTAGATTGCGTTCGACAAAAATCGATTTTTTTCTTGTCCGTGGATCGATCGTATATCGATCTGGTTGATTTGAATCCTAATTTTTTATTTTTTTTAGACAAAAGCAAAGGGAGTTTTGATGTGGATCTTGAGAGAATTACACCATAAGCGCTCGCTTTACCATCAATTTGCTTGAATAAAGGTTTAGATTCAAGCTTTATGTCATTTTTTTGATGCGATCGCCGATTCTGATTTTAAATTATAATAATTTTGTTGAGATCGTCAAGACACTATACTCGAAAAAATATAGCAATCTCAGGTAAGTCGTGGAAGGAGCGAGACGCCTCAACCCTTACCATAGTTAAAGCGAGAATACACAACTGATTTAGGACTGCTATGGTGTTTTAATATTTGTTTTATGTAAAAATAATTGTATGAATTAAAAACCAGACAATGATACATTAAAATTAAAATTTCGATCGATCTCAAGATAGATATTCAATATCTTAGTGCGTTATCGAATAGATTGAGACTCTCCAAAGTCTCGTTGTCGGACTTTATTGCGAAAATATTGATATGTTCAGACTCTATAATTTTAATCGACTTGTGGTTGACGTATAAATTACTATACGATCTGTATTAAACCTGGGTTATAAATTTATCTTTAAAAATTTTTTATAAGATTTTTAAAGATTCATATTAAAGCCAATTTTTAACATTTTTTTTCGAGCAATAACATATAGTTAAATTAAACCAAAATAAAATATGTATGATATTGTTTTGGATTATTTTAAAACGTTTGAGTGTTCGATCTAAAATATATCAAAAAATTAATTAAAAAATAAAAAAAATTAAAAATATATCAAAAACAAAAGATTGAAATAAAAATAAAATTTTTATTTATTGCATTTAAAATATTTGGCTTGTGTTTTAATTTCTAAATTTATTTTTCGATCGCAAAATATCTGTATGCTAGCAATGCCAGCAGTTTCGAGATTTGTGAATGTCGATATTTCGTTCGATTATAAAGATAAATTTTACAATATTGTACGATCGAATCTATCCCTGACAGTCTTATCGGATACATTAATTATTTAAAGTTAAGTTGCGATCGCAAACTCGACTTTAGAAATAAAATGCAACTCCCGATCGATCTCAAAAAAGTGAGTCGACGATCGCTCAAGTAGAATTGCCTTCTCGCTTTAATTCAGAAAAACATGACAAACTGTCAGACGATCGTGTGAACTTTGATAGTTAATGTTAGTGTATGTTACAAAACACAAAAAAATGTTGCGATACCACCCCCGACAGAGCCGTTATAGCGAGCGTCCGATTCCCACTAGGAAACCTAAACCAATTCAGGTCGAACCTTAAGTACATCACCAATCGCCATAACTGCCCGATCGATGAGAACACACATCGATCGGAAACACTCGGAGGGGCCGTTCCACTGTTATTTCGTAAAAATACGGAGTATCATTGATATTAGGTTAGAAAGACCAAAAACACCTGTGTATAAATGTGTATATTTTAGTAGTGAATGAATCTCAATCCTCTGCTTAACGCCATCGAACACCAGGTCTTATCTCGATCTCTGACCCCGATCGAGCGGTTCGTTTTTACCCAGTCTTGGGACGGACGCACCTACAACGACATCGCTCGCGTGTCGGGATACGACAGCGTATACGTCAAACAAATCGGCTCGCAGTTGTGGCAAGATCTCTCGGACGGACTCAGTACGAAAGTCACGAAAAAAAATCTGCATATCGTGTTTGGATCGTTCGATTCAGATTCGACATCCTCCTTTAGTGTTGTCACGACATCTCTTGAGGTCGATCGTCTCGTCGTTCCTGTAGAAATGCCCAGCGGGCCGCTCCCAGCGGACTCGCCGTTATACGTCGAACGTCCTCCTATCGAAACGCTCGTCTACGAAGAAATCGAAAAGCCCGGTTGTGCCATTTGTATCCAAGCCCCTCACAAAACTGGGAAAAATTCTCTTCTCAACCAACTGTT
Organism: Baaleninema simplex PCC 7105; assembly: GCF_000332355.1. Lineage (GTDB taxonomy): Bacteria > Cyanobacteriota > Cyanobacteriia > Cyanobacteriales > Geitlerinemataceae > Baaleninema > Baaleninema simplex. Next base: position 1,394,581 of record NZ_KB235958.1, read on the forward strand.
CGCGCGGGTTCGCCCCCTGGATTACCACACGGTCTCGATCGACTTCCAAGAAGCCGATACCTCAATTCTCTCGTCGCTCGATCGCCTGTTACGGTGGTTTTGTGCCAACGTCAGCCACCAGCTATCACTCCCAAACCGCCTCAGCGACTATTGGGACGAAGATATGGGCAGCAAAGTCAGTTGCAAACTCTATTTTGAAGGCTATCTGCTCTCGCAACTGGACAAACCGGTGGTTCTCGCCTTTAACGAAGTCCATCACCTCTTCGATCGCCCCGACATCGCTCGCGATTTTCTCTCGATGCTTCGGGTATGGCACGAACAAGCCCGCTTTGTCGAACTCTGGCAAACGTTACGGTTAGTGCTGCTCTACGGGACAGAACAGTCCGTTCGACTCAAAATCGAGCGTTCTCCTTTACCGATCGGACTGTCGGTACGACTCCCTCCGTTCGATCGCGCTCAGGTGCGAGAGTTAGCTCGCCGTTACGGTCTCCCTTGGGCCGAAGGTGACGCCGAAGCCCCCGAACTCGATCGCATCACGACCACCATTGGCGGCCATCCGTACTTAGCGAACCTCACGCTGTACCATCTCTCTCAAGACAATATTTCTCTCGAGACACTCCTGCAAACGGCTCCAACCCAAACAGGCATTTACCGCAACTACCTGCGAGACCGTTTGGCTACGTTACACGACGATCCGATGTTAATGGTAGCGTTGCAAAAAGTCGTCACGGCCGACAACGGCGTCGAACTCGAAGCGCTAACTGCCTACAAACTCGAGAGTTTGGGCGTGATTCGACTCGATGGTAATCGGGCTTTCCCTACTTGTCAGCTCGATCGCCTTTACTTCCGCGAACAATTGGCAAATCTCGACACGAACGCGTCGGTAATGTCACGTTTTTAGGGTGATTAGGAGATGAGGTCGTTTTCCCCCACGACCTCATTTCCTGGTTTGTGGGACTTTATATCGATTTTACTTGATACATCAAAAAAAATTGATATAATCATCTCGAGCGATCGCTCCTCAGTTCGTCCCCAACCTCTCGAGCCTCAGACCGATATGCAAACCGACACCACACCGCCCCCCGTCGGCGGGCAACTCAACCGCTTTGAAAAATACCTAACGCTTTGGGTATTGCTGTGTATCGCGGCCGGAATCGCTCTCGGGCGTACCTTTCCCGGTATTGCCGAAACCCTCGACGCCGCCAGTCTCTACAACGTCTCGATTCCCATCGCAATCTGTCTGTTCTTCATGATGTATCCCATCATGGTAAAGATCGACTTTTCCCAAGCCGTCAAAGCGGCTCGAACGCCCAAACCCGTTTTACTAACTCTCATCGTCAACTGGCTCGTCAAACCCTTTACGATGGTGGCGATCGCCCAATTTTTCCTCGGTTGGCTGTTTCGTCCGTTTCTCGACGGCACTGAGATCGTTCGCGGCGTCGAAGTGTCTTTGAGTAACTCTTACATTGCCGGAACGATTTTACTGGGGATCGCTCCCTGTACGGCGATGGTATTGATGTGGGGCTATCTATCCTACAGCAATCAAGGCCATACCTTAGTGATGGTCGCAGTGAATTCCCTCACCATGCTCCTGCTGTACGCTCCTCTCGGGAAATGGCTGCTGTCGGCGAACAATTTAACGGTTCCCTGGGAAACCATTTTGTTTTCGGTGTTAATTTACGTGGGGTTGCCGTTAGCGGCGGGATTTTTCAGCCGCAGGTGGATTTTGCGACACTTGGGGAGACGGTGGTTTGAAGAGAAATTTTTAAAGGCGATCTCCCCCGTTGCCGTTATCGCTTTGTTGATAACGTTGGTGTTACTGTTTGCCTTCAAAGGCGAACTCATCGTCGAGTATCCCTTCCACATCGTACTGATTGCGATTCCCCTGTTCGTACAAACGAACTTTATCTTTGCGATCGCTTACGTGGCGGGATTGAAACTGAACTTGTCTTACGAAGACGCAGCACCTGCGGCGTTAATCGGAGCCAGCAATCATTTCGAGGTGGCGATCGCGACGGCGGTGATGTTGTTCGGCTTGAATTCCGGGGCAGCCTTAGCCACAGTAGTCGGTGTTCTCATCGAAGTTCCCACCATGTTGATGCTTGTCGAAATTTGCAAGCGAACGGCGTTCTGGTTTCCGCGAGAGCCGAAAAAAGCGACGTTGTGCGATCCCCGTTGTGTCGAGGCATCGCTCGCAATCTCGAACGAAACAACGTAACCCAAGGTAACAAATTACCATGAAAAAGGTCATGTTTGTGTGCAAGCGTAACTCTTGTCGTTCTCAAATGGCAGAAGGGTTTGCTCGCCGGTTGGGACAGGGAAAACTCGAGGCAAGCAGTTCGGGATTAGAGGCGTCTCGGGTAAATCCAACGGCGATCGCCGTCATGTCTGAAATCGGCATCGACATCGGCAATCAAACCTCCAATCCCTTGAGCGATTTCGAGGCAAAACATTACGATGCTGTCGTATCTCTCTGTGGCTGTGGTGTCGATTTACCGCCTGAGTGGGTGACGCGAGAAATCTTTGAAGACTGGCAACTCGACGATCCCGACGGACAGCCGATCGCGACGTTTCAGCGAGTCCGCGACGAAATTCGCGATCGCGTCGAACAGTTGATTTTCCGTTTAGATGGTAAAACTTCCGAGTAAAGAAAATCCCGATCGCTCCAGAGAGTCGATCGGGATTACTCTGACTAGAGGGGTAAAAGTTCGTTTGCCTACGCGCGAACGCTGAAGCCGTTCGGACAACGTTCAGACTGAACGAAATCGGGGGTCGGCACTGCTTTGAGAACGTCTCCATATTTAAACGCTAACGTTCCAAAATCATAAGAAAGTCGTTCGAGTGTAAAGTTACCCCCTTGACGCTCGCTTTCTACAGCTAGGGTTTCCGAAACGAGTAAGGCTAATTCCTGTAAGTTAAACTGCTCTAAAACTTTCTTTTTTTGCTCGCTCAGTTTGACCATTTCCGAACCTCTCAAGCTATTTGTAGTATAACAACTACGATCGAAGCGCACATAAAACACAATAAAAATTAACAGAACTAATTTATACTACATCGAGCGTTAGATCTGTAACGATCGACACTTAAATATTCCTAGAATTTACGGATTACAGATCGGTATTATTACTGATTTCAACGATCCCCGTTGTATTCTTAGCGATCCCCAAGTCGTTATTTACTCAGATTGTCGCAAAAAAGGGCAAGAGAGAACCACACAAACGCGATCGTAAAGAGCCGAAAAAGCGAGAAGATGAAGAGAAAAGAAGAACTCCCCCATTCGGTCGTCATACTCGAGCGAACCCGCTCTTACCGCGAACTGTCGTTGTTCGCGGTGCGAAAAGCGATATACTGCCAGACGGAGATGCATCATCACCTGGCTAAATTCAGATTATGGTAGCGGTAGCAATTCTCGCGGCAGGACGGGGAACCCGAATGAAATCGTCCCTGCCTAAAGTGTTACATCCTCTAGGCGGTCGATCGCTCGTCGAACGGGTTCTCGAGAGCTTGTCGTCGATCGCCCCCGAGCGGATCTTTGTCATCGTCGGCTACGAAGGAGAGCGCGTCAAACAGGCTCTCGATCGCTACTCTAACGTCGAGTTTGTCGAACAAGCCGAACAACTCGGTACCGGTCACGCCGTCCAACAACTGCTTCCGCACCTCGACGGCTTTCGCGGCGATTTGCTCGTTCTCAACGGCGACGTTCCCTTGATGCGTCCGCAAACTCTCGAATCGTTACTCAAAACCCACCGCGATCGCGACAACGCCGCGACGCTCCTTACCGCACAACATCCCAATCCCCAAGGATACGGCCGGGTGTTCTGTCAGGGAAACAACCTGTTCCAACAAATCGTCGAACACCGCGACTGTACCGACGCTCAAAAACAAAACCCTCGCATCAACGCCGGAATCTACTGCTTCGACTGGCCGAAGCTCTCGCAGATTCTCCCCAAACTTCAAACCAACAACGATCAGGGAGAATACTACATCACCGACGCGGTGAACTATCTCGACCCCGTAACGGTGGTAGATGTCGAAGACTATCAAGAAATCCTCGGGATCAACGATCGCAAGCAACTCGCCGCCGCTTACGATATTTTACAAACTCGCCTCAAAGACGCCGCCATGGCCTCGGGCGTGACGCTGATCGATCCCCACAGCGTCACCCTCGACGACACCATCGTCCTCGAACCCGATACCATTATCGAACCTAACACCCACATTCGAGGTCACAGCGTTATCGGAAGTGGAAGTCGCATCGGCCCCGGTAGCCTGATCGAAAATAGTACGATCGGTCGAAACGTTACGGTTCTCTATTCCGTCGTGTCTGACAGCATCGTTGCAGAGGGAAGCCGCGTCGGACCTTACGCGCACCTGCGGGGACGAGCCGACATCGGCGAAGGCTGTCGCATTGGAAATTTCGTCGAAATCAAGCAAACCCAGGTGGGAGCAAAGACCAACATCGCCCACCTGTCTTATCTGGGTAACGCGACTCTCGGCGAACGCGTCAATATTGGAGCCGGAACCATCACCGCCAACTACGACGGATTCAACAAACACCCCACCCACATCGGAAGCCGCACGAAAACCGGGTCGAACAGCGTTCTCGTGGCTCCCGTCAACATCGGTGAAGACACAACGATCGCCGCTGGTTCGGTGATTACAGAGGACGTCCCCGACGACAGCTTAGCGATCGCGCGATCGCGTCAAACCATTAAAGCCAGTTGGAAACCTAAGATGTCGTGATGAGGTAGTTCGTTTGTTTGGAGGGGGGAGCAAGGGAGAGGGGGAGAGGGGAGAGAAACAGTTTCTTCTTTGTCTTCCTCTGACCTCTTCCCTAAATCAAATTCCCTATTCTTCGTCGTCGTCTTCGTCGATGGGATAGACAAAGCCCGTAGACCGTCCCGTGAGAACGGATTTACCCAACGAGAGGGCTTTTTCAGCTTCTAGAGCGGCTCTGCGCTTCCAAACGGCGCGACGTTGATTGCGCTTGGTTTTGGAGGTTTTCTTCTTTGGAACTGCCATAACCGTAACCCGTGCTATTTCAATAAAGTTGCCAAACCTTTCTATCTTAAAGCAGAATCATTATTTTCGATAGGGAACGGGGAACAGAGTAGATTCTGTATAAGTTTCAGAGATCGAGCACATTCTTGATGTGTGCCGCCATGTCTGGAACTTTGCGCTGCGGGAACGCAAAGACTGGCTAAAGTCTCGCAAGTCTCCCGTAAATGCGTGTTCTATCGTGCAGGAATATATTCTGCTTGCGGACGAACCATTCCCCAGTTACCATGTCCAAGCCAAACGGTTGACGGCAGCTAAGGCTGAATACCCGGCATTAAAGACCGTCAACGCTCAGGTTTTGCAGCAGGTTTTGAGGAAGCTAGATGGTGCTTGGGAATCGTGGCGATTAAAGCGTTCGGGATTGCCTCGGTTCAAGAAGCCGAATCGAATGCGGTCGTTCGTTTTTCCCCAGATGCTCAACGCTTCGGCTCCGCTCAGCGTTGAGTCCGAGCGGAGTCGAGGACTCAAAAACTGCATCCCCTAGCGGTACTTAAACAAATTTCAAGCCCAAACCAAGCCAAAACGCGCTTTGTGAGCGGCAAACAGGTCTCGATTCTCGTTCAGCCATGCCACAAAACGAAAAGACATGGCTGTCCGAAAAGCCTCTAAAGCATCTACAAAAGTTTCCAAAGGTTGGTTCGCCCACTTCCTTCGTAAACCGCCCGTCAACTTATGCCAAAGGATAAAAGTGTAGGCACAAAATACCAAAATTAAATGCCGCTGTAAACTCTTCAAACCTCTCGCCTGGCATTCCCTCCAACCCAACCATCCTTTGGCTTCCCGATAGAAGACTTCTACCCAGTTTCGCCCTGAGTAAGTGTTCACGACCCATTCGGCAGTCACTTTTTCGGAGTCTTCATTCGTGATGAAATAATCAATTTCTGTCGCGTCCGCATAAGAACTTGCATTCATGACGATAGCAAAGGTTCTTTCTCCTTGTAGACGTGACAGCTCTGCCGTACCCGTCGCCACCCACAGGGTTTTGGGCTTGTTTGAATTTAGAGAAACTGACGTAAAGTCCTCTTCTGGTAAGCTTTTGGCATATTCATCAAGGCGAATCTTTTGCCAATTTTCTCCCGATTGATTCAGCCAGATTTTCCGATTTTTGGCGACGGCTCCTAGATACTTCAGTCGGCGAGATTCGAGTCCCTTTAAAAAATTTGTGTTGTTACCATAGCCGGCATCCATGAGGACGATTCCCGGTCGATACCCTCTCTTTAAACTCCGGTCAATTAATTCTAAGGCGATTTCGGGTTTCTTTTTGAAAGAGGGATCTTTCTTGCCTGAGGGTAAGGAACTGGCTGGCTGATAGATTTCTACATCCAGAGGCAAATTTTTTTTGCCATCATAGAGATGGGTCGTTACCGCCACGATTCCGTTGTCGAGCTTGCCGATTTCTCCGATGTACTGTCTTCCCACACCTGCGGTGAAGTTGCCGCTTTTTCGATGTCCTGTATCATCGAGCAGCAAGGCAAATCCCCGACCCACTCGGGTTTGATGGCAGGAGTCCACCACCTTTAAACGACGTTCGTTAATACGCTTCTCCTCCCAAGGGGATTCCGTTATAAAATGATGTAAGCGGTTGTAAACCACTCCCACCGAGTCGTTTGCCATCTGAGTTATGTTTTTTCGCTGGCTTTCCCCGAGTAATCCTCCCAAATAGTGTCTAAACCCCTTTTTTTGTGCTTGGGTTTTGAAGTCGGGGTCGAAACGCTTGCACCACTTCTCAAAGCAGGGTGGCATAGCGGCTGGGGTGGTCTCTCTCATGGGGACACTCTCCACCTTAAATCCTTGTCAGTCAAGGGTTTTGCTTTTATTTTACCTTTTTTACCGTTTAAGTCCCGCTAGATGCTGGATTGGGTCAGTTCGTGAATCAGGTTCTCCCCTGGGTATGCTGGAAACGAGATGTGTATTACGAGAAAGTCGATGCCCGTGGCACGTCCCAGGAATGCCCAGATTGTGGCACCCAAGTTCACAAAGATCTCAGCGTGCGAGTCCATCAATCAATGCCCGGAATGTGGGTCAACTAAACCTAGGGATGTTGCCGCAGCACAAGTCATTTGTACCCGTGGGCAACGGGGAATTGAAAATGCCTGTGGAGTCAAAGCGGCGGGGGCTGAGGTCACTCAGTCTAGCTGGCGGGCTGTGAAGCAGGAAATCTTTGGGGCGACCCAAGGAATCTCCCAGCATACCCATTAGGGTTGCTGGGAGAGGATATCAACTTTTTAATTTAATCCGTCCTCTCCATCGATGCGAAGCGCCAACGTTAAAAAAGATGCGAAAATCCCTTGCTCTTCGCAAAAATCGCGCGAAACTTCCTTAAAAATCCACTTTTACTAACGCGTCTGACTTTTGCAGGGCGGCGATCGAACCGTTTCCGGTACAAAACAAGACGGTGGCGAGTTCGCTTTGTAGGAGTTCGGCCAGTTCGTAAAGGGTTTCGGTCGAATCCGAGGCCGCTTTGAGAAACGGCGTCGCCATTCCGGCCAGATCGGCTCCCAAGGCGAGGGATTTGGCCGCGTCGAGACCGTTACGCACCCCCCCCGAGGCGATGAGGGGAATTTCAGAATCGAGCGATCGCACCCCCACGATACACTCGGCCGTGGGAATGCCCCAATCGGCGAAAAGCGTTCCCAAACGACGTTGTTTTAGGTCTTTAGCTCGCTTCGCTTCGACTTTCGCCCAAGAAGTCCCTCCAGCTCCCGCTACATCGATCGCACTAACCCCTGCCTCGATGAGCTTTTTCGCCATCGCCGCAGAAATGCCGTTTCCCACTTCCTTGGCAACGACCGGGACAGAAAGCTTATTGCATAAAACGGCAATTTTGTCAAGTAGTCCATGAAAATTCGTATCGCCGTGAGTTTGAACGCACTCTTGAAGGGGATTGAGATGAAGGATGAGGGCGTCGGCTTCGATGGATTCGATCGCCCGCCGACATTCTTCGAGTCCGTAGTCGTAGTTGAGCTGTACCGCCCCGATATTGGCCAGCAGCAGGATGTCCGGTGCGATCGCTCGCACCGCAAACGTATCGGTCACCTCTGGATTTTCCACCGCCACCCGCTGAGAACCGACTCCCATCGCGAGGCGATAGTGTTGGGCGACTTCAGCGAGGCGGTAGTTAATGGTTTTGGCCGTTTCCGTTCCCCCCGTCATCGAGGAAATCAGTAACGGCGCACCGAGGGATTTTCCAAGAAAAGCGGTACTGAGATCGATGTCGTCGAAATTCAGTTCTGGGAGACAGCAGTGAGTGAAACGATAGCGTTCCAAACCGTTAGTGGTTTCGCGAAAGCAAACGTCTTCCTCTAAGCAAATCCGCAAGTGATCGGCTTTTCGGGCTTGGGTTTGCGAGGTGAAAGCAGTCGAGGCGTTAGCAACCATTTCCCAGGGCGATCGACGACAAAAGACTTGAGAATTAGGATACCGTATTAATTTGGAACTTCAGAAACGACTTTCAGACGCGGGTAGCTCATGAACACCATCGACGACAAAACGATTGTTAAAGAATATTTCAACTCTACGGGATTCGATCGCTGGCGGCGAATTTATGGTAATGGCGAGGTGAACAACGTTCAACTCGATATTCGTCAAGGCCACCAGCAAACCATCGACAAGGTGTTAAGCTGGCTCGACGACGATGGAAACCTCTCAACGCTAACGGTTTGCGATGCGGGGTGTGGTGTGGGAAGTTTGAGCGTTCCCCTCGCCAAATCGGGGGCGACGGTGTACGGAAGCGACCTGTCCGAGAAAATGGTCGAAGAAGCCAAAGATCGGGCGGCCGCCGAACTCGAAGATACGAGTCGCTTGACCCTCGAAGCCCGCGATCTCGAAAGCCTGACGGGAAGCTATCACACCGTCATTTGTTTGGACGTTTTGATTCACTACCCAGACGACAAAATGGACGAGATGATCTCGCATCTCTGCTCGCTGGCCGAGTCGCGGGTTATTTTGAGTTTCGCCCCCAAAACCTGCTTGTTGACGGTTCTCAAAAAAATCGGCGAACTGTTTCCAGGCCCGAGTAAGACGACGCGAGCGTACCAACATCGAGAAAAAGAGATCGTGGCGATTTTCGAGAAAAACGGCTTTACGATCGCCCGTACCGACATGACCAGCACCCGCTTTTACTACTCCCGCCTCGTGGAAGCCGTAAAGCAGTGATGAGGGGATGAGGGGATGATGAGGTGATAATTGACAATTTCTCCCCCTCTCCCTCTCAACTAATCCCGTCGTCGGTGCATTTCCTCGGGCGGCGAAATTTCCCAAGATTGCGTACCGGGGCGATCGTTGAGATTGACGGACGGAACAGACGTCGGTTCTTGGGTCGTCAAGGGAGCCGGAGATCGCTCTTCAGGTTCGTCGTTCGGTGAAAGGTGAGACATCCACAGCGAAACCCCCACAGTCGCCACGAGGGGCGTTCCGTAAGCCACGTAACGCAGCCAGTCGGGATGGGGACGTAAGGCTTTGGGTTTCGGCGGGGGTGGAAGTTTGACTTGGGGGGGACGGGACACCGGGACGGGTTTCGGCGGTGGAGGAGGAACGGGTTTCGAGTTCGAGGGCGGAATTCCCGTGGCGATGCGGTGTCCGTCTAAGCCGAGGGCGTTTCCCCACAGACGAATCGTTCCGTAGAGATAACTGGGACTTTGAGGGAAATGGTAGACGTGTCCCGATTCCAAGGCGTGGAGGTGGGGGAGGGGAATGTGAGTGAGGTGGTGGATTTGAGCGAGGGAAAAACCCTGTTTTTGGCGTTGGCTGCGATAGTAGCGTCCGACGCGGTACAGGTAAATCGCTCGTGGCGGCGGTGAGGTTTTGGAAGGTTGCGATCGCGCGGAGTTGGGTTGCTGAGACACTCGTTTGAGGGCAAGAAGAATGGCTTCGCGACTGACAGCGTGTACCATCATCTGGGCGGCGTAGGCGGACTCGCCGAACATTTCCTTCAAGCTGTCGAGGGCTTGTTGGTACGCACGAGAGCGAAGCAGTTCGGCTTCGACGCGTTCGAGGAGATACTCGAAGGATTCGGGCGTTACAGGAGGATCTGGGGCGCGATCGTCCGGGTATCTTGCGTCGGGTGGAGCGTTACCTGTCATGTCGCTGTTGGGGTCGATCGATCGGACTGTTCGATCGTTCGCGTTTTGCCGCCCGCCGTCCGGAGATTCGCCAATTTTCAGCTTAACCGCTAGGAGCCCCGCACTGTACCCGAAGGGTCAGTGTCGGGAGGAATAGCGGGGGCGTCGATGGGGTTCAATGCTCCATTGACGCCCAGACTTCTAATGTATTGGCGCAAAACGTCGGTTTGATTGCGCTCCGTGAGTTCGCAATATAGGTCTAAATGCTGCTTTTCAACATCCGAGATTCTAAGGCTTATTTGTTTCATGGGTAGCAATCACATTTATATATGCTACAATCATGGCATGAAACTAGCCTACCAGTACAAGCTATTGCCGACCTACGAGCAACGATGCCGCATGGATAAATGGCTCGATATGTTGCGCTGTCAGTACAACTACCTGCTGGCAGATCGCTTTGACTGGTGGGAGATGAATCGGTGTCCTGTTAATGCCTGTCCTTTGGTGTGCAGTATCGCTGAACCCAGAGAACAGCCCGAATACTATGGGCAAAAACGCTCCCTGGTCTCACTTAAGCAGGAGCGGGAATGGTACGCCGATATTCAGGCTGATGTCTTGCAGGAAATGGTGAAGCGGGTAGACCTCGCATTGGCTCGGTTCATCAAAGGTGACAAGAACGGCAAACGTAGCGGTAAGCCTAGATTTAAGGGGAAGAATCGCTATCGTACCTTTGCTTATCAGCGAGTCAAACCCGACTGCATCCAGGGCAATAAAGTCACGCTGCCCAAGCTGGGTGAGGTCAAGTTTATTCAACATCGCCTTGTGCCAGATGGGTTCACGATTAAGCGAGCTCTGGTAACAAAGAAGGCCGATGGCTGGTATGTCACGTTAACCCTTGAAGACAAGAGCGTTCCTGACTTGCCAGTTATCGAGATACAGCCCACCGAAACCAATAGCATTGGTGTCGATGCTGGGCTGGAATACTTTGTTGCCTGCTCCGATGGCACCACGAAGCAGCCACCCAAGTTTTATCGACAAGCCGAAGACAAGTTGGCTAAGCTCCAGTCCAAGCGAGATGCGAGGGCTAAGGGTTCAAAGCCACGCCGCCAGCTCAATGAGCGCATTGCCAAACTACATCAACGTATTGCAAGACAGCGCAAGCAGTGGCATTTTGAAACCGCTCAAGAGCTAATCGACAAGGCGGAAGTCATCTTTGTCGAGGCTCTGAAAGTTTCCAATATGTTCCGACGCAATAAGCCAAAGCAGGGAGAAGACGGAGCGTTTCTCCCTAACGGTCAATCGGCTAAGTCGGGGCTAAATAAAAGTTTTGCTGATGCCGGGATAGCTGGGTTCCTAAACGAAATCTTGCCTTATAAAGCCGCGAAAGCTAATAAGCAAGTCGTGAAGGTTAACCCTGCTGGTACATCCCAGCATTGTGCAATTTGCCTGAACCGAGTTCCCAAGGAGTTGTCTGACCGCTGGCATGAATGCCCGCATTGCGGTGCGTCTATGCCACGGGACGTTAATTCTGGGTTACTCATCAAAAAAGTGGGGTTGGGCGTTCGCCTCACTATAAAACGCGAATCCCGTAACGGGAGGAGAAGCCCGCGCCGTACCGCTTAGCGGTCGGCGTCGGGAGTACGTCACTAATTTCACGCAATCTGGCGGTTAAGGTGGTGGAACACCACGGCGGCCGGATTTGGGTCGAAAGTCAGGTGGGAGAAGTTTGAAAAAATATTATAATTTCAACAAAAATGTCAGAAGTTAGACAAAAAACACGGTATCGAACTCGGAATTCTGGGTTTCGAGTTAGGCTGATTTTGTGTCGAGTTCGCTGAGTTTTTCTTGCGCCCAGTTTTGGAGTTTTTCGTCGGGATCGTTTTGGGCGCGATCGCGCAGTAAGATAACGGTTTCTAAGAGTTTGTTAGGAAAGCGATCGAGCAAGAGTTCGAGAGCCGTTTGGCGAGGGTTAGTGTGTGTGTCATATTCGCGAACAAACGGATCGTGACGCGCCACGTCACACAGTAAATCGAAGGTTTGGGGGGTTGGTGCTTGTGTGTAGGCGATCGCTTTCAGTGCAGTCGATCGCACGTCGGAGTGTTCGTCTCGTCGCACCCGCTCGAGCAGCAGAGACCGGGTTTCCTCGTCCTCGAAGTGTGCGGCTAGGGCAGAAACGGCAGCCCGGCGCACGTCGGAGTGTTCGTCTTGTCGCACCCACTCCAGCAGCAGAGACCGGGTTTCCTCGTCCTCGAAGTGTGCGGCTAGGGCAGAAACGGCAGCCCGGCGCACGTCGGAGTGTTCGTCTTGTCGCACCCGCTCCACCAGCAGAGACCGGGTTTCCTCGTCCTTGAAGTGTTCGCCCAGGGCATAAACGGCAGCCCGGCGCACCTCGAAGTCTTCGTCTCGTCGCACCCACTCCACCAGCAGAGACCGGGTTTCCTCGTTCTTGAAGTGTTCGCCCAGGGCAGAAACGGCAGCCCCGCGCACGTCGGAGTGTTCGTCTTGTCGCACCCACTCCAGCAGCAGAGACCGGGTTTCCTCGTTCTTGAAGTGTTCGCCCAGGGCAGAAACGGCAGCCATGCGCACGTCGGAGTGTTCGTCTTGTCGCACCCACTCCAGCAGCAGAGACCGGGTTTCCTCGTTCTTGAAGTGTTCGGCCAGGGCAGAAACGGCAGCCATGCGCACGAAGAAGTGTTCGTCTTGTCGCACCCGCTCGAGCAGCAGAGACCGGGTTTCCTCGTTCTTGAAGTGTTCGCCCAGGGCATAAACGGCAGCCCGGCGCACCTCGGAGTGTTCGTCTTGTCGCACCCGCTCGAGCAGCAGAGACCGGGTTTCCTCGTTCTTGAAGTGTTCGCCCAGGGCAGAAACGGCAGCCCGGCGCACCTCGAAGTCTTCGTCTTGTCGCACCCGCTCGAGCAGCAGAGACCGGGTTTCCTCGTTCTTGAAGTGTTCGCCCAGGGCAGAAACGGCAGCCCGGCGCACCTCGAAGTCTTCGTCTTGTCGCACCCGCTCGAGCAGCAGAGACCGGGTTTCCTCGTTCTTGAAGTGTTCGCCCAGGGCAGAAACGGCAGCCCCGCGCACGTCGGAGTGTTCGTCTTGTCGCACCCACTCCAGCAGCAGAGACCGGGTTTCCTCGTTCTTGAAGTGTTCGGCAATTTCTTTTACCGCAGTTGCTCGAACGTATTCATTTTTATCTTCAGTTGCACGATGTCGCAACCATGTTAAACAGTCAAAGTCACTATTGTTTTGCTTCCAGTTTTGTGCGATCGCCTGTACTGCCGATTCAGGAATATATGAAGATCGATCGTAATCTAAACAACCTTGCAGCCAAGTCAAAGTTCCTCGTGAGCCTATGAATGATAACTCAGTCACAGTGTTAATGACTCGTTGCGAGAGATCGGAATTGAGTCCAGGTGTTTTTGCAAACTCTTTCAAACGACAATCGATCTCGGTGGCTTGGTCTTTAACATCCGATCGATCTCGCAATTCACCCAAACAATCTGCCGCTAGAAATAATGCTGTAGCCGGATCGTTCTCCTCTTTGTCGTCAGCAGTTTCCTGTTCTAGCAGAGCTTTAATGGCCTGTCCCGCAAAGCCAACTGGAATCGAACTCACCAATAGCCGCAACACTTCGTGCCAATCCTTCTCTTGCCAGTGTGTTCTATAGAGTCCGATTAACTCCTTTACCCCGATCGCGTTTTTGGCATTGGGTGCATCGCGCCGCTCGAAACGAGCAGCAAGCTCCTGGGCGCAGAAATATTCCAAAAATGTGCGATGAACGAAGGCATAATAGTCATTGCCCAGAAAGCAAAGAATGAAATTACGTCCGCGCAACTGCTCGATGAGCTTCCGAGCCAGCGCGAGCGAATCTGCGTTGAACTGTCGAGTTGCCAGCTCCTCTGACAAAATAGTTTCCAGGGTCTTTACGTCGATCGCATTGCCCGAAAGTTTGTCGCCGTTGGTCTGCATAGAAAACGCCAACCGCTGCAAGATCTGGGCTTTATCTCGGTAGTCCAACTGCGCTAGAATTCGCCCTTCCTGGGGAAACTTTTTCACCTCCTCATCCCACTGATACAGCAATAACCGCGCCGCATCGCCGTAAAGTTCCGATCGATCGCGCGGTAGCTCCTGATAGCGGTTCAAAATTGCCATTAGCGTTAATAGCAACGGATTTCGCGCCAGCAATCGAATCGGCGTTGAGACTGCGATCGATCGCGCCAACCGCTCCTGTTTCTCCTCTCGTTCTGGCTCGTCGTCTAAGTAAACCTGCTCGTGCCACTTTTGCGAAAACTCCTCGATCTGCTCGTCTTCAAAATCTTGCAGCATGACGTGCTGAAACTCGGCGTTCCGCAGGATGCGATCGTCATAACCGATCGGTCGGGATGTCACCACTACCTGTACGTCGCGATGGTCGTTGGTGAAGCGATGAATGGCTGTTGTAATCGTCTCGCGATGGGTTTCATGGAAAATCTCGTCGAGTCCGTCAAACATGACGATCGCCTGACCCCGATCGAGCCATTCTTTCAGTGTGTGCTGGTTGAGATGGCAAACCGCACTACTCCCCCGATGAAGAAACTCCAGAAAACTGCACTGAGTTTCCCGCCACTCGGCGAAATAGCGTCGTAACTCGATGACGATCGGGAGCGGTTCCAACACCAACTTATTTGGGTCGGTATCTTTCAAATGCGCCCACCGCAACGCCAACCACTGCAACAAGCTGGATTTCCCCGATCCCGGATCGCCCAAAACTACGAGATATTTCGCATATTGAGCGTTTCCCGGTTCCAGAAATGCCTGGACGGGGTTGGCGCTTCGATCGAGATAGGTTTGTTTGAGAACTTCCGCGCGATCGGGGTCAAAGTCTTCCGCAATACCGCCCCTTTGCCGCAAAATCTCCAAATCCCGCTTCTGCCAGTCATAATGAGGCAGGTAGCCCCCGCACTCTCGCGCCATTTGCGGCACGAACACCCGAAACAGCTTCACGGGGCGATCGTGGAGATTCGCACTTTTAGCCAAACTCTGAATTCGCAACGTGCCGTAGGTTTCCTGTAAGCTTTCGGCGTATTTCCGCAAATCGAAATCTGCCTGAATCCCCTGTGCAGCGGCAATCTGTTCGGTCAGTTCGACGGTATACACCGCGCGTAACTGCTCGTCTGTTTTGATGAGATTACAGACGGCTTCAAAATACGCCTGACTCACTCGTCCCCAATCGAACTCCGGGGGGAGAAACGGAAACGGTTTCCCGTAAACTAAACTGGGGTAGTTTTCCTTGAAAGTTGTAGGAAAGAGTCGCTCCCCTCGCGGGAACCACTGAGGTACAAGTTGGCGATAGTATCCCGTTTTCCAGCAGCGAGCGAGTACCCGCGCGTCGATGCTGTGACAGCTTGCTTTCAAGGCTTCTGTTAAGGTTGCCTGTACCTCCTCTTCCAGCAGAAACGCCATCACCGGTTTCCGAAATGGCTTAGCCCGAGCGCGATTGAGTCCGGCAGTGTGGAGTTCCGTTCCAAAGGCGATCGCGAACTCCTTCAACGCCTTCCGAACGATATCCCCTGCCAGCTTCTTGTCTACCGATTTCACCCCGTCCGCGATCGCGTTCGTGACGAACTTCTGAACGTAACCCTCGAGGGCTTTCTGAGCGATATTTGTGACGAGGTAGCTGACGAACAAGCTGGAGACAGGATCGGGCATGGCAGAAAGAGCGATCGCACAAACAACCGCCTCGATTTTAACCTTTGCCTCTCCAAACAGGACACCCCTAAAAAACAGCGAGAGAAGCCATCTCTCGCCGTTGTCCAAAACCAAAATTCCAAGTTGCGGGTTCTAAAAGCTAACCGAAAACGCGCCGAGTAACGTTTGCAAATTCTCCGCCACCGTATAGTTAATGTGATGCGCCCAAGGCAAACTATCGATAACCATGCCCAAACACAACAGCATCATATAGAGAATCGAATACTTAAAGAGCGATCGCGCCACATCGCGATTTTCAGGATCGCCCAAAAGCTGACGGGCTTTCTTCACAAACGGAATCCCTAACAGTACCGCAACCGCCGCATAAACTGCACCGCAAACGCCGAGAGGATACACCAACACCGCCGTCGAAGCCAACATCAACCAGGTATACAGCCAAATTTGCTTCGCCGTCACCTCGTTTCCTTCCACCACCGGTAACATGGGAACCCCGACTTCGGAATATTCATCACGAATGTAAATCGCCAACGCCCAAAAATGCGGCGGCGTCCACAAAAACACGATGAGAAACAACATCCACGCCGCCCAACTGAGATCCCCCGTTACCGCAGCCCAACCCACCAGCGGCGGAATCGCACCCGCCGCACCGCCAATGACGATGTTCTGAACCGTGTGGCGTTTTAGCCAGTGGGTGTAAACCAACACGTAGAAGACAATTCCCGACTGGGCGAGGAACGCCGCCGTTAGATTAGCCACCGTCGCCAGAATGACAAACGAGAGCGTGGCTAAAGTTCCGGCGAAAATCAGGGCGTGACTCGGACGCACGCGCCCGGAGGGTAACGGCCGCAGACTCGTCCGTTCCATGATGCGATCGATATCGCGATCGTATAGACAGTTAATGGTGTTGGCGGCGGCGGCGGCGAGCCATCCTCCGATTAACGTCGCGCACAACAGCAGCGGATCGACTTGACCCTTGGCCGCGAGGAACGTTCCCGCAGCAGTGGTGACGAGGAGTAAAACGATAATGCGCGGTTTGGTGAGTTGGTAGTAGCTATAGAAAACTTGGAATAAATTGCTGTGATGCCGTTCTGTCGTTGAAGTGATGAGATTCTGCATGAATGGGGAAGCAATTGAGAATTGACAATTGAGACTTGATAACGGAGAAGGCGAGGCAGATTCTGGTGTTTTGTGAATTGTCGTTAAATCTTTACAACTCGGGCGTCTCGAAAGGCGAGGACGGTAAACGCCACGAGGGAACCTAACAGCAATGCGCCGATAGCTTGGTGCGATACGGTGAGGGGTTCGACTTGCAGTCGCAGATAGAACGTTGCCACCCCCAAACCGATTTGTAGGAACACGAGTCCGCCAGAGAGTTTTGCCAGGATTCGCAGGGGTTGACTTAAGGCTGGCGTTCGTAACGCCCATACCACCAGGGCGAGAACGGTGACAGTTGGCGGAACGACGCCGATAATGTGACTGTTCATCACCGCACAGAGATTTTTGTAACTCAGGCATTGGTGTAACACCCACTGAGACGCTACGAGTGCGCCGATGAGACTTTGTAGGTACACCAGAATCGCCCCAGTTAGCGAGACCCAGCGCAGGGATTTTGCGGTTCCCGTACCTCGGTAGGGCAGTAAGGCGACGCCCATCGAAACAACGGTGATGAAGAAGAGGAGGGCGGTTCCTAAGTGCGCGGTTACGATGTCGAATCGCAACAGTTCGGTGACGGTGAGACCGCCGAGAATGCCTTGAAATACGATGAGTCCGAGGGTGACGAGGGACATCCAGGGCAGCCAGTTTGGAAGTTCTCGCCGCCACCACCAGCTTTGTCCGACGAGAACGATCGCCATTAAGCCAATCAGCGAGGCGTCTAGCCGGTGGAACCATTCGAGGAAGACTTGCAGGTTCATTTGCGCTGTGGGAACGAGCTGTCCGTAGCACAGCGGCCAGTCGGGACAGGCTAAACCGGCGTTGGCGACGCGGGTGGCACTGCCGATCGCCATCAGGACGACGGTAGCGATCGCGATTTTCCAGATGAGACGGCGCACGCGGACGATCGCTTGCGAGGGATTATCGGCAGTCTGGGGAGTTGGAGATGAGTTCAGGATGGAATGTGCCATCAATGTTTCGATTCGATCGCGTCAGGGTATTCAAGCAGTCGTTTCGGAAAAGCTAAGAAATCGAACGGGCGATCGGATCTCGAGAGATCTCGATCTCGAGACGCCTTATTTTTAGCGAACTTGTATTAGTTTTACCTTAAAACCCCTCTTTCGATCGTCAGGGGGAGTTTTAGAAATGTTTTAGATTGACCTCATTTTCTAAGACGCTCGAGCGATCGCGATCGAAAAATTAAAAAATAATAAAAAATAGAGTCCGATATTTAAACCTTCCAAAGCTTGCCTTTTTGTCTGGACGGCTCGAAATCCCCTCATCCAAACCACTCGCCTTAAGTAATCGTGCTTACCTTCTAAAAATTCTTGCATCGTCAATTATCGATATATAGTGTTATAAATCTAACAATTTCCGAAAAAAACCTAAAGATTTATCAATTTGACGACACCATTTAGAAAGCTGTTTTACCGTGTTACATAGTGGCGAACAGCTCGACGCCACCCAACCAGCGAGTTACCGTCGCGGACGCGAAACTTCGTCCGTCTCGGCTCGACCTGGAGTACCACAAGAGGAAACGATACTACGTGAAACTGCCGACTTCCATTAACACGCTCATCGCTGGCATCCTCATCACCCTGATCAGTCTGTGGTACGGACAGAATCACGGCTGGATGCCATTAGCCGCCTCTGAGGAAGCCCCCTTAGTCGATGGATTGTTCAACACCATGATGACCATCGCCACGGGGCTGTTTCTCCTCATTCAAGGGGCGATCGTCATTTCCATTATTAGATTTCGCCAAAAACCGGGAGACAACACCGACGGACCGGCCATCGAAGGTAATATCGGCTTAGAAATCGTCTGGACGGCGATTCCAGTAGTCATCGTCCTGGTGTTGTCGGTCTACAGCTTCGAGGTCTACAACGAAATGGGAGGACTCGATCCCGCCGCCTCGAGAGACCCCGGCCCTCAGAAAACCGCCGTCGCGCCGGGTTCGGCTATGGCGGCGACACTTCCAGAGGGGGACGGCGAACAGTTAGCCCTCGGAGTCGGGGCGTCTCCGGCGACCCAAGGCCGCAACGCCGAACTGGCCGTCGATGTCCTCGGACTCCAATACGCCTGGATTTTCACCTACCCCGACAGCGGCGTCGTCTCTGGAGAACTCCACGTTCCCGCCGGACGAGAAGTCCAACTCAACATTGCCGCCCAAGATGTGATTCATGCCTTTTGGGTGCCTCAGTTTCGCTTGAAACAAGACGCCATTCCCGGCCGCCAAACCGAACTGCGCTTTAAGCCGGAAGTAGCGGGAACCTATCCCCTGATTTGCGCCGAACTGTGCGGGGCGTATCACGGTGCGATGCGATCGCAAGTCGTCGTTCACCCCCCAGAAGAGTTCGAGGCATGGTTGCAGTCGCAAATCGCCCAACAAGCCGAAGAGACGCCGACGGTGGCCGCCGCGTTACCGTCAGAGAGCGATCGCCTTCAAGCCCGTACTGCCGATTGGAACGTCACCTCAGACACCCTCGCCTCTCTTCACGCCCATCATAGTTTTTAGACAGTTTTTAGAGAATTTGTCGAGAACCCGTCGAGAACGAATTGGGGCAAATCATTAACCGATAACTATAAGTTGGGTTTCGTTCCTTAGCCCAACCTACCCTCAAAAACTACGCGAAACTTCACGACTTCACGTATGACCACGACGACACCCCTCGAACCGAATCCAACGCCGCCGAATGGCGAACCCGAACATAACGAGCGTCACTGGAAAGACTTCTTCGGTTTCAGTACCGATCACAAAGTCATCGCCATTCAATACTTCGTCACGAGCTTTGTATTTTATCTAATTGCCGGAGCGATGGCGACGAGCATTCGTATCGAACTCGCCACGCCGAACCCCGACTTTTTGGGATACGAAAACTATAACGGCGTGCTGACCCTACACGGCACGATGATGATCTTTTTATGGATCGTTCCGGCCGGCGCAGCCTTTGCCAACTATCTAATTCCACTACAAATCGGCGCTAAAGACATGGCGTTTCCCGTCCTCAACGGCATCGCCTTTTGGTTGGTTCCCCCCGGCGGTTTGCTGTTGTTGACCAGTCTGTTAATCGATAATCCCCCCGTGGCAGGATGGACGTCCTATCCGCCGCTGAGTTTAATCAGCGGACAGGTGGGAGAAATGATGTGGATTCTCAGCGTTTTGCTGTTGGGAACTTCATCGATTTTAGGGGGGATTAACTTCGTCACCACCATTTTCAAAATGCGGATTGAGGAGATGTCGATTTACGATATGCCCTTATTCTGCTGGGCGATGTTAGCCACGTCGCTGTTAATTTTGGTTTCGACGCCCGTATTAGCTGGGGCGTTGATTCTGCTGAGTTTCGACCTGATTGCCGGAACGGCCTTTTTCAATCCCACTGGCGGCGGCGATCCGATCGTGTACCAGCATATGTTTTGGTTTTACTCGCACCCGGCGGTTTACATTATGATTTTGCCGGTGTTCGGGTTGATTTCAGAAGTGATCCCCGTTCACGCTCGCAAACCGATTTTCGGGTACAAAGCGATCGCCTATTCCAGTATCGCGATCGCCTTTTTGGGCAATATCGTGTGGGCGCACCATATGTTCACCAGCGGCACGCCGGGATGGTTGCGCGTGTTCTTCATGGCCGCGACGATGGTGATCGCCGTTCCCACCGGAATCAAAGTCTTTAGTTGGGTGGCGACGATGTGGGGTGGAAAGCTTCGCCTCAACAGTGCCATGTTGTTCGCTGTGGGCTTCGTGTCGATGTTCCTCGTCGGCGGACTCAGCGGCGTCATGGTCGCCTCAGTACCCTTCGACATCCACGTTCACGATACCTATTTCATCGTCGCACACTTCCATTACGTCCTGTTTGGCGGTAGCGTCTTCGGCATTTACGCGGGAATTTACCACTGGTTCCCGAAAATGGTGGGACGGATGCTGAACGAGTTTTGGGGCAAAGTCCATTTCGTTTTAACGTTCGTCGGCTTTAACTTGGCGTTTTTCCCGATGCACATTTTGGGATTGCAGGGGATGCCCCGTCGGGTGGTGCAGTACGATCCCGAACTGACCTCGCTCAACCAGCTTTGTACGGTGGGGTCGATTATTCTGGCAATTTCGACAGTCCCGTTTTTGATTAACGCCGTGTGGGCTTGGTTTTGGGGTCCCGAAGCCAGTGCCAATCCTTGGAACGCGTTGACGTTGGAGTGGCAAACCAGCTCGCCGCCGATTATCGAAAACTTCGAGGAAGAACCGGTGTTGTGGTCGGGCCCTTACGATTACGGGATCGATCGCGAACCGAAAGACGAACAGTCCGTTTCCGAATTATTGGCGGAGGTCAAAGCGGAACTGTAAGGCATTGTATTCAGAAACCGGCGATCGCCCTCGGGGGTTGTCGGTTTCGCATCGATGTCTTGAAACTGAGTCAAAACTTACGCGTTCGCACCATTTGTAGGATGGGCAATACCCACCGATCTCTACATTGAGTGAGAATTAACCTTAAATTGCGTAAGTTCTATCAGTCTTTAAACGAATCGAACACAAGCAGTTAGCGAAAGTTATGCAAGGTTCTACTGTCGATACCTCTCAAACCGCGATGGCGGTGTCTCAACACGCCGAGGCGTCCGGCCACGGCGACCATCCCGACCATCGTATTTTTGGCGTTTACGTGTTTCTGCTGGCTGAGTCGATGATTTTTCTCGGCTTGTTCGCAGCATACTTGACGTTTCGTGCAGTGGCGGACGTTTGGCCGCCGCAAGGAACGCCGGAATTGGAGCTGTTGTTACCGACGGCGAACACGATAATTCTGGTTTCGAGCAGTTTCGTGATGAACCGGGGCAACCAGGCCATCCGTCAAAACGACGTTGCGGGGATGCGAAAGTGGTTCGCGATTACGGCGTTGATGGGAGCGGTGTTCCTGTTGGGTCAGGGATACGAGTATTTCACCAACGAGTTTAGTTTGACGGACAACCTGTTTACGAGTACGTTTTACGTCTTGACCGGGTTTCACGGACTCCACGTGACGTTCGGCTTGGGGTTGATTGCGGTGGTGTTACTGCGATCGCTCAAATCCGGTCGCTATACCAACGAAAGTCATTTCGGGCCGGAAGCAGCGGAACTGTACTGGCACTTCGTCGATATCGTTTGGATCGTGTTGTTTACGATTTTATATTTGTTTTGACATCTTCACCGCCCTTGAAGGGCGGTGATTTCTGCTCTGCTAAGCAGTTACGAGTTCGACGACACCACTGACTCAGATCGCCGGGTTTCCCTTCAACCTCTAACGCGCCTCCGCGATCAATCCTACGATTTTATCGAGCAACTGTTCCGGTTCCATCGGTCGCGACAAACAGTCGTTGGCACCGCTGGCCAAACACTGCTCTAAAATATCCGGGGTTCCCGTTTCCGTCATCAACAGGATTTTTAACGACTGCATCGCCGGAAGTTGGCGCAGCATGGAAATAAACTCGCATCCGTCCATTCCCGACAACCGGCGATCGACGATCGCCGCCACGGGTTTGAGCATTTCGATCTGTTCGAGAGCTGTGGAACTTTCTAACATCCAAATGGCGTGATATCCCGCCGCCGTCAACAAATCGCAAATTAACGTGGCTTCTTCCTCGCATTCGGCCACCAGGATCACTTGACCTTGAGGCGTGACGGCGGTTTTCAGGCGACCTCGGCGGTGGCCGTCGCTGGGAACCGTTGCCGCTTTGGGGTGCGTCGGCTGCGTCGGAAGCCGGATGGTGAATTTCGAGCCGATACCCACTTGCGACTCGACTGAAATCGAACCGCCGTGGAGTTCGACGAGTTGCTTCGTCAACGCCAGCCCCAACCCCATACCGCCGTATTTGCGAGTATAGGTCGATTCGAGTTGGCGGAAGGTTTGGAACAACAGCGATTGCTGTTCTTCGGGAATGCCGATGCCGGTATCTTCGATTTCAAAGATGGCGTATTCGGCATTTCGAGACATCCGCAACTTCGCTTGACCTCCCGTAGCGGTAAATTTGAGCGCGTTGCTGAGGAGGTTGAACAGGATTTGGCGGACGCGATCGCGATCGGCCCGAAAGCGATCGCCCTTCGCACTCAACTGCACGTCTAAATTCAAACGAACGCCGTTAACCGCCGCGCGATCGACCATCATCCGCAACATCTGACGCCCCAGTTGCGAGAGGGAAAATTCCGAGACCTTCAACACGGTTTTTCCCGATTCGATTTGGGACAAGTCCAACAGGTCGTTAATCAACTCCATCAAGTGTTCGCCACTGTTATAAATCGTTTGGAGATACTCTCGCTGTTTGGGCGTTAAATGTCCGAAAGACCACCGCAGCAACGTCGAAGACATTCCGATGATGCAGGTTAGAGGCGTTTTCAGTTCGTGGCCGATGGTGGCCAGAAATTCCGTTCGCGTTTGACTGGCGGCTTGGGCGGCTACCAGAGCTTCTCGTAAGTCCCGCGTTCGCCGATCGACCTGTTGTTCGAGGGTTTGTTTTTGCTGCTCGAGTTCGGCGTACAGTTGGGCTTGGGCGATCGCCAGACCGAAGCGATCGGCGATATGTTCGAGAAATTCCCGTTCTCGAGGTTGCCACGTTCTCGGGCGATCGCATTGATGGGCGACGATCAGTCCCCAGAGTTCTTCGCCCTCTTGGGTGCGAGTTCTCACGCGAACGGGAACGATGAGTTGCGATCGCACGCGTCCCTGTTTCAGCAGGCGACGCCACGGCCCGGACAAGCCCCGCGCCTCGGACAAGTCGTCGAGAACGAGAACTTCTCCCGCTTCGTAGCGATCGCGGTCTTGGCTTAACAAACTCCAGTCGGAGTCGGGACAGAGAATCGACGGAATTTCTTTCTCGGGCGTGCGACTTTCGTACGTCATCCAATCGTGGGACGGTTCGGATGGGGTCGTCGGCGACGTATCGCGAGCGACACGGTCGAACTGGTACACGGCCAGGCGATCGAGTTCGAGGAAACGTCGCACGTGTTCGACCGTACTCGAAATCAGTTCGGGGAGTTCGACGCACTGGCGAGTTTGAGTCGTGACGCGTTCGAGCAACCGTTCTTGTTCGACTTGCTGGCTGAGGGCGTCTTCGACGGGACGACAGACCGATGATAAATCGGGCGATCGCTCGGTTTCAGCGAGAACGGCGGCCAGTTGCAGGGCGAACTCGCTTTGGCGTCGGGGGTCGTTCGTCCCGAGGGCGGCTAAGGCGCGTTTTCGGATCTCGGTATCGAGGGGAGCGTCCGCCCACAGGCTACTATCGGGGTTTAACGCAGCGGCGATGGTTTCGGGGTCGAACGTCAAACCCACCTCCATCGATTCGTCGTCGGCCTGTGAAGGGGATTTCGGATCGGTCGGACTCGGGTGAGGGGGCGTCTGTCGCCCGATGAGAAGTGCGCTGAAACTCGGCGATACTCCTAGGACGAAGCGCGTTCTAGAAGGGTCTTGCTGCGAGGAGAAGGCAGGTGCGAAGGGGGTTTCCGTCAGGACAAACGAAGGCTCGACGTCGGTGGCCACTGTATGTCGAACCAGAGTGTGAAGCCGCTCGAACGCCGTGGCGGGCAGCGTTCGAGACGCGAGATCGGGATGAGAAATATCCATCAGTTTATACAATACGTCGAGCTGCAAGGGGAAGTGACACCAGCCTCAAGACGCGCGTGGGAAGCGGGAGAAGCAGGGAATACGGTAATTGTCGTCCACTCGATAACGGAGTTCGATCGCCAGAACCTTCCCTCAATATTTTGGGGTTGAATTCTCGTTTTTTTTGAGAAGTCGAGTGGAGAGGGAAACGGCAAGGTCTTATGCAAAAAGTCGCTGAAAAACGCTTTAGAACACCAGAAATCGAGCGGTCGTCGAAACGTCCTATTACTATGCTAGTCTCGGTCAGAGTCCGATTGAAAAACGATCGTTTAAACTTAGGAATTGAGTGAAAAAAAGTATTTGTGCGAGGCTCGGTCGTTTCTCGACAAAATCGATCGTTTTTTTTAAGATCTCGATCGCCTCAGTTGAGTTACGATCTCTGCAAGGTCGGATCGAAGTTCGGAGCGTCGAAGTCGAACCCCTCAACCTCAACCTCGCGATCGCACGCCGACAACTCGGCGACTTCTATCTCGAATACGTCGATAAAGCGATCGAAAATCTGAGGAACGACCTGTTCGACGGTGACATGGGGACGGAATTGAGCCAAGCTACCTACAGGCTTGTCCGCAATGCCGCAGGGTACGATCGCCCCAAATCCCTTTAAATCGGGACAGACGTTCAGCGCGAAGCCGTGCATGGTAATCCAACGACTGACTTTGATTCCCAAGGCGGCCAGTTTGCGCCCTTCGACCCAAACCCCCGTCAACCCCGGAACGCGATCGCCCTCGAGTCCGTAATCGGACAAGACGCGGAGAACGACTTCCTCGAGCTGGCGTAAGTACCAGTGCAAGTCGCAGCGGTAACGGTTTAAATTGAGAATCGGATACCCAACCAGTTGACCGGGACAGTGATACGTGACCTCTCCACCTCGTTCGATACGATACAGGTCTAGACTGTCGGCTGCTTCGGGATCGAATTTGAGGAAGTTGGGATCGGCTCCCCGTCCTAATGTATAAACCGGAGGATGTTCGAGTAACAGAAGTACGTCGTCGAGTTCGGGAGTTTGACGCCGTCGCTCGACGAGCGATCGCTGCCAAGACCAGGCAATCTGATAGGGGATCGGGGTTTTCACCCAGAAAGCACGAAGCACACGGGAAGGGATATTACTAGAAATCATATCAAAGATCGAGAGAATTTCAAGTCATTTCGGTATCGATTTCCAAAAAATAAAATCACGAATTGTCAAGGAATGCAAAGGATTCTAAAGTGCCTTCCAAGCTGTCTGCAATCCGCCATACAATAGGGAGTAAGAAAGCTCGGTTCGCAAAACGTCTTTCTCCAAAGAGCGAAGGGGTTGACAGAAGGCTCGAAAAAAAGCGGCAATGCCCGCCCCGCTTTGGGTAGAGCTGAACGTCAAACCCAAATATCCAGGGAAAAACGACCGTAGCTTTCATTGACAAAAGGGTTCTCGAGCGGGAAATTTCAAAGATGAAACTAGTTATCCAAGGCAAAAATATTGAAATCACCGATGCCATTCGTGACTACGTCAACGACAAAATTACTAAAGCGGTGAATCACTTTCAGAATCTAACCACTGAAGTGGACGTTCATCTGTCAGTCGCTCGCAATCCTCGCATCTCTACAAACCAATCGGCTGAGGTGACGATTTATGCCAACGGAACGGTGATTCGCGCTCAAGAAAGCACGGAATCCATGTACGCCAGCATCGATTTGGTGGCCAACAAAATCGCCCGTCAGTTGCGTAAGTATAAAGAAAAACGCAACCGCAAGCTACACGTTCCGTCCAAAACCAGCGAAACTGTGGCCGAAGCCCCAGTCGTCGAAGATCTCATTGGCGATCGCACCGTCGAACTTCCCGAAGAAGTGGTTCGCACGAAATACTTTGCCATGCCACCGATGAGCGTTCGGGAAGCCTTGGAACAACTACAACTGGTCGATCACGACTTCTTTGTATTCTGCAACGCTGAAACCGAAGAAATCAACGTGATTTACGAACGCAACCACGGCGGTTACGGCGTCATTCAACCCCGAAAAGCCCAAGAAAACGGCTACCTGTCAAACGACGAAATGTCCAAAGCCTCCTAACTTCAGTTTCTCGAACGTTCTAGGGAGTATCGATCGCTCCCCAAACGTTCGAGTCGTGAAGCCGCTTTAAACTCTCGCAACAGGGACGCCTTAACCGGCGTCTCTGTTTGGCGTTTGGGGCGATCGCTTCCGGGTGCGATCGAACCACTGCTGCAACTGCTGGCGACATTCCGTTTCGAGAATTCCCCCGAATACCGTCAACCGATGGTTCGAGACGCGACTGTCAGGAAGGTTCGACACCGTCCGCACCGAACCCGTTTTCGGATCGTCCGCCCCGTATACCAACCGTCCCAATCTCGCCAACACGATCGCCCCGGCGCACATGGGACAGGGTTCGAGGGTCACGTAAAGCGTGCATCGGGTTAAATGCCAAGAATTTAACGCTCGCCCCGCATCTCGCAACGCGAGAATTTCGGCGTGGGCAGTGGGATCGCGATCGCGTTCTCGGCGATTTTCCCCCACGGCGACGAGGGTGTTTGTGGAATCGTCGACCACCACCGCCCCGACTGGAACCTCCCCCGCTTCACCCGCCGCTTTCGCCAAGCGCAACGCCACGCGCATCCAATTTCGGTCGATCGTCATTGCAACTCATTGAAATTCCATTTCTAGAGACGTGGGGAGGGACGCATCCAGAAAAAGCAACGACCTCAACCCTCGACGTCCCGACAAGCCCGATACAAATCTTGCCACTCATCTCGTTCCTTCACCACCGTTTCGAGATATTCCTTCCAGACGATCGCGTCTCGACTGGGATCTTTCACCACTGTCCCCACCAACCCCGAGGCGACATCGCTCACTCGCAGTTGTCCGTCACCGAAATGTGCCGCTAACGCCCAACCGTTACTCACCACAGAAATCGCCTCAGCAGGACTCAACGTCGCCGTAGGGGATTTCAACTTGGTTTTTCCATCTTGCGTGACCCCGTCTCGCAACTCCCGAAACGCCGTGACGACACGCCGAATTTCCTGCAACGCTGGGGGTTCGGCGGGTAATTCCAGGCTTCGCCCCAAAGCTTCCACGCGACGGCGGACGATTTCGACCTCGGTTTCCATCGTCGCCGGAAGGGGGAGAACCACCGTGTTAAAACGGCGTTGCAGAGCGCTCGAGAGGTCGTTCACGCCGCGATCGCGATCGTTGGCGGTGGCGATGAGATTGAAACCTTTCCGGGCCGATATCGCTTGATTGAGTTCGGGAATGGGAAGGGTTTTTTCCGAAAGAACCGTAATTAGCGTATCTTGTACGTCCGAGGGAATTCGCGTCAACTCCTCCACGCGCACGATTTTCCCAGTTTCCATCGCCCGCATCAACGGACTGGCAACGGTGGCGTCTCGAGACGGTCCTTCAGCGATGAGTTTGGCGTAGTTCCAGCCGTAGCGCATGGCGTCTTCGCTGGTTCCCGCCGTTCCCTGGACTAAGAGGGTAGAATCGCCGGAAACAGCAGCGGCCAGATGTTCGGATACCCAGGATTTCGCCGTACCCGGAACGCCTAACAACAGCAACGCGCGATCGGTGGCGAGGGTGGCGATCGCAATTTCGATGAGGCGTCGGTTTCCAATGTATTTAGGAGAAATCTCGAAGCCGTTCTCGAGCGTTCCGCCAAGAACGTAAGTGGCGACCGCCCAAGGAGACAGGTTCCAATTGGGAGGACGCTGTCGCGTGTCGACTTTGGCAAGTTCCTCGAGTTCGCCGCCGAACTCCTGTTCGGCTTGTTGGCGCAGGCGTTCGGTAACCGTTTGAGATGGGGAGGGATTTCGTCGTTGGGTCTTGGAAGATGCCATCGGCGCAGGTTCACCAGGTTGAACTTTTGCTTATTTTAAAGGCTGTCTGGGGGCAGGGGGCATCGCGACCCTCGGGAAACTCCCTGACATCTCGACGCTCGGATTCAGCCGAAAGCGCGACACTTATGGTTCCTCGAACCCCTCAACCGTTAAAATGGCCGTATCGCCGCGTCGTCGTGGCGACGCGATCAGTGTGTTGGGGGCAGTTTTAACAATCGTGAAATTTCACATTCAATCCGATAGCGATATTCCCGCGTCGAACCAACTGTTCAACCAAATTCGGTTTGCCATCGCCTCGCGCCAGTTTCCACCGGGACACCGACTCCCGAGTACGCGACAACTGGCCATGCAGACCGGCTTGCACCGAAATACGATTAGTAAAGTCTACCGTCAACTCGAAGAAATTGGCTTGGTCGAGGCACAAGCGGGGTCTGGAATTTACGTGCGGGCTAGAGGCCACGAAGAAGGTGGCACTCATCTCGGTTCGCCTATCTTAGAGCAGTATCCCGAAGCCCGCGCCATCGTCAAACAGGGATTGGACGAACTCATCGAACGGGGCTGTTCTCTCAACGAAGCCCGAGAACTGTTTCTCGGCGAAATCGACTGGCGGCTTCGCTGTAGCGCCCGCGTGTTAGTCACTGCGCCCCTTCAAGACATCGGCGTGGGCGAGTTGATGGCGCAGGAACTCGAGCAAGCCTTGAAAATTCCGGTGCAGTTGGTTCCGATGGAAGAGTTGGCGGAAGTGTTGGAGAAAGCTCACTCGGGAACCGTCGTCACGAGTCGGTACTTTATTGGCGACGCCGAAGTCATCGCCGCGCCGCGAGCGGTGCGAGTGATTCCTATCGATATTTACGATTACGCCAAGGAAACCGAGTTAGTTAAAGAGTTACCGAAAGATAGCTGTTTGGGTCTCGTCAGTATTAGTTCGGGACTGCTGCGGGCGGCTGAGGTCATCGTTCACAGTTTGCGCGGCGACGAGTTGTTGGTGATTACCACGCAACTGGGCAATACCTATAAGTTAAACGCGATGGTACGCAGCGCTCGTACGATTATTTGCGATCGCGCGAGTCTCGATGCTGTCAAAGCGTCGATTCAAGCCGCCCGCGACGATTTGATCCGTCCGCCGCAAGTTAGTTGTTTTGAAAACTACATCAGCAATCAGTCGATCTCCTTACTCCAGCGGGAACTCGGGTTAGATTAGCTCGAACGGGAAGGAGGCGATCGCTCGTTCTTCAGCCCAGCGATCGCCCCAATCAGGCTGAGTCAAAACCGAGACGAGATAGAAAAACCGTCCCTGAAGCGATCGCGCCCTACCGACTGAACTGCGACACGTCTAACACTTTGACCGCCCCGTCAAACCCACCGCTAACCAAACGGTGACCGTCGGGGCTGAATGCTAAATCAGCCCAGCCCGCGTGTTGTTCGAGCGTCCCGAGGATCGCGCCCGTATCGGTTTCCCACAGAAAAATCGTTCCGTTAACATCGGCACTGGCGAGAATGTATCCCACCCCAGCCGAAGAAAACACGGGGTCGGGACCGAACGCTAACGATTGAACCAGATTCTCGTGATTGGTCAACACGCGCAAACGGCGACCGTTCCCCGTATCCCACAGGCGCACCCGGCCGTCGGCGCTTCCCGTCGCCACGGTTCGACCGTCGGGACTGACGGCGACCGACCAAATGGGAACGTCGAGATGGACGAGCGTTTTCAAATACTGTCCCGTCTGCCAATCCCACATTTTCACCGTTCCGTCAGAACTGGCGGTGACGAGTAGGCGTCCGTTGGGGCTGAATGCCAGAGATTTAACCTCGTCGCGATGTCCGTTGAGGGTGTGTAGGGGGGTCGAAGTGCGATCGCGCGGAGACGGCGTCGCGTCCCAGATCTTCACCGTTCCGTCAGAACTGGCGCTGGCCAGAACGCGGCCGTTCGGACTGAAGGCGATATCGTAGATTTCAGCGTCGTGGCCGTTCCAGGTGGCGAGCAACTCCCGTCGCTGGTAGCCCCACAGTCGAATCGTCCGATCTTCGCCCGTCGTGGCGATAGTCCGACCGTCGGGACTGACGGCGACGGACCACACGGGGGCAGTGTGGGCGGCGACGCTCGAACTTGCCGGACAGTTTCCGTCCGAGCAGTCGCGATCGAGATGCCGCAGGTCGAGCGCTCCCGTCGATGTCCCCGCCACGATCGACCGACCGTCGGGACTGACGGCGACCGACCACACCGCCCCCGGACTGCGAGCGAGGATTTGCGGGGGTAAGGCCGTTTCCAATTGAGAATCGAGGGGTTCGTGGGGAAGGGGAGCGACGTCGGGTTGGCCGGCGATCGGTTGAGGTTGCCGGTCGAAACCGAGTTGGAGGAGACTGCTGCCAAAGGAAATGGCGAGCAAGGCGAGCAGGGCGGGGCGAGCGAGGAGGAGCGAGGTTAAGATGGGAGCGCGATCGCGACGATGGAGGTCTTTTAAGACCGCTCGGGCGTTGGCGTAACGATGGGGGAGTTCTCGCGCCACCATGAGATCGAGAATTCGCGCCAGGCGATCGCTTACGGGGTAGCGACAGCGACTCCGCCAGTTCCAAACGTCGTGGCGATCGTCGTAAAGCTCGAAGGGGGAAGTATCTGTCAGCAAGTACAAACAGGTAACGCCGAGACTGTACAGATCGCTTTGGGGGAGGGGATGTCCTTGGAGTTGTTCGGGGGCGGCGTATTCGGCAGACCCCGTCAGGGGATTGGGAGAGCTGGGAACGGCGTGACAGTGCAGGGAACCGAAATCGACGAGAATCCAGCGGTTATCGGATTGACGACGGATGAGGTTGTGAGGTTTGATGTCGCGATGAACCAGTTTTTTGTCGTGGAGGTCGCTGAGAACTGGGAGAACGTCGTCGAGGAGTTGGCGAATTTGGGCTTCGCGCCAGGAACCGGATTCGAGAAGGTGTTGGTGGGCGCTTTGCCCCATGACGTACTCTTGGACGAGGTACTGTCGGCCGTCGCGATCGAAGCTGGCCAGCAGGGTGGGAACGTGAGGGTGTTGGCTCAGTTGTTCCCAACGCACGAGGGTCTCGCGAGACAGGGGAGCGTCCGCCGGACGGGTGGCGACGGCGCAAAAGGTTTGCGTGGGCTTGTGTTCGTCGGCGACGAAGAAGGTGCGAGCGCTCGGGTGGTGGCTCAGGGCAGTCAGCACGCGATAGCGTCCTGCGATCGCCATTGACGGTTGTAAGTCTGGGGGAATCGCATCCGAACCGGTGGGGGAAATGGAACGGGGGTCGGGTTGAGAAGAAAAGTGTTCGCTCATGGTTGGGAAACAGCGTGCCGATGCTGTCTATGTTACCGAGGGATTTTGGCGATCGCATCTGTGGGACTCGGTAATCCCCCGACTCGGACGAGAATGTCAACAAACGATCGAGCTATTGAGAAATGTAACGATCGCCGATCGGACGGTGGGGGGCATAAAATCGCTCGATCGTCGAGATTTTCAGGAATTACGACTGCCGAATGTAACGTTTGTTTTCGAGCGAACTGTTGAGCTACATCACGAATAATTTATTTCTGTAACATTTGCGACCGATAACCTAGACGCGATCGACACGGCCTCCTACAGTGAAGAACAATCGCACCGTTAGAAAGGTTCGGGTTTTGCGTTAGCTCTAGTTCCGTTGGCACTCCTAAAAGCGTTGGCTCGAGGAGCGTCAACCCAAAAGATTTCAGCTCGTTCTGAGATCGTTTTCTTTGCGGAGGTTTTTTATGACACTCCCTTTGCTGAGTTATCCTCTCTCGAGTCAAAACCAGCGCGTAGCGGGTTTTGAAGTGCCGGGAGACGAGCAACCGCGAGTTTACTCCACCGATAACGCCCTCAGTGGTGTTGAAATGGACGAGTTGATTCGCGCAGCTTACCGTCAGGTGTTTAACGAGCAACAAATCCTCGAATGTAACCGCCAGCAGGCGTTAGAGTCTCAGTTGCGGTACGGTGAAATCTCCGTGCGAGATTTTATTCGGGGGTTAGCCACCTCCGATGTCTTCCGTCGGTACAACTACGAAACGAACAATAACTCTCGTTTCGCGCAGATGTGCCTCAGACGGTTGCTCGGACGCGAGGCGTACAACGATCGCGAAAAACTCTCCTGGTCGATCGTCCTGGCAACTCGAGGACTTCAGGGATTTATCGAAACGCTCCTCGATAGCGAAGAGTATCTGACCCAGTTCGGCGACGATACGGTTCCCTATCAACGACGGCGCGTTTTACCTCAGCGCGATCGCGGTGAGTTACCGTTCGAGCGGATGCCGCGTTACGGTGACGACTACCGATCGCTCCTCGAATCCTTGGGATATTTTTCGCAAAAACGGCGAAGTTATCCTTGGATGCTGGGATCGTATGTCTGTCCGCCGCCCCGTTGGGATTGGCAAAAAGCCCCGTCTCCAACGGTGGTGCGACTGTGGAACGCCCTAGCCGCGACTGGCGGCGTTCTGTTAACTCTCGGTGCGATCGCTGTTGCGTTGGCAGCATGGGGCGTTATCGAATTGTAACGTTCCCTCGCATCCCAGATTGCGAGTTACCAAAAATTTGGGTCTAAAGCCTCGCCCCCTTCGACTTGGCTCAGGGCAAGCCTTCGACTTGGCTCAGGGCAAGCCTTCGACTTGGCTCAGGGCAAGCCTTCGACTTAGCTCAGGGCAAGCCTTGCAGG
The DNA here is from genome assembly GCF_000332355.1 of Baaleninema simplex PCC 7105. Classification (GTDB taxonomy): domain Bacteria; phylum Cyanobacteriota; class Cyanobacteriia; order Cyanobacteriales; family Geitlerinemataceae; genus Baaleninema; species Baaleninema simplex. The sequence continues at coordinate 1,427,654 of NZ_KB235958.1, forward strand.
GCGACTTTGCTATGATGTCAGAGAATTGGAACGGTATTTGACCCGTCTAAAAACCGAGCCTCTAATCGAGGCATCCGAACCTTGAAAACTAGAGTTAGCGGGTTCTGTTCGGGAAAGCTCGAACAGGTAAAAGCTCTAAGCAACACGGACATCTCACGGTGGCGAACCGAGTTCGCCCCCCCTGTCCTCAAGTACAGAAAGTCAATTTTTCAGTAGATTATCAGGTACGGTAGGGCATACCGAAACCTCCTCTGTAATGGGGAAAACGTCTGGGGAGATAAACCCCTCTGGTACTTATTGGCAACAATGGGTAGTAAGGGTTGTCGCCGAACCAGAAATCTAGAACCGTGAGGTCTGGAGAATCCCCACGCCTTCAGGCTGGGGAGTATGTCAAGAAGTTTCTGAGTGCGTTTGCGTGAATCGGGCAAACCGACCGTCAGTCGTCATACGGGTGTGGGTTGGCAAACCGGCCGAATGCCTGTCCGTGGCGATCGCGTCGAATTCCCGTTCTGTCGAGGTTAATGCGACAGCGAGTCGGAAACCGACCGGTCGGCCGAGCGCGAAATTGTCGCGTTATCCGTTCGATCTCACTCCACTCAAAATCTTTACAAAACGTAATTCAAAAACACTCGGTAGCAGTGTATAAAGTTTATCGGAAGGACACGAACGACAAGTGAAAATTGAATTTCAGCCGTTCGTCGCCTCTCTCATATAACTGTCGAATTTTCTCAGTTTTCTGAGAAACGCCGTGGGTGGTCGAGACGACAGCACCGACGAAGACAGAATAAAAAGAGAGCGCGATCGCGCCGAACCCTCAACTCAAAGACTTGTCGGTCGTCCCGGGTTCCGTCTAGGAGCCAAAGCGATAACAGATCTCGTTTGAATCTAGACCAAGCCCATCTCAAACTAAGTAGGAGATTCATTCATGTTCGACGCATTCACTAAGGTTGTTTCTCAAGCCGACGCTCGTGGCGAGTACCTCTCTGCTGGTCAGCTCGACGCGCTGCAACAAATGGTTGCCGACAGCAACAAACGCATTGACGCGGTCAACCGCATCACGAGCAACGCTTCCACCATCGTCTCCAATGCCGCTCGCGCCCTGTTCGCCGAGCAACCCCAACTGATCGCTCCGGGTGGAAACGCTTACACCAACCGTCGCATGGCTGCTTGCTTGCGCGACATGGAAATCATCCTGCGCTACGTCACCTACGCAGTTTTCTCTGGCGATGCCAGCGTTCTCGACGATCGTTGCTTGAACGGTCTGCGCGAAACCTACGTCGCTCTCGGAACTCCCGGTGCGTCCGTAGCCGTCGGCGTTCAAAAAATGAAAGAAGCTGCCCTGCAAATCGTGGGCGATCCCGCTGGTATCACCCCTGGAGATTGCAGCAGCCTGATGTCTGAAATCGGAACCTACTTCGATCGCGCGGCTGCCGCTGTTGCGTAAATCGCACAGTAGCTCAGTTTCCTCGAGTCCGCTTAGCGGACATCTCAATTTGAAAATCGTTTTGACAGTCAAAAAGGAGATTACTCAACAATGAAGACCCCGTTAACCGAAGCAGTCGCTGCAGCAGATTCTCAAGGTCGCTTCCTCAGCAGCACCGAACTCCAAACCGCGTTCGGTCGTTTCCGTCAAGCCAATGCCGGCTTGCAAGCTGCCCGTCAACTGACCGACAAATCTCAGTCTCTGATCGACGGTGCCGCTCAAGCGGTGTATAACAAATTCCCTTACACCACTCAAATGCAAGGGGCAAACTACGCTTCTAGCCCTGAAGGCAAAGCGAAGTGCTCTCGCGACATCGGCTACTACCTGCGTATGGTGACCTACTGCCTCGTGGCTGGTGGTACGGGCCCGATGGATGAATACCTCGTTGCTGGTCTCGACGAAATCAACCGCACCTTCGAACTGTCTCCGAGCTGGTACGTTGAAGCCCTGAAATACATCAAGGCCAACCACGGTCTGAGCGGAGATTCTGCCGTCGAAGCGAACTCCTACATCGACTACGCGATTAACGCTCTGAGCTAGATCGCTTTTTCTAGCCCGGAACGGCAAGCGGCTACCAGCATTGCGCTCGCAGTTGTTTGTTGTTCCGGGCTGTTTTTATATTCATCGGTTGTTTGTTAAAAAAACGAGAGGTCTGTCCCATGGCGATTACTGTAGCCGCATCTCGATTGGGTACCTCTGCCTTTTCAGATGCTAACCGCATCGAATTGCGCCCCAACTGGAGCGAAGAAGACGCGAAAGTTGCCGTTCGCGCCGTCTATCGCCAGTTACTCGGCAACGAATACGTGATGAGTTCGGAACGGCTCGAAAGTGCCGAATCGCTCCTGTGCGACGGGAGCATCACCGTCAAAGACTTCGTGCGTGCCGTCGCCAAATCCGAGCTTTACAAAACCAAGTTTTTCTATAACAACTTTCAAACTCGGTTTACCGAACTCAACTACAAGCACCTGCTCGGTCGCGCGCCCTACGACGAAACCGAAATCGCATTTCACAACGATCTCTACCAAAACGAAGGGTACGACGCCGACATCGATTCCTACATCGACTCGGAAGAGTACCGCGAGTGCTTTGGAGAAAACGTCGTTCCCTACTATCGCGGTTTCGAGACCCAGCGCGGACAAAAAACTGTTGGCTTTAACCGGATGTTCCAGCTATATCGCGGTTACGCCAACAGCGATCGCGCCCAACGGCAAACCCAAGGCTGGCTGACCTGGGAACTCGGGCGCAACCTGTCGTCTCCCGTGCGGACGCCATCGACGCGTCAAGTCCTTTCGGGCAACACTGGAGGCGATCGCGAACAGCGGTATCGCGTGCGCGTGTTGCAATCAGCAGCCCGTCGCGGTCCTCAAGTCCGTCAGCTCACCACCGAATACGTCGTATCTTACGACAGTCTATCAGCCCAGCTCCAACGCATTAACCGATCGGGCGGACGAGTCCTTAGCGTGACTCCCGCTTGAGCGTCGAGCTGCTTTTGCAGATAACGCTATCGAACAGGAGGATTTGAATTTGGCTATTACCACAGCAGCATCTCGTTTAGGCACGTCGGCCTTTGCAGATGCCTCGCCCGTCGAACTACGTCCGAACTGGACGGAAACCGACGCTCAAACAGCGATTCGGGCGGTTTACCGTCAGCTACTCGGTAACGATTACGTTATGGCCTCCGAGCGGCTGACGAGTGCCGAATCGCTCCTGTGCGACGGCAGTATTTCCGTCCGCGAGTTCGTTCGCGCCGTGGCGAAATCTGAATTATACAAGAAGAAGTTCTTCTACAACAGCTTTCAGACTCGGTTTATCGAGCTCAACTGCAAACACTTACTCGGTCGCGCGCCGTTAGACGAAGCTGAAGTGGTCGAACACCTCGATCGCTATCAAAACCAAGGGTACGACGCCGATATCGATTCCTATATCGACTCGACGGAGTACCTCGAAAGCTTCGGCGAAAACGTAGTGCCGTACTATCGCGGTTTCGATATCCAGTGGGGACAAAAAACCGTGGGCTTCACCCGGATGTTCCAACTGTATCGCGGTTATGCCAACAGCGATCGCGCCCAACTGCGCGGAACCGAATCTCGCTTAGCCGCAGAACTGGCTCGCAACCGAGCCTCTGCCATTGTCGGTCCTTCGGGTAGCAACGACGGCTGGGCGTATCGTCCCTCGAAAGCGGGCGTGGCGCCGTCGCGCTCCTTCGGTTTCGGCGGTATCGGCGAGTCTGCTAATCGCGTGTACCGCGTCGAAGTCACCAAACTGTTGGGACGCAACTATCCCAACAATCTCCGCCGTGGCGGAACGCCAACCGTGCGTCGCAGTTCTCAGGCGTTTTTCGTACCTTACGATCGCCTGACGGAAACCCTGCAACGCGTCCGACGGGAAGGCGGAAAAATTGCCAGCATCGAACCGGCTAACTAGGTCGAGTTTGAATCGCTAGATCGCATCAGTGCGGGGCGTCCATCGTCCCCGCACGCCAATTGGTAGATTGAAGGAGTCTCAAACACCATGATGGGTTCTACAGCTATTGGCGGAACCGCTAACACCCCCTCGGGCGGTCGCCTGTTTCGCTATGAAGTTCGCGGACTGCGACAAAATCCCGAAACGGACAAAAACGGTTATCCGATTCGCCGGAGCGATACCGTGGTTTTCACGGTTCCTTACAGTCGCATGAACCAAGAAATGCAGCGCATCGTGCGTATGGGCGGCGAAATCGTGAACATCGAACCCGTTTCGTTTGACCCGAACGCGTCTTCTGAAGGAGAATCAGAAGGTTAGGTTCATTACGATCGTTCATGCAACCGTCATCTCAGGTTGACGCGATCCCTGCCCCATCGATGACGATCGAGCAGGCGATCGCGAACCTCAAACAAACTGAAGACCCCAGCGCCCGCTACTATGCCGCTTGGTGGCTGGGTAGGTTTCGCGTCCGCGAAAACGCCGCGATCGCCGCTTTAATCGACGCCTTATCTGACGATCGCGATCGCTCTCCCGACGGAGGCTATCCCCTGCGACGGAACGCGGCCAAAGCCCTCGGCAAACTCGGCGACGACCGGGCAGTTTCTCCCCTCATCGACAGTTTGAGCTGTCACGACTATTACGTGCGCGAGTCTGCCGCCCAAGCCCTCGAAGAACTCGGCGACGCGCGAGCGATTCGGCCCCTCGTCAAACTCCTCGAAGGAGGCGTCGAAGCCGCCGTTTTCGTTCCCGGCAAACCTCACCTCGTACAGCCCTACGACTCTGTTTTAGAAGCCCTCGGCACCCTCCACGCCACCGACGCGCTCTCAGATATCCAACCGTTTTTAGACCATCCCGTTCCCCGCGTTCAGTACGCCGCCTCTCGCGCTCTGTACCAACTGACGGGAGATACCCAGTACGGCGATCGCTTGGTGCGGGCGTTGCGAGAACGGGACTTACAACTGCGCCGTGCTGCCTTGATGGACTTGGGCGCGATCGGCTATCTCGACGCCGCCGAGGCCGTTTCCGAAACTCACGCGGAAAACAGCCTCAAACTCATTGCTCTCAAAGGAATTCTCGAGAAGAACCTCGACACTGACGCGCCCCACCTCGACAGCGCGATCGTCGAAGTCATGCAGTACATGGATCGCTTGCTATAAGCAGCACATACCACAAAACTCTTGTTTTGTCAACCCCATAACGAGAGTTTGTCGATATTCGGGTTTCCCTTCAATGTTCCAGTCTCAGACTGCCAATTCCTCACCCATGCCTGTCGAAGCCCTGATTGCCGAGATCGATCGCGCCGATTCTGCGGCCAGCCTCCTCGCTGCCGTGCGAACCCTGGCCGCCGCTCGCGATCCCGCCGCCATTCCCACCTTAATTCGCGTTCTCGGATTTAACAATCCCGGTGCGGCCGTCGCCGCCGTCGGTGGCTTGGTCGGCATTGGCAAACCTGCCGTCGTGCCGCTTCTCGAACAGCTCGACAGCTACAATTACGGCGCGAGAGCCTGGGCGATCCGGGCGTTATCGGAAATCCGCGATCCCCGCGCGCTGGAGATCCTCGTCGGAGCAGCGAGCGATTTTGCCCTCAGCGTGCGTCGTGGGGCAGCCAAAGGTCTCGGTTCCTTGCATTGGACAGATCTTCCCGAGTGCGATCGCCCGGTCTCCCAACAAAAAGCTCTCGATACGCTGTTGCCAACGACCCGAGATCCCGAATGGGTGGTTCGTTACGCCGCCATCGTCGGTTTAGAAACCTTGGGGTCAAATCTCACCGCCGAATTAAGCGATCGCCTCGAAACCATTGCCACCTGCTTCGAGAGTCTCGAACGAGAAGACGACGAACTCGCCGTTCGCGCCCGAGCGTCGCTAGCTCGAGGAAGAGTCACCCGTCTTTTACAGTGAGCAGTAAACAGTAAGCAGTGAACAGTGGAGACAGTTGACAGTTTCTTCCTTCTCCCCGGCTCCCCGGCTCCTCTCCCCGGCTCGACAAAACGCTATCCGTTCAAAAGCTGCGCCAGGGTGGTTTCCAGCTCCCCTTTCGAGAGCGTAGTTAACACGAACACCTCTTGTACCGTTTTCCCATATCGGGCGATCGCCTTAAAGCCACCGCGAATCGGCACGGACACCCGCACCTTCAACTGGGGAACGTGACCCTTCGCTCGTCCGATGACCCCCGGCGTCACCGTTCGGATGCCGCGACACCGAACGAGACGTTCCAAAATGGGAATCAACCCGTCTAAGTGAGTCGAATGATTGAGAACTAAGCGGCCGCGATCGTCAGAATTCGTCATCGGTTTCAAAAAGTGTGAAGAGAACCGCTTCGATCGTACCCGAAACGACCGAAGCGATCTCCACAACCGTTCTACCGCAGAAACCGAGCTGCAAGACGGTTAAATTCGCGAATTACTGAGTTGACGGCGATTCTCCCGACTTACGCGGCGATTCGATCGTGCGACGCGGGCGATCGCTCGACCCTTTTTGAGGGCGGTTGTTTCCTTGAGGGCGACCTCCCTTACGCTTGAACGGTTTGTGCGAGCCGCCTTTACCTTTACGATTCTGGCTCGAACGACGTTTCGGAGGCATCGGCCCCATATCTTGGCCATCGCGAATCGTAAGGTCTTCCCCTTGTCGGATGACGTCGAATTCCCAAAAGTGCCGTAACAGCTTACCCTCGGGATATCCAGTCAACTGAACCTTGAAAAACTTAGGCGGTTGCTTAGGCTTGCGCGGGGCTTGTCGGATTTTGACCACGACGCAGTTTCGCTCTTGGGAGCAAAAAATGACTTCCCCGCGAATCGAAAAATACCCATCTTCGATTTCCGAGGCCGGAACGGGCTTTAACTGAGAATCGTCTTCGTCCTGATGGAGCGTTTCCGGCTCCCAAACGCCCACAATTTGTAAATGTAACTGACCGTCCTTCTGTCCAGTACGCGGATACACCACCCAGAGATGATCCTGCTCGAGATCGATATGGTTCTTCACCAAACTCAAAACCCGCCCGAGCAGTACCGCTTGCACGTTACCGTCCGCCGTCGCGATTTCACCGCGCGAGACCTGTTCCTCTGACGGAACGTAACGACCTCGCACCACGCCGATGGCGCGATACTGCTTCGGTTCGCTCGGTGCGGGAATCGGTGCCGGACGTTCGGGTGGTTTTGGCTCGCTCGCCTCCGGTTGTGATGTAGCCTTCGGTGGAGGCGGGGGGGCGGGGGCGCGAGGGGGTTCGGGCTTGCGTGGGGGGGTAGGGCGGTGAAGCGTTTCGGGAGCGTTCGCCACCTCAGATGGTTTGGATTCTGAGGGTTGGGAATCGCTAGGATCGATCGCTGCCGACACCGTATCGTTAGAATTTGAAAACTGATGAGAAGAGGAACTCATAAACCCTCCTGAGAGCGGAGATACATCCTTATCGGAGTTGCAGAAAAACACCAGACTCCAGAGAATGCCCGTTCGATCGGGGCATTCTTTCGGGACGGTCTGTCGTTTCCACTCGCGGCCGACAATAACCCAATACTTAAGTATCAGTCTGCCTATTGTACTAAATGCAATTCAGCCTTGAGAGCGTCCGCAACGTTTGACAAGTTTTTTTGAAAAAAATTGAAGTTCGCCGGAAAACTCCAATTTTCATCGGAATTTGAGTTCGCTCCCTCCCTCAGAGATGGGATTTCGTGCCGCTACCTCGATGTCGTGGCTCATACCACAATCAGAGATTTTTGTCAACCCTCGTTATCTCACGGTTGCGCCGCGTCTAACGCTCCCGTCCGAACCTCTAACGTGAGGGGTTCGCCGTTGCGCTTGAGTTCGAGCGTTAACGCACGATCGACTTCCATTTCGGCAACCGCTTGCTGAACCTCGTCGGCGGTTTTTACGGCTTCGCCGTCGATCGCCAGAAGAACGTCGCCAGCACGAAGTCCCGCTTCAGCCGCTGGAGAATTCGCCATCACGCGAACGATGAGAATGCCCTCGTCTTCCTCGACCGTCAAGCCGCTGTTGGGGTTGCGGTTGAGACTGTTTTTGACCTCCGGCGTCAGCGCCACCATTTGAATGCCCAAATAGGGATGTCGAACGCGACCGGTGGCGATCAGTTCTTCAGCGATGCGAGAGACCGTATTCGAGGGAATGGCAAAACCGAGACCTTGGGCGTTTTGAATGATGGCCGTGTTCATGCCGATAACGTCGCCGTTCTGGTTGAGTAGCGGCCCGCCCGAGTTGCCGGGGTTGATGGCGGCGTCCGTTTGGATAAACTCGACGCGCTTGTCTGGAACGCCGATTTCACTGCTCGATCGCCCCGTGGCGCTAATAATTCCCGTCGTGACCGTATTGTCGAGTCCGAGGGGGTTGCCGATGGCGATCGCCCATTCTCCCGGCTGCAAGCGATCGGAATCGGCCAAACTCAACGTCGGCAGGTCGTCGGCCTCGATTTGTACCACAGCTACGTCTGTAACCGAGTCGCTGCCGACAACGCGGCCGTCGAAGGTGCGACCGTCCTTAAGCGTTACCGTAACTGCATCTGCCCCATCGACTACGTGAGCGTTGGTGACGATGTGACCGTTCGTATTGAGAACGAAACCGGAACCCGACCCCCGCTGAACTCGCTCTTGAGGGACTTGAGGGACACCGAAAAACTGCTGGAGAAACGGATCGTCAAAGGGTGTCAGACCTTGAGGCGATGTGACCGTACGTTCGGCGTCGATGCGAACCACCGCCGGCCCGACCCGGTTGACCGCCTCGGTGACGAAGTTCGTTGGTGTAATGGGTACGGTTGCAGTCGTTGCGGGGGGTGGCGATGCATTCGTCGAGTCGGCTGTTGTCGGTGTAGGGGTCGCGACGTCCGATACCGCCGAGGGCGTCTCTGCCATCGGCGAAGAAGGCGTTAACCGTTCGTTGGCGACCCAAGCCACGCCCCCGCCGAGCAGAAACACGGCAAGATAACCCAGGGCGCGAAATTTCGGAGAAGAAGACTGTGGCACGTCTGAAGGGGAAGTTTGTGAGCTGTAACGCTCGGATAAGTTTGCAGGTGTGGGCAAGATAAATTCACCTCGTAGATCGATCTTACTAAAAAGACGGAAAAGACGGAAAAGACGACTCGAGTAGGACTGACGCAATTCGGTACTAATTCCCTTAAATCCAGAAGTGGGTGGGCATTTCCCAAACGACAAACTGGGTGACTGCGTATGTCCAGTCGAGGAAAACGTCAGTCCGAGTCAAACTGGGTGTGAGGAGCGCCGGGTTTGAGGAACCGACCCATTGGGCTAACTGGCTCGGACTGACTGATTATCAGAATAAACATCAGATATGACAAAACAATGACGAGGCGATCGCAATTCTGTGACGGGTTTCGATCGCCTCGTTCGGAGATTTCACGCACGGGCTGATACTATTTGGTAAAGGGATCGGTCGGCAGAGCGATCGAGAGCCGAACGAGCGTGTCAAACCTGAAAACCCTCGTTTCCAACTGCGGCCGAAGGTCGTTTTCCCAACGGCCGGCCGTCTCCGTCACGTCCTCTCGACGCCATTTTCTCGACCCCGGCCTCTCGAGACAGCCAACCTCAAACTTTCCCACATGATAGCTGGTTTGTACGCACTCCCCGATCTCAAAGCGGCCGTCGAGGCCGATCCCGAACGCTGGCGTCCGCTGGTGTTCACCAACGGCTGTTTCGATCTCCTGCATTGCGGTCACGTGCGCTATCTCCACACCGCCAAACAACTCGGCCGCGCCCTCGTCGTCGGTCTCAACAGCGATCGCTCGGTGGCTGCCATCAAACCGCAACCCCCCGAATTCCCCCCGCGCCCGATCGTTCCCCAAGAACAACGGGCAGAACTCCTCGCTGCCCTCAAACCTGTAGACGGCGTCGTCATTTTTCCGGAAACCACGGCAACGGCGACGATCGAAGTCTTAAAACCCGACATTTACGTCAAAGGGGGCGACTATCGACCCGACAGCCTCCCCGAAGCCCCCGCCGTTCGGGCCTGTGGCGGCCGCGTGCAGCTCGTCGAGATCGAAATTCCCCAATCGAGCAGCGACATTATCCGTCGTATTCTGCGAAAATAAGAAGTTCCAGTGACAGTCCACCCAACAGGCTCATGACCGATCCCACCCTCTCGAGTCCGCTGACTCTCGACTCCGAACGTGGCATCGACTACACCCCCCTTCAGACGCTCCTAGCCGAAGAACGGTTCCGAGATGCCGACGATTTGACCCGCCAGTTGCTCTGTCAGCTCGGTGGTGAAGACGCTGCCGCGCGGTCGTGGTTGTATTTTACGGAAGTCGATAACATTCCCGCCACTGACTTACAAACCATCGATCGCCTGTGGGTCGCCTACTCGAACGGAAAATTCGGGTTTTCCGTCCAGCGCAAGTTATGGCTGGGCGTTCGCAAAAACTGGGACAAACTCTGGCCGAAACTCGGCTGGAAAACGGGCAATAGCTGGACTCGTTTTCCCCAAGAATTTACCTGGGACGCGAGCGCGCCGAAAGGCCACCTCCCCCTGTCCAACCAACTTCGCGGCGTGCGTGTCTTAGCGGCGCTGTTCGACCATCCAGGGCTGCAATAACCCCCGATTTTGAGATAATTGTTTGCCGCGCCAACTGTCATGACCGAGATCGATCGAGAACAACAACGCCTTCAAGCCCTGGTTGACTCCGGCTTGCTCGAGATGGAATCGATTCCCCCGTTCGAGGAAGCCGTGCAAACGGTGGCTCGAGCGCTCGACGTGCCGATCGCCGTCGTGGGCTTGCTCGATCGCGATTGGCAGTGGATTACCGCCCGGTCTCTCGACGCGAGAGAAGACCTCACTGCCCTGGCGACGCTAAAGCGCACGAAACGGAGCGAGTCCTTCTGTAACCACATCGTCGAAACGCAACAACTGCTGTCGATTCGCGACACGGCCTCTCACTCGGAATTCGCCCATCGATTCCTGGTGGGACAGTACGGCGTGCGAGCGTATCTCGGCGTCCCCCTCGTTTCGGCGGCGGGACATTGTTTCGGTACGTTGGCGGTGATGGATTTAGCGCCGCGCCGGTTTGCCAAACGCGAAGTTCAGTTTGTCGAACTGGCCGCGCGACTGGCCATGCGAGAGGTAGAACGGATGTACGCATCGATCGAAACCCTAGCCGAAACGCGATCGCCGATGCCGATGCCCGCGACCCCGCTCGCCACCTCTAGCCCCCTCGAAGATATCCTCTCGACCAATCAGATCAAAACCGAACTGCTCGATCGCCTGCTTCAAGAATTGCGAACTCCCCTCACCTCGGTCATGGGAATGACGAGCGTTCTCAACCGCGAAATTTACGGACCCCTGCGGCGCAAACAAAAGGAATATTTAAAAATCATCCACGATAGCGGCCAGTATTTGCTCTCTCTCGTCGAAGAGATTTTAATGTTGCGATCGCTCAAAGAATCGAGTGCAGCGCGATCGCTGACCTCAATCGATATGGAAATGCTCTGCCAGCAAGTCCTGAAAACCCTCGAACCCGTCGCCCGACGCCGAGAACAGCAAATCAACGAGTCCGTCGAAGCCGTCGATCGCATTTGGACGCTCGATAAAGATTTAGTCCAACAAATTCTCTATCACGCCGTCTCCCGCGTCGTTCACGCTGCCGAAACCGGATGCACGGTGCGCGTGCGCGTTGCCCGGACGCCCGAAGACGCCATGGAACTGTCCGTGTGGGCATCCCATCCCTGGTTGGGGGAAAGTCTTCCTGCCAGCGAGTTAGAACTCTGTGGTATTCCCGTTCCCGAGAACGTCGCCGAACCGAACGACGGGGTTCTCGACGACTCGACCCCCCTACCCGATCGCATTCTCGCCTGGGAAGAGAACGACCGCGATCGACAGGCGATCGAGGTTCTGCCAGAATTAGAAAAAATACCCCTCGAACGCTCTCGAGAGAAACTGGGCTTGTTGTTTGCCGCCCAACTGGTGCGCTTGCACGGTGGCACGATGACGGTTCGGGGATCGCCGAAAACCGGATATCGCTATGTCGTGACGTTACCCAATCGCGCGTAACGGAACGGCCGATCGGTGTCGAACCGCGCCCACCCCGGCCAGTCCTGCCGAGTCTCGGGCGTCGCTCTACCAAGATTCGTCGCAGCGCTCCAACCATAGCCAATAGGCTTGGTTGGTGGTGAAGCGGCGGTGAGTTTCGGTGCATCCCCCGAACAATGCGATAGCGAGAGAAGGGGATAGCGCCGAAACGAACAAACTGGTAAAATTGCCTTACCGGAAACGGTCTTTAAGATCCTAAGGGTATGGTTCGCAACACCCGAAAAACCCGTGGTGGAGGTAAACCACAAAATCGCCAGTTGGTGTGGCCAAGAGAATTTGATTCTCGCTTATGTCTGCGGTAGGGCGCATCGTGGACGTTAAACAAACAGCCTGTGAAGGCGTTCTGACCGGGGGTATTCGGGCTGGCTCGTTTATCTAGGCATGAGCCAGTGAAACAGGAATCTCCGACCATACCCGCTAGGGTTGGGGGGAGAGCGTCAACTCCACTCGAACAGTATGCACAACGACGATCTCGGAACACTTTCGACCAACCCCTCAGACAGTCCTTTGGACGCCCTCGAAACGGCGGACGCGGCAGAGAACGCCCCGCCCGATCCCGATGCGATGCTGCGACTGTTAGACGAGTCCGATCCTCAAAAGCGGATCGTTGCAGCGCGGGCGTTTTGCGAACTGCGCGACGAGCGGGCGATTCCCAAGTTGACGGAAATGTTACAGGATGCCTGCCCGTTAGCGCGGGTCAGCGCCGCCTACGCCTTGGGACGCAACACCCGCGCCGATGTCGTCGAACCCCTCGTGGCCAGCTTGGGAGATTGGAACGGTTACGTCCGTAAAGGGGTGGTTTGGGCGTTGGGTAACTGTCGCGACAAACGGGCAGTCGAACCGTTGATCGATGCCCTGAAAACGGATATTTCCGCCGTGCGCTTGTGGGCGGCTAGTTCTTTGGGTCAACTCTCGAAGGTGGGGTACGAGTCGATTTTGGCGGCGATTCCCCCGCTGATCGAAGGGTTGCGACGCGATCCGGTGGCAGCGGTGCGGAGTAATTGTGCCTGGGCGCTGGGACAGCTATGCCGGGAACTGCCCTCGAACGTGGTGTACGCCGGGGCGATCGATTCGCTGTTGGAAGCCCTCGAAGACGATGAGGATATGGGCGTTCGGGAAGACGCGCGATCGTCGCTGTTACGCGTCGGCGATCCGCGAGGGTTGCAGGCGATCGAGGATTTGGAACGGGAAGGGTGGATTTAGGCGATCGCTACCAAGATCCGTCGCAGTGCTCCGCCCATAGCCGAGGGCTTGGGGGGTGGTGAAGCGACGGGAGGGAGTAGTTCGCTTAAGCCTAGGAAACAAATATTTATTTCATAGGCTATAATAATTTCATGCTAAACATGACGTGGGAATTCAAGCTAGAGCCAACGGCGGAGCAGGTTTCAGACATCGAACACATTTTGGATGTGTGCCGCAATGTCTGGAATTTTGCTCTGCGGGAACGTAAGGATTGGCTAAATTCCCGCAAGTCGCCCGTAAATGCGTGTTCCATCGTGCAGGAATACATCTTGCCAGCGGATGCACTATTTCCCAGCTATGCGCGGCAGTGCAAGTCCCTAACTGCGGCCAAAGCTGAATACCCCCGATTGAAGACTGTCAACGCTCAGGTTCTTCAACAAGTCATCCGAAAATTGGAAGCCTCCTGGGAGTCGTGGCGGTTAAAGCGTTCGGGTCTTCCACGGTTCAAAAAAACCAACCGGATGCGAAGCTTTGTCTTCCCCCAGATGCTCAACGCTTCGGCTCCGCTCAGCGTTGAGTCCGAGCGGAGTCGAGGACTCAAAAACTGTGTGTCTGACAAAGGGATTAAGTTGCCTCAGTTGGGATGGGTTCGGGTTCGGTGGTCGCGGAAAATTCCTGATTTATTCCAGGTTAAGCAAGCTCGAATTGTTCGCAAGGCATCCGGGTACTTTGTCGTGCTTAGCCTTCAGGCTGACGTCGATATTCCTGCTGTAGCCCCTCACGGACATCCGGTAGGGATTGACGTTGGACTGGAGTACTTTCTTTCAACGTCTGATGGGGAACAGGTCAAGCGACCTCGCTTTTTCAACAATCTGCACCGCAAGCTGAAATCGCTGCAACGTCGATTGAAGAAAAGCAGAAGGGGTCAGCTAACTGGCTGAAACTCCAGAAGAAAATTGCCAGAGTCCATCAACGTATTGCCGATACGCGAAAAGACTGGCATTTCAAGCTGGCTCATCACCTCTGTGATGGTGCAGGGATGATTTTTGTCGAAGATCTCGACTTCCGCATTATGGCCAAAGGGATGTTGGGCAAACACACTCTAGATGCTGGGCTGGGACAATTTGTGAATCAGATCCTTCCCTGGGTGTGCTGGAAGCGTGATGTCTTTTACGGCAAGGTGGATGCTCGTGGCACTTCTCAGGAATGTCCAGACTGTGGAGTGGAGGTTCGCAAAGATCTCTCAACTCGAATCCATCACTGTCACAACTGCGGGTCAACAAAGCCCCGTGATGTAGCAAGCGGACAAGTTATCTGTAGCCGTGGGCAACGGCAAATCGAAACTGCCTGTGGAGGGGAGGCGGCGGGGACTGAGGTTACTCAGTCTAGCTGGCACCTGTTGAAGCAGGAAATCTTTGGGGCGACCCAAGGAATCTCCCTGCATACCCGGAACGGGTTGCTGGGAGAGGATGTCAATCTCGGCAAAACTGAAACGCATTGTCCCAAATCTCATCGATGACGGCTTTCGCGGTTTCGAGGGGAAGCGGTTGACATCGACCGCGTTCGTCGTACTGCATCAGCGGTGAGTTATCCGGACCGCCTCGAATAGCTTCTAAATTCTTCAGCGGTCCGTTGATGTCGAAGTCGATCGCCGTCTTGAAGTTTTCCTCCATCCAGGTTTCGATGCGATCGTCGAGTTGCGAAGGCGTCAGCGGTTCGGAACTCTGAAGTAAGTGGTAGTACACTAATAAAATCTCTTTACATTCTTCTTCTTCGGCTGCATTAATTAATAGGGTAAAAACACTGGAATTACTGGCAATGTTTCGAAAAAATAACGTTTCGGTCACGTGTTTTTGAAACTTAATTTTTTTGCCTTGATAGGTACTGTATTGTTTGAAGGCAAAGCCTCCCAGTGCTATCAAAAGTGACAGGACAGCCAGTAAAACGGGGGTAAGATTTTCCACGTCGTCTTCGTCGGCTCGCAGGGCGCCGATTTCGTGCGAGCCGACAGTGAGAAACAGAACGACGCCAATCACGAGCAACAGTTGCGGTAAAACCTTGAGCATCACCGGAACGGCCGCCCCGATCGCCGGAACGACAAATAACAACCGATCTTTTAACGTCATGCTGGTTTTAACGTTAGGAAAGAGAAATTCGAGATCGGGTTTGGGAACGTTTTTATACAAATAAACATAGGTTTTTCCCGGCTCGAATTCGAGACTGTCTGGATCGATTTTTTTGCGTCGAAAATATTCTTTTCCTTTATATTTAATAAAAACAGCCACTCGCTCTAAAATATCGAGTTTCAATTTCCGCGTAAAAAACATCCATTTTTTAACGTCGATCGTTTGAAATACGTCGCCGCGATAGTAGCACAGGAAGCGATCGAAATCTTGAAAATCGACGTTGGTTTTCAAATCGATGAGCGATCGATCTTCAAAAGCTTCTTCAAGCAACTCTCGAGACAGTTCGATATAGTTTGCTCGTTCGAGAATGTGACGAAACGATGACACGACCCGTTCTTCCATCTGGGCGAGATCCGAGGCGGTCAGATCGCGAATCGCAACGGTCGTGCGATCGGGATCGAACGGAGCATAGTTGTCTAAGATGGTGCGAGTGTAACGGTGAAACTGAAAATGGTAGTACGCCGCTAATAGATTGCAAAATTCTCGGAACTTCTCCGCTTGGGACTCGTCAAAAGAACTGTCGGACACGCACAGTTCGACGAGATCGCTCAAGCGATACGGAATATAGGCTTCTCGATCTTCGTAAACAGCCATCTCGTTCGAGTCAACGACACGGATCTTACGATACCGCTGTTGTGGCGCGATCGAAACACCCTTCTCGGTTGCATCGCCCCATTTCTTAAAAATCTGTAACAAATTGACTTAAAGTTTAATATTTAATTTTTAACATTTTTGGTGAGCCAGATAGCGGTCTCGCCTTTGAGACTCCTGTTTTAATAAGAATAAAGTCCCTCCGGACGACAAGCCGGAACGGGTCATCCTCATTGTCGAAGTCGAAGCATAAATTTAGGTGTGAGTCAAATGTCCTTCGACACGAGGCGACCTCTGCTGTCGATTTCACCTCGAACTGGTAACGAACTGTTGCTGTTAGTTGTTAATGCCACGTCATTCTCGATTTGCGGTTTACCTGAGCGGGCTACTCGGGTGTCTGTCGGCGGGAGTTTTCCTGGCATCTCTCTCGAGTTTAGTGGCTCGAGCGTGCTATTCTCCCGAAACCGCCTTGGGACAAGTCTGTCGCGGTCAAGTTCCCGATTCGATTCCCGAACCCGTCTTAGCTAATTTGGGAGCCTTAGCGTACCAGGCTATCGCTCACGTGATGGAACGCAACCACGAACGCCCCCAACCCCTCAACGAGACTCAAAAACAGTATCTGCGTCCTTACTTTGGCGATTTGGTCGATCGGGTTCGCATCGTCTATGACGCCAAGCTGATGGATAACTGGGTGGGGGCGAACCTGCGACTCGATCTCGGCTACTCGAACGCCCAGGTGTACGGATATCGTATTTACGTCAACGAGTCCTACCGTCCCGACGACCTCGAACAAGTTATCCTGTTAGCCCACGAACTGATTCACGTCCGCCAGTCGGAACAGTTAGGCGGCTTGGGAGAATTTGGCTATCAATATTTTCTCGCCTACAAACGCGCCGATCGCGTCTACGAAAACAATCTGTTCGAGAAAGAAGCTTTCGCCTTCGAGAAACGGTTCGAGCAGTGGCTTCAACACAACCAACAGCATCGGAAGATGAGGTGATGATGCGATGATGCGATGGGGAGGTGAGGGGTCTTTTCCTTGTCTCCGGGTTTCGTTTTTTCCGTCTTTTTCGTGAAGAGTTGTTACAAGACCCGACGATCGCCGTAAAACCGGGTGCGATTTCACCGAGAGATAGATGAAGGGTTGGCATCTCACTGGATGTCAACAACCCGCCGTCAAGCCTGTTGGCTATGACGGGGGCTTGAAAAAGCCCACAAGTTGACCAGCCTAAGTCTTCCGAAGACTACGTTACGTCCGAGAGTTTAAGTTCCTACCGACGAGTACGTTGCCAGCTTGTCGCTCTAGAACTGAAAAGTTAAACAGCTTAAAACGGGTTAAGGCAGTGCTTTTCAGAGAGTACCGAGACGTAACCTTGGCGAGGCAAACGTTACCCCTTTTGGGAGTTGTGTATTATGCACGTTTTCGTTCTCGATAAAGACAAAATCCCCCTCGCACCATGCCATTCGGCCAAGGCACGGCGGCTTTTAAAATTCCGTCGTGCTTCGGTATTTCGTCGCTATCCATTTACCCTTATCTTGCACGAGATTGAAGCCAAAGATTGTGTCGTTCCGGAAACTCAACTCAACGCTTCGGCTCCGCTCGCTTCGACTTCGCTCAGCGTTGAGTCCGAGCGGAGTCGAGGACTCAAAATCGATCCCGGCTCGAAAACAACTGGGTTAGCTATCCTGAGTGAAAACCGAGTTATTTGGGCGGCCGAACTGGCCCATCGCGGACAGCAAATTAAGAACGATTTAGAGAAGCGTCGCGCTTTACGACGCTCCCGACGCCATCGAAAAACTCGTTACCGAAAGCCTCGCTTTCTGAATCGAACTCGTCAAAAAGGTTGGTTAGCTCCCAATCTTCTACACCGGGTTGAGACTATATTAACGTGGGTCAATCGATTGCGAAAACTCTGTCACGTTGCTGCCATCTCTCAAGAATTAGTGAGGTTTGACACTCAATTACTTCAAAATCCAGAAGTGCAAGGTGTTGAATACCAACAGGGGGAGTTGTTGGGCTACGAAGTGCGAGAGTATTTACTGCAAAAGTGGGGACATAAATGTGCTTACTGTGGCACAGAAAATCAACCGCTCGAAGTGGAGCATATCGTTCCCAAGTCCAGAGGAGGAAGCGATCGAGTTTCTAACCTAACGCTGGCTTGCCATTCTTGCAACCAAGCTAAGGAAAACCGAGATATTCGCGAGTTTCTATCGGGCAAACCTTCGATTTTGAATCACATTTTAAAACAAGCCAAAGTCCCTCTTAAAGATGCGGCAGCAGTCAACTCGACTCGTTGGAAGCTTTACCAACAGTTGAAAGAAACTGGATTGCCCGTCGAAGTGGGAACGGGGGGGTTAACCAAGTTCAACCGTACCCGATCGGGGTTGCCGAAAACTCACTGGCGTATAGGCGGCTTGTGTCGGGAAATCGACTCCCGATCGATTAGATGTCGCGGTCGAGAAACCTTTACTCGTTGCAGCCAAAGGTCACGGAGTTCGGCAACGATGTCGTTCCGATAAATACGGTTTTCCGAGAACTCACGCTCCGAAAGCCAAATCCTTTCAAGGTTTTCCAAACGGGCGATATAGTCAAGGCGACAATTCCTCAAGGAAAATTCGCCGGAAATTACACAGGACGGATTGCCATTCGGTTTCGCCCTTCCTTTCGACTGAACGCTGGGGTTAAACCTTTCGACGTTCATCCGAAATATCTAACAACTGTTCATCAATCAGACGGCTATGAATACAGATTCTCGAAATAAGGATGCCCTGTCGGGCAGTTCGTTTGTTGGCGGGAATTCCCCTCCCGCTAATCCTGTCGGATATAACGGGAGTCCCCTTCCCGCATTTTATAGCAGTACGATTTCGTTTGCGGCTTGTTTTCAGGATAGATCGTTACGGTATTGGGTTTTCAGTCGATCTGTTTCCGCAAACCATTTAGGATGGCTATAGATGGTTACGGGTTCTCGGCTTCCGACGGCGATCGCAATCTCTGACGATTGGATTTGTCCCGATATTCGCCCCTATTGGCAACTGTTGCAACTCAAACAAGACAATCGCGTACTGTTGCGCTCTCGCGTCACGGCGGCGCGATTTCAGCTTTCGGGGGCCGAAGGCTATGCGTTGCGATACTTCGTCGGAAAATACAGCGTGGCTGAGGTGCAACGCCGCTGTCAGCGAGAGTTTACCGTCATCGATGCGCAACTCGTCACGGGATTGATTCAAAAACTGGTGGATTTGGGCGTGTTAGCCCTCGATTCTCCGAATTCGCCACCGTCGTCTAATGCTTCCCCTCGTTTCAAGGCTGGGGTGGAATGGGTGAAAAATCCCGATGGGTACTGGGTGTTGCGGAACCCGATCGATCGCACCTATTTACAAGTTTCCGCCGCCGACAAAGCCGCGATCGATGCCAAGTTGGGGGACGACACCACGACAGACACCGCCATCGATCCCCAACAATGGCGCAAACTCCTGCAACTGCTGGCGGCGACGGGAATGCTGGAGGGTACCGAACCTCAAAAACGCAAACGGGGCAAATTCAACCCCATGCAGTTACTCTTTTTCCGGGTTCCGCTGCTGAATCCCGATAACTGGCTGACGCGACATATCGATCGATTGCGCTGGCTGTGGACGAGGGGTTTTGGCTGGAGTTTGACGGCGTTTCTCGTGGCGTCTCTGGTGGTGGGTTTGTCGCAACAAGGGGAAATTCTCGATATCGGAACGCAACTGTGGACGACGCAAGGGGGAAGTTTGATGCTTCCCTTCGTTCTGTTGGCGTTGACGGTGGTGTCGGTTCACGAACTCGGTCACGCTTTTACCCTCAAGCATTACGGCGGCGTGGTTCCGGAAATGGGACTGCTGTTTATGTGCTTGTTTCCCGCTGCGTACACGAACACCACTGATTCCTATTGTTTGTCGCGGTGGCAGCGGCTTCAAGTGGTGGGGGTGGGGGTTTTGACGCAAATTTCCATCGCCGCGATCGCCCTTTGGACTTGGAACTTGTCGATTGAGGGAAGTTGGCTGTACACCGCCAGTTACTTGCTGATGGCGTCGTCTCTGTTTACCGTTGCGCTCAACCTCAATCCTCTGGCGAAGTTCGACGGCTATCATTTGGCGGTGGCGACGACGGGAATTAATAACCTTCGCAGTCGATCGTTTGGCTTTTATAAAAATTTGCTGCAAGGAAAGCCGATTCGCGAAACTTCCCGCGATCGCAAAATTTTGGCGGTTTACGCCCCTTTAAGCTTGGTCTACATCTGTAGCGTCTTTGGCTTTCTGTTTTTCCGTCTGATGGGGTGGACGCTGACCAATATTCCCGCGATCGCTCTGTTTCTTGTGGAACTCTGGGCGATTTACTACATTTTTGCCCCGGAGGATTGATTGGGGTTCCCAAATTTTTGACTGAATTCTTCACCACAGAGACACAGAGAACACAGAGAGTCTTGGAGGAAGTTGTATTAAGAAATCGGGTTTCTGCATAAGTCCTATCACTGTCGATTTTGTTACTGTCGTTTTTAGCATCTACCCATGAACCCACAACCTCAGCCGAATAACTCTCCGTTAAAAGTGGTTCCGCCCCAGGGAACCGCTGCGACACCGCTGAAATCGGACAAGCCCACCCAACCCGCCCCGCAACCGGCTTCAGAGACGCCTGTGGCGGAGTCGAAGGGAAACCTCAACCGTTGGGCGATCGCGGGCATTTTGGCCGTTGGCGTGGGGGCCTTGGGCTTGATTCCGCTTCCGAATTACGTAACGGGGGAAGCGGAAATCGATTCTCGTCCTGGGGAACGCCAAGCGGTGACGACGGTTGAATCGGGTATCGTCGATCTACGAGTGCGTCGCAACGATCGCGTCCAAGCCGGAGATATTCTCGCCACGATCGACAATCCGGAATTAGAAGATCGCATTGCGGAGGTGCGACGATCGATCGAACAGGAAGAATCGGCGTTACAAATCGCCGAACGGGAGTTAATTATCGCGCAAACTCGCTTGATGGCGGCTCAAACGGAACAATCCAACGTTCAACGGCGACTCGATCGCGAATTCAACGACTACGACGCCGCCGCTTCGGGAACGGGAGTTCCCCAAACTCGCCAGGTGGAACGGGAAATCGACGGGATACGCTACGAAATCGCCGGATATGAAAACGAGGTGGCGAGATTGGAAGGGGAAATCGCGGAAGTGCGAACGCAACAGCGATCGCTCGAAGGCGAACTGGGGTTACTGCGCGAGGATCTCAGCAATAGCGACACCCGAATGGAACGGTTGCAACCTCTGATTGCAGAAAGTGCGATCGCGGACGAGTATATTTTCAATGTCACGAGCCAGCGATCGAATATTGCGCGACAAATCGAACAAAAAGAAGGGGAACTGGAAGCGACGATCGCTCGCATCGCCCAGTTAAACAGTCAGATCGATCGCCAACAAAACCTCGCCCTGCAACGCGATCGCAACATCGACGCCAACCGAGAACGCATTCAAGACGTTCGCCACCGCCTCGAAGACGAACTGATGCAAGTGCGAGACGAACTCGACAGTCGCATCGCCCAGCGACAATCGGCTGAAGAAGAAGTTACCGCAGCGGCGGCGAAAGTGCAAAGTCACCAAGATGCGATCGCCTCGTTTGAAGCCGAATTAGAACGGTTAGAAGACCAACGAGGGGAATTAACGCTACGGGCGACCACAGACGGAACGGTGATTACCGAAGGCTTAGATTTGCGAGACGGGACGCGCATGGAAGCGGGGGAAACGCTGCTGCAAATTGTCGATTTAGGGGAACTCGAAGCCCGCGTCCAAATCGCCCAAGGGGATAAAAATCTGGTGAGTAAGGGTCAACTGGGACGCTTCCAAACGGAGAACCAAGGAAACACTGACTACAGGGCGGAAGTCTCTGAAATCGGCCCGAGTATTGATTCCGAAACCCCCGGTGCGAAACCCGTGTTAGAAGTGACGTTACTCCTCGACAACGACGACGGCTTCCTTTTACCCGGTCAAACCGGCCACGTCCACATCCGCACGGTCGATCTAAACCTCTATCAAAAGATGCAACACCAGTTTGGCAAACTTTTTGATATCTCCCGTTACGTTCCCTGGATGGGAGGGGGAATCGAGAATTGATAACGAAGAGGATTTCTCCCTCTCTCCCCTTTTACAGTGAACAGTGAACAGTGTTTCAGTCACCAGTCACCAGTCACCAGTCACCAGTTAAAACAGTTGACAGGTAACAGTTTCTCCCCCTCTCCCCCTCTCCCCCTCTCCCTCTCTCCCCCTCTCCCTCTCTCCCTCTCTCCCACTCTCCCCCTCTCCCTTGCTTTCTCAATGTAATAGGGGAAAACACACGGTAACGACGGTACCGCGATCGACCTCGCTTTCGATAGAAATCTCGCCGCTGTGGTTGTCGACGATCGCTCGAGCGATGGCGAGTCCCAACCCCGATCCGACGCGATGAGAAGCATCGTGAGACCGCGCGGGGTCGGCGCGATAGAAGCGATCGAACACGTGAGGTAAAGCATCGGGAGAAATACCGATTCCAGTATCTTCGACCCGAGCTTGTAAGGCCGACCCCTGTTTGGTGGTGACGTACTTTAAGGAAGCCGTAACCGTTCCCCCTGGAGGAGTGTAGAGAACGGCGTTTCCGAGCAAGTTTGCAAACAGCCGCACCAGACGATCGCGATCGCCGTATAGACCAAACGTGGCGTCGGGTTGCGAGGGGGGTTCGACAATATCGACCTGTAACTCCACTTGCTTTTCAATGGCGATCGCCTCTTGTTCCTCAATAGCTTCGATTAACACCGCCTCTAGGGATACCGTCTCCTTTTGAGACTGCACCATACCGCTATCTTGTCGCGTCAGAAACAGCAAATCGTCCACCAACCGACCCAAGCGGCGAGTCAGCCGTTCGATCGTTTGTAACTGTTGGAAGCACGACCCTTGCACCGTCTCGGGTTCGGCTAACGCCACTTGAACGTTGGTTTGAATGCTGGCGATCGGACTTCGTAGTTCGTGGGAGGCATCGGCGGTAAACTGCTTTAAGCGTTGGTAGGACTCGCGAACTGGATTCATAGCCAATCCCGACAACCACCAACCGATCGCCGCAACAGACGTTACCATGACGATAAATCCAAAACTGAGATCGATGACGAAGTCGCGGCTGGGTTTGCTGATTTCAAACCAGGGGTGACTGACGCGCAAGTAGCCGAGGGGTTGGCGATCTATTTTGATGGGTTTGGTAATTTGACGCAGTACCGGACGGCTTTCGGATCGTACGTTCCCCAACCCTGGAAACCGTTGCGGGGTCGCACTTCTTTCGGGGGCGAATTGGCTCGGCCGGTAAACGGTTTGTGGCGTCGAGGTAGTACTCAAGGGGATGTCGAGAGGTTCTGAGAGCGTCGACCACAGGAGTTCTCCGTTGGGACTGAACCATTCGAGGTCGATACGGTCTTCTTCGAGGGAACTGGCGTTGTTGCGAACGCTGCGTTCGATGTCGGGTTGGAAGGGGTGGTGTTGTTGGTTCTCGAGGGCGATCGATCGCGACACCACTTCGACGACGTGCTTGAGGGTGTCGTCTACGCGATCGATCAGGGTCGATCGCACGTAGAGATAGACTGTCGTGGCGAAAACCAACAGTAAAATGGCGGTGACAGTGGTATACCAGATGGCGAGACGGCGTCGCGTGGTTTGGAACATCGGTCTAAAATCGCTCGTCAACATTGCTCGGTCAGTTTAAGGCAAGGGTTCGCTCTTGTGCGATCGCCGACCCGTACTAACGTTTTTTTGCAGTCTCGATTTCTCGTTTACACAGCTCCTCTGTCGGTCTGACGGTCTCTTGCGATCGCACACCCAGACGTTCTCAGCACGATCGACTGGTATATCCTTAAATGCTATATTCTCTCGAAATTTAGCAAAAAACAATCGAAATAAATTATTTTATGCTTTTATGCTGATATTTGATTTCTTATTTTGGGTTTTCATCCAAATGCTAACAAAATTCAATATTGTTTGGGGTAGGCGATCGCAATTTTCAGGGAAATCGCAACTGGAGAAATCGGTGTTGTTTTACTGAAGGCGATCGAACGTGAAGGACGTTAGCAGCACGCAAATGACTCGAATATGTTCAGATTTTGCTGGTTTCAGCCAGCGAACCGCCATTGAAAATTATTTAAGTGCGTAAATTTTCAAAAAAATTTTGACAACACTTCATATCGTGGAGTATCAAACGATATAGAAATCAATATTTCGTTACTGCGTAGAAGCCGATAGATTCTATATCTACCTACCCAACCGAGTTAGTATTCGATACAGTATTTTTACGTAAATTGGATATTGCTTTTACGGATTACATTATAATTTTTTTAGAACAAAAACCAGTATTTTCCCTGTCTTCATTTTTTGATATTGTTGGGTATAATAGCAATATAAAAGTTAATTGTTCCTCGATCGATCCAAATTAAACCTCGTTTTTCTCGAACGCCACTTCAATTTCAATATCGTTGATTTTGTGGAATTTAAGAGTTGGGATCGACAATCTTAAAGAGAAAACGCAAACAAACGAAATTTTATAAAATTTAAATAATTACATAAAAAGCCGTCTATAGGATTACAATTCGTTGCAAAATCCGCGTTAATTAATCGTTCGCTGTCACAAGTCACAAAAAAAGGTTATGATAAGGTTAAGAGGAAAATCGAACTAAGAATCGCACTCATTTATCAAAAGGTTATCACCATGGATCGCAATCAATTTTTGTATCCCCACATCCCTTATCGCGGAGCCGTCGCGCCCGAACATCCAGAAGTTTTACTCTTCGATGCCAACTTGCAAGAATTCGCCCAACGAGTGAGTTTCATCAGCAATTTAGAAACCGGCGGAAAATTATCACCAGAAGAAGCCTATATCCAAGTTAGAGAACTCTGGAAACAGCTCAAGCAATCGAGTAAAGACTTGGGGATCGCCCAAAAACCGGATTCGCGATAGTCCCGAAGCGCCGAGCAGTCGAGACCTCCGTTGCGGTACAATGCCAAAGCACGTTCGCAACCGCAAATCGAACGCGCGACTGTCACGGAGGTTTCTGTCGTTGACCGTATCGATCGC
The DNA here is from genome assembly GCF_000332355.1 of Baaleninema simplex PCC 7105. Taxonomy (GTDB): domain Bacteria; phylum Cyanobacteriota; class Cyanobacteriia; order Cyanobacteriales; family Geitlerinemataceae; genus Baaleninema; species Baaleninema simplex. The sequence continues at coordinate 1,452,687 of NZ_KB235958.1, forward strand.
TCAAGACGCTATCGAACTGCTCCTCGATCTGGCCGAACGGGGAGAGATAGACCCGTGGGACGTGCGAGTCGTCGATGTCATCGACCGACACCTGAACCAACTG
>NZ_KB235958.1:1452889-1488649 GCF_000332355.1 Baaleninema simplex PCC 7105
CTATCTGCAAGAGCGTCTGTACCGCCTTATCTCTCCGTTTTGCCCCAGTCTGTTCGTATCGTATAGTGGGAAAGTCGATCGTCTCGAGCAATCGAGGCGAATGTTACCCTATCAACAGACTCCCAATCCCTCAAACAGCGTTCGTCTCGCGTCACCGTGGCATCGCCCCGAAGCGATCGGGTTGAGAAGATCCAGCAAAATCCAAGTAGACTCAGGATCTCAAGAGATATATTCGTATGAAAGCGATGATTTTGGCAGCGGGGAAAGGAACCCGCGTGCGCCCCATCACCTACACGATTCCCAAACCCATGATTCCCATCCTGCAAAAGCCAGTGATGGAGTTTCTCGTCGAATTGCTGCGCCAACACGGTTTCGACGAAATCATGGTCAACGTCAGCCACCTCGCCAACGAAATCGAAAACTACTTCCGCGACGGTCAGCGATTCGGCGTGCAAATCGGCTACTCCTTTGAAGGAAAAATCGCCGACGGCGAACTCCTCGGAAAAGCGATGGGATCGGCGGGTGGAATGAAGCGAATTCAAGACTTCTATCCGTTTTTTGACGATACCTTCGTGGTGCTGTGCGGCGACGCCTTAATCGACCTCGACATCTCCTCAGCCATCGAATGGCATCGTAAACAAGGAGCGATCGCCACCGTCATTCTCAAACCCGTTTCCAAAGACGAAGTGTCCAGTTACGGCGTCGTCGTCACCGACGAAGACGGTCGCATCAAAGCGTTTCAGGAAAAGCCGTCCGTTGACGAAGCCCTCAGCAACGATATCAACACGGGAATTTACATTTTCGAGCCAGAAGTTCTCGACTACATCCCCTCGGGTGTCGAATACGACATCGGGGGCGACCTGTTCCCGAAACTCGTCGAAATGGGAGCGCCGTTTTACGGATTGAGTATGGATTTCCAGTGGGTGGACATCGGGCGCGTTCCCGACTACTGGAAAGCCATCCGCAGTGTCTTGCGCGGCGAAGTCAAAAACGTAGGAATACCCGGTCGGGAAGTCGTACCGGGAGTTTATACCGGCTTGAACGTCGTCGTCAACTGGGACAAAGTCGATATCCAAGGGCCGGTTTACATCGGATCGATGACGCGCATTGAAGACGGCGTGAAAATCGTCGGCCCCAGCATGATCGGCCCGAGTTGTTGTATTGGGAGCAACGCCACCGTCGATAACAGCGTCATTTTCGAGTATTCTCGGTTGGGGCGAGGCATTCGCCTAGTGGATAAATTGGTATTCGGTCGCTACTGCGTCGATCGCTTGGGAAATGCCATCGACGTGCAGGCCGCCGCCCTCGATTGGCTGATTACCGACGCGCGACAAGATCCCCCCTCGCGGGTACCGCGCGAACACCAGGCCATCGCCGAACTGCTCGGTGGTGACGGCAACGCCCTCATTTCCGAAGACGACTAATTATAGAGAAGCGATGACACCGAACCGCCCCGCGATCGCCCCCTACGGTACTTGGAAATCCCCGATTACTTCCGACCTCATCGCGTCGGGAAGTATCCGCTTGGGAGGACTGGCCTTCGACGGTGACGAGATTTACTGGGTCGAAGGCCGTCCCTCAGAAGGCGGCCGCAACGTCTTAGTCCGTCGCCAACCGGACGGGACGACCGCAGACGTGACCCCACAGGACTACAACGTTCGCAGTCGCGTCCACGAGTACGGGGGTGGGGCGTTCGTTGTCGATAACGGTGTCGTTTATTTTTCTAACGTCAGCGACGGACGCATCTACCGCCAACCCTTGGGAGAAACCCCGCAACCCCTGACGCCAGAAGGAGCGTTCCGCTATGCCGATTTCGTGGTCGATCGCTCCCGCGATCGCCTGTTGTGCGTGCGGGAAGACCACAGCGGCGAGGGGGAACCGGAAAATACCCTCGTTACAGTGGGTTTTGACGGGTCTGTAGAGGTTCTCGTCTCGGGATGCGACTTCTATGCCTCCCCAGCCTTGAGTCCCGATGGAAACCAACTGGCTTGGCTGAGTTGGAACCATCCCAATATGCCCTGGGACGGGACTCAGTTGTGGTTGGCCGATATCGACGATAACGGCAAGTTGAGTAACGGGAAGACTGTGACGGGGGGCGCAAACGAGTCGGTATTTCAGCCGCAATGGTCGCCGAACGGAACGCTGTATTTCGCCAGCGATCGCGCCAGTTGGTGGAACCTGTACCGTCTGGGTAAGGTGGGCGTCGAACCGCTGTTTCCCCTCAACGCGGAGTTTGCGACGCCGCAGTGGGTGTTCGGAATGTCCACCTATGCGTTTTTGGGTGGCGATCGCCTCATCTGCGCCTATACGCAACAGGGAATGTGGCAGATGGCGACGCTGAACTTGGGGACGAAACGCCTGCAAAATTTGGAAACCCCCTACACGCAGATTTCTTCGGTGAGAGGACGGGGGGATCGGGTGGCGTTTTTGGGAAGTTCGCCGACGGAATCCAGTGCGTTGGTGTTGATGGATGTCGATCGCGACGACATGAAGATTTTGCGGCGATCGAGCGATTTAGAGGTAGACCCCAGCTACATCTCGAAACCCGAAGCGATCGAATTTCCCACGGAAAACGGACAGACGGCTTACGGCTTTTTCTATCCTCCCACGAACCCCGACTATCAAGCTCCGGACGGGGAAAAACCGCCGCTGTTGGTCAAAAGTCACAGCGGACCGACTGCAAGTGCTTCGACGGGGCTGCGGTTGTCGATTCAGTATTGGACGAGTCGCGGTTTCGGTTTCCTCGAGGTGAACTATGGGGGAAGTACGGGATACGGACGAGATTACCGCCAACGCCTCGATGGAAATTGGGGCGTTGTGGACGTAGACGACTGTGCAAACGGTGCGAAATATTTAGTCGATCGCGGTTTGGTGGACGGCGATCGCTTGGCGATTACGGGAAGTAGTGCGGGAGGATATACGGTTCTCTGCGCCCTGACGTTCCGCGATACCTTCAAAGCGGGGGCGAGTTATTACGGTGTCAGCAATTTGGAAACTTGGGCGGCGGATACTCACAAGTTCGAGTTGCGGTATATCGATCGCCTAGTGGGGCCGTATCCCGAACGCAAGGACGTTTACGAAGCGCGATCGCCGATTCATTTTGTCGATCGACTGTCTTGTCCGACGATCTTCTTCCACGGGTTAGAAGATACAGTGGTTCCCCCGAGTCAAGCCGAACAGATGGTGGAGGCGTTGCGGAAGAAAGGTTTACCGGTGGCTTACGTTCCGTTTGAAGGCGAACGACACGGGTTTCGCCAAGCGGAGACGATCAAACGCGCTTTGGATGCGGAGTTTTACTTTTATTCTCGCGTGTTCGGCTACGAACCGGCCGACGACATCGAACCTGTTGAAATTGAAAATCTCGATTCGTAGAGTTGGTCAACCTGCGTATCCCAGGCTTCCAGCCTGGTTCTTGCAAACATTCCCACACTACCGTTTTGGATTGTCTGGGGTTTGGGTGTTTTGGGGATATTGAAACTTAACCTGAACTTTCATGGTGGTTTCTGCCGAACCCTCCGTCACCAAGGGAACGCCAGCTTTCCCCGCAAATTTCAATCCGAATTCGATGGTCACTTCGGAAACGTTGGCACTGGCAAAGTTGCGGAAGGAGTTGACGGCAAATTTGGCGTAACCGCGCATCATCTCGGTGGCTTTGACCATGCGATCGCGGGCTTCTTGGGAAGCACTCGCACCACCCCGACTCGGACGATCTTCATCTTCATCTTCCTCGTCGGCGATCGCGTCGAGGTCGATGGGTTCGGCGTCTTTCGACTCAATATAGATTTCGTAGCGTTCGCCGGTCTCCTCGTCTTCGTAAACCAGCTTTTGCAAAGGAACTTCGTCAGTCATAAGGCTGTTCTCCCGATCGATACTTGTAGCGCCTTTCCTCCATCATCGTATAAGCTGGAGCTACCAGCAATCGATCGCTCGGACGCGGTATGCCGAAACGCCACGCTTTAGTTATTGGAATTTCAAAGTATAAATCTTGGACGACTTTAAAAAATGCCTGGAAAGATGCAGAGTCAATTTCTCAGTGTTTAGAAAAATATGGCGACTACCAGGTTACGCGAATTCCCAGCAAATATATCATCGAACAAGAGGGAAAACGCGGTGTTTACAAACTCATCGAAGATTATTTAAGTTATACCGATTTAACTAATGCTATCAAAAAAATATTGGAAGATACAGATGATGGCAGCGAATTATTGATTTACTTTGCAGGTCATGGATTTTCTGCCAAAGATAATTTTGACGACGAATATGGTTATATTGCAGCTTCCAATAGTAAAAAATGCGGAAGTTATGCAATTGCTTTAGAAAGCTTGAACAAGCAATTTATTAAACGTTTAAAACGCTCGAAGAGTGGATTAGTCGTACTTCTCGATTGCTGTTACGCCGGATCGATTCTGGAAGGGGCGATCGAAAAGCAAATATTTAGCCAAAGCTTTGCATCGTTGATAAAATATGTAAACTTTGGAATTTTAGCTGCTTGTCGTCGAACTGAAAAAGCATACGAATCCGATATTAGCGACCACGGACAATTTACCGAAGCAATACTTCATGCGATAGAAGACCATAGCCAAAATGACTTGCTAACGTTTTCAGGGTTGGCTCAATATGTGGCGGTCGCTTTACGAGGAACTGGTCAAGAGCCTGTAGATTTAGCCCTTCAAGGTTCGACTCTTGAGATTATTAACTGTTTAAACAAACAAAACCCTAAAGAACAGCCCATCGAAAAATTTTTAAGACTACTTTTTTGTTTAAATTACAAAAAACCCGATCGCATTTTTCGAGAATTTATGGAAGAGTTCGATCGCAGAGTGGGGGCGTTCTGGATACGGGGAAAGCGAGATAGCGCCCAAAAATGGCTGTTATATCGCCTGTGGGTCGATTTCGTTCCCGGCTCGATTCAGGCGTTTAAAAAGACATTTAAAATTCGCACGGGTTCAAGAATTGAAGACCTCTGGCAGCAACTTGCAAGCTGGTTAGAAACTGAAGCAGAGCCGAATGCAATTGTCGAAGAAATTTTAGAACAGTGGCAAAACAAAAAAACGGTTGCTATTGTCTTCTATGAAATCGAACGATTGTCAACCGACGACCTGCAAGCTTTTATCGATAATTTATGGGTTCCACTGGTGCGAAAAACCCAAGATTACGATATCGACACGCCGTTACTTTTGTTCTTTGTCGATTTAGGACGAAAAGGCGATCGCACCTGTCCTATCGAATACGGAACTGAGTACGATTGCGATCGCCCCGAGCAGATTATCGAACTGGTCGCCGATGGATTTAAAGACCGCGATTTTCGCAACTGGACGGAAGCGCATCACGACGCACTTAAACCCCATCTCAACGGACTTTGTCCGACCGAACTGAAGGACAAAGCGATTCAATGTAACCGCCAAACTGACGTTCGACCGCTTGATGTGTTAATCGAACTGTGTGACTATTGCGGTGTTGTCTGGGAGCGCGATATTGCGAATAAGTTTCTAGCTGGTTAAACTCTCATTTTTTACAAGGTCGATCGCACTATGACAGCTCAATCCGAACCACTTCAATATCTCGGCGATCCGGATTTGCAACCCAAGCCAAACCGACAGGCGCGGGTGTTTCCCTACTTACCCAAACCGTCACTTATCGAGGCGGTGAATTTGGCGATCGCACTCGATCGACCGCTTTTAATTCAAGGAGAACCCGGTTGTGGAAAAACCTTACTGGCTCGCGCGATCGCCTACGAATTCAGCCAGCGATACCTCAAGGGAAAAGCAGAATGGCCGTTCTTTAGCTGGAACGTGAAATCGAACTCAACCGCTCAGGAAGGTCGCTATACTTACGATGCGTTGGGGAAATTGCGCGACGCTCAGCTCGTGGGAACGCCACAACTCGAACAGTTTCTCGATGACACGCAACGACAAAAGCTGATCGATCGCCTCTCCAACCCCGAAGGCTATATTAAATGGGGACCGCTGGGGTTGGCGTTGCAGGAGTGCGATCGCCGTCCGATTCTCCTCATCGACGAAATCGATAAAGCGGACATCGATTTTCCCAACGATTTGCTGTGCGACCTGGAAGAAGGCTATTTCATCGTTGACGAAACCCAGCAACAAATTCCCGAAAAACCGGGTGCGAACAAACCCATCGTCATTATCACCAGCAACCAAGAACGCGAACTTCCCGAAGCATTTCTGCGTCGCTGTCTGTTCTTTTATCTCCCGTTTCCCGACGAAACCCACCTGCGACAAATCGTCGAGTGTCATTTTCCCCGTCCCGATCGCGCGGACATTATTAAAAATGCGATCGCCAAATTCCTCGAAATCCGCAGTAAAGGCCGCAGTCGCAGCCAAGGAAAACAAGCCAGTACCAGCGAACTTCTCGACTGGTTGAGCGTGTTAATTGACGATTCCGAGGCGGCGGCGAAAATTGAGAAAGTCGCCAGCGACCCGGCTCAGCTTGGAATTCTCCTCAAATCCAGAGCCGACCTCGATCGCGTCCTGCGGAAACCGCCAGCTCAACCCAAATCGGAACCGTCGTGAGCGAAACTTGGCCGCCACTCCCGCTGTTTGACTTGTTTCTGGAGGTGCGCGAACCGCTGGGTTTGCGTCCAGATGACTATCATCTCTTGTTGGACGCGCTCGATCGCGGGTTTGGCTGCGAAAGCCTCGACAACCTCAAACAAACCTGTCGCCTGCTCTGGCTCAAAACCCACGACGATCGCACCATCGCCTATTTTGACGCGGTGTTCGATCGCTACGTTTCTCGCAACCCACCGCAAACCCGAGAAGAAGAAGATCGCCAACCCGGTGACGGTTCCTCGACGACTGCGACAACCGCCGATTTGCGTCCTGCACCGACGGTTCCCCGTCCGCCGCAACCTCAACAACCCCAACCGCGACCCCTGCAAACCCTCGGTGCGTTGCGAGAAGGCGATCCTCAACTCCATCAAACTTCGGAGAAAGGCTATATCCTGAAGCCGACGGACTTTCCGTTTCAACCGCGTCTCGCGCGTCGGAGTTGGCGGCGACTGCGACAAATCGCGCGTCTGGGGACAACCGGAAACGTGGATATTCCAGCGGCGATCGCTGCTATTGCTCGCGATCGAGTCTGTTTGACTGTCCCGTTGGAACCGAAACGGGTCAACCTCCTCGAACTCGTCTTTTTTATCGATCGCGACGGATCGATGGTTCCCTTTCACATTCCCTGCGATCGCCTTCTCGCCACCGTCGAACCCAAACGGTTTTTTCGCGTCGAGCAGTATTATTTTCGTAACGTCCCCGAGCGATCGGTTTACCTCCGTCCGAAAGGCGCACAAACCAAGCTGTTGGACGAGTTGCTTCCCTCCCTGTCGGACACTCGTACCGCCGCGATCGTTCTCAGCGATGCGGGTGCGGCGCGACGGGGTTACAATACTCCCCGAGTGGAGTTGACGGAACAGTTTCTCGAGGCACTGCGGCCGTGGGTTAGGGCGATCGCGTGGTTGAATCCGATGCCGTCGGAGCGTTGGTTGGGGACGACTGCTGAAGAGGTTCGGGAGTGTCTGGAGGCGATCGGGGGTGGAATGTTTGAACTCAGTCACGACGGACTGAACGATGCAGTCGATTTCGTCCGGCGTTGAGAATAAAAACGCCACTCAAACCACGATTTCCCGAACGATCGCACCGTCGATCGCACTCAAACTGTCTTCCGTGGGTTCGAGATAGAGCGCGATCGCTTCCCGAATATTCGACAGCGCATCCTCGATACTTTCCCCTTCGCTAATGCAACCGGGAAGAGACGGAACCGATACGGTGTACCCTCCCGCTTCACTGGGTTCGAGCAAAACCTGTAGTTTCATAGAGACAAACGACGAGAGCATTTATTCAATCATAGAGTTACAAACTCGATTGTTCTCCCCTTCTCCCCCTCTCCCCCTCTCCCCCTCTCCCCTTCTCCCCTGCTCCCCCTCCGCAATGCCGACCCAAGAACTCGAGCGAACTCGACGAAAAATCCTCACCTTCCTGAAAACTTACGGGTCGGCACATCTCGACTTGGCGTGTCACGCTGCGTTCCCGTTTGCGGTGACTTCGGAACTGCTCTATTGCTTGCGGGAAAACTTTTTGCCGGACTCTCCCTGGATTGCGGTGGCGGATGTTTTGCTGTCGCCGTGGTTCGAGTCGGTGGGTGACGACCTCTACGAAATGGAACCGGAGGTGCGATCGTTCCTGTTGCAGCAACTCGCCGAAGACAGTCGGTTTGGAGAACCTCGTCTGAACGAACTGGCAGATTTCGCGACGGCTTATGTCGGTGCGAAATTGCCCGAAAACCCGAGAGCGGCGCGAGATTTTGGGCAGGATTTCGAGTGGATTGCTTTGGCGTGCGTTCGTCCGGGTGACGCGGCGCGTGAGATTGGAGAGCGGCTACGTCGTGCGGTGGCGGAGGGACGCGACGACGATCGCCAGCGTTGGATCGATTTGTTGGTCGGACAAGAAGACGTACTAGGACAACTCGGCCTCGAACCGGCGTTTTTGTTGCAAGAAGTCGATGCGCTCTCTTCATTTCCTCTGGAAACGTTTGATTTTGAGGAAGGGTATTTCGAGCCTGTGGCTGAACCTTCCGAGACAGTCGCCAGTGAGGAGGAAAACGCCGATCTCCAACCGTTTGAGTTTGAAACGGCACGGTTGGAAATGGTGAACTCGAAAGCCGTTATTCATCGGAGTTCGGGTCGAGCGTTTCAGTTTGTCGAAATTCTGCCTAACGACATAACCCTCGAAATGGTGGCGATTTCGGGTGGTACGTTCCTCATGGGAGCGGCGGAAGGTGAGGAAGGAGCAGATTCCGATGAGTATCCCCAACATGAAGTGACTGTGCCGGACTTCTTCATGGGGAAATATCAAGTGACACAAGCGCAGTGGCGTGCGGTTGCGACTGGACTGCCGAAGATCGATCGCGATCTCACTCCCGACCCGTCAAACTTTAAAGGGGACGATCGACCTGTCGAACAAGTCAATTGGTACGAGGCGATGGAGTTTTGCGATCGGCTCTCTGAGGCAACGGGACGTGACTATCGACTCCCTAGCGAGGCGGAATGGGAATACGCCTGTCGTGCGGGAACGACCACACCGTTCGCGTTTGGTGAGACGATTACACCCGATCTTGCCAACTACAATGGTAACTACACCTACGGCAACGGCCTGAAAGGAAGCTACCGCCAAGGAACTACCGATGTCGGGAGTTTTCCTGCGAATGCTTTCGGTCTTTACGATATGCACGGCAACGTTTACGAGTGGTGTCTCGATATTTGGCACGACAATTACGAGAATGATGCACCAACTGATGGCAGTCCTTGGTTAGACGACGAAGCGGAAGAAAAACGTACAGAAAAAGCAATAAAAGAAAAACGTACAGAAAGCAAAAATCCCCGGCTCTTGCGTGGTGGTTCTTGGTACTACAATCCGGTGTATTGCCGTTCTGCGGTTCGCCTCAGGAACTACCCGGACATTCGGTTCTACCTCTTCGGTTTTCGCTTGTGTTGCTCCGTGGCGCGGACTCAGTAGCTCTTTGCCCTCTACACCCTCCATCCTGTTATGAGCCAAGCCACACAATACGTCCTCCGTCGCCGCCAGCGCACGGCTCAACAATACCGCGAAGACTTGGGCAACGGCGTAACCCTGGAAATGGTCTGGATTCCCGGCGGAACGTTTCTCATGGGATCGCCGGAAGGGGATAGACAGTCACCAGTCACCAGTCACCAGTCACCAGTCACCGATGAAGAGAGGTTTCAAGGCTACAACGAGGAACGTCCTCAGCATGAAGTCACCGTGCCAAGCTTTTTTATGGGGAAATATCCCGTGACACAAGCTCAGTGGCGTGCCGTTGCCACTGGACTGCCAAAGGTCAAGACCGATCTCAATTCCGATCCTTCATCTTTCAAAGGTGACAACCGACCTGTCGAACAAGTTAATTGGTTTGAAGCTGTTGAATTTTGCCAGCGTTTGGCTCGTTTGGCTCAAAAAACTAAACGACTCTATCGCTTACCGAGCGAAGCGGAATGGGAATACGCCTGCCGTGCCGGAACGACGACTCCCTATCACTTTGGCGAAACGATTACTCAGGAAGTGGCGAGTTTCAGCAGGTCATATGATGAAGGAACTACAGTAGTTGGCAGTTATCAGCTTGCCAATGCTTTTGGCTTATACGATATGCACGGCAATGTCTGGGAGTGGTGTTACGACCAATGGCACGATAGTTATAGCGGCGCACCGCCAAATGAAAGACCTTGGATTGATAACGATAACGATTCTCAAAAACGTCGGCTCTTGCGGGGTGGTTCTTGGGACGACTATCCGTGGTTTTGCCGTTCTGCGAATCGCCTCAGGGACAACCCGGACTATCGGTACGTCGGGGTCGGTTTTCGCTTGTGTTGTTCTGTGGCGCGGACTCTATCATAGCCCTTTGCCTTCTTGCCCTATTGCCCTTTGTTTTTTGTACTTTTTTCTTTCCCGTGCGCTTCGCGCACTTTTTTTATTGTTGCAATTTTGAGCATCGGACATTTGGGCAAGCGCAGAGGCTTGCCCCCACGGGCTACTAACTAACGGGCAAGCGCAGAGGCTTGCCTCCACCGGCTGACGCCCCCAATTACCCCACTTTCGCCGCGCCACAAACTACGCGGAACCCGACGTTATAACTGCGAAAATCGGGGCTGTAGTGAACGCGCGTCGCGGAACGACAGTAACCGGGGAAGAACATCCACGACCCACCCCGTAGCGGCCGCGAAGTTTCGTCGCCGCCTATCCCCCCAACCCCCCTTTCAAAGGGGGGCGAAGGGGGGATGTCCGCAGGTGCGCCGTCATAGCTGTGATGCCACGTATCCGCGCACCACTCCCAAACGTTTCCTACCATGTCGTAGAGTCCGAAGGGGTTGGGTAGGAAACTCCCCACGACGGTAGTACGACCGCGAAACCGACCCGATCGAGTGTTTCCGTAGGGCGTGCGTCCGTCGCAGTTGGCCAGGTTGGTGGTGAGGCTGTCCCCGCAGTAAAACGGCGTGGTGGTTCCGCCGCGACAGGCGTACTCCCATTCGGCTTCGCTGGGGAGGCGGTAGAGGCGTCCGGTTTTGAGGGAGAGGCGATCGCAGAATTCGACGGCTTCGTACCAAGAAACGTTTTCCACGGGTCGCGCGTAACCCTTAAACAGCGAGGGTTTCAGCGGTAGCGGACGGTTCACCTTCGGTAACTTGGCGACGGCGTTCCACTGAATTTGCGTGATGGGATATTTGCTGATGTAGAACGGTGCGATCGCCACTTGTCGCTGTCCCCGTTCTCGCGGCGATCGATTCTCTTCCGTCTCTGGCGCACCCATGAGGAAGCGTCCGCCGGGAATCGCCACTGTGTCGAGGGGGGCGTCTTTGGCGAGAACTTCGGTGAAAAAGAAGGCTTCGTTGCGTTCTCGGGTCAGTTCCCGTCCGGTTTCGTCCAGTTTGACGGTTTCAAAATCGTAGCGAGACAGACGAAACTCGGGTCGGACGGGGGAAACGAAACCCGCTTGATGAAAGGTGACTGCGTGGTCTGTCGTGAAATCAGTCGGATCTTGATTTCGATTTTCAAACATATGGGTACGCAGTAAACTTTAAATTGGAATTGTTGGCTTTCAATGCGATCGCCCTTCGATTAGAAAAACTGCTCTATGGCGATCGCGCTCTATCTTATCTTGAAACATTACGAATTGTAGCGTTTTTAGCAAAATGGCGCGATCGATGCTCTGTTATTTTTAGTGTCGTATTTGTCGATTGAGTAGTGAAGTAAAAGCACGAGTCTAGAACGGTTACGTATAAAGGATTTTGTAGCAATTCTTAAATCACAAAAAAGTAATAAAACCTCTTAACTGCTCGCCGATCGCTGTAAAAGGCGATCGAACTTATTGCGTAAATTTATGACCCCACCCCAGCCCTCCCCGTTGCAAGGAGAGAGAGCGAGTTTTCTCTCTTGACAAGCAAGATTCCAAAGCTAACTCTGTCAATCGTCATATTCGCCAGAGGAGGCGATCGCCTCTCTGAAAGTCTCCAATGCCTAACCTCCGAAAGATGACGATCGCCCTCGAGGGGTAATACCCTGAATCTGTCACTTCAACGCAATGTCACCGTGTCTGACCCCTTTCTCCTCAGCCGTATCCTCCTGAAATTCGATCGCGACTCCGACGACCTCATCGGCGAACTGTCCGCCGTGGCCAAAACCCCCGACGGTAGCCTTTGGCTGGGTTCCGACGAACTGACCTCCATCGAACGCCTTTCTCCCCTCGAACCGGGAGTCTACGGCGCACACCAACTGTTTCGCATCGAAGAATTTGTCGAACTCATCGACGACTCGGAAATCGACATCGAAGGCATGGACTACGCCGACGGCTATCTTTGGGTGGTGGGGTCTCACAGCTTCAAGCGTAAGAAACCCAAAGGTAAGAAAACCGAAAAAGACCTCGAACGGCTCTCGGAAATTAAACGAGACGCCAATCGCAACCTGCTCGTTCGCATTCCCATTCTCCAAGGTCAACCCGTCACATCCTGCGCCACCTCCGACGACGCAGGCGATCGCCTGTTTGCAGCGGCGTTAACCCGAACCGAAGCGAGCAACCTGTTACTCGACACCTTAAAGGAAGACGAGCATCTCGGGCCGTTTGTTGAAATGCAACTGCCCTCAAAAGATAACGGCTTGGATATCGAAGGCTTGGCCGTGCGGGGCGATCGCATCTTTCTCGGCTTGCGCGGCCCCGTTTTGCGCGGTTGGGCGATCGCCATAGAAATCCAAGTCGAAGCCTCCGAAACCGGTCAGTTGACCCTACGGGAGTTAGACGACGGCCGCCATTACCGCAAGCATTTCGTCGATTTAAACGGATTGGGAATTCGCGAACTCTGCTTTCACGGCGACGATTTAATCGTCCTCGGCGGCCCGACAATGGATCTCGAAGGAGCAATGCAGGTGTTTCGCCTCAAAGACATTTTAGAACACGATCGCGATACCCTTTGGGACGGAGAATCGGGCATTTTGAAGCTCCTCTTCAACCTGCCGTTTACCATCGGGGCAGACCACGCCGAAGGCTTAACGCTCTTTCCCTGTTTCGAGGAAGACGGGTTGATGGTGGTGTACGATTCCCCGCATCCCGAACGGCGTCCGAGCGATCGCGCCATTTTCGCCGATGTCTTCCGGTTGCCACAGTGAACGGTTTGCCCTCAACCCCTTTTACAGCGAACAGTCAACAGTTAACCGTGAAGACAGTGTTGAGTCGAACGATTTTCAAGTTCTTCTCCCAAGATTGGGAGCATTCACTCCATTTGTAGGGTGGGCAATGCCCACCACACCCTACATTTAGTGTGGTTAACGTTGAATTGCGTAAGTCCAGACAGTGTTGAGTTAAACCATTTCCAAGTCCCTCTCCCAGCCCCCCTTTGAAAGGGGGGTAGGGGGGATGGAGAGGAATTTAGGGTGAGGGCAACAGGCGATCGAACCTCAGATCGATTTGTCAACAGATCGGTTAAGATTGTGAAGAAATCTATCGTTCTGTTAACAGCGCACCGTCTGGACGCTTTTTATGTCTCTCCCAATTCGCAACGTTGCAATCATCGCCCACGTCGATCACGGCAAAACAACACTGGTTGACGCCCTACTCAAACAATCCGGCATCTTCCGCGAAGGGGAGGACGTACCGGACTGCGTGATGGACTCGAACGACCTAGAACGGGAACGGGGCATCACCATTCTGTCGAAAAACACGGCAGTTCGCTACAAAGACACCCTCATTAACATTGTCGATACTCCCGGACACGCCGACTTCGGTGGAGAAGTCGAACGAGTCTTAGGCATGGTAGACGGCTGCATCCTCATCGTCGATGCCAACGAGGGGCCGATGCCGCAAACCCGTTTCGTCTTGAAAAAAGCCTTAGAAAAGGGTCTGCGTCCGATCGTCGTTGTCAACAAGATCGATCGCGGCAAAACCGATCCTTACGGTGCCGTCGATAAAGTCCTCGACCTGTTCATCGACCTCGGCGCCGACGACGACCAATGTGACTTTCCCTATCTCTTCGCCTCTGGGTTATCGGGATTCGCCAAAGAAGAACCCGACGACGACAGCGAAGATATGCAGCCCTTGTTCGAGGCGATTTTACGGAACGTTCCGCCGCCGATTGGCGACCCCGAAAAACCGCTACAACTGCAAGTCACCACCCTCGACTATTCCGATTACTTAGGTCGCATCGTCATCGGCCGCGTCCACAACGGTACGATTCGCGCCGGTCAGCAAGCCGCGTTACTCAAAGAAGACGGTAGCACGGTCAAATCCAAAATCAGCAAACTGATGGGATTTGAAGGATTGGCGCGAGTGGAACTCGAAGAAGCCACCGCCGGAACGATCGTCGCCGTAGCTGGGTTTGACGACGCCAACATCGGCGAAACGATCGCCTGTCCCGATGAACCCAAAGCCTTACCGCTGATTCGCGTAGACGAACCCACTTTACAGATGATGTTCTTGGTGAACGATTCCCCGTTCGCCGGACAGGAAGGACAGTTTGTGACCTCCCGTCAACTGCGCGATCGCCTGATGCGGGAACTGGAAACCAACGTCGCTCTCCGTGTAGACGAAACCGACTCCCCCGACAAGTTCGCTGTCTCCGGACGGGGAGAGTTGCACTTGGGTATTCTCATCGAAACTATGCGTCGGGAAGGATACGAATTCCAAGTGTCCCAGCCGCAGGTGATTTTCCGCGAAGTCAACGGCCAACCTTACGAACCGTTCGAGTTGTTGGTGTTGGACGTTCCTGAAGAAGCGGTTGGCGGTTGCATGGAACGCCTCGGCGAACGCAAAGGCGAAATGCAGGATATGCGGATGGGAAGCGGTCGTTCTCAGTTGGAATTTGTGGTTCCGGCGCGGGGTTTGATCGGGTTCCGAGGTGAATTCATGCGCCTGACGCGGGGTGACGGCATCATGAACCACAGTTTCCTCGAGTATCGTTCGATGTCGGGAGACGTAGAAACTCGCCGCAACGGGGTCATCATCGCTTTTGAGGAAGGGGTGGCCACGTTCTACGCCCTGAAAAACGGCGAAGATCGCGGTGTGTTCTTTATTACGCCGGGAACGAAGGTGTACAAGGGCATGATTGTGGGTGAAAACAACCGCCCGCAAGACCTCGACCTCAACGTTTGTAAGACGAAGCAACTGACGAACCACCGTTCTTCGACGGGTGACGAGTTGGTGCAGTTGCAAGCCCCTGCGGAGATGACGTTGGAACGGGCGTTAGAGTATATCACTTCGGAAGAATTGGTGGAAGTGACGCCGGAATCGATTCGCTTGCGGAAGATGCCTGCGAAGAAGTTGGCGCGTCGTTAAGATATAGCAATATCAAATGATTCTCGGCAACATCCCATTTCGATAAATTGCGGTATAAGATCCCCGGCATCTTGGAGATGCCGGGGATCTGGGGTATCTGGAGAGGTGGTGAGGCGTGAAAATTTACACTTAAATGTTGGGTTTCGCTGGAACTCCACCCAGCCTAGTGAGAAAATATAAAAGATGTTGGGAAGAATAGAACTTTAAATATGCGTTTGATATGACTGCTAAAGACCTATTTCACGAAGCGGTCAGAAATGGGCTAGAAAAAGAGAGATGGCATATTTCCAGCGATCCACTACAACTAGAATGGGAAGAAGTTAAAGTTAAAATTGATTTAGCTGCCGAACGGCTGATTGCTGCCGATCGAGGAGAAGAGAAGATTGCTGTAGAGATTAAAAGCTTTGCCAGTCCCTCACCTATCAGCGAATTTCATACTGCTCTGGGTCAGTTCCTCAACTACCGCCTTCTCTTGGAAATTAAAGAACCCGATCGCGAGCTTTATCTTGCAGTTCCTATCGATATCTACAATACCTTTTTTCAGAGCCGCTTTTCTCAAGTGACGCTCGAACGTCATCAGCTTAAGCTTCTTGTCTACAATCCTATCTCCGAGGAAATTGTGACATGGAAAAACTAGAGTTCTACCGAAGCTGTATTCAAACGCTGTTAGAACGACACAGCCAGTCTTTCCCCCAGGAAGACGAGGTAGAAACGGCGCTTTGCTTCGATACAGTTCGCGATCGCTACCAGCTTATGCGCGTCGGGTGGAGGGAGTTCGATCGCGTATATCATACCGTTCTTCATTTTGATATTAAAAGCGGTAAAATCTGGCTTCAACAAAACACGACAGATATCGATGTCGGGCAAGAACTGATTGAGATGGGGATTCCGAAAGACGAAATCGTTCTCGGTTTACATCCTGCCTATAAACGTCCCTATACAGGTTACGGTGTGTCTTGAAGTGTTTGAGTTTAAGCTGAAGATATTCGCTTATCTTCTCTGTGTCTAGTGTGGTGAGGCGTGAAAATTTACACTTAAATGTTGGGTTTCGCTGTAACTCCACCCAGCCTACTGAGAAAAGATGCGATCGCTCGTCAAATCCAAGCCTTCAAACGTCGGCGATTCCAGTTTTTCTGACCCCTGAAACTCTCGAGGTTCGTACAGTCCCTCAACCCATTCTAAAACCGTAATTTTCGAGGCGATCGCATCGACAATCCAATATTCAGGAATTTGCAACGCAGCGTATTCAGAACGCTTGTATCGATAATCCTCTTCAGGATTTCCAGGGCTGACGATTTCCACGACCAGCCTCGGCGGTTCTTCGAGAATCGCAGAAGGAAGATTTCGTAACGCTTGACGTTGCGCGTTCGTGATAATCACTAAATCTGGAATTCTCGATTTTTGAACGCCCGTTCTCACACCAATAGTTCCAGGGCGAACGAACCAATCGCGATGTGTTTTTTGAATTTCTTGTTTGAAGATATCTTGTAAAAAATCGAGGATATCTGCGTGTAAACCGCTGGCGGGAGGCATTTCAACCAAGTCTCCGTTAACGAATTCGCATTTTATATCGCGATTTTCGGGATGCGATCGATACTCTTCAAAACTATATTTTTTGGGAATCGTTACAGTCATCTCAAAACCCTCTATTTATTTTTCTCGCTCTCTGGATTTTTGGCTGTTTCATAGATTTTTCTAAAATTTTCTTTAAACTGATAAAACTTTCAAAAACGTTTTGACTGTTTGTAAACGATCTATGGCTTTTCTAATTCGTCTTTGTTTGATTTTTTTGATTTTTAAGCAACAATTATTTTTCTTTTTTGATTTCACTTTAAACTTCACTTGCTTTCGGATTTTATACAAATTATCATTTACGGCTTTCATAACGTGAAATCGATCGATGACAATTTGGAAATTGGGAAACATTTTTTCGATGAGCTTTGAAAATCTTTCTCACATATCTATACTGACGTTTTCGACCACTTTTTTGACCTCTAAAGGCTGTTGTAGAAGGATTTCAGCAATTTCTTCCTGTTGTGGTGTTTTTAAAATATATGAGTTGACCCGAAATGAGAAAATATCGAACTATTACATTTCGTGTTTGGTTAAGTTCGTCCGTCTTCTCACCACAATGATTATAGGCGAATTTTTCTTCTCTCAAGCCTAGCTACAAAAATATTACGTCGCCTTCTCCGACTAAGTTTTTCACTCTTACTTTGAGTGAATTCACCAAGTCTTCTACAAAAAACTCATTTTTAAATTTCCTCCATTATAACCTCAAACTCCGAAGATCCAGATTTTCTCGTTTTAAATCCTATTTTATGGAACGATCATCTCTTCAGATTCTCGGAATATTCAAGATTTTAAATTTTCGCCAATCTTCCAATATTGAATCAACTTTAAATTACGGATTATACTCGAAATCAAGTCCAGTTTGCCAGCCAATCCAATCGACATCTGAAGCCAGTCCCCAAACATAAATATAATCGCGATCCCACAAACTGATACGATAGAGAAAAAGATAAGGAAAGGTGTCAGAATTAAAAAACTCCGCGACTTTTAGATTCCACAAATTCTCATTTATATTCTCAAATGCACGAATTTCGAGCGCTCCCGCTTTAATCAAAGCATTTTGAAAGGCTGTCGATCGGTTAGAAGATGCTTCGCAGAGAATCCTATGATTGTAGCGATAATCATATCCGCCACCATAGTATCCATAAATACTAATAACTGGAAGGCGATCGAGCGTTTTTTGCAGGCGATCGCACAACGCTAAAGTTTTAGCATGAGTTTCCGAGTCTTGACTTGGAAGGACTAACTCATTTTCCAGATATTCCTCTTCAAGATAATCTTCAAAATAAAAAGTAACTTCTCGAGGCAAAGTTGGCATAACACAAATCCAATCATGATTTTTAGTTTTACCTAATATCGCATAAAACGAGAACAATCCCTCAGAATAATCAAAATAATCTTTACGTTTTTTACAGCTAAACTCAAGTCCAACAACTTCGGTTAACTCGGATTTGAGAATATCTAAAACTTCTCGATAAATAGTTTCTCGAAGCTCTTGGGTAGCTTCATCTAAAACATTGTCGCGATCGCCAGGATTATATTCCTCAATAATGCAACCTCGCTCCTCCAGACATTCCCAATCATAAATCGCAAATTTCGGATCGGTTGGCGTGACAAAATTTTCCGCAATGAGTAAATCTAATACATTCAACTCTCCCCGTTCTTCACCATCCCAGTAAATCGGACTTCTCATTAAAGTTTCCAAAGTGGCTAGTTTTTGAATCGCTTCGGGTTTCATAACTTCCTCTTTGTGGATTAATCTGGGTTTGACAACTGTGCTTTAGCAGCAGCGCGAACGAGACAATGGCTATCGTAAGCTAATTTTTTCCGCAATTCTTGAGGAGTAGCTGAATTGTTCGCAACAGCATAACGTTCTAACCAAAACGACGATGTGCTTCCCTCTTCCAACGCCGCAACAGGCGTTTGGGGATTCATCAATGCCATCAGCCGAATAAATGGTACGGTAGACTGGGTATATTGGGCGAGGATTTGCGATCGATCGTCGGTTTGTGGGTTAAAAGGAACGATCGCACCTCGAAGGGTAAGACTTGTGGTACGATTTCCTAAAGGAGACGGACGGTACTGCCATTCTGGAATTGTTTCTTGAATAGAAATCGGCGTCTTAGGATTGTCCAAAACCGTTTGACGAACGCTGATTTTCTCGTCGTTGGCAAGTTTTTCTAAAATTGCACTGTTGGCGTGGGGATGGTTGGCGATCGATCGACGAATTTCAATTTCCGGTGCATCAGCCAGTTTCGCTAAAATTGCACTGTTGGCGTGGGGATGGTTGGCGATCGCTTGGCGAATTTCGGTTTCGGGTGCATCAGCCAGTTTCGCCAATACAGAAATCGGTGGATTGTCGCTGTTTAAAACCTGCTGTAACACCGCCTGACGTACACTGGAATCAATATCTTGCGCCAACTGTTCGAGTAAGGAAACGGAGAGGTTAGGATTGTCTAAAATCCCTTGACGAACGCTGGCGCGATCGTCGTGGATGAGATGCTCTAAAATCGTATCGTTAACGTTGGGATGGTTGGCGATCGATTGACGAATTTCGGTTTCGGGTGCGTCAGCCAGTTTCGCCAATACAGAAATCGGTGGATTGTCGCTGTTTAAAACCTGCTGTAACACCGCCTGACGTACACTGGAATCAATATCTTGCGCCAACTGTTCCAACAACGGTTCGAGTAAATGTTGGTTGAAAACCAGATTCCGACGCACTGTCGCACTCTCGTCTTGTTGTAAAATGTCGATAATCGCCGGAAGTGTCGCAGACATCGCCACGACTTCGCGCACTCGTACATCTCGATCGATCGCCAATTTTTCCCACTGTTGAGGCGTTAGCTGGGGATGTCCGACGATCGCTTGACGAACTTCAACACTGGCGCGTTCGATGGCAATATCGAGAAGATCTGATGTCAGGTTCGGATTGCTGACGATCGCTTTTAACTGTTCGGTGTTTTCTTCGGGATCGAACGCTTCTTCGACGAGGGTTTTCAGAATCTCGATCGAGGTATTGGGATGACGCGCGATCGCCTGGCGAAAACGATCGCGATCGACGGGAACTTCTGTATGTTCCCCCTCTCCTAAAGGCTGGTTTTCCCAATATCCTTCGTTTTCAAACAGGTTCGAGATAACCGCCTCGGACAAATTAAGATTGTTGAGTGTGTTGTAGCGAGTCGTAAAGTCTTTTCGCTGGCTCAATCGTTCCAACACTTTCGCCGGTGTGTTAGGATGTTTGGCAACGGTTCTCACCGTGGGAAGATACGAATCTTTTGCCAATTGGGTTAGGGTTTCGCTCGATGTATTAGGATGACAGGCGACGCGATAGCGAATCGTACAGTCTGGATGTTTTGCGATGGCGGCGAGAAGGTTTGGAGGAAATTTCCGAAGGAGTCGATCGCGATCGAGCTGTTGTCTTAATGTTTCAGAATTTCGCAATAATTCTTCAAAAAAATCCATCAATACATCGCTGGGAGTATTGGGATTGCGAAGGATTTGTTGGCGAACATAGGCATTTCGATCGCGAGAGAGTTTTCGTAAACTCTCAACGGGTGTATCGGGTTGTTTCGCGACTTCTTCTCGTACCTTTGGTGCGATATCTTCAGCCAAAATTTCTAAAATTACCGAAAAGATTTCGGGATTCAAAGGTTTGGATGGATTGATGAGACGAAGCCGAACTTTAACACTCGCATCTCGCGCTAATTTTTGCAAAATTGACAAGGGTAAAGTCGAACAACGATCGACAAGAATTAAGCGAATTTCTTCGTCGGAATCTTCGACAAGCTGACTGAGTTTTTTTAGATCTCGAGTTTGGCGAGCGAGTATCCGCTTTTTGTCGCGATTTTGATGCACTTTCCACAGTTGGTTTTGCCCTGTCGATTTAGACTCTTGGCTCTTGAATAATTTTGAGGGTTTGACTGGAAGCTGAGTTTTTAAATCTTCAGGAAATGCAGGATTTTTGAGAAGTTCGTTAGCAATTTTTTCTTCAAAACTCACAGATACTTTTTCTTCTTCTGTCGATTTAGAAAACTTTTTCTCCCATCGCAAAAATATATCGAGATGCTCGAGTTGAGGATAATTGCTTAAAGTTCGATCGTCTAAGCTATCTTTTGATAAACCCAAATCTGCTGACATCCATTGTAAAGTGTCAATTTCAGAAGGTGTTAGTGTTGAAATGCAGTATTGCCAGGATGGCCAGATTTGCTTTAAGGTTGTGGCACGCTCGTCGTCTGATTTTAATAAGGTGAGTAGCCGATCTCCACACGAGGCATGTTGGAATATAAAATTGTATATTTTATCTACAAAAAATTGTGAAATATTAGAGTTTCTTCGGATTAAAGATCTTTGGAGTTTTTTCGGAAAAGAAACCAAGCAAGCTATTCCCTTCAATATTTTTTTGGGAACGTCATACTGTCCTGCCAATTCTTCGAACAAACGAAATGATTCTTCATGAAGAAAATCTTCAGAAAGAGTTTCAACTTCTAGCCAGGCTTTACTCGAACTTTGGTAAATCGTAAAGAAGAGAGACAGAGAATCAATCAAGAGACTGCCCGAGCTTGTAGTGATGTATATTCTACCACCAAAATATGGAAAAAATCTTGAAATACAATCGTAGCTTTCATGAAGCCAGCGTTCGACGATCGTTTTGTTCGTGTGGGGATTCTCAACAACCGCTTCGCGAACTTTAGCATTAGCGTGGTGAGATAATCTCTCAAGTGCCGTTTCTGAAGCTTGGAGGTTTCGAGCGATCGCCAAGGCAATCTCAACGGATTCTTCGGGTTTTAAACTGCATTGAAATGCCAATCGATCGAGAATTTCAACTGAGGTATTTGGATTTTCGGCAACGGCTTTACGAACCTCAAACCAATCCATTTTGGCGAGTTCGGCTAACGTTTCTGGATCGGCATTTTGGTTTTTGGCTGTCTCTTCGGTTCGATCGAATTCTTCGAGGAGAGATTGAAGACAGTAGGGATTGCTGCGAACCGCCGCACGAATTGACGGATCGAGATCGCCGATAAATCGGGTGAAAATTGATAAAGGTAATTTCGCCGTTTTCAGAAGAGATTGTAACTTTGGCTTGGAAAAATCTGGATCTCGAAATAGGCGATCGAACAAACGTTTCGCGTATCGTTCCGGTAAATCGGGATACTTTAAATTCCGAATTCCTGCGTCAACGGGAAGCCACTGGCTCAGAAACATCTCGGGAACCGATCCGAGTTTCAGCATCTCCACCACTAGGCGATCGTTTTGTTCCAAATCCGCCGCCTCCATTGCCGCATCGACTTCGGCTTGCCAATTTTCTTCGGCTTCCCCCGCCAGATTGACGTGCCATTTCGCCTCTTCTGCAATCTGCAAATCTTCACTTTCGGCGAGTTCGCGCAAAATCTCGGTTGAGGTATTGAGTTTTCTGGCGAGTTGATACCCTGCATCGCGATCGCCTTGGCGGTAACGTCGCAACAGTTCGCGGTTCTCCATGACAAACTCCTCTAAAATCCAGTTTCTCTGCAATGTTCGATCGAATTAATCGGTTTGAGTTTTCCTATCGTCTTCGTCTAACGTCACTCCTGCATAAATCGCTTCTACCGCCACAGACAACCCGACGCTTTCTAATTCCAACACTTCGCCGACACTGTAGGTGCGATACGTCCAAAATGTCTCTTGTCGCCGAAAACGCTCGACGAGTCGATGGCTAGTGTTAACGAGGAGGTATTCTTGCAACGTTGGAAGTTGGCGGTAGTTTTCCCATTTGCGTCCGCGATTTTTGGCTTCGGTTGCGGGTGATAGCACTTCAACTAACAACTCGGGAAAGCGAATCTCTGTCGCCGCCGTTCGATCTCGATCGTCGCAACTGACAATGACATCCGGGTAAAAGTAATTTCCCGTCGCTTCTACCTGCACTTTTACATCTGCGACGTTTACCCGACAGCCTTTCGGACGCAAAGCGGCTCGTAATCGATCGTTGAGGTTGAGTGCGATATCGTTGTCAGCGATCGTCCCGCCAGTCATAGCGACGACTTGTCCGTTGATGAATTCGTAGCGTAAATCTTGCAACGGCTCCCATGTCAAATACTCTGAAGCGGTCATCTCGAACGAGTCAAATGCTGCAACCATCGTCTCGAACCCTCCGCTGTGACTGTTACGATCTCATTTTAAACTAAATTGAATAAAAAATCAATAAATTGAATAAAACAAAGCCGTTTGGCGAACTCCTTGCCGAATTTACCAAACGGCTCTATCTTGTAAGCTTCAAGGGAAGCCTTAACGCCTTGACTCCTCGCTAGTCGAGTGAGATGGCTGTCGATCGCGCAGGTAGTGTGTGAGGGCGTGCAGCCCTAAAATATAGCTGTAATATCCAAAACCGCTAATTTGACCGATCGCCACCGGTGCGATGTACGAGTGATGGCGAAAGGATTCTCGCTGGTGAATGTTGCTCAAGTGGACTTCAACAGTTGGGATTTTTACCGCCGCGATCGCGTCTCGTAGCGCTACGCTGGTGTGGGTGTACGCGGCGGGGTTGATCAACAACCCATCGTACTGCCCCCAAGCCTGTTGGACAGCATCGACTAACCCACCTTCACTGTTAGACTGAAAGCACGAAACTTTAACGTGTAAAGTCCGTGCTTCTCGATCGATCAGGCGATCGATCTCGTCTAGTGTCACCGAGCCGTAGACGTTGGGTTCTCGCTGACCTAGAAGATTTAAATTTGGCCCGTGGAGGACGAGCGTTCTAAGCCAGTCTGTAGACGCAGAGGACACCAATTAGACTACCGACGAATTCGGCGATCGTCAACGGGAATTGGAATGGGTTCGGGTTCGGGGCGAACGTCGGGGCCTAACAAGGCGTCGATGAGCTTCCGCGCCCAGTCCCGAACCTTCTCCAATACCTTTTCAATGTAGTCCATCAATCAGATAGCTCCTTCAGTGCGGCCTGATAATCCGGCTGAGCCAAGACAAGGTAGCTCTACCAAAGATTGGTTCTCTTCCTATCATAGCGAAATGGCTTCAAAGGATCAAAGTCATCCGAGCTTGGGGATCGCGGTTGCTCGGATGGATGTAGGAGAAGCTCGCTCGATCCGCATTTTTTAAGATTTCGGGTAAACTGACTCTTTCACGGGGACTCTTTCACGGGGCGATCGCAGGCAGGAAATACTGGCGTTCGGCCAAACTTGAAGTCTTTCGGAGCTGTCTCTAGCAGTTGACTGAAGATCTCGGTGCGAACCGCTAGTATCCTGGCAATCTGTCCGTTCCCTTGAAGTCCTAGGCGTCGAGATTTACCGACTCCCAGCCTGCCAACACAATTTTACCAATGGTTCGACCCGCTTCAATGCGAGCGTGAACGTCCCGAAGATGTTTAGCATTAATGGGACAGACAACATCGTTGCAAGTCGTTGTCAACGTTCCCTCATCGATCGCTCGACTCACTTCGTTGAGGAGGAGTTGCTGTTGAAGCATATCTTCTGTGCAATACATGGCGCGAGTAAACATTAACTCCCAAACCAAACCCACGCTTTTCTTCATCAATACCTCCATATCCAACGGTCTGTAATTTTCCACAATGGTACAAATGAGTCCCTGGGGGACGATCGCCTCGGCCATGGCGTCCCAGTGACCGTCTGTATCGTTGAGACAAAGAATGTAATCGACAGTCTCGTACCCGATCTGTTTCAATTCCTCAGCTAAATTGTTACGGTGATTGACGATCTCGTCCGCACCGAGTTTGCGGCACCACTGAGCAGTTTCAGGACGAGAGGCACTCGCAATCGTCTTGAGTTTGGCAATTTTCTTCGCGATCTGGATTGCGATCGAGCCAACCCCTCCAGCACCGTTGACGATTAAAATCGATTTTCCTGAGTCTTCGCCTGTTTTGCTAATTTTCAAGCGATCGAACAGGGCTTCCCAAGCCGTCAGTGCCGTTAGCGGTAGTGCAGCCGCCCGGTCGAATCCCAAAGACGTCGGTTTATGTCCGACGATGCGCTCGTCGACGAGCTGAAATTCACTGTTACTCCCCGGACGTGTAAGATCCCCAGCATAGTAAACTTCATCGCCGGGCTTGAAGGCCGTCACCGATTCGCCGACAGCCGCCACCACCCCGGCAGCATCCCAGCCCAAAATACGAGGTTTCGTTTCCACTTTATCCTTGGGCGCGCGTATTTTTGTATCTACAGGATTGACCGAAATCGCTTTTACCTCTACCAGAAGATCGTGTCCTTGAGGTTCGGGGCGTTCGATCTCAACATCTTGCAAACTATTTGGATCGGCGATCGGAAGGTATTTGTAGAGTCCAACAGCTTTCATGGCAGTTACCTAAGTTTCAAGATACAACAACCTTTTTTTGTACGAACGATCGAAGCAAATCTTTTTAAGATTGGAATAAAATTAGCATAAAAAATTATCTTTTGTAGATTGCTTCTTTTGCATATATTTAGCTTAGCAAGTTGCTTTTATTTTTGGAATTACTCTAAACTTAAAAATACTTTTCAGAAAAACTGAACGATCGCACCGACTCATGACTAAGATCGACGATATGGAGCTATTTGTGCGAGTCGTCAAAGCTGGCGGATTAGCCGCCGCCGGTCGCCAGCTCGGTCTTTCACCCGCCAGTATGACCGCACGCCTCAAAGCCCTAGAAGCTCGCTATGCCACTTGCCTGCTCAACCGCAACACCCGCAGCATTTCCCTGACTGATGCAGGACATCGTTTCTACGAAGCCTGTTTGCGAGTTTTAGCGGCGATCGCAGAAGCCGAAGCGACCTTTGAGGTGGGAAAACCAGAGCTTTCTGGGCAGTTGCGCGTCACCGCTCCTTCCGACTTCGGCCGTCAGTTTGTAGCGCCAGCCTTAGCTGACTTTGTATGCGAACATCCCAAGGTCGTTCCTTATCTGCTTCTATCCGAACACGCGGTCGATTTAATTGCTGAAGGCTTTGACTTGGGGGTTCGTTTGGGAAATTTACCCGATAGCAACTTAATGATGCGATCTCTGACTACAGAGAACCGACGCGTAGTTTGTGCTTCGCCCAAATATTTAGAAAAATATGGAATTCCACAACAACCTCAAGACTTAAAACACCATCGCTGTCTCGTCATGGAACGCTTGGGCGAAAAATTCGATCGATGGTGCTTTAAAAAAGAGTCGAGTTCCCCAGCAATTTCAACGACGGTCGAAGTCCAGGCAGCTCTCATCGGTGGAGATGGCGCCATCGTGCGACAGTGGGCGTTAGCCGGTGCAGGAATTGCCCTAAAATCGTTTTGGGACATCAAACGAGATCTCGACGCCGGACGCTTAATCGTACTGTTCGATGACTATATCGTGGGTGCATATAGCGGCGACGATCGCACCGTAGGATTACAGCTTGTCTACCCGAGTCGAAAATATCTCCCCAGACAAGTCGCGGGTTTCATGGAATATTTCGCCCAATACATTCACCATCGGGGTCGTCGTGCGAGTAACTGCGCCGCCGCCGACGCCGGAAGCGGTTTGGCAAACCAATAGCCTTGACCGTAATCGCAGCCAAGTTCGCGCAAGTGTGCCAAATCTTCGGGAGTTTCGATCCCTTCGGCGATCGCGTCCATTCCCAAGGTATGAGCTAAGGTCACGATCGTCCGAACGATTTCGCGATCTTCGCGAGAATTTTCCATCCGTTGCACGAACGACCGATCGATTTTCAACGTATCGACCGGAAAACGATTGAGATAGCTCAAAGACGAATAGCCCGTTCCGAAATCGTCGATGCTCAACTTGACCTTCAACGCTTTGAGACGCTCCAAAACGGCGATCGTCGCTTTGACATCCTCCATCGCCACACTTTCAGTAATTTCCAACTTCAACCACTGAGGCTTCAAGCGGGTGCGCGAGAGAATCTCGGCAATGCGCTCGACCAAATCCGGCGATTGCAACTGCTTCCCCGACAAATTCACGCTCACCTGCAAGCGATGGCGACTGGGAAATTGCCGCTGCCACAGACGAGTTTGCGAACAGGCGCGATCGAGAACCCACGCCCCTAACGGCACGATCGATCCGATTTCTTCAGTGACGGGAATAAACTGCCCTGGCGGCACCAAACCGCGAAGCGGATGCTGCCAGCGCACTAACGCTTCAAACCCGGAAATTTTTCCCGACGACAGCCGGACTAGAGGTTGGTAGTATACCCGAAACGTCTCCCCGAGTTCCGAGTGCGGCAAATTGGAATCCTCTTTTTCGTGCCAGTGAGCTTGTTCGACGGGGGTGGCGAATACCTGAGAATGAGCCATCGACTCGCGCAGGTCGATTTCGAGTTGAAACCGAGCCACGGCTTGGGCTTGGAAGGCGGGATCGAACACTTCTGGATAGACGTTGTTGCCAGCTTTCGCGCGGTACATGGCGGTGTGGGCGTCTTCGATCGGATCGCGGTCTCCGGGCAACCCCAGGGCCAGACCGATACTCGAGGTGAGAAATAGGGGCTGTCCGTTCTCGAGGAAAAACGGCCGTTTGAGCTTGCGGCGCACTTGCAGCGCCACGTCCATGAGGGTGTCGAGATCGGCGACATCGTGAAGAACCATCGCGAACTCATCGGGGCCGACTCGGGCCAAAAGGTCGGTTTGTGACAAACAGCTTTTCAGGCGTCCGGTCACCTCTACTAAGACGAAATCGCCAACGGTCGATCCCAAACAGTCGTTGACCGCCTTGAAGCGATCGAGGTCGAGATAGATCGCCCCCACCTGGCTACCGTTGCAGGACGAGCGGACGTGTTGGAGTCGCCGCCACAGACAGATGCGATTGTACAACAGCGTCCGATTGGGTAAGCCCGTAAGTCGATCGTGGAGAACATCGTCGAGCAGTCGATAGGCGAGGGTCGCGGCTGCCGCAACGAGGAAGCCCATACGTGGCCAGGCGATGGGTATCCACCACGCAGCGGCAAAAAATCCCAGTTCCAGCAGCCACAAACCCGCGAGGGCGGCGACGATCGCCCCGGCTAGATACCAAGGACGGCGCACCCGCCACGCCAACCCCGTTCCGAGGAGAATCCACGCCCAAACCCAGAGTGCTTCGAGCCAGTCGGGAGCATACCGCCAGGGACGACGATCGCCTTGCGCGATCGCCACGAGATGTCGCACCATCTGGGCGTGCAGTTCGACGCCGGGCATTTTGACCGCAGCACTGTCGTTTTCCATCTCGCTGAAAGGGGTGGCGAACAAATCCCGCAAACTCGGCGCGATCGAGCCTATCAACACCACGCGATCGCGAATGGCTTGTGGGTCGATGCGATCGTTCAACAGGTCGTCTAGAGAAATCGTGGGAACCGAACCCGTAGGGGTGCGATAGTCGAGTAGGATCTGATAGCCGGAAGGGTCGATGTTGCGGTAGCCTCCAGCCGTGCGATCGAGAGGAACGAGGGTAGTTTTGCCCAACCGAATGCTATCAGAAACAGACGAGCCGTTTTCCGGCGCGATACCGTCAGGTTGTAAGTAGCGAAAGGCCAGGCGAGAGGCGAGGGAAAACAGCAACTCGCCTTCGGAATCCGTGGCAAACAACAGTTGACGACGGACGACGCCATCGCGATCGAGCGGCACTTCGTTAAACCCCACGCGATCGGGAGGAACGGTTTCCGGGGCGGGCGTCCCTCCGTGTTCCGGTGTCGCAATACTGCGAATCGCTATGACGTTAGGAGCGTCGAGTTGTGTGTCGAGGGCGATCGCCCCCTCACCGACCGCTACGCTCCGATAGAGATCGAGACCGATGGCGCGGGGACTGTGGCGTTGCAGGCGCTCGATCGCTTCGGCCAGCATTGCATCGGAGAGCGGCCATTGATATTCCGTTAAATCTGTTTCCGTGACGGCAACGATCGTAACCAGCGAAGGGGTTGACGGATGGCTGCGCCGACGCACGGCGCGATCGAAGGCCAACCGTTCGGCCCGCTCGAACGCTCCTCCCGCCTGGGCCAGACCCACCGAAACGGTAACGGCGAGATGAACGATCGCCACAGAGGGTTTGACACCGAGAAATGAAGCCTTCAGAGCAGAGTTCTTCGAGATATATCGAGCGATCGTAGACCGTAACGTCCGAACTGTATCGCGCAACCTAGGCATCGAGCATTGCGTTCGTAGACAAATTAGCAACAGAGGTAGACGAACCCCACCGAGACGCGCCTCGACTTGAAAAAACGCCGATCGGTTCGAGAGTCGGCGTGCGATATTTCCAAGCGGACAAACTTCAGTAGAGGACTAACCCACGGCGATCGTCGCAGGAATTTGTTGTTACTGTATCACTGGTTCTTTCCCGAGGGTTAGAGAGGTCAACCCCTCGCGACCTAGAAAGAAAAATCCTCCGTTCCCAACTGGTCGAACGCTACATTCTGTACGATCGCCAGTACGGTATCCGTATTGACAATTTTAACGAAGGTGTCGTTGCCATTCGGTTGTAAAACGATATCTTCGGGTTGAAAGTTCCCGAGAGAGAGATCGATTTCATCTTCTCCAGACGTAAAATCGCCAATAGTATCGATCGATCCGTCGTTGACAATAATAAATCGATCTTCGCCGTCGCCTCCGATAAGAACGTCGTTCCCGAGATCCCCTTTAAGCCAGTCGTTTCCGCCTGCCCCGAAGAGAATATCGTCGTTTTGACCGCCGAAGAGGGAATCGTCCCCCCGCGAACCGTCGAGAATGTCGTTGTCCTGGTTCCCGAAGAGTAAATCGTTACCGTCTCCCCCCTGTACAGTATCGATTCCGACTTCGCCCGCCATAACGTCGTCGCCGAAATTCCCCGTCAGAATATCGTTGTCCTTGCCACCGAGAATCGTATCGGCCCCTTCTCCTCCATCGAGGCGATCGAACCCGCCGTTGCCGAACATCAAATCGTTGCCGAGTCCTCCTTGTAGCGTATCGTCGCCAAACTCTCCCGCCATAGCGTCGTCGCCGTCGCCCCCATCGAGAAAGTCGTTCTCCGCTCCGGCAAACATCAGATCGTTGCCGAGTTCTCCCCGTAGAAAGTCGTTCCCGGCATTTCCGAACAACTGATCGTCACCCTCTGCACCGTAGAGGTTATCGTCTCCTGCCAAACCGGACATGATGTCTTTGGCGGGTTTTCCTTGCAGGGTATTTGGAAACTCGTCTCCAAACACCACATTTTCGCCAGTTTCGTTTTCCCCTTCGCGAGTATCGACGGTGACGTTGGGACTTGGGGGTTGAATCGGGGGAATGACAGTGATGCTGTCCCGGTTCCCGTTGGGGTTTGGTTCGACAGGAGTTTCCGGTTGTGGAATTTCTACCTCGTCGGCGACTAGAACTGTAACCGTCGCCGTGTCCCGGTTGCCATCGACATCTTCGAGGGTGTATTCAAAGAAATCGAAGCCTTCAAAATCCTCGGCGGGGGTAAACACGAGGAGGTTACCGTCTTGGGTAATCGCGCCACCGTTAATTCCGGTACTGTCGAAACTGGCGATCGATACGGAGCTGAACAAGTTATCGTTGGCCAGAACGTCGATGGCGATCGCGCGGTTCGTTTGCGTGCGGGGGTCGTCGTCGATGGCATCGGCGGGGTTGATGACGACCGCTGCCGTATCGGTTCCGCCGAATTTGTCTTCGATGGTGTACTCGAAGCGATCGGGTCCGTTGTACCCGGCCGGTGGTGTATAGCGAACTTTATCGTCGCTGGGGTCGGCGGTGTTGTTGGTAATAATGCTGACCGTTCCGCCGTTTTTGGACGTTCCATCAAAGGTTTTTACACCGATCTCGTCGCCGAGAGTAGTGTCTGGGTCGCTATCGTTGGTGAGGATATCCACTGCGACAGACTGGCTGTCACCTCCGGTAAAGGCGATATCGTCTCGGGCAACCGGTGGCGCATTGACAGTAACGGTAACGGTAGCAGTATCGCTACTGGCGGCATCGGTGATTTTGTACGTGAAGGTATCTTCGCCGAGAAATCCAGAAGGAGCGCGGTACACGAGCCGATCGCCGTCGCGCGTAATGCTGCCAATGTTAGCAGAGGTGCTGTCGAAGGAAAAGAGAACGAAATCGTCGCCGTCTGGGTCGATGTCGTTTTCCAGTATGGCGATCGCGACCGATTGTCCCGTTAACACGTCCGCCTCGTCGTCTAGGGCGTTGAGGGTGTCGTTACTGCCCGTCACGGTGATGGTAACGGTTCCGGTCGCTGACGCGTTGTCGTCGTCTTTAACGGTGTAGGTAAAGCTGTCAGTAATGCTTTGACCCGAGGCGAGGGCTTGTAGGTCGGCGGCGTTTGTCGGATCGTAGGTGTAGTTGCCGCTGGCGTCGATCGTGACTTTAGCGCCTTTGCTGCTTTCTAAATCCGTTACGGCTTCAAAGCTGAGATTGCTGCTGATGTCATCGATATCTGATACGGCTGAGGCCAGCGATCCGCTGAACGGTGCGTCTTCGTCGGTCGTTCCCACATCGACATTAGAAGCTGTAGGCGCGTCGTTAACAGCGTTGACGGTAACTGTAAACGCATTGCTATCGTCGCTGTTAAGATCGTTGTCTAACGCGCGAACGATCAGATTGGCCGCGCCCGAGGCGTCAGCTACATAATTTAGCGTTAACGTACCTCCACTGACAGACGTTGTCACCAGCGAAGAATTATTATTTTGAACGGCATAGGTCAGCGTGTTAGCGGGCTGATCGGCATCGCTGAAGAATGCAGTCAGATCTAGGGTGGTGTTGGATGCGTCTTCGTCAACTGTAACGTTGCTAATGGTTCCCGAAAATACTGGGGAGGCGAGGACGTGAGAATAGTTGGCTTGCTGTTGTTTGTCGAAAGCGATCGCAATATCGTTCTGGGTGGAAGTCCGAACCTCGAGTTCCCAATTCCCGCCGAGGGCGTCGCATCCGGTGAGGGTGGTCGAGGCGGCGATGTCGGCTTGGGTGAGGCGGTGGAGTTTTTCGATGAATTCGGCACCCGCGTCGCCAGCCGCCACTTGGCAACCGTAGAACGCGATGGAAAAGTTGGGGCGTCTTCGTCCGTCGTGGGTTGCGCCCCACCGTCTAATGCGATCGCCGTACTGGGAAAGCGTCTCGAGATTCAGTCGAGCGTTTCCGAGGAACGAGCAGCCCGGTTTCCCGTGAGAGACGACGTGCAGTTGAGTGACGTGGGGACGCTGGGCTAGGGCATCATCGATATAGGCGATTCCATCGCGATCGCGCGGTAAGACGATCGCCTCGGCTTGGGGAACTAGACCTTTGAGGAGTCGATCGACATCCATTACCCCTGCATCGATCGCGACGAGCAGGGGGCGGCGGGCAGAGGGGGAAGACTGAAGCATGGAAACTTTCTGGGTGAAACGATGGTACGACCTCACCGACTCGAGATAGATCGAGTCGATTTCGCGCGTTCTACCTCTCTACTGTAATGAATCTCGATCGCGTGAAAAGTTCCCGAAACCTCGTTAAGAAGTATGTCGAAGCCTCCTGTGGAGACGCTTCAGAAGGAACACAACGACAGTTCGCTTCCCCGACGGTTCGATCTGAGGCTTTTCGACACCAAACGTCTCGCTTTAACGCAATGCTTCGAGTCGATCTCGGACTTCTCGAGCTAAGTCGCTGTTTCCCTGTCCTTCGTACAGTTGTAGGGCGGTTTCTAATTCGGCGATCGCCTCGTCAGTTCGCCCTCGCTCTTGCAGCGTCAACCCGAGAAGATGGTGTGCTTCGGCTAAGTCGTCATCGACTGCAACGGCTTGACGGAAGGCGATAATCGCGTTGAGGCTGTCGTCCCGTTCGAGATAGAGTTTACCGAGTTCGAGATGGATGTCCGCTCGCTCGTCGTAGAGTGCCGAAGCCCGTCGGTACAAGTCGAAGGCGCGATCGCGGTTTCCACGGTCGAGTAACAGTCGCCCCACTTCAAATAACAGTTCGCCGTTGCGCGGTTCGAGTTCGATGGCGCGATCGAACGCTGCGATCGCTTCCTCGACGCGATCGGTGTTGAGTAACGCCACGCCAAGGTTTACCTGAATGCGCCCTTCGTTGGGAGCGAGGTTAGCAGCTTTTCGCAACGCCGAAATCGCTTCGTCGTACTGCTCTAAATGTAACAGGGTCGAACCGATGGATTCGTGAACTCGCCAATTGTCGTCGGTGAGCGCAGCAGCCCGACGGTAGGCGTTTAAAGCGCCGTCGTAGTTCCCTTGTCGATACCGCACGACACCGAGTCCGAAGAAAGCGTTGGCGTTGCGATCGTTGAGTTCGGTCGCGGCTTCGTATTCGGTCTCGGCTTCAGCATCGTTTCCAGCATTGGCTAAGGCATAGGCCAAAGCGTAATGGAATTCTGCCACGTTCGGCTCGAGGTCGAGGGCTTGTCGGTACGCTTCGACGGCCGCCTCGAAATTTCCCTGTTGGGCTTCTAAATACCCGATCGCTGAAAAAATCCGAGGGTTGGCGTCGTCTAAACTGGCTGCTTCGCGATAGCGCACCAACGCCTCTGAAAAATCTCCGGTTTCGACGAGATCGCGACCTTCGGCTAAAAGTTGGTTCACGTCTTCGGACGCTTCTGAGTTTTCAGCTTGTTTGAACGTCGCAATCGGGGAACTGATACGGACGACATTTCTCTCGAGTTCGACGAGGGGACGGCCGTAAGCGGGAACGCCGAGTTCGGACGCGCTCGCAATCAGAGCGATCGCAGCGATGGATAGAGATTTGTGCAATGAGAACATATGTGACTTCAATAGAGGAAACGAACGCTTGGAAACACGACGACAGGAGCGCGATATCGATACTCTATGGCCTGACCTGCCGTACGCGGAGCCATTAAATGTTATACCCCGATCGCTTCTCGGGTTACGGACGATTTCCCTGAAACTGGCGATCGTTACCGTTTCGTTTCGGTTGGGTTCACGGTTCGATTTGCGCCCCCATGCGCTGTTCGAGGCGATCGAGTAACGTATCGACATCGGCGTCTGCTTCCTCGAAACAGTCCGGCGGCGTCGGCTGCGGTTGGTATTGCACCGCTTGAATTTGGCCGTTTCCAATGGCGATGAGAAGCACTTCGATTTCGGGATTGTGATTGTCTACGACTCCCATCATCTCCCGCAGGCGGTTATCGACTTTTTGGTTGAGGGCTTCTAGGGCGTCCCGAGTGCAGGTGATGAAATGGGGTTTCGGGGCGATGTCGATGCCTAAATATTCGTTACTGTCGGGGTTGCGTTGGTGCAAACCCCAAGCTAAGGCGGCGATTTCGAGAGTGTTGGCTTTGACGAAGCGATCGAGTTGCTCTCGCCATTTGCGATCTTCAGCGTTCTGGGGGGGGGTTCCCGGTCTCATAACAGTTGGCTTTCGTGTGTTCTACTCGGATTTAGGACGATTCGTGAATGGCTGCGATCGAACCGTTTGACTGTCCTATCATCTCATTTTGTTAACGTCCGTTGCACCCGGCTCGCTGGGCAGTCCAATGGCGATCGGAGGTCATTTTAACGGAAACGTCGTTCAATCCCGCTTGGTTCAATAATTCGATGATTTCTTCGACGGTAAACGCCGCGCAGAGGGAATCCCGAAATAGTTGGGTTTGATGCGTGTCGTAGTCCGAACCGATACTCGCGACGAGGCGATCGACGATCGCTTCGTTCTCGGGGCGATACAAATCCCGCACGAACAGTCCGCCGCTCGGTTTGAGAACGCGGGCGATTTCTTGAAAGCAGGGAACCGGATCGCTGAGATGGTGAACGACGCTGTTGGAGACGACGAAATCGAAGCTGTTGTCGTCGTAGGGCAGTTGTTTGGCATCGAGGTATTCTAAACTGATGCGATCGCTCAACTCGGCATTGTTGACGTGCTGCTGACCCAGTTTCAACATATTTTGCGATAAGTCGATGCCGACAATTTGCCACTGGGGTTTTCGCTGCGCCATCAACACTGGAATTCTCGCCGTTCCCGTTCCTAAATCGAGAACGAGTCCGGATTCGGGACCGATGGTGATCGCGTCTTCGACAAAGACGGTATTGACTTCGGTGAAGTCCATTGCATCGTAGGCGACGGATTCTTCCCAAGTATCCATGACTTCGGGTTCGAGGATTCGTTTCACGATTGTTTTACCACAGAGAACATAGAGATTTTTTTGTAAAAACACACATTTTTTAATTTAGTAATATACCATAAAACAGTATTTTTTGTATAACATTAATAGGCGTTTTTAGCTTTCAAACAAAAAATAAAAATTAATCTTTTTAAAGATATCTTTAAAAATACAAAAATGAAATAATTCGTGAAAATCTTTCTGTTTAAAATGCCTTTATAGCTGAGTAGTCGATCTCCAGATCCCCGGCATCTCCAAGATGCCGGGGATCTTATCGTTTTTACCCCACATTCCGCACCACAAACATACTACAACAAGATTTTTAACGAAAAAAGGACATTACAGCCTTCGTTGTTGAAATTAATTTTCAATAACTTGTGTAGTATGTATTTTTACCTACGATTTTGATAAGGCTTTCTACATAAAACTTTGACAGATTAACCGAACATACTACAAATTGAAGTGCGGAATGTGGGTTTTACAGAACCCACACCAAAACACTCAAACCCCAAAATCCTCTGTGTCTGGTGTGGTGAACCCGCAAAAACCGAACCGTTCACTGCGTTTCCCAGACAGCAGCGACGACAGACAACGCGAAAACCGGAGCGGTAACAGCCCGCAGCACACGACGCCCCAACGAAACCAGTTGACATCCCGTATCTCTGAGAGGGTGACAAGGTAGACGGAAGCCAGACGGGACAATTGTTTGAGAGAATAGAGGAGTCCCAAAAAAGAGGGTGGCGTTTGCGGCCACCCCAACAAAAAAATGCTACCGACATTCTACCAAGATTTTCTGCGCATCCATCTCAATGAGAAGCAAATTGGGATCTTAAAGTGGCTGGTCTGGATACTGC
>NZ_KB235958.1:1488749-1519344 GCF_000332355.1 Baaleninema simplex PCC 7105
TATCCGGTTATGCTTGGAGTCAATCCCTGCTGCTCTGGAGAGATTGGATGTTGGCGCTCATGGCGTTGAAGCCTCACAAATCTCTCCATTTTCAACGAGGGCTAGAGGCTCTATCCCTTGTGAGGCAGGGGGTCTAGCTATGTTGTCACCCTCTCAGCCCGTATCTTTAGCTTGTCGAACTTCGTCTGTCGTCCACCCCCCCTCGGGACCGATGAAAATTGAAAGGTCTCGCAGGCTGACTTCCTGCAAAGCCGTCTGTAACGCAGCATGGAAATGAGGAACCGTTCCTCGAGCGACACAGAAATACGCGGGAACGTCACCGATCGCCGCTACAGCCTCGCGAAACGAGAGCGGTTCGCTCAGTTCGGGAACGATTTGACGTTCGGACTGTTCGGCGGCTTCCGTGGCGATGCGACGCCAGCGTTTGAGTTTGTTAGAACTAGGATTGAGAAGAGTTCGCTGGCTAAAAACAGGAACGATGCGACTGACGCCGAGTTCGGTGGTTTGGCGTACCACTTCGTCGAAACCGCTTCCTTTCGGTAAAGCGGCGAACAGCGTCACAGATACGGGAAGTTCGGTCAAAACGTCGAGTTGGCGATCGATCTCCCCCAATAGAGAACCGTCTTCGTCCATCACCAGTTGGGCTTCCCACCACTGTCCTCGTCCGTCCATCGCCACGAAGCGATCGCCGACTTTCGATCGCAACACGCGTTTCAAATAATGTTCTTGGGCGGCGTTGAGATAAATAGTGCGATCGAGAATTTGCTGGGGTTCGACGGCGATGCGCTGCATGGCTTTGACGATGGGCGACAACCATCTCTGATTATCGCGGTTAACCTCCCAACACAGAACCCCAGTTCGACTCAAAAAACCGGGGTTCTGACTCGAAATCCCGTCAAACCTAGGCTTCGACCGGTTCGTGTTTCTGAATTTCGCTGCTGACTTCGTAAAAGGCGGTTTCGGGGGCTTTGGCGAACAGATGAGACATTTCGTTCAAAATCGCTTCGAGCGTTTCGTTGTGATTGGCTTCCATGTCTTCTTGGTTGTCCCAAAAAATCACGGCGATACCGCGATCGGTTCCCGGTTCTTGTAACAGATACGCCCCTTCAAACCCTTGATGGTACGTGGCCACCGCACGGTCGAACAAAGTTTTCGCATCGTCGAAAGTCCCTGGTTTAAACTCTCCTCGCGCGACATAGGCGTATTTGTGTCGCAAAAAATCCATAAAGTCACTCATGGCGCGTTTCCCTAACTTGAATCTGCAAAGAATCGATAACGGGTTGAATGGGTTATCGATCTACCACGATTGACGGGTCGCCGGTCGCTGCTAACAGGTCGATTTCGACGCCGCTACTCGCAGTCAGGTCTACTCCCTATTCTCCCCCAACAGGCAAGCACAAGGCGATCGAGATAACGGTCTCTTTAGATTTCAACACTCGCGGACGTACCCCCGTTCCATCTTTTCCAGAAACCTCGAAGCGATAGAGGGAAAACCGCACCACGCGATCGCCACTCGTCACCACCACCAAATCCGCCCCGGTTTCGACGCGCAAAACCCCCATCAACTCGTCAGTTTTGTTCGCAAACTGCAACGCCTGCGTCCCGATTTCACCGCGACGCCCCTGGCGCAACAGGTTCGCCGGAAGCCGTTTGATCCGTCCCTGGCGCGTCACCAACACCAACTCGTCCGACTCCGAGGCCACGCTCAACCCCGCAATGCGTTCGGTTTTACGCAAGCGAACCGCTTGATAGCCCTGGGCGGTACGTCCCAACACGGGAAGCTGTTCGTCGTCGATGGGAAGTCGCAACAACCGTCCGCCCGTCGTGGCCACCACGGCGTCGCTGTCGTCTCGCGTCAACTCCACATAGTCCAAACGGTCGTCTCCTTTCAACTTCAACACCGTCAACCCTCGGGCGGTGAGGTTCTCGAACTCCGAGAGGGGCAAGCGTTTGATGCGGCCTCGATCGGTCAACAACACGAACTGCTGGCGTTTGACCTCCTCTGTCAACACCAACTGCGTGGCGATCGCCTCGGGATCGCCTTGCGCCGACGGCGGTAACAGGCTGACGAGGGGCTGTCCTCGGGTGTTGCGCCCCGTGGCTTTGGCAATCTCTCCGGCTTTGGCGGCGTACGCTTTCCCGTCGTGGGTCAACATCAGCAGATCGCGATCGGTGCGCGTAGCCACTTGCTGCAACGTGAAATCTTCGCCGTTCTCCAGCACTTGGGGCGTCTCCACGGCGTTCCCGTTGGCTTTCTGGGCGTCTTTGGTGGAAAGTCGCCGCACGTAACCGCGATGGGTCAGTTCGATGACGGTATCTTCGGCTTGCGGCTCCAAGTCGAGGGGAATCGAAGCACTGATGGGGGTCGAGGTTTTCTCGCCTGTTTTGCTCGATCGCTCTTTGGGGGCTTCCGATTGAATGGTTCCGTCCGCGTCCACGATGCGCGTCAACCGTTTGTCGCCGAACTTGCGTTTGAGGGCGCGCAGGTCTTTTTTGAGAGACTTCATCAATTCGTGGCGATCGCCGAGAAGCCGTTGCAGCACTTCTCCCCGTTGGGTCAGTTCGTCGAACTCCTGCTGTAAGTTCTGTCGTTCCATCCCCGTTAGGCGACGCATGGGCATTGCCAAAATCGCCCCGGCTTGGGCTTCGCTGAACTCGCAACGGTTTTGCAACTCCATTTTCGCTGTAGTACCGTCTGGAGCGTTTCGCAGCAAGTCGATA
Organism: Baaleninema simplex PCC 7105; assembly: GCF_000332355.1. GTDB lineage: Bacteria > Cyanobacteriota > Cyanobacteriia > Cyanobacteriales > Geitlerinemataceae > Baaleninema > Baaleninema simplex. The sequence continues at coordinate 1,491,471 of NZ_KB235958.1, forward strand.
ACCGCATCGAGGCGATCGAGGGCTTGTAGCAATCCCGACAGCAGATGTCGGCGAGCTTCGAGTTTCTCGAGTTCGTGGCGGTACTGACGTACGAGAGTCCGTTCGCGGAAGTCGAGAAAATGCTGGAGGGCGTCTCTGAGACTGAGTTGGACGGGTTGGTTGTCCACCAAAGCCAGTAAAATCGCGCCGAAATTGGTTTGCAGGGGCGTTTGACGGTAGATCTGTTTGAGGACTTTTTGGGGTTTGGCTTCCCGTTTGAGTTCTATGACGACGCGAATTCCCTCGCGATCGCTTTCATCGCGAATGTCGGAAATGCCGTCGATTTTGCCTTGGTTGACCAGGTGGGCAAGTTTTTCGATCCAACTGGATTTGCTAACTTGGAACGGAAACTCGGTGATGATGAGGGCGGTACGCATCGATCGCCGCGTGCGTCCGGTTTGGATTTCTTCGACTCGCACCACGCCGCGCACGGTAATGCTACCCCGTCCGGTTTGATAGGCATCTTTAATGCCGTTGAGACCGATAATTTCGCCGCCGGTGGGAAAGTCGGGGCCGGGAATGAGTTGAAAGAGCTTCTCGTCGGATAAATCCGGGCGATCGATCAGAGCAACCAATCCATCGACGATTTCGCCGAGGTTGTGGGGTGGAATGTTGGTCGCCATGCCCACGGCGATACCCGAGGAGCCGTTGAGCAGCAGGGTCGGCAGTTGCGCCGGGAGAACGACGGGTTCTTGCTGGGAGTTGTCGAAGTTGCTGGTAAAGTCAACGGTGGCTTCGCCGATATGAGTTAACAGACCCTCGTTTCCCAGAGGAGCCAGGCGCGTTTCTGTGTATCGCATGGCGGCGGCCGGGTCGTTGTCGATCGAACCGAAGTTTCCGTGACCGGCGAGGAGGGGATAGCGACTCGAAAAGCTTTGCACCATCCGAACCAGAGCGTCGTACACCGCTTGGTCGCCGTGAGGGTGATATTTCCCGAGGACGTCCCCGACGACGCGGGCGCATTTACGGTAGGGGCGATCGGGCGTCAACCCCAGTTCGTGCATGGCGTAGAGGATTCGACGGTGAACGGGTTTCAAGCCGTCGCGGACATCTGGTAACGCGCGTCCGACGATCACACTCATGGCGTATTCGAGATACGATTGCTGCATCTCGGCGTGCAAAGCGGTGGAGACGATCTGTCCGCCAGAGAGTAGGTTTAACTGCTTAGCCATGAAGTTCGATTCCTCAGTGTCTGACAGGGGGTGGGAACGGAGGCGATCGGCCCGAACGTCCCCAACGCTGACTGGTTGAATGACGTGTTTAATATTTAAGCGTAACGACGCATAGCATAGCGTCGGGATGCCGTTCCCGCCAAATCCTTTTCGGAGTCAGGACTCGAGGGATCGACCCCGAAGATCGCAACGACTCGGGGGCGCGACGTTGTGAGTTCGTGCTGTGATGGGGGTTTCTTGCCCAGTGCGGCGATCGGCATGAATCGCATTTACGCAATCGGTCAGTTCGATCCGTTACAATTTGGGAGAGCGAGCGAACGTCGTTTCTCAAGTTTTTCGATCGATGCGAACGTTCTCAGCTCGATGCGAGATCGAGGTCTCGGCGCGTTGGTGGCAAAACGTTCTAAAATCCTATGGCAATTTTTGATAGGATTTTCGGGGTACTATCGAGGGCAGGTCGAACAGTCGCCTCCGAATTTAGGATTACGCACAATAGGTTAGTGACACAATGAAAACCGTTCTGATTGTAGAGGACGATTTAGTTAACGCGCGGGTCTTCTCGAAGATTTTAACGAAACGAGGGGGGATGGCAGTTAAGCATACGGAAAACGTGGACGAAGTGATGCAAATTGCCAAATCCCGAGATGCTGACATCATTTTAATGGACGTTTCGTTATCTCACAGCGTCTATCAGGGACAAGCAGTGGACGGGATCAAGATTACGAAAATGCTCAAAGCCGATCCCGATACGGCCGATCTTCCGATTATTTTAGTGACTGCTCACGCCATGGCCGGCGATCGCGAATCGTTTCTAGCCGAAAGTGGTGCGGATGGATATATTTCTAAACCTGTCGTCGATCACCAAGAGTTCGTCGATACGATTCTCGAATTGATGCCCGAATCGTAATCTCGAGGAGAGGGAGAGACCGTTACAGCCAACCGCGAACTCGGCTTCCGTCACGGGTACGTCAGCAGAAACGGCGAGTTACGTTTTGCCTCTCCCCTCTGCTCTCACGAAGTCCCTTAACTTCTCCTGAAAACGCAGTTCGATCGAGCTTCGAGCCAGTGGTGGCTAAGGTTGAATGGAAAACGGAGGTGCGGTTTCTTCGACTCGTGCTACGATCGCCTGCACGCGAGGGGTACTCAACAACTGTTGTGCGGCGTCGATCAGACGATCTCCCCACAAGTTCAGTTCGAGAAACTCGAGTTCAGCATAGCGCACGTCGAGTTGCAAGGCTTCTTCTGCTAGGGCTAAACCTCGTTCGACATCGCCTCGGGCGTAGAGAGCCGCCGCCATCGCTAGTTTGGGTTCGGCTTGACGGGGGGCGATGTCCGCTGACTGACGCCACAAGTCTAAGGCGCGATCGACTTGACCCATTTCGTAGCGCACGAGACCGGCGTTGTTGATGGCCGGCCAAAAGTCGCCGTTCTGCTCGAAGGCGTTTTCGTAGCGTTCGATGGCGTCGCCGAAGTCCCCGCGCATATAGTAGGCATTTCCTAAGTCGAACAACGCCCCCGGTACGTCGGGTTGGAGGTCGAGTCCGGCGTTCAGTTCATCGATGGCGCGATCGTACTCTTGGGCTTGGAAATGCGCCAATCCCAGAGCAAAGCGAACGGTGGCGTCTTCGGGAGCGAGCGATCGCGCTGTTTCTAAGGCTTCGATTCCCTCCTCGAGGCGATCGACGTTGACGTAAATATGCCCGAGAATGCCCCACGCTTGGGCGTTGTCGGGGAGCAGTTCCGTTCCGAGTTCGGCACGGGGAAGGGCTTGTTCGTACTGTTGGAACCGCGCCCACCGATCGGCTTCCTGAATTAAGCTAACGCCAATTTCTTCGAGCTGTTCGGCGTCGAGTTGCAGAGTATGGGGAATGAGGGCTTGTCCGCGGGCAGGTTCTACCGTTCCTGCCAAACCGACCGCGACGAGCAAGGAAATCCAGAAATGACGCTGTGGCACTGTATCCCGTCGAAAACTTCTCAAAAAGGTCTACTTAGTAGCTTAGTCGATCGCTTCAAAAACGACAATTCGACTCCTCTCTCGAGCGAGAGAAGTCGAAAACGTGACACAAAACGACTACAAGAGTAGAGAGACAACGAGATCTCTGACAACACTTGCCAATTGTTATGTCGTAAAGTGCGATGACAATCTAGGCTGATTTTTTGTTCGGACGACCTTCAAAGGGTTGAACGCCGACGTTGGGATAGGAATCGTCGGTCGGACCGAAAATTCGTAAGAAGGCTTCAGAGACGTATTGTGCGGCTTGTTTGACGGGTTTGATGAAATTCATGGTTCCCCCTTTGTCTCTATATTTTTGAAAATGAATTAGATAATTTCCTCTAGCTTTAGGATAAAGAGAAACCCGACCATTTGCGCGAGTTTGCAATAATTATTTGAATTCGTTAGTCCTTTGCAACATTTAGAAAAGTCCTCTCGCGACAAGTTGAGATCGCCGAAAATCGATCGCGACGGCGATCGCCACCGAAATAGAACCGATGCGATCTCAAGTATTATTATCGATCCAATTTTTTTGAAATCCTGACGGGATAACCGATCGAACCCTGTCGGGATTCTGTCAACCGTGGCGCTCGTAACAGAAGTTGACGAATTCCTAAGTTTTTCAACAAGGGCGGTCGATCGCGCCGACGTGAATGTCAGATCGATCGCATTTCTTGACATTGCCAGTCGAGCATCGCCCCTCGAGACGTCCGAACTCAGCGCAACGATACCCGGTCAAAGTGCGATCGCCCGTGTCCGACTTCCCCCGAAACCCGTATCATAGGGATTCGTCCGCTGTTTCGGAGATCGCCGCTATGGTGCAATCGTCAGAATTGCAAAACGAAATTGTCGAAGCCCTGCAAAATCCGCCAGAGTTGGATTTCGACCTCCCGAACCCGGAGGACGAAGCACTTCCCGAGTTCGAGTTCTTACAGCAAGTCGATCGCGCGTGGTTAGTTTGCGATCGCTTCGACTTACAAACCGATATTTGGCGCGGACGCATCCTCAGAGCCGTGCGCGATCGGGAAAAAATTGGCGGAGAAGGGCGCGGAAAAGGCTTTCTGAAATGGTTGCGCGATCGCGACATCAGCAAAAGTCAAGCCTACTCGCTCATCGAACTGGCCAACAGCGCCGATACCCTCCTCGAAGAAGGAAAACTCAACCCCGACGCCATCAACAACTTCAGCAAACGCGCCTTTGTCGAAACCGCCCACTCCCCTGTCGAAGTCCAGCAACTCGTGGCCAGCGCCGCCCAAGACGGCGATCGCATCACCCGACGGGAAGTCAAACAACTCTCCGACGAATGGACGGCCATGACCTCAGAACTCTTACCCGAGGAAGTGCGCGAAAAAGCCGCCGATCGATCGCTTCCCGCCCGTCACGTCGCCCCGTTAGTCCGAGAACTCGAAAAACTCCCCGAAAACTACCAACAAGAAATCCAACGAGAAGTTTCGGAAAATCCCGACGTCGATAGCATCAAACAACTGACCAGCGACGCCCGAAACCTCTCTAAATACATTGACGCCGCCGCCCAAGTCCAAACCCTGCGAGAGTCGTCCTTAGACTTGGAAATGGCACTCGAAGAAGCTCTGCGCGTTGGCTGTTTGAACGTGGCCTCTGATTTGGTCAAACAAGCCGCCCAACTCGAACAGACGGTAACGAAACTGTACGCGACTTGGAAACGACTGTCCGATCGCGCCGATCGCTTGTACGTCGATACGGGGGCGAGTACGCCTCACCTGCGATCGCTCGTCACCTGCATCGAACGCATCACCGGACAAGTTATCGAAGTTCCTCTCGATGAAAGCGGTGAAAACACCGTTCGGCTACAAATTCTCAGCGATTAGCTTCTCGGCGGGATTGACATCCTCTCCCAGCAACCCTATCGGGTATGCAGGGAGATTCCCGGGTTCACACCAAGGATTTCCTGCTTCTCAACCTCTTGACTAGACTTGAACTCAGATAACTTCAAGTCCCCGCCAGAACGATTCCACAGGCTTTTTGTTTTACGTCCACTTGGTGCCCCCAAGCCGGACGGATCTGATTTTTGGTTTTGGGCTTTATGCTCTATACAGGAGGACACGGGTGGCGAACCGAGTTCGCCACCGTGAGATGTCCGTGTTGCCAGTGTCTTAACCGTTACTTCTGGGCTGCCTACTGGATGAGCTATCCGTATGTTTTCAGCGTGTTACCACCTTATCAATTATATTTGATGGCTCGTTTCGGCGCTATCCCCTTCTCTCGCTATCGCATTGTTCAGGGGACGCACCTCAACTCACCGCCGCTTCACCACCCCCTAACCGCTTCGCGGTATAGGCGGAGTACTGCGACGGATCTTGATAGACCTAATAGTGAACGGCGACGGGCGTTCCCACAGACGCCCAATAATACAACCATTCAGCATGATCGACCGCGACGTTGGTGCAACCGTGGCTGACGGGAACGCCAAAGGAATCGTGCCAGTACGCGCCGTGAATGGCGTAATTGCCGTCGTAGTACATGGTATACGGCACGTCGGGAACGTCGTAGTCAGCCCCTTGCATCCGGGCGGATTCGTATTTCACGTAAATCTCAAAGACCCCGGTTGGCGTGGGGGTCGCGTCAGTCCCCGTCGAAACGTACACGGCGTAAACGGGAGTATCGCCTTCCCAAGCGATAAGGCGTTGGCCGCTGAGGTCGATCTCGATCCAGCGTTGCCCGGACTGTCGTAGTTCCCACATGACGTCTTCGACGTAATACTGCGCCACTTCGACGGCGTCTGCGGTGGGGAGTTTCGGGTTTCCCGCTTCGACAGGCGCACTAAACCCCAAGGCCGCGAGACCGATGGCGATCGGCGTCAACGCGATAGAACTGTACTGCCAAATTCGAGGAAGTGTGGGGACTGACATGGTATCCGATCGAGCGACTCTGTCTCGATTCTAGCAATTGCAACGAACCGGTTACGGCTTGACTATGACGATCGGTCAAACGACACGCGATCGCCCTCGGAATTCCCATCGATCGCAACTTGAGAAGTCCGATCCCACGTCAGAACCCCAGCATCGCGACAACACTGGGGTTTCCGAAATACATCCTCGAGGAGCGATCGCTTATTTCTGTTCGGGATGTTCTTCCTTAGCAGCTTGACAGCCTAAGTCGTTCAAACGCCAAATCATTTGATGCAAGCGGCCGAAATTTTTCTGATTGAAGTGCATGACGAGCCGAGGGAGAGGTTCGGTTGCGTCGCCGATTTCTTTCGGTAGAGCTTGAGATTTTTCAATGCGTCCCGTGACGAGAATATCGCTGAATTCTTCGTTGAGTTGTCGAACTGTTTCGTCAGACAAGGGACATTTCAAACGAATGACAAACAGTTCGTTGACGTAACGACTCGAGTGATATACCCGATAAAATCGGCGAATGGCGTTACAAGCATCTTCGACATCGTCGGCGATCGTGTACAAGCTCAAATCTTCTTCGGAAATCGTGCCGTTTTTCAGCAAGCAGTTTTTGAGGTACTCCTGCCAACCGTACCAGTAATCGCCTCCGGGTCGATCGATCAAGACGAGGGGAGCCGGGCCGTATTTCCCTGTTTGACTGAGCGTAATCGTTTCAAACGCTTCGTCCATCGTGCCGAAGCCGCCGGGAAAAAGGGCGATCGCGTCGCTTTCTTTGAGGAAAAACAGCTTGCGGGTGAAGAAGTATTTGAAATCGATCAGTTTGGCGTCGCCGCTAATGTAAGGATTCGACTCTTGCTCGAAGGGAAGTTGAATGTTCAATCCGAAGGATTTTTCAGCTCCAGCACCTTCGTTTCCCGCTTCCATGATGCCACCGCCAGCCCCGGTAATGACCATAAAGCCGTACTCGACGAGACGGCGAGCGAATTCTCGCGCGATACAGTATTCCGGGGCGTCGTACGGCGTGCGCGAAGACCCGAAAATGGAGACTTTACGAACGTGGCGATAGGTCGAAAAGATCTCCAAACCTCGCTCCATATCTTGCAGCGAGTGACTCAAAATTTTCCAGTCGAGGCGATCGGTATCCTTGGTTGCAATTTGCGCTAGAGTCGAGAGAGAGCGACCGATCCACTGCCAATGTTCGAGGGTCGGCAGCTTCTCGATCAAATCGGAAATTTCGACAGACAAAGTCTCGAAAGAGTTAGGTGGTGTTGCCATAAACTGTATTTGAAGCGCAGTATCTTATTTTACCGAGTGCGCGAGAATTTGAAAAAATTGCCCAGTACTCGACGCCTCGCGATCGCGCCTTTCTCTCGAGATGACGATCGCGTCAGTGTTACAGTTATCTTTATCTATCGTTTTGTTGGAAGCCAGCGTTCGCGTCGAAGCGCGCCCCCCCCCACAAACTAACGCTGGAGGAACTGCAACGAGTTACAGCTTACACCCCAGCGTCGTTCGGGAATCGTATCGATCGCAGCGCGATCGCGCGATCGGTTTAGAGATATTTCTCAAGCGTGTTAGCCAGCGTGGTTTTGGGAACCGCTCCAACCACCATATCGACTCTTTGACCGTTTTTGAAGATCATCAGCGTCGGGATACTGCGAATTCCATATTTGCTCGCTACTTCAGGATTGTCGTCAGTGTTGAGTTTCACGACCTTGACTTTTCCTTCGTATTGCTGAGCGATTTCGTCTACCACGGGGCCGACCATGCGACAAGGACCGCACCAAGGGGCCCAAAAATCTACCAGAACCGGCAGGTCGCTTTCTAAGACATCTTCTTTAAAGCTTGCATCTGAAACTTCTACGGCTGATGACATACCTCGAAATCCTTATATCGATCGTTTGTTCAGTCTTGAGTTTAACATTCCCTCTGCCACTGCCTTGCAAGATGCGGTGCGCGGCGCGTGCCAGAAGCTACTTCTGACATCGCACGAGCGATCGGCTGACTGACAGCGGTGCAGATCGACCTGACCCGATTTCGGGCAAACTCAAGAAGCGTGAGGGGTTCGACAGAGTGAAAACGAGCAGTCGAACTCGATCTAGCTTTGGCGATATCGTTTCCGACCTGACGACTTCTCAAGCTGTATAGCGCTCTCGAGCCTCGGTCGCAACGAGTTTCACAAGTATCGTGCTATCTAACATTTTACCATAGCGCTCTCTTGGGGAAACGGCGCTCTGAATGCTAAAAATGTATATATTTGTAGCGTTTTTCTAAAAAAGAAACCACCCGAACGATCTGCCCGGGCGGAGTGTGGTGTGAGGAGTGAACGGAAACATGCGTCTCCGCTATCTATCATTTTAATAAATAACTCTCCCAGATACGCCACAACCTGGAAATTTTTTAACAAGACCCTTCTGGGGCGACAAGGAAGACCGGGAAGAGGGGAGGAAAAGTGAGAGGGGGAGACGACCGGATGACCGGACGATGTGAAATCACCTCACCTCCTCATCACCTCACCACCTCACTTCCTCATCTCCGTCACGGGTGACGGTTCGCTGTTACTTGCCCATACCGAGTTGCTGGGCTTTCTGATACACCTTCCCTTCAGTCAACAGGGACGGAGCGATCGCCACTTCTACCTGCTGCATTTCCTTGAGGTTCTTCGCGCCGAGGGTTCCCATGCTCGTTTTCAACGCGCCCAGGAAATTGTGGGTTCCGTCGTCGAGTTGCGCCGGACCGCGCAAAATTTGCTCGAGGGTTCCCGTACTACCGACGCGAATGCGCGTTCCGCGAGGGAGAACCGGACTCGGGGTCGCCATCCCCCAGTGGAAACCGCGACCGGGAGCTTCTTTGGCACGGGCGATCGGCGATCCGATCATCACGCCGTCTGCACCGCAAGCGATACATTTACAAATATCGCCCCCCGTGACTAACCCTCCGTCGGCAATGACAGAGACATAGTTTCCAGTTTCGCGGAAATAGTCGTCGCGAGCGGCCGCACAGTCGGCGACGGCAGTAGCTTGAGGAATGCCGATACCGAGAACGCCGCGCGAGGTACAAGCCGCACCCGGACCGATCCCCACCATGACCGCTGCTGCACCCGCTTTCATGAGTTCGAGGGCGACTTCGTAAGTGACGCAGTTTCCCAGAACCACGGGCATGGGCATTTCTTTACAAAATCCTGCCAAGTCGAGCGGCGTGACGGATGCGGGGGAGAGGTGCGAGGTCGATACGACAGTCGCTTGTACGAAGAACAGGTCCGCCCCGGCCCCGGCTACCGCTTCGCCGAATTTCACCGCACCGGCTGGCGTCGCGCTGACTGCGGCGATTCCACCTCGTTTTTTAATTTCGTGAATGCGTTTTTCAATGAGTTCCGGTCGGATCGGCTTGCTGTACAACTCTTGCATTAGCGGCACGAATTCGTGCTTGTCTACCGATGCAATGCGATCGAGTATCGGATTGGGGTCGTCGTACCGCGTTTGAATCCCTTCGAGGTTCAGGACGCCTAACGCTCCCATTTCCGAGAGCAATGCCGCCATACTGACATCGACTACCCCGTCCATCGCACTGGCGATGATGGGGATTTCTCGCTCGATGCCACCGATCGTCCAGGTGGTATCGGCGAGGTCGGGGTCGACGGTACGCTGACCCGGTACTAACGCGATTTCGTCAATTCCGTAAGCTCGGCGAGCCGTTTTGCCCCGCCCAATTACAATATCCACTGTTCTTTACCGTTCCCAAAGCTATTTAAGCTAGACTAGCAAATTTACCCAAAAACGATCCATTGCACAAGGGATGAGGGAACGGGGAACGGGGAATGGGGAATGGGGAACGGGGAACGGGGAACGGGGAACGGGGAAGAAGGGGACAGGGAAAAGATTGTCAACTCACTCAATTCCAGTCGCCTTGTACGGCAAATGCCGACCAGTAATAGGGGGAGTTCCAACGTGGCGATCGCATCAGGTCTAATTGTGCCTCTCGTAACGCCGCCGCTGGAGAACGCTGGTTTTGCAACATCTGACGGTAAAACTGTTCCATTAACTCCGCCGTTCCCGCATCGTCTACCGCCCAAAAACTCATGAGGACGCGATCGCTTCCAGCATACATAAAGCCTCTTGTCAAGCCCACGATGCCCTCGCCGCGAATTTCTCGACCTCGCCCCGTATTACAAGCACTCAACACCACCAGTTCGGCATACAAGTCCAGATTGAAGATATCGTACAGCCGTAAAAAGCCGTTTTGCGGCCGGCCGTTGCGGTCGATCAGCGACAATACCAAACCCGAAAGTTCGGGCGTCACGCTATTGGCTAAACCGTGAGTGGCGAAGTGAACGATGCGATAGTCGTCGAGAGGTGTCGTCATCATAACTTGGCGGTTGGCCTCGAACCCCAACGCTTGTAAACGCATCGACTCGGGAACCCAGCGAGAAATACGCTCGGCTTCTTCTCCCGTGAAAGACAATCGGTTGAAGCGAACTTCTGACTGACGCGCCGATCGATCCAATTCTGGTGGTAACTCGACAGCGGAGATCGTGTTGGGAAGGCGTTCGTCGTCGGGAGAGAAGATCGGATCGGCGAACACGGCCAGGGTTTTCGAGGGAGGACGGTGAATTTTTCGATTGCGGCGGAGAGCGGCGAGGGTAGACGCCGAGGGCAAGTGGACGATCTCGAAATCTTGTAAGAGCAGTCGGTTGTCGCCCCGAGTCAGAGCGGCAAACGGAACGTATTGCAACACGCCGTCACCGACGATCGCCAATCGCGTCGAAGCCAGGCGATCGCTCTGGGGTGGTAAAATCGCTCGACTCAGCTGTGCGGCGGCCTCGGCGACAACTTGAGGGCGGTTTCGGTAGCGGGGAACGTAAATCGTTTCGAGAAACCAGTTGGCGGCGGCTTCGATATCGGCGCGCGGGGGAAGCTCGTAACTGTGAAAGTCGTTCGGGGTAACGCTCCACAGGTAACTGCGCTCGTTGCCGAGGGCGTAAATCAGTAACGTGGTGTCGGTGTCGAGGAGTTTGTTTTGTACGTCGCCGAGCGTGACGGGTTGCGGTTGCGTGAGGTCGGCATACCGGGGATTCGCAGCGCGAATTCTTGCCTGTACGTCACGAATTTCGGCGATCGCTGCTTCAAACACCGCATCGAGTTCGGCGGCTTCGGTGTCGGTATGTTCGCGACTGAAGACTTCAACGCGCTGGCGTTCGAGAAGGTGAAGCTGAGCTTGAGCTTCTTCGAGGCGATCGCGCAATTCGGGATCGATACCCTGTTCGATGTCGCCACCGGAAGAGTTGAGGAGATCCAAGAGCGATCGCGCGCTGGCGCGTTCTTTCGCGTGAAAGGCGATCGCGTCGAATCCAGCTTCGGGGGATCGGCGGTGCATCTGCATGAGCAGATCGATGTAAAACTCGTAATAATCTTGCTGTGTGGCGAAAAAGGTGGCGCGGAGGGTTTCGTCCACAACATGGGTACGCAAGTCTTCAACGATGTCGAGGGCGAGTTCGATTTCCGTGCGGGCGAGTTCGAGATTTCCCCGTTGGCGGTAAACGCGGGCGATACCGTAACGGGTGCGGGCGATTCCAGGGCGATCGCCGGTATCTTCGCGCAAGGGTAACGCACGAGTGTAGAAATCGAGGGCGGTGTCGAGATTTCCGACTTGAAAATAGACATCGCCGATGTTGTTGAGCGTGCTAGCTTCAGCGCGACTGTTGTGGATTTCGCCCCAAATATCGACGGCTTGGGCGAACGCACGCAGAGCTTGTTCGATATCGTTTTGTCGGCTGTGGAGATAGCCGAGATTGTTGAAAGTGCTGGCAGCTCCTGCGCGATCGTCGATCGCTTTCCAAGTCTCGAGAGCGCGGGTGTAAAATTCCAAGGCGCGATCGAACTCGTTGGCGTCTAAATACGCTCCCCCGAGATTGTTGAGCGTGGCGGCGATGTTAGCGGAATTCCCCAGCGTTTCGACGAGGGCGAGGGCGTCGGTATAGAGGGCGATCGCATTTTGGGGATCGCCTAACTCGCGGTAAACGTAGCCGAGATCGTTGAAGGTTTCGGCCGTTCCCGTTTGATAGCCCGTCTCTTCCCACAGGGGAAGGGCGCGACGGTAGGTATCGAGAGCCGTTTGATATTCGCCCCGCAGCGATCGCACCTCCGCCAGTTGAGTCAGGGTTTGCGCGACGGCGTGGGGATCGCCTGCGGCTTCGAGGAGGGGTAACGCCGTTTGGTAACTCTCGAGAGCGTCGTCGAGATCGCCCAGTTGCAGTTGTGCTGTGGCGATGTTCGTCAAAACGTTGGCTGCCATCGTCTCGTTGTTCGATCGCTCGAACAGTTCGACCGCTTCGCGCCATTTCGCGATCGCCTCGCGATAGGCTCGGGCAGTTCCATCGCGGTAGCGTTGCAAGCCTTCAACGAGCGCTTGGTTCGCAGCAGTTGGCACGTCGGGGGCTTCGTTCGATCTCGCGACTCCCGCCGAAGTTCCCAAAGCAAGGGCGATCGCTACCATTCCCGAAACGACCCGTTTCATTTTTCTTACCTATTTTCCCTTTTTTCTGTGAATCGCGAAGACAGTTGACAGTTGACAGTCGATCGTTTCCCCGTTCCCCATCAATGCTCGAAAATATTTTGATATTGCATCAAATCCAACGCGGTAAAGACGGGAATGCAATCAAAACAGCGTTGGGCGAGTTCCCAGCGATCTTCCCGTTTCAACATCGTTGCGAGTTTCGCTTTGAGTCCGATGAGATAACGCACGTCGTTCGCCGCGTAACTCAACTGTTCTTCTGAGAGGTTGGCGGCGTTTCCCCAGTCAGAACTTTGGGCTTTTTTATCGAGTTCGACGCCTTCAAGTTCCCCCACCAGGGCTTTTAAGCCGTGAGACGAGGTATAGGTACGAGCGAGTTTGCTGGCGATTTTCGTGCAGAACAGCGGTTTCGTGACGATTCCCAAATGATAGTCGAGCGTTGCAACATCGAACCGCGCGTAATGAAAGATTTTGAGGCTCGAGTCGGTTTCCAACAGGCGTTTGAGGTTCGGGGCGTCCGTTTGTCCCCGTTGGATGCGAACGGCGCTGACAAACCCACTCGGATCGCAGAGTTGTACGAGACACAAGCGATCGCGCTGGGGAAGCAATCCCATCGTTTCAGTATCGATCGCCAACTCAGACGCATCGAGGTAGCGATCGAGGGTGCGGTCGTCGAGATCGCGATCGAACACTTTAAAATTTTGCTGTTCCATTCTTCCTGAAAACGTCAATCCCTCTCCTATCATCCCATGTTGGAGCCGGAGAAAGGGAGAGGGGGAGAAGGGGAGAGGGGGAGAGGGGGAGAGGGGGAGAGGGGGAGCAAGGGAGAAACTGTCAACTGTCTTCACTGGTGACTGGTGACTGGTGACTGGCGACTGTATAAAGTTCCGCCGACTTCTAAGCCGCATTGAGAACTGGTGGCTTCGACGATGGTGCGAACGTTCCCGTTACGGTGTTGAGTGAGTCGCAACTTCACCTTGCCGTACATGGTATCGCGACAGGCAAAGACTAGACCGCGATGGGTGGGCGCTCGTAACGGCGTTCCGGGTTCGTCGGTGGTTCCGAGGAGTTCTACGGTCAAATCGCCGCTTTTCGCTTGCATTTTCCAAGATCCCCAGGGGGAAACGTCCCACGTTACCGTTCCGTTCCAAGGAACGAATTCGTAAAACTGACCGCGATAGTGAATTCCCACCATGGCCACTGATTCCATCCAGGTCAGCACCTGTCGCCGTCCGCCGCCAGCGGTGAGGGCGAGGTCGCTTTCGCCGTCGAAGCTGTTACAGTTGAGCCAAAACCAACTTTGGGGAAACGATCGCCCCCAGTTTTTTTCGCCGTATGCAGGGGCGCGATCGAACTCGTAGCGGGTTCCGTTCCAGTCGATCCAGCCGGTGGCTAAACCGTGCGCCATTAGGATCTGCCATCCGGGTTCGAAGATTTGCAGCGACGACAGCAGCCCGGCGGTAGACTGGCGATCGCCCCAACCATACACTGGTTCGATGCGGTATTGCCACTGACAGCGCGATCGCGTGCCGGGGTCGTAAAGTTTTCCTTGATGCCACGTCGCCGTTCCCTGATAGCCCTCTTCGACATGGCGATCGAAAATTTGAGGTTCGAGAAACATCGGCGTTCCGCTTAAGTCGGTTTTGCCCCAATGTCCCAATCCGAGGGCGTTTTTCCACGCCCAAAATGTCGTCACCTCGGGAAACGTGCGACAGAGATAGTCGTCGTCGGGGCCGAGAATTTGCGCCCCACCGCCACTGTTGGGGCGTCCGCCGATAGGATCTTCGATCGAATACATGAATGCGAAGGTTTGGTTCGCCTCGGGTAGCGTGACTCGGTAATACCACCCTTCAAAAAAACGCGGACTAATTCCATCCCAGTGATAGCCACTGTGCGGAGTCGGCTGAGAACTTACCATAGATTTAAGAGTGGAAACTCGCACTTTGCCAAAACTGTATCGTCCATGTCCGAACACCGACAACGTCCGATTTATCTCGACGCTCACGCAACAACGCCTGTTGACGAACGGGTGTTGGCAGCGATGATTCCTTATTTTACGGAATTTTTCGGCAACCCTTCCAGTATCAACCATCAGTACGGTTGGGAAGCTGAAGCCGCCGTGAAACAGGCGCGGGAGGCGATCGCCGAAGCGATCGGTGCGTCGCCTGAAGAGATCGTGTTTACCAGCGGCGCAACGGAAGCCAACAACTTGGCAATTAAAGGAGTTGCAGAAGCTTATTTTACGAAAGGTCGCCATATCGTCACGGTGGCGACGGAACACAACGCCGTCCTCGATCCCTGTCAGTATTTGGAATCGTTAGGATTCGAGGTGACAGTGCTTCCGGTGCAGTCAGACGGTTTGCTCGATCTGGCTGCGTTCGAGGAGGCGCTGCGAGAAGATACGATTTTAGCGTCGGTGATGGCGGCGAACAACGAAATTGGCGTGTTGCAACCGATCGCAGAGATTGGAAAAATCTGTCGCGATCGCGGGATTTTGTTTCACACCGACGCCGCCCAAGCGATCGGTAAAATTCCCTTAGATGTCCAAGCGCAATCTATCGATTTGATGTCGCTGACGGCGCATAAAGTTTACGGTCCGAAGGGAATTGGAGCGTTGTACGTGCGGCGTCGCAATCCTCGTGTCAAACTCGCCCCGCAACTCCACGGGGGCGGCCACGAACGAGGGATGCGATCGGGGACGCTGTATCCGCCGCAAATCGTCGGGTTCGCCAAGGCGGTGGAGTTGGGACTGTCGCAAATGGACGAGGAAATCCAGCGGTTGACGGAACTGCGACGGCGATTGTGGGAGAAACTCTCGCAACTCGACGGGATCGTTCTCAACGGACATTTGGAAAAGCGACTTCCCGGTAATTTGAACGTCAGCGTCGAAGGGGTAGACGGTCAGGCGCTGCTGTTGGGATTACAACCTGTTATGGCAGTGTCGTCGGGATCGGCTTGTACGTCGGCGAAAATCGAACCGTCTCACGTGTTGGCGGCGTTGGGGCGATCGGAAGCGTTGGCGTATGCGTCGGTACGGTTCGGAATCGGTCGGTTTACGACGGTCGAGGAGATCGATCGCGCGGCCGAACAGGCGATCTTGACGATCGCATCCCTCCGTCGCGCCACGCGATCGCCGTCTTCTGAGGATACCCGACCCGCTTCGCGCACAACTCGCTCTTAAAAGCGGTATTAAAAGTGGTGATAGTTTCCAAAACTTCACCCCGGCACAGGTTCCGCTAGACTGTTAGCAACGTCTGCAATCTGTTGTCACGGAAGTTCGACCGTTTTGTGAGTCGAGTCTCGAGGGAGTCCAGATCCCAGCCGCCCCGATCGCCGGATTGTTGACGGGGACAGCACACGCGGAACGGTCGTTCTCGATCGCCGCGAACGTCGTCTCGCTTAGGCGAACGTAACTATATGGCAGGGGAAAAACAAGGGCGAGAAAAAGGAATCTGCGCGATCGCCAGCGTCATCGGAATCGCGGCTTTAGCACTCGGACTGACACTGGTTTGGGATTGGCGCGGCAGCGATCGCTCGTCAGCCGGGATACTATCGATCTATCCCTACAACGGAACGGAGTTTTCCCAGCAGCCCATCACCCTATCGTCCCATGTCGTCCTGCGTACGATCGGCATTATAGCGCTGGGGGTAGGAACGGCGTTCGGTGCGGCCGCCATCAGGCGTTGGTATCGCTACTGTCGCAAGATGAATCCGTACAGTCAGGTACTGCGATCGGCTCTCGAACTCGAGCGATCGTTCAATCAAACTCTCATCGAAGCCAATCCCTCGTTTGTCGTCGCCATCGCTCGAGACGGGACGGTGTTACGGATGAGCGAATCGATGTTAAAGGCGTTGGGATACCGACGGGAAGAAGTTATCGGCTGCGACTATCTTTCGACGTTCGTTCCCGTTCAATATCGCCAAATGGTGGCTGGGGTGTTTGACAAACTCATCGAGCGGCGATCGCTAACACACACGCAAAACCCCGTTTTAACCCAAGACGGTCGCCAAATTTGGGTCGAATGGCACAGTCGCGCGGTTTGCAACCCCAAAACTGGTCGCTGTGAATTCTTTTTCGGGATGGGAATCGATATCACCGAACGCAATCAGACGATCGAGGCGTTGGCGCAGGCGGAAGCGAAGTATCGCAGCATTTTTGAAAACGCGATCGAGGGCATTTTTCAAATCGCACCGCAGGGACATTATCTCAGTGCGAATCCCGCCTTAGCGTACTTGTTAGGCTATCCGTCTCCCCAGGCGTTAATTGAAGAGTTGCGGCATATCGATCGCCAACTGTACGTCGATACGAACCGTCGCGCGAAGTTACTGCGCTTGTTACAAAACCAAAACGTGGTATCGGGGTTCGAGGCGGAGGTGTATCGTCGTGACGGATCGATTATTTGGATTTCTGAAGACGTTAGGGCGGTCAGGGACAAAAACGGTAATTTGTTGTATTACGAAGGGTCGGTCGTCGATATTAGCGAGCGCAAACGCACGGAACAGCGACTTCGTTACAGTGCGTCTCACGATGCTCTGACGGGATTGTGGAATCGGGGATGGTTCTTCGCACAAGTCGAACGCAGCTTGCGCCGGACGCGTCGTCACACGAACTATAACTTCGCGCTGTTGTTTTTGGATTTGGACAATTTTAAATCGGTCAACGACAGTTTGGGTCACGCCGTCGGCGATCGCTTGTTGTTGGCGATCGCGCAACGTTTAGAAAACCACCTGCGTCCTGGGGATACGTTCGCGCGGTTGGGGGGTGACGAGTTCACGGTGTTGATGGAAAACGTCAGCGAAACGGGTGAAGCGATCGCGATGGCCGAACAGTTACAGGCTGCGTTAGACGCCCCGTTTTATATCGACGAGCATCAGTTATTTTCTCAAGCCAGTATCGGGATCGTCGCCCAAGGAAACGATGAGGTCTACCAGCAACCCCAAGATTTGTTACAAGATGCCGATATTGCACTGTATCGCGCGAAACGACAGGAGAACAAACCCCATATCGTGGTGTTCGATCGCACCATGCGAAGCGAAACAGTGCGACGCCTGCAACTCGAAACCGATTTGCGCTCTTGTATCGATCGCGGAGAACTGCGCGTAGTGTATCAGCCCATCGTCGCCCTCGATACGCTGCGCGTCGTCGGATTCGAGGCTCTGGTGCGCTGGAACCACCCCCAACACGGCGCGATTTCTCCCTCGGAATTTATTCCCATTGCCGAAGAAACGGGTACGATTCAGGCGTTGGGACTGTGGGTGTTACAGGTGGCTTGTCGTCAGTTGCGACGCTGGCAACTGAAATTTCCCCAACCCAACCCGCTGCACGTCAGCGTCAACGTTTCGGGCAAACAATTGACGCCGGAGTTTCTCCCCCATCTCGATCGCGTTCTCGAAGAGACGCAGCTCGATCGATCGACTCTGAAATTGGAAATTACCGAAACTGCGTTGATGAACGATGTCGATGGGGCGATCGATCTCCTGCGATCGGTCAAACAACGAGACATCGTTATCTGTCTCGACGATTTCGGCACGGGATACTGTTCTTTGAATTACCTTCACCGTTTTCCGATCGACATTTTAAAGCTCGATCGCTCCTTCGTTCGGAGTCTATCATCGAGTGAAAATACTTCCAAAAATGGAAAATCTAAAATTGTCAACACCATTGTAAACCTCGCTCACGGGCTAGAAATTGACATAATCGCAGAAGGGATCGAAGACACTGAGCAATTACAAAAATTACAAAACCTCGACTGTCAGTACGGACAAGGCTATTGGTTCGCCGCACCGCTGAGTGCCGAAGTCGCCGAAGAACTGCTATCGCAATGGGGCGATCGTTCGAGTCCCTTCAAGCGAGCCGAGCCGTCGAAATAACGAGATCGACCGTTGCAATTTGTTGACAAACCCGGATCTCCATGCCAATCTAATCGTGAAATTTCCGGGTGTCATCGCATACTACATCCAGTGAACGTAAGTTTTTGTCAAAAAAACGCGGATTCTCTCGCCGAGCCAGAGAATTCGGTATCTGTTACGGAAATTGGAGTCTGGGGCTTTCGGCAGAATACGAATGTCATGGACGGTCAAATTTCCGAAAATTCTCGGCAATTCCCGAAAAAATTCAACGGTGCTTGACAAAATTCCTCAAACTCCGTAGGAAATCGCAACGTTTCCGGTAGAATCGGAACCAAACTCTACAGATTTTTACACGAGATCGTCGTTCTGGAGGACAGACCCATTAATCTTTCTCTCGATCCGAAGGGACCCCATTCTTCCGTCGCAGACCCCACTTCGGGGGCGTCCGAAGCGATGGAATCCGTCCTGTACGTTCGGGGTCGCAGCCCCCTGAGCGGACACGTTACAATAAGTGGGGCGAAAAACGCTGCCCTGGTTCTGATGGCTGGGGCTTTGCTCTGTCCGGAACCCTGCCGACTTCGCAACGTCCCCAATTTACTCGACGTGAAGCGGATGGGCCAGATCGTTCGCGCCCTCGGTGTGAAACTCGACGCCCACGAGGACGTTTTAGACATCGACGCCACTCACATCGGACAGTCTCAAGCCCCTTACGAACTCGTCAGCCAACTGCGAGCGAGTTTCTTTGTCATCGGCCCGGTTTTGGCTCGTTTGGGCATCGCTCGCGTGCCGCTCCCTGGAGGATGTGCCATCGGCGCTCGCCCCGTCGATCTCCATGTGCGCGGCTTGCAAGCGCTCGGTGCAGACGTACAAATTCATCATGGCGTGGTTCGGGCTTGCGTGCGCGGCGGACGAAAACGGCTTCGCGGTGCGAAGATATACCTCGACTATCCCAGTGTCGGCGCTACGGAAACGCTGATGATGGCCGCGACCCTAGCTGAAGGAGAAACCACCCTCGACAACGCCGCTCAAGAGCCGGAAGTGGTGGATTTAGCGAACTTCTGCCGCGCTATGGGGGCGAAAATTCAAGGCGCTGGGACGAAAACAATTCGCATTGTCGGTGTCCCTCGCTTGCATACGGCGGACTATCGCATCGTTCCCGATCGCATCGAGGCGGGGACTTTTCTCGTGGCTGGGGCGATTACCCAATCGGAAATTTCGATGTCTCCGGTGATTCCCGACCACCTCACGGCCGCGATCGCCAAACTGCGGGCGATGGGAACTCAGGTCGCGATGGACTCCCCGAACACCTTGCGCGTCGTTCCCGGCCCCATCGAAGCCGCCGATATCGAAACTCAGCCCTATCCGGGGTTTCCCACGGATATGCAGGCTCAGTTTATGGCACTCTCGACCCTCAGTAACGGCAACAGCGTCATTACGGAAACGGTGTTTGAAAACCGCTTGCGCCACGTCGCTGAGTTACAGCGGATGGGGGCAGACATTCGCGTTAAAGGCAATATTGCCGTGGTGCGCGGCGTTCCTATGCTCTCGGGAGCGCCCGTGGTGGCGACTGACCTGCGAGCGTCGGCAGCCCTCGTACTGGCGGGTCTGGCGGCTGATGGAAAGACTGTCGTGCAAGGACTTCACCATCTCGATCGCGGCTACGAAAATCTCACGAAAAAACTCTGCGGCCTCGGTGCGAACATCGAACGGGTGACGGTTCCGAGTTGCGAAACGGCGACCGAACCCCTCGAAACGGGGCAACCGTCGGTGTGACCCAAAATAATGGGATACAAGCCCCGCCCCTTCGACTTAGCTCAGGGCAAGCCTTCTAGGGCGGCTTTTCTGAATAAACACACCATTATTTATTCAGGATGCTATAATGTAGGTATGCTAAACATCACTTACGAGTACAAACTTGAGCCAACGCTTGAGCAAGAAGCGGTTATAGAAGACTGGCTAGAAATTTGCCGAAAAGTCTATAACTATGCACTCGCGGAGCGAAAGGATTGGGCGCGTTCTCGTAAGTCTCCGATCGATGCTTGCCGTCTCGACCGGGAATACATCATCCCTGTAGATGCCAAGCGCCCCACCTTTTCTGGTCAGTGCAAGTCGCTGGCGGCGGCAAAGAAGGAAATTCCAGAGCTTAAGCGTCCTCATACTCATGTATTGCAGCAAGTCCTCAGAATACTTGAGGCGGCATTCGTGGCGATGTGGGAGCGAGGCCATGGGTTCCCTCGGTTCAAAAAGCGGATGCGGTCGTTTGTGTTCCCTCAGCTCAATAAGGGAGTGGTTCAGGGGAGTCGCGTTAACCTACCTAAAATCGGCTGGGTTAAGATGCGGCTTTCTAGGCCAGTGCCGGAAGGGTTTGAGGCCAAGCAAATTCGTGTGGTGAAACGGGCCTCTGGCTACTACGTCATGATTGTGTTTCAGTCTGATGTGGAGGTGCCCGCCGTTCAACCCCATGGGGAGCCGCTCGGAGTTGATGTTGGTCTTGAAAGCTACCTAGCGACTTCTGCTGGTGAGCTAGTCGAAAACCCTCGATTTTTCGCGAACGGACAACGCAAGCTGAAATCGCTGCAACGTCAGCTAAAGCGCAAAAAGAAAGGGTCGAATCGCTGGCTTAAGCTCCAGAAGAAGATTGCTCGACATCACGAATATCTAGCTAACGCCCGAAAAGACTTTCAGTTCAAGCTGGCTCATCATCTCTGCGATCGAGCAGGGATGATATTTGTCGAAAAGCTAAACCTAAAAGGACTAGCGAAAGGAATGTTGGCTAAGCACTGCCTTGATGCAGCGTGGGGCAACTACCTTTCGATTCAAGAATGGGTGTGCTCGAAGCGTGGTGTTTACTTTGGCGGCGTTGAGGCATCTGGTACTAGCCAGGAATGTCCGGCATGTGCAGCCGTCGTCAAGAAAGATTTATCAGTCCGAGTCCATCAATGTCCTGAGTGCGGCTACACCACCAATCGAGATGTAGCGGCAGCTCAGGTTGTGCGGAATAGAGGACTTGCCGCCGTGGGGCACACGGTCAAGAAGCTCAAGGAGGGCAATGCCGATGGGCACCCAACGAACTGAGAATCCCCGTGCCTTTAGGCCGGGGAGTGTCAACTTCTCGCCACTCGCTACAATGACAGGAGGAGACGGGCGATCGCTCTGTTTCTTCCTGTGTTTTGTGGAGTAGTCCAGTCTGATGTCTGTCAGCAAAACCCACCTCGTCGGCTTGAAGTCCCACCAGTTCCGACATCCCCTCGATCGCGCGGCGACGGACGCCCTCAAACAAATTCCGGGCATCGACCTCGTCGTTCGCAGTTTGCTCGGGGCGATCGGCGAACAATACTTTTATCTGGAAAATATTGCATCGGGCGTTCGCGTTAGCGATCGCCAACTGCCCCATCTCCACCAACTGCTGCTCGAAGCGGCGCGAGTTTTGGATGTAGAAGCGCCTCAGCTCTACGTGCGCCAGCATCCGGTTCCCAATGCTTACACCTTCGCCATGCGCGGGCGACAACCGTTTATCGTCGTGCATACCTCTTTGTTGGATATGCTGACCCCCGAGGAGATTCAAGCGGTTCTGGCTCACGAACTCGGACATCTCAAATGCGAACACGGGGTGTATCTGACGTTGGCGAACTTAATTACGTTGGTGGCCGGACAGCTTCCCAATTGGGGGGCGATCGTGGCGCAAAGTTTGCAGTCGCAAATGCTCGAATGGATGCGTTGCGCCGAGTTTAGCTGCGATCGCGCCGCTCTGCTAGCTACCCAAAATCCTCGCGTCGTCATGTCGGTGTTGATGAAACTGGCGGGCGGTTCTCCGGCGATCGCACCTCAACTCGACCTCGATGCCTTCCTCGAACAAGCTCGCGCCTACGACGAGATCGGTAACGACGCCCTTGGGGAAACGCTCAAGCAACTGCACACCGAACAGCTCTCGCATCCGGTTCCCGTCCTACGTGCGCGGGAAATCGATCGTTGGGCGGGAACTCAACGCTATCAAGACTTGCTAAATCAATCCGTCAGTGGTTATAATGGTAAAGCTAATTCCGAGGGCGGATGGCGAAATTGGTAGACGCACCACACTCAAAATGTGGCGGCTTCGGCCGTGAGAGTTCGAGTCTCTCTCCGCCCATTCTCATACAACCCACCAAAACCCTCGAGCGTTCGGGAATATCTGGGTAGCTTGAGAACGCGCGACACGAGAAGAGGTTCCCATGACCAGACTCAAACGTTGGGAGTCCCCACGCCGCCAGGGACGAAACCATAAAGGAAAAGGCGGTTCGGCGCGATCGCGACAGCTCAAAAAACAGCAACAGCGATTACGTAAAAAGCTAAAGTCTAACGCTTTAAACAATAATCAAACCGGGAAGTCGAACACAAACGATTTCCCGGTTTTTTGTTGGGTGGAGTTTCCGCCGGGGGCGAACGGTACTCCATCCTTTTCCGATAAGCTAGGTTTTAAGAAGTCTTCACCACATCTCCCCTTATACGGAATCCGCACACCATAACCCCTCTTATAGCGATCGCCCAACATCGATTCAAGTCCTGGCGTACAGAGAATTTACAGTTCGAACTCGTACACCTCGCGAATCAACCTCTTCCAGCCATCGGCGAGGGAGTCGAGGATGCGTTCTCCTTTCTCTTTCGTCGCAGCCGTGGCATCGCCAACCACACCACTTTGACTGATATCCTGCGTCAACCAAGAAAACGTCAGAGCGCCCTTGGCTGCTAACCGACTTCCCGGCGGACTCGGCGGCGGGTATTCCTTCACCAACTCAGACTGTCGCACCCACTCCGGCAGAACGGCAAGCATCAAACTCGTTTCGGCATCTCCCGCGTGCATGGCGAGTTGGCGTTCTTCCTCGCTGACGAGGGACTTGTAAACGTCCGACACGCGCCAGGTAAACACGGGAAATACCCAAAAATCTTCGTATTTGGCGTGAATATCCGTCGCGGCGATTTCCATGATTTGGGGTTGTCCCCCGTGGGAGTTCATTAAAATCAGTTTGCGAAATCCGGCACGATAGAGACTGTCGGCGATGTCGTGCAGCGTTGCTAACAGGGTTTCGGCAGACAGGCTTACCGTTCCTGGGAAATGCTGGTGTTCGTTCGACTTGCCGTAGTGAAGGGGTGGCAACGCGTAGGCGGGAACCTCAGCCTCGAGGCGATCGAGGGCTTTTCCCAAGACTGCCACGCCGATCGCACTATCGACGATTAGGGGCAGATGGGGACCGTGTTGTTCGATCGCCCCGACGGGTTGAACGAGAACCACATTCTGTTTGTTCGCAAGGCGATCGATCTCCGTCCAAGTCAAATACGGAAAAAACCGATGGGGTGGAATAAAACCATTCACCTTTAACGCTCTCTCCCCTGCTCCCTTGCTCCCCTGCTCCCTTGCTCGAGAACTTCCAAGCGTTCCTCGATCGCGTCGAGACGACGTTTTTGTTCCACCACCAGCGTCGCCAAACGCTCGAACATGGGATCGTCGGCTAATATCGAACCTGATGGCAACCGTTCCGAGGGAATTTCTAACGGTTCCGGGGCAGGGTTGGGGCGCGAGTTCCCCAGTCGCGACACTTGGCTGCTCAACTGGCGGACTTGCGATCGCAACTGCCATAAGTCCGACTCCAACCGAGACACCCGCGATTCGACAGACGACGCCAAGGCAGGGGCAACGGAGATCGCGATCGCGATCGCCAACACGATACCCCATCCCCACCGTTGCAGTCGTCGTCCGTTCACCCGTCTCTGCGTCGAAACTTCAGCCAACGCCTCCTAAGCACTCAAGCGTTGTTCGGGAAAATCCACCGTTCGCGTCTGCATATTGTAGCGATCGCCGTGCGTGAGAACGTGAACGCGGAGGTTGAACACGCTCAACGGATCGATCGCCCCGACGTTCGGTTCGTTCGTATATAACACTTCTCCGGGATCGATCACCGTCACTGTGCCTTTTCCCATCACCTCGATCGTATCTGCACCTTCAAACATGGCACAAGTATCTTCGTCGATACCGATTCCCAGGCGATCGGTATGACACGCGATGGCACTGATCAACCGGGCCATGCGATTTCGATTTTGGAAGTGTTGGTCTACAATGACTTGGGGCAAAATTCCCAAGCCCGTCGTCATATCCACCAGCGATCGATTGGGAGACTCGCCGCTTCCACCACCGGCGATCATGTGGTGTCCCATCACCGCCGCACCCGCACTCGTTCCAGCCAGTACGATTTCGCCCCGTTGCACTTGCAGTAAGATTTTCTCCATCAACGGCGTATCTGCCAACAGCGAACACAGCCGCAGTTGGTCGCCCCCCGTCATGAAAACCCCCGTACAGCCTTCGAGGTAGTTTTGCCACATGGGGTCTTCCCCTTGATAGCGTTCTCGAATATCGAGGATTTGGACGGCTTTCGCACCCATATCCTCAAAAATATCGCGATAACGGTTGCCGATCGCGGCAGGCTCTCGGGATGCCGAGGGTATGATTGCAATACGAGCGTCTCGTCCACCCGAACGGTTAAAAAACGTCTGTAGGATTTCGCGCCCGTGAACCTTATCTTCCGCGCCGCCGATTACCAAAATAGTCGTTTGAGGGGAATGAGACATCGTCGGTTCGAGAGATTGAGAATCTGTCTGCATCATAGGAGTTTGGGGCGTAAGTTGGACTGAAGGCAACGGCGATCGGTCTGGACGTAACGACGAACGTGCCACGCACCGATCGACGCGAACGCGCTTTGAAACCGATCGGTCGCCGAACGAGCGGGTTGGCGATCGATGGAGAACGAGTCCCAGGCTGAGCCTGTAGCTTCAGTATTCGTTCGCACCACAGACCTCGTGCTACAGGCCAACGTTTTCGCACCTCGCGCCGACAAGTTGCAGGAAGTTCTAACGCTGAGTGACAGCAGAAAACGAGCGACTCGCCGCCAAATTAACGGTCGCACCTAAGCTCGTCTATCATATCACCTCGCGTTCGTTCTCCTGCACGGTCAGATCCGCTAGACCTTCGAGAAATTCGACAATTGCCGTCCGTCCGGTCGCCGTCGAACTGATAAAGTGAAAGTACATCCTATCCTTTGTCCGAACCTCAATTCTGTGAGATTTGATATCGTTACGCTATTTCCTGAATTTTTTTCTGGCCCGCTACAGGTCGGACTTCTCGGAAAAGCGCTCGACCGACAGATCGCCGAAGTTCACCGAACGAACCCCAGGGATTTCACCACAGACAAACATCGGCGGGTAGACGACGAACCCTACGGTGGGGGAGTCGGAATGGTCATGAAACCCGAACCACTCTTCGCGGCGGTCGAATCGTTACCCGTGTTGCCTCGGCGGGAAGTGGTATTTCTTTCGCCCCAAGGCGAACCGATGACGCAAAGCCTGTTCAAACAGTGGGCGACCGAGACCGACCAACTGGTGCTGATTTGCGGACGCTACGAAGGCATTGACGAACGGGTCATGCACCTGGTGACGCGAGAAGTGTCCTTGGGGGATTTCGTGTTGACTGGCGGTGAAATTCCCGCGCTCGCTTTAATCGATGGAGTCGTGCGCCTGCTACCGGGAACGGTGGGTAAAACGGCATCTCTAGAAGCCGATAGCTTTGAAGGCGGACTCCTCGATTATCCCCACTACACCCGTCCTCCCGTGTTTCGCGATTACGCCGTTCCCGAAGTGTTACTCTCGGGCAACCACGCCAAAATTGCCCAATGGCGGCGAGAACAACAACTCAGACGGACGCGGGAGCGCCGACCGGACTTATTGAGCGATGCTAACCTGGAAGAAACAGACGGCTACGAGAGATCGAGGCATTCGTAAGGCTGAATTTCAACGATCGATCGCTCCGAGAACGGCTTGTAGAAGATTCCACCGCGCGATCGCCAAGGGTACTGTTCGGGAGTTCGCCATCGACTTGTAATCGTCGTTCGGACAACGCCGCCATCTTCAAATTGCTATCCAGATTCTTCGCAGTACTCCAGCCATAGCTGAAAGCTTGGCTGGAGTACTGCGAAGCACGACCGAGGGGAGTAACCTACAAAAGATTTGCTACAGTTTAGATATGCTAAACATGACATGGGAATTCAAGCTAGAGCCAACGGCGGAGCAGGTTTCAGACATCGAACACATTTTGGATGTGTGCCGCAATGTCTGGAATTTTGCTCTGCGGGAACGTAAAGACTGGCTAAATTCTCGCAAGTCACCCGTGAATGCGTGCTCGATTCGGCAGGAATTTATCTTGCCAGCAGATGCACCCTTCCCGAACTACCACGTTCAGGCTAAGCGTTTGACCGCTGCCAAGACTGAATTTTCTCAGCTCAAGACGGTCAACGCTCAGGTTCTTCAGCAAGTCCTTAGAAAACTTGAGACTTCTTGGGAGTCGTGGCGGTTAAAACGTTCGGGTCTTCCACGATTCAAAAAGCCGAATCGAATGCGGTCGTTGGTCTTCCCCCAGATGCTCAAAAACTGTGTGTCTGATGAGGGTATAAAGCTGCCGCAACTGGGATGGGTTCGGGTTCGGTGGTCGCGGAAAATTCCTGATTTATTTCAGGTTAAGCAAGCTCGAATTGTGCGTAAGGCATCCGGGTACTTTGTCATGCTTAGCCTTCAGGCTGACGTCGATATTCCTGCTGTAGCCCCTCACGGACATCCGGTAGGGATTGATGTGGGTCTGGAGTACTTTCTTTCAACTTCTGATGGGGAACAGGTCAAGCGACCTCGCTTCTTCAACAATTTGCACCGCAAGCTGAAATTGCTGCAACGCAGGCTTAAGAAAAAGCAGAAGGGGTCAGCTAACTGGCTGAAACTCCAGAAGAAAATTGCCAGAGTCCATCAACGGATTGCCGATACGCGAAAAGACTGGCATTTCAAGCTGGCTCATCACCTCTGCGACGGTGCAGGGATGATTTTTGTCGAAGATCTCGACTTCCGCATTATGGCCAAGGGAATGTTGGGCAAACACACTCTAGATGCTGGGCTGGGTCAATTTGTGAATCAGATCCTTCCCTGGGTGTGCTGGAAGCGCGATGTGTATTACGGCAAGGTGGATGCTCGTGGCACTTCTCAGGAATGTCCCGATTGTGGGGCAGGAGGTTCGTAAAGACCTCTCAGCTCGAATCCATCACTGCCACAACTGCGGGTCAACAAAGCCCCGTGATGTGGCCAGTGGACAAGTCATCTGTAGCCGTGGGCAACGGCAAATCGAAAATGCCTGTGGAGTCGAGGCGACGGGGGATCGGGTCACTGATTCTAGTTGGCTGGCTGTGAAGCAGGAAATCTTTGGGGCGACCCAAGGAATCTCCCTGCATACCCGGAACGGGTTGCTGGGAGAGGATGTCAACGCTGGCAAACCATAGTATCGGGAACGGCGCGAGGACGGCTTTTCGGGGGAAACCTTTCCGTATTGTCGGGAATCGCCGGATCGCCTTACGCCGTCGATCTCGAAGGCGCGA
>NZ_KB235958.1:1519444-1606751 GCF_000332355.1 Baaleninema simplex PCC 7105
ATTGAGCGATGCTAACCTGGAAGAAACAGACGGCTACGAGAGATCGAGGCATTCGTAAGGCTGAATTTCAACGATCGATCGCTCCGAGAACGGCTTGTAGAAGATTCCACCGCGCGATCGCCAAGGGTACTGTTCGGGAGTTCGCCATCGACTTGTAATCGTCGTTCGGACAACGCCGCCATCTTCAAATTGCTATCCAGATTCTTCGCAGTACTCCAGCCATAGCTGAAAGCTTGGCTGGAGTACTGCGAAGCACGACCGAGGGGAGTAACCTACAAAAGATTTGCTACAGTTTAGATATGCTAAACATGACATGGGAATTTAAGCTAGAGCCAACGGCGGAGCAGGTTTCAGAGATCGAACACATTCTTGATGTGTGCCGCAATGTCTGGAATTTTGCTCTGCGGGAACGTAAAGACTGGCTAAATTCTCGCAAGTCACCCGTGAATGCGTGCTCGATTCGGCAGGAATTTATCTTGCCAGCAGATGCACCCTTCCCGAACTACCACGTTCAGGCTAAGCGTTTGACCGCTGCCAAGACTGAATTTTCTCAGCTCAAGACGGTCAACGCTCAGGTTCTTCAGCAAGTCCTTAGAAAACTTGAGACTTCTTGGGAGTCGTGGCGGTTAAAACGTTCGGGTCTTCCACGATTCAAAAAGCCGAATCGAATGCGGTCGTTGGTCTTCCCCCAGATGCTCAAAAACTGTGTGTCTGATGAGGGTATAAAGCTGCCGCAACTGGGATGGGTTCGGGTTCGGTGGTCGCGGAAAATTCCTGATTTATTTCAGGTTAAGCAAGCTCGAATTGTGCGTAAGGCATCCGGGTACTTTGTCATGCTTAGCCTTCAGGCTGACGTCGATATTCCTGCTGTAGCCCCTCACGGACATCCGGTAGGGATTGATGTGGGTCTGGAGTACTTTCTTTCAACTTCTGATGGGGAACAGGTCAAGCGACCTCGCTTCTTTAACAATCTGCACCGCAAGCTGAAATTGCTGCAACGCAGGCTTAAGAAAAAGCAGAAGGGGTCAGCTAACTGGCTGAAACTCCAGAAGAAAATTGCCAGAGTCCATCAACGGATTGCCGATACGCGAAAAGACTGGCATTTCAAGCTGGCTCATCACCTCTGCGACGGTGCAGGGATGATTTTTGTCGAAGATCTCGACTTCCGCATTATGGCCAAGGGAATGTTGGGCAAACACACTCTAGATGCTGGGCTGGGTCAATTTGTGAATCAGATCCTTCCCTGGGTGTGCTGGAAGCGCGATGTGTATTACGGCAAGGTGGATGCTCGTGGCACTTCTCAGGAATGTCCCGATTGTGGGGCAGAGGTTCGTAAAGACCTCTCAACTCGAATCCATCACTGCCACAACTGCGGGTCAACAAAGCCCCGTGATGTGGCCAGTGGACAAGTCATCTGTAGCCGTGGGCAACGGCAAATCGAAAATGCCTGTGGAGTCGAGGCGACGGGGGATCGGGTCACTGATTCTAGTTGGCTGGCTGTGAAGCAGGAAATCTTTGGGGCGACCCAAGGAATCTCCCAGCAACCCGTTCCGGGTATGCAGGGAGAGGATGTCAACGGGTTGCCATGCTTTGATGCTCGACCCAACACAACCATGCGTAAGTTTAATCTTTTCCTCGCCAGTCTGCTAGCGGTCTGGTTCGTCAACCAGACGACGATCGATGTTAGAGAAAGACACCCAATACCCCAATTCGGCGTCGAAACAGCCGAAGCTAAACGGAGTAGCGGCGGTCGCAGTCGCGGCGGGTCGTTCTCCCGTCCGAGTCGATCGTCTCCCTCCCGTTCTCGCAGTTCCTCGCCGTCCTCGAGCGGTAGCAGCAGCGGTAGCAGTACGCGATCGCGCACCCCTCAGCCGCGCAGCACTCCAACACCTCAGCCGCGCAGTACTCCAACATCCCAGCCGCGCAGCACTCCGACACCATCTTCAAGTAATAGCGGCCGGACGGGTGGTCGCGTTCGGGGCGGGTCGTTCCAGCGCACGCCGACCCCCGCTCCTACCTCCACACCGAACGCCGTCCCGCGATCGACGCCGACTTCGACGCCGAGACCGGCTCCTACGGGCGTTCCCGATCGCACTTCTCCGACTTACCAGCGTAATAACTACGAGTTAGAAGTCGAAGTCGAACAGCCCTCGCGCAATTACTACACCCCCGTCGTTCCCAACGCGCCGAGTGCGGGACGGGCCGAACCGGCTAACGCCAACACCGAATCCGTTACCACCCCTACAGTCGATCGCCAAACGGACTCAGACGCAGCGATCCGAAGTCAAACTCGCCGGTCTTCGGGGAATTCCTGGGTGAAGTTCTTATTGCTGCTGTTGGTTCTCGGGGGCGTTATCTTCCTCGTTTGGTGGCTGATGTCTCGCCAAGATCGCAACGCGAGCGATCGCACGGCGGCCGGGGTCGCTCGGGAGTTGGAGAACGATATCGTGACTGTCACAAAACTCCAAGTGGCACTGCTGGCGGAAGCGCGAACCGTTCAGTCCGAGTTGACCGATCTGAGCCGCGATGCCGACCTCGACTCCCGCGAGGGATTAGCCCAATACTTACAAGAGTGTGCGATCGCCCTGCTACGTCAACCCGAATATTGGACGCACGCTCGGGCGAGTTCCGAAACCTTCAAGAGTCGGGAAGCGGCCGAACAGGCATTCGGCCGAGAGTCGATCGCCGAACGCAGTAAGTTTAGCGCCGAAACCTTTTCCAATGTCGGCGGTCGCGTCCGAGAACGAGCGGCCGACCTCGACGAAGGAGTCGAACCGGCTGAATATATCGTGGTGACGATGTTAGTCGGAACAGAAGACGACAAGCCGCTGTTTGAAGGGGTCAATTCGGCTGAAGATCTCGAACAGGCGATGCAGAAAATCGCCGCCGTGACGCCGGACTATCTGCTGGTGTTCGAGCTACTGTGGACGCCTCAAGCGGAAACGGACAGTTTGACCGCCGAGGATCTGTTGACGGAGTATTCCGATATGGTTCCGCTTTGATAGGGCGATACTGACGGGGAATCACCGTCTTTCTAGGGCGGTGGGGATGTCAACCACTTCCACAGGTCTTCTAACACCACGTACAACACCGGAACCACGATCGCACTCAACAGCGTCGAGGTCAGCAATCCGCCGATAATCGCCACCGCCATCGGTTGTCGCAACTCCGCCCCCGCCCCCAAACCGATGGCGATGGGCATCATTCCCAAGATCGTCGATGCCGTCGTCATTAAAATCGGACGCAACCGCACGACGCCCGTTTCTAAAATGGCTTGAATGCGGTTTTTCCCGGCTTTCCGTAACTGGTTCGCGTAATCCAACAGCAACAGGGCGTTTTTATCCAGCAATCCCAGCAGAAAAATTAACCCCAGTAGGGAAATAATGCCGAAGTCGCTTTGCGTCACCAGCAACGCCAACAACGCCCCCACCATCGCCAGGGGAAGCGATAACCCCACCACCAGCGGTTCTAACAGGCGTCCGAAGGGTAACACCAGCAACGCCAACATACAGGCGACGGATAACGCCAGAGTTCCCCCGAAACTACGAAAGACTTCGTTACTGCGTTCGGCGTCTCCGCCTAAATCCAACCGCACGTCGTCGGGGATGACGGTTTGGGCGATCGCGACAACTCGATCGGTGGCGTCTCCCAACGCCTGACCCCCGCTGAGGTTGGCTTCGATATAGGCGACCCGCTGTCCTCCCTGACGGGTAATCACCTCGATGTCTCCGTTTTCGTTTCCGCCGATAACCTCCACATCTGCAAGCCCCGGTAACGCCTCCATTTCTTCGGCGATATCTCGGGCGGCTCGATCGAGACTCTCTACATTTTCCCCGAACAGGGCAATTTGTAAGGGTTTGGTGTCGCCGATTTCCACGAATTGGATGTCTTCGACACTGAGTTTCACTCCCTCGAGTTGTGGTAAGTCTTCTCGCAGTTGTGCTTGGAGAGTGGCGGTGTCGGTGGTGCGATCGCCTGCGAGTCGAACGTAGAGTTTTCCTCGGTTTGGTTCGCCACGATAGCCGACGATCGAATACACCGATTCGACATCCGCCACGTCTAACACCACGGGTTCCAATTCGGCGGCCACGTCGGCGGCGTTTTCGAGAACGAACAACCGAGGATCGAAGTCGATTTCTCCCCCTCTCCCCCTCTCCTCTTCTCCCCCTCTCTCGAGATCTTCGGGAATCCCGTCGGCGTCTGTTTGCGGTTGTGGAATTTCCGGTAACGGGGCAGTGTAGAGGATGTTGAACTCGCCGCGATCGAGTTGGGGAATAAAGCCTTTGGGAATTAGGGGAACTAACGCCACGCCAGCGGCGAAGGTCACGACGGCGATCGCCAGCGTCAACAGGCGGTTTCGTAACGACCACTGTAAAATACGACGGTACAAAATCTCGATCGCCCCAGGGGGAATCTCTTTTTTCGCTTGAGATGGCGTCGTTCGGTTTTTGGCTTTCAACCAATACACCGCCAACACGGGGGAAAGGGTTCTCGCCACCAACAGCGAGGTGAGAACCGCCGCTGCTACCGTCAAACCGAAGGGTTTGAAAAACTGTCCGATCGTCCCTCCCATGAACGCCACCGGGAGAAATACCGCCACGATGGTTAAGGTAGAGGCCGAGACGGTCAAGCCGATTTCGTTGGTGGCGGCGATCGCTGCTTCGCGAGGGGTTTTCCCTTCTTCGAGGTGACGGGCGATATTTTCCACTTCCACGATCGCGTCGTCTACGATAATCCCGATCGTCAACGCCAACGCCAACAGGGTAATCGTCTCTAAATTAAAGTCGTATATCGCCATGACGATGAAGGTTCCCAGTAAGGAAATGGGAATCGCCAAGGCGGTAATTAGGGTGGCGGGGACGTTGCGGAGAAAGCCGAAAATCACCACCACCGCCAAGGCGATCGCCAACCACAACGCATCGATGGTAGATTGGGTGGCTTCGCGAATGTAGTCGGCTTGGGTGGCGGCTAAGTCGAATTGAATCTCGGGAAATTGGCTGTCCCAGTCGGCGACGGCGTTCTCGACGCGACTCACCACATCTAAGGTATTGGCGTCGCCCCGTTTGATAATTTGGAGGGCGAGGGCGGGTTCTCCGTTGAATCGCGTTAAGGTGGGAGGATTGGGATCGAAACTCTCGATATTTTCAGCGGTTTCGGCGTCGTTGGGTTGAGATACCACCGCATCGCCGAGTAAGTCGACCCGCAACACCCCTTCGATCGCCTCGAGTTCTAGAAGCAGTTGCGATCGTGCGGTTTCGGCTAACTCGGAAATCTCGAGACTGTCGCTACGCAAGGCGTAACTTATCGCCGCCGATTCGTTGAGGTTGAAGGGGATCGCGTCGTATTCGGCGGAGTCGGGAAGTTGTAACGTGGCGAGACTGTCCTCGACTTCTGCGGTGGACGACTCTAAATCCGTTCCCACGTCGAATAGCAAGTTCACCACCGTTCGCCCTGCATAGGTGGTGGATTTGACATCGTCGAGTCCCGTCACCGACTGTATCTGGGCTTCGATGGGTTCGGTGAGAAGGGATTCTGTTTCGAGGGCGGTGTCGATATCGGCGGAGGCGTTGACGACGACGACGGGGAACGTAATATCGGGAAACAGGGCGTATTTGAGCGATCGATAGGCGAACAACCCCGCTACCGCCACGATCGCCCAAATAGCGATCGTCAGCCATCCGTGACGAATCGCCCATTTAGAAACGTTTAACCGTTCTCTCCACGACACCTGTGACATTTTTGTTCCTAAACTGTTAGCCAATTTGTACGATCGAACCGGGCTTTACTAAAACTTTAAAAAAATAGCGTTCCTATTGTCTCGACCGGATTTCCGAGTGGCAAGTCCGAATAAGGATCGAGTCGATCGCCCCCCAAACACGACATAATGACAAAGTAGGAGGGTGTATCGTCCATTGTCCTCTCAATGGAGATACGCAAGGACTATGACACGCACGACTTCTCAATACCAAGACGATCGATCCCAAATACACTCTCAAGTGTATAAAGGGCATCTCATCGTACCTCGGTACAGTCGATCGTGGTGGTGGGTGACGGTCATCGATCCCTACGGTAACGAACTCAAAACCAACGGGTTCGCCACTGCTGAAGGTCAACCGTCCCTCGAGGCCGCCTTGGCTTACGCCAAGCAAGCGATCGACACCCAAAAAAGATAACAGCCTACAGTAAGAAGCGCGGGGGAGCAAGCCAAAATAGAAGACTGCGTCCGACGGGAGAACCGCTTTCGGGTAACTCGATACCGATGACGCCCGCCTTCTTGACGATCAGTCTTTCCTCCGCATCTCCCCAGACGAGAATTTCTGCCCAATTTCCTAAATCCGGTTGGTGTCCCACCAGGGCGATCGCACCTCGGTTTCCCTTTTCTGCTTTCCAGGTATCCCACCACGCCATCCACTCTTGAATCGCACCTTCGGGAACCAGCGGATCGAAGATTTCCACGTCGTCGCACAACCCCGTGTCTTTCAGGATGTCGGCGGTTTGTCGGGCCCGCACTAAGGGACTCGACAGCAAGAGATCGAATTTCAAATCGAACGCTTTGAGGCGGCTTGCCACTTTTTTCGTTTTTTTCTTACCGATCTCGGTCAAAGGGCGTTCTTCGTCGTTGCTGTATTCGGCGCGATCGGCTGCGATACCGTGGCGGATTAAGTAAAGTTGTGTCATGAGATTTCGTTGACCGTCAGATTTTCGATCTGATGTACGAGCCTATCGCAGTTTGGTGCGATACAGAACCCTCGCTTTGCCAAAGCCTTCGAGTTCTGTGTTGCTATTATACGCTTAGCGAGAGCGACATAAAAACTTAAAATCTTCTCGTATTCGCTGCGTTATTTGTGCTTTGTCGGCTTCTTTGTGTTGTTTTTGGTAATATAGATAAGCGATATCTTCAAATAACGGTGCAATTTTAACTTCGCCAAATTCATCTTTCCATCTTCCTGTTTTATATCGTAACTTATTGTAGAATTCAGTTATTTCTTTTCGCGAACATCTTTGAGCTATCTTTAAGAGTTTTTGAGATTTTTCGTAATTACTCAATACCTCGTCCGGTCGTTCTAGGAACGCTTCTAACATCGATCGGTCATCTCCAGATAATCCTTTCGGTTTTTGGGGAGATAAAAACGACCAGAGAAAAATCAAAAAACCAAACAGCAGTAAAAACTGTTCCATTATCGGTAAATCTCTGCTAAAACGAGACAGTTTGACGAATCGAACTGACACGATGAAATATTGACGATAATCGAGATAGAGAGCGCATCTTAAAAATGTAAATCGATCGCAGATAAGCTCGATCCTTTGATTTAGCTACTACCCCAGACCCATATTTTTACATCCATTGAGATGCACCCATCTTTAAACCCCAATTGATGAAATCAGAGTGCGATCGCGCTGTTTTCCCATTTTTCTAAAGCGTCCTCCTCCCGCTTGAGGAGAAAGATTGAAAGTGAGGACAATTCCCCACCAGGCGGCGTTCTTTGGTGTCTCGCACGATCGCCTCGAAACGCAAACTCCCTTAAAAGGGATAGCGATGTCTACCTAACATAGGGTCTTCGGAGTTTGAGGTGATAAGCGGATTTTATACCCGGTCAAAACCATCCCCCCAACCCCCCGCTGCGTTGGGGGGCTAAGGGGGGATGCGCCCCGGTTCGATTTCGTATTATTCATAACAAATTACACCGTAATCTCAGGAGACTCCCAACATAAGGGATCGACGTGCAAGTTCCGTCTGGTTTTATGGTAGCAACTCCGGTAAAGCGAGCGTCAACGCAAGACATCAAACAAGGCTACGACCCCTAACTTTCGCGATAGGGCATATCTCGCGAGGACACCACGTCAACGCCAGTTCCCAACGCATCTTGTAAAACCACTTCACCCATTTTGACGGGGGCTTTCAGGGTCAACTCGTGCAGTTTCTCACACAAATCCCACATTAATTCTTTCGGAATCGCGTCGGTGGTTTTCACCGGAAGCCTCGCCCAAAGACCGTTTTCGACCCGAACGGTCGTCGTCACCATCCGCTGCGGCGCAATATGTTCTTGCTTGGCGTAGGCTTCTCCTCGCCGACAGCTAAACCCGCGCACTTCGACAATATCGCCGTCGGCTTCTTCGACTTCTAACCGACATCCCATCGGACAGCCGATGCAGAGATAACGACTAATTTCGCGGTCTTGGTGTTCTGCTACAGTTGCATTCATGGTTCGTCCTCAATTGTGACCGAGAAGGGGAGAAGGGGAGAGGGGGAGAAGGGGAGAGGGGGAGAGGGGGAGAAATTGTTTTGTGTTAACTGTCTTCACTCTTCACTCTTCCCTCTTCACTGATAAAGTCTCATCCCTCTTGCGGAACGACATCCAGGCGCAAATTGTCGCCGTGGAAGTTCTGCAAAAACTTCGGACGGACTTTGACGTTGACCATTTCCGCTGGAAAGACGTACCGGATTTTCTTCTCGTAAACGTCGCCGAGACGCAACACGCAGTTTTCCATCGGTTTTCGGACACGCATATAAATCGTGTGGTCGCGATCGGTCGAAATGGTTTGCGGAACGCAGTATCCGACGTTTTCCCCCGGAACTAAACGCACGTTGTCCGGCGGCGGTTGTTGACCCGTGACGTACAATCCCGCGTTGTGTCCGGCCAGTTCCGATTCTTGACTGACGAAATCGACTAAATCGTGGATATGGACGGTGTTTCCACAGGCGAAGACGCCGTTTTTCGAGGTTTCCATAGTACTGCTGACCAGCGGTCCGCGCGTCACTGGGTCGAAGCGCAAGTTTAACTGACGGGCGAGTTCGTTGTCGGGAATTAAGCCGATCGACAGTAACAAGGTATCGCAGGGAATGGTTTGGCTGCGGCTGAGATCGGGGGTAAAGCCGTCTACGGGGGCGACTGTCACGGCTTCGAGGCGATCTTGTCCGTGGATATCGACGACCGTGGTGGACAAATGCAAGGGAATCTCGAAATCGTGCAGACATTGGACGATATTTCGATTTAAGCCGTTGGCGTGGGGCATAATTTCGTAAACTCCCACGACTTCGACGCCTTCGAGGGTCAACCGCCGCGCCATAATTAAACCGATGTCTCCCGATCCGAGAATGACGGCGCGATTTCCAGGGAGAACGCCCATGAGGTTGACGAATTTTTGGGCGAGTCCGGCGGTGAGAACGCCCGAGACTCGTTTTCCGGGGGTGC
Source organism: Baaleninema simplex PCC 7105 (assembly GCF_000332355.1). Taxonomy (GTDB): domain Bacteria; phylum Cyanobacteriota; class Cyanobacteriia; order Cyanobacteriales; family Geitlerinemataceae; genus Baaleninema; species Baaleninema simplex. The sequence goes on from NZ_KB235958.1 coordinate 1,528,639, forward strand.
GAATCGCCCCTCGCGTCCGTTCTCGCGCCCCCATGGCCAATACGGCCGCTTTGGTCTCGATCTCCCGCACGCCATGACGACCGGACATTAGCTTGACGCGGTTGTTTTTGTCGATGTCGAGAACGTAACTGTCGGTGGCGAGGTCGATATCGGTTTCGAGAACCTGTTCGAGATAGCGTTGGGCGTATTCGGGGCCGGTCAGTTCTTCTTTGAAATGGTGCAGTCCGAAACCGGGGTGAATGCACTGCAACAAGATCCCTCCGGCTTCTTTTTCGCGATCGACCATCAACACCTTTTCCGCCCCGGCTTCCTTGGCGGCCAAAGCCGCCCCCATTCCCGCCGGACCGCCGCCGACGACGACGACATCGTAATCCGATCGCAAGCGATCGACGTTGGCTGTTAGCATGAGGCCACCTCCTCTTTGCGTGATCGCACCACCCAAGTCTCGCCGCCCCGTTTGGTAATCTCTGTCAGGGGAATTTCGAGTTCTCGCGACAGCAGTTCCATACAGCGCCCGGTGCAAAATCCTCCTTGACAGCGACCCATTCCGGCGCGAGTTCTAAACTTAATTCCGTCGAGGGTTTTAGCCCCTCGGCGAATGGCGTCGAGAATTTCTCCTTCGCTGACGAACTCGCAACGACAGACGATGCGGCCGTAACTGGGGTCTTTTTCGGCTAGGGCGATTTGTTCGTCCGTGGACAAGCTGGCGAAGTGGATCGGTTTGGGGACGGAGGGGACGAAATCTTCTTTTTCCTCCATCGATAACCCTTCGTCTTTGAGAATGTCCGCTAACATCGTGGCGATGGCGGGGGCGGCGGTGAGTCCCGGCGATTGAATTCCGGCGACGTTAATAAAGCCTTTTTTGGCCGTCGGCCCGATAATAAAGTCTTCGCCGTCGGCGACCGCCCGCAATCCGGCGAATTCGGCGATGCAGTCGCGGGGGCTAATTCCGGGAACCATGCGCGTGACGAAATCGAAGACTTTCTGTCCTCCCTCGGCGGTGGTGGTCAAATCTTCTTTGTCGTCTATCATTTCCGCCGTCGGCCCCACCATCAAGGTTCCGTCGAAGGTGGGAATGACTAGGGTTCCTTTGGAAACGGGGGTGGGACAGGGGAAAACGACCCGTTTGACGAAGCCTTGTAAGCGTTTGTCGAGAAGGTATTCTTCGCCTTTGCGCGGTCGGATGCTGAAGCTGCGAACTCCGGCCATTTCTGCGAGTTTGTCGGCGTAGAGTCCGGCGCAGTTGAGGACGAAGCGGCTGTGTAGGGTGGCGTCGGGAGTTTGTATCGTCCAGGTTTCGCCGTCGAAGGACAAGTCGGTGACGGGGCTGTCGGTATAGAGGGCGACACCGTTGGCCACGGCGTTTTCGGCCAAACCGAAACAAGCTTCGTAGGGGTTGATCACGCCGGTGGTGGGGGCGAAGAGGGCGGCGATCGCCTCTTCTGTGATGTGGGGTTCTTCGGCTTGGATGCGATCGCGATCCCAGCGTTCTAACCCCGGAACGCCTTTTGCTTCTCCTTGGCGTTGCAGTTTGTCTAGAGTTGGCAGTTGGTCGGAATTCAGGGCGACGGTCAGTTCGCCGATGCGTTTGAAGCCGAATCCCAGTTCGTCGCAGAGGTCGTCCCACAGTTGGTTTCCCTCCCATTCCAGTTTTCCCTTGAGGGTGTTTGGAGAACTGTGGTGTCCGCCGTGGATAATGCCGCTGTTGGCTTTACTGGTTCCGAATCCGACTTCGCTTTCTTTGTCGATAAGGGCGGTGGCGATGCGATATCGGCTGAGTTCGCGAGCGATCGCACAACCGATTACGCCGCCACCAACGACGACGACATCGTAATACATGGGTCTGAATAGTGTTTACAATCTACGAGTTACGATTTACGAGTGTTGGATGGAGGTTGAATACTCGATTGTCGTTTCGTTTGGAGCGACAAAGTAACGGACGACTCTCAAAAACAACGGAAATTTTACTTTTTTTTAAGATAGCAAACACCGCAATTTTTCGGATCTCGGTCGAAAAATGCCGAAATAAACGACTTGAATCGATCCGTTTTTTGCCTCTGTTTTCAGTATAGTCATCCTCGCTTTCTAAAGCGAAGCCTTGCGTGTTAAGTGTTTTTAAGATGCGCGATCGCTAAAACCGCCCATCGAACCCTAAGCGATCGCGCCAATTCCTCTCACCGACAGAAATTACACCATCGAACTCCCTTATTTCCTTTTGCTACTTTACTGCAACGAGGCTATTGCCATGTCATTTAACGATCGATGTTGCGATTTTTCGATCTTTTTCAAATAGGCTAAATCCTTCTTTCTTTTCTAAATAATTGAGAAGATTTACTAAGTTTTCTTGAATTTCAACAAGACGTTGATGACTTCCTAAATCGCTAGATGTTCGAGCATCTCGTAGAGCTTTTAAAGTTGTTTGAACGGACAAAATATCTTTGCAAAATGGCTGATTTAAGATTTCGATAAAATCGTAAAGTGAAATACTTTCAAGTGCAATATTTTCCAATTCAACATCGCTGAGCCTTTTCCGAACGACCAATTTTCCTAAATCGATTTGTTCTTGACGTCGAAAACAGAACGGATCGAGAGTCGTATCGCGCATATCGCGAGCGAAAGCCGATCGAATTCGGTTTGTACAAGCAATGACGTTTGGATCTCGGGTATAAGGTCCGTAGCGAAAAATGTAATGTTCCCAACCGAAAAAATGTGCGATGAGATAAAGGGTTTCTTCAGCATATTGACCGTCAGGATAGCGCTCTCGTAAGTATTCTATACCTTGTCGTTCTAGAATGTTATAAATCCGACTTTGTAACTGGTCGCAAGCCACTAAAAATGGATTGATGTAAAGGGCAGCAATTTTATCCCGTTTTTGCTGTTGTTCCCGATTATATTGTTGTCTCCACGTCCAAATCCCCCAAGCCGTTGTAAAGACAAAACTCAAAACAGACGTTACAATGTCGAAATTCTTCATGGCTTTAAAACAATAAAAAAAGCGATCGCAAGCTTCAAAACAATTTTTTACGACACAGTTGCGCTCTCGAAATTCATCGTCTTTCGGAAATATCAAACGTCGATCGCAGCCGTTACCGACTATGTCAGCGCAATTTCACACACAGTTGAAATGCCGTTTCGATGGGTGCGATCGCTCCCATGTTATACGGTTCGAGGTCTGCGATCGCACAAACCCCCCACTCGAGCGAAACCAGGCGATCGTCGTTCACCCGAACCCCCGACCCAGCAATTGCAACAGTTCCCACAACACCGACACGCTGGCGACAATTAACAACACCGCCACGACCACCAACACCAAGCCGAGAAATACCGCAAAGCGCACGTCAGCCGTCGAACTCTCTCGAGGCGCGCGCACGTGAGACTCCAACAGTTCGACGTTCTTGGCGTTGGCTTTCCATGCAAAATCGAACAGGTCTCCCAACACGGGAACCACTCCCAACAACATTTCTAACAGGACGTTGACGAACATTCGCCCCAAACTCGCTTTCGGCAGCCCCAGCCGCGCCGATTGCAGGATAATATATGCCGACAGCAGCGCCCCCACCACGTCGCCACCGCCGGGAACCATACCAATTATCGGATCGAGACCGAAACGATAGGGCGTTCCGGGAATGGCAATCGCGTTGTCGAGGAGGTGACTCAGGCGACGCAGTTGTCGAACCGTTTGCGTGTTATCTCGGTGACGCTGGGGGGGTTTGTGACTCGCTGGCATGGGATTCGTTCGATTTCTATCGATTCAGTGACTTGAGATGCCGTCGGTTCGGTGCGACGCCAGTTCGATCGCCAGTTCGATCGCCGCCACCGTACTCGTGGCACGGGCAATCCCTTGTCCAGCAATATCGAACGCCGTTCCGTGATCGGGGGACGTGCGGACGAACGGCAACCCGATCGTGGTGTTGACCGCCAAATCGAACGCCATGAGTTTGACGGGAATCAACCCCTGATCGTGATATAAGGCTAAATAGCCATCGGCAGCGTTAGCATTGGCATCCTCGAACCAGGCGCGACCGGGATTCACCCATAGGGTATCTGGCGGCACCAGCCCTCGTAACTTGACGGTCGGACGGCGGCGGCGTTCCGCTTCGAGCCAAGGTTGCAACCGTTCGACTTCTTCGAGACCGAGTTTTCCTGCTTCGCCGCTGTGGGGGTTGAGACCGGAAACGGCGATGTGAGGTGCGTCGATCCCGAAATCCCGTTGTAACGATTCCACTAGCAAGTCCAGTTTGCGCGTGAGGAGTTCCGGGGTGAGTGCCTCCGGTACCGATTTCAGCGGAATGTGAGTCGTCGCCAGGAGCGTCCGCAGCATCCATCCCGTGTGGGGAGATTTGGCGGCGAACATCATGCCGAAGCGATCGCTCCCTGCCCCTTCAGCGAGGCGTTCCGTTTGGCCGGGGTAGCAGTGACCGGCGGCGTGCCAGAGAGATTTGGCGATGGGAGCCGTGACGATCGCATCGAAGTGTCCGGCGACTGTGGCGGCGATCGCTTCGCTGAGATAAGCAAAACTGGCGTCTCCCGTGGCTGGCGTTCCCACACCGGGCGTTACGGTATCTGTATCGATATCGACGATCTCGAAGGTCTCGGGGTCGGCGAGGGGGTCGTCCCCGTCCCGCAATCGAGCGTAAGTTTTTTGCAAGAGCGATCGATTCCCGAAAACCGTGATGTCACAGGATGGGAATTCGCGAGCGATCGCTTTGAGTACGATTTCCGGGCCGATTCCAGCCGGATCGCCGAGGGTGATGGCAAGACGCGGTAGATTCATTTTGGGGAGAAGGGAAGAGAGGGGGAGAAGGGGAGAAGGGGAGAGGGGGAGACAAGGAATACCCTATGGAGTCGGTGCGTGACGAGTTGGCCGGTAAGACCGGATACTTTTCTTGTTTTTAGGTCACGCACCCTACGACTGCTGGTGACTGGCGACTGGTGACTGTAAGATCGCTCCCTGCCGCTTTATACTAACTATGAGATTTGTTACAGCGAGTTAAAAAACGATGAGCGGAGAGATTTTCAACGCAGCGATTTTATCGTCTACCCTGATTCTGCTGGGGCTGGCTCTGGGCTTCTTGCTCCTTAAGATCGAAGGTGGCGAAGAAGAAGCCTAAATGCTGACGAGTTGGGGGAAGCACGGCTCGAGTTCGACTTCCCTCAGCCGAAGGCGATCGCCTCTAACCCTCGTCGGGTTCGTCGAGATGTTCGGCCACGTCGCGATACAAATTGAGAACGTGGTGGTCTTTGAGATAGTAAAAAACATTGCGCCCTTGTCTGCGGTATCCGACAATGCGATGGGCCCGTAACGTGCGTAATTGGTGAGAAACTGCCGACTCGCTCATATTCACCACAGCCGCGAGATCGCATACGCATTGGTCTCCCAACGCTAACACCGACAAAATACGGAGGCGGTTCGGATCTCCTAAACAACTAAAGAATTCAGCCATACGTTGGGCTTTATCGACCTCGAGCGTCGCCGATTTGCGGGCGCGCACGTTGTCGAGATCGACGGGATGTCGGACGCTACAGTTGGGAACCTCCGAAGGCTGAGATCGAGATTTAGGCTGGGATTGAGGTTCGGGAGAATTGATGTGAGTCATGACTTCGGAGAAGAGAACGTGCGCTGCAAGGGGGCAGGTCGCTGTCGAACCGTCGGGCGATCGTAGGTTTTTTGCGATCGACAGGAAACGCCCAGGGAGAAAAATGAGAATTTTACGGAAACCCCGTTAATATATGTTAACATTTGACCCAAGCTACAGATTTTGCCATCGCCATCCGTCACGAGTTTCGTCGCCTTGTCTCAAGACGTCGGCTCGTGTGTTCGGACAGCCTGGTCTATCGAACCGGGCGAGCCGGGGCTGAACCGTTCCATTTCTCATTATTCCATTTCTCAAGGTACTGAGAGGATCGACCGTCGTTACCGAGAACTCCATGAGCTTATTAATCGTCGGTGCAACAGGCACGTTAGGAAGACAAATCGCCCGCCAAGCGCTAGATGAGGGCTATCAAGTGCGATGCTTGGTCAGAGGGTTTAACCGCGCTTCGTTTCTCCGAAAATGGGGAGCCGAACTCGTCCGAGGCGATTTGTGCGATCCGAGTACGCTTCCCCCCGCCCTAGAAGGGGTCACTCACGTTATCGACGCCGCCACCGCCCGCGTAACCGATTCTCTCAGCATTCGCCAAGTGGATTGGGACGGTAAAGTCGCACTCATCCAAGCGGCCAAAGAAGCGGGGGTCGAACGGTTTGTCTTTTGTTCGATTCTCGACAACCGCAACTATCCTCAAGTGCCGCTGATGGAGATCAAGCGGTGTACGGAACTGTTTTTGGCTGAGTCGGGACTCAACTATACGGTCTTGCAACTGTGCGGTTTCATGCAGGGATTGATCGGTCAGTATGCCATCCCGATTTTAGACAATCAGACCGTTTGGATTACGGGCAACACCGCCCCCGTTGCCTATGCCAACACCCAAGACGTGGCGAAATTTGCAGTACGCGCCTTGTCCGTCCCCGAAACTGAAAACCAAACCTTTCCCGTGGTGGGAACTCGCGCCTGGAGTGCTGAAGAAATCGTGGCACTGTGCGAGCGGTTATCGGGACGTACGGCGAAAATCACCCGCACTCCCCTCGGTTTGCTGCGAGCCGTTCGTAAAGCTGCTCGCTTTTTCCAATGGGGATGGAACGTCGCCGATCGCCTCGCCTTCGCGGAGGTGTTGGCCTCGGGAACCTCGCTGACAGCGGACATGACCCCGGTGTATCCGGTTTTCGGCATCGATCCTAACGAGATGACGACGTTAGAAGAGTATATGCGGGAGTATCACAGCCGCATTCTCAAGAAGCTCAAAGAGATCGAATACGAGCAAGAACAGGAGAAAGCGCGCAAGAAACGTCAGCGATCGCCTTTTAAGTCTTCCAAGTAAGTCGCGAAAAATGCGAAACTTAAAAGTTAAAGGTGAGTGTAAAGCATATAGGTGGACTTAGAGCGTGCCGAAAGTTGGCATTATCTACAACGATTGCAAGCCCGCTGCCTGTCGGATTTCGATCGAGCTGAAAGAGAAACTCGAAGCCCAGAATTCGGAAGTGAGAACGGCGACGGGAATGGGGGGGATTTTGGGTCACTCAAAGCCCGAAAGTCCCGTCTGTCATACACCCGTTGACGGCTTGGTTCCGCCGGGATTCGATCGCGACTTGGATTTTGGCGTTGTCCTCGGCGGCGATGGAACGGTTCTCTCGGCGTTCCGTCAAGTGGCACCGATCGAGTTGCCGTTACTGACGGTCAACACCGGTCACATGGGATTCCTCACGGAAACTTATATCAGCCAACTCTACCCAGCCGTCGAGATGGTGATGCGAGGAAAGTGCCAAATCGAAGAACGAACCACCATCGCGGTTCGCGTGATTCGCGACGAAACGACGATCTGGGAAGCCCTCTGTCTCAACGAAATGGTATTGCATCGCGAACCGCTGACCAGTATGTGTCATTTCGAGGTGGCAGTGGGACGACACGCTCCGGTCGATATTGCCGCTGATGGTATTATTATTTCGACGCCGACCGGTTCGACCGCTTACGCCCTTTCCGCTGGCGGTCCGGTGATTACGCCGGACGTACGGGTGATGCAGCTGGTGCCGATTTGTCCCCATTCTCTGGCATCGCGGGCGTTGATTTTCTCCGATACGGAGACGGTGCAGGTGTTTCCCGCGACCCGCGAGCGTATGATGATGGTGGTTGACGGTAACGCGGGATGTTACGTTCTCCCCGACGATCGCGTCGTGTTACAGAAATCGCCCTACAACGCTCGTTTTATACGGTTGCGCGCGCCAGAATTTTTCCGCGTTCTCCGCGAAAAGCTCGGTTGGGGCTTGCCCCATATCGCCAAACCCACTTCCGTAGAATTGCCGTAGCATCGGGTGATGGGGCGATACTCTGTCCGTGTCCGAGAAGCGGTAGTAATGAGGAGTAATGCTACTTTGGTTTTTGAATCCTTGCCACGCAAGGATTGTGACTGTTCAGCATCATTAGAGTGCAGCACTACCTCTCGTTTTACAGTGAACCGCGCTCCCTAGGATCCGGGAACGAACGCCCCAATTTCCTCTCCTTCGGGGTTGAGGACGTTTAAAGGAATGCCCGCGTTGAGGCTGATGAGTTCTAAACTGTCGATCGCCCGTTGGATATGTTCGTTGAGTTGGGCTTGGGCTTCGGCGTTGTTCTGACGCGCCGCTTCGAGATCGAGTTGGCGAACCCGTTCGACGTAATCGGGGAGTAGTTTGACGACGATGCGATCGCCGCTGACTTGGTACTGGCACATTTTGGGGGTTCCGCCACAGACTCGCGCTAAATCCCGTTTGGCGCGATCGATGGTCTCGTTAAGCTGTTGGGCGGCGATCGCCTGTACCAGAGCGTTAGTGTAGCCGCGCACTAACGGCGGAATCCGATCGGCGTAGGCGGTTTGACTGGGGATTTGTTGCGTGTAGCCGATGGCTTGCTGCCATTTCACCACGGCGCGTTCCCATTCTTGGCGTTCCTGAGCGGTTTTGGCTTCGTCGGCTAACGCCAACGCGCGATCGTAGAGGTTTTTCGCGATCTGTTCTTGAGTTTGTCGCTGTTGGGCGGTGTTAAGCTGCGGCCCGTAATTGCGAACGAGGTCGCGGGCGGTATCGGCGGAAGTCGTCCCTTTGGGAACTCGCATTAAGGCACGAATTGCCGTGCGCCAGGTGGCGTAAACTTGCTGCCATCCGGCGAGATCTCGAGCGCTATTCTGACGCGATCGCGCCACTTCCGCCGCCGATCGCGCGGCCGCTAACTGTTCTTCTCCCCGTCGTTCGAGGATGGCTCGCCGACGCACGGCGTCCAGGTTGTTCTGGTATTCTTCGGCTTTGGCTTGGGCGAAACCGTGGGCGGGATTGTCTGGGGGAACCGCTTCGAGCTGGGCGATCGCCTGTTCCCACAACCGTTCCATCTGCCGCCACTCGCTCAGGGAATGGGGCGGATTTTGACTCATTTCGGCAGCCCTCATCGCCAAATTAAGGGCGGGGTTGAGGGAGGTTAGTTCTTGAGATCGCGCTTGCAGTCGGTCTTCGAGCTGGCGCGTTTTACCGTTATGGAGCGACCAAGGGGGAATCGGTTCGAGTTCTGTCAGGGCTAACTCGAGTTCCTGACGCGCTCGCACGAACGAGTCGGTCGTGGGTTCGACTTCTAAGAGAGAAAGGGCGTTACGGGAGAGGGTCTCCGCGCGATCGAGGCGATCGCACGACCCCACGACGCAGGGACGGGTCAAGGCGTAAGCCCCCGCCACCAACGCCAGCACTCCCAGCGTTGCAGCCCCCGAGACGAGCGCGACCGTCAGCTGAGAGTCAGTGCGATCGCTCGCGCTTTGGGGTTTCCGCGACAGTGTTGAAGACGGGGGAGACGGACGAAAGGCTTCAGGGGTAGCGGGAGAGCTGTGCATCGACTCAAAACCTAAATTCGACGAGATGTTGAAAGACGCGCAAAAACACGACGAAGACTTGTCTTCGCTATTCTATTACATGGATTTGAATTTGCCCGTCTTTGGGGCGATCGCGGGTTTCTCTAATATTCGTTCAAAGAAAGATTAAACGAATAGCCCAGATCTCAACGACCTGTGCTAGAGTGTGGCAAGACATCTGTTCGGCGGTAAGATTGATTCTGGTGCTTAGTTTTTCCGGTCGTGCAATCTCCGCGAGCCTTTGTCTTTTCGTCTTTTCGGTTCCTGGAGTTGCTCCATGTCAATTTATATTGGAAATCTGTCCTACGACGCCACGCAAGAAGATCTCAGCGCCATCTTTTCTGACTACGGAACAGTCAAACGAACGCAAATTCCAGTCGATCGCGAAACGGGAAGGTCTCGCGGTTTTGGGTTTGTTGAAATGTCTTCTGATGAGGAAGAAGAGTCGGCCATTGAAGCGCTAAACGGTGCAGAATGGATGGGACGACAACTGCGGGTCAATAAAGCTAAACCGCGCGAACGCCGTCCTCGTAATGGGTTCAACGGCTCCGAACGTCGCGCGGCTCGCTACTAAACCGCGCTTTTAGACCGTTAGGGAAACGTTTTGTTTCTAATACAGTCTTTTGAGACTCGCTCCTTGCGGGGCGGGTCTTGTTGTTTGTTTTTCTCGATCGCTCGATTGCAAATCAGTTGTAAAACTGTTATACAAACTTGACGTTCGACGAAAACAACGCTCGATTCAAGTAACGAAATTTATCAAATTTTTTTCGGCGAATATCAATCGAGATATTATAAAAAGTTTGCATTGTCAGCGACTGAGAAAGCTATGACTCGTTTGCACCCCGACACCATCGAGGCGGTCAAACAACGAATGGATATTTACGACGTGGTGTCCGAACACGTCGTTCTCCGAAAACAGGGCAAAGACTTCGCGGGTTTGTGTCCCTTCCACGAAGAGAAAACCCCGAGTTTTACCATCAGTCCGAGCAAGCAACTCTTTTACTGTTTCGGATGCGGGAAAGGGGGAAACGCCATTTCCTTTCTCATGGAAATCGGACAGCGATCGTTTGCCGATGTGGTGTTGAACTTAGCCCAACGGTATCAAGTTCCGGTACGCACCCTCGACGAGCGGGAACAGCGGGACTTTCAAAAGCAACTGTCGCGGCGGGAACAGCTTTACGAGATTTTAGCGATCGCCTGTAGCTTCTACGAACACGCCCTGCGCCAACCCCAGGGAGAAGCCGCCTTAAACTACCTACAACAGCAGCGCCGTCTCAGCGACGCCACCCTCCAACAGTTTCAACTCGGCTATGCCCCCAAAGGCTGGGAAACCCTCTACGGCTACCTCGTCAAACAAAAAGGCTATCCGGCAGAGTTAGTCGAAGCGGCGGGGTTGATTCTCCCGAGGAAAAAGGGCGGGGGCTATTACGATCGCTTCCGCGATCGCATCACCATCCCCATCTGCGACGATCGCGGACGAGTTATCGGGTTCGGCGGACGCACCCTCGGCGACGAACAGCCGAAATATCTCAACTCTCCAGAAACCGAACTCTTCGACAAAGGACATACCCTGTTCGGCTTAGATAAAGCCCGTCAAGCCATTGCCAAAGGCGATCGCGCCGTGGTGGTGGAAGGCTATTTCGACGTTATCGCCCTCCACGCCGCCGGAATCTGCGAAGCTGTCGCCGCCTTGGGAACCGCTCTGAGTCAGGGACAAGTCAAACAACTGCTGCGCTACACCGAATCGAAACAAGTCATCTTAAACTTCGACGCCGACGCCGCCGGAACCCGCGCCGCACAACGGGCGATAGGCGAAGTGGCAGACTTAGCCTATCGGGGGATGGTGCAGTTGCGGGTGTTGAACCTCCCCGATGGGAAAGACGCCGACGAATTCTTACAAAGCGCCTCCCCCGAGGCGTATCGAGAACTCCTCGAGGCGACGCCGCTGTGGATCGACTGGCAAATCGAGGAAATCGTTGCCGAACGAGACTTGTCTCAGGCGGATGTCTATCAAAATATCGTGCGGGAGTTGGTGAAACTCCTCAGTCAAATTCAAAACAGCACCACCCGCACTTATTACGTCAACGCCTGCGCCCAAAAACTCAGTCAAGGGGATTCTCGGCGGGTTCCTCTGCTGGAAGAAAACCTCATCGCGCGGTTGCGACGAACCGTCAAACGGGATGTTAAACGGGATGTTAGCGGCGAGGTTGGAAACGAGGGAGACTGGGAAACCTCCCTGGAAGTCGAATCTCACGATGAAGACATTCCCGTTCCTGTTTTCGATAGCGATCGCAGCTTGCTCGAACGGGCGGAATCGCTATTGTTGCGCGTGTACCTCCACGATTGCGAAGCCCGAGCGATCGTGATTAGCGCCGTTGGCGAACTCGAAGAACAGGACATTTACTTTAGTTTGTCTCACCACCGCTGGCTGTGGCAGAGTTTGAGCGAACTGCAACTGACTCCCAGAGACGACGCCGCCAGCATTTTGGGCAAACTGCAAGAATGGGAAACCGAGGCGTCAGGACGGTTACAGCAAGTCATACCGCTGTTTCAAGCTGACGAGTTGCAAGAAATCGACATCTCTAGAGCGCCCTTAGCGGTGCGGGCTGCTGCTTCGGCGATCGAGCGAACGATTTGCCAAAAACGCTATCGTCAAATTTTACAGTTGTGGGAAGTCACCGATCCTCGCGAAGACCCCGAAACGGCGCGATCGTACCAAGAGCAACTGTACGCCGAAAAACGCCACATCGACGAACTCGATCGCCGTCGCAACACCGACTTAACCGATCTCGTCAGCCTTCCCTGGCAAGCGCCCCCAGCACAGTTATCTCCGGCCGACGACGCGATCGACGTATAATCGTGAAGTTCAACTAAAGGTTCGATCTGTAGCTGCCACCATGCCCGAAGCCCTCGAAACTAAAGAACAGCAATTTGCCGTCATCGAAGCCAACGCTCCGGACATCGGTGCCTGTGCCTATCGCGGCTACTCAGAAACGGGCGAAAAGGGAACTGTCGTCATCCTGCGCCAGTTGGACAACAACTCCACAGAACTCGAAGACTGGCAGTTACAATATCGTCCCATGAGTCGCCTAGACAGTATGCTGTCCGATTGGAAAGACGTGGGTTTGCAGGACATGATAGTTCGCTACAACCCGGAAGTCTCAGTGGTTTGTACGTTTCTCTATCCCAACGGCGCTCACGCCAGTTACCATTTCGCCCCGGAACCCGACCCCCCCCAACTGGCACAGTAACGCCCTCGTAGGGTGCGTGACTCGAAAAATAGGGTGTAAATCCTGAGACCGATCGCTCTGTCACGCACCGCCAATGTACACCGCCAACATACAAGGTTGCGTGACTCGAACAATAGGGCGTCGAACGCGAGACCGATCGCTCTGTCACGCACCGCCAATGTACACCGCCAATATACAAGGTTGCGTGTTTATCAGTTTAGAGTGCAGAGGGCAGAGTGTAGAGTGGGAATTCCTCTTTAACTCTTCACTCTAGACTTTTAACTCTTCCCTGAAAGAGGCGCACCGACTCATCATCCCATCACCTCATCACTTCCCGGTTGGGGGCAGTGCGTGACGCGGGAACAACATTAACCTGACTTCGACAGCATTTTCTGGCTGCGTCACGCACCCTACGGCACATCTCCCAAATCGTCCGTAAGAATTTCTGTGACGACATCGCCGCCGCTGACAACGAAGGTACGATCTTCGAGTTTCCCTTCTGCGCGAGGTCCCCGGAGATGGAACGGCGGATCGACTTGACGGTACACCACGTTTCCCTCCGCTTCAAACCGCTGAGAATCCACGAACCAAGTGAGGCTGTTCGCCGTCATTTGCGCTTCGTTAGCTTGTCCCAAGGCTTCGATTCCGTCTTTGAGATAAAAGGTTTCCTCGACGAAGTTCATCCAGCCGCGATTTCCGCTGAGGGTGACTTGGTTGTCTCGGTGAACGACGCGAATGGGAACGTCCGAGGACATCATTTCCCCTTCGAGATCCCAGTTCAACTCGTTACTGACGATATCGAGGGGCGGTTCCACGACGGCGATGCGGGCGTTTTGTTGCAGGGTGGCGATTTGGGTTTCTAAATCGACACGAAGGCTTTCGGAGGTGGCGCGATCGGTAATTTCTTCGTCTTCGTAGCGAGCCACTTGCACGGGAACTTCCCCGAGGACGAGTTGTTCGGGCATTTGCCACAACAGCCGTTCGCTGCTGATTTGTAACGGCGGCTCTTTGAAATTGGCGACGATGCTTCCGATGAGTTCGATATGTTGCGGGTCGCTGAGAAAGACGGCTTCGGCGGCGGTGATGTCCGCTCGTTCGTGGGTGGCGCTGACGTTTCCGCGCACGACGAGGCGATCGTCGTCAGGCGCCCAGTCCATTTCGTCCCCTCGCGCCACAGTTCCGTTTTGTTTGTCGATAATGACGACGTTGTCGCGCAGAAAAACCTGTTGTCCTTCTTGTTGAATTTCGCCGTAGGCGGCTTCGACTTCGTAAACGAGTTCGCCGTCGCGATAGAGTTTACCGCTGGGGTTTTCCAGACGGCCGATTTGACGGTCGTTGCTGTAGGTGACGCGATCGGCTTTGACTTCCCACAGTACCACCCCGTCGTCGTTGACTTGTTCGAGGGAGACGTTTTCAAAGGTGAGGCTGGGATCGATTGTTTGGGATGTGGGAGCGCGATCGGGGGTGGGTTCGAGAGTTGGTTCGTCGGAGCAGGCGTTCAGGAACAGTGCGAACACGGCAGCAAGAAGTAACGCCCAGAGACGGCGACCGCTGCGATCGAGAAGGAAACGGACACTCGAGGCGGGGAGAGGAGGAGTCATCACGAAAACGGGACGAGAGGACTATTTGGTTGAAGGTTTTCCTTCAGTGGGTTGGTGACTGACTCCGGATAGGGGGCGGTAGGTGTACGGATGGTGTCTCGGGCTTTTTTGAATGTCCTCTTTGATGCTTTCGAGGTCGATGTAGCGATCGGCTACGTTGATGAGGCTGTCGCTGGTCATCGATCGCAGGCTGACCACTTCGACGCGCACGCCGCGATAGCTCACTGCATCGACTGCGTAGGCGAGATCGCCGTCGCCGCTGACGAGAACGGCGGTGTCGTACGCCCCCACCAACGCCATCATGTCTACAGCGATTTCCACATCTAAGTTGGCTTTTTTAGAGCCGTCGGGCAGTTGAACTAGGTCTTTGGCGATGACGCGGTAGCCGTTGCGCCGCATCCACAACAGAAAGCCCTGTTGTTTTTCGTTGGAGCGATCGACCCCCGTGTAAAAGAACGATCGCAACAAACGAGATCCGGCGGTCAACCGACAGAGTAACTTGGTGTAGTCGATTTCCATGCCCAGTTGCATGGCAGCATAAAACAGGTTAGAACCGTCGATGAAGATGGCAACGCGACCTCGATTTTCCAGAACCTGTTCTGGGGTAAATATAGAGTCATGCTCGAAGTCGTTTATCATGGTTTGTTATCCTCAGTTTGTTATCAGTAATAAAATCCCTATGGAAAATGCCGCGATCTAGCTCGAGCGAGATCGGGCTACATTTTATATTATAATTTCTCTCTTGCCATCTGTTTGCTTTGCGATCTTTGGAAAATTCGACGCGTTGTCGGGGATCGCGAAGGGGTAGGCG
Source organism: Baaleninema simplex PCC 7105 (assembly GCF_000332355.1). Lineage (GTDB taxonomy): Bacteria > Cyanobacteriota > Cyanobacteriia > Cyanobacteriales > Geitlerinemataceae > Baaleninema > Baaleninema simplex. The sequence goes on from NZ_KB235958.1 coordinate 1,543,740, forward strand.
ATTGAGGGGATTTGTAAGACGCGATCGCTATTTCACCTCCAGTTCGATTCGTTGGAAAACTGGACTCGGCTGGTTCAAAATCTGCCCCGATCGTAGCGCTCCCCAACGGCCGTGAACCTCAAACGAGGCCGTTTTGAGAACTCGATCCCAGCGATCGAAATCGGTCTCGAATCCGAGTTGTCGGTAAATTTGGGTACTCAACTGCGGCACGACGGGAGAGAGGAGATAAGCCGCCAATCGTACCGATTCGAGAACGACGTAAAGAACTTCTTCAACGGCAGCTTGTTCTCCGTGTTTATACAGAGTCCACGGAGCGCGATCGTCGAGATATTTGTTACAAGTTCTAACTAAAGTCAAAATGGCTTCGCAGGCACGGTGAAATTCAAGGGCTTCATATGCCGATTTCACGGTTTCTGAAAGAGGGAGTCCCAACTCTTTCGGCGTGCAATCCTCGCCGAGACGATCGATGGCGATCTCGGGAAGGACACCTCCACAATACTTGTGCGCCATTTTCAAGGTGCGGTTGAGAAGGTTGCCTAAATCGTTGGCGAGATCGGCGTTGACGATATTTACGAAACGGGTTTCGTTGTAGTCACCATCGCGACCGAACTCGATTTCTTTCATGAAATAGTAACGAACGGCGTCAGCACTGAATCGATCGACTAACTCGCTGGGATCGATGGTGTTACCGAGACTTTTACTGATTTTGTGACCGTCTTTAGTTAAAAAGCCGTGACCGAACACCTGTTTGGGAAGGGGCAAGCCCGCAGAGAGGATCATCGCCGGCCAGTAGATGGCGTGAAATCGCAGGATGTCTTTTCCAATTAAATGAAGGTTAAACGGCCACCAGTATTTGACGGCGTTTTCTAAGGTAGCCTCCTCTTCGGGATCGAGTAGTCCGGTGACGTATCCTAAGAGGGCATCGAACCACACGTAAAGGGTATGGTTGGGATCGTTGGGTACGGGAAATCCCCAATCCATATCGACCCGCGAAATGGAAAAGTCTTTTAAGCCCTGTTTGACGAAACTTAAGACTTCGTTCCGGCGCGTTTCGGGTTGGATGAAATCCGGTTGGCTCTCGTAGAGGTCTTCGAGGGTTTGTTGGTATTTCGAGAGGCGGAAAAAGTAGTTTTCTTCGTCGCGCCATTCGGCTTCGAGGTTGGGATGAAGGGGACAGTGACGGTTTTCGAGCAGTTCCCGTTCGTCTTTGAATTCCTCGCAACCGACACAGTAGTATCCCTGTTGTTGTCCGAGGTAGATGTCGCCGTTGTCCCAAACTCGTTGAAAAAAGTCGCGCACGATCGCCTCATGACGGTCGGCGGTGGTACGACTGAAGCGATCGTAACGAACGTTCAGTTTTTTCCACAGTCCGTCGAAGGCTGCGACGACTTCGTCACAGTATTCTTGGGGATCGCGCCCTTTTTCTCGAGCCGTTTGCTGGATTTTTTGACCGTGTTCGTCCGTTCCCGTTACGAATAACACAGGTTTTCCCAACAAACGTTGAAACCGAGCGATCGCGTCGGCGGCGATCGTGGTATAGGCACTGCCAATATGGGGCAGCGCGTTGACGTAGTACAGCGGTGTCGTCAGGGAAAATCGGTTGTCTTCGGTCGGGGTAACAGTCATGGACGCAGTAGCCAAACAGATGCCAGCATTATTCATCATACACGGGTCAGTTTACACTTCTTTATCGTTTTGTGAGGCACTACCCCAGCCGAAACGAGACAGTCTCAGAAACGCGATCGAGCTAGCCAAAACCGATCTCGCGCGAGGTCGGGTTCCCCGTTGAGGGGGATCGTCTTTCATCTCATCGGAACTTTTTGACTTTGGAGGTTAAGAAAATCTTCCAAACTTGGAGATCGGTTGTGGAAAATTGAGAATAAAACTCAGTACGACCTCGGGCGATCGCAGGCGATCGAAGAAACGTTAAAATATGTAAAGCGAGCTTAAGCAAAGATTGCGCGATCGCGCAAACTCTCCCTAAACGCACTTGAAACGAAATTTCCCTGACGAACGCCCTGTATGTCTTCTCAACATCCCATCTATCTCTCTCGCTGGTTGTTATCGAGTTTGGGAACTCGGATGTTTGTCGAAGGCGAAGATCGGATTCCCCGCCACGATTCGGTGTTAGTCGCGAGCAACCACCGTAGTTTTATGGACGCTCCGGCGTTGATGGCTGCCCTCGATCGCCCGTTGCGGTTTGCCTGTCACCACTACATGGGGGAAGTTCCCGTAATGCGGGAAATCGTCACGGGAATGGGCTGTTTTCCCCTCGATACCCCCGAACGTCGCAACCAGAGTTTTTTACGGCAAGGGACAGAACTCCTCAGCGATCGCGAGGCGGTGGGGGTGTTTCCTGAAGGCACGCCGCCGATGGTGACACCGACGCATCCGGCACAGGTAGGGAAGTTCCATCGCGGCTTCGCTCATTTAGCCCTTCAGTTTGCCTGTCAGCATCCGCGCAACGCGATCGCCGTGCTACCTGTAGCGTTGGTGTCCCTGCAAGAAAGCAACTTTCGATCGATTCCGATTCGCCTGTTGAGCTTTTTCGACCCCAGCGAACCCCTGTTCGATCGCTCGGGATTGCATCCGGTGGTGGTGTACCACCATCTCGTCGTCGCCGTGGGACGTCCTTACTGGATTACCCAGCGCGATCGCCAACGCTATCGCGGCACCGAAGCCAGACGAGTCGTCTCGATGCTGGCGACAACCTGCCGAACGGAAATCGAACAGTTACTCGCCAAACACCGAGGAGAGGACGCGCTCCCCACCTCATAACCGAAATCGACGTTTTCTTCTGTCAACCTTTAACGTTCAGCAAATTGCCCGTTCACGATAATGCGCCTAATTGCTCCGACTGCGATCGCTTCTGACTTACCGCTGTTTGTCTATTTACCGGGAATGGACGGTAGCGGCCACCTACTGCGCTGGCAACTGCCCAAACTGTCGAGAGCCTTCGACGTGCGTTGTTTGCAGATTCCGCCGAACGACTTGCGCGGGTGGGACGAACTGACGCAACACACCATCGAACTCATCGAACGGGAACGGCGAAAAACCGAGCAACCGGTGTATTTGTTCGGCGAGTCGTTTGGGGGGTGTTTGGCGTTACAAGTGGCCATGCGATCGCCGCGATCGTTCGATCGTCTCGTGTTGAGCAATCCCGCTTCGTCTTTCAACCGCCGCCCTTGGTTAACATGGGGATCTCATCTCGTCGGCTGGATGCCCGATTTCCTCAACACCGTGTCTGCGTTAGGCTTGTTGCCATTTCTCGCCGCCTTAGAACGGATTCCCAGCCACAATCGCCAAGCCCTCGTCGATGCCATGCAGCACGTTTCGCCTCAGGCCGTCGCTTGGCGCATTCAGATGTTGCGGGAGTTCCAATTGGATTGGGAACGGATCGATCGCATCGAACAACCGACGTTAGCTATTGCCAGCGCCCGCGATCGCCTGTTACCCTCTGTCACCGAAGTTCGAGAATTGGTCGATCGCCTTCCCAACGGCCGACTGCGCGTTTTGCCCGAAAGCGGACACGCCTGTTTGCTCGAGAAAGGGGTAGATCTCTACCACATTTTACAAGAAGCGAAATTACTACCCGAGCCGGTTTGTGATGGGGTAATGAGGGGGTGATGGGGCGATGAGTTGGCCAGAGGCGATCGACCAACTCCGATACAATAACACTCGTACAGAAGAAATCGCCCTCTGTGTCCTCAAGCCCTGGGGTGGTGAAGGCAGCAGCATCAAAGTTTTTCACGTTTTTAAATTATGCTCGACCAGCATTTGGATATCGATATCGCCCCATTTATCGACCATTCGCTCCTCAACCCCTGCGCCACTCAACAATACGTCGGCCAGTGGTGCGAAGAAGCCGATCGCTTCGGCTTTGCCTCCGTTTGTATTTATCCGTCTTACGTGCGCTTTGCCCGAGAACTCCTCCAAGGAAAACGCCCCAAAGTCTGCACGGTTATCGGATTTCCTACGGGAGCCACCACGTCTACAATGAAGCTTTACGAAGCACAAGAAGCGGTGGAAAATGGCGCGGAAGAACTCGATGTGGTAATTAATCTTTCGTGGTTGAAAATGGGTAAAACCAACGAGGTACATCGAGAAATAGCAGAAATTTGTGAAGAAACCAACGTGACAGTTAAGGCGATTATTGAAACCAATTTATTGAGCATCGAAGAAAAACGCATCGCCACGGAAATCTGTATCGATTCGGGCGTTCAGTTCGTGAAAACCTGTACCGGGTGGAACGGCGGCGCGAAAGTCGAAGACGTTCGGCTGTTAAAAGAGTTTGCTAAAGGACAAATTGGTATTAAAGCATCCGGTGGAATTCGATCGTTTGAAGATGCAGTTGAGTTAATTGAGGCGGGTGCATCTCGGCTCGGTACGTCTTACAGTATTCAGGTTTTGAAAAGTCGAAGAAAAGAGGAGGAAGAAGAGGCGGAAACTCAGCCGAGTTAATGTTGGATGTTTGGCACGAGATCCCCGGACATCTTGAAGATGCCGGGAATCTAGACAGAGATACTTTCGTTTCAATAGGGGTTTAATACGGAATCCGTTCCCGATAAGCTAGGTTTCAAGAAATCTTCACCACAGAGACACAGAGGACACAGAGAGGGATTGGTCGGGTTGGTCAAAATAGATATTTGAGTCCTCGACTCCGCTCGGACTCAACGCTGAGCGGAGTCGAAGCGTTGAGATTCGGATTCCGTATAAGCTGAGAATTTTACACATTTTAAACTCAAAAAAACAATCAAAAAAAATATTTTTAATGATGCTTTTCTAGATGAATCTACATATTTTACGGCGATTTTTGATTTAATTAAGAATCACCTATAAAAAAGCAAAAAAACTCGATCGATCCTCAAAAAACAAATGTCTAAAACCTATCGCGCAACCGGAATTAATTTAAAAAGTATGCCCTTGGGTGAAACCGATCGCCTGCTAACCATTCTCACCCGAGAACATGGATTCGTGAGAGCCGTCGCACCGGGTTCGCGCAAGCCGAAATCGAAACTCGGGGGACGAAGTGCGCTGTTCGTCGTTAACGAACTGTTGCTGTCGCGGGGAAAATCCCTCGATCGCATCTCCCAAGCCGAAACCATCGCCACCCATTCTGGATTGAGCCGTCATTTCGGCATTCTCACAGCGAGTCAGTATCTCGCGGAAATTGCCCTGGCGCATACCCTTTCTGAAGGTGTGAAATCGGAACTTTTCGACTTACTAACCGAACACTTAAACCGTTTGGAACAGTTGCCGAAAAATGCCGCGTTATCCGAAGTTTTGTCGCGGTTGGTTCACGGTACGTTTCACCTGCTGGCGTTAGAAGGTATCGCGCCGCAAGTCTACGCCTGCTGCGTTTCCAAACATCCCATCGTTCCCGAAATCCATCATCCTAACTGGCAAGTGGGGTTTAGCATTCGCGCCGGAGGCGTAGTGACGCTGGCGGAGTTCGATCGCCTCAAACTCGAACAAATGCAACAGTGGAACGCGACGTGGGAAGATGACAGAGAAGCGATCGCCAACCGCGCCGCCTATTTACCTACCCCCAACCGCTACCTCGACGCCACCGAACTTACCCTGCTGCAACAGCTTTCGCAACCGCAACTGTCGCCGACGCCGCCGCTGGCGCAGATCGATCGCGCTTGGATTACCCTCGAACGACTGCTGCGAGAATACGCACAGCATCATTTGGGGCGATCGATTCGCTCTGCTACCTTAATGAATAGTTACATTGCATCCGCTGCGGCAACGCCGTTATCGACGTCCACCGGATGAGAAGATATAGAAAATCTTTATCCAGCCCCAATTCCGATCGCTCGAGTATCGAAGCTCGCTCCTACATTAAAAATGAAACAGCTTTCTGAACCCGACCTGACTCCAGAAGAAACCATTCCAAAAAACAGCTCGCCCCCTCCACCCAAAGAAGAAACGGGATTCGGACCCGTTTTTAAAAACAAGAATTTTTTGACCTTATGGAGCGGTCAAGTTTTTTCTCAAATCGCCGACAAAGTGTATTTGGTGATGGCGATTTCCATCGTAGCCAGTCGGTTTCAGGCGGCGAATCAAAGCATTAGCGGTTGGGTGTCTGCCATTACCATCGCCTTTACCATTCCTGCCGTCTTGTTCGGTTTCCTGGCGGGAGTCTTGGTCGATCGCTGGCATAAAAAAGAAGTTCTCGTGGTAACGAACCTGTTGCGCGGTGTCTTCGTGTTGGTTCTGCCGGTGTTGTTTTGGCTGACGCGAGAACAGAGTTTTGCGGGGCTTTCTTGGGGATTCGGCGTGTTGCTGGGCATTACCTTTCTCGTTTCCACGCTAACGCAGTTTTTCGCCCCTGCCGAACAAGCGGCGATTCCCCTCATCGTCAAACGAAAACACCTCCTCTCGGCGAATTCCCTCTACACCACCACCATGATGGCGTCTGCCATCGTCGGATTTGCCGTAGGAGAACCCATGTTAGCGATCGCCGATCGCGCCTTACAAAACATTGGTTTCAGTCAAGAGTTAGTCGTCGGTGGCAGTTACGTGTTAGCCGGGATGGTGTTGCTGCTGCTGAGAACGCGGGAAAACCTCACCAATCTCCAAGCCGCTTCAGCTAAACGCCACGTGTGGGAAGACTTCAAAGACGGATTGCGGGTTCTCAAACGTCAACCTCGGGTTCGCAGTGCCTTAGTTCAATTAATTGTCTTATTCTGTATCTTTGCCGCCTTAGCAGTTTTGGCGGTGCGTTTGGCGGAAATTATGCCCGCCTTGAAATCCTCTCAATTTGGCTTTTTACTGGCTTCCAGTGCGGCGGGAATGGCAGTCGGTGCGGCGTTAGTCGGACAAATCGGATCGCAGTTTGCCCCCCGTCGCTTGAGTCTTTACGGTTCGATGGGAATGGCAGCCTCGTTAGTGGCGTTGAGTTTGTTAACCCAGCAGTTGGTGCCGTCGCTGGTGGCGATCGCCGCGTTGGGATTTTCCGCCGCCTGGGTGGGAATTCCCATGCAAACCATAATCCAAGCCGAAACCCCCGAAGAACAGCGAGGCAAAGTGTTCGGCTTGCAAAACAACGCCGTCAACATCGCCTTGAGTCTTCCCTTAGCCTTAGCCAGCGTCGCCGAATCCTTCTTCGGCTTATCGGCGGTTTTAGCCAGCTTAGCCGCCATCGTCGTAGCCGCAGGGTTGATAACCTGGTATATTGCCGATAAAAGTTCCCGTTCGGCAGCTAAAGCCAAAACCGCTCGTTAAACGCGCCGCTGCGGGCGTTAAAAGAAGGGAACGGTTCGATTCGATCGATCGGCGCGATAGGTGGCGATCGCGACTGAATTTGTTGTCTTTCGAGTATCTTTAAATTCAGTTGAGGTTCTCGCAATCGTCGCCGATTTCGAGTTGCCACCGCTTCCCCTTACCGAATTCTCCTAAATCCCGAATGCACATCGCTTGGCTTGGAAAAAAATCGCCCTTTTGCGGTAATGTCACCTATAGCCGCGAGGTGACGAACGCACTACTCGATCGAGGGTATCAAGTCAGCTTTCTGCACTTCCGACAAGACAGTCACGACACTCACACCGACACCCGTGCGACATCGATCGTTTCGGATGCTTCCCACGATGCTACTGCTTGCGAAGTCCCCCTTCCCTGTTTTTATAAATCGACGCTGTACACGATTCCTACCCTCAAATCCAGTAAAGTCCTCAGCGAAGCCCTGCGTCAGTTAAAACCGGATTTGGTTCACGCTTCCCTTACGCTGTCGCCGTTGGATTTCGTGTTACCGGAGATTTGCGAGGAGTTGAATTTGCCGCTGGTGGCGACGTTTCATCCGCCCTTCGATCGCCGTCGCCGCAACCTCACCTCCAGTACGCAACATTTGATGTATCAGCTTTACGCCCCGTTTTTGGCAAATTACGATCGCACCATCGTTTTTTCTCACATTCAACGGGATTTACTGATACAACTGGGGGTTCCGCCGGAACGAGTTGCAGTGATTCCCAACGGCGTAGACGCCCTGAAATATTCGCCGGGTGCGTCCAATTTAAACGCTGAAATCGGTGCCGAACGAATTTTTGTCTATCAAGGGCGAATCGCCCTGGAAAAAAACGTCGAATCGCTGTTGAAAGCCTGGAAACATTGCGAAATGGGCGATCGCAGCCAACTGTTAATCGTCGGAGACGGGCCCCTCGCCGCCTCGTTTATGGCAACCTATCACGAAGAACATGGCGTGCGTTGGTTGGGTTACATCGCCGACGAACAGCGACGCATCGAGATTTTACGGGGTGCAGACGTTTTCGTGTTACCCTCCTTTGTCGAAGGCTTGTCTTTATCGTTGTTAGAAGCCATGTCGTGTGGCTTAGCCTGTCTCGCCACTGACGCCGGGGCAGATGGGGAAGTTCTCGAAGACGGGGCGGGGGTCATTCTCAACTCGCAGCGAGTAACCGCACAACTTCAAACCCTGTTACCGCTATTTCGCGATCACCCGGAAATTACCAGTTTGTTGGGTTACAAAGCCCGTCAGCGGGTTCTCGAACGCTACACTCTCGATAAAAATATCACCCAATTAGAAGAGTTGTACGCCGAAGTCTCGGGCTGTTCTCGCAATATTGCCGTCAGTTCTGCCTAGCGGCGTATCGCAGACATTTCGAGAAATCCCAAACGCAACCCAACCCCCAAACCCCGTTCCCGATTCCCCCTTGACTTGTCCGATCGCCCCCCGACCGTCGAAAATGGGAAGACTCAAACGCGCGAACACAAATAAAATGAGTCAAGAGTTCGATTACGATCTCCTTATTATCGGTGCGGGTGTCGGCGGTCACGGGGCTGCCCTCCACGCTGTCAGCCACGGGTTGAAAACTGCGATCGTGGAAGCGGGAGATATGGGGGGAACCTGTGTCAATCGCGGCTGTATCCCCTCGAAAGCTTTGTTAGCGGCGTCGGGGAAAGTTCGAGAATTCAGCCAAACCCAGCACTTGCAAGAAATGGGAGTGCATATCGGCGGCGTTCAGTTCGATCGCCAGGCGATCGCCGATCATGCCCTCAACCTGGTTGAGAATATCCGAGGCAACATGACGAACAGCCTCAAACGCCTCGGTGTGGATATCATCCAAGGCTGGGGGAAAGTCGCCGCCTCGCAAAAAGTCACCGTGGAAACCGCCGACGGCGAGAAAACCTACACCGCCGAAAACATACTTCTCGCCCCCGGTTCGGTTCCCTTCGTTCCGCCGGGTGTGGAAGTGGACGGTAAAACCGTTTTCACCAGCGACGACGCCATCAAACTGGAATCTCTCCCGCAGTGGATTGCCATTATCGGTAGCGGGTACATCGGGTTGGAATTCGCCGATGTCTATTCGGCGTTGGGTTGTGAAATTTCGGTCATCGAAGCGTTGGATAAGGTGATGCCGACTTTCGATCCCGATATCGCCAAAATTGCCAAACGGGTGTTGCTGGATTCTCGCGATATCGAAAGTTACGCGGGAGTATTTGCCACGAAAGTTACCCCAGGCGCACCGGTTACCATCGAACTGACGGACGCTAACACCAAGGAAGTCGTCGAAGTGTTGGAGGTAGACGCCTGCTTGGTGGCGACGGGGCGCGTTCCTTACACGAAAAACCTCAATTTAGAAGCGGTTGGCGTGGAACTCGATCGCCGAGGCTTTATTCCTGTCAACGATTCTTTGCAAGTCGTCGCCAACGATGAAGCGGTTCCCCATCTCTGGGCGATCGGCGATGCTACGGGTAAGATGATGTTGGCGCACGCGGCATCTGCCCAAGGGGTGGCGGTTGTCGAAACTCTTTGCGGGCGCGATCGCACGGTGGATTACCGCAGCATTCCCGCCGCCGCCTTCACCCACCCGGAAATCAGCTTTGTGGGTTTAACGGAACCCCAAGCCAAGGAACTCGGGAAGTCGGAAGGGTTCGAGGTGGCCAGCGCCCGGACGTATTTTAAAGCCAACTCGAAAGCTTTGGCAGAGAAGGAAACCGACGGTTTGGCGAAAGTCATCTATCGCAAGGATACCGGCGAACTCCTCGGCGCCCACATCATCGGCATTCATGCGGCGGATTTGATTCAGGAAGCCGCCAATGCGATCGCCGAACGGAAATCGGTACGGGAACTGGCGTTTAACGTTCACACCCACCCGACGCTGTCGGAAGTGTTAGACGAAGCCTACAAACGGACGTTGGAAACGGCGTAATCGCGATTTTGGGTTTCATCTATTTTGTAGGGATGTTGGATATCGCGTCCCTACTTTTTTTATGGTTGGGCGATCGCATCGCTGGTTCGATTTTAGCCAAACAACGGATCGGGGTAAGGTGCATCAGCCGGTAAGAGATGTGCTTGACTCAAATCGACTTCCGGCGGAATCTGTGCGTCACCGTAGATATAGGTATTTGTGAAGTCGGTATGTTCAAACTGACAGTCTCGAAATGATACGTTTCGTAAGTGGGAATTTTTAAAACTTGCGTATCGTAAGCTCGATCCAGAAAAATCGGTATCTTTTATTGAAGTTGCAATCACTTGACAAAAATCAAGTTGAGCTTGCTGCAAGTTTCCTCGATGTATGCGTAGTTTTATTAAAATAGAATGTTTTAAATTAGCATAACTTAGATTCAGATTCGGGAAGTACATAGGAAGAGCCTTAGCTAAATTAAACTTGTCTAAGTCAACATGACTCAGATTGACTCGACTTAAATTAGCATGACTCAAATCAGCATGGCTCAAATCAATATCTCCAAGATAACCAAAATCAAGAGATTGAATAACACCTGGAATTTGGCTAAAGTCAGCATGACTTAAGTTTGAATATGGTTTTAAAATATAAGCTTTTGCGAGCTTATTTTCGGGTATATTAGGAACAGAATAATATTTTGTATTTGTACCTACTTCAATATAATTAAAATTATCATAATAGCGAAATAAGCAACCTTCAAAATCCACATTTTTAAAAATGCAATCTCCTAGCATATAGGCATCTATAAAATTAGCATAATTTAATACTGTTTTTTCAAAATAACAGTTTTCAAACCATGTATCTCTTGCTTTACAATAAGATAAGTTGGTTTTAGTCAAATTAGCACCGATCAACCACATATCACCAAAGTATGAATACCTTAAATCTGAATTTGATAAATCAATATAGTAACCTAAACCATAAATCTCTGAATGCTTCAAGTTAGCCCTGTTAAATATAGTACCCTCTAATCCACAATCCATGATACGAGATCCTTCCAAATTTGTATCTGTAAAGTTTGCATCTTCCATGCTCATTCCAGTAAAATGAATACCTGGTAAATGAAATTTTTGGAAGCTTTCATTACTTATGTCTTTAAATTTAAAAATTCTTATTCCTTTATTGTATTGTTCGTGTAACTCTTCTGCTGTAAGCTTCTCATAACTCATCGCTCTATTTACCTTTGTTCTATGGTTGGGCGATCGCATCGCATCGCCAGTTCGATTAGCCAAACAACGGATCGGGGTAAGGTGCATCAGCCGGTAAGAGATGTGCTTGACTCAAATCGACTTCCGGCGGAATCTGTGCGTCACCGTAGATATAGGTATTGGTGAAGTCGGTATGTTCAAACTGACAGTCTCGAAATGATACATTTCGTAAGTGGGAATTTTTAAAACTCGCGTATCGCAAGCTCGATCCAGAAAAATCTGTATCTTTTATTGAAGTTGCAATAATTTGACAAAAATCAAGTTGAGCTTGCTGCAAGTTTCCTCGATGTATGCGTAGTTTTATTAAAATAGAATGTTTTAAATTAGCATAACTTAGATTCAGATTCGGGAAGTACATAGGAAGAGCCTTAGCTAAATTAAACTTGTCTAAGTCAACATGACTCAGATTGACTCGACTTAAATTAGCATGACTCAAATCGGCATGGTTCAAGTCAAGATCGTTGAGTCCAGAAGCGATTAAACTATCTAAATTTGGAATCTGGCTAAAATTAGCACAACTTAAATTAGAGTGTGGCTTTAAAATATAAGCTTTTTCAAGATGCTCTTCAGGTATATTAGGAACAAAATAATATACTTCATCTTTAAAAGGAGTACAATAATTAGAGCCATTGGCAGCATAACGAAACAAACAGCCTTCAAAATCTACATTTAAAAAAATGCAATTTCCTAAAAAATAAACATCTAGAAAATTCGCATATTTAAGTTCCGATCGACTAAAATAACAATTGTCAAACCATGTTTCACTGGTTTTACAATAAGACAAATTGGCTCGAAAAAAGTTTGCGTGACTAAAAGTTGTCTTCCCAAAAGCCGAATATCTCAAATCTGCATTTGAGAAGTCAGTATACTCAATCTTTTTTCTATAAAAGTCCGAATGTTTTAAGTTAGCCCCATCGAATATAGTTCCGTTTAATTCACAACTATAAAACTCGCATTTTTCTAAATTGGCCCCTCTAAAGTTTGCGTCCTCCAAGTTTACACGATCGAATCTAATGCCTGGAATATGGAAATCTTGACAATTTTCTCCCGACAAGTCTTTAGAGTCAAAAATCCTGACACCGCGATCGTATTGTTCTTGTAACTCTTCTGCTGTAAGCTTCTCATAACTCATCGCTCTATTTACCTTCGTTCTATGGTTAGGCGATCGCATCGCTGGTTCGATTTTAGCCAAACAACGGATCGGGGTAAGGTGCGTCAGCCGGTAAGAGATGTGCTTGACTCAGATCGACTTCCGGCGGAATCTGTGCGTCTCCGTAAATATAAGTATTGGTGAAGTCGGTATGTTCAAACTGACAGTCTCGAAATGATACGTTTCGTAAGTGGGAATTTTTAAAACTTGCGTATCGTAAGCTCGATCCAGAAAAATCCGTATCTTTTATTGAAGTTGCAATAATTTGACAAAAATCAAGTTTAACCTGTTTTAAACTGCCTCCATAAATGTATATTCTTAGTAAGAGCGTATGGCTTAAGTTTGCACAATTTAGATTTATATTATTAAACCTCATAGGGGGGATCTTGGTTAATTTAGTATTTCTTAGATGAGTGTTGCTTAGATCGGCTAGACTCAAGTTAGCATGGCTTAAATTAGCATAGCTTAAGTCAAGTTTATCAAGTCCACCAGTACCGACTTCGTTAGCTAAACATTTAATTTGGCTAAAGTCAGCATGACTCAAATTAGAGTGTGGCTTCAAAATATAAGCTTTTTCAAGACAATCTTCAGATATATTAGGAACAAAATAATGTCTCATGTCTTCAGGATCTTTATTTTTGCAAAAATTGAAATAATTAGAACCCTCAGCACTGTAGCGAAACAAACAGCCTTCAAAGTCTACATCAGTAAAAATACAATTTCCTTCAAAACCAACTTCTAGAAAATTAGCATATTTTAGAATTGCTTGACTGAAATCACAATGCCGAAAGCTGGTTTGCTCAGTAGTTCTACAGAAAGATAAATTGGCTCGATAAAAATTGGCACTATCGAAAGTCATCCTGCTAAAAGTCGAGTATCTTAAATCTGCGTTCGAGAAATCAGCGTAAGTAGCTGTAGTTCTATAAATATCTGAATGTGTTAAATTAGCTCCATCGAATATGGTGCCGTCGATCGATCCACATTCAACAATCGACAAACCTTCTAAGTTTGCACCCGTAAAATTTACATCATTCAAGTTCGAGTGAGAAAATTTAACACCTGGAATATATAATCCTTGAAAATCTTCACCCGACAAGTTTTTGTAGGCAAAATATCTGATACCTTGTTCGTACTGTTCTTGTAACTCTTCTGCTGTCAGCTTCTCTTTACTCATCGCTCTATTTACCTTTGTTCTATGGTTAGGCGATCGCATCGCTGGTTCGATTTTAGCCAAACAACGGATCGGGGTAAGGTGCATCAGCCGGTAAGAGATGTGCTTGACTCAAATCGACTCCCGGCGGAATCTGTGCATCACCGTAGATATAGGTATTGGTGAAGTCGGTATGTTCAAACTGACAGTCTCGAAATGATACGTTTCGTAAGTGGGAATTTTTAAAACTTGCGTATCGTAAGCTCGATCCAGAAAAATCGGTATCTCGTATCAAAGTGGCAATAACTTGACAAAAATTAAGTTGAGCCTGTTGTAGATTTCCTTGAACAATCATTTGTTTTATTAAAATAGCATGATTTAAATTAGCATGACTAAAATTAACTTCTTTAAAGCCTGTAGGAGGGATTTTAGTCAAATCGAGTTCGCCTAAACTAGTGTGACTTAAGTTAGCTAGACTTAAGTTAGCGTGACTCAAATTAGCGTAGCTTAAGTTCAGTCCACCAAGATAAATTTTGTTGAGATTATCTAAAGCTTGAATTCGGCTAAAATCAGCATGACTTAAATCAGAGTGTGGTTCTAAAATATAAGCCTTTGTAAGCTTATCTGCTGAAATATTCGGAACACTATATTTTTTGAATTCTTCACGTTCGTCATCTCCAGTGTAGTTTCCAAAACATCTCGAACCATTGTGAGTATGACGAAATAAGCAACCTTCAAAATCGACTTCTTTAAAAAGACAATTTCCTCTAATATGAGCCTGTAAAAAATTAGCATACTTCAGAATAGTTTTTTCAAAATAACATCCGTCTAAATCTACCACCTCCATCAAGCAAGAAGACAAGTCAGTTCGACTAAAATTTGTAAAATCCAATCCCATGCTAGAAAATTGCGAATAGCTTAGATTGGAATTTGAAAAGTCAGTGTATCTACTAGAATTTCTATGAATGTCTCCATAACTCAAATTCGATTTTTCAAATATAGTGCCATTCAATTGACAATAATATATCGAGCATTTTTCTAAATTAACACCTATAAAATTGGCATTATCTAAATTTGAATAATTGAATATAGTACCGGGGATTTGCAATCCTTGGAAATTTTCATCTGAAAAATCTTTGGCACTAAAATCTCTAACACCGCGATCGTATTGTTCTTGTAACTCTTCTGCTGTAAGCTTCTCTTTACTCATCGCTCTATTGACCTTCACTCGATCGCTTCAATTTTTCAGTCCGCCAACACTACAATCTTATGCTGGGCGTTGTGGCTTCCTACAACACAAGATAATTTTCCTCAGTAGACCGATCGCACTCCCGATCGCATCCCCCAAACCCACACGATCGCCCCCACTCAGCGATCGCGACGAATCGGGGAAAACAGTAAAATCTGCTGCGTCGAACTCAACGCCACGCCGTCGATATTGGCTTGGGCGAACGCATAATCCTTAGTTTGCCACAAGGGAATATACGGAACTGCTTCGGCTACCATTTCCTGTAACTCTCCCAACAGGCGATCGCGCGTTTCTACATCTGTCGTTTGACGCTGGCGTTCGATCAGTTCGTTGGCGCGATCGCTATAGTAAAAAGAGCCGTGATACTGACTCTCGCCATCTTGACATCCCATTTCCGGCGAACCTTCACTACAGTCGAGAAACGGCTTGAGATAGTTGTCGGCGTCGAAAAAGTCCGCATACCAAGACAACATAAACGTCGGATACACCCCTTTGTCCAAATACCCGTAAGCGGTGGCGGCTTCCACGCTGCGAGGTTCGATGCGGACGAGTCCTTCTAAATCGCGATCGGCTAAGGCTTTTAAGACTGTCGCCGCGAGTCGGTTTTCGTTGGAACTGGAGGCGAACCAAATTTCGATTTCTAAGGGATTGTCTGTGGAAAACCCCTCCTCTCGTAACAGGGTTTTAGCGGTGTCGAGGTTTCCGTCGCCGTAGCGGGTGGCGAAGACGGGTTCGGAGGCGTCGAACGATCGCGGAAGCAGGGTATATAGCGGTTCGGCTTGTCCGTAAAAGACGCGATCGCTCAACAGCGGGCGATCGATAATGTAGGCGAGGGCTTGTCGGACTTCCAGGCGATCGAGGGGCGGTTGTTCTACATTTACCACCAAATAGGAAATCGTCGGACTGTCGGCGGTGACGATGTGCCATCCCTCTTGCGGCGCGAGTTCCTCTAAACTATGAATTTGATCGGGATCGAGATCTTGATACGCGACATCGATCGCCCCCGTCCGAAAAGCGTTGTACAAATTGGCTTTGCTGGAAAACCGCTGTACGTCAATTCCCGAGTTTTGCGGCGTCTCGCCCCAGTAGTCTTCAAATCGGTCTAATTGCAGGGCGTCGGTTCCGTAACTTTTCAAGATATACGGCCCCGTTCCCACGAACTGGTTCGGTTGAAATTCCCCTTCTCCAATGTTGTAGGCGTTGGGAGAAACGGGACAAAAACCGGGAAACGTCAGTAAGGCGGTAAACGCCGCAAACGGATAGTTCAACCGCAGGGTGAGTTCGTATTCGTCTGTGGCTGCGACGGATTCCACGAGATCGGAGAGTAAAAACGACGGACGCCCTTTGTTTTTCATAAACCGCGTCAGGGAAAACACCATCGCTTCGGCGTCAAACGGGGTTCCATCGTGAAACACCACGTCGGAACGCAGGGGAATGCGGTATGTTAAGCCGTCGTCGCTAACTTCGGGAAGAGATGTCGCCAGTTGCGGGACGATTTCGGTGGCGTCGCTGGCGTAGGTGTAGAGGCGATCGCCTAAATTGGAAATGGCGATAAACGACGAGAGTTCGTAGGCGTCGGCGGGATCGAGGGTGACGACTTTTGCAGTGGTTCCGAGACGAACGCGATCGCTGGTTTCCGTCGGCGGTAACGAGGGGCTACAACTGGCGAGTATGGCGATGCAGAAACTCAGAATTCCCGCGACGATAGCGATTCGCCGTCCGATTTTTGCTGTCATCCTCAATTGTCCCGACTCCTAGCGCGATCGATACAACCGCATTACGATGATAATTGTTACGATATGTTAAAGACTTGCTGCTAACAAACGTTGTCGCGAGGGGCGCGATCGCAAGTCGTCAAACTCAGCTTTCAATCTTAACTTTCAATCTCAGCTTTCAAATTCTATGACCGTAAAATCCATCGTACCGATTCGAGCGATCGAAAAACAATTTTGGACCTGGCGAAACCATCGCATCGCCTTCACCGCCTCGGGTGAAGGATCGCCGCTGCTGTTAATTCACGGCTTCGGCGCGTCCATCGGACATTGGCGAAACAACATCCCCGCCTTCGCCGATGCGGGATATCGCGTCTACGCCCTGGATTTGCTGGGTTTCGGCGACTCCGACAAACCCGCCTTGGAGTACTCTTTGGAACTCTGGCGAGATTTAATTGCGGACTTTTGGACGGAATTCATCAAAGAACCGACGGTATTCGCCGGAAATTCCATCGGGGCGTTGCTGGCGTTAATGTTGGCGGCGGAATATCCCGATCGCACCGAAGGAATCGTGTTACTCAACTGTGCGGGAGGACTCAACCACCGCCCCGAGGAGTTAAATCTTCCGCTGCGGATGGTTATGGGAACCTTCGCGAAATTGGTATCCTCGAAATGGTTCGGGTCGTTTCTGTTCGATCGCGTCCGTCAACCCCACCGCATTCGCGGAACCCTGCGTCAAGTCTACGGAAATCGCGAGGCGGTCACCGACGAATTAGTCGAAATGCTCTACGCTCCTTCCTGTCATCCCGGCGCACAACAGGTCTTCGCTTCGATTTTAACTGCCCCCGCCGGACCGAAACCGTCGGAATTGTTACCGCAAGTGCAATGTCCGATGTTGGTGTTGTGGGGTGAAGACGATCCCTGGACGCCGGTAAAAGGGTCTCAGATTTTCCAAGATTGGGGAAAACGCCATCCAGTGACGTTTCACTCGATTCCGAAAACGGGTCATTGTCCCCACGACGAACGCCCGGAAATCGTCAATTCTTTGGTGTTGGATTGGTTGGGCGATCGCGAACGTTTCTGAATTGAAAGAAATACTGAAAGAACCCCGGTATATTAAAAATACTGGGGTTCTAGGGTCTAGAGTAGGATTTTTTTAAAATAGAAAATTCTTAACGCCCTGAGTTAGTTTCCTTCGCCATGTTTAGAAAGTCTTTCATGTTGGCGCTGGGACGGCGACGGGGCGTTGCTGAGTTGGGCATGAGGTATCTCGTCGCAAAGCCCGTTTCAACGGTTTTTTGAGCGGCTGCGGGCTTAACTTTCGGCTGAGGTGCAGGCGCAGGTTTGGCAGCTTTTTTAGCTTTAGGTGCTGCGGTTTTCTTTTCAGCTTTCTTCTCAGCTTTTTTCTCAGCTTTTTTGGCTTCTGGTTTAGATTTCTTTTCGGATTTTACAGTTTTTTCTGGTTTCTCTTCTTTGGCTTCTGGAGCCGCAGGTCGAGCGGGTGCGTCGTCTGTTTTCGCCCCTTGGGTATCTTCAATTTCTACGAAAAAATCTTCTTTTTTAGAACCAAACAGTTTCTTTAACATGGAATCGCAATCCTAAAATCTCGGTTCGGAACGTGAGTTCGAGGCGGCGATCGGACGAACTCGACCCTCGAGCGACGTTCTTAAGCTGCAAGCTCGAGGCATAAATGCTGTCCAATCTCGTCCTTAATCATACGTCTGTATGAGAGTTTTTTTGACAATTCTTAATATTTTTTTACAAAAAACCGTAAAGTTCGACGGTTTTTTCGGAGGTTTGGGCGTCTTTGTGTGAGACTTATCTACAATTCCTTACACTTATTTACAGAGTACTCATTTCCAGAACGTCGATCGCCTCGAGAGATCGAGCCGGTTGACAAGCTGTCCCGGCGATGGCGAGACGTGCGATCGTCGAGTCCGAAAATTCCAAATTGCAGGAGTTTTCGTCGCGTCCAAGGGGGTGAAGAGTCGAGTGAGCAGACATTCCGGTGGGTTTAATATTGAGAAATTTTATCAACTTTAGTCCCCGAAATTATGGAATAGCGAGCCGATCGCCCCTTGTCAATCATTGACATCCTCTCCCAGCAACCCTATCGGGTGTGCAGGGAGATTCCCTGGTTCACACCAAGAATTTCCTGCTTCTCAACCTCTTGACTAGACTTGAACTCAGATAACTTCAAGTCCCCGCCAGAACGATTCCACAGGCTTTTTGTTTTACGTCCACTTGGTGCCCCCAAGCCGGACGGATCTGATTTTTGGTTTTGGGCTTTATGCTCTATACAGGTTGCCAGTGTCTTAACCGTTACTTCTGGGCTGCCTACTGGATGAGCTATCCGTATGTTTTCAGCGTGTTACCACCTTATCAATTATATTTGATGGCTCGTTTCGGCGCTATCCCCTTCTCTCGCTATCGCATTGTTCAGGGGACGCACCTCAACTCACCGCCGCTTCACCACCCCCTAACCGCTTCGCGGTATAGGCGGAGTACTGCGACGGATCTTGATAGCCGTTGTCCTAGCGTTTATCGCGGTGGGGCGTTCTCGAACTCCCGCGCCCAGACTGCTGCAATGTTGTCCCAAGTTTCCTGTTTGGCAATGTCTTTGAACTTCTCGCGAATTTCGGCAAGTCGATCGGGATTTTGGAGCAGTTCGACGATTTTATAGGCGATCGCTTCTTGAGTTTCCCGGGCCATCGGTTCGCCGGGAACTTTGACGCAATAATCTTTTTCGGCAAAAACCGCAAAATCCGTCGTGACGGGAACGCAACCGACGATCGAAGATTCGCGTACTGAAATACAATCGATCTCACCGTAGGTACAGCCATAGTAGTGAATCGAGGCGGAGGCTTTTTCTTCCATGAGGCGATCGTATCCAACCAAACCGCGATCGATAACCCCCGGTTGCGCCATCAGTTGTTTCATTTTTTCGCGCCAGTCCGTCCGATCGGGGTGATTGTCGTATTTCGTAAACCCATAAAACAGATGAAGTTCGGCTTCGGGAATTTCGCGTTTGACGATCGGCCATCCATACTCGAGCATATGTTCTAAACCTCGGTAATACCGGGAAGCATAGACGAGTTTGTAGGGTTGTTTTTTACGATCGGAAAACTTGAGAATTTCGGAATCGTAGCCGTTCGTCACGATCGTAAACTTTTCATCGGGCAGATCGGGCAACATTCGGCGTTGATACTGACTCTTTGAAAAAATTTTGTCGAATCGTTCGAGGATTTCTCTGGTATAAAATTTCTCGGGATAGGTGATATCTTGCCATTCAAAACCAATCAAACGTGCTTTAGCTTGCGGCTCGAGATAAACTGGGTGTCTGGCAATCAGAAGAATATCGAAGCGATCGTACCAGTTCATACGGCGAAAATTGCGATACCGAACGCCGTTGTAAGTTCCCTCCCGATCGCCGCAGTTGGCATAAACGGTAACTTCATACCCTTGTTTAGCCCAAGCTTGCGTTAAATAAATAACGGCAGCTTCCGAACCGCTGGCGCCTTTTTCCCGGAGTTCCGACTCAGTCACCATCGGATAGCTTCCCCGAAAAAACGCGATCGAACGGTTCGGCCAAGTTTTAGCGGTCAGTTTTCGTGTAATACCATCAGTCCAGGGAAGCTTAGATTTAATCCAGGTTTTGAGGGAGTTAAAAGCCACGATCGTCATGTCCTATAAATCGTCGAACGTTCCTGAGTGTGATAGGGTGAATTTCAATTTCGTAGAATGACCCCTCCGCACCTCGACTGAGGCTTCGACGGTGAGCGCTCAGCGGCTCGACTGAGCTCGCCGAACGTCCGAACCGCGATCGCCGAACGTCCTTCGGCACCTCCCCGAGTTTGCGGGGAGGATGGGTGGGGTTCCGATCTCCAAAGTGAGAGGCACTCGTGCGATAGATGCTTGTTACTCACTCGAGCGTCTCGCTCGATCTGGGTTAGATTAAGTTTGAGGTAACGGGAAAATGTTCGAGAAATCTCAAACGATTTCTGATGGCGATCTCTTCAAAACCTTCCTTAGAGTCGTATCGATCGGGGCAATTTCCATGAAATTGAGATGACTGACATCACTCTTCCATTAGACCTTCACACGATTTGACTCGAAATTTCCAGGTTCGATATAAACCGTAAAAATATAGCTAGAGAATCCACCTATCAGCCTAGCACCCACTACACGGATTTCGCACTGTTTTCAAGAAACTGTAACGTTTTGAGCAAGCGAACAGCAGCTTCGTAAGCTTCGTGAGTGAGTTCTTGGCGTTCTTCAGACGAATCCACCATATCGTCAACGAGGAGATTGAGAAATCCAATCATCGGGTTGAGGCGAGTTCGCACCTCGTAAGAGGTATTGATGAGGGTTTCGCGACGCGCCCGTTGAATGGCGTCTCCACTTTCGGCGGAAAATTGAGCTTGATAGAGTTTGGCGTACTGGCCGCCTCGAGTGAGGAGTTCTTCGTGATTGCCAACCTCGAGGACGCGCCCCCGTTCCATGACCACGATTTTGTCAGCTTTGCGAATCGTAGACAAGCGGTGTGCGATAACGAGCGTCGTGCGATCGTGACAGAGTTCGTCGATCGCCTCTTGAACCAGACGTTCCGACACCGTATCGAGGGCGCTGGTGGCTTCGTCGAGGATTAAAATTTCGGGATTGCGAATTAAAGCCCGCGCGATCGCCAACCGTTGGCGTTGTCCGCCAGACAGCATCACGCCGCGATCGCCGATTTCCGTCTCGAAGCCGTAGGGCAAGTTCATAATGAACTCATAGGCGTTGGCGCGTTTCGCCGCGTCGATCGCCTCTTGTTCCCCCGCCCAAGGACAGCCGTAAGTCAAGTTGTAGCGCACCGAATTGTTAAACAAAAAGGTATCCTGACTGACGACGCCCATCGACCGACGGACCGTCGCGACATCGAAACTTCGCAAATCCTTCCCGTCCAACAAAACCGACCCCGAGGTCGGATCGTAAAATCGCGGCAGTAAATCCGCCAGCGTCGATTTTCCAGCACCAGACGTTCCGACGAGGGCAATCGTTTCCCCACGTTCGATCCACAAGTTGATGTCCTCCAGGGCGATCTCGTCGTGGTCGGGGTAGTGAAACGTAACGTTGTCAAATCGAATTCCTTCGTGGAGTTTCTCGAAACGTTCGGTACCGTTTTGCATGATCGGTTTGTTCTCGCGCCGCAGGTAATCGGACACCACGAGAACACTCGGGGCGGTATTAGCCAGACGGCTACGAATGCCGTTGAGTTGTCCGACCACCGGTAGCAGTCGAAACAGGACGAGAAGGTAAGTCAGCAAAACGGCCGAAATGGCTTCGATCTGTTCGGAAAATAAATAGCGACCGCAAATGACGATGAGTAGAAGCGCAACGATCCCCGAGGTCTCGTTAATGGGGGAAATAATTAAATAGTTGGCTTGAGATTGAAATTCACTCTGCTCTCGTTCTCGAATCAGTTGTGCGATCTGTTTGTATTCATTTTTTTCGTTGGCGACTGTTTTAATGAGGCGAATTCCTGCCAACGTCTCGAGAAGTTTGTTCGTTAACGCACGGCTTTTTTCAGTTAAAGTTTCTCCATAGATTTTGGCTCGCCTCACAAAAAATTGATTGAGAAAGGCCACTATCATCAACACGAAGGTCGAGGCTAGTGTGAGCTGCCAAGAAATCGAAGTCAAAATAACAATAAAAACTAAAATGGTAATGCTATTGATGGCCACTTGTGACAGGCTGCGGATCGAATTGGCCGTGCGACTCATTTCTGTATTCAGGCGGTTGACAATGTCTCCCGTCTTCATTTTTGCGTAAAAATCGAGATCGACATCCAAAATAATTTTGATACCGTCGAGCCGTAGGTTTCGTACTAAAGACTGAGAAAACCGAACTGCAATCAATCCACTTAAGTAAGTGGTTACGTTTTTTAAAAAAATAGCGACCAAGACTAAAAACGTGAGAATCGCAACTTTATAATCTCCCGCAAACGATCCAGACAGATCCATTACGTTCTGAATCAACGGTGGCATACGTTGCGTGCTAGGTAAGTCTTGTCCGATCAGGCTCAGAATGAGGGGAACGATCAGTGTAATACTAACTCCGTTAAAAATCGCACCGGAAAATCCGAAAGCAACGGTCAAGACCATGAGCCACGGGGATTTCAGAGCGAACTTGAACAATAATTGGTTGGGAGACATGAGAAAAAATCCAAGCCTGGGAAGTCAGGATCGGTGCAAAAGAATCACGCGATCGCGTTACGAACAGTCTTTGAAAGGATATCTGACATAGCATCGAGGCTATAGTATTTTATACACCGATCGCGAGCTGTTCGACCTCGCTTTTTTGCCAGTTCGTAATTATCAAAAATCCACACAATTTTCTCGGCCAGTTCGTGAGGGGCATTAGGCTCGACGATAAATCCCGTGTCTTCGAGAACCTTCGGTACGTCGCCGACGCGGGTGGCCAAAATAGGTTTGGCCATGGCCATGCCATCGGTCAGTTTAATGGGAAATTGAGCGCGAGCGGTCACGTCGTCTCGTTGGGGAACGACGACTAAGTCAGCAGCGGCGACGACTTCTGGCATTCGATCGACGGGCATCGAGGGTAATTTGATAACCCAACGAGACCACTTGTCCATCAAATACTCGACGTAGCCGTCACCGATCTCGCGTCCTCCCACTAACACGAGGCGAAATTCCTCGCGATCGAGGAGATCGAGGGCAGTTAAAACGTCCTCTAGCCCCTTATGAGGTCGAGCCGTCCCCGGAAACATCAGTACGCGGTATTCCGAGAGTCCGTATTTGCGCCGACTCTCTTCGGCCTCGAAGTGTTCCGGGTCGAACAGACGAGTATCTTTGCCGTTGGGGAGATAAGTTCCCCCATAGCGCTCTTGCAAAAACGTCGTATCGACGGTCACGGCGTCAGCCCGGTCGATCGCTCGTTCCATCCACTTTAAATACAAAGGATATTCGGGATTTCGCAACGCCCCGTTAGGTTTGAGAACGTCCCGCAAGAACTGACGGGGCGTCGGCCGGTACGTCCACTCGTCTCCTCCGAACCAGCTCGTTTCCCAATCGTCGATATCGAGTAAAACCGGTTTGTGGTGAAAGCGTCGGTGCAGCAAGGCAACACCGAAACTTGTGGGGCGAGGCTTAATAGCATAGAGAAGATCGCCGTCGATTTGTTGCAGAAGCTGGCGAACCGATCGCACGAACTGGGGATAGTCACATCCAGCCACCCACCGCACAGACAGACCGGCCGGAGGTTCTGGATAAAGGCGATCGCCGAACAAAAACCCAAAGACCGTGACCTCGAAATTGAGGTATTTGAGAACTTGTGCCAGAAGATAAGCCCGAGTTCCCCCTCCTCCTGATAAATCGGGTGCGAGTAGCGAAATTTTCATCAGTCACGCATCGTCGAGCTAGAGATCCCGTCAATTCTCAAAAGATTGTTTCCATGTTACCCCAGCAATTTGAGCTTTGGGTCTCGCTCGGCGATCGCATCTGTCTTCAAGGCTCTCTCACCGCCGAGACGGAGAGGAGGACGAGTCTTCCGAGGCGGCCGACTCCTCGAAACGCTCCAACTCGCGATGGGGATTCCGACGGTGGTGGCGATACCAAGTCGATCCTGCCACGAGTAACCCTGTCAAACTCAACGCCCCCAGCAGCGGCAGAATCTCCCCAGTGCGGAGTGCCTTCAACCCAGAACTACCTAACATGACGAAGGGGAACACGCCGGGAACCGTTCCGAGTAGCGTTCCGATCAGATAATCGCGAAACCGAATCGCCGTCAGTCCGGCCGCAAAATTCACCAAGCCGTAAGGAATAATGGGCAACAGGCGAATCGCGAACATATAGAACGTTCCCCCGTGGCGAATTTCGGCATCCATCGCTTGCCAACTGCCGGCCATGCGGCGGGCTGCCCATTCCCGTCCCACCGTGCGCGTAAAGGCAAAAGCCGCGATCGCCGCCACGACCGCCCCTACACTGGTCCACAGCGTCCCCAGCCAAGGACCGAAAATCGCCCCTCCGCTGAGGTTGAGAGGTGTCGAGGGCAGCAGTAGCAGCGTCCCCACCGTGTAGAGAACGATATAAACGATGGGGGCCCAAACTCCCGCCCGTTCGAGCCAGGTTTCCACGGTGGCGGCGTCGAGGCCGCCCAGCCAGTAAGCCCCGATCGCCGTTAGGAGAATGCAGATCCCCAGCACGAGAACGAGGGTCAGCTTCGGCGTGAGTTTGAGTTTCACAGTTCCATTTCCATATTGCAAACCGACTCGGCATTTATCGAGACGCGAGCGATCTCGCTCTAGGAGCGCGATCTGGCTGGGGAGTCGAGAGAATTGGGCCTCGCTTTCACCCACTGAGTACTAAAGACGGCAAACACGACGAAACTGGCCAAACTCGCTGCAATTCCGAGGTTAAAGGGGAAAGTGCTACCGTATTCGAGCCTCACCTCAGAAGACCCCGGTTCGACGACAAACTCCATCGTTCCGTCTGGGGGGCGTTCGATATCCCGACGCTGGCCGTCGATCGTCAATTTCCACGCGGGATAGTAATACGTTCGCGTGCGAACGGTCGCCGAGCTGCCAGCGTTGACTTGTAACTGTCGCACGTAACTTCCCCACTGCTCGATCTCGATCTCTGCATCTCCTTCAACCACGCGCACTTTTGGCTGGTTCGGAGACGGTGCGGGAGGAGGACTGCCATCGGGCAGTAGGGGACGGTATTCAGGAACGTCAATCAGACTGTCGCTGTAAGGATCGTACAGCGTAGTTTTTAGGCGATCGAGCGTCACGATCTCACCTCTTCCCGGATTGTGTAGCACTGGCATTGCTCTCGAAAGTTTATAAGAGTGCCTCAAGCCAAACCCAATCGCCAAGGTGAGAAGGAGTGCCAAGAAAATTTTTAGCGTTTTTTTGACTTCTAAACTGAACTGAGTGGCTGTGGCTGCCAATCCCGCACTACAAAAGGAAAATAGACTTAAAAATCGAGTTGGACGCTGGACTTTTTGTAGGAATGAAAATTGTTCCCAGATCGGTTCAGACCATTGACTCATTATAAAGACCAAAATCGTTAAAGCGATCGACCAACCGATCGCCTCTCTAAATATTTTTTGCTTTTTCTGGGTTTTCTTAGTCGTTAGACTAATAGCGAGGAGGGCGAGAAACAGCGCGATCGCACACAATACACCGTAAGCCACCACCGAATTTGGTTTTCCGGGAGAATTTAAGACGAAGAACGGTAAACTGTCACTCCCCAGCATATTCTCGCGCCATCCTCCTTTGGAGTCAGCCATATAATCGATATTTATCCATTTCTGCTCTAAAATTGCAGGGATTAGATAAAAAGAAGCCATACCAAATCCCAAAAATGCCGAGCTGGCAGGGGCAACAATTACTTTCCATTTTTTTTGGAGTCCTAAAGCTAATAAATAACCAAACCAGGCTAATGTAAATAGAAGCAAGCTCGGGGCATGAGTCAGAGCGATGAAGAACCAAAATATTGCGAGAAATATACACCAGCTTTGGCGTCTTACAGCGCGATCGGTAAAGTACATACCTAGAGGAATTAAAGACGTTGCTAAAGCTGAGGCAAGTGCGCCATAGAAAACGGAGTTAAAAATCCCCGGAAGGCTCATATAGTAAATTCCACCGACAATCCCAGCTATTTTCCCCCATCGATATCTTCCGTATATATAAAAGTTAAATCCCGCGAGAAAAATACAACCTGTAAATAAAACAGATAGAGTTCGATCTATATTTAAGCCCAGACTTTTAAAAAAAGTTCCCAGATAGTAACTTAAAGGTGGATAAAAAACGAAGGTTGGGCTTCCATAGCCGTAGTTTGTTCCCGCCAGCCAACGAGGATAAGCAACGCCTTCAAAAACTTGGTGTGAAAAGTGTTGAATCCAAGTGATATGCCAGAGCAGATCTCCTAAGCCATTCGATCCATAACGCACCATTCTTGAGTTGATGAAGGTTGCCAATAAAGCAAACCCTATGATAATGAGGAATTCAAAGAGCTTAGATTGAATTTTTTTTGTGGGTAACATCGCTTGATCGTCTAATGTCATCGCTCTTAAATCTCAAACACGCTTATAAGCCGTAAGTATCCCGAACAAAATAAAGCGGCCGTTTCTTGACTTCTTCGTAAATGCGCCCTAAATATTCTCCGATCGCCCCCAAACTAATCAATTGAACGCCACCGAGAAACAAGACTGCAACCATTAACGATGCATATCCCGGTACGTCGATTCCCGAAATAACCGTTCGGACGATCAAAAACCCCGCATAAATCATAGAAAGTAGCGAAATCGCCAAACCGAGGTAGCTCCAAATTTTTAACGGAAGCGAACTAAACGCAGCGATACCGTCGAGTGCGAAGTTCCAGAGTTTCCAGTAATTCCATTTCGTGGTTCCAGCGTAGCGGCGATCGCGATCGTACTCGATCGCAATTTGCTCGAAACCCACCCATGCAAACAACCCTTTCATAAACCGATTGCGTTCGGGAAGTTGTTTGAGAGCCTCGACGACTCGACGATCCATTAAGCGAAAATCCCCTGTGTCTCGCGGAATGGGAACGTCGCTCATTCTACCGATAATGCGATAGAAGTTGTTCGCCGTGAACCGTTTGAACCAAGTTTCACCCTGACGCGCTCTTCGCTTAGCATAAACGACATCGTAACCTTCTTTCCATTTATTCACCATGATTTCGATCAGTTCTGGAGGGTCTTGTAAATCGGCGTCAATGGGAACGACACCTCGACCGCGAGCGTAGTCAATACCGGCTGTGAGCGCAATTTCTTTACCAAAGTTTCGCGAAAGGTTGACGACTTTAATAGCAGAATTTTGTTGGTGGTGACGAATTAACTCAACCAAGCTTCGATCGCGGCTTCCGTCGTTGACACAGACGATTTCGTAAGTCAAACCAATTTTGTCGAGATTTCGACAGAGGCGATCGAATAAATAATCGAGATTCTCTTCTTCGTTATAAATAGGAACGACCACAGAGATGTCGATCTCACAGGGTTGGTTCATGGAAGTTTAAATCAGTTGAAAAACGATCGATAGTAGGTTTCGAGAAAGCCTTCGAGACAGCGTGCCTTTAACGTTTTTTACGTAAACGCAATAGTCGGTCAAATTACAAAGGTCTGAGGTTTAACCTCTTATCTTCTCATATCGATTGACGTTTCTGAGATGCGCCCTTTTGGACATATCGCAACCTTAAAATCTCGATCGCTAACAGAGCTGTGGCGATCGGGAGTCCTCAACTCCCCAATCTACAGCACTCGATTTAAACTTCTCCGAACTTAACTACTCGATCGCTCGTCTACCACCTTCAACCGTCCGAGTTGAAAGCGATCGAACACGCTGTTCAGTTGGCGATAATCTTCATCTGTCAGCCCTTTCCCCGCTAACATGGCAGAGGTCAACTGGAGATAGTCCTGACGGCTAATGCGGTTCGAGTCGAGAATACGTTCGATCGACTGCTGAAGCGTCACGTTGGGTTTACCCTGAGAAGCTTTAGCCATGTTGCGTACGAACGAGTTGAGAGGGGATACGAACGAAGGTCTCGACAGCAGACAGACATTCAAGAGACGGTGAGTCGCCTCCATCACCGGTTGCGAATGACGGTGGGTCGCTTCCATCGGCAGTTGCGATAGGATTTTGAAGTAAAGACCTAACAACGCTAAGCCTACCAGGAGATCGGAGCCATGCAGATCTACCGACTTCCCGCCCTATCCGATAACTACATTTATCTTATAGTCGATGGAGATCGTCAAGAGGCCGCCGTTGTCGATCCCGCCCAAGCCGACCCCGTACTTCGCCAACTCGAAGCACTCGACTGCACCCTCGTCGCCATTTTTAACACCCATCACCACGCCGACCACGTGGGCGGAAACCGCCAACTGATAAAGCGTTTCCCCAATCTCAGCGTCTACGGCGGTGCTGAAGATCGCGATCGCATCCCCGGACAACAGGTCTTTCTCAACGAAGGCGATCGCGTCTCGTTTTCCGACCGAGAGGCCGACGTGTTTTTCGTTCCCGGTCACACTCGCGCCCACATCGCCTATTACTTCCCTCCCGTTGGCGACGGCGAACCCGGCGAGTTGTTTTGCGGCGATACCCTGTTCGCAGGGGGATGCGGGCGACTGTTCGAGGGAACCCCCGCCCAGATGGTCGATTCTCTGGCGAAGCTGCGATCGCTCCCCGACAAAACCCGCGTCTGGTGCGCCCACGAATACACCCTAAAAAATCTCAAATTCGCTCTCACCGTCGATCCCGACAACCGGGAGTTACACACGCGATATCGCAACGTCGAAACCCTGCGGAAACGCCACGAAGCCACCGTTCCCTCGTGGTTGGGGGTCGAGAAACGCACCAATCCGTTTCTCCGTTGGGACAGCGAGGCGTTACAAACCGCCGCCAACAGCCACGATCGCGTCCGAACCTTCGCTCGCATTCGAGACCTCAAAGATCGCTTTTAGAGGTGCGATCGCCGGACTCCCAGCCCAGGGGAATCCACGTCACCTCGATCTTCGGCGCGTAAACGAACTGATTGTCTGTTTCAAACGCAATCGACGCCACGGGAGCGGGGAACGGCAGATCGGCGCGATCGAGGGATTGGAAAAAGACGAGAGCTTCGTCGGATTCTCGGGGTAAGTGACTGACGATCGGCGCGTTTTCAGCGTTGCCGGGAAGGAGGCGATAGGTGGCTTCTCCACCGTCGCGATACACCGCCTTGAGGCGCACGGGAGCGGCGCGAAACAGCGTTTTGTAGAGTTTGCCCCAGGGCGAATACGATACCGAAATCGAGGCTCTGACGGGCGATCGCGCGGCTTGGGGAACGGTCGCCGTCTCGCCCCATCCTACCGACTGCGAGCTGAGGGGGTCGGCGATCTGACAGGGGGTCGTCTCTCGGAGATCGAACACCATTAAATCGGAGACGGCTTCCGTTTGGGTGAAGGTTGGAAACTGGGGCGAGAGGCGATAGCGACACAGCAGCGACGAGAAGGTTTCGGGTTCGTCAAAAAAGGCGTGTCGTCCGTCGATCGCGCGAAATTGATAAAGAAAGTGGTCTCTCGGATGGGCGTCTAAATTGGCGGCGTTAGCGCGATCGAGAAATTTCGTATAAGACGAGTAGGATTGAAGCGTCGGTCGCGGTTGCCAGTTCAACTCGTTGGCCGGTGCGAGGGTGAGTTCCCAAGGAACGATATCGACGGTTTCGTTGCCGAGATGTTCTCGCACGTCGGCGGGAAGTTTCAATCGCTCGAAATTCCATTGGTTGGCGTCTTCGAGAACGCTCGCCACGCGATCGACATTGAAACTGAAAATTTGGTTGTGGACGTATTTGGGGGTGAAGCTCTGCCAAAACGGCCAGGGTCGCAGACCGACTTGTCCTAACACGTCGGGTTTCGCCACATACAGCACGGCAACGGCGATCGCGATCGCGCTGACGACGCGTCCCCAGGAAGACCGACGCGAAACGTTACTGCGACCGGCACAGACAAGGGAGGCGATAAAGGGAACGCAGAAGAAATACAGCAGAACGTGGGCGTCTTGGCGGACGAAACCGTGTTTGAACGCGATCCACAGGACGAAGGCTAGACTCAGGTAAAATCCCGATCGCCGCCAATCACACCGCTGCCCCATGACACTCGCGACGAGTGTGGCTTCGAGCAGGGCTAATCCTAATTCTAACGGCGAGCTGATGTAACTCATCGCACTGGAGTATCCCGAAGAAACTTCGAGAGACCCTCGGACGAAATCGAGGAGCGAGCGATCGAACACCAACACGGTCGCCAACAGCAAAATACTGTAAATTCCATAGGCGAGGCCGCTGGTTCTGAAGAGAGCGAAACGTTTGTCAAAGAGCCGATCTCGATCGGTCTGACGAACTTTTTGCACCACTCCACTGACGACAACGGCGATCGCCCCGTAGAGCAGGAGTCGAACCGCGTTGTCCGGCGGGTTCACCGCGACAAACACGAACGCCGTCGAGGTCGCCCCGACGACGGAATCCCAAACAGCCAGGATCGCTCGGTTTCGCTCTGAGAGGGTTTGCGTTTTAGCGATCGACACGGCTCGAAAAAACTGCACGAGAAACAGCGCACCGACCGTCGCGACGCCGAGCGTAAATTTAATTAAGGCTAAAAAACCGGCGACAATTCCTAAAAAGAGAGAGTAACCTCTCGATATCGTCGATCGCTTTGAGGGTTGAAAGGGCGGACGAACTGACCACAATAGAAGAATTAAATACAAAAATAACGCTTTGTAGTCTATTGAAAACGCCACGTGAAACACGAATAAAGAAGAAACGATCCACAAAACGCGATCGAGGTTATTTTTATATTGAAAAACACAAATAATAACTGCTAAAACTAACGCAATATGAACGCCGATCTTAAAAGTGACGGCAGTTAAAACGTTCTCTGGAACGATCGATCCGGCTGCCAAATAGCCGAGCGGCCCGTACGTGAAAATGACATCGCGTCCGAACTGTAAACCCTTCAGTACCGTTTCAGTTAACGCAAAGCTCCAAGAGGCATCTAAGCCGGGGGCAATAAAAATATACGGCGAAGGTAATGTGGCTAACGTGAAGTAAATCGCGACTGCAACACCCAAAATCCAAGGTGCGACGACTTGTAAGATTTGTCGGGTTCGATGACTCATGGTTAGTGCGACTCTCGAGCGAGATCTCACGGCTCAGTGGTGCAGAAAACTTTTCGAGATTGGGGATTGACAAACTACATATTTTATGTATTTAAATTTGAGCCAGATCTCGAGCCAGATCCCCGGCATCTCCAAGATGCCGGGGATCTCCGGCAGCCATTTACCGATCTGGGATTTTGCGGGCAACCCTTTAATACGGCGATATCTGTTCTAACAAGGGTTTCAGGACTTTTCTGCACCACTAAGGACTTCACGGTGTCAGCTCGAAACTTCCCGTTAAAAGATGCGCCCGAGCCGTCGTCGCGTCGAACGCCCAAGCTTTCACGACTAGCGAGCGGTTCGGGAGCTGCGATCGCGCAAATTCACCGCTCCAGCCGAGTTGAGTGTCTCGGGGAAGACCAGCGTGAAGTGCGTCCGGGCGAAACTCGCGATCGTCGATAATGGCAAAGGGTTTTTCGGCTCCAGAATCCGTCGTGTAGGTCAACAACACCAGATCGGCCGCCGACAGGGAACGTTCGGTGAGTTCGGCCCAGCCCCGAACTTGGTAGCGATCGCCCGACAGGGGAACGAGAGCGTCGAAGAATCCCCGAGCGGTTTCGGACTGCGGCGACGCACTAAAGTCGCGCACGTCGTCACTCTCGAGCAGCGGAGGGGAAAGATACCCCAAGTCGTTAATGGCGATCGCGTGGTCGTACAGGCGATCGGGGTCGGGATAAACGTAACGACGCAAACAATCGTCGTCTCGCAGCACGTCGATAACCAGCGTACAAGCCTGAGCGTGGAGCGTATCCGTTTTGCGAACGTACATCCCATCGAGGGCAAAAGCGCTCGTTTTAAGATGTAATACCAGTCCGATACCGAGTAGTAAGTAAACTCCCCGAGAAAGCCAACGACGCCGAGGCGGAGACACTTCAACCGTCGTATTTCGTTCGGCCAGTAACGCCCCCAAATAAATCGCCGAGACGATCGCGTACAGCGAAAAGGTCGTATAGCGTGGCGAAATCGCCTGTTCGATTCCAAATCCCACGCGACCCAATGCCGCAAACAGACCGCTGAGGATAGAATATCCCCCCAGCATTATCCAGCTTTTGGCGCGATTTAACTCAGAGAGATCCCAACGGCGCTCTAGAGCGTTCTCGAAACCGGATTTTCCGTCCTGCGAGGTCGTCGCACTGTTCCACAGGAGAGCCACCACCATCGCCGACCAAACCCCAAACACGATCGCCCCCACGACCGTCGCCGCTGGGATGTCGTGAAATCCGAGCGGTCCACCTAAGAAGACGAAGAAATAACGAACCGCCTCGAGTGGGTGTCGGACGGCTTCGTCCCAACCGGGATGACCGGGGGGTTTGACGTAGTTGCGAAAGTAAAATCCGAGATTGACTGCCATCGCCGCGATCCAGACTGTCGCCCAAAACAGACGCCGCCCGATCTCCCGCCAGCGTAGGGTTTCGGGAAAGAAAATAGCGGGAAAGACCACGACCCAACTGAGTACGCCGTTAGAAAACGAATACGTACTGACGAGGCACAGTAAAATACCCACGAGGGTTTTCAGCCAGAGAGGAAAGCGAGTCTGCGCCACGAGCAACCCCAAGACGATCGCGCTCAAAGACAGCAATACGCACACTTGCAGTCCGAAGAGAAAGTTGTCGTATTGAATCAGAGAAAAGACGAGGAGGTTGGCGACGATCGCCAGTTCGTTGAGGCGAGATCGCGGGGTACGGGTGAGGGTTAGGCGACTGAGGGCGTATAGGGTGAGAGCGATCGCGGCCATCAAACCCAAAATCAGGAACATTTCCACTTTGATGTTCCAGTTCGTCACGGACGCCAAACTTACTAAAATCAGTCTCGGAAAGAATTTGCGGCTTTCGTTGTGCTGGGCGATCCAGTAGCCCCAGTTCCACCGACCTTGACTGAGATCGATCGTGCCGTCGTGGAGTTTGACGAACATCAGTCCGGGGGTGTCCCACTCGTCCCAAATGGGAAAGTTGACGCCGAAATAGGCGATCGACGCTGCCACGAGACTGGCAAAGATCGCAGACAGGCCGAGGAGCCAAATCGTACTGGACGGGAAACGAATTTTCACCTTTTCTATCAACTCGAGGGACGGGGACGCGCGATCGACAAACTCGACCAATTAGTTCATAAACTCGAACTGTACGAGTTTAATCCACAACGCGCAAGTCTAAGGAATTGTATAAAGATAGGAACGCCGAGCGTTCGGGATCGTAAACCCACGCCCGAAGCGAGTGGCGACCGGGTTGTAAATCGCGACTGACAAACTGGACTGTCCAAGTTTCGGGTTCTCGACTCGAATCGACAAAATCTCCGATGAGATCGCTGGCAAACATCTCCGTACTGTCGTTTCGAGACAAAAAGACGATCGGTAGAACCGTTTGACAGTTCTCGAAGCGGACTCGACCCGACACGATCGCCGTTCCGCTCTCGGACAACTCGACGACTTGCGACGACTGGGAACGATCGAGATACCCGCAAGAGGGCTGAGGGCGATCGCGAAATTCGACGGCGTGCGATCGCTCGAAAAATCCCAAGCGATCGAGGCGGGGAGACCACCAGTATTTTACGATTTTGGCGTCGGGATACAGTCGTCGCACGCAGCTACTTTCAGCGTTCTCCTCCATATATCCGACGAGCGACAAACAGGTTCGTGAGAAGAGTCGATGGTTGCGGAAGTCTTTCCCCAGTTCCCAAACGGACAGCGACGTGACCGCCAGTATCACCGCAACGCACGCCACGATCGCACGATAGCCGAAGCGAACCTTCCCTTGCCACGGGCGAGTTGCAATCTCGGCGTAATACTGTCCCGCGTAAAGGAGTCCGACGAACAGTAGCAGGCTGACGGTGGTGTAGCGAGAAGCTAACGCCACCCCGAATCCAAAACTCGACCGTCCCACCGTGGTCATCGCGGCAAAACCGAGACTAAACAACATTAAGGAGATCCAGGGTGCGATCGCCTCTCGGTTAGCGAGATCGCGCCAAAACTGCCAAAAACAGATCGAACTTGCCAGAGACAGCAGGATTCCCCAGGCGATCGCCGTTGAAGGTTCCGAGGACAAGGGGTGTCCGACGAGCGCGAAAAAAAATTCGAGTCCTTCTCGGGGGTGTTTGAGAACATGACTCGGATCGACAGCGTGAGCGGGTTTGTGGTAGTCGATAAAGTACAACAGCACGGTGGCGACGAACCCACTACACCAGACGAGAAGCCACCGTCGGGGTTTTTGAGCGTGCCGACTTTTCACCCACACGCACGGTAAAACGGCCAACCACGTGAGGAGTCCGTGAGCGCAGGAAAAACTCGCCAACCCACAGAATAAGGCGGCGAGACCGAAATGGCGATCGCGCCAATGCTGGAGGTTTTCGTGAGATAGGAGGGCGATCGCCAAGACTAAGCACAAATTTATCCAAAACCAAGCGATCTGAAATCCCCAAAGCCAATTTTCGTATTGTACGAGGCTGCCGAGCGCAATAGCGATCGCGATGTCAGTCAGCGGAGAAACGCGATCGCCGTGTTTTTTTCTGGCAATCCAATACAGTGAAATTCCGATCGCGATCGCTAACATAACGCTCGCGTACTGCTGCGTTTTCGTGTTCCAATCAGTCAAAAAGGCCAAGGTGGCGATCGCAAATCTTGGAATGATAAATCGATGCTCGTTGTGAAGTCTCCAAAAGTCTAAAAAATCAGCTGTCCCGAAATCGATTTCGTGAAATAAATCTGTCAACACTAACGCGTCGAAAACGGGAACGTCTACCCCGAAGCGATCGACAAACAAGAAAGTAATCAGAAAAGGAATCGCGTAAAGCAACAGATAAAAGTTCGACCACAAGCTAGAATGTTTATCTAACAAGTCGATCGGGTTCATTTTTAGTCTTATTAGTAGAATTTTAAAAAAATCTTGAATCACTCGAATTAGTTTTTACAGGCAACGACTAAAAACTGCTTACCTAAGAAATTCCAAGCCAACGGCATCGAAATATAAAGCGGAACTGTCCACAACGGAGGTTGCTTCCCGTTAGCCATCGTATAAGGTAAAAATTTAGGAATACAAGTTTGAATTTGAAATCCTCGAAGTTGTAAAACTTCAGAAATTGAAGCTTCCGTCAGCGGTAAATGATGATCGAAAAAGTCCCAATAAGCTCCACCCGTGTATTTGATATTCGGTCCCAAACAGATAATTTTCCCTCCTGGCTTCAAACAGCGATAGGCTTCGGCGATCGTGCGAGACAAAGACTCTTTCGACAAGAGGTGTTCGAGAAAATTGCTCGTAAACACGACATCAAGCGACGCCTCAGAAACCGGCCAAGTTTGCGAACAATCTTGATGGATAAAACACACCTCTGACTCGAGATAGTCTTTCGCGTCGGGATTGAGATCCATTGCATACTTTTTTCGAGCGCGAACTTGATTGATAAATTCTCCCCAACCACAACCGAGATCTAGAATATCTCGACGTTCGCCAACGAGATCTTGAAAATAGCGCGTCACCAGTATTTTCCAGACTTTACGGCGATAATTGGCAATGCGAGCAAAGCGAAGTTGATATTCTTGTTGAAGTTCGCGTGCAGAAGTTTTCATGAGAATTCTTTAAATTTCAAATGTCAGTATTCGATTCGATAGAAACATATACCACAATATCTTAAACAGCATTGTATCGAACGATATCTTTTTTTGAATTAACAAAATTGATGCGATCGCGATCGAAAATATCTAAAAAAATAAATTTTAAATGACATCGCGTCCCTCGATCGAATTGCTAATTTTTCACAAAAAAATCTTCTGAATACTGTCCGTTTCGCGAACCATCCAGTCGTAAATTTCAGTGAGAGTCGCGAGAATATCTCGTTTCGGCTGCCATCCCGTTCGCGCCATCACTTTACGAGAGTCGGTGATAAAAATCGGCACGTCGCCGGGACGGTTTTCGGGAACGGGCGAAATTTCAATGGTATTTCCCGTCACCTTCTGACAAATTTGCGTGGTTTCGTAGAGAGAAATTTGATTTTGAGAACCGCCGCCAACGTTAAAGGTTTCCCCTTTCAGTTCGTCAAACTGTTGCAGTTGTAAATCGATTAAATCCAGCAAATCCG
Source organism: Baaleninema simplex PCC 7105 (assembly GCF_000332355.1). Classification (GTDB taxonomy): domain Bacteria; phylum Cyanobacteriota; class Cyanobacteriia; order Cyanobacteriales; family Geitlerinemataceae; genus Baaleninema; species Baaleninema simplex. Next base: position 1,580,185 of record NZ_KB235958.1, read on the forward strand.
CCACGTGCAGAAAATCCCGAACCTGTTTCCCCGTTCCGCCGTAGCCGATATATTTCAGCGGTTTTTGGAAATAATGTCGCGCCACCCACAGCGCAAACACCCCCTGATCGACTTTTCCCATTTGCCAAGGCCCCGTTAACACGCCGCAGCGGTTGACGAGGGTGCGGAGGTCGTACGCTTCGGCGTATTCGGCGATGAGGAGTTCCGAAGCCAGCTTGGTGGTTCCGTAGAGCGATCGCGCGCGATCGAGGGGAAAATCTTCGGCGATACCCTGTTGCGACGCACCGGGAAACGGTTGTTCGTCGAGCAGTTGAAAGCGAGTGTCGGTTTCGCGATAGTTGAGTCGGCTCAGATAGGCGATCGGATAGACGCGACTCGTCGATAGGAAAATAAAATCGGCTTGGGTGGCTCGTGCCAGTTCCAAGCAGTTAATCGTACCGACTAAATTGGTTTGTAATAGATATCCCGGCGATCCGTATCCCGCCAACACCGACGGTTCCGCCGAACATTCTAAAATTAACGTCGGTTTGAGAACTTCTGGAGCGAGGTCTTCAGGATTGCGAACGTCGCCGTGGACGAACTCGATTCCCGCTTGTTTGAGACGGGGAAGGTTTAACTCCGAACCTCGCCGTTTGAGGTTGTCTAGAGCGATAATCTGCCAGTCGGGATGACGTTTCGCCAGTCCCAATCCGAGAGAACTTCCGACGAATCCCGCACCTCCGGTAATTAAAACGCGCTGACTCATAGGTTTTTATAATTTGAAATTCTCTGGTTGAAATTCTCTGGTTGAAATTCTCAAGTCGAGCTTTTCCAAACCCGATTGTCGTGTTCTGTCGCGATCCTCCCGAAGCTTCAACTGGAGATGCTATCGTTCGACACGACGCCAACGCGAAAGTGGTGGGGTTGGGGTCGGGGAGTTTTACGGACGTAATCGCCCCGAGACAGCCACCGTTCGAGCAAAATGTAGAGGACGATGAAGAGGTAGCGACTTCCCATTTCTTTGATTTTCAGCTTAGAGACGCCAGCTTTGCGGTTGCGCCAACTAATCGGAGTGGCGACATAGGTGTAGCCGCGCACGATCGCCTTGAGGGGAAGTTCGACGGTGAGGTTGAAGTGGTGCGACAGAATCGGTTGAATTCCCTCAATGACTTCGCGACGATAGGCTTTAAAGGCGTTGGTCGTGTCGTTGTAGCGCAAGCCGAACAGCACTTGAACGAAGAGGTTGGCCAAGCGGTTGATGAGGAGTTTGTGGGTTGGATAGTCGATAACCCGTCCGCCGCGCACGAAGCGAGAACCGAACACGCAGTCGTAGCCTTCTTGTAGCAGGTCGTAGTAGTTGAGGATGTCCTCGGGGGAGTCGGAACCGTCCGCCATCACGACGGCGACAGCATCTCCTCGAAACTGTTCTAAGCCGCAGCGCACGGCGAAACCGAAGCCGTTGGGGTAATAGTTGTTAACGTAGCGCACGCGAGGGTTGTCGCGACTCAGGGATTGCAGGATTTCTTCGGTGCGATCGCGGCTGTTGTCGTTCACCACGAGGAATTCGTAACGCACGTCGCGATCGTCGAGAACTCGCGCGATCGCGTTGACCGTTTCGGCGATCGAGCCTTCTTCGTTGTGCGCCGGAATTACCAGAGAAAATAAGGATACGGGACGAACGGTTTCCTGCGCTTTGTCTTCATCGCGGCGTGGGGAATCGCTGGCGTTAGCGAACGCGGGTTCTAGACTTTCAGGACGGAGTTCGGGACGGTTCGAGCGAAATACCAGGCGATCGCTGAGGAGATAGTTCGTTGTCGCACTCACCAGAATCCCGATGAGGGTGTTAACACCGTAACTCACCCCCAACCAATCGAGAAAGGGGAAAATGGCGAAAATCCGTAAAAGTACGGAACAACCTGCCGAGAGGTGATATAAGGGGAGTTGACGCAGTAATACGTCCCGAAGACGCCAGTTTCCTCCAGTCCACACCCAAGTTCGGTAAATAAAGAAACTCAGCAGTAGAGAGAGTTCGATGGAAATTGCGTTGGCGGTGTTGCGTAAAATTACAGTATCCCAGCCTCCCAGTTCCACGAACGAGAACATTAATATTAAGTTGAACGCGGCGGCGACTCCCCCACCCCCGAGAAAGCGAACGACTCGTTTTTGAGCGAGCTTTTGAAATAGCTTCTGAAGCGTTGGAAACGGGCTTGGTACTTTCATGGTTTCCCCTATGTCGTTTTATCGGTCAGATCGACATTGGTGCCGAAGTTGCGATCGCGTTCTATCGGACGGTTTAGGCTTGGCGAAAACTTCAAAAAATTGAGAACTCAAACGCTCGATCGTTCAGAAGTAAATATTATTTTTTGTTATCCTCCCATTGCGATCGTAGGGTTCTCGATAAAATTCAATCTGTAGCGATGTTTACCAGCGATCGACATTTTGCGTGTAAATCTCTTCGAGAATATCGCGAACGTTATACGTCAAATCCCATTCGGGATAGTGAGACTTAAACGATTTCAGATCGCCAATCCACCAAATATGGTCGCCGATGCGATTGGTTTCTCGGTATTCCCAATTCAATTTTTTATCGGCGATTTCTTCACACTGATGAATCGCTTCGAGCATCGAACAGTTACTCGATCGCCCACCACCAATGTTGTAAATTTCTGCTATTCGAGGATTTTGATAAAAGTGGTAAAAAGCATTCACTAAATCGTAGCTGTGAATGTTGTCACGAACCTGTTTTCCTTTATATCCGTAAATATTGTAGGGTTTCCCTGTTACCGTACATTTCATTAAGTACGACAAAAACCCATGAAGTTCTGCGCCCGAATGACTCGGCCCCGTCAAACAACCGCCGCGAAAACAAGCGGTTTTCATGTCGAAATACCGTCCGTATTCTTGAACTAAAACATCAGCAGCGACTTTCGATGCACCAAACAGAGAGTGTTTGCAGCGATCGATACTCATAGTTTCGTCGATGCCATCGTAAAACGGATGACTTTCTTCAATTTCCCACCGGGTTTCGAGTTCGACAAGGGGGAGCAAGTTCGGATTGTCCCCGTACACCTTATTGGTCGAGCAAAAAACAAAAACCGCATCAGGACAATGCTGACGCGTATTTTCGAGGAGGTTTAACGTACCGTTTGCGTTAACTGTAAAATCAGTAAACGGGTCGCGAGCCGCCCAATCGTGAGACGGCTGTGCGGCAGTGTGAACGATCAGTTCGATCTCGCTCCCGTAGGTTTTAAAAATTTCTGAAATTGCTTCTCGATCGCGAATGTCGCTGTGATGATGAATATATTTATCTCCATATTTTTCGAGGAGGCGATCGCGATTCCAAAGCGTCGATGCACCCTCCCCAAAAAAGGCTTCTCTCATATTGTTGTCGATGCCGACCACTGTAAAGTCTTTATCGCAAAAAAAGCGAACAGATTCAGAGCCGATCAATCCCGCAGATCCCGTTACCAATACGATCGACATGGTTTTTTCTCAACCTCACACGACAAACAACAGGGTTGGGCAGTCGTCCCGCTGCAATAACTTGCGTGACTCAACGACTATAAACGGCGGTATTCTAGCACGGATCGGAAAATACGGATCTTCTTTTTGAGAACTCTCGCTCCCCAAACTCGTTAAAATAGAAAAAGAAAGGTAAAAAACGATGCAAAACGCGATCGCAACTGCCAGGTCGGGAGACTGGCAAGAACTCGAAATTCTATTAGCCAACGGTACCGATCCCAACGCAGCCAACGACGACGGCACCACCGCCCTCATTGCCGCAGCCGAATCCGGCCACGCCTCCATCGCCCGTCGTCTGCTCGATGCCGGAGCCGATCCCAACGGAGCCGATAACGACGGTTGGACACCCTTGATGGCAGCGGCCGCAGCCGGACATCGCGGCATCGTCAGCTTGTTGTTAGCCGCAGGCGCAGACATCAACGCTTGCATGAATTCCGGCGTCACGGCGTTAATGGTGGCAGCCGGTCACGGTCGTCTCGAGGTTCTGGACGTACTGCTCGGTCACGGTGCCGATATTCGAGCCAAAGACGGCAACACCTGGACAGCGCTCGTTTGGGCGTCTCGGGAAGGCTACCAAGACGCCGTAGAACGACTCAAACAGGCGCGTCGAGCGCTTCTCGAAGAATCGGTTTAAAAACAAGCACCGAGGTTGCTGCCGTCGTTGGGATAGCCGCTCGAGACGTACCCCCGCAGCGGCGAGACGATTTCGACCCAACTGCGTCCTTCATCACCCACAATGGAGGTCAGAGGCAGCGGTACGAAAATTTCCTCGTTAGCCCCCACGCCGCCGACAATTGCCGAAGCCGTACTCGGGGCGCTGCGTACCACGAGACCTTCTTCGACTAAGACGCGGCGGCAGGTGGTTCCCGATACCGGAGGACGGGGTTGGGGACGCGGCGGTTGTGGCTGTTCGACATCGCCCCATACGAACGGCTGACAGAGAACTAAGTTACTCCGGCCGTTGGGAAACCCATTATTCACGTAACCATCGGCGGGGAACGTCACCGGAATCCAGTTTTGTCCTTCCGGCCCTTGAATGGCACGGTAATTGTCCGCCAGTCGCAGCCGTTCGTTGGGGGCGACGTTGGCGATCGCCCGAGAAAACGGACTCGGTTCAACGTGAATCGACAAGCCGTTTTCGACATCCCGATACACCTGACGGCACAGGGGATCGAGTTCGATTTGAGCCAGTTGGCGGGGTTCGGAGGAAATCGACGCCGCTGTAGCCGGTGCTGCCAACACCAACAGCGACAAAATCACAGACGACCAACGATCGCATTGCATGAAACTCGTTCGCTCCTCAAACAGTTTTTGTCGATCGCCATCATAAATCGAGAGGGGGAGCAGGGGAGCAGGGGAGAGGGGAAGAGGGGGAGCCAGGGAGACAAGAAGAGCGTAGGGTGCCGTGACGCGGGCTTTCAAAGGACGCCGAAGTCAGGATAATGTAAATTCCCGCGTCACGCACCGCCCCCAACCGGAAGAGGGGAAGAGGGGGAGAGGGGAAGAGGGGGAGAGGGGAAGAGGGGGAGAGGGGGAGCCGGGGAGAATTTCACCTCACCTCATTACCCCATCACCTCATCACCTTAGAAATGACCGTCTAAGGCTTCCACGCAACGTTCGCAGAGCGTCGGATGTTCGGGGGCTTCGCCGACGTGACTCGAGTAGTTCCAGCACCGCTCGCACTTCTGACCCTCGGCGTTGACGATGCCGATGCCCAGGCTTTCCTGACGGCTGGCGTACTCCAAGCCTTCGATCGCCTCGGGAGAGTCCAACAACTCCACTTGAGAGCTGATGAATAAATAGCGCAGCTCGTCTACTCCGTTTCCGGGGTTAATATCGCCAACGGTGGGTAAGGCTGGTGCGGAAGTGGGCGGTAACTCCGGTACGTCGGGAACGTCGGCGGCGGAGACGGCCACAGTGGCGTCCGTGCCGACGATTTTGGCTTTCAAATCTGCAACTTGCCCCGATAACCGCTGGCGATCGCTAGAAAACAGCAAATTCCGATAGCCGAACCACATCGAATAGGTAAAACCGATTCCCGTAAACAGTTCCGGTAACAGGATCAGACGGTTCACCGCCGCCAGGAAGCTCGAGGAAACGTACAGGGCAGCCCCCAATCCGGCCAGAATTGCCAAATTGCGGAACACGCGATAGTAACTCTTCCAGAACTCAACGGCGTATCCCGGCGCGTCTACGATAAAGTCAACCACATCGCGCACCTCGAGATTTTCCCAATCAGGAAGCGCCAGTTTTCCAGCCGTTGTCGAGGAGTCATCTCCTTCCGGGGTTTCTGCCGAGTCTTCCACTTCAGCCTCCGTCGCTTCGCCGACGGGGGCTTCGGGTTCCGGTTCTACGGTACGCGGCGGAACCGCCAGGTCGGGGTTCATCTCGCTGAGTTTGGCGCGATCGGCTTCGTCGGGAACGTACAACAGCACTTTTGCTTCCAGGGAAGACCCAATTTGTTTGTCAGTTCGGGCCTTCTCCATCACTTTATTCACTTCGGTACGGTAGAAGCGCAGGGTTTGCCAGCGTTGGGAGAGTTCCGATCGACGCCAGCGTTCTTCCAGCTTCGGCCAACCGGCTGCAAACACCGACTTATACGGCGTCTCGTAAGGAAGGTTCTGCCAGATATCTTCAGCCATGTGACAGAGAACCGGAGCGATCGCCTTCGCCAAAGTCTCCACCAACACCGCCAACACCGTCTGACAGCTACGACGGCGGAACGCCTTCGCATCACTGATATACAGTCGGTCTTTAGCGATATCGAGATAGAAGTTCGACAAGTCCACCACGCAGAAGTTCTGCACGGTTTGGAAGAACCGGAAAAACTGATAGCTGTCGAACGCCTCCGTTACCTCGTCCATCACCTCGCAAGTGCGGTGAAGGATATATTTATCCAACTCCGGTAACTCGTCGTACTCCACCGCGTCGGTTTCCGGGTTGAAGTCGTGCAGGTTCCCCAGCAAAAATCGCGCCGTGTTGCGGATTTTCCGGTAAACGTCCGCCATTTGTTTGAGGATGTTTTTCCCGAGGGGAACGTCGTTAGCGTAGTCCACCGACGACACCCACAACCGCAGTACGTCCGCCCCGTAAGGTGGCTCTTGTTTGTGGTTGTTGCCGCCGTTAATCACCACGGCGGGATCGACGACGTTTCCGAGGGACTTACTCTGTTTCCGTCCCTGTTCGTCGAGAACGAAGCCGTGAGTCAAAACGGTTTTATAGGGGGCTTGTCCCTCGGTGGCAACACTGGTTAACAAACTCGATTGGAACCAGCCTCGGTGTTGGTCGGAGCCTTCGAGATACATATCCACGGGATAGCCTAGCCCTTTCTTTTTCGCCACCGCCGCCCAGGAGGAACCGGAATCGAACCAGACATCCATCGTGTCGGTGCCTTTGACATAGGTACGGTCGTTGTTGCGGTAAGACTCGGGAAGCAGTTCTTCTACGGGCAGTTCCCACCAAGCATCGGAACCCTTCTCGGCGATGATATCCCGAACGTGGTTCACGGTTTCCTCAGTCATGAGGGGTTCGTCGGTTTCGGCGTCGTAGAAGACGGGAATGGGAACGCCCCAACTCCGCTGACGAGAGATACACCAGTCCGATCGCTCGCTGACCATCGAGGTAATCCGGGTTTCGCCGCGATCGGGAATCCAAGTAACCCCCCGGATGGCGTCTAAGGCCGCGTCGCGGAAGCCTTCGACGGAGGCAAACCACTGTTGCGTTGCCCGGAAAATGGTAGGTTTTTTGGTGCGCCAGTCGTAGGGATATTTGTGTTCGTAAGGCTCTTGTTTGAGCAGGGAATGGTTTTCTTTGAGGGCTTCGGCGATTTTCTCGTTAGCGTCTTTAAGGACGTTGAGTCCGGCGAACGGCCCGGCTTCTTCGGTAAACCGGCCGTTTTCGTCCACGGGGGAGAGAATCGGCAAGTTATAGCGCAAGCCGACTTGATAGTCTTCTAACCCGTGACCGGGGGCGGTGTGGACGAGTCCGGTTCCCGATTCGGTGGTGACGTAATCGCCGCCGACGACCACGGGACTGGTGCGATCGAACAGGGGATGTTTGTAGGTGCAGCCTTCGAGGTCTTGGCCTTTGACGGTTTCGAGGACGGTCAACTTGCTGCCGAAGGTGGCCTCGAGTCGCGCGATCGCATCGGCGGCTACGATGAGGAATTTTCCGGCCGCTTCCTCAAATTCCAAGGCTGTTTCGACCACCGCGTAATTCAACTCGGCGTTGACGCTAACCGCCAAGTTCCCCGGAATCGTCCACGGCGTCGTCGTCCAGATGGCTACCCACAAATCGGGCATATAGTCGCTCAGACGCTCTTTGAGGCTGTCGCTGAGTTCACTCAGTTGAAAGGCGGCGTACAAACTGGGGGAAATATGCCCTTCGGGATATTCCAGTTCGGCTTCAGCCAACGCAGTTTTGGAACTGGGACTCCAGTGAACGGGTTTGTACCCCCGATAGATGTAGCCTTTGAGCGCCATTTCTCCGAACACGGCAATCTGAGCGGCTTCGTATTCGGGGTTTAAGGTTAAATAGGGACGATCCCAATCGCCCCAGACGCCATAGCGTTTGAAGCTGTCGCGCTGTTCGTCGAGGGTTTTGAGAGCGAAGGCTTTGGCTTTGGCACGTAACGCCAACGGCGTCAGTTCCTGGCGCTCTGAGGATTTGAGTTTTTGTAAGACTTTCAGTTCGATGGGCAAGCCGTGACAGTCCCAACCGGGGATGTAGCGAACTTTACGACCCCGAAGGAGCTGGTAGCGGTTAATAATATCTTTGAGGGTTTTGTTGAGGGCGTGACCGATGTGAAGGGCGCCGTTAGCGTAAGGGGGACCGTCGTGCAGGATGAAGGGATCTCCGGGGTTGTTCTGCGACAGGGTTTGGTAGATTTGTTGCTCTTCCCAAAACTGTTGCAGTTCGGGTTCGCGCACGACGGCGTTCGCCCGCATATTAAAGTCAGTCTGGGGGAGATTGACGGTATCCTTGTAACGCTTCTCTTCTGTCACGGTTTGCTACCAGGGGACTATGGAACGACATCGGACTTCCCAACGAAGTCGATCGTGTTAAGATTCTCAAACAGAACTTGACAAACGGGCCATCGAACTTAACCAGTTCTTCGGTTCGTTTGTCTTGTGGGAAGACTTTCATTTTAATGTACTATTAGTTGCTTTCGATCGAGATCCCCAGCTTTGACCGTCTTTTAAACTAAAAGAGGGAAGGCGAAGGTGTCAGTCGTGGACGGCCTAGAAGTCCGTTAACGTTGGCATGGGTAGAACTCACGCGACCGACAGCGATCGATATTGGCTGACTGCGACTGCACCGAGAGGTTTTCCTGTTTCCTTAGCGACAGCTTAAGACTGCATAGTTCCGAAATACTGCCAGAAATGCAACCAACCGATCCGTCGAAGTTTACCGATAAAGCATGGGACGCGATCGTTTCGTCTCAGGACGTGGCGAAACGTTATCGAAATCCAAATTTAGAAGTCGAACACGTCGTTCTCGCGCTGTTGGAGTCGGCGGAATTCTCCCATCAAATTTTACAAAAGGCAGGGGTCGATCCGGCACAGTTGGCGCAAAAGCTGGACGCTTTCGCCAAACGACACCCGCGTATGGGAATCGTCGATCAGCTTTATCTGGGACGACATCTCGATACCATGCTGGACAAGGCGGAACTGGCGCGGCAGAATTTCGACGATTCTCATATTTCGATCGAACACCTGTTACTGGGTTTCGCGGAGGACGATCGCATCGGAAGTAAAACGCTACAAGCTCTCGAATCGGATCAGTCGAAAATCGCCGCCGCGATTAAGTCGATTAAGTCGATGCGCGGAAGCGCCAAGGTGAAAGACGCGACGCCAGAAAATCAGTATAACGTCTTAGAAAAGTACGGGCGCGACCTCACGGAACAAGCGAGAGCCGGAAAACTCGATCCCGTCATCGGACGAGATGAGGAAATCCGCCAGGTGATTCAGGTTCTCTCCCGACGCCGCAAAAACAATCCGGTGTTGATTGGGGAACCGGGGGTGGGTAAAACGGCGATCGCCGAGGCGTTAGCGCAACGTATCGTCAACGGCGACGTTCCCGAATCGTTGAAAAACCGTCAGTTGATTTCCCTGGATATGGGAAGTTTGATCGCCGGGGCGAAGTTTCGCGGCGAGTTCGAGGAACGGTTGCGATCGGTGATTCGGGAAGTCACCCACTCCGACGGTCAAATCGTGTTGTTTATCGACGAGTTGCACACGGTCATCGGTGCGGGTGGCGGCGGTTCTCAAGGGACGATGGATGCGGGAAACCTCCTCAAACCGATGTTGGGACGGGGAGAACTACGCTGCATCGGCGCGACGACCTTAGAGGAGTATCGCAAACACATTGAGAAGGATAAAGCCCTGGAACGGCGCTTTCAACAGGTTTACGTGGGACAGCCGAACGTGGAAGCGACGATCTCGATTTTGCGGGGGTTGAAGGAACGCTACGAGGTTCACCACGGCGTTACGATGACGGATTCGGCGTTGGTGGCGGCGGCGACGCTGTCGAATCGCTATGTGACCGATCGCTTTTTACCGGATAAGGCGATCGATCTCATTGACGAGGCGGCGGCGAAGTTGAAGATGGAGATTACGTCGAAACCGACGGAATTGGAAGATGTCGATCGCCGCTTGATGCAGTTGGAAATGGAAAAACTCTCCCTGGAAGGAGAGGAACAGCGTGGCGCGAGGGGAGCCTATTCGTCAGCGCAAGATAGGCTCGATCGCATCGAAGAAGAAATGGTGGAACTGAAGGGAAAACAAGAGGGCCTCAGTTCTCAATGGCAACATGAAAAGCAACTTCTCGACGAAATCAACGCCCTCAAGGAAGAGGAAGAACAACTGCGGCTGAAAATCGAACAAGCCGAACGTAATTACGATTTGAATACGGCGGCGCAGTTGAAATACGGTCGGTTGGAACAGTTACAGCGAGGCTTGGAAGAGAAAGAAGCCGGACTGTTGAAGTTGCAGTCGGACGGATCGGCGTTGCTGCGGGAACAGGTGACAGAAGCGGACATCGCTGAAATCGTCGCCAAATGGACGGGAATTCCCGTGAACAGTCTCTTAGAAACGGAACGTCAGAAACTGCTGAAACTCGAAGAACAGCTACACCGCCGCGTCGTGGGACAGTCGGAGGCGGTCGAAGCGGTGGCGGCGGCGATTCGTCGCGCCAGGGCGGGGATGAAAGACCCCCTGCGTCCGATCGGATCGTTCCTGTTTATGGGACCGACGGGCGTGGGTAAAACGGAGTTGGCGCGGGCGTTGGCGGCGTCTCTCTTCGACGATCGCGATGCGTTGGTTCGCATCGATATGTCGGAGTATATGGAGAAACATTCGGTTTCCCGTCTGGTGGGTGCGCCTCCGGGGTACGTGGGCTACGACCAAGGCGGACAACTCACGGAAGCGGTGCGTCGGATGCCCTATTCGGTGTTGTTGTTCGATGAGGTGGAAAAGGCACACCCGGATGTTTTTAACATTTTATTACAAGTTCTTGACGACGGGCGCATTACTGATTCTCAAGGACGGACGGTGAATTTCTGCAACACCGTTATCGTGATGACGAGTAATATCGGTTCTCAGTACATTCTCGATGTCGCCGGACAAGAGGCGGATTACGAGGAGATGCGATCGCGGGTTTACGAGGCGTTGCGATCGCAGTTCCGTCCTGAATTTCTCAACCGCGTAGACGATTTGATTATCTTCCATCCCCTGGGTAAGTCTCAGTTACGGGAAATTGTGGGAATTCAGATTTTGCGGATCGAGTCGCTGTTAGCCGAACAGAAAATTCAAATCGTGCTGTCGGAGTCGGCGAAGGATTACATCGCCGATGTAGGGTACGATCCCGTGTACGGGGCGCGTCCGCTGAAACGGGCGATTCAACGGGAGTTAGAAAACCCGATCGCCACGAAGTTGTTAGAGTTGGAATTCGGCGCAGGAGATACGATTTACGTCGATTGTCCCGAGGAAGACGGAAGTTTGGTATTCAGTAAGAAAAACCCCAGTTCGTCGATTTCTCAACTGTCGGAGTCGCAACCGGAATCGAAGGCTGAATTAGAACCGGAACCGGAACCGGAACCGGAAGCGAAGGCGGAATCTGTTCCCAATTCCAAGCCGGAACCCGAACCCGAACCGGAATCTAAAGCTGAATCCGAATCGGAACCCGAACCCGAATCCGAACCGGAAGCAGAAAACGAGTCTGAAGCGGTTTCGGTAACGGCGACGGTGGTTCAGCCTTACGAGTTCGATCGCGCCCGGAACATCAACTCTGAGGTAGACTCCAAATCCGACGATTTCCCTTGGGAATAATACGGAATTCGAGATCCTCTGAATCTCGAAGATTCCGGGGATCTCGCTGTCTCGGTTACAGTTTAGCCGTATTGGCTAAGATGGCGATAACGGCCAACATCCAAAAAGGGTTTTCATACTCCATCGATTTCCAATACGCTAGGTTTCAAGAAGTCTTCACGCCTAGAGACACAGAGAGGGACTTGTCGGGTTGGGCAAAATCAGTATTTGAGATTCGGATTTCGTATCACTCAAGAAAACTGTTCGCGAGAAGAGATCGCTCCTCGCCTCGACCGAGACAAATAAACGATTTCTCGAGGACTTCGACGTAATGCCACAGAAGAAGGTTTGTATTTGCCAGACACCGCTCAAAAAAAGCCGAAGAAAGGCGGCAAAATGCTCGAGAAAAATTTTAGAAACTTTCTGAAGAAACCGTCGAATAAATTAAAAAAACTTCAGCCGGATCGCAAGATCGAGCGAATTTTAGGTCAGCAGAAGAAAGAAGTTTAAAGTGAGGAGTCACTCTCTAAACTGATGGATAAATTTCGTGAAACTCGCTTCAATCTCGTCGAGGCTTGCTTCAATTCTATTCTGTGCGATCTTTCCCTCAATGGTGTGACTTTGGGGCAAGACTCGATAAATTTTTAAGAAGGTGGCGATCGCCAACTCGATAGATCTCGAACGGTACGATCGCCGTTTGCAAAAGAACAGAACTCCGAACATTCACCCTCACCATCAACTTCGACCGAAAGTTGGTATAATCTCTGTCCAAACCTCTCCATTACTCCTTATCCGTGAGCGATCGTGATTTTCCCCGATTTTTCTGAATTTTGCCATCTGGCGCAAACTGGAAACTTCGTTCCCGTCTATCAAGAATGGGTGGCGGATTTAGATACGCCCGTTTCCGCGTGGTACAAAGTCTGTGCGGGTCAACCCTATAGTTTCTTATTGGAATCGGTCGAAGGGGGAGAACGTATCGGTCGTTACAGTTTTCTCGGGTGCGATCCCTTGTGGGTTCTGGAATCGCGAGGAGAACAAACGACACAAACCTTTCGCGACGGACGGCTCGATCGCTTTGAAGGCGATCCTTTCGAGATTTTAGAAACCTGTCTCGAACCTTACGATCCGGTAAAACTTCCAGAACTTCCCTCGGGAATCGGCGGCTTGTTCGGAATGTGGGGATACGAGTTAATCCACTGGATCGAACCGAGAGTTCCAGTATATCCCCCAGAAGATGACGATTTACCCGACGGCGTGTGGATGCAAGTCGATACGCTACTGGTGTTCGATCGCGTGAAAGGGAAAATTTGGGCGATCGCCTATGCAGACTTGCGCGATCCTAACGTTTCCCTAGAAGACGCCTACCAGAAAGCCAGCGATCGCGTCTCGCAACTCGTCGAAAAGCTGCAAAAACCCCTCTCTGACGACGAAACCATGTTGGAGTGGACGCCGCCGCAAGCTCACGAGGACAAACCCCTCGAAATCACCAGCAACACCACTAAAGAACAGTTCTGTCAGAGCGTTCTTAAAGCCAAAGACTACATCAAAGCCGGAGATATCTTCCAAGTGGTGATTTCTCAACGGCTTTCGGCGCAGTATTCCGGCGATCCCTTTTCCCTATATCGCTCGATTCGCCTGATAAACCCCTCGCCGTACATGGCGTATTTTAACTTCAACACTTGGCAGGCGATCGGCTCGAGTCCCGAAGTGATGGTGAAAGCCGAACGCCGCGACAACGGAACTCGCATCGCCACGGTGCGCCCCATCGCCGGAACTCGCCCTCGGGGGAAAACGCCAAAAGCCGATCGCGACTACGCTGAAGACTTACTCAAAGACCCCAAAGAAATCGCCGAACACGTGATGTTAGTGGATTTGGGACGAAACGACCTCGGCCGCGTCTGTCGCAACGGAACGGTGACGGTAGACGAGTTGATGGCCGTAGAACGGTACTCCCACGTCATGCACATCGTCAGCAACGTAATCGGGGAGTTAGACTCGTCGAAGTCGGCGTGGGAATTGCTGAAAGCCTGTTTTCCCGCCGGAACCGTTAGCGGTGCGCCGAAAATTCGCGCCATGGAGATCGTTCGCGAACTCGAATCCTGTCGTCGCGGTCCCTATTCCGGGGTATACGGCTATTACGATTTCGAGGGACAACTGAACACGGCGATCGCCATTCGTACCGCGATCGTTCGTTCGGACGAGTCGGGAAATCGCATCGTATCCGTGCAAGCGGGAGCGGGGTTGGTGGCCGATTCCGATCCCGAAACAGAATACGAAGAAACCCTAAACAAAGCGCGAGGCTTGTTGGTGGCGGTGCGATCGCTCAGCTAATCGCAACGAACGGAACAGAGGTCAATTGTGGGAGTGCAACGGTATCTGACGCCGCTGCAACAATAGTTGAGGACAAACACCGATCGACCGGATGCGGCTTCATCAGTGAAGAGGGAAACGCGATCGGTCAACAGTGGAGACAGTCAAATATTTCTCCCTATCTCCCCATCTCCTCACCTCATGACCAACGTTCTAACGACCCTTCCGACCCAGGCGTCCCTTCTTCAAGGAATTTTCGGCATTTTGCCGGAGATTATTTTAATGCTCGATTCCGAAGCTGAAGAGATTTCACTGCTCCCTACAGGGGGACTTCGGAGCGATTTCGACGTGGCTGGGTTGACCTTAAGTCAGTTTCACGAGGAAGAGACGCGCGATCGCTTTCTTCTTCCCATACGTCGCGCGATCGAAACCCAGACGACCCAAATCTTTGAATACGACCTCGAAGACGAAGAACAGCGCCTGTGGTACGTGGCCAAAATATCGCCTTTAGAGGGCGATCGCGTCATTTGGATGGCTCGAGACATTCTGGCCTCCTTACCGCCGTGCTGTCAGGACACCACCCACATCTGCTGGCGCGATCGCGTCGAAGCCGAACTTCAAGACAGCGAAGATCGCTTCCGGGCGACCTTCGAGCAAGCAGCAGTCGGCATCGCTCACGTGCGAACCAACGGGCGATTTCTGCGAGTCAACCGCAAATTTTGCGAATTTCTCGACTATAACCCTGAAGACCTGCTCGATCGCCCCTATGCCGACTTTACTCATGCCGAAGACCTCGAAATCGGCAACGCCGGAATCCAAAAACTGCTGAGGGGAGAACTCGACACCTTCACTCAAGAAAAACGCTATCTGCGCCGAGACGGAACGCCCGTGTGGGGAAACGTGACGATATCGCTAGTGTGCGATCGCGACGACCACCCCGACTACTTTATCGCCGTCGTCCAAGACATCGGCCACCGCAAACAAGCCGAAGCCGCCCTTCACGCCAGCGAAGAACGCTGGCAACTGGCCGTTCGCGGGAACAACGACGGTATCTGGGACTGGAACGTCAAAACCAACGAAGTTTTCTTTTCCCCCCGCTGGAAAGAAATGCTGGGATTTACGGAAATGGAAATCGAAAACTCCCTCGACGAGTGGTCTAAGCGCGTCCATCCCGACGATCTCAACTGGGTAACGCAAGCCATTCGCGATCACTTCGACAAAAAAACGCCGTTTTACATCACCGAACACCGCGTCCTGTGCAAAGACGGCACGTACAAATGGATACTCGATCGCGGTCAAGCCCTGTGGAACGAGGAGGGGGAAGCCGTGCGTATGGTGGGATCGCACACCGACATCAGCGATCGCAAAGCCACCGAAGCTCAACTCTATCGAGTCAACCGCACCCTGCGAACCCTCAGCGACTGCAATCAAGCCCTGGTTCGCGCCACCTCTGAAACCGATCTGTTTGAAAACGTCTGTCATATCCTCGTCACCGCTGGGGGTTATCGCCTCGCCTGGGTGGGATACGTCGAACGCGACGCCGCTAAAACCATTCGTCCCGTCGCCCAAGCCGGTTTCGATAACGGCTATCTCGAAACCCTACACATCACTTGGGACGATTGCGAACGGGGTCGCGGCCCCACGGGCATCGCCGCCCGCACCGGCCGCATCAGCGTTTTTCAAGATATCCTCAACGATCCCCGTTACCGACCCTGGCGCGAAGAAGCCCGAAAACGAGGCTATGCGTCCTCCATCGCCGTTCCGATGGTTCACGACGGCACGACCATCGGCGTCTTAAATCTTTACCACCACCGTTCCCACACGTTCGACGAGGCAGAAATTCAGTTTCTCGGAGAACTGGCGGCCGATCTCGTGTACGGGATCGCAGCCTTGAGAACGCACCAAGCCCACGAAGAAAGCGAACGGCGGTTCCGACAACTGGCAGAAAGTATCGACGATGTCTTTTGGATGAGCGACGACACCGAAAGCGAAATTCTGTATGTCAGTCCCGCTTATGAGAAAATTTGGGGACGAAGCTGTCAGAGTTTGTACGACAATCCCAAAGGCTACCTCGAGGCGATTTACCCCGACGATCGCGATCGCGTTTTGCCCGTTCTCCAGACTCTCAACATTTCCTTCGACCTCGAATATCGCATCGTTCGCCCCAACGGTTCGGTACGCTGGGTCTGGGATCGCGGCTATCCGGTTCTCGACGAACGCGGAGAACTTCACCGCCGCACTGGAATTGCCAAAGACATTACCGATCGCAAACGGGCCGAAGCCTTTCTCGTCAGTGCCAAACGGGAACTGGAAAACCGAGTGCGCGATCGCACCGCCGAACTAGCCCGAACCAACCAACAGCTTCAGCAGGAACTCTCCGAACGACAAATCGCCGAAGCCAAACTGCGGGAAAGCGAAAAGCAATATCGAACGCTGGTCGAAAACTTTCCCAAAGGAGCAGTTTTCCTCTTCGATCTCGACTGGCGCTATCGTATCGCCGACGGCGTGGGACTGGCAGCCCGAGACTTGTCCCGAGAGCAACTCGAAGGTCAGATCGTCTCCGACGTGCTGCCACCGGCCATGTACCGGGACGCGAAACCCCTCTACCACGCTGCCCTCTGCGGGCAAACCGTGGCCGCTGAAATCCAACACGGCGAGAACACTTACGCCTATCAAGCCCTTCCGGTTCGTAACGAAACCGGAGACGTACTGGCGGGAATGGTGGTGATGCAGGATATCACCGAGCGCAAGAAAGCTGAAGCCGATCGCGATCGCCTCATCGCCATTTTAGAAGCCAGTCCCGATATCGTCACCTCTAGTACCCTCGACGGTCGCCCCTTTTACCTCAACCAAGCAGCACGGAAGGTCTGGGGCTTTTCCCCCAACGCCAGCCTCGACCAGTGGCATATGCGATGTGGACATCCCGAACGGGCTTGGCAACTCATCGAAACCCAAGCGATACCCGCCGCCGTGGAACGGGGCAGTTGGGTGGGTGAAACGGCAGCGATCGACTGTCAGGGTCGAGAAATTCCCCTCTCGCAACTCCTCATCGCCCACAAAACCGCCAGCGGCGAGGTTCAGTTCCTCTCGTCTGTCGCTCGAGATATCACCCAAGCCAAACACACCGAAGCTCAATTTCGAGAGTCCGAACGCCGTTGGCGTAGCGTGTTAGAAAACGTGCCGTTGTTGGTAGTGGGATTGGATTTAAACGGCTGTATTAGTTACGTCAATCCGTTTTTTGCGAGTTTGACGGGGTTCGATCGCGACAGTTTGCTCGGGCGAGATTGGTTCGAGACGTTGTTACCGCCGTCCTATCACTCCTCGGTACGCCGTTATTTTGAATCGATTCTCAAGGAAGACTTTCAACCGCGACGCCAAGGCCCCATTTTGACTGACAGCGGGGAAAAACGCATCGTTGCTTGGAACAATGCCGTCTTAAAAAATTCTCTCGGAGAGGTCGTCGGTACTCTCAGTATCGGCGAAGATATTACCGAACGCCATGCCATCGAACGTATGAAAGACGAGTTCGTCTCCGTGGTCAGTCACGAGTTACGAACCCCACTAACCTCGATTCATGGGGCGTTGAACCTGTTGGCCAGCCATTTGGTCGATCCGACTTCCGAACGGGGAATGCGGGTGGTGCAGATTGCGGCCGAAAGCGCCGAGCGCTTGGTACGGTTGGTCAATGATATTCTGGCCTTGGAGCGGTTGGAATCGGGTAAAATTCATCTGTCTCGGCAGTCTGCTAACGTTACGACTCTCGTGGTTCGGGCGATCGAACAAATGCAGGTGATGGCAAACCGGGCTAAAATTACGCTGGTTTCGTCCCCTTGCGATGTGTTCGTGTTTGCCGATCCCGATCGCGTGTTACAGGTGATGACGAATTTACTGGGTAACGCCATCGAGTTTTCTGAGGTGGGGAAAACCATTTGGGTCTCGGCTGAAGTACTCGACGGTGAGGAACCGCCAACGGTGCGCTTTGCGGTGCGAGATGAAGGCCGGGGAATTCCCGCCGACAAGCTCGATCGCATTTTCGAGCGGTTCCATCAAGTCGATCCGTCTGATTCCCGCCGCAAAGGGGGGACGGGATTGGGGCTGACGATTTGTCGTAGTATTGTCGAACAACACGGCGGGCGGATTTGGGTCGAAAGCACCCTCGACGTCGGCAGTTGTTTTTACTTTACGTTACCGATGACCGATACGTTATCGACGCCCGATTAGAGGAACCATTTATGGCGATCGCTTCCCCGCTTTCTACCCCCAAATGCGTTCTCGTGGTCGATGACGACGACGGCGTACGCGAAATCGTGCAAATTTCTCTAGAAGCGGCGGCGGGATGGGAGGTGTTGACGGCGGCCTCGGGACGAGAGGCGATCGCGATCGCCTCTTCACACCACCCCGACGCGATTTTACTGGACGTGATGATGCCGGATATGGACGGGGCAGAGACGTTTCGACATCTGCAACGCAATCCCGAGACTCGCGACATTCCGACGATTTTTTTGACGGCGAAAGCCAAAGCCAGCGAACGCGAAGCCTATTTAGCGTTAGGGGTAACGGGTGTGATTACGAAGCCCTTTGCGGCGTTGAGTTTGGTCGAAGATATTCGTGCGATTTTAAATTGGCAGTTATGAGGCAAACGAAAAAATTACTTTTAGAAATTGCTTTCGATCTGTTGAATTTACACTTAAAATAAATCAAGGATCGCTAAAATGGACTCTAACACAAAACATCAACTCATTCGAGACTATATTAACTGCTATAATTCTTTCGATATAGAAGGAATGTTGTCAACTCTACATTCTGATGTAAAGTTCGAGAACATTGTAAATGATGAAGTAACAGATCGTGCAGAAAATCTGGTTGAGTTTAAAACTCTGGCCGATCGCGCAAAAGAGCTGTTTGCATTTAGAGAGCAAACGATAGAAAAAATTGATATAGAAGCCGATCGCATGGTAGTCGCGATCGATTATAGTGGCGTTTTGGCGGTCGATCTGCCAAATGGCTTACAAGCTGGGCAAAAATTAAACTTCAAAGGAAAATCTGAGTTTTATTTTAAAGAAGGTAAAATATCCAAGATCGTCGATATTATTTAGGGCTTGCTGAAAAACTATTAAAGTTAAAGTGAGGGAAGGGAACAGGGAACAGGGAACAGGGGACAGGAAATTGGAGGCTGAGGAAGGGTGCATTTCAAAAATGTAAATTCATCGGATACAAGCTGACCTACTCGATAGTGCTACGCACCGCTTCCGCTTTCCCTGCGGCTGTTGGGTTCCACTCCGTTCCACCCGTGGACTGAGCGAAGCCGAAGTCCAACCTACCCAAAACTCATGTTTCTACATTCATTGAGATGCACCCAATTGATTTAGGGTTGCTATCGCTAAAACCATATTATTGACTCGACAAAAAGTCTTGAAAATTCGGACGTTTGAGTTGAAAGCGAAATACGACTTTTCGATCGCCCGGATTGTCGGTGTCTAAACTTGCATCTAATTCTCCTCGTCCCGAGGTTAAAACCTTTTGCAAAAATTTATCTTTATTTTTAAAATTTAACTCATCCGAAAATAAATAATTTACCACAGCTAACGAACGATTTAAACTCAATTTTAAATTGTCGAGATCGTCACCGTCCGAACTGGTGTGGCCTTCGACGATCACGCGAACGACTTGCGCTTCAAACTCGGAATTCGAGAAAATGACATCGCTGTAAACGGGGATAAACTCTCGTAAAAATCGCTTTCCTTCCGGCTTTAACTCCGCACTGTTTTCGTCGAATAAAATGCGATCGCCAATACTCACATCCCCCGTATCGGGATCGACGCGAATGTCTTCACCACTTAAATCCCGTTCGATCGCGTTGAGGACAACCACAGGAAGGCGATCGAGCGCGTCTTGATACTGTTTCAACTGGATCGTTACCGTTACGAACAACAACGCGAAAAACAGCAACAACCCCGACATCAAATCGCCGATCGACAGCCAAATCCCCGAGTCTTCCTGCGGACTCAATTCTTCAAACGTCTCGTCGTCAAACGTCTCGTCGAAGCGATCGGACATTTATCGATCTCCATTTTCCAACTGTCGGACTTCATCGGCAAGGGTTCGAGTAAAGCGATCGCCGATTTCCTCTAAATTTCGACGCTGTTTGACGAGAGTATCTTTCAACAACTCGTTTTGCTGGGAAAAGAACCCGTCGAGTGCGTATTGGTAATCGAGGCGAAATCGTTGCAACTCCTCTTCTACCGTTTGGCGAGTTCCCTGAATCGTCTCGTCGATGTTTTCCAAACTCGCCGTTAACTGATATCGCGCCGCTTCCATCGTTTTAACCGTTTCGTCACCCACCGCGTTCAAAACATCGGCTTGACTCGAAAACGCCGTTTGACTGCGATCGAGTAAGTCGCGCGTTCGCTGCTGTACGTCGTCGAGGAGCGATCGCTGCATATCCAGACTTTCCCGTAACGCTGTCTGAGTTTGAGTTTGTAAGTTCTCCAACGCGCGATCGAGTCGGTGGGAAAATTCCTGTAACCCCGCGATCGCCTCCCGCTGAACCTCTCCGACTGCATCGATCGATTCCGCTAACTGCGAAACCGACGTTCCCAGGGTTTCCCCAAACTGAGACACCGTCACCTGGGTTCGTTCCGTTAACTCGCTGCTGCGATGGAGTTGCTGCGCGATGGGTTCGATGAGTTCCCGTTTCAACTGAGTTTCTAACCGTTCGACGATCTCAAGCGGAACGCGTTGTAACGCCTGAGTTTCCCGCAACGCATCTAACTGACGTTCTTGAAGTTGGCGAATTTGCTGTAACTCCTCGACAACGCGATCGTCGATCGCGCGATTTCCCAAATTTCCCGACGCTAGACGAGACAATATCCGCGTGGGAGAGTCCAAAAACGCCACCGCATCGAGGCGCGATCGCACCCGATTTCGACAGGCTAGGCGAACGCGATCGCCGATCGCCAGCAACACTACGAACCCACTCGCACTTCCCAATCCACACAGCGACGTAAAAAACGCCACTTTCATCCCCGCTAACAGTTGAGTACTCGTCGCCAGTAGGGTTTCCGTTTCCGCGATCGCCTCCAAACTGACTCGCTGCAACCCCAAATAAATTCCGGTAAAAGTTCCCAACACCCCCAACGCCGTGAGAAGCGTCGGCGCAAAAGCGACGGGACTGCGAGGAACGCCGCGTGAGAGAATCGTCGGCATGGAGAGTAACACGAAGCGATGTCCTTGACGGCGAGGACGAAAATACAAGCGATCGCCATCGTCGAGGTCTCCATCGAGATGTTCGAGAAGCCAACGCACCACGCGATCGTCGAGTCGATCGAGAGGAATGGCGTCGCGTTCCGAGTTCGATTGCAGGTGCGATCGTAGCAAGCGCACCGCCTTCGCCGTGGCGTAACACCCTCGATTCCAGTACATCCAGATCGAGCGGATTTCCAAGGCGATCGCCGCGATCGACAGGCTGACAATCACACTCAGAAAAACAGTATCGACGCGATCGACGAGTTCGATTGGCACGACGGCAACGTTACGGTATTGATTTGTTATCTTACAAATCATCGAGCATTTTTGGGCAACCCGCTGTTTGGGGGTCGGGTGTATCACACTCGAACACCGAAAACGCGCACGGGAAATCGCCTCTAGCGAACCCACCGCTGAGGTGGAAACCCAGCCACACCGAACGGACGATTGAAGAAATTCTGATGACAGCCAACACCACGACATCGATCTACCCATCCCGCCATCGAAACGTACGTCAAATTTCTGCGAAAGAACTCCGTTCCGCATTCGCGATCGCCGTCCTTTCCCTGTTAATTTCCGCACTGTTTCCGAGACTCGCTAAAGCTTTCGAGATAAAAGTCGGTGTCGTGCAACGATTCGGCGACGAACCTGGCGACACTTTGACCCTCGAACCCGCCAACAGCGACGCTTTAACCATCAGATATCTCGGTGGCGACGGAACCCCGCAAACTCAGCAACTCCCCAAACTCAAACTCGAAGTCGTCCCCCAACCTCTAGACAGGTCAGTATTAGACGAACGGGTGGTGTTGAGTACCCATCGCAGTTACGAAAACGCCGAACAGAACGCCAAAGAATGGCGCGATCGCGGAATTGAAGTAGAAATCGCACAACCGAGCGATATTTGGGAAGTTTGGGCAAAACGAGAGGTTTATCGAACGCCGTTGTTGCGGCGACTGTTAATCGAAAACCTCGAAAAACAGGGGTACGACATCGCCTATTTACAAAACCAAGTTCTCGATCGCCAACTTCAAGCTGGTTGGGTAGCGGGTGGCTTTCGCTACAACCGCGACGAAATGGAAATTCAGAGTTCTGGTACCGTTCGCGTCATCGACGGCGACACTTCCCATACTTACGCCGGAACCCTGCGATTACAACCCAACGCTTACGGAAGTTATACCCTCGTCAACGACGTTTCTATCGAAACCTATTTACGGGGTGTCGTTCCTCACGAAATCGGCCCCAACGCACCCTACGCCGCTGTCGAAGCTCAAGCGATTATCGCACGAACCTACGCTGTCCGAAACTTACATCGCTTTGCGATCGACAATTACCAAATTTGTGCCGATACCCATTGTCAAGTGTACTGGGGATTAGACAATACGGTAGACAAAGCCGATCGCGCGATCGCCGCTACCGCCGGACAAATTTTGACCTACAACAACGAACCCATCGATGCGTTATATTCTTCGACAACGGGGGGAGTCACTGCGCCGTTTGAAGATGTCTGGCATGGCGAATCGCGTCCGTATTTAACCGCAGTTGTCGATTCGGTAAACAGAGTGTGGGATCTAGCAGCGAAGCCGTTAAACGACGACGCCAACTTAAAAGCGTTTATGGCGTTGGACGATGGATTTAACGAGTCGGAGTGGAATACATTTCGCTGGAAAGAGGCCACGAGTCTCGAGGAGATGACGGAGTTTTTGAAACGGTACTATCGCCGCAACAACCGCGAGATTAATTTTTCGGCAATTCAAAAAGTGGAGGTGGTCGAGCGATCGCGATCGGGACGTATTTTAAAAATGACGATTACCACCGATCGCGGTGTTGTTGAAATTCCCAACGACGAAATTCGCAATGCGTTTTATCCGCCGATCAGTACCTTGTTCTATTTAGAGCCAATTTACGAAGAGAAGGGCGACAGTAAAACCCTCTGGGGCTACAATTTTATTGGTGGCGGTTTTGGACATGGCGTCGGTTTGAGTCAAACGGGAGCCTATCATTTAGCTGATGAAGGAAAATCCAGCAAGGAAATTTTAGAGTTTTACTATCCAGGGACAGCGTTAAAGTCGTTAGACGAGCTGTTCGATCGGTAGGCGATCGCTTAAGGGTTTCAGAAAATATGACAAAAAAAGAGCCCCGTCGTTGTCCACAAGGCTCCCTAAACAGAAATAAAATATCGAGTCGGGACGATCGCTCGGATCTCAGATCTAGCGATCGCCATCGTTGCTTTCCACCGCTTGCAACGACCTTTCAAAATTCATTCGTTGGTAAGCATTGTTGAGGAAATAGCCGTTCATCATGGCCGACGCGAGCAGTTTTCCGAGATGTTCGCGAGAGGTCGTAATTGAGACGTTGAACTGTTCCGAGGGCAGTCCTCCCAACATCCCAATTAGATTCTGTTCCATCACCTGAGCGACCTCGGGGTTGGGGTGCGAGAGGCGTTCGACGGCTTCGGGTGGCATCGACTGTAGATATTTCCACAGTTGATTCTGACCTTGTTCGGGAACAGATTGAGACAGAGGATTCATGGTTTAATTTGAGATTCGTTCTGTGACCTATCTATAGGTTAGAAAATCCCCGCGTTCCTGCCTAGTGAGTGCAACCGAAACGTTTGGGGGGGTTTCTGCGACCTTTCCCGTACAGAACTTACGCATTTAGTCTATTTGCAAGATGGTTGACACCCACCAAGTTCTACGTCTAGGTCGAGGGAAAAGTGGGGAATTCTGGCTCTTCCGAACTTACTCTGCAATAAATCGCTGAAACCCTTACAGGGTAGGAAGCTCAAATCGTTTGCATCCCTTCCCAGAGACAGGCTACAGGGTGCATCTCAAAAATGTCAATTTATCAGATCGGAGTCTCTATAGTGAATTGAGCTGTTGTTGGGTTTCGCTATCGCTTCACCTACAGACGGCAGCGTTGCCGAAGTCCAACATACTCCAGACTTATATTTTTGCAAAAGTGAGATGCACCCGTGAGATGCACCCCAGGCTACAAGCATTTACCTTACACACTAAGGTTAGAAGAGTGGGGAATTCCCATCATCTCCTCATCAATAAATTTCAGGAACGAAAGTTTGTTTGCTGATGGGGGGGCGGAGATAGCCGTTATCGATTTGACGCGTGGGAAGTTCGATGGAATCGGGCGTGAGGTCTTCGTAAGGAATCATGGTTAAAATGTGACGAATGCAGTTGAGACGGGCGCGTTTTTTGTCGTCGGCGTTCACCACGTACCAGGGCGATCGCTTGATGTCGGTGTGGGCGAACATTTCATCTTTGGCGATCGAGTATTCTACCCATTTTTCTCGGGCTTTGAGATCCATCGGACTCAGTTTCCAGCGTTTGGTGGGATCGTCAATTCTGGCTTTAAATCGGCGTTCTTGTTCTTCGTCGCTGACGGAAAACCAATATTTCAATAAAATAATGCCCGATCGAATCAACATACATTCAAATTCGGGACACGATCGCAAAAATTCGCGATATTCAGCTTCGCTACAAAAGTCCATCACCCGTTCGACGCCCGCCCGGTTGTACCAACTGCGATCGAACAAGACCATTTCTCCAGCGGCGGGTAAGTGGGGGACATACCGTTGAAAATACCACTGGGTTTTCTCTCGTTCGGTGGGGGTTCCTAACGCCACAACTCGACAAATTCGAGGATTGAGACATTCGGTAATGCGCTTGATGGTTCCCCCTTTACCGGCGGCGTCTCGCCCTTCAAAAATAATGGCAACTTTTAAGCCTTGCTGTTTGATCCACTCTTGAAGTTTGACCAGTTCGATGTGAAGTTTTTTGAGTTCTTTGTTGTAAACCTTTTTGGAAAGATTATCGATGCTTTCTTTAGAATTTATTCCGTTTTTACGCCTCAAATTTAATCCTTCGATGGATTCTTTGAATTTGTCTTTCTTTTTCTGTTTGCCCATATCGATCGAGCCTTGGCACAAATAAAGTGACACGCTACTTCGATCTTACTGTGCGAATTACTCAAAAATTGTAAATTTTAACGTCTTTTCAATTTAGGCTGACATTTTAAAGCTTTTTTAAATAAAGTTTTCTTAACGGGACTTAAACGGTAAAAAAGGTAAAATAAAAGCAAAACCCTTGACTGACAAGGATTTAAGGTGGAGAGTGTCCCCATGAGAGAGACCACCCCAGCCGCTATGCCACCCTGCTTTGAGAAGTGGTGCAAGCGTTTCGACCCCGACTTCAAAACCCAAGCACAAAAAAAGGGGTTTAGACACTATTTGGGAGGATTACTCGGGGAAAGCCAGCGAAAAAACATAACTCAGATGGCAAACGACTCGGTGGGAGTGGTTTACAACCGCTTACATCATTTTATAACGGAATCCCCTTGGGAGGAGAAGCGTATTAACGAACGTCGTTTAAAGGTGGTGGACTCCTGCCATCAAACCCGAGTGGGTCGGGGATTTGCCTTGCTGCTCGATGATACAGGACATCGAAAAAGCGGCAACTTCACCGCAGGTGTGGGAAGACAGTACATCGGAGAAATCGGCAAGCTCGACAACGGAATCGTGGCGGTAACGACCCATCTCTATGATGGCAAAAAAAATTTGCCTCTGGATGTAGAAATCTATCAGCCAGCCAGTTCCTTACCCTCAGGCAAGAAAGATCCCTCTTTCAAAAAGAAACCCGAAATCGCCTTAGAATTAATTGACCGGAGTTTAAAGAGAGGGTATCGACCGGGAATCGTCCTCATGGATGCCCGGCTATGGTAACAACACAAATTTTTTAAAGGGACTCGAATCTCGCCGACTGAAGTATCTAGGAGCCGTCGCCAAAAATCGGAAAATCTGGCTGAATCAATCGGGAGAAAATTGGCAAAAGATTCGCCTTGATGAATATGCCAAAAGCTTACCAGAAGAGGACTTTACGCCAGTTTCTCTAAATTTAAACAAGCCCAAAACCCTGTGGGTGGCGACGGGTACGGCAGAGCTGTCACGTCTACAAGGAGAAAGAACCTTTGCTATCGTCATGAATGCAAGTTCTTATGCGGACGCGACAGAAATTGATTATTTCATCACGAATGAAGACTCCGAAAAAGTGACTGCCGAATGGGTCGTGAACACGGGTGCATCCCAGTTTTGCAAGTGTTAGGCGTAAAAGTCTCCATTGAGATAAGCACAGCGTTGCTTGAGGACTTGTGGAACGTTCTGACGTTCCCACTGAGCGCCGGAAATCTTGAGACGCC
>NZ_KB235958.1:1606851-1634508 GCF_000332355.1 Baaleninema simplex PCC 7105
CGCCTTAGAATTAATTGACCGGAGTTTAAAGAGAGGGTATCGACCGGGAATCGTCCTCATGGATGCCGGCTATGGTAACAACACAAATTTTTTAAAGGGACTCGAATCTCGCCGACTGAAGTATCTAGGAGCCGTCGCCAAAAATCGGAAAATCTGGCTGAATCAATCGGGAGAAAATTGGCAAAAGATTCGCCTTGATGAATATGCCAAAAGCTTACCAGAAGAGGACTTTACGTCAGTTTCTCTAAATTCAAACAAGCCCAAAACCCTGTGGGTGGCGACGGGTACGGCAGAGCTGTCACGTCTACAAGGAGAAAGAACCTTTGCTATCGTCATGAATGCAAGTTCTTATGCGGACGCGACAGAAATTGATTATTTTATCACGAATGAAGACTCCGAAAAAGTGACTGCCGAATGGGTCGTGAACACTTACTCAGGGCGAAACTGGGTAGAAGTCTTCTATCGGGAAGCCAAAGGATGGTTGGGTTGGAGGGAATGCCAGGCGAGAGGTTTGAAGAGTTTACAGCGGCATTTAATTTTGGTATTTTGTGCCTACACTTTTATCCTTTGGCATAAGTTGACGGGCGGTTTACGAAGGAAGTGGGCGAACCAACCTTTGGAAACTTTTGTAGATGCTTTAGAGGCTTTTCGGACAGCCATGTCTTTTCGTTTTGTGGCATGGCTGAACGAGAATCGAGACCTGTTTGCCGCTCACAAAGCGCGTTTTGGCTTGGTTTGGGCTTGAAATTTGTTTAAGTACCGTTAAGAGCGATCGCTCGGTCACAAAAGATATGTGGCAGCCTCTGCGATCGTACCAAAATAGAGGGGTTTGAGTGATTCTCGACAACCCGTTCCGCCTTCCTCGAACGTTACTCGCCCGATGAAGTGCGATCGAATCCTTTCCGTTCTAAGCGTTTCCCCTTACGACAAACCAAATCGTGACAGCAGTACTGACAGGCGCGGTAGTCTACATCTGGTTCTACAGGATACGCCCCCTGTTTGAGATCGCCAACCACGCGCTGGGCGAACTCAGAAAGCGCCGCCTCATCGACAGAATTGGCGCGTCCGATAACTTTCCCCTTCGTTAACGAATAATAATAGGCTTCCGCCACGGGACGACCACCGCCGAGTTGCGGGGCGGCGACATCCACGTATAGGGGAAGTTGTACGTCCAGGGCGGCTTTTCCGCGACTGTCTTTCGCCCGCGTCGGACGACTGGAACGGTTTTTATATTCCACCAAGCGCACCCCTTCGGGGGAAAGGTCGATGCGATCGATAATCCCTTTAACGCGCAATCCGTACCAAACTCCCTCAAACTCCTGTTCGGTGGCTAACACCTCCGTTCCGTCCGGTAAAAACGATTCTTGCGAAATCGTCTGGCGCAACCGTTCGAGATGTTCGTGGCGTCGCGCCTTCCACGCCGCCAAAGCGGGTAAGTTCGAGTCCCGTTCGGCTTCGGTAAACGCCGCTTCCAAGACATCTAACATTCCCTGACGCAAATCTGGTGCGTCTTTAGCTTTCTGATAGACCAAATCCAGGGTTTTGTGATACAACCGCCCCCGCAACAGCCCCGAGAGTTCCGTTTCCGCTTCCGCCAGTTCCGCCAGGTGGAGTAACTGGGTGGCGAACCATTTGAAGCCACACTGACCTAACATCGTCAGTTGAGAGGCGCTGAACACCCGTTTTCGGTAATCGAGGGGAATGTCGGTGACGCCATCAAAGCGATCGAACGGGGTCGATCGCTCTCGATTCCACTCTACCGCCCAAGTATGGCTGGCGTGGGTCAATACGCGATCGCCCCCGAAGAAATTGACCACGCGGGGATCGGACTGACGCAGGCGGTATTTTCGCGCTTCTTCCCAACTGGCGGCGGTTTTCGCTGCTGCATCCGACGCCGCCGAGGGGGGAATCTCGAACTGAGACAGAAACGGACTCGGTAACGTGGGTTCGGTTCCCCGTTGCTGCGGGTAAGACATTTCGAGGCGCGTCGTCGCCACCTGTAACAACAACGCAAAGGACACCGCCTCGCGACGGGCGATTTGCGCTGCGGTTTCGAGGGGAAATCCCTGGCGGTTCAACTGCTGGCGCGTTAAAAAGTCGAGTTTGGCGTCGTCGCGAACTGGGGCGGGATAGATTCCTTCGGCGACGCCCAGGAGAAAGACGTAAGGGACTTTTGCGCCAATGAGAGACAGGGGGGGTTGTAAGGCGACGCCGCCCCGTCCCGGTTGGGCGGGAACTTGTAGGAGAGTTAGGCTATCGGTGACATCTCGTGCGAATCGATCGAACGTGAGGCGATCGCGTTCGGGTTGTCCTAAACTCAGCAGCCCTTCTTGAAAGGTATACAACGCCGCCAGTTCGCCAGGCCACAGGCTGCACTGTCCCTGTAAGTTCCAAGTATCGAGAATGGCTTGGAGTCTGTGAACCCAGGTTTTGCGCGTGGCGGATTTCCAACTTCCCAATTTGTCTAAATCCGCCCCTAAATTATCCCAGGCGCGTCGGGTGTCGGGATGTTGCAGGCGAACTTGATTCCAGTTGAGGGAGGGTTGGTGAGGGGTGAGGGGATGGCGTAGCAGGTTGGCGGTGGGGTTGAAGGCGAAGTGCGATCGCAGGGCGTCTAACAACAGCCGCATCCACGCCCCGAACTGGGTTTTTTCCAGGGAAATCGGGTAGCGGGGACGGATGGGAAGGTCGTATTCCCAGGCGATATCGAGAACGATGTCGCTGTAGGTGGCTTCGTCGCGGGTGACGAGAACGATATCGCTTTCGCGAATTCCCTGGTTAAGCAGGGATTTGATTTCGGTGAGGACGTGGCGAACTTCGGTATCCAGGTTGGGATAGACGGTATACCTGGCGGGGGAACGGCGGGGTTTCGGTTGGCTGCGGCGAACAGTCCAACCCCGTTGTTTGAGGGTTGCGGCGGCGTCGCGGCGATCGCGAAACCAGTCGTCTTCGGTACAGGGAAGATGTAAGAGGCTACCCTCGGCGGCGATCGCATCGAGAAAGGTGAGGGCGTCTCGTCCGAAATCGCCGCTACCGTAAACAAGAAGGGGTTGGGGGTCGCCGGACAGTTTGGCGGCGTGCCAGAATAATTCTGCTGCATCGATGGCGTGACTTTCGTGCAGGCGATCGCGATATTCTCGGGTAAAACCGACGAGAGATTGGAGATTTTTGGAAAGTCGAGGTTTGGAAATCTCTTCTGAAAGGTTTTCTGAAATCTCTTCTGAGATATGTTCTGAAATCTCTTCGGTGTCGAGAAGGGCGTCGAGGTCGATTCCCGATCGCAACAAAGCGGCGACGGCGTTGTGAGACGTGCGAAGGGTTCCTTCGAGATCGTCGGTTTCGAGAATTTCGCGGGCGACGTTGAAACGGGTGCGATAAGCTAACAACGGCGGTGCGACGCGCCAACCGCAAGATTGGCAAATTTGACGGGCGAGACTGTCGAGGGTGCGATGGGGAACGCCCAAGGCTTGCGCGGCGTCTGGCGTGGCGGTAATCGGTACGAGTCGATCGATCTCGGGGGTGCGATCGAGTTCGAGGGAAAGTTCGACAGTTCTCATATTTGGAGTTGCGACAGTTTTTTCTCGAAGTTAACTCCAATTAAAGCAAATTTTTTCAACCTGTTAATTTTTGGAATTTCGACAAAATTAAAATCGATAGTTTTTGGTTTAGCTCCCTCGGCGAGAAAGGTAGGGTGTGTTCCGGCGTCGATCGATCCTTGGATTTTACGAAAAGCCTGAATTCGCCGGAACGCACCGCCCCCTACAATTCTCCGATCGATCGCAGTCGATCGATCCTTGGATTTTACGAAAAGCCTGAATTCGCCGGAACGCACCGCCCCCTACAATTCTCCGATCGATCGCAGTACCATCGAAGAAGCAGTCAGGGAACTCCAGTCATGGCACGAAACGACGCAACCGCCAACAGTGTGGCGCTGCTGTGCTTTAGCGGTGCGTTGGTTCTCTTGGCGTTGGAAGGGGCGAAACTCTTTCCCAACCGCTTCGCGAAGGATTCTCCAGAACCGTCGAAACCTCCCCTGTTAACGGCGAACGTCTCCGTTGTCACTGTCTCGACGCCGCAAACTCCACCCTCGCCACCTCCCCCCAATCCGACGCCGACGCCGAATTTAGCGACGATCGATCGCTCTCCCCGTCTGATTGTCGATCTCAGCGATCGCACCGTCTCTCTCTATCGCGGAAACCAACGGATCGATCGCTATCCCATCGCCGTGGGAAAACCCGGTTGGGAAACGCCGACGGGAACCTTCGAGGTGACGGACAAAATCCCCAATCCCACTTGGGAACATCCGATAACGGGGGCGATCGTTCCCCCTGGGGCGAACAATCCGTTAGGGGAACGCTGGATAGGGTTTTGGACGGACGGAACCTATGAAATCGGCTTTCACGGAACTCCCGACGAGTCGGTCATGGGAGAAGCGGTGTCGCATGGCTGCGTGCGGATGCGAAACGCCGATATTCGTCAGTTGTTCGATCGCATCGAACCGGGAACCACTGTCGTTGTCAAACCTTAAAATCGACTAAAACTTACGAGTGAGTTGCAACGCGCGATCGCTCGGTAACTGTTCGATCGCCGCCGTTAAATCGATCCACGATCGCAGTTGATTCCGTTGGAACGTGCGACTCATAACTACGTAAATCGAAGTCTGATCGCAGCCGATTCCCGCCGATTTCACGTCGTTCCAAGACTTCGCCGTCACCTCGTCGGTCACTAACCAATGGGATTTTTCCCAACTGAAACGGCGCGTAAAATAAAACGGCGCTTCACTTTTACCCGTAATCAACATCTTTTGCAGCAGTTTGCGAATCAAATTCGGGAAAAACCGCCCCACCGTCAACATGACAATTCGCAACACCATCAATTTCAACGGCGTCATTTGCTGCTGTTTCGACCATCCCAACTGACCGCGAATTTCGACTTCGTGAGGTTGCACTTGCACTTGATAGCGATCGACCAAATGACCGACGGCATTTTTCAGTTTGTTTCCCGATTTCACCTGTAGCGACAGTTGCGTATCGGAGGCGACGAGTTGTCCGTCGCGGAATATCTTAAACACGCCCCCTTTATTGAGTGCCACGTAAAGCTCGATCGTCGCTTCAGCGGGGTTTTTCGGGTCGGGAAGTAGCGGTGCGTCGGCGTCGCCTTCAGACACCGAAGGAAACGTGGTGCGGCGATCGATCAGAATTTGCGCTTCTTTGAGCCAAATATGACCGACGCGGCGAGGGGAAAGCGGCGGACGTTCGCTGACGAAATCCCGCCACGCTAACAGATAGTTCCAGGTGTGGTGTCCGACGATGTGATCGTCGGCGTAGCAAGGTCCGAGTCCGTTGGCTAACCCATGCAGGAAGCGATCGTTAATATGCAACGCCGAGGACATCCACTGTCCCGCAATCTCGAAGCCGTGGGGGAAGAAATTATAGGTGTTGCGACTGGCGTACTCGCCGCCGAAACTACCGTCTGGGTGGATAAAGTGTCCTGCTAGTTCGATCGCCTTATCGAGTGCGGCGCGAAGGCGATCGTCGGGATGGTTGCGAAGCTGCTCGAACCGCGCCAAACACCAAATCGTTAACGTATGATAGCCCGGATCGCAGCCTTCGTATTCCTGAAACCAGCCTTCTTCACTTTGCCACTCCAGAACCCGTTCTAACCGCCGCGATTTCGCCCTCGCCCATTTTGAAGGCTGTCCGAGAACCTGCCCCGCTAGTTCTAAACAGAGGACGATGAGGGCTTGGTGGTTCGTCAGTCGTCCGCTTTCGTTATGTTCGGCCAGCCAATCGGCGCGTTTCTCGAAGAATTTCAGAATTTCATAGTTGTCCAACCCCAGCATTTGGTAACTTTCCAAGCAAGCCAGGAGGGAAAACGCCGCCGCACCCCCCGCACGCTCGAAGGGGAAGTAATCGTCGCAAGAGCCGTCTGGGTGGGCGCTTCGGGCAGCGTAGAGGATTCCGGCTTCCACCCACTCGCGGATGACGGCTTTTTCGTAAAAGGGGTTGTTGGGAATGGGGAGACAGTACGCCAACGCCAGGGGGTAGACGAACTCCTGAGACATCCCGCTGGGAAAGTCGATAATTTTGTAATGCCAGAAGTTGCGATCGAAACAGCCATAGGTGGGACTGTGGGGGTTGCGATCGAGCAGGGTGAGGATTTTGGGAATCTGCGCCAGGGCGTGCTGGGCGAATAACTCTCGCATAGTCGGACAACACGGAAAACAGCAGCGATCGATGCTATCTTCGCACAAGTTCTCGAGAACCTATGCCTTATAATTTGGTTGAGTCGAGCCAAAATCGCCACCCCAAACGCTCGCGCGTGAGGAGACGTTGAGGATACGTTATGCCGGAAACCCCTAGCACTCACCCCACTGACAACCGCCTGCAACGGGACGATCGCCCGGTTGATGCTTATGCCGATCGGTTGATCGACGATGTGTTTCAGGATGTCGATCGCCTGCTCGACAGTACGACACAGCTGCCCCAAGAACCCGCCGATCCCAAACCCCTGGAACTCAAACCGATTCAAATTCCGCCCATCGTCGTACAGCCGTTGGTGGCACCGGCGGCGGAAACGAAGCCGGAAGCTCAGTCGGTTCCGGTGACGGTGGACTCGGAAAGCGAGGAAAAGGCGAAAACGGACAAGTCGTTTTTGTGGTTCGATCGCCTGTTACTCGGCGGCGCGTTCGTCTCCCTGGTGGTGGTGTTGGCGTTGTGGCTGCTCGATCGCGGCTTGGTGAAAAATTGGTTCTCGACGGCGGAAACGGACGCGGAAACGGCACAACCCGCCCCGGTGATGGAAGATCCGCAAGTGGTCGCCAACGCCGAATTTTCAGATTATCTCGGACAGGCGCTCGATCGCATCGAAAACCGTACCCCAGACTTACCGGAATCGGAAACCGATGCCCTACCCGCCGTTCCGCCGGACGTGGCGACGCTCTCGATTCCCGTCAACCCCACCTCTCCCAACACGGTGGCGCAGTCTCTCAGCCGCATCGCCAACGCCTTAGAGCGGGTTTCGACGACTCCCGTACCCTTACCGGAACTTCCCGGCGACCTCGAAAACGCCGACGATCCCACCCCGCCAACGATCGATCCCGACGATACGGTAGCGGTGTCGCCGCCTCCAATTCCGGTGGAAGTGGTGCCAGAATTGCTTCCCGAACCCGCTCCCTCGTCTGTAACCCCCGAGGCGAAAGAACCGACGACGACCGCCAGTCGCCCGGTTCCGACGGACGTTTACGCTTTAGTGGGAACCCTGGAACGGGGAGAGGGAGATCGCCCGGCGGCGTTGTTTGAAATTAACGGTTCGCCGCAATGGGTGGATTTGGGTGAACCCATCGCCAGCAGTGGGTGGACGTTGGTGGAAGTGACGGGCGATCGCGTGTCGTTGCGGCGTAACGGCGAAGTGCGATCGATCTACGTCGGCCAACAATTTTAAGGGGTCGTTTCGGGTCACTGTTGCTGTAATAAGGAATGCGATCGTGGGTTTATTTGAAGACTTCAGCAAATTTCTCGAAACGCGCTTGGAAGAATTTCTCCAAGCCAACCCTCATTTGGAACTCCAAGCCCTCGAAGAACAGCTTCGGGAACAGGAAGAGGATACGTTACGCCTGATTGCGGATTTAAAAGCCAAACAAAAGCAACTCGAAGATAAAATCCTCGAAACCGCCCAAGACATCCAACGCTGGCACATCCGCATCGACAAAGCGGACAAAGCCGGACGCCAGGATTTAGCCACCGCCGCCCGCGATCGAGAAGCGGTATTGTTACGACAAGGAAACCAGCTTTGGGGACAAATGCAAGGGGTTAAAGACCGCCTCGCCAAAGCCCAAGAGTTACAGAAACAAATTCAAACGCGCCGCCAAGAAGTCCACGCCAAAGCTGCTGAAATTAACGCCCAACGCGCCCAAGCTGCGGCGAGTCAGTCGTGGAACATTCCCGGTTGGGACGAAACGGCAAATTATCGCTTTCAAAACAATCCCGCCGATCCCTTAGAACAGGTATTTCAGAAGTGGGAAACGGACGAGGAATTGGAACAGTTGAAGCGAAACATGGGCAAATAAGCGGTTTGCTGGAAAATTTTCTAAGCAGCTTTCCAGCGAAAATAGATAGCCACAAATGAACACTGAAGAATTTTTAGCTCGCTATGATGCGGGGCAAAGAGACTTTTTAAAATCCTCACTCAGAAATCTTTCGATTCGCGATCGAATTTTAGAAGATGTATTTTTGAATCAATCCGATCTCGTTTTTTCAAATTTTTCTAAATTGACAATAGAAAGTACAGATTTTAGCAAGTCTAATCTACAATCTGCGAATTTTCTGCTGGTGAATTTTCTCAACTCCGATCTGAGTGATGCCAATTGTAGCAACGCTTCATTTAGAGGAGTTTCGATCAAAAACACAAATTTGAGGGGTGCATCCCAATCTTGCAAGACTCAGTCTGAGAATTGATGGTTCAGGTAGGCACATCGGTGCTTTAGCACTTGTTGCACGTTGTCTTCGTGCCACTGAGCCCCTGAAATCTTAACCCGTCGCCCAATTTGCTTGACCGTTGACTCAATCTCACCCGAGCCAATTGAAATACCCTCAGCTTGGTAGTAGCTGTAGTTGACAATCCGGTGTCGATGCTTGGTCAGATAGGCGATAAACCGGTCGACCCGCTCATGGGGCCAATCATCGAACAGCTTGACGGCACCCTCGAGATCCCCCTGCCAGAGACAAGCTTCGACCGCATCGAGCCGCCGCTGCGACCCGCCCACCTTGCCCAGATTCTCCATCAGGTGGTACCAGTCTAGAATCTCAAGCCGCTGTATCTGCGGGTCGAGTTGGGCAAATAAATTCCAAATCCCGTCATGCCCGTCGCCCAAGCACACTAATGGAGAGGCCAACGGCTGCTGGTTGACCCACTCAACTAAGCCCTCGCGATCTCGAAAGAACGCAGCGACACTGCACTGATGCAGGTTCACTCCCTTGTAGTCACGCCACTGGCTCGGCTCACCCTTGGGGGTGCGCAGGCGCACTTTCCCCCCGTCAATACTCATCTCCTTGATGCCGCAATCGGCAATCTCTGGCTCGAAGTCTTG
Organism: Baaleninema simplex PCC 7105; assembly: GCF_000332355.1. Lineage (GTDB taxonomy): Bacteria > Cyanobacteriota > Cyanobacteriia > Cyanobacteriales > Geitlerinemataceae > Baaleninema > Baaleninema simplex. The sequence continues at coordinate 1,615,940 of NZ_KB235958.1, forward strand.
GCGATGGACGAGCCGCTGCTGAGTACTTTTGGAGACGCTCACACCCGTGAGCACACCCAGATCATCGGCTGAATGCTGGTAGGATTCGTTGGCACTCAGGAGCAGACAGCATTTCTCTAAATAGGGACTCCAACGGGTCTGAGCTTTGAGCCCTAAGCGCTGACCTTGCTGCTCGCTGATGCTTAGCCGTCCGACGATGCTGGCGACTGCCCGCTGTCGTCCCCGCGTTGTGCCGCTACTTGTGCGGATAAAAAAAGACCGATTTCTGGCCCGATATGCTCTAGCCAATGCCCACGCACTGCTTTCTCTATCCCTTCCAAGCTCTTGACGGCTTCTGGAGCCGTCTCTTCGTAGAGCAATTCGGCTAACTCCTGAGTGAGTTCTTTGAGGCGGGCTTGCTTAGATGCATCCATGGGTCTGACCGGTTTCGTTATGAACTGCCCAAAGCTTAGCTCTTATGCTGCTCTTTAAGGGTAAGCATTTTTGCTTATTGCATAACTGGGATGCACCCAATTTGAGTCGGACAAATCTTCAAAAAACTGAGTTTTTGGATAGCGAGTTAATAGAAGTCAATATGCAAGAAGCCAATTGTTCGGAATCTAATTTTTATGGTATCGAAGTGAACAACTCAGATCTGAGCTATGCAAACTTCTCGTTGAGTAATCTTAGCGTAGCTGATTTTATTAATACAAATTTAAGTCATGCAGATATGAGAGGAGCGAATCTTAGACAAGCCGATCTATCTGGATGTAATCTAAGCCATGCAAATTTAAGATTTTCGGATTTGAGTTATGCTTGTCTAGATGGTGCCGATCTTACAAAGGCTGTTCTCGAAGGAGCTAACTTAAGCCATGCTTGTTTTAGAGAAACAGATTTAAGGTATACTGTTCTTGAAGAAGCCAATCTAGAAGCTACAAATCTTCAAGATGCCCATTCCTACGAATATGGCAATAGTTTTTATGGTGCATTTTTACAGTATACTATAATGCCAGACAAAGAAATAAAAACGAAATAAATTTGGGTCTTCGGAATTTGTGATAAAAAGTGTATTATATGATAAAAAAAATGAAGATTTGAGAGCCACAACCTTTGAAATCTCGTGAAGTTAGTTTTTCTGTCACTCTAAACTCCGAAGAGCATAAATTTATTAATATCACTTAAAATAAAAAATATCTTATAAAAATTTGGGGTGTTTCATGGATTCACAAGAGTTGTTAAGACAATATCAATCAGGCAGAAGAGATTTTTCAGGTATAGATTTTAGAGATTCAAAAATTGAAGGGAGAGGAGAGCGCCTAGAAAACATATCACTTCGTAACTCAAATCTGAACTTAGCTCATTTGTCTGATTTTAATTTTATCAACTCTGACTTGCGAGGTATACTATTAAACGGAGCAGTTCTTTCTACTTGTAATTTTATCAACTGTAATCTAAGTGGTGCAAGTCTAAATAAATCTCGAATACAAAGTCTTTTGATTCGGAATAGCGATTTCAGCAAAGCTAGGATTGAAAATTCTAGCTTTGCCTACATATCAATTAATGCTTCTTATATGAACAGAGCAAATTTTCAAAAAACATTATTTTCAGGAATTAGATTATACCATTCTGACTTGAGTGGCATTGATTTGACTGATTGTCGTATACAATCAAATTGTGAATTTATAGGAAATCGCTTTCTTTATGCTATTTTAAAATCAGTAAAATTTCATTATCATTCTAGATCTAGATGCAATGACTTTAGTTTTGCCGATCTCAGACAAGCCGATCTCAGTTATATGGATCTGCAAAATTCTAATTTTGTTGGAGCAGACTTAAGGGAAGCAAATCTAAGTTATTCTAATCTACAACGTGTAGATATGACGCTTGCCCGTCTTAAAAAGACTAATCTAGAAGGTGCAAATCTAAAAGGATCTCGCGGACTGAGATTTGTTACAGCTAAGCAATCGGGACATTTTGATATTGAATCTACTGAGGTTCTTGAAGGTGCATTTTTAAAAAATACACGACTACCTAATGGGCATTTTGTTAAAGAAACAAAATACTATGATGCAGAAAATACTATTAGAAGAACAAACTCTAATCAAAGGCTTAACTGATATCGACTGATACACCTTAGCAATTCAACCCGTCGATCGCATCCTCCACCACAGCAATTTCAAATAACATATCTCGTACCCGCAACTCAAACTCTCTAGACGGCACGAATTGCCTCCTTTAATACCGTTTCCCGTAAATGCGGACGCAGCGAACTCGGCGTTCCGACATCCACCGAACACCCCAACAACTCCTCTAAATAAGCCTGCAACCCCAACAGCGTAAACAGCCCCACCGGATGCTTAAATTCCACCAAAACATCTACATCGCTCTTGGAAGTGGCTTCATCTCGCGCCACCGAGCCAAATAGAAACAACGCTTTCACCGCAAAGTCATCGAGGCGATCGCGATGGCTGTCTAACAACTTTATAACTCGTTCCCGCTCCATTTGTTCGTCCTCTCTAGCTCGAAACTCGGCGATCGCTGAGGTTTTTCTAAACTTCATTATGACCGTTGAGGTGGTACAACTGAACGGGTGCATCTCACTTTTGCGATCGAACCCCACCCATCCTCCCCTTGCGAAGGGGAGGTGCCGAAGGCGGAGGGGTCATTCTACGAAATTGAGATGCACCCCAACTGAACTAAGGATTCGTAAGCTGTCGGATAGCAATCTGTACGTCCGCAAACGCAAGCGGCGAAATCTGTCCGGTGTTGTAAGTAACTTCAGTGATGTAGTCGCTGCCGTCCGAATCGCGAAAAACCTTGACTTCGTTAGCTTTCAGATTGACAACCCAATATTCAGAAATCCCGGCTTCGGCGTAGACGGCGCGTTTTTCGGTAAGGTCTTTACTGAGCGTCGCGTTCGAGAATTCAATCAGCCAGAAGATATCGTCAGGATAAGGGTGATGTTCGCGGTAGACGGCTCCCAAGGATTTAACGATCGCCAAGTCGGGAATCGGTTCGGAATCGTTAGGTAACGTAATCGGATGCGCCTCGCGGATTTTGGCACGATTCCCCAACACCGCTCGCAGGTAATCCCCCGCTTCGCTGTTACAGTAGGCGTGGGGTTCTCGCTCTGGCGGCATCACAATTAATTCTCCCCGCAACAGTTCGATCGCCTCGTCGTCAAATACACCAGCAGCGATCGCCTGGTGGTAGCGATCGATCGTCCATTTATAGGTTGTAACAGACATCGCAATCCCACCTCAAAACGCACGTATCTCGGGACGACTCCCTAGCTGACGACTCCCTAGCTTCAGTATGGCAAACGCGACACGACGCCACGAACTCAGATCCCCGGCATCTTCGAGATGCCGGGGATCTAGCTCCCACCGGAAAAATTCACAAAAACTATTGACAAAAAATAGGTTTTGTGGTAAGAGCTTCGCTGAAGCATTGCATCCAACACCCCAACGAGGGTAACTTAACTTTTCTTCTTACGAGTCGAAGTCTTCTTCGTCGAAGTTTTCTTCGTCTTACTCGTAGACTTGCGAGACTTCGTAGATTTCTTCGCCGCAATCAATTCAACCGCTCGTTCCAAGGTCAAATCGTCCACCGACTCCCCTTCCGGAATCGAAACGTTTTTCCGCTTGTACTTGATATAAGGACCGTAAGGACCATCGTAAATATTAACGGGTTCCTTCTCCTCCGGGTGTTCCCCCAGTTCCCGTAACGGTTTCTTCGTACTCCCGCGACGGCCGCGTCCCCGCTTCGGTTCGGCCAGCATTTCCAAGGCGCGATCGAGCTGAATCGTCAGCACGTCGTCCCCAGAACTGGCTTTAATCGATCGATAATCGTCTTTCCCGTCCTCACCGCCTTTCTTATGAACGATGTAAGGACCGAAACGACCCAATCCCGCCTGAATCGCATTCCCCGTTTCCGGGTGAACCCCCAGCTTCCGAGGTAACGACAACAGCCCCACCGCAGTCTCGAGGGTCATGTCCTCCTTCTTCAACCCTTTCGGGAGCGAGGTTCGTTTGGGTTTCGGGTTGTCGTCGGTTTTGTCACCCAACTGCACGTAAGGACCGTAACTGCCAATGAGCAGATAAATCGGTTCTCCCGTTTCCGGGTGCATCCCCAATTTTTCGGGACCTTCAGTTTTCTGCTTGAGCAGGACTTCCACCTGTTCCGGGTCGAGGTCAGAGGGCGTGAGGTTTTGCGGAATCGACGCCGTAACCGTGTCGCCGTTGTTCTCCGCTTCCAAGTACGGACCGAACTTACCGATACGAACTTTAACAGGTAGGTTTTCCAACTCGACGGTTTTCGCTTCCGCCGGGTCGATGCGGTCTTCCTGCTGGCGAACTTGCGTGTCTAAGCCGTTGTCGCCCAGGTAAAACTCTCGTAAATAGGGAATCCAATCGACTTCTCCGGTAGAGATGTTGTCGAGAGTTTGCTCCATTTTGGCGGTGAAGCGCAAATCTACCAGGTCGGGGAAGTATTTTTCCAGCAGGCTACAAACCGCAAAGGCCGTAAACGTAGGAATTAGGGCGTTACCGCTCATCTGGGCGTAGCCGCGATCGATAATCGTCCCGATGATGCTGGCGTAGGTACTCGGGCGCCCGATGCCTTCGCTTTCGAGGGTTTTCACCAAGGACGCCTCAGTGTATCGCGCTGGGGGTTGGGTTTCGTGACCGACGGGATCGATTTCGGTGCAAGTGGGAGAATCGCCCACCTCCAGATTTGGAAGAATCGCTTCGCGGTCTTCTAAGGCGGCGTTGGGGTCGTCGGAACCTTCGACGTAAGCCCGGAAGAAACCGGGGAAGTCGATGCGCTTTCCGTTGGCGCGGAATACGGCGTCTTCGACGTTGAGATCGATCGCCACGAAGGTTTGACGGGCTTCTGCCATCTGACAGGCGACCGTCCGCTTCCAAATCAAATCGTACAGTGCCAGTTCTCGGCCGCTCAGTCCCGTTTCTTTGGGCGTGCGGAAGCGACTTCCCGCCGGACGAATGGCTTCGTGGGCTTCTTGAGCGCCTTTGCTTTTGGTGGCGTACTGGCGCGGTTTGGGGCTGAGATACTCTTTCCCGTACATCTGCTCGACGCATTGACGGGCGGCGGCGATCGCCTGGTCGGATAAATGCACCGAATCCGTCCGCATATAGGTAATGTAGCCGTTTTCGTAGAGGCTTTGGGCGACGCGCATCGTCTCGCGAGCAGACAGGCGTAATTTGCGGTTGGCTTCCTGTTGCAGCGTGGAGGTGGTAAAGGGTGGGGCGGGTTTGCGTTTGGAAGACCGCTCGTCGAACTTCGCCACCGTCCAGTCTTTGTCAGTGAGGCGGTCTTTGAGGGCGATCGCTTCTTCCTGATTCAGTAATAGAACCTGGCGACCTTGGGCGATTTTCCCAGTTTTCTCGTCGAAATCGCTTCCCGTAGCCACCTTCGTTCCGCCGACAGACGTTAGTTTCGCCTCGAAGGGCGTGTTGTCGTGGGTGAGGCTGGCTTTGAGATCCCAGTAGGAACCCATGCGGAAGGCGCGGCGTTCCCGTTCCCGCATCACCAACAAGCGCACCGCCACCGATTGCACGCGCCCGGCGGAGAGTTTGGGGGCGACTTTTTTCCAGAGCAGCGGCGAGAGGGTGTATCCGACGAGGCGATCGAGAATGCGGCGGGTTTCCTGAGCGTGGACGAGTTGCTCGTCGAGATCGCGACAGTTATCGATCGCGCTGCGAATGGCATCTTCGGTGATTTCGTGGAAGACCATGCGCTTGGTCGGCACTTTGGGCTTGAGAACTTGCAGCAAGTGCCAGCTAATGCTTTCACCTTCGCGGTCTTCGTCAGTGGCGAGGACGAGTTCGTCAGCGGTTTTGAGGGCGTCTTTGAGGGCTTTAACAACCTTCTTTTTATCTCGGGGAACCACGTAAATCGGCTCGAAGTCCGCCTCGACGTTGACCCCCAACTGCGCCCACTTCTCCTTCTTGACAGCAGCCGGAATTTCGCTCGCCGATTGTGGCAAATCGCGAACGTGACCCATCGAGGCTTCCACCTGGAAGTCAGCCGGGAGGTATTTGCGGATGGTGCGGGCTTTGGTGGGAGATTCGACGATGACCAGGGTTGACATGGAGTTTGTTACTTCGACCAGTGACAGCTAGGCGCGTATGGATGGATAGAGATTGCCCGGTGGGACGTTCCCGTGGGTCTTTATTTTCAACCATATATCCGAACGCCGAAGATCGACAATCGGACGATCGCCAAAAATTTAAGGGATCGATCGCGATCGCGATTGAAACGGCGTCAGTGGCAGACGCGATACGGCGTCTTCTACCGCGATAGAGTTGAAAAAAACACCGGGAGCGATCGCACCCGTCGGTGATAAATCAATATAAACGCTTTGATTAGCTTTTGTCGTCTTTGGGGGCGATCGAATCGGACGTATCGTTATGTATCATAGTGTTGAGAATCCTTTACAACAATGCTTAAGCAATTCTAAAATCGATCGTAAAATCTATTAAGATTAATGCTTTCAGGCTTTGAGAGCCGTTGACCGACAAGGATTCAAAACATCGATACGTTCGGCATCTGGGCAAGCCGTTACCGCCTCCATCGCGATCGCGGCTTTTCGGTGCGATCGGACGAGAATTGTAGCCAAGATTAGGAAACGCAAGCATGACTACTAGCGATAAAACCCCGAAAACCAGAAGCAGCAGAAGCCGGAGTACGAAGAGTTCTTCTAGCTCCAAAGCTGAAGAAACCCAATCCACCACTGAGAGCCAAGCTGAGGCAACCGACAAATCCGAGGCAACGGAAGAAAAAGAAGTGACGGCTCTAGCGGTTCCGGGGGAATCGGAAACGAAAAAAGCCCTCGAAATCAAACCCGCCGAAGATCTACCGGGACACCGTCCCGTAACTGTGAGTCACCGTAAAATTGCCGAAACCTTCGCGGCAGTCGGCGGCGCACGCCCCATTTTTGCAAGTGACATTCAATTTGCGGAGACGATTCAAGTGTCTGGAATTCGGCCGGTTGCAGCGAGCAGCCTCGCTATCAGCGAAACTTACAACACGATGGGCAACCGTCCAATTTCGGTGAGTTCGCTGAAAGTCAAAGATACGATGCAAGCCTCTGGGGTTCGTCCCATTACAGCGAGTACCTTAGCCATCAGCGAGACGATTACGATTATGGGTAACCGTCCGGTGGCACCCAACGCCACGGTTGAAATCGATACGCTCATGGGCTATCTCGATTAATCGCGAAACCCTCTGTCTGTAGGTTGGGTGGAGCGCAAGTGAAACCCAACATCCTAGAGCTTTAATTCACCACACCAGACACAGAGGACACAGAGGGGTTTAATGGTTTTCAGTCAGCTCCCCAGCATCTTTGAGATGTTGGGGAGTTTGAATTGGAAAATCGGCTAGGATCGAAATGACGTTCCGTTGCTGAAAGGGGAACTACATCATGAGTGTCACAACTGAATCGAAACGTTACACCCCGGAAGAGTATTTAGAACGAGAAGCCAACGCTGAGGAACGCCACGAGTATATTGACGGAGACATCACCGTTATAGCGGGTGGAACCCCAAATCACAATCGAGTTGCGGGAAATCTTTTCGCTTTCTTAAATTTTTCGCTAAAACGTCAGCCTTACGATGTTTTTATCGCCGAACAACGGCTTTGGATTCCCGAACGGCGGATTTATACCTATCCCGATGTGATGGTGGTCAGTGGTGAAATTCAGCTTCAAGAGGAACGAAACGATACGATTCTCAATCCTTTGGTAATTGCTGAAGTGTTATCGCCTTCGACTCGTGGTTACGATAAAGGGGATAAGTTTTCTGCATATCGTACGCTTGAAAGTTTTCGGGAATATGTGTTAATCGAACAGGATTCGCCTCATGTGGAACATTATTTAAAAATGGATGTCGATCGATGGTTGTTTTCTGAATATCATGGAATTGATGCGAGTTTTAAATTGGGGGCGATCGCCCTCGAGATTCAGTTTGCTGATTTATACGTGAGTCGAGCGAGATTCAAAACCCCTAGAATTTGAATTCACCACAGAGACACAGAGAACACAGAGAGTTTATTATTAAACCATATAAGCCAGATCCCCGGCATCTCCAAGATGCCGGGGATCTTGTCCGAAGAGATTCCTATTTCAGTCAAGATTCGCCGTAATAGCTGCTGGTCACTTTACCGCGAAACACGACGTATTGATAGATGTTGTAGAACAACATGATTGGAATTAACACGCCGATAAACACTAGCATAAACACTAGCGAGGTGGGTGTGGCTGCGGCATCGTAAATGGTGATTTGCGTGGGAATGATAAAGGGAAACACGACCAACGCCAAGCCGATGAACGTCAGCAAGAAAATCAGGATCGTCCAGACGAACGGTGCGACTTCTTTTTGGCGATCGATACTTTTCCACAACTGCCAAATTAGCAACACACCGAGGAGGGGAATCGTGGCAAAAATGTAAATCCAGGGTGCGTCGAATAACCGCTCTCGAGTGTAATCGAAGAAAATTGGTGTCGAAATCGTAATGGCGATCGCACCGAGTAACGTCGTGACCGTTGCAATTTTAGCAGTGCGATAGTGGGTTTTCTGTAACTCGCCCTCAGTTTTAAGGATTAGGTACGTCGAACCGATGAGAACGTAGCCTTGAATCAACGTCAATGCGACCACAACAGACTGAGGACTCAAAAAATCCCAAGTACTCCCGATAAAATGTCCGGCTTTATCGACGTGAATTCCTTCGAGAACTGCACCTAACGAAAATCCTTGTCCTAACGCTGCCAGAAAGCTTCCCACACCAAAGGCGGAATTCCAAAACACCTTACTTTCGGAATGTTCGCGAAACTCAAAGGCGACGGCGCGGAAAATAAAGCCGAACACCATCGTCAAAATGGGAATGTAAAGGGCGTTGAGAATGGTACTGTACGCCAGGGGAAACGCACCGAACAACGCACCACCCATCAACACCAACCAGGTTTCGTTGGCGTCCCAAACATTGCTCAAACTGGTCATCAAAATCCCGCGACGTTCTTCACTCGACGCCGTCAGCGATAAAATTCCCACGCCGAGATCGAAGCCGTCGAGCATAACGTAGAGGAAAAGGAACAAGGCGAGAATGGCGAACCACACTTGCGCCAGAAAGTTGTCTAAAATCGTTAAATCCATCGCTTTTCCTCCTATTGCGCCTCAACCGGACGGCTATCGGGTTCGTGAGTCGCCGGTTCGGTGAGATCGCGATCGCCTTGGCCGGGAAGGGGTCGATCGAGATCGGGGCCTTTGCGAATAATGCGACTTCCAAAGTACAAGGCGGTGACGAACAACACTGAATAGACGACGGCGAACCCAGTCAACGAGACTAATACGTTTCCGGGTGGGAGTTTAGACGCTGCATCGACTGTCCGAATTTGTTCGTACAGAGCCCAAGGTTGTCGTCCCACACAACGGACGATCCAACCCGCTTCGACGGCGATGTATCCTAGGGGAGCGGCGAAGATCCACGAAACCAACAGCCAACGCTGTTTCCCGATTTCCTCAGACGACAGTTTTCCGCGCAGCCACTGAACGACGCTCAACAGCATCAATCCGGCGAAGAAAAACCCGATCGCCACCATGATGCGGAAGGAGTAGTAAATTAATCCCACCATCGCCGGACGATCTTCGGGTTTCCATTCTTTCAATCCCAACACGGGTTCGGACAGTTGGGGTTTTAACTCGAGAATGTAGCCGAGTGCGTTGGGAACGGAGATTTCAAAGTCGTTGCGTTCGGCTTCGACGTTGGGAAGTGCGATCGCGCTCCAAGGTGCGACGGTTCCAGCGGGAATGGTTTCCCACTGCGCTTCCATGGCCGCGAGTTTAGCCGGTTGTTCGTGATAGACTTGTTCGCCGCTGAGGTGTCCGACGTAAATTTGCAGGGGTGCGACGGCGATCGCGGCGGCGAGAACGATTTTGAGCGATCTCGTGAAAAATTGTGGGTGTCGTTGGTTGAGTAGATACCAGGCGCTAATTCCCCCAATGACGAACAAAGAGGTTTCCAGCGTCGCTAAAAACATATGGGAGACGCTTTTAGCCATAAAGGGGTTGAAAATCGCCTCGAAGTAGTTACTGACGACGAATTTTCCATCGACCACTTCGCCGCCGGACGGAGTTTGCAACCAGGAGTTGGCGGTGATAATCCAGAAGGTGGACAGGTTCGCGCCGAACGCCACCATAATCGTGGAAAGGTAGTGAATGACGGGGGGAACGCGTTCCCACCCAAACAACATGATGCCGAGAAATCCAGCTTCGAGCATGAACGCCATAGACGCCTCGAAACCGAGAACGCTTCCGAAGAAGTCGCCGACAGCTTCGGAAAACGGGGCCCAGTTCGTCCCGAACTGAAATTCCATGGGAACACCGCTGGCGACGCCGATTCCGAAGTTGAGAACGTACAGTTTGGCCCAGAACCGCGCGTGGTGATAGTAGTCTGGGTTGCGAGTTCGCAGCCACATCCCTTCGACGATGACGAGGTAAATCGCCATCCCGGTGGTGAGGACAGGCCAGAGCATATGAAATATGGCTGTCAGCGCAAACTGTAGACGCGACAGCACGACGGTATCTTGGAGAAACTCCATATATTTTTCGAGCGTTGAACGATGTTAGAGGATGGATAATCTGTCCTTCTTATATCGCATATTTTTGAGAAGGTGGAACCCTGGTTTTGGAAATTTAACTTGTGAGGGGTTTTTCGTCCATACAGTTTCTCGAGCAATTTGTTTAATTAAATCCGGTTTTCTAGACATGATGGAATTTCAATCAAATTTTATAACTCGAGTTCCGATCGTTAAATTACAGCTTTGATGCAATAACTTAAAGTTCTCAAGACTGTTAGCTTTTCGACCCATTTTTTGAACAGGAATTACGTGATGTACTACTGCATCTTGAAATCTTAAATTCTCTTGATAATAAGCACACTTTTTGTTTTGGTATTCATACTGTTTTCTTTTCCAGGCTTAACCTTCTTTCGACCTCAACCACTTGTTAAACTATGCTCTAGGATCGATATTTTTTTGTACATCTTGAAGCAGACTTTCAGTTTCGTGCCGAAGTTTTTCTTCTCTATCTAAAAGAATTTACATTTCAATATTGAGTTCCATGAGACGCTGAGGAGACGGACGCGACATGGTATTTTGGTGAAATTCATAAAAAAGATGTAATCTTAAATCACATCTTTTTTTGCGAACAAGTGTCAAGCGAACGATCCGCTTGACACTGTACGCAACCTCTACTGAAGCTTCAAAATCTGAGCGGTGACCGCCAAACTCTCCTCGTACAACACGTCGCGTCCCCATCGCTGTAGCTGTTGCGCCATCAACAATTCCGCCTTCTGATCCGAGAGTTCCGTCACCTGTTCCGTGCGACAAGATTGGGCGCTTCCGCCCGCTTCCATCCGCATACAACCGGTCGTTTCCGAGCAGAGAATCGTACAGCAGTCGGCACAAGTATTAGCTGAAGTCAGGCGCAACCCGACGAGATCCCCAGGAATTTCGCCCACGTCTCCGACGGGAACCCCTGCGAGTTCGGCGTGAATTTCGCGATCGCACTCCCCTTGAAACGACACCCGCGCAATGTCGTAATCGTTACGTTCGGACGTATAAGAAATCGGCTTCCAACCCAAGCGACTGGCAAACCAGCCTAAAAACATCAACGCTTGAGAATTGTTGCCTTTTTCGTAATCGATCGTGATATTGTCGATTTCCTTGAGAGAGTCGCGACGCTCTGGCGGATCGAAGGCGGCGGCGGTGAGTTCCTGCCACGCTGACAAACGATGCCAGTTGAGATCGGCGATGTAAATTTCCTGTTCGATGAGTTCCTGCATTTTCAACAATTCCGATTCGGGATCGCTGAAATACCCCGAATCGACGATAATGCAGTGACTGCGTTTCGCCAGTTGTTGGAATAACTCCTGTTCTGGGTTGGGTGTCGCCTTCCACCAAACGAACTTCGGCAAATCGGGAACCATCAACGAGGAAACCATTTCCCCAACGCGGTTTAAAGCATCTTTCGTTCCCCGCAGCGTCAGATACTCACAACAAATAAGCTGAGAACTCTTGCGCTGAACCGGACAGTAGGCCGAGACTTGCGCCGTAACACCCGTATCCTCAGCCCCGATGGTCGGACAGAGAGTAATAATCCGACAGGGATTTTGTCCGGCGATCGCTTCGCTGACTTGAAATCCCCGAGCGTCGAGATTGTTGATTTGGCGTCGGTCTGGCGGGAGGCGATCGAACTCCTCTCGCAGTTTAGCCAGAGTTTTGGGGTTGATATGTCCGGTGATATCGAGATCGTAAGCTTTCTGCGCCGCTTCGATCGCCTGTCGCGTCTGTTCCCCATTGATCCCATCGATCGCTCCCTCATAAAACCCCAGCCCAGCCAACAACTGCTGGAACTCCTCGGGTTCGTAGACGACCATACTAAACGTCGAGGCGCGACTGGCAAGGGGTGCGCCCTGGCCGCTGGTTTGACCGAGCCAAATTTTACTCAGTTCGGCTTCGACTTCCGCAATCGAAACGTCTTTGGGCTTCTGTAAAGCAACGAGTGGCGTATTCATAGAAATCGTTCTCGCAATCCTTGAACTAAAGTGTGTCTGGCAACCTCGGGCGAATCATCGAAACTCGCGATCGCTGTGGCCGTTTCAGTTGCAGCCGTTATAACCTGCGCCAACGGCGACCGTCGCGATTGAGTAACAGTTCGGCCTCGACCGGTTCCCAAGTTCCCGCTTCGTACAGCGGAATCGAATCCGGTGGGGCGGGGGCGTCCCACACTTCCAAAACCGGCGTCAGAACCCGCCAAGAGGCTTCGACTTCATCGCTGCGGGTAAACAAAGTTTGATCGCCCAACATACAGTCAATCAGCAAGCGACTATAGGCGTCTGTGTTTGGTTTACCAAACGCCGCATCGTAGCGGAAATCCATATTCACCGATCGCGTTCTCAGGGAAGTTCCCGGCGTCTTCACCTCAAAGCGCATACTAATCCCCTCGTTCGGCTGAATCCGCATCGCCAAAACATTGGGATTAGCCTGTCTGGCCGCCGACTGGAACATCAAATAAGGAACCTCTTTAAACTGAATTGCCACTTCAGTCACTTTCTTCGGCATCCGTTTTCCCGTTCGCAAATAGAACGGAACCCCTTTCCACCGCCAATTATCGATCGATAACTTCAACGCCGCATAGGTTGGCGTTGTCGAATTCTCGTCAGCCCCCTCCTCATCACGATAACCGGGGACTTGCTTTCCGTTGACCCATCCAGGGATGTACTGTCCGCGAACGGCGGCATTTTCCAAATTGTCCAAATCTGCCAATCGCGTCGCCTGAACTACTTTCACCTTCTCGTTGCGGATGCTGTCGGCGTCGAGAGAGTTCGGCGGTTCCATCGCCGTGAGACTGAACAGTTGCATCAGGTGGTTTTGCACCATGTCTCGCAACGCCCCCGAGGTTTCGTAATACCCCGCACGTCCTTCTAACCCCACCTTTTCCGCCACAGTAATCTGTACGTGGTCGATATACTGGCGGTTCCACAACGGCTCGAAAATCGCGTTAGCGAAGCGGAACACCAACAGATTTTGTACCGTTTCTTTCCCCAAATAGTGGTCGATGCGATAGACCTGTTTTTCGTCACAAACGCTTTGTACCACTTGGTTGAGAGCTTGCGCCGATGCCAAATCTCGCCCGAAAGGTTTCTCGATGACGAGACGCTGTTTGCGAGGATCGGCGAGCATTCCGGCTTCCCCGAGTTGTTGCGTCGCTTCTCCGAAGAACCGGGGCGCGACAGAGAGGTAAAACACCCGATTTCCCCGAGTTCCCCGTTCTTCGTCCAGTTCGCCTAAAAAGGCTTTGAGTTTTTGATAGCTTTCGGAACTGTCGATATTACCGGGACAGTAAAACAGTCCTTTGGCGAAACTGTTCCAGATATCCTCCGATTGCAGTCCGCCGCCAAATTCTTCAATCCCTTGACGACAGTGTTCGCGAAAATAATCGTGACTCCACTCGCGCCGGGACACCCCTACGATGGTCAGTTCTGGTGGAAGCCGACGTTCGAGATTCATTTGGTAAATCGCCGGAACCAGTTTCCGCTGGGTGAGATCTCCCGAAGCGCCGAAAATGACGATAATTTGCGGTTCGGGGATGCGATCCTGTTGCAGTCCGACGCGAAGGGGATTTTCTTGAATGGCAATCATAAAGAAGAGAGGGGGAGAGGGGGAGAGGGGGAGAAAGGGAGAGGGGGAGAGGGGGAGAAAGGGAGAGGGGAAGAGGGGGAGAGGGGGAGGTGAGAAACTGTTAACTGCTAACTGCTCACTGTAAAAGCTCCCCTTCTCTGCTTCTGGAATTAGACTAACGCGAGTTGCTTGACTTTTTCCTCGAGGGAAGACATCAGCGACTCGAAGGGTTTGATGAATTTGTCGATGCCTTCTTCGAGGAGTTCGTCCATAACGGCATCGAGATCGATTCCGGCTTCGGGTAAACTGTCGATAACCCGTTGAGCGTCGTCGATGTGGGTTTCGATGCGGTTGCTGACGTGGCAGTGGTCGGCGCAGGCTTCGATGGTTTTGGGCGGTAAGGTGTTAACGGTGTTGGCGCCGACGAGTTCGTCAACGTACATGACATCGCTGTAGTTGGGGTTTTTGGTGCTGGTGCTAGCCCAGAGGAGTCGTTGAACTTTTGCACCTTTGGCGGCTAGGGCTTTCCAGTGATCGCTCGTGACGATTTTGTTGTACTCCTGATAGGCGAGTTTGGCGTTGGCGATCGCCACTTTACCTTTGAGCGATTCCAACTTCTCCCGTGTTGCGGAATCGTCAGTTTCGGCGAGTTTAGCCTCGAGTCGCGCGTCGATGTTGCTGTCGATGCGGCTGAGGAAGAAGCTAGCCACTGAGGAGATGTTGGCAATATCTTCACCTTTGGCGGCGCGGGTTTCTAAGCCTTTAATGTATGCCCAGAAGCTGTTAACGTAGGCGTCGATGGCAAACAGCAGCGTCACGTTAACGTTAATTCCTTCGGAAATCGCCTGTTCGACGGCGGGTAAGCCTTCGGGAGTTCCGGGGATTTTAATCATCAAGTTGGGGCGATCGATCGTCTGAAAGTAGCGACGGGCTTCGGTGATGGTACTTTCAGTATCGCGAGCGATGGTGGGAGGAACTTCGATACTCACGTAACCATCGACGCCGTGGCTGGCGTCGTAGACGGGTTTGAGAACGTCGCAGGCGTTGCGAATATCGTCAAACACCAGAGATTCGTAAATTTCGAGGACGGATTTTCCAGCTTTGACGCCGTCGGCGATGTCTTCGTCGTAAATTTGGTTTCCGGCGATCGCTTTTTCAAAGATGGCTGGGTTGGAGGTAATCCCGCGTACAGCGCGATCTCGAATCAGCGTTTCGAGTTCGCCAGAGGCGATCGCGTCGCGGGACAAGTTGTCCATCCAAACGCTTTGACCGTATTTTTGCAGCTCGAAGAGTGGATTTTTCGTCTTAGTCATAACTGAATCGGTGTGGAGTCTACAAACTTGAACTTGACAAACTAAAGTGAGCTGGAGCGAACCAAGGCTAAAACTGGAGTCGATCGCGAGTTCGAGATAAGTTGAAAAGCCCAGTACAAGAGCATTTCGGCTCTCATCATTCCATCATCACTTCATCACCTCATCACCTCACCTCGTCTGTTAGGTCAAAACTTTGTCCTGTTCTCGGCGCGTTCCCTCTTGAATGAACGATTCGACGAGTGCAACGTCTTCGGTACTGCCGATAATTAGAGGTGTCCGTTGGTGCAACTTCTTGGGAACCACATCGAGGATGTTTTGGGTTCCCGTACTCGCCCGTCCTCCCGCTTGTTCGATGAGATAGGCTAGGGGCGCCGATTCGTACAGCAAACGCAGTTTACCTTCGGGTTTCTTCACCGTTCCGGGGTAGAGGAACACGCCACCTTGTAACAGGATGCGATGGAAGTCCCCGACGAGTGCGCCGCTGTAGCGTCCGGTGTAGCCTTCGTGACGGTGGACGTAGCGGGTATAGTCCCGAATGGAGTCGTCCCACTGCCAGAAGTTCCCTTCGTTGACGCTGTAAACGGCTCCGTGCTTGGGAACTTGGATGTTCTCTTGCCAGAGGATGAATTCGCCTAAACTCGGATCGAGGGTGAAGGCGTGGACGCCGTTTCCGAGGGAGTAGACGAGAACGGTACTCGGCCCGTAGAGGATGTAACCGGCGGCGAGTTGTTTGCGCCCCGATTGTAGTAAGTCCAAGGCTTCACCGCTTTCGTCGTTACCTTCTTGTTGGCGAATGGCGAAAATCGAACCGACGTTGAGGTTGGCGTCGATGTTCGAGGAACCGTCGATGGGGTCGTAGACGAGGGTATAGCGTCCGATGGGGCAGTTTTCTGGGATGTAGTAGGGCTTTTCCATCTCCTCTGAGGCGAGGCGACAGACTAAGCCGCTTTGTTTGAAGACGGAGATAAACACCTCGTTGGCGTAGACATCCATCTTTTTGACGGATTCCCCTTGGACGTTTTCAGTTCCGGCGAACCCGAGAACGCCTTCCATGAGTCCCGCACGGCTGAGACGGCGGGCGGTGAGTTTCCCCGCTAGGGCGATACGGTTCATGAGGGCGCTGAGATCCTGGGCTTCGGCGGAGAAGCTTTGAAGCTGTTGGAGAACGTGGCGCGAAAGGGTGGTGCAATCGCGATCGAGTGCGCGTTCGGGAATTGAAAACGGTTCGGCGTGGGTCATGGGGTTTCCTCCAAGTGGCGGTTTCGCTGGCGGAGGTCGCGACTCCGAGGCAATTTGCCTGTTGTTTTCTATCTTAAAACCCCTTTTCTCGATCCCCGATCGCTCGGTTGCGGACTACAGATTTTCTTTAGATTAATCGGTAGATTTTGGGGGCTTGACAGGTATTTGTACTTAACGATCGCTTCTGAAATGCAACGAACTCGGCATAAAATTTAATGTATTTTAAATATTCTTAAATATTCAAAAAATTACTCAATTTAAATATTGCTGTAATTCAATTTAAATTCTCGATCGTTGCTAAAAGCCTCGGACTCTCGACGAGTAAAAAACTGGATCGCTTTTAATATTTTTTGCTATAATAAAGAGATAAAAAAACACTAAGCTCTGCTTTTAATAAAAAATGTTATCCACGAAAAAATTTTCAATTGAAGACTACCACCGCCTAATTGAGTTTAATTTTTTCAAAGAGGGCGATCGCATTGAATTAATTCGAGGGGAATTGGTGGAAATGGTAGCCAAAGGGAAACGCCATGCAGTCTGTTGTAGCAATTTAAATCGTCTGCTATGGCAACTCGTTGGCGATCGCGCGATCGTTCGCTGTCAAGATCCTATCGAACTTCCCAATCTCAGCGAACCCGAACCGGATTTTGCGATCGTGAGAATGCGTGAAGATAACTATCTTACAACGCATCCTCAACCGGAAGATATTTTTCTCGTCATCGAAATTGCTGACTCTTCACTACAGTTCGATCGCGAGATTAAACTTCCCGTTTACGCCGAAGCTGGAATCGAAAACGTTTGGATTTTTAACTTAATTGGCGATCGCCTCGAAACCTACACGCAACCTTACCGAATGTCGTTAGGAGAGTTTGAATATCGAAACATCCAAATCTTTTTACCTGAAGATACGGTTGCATTGCCTAGATTTGAAGATTTACAATTAGAACTGTCTCGAATTTTTCCAAATCGTCCAACTACCAATAAACCCTAAATTTAAAAATGTTAGCTACTAAAAAGTTTTCAATCGAAGACTACCACCGCCTAATTGAGTTAGGTTTTTTCAAGGAGGGCGATCGCATTGAATTAATTCGAGGAGAGTTGGTGGAAATG
This sequence comes from Baaleninema simplex PCC 7105, assembly GCF_000332355.1. Lineage (GTDB taxonomy): Bacteria > Cyanobacteriota > Cyanobacteriia > Cyanobacteriales > Geitlerinemataceae > Baaleninema > Baaleninema simplex. The sequence goes on from NZ_KB235958.1 coordinate 1,633,778, forward strand.
GCAGCTAAAGGCAAGCGTCACGTCGTCTGTTGTCGTAATTTATTACAACAGTTATTTCGAGTCATCGGAAGTCGTGCTTTGATTCAATGCCAAGATCCTATCGAACTTCCCAATCTCAGCGAACCCGAACCGGATTTTGCGATCGTGAGAATGCGCGAAGATAACTATCTTACAACTCATCCACAACCGGAAGATATTTTTCTCGTCATCGAAATTGCTGACTCTTCACTACAGTTCGATCGCGAGGTCAAACTTCCCGTTTACGCCGAAGCTGGAATCGAAAACGTTTGGATTTTTAACTTAATTGGCGATCGCCTCGAAACTTACACGCAACCTTACCTCATGTCATCAGGAACGTTTGAATACCGAAACATCCAAATCTTTTTACCTGAAGATACAGTTGCATTGCCTAGATTTGAGGATTTACAATTAGAACTGTCTCGAATTTTTCCAAATCGTCCAACTACCAATAAACCCTAAATTTAAAAATGTTAGCTACTAAAAAGTTTTCAATCGAAGACTACCACCGCCTAATTGAGTTAGGTTTTTTCAAGGAGGGCGATCGCATTGAATTAATTCGAGGAGAGTTGGGGTCTTCGGAGTTTGTGGTTATAAATGTATAGCATGATACAAAAAATTGAAGATTCGAGAGCCAAAACCCTTGAAATCTCGTGAAGTTAGTTTTTCTGTCACCCTAAACTCCGAAGAGCCAGAGTTGGTGGAAATGGCAG
>NZ_KB235958.1:1634608-1681425 GCF_000332355.1 Baaleninema simplex PCC 7105
CCTTACCTCATGTCATCAGGAACGTTTGAATACCGAAACATCCAAATCTTTTTACCTGAAGATACAGTTGCATTGCCTAGATTTGAGGATTTACAATTAGAACTGTCTCGAATTTTTCCAAATCGTCCAACTACCAATAAACCCTAAATTTAAAAATGTTAGCTACTAAAAAGTTTTCAATCGAAGACTACCACCGCCTAATTGAGTTAGGTTTTTTCAAGGAGGGCGATCGCATCGAATTAATTCGAGGAGAATTGGTGGAAATGGCAGCTAAAGGCAAGCGTCATACGGTGTGTTGTATGAATTTACTAGAAGAATTAGCCAGTCTTCTCAAAGGAACAGCGAAAATTCGCTGTCAAGATCCTATCGAACTTCCCAATCTCAGCGAACCCGAACCGGATTTTGCGATCGTGAGAATGCGCGAAGATAACTATCTTACAACTCATCCTCAACCGGAAGATATTTTTCTCGTCATCGAAATTGCTGACTCTTCACTACAGTTCGATCGCGAGGTCAAACTTCCCGTTTACGCCGAAGCTGGAATCGAAAACGTTTGGATTTTTAACTTAATCGATCGTTGTCTCGAAACCTATACCCAACCCTGTCAAATGCCGAACGGAAGATTTGAATATTGCCAACGCCAAATCTTGTTACCTGAAGATACGCTAACATTACCTGGTTTTGCCAATAATAATCTAGATCTATCGACGGTTTTTCCGACAATAAGCTGACAGAAATTTACTGAATCTTAGAATTTTGAATGTCTACCTACGATCGCATCTATCAAATCGTTCGTCAAATTCCCCCCGGACGAGTGGCCACCTACGGACAAATCGCAACCCTAGCCGACTTACCCGGACAAGCCAGACTCGTGGGTTACGCACTCTATCGCGTCGATCTGGCAAATTCCGACGTACCCTGGCATCGGGTTATCAATGCTAAAGGCTGTGTTTCTCATTCACCACAGCGACGAGGAACCGATTACCACCAACAAGCACTTTTGGAAGCCGAAGGAATTGAATTTGACGAGTCGGGAAAACTCAACTTGAAACAGTATCTTTGGCGATCGCCTCCGACTTCAACTTCAGTTTAAAGGGTGTCTGGATCTTCTCCCAATTCTCGCAGTCGTGCCGCCAGTCGTTCGGCGCGCTGTTGTGCTTCTTCAGCTTGTTGCTGTGCGGTTTCAGCTTGTTGCTGTGCGGTTTCAGCTTGTTGCTGTGCGGTTTCAGCTTGTTGCTGTGCGGTTTCAGCTTGTTGCTGCGCCGCTTCTTCAGGAAGTGGGACGACGTTACCCTCCGTATCGTAAAACCGCAGCCAGATCGCCGTTTCTCGATCGATCGTTCCCTGCCAAGTTCCCAGCCAAAATCCGAGCGTTTCGCACCACAACCAACCGTTTTCTTGAGTTTCGAGAGGTTGGTAGTTAAACTGTTTGTCGAGTTGCCAACCTTCGAGAGAATTTTCGTCGAAGGGATCGTAAATAAAATAATTACGCGTGTGGAAGGTTTGTGAATACAACTCTTTTTTAACCCCGCGATCGACCTTGGCTGTCGAAGGCGACATCAACTCGACGATAACATCAGGATAGCGTCCCTCTTCTTCCCAAATCACCCAACCCTGGCGCGATCGCGTTCCGTCTACGTTCAACACCACGAAAAAGTCCGGTCCGCGAAAATCTCGATTCAGCGCCTGCTGGCGACTGTAGTAGACGAACATATTGCCGCCAGTGAAATAGTCGTCGCGATCGCACCAGGCTTGCTGTAGCGATCGAATTAACAGATTCATGGCGATGCGGTGTCGGTTGCTTTCCAAGGGTTCCCCGTCATCGAAAATCAAATCCGTCGGTGGCATTGGCGGTTGCCACTCTTCTACTGTTGCCGGTTGAGGGAGTTGAGAGGGGGTGGCGTTAGCTGTCATAACAATTTTCCCTCGATCGAACGTCTCTTTGAGTTTAGCGCCTGTTAAACTTCATCGGGATCTTCTCCTAGTTCTCGCAATCGTGCCGCCAGTCGTTCGGCGCGTTGACGTTCGGTTTCAGCTTGTTGCTGTGCCGCTTCTTCAGGAAGTGGGACGACGTTACCCTCCGTATCGTAAAACCGCAGCCAGATCGCCGTTTCTCGATCGATCGTTCCCTGCCAAGTTCCCAACCAAAATCCGAGCGTTTCGCACCACAACCAACCGTTTTCTTGAGTTTCGAGGGGTTGGTAGTTAAACTGTTTGTCGAGTTGCCAACCTTCGAGAGAATTTTCGTCGAAGGGATCGTAAATAAAATAATTACGCGTGTGGAAGGTTTGTGAGTACAACTCTTTTTTATCAGTCCGATCGACCTTGGCTGTCGAAGGCGACATTAACTCGACGATAACATCAGGATAGCGTCCCTCTTCTTCCCAAATCACCCAACCCTGGCGCGATCGCGTTCCGTCTACGTTCAACACCACGAAAAAGTCCGGTCCGCGAAAATCTCGATTTAGCGCCTGCTGGCGACTGTAGTAGACGAACATATTGCCGCCAGTGAAATAGTCGTCGCGATCGCACCAGGCTTGCTGTAGCGATCGAATTAACAGATTCATGGCGATGCGGTGTCGGTTGCTTTCCAAGGGTTCCCCGTCATCGAAAATCAAATCCGTCGGTGGCGTCGGATGCCAATCTTCCAACCTCTCGGCTAGAGGGAGTTGAGGCGGTGTCGCGTTGGCTGACATAATATCGTCCCTCGATCGCTCGTTTTCTCGAGTTTAGCGCGATCGCCTCTCTCGCAATCTTTCTAAGGATAGGTTTCGTCGAGGCATTCGGTCTGTCATACTGCCATCAGGAAGACTCCGAAACGCTTCCGCAATCGAGAATCTCTGCGATCTTGCGACTTGAAATCAGGAGTAGGTTAAAGCATGGACACGATAGAAGCGATTCGATCGCGCCGCTCTGTCAAACATTACGATCCCAACCACGAAATGAGTCAGGAGGAGATCGACAAGCTGCTTTCCCTGGCGATGCTGTCTCCGACTGCCTTTAACATTCAAAATTGGCGGTTCCTCGTGATTCGCGATCGCCAACTGCGCCAAAAAATTCGCGAAGTGGCTTGGAATCAAGCGCAGGTGACAGATGCCTCGCTGCTCGTAATTCTCTGTGCCGATCTCAAATCCTGGGCCGAACAGCCAGAACGCTACTGGTGCAACGCACCACAAGCAGTTCGAGATTTTCTCGTTCCGGCGATCGCTCAGTATTACGACGGTCGAGAAACCGTACAGCGAGACGAAGCCATGCGCTCTTGTGGCATCGCCGCACAAACGATTATGCTCGCGGCGAAAGCGATGGGGTACGATTCCTGTCCGATGGACGGGTTTGACTTCGAGAAAGTGGCCGAGTTGGTTCGTCTTCCCGAAGACCACGTTATTTCGATGTTCGTCGTCGTCGGAAAAACCGTACAGGAAGCGCGGCCTCGTGGCGGACAGCTTCCCATGGAAGACGTGGTCGTGTTCGATCGATTTTCCTAAACCGATCTCGCGCCATGAAGCAGGATAGAAGCCTGCGTCGCGACTGGGTTGTCCTTTCGTTCACTGCCGACTCAAACTCAGATGACTTCAACTCTTTCTCCCCACTTACTTTCTCCTTTTAATATGGGAGACTTATCGCTGAAAAACCGCGTCGTCATGGCTCCCCTAACGCGAGCGCGAGCGGGAATCGAACGGATGCCGAACGCACTCATCGCCGAACACTACCGACAACGAGCCTCGGCTGGATTGATTATCAGCGAAGCCGTGGCGATTTCGACTCAGGCTCTCGGCTGGGAGCGATCGCCGGGAATCTACACCGACGCACAAGCTGAAGCCTGGAAACAAGTGGTCGAAACCGTTCACAGCCAAGGAACGCCGATCTTTTTCCAGCCGTGGCATTGCGGACGCGCCTCTCACAGCAGCTTTCACCCAGAAGAAGGACTTTCCGTCGCGCCGTCTGCCATTCCCATTAATTACCCTTACATCGACACGCCAATCGGGCCGCAAGACCACGAAACGCCTCGTCCCCTAGAAACTGAAGAAATCGGACAGGTCGTTGAAGATTACCGCCAGGCGGCGATTCGCGCGAAAGCGGCCGGGTTCGACGGCATCGAAGTAGACGGCTCTAACGGCTATCTCATCGATCAGTTTTTACAGTCGAAAACCAACCACCGCCGCGATCGCTATGGGGGAAGTTTAGAAAACCGCTTTCGCTTGTTGCGCGAAGTCCTCGAAGCGACGATTTCGGTATTTCCCGCCAACCGCGTCGGCGTGCGGATTTCTCCCAACGGTAGCTTTAACGATATGGGATCGCCAGACTACCGCGAAACCTTTCTCTACGTCGCCAAACAATTGAACCCATACGGTTTGGCCTATCTCCACGTCATCGATGGATTGGGTATCGGCTTTCACGAACTCGGCGAACCCATGACGCTGGCAGAGTTGCGGCAGGTGTTCGACGGGCCGTTAATGGGAAACTGCGGCTACACCCAGGAAACGGCAGAGACGGCGATTCGCGAAGGAAATGCCGATCTGATCGCCTTCGGACGGCTGTATATGAGCAATCCCGATTTGGTGGAACGGTTCGCCAACGGTTGGGACTTGAATCCTCTTCCGGATAAGTCGATTTGGTATTCGCCGGGTGAAAAAGGATACACGGATTTTCCAACCTATCGAGAGGCCGAAACCACTTAGGTATCGAGCCTCGTCGTTAACTGGAGATGCGATCGCCAAACCCGTGAAGCATAGCGATCGCACCTTCTAAGCAGGCGTTTTGTCCTGCGCCACCCTTTGTTGTCCTTCAATTCAAACTCAGATGACTTCGACTCTCTCTACCCACTTACTTTCTCCTTTTAATATGGGAGATCTATCATTGAAAAACCGTGTCGTCATGGCTCCCCTGACGCGATCGCGAGCGGGGATCGAACGGATGCCGAACGCACTCATGGCAGAATACTACCAACAACGAGCCTCGGCAGGGTTGATTATCAGCGAAGCCACCGTCATCTCCACTCAGGCGATCGGTTGGCAACAATCGCCGGGAATCTATACCGACGCACAAGCGAAAGCCTGGAAACAAGTCGTCGAAGCCGTTCGCAGCCAAGGAACGCCGATGTTTTTACAACTGTGGCACTGCGGACGCGCTTCTCACAGCAGCTTTCACCCCGAAGACGGACTTCCTGTCGCACCGTCTGCGATTCGCCTCGACGACGACTACATCCACACGCCGACGGGGAAACAGGACTACGAAACCCCTCGCGCCTTGGAAACCGAAGAAGTCGAACAGGTCGTTGAAGATTACCGAAAAGCAGCCGAACGTGCAAAAATGGCGGGTTTCGATGGCATCGAAATTCACGGTGCCAACGGTTATCTGATCGATCAGTTTTTACAGTCGAAAACCAACCACCGCAGCGATCGCTATGGGGGAAGTTTGGAAAATCGCTTTCGCTTTCTTCGCGAAATCGTCGAAGCCACAACTTCCGTGTTTCCCGCCAACCGCGTCGGCGTGCGGATTTCTCCCAACGGCGACTTTAACGATGTGGGATCGCCGGACTACCGCGAAACCTTTCTCTACGTCGCGCAACAGTTAAACGCCTATGGTTTGGCCTATCTCCACGTCATGGACGGTTTAGAATTTGGCTTCCACGAACTCGGCGAACCCATAACGCTGAAGGAGTTACGGCAGGTGTTCGACGGGCCGTTAATGGGAAACTGCGGCTACACCCAGGAAACGGCAGAGACGGCGATTCGCGAGGGAAATGCCGATCTGATTGCCTTCGGACGACCCTACATCAGCAACCCCGATTTGGTAGAACGCTTCGCCAACGGCTGGGAACTGAATCCTCCGGCAGATATGTCAGTGTGGTACTCGTTCGACGAGGAAGGATACGCCGATTTTCCGATGTATCAGAACGGGAAAAATACTTAAGTTAGGGCTGGCTGAAAAAGTATTAAAGTTAAAGTGAGGGAAGGCAACGGGGAACGGGGGATCGGAGGTTGAGGAATGCGAGCGGCTCGCGATTTTCTCCCGAATTTTGGTCTCATTATGACCGAAAACTCGGGAGTTTTTTTCAAGTTAATTTCCTTAAACTCCTTCAGGAGTCACGCATCTACATCATTTGTAGGGTGAGTGCATCTCAAAAATGTAAATTCATCGGAGACAAGCTTTTGTACTCGATAGTGCTACGCACCGATCGACACTTTCCAAGCGGCTGTTGGGTTCCACGGAGGTTCGCAAAACCTACCCAGAGCCTCGTGTTTTTACATCCATTGAGATGCACCCGTTTCAGTTTTATTCAGCATATTCTAAGTAAGAATACAGCGTAAGAATACAGCGGAATCCGTTTCCGATAAGCTAGGTTTCAACAAGTCTTCACCACATCCCCCCTTAGCCCCCTATCCCCCCTTCGCCCCCCTTTGAAAGGGGGGGGATATAGGGGCTTGTCTGACTGAGTAAAACCAGTATTTGAGTCCGAGCGGAGTCGAAGCGAGCGAAGTCGAAGCGAGCGAAGTCGAAGCGTTGAAATTCGGATTCCGTATAACCCGATCGTTTTCTCACCTCTCGAAATTAAACGATCGCCAATTCTCCCAACTGTTCCTAAATCCGGCGATCCCTGTTCCCAACTTCAACCAACCGTCTTTTTCGGCAAACCCTAATTATATTCACCGATCGCCAAAAAATACGCGATCGCCCCCAAAGAAAACCACGTATGATCCTCCCTCAAAGAAATGTCACGAAACGATATCGTCCGAGAGATTCGATCGCTCGAGTAAATTGTCAACGATCGCTAACACAGAAAGCTGTAACGGAGCGAAAAAACTTCCGGTCACGTCGCGATCGCAGCCCCAGCGGGGTAAAATCCCAGCCAAGTCTGCCAAGAACGGGGAAAATTCCTCCAGAATATGCCCCATAATAAAAGACTGGTTGTTTTGAGACGGAGAACGAAACGCACATGGGTCGTGCTACTAAAGCCGTACTAGCCTATTCCGGTGGCGTCGATACGTCAGTGTGTATCCCCTACATGAAGCAAGAATGGGGAGTGGACGAGGTAATTACCCTCGCCGCAGACTTGGGACAAGGAGAAGAACTCGGGCCAGTTCGCGAAAAAGCCTTGACTGCGGGGGCGAGTCAGTCCCTCGTGGCGGATGTTCGAGAAGAATTCATCGCCGATTACGCCTTTCCCGCCATTCAAGCCAACGCCCTCTACGAAAACCGCTATCCCCTCTCGACGGCTTTGGCCCGTCCCCTGATCGCGAAGAAACTGGTAGAAGTCGCCGCAGAATACGGAGCGGACGCCGTCGCTCACGGATGTACGGGGAAAGGGAACGACCAAGTTCGCTTCGACGTCGCGATCGCCGCTCTCAACCCCAACCTAAAAGTACTCGCCCCAGCTCGCGAGTGGGGAATGAGCCGCGAAGAAACCATCGCCTACGGAGAACGCTTCGGGATTCCCTCTCCCGTCAAGAAGTCTTCCCCATACAGTATCGATCGCAACCTTCTCGGACGCAGCATCGAAGCCGGGCCCCTCGAAGATCCCTGGAACGAACCCCTCGAAGAAGTGTTCGCGATGACGACCGCGATCGCCGAAACGCCCAACGAACCCGAATACGTTGAAATTGGCTTTGAGGAAGGATTTCCAGTCGCCATCAACGGCGAAGCCCTCTCTCCGGTAAAACTCGTCGCCACCCTCAACGACATCACCGGACGCCACGGTGTCGGTCGCATCGACATGATTGAAAACCGCCTGGTGGGAATTAAATCGCGGGAAATCTACGAAGCTCCCGCGTTGATGACGCTGATTCAAGCCCACCGCGACCTCGAAAGTCTGACACTGACGAAAGATGTCACCCAGTACAAACGGGGAATCGAGGAAACCTACAGCCAACTGGTGTACAACGGACTGTGGTTCAGTCCCCTAAAAGGGGCGTTAGATGCGTTCGTCCGAGAAACCCAAAAACAAGTCACTGGGGTAGTCCGGGTCAAACTCTTTAAAGGAACCGCTACCATCGTCGGCCGCAAATCCGCCAACACCCTGTACACCGACGAACTGGCCACTTACGGCTCTGACGACCAGTTCGACCATAAAGCCGCTGAAGGCTTCATTTACGTTTGGGGTCTCCCCACGCGGATCTGGTCGCAGAAGATGCGGTAGTTTGGAGGGGAAGAAGGGGAGAGGGGGAGAGGGGGAGAGGGGGAGAGAGGGAGAAACTGTTAGCTGTTCCCTGTTCCCGATTCCCTGTTCCCTGTTCCCAATTCTCTTCACCGAAACTGTCTCCGCAGTAAAAGCGAGTTGGTGACGACGCTAACGGAACTCATGGCCATGAACGCGGCGGCGACGGCGGGATCGAGAAGAATTCCGAAACTGGGTAACAAGACGCCAGCGGCGACGGGAATTCCAATAGTGTTGTACGCAAACGCCCAAATCAGGTTTTGGCGGATTTTGTTGAAGGTCGCCCGACTGAGGCGAATCGATTGGAGAATGTCGTCGAGTCGATCGCGCATGAGGACGATTTGAGCGGTTTCGACAGCCACGTCGGTTCCGCCGTGGAGGGAAATTCCCACGTTCGCTTTAGCTAAGGCCGGGGCGTCGTTCATTCCGTCGCCGACTAACGCCACGTTGTACCCCTGTTCTTGTAACTCGACGATCGCACGAGCTTTATCGTCGGGACTGACTTCAGCGAAGACATCTTCGCCTAGCAATCCCACCTCACGGGCGATCGCGTCGGCGGCTTCTCGGCGATCGCCGGTGAGTAACTTCACGCGCAATCCCAATTTTTGTAAGTGTCGCACGGTTTCGGCGGCGTCCGATCGCAACTCGTCTCGCACGGCGATAACTCCGGCCACTGCTCCATCAACGGCGACGTAAACCGCTGTATTTCCCCGACGAACGAAGGATTCTGCGTGTTGCGATACCTCGTCAGTCACCGAAACGCCATGTTTTTCTAGCCATAGCCGATTTCCAACCAGAACGTCTCGATTCTCGACGATCGCCGAAACGCCGAGTCCGGGTTCGGTGTGGACGTTTTCGACGGGGTGTAACGAAACCCCCGTGTTTTTAGCGTGACGGACGATCGCCTCGGCTAACGGATGACTGGTATTCTGTTCGACAGACGCCGCCATCGACAACGCCGAGACGGATTGAACGTTCCACACTTCCGTTACTGTGGGTTCTCCTCGCGTCAGGGTTCCCGTTTTATCGAAGACGACGGTATCGAGTTTGTGGACGTTTTCGAGAACGTCGCCGCCCCGGATTAACAATCCCCGTTCGGCCCCGATTCCCGTTCCCACCAAAATCGCCGTCGGTGTGGCTAATCCCAACGCACAGGGACAGGCGATCGCCAACACGTCGATGGTCAGCTTCAAACTCAACAATACTGGAGAAGTGGGGCGATCGAACATCTCGTGAACCGGCCCCAAATTGGGAAACTCGCGACTGACAGACAACACCTGCGGAAACCAATCCGTCCCAAACCCGTACCAAAACAGGAACGTCAAGGCGGCGATCGCCATAATTCCATAAGTAAAATATCCCGCCACAGTATCGGCCAACCGCTGAACCGGGGCTTTTCGGGTTTGCGCCTCCTGAACCAACCGGACGATGTGGGCGAGTGTCGTGTCTTTCCCCGTCCGCTGCGTCTGTACGACGATGCTTCCCGACTGGTTTAGGGTTCCCGTCGTCACCGTATCTCCCACCTGTTTGAGAACCGGCATCGGCTCCCCCGTTAACATAGACTCGTTAATAGCAGTTTGTCCGGCGACGATCTCGCCATCGACGGGAATTTTTTCCCCAGCCCGCACTTGAAGGAATTCCCCCACTCGCACCTGGTTCGCCGGAAGGTCGAGAAGCGAGTTTCCGTCGAGGTGGTGTATCTTATCGGGATTCGTTACCAAACGAACTGTTTTCGGTTGCAACCCGACTAAAGATTTCAGCGACGCCGCCGCTCGATTTCTCGCCCGTTTTTCGAGCGATCGCCCCAACAGAACGAACCCCAGCAACATCACGGGTTCTTCAAAAAAGCAATCCCAACCCAAATTGGGAAACAACAACGCCGCACAACTGGCGACGTATGCAGTCGTCACCCCCAACCCGACGAGAGTGTTCATGTTGGGGGCGTTGTGCGTCAAACCTCGCCATCCATCCAGCAACAGGGGACGCCCCGGAACCAACAACGCCGCCGTCGCCAGGGTGAAGTGAAACCCAATGTTACTCAACCCCGGAATCGCCGGAAGTCCCAACATTTGAAGGTGTCCGACGACCGACAACACGATGAGGGCGATCGCCACCATCAGTTGTTGTTGCTGTTCTCGGGCGGCGTCTCGGTGGCGTTCTTCTGTCGCTTCCAAATCCTCTACGGACAATCCCGTCGCGGTACGCGGTTGGCTGGGAAATCCCGCTTCGGTGAGCGTTTGGGCGAGATGGTTCGGTTCGACGCGGTTCGGTTCGTATTCCACCGTCGCCATTTCCGTGGCGAGGTTGACGCAGGCGGATTTGACGCCGGGAATTTGGCTGAGTTTGCGTTCGACGGCTTTGACGCATCCCGCGCACTTCATCCCCCCGACATCGAGTGCGAGGGTTTGCGGGGTGTCGAGTTGGGATTGACTCAGTTGCATAGGGGACAGAGAAACGTCTGTACTTTAGGATAGCGAGTCGAAACGAGGTTTACGAGTGTTTCAGGGAGACGAGACGAGAGCCAGCGATCGCCGGGATCGATCGAGGTTGCTTTCGGGGCGATCGCTGCGGGTTCGCCACTAGACTGTCGTTATCAAAAAATTTGGGTCTAAAACCCCGCCCTTCTAGGGCGGCTTTTGACAATCCTGTTTTTTGTTCTAAAATATTCAGAACAATCAAGCTAAACGACAATGCTTGTTCTCGAGTTCAAAGTCAAAGGTAAACCCCACCAATACGCAGCGATTGACGAAGCGATCCGAACCGCACAGTTCGTTCGCAACAAGGCACTGCGCTATTGGATAGATAACCGAGGTGTTAACAAATACGACCTCAACAAATACTGTCGAGTCCTGGCTCGAGAGTATGGCTTTGCCCGAGAACTCAACAGCACGGCTCGTCAAGCCTCAGCCGAACGCGCTTGGTCGGCAATTTCTCGTTTTTTCGAGAACTGTCGCAAGTCTGTTCCTGGACACAAAGGATATCCCAAGTTCAAGAAAAACAGTCGTTCCGTTGAGTACAAAACTTCCGGTTGGAAGTTACTCGACCCCAAGCATATTGTCTTTACGGATAAGAAAAATATAGGACGACTAAAACTGGTTGGAACTTGGGATTTGGCGTTTTACAGTACAGAACAAATTAAACGGGTTCGACTGGTTCGCAGGGCTGACGGTTACTACGCACAGTTCTGCGTTAGTGTCGAGGTTCGAGAAACACTCGAACCGTCAGGAAATACCGTGGGGTTGGATGTCGGACTCAAGGAGTTCTACACCGATTCAAACGGAGAATGCGAACCGAATCCGAGGTTTTACCGAAACGCTGAGAAAAAGCTGAAACGCGCTCACCGAAGGGTGAGCAAAAAACAGAAAGGCTCTGCCAACCGGAAAAAAGCCGTCAATCAACTCGGGCGAGTACACCTCAAAATAAGTCGGCAACGTGAAGAACACGCCAAGAGACTGGCGCGTTGCGTAATCCGATCTAACGATCTGGTGGCCTACGAAGACTTGAGGATTAAGAATCTGGTAAGAAACCACTGTCTCGCCAAGTCGATTCACGATGCAGGTTGGTATCAGTTCAGGAAGTGGTTGGAACAGTTTGGAGAAAAGTTTGGCAGGATAACCGTTGCGGTCGAACCTGCCTATACCAGCCAAGCCTGTTCGAGTTGCGGCACGGTGGTCAAGAAAAGTCTCTCGACTCGAACTCACGTTTGCCAGTGTGGGTGCGAGTTGGATAGAGACCACAACGCAGCCATCAACATCCTGAACGCTGCCTTGAGTACGGTAGGGCATACCGGAACTTTGGTTCGGCTTCGCTCACCGAGCGCAGTCGAGGTGAACGCTTCTGGAGATTTGACCGCTACTTTGGCTGGTGCAAACCTGTCAGAGCAAGTCGGATCGTTGAAGGAAGAATCCCCACGCCGTGATAGCTGGGGAGTGTCAAGCTGCGACTTCTGGAGTGGGGGCGTTTCGCACGTAATCGAGGTTGAGGAAAAGCATCGTATACACCACGGACATAAAATATCCCGCCAGCGCGATGACTAAGGATAGCAGAACGTTCAAAACCAGTTGTACGATGGGGAACGCAGCAAAGATACCCACCAAAAAACCGACGATAAATCCCAGAACGATAAAGATAATCAAAAAGCCGATTCCAATGATAAGAAAACGACCGAAGACTTTCCACCATTGTCCTTTTACGAGATTCCGGCTGTATTGAAAGGCATTAAATCCACAATCTCGCAGCGCGATCGCTTGTCCGATAAAGGCGAGGTTGACCGCTAAATAAATTCCAGGCACGACCAACAGCACTGTCCCGACACCGATAATTAACGAGGCAACTAAGCTGACGACAACCGTAATTGCAATTTTAGGAACTGCCAGTTGTAACGCGGTCTTCGCATCGATAGACTGTCCGAGAACGGCTCGTTCTGAGACGATGTGTGTTGCCAATGCAGACATCGTTCCTAATACGATCGCCAAAATGTAAAAAACGACTAAAATTGTAATATTTGATGATGTAAACTCAATCGTCTCTCCAGGAGTTTCGGGTTGTGGAATAAATTGACTGATGACAATCAGTGGAAGGTTGACGATGAGAGTAAAAGTCGCGAACGTTGAGATATTTTCTTTGAAAATCGTCCAACCGAGGTCGAAATAATCTCCAACTTCTGCATTGGCTTTTTGTAAAGTTTGTTGCATGGTTCTTAATCCAATTTTGAGAAGTGTTTAAAAATTTATAATTGAAATCAAGCGAAGACTTTTATGGTATACTTAAATTGTTGAAAATTTCTAGTTTTTCGAGATTTTTTTAAGATTCCGAACTGTCTCTGACTACTGCATCGTCTTGTCGCGGGCGATCGCCAGTCTCAGCCCAATTCGGTAAATTCAGAAATTGATAACTCTAATGATGCTGGTCAGTTACGATCCTTTCGTGATAAGGATTCAAAAAAAGTAACATTACTCCTCATTACTACCTGGACAGGTTCTTATTTCGTGGCTTCCTGTGGCGGTGTGACCGTCGATCGGCTCAAAGCGTATGTTTAAAGCCAAAACACCCCGTCCTCCAATTCCCCTCTCGTTATAGCCGACAGCCGACAGGCCATAACGGAAGGCCCCTTAGAGATTAATGTTGGCAGTTTCGCAAGGCGATCGCGACGGGTCGGAAAACTGAGCTGCATAGCGAATTCCTGAGAGGGTGGTATCGTCGTAGGAAATAACAACCACAGACAAATCGAGGAGGCGTGAGTGAAAGGTTGGCGATCGTGGTGTGGTGTCAGTGTCGGACTTGCGATAACGTGGCTGTCAACTGCTGAATCTTTGTCCGCTCGCGTCGTCCCGAAAACAACTCAAGCGCTTTTAGAGATGCCGAAAAAGCGCTCGTTCGGGCTGGAAACGCAGCAACCGACCCAAAAACAGCACGCCCAAAACGTGCCGTCGATTCCGCCGATTCAAACAGATCCCGAACCCGATCCCGGCGATCGATTCGGATCGCCCGAACCGGAAGCCGAACCCCTCGAACCGGACGACGAAACCCTACCGACTGAACCCGAACCGCCTCCCCCGACTCCCGAAACCGATCCCGACGCACCTCAATTCTTCGTAGAAACGGTCGAAGTCGTCGGAAGTAGCATTTTCACGCCCGAAGAACTGAGCGCCTTCACCGCCGCCGTCGAAGGGCGAGAGGTGACGTTACAAGACTTACAAGCTGTCGCCGACGCCATTACCCAAGAATATCTCGATCGCGATTACATCACCTCTCGCGCGATCGTCCCCAACCAAGATATCGAAGGGGGCGTCGTGACCATCCAAATTATCGAAGGGCGTCTCGGGGAAATCCGCATCGAAGGAACCGAACGACTCAGCGAATCCTTCGTTCGCAGTCGCATCGAACTCGCCGCCGACGTTCCTCTCGATACCGCCGCCCTTGAAGACCAATTGCGCCTGTTGCGGGCCGATCCCCTCTTTGAAAGCGTCGAAGCCAGCTTGCGGGCCGGAGACGACATCGGCGAAAGCTTGCTCGTCGTGCGCGTCACCGAAGCCAATCCCTTCGGGTTCCGCGTCGCCACCGACAACTACTCGCCCCCTAGCGTCGGCGGCGAACGGGCGATCCTCGGCGTGCGCCATCGAAACTTGGCCGGGTTCGGCGACGAAATCGACATTGAATATAACTTTACTTACACCAACGGGTTAGACTTCTTCGATATCGCTTACCGCATTCCCGTCAACCCGATGGAGGGAACGCTTCAGTTTCGCGTCTCCCCGAACCGCAACGAAATCACCCAAGCCCCCTTCGATGAATTTGACATTCGCGGCGAGTCGAACCTCTACGAAATCGATTTTCGACAGCCCTTGATTCGTACCCCTCGCGAAGAATTTGCCCTATCGGTGGGGTTTTCTTGGCAAGACAGCCAAACTTTTCTCGACGACGACCCCGAACCCTTCGGTATCGGCCCCGACGAAGACGGCCGCAGTCGCACGCGATCGCTCCGCTTCAGTCAAGATTACGTGCGTCGGGACACGAGCGGGGCGTGGGTATTGCGATCGCAAATGCGCTTCGGAACCCGAATGTTTGACGCCACCATCAACTCGGGAGACGACCCGGACGGGCAGTTTTTCAGTTGGTTGGGACAGTTCCAACGCATCCAACGCCTCGGAGACGACCACCTCCTCATCGCTCGCCTGTTCGCCCAACTATCCCCCGATCCCCTGCTTCCCTCCCAACAGTTCGTCATCGGCGGCGGTCAGTCGTTACGGGGCTATCGCCAAAACGTCCGGGCGGGAGATAACGGCTTTAGCTTCTCCATCGAAGACCGAATTACCCTGCTGCGGGACGCTTCGGGACTGCCAAAACTGCAAGTGTTGCCCTTTTTAGACATGGGGGCGGTGTGGAACCACGACGATAACCCCAACGCCCAAGCGAGCCAACGATTTTTAGTGGGTTTGGGAGTTGGGGCAATTTGGGAAGCCTTTCCCGGCTTCGTCCTTCGTGTCGATTATGGCGTTCCCCTCGTCGATTTGAGCGATCGCGGCGAGAACATACAAGATGACGGGTTTTACTTCAGCGTCGGATACGAGTTTTAGAGTCACCAGTCACCAGTCACCAGTCACCAGTCACCAGTCACCAGTGGGGAGATGGGGAGATGGGGAGATGGGGAGATGGGGAGATGGGGAGATGGGGAGATGGGGAGATAATGTGAAACGTTCTCCCCATCTCCCGGTCATTTCGATACCTCCCTTTGGGCGACGCACATCAGCGACAACGCTGCTTCGGGAGAATCGGGGTCGATTCCCGAGAAACGCTGGGCGATGCGGTATTTGGACGCCGATCGCCCGATGTTACCCTGGAAAATTTCCGCCCCTAGGTCGTGGTTGTGCGGAAAGATGCGGGTAGAAAAGCCCACAGGATCGAGAACCGAACGAAACCAATCCGCCGTCACGCCGTCGCCGGGGACGTGGTGTGCTTCGCTGGCGAGGGCGCACTCTTGCTCGCATTTGGAGGCGTGACCGCCCCGTTCGATCCAGCGATAGAGGGGCAAACGGGCTTCCCAGATAAACCGGGCCAGTCCCTTATAATGCCACGCCGTTTGTTGGGGGTCGTGGTCGCACACCAAGACGCCACCGGGTTTGACCAGACGTGCGGCTTCTCGCAAGGCTTGGGTCATGTCGTCGCAGTGATGCAGGGTGGCGTTGACGACGACGATATCGGCAATTTGCGATCGCAAGGGTAACTGTTGCGCGTCGGCTAGAAGCGGTTGATAGCCCAGTTCGGCGGCCATTTTTAACGCCCCGAAACTGATATCGACACCGATTAACAGTTTGGGACGACCGCCGACGGAGGCGAAAACGTTCCCCGGACCGCAACCGATATCGACGACGATTTTATCGTCCCAGGAACCGGTGGCCGCCTGCCAGCGATCGATAAACGCGCGATCGCGATGGCACGCCTCGAAGTACGATCGCCCCCATTGGGGATGGCCAAAGTATTGAGCGTTCGCAGCTAAAGCGAGAGTGAGGCGATCGGGCGAAACGCTCGTACAGGAAATTCCATCGATGTACTCGGGCGTCACGCCCTCGTGCAAGGCATCCTCGAGAGAGGAGATAACGGATACAGTGCTATAGGTCATCGTTTCAGATAAAAGTCGTCGGTGAAACCTATCGAACGGAAAAACTATGGCGACTAGGAATAGCGAACTTGCAGCAGCAGGCGATGCTGGCGAGTCGGGGCTTTGAGTTTGTGGAAGCAAGAGGGGTCTTGAAAGAAGCCAAATCCAGCGTCGCCGCAAATGACGAGTTCCCGATCGCTACCGTAACGGGCTGCGATCGCTTCGTCGGTATGACGTCCAGACTTCAGTAACATTCCCAAGGGTTTATGGTGGTGGGAACCGCGAACCATCACGTGAGGACCGGACAGTTCGTCTGCGACGGGAGTGATGTAGAAGTAAGCCGTCACGAAGTTGTATCCGGCGATGTCGTAGTGATAGTTCGTCGGCGGATAGCCGGTGCGAAGTTCGGTTTCGGGTAAGTCTGAGGCGAGACTCCAGGTCAGATGGCTGGTGATTTGCGTTGGGGAATACCGCAGATAGGTCGAGGCGATTTGATGTAGCAGGGGATCGCTGGCGACTTCTGCAACCCCCGGACAGGTTTCGGGTTCGATCGCCAGGGCCCGAAGGGGACGGTGTCCGTCAGGTAAGCGGCCGGTTTCGTCGAGTTCGCCGATAAAAAAGGGGCGATCGTAACCGGGTTCGGTACATGCGGTTCGGTTGGCGTAGTTCAGACAGGCCGAAACAGTCGCCTCGGGAATTCGCAAGCCGAAGGCGACGGCGTGGGTTTTGACTTCCGAGACGATTTCGCCGAGGGAGGCGTCTGCGAGGACGACGGGCGATCCTGGGTTAAAGGCGTTTGTCTCGACGCCGAGAGGGAGTTTTTGGCGAATATTTTGCAGCCAACTGTAGGACTGGCGAAACCAACGAAATCGACTAAATCGCTGGGTGATATCGCCACGCATCAGTCGTTCGATCGCGTTGGGGGAGGTACTCAACCGTCCGTTTAAGCGAATCATGGTTCGAGCTTTTAAGTTGGGCGATCGCTCGCTCTGCAAGACTTTTGTTGCGCTCATAATACTCTCCTAGGTTTTGTTGAAAACAAGATGAAAGCCGGTTCGTGTCGAACGGCCTCGCTTGGCTTCTTCTTAACACTCACAAGCCTTGGAAGTTTTTCCAGACAATTTGCGTCGAAAATTATTTTTTTTAATTTTCTGTTTTTCGTTCTAATTACAATATTTTTTGACATGAGAAAATTTCGCGTCTCGATTGAGATTTTAAACGCGATTTTCAAAATGCAAGAAAATAAAAAACGAGGCTGTTACGGGAAGTTTATTACAGTTTAAATTTTAAATTCTTCGATTTAGAGTCATATTCCAGCCACCGCGAGATGTTCGATATATTTTCTATGTGCGATCTGAGATTTGCTTGAAATTCTCTGGCGTATCCTATTGAGTTTCATATCTGCAACCTCCTGGTTTCACAGTTAATATAGGATCGACCTCAGAACAGACGAAATTAGTTCTCGTTCGTTCCCGCACTCTGCGATCGCCGCCTCGACTGGATCTCAAACAATCTGAAGTCGCGATCGGTTAGCAAACCTCGGATAACTCGACCAGCGACTTTCTTTTCCTGTAAATACGCAAGCGATCGCCTTTTTCTCAGTTCCGCCAGTTCGTTCGTTCCAATATTAAAGAACTGTCACTTACTAAAAATACTTTTCTATTTGTCTGTATAAATCGCTACAAATATTATTATTTTTAGAATATTTGTTTGAGGTAAGTTCAGAAATAAGTCTTATAAAGTATTCAGGCGATCGCGAACAAAAAAAGCTTTGAATTTTTATCAAAAATCGAAATAGAGACAGTTTTCAAAAAACACAAAAAACATTCTATCTTACTTTTATATCTAACTGCGAACTCAATTGTGCCGTTGCAGACAATTCGATATATATTGGGAATAGCATCGAGTATCCTCAGCCACAGAGCAAGAGGTTACCGCTCTCAATTTTTCAATCCCCAACGTTAGAAACAGTTATATTTTCTCAAACACACCATCCAGTCCGTTTCCCCAACCTTCTAACTCGACTCCCCTAAAATCATGGACGTTCGACTCGATTTCGCAGAACTCGGCGACCTCGACCCCATTGGCAACCGATACGCCGATCGCGGGTTGACCTTTTCTAGCAACGCCGTTAGCCTGATCGATCGCCAAGCGGGAGGACAGGGAAACTTCGAGATCGCTGAAGAAACCGGCGATCGCACGATTTTGACCTATACCGACGGCGATGCCATCGAAGTGGGCGTTAACAATAGCCTGCCCGCCATCGTTTCCGGACAACTGACCCTACGCTACACCTCGCCCCACCTCAACCATGCCGTTGAAATTCGCGACGGAAACGGAACCCTCCTCCAAACCACCCTGCTACCCAAAACCGCCCCGAACTTTGGCGGCGGCAGTGAATTCGGGAACTTCCAAACCGTCGTACTCGACTTCGTCGGCGACGGGCGAGCGATCGCGATCGGCAGTCTGGCCAACCAACTCGGACTCGACGACTTCGACCTCACCCTGAACTTCGAGCCATCCGGCGGTGCGAACGCTCCCCCGATCGCCCTCGACCTATCGAGCGATCGCGTCTTTGAAAACAGTTCCAACAACACTCTCGTCGGCGTACTCACCACCACCGATCCCGATGCGGGAGACCTCCACACCTACACCCTCCTCGACGATGCAGGCGGACGCTTTACCCTCGACGGCGATCGACTCCTCGTCGCAGATGGAACCCTCCTCGACTTTGAAACCGACACCGTCCATACCGTCACCGTCCGCACCACCGACAGCGGCGGACTGAGTTTCACTGACACCTTCGACATCCAAATCGACGATATCGACGAAACCCAACCCAACCAACCCCCGATCGACATTCTCATCGATCCGCCCAGTCTCGACCTGGCCGAAAACAGCCCCACGGGAACCGTCTTCGGTACTCTCGACGCGATCGATCCCGACGGCGACGCTCCCCTCACCTTCACCCTCATCGACAATGCAGGCGGACGCTTCGTCCTCAACGGAAACCAGATCGTCGTGGCCGATGGAAGCCTCCTCGACTTTGAAACCACCCCCAGCCTCGACATTACCGTTCGCGTCGCAGACCCCGGAGGCTTGAGCTTCGACGAAACGATCGCCGTCAACCTCACGGACGTTCCGGAACCCCCCACCGCCACCGACGACACCCTCAGTCCTACCGACATTCTGGGAACCCCCGACGACGACACCCTGGTTTACGGAGAACTCGTCCGAGTCTCGATTCCCGACAGCCAACTCCTCGCCAACGACAGTGACCCCGACGGCGATACGCTGCAAGTTGTCGGGGCGATCGCGCCTTTCGTCGGCGGATTGGCGTTTCGCGATGCAGCCCTCGGCGCAATCGTCTTTGAACCCGACGATATTTTCTTCTCCACGGGATCGGGACAGTTCGGCTACCTCATCGACGACAACAACGGCGGAACGGCGGCGGCGACCGTCACGGTTTTCGGAGACGCGATCGCTACCCAAGACGCTCTCGGTGGAAATGACGTTTTAGTGTTAACCGACCCCGTCGCGGTGGATTTGAGCCAAACGGACGACCAAACCCTCAACGACACCCTCACAGTTCTCGGATTTGAAAACGTCATCGGCTCCCCCGGCGACGACACCCTCGGCGGCGACGACAACCCCAACCGCCTCAGCGGTGAAGCTGGAAACGACAGTTTGGTCGGGGATGACGGCCTCGACACCCTCGACGGCGGCGACGGCGACGATATTATGTTCGGCGAAGTGCAGGATCTGTTTTTTGGCGGAAACGGGATCGATACGATCGTCATTGAAGAAGATTCCGATAACATCGTCACCGTTCCCATCGATGTTGAAGTTCTCGTGACGGGAGAGGGAGACGACTCGATCTTCGGTAATGTCGGCGACGAAACGATTTTCAGCGGTGACGGAGACGATATCGTCTCTGGCGAACTCGGCGACGATGCGATCGCCGGGGGGTTTGGAAACGACGTTCTCGAAGGGGGGTCGGGAGCGGATATCTTCGTGTTCGACAGCCCCGACGAGGGAGTCGATACCTTGGTGGATTTCGAGCCGTTTTTCGGAACTGGAGGCGGCGATCGCATTTTCGTCTCCGCCAGCGGCTTCGGTGGCGGACTGACTCCCGGCGTTTTAGGTTCGGAACGGTTCGCCTTCGGAGCAGCCAGCGACGCGGACGATCGCTTTATTTTCCAACTCTCTACGTTGGGGGGGGCGCTGTTCTACGACCCCGACGGGATCGGGGCGACGCTACCGATACAAATCGCCGCGATTCCCACGACGACCTTCTTCGTCGCCGAGGATATTTTCGTGTTCTAGGGCGTACCTCTAGTCGCGATCGAACCGAAAATGTCAAAATGGCAGCGTTGAAAATGTTAGTCCTAGAGAGCGAGCGACTGTGAGCGAAAATTTTATTACCATTGACGACCAGGCGATTTCCCTGAAAAAAGCGATCTCCTACCTCAATACGACCGGAGACCTACCGAAATTCATCCAAAATATCCTGCATCGTCACGTCATCGAACAACACCTACAGGAGCGCAGCGACCTCGAGGTGGATTCTCAGCAAATCGAGCAGGCTCTGGTCAACTTCCGCATTCAAAACCGCTTGACCGAACCCGGCCGCTTCGAGCAGTGGCTCAAAAGCCAAAATCTCACCTACGAACAGTTTCGCGATCGCGCCGCCGAATCGCTGCGTATCGAACAGCTCAAGCAAGAAACGATCGCCGCGACCGTTTCCACCTACTTTCAGGAAAACAAACCCGATCTCGATCGCGTGATGCTGTCGCGAATCGTCGTGTTAGCGAGAACCCTGGCCGACGACATTCGCGCCTCCATCGAGGCGGAAACCGAGACGTTCGAGGCGCTGGCGAAACAGCATTCCGTTACCAACGACAGCAACGCCAACGGCTTGATGGGAACGTTGCAGATGGGACAACTTCCCCCGGAAATTCGCGAACAGTTGCGCGGTCGCGAGGTCGGTGAGTTAGTCGGCCCCATCGAAACGGAAGGTCGCTACATCCTGTTGAAAATCGAGCAGTGGTTCCCGGCGGCGTTAGAGGGTCAGCTCAAACGCCAACTCGACGATCGCTTTTTCGCGCAGTGGCTCCAAGAACAACTCAAAGATAAGAAAATCAAGCTCAATATCGAGTAATCTCCGGGTTTTCTCGACGGTGCGCCGACCGACGCCCCTATCGGATTTGCCCGTTTTCGTTTAAGATAAGCGATCCCTCTCTGGCGATCTGGCCTGAGGGGGAGCGTTGTGCGGCGCGATCGGCGTCAGTTCATTTCTGTTTCTGGCCGAGCTGAGGAGGTGGACGAGATCGTCGGTGTGGCGATCGCACCAGTTTTACACTCAACCCCGCCAACGACTGCCAAAACTCAGCGAAAATCCTAAATGAGACGTTTTTATCGCGTCAATTCAGCGTTTAGCAGAGTTGCCGATCGCGACCTCCCAAAATATATTTTGCGATCGCGGTAGATTTGATATAATCGTAAAATGACAAGGTTGCCGAGGTAAGCTTTTTCTATTGCTTACACGGATTTATTTGTAAGTAACAACGCTTCGACTCCGCTCAGCGTTGAGAATTTCATAAAATTTTATAAGTTTTGATAAAGACAATTTTGAAGTACTCGGCAAAAGAACGGCCGGGTATTGCCTTGAAATGCCGTGTTTTTTAAGTTTTTATAATCGTACAATATTTATTGCCAATCCATCGCGAGCTGAACCATCAAGAAAAAAACAAATCCCAAAAATATATTTCTTTGATTTAAACTACAAATAAAATAGTGTTTTATTTCTGTTTTTTTATGTCAAATAAATAATTTTAAAAAAAACAACGATTATCAAAATTACATTAATGCTTCGATCGAGCATTAAACAAAAAATAAGCTAATTTCTTTTCGATTTTAGTGTGCTGTCCGACGATTTTTTGCCATCCGAACTAGCGATTTCTCCGCCTAACTCAAATCCCGAGATGACGACCTACGAACCCCTTCACCACAAATATCGTCCTGCCACCTTCGGCGATTTAGTCGGCCAAGAAGCGATCGCCAGCACCCTCACCAACGCCCTCGAAAAACAGCGTATCGCTCCAGCGTACTTATTTGCCGGGCCGCGAGGAACCGGGAAAACCTCCAGCGCCCGCATCATGGCGAAATCCCTCAACTGCTTAGCCGTCGATCGCCCCACGGCTACCCCTTGCGGAACCTGCCCGACCTGCCGAGCGATCGCCAACGGATCGGCATTAGACGTCATCGAAATCGACGCCGCCAGCAATACCGGAGTCGATAACATTCGCGAACTCATCGAACGCGCCCAATTCGCCCCCGTCCAATGTCGGTATAAAGTCTACGTCATCGACGAATGCCATATGCTGAGTACGGCGGCGTTCAACTCCCTACTAAAAACCCTAGAAGAACCGCCAGAGCAAGTTATCTTTATCCTCGCCACCACCGATCCACAGCGAGTTTTACCGACGATTATTTCCCGGTGTCAGCGGTTCGACTACCGCCGAATTCCCCTCGAGGCTATGGTGTCCCACCTCAAAACCATTGCCGAAAAAGAAGCGATCGCCATAGCCGACGACGCCGTTACCCTAGTCGCACAAATTTCCCAAGGCGGCTTGCGAGACGCCGAAAGTTTGCTCGACCAACTGAGTTTGCTCCCCGAACGCATCACCGTCGATCGCGTGTGGGATTTAGTCGGTGCCGTTCCCGAAAAAGACTTGTTCGATCTCCTCGAAGCCATCGCTTCCAACAATCCCCAGTCCGTCCTCGAACGCTGCCGCAACCTGCTCGATCGCGGACGAGAACCCCCCATCGTCGTGCAGAACCTCGCCGGATTTTACCGAGACCTGTTAATTGCCAAAACAGCCCCGAATCGCAGCGATTTAGTCGCTGTAACGCCGCCGACGTGGGCGAAGCTGTGCGAATTTGCCCAGCAGTGGGACGCCTCGATAATTTTGGGCGGTTCCCAACACCTTCGTCAGTGCGAGATTCAAATCAAAAACACCACCCAACCGCGACTGTGGTTAGAAGTGAGCTTACTGGGATTGTTGCCGTCAGCGTCGAACCCTGCCACCGCTGAAGCGACTGCCCCCAGTATGCCCGCGACAATGCCCGCCAGAGCGATCGCGCCGCCAACCGTCTCTGGTGGGACACCCCAAACCGCGACGCCACCCACGACAACCGCGATCGCATCTCCTCAAACCCACGAGAGCGATCGCGCCGCAACTGGAACGACGCCATCGTCCCCCGTTCGTCCTGAAGCCGAAGAACCCGCTTCAGCAAACTCGACTGCGCCATCTCAGCCCCCTTCCGAACCGGCGATCGCAACCCCTCCCGCCACCACCCACGAACCCGTCCCGTCAGAACCCGACGACGCGGCGGACGAACCGACCTCCTCAGAACCCGTCGCTTACGATCTGCCCCAGATTTGGCAACAGGTTCTCGACAACATAAAAATGCGAGCGACGCAAGAATTATTGCGGCAACAGGGTCAATTACTGGGATTCGACGGAACCATCGCCCAAATCGGCGTCAGTTCGGGGTTGATGAAACTCGCAGAACGAAAAGTTCCCGACATCGAAGCGGCCTTTCAGCGGACATATCAACGAACCGTTCGCGTCCAACTCGAAGCCAACCGTGGAAACGCTCCCGCCTCGGCGCAGTCTTCCCGTACCGTCCATCAGACTTCACCGCCACCCCAGCCTCAGCAACCCCCTGTCGTGCCAACTCCAACGCCGCAGGCTCGACCCATTCCGACAACTGAAACAGTTGCCCCACCAACGCCGTCGCCACCGATCGCTGCGAGCCAATCCCAACCGTCGAGTTCCGACAATCCCCCCTGGGACACGCGAGCCACGACGCCGTCTCCCCCAGCACACAACGATCCGGTTCAGCACGCACCGGCTCCCAACGAGTCTCGCGTGTGGGAAGAAGACGAACTCAGCAACGTGGCCGATCGCTTTGCTGAATTTTTCAACGGGGATGTCGTATCGGTTGACGACGATCTAGATTTTGAGTTTTAGCTCCTCGTCCCGTCATCTCATCATCCCGCTCAGTGGTGCAGAAAACTTTTCGAGATCGGGGATTGACAAAATACATGAAATCTGTATTGGGAGTCAAGCCAGATCCCCGGCATCTCCAAGATGCCGGGGATCTCAGGCAGCCATTTACCGATCTGGGATTTTGCGGCCAACCCTTTAATACGGCGATATGTTTTCTAACAAGGGTTTCAGGACTTTTCTGCACCACTAAGCCTCGTCCCGTCATCTCATCATCACCGATGTCCCTGGTGGAGCGTTTTGACCCATTTGAGTCGTTTGGGACGCACGGCGAGACGAGCGGTGGTACTGGCCATGACGACGAGCCAGTGCATCATGTAGAGGGTTCCGCGCAGACTTTGGAGCAAAATAACCCACAGGGGTTGTTGTTTTCCGTGCAGGCGATCGCAACGACGCAATCCTAAAAACATCCACAACATCGACAGGCCGATGGTTAAAGTGGTCAGGGGACTGAAGATAGGTAAGCGGGTACGGACGATCGCCATAACCAAATCGGGAAGTGCCGCCGTCGGGAGGATATATTGCATCAACACGAAGACGAACAAATCCAACCGCTTCGCAAAACTCAGCCGCGAACCGAACAACAGTCGCCAGTAGTCGAGATAACGTTGATAGCCACCTTCGGCCCATCTCGAGCGTTGGTGCCAGAGGGCGAGCGGTTGCGTCACCGCTTCTTCCGACACCGTAGGTAGCGTCACACATTCAATATCCCAGCGATCGAGATGGAGGCGCAGCGTCAAATCCAAATCGTCGGTAATCGTTTCCTCGTTGAAATGGCCACAGCGTTCGAGGGCGCTGCGACGGATCAGTTGACCGTTGCCTCGCAGTTCGCCGATACCGCTGAGGGCGACTCGTTTTTCTTGAACGTAGGCATCGAGAATCATTTCCGTAGTTTGACCCTGCGTCCAAAAATTATCGTTGGCGTTGTCGATGGCTTTGCGAACCTGCACTGCACCGACGCGATCGCGCTCGAACAGGGGCAACACGCGCCAAAGGAAATCCGAATTCACCTTGGCGTCCGCATCGAACACCGCGACGATATCTCCTTTAGCAAATTGTAGGGCGTTGTTGAGAGCGCCGGACTTGCCGCCTCGGGCCGTACCGTCGCGGTGGAGGACGCGCAGGCGATCGTAACGCTGTGCCAAGCGATCGAGCAGTTCCGGCGTACGGTCGCTGCTGTTGTCGTCGATCGCCCAAACCTCGTAACAGTCTTCAGGATAATCGAGGTCGCACAACATTTCGACGAGGGATTCGACGACGGCTTCCTCATCTTTCGCCGCCACGAGAAACGAAACGTAAGGCAGTTGAGATCGATCGAGATCGCGACCCCACGAGACCTCAGAGCGAGGCGTGGCGAAGATTAACCGCATGGCGTGTAACCCCAACAGTCCCGTCAGTCCCATGACGAACCAAGCACCCCAAGACACCGAATGTAAAACGATCGTTCCACCCCACACCAGCGTCAAGACTATAGCTGCTTTGCGCCGTCGTCCGGCATAGCCGCGATAGGAGACTGGCACCTCCGACTCACCACCTTTGCGTTCCTCATCCTCGCGGTCGAACAATATAGCTTGAAGCGGTTCCCCCGCTCGAGACGAATTCCGATCGAACCAAAAATTTGCAGGCATAGTTTAGAGTTGCGTTCGCTGCACTCACCAACTCGAACAGCAGTCGATCTCAAGCGCCAAAGGCTCAAAGAACCGATTAAAGTATAAGTTGGTTATTCATCTTATGGTAAGTTCTCAGTTCCCATTTCGTGCGAAAGACGGTTCGACAGCGGGGCAGACGCGGCCTGCCCGTCGTCGTCCCGGTCGAGTCAGTTGTCAATCCCCTAGTTGGAGGAAATCGCGACACGATGCCCGCTTTAGAACACTTGCAACCCGCCCCGAAATCCAAGGTGATGGTGTACTTGCCGTACTACAAAACCAACAACCAGCGGAGCGCTCTTCCCTTGGCGATCGGGTTGTACGAAACTGGAAATCTCGAAGGAGAACGTCAGATCGAAGGCGGTAAAAACATCCCCTTTGTCGCGACCTGGAGCGTGTCGAGCCTTCCGGCCGATCCGACCCGCTGTCGGTTGCAGTTCGACGGAAATGCCGATCTCAGTTACGAGACTACGATGGCGAACTACGAGTTCATCAACCACTTGATCGAACTGTTAATTTTCTACAAGAAAAATCGCTGCATCGATTTTTCCAAAGGGTTTTATCACAAACTCCTCGATGTAGACGAGTAAGATTCCAGTCAGAGAACGCCGCTCGGAAAAATGCGATCGCAACCGAATCGGGCAATAGTTCTCGGATACAGGGCGATCGCCAGGGTCGGCCGTCCGAACGAGACTGTTAATCTTAAGAAAAGGATTTGCGATAAAGAGGAGTTTCAAGCGTGCCAACATCCGCCAAGTATCTGATCGTCGGATCGACCGAACCCTACAGCGGTAAAACTTCCACCCTGTTGGGACTCGCCCGTCAGTTTCAAGAAAAAGGATTTCAACTCGCCTGCGGACAGCCTATCGCCTCGGGAACCACCGATCCGTGGCTGGGACGTCCGCCTGAAGATGAAGTACAGTTCTTGGCGCAACAGTTAAGCCTCGATGCCGATCGCACGCTGTCTCCCCTGTTGCGGACGAACGAGGAAGCGATTCACAAGCGCATTCGCGGCGAAGATACCACCGACTACCACCAGCACATCGCCGAGTTATCGACACCCGACGTCGATTTCGTGTTGTGGGAAGGGGTGGGAACCCTCGATGAAGGGAGTGCGTTCGACCTGTCGTTGCCCCAGTTAGCCGCAGTGGTGGACGCGCGAGTGATTCTGGTGGCTCGCTACGGTTCCCCGAACGCTCTCGAGAAAATTTTGGCAGCAAAACAGCGTCTGGGCGATCGCTTAGTCGGTATTACCCTCAACGACGTTCCGAACGACGAACTCGATACCACCGTGACCGAACTGAAGGCGTTTTTAGAAGGACGAGGAATTCCCGTGTTGGGAACGATGCCCCACAGCGCTCTCTTACGCGGCGTCAGCGTGGCGGAGGTGGTGCGCCAACTCAACGCCGAGATTCTCTGCGGGAAAGAACGGCTCGATTTGAAAATCGAAGGCATTCAAATCGGGGCGATGAGCGTCAACTCGGCCGTGAAGTATTTCCAGCAGCGCCATAACACGGCCATCGTCACTGGAGGCGATCGTGCCGACATTCAACTGGCCGCCTTAGAAACCGCCACCCACTGTTTGATTTTGACCGGCCACCGCTTGACACCGCCAGAACTGGTTCTCAGCCGCGCCGAAGAAGTTGAAATTCCCGTGATTTCTGTCGAACTCGATACTCTGACGACCGTTGAAATTCTCGATCGAATGTTTGGCAGAACCCCCGTTCGCGATCCTCTCGAACTCGATTACATCTACCAAACCGCCGCCGAACACTTCGACTTCGATCGCCTTCTCGAGTGCCTCGGGGCATAGTGATAGAGAACGAGCAGGGGAGACAAGAGGACAAGGAAGACTTTAACTGTTCACTGTCCCCACTGTTCACTGCTGACTGTTCACTGTAAAAAGCCTCCCCATCTCCTGTTACAATAGCGAGGTCGTTCAGTTCCGGTCGTACTGTCCTTTGAGTCAAGTTACAGAGACCTCCGATAAAGTTGATGTATTTTTGCAGGAGCTGGCTGCCATCCAGCAGCCTGGCTCTAAACGGATCGCCATTTTGGGGTCGCGCCACGTTCCCATCACACACCAACACCTGATCGAGGTGATGAGTTATGCGTTGGTTTTGGGAGGCAATCGTTTGATTACCTCCGGTGCTACGGGAACGAACTCGGCCGCCATTCGCGGTGCGATGCGTGCCGACCCCAACCAACTGACAGTAATTCTCCCTCAGAGTCTCAAACGTCAGGGCAGCGAATCTCGCAAGCAACTCGAACAAGTGATTCATTTGGTCGAACATCCCGAAAACGACCATCTCTCTCTTGCCGAGGCCAGTGCTACGTGTAACTTGGAAATCGTGTCCCGCTGCCAGCAACTGATTTGTTTTGCGTTTCACGACAGTCACACGCTACTCCAAACCTGTCGCGACGCCGAAGACCAGCGTAAAATCGTCACGCTGTTCTATTTCGACTAAGTCTCGTTTTCGTTTGGGTAAGTATGATGACGGCGTTAGAGTTGTCCGATCCGGCGGTGTTGCTGTACGCGATCGCCGTCGCTGCTGCTTCGATTTATTTTCCATACTTGTTTGTTGCGTATGCCCGGTTTCGCATCGGCTACGACTTGTCTGCCCCCCGTGCCATGTTCGACAAACTACCTCCTTACGCCCAACGTGCCGCTTGGGGCCATCAAAACGCGTTGGAAAGTTTTATGCCTTTTGCGGCAGCAGCGTTAATCGTTTACGTGGTGGGTGTCAGCTCGCCTTGGGCGTCGGCAGCAGCGGTCACGTTTGTCGTTGCGCGGTGGCTGCACGCAATATTTTATATTCTCGATGCTGCTCTGTTGCGATCGGCCTCGTTTGTCGTTGGAGGGTTGGCGACGCTGGTGTTGTTCGTTTTGGGATTGCTAGCCGCTTAGACGACGGGTAGTATTTCTCAGTACGGGCAACCTCTGGAGACCAACCAGTCTAAATTTTCGCTCGTTAGCGATCGTCGCCGAAGGTTTTGCCGTCGGGCATAATTGCTCGAGTCAAAACGGCGTCGCGAAAATTGGTTTTATAAATTTTCGCACTCATTAAAATGGCTTCGGTGAGAATCGCGCCCGTCAAGTTCGACCAACTCAGTTTAGTGCGGTAAAGACTCGCCCCCGTCAAATCTGCACCTCGGAGCGTTGCCCAACTGAGATTGGCCGCTCGAAGCTGGGATTTCGACAAATCGACGCCTGCTAAATTCGCACCGCTGAGTTTGGCAAAACTCAGATCGGCACGAGCCATTTTCGCTTGGGATAAATTTGCACCGTTCATCACCGATTTCATCAAGTTGGCATCTTCTAAATTGGCTTGAGTGAGAACGGCGATCGAAAGATTCGCACTTTCTAGCATCGCACCTTTTAACGAGGCGTTGGTCAGGTTCGAGCGGCTTAAGTTGGCTTCCCGTAAAATTGCATCGTTGAAGTTCGTACTACTGAGATCGGCTTCGTTTAAAATTGTTTCGATTAACGTCGATCGCGCCAGAGAAACACCGCGCAACTTTGCTCCCCGTAAATTCGCTTCGGTGAGTTGAGCGTCAGAAAGATCGGCTTCAAATAATTTGCAAGAAATCAAATTGGCATCTTGCAAGTTCGCCCCGTTAAAACTCGCACCTTGCAACTGACACTCGCGTAAGTTCACCCCTCGAAGGTTGGCATTTTGAAAATTCACGTAAGCGAGGTTGGACTCTCGTAAGTTCGCCCCTTGTAAGTTCGCTCCCGCTAACATACTGTGGGCAAGGTCGCTCTCTCGAAAATCTCGCTCCCCGGCTTCGTATCGCTGTAGTAGTTCGTCGGCGTTCATGCTGGTTCGATTCGCTAAATTTCAGTGTAGATGACGTTGACAATCTTCTCCAAACGCGGTCGGTTTTAATTGTCTAACGGGGACTCCCCGCCAGGAGAGGTGATTTCACCTTTTAATACCATCTGCGATCTTTTCGTCGCTGCCAAGTGTTCGATATTCTGACAAAATCGAAACAGAGCGTGATTTCGTTCGCCGAGTTGAAGAAACACAGCGATCGCCTATTCTATACGTTCGGGGAGAAGACGGAAAATGCCGGATAATTTGCGTAGTCGAATCGTTACGGAAGGAGACGCTCGAACCCCCAACCGTGCGATGTTGCGGGCGGTGGGCTTTGGTGACGAGGATTTTTCTAAACCCATCGTCGGCGTGGCCAACGGGTTCAGCACCATTACCCCTTGCAATCTGGGACTCGACGATTTAGCCAAACGTGCTGAAGCTGGAATTCACGCGGCCGGTGGAATGCCACAGAAATTCGGCACGATTACCATCAGCGACGGCATTTCGATGGGAACGGAAGGAATGAAATATTCCCTGGTGTCTCGGGAAGTCATCGCCGATTCGATCGAAACGGTCTGTAACGGTCAAAGTCTCGATGGCGTCATCGCTCTCGGCGGCTGCGATAAAAATATGCCTGGGGCGCTCATCGCGATCGCTCGCCTCAATATCCCGTCGGTGTTCGTCTACGGCGGAACCATCAAACCGGGACATCATAACGGGCGCGACCTCAACATCGTCAGCGCCTTTGAAGCGGTCGGCCAGCACAGTGCTGGTAAAATTGACGACGACGAACTCAAAGCCGTCGAACGCAACGCCTGTCCGGGGGCGGGATCTTGCGGCGGAATGTACACGGCTAATACTATGTCGTCGGCGATCGAAGCGATGGGGTTGAGTTTGATGTACTCCTCGACGATGGCCGCCGAAGATGCCGAAAAAGCTGAAAGCGCCGAAGCGTCGGGAAACGTTCTGATCGAAGCGATTCGCCAGCAAATCTTACCCGAACACCTGCTGACCCGCAAAGCCTTTGAAAACGCGATCGCCGTCATTATGGCCGTTGGCGGTTCTACTAACTCCGTCTTACACCTGTTGGCGATCGCCAACGCCATCGGTGTCGAGTTAACCATTGACGACTTCGAGACCATCCGTCAAAAGGTTCCCGTGTTGTGCGACCTCAAGCCCAGCGGTCGCTATCTGACGGTAGACTTTCACCGCGTTGGAGGCGTACCGCTGGTGATGAAAATGCTGCTCGATCGCGGCTTAATTCACGGCGACGCCCTCACCGTCACGGGAAAAACCATCGCCGAACAACTGGCCGACGTTCCCTCGGAACCGCCAACTGGTCAAGATGTGATTCGTCCTTGGGACGATCCTGTCTATCAGAAGGGACACTTAGCGATTCTCAAAGGCAATCTAGCGACGGAAGGGGCAGTGGCCAAAATCAGCGGCGTGAAAAATCCCAAAATCGTCGGTCCGGCGCGAGTGTTCGAGTCCGAGGAAGACTGTCTCAAGGCGATTCTCGCAGGAAGCATCAAAGCCGGAGACATCGTCGTCGTCCGCTACGAAGGTCCTAAAGGCGGCCCGGGAATGCGGGAAATGTTAGCGCCGACTTCTGCCATTATCGGGGCGGGATTGGGCGATTCTGTGGGCTTACTGACGGACGGACGCTTTTCTGGCGGAACTTACGGCATGGTGGTCGGTCACGTCGCCCCTGAAGCGGCGGTAGGCGGCAACATCGCCCTCGTCGAAGAAGGAGACACCATCACGATTGACGCCCATCAGAAATTGCTTCACCTGCACGTTTCCGACGAGGAGTTAGCGAAGCGGCGCGAGGCTTGGAAACCCCGAGAACCGCGCTATCGTCGTGGCGTCTTGGCCAAATATGCCAAGTTGGTGTCCTCGAGCAGTGTCGGTGCGGTAACAGATCTGAATTTGGATCTGTAGCGGTTAAGATTCAGGAGTTACGCATCTACACCATTTGTAGGGTGGGAAATGCCCACCGACCTCTCCATTTAGTGTGATTTCCGTCGAACTGCGTAAGTCTTAAGATTGTTGGTGCGTGACGAGCGATCGCTCTCACGATTCACACTCGATTTTTCAAGTCACGCACCCAACGACTGGTGACTGTCTCGACGATCGACTATCAATTAACAAATACACTTTTCGAGACAATTCGTGTTTGTTTGCAATCGCGATCGGATAGTTGTTTCCCCATCTTGAGGTGTGATACCGTCGTTTTTAACACTTCTGCCGCTCGGGTGTCTTTTAACTGCAACGCTGTTTTAATGGCTGCTTGTAACATCGTTACGGCATCGCTGCGATCGCCTTGACGTAGCTTGGCTTCTGCAATTTGAATTTGACGGTATTTTGCCAGTGCCAACACCCAGCGGGTGACGTGGGGTGCTTCCGAGGGAATGTAGGGATAGGTGACGTTCGCCTCGACGGAGGAAACCTGAGAGACGAACGGGTTTTCAGTCGATACTGGATTGGTGTAGCGTACCCGCACCTCCGCCACGGGATGTTGTCCTTCGGGGAGTCCCTCAAGGTAGAGGTTGGCGATCGCCACTCGCGCCGCGTTCGTCATCACATCTCCCAAGCGCACGGACACCCAACCCTCTTTTGAGATTTCTGGGGGCAGTTCGTCGGCCGATACGGGAGATAATTCTTTGGTTTCGGGTTCCACTTGCGCTAGCGGTTTGAACTGTGCCAGACGCACCCCTGGGGACAAGCGAAACTCTAAATAGGCGTTCGTTAAGGCGACAGAACGCGCGCGATCGAACAATCGGCCCAAAGCCGCGATGGCGTCGTTGGGGGTTTCGACGTACACCAAACTTCCCCCACTCGCGTCGGCAATGCGTTCTAAAATATCGGTATTCCAGCGATCGCCAAACCCCAGCACGTTCAACGTTAGGTTGTTTTGTGCGGCCAGTTGCGCCAATTTCAGACAGCGATCGTCGCTACCGTGTTCGTTGTCGCCGTCGGTCAGGACGAACGCTTGGGAGACGCGATGTTGTCTGCCTTTAAACAGTTCGTGAATTCCTCGTTTTAACCCTTCGTCGAGCGCCGTTCCGCCTCGCGCCTGAATTTTACCGATCGATCCCTTCACCCACGCCGGATACAACAGGGGTTGGTTGTTGACTAGCACCGTCGCCTGACGGTCGAAGGCGACCACAGACAAGTGATCGAGCAGAGACAGGCGATCGACGAGGCGCTGTGTCGCCTGTTTGACTGTGGCGAGGGGATAGCCTGCCATCGACCCGCTGCGATCGACGATCGAACAAAGATTGAGCGGAATCGGTCGTGCGGTCGAATCCGCCACCGCAGCAACAGAAACGGCCAGTTGTCGCTGATGGATCGAGCGCGTCGCATCCAGATTCGGATCGCTCAGAGCAGTTTCGAGACGAACGTTCATAGACGGTTTGACGGATAAGAGTCGCGATCGGTTCCAACCCCACGGCCGATCGCCCCGATTCCGTGAATCTACGTAAAAGATGACGCGAGCAGTTGGCGATCGCCCGTGATTTCAATTACTGTAGGCGATGAAGCGATCGCTCGGATGAGGAAATCGGGCGTCTGTGGACTCACCGGAAAAGCTGTCTCGAATCCCTCAACAAGTTAAGATGTATTAAAGACAGCGCGGTTCGGACAACCGCAGCACGTACACCGAGCAAGGGAAGCGCCAATGAACCTACCGATTCAAGCCGTTCAATCTCCCTACTACGGCTCGCCACCCAACCGTACTCCGCCCCCCGATTTACCCTCTCTGCTACTCAAAGAGCGGATCGTGTATTTAGGGATGCCCCTCGTTCCCGCCGTGACGGAATTGATTATCGCGCAGTTGTTGTATTTGCAATACGACGATCCCGATAAACCCATCAAAATCTATATCAATTCCACGGGAACCTCCAATTACGGCGGGGAGCCGATCGGCTTTGAAACCGAAGCATTCGCCATTTGCGACACCCTCCGTTACATCAAACCCCCCGTTCACACCATCTGTTTGGGAACGGCTATGGGAATGGCGGCGATGTTGCTCTCGGCAGGCACGAAAGGCTGTCGGGCCAGTTTGCCCCACGCCTCGATCGTCCTTCACCAGCCGAAAAGCTTCGCACGAGGTCAGGCGACCGACATTCAAATCCGAGCCAAAGAAGTGATCGCCAACAAAGATACGATGTTGGAGATTTTGTCGCAAAATACCGGGCAATCGAAAGAGAAAGTTGCTAAAGACATGGATCGGATGCTCTATATGACGCCGGAAACCGCCCAGGAATACGGCATCATCGATAAAATCCTCGCCAGCGAAAAAGGCGACAAACACTCGAAGAAACTGGCTGGTGTCAACTAGGCGATCGCCGATTGTCCTCTGTCGTGTTGGGCAGCACTCGTTAGAACTGCACTCGTTAGAACTGCACTCGTTAGAACTGCACTCGTTATAAGGGAGTACTCACAGCTATGCCGATCGGCGTACCTAAAGTTCCGTATCAGATGCCTGGGGATACTTATACCCAGTGGATCGACATTTACAACCGTCTGTATCGCGAACGTATTATCTTCATCGGTCGCGATATCGACGACGAGCTGGCGAACCAGGTCATCGCCGTTATGCTCTATCTGGCTTCGGAAGATCCCGACAAAGATATTATGCTCTACATCAACTCTCCCGGTGGGTTGGTGAGTGCGGGCATGGCGATTTACGACACCATGCAGCACATTAAATCTGACGTGGTTACGATCTGCGTTGGATTGGCGGCGTCGATGGGGTCGTTTCTCTTAGCAGCGGGAACGCCGGGCAAGCGTTTGGCTCTGCCCCACTCGCGCATCATGATCCACCAACCCTCTGGGGGAACGCGCGGTCAAGCCAGCGACATTCAAATCGAAGCTAAGGAAATTTTACGGATTCGCCAGCAGTTAAACGAAATTTACGCGACGAATACCGGACAGCCCATCGAGAAGATCGAAAAGGATATGGATCGCGACTTCTTTCTGTCCGCAGCGGAGGCGAAAGAGTACGGATTGGTCGATCGCGTCCTTGAAGGAAACCCTGTCTAGATTCCGATTGTGTTTTTCCCTCGGTCACAGCCGGGGGAATCCTTTTGTCTTGTAATCCGAGAGATGGAGCCGATCGACGACTATCGTGTTTTAGGATTGACCGCCAACGCCACCCTCGAGGACGTCAAAGCCTCTTATCGGCGTTTGGCTCGGCGTTACCACCCCGACCTCAACCCAGGACTCCCGGCGGAAAAATTCGTCGAACTACACGCAGCGTACCAACGGTTGTTGCAAACTGCTCGAGCGAGCGGCGATCGCCCAGTCACGCCGCCCCCAAAACCCCAACCCCAACCCCAACCGAAATCTCCGTTTCGGCACAATCCCCATTTGTCGGAACTCGAACGTCAGCTTAAAACCCAAGCGTACTATCGCTTGCAACGGCTGTTTCGCCAGCAGAAGTTCCCTCACGCCATCGCCCTCGTAGAAGGACTCGCTCACCGACTTTCATCTGATGTTGAAGTGCGTCAGTGGCAGGCGGTCACGTATCAGAAGTTCGGCCGCTACTGCATCGAACGGCGGCAGTTCCAAAAAGCGCGGATTTATTTGAAAAAATCCCTGCGAACCGACCCCCATAACCGCGCCTTGTGGCTGGAGGTCGAACGGGATTTTCGCCGTTTGGAACGGTTGATGTCTCAGAAGGTACGGCGATCGCGTTAGCGTTCGGGACTGACCAGTTCCGGTAACGGTGACGGAGGGTTCCGAAAGGCTTCTCGGGGTTGCAGCGGGGGAACGACGGAGGCGTCGTCGGGTTCGGTCTCTTCCAACATCGTCTCGTCGAGCAACTCCTCGTCGGAAACGGCTTCGGGGACGGTCGGGGTTTCCCCGAACTCGATCGTGATGTCGGGGTCTTCGGCCTCGTCGAGGGTCAGCGTCGCATCGACGGGAACCTCGGGAGTCGTCGTCGCCGTGGCGGGTTGAGAAGGGGTCTCGAGTTGGGTAAATTCCGCTAACGTCAGGTCGTGGGTAAGATAGATATGGCCCAGCGTTCGCCCTTGATAGGTTCGTCGCGTCAACCGCCAACCGGGATCGAGGTAAATCCGTGTAAAGCCGGAGGTCAACCCTCGGGTGCGACCGATTTCGAGTTGAGGTAAATTCCGGTTGAGACCGAAGGGCAATCCGATTAAGACGAGTTCGCTGCCACGCTGAACGACCCGCAGGCTGTACTGCATTCCGAGATCGCGATCGCCCATGCGAATGGAGTAGCCGTTGCTGTCGGTGGCACGTCCGCAAATTCCAGTAAAGTCAAAGTCGAGAAGTAACGGCTCGACGGCAGTGGGATTCGTGCCGCGTTCGGTCCAACAGGGTCGCGTGTCGGCAATTTGCTCGACGAGGAGCAGTTGGTAGCCGTTGGTTTGACCGATGGGTGCGGCGATGGCGATAAAATCCGCGCGTTCGACTTCGCTAGACTCGAAGGCGGTCGCCAAGGCCGAGCCAGTCGTTCCCACAGTGGAAAATACTACTGTAGCTAGAGCAGTCAGTCGTCGGGCTAGTTTCATGAATTCCCCCCACTTGTGCTTCTCGTGATGGTTGAAGATATTTGAGAGATCGTGGAACCTCGAAGCCGGTTTCACAGTCTAGTCTTAGTTAACTCGTTCGAGCGAACGAATCTTTGTTAACCATACATCGTTATTCGGCGATCGAAAACCGGTTTTTTTCGGTTAGGGTACCTTCATCAATTTGCGGGCGTCTTCGAGATGTTTCAGCAGGGTTTCGGGGGGAAGCGGCCCCTGGAGGTGATGCCAGGGCAATACGCGATCGCTCTCGTAATCGTTGCGAACGTAATCGTCTAAATCTGGGAGTTTTCCGCGTAATTGCTTGAAGGCGCGTTTGTAACTGCCGATCGAGTCGCCGTAGCCTCGTACGAGTTCTAAAACGGTCGAAATGCGTCGGTCTCCGCGCGAAATTAAGGCTTGGATCGTCGACCAGTTATAACTTTCGGGACGGAAATCGATACCGCGCGATCGCAGTTCTTTTTGTAAGGTTTTCAGGCGTTTTTTGGCTTCGGGACGGACGCCAAAGCCTTGAAATGGCGTATGGGCTTTGGGGACGAAGGTACTGCACCCGAGGGTCAACCGCAGTCCTGGGGCGGCTTTTTTTACCTGTACCATCATCTCGACGGTTTGGGCGAGGTCGTCCTCGGTTTCGCCGGGAAGTCCTACCATTCCGTAAAGTTTGAGGGCTTTGAGTCCGCCCGCTTTAGCGTTGACGGCCGCTCGCACGATTTCGTCGTTTTCCAGTTTTTTGTTGATAATTTTCCGAACCCGTTCCGACCCGCTTTCCACGGCGATGGTGATGGATTTGGTGTCCCGTTTGCTGAGGATCTGCGCCAGTTTGGGGGTGACGGTGTTCGTCCGCACCGATGCGATACTCAGGCGGACGTTATCGTATTTGTCACTGTCGAGGCGATCGAGTAACGCTTCAAATTCGGGATGTTGGGTAATGGAGGCTCCCAACAGTCCCAGGCGATCGCTCACTTGCAACCCGCGATCGATCGCTGGAATTAAAGACCCCTCGAGACTGGCGGTTCGGAACGGCAACGTCAGGTAACTGGCCAGACAGAAGCGGCACATTTCCGGACAGCTTCGCACCACTTCCACCATATAGATGTTCGGCCAGGCGGCGAGTTCGGTGACGACGGGAGAGGCGGAGAGGGTATTGCCGCGATAGGTTTGTTTGCTGACCTGGGAGGGAACGTCGGCGTCGATGGGAACGATGGCGGCGATCGCACCGTCGGGGGCAGTGTAACGCACTTCGTAGAGACTGGGAACGTACACCCCCGGAACTTGCGCCAGTCGCCGCAGTTTTTCGTCTCGCGAGGCGTGGCGGACGTCTTTATACGCGTCGAAGAACGCTGGAACGAGGTCTTCACCGTCCCCGAGCAGGACGATATCGAAGAAGTCGGCGAAGGGTTCGGGATTGGCGGTGAGGACGGGGCCGCCGCCGAAAATTAGCGGGTCGCTGTCGCTGCGGTGCTGCGATCGCACGGGAATATCGAGCGATTCGAGCAGGGTTAAAACGTTGGCGTAGTCCAATTCCCAAGACAGGGAAAATCCCAAAATTTCCGTATCGCTGGGAAGGGATTCGCTGAGATCCGTAAACAGACGGCGCACGGCCACATCGGAACGCATGGCCAAGGTAGCCCAAACTAGCTGGTAGCCGAGACTCGTGATACCGACGCTGTAGGTGTTGGGAAAGGCGAAAACCACAGGAATCGCGTCGGGGTCGGGGGTGGCGGGATCGAAAAGGAGGCGTTCGGCGGAAAAAGGAGTCACGATGGCGATTGTAAGGACAGACCCGGTTCAAAACAGTAGCCTATCTATCTTAACGAGATGTCCCGAAGCCTCGACGACCGCTCGAATATTCGTCTGCCTCCGACATCGACGAAGGTTCGGCAACACGTTAGAATAACGTTGAGCTATAGGCCAGTCTCTTTTGAACCCGAATGAAATTCTTTCCTGGTTGGATGTTTGACATCAACGTTCGTTGTTTACCCTCCCTCCATACGTTTTCCCGCGTTACGACCTCGGTTGAAACAACTTGCCTCGATCGCGCGGGCGATCGCTAAACGACTCGCCCCGAGAGACAAGCGAAACTGCCTCTTCAAGCTGTTTTCGTTTGTCCCAAAACCACCAAACTGGGTCAAATGCTGTAGGAGAAACGAAATATGCTACACCGAAAGTTGTATCAACTCTGCTGTGACGGTCGGGAAGTTTGTATCTTTTTGAGAGACCAGCAACGTTGGATCGATCGCGCTCAAATTTTGGACATTGAAGGCGATTTAGTGACCCTGCGTTACGAATCCGACGAAGAAGATGAAATTTGCGCTTGGGAGGAAATGGTTCGCCTCGAAAGTATCGGATCTGTCACTCAAAAGTTAGCCAGTATCCCCAAAGGAAACGTCGAACCCCTCGTGTGCGAGGATTGTCCCGAAGAGGAAAAAATTCGGAACATCCATCCCGACTCCGATCGCGATCGCTAGGCTCGAAGCCCTTCTCGTCGCCCTCGACTCTCAGCCCAGTTCTTTCGAGAGAACTGGGTTTTCGCCATCTTTTGAGACAACCGATCGAATTCCCGAACGCCACGATCGGCTCTGATATGATATGGTGAGTTCAATGTCGCCCCTCCAAGTTAACCTATGGCTCGCTACACTGCTCTATTTGTTGTAGCCGCTCCCGTGCAGCACGTGCGGCAAGTTCTTCCCGACTTGCTCAAGTCGTGCCACTTCGAGCCGATTTATCAAACTGAAGATTACGTGATGGGTCGCGAGACACCGGGACGGGTCGCTTATGCGAAGTTGGTCACTGTTGAAGTTTTAATCGACGTTCCCATCGACAACGACTGCGAGGTTCGGCTGAGTTTCGTAGTGAAGAACGAAGAACTCCCGCTTCAGATTAACAACCACTGTCAGGAAATGTTCGAGTCTTTGAAAACCTCAGTGGTAGAGAGCGAACAGTGGCAACTCCTCGAAACTGTCGCGGGTTGACGGTTCGCTATTCAATACAAAAAACACGGGAATCGAGCAGTCTCCTGGTATTTTAGAGATACCGGAGGGTTAGCAGGTAAACCGAGATCGGGTCTCATTTTTAAAATTTTCTGTGTTCTCGGCGTCTGATGGGGTGAACAACTTCCATTTAAGGCAGATATTCTAAATCCAAGGTTTCCTGACTAGAAAACGGCGACTTTTCAGGAAATATAGCTTTTGATAACCCCGTTTCAGCCGCCGCTAAAGCGATCGCATCTCGATAAGATTCCTCAAAAATTTCTTCAGCGTAACGCTTTAAACTCGGACTCTCTCGAAACAGATGATGCAAGCGTTGCCGATGTTCGACGAGGGTAGAACACCAACTGTTCGATCGCTTTTCGGGTTGGTAACGGTATTTGAGAAGATGGGAAAGTACTATTTTAAAATTACTATAAACCGCACGTTTTTCGCGTCTTCCCA
Organism: Baaleninema simplex PCC 7105; assembly: GCF_000332355.1. GTDB lineage: Bacteria > Cyanobacteriota > Cyanobacteriia > Cyanobacteriales > Geitlerinemataceae > Baaleninema > Baaleninema simplex. The sequence continues at coordinate 1,674,389 of NZ_KB235958.1, forward strand.
TCTCTTCAATTTCTTCGATTAAATTTTCGAGATCGAGTTGGTGCAGTTCTCCAGTTTTTAACAAACTCGCCGTTTCTTGCAGCCAGCGAGAATAGTCGCGATCGTACAGCGACACTAACGCTTGTTTCGAGAGAGGAAGATTAGAGGTCATCCTTAATTTTTCTCGTGAAAAATGGTCGAAAGAAAGAACCCCGGCATCTCCAAAATACCGGGGTCGCGATCGGAAAAACTACTTCAATCCATCCGCTAACTGCTGTTTCGCCGCCTCTAATGCTTCCGGTAACTTACTGGCATCTCGTCCCCCCGCCTGTGCCAAATTGGGACGACCGCCACCGCCACCGCCGCAGAGTTTGGCAATACCGCCGATGAATTTTCCAGCTTGCAAGCCTTTCTGATTCACGCCTTTACTAAAGGCCGCCACCAGACTCACTTTCCCAACGCTTGGAATTGCCCCCAACACCACCGCTGCTTCGCCGAGTTTCTGTTGCAAGCGTTCGGCGGCGGTTTGCAAGGATTTCGCGTCGGCGGTTCCCAAATTCGCCACCAACACTTTAAACTCACCCACCGATTCCGCTTCGGATACCAAACTGTCGGATTTGGCCACGGCGAGTTCGGCTTTGACAGCGTTGAGTTCCTTTTGAGTTGCTTTGAGTTCCTCTTGCAGACTGGTGATGCGATCGCTGACTTCTTCGGGTTTGACTTTGAAGCGATCGCACAAGTCTTTCACCACGCGATCGCGCAAGTTCAAATAATCCAACACCGCCGGCCCCGACACCGCCTCGATGCGACGCACCCCCGAGGAAATCCCCGATTCCGAAATAATCTTGAACGCGCCGATTTCCGCCGTGTTGTGGACGTGGGTTCCGCCGCACAACTCCATCGACACCCCCGGAAAATCGATGACGCGGACGACATCGGCATATTTTTCCCCAAACATAGCCACGGCACCTTTGGCTTTAGCGTCTTCAAGCGGCATTTCCGCCACTTGCGCCGAATGTGCTTCTGCAATCCAAGTATTCACCAAGTCTTCCACCTGTTGTACTTCATCTGGTGTCAAGGCGCGGGGACAGTTGAAGTCGAAGCGCAGGCGATCGAACGCGACCAAAGACCCCGCTTGAGATACGCCGTCATCGATAATTTGCTTCAACGCCGCTTGCAACAAATGGGTGGCGCTGTGGTTGGCTTGTGCGCGACGGCGACAGGCGCGATCGATCTTGGCGGCGATCGCTTCTCCACTGTTGAGGGTTCCCCGTTCCACCCGGCCGAAGTGAACGAAAATGTCGTTTTCTTTCTTCACGTCGTCGATGCGAACCACCACGTTATCGCCAGAGAGATAGCCGCGATCGCCGATTTGTCCGCCGGATTCGGCGTAGAAGGGAGTGCGATCGAGAACCACTTGCACCTCGCTTCCCGCCTCCGCCGACTCGACGATTTTTCCATCGACTAACAAGGCTTCAATTTTCGCCGTAGACTGCACGTCGGTATATCCTAAAAACGCCGTGGCGTGAATATGTTCGGCGAGTTTGTCCAAACTTCCCTGAACTGTCAAATCGATGGTTTCGTGTGCGGCGCGAGCGCGTTCTCGCTGTTTTTCCATTTCCGCCTCGAACGCCGCCACATCGACACCGATGCCGTTTTCCTCGGCGATTTCCTGGGTCAGTTCTAAGGGGAAACCGTAAGTATCGTACAGCGTAAAGGCATCTTCCCCAGAAATCTGTTTCGGCTTGGCTTCGAGGATTTCTGCCAACAGTTTTTCGCCGCGTTCCAAAGTTTTGAGAAACTGCGTTTCTTCCCGTTCCAATTCCGCTTTAATGAAACTTTCGCGATCGCGAACGTTGGGATACACCGCTTCAGAAAGCTGCATCGCCGTTTCTGCAACTTGGTTGATAAACGCGCCGTCGATTCCCACCAAACGACCATGACGCACCACCCGACGAATTAGGCGACGCACCACGTATCCCCGTCCGATGTTGGAGGCAGAAACCCCGTCGGCGATCGTGTGAACCACCGCGCGAACGTGGTCGCCGATTACTTTTAACGACACTTTGGTTTTATCGTCGGATTGGCTGTAGTCAATTCCGGCAATTTCCGCCGCCGTTTTAATAATCGGAAAAATCAGATCTGTTTCGTAGTTATTGGGGACGCTTTGCAGCACCTGCGCCATCCGTTCCAATCCCATCCCCGTATCGATGTTTTTGTTTTGCAGGGGGGTAAGATTGCCGTCGCTGTCGCGGTTGTACTGCATGAAGACAAGGTTGAACAGCTCGATGAAGCGGCTGTCGTCCTCGAGATCGATATTGGTATCACCTTTTTCGGGGTGGAAATCGTAGTAAATTTCCGAACAGGGGCCGCAGGGGCCGGTGGGGCCGGATTTCCAGAAGTTATCGTCTTCCCCCATCCGTTGAATGCGGTGTTTGGCGATGCCGATGTCTTGATGCCAGATGTCGAAGGCGTCGTCGTCGTCTTTGTAAACGCTAACGATGAGGCGTTCTGGGGGTAAGCCGTACACTTGCGTCATCAGTTCCCAACCCCAGGCGATCGCTTCTTTTTTAAAGTAGTCGCCGAAGCTGAAGTTCCCCAGCATCTCGAAGAAGGTATGGTGTCTGGCGGTGCGTCCGACGTTTTCGATGTCGTTGGTACGGATACACTTTTGCGAGGTGGTGGCGCGAGGATAGTCGCGTTCCTTCTGTCCCAGGAAGATGGGTTTGAAGGGCAACATTCCGGCGATGGTGAGTAATACCGTCGGATCTTCGGGAACGAGGGAGGCACTGGGAAGCCGTTGGTGTCCGCGTTTTTCAAAGAATTGTAGGAATTGTTCGCGGATTTCGCGACCGCTCATGTACTGGGGTTGGAAAGACATCGTGGGTTTGACTTCGGTGGACTGCGGTGAAGGGCATTTTACCCCGTTCTATTGATATATTGTAGGGTTATGGGTGAGGAAAGGGCCGGGGAAGTCAACGGGGATTGACCGTTGGCAACGAGCCGAACTTGGTGCGATCGCGTGCGGGTTCGTTTAATCTGATTCGTTGGCTGTGTCTGTGGCTGTGTTTAACTCGATGGCTGGGTTGGGAGTTCTGTTACTCGAGCCGTGTTGTTAATATTTTTGAAATCTCCGTCAAAATACCCTGTCTTGTTTGAGGGCGATCGGTTACAATAACTGAATCGGTATTTCAAAATCTCACCTGAGATGACACTTCAATATTCCATTCCCGAAACAGATAAAATCGGCTCGGCGATCCTGTCAGAAAAGCGATCGAAGTACGGCGCAAAAAAAAGCCTCGAAGATGTATGGGAACCCGTCGAAACCGCCAGTCCAGAAGTCAAAAAAATTATTGAAGACGTTTTAAAAATCGAACGACGTCGCCTCTACACCCAAAAAAAATACGGCGTCACCCACGACGTTTTACAAGTCATCTACAACGTCATTCCCGAATGAAGCTGATTTCCATCAAGTTGAAAAACTTTCGTCAGTTTTATGGCGAAACTCCCGAAATTGCCATCGCGGGAGGTCAACTCAACACGACAGTTTTCCACGGAAACAACGGTTCGGGAAAAACCGCCTTAACCAATGGCTTCACCTGGGTTCTCTACAACCGTTTTAGCGCCGCTTTCGCTTCAGAAAACCAACTCGTTAACAAACGCGCTTTAGCCGAAGCCGAACTGAAAGAACCCGTCGAATGTCAGGTGGAAGTCTGCTTCGAACACGATCGCGTCCGCTATTTAGCAAAACGCTGGTGTCGCGCCTACAACACGAAAACTGGCGTTGAATACGGCGACAGTCAGTTTAGTTTGCAGTTCGCGCGGGAAGACGGACGTTGGATGTTTCCCCAAGAACACCCGGAAGACGTGGTGGCGCGAATTCTCCCCGAAAGCCTGCATCGCTACTTTTTCTTCGACGGAGAACGCATCGAACAACTGATGCGAAACGACAAACGTTCGGAAATCGCTCAAGCGACGAAAACTCTGCTGGGAATTAACGCGATCGATTTGGGAATTCGACATCTCAAAGAAGCGCGAAAATCCTTGGAAAATAACCTCAAGGGAATTGGAAACCCGGAAACCAAAAAGTTTATACGGGAAAAGCAAGGAAAAGAACAAGAATTAGAACAGTTAGAACGTCGCGCCGAGGAAATTCAAGCAGAACTGGTGCGACAGGAGGAGTTGAAACATACTCTCAACGGACGCTTACTAGAGTTGAACGGCGCGGAACAGTTACAAACGACACGAAACACTTTGGAGGCGCGACGTCAAGAATTGGTCGATCGCATCGCTACGGCGCGGCGAGATATCGCACAGGTAGTTTCAACTGAAGGCTATACAGTGTTTTTGTCCGACGCGACGGAGACATTTCGCCAGTGGGTGCGCCAGTTGCGGGAACGGGGGGAGTTTCCCCGAGGAATTCAACGGGAATTCGTGGAGGATTTGTTGGAACGCCAACGCTGCATTTGCGGAAGCGATCTCAAACCGGGTTCGTCACTGTTCGAACGGGTGCGGGGTTGGACGCAGAAAGCGGGAAGCGCCGATGTGGAGGAGGCGGCGATTCGCACCAGTTCGCAAATTGAGGAAATCGACAAACAAGTGGAGTCGGTGTGGGAACGGCTCGATCGCCTACAGGAAACTTTGCGCGACGGGTACGATGAACTCGAACAGGTGAAAGCGCAGTTGGAGGAGACGAAAACCCAGTTGCGGGACTTTCCCGACGAGGATATTCAGCAGTTACAGCAACGCCTCGATACGGTGGAAGCGCGATCGCAAGAGTTAAACCGAGAAATTGGCGCGAACCAACAGCAACGCACCACCTTAAAACGCGAGATTACCAAGTTAGGAAAACAGGTCGACCAGCAGCAGATGAACGAACGCCGCCAACTGTTGGCCCAGCGGCGCATTGCGGCGACGGAGGAGGCGATCGAACGGACGATCGCCGTTAAAGAACGGTTTGAGGAGAAATTTCGACTGTCGTTAGAAGAGCGAGTTCAGGCGTTGTTCCGTGATATTTCTTTTACGCCGTACCGTCCCAAGTTGAACGAAAATTACGAGTTAATGTTAGTCGAAGAAACCTCGGGACGAGAGCAATTGGTGGCGGCGTCCACGGGAGAAAATCAGATTCTCAGTTTGTCGTTTATCGGCGGAATTATCGACGGGGTTCGAGAGTGGAGTCAGCGCAATACGTTGATGGGTCCCGATAGCAGTACCTATCCCATCGTCATGGATTCGCCGTTTGGGAGCCTTGACGAAATCTATCGGCGTCAGGTGGCGAAGTCGATTCCCCGGTTGGCGAATCAGTTGGTGGTGTTGGTGACGAAGACGCAATGGCGCGGTGAGGTGGCGGAGGAAATGCGCGATCGCATCGGTTGCGAGTACGTGTTGCTGTACAACTCTCCCAAACCGGATTGCGAGGAGGACGCGATCGCACTTCACGGAACGCGATATCCCCTCGTCCGCCGCAGTCCCAACGACTTCGAGTATACGGAAGTGATTCCGGTAGCGAAGTAGCGAGTCGAAGCTTTTGAAACTGAACTTACGCAATTAAACGTTAATCACACTAAATGTAGGGTGTGGTGGGCATTGCCCACCCTACAAATGGGGTGAATGCGTAAGTCTTGTGGGTACCTCGATTAATTCAAGCTTACTGAGAAAAAGGCTCTGCTGTCGAGAATAGAGAACGAGATTTTAAGGGTTTCAGCCGTTGAGTTTTGAGCTAGAATCAATTTTTCGAGGTTCCCCTTATCAAATCGAAGCAATTAACGAGGCGATTCGGACGACTCAGTTCGTCCGCAATAAAGTCTTGCGTTACTGGATGGATAATCGAGGCGTGGGGAAGGCTGAGCTATTTCGGTACAACACACGACTGAGAAAAGAGTTTAAGTTTGCGGTGCGACCCCGCGCCGTACGACGGCGCAAGGGCTTGCCCTGCTTGCCCTGCTTGCCCTGCTTGCCCTGAGCTTGTCGAAGTGAGCTTGTCGAAGTGAGCTTGTCGAAGTGAGCTTGTCGAAGTGAGCTTGTCGAAGTGAGCTTGTCGAAGTGAGCTTGTCGAAGTGAGCTTGTCGAAGTGAACGCGCACCAAGAGAGGGTTATCCTCGATTCAAGAGGAATACCCGTTCAGTTGAGTACAAAATCTCGGGTTGGAAATTATCAGAAGACAGAAAACACATTGTCTTCACGGACAATAAGGGTATCGGACATCTGCGGTTAATCGGGTCTAGAGATTTAAATTATTATCATCCCGAGCAGATTAAGCGAGTCAAAATACTCAGAAGAGCCGATGGATACTACATCCAGTTTGGGTGCATCTCAAAAATGTAAATTCATCGAATTGGGCGCACTCAATTTCCAGATCCCCGGCATCTCCAAGATGCCGGGGATCTTATACCGGAAGTGCTAATCGGGAATTTTGCCACCCCAAACTGATGTTTTTGCAAAAGTGAGATGCACCCGATTAGAATTTCTATCCCCCGATCCACATTTTTCGTTACCAAAAAATCCCCTACCCGAAAGTAGGGGAAAGTCCGGTAACAGAAGTGTTGAAATCGAATCGGTTAGAAACCGTCTATCAAGAACAGCTCAGTACTGAGCGCCATAATCTCTGATTTGGCTGGTGGTGTAGGGCGCGTGGATTGAGCGGCTCAATGCCGCGAAAATTCACAACCTACACAACTTTTTGTTATAGTGTAGGTATGCTGGATCTGACGTGGGAATTCAAACTCAAACCGACTGCCGAACAAGTTTCAGAGATCGAGCACATTCTTGATGTGTGCCGCCATGTCTGGAACTTTGCGCTGCGGGAACGCAAAGACTGGCTAAATTCTCGCAAGTCTCCCGTAAATGCGTGTTCTATCATGCAGGAATATATTCTGCTTGCGGACGAACCATTCCCCAGTTACCATGTCCAAGCCAAACGGTTGACGGCAGCTAAGGCTGAATACCCGGCATTAAAGACCGTCAACGCTCAGGTCTTGCAGCAGGTTTTGAGGAAGCTAGATGGTGCTTGGGAATCGTGGCGATTAAAGCGTTCGGGATTGCCTCGGTTCAAGAAGCCG
>NZ_KB235958.1:1681525-1701638 GCF_000332355.1 Baaleninema simplex PCC 7105
AATCGGGAATTTTGCCACCCCAAACTGATGTTTTTGCAAAAGTGAGATGCACCCGTCGGAATGGGTGCCTCTCAAAAATGTAAATTCATCGAATTGGGCGCACTCAATTTCCAGATCCCCGGCATCTCCAAGATGCCGGGGATCTTATACCGGAAGTGCTAATCGGGAATTTTGCCACCCCAAACTGATGTTTTTGCAAAAGTGAGATGCACCCGTCGGAATTGATGTGGGATTGAAGTATTTCCTGGCAAATAGCCAAGGAAATATCGAGCCAATTCCTCAATTTTACCGAAAGGATGAAAAGCGGCTCAAACGACTCAACCGTCAAAAGTCTAAGAAATTCCGTAAAGGACAGCCTCAGTCCCAAAACTATCGAAAAGCTAGACAGCGATATGCTCGTCAACATTTGAGAGTAAGTCGGCAGCGAGAAGAGTTTGTCAAAAGAGTGGCACTCCGCATCCCCCCTTCGCCCCCCCTTAGCAAGGGGGGTTGGGGGGATGATGCGGGATGGACACTGTTTCGTCGTTGGCTCGAATACTTTGCCGACAAATACGGGAAGATAGCCATTGCCGTACCGCCTCACCATACCAGTCAAAACTGTTCGAGTTGTGGGGAAAAAGTGCAAAAAACGCTATCGACTCGAACTCATGTTTGTCCCCATTGTGGCTTGGTTGCCGACCGCGACACGAACGCAGCGATGAACATCCTTAAATTGGGGCTGAGTAGGGTGGGGCGCACCCGAATTCACGCATCGGGAGAGATTCCCTCTTGGTTGGTTGGAGAAATCCTGTCAGCTAACGGAGACTCGTAGAACGATGAATCCCCCTGCCAATTGGCGGGGGAGAACGTCAAAGGTATCCCCCTTGTAAGACAGGCGATCGCTTTGGTTTGAACGCGTCTCATACGAAATCCGAATCTCAACGCCGATCGGAGTCGAGGACTCAAATACTGGTTTTTCCCAACTCGACAAGTCCCTCTATCCCCCCAACCATCCCCCCAACCATCCCCCCAACCCCCCTTTGAAAGGGGGGCTAAGGGGGGATAGGGGGCTAAGGGGGGATGTGGTGAAGACTTCTTGAAACCTAGCTTATCGGAAACAGATTCCGTATGAACGCGAAAGGTTATCGCGCCCATTCTGTCCTGACGATTTCTGAAATTGCCGAAACCCTCTATCGATCGCAGCGGATCGATCGCGTTCAGTTCGAGGCGATCGCCCACAGCGAATAATTTTGAGATCGAGACAAATTGCGATCGCGATCGCAGATCGACTGTAAGATAGATCGCTGTCGTGCTTGACAGCGATCGCCTCAGACGCACTCTAGTTATCACAGTAAAGTGGGGGCGTTTGCGAGATACTAAAAATAGCCAAAGATAAATCAAAAAATGTTGAGGTGCTTGACGATGTTTCCCCAAGTTCAACTGATCCCCGGCGCAATTCCTGCCATCATGGCATCGGCTACCGAACGCGGTTGTATTACTCTCACCGATCGCTACGGTTTAATGGCAGCAGCGTTAGACGAACACCTGAACGAAACCGATCGGCGCTGTGTCGATCGCTTGCTGAGAGCGGTGTTGCGCGGTCGGTTACAGATCGTTAGCTAGCGGTTCGACGAGATTTAAACTGTGTTGCAAGATTTGTTGCAAGCCGTTCTCTACACTTGACCGAACGTTAATTTTTAAGTCGATAACTGTTTTAACTCTCTAAAATTAAAAGAGGCAAGAACAATGCGATATTTGTCTAGAGGTGTGTTGCCCTTGGGTGACGCACCTTCACGATCTGAAGTATTTTTATTGAATTTTTTTAAACTTCGGACAGTTGAAGCATCGTGACATTTCATCAAATTTCGAGAGATTTGAGTTTTTAAAACTAAAACTTAAGATTAATTTTAGATTGATGTAAAAGGAAAAAGCGATCGCTCCCCAGAAATTCGTTAATGTAAAAATAGAGAGTTTTAACCCGCTCTCGACGTAAATTCAACGAAAATCGATGGGAATTGCCACAAGACTCCTAGGAAACGCAGGTGTTGTCGAACCAGAACGACTCGCCGCCGATTACGGTAAGCTGCTCGTCGAGAACGAAGCGATCGAAGTCGGCTTTCGCGTCCTGCGCGATTTATTTATTTTCACGACCAAACGGCTGATTTTAGTCGATATTCAAGGATTGACGGGCAGAAAAATCGAATATCTCTCGATTCCCTACAGCAAAATTACGCGGTTCAGCATCGAAACCGTGGGAAATTTCGATCTCGATGCCGAACTGAAGCTTTGGATCGGCAGCGACCCCGTACCGATTGAAAAAAAATTCAACAAAAAGGTCGATATCTACGACTTGCAGTACATTCTGGCAACCTACGTCTTAAATTAGGGCTGGGTGGAAAAAGCGAGTCGGTTGGGTAGAACGCAGTGAACCCCAACCCCCCAACCGAGACTTATCGAACCCAACCCCTCTGTCTCTGGTGTGGTGCGACTATCCCACCCGAAAATCCGCACCAACTCTCAATTCTCAATTTCCTCGCGGTCTGCCCCTTGAACCACCATGACCGAACAGGGAGAGCGATGGAGGACGTAGTTACTGACACTACCTAAGAGTAACTCCCGCAAGCCGCGACGGCCGCGACGCCCTACTAACACGAGATCGGCGTCCCACATTTTCGCTACCTGACAGATACGACGGCCGGGATCGCCAACTCGAGCGTCAAATTCGACGGGAACGCCCATTTCCTGACCGCGATCGACATAGTGCTGGAGTTTCGCTCGCACCCGTTTCACCTCGTTTTGTAAGTTCTTGTGATAGGTCTGTTGAAACTCTTCTGTCAAAACTAAATCTGCCCCCAATCCCGCACCAGACATGGGCATCAAATCGTCTTCGAGGGGCATTTCGACCGTATTCAACACCATCAACGCTGCCCCGTCGTTTTTGGCTAAATGCAATCCATAGTCGAAGACGCGATCGCTGTGGGCGTTGAGATCGATCGCTACGAGAATTTTATGAAACATCATGTTAAATCCTCCCCAAAGTCACGAAATCCCTACATTCAGGCTAACAAAGGGACTTTGAGGAGGCGTTCGTTCTTGACGAATCTTTATGCGATCGCTCAATCGGACGACGACGGCAAAAACGCCACCAGTTCCTCGAGCTTCGACCATGCCGCTCCACTTTCGAGGATATCTCGCGCCAGCACCACGCCCGTCTCGTATTCGCCCGGTGCGACTTTTCCCGCCACCTCAAACGCTAACGCCGCGTTCAACGCCACCACATCCCGCTGAGCTTGCGTTCCTTTCCCTTGCAAAACGTTCCGCAGAATCTCCATATTTTCCGAGAGGTCGCCGCCCCGCAACGCCACCGTCGGAGCGGGCATCAAATCCAGGGCATTAGGATCGAGACTGGTGGTCACGACCTGACCGTTACGCAACACGGCCAAATCCGTTAAATCTTCTAATCCCGCTTCGTCGAGGCGTTCCCGTCCGTGGAGAACGATCGCCTGTCGTACCCCCAACTCGCCGAGAGATTTGGCTAAAATTTCCAACAGCGTCGGATCGTAAACCCCCATCACCTGACCCGTCGGACGCAGCGGATTGACGAGCGGACCGAGTAAATTGAAGACCGTTCGCACTTTCAGCGTTTTCCGCAAAGGAACCACCGCCTTCATCGCCGGATGCCAACCCGGAGCGAACAAAAACGTAATTCCCACCTCCGACAACGCCGCTTCGATCGCGTCCGAAGGTGCTTTCAGGTTGACTCCCAACCCTTCTAACACATCGGCCGACCCCACCTTACTCGAAGCCGAACGATTGCCGTGTTTGACCACGGGAATTCCCGCCGCCGCCGCCACGAACGCCACCGAGGTCGAAATATTAAACGTCGATGCCCCATCTCCTCCCGTTCCGCAAGTATCGATGCGGGGTTCGGGAAGCGTCCCGTTCGAGACCGGGTGACATAACGATTGCAACACTTGCGCCATTCCCGTGAGTTCTTCGACCGTCACGCCTTTGGCTTGAATGGCAGCCAAAATCGCCCCGGACAACTCGGGAGGAATCGCTTCGTCCAGCCATCCTTGCATTAACTGACTCGACTGTTCGCGACTGAGAGAACTTTCATCGAGCAGTTGTTGTAACAAACTCGACCACACGGCGGAATTGTAGGACTGAGCGGGCGTTTGCGTCATCGGTCTCGATCGCGAGTGAAGTTAAAGCGTTGAGAGTCGATCGTATCACGAGAATCGATTTACAACCGACAGCAACCATTGCGTAAACGGCGTTAGCTGAGTTTTCTTGTACGCATCGGCGGCCTTTTTGATACATTCGGCTTGGGTCGGATAGGGATGAATCACGCTCGCAAGCTGTTTCAAGCCGATGTTGTGGACGATCGCCGTCGTCAGCTCGCTGATGGTTTCCCCCGCGTGACGGGACACCAACGTCGCCCCGAGGATGCGATCGGCCCCTTTGACGTGCAAGACCTTTAAAAAGCCGTCCGTTTCGCCGTCAGTTAAGGCGCGATCGAGGTTCTCAAAAGGAACGGCGATCGTTTGGGTTTCGATGCCCCGGTCTCGTGCCTCCCGTTCGTAAAGTCCCACATGGGCGATTTCCGGGTCAGTATACGTCACCCAAGGCATCACCAAACTGCTGAGTTTCACTCGTCCCAAACCAAACGGCGCAAACAGCGTATTTTGAATGACGATTCGCGCCGCCGCATCGGCCGCGTGAGTAAACTTCCAATTCATGCAAACATCCCCCGCCGCAAAGATTTTGGGATTGGTCGTTTGCAAGTTGTCGTTCGCGACAATACCTTTCTTACCGTACTCGACGCCCACCGCCTCTAAATTCAAGCGTTCGACGTTGGGCGCACGTCCGGCACCGACGAGGATTTCATCGACCGTGCAAAGCTCGTCCCCATCGCAATACAGCACTTTCCCCTCTGTCGTTTTTTCAACCCGCGTCGGCTGACATCCTAACCGTAACTGGATACCTTCGCGGAGAAACTGTCGCTGTACGATATCAGCAGCATCTGCATCTTCGCGGTGGAGTAGATGGGAATGGCGGTGAATTAACGTTACTTGAGATCCCAACCGCTGGAACGCCTGAGCCAGTTCGCAGCCAATGGGGCCGCCGCCGATAACCGCCAGTCGTGGCGGTCGTTCCGTGAGTTCGAACACCGTTTCGTTGGTGAGATATCCCGCCGCATCAAGTCCTTCAATATCGGGAAGAACGGCTCTAGCACCCGTAGCGATAACCGCTTTTTTATAGCGTAATTCCTTCTCGCCGACGCGAACCGTATTGTTTTGAGTAAAACAGCCGTTTCCGAGGAATACATCGATACCGAGGTTGCAGAACCGTTCGGCGCTATCGTGGGGACTGATGTGCGATCGAATCCGCCGCATCCGCTCCATCACCGCCGGAAAGTCCACGGTCACCGACTCCGGCGGAACGATACCGTACTCTCGCGCGTTGGCCATTTCAGCCACGACACGAGACGATCGAATCACAGCTTTCGACGGAACGCAACCGACGTTGAGACAGTCACCGCCCATCAAATGACGTTCGACGAGGGCAACTTTGAAACCCAACCCCAACCCAGCCGCACCCGCAGCCGTCACCAAACCCGCCGTTCCCGCACCGATGACGACGAGATCGTAACAGTCGGCGGGAGTAGGATTCACCCAATCGGGAGGATGCACGTGAGAGACGAGTTTTTGGTTGTACTCGTCCATTGGGGAAACGTTAAAAGTGTCAAGTGCGGTGTCAGTCATGGCTTAAATTGATGATGAGAGGATAAGGGGACAGGGGGACAAGGAGGATAAGGGAGTTATCTGTGGAGTCGGTGCGTGACGAGTTGGCCGGTTTGGCAGCAAGCATATTGCTACTGTCTTGAGGTCACGCACCCTACGACTTGATTTCCTGATGATGTGATGACCGGGTGATGGGATGATGTGAAATTCTCTCTCCCTCTCCCTTGCTTCCCCTCTCCCTGGCTCCTCATCTCTCCATCACCTCATCGCCGCCAACTTTCTGGGCTAGGGCTTGTCTGGCCAACCGCGTGACGTAGAGGGTGACGGCAACGGTGGCGATAAAGCCGATAATTTGAAGGCCGAGTTGTATGCGTTCGGCTTGGGGATTGCTCGTGGCGGTGTTGGTGCCGAGGGTGGCGAGGCTACCGGCTAAAGAGCCGATATAGACGTACATAACCGTTCCGGGAATCATCCCTACTGCTCCAATAACGTAGTCTTTGAGGGAAACGTTAGTTAATCCGTAGGCGTAGTTGAGGAGATTGTAAGGGAAAACAGGAGACAGACGCGTCAGAAGAACGATCTTCAAACCTTCTCGCCCCACGGCGTCGTCGATCGCCGCAAATTTTGGATTTCCGGCGATTTTTTTGGCGACCCACCCTCGAGCGATATAGCGTCCGACGAGAAAGGCTAACGTCGAACCGAGGGTGGCGGCGATAAAGACGTAAATCGAGCCGAAAACCACGCCGAAAACCACGCCAGCCCCTAGTGTCAGGACGGAACCGGGGAGAAAGGCCACGGTGGCCGCGATGTAGAGAAGGATAAACGCCCCAACGCCGATCGCGCCGAGGTCTTGAATGTGTTGTAATGCCTCCCGCAGCAGTTCTTGGGGGGCGAACCCACTGTTGTTACGGGTCTCTTGTGCCAATACCGGCGCGATGGCAAACCAGAGCAATAACACTGTACACGATAGGGTTTTTGCCAAAACGCTCGGCAATCGGTTGAGGGAAAAGGGAAAACGCACGATCGCAACTCCATCAGGTTCGCTCTACTTCTGGTTACCAAAAATTTGGGTCTAAAGCCTCGCCCCCTTCGACTTGGCTCACTTCGACAAGCTCACTTCGACAAGCTCACTTCGACAAGCTCACTTCGACAAGCTCAGTGCAAGCAGTGCAAGCAGTGCAAGCAGTGCGAGCAGGGCAAGCCTTGCAGGGCGACTTTGCTATGATGTCAGAGAACTGGAACGGTATTTAACCAGTCTAAAAACCGAGCCTCTAATCGAGGCATCCGAACTTTGAAAACTAGAGTTAGCGGGTTCTGTTCGGGAAAGCTCCAACAGGTAAAAGCTCTAAGTAACACGGACATCTCACGGTGGCGAACCGAGTTCGCCACCCCTGTCCTCAAGTACAGAGAGTCAATTTTTCAGTAGATTATAAGGTACGGTAGGGCATACCGAAACCTCCTCTGTAATGGGGAAAACGTCTGGGGAGATAAACCCCTCTGGTACTTATTGGCAACAATGGGTAGTAAGGGTTGTCGCCGAACCAGAAATCTAGAACCGTGAGGTCTGGAGAATCCCCACGCCTTCAGGCTGGGAGTATGTCAAGTTAACTCAAGCCAAACGGATGAGAGGCGATCGCTGCAACAGTCGAGGAGTTTTCGCGTTCTGGCTGGTCTCCACAAAAAATCAGCCTGAAGCGACGCTCCAGGCTGGAAACTCCCGCGAAACGGGTCGAAACAGACGTTATGCCGAAGCCGATACGGCCGGACTGAACGCCTTTTTCAAAACATCGACTTTATCCAAGTGTTCCCAAGGCAAATCGAGATCCGGGCGTCCCATGTGACCGTAAGCCGCCGTCTCTTGGAAAAAGCGGCCGTTGCGATCGCCGGGAAGGTTTCGCAAGTTGAAGGTCTGAATAATGCCAGCGGGCCGCAACTCGAAGTTTTCCTTGACGACTTCGAGCAACTTATCTTCGTCCACCTTACCCGTGCCGAAGGTTTCGATAAAAATGCTCGTCGGTTGAGCGACGCCGATGGCGTAACTGACCTGAACTTCACATTTTTCCGCCAAGCCAGCGGCCACGATATTTTTCGCAATGTGGCGACAAGCGTAAGCCGCACTGCGATCGACCTTCGTGGGGTCTTTACCGGAGAACGCACCGCCACCGTGACGGGAGTAGCCGCCGTAAGTGTCGATGATGATTTTACGACCGGTCAAGCCCGAATCCCCTTGAGGACCGCCGATGACGAATTTTCCGGTGGGGTTGACCAAGAAACGAGTGCGATCGTCGGGTTTCACGTCGATATCCGAGAACACCGGCTGTACCACCGCCGTCCACAAATCGGCTTTGATTTTCTCCCGAACCGACTTCTCGTCGCTGAGATGGTCGATCGTCGGCGTGTGTTGCGTCGAAATCAGAATCGTATCGATCCCGATGGGTTTACCGTCCTCGTAAATAACGGTGACTTGGGTTTTTCCGTCCGGGCGCAAATAGGACAGTTCCCCAGTTTTCCGCACCGCCGACAGTCGACGAGACAGGCGGTGAGCCAAACTAATCGGTAGGGGCATAAATTCCGGGGTTTCGTCGCAGGCGAACCCGAACATCAACCCTTGGTCTCCGGCACCGACCGCGTCGAGTTCGGCGTCGCTGGCTTCTTCCCGTCGTTCGTGGGCAGCGTCCACCCCCTGGGCGATGTCGGACGATTGCTCGTCGAGTGCCACGAGAACCGAGCAGCTATTGGCAGAAAAGCCGTTTTCCGCGTCAGTGTAGCCGATTTCAGCAATTTTCTGCCGTGCGACCTTCACGAAGTCCACCTTGGCTTTCGAGGTGATTTCCCCGGTAATTAGAACCAGGCCGGTGTTGACCACGACTTCCGCCGCGACGCGACTGCTGGGGTCTTCTGCCAACAGTGCATCGAGGATCGTATCGGAAATTTGGTCGCAGATTTTGTCAGGATGTCCTTCAGTGACGGACTCCGAAGTAAAAAGATAGCGGCGAGACAAGGACTCTTCCTCCTTCCATCGTGTTGACACTCCCCAGCTATCACGGCGTGGGGATTCTTGGTTCAACGACAAGACTTACATATTTGACCCGTAAGCCAAATGTCCAGAGATCTTCATCTCCCCAAGCGTTCGCTCCCATTTCAGAGAGCCTGTTCCGGTCTGCCCGACCGTACAGTGGAGTTCTTCAAAAATTCTGAGTCTCCGTGCTTGACGCTTGAAGCTTTTACCCACACGAGCTATTTTCCGTGTGGAACCGCCAAACTTCAGTAATCATCGGTTCTCATCTTTCGATGCCAGGTTTTTAAGGAGGTTAGTTACCTGTTCCTCACCCGAAGATTGTAGCAAGAAATGGAAGCTGTGGACAGACCTCTGTAAAGCCGCCCTAGAAGGCTTGCCCTGAGCTAAGTCGAAGGCTTGCCCTGCTCGCACTGCTTGCACTGAGCTTGTCGAAGTGAGCTTGTCGAAGTGAGCCAAGTCGAAGGGGGCGGGGTTTTAGACCCAAAATTTTTGATAAGCAGCTAGGCTTTGGGCAGCAGGGCGAACGCTAACCGCACGCTCGATCTGCTATGGTATCAGTTTTAGCTGAATTCTAGGTCTCGATACCACCCTGACCGGGCGTCGTTCTTGGGCATTGACAGGGAACAGGGAACAGGGAACAGGGAACAGGGAACAGGGAACAGTGTTTTCCTTGCTCCCCCTCTCTCCCCCTCTCCCCCTCTCCCCCTCTCCCTTGCTCCGTTGAGGTCACGATCGCGCCAGGGTGTAAGGTCGCGCTGGAAACCCTGCCAGAGTTAAGGCGCTGACTGCACTATCGCAGTCGGGAACGCGGAATTGCGCCCCCAACCTCACGAACTGGCGTTGGTGTCCGCTGGCGATCGCACCGATAACGGGAACTTTGGCATCTGTGTTGTCTCCGACTTGCGTGCGAATCACGTCCCGCAGGCGATTCCGTTCTTGGATATCTCCGGCTTGTTCCGGGGTTAACTTCACCATCACCATCTGCACCCGTTCGATAATTTCGGCATCTTCGATAATTAATTGCGGGCGATCGTCGCGACGCTCGACTTTACCCCAGACAATGAGTCGTGCGTCTTCGCTCAGCATTTGACCGATGCGTTCGTAGGCTTTGGGAAAGACGACGCCTTCGGCACCTCCGGTGAGGTCTTCGACTTCTACGATCGCCATGCGATCGCCCTTTTTAGTGATAATCGGTTTGAGGCTGCTCAACATGACGATGGCGCTGACAGCGGTTTTGTCGGGGCGATCGCCGAGTTCGTTGAGGCTAATCGGTGCCAGAAGTCGGGAGCGTTGCTGAATGGCTTTGAGGGGATGGTCGGAGACGTAGAAGCCGAGGAGTTCTTTTTCCAGTTTAAGTTTTTCCATCGGCTCGAAATCGGGAATCTGGGGCGGTTCGGGGAGTCCGTCGAAACCGTTCTCGTCGCTGGCGTTGTCGTCTTCGCCACCAAGGCCGATTTGGTCGAAGAGGTTAAACTGACCCATCGCGCGGTCTTTAGCTCGCGATTGCGCCCAATCAATGACGGTATCGAGGTATTCCATCAGTTGTTTGCGATTGGGGTTGAGTTTGTCGAAGGCGCCGCATTGAATGAGAGCTTCTAAGGCGCGGCGGTTGACGGCGTGGAGTTCGACGCGATCGCACAAATCGGGGAGAGATTCAAATTCTCCGTTTTCGTTTCTCGTTTTGAGAATGCAGTCGATCGCCCCTTGTCCGAGGTTTCGCACCGCCGAGAGTCCGAAGAGAATGCGTTTTCCGTCAACCGGCGTAAAATCGACGTTCGATCGATTAATATCGGGCGGTTCCACCTGTATGTTCATGTTCGTACAGGTGGCGATATATTTTTGAACTTTGTCTTGACTGCCGCTGTTTGCCGTTAACAACGCAGCCATGTATTCGACAGGATAGTTTGCTTTGAGATATGCCGTTTGATAGGTGACATATCCGTAAGCCATTGAATGGCTTTTATTAAAGCAATACTCGGCGAACTTCACCATCTGCTCGAAGAGGGCTTCAGCAGTTTTTCGATCGACCCCGTTTTTCGCCGAACCGTCGATAAAAATACCGCGATGTTTCTGCATCTCTGCCATCTTTTTCTTACCCATCGCGCGACGCAGCAAATCTGCTTCTCCCAAGGAATACCCCGCCATATCTTGAGCGATTTTCATAATCTGCTCTTGATACACCATAACGGCGTAAGTTTCCTGAAGGATCGACTCCAACATGGGATGGTCGTATTCGATCGCCTCCAAGCCGTGTTTGCGGTTAATAAACTTAGGAATCAGCCCCGCATCTAACGGGCCGGGACGATACAAGGACAAAATCGACGAAATATCGTCAATACAAGATGGTTTCAAATCCCGTACCACCTGACGCATCCCAGAAGATTCGAGCTGAAAAATGCCTTCTAACTTCCCTTCTGCTAACAGTTTATAGGTTTTTTGAATATCTTTTGGAAGTTTGCGATCTTCGCTGCGAGCGGCGATCGATTGGGCTTTTCGTTCTTGAGATGTTAAATCGTCCGGGTCGATGCGATATCCTTGAGTTTGCTCGATGAGATCCAAAGTCTTTTGAATCATCGTCAAGTTTTTTAATCCCAAAAAATCCATTTTCAGCATTCCCATCGACTCTAAATCTTCCATGGGATACTGAGTTGTCACGCTACCTTCTTTATTGTATTGAAGCGGCACGATTTCATCGATCGGATCGGCAGAAATAATCACCCCCGCCGCGTGAACGCCCGTCGATTTGTTCGTTCCTTCAATGCGAATCGCCATATCGAGCCAACGCTTCACGATGGAGTCGGTATCGTAAGCTTTTTTAAACTCCGGTTCTGGGGTATCGTCGGAAATCATCACTTTTAATTTTTCCGGCTTACCCCGAGAAACTGGAATCATTTTCGCCATGACATCGGCTTGTTTGTAAGGAATATCCAACACCCGCGCCACGTCTTTCAACACGGCTTTTGACGTCATGCGGTTGAACGTGACGATTTGAGCGACTTTTTCTTTTCCGTACTTGTTCGTCACGTACTGAATCATTTCGTCCCGCCGTTCGATGCAGAAATCTGTATCGATATCGGGCATAGATTTCCGTTCTGGGTTCAAAAAACGCTCGAAAAGTAAGCCGTGGTGAACCGGATCGATATTGGTAATTCGCAGCGAATACGCCACTAACGATCCCGCCGCCGAACCTCGTCCGGGTCCTACGGGAATGCTATTATCTCGGGCAAATTTGATGTAATCCCAAACCACGAGAAAGTACGTGGAAAAGCCCATTTGCTGCATCATTTTCAGCTCGTATTCGAGCCGTTCTTTATATTCGGGCTTCAGTTCGGCGTGACTTTTGGCATTGAGGCGATCGAGCAGTCCTTCCCAGGTGACTTTTTCGAGGTAAGTGTCGGCGGTATGTCCAGTGGGAATTGGAAAGTCGGGGATTCGCGTATCTCCAAAGAGGTCGTAAGGTTGGACTTTTTCGGCGACTTCTAGAGTATTATCGATTGCTTCTTGAATTACATCGTCGCTGAGGTGATCGCGAAACAGTTGCGCCATCTCTTCGGCGGTTTTTAAATATTCTGTGCCGCTATAACGAAGGCGCTTGTCTTCGGTGATGAGTTTTCCGGTTTGAATACATAACAGGGCGTCGTGGGCTTCTACGTCGTTACAGGAAATATAGTGAGAATCGTTGGTGGCGATAATCTTAATGTCGAGTTCTCGGGCAATGTTGACGATTTCCACGTTGACGACGCGGTCTTCTTGAGACCCGTGGTCTTGAATTTCCAGGTAAAAGTCGTCTCCGAAAACTTCTTTGTACCACTTGGCAATCCGACGGGCGACGTCGGGTTTGTTTTTGAGAATGGCTTGGGGAATTTCGCCCCCCAAACAAGCACTGGTGACGATGAGTCCTTCTTTATACTGTTCGAGGAAGTCTTTGTTAATGCAAGGACGGGCGAAAATGCCTTTTCCTTGGTATCCGTCGAGGTGGGAAATGGTGGTGAGTTTGACGAGGTTTTTATAGCCCTGGTTGTTTTTGGCGAGAACGACTTGGTGGTAGCGAGGGCGTCGTTCTTGTTTGGTGATGTCGCCGTTGATGACGTACATCTCGTTGCCGATGATAGGTTTGATGCCTTTGCCACGACAGAGTTTCACCAGTTGCGCCGCGCCGTACATGACGCCGTGATCGGTGAGGGCGATCGCGGGCATCCCCAGGTCTAAGGCGCGATCGATCAGTGGTGACAGTTGACTGGCACCGTCGAGGAGGCTGTAGTCGCTGTGGATATGCAGGCCGACGAAAGACATAAGCGGTGGTTCTTCGATGAAACTGGTGAGGGAACGAGATCCTATGGTAACGCCGAGACGGACGCGATCGTGCCAATCTCACAACTGTCTGCGGAGGAGGGGAGAAAGAAGCGCGATCGCCTGTTTGGAAAGGTGACACTGGGGAAACTGTGCGAAATGAAGGAGATCTCGGGGGGCAAACTTTCGTAATCTAAGGCTGTAACACACCGATCGCTGAAGGGGATTTGAAGATGACCGTCGCTGCCAAACCGACATCCGAACGTTTATTGTCTGAGTCGTTACCGGAGTCGTTACCGCCGCTGACACCCAATACAGTGCAGCGGGCCCGGGAAGGGTGGGAAGCGGCGATCGATCGCGAGGTGCGCCAAGCGACTGAAGAGGCGTTCGACATTACGCAAGAGATGGGGCTTGGGAAACCGCCTCGACGCGCTGACGGACGACTGCGACGCTGGATTTTGCGATCGCTGGTGCGTTTGCTGTTTCGGGTGAAGGTGGAAAATGCCCATCTGCTGCCCGAGGGGCCGGTGTTGTTGGTGTCCAACCACCTCAATCATATCGATCCGCTGTTGATTTTAGGGGAGTTACCGGCGTCTCCCTATTGTTACGTTCTCGGCGACGCGCGATCGCTCTACAACGCTCCTTGGAAACGGACGATCTTACAGTGGGCGCAGGGCGTTATCCCTCTCCATCGTTGGTGGAAAGAGGAAAAAGCGGTGATTGCTGGGGCGAAGTCGGGACGGGAGGATTTGGCGGAGTTGGCCGAGAAAATTCAGCAAGACGTTCCTGATGGCAGCTCGATCGAAATGTTGCGTCAGCTCGATCGCTCGGTGCAAGCGGTGTTTAACAACGGTGACTCGCTGTTGCTGTTTCCTGAAGGAAAACTGGGAACTGAGGAAGGCAAACTCCTCCCCCTCAAACGGGGCGTCGCTACTTACGCTCTGCGATCGGGGGTTCCTATCGTCCTGATCGCTTTAATTGGAACTCACGATCTCTATTTGCGTAAAACCCTGACGCTGCGCTTTGGGAACGCGATCGAGTTCCCACAGGCGAAACGGCCGAAATCCCGTCAGATTCAGACCGTTATTGAGGCGATCGAACGGCGGTTGGGAGAACTGCTCCCACGGGAGTATTGCGAACCGGACGAGTTGAAGTTGTTTCGCCCTTTTCTCAATCGTATGTTTTGGTAGTGGGTTTCGGGGTCGATCGCGCTCGAAAGTTGAAGTTTGCCTCGAAACACTCGGCGTTCGATTGTAATTATTCGGTAAAGTTGCTTCGTCTCCTCGACTTGGGGTTTTCGATCGCCGATCGATGACATTACAATAGAATTAGAATAAGTTTCACGATTGTAGTAGCAGTCGTGGCGGCAGCGACGGCAGCTAGAGGGTCTTCTTCTCTTAAGGTGCTGCCAGTTCCTGTTTTTCTCGGCGGTAAAGAACGAGACGACGAGACCGTAAGGACTCGAGCGATTTAGGGCGATCGCCGACTCAGTCAGAGCGTATCGATTCCATTTATCTGTTTGTATCGTTTTCTCCCACTGTCGCACGCGATCGCTACCGTGGGATTTGTTGTTGCCGATAGACCCTCGGGAACCGCACTCGTTGAGATCTAGTCTGACTGTAGGGTAGAAGGTTGGCCGCAACAGATGGGGTTTGGTTTTCCCGCGCCAGAGTAACAAAACGTTACGAAACGACGGCAAAAGGGTGGACTCGTCCGGGGTGCGAGGACGCTTGAAGTTCGGGGCGATCGCGTCTCGGAAACTTCGGGATCGACTTCATGAAATCTTTAATCGTTTCTACGCGATCGAAAACGGGCGGCAAGCCCCTTAGTTATACGGAGATCGGAGATCGGCGATCGTTTTTTAACTGAGGATTTCCGTATTTTTTCAGAAAAAGGGGATCGATCGCTATCCCATTTATGTAGGAAATGGGGTAAAAACAAGTAGAGGCACATTCGGATTCGGGCAGTTAGGTGGGTTGCCATGCAAGCGAACGTCAATGATTCTTCCAAAAAAACACGGGCGCTCTCGATCTCGCTTCCACTTTCTCTCTTGCGAAGCGGACAAATTTTAGCTCTGACGCCTGACTCGAAAGGCGGCTTAATCCTGCAAAAAGGCTTTTACTCCGACTGGATTCCGCCCGGTGCGCTCGTGGGAGGCTATTACGACATCGACTGTACCCGCGTCTATGTCGCCGGTAAAATTCGCTTCTACGCCCCGGAAACCCACCAGTCTCGCACGAAAGCCCTACAAGCCCGCATGGGTCAAATTTCGCAGCTACAAGCCATTATCAGCGATCCGTCTTCGTTCCGCCGTGCCTACAAAATTCTACGCCATTTGTCGAAATGGTTGTCCTATCGCGATATGCGCCAGATTCCCCACGAACTGATCGCACAACTCGTCGGCGTCAACCCCAGTACGGTAAAACTCTTTTGGAACCGCTATCTCAGCGCGGTTCAGCATCGACGCGACGGAACCACCGCCAGTCCCGAAACCGATACTGATGCTGTCACGACGAGCATTCTGATTTGAGAAACAAGCAGGGGAGCTTCTGGAGCCGGGGAGCAAGGGAGAGGGGAAGCCGGGGAGAAACTATTAACTGTTCCCTGTTCCCTGTTAACTGTCTTCACTGGTGACTGGTGACTGAAACACTGTTCCCCGTTCCCCGTTCCCTGTTAACTGTCTTCACTGGTGACTGGTGACTGAAACACTGTTCCCCGTTCCCCGTTCCCTGTTAACTGTCTTCACTGGCGACTGGTGACTGGTGACTGGTGACTGAAACACTGCTCACTGTTCACTGTAAAAGGCTGGCGACTGTTCTCCATCTCCCTTGGCTGAATACGCTACACTGTTGACTCGACGGTCTCGTGAGGAGAGAGGGATATGGTCGGGTCACAGCCCCAACAATCGATCGAATCGTTGGACAACAACGGACACTATTCTCGTCAATGGTCGATCGAAGACAGTGAAGAACTCTATCGAATTCACGGGTGGGGCGACCCCTACTTTGGAATTAACGCCGCCGGTCACGTGACGGTTTCTCCTCAAGGCGATCGCGGCGGATCTCTCGATTTGCACGAACTCGTCGAAGCGTTAAAAAAACGGAACCTCGAACTCCCGCTATTGCTGCGCTTTCCCGATATTCTCGAAGATCGCATCGAACGTATCAACGCTTGCTTCGCCAAAGCGATCGCTCGCTACAACTACCCTGGCGTCTATCGCGGCGTGTTTCCCGTCAAGTGCAACCAACAACGCCACGTCATTGAAGATTTGGTGCGCTTTGGAAACCGACATCAATTCGGACTCGAAGCTGGCTCGAAACCGGAACTGCTCGTGGCCTTAGCAACGCTCAAAACGTCCGGTGCGCTTTTGATTTGTAACGGCTACAAGGATCGCAGCTACATCGAAACAGCCGTGTTAGCTACGCGTTTGGGTCATCGTCCGATCGTCGTCCTCGAACAACCTGAAGAAGTCGATCTCGCGATCGCCGTCAGCCAACAGTTGGGAATTCAACCTGTCTTGGGGGTTCGCGCGAAACTCCAAGCTCGCGGAATCGGACGCTGGGGCGGTTCGAGTGGCGATCGCGCGAAATTCGGCCTCAATGTCTCGGAAATCGTGGCCACGGTACAACGGTTGCGAGATGCGGAAATGCTCGACTGTCTGCAACTGCTGCACTATCACATCGGTTCGCAAATTTCCTGTATTAGCGCCATTAAAGACGCCATCCGCGAAGCCAGTCAGATTTACGTGGAGTTGGCGCAGTTGGGTGCGAACATGAAATATCTCGACGTAGGGGGCGGTTTGGCGGTCGATTACGACGGCTCGAAAACCAATTTTTACGCCTCGAAAAACTACAATATGCAAAATTACGCTAACGATATTGTGGCGGAAGTGAAAGAGGCGTGCGAGGAGAAAAACCAACCCGCTCCTACGCTGATCAGCGAAAGCGGACGGGCGATCGCTTCTCATCATTCGGTGTTGGTGTTCGACGTGCTAGGAAGCAGCGACGCTCCGAGTGACGTTCCTCCGCTCTCGGAAAACAAAGAACATTTGATTTTACGAAATCTGCGGGAAACTTACGCGTCGATTCACGAGGAGAATTTCCAAGAAGCCTATCACGACGCGATTCAGTTTAAAGACGAGGCGACGAGTTTGTTTAGCTTCGGGTATTTAAGCATTACCGAACGTGCGAAAGCCGAACAGCTCTATTGGGCGTGTTGTCGAAAAGTTCACGATATCGTGCGCGATCGCGATGACATTCCCAAGGAGTTGAAGGATCTCGAAAAAACCTTGGCGTCGATTTATTATATGAACTTGTCGATTTTTCAGTCGGCGCCGGACAGTTGGGCGATCGATCAACTCTTTCCCATTCTCCCGATTCATCGTCTTCATGAGGAACCGACGCGGCGAGTAACGTTGGCGGATTTAACCTGCGACAGCGACGGGAAGATCGATCGCTTTATCGATCGCCTCAACGCCAAGTCGATTTTAGAACTCCATCCCCTGGAACGAAACCAACCCTATTATTTGGGAATGTTCCTCGTCGGTGCGTATCAGGAAATTATGGGGAACCTACACAATCTTTTTGGTGATACGAATGCGGTTCACATTCACTTAACTCCCAACGGCTATCAAATCGAACACCTCGTTAAAGGGGATACGATGACGGACGTTTTGCAATATGTCGAGTACGACGCCGAGGATATGCTCGAAAGTATTCGCAAGTCCAGCGAGGCGGCGTTACAAGCGGGGAAAATTTCGATCGAGGAATCGCAACGGTTGCTGCAAAATTACGAACGCAGTCTTCGCAGTTATACCTATTTATCTTAGATCGCGATCGATATTTAATTTGCTGTTGGGTGCATCTCAATGGATGTAAAAACACGAAGCTCTGGGTCGGTTGGGTGGAACGGAGTGGAACCCAACAGCCGCTCGGAAAGCGGAAGCTTGTATCCGATGAATTTACATTTTGATGAATTTACATTTTTGAGATGTACCCTTGCTGTTCCCGCGATCGCCTCGGGTGTGGTGAAGAATACAAAATTGCGATACACTACAGACAGACTTGTCTACATAATCCCTCGATGACACCGACCAAATCCTCACGTCCTTCAGTTCGCGATCGCATCCTTTCTACTGCATCAGAATTGTTTTACAAAGAAGGGGTGAACAACGTCGGGATCGATCGCATTATTGCTGAATCGGGGGTGGCGAAGATGTCGTTGTACAATCACTTCAAGTCTAAAGACGATCTGATTGCGACCTGGCTTCAACAACGAGACGAACGTTGGCGAATCTGGTTTAAAGCCACGGTAGAAAGATTGGCGACGGAACCGAGCGATCGCGTTCTGGCAATTTTCGATGCGTTGCAAGAATGGTTCGAGCAGCCAAACTTTCGCGGTTGTGCTTTTATCAACTCGACGATTGAATTAGCTAATCCCGAACATCCTGGCTATCAAGTCTCTCTACACCACCAGCAAACAATTTTCGACTACATTTATAGCTTGGTAAAATCTGCCGAGCTTTCCGATCCAGAGATTTTAACACAACAGTTGATACTCTTGTTTGAAGGAGCTATTGTCGTGGCAATGATGCAGCATAATATAGAAGTAGCAGTACGAGCGAAGCAAGCTGCATCGGTTTTAGTTACTGCTAAATCTAAATCGTGATGTTTGGCGTTTCTAGACTAAAGTTCCTCCTAAAAAAAATTGACGAAATCCTTATTTTATACTCCATCCTTTTCTGATAAGGTAGGTATGAATACTTCTTCACCTGCGTCCCGCGAGGTGGCGGTGTCTTGATTAGCGGTACTTAAACAAATTTCAAGCCCAAACCAAGCCAAAACGCGCTTTGTGAGCGGCAAACAGGTCTCGATTCTCGTTCAGCCATGCCACAAAACGAAAAGACATGGCTGTCCGAAAAGCCTCTAAAGCATCTACAAAAGTTTCCAAAGGTTGGTTCGCCCACTTCCTTCGTAAACCGCCCGTCAACTTATGCCAAAGGATAAAAGTGTAGGCACAAAATACCAAAATTAAATGCCGCTGTAAACTCTTCAAACCTCTCGCCTGGCATTCCCTCCAACCCAACCATCCTTTGGCTTCCCGATAGAAGACTTCTACCCAGTTTCGCCCTGAGTAAGTGTTCACGGGGTGCATCCCAGTTTTGCAATGAGTAAGAGTACTTAGAGCGGTTTGAGAGAAGGGAGTTAAGCTAAAAGGAGTTGCCCAAGTCGGAGTCAAGCCTAGCTCATGGATGCTGAAAAACGTCGCCAAATTCAAGCTCACGCTCGAGCGATTGCCGCTCTACTCTACGAAGGAAGTGACCCAGAAGAGATTCAAACCCTATCTGGCATCGAAAAAACCGTCCGTCATCAGCTATTAGAACACGTTAGCCCAGAAGTGGGAAATTTTTTATCCAAAACAGCAGCGGCAGCCAAGGCGGAAGAAAACGGACGGTAAAAAGTCTTCTCGGTCGCTTGAGTCTGAGCGAGCCACAAGCCCAGAAGCTAGAGGTCAAAGCACACAGTCGATGGAGTCCCGAGCTGGAGAAATGCTGTTTACTCCTGAGCGCCAACTCCTCCTACGAGCGGGCGGCTCAAGATCTTGAGGTCTTAACGGGCATGACCGTTTCTGCAAGTAGCCAGCAACGCTTGGTACATACGTCAAAAAGTTTGAACCTGCCCCAACTCGAAGAGACCGTCGCTGAAATGAGCCTCGATGGAGGTAAAGTCCGTCTGCGTACCGCCGTCCGGAGACCCCTGTATCTGGCGAGATTACAAAGCCGTCAATCTCCGATGGGGCGAGTGTAGGAGCTTTCTTTGAAGATAACGAGGGCTTGGTGAATTGGGTCAATCAACAACCCTTGGCCACGCCTCTAATCTGCCTCGGAGATGGACACGATGGGATCTGGAATCTCTTTGCTGACATAGGTGATACCACTCAGCGGCAAGAAGTTCTCGATTGGTATCATTTGACGGAGAATTTAGGGAAAGTGGGTGGGTCGCAGCAGCGTCTCGATGCCGTTGAAGCTTGTTTGTGGCGAGGTGATGTGGAGGGGTCGCTGGCTCAGTTCGAGGATTGG
>NZ_KB235958.1:1701738-1783598 GCF_000332355.1 Baaleninema simplex PCC 7105
TGGCATATTCATCAAGGCGAATCTTTTGCCAATTTTCTCCCGATTGATTCAGCCAGATTTTCCGATTTTTGGCGACGGCTCCTAGATACTTCAGTCGGCGAGATTCGAGTCCCTTTAAAAAATTTGTGTTGTTACCATAGCCGGCATCCATGAGGACGATTCCCGGTCGATACCCTCTCTTTAAACTCCGGTCAATTAATTCTAAGGCGATTTCGGGTTTCTTTTTGAAAGAGGGATCTTTCTTGCCTGAGGGTAAGGAACTGGCTGGCTGATAGATTTCTACATCCAGAGGCAAATTTTTTTTGCCATCATAGAGAT
Organism: Baaleninema simplex PCC 7105; assembly: GCF_000332355.1. Classification (GTDB taxonomy): domain Bacteria; phylum Cyanobacteriota; class Cyanobacteriia; order Cyanobacteriales; family Geitlerinemataceae; genus Baaleninema; species Baaleninema simplex. Next base: position 1,702,057 of record NZ_KB235958.1, read on the forward strand.
GGGTCGTTACCGCCACGATTCCGTTGTCGAGCTTGCCGATTTCTCCGATGTACTGTCTTCCCACACCTGCGGTGAAGTTGCCGCTTTTTCGATGTCCTGTATCATCGAGCAGCAAGGCAAATCCCCGACCCACTCGGGTTTGATGGCAGGAGTCCACCACCTTTAAACGACGTTCGTTAATACGCTTCTCCTCCCAAGGGGATTCCGTTATAAAATGATGTAAGCGGTTGTAAACCACTCCCACCGAGTCGTTTGCCATCTGAGTTATGTTTTTTCGCTGGCTTTCCCCGAGTAATCCTCCCAAATAGTGTCTAAACCCCTTTTTTTGTGCTTGGGTTTTGAAGTCGGGGTCGAAACGCTTGCACCACTTCTCAAAGCAGGGTGGCATAGCGGCTGGGGTGGTCTCTCTCATGGGGACACTCTCCACCTTAAATCCTTGTCAGTCAAGGGTTTTGCTTTTATTTTACCTTTTTTACCGTTTAAGTCCCGTTAGAAGAACTTATCCCTCCCGACAGGCGGTATTCTCGCCGAACCGCCAGAACTTTGGCTGGACCGGTGCGTAGCACTATCGAGTACAGAAGCTTGTATCCGATGAATTTACATTTTTACAGATTCAGGCGCGATCGCCCCGAACGCGCGATCGTTCGATGAGTTTCGTCGCAATTTCCACTTTCGCGTTGAGAATCGGTTCCGACAGCGCAGAATCGCTCGCACTGTGGAGAATATCCATCGCCATTCCCACGTCGTTAATCCGTTCCAAGGCTTCTGAATAGCGAGTGGCTTGCTGGTTCGTCATGCGGTAAATCACCATAAACGTCGCGCCGATAAAATTGGTCACGATTCCAGCGATGACGCCGACAAAACCGATGGACTGGCGATCGATCGCGTTCGAGGACGGTGCTTCGTGTTCTAGCTGCGATGCGATCGTCGATACCGCCGCCGTTCCCTCCTCTCTAGACGGCGTGTCGATGGAGGGAGCGAACGTCGAAGCCGAACTAGAAACCGAGGGTGCGTTAGAACTTTGGAGTAACCCAATCCCCAAGGATACGATGATAATTGCAAAGCTCAAAACCATCACAGAAACGCTAATTCTAAAAATAATTTGGCTTTCTGAAAAATTACGCTGGTAGTATTTCTCTAAATTCGCATTAGCAATATTCCAACTGTAATTTTTGACCTTCGCTTGAGCGGCTTCAAAGCGTTCTTCTGCCTGTTTCAATCGTTCGGCTTGTTCGGTCGTCCATCGATCGATGAGAAGATACGCCCCAGCTACGATCAGATCGGCAGTCGCAACGACCAAACAGACAAAAAACCAGGTTTCCCAACGAATTAAATTATCGTCGATCGCTCGAATTCGAGTTTTGCGATCGCTGACACTGGTTTCAACGAGGCTGTAAGCTGTATTTTCGTGAACGTATGTAATATATTCCGGTGTGTTTTTTCGTGCGAGTTCTTCGCGAAAGTTCGGGCTATTTTTTTGCGTCGGATCGACATCTAGAAACAAGATCAAAATATGATGGTTCTCTTGTTTTTTAAATTCTGTCGTAAACGGACGAAACGTATTGTTCAATAAATCTTGACGTTGCAGCTTATGTCGCTCGATCCGTTCGGTGAGTTCGCGATATCTCGTTTCCCCAGGATTGCGGATTTTATCGCGTTCGGCTTGTGCGTCGCGAAGTTGTCGTTCGATCGCGTCCCAATCCTTACGAATCTGTCGCAGCGATAACAGCATTTCTTCAAGTTCTAAGCGATCGGAGAGGTCGGTGCGTTGGTTGGATTGATACCAATGCATCGATTGACAAGCCGCTAACCCTATCCCCGTCGCCAGCAGGACGATCGCCCAAATCGCCCAAAACCAATTTTTTGAAGATTTTTCAGATTTCTCAACCACGACGTTCGATCGCCTAACACGACTCAACTCAAGCGATACTGCGGCGTTTTCGCGCTTCTTTATACGACGTTCCCACGTTTTGCAAGCCCGCTTCGATCATCTGGCGTTCTAGTAGTGCAAAAAAGCGATGGCGATCGCCCCCTCGCACCACAGCTTGATTGTGAGCCTCCGCTAACGTAACCGGGTAGCCGTATCCTTTATATACCTGTCCTAACATCAAACTCAGTGCTGAGTCGAAGAGATCCCGATCGCCAGCAACCCAAGCGGGAACGTCGATACGGGCGATTTCCGTCCCCACGTGAACGTAACAAAAATAAACAGTCTGACGGTCTCCGTACAGGTTCAAAATCGGATTCGAGGACTTCCACAAACAGCCCCGTTCCCCCGGTTGGAGTCGCGTCGCCCAAAAGACCGTATCCCGCAATGGTTCGGCTACCTGACACGGCGATCGCTTCAACACCACTTCTCCTTCTTCCGGGGCTACGTAAGGACAGTGTGTCGAACAGTTGGGTTCGTCGTAAGGACAGGCTTGAAACCGCAAAAAGTGCAACGCTTCGCTACTGCGGGAGGCGCTGAGATACCCCAGCAGCGGAACCCCAGCCAACTGAAGGCGATTCCAAGCCTCTAAAATCGGTGGAAGAATGCGATCGATCGCTTCGTTGGGTAAACTGTCCAAAAACCAGTAAATCAGCGAACCGTCGACCATCGCCAACATGGGCGGTTTGCGCTGTTGGAGGCGCACGCTGACGGCTAACTCCGCCAGTTCCGTGGCTTCGGCGACCGTACGGCGATATCCCATCCACTCTTCCGTGCGAATTCCCCACTGGCGGGAAACGTAGAGATCTTCGGGACGATAGAACACTTCGGGAATGCTATCGAGGAGAGGTTGGCGGTTTTGACCGTAATGTAACGCCACCCGTCCGATGTTGAGGAGGTAGCAATAGGCGATTTCGTGTTGGTTGGGGGCGATTTGCGAACCGTCGGTGGCGATGACGGTGTGGGCTTTCGGCGGTGCTTTTAGTAAAACACGGGTATCGAGAGGTTCGACGGGAGTGGCGGCGGAAAACCAAATGCGATCGCTCCATCGTGTTTGGGCTTCGACGAGGGCGTCTTGATGCTGACAGGCTTGTAAGAACAAAGTCTCAGCCCGTTCCATACGTTTTCGCGCGGCGGTGGCTTCCTCCTGCAAGTGTTCGATCGTTCCCGCTAACAGTTGACTGACTTTGTTGAGATCTAGCACGACGAACTCTCCCTGTGACCTTCGGTGCGGGAAGTCGCCCCAACGGATACGCCCTCTCGATCGTGGGGAATTTCCCTGTGCTGCTTAGCTTAGCGCAGGGGAGTTACGATCGTGTATCGCGTTGCTCTTTCCGGTCGTCTTATTGGAGACATCTGCACGAGCGATCGCCGATAAAATTGCAGAGTACGGTCTGCAAGGCGAGTTCATCTCTTCGCGGCGTGACTGGCACCCCCTTCCGTATCCTGCAATCGATCGCCCGTTTCCGTCACGCAACGTCTCAAAATACCTGAAAAGCGTTCCTGCAATCGTGATGAAATCAGCTCTGACGTGCGATCGCTCCGACGGCTGAATTGATGGAATCCAGGGAGAGGGTGGCTCGAGCGGCAAGAGCAACCGTAGCCGCCTTCCCTGGAAGCAGGATTGACCCAACAAGTCCGTATTTTAACGGAAGTCAGACGCAAACGATTGTATTTTTTGTTACATTTTGTTGTTTTTTATTGAGAAAATACGGAAAATTTATGGAAACTCGATCGCCGATCTACGTATCACTCTGAAAGAGTCAGCACTCGCTGGAGTCGTATAAGTTGAAGGAAAACGCGATCGCTGCCGCGAAGCGGAGATTTGACTTGCTGACGGTTCTCGATCGCGAAATTCCCAATTCGGCGAGCTTCAAAAAACGGACAAACTTTCGTCAAAACTTGTAAATTTCCAAAAAACTTTACGGCTGGATTTCTGGGGTTTTAAGTTGTGCGAATACATCGATTAAGCGATCGAGGTGATGACGTTCGTGAGTCGCCATTAGCGTAATTCTCAAGCGACTGGTGGGAACGGTGGGAGGACGCACCGCCGAAACGAATATTCCGGCTTGGCGAAAGATGTTTCCGAGTGCGAGGACGGTGGCGGCGTCTTTGACGCGAACGCAGACGATCGGCGAATTCGACGGGAGCAGTTGGAAGTCAGGAGGAAGGATTTCCGTCAAACGACGTTTGAGATAACTGACGTTGTCCCACAACTTCGCCCGTCGTTGTGGTTCCGTTTGCACGATTTCGATCGCTTTTAACGCTGCTGCGGTATCCGCCGGAGACAGTCCCGTCGTGTAAATCCAAGTGGGGGCGCGATTGCGGAGAAACTCCACGAGACTCGACGATCCGGCCACGTACCCACCGAGGCTTCCCAAGGCTTTACTGAGGGTTCCCATTTGAATTAAGGGGCGATCGCGACAGCCGAAAGACTCGACACAACCCGACCCGCGATCTCCAAATACTCCGGTTCCGTGGGCTTCGTCCACCATCACCATACACTCGAAGCGATCGCCGAGATCGAGCAGTTCGGCAAGTTGACAAATATCGCCGTCCATGCTAAAGACGCTATCCGTCAGGAGCAGACCACGGCGATAGCGCGATCGATGCTGTTGTAACTGAGCCGTTAAAGCGTCGAGGTCGTTGTGGGGGTAGTCGAAGACCGTCGCCCCAGAGAGAATCGCCCCATTTTTGAGACTCGAATGGTTGTAGGCGTCGGCGAAAATGACATCGCGGCGATCGACTAAAGCCGCGATCGTTCCTAAATTGGCTAAATAGCCCGAACTGAACGCAACCGCATCTTCGGTTTGTTTGAACTTGGCGATCGCCCGTTCGAGTTGGCGATGTAACGGTCGGTGTCCGCTGAGTAACCGCGATCCGCTACTTCCGGTTCCGTAGGTTTTCGTGGCTTCGACAGCGGCGGCGACTAGGCGATCGTCTCCAGCCAATCCCAGATAATCGTTACTCGCAAAATTGACGAAACGTCGCCCCTCGAATTGGATTTCCGCCCCCGGTCGTCCGTCAATTTCGACGGAGCTTCGATACCAGTTCGCTTTACGTATCGCTTTGAGAGAGTTGTCGATCCAACGATAAACCACGGGTTAATTGAGAGGGGAAGAGAGGGAGAGGGGGAGAGGGGGAGAGAGGGAGAGGGGGAGAGAGGGAGAGAGGGAGAGAGGGAGAGAGGGAGAGAGGGAGAGGGGGAGAGAGGGAGAAACTATTAACTGTTCCCTGTTCCCTGTTCCCTGTTCCCTGTCTTCACTGGTGACTGGTGACTGGTGACTGGTGACTGGTGACTGGTGACTGGTGACTGAAACACTGTTCACTGTTCACTGTTCACTGTTCTCACCCCATCATCTATTTCTGAAACTCGAGAAATCCAGGCGGCCAAACTCTCGGAGGCGGTACAGCGTCCGGTTCCGTAACAGGCTCGTTTTCGCCAGGCCAAGACGGGAAGATGACCGACAAAGGTGTCGAGGGAATTGTCTAAGTCTTCGTAACGCTTCCAGTTTCCAGACATTCGCCAACCGACGCGATCGCAAAATTCACTGTAGTTTTCGCCGCTTTCTGCCCAAATCTGTCCCTGGACGATCGCCCCGAAACGACCTTCGCTGTACGCGTACCACAAATTGTCGATCGTGTCAATATCGGTTTGAGGAAACGCGGCGATATCTTCGAGACGCAACCAACCTTCGAGGTCTCGTTGGGCGATCGCGAGAACGATCTCCCACGTCCAGAGGTCGGCTTCTTTCCAGCGGTGACGTTCTAAGAGGGCGGCGAGCGGTCGATAATCGACCCCGACATCCGAAGCCAGAGATATTCCGTCGTCGCCAGGAGTGAGCCAGTCTTCGAGACGAGACAGGGTGCGATCGATCTTGGGGAAATCGACATCGGCGACAGTTTGAATCAGCCAATCGAGTTGCTGGGCGAGATGCGATCGCTCTTGTCCGGCGAGGTCGAGTCGCGTTTCGAGGGGCGATCGCTGTCGTTCCCACATGGCTTTCGCCCATGCTAAATGAGTTGGCTGACGTCGCAAGGCTTCGAGGGAGGTGGGGGTTACGTCCCACCCGCAGACATCGCAGCACGCGACACCCTCTTCGTAAGGCGTTTGACAGATGGGACAGACCAACGACATAGAAACTTACCGTCTGAGGCGATCGCTCGACGGTTAAAACTCGTCGTCTTCGTAACTGTCTACCATGCTCGTATCGCGGTCTTGCTTCGAGCCGAGGAGTTCTAGGCGATCGACGCGAATTACAGGCTTCGAGCGATCGGCCCCCGTATTGCGATCTTGCCAGCGATCGAATTTCAGCGATCCTTTCACGCCGATGAGACTGCCTTTGCGGACGTAGTTGATGGCGACTTCTGCCGTTTTACCCCATAACTCCAAATTAAACCAATCGGGTTTGTCGCTGTTGCGGCTTCTGCGATCGACCGCGAGGGGAAAATTACAGACGACACTTCCCGACTCGAAATAACGAGAATCGGGATCGGCTCCGACGCGACCCACCAGCGTTACGACATTGAGACTCATAAGATTTAAATTTCGCGTGAGTTGAACGATACGTCAACTTCGATTATGACCCATTCGATCGCCGTCTGGCAAAGCTTTTGTAAATCGAACGGCGATCGAGAGATTTGACCGAGACACTAGACGGATCGAACAAAACGATATAGAATCCACCTCGGTAATCGTAAACTATTGCGATCGAATCGTAAACTAGAGCGTATTCGAGCTGGGAGGACGTAGGCGCGCGTGGGAATTTTAAGTCGCTTTTCACTCTCTAGAGACATGGGAATCGACCTGGGGACGGCAAACACCCTGGTCTATGTCTCTGGTAAAGGAATTGTCCTTCAAGAGCCGTCGGTCGTGGCGATCGACCAAGACGACAAACTCCCCTTAGCTGTGGGAGAGGAGGCCAAACAGATGCTCGGGCGCACGCCCGGCAACGTCGTCGCCCTGCGTCCGTTACGCGACGGTGTCATTGCCGATTTTGACACCGCCGAACTGATGCTCAAACACTTCATCAAACAAGTCCACGAAGGCCGTACCGGACTGGTCGCCCCTCGCATCGTCATCGGAATTCCGAGCGGTGTGACCGGCGTAGAACGTCGTGCCGTCATGGACGCAGCTATCCAAGCCGGAGCGAGGGACGTGCGCCTGATCGACGAACCCATCGCGGCAGCGATCGGTGCCGGATTGCCCGTGGCCGAGCCGACGGGGAACATGATCGTCGATATCGGCGGTGGAACCACTGAAGTCGCCGTTCTCAGCTTGCAAGGGATCGTATTGAGCGAGTCCGTGCGCGTTGCCGGAGACGAACTGAGCGACTCGATCGTGCAGTACATGAAAAAAGTTCACAACCTCGTCATCGGAGAACGGACGGCTGAAGAAATCAAAATTCAAGTGGGATCGGCCTATCCCACCGACGAAGACGATGTCGTGATGGACGTGCGAGGCTTGCACCTGCTATCCGGTTTACCGCGTACCGTCACCATCAAAGGCCCCGAAATTCGCGAAAGTATGTCCGAGCCGCTGTCGGTGATCGTCGAAGCCGTCAAACGAACCCTCGAACGGACGCCGCCAGAACTGGCCGCCGACATTATCGATCGCGGCATTATGCTCGCCGGAGGCGGTGCCTTGCTTAAAGGACTCGACACCCTCATCGGTCACGAAACGGGAATCGTCACCCACGTTGCAGCAGACCCCTTAAGCTGTGTGGTTCTGGGAACCGGACGAGTACTAGAAAACTTCAAGCAGCTCGAGCGGGTCTTCCGAGGTCGCTCTCGCACCATGTAAGAGAGTAGGAGAAATAACCTTTGTTCGTCTTGCGTCGTTGGTGGGAACGATACGGTACGTTGGCACTTGTCGCGGCGGCGTCCCTGGGCGTGGCGGTGGCCTTCAAACACACAGATGGCGCCGTGGTTTTCGAGCTGTACCAACGCATCTCTCGCCCCTTTCAAGCCGATCCCGATCGGCAACACGAACTGGTCAACGCCAGAATTCGGGAATTGCAGCAGCGGTTGGCCGAAGTGGAGCAAGAAAACCAGCGTCTCCAAGACCTGCTCGATTACAAACCCCAAAGTACGGGAGAGCCGATTTTCGCCCCCGTTGTCGGACGCAGTGCCGATCGCTGGTGGCAACACGCCTTGTTAGGTCGAGGTCGCCAAGACGGAATCGAAATCGACCACGTCGTGATGGCGTCGGGGGGGTTAGTCGGCCGAGTTATTAGCGTCACCGACAGTTCCAGTCGTATCCTGCTGGTTAGCGATGCCAGCTCTCGCGTGGGGGTGACGGTGACGCGATCGCGGGCGATGGGCGTCCTGCGAGGGAAAGGCTCGAACACTGCCGTCTTGGAGTTTTTCGAGAAATTGCCCGACGTGCGCGAAGGCGACGCGATCGCCACATCGACCTACAGTCAGCGGTTTCCCTCAAAAGTGCCAGTCGGAACCGTCGTGTCTGTCAATCTCAACGCCAGTCCTGCCCCTCAAGCAGAAATCGAACTGTCAGCCCCCTTAGCGGCACTCGAATGGGTCGTGGTCTATCCCGAACCGTCGAAGCCTCTTCCAGAAGGCACTGCCGAGCCGATCGAAGACGACGTTGAAGAAGTCGAACTCGTCGATTGAGAGATGGGTGTGAGACACTGTTGAGAGAGAGACTGTCGTAATGCAACACTGCGTTTCCTCCTAAATGGCAAACACGCGATCGATTCTGGGTTGGCACGCCTTCTCGCGCAGAGCATTAAACTGGGCGGTTACGATCGCCTCGGTAGTGTTGTGTCTGTTGTTGCTCCCGACGCGGTTTCCCGGAATGGAACTGTTTGGCATCGCCCCCAACTGGTTGTTGATTTGGGTCGTCGCTTGGAGCATCAAGCGATCGATGTGGGAAGGGGCTGTAGCTGGCGTCGTATTGGGGTTGTTGCAAGACGGCATGACGGCGGACGTACCGACACGGGCGATAAGTTTGGCCGTAGTGGGAATGCTCACCGCTCGGTTACAAAAACAGCGTTACATTCAAGAAGATTTTATTTCTGTGGCGTTGATCGTCTTCGGAATGTCGGTTTTATCCGATACGATAACTGCCGTTCAATTTAGTTGGTACAGCCTGCGACGGCCCGACAATTCAGTATTTTTTACCATCGAAGAAATTTGGGATTACTATCAGCAAGTTGCCCTTGCCTCGGCAGTATTGAGTAGTTTGTGGGGACCCGTTTTATATTATCCCCTCAACCATTGGTGGGAACGGCAACGAGAGCGATCTTGAGAAAAGGTAAGACAGACGAGGGAAAAAAAGAGCAAGAGACGAGAACCGGACGACGGGAAGTCTTCTCAGTTTCGATCGCGTTAAGATCGAGGCGATCGCCCCTCACGCCTCGGAGAAATTGAGTATGGTTTCCCCAACTGAACCTCAAACCAAAACACCAACAAAACCTATCATCTACCCCGACAGCGACGGCAAACCCATGGCCGACAATACCCTTCAATTTCGCTGGATCGTCACCATCAAAGAAAATCTCGAACTGATTTTCGCCGACAATCCCGAGGTTTTCGTCGCCGGAGATTTACTCTGGTATCCCGTAGAAGGAAACAACAAATTGCGCGTCGCTCCCGATGTCATGGTGGCGTTCGGACGCCCCAAAGGAGAGCGAGGCTCTTACAAACAATGGTGTGAAAACGACATTGCGCCGCAAGTGGTGTTTGAAATTCTTTCCCCCGGAAACACCCTCAAAGAGATGACGCGCAAAGAACATTTTTACGATAATTTCGGCGTTGAAGAGTATTACATTTACGATCCTGATAAAAACGAATTCATGGGTTTAATTCGGGGGGAATCTCGCCTGGAAATCATCGAAGACCTTGACGGATGGACGAGTCCGCGTTTGGGAATTCGTTTCGAGTTGGGTGAAGACGAGTTAACCTTGTATCGTCCTGACGGCTCCGAGTTTGAGAGTTTGCAGCAAATTCAGGCGCGTTTGAATGCAGTGCAAGCCGAACGAGATGCGGTGCAAGCGAAAGCCGATCGCCTTGCCGAAAAATTGCGAGAGTTAGGGGTCGATCCCGACGAACTGTAGGAGCGATCGCCGTTGCCCACAAAACCCGACTCGTCAAATTTTCCCCTTTTCACAAGACCGTTGCCCGATACTTCGATAAAATTTGGCTGGTTCGCCATTTAGAGAAAAAATCGTTATGGATGTACGGGCAGCAGTGGCATGGGAGGCGGGAAAGCCTCTGAGCATCGAAACCGTTCAACTCGAAGGGCCCAAAGCCGGAGAGGTGATGGTGGAAATCAAAGCAACCGGCGTCTGTCACACGGACGCCTACACCCTCTCGGGAGCCGATCCCGAAGGCTTGTTTCCCGCCATTCTCGGCCACGAAGGGGCGGGGGTTGTGGTAGAAGTGGGGCCGGAGGTGAAAAGCCTGAAACCGGGCGATCGCGTCATTCCCCTCTACACCCCAGAATGTCGTGAGTGTAAGTTCTGTCTCAGCGGCAAAACCAACCTCTGCCAAGCTATTCGCAGCACCCAAGGCAAGGGCGTAATGCCCGACGGAACCAGCCGTTTTTCCCTAAACGGCAAAAAAATCCATCACTACATGGGAACCTCTACCTTCGCCAATTTCACCGTGTTACCGGAAATCGCCGTGGCGAAAATTCGCGACGATGCGCCGTTCGAGAAAGCCTGTTTGATTGGCTGCGGCGTCACCACTGGCGTCGGGGCTGTCATCAACACCGCCAAAGTCGAACCGGGTTCCAACGTGGTGGTTTTCGGACTCGGCGGAATCGGCTTGAACGTGATTCAAGGGGCGCGAATGGTGGGCGCCGACAAGATTATCGGCGTCGATCTCAACCCGGACAAACGTGTCCTCGCCGAACAATTTGGCATGACGCATTTCGTCAATCCCAAGGAAGTTGACGACGTGGTGGCGCATATTATCGAACTCACTGACGGCGGTGCCGATTACAGCTTCGAGTGCATCGGAAACGTCAACGTGATGCGTCAGGCGTTGGAATGCTGTCACAAAGGCTGGGGCGAATCGATTATTATCGGCGTCGCGGGTGCGGGACAGGAAATCAGTACCCGTCCGTTCCAGTTGGTGACGGGGCGCGTTTGGCGAGGGACGGCGTTCGGTGGGGCAAAAGGCCGCCGCGACGTGCCGAAAATCGTCGATTGGTACATGGACGGGAAAATCGATATCGATAGTCTGGTGACGAACGTAGTCCCCCTCGAACGGATTAACGAGGCGTTCGATTTGATGCACGAGGGGAAAGCGATTCGGACGGTGGTTACGTTCCCGTAGGTTTGCTTCGTTGCGTTACGGCGGAAGCGATCTCGCTCGATCCGAAACCATTTCGCCACCGTAACGCACCCTTGTATGTTGGCAGCGTACATTGTCGGTGCGTGACGAGTTCTCGGTTTCACGATTTACACCCGATTTTTCAAGTCACGCACCCTACCGAAAACCCGATTTTTTAACCTTATGTCCTTAACGCTCAGAAGCCAAAGTCGTTGTTTTGACGGAACGACGCAGTTTTACAGCCATCTTTCTGCAACTTGTAACGCCGAAATGCGCTTTTCGGTGTATCTACCGCCGCAAGCAGACACCGAACGGGTTCCGGTTCTCTACTGGCTGTCGGGACTCACCTGTACGGAGGAAAATTTTATTACCAAAGCGGGAGCGCAACGGTATGCGGCGGAATACGGCTTGATGTTAGTCGCACCGGATACCAGTCCTCGGAATTTGGGGCTACCGGGTGAGGATGAAGATTGGGATTTCGGTTCTGGGGCGGGGTTCTACGTGGATGCAACTCAGAAACCCTGGAGCCGACACTATCGGATGTACAGCTACGTCACCGAGGAACTCCCGGCGTTGGTGGCGGAATCGTTTCCGGTGGATACTTCCCGTCAGAGTGTGTTCGGCCATTCGATGGGCGGTCACGGGGCGCTCGTCTGTGCGCTTCGCAATCCCTCGCGATATCAGTCGGTGTCGGCGTTTGCGCCTATTGCAGCCCCGACGCGCTGTCCTTGGGGCGAAAAGGCATTTCGCGGCTATCTGGGCGAAAATCGGCAGGATTGGAAGCTGTACGATGCCAGCGAGTTGGTGGGATCGTCTGGTTGGAACCGTCCGATTTTAATCGACCAAGGAGAGGCGGATTCGTTTTTGAGTCAGGGTCAGTTGTTACCGGAAGTGTTCGAGGACGTCTGTAAAGCTGCGGGGGTCGAGGTGCAGTTGCGCCGTCAGGCGGGATACGACCACAGTTATTATTTCATGGCGACGTTTATGGAAGACCACGTGCGCTATCACGCCGCCGCGTTGGGACGATGAGGCGTAGGGTGCGTGACTTGAAAAAATCGGGTGTCGATCGTGAGACCGAACGATCTCTCACGCACTGCTAATGTACACCGCCCACATACCGACTCATCATCCCCTCATCCCTGTTTTGCGGGAATGGCTTGCATTACCATCGAAGGCAGACCTTCTCGATCGCCGTTTCCCGAACTGACGAAAATCTCATGCTGAAATACGCTTACTTTCCCGGTTGTGTCGCTCAAGGGGCTTGTCGCGAACTGTACGACTCTACGGCGGCGTTAACCCAAGCCCTCAATATCGAATTGGTGGAACTCAAACGGGCGGCTTGTTGCGGTTCCGGTACGTTTAAGGAGGAGTCGCAACTGCTCGAAGATGCAGTCAACGCCCGGAATATCGCCTTGGCGGAGGAGTTGAATTTGCCGCTGTTGACTCATTGCAGTACCTGCCAAGGGGTCATCGGACGAGTCGACGATCGCCTCAAAGACGCGCAAACCAACGACCCTCACTATCTCGAGAACGTCAACGACATCCTCGCCAAAGAACATTGTTCCCCTTACCGAGGCGCAACGGAAGTCAAACATCTGTTGTGGGCGTTGGTGGCGGATTTCGGCTTGGAAAAGCTGCAAGAGCGGGTAACGCGGAAGCTCAGTGGGTTGAAATGTGCGGCGTTTTACGGCTGTTACCTGCTGCGGGCGCAAACGCAACTGGCTTACGACGATCCTTACAATCCACGATCGCTCGAAAACGTCTTTCAAGTGCTGGGGGCGACGCCAGTAGAATACCCTGGACGCACTCAATGCTGTGGCTGGCCCCTCTCGAGTTATGCGACTCAACAAGCCTTTGAGATGGCGGGAACCCATTTACAGGCGGCGATCGATGCGGGGGCAGATTGCATGGTGACGCCCTGTCCCCTCTGTCATCTGAATCTCGACTCGCGACAACCGGACGTGGAAGGGGCGATCGGGCGTACCCTAGGATTGCCCGTGTTGCACCTGCCGCAACTGGTGGCGTTAGCATTGGGGATTCCGCCGAAACAACTGGGACTCGATCGCCATTGCATCTCAACTCGTCCCGTTTTAGATAAGCTCGGTTTATAGCTCAGTTCAGCGATTCTCAACCGACTTCCGAAATGTCAACTTTGTTAAAGTTTTGCAGCATTTTGTCAGAGGAGTCGGGACGACAAGCTACACTAAGCCTTAATCCGTGTCGGTATTGGGCGTTTTCGTCCGCCGCACTTCTGCAATATCAAAACCATTCGTTGAGAATCCATTTGGAGTTTTCGATCGATGTCTCATACGGTAAAAATCTATGACACCTGCATCGGATGCACCCAGTGCGTCCGGGCTTGTCCCCTAGACGTGCTGGAAATGGTGCCTTGGGACGGTTGCAAAGCCGGACAAATTGCATCCTCTCCTCGCACGGAAGACTGCATCGGCTGCAAACGTTGCGAAACGGCTTGCCCGACAGACTTCTTGAGCGTCCGCGTGTACCTCGGTGCCGAGACGACTCGCAGTATGGGGCTGGCATACTAACGATCTGAATATTTCTCTAAATTGAAGATCGACTGAGAAAGGGAGGTGGAAACACGTCCCTTTTTCAGCAAATAGCGATCGGTGTTGTCCGTCAAATCCACGTCCGACCTCACACTCGTCCCAACCGCATCACAGCAGTTTGAAACAGGATGGGTCACGGTAGAATCGACCCGAACCCCGAGATTAGAGAAGCAATTTTACAAAAGCTTTACCGAAGCCGATCGATTCCTTATTGTTTCTTTACCCAAACGCCTCCCACGCCTCCTAGGTTGGAAGAAGGCGGCAGTCGCACGACTCGAGCTGACTCTGCTATCGCCATCGCGACGCCGCCTCGATACTTTTCAACCTCACGAAAGGTTATGTCTCAACTCGTTTCTTTTTTGATTCAGCCACTCGATCGCTGGCTCGCATCCCTCGATGTAGAAAACCCAGGCATTGCGCGGGCGATCGTGCGGTTGATTCCAGCTCGATGTCCCTTCGAGCGAGATGTCGTGTGGTTCGGGCGATCGCTGTTCCGTATTCCCCCTCTGTGCAAGCTCAACCCCCTCTACGATCGCTTTGTGGAACTGCGGTTTCGCGCCCTTTGCTACCTCGTCGATACCGTCGGTGACTACGAACTGAGTAACAGTTAACTCGAGGAGGTGACAGCGTTAGAAAACAGCACGTCTTCGAGCTGTTTCACGGTTTTTTCGAGATCGTCGTTGACGACTCTTACGTCGAACTCCTCCGAGGCGGCGATCTCTTTTTTCGCGCGTTCTAACCGACGTTCGATGGCCGCTACGTCGTCCTGATTTCGACCTCGCAAGCGATTTTCCAATTCCTCAAACGACGGCGGTAAAACAAAAATCAATAGGGCGTCTGGAAAATGACGGCGAATCTGTCGCGCCCCTTCTAACTCGATTTCCAAAATTACCCATTTCCCCTGGGCGATTTGACGTTCGACAGACGCCCGAGGCGTTCCGTAGTAATTTCCGGCGAACTCTGCCCATTCGAGGAGTTCGCCGTTTTCAATACTGGCGACGAAGCGATCGCGACTGAGAAATTCGTAATCTCGTCCGTCGATCTCGCCAGGGCGGGGATCTCGCGTCGTCGCCGAAATCGATATATAAAGTTCTGGGTGGCGTTGGCGCAGTAACTGCAACAGCGTCCCTTTACCGACACCACTCGGCCCTGTCAGTACAATTAACCTTCCGTTTTGCACGATCGTTTGTCTTCAACTAGCACAACGGAGAGAGCGATCGCCACTGCAACCGATCTCCCCTTTGAATAACCCATACGCCATGCCGTTACGCTTGTCCATCTTTGTGGAACACAAATCGATTCGCCACCGTTTCCGGTTGAATCGCCGACAGGATGACATGGCTCGAATCAGTTACGATAACCGCTCGGGTTCGCCGACCGTACGTTGCATCGATTAACTGACCTCGTTCGCGGGCATCCGTAATGATACGCTTAATAGGAGCGGACTCCGGACTGACGATGGCGACAACGCGGTTAGCTGAAACAATGTTTCCAAAACCGATGTTGATAAGCTGAATGTCCATGATGAATCCTTGACTGACTGGTGTGAGGAACTGAGTGAAAAGACGATCTACCTCTCAATGTTAGATAGAATCCAAAATTTTGGCTGACTCTGGGCAAATTTCTGGAAAATCGCACGACTCGGCTGCCCCGAACCAAAGTCGCCAACGGAGTCCCTGTCGAGATTTCAGCAAATTCTTTCCCGTGCAACCCGTCGATTTCACCACTGTTGTCGCCATTTGTGCCGATTTGCGTTCCCGTTGGCTTCCCGCTCGTTTAGAGCAGGTGTACCAACGCGATCGCACCCGTATCGCCCTCGCACTTCGCACCCTGGAACGGCGAGGCTGGTTGCGGCTGTGTTGGCATCCGCAAGCGGCACATCTCTCTATGGCCTCGCCTCCTCCAAAAGATCCCGATACGTTTACCTTTAGCGACCAACTGCGCCACCAACTGAAAGGGTTGGCACTCGTGGCGATCGAACCGCTGGCCCCCTGGGAACGGGCTTTAGACTTTCAGTTCGCCCGTCGCCCCGGCGATCCAGTCTGCTGGCATCTCTACGTGGAGATTATGGGCAAGTATAGCAACGTCGTGCTGGCCAATGCCGACAACCTCGTTGTGACTGCCGCCCATCAAGTCACTGCCAAACAGTCGAGCGTTCGCCCCATCCTCACCGGACAGCCTTACGAACCGCCTCCAGCCCTCACCAGTGCCGTTCCCAGCTTAGAAGAACCGTTCGATCGCTGGAGAGAGCGAATTTCCCTAGTTCCCAACTCGCTTCGCCGTAACCTCCTCAAAACCTATCGCGGCCTCAGTTCTGCCCTCGTCCGCACCCTCGCCGCCACTGCCAATCTCGACGCCGAGCGCAACACCGATCGCTTCAGCGACGACGACTGGCACAATTTATATGAGGTTTGGCAAAAGTGGCTGATTTGCTTGGAAAAAGAGCAATTCCAACCGGGTTGGACGGAAAACGGCTATACGGTGTTGGGATGGGACGCGATCGAACCCGTCGAAGATATCCAAGTTCTCGTCGATACCTACTACAGCGATCGCCTCAACCGACAAAGTTTCCAACAACTGCACCACCAACTCACGCAAAAGGTCAGCAACGCCCTGGCGAAGCTCCAAGTCAAACGCCAAACCTTTCTCGATAAGTTACAGCAATCTGGCAACGCCGACCTGTTTCGCCAACAGGCGGATTTACTCATGGCGCACCTGTACGAGTGGAAACCGGGAATGAAGGCGATCTTCCTGGCGGACTTCGAGACTGGGGAACCTGTAAAACTGACCCTCGATCCCGAAAAAAATGCCGTACAGAACGCTCAATCGCTCTACAAGCGTCATCAAAAGCTCCGCAGGGCAAAAGAAGCCGTTAAGCCGTTACTCGCCGAAACAGAGTCAGAAATCCACTATCTGCAACAAGTCGATTCCGCCCTCTCGCAACTCGACGACTACCGCCACCCCGGAGATTTAATCGCTCTCGAAGAGATTCGCGACGAACTCGTCGAACAGAACTATCTTTCACTTCCCCAACATCGCAGTCGCAACACCGACGGAGAAGACAACTTCTACCACTACCGCACACCCAACGGTTTTGAAGTTCTCGTCGGACGCAACAACCGCCAAAACGACTTACTCTCGTTTCGCATTGCGGGGGATTACGATCTCTGGTTTCACACCCAAGAAATCCCCGGAAGTCACGTTTTACTTCGTCTCGATCCCGGCGCAGTTCCCGACGAAACAGATTTGCAGTTTACCGCCAACCTCGCCGCCTATTACAGTCGCGCCAGAGAAAGCGACGCCGCACCCGTTATCTACGCCGAACCGAAGTTTGTTTATAAGCCCAAAGGTGCGAAACCGGGAATGGCGATTTACAAACACGAAACGGTGATTTGGGGAAATCCCGGCGAAGTTGAGGAGATGAGTTGATGAGTTGATGAGTTGAGGGGATGGGGAGAGCGGAATCAGGTTCAGTAGAATTGGTACAAGGCGCGATCGCGAGAAGAACTCATGGCGACATCCTCCTCAGTCACGACTCGACACTACAGTCTTGCTGAATATCGCGAACTCGAGGCGATCGCCGAACGACGCCACGAATATCGAGATGGGGAAATCGTCGAAATGCCGGGAGGTTCCGTTAATCACAGCCGTCTCGTCGGTTCTCTTTACCGCATCTTTGAAGAGAGGCTCGAATCGACCCAGTACGAACCGTTTAACAGCGATTTGCGGCTTTGGATTCCCGCTGTCAATCGCGGCACTTATCCCGATTTGATGGTGGTCGATCGCGAACCCCTCCTCAACGACGATCGGACTGACGAAATTCTCAATCCCCGACTCATCGCCGAAGTGCTGTCTCCCTCCACCGCCGATCGCGATCGCGGCTCGAAATTTACCACTTATCGAACCATTCCCAGTTTTCGCGAATACCTACTCGTCAGCCAAAACGAACCTCTCATCGAACACTACTGGCAAACGGACGATCGCCGTTGGCATCTCGAAGACATACGGGGACTCGATACGGCGATCGAACTGCAACACCTCCCCCTCAGCATTTCTCTTCAACAGCTTTACCGTCGCGTTAGCTTCCCGTAAAGAACGAACGTGAGAAAACGAGGATCGCGTTGTCCCATCACACCGCCAAAAACTGCTGAATTACGTCCCGACTCAACTCGCTAGTCTCTCCCGAGGCGACGATTCCCCCTTTTTGCATGGCGGGTGTCAACGTTAGGTGGCACTTACCGCTGAGCTGCTCGTTCGTTCAGTTTTTCCGACATGGGATTTTGATAGAATTGTGATTGCGGTTGAGCCTTCTGCGAGGGATGATGCGGTCACTTCAACAACTGACAGAAGAAATACTCTCCTTACCGAGTGCATCGAGAGCGCTTCTTGCAGACAAGTTAATCGAAAGTTTGGAGTCCGACACTGACCCAACGATTCAAGCCGCTTGGGTAACTGAAGCCAAACGCCGGAGAGATGACGTGCGAAATGGGTCTGTTCGACCCATTTCAGGCGAAGATGCCCTAGAGCAAGTCAGACGATCGATCGAGCCATGAGGTATGTATTCCATCCTGAAGCGCTCAATGAATACGCTGAGGCAGCTCAATACTACACAGAGCAGCGAGTTGAAGTGGCTCAAGCATTCATCAACGCGATTGAGGATACAGTCGATCGGATTAGGGAATCTCCAACCCACTATGCCGCGATCGAGGAAGATGTTCGGCGGTGCATGGCGCGTAGATTTCCCTATGGTGTTCTCTACACAATTGAGCCGGACTACATCCTAATTTTGGCAGTCATGCATTGCAGTCGTGAGCCTGGGTATTGGAAAAGTCGCAAGTAAACGAGGATCGCGTTGTCCCATCACACCGCCAAAAACTGCTCGATCGCGTCCCGACTCAACTCACTGGTGTCTCCCGAGGCGACGATTCCCCCTTTCTGCATCGCGTAATAGCGATCGGCTTGGCGAATAAAATGTAAAGGTTTCTCAATAACTAGAAGGTAGGCACGCACTTCTGGCGCTCCTAAGTCTCTGGGTAGTATTTGTTGAGAAAAAGGATCGAGTTTTGGATATACTGGGTGCAAGGTTGCACGGTTTGGCGGCTGAGGTGCCGGAAGCGAGCGGTCTGGAACGGGCGATCGAGGAGTTTGGATAGTTGCGGTGTTTCCATCGCTCCAGCTACGGTAAAAGTCCCCAATATGGAGTTTTATCCGGCAACTGCGGTCTAACATCCATAATACTGGAGTTAGACCGCAAGTGCTTGACAACGCGCTGCCAAGGGGAGTTATCATATACTGGCGGTCTAATATATATTAGAACTTACGCACTTCAGTGCCGAACGCCCTAAATGTAGGGGTCGGTGGGTACTGTCCAACCTACATAAGGTGTAAATGCGTAAGCCGAGATATAGTTAGGCTGCTTCAACTCTTGGTGCGGATAGTGCATTAAAGTTGCTGGAAGCGGACTTGAGTTTTCTATTGCCTACAGGCAGATTACACAGTAGGCTTTACCGGATTGCTAGAATTGACTATGAATCCTGAGCGCTCAAGAGGACTTGCTAACTGTAAGGAAATATGAAGAGAAGATTTGTAGATCCCTTTTTCCCCAACCGACCTGTTGACGATCCATTAAGATTTGCAGGAAGACGGGAGCAAGTTGAAGAGGTTATTGATGCCTTATTTCAAATTCTAAATAGCAACCCAAAGCATTCCATAATTACTGGAGATCGAGGTATAGGTAAGAGTTCCCTATTGCTCCAAACAAAACTTCTTGCGAGTGGGGATAATCGTTTAGCTGAGAGACTCAAATTAGATCTAGGTGTAGAAAGCTATAAGTTTGCCACTGTTTGGCATGATTGTGACAAAGAACAAAACGTTCAAGGGCTAATTAATGGACTAACAAAAGAATTTGAATCTAAACTACATGGTTTTTTGGGCAACTTCAACTTCAAGTTGAATGTTTTAAAAACTCTTGAAGTTTCCAATAAAGATAGTAGCCTTGAGTGTATTTCTGAAATCGTGAATGCTTTCGTTGGTGATATAAAAAAGGCGCACGATCGTCTGAGCGAGAAAGGATATAACGGCATAATATTTTTTATTGATGAATTAGATCGCGTAGATCCCAGTTCAGGGGTCGCATCATTCTTCAAGTTAGCAAGTGAGCGAATGGCTAGGGAAAATTATAAAAATGTAGCGTTTATTGCCGCAGGTATTTCAGGAGCAATTCAGAAATTAGGGGTCTTCGGAGTTTGTGGTTATAAATGTATAGCATGATACAAAAAATCGAAGATTCGAGAGCCAAAACCCTTGAAATCTCGTGAAGTTAGTTTTTCTGTCACCCTAAACTCCGAAGAGCCAAATTAGAGGAAGAACACGCATCTGTTCTTCGCACATTTCGTGATATTCCAATTCCAAAATGGGAAGCCTCAGAAGGTGAGGAAATTTTAAAGGGCGGATTCCAAAAAGTTGGAGCCACTTATGATGAACAAGTTTGTGAGCGTGCTTACAAACTCTCTGCTGGTTTTCCGGAGCCACTTCATCTATTAGGTAGTGAAATTCTATCTGTAGATGACGACGATTATCTAGATCTAAAGGATCTTGAAGCAGCAAGACAAAAAGTGGTTAAGGATGTTCGCAAGAATAAATTCGAGAGCTTGTTAAAGTTAGCAGGTTCAGGAAAGTACCAATTTATTCTTGAGGCTATGGCTGAGCATAATGGACCCAATGTACCCCTAAGCTTTATTAGCGATAAGATAGGGTTGGCGCAGAATCAGTACAGTATTAACATGTCTACTCTTGTAGATCGAGGTATCATCAACAGGCTTGATAAGGGAGTTTATGGCTTTGTCGATCCTTTATTGAAGGAGTATATAAGGGAATTTGGAATCATCTCAGTTTCTACTGTTGAACAGGATTAGCTATCCCTCTTTTGTCAAACTGGGGTGATTTCCTGTTAGAAAAAGATCCTGAATCTCCTAACGTGCTTGAACTTGGGAGATTGTATTAGCTAAAAGTCTACAATCTGTAGAATTCAAGTCGAAATATTTATCAAACTCTCTCCTCGAAAAGCATTAAACGGTTGCGATCGAATTTTTATTCTGAGAATAACAAAATAGGGATATTGCAATCCTAAATCAGCTAAAAAATATCAAAAGGCTAAACCCCACGTAGTCCAGGCTGACCGCCTGGGATTATTTCCACGAGTCAAATAGGATTGCTATAGTAGACCTAGTCTCATCAGGTTAGGTGGGTCGCCAAGAGGAGCAAAAATGACTGAAACAGCGGAAAGACTGAAGCTTGAGCTTTCTCAACTCTCGGTTAAAGATCGTGCAGAGCTTGCTTACTTCCTAATTCACTCGTTGGATGAGGAGGTCGATTATGACGTAGAGAGTGCTTGGGATATTGAGTTAACGCGACGGATGCAAGAAATTAATGAAGGAACGGCTTCCGGTAAACCATTTAAGCAAGTATTTACCGAATTGAGAGAAAAATACTCGTGAAGCCTGTCATTATTCACAGTGAAGCGATCGAGGAGCTAGATGGGGCAGTTGCCTACTACGAAGATCGAAAGGTAGGTTTGGGACTCGATTTTCTGGCTGAAGTCGAACAAGCTCTCGGCAAAATTCAACAAAATCCAAATTTAGGAGCAGTCTACAAAGTTACAGGGTTACATCGATATGTAATTCAACGGTTTCCTTTTCTAATTTTTTACGCAGAATTTGAAGAGTGTATCTGGGTCGTTGCGATCGCACACGGAAAGCGTAGACCTGATTACTGGAGACAACGACAGATAGAGTAGTACCGAGTGCAAGCTAACAACCCCAATGCAGCGGACGGTTGAATTCCTCATTCTGTCGCTTTCCAACCGACTCGTTTCTGGAGGAGTTTTCGTTTCCCGATTTGATGGTGGTCGATGGCGAACCCCTCCTCAACGACGATCGGACTGACGAAATTCTCAATCCCCGACTCGTCGCCGAAGTGCTGTCTCCCTCCACCGCCGATCGCGATCGCGGCTCGAAATTTACCACTTATCGAACCATTCCCAGTTTTCGCGAATACCTACTCGTCAGCCAAAACGAACCTCTCATCGAACACTACTGGCAAACGGACGATCGCCGTTGGCATCTCGAAGACCTGAGAGGGTGACAAGGTAGACGGAAGCCAGACGGGACAATTGTTTGAGAGAATAGAGGAGTCCCAAAAAAGAGGGTGGCGTTTGCGGCCACCCCAACAAAAAAATGCTACCGACATTCTACCAAGATTTTCTGCGCATCCATCTCAATGAGAAGCAAATTGGGATCTTAAAGTGGCTGGTCTGGATACTGCAAATGCATCGGCAAGTCAAATTATCGACGTTAGCGCAGTTCTTTCCTCAACCGATAAAATACGACAGTCGCGTCACCAGCTTGCAACGATTTCTGAAGTTGCCTCAGTTGAGTGCCAAGTTGTTATGGTTTCCCCTTATCAAGAGGTGGCTGAAAGCTGAATATCGCGGCAACCACCTCAATCGGGAACAGCGACGAGCGCGTCCTCAACTCACCTTAAAGTCTCGAAAATATTTGGTGGTCGTCCTTGACCGAACTCAATGGAGAGACCGGAATTTGTTCATGGTGTCTCTAATTTGGGGGACTCATGCTTTACCGGTCTATTGGGAGTTATTACCCCAATTAGGCAGCAGTTCCTTGAGGCAACAGCAAAAAATATTAGCGCCGGTATTGAAGCTATTAAAACCTTATCCAGTGGTGGTAGTAGGCGACCGAGAATTTCAGAGTGCTAAACTGGCAGACTGGCTCAGGAAGCGAGGTGCGGACGCTGTATTGCGACAGAAGAAAAGTACCTATGTGGCGGATGCCAAGACTCGATGCCAAGCCTTAAAACACCGAGGCTTTCAACCGGGACAGTATCACTTCTTTGAAAACGTTAATGTCAACAAAGAAGAACCAGTTCGCGCTCTTAATCTCGGCGTTTATTGGAAACGTCGTTATCGAGGGAAAGGAGGGAAAGAACCTTGGTTATTGCTGACCACTCTCTCAGATGCTCAATTAGTTCGCCAAATTTACAGAGCGCGTTGGGGCATTGAAATGATGTTCCGAGACTGCAAAAGTGGCGGCTACAATCTTGAGTCAACTCGAGTCAGTCCTCCGCGACTTTTGGCGCTCATTTTGCTCATGACTTTAGCCTATTGGTTAGCAACTCGTTCGGGTCAGCGTCTCCTTGAATCTCACGTCCAATCCTATTTAGGTCGTTCAGACCTGACCCCTCAAGGTTTTCCTCATCATAGTGTTTTTTCCCTCGGATTATCCGGTTATGCTTGGAGTCAATCCCTGCTGCTCTGGAGAGATTGGATGTTGGCGCTCATGGCGTTGAAGCCTCACAAATCTCTCCATTTTCAACGAGGGCTAGAGGCTCTATCCCTTGTGAGGCAGGGGGTCTAGCTATGTTGTCACCCTCTCAGCTCGAAGACATACGGGGACTCGATACGGCGATCGAACTGCAACACCTCCCCGTCAGCATTTCTCTTCAACAGCTTTATCGTCGCATTAGCTTCCCGTAAAGAACGAACGTGAGAAAACGAGAATCGCGTTGTCCCATCACACCGCCAAAAACTGCTGAATTACGTCCCGACTCAACTCGCTAGTCTCTCCCGAGGCGACGATTCCCCCTTTCTGCATGGCGTAGTAGCGATCGGCTTGGCGGACGAAATGTAAATGTTGTTCCACTAACAACACCGAAATCCCCGTTTCTTCAATAATCCGACGCACCGCCGCTTCAATTTCCAAAATAATCGACGGTTGAATTCCCTCCGTCGGTTCGTCTAACACCAACAGTTTCGGTTCCCCCATCAACGCTCGAGCGATCGCCAACTGCTGTTGCTGTCCGCCACTCAAATCGCCCCCCATACGCCCCAACATGGTTTTCAGAACCGGAAACAACTCGAAAATCGACTCGGGAATCGTGGCGTTGCGTCGTTTCCCCGGACGAGCTTCTAACCCCAGTAACAGGTTTTCCTTCACCGTCACACGGGGAATGATTTCTCGCCCTTGGGGAACGTAGCCAATTCCCAACCTCGCCCGTTTGTCGGGGGAGAGAGTGTTAATGGGAGAGTCCATCAGTTCGATCGCCCCCGTTCTCGGTTTCAGCAACCCTACAATGGTCTTCAATAGTGTGGTTTTTCCCACGCCGTTTCGACCGATGAGACAGACCATTTGTCCACAAGGAACGCTCAAATCTACATTTCGCAAAATGTGACTTTCGCCGTAGTACACGTTTAATCCCGACACGCGCAACATCAAGTCAGATGCTGTGACGGGGGGATCGATAGTTGCGTTCGTCATGCTGCTTCTTCCTCTTGCTCTCCCAAATACACTTCAATCACGCGGGGGTCGTTCTGCACCTCGTCCATATTCCCTTCGCACAACAGCGATCCTTGGTGTAATACGCTGACAGTACGAGCGATTTGTCGGACGAATTCCATATCGTGTTCGATGACGACGATCGAATGACTCTGTGCTAACGCCAATAGGAGATTTCCCACGTTTTCCGTTTCTTCGTCCGTCAGTCCGGCTACCGGTTCGTCTACTAACAGCAAATCCGGCGATTGTGCGACTAACATTCCAATTTCTAACCGTTGCTTTTCTCCGTGAGAGAGTAACGCCGCCTGTAATTCCGCTTTCGCTGTCAAACCGATCGTTTCGAGAAGTCCGTTGACGGTGCGGCGATCGCTCTTTGTGGGTTTCCCCAGTAAGGTACGAAATACCCCTTTTTGGCGGTTGCTGGCGAGATCGAGGTTTTCTCGAACGGTCAAGTTGAGATAGACGCGAGGGGTTTGAAACTTGCGTCCGATTCCCATACGGGCGATTTGATGTTCGTTGTACGGCCGCAAATTTTGTCCTTGGAAATACACCTTTCCTTCGGTGGGTTTGACTTTTCCCGTAATCACGTCCAGAAAGGTGGTTTTTCCCGCTCCGTTGGGACCGATAACGACCCGCAACTCGCCGACGTTCATACTGAAATTGAGGTCGTTGAGGGCTTTGAACCCGTCAAAACTGACAGTGAGATTGTCGATTTCTAGAATTTTTTCGGTGGTTTGTTCTGACATCGATTCAGTGGCTCGATACGAACGTTAACATTATCAAATGCAACAGAAGTTTGTTGAGGTGTCAGGTTTAGTCCTTCAACCCAATTTACGATTTTTTAACGCTCGAGTTCTTCCCGTTCTTGTTGAATTTCTGGGTCTTGTTCGAGAGCCGGATACGTAATGAGTTGTTCTTGTAAACCGAGGAGCGATCGCAACTTGGGAATTCCCCAATCTCGCGCCCAGCCGAAAATTCCGTTAGGAAGAACCGTCACCACCAACAGGAATAACGCCCCTTGGAAAAACAACCAAACTTCTGGAAACTGTTCGCTGAGAAAAGTTTGTCCTAACCGCACTAACAGCGTTCCAATAATGGCACCGATGAGGGTCGCGCGACCGCCTACCGCCACCCAAATTACCATTTCGATCGAAAAGGCCACTTCCATTGCACTAGGGGTAATAATGCCCGTTTGCACGGTGTACAATGCCCCCGCAACACCCGCGATCGCTCCCGAAATCGCAAAGACCAAAACCTTGTATCCCGTGGGGTCGTATCCCGTAAAGCGAACCCGAGTTTCGTCGTCGCGAATCGCCACGAGCAACCGTCCGAACCGTCCCGTCGTCAACCAGCGACAGAGGAAATATACCAATAGCAACCCCAACAAAGATATTTCGTAGAACGCCAATTGTGCGCCCTCCGACCCGACTAAAACGCCAAAAATGGTTTCCGTGTCGGTTTTGAGTCCGTTCGTGCCGTTAATGAGCTTTTGTTGACCGTTGAAAAAGTTAAAAAAGACCAGCAACGCCGCTTGCGTCAAAATCGAAAAATAGACCCCTTTAATGCGGTTGCGAAAGACGAGGTAGCCCAGCAATCCCGCCACGATCGCGGGAATTACGAAAATAGCAACGATCGTCAAGGGAAACGAGTAAAAGGGCGTCCAAAACCAAGGCAGTTCCGTTACTCCGTACAACGTAAAAAATTCAGGAATTTGTCCCTCGGGCAGTTGTAGTTTTAAGTGCATCGCCAGAGCGTAGCCGCCGAGGGCGAAGAAAATACCGTGTCCCAAACTCAACAGCCCAGTATATCCCCAAATTAAATCGAGTCCCAACGCCACGATCGAGAGTGCGACAAACCGCCCTAAAAGTTTGAGTCGAAAAGCTGAGAGTAAGGCGGGCATGACGATCGCAAAGACTAACGCCAAACCGATGGCGATCGCGAGTTCGATAATCTGTTGCTTTTTCTGTTGTTGTCGCTTGGCAAAATTGCCGACTTCCGCATTCATTGTAAATACCTAGACAGCCTGGGTTTTATATTCTGAACTATTGCTTGCGATCGAGATCGACAAAACAAGACGCTTTTCCCGAACTTCCTTAAAGTTCTGCGGTACGTCCTTTTTGTGGAAAAATTCCCGATGGTTTCACCTGTAAGAACGCAATAATCAATGCAAACACCATAACTTTTGCCATACTCGTCGCGGCAAAAAACGTAAAGAAATCCGTCAAAGGTTGCAACGCATCACTATTAGAAAACATCAATGCCAAAGTTCCAGAGCCGATTAAATACGTCACGATTCCGATCGCTAACGCGGCGATAACCGTTCCGAACAAATTCCCCACACCTCCAACGACCACCACCATAAACACATCGACGATGTAATTTTGTCCCGTATTCGGACCGACCGATCCCAACAAGGTAATGGCACATCCTGCAATTCCCGCCAAGCCAGAACCGATCGCAAACGTCAACGCATCTACGGTATCGGTTGGAATTCCCAAACAAGCACTCATTTCGCGGTTTTGCGTGACGGCGCGGATTCGCAAACCCCAGATCGATCGATTCAAAAACCAGTAAATCCCCAGCAAACAAAGCACCGTTAAAACGATGATAAAAATCCGCGAATAGGGAAGTTGATAAATCCCCACGGAAAACCCACCCCGCAACCAAGCCGGGGGCGTTACGTCTACGTTTCGGGCGCTAAACCAGGGTTTTGTCAGGACTTCTACGCCAGTTTTCGATACCAACACCCCCGCCACCGCAGAAATCGCCAACGAAAGCGGAAGTAAAGCGGAAATTGCAGCGGTACGAATGCGCTCCCAATCGGTGCGTTTGCTGAGAAACCAGAGCCCGCCAAAAAACAACAGACAAAACAGGACAATTCCCAGAACTAATACACCGTTGACGCTGCGGACGAACTGACGCAAAATTAGACTGATTCCCCAGGTTGCGAGGAGAGTTTCTAGGGGGCGTCCGTAAAGGAAGCGAATGACGCCTCGCTCGAGGATCAGTCCTGCGATCGCCGACACGATAAACGCGACGGGAAGTGCCACGAAAATATAAAGGTTAAGCGCACCGTCGCCAAATCCTTGAAAGATGTTTTGAACGACGAAAGTTGCATAAGCCCCGAGCATCATTAATTCGCCGTGGGCTAAGTTAATAACACCCATCAAACCGAAGACGATCGCGAGTCCCAAGGCGGCGAGTAACAATACCGAACCAATACTGAAACCGTTAAAAATACCAACCGCAAGTTCTAGCATTTGCTGGTTAAAAGATTTACTTTACTCAAATCTTCAGTGCGCTCGAGCGGACACCCAAGGCACGCCCGAAGCAGAGCCTCGGGAACAACATTCCCAGGCGGTGCCTGGGAACGATGGTGCGACGGCGAATTGACCGACCCGAGAAGGCTCAAACGTCTTCAACCTTAAACCTTTCCCCTTTGCTGGGGTCAGACCAATCGCAGGCGTACCCCTTTGTTGCTGGAACATATTGATTCCACGCTTGCGGGGCAACCGGTTCGTCGGTGGACCAAACGATATCGAACAAGCCGTCATCGCGCACTTGACCGATACGAACCGTTTTCGAGAGGTGGTGGTTGGGGTTAACCGTCACCAACCCTTCGGGGGCTTGGAATTCTTGACCGATGGCCGCTTGACGGACGGCTTCGAGGTCGGTGGTTCCTGCTTGTTCGACCGCTTGCTTCCACAGGTACACCATGATGTACGCTGCTTCCATGGGATCGTTGGTCACGCGATCTTCGCCGTATTCGGCTTTGAAGGCTTGAACCCATTTTTCGTTTTCGGGAGTCTCGACGGTTTGGAAGTAGTTCCAAGAGGCGTAATGACCGATGAGGAACTCTTTCCCGATTTGTCGTACCTCTTCTTCGGCAATACTGACCGACATGACGGGGTATTTGTCCGGTGTCAAACCTGCCCCTTGCATTTGTTTGAAGAACGCGACGTTGCTGTCTCCGTTGAGGGTGTTGAAGATAATGCCGCCATCGGGCAGTGCTTGTTGAATTTTGGTAATAATCGGCGTGACTTCCGTACTTCCCAAGGGCAGATAATCTTCCCCGACGGTGTTGCCACCTTCGGCTTTCAGTTGTTCTTTAATGACGGTATTCGCCGTGCGGGGGAAAACATAGTCCGAGCCGACTAAGAAAAAGTCCGTTCCTTTATTATCGAGCAGCCATTGGACGGCAGGCTCGATCTGTTGGTTCGGCGCAGCTCCCGTATAAAAAATATTTTTCGAGCATTCTTGCCCTTCGTACTGCACGGGATACCATAACATATGGTCTTTCGACTCGAAAACGTCTTTGACCGCTTTGCGACTGGCAGACGTCCAACATCCGAAAACGACAGCGACTTGGTCTCGAACGATGAGTTTTGCGGCTTTTTCTGCAAATGTCGGCCAGTCTGAGGCTCCGTCTTCGACAACGGCTTCGATCTGTTTTCCGAGGACGCCGCCTGCCTCGTTAATTTCTTTAATTGCCAGTTTTTCGGCTTCGACCACGGTGGTTTCGCTAATTGCCATCGTGCCGCTGAGGGAGTGAAGAATGCCGACTTTAATCGTGTCGCCATTTTCGCCACCCGTTGCGCCGTCGCCGTTGCCGG
The DNA here is from genome assembly GCF_000332355.1 of Baaleninema simplex PCC 7105. Classification (GTDB taxonomy): domain Bacteria; phylum Cyanobacteriota; class Cyanobacteriia; order Cyanobacteriales; family Geitlerinemataceae; genus Baaleninema; species Baaleninema simplex. Next base: position 1,730,810 of record NZ_KB235958.1, read on the forward strand.
TATCGGTTCCGGTTTCGGGGGGAGTGCTACAGGATTTTAACAGCAGGCTCGTTCCGAACGCTGCCGATCCGTATAGAAGAAATTTACGCCGACCTAACCCATTGCTCATAGTCAATTTTGTGAAAAAACTTAAATTCGCCAACCAGGGCAAAACGCTCGAAACGAGAGACTTTTTAATAGAAACTTAGGACGAGAAAAGACCCTCGGAACGTACCGAAAATCGGTAACGTTCGCGAGGTGCGATGTGGCATCATCTCAAGATCGAGCGCAGTAGGAAATTTCTGAAAAACGGTAACAAGAACGCCCTTTCGCTGATGTATCCTAGAGTAATTTAAAAGTAGTAATTGTAACGAGATATACAAAATATGCTTTGTCCGGTGGGGATAACGGGAAAGTGCGATCGCCGTTGCAAAAATCCCCCAGTCGCCCTCGATCGATTTCTGTCGCGCGATAGAGTTGTTGGCTCGATGGAATTGAGTAATGTAGCAGGTAAGCTGCGTGTCGAGACTTTCAAAACGTTTGAGGTGTTCTGCCTGCGAGCAGAACACCGCAACACGCACAATATTTAACGACGTAACGCACCGACTCCGACCCCAGGACACCCGACGCAACCATTACTATGAGTTCGACTGTTTCCCCTCAACCTCAAGATCGCCTTGCCCTATCTCAAACTGTCCGCGATAAAGCCAAAACCCTACGGATTACGGGTTGGGTCAGCTTTTGGCTGCAACTGTTCGCGACCTTTGCTATTGTCTTATCTCTGATTTTCGCCGTGACGGGTCGCGGTGTGGCGGAGGAGTCGAACCCCGGAATCGGCATGGGAATGTTTCTGGCCACCATCGGCGGCGTTGGGGCTGCGTTTTGCGTCGTGTTGTCGTTTCGCTTCGCCCGCGTGGGAAAACGACTACTCGATCCCCGCGTCGATCGCAATCCCAAAAGATCGAATACTGTGCGATCGCTGAAAATTGCAGCAGTTGTGGGGATCGTCGGGGCGATCGTCACACTCTTGGGATCGGGTGTAACTGCCAGCGTTTTGGTAGCCAAAACGATTTCTCAACCCCCCGGAACCACGCTAACACAAGCCAGTCACGCCGTCCGCGCCCTCGATGCCCTAGTCATGGTCGCTAACCTCAACGGGATCGCTGCCCACTTTATCGCCATGTTAGAAGCGTTCTGGCTCATCTACCGCATCGGTAACCCCGAAGATGTCGGCTTAACGTGAAGATCCGCCTTTCCCAATCCCAAAAACAACAAAGCCGCGAACAGTTGGGTTCGTGGCTCGCTGTTGATTGTAAAATACCCCCAGGGGAATTCGAATCCCCGTCGCCTCCGTGAAAGGGAGGTGTCCTAGGCCTCTAGACGATGGGGGCAGGTATTTGGGTAGCTCCTCGAGCCTTATTACCTTGCGGCTTTATTGCTCGAGCGTTTACCAATATAGCTGTGATTTCTCGAGCTGTCAAGTCCCCAAACCCAATTTTTTCAGAATTCACCAAGCAGGCGAAACCCGAACGCAACAAAGCAGCGAAGCCAACTGTCCGCTGCTCGCTGTTGATTGTAAAATACCCCCAGGGGAATTCGAATCCCCGTCGCCTCCGTGAAAGGGAGGTGTCCTAGGCCTCTAGACGATGGGGGCAGGTATTTTGTTTGGCGTCGGCAAATCTCGCTCGGGCGATTTCGCTTGAGCCTTTACTAAATTAACTAATATATTTGGAGCTGTCAAGTCCTCAAACCCAAATTTTTTCTAGAATTTTGAAGAAAGAGGGTTAAGTAGTTTGACAATAGCTGGCCAGGACTTGAATACAGCGATCGATCGCGCCCAAGGGAGCAATCTCGAAACCGTGGGTGTTTTGGGTGGGGAAGCCCAAACAGGCAGCTCGAGCAACGTGACCGAACTTCATGGCGATCGATCCGTCGCTGCCAAAGCCGCGAATCACCGCCTGTTGTAGCGGAACGTTCACCTCTTGCGCCGCCGCCCGCAATCGTGCGTTCAACCATTCATCGTAAACGCCGTATCCGTCTTGAGACAACAACACCGGCACTTCCTCATCTTCGATGGGATATTCCGGGGCGAGAGGGCAAACTTCTAAGGCGATGAGGGCGTCGAGGCGGTTACGGTTGGTGAAGTACAATGCTCCGATCGCTCCGACTTCTTCTTTCGCTGACGCCACCAAATACACCGTCATCAGCGGGTTTTTCACCCGTTCGGCTAACGCCAGCAAAATGGCAACGGATGCTTTGTTATCGAGGGTATAACTGGTGATGTAGTCGTCGATGCGAAAGGGACGTTTGCGGTGTTTTCCGACAACGACACGGGTTCCGGGGCGCACCCCTACTAAATCGAGATGTTCGCGCGATCGCTTGGTTTCGATCCAGGCGTCTTCCCAATTCAACGCGAACTCGCTTTGCAACGCCTTTTGGGGGGAATTGTGGGAAACGTGACGGGAACCGAAGCTGAGGATTCCCGGTATCGTGGCGCGATCGCCGAGGAGATCGACGACGCCTTCTCCATACACCCAGGGAAACGAACCGCCCAACGGACGGACGTTGACGCGTCCATCGGGTTCGATATCGTTGACGATCGCCCCGATTTCGTCTTTATGGCCGGTAATGGCGATCGCGCGATCGGGATTTTTCCCCGGAATCTTCGCGATGACGTTTTCCGCCTCGTCTTTCCAAACTTCGACGCCACAAGCTGCGAAGCGATCGAGCAACAGGCGATCGATCTCCCGTTCGTCACCGCTAGGGGAATGACACATCACCAAATCTTCAATCGTCTGACACAGTTCCTCAAACGCCAACTGAACCTCCTTGATCGCTAATTTACGCTAATGGGTCATTCTCCCATCTTTCGGTTGGGGGCGGTGCGTGACGCGGGAAGTCCATTCCCCTAACTTCGACACCATTGTTTCCCTGCGTCACGACACCCTACGCTCCTCATCTCCTCAGCTTGCGTTACGATCGACGTAACGTCGCAAACCTACGGAATTATGGCTACGACCCGAGAAATCGAAACCCTCGCCGCCGAAATCGCCGATAAAATCTATATCGACGTGGCCAAATGGCATCTTTACCTCGGTGACGCGCACTTACATATCCCCCTCGCCGAACGGTTTTATCCGATGTTGGAAAACGACGATCTCAGCGACGCCAACGTCCAAACGGTGTTGCAAAATATCTCGGTTCCCCTCGGTGGCGGACGCACGGAAGTTTCGCTGCTGGACTTGCTGCCTGCAACGTGTCAAAGTCAGTTGGTGGAGCTGTTAGAGGATTACCAAAAGGAAAATCTCTAGACAGTACGCTCGAATCACTTTTACACGATAGGCGAAATGCAAGTTCGACAAATTTTCGTTCATCCGGTTAAGGGATTGTCGCCCCAGTCGATCGCCCAGGCGGAATTACGAGAAAATTGGGGAATGGTGGGCGATCGCGCCTTTGGGTTAATGTTTGTCGATACGGGTAAAGAACCGGGAAGACTCGCCCCGTGGCAACAAAAAAAGCATTTCGCCGTTCAAAACGACTGGCCGCAGTTAGCCGCCTTATGCTGTCACTACGATTTCGACAGCCAAACCTTAACAGTGAAACGAAACCAGGAGGTTTTGCTGTCGGCGAAGACGAATGACGAGGGCGATCGCGATCGCATCGGCGCATTTTTCACCGAATACCTGCAAACCTTCACCCCCAGTTCCGCCGCCAGACATCCCCAAAAAGCTTCGATTTGCTTCGTCGGAACGGCGACGGGAGAAACCCAATATCGCGATCGCGAACCGGGACAAATTTCGATAATTTCCCAAGCCACCTTCGACGCGATCGCCCAAGCCGTCGGCGTCGAGGCCATCGATCCTCGGCGATTCCGCCCCAACTTCGTCGTCGAGGGAATTGCCGCCTGGGACGAATTCAACTGGATAGGGCGTCGCGTACAGTTAGGAAGCGTCCTCGTCGAAATCACCGCCCCCATCGGACGCTGTTTCAACATCAACGTCAACCCCGACACCGGAGAAGCCGATTTACCCCTATTGGCTCGACTTCCCCAACACTTCGGACACGCTCGTACCGGCGTCATCGCCAAAGTGTTAACCTCGGGAGCCGTCACCACCCACGACGAAATTTCTGTATACGGTGCGTAACGCGCGGATGACATGGGTTCGATAAACCTATGATGGGGGAGCTGTCAAAGGTGCGTAACGCGGGAACGAGATTGACCGGATGGCGGCCACAGGATTTCCCCCGCGTTACACACCCTTGTATGTTGGCAGCGTACATTGTCGGTGCGTGACGAGTTCTCGGTTTCACGATTTACACCCGATTTTTCAAGTCACGCACCCTACCGACTGGTGACTGTAAAAGACTGGTGACTGTAAAAGACTGGCGGCTGAAAAACCGACACCGTTTTGCCACAATTTTGATGTTTTCTGAGGGAAACTTCGGATATCGTCCTTTTTTAGATCGACACATGAAGCGAAAGACGTTACTTTCCTTGGCGTCCCTCTCTCTCTTGACTCCCAGTCTCGCACCCCGAGCCGTCGCCACACCCCCGCGAACTCCCGACATTGAAGAAACTTGCGAATTACTGGTGGTTGGTGGTGGGTTATCCGGTTCCGCCGCCGCTTACGAAGCTCTCCTCGACGGAAAAACCGTTTGCATGACGGAAATTACCGATTGGGTGGGGGGACAGATTTCCGCTCAAGGAACCTCTGCTCTCGACGAACGTGCCACGCAACGGAGTTTGCTGTACTATCCTCGAGGGTATCTGGCGTTACGAACTGCCATTGAAGATCGTTACAACCTTCTCAATCCGGGGGCTTGTTGGGTCAGCGAGTCCTGTTTCATGCCCTACGACGGTCACGAGTTGCTGTTTGAAATCCTCGAAGATGCCGAAGATGCCGGAGATGGGACGCTGAAATGGTTTCCCAATACGGTAGTCAAAGATTTGGAGTATAACGCTGAAGGTAACATTATTTCTGCGGCGATCGCCATTCAACACCAACCCGTCCCCGACGCTCCCCCGATTAATACGTTTCCCCTGTCTGCAACCATCGAAGACGCCTATCGTTACGAAGATTCCGATCGCTTCGAGAAGGCGATCGTTCGGTTTGTCCCGCAACCGTTAGACAAAGACGAACCGCCGCGAACTTCCCCCAACTGGTACGTCATCGACGCCACAGAAACCGGAGAACTCATCGGCTTAGCGGACGTTCCCTATCGCGTGGGAATCGATCCCCGCTCCTATCTCGAACCCTCTTCTTCGAGCGAAACCGGCGATCCCTACTGTACCCAAGGTTTCACCTACACCTTCGCGATGGAGGCGACGGAGGAACCCCAAAACCACGAAATGCCGGAATTTTACCCCCAGTACGAACCCTATTACAGCTACGAACTCGATCGCCTGGCGGACTTCACCCTGGTTTACACCTATCGCCGCATCCACAGCATGAAGCCGAAGGAAGACTTACCGGGGAACGTGCGAGAATACCCGATTTATCCCGGCGACATCTCCATGCAAAACTGGACTTGGGGGAACGACTATCGCCCCGGAACCGCCGAGGACAACTTGATTTACACCCGCAACCAACTCGCGGAAACCGGACAACTCGAACCCGGCGGATGGCTGGGGGGACTGCGAACGGAGACACTGCGGCGAGGTGAAGAAAATGCGATCGGTTACTTTTATTGGTTGGTTCGCGGAACCACCGATTCCCAATTAGGAGACGGCGTCAAAGAACCCCACCCCAACCACCGCTACCTCAGTGGGTTCGACTCGCCGATGGGAACCGCTCACGGTTTGTCGAAGTATCCTTATATGCGGGAAGGACGGCGGATTGTGGGTCGTCCCGACTGGACGCATCGCGACGGGTTTACCGTGTGGGAAGTGGACATTTCCCAAGCGGATTTTCGTGAGGATTTCTACCGCATTAATTTACTTCCCGAGGAATTTCGCCAATTGTGGGCGGTGTTATCGGGGTTAGAGGCGACGGCGGTAGCTACACGGGAGATTCCGCCAGAAGAAGCCGAACGGCGAATGCGATCGACCCTGTTTCCCGATACGGTGGGAATCGGACATTATGCGATCGACTTTCACCCTTGCATGGCGTTGAGTCCCCCAGAAGCCCCTGGAAATTACGAGCGTCCGGGGGAACGGCGAGGTGCAGGACGGGCGTTTCCGTTTCAAATTCCCCTGCGATCGACCATTCCGCAGAAGTTAGACAACCTTTTAGTCGCCGGAAAAAGCATCGCCACGAGTCACATTGCAGCGGCGGCGTACCGAGTTCATTCGTTTGAATGGTCGGCTGGGGCTGCGGTGGGAACCACAGCGGCCTTTGCGTTAGAAAACGACATTGCACCTTACGAGTTGGTGGACGATTTGCCTTATCCCGAACCGCAGTTAGAGGCGTTGCAACGACGGTTGACGGATAATGGAAATCCGGTCGTGTTCCCCAATACGTCGATTTTTAACAATACTTGGGATAACTGGGATTAGTTGTCAGATTTGTAACCTTCTCCCCAATCTCTTTCTAGATAAGAGGTTGGGGAGATATGACGGTTAACGATAATGTGAAAAGCAGCGTCATACTAATTCTATTGCATTATGAATTTCCGCAAGTTATAATTGAAGATTAACAGCAAAAAATATGATTTAAGTTTTATGAAAATTCAAAATCTCAAAATCACTAACTTTAGAGGCATCCGCGAGCTAGACTTGGATTTTAGCGATCGCGATTTAGTTGTCTTGGTCGGCGTAAACGGAGTTGGTAAATCGAGTATCTTAGACATTTCTAGAATCCTTTTATCTTATTTGGCTGAGCTATTAGGAAAATGGCGTTACTATGTCGAAACATTTAAATACTATGAAGAAACAAAAGAAAGTCTAATGAAAAATAATTTTCATATAGCTAATATACTGATGTTTAGAAATCAAAAAAAACTTGAATTAACTTCAAAAGAATTACCACAAGTAAGAAATGAAGATATAACGATAAGCGCAGAAGAATCATCGATTAGTATTTCTGTGGTTTTCATTTATGAATCTCAAAAGAAAAACATTTTTTGGAAAGTAAAAAATAACAAAAAGAATGAAATTAATGTGCCTGAATATCTTGAATATATATATCATGATTTATCTAAAAATAACTTGAATTTTAGCGAAGATAATCTTCCTGTATTAATTTATTATTCAGTCAATCGAGCGATTCCAAATTCTTTGCTCGATCGCCCAGAAGACTCTGAATCTTTTCTCAGTCAAGTCTATCATCAAGCTTTGACGGGAACTAACGTAGGATTTAAACACTTTTTTCAATGGTTTAGAATTTTAGAAGACATTGAAAACGAAGAAATTCGCGACAATCCAGAACATCGAGATAAAAAACTCGAAGCAGTTCGTTCGGCAATTTACGATTTAGTTCCAGAATTTTCTAACTTAAGAGTACGTCGATCGCCTTTACGGATGACCGTCAACAAAAATAACGAAGAATTAGAAATAAATCAACTATCCGACGGCGAAAAGTGCCTAATTGCAATGGTAGGAGATATCGCACGTCGGTTAGCCATTGCAAATTCAAATCTAGCAAATCCACTCGAGGGAACAGGAGTCGTCTTAATCGACGAAATCGAACTTCACTTACATCCTCAGTGGCAAAAAGATGTCATTCCTTCACTTCGGCGAACCTTCCCAAACTGTCAGTTTATCGTAACGACACATTCGCCGCAAGTTGTGAGTCAAGTTAAACCAGAAAACGTCTATATTTTAGAAAAGAAAGAAGATAACATCGTGGTCAGCCATCCCGAACTCTCCTATGGTCGAGAGATCGGTCAAATCGTTGAAGACGTGATGGGAGGCGTTGCCAGACCCTCTGAAGTTCGAGACGAACTGATGCAGCTTTTTCAACTGATTGAAGAGGGGAATTTAGACGCTGCACGTCAACTTCACGAACAAATATCAGATAAAATAGGAGCGGACGATCCGCAATTAATTAAAGCCAGTGCGTCAATTCGTCGTCGGGAGATTTTGAATCGGTGAAGTATATCCGCAAAGGAACTGAACCCAAGCGGTTTGAGGAGTGGAAACAGGAAGAAAACGAAGATTGGAAACCGTCGTATGACGACAACTTCCAAAATCCAGAAAAGCAAGAAGTTCACGAAGCACTTTTAAAAGAACAGGGTTATATTTGCTGTTACTGCGAACGACGGATCGATCGCTCTTCGAGTCACATCGAACATTTGATTCCACGAAATCAACGTTACGATTTAGCGTTAGCCTATGACAACCTGTTCGCATCGTGTCAGGGAGAAAGTGAAACGCCACCTCCCAAACCCGTTCACTGCGGACATAAGAAAGCGGAATGGTATGATGAAACGTTGATGGTGTCGCCGTTACAGGAAGATTGCGAGACCTTTTTTCGCTACACGGAAGACGGACAAATTTTAGCATCCCGCGATGTTGAAAAAAACAAAGCCGCAACAACCACAATAGACAAACTCGGACTCGATATTCCCAAGTTGCGGCGAATGCGTCAAGCCGCGATCGAGGGATTTTTAGGAAATATCGATCGTCTGTTACTTGAAGAAATCGAAACGTTATTGAATGGGCTATCTCAATCAAAGCCAGATCAATTTCAAGAGTTTTGTAGTGCGATCGCCTACGTTTTAAAACAGTATTATTAATAGAACATTAGCTCTCGAAAGTGATTCGATAAAAATAACGAGTTTAGAGCAAAATGTTTGACCCTAAACTCGTGTGAGAATGTAGAAACAACGATCGCCCTAAATTGCCATAAAGCTTCCCGAGTCGATCGCGTCGAGACTGACCCCCTCGAGGGTAGCCAACAACTCGTCAGCCAAAGAGATCGTCACGTCATTACCCTGCTGAACGATCGCCAACTGCTCGAAAGTTATACCATCGAACAATCCCAAGCGATCGCCACCACTAAAGTCGGCAATGGTATCGCTGTCGTAACCGACGCGCAAGACGAAAACATCGTCACCTTCTCCTCCCATGAGGATATCGTTTCCGAGATCGCCCCAGAGCAGATCGCCACCGGAACCGCCAATTAAGGTATCGTTATCTCGACCGCCCCAGAGGACATCGTTTCCGTCGTTTCCTTGCAGGAGGTCGTCCCCTTGGTTCCCTGCCAGCAAATCGTTTCCGGCATTTCCCTCAATGAAATCGTTGCCGAGATCTCCACGAACGATATCGTTTCCGTCACCGCCGCGAACGCTGTCGTCGTCTTTCCCCGCTACGAGCAAATCGTCGCCAGCTCCACCCTCGAGGATATCTTTACCTTGATTTCCAGTTAGCGTATCGTTTCCATCGCCGCCATAGAGGTTGTCGTTCCCGGCTAAACCGACGATGAGATCGTTGCCGTTATAGGCTGAAATGGTTTCTCCATCGTCGCTTCCCGTGAGTACGTCGTCCGTATCGCTTCCGTCGAGAACGCGATCGGTGGGGTTGGGAGAGGGGAAGGTGCGATCGCTGACATCTCCAGAAGAACCAGAAGAAGCATCGGAATTGGCATCGTCTGTAACGGGAGACGGAGATGGCGAAGGCGATGGCTCGTCAGTTGGTGTTGCGGCTGTCACTGTAATGGCAACAGTGTCGGTGTCTGAGAGAGAACCGTCGCTGGCGGTTATCTCTGCACTAGCGTCTCCGGTAAAGTCCGTCGCTGGCGTAAATTCCAGCGTCGATAACGCGGCGTTGAGGTCGCTGAGACTTCCCGAGAACGTCACCACTGCATCGTCGGTTCCGTCGCCGTCTGAGAAACTGAGTCCCGTGGTTTCGGTGAGAGTTAACGTACCGTTGTTGGCCGTCAGGGTCACGTCTAAGTCGTCGCCATCGGCATCGAACACTGAGATCCCAGATAGATTGAGAGCGGTATTGACGGACGTTTCTAAAGAATTGCTCGAAACCGTGTTTTCCGGCGCAACATTAGATGCAGAGGGAGGAACTGGAACCGCTCCCGTACCTTGAATGGCGAAGTCGTAGGGGTTCTCGTCGCTGTCATCGTTGGCAATGCTGAGCGTGGCAGTGCGAAGTCCTTCTTCGGAGGGGTCGAAGGTGACTTGGAAGGTCGTACTTTCCGAGGCGGCCAGAGAGGCGGCGGGAAGCAGAGTTACGCTGAAGTCAGAAGCATTAAGGCCGCCGAGACTGACGAGGGGGGAACCACTGAGGGTTAAGGGGGTGTTCCCGAGATTTTCTACCGTGAAAGTACGCACGACCGTTCCGCCAGAAACGTCGGTGCTGCCAAAATCGGTAAGATCGGCTGCATCGGGGGTCGTGCTGCCGTCAGTGATGACTGTGCCGTTTCCTGTAATTTCGATTTCGGGTTGTTCAAATTCAAAGGCTCCGATATCGCGAACGAATCCAGCGGCGACTCCCCGTTGGTCGTGGGAGGTGGCATCGGTTCCCGAGCCATCGATGGCAGGACTCCCCGGTACGAGTGCGTGAGTGAGCGTCTCGCCGCCGTTATCGGCTAAGGTCGCGTCGAGAACGTCGCTCAGGCTGAGTCCGCTGGTATCGAGGACGAGATCCGATCCCGAGCCAATGCTACCGGAACCGTTGCCGGTGGTGGTTCCGAGGATGTTGTTGTGGTTACCGTTGATGTTGTTTCCTGCTACGTCGGGGGCTTCACCACCTCGATCGATATTGCCAGCGATAATGCTGTTGCGGACGGTAAACGGATCGCCGTTACTGAAGATGCCGCCTCCGTCTCCCTGCCCGTTGGCATCGGCATCAGCAATGTTATTAGTAATAGTCGTATTTTCGATGAGGCCACCATGCCAGCTCCGAATGCCGCCACCGTCGTAATTATCTGAATTGCCCGAGATTGTTGAGTTACTGATATTAATGGCTTGACGACTGAAGATACCACCACCATGGTTGTTAGAAATGGTGGAATAGTTAAGGTTGATATATCCATAACTGGAAATGCCACCACCGTCATAGCCAGAATTTCCTGAAACAGTCGAATGGGTAAGGGTAACGTAGTCTCCAGCAATACCACCGCCGTTAGAGCTAGAGTTACCCAGAACTGTTGAATGAGTAAGAATAACATCTCGTCCAACAATTCCACCACCATCGTTGTAGCTAGAATTTCTCGAAATTGTGGAGTTGCTGAGATCGATATCTCCCCCACTAATACCACCACCACTGAGAAAGGCAAAATTCTCTAAAATCTCAGAGTTGGTGAGAGTGACATCACCTTGCCACGTGTAAATCCCACCACCATGATTGCGGGCGGAATTGTCTGAGATTGTGGAATTTGCAACGGTGATAATCCCACTGTTCAGCGGACTCCCATTGTCCTGTTGCCAAACACCACCGCCGTGGTCGTCACTCGAATTACCTGAGATTGTGGAATCGTTTAGGGTGATAGTTCCTCCGCTCGCAATACCTCCACCGTTGCCATAGCTAAAGTTATCCGAAACTGTCGAGTTGTCATTGAGGGTGACACTTCCCAAACTCTTAATTCCGCCACCACCCTCACCATCAAATCCACTGGAGTTATTGGAGATAGTAGAGTTAGTCAGGCTCACAGATCCTTGACTGTAAATGCCACCGACCCACGAGCCAGAATGCCCTGAGACTGTTGAATGGCTGAGGGTGACGTCGCTACTACTCCAAATCCCACCACCGCTTGAGTTGCTGTAGCTATGTGAGACAACCGAATCAGTTAGGTCAATTTCTCCATAGCTTCCAATCCCGCCGATACGATCGCTGATATTGTTCGAGACTTGGGAGTTGTCGCTGAGGCTAACTTTCCAATTGCCCCAAATTCCACCGAATTCCTGGCTGGAATTCCCTGAAATTGTGGAGTTCGTGAGGCGGACCTCTTTCAAGCTGTAAAGGCCACCTCCCTGTTGGCTGGAATTATCTGAGACGGTAGAGTCAGTGAGGGTGATGTTTTCCTGGCTGTACAGTCCGCCGCCCCGGTAATTGCTCGAATTGCCCGAAACTGTGGAGTTATTTGTTAGGTCGATCGCTCCCCGACTGTAAATCCCTCCTCCTTTATCTTGATTCAATCTCGGGTCTTGCTTGTCAATGGAATTTCCGGAGACTGTGGAGTTATTGAGAGTGACCTTTCCACCACTGTAAATACCACCACCACTAAGCTTGCTAGAATTTCCGGAGACTGTAGAGTTGTTGGTTAAGCTGATATCTCCAACATGACTGAAAATGCCCCCACCAGCACCGTCGTAGCTTATATTTCCTGAAATCTCCGAATTGCTGAGATTAGTACGTCCCAAGCTATTATAAATGCCACCACCATTGCCATAGCCAACGTTGTCGGAAACCCTGGAGTCGTTGAGAGTGACATCATCCCACTGACTGTAAATACCGCTACCGTCGTAGTAGTTGGTATTACTCGAGACTGTGGAGTTGTCAAGCAAAGTGATATTTCCGCGACCGTGAATACCCCCACCTTGACCGTAATAGCTGACATTGTCTGAGACGCTGGAGTTGGTGAGAGTAATATTGTCTTCACTGTAAACTCCACCACCGCTGGAGTCAGCGACATTGTCCGAGACGATCGAGTCGATTAGGTTAAGCTCTCCAGAGCTGTAAATACCTGCACCCCTCTCAGAACCTATCGTTTTTCCTCCCGTTATCGTCAGACCTTCTATGGTCAAAGGCTTGTAGTATGGGCTGTTGATGACGCGCGATTTGCCATCAGCATCGATCGCCAGGTTCGCCGCTCCCGGCCCGACGATCGCCAATCCTTCGGTAATCTCTAGTTCTGTACCATTGAGGGTGATGGTTCCCGTCAACCCAGGTTCAAACCGGATTTCGTCAAATCCGTTTCCCCATTCCGAACCATCGATCGATGTATCCGTGTTGGCCGCTTCGATCGCCTCCCGTAGCGTTACCAATCCATCAGTGGTGGTATTGTCGTCGAGCGAATCCACGAAGATAGTCGCCATGTCCTAAGTCCCTTTGGATAATACATATTTCCTGGGATTTCGATTTACTACAACTGGCTTTCAAACAATTCAGAGATTACTCTGCTGGGTCTTTAGTCATTATAAAGATAGTTCGCGCAAAATTACTCTTGTTTTTATCACAAATCTTTAAGAAAATTTCAAAGAGATCGATGTTTTTCGGAGTATTTTCATTCTATGAAAAACTACATAAAATCTGATATTAAAATTTTAAATTCTATGTTAAATTACGCACGACAGTCCAAAATATCACTCTCTCAAACTCATTCCAATTATGAACAAACTCCGCTTGAATCTCGGCTGTGGCTCGAAGCTGTTGTCTGGCTATATCAACGTTGACAAGTTTGGTACACCGGATCTGCACTTCGATCTCGAAACCTTTCCCTGGCCTTGGATAGACGACAGTGTTATCGAAATTCAATTGGTTCACGTCCTCGAACATTTAGGGCAACAAACGGACGTTTATCTCAAAATTATTCAGGAAATGTATCGTGTCTGTGCTGATGGTGCGACGATTAGAATAGTCGTTCCTCATCACCGTCACGATAACTTCGTTCGCGACCCCACTCACGTCAGAGTTATTACACCGATGGGATTGATGATGTTCTCTCGTCGTCTCAATCAAGAATGGCAAGCACAAGGGCGATCGAATACACCACTGGCACTCTATCTCAACGTCGATTTCGAGCTAGTGAAGACGAATTTTGTCGCCAGTCAGCTATGGCGCGATCGCTACCCCGATCGCGTTTCAGATTTACACCTACTTTTACGAGAAAGCGCACTTTATAACAATCTCATCGAAGAAGTGGACATGACTTTAAAAGTTATTAAATCTTAGATTTAAACCCGGTTTTTTTGAGAACGCTGTCCTAAAATAGTGAAATCACTGACAAGTTTCACAAACAAGCACGACGAACATGGTAGCGAATTCATCTCCTAACTCACCTGAAACCGAACCGATGCGAAGCGTTCACACTGCGAATTTTCACGAACTTTTAAGACAGTTGGAAATTTCGCTAGTCGTCTCGACGTATCAAGCGGGAAAACTCATCGTTGTCCGAGCCGATGGCGACTCGATCAATACCCATTTTAAAATGTTTAATAAGCCAATGGGATTGGCCGCCGATCGCGAAAAAATAGCCATCGGAGCAGCCTTTCAAATCTGGGAGTTGCGGAACGTTCCCGCCGTTACTCAAAAACTCGATTTTCCCGACAAACACGACGCCTGTTATTTACCGAGAAACATACGTGTGACTGGGGATATCGACATTCACGAAATGGCGTATCTCGACGACGAACTCTGGTTTGTCAATACGCGATTTTCTTGTTTGTGTACCCTCGATCGCTCTCATAGTTTCGTTCCCCGCTGGAAGCCGCCGTTTATTACTGCTTACGATTTGCGCGATCGCTGCCATCTTAACGGTTTAGGAATTCGCGAAAACCGTCCGAAATACGTGACGGCGTTAGGAGAGACGGATACACCGAACGGTTGGCGAGAACGTAAAGCCGACGGCGGTATTTTAATGGACATTGAAAGTAACGAATTTATTGCTCGTCGGTTATCGATGCCCCATTCTCCCCGTTGGTATCGAGGGAAGTTGTGGGTACTCGAATCGGGGAACGGTAGTTTAGCGACGGTCGATCTAGACACTGGAAAAATTACCACAGTTGCCGAACTTCCTGGCTTTACTCGAGGAATCGATTTTTATGAAAATCTCGCATTTATTGGATTGTCTCAAGTCCGAGAAACGGCAGTTTTTAGCGGTATTCCCATCACCGAACGGTTGAAAGAGCGCATTTGTGGGGTTTGGGTGGTGAATATTGACACCGGACAAACGGTTGCGTTTTTAAGGTTTGAAGACGCCGTTCAAGAAATTTTTGCCATTCAAGTTTTACCCGGAATTCTGTTCCCTGAAGTCATCGACTGGGATACAGAGTTAATGGCAGGATCTTATGTTTTACCCGATGAAGCGTTGGCGGAAGTCGTTTCGCTTTCGACTGAGGAAATAGATCGTGAAATTCATACAACTCAAACAACTGAGAACGCCGATCGCACGCCACACTCTGACGTTCTCGATCGCTTCGAGTTGGGAAATCGCTGTTACCATCAAGGACAACTCGATCGCGCGATCGCCGAATATCAATGCTGTTTGCAACTCGACCCTAACT
This sequence comes from Baaleninema simplex PCC 7105, assembly GCF_000332355.1. Taxonomy (GTDB): domain Bacteria; phylum Cyanobacteriota; class Cyanobacteriia; order Cyanobacteriales; family Geitlerinemataceae; genus Baaleninema; species Baaleninema simplex. Next base: position 1,745,906 of record NZ_KB235958.1, read on the forward strand.
TTATCTTAGCTCGCTACAATTTAGGGGTAGCCTTGGGAGATCTCGAACGTTGGGACGACGCGATCGCACAACTCAAACAGGTTATCGATCGCGAGCCGAAATCCGCACAGGCTTACAATCAACTCGGATTGAGTTATAGCCGCATCGCCTCTTGGCAAAACGCGATCGACTGTTACGATCGCGCAGTGTCTCTCGAACCCAATTTTGCTCAAGCACATTTTAATTTAGGCATGACACTGTTGCAAGTTGGGAATTTTCAACGAGGATTTACTGAATGCGAGTGGCGTTGGAAAACAGGAGAATTCACGCCGTTTGAATGTCCTCACCCCAAATGGAACGGCGAGGATATTTCTGACAAAACTTTACTCGTTCATACCGAACAAGGTGCAGGCGATGCGATTCAATTTATTCGCTTTCTTCCCCAAGTCAAACAGAAATGTCAGCGATTGCTGCTGTGTTGTCCGCAACATTTAGAAAAACTTTTTTCGCAACTTCTTGAAGTTGACGAAATTTTATTACCCGGAACGATTCCTCTCTCGGCTTTTGATACCTATATTCCCTTGATGAGCTTACCTTACGCGCTCGGTACGACAATTGAAACAATTCCCGATCGCGTTCCCTACCTCCATTCCAACTCATCTCATTTTTCACTTCCCAATCGAACATCAAACCGTCCTAAAATTGGGTTTGTTTGGGGAGGAAGTCCGACGCATAAAAACGATCGCAACCGTTCTTGTCCTTTGGAATACTTTATTCCGATTTTAGAACGATCTAACGTTGAGTTTTATAGCTTGCAGAAAGGCGATCGCACCCAGGATTTATCCCAGTTACCGAATTCAGTTTCCGTAGAAGATTTGAGTTCTCAACTGCACGATTTTACCGATACTGCCGCCGCGATCGCACAGTTAGATTTAGTAATTTCTGTCGATACCTCTGTGGCTCATCTGGCTGGAGCGATGGGAAAGCCAGTGTGGACGTTACTATGCTACCGTTGCGATTGGCGATGGATGTGCGATCGTGAAGATACGCCGTGGTATCCGACGATGCGTTTGTTCCGTCAGTCTCGATCGGGTGATTGGAAAAGTCTGTGCGATCGCGTCTGCTTGGCGTTAGAACAAGAGTTCTAGGAAATTTTTAGAACTGAATTTTACGGAATTTCTGGGTAATTTTTAGAGTGCGATCGAAGCGAATTACCCTCGAGAGACTGTACGACAATTACAAAAATTGCTTGGGATTCCAAGGCGTATTAGAGCGATATCCAACGATTACCGTATCGATCGATTCAGATTCTCTCTTTTTGAAACTCCGAGAGCGTTTTTTTTCGTTGCTATGATAATCAATATATCCTTTCTGATACCAATTGGAAATACCCGTCGGTAGATCCGATCTCAACGCTCCTCTAAAATTTATCGGGAAGATTCGATCGATCCACTGTTTCGCCAAGCTTTGACTGAGAGGTTCCTCAATATTTTTATTATAGATGATTGCCGCATAGGGCGATTCTGGCTCTTCTCGCTTAGGAAAAAGTAAAAACAAATCTATTTCTGGTAAATCGCCAATTAGCTCGACATAGCCTTGCTTTGCACCTTCAGGATGTAGATAATGATAGTAATAGGCTAAATGCCAAGATGCCAATCGTACCACTTCAGACTCGTTAGCATATCCTAACTCAACTAATAACGGTTGAAGTTCGGGAATTTTGTAATTGCGATCGGTTGCAGCAAACAAAGCTAACTCGAGACGTCCCATATTAATGAGGCGACGAATCGCATTGGCATTATCACTAAACCGTTCGTGAGCGTCAAAGGCTAAGTTACAAGGAAAATAGGGGAGATAAGGTTCAGGTTCGGGAGAATTTTCGAGGATATCTAACAACCATTCATTCGGATCTAAACGATTGCTGATATAGTCTTCAAAATTCCTATCTATCCAGGAAATGATGCTCCAGAACGCACCAGCAATTCCCGGACGCTCGATTTCTTTTCGGCGCATCGTATCCATCATTTCTTCAAAGGGAGGAAGTCCTGAAAAGAAGTCTGAATTGTATTTATTTTTCTCTCGATCGCTAAAATACCGATAGCCATTTTCTAATTTCAAGAAGTTGCTATAAAATTTAGCGATTTGATGAGCCGCACAAGCGCGAATATTAAGATGGTCTCGATCGAGTAGTTCTAATAACGTCTCTCCAACTGTTGACCACGGCAAATCGTAAATATCAAAAAATATTTTTGCAGCGAAGATATCTTCTTGAGTGAGTGTTTCACAGAGTTCGGTTTGAGTTAATCGATCGAGCCAGTCTAAAATTAAATGATGATACGGTTCGTCTTTGGCAAGAAACCTAAGTCTAGAACAAAAGTCTGTAAAAACATTAGGAAAACGTCGAGCTTGAGCTTCAATGACGTCAAAAATTGGTTGCAAACGCACTTGAGTCGCTCGAGGTTTGTACTCGTCACACTCTGAGATTTGGGAACGTTCCATTTCTAAGGCTTGAACGAGACGATCGATCGCACGCTTCCAAATTTGATAATTTTCAGAATTGAGTAAATCGATGAGTGTTGAAAAAATCGTATCCCACTCATCGACGCGATAGGGAAAATCTAGGGGAATCTCTAAAAAATCGAGCGGTTCTTTAGTCCAATAGGGAGAAAAGGCTTCGGGAGTTAAAAGCCGATCTCGATAGATGTCCAAATTTTCGTCTTTTTGGGGTAAATAATTTTCGTCTCGATTCACGATATTTCAATCTTTTTAGATTGTGGTTTATCAGTTTTTCAAGCGTAACTAACTTAGCGAGATCGGACGACCTCAGTATTTCACAATCGATTCAGAAATTCGGAAGCTCGATCGAGTCTCATCACGCTCCTTGAAAATAGGTGCGTTTTACCTTTGTTAATTTACCAGAAACCGGGTATTTTCAAGGAATTGGAAGTCTGAAACTCACCGCTCTAAAATCCACCCGATTTCTCAACGGGCAATTTTTTTCAGATTTGAGATGCACCCTTAAATATTGTATGAGTTCCCAAACCTATCCAGTCTTATTATAACTATTTAACATCCCCAATGACTGAAGAAAATCTTACAACAACCCTAAAAATCGCCTGAGATTCCAAGGTGTATCAGAACGATATCCAATGATGACATTATCGACAAATTTCGGTTTGTTTTCTTCTTTTTCCCAAGGATAGATGGTTTCGGTAGTATGGTAATCAATATATCCCTTCTCATACCAATGAGAATCATAGATGGGGACATCTTTTCGTCTCGATCCCCGAAAATCTTCTGGAAAAATGCGATCGACCCACATTTTAATAATGTGGCTCATCTGGCTGGAGCGATGGGAAAGCCAGTGTGGATGTTGCTATGTCACCGTTGCGATTGGCGATGGATGTGCGATCGCGAAGATACACCCTGGTATCCGACGATGCGTCTGTTCCGTCAGTCTCGATCGGGAGATTGGAAAAGTCTGTGCGATCGCGTCTCGTTGGCGTTACAACAAAGATTTAAAACAAGATTTAAAACCCCCTAACAAATCTTCGCCAGCCGTTCGGTCGCCACCTTATCCGCCCCTGGAGCTGTCCAATGTCCCGTAGCCGCATCGCGATCGATCTCGTAAGCAATCACACCGTAATTGCGTCCGTAGCCCCAGTTGACTAACAGCCAATCGTTCAAGCGCAAACCGATCCCCCGGCTTTGCTGCGATCGACTGCTCGACAACTGATAGACATCGCCTGCTTTACCAATGGCGAGAGTGTTCGTGTAGGGCATTCGGTTGTCGGAGTAAGCCCCCGCCACCTGATACAACCCTTCGAGTTCTCCCGGCGTTCCTCCCGTGGCGCGTTCCCAGCCAACTTGACCGAGAGACTGCGGCGTCGTCCAACGGCCTTCGAGAGTTCCATCAGCATTGATGCGGTACAACACCACACAATAGGAGGAATCGACACCCCACCCCGTAAATAAAAAGTTGTCTTCGACAAATCCCAATCCAGCAAAATGATAGCGATCGGTAAGCCAAATGACTTGATAAAGGCGATCGAGGGGATAAATTTTAACCGTTCCAGTGTAAGACTGGCCGCGCAAGGTCGTCGCGTCCTCGATCGTCCAAGTCCCTTCGGGATTGACTGACATTTTAAAACTTTGCAATTTTAAGGTTTCGTACTTTGGGCGTGGAAATTCGGGCGTTGTCCCGATCGCGCGATCGCCCCGTTTGCAACGCACGACCGAGTGTCGAGGAAGGAAAACCCGAAGTGTCGTCCTTCCCCGTCAGCCGTTATCCAAACACGCGGTCTAACACCGTTTGCGGTGTGATATCCGCCATGCGACCTGTCGTCGATTGAATTCCCACCGCGCGATCGCTCTCCGGAGGAAGCAGCTTGTGCGGGTCAGTCGGCCCGAAAAGGGCGTACGTGTAAGTTTTCACCGCCACCGCCAAGTGCATCGGGGCGCTATCCGTACACAACATTAGCGTCGCACCGGCGATCGTCGCTGCCAACTTGCCAACATCGGGCGGAGCGATCGTTTTCAGCCCGCTGGTGGCTTGCATCAGCGATCTCACGAACTCGTCGTCTTCGGGGCCGCGTGCCACGACGATGGGGAGGTTGGGTTGGCGTTGCTGCAACCCGCGAATCACCTCCACCCAATTCTCTACGGGGTAGATTTTATCGAGTCCCTTCGCTTGCGCCAGTTGACTCGAACCGCCGTGAAGCAAAATATAGCCGCTTTCAGCCACGCCGAGACGCTGCTGTTCGGCCTCAGCCCACTCCAAATCGTCCTTTAGGAGCGTCACCGAAAGGTCGGGACAGGGGGCTTCGATGCCGAATCCGCGTACCAAATCGTGATACATATCGGCGGCGTACTGTTCGCCTTTGAGGGGAACAGAATTCGTTAAAAACGGGCTTCCCGATCCTTCATAGCCGACGCGGGTGGGAATCCCCGTCAGCCACAGGAACAGTCCTACCGCCCACCGCCGCCCTAACGATAAGGCTCCATCGAATTCGCGATCGCGCACCACCCCGAGGAGGTTGCCCCAGTCGGCGGGGCCGTTGCGATCTTTGAAATCGAAAGGAATAACGGTTAAAGAACCATCGTGAAAATACTTGTTGGCACGGTATGCCCCCATCGATCGCGGTTCGGCGACAACGCCGAGTTCGCAATCGGGATAGGAACGCTTGAGTTGTTCGAGAGTCGGGAAAAATAGCAGTTGGTCGCCAATTCCCCCAGGAACGAGGGCGAGGATTTCTTTCATAGGGATTCCGCTTGTCCGTTCGCGTTGGTGTCTCCGTGAGGGAGCATCGCGCTTCTCAATCCAGACTTTATCGTATGTTGAACCTACCCGTGTCGTCTAGGGAAGAGGAGCAGGGGAGCAAGGGAGAGCTGACAAGGCTATGATTGTAAGAGAGAGAGAAAGAGCCGACAAAGAGAAAGCCGTAGACTCGTTTAGGAGAAGCCATGAAATACAACTCAGCTTACCTCAAACAGTGGTCGCAAGAAGTCAGTCGTCATTTTCCGAATCTTTCCTTGCCACAAGTATCAGGGCTAGCCACCTGGAGCTTTGGCATGATGATGAGTCGCTCTTCAAGTCTGACTCAAGTGTCAGAGTGTATTGCCCAAGTCAACGGGGAAAAATTCACCAACGTACGTCAAAGACTACAACAGTGGTACAAAGAAAAACGCCAAGCTTACGGTCGTAAATATGCTGAGCTAGATGTAGCCAGTTGTTTCGCGCCGCTGCTGAAGTGGGTCTTAGAGCTATTAGGAGAGAGCGACGACCTGTTCCTGGCCTTAGATGCGACCCATATCGGTCAAAAATTTATCGTCTTGTCACTCAACGTACTCTATCGCGGCAGTGGCATTCCCGTGGCCTGGAAAATCGTGAAAGCTTCCCAGAAACACCCCTGGAAGCCCCTGTGGCAAGACTTGCTCCGTCGCTTGAGCGGAGTGGTTCCCGAGTCGGTCAGGGTTTGGGTTTTGGCCGATCGAGGACTCTATGCTTGTTGGCTGTATGAGGAAATTGTGGCTCTGGGATGGCATCCTTTGTTACGTATTAACTCACAAGGCTATTACCAAGTGCGCTCGGGGGAAACTCTCGCCGACTGGCAACCTCTCGAGCAAGTGGTTCGAGTTGGTGAGAGTTTTAGTCAACCGGTACGCTGCTTTCGCCAAAATCCTCTCGATTGTACCCTGTTAGCCCGATGGGACGAGGATTACAAAGACCCTTGGCTGTTGCTGAGTGACGCCTCACCTCAATCGGCTTCGGCTGCCTTTTATGGCTTTCGCTCTTGGACTGAAGCGGCTTATCGCGATCTCAAGAGCGATGGCTTTAATTGGCAACGCACCCGTTTGACTCATCCTCACCGGGCTGAGTGTCTTTGGCTGGCCATGTCTGTGGCTTTACTTTGGCTCATCACCGAAGGGGCTTGTCGGGAAGACTCCCAAAAGCCTTCGACTTCCCCTCGGACTGACTCTGACTCGACCGGTCTGGCCGCCGCGACCCTCAGACCGAGAACTCTTTCTTGTTGGCGCCTTGGCTGTATCTCTTTTGTCGTCCGCCTCTTTCAAGGACTTCCCTTGAGTTGGGGACGCCACCGTACTTCTCCCTATCCTGGGGCTTCTTTGGCTTTCGATACCTCCTAAGTAAAAGTCATAGCCTTATCAGGCAAGGGAGAGGGGGAGAGGGGGAGAGGGGGAGAAACTGTCAACTCTCAACTGTCCTCACTGTTGGCTGTTCGCTGTTCGCTGTTTGCGGTAGAAGGTGACTCGACGACACGGGCGATCGCGCTGGAATCGGTTCGTAACAGCGTCGTCAGTCGCTCCAGTAGTTTTTCTAACTTTCCTTCTTCGAGCAAGCCTTCGATTAACGTCAACCCGCTCGTCGAAAGCATCAACTTCGTCACGTCTTGCGAGATATTGCCGTTGCTGTCGTTTCCGCCGCCGGGGAACGCGTAAATCTTCGCATCTCCCAAAATACCCGGTTGCGGTGCCAAGGATTTTACGATTTCCGGCAGTTGCTCGATGAGTTGCGGCGCGATTTCGGCGATGAGTTGGGCGTTACGGTTGGCATCGCTGAGGGCGTTTTCGGCGACAATCCGAGCTTCGATTCCGGCGGCTTCGGCGAGGGCTTTATCCCGTTCGGCGTCGGCGAGGGTGCGAATGGATTCGGCTTCTAAATCTGCGGCTTGACGGGCGATTTCGGCTTGGCGGCGGCGACGAAATACATCGATTTCCACCACGTTGTTTTCAGCGATGCGCTGTTTCTCAGCTTCCTGTTCGGCGAGAATGGCTGATAACCGCTGTTCCCGTTCGGCGCGTTCGAGGGCGGAGGCGGTTTCCACGGCGGCTTCGGCTTTGGCGCGAATCGCGTCGGCGGCGAGGCGTTCTTGGGTTTTTTGGGCGATCGCGATCGCCGCTTCTTGTTTGGCCAGTTCCGAGAGTTCTTCAGCTTCGGCGACGGCGACTTGCGCTTTCAATCGATTGGAATCGATGGTTTTCTGGCGATCGATCTCCGCCATTTCAGCTTCCCGTTTCTGCAACGCCTGAGCGACTTTGAATTTCTTCTGTTGTTCTTCGATCGCAATTTCAGACTCGATTTGCCGCTCTTGTAACCCTTGGGCTTTCGCGATTTCTTCTTCTTCGACTGCTCGAGCTTGCAAAATCTTATTTCGCTGTTCGTTAGCAGCTTCTTTATCTTTGGCTTCTTGAATTTCGCGAGCGCGTTTGGCTCTTAACGATTCAATTTCGAGTTGTTGTTCGAGTTGAGAACTTTCTCGTTCTTTTTCAATTTCTAATTCTTGCTTTCGGGCTTCTAACTCTCGTTGTTCGATCGTCAGCTCGGTTTGCAGTTGAAACTCGCGTCGTTCCTGTTGGGTTCGCAATTCGACTTCTTCTTTTTGCTTGATCGATCGCTGGATCGTCTCGGTTCTCAACCGCACGCCTTGAGCGTCGAAGAAATTGTTCGTGTCGTACGTATCGCTTTCTTCAATCTCAGAAATTGCAATGTTGTTGAGCGTCAATCCAACTTTTTTCAAATCCTGTTGAATTAAATTTAAAACCTCATCTGCAAAGCCCAATTTATCCGAGTCTATTTCAGCGAGGGTTTTTCGTTTTGCAGAAGCGCGAATGGCATCGTCAGCCCGTTTTTCTAGAGCTTCTTTAATATCTGCCGGAGAAATTTTCCCGTCTCTCGACAACCGAGCGGCCGCAGTTTTAACATCTTGTTCGTCGTGGTTTACACAGACATAAAACGTCACTCGCATATTGGCTCGCAAATAGTCTTGCGTCCGTACTGCCAAGTTTCCCGTGCGTTCGACATCGATATTAATTTCCCGCATCGGAACTCGAGTCAGTTCGTGAAAACCGGGAAGAACGATGCAACCGCCGTAAAGAATGACCGTATTTTTCTTGGCAAGGAAGCCCCCCGTTCTCACAAAGGCTTCGTTGTTCGGTGTGATTTGATAAACGCGGGTATACGCCCAAAATCCCAACAGTAGTAAAGCAATAATGACGACGATACCGATCGCAGTTCCGCCGAGAATGAAGGTTCCGCTTCCGAGTTGTGCTAAAACCAGCACGTCCTCGGAGTCTTCAACTGAATCTTTAACGAGCGATCGCCCGAGCGATCGAGCGAGTTCTAAGCGTTTATCTGGTGTAAGTCGTTCGAGAGGGGATCCGAGAGGAGATCGCTCAGTCCGTTTTAAGGCTTCCGTTTCTCGATGGCGAACGGCGACGAGGGCGGGAGGCGATTGGGCGATCGCGTTTATCGGTACGGCTTTGGCCGGATTAAAGGATAACGCTTGCAGTAAAGTCAACCAGTACAACATGACAGTAATTGATAGTTGATAATTGACAATTGACAATTGATAACGAAGACCTTTTTCCTCCTCATTTCCTCATCTCCCCTTTTACAGTGAACAGTGTTTCAGTCGCCAGTCGCCAGTCACCAGTCCCCAGTCGCCAGTCACCAGTCACCAGTCACCAGTCACCAGTGGGAACAGTTGACAGTTTTTCCCCCTCTCCCCCTCTCCCTTTCTCCCCCTCTCCCCCTCTCCCCCTCACGTCCCCAGCCAGCGATCGCGATCGATAGAATTGTTGGCGATGACAATAAAAATCGGCGGTTGGTGTTCGATGACGATGACAGAATCGCCTCGTTGGGGGACGACTCGAGCGTCTTCGGGAACGACGGCGTTAATGGTGACGAGGTTTTTGGCGGGATCGATCGCGTCCACTTGTCCGACTTTGTCCTGTCCGAACCGAGGAATTTGACTGGAACTGACAGTTCCGAAACAGCCGACGAGTCGATCGCTGCTGGCGTCTTCGCTAAAAGAGGCGAAAAACAACCGTCCGAGGGGACGGGCGATCGCACCGCCGAGTAAGACACTGACGATTCCCGTAGCGATAAAAATCAGCGTATCGAGGGGCGATTTGGGCAGGTTGAGGGCGACGTTGACGATCCAACCGAGAAGTCCCCACAGGCTGAGATCCGCAGCAAGCAACAACATCAGCGGAACGCGGCCGATTCCCAACCAGCCGAGAACGGGGACGATAAAATCGCCGTCGTCGTCGAGGTCTTCTTCTCCGCCGATGGAAATGGCGATGACAAACAGGAGAATACCCGCGACGAGAAAAATCCAGTACGGTAAGTTAGCCAGGTCGAACACGATCGCGTCTGGAGAATGCTATCCCACAGAATAGTCGCTCTAGAATAGAAACGTGGGACAACGGTAACAAAGATTTAATTTATGCAGCTTCAACGACTCGGACACGTGGCGATTTGTGTCAACGATATTGAGAAAGCCGCTGCGTTCTACCAACACTTGGGCATGGAACTGGCTTGGAAAGATTCGGACTGGGCGTATTTGAAGGCAGGAAAGGACGGATTATCCCTGTTGAGTCCGAATTACGAACAAGCAGGCCCCCATTTCGGCTTCGTGTTCGACGATCGCTCGAGCGTCGATACCGCTTACGAACGACTTAAGGAAGAAGGCGTTCGCGTGAGTGAGATCCACGAACATCGCGACGGAACGGCATCGTTTTACCAAAAATTTGGGTCTAAAGCCTCGCCCCCTTCGACTTGGCTCACTTCGACAAGCTCACTTCGACAAGCTCAGTGCAAGCAGTGCGAGCAGGGCAAGCCTTCGACTTAGCTCACTTCGACAAGCTCACTTCGACAAGCTCACTTCGACAAGCTCAGTGCAAGCAGTGCAAGCAGTGCGAGCAGGGCAAGCCTTGCAGGGCGACTTTGCTATGATGTCAGAGAACTGGAACGGTATTTAACCAGTCTAAAAACCGAGCCTCTAATCGAGGCATCCGAACCTTGAAAACTAGAGTTAGCGGGTTCTGTTCGGGAAAGCTCGAACAGGTAAAAGCTCTAAGCAACACGGACATCTCACGCTGGCGAACTCGGTTCGCCACCCCTGTCCTCAAGTACAGAAAGTCAATTTTTCAGTAGATTATAAGGTACGGTAGGGCATACCGAAACCTCCTCTGTAATGGGGAAAACGTCTGGGGAGATAAACCCCTCTGGTACTTATTGGCAACAATGGGTAGTAAGGGTTGTCGCCGAACCAGAAATCTAGAACTGTGAGGTCTGGAGAATCCCCACGCCTTCAGGCTGGGGAGTATGTCAAGCACGCGATCCCGACGGAAACTGGTTTGAATATCTGTACGAACCGGCGTAAAACGGCTGTACGTTGAAAAAATAAGCTTTTCTCGACTGCAATCTGGCTGTTGCGTAGAACCCCAGCGTCTTAGAGATGCCGGGGTTCTAATTCCTGTTTGCAAATGTTGTCGAGCGTCGTCCGAGCGAAAAACATTGACAAATTGACGATCTTGTGTTAAGAAAAAATGTGAGATGCACCCTTATGCGAGTATTCGAGAGTTTGCTAATCGACAACTCGCAAAACACCGCGTTTGAGTTCTTCAAAAACGTGGTTGATGAGATTTTGTTCTTCGAGTGTCAGGCTAGATTTAGATAGCAAACTCGCCATAAACACCTGCTGGTCAGCCCGAGTAATCCGATGCGACTCGAAGATCCGGTCGGCGATTTCGCGAACCGTTCGATCGCAGGTTTGTGCTTGAACGTAAGACATAGTCGGTAGCCACCCCAAATTGACTACTTTTGGTATCGACTTTATCTTATCGGATTTTTTTAAACGTGCGTGCGATCGCCAGCTAAAGCGACTGCGATCGTCTTCACAAAAAAATGCGATCGCGATCGCAAGTCTCCCCAAAGGCTCTTCGTCTCTGGCTTTCAGAAAGTCTCAAAACGAATTGCACGATTTTTTGCAACCGTAAAAACACGCAATTCAAAATAAAAACAACAGACCAATTGTCCGTATCTTTCGATGTTTTTTTCAATAAAAATACGGAATTCCGAGTACCTTTTCCTCAAACAAAGCCCCCTTCAATAGAGAAGGAGGCTCGATCGCAAGCTGGAGAACAAAGATAGAACCGTCAATCCAGAGATCGTTTCAGAAGGCGTTTACACGAAAATACTGCCAGACGCCTCAGCAATCTCGAACGGCGTCACCCCTTGCACCACACCCACATACTGACCGCTGGCGATAACTTTCAACGCGGTCGATGCCGTGGCCGCTCCCGCATCGATCGCAACATCGACCGCCTCGAGAGCGATATCGGCAAAGCCGACGCCGTCCAACTGGATTTTGTCCGCTTCTGCCACGCTGAAATCGGTAATCACGTCCGCTTCAGCAGCCGTCGCCGTTGCCGTACTGTTGGTCAGAATAAAGGTATCGGAGTTCGTACCGCCGGTGAGGAAATCGCGACCGAGATCTCCCGATAGGGTATCTTGTCCGGCACCGCCGATGAGTACGTCGTCGTCCGCGCCACCGTTGAGCAGGTCGTTCCCGTCTCCCCCGTTGACGATATCGTTTCCTCGGTTGCCGTTGAGGATGTCGTCACCGGCTTCACCGTTGAGTTCGTCTGCATCCGCACCACCGACCGCCACATCATCGCCATCACCCATATTAAAGGTGTCGTTCCCTTGGTTTCCAACGATCGGAACGTCGTTGGCTGCCGTTCCCGTAAACGTATCGTTCCCACCAAAGGCGACCACCCAACGGGCGTTATTGAAGTCCGTCGAACCGTCAGGGAGAATTGCGGGAGTGAGATCGGTGAAAATCGGCGGCGTTCCTAAGCTTGGCGGAGCGTTCAAGTCGATGGTGTCGTCACCGACTGACAGTCCGATCAGGTCGAATTGGTTCGTCGGAGCCGTCGGATCGGGGTTTTGGGCGCTGCCTTGTTCGCCCATGTTAAAACTGGCGTATTCTGCCGCATTTGATGCCGTCGGGGGCAGCGGAGCCGGTTGTGTCGGCGTATTGATTTGAGCCAAACCCGCCCCTTGAGACGGACTGAGTTCGGCCGCTTTAACCCCCGTCGGTGCGGTGAGAACGAGGGTGTAGTTGCGGGTATCCTGTTCTCCGAGGGGCGTATTGCTAAAGACCCGCACGCGATATTCTGTGTTCGCCGCCAACGCTTCGGTGGCGCTGACACCAACCCCCGCAACGTCATCGGTAATGACACCGTTCGTCATGTCGATGATTTGTAAGCGGGGGGTGAAGCCAGAACCCGACGAGACCTGTGCGGTGAGCGTTTCGCCTGCCAAGGTCGTGGCGACGCGGTACTCGTCTGCTAAAGAATAGGTACCCGGAGACGGTAGTGCGAGAAAGTCTCCATCGGTCAGTTGACCGTTGAGAGACAGGGTATTTCCCGACTGGGGCGCGCCGGTGATGGAGTTGGTTAAAGACGAGAGGGTGACGTTCCCGGCATCGACTAAGGCTTGTATTTTGTAATCGATGGGAAAGACGGGAGCGGCTTCGTTCGTCGTGAGGATGACGCGATATTCCGTTTGACCCGAAATTAATGCAGTCGTCGACGTGGCTGGATTGCCTTCGTTAAAGCTTCCTGCCAGTTGCGTTCCGTCTTCGGGGTTGGCGGCCACGAGTGCCACGTCCGTTGCGCCAGTTGGCGTTAAGGTCAGCGTTAAGTTTGCGGTGGGTTGGTCGACCGTGAGTAAGTATTCGTCAAAGCGCGTGACGGCGTTGTTCGTCGTCCCGATATCGCCCGACATGAAAATCAGATCGTTGGCGTTGAGTTGACCGGATAGGGTTGTGTTATTAGCCATGTTTACAAAGTTCCTAAAATCGAAAAAAGGAAAGGCTGCTATTGAAATAGACGATCGCGCGAGAAATTAGTTCCAAAACTCGCGATCGAGACGGTTTTGGGTCGCTCGAAATCGAGATGTATTCGATCTTCATCTCGTTCGGTCTATCCTCGGGAAAGTTTTTTGCAATCGGGTCGGTGAGGTCGCGCTAAAGCCTTCGGACGGATGTGTTTGCGATCGCACTGTCTGAATGTGGTTCTCGAGGCGTTGTTGCAGCAGTCGGACGCGATCGCGCTGCGGTTCGAGGTGGGGAGTCGCCCGACCGTTCGCGAGATTGCCATTGGGTTCGCTGCGATCGCTCGCCCTCAACTCGATACGTTTATATCGATACAAGATACAGCTTTTAAACAGTTAAGATCGTCTGCCTTTGCGAGTTTGTCTGTCTCGGCGCGATCGATTTTCGAGCGTTTGCTCGAAATACATCCGATCTGTATCGATTGGCATCTGTTTCCTAATAAAAAAACGACAAAAAAATACTTTTTGATTTCAATAAATGCAAATATATTTTATGAGTTTATTAAATTTATTAAGAATTTTAAAATTTTTTTGTATCGATATTTTTAACACTAAAAAATATGAAAAATCACTAATAAATATTTTTAAAATTTCCAAAAAATGCCGATCTCAAAACCTGTTTACAACAAACGATCGCAGCATTTTATATTATCTCGCCTTTAAAAAAATCAAATAGCGAGTCGAGCCATTGTCTCTTATCTTTCCGTGCGATCGCCTCGATTTCGCACTGCGAGAGACGCCGGACTGAGCTGTTCGTACTGCTCGAACGGTTGATGAATCCAAGGATTATCTCGAAGGTATTCGACGTAATAATCCGGTGCGATGTTTCCACCAGCTTTGTACCACAACACCGCCGTTCGCATCTCTTCGATCTCGTCGCCATAGCGATCGCACAACCACGCCAACACCGCTTTCAACGATTCCCCCGAATCCACCAAATCGTCTACCACTAAAACACGCCGTCCGAGAGGAGTCGAACTCATCGTCAAATGAGGGGCGATCGAAACCCGACCGCGTTCTCGTCCGTCCGCACCGCCGTAAGACGACGTAGCCAGAATCGCCAACGGACAGTCGAACAGGCGTGAGAGGATATCGCCGACGCGCAAGCCACCCCGCGCCACACAAAGGATGCGATCGAACCTCCAACCAGATTCGTACAGGTTTACCGCCAAACGTTCGACGAGCTGGTGGTATTCTGCCCAAGACACGAAAAGATCCGACATAGCTCCTTGCTTAGAAACAGATTTTTTACAAACCGATAGTACGAACTGCCGATTCTCTCGGTGGGATGTCAACCTAGCTTAGCATCGTCGTTTGTCGTCGAAAAACGAAGAAACCGGGCTTCTTCAAAAAACCCGGTTTCCATTAAATCGAAGCGGTCAAACCCACCTATTTGGTTTCAGAGAACTCCGCATCGATGACATCGTCGCCGCCGTCATCGGAGGAGGAGTCCGAAGGCGCTTCATCGCCGGGGGCTGCACCCGCCGCAGCACCGTCACCACCAGCTTGCTGGTACAGGTTGGTGCTGACCGCGTACAGGGCTTGTTGCAGCTCTTCCGTCTTCGCTTTCATCGCCTCGTCGTCGTCTTGGCTGACGGCTTCCTTGAGTTCCTTAATCAAACCTTCGATTTTGGACTTATCGTCGGCCGGAACTTTGTCGCCAAGTTCGTTGATTTGCTTCTCAGCTTGATACGCCAGCGTATCGGCTTGGTTTTTCAACTCGATGCGTTCGCGGCGTTTCTGGTCTTCTTCCGCGTTGGCTTCGGCGTCTTTCACCATGCGATCGACTTCCGTATCGGAGAGAGTCGAAGCACCCGTGATGCTGATAGACTGCTCTTTACCCGATCCTTTGTCCTTCGCGGTAACGTTCAAGATACCGTTGGCGTCGATATCGAAGGTAACTTCGATTTGAGGGACACCACGAGGCGCGGGAGGAATTCCGTCGAGGCGGAACGTTCCGAGGCTCTTGTTGTCCGAGGCCATTTCCCGTTCCCCTTGCAGGACGTGGATTTCCACATTGGTTTGACCGTCCACCGCCGTCGAGAAGGTTTCCGATTTCTTCGTGGGAATCGTGGTGTTGCGGGGAATCAGTTTGGTCATCACGCCGCCGAGGGTTTCGACCCCCAGAGACAGCGGCGTCACGTCCAGCAGCAGAATGTCTTTGACTTCTCCGGCGAGGACGCCACCTTGAATCGCCGCACCTACTGCAACCACTTCATCGGGGTTGACGCTTTGGTTCGGAGCTTTTCCGAGAACGTCTTCTACGAGTTTCTGCACGGCGGGAATCCGAGTCGAACCCCCAACCAAGACCACTTCGTCGATGCTCTCTTTGCTGAGTTTTGCGTCTTTGAGGGCGTTTTCGACCGGGATGCGACAGCGATCGATCAAGTTGGCGCAGATTTCCTCGAACTTGGCCCGCGTCAGCGTCATATCGACGTGCTTGGGTCCGTCTTGCGTCGCCGTAATAAACGGTAAGTTGATGTCGGCTTGGGTGACGCTAGAGAGTTCGATTTTGGCTTTTTCGGCCGCTTCCGTCAGACGTTGCAGAGCTTGTTTGTCTTTGCGGAGGTCGATTCCTTCAGCTTTTTGGAATTCTGCGGCGATGTAATCGACGATTTGTTTGTCGAAGTCGTCACCGCCGAGGTGAGTGTCGCCGGAGGTGGCCATCACCTCGAACACGCCGTCACCGACTTCGAGGATGGACACGTCGAAGGTTCCGCCGCCGAGGTCGAAGACGAGAATGGTTTCGTTACTCTTCTTATCGAGTCCGTAAGCCAGAGATGCGGCGGTGGGTTCGTTGATGATCCGCAGCACTTCCAGTCCGGCGATTTTTCCGGCGTCTTTCGTAGCTTGACGCTGGGAGTCGTTGAAGTAAGCCGGAACGGTAATGACGGCTTGGGTGACGGTTTCGCCGAGGTATTTGCTGGCGTCTTCGGCGAGTTTCCGCAGCACTTGCGCCGAAATTTCTTCGGGGGCGAATTGTTTCTCGGCTTGCGGACAGTCGAGTTTGACGTTCCCGTTAATGTTGAGAACTTTGTAGGTAACTTCGCTAGTTTCGTGGGTCACTTCGTCGTGACGGCGTCCGATGAACCGTTTGACCGAATAGAAGGTGTTGGTCGGGTTCATCACGGCTTGGCGTTTGGCGATCTGACCGACCAGGCGATCGCCGTTTTTCGCGTAAGCTACAACGGAGGGCGTGGTTCGGAAGCCTTCTGCGTTGGCGATGACGGTGGGTTTACCCCCTTCCATCACTGCGACGCAGGAGTTGGTCGTTCCGAGGTCAATTCCAACGACTTTGGCCATGGGTGTATCCTGTGTGTCTCTACAACTTAAATAAATGGGGTGTCGAAGCTTTTCGCGAGTCGATCGCGACCGCCGATCTCATGCGATCGATTGCAAGCCCTCAGAGGCGTCAGTTTCTCGCTCGACAAGCGCCTGTGCGAGCAAACTCTCTCTAATCGCATTTCTTTACTTTTCTATACTGACGGCGGGGGCGCTTCCCTTGAAGGCGTGTTTCCCGAACCTGTGTGAGGACGGTTTGTCATAGAACCGCCTCGATCGCGGTTGAGGTGACGGCGGGTTTGGAGAGGGGTCGTTTAGCCGTCCGACCACAAATCCTGCGAAAGTTCGGCGTCCTCTGGCGTTGTTGCGGCTGGGGACGGGGTGGGGCGATCGCTCTGACTCGGACGAAGATCGGATAAACTCACCTTCACGTTTTGAGATGGCGGGACTTTGGGCAGGGTAACGCTTAAAAGCCCGTCTCGCAAGTGGGCGGTGGCGCGGTGGGGAAGCACTTCGACGGGAAGGTCGATACTGCGCCTGTGCGATCGCGCGTGGAGTTCTGTGTAGACGCGATGTCCGTTCCGCAGTTCTCGACGGGGCTGTTGCAGGTTTCCGTAGGTTACGGTCGCCGAGAGGGTGACGCGGTTTTTCGTTACTTCCAGGTCGAGATCTTGCGGTTCGACGCCGGGAAGGAGCGATCGCAGTTCTAAGGTCGAGTCGGTTTCGCAAACTTCGACGGGAATCGAAACCGAAGGACGTAACGGGGATAGGCGATCGAATTGGGGTTGAGGGCGGACGAGAAGTCGAGCGTTCATCGGAAGCAAGCGGTTACGGTTTTGCAGTTGAGGATGTTTTCGTGTCTTTCTGTTTCTTATCCTAAAAAGCTCCAACCGCGCTTGCATTGGGGCAAACCGTATCCGGGTCGGTGGTATTTTCGCGATGGCGAAAACCGAACGTCGTCGCGATTTCTTTCAAAAACGGTTTTAAGGGGATTCGGTGTCGAACTCGAATTCAGAGCGGCGATCGCGTATTTTTCGATAACACTGAGGTGGCGTCACCGGAAGCGGTTCGAGACAAAAAAACGTCGCGCGACCTTCAGCTTGCAACAGCAACATCACGTCGGTTTCCGGGTCGTAGCGATCGACCGCTTCCAAAATCGGAACGCTGTTAAAATGATTTTGCAACAAAACGGTATCCGGTGCCGTCAACCAGGCGTTTAAAAAGGGCGCCAAACGACGCCGCGCAATAAACGACACCTCAAACGTCGCCCCCGTAGATGTGAGTTTCGGGCTGTCAGTACTGCACACCAACAGCCCCCGTCCCGAGGTTAAATACCCCAGCCAAGCGTTGTAACCGAGAACAGTTACGTTACGCTCGATAAAGGTTTGTTGCCAATTGGTTGAAGCCATAAAAAAGAGATGAGGAGAGAAGGGGTAGGGTGCGTGACGCGGCTGAAAAATGTCAAGTTTGACCGTCAAATGAGATTTTCCGCATCACGCACCGACTCACCATCACATCATCCGGTCATTCCTCACCCGGTCACCGCGATTTACCGTTAGAAGCCGTTTCGATGTCCCGACGCAGTTCCAACGCCGCACTGACCATATTGCGCGTAGCGGCGACGGTTTCGGGCCAACCGCGCGTTTTCAGACCGCAATCGGGATTGACCCAAATGCGATCGCTCGGTAAATGCTGACTGCACTTGCGAATGCTCTCTTTAAAAGTGTCCTCAGAGGGAACGGCGGGTGCGTGAACGTCGTAAACCCCCGGCCCCACCTGTCGGGGATAACCTGCATCTGTCAGTTGCATCAGCGTCTCGTTGTTACTGCGGCTGTCTTCAATCGAAATCACGTCGGCGTCCAAGCGATCGATCGCCTCCATAATGTCGCCGAACTCCGAATAGCACATATGCGTGTGAACCTGAGTTTCTGGCTTGGCGACGCCGACACTCAACCGGAACGCATCGACAGCCCAACTGAGATAGTCGTTCCACCGCTCTTGTTTGAGCGGTAAACCTTCCCGTAAAGCGGGTTCGTCCACTTGAACGAATTTTGCGCCAGCCGCTTCTAAATCGGCCACTTCCTCGCGAATCGCCAACGCCAGTTGAAACGCCTGTTCTTTGCGAGAAATATCGGTACGGGGGTACGACCAGTTCAACATCGTCACCGGGCCGGTTAACATTCCTTTGACCGGTTTGTCCGTGAGAGACTGCGCCACTTGAAACTCGCGGACGGTCATTGCTTGGGGACGCAGGATGTCGCTGTAGATAATCGGCGGACGCACGTAGCGGCTTCCGTAGCTTTGTACCCAACCGTGACGGGTGAAGGCGTAGCCGTCGAGTTGTTGTCCGAAGTATTCCACCATGTCGGAACGCTCGAACTCGCCGTGAACCAAAACGTCCATTCCCATTCCGTCTTGGACGCCGATGCAGTAGGCGATGTGGAGATCGATCTGCTGTTGGTATTCTGACGGAGTCAGTTCGCCCCGTTTGTAGCGGGCCCGCAGTTTTCGCACCGCTTGGGTTTGGGGATAAGAGCCGATGGTGGTGGTGGGGAACGCCGGAAGTTTCACCTGTTGGGAAACGCGATCGCTGTAGGGTTGCGATCGCTCGAAATCTGAAACTTTCAGCGATTCGATGCGCTGTCGAACTTCGGGTTTGGCGGGATCGAACAGACGGAACGCCACCCAGTCTTTTTCAATGCGATCGAGTCGGGAGTTGAGGCTGCGATTCTCCAGGGTTTGACCGAGAACGGCCACTTCTTCGAGTTTTTGTTCGGCGAAACTCAAAACGTTTCGCAAGGGGTCGGGAAGTTGGGTTTCGTGGCTGGCGTCGTAGGGAACGAATTGCAAGGACGCCGACGGTTGAACGCACAAGTTGCGGGTGACGGTTTGCAACTGGCGTAGCAAGGTGGTTGCAGCTTCGGGACGGATACGCCAGACGTTCCGAGCGTCCACCAAACCGACGCCGAGGCGTTTGTCGCTGGGGAATCCGTGGGTTTTGACCAATTCCAGGGTTCGACCTCGGGTAAAGTCCAAGGCGATCGCGGATACGGGAAGTTGCACCACCCAGGGATAGGTTTCTCCGAGGTCGTCGAAGTAGGTGACGAGGTGCAGGGGAATTCCCACTTGAGAGAGTTCGCCGTATGCGGTTTCAAAGGCGGTTTGCAACTCCGGGGCGTCGCTGAAGACTAAGGCGGGTTCGTGGAGTTGAACTTCTGCGATTTCGAGTTCGTTCAGTTGGGTCAGCAGTTGTTGGTAGAGGGGGAGCAGTTGGGACAGAATACTGTCAAATTCGACTCCGTCGAGGCGACTCAGGCGTAACAGCGTCACCGGACCGAGAACGATGGGAACGGTGCGTTCTCCCAAGATGGATTTGGCGCGACGAACGGTATCGAGAAAGTCGTCAAAGTTAGCGGTCGGGGTTAAGTCCGGCGTGATTTCGGGGACGAGATAGTGATAGTTGGTATCGAACCACTTCGTCATTTCTAAAGCGGCAATTTTGCCTTTTCCGCGTGCCATGGCGAAGTAGCGATCGCGTCCTTCTAGGGATCGAAATCGTTGGGGAACGAGTCCGAAACGAATCACCCAGTCGAGAACGCGATCGTACAGCGTGGCATCGCCGACGCCAATGCCTTCAATATCTGCCTCGAGCTGTGTTTTCCAATCCCGAACTTGTAAGGTCTCGAACGTGGCGAGAAGCTCAGCTTCGGATATGTTTCCTTTCCAAAAACTCTCGAGCGATTTTTTGAGTTCTCGTTTTTGTCCGATGCAGGGATAACCTAATGTCGTTGTCAGCATAATTTGCAAAGAATTGTTGATAATGGTTGACAAACTCACTTTGGAGTTTTTTGAGAATTGAGATAATAGGGGTGATGCAGTACGATCGCTGTGTTATCGAACTATTTCGAGCTTTTAAATTTGTTTCGATCTAAAGTGCGATCGCTTGTGTTCAAAGGAGAAAGCACCCGTTATCGATGCTGAATTGCCAACGAAGCATTTTCCAATTTCGGGCAATACAACTTCTATAAGGAGGTAGTGCAGTCCTGAAAATACGATCGCCCAAAGGATTTCTCGAACGAAAATTTCGTTGAGAACGTCGAGAGTCAGAAAATCGAGCTTCATTTCACCATTCACGAGCATCAGGAAGGCTTGAAAAAAGAGAAATCCACTGAAAAAACTCGTCCAAATACCTAAATAGCGATCGCGAATTTTACAATTTTCTGACGGAGCAATCCACAGAGAAAATCCAGCGATCGCGAGTCCGGTCAATCCCGCGACACCTCCCCAAATCCACCACTCTAGATCGATCGAACTTTGGCGAAACAAAACGTCGTAAAAACGATCGATCGCCCACAATCCAACGAGACTCGAAACAACCGTTTTTAACGGAAGCGTTCGACTGGCGATCGCAGAAAATGCAACGATAGGAACGTGAGGCGATACGAGACAACTCAAACTCGCCACCGTAACGAGTAAACTCAGCCACCAGGAACAACAGGTTTCTCGTTGAGAACTACAGTTTTGAGAAACCGTTTTTTGAAGGGTTTTCAAAATTTCAGATTCGTAAGTTACGACGATCGGTTGATCGTCTTCTTGAGTGGGATACGTCATCGCAAAATTTTCCTCTCTTGCACGAAGGCACGAAAATGTCAAGAGCGATCTGATACGTTTAGAACAGCCAAAAACGCACGTTTGAGATCGCAACAAATACCCGAGCGTTTAAAGGTATTTGCTCTGAAAAATCTCTCGATTTAGATACCGTTCGATTTCGTAGAACGACCCCTCAGCACCTCCCTTCAGTAAGGGAAAGATGGGTGGGTTTCCGATCGCAAAAGTGAGATGAACCCCTCGATTTACCGTTAAAAAAGCATCCGAAAAGCGCGATCGCTCGCAAAAAAACCGCTCGAATTTCTAACTCAAAAATTCCAGCGATCGCGAAATCGCGAACAGCACCCAACCGAAGAAAACGGCAGGCGATCGAATTGCCAAAACGACGCGAGTATTAGATCGAACTCACAAAACTCGGAACTTTTTTCAGTCGAACTCAGGACGATGCGATCGGTAGCGGATCGCCGAGATCGGGGGGACGATAGAGACGGTTTGAAAAGGCTAAAACTGCCATCATCTGTACCTCGCAGACGAACGTATTGACTTGGCGAACTTGGTCGGCGGGCATTCTGACTCAGAGATCGATCGACCTCTTCACAGCTGCGGGACAGCGTCGGATTTTCACCGAACTTTCCCCCTTGCATCTAACGGCTGATCCCCGTTAGAACCGAACGGATACATAATAGCACGTTCGATCGCTCGTGGCTTAATATAAGTTGAAATGTCATCTCGATCGCGCTGTTTTTTCTATCCTTAAAGTTCTTTGGAACTCCGAACTCTCGAACCGGATACTGTCGATCTCTGGTGTGTGGCGTTAGACGCCGAGAACTTCCCCAACGATCGCACCTGGGACATTCTGTCGGAAACAGAACGAGAACGAGCGTCTCGGTATCGTTTCGCTCGCGATCGCCGTCGGTTCGTCCTGGCTCGCAGTGCGTTACGCTGGCTTCTCGGCGACTATCTCGATATCCCCCCGCAAACCATACAGTTCGAGTACGGCGATCGGGGAAAACCCTTTTTAAACGGAACGCCGTTAGCCTTCAACGTCTCTCACTCTGAGGATTTGGCGTTAATCGCCGTCACGTGGAATCGAGCGATCGGTGTCGATCTCGAATACAAACGCCAAATTGACAGTACCGCTTTAGCCGAGCGATTTTTCAGTCCTCGAGAGGTGGCGGCGTTAAACGAAATTGCAGAACACCAACGCGACGACGCTTTTTTCAACTACTGGACGTGCAAAGAAGCTTATCTCAAAGCCACGGGAGAAGGGTTAGCGGGGTTGAGTCGCGTAGAAGTGACTTTGACGCCTTCAC
Organism: Baaleninema simplex PCC 7105; assembly: GCF_000332355.1. Classification (GTDB taxonomy): domain Bacteria; phylum Cyanobacteriota; class Cyanobacteriia; order Cyanobacteriales; family Geitlerinemataceae; genus Baaleninema; species Baaleninema simplex. Next base: position 1,768,295 of record NZ_KB235958.1, read on the forward strand.
CAGTGTTGTGGACTGATTCAGAACGAACGTGGACGTTGAAACCGTTGCAACTTCGCTCGGATTATGCAGCGGCGTTAGTCGTAGACGGAGAGATCGCAGAAATCCGACGGCGAGAGTGCGATCGATGGTGAACCGTTACGCGATCGCTCGTACCGCCACTTCCAAACCCCGCCACACCTTCGCGAGAACGTCGAGATCTAGAAAATCGAGATCCAAAAAATCGAGATCCAAGGATTGGGATATGTTAAGTTAACAGAGTTTGTCTGAGAATGCCGCCGCGACCCACGCAACGACAATGACTGATTCAGAAACCTTGTACGATCTACTCCTCGACCTCGACAACCGAGGCTACAAGGCATACAAAGACATTCAAGGACAGTACGAATTTCCCAACTTCACCCTCATTATCGACTACGTTCAAGGCGATCCCTTCGCGTCGCCGAGTAAGCTGCGGGTACGTGTTCCCCAATCCGTGGCGAAATTTCCCGCCGAACTCTACAACACGCCGTCGCGACAGGTGGCGTTGCGGGACTACCTCACCCGACAGTTCGACTCGGCTTGTCACCGCGTCAGCCAACACCGAGGAACGGGGAAAAGTGGCACCATCGCTGTCTGTCGGATGGGACAGGAAGTCCTCGATCGCACCTCGGCTTATATTAACGACGACTGGCTCGAACTGCGGTTTGTCGTGGGACTTCCGGCCCGAGGACGGCGCATCCTAGGACGACAGGCGGCGTATATGCTCTGTGAAGACGTTCCCGAATCGATCGATCGCGCCTTAGTCTACGCCAATCTCGACGCGGCGGACGTTCGCCGTCACGTGGAAACTGTCGAAGATGCAGACTGGCTGCGATCGCAACTCTCCGAGAGGGATTTAGTTTCCTTCGTCGCCGACGGCGCGATCTTACCCCGTCGCAGCGGCGTCGACGATCGACCGTTGCAAAAAAACGCCGTTCCCTTCGAGTCCCCAGACTCGCTACGGGTGACGTTCGATCGACCCAACGGCGGCGAAATCTCGGGAATGGGAATTTCTAAAGGCGTCACGCTCGTCGTCGGCGGCGGCTATCACGGAAAATCGACCCTGCTGCGAGCGATCGAACTGGGAGTTTACAACCACATCCCCGACGACGGACGGGAATTTGTCGTCACCGATCCCACAGCGGTTAAAATTCGCGCCGAAGACGGTCGTTACGTGGCGGGAGTAGACATCTCGCCGTTTATTAACAATCTCCCTCAAAACCGGCCGACGACTTCGTTTTCGACGGAAAACGCCAGTGGAAGTACGTCTCAGGCGGCGAATATCGTCGAGGCGTTGGAAGTCGGCGCTAAACTGTTACTGATCGACGAAGATACCTCGGCGACGAACTTTACGATTCGCGATCGCCGAATGCAGCAGTTAATCGCTAAAGAGAAAGAACCGATTACGCCGTTTATCGATCGCGTCCGCCAACTTCTCGAAGAACGGGAGGTTTCGACAATTTTAGTGATGGGAGGAAGCGGCGATTACTTCGACGTGGCCGATACCGCGATCGCGATGACAGAATTTCTCCCCAGCGACGTGACCGAAGAAGTCCGTCAAATCGCCGCCGAATTCGCCACCGGACGCCAACCTGAAGGCGGCGAGGTGTTTGGAGAGGTGCGATCGCGCGCGATCGATCCCGAGAGCATCGATCCCAGTCGTGGAAAGCGATCGGTGAAATGGCAAGCTCGCGACATCGACGAAATCGTCTTCGGAACGGAGAACATCGACCTCTCGGCGGTTCAGCAACTCGTCGATACGGGACAGTTGAGAGCGATCGCCGAAGCGATGGTATATCTCAAACAAGAATACGCCGACGGCCGCCGAACCTTAACCGAACTCCTCGATTTAATCTTCTCCGACATAGAAAACCGAGGTTTAGAAGTCTTATCGCCGTTCCCCCAAGGCGATCTCGCCGAGTTTCGCCGCTTCGAGTTCGCCGCCGCCTTAAATCGTCTGAGAACCCTTCAGACACGGTAGCGTTTGGAGCAAGGGAGAGGGGGAGAGGGGGAGAAGGGGAGAGGGGGAGAGCTGATAAGGCTATGACTTTTACTTAGGAGGTATCGAAAGCCAAAGAAGCCCCAGGATAGGGAGAAGTACGGTGGCGTCCCCAACTCAAGGGAAGTCCTTGAAAGAGGCGGACGACAAAAGAGATACAGCCAAGGCGCCAACAAGAAAGAGTTCTCGGTCTGAGGGTCGCGGCGGCCAGACCGGTCGAGTCAGAGTCAGTCCGAGGGGAAGTCGAAGGCTTTTGGGAGTCTTCCCGACAAGCCCCTTCGGTGATGAGCCAAAGTAAAGCCACAGACATGGCCAGCCAAAGACACTCAGCCCGGTGAGGATGAGTCAAACGGGTGCGTTGCCAATTAAAGCCATCGCTCTTGAGATCGCGATAAGCCGCTTCAGTCCAAGAGCGAAAGCCATAAAAGGCAGCCGAAGCCGATTGAGGTGAGGCGTCACTCAGCAACAGCCAAGGGTCTTTGTAATCCTCGTCCCATCGGGCTAACAGGGTACAATCGAGAGGATTTTGGCGAAAGCAGCGTACCGGTTGACTAAAACTCTCACCAACTCGAACCACTTGCTCGAGAGGTTGCCAGTCGGCGAGAGTTTCCCCCGAGCGCACTTGGTAATAGCCTTGTGAGTTAATACGTAACAAAGGATGCCATCCCAGAGCCACAATTTCCTCATACAGCCAACAAGCATAGAGTCCTCGATCGGCCAAAACCCAAACCCTGACCGACTCGGGAACCACTCCGCTCAAGCGACGGAGCAAGTCTTGCCACAGGGGCTTCCAGGGGTGTTTCTGGGAAGCTTTCACGATTTTCCAGGCCACGGGAATGCCACTGCCGCGATAGAGTACGTTGAGTGACAAGACGATAAATTTTTGACCGATATGGGTCGCATCTAAGGCCAGGAACAGGTCGTCGCTCTCTCCTAATAGCTCTAAGACCCACTTCAGCAGCGGCGCGAAACAACTGGCTACATCTAGCTCAGCATATTTACGACCGTAAGCTTGGCGTTTTTCTTTGTACCACTGTTGTAGTCTTTGACGTACGTTGGTGAATTTTTCCCCGTTGACTTGGGCAATACACTCTGACACTTGAGTCAGACTTGAAGAGCGACTCATCATCATGCCAAAGCTCCAGGTGGCTAGCCCTGATACTTGTGGCAAGGAAAGATTCGGAAAATGACGACTGACTTCTTGCGACCACTGTTTGAGGTAAGCTGAGTTGTATTTCATGGCTTCTCCTAAACGAGTCTACGGCTTTCTCTTTGTCGGCTCTTTCTCTCTCTCTTACAATCATAGCCTTGTCAGGAGGGGGAGAGGGGGAGAAGGGGAGAGGGGGAGAAACTGTCAACTGTCTCCACTGTTCACTGCTCACTGTTCACTGCTCACTGTAAAAGGCTGGCGACTGGCGACTGAAACACTGTTCTCCGTTCCCTCTTCCCTATCAACTATCAACCCTTTCCCAATCGTTCCGAAAGATAGTTTGCGGCGGCTTCCGCCATAGAAATCGAGTCTTCGTACATCATACGAGTCGGCCCTAGGAGACTGACGCTTCCGACGGGATGGGAACCGCGACGATAGGTAGCAGACACCAGGGTACAGGTGCGAATGGGTTCGAGGGGATTTTCCGAACCGATACGGACGTTGACTCGTTTTCGGGTGGTGGTGGAGTCCGCTGGCTCGAACACGAGGGGAAATAGCTGTTCCGGTTCGTCTTCGAGGAGGTGCATCAACGGCTGAACCTGTTGCAGTTCGGCAAATTCTGGCAATCTCAAAACGTCGGCGATACCGCTGATGGCGATGGGAACCACCGTCGGGGTTTGCAGCCGCCGCACTAAATCGGAAAAGAGGGTTTTCAGGCTGTCGGCGTAACGTTGAAATTCGCGATCGAGTTCTCCCCAATCGAGATCGGCCAGATCTGCAATCGGCCGTCCCCGTAACTGCGCGTTGAGGAAGTTCGAGAGGATTTGCAGTTCGCGATCGAGCAGTTCGGAGTCAGGATAGCTGTTGTCTTCGTCCTGTTGCAGCGTCACCAACGTCGATTGGGTTTCGTAAACGTCCGTCACCGCAATCAGCATGATTTGACCCGGATCGACTTGAATCAGTTGTAGGTGTCGCAATTGCGCGATTTGAGATTGCGGTAACGTAATTAAGGCGATGTAACCGCTCAATTTCGAGAGAATCTGAGCCGCACCGCGCAGCAACGCTTCGAGACTCCAATTATCCCATTGCAACTGCTGTCCGAGTAATTTTTCCGTGCGTTCGGCTCGACGCTCCGACGGCTGCATCAGGCGATCGACGTACACGCGATATCCTGAATCCGATGGAACTCGTCCGGCGGAGGTGTGCGGTTGATACAACAATCCGGCTTTTTCGAGCAATCCCATACCCGAGCGAATGGTCGCCGAACTGACGCTGAGGTTGTATTCCTCTGCCAACGCCTTCGAGCCGACGGGTTCGGCCGTAGCGACGTAGTGGCGAACAGTTGCCCAGAGAATATGTTGTTGTCGCGCAGTTAACTCCACTGGCCCAAACATCGAGGTCAAATTGTCGTTTTTCACAACGGTTGGTTAGACGGCGTGCGATCGCAGATTAGGGAAGTTCGATCGATTCGATCTCTTGACGGCATATGGTTCTTAACATGATAAACCGAGAAATTCGGCGATGGCAGTTCAGGGCGAACGATTAGCAACGACCGAATTTTAGAGACCCTTGTGGTGTCTGCCGGCAAAAATTTAATTAAATTTTTATAATCTCAGTGAAGATCTGTAAAGACTCGGTGAAAACGATCGCTGACGGTGTGAGGAAAATGTAGGGTTGGCTCACCAGTCACCAGTCACCAGTCACCAGTCACCAGTCACCAGTCACCAGTCACCAGTCACCAGTAGGGAGATGGGGAGGTTTCAGATCGTCCCCTCATCTGGTCATCCCATCATCCCCTCATCCCATCATCGATCGACGATCTCCTTTTGTTCTTTGTACAATTGCTTGAACTTACGCTGCTGGACGCTGTGATCCACGATGGGGGCGGGATAGCCGCAGGCTTCGCGATCGAGCGGTGAAATTTTTCCCGTCACCAAATCCGCCGTATCCAGCGACGATAACTCGGGCAACCACTGACGAATATACTCCGCCTCGCGATCGTATTTTTTCGTCTGCGTGTAGGGGTTGAACACCCGCATCGGTTTCGGGTCCATCCCACTGGAGGCACTCCACTGCCAACCGCCGTTATTGGACGAGAGATCCCCGTCGATCAAATGCTGCATGAAGTACTTCTCGCCCCACCGCCAATCGATTATCAAATCTTTCGTCAGAAAACTGGCGACGATCATGCGACAGCGATTGTGCATCCAACCGGTTTCGTTGAGTTGGCGCATGGCAGCATCGACGATCGGATATCCCGTGCGTCCGTCACACCAAGCTTGAAAGCGTTCTTCGTCGTTGTCCCAAGGGAAATCTTGCCAGGGCTTGCGGTACGGCCCCTCTGCCAGTTCGGGGAAAAAGTACATGACCGTTTGATAGAACTCGCGCCATGCTAATTCTTGCTGCCAAGTCTCGACGTTGTCTCGAGCTTCGTCGCTGCGGGCTTCTTCCCAAACGGCGGCGGCGGCAGCCCAGACGCGGCGAATGCCGATCGCGCCGAATTTCAAGGCGGGACTGAGGCGGGACGTTCCGTCGGAAAAAGGATAGTCCCGTTGTTCTCCATAGTCGAGGAGGGCGCGATCGATGAAGTCTTCTAATTGTTCTAAGGCGGCGTCTTCTCCCGGTTCTAGAATTAACGGCCCGTCCCAGTGAAAGCCGAGTTCTTCGGCGGTGGGAAGGTCGATCGCCCCGAGTTTGCGCGTGAGGTGGCGTTCGTCTTCCGTCAACCCCAGCAAGTTTCGTGGCGTCTGAACGGGTTGGGGTTTCGGTTGGCGACTCCAGTTTTTCCAGTAGGGGGTATAAACGGTGTAGGGTTTGACGACACCCGACGATCCGGTCAACACCTCTCCAGGCGGGTGAAGCAGTAGATCCCAAAAGGTCGATGCTTCGATTCCCCTGTCTTTCAAGGCTTCGGTTACGGTGCGATCGCGTTCCTTGGCGTAAGGTTCGACATCTCGGTTCCAGTAAATGGCGGTGGCGTTGAGACGCTCGGCTAGTTCGGGCAAAATCTCGACTGGACGGCCACGAAACACCAGTAATTCGCTCCCAACGAGTTCGTAGGATTGTTGTAGCTCTTTCAGGCAGCCGATTAGGTAACTAACGCGAACGGAAGCGATATCGTCGCGCTCTAAAATCTCCGGATCGAGGCAAAATACTCCCACGATCTTGGCACTGCGATCGAAGGCTCGAGCTAAGCCGATATTATCCGAGATGCGTAGGTCTCGGCGATGCCAAAATAAAATCAAATCGCTCATATTAACTGAATTGAATATGTTAAAAAAATTGAGACGGTATCCCCTGTAACAATCAACTTCGCACGACCGTTTAAATATTTATTGTACCATTTATCTATCGAGAAATTATCCGTATTTTTACGCACAGACGATCGAGGAATCTACATAAGGCATCGCGAAATTTGCGGCATTTTCAAGTCTCTTTCTCGATTACATCCGTATTTTTACGCAGAAAATCGTACAAAAACAAAGCCCCAGCAAATCTGAGGCGTTATAGCAATTTAATGAAAAAAAACGATAACCACAGCAAAAATGCAACCTTAAGAACCCACAGAGCGCGTCAAAAACGGTTTGGCTAAGAAAAAGCTCGAAATCGATTTTGCATCGACTGGTTCTCCTTCCAAAATCGCTTTTTCGAGTTCTTCCGGCGCCATCAAAACCACCTCTATATCTTCATCTTCATCTCGATCGGGGCACACCTCTAACTTTTCTAAGCCCAACGCTAAAAAAGCATAAATAATCTCGTCTGAATATCCTGGTGCGAGGATAAATTGACCCAACTTTTGCCAAGTTGTCGCACGATATCCCGTTTCTTCTTCAATTTCTCGTTGAATGGTCTGTTTGGGATCTTCGTTCGGTTCGACCGTTCCAGCGGGAAACTCCCAAATCCGACGGCACACGGCAAAACGGTACTGACGAACTAAGACTAACTTGCCGTCTGTCGTGACGGGAACTGCGAGCGCCCCACCGGGATGGCGAACGCATTCCCAATCTCCTTCAGCACCGTTCGGAAGGCGCAAGCGATTGACCTCGAAATTAAATTTACGGCCGGAAAAAAAGAGACGTTGTTGGAGAATTTGCGGAAGTTCTTGACCGAGAGACATGAAAACCCCATTTTTACGGTACGAATTGTCACCTTATAACAGGCGCACGTCGGAACAGTCTACCGCTTTCAGTAAATCTGTGACAGACTGACCCGATACCGGATCGAGCCAATGGGGGGCAACGTCTGCTAGAGGAACCAAGACGAACGCGCGATCGCGGAAACGGGGGTGAGGGAGTTGCAACTTCGGCGTGTCTGTCACGCGATCGCCGTAAAAAATCAAATCTAAATCCAAGGTACGCGGTCCCCAGCGTTGGCGACGAACGCGATCGAACTGCACCTCGATTTTCAACAGTACGTCGAGGAGTTCTTCAGGAGACAGCGTCACCTCGGCCACGACGCAACCGTTGAGATACTCCGGTTGAGGTGGTCCGACGGGTTTCGTTCGATACCAAGGCGATCGCACCACTTCCGCAATCTGGGAATGTCCGAACAATCGGGTTAAAGCACCCGTCAAAATCCCCAACGAATCACCTAAATTACTGCCGAGTGCGATCGCCGCTCGCTCTGCCATGAACGCCTAAAAATCCTTTTGACTCATCCTTTCACTGCACCAGCAGTCAACCCTTGAACGATTTTACGCTGGAAGAACAACACTAACACCACCAACGGCACCGTTCCCAACACCGTCGCCGCTGCGATCGTGCCGTATGGAATCTCGAAAATCGACGCTCCCCCCAATTGCGCTGCTGCCACCGGCAGCGTTTTCATCTCTTCGACGGTGATAAACGTCAGTGCGAAAATAAACTCGTTCCACGAAAAAATAAACGTCAAAATTCCCGTCGTCACTAATGCTGGCAACGTCATCGGTAAGACGATTTTTAATAACATTCCCACCGTTCCGTACCCGTCTACTTTTGCCGAATCTTCCAAATCTTTCGGAAGTTGCTGAAAGAAACTTCGCATCACGAGGATCGTCAGCGGTAAATTAATCGCCGTATACGGGACGATCAACGCCAAATAATTATTTCCCAAATTTAGAGCTTTGACCAGTTCCAGCAATCCCAAGAACAACAAAATATAGGGAAATAGCGTAACAATTAAAACTCCCGTCAAAATCAATTGACGCCCTGGAATTTTCAGCCGAGCCAAGGCATACGCTGCCGGTGCGCCGAAGCCCAAACAGAGCAATGTCGATGTAAACGCCACAAACGCGCTGTTGAAGATATAGCGTAAAAACGGCCGTCTCGCGAACAATTCAATATAGTGATTGAGGGTTAATTGGTCGAAAGACGGAAAGTAAACGTTAGGAATTGCGACGATCGCCTCGTTCGTTTTTACCGACGTTAAAAACTGCCACAAAATCGGCCCCAAACTAAACGCGACCACCAGAAAAACCGAAACTGGTAAAATCAGAACTTTCCAAGAAAAGCCGCTCGTTTTTTTAGAAGATTGCGTTAAAGTCATCTCAAATCCTCTGTCTTCTCTGTGTCTGGTGTGGTGCAGAAAGTTCCTAAATATCCACCCCTGCCGACTTGCGAACCTTCTCCAACAAATAGAACGTAAACGCCACCACCGCGATCAGAATTAAAAACGTTACCACCACCAACGCCGCACCGTAGCCGAAGTCGAGATAGCGGCGCACCGTACTGTAAATATAGAGCGAGACCATTTCCGTCGCCCCGGCCGGGCCGCCCCCCGTCATCACCTGAATCAAGTCGAAGACGCCAAAGGACTGGGCGAAGCGAAACAGAGACGCGATGAGGATTTGCGGCATCAACAACGGGAGCGTAATTTGACGGAAACTCTGCCAGGGGGTCGCCCCTTCGATCGCATGGGCTTCGTAGAGATCTTGAGGGATCGACTGCAACCCCGCCAACAGCAAGATACTGACGAACGAGGTGGTTTTCCACACGTCCGCCACAATCACCGACACCATGGCCAGGGTAGGATTTCCCAACCAATTAATCCCCGTGTCGATGAGTCCCAACCGCATCAAAATATCGTTGAGAACCCCGTATCGATCGTTAAAAATCCACGTCCACGCCAAAGCCATGATGGCCGTGGGGAGCGCCCAGGGGATAATGGCGATGGTGCGAACTGTGCCGCGACCGCGAAACGAGCGATCGAGAACCAAGGCGATCGCCATACCGAACACGAGTTCTAACACCAACGCCACGACCGTAAAAATCGTGGTGTTGACGATGCTGTTCCAAAACGCCCCGTCTCCCCAAATTCGGGCGTAGTTACTCAAACCGCTAAAGACGGCTTCGAGTTCCGTTCCCAAATTTTGCGTAAACAAACTCAGCCAAAACGCCCGTCCGATAGGATAGGCGTAGACGAGGAGGAGAATTAACAACGCTGGCGTGACGAGAACCCATCCCGTCAAGCGCTGTCTGTCTCGGATGTTGCTTCCACTCATAAAAACCTGTCCTCGAGTAATCGCTGGCGATCGACCTTTAGCACTTTACGGTTTAACGTCCTAACAAGCGTCGCGTTTCTTCAGCCGCTTTTCGCATCGCCTCTTCAGGACTCAGGCGATCGGTCAGTGCCGAGCTGAGGTATCGTTGCAGGATGTCCGACGCTTGGGCATATTGGGCGATGGGCGGACGCAATACCGACTTTTCCTGTACTTCTAATAGTTGGGGATAGTGAGCGTATTTAGCCACGATATCGGGATCGGTAAACAGCGATCGCCGACTCGGAACGTATCCCGTTTCTAGAACGAACTGTTTTTGCGAAGCTCTGCTGGTGATAAACTCGATAACCCGCCAAGCCTCTTCTGGGTGTTGGGTGGTGTTCACCATTCCCAAACCCCAACCCCCCTGACACGCACCGCTACCGTGTCCGGCTTGATGAATCATCGGTTTAATAGCAATTTTGCCCGCAACCGGGGAATCGTCCGCGTTCGCCAGCGTCCAGACGTAGGGCCAGTTTCGCATGAAGGCCACTTTCCCGTTTTGGAAAAAGCGTCGGGCTTCCTCTTCCTGGTAGGTAGTAACGCCGGGAGGTGAAATGCCGTTTTCGAGGGTGTTCGTCAGAAAATCGACCGCCGCGATCGCCTCGGGCGCATCGAGTCCCACATCTTGAGTCTCGGGATCGATCCAAAATCCGCCAAAGCCTTCGAGGATTTCGACGAACATGGCCGACAAGCCTTCGTATTGTTTTCCCTGCCAGACATAGCCCCACTCCACTCGGTCGTTTTCCATCAAGGCTTGGGAAATGCGGTTTAAATCCTCGACCGTTTCGGGTGGCTCGAATCCTTCCGCTTCGAGGAGATCGGTGCGATAGTACAGCATTCCGGCATCGGAGCGAAAGGGAATGCGATACAGTTTGTCGTTATAGCGGCCGCCGTTAACGTCTCCGTCGATAAATTCAGAGAGTTCTTCGTCCGAGATGCGATCGCTCAAATCCGTCAACCAACCCGCAGCGGCGAATTTTGGCGTCCATACGATGTCCATGTAAACCAAATCGTAAGGAGAATCGCCCAGCAAAAACGAAGACGTGTAAAGATCTTCAACCAAATTGCTGGCGTTGGGGCCTTCGACAATATGTAAATCGATGTCGGGATTCTGTTCCTCGAACTCCTCCACGATCGATTGCCACTGAGCCGCTTCTAACGCCTGCATCAATACGTTAACTTTAACCGGTCGTTGGCTAAAGGCGAGATTGTGGATTCCCAGAACGAGAACCAACGCGATCGCAGCAACCGCCAGATAAAATCCACCGTTGCTTCGCAAAAAATTCCAAAATCGAGATAGCGATCGAACAGTCATTGATATCGTTTTTCGCGAACGACATTGCCCATCTTATGCTGTTGTTTTAGCAATCTTCGCAGCAATGCCTTGTGCTTGCTTGCCCTCTAGTGTCTCATCATCTTCCCATCTCGTCATCTGACGATGGCAGGTGAGGAGATGTATCGCGATGAAAAGTAATGCTGCTTTTGCGTTCGACCTCTTATCTTTTTGCACACCGTCATCGTTAGAATGCAGCACTACCGACAAGGGATTCGCCCTCAATTTGAGTCCTCAATGCTGACGGAGAAACGTAGTCTGAGTGCGATCGCTCTGCTCGCAAACTCCTGATTCGAGAGAATTGCCCTCGAAATGGCGGCATAGAATGGAGGAGATACTCGATATCGTATAGCCTTGGAGACTGGAGCGGTTCCTGATGGAGAATCGTAACAAACTGCTGGCTGAACTTCAGAACTGGGTTAAAACGAGTGATGGACGATCGCTGGTCGTTCACTTTGTCGAGCAGTATGTCGAGCAGCGTGGAAAGTACAACGTCAACATCGGCGAGGGGTCTGGAGTCTCAATTGGGGATACGCTCGATCGCCTCGACACGAGCGTGTTGGTCGAAATTCGGGATTTGCTGCGATTGCAGCTTCCGCCTCCGCCTCTAGACATCAACTGGCCGGAAGTCAGTCGAACGCTGCTAGAAGAACGGTTTCAGCTCACCACGAACCTGATGACTCGAGGTGAGGATATTGCTTACCAAATCGAGCAGGTCTATGTACCGCTGGGATTGGTGGAACGGAAGAAAGTGCCTCGCCGCAAAGAGGACGTACCTCCAGAACAGGGGTCAGAACTCTATCGGGAAGGTGGGAAAAAAGAGCGATCGCCTCGCGATCCTAAGCTAAAGCAGGAAGAGGGAAAAGAGCGATCGCCTCGCGAATCTGAGCAGGAACAGGAAGTCGAGATTACGAAACGATACGAACACGAAGAATTTCTGAAACAAGTTTTACAACAAGGACAGAGTCCCAAGAGTCAGGGGAAGCGGCTTGCGATTATTGGCGAACCGGGAGCGGGAAAGACAACTCTACTTCAGCAGATTTCCCGGTGGGTATCGACCCAATTTCCAGACTCGATCGCGATCTGGGTTTCCCTGACAGAGTTGCAAGGCGACACGCTGGAAACCTACTTGGAAAACCGATGGCTGCAACGGGTGATTCGTGAAGCAGGCGGAGCGGACGTTTCTCCAGCCGACAAACAACACTTTGCGGCTCAGTTCGAGCGGGGACGGGTCTGGCTGCTGCTGGACGGCTTGGATGAGATGCAGGTGTCTGGCAACCCGTTAAGTGAAATTCAACGTCAAATGCAAGAGGGAGGATGGTTGCAACAGGCTAAAATTCTCCTGACCTGTCGGTTGAATTTGTGGGACGGCGATCGCAATGCGTTAACTGGCTTCGATACCTATCGAACTTTGGAGTTTTCCTACCCGGAGCAGGTGGAGCAGTTTGTCGAACGATGGTTTTCGCCACGGGGGAAAGCCGATTTGGGTCAAGCGCTGTGTGCTGCACTGAAAGAACCGGGAAGGGAACGCATTCGCGATCTGGTGAAGAATCCCTTGCGGTTGACTTTGCTGTGTTTCAGTTGGTATTTGCAGCAGGGACAGTTGCCGGAAACCCAGGCAGAGTTATACGAACGGTTTGTGAATCGTATTTATGAATGGAAGCAGGAGCAGTTTCCGACGACACCGGAGCAACGGAAGCAATTGAATCGAGCCTTAGCAGAACTTTCTCGAGATGCGATCGATGACGTAGGAGGTCAGCAGACTCGGTTTCGACTGCGTGAGAGGTTTGTGAAACGTTATCTGGATCGATCGCTGCCAGAAGAGCGCAAAACGCTATTCGATCTGGCAATGGAAATTGGTTGGCTGAATAAAGTTGGAGTGGATGCAGACGACCCAGAGCAAGCGGTGTATGCTTTCTACCACACGACTTTTGAAGAGTATTTTGCTGCTTTAGGCATCGGTGATCGGCACTTTTTCCTAAATCATATCCCCAAAAATCCATTCAAAACAGGAGCAAGCTATCGAATTTTTGAGCCGCAGTGGAAGCAAGTTTTTTTGCTGTGGTTAGGGCGTAAAGATATAGGTAAGTTTTCAAAAGATGCGTTGATTCACGCAATGGTGACGTTTAAGGATGGGTGTAAAGGCTTTTATAGCGATCGCGCCTTTTTGTTAGCTGCGGAGGGGATTTCTGAGTTCAAAAAGTACACCCATTCGGATAATGTCATGAATCAGCTCATGCAATGGGCGTATGGTAGTTATAATTTTTTACAACAAGCTTGGGATAATTTTTTTGATGCAGGTAGGGTAGAATACCGAAAAAAAGCTGCAAAAGCTGTTCTTAGTAATACAGATTTTCAAATGGCAACACGGGAGTTAATTCGACTGCTGGCTACTGCTCAGAATCAATATACTCGTAAATGGGCAGTCTTTAACTTAAGTGAAATTAGTCCAGATCGTGACACAGAAATTAGATTGCTTATACCTTTGCTAAACTCAGCCAAGAATAAATTTACTCGCAGGGAAGTTACTACACGCTTAGGTCAAATCGAGCCAAACAACAAAATGGCAATTGATGCACTTTTCAGATTACTAGACACCTCTCACGATCGAGACATCTGCCAAGAAGCCATTAAGAGCTTGGGGCAAATTGGCAGGAATAACAAAATGGTAATTGATGCACTGACTAAATTGCTCGTAACCTCTCGCGATCGAGATATCTGTAAGGAAGCCGCTAAGAGCTTAGGTCAAATCGATGCTGCTAAGAGCTTGGGTCAAATCGGTAGGGACAACGAGATGGCAATTCAGGAACTTGTACGACTGTTAGATTCTACTTGTAGTGAAACCATCCGCTGGGAATCCGCTAAGAAGTTGGGTCAAATCGGTAGGGACAACGAGATGGCAATTCGGGAACTTGTACGGCTTTTAAGTTCTACTCGGAACGAAGCTATCCGTAGATGTGCCACTTATAGCTTAAGCCAAATCGGTAAGGACAACGAGATGGCAATTCAGGAACTTGTGCAGCTACTAGACACTACCCAGAATGAATTTACCCGCTGGAGCGCAGCTTATAGCTTAGGCCAGATCGGTAAGGACAACGAGATGGCAATTCAGGAACTTGTGCAGCTGCTAGACACTACCCAGAATGAATTTACCCGTTGGAGTGCTGCTTATAGCTTAGGCCAAATTGGGAGGGATAACGAGATAGCAATTCGGTTAGATACTACCCAGAATGAATTCACCCGCTGGAGCGCAGCTTATGGCTTAGGTCAAATTATTAGGGTAGATGAAATTTTAATTTGGGAACCGACACGTCTGTTAATAACCACTCAGGATGAATATATTCGAGAGAAATCTGCCACGCTTTTAAGTGAAATTAGCAGGGGAGATAAGACCTTAATTCAGTCACTGGTATGGCTATTAACGACCACTCAGGATAAATATATTCGTAGGAGATCTGTCACGTTTTTGGGTGCAGTCAGCAGGGACAATGCAACGGCTGTTGAGGCACTAGCCCGGTTACTAGATACCTCGGGTGATGAAGACACCCGTTGGAAGGCAGCCGAGAGTTTGGGACGCATCGGTGCGGGGAACGAGACGGCCATCGGGGCGCTGGTGCGGCTCGTCGAGACCTCTCGCGATGCCTGGGCCCGCGGGGAAGCAGCCAAGAGTTTGGGACGCATCGGTGCGGGGAACGAGACGGCCATCGGGGCGCTGGTGCGACTGGTAGAGACCTCTCGCGCCTCTACCCTTCGAACAGCAGCCGAGAGTTTGGGACGCATCGGTGCGGGGAACGAGACGGTCATCGGGGCGCTGGTGCGGCTCGTCGAGACCGCTCGGGACGAATACACCCGCCGGGAGGCAGCCGAGAGGTTGGGTCAAATCGACCCCGGAAACGAGATGGCGATCGCGGCGCTGGCGCGACTGGTCGAGACCTCTCGCGATGCCTCTACCCTTCGAACAGCAGCCGAGAGTTTGGGACGCATCGGTGCGGGGAACGAGACGGTCATCGGGGCGCTGGTGCGGCTCGTCGAGACCGCTCGGGACGAATACACCCGCCGGGAGGCAGCCGAGAGGTTGGGTCAAATCGACCCCGGAAACGAGATGGCGATCGCGGCGCTGGCGCGACTGGTCGAGACCTCTCGCGATGCCTCTACCCTTCGAACAGCAGCCGAGAGTTTGGGACGCATCGGTGCGGGGAACGAGACGGCCATCGGGGCGCTGGTGCGGCTCGTCGAGACCGCTCGGGACGAATACACCCGCCGGGAGGCAGCCGAGAGTTTGGGTCA
>NZ_KB235958.1:1783698-1784654 GCF_000332355.1 Baaleninema simplex PCC 7105
GATGGCGATCGGGGCGCTGGTGCGGCTCGTCGAGACCTCTCGCGATGCCTCTACCCTTCGAACAGCAGCCGAGAGTTTGGGACGCATCGGTGCGGGGAACGAGACGGCCATCGGGGCGCTGGTGCGACTGGTCGAGACCGCTCGGTACGAATACACCCTTCGAAAAGCAGCCGAGAGTTTGGGACGCATCGGTGCGGGGAACGAGATGGCGATCGGGGCGCTGGTGCGACTGGTCGAGACCGCTCGGAACGAATACACCCGCTGGTGGGCAGCCGAGAGGTTGGGACGCATCGATCCCGGAAACAAGACGGCGATCGGGGCGCTGGCGCGACTGGTAGAGACCTCTCGCGATGCCTCTACCCTTCGAACAGCAGCCGAGAGTTTGGGACGCATCGGTGCGGGGAACGAGACGGTCATCGGGGCGCTGGTGCGGCTCGTCGAGACCGCTCGGGACGAATACACCCGCCGGGAGGCAGCCGAGAGTTTGGGTCAAATCGACCCCGGAAACGAGACGGCGATCGCGGCGCTGACGCGACTGGTCGAGACCGCTCGGGACGAATACACCCGCCGGGAGGCAGCCAAGAGGTTGGGGCGCATCGGTGCGGGGAACGAGACGGCGATCGCGGTGCTGACGCGACTGGTCGAGACCGCTCGGAACGAATACACCCGCTGGTGGGTAGCCGAGAGGTTGGGTCAAATCGACCCCGGAAACAAGACGGCGATCGGGGCGCTGGTGCGGCTCGTCGAGACCTCTCGCGATGCCTCTACCCTTCGAACAGCAGCCGAGAGGTTGGGACGCATCGATCCCGGAAACAAGACGGCGATCGGGGCGCTGGTGCGGCTCGTCGAGACCTCTCGCGATGCCTCTACCCTTCGAAAAGCAGCCGAGAGTTTGGGACGCATCGGTGCGGGGAACGAGATGGCGATCGGGGCGCTGGTGCGGCTCGTCGAGACCT
>NZ_KB235958.1:1784754-1789896 GCF_000332355.1 Baaleninema simplex PCC 7105
GGAACGAGACGGTCATCGGGGCGCTGACGCGACTGGTCGAGACCGCTCGGGACGAATACACCCGCCGGGAGGCAGCCGAGAGGTTGGGTCAAATCGACCCCGGAAACGAGATGGCGATCGGGGCGCTGGCGCGACTGGTCGAGACCGCTCGGGACGAATACACCCGCTGGGGGGCAGCCGAGAGGTTGGGGCGCATCGACCCCGGAAACGAGACGGCGATCGGGGCGCTGGCGCGACTGGTCGAGACCTCTCGCGATGCCTCTACCCTTCGAACAGCAGCCGAGAGGTTGGGGCGCATCGGTGCGGGGAACGAGACGGCGATCGCGGTGCTGGCGCGACTGGTCGAGACCGCTCGGGACGAATACACCCGCCGGGGGGCAGCCGAGAGTTTGGGGCGCATCGACCCCGGAAACGAGACGGCGATCGGGGCGCTGGCGCGACCGGTCGAGACCGCTCGGGACGAATACACCCGCCTGTGGGCAGCCGAGAGGTTGGGGCGCATCGGTGCGGGGAACGAGACGGCGATCGAGGCGCTGGCGGGGCTGGTCGAGACCGCTCGGGACGAAAACACCCGCCAGAGGGCAGCCGAGAGCTTGGGTCAAATTGGAACCAGCAACGAATCGGCAGCTCGGACATTGGTACGATCGCTCCGCCACCACCTACGAACCAAAGAAACCTATCAACTCATGATGAAATGTGCCGCAACTCTGCCTTACCCAGATTTCTTCGAGGCATTTCATTCATCCCGATGGCCGTTCTAGATTCCCGCTCTCAGAATTGACTGGCGTTGCAGATGGCTCCAACACCACATCTTCGTAAATCGCATCGATCGCAACGGTCAACCCCACACTGGCAAGCTCGATCTCGTCACCTTCACTGTAGGGTACAAACGTCCAAACTCCCCGGCGATCGCGCCGAAAAACATCCACGGTTTTGCGTTCAGACCCGATTAAAACATACTCTTGCAAGCTTTCCAGACGGCGATAAAGCGCAAATTTACCACTTCGGTCGTAGGCTTCCGTACTTGGAGAAACCACTTCCACAATTAAGCAGGGATAGCGGGAAAACTGCCGAGCCGTGCGATCGCGATCGTCGCAGGTCACGCTGACATCGGGATAGACGAAGGGACCGTTTTCGCTAATCCCAACCCTCGCATCGGAGTTTCTCACTTTGCAGCGTCCTCGCAGGTGCGTTCGCAGGAGAGTGGCAACGTTCAGAGCAATATCTGCGTGGGCGAGGGAACCCCCCGTCATCGCAAACACTTCCCCGTCGAAATACTCGTGGCGCAATTCTTGCTGCTCTTCCCATTCAAAATATTCTTGGGGAGTCAAGCGGGAAAGTCCGGGGGTGGCAACCACGATCGCAATGCCTCCTCAGAACGCGATACCTTTATTTTATACAGTCCGGCTCTGGGAGCGGTTTTCAATTTCCCGTTTACTCCCACGATCTCGTCAACGGCTCCACTGGCAAATCGGCATCGATCTCGATTATCGAAATTTTGGCGTTCTCCACGACCGTATTCCCCATAATCGTATTGTGCATCGCTTCAAACTTCGACGTATCCTCCGCAATGCGTTCGTAGTGCAGAACGACGTGGTAACGCTGGGCGATCGCTTCCCCAGCAGGCGATCGCTCTACCGCATCCCAATCCAAGTTTTGCTGCTCTTCTGCAATGCGGCGATAGTCGTCGGCGAGGGTTTCTAAGGCAACGGCGATCGCGTGTTCCTTCGTCTGACCGTAGCACTGGATGTCTTCTCGGGGAGCGTCGCTCAGAGAAGGGGACAACTGGCAAACATACTGTCCGTTGTCCTGACGCTGCACGGTAATAGAAAGGGTTACTTGGGAGTCTGTCATACCACCTCTAACACTCGCTTCATCTCAGCTTATGGCTTCGTATCGTCCCCAATCCGAAATCCGCTGGCGTTGCCGACATTAATGTTGTACTTCCCACGCTGGTTGACGTTTTGATTAATCTGAGTCTGGGGGCGATCGCGATCGGCCGACTCCATCTCAATTTCGGGTTCTCCCTCATAGGGCAAGCCTTTCGGCTCGGGTTCTCCTCCAGCGTAGTAGGCTAGATGAAAATTATCCGCGCCTTCAAAGTTCAAGATAGGATGTTGTCTGTTCCTCGTGCGACGAGGGACGACCTCACGCGCATACATCGCCACATCTGCAACTCGCACGTAACCGTCCTTGACCGATGCCCCCTGTCCCGCCAAGGCTTCGACGAGTGCTAGGGTGAACGCACTGTAAGGTTTTCCTGCCCAAGATTTTTCATCGGCTTTGGACGAGGCGATAACAATTCGCCCTTTGCCTTTTTCAAATAAGGCCCGAGCTTCTGGTGGTAAAGGAGCTTTTTCCGCAGCCAAGCCGACCTCGGAGAGATCGCCTAACCCACCCGCATGGCAACAATCCAACAGTAGCAAGAATTTTTTGGCAGGAATCGATCGCAGTTTAGCAACGAACTCATCGCCTGAGATCGTCGTGTTTGCGAGTTTGTTTAGATCGTAGCCGTAGGGGATCAAAAAATAGCGATCGCCCATCATCGGATGGCTGAGTTTATAGCCATGTCCGGAAAAATACACGATGACCGTTGAAGTGGCTGTCGTTGTCGCAGCCAACTTATCCAACGCATCGAGTACGTTGGTTTTAGCTGCCTGTTCCTCGGTCAGTAACTGCACTTGCTCCGGTGGATAGGCGCACCGTTCCGGGTTTTTGAGAAGATCGGCCAGACCCACCGCATCGTTGACGGTGTTGGGCAAATCCGCTCCGACTCCGACGATACAAGCGTGACCGTCTGTAAACAACTGGCTCATCCGCAAAAACTCATCCACTACTATCGGAAGGAAACGCTGTTAGGGACTCCGGCTCGTCCTACACAACCAATACGGAAAATCCCTGGGATGGCCTCGTGGTCAGCCCAGACCCCCCGACCTTTCTGACCGGTGGCGAAGAAACGTTACCGGCACTACAAAAAAACGCTCGTTAAAACGGCTAAAACTGCCCAACCAATTTTTCTGGCTTTCCCGTTTCCTCTGTAGGAATCAGGACTCTTTTGCGTAGTCAACACTCCAGGTCATCTCATCATCCGGTTATCCCCCCTGCTCTCCCTATCATCGCTCGAGGAATTTCATTCCAGTTTCACAATTGCCCGATATCTTAGCAGGCACAGCAACTCTTCACGGCGGATGTCCCATGTCTGTGCCACCTCCCTCACCCCACGAAGACCCCAACGGCTCTCAGGCAGAGGCTCCAGACAGTTCGCTCGCCAATTTAGAGCCGTCTCAACACCCGATACCCGATTCGACCTCACCTCAATTGGACGCTCCACTCTCGAACTCTCACGCTCCCGAATCGAAATCTTCGCCGTCGCGATGGAAACAGTATGGCAAAGTCTTACTCGGTTTAGGGGTTTTTGCAGCTCTCAGCGGCGGTATCCTGTCGATCGCCCAACAGTTCGAGCCGTCTGGTTCGATGGAGGACATGGACGGCCACGATATGTCGGGAATGTCTCACGACGACATGATGCAAGTGAACGGGGCGTTTAACCCAGTTCCCGTGACCGTCGAGGAGGTACAGCCGGGCGAATTTGAAGCGGGTGTTTCCTATACCGGATCGATCGCCCCGTACCAAGAAGCCGTCGTCTATCCCCGAGTGGCCGGACAGTTGACCGACTATTCCGTCTACGTCGGCGATCGCGTCGCCGCCGGTCAAGTCCTCGCACGACTGGCAGCCGAGGAGCGATCGTCGGAACTGGCCGAAGCCGCCGCCGAAGCCGAAACGATGAGCCTCGATTTAGCCGTCAGCCAAGTCGAAATTGACGAACAAGTCCAAGAAATCGCGCGACTCCAAGCCGAACTGAATTATCTCAAACTTCAAAAAGACCGTTTTGCCATGCTGACCGAAGCCGGGGCTACCTCCCAAAACGAGTACGATGTCGTTGCCAGCGAAGTCGCTGCTAAAGAAGCCGCGATCGCAGGCGCCAGAGCCAAACTGGAACGGTTGCGGATGCAAGTCGAACGCGAACGCGCCCGAGTCCGCCAAGCTCGGGCCAGAGTCAACACGGCTTCGGTTATGGAAGGATACACCACCCTACAAGCCCCCATCAGCGGCATCGTCCAAACTCGTATGGTCGATCCCGGCGTCGTCGTCCAACCGGGTATGGGGGTTTTGAAAATTGGCGACTATTCCCGAGTGCGCCTGCAAGCCAACGTCGCCCAGAAAGACGCCGGATACATCCGCATCGGGACGCCCGTACGCGCCCGAGTCCCTGGAGCGACGCAAGTTCCCCTCGAGGGGCAAGTCACCAGTATTTTTCCCCAAACCAACAACGAGACGCGCACGGTTACAGTCGAAGCCCTAGTGGAGAATCCTCAAGGCCGCCTGTTATCGGGACAGTTTTTAGAAATGACCCTGCTGACCGAACAGAAGAACAACACCCTGTCCGTCCCTCAAACTGCCGTCGTCGAGTTCGATGGCGAGACTTCTGTGTGGGTGATGGAGGGAACGACCGCCCGACGTCACACCGTCGAAACGGGGATGGTAAACGGCGATCGCATTGAAATTACCAGCGGTTTGCATCCGGGCGATCGCGCGATTACCTCCGGTCACAGCCGTCTCGTTCCCGGCGTCCGGGTGGCAGTGGTCGATGAGGACGGAAACCCCGTTCCCATGCTGGGAGACAGCAGCCAGGGCAACGTTAACGTGGCGATCGTCGATCGCGATGCGAACCAAAGTTTCGCTAAGGGAAGCGCAGAATTCGTCTTAGAAGTGCGCGATCCCGAAACGCAAGATCCCCTCGCCGTCGAGGAGGTGACGGTCGATATCACCATGCCCATGCCGAATATGGCACCGATGACCACCCTAGTCGATGTCGAACCCACCGGCCGACCCGGACAGTTTCGAGTCGAAACCCATTTCGGGATGGCGGGAGAATGGCACATCGCCGTCGAAGTCAACGAGGGCGATCGCACCGGTCAAACGTTAACGATCGTGTCGGTGGAATAAGGTTTCGAGTTTCTCGGGGCATTTTCCACTCTCACACTTCGTTCGTTCCTCAATCCCCTTCGCAATTAACTAGGGCTTGCTGAAAAGAAGTGAAAAGCTTACGACGTAAGGCTTAGAGGAGTCTTGACGTGGCTT
>NZ_KB235958.1:1789996-1796489 GCF_000332355.1 Baaleninema simplex PCC 7105
TGCCGTCAAAAACAACTCCAATATCTTCAACGAAACTTCCGAAACATTGAGAAATTAATTGAGAAAGGAGCGAGCCTAGAATGCTTAAGCCGAAGGCAATACAGGAATTTATTAGTCTCCAGTGAAATTACCTGTCAACAGCAGTGGATGTGGTCAAATCATAAAAATAAAATCGAAAATCGCATCGTCAGTTTAACACAACCTCATCTCCGTCCAATCGTCAGAGGCAAGGCAGCAAGTCCTACGGAATTCGGGGCTAAGTTATCAGGGTCTTCGGAGTTTGTGGTTATAAATGTATAGCATGATACAAAAAATTGAAGATTCGAGAGCCAAAACCCTTGAAATCTCGTGAAGTTAGTTTTTCTGTCACCCTAAACTCCGAAGAGCCAGTTATCAGTCAGTTGTGTAGAAGGATATGTATTTCTCGAAAAATTAGTTGGGATAATTATAATGAAAGTGGAGATTTAATCTCGCAAGTCGAAGCTTACAAAGACTATACGGGAGTTTACCCCTCATCGGTTCACGCCGATCGAATTTATCGAACCCGAGCTAATCGAGCTTGGTGTAAAGAAAGAGGAATTCGTCTCAGCGGACCGCCTTTAGGAAGACCTCCTAAAAACCTCAGCCGAGAAGCCAAAAAACAAGACCCAGGAAGATGAGCGCATTCGTAATGCAATCGAGGGAAATTTGGACAAGCCAAAAGAAGATTCAGCTTAAGTCGTGTTATGGCTAAACTGCCTAATACTTCGGAAACCTCCATCGCTCTGACCTTTTTAGTGATGAACCTGGTGAAGCTGAGCCGGCAGTTTTACTGTCTTTTTTTGTGTCAATTTTTCCCAAACTTCATAATTTTGTCGAGAAATATTATTGTAACTTATAAAGTGGACGAGTTAAGTCAATTCAGATTTATACCTTGAGCAAGACGGCTTCTTGTTCATTTTCCACCCCCAGCTTTTGATAACTTTTTCAGCAAACCCTAACTACAGTTGAGATATTCGATGAAAAAATTCTTCTTTCTCTGGATTGCCGTTGCCGTATTAACCGCAGCTTGCAGCAACAACGCACCGGCCGACAGCGATACGGCTGCCGATACCGCCGCCACGACGACCGAAACCGCAGCAAATACCGACGCTTCGACCGCAGAAGACGGAGTGGCGATCGCCCTGGTTTCCCCCGAGGACGGTTCGGTGCCGATGGGCGATGCGGAATTCGTCGTGGAGGCGATCGATCCTGCCACCAACGAACCCGTTCCCGTCGAAGACTTACAAGTCGAGTTTTGGATGGAAATGGAGGGAACCGAACCCATGACCGCCATGTCCAAAGTCGAACCGGGCGATCGGCCCGGACAGTACAAAGTCCGAACCAACCTCGGCATGGTGGGCGCGTGGGTGATGGAAGTCGAATCCGCCGATCCTGCCCTATCGGGAGAAAAAGCCTTCGATATCACCGTGGTCGAAAGCGGAAATTGATGATGTGTCGGTGCGTTTCCCGGTAATACAACATTGACCGGATGTCCGTCCAATTTTCCGACTGCGAGATGCACCCTTGTATGTGGGCGGTGTACATGGGCGGTGCGTGACGCGGTAACAGTCCTTTGACCTGACTTCGGCCACATTTCCCCGCCGCGTCACATACCCTACCGCTGTTCCTCTTGCCTTTTGCCTTCTCCGATGAAAAGCGCCCTAACCCGCTGGTCGATCGCCAATCCGGTCGTAGTGGCCGCACTGTACGTTGCAGTGGTCGTGCTGTCAGTCCTGACGCTGATTCTGCTTCCCGTGCGGATGATGCCTTACGTCGAAAGTCCCTTGGTTTCCATCGTCACGATGGCACCGGGGTCGTCGCCGCAGGAAGTCGAAACCTATATTAGCAAGCCCATCGAGCAACGCATGACGGTACTCGACGGCGTGCGCTTCGTGCGCTCTAGCTCCCAGCAAGATATGTCTCTGGTGACGATTCAGTTCGCCTGGGGAGACGACATTGATAAAGCGGTGCAGTCGGTACAAAGCCTGATGACGGCGACCGAGGGAGATATTCGACTCGATGGGTTTAATTCCCGGTCTTACTGGGTTTTGCCCATCGACCCCTTGAACCGTCCGGTGTTGACCTTGGCACTGCGAGGAGAAGGGTGGGATCCGGTACAACTGCGGGAGTTTGCGGACAATCACTTGGTCGATCGCCTGACTCAAGTTCCCAAAGTCCAAGCCGTATCGATTTTTGGGGGCTATCAGCGACAATTGCAAGTCGAGATCGATCGCCAGAAACTGGCCGCCTACGGGCTGTCGATTTTGCAAGTGCGAGACGCCATCGACGCGAACAACGTCAGTCAGGGGGCTGGGGTTCTCACTCAAGGCGATTCGGAGATTCTGGTACGAGCAGACAAGCGGGCGCTGAGTGCGTCAGACGTGGCTGGCTACCCGGTCTTAGAGCAGAACGGGCAAGTGGTCTACGTGCGAGACGTGGCGACCGTCAAAGATACTTTTGAAGAACGGCGCAGCGGCTATCGCTACAACGGTCGGGCGGCGTTGGCGGTCAACGTGATTCAAAAGCCAGACTCGAGTTCTCCCGATGTCATCGAGCGGGTTCGGGCAGAATTAGACAAGATTCAGGCGGAAAATCCCGGTCTGAGCTTTGAAGCGGCTTACGATAACTCGTATCTGGTCGATATTATTCTCGACAGCACCTTTCAGGAGTTGCTGATTAGCGTCTTGCTGGCGGGAATTGTCATCGCCGTATTTCTCGAAGATTTCCGCGCCACGGCGATTATTACGATCTCGATTCCCATGACGCTGGCACTTTCGATGCTACCGTTCGCTCCCATCGGAATGTCCCTTAACTCTTCGACGCTGATCGGCATGATGATGGCGATCGGAAAGTTAGTCGACGACTCGATTATCGTCATCGATTCGATCGATCGTAAGCTTCAAGAGGGACTGACCCCTATACGGGCAGCGGTTCGCGGCACGGAAGAGGTGTTTCTCGCCAGTGCGGCCGCCAGTTGCGTGATGATTGCGGCCTTGCTTCCCACCATTTTGGCGGGGGGTCTGACGGGGCTGATGTTTGTCGGTCTGGTTTGGCCGATGGTCTTTGCCTTTGTCGCCTCCCTACTGGTGTCGATTACGCTGATTCCGCTAATTGCGGCGTTTGTTTTGAAACCGCCTCAAGCCAGACCGCGAAAAACCTGGCTTCAGTGGTTGACAACTCCCGTTCGCGTCGGATTTCGTCAATTGGAACGGGGTTACGGATGGCTGCTCGATCGCTGTTTGAACTATCGAGAAATTACTTTGGCGATCGCGGGCGCGTCCTTCGTCCTGGCAGCCGTTCTCTATCCCTTCGTTCCCCAGGAAATGATGCCACTGGGAGATTCGGGTCAGTTTATGGCATCTCTGGAAATGGAACCGGGAACCTCGTTTGCCAAAACCGACGAAAGTACCTATCGCTTCGAGCAGATTTTACTGGCACAGCCCGACATTGCCAAAGTCTCGTCTCAAACGGGTTTCGAGTTGACGCGCAACAGTACGTACTTTAGCGGGTACAGCATGGGAAACGTCAATTCAGCGTCTCTTATCGTGACGTTGAAAGACGATCGCGATCGCGACATTTGGGAAATTATGGATAGCGTCGAGGCCGAAGCTCGCCGCACCCTCCCCGGTTTGCGTCGAATTGCTCTCAAAGAGATGGGGGTTGACGTGATGGCGACCTCGGCTGCACCGATTCAGTTAGCGGTGTACGGCGACGATTTGGAGGTATTGCATCGTCTGGCGAACGACGTACTGGATATTGCCAAGGATACCCCCGGTTTGGTCATGCCTCAAACGAGTTCGGCGTTGACACAGCCGGAATATCAGCTCGAAGTAGACCGTCGCCGCGCCGAGGAACTCGGACTCAGCGTACAGGCGATCGCCGAACAAGCTCGCTACGCCTTGAACGGCGGTTATACCCGGCGATCGTACAATCTTCCCAACCTGCGGCAAAACTCGATTTTGGTGCGTTACGAGCAAGAAGACCGAGGCACGTTAGACAATCTTGCCGGAACCTACATGACGACGCCGATGGGTCGACAGGTTCCGCTCAATACCGTGGCGAGTTGGGAACGGCGAAACGGCCCGACTCTCATCGAACATCTCAACGGTAAGCGGGTGGTGTACGTCAACGGCTACTATCGCAAGGGCGGCCCCGCATCGATGGATTTGTCGATGGCGATCGCCATGGGAGCGGGTCGGGAACTCTCGTTTCCCCCCGGTTACGGCATCGATTCAATGGGCGATATGACGGACATGATGGTGGAGTTCGATCGCTTGTTGAAGGGTCTGCTCGTCTCGTTGGTGCTGATTTATCTGATTTTGGTGATTCAGTTTGGTTCCTTCGTTCAGCCGCTGGTGATGATGTTATCGGTTCCCTTGCAGTTGGTGGGGGTGTTCGGCGGGTTGATTTTGGCCCGACAAACCCTGTCTACTGTGTCGATTTTGGGCATCGTAATTCTGTCGGGGTTATCCCTGTCAGCGGCGATTCTACTGCTCGAGTTAATTCTCGCGAAACGAGAGGAAGGGGTTCCCCGAGATGAAGCGATTCGCATGGCGGGGCCAACCCGCTTGAAAGCCATTACGATGACGACCCTTACCACTGTTATCGTCGTGGTGCGCTTGGCGTTTTTCCCCGAAATCGGCATCGACGCCTATTCTCCGATCGCCACGGTGATTCTGGGGGGATTGCTGTTCTCGACGCTCCTGACGCTCGTTGTCGTACCGGTCGTTTACTCTGTTATCGACGATGTGACGCAATGGCTGAAACCACGGGGACGAAAACGGCAGATCTCGAGAGATCCTCGTTGGGTGGAAAGTCACCCGGCGCTCGATCGACAAGATCCCCATGTTTGGGGTAGTAATGAGGAGTAATGCTACTGCGGTTTTTGCATCCTTGCCACGACAGGATTGTGACTGACCAGCATCATTAGAGTGCAGCAGAACCCATTTCTCGACGATGCTTAGCCTTTTCGGTAAACGCTGGGTGTAACTCCAGTCAGTTTGCGGAAGGCGTGGCTCAGGTGACTTTGACTGTTAAACCCACATTGCAACGCAATGTCTGAAATCGGCAACTGAGAGTGTTTGAGTAATTGCTTTGCCCGTTCGACTCGCTGTTGTAGTAAATATTGGTGAGGCGAAACGCCCATAGATCGATCGAACAGACGGCTAAAGTGAAATTTACTGATTCCGACTAACTGCGCCAAATCCGCCAATTTGATGTCTCGATCGAGAGAGTCGTTGATGTAGTCGAGAACTTGAAGGAGTTTGCGATCGCCTAACCCTCCCTCGTACCGTGCGACACGAAGTCGGGCGGTAGAATACTCTCGCAGTAAACTGACCGCCAAGACGTTCGCCAGGGATTCGACATATAGCTGTCCGGCTCGACCCTCGCCTCGATGTAACTCTGCCCGCAACATCAATAAAATTTGTTTGATTTGCCGATTGCAGACGCGAAATTCTGTGACGAGTTCGACTTGTGTTGAGTCTAACTCCAGAGCTTCTCGAGCGACCTCTTGCAAAAACTGGGGCGACATTTGAACGTGCAAATAGCGATCGTCCCCTTCGTTTCGATAAGAAATAGGAAGTTTCGCCGGTGTAATCGAAATATCGCCTTGGGTATAAATTCCCGTGTAGCGACGATCGCCCACCACGTGGTGGATGCGGTGCGGACGAGGTGCTAAACACAGGACGATCGTGTGGTCTTGCCACATCTCCGATCGCTCGAGACTGCACGGTGGTTCCTGAAATTCTCGGACGAGCAGAGATTCCCATCCAAGCGTTCGACTCGAGGCCAGGGGGGAAGTCGGTTCGAGTGCGGATTTTCCAGTGGCGCCAGGGGTCGATGCGTGAGAAGAGTTAGCCATCAGAGTTCTGACCTCTTGAAACTCGCAGCAAGATTTTGATAATGACGCAAGATTCAGGTAGACCGACACGTTGAATTCGTCTAATCTGCGATCGTAACCGATTTGACGACGGAATACGATCGAAAAGGAGATTCTCAAAGATGGCTCGTTTGTTACATCTCGATGCGAGTCCGCGCGGAGAGCGATCGCGATCGCGTAAAATGACGAGAGTTTTTGTCGAGCGATGGGTTCAAACACATCCAGAGACGAGCGTGACCTATCGCGATATCGGGCGTAACCCCGCTCCTCCCGTGACTGAAGCTTGGATTGTGGCGGCTTTTACCCCCCCAGAACAGCGAACTCCAGATTTAGAAGAAGCGTTGCGCGTTAGCGAGGAACTCGTCGATGAGTTTTTGGCGGCTGATATTTATGTTTTCGGTGTGCCTATGTAGGGTTTGCTGAAAAAGTTATCAAAAGCTGGGGGTGGAAAATGAACAAGAAGCCGTCTTGCTCAAGGTATAAATCTGAATTGACTTAACTCGTCCACTTTATAAGTTACAATAATATTTCTCGACAAAATTATGAAGTTTGGGAAAAATTGACACAAAAAAAGACAGTAAAACTGCCGGC
>NZ_KB235958.1:1796589-1798856 GCF_000332355.1 Baaleninema simplex PCC 7105
CTTCACACAACTTGCCTTCAAAAGGAAGTTCAAAAGCTTCTTCGGGCGCGTCAGGATTTTGTGATTTTCGATACATTTTTTCTTGCCGGATGCACGGGAATTTCCAATTTTACCTCTTTTTCGGGTTCTCGAAGCCACGTCAAGACTCCTCTAAGCCTTACGTCGTAAGCTTTTCACTTCTTTTCAGCAAGCCCTATGTATAACTGGACGGTTCCCAGTGGATTCAAAGCCTATATCGATAATATTGTCCGCATCGATCGCACTTGGGCTTACATCCCGGAAGAAAATCCAGAATTCCCATACGAACCGTTGGTTCGTGGTAAAAAAATGTTTGTCGTGACCGCACGGGGCGATGGTGGGTTCGCGCCGGGCGAACGGAACGAGAAACGGGATTTTCTCAATCCCTATCTAACAGAAATCTTTTCGATGTTGGGCGTCACAGATATCGAGTTTATCAATATCGAAAACGATGAATATGGCGGACAAAAATTAGAGGACTCGATCGCGGCAGCTCGCGATCGCATCGATCGACTCGTGGCCACATCTTGACGATCGCCATTGGGTTGTCAGACAACTCAGCCAGATGCGATCGATTCCCCCAGAATCGATCGCAACACAATACCCCGTTTTCCCGCTAGCGATACATCGTATATTCCGAGGCCACTAACATCGAACCGATCCCGGAGTCGGTGAAGATTTCCAAAAGTAGAGCGTGGGGAATCCGTCCGTCGAGGATGTGGGCGGCGTGAACTCCTTGGGCGAGCGATCGCACGCAACAATTCACTTTAGGAATCATCCCTCCAGCCACCACCCCGTCGTCGATGAGTTGTCGGGCTTGCTGAATATCTAACTGGTGAATCAGCGTCGAGGAATCTTTATAATCCCGTAAAATTCCCGGCGTATCGGTCAACAAAATCAGCTTTTCGGCGTTGAGGGCAGCGGCGATTTCTCCCGCCGCCGTGTCAGCGTTAATATTGTAGGCTTGTCCGGTTTCGTCGGCGGCAACGCTGGAGACGACGGGAACGTAACCGTCCGAAACCAAAGATTCGATCAGTGCTGGATTGACTGAGGCCACTTCTCCGACAAAACCGATCCCTTCTTTTCCTTGAGGGCGAGCTTGAATGAGGTTTCCGTCTTTTCCGCACAACCCCACCGCCGAACCGCCTGCTTGGTTGATGAGAGAGACGAGTTCTTTGTTGACTCGTCCGACGAGAACCATTTCCACCACGTCCATCGTCGGAGCGTCCGTGACGCGCAACCCGTCTTTGAACTGAGGGGCGATTCCCAGTTTTCCCAGCCAGGTGTTGATTTCCGGACCGCCGCCGTGAACTACCACCGGACGCAGTCCGACGCAGGAGAGAAAAACGATATCGCGGACGACCTTGTCTTTGAGCGAGTTGTCTTTCATCGCGGCTCCCCCGTATTTCACGACGACGGTGCGTCCGGCGAACTGTTGGATGTAGGGGAGAGCTTCACTGAGAACGCGAACTCGGGTAGCCTCGTCTTTTTTGAGATATTCGTGTTCCATCGAAGGGCTATTGTTGTGCTTGACGGCAATGCGAGTATACCGGAATTTCAGGTCGCGGAACCGTCGGGAGGAAACACGCGCAAAATCTGATTTCCTCCTTTTTGAAATTCGTATTTGACATCTTCGATACAGACAGCGTACCCCCGATCTGATAATCGGTCGATGACGGGTTGTAAGTGAGGAGAAATCTCTCCAGAAAAGTTCGTAATTAGAGGAAAAACTCGGGCTTCGCGAGCGACGCGACACATTTCCACGATCGCCTGAAGGTGAAAGTCGAGGTCGAGCTGTTCGGAATAAGTAAACAGCAGGTGAGAGCAGAGAGCTAAGTCGAACGTCGCGGGAGGAAAGGGAAGTTTCGGTAAGGATTCGGTGAGATAGCGGTCTTGCTGTTTTCCGGTTGGGAAATCTTCTAGCGGTACTTAAACAAATTTCAAGCCCAAACCAAGCCAAAACGCGCTTTGTGAGCGGCAAACAGGTCTCGATTCTCGTTCAGCCATGCCACAAAACGAAAGACATGGCTGTCCGAAAAGCCTCTAAAGCATCTACAAAAGTTTCCAAAGGTTGGTTCGCCCACTTCCTTCGTAAACCGCCCGTCAACTTATGCCAAAGGATAAAAGTGTGGGTCTTCGGAGTTTGTGGTTATAAATGTATAGCATGATACAAAAAATTGAAGATTCGAGAGCCAAAACCCTTGAAATCTCGTGAAGTTAGTTTTTCTGTCATCCTAAACTCCGAAGAG
>NZ_KB235958.1:1798956-1803328 GCF_000332355.1 Baaleninema simplex PCC 7105
CGAGGTCGCTCGACCTGTTCTCCATCAGACGTTGAAGAAAGTACTCCAGTCCAACGTCAATCCCTACCGGATGTCCGTGAGGGGCTACAGCAGGAAGATCGACGTCAGCCTGAAGGCTAAGCACGACAAAGTACCCGGATGCCTTGCGGACAATCCGGGCTTGTTTTACCTGGAATATCTCTGGTATTTCGCGTGACCACCGAACCCGAACCCATCCCAACTGAGGCAACTTAATCCCTTTGTCAGACACACAGTTTTTGAGTCCTCGACTCCGCTCGGACTCAACGCTGAGCGAAGTCGAAGCGAGCGGAGCCGAAGCGTTGAGCATCTGGGGGAAGACAAAGCTTCGCATCCGGTTGGTTTTTTTGAACCGTGGAAGACCCGAACGCTTTAACCGCCACGACTCCCAGGAGGCTTCCAATTTTCGGATGACTTGTTGAAGCACTTGGGCATTAACAGTCTTTAATCGGGGATATTCAGATTTTGCCGCAGTCAGGGACTTGCACTGCCGCGCATAGCTGGGAAATGGTGCATCCCCTGGCAAGATGTATTCCTGCACGATGGAACACGCATTCACGGGCGACTTTCGGGAATTTAGCCAATCCTTACGTTCCCGCAGAGCAAAATTCCAGACATTGCGGCACACATCCAAAATGTGTTCGATGTCTGAAACCTGCTCCGCCGTTGGCTCTAGCTTGAATTCCCACGTCATGTTTAGCATGAAACTATCTTAGCTTAGAAAATAAATATTTGTTTCCTAGGCTTAAGCGAACTACTCCCTCCCGTCGCTTCACCACCCCCCAAGCCCTCGGCTATGGGCGGAGCACTGCGACGGATCTTGGTAGTCGTCGAGCGATCGCCCCCAAGGGACGACTTGTTTAAGCGCTAAACTCATGGGGAGGTCGAACGGATGGTTTTAAAACAGAAGGAATCGCGGCGATGAGGCGATCGACGATGCGATCGGGGGATTCGTCGCCACTGACAGATAGATGAAGATCGGCTTGTTCGTACTTCGATCGCCGTTCGTCTAAAAGCTGTTTCAGCGTCGCCAGGGGATCGGCTTCTTTGAGAAGGGGACGGCTACGGTCGTCTCGGAGGCGATCGAACAGTGTTTCGGGCCGAACGTCCAACCACACCACGAGTCCGTATTTTAAGTAACTCCAGTTGTTCTGTTGAGTGACGATACCGCCGCCCGTCGAGACGACCGAACGTTGATACGCCGCCACGCCAGCTAAAACCTGGTGTTCGATGTCTCGAAACGCCGGTTCGCCCTCGTTGGCGAAAATCTCGTCGATCGTGGTTCCCGTCACTTGTTCGATGATGGCGTCTGTATCGAGGAACCGATACCCGAGTTGGTGGGCGAGGTGTTTTCCAACTGTGGTTTTTCCCGCTCCCATCATCCCGACGAGATAGATGTTAAGCCCTTGGAGAATGTCGTTCACGCGCTTGTTTCGATCGAGTCTTCAGTCGTTCGTGTTGTACCAGTTTATCGGTAATCAGGGGCTTGCAATCAGCGATCGAGTGCGAGCGGTGCAGAACGCTCGGACTGGCTACGAGGGGTTGACAAAAGAATGGATTTGTGTATCTCCAAAAAAGATCGAGACATTGGAAAAATTTAGGTTTCCAACACATCTCGAATCAATTGCGCCAACCGCTGTGCGCTATCGGGAACGGCCAATCCTGCCATCGCTTTCGTCATGCGATCGAGCTTTTCGGGGGAGTTTAACAGTTCCAAAACTTCAGTTTGCAGCACTTCCGGCGAAATTTCCGCCTGACGGAACATCAACGCCGCCCCAGCTTCGACAAACCCTCGACCGTTGTAAAATTGATGGTCTTCGGCAGCATAGGGAAACGGAATTAAAATCGACGGGGTGTGCGTCATCGCCAGCTCCGTGAGCGTTCCCGAACCCGCGCGACTGACGGCGAGATTTGCCCGTTGCAACAAGCCCGCGACGTTGTCGTAAAAGGGCATGGCAATATATTGAGGGTGTTTCAAACTATCCACATCGGGATCGTACGTTCCAGTGAGATGCACGACCCACGCCCCTACCTCGAACCACGAAGGCGCACACTCGCGGACTAACTGGTTCACGGCTACCGCCCCTTGACTTCCTCCCATGACGACGATTAAGGGAACGTCATCGGGAATTGGAAGATCGAACGACGTGTCTTTTAAAAAATCGGGGCGAACCGGCGTTCCGACACACACTGTTTTAACCTGGGGAAGCGATCGCGCCGCATCTAAAAAGCCGATCGCCACCACGTCACACCAGCGAGAAAACCATTTCGTTACTTTTCCTGGGATCGCGTTCGACTCGTGGAGAACGACGGGAATCTCGAGCGATCGCGCGGCTAAAATGGCAGGAGCAGCAATGTAGCCCCCAGTCGTAAATACGCCGTCGAACTTCCCCCGTTTCAAAATCTTGCGACAGGCGAACACCGCGTTGACAAAGCGGACTAACACCTTCACCGTTCCCAAACCCAAGCGGGTTTGAAAGCCTTCGACGGGAATTAAATGTAGCGGATAGCGATCGCCGACGAGTTGGGTTTCCATGCGGTGGGGAACGCCCAACCATTCGATGTGATAGTCGCTGAGGCTCTCTGCGGTGGCGAGGGCAGGAAAAACGTGACCTCCCGTTCCACTGGCGGCGACGAGCAGGCGTTTAGAAGAGGCTTCGGGTTCCACGGCGATCGAAACGAACGATGTCGATAGTTCTACGCTATCACGGCGTAAGCCGTTTGGAGGGGGAGAGGGGGAGACAAGGAAGACAAGGAAGAAACTGTTAACTGTCCGCTGTCTTCACTGGTGACGGGTGACGGGTGACTGTTCACTGTAAAAAGCCTCCCCATCAACTCACCCCCATTTTCGGACGGGGTTGGGGAGTTTGGCTTAGAGTAGTAGGTACTATTGGCTCACGACGAAAAACCCTATGAACGCCAACTCCGCTTTTCTGTCTTCTGCAAACCGTTGTGTTGTCGCCCTCTGCGGTGCGATCGCCTCGAGTCTCGTCGGTCTTCCGGCTTGGGCAAATCCTCCCGAAACCGCTCCCCCGGAACTGATGCAACTCCTCGAGGATATCGATGCGGCAGCTAGTGCGGGCGATGTAGATGCGGTGATGGAGTTTTACAGTCGCGACTTCGTTCACGACGACGGGTTGACGCGATCGAGCCTGCGATCGGCTCTGGTTCAATTGTGGGAACGCTTCCCCAGTTTGACTTACGAAACGGAATTGCTCTCGTGGGAAGCCACGAACACCGGCTACGAAGCGCAAACTCGCACGGCGATCGCAGGAACCGAACCCGCACCGCATCGCGAGTACGATCTCAACGCGACGCTACAATCCCGCCAACGCTACGAAAACGGACAGATCGTCTTTCAGGAAGTATTGGCCGAACGCGCGACGCTGACGTCGGGAGACGCCCCGCCAACGGTAACGGTCAATCTTCCCGAGGCGGTGATGCCCGACAGTCGCTACCACTTTGACGCGATCGTAGAAGAACCCCTCGACAACGACTTTTTACTCGGTTCGGCCATCGAACAGGCGGTTTCTGTGGACAACTATCTCGACGACACGGAGTTGGAACTCGAACTGCTGATGGCAGGGGGATTGTTTAAAGTCGGAGAAGCGGCATCTCGTGAAGGGGATTATTGGCTCTCCGGGGCGATCGTGCGTCGGGGTGGAATTACGATCGTCACCCAACGGATGAAGGTGAAAAAGTAACGTCAACCCCGACGAGGCGTCTCGGCCTGGCAACCTCGGACACTTCTTCGTAGAATACAAACAACCATCGAGAGAACGCTCAACGGAGTGCGATCGTGACCGGACGAGAGTTACATCAACTCATTCTCGACAAGTGGGGATGCTCCTACGATTTGCAACTGCGTCGCACGCAGGGAAAAATTTTCGTTCAAGTCATGTGGAAATATCTCGAACAGGCGTCGTTTCCCCTCTCGGCGGAGGAGTACGCCGATCGCCTCGAGAGTATCGCACAATACGTCAACGGATTGGGCGGTACGGAGACGGTACGGACGTATATCACCCAAACCCGCGAACGTCCTCGTTTGGGTAAAGCGGTGAGCATTCCCATCGAACTCGGTGCGCGGGCGTCAGAGTGGACGCTCGAGAATTAATAATCGATCGCGGTGATACCCACGGGAACTCGTCCCGTCCGAAATGTCGTCGAGGCAATGTGAAGTTTTTTTGCTAACGGTACTTAAACAAATTTCAAGCCCAAACCAAGCCAAAACGCGCTTTGTGAGCGGCAAACAGGTCTCGATTCTCGTTCAGCCATGCCACAAAACGAAAAGACATGGCTGTCCGAAAAGCCTCTAAAGCATCTACAAAAGTTTCCAAAGGTTGGTTCGCCCACT
>NZ_KB235958.1:1803428-1816985 GCF_000332355.1 Baaleninema simplex PCC 7105
TTAAATCCTTGTCAGTCAAGGGTTTTGCTTTTATTTTACCTTTTTTACCGTTTAAGTCCCGCTAAGTTGTCAAAGACGTTTTCTCGAACGGGGTGAACTACTCATGTCCAATCCACCCTCGATCGCAGTCGTACTGCGTCGCATTTTTGCCGGACGGTTATCGCGGCGTATCGTGCGCTTTATCCCGATCGTATGGCTGGCATTTGCCTCGATCGCCATTATCGAACCTGGGATGACGCCCCCTGTCGTCGCACAAACTCCGCTTCCGCTTCCGGTGCCAACGCAAGGCGAACTCGAATCGGCTCCCGTGCGACTCAACGGATTGCCGATTTTCGAGGTAGCCTCGAAGCGACCGAGCGAGAGTGGGAACGCGAGCATCCCTCCGATCGAACGGCGGGTGGCAGAAATTGAAAGCGTCCTCAACACCGTTCTCGAACAGGGGTTCGATCCCGAGACGCTGCGCGCCTATACGCAAACCCTCAACAATCAACCGATTATCCTCGTTTCGGACGATCGCGATTTGTCGCCGCGCGTGATAATGACGGTCACGGAGTTAGACGCGGAACTGACGGATACTCCGGTAGAAACCCTGGCCCAGCGTTGGAAAGACAGGCTTCGCGATGCTTTGATCGAGGCGTGGCAGGAACAACAACCTCAAGCCCAACGCCGCCGGACGAAAACGGCGATGGTCATCGCTGCGGTAGTCGCCGTTCTAACGCCAATTTTGTGGCTGTTGCAGCGTCGGTTAAAACATCGATATCGAGAACTCTCGAGTCAGCGACATCTAGAAGATTTACCGTCTCCGGAAGATGAGATCGCCGCCGCCGAATCGCGATCGCCGACTCGGTCGATACAATTTCTCAATGCCTTGATTCCTCAAATCGCCCTCGAACGCCGTATCAGTATTGCGATCTTGCTGCGGCGCGTGTTGCAGTGGTTGCAGGTGGCGCTGGTATTGGGCGGAGCGATCGGGATCTTGTTCCAGTTTCCCGAAACCCGCGCTCAATCCCTCTGGTTGTCGGACGTTCCGCTTCAACTGCTCGGCATTTGGTTGACGGTTAGCATCGCCAACAAAGCCAGCGATATCGCGATCGACGGCTTTTTACAATCTTGGGTCGAACGACAGTCGATCGATCCGAGCGCCTCTCAACGCTTCGTTTTGCGTGCGCCGACGCTGGCCGCCGCGTTGAAAGGGATGACCAGTTTCATCGCCGGATTTATCGGCGTCCTCTGGTTCCTCGGCTTACAAAAAGTCCCCCTCGACTCGTTGTTAGCTGGGGCGGGGATTTTCGGGGTTGCGTTGACGATCGTATTTCAGAACCTCATTAAAGACCTCATCAACGGGATTCTGATTCTTTGGGAAGATCAGTTTGCTGTCGGCGACGTGATCGATGTGGGGTACGGTGCGGGATTCGTCGAATACATGAATCTCCGCATTACTCGCATTCGCGGTGACGGGGGACGGTTGAGTACGATTCCCAACAGTCAAATTAACGTGGTTCACAACCTCACCAAGGAATGGTCGCGGATTGACTTCCGCATTCGTGTCACCCCGGACACCGATGCGATGCAGGCGATGCAAGTAATGAAAGACACGATCTCTAAGATGCAAGCCGATTCCGATTGGAGCGATCGCATTATCGATCCGACATTGTTAATCGGCGTCGAACTGGTAGACGAAACGGGTATCGGGATTTTGATGTGGATTAAAACCAAACCCATCGAACAGTGGAACGTAGAACGGGAATATCGCCGTCGCCTGAAGTTAGCCTTCGACGAAGCGGGAATTCGCATCGGTATCCCCCAACAAACCATCGCCCTTCGCGAGAGCGATCGCTCGAACAGTCACCAGCCTTTTACAGTGAACCGCGAACAGTGAACAGTGAACCGCGAGGCAGTGGAGACAGTTGACAGTTTTTTCCTTCTCTCCTGCTCCCCTGCTCCCCTGCTCCCCCTCTCCCCCTCTCCCCCCTCTCCCCCCTCTCCCCCCTCTCCCCCCTCTCCCCTTCTCCCCGGCTTGGCTACACCGACGCTACCGCTTCGTCTTCCGGCGATTCGTCGGGTTCGCTGGCGGTGCTGCTGAGGAACTGGAAGGCTTTGACGATCGCCTTGGCGCAGATGTAGGGAGAGGCTTCGTAAAAGCGACTCCAGGCGGCGGCTTTGTCCTCCTCGTAGCGATCGATCCGTTCGGGATAGCGTTCGTTCCACGCCAAACGCACCGCGTGACCGATCAACACGTCGAGAACGATATAGTCGGTAATTTGTAGGTCGGGGTTGCGATCGAATATCGCTTTTAACTCCATCAAAGCTTCGATGGTTAAATGTCGGTATTGCGGGGATTGAATTTTGTTGAGCAACCACTCGACGCGCAAGGCGAAGTTTTTCTCTCCCGGTGTCATCTCTGCCAAAATTAACTCGCTATCGAGGCGGTTTCGACTTTCGAGTTTGTCCCCGATGACCAATCCTTTACAGTGTTTCAGAATCGTCCAAACGCCGGGATAGAAATTCTTGGGAACTCGTCCGGCTGCACCGTCCCGCTTGCGTTTCCGCAGCCAATCTTCTGGTTGTCCGTCGCTGTCTTCGGCGGGAAGCACCTGCCAATCGATCGCCTTTCCGAAAGGTTTGACGCGCAAGGATTCCTGTTGTTGCAAACGGCGATCGAATCCGGTGTATCCGGTAATCGCCTGTCGCAGTCGCGTTTTAATCTCAAACGGACTCAACTGCATTAATTTCCCGTAGGCTTCGTCTTGCGTCACGCCAAATTCGCTGACGATTTCGCTGGCTAACAACAAAATTAAATAGCCGACGCGCAACGTCAACAACCCGTCAAACAGCGTCGGTTCTGCTTGAATGGTAATGCCTAAATAAATTAGAATTTCTTGTGTTAAGACGCGATCGCGAATATCTTCTCGACAGAAATGGGCGATTTTTTCGATTAACTCTTCGTAAGGCAACGGACTCGTAATCGACGAATCTTCGCTGTACGACTTGCCGATCGCGATGTGTTTTTGACGCACCAAAATGTCAGTAACGGCTTCGGAAAGTCCGATACTCATCTTATTTAACAACGCCGCCGCGTAACGCACCACCGCCCAGTGAACCTGAACTTCGCCGCCATCGACTTTCACGTTGCTGGCGCGATTGTAGAGTTCTTCGAGCAAGTCTGCCACCGTGACTTCTCTGTCGCCACCGAACCCGGTATCGAACTCCAACCCTTCCAAATTCACCAGAGTATGCAGGATTTCGACTTGTTCGTAAATGTTCTCCGAACGGCGCAACTGCTCTAACAACACCTCTACATCCCGCTCGCATTCTAAGCTAAACTCCTGTGTCGGCGTCAGGGGTTGGCTTTTGGCAGGGTTGTAAATCAGATAGGAACTGCGAACCGTCACCTCTTTCGGGGCGGGTTTGACGAATTCGGCTTCGTGGAGGAAGTTCACCCGTTCGGTTCCCGAAGTCAACATCAACTGGTTGAGGCGTCCGAGGCGAACGGGAGTGTTTTCACATTTACCGTCTCGCAGTTGCAACATCAGGTTTAACAGGGCATCCTGTCCGATTTCCACCAGTTGCCGAGTCAGCATCAACACCATCGTCGGACGCCCCAAGTCGTACCAGTGGCGAGAGGTGTAGGCGATTTCGCTTTTGAGTTGCGCGACGAGGAAGTGGTAGTCGAGGGTTAGGTAAAACTGTTTCTGGTTGAGGAACGAGGGCAGAAAGACGATGGTTTCGTCGCGAATGCGGAAAATGCGCGAGGTTGTGAGACTCCGCAATCGCCGAATGGGACGACCGCTTAAATTCAGTTTGTCGTTGCGTCCGATTTGGTGGTAAATCCAAGTCAGTTCTTCGGCATAGCGAACTTGAATCGGGTCGATGCGATCGGGGGTTTCGGTGGCGATGCCGTAGGTGGCCAGTTCGGCTTGTAGGTCTTCGTCTTCGCTGAGAAGGGCAATTTGTACGACGGATTGTTGGGTTCCGTGGCGTTGCAAGTGCCGTCCTAGGGGGTCGATATCGCCGAGTTCGATGAAGCCTTCGTCGAGAATTTGTCCCAGCCAGTAAAGGCTTTGCGCCCACACGAGGGGGACGTTTTCGTTGGGGAGGCGTTTTTGGGAATGGGGGTTTTCCCGTTCGGCGTCGATGAGATCTTCAGGGACGTAGTAGAGTTCGGGAAGCAGCTTCCAGCCGTCTTTTTCGACGAGAACGGCGTCCAATTTTTCGCGATATTCTTGGATTCCCTCACGATCGCCCTCGAACAAGCGATCGAGGTATAAGTAGGCAAAGAACAGCGGCCACTCGCATTCGATATGCTCGAATTGCAGCAGTTCGTGAGGTTCGTAGTGCAGTCGGGTACTATCTTCGATCGCGGTTTGGTGTCCGTCGCGCAGGAACCGCTTGCATCCGTAGTTACCTTGCAGTTTTTCGACGATTTTACGGTAGGTGCGATCGCGCAAAGCCCGGTCTTCGACGGCGAAGGCGGGAAATCCGATGACGCTGAGGGTAGCAGCATCGACTTCTTTGGAGTTGGATTCCCGAGGGAGTAAGGCTTCGAGGGTGATGCGGGCCCGGGCGATATCGTCGGGGAGGGCGTGAACGACGGAGTTGCGATCGCCCCGCATCCCAAATAAGTTAATGCCATCGATGGCTTCGAGAGCCGCTTTGGCCATGCCGATGGAACTGGCGTTGAGTTCGGGTTTACCGTGATTGATTTTGTTGCCCCGTTCCCAAATGCCGTAATCGGGGGTGCGATAGGCGCGTCCGATGTAGTACACCAGGTTCTGCACGAAGTTCACTTCGTCGAGACTGAACACGATGTTGAGTCCCGAGGCGGTCATTTGTGCCAACATCAGCAAAAAGACGGAGGTGGCGTCGATTTGCAGGTGTCCCCATTCGTTATCGCCGACGACGATGTGGCCGGTGTTGGTGTCGTATTTGGCGTGGAGGGCGTCGAGGGGGTCTTGGGTATGTTTGAAGCGTTCGACTTTCGCCGCTTGGCGCATCATGGCGCACAGCAAGCCCCGCATGAGTTTGACGGTACTTTGTTCGAGTGCGTAAGCCCGGCTTTGTTGGCTGTCGAGTTTGCGGTAGGCCAGGCCGAGACCCCAGACGGCGAGAATGCTGTAGACGTTATCCCGCACCCAGGCATCGGTGTAGTCGCCGTGGTCGGTGATAGCGGTACTGGCGGGTAAGAGTCCGGTAACGGGATGTTGTTTGGCCAGGATGACGCCTGCGATTCGGGTGTAGAGTCGATCGAGTCGTTGCAGGCGATCGAGTTCGAAGGGGGTCGAAGGGGAAGAAACGGCGGTTGACATTGGGTTCGGTCGAAATGGCTCTGTTTGAGGGTAACGTGCTGAGAAACGAGCGATCGTTGTATCTGTTACCGAGAGTCACCGCCGTTTTGTTTCAGTCGTCGTTTTTAAGATGTGATGGGGCGCAGAACTAGGACTGAAAATCGGCGACACCCCCGGTTTCGTTCAGCACGTCTTGCCATTCTAATATAACGGGATACGGAATTTGCAGGATGCGATCGCCCTCTCGCACGGGAAGGGTCAGTTTTAAGGTGCCGCGTTCGGGGAGTTGGTTGACGACGGCGTTGAGTTGGTATTCTCCGATGTTGGGGGCGGGATTTTTTTCGGCGAAGCGATCGGGGGCGGTAAGGGTTTGACCGCGATCGGTCTCGATTTTTAATTCGTCGGGATGGACGAATTCAACGGCATCGGGAAATCCCGCTAACCGTAAGTTCGTCGTTGCGATGGTTTCGTTGTCTGTCTGTTTGATGCGTTTGTATAAAATGACTTGCCAAGCGTCTCCTTTGCTGTCTTTTAAGGTATGTCTGGCTTGGTAGACGACTTGTCCGGGGGCTTCGGTTTGTTGTTGGATTCTGGCAAACGCCGGAGGTACGTTCGCCGACAGGTTGACGGTGGTAATGGCGAGGAGAAAAACCCCCAGAACCATCAAAGGTTTGAGAACGGATTTGAGAACCTGAAAAACAGATAGCATAAGCGATATTTGTCAAGCGTAATTTACAAAAATTTTAACGCAGGATTGAGGAGAGCGATCGTATTTTTAATAAGGTTTTAATTTTGGGGAACAGGGAATAGGGAACAGGGAACAGGGAATAGGGAACAGGGAACATCCCCATCAGATCCCTGGCATCTTGGAGATGCTGGGGATCTCGCCAGAAACCTAGCTAGCACCGAGAGGGTGAATTTCGTTAATGAACGATCGTTAACCTACACTGTCAATTTTAAAAATATAAAAACCCCAACATTTTCAAAAAGTCAGGGTTTAAAAAATGCAAAATTTTATCGACTATTTAACTAGATTTTGAGTTTAAATTTTCAAAAAAAATTTGAACTCAAACCTCAATCCAGATAAGGAATAAATACCGAATACATCCCCCGCAAATCGCCCACTTCAAAATCGTAAGCTAAATCTTGAGGATACTTTTCTTTCACAAACTTCGGGCGTTCGTTTTTCGCGCCGTGACACGCCAAACAACTGGATTCGACGTTAATTCGACGATAATAACGAGTTCCCGCTTGTCCGTCAATCGTTTCCTCTTGCCAAAATCCTACCAAATTGAGGTTTTTCTCAAACAAATCTAACGCCTCACTTGCCGTTTCCGTATCCGGGGCGTGGGCGGGATTGCGATATTTCTTCGCAATTTGTTTGACTTGCCACCCAGTTTCTTCTCCGAGTTGTTTCGCCCGCATTCCTACTGGTTTGCAGACTTCTTTCATCGTCTGAAGAGTGGGTTCGGTGGGGCTGTCTTCGATGGTAGACGCCAACCCGGAACGCATTCGATCGATCTGTTCGATTTCGTTAACGGCGTTCGAGAGTTCCGCCGGATCGACTTGTTGCGCGCGAGCGGGTAAACTCCATACAGTGAGGCAGCACAGGGCGAGAACGAGACTCCACACCCCGCGAACGAGTGCTGTTTTCATGGTGCTTTCGTCCGATAAACTGCAAAGAGCTACCCGACAGACATCAGCTTTAGGGGGTTGTCGGCGTTGTCCGAAATCTTACGTCTGTCGAGTAGTTATTTACATTATAACCATGTAGTTGAATATGTAAAGCAATTGGTGATGGGATGGGGAAAACCCCGTTCCCCGTTCCCTATTCCCCCATCAACTACTTCGTTTCCATCCAGTTGTCTCCAGCGTGGATATCCACAACCAGGGGAACGCTGAGATTTACAGCGGATTCCATCGCCTCTTTAATCTGCGGTTGTAATCTCTCCCACTCCGACTCGGGAAGCTCGAACACCAATTCGTCATGAACTTGCAACAAGAGTTGGGCGTCGTAGTCTCGCAACAAGTCGAACAGCTTCACCATCGCAATTTTAATGATATCGGCACTGGAGCCTTGGATGGGGGCGTTCGCCGCTGCCCGCAACGCTTGGGAATCCGCCAATCCGAGACGTTTGAACTTGTCGAGTTGGATGTCGTCGGGGTTAGAACCTTGCAGTTTTCGCAGACTTCCCGATTCAAAGTTGAAATAGCGACGACGCCCTAAGAGGGTTTCGACATAACCGTGGGCGATCGCTTCTCGTTTCATTTGCTGAAGATACTCGAACACTTTGGCGTAGCGATCGTTATAGCGATCGATAAAGTCTCGCCCTTGGGCGGTACTCACTCCGGCTTCGCGGGCGAACCGTTGCGCTCCCATTCCGTAAATGACGCCGAAATTAATGGTTTTTCCTAACCGTCGTTCGTCCGAAGTAACCTCGTCTTTTTCAAACAATAATTGTGCCGTCAAACGGTGTACGTCTCGGTTGTTTTGATAGGCTTCAATTAATACCGGTTCCTGACTCAAATGTGCCAAAATTCGCAATTCGATTTGAGAGTAGTCGGCAGCGGCGAGAATCCATCCGTCTCGGGGAACAAAGGCTTTACGAATTTGGCGGCTAAACTCCGTGCGAATGGGAATGTTTTGTAAGTTGGGATTCGAGGATGACAAGCGCCCAGTTGCAGTAATGGCTTGGTTGAAATCGGTGTGAATGCGGCAAGAGTCTGGATGTACCAGTTCTGGCAAAGCATCTACATAGGTGGATTTCAGCTTCGATAAGGTGCGATGTTCGAGGATGCAGTCTACGACGGGATGATCCCCTTGCAGTTTTTCTAAAACAGCGGCGTTGGTGGAATATCCAGTTTTGGTTTTACTGGTTTTTCGCTTGTCGAGTTCTAGGGTTTCAAATAATAACGTACTCAGTTGTTTGGGCGATTTTAAATTAAATTCTTCACCGGCGACTTTATAGGCTTCTCGTTCGATGCTATCGAGTTGAGATTCGAGTTTTTTCGATAAGTTTTTGAGATATTCGACATTGATGCAAATTCCCGAATACTCCATCTCTGCTAAGACGGGTTCGAGGGGAAGTTCCACGTCGTTATAGAGTTTCTGCAACTTGGGAACTTCGGCGAGTTGTTGACGAAGTAGGGGAACGAGGCGATACGTGACGTGAACGTCGGTTCCGCAGTAGTTGGCGACGAGGGGAATGGCTATTT
This sequence comes from Baaleninema simplex PCC 7105, assembly GCF_000332355.1. Taxonomy (GTDB): domain Bacteria; phylum Cyanobacteriota; class Cyanobacteriia; order Cyanobacteriales; family Geitlerinemataceae; genus Baaleninema; species Baaleninema simplex. The sequence continues at coordinate 1,811,930 of NZ_KB235958.1, forward strand.
CGCCGATGGTTTTCCCTTTGGGAACGAGTTCTTTATAACTTTGGGCGGTGATGTCGAGGTGGCGAAGTCCCAAATCGCTGAGGTTGTGGGTGGTTTCGGGATCGAGAACGTAACTCGCCAGCATGGTATCGAATACTACGCCTTTGAGATCGATTCCTTGGCTTCGTAAGACGAGGCGATCGTACTTGGCGTTTTGTAAGGCTTTGGGGTATTCGTCGCTTTCGAGAATCGGGCGCAACGCTTCTAAGACGGTGGTTTTGTCGAGTTGCGTTCCGCGAGTATGTCCGACGGGAATGTAGGCGATCGCATCGGCTGCGTCTCCCCAGCAACAGCCCAATCCGACTAATTCGGCGTCGATGGGTTTGGTACTGCTGGTTTCGGTATCCCAAGCGACGGGGGTTTCGGGGTGGGTGTGGCGTTGGAGGCGATCGATCAGCGCTTGCAGCTTCTCTTCGGTATCGATAATCTCTGGGGTAATGTCGGAGTTTTGCGGCTGTTGGCTGTTGGCGGTGTCTTCGGGGCTGAAAAACCAAGTATCTTCGTCTTCAGCTTCGGCGGGGGCGTCGGCTGCGGGTTGGGTTCCCCCGAGTTGGGTTTGGAGGTGGTGGAGGTTGTCGAGGAGGGATTTCAACTCCAGTTTTTCGAGGATAGGGCGCACCTTGGCGGTGTCGAAGCCTTGGAGTTGGTAGGCGTTCCAGTCGATGTCGAGGGGAACCTCGCACTCGATGCGAACCATGAACTGGGTGTGATAGGCTTCCTCTTTTCCGGCTTCGAGGCGTTTTTTCTGGGCGCCTCGGATCTCGTCGATCGCGTTGTAGATTCCGTCGAGGGAGTGGTAGGCGTCGATGAGTTTGACGGCGGTTTTTTCGCCGATTCCTTTGACGCCGGGAAGGTTATCGGAACTGTCGCCGCAGAGGGCTTTGAAATCCACGACTTCGGCGGGAGAGACGCCGAGTTTGTCTTTGACTTGGGCTTCGTGGTACTCGACGGGTTGGGCGTTGCGCCCTTTTCCGTAGCCGCCGGGAAGGTGCAAGACGCTGACGTGGCGTGCGTCGTTGACGAGTTGGAATAAGTCGCGATCGCCGCTGAGGATTTTGACGGTAAAGTGGCGATCGCTGGCGTGGCGGGTGAGGGTACCGAGGATGTCGTCGGCTTCGTAACCGGGGGCGGTGAGAATGGGGAAGTTGAAGGCGTCGAGGAGGGTTTTGAGGTTTTCGACGTCGGGAATGAAATCTTCTGGCGTTTCGGGGCGGTTAGCTTTATAGTTGGCGTCGGCTTCGTGGCGAAAGGTGGCTTCGCGGGTGTCGAAGGCGATGGCGACGTAATCGGGGTGGTGGCTGGCGATGGTGTCGAGGAGCGATCGCACGAAGCCGAAACAGACGCTCGTGGGAATACCGCCAGATGTACGCAATCCGCCCTCGCGACTTTTGGCGAAGGCGTAATAGGCGCGATAGGCGAGGGAATGACCGTCTACGAGTAAAACGGTAGGGGAAGCGGACACGTCGAGTCTCCCAAAGCGTCGTTATCTGTTCGTTATTGTACGCTTTTTCGGGAGGTGACGGGAGCGAGGCTAGGGTTGGGCGGGAGATTCGCTCGAAGGTGTCTCGGGGGTGGAGGTGGAGCGATCGAACGACGACGAACCGGTTGCCACCATCGCTATTAAAGATAAAACTAAAATTGCCCAGGCCCCGTAAAGTAAGAAGCGCTCTTTGGTACGCTTGCGGGGGGGCGATGGAGAGAAGGTTGCCGGTGTGTTGTGAGGTTTGGGCGAGGCTTTAAGGGGAGATGGAGATTTCAACATACAAGAGACGGTTGGGCAATCCATAGTGTTGAACGAGTCGAGTGGTTCGGCGATCGCGCTTTATCGCTAGTGATTATTATGCGGTTGTCGTCTGAAGAAACTCGACGATCGATGTCGCCCCTGATGGTGAGGCTCACCCCTTCGGCCGGTGAGTCCAGTATCGATTTTAGGTGAGAAGGTCGGTCTTTTGGGGCGATCGATATCACTGACCCCTGACAGTCTGTCTTCTGAATCGGTGAACTCTAGGTGGTATAACAGTTTGGATGAGAGACCGTTGAGGGACAGAGGCCGGAGATGAACGATCGCAAGGTTTGGCGGAGACTGATGCAGTGCGTCGCGATTGTCGCGATGGTGGTGTTGGGGTGGACGGGAGTTCCCGCGACGGCGCGGGCGCGAGACAATACAGTAGACTATACGCTGACTGACTTGCGCTATCGGGATTTTGCCCGAGCCGATCTCGAAGGGACTTCTTTCGCTGGGGCGAACATGAAAGGGGCAAACTTCCAAGAGGCGAACCTCCACGGTACGATTTTGACGAAGGGTAGCTTTTTTGAGGCGGATTTAACCGGAGTCGATTTATCGGAATCTTTTGCCGATCGCGTGGTGTTCGATCGCGCCAATCTCTCCAACGCGATTTTTACCGATGCGATCGCCAGCAGCAGCACGTTTATCGAAGCAGACATTACCGGGGCAGATTTCTCGGGAACGATACTCGATCGCTATCAAGTTTCTCTGATGTGCGATCGGGCTGACGGCATCAATTCCGTTACCGGCGTGGCTACTCGCGACAGCTTGGGATGTCGTTAATCTCTTCTCCCAATTCAATTCATCCGAGGATTCACCTTCCCGACTTGTCTTCAAAGCCAGAATGGAAGATTTTTACCTCATCTGGCTTCTCAACGACTTGGCTTCGATCGAACTGGGGTGAAATCCGATTAGAAAACGGTCTTGTATATTTTTAAAAACTCGATTTGGAAAAATTTTATTAGCCAAAGTCTACAACCCGTAGAATTCGCTCGAACTCGAGTAGCCGTTTAAACACTCGATTTAACGAACAGATTTAAAAATGACTTCTTCATCACAAAAAAAATCACTGTACGGTTTCAGATTTACAGTTATTTGATGACCCTAGAAATCAATACGAAATTATTAATGGAGAACTTCTCGTAACTCGCGTTCCCCATTGGAAACATCAGGAAATTGTGGGAAACGTCTATGCTGCGTTAAAAGCCTGGTGTCGAGAAACGGGTTTGGGACGAGCGGCGATCGCACCGGGAATTATTTTTTCGGAAACCGACAGTGTCATTCCCGATGTGGTGTGGATTCGTCAAGAACGACTCGACAATTCTTTAGATGAATCGGGACATCTAACGACATCTCCCGATTTAGTGGTGGAAGTCGTGTCTAAATCCCAGCGCGATCGCCAACGAGACTACGAACTCAAACTCAAACTCTATTCGGCGGAGGGAGTTTTGGAATATTGGATTATCGATCGACAGTTACCAGAGTTGAAAGTGTATCGTCGCGAAGAGTCGGTGTTGAAACTGGCGGTGACGTTATTTCCTTCTGACACGCTTACAAGTCCGCAACTTCCCGGTTTTCGCTGTCTGGTTTCAGAATTATTTGATTAAAATTGTAGGTTGGCTTGAGGAACGAAACCCAACGTCTCACCAGCAACATTCAAACAGAATCCTAGAACAGTTGCGTCAAAAACACCTTTCCAGCCTTTTCGAGATCGCCGTCGATCGTAAATATTAAAGTTCAAATAATGGATCGGCTTTTCGATGAGTTTGTGTTACAAAAAGAAAAATAATTACAGTTAGTTCCCTATAAAACTGGAATTATTCGCAGCGATATTTTTCTAGATTTGTGGTTGAAAGTGTCTGCGTTGTCAGTGGAAAAAATGTCGAACGCGATGACGACGTTGCAATCAGATTTAGAGAGTACAGAACGCCAATCTAAAAAAACTAAATAGTTTTAGGCTGAGATTAATTTCAATAATTTTTGTTGCGATCTATCTCTGGGCAGGTAAAGCAATATCCTCAGTTTTAAGCTGTAACATTTCAGCTTTTGTCACGTTGGATAACTTCACGAGTCGGCTGGATTGCTTTTCGATAGTTTTCTCAAAAATATTTCTCACCAATCGACCGTTTCCGAAATTTTTATTTCGGTTTTCGTACAACTCCATTAAGCCATTGAGGAGAATCGATCGCGCCTCAGAAGTCAACTCAAAATGGTGAGTTTGACAAAGAGCATCGAATATCTTCAGTAAATCGTCAGGAAGATAGTCTTCAAAATAAAAATATCGGTTAAATCGAGACTGTAAACCCGGATTGGATTCGATAAACCGTGACATTTCGTCACTGTATCCAGCGACAATCACCACCAGACGATCGCGATAATCTTCCATTCGTTTGAGGAGTGTATCAATCGCTTCCTGTCCGAAATCGCTTTTCGCACCTTCTGGCTTTAGCGAATAGGCTTCATCAATAAAAAGAACGCCATCTATTGCCGATTCAATGACCTTTTCAGTTTGTTTAGCCGTGTGTCCGATATATCCCGCCACAAGTCCAGATCGATCGATTTCAACGAGATGACCTTTTGCGAGAATGCCAAGTTCTCGATAAATCGAACCAATTAAACGCGCAACAGTCGTTTTTCCTGTTCCTGGCGGTCTGCAGAAGACGGAATGTAGCGAAATTGAGATCGGGGTTAAATCATGACTTTTTCGGAGTTCTTGGATTTTTAGGAAGTTCGCAAGCTCTTTGATTTCCTGTTTAAGGCTTTGTAATCCGGCTCTTCGGAATTTAGGGTGACAGAAAAACTAACTTCACGAGATTTCAAGGGTTTTGGCTCTCGAATTTTCGATTTTTTGTATCATTTTATACGTTTTTAACCACAAACTCCGAAGACCCTGTAATCCTACTAAACTGTCTAGTTCAGAAAATATGATTTCTAAATTATCAAAAGAACTTCCGGACTTACTCGGAGAGTGCGTTGAAGAAACTGAGGTTTTAAGTTCTTGTTTGAGTTGGGTTAATTCGTCTTCAATACTGTTATCTCGATCGAATGATTGAATTTCTTCTATTCCAGCGTCTCGTGCCTGCTGTTCTAAAAGTTCTTGAACTGTTGGATTCCAGCCATATTTGAATCCCAGAACCTCAGCCAGTTTATTTGGCTCTTCGGAGTTTAGGGTGACAGAAAAACTAACTTCACGAGATTTCAAGGGTTTTGGCTCTCGAATCTTCAATTTTT
>NZ_KB235958.1:1817085-1830403 GCF_000332355.1 Baaleninema simplex PCC 7105
TGGCTCTCGAATTTTCAATTTTTTGTATTATGGTATACATTTATAACCACAAACTCCGAAGACCCGTTTATTTAATTCGTCGGCTTGGAGACTTCCCAGTTTTTGCTTTAGTCTTCCATACACCCATCCATCTGAGTAGGCTCTTCGGAGTTTAGGGTGACAGAAAAACTAACTTCACGAGATTTCAAGGGTTTTGGCTCTCGAATCTTCAATTTTTTGTATCATGCTATACATTTATAACCACAAACTCCGAAGACCCTCTGAGTAAAAGCTAGATTTTTCTAAAATTTGTTTTAGTTGTTTCAAAAACTCTTGTCTCATTTGCGATCGCCGGTATGATTTATACGAATAAACTAGCACATTTTTTAGATAAAGGCCAGGAAATTTTATTCAGAATTTTGACTCTATTAAATTGCCATAGTAATCCTGGATAGTCTTTCGGTTAAGGAATTTATAAAAAAAGATTAGAAGGAAAGTTTTTTATATCTGCTTCCGAAACTCAATGACAGCATCCAAAGGATTCTCCGCCGTCACGTACTGCGACAACAACACTATATCCAAACCCGGTAACTGCTGACTTCTCTCACACTCCACATAACCCTTTTCACCCAAACAGTAAATCGTAAACCGTCCGTTTTCCCAAAACCAAACCTCGGGAACTTCCAAACCTTCGTAAATGGCGAGACTGTCGATTCCTCCAGAGGTAAAAACCACTTCGAACGCCAAATCAGGACGCGATTTTTCTTCCCCGAAACAGTAACATTCATCCGGTTCGACTCCCCGCGATTTCACTTCCCGGCGAAACGTCGTCGAACCCAACCCGAAAAACGGGGTTCGCGTTTCTTCCAAATACGCATCTAGCAACCGCGCGATGTTGCGTTTAATAAATTCGTGGTTTCGACTCGGAGACACAAACTGTAAGGTTCCGTCGAGATACTTCAGGCGCAAACTGGGAAAGTCATCGCCGAGGAGTTCCAAAAAAGCTTCGTATTTTTCCCAACTGACACCGTGGAGTAGCAATTTTTGGGAGGTGTCGGGCGATCGCTGTTCTGCGAGAAGGTCGAAAGTCATCGCCGTACTGAAGGCTCGTTACCACTTCCATTATAGGGGAAGTTCCCGCGAAGATATCGCGATGAAAAGATTTTTTTCAGCTTCGTTCGTCGAGGGATTTTGGCGATCGCCTCGCTGTTCTAACAGGGAAGCGTAATCCGCCCAAGTTCCGGGCGATCGTAACACGCTTCCCGGTGAAAGATAGAGTTGTTCGGGACTGACGACGGTTCGCATAGATAGTTAAAATAGAGAGCGATCGCTTCTATTTTAAACCGTTCGATTTTCAAACCTATGGCGAACCCCACCGCTCTCGAACCCCGCCTTCAACAACGGTTAGGGCTGTCTCTGGCAGAAATTGCCGCCTTCTGCCAACGGTGGCAAATTCGGCAATTTGCCCTATTCGGTTCCATTCTCCGCGATGATTTTGGGGCAGATAGCGATATCGATTGTCTGGTGAGTTTTTTACCCAACGCTCGCCAAGGCTTGTTAACTTTGGCTAAGATCGAACACGACTTGGAAACTCGATCCGGACGTCAAGTCGATATCGTACCTAAAGCCTCGGTTGAAACCAGCGAGAACTGGATTCGCCGCCAGGACATTCTACAGACGGCGCAACTCATTTATCGACAATAAACAAACTTGTGGATGTTGGGTTGAGCGGAGTCGAAACCCAATCGACTTCTTTCCAACAAAAAAAGCCGATGACGAGATTTGAACTCGTGACCGCTCGATTACGAATCGAGTGCTCTACCACTGAGCTACATCGGCAACGGATATTAATTATAGCACGTCGGCAACGAATGTCAACCACTCCTCGCCGAAATTTGCAGACATCCCACAAACCCGGCGAGGTGGGTGAGTTAAACCTTCAGCAAATCTTCCGTTTGCACCGAAGAGGACGCCCCAGAATACACCAAACCCCGTTGAATATCGAGAGTGAGAATCGACCCTTCCCGAATCAACTTCGTGGCGTTTTTCACCCCGACGATGACCGGCTTACCCAACTGCGAACAGATAATCGCGGCGTGACTGGTCAAACTGGATTCTTCCGTTACCACTCCCGAGGCTTTCTTCAACACCTCAATGAAATTGGCGTCGGTACTCGCCGTCACGAGAATTTCCCCAGGGCTGAAGTTCGCCACGGACATCGCATTGCGGGCGACTCGCGCCGGACCGCTGACGGTTCCCGACATGGTACCCAATCCCGTCCCCTGACCGAGAACGGCGGTAACGACTTCCACTTTCACCAAGTCCGTGGAACCGGACACCCCTTGAAGCGTTCCGGCGGTCATCACCACTAAATCCCCCTCGCTGACGAGTTGGTTTTCCAAGGCCACGTTAATCGCCGCTTGGAAGGTTTGGGAGGTCGAAGGTAAATCCAGCACCAGCAGGGTTTTCACGCCCCACACCAGTTGTAACTGACGGGCGACGTTCACATGGGGCGTCACCGCTAAAATCGGCGGTTTCGGGCGGAATTTAGAGACGTTGCGGGCGGTAGACCCAGATTTCGTTAGGGTCATAATCGCCGAAGCGTCCAGTTGGTCGGAAATCTGACCCACCGCTTGGCTGATGGCGTTGGGGATCGATCGCCCGGTTTCGTCCACCCCCGAAACGTTCTGGATAATTTTTTCGCGTTCGATGCGCTGGGCGATTTGCGCCATCGTGGCCACGGCTTTGACGGGGAACTGTCCCACCGCCGTCTCGTTGGACAGCATTACCGCATCGGTTCCGTCGAGAATGGCGTTGGCCACGTCGGAGATTTCGGCGCGGGTGGCGCGAGGACTCGACACCATGCTATCGAGCATTTGCGTGGCGGTAATCACCGGAATTCCCAAGCGGTTGGCGGTGACGATGAGGCGTTTTTGCAAAATGGGAACGTCTTCGGCGGGAAGTTCGACCCCCAAGTCTCCCCGCGCCACCATCACGCCGTCGCTGAGGGAGAGAATTTCTTCCATCTGTTCGATGGCTTCGTGTTTCTCGATTTTGACGATGACGGGGACGGATTTTCCGGCGCTGGAAATCAGTTCTTTAATTTCGAGTACGTCTTGAGGGTTGCGAACGAAACTCAAGGCCACCCAGTCTACGCCTTGGTCGAGACCGAACATTAAATCGGTACGGTCTTTGTCCGTCAAGGCTTTAACGGAGAGGTAGACGCCGGGGAAGTTGACCCCTTTGTTGTTGGAGAGGACGCCACCGACGACGGTACGACAGTAGAGTTCTCCGGCGGCGGGATCGACTTTTTCGACGCGCATTTCCACCCGTCCGTCGTCGAGGAGAATCGTCGCACCTTCGGGAACTTCCCGCGCTAGGGGTTCGTAGGTAATCGAGGAGACTTCCTGGGTTCCGGGGATTTGGCGACTGGTGAGGGTGAAGGGGTCGCCGTCGGCGAGTTTAATCGATCCCGTCTCGAATTTACCTAACCGGATTTTCGGTCCTTGAAGGTCTTGGAGAATTCCGACGGGTTGGTTTAACTCGAAGGAGGTTTGACGAATGAGGCGGATGTTGCGTTGGTGGTCGTCGTGGGTTCCGTGAGAGAAGTTGAGTCGGAGAGTGGTAGCCCCGGCCAAAATCAACTCCCGCAGCACGTCGGGTTTGCTGGTTGCAGGGCCGATCGTCGCTACGATTTTCGTGCGGCGCAGGGGAGGTCGTCGTTGCATGAACTCTTAGGTCTCTAAACAGATCGATCGATAATAGATGCGTGCTTCGCAAAAGTCTTATCCCGATAGTGTCTCACGATCCCCGGTGTTCGATCGCCTTTTTTTCAGATTTCTAGGCGATCGCCCCGATCTTCTAACGCTAACGCGCCCCCTGAGACCTCCCAAGCGGCGCGTCTGGCGGACAGTTTGAGTCCCGAGTCGTTACTGTTTCGGTAGCATTCTGAAACAAGCAGGTTTGCGATAATGCGGTATTTAATTGTGATTGAAAAAACCGAAACCGGTTACTCTGCTTACTCTCCCGATTTACCGGGTTGCGTGGCGACAGGTCAGACTCGCCAGGAGATAGAACAGAATATGCGTGAGGCGATCGCGTTTCATCTCGAAGGTTTGAAAGCTGAAAACTTGGAGATTCCTTCTCCGCAAGCCTCATCTACCTATATCACCGTTTCCGCCTAAAATCCGAGTTCCTGCAACACCGCCTGATGTTTTTCTAACGGTGCGATCGAATTGGCGACGATGTTCCCACTGGCGGCCACCGCAGGAACGCCAATCCCCGGAAACGTAGAATCGCCACAACACCAAAATCCCTCGATGGGGGTGGTTCCGCTGGGGAACAATCCCTGTTCTGCGGTGATGGCGGGGCCGTAAGTTCCCCGATGTCGCCGTAAAAACCGCTGATGAGTCAGCGGCGTTCCCACCAGCGAGACTTCAATCCGTTCTCGCAAATCGGGGATAACACGCTCGATCGCCTTCCACAGCACCTCGCCTCGGTCTCGTTTCTGCTGCTGGTATTCCTCACTGCGGCGATCGAGTCCCTCCCAAAGATCGTAAGGTTCCGTTCCCGGCGTATACGCATGAATCACGTGCTTTCCCTCCGGCGCCAAACTCCGATCGAGTACCGACGGAATCGACACCAAGACAATATTTTGAGGTTTCGTAATCTCCCACTCCTTGACGACGATATAATGACAATCCAAATCCTCGGGAAGTCCCGCCGCGTCAATTCCCGCGTGCAAGTGCATAAAACTGTCGCATTGAGGCGTTTCTAACTTTTCCCGTCGGAAGCGATCGGGGAGCGCACCATCGGCAAACAAATCTAACGTATCCCACATCGAAGCATTCGACACCACCGCTTCCTTCGCAATAATTTCCTTACCATTCCGCAGTCGCACCCCCACCGCGCGATTCTGCTGCACCAAAACCTCCTCCACATGGGCGTTCAGCATCAAACGACCGTCGTACTTTTCTAACCCTCGCACCAGAGCTTCAATAACCGCACCGCTGCCCCCGAGAGGATAGTCCAACACCACACCGGGGCGATACCACTCCGCAAACATAAACGCCATTTCCGCCGCACTGATGCCCTTCGCCGGAACCCCAGCCAGCAGGAAACAGAGCATATCCATCCAGTTGTAGACGAACTCGTCCGTCACCACCTCTTGGAGAATCTCGCTGAAGGGCTTGGTGAGTTTGAGGGCGTCCAACCCATAACCGATGAAATTGGGGAGATACTTACCCACCGTGAAAATCGCGCCCAAATCTAAGCGCATCGCGGCGGGGGGCATTCCCGTGGCGATTTTGCCCAGGGGTTCCATCACCGCTTGTAACTGGCGCCATTGCGAGGCAGCATTTTCTCCTCGCAGTTTCCGCAGAACGTAAGAAAAGTCATCCGAACCGATCGCCGATTTGAAGTCTCCTTCAGGAAGGCGACATCCCCAAGCGTCGTAAGTGGCACAGGGAACCGTTTCGCCGATGGCGTCGAGAACGTGGCGCAAGGGGTTGGTGGAGGGATAGGACAACCCGGAAAAGAGAGAAGGGCCCGAGTCGAATTTAAAGCCGTTGCGGGTGAAACTGTGGGCGGCACCGCCAGGGATAGCGTGACTTTCGCAGACGGTAACGTCGAAGCCGTATCGCGCCAGCAGTGCGCCACAACTGAGTCCGCCGATTCCGCTTCCAATGACGACGATGTCGGTTTGCATGGAGTTCGAGGGTTGAAGGTGTTGTTAGAGGTAGGGTAACGCGGCGGTTTGGGTCTGCGCTAGGGGGCGGTGCGTGGCGGCGAAGTCAATGTTTGTCGTTGAAACCCATCAGGTATCGACGCCGCAACCACGATTGTTGAAACTGCGATATTTATTGTTCGTTATTAATAACCATATTGCGATAAATCAAAATATTAACTCCGAAGCGAGCGTCCGGAGGTTTAGATATTTCTTTGTAAAATTTTCAAAAAACACTTAAATATCGCAAAAAATTATGAAGTTCTTGCAAGCTTCACTTTTAAATTGGGCTTTTTTTCGTCAATCTGTGTCAAAATCGAGCCACATTTTACGATTTTGCGTTCAAATTAAAAAATAACAAATCGGCACGGGTTAAGTATTTCTATGCTCGATCGACCTTAGTAGCTTTTGTCACTTTAACGTCAAACCGAACCACATTAAATCTAACCTCGACCAAACGATGGCAATCCTTGGTAAGTAGCCCCAGAGAAAAAAAGGAATGTGTGTAAAGGATTATTTCAGGCCTCGAAGGTTGACATACTTAACAGAATGTCCGTGGCGCTCTCCTCGGGCTTCGAGTCCCTCGGTCACGTGAAAAGCCAATTCGGACTCGGATTCAAACATCTGTCCGACTAATTCATCACGTTTAAGATGCTCCCACTCCAATTCAATGGGATTCATTTCGGAACAGTAGGGTGGCAAGAAGAATAAGTACAGTCCTTGAGCTTCCCATTGAGAGAACTTCTGCTGAACTACCTTACTCGTGTGAATCGAACCATTATCGAGTACGATGACGCGGATTCGACCCGTAAGTTCGTAAATTTTCTGGGCTTCATGGGCTTGCTCGTCCATCAGCTTGATGAAGTCTTCACTTTTCCAACTGCCCAAGGCCAAACTACAGACAAAAGTCACTAAGGGTTGCCATAGCCCTAACAGACTCACTCGTTTCCCTCGTTTCTTCGTCTGTTCTTGCCGTTTCTGTTCTCCCTTGAAGTAATAGCTGTAGCTGGCGGCACTCCACAAACAGCATCCCGATTCGTCCGTGTAGAGTAAGTCAATCTCTCCAGCCGCGGCAGCGAGTTCGAGCATTTCCAGGTCGTTTTGCTTAGCTAGGCGCTTTTGGGGGTCTTGTCGTTGTTGATGGCTTATTCGGGTCCGCTTCCAAATGACCCCCTTTTTTTGAGGATCTGACGCAGATACTCAGGACTCAGGTTCACTTGTCGTTCGCGGCGCAGTTTTTCCGCCAGTTGCTCGCTGTTATAGGTTCTTGGGTCATTTCTGAGGCAGTTTTCTAGATATTCGATGTCTTCTTCATTCCAAGTTTTTTTCCGTCCCCGTCCTTGGGCTTCCCACAGTCCCCCTAATCCCTTATCTATCCAAGTCTTGAGAGTTTTCCTCACCGTCTTGACCGTTTGGTGCAGGTGCTCGGCTATCTGTTCGACATACCACCCTTGGTGGCTCAGACGAACGGCTTCGGCTCGGTCTTTGACTCGCTGACTCACCGTCGTTGCCTTCCTCATCTCCCAGAGCGTTCTTTCTTCTTCACGGTTGAGAAACACTCTCAGTCTGGCTCCCATACCTCTGACTCCTTTCTGGGGAAACACTTTATAATCTGTAATATACCTCCTTTTTTTTGTATGACCTGCTTATCTCCGACAACGATATCCTGACCGGAACTGTTAATCCTGACATCATCCAGGCTTTGGGGGGGAACGATCGCGCCGCTGGATTCGCAGCGGACGATCGCATCTTCGGCAACGCTGGCAACGACGTACTGGCCGGGAATACCGGACGCGATACAATTTTCGGCGGACGAGACAACGATACGATCTGGGGCGGACAAGACGGCGATCGCCTCTACGGAGATTTAGGGTTCGATATCATCGCGGGCGACCTCGGCGACGACTTCATCCAGGGGGGAACCTTACCCCCCGAATCTAACCCCGACACCGAAAGTAACTGGCTGTTTGGTAATAAAGGACGAGACACCCTCATCGGCGATGCCGGAGACGACACCCTCTGGGGCGGCCAAGATAACGACTGGCTGCAAGGAGCGTCCGGCGACGATGTCCTCTATGGAGATGTGGGCCGCGATACCCTGACGGGGGGCGAGGGCAACGATATTTTTGCGATCGGTCGTCTAAGCAACGCTCGCTCTACCGGAGGGGAAACCCTAGCCGATGCCGATCGCATCCAGGATTTCAGCCGAGGTGAAGACCGCATCGAACTCCTCGGCGACCTAACGTTTGACGATTTGACGTTAACGGTGGAAGACGGAAACACCGTCATTCGCGATCGCCGCAGCGGTCAGTTTTTGGCCACGGTTCAAGGTGCGATCGACCTCGACGCCAACGACTTTATCCCACTGACGGACGTTGCGGTGACAGAAGTAGCAGAACCCGATTCAAGTGAAGCCTCTACTCCCTCACCGACACCAACGCCAACGTCAACGCCGACTCCCGAACCCACACCCGAACCCGAACCGGAACCCGAACCGGAACCCGAACCGACACCCGCTCCAACGCCAACCCCCGCTCCAACCCCGACCCCCGCTCCAACCCCGACCCCATTACCCGATCCGAGCTACGATTTCTCGGCGGCGACCTTTACAGCAGATGAAGGGGACGACACGAACACCAGTACGGTGGTGCTCTTGAACCGTAGTGGAAATACGACAGTTGTAGAGGACGTGACAGTGGCGTTAGCCGCAGGGACGACGGACGGCGCAACACCGGGAGACGATTTCACGAGCAGTCCGCTTGTCGTCAGTTTTGCAGCGGGTGATGCCAGCAAGACGGTTGATATCGAGATTTTGGGCGATACGGACTTCGAGGCGGATGAAACAGTAGCACTGTCGCTGACGGACTTTAGCGGGGCGGGACGTGCCGGAAGTACGCATCCGACGGCGGTATTGACGCTGACGAACGATGACACGGCTCCGGTTGCACCGACGGCGACGGATGATGGCAGCTATACGGTGAACGTAGGTGAAACGTTAAACATCGCCACCAGTGCAACCAACGATCTGCTCGATAACGACAATCTCGGTTTTCCCACAGCAGAAATTGCCGCGTTTGGTGCGGGCAGTTTGGGCGGTGCAGTGACGGACAATTCGGCGGGCGATTCGGTTAGTTTGGCGGGGGGAACCTTGACTGTGAATGCTGACGGCAGCATCAGCCTCACAAATCCCGATTCTACGGGAACTTACACCGTCGAGTATCAGTTAGAAAATTCTCAAGGAAATAATACGGCAATTCTAACGATTGAGGTTCAAGAACCGCCCGCCGTTACTGATGATTCTTACGTTGCAAACGTCGGGGAAACTTTGAAAATTTTAATGGCGGATTCTAACGACATTCTCGATAACGATACGGTCGGATATCCAGCCGCGACAATTACCAGTTTTGGCGGCGGTGATTTGACTGGTTCTGCAACTACAAATACCGCAGGAGATTCTGTCAGCTTGGCAGGTGGAATGTTGGCTGTAAATTCTGATGGAAGCCTGATATTTGAGAATCCCGACACTGCCGGAACTTACAGTTTTAACTATCAGCTAGAAAATGCAGCGGGAACGGATAACGGCACAATTACAATTGAGGTTGTTGCTGTGCCACCGACGGCGACAGATGATAGCGGTTATGTGGTTGCACAGGGAGGAACGCTAACGATTACGACGGCAGCCACCAATGATTTGCTCGATAACGACACGTTAGGTAGCCCCGCATCTACGATAACAACGTTTGGTGGCGGCGACCTTGGGGGAACTGTAACGACGAATACTGCCGGTTCTGCTGTTAGTTTGGCGGGTGGAACGTTGACGGTAAATGGGGATGGTAGTTTCAGTTTACTCAATCCGACCACGACCGGAACCTACAGTTTTGACTACCAGTTATCGAATGTTGGTGGAACCTCTGATGGCACGGTTAACATCCTGGTTGGCATACCGCCGGTTGCGGTTGCCGATGGTATTGACGATCCGGCAACAGTTGACAATGAGGAATTGTATGTGCTAATATTCGATCTAACTGGTCAGGTTTACAATGCCAGCCCGTTTACACCATTCGGCGGCTTGCTCGGTAACGATTCGTTAGGCTCCCCGGCTGCGTCGATTACCAGTTTTGGTGGCGGCGCTTTAGGGGGTGCTGTAACGGATCATGCGGCAGGTAGCTCGGTGGCGTTAGCGGGAGGTACGCTGACGGTTGGTTCTGATGGTAGTATTACTTTGGTTAATGCTAGTCCTGCCTTTCTGGGAACTCATACCTTCAGTTATCGTTTGGCAAATGCTGCTGGTTTGAGCGATGCCAGTGTTACTCTCAATGTTCTTCTCTAAAACTTCAGTTACCTAACTGTTCTTTGTTCATAACCATTACAAGATCGGCGATCGCACTACCGCACGTCTCGGTTGCCTCACCCTCCTACTCACCCTCAACCTCGATAAAATTGTCCGGTTTGCGCTTATACACACGAGAGAAAACAGGAGAAATACCCGATGTACAACCCTAACGCGGGAAATAATGGAACTCAGGTGGTTCATTTGAGTTCTGAAGAAAGTCAGCAATTATTAGTAGACAGTTTTAAAAGGGGTTTTTATACAACTGCAAAAGCAGCGACAATCGCAGTTGGATGTTACGGTCTAACGAGGAGAATGTTCAATCATTCTATGTTCACCCGGTTGATAAAAAGCAAATTGAACTTACCGGAGTTTGTACTACGTAATGTCTCACCTTATTATGAGGGTAAGGCGGTATTGAACGATCTGGTCTCCATCGTGGAATCTAGCAAAGCCGGTAATTACCTGAAGGTGGCGCGGGTATCGACAGGGTTATTTTTCGGAGTGAGTTTCTGGTATTACCCGTTAGTCGTTTTCATAGCCGACGAAGAGAGTAAGTTACAGTTATCGGAGGTCGTGAAAATGCAGGAGGCTATCAGGCAAAATAATGAGAAATTGATTGCTATGGACTCATCGCTGCCTGACTTAGATCAATTAGAAATTGACAGATTGGAGCGAGTGTATCAGGGGTTGTTAAGGAGCGTAATGACCAATGCACTGGGTCAATTTTCTATAAGCGAGTAGGTAGGGTGCGTTACGGCGAAAAGAAATGTTCGTGGGGTGCATCTCAGTTTTGCAAAAATATTGCTAAAACAGAGTGCCATTTAAGTAAGCACAGCGTAAAGAAAGAATCTTAGAAACATTCTCTACTTTCCATTGCGCTCCCGATATTTTGACTCGCATTCCGATTTGCTTAACACCCGATTCAATTGAGCCTGAACCCACGGAACTGATTTTTTCTTCCTGACAATATTTATAGTTGATTATTCGAGATCTATGAGTTTCCAGATATCGACAAAAGTTGACCGCTTCTTTCTTTTTTAAAGCTCGAAATAAATTGAGAGTTTCTTCAACTTTTCCCAACCATAACAATTTCTCGCCTTGCTTGAGTCGCTTTAACGATCCTCCGACTTTGTAAAGATTTTCTTTAAGATGATACCAGTCTAAAATTTCAATTCTTTGTTCATCTTCTCCCAGATTTTCAAATAAATTCCAAATCCCCGGATGTCCATCTCCCAGACAAAATAGTGGATGAATTAATGGCTGACTGTTAACCCAATCACTTAAAGCCAAGTTGTCTTGGAAAAAAGCTCCCAAATAATTCCCATTTAAACCACACTGCCTTTATAGTCTTTTCCATTGGCAAGGTTCACCCTTCGCAGCGGTGCGTAACCTTATTTTTCCTCCATCCAAGCTAACTTCCTGTACTCCAACTATGGAATTTGGTAGCTCCAAGTTTTGTTTTTGAACGAGTCTTTGTAGTGTACTATGGGAAATTTTTAGTCCCGTCAAAGAGCTTAAATCTTCCTCGGCTCTTTGGTAAGATTCATTGGCACAAACCAAGAGAGCATTTTTTTCCATTTTGGGACTCAATCTACTGTTCGGTTTTAAGTTAAAATAATGGGCTTGTTTGTCAGTGATTTCAACTTCCCCGACAATGGTTTTCAATTTTCGGGGTCGGCCAATTTTGATTTGGCTAACTGCTGAAAAAAAAACTGAGCAATTTCGGGAGAAACTTCTTCTTGTATTTGGTCTCTCAGAGTGGTTTCAATCTTCTCAAAAGTTTGGAGTCTATCTGAAGACGTATTACGATGCAAGATGTCAGCCACCGCTTTGAGATGTTCTTGTAGCTTTTCTCGATCTTCGGAGTTTAAGTTCATTTTGAAATTTTTTAGAGATATCTACTCATATTATTTTACCATGATTTTGGTGTTTTTACGAAAGTGAGATGCACCCTGTTCGTGCGCCACCATAAAATGGAAATCGCCGTCAACACCGCCTCCACATTTGCGCCACCACGTTCATTTCTGACATCATCATCGCACCATCCACGGAACCCCGTATTCGATTTTTTTTATCGTTCCCACGCTCCGCGTGGGCAACGCAATCCCCAGACGCTCTGCGTCGCATGATGGTCGCGCGATGACTGGACGCAGAGCGTCCCGACGGCATTCCCACGCTCTGCGTGGGAACGATGTGAAGGGCTTGGGAACGATGCGAACGAGGCGATTTCAACGCAATCCCCAGACGCTCCGCATTGCCACTAATACCAAGGGTCGATCGCAATCAGACCCTCACTTCCCAGATAGTTGCGAGCGCTAGAATAACGCCAATATTCCGGACGATCGACATAGCCCCGCTTCACCGGATTATTGTGAATATACTCCAGCTTTTCACGCATCATTTCATCACTCAAAATCAGCTCGGCATGTGAACCTTCCTGCCAAACCTGGTGCTCGCGATCGCGCTTGTGAGCCTTTTTAGCAAAGGTAAATCGCTTCAGTAGGGTTTGGGCATTGTGCCGCTGTAGCAAATCGATGAGGCTGCGAGCCGTAAACGACTTAAAACGGGCAACACAGCGATCGAGTCGGGGAGCGTGACCAATAAAATGAAGGTGGTTTTCCAGCACAACATAGCCATACAGCCGGAAACCATCCGTCCGGCGTAGATGCTCCCAGCTACCCAAGACGATCGCGACAGCTTCGGGGCGGGTGAAGATCGGGAGCCACTCGACGACGGTGCAGGTCAGAAAGTGCGGGCGATCGGGTTCGGTAATGACGTAGCGGCTGCGACTCATAGGTTATTGTGTCGTTTCAGGTGGTGGCGACGCAGAGCGTCTGAGGATTGCGTTACCCACGCGGAGCGTGGGAACGATGCGTCACAGCAAATCATGATATCGCCCTGGGTAAAATGGTGTGTAGATCCAGCAGCGGAGGCGTTCCCCCCCATGAAACCATCGATCGCCACAACCCACACGCTCCACATTCCCGCCACCCTCAAATTCCAGGTCACTCCCGAGCAATTTGCCACCCTTGCGAACCACAACCGCGACCTACACCTCGAACGCACCGCCACCGGAGGGGTAGGGTGCGTTCACTTGCGCCTACCAATATCCGTAGTGCCGCGTTTGAAATACGGTATGACATGAAGCATTCCCCGAATCAAGCTGGCGCTACGATTTAGATAATTTCGTTTTTCAGAAATAGCGATCGCCCTGACTCAAAGCTGAGAGGGTGACAAGGTAGACGGAAGCCAGACGGGACAATTGTTTGAGAGAATAGAGG
>NZ_KB235958.1:1830503-1836129 GCF_000332355.1 Baaleninema simplex PCC 7105
CCTCAGTTGAGTGCCAAGTTGTTATGGTTTCCCCTTATCAAGAGGTGGCTGAAAGCTGAATATCGCGGCAACCACCTCAATCGGGAACAGCGACGAGCGCGTCCTCAACTCACCTTAAAGTCTCGAAAATATTTGGTGGTCGTCCTTGACCGAACTCAATGGAGAGACCGGAATTTGTTCATGGTGTCTCGTAATTTGGGGGACTCATGCTTTACCGGTCTATTGGGAGTTATTACCCCAATTAGGCAGCAGTTCCTTGAGGCAACAAGCAAAAAATATTAGCGCCGGTATTGAAGCTATTAAAACCTTATCCAGTGGTGGTAGTAGGCGACCGAGAATTTCAGAGTGCTAAACTGGCAGACTGGCTCAGGAAGCGAGGTGCGGACGCTGTATTGCGACAAGAAGAAAAGTACCTATGTGGCGGATGCCAAGACTCGATGCCAAGCCTTAAAAACACCGAGGCTTTCAACCGGGACAGTATCACTTCTTTGAAACGTTAATGTCAACAAAGAAGAACCAGTTCGCGCTCTTAATCTCGGCGTTTATTGGAAACGTCGTTATCGAGGGAAAGGAGGGAAAGAACCTTGGTTATTGCTGACCACTCTCTCAGATGCTCAATTAGTTCGCCAAATTTACAGAGCGCGTTGGGGCATTGAAATGATGTTCCGAGACTGCAAAAGTGGCGGCTACAATCTTGAGTCAACTCGAGTCAGTCCTCCGCGACTTTTTGGCGCTCATTTTTGCTCATGACTTTAGCCTATTGGTTAGCAACTCGTTCGGGTCAGCGTCTCCTTGAATCTCACGTCCAATCCTATTTAGGTCGTTCAGACCTGACCCCTCAAGGTTTTCCTCATCATAGTGTTTTTTCCCTCGGATTATCCGGTTATGCTTGGAGTCAATCCGTGTTGTTCTGGAGAGATTGGATGTTGGCGCTCATGGCGTTGAAGCCTCACAAATCTCTCCATTTTCAACGAGGGCTAGAGGCTCTATCCCTTGTGAGGCAGGGGGTCTAGCTATGTTGTCACCCTCTCAGGACTCAAAGATGCTGACCTACACCATCGACCTAACCCCTTTCATTCAACTGAGCGATCGCCAGTTCGCGCAACTGTGCGACAACCACCCCGACATCAAATTCGAGCGTAACGCCCGAGGAGAACTCATCGTCATGCCCCCCACTGGCGGCGAAACCGGCAATCGTAATATCGAACTATCCGCAGACTTTGTGGTCTGGAACCGTCGCACCAAACTAGGCTATCTCTTTGACTCGTCCACCTGCTTCAAACTCCCCAACGGCGGCAACCGATCGCCCGATCTCTCCTGGATACGTCGCGATCGCTGGGAAGCCCTCAGCCCGGGCGATCGCGAAACGTTTCCCCCCATCGCCCCCGATTTCGTCCTCGAACTCAAATCCCCCAGCGACGATATCAAAACCCTGCGGGAGAAAATGGCGGAATATCTCGATGCTGGGGTGACGCTGGGGTGGCTCATCGACCGACAGGCGCAGACCGTGGAAATTTACCGTCAGGGACGGGAAGCAGAATGGCGCGATCGCCCCGTAACCCTCGATGGCGAAACGGTCTTACCGGGCTTTGAGTTAGACCTCAACATTGTCTGGTGACGCAGAACCTGGTGAGGTAGAAAGCCGCTCGTCGCCTTGCTGCAATGTCAAGTGGGTAGGGTACCCTGCGGCGACAATAAACCTTTGTGCGCCACCAGAAAATGGAAATCGTCGTCAACACCGCCTCCACATTTCCACAATCACGTTCATTTCTTACATCATCATCACATTATCCAAATTCCACAAACCCCCAGGAATGATACATTTTTCTGGGTCGATTTTTTCTTTTAAAACCAATATTGATTAATGGGATTTGTCGGTGGTGGCGGTGCGTTGCGGCGAGGTCAACATTTTTCGGACAAATCCATCATCTATCGACGGCGCAACACACCCTACGGGGTTTTTGGAAAACGCCGCAACCCATTTCAATACATTTTTGGTAGGGCGTGTGACGCGGTAGAAAAATGGGGTGCATTGTCAGATTCATGGAATATTCGCGTCACGCACCGTCCACTCGAATTCAATTTTGGGTTAAATTCACATATTTATTGATAGGGTTTGTTGGTGGGGGCGGTGCGTTGCGGCGAGGTCAATGTTTTTCGACAAAACCCATGATTTATCGACGCCGCAACACACCCTACCTGCTACTCGCCCAGGTGCTACGATCGAGCTAACCTCAACACCGCACTCCACGATCGCCCTACCATGCTTGCCACCGATCCCCTCTACGTTTCCCCCGAAGACTACCTCGCCGCCGAAGAAATCAGCCCCATCCGCCACGAATACCGCGACGGTGAAATATCTGCCATGACTGGCGGCACGCGCAACCACCATGCCATCACCGCCAACCTACATCTAATCCTGGGCAACCACCTGCGCGATACAGGCTGTCGAGCATTTGTGGAAGGCATGAAAACCCACATCGAGGCGAAAAATGTGTTTTACTACCCTGATATTGTCGTCACCTGTGACGATCGCGATCGCCCCTCGGACGACCCCTATATCAGCCATCCGTGTTTAATTATCGAAGTTCTTTTGCCTTCTACCGAACGCTTCGATCGTACAGAAAAATTCGCCGACTATCGAGTCATTCCGAGCTTATCTGAGTATGTTTTAGTGGCAAGCGATCGCCAGCACGTTGAAGTGTTTCAGCGCCAGCACGACGGTCGATGGACACTTGGCAGCGAGCCGAACGATGACACGATCGTACTGGTGAGCGTAAACTGTGCGGCTGCGTTCAGTGAGATTTACCGTGACGTTAATGTTTGAGTGGTAGTGCCGTGACAGCCACATTTCAGAAGGTTGCAATCAATTGTTTTTCCTCAAAAGTCGGTTAAAAAAACAACGAATTCTTACCGTTTTAAGCGATCGACATTCTCGCTCAAACATCAACCCAATTCTCAAGTTTCAAACCCGAAATTCGCTCAAACTCGTGCATATTGTTCGTCGTTCCAAATCCGCCCGAATTTCTCAAAATACTCGCACATCTTCTTCACTCAGTCCAATCACTTGAAACGGACGACGAAAATTATCTAACCGACCTCGGTTAAGTTGTGAGTTTTGGCTTTTTGCAGCGCCATATTCCAACTCTGCAACCGTCACGACCGATACTCCCAAATCGTTCGGATTCATGACACGAAAGCGTTGCGAAACCGATTCCGGGCGTTGTTTCATGATGTAAATACAAATCCGGAATTGCATTGCTACGATCGAAACAACTTCAGTTCCCAGACACAGCGATCGCCCTCACTCAAAGATGCTGACTTACACCATCGACCTCACCCCCTTCGTTCAACTGAGCGATCGCCAGTTCGCGCAACTGTGCGAAAACCACCCCGACATTAAATTCGAGCGAAACGCCCGAGGAGAACTGATCGTCATGCCCCCCACTGGCGGCGAAACCGGAAATCGCAACGCATTGCTCGTCGTGAAACTCGGGATTTGGAACGATCGCACCAAACTGGGCTATATCTTCGACTCATCCACCTGCTTCAAACTTCCCAACGGTGGAAACCGATCGCCGGATCTTTCCTGGATACGTCGCGATCGCTGGGAAGCCCTCAGCCCAGGCGATCGTGAAACCTTCCCCCCCATCGCCCCCGATTTCGTCCTCGAACTTAAATCTCCCAGCGACAACCTCAAAGACTTGCGGGATAAGATGGCAGAATATCAAGACGCTGGGGTAAAGCTGGGGTGGTCGATCGACCGACAAGGGCAGACGGTAGAAATTTATCGCCAGGGACAGGAACCCGAACTGCGCGATCGCCCCGTAACCCTCGATGGCGAAACGGTCTTACCGGATTTTGAGTTAGATCTCAGTATTGTCTGGTGACGCCACAACACGCCCGCTGCATTGTTCCCATCTCCGACGCGGAAACCATAGCGGGACTTAAACGGTAAAAAAGGTAAAATAAAAGCAAAACCCTTGACTGACAAGGATTTAAGGTGGAGAGTGTCCCCATGAGAGAGACCACCCCAGCCGCTATGCCACCCTGCTTTGAGAAGTGGTGCAAGCGTTTCGACCCCGACTTCAAAACCCAAGCACAAAAAAAGGGGTTTAGACACTATTTGGGAGGATTACTCGGGGAAAGCCAGCGAAAAAACATAACTCAGATGGCAAACGACTCGGTGGGAGTGGTTTACAACCGCTTACATCATTTTATAACGGAATCCCCTTGGGAGGAGAAGCGTATTAACGAACGTCGTTTAAAGGTGGTGGACTCCTGCCATCAAACCCGAGTGGGTCGGGGATTTGCCTTGCTGCTCGATGATACAGGACATCGAAAAAGCGGCAACTTCACCGCAGGTGTGGCAAGACAGTACATCGGAGAAATCGGCAAGCTCGACAACGGAATCGTGGCGGTAACGACCCATCTCTATGATGGCAAAAAAAAATTTGCCTCTGGATGTAGAAATCTATCAGCCAGCCAGTTCCTTACCCTCAGGCAAGAAAGATCCCTACTTTCAAAAAGAAACCCGAAATCGCCTTAGAATTAATTGACCGGAGTTTAAAGAGAGGGTATCGACCGGGAATCGTCCTCATGGATGCCGGCTATGGTAACAACTACAAATTTTTTAAAGGGACTCGAATCTCGCCGACTGAAGTATCTAGGAGCCGTACGCCAAAAAATCGGAAAATCTGGCTGAATCAATCGGGAGAAAATTGGCAAAAGATTCGCCTTGATGAATATGCCAAAAGCTTACCAGAAGAGGACTTTACGTCAGTTTCTCTAAATTCAAACAAGCCCAAAACCCTGTGGGTGGCGACGGGTACGGCAGAGCTGTCACGTCTACAAGGAGAAAGAACCTTTGCTATCGCCATGAATGCAAGTTCTTATGCGGACGCGACAGAAATTGATTATTTTATCTACGAATGAAGACTCCGAAAAAGTGACTGCCGAATGGGTCGTGAACACTTACTCAGGGCGAAACTGGGTAGAAGTCTTCTATCGGGAAGCCAAAGGATGGTTGGGTTGGAGGGAATGCCAGGCGAGAGGTTTGAAGAGTTTACAGCGGCATTTAATTTTGGTATTTTGTGCCTACACTTTTAGGCTCTTCGGAGTTTAGGGTGACAGAAAAACTAACTTCACGAGATTTCAAGGGTTTTGGCTCTCGAATTTTCAATTTTTTGTATTATGGTATACATTTATAACCACAAACTCCGAAGACCCCACTTTTATCCTTTGGCATAAGTTGACGGGCGGTTTACGAAGGAAGTGGGCGAACCAACCTTTGGAAACTTTTGTAGATGCTTTAGAGGCTTTTCGGACAGCCACGTCTTTCGTTTTTGTGGCATGGCTGAACGAGAATCGAGACCTGTTTGCCGCTCACAAAGCGCGTTTTTGGCTTGGTTTGGGCTTGAAATTTGTTTAAGTACCGCTAGGGACTGAAACACTGAGTTCGGCGATCGCCCCTCCGAGCGGTGAATGTTGAAAAACCCAAAAATCCCTTCTAGGGATTGAAACTATAAGTTGTACGAACAGCAAACGCCAGCGTATTGTTAGAAAAACCCAAAAATCCCTTCTAGGGATTGAAACCGATGCGGGTGCGCCCGAAAGTCCCTGTGAC
>NZ_KB235958.1:1836229-1886416 GCF_000332355.1 Baaleninema simplex PCC 7105
TGGGTAGAAGTCTTCTATCGGGAAGCCAAAGGATGGTTGGGTTGGAGGGAATGCCAGGCGAGAGGTTTGAAGAGTTTACAGCGGCATTTAATTTTGGTATTTTGTGCCTACACTTTTATCCTTTGGCATAAGTTGACGGGCGGTTTACGAAGGAAGTGGGCGAACCAACCTTTGGAAACTTTTGTAGATGCTTTAGAGGCTTTTCGGACAGCCATGTCTTTTCGTTTTGTGGCATGGCTGAACGAGAATCGAGACCTGTTTGCCGCTCACAAAGCGCGTTTTGGCTTGGTTTGGGCTTGAAATTTGTTTAAGTACCGATAGGTGCGTTGCTTTAATCCATGACGTAACTGAAGTTCGGTCTGTGATGCGAAACTTCCTTATCTCCTCGTCTCCTCCTCTACCCGTTCCAACTCCAGACTTCCGACCTCGGGATAGCCGAGAGCGTTAGGTTCGCCGAAACGCCAGTGTTGGCGGTAGCGATCGAGGAAGTTTTGACCGATCAGACCGTCAATCCCGATAATATTGAAAAGATCGTCGCCTAAGACAACGGCGTCGAGGTTGCTGGCTTCTGCGGTTCCGAGGCGGACGCGATCGAGCGTTGCAGTCAAGCTGCTTTCCGTTCCGCAAAATCCCACAACGTCCACGGGTTCAGTTTGCGTTAAATCCAGATTTAAGTCGGCGGCGACTCGCTGCGAAATCACCATTAAATCGGCCCCCGTATCGACACCAAAGCGGTAAGTGCGATCGTTAATTTCCAGTTCCACCGTCATCATTCCCATGTTTCCCTGCAACGGAATCGCTGTCGGATCGGGAGTTGTGGGAGATAACAGTTGTAACTGTTGCGTTTGGGGATCGATGGTAACGTCGAAGCGACTGAGAACGTCGATTCCTAACACGCCGTCGGCGTTACCGGGAATGAGATCTGGGGGGAGTCCCATCCCCGTAATCCCTTCAACCCTGGCAGTTTCGACGGAAATCGAGGGAAGAGTCATCAAGCTCGCTTCGACATCGGAACAGTCGTCCCCAACAGCGAAGTAACTGAAGAAGTTACCGGGAACGGGAGTCGTCGCAACGCCTAACTCGTCGGCGAGAGGATGGGAGACGATCGACCCCGACGCGCCAGTGTCGAGGAGAAATTGACCGGGAAATCCATCGACGTTGACGTTGAGGCTGTAAACTTGCGAGTTGGGAATGGGTTGCAGGGGAACGACGGCTTGTCCGTTCGCGGTGGGAATTGGAAGCGTTACTCCTGTGACTTCGATTAACGCCAGCATTCGCGAGTTCGCGTCTCGTCGCACGTTCCCCGCGTCGTCGAGCAGAACCACTTCGAGCATACATTGCGTCGAGGCGACTTGTAAGGCTTCGAGGGTAACGGCGAGGGGGTTGGAGATGTTGCTACGAACGCACTGCGTCAAGCTTTGTAGCAGTTCTGCCCCCAAGTCTACATCGGTGGCGGGGACGTTTTCAGCAAGGACGGTTGAGGTTCGATCGCCGATGGGGTTTCCCCAGTCTGATAGTTGGGGTGAAGCGGCGATCGCGGGAGTCGAGCTGACTAACGCCCCTAACGTGAATCCTAGAATAGTTTTGACTCTTTTCATGTGTTGTTTTTGTTTCAGGATTGTTCGATCGAAAAAATCAAAATCATGTCAATTTATCGCCAAATTATTTGAGTCGCGAACGCCCTCTACAGTTGGAATTGCAGTTTTACAGTGCTTTTAGGTTGCGCGATCGCACGACTCAGTCGAACTGGCTATATATTTTTCACTTCAGACTCCCCCGTATGCACCACCTCGAGATCGATCGGTTGTCGCCTTCCCAACACTTTCAGGTTTCCGTGACGTTTGGCGTAGCGGTTGGCGTACTCCCCAGACGCCGGGTAAGCCAGTGTAGAGCCACTGTCGAACCCCGTGGCGATCGCGCATCGCTCTTAAGTAGTCTCTCTCTCAGCCAATCCGGAAATTTCCAGCAGCTCAGGGGGCGATCGCTTTATCGCCAAAAGGCGATCGAGATCGCAGGCAACCGGAACGTTAGCCCGTACAATACAACAAACTGCAAATACTTCTGTCACCATCGCTTACAACTGGGACAGTATCGATGAACCAAGTTACGACCCCCAAAAAAACCGAGTCCGTCCTGCGCCAAAATCCCTTCACGACCTATCGCGATCCGAAAACCGGTCGGTGGATTGTGGTCAAACCCCCCACACAACCTTCTCCACAGTAACCCAAAGACTCACAGCAGTTTTCAACCAGTTTCGACGGAACCGAACGCGATCGGCCGTTTCGCTTCAGGTGAGGTGGTGGTGCGCTTCGCGCTAACGATAGACTAGACTGTTGGCACGAATCTCACTCTCGCACCGTGCGTCTCGCCACCGCTATGAAACCATCGTCCTTTCTTTTCGGTCGGTTCCTTCCGGGACTGTCTATCATGGATCGCTACCTCATCGGCGAAACGCTTCCGCCATTTCTCTTCGGTGTCGGCGCGTTTTCTTCGATCGGCGTCGC
Source organism: Baaleninema simplex PCC 7105 (assembly GCF_000332355.1). Lineage (GTDB taxonomy): Bacteria > Cyanobacteriota > Cyanobacteriia > Cyanobacteriales > Geitlerinemataceae > Baaleninema > Baaleninema simplex. The sequence continues at coordinate 1,838,734 of NZ_KB235958.1, forward strand.
GGTGGGTATCGTGTTCGAGTTGGTACGACAACTCACCAACGCCAACATCTCCCTCGACGTGGCGGCGAAAGTCTTCGTCTTGCAGCTTCCTTACTACATTTCCCTTTCGTTTCCCATGGCGATGTTGCTGGGAACCCTCATCGGCTATTCTCGCCTGTCCAGCGATAGCGAGTTGGTGGCGTTGCGAAGTTGTGGCGTGAGCTTGTATCGCATCGTCCGTCCGGCGTTGCTGCTGGCGCTCGTCGTCACGGCGATAACGTTTGCGTTCGATCAAGTGGTGGTTCCCGGTGCGCTGTACGAAGCCGAAGTGACGCTCGATCGCGCGTTGAAGGAAGAAGACACGTTGCTGGCGAAGCGCAATACGCTCTATCCCGAAATCGGGAAATTACCGCAAGCCAGAGACGCCGAAGACGAGACGTTGGTGCGATTGTTTTACGCCGAGAAGTTCGACAAAGAAGACGAACGAATGTACGGGGTGATCGTGTTAGATCGATCGGAACCGAAGTTCGATCGCCTGGTCTTCGCCGACTCCGCCACCTGGAACCCCGAAGACAACATCTGGGATTTCTTCGGCGTCACCAGTTACGCCATCCCCCCCGACGGATCTTACGTCAACATCGCCAAGTTCGATCGCCATCGTTACCCCCTCCCCCGCGCACCCTTGGAATTGGCGCGAGAGCGAGATTACCCGCAAATGAACGTGACGCAAGCGTTCGATCGCCTAGAAATCTTGAAAGCCAGCGGCCGCGAAGACAAAATTCGCAAACTCGAAATTCGCATCCAACAGAAGTTCGCCATCCCCTTCGCCTGCGTCGCCTTTGGATTAGTGGGAGCGGCGTTAGGGACGAAACCCCAGCGCACCAGCGCCTCGCGCGGGTTCGGAATTAGCGTGTTGGTGATCTTCACGTATTACCTGCTGATGTCCGTCGGCGATGCGTTGGGATTGAGCGGGTTAATCCGTCCCTGGATAGCCGGTTGGCTACCCACCCTCGTCGGATTAGGGGTGGGAATGGGACTGCTGATGCGCGCCTCGAAACTGTAGCGATCGTCTCGAGGTGGTTCAGCCTTCGTCGCGGTAGCCTTGCAGGTTTTCCGGCTCGAACTGACCTACCAAGATTCGTCGCAGTGCTCCAACCATAGCCAATAGGCTTGGTTGGTGGTGAAGCGGCGGTGAGTTTCGGTGCATCCCCTGAACAATGCGATAGCGAGAGAAGGGGATAGCGCCGAAACGAACAAACTGGTAAAATTGCCTTACCCGAAACGGTCTTTAAGCTCCTAAGGGTATGGTTCGCAGCACCCGAAAAACCCGTGGTGGAGGTAAACCACAAAATCGCCAGTTGGTGTGGCCAAGAGAATTTGATTCTCGCTTATGTCTGCGGTGGGGCGCATCGTGGACGTTAAACAAACAGCCTGTGAAGGCGTTCTGACCGGGGGTATTCGGGCTTGCTCGTTTATCTAGGCATGAGCCAGTGAAACAGGAATCTCCGACCATACCCGCTAGGGTTGGGGGGAGAGCGTCAATTGACGTTGGACTTGGACAAAGGGGGGGTCGATTTCGATATCTGCAAATCGGTCGATGTGGCGAGAGGGAGGAAAACGCTTTACGAAATCACCCCACGTTCGTACAACCCGAGAATCGTGCAAACCGTCAGAATCCAACCCACGATCGTTAACAAAACTGGCCAGTCCGACAGCAAAATTTCTTCCGGTCGTTCGCTGCGATCGCTCGTCGGAATTGGCTTAAAACCCGGACGTTCCATAATTTTCGGATCGCTCAACAACTGATAGCGAAACAATCCGTAAAGGACGAACGGTAACGTCAACATCATCCAAGGCGTCGGCGCCCCTTCAACTTGCGGTCCCGAACTCCAAATGGCATAAGTCATAATAGTTCCGGTCGTCACGATATTTTCCATACGACCGAGTAGTAAAAACGAATAGCGTTTGAGAACCGGGCGAGTTTTACCGATTCCCAATTGACTCAAGCGCAACTCCGCTTTACGCTTTTCAATTCCTAAAAATAGCGCCAGAAACGCCGTACACAACAAAAACCAGGGAGAAAGCCGGATATCGATCGCCGCCGCCCCCGCTACAGCCCGCAACACGAAGCCCGTCGCGATCGCCATTACGTCTAAAATAACCAGACGTTTCAACCCTAAGTTATAAGCAGCTTGTAGCACAGTATACAGCGTTAAAACCGCACCCAACTCCCACGCCTTCCACCATCCCAGCCCCAACCCACCGACGAGTAGCACCGCAGCCATGACCTTGGCCGTGGACATCTTCACCTGTCCCGAAGCGATAGGGCGATGGCGTTTGATGGGATGAAGTCGGTCTGCGTTGACATCGACGATGTCGTTGACGAGATAAAAACTACTCGAAATCGCGCAAAATAACACGAATGCCAGACTACTTCCCAACAGTGTCGCTGGTGTTAAGTCGAACGCGAACAGCGGCGCAGCAAAGACAATTGCATTTTTCGTCCACTGACGAGGACGCAGCGCTCGAACGTGAGGCGAAAGAGTCATAGGTAACCGCCACGAAGATCGAAGGTTTTTTTCAACATCCCAACTGCAAGACGCACCGAATTGAAACCAACAACTTCAGCGTAAACCTGTATATCTTTAAAGTGTAATAGTGGAATCGAGAAATCGATGCGATCTTAACAAACTCTTCTAGAAATGGCGATCGCATCCAACTTTCTTGAAAGAAAACTTCTAGAACAAAGACATTTGACGCTCGGGGGGGTCGTAACCCAGATGTTTCCAAGCTGCGGGAGTGGCGACGCGGCCGCGAGGCGTTCGGGCCAAATAGCCAATTTGCATCAAATACGGTTCGTAGACTTCCTCAATGGTTTGGGGATCTTCCCCTGTCGTAGCGGCGATGGTTTCCAAACCCACCGGACCACCGCCAAACTGTTCGATCGCCACCGTTAGCAAGCGGCGATCGGTCCAATCGAGACCCATCGGATCGACGTTAAACAACTCTAAGGCCGATCGCGCCACCTCTGCCGTCACCGTTCCTTCGGCTTTCACTTGGGCGTAATCTCGAACCCGCTTCAGCAACCGATTCGCCACCCGAGGCGTTCCGCGCGATCGCCGTGCGATTTCCGTCGCCCCATCTCCCGTCAGCGGCGTATCCAACAGTTTCGCTGTCCGTTCCACGATGAGCGTCAATTCCTCCGGTTCGTAAAACCGCAACCGCTGCACTAACCCGAAGCGATCGCGCAACGGCGAAGTCAACGCCCCCACCCGTGTCGTCGCCCCCACTAAAGTAAACGGCTGCAACTCCAAACTACGAGTTCGGGCAGATTTCCCTTTTCCGATGGTAATATCGACGCGAAAATCTTCCATCGCCGGATACAGCAACTCTTCCGTCATGCGGCTGAGGCGGTGAATTTCGTCGATAAACAGTACGTCTCCCGGCTTCAAACTCACCAGCAATCCCACGATATCTCGAGGACGTTCTAACGAGGGTGCGGTGGTCATTTTGTACCCGACTCCCATCTCCGAGGCTAAAATCGTCGCCATCGTGGTTTTCCCCAATCCCGGCGGTCCGTAGAGTAATAAATGGTCGAGAGCTTCACCGCGAGATTGCGTGGCTTGAATGGCAATTTCGAGAACTTCTTTTAACTCCCGCTGTCCGATGTAGTCCGCCAGTCGTTGCGGGCGCAGTTTTTCGTCCGGTTGGACGGCGGCCTGTTCCTCTGGGGTTTCCTCCGGGGACAGCAGGTCGTTTCCTTGGGGTTCTGGTTTGGGAGAGGGTTGGTGAGAAGAGAGAATCGCCATAACTCGAAAATTGCGGCCAGTCGCATCGGGACTTCTTTTTACCTTAGCTCGAATCGCGATCGCCGCCGAACTCGAGAGATTCCGGCTTACTTGCGACAAATCGCCGCCAAACTTGTAAAAAATTGCGTTCCGTTAACGGTGACGGGGTGGATTTGTGCAAACTGAACTTCCGAAAAATAGCGTTCGAGCGTCTTTTGAAAACTGGCTTGATTGAAAAAGTTAAAATGCGTCGCTTCGAGAAGATGCCAGGGAACCACTTGATGGGGAAAACAAAGCGGAATCGCGTTAATATTGGGAACTGTAAACGCAGCACGATCGCGTGTGATGCGGGCCAGTTCCGCCAAGGCTTTCTCATAGTCGGGAATATGTTCGAGGACTTCGATACTCACGACGCTGGAAAAATGCTCGTCCTCGTAAGGTAGCGGAAAACTCCCGTCGTAGCAGGTGACGAACTCCGCCACTTCCGGCAAAATCCCGTTGGTAATGGCGGGGCGATCGATTTCCAAGCCGTAAGCCTCCACGTCGCGCGATCGCAACTCCCGCACTAACGCCCCGATCCCGCAGCCGAAATCTAAAATCGGGGCGGGTAACGGTTGCGTCAGGGATAACACCACCTCCGACGTGACTGGCGAGGGCGTCCCCACTCCATAAATTTGCTCTCGATGCAAAACGCGATCGCCGCTCAGTAACCTATCGTACGCCGGACGAGACACCACCAATTCCCCACGTTCGCACCAGATCCGCGTCCCGTTGCTGTCGATGGCGAGTTCCGCAATCGGTGTCTCGTAAGGAAGACCGTACTCGAACGCAGTACCAGAAAATCCTGAATTTGTCAAGGGCAATAAATCCGGGCGGTAAGTTTGAAACCGACTCAACAGCGGCACGGGCGACCCGTTGACATAAACTCGTAAGGGATCGAAAGACTCCCAAGGCGATCGCGTCCATCCCACCACCCGCAGCACGCCGCAGGCTTCGATATCAAAGGTTTCCCAAACCCCCGTTTCGTGAGGGCGATCGAGGCGATAAGACCCCACAGCTAGCGCAGCCAACGTCTGAGACTTTTGCAAGTGGGAAGGTTCGGACTGCCAGCGACGCAGAACTCGGAACAACTTAGAAAACTTCATAGATAGGGAAAAGAGGAGACAAGGCAGACAAGGGGGACGAGGAGAACCAGGCAGAAAGTTGGTTTCCCTATCATCTCATCATCCCCTTATCTCATCATCCCCTTATCTCATCATCCCCTTATCTCATCATCCCCTTATCTCATCATCTGGCGCGATCGGGCTATGATGGTCGTGCCGAAACTAGAAAATCGGACGAAAGTGCTTTAGCCTAAACTGCGAGAATCCTCGACTTCAATCAAAGATTAGAAGCGGGTACGAACGCGCGGCGGCAAAGTAGCGGGTCAGCCGTTCGATCGGTTATACTCACTTTAACACGAAGCTCGTTTGTATTAATGAAAGTCGTCAAGCTGAGAATCTATCCCACGAAAGAGCAGGAAGTTGCCTTGGCCAAAGCCTTTGGCTGCTGCCGTTTCGTGTGGAATCGTTGTCTCCAACTGACGACTGAAGCCTACCGACAAACCGGAAAAGGGATCTCTGGGTTAACTCTCAAAAAGATGCTTCCGCAATGGAAGCGAGAACTGGAGTGGCTCTCAGACACTTATTCTCAATGTCTGCAAAGTTCGGTACTCAACCTTTCAAGAGCGTTTGTCAACTTCTTTGAAGGACGCGCCCAATACCCACGCTTCAAAAGCAAACACAAACGGCAATCCCTTCAATACCCTCAAAACGTCAAGCTAAACAGAGACAAGTTGCATCTTCCCATGATTGGAGAGGTGTACTGTCGCGTTCATCGTTGGTTTGAGGGCAAGATCAAAACGGTAACGGTCAGTCGCCACACTGACGGTCGTTATCACGCTTCGATCCTTATCGATGACGGTTCTGAGAAACCCGAACCGAATGCGGAAGGTAAAGCCATCGGCATCGATATGGGATTGAAGCATTTTGCGGTGACTTCTGACGGTGATAAATACAATAACCCTCATCACCTCAAGCAACACGAGCGCAATCTCAAACGCAAACAGCGTAAACTTTCGAGGAAACAGAAAGGGTCGAATTCTCGTCGAAAAGCCAGACGCTTAGTGGCGAGAGTTCACAGCAAGATTGCCAACTCTCGAGCCGATTTTCTCCACAAACTATCCCGCAAGATAGTCAACGAAAACCAAGTGATTGTGGTAGAAAATCTAGCGGTGAAGAGCATGGTCAAAAATCACAGCCTCGCTAAAGCGATAAGCGACGTGAGCTGGGGAATGTTCTCGACGATGCTTAAATATAAGGCGAAGGCAGAAGGGAAGGTGTATCTGGAAGTGAATCGATTTTTTCCCAGCACTCACCTTTGCTCTGAAACCTTATTGCCGCTACCTAAGATGGGACTCGACGTGCGGTCGTTCAAATGCCCGCAATGCGGACAAACTCACGACCGAGATCTCAACGCGGCAATCAACCTTAAAAATGAAGGCTTGCGGATTTTGGCCTCGGGAACCGGGGCTTCTGCCAGTGGAGGGAATGTAAGACCAAAGGGAGGTCGGATTCGTTCGATGCTCCCCGAGGCAGTTCCTTTTGAAACTGGAAGCCACTCATCTATCGCGTCGCGATGATGAGTGGTAGTTCACCCTGTTTATCGAGCATATTGCTGCGAATTTTCGGTTGTGGGTGAGGAAAAGACTGTTGCGTAGTATGTTAAAGGGATCGATCTCGAAAGCGGGATCGGGGAACCCAACAAAAGGATCTGACAATTCGCGATCGTTCAAACTCGAACTGCTGAAAACCCTCGTTCAGCGAGAATTAGAAGCGCGATATAAAGGGTCGGTCTTGGGCAATTTATGGCCGGTGTTGACGCAGTTGTCGCAACTGCTCATCTATACCTATGTTTTTTCGATCGTCCTGAAAGTCAAGCTCAACTTGGCAGGAGTTCCAGCCAACAACTTAACCTATGGTTTGTGGCTGTTTGCAGGGTTGTTGCCTTGGTTTGCCTTTACCAACGGATTTTCTCAAGCGGCGTCGTCGGTGGTCAACCAACCGAACCTCGTGAAAAAAGTGGTGTTTCCCCTGGGGTTGTTGCCACTGGTTCCCGTGTTGGCGGCGTTCGTCGAAAGTACCTTGGGGTTGATGGTCTTGGTGGCGTTCGTGGCGATCGCTACACAAACCCTTCACGCGACCCTGTGGTTGATGCCCCTAATTTGGTTGCCACAACTACTGCTGACAGCGGGATTGGGATACTTCGCCGCCGGACTGACCGTGTTTTTGCGGGACATTCCCCAAACCATTACTGTCGTACTCAATCTGTGGTTTTACCTGACGCCGATCGTCTATCCGGCCGAAAGTGTTCCCGAATCGTTGCGAACGCTGGTATTCTGGCTCAATCCCCTCGCTGCCTTTGCCCAAGCCTATCGCGACGCGATTTTAGTCGGCAGCTTCCAGCACGGGGCAGAGTGGGCGATGGCGTCGATGGTGTCGGTGTCGGTATTTTTGGCTGGATTGTGGTCTTACCGAAAGCTCAAATCCGGCTTTGCTGACGTTCTGTAAGCTTCGCGTTTCATCCAGGTGTCGCGTCGGCGTTGTCTGCCGTTCTAGACCTCCGATTTTCCCGTTCTTCGATCGCTCTCAAACCACAGTTCAATGGACGATTTCGCAATTTCCGTTCGCAACGTTTCCAAGAGTTTTCGGCGATACCGACATCCCACCGATCGCCTGAAGGAACTCCTGTTTCCCGGCCATCAGAAGTATCAAGAATTCTGGGCGTTGCGAAACGTCAGTTTGGAAATTCCAAAAGGCCAAACGTTAGGCATTGTCGGACGCAATGGGTCGGGGAAAAGTACCTTACTTCAAATTATCGTTGGGACGCTGATGCCCACCGACGGCGATGTCAACGTCAACGGACGGATTTCAGCGTTACTCGAACTCGGAAGCGGCTTCAATCCCGAGTTTACAGGACGCCAAAACGTATTTTTCAACGGTCAACTGCTGGGACTGACCAAACAGCAAATCGAAGAACGGTTCGAGGATATCGTGGCCTTTGCCGATATCGGCGATTTTATCGACCAACCCGCAAAAACCTATTCCAGCGGGATGTTCGTGCGTTTAGCCTTTGCAGTAGCCACCAGCGTCGATCCCGATATCTTAGTCGTAGACGAAGCCCTAGCCGTCGGTGACGAAGCGTTTCAACGCAAGTGTTTTTCCCGCATCGAAGCCTTACAATCTCGCGGCGGAACCACGTTGTTTGTTTCTCACGCCGCCTCGAAAGTCGTAGAACTGTGCGATCGCGCCGTATTACTCGATCGCGGCGAAATGCTCCTGTTTCACGAACCGAAATTCACCATCGATCGCTATCACAAACTCATTTACGCCCCCGCCGACCTCTGCGAGAGTTTTCGCGAAGAGATTCGCAACACCCCCAACCTCGACCCCCACGCCGAACTCGAGAGCGATTCCCACAACCCGCCGACTCCCCAGACGCCGGAAGAGTCCCCCACCGACGGCGACTTCTTCGACCCCCACCTCGTCCCCAAAAACACCATTTCCTACATTCCTCGGGGGGCGAAAATTGCCAACCCTCACATCGTTGCCCCCGACGGACGCACCGTCAACCACCTCACCGGACGCCAGGAGTACGTTTACACGTATAAAGTGACGTTTTACAAAACCGCGTCGAAAGTCCGGTTTGGAATGCTGGTGAAAACCGTCAGCGGCTTGGAACTGGGGGGAGCGTCGTTTACCACCTCCAGTCAGTCGATCGATCGCGTCGAAGCCAACACCACCGTCACCGTCCGCTTCCGCTTTCAATGTTTGCTCAATCCGGGGGCGTATTTCCTCAACGCGGGGGTGTCTGGCATCGTAGACGGTCAGTTTACCTATCTCGCCCGAGGAATCGATATCGCCATGTTCCGCGTGCGTCCAGATAACGATTCTTTCGCCAGCGGGATCGTGGATTTACTCATCGACCCCCACGTGAGTCTCGACTCTGAAGTAGAGACAGTGGAGGTGCGATCGAACCCCGCCCGCGAACCGAAAGTTGAATCGCTGTAATGCTTAAATACCATAAGTCGTAGGGTGCGTGACTTGAAAAATCGGGTGTCGATCGTTAGAGCGATCGCTCGTCACGCACCGCCCATGTACACCGCCCACATACCAGGGTGCGTGTTTTACAGTGAACAGTGAAGACAGCCGTAGGGTGCGTGACTTGAAAAATCGGGTGTCGATCGTCAGAGCGATCGCTCGTCACGCACCGCCCATGTACACCGCCCACATACCAGGGTACGTGTTTTACAGTGAACAGCGAACAGTGAAGTTGTAGAAATGGATATTCAAGCCACCGAAGAACGCCTCAAGGCCATTGTCGAAGAGTTCGGCCCCTGGACGAATCACAACGTCCGCCTCGCCCCCAACCTTTACACGATGGGGGCGTCGCCGTCCGGGGCGGAAGTGAAGTTAAAGCGGTTTTTGCAAATCGTCTCGGATTTTTGCGGAGACGACTTCTCAAACCTGCGAGTCTTGGATTTAGCTTGTTTGGAAGGGCTTTACGGCTTGGAACTGGCGATGCAAGGGGCGCAGGTGGTTGGAATCGAGGGACGCGAAAGCAACCTCGCCAAAGCCCGATTCGTCCGAGAGACATTGGGACTCGAGAACATCGAGTTTCACTGCGACGACGTGCGGAACCTGTCGCGGGAGAAATACGGCAGCTTCGATATAGTCCTCTGTATCGGGATTTTCTATCACCTCGACGCCCCGGACCTGTTTCGCTTTGCAGAGAACATCGCCGAGGTGTGTTCCAGGCTGGCAATTTTCGACACCCACGTCAGCCAAACCGCCGATCGAACCTACGAATACCGAGGGCGAACCTACCAAGGGCGATCGTACACCGAAGACCATACCGCTTGGGGATCGATCGGTAACGAAGAGAGTACCTGGTTGACGCGCCCGTCACTGTACGGTTTATTGAATGACGTGGGGTTCGCCTCGGTCTACGAGTGTCACCTACCCGTCGTACCGAAGTACGTCGAACTGCGATCGCGCAAACAAGCCGATCGCTCCACCTTTATCGCCGTCAAAAATCGATCGATTTCTCTAAAAACGACCGATTTGGCTGACGTTTAATCCCTTACCAAAACACCTCGAACGTCAATTTCCGACCTCGATTCGTACCATAAATTCTTGACAAAGATCGAGATTTATGTTAATAAAATTGACTTGAAGTTTTCAAATTTCAAAAAACTCGTCGATCGAACAAAACCGATGAGACAATAAGGCAATTTCCTCTCCCCCTCTCCCCCTCTCCCCCTCTCCCCCTCTCCCCTGCTCCCCCTCTCCCCTGCTCCCCTGCTCCATGAACCAAACTCTCATCGTCACCGGAATGCACCGCTCGGGAACGTCCCTAATGGCGTCTCTGATTCAAACAGTGGGCGTTCACATCGGCGACGAATTATTAGAAGCCGACGATCGCAACCGTCACGGCTATTTTGAAGATAAAGAATTTCTCGAATTTCAACGATCGATTTTGCAAACCTCTTGCGTAGAAGGGGAAGAGGGCTGGTCGGATTGGGGATGGACGGTAAGCGAACGGCTCGATCGCTCCCAGTTCGATCGCTATAAAAAAACGGCGTTAACTCTCATTGAATCTCGCCAACAAACGGAAAAAATTTGGGGATGGAAAGACCCGAGAACCGCGTTGATGTTGGACTTTTGGCACGAATTAATCCCCGACGCAAAATATCTCTTTGTCTACCGCTATCCTTGGGATGTCGCCGACTCGATCGCCCGTCTCAACGCCCCAATTTTTGCCAACAAACCCGACTGGGCGTTACGAATTTGGTCGTATTACAACCGTCACGTTCTCGACTTTTACAAACGCCATTTCCAACAGTGTCTTTTAGTCCACACTAACACGGCATTAACCCAACCCGAGCGCTTTGGCGAACTGCTACAAACCAAGTTAAATCTAGAACTCGATAGTCCCTTGACGGCGGAAAAAGTCGCTGAAATTTACGATCCCAACCTCTTACAAACCCTAAATTGGAACCATCCTTTCGCGGAAAGCATCCGCACTCGCGCCTCCCGTCATTGGATGTGGTTGAAGGAACTCGATCGCGCGGCGGAGATTCCTTCAGTCGCCAGTCGTCAGTCGCCAGTCGCCAGTTCTTCGGAAAATATTAGCCAACCGTTCGCTGTGACTCAGATGCAAACACCGTTACCGCTGGCTGTGGCGGCGAAACTTCCCGAAGTGAAGGGAGTTGCAGAACCCGAGGACGCCGACATCACCGTGTCGGTGGTGATTCCCTGTTACAACCAAGGGGAATATATTCTCGAGGCGATCGCCAGCGTTCAAAGCTGTCAAGAGCCAGTTTACGAAATTCTCATTATTAACGATGCGTCCACGGACTCCCGTACCTTAAAGGTTCTCGACTACCTGAAACAGCGAGGGTTTCGGGTTATCGACCATCCCGAAAACCGGGGACTCGCCGAAGCCAGAAATACCGGATTTCATCTGGCGCGAGGGCGTTACGTGCTGCCCTTGGACGCGGACAATAAGATTAAGCCGAACTATATCACGCAGGCGATCGCGCTGGGCGATCGCGACCCCCGCCTCGGCGTCGTCTACGGCGATTGCGAGTACATCGGCGACAAAACTGGCGTCTGGAAAATCCCCGATTTCGACATCAACCTCCTCGCCGTGGGGAATTACATCGACGCTTGCGCCGTCATCCGCAAAACCCTTTGGGAAGACTGCGGCGGCTACGACTCCGACATCCCCGAAAAAATGGGGTACGAAGATTGGGATCTGTGGCTGAGTGCGGCCGAACGGGGTTGGAAATTTCACCATATCCCAGAAGTCCTCTTCGAGTATCGCTTCCGCCGCGATTCGATGGTCAGTCGCTGCAACATCCCCGACAACCGACAGCGACTGATGCACTATCTCTGCACCAAACATCTGACGCTGTACGTCACCAACTTTCCCAGCATTTTCGCCAAAAAAGATAGCGAACTTCTCGCCGAACGACTGCGCGTCGAAGAGTTGAAGGCGGAAACCGAACAACTGAAAGCCGAAGTCGAAACCCAGCAAACCGACTCGCTGCATTTCCAAAGCGAACTCCACCACGCCAACCTGGAAATCGCACAACTGCAATCGCAACTGTTCCCCACCGAGGCGGAGTTAAAGCGCACCCAAGCCGAAGCGAACGACCTCCGCAACGAAAACCGCCAACTCCATCAAAAACTGTTCGAGGCGTTGCAAACCTTAGAGGCGACGAAAACCGAACTTGACGCCGTAAAAGAAAACTCGACGACAGCCAACGAACAGCTTCAAAAGGAACTCATCGCCGCACAACAACAAATTCAGGCGTTACACGTCGAATACCAGGCGATGCAAGCCCACTTACACGACGAACTGCATCGCCATCAAGAAACCATCGCGGCGATGGAGGATACGAAGTTCTGGAAACTGCGGGTGCAGTGGTTTAAGGTAAAAACCCCCGTGATGCGGAAATTGGGGCTGTTGAAAGAAGAGACTCTCGCCGCAGTTCCCCTTCCGCCAGCCGCGACGCCTCCGGTTCCCGAAGACAATCCCTATCAGTGGTGGTTGAGCCAACATTACCCCCGTCCGTCGGATTTAGAACGGATGGCCGAAGACTTGGAAACGTTGGAGTTTCAGCCGACGATTAGCATCGTCATGCCCGTTTATAACACCCCGGCGAACTACTTGGAACAGGCGATCGCCTCAGTTCTCGATCAAGTGTATCCCCACTGGGAACTCTGCATCGCCGACGACGCCTCCACCGCCCCCCACGTGCGCCAAACCCTCGATAAATACGTCACGCTAGACGCCCGAGTTAAAGTGGCCTACCGCACGGAAAACGGCCATATTTCCCGCGCCTCCAACACGGCGTTAGGCTTAGCTTCCGGGGAATTCGTCGCGTTGATGGATCACGACGATCTGATGACGCCAGACGCGCTGTACGAGGTGGTTCGCCTCCTCAACCGCCACCGCGACGCGGATATGGTGTATTCGGACGAGGATAAGGTAGACGAACACAACCAACTGCGCGATCCCTTTTTCAAACCGGATTGGTGTCCCGATTCCTTCCTCTCGCGAATGTACACCTGTCACCTAGGCGTGTACCGCCGCAGCATCCTCGAGGAAATTGGCGGGTTCCGCGTCGGGTTTGAAGGGGCGCAGGATTACGATTTAGTCTTGCGCTTTACTGAAAAGAGCGATCGCATCTTCCACATTCCGAAAATTCTCTACCACTGGCGCAGTCACCCGGAATCGACCGCCAGTCGCCTCGCCAGCAAGTCTTACGCCGCCGAAGCCGCCGCCAAAGCGATTACGGAAAGTTTGCAGCGACGGGGAGAACCGGGTATCGTCAAACCTACGAACAGCGGTCATTGGATCGTGCGCTACAACATCCAAAGACCGGGGAAAGTCAGCATTATTATCCCGACGAAGGATTTAGCCAGCGTTCTCGATACCTGTTTGACGTCGATTTTCCAGAAAACCACTTACGCCGATTACGAAGTCATCGTAGTGGACAACGGAAGCGTGGAAGCGCAAACCCATCAGTTATTCGAGAAGTGGCGTCAGCGTCAACCCCATCGCTTCCGCGTCGAACCGTTAGATATTCCGTTTAACTATTCTCAACTGAACAATTTCGCCGCGTCTAAAGCCCAGGGAGACTATTTACTGTTTCTCAACAACGACACGGAAATCGTAACGGAAGATTGGATAGAGGCGATGGTGGAACAGGCGCAACGTCCGTCTGTGGGGGCGGTGGGGGCGACGTTGCTCTATCCCGACAATACCATCCAACACGCCGGGGTGGTGTTGGGGATTGGCGGCGTAGCCGGTCACAGTCACAAAACCTATCCCAAAGATGCGATCGGCTATTTCGCCCAGTTACAGACGGTGAACAACTATTCGGCGGTGACGGCGGCTTGTTTGATGTGTCGTCGAGAGGTATTTGAGGAAGTAGGAGGATTTGAGGAACGGTTGGCGATCGCCTTTAACGATGTAGATTTCTGTTTGAAACTGATCGATCGCGGCTACCGCAACGTTTGTTTGCCCCACGCGATCCTATACCACTACGAATCCAAGAGTCGCGGCCACGAAGACACCCGCGAGAAACAAATTCGCTTCAAACAGGAAATCGATGATATGAAACACCAATGGGCGAAGTATCTCGACAACGACCCCTGTTACAGCCCCCATTTAAGTCGCGATCGCGAAGATTACAGCCTCGCTGCGACGCACCCGCTCTTCAAACCCAACAAAGTTTTGGGATAGCGTTGTGCGATCGTCAACTCTCGCCTCAATGTGACGTAAACTACAGAAATCTTGCCAATTCAACGCCAACATACCGCCAAATTCCCCCATGAAACGCCGTAAGTTCGTCACGCAAGCTGGCATCGGAACCGCCAGTGCTACCGTCCTCGCCGCCTGCACTCAAAGTTCCGGGCCCGCTGTCGATGCCACATCGCTTCCTCGCATTGACTGGCGTATGGCGACGAGTTGGCCCCCTTCTCTCGATACCATTTACGGCGGGGCAAAAACTATTTCTCGCCGCGTCAGCGAAATGACTGACGGACGCTTCACCATCACCCCCTACGCCGCTGGGGAACTGGTTCCCGCCTTGCAGGTTCTCGACGCGGTTCAGTCGGGTTCTGTCGAATGCGGACATTCGGCGAGTTATTACTACATCGGTAAAAATTCCGCCTTGGGATTCGCCACGGCGATGCCTTTCGGTTTGAACGCCCAGCAACAGAACGCTTGGCTGTACGAAGGAGGCGGTTTAGAGGCGATGCAAAACATTTACGCCGATTTCAACGTCATCAACTTCCCCGCTGGCAATACCGGAACTCAGATGGGAGGGTGGTTTAAACAGGAAGTCAAAACTCTCAGCGACTTAAACGGGTTGAAGATGCGGATTCCCGGCTTGGGGGGCAAAATTATGTCAGCCCTAGGAGTCAACGTGCAGGTGCTACCCGGTTCGGAAGTGTTTTTGGCATTAGAACGGGGGGCGATCGATGCGGCGGAATGGGTCGGTCCTTACGATGATAAAAAATTAGGACTCCACGAAGCCGCTCGATACTATTATTATCCCGGCTGGTGGGAACCCAGCGCAACGCTAGATGTATTCGTGAATCGATCGCAGTGGGATCGGTTGCCGACGGAATATCAAGAGGTATTTAAAGCGGCGACTGTCGAAGCCAACACGACGATGTTAGCTCAGTACGATACCCTCAATCAACAAGCCTTGGCAGAATTAATTGAAGGCGGCACAATTTTAACGGCATACAGCCAAGAAATTATGACTGAAGCGAAGAAAGTCGCTTTCGAGTTATACGAACAAAATGCTCGAGAAAACTCGACATTTAAGGAAGTTTATGAGAATTGGAATGCCTTCCGCGAGGCCGTTTACCGTTGGAACAGCATCAACGAATTGAGTTTCGCACAGTTTAGTTACGGCGGTGAGTAATATAGGGAACGGGGAACGGGGAATAGATGAGGTGAAGTTCCTTAGTGGTGCAGAAAAGTCCTGAAACCCTTGCTAGAAAAGATATCGCCATATTAAAGGGTTGGCCGCAAAATCTCAGATCGGTAAATTGCTGCTGGAGATCCCCGGCATCTTGGAGATGCCGGGGATCTGGCTTGAGTCTCAATACATATTTTATGTGCTTTGTCAATCCCCGATCTCGAAAAGTTTTCTGCACCGCTAAGGGTGAAATTCTCATCATCTTCCCTAACTTTTAGGCGATCGCGCGGGTTGGGCGATGACCGTCAACGCCTCGCTTTCCTGTTGTGCCTGAGCAATTTGTTTCGGTCGTAAATAAAGGTTTTCCACGAGCGCCGACGCCCCAGCAAACCAGGGTGGAACGATGAGCGCCCCGATAATTCCCAATACTTGAGCGCCACCGAGAACAGACAAAAGTTGAAATAACGGATGAACGCCGACAGACGTTCCGACTAATAACGGATCGAGAACATAGGTTTCTAAATTCTGAATGATGGCGAACAGAATCAACACCCACAATACGAGCCAACCCCCTTGAGAAAGGGCGACGATTAAAGCCGGAATCGCACCGAGAATCGGTCCGAGAAACGGAATCAGGTTCGTGACACCGGCGATCGCTCCCAAACCCAACGCGAAATCTTGCAACCCGAGAACTGTCAATCCAGCCGATGTGGTCACGGCCAAAATTGTCGAAACGAGGAGTCGTCCGCGAATGTATCCCCCCATCCGTTGGCTGACAATAGAGGTTTGAGCCGCGAGGCGGTCTTCCCAGGGTTGGGGAAACAGTTGCACGATACTGCGAACTAACGTTTTGCTATCGGCCACCATGTAACCCGAGATAAACAGCGCCAAAATCAGGCTGAAAGCTGCCCCGAGAATGCCCCGCGTAATGCCGTAAGACCGCAAAACCAGTTGTTGGGACGATCGAATCACCCAACCGGTAATCGATTGAGCGTCGAACAGTTCGAGAAGCAGTTCCGGCCGCGCGTCGGTTACTCGGATAACCGTCGATTCGATAAGCGTCAGTACGTCTTCAGAAAACTTGGGAAGTTGACGAGCTAACCGTTCGATTTGGTCGAAAACTGGCGGCCCGATAATTAAAACGACACCCGTGACGATCGCGATCAGACCGAAATAGGCAAAAATCGTCGCCAACCATCGCGGCAAACGCAGAAGGCGCTCGCAGAAGTCTACGACTGGCACGATCGAGGCGGCGAGAACCACTGAAATCATCAAGATGACGATCAGGCTTTGGAGCTGCCACAACAGGAATACGAGCAGCACTACCGCCGCAATCAACAAGATGTTGGAAAGAGAAAGCGAAATCGATCGCTGCATAGTTCACAGAGTTGAAAACGGCAGGTTTAAGGAAAATCAGGTCGAGGACGGACGTTCCCGTACAAGACCCGGAACTCACGGAGAACGGAGCGAGTCAGAATAAAGAGGAGGAAAACGAAACGGTTGCTCTGTCTTCACCCTGTATTCTGCACCCTCTCCCAAAAAACACGCACCCTCGCCTGTTGCAGTTTACGAGAAAATAGAGCCGGGAGTGACTCTCGAGACTCTCGAGCCGAGCGCCGACTCTTTTCTGTCCGACGGTATGGGAACGAGAACGCGAGGAAAATGACAAGCTCGGACAGAAAAAGGCTGAGGTTGTCAGCCAAACGTTGCCACTCGTTCCCTGAGAACTCAAGCGAGGGACTTTCAAATCGAACCGTGCGAAAAGAAGGTCACTTACGCTCAGTGTCGCTAACTATTTTGACCCATCTGAATTATGCCAGTATTGAAAACTCAGACTGATTTTAGCAACGTCGGGGTTCGTTCGCTCCGAACCCTCGAACAGCCCGCGGTTGGAACGCGGCTCGGTCGAACTCTAGGGTGGGCGATCGGGTTCGCCGCCGTTAGTTTAATCGCGTCCAAAGCTCAAGCGATTTTATTAGTGAGTAGTTTTGGCAGCGATCGCGTGTTGAGCTACGACGAAACCACGGGAGAATTCCTAGGAACGTTCGGCCAAGCCAACCTTGCGGACAGCGGACTGCTCGGCCCCGATGGTTTGACGGTCGGCCCCGATGGCAATCTTTACGTCACTAGCTTTATCTCGTCAGAAGTTCTGAAGTACGACGGAACGACGGGAGAATTCCTAGGAACGTTCGGGGACGCATCTAACGCCAACAGCGGATTGGTAAGTCCTGTGGGTTTGACGTTTGGTTTGGACGGAAACCTTTATGTCAGCAGCTTTGGGAGTAACGAAGTTCTCCAGTACAACGGAATCACGGGGGAATTCTTAGGCATTTTTGGGGAGGCGTCCACCCTCGGAAGCGGATTGGGAAATCCCGATAACTTAACCTTCGGTCTGGACGGAAATCTTTACGTGAGCAGTTTTGCCACGGACGAGATTTTAAGATACGACGGCGTGACGGGAGCTTTTTTAGGAACCTTTGGCGAGGCGTCCAATATCGCCAGCGGACTCGACAATCCGACCGGTTTGACTTTCGGACCCGATGGCAATCTTTACGTCACGAGTTATCTGAGCGACGAAATTTTGAAGTACGACGGCGTCAGCGGGGAATTTTTAGGCGTTTTTGGCGATGCGTCGAGTTCTAACAGTCCCCTGAACGGTCCGTTTAATTTGACGTTTGGAACGGACGGTTTTCTCTATGTCAGTAGCTCTAATTTTTTGAGTGTGGATGAAGATCCGGTCGATCGCGTTTTGAAGTACGACAGTACGACGGGAGCATTTGCTGGAATTGTTCTCGATGCGAGCAATACGAACGGCCAGTTGTCGGTTCCGGCGGGTTTAGTTTTCCTTCCTGAGTCCGTCCCCGAACCCGGTTCTGTGTTGGGTTTGTTGGCTGTCGGTGCGATCGGAATCGGTGTGCGGCGATCGCGCAAACCACAGCGATCGCCATCTGTTCGTTCTCTGTAAAGCGATCGAATCGAACGCGGCGATCGCGTTTGTTTGAAAATCTAAAATGAGTGAATCGATTAGCGTTTTATGCGATCGAAAATTCGCTATTTTTCAAACTCTATTTTGGCTTTGATGACTTCGCGATCGCAGCTCGATAAAACCTTGCCGCTCGGATCTCATACTCCATTCTTTTCTGATAAGCTGGGATTCAAGAAGTCTTCACCACATCCATCCTTAGCCCCCCTTCCCAAGAGGGTTTGAGGGGCTTGGCGGGTCGAGCCAAACCAGTATTTGAGTCCTCGACTCCGCTCGGACTTAACGCTTCGGCTCCGCTCAGCGTTGAGATTCGGATTCCGTATCGTTTGTCGATCGCCGAACAGTCTGTGGCACAATAACACAGATCTGCAAACGGATCGATCGCCATTCCTCATTATCCATGAATCTCATTCTCTACAGCAAACCGGGCTGTCACCTGTGCGAAGGACTTCACGAAAAACTCGTTCAAATCGATAACCTCACTGTCGAACCTCGCGACATTACTACCCGCGACGACTGGTTTCGCGCCTATCAATACGAAATTCCCGTGTTATTTTGGGTGGACGAGTCCGGCGTCGAACGTCAACTTCCTCGTCCCTCCCCGCGATCGAACGTCGCACAATTGGAGCAAATGCTACAGAAATATACTCAGATCTCTGGTTAAAACCGAACGAAACCCCTCCGGTGCGAGGACAGCTTTATGAAACTGCGAGAACTCCTCGGGGCGATTTCCCCGCAACCTGCAATTCCCGAACATCCTGCCTTAGACAGCGAAATTAAAGGACTTTCGACCAACTCCCACGCTTGCCAGTCGGGAGATTTATTTATTGGAATGCCGGGAACCCGCGTCGATGGCGGTGAGTTCTGGCAAGGCGCACTCGACGGCGGTGCAGTCGCCGCGATCGTCTCGGAGGAGGCGGCGAAAAAATATCCCCCCCAAAACAACGAATGTGTCGTCGCCGTTCCCGACGTCACTGTCGCCTGTGCCAACCTCGCCAGTTGCTTCTATCACCACCCTGGCAAAACTCTCGACTTAGTGGGCGTTACGGGAACCAACGGCAAAACCACCACCACCCACCTTATCGAGTTTTTACTGCGAGAGGCGCACAAACCGACCGCACTGCTGGGAACCCTTTACGCACGCTGGCCGGGTTTCGAGAAGGTTTCCGTTCATACGACGCCGTTTCCCGTCGATTTACAGGAAAAACTGGCGCAGGCGCGAGATGCCGAAGCCGAATATGCAGTTATGGAGGTGAGTTCCCACGCTTTAGCCCAGTCGCGAGTTCTCGAGTGCGAGTTTCAGGTGGCGGTGTTTACGAATTTGACTCAGGATCACCTGGACTATCACAAGGACATGGACGACTATTTCGCGGCGAAGGCGTTGCTGTTCTCGCCGCAGTATCTTAAAGGTCGCGCCATCGTCAATATCGGCGATCCTTACGGAGAACTGCTGTCGCAGCAAATTCCCGCAGAACGGCTTTGGACGTACAGCAGCGAGGACGATTCTGCCGATTTTTACGTCGATAACCTCAGTTACAATCCCGATGGCGTGGCGGGGACGCTGCACACCCCAGTTGGCGAGACGGCGTTCGAGTTGCCGTTGGTGGGTCAGTACAATATCGAAAATATGATGGCAGCGGTGGGGGCTGCGTTACATTTAGGCTTAGATTTATCGCAAATTGCGGCAGCACTCCCGAAATTTATCGGCGTTCCGGGGCGGATGGAGCGAGTTCAAACCGGGTTAAATCAGGATATCAGCGTCATTGTGGACTACGCCCACACGCCGGACAGTTTAGAAAACTTGCTTCATGCAGTGCGACCGTTCGTACCGGGGCGATTGATTTGCGTGTTCGGTTGCGGGGGCGATCGCGATCGCACGAAACGTCCGATTATGGGAGAAATTGCCGCGCGACTCTCGGATGTTGCCGTCGTCACTTCGGACAACCCGCGCACAGAAGACCCCGATCGCATTATCTCGGACGTTCTCGAAGGCATTCCCGAGGCGATCGATCCCTTAGTCCTTCCCGATCGCGCCGAAGCTATCCGCCATGCTATTTTACAAGCCCAACCCGGCGACGGCGTCGTAATTGCGGGCAAAGGACACGAAGACTATCAAATTCTCGGCACGGAAAAAGTCCATTTCGACGATCGCGAACAAGCCCGAGACGCCCTCGCCCTCCGAAAACAAGAGATGATGAGATGAGGGGATGAAGACAGTCGCCAGTCACCAGTCGCCAGTCACCAGTGATGAGGATGAGATGAGGGGATGGTGGGAAGCTGTAGAGCCGTGACCTGCAACCTCCCCACAATTCCCCAACGAAACGACAAAAGGCGCACCCTAGAGTGCGCCTTAACTGTCAACTAACAAACAGTGAACTAACCCTACTGCTCACTGTTCACTGTTCACTGCAAAAGGTGCGTGACACGGCAACAGCGTTGACCTGACTTCGGCAAAATTGTTTGCTCTGCGTCACACACCCGACAAAGCGGAGAGGGAGGGATTCGAACCCTCGTTAGAGTTGCCCCTAAACAGCATTTCCAGTGCTGCGCCTTAAACCGCTCGGCCACCTCTCCAAAATGGGATTATTCAGTTTTGCAGCTTTACCATCATAACAAAATTTTCGGCGAGTGGGAAGCGATCGCGCGATTTTTTCCAAAATTTTTCTAAAATGTCTCGAAGGGGACGAGTTGTCCCGAGTCTCAGATTTGTCGTACTCTCAATAAAGGACACTTCGATCGCCCCCAGTTGCGATCGCATTTTGCCTCGAGCGTTTTTAAACTATGACTCGCACTTACGAAGTTCGCATTCACCACCGCCAGACCGGAAAACACTATTGCATTCGCGTTCCCGAAAACCGCTACATTCTCCAGTCCGCCGAAAATCAAGGAGCGGAGTTGCCGTTTTCCTGTCGCAACGGTGCTTGTACGAGCTGTGCCGTGCGGATCGTATCTGGAGAAGTCCACCAACCCGAAGCGATCGGACTATCCCCCGAGCTGCGAGATAAGGGATACGCGCTGTTATGCGTGAGCTATCCGCGATCGGATCTCGAAGTCGAAACCCAAGACGAAGACGAGGTGTACGAACTCCAATTCGGCCGCTACTTTGGAAAAGGCAAAGTCCGTTTTGGAATTCCTCTCGACGATGATTGAGTTTTAGAGAGAGCAGGGGGGCTTCTTCGCCGAAAAAGCCCCCCTGTTGGGTGCATCTCAAAAATCTAAATCGATCGGAGGCAAGCTTGAGTCCCCGATCGAGCTGCGGCAACTTACTCCAGACTACCCCAGACTCATATTTTTACAAAAGTGAGATGTCCCCCTGCTCCCGATCCGCTCGTCGTATTCTAGAGTAAGTCATGACGAGCGATCGCAAAACGATGTCTTATCCGTTGGTGAGTGTCATTACGCCGTGCTACAACGGCAAATCCTTTATTCGACGTGCTTTAGTCTGCGTCAAAACTTCGACGTATCCCAATATCGAACATATCGTCATCGACGATGCCTCCACGGACGGAAGTTCGGCGTATTTACAACAGCTACAAGCAGAGTTTAAATTCACCTTCGTCAAATCTCCCAAACATATCGGTGCAGCAGCGGCGAGGAACGTCGCCATTTCTATCTCTAAAGGAAAATATATTTTACCGCTCGATTGTGACAATTATTTCGATCGCGATTTTATTGAAAAATTAGTCGATACGGCGGAATCACTCTCTGAAACCACTTCTCCGATTTATACACCGATGGTTTTGTTTGGAGATGCTCAACGGACGATCGAGGGTAAGGAGTGGTCGCTAGACTTACTTCTACAGGCACCGTTTATTAATATTTGTTCTTTAATTTCTCGTCGATCTTTCGATGCTGTAGGGGGCTTCGATCCTCGATTCCCACTGTTAGAAGATTACGATCTATTTATGTCGATGGCACTGAACGGTTTTATAGGAAAACGAGTAGCAAGCACTCGACTTTATTATAATATAAGAAAAGACAGTGTTTCCGACCACTTTAATCAGCGAGGCGGAGATTTAAAAAAGAAGAAAATTCGTCAACTTATCTTTCAAAAACATCAAGCGGAGTTCGATCGCCTCGGCCTGCGGCAACATCCCGCCGTCGTGGAAACCCTCGACAACTCTTCAGGTCTCCCGTCCGCTCCGAGCGATCCCTCAACGCCCCAACCGACACCGCTCTCTGAAGCAGAAGGGAACGTCAACGAACAACTGCTGTATTTGGTTCCCGGCGATGCGAAAACCATCGTCGAACTGGGATGCGATCGCGGGGCGTTCGGCGTGCGCTACAAGCGCATCAACCCTCACTGTACCTATATTGGCATCGACGAAAACGCCGAAGCGGTCGAAGCGGCAAAATCGCGGCTCGATCGCGCCGTGTTAGTGCCGTATTCCCAACTCGATCGCCTGGAAATTCCCCCCAACTCCGTCGATTGCGTCGTGTTCTCCGCCAACCTCGCCAATATCGTCGATGCGGTGAGACTCCTCAAACTCGCGCGATCGTGGCTCAAAGACAACGGACAACTCCTCGCCAGCATTCCCAACCCCAACCACTGGCAACAAATTCTCGATCGCTTCGCCGGAAACAGCATCAACGCCTTCGACGTAGCGACGATAAAAAAAGTCTTCGCCGCCGCTCACCTGCATATTTTCGAGATGGAACGCTGTCGCGACAGCAGCAAAGAGGCGCAACAGCTCCAAACCCAACTCAAATCGGTTTTAGATACCTATAAGATCGATCGCGCCCAATTCGCCAAACGCAGCGAAACCGCCGCCTACATCGTCCGCAGCCTCAAACTCACCCGACCCCTCAAACGGTTGCTCGTCCAAACCCTGATGATTTCGACCATGGCGAGCGATCGCGTGCGCGTGTACCAACCCGATCGCCTGTTACGCACCGTTCCCGGCGTGCGCCCCGTCTCCAAAATGTACAACGCCAGCTTAAACATCGCCTTGCCCGAAGAAGAAAAAGTCTTTATCTGGCAGCGGACGCGATTGCACAAAGACGAAGCCCCCCCCAAACAAAAGCGTCTCATCGACCACGGCTATCTCATCGTCGTAGAAATCGACGACGATCCGCGATTTTGGCCCGAACATATCGAACAGGATTTCATCACCTACCGTAGCTGTCACTGTATACAAACCTCCACCGAACCCCTCGCCGAATTTCTGCGTCAGTTCAACCCCTACGTCAAAATCTTTCGGAACCAACTTCCCGAAATTCCACCGCCTCGCCAATATGCCGACGACGGAACCGTCAGGCTCTTTTTCGGAGCGTTGAACCGCGAAGCCGACTGGCAACCCCTCATCGATGTCGTCAATCGCGTCTTAACCGAATTCGGCGATCGCGTGCGGGTGCAGGTGATTCACGACAAATGGTTTTTTAACGCCTTACAAACGTCCCATAAAGACTTCGAGCCGACTTGCGCTTACGATCGCTACCACGAATTACTCAGAGCCTGCGACGTGGCGTTGCTTCCCCTCAACCCCACCGAATTCAACAGCATGAAATCGGATTTGAAATTCATCGAATGCGCCAGTCACGGCGTCACCGTCTTAGCCAGTCCGACCGTGTACGCGCGATCGATCGTCGATGGCGAAACCGGATTGTTGTACAATTCTCTACCCGAGTTCGAGACGAAACTCCGCCGCTTACTGCAAGATACCCCGTGGCGTCGTCAAATGGCGAACAACGCCTATCGCTGGGTTCGCGACAACCGCCTACTCTCCCAACACTACCGAGAACGGTACGATTGGTATCTCGAAATGCGTTCCCGTCTTCCCGAGTTAAATGAGGCTTTACGCCAGCGGGTTCCCGAGATATTTCGGTGACGAGGTGATGGGGTGATGATGGGATGATGGAATGAGGTGAAGGAGACAATCGTAGGGTGCCGTGACGCGGACAAAAACATCGCGCCGAAATCCGGTAAATGTGATTACCGCGTCACGCACCGCGCCCCACCGAAAAATGGAGAAGACAATCGTAGGGTGCCGTGACGCGGACAAAAACATCGCGCCGAAATCCGGTAAATGTGATTACCGCGTCACGCACCGCGCCCCACCGAAAAATGGAGAAGACAATCGTAGGGTGCCGTGACGCGGACAAAAACATCGCGCCGAAATCCGGTAAATGTGATTACCGCGTCACGCACCGCGCCCACCGAAAAATGGAGAAGACAATCGTAGGGTGCCGTGACGCGGACAAAAACATCGCGCCGAAATCCGGTAAATGTGATTACCGCGTCACGCACCGCGCCCCACCGAAAAATGGAGAAGACAATCGTAGGGTGCCGTGACGCGGACAAAAACATCGCGCCGAAATCCGGTAAATGTGATTACCGCGTCACGCACCGCCTCCACCGAAACAGGGCGGACAAAAACATCGCGCCGAAATCCGGTCGAGATAACTCCCGCGTCACGCACCGCCCCCACCGAAAAATGAAACCCCTCGTTACGATCGAACATTATCAATTATTAACTATCAATTGCTTCGATGTATTTAAAAACGCTACATTTACAACAGTTTCGCAACTACCAAGAAACCTGCGTTACCTTTGGTGCGCCGAAGACGATTTTAGTCGGAAATAACGCCCAAGGAAAATCGAACCTATTAGAAAGTGTGGCGTTATTATCGACATTAAAAAGTCAGCGAGCCAACAGCGATCGCGAATTAGTCCGAGACGAAGAACCGATCGGACGAGTCAGTGGAACGTTAGAACGTATCACGGGAGAAGTTGAATTAGATGTCATTTTACGGCGATCGGGACGGCGAACGGTGTCTGTCAACAGCGAAACCTGTCGGCGACAAGTGGATTTTCTCGGACTGCTCAACGTCGTAGAATTTTCCAGTCTCGACTTAGATTTAGTACGCGGTTCCCCGGACGATCGCCGCCGCTGGCTCGATGGATTGGTGATTCAGCTCGAACCAGTTTACGCCCATTTGTTGCGGGAATACGGACAAATTTTGCGCCAGCGTAACGCCTTTCTCAAACAGATGAAAGGAAAAGGAGGCGCGGAATTCGAGGCCATGCGATCGGTGTTCGACTTACAGCTAGCGACAGCGGGGGCGAAAGTGATGCGGCGGCGCTGGCGAGCCGTGCGACGGTTGGCTCCCCTCGCGCAAAAGTGGCATCGTGATATTAGCGGACAAACCGAAGTATTATCCGTTGAATACGCGCCTCACGTTCGCGATATTGCCAATTTTAACGATGCAGAAGCCGTTCGTCGGGATTTTCTAACCCAGCTACGCGATCGCGCCGTTCCCGAACTCCATCAAGGGAGTACCCTCGTCGGACCGCATCGAGACGAAGTATATTTAGCCATCGATCGCACCCCCGCACGACAGTACGGCTCCCAAGGACAGCAACGAACCCTCGTCCTGGCCTTGAAACTGGCCGAACTGCAACTGATCGAGGACGTTGTGGGAGAACCCCCCGTACTGCTTCTCGACGACGTACTCGCCGAACTCGACCTCAACCGACAGAACCAACTGCTCGAAACCATCGAAGATCGTTTCCAAACCCTGATTTCCACCACGCACCTCGGCGCGTTCGACGCTCAGTGGCTGCACGCCTCGCAGATTCTCTCGGTATCTGGAGGACGGCTGAGTCCGACCCCCGAACCCGTGACTTAGCTTCGAGGCAATGGTTAAGCTGAGTTAAAAAAGTTTGGAAAAATTTAAAATTCTCACGAGTCTCGTTACGAAGTGAGAATGGTTGCCTATAATCAGTACAGGATTCTTCGCATTCAGTAACAGTTGGCGTAACAGTTCGCGAAGAACCTTCACAAAAGCGAGTTCGTAGTACAGTCGGCCGAACCGACAGTCAGACGACGACGCGATCGCACCTGCGAATCTTTCACACACCCGCTCGTAAACATTGATTAATGATGCCTCGGATACTCGTTATCGACGATGACCCTTCAATTTCGGAACTCGTCGCCATTAACCTGGAAATGGCGGGCTACGAAGTCAGCCAAGCTAAGGACGGTGTGAAAGCACAAGCGCTAGCCATGCAGCTCGTCCCCGATCTCATCGTGTTGGACTTGATGCTCCCTAAAGTCGATGGATTCACGGTTTGTCAACGGCTGCGCCGAGACGAGCGCACGGCTGACATTCCCATTTTGATGTTGACGGCTCTCGGACAAACCCAGGAAAAAGTCGAAGGCTTTAACGCTGGTGCTGACGACTACATGACCAAACCCTTTGAAATCGAGGAGATGTTGGCGAGGGTGCGGGCGCTGTTGCGACGAACCGATCGCATTCCCCAGGCCGCCAAACACACGGAAATCCTCAACTACGGACCGCTGACGCTAGTTCCAGAACGGTTCGAGGCCATCTGGTTCGATAAAACCGTCAAACTGACTCATTTAGAGTTCGAGTTACTGCACTGTTTGCTACAGCGTCACGGTCAAACGGTCTCTCCAAGTGCCATCCTCAAGGAAGTCTGGGGCTACGATCCCGACGACGACATCGAAACCATTCGCGTTCACATCCGACATCTGAGGACGAAAATGGAACCCGATCCCCGCCATCCCAAGTACATCAAAACGGTGTACGGAGCGGGGTATTGCTTGGAGTTACCGGGAAACCAGTACACGGAAGAGGAAGAAACGGCATCGACCGAACCCTCGCGTAGCTAACCTCTGCGGTGTAGCAATTCGGGGCGATCGCGTATCGTTCAGTTGCGGTGGTTGTTGTTGTAGTGAATGCGAGCGCCAGCCCAAAGCAGTTTGTCTCGTAACGTCCCGAAGTAAGAATAGTCTTCTCGTAGAATGACGAACTGTGCCATACAGTCGGCCATACGCACGTCAACGCGCTGTCCGGGCCAGATCGCCGTCGCGAGAGCGCCGTCCATCCAGAGCTTCGTGTTCAAATCCCGGTCTTCTAGCGGCCAGATACTGACGACCGAACCCGGAGGAAGGACGAGGGGACGACTCGACAAACTCAAAGGACAAATCGGGGTGACGGCGATCGCGTTCATACCGGGATGGACGATCGGACCGTTAGCAGACAGCGTGTAACAAGTCGAACCCGTGGGCGTCGCCACGAGCAGACCGTCCCCCTGATATTGATCGACGATTTCGCCGTCGATTTCCATTTCTAAGATCGACGTGAGCATTCGATCGATCGCAGCGGGTTTGATACACATTTCGTTGAGTGCCAAATAGCGATCGCTGACGGGGTCTTGATTGGAGCGATCGCCCTCGTAAATCGCCGCCTGCAACATCATGCGACGCTGTAAGGCGAATCGATCTTCGCTAAGACGATCCCAAACCCCCTCCGTATCTTGAAAAATCTCGAGGGGTTCGGTCAAAAACCCTAAATGTCCGCCGACGTTCACCGCCAAAACGGGAATTCCTTCCGGCGATAAATGGCGGGCGGCCGTCAACGCCGTACCGTCTCCCCCCAGTACAATGCCCAAATCGATTTTTTGCGTCGAAGAGGCTAAAAACACCGGATAGGGGTTATCCTTCGGACCGCTAGGCCCCAGTAAAACATGACAGCCGCGACGCTCGAGCTGCTTGGCACAATCTTCAGCCCAGCGCTTGCTCGTGGTGTCGCCTGCTTTGTGGGCGATGATAACTTGTTTGAGCTGCACGATAGTTGTCGCGAAACGTCCCGATCTGTCCTATTATCCTGGCTTGTCTCGAGCGGTGCAATTCTCTGCCGCTCGTTTGGCGAGGACACAACATGATTTCTTGACAGTCGGCTCGCTATTATATTAAGGAGTTCCGTTCAAGCCTTGTCGCAGCACGATCGCCCAACTTAGAGAGCCGTTCGACATAGCTCTAAACTCGTGAAGTTGACGTTCTTCTCTTTCCCAGGCTCGAAACGACCGGTCTCAGTTTCTCTGCGAGCAGTTCTCGTCGTTCCGTTTCTCACCCAAATTCTGCTGACGGTCGGTCTGACGGGGTACTTGTCCTTTCGCAACGGACGGCGAGCCGTCGAAGACTTAGCCGGACAACTGCTCGATCGCGTGGCCGTCCAAGTGCGCGATCGCCTCGAGACCTACCTTCACAATCCCCATCGCATCGTCGCCAAAAGCGTTCGCCAAATTCGCCACGGCCATCTCGATCCCGACGACCTCGACGACCTCGAACATTACCTGTGGCACGAACTCACAACCTTCGATCGCGTGACCAGCGTTCACTTCACCCGCTCGAACGGGCAATGGTTGGGAGTCGGCCGCGACCTGACCGGCACGATCTTACCGCCGAACACCATCGGTCTGGCCGAAATTCGCCCGTCCGACCTCAACACCCGTACCGAACATCTCCTCGACAGTCGAGGCCAGCGCGCTATCCCCCTGCGCTCGATCGCGAGTTCCGATCCCCGCTCTCGTCCTTGGTATCGCAGCGCGATCGCTTTCGACAAGCAGGTATGGACTGAGATCTTCGCTTGGCAAGCGTTTCCCCTGGCCGGACTCACCGCAACCGCCCCAGCCTACAACGAAACGGGCGACTTCGTCGGCACGTTCGCCGCCGACGTAACCCTCTCAGAAATCAGTCACTTCCTCGAACAACTAGACTTTTCCCCGTCGGGAGAAGCGTTTGTCGTCGAATCCTCGGGCAATCTCGTCGCGAGTTCCACCCTCGAACGTCCCTATCTCAACGTGACCGACAAGGGATACTTAATGCGACTTCCAGCCATCCAAAGCCGCGATTCCTTGACCCGCTCGACCGCGCGGTATCTCGTGCGGCAGTTCGGTCGTTTCGACGAGATCTCGACCCAAAAATCCTTCCGACTGACTTGGAACGACCGACGCCATTTCGTGCGAGTCACGCCCTACCGCGACGAATACGGTCTGAATTGGGCGATCGTCGTCGTCGTTCCCGAATCGGATTTTATCGCGCAAATCCAACAAAACACCCGTACCACCGTGGCGTTGTGCGTCTTAGCTGGGGCGATCGCCACCGTTCTTGGCCTGCAAACGGCTACCTGGATTGCCCGGCCGGTGCGACGACTCCAACAAGCCAGTCATACCTTAGCCGAAGGACACTGGAAACAGTCCTTCGAGATCGCAACACCCATCGCCGAACTGCGCGACCTCGCCACCTCGTTCGATCGCACCGCCTTACAACTGCAACGGTCGCTAAAATCGACGCAAACGGCACTTCAAGAGTCGGAGACCAAATTTACCAAAATTTTTCACAGCAGCCCCGATAGCATTGCCATTTTGTCCTGGCCCGAGGGACGGTATCTCGAGGCGAACGACGCGTTTTTACGAGCGAACGGCTACCGTCGAGAAGAAGTTCTCGGGAAAACCACGTCGGAATTGGGATGGGTGGTGCGGTGCGATCGGATCGACGAGGCACAGCAAGCATTAGAAAACGACGGATCGCTGCAACTCCTCGAAGTCGATACGCGCATCAAATCGGGCGAGATCCGAACCTTTCAAGTGTCGGCCGAACGCTGCGACATCAACGGACAGTCTTGTCTCGTCAGCATCTCGCGGGATATTACCGATCGCAAACGCGCTGAAGCAGCCCTTCGTCAGAGCGAAAGACAGTTTCGCAGCGCCTTCGATACGGCTGCGGTGGGCATGGCACTCGTCTCCCCCGAAAACAAAATTCTCAAAGTCAATGCTGCCTTGTGCCAAATGCTCGGCTACAGCGAGACGGAATTACAAGCCCTGACGGTGAAGGATGTCAGCGCCCCCGCAGATCTCGACACCGATCTTCAATATACCCGACAACTCCTCAACGGCGAAATTGCCTATTACCATCTCGAAAAACGCTACGTTCGCAAAGACGGTGGCTTAGTCTGGGGTATGCTGAGCGTCTCCTTGGTTCGAGACAGTCAAAACCAACCGCGTTACGTCATTGCCCAAGTTCAAAACATCACCGATCGCAAATTAGCCGATCTCGCCTTACTCGAAAGCGAACGCCGCTACGCGACCCTCACTGAAATTTCTCCAGTCGGTATTTTCAGGGCAGACCCTCGCGGCGTTTGTCGCTATGTCAACCAACACTGCTGTAGGATGTTAGGTCGCTCTGCCAGCGAGCTGTTCGGTCAGAACTGGTCTGAAGCTTTGCATCCCGACGATCGCGAGGCCGTTCTCGAGGCGTGGCAGCGTGCAATGACCACTCACAGCGTTTTTCAACTTGAATACCGATTTTTGCGTCCAGACGGACAAACGGTGTGGGTATGGGGTCAGGCGGCGCCGGACTTCGACACCCACGGCCGACTGACGGGCTTTGTGGGAACCCTCACCGATATTACCGATCGCAAACACGTCGAAGTGGCTCTGCAACAGGCCAAGGACACGGCCGAGGCTGCCAATCACGCCAAGAGTACCTTTCTGGCGAATATGAGCCACGAGCTGCGAACGCCTCTCAACGCCATTCTCGGCTTCGTGCAGCTCCTGCGACTCGATGGCGATACGACGCCGAGCCAACGGGAACGGCTCGATATTATCAATCGCAACGGCGAGCATCTGCTGGAGCTGATTAACGACGTTCTCTCGATCTCGAAAATCGAAGCCAATCGCCTCACCCTCGATGTGGAAACCTTCGATCTCGATGCCGTTCTCGATCGCCTCCGAGACACGTTCTCACTCCAAGCGCGATCGAAACACCTCGCCTTCGAGATCGAACGCACCGCCGACGTACCGTCTTCGCTCCGCACCGATCGCCGCAAACTCGAGCAAGTTCTCACGAACCTCCTCGGAAACGCTTTTAAGTTTACTGAAACTGGAGGTGTCGCCTTGCGCCTGTGGTGCGAAACGTCCGACTCACAGTCCGAACGGCTCGGGTTCGAGGTGGCCGATACGGGATGCGGTATTGCCCGAGAGGAACTCGCCGCCGTGTTCGAGCCGTTCGTCCAGGCCGAAAGCGGACGGCGATCGCAGCAGGGGACGGGGTTGGGATTGCCTATCAGTCGCCGTTTCGTTCGATTGATGGGGGGAGATATGACCCTGACGAGCGAGCTGGGCTACGGAACCCGAGTTCGCTTCGAGATCGCCTTCGATCGCGCGAGCGACCCTCAGAATGGGCGATCGCCAAACCGCCTCGACGGAAAACTTCCGGTAGCTTCGCGATCGCGCGGTTCCGTTTATGCTTTAGCGCCCCACTGCCGGAAATATCGAATTTTGGTGGCTGAAGACACCTCAGACAACCGACTCTTGTTGTTGCAATGGCTTGCCGCTGTGGGATTCGAGACCCTCGAAGCCTGCGACGGAGAAGTCGCGGTTTGTCGGTGGCAACAGGACGCCCCCGATTTGATTTTGATGGATTTACAAATGCCTCGAGTCGATGGATACGAAGCTACGAAACGCATTCGCGCCCTCGAACGCAGTTCTTATCCTCGGCGGCGGCGAACCCCCATCCTGGCTACGTCAGCCCATGCGTTCGAGTCGGAACGCCGCGACAGCCTCGCCGTCGATTGCGATGAATATATTCGCAAACCGATTACTGCGACGGTTTTGTTCGCCACGATCGCCCGTTACCTGAACGTAGATTATCTTTATGAGGAGTCCGAACAGATGGGAGAGTCCGTCGAATCGAGCTTCTCAGATCCCGAACGATCGCTCGAAGCGATCGCCACGATGCCGCACTCCTGGGTACAACAGCTCGATCGCGCAGCGGCGATCGCGGACGAGGCGCAAGTTCGTCAGTTACTCGCCGCCGTGTCCCGAGACGGTCTCGACGAAGAAACGGCCGCGCTGCGAGAGGATTTGGTTCGCGAGATGACCGAACTCGTAGACGATTTTCGCCTCGATGTCGTTCTCGATCTCCTGCAACCGTTTCGCGATCGAGCCTAGGACTGAAAATTTTCGGACGGATGTTCTCTCTCGGCTTCTACGGTGTTTGTCGTGTCCTGGGAATCTGCCACGCTCTCGGCTTTTTCTAACAACATCTCGGTGGGAGCGTTCGGTTCGAGGAAGGAAAACAGGTGTTTGTAACGCAACTTACCCTGACGATCTAAGACGAACTGGGCGGGTAACGGTGCGCCGAGGGCTTGTCCGACCCGGTACGCCCGAAAGACGTTACAGTCAGAATCGCTCAACAAAGGGAGTTTCAAGCCTAAATCCCGCACGACGATCTGACTTTGGCGCTCGTCGATGCTGGCGATCGTGAAGACTTCTACGCCGAGTGCTTGGAACGTTTCGTACTGCTCGTTCAGTTGAACGAGGTGGGGAAAACACAGGGGACAGTATTGTTTTTCGGTGAAAATCCGTGTAAATGCCAGAACGACCGGCTGTTTTCCTCGATAGTCCCGCAGGCGAACGCGACGTTGGTTGGTGATGTCCGGTAACTCGAAATCTGGAGTCGCGACTTCGTAGTAAGACTGGTTGGTGGCGGGAAAGGGGAGGAAGTTTTTAAAAAAACGAGGGTTGAGTAAGCCGCGAAAGTCTGTCGAAGTGAGTCGGATTGATTTCAACATGGTGAGTTCCCTATCTGTACCCGATCGCTCGGCAGGCGATCGATGGTCTGGTTTTTTTTATTTGTTTTAATACGATTTTGGCAAAATAACGAGGGGCGTGGCATCGATTAAAAAAACAATTCAAGGAAACCCCGGTGCGATCGCCGCTCGTGAAGATAACGGGAGACCCCTTAGAGGTTCATGTTGGAAAACCGAAAAAGGGAACGGGAAATCTCCCGCACCTAACGCACCGCACTCTTTCCAGGTGGGAGAGAAAACCGATCGATTGGGTATCGACACACGCACCAAAAAAACACCCGCTGGATGCGGGTGTATCGAACTCAATTGCGATGCAGGTTAAATCTGTTTCGAGTTATCTCTGTTCTCGACGTTCTACTTCAGCAGCTTGACACGATGGCGGTTTCTCTTAGCCTTCGGTGGTTTCTGCTTTGATTTGTTTCGGTTCTGGGGTGTCGAGTAAATTCACTTTCACCACGCGATGAACCGCTTCGGGAGCTTTCGGTAACATCAGCGTCAAGATACCATCTCGATATTCGGCTTTTACGTCGCTGTTGGTGATGGGTTCGGGTAAGTCGATCGTGCGGCGGAATTTACCGATCGGAAATTCGCTGTAAAAGCGATGTTTGTCGTCTTTGGGTTCCCGTTTGCGATATTCACCGGCGATCGAGACTTTGTCGCGGGTGACTTCAATGTCGAGATCGTCGCGATCGATCGCTGGAACTAACGCCCGTAATAGAAACGCCTCGGGACGTTCTTCGAGTTCGACGGCGATCGACCAGTTTCGAGAATTGTTTTCTCCAGAAACTTCGTTAAAAACGCGATTGAGTTGACGTTCGATGCGATCGAGTTCTTCAAAGGGATTGACGGTATAGAATCGCATAACTGCCTCCTCTAATTTAGGCTGTGTTTCTTTCTCTATTAGCTGGTTTTCTGCGGACAGTTTTATTGTGCGATCGCACCGCTCGAAATGAAAATGCAGACAACCGTACTTTACTAGGAAACTTGCCGAAATTCGGTTCGCCTCACTCGAAATTCGGTTCTCCGAAATCTCAACGTCCGTAGGGACAAATCTGACAGGCGCGTGCGGCGGCTTCGGGTGCGATTTCCGTCCGTCGTGCGTTGAAGCCGGGGCTTCCGTCGTAGTCGATATCGTCGTACAGCACTCCCAACACGCACCGCCGAATCTCGAGGGCTTGTCGTCGAGTCCGAACGCCTTGACACGCCAACGCCGCAGATGACTGACTGACGATGGTGCGCTGGGTTTCAAAGCCCGGATCGCCGTTGTAGTCGATTTCGGTGTACAACAAGCCGTTGAGACAGCGTCTGACTACGTCTTCGCGGTTTTCGGCGAGGGTGGGAGAGATCGGGGTGAGGGGAATTCCAACAATCGTTAAAAGGACGAGGATGAAGCGTTGCATGGGGATCGAACTGGCCTTTGAGACGATTGACGTTTCGATCGCGTCAAAGGTTTCGTTCTGTTTGCGATCGCTTAAAACAGCAACTCGAATTCTTGGCGAAGTCGGTTGTAATTGGCAACTCGTCCGACGACAATACAGTCGTCTTCCGATTTTTGAAAGATCGTTTTCCAATGGCGAACTCGCTCTTCGCGTTCGAGCCAAAAATTGACGATCGCCCGGACGACTTCGTCCCAATCCCAATCGGGCTTTTCATGGACGAGTTCCATCGATCGCACGAATCCATCTAAGCTACAGTCGTAACTTCCGAGATAAGCTCGGCTGCGTTTGGGATTGTTTTCGTGTTCTTGTTGGTGGTTGAAAAAGTTTAAAACCGGGGTGACGGTCACGATTTCAAAATCAAAGGTGTAGGTCATAGCCACGACAAAAACGAGACTGTGGAAACTGCGATCGCCAATCTTTTAAAGGGAGCGATCGAGACCGTTGGGCTTTAGCACTTCGAGACGGAGAGTGCTAACCTCAAAACAAAAAGGGTGCGAGTTGTCCTCACACCCCACTTATGGCACAGATTGACGTTTCCAAGCTTACGGGTTCGTTCGTACACGGTCTCGAAAATCCAATTTTCGATCGCTTTCTGCCATTGTACTCAGTCTCGCGATACGCAACTGTTTGCGAGCAACAGTTGTAAAAAAAATTTACGATTTCTAGTCGCTAAAACATAAAAATAAAATAAAAAACGTGGCGTTAACTGCCACGCTAAATTGACGCTCTCCCCCCAACCCTAGCGGGTATGGTCGGAGATTCCTGTTTCACTGGCTCATGCCTAGATAAACGAGCAAGCCCGAATACCCCCGGTCAGAACGCCTTCACAGGCTGTTTGTTTAACGTCCACGATGCGCCCCACCGCAGACATAAGCGAGAATCAAATTCTCTTGGCAACACCAACTGGCGATTTTGTGGTTTACCTCCACCACGGGTTTTTCGGGTGTTGCGAACCATACCCTTAGGATCTTAAAGACCGTTTCCGGTAAGGCAATTTTACCAGTTTGTTCGTTTCGGCGCTATCCCCTTCTCTCGCTATCGCATTGTTCGGGGGATGCACCGAAACTCACCGCCGCTTCACCACCAACCAAGCCTATTGGCTATGGTTGGAGCGCTGCGACGAATCTTGGTAGGAGATATAAAGGAAGGAAGTCCGAGCGATCGTCAACTCGAAGGATATCGCTGGGGAGCATGTCCGACCATCCACGGACGCCCGCTCTGAGACGGTTGGTATCGCGACGGTGTCGGTTCTCGTTGCGCCTTCACCACTCGCGGTTCGGATGTTGAGGACTTAGAACTCAGAGAACCCGCATTGAGATTCACCATAGGCGGGGAGAAAATGCGTTGTGCGATCGCCTCACATTGAGGACAGTTCACCGGAGTTTGACGTTCGGCGATGGTACGCCACGCTTCAAACTCGCCACAACGGGCGCATCGATATTCGTACAAAGGCATATAGATTAGCTCGGTAAAATATCTCGATCGAAAATGGCAGTCGGAAGGGCTAACGTACAGCAAGCGTTGGGAATATCGACAATACCGCTAATACGACCTTCGACGGGGGCGCAACTGAGGAGTAAATAAGCTTGTTCGCCGGTAAAGCCAAATTTCTTCAAGTATTCGATCGCGTTGAGACAGGCGCGACGATAGGAAACGTGAGCGTCGAGATAGTACTGTTCGCCGCTGAATTCATCGACGGAAATGCCCTCGAAAATCAGATATTCTGAATAGTGCGGTTCGACAGGGCCGGGCTTGAAAATCGGGTTGACCATGCCGTATTTTTCGACACCACCTTTGATAATATCGACGTGGAGGTCGATGTATCCCGACATTTCGATCGCGCCGCAGAAGGAAATTTCACCGTCACCTTGGGAAAAGTGAATGTCTCCCATTGACAGTTTCGCCCCGTCCACGTACACCGGGAAGTAAATCCGAGAACCTTTCGAGAGGTTTTTAATGTCGCAGTTTCCACCGTGTTCGCGAGGGGGAACGGTGCGGGCCGCCTCGGCCGCGACGCGATCGAACTCGGAACTCGGCAACGTGCCTAAAATGGCTTTGTCGGGGTTGGGAAGTGCTGCCAGGGGCGGAATTTGCGGTTTCCACGGCGGACCGCCTTTATCGACTAAGGCTTTTTCGCGACGGTTCCACTCGGCGAGGAGTTCGTGGGAGGGAGCGCAGCCAATTAAGCCGGGGTGAGTAATCCCGGCAAAGCGGACGCCGGGAATATGTCGAGACGAGGTATAAATGCCTTGTAAGTCCCAAATGGCTTTCGCGGCTTCGGGAAAGTGATCGGTGAGGAATCCGCCGCCGTTCTCACGGGCGAAAATTCCGGTGAATCCCCATTCGTCGCCGGGTAAGGCTCCGATGTCGAGTAAATCGACCACGAGGATATCTCCGGGTTCTGCACCGTTGACGTGAATCGGACCGCTGAGAACGTGAACGACGTTGAGATCGACATCGCGAATGTCGCTAGGATCGTCGTTGTCTTTGATTTGTCCGTCTGTCCAGTCTTTGCATTCGATGCGGAATACGTCGCCGGGATTGACGGACACGACGGCAGGAATGTCCGGATGCCATCGGTTGTGACCCGGAAGTTCCTGTTCGTTCATCGGTTTGGTCAAATCGACTTTGAAGAGGGTTTCTGGCACGATCGTCCTCTGGTGGTGTGGTCAAAACAATGGCAGTTTTTTGGGTGCGCGAAACTGCGAGAAAACGCGATCGCGTTCCCCAAGTGGCTGTTTCGGTCGGAAATCTCGATTCTCAATCGATATCCGTAAGAAAAGTCAGAAAAAACTGAGTTTAGACAGAATTTAACATAAAGGGTCTGTCGAGAACGATCTTGTTACTTTTGTTACGAAATGGCGATCGAAACCGTTCACAGCGATCGCAAAAAATAAGAACGATTCTCAAATAGCGTTATTCAATTTTGAATTAAAAGCATTTAATAATGATAACGATTATATAAACTCAAAAGATTTGTTAAGATTTGAGGACAATTCTCGAGAGGCGATCGCTCGAAAACTCCTTAAAACTTCCTTAAAAATTCTCAAAAAAATCGTTTTGAGACTCTCAACTGCTCGAGTTTTCGTCTAGAGACAATGCTGCTCACACCTTTCGTCACGATCGACGGGTAAACCTCGATCGCCGCAACTCCAAAAATCCGCGATCGCGAGGTGTTGGGTATTGTCTGAAACTGCGATCGCGAAAGTCTCGCGAGGAGAGTCACTTACAATAAACGTTTCGATCTCGCATTGCGTAACCTCAGAGATCGAGACTTGCCAGATCGTGGGAAATGCCAAAACTCTCTGTCGTCAGATTATTCGCAATAAATTACTGGATGGACTCGAACTTGTAGTAAAATATAAATTGCAACATACTTTTCAATAAAAACGTTCGCTCTGTTTTGTAAAATTGTATTTTCTTCGATCTTTTATCTTGACAGTATATGACATATTTTTTGAAAAAATATGTTTTTTGTGTCGTCGTTTAAAGGACAATGAAAATTACATCATCTCAAGTTCTATTGTCTTTGCAAGCTGTTTTGCAAACAGTCAGAGATACAGATTTTCGTATTTAGGGTGGTGTAACAGAGTGTTGAAGGGGTGCATCTCAAAAATGTAGATTCATCGAATTGGGCGCACTCAATTTCCAGATCCCCGGCATCTTGGAGATGCCGGGGATCTTATACCGGAAGTGCTAATCGGGAATTTTGCCACCCCAAACTGATGTTTTTGCACTCATTGAGATGCACCCGTGTTGAAGTCGGCGATCGCCCTGTTCAGTTGAAGTTTTAAGTTTGCAAGATCGATCGGTTTGCTAACCTAGAGAAACGAAATACGATCGCTCGACTGCCATGTCAGAAACTTCCCACTTCAGCTTCGCTGAAATCGTCGAACTCCAACCGCCCCTCAACGATCGCCTCACGCGGTATATGTTAGAAAACTTCGGCGTTACCCTAAAACTCCGCAGTCCTCACCCCGTCGAAACCCTGCAAGTACAACTGTGGACGAACGCGCACAGCAAATATAACAGCGAAGGAAACTGGCACGCGATCGACCTTCCCTACAAAACCACCCTAAACGACGTTCACTCGTTTGAAGGAGGATTTTTCCCCACGAGCCAGGGACAATACGAATACACGTATCGCCTGCGTGTCGAGGACGATATGGAGTCGTGGCAATGGTTGGGACTTCCCCCGCACAACGGCAAACTGCACATCAAAGCGCCCTCAGAGGCGATGCCTTGGACGCAAGGACCGAGTTGCGTGGGCGTTTTACCCCGTCTTTACATCGGGAACTACATCGCCGCCTCCCAAGCCGACAAACTGGGAGTCGATGCCGTGTTGAACATGGCGGAAGAACTGACGTTGACGTATCCCCCCGAAGCCGATATCGCTTACTGCAAACTAGGAACCGCCGACGGCGCACAAAATCCTATCGACGACGAACTCCTCGAAAAAGCCATACACTGGATCGACGATCGCCTTACCGAAGGTCGGCGCAAAATTTTAGTCAACTGTCGCGCGGGAATCGGTCGCAGCGGTTCGGTGATGGTAGCCTATTGCTTTGCGAAACACCCCGACTGGACTTACGTGGAAACAGTGGAATTCGTCTGGAGTCGCAAGCCGAGTATTTACCCCCACCGCCAGTTACAGGAGAGTTTAGAGCGACTGTTTCCCCGTCAGGTGAAGCGATGAGGAGATGAGGTGATGGGGAGATGGGGGGGTGAGGCGATCGCAGGGTGCATCTCAATTTCGTAGAACGACCCCTCCGCCTTCGGCTCCTCCCCGTGGGCTCGGGGAGGAGGGGTGGGGTTCCGAATCGCCAAAGTGCATCTCCTTTACGACGACCATAATCGCTGAATATCGTAAGCCTCAAAAGCTGGATCGCGACTCATCAAAACTAAGGAACGATTCATCGCCTGTGCGACTAAAATGCGATCGAACGGATCTCGATGATGTAGGGGTAAATGAAGATAGCGTTCTGTATCGGAGAAGGTGATGGATAAAATCTCGATTTGGAGTTGTTGCAACACTCGCCCTAAATCAGAAAATGAATTTTGTAAGCTCAGTTTTCCTAAACCAAGCTTAATTGAAATTTCCCATAAGCTGGCGATACTGAACCAGAGCGTATTACTCGTATCTTCGATCGTTTCTGCTGCTTGACGACTTAATTTTTGGCTGTTCTGTAAATACCAGAGTAAAGCATGAGTATCCAGTAGAATATCCATGTTTACATATAATATTTTAAATCTTCGAGAGGTTCGTCGAAGTCATCAGACATCCAGATTTTCCCTTTCCAAATTCCCAGCCCACCTCGCTTAGACGTTTTTTCGACTTGAGGAAACTCCCGTGTATATCGACTTGCGAGAAATTCAGTATAGTCCAAAACCGCTTGCTTGACGGATTCAGGCAGTTTTTCGAGGTTTTGTAAAATCTCAGTTTCGATAGTCATTATTGACTTTATTTTACATTAACAAAAGTGTAGTGTAGGGTGGGCAATGCCCACCGACCTATAGGGTGCATCTCACTTTTGCAAAAACATCAGTTTGGGGTGGCAAAATTCCCGATTAGCACTTCCGGTATAAGATCCCCGGCATCTCCAAGATGCCGGGGATCTGGAAATTGAGTGCGCCCAATTCGATGAATTTACATTTTTGAGATGCACCCGACCTATACATTGATTGTGGGGGGTGCATCTCACTTTTGTTATCGAAACCCCACCCATCCTCCCCGAACTCGCGGGGAGATGCCGAAGGCGGAGGGGTCATTCCACGAAATTGAAATGCACCCGTGTAGGGTGGGCAATGCCCACCGACCTATACATTGATTGTGAGTAAGGCTTAATCGCGTAAGTCCAGTCTATTTTAGATGCGATAAAAGCCAAAACAAAGCATTAGTATACTATACTAATTTTAGCATTTTTAACTCACTTTGACCGAAGTTTTTTCTCAATTTATCCGAGGTTTAGAACCTCCGTCGCGCAGGCGTCTAACCGGCAACACCGAAGTCCGCTACCCCTCGCCGGGTTCCGTGTATTCGCAAAACACCCGCAACCCCACCTTGACGATATACAACACCGCGATCGTGGCAATGGCGGGACTGATGGGTAACATGGTCAGTTCCAACAGATAGATAACGACGCCCGTGAACAGTGCCGCGTCTTCCGGTTGGCGGGTGTACGCCGTCACCTTGGCTAAAAACCCCTCGTCGCCGCAAACCTCGTCTCGCAGAACCCGCCGCATCACCGACCACAGGGACTCGCGGGAAACGTCGAAGGAACGCTGTTCTGGGGGAACCTCCCGCTCCCACAGTTCGCCGACGCTGGTGCTGACGTTACCGTGGTGGTGTTCCAGAACCGCCATCGCTTCCCGTGCGGGGGCGTAGTCGTGCAGGAGTTGTTGGGCGTGCTGCATTTCGGCGGGGGTCAGTTTCGGTTCGTCCATGGGCAGTTTGGGAAAACGTCGTTTGTATTGTACTGGGAGAGTTGGAGTTAGGATTCGTCGTTGTCGAGGCGGGATTAAATTAACTCGCGGATTTCGTCGCTGAGGGGTTCGCCTGTCACCTGTTCCCACGTCGACTCGAACGCCGCTTCACCGAGTTCCTGGTGCAACTCGGCTAGTCCTCGCAGTGGATATTCAGCCATATAACCATCTTCAAACCTGATATACGTACCGAGCGCCTGCACGAAATACGACATGGCCTCCTCGAAGCGGCGCTGCAACTGGGCGACCCTGCCCAGTTGGTGATAGTCGCCGGCCGCGTGGTAGGTATCGCCAGCGGCTTCGTAGATTTGCAAAGCTTGGCGGTAGAGGGCTTCGGCCTCCTCGAAGCGGCGCTGCTCCTCGGCGACGATGCCCATTCCCCACTGTTGCAGTCTATCTTCCGTTTTTTTGGCTTTGTCGGGTTCGATACCGTAGGGAAATTTCAGGAAGTCTTCGAGATACCAGCGCAATTCGTCGAGGGCGTCTCGGTCAAATGGATGGTGAAAGGAAATGGGATCGGCGAAGCGGGGTTGCGTTTGTGCGCGTTGCCATGAGAGGCGCACGCTCGAGTCTTGATGGGTAATTCGCAGGTAGTTTCGCGCCATCGCTACCGATTTTTGGGAAATTTTCCCCATCCTAGCGCAAACTTTCAGTCGCCAGTCACCAGTCTTTTACAGTCGCCAGTCACCAGTCTTTTACAGTCGCCAGTCACCAGTCACCAGTTACTGGCGATAGCGGCGCAACATTCCTGCAATTCGTTTCGTTCGGCGCGATCGCGCTCGTAATCGAGCAGTTTTCCATAATAGTCGTGTTCGTTCAAATTCAACGACAAGTAAACGTGCTGTCGGGGATTTTTAAAGCCTTTGCTCGTGAAAAATTTAATCGCCGCTTCGTTAGACGGATCGGTATCCATTAAAACGGTTTCTGCGCCCTGTCCGATCGTCCGTTCGATAAAGCGATCGACCAATTTTCCTGCAATGCCAATTCGATGAAACTCTGGACTCACTCCCAACCAGCGAATATAACTGTAAACGTTGAATTTTTTATCAGATTTTTTCTCGACGATCGTGCCTAAAATAAATCCCGAAAATTGACTGTCTACTTCTGCCACCAAACACAAATCAGAATCGGTGTTGTAAGCTCCGGTGACTTCCCATTCATCCCAGGTTCGATAAAGTGAGGGATACAGTTCACTCGAGAAAAGCTGTTCGCCTAAATGAAAAATGGGCGCAATATCGTCAATTCCCATTTCGCGAATAATAATTTTAGGGTTGAATTTAGATGTTTTTTTAGACATAAATCTACACATCTATATCAGAAATAAAATAATTTTTATTGAAAGTCTGGACTGACACACTTAAGCGTTACCCACGCTAAATGTAGAGGGTGTTGGGCAATGCCCACCCTACACATGGAGTGAATGCGGTTGTTCTGAAGTCTTATCTGATTAAAGGAGTCGATTTCCAGATCCCCGGCATCTTGGAGATGCCGGGGATCTCATACAAGAAGTCCCGATAACGATCGCACTTCTAAATCACTGCAATACACGAAAATATTCCCGAGCGATACCTGCAATATGAGCGGCGCGATCGAGCCAGTTGACAATTCTACGGGCGTTGAAGAAATCCTGATACGAACCCGAAATATAGTCGCTCAAACTATATCCCGTATAGGAACCATCTCGCATTCCCAACACCAAAATTTTCGCCGCGATCTCTTTCTGTGCGGCCAAATCGGGATTGGCGATCAAATCGATGCCCAAACGAGCCGACCAGTGGCGGTAATTGGCTCGTCCCGTAATCTGGACGAACCCCCGTCCTTTATAGAGCGGACCGTCTCCGGCGTAGATGTTTCCCAAATCCGATCGCCACTCGTAATCCCAACCGCTGGCTAACTCTCGCATCCATTTTCCCATGTGAGATTCATGTTCGGCTGTGGCGAGAACGTAGGCAATTTGCCCCAAATCGGTAACGCCGTTGTCGAGACAGGATTGCAGAATTAAGGGAACCGAATCGCGAGCGTGAACGCGAATGTCGGGATAGGGAATCGAGGCGATAATCCGAGGAATATCGAAATTTCCAACCCCTTCTTTCGGGCGATCGGGTTGGTAAACGCGAACGGGCCCGTCGATCAACATCGACCAGGTTTCCCGGCCGACTAAACCGTCTACGAGGAGGTTTCGCTGTGCCTGAAACCGCTTGACGGCGGCTTCGGTATTGACGCCAAACTTTCCATCGACAATTTCGTCGGGGGGAAAAATACCCGCGTCTTTGAGGCGTTGTTGTAAAACGCGAACGAATTCGCTGAGTTCTGGGTAGTCTAAGCCGTCCCCCCGTTTTAAGACGGGAAATCGTGGAATCTCGACGGGAGGCTCGCTGTCTGGATCGTCTTTCGGTGGCTCTGACGGTGGCTCTGACGGTGGCTCTACCGGTTTTGCAGGGGGTTTTTTAGAAATTCCGAGAACGCGATCGATCTCGATCCAGGTACTTTGTCCGACAATACCGTTAACTTCGAGGTCGTGGCGCATTTGAAAAACGCGCACGGCTTTTTCAACCTTGGAGTCGAACTGACCGTCTACGACTTCGCTCTCGGGAAGTAGTTTGAGTCGAATCAGAAGTCGCTGTAACTCTTTGACGGGTTCGATAAACTCCTTCGATTTAATGCCGTCTCCGGGTCGAAGAAAGATGCGTTTGACGGTCATAGTTCGTTTTGAAAATAGCGGTGACTCTATTTTAGACACCGTTGGGCGATTCGCGCGGCTCTACGGTCAAACGAGTCAGTTCGTCTCGATCGCTGGACTTCTCAGCCGCGAACGGCGACTTCGGGCAACCATTCTGTCTCTCGAGACTGCCAAACTTTGCCGTCCATGGCCATTTGCTCGATGGAACTGGCCAGTCGTAGGGCGCGTAACGCCTGTTCTCCGCCGACAGAGGGTTGGTTGCCGCCGCGAACGCAGTTGACGAAATGTTCTAACTCTGCGTGTAGGGGTTCGATGTTGCTAGTGCGGACTTTTTCGATCAGTCCGTCTTGACGATACAACACTTGACCGTAATCGGTGGAGTAGTTGGCGGTGGTTTGACGGTGAATGAGGATTTCGTTGTTGAGGAAATCCGCTTCTGTCAGAGAATTTTTGCAATGAGCGGCGATCGATCGCCGTTTGCGGTGTGTTACCTTACTGGCGGTCAGGGTGGCGATCGCACCGTTGGCGAATCCCAGCGTCGCCGTGACGTAATCTAAATAGGGGGAACCGGAAACGCTGCTGCCGCTGGCGGAGACTTTCACCACGCGATCGCCGATGAGTTCCAACATCAAATCGATGTCGTGAATCATCAAATCTAACACCACCGAAACGTCGTTGGCGCGATCGGAATAAGGGCTGAGGCGATGCGCCTCTAACGCCAAAACGTCTTCGGTTTTTAAGACTTTACTGAGTTCTTGAAACGCGGGATTGAACCGTTCGATATGTCCCACTTGCAAGATACAACCCGATTCGGCTGCTGCATTGACGAGAGCTTCGGCTTCTGCGAGACTCGCCGCGATCGGTTTTTCGATCATGACGTGAATGCCCGCTTCTAGGCAGGCCATTCCCACCGAATAGTGCAACCGCGTCGGAACCGCCACACAAACCGCCTGGACGTGGGGGAGTAAATCGCGGTAGTCTTCGTAAAACTTGACGCGATACTTGCTGGCCGTATCCAGGCCGCGATCGACGTTAATGTCCGCCACTCCCACGAGTTCCACGTCTTTGAGCAGACTTAACACCCGCGTATGGTGTTGACCCATATTGCCAACCCCAATGACACCCATGCGAAGCGGCTCGGGTTGGCTCGTCCCCGCAGTGTTATTTGGATGATTCACGGATAGACTCTCTCATCACACTTGGTTTCGCCTCCCCCAACACCGGAAGAGTAAGTTCGGGCAGCCTAGTACGACCCAAAACTACCCAGATAGTATCACAGCGTCTTAAATTGTAAAGATTTGGCAAGTACAGTTTTCGACACTGTCTACTCCGGCGGATTTCGAGCGATCGGTGCGACGGTTGCAAGGGCGATCGCTCAAGCAAAGGTCGAACCGTTCCACCCCCACATGGCCCGTTCGGCATCGGCGAATTCAATGTACGTTCGTTTGGCCGGAACGCCGATGGCCTTTTCGATTTCTTGACAAAAATCCTCACTCATGGCCTTCGTTTGAGCGGGATTCATATTGCCAATACTTTTAATTTCGATGTAACACACTGGGTCGGTGGTACCGCCGAAGGTCATGGGAACGTCTGCATCAAAGGCTGTCATCACGTAGGATTCGGGTTTTCCC
Organism: Baaleninema simplex PCC 7105; assembly: GCF_000332355.1. Classification (GTDB taxonomy): domain Bacteria; phylum Cyanobacteriota; class Cyanobacteriia; order Cyanobacteriales; family Geitlerinemataceae; genus Baaleninema; species Baaleninema simplex. The sequence goes on from NZ_KB235958.1 coordinate 1,883,662, forward strand.
AAGTGTCCCGCCAGCTTGGACGACAGTTGTTTGAGCAGTCCTTCGATCGCCGTTTTCTCCGGTGCTACCGCAGAGGTTTTAACTTGAATTAAAGGCATGATGTCGTTCTCTGAGTCGTAAATGTCTAAAAACCCTTGTTGATGGGATGACCGGATGATGTGATGGGGTGAAGTTTTCTCCCCATCTCTCCATCTCCCCACTGGTGACCGTTGCTAAATTAACCGCCGTAACTCCAGCCGGTACTCGAGAGTTCGAGAATGTCGCCGTCGCGGTGCAATCCAGCCGCAATGACTCGGCCGACGAAAACGGTATGGTCGCCGTGTTCGACACTACCGACCACGTTACATTCGATATATCCGAGAGAGTCTTTAATAATGGGACATCCCGTTTCGCCGAGGACGAACTCGACGTCTTCAAACTTGTTTCCAACGCGGCGTTGGGGTTTGAAGAACTGTTGCGCCATCTCTTTCTGTCCCGCTTCGAGGAAGCTGAGCGCAAACACGCCACTGGCTTTAATCATGGCATTGGAACCGCTATCGTTTTTGACGCAGTTCACCACCAGCGGCGGTTCAAAAGACGCCTGCGTCACCCAACTGGCGGTAAAGCCGTTGACGTTGTCGCTATCTTTGACCCCACAGATGTAGAGTGCGTGGGGCATTTTGCGTAAGAGTGTCTTTTTGGCGGCTTTTTTGTCTTCCGTATCTAACATCGCGTTGTGTTTCCCTTGGGTAGATTTCTCGGGGTGACAGCGCGTTCGGGAACCCGTCGCACCGTCAGAGTCATTGTAAACAGTTCCCCGTCACCCGTCATCTGTCGTTGGTTAGGGCGATTCCTGGCGATCGCGCGGCTTTCGAGTCTCAATCGTCGCGGACGATTGCACGAACTTAAGGGTTGAAGTCTTAAAAAAAGCTTTACTTATCATTGGGATTTAACAATCGAGTTGAAAGACTCTCGACAAATCGGGCGATCGCCTTAACAATGGATTTAATTCAACCTTTTTTGTGTTAACCATAGATTTTTATCTATGTATAGACGATCGCAGATTGCCCAGCAACTCCCGCGATCGCCGTTGAGTTTCAAACGTTCTCTCGTTCGCTCAACACAGACATTCAGACTGCACAAACATCAGCAGCGAAATTGAGTACTAGAGTTTACATCCGATCGATTTACATTTTTGAGATGCGTCCATGCTTACCAACACAACTACATCAGTAAGAGTATCCTGGCAGTGATTGATATCGCCACCGTGGGATTGTTGTGCGATCGCCTCGTCACCTGGATTCAACATCTCGTCGTTTCCCGCAAATATAAAGACATCCAGGTTTACAGGGCAGGTGGTTCGACTCCATTCACTCGAAACACGCCACACCTGCCCTTTTCTTCTTCTCCTTTCTCAACCGTTCTGAACTGAGGCGTTAAGTTTTTCGGGGGAAGAGTGCGATTCGTTACGAACAGTACGTTTAGGGCGGCAAGTTACCCTGAGTCGATCGCTCTTTCCCCTTTCCTCTTGTATGTTAACCCCTGCATTTTAAAATTGGCCGACGACCATGTTAAGCAATCAAAAATCATTTTTTGGCTGAGGTATTAAGTTTTTCGGGGGAAGAGTGCGATTCGTTACGAACAGTACGTTTAGGGCGGCAAGTTACCCTGAGTCGATCGCTCTTTCCCCTTTCCTCCTGTATTTTGACATCAGAGTCAGAGCATCTCAATCAGGCTTGACAAAAGACTTTGAGAAAAGTGGTTGGTAGTAATGAGGAGTAATGCTAATTGGGTTGGGTGCATCTCAATGGATGTAAAAACACGAAACTCTGCGTAGGTGGGACTGAGCGAAGCCGAAGTCCACGGATGAAACGGAGTGGAACCCAACAGCCGATCGATCGAGTAGGTCAGCTTGTATCCAATGAATTTACATTTTTGAGATGCACCCCTTTGATTTTTAAACTCTTGCCATGAAAGGATTGTGACTGACCAGTATCATTAGAGTGCAAAACTACCGAATCCCCGCACCTTAAGGCTGTGGAATGTCAATCGGAGGAAAGCTCCTGCCACCAAGTTTGCAAATCGGCGAGACTGGTGAAATCGAGTAAGGCTTCCCCCAAGGCTTCAATTTGCGCCAGTGGTAACGCCGCAATTTGACTCGAGATTTCTGGGGGAATCTCTCCAATCCGGCGATGGAGAAGTCGCAGTACCATCGCAACACCTTCTTCGCGGCGTCCTTCCTGAAGTCCCGCCTGATGTCCTTCTTGAAGTCCCGCCTGACGTCCTTCTTGTAATGCTTCTTCCCAAATCTCTCGAAATACCACCGATTCTTGCATGATTTCTCTCCTGAAGATTTGCTGAATCAGCTCTGTTTCTAATAGTAGCCCAGCTAAAATGGCAGCGGAGGCGGTGAGATTGCTTTGGGTACGGCGATCGCGAAGGCGTTGTATTTCTCGGGCCACTTGCTGGAGCAGTTCGGTTCGTTCTTCGCTACGAGCCAACACTGCCAACGGTAACAGTCCCGGTGCGCTGAGAAAGAGTTCGGGGGGTTGTTCCCACAGGCGCACTACTTCAAATTCATGGCGAGTACCGGGAATTTCAAAGGTGTTTTGATAGACGAACGCCGACTGGCTGGGTTTCAAGTACACCACCACCTGTCGCATCTGTTTTTCGGGAAACCGACGATACACCCGCAGGCGGTAATCGGCCATGCGAAAGGCCATTTCGGCTTCGGGTCGGGTTTGAAACTCGACGTGCAGAACTGTATCGGTCGATT
>NZ_KB235958.1:1886516-1888107 GCF_000332355.1 Baaleninema simplex PCC 7105
AATAAGATTTGTGACCTCGTTAGATCCCTCTCTCATACGGGTTTTACTTCGAGGGAAGCTCCTGCCACCAAGTTTGCAAATCGGCGAGACTGGTGAAATCGAGTAAGGCTTCCCCCAAGGCTTCAATTTGCGCCAGTGGTAACGCCGCAATTTGACTCGAGATTTCTGGGGGAATCTCTCCAATCCGGCGATGGAGAAGTCGCAGTACCATCGCAACGCCTTCTTCGCGGCGTCCTTCCTGAAGTCCTTCCTGAAGTCCCGCCTGACGTCCTTCCTGAAGTCCTTCCTGAAGTCCCGCCTGACGTCCTTCTTGTAATGCTTCTTCCCAAATCTCTCGAAATACCACCGATTCTTGCATGATTTCTCTCCTGAAGATTTGCTGAATCAGCTCTGTTTCTAATAGTAGCCCAGCTAAAATGGCAGCGGAGGCGGTGAGATTGCTTTGGGTACGGCGATCGCGAAGGCGTTGTATCTCTCGGGCCACTTGCTGGAGCAGTTCGGTTCGTTCTTCGCTACGAGCCAACACTGCCAACGGTAACAGTCCCGGTGTGCTGAGAAAGAGTTCGGGGGGTTGTTCCCACAGGCGCACTACTTCAAATTCATGGCGAGTACCGGGAATTTCAAAGGTGTTTTGATAGACGAACGCCGACTGGCTGGGTTTCAAGTACACCACCACCTGTCGCATCTGTTTTTCGGGAAACCGACGATACACCCGCAGGCGGTAATCGGCCATGCGAAAGGCCATTTCGGCTTCGGGTCGGGTTTGAAACTCGACGTGCAGAACTGTATCGGTCGATTGCAGTAACACGAGCGCGTCGGCTCGAATCGGTTCGAGAGACAGTTCGGAGGGACTCAGTTCCGTCAACGGCATCGCTTCCCCCAACAACCAACTGGCAAAGTCGGAGGCAAAGCTTTCGACGAGGAATTTACAGACGATGTCGAACACGCCCTCGATTTTAGCATCGAAGCGAGAGGAGAATAAGATTTGTGACCTCGTTAGATCCCTCTCTCATACGGGTTTTACTTCGAGGGAAGCTCCTGCCACCAAGTTTGCAAATCGGCGAGACTGGTGAAATCGAGTAAGGCTTCCCCCAAGGCTTCAATTTGCGCCAGTGGTAACGCCGCAATTTGACTCGAGATTTCTGGGGGAATCTCTCCAATCCGGCGATGGAGAAGTCGCAGTACCATCGCAACGCCTTCTTCGCGGCGTCCTTCCTGAAGTCCCGCCTGACGTCCTTCTTGTAATGCTTCTTCCCAAATCTCTCGAAATACCACCGATTCTTGCATGATTTCTCTCCTGAAGATTTGCTGAATCAGCTCTGTTTCTAATAGTAGCCCAGCTAAAATGGCAGCGGAGGCGGTGAGATTGCTTTGGGTACGGCGATCGCGAAGGCGTTGTATCTCTCGGGCCACTTGCTGGAGCAGTTCGGTTCGTTCTTCGCTACGAGCCAACACTGCCAACGGTAACAGTCCCGGTGCGCTGAGAAAGAGTTCGGGGGGTTGTTCCCACAGGCGCACTACTTCAAATTCATGGCGAGTACCGGGAATTTCAAAGGTGTTTTGATAGACGAACGCCGACTGGCTGGGTTTC
>NZ_KB235958.1:1888207-1895100 GCF_000332355.1 Baaleninema simplex PCC 7105
GCTCGAATCGGTTCGAGAGACAGTTCGGAGGGACTCAGTTCCGTCAACGGCATCGCTTCCCCCAACAACCAACTGGCAAAGTCGGAGGCAAAGCTTTCGACGAGGAATTTACAGACGATGTCGAACACGCCCTCGATTTTAGCATCGAAGGCGACGAGGGAATCAGCCAAGGCTGACACGGACGCGATCGCAGAAAACGAGCCGCTCGATCAAGCTGAAATGGGTGCTTGTTCGGGCGGTTGAATTTCGTGGTCGAGGGGCGCTCCTTCTTGGAAAGCCGCGATGCTTTCGATGGTGGTTCTGGCAATGTCGGTGAGGGCTTCTTGGGTAAAAAATCCTTGGTGAGATGTAATGAGGACGTTAGAAAACGATTGCAGCAGTTGAAACGTATCGTCTTGAATCACGGTATCGGACAAGTCGCGGAAGAAAATCGTTTCTTCTTGCTCGTAAACGTCGATACCGAGATAGCCGATTTGACCGGATTTAATTCCTGCGATCGCGGCTTTGGTGTCGATGAGTTGACCGCGACTGGTGTTGATTAACATCATGCCCGGTTTGAATTGGGCGATCGCCTGGCTATCGATGAGGTGATAGTTTTCTGGGGTGAGCGGACAGTGTAGGGAAATAATGTCTGAGTTGCTCAGCAATTCGGGAAACTCGACGTAACGAGCGTCGTCGAGCGCCTCGAATTCGGGATGGGGGTAGGGGTCGTAACCGAGTAAGCGACAGCCGAAACCTTCCATGATTCGTGCGAAGATCCGGCCGATTCGACCCGTTCCGACAATTCCTACCGTACGACCGTGTAAATCGAAACCCAACAATCCGTTGAGAGAAAAGTTATCGTCGCGCACCCGATTGTAGGCGCGATGAATCTTGCGGTTGAGGGATTGAATCAACCCTACAACGTGTTCGGCGACGGCATAGGGAGAATAATCGGTCACGCGCACGACTTGGATGCCGAGATCGACGGCGGCTTGCACGTCTACGTTGTTGTACCCGGTAGAGCGTAAGGCGACGAGACGGGTTCCCCCTTCGGCGAGCAGTTTTAGGGTTTCCGTGCCGACATCGTCGTTGACGAAGACACACACGACGGGAAAGTCAACCGCGAGACTGGCAGTTTTCGGTTCGAGTCGGGCGTCGAAATAGACCAGTTCGCGATCGCCGCGAGCTGAAGCGTTTGCAGCGTTGAGAAATTTGCGATCGTAGGGTTCGGTACTAAAAACAGCAACCTTCATATACATTGTCTCGAAGATTTGGGGACGTGGGCTGTCCGATCTGCCAGATCGGTGGGTTTTCCGACGATCGACAGCGACATCTCGAAAGCGGAAACGACAGAGTGTCTCTCTGAGTTCCCCGATTCGAGTCTCGTCTGGCTTTAGGAGGTCGCGGCGATCGCGCGGCCGTCGGCTAAATCTCGGATCAGGCTGAGCTTCGATCGCAGGTAACAGCTCACTTCATCGATCTCGCTGCCGTTTAAGATGCTCTGGGCTTGTAAGTCCCAGATCAGGCGATCGACCAAGGTGGAGTCGTCTAAGTTCGCGAGGGTTGTGGCTTGGGTATCTTCTACCGTAGACCAGACCTGACGTAGGATCGTGGCGTTCATAATTTTCTCCTCAATCCGTCCAGTATTTAAACTAACACGGATAATTTGATAGCTCTCTCTACCGTAGGTTAGACAATTTTTGGGAATTTTTCTAGAGTTACAATCCAGAGATTAAATAACTTTTGTGAATAATATTAAGATTTAATTAAAAAGCGATCGCAAGTCTTGATGTTTTGTAAAAAATGCTTCAATTTTTGATTGTTTTGACAGCGATCAGAACGTCGAGACGCTCGAACAAACTTGAAAAATCGTCAAATTGCTGGAAAATCTACCGAGAGATGGATGCGATCGCCCGTCTCGTTTCGTCAAACTACAAATAAAGACACAAGAATTTACACGGAGGACAATAAACTCGTGGACGTTGTTCGTATCATTATTGCTATTTTACTCCCCCCTCTCGGCGTGTTTCTACAAGTGGGACTTCGGGGACAATTCTGGATTAACATTCTGTTAACACTACTCGGTTACATTCCAGGAATCGTTCACGCCGTTTGGGTGATTGCAAAAGAAGACTAGAACTCACTGGCTCCGAACGTCTAGGCTGGCGATCGCCCCGGTTCGTTCCGACCGACTGACACAGTCAGATCGACCGCGAGATAGAGTTAAAATCGCTCTCGAGACAGAGGCGGTAGGACTTTCAGAAGTGCTTCAATAAGACTAGCATTTCAAACTCGCGCTTTAACAGGAAAGCGATCGTCAATTTCACGCGAGTCGCACGATCGATCTTAACCCAAAATTAACTTTAACCAGGAGGAAAGCAAATGGCTGCCCGAACTGAAGCTCGCCAAGAGTATCAAAACAAAGTCAAAGCCCAACTCGACAAGCTCAACGCTCAAATCGACGAGTTGAAAGCCAAAGCCGAACAAGCCAAAGCCGACGCCTCAGTCGAATATCACGGTAAAATGGAAGAACTCTACGCCAAACGCGACGCGGCTCAAGCCAAATTTGAAGAAATGAAAGAAACCAGCGAAGACGCTTGGTCGGAAGTTCAGTCCGGTTTTGAAAGTGCCTGGAACGAACTGACGGGTGCGTTCGAGCGTGCGTCGAAGAAATTCCAACAATAATCGATCGCGATCGCCACGTCAAACGAAGATCGACCCTCACCTAACTGCTCTAGGTTGAGCACGATCGACCTGCCCCTTCTCCTACGGGGAGAAGGGCTTTTTACAGTGAGCAGTGAGCAGTGAACAGTGTTTCGGTTGACTGTAGGGTGTGTGACGCGGCGGGGAAATGTGGCCGAAGTCAGGTCAAAGGACTGTTACCGCGTCACGCACCGTCCCCACCGACAACATACAAGGGTGTGTGACGCGGGGAACCCATCTTGAGGGTAGACCGAACAATGGTACTTTCCGCGTCACGCACCGACGCCTCGTCCCCTTATCTCCCCTGCTCCCCCTCTCCCCGGCTTCCCCTCCAGCACAACACATCGCCCCATTAACGCCCATGATATCGACCTTGACGAAATCGAATTCCCGACAGCGAGAAATTCTCGAAGTCGTCCTGTACCACGGATGGGACTACATGAGGCGCTTGTTGAGCAATAACGACGCAGAAAAACCCGAACTTCCGCCCCCTACAGTTCTCCAACGCATTCTCATCGACCTCGGACCGGTTTACGTCAAGCTCGGTCAACTGCTCAGCACCCGTCCCGAACTGCTTCCTCCCCAATACATTAAAGCCCTGAGCGCCCTTCAGGCCGACGTTCCCCCCGTTCCCTGGTCCGATATCGAAGCGCAACTGCGACGACAATTCGACGCCGATCTCGATAGTGTGTTCGCTGAAATTCACACCGAACCCGTCGCCGCCGGTTCCCTCGCCCAAACCCACCGCGCCACCCTCCACGACGGCCGCGAAGTCGCCTTAAAAATTCAACGCCCCGGAATCGAGCAAACGGTCGATCGCGATATCGAGCTGCTCACCAACCTGGCCGAACTCGTCTCGGGAACCGATTTCGGCGAATACTACGACGTTATCGCCCTGGCCGAAGAATTCACCAACGCCCTACGAGACGAACTCGATTTCACACAAGAGGCGCACTACACCGCTCGCCTCGAACGCTGTCTGAATTCGAGCGACTGGTTCGACGCCGATCGCATTACCGTCCCGACCGTCTATTGGGACTACACCACCCCCAAACTCTTAACGATGGAGTGGCTCGACGGCGTTCCGATCCTGTCGGCGGAAATTACCGGAAAGCACTACAACGGCGACGCGCAAGCCGAACGCAACGCCATCACGACGCTGTTGTTTCGCGCCTTCTTACAACAACTGTTTATCGAAGGCTTTTTCCACGCCGACCCCCACCCCGGAAATATTTTTTACCTCAGCGACGGACGGGTGGCGTTGTTAGACGTCGGAATGACGGGAAACCTCGACCCCCGCACTCAAGGCTTGCTCGTCGAAATTATTTTGGCGATGATTAGCCTCGACGCACAACGCTGCGCTCAACTGACGTTACAACTAGCGCAACCAGTGCGTCCGGTCAATTTCATCCGCCTGCAAAACGAATACGATCGCCTGTTGCGGCGGTATTACAACCTGAGTTTGTCCCAACTCAACTTCAGCGAAGCGTTTTACGAAGTGCTGCAAGCGGCGCGACGCAACCACCTACGCTGGCCCAGTAACATGGGACTCTACGCCAAAGCCCTAGCTAACTTAGAAGGGGTAGCGCGAACCTTTAACCCCGAAGTGAATTTGCTCGAGGAAATTAAACCTCTGACGGCGGATTTGATGCGCCGACAGTTACTCGGTGAAAATCCACTGCAAGATCTCCTCGGAGCGAGTTTAGAGTTTAAAAGTTTGTCGCTCAACTCTCCGCGCCAGCTCGATTTTTTATTGGAGCGAGTCACTACAGAAAGTCTCAAATGGAACCTGCGAGTTCACGAGTTGCAGGATTTGCGCCGCAGTCTCGACGAATCGGCCAATCGACTTTCTTCTAGTGTTGTCGTAGCGGCGTTAATTTTAGCTGGGGCTTTGGTCGTCTCTAAAGACCAAATGGCAGCAGTCCCTTGGCTCACCAATGCTTTATTTTGGACGGCCTGTTTGTTCGGGTTGTGGCTCGTGTTTAGTATTTGGCGATCGGGTCAATCGAAGTAAACGAGATTCGATCGCGCTGTTGATGCTAGTATTTCGATCGCAAAACACTTCATGATAGATTCACCCAAAGATCCCAAACTCGTTGAAAAAACCATTGATAAAGTGGCGCACGCTATATTCTCGTCGCAGATCGATCGTGCCGACACTTTAGAAATTCACGTCAGCGCCGACACCGAACGCATTACCTCGGGAACCGTGGACGGACTTCACCTCAGCGCCAATGGAATTTCAGTTTCGCCGAACGTTCGTATGGCGAATTTGGACGTTCGGCTCGATGCAATTTCTGTCAATCCGTTAAAGGCGGTGGTGGGAAATGTCGAACTCAAACAACCGACAGAAGGAACGACACAAATTGTTTTAGAAGATCGAGATATCGCTCACGTTTTGCGGTCTCAAAAGATTTTAAATATCTTGCAGGATGGCAGTGAAATTGTAGAAGGCGTTCCGACTGAATCGATCGCCATTCACGCCGTTGAATGTCAATTAACTGAAGCCGGGGAGTTATCGGTACAAATGACGTATGCGATCGCCGATCGCGACGAACCCATTCCCATCCACCTGCAAACTCGGCTCGATTTTACTGAAGATAACCACGCCATCGCCTTTCGCGACATTCAAGTGCAAACGAACGGCGATCTGTCGCAAAAGTTGGCAGAATTTACCGTTACACAAACTTGTAAATTTGTCAACCTAAAATATATGGAACTCGACGGCGTTTCCTTAGAGATCGATCGCGTCGAGTTTCAAGATTCAATGCTTTCAATTTCAGCGAGAGTTTACGTGAGCGAAATTCCCGCTTGAGCGATCGAACAACGTACCACCCTGGCGGGGGCGGTACGTGCGATCGCTATTCGTCCCAAAGATTTTCCAGCGTGTAGGAATTCCCCGGAAGTACCCAAAAGTCACCACTAACATAGCGACGATGGCGATCGAGTCGGGCGATTTCCTGCATATCCTCGGGCGTCAGCGACACCTCTACCGCCGCTAAATTTTGCGCGATGCGGGCGGGGTTGACGGATTTCGGGATGACCGCCGTTCCTCGGTGAATCGCCCAACTAATGAGAACTTGAGCCGGTGTTGCGTTCCGTCGTTCCGCGATCGCGGCGATCGTGGGATCTTCGAGTAAAATCGGCTCGTCTTCCCCTTTCAATCCCGCCGGGCGATCGGGCGATCCTAAAGGCGAGTAAGCCGTCAGGTGGATGTTATTCTCGTTGCAAAACGCCAACATCTCCGGTTGCTGCAAGTACGGATGCAGCTCGATTTGATTCATCTCCGGTTTCAGCGTTGCTTGCTCGAGTAACGATTTGAGCTTGGTGACGCTGAAGTTACAAACGCCGATATGTCGGCACGATCCCCGTTCCACCAAGGGTTCCATCGCCTTCCAAGTCGCCGAAATCGGTAACGTTTCCAGAGAAATGGAATCTTCAGCGGATTCGGGCATCATCACCCCTTTTTTCGACGCCACCGGCCAGTGTATTAAGTAAAGATCGAGATAGTCCAGTTGCAAATCGGCGAGGGTTTTTTCCAACGCCGGTTTCACGTCTTCGGGAGCGTGGGAATCGTTCCAGAGTTTGGAGGTAATCCACAGTTGCTCTCGGCTGACGACGCCTTCCGCGAAAGATTCTGATAAAGCCTTGCCGATTTCGGCTTCGTTCCCGTAGATGAACGCACAATCGATGTGTCGGTATCCGATGCGAATTGCCTCTTTGACGGCGTTGTAGACTTCGCCAGGGGCGGATTTCCAGGTTCCTAACCCGAAAACAGGCATTCGATCGCCGTTCTGGAATTGAAGTTTTTTCATAAATTCTCCCCGTTGTATGGCTCGAGTTGCGTGAAGTCTATCCTAAAAGGCCGATCGACTGACAAAATCCTTCAAATCCTTGAAAAATCGTAAATTGGCTTGAGGGATGAAACCCAACGCCCAAACTCATCTGGGTTGAGTTTCATTGCGTCCGAGCCAACCTACCCGAAAAGTTTATCAGTCAAACAACTTCAACGGATAGTCATTTTGAAAATTGTATCTCGAGATTTTAAGTGTGAAGAGCGATCGTAAGTACAAAGATCGCAAAGTTTTTCGAGTCAACTTAAATGCTTCGATCGCAAACGAGCGAATCTCGAAATACCGGGTCTTCGGAGTTTGAGGTGATAATAGTATAATAGAAAACAAATGCAGGCGGATCTAAAGATGAACTTT
>NZ_KB235958.1:1895200-1906171 GCF_000332355.1 Baaleninema simplex PCC 7105
TGCGCTTTCTGTCTTGCTTTACTTAATAAGTTTTTCTTATCACCTTGTTTTGCGAAGACCCAAATACCGATCCGCTCGCGTGCCGTTGTCTCGATCTACGGGATAAAAATCCCGAACTTTATCGCCAAAACTTTAAACTCGATCTCAATCCGATCTAGCTCGAAGCTTGGCTGAACTGGCGATTTTCTTGAGGCTCGTAGATGCCCCAATTTTCAATGTTGCGTTGGCTCAAAATTTTCTGAGCTTGTTCGATTTCGCGATCGGTGCCTTTGATAATCACGAGATAGCCGCCTTCAGAAACGCGATCGTAATACACTTTCGCCTTTTCTTCGGGAATTCCCAACCCGATTAAACCACCGATTAAGCCTCCTGCGGCCGCACCTGCCGCACCGCCGACGACGGTACTGCCAACTGCGATGAGTTCCGAGCCTAACACCGCAACCGCTCCCAATCCGGGGAGGGTAAAGACGCCAATTCCTGCTAGCAATCCGGCGAGGGTTCCTAACGCTCCCCCCGCGAACGCTCCGGTTTCTGCGCCTTTATCGGCTTCGTTTCCCACTTTCGTTTTGACTTCAGCTCCGGCTACGTCGTCGGGGCTTTTATTGCCCGCTTCGTCTTCTACCGTCTCGGGGTTTTTAGCGACGATCGAAACGCGATCCATGGGAAATCCAGCCGCTTTTAACTCCGTGAGGGCTAACGCCGGATTTTCCATATCCTTAAACGTTCCAACAGCGTGTTTGTAGTGTTCCTGTGCCATAGTGATTTTACCTCTTGTTACTTTTTTATAAATCGCAGACAAGCTCGCGCGATATGACGAGCGATCGCGAACTTTAAAACGATTTAGACAAGTTCTAGTTTTAACCTATCGAAGCAATCTGAATTCTGCGTCTATCGATCGAGAGAGAAATCACGACGCTGGCGTCTAGAACCATTACTGAAGTGCCTCGAATCCCGAGACAACATCTAATAATTCACTGGTGATCGCACTCTGACGCTGGCGACGATATTGCGAATTCAGTTCGTCGAGACGTTCTCGGATGTTCTTTTCGGCTGACTGCATCGAGGTCAGACGACTGGCATTTTCACTCGCGAGAGATTCCGCAAACGCACGATAGAGCGACACAAAGAGATATTGACGAATTAACGCCGAAAATAACTGCGTTCCCTCCATCGTAAAAATGGGGAGCGATCGCCCGTGCCAAGGTTTCGTTTCCAACCCATGCAACCATTGCCGATCGAGGGGAAACAGTTGTTGCGTGTGGGGGGCGTAGCGAGATCCCGACTGCAAGCGATTGTAAAACAGCACCACGCGATCGACTCCTTCGGTTTCTCGCCACTGTTCGATATCGACGATTAACGCCTGCACTCGTCCTACGATCGCGCTGACGGAACTGGGAACCAGCAGTACGTCGGCGAAGGGACGACGGCGAGCTTCAAAGGCCGGGACGACCCGCCCTCCAACGGCCGTCAGTCGCTGTTGGTATGGGGGAATTCCGCAGGTGTCGAGGTATTCCAACGCGTGGGTGGCGATTTGTTCGTTGAACTGTCCGCAAAGTCCTTGATCCGATCCGAACACGATCGCCCCGAGTTTCGGTTCCTCAGCTCGCCTCGACGCCCCAACCCCCCAATCGTCGATGTCGTAGCGATATTTCAACAAAATCTGAAATCCCGTTTCGACAGTCTGGTTGTAGTCCGCCAGAGATTCCACCGCCCGTTCGTACTGGCGAATGCTCACCGCCGCCAGTGCTTTCATGGTTTTCACGACCGATTGCAGGTCGCGCACGCTGTTAATTTGCGCTTTTAAGGCTTCGAGGGACATCTGTTAGTTGAGAGTTGAGAGTTGAGTAGGGTTAGGAGGTGGCGAAATCTCGGACGGCGTCGCGACAGACTTCGAGGAGATGTTGGCGATCTTCTTCACAGAGAGTTTCGCCGGATTGGATGCGATCGCACCATTGGGGAAGGCGATCGGTTACTGCATCGCGAATCGCCTGAGAGGCCGATCGCATCTCTTCTAACGGCACCTCGTCGAAGACCCCGTCGTTGACGGCGTACAACACCGCAATCTGTTCGGCTACGGGAATCGGTTGAGATTCGGGCTGTTTGAGAACCTCCCGAACGCGACGACCTCGGGCTAAGGTTTGCACGGTGTCTTCGTCGAGTTGCGTTCCGAAGCGCGAAAAGACTTCGACTTCCTGAAACTGTGCGTAGGACAGGCGCAAGTCTCCCGAAATTTCGCTGTAGGCGGGAAGTTGCGTTTTTCCGCCGACGCGCGACACGGATTTTCCCACGTCGACGGCGGGTAAGACGGCTTTTTGGAACAAGTCCGGCGACAGGTAGATTTGACCGTCGGTAATCGAAATAATGTTGGTGGGAATGTACGCCGAAATATTCTGGGCTTGGGTTTCGACGATAGGAAGTGCCGTCAGGGAACCGCCGCCGAGTTCTTCCCGCAGGTGCGTCGCCCGTTCTAACATCCGCGAGTGCAAGTAAAAGATGTCGCCGGGATAGGCTTCACGACCGGGAGGACGGCGCAACAACAGCGACAGTTCGCGATAAGCCCAGGCGTGGCGGGTTAAATCGTCGTAGACGACGAGAACGTCTCGCCCCCGTTCCATGAAGTATTCGCCGATAGTCGTGGCGGCGTAGGGGACGATGTAGCGCAGTCCTGGGGGATCTTCTCCGGCTGAGGTGACGACGATGCTGTAGTCCATCGCGCCGCGATCGCGCAGGGTGGCGATGGTTTTGGCGACGGAGGACGATTGCTGCCCGATGGCGCAGTAAATACAGATAACGTCTTGATTTTGCTGGTTGATGATGGTGTCGATGGCGATCGCGCTTTTTCCCGTTTGGCGATCGCCCACGATGAGTTCTCGCTGGCCGCGACCGATGGGGATCAGTGCGTCGATGACCTTGACCCCCGTTTGAAGCGGAACGGTGACCGGGGCGCGATCCATAATGGCCGGGGCGTCTCGTTCGATGGGACGGCGATCGCCCTCGGGAATGTCGCCACCGCCGTCGAGGGGGTTTCCGGTTGCACCGACGACGCGACCGAGGAGGTGTTCGCCTACGGGAACGTCCGTCACGCGACCCGTGCGCCGAACTTTATCCCCGGCTTTGAGGCGATCGCTGTCGCCGAGGAGAATCACCCCCACTTCGTCAACGTCCAGGTTGAAGGCGATTCCTGGGACGCCGTCCCCGAGATAGATCAGTTCGTCAGATTTGACGTTGGGGAGTCCGGCCACTTTAGCAATGCCACTCGAAACCGATTTGACGAGTCCCACCTCGCGCGAGTGCAGTTCGGGGTGGTAGTCGGCGAGGGCGCGATCGAAGGCGGAAAACGTTTCTCCTAAAACGGAGAGAAGTTCGCGGTTTCGGTTCATAGTTTTCCTGACATCTTGTAATAAGAAACGCTCGTGTTTGTTGTTTTGTTATGCCGTTAGATAATTCAATTGAATAGATTGTCTAATGTCGGGTCGGCATCTCCCACCCAAAACTATTTTAAAATCCTTAAAAATGCCATAAAAGCTTAATGTTGGGTGGACATCGCCCACTCAAAACTATTTTAAAATCCTTAAAAATGCCATAAAAATCATTGAATGAATAATAAAAATTAAAAATTGAAATATATTTTTTATTTTTTGGATCGATTGAATGTTTAAAAAAATCGACAACAAACAAGGTAGATTCTAAATTTGATTTTCGACAAAATTTAAATTTATTCGAGTATTTCAGGAGAAGGAAAAGTGGCGAGTGGGCATTGCCCACCCTACTGTCTACTCCCCCATGAAGGGGAGTTTTGGAGAAAAGATTATTCAGGGAGAATTTGAATCGAGTCGGCATAAACCACCGGACGACCTTCATATTCATATTCTAACTCTTCGCGGATGGCGAGATCGTCGAAGTCGAAATCGTAATCTCGCTCGATCTCCACAATCGAGAATTCTCGAACTTGTCCGGTAATTCGGACTTCTCTTCCTTCTTCGATGGGAGCTTGAGAAATATCGTTGCTGACGACTAAGACGCTATCGTCGTTGAACAACTCGACGACACCACCATCTTCTTCGAGTTCGAAGATGTAGGGCGATCGCGTTTCTTCAATTTCTCCGGTTAAGGAAACCGTTCTTCCGACGTACTTACCTGGATTTTCGGCAAGGTCTTCAATATCGGCAGAGGCGGTCATCCCCGTTCTTTGGGCGATCGCCGGTCGTTGGGGAACGACGAACGAGGCTAAGGTCACGGTGAGAACCCCCGCGATAGAGGCTAAGGTCGGTAGAGCGATCGATTTGGAATTTAGAGCGCGATCGAAATGTTGTTTCAGGCGTTTCATAACAGTCCTCCAGTCCTCCAGTCCTCCGTTTTAGATAACAGCAGATAACTACAATTGAGAGAGGGGTTTCGGAAAAACATCAAAACTGCCCCTCTAGGGATCAACTTAGAAAATCGAACGGTGACTGACATCTATCGAAGGAAATACCCCCACAGAGGCGCATGGCTGGGACGATCTAAGTTAACGTAGCTTCGACTCGCCCCCGTAACTGTTCGAGATAATCGTCTAAACTCCAGGCGATTTCGTGACCGTCAATTTGGACTTCAATGCCACAAATGAGATCGCGAGATTGCTGAAAATCGATGGTGCTGCTGTCTGTGAAGGGGGCTTGGTGGAGGCGATCGCAAATTTCCTGTTTCCACTCGGGAGGAATCTCGAAACTGCTGCGAACGCAGATCGATCGATTTCCCTCGGACAGCGATCGCGCCAGTTGTTTTTGCGTGTCGTCGTCGAGTCGTTCCCACCGCTGTAAAAACATTGCGATCGCTCGTCGTTCTAGGGTTTCGTCCGCCACGTCTTGCAGGGCGCGACGGGCGATGTCGTAGGTTTGCTGCGCCAGTTGTCGCTGGAGGCGTTCTTCGGGAAGGGGTTCTTCCTCCTCCACCCGTTCGAGTTCGCTTTGCAACGTCTGACGCACGCGATCTTCGAGATCTCGCAGATAGCTGTCGAAACTCCACGCCACCTCGTAACCGCCGGTATAAAGTTCGATCCCGCAAATCGGCGCGCGATCGCGGACGAATTGTAGGGGAACGGGGCGCGGTTCCTCCTCCTCGCCGGTATCCTCGGTTTCTGGAAGCTCGTCGGCTTCGCAGAGTTCGACATCCCACGCCAACTCTCGCCGTACTGCGTCCAACAAGCGATCGCGGGTTTCCTGAGAGATCTCGAATCCCGTACAGATGAGAACAGAGGCTCTCGAGTCGGCGATGCAAGCGTGCATTTGCTGGCGGGTGGCGTCGTCGAGGTGATGGAGGCGATCGAGAAATCGTTCGATCGCTCGGTCTTCAAGTGTCGCATCGGCCACGTCTTCGAGGGCGCGGCGCGTCATCAACGCGAGATGGTGACTCGTATCTCGCTGGAGGCGATCGAAAAACTGCGCTTGTCGGCGGCGTAACGCGGTTTTCCACTGACGGTGCAGGCGATCGACGTCCTGCTTCGCCTGTTGGGTGAGAATTTCCCGTTCTCGACGCGCCTGTTGTTTGGCTTCTGCGAGATGTTTGGCTTTGAACTCTTGCAGTTCTCGACACTGGCGGCGGTATCGTTCGGCGTTTTGTCGGGCTTCTTCCCGCTGTTGTTCGGCGTCGCGATACCACTGGTCGATCTGCTGTTGGCGACGCTCGAGCGTCTGTAAAATCGGGCGGTACAACACGCGTTGCAGCAACCAAACGAGAAACAAAAAGTTAAACAGTTGGACGCCAACGGTAAACCAATCGATTAACACCCGTTATCCCCCCGCTTGTTGTAAAAAATAGTTCCAAAAGGGATTGGCAAACAGCAAAATCATCGAGACGACAAAACAGTAAATTGCCGTCGATTCGACGACAGCCATGCCCACGAAGAGCGTCCGCGTAATGGTATTGGCGCGATCGGGTTGTTGGGCTAAGGCTCGCATGGCGTTCGCCAAGGCCAATCCTTCACCGATCGCCGGGCCGATCGCTCCGAGTCCGATACATAAGCCTGCGGTGAAAATCGAGGCGACGCTGACTAAGCTGAGATTGTCCATGATTCTATCCGGGTTGAGTTGAAACGTTTGGGTGTAAAATGCAGTGCGATCGCAATTTTTTTAGTCTTCCTGTTCGGATTTGACTTGCATTGCTGAAGCAATATAAACGAGCGACAAAATTGCAAAAACGTAAGCTTGAATAATACCGATCAGCATTCCAAACAATCGCATTATTGCAGGAAAAATAATCGGTAAAATTAGCAGTAAAATAGCCACGAGGAAACTTCCGCTCATCACGTTTCCAAAAAGCCGCACGGCTAAAGAGATGATACGGGATATTTCACCAATCACTTGAAAGGGAAACATCCACGGTGACGGCTCGAAATAGTGTTTGAGATAGCCGATTAATCCCGAGTCGCGAATTCCGAATAGGGGAACGGCGATAAAGGTACATAAAGATAGTGCGATGGTTGTCGAAAGCGATCCCGCTGGCGATTCGTAGACGGGAAAGAGAGTCAAAATGTTAGCCAAGGCAACAAATAGAAATAGCGTTCCAATAAAAGGAAGGAACGGTGCTGGATCGCGATCGGCTGCGTCTTGAATTTGGTCGTTAATGGTTTTAACGATGATTTCGAGAACGTTTTGCCATTTCGAGATAGTGGGTTCGCTCGTTAGCTGTCGCGTCACCCACCAGGAACCTAACACTAAAATTGCCATCACCAACCAGGTATAGGCAATTGTCGCGTTGATGGTAATAAATCCCGACTGCCAAAAAATGATGTTGTCTGGAGTGATATTCATGGCGTTTTGACGGCAGCTTTAATGAGGGTTGGTGAGGATTTTACCTTTGATGCTAGTTAAAATCGTTCGCGCGATCGTAAATCCAATTAAGGCGATTAAACCTCGTTGCCAGTGACCGTTCATAAGTAGATAAAAGCCAAGCAAAGTAATTGCTAAACGGGCGATGAAGCTGCCGAGAGTTAAGGGGATAGGATAGGCAGTCACGGGAAGTTGTCGCACGGTAATCCAGAGACTGTAAAAATAAAACAGTCCGAGGACGAAGCCTCCGAAGAGAGCGATCGCAAGTTCTAAAAATCCATTCATCGTAATGTACTCCAAATATAACTCAAAACTAAATTCAGAAATAAAAATTAACTTCTAAAAAAAATTATGATGTCTCCAAGTACGGGTTAAAAAAGTGGAAATACCTCTTATTAATTTGCAGAAAAAAGTGCGAGAAAACCCCTTTTAAGGCATTTTTTTAATCTTGCAGCGCTTTTTGAATCCAATACCAAGCATTCCAGCAGCCTAACATTAGCCCGAGAAACAATCCCATTAACGTCCAAGAATAAGGACTGGGGAACCGGAGGTCGAGCCAGCGTCCTATTGCAATTCCGAGTAATGTGGGAATGGCGATCGACCACCCGACCAAACCATACATTCCTAAGCTAAACCAGAGGCTGCGATCGCCTTCCTGTCTGGCGCGAATTTTTTGTAGCGATTTGCGATCGATCTCTTGATGAAAGGCTTTCCATAAATCGCTAAGATTTCGCGTATGGGTCGGTTTGCGATCGCGAACTTTGTTATTTTTGTTATTTTTATTGTGTTCCACGATGCTGTCCTCCTCGTTCGATCAGTCTTCTGGCAAATCCTGCTTCGAGTTTGGCGATCGCAGAGCGGGCTTGTTTCTCGCGATCGTCGAGAATGCGATACTGTTCTTCTACCGTGGCGCTTAAGTGTTCTAAATCTCGTCCTTTGACGGCGCGGCGCGTTGCCACAGTTACGGTATATTCTTCTTTGATGAGAATGCCTTCATCGACGGCAACGAAATACTCGGTTTCTGAGGTGTTGTAGGATAAAATACCCGGAACTAACGACGCGACGAAATCGATATGGTTGGGTAACAAAACCCGGACGCCGTCTTCCGTTTCGACGGAAAGTTTGCTGACCGTTTCTTCGAGCAACACTTCAGTCGGTAATAAAATTTTCAAGGCGATTTCGTCCATAGCGTTTGTCTCGATAAACCAGCTAGATAGGGTGTTAGATGGGGTATCGAGTTGAGCGAAGTCGAAACCCAACCCAACCCTACCTTTTAACGTCGTCGATCGCGCCGATGGTATACAGCGCCCGTTCGGGAACGTCAGCGAACTCGTCGTTTAAAATGCGATCGCACCCCTCCAACCCATCCTCTAAACTGACTAGCTTGCCTTTTTTTCCCGTAAACTGTTCTGTCGTGAAAAACGGTTGGGTTAAAAACCGCTCTAACCGACGCGCTCGAGATACCGTTTTGCGATCGTTTTGCGACAACTCCTCGATGCCCAACATGGCGATAATATCTTTCAATTCCTCGTATTCCGCCAGAGTTTGTTTCACCGCTTGGGCGACGCTGTAATGTCGTTGTCCCACGATCGTCGGCGACAGCATTTTGGAACTCGACTGTAAGGGATCGACAGCGGGATACAATCCCTGACTGGCGCGTTTGCGGGAGAGAACGATCGACGCTGACAAATGCCCGAACGTGTTCACCGCCGCCGGATCGGTAAAATCGTCAGCCGGAACGTACACCGCTTGAACCGAGGTAATCGCCCCCGTCGCCGTGTTGCTGATGCGCTCTTGCAACTCCGATAACTCAGTCCCCAATGTGGGTTGATAGCCGACGCGAGAGGGCAATCGCCCCATCAACCCAGAGACTTCTTGTCCGGCTTGTACGAAGCGAAACACGTTGTCCATCAGCAACAACACGTCTCGTTTGGCGTCGTCGCGAAAATATTCCGCCATCGTCAAGGCGGCGTGAGGAACGCGAAATCTCGCCCCTGGAGGTTCGTTCATCTGTCCGAACACGAGAACCGTTCGTTCTAACACCCCAGCCTCTTGCATTTCGCGGTAGAGTTCCTCGGCTTCCCGGTTGCGTTCTCCCACGCCGCAAAACAAGCTGATCCCCTCGTGGTGTGCCACCATGTTGTGAATCATTTCTGTAATCAACACGGTTTTTCCGACCCCCGCACCGCCGAACAGCCCGGCTTTCCCACCCCGTTCGAGGGGGGCGATAATATCGAGGGCTTTGATGCCGGTTTCGAGGACTTCCGAGGTGGTAGCGCGTTCGGAGAGGGGAACGGGTTTTTGATGGATCGATCGCCACTCGCCGCCGGTCATTTCGTCTTTGCGATCGATCGTCTCGCCGAAGACGTTAAACATTCGCCCCAACAGGCGATCGCCGAGGGGAACTTGCAACGTGCGCCCGAGATCGCGAACTGGCGTCCCTCTGGCTAAGCCGGAGGTGGAAGTCAAACCGATACCGCGCACCGTTTCGGGATCGACGTGACTCAACACTTCGATGGCGATCTCGTCGTTTTCCCCGGCTCTCAGTTGGTGGTTGAGTTCGGGTAACGGTGGCTCGAAGCGGGCGTCTACAACGCTGCCACGGACGGAAACGATCGTTCCCACACGGTTGTTTTGAGATTCGTCGCGCATAGGACTCCGGATAAAACAGAGGGGGGAATGGTAGGCGTTGCAGAAACTCGCGGGTTGACAGAAGACTGCGATTTCGCCGTTGAGTTGTGGGAGCGAGTCGATCGAAGTGAGGGAGGAATGCGATCGGTCTGTCGCATCTCGCTAGTTTTAGCTATCTCTATTTGTGAAGAAACTTCCAAAGCAGGATATCTTTCCCTAGGGAGAGATACTGTCACGGCCGACGATCGATCTTTTGGAATAGTGAGTTCGTCCTTCAGATAGACGACAAATTGCGCCAACTCTGGGACTTCGAGACGCCTTGGGCTTGAAAACGTATTTTTTCGTAATATTTCGGCAGTTTTTAAGCAGGCTGAAGGCGAATTCGGGTGGAGATCGAACGCTCGCGGGGTAGTGGTTGTTAGGTTTCGGGCGGTTTGAGAGAAACGGCCGTTTTGATTTATATATCTACAGAGCGATCGATTCTCTTAAAGATCTTCGATAGTCTGTTCGTAACGCAAGTTTTGAATTGAAGCCGACTGTCGATTGGCGATCGCGTTTCAATTCAGAACACTGCGAACCCATCGGGCAACATGACGAGAAGTCTATGTCTTCTATTTTACCTTCTTCTCGTTGAAACTTACGAAAGACTGTAGCTTAAGTTTACATCGCTCGAATGGGGCAAGTTGTAACATATTCAGGAGTAATGCTTATGAATATCATTTTTCTCACCTCTGCTATCACAACCGCTGCGATCGCGACTTATTTTATTACGCATCGCTTGGGTGGATTCCGAACGGTCGCGACGCTGTTATGTCTCGGCCTCTTAGCAGGAACCGGTAGTTTACCGGCGTTAGCTAGCACAGATATCGCTGCACTCGGAGCGAAAAGCAATACCTTAGAACAGGGTCAGCAACAACTCGAAGAAGATTTAAAACTGACGCCAACGGGCGGACAGTATAGTGGTATCGAATACGCCAAAGGTGCAGAACGTGGCGAACCGATGACCGATCGAAAAATTCGCGAAACTATTTTGTCCGATACTTCAGAAGATCTGACCGTAAACGTAGCGAGCGGTTCGGTTATTTTGTCGGGAACCGTTCGAGATAAAGACCGCGCCCGTGAAATTGTCGATGAAATTAAAGGAATTTCTGGAGTTCACGAAATTACCTTTGAACTCGGATTAGAAGAAGGTCAATCTTCGTAATCGATTAGATGGATTTCAATTAAATCCATCCTTGTAATTCAACTGTTGTGATTCGACTGGTGCGCGATCGCGTGCCAGTTTTTTTATTGCGATCGCGATGCTTGCTGACGCTCGACTCGATTCAATAAAATTGAAAGAGTTGGAGAACATCTCTATTTTTTTGAGATATAGCAGTCCCAAATGATACGGAATCCGAATTTCAACGCTGAGCGGAGTCGAAGCGTTTAGTCCGAGCATAGTCGAGGACTCAAACACTGGTTTGCCCCAGTCAGACAAGTCTTTCTCTATCCCCCCAACCATCCCCCCAACCCCCCTTTCAAAGGGGGGCGA
>NZ_KB235958.1:1906271-1968400 GCF_000332355.1 Baaleninema simplex PCC 7105
GTCGCTGGCTCAGTTCGAGGATTGGTCACACCCGCGCGTCACCAAGTTGGTGGCTTACGTGCAAAACATCGACACCGCATCGTCAACTACAGCTATTACCAGTGTGAAGGGATTTCTATCGGCTCTGGAGCCATTGAATCGACGGTCAAGCAGATTGGTCGGCGTCTCAAGATTTCCGGCGCTCAGTGGGAACGTCAGAACGTTCCACAAGTCCTCAAGCAACGCTGTGCTTATCTCAATGGAGACTTTTACGCCTAACACTTGCAAAACTGGGATGCACCCTCGACTGAGCGCTCGCCGAACGTCCTTCGGCACCTCCCCTTACTAAGGGGAGGATGGGTGGGGTTCCGGGTGCAAAAGTGAGATGCACCCTTCCCGTTCCCTGCTCCCGATTTTGTTACACAACTGATTTAGGGTTGCTATATCCCCCTTTAACTCAGATTAAACTTTTGACTGTGACAGCGTTGCATATAAATTTTAGTCACAGTATCGTTAGGATTGCGCTGCAAACAGTCAGCAAACAGTTTTTCAGCTTCTTCGTATTGTTTCAACTCAAACAATACTAACGCCTGCTCGAAATGAGTTCTCGTTTTAGATTTACTCTCACGAATTCCGGGGGGATCGGCATCGAACACTTCAAAAACTGGCGTCCGATCGCTTTTTCCTTTAACCGCTACGCGATCGATGAGTCGGATATGATAATCTTGAGAAGACTGTAACCTGCAAAACGTGCGATCGGTAATTAACAAAGACACTCCGTACAATTTCGTCAATCCTTCGACGCGAGACGCTAAATTAACGGCATCGCTAATCGCCGTACTGTCCATCCGTTTCTGTCCGCCTACCGTTCCCAACATTAACATTCCAGTATTAATCCCGATACCAATTTTTAACGACGGACGTTCGGGACGTTGTCGCGTTTTATTATATCGATTGAGCCGTTTCAACATACTAATCCCCCCTCGAACGGCATCGTCAGCACTTCCTTGAAACAATGCCATTATCGCATCGCCAATATATTTATCGATAAATCCATTATTTTCTAAAATTGCCGGTTCCATGCGCGATAAATAACCGTTGATAAATTTAAAATTATCCTCCGGCGTCATATCTTCGCTCAACCGAGTAAAATCGCGAATATCGGAAAACAACACTGACATTTCTTGACGTACCGTATCGCCGAGCTTAACCTCTAAAATACTTTCTTTATTGAGCAATTTTAAAAATTGATGGGGAACGAATTTCGCATAGGCCATACTTAAATGAGATAGGCGCAAGTGAGTTTGCAGGCGAGCGAGGAGTTCCTTTTTATTGATCGGTTTAGTCAAATAGTCGTTCGCCCCTAAATTGAGTCCTTGAACGATATCTTCTGCTTGCGTTTTCGCTGTAAGCATCAAAATGGGGAGTTCGTGTGCGGAGTATTTTTCCCGTAGCTTTGCCGTCACCTCGTAGCCCGTCATTTTGGGCATCATGACATCGAGCAGGATCAAATCGGGTTTTAAACCGTTTTCGATCGATTTAAGGGCTTCGAGACCGTTGGAGGCTTGGGTAATTTGATAGTGTTCTGGGGAGAGGTGATTGATGAGAACCTGAAGGTTGATCGGTTCGTCGTCCACGATGAGAATACTAAAGCGTCGTTCGGGTCGGGGGAGATCGGTTCTCAAGCTCTGTCCGTAACGGTCGATCTCGATCGCCCCGTTCAGCGGCCGTTCGACAAAAGACCGATCTGTTGCGTCGAGATCGAGGGTTTGGGGTAACGCCAACACCGGAAGCAAACAGGAAGACGAATCCTCGCGGCGTTCCTGAGCTTGGCGATCGGCTACCGGAAGGGTAAACGTAAATTGCGAGCCTTTCCCCGCAATCGATTTGACAGAGATCGTCCCCCCGTGCAGTTCCACGAGTTGCTTCGTCACCGCCAACCCCAGCCCCGTTCCCCCATATTCGCGAGCGGTAGAACCGTCGGCTTGCTCGAAGGACTCGAAAATGCGATCGAGTTGTTCCTCCTTCATTCCGATTCCCGTATCGGAAACAGTCACGGCTAAATGGGTCGCTTCCTCAGCGGTACTGTTGGGGACGCACTCGGCGGAAATCCCCACAAATCCCTCATCGGTGAATTTAATCGCGTTACCGACGAGGTTGTAGAGAATTTGCTGCAAGCGGTTTTCGTCAGCGTAAGCCAGCGGGAGCTGGGGAGAAATGGCGTTGACGAGTTGGACGTTTTTCCGCGTCACCAGCGACTGACAGAGACTGAGAATGGCTTCGGCAATTTCGCGCACGCCGACGGGTTTGCGTTGCAGTTCGATCTCTTTGTGTTTGAGTTTGGAAAAGTCGAGAATATCGTTGACTAACGCCGTTAACCGATAGCAACTTTGGACGATCAGGGTGAGGTTTTTCTGTTGCGTGGGGTTGAGGGGGCCGGTAACGCCGTCGAGCATCGATTCGGCGATACCGATGGTGCCGTTGAGGGGGGTTCGTAGTTCGTGGGAGGTATTGGCGAGAAATTCGTCTTTGAGGCGATCGAGTCGTTCCATTTGCTCGTTCTTCGCTTGTAGGGAGGCGAAGGAGGCTTGGAGTTGTTGCGCCATGCGATCGAACGATCGCCCCAGTTCGCCGATTTCGTCCGCTCGCTTGAGAGTTCGGCGATCGTGGGTTTGTGCGTCCCAATTCCCCTGAGAGAGAGACTTGGCCGACTGGTTGAGGCGTTGGATCGGTCGAACCACCCATCGCGCCGTCACGATACCGATTCCCGTCGAGACTCCGAGGGCGATCGCGCAGAGGACGATGGTATTGCGGGTGTTGGCGTGGATGCGAGCCATAAAGTCCGACTCGGGAACCGCCACCACGATCGCCCAGTTCAACCCCCACTCGTCGCGAAACGGCGTCACCTGTACTAACTGTCGGTTTCCGTTCCAGTCAAAGGTGCGTTGGATGCGGGTGTCGATCGCCTCGAAGCTGCCGAATTCCGTCAGTAAGTAGGTAGCCGTGGCGCTGACGAGGCCGTTTTGGCTGGCCGTGGCGTACAGGCGTTCGGGGGTGTCGCCTTTTTGCGAAAAGGGTTGTTCGTCGACGGAGGTGGCGACGAGTTGTCCGTGGCGATCGACAATAAATGTCTGGCCGGTTTGTCCGATGTCGAGGGTGCGTAAAAAGTTGCTGATGTCGAGCAGCGAGATATCGACAGCGAACACGCCGAGGAGTTCGTCGTCGTCGTACAGGGGTAACGCTGCCGGAAGTGCTAAGTTCGGATAGGGAGCTGCCCAAACGTAAATTTCTCCCCAAATGGCGGTTTCGGCGTTGACGGCGTCGACGTACCACGGCCGCGTCAGCAAGTCGTACCCCGGAACGGCCGAGAGCTGTTCTCCTCGGTTTCCCCCGCCGTCGGTGGCGTAAGTGTAGAAATTATCGTCGTTCGGGGTTTTCCGGCCTGAGGTGCCAATGCGAATCGAGCCGTCGGGGACGCGCTCGACGCCGCTAAACTCTCCTTTGGGGTTGCCGAAGTAAACATAGGTGACGTTGTCGAACAGGCGAATCCGCTGGGCGAGGTGGCGATCGAGTTGGGATAAGTTTTGTAAGTCTAGCTGTCCTAATTGAAAGGCTTGGGCGTTAAGCTGGTTGATGAGATGGGGCGCTTCGAGGTAGCGATCGAGCCGTTCTTCGATGCGATCGGTCAGCTCGTCTCGCAACTGGGTCGAGATGTCGTCGATGGCTTTTTGACCGTTGCGAAACGATAAATATCCCGTCAGTCCCACCGCCGCGAAAATTTGGAGGGCGAAGGGGACGATTAAAACCGTTCGTAACGGAAT
This sequence comes from Baaleninema simplex PCC 7105, assembly GCF_000332355.1. Taxonomy (GTDB): domain Bacteria; phylum Cyanobacteriota; class Cyanobacteriia; order Cyanobacteriales; family Geitlerinemataceae; genus Baaleninema; species Baaleninema simplex. Next base: position 1,910,072 of record NZ_KB235958.1, read on the forward strand.
GCGATGTGAAATTTCGTTAGCCAAGCGGCGCAAAACCATATCGGCGAACGTTCCCTCCTACCCTCATCCCCTGCTCCGACGATTGTATGGGTGTTTTTCCCATCATCGCTTCAATGGTGGAGGATGTCACCGTCGTCTGACCGAAAGGATACTCTTCGATCGAGACGTTAGCGGTAAAATTCCCCTAATTACCACTTGCAGGGTATTCAACAGCGTATTAATCTCGATGAAAATATCAGCACGAGTCGGTCAAGTTCCTCCTTCGATGACCCTGGCGATTTCCGCCAAAGCGAAAGCTATGAAAGCCCAGGGGATCGATGTGTGCAGCTTCAGTGCGGGAGAACCGGATTTCGGAACGCCCCAACACGTCGTCGAAGCAGCCAAACGGGCGCTGGACGAGGGGAAAACTCGCTACGGACCGGTTGCTGGGGAACCGCAACTGCGCCAGGCGATCGCCTATAAGTTACAGACGGAAAATCAACTCGATTACGCCGCCGAAAACGTTCAGGTGACGAACGGGGGGAAACAATCGCTGTTCAATGCGATTTTAGCGCTCGTCGATCCCGGTGACGAGGTTATCGTTCCCGCTCCCTACTGGGTGAGTTACCCGGAAATGGTGAAGCTGGCGCAAGGGGTTCCGGTTATCGTGTCCACCACAGCCCAGACGCAGTTTAAGATTACGCCGGAACGGTTGAAAGCGGCGATTAGTCCGAAAACGAAGCTGTTCGTCCTCAATTCTCCCTCGAACCCGACGGGGGTGGTGTATACGCCGGACGAAATTCGCGCTTTGGCGGAGGTGGTTCTCGAGGCGGGAATTTGGGTGATTTCAGATGAGATTTACGAGAAAATTCTTTACGATGGTGCCGAGCATTTGAGCATCGGTTCGGTCAGTCCGCAAGTGCGCGATCGCACGATTACGAGTAACGGCTTCGCCAAAGCGTTTTCGATGACGGGATGGCGCGTGGGGTATTTGGCGGCGCCGGTGGAGTTGATTAAAGCCACGAGTACGCTACAAAGTCACAGTACTTCCAATGTTTGCACCTTCGCTCAGTACGGGGCGATCGCGGCGTTGCAATCTCCCGAGTCCCCCGGATGTATCGAGGAGATGCGATCGAGTTTTGCCAAACGTCGCGCTTACGTTCTCGATCGTATCCACAGTATTCCCGGTTTGAGCGCTCCGACTCCGAACGGCGCGTTCTACGTGTTTGTGGATATCGCCAGTATGGGGTTGTCGTCTCTGGAGTTTTGCGATCGCTTGCTCGAAGAGTATCACGTGGCAGCAGTACCCGGCATTGCCTTCGGAACCGATACCTGTTTGCGATTGTCTTACGCGACGGAGATGTCCGCGATCGAAAAAGGGATGGATCGGTTAGAAAAGTTCGTGCGATCGCTCCAATAGTGTTGGAAATCGCAACCTCGCAACGCGGGTAGAGGCGTGCAGTTCGGGCGTCTCTACTCCCCCCTCGCGACGCCGTCTTAACTTATTGTTTTAAAGTTGGAAATTTGGAACCCCAGTCGCTCTAAACTCGTCAGAAACAAACAAGCGATCGCTCCCCTCTTGCCCTCCACAGACAGGAGGTTTCTCGTTCGTGCGATCGAACCGGAGACACGCTCTCAATTTTGGTATAGTCTTTAACAGATAGGGCAGCATCTCCACGACGCGCGATCGTACATTTCTAACCCTTAGCGAGTCAGAGGACTATGGCCGTCATCCAAGACACCCTTTCCGCCGGTGGCAACTTCCTCCCCGGAACCTCAGAAGACGACATCATCTCCGGTTTAGACGGAGACGATACCCTTCTCGGCCTCGATGGCGACGATCTCCTCCGAGGAGACCTCGACAACGACAGCCTCGACGGAGGCGACGGCGACGACATCCTTCGCGGCGGAAGCGGACAAGATACCCTCCTCGGACAAGACGGAGACGATATCCTCAGCGGTGATGGCGGACGCGATCTGATTTTTACAGGGGACGGCGATGACATCGTCCTCCTGCAACCGTTTTTCGACCCCGACGACGAACCGACCGACCAAACGATCGACGTCGATCCGCGTTTAGAAAACTTCGATGTGGTTCTCGATTTCGATCCCGATCGCGATCGCCTCGGAATCGTCGGAGATCTGACCGCTGACGACTTAGAACTGATTCCCCCCGACGACGATAACTTCGCAACGGTCGTGCGCGTCCGAGACACGCAAGAAATCCTCGTGCGCCTGCTGTCTGAAGACGAGGTGTCCGGGCCTATCGACGAAACCCTGGTCGTCAAACTCGATGTGGTGGAATTCGCCGACTCGACGTTTCGGGTCACAGAAGACGGAACGGCCGTGATGGCGGTAACGTTGACGCGCAACATCAGCAGCGGAAACACGATCGGAGTCACGGTCACGCCGAGTGCGGACTCGGCGACGATGGGAGATTTCGACCCGTCTCCGATCGCGGTCTTTTTCGACCCCACGGAAACCACCAAAATCGTCGAGATTCCCATTATCGACGACGACATTATCGAAGAGACGGAAACCCTCAATTTGACCTTGAGCGATCCCCTCGGCGGCGCGAGTTTGGGAGACCGTCAGACGGCGGTGTTGGAGATTGCCGACAACGACATCGTCGTTCAGTTTCAAGAGACAATTTTTCCCACCCAGGAGGAAAACGAAGGGGTCGAGGTAACGCTGTTGCGATCGGGGGTTACAGAAGTTCCCGTGAATCTGGTCGTTCAGGTGACAGACGGAACGGGGACGTTTCCCGACGATTTTCCGCTGCAACAGATTCCCGTCGAATTCGAGGCGGGTGAAACGAAAAAAACCGTCACCGTTCCTATTATCGACGATGACATTCCCGAACCCCTCGAAACAGTCAACCTGCAACTGGTAGATTTGCCAGAAAACGTGACCGCCGGAAGCGACGATCGCGCTCAAATTGTCATTACCGATGACGATACGCTATTAGCATTTTCCGAGTCGATTTTCGAGGTCAACGAAGACGGAACGGCCGTGATGGCGGTAACGGTGGTGCGATCGGGAAATTTAGACAAAACCTCGACGGCGACCGTGGTTCTCAACGACGGAACGGCAACGTTTCCCGCTGATTACGACAATACGCCGATCGAAATTAGCTTCGCCCCCAACGAAACCGAGAAAACCATCAACGTTCCGATTTCTGAAGACATTGAAGTCGAAAGTGCTGAAACCATCAACCTCGCCCTGACAAACCCCAGTGCGGGAACGATGCTGGGAACCCAAGCTACGGCGATTTTGGTGGTGTTCGATAACGATACGGAACCCCCCGAACCCCCCGAACCTCCCGAACCTCCCGAAGCAGCGGGAACTCTAGTTTTCGGCAGTTCCAACTTTTTCGTCGCCGAAGATGGAAACACCTTTGCCGAAATTCAGATTTTGCGGGAAGGGGGCAGTACTGGAGCAGTCAGCGTCACGCTCGTCGCACGGGATGGAACGGCTGAAAGCCCTGGAGATTTCGATCCGACGCCGATTCAGGTGACGTTCGCCGATGGGGAAACCGAACAAATCGCGCGATTGCCGATTTCGGACGATTTGCTCGTCGAACCCCCCGAAACGGTAATCTTGGAACTGACCGACCCGACCAACGGGGCGATGTTGGGAGACGAAGATTCGGCAACGCTGACGATCGATCGCAGCGATTTACCGAGTTTGTTGAACTTTGAGGGAATCGATAATTTAACGTCGGTGGGAAATTTTTACGGCGATCGCGGCATTTCGTTTTCAGAGAACGCCTTGGGGATTATGAGTGCCTGCGGTTTGAAAAAAATGGGTGTCGATGACGGGTTCGGCGGTAATTTCGAGGAAGCCCCCAGCGGCGTGACTGCTTTGACTTACGGAGAAGGAGAGGCGATCGTCGTCGATGTCGCCCAAGGGTTTACGGGACAGGTGGCGTTATCCTACGCGTCACCGTTCCGCGACCACACGATCGCCATTTTCGACGGGGCGAACGGAACGGGAAACCAACTGGCAACGGCAACGTTAGAACCGACGACCCCAGGGGAGTTTCCCCAAGCGTACGATGTCTTTGAAACGGCTGTCGTTCCGTTTTCAGGGGTGGCGAGATCGATTGCGATCGGTTCTCAAAGCAACAAGCTCGTCCTCGATGACCTATTCCTGGGGTGATGCTTTACAGTCACCAGTCACCAGTCACCAGTCACCAGTGAAGAGTTAAGAGTTAAGACAGTTTCTTGCTTGTCCCCCCTACTCCCTTGCTCCCCCTCTCCCCTGCTCCCCCTCTCCCCCCTCTCCCCCCTCTCCCCCTCTCCCCCTCTCCCCCTCCCCCGTTCCCCGAAGAATCTAACAGAGTTGCTCTCGATCGCGGTTCGTCGCATTATCATCAAGTAGGGGTTGAGGTTTTTCGATCGCCGGGAGACATCCCTGGCATCTGTTGCAGTGACCCCTGATATTGGCTATCTCTCGATCGAGTTCATGCAAAGCGAAGCCTTTAGCGAGCTGTTCCCCCTGTTCAACGCGGCAAATCCCGAAACGGTCGATTGGCTGCTGTCAGTGGCTGACGAACACGAGTATCCCCCTGGTCGTGCCGTGTTGATGGAAGACGCCTGGGGGAACGCTGTTTATTTTGTCATGTCGGGTTGGGTGAAAGTCCGACGCCTCTCTGGAGAAGATGCCGTGACTCTCGCCGTTCTCGGACAGGGCGACTTCTTCGGCGAAATGGCGATTTTGGACGAATCACCGCGATCGAGCGACGCGATCGCCCTCTCCAGTGTGAAGTTACTCAGCGTTTCGGCGCAACGCTTCATTCAAACACTGTTTAAGGACGCGCAATTACATCACCGGATGTTGCAGTTGATGGTGCGTCGCCTGCGTCAAACCAACGCGCGTTTTCAAATACGGAACCGTCCTCCAGCCATTAAGTTAGCCCGAACCTTGGTCTCTCTGGCTGAAAGCTACGGCGAAGCGACGGAAAAGGGAACCAAAATTTACAACCTCGATTTGAAAGATTTGGCAGACGTGGCCGACATTACGGCCGACGACGCCCGTAAAATTATGGAAAAGCTCGTCAGCAAGGGTTGGGTCGAAATCGACGAAGCCAGCCAAGCGATGTATTTGGTCAACCTCAAGCAACTTACCCACCTCGCCGGACATATGGGCAATTGAGGTGTCGAGCGGATGGGGAGCCAGGGAGAGGGGGAGAAGGGGAGAGGGGGAGCAGGGGAGAAACAGTTATCTGTTTGCTGTCTTCACTGTTGCCTGTTGCCTGTTCCCCGTTCCCTGTCTTCACTGGTGACTGGTGACTGGTGACTGTCTTCACTGTTCCCCGTTCCCTGTCTTCACTGGTGACTGGTGACTGGTGACTGTCTTCACTGTTCCCCGTTCCCTGTCTTCACTGGTGACTGGTGACTGGTGACTGTCTTCACTGTTCCCCGTTCCCTGTCTTCACTGGTGACTGGTGACTGGTGACTGTAAAAAGCCTCTTCGCCGTAAAACCCGATCTACCCTAGAAGGAAGGCAACGTCAGCTTGCTTGTGGTGGGTTGGCGGCGTTGCCGGTACAGTGATGAGAGTATAGAGCGATCGTGACTCAAGTAATTCCGATTCGACCGAACACTTCCGAAACCACTCCAAACGCGATCTTGCGGTACACCGTGGCGATGTCCAAACCCGAATCTCATCTGTTTGAGATTCGCTTGCAGGTGTCGCAATGGCAGGCGAAACACTTAGATTTGACGTTTCCGGTATGGACGCCAGGATCGTATTTAGTACGAGAATACGCTCGCAACGTACAGGATTTTGCCGCGCAAACCCCAGAAGGCACGACACTGGCTTGGCGTAAAGTCTCGAAACACCAGTGGCAAATCGAAACGGATACCACGGAAGAGATTGTGGTGTCTTATCGGTTGTTCGCCAACGAACTGACGGTTCGTACCAACCATCTCGACGGAACGCACGGGTATTTTAACGGGGCGGCGACGTTCTTTTTTATACCAGGATTTGAGGATCGACCCATTGAAGTGGCGATCGCACTTCCTCATTCCGATTGGCAAATTGCCACGACACTTTCTCCGGTTCCCGAGGTCGAAAATACGTTTGTTGCGGAGGATTTCGACACGTTAGTCGATAGTCCGTTTGAAATCGGCATTCAAGAACGCCGCGAGTTCGAGATTTTTGGTAAATCCCACGAACTGGTGGTTTGGGGACGGGGTAACCTCGATCTCGATCGCCTGGTCGAAGAAATCGATCGCATCGTGCGCGTCGAAGCTCAACTGTTTGGCGGTTTGCCGTACGATCGCTATCTCTTTATTTTACACCTATCCGGCAGCGGTTTCGGTGGCTTAGAACACAAAAATTCCTGTTCTTTAAACTACCCTCGACTGGGGTTCCAAAAAGCCGATTCTTACAATCGTTTTCTGCAACTGGTCGCTCACGAGTTCTTCCATTTGTGGAACGTCAAACGCATTCGTCCCAAAGCGTTAGAACGTTTTGACTACACTGCCGAAAACTATACGCCATCTCTGTGGTTCTGCGAAGGCGTTACGAGCTATTACGATATGCTACTGCCGTTGTGGGCGAACCTTTACGATGCGAAATCGTTTTTGAAGATTTTCTCGAAAGATGTTACCCGATTTTTTACAACGCCGGGGCGTTTCGTACAACCCCTATCTGAATCGAGTTGGGACGCTTGGATCAAGCTGTATCGACGCGATGCCAACAGCGACAATTCACAAATTTCCTATTATTTGAAAGGGGAACTCGTGTCGTTGATGTTGGATTTGACGATTCGCCAAAAGAGCGACAACACTCGCTCGATCGACGATGTTATGAAACAGGTTTGGCAGCAGTTTGGAAAAGATGAAATTGGCTATACCCCAGAACAGCTTCAAGAGGCGTTCGAGTTAGTTGCCGGTTGCCAGTTAGACAACTTTTTCGATCGCTATATTCATGGAACTGAAGAATTGCCTCTAGCTGAGTTTCTCGAACCTTTCGGGTTGAGTTTAAAAACGGATACTGACAAACAACCGCCGTTTTGGGGTGTGCGAGTCAGTGGAAACGGGAACGGAAACGGGAACGGTACGACGATTCAATTTGTGGAAATCGACTCTCCCGCACAACAGGCGGGATTGGATGCTGGTGACGAACTACTGGCGATCGATGGTTTCCGCGTCAGTTCCGATGCGATCGCCGATCGCTTGAAAGACTATAAGCCTGGGGATACGATTTCAGTCAGCGTTTTCCATCAAGACGAACTGAAAACGGTATCTGTCACCCTCGCCAAACCTCAGCCAAGTAACTATCGCGTAGTTCCGGTGAAAAATCCGACGTTGACGCAGGCGAAAAACTTCCAAGCGTGGCTGGGAGCCGATATTACGACGGTTTCGTAAAAAAGGTAAATCATACGGAATCCGTTGGGTGCATCTCAAAAATGTAAATTCATCGAATTGGGCGCACTCAATTTCCAGATCCCCGGCATCTCCAAGATGCCGGGGATCTTATACCGGAAGTGCTAATCGGGAATTTTGCCACCCCAAACTGATGTTTTTGCAAAAGTGAGATGCACCCAACACGAAGCTCCGGGTAGGTTGGACTTCGGCAACGCTGCCGTCCATGGGTGGAACGAAGTGGAACCCAACAACCGCTCGTCCGAGCAGGTCAGCTTGTCTCCGATGAATTGACATTTTTGAGATGTACCCAATCCGTTTCCGATAAGCTAGGTGTCAAGAAGTCTTCACCACATCCCTCTAACCCCCCTTACAAAGGGAGGCTAAGGGGGGATGGAGGGACTGGTCGGATCGCTCAAAACCAGTATTTGGCTACCTCGATTAATTCAAGCTTATTGAGTCCTCGACTCCGCTCGGACTCAACGACGTTCGGTGAGCGCTCAGTCGAGCCGCTGAGCGGAGTCGAAGCGTTGAGAAAAAGGCTCTACTATCGAGAACCGAGAACGAGATTTGAAGGGGTTCGGGCGGTGAGGATGTCAAAGGCAGTCGTGTACACTGAGAGCGGATGGATTTGGGTAGTCGATCGCGGATTTCCTCATCTAGACGACATGACCATTTATTTTTATAAAGTCGATCGCGAATACGGTTGTTTTTCCAATTTTTCGCCTCACAGCATCGAATTGGAGGGGCGCGTTTGGCGAACGGTCGAGCATTACTACCAAGCTCACAAGTACGTGGGAACGAAGGACGAATCGGTCGTGGAGGAGATTCGCACGGCTGAAACGGCAGAAGAAGCGGCGCGATTGGGGCGCGATCGCTCGCGTCGGTGTCGCTGTGATTGGGACGAGGTCAAAACGACCGTCATGTACGAAGCGGTACGCACGAAGTTTCTCACCCACGAGGACGTGAGACAAATCCTGCTCGAGACGGGAGACGAGCGGTTAGTCGAAGATTCCCCCGTCGATTATTTTTGGGGCTGCGGTGCCGATCGCACGGGAGAAAACCATTTGGGTAAAATCTTGATGAGCGTTCGCGAGGAATTACGACAACAGCGCGATCGCGGAGAACGTCCGTCATTGCCCTCGAAACAACAGCGGTAACTATTCCCACCGAATCGCCTAACGGCTATAGCGGGGGCTTTATCCCTAACCCGTACCTGCCGGGAACAAACTCAGTTGCCCTTCTAACTGGCAAGCGTAGGTCGAGATTTCAGGCTGAGTTACAACAGCCCCCAGTTGAGCGATATTTAACGCTCCGTTTACATCAGCATCATGTTCAAAGCCACAAAAGCCACACTTAAACCGCTTGCCGTTGCGATAGGATTTACCTCGTTCGGGGTGAACGTGGTGGCATCGAGAACAAGCTTGAGAAGTATAGCGAGGATCGACAGTAACAACCTCGACTCCTGCGATGTTTGCCTTGTACTCGGTAAACAATTGCAATTGGTGGAACGCCCATCGGTGAATTTCGGTTCGGGTCTTTTTCCTGAGCTTGACGTTCAGTCGAATCCCCGTCAAATCCTCGAAGGCAATTACAGACTCGGTAGCTTTGGCTTCTCGAACGAGTTCCTTGCTGATGTTGTGATTGACCCAACTTTGAAACCTCGATTCACGCCCAGAGAGCCTTCTCAAGAGGCGTTTCGCCCCTTTCGTGCGTTTGGCTTGAATCGAGGCTCGAACACGAACGTACTTTTCGCGAGTCGCCCTCAATTTCTCTCCCTCCCAGGATTTCCCGGTGGAGGTGGTGGCGATATCTCGCAATCCCCGATCGACTCCCAAAACCTTGGGGGTTCTCCCCTTCGGTTGGGTGAGGACTTCCACAACGATGTTGATGTAGTAATCCCCTTGTCGGGTTTTCTTCAGCGTTGCACTGGTGGGGCTTTGACCTCGCAACAGCGCAATTTGATAGCCACCCATCTTGAGATCGAAGTTGACTCGTCCCGACTTCAGTGTTACACAGACCTGTTGTTTGGACTCGATATATTTGAACGTCCGAACGTCGAGACCGACGCTGGTGGGGCGAAACTTGTGGATTTGTTGGGTGGCTTTTCGTTGATTGACAACGCGGCGAATTGCCTGACAAACGTGATTGGCTTTGAGTTCGGTGGCTTCTCGAACTGGCTTATACGTCAGGTGATGCAGCTTGGTCGTGTTCCAGACATTGTGTTCTTTAGCTGTTTGCAATATTTGGTTGCAAGCCTCAGCAAAGCCCACCAGAGTCTCATCGATCTTTTCGGTCAACTCGGCTGGAACTATCAGCTTGCATTTAACCGTTATTGCTTGAGTCATGTTCCCATTTTAATTCATCCAAAAAACGGTGTAAACCTAACATTGGAGGCGGCACTTCCTCCCACCGCTAACCCTTACGGGTATAGCGGGGGTCTCCGTGCCGAAGAAAGATGAAAATTTTAATTGTTGAAGACGATTGGGAGATCGCTCGATTGCTGCAACAAACCCTCGAACCCGAAGGGTTTTCTTGTCATCTGGCCGGTGACGGTTGGGCGGCGATCGATGCGTTTCGCCAACAACAACCGGATTTAATCGTGTTGGATTTGATGTTGCCGGGGTTGGATGGATTGGAAGTGTGCGCCCGCATCCGACAGCAAACCGGTATCAAAGATCCCTATATTTTAATGTTGACGGCCAAAGGCGAAGAGATCGATCGCGTCATTGGGTTATCGACTGGAGCCGACGACTATCTCGTCAAACCCTTTAGCCCTCGGGAGTTAGTCGCGAGAGTTCGAGCGTTATTGCGCCGTAGTTTGCGCCAGGGAGGACAAGAACAGGAGCGGATTCATCAGAGCGCCTCTTTTACGGTCAATCTCGATCGCCGAACGGCTCACCGCCATCTCGATCGCGACGGAGAAGAACCCTTAGATTTAACGGCCTTGGAATTTAATTTGTTGGCAACGTTGATGAGCTATCCGGGGCGCGTCTGGAGTCGGGCGCAGTTGATCGATCGCCTCTGGGGAGAAGATTTTTTTGGAGACGAGCGAGTCGTCGATACCCACGTGGCGCGATTGCGAAAGAAAGTCGAAGCCGATCCGACTCACCCTCAGTTTATCAAAACCGTCGTCGGCGTCGGCTATAAATTCACCGATGCACCATCAGACCCCTAAGTAATGTCCCGCGATGTCGTCTGTCGTGGCAAGGACGAGTCGGCAGTTTTCAAGAGCTGGCGTTTGACAGTTTCCGTTGTCGCACGGGAACCTGAATTTGAAATTCCGTTCCGCCATCGGGTCTCGAGATGCAGGAAATTTTTCCGCCGTGTTTGTCGACAATAATTTGATAGCTAATTGACAGCCCCAACCCCGTACCCGAACCGACGGGTTTGGTGGTGAAGAACGGGTCGAACAAACGGCTGCGAACGGTTTCGGTCATTCCCGGTCCGTTGTCGGCGATCGCGACCTCGACCCAATCGCGATCGATGGCAGCGGTGCGAATCCAGATCGTACTGGGGTTCTGCTCGATTTGCGATCGCACGAGATCGCGATCGCGGCTTTCTAGCACGTCGATGGCATTGTCAATAATATTGAGGAACGCTTGGTTGAGTTCTCCGGCATAGCATTCGACCAGGGGTAAGTTGCCGTATTCTTCGACCGTGCGAATTTCGGGGCGATCGGGTTTCTCCACCAGGCGATCGTGCAACACGAACAGCGTACTCTTGAGACCTTCATGCAAGTCGACCGGCTTTAAGCTCGCTTCCTGCAAGCGAGAGAAGTTGCGGAGGGACAAGACAATTTGACGAATGCGATCGGCACCCGTCTGCATCGAACGCACCAAATCGTGTAGGTCGCGCTCTAAAAAGTCCAACTCGACGCGATCGAGTTCTATTTGAATTTTGGGGGTTGGATTGGGATATTCTTCCCGATACAGCTGAATCAAATTTAACAGATCTCGACTGTATTCTTCGGCGTGGATTAAGTTCCCATGAATGAAGCTAATCGGGTTGTTGATCTCGTGCGCGACCCCCGCAACTAAATTTCCCAAACTCGACATTTTTTCGGTTTGAATCAATTGCATTTGAGTTTTCTTGAGTTCGGAGAGCGTCTGTTCGAGTTGAGTCGATTGTTCCTTCAAACGTTGATTTTTTTGAATCAACTCTAGGGTGCGATCTTCCACCTTCTGCTCTAAGGTGCTGTTGTACTCTTCGAGTTGAGATTTCGTCCGTTTGAGATCTTCTGTCGTCGCTTCTACATTGGCATAGAGCAGAGCGTTTTCTAAGGAGATCGCGATCTGTGAAGACAGGAGGTTGAGAATTTCGAGTTGTTCGGCTTTAAACGCTCCGATGGTGAGATTGTTTTCTAAATAAAGCAGACCGATAAATTTCCCTTGATTCACGATCGGCGTACAGAGAACTGATTTCGGTTGCGTCCGTACCATATAGGGATCGCTAGCAAATTTGCTATCGCGGGTCGCGTCGTTCAAAACGACCCCTTCTTTCGTTCGCGCGACGTAATTGAGGACAGACAAAGGCAACGGCAGCTCTGAATTCGTCGAAAGAGACGGCAACAATAACACTTCGTCTTTATCTAAATTTCCCGTCGCTTCGATGCGGAGCTGACCGTCCTTTTCTAACAGTAAACAGCTCGTTTGGGCGGCGGCATTTTCCATCACGATTCTGAGCAGTTTATCGAGCAACTGACTCAGGACGATCTCGCCAGCGAGGGCTTGTGAGGCTTTGACGACGGTAATTAAATCGAGAACGTTGACGTTTTCGCTGGCCGAGGTGGAGGTGGCCGTCGAGAGTCGTTCGGCGATCGTTGCCGGTACGACCCGTGAAATTAAGTGGGGAACGGTCGCCTCGAGACGGTTCGCTTTGACCGTCGCGCCCCAGCGAATATAGCCGTAGTAGGCTTCTGTGAAGTAGGTACGAGCCACTTTCTCGCGATCGCAGGCGAGATAGAACTCTGCCGCTCGTTCGTTCGCGAGGGATTCTTCTTGGACGAATCCTCCATCGATCGCTCCCCGAACGGCGCGATCGTAATACTCCATCGCCTCGAGGGTTTGCCCCAACACCCGAGCTTTTTCGGCTTCGACCAATAGATATTTATGCTGGTAGTTTTCGGGAGCGTGAAACGCCCAATTTTTCAGTTTTTCCTGGTTCGACGCCACGAGATCGAGAATGTCTCGTCGTTCGGGCGACTCTTGGCGGGGACATTGTGCTAAGAGAATTAAGGAATAGTAGAAGTGATGGACGGGCGTGTGCATCAAACCCAGCAAAAAGCCGGAGTAGCGATCGGACAGGCGAGCCATGTCTAACGCTGCCTCGTAGTCGTTGAGGGAGTACAGCAGCATGGCTTTGGCGAGATAGACCGTAAACAGCAAAGCGCCGTTATTCGTCTCGACGAACTTTGGAAGCATCGCGTCTTCGTCAAAACTTTTTCCCGCGAGGCGTTGGGGATTTTCGGTGTCGCCGGTTAAGTTCAGCACCCACTGACGCCAGATGGCAATGTAGGAACTGAAATAGGGTTGGTTGAGGTCTATCAGTAAGTCGATGTAATGCTGCTGCTGTTGTTGCACCACCTCCAGAGATTCGCCCATGAATAAGGGGTAGATCGAGGCATACATGGCAGCGTATCCGGCGTATTCGATGTCGCCGGTTTCGAGTCCGATCTGAACGGCTTCTTTTAAGGGTTCGAGGGTCGCTCCGACTGGCTCTTTCCAATGGCGGATGTGGGCGTTGAACAGTTCGTAGATCTTGCACTGATACTCTCGGGTCTCGAAGCGATCGAGAATTTCGATGGCCAAGCGACCGAACTGATAGCCTTTTTCGATGTCGCCTAACGCACCGCACAGCATGAGTCCGTAAAAGGCATAGGCATAGGCTGCCAGGGGAGAATTGCCGTATTGGACGCACAAGCAAACCATTTTCTGGGCGATCGCCGGTAACAGGTCCGCAGCGGCGACGTAAGCCGGTGGCATGGCGTTCATCAAGGTCTGCAAAGCGGCTAGCTTCACCGGGTCTTTCATCTCTGGCAGGTCGCTCGAAGCGTTCGGACTCAGATCGTCGGCGGAGGCGGACGTTAAAGGTTCTCCCAACATCTCGAGAACGAACAGAGCCACGTCCAACGCTGCCTGCATCTGGTTCTGGGAAATATGAGATTGAATTTGGATCTGGTAAACCTCGACTTTATCGAGTAACGTCTTGGCACGTTGCTGGACGACTTCAGCTAGCTGGGTGGCGCGATCGAAGCGTGCGCTGAGATATTCTACTTCGACGGCTTCGACGTATAACTTCAGCGTCAGGTCGTACAGGGTATCCCAACTGTCGGGGGCGAGCAACTCTACCCCCAGGGTTAAATATTTGGCAGCCGTTTCGTAGGCGGTGGAGATTTTCGCTTTGTGTCCGGCGATCGCGTTGAGTCGGGCTAGATTGTCTTTTTCGGAGCGATCGACGATCGACTCGACACCGAGGTTGAGGTGATTGACGATCTCGAAAATGTTTTCTTCGATCTCTTGGGGTGGGGTATGTCGTAACAACAGCCGACCGACTTTGAGATGGATCGCTTTCTTGTCGGCCTCGGAGATCGAGCTATAGGTCGCCTGCTGCACGCGATCGTGCAAAAATCGATAGGTAATCTGGTATTCGCCGTCCGTCCAGTTCGGCGTTTTGTCTAGCTCGTCGAGCAGGAACACGTTATAAGCGTCGCTGGTGGGGAGAACGAGTTCTTCTTGAAGGGCGTCTTGCAACTCGGAAGCGGTCTGGAACGGAGATTTTTCGTTGACGATCGCCAAAACGTTCAAGTCGAAGGTATTGCCGATACAGGCGGCCAATTTCAGGACGTGCTGCGTGGTGTCGCCGAGCTTTTGAATTTTGCTCACCATCAGTTCCACGACGTTGTCGGTGACGTCGCGGGTTCGGATCTGTTCGTTGTCCCACCGCCAGCATCCCCCGGTGGCGTCGAAGGTTAAAAGCTCCTCTTGGTATAAAGAAATTAGTAACTGAGTTAAGAAAAAGGGATTGCCTGCGGTTTTGTTGAAGACTAACTCAGCCAGCGATCGCGATTTTTCCACCGGGCAGTGCAATGTATCGGCCACGAGCCGTTCGGTGCAAGTTCTATCTAATGGTTGTATGTTAAGGTCGCTGACGCGAGTGCCGTTGTTTCGGACGTTCTCTAAGGTGGTTGTTAAAAGATGGGTGGCACCGACTTCGTTATTCCGGTAGGCTCCCACCACCAGCAACGACTGATGGCTGAACTCCGTCGCGAAGATTTCGAGCGATTTTAACGTCGCCGAATCTGCCCATTGCAAATCGTCTAAAAAGATGACGAGGGGATGGTCTTTCTGTGCGAAAACTTCGATAAATTTCCGAAAAACTAGGTTGAAGCGATTTTGCGTTTCGATCGTTCCCAGCGATAAGACTTCTGCTTGTTTGCCGACGATCGATTCGACTTCGGGGATCGCGTCTATAATAACTTGACCGTTCGTCCCCAAGGCATCTAGAAGTTTTTGCCGCCAAACGGCGATCTTTTCTGCACTCTCGGTCAGCAGTTGTCGGATTAAGTCTTGGAATGCCTGAATGAGAGACGCGTAGGGAACGTTTTTCCGGTACTGGTCGCATTTACCGGAAATAAAGTATCCGCCCCGCTGGACGATCGGCTTGTGAATTTCGTGAATGAGTGCGGTTTTACCAATACCGGAGTAGCCGGAGACGAGGACGAGTTCGGTGGTTGCCCGACAAACTCGCTCGAAAGCAGAGGTGAGGATTGCAATTTCTCGCTCCCGGCCGTAGAGTTTTTGCGGGATTTGAAATTTTGCAGAAACATCGTACTGACCGAGGGTAAACTTGCTAACGATCCCCGAGGTTTGTAGTTGCGTCAAGCAGGTAGTTAAATCGGCTCGAATGCCATAAGCACTTTGATATCGGTCTTCTGCGATTTTCTCCAACAACTTCATGACGATGTCAGAGACGGCTACGGGAACGGTCGGATCGATCCCGTGAGGTGGAACGGGCTTTTTCGCCATGTGGCAATATACCAATTCCATGGGATCGGAGGCTGAAAATGGCAATCGACCCGTTAAGAGTTCGTAGAACGTCGCACCCAAGGAATAAAAATCTGTACGGTAGTCGATCGCGCGATTCATCCGACCGGTTTGTTCGGGCGACATATAGGCGAGCGTGCCTTCGAGGAGGTTGGGATTGCGGACGGATTGACTTTCTCGCGAGAGGGAAGAGGCGATCGAAAAATCGGTCAGCTTCGTCTGGCCGGTTTGGGGATTAAAAATAATGTTGAGGGGTTTTATATCTTTGTGAATGACGTTTTTTTCGTGGAGTTTGCCGAGCGTATCGACAAGCTGAGCGACGATCTTCAAGACAGCGATCGTGTCGAGTTTGTTTTGAATAATAAAATCACCCAGCGAAATGCCACCGATGTCTTCTAAAACTAAGGTCAATCCGTTATATTTTTCGAGTCCGTAGCAATGAATGATGCCGTCAATTTTTAAGTTTTTTGTAATTTCGCATTCGTGTCGAATTTTAGCAACTTCTTTAGGGGTTGGATAGTTAGTTCTTAAAACCTTGAGGATGACTGGCTTGCCATCTGAATTTCTCTGAGCGCGATAGACAATATTTTTTTGGCTTTCGTAGAGTTGCTCTACAATGTGATAGCCTGTAATGGAGAGCATGATGTACCTTCCTTCTCGTAAGTTTAGAGTCAGATGAGATGACTCGATTTTCAGTTGTCAGTATGGAAGTGTCAGTATGGAAGTAAGCCACCTTATTTTTTGAGCGATACGCTTTAAATTCTTACCCGCACGTCGCTCGATCGAGTTTACAGTTCGATGTAAGACGTAGATTTCTGGCTGATTTGCTGAGTTTCACTGAGGACTTCAGCGATTCAAAAGAAACGACAAGTTTCAATTTTTTTCTAGATAAATCTAGATTTTATTAACATACTCGGCTTACAACAGGGCTAAGTTGCGATAGGACGCGCCCGGAACGAACCTCGGACTTTAAGCGTTTCTTGAGACAACGAAGTGTTCGATCGAGAGCCGAACTGGTGATGCTTTTGCCACTGACTTATCATTTTTGTAAGTCAGCGGAACGGCAAATACCAGCCCTTAACGATCGAATTCAGGCTTTATTCCATTATAAAACAGAGGAAGAGGACAAGTGAATCGAAGTTTTTACGGAATTTTAACTGATTTTATCCCCGTGAATTCACTAGAAAATAGGCGATGACAGCGTAAACTTCTCTGTATAGAAAGCGTTTCTGCTGCTAATCGACAGAAAAATGTATCAGTTTATACAATTTAGATTAGTTTTTATATTGGTATTTTTAACTATTTTTTAAGCTTATTTATACTTATTTATACTTATATAATTAAATATTTCATTATATTCGATCTATTTATGTTCCCGTCCGATCTGACACACTTGACAGAAATTTAAATTAAGTACAGCCTTTTATATCATAAACAAAAAGTGCTTTAAAAGCAAGATTCAAAAAATCAAAAAACAGACACTCGCCGTCCAAAACCCTGGACTTTCATCCAGACACAGAAAAATTCAACCAAAATCAATCTTCTTTTGGGGATACGATCTCCAATAAGAGCTTCTGAAATCGACGTAAAATCAAGAGTTGCAGGATTTATCGAGAAAATCGTGAGAAGCTCAACCCCCTCCGATCGTCGTCGGCGATCGCCGACATCGAATCAGTTTCCCCAACATTGGGTCAGTTCGATCGCAGGATCGGGATATCGCTTGCTGCGGCGATCGCCGATCGAGAAGATGGACTTCACCGATGGCGATCCCGTCGCCGCCAAAACTAAACCCCCAACATCTCGCCCCGAATCGACAAATCCAGCAGTTCGATCGGGTGGCGTAATGGAATCTCGCGACCTTGCAAAGCCAAATTCTTCTGAATTTGCAACGAACACCCCGGATTCGCCGACGCAATTAACGACGCTCCCGTATTCGCTAAATTCTCGACCTTTTGCTGTCCCAACTCGTCAGCCACTTCTGGCTGCAACATATTATAAACTCCCGCACTCCCACAACATAACGCCGCGTCTAAGGGTTCTCGTAACGTAACGTTGGGAATTTGACGCAAGAGTTCTCGTGGTTGAGAACTAATTTTTTGACCGTGGATGAGATGACACGCATCTTGATAGACGATCGCTAACTCTTCATCCGCAATCGGATGCAACTTCGTCGTCAAGCCCACCGCCGCTAAAAACTCGTTAACGTCTCTCACTTTGTTCGTAAAAGCTTCAGCTTTCTCTCGGTAAACCGGATCGTCTTGCAAAATATGACCGTATTCCTTTAACGTATGACCGCAACCCGCCGCATTAATAATGACGAAATCGACGTTCGTTTCCTCAAAACTGTCGATGTTTTGACGGGCGAGTTCTTGGGCTTGGGCTTCTTGTCCCTGGTGAGCGGGTAACGCCCCACAACAGCCCTGAGATTTGGGAATGACGATTTCGCAACCGTTGGCGGTGAGAACGCGGGCTGTGGCTTCGTTAACGGGATTAAAAAACAATTGTTGGACGCAACCGAGCAGCATTCCTACGCGATAGCGTTTTTCGCCTCGGGCGGGGATGATATCGGGAAAGTTGGGTTTAAAGGCGTCGGGGGTAATTTGCGGAAGAATCGACTCCATCGCCCCCAGTCGCGGAAACCAGCGGTTGAGGAATCCCGTCGATCGCATAAATTTCTGCAATCCTAACTTTTGATACGCCATCAGAGGATACAACAGCGGACGCAGGCGATCGGGGTAGGGAAATAGGTTAAAAATAAGGCTGCGAATCAGGCGATCGCCGATCGATCGCGGGACGTTGCGTTCGACTTGCGGACGAGTAGCGGCGATGAGTTTGTCGTATTCAACGCCAGAAGGACAGGTGGTGACACAAGCCAGACACCCCAAACAGGAGTCGAAATGTTGAACCGTAGCGGGTTCGAGTTCGGCTTCGCCGTTGTGAATCGCATCCATTAAGTAAATACGTCCTCGAGGCGAATCCATCTCTTTTCCGATGACGCGGTAACTCGGACAAGTCGCCAGACAAAAGCCGCAGTGAACGCAGGTGTCGATGAGTTCCGGTTTGGGGGGATTTTGGGGATCGAATCCGTCTTTCGGGAGTTCGCCGAGATGGGGGTTTTGTTGGAGGAAATTACTATTTTTAGCAGGGATGCGGTTGGTTTCAGTGGGGTTCGGTTGAGTTTGCATATTTAGGGTGAGGATGCGATCGAACGGTTTTGAAGAAAATTTATCGAAAACGAGCCTCGTAACAGAAAGACGGAGTCTTCGAGGTCTTTGAGAAAGTCGGTTCGGACTCCGTCTGGCTGCGAGAGAACGCTTAAGCTTTTACTGGTGGGGAGGTTGGCGGTATTCAGCCCTCACCTCTCCCGCCCAGAGGAGCGTTATCACGAACTTTTGTCTTGAGAAGTTTCTGAAGTCGTTTCTAAAGGAGTTTTTACGGTTGTCTCGTCGGACTCGGAACTTTCGGAACTGGTGACAGTCACCGTTTCGTTAGCTGGAAGGGGTTCGATCTCCTGAATCGGTTGGGGATCGTTTTCGATTCCTAACTGTTCTTTAGCCCGATCGATCGCGAAAGCGGTTCCCGACGAACTCGCCGACAGGAGGGCTTTTCCTGCTTCGTTAAACAGATTTTCGTGGTTGCGTTTTTCTTGATTTTCATACCAAACCTTAGCGTTTCGCCCGATTTGGGTAGCGTATCCCCATCCCCAGACGAAAATGAGAAATACTAAGCAGAACATCATCCACAACAACAGGGCGGTTTCTTTAATGATGTTCCAAGTCAGTTGGAAGGCTTTGGAGTAAGTTTCGCCGGTGTTGGGGGAAAAGACGAGTTCTCCCACAGTGGCGAATTGGGTTTTGAGTTTATTCATCGATTAAAGCTCCATGCAGTATCGATCGACAGTAATATTTCAACGATAAATCTAAACGATAAACCGTTTCGGACTCAATCGGTTCTGAGGATCGAACTTGGCTTTAATTTGCTGCATGGCGGTTTGGGCGTTTCCGACATAGCCCCAAACGTCGAGTTGGCGTTTGAGAGATTGGGGGGCTTCGAGAATTGTCAGGAAGCCGCTGTTGTTTTGGAGGTGGTGTCGCAGGTTCAGCAAGTTCGAGGTTGTCGCCAGCGGCGTGGGAACGCGAACTCGCCCTAAACCGCATCCGGCGTGAACCACAGCGATCGCCTCTCCGCGAAATTGTTCGTCGAGATACTGCAACGCAGCCACGGCTGAGGTGGGTCGTATTCCTATTTTCGCGAGAACTCGAGTTTCGGGAGCGTCGGTTTCAATCAGAATTCGCGATCGCTCCCATAAGTCGGTTTCTGATTTCGCTTCGGCGTCGTCGCGGTAACTTGTCGCCGTCAACCCCAGGGTTTCGCCGAGTTCTCGAACGCGATCGATCTGCTGTTGGACACTTTCGGCGACGCTTTGGAAGCGAACCAACACCCCGAAACCGCTTCCCAATTCCAAGGATTTGACAATTCCCGGTGACAGGAGATCGATCGCCGTGGGAACTAACGCCGAAGTTAAAATCGTTTTTGTGACATTGGCGATCGCCTCAGCCTCTCCACAGAGGGCGATGGTTGCAGAAGTTTCGGGAATCGGATACAAGCGAAACGTTAGCTGTGTCGCGATCGCCAAAGTTCCGTAAGAACCCGTCAGAAGTTTCATCAAATCGTAGCCAGCGACGTTTTTCACCACTCGCCCCCCCGCTTTGACGATTTCCCCATCCGATCGCACAAAGGAAATCCCAATCAGGCGATCGCGAACGCTGTTATATCGCTGTCGCCAACTTCCCATATCCCCCGTGGCGACGATTCCCCCGAGGGTAGCGTCGTCGGGATAACTCGGATCGAGGGCGAGAAATTGTTGAGATTGCGCCAAAATTGAATTGAGATGGCGTAACGTCGCTCCGGCTTCGACGGTGAGGGTGAGATCGCCGACTGCGTGTTCGACGATGCGATCGAGCCGTTTCGTACTGACCACCACCTCGACATCTTCGACGACGCCGCCCCAGTGCAGTTTACTCCCGTTTCCCATCGGTAACACCCGCCAACCCTGGCGATGACACGTCGCCATCACCGTCGCTAACGTCTCTGAGGTTTTGGGATAAACAATACAAGCAGGTGGATTCCCAGCGATCGCCCGTTGGAGACGCTGACGGGAAGTTTCCTCGAGAGTTTCCCAAGTACAAACGCTGTCTTTGTCGAGGAGTCGTTCGAGTTCCGGTGTAATTTCGCCCATTCCCTACCGAGTCTGTCGAGTTGTTATAGAAATATGGTACAGATCGACCACGTCCACTTCTACGTTGAAGATGCAAAAGCCGTTCGCGAGGATTTCGTCAAACGCCTGGGATTTCTCGCTGTGGGGGAACAGACGACAGACGACACCCACACGGAAATTCTGCAAACGGGGGGTTTGCGGTTTTTACTCTCGTCACCGCTGAACGAAACCAGTTCGGTCGCCGCGTATTTAAAACAACATCCCCCAGGAGTTGCTGATGTAGCGTTTCGGGTTCGGGATTTAGAAAAAATTCTCGATCGCACGACGCGATCGCCTCGCCCGCTTTCCCGATTTCCCGTTCTCGAATCGCCCACCGTCAAACACGAAGAACGTCGCAGCCAAATCGCCGCCTGGGGTTCGTTGCGTCATACGTTAATCGAAGGATACTGTGAAGTTGAAACCTCTGAAGCGGGGACGTTTGAGGCGATCGATCATCTGGTTCTCAACGTCGAAGCGATCGCGTTTTCCCAAGCCGTCAACTGGTATCGAGACATTTTCGGATTTGTCCCCAAACAGCAATTTTCTATCGCTACCGATCGCTCGTCGCTGCATTCCCAAGTTATGGTACATCCCGAAACGGGGGTTCAGCTTCCCATCAACGAACCCACCTCGGAAAATTCCCAAATTCAAGAGTTTTTAGAGTTCAATCGAGGTGCAGGACTTCAACATATTGCTTTAAAAACCCCTGATATTTTGAAAACCGTTTCTCGGATGCGTCGAGCGGGGGTCGATTTTTTAGAAGTTCCTGACACTTACTTCGATCGCGTTTGTCGAAAACCGGGGTTTAATTTAGATTTTGAGGAGTTCGAGCATATTCGACAACAAGAAATTCTCGTCGATTGGACACCGTCTAAAAAGCCTGCTTTTTTACTTCAGACGTTTACGAAGCCCATTTTTCCTGAGCCGACATTTTTCTTTGAAGTGATTGAAAGACGTATGGGAATTTATGATGACGAAAAACGGGAAGCCAAAGGATTTGGCGAAGGTAATTTTAAAGCATTATTCGAGGCGATCGAGCGTCAGCAACTTCAGCGTGATTTCGAGTAAAGTGCGTTAGGCAAAGATAGAATTTAATACAAGCCATAAAAGATAATTTTCACCGCAAAAAAACAATTTAACAGAGGAATTTTAAAAACATAAATTATATCAAATTGGAGTCTCTGAATTGAATTGAGCTGTTGTTGGGTTTCGCGATCGCTTCACCCCTGGGCGGCAGCGTTGCTGAAGTCCAACCTACCCCAGACTCATGTTTTTACATCCATTGAGATGCACCCAACACGTTACCCTTCCTCGATCGATCGCCGGCCACCAATGCCATAATCAGATCGACGATCGACCCGCTTTTAATTTCGGCTGATGTCGGACGATGCACTCCCCGAACTCGACCTTTTCCTCGTGTGTGGCTTGGGAAGCATGGGACAACAGTGTGTCGTAGCACTCAAAGACTTCGGTGTGCGCGTTATCGGAATCGAACTCACGCAACCGAGTTACTGGGACATCCCCAACCTGCCCGAGTTGCTCGACGATCTCATTATCGGCGATTGTCGTCAGAACCACGTGTTCGAGCAAGCCCAAATCCACCGCTGTCGCGCCGTTCTCCTCGTCACCAGCGACGAAGCCATCAACATCGAAACCGCCCTCGCCGTGCGTCGCCTCAACCCCCACACTCGTCTCGTGGTGCGATCGGCGAAAGACACCCTCAACCAACTTTTGCAGCGACAACTGGGTAACTTCATCGCCCTCGAACCGACGCAACTTCCCGTGACAGCCTTCGCCTTAGCTGCCCTTTCCGCCAAAACTTTAGGCTTTTTCAACCTCGACGGAACCTGGCTGCGGGTGGTACGCCGCAAAATCGAACCGTCTCATTCCTGGTGCGGGCGCAGTCTCCACGAACTCAACAGCCGGACTCAACGGATGTTAGCCCATTCGGGCAACTGGCAAGATACCGCCGAACCGTTCCACTGCTGGCATCCCGAAACCGAGATTTGTCCTTCAGACGTAGTGGTGTACGTCGAAACCACCGATCGCTGGACGTTTCGCCGCCCCAGAAACCGAAAGAGCGATCGCCTCGAGTCTCCCTGGCGTCGCTTCTACCCCCACGCACTCAAACGCCTGTGGGTCAAAATTTGGTCGAATCCCAGCGATCGCGCGTGGCGAGTGGCGATCGTCTGCGGAATCACCGTGTTCGCCTTGTTGGGAATCGGAACGGTACTGTTTCATCGCTACTATCCCGAAACCACTTGGATGTCAGCATTTTACGCCACGGCGATCCTGCTTCTGGGGGGCTATTCCGACTTATTCGGCGACTTTACCCCCCTCCCGTTCGACATTCCCCACTGGTTGCAATCCTTCGGACTTCTACTCACCTTAGCGGGAACGGCGTTCGTGGGGGTACTCTACGCTCTCCTCACCCAAGCCCTACTCTCGGCGCGATTTCAGTTTCCCCAACAACGCCCGCCCCTTCCGACGCGGGATTTCATCGTTATCGTCGGTTTGGGACGCGTGGGGCAGCGAGTCGCAGCTCTGTTACAGTCGTTCCAACAGGCGATCGTCGGCGTTGCCTTCAACACCGATCT
The DNA here is from genome assembly GCF_000332355.1 of Baaleninema simplex PCC 7105. GTDB lineage: Bacteria > Cyanobacteriota > Cyanobacteriia > Cyanobacteriales > Geitlerinemataceae > Baaleninema > Baaleninema simplex. The sequence continues at coordinate 1,933,325 of NZ_KB235958.1, forward strand.
CGATCCCCAAATCCTCCCCCAAATTCCCCTGTTAATCGGTTCCCCTCGGGAAGTGCTACCGAACGTCAACTTCGCCGACGCCCAAAGCGTTCTGGTGTTAACCGACGAAGAAATTACCAACACTGAAGTCGCCCTTATCGCCCGAGAAGCCAATCCGAAAGTCCGTTTAGCTATTCGCACCCAACACCAACGTCTCAGCGAAGATTTAGCGCAGTTGTTTCCCACCGCCCAAATTATCTGTGCTTACGCTGTCGCTGCCGAAGCCTTTGCTGGGGCAGCGTTCGGGGAGAAGATTCTCAGTTTGCTGCGTCTTAACGATACGACGGTGTTGGTGACGGAGTATCGAGTCGAAGCTAGGGATACTCTCAACGGGTTGATGTTGGCGGATGTCGCCTACGGGTATGGGGTGGTTCCGTTACTGCACCAGCGATTCCGAGGTTCGTCGAAGTTGATGCCCCTCGACGATATCGTGTTGGAAGTGGGCGATCGCCTGGTCGTGTTAGCCACTAGCGAAGGCTTGCGCCGCGTCGAATACGGCGATCGCTCTCGATTCGATCGCAACACCCGGATTCGCGTCACTCGCGCCATTACTCCCGATAGTGCCTTTGAAGGGGCTAACGCCATTTCCCGCATCGCCGGGTACAGTCTCAAAGAGGCGCGAGAGATCTTCGATCGCCTCCCAACAACCCTACCGACGCCCCTCTATTCCCATCAAGCCTGGCGCTTACTCCGCGCCTTGTATCAAGCCAGAGTGGACGCCCAGATCGTCAGGTGAATCGAGGACTCAAGCTTGCCTCCGATCCCGGAGATCCCCGGCATCTTGGAGATGCCGGGGATCTGGCCTGAGTTCTTTAACAGATTTTATGTCTTTTGTCAATCCCCGATCTCGAAAAGTTTTCTGTACCACTGAGGGCTTAGCGGTGCAGAAAACTCAGAAGGGTCGTAGGAAAGGGTCGTAGTAGACCTCTACATTTGGTGTGGGTAAGGCTTAATCGCGTAAGTCCAGATCGGTTAACTGTTTTCATGGGTGAGTCGCGACCGATCGCTGCTGACTGCGGCTATTTCTTCGAGAGGAATATTCGCTCCAAACTCAATCCCACGACCCCCGCCGTCACGATAAACATTCCAACAATTTGGTCGATGGCGAGTTCTTCGCCGATGATAATCAAGCCAAACAGTGCCGTTAAGGCCGGGCCGACTGCACCGACGATCGAGGCTAACGCAGCACCAGCATACTTGATCGCGAAGTTGTTGAGGACGTAACTCACCAGCGTCAGCGCCCCAAGCCAAATCCCACCGCCAATTAACGCAGTGAAATTGTCTTGCGGAACTTCGATACCCCAGTTGGCGATCGCCGCGACGAACAGTCCCAAGAACGAAAAGACGAACACCGTCGAAAAATTCGCCCAGCTAAAGGGAATCGGGTGTAACTGTTTCCCACATAGCTGCGTCAGCAATACGTATCCGGCAAAGGCGATCCCGGAACCGACTGCGGTAAAACTCCCCAGCAAAAACCCGCTTTCACTGAGACCGGCACTCGAAAAAACGCTGAAGAAGTCGGGAACCGTCGTAATACTCCCGAACAAAATCACTGCCATGATGACGCTGCGAATGGCTGTAGGTTTGGCGCCAAAGAACACCCACGCCCCGAGAACGGTGGCTACGGGGAAAATAAAGAATAGAGTAATCGCCACTGCCGTCGGGATGTTACCGATGGCAATGTAAATCAAGACTTGGGACAAAAACAGAGCAAAACCGCTTCCGGCCACTTGAGATTGCAGCTTACGGTTTTCCGGCCGTAAAAACTGCTGGATATCTTGCCACCATTGCGGATAAAGCTGATTCGCCAAGATGGGCATGAGCAACACCACAACCACCATGCGGAGAAACAGAATCAGCATGGAGTTGCCCAAGCTCGGCGTAATAATGCCGCCCCAGTCAAACAGTCCGAAAATCGTCCGTTCGCTGAGAATGACTTTGATGCTGATGTTAAACAGCGACAGAACGGCAGCATAGGCCAGTGCCAGCAACAAACCCGTTCGGACTTGAGAGGGAGCCGTGGGTGCAGTCGGTGGCTTGTCTCGAGGAGGGGGGGCAACTTCTGCGTCTACCTCGGTAACGGGAGAGTCAACCTCACCGCGATCGCTCCGGGTCGGCGCTGTTTGACCGTCACTAGACGGGGGAGTGGGGGACGGGGAAACAACGGAACTGCCTTGAGGCAGCGACACAGAACCGTTTGCCGGTTGGGGAAGTGGCGGTACGCGAATCGCTTCGTCTCGGAGTTCGTGACTCAGACGACTGACGAGGGTGTCGAGAATGGCTTCCCCTTGTTGTTGCAAGGTGTGGAGGCGATCGAGATGTTGGCAGAGATCGCTGCGGTAGCTGTCGAGTTCTTGACGCAGTCCGCTGTAGCTGCGGTGGAAGCTGAGATCGACGGAGTCGCGCAATCGGTCGGTTTGAGAGTTCGGCGGCGGATCGACCGTCGCCAGACGCTGTCTCACCAGTTCTTCGACTCGTGAAGAGAGTTGGTCTTCGAGGTTTCCCGCCACCAATTGCGCCAGTTGCCGCACCCACGCCTGACGGTCTTCTTCGGTTTCCAGTCCTCGAGTCGGTTCTGAACTTGAAGGGGGAACTTCAGGGGCAAGCTGTTGTTGCCGGGTTTCGAGATCGGAAATATCGCTCAGCAGTCGTGTTTTTTCCGATTGGAGACGGGTGACGTCTCGCGTTAGCTGAACGATCAGATCTTGCTGGAGATGCTTGAGATCTTGGGTCAGTGCCGCCAAGAGAGTTTCGACGGTGCGATCGTTGACGGTCTCTCCGTTGGTCAATTGTGGTTCCCTTTGCTCCATCAGTGTTTACCCTATAGTCGTAAAGGCGATCGATCGGACGACGGCTCGACAGCAGCGCGGCTACCCCGAGCGCGGGTGGTACGGTTCCCTAGCCATGATAAACGCTTCGCTGCGTTGCTTCTAGCGAGCGGCTGGGGAGATGAGGAGATCGGGAGATGGGGAGATGGGGAAAAACCGTCAACTGCCCACTGTCCTCACTGTTCGCTGTTCGCTGTTCACTGTAAAAGGGGAACGCAACAGCAACCAACTCGTTTTTAGGGAATTGACGGAAAAACCCGCATCTTCTCGAGGAAGGCGCGGGTTTGTGGCGTTTTGCAGTTTTGAAACGAGATTGATGAAATAGAGTTTACTAAATCAGTTTGTTAAATTTTGTTTTAAATTCAGCTTTCAAGCCAGTTTCTACATTCTAAACGCAAAATGTAAAGAAATTTATCAAGCCTAGTTTACAATTCTTTATGAGACAGATTGCTGGGGATAATCGATCGCCCGATCGCCGCGAGGATCGGACTCGGCCAACAGTGGCGGCACGTCGGACAGTTGCGAGAGTTCCCGCAACACGATCTGAGGCAGGCCGCGGTGCATGGTCACGCGACCGCGTATGTAAGCATAGCCGCGCCCCCGTCCGGCATAGCGAGAGACGATCGCGCGGACTAACATCGGGCCGTCAGAACTCGAAGCCGTCGGAATCCATAACTTCAAGGGAAACAATCGCGATCCGGTAAACACGATCGCCCCCCCTTCGACGCGCTTGCGGATGCCCCCCTGCAAATCGCAAAAGACCCAAATATCGCGATGGGTGTCGATGGCGTCGAGAAGCTGGGGATAGTCCAGTTGAATCGAAATTGCCGTGCTTTGAGAACCGAGGCGTCGGAACTCGTCGATAATCGAGGCGCGATACGCCCACCACGCCACCAAACTGCTGTAATTGCGCGACGCTCCGTTTTCGTTCACGTCTGGGTTCCAAATCCCCCGTTGATGAATTTGGGCGTCGAATTCAGCCTGAGTGAAGGCGCGATCGTACAGTCGCGATCGCCCATACTTCGTAAAATACGGACTCCAGCCTTCTTCAATCAAATACAGGTTGTAGAGACTGTCGCCTCGGTGGACGTAACACACCAAACGGCTACAGTTACCGCGATGCGCCTCCAAACAGACCTCCGGGGGATCGTCGGTATCGAATTCCAAATCCACGCGACACAACTGGCCGTTGGGCTGCGTAAAATAATCCCGCGCCAGTTTCGCCGAGGCCAACCCCGCCTCCGTTACCGGTTTTGCCGTTTCCGGGGACGGATGGGGCGTACTTTCTTCCGTATCGACGCAAATCAAACGCACGAACTCTTGTCGGCCGTCGATACGAACTTCGATCGTATCGCCATCGACCACTTGCGTTACTTGGACATTGTGGATTCGAGTTCCCACTGTAACCGTTCCAATGTCGCGCTTATTTCACCAAGCGCACGAACTTCTTCTTCCCGACTTGCAACACTTTCCCGTCGAGTTGCGCGATCGCCTCGAACGATAGGTTAACGTCAGAGATGCGATCGCCGTCTAACCGAACCGCGCCCCCTTGAATTTGACGCCGCCCTTCTCCACTACTTTTACACAAGCCGCTGGCGCTCAAAATATAAAAGAGCTTGGCGGGAAACTCCACTTCAGCCAAGGAAAACTCGGGAACGGCTTCTTCAGTTCCCGACGTACTGCCGCCCACGAGGGACATCGCCGCCTGTTGCGCCTCCTTGGCCGCTTCTTCTCCGTGATACTGCGACACGATATCGATCGCGAGAAACTTCTGCCGTTCTCGGGGATTTTCCGGCAACCGATCTAACGGAAGTTTCGTCAACAACTCGAAATACTGCTCGATTTGCGCGTCCGGCGTTTTTTCTAACTTCGAGTACATCGACAGAGCGTCCTCTTTCAACCCGACGTAATTGTTCAACGACTTGGACATTTTCTGCGTTCCGTCGGTGCCGATGAGAATCGGAAGCAGCAAGCCGAACTGGGGCTTTTTCCCAAAATGCCGCAACAAATCCCGTCCGACAGCCAGGTTGAATTTTTGATCGGTTCCCCCGAGTTCGACATCTGCCGCGATCGCCACCGAATCGTATCCCTGCATCAACGGATAGAAAAACTCGTGTAAGTAAATGGGATTGCCTTTCTCGTAACGTTGGGCGAACCCCTCTTTCGCCAACATTTGCCCGACGGTCATCGTCCCCAGCAACTCAAGGGTTTTCGCTAAATCCAACTCCGAGAGCCATTCCGAGTTATAGCGAATTTCCAACCGTCCCGGCGTGTCGAAATCCAAAATCGGCCGCAGTTGTTCGAGGTAGGTATTCGCGTTGTGTCGCACTTCCTCAGAGGTGAGTTGGCGACGAACCTCTGATTTCCCCGTTGGGTCGCCGATGCGAGCGGTAAAATCGCCAATAATGACGACAGCGGTATGGCCGGCGTCCTGAAACGCCCGCAACTTGCGAAACGGGATACTGTGACCGAGGTGTAAGTCAGATCCCGTGGGGTCGATGCCCAATTTGACCCGCAACGGGCGATCGGTTTTCGCTAAAAGGGCTTCGAGATTTTCGGTTGCGTCGTCGGAGTCGGGAACGTGGGGAAAAATTTCCTCCGTTCCCCGGTACAACCAAGACAGGTCGGAAGTCATAGTGGGTCTGGTGTGGGTGCAGCTATTCAAAACACGGCGATCGCACAGCCGAAGCGATCGCTTAGAATTGAGTTCGTTATCATAACAGATTAACTCTGTCAGACGGGCATCGTGTTTTAGAGAAACAGCTCGCCCGTCGTTTGTCCGAGGGATTCGACAGCGAGATCGATCTCAGTTTCGCCTCTCGAGCGATCGGCGAAACTATAGTGTAAAGTATGTCCAGTTCCAAGCTGTCGGTCTCGCGATCGTCGAACGAAGTACGTCCGTGGAGGAGGGAAAACCGCCGTGTCAACGAACGCTGTTCGAGAAAAAAAACCGCAAATTCCCGTGCGGCTTTTCCAATTCGTCCAATCGGTGGGAAAGGTAACGGCGAGTACCCTATTGGGAACCACGTTGTTAGGCAGTTCTGTCGTTGCTGGCGGACTGGTGGGGTTGGCGATCAGTTTCCGCAACCTTCCCGACGTGCGGGTGCTGCGTAGCTATATGCCCACGGAAACCAGTCACGTCTACGACGTTAACGGAGAACTACTCTACAGCATTCACGACGAAGCCAACCGGGAAGTCATCCCCCTCAACCAGATTTCTGATAACTTGAAACTGGCAGTTCTCGGCATCGAAGACAGTCATTTCTACATTCACCAAGGCATCAACCCCGGTGCTGTGTTGCGGGCGTTTTTAGCGAACTTGGAATCGGGAGAAACTGTCGAAGGGGCGTCTACCCTAACGATGCAGTTGGTGAAGAACCTGTTTCTGACGCCGGAACAGACGTTTAGCCGGAAAGTGGCCGAAGCGGTTCTCGCGATTCGTATCGAACAAATTCTCGAGAAAAACGAACTGCTCGAGCTGTATTTGAACCAAGTGTACTGGGGTCACAACCTGTACGGTGCCGAAACGGCCGCACAAAGCTTTTTCAACAAGTCGGCGCGCGATTTGACGTTGGCGGAAGCGTCGATGATGGCGGGGTTGATTCAAGCCCCCGAAGAGTTCAGTCCTTTTACGAATTACAAGTTAGCCAAGCAGCGTCAGGCGATCGTTCTCAACCGTTTGGTCGAACTCAAGTGGATTACGCCGCAAGAGGCGCAGGACGCCAAACAGCAACCGCTTCGCTTGGGACAAATTACTTCGTTCCAGACCAGCAAAGCGCCTTACGTCACGGAAGCGGTGGTCAAGGAACTCACAGAGCGGTTCGGACGCGATGCCCTGCTCAAAGGTGGAATGCGCGTTCAAACCACGGTCGATCTGAAAATGCAGCGCATGGCGGAACGCACGGTGCGGGATTGGCACCAGCGGCTGTACGAACAAGGGCTGTATTACAGTTACGAAGAAGGCCAGATGGCCTTGGTGGCAGTCGATCCGAGGACGCATTTCGTGAAGGCGATCGTTGGTGGGTACGATTACGACGCCAGCCAGTTCAACCGCGCCACGCAAGCTCGCCGCCAACCGGGATCGTCGTTTAAGCCCTTCGTGTACTATACGGCCTTCGCGACGGGGAATTACGGGCCGGAGTCCCCCGTGAACGACAGTCCGGTGAAGTATCCCGACGGGGATGGATACTATATTCCTCAAAACTATGGGGGCAGTTTTTCGGGAACGGTCAGTATTCGCAAGGCGATCGAGGTTTCGCTCAACATTCCGGCAGTCAAAATCGGTCAGGAAGTTGGGTTGAATAAGGTCATTGAAATCTGTCGGGTTCTGGGAATTGAAAGCCCCATCGATCCGGTGATTTCGCTGCCGCTGGGATCGGTGGATTTGACGCCGTTAGAGATGGCGGCGGCTTACGCCACGTTCGCCAGTAACGGCTGGCAGTCGGAGACGACCCTCATCGCTCAGGTGACCGACAGTGCGGGCAATATTATGCTCGATAACACGCCGAAACCGAGTTTGGTTCTCGATCCTTGGGCGACGGCTTCGCTGAATAGCACGCTGCAAGGCGTCATCGAGCAAGGCACGGCGACTAATGCGAAGATCGGACGACCTGCTGCTGGGAAAACTGGAACCACGTCTTCGGAACGAGATATTTGGTTCGTCGGTTACGTGCCACAACTGGCGGTTGCAGTGTGGGCGGGGAACGATAACAACGCCCCCCTCGGCTACGGTGCAACGGGTGGCGGGTTCGTCGCTCCGGTGTGGCGGGATTTCATGCAGCAAGCGCTGGCGAACGAGCCGGTGGTGGAGTTCAAGTCTCCGACAGAGTTCGATCGCCCCTAAAGCAGTCCTCGAGAGGACGAGTGTTTAATTCGGATTTTTTTCGAGTTCGGTTTTCATCCGTTCGAGGGTTTCGTGCATCCGATCGAACATTTGTTGGGGCGTAATTCCGAACTGGTTGAGTTGGGTGTTGAGCTGTTGTACGGTCATTTGAGCCATGAAGTCTTCTGACAGCTCGAATCGCTTCATGAAAACGCGATAGCGCTCCATCATTTCTTCCATGCGATCGATATACTGCTTTTTGCCTTCTCGATCGAATTTGCCGTATTTACTGCCGAGTTGTACGAGGGCTTGATAGTCCTCAAACAATTGTTTGGCCTCTTGTTGTACGATTTCTGAATCGAAAAAACCCATTGCAAACGTCCTGTTTGAAATTGCCAATTTAAACGAGTCGAAACTGACTGCCTCTGGACTCGAAACTCAGTAAAAAATTGAAGGTCGGCTCGAGCAAACCGTTCGGTTTTCGATCGCGACCGACAGGGTACGAGCTACTCTTATTTTATGACAGTTTAAAGACTCCGTTCCAATGTTAGGAGGTTGGGAAAACCCAACCCCGACAACTCGCACGAAAACTCTCGTGCGATAACGAAGACTGAGATAACGAGAACTGGAAACAGGATACCTGACGATCGCAGAATGACCCAAGACTACGGTTTCGCTTTACATACCACCACCGCACGACTCGGTTTGGCCGTTGACAACTTTCGCGGTGACAGCCGCTGCCAAACCTGGGATCTCGGCCGGGGACTGTCAACTCACTTACACGTCACCCTGGCGGAGTTTCTCCCGCCTCAAACTTGGCTCGATATTGGGTTCGTAGCTGTAGCGAAAGGCCCCGGTAGCTTTACGGGGACGCGCATCGGTGTCGTCACGGCCAGAACGCTCGCCCAGCAGTTAGAAATCCCGCTGTTCGGCATTTCGACGCTGGCGGCGGTGGCGCGATCGCACGGTATGACGCACCCTGATGTGGGGGAGGCGATTCATTTAGCCGTCCAACTGAACGCCGCCCGAGAACAACTGTTTACGGGGATTTATCGCGTCGAACCTTCTGGCGAGACGGCAGTTTTTCAAAGCGATCGCGTCTCGACCGCCGATGCGTGGCAACAGACCCTCGACAACTTGAAGACGCCCTACACCCTCGTTAAAGCTGACGAAACGACCCTCGCTCGCTCGACCGACAGTGTTCTCGCTCTGGCTTATCTCGAATACCGACAGGGGAAACGCCCTCATTGGTCGGACGTGGTTCCGTTTTACGGACAGCATCCCGTGCGATCGTAAGTTTTTTTCTCATGACTCTTCGACGGCGGGATCGCAGCGAATTTCGATGAGAAAGCCGTCGGGATCGTAAAAGTACACGCCACGTCCCGTTGGGCGACTCACCGGCCCGTGAGAAATGGGGACGTGGTGCTGACGCAAGACTTCCACCGCGCGATCGAAGTACTTTGGATGAATATCAAAGCCGATATGGTTCGCCCGAGTAAATTCGCGCGTCGGATCGGGATCGGGAGGCGACAGTTCTGGTTCTGCAAACAAATCCAGAATCAGACCGTCTGGAGTCACGAAGTTCGCGACTTTACCCGATTTCGACAAGCTTCTAAGCGTCGCCGGAATTTCGTTTCCCGTCAACTCGCGCAGTCCCAGCATTTCACCGTAAAACCACCGCGAGGCTTGGATGTCTTTCACGTTGAGGGCTACGTGATGGACGCGCCGCAGCGTACCCGGAAGTAGCGTGGGTTTCGCAACATTTTTCGTAACATTTACAGAGGATTTCATGACCCATTACCGACCGTTCTGCTCTACTTCTAGTCTACTCTGAATGTCCGTCAGACGAGTCTCAAACACGAGCAGCTTCAGTAAACTTAATTTTGAGATAGTCGTCCTCCATTTTTGCACCCGAGGGTTGGAGCGCAGCTAAGGCTTGTGGCAATACTAGATTTCGGCGATGGTTGCCGATCCGAACGTTGAGTTCGTCTCCCGTCTTCGACAGTTGAATTTTGTCTTTCGGCGTACCGGGAAGATACAGTTCTAAGCAGTAATAGTCGGGTTTCTGGACGACTCGAATTGTATTTTCTCGGTAGTAAACTTGACTGGGATCTTCATCGCCATAAAGCGTATTTTTCAGACGTTCTAAGGCTTCGAGTCCGCACATTTCTTGAGAATAAAGCGGCACTTCTTTGACGGGGAGCGGGTTGAAATTTTGGTGGATTTCTGCTTTATACTGCTGCTGTTGTTCTTTCCACTGTTGGAAAAACGGATCGTTGACGCTGTCGGGCAAAATTCGGTTGGCAATTACCAAATCCGTCGCGACGTTGTACAGGCTCAAATAGGCGTGGGCGCGAAGAGATTCTTTGATGACCATACGTTCGGGGTTCATCACCAAACGTACTGTGGTTTTGTTGGAGTCGGTGAGGACTTTTTCGAGTTCTTCGATTTGTTGGTAAAACTCGTAAGGGGCGTCCATCACTTCTTTGTCGGGGAGAGAAAAGCCAGCGATGGGTTTGAACAGCGGTTCGACGAGGGGACGCAGCGCGACGGAAATTCCCTGTAGCGGCTTGTAAAACCGTCTCATGTACCACCCGCCGACTTCGGGAATGCTCAACAGACGTAATGCGGTTCCGGTCGGAGCTGAATCGACGATCAGCACGTCGTACTCGCCTTCGTCGTAGTGGCGTTTCATTCGGACTAACCCGAAAATTTCATCCATTCCGGGGAGAATAGCCAGTTCTTCGGCTTGGACGCCTTCGAGTCCGCGAGCTTGTAAGACTTGGGTGATGTAGCGTTGAACGGCACCCCAGTTATCGGCCAGTTCGACCAAGGCGTCGAGTTCGGCACCCCACAGGTTATCTCTCACCGGACGCGGTTCGTGGCTCAGTTCCATGTCGAAACTGTCAGCCAGGGAATGGGCGGGGTCGGTACTGAGTACGAGGGTTTTGTATCCGAGTTCGGCGCAGCGCAATCCCGTTGCGGCGGCGACTGAGGTTTTCCCGACGCCACCTTTCCCTGTCATGAGTATGATTCGCATCGTCCGGTTCCTTTTGTGAGAATCGCTACATACTTCTTTACTCTAGCGGTTTTCTTGGGATTCGGTAATGCAACGAATTACGGTTTTCCGATGGGGAAGTGTTGCTTGACGACATCCCATTTGGAGCAGTTCCAGTAGTCGATGTGGCTGATGATTTTTCCGGTGTCGTCGAGTTGGAGTTCGCTCCAGCCGGGGATGGAGATGCGGGGATTCCAGGGAAGCGGTGAGTTCCAGTGAAGCGTCCAGCGGGTTTCGATGCGGTTGTCGGTGCGATCGCTACTGTGTAAGTCCAGTCGTATGTTTTTGAACCACGTGCGGATGAAGTCGATGTTCTGGCGGTAGCGATCGCGTCCGCGAAACTGGTTGAGGGGATCTCGGAAGTATACGTCCTCTGCGTAGATGTCGTAGGTTTGGTGTTCGGGGAAGTTTTGGTAGTCCCGTTTGACGATTTCGAGGATGTCCATAGTTAGAAGTTACGGTGGAGGCGATCGCTCTCAACCCGGTCGAGCGATCGAGAGGGGTTACTGAGATAGACAGTCGGGTTTCGCGGTGCGTGCGACCCAAACCCTCGAGTTGGGTCTGCTGGGATCTTAACCTGGAGCGATCGCGAACTCGGCTCGATTTTGTGTCGGGTCAAATCCTCGTTAAACTAGCTGGCGAGGATAGACAGAGACCGAGCTAGCCCGACGAGCCTCGGGCGATCGCTTGAAAAAATATCTCAAAATCGTTATGACTATGATAGAGTTGTAACAGTTCGTAACTCACAGTCGTCACGAACAGGACGCGCGATCGCCAGTGCGATCGCAGCCGTCACGGTCTGGAGAAATAATAGGAGAAAATATCAATGACTCAAGAAGGATGCCTGCGCGTCGGTCAAGCCGCCCCCGATTTCAGCGCGACGGCGGTGGTCGATCGAGAATTCAAAACCATTAAACTGTCTGACTATCGCGGCAAATACGTCGTTTTGTTCTTCTATCCTTTAGATTTCACCTTCGTCTGTCCGACGGAAATCACGGCGTTCAGCGATCGCTACGAAGATTTCAGCAAGCTGAATACTGAAGTGCTGGGTGTTTCCTGCGACAGCGAATTCTCCCACCTGGCTTGGATTCAAACCGACCGCAAATCCGGCGGTGTCGGCGACCTCAACTATCCTTTAGTGTCCGACTTCAAAAAAGAAATCAGCTCGGCCTACAACGTCCTCGACCCCGATGCAGGTGTGGCGCTGCGCGGTCTGTTTATCATCGACAAAGACGGTATCGTCCAACACGCCACCATCAACAACCTGGCCTTCGGTCGGAACGTGGACGAAACCCTGCGGACACTGCAAGCCATTCAGTACGTCCAAGAACACCCGGACGAAGTTTGCCCGGCCGGTTGGACTCCCGGCGAACGGACGATGAAACCCGATCCCGTGGCTTCTAAAGAGTACTTCGCCGCGATCTAGTTCGACGGTTTCAACGCGAACTGCGCGAAACTCCTCGAGAGTGAGAAACCCCAACGCGACCCGTTATCGAAAATTTTGGGTCTAAAACCCCGCCCCTTCGACTTAGCTCAGGGCAAGCCTTCTAGGGCGGCTTTACAGTACAATAGACGTGAATGGTTAAACTGGCTAACGAAACCCAAGTTAGTAAGTTTGCCTAAAACTCCAATTGAATTGGAATTTTGGCGGTGGGACACACCGTTACAGCCTGTGAAGCGAGTGTAAGACTTGAAGGATCTCGATCCGGAGAGCAACTGCGAAAAACTCGAGAGAGAAGGAAGCAGGAACCCAAATCGCGAGGCTTCGCCGTGAGCGTCAGCCGAACGGTTTGGGAATCACCGTCCTTCCAGGGCGGTGAGGATGTCAAAAGCCTGAAAACGGTGGCGCTTTCCTGACGCATCGGGAAAACGCGACGGACGACCTCGGTTTCAGAAAGTGAGCAAGTTACGCTCGTTCTCCTTTCCGCGAGTCAACCCCCCCAAGGCGGGAGTTCGGATAAAAGGTGACACCATTCGATTTTCGAGAATCGGCGAAATGAAGATCGTCGTTCACCGCCCGTTTCCCGATGGGTTTGTTCCTCGAACCTGTACGGTCGTCAAGAAGGCTGATGGTTGGTACGTGGGGATTACGCTCAAGGACGGCATCGTTCCCGATCTATCTCCCCCTTTGCCCCCCTTCCCAAGGGGAGGTGGGGGGGGATAATCGCTACACATGGGGTCAATGCCTGACGACCTGAGTTGACAGTTTGTGCAAGAAATCTGAGCGTGTATCGGCGATTTGGTTGTGTAGCTTAGTCATATGGAGTCTAGTTTTGTTTCTCCACTTTGACCCCTTCTGTTGACGTGCCAACTCACGTACCGTTAACTAACCCTACGAATCGGGGGCTTCCCCTTCGATGGGTACTTCTAATTCGTCATACTCCGGTTTCGGGCCGATTTGTCCCAAACGATGCGGCGGCCAGAATCGCGCCACCGCACGCCCGATAATCAAATCCCGAGGGACGAAGCCCCAATAATGACTGTCGTAACTGTTATTGCGGTTGTCCCCCAACACCAAATACTGATCGGCGGGAACATAAACCGGGCCGTACACGTAATCCGGGGCGGCGGCGATATAGTTTTCCTCGAGGGGTTCGTCGTCTATATAAACGATACCGTTGCGAACCTCGATCTTTTCTCCCGGTAAGCCGATCACCCGCTTGATGAACGCATCCTTAAACTTATGCTTGAGGGTTTCGGTGGGGTTAAACACTACAATGTCCCCCCGTTGGATGTCGCGGAAGTGATAGCCGATTTTATCCACGATCAGGCGATCGTTGATTTGCAACGTCGGTAACATCGACCCCGAGGGGATATACCGGGCTTCGGCAACGAAAGTCCGAATTCCCAAAGCCAGAACTGCGCTGATGCCGAAGGTTTTTAACGCCTCTGTCCAAGGGTTTTCTGCGTGACGAGTCATATTAAGTCGTGTCGGGTTGAGGAAACGAAACTACGGCGCTAGACTTGAGCCTACCGTCCAGTATACTCTGACCCATACGAGTGCTGCTGAGGTCGAAATCGATCGCTAACATTATGGCTAATATTACCCCGCTTCTGATTCGCAACGCCCGCGTCCTGCTGCCGGGCGATCGCTTCGAGGAAACTGACGTTTATTTAGAAAACGGGCGCATTTCCCGCATCGAACCGAACATCACCGCTACAGACAACGTTCGTGTTATCGATGCGGCGGGATTGACGCTGTTACCGGGAGTTATCGACCCGCAAGTGCATTTCCGCGAACCGGGGTTGGAATATAAGGAAGACCTGTTTACCGCCAGTTGTGCCTGTGCTAAGGGTGGCGTCACCTCGTTTCTGGAGATGCCCAACACGAAACCCCTCACTTCAACGCAAACGGCACTCGACCAAAAGTTAAAACTGGCCTCCGAGAAATGTTTGGTCAACTATGGCTTTTTCATCGGGGCGACGCCAGAAAACTTACCGGATTTGCGCGAAGCCAACCCCACCTGCGGCATTAAGATTTTTATGGGGTCGATGAAAGGTCCGCTGCTGGTAGACGACGAAGCGGCCTTAGATGCCATTTTCAGCCAGGGCGATCGCCTCATTGCCGTTCATGCCGAAGATCGAACCCGCATCGAGGAACGCCGCAAGCTGTTTGAAGGACGACACGATCCGGCGGTTCACACGGAAATTCAAGACAACGAAGCGGCTCTCATTGCCACGAAACGGGCGTTGCGTCTGTCTAAAAAATATCAACGTCGCCTCCACATCCTTCATCTGTCTACGGGAGAGGAAGCGGAACTGCTGCGTCAAGACAAACCGGAGTGGGTGACGGCGGAAGTCACGCCCCAACACCTCGTTTTAAACGTGAGTGCTTACGAAACCCTGGGGGCGAAAGCGCAGATGAATCCGCCGCTGAAGTACCCTCGCGATAACGAGATTTTATGGCAGGCGTTGCACGATGGCGTTATCGATTTTATTGCCACCGACCACGCCCCCCATACTTTAGAGGAGAAATCCCGCCAGTATCCCGATACCCCCTCGGGGATGCCGGGGGTGGAAACCTCGCTTCCGGTGATGTTGACTCAGGCGATGGCGGGACGCTGTACCGTCGAACAGGTGTCGCGGTGGATGTCTGCCAATCCAGCGAAGGGATACGGCATCCCCAATAAAGGAGCGATCGAAGTGGGATACGACGCCGATGTGGTGTTGGTGGATTTGGAGAATTACGCCCCGGTATTGGCGGAGAACTTAGCCACGAAGTGCGGTTGGAGTCCCTTTGAAGGATGGGAGTTGACTGGGTGGCCGCAATATACCATCGTCGGCGGTCAGGTGGTGTTCGATCGCGGCGTTCTCGACACGACGGTTCGAGGCAAAGCATTAACTTTTGTGTAGATATTTGTCGCGTTTTCCCGTCTTGTTAATTTTTGTAGCCAAGTCGGGAAACTTTATAACAAATTGTTACGAATATCTCGTCAGATTTACGAGGTTTGACGGTGGAAATTGAGGGCTAAACCTGGGAGCATCTATTTTAAGTAATGAGTAAAAATACTTAAGCCAACTCGCGATTGAGATAAGCACAGCGTAAACGCAACATGGGATTGACATTCTCTCGATTCCACTGCGCTCCGGAAATCTTCATTCTCAAACCAATGCGTTTAATAGTCGATTCAACTTCCCCCGAACCAATGACCTGGCCGTTTTCCTGGCGTTGGGCATAATTCGGTAAGCGATGAGAATGGCGCTCTATATAGTTGAGGAAGTTGACCACTTCTGGAGTACGCCACTGGCCGAACTCGGCCCCCGCGGCTTCGACCTCACCCTGCCACAAATGCTCTCGTACCGCTTCTAACCCACATTCCGCACTTCAATTTGTAGTATGTTCGGTTAATCTGTCAAAGTTTTATGTAGAAAGCCTTATCAAAATCGTAGGTAAAAATACATACTACACAAGTTATTGAAAATTAATTTCAACAACGAAGGCTGTAATGTCCTTTTTTCGTTAAAAATCTTGTTGTAGTATGTTTGTGGTGCGGAATGTGGGTTCTAAACGTTGGTTTGAACCCCCAACCCGATGCAGATTTTCTATCAAGTGATACCAGTCGAGGATTTCCTGGCGTTGGGATTCCTTGAGGCAATCACGAGCCAAATTCCAGACACCGGGATGACCGTCGGCCACGACACTCACCGACTCAGCCCTTGGCTGTTGGCGTACCCAGTCGGCCAATTGAGCGTTGTCTTGAAAGACGGCGGCACAAACCTGTCCGTGTAGAGCAATGGCTTTGTAGTCGCGCCAGAGACTTTCTTGTCCTTTAGGGGTGCGTAGTCGCACCTTGCCACCATCAACACTCATTTCCCTCACCGAGTCTTGGCTTTGGCTCAATGACAGTGCGTTTTGGCGGGCTTGGCGATGCTGAGTGCCGTGAGAAACCTTGACCCCAGTCAGGACTTCGATATCGACTTCAGCGTTAGCGAAGGATTCGTTGGCACAAAGGAGCAACGAACAACGTTCTAGATGAGGACTCACTCGTGTGCGGGGCTTAACCTTTAAGCGTTTGGCTTGATTACTGGTTAGGGAGACTTCTCCAATACAGCTCCTAATTTTTCGTTCTCGTCCGCTACGAGTCTGGCTGCTTTGGGCAAAAAAATAGGGCCAGTTCCGGGCCAAGGGTTTCGAGCCAGTGGTCGCGCAGGCTCAGCTCGATGCTCTCGAAGTCTTGGACTTTCTCTTTAGGGGTATTTTGGTACAGGATATCGGCGATCGTCTCGGCAGCTTGTTTGAGTTTTTGACGTTCTTCTGGGGTCATTGACGACTGGGGAATGCTTTCCTCTCTATTCTCGAACCTCTGTCAATGCGTATTTCTACTCATTGCCTTAACTAGATGCTCCCCTAAACCTCCGTAAAACCACCGTTTTTTATTGCGGCTTTCTCGGAAAACAACCTGAAGTTGGATGCGTAAGTGTATTGAATTTTATAAAGAGAGGAGGTGGAATGGGGATCGCCCTATTGTGAGGAGAAGAGAAGAATCGGGGTATAATACAAGCTAGATAAGAACAGAACAAAAGTCGGTCTATCTTTCTTTTCAGATTCTTCTGAGCTGAAAAGTTACTCATCCTGTTGATAAAGACAAATTTAAACGAACCCAGGCAGGATTTAACCGATCGAGTCAGCGATACAAAAAGATTTTTTTAGAAAGTTCGGTAAGGCGGCATGACAGTGACGGTGGCCAAACAACAAACTGCGACGCGCTTAATTCCCCAGCTCGCGCTTCAATCGCAACAGCAACTGACGGGTCAACTCGACATCCAAGCTAACAATGGCGAGGGGTGGAGCCTGTTTTTTTGCGTGGGACGTCCGATCTGGGCAACCTGTAACTCTCGCCCCGTGCGTTGTTTGCAGCGACAGCTCCAGCGTCATAGCCCACAGGTTGAGTTCGACAATCTCGCCATTCGCGATACCGACGATCGCTTTTTCTGCTGGAACTATAAAGTGATTTGGGTGCTGTACAAGCACCAATGTATTTCTAAAGATATGGCGGTCGCGATTATCGAAAATTCCGTGACTGATGTGTTATTCGATATTCTGCAGGCCGAGCGCCAAGGGACTTTAACCTTTAACGCGACACCTCGCGAAGCCCTAACTATGCTGAGAATGCAAATTGTGGCGCTCAATCTCAAAAATGCTCTAAAAAAAGCAAAACAGGCATTTCAAGCTTGGAGCGAAGCGGGATTAGCCCCAGTGTCTCCGAACTATCGCCCGATTCTCAAAGACTTAGAACAATTACAAGCCCATACTTCTGTAAAAATTTATCAACAGCTCGTCAGAAAAATTGACGGCGAGCAGACGTTACGCGAACTGGCCGACTCGCTCGAGATCGATTGTCTGCGATTGACGAGATCGCTGCGCCCCTATCTTCAAAAAGGTTGGATCGGACTGCAAAAAGCATCTGACATCCCACGGCCGAGCCAACCCAACAAACCGCCATCTCACCGGAAGGCGGCCGAACGTCGCCAACCGCCGCTCGTGGCTTGTGTAGACGACAGCCCGCAAGTCTGCAAGCAGCTCGAAGCGATTTTGACGGAAGCGGGATATCGTTTCCTCGGGATTACCGACTCGGTACAAGCCCTACCGATCCTGCTCGAACACCGACCGGATCTCATTTTTCTCGATTTAGTGATGCCAGTTGCTAACGGATACGAAGTCTGTACCCAACTGCGGCGGATGTCACAATTCCAGAAAACGCCGATCGCGATTTTGACGGGGAACGACGGCGTCGTCGATCGCGTGCGAGCCAAAATGGTGAAAGCGAGCGACTTTCTCTCGAAACCCATTAACGCTGAAAAAGTCCTCGAAACGGTCAAGCGATTGCTGGCTGTGACGGCGTGAGAGAGCGGAGCCGGGGAGAGGGGGAGAGGGGGAGAGGGGGAGAAACTATTAACTGTTCCCTGTTCCCTATTCCCTGTTCCCTGTTTGCTGTCTTCCCTATTCCCTGTTCCCTGTTCCCTGTTCCCTATCTTCACTGGTGACTGGTGACTGGTGACTGGTGACTGGTGACTGTCTTCACTGGTGACTGAAACACTGCTCGTCTCCTCCCCTCTTTATCTCCTCGTGCGGGCAACCCGTTTTTTGCTAACTTAGACATGACATCGATCGCGCGATCGGCTTTAAAATTTACCCCGCGCGACATCGATCGTCCTCACTCGTGCCGTTATCATTCACCACAAGATCGGGTTTATCTAAATGAGTACCATTTTAGTCGTAGAAGACGGAATTACCGATCGCGAAGCGATTAACCGATACCTCAAACAAAACGGTTTCAACGTCATTAACGCAGAAAGCGGCGAAGAAGCCTTAGAAAAACTCAACAGTAACAAACCCGATGCGATCGTAATCGACGTGATTTTACCGGGGCAAAGTGGTTTCGAGTTGTGTCGAGAACTCAAAACCGATCCGAAAACGAAAAACATTCCCGTCATCATTTGCTCGAGCAAAAATACAGACGTCGATAAAACCTGGGGAAATATGCTCGGTGCCGACGCCTACATCACGAAACCCGTTGACGAAACCCTCTTGCTTCAAACCGTGCGCCAATCGATCGCCGCTTGAGCCGTACGGCGGTTTTCCCTTACTGACGACCTTCCGAGACGACGAACCGCTCTATGTCTGCCCCATCCCGTCCTCCCAGTCCCCTCGAACCCCGTCTCGAACCCTCCCCCGCCCTCGTCGAGCCGACACCCAACACCCAAAAATTCCTGCAATTCGGTCTCGGCGATCGCGATCGCGCCCTCGTTCGCGTCGATCTCGTCGCTGAAATCGTCACCGTTCGCCTACCGGAAATCCTGCCCGTTCCCCAAATGCGCTCCTGTATTCTGGGGGTGTATAACTGGCGTGGCGAAATGTTGTGGATCGTCGATCTCGGCGAACTCCTCGGTTACGCGCCTCGAGTGCCTAAGCCTCACCGAGACACGAACCCGAGGCAACCGTCCGACACGGCGATCGCGATCGTCGTCGAATGGGAAGACAGCACCATCGGCTTCGTCGTTCCCCAGGTTCTCGACCTCGAAACCTACGACCTGACTCACCGACACGCACCCGATTCTCAACTGTTTCCCCCGACCGTAATGCCTTACCTACAAGGCTTTTTTATCGACTCCAACGGCGATATCGTCATCGTTCTCGACATCGCCGAAGTCCTGCGCGTCCTTCAGGGGAAATGAGGAGACGAGCAGTGTTTCAGTCACCAGTGAAGACAGTCACCAGTCACCAGTCACCAGTGAAGATAGGGAACAGGGAACAGGGAATAGGGAAGACAGCAAACAGGGAACAGGGAATAGGGAAGACAGCAAACAGGGAACAGGGAATAGGGAACAGGCAACAGTTAATAGTTTTTCCCCTTCTCCCCCTCTCCCTCTCTCCCCTTCTCCCCCTCTCCCTCTCTCCCCCTCTCCCCTTCTCCCCCTCTCCCTCTCTCCCCCTCTCCCTCCTAGACCCCAAACCGAAACCGCGATCGAGGTAATCGTATGACCCGTTCAGATGCCCTGCGTAGCGAGTCTACCCCGCTCGAACAACAGCTCAAAGCCATCCGCCAGCAAGTGGCGTCCGTCACCGACCGACTGCACCAAACCGAATCCCTCGAGGAAGCGCTTCTGGCCGCCGTCACCCAACTGCGACAGATGTTCCAGTGCGATCGCGTCGTGGTGTACCGCTTGCTGTCTCGCGGTATCGACGCGTTCGTTCCGCCAAGCTTCGATGGTAGCCTCGCGTCCCCAGACGGAACGAGTACGTTGCCGTTTGCCAACGGGAACGGAACCGCTAACGGCCGGACGACCTCTGCCGCCGCAACCGACGGTAGATCCCCGTTCGGGGTCGTCATAGCCGAATCAGTCGGACGGGGATGGACGCCAGCCTTGGGCGATCGCTTGCACGTGGCAGCCTTTGGCTTCGACGATCTCGACGAATACCTCAGCCATCCGTTCGTCTCCATTCCCGATGTCGAACGAACCAACCTCACCCCTCACCAACGACAACTGCTCGGACGCTATCAAACCCAAGCCAGCCTCAACGTCCCCTTAAAAATCGGCAAACGGTTGTGGGGCGCGATCTCTGCCAGTCAGTGCGATCGCCCCTACAACTGGTCGGAACGGGAAATCGCCGTCATCAAACAGGTGGCCGGAGAACTGACGGTGATGTTGCAAGAATTCGATCGCGACGAAAAACACGAACGCCAAACTGAAAGCGATCGAGCGGTTTCGGAAGTTCTCGAAACTCTCCGCGAATCGTTTGAGAAAGTCCAAGACCGCGATCGCAGCGTGTCCCGCGTCATCGAACGCATTCGTCAATCCCTCGACATCGATACTATTTTCCGCACCACCACGAAAGAAGTGCGGTTGCTCCTCGAGTGCGATCGCGTGGCCGTGTACCAGTTCAACCCGGACTTCAGCGGTAGTTTCGTGGCCGAATCCGTCACCTCCGGCTGGGTGAAACTCGTCGGTCCCGACGTCCAACCCGTTTGGAAAGACACTTATCTCGAAGAAAACCAAGGGGGACGCTACGCCAACCACGAAACCTACGCTGTCAGCGACATCTACGAAGCCGGACACGATCCCTGTCACGTCGAACTCCTCGAACAGTTCGAGTGTCGCGCCTATACCCTGGTTCCGATCTTTCAAGGGGAAAAACTCTGGGGAATCCTAGCCGCCTACCAAAACGACGGCCCTCGCAACTGGCAACCGACCGAAGTAGATTTGCTGCAACGGATCGCCGACCAACTCGGGGTTGCACTGCTACAAGCCGAAACCGTCGATCGCCTGCGGTTGCAATCCGATAAAGTGGCCAAAGCTGCCGAGCGCGATCGCACCGTGGCTCGAGCCATCGATCGCATTCGCCAATCCCTCGATATCGACAGCATCTTCAACGTCACCACGAAAGAAGTGCGGTTGCTCCTCGAGTGCGATCGCGTGGCCGTGTACCAGTTTAACCCCGACTTCAGCGGTCAGTTCGTCGCCGAGTCCGTGACCCCCGGTTGGGTGAAACTCGTCGGTCCCGAGGTCGAGCGCGTCTGGAAAGACACCTACCTCGAAGAAAACCAGGGAGGACGCTACGCCTACCGCGAAACCTACGCCGTCAGCGACATCTACGAAGCCGGACACGATCCCTGTCACGTCGAACTCCTCGAACAGTTCGAGGCGCGAGCTTACACCCTAGTTCCCATTTTTCAAGGGGAAAAACTCTGGGGAATTCTAGCCGCTTACCAAAACGACGGACCGCGAGCTTGGGAAGAGGAAGAAGTCGATTTGCTCGCTCGCATCGCCGACCAGCTTGGCGTGGCGTTGCAACAAGCCGAAACCCTCGACGAACTGCGGTTTCAGTCCGAAAAAGTCGCCAAAGCTGCCGAGCGCGATCGCGCTGTGGCTCGAGCCATCGATCGCATCCGTCAATCCCTCGACCTCGACAGCATTTTCAGCACCACCACGACAGAAATCCGACAACTGCTCAAAACCGATCGCGTGTGCGTGTATCGCTTCAATGCCGATTGGAGCGGTCGTTTTATCGCCGAATCGGTCGGCGGTGGCTGGGTTCCCCTCGTCAAACGCCAGGAAGACGTTCCCGGTTTGCAGCAAAATGTCAGTGACTGCGAGGGGATGGGGGGCTTGATTCAAAGTCAACGCGATCGCGACGAGACTTCGGCGTTGACGCCAACGTCCCAGACCTTAGAGGTCAAAGATACCTATCTTCAAGATACCCAAGGGGGACGGTTCCAACAGGAAGAGTCTTTTTCTGTCGCTGATATTTACCAAGCCGGGTTTACCTCCTGTTACTTGGAAATTCTCGAACAATACCAATGTCGCGCCTACGCGATCGTTCCCATTTTCCAAGGTGCGAAACTGTGGGGACTCCTGGCTGCGTATCAAAACGACGGACCGCGAGAGTGGGAAGATAGCGAAGTGACTCTGTTGGCGCAAATTGGGATTCAGTTAGGGGTGGCGATTCAACAGAGCGAATACCTACAACAGCTCGAAGAACAGTCGAAACAGCTCGAAGCCGCCGCACAACGGGACAAAGCGGCCAAAGAGCAATTGCAAAAACGGGCGTTAGAACTGTTGATGGCGGTGCGGCCGGCGCTCGATGGGGATTTGACGGTTCGGATTCCCGTCACGGAAGACGAAATGGGAACCCTCGCCGATTCGTTTAACAATACCCTGCAAAGTTTGCGGAAAATCGTCGTTCAGGTGCAAGCGGCGGCGGAAAAAGTGGTGTTGACTTCCTCGAGTAGTGACGAGTCGTTGATGGCCTTGTCCAGTCAAGCACGCGCTCAGTTCGAGGAGATTACCAAAGCCCTCGATCGCATTCAAGAGGTGGTGAACTTTACCCAAACCACCGCCGATAACGCCCAACAAGTCGAAACCGCCCTCGATCTCGCCAATCAGACCCTCGGTGCCGGAGACGACGCCATGAACCGCACCGTCGAAGGGATTGCAGATATCCGTAAAACGGTGGCGGCGGCGGCTAAAGGGATCGAACGCCTAACGCAATCGTCCCAAAACATCGCCAAAGTGGTGAGTTTGATTAACAACTTCGCCACCCAAACTAACTTGTTAGCACTCAACGCGGCGATCGAAGCCACGCGAGCTGGAGAGTACGGACGCGGGTTCGCTGTGGTCGCCGACGAAGTGCGATCGCTGGCGCGTCAGTCCGCCGACGCGACGACGGAAATCGAGAAGTTGGTGCAGGAGATTCAAGACGAAACCAAAGACGTGACCCTGGCGATGGAAATGGCCTCGGAGCAAGTCACGCGGGGAACCAACCTCGTCGGCGAAACCCGACAAACTCTCAACGACATCGTGGCGGCGACGGCTCAAATCAGCGAATTGCTGGAGGGAATTACCCACGCTACGCAGGTTCAAACGGAACAGGCGCAGTCGGTGACGGAGATGATGCGCGGAATTGCATCGATCGCCAACCAAACCTCGGAAAACTCGATCGAAATCTCCGATCGCTTTAAAGAAGCTCTGACCACTGCTCAAGAGCTGCAAGCCAGCGCCGGACGGTTTAAGGTGAGTTGAGGAGAAGAGGAGAAGAGGGGGAGAGGAGAAGAGGGGGAGAGGGGGAGAGGGGGAGAAAGGGAGAAGGGGAAGGTGCGTGACGCGGTAACAGCCCATTCAACTGACTTCGACAACATTTTCCGGCCGCGTCACACACCCTACCAACTGTTGCCTGTTCCCTATTCCCTGTTCCCTGTTTGCTGTCTTCACTGGTGACTGGTGACTGGTGACTGGTGACTGTCTTCACTGTTCCCTATCAATTCGCCGTATATCATAAATTTACTCGAAAGTCAAGAGTAAAATGAAAAAAGCCATCCGAGACCAAGGTTACGTTTACTTCCTCAGTGAAGCCCCCGAACTCTTGCAAACCGTCGAGGATGGCTTGCTGAAGGTTCACGAGGGAAATCGCGTTCAGAACGTTCACAGTCTGATGCGGGCGGCGCACACGCTGAAGGGGGCGGCGGCGAACGTGGGCTTAGACAGTCTGAAAACCATCGCTCACTCGATGGAAGATGCGTTTAAAGCGTTGTACGACGAATCGATCGCCATCGATACGGAACTCGAACGGCTGCTGTTTGAAGGGTACGAGTGTTTGCGGGTGCGGTTGAGGGCGGAACTGTCGGATACTGAGATCGATGAAGACGCACTGCTCGATCGCGCCGCTGATGTATTCGCCCGCATGAAGGACAAACTCGGCGACGCCTTCGGACAACAGGATTACGTTCCCACCTCCGCCGAGTTGGGATTCGACATCGCTCGCTCGATTTTCGAGTTGGGGGTGCAGCAGCGTCTCGAGGAACTCGAAACCGCCTTGGA
Source organism: Baaleninema simplex PCC 7105 (assembly GCF_000332355.1). Taxonomy (GTDB): domain Bacteria; phylum Cyanobacteriota; class Cyanobacteriia; order Cyanobacteriales; family Geitlerinemataceae; genus Baaleninema; species Baaleninema simplex. The sequence goes on from NZ_KB235958.1 coordinate 1,957,389, forward strand.
CACTGGGGAGCGCGATCGCGTCGAGGAGGTTTTGCGATCGAGTGCGGAGGTGTTCTCGGGTTTGGGGGAATCTCTCTCGCTTCCAGGGTGGAGCGCGATCGCTACCACGGTTCTGGCCGCCCTCAACAACCCCGATCGCGCCGATCGCATCCTCGATATCGGAGCGGCGGCTTTGGCCGATTATCGTCGCGGACAACAAGAGGTTCTCGGGGGCGATCTCGATACGGGAGGCGTACCCACGCAACTCAACGCTCTCCTCAACGAGAATTCCGTTCCGGTTGAACCTGCATCTGCAACCGTCGAACCCCCCGCGATCGAAACCGCCCTCGACATCGAACTCGAACAGTTTCGGGCGTTTCTCAACAACAAACGGTACGGAAAACCCGTCAAAGGTGCGCTTCAAGAGTTTTTTATCGACGCCATTCGTGCTTTTGCGAAGTGGTTCGCTCGAGAAAACGCCGTTCCTTTAGCGAACGTCTGTTTTGAGCTAATCGTTCCCAAACTTCCGGCGAAACGCGCCAACCACAAAGCCACGGTGGTTCGTACCGCCTCGAATATCAAAAAACAGAGCGATCGCTTTCTCGAGTTTATTGCAGAAGACAGCGACAGCGAGAGTCTCTGTCTGTATCGTCAGTGGACGCTGTTTTCCGTCATCGTCGCCGTGGCGAAATTTCAGTACGCCAGCGACACCCAAAAACCCAAAACCTACGACGACGTTCTGTTAGTCAAAGCCTTACGCCGCATTTCCAACCACATCGGCCAGCAGTATAACCAACTTCCCCCCGTCCGACGTTCCGAGCGCAACTGGCTCGAATCTCCCCATTTGGCGAAATTGGACGTCCCACTCGATCGCGATCCCGACGAGGATTTACTCGAACAGGTTTGGGGTTCGGACGACGAGGTGGAGACAGAAGAAACGAACGACACGGAAGCCACGGAAGAAACCTCGCCAAACCTCTCGGAACGAGAATCTCTCCCAGCGGCGAACGAGGAAAAGGGAATCGCCCCGAACCGCGAACCTCCCGTGGAATCGTTGCAAGAACAAGTCAGTGAAGGGGAATTTTTCGATGAAGACCCCCCACCCTCGCCAGAGGAAGAGGCTGCACCCAAACGTCCCAAAGCCGAAACCCGACAACTCGTCAGCGTCGATATTAAAGGCTTAGAACGACTCAACCACCGTCTCGGGGAGTTATTGGTCGATCGCAACCGTCAGGCTCTCGAGGAAGAACATCTGCAACAGCGAACCGGCGAAATGCGATCGTACCTGCAACAACACCAAAAAACCATGAACCAACTGCTCGAATGGTCCGAGCGCATGGTTTCGACCCTCGGTCACGCCGCCGATAACTTTCAGAGTCGTTCTTCCCTGGCTCTCCCCCTGTCGTCTCCCTTCGTCGGCGATCGCGAACTGGAATTCGACAGTTTCGCCGACTTGCATCTACTGTTAAAAACAGCCGTCGGTGAAGCTCGCATCCTCGACACGCTGACCGAGGACGTTCGCAGCCACACTCGCGAGTTAGCTCAATTGATGGAAAAACAACAGCAACTTCTCTCCGTCATGCAAGACGATTTAGTAGACGTGCGAATGTTGCCCCTTGGGGAAATCCTACAACGGTTCCCCTTGATGGTGCAGCAGCTTTCGAGAATGCAAAACAAGCGGGTCGAACTCAAACTCAGCGGAACGGATTTACTCGTCGAACAGAGTATCGCTCAGAAGCTCTACGACCCCCTGTTACACTTGGTTCGCAACGCTTTCGACCACGGGCTCGAATCTCCCGAAGAACGCCTCAAACTCGGGAAACCGGAAGTCGGAACGATCGAAATTCGCGCCTACAACCAAGGGGTGCAAACCACCATCGAGGTACGGGACGACGGACGGGGGTTAAATCTGGACTGGATTCGCCGCAAAGCCGTCGAAGGTAAGTTTTTAAGCGAGGCGGAAGCCAACCGCATTGTCTCGACCGATCGCTTAGAGGTGTTGTTCGAGCCGGGATTTTCCACCGCCGATCGCGTCAGCGAAATTTCGGGACGTGGCGTTGGATTGGACGTGGTGCGATCGCAAATTCAGAGTCTGAAAGGGAAAATCGCCGTGGAGTCGGAACCGGGACGGGGGACGGTGTTCGCGTTGCAAATTCCTCTGTCGCTGACGATCGCGAAGTTGTTGGTGGTGCAAGCGGGAGGATCGGCTTATGCGTTGTTATTGGATTCGGTCGAAAAAATCGTCATGCCCCCACCCGATCGCCTCAAACACTTTGAAAATCATAAGGTATTGCATCTAGAAGGGGAAGGGGAAACCAGCAGCATGGTTTCGGTGCGCCAACTGGCGGACTTAATGCACTATAGCTCGTCTTTGGCGAAACCAACCGAGGAACCGCGTCAAACGAAACTGTCCATTTCTCGGGATATTAGCGCCCCGATTTTGCTGTTGCGTCAAGGGGGAAAGCAGCTTGGATTGGAGGTCGATCGCATTCTGGGAGAACAAGAGTTAGTGATTCGTCCCCTCGGACGAGCGATCGCGCCGCCACCTTACGTTTACGGGTGTAGCATTCTCAGCGACAGTCGTTTGGCGTTGGTGGTAGATGGTGGTGCGTTTGCAACCCCAGAGCGAACCTCTTTCGCCGAGCGATCGTCGTCTGGGATGTCCTTTGGTGGGAGTTCTGAGCGTCCTCTTCCCGCGCAACCTACCAACAGCTTACCGCAAGCCTCCGCTGTTTCTGAGGTTCCCGCGACGCCACCGACGACCCTCCTCATTGTGGACGATTCGATTAACCTACGCCACACCCTCACCTCTACCCTCGTCAAAGCGGGGTATCAGGTGGTACAGGCTCGCGACGGACAAGAGGCGATCGAGCAACTGCAACAACATCCTGACGTGCGTTTGGTGGTGTGCGACGTAGAAATGCCTCGGATGAACGGGTTTGAGTTTCTCAGTTACTGTCGTCAAGATAGTCACTTATCCAAGGTTCCCATCGTCATGCTCACGTCTCACAGCAGTCCGAAATACCGCCAAATCGCCAGCGAACTCGGCGCGACGGCGTATCTGACTAAACCGTTTTCGGAGTCGGAAATGCTGTCGTCGCTGAAGGAAATCGTCGGTTCGGAAGCGGAGGGGAGACCAGAGGTTTGAGGTGCTTCAATCTTTTAGGGTTAAGGGTGCATCTCAAAAATGTAAATCCATAGGAGAGAATAAGGGTTTCAGCCTCCGATCCTCATGTTTTTGCAAAACTGAGATGCACCCAGGGTTAAAAGCCATTTTCCCCATATTGACGCAACAGAGCGTTATAACTTTGAGGATTATAACGCTTCCAAACTTCTTTGGCTTGTTGGGGATCGTCACGAAGCTCTTGTTCTCCATCTGGCAGTTCAAAATTATAGTACGCTCCGGTTTGATAGCAAGTTGCGATCGTTTTTATCGCCGTAGCTAGACTGTCATATGCCAAAAAGATGCTGTCTTGAATATATATAGAAATTAAAGGGGAAGCTTCACGTCGATCGCTCTTTCCCAAAATACAAATATGGTCGAATTCATCCAGTGTAAAAATAGGAAGAAGATAATTGTTGAGAATACCTGAGTGTTCTATCCAAATTTCATTTTCATATCGGATTCGATAAAGTAAAATATCGTCAACCCATTCAGAAATCTCTTCGCGAATAGCAAAAGCAACAGATAAGGAGTTAAAGGTATAGCCGGGGAATAATTGTGCAGCGAAAAAATCATCATCAAACGTCATGCCATCATGCCACTGATATAAGTCATAAAATTCAGATGGCAAGAGAAACGGTACGGGTTTTAAATAATCTTCAAGTTCCTCACGATCGAATCCGTCTTGTAATTCTGAATAATAATCAGGCTGATTAGACTTCAGCCATTTTTTAATTATTTTGAGGTTATTTTTAAATTCAGACATAACTGTTATTGTTCTTGAGGGACGAAATTGTTTGATTTAATGTTAAAATAATTAAATATTGCGTTCAAACGTCAATAATATATTCAGAATTTGTCGTTTCAATTTTGGTAAATTGTGTTCGACGACATTCCAAACTTCATTTAAATCAATTCCAGTATAATCGTGAATTAAGACATCTCGAAATCCGGAAATTATTCGCCAAGAATTTTTTGGATAACGTTGTCTCAATTCTGAAAAAAGTCGTTTGACCGCTTCTCCTATAACTTCAAAATTGCGAATGACACCATCTTGAATCAAAGAAGATTGAAAAAAATTTGATTTTCCTCCTTGCATGTAAATTTCAACTCGATCGATGCGATCGTAGATATCTTGTAAATAAATTCGATCGTCCCTCATAGAGGAATTGCCTGATTTAAGATGCGTTCTCGAAAATACTCCCGCAATCCTTTCACTGTTGCGACATCGACTTTTCGACCTAAAAGGTCTTCTAAATCTTGAATCAAGCCAATTCGGTCTAACAAACTGCGATCGCCATCCATTTCGACGAGAAAATCAATATCGCTATCTTCTCGTTCTTCTCCCCGTGCTACCGATCCAAATATTCGCACGTTCGACGCACCATGTCGAGCCGCAAGGCTTAAAATTTCTTCTCGTTTGAGTTGTAGAAGTTCTCGAACGTTCATCAACCTGAATTTGAAATATAAATTTGATGCAATTTGACCGACTAAGTTTCTCGCCGAAACCCGGTTTTTGAACGCTTACGATTCAGACTCGGGATATTGGGACAACCAAGCGATTAAATCGGCTTCTGTCTCGAAATCAAGTAAGGCTTCTCCTAACGCTTCAACGTCGTCAATGGGAAGTTGACGGATGCGATCGCGCCACTGAGAATCTACCCCTCCCAAACGGCGATCGAGTTGACGCAGGACTAACGCTTTTTCTCGCTCGCGTCCTTGTTCGATACCGCGTTCCATCCAACTGGTGACAATTTCCATGGTTCGTTCCTCTTCTAACAAATCGAACTGTTCTAACTCTGCTTCAAACTGGGATTCCTCCACCGCGTTCAACCGCAGATAGGTATCCACAAAACCTGAAATCAACGCTGTTTTCGCCGGATCTAACCGCAACGTCACCAACAACCGCAAGCATTCGGCTTTGACTTTGGGTCGATCGATCTCTGCAATTTGCATTTTCGCCATCAACGCCGCCGCGACGGGGTTCGGTTGTCGCAGAAAGTCTCGCCAGTTGAGACGGTTCAGTTGTACGACCCGATATCGAAATTTTAAGACTTCTCCGTCAAGAAATGCCACAGTGTACGTATCTGGTTCGGGACGTTTCGGGATGTCGTAGGACAGTAAGGCGATGGGATAGACGGGTAAACCGTATATTTCGTCTAAACGAGCGAAATAGCGGAACATCCGACGAGCAAACCCGGTTTGCGCCGAGGCTTGGGCTTCGGTGTGAATCAGGAAAAAGCTGTCCTGTTGGCGGAATTTGGCCCGAACTAATACGTCGATTTCCCGGCGTTCCCCGGAGGTGATGTCGGTGAAGACTTCTTGCGGAAGGAAGGTAATGGAGTCTCTGTCCACGGCTTCGGCGATCGCTGGGAAGAAGAGATCGAGAAATTCCCAGAAGAAGGTGGATAATAGGGTTTTGAAGAGTCTGTCGTGGTCGATGTCCACAATCTATCGGTCTCCTGAATTGCGATAATCCCTTTTTCGATCGACGCGAATTAAAGCATTCAAGTAGTATTTTATTTTTTGTGTTTTTATTATAACATAATTTTTATTGTAAAAAATCAAAAATCGATAATTTTAAGATCGATTATATTGAAAACTTAACGATCTGGAATTTATATTTATTGGTCGTTTTTTTGAAATTAATAAATTTTATGAATTGCGTTTCCATAGTTGTAAGAGTAGCCACGTCACCAAACTGCCACCAATTCCAATAAAAAGACTCAAAAGAAAAGCCGGATCGAGCAAGATATTAGAAATCGTGAGTTCTCGAGTTTGCTGTGCGTTGGGTGGTTGAGTCGTCGCGACTGTCACCGCCAGCGCACTGGTGGCTAAGCCGACACTGGCAATTCCAATCGTGATATTGAGCTTACGATCGCTCTTCGTTTGTTCGATTTGAATGATACCTTCGATATTGCGAATAAGGTTTTCGAGTAACGTTAAACCGCTGGATAAATTGTCGCGATCGAGTTCGATTTGCTGACGAAAAACTTCGGGATTCCAAGCATTATTAATTTTAGAATCCCAGCAAATTTTTAACGATTCTTGTCGCTGCTCGTGATTTGCCAAATTAATCGATATTGTCTGACGTTGCGCGTCCATCAGAATGAGTTTTCTCGCGTATTCAGACTGATGTAACGATAAATCAGTTAACTCTCGCTTGAGAAGGTTGAGTGAAAATTGCTTGTTTTGAATGCGTTCGTGAATCTGTTCGTAGCGATTTTTAATGCTACTATAACGTTTTTTGAGTTGATGCTTGAGTTGATGACTTTGCCAAGTTGCCCAAACAATTTTATTGCGGTATTCAAACCAGCGCAGGAAGTCGAGACAACGCCGAGACATTCGATCGGCAATTTCTTCAACTTCTAAATCGGGGGGAAATAAAAGCAAAACGACGTGAGGGAATGCTTGATGAAATTCGCTCAGCTCGAGATTCCAAAGTGTCGGTGTTTTCCAAAATTCAAACATCGAGCCGCCTAAAAGTTGACCTCTCGATTGTAAGTCGCGATCGAAGTCTGGTTTTTCGGGAAGTTCGAGTGTTTTATAAATTTCGCGGGCAATGTTTTCTAAATTTTTAGTTTCTAAATTTTCAGGTTGTGTCACCTGACACCAAAACAGCCACGTTTCCCCTAACGTTCCGTGACGTTCTTTGAGAAGGCGATCGCTCAAAGCTTCGTCGCGATCGATCTTTTGAATAACTTGAGACTTGAGTTCTCGAACCGATCGAACCCGTTTCGGGCGATAATCGGGTTTTTTAGAGTCACAATACTGCCCCGAAGACTCAACTTGCAAAGCATATACATCGCCTAGCCGAACGGGATACAAGTATCCGTCTAAATTCGCTAAAGGTTCGTAACGCTTCGGTAAAAGTTCGTTAGCGATATTTTTCCCTTCGTAGCTTTCTAGTGTTTGTAATTGCTCTTCTGAGAGATTTGAATAAATTTTATTCCAGAAATGGCGTCGAGCTTTATCTAAATCCAGTTCGTCATCGCCGAGGGTTTCACCGCGATCGTAAATAAATAAATCTAACGTCGGATAAACGAGGCAAGCTTCATCGAAGGGTTGCGTCTCCTCTCCCATCATTGAGATTCTCCAGTGGATTTAAAAAAGCGATCGAAGATATTTCGCCAGCACCCAGTCTTCACAACTTCTTGACTGGTATCACGTAGCGTCTCGTCATCTGCTCGATCGATCGCCTGTAGAAAATTCTCGAACTCGAGTTGAGATAACTGATTTTCCCGTTCCCAATCCGGTTGGGGCGGTTTTCCTTTAGCACGTATCGCGAGGGGTTCGTCGAGGTAATCGCACCAGTCTAAATATACGTTTCCCAACTGACGCTCTGCCCAAGTATTGAGGCGCACCAAGTCATCAGGATCGTTCCAGTTCAAATCAGCGAGTTCGATGTGCCAATTTTCTGGAAGATTTTCTTCCCGTTTTGCCAAAGTCAGTAAAAAAGCTTTCAGCGTAATACGAGTGACTGCATCCATCAATCTAAACCCACGACGGTTAAAGCTGCCCAAAAATACGGATCGTCAAACAGGGGCGTATCCCGTTCTTTGATTTTACTTTGTTGCCGCTTTCTGCGTTCGAGTGCCAGAAATGCCCGACTGTTGCGTTCGAGGCGCGTCAACCAAACGTCATACCACGCGATTAGACTGTTCGCCGTCTGTTGTCGCAACCACGCCACCGCTTTACCTCGCGCCACAGAGGGAACGTCGCCCTCGCGCAGAAGCTCGTAAAACCGCACCATCAGCAGCGCACTGGCATCAGATCGTACCAACCACAGCGAACTCGCCACGCATTTCGCCCCCATCGCCAGAAAACCACTCGCCCAACCCACATATTCCGTAATGAAATCGGTGTCGCGGGCGATTCCCGTTTCGCAAGCGGACAGACTCACCAAATCGTAACTGCTTAAATTTTCCGCTTCCTCGACTAACTGTCGCAACGTCAGCGATTCCCCCTTGGCGAGATAGAGCAACGAGCGATCGGGATGGGGGAATTCGTGCAAACTGTGTCCGGTGAAGTGACAGTAGCGATAGGCAGATTTGAGGTGTTCCAGGGTTGCGGTTGGCGTGGCGTTGTCTCCCTCCAACGCTGTCGCTGCGTACAGGTAACGAATCGCCGCCGCCTCGAAAAATGCCATCGGGAGGTCTTTCGTGGGACATTCGAGGCTGAGGAGGGCGGTGGTGGATTGGCGAGGTTCCTCGTGCAGCGCCAACCCCGTTTGCACGGAAGGAAGGCGCGTAATGGCGAAACAGTTGGGAAACAGGGCTTCCAAGGGGACGAGGTGCAGTTCCTTGTGGGGGAACAGAACCAACGGAATGCTGTAGGGTTCGGCAGAATCCGGCGGGGACAGTTCCGCCACTATCCCGTCGATGTCTAACAGGCGTTTCAACTGCGTCAGGCGTTCCGGTAAGTGGGTGCGCCAAGGATGTTCGGGGTCGGGATTGGCTTTGTCCTTCGCCTGGCGATAGTCGAGATAGTCCCGGTTCCACTCCTCCCACCACTGCTGAAAGGCTACGTGACGCTCCGTGGCGGAGGTGGCGCTGTTGAAGAGGCGCAGCGGTTGTCCCGGTTGGAGGAGGAAGGCGTTCAGGGCGCTGGGGCTACAGTGCCAGTAGATGGCGGCGACAGGCGCTTGAGGTGACTGAAACAGTTGGTGAAAGGTTTCAGCGGTTGCAGTATCGAACGATTTAGACTGCATCCAACTCAGACAGACGTTTCGCCCCTTTTCCGCCAGTTCCCAAGCCTGGGACGCATCGCCCCGTTCTATAAACTGGTCTACACTAATTTGTTGGAAGTCGGAAAAGTCTTTTAAAAATTCCTGGCGTTGCTCGGAATCGGGAATTTTAGCCAGATATGCTCGCAGTTCGTCGGAACCCTGTCGCAACAAGTAAGCGGCTTCTCGTGACGGTGGGGCTTCAGAGTCGGGGATAGCGAGGTCGCTCAATGGGTGAAAGTACCATTCTGAAAAGTCCCGAGCGAGCAGGGAACTGGTGATGGCGAGTTCTCGGACAATTTGAAAGTGCCATTTGGGAAAGGCTTCGGCGGTGAGCGTTTTCAGTGCAGTTAGGAATTCTCTCCTGGCGTTGGCGAAGTAAAGCCAGAGGTTGTTGAGGTCGCGATTGGCTTTGGCGTATGAAAAATGCGCCATCCCCATTTGGTAATGTAGAACGCCCCAACCTTCAGGATGAGTGTCGCGGCGACAGTGTTGAAGTCCTGCGTTGTAGGTGGCGAGTTGACCGAGATAGCCCGGTTGAGCGAGTTCGGGGTACTTTTTGGTGAGGGGGGTAATGACTGAGTGGGAGATTTCTGCAACAACAACACCTCGCCCGTACCAAGCCAGGTAGAAATCCGGATTCAGTGCCAGAGCGCGATCGTAACTCTCCAATGCCTCCTCGTTCCTGCCTAACTTAGAGAGAGCCACGCCTCGCCCGTACCAAGCCAGGTAGAAATCCGGATTCAGTGCCAGAGCGCGATCGACACTCTCCAATGCCTCCTCGTTCCTGCCTAAATAATAGAGAGCCACGCCTCGGTTGTACCAAGCCTGGTAGAAATCCGGATTCAGAGCCAGAGCGCGATCGTAACTCTCCAATGCCTCCTCGTTCCTGCCTAATTCCCTGAGAGCGTTGCCTCGGTTGCCCCAAGCCAGGTAGTCATCCGGATTCAGAGCCAGAGCGCGATCGTAACTCTCCAATGCCTCCTCGTTCCTGCCTAATTCCCTGAGAGCGTTGCCTCGGTTGCTCCAAGCCTGGTAGTCATCCGGATTCAGAGCCAGAGCGCGATCGTAACTCTCCAATGCCTCCTCGTTCCTGCCTAAATAATAGAGAGCCACGCCTCGCCCGTGCCAAGCCAGGTAGAAATCCGGATTCAGTGCCAGAGCGCGATCGTAACTCTCCAATGCCTCCTCGTTCCTGCCTAAATTTCCGAGAGCCACGCCTCGCCCGTACCAAGCCAGGTAGAAATCCGGATTCAGTGCCAGAGCGCGATCGTAACTCTCCAATGCCTCCTCGTTCCTGCCTAACTTAGAGAGAGCATTGCCTCGGTTGTACCAAGCCTGGTAGAAATCCGGTTTCAGTTCCAGAGCGCGATCGTAACTCTCCAATGCCTCCTCGTTCCTGCCTAAATTTCCGAGAGCATTGCCTCGGTTGTTCCAAGCCTTGTAGTCATCTGGATTCAGTGCCAGAGCGCGATCGTAACTCTCCAATGCCTCCTCGTTCCTGCCTAAATAATAGAGAGCCACGCCTCGGTTGTACCAAGCCTGGTAGTCATCCGGATTCAGTTCCAGAGCGCGATCGTAACTCTCCAATGCCTCCTCGTTCCTGCCTAATTCCCTGAGAGCGTTGCCTCGGTTGCTCCAAGCCTGGTAGTCATCCGGATTCAGAGCCAGAGCGCGATCGTAACTCTCCAATGCCTCCTCGTTCCTGCCTAATTCCCTGAGAGCGTTGCCTCGGTTGCCCCAAGCCAGGTAGTCATCCGGATTCAGAGCCAGAGCGCGATCGTAACTCTCCAATGCCTCCTCGTTCCTGCCTAATTCCCTGAGAGCGTTGCCTCGGTTGCTCCAAGCCTGGTAGTCATCCGGATTCAGAGCCAGAGCGCGATCGTAACTCTCCAATGCCTCCTCATACTGTCCTGCTTCTAAACCAGCTTTCCCCCGTTCGTACCAAAATTCAGCGTTTTCCTCACTTTCATTAGGGCTTGCTGAAAAGAAGTGAAAAGCTTACGGTGTAAGGCTTAGAGGAGTCTTGACGTGGCTTCGAGAACCCGAAAAAGAGGTAAAATTGGAAATTCCCGTGCATCCGGCAAGAAAAAATGTATCGAAAATCACAAAATCCTGACGCGCCCGAAGAAGCCTTTGAACTTC
>NZ_KB235958.1:1968500-1974284 GCF_000332355.1 Baaleninema simplex PCC 7105
TAATTTTGTCGAGAAATATTATTGTAACTTATAAAGTGGACGAGTTAAGTCAATTCAGATTTATACCTTGAGTAAGACGGCTTCTTGTTCATTTTCCACCCCCAGCTTTTGATAACTTTTTCAGCAAACCCTCATTAGAAATGGCTTCAGTTGACTCTTCCCTTTCCTCCGCCACCGTTCCCGACTCCTGCGACTCCGATTCCACAGGTTCCACCCGCACATCCCTCGCCAACAACTGCTCCCCAATCTCCGCCGCCGTCTCTCCCAATGCTCCGCAGCCTTCCCCCCGCAACTGCACCATACGCCGCGCCAGTTGATGGTTCGGTACGGAAGACGACAGCAACTTCTTGCCAAATCGCTGCAACCAGTTGAGAAACCCAGGATCGCGCCAACGCTCTCCCAAATGTTCCCGTACCCGTTTTGGTGTCCATCCCCGTTCCACCCCGTTGAGTAACTGGAAAAAACGCACTTCATACTGCGCGTCACTGAGAGAAGAAAACTCGTCTTTTGACTTTGCAGGCGGAGGCGGTGGGGGTGTCCTTCGGAACCAGCCACGTACCCACGCCCACAGCCGTTTTACCCACGCCCACAGCCGTTTCAGCCAACGCCGCACCCAATGCCACATGGTCGAGTTTGGAAAAATCTACGGTTATACGATCGATTATGGCAGCCGAAAAACCCCACCGCCATGCCAAACCCCCCCCGACTGGCGCAGTAGACTGTAGGCGGAGCAGGTTTAGAAAATCAGTCGCCCTCAGCCGCGAATCGAGTCGTTCTATCCACCCGATTCTTATTTTTATTAACCTGCTCGTTCGACGAAGCAGAAATCGAAATTGTCAACAACTCAATCCAGAGTCTCGAATCGTCAAATTACGAGGTCAAACGATGGTTTTCACCACATCTCCTCGCTGCGATCGCGTGGTTCTCCACAACCTAACCTGGCAGCAATTTGAAACCCTCCTTCAAACCATTGGAGAATCTTACGGCGTGCGTTTTGCGTTCGATCGCGGAACGCTGGAAATCCTGAAAACCTGTCTCGATATCGAACGGTACAAAACTCAAATCGGAACCATTATTAAAGATATCGCCGAAGTTTTAAACATTGAATACGACTGTCTCGGTTCGACAACCTGGAAACGGGAAGCCAAACTCGCGGGAGTCGAACCCGACGATTGCTTCTACCTCCAAAACGAATCGAGAATTCGAGGATTATCTCGCTTCGATCTCGATCGCGATCCGCCTCCCGACTTAGCCTTAGAAATCGACTTAACCCATAAATCCCTCGATCGCCTTGCCATCTACGCCAGACTCGGCGTTCCCGAAATTTGGAATTACGACATCAAACGCAAAGAACTGACAATTTACCAACTCGACGCGGACAATTATTCCATCACCGAAACCAGTTCTATTTTTCCTCAAATTCCCGTTCGCGAGATTCCCGAAATTCTCGATCGCCACCGCCAAGAGGGACGACTCGCCACTCGTCGAAAAGTCAAAGACTGGGTTCGAAATCAAATTTCAGAGTAAGTCTGAAGAGAATTCACCGAAAAGGGTGCATCTCACTTTTGCGATCGGAACCCCACCCATCCTCCCCTTGCTAAGGGGAGGTGCCGAAGGACGTTCGGCGAGGCGTTCGACGAGCGCTCAGCCGAGTCGCGCTCAGTCGAGGCGCAGAGAGGTCATTCTACGAATTTGAGATGAACCCGCCGAAAGCTCGTTCTCAAAACCGAGTTTCTTGAGAAAAACAGTTTTTCTACCCAATTCAAATCGTTAAATCAAATTCACAAAAAAACAAAAAATTACTTTTTTATGTGTTAAAATAAAGACATAAAATAAATAGAAAAAATCTGACTAAAATCTCCTTACTTCACAACGATAAAAACAGAAATTATCGTAATCAGGAGACTGCCGAATTGTGTGCATCGACCACGATCGCCTATTCAAAACCCTCTTATCGACGTTCTTCTGGGAATTCCTCGATTTGTTCTTTCCAGCGATCGCCGAAGAGATCGATCGAGACTCCATCACCTTCCTTCCCCAAGAAGTCTTCACCGATATCACCTCCGGGGAACGCCGGGAAATCGACGTATTAGTTCGAGCTAAATTCCGCCAACAGGACAGCTTTTTCCTGATTCACACCGAAGCCCAAGCCTCAGTGCAAACCGGATTCGCCCGTCGGATGTTCCGTTATTTCGCTCGTTTAGACGAAATATACGGTTTACCCGTCTATCCCATCGCCTTACTGTCCTACGACATCCCGAAACGTCCCGAACCAGATACGTACACTGTGGCATTTCTTGACGGAGAAGTCTTAAAATTTCGATATCGGGTCGTACAACTGAACCGTCTCAACTGGCGAGACTTTCTGCGACAACCCAATCCCGTCGCGGCGGCGTTGATGTCGAAAATGCAAATCGCCGAGAGCGATCGACCCAAAGTCAAAGCCGAATGTCTGCGGTTGTTGGTGACGTTGCGGTTAGATCCGGCGAAAACAGCGTTGATTTCAGGTTTTGTGGATACTTACCTGCGGTTGAACGCAGTGGAGGAATCTCAGTTTAAAGCAGAGTTGGAACAGTTCGATTTGTTAGAGGAGGAACGAACGATGGAAATCATCACCAGTTGGATGGAACGCGGTATCGAACAAGGACGGGAGGAAGGTTTAGAGCGAGGGCGCGAACGAGAAATCTCGTTAGTTCTGCGTTTGCTCGATCGCCGTTTGGGAGGGGTCGATTCTCAGTTGTGCGATCGCATCCGTTCACTTCCCATCGACCACGTTGAAGCGTTAGGAGAAGCTTTGCTCGATTTCGAGACGGAAGCTGACTTAATCGCGTGGTTGGCGCAATATCCCGAATCTGAAGAATCCTAAAAACTATCGGAGTTGCGGAGAAAAAAGCCCTTGGACATGGGTGCATCTCAAAAATGTAAATCTATACGAGAGAATAAGGATTTCAGCCTCCAATTCTCATGTTTTTGCCAAACTGAGATGCACCCTTGGACATCGACCACGATCGCCTATTCAAAACCCTCTTATCGACGTTCTTCTGGGAATTCCTCGATTTGTTCTTTCCAGCGATCGCCGAAGAGATCGATCGCGACTCCATCACCTTCCTTCCCCAAGAAGTCTTCACCGACATCACCTCCGGGGAACGCCGGGAAATCGACGTATTAGTTCGGGCCAAATTCCGCCAACAGGACAGCTTTTTCCTGATTCACACCGAAGCCCAAGCCTCGGCGCAAACCGGGTTTGCTCGTCGGATGTTCCGCTATTTCGCTCGTTTAGACGAAATATACGGTTTACCCGTCTATCCCATCGCCTTACTGTCCTACGACATCCCGAAACGTCCCGAACCAGATACGTACACTGTGGCATTTCTCGACGGAGAAGTCTTAAAATTTCGGTATCGGGTCGTACAACTGAACCGTCTCAACTGGCGAGACTTTCTGCGACAACCCAATCCCGTCGCGGCGGCGTTGATGTCGAAAATGCAAATCGCCGAGAGCGATCGACCCAAAGTCAAAGCCGAATGTCTGCGGTTGTTGGTGACGTTGCGGTTAGATCCGGCGAAAACAGCGTTGATTTCAGGTTTTGTGGATACTTACCTGCGGTTGAACGCAGTGGAGGAATCTCAGTTTAAAGCAGAGTTGGAACAGTTCGATTTGTTAGAGGAGGAACGAACCATGGAAATCATCACCAGTTGGATGGAACGCGGTATCGAACAAGGACGGGAGGAAGGTTTAGAGCGAGGTTTAGAGCGAGGGCGCGAACGGGAAATCTCGTTAGTCCTGCGTCAACTCGATCGACGTTTGGGAGAGGTCGATTCTCAGTTATTCGATCGAATTCGTCAACTTTCCATTGACGATATTGAAGCCTTAGGAGAAGCTTTGCTCGATTTCGAGACTGAAGCTGACTTAATCGCGTGGTTGGCGCAATATCCCGAATCTGAAGAATCCTAAAAACTATCGGAGTTGCGGAGAAAAAAGCCCTTGGACATCGACCACGATCGCCTATTCAAAACCCTCTTATCGACGTTCTTCTGGGAATTCCTCGATTTGTTCTTTCCAGCGATCGCCGAAGAGATCGATCGAGACTCCATCACCTTCCTTCCCCAAGAAGTCTTCACCGACATCACCTCCGGGGAACGCCGGGAAATCGACGTATTAGTTCGGGCGAAATTCCGCCAACAGGACAGCTTTTTCTTGATTCACACCGAAGCTCAAGCCTCGGCGCAAACCGGATTCTCCCGTCGGATGTTCCGTTATTTCGCTCGTTTAGACGAAATATACGGTTTACCCGTCTATCCCATCGCCTTACTGTCCTACGACATCCCGAAACGTCCCGAACCAGATACGTACACTGTGGCATTTCTTGACGGAGAAGTCTTAAAATTTCGATATCGGGTCGTACAACTGAACCGTCTCAACTGGCGAGACTTTCTGCGACAACCGAACCCCGTCGCGGCGGCGTTGATGGCGAAAATGCAAATTGCAGAGATCGATCGACCCAAAGTCAAAGCCGAATGTCTGCGGTTGTTGGTGACGTTGCGGTTAGATCCGGCGAAAACAGCGTTGATTTCAGGTTTTGTGGATACTTACCTGCGGTTGAACGCAGTGGAGGAATCCCGGTTTGAAGCGGAGTTGGAACAGTTCGATTTGTTAGAAGAGGAACGAACCATGGAAATTGTCACCAGTTGGATGGAACGCGGTATCGAACAAGGCTTACAGCAAGGACGCGAACGGGAAATCTCGTTAGTCCTGCGTCAACTCGATCGCCGTTTGGGAGGGGTCGATTCTCAGTTGTGCGATCGCATCCGTTCACTTCCCATCGACGAGGTTGAAGCGTTAGGAGAAGCCTTACTTGATTTTGAAAGCGAAGCTGACTTAATCGCGTGGTTGTCGCAGTATCCCGAATCTGAATCGTAAGGTTCTCTCACAACCAATTTTTTTCGAGAAACCCGGTTTTTTACGATTTACTACAGGAAGAACGAACGATGGAAATCGTCACCAGTTGGATAGAACGCGGTATCGAACAAGGACGGGAGGAAGCACGTCAAGGGTGTATTCCAGTCTTGCAATGAGTAAGAATACTTAGAGCGGTTTGAGAGAAGGGAGTTAAGCTAAAAGGAGTTGCCCAAGTCGGAGTCAAGCCTAGCTCATGGATGCTGAAAAACGTCGCCAAATTCAAGCTCACACTCGAGCGATCGCTGCTGCTCGAGATCGGCTTCAGCGTTGGCGAAGGATGCGTTGACACACAGAAGTAACGAACAGCGTTCTAGATAGGGCTTGCTGAAAAAGTATTAACGTTAAAGTTAGGAAAGGGAACAGGAAATCGGAGGCGGAGGAATGCGAGCGGCTCGCGATTTTCTTCCGAATTTTAGACCCATTATGGCTGAAAACTCGGAACTTGTTTTAAATCGATTCCCTTAACGTTCTGGTTTCATAAAGGCTTCAGTTTTATTCAGCACACCCTATTTCAAATTCAGGTTGATGAACGTTCGAGAACTTCTACAACTCAAACGAGAAGAAATTTTAGGGTGCATCTCAAAACTGTAAATTTATCAAATTGGAGTCTCTGCGGTGAATTGAGCTGTTGTTGGGTTTCGTATCGCTTCACCCCTGGACGGCAGCGTTGCCGAAGTCTAACCTACTCCAGACTTATATTTTTACAAAAGTGAGATGCACCTTTCCCTTCCTTTACCAACCGTCTTTTTCAGCAAGCCCTAAGCTAGGTTTCAAGAAGTCTTTACCACATCCCCCCTTAGCCCCCTATCCCCCCTTCGCCCCCCT
>NZ_KB235958.1:1974384-1982001 GCF_000332355.1 Baaleninema simplex PCC 7105
CCCCCTTCGCCCCCCTTTGAAAGGGGGGTTGGGGGGATGGTTGGGGGGATAGAGAGACTTGTCAGGTCGGGCAAAACCAGTGTTTGAGTCTTCGACTCCGCTCGGACTCAACGCTTCGACTTCGCTCAGCGTTGAGAGTCGGATTCCGTATTAAGCCTTCAACTGAACGAGTAAGGTTTCGCACTCGTCCGCCAGAGGAATACCCAATCCTCGGGAAATGGTTAAGGCTTGCTGACAATATGAAAAAGCGGTATCGCGATCGCCGAGCCGATCGTACAGTTCGCCCAGGTTTTTCAACCCTTCAGCTTCCCCGTGGCGATCGCCGATTTCCCGTGCGATGTCAAGGGCTTTTTCTAATGCGTTGCGAGCGTCTTCGTAGCGTTCGAGTCGGATGTAGGTTTCGCCTAAGTTAGATAGGGCGATTCCTTCTCCTTCGCGAAAACTAATTTCGCGGGAAATTTCGAGGTACTGGCGCTCGCACTCAAGGGCTTTTCGGTATTCTCCCAAAGCATAATAGGCATAGCCGAGATTGCCCAAAGCTTGACCTTCCCCGAGGCGATCGCTCATCTCCCGCGAGATGTCTAAATCTTGCTCGTGTTGGGCGATGGCGGCCGTGTAATCCCCCAGGGCGTGATAGGCTAGCCCCAAGTTACCCAAGGCTTGGCCTTCCCCGAGGCGATCGCCGATCTCGCGAGAGAGGGTTAAGGTCTGTTCGTGATACTCGATCGCCCGTCGGTACTCGCCGAGATAGTAAAATTCCAGTCCTAAGTTTCCCAGAGCGATCGCGACGCTTTGTTGGTTTCCGAGAATTCGCGCGATTTCTAAATGTCGCTGGTGACACTCGATGGCCTTCGGGTAATCTCCGAGATAAGAATAGGCGGTTCCCAATCCCTTCAAACAGGTCAGGTCGAGTTCGAGACTACTCTTTCCTAGTAGCTGCTCGTACAATTCGATTTGTTCGCGGTAGTATCCCCACACTTCGAGTTGTTTGTGAAGCTCGTCGCCGGTTGGCGTGTTGAGGCGCAGCAGGAGAATTTCCCGCGCCCGTTCCCAGTCATCAATTTCGCATAAATGGCGAAAGGCTTCGACGTACCCGCGCACGCGATCGAGATTGGAGGCGTTGGGAGCGGGTTCGTAGCGCGTCAACCAGTTGAGAACGGCTCGGTAGTGAGTCCGCTTCCAGCGAGGACTGATGGATTTGAGACCGGCGGCTTGTAAGTCCAGGCGACGGAGCAACGCGTCCTGAAAAGAAGGCGATCTCGGTTCCTCAGTATCGGACTTATCTGGGCAGTTCTCCATCGTCGAGATCGAGTTGCTGTAAGTGTTTGAGGGAAACGCTACGGATGAGGTTGTGTTGGCGCAGGAGAATGCGATCGTTTTCGACAATTTCTTCAACGAGATAGCGATCTCGCAGGGTTTCGAGGGCGAGATGACGGGCGAATTCGTCGCAATCCCAGTCTTCGAGATGGCTCAGCCAAAAGTCTTCGGGGACGGGAGTGCGATACACCGAAGCTTCGCAAAGCAAGAGATAGGCGTTGCGAGCTTCTCGTTCGAGACGGTTAAAAGTCCGCTCGAGCCGATCGCGAACTTTCAGGCGCAGGTGTCGCGTACATTGATGGAGTTGCCACCGATCGCTCGCAGAAGTGGTTGTCCCTGTTTTGGCCTCTGCGATCGCGTTTTCGACTTCCTCTATTTCTCGTCCGTATTTCTTCCAGTACGCTACCACATTTCCTCGAAACGGCGCGTTGGTAATTTCACCGGCAATCACCCGCAACGCTAGGGGGTGTCCCTCGTAGGCCGCACCGATCCGTTCCAGATACGGACGATCTTGATGACTCACTTTTAGCTCAGTTTTTGCGAACAGTGCCAACTGCTCCTCCGGCGCCAAGCCGCTGACGAACTGACAGTTCCAAAACGCTTCGTAACGGGGGGGAAGCTGACCGGGAAAGTCTTGTGACGTGAGAACGATGCGACTCGGGCAAGACTCAGCCGCCAAAACTCCCTCGAAAAACTGCGCCCACCAGGGATCTTGAAAATCACTCCAGCCCTCGTCTTCGTTTCCCGTCAGGATCAGTTCTAGGGAGTCGATAATGAGTAAATAGGGCTGTTCGAGAAAGCGATCGATCGTGCGCTGCAACAGCCGTTCGGTATCTTTACAATTATCGACGGGAACGCCCCACCGCTGCCACCAGCGAGTGGCGACGCTCGCGAAGTCCATCGCTTGACGTTCGTTTTCCAAGTTTTCGCGCAGAAGGTAGTGCCACTCTCCCCCCATCCAATCGTCGTGCAACGCAACGGCGATGCGCTCGGCGAGAGCGGTTTTACCGATGCCAGTAATGCCGAGCAGTACGAGAATCCGACAGGATTGGCGCAGTTGCTGGGTCAGTTCTTCGACGAGATGCTCTCGCCCCACCCAGGCTTCATCGTAAGCAAAGAAATCCACAATCGGTTCTGACGGTTCGACCGGCGATCGCTCAGTTGGTTCCGATGCTCGAACCTTCGAGATAGACGGGATTTCGGCGGCCTCTACCACGGCTTTCCAGTCGGCCTCGACCGCCTCGCAGATGGCGATGAAGGTTTGCGATCGAATCGGCAATCCTCGCCAAAATCGCTTCAGCGTTGCCCGCGACGTCGAAGCCGCGTCGCACCAAGTATCGGAAGACTTCAACCACCCCTTCAACCGACGGGCGCGATCGACCAGTTCCAAGCCGCGAGGCGAGGCTTTTAGGGTTGCTGCCATAGGGTTTGAGACCTCCAGAAAAATTGCAAAGAGTTCAGTTTCGGATAATTTCTACTGAAAACTTGACAGAGCCAAAAATGAGCCTATAATGGACTTGTCCGAAGCGAGCGATACCTCAAAACCTCTTTTATAGAAGGATTGTAGGGAATTAAAACTGTCTCGGCGATCGACTCGTTTTCGGCTCATTTAAACCGACTGTTCTCGATATCTTGTCGTTCTACTCAGGAAAGCGATCGTGCAAACTCAAGCCCCAGTCCAACAACCCACCTACACCGCCCAACAACCGGTTGCCAGCCCCATGCCCTTCGGTTTTCCGATGCAAATGCCCGAAGCGGGACCTTCGAGCAGCATCCTCCTAATGCTGACCTTCTGCGTGTGGCTGTTGCGCCAACAACTGCGAGACAGCCAGTAAACCCAAGTACGCTCTCTTTTTAGATTTTAGCCTATTTTTGGCTCACTCGTTAGAGCCGTTTTTTTGGAACTATCATCGCATTGCATCATCAGAGGACATCTACAATGGAAAGCCAAATTCAACAAGTTTTCGTCGCCGAAGCCACGCTACAGCAACCGGCGCCCCCTCCCACTGTCACCAGTCAGCCCGTGGTCATGCGCGTTCCGACCAGCGTTCCCGTTCAAGTTCCCGAAGCTACGCCGTCGAGTGGCGTGCTGTTGATGCTGACCTTCTGCGTGTGGCTGTTGCGCCAACGGATCGCCTGAACCTCCCCGTTCTCGCATCTCTGGCTAACTCTGGCGCTCGCTGTCTTCAAACGCTTCTCGGCAAGACAGCGAGCGTATGTCTTGTTGGCCCAGAAGCCAGTAGGTGGTCATTTCTCCTTTGCCCTTAATCGTCACCGTTCCCCGCAACTCCAAACGGTAACGATGTTTCAAACGATGATATGTCGCTTCCGTCACCTGAATTTTACCGGGAAGACCCGAGGATTCCATGCGACTGGCAACGTTGACGGCGTCCCCCCATAGGTCGTAAATAAACTTTTTAATGCCGATGACCCCCGCGACCACCGATCCCGTCTCAATCCCCACTCGTAGCTGAAGGGGTTCGTCTAAGGTTCGATTGAGTTTGTTAATTTCCCGCTGCATGGCTAGGGCTAAGTCTGCAACGGCTTCGACGTGGTTCTCCATCTGGAGGGGTAATCCTCCTACCGGGACTTAAACGGTAAAAAAGGTAAAATAAAAGCAAAACCCTTGACTGAAAAGGATTTAAGGTGGAGAGTGTCCCCATGAGAGAGACCACCCCAGCCGCTATGCCACCCTGCTTTGAGAAGTGGTGCAAGCGTTTCGACCCCGACTTCAAAACCCAAGCACAAAAAAAGGGGTTTAGACACTATTTGGGAGGATTACTCGGGGAAAGCCAGCGAAAAAACATAACTCAGATGGCAAACGACTCGGTGGGAGTGGTTTACAACCGCTTACATCATTTTATAACGGAATCCCCTTGGGAGGAGAAGCGTATTAACGAACGTCGTTTAAAGGTGGTGGACTCCTGCCATCAAACCCGAGTGGGTCGGGGATTTGCCTTGCTGCTCGATGATACAGGACATCGAAAAAGCGGCAACTTCACCGCAGGTGTGGGAAGACAGTACATCGGAGAAATCGGCAAGCTCGACAACGGAATCGTGGCGGTAACGACCCATCTCTATGATGGCAAAAAAAATTTGCCTCTGGATGTAGAAATCTATCAGCCAGCCAGTTCCTTACCCTCAGGCAAGAAAGATCCCTCTTTCAAAAAGAAACCCGAAATCGCCTTAGAATTAATTGACCGGAGTTTAAAGAGAGGGTATCGACCGGGAATCGTCCTCATGGATGCCGGCTATGGTAACAACACAAATTTTTTAAAGGGACTCGAATCTCGCCGACTGAAGTATCTAGGAGCCGTCGCCAAAAATCGGAAAATCTGGCTGAATCAATCGGGAGAAAATTGGCAAAAGATTCGCCTTGATGAATATGCCAAAAGCTTACCAGAAGAGGACTTTACGTCAGTTTCTCTAAATTCAAACAAGCCCAAAACCCTGTGGGTGGCGACGGGTACGGCAGAGCTGTCACGTCTACAAGGAGAAAGAACCTTTGCTATCGTCATGAATGCAAGTTCTTATGCGGACGCGACAGAAATTGATTATTTCATCACGAATGAAGACTCCGAAAAAGTGACTGCCGA
This sequence comes from Baaleninema simplex PCC 7105, assembly GCF_000332355.1. Taxonomy (GTDB): domain Bacteria; phylum Cyanobacteriota; class Cyanobacteriia; order Cyanobacteriales; family Geitlerinemataceae; genus Baaleninema; species Baaleninema simplex. The sequence continues at coordinate 1,979,298 of NZ_KB235958.1, forward strand.
ATGGGTCGTGAACACTTACTCAGGGCGAAACTGGGTAGAAGTCTTCTATCGGGAAGCCAAAGGATGGTTGGGTTGGAGGGAATGCCAGGCGAGAGGTTTGAAGAGTTTACAGCGGCATTTAATTTTGGTATTTTGTGCCTACACTTTTATCCTTTGGCATAAGTTGACGGGCGGTTTACGAAGGAAGTGGGCGAACCAACCTTTGGAAACTTTTGTAGATGCTTTAGAGGCTTTTCGGACAGCCATGTCTTTTCGTTTTGTGGCATGGCTGAACGAGAATCGAGACCTGTTTGCCGCTCACAAAGCGCGTTTTGGCTTGGTTTGGGCTTGAAATTTGTTTAAGTACCGTTAGAAAACCTGTTTTGAGATGCACCCGGATAGGTTTTAATCCCACACGATGTTCGTCGAAAAAACAGACTTGAACTTCGGAGTTGGGATGCTCCTCTTGTAACTTTTTTACCTTGAGCGGCAAATCCTTCTTGAACTGCTCTTGCTCCTCTTTATTTCCTTTTTCGTGCTTGGGTCTCGGTCTCTGCCAAGAGTAACCGCACTTTATTTAGATAATCCCATCCTCGCTGATTCCAGACTTTCTCTCGTCCCGTTTCTTTTTCAATCCAGCGAGCCACTTTCGGCCCCGTCCATTGCCCTCCATCAGAAGGTTTTCCTTTGAGAGCTTCTTTGAGTTTATTCAATTGCTCTTCATTGAGTAATGCTCGGTGTTTTTTGGTCTTGGGGTGATTTTGATTTCGTTGATTTTTGATTCCTTTATCACCTTCTTGGTTATATTTTTTTACGACTTTTTGGGCATATTCATAATTGAGCCCCACAGCTATAGCACTATTCTTGAGTGTCCAACCCCTGGCCACTTTCCACAACAAATGCCACCGTCTGGCTTCCACATTATCGCGGCTTTTCTTGTATTTTTCTCTCAGCTCCTCTGCGCTGAAATGAGGGGCTAAACTCACTTTTCTTGGCATCGCTGTCGTTCCTGACTACACTTCTTGTATTATAGCCAGGTTTTCGTACACGGATTTCGTATCACTCAATGGGAACGTACTGTTTGTTTTGTTCCTCTGGCGTTAACGACTCCCAAGTGACATCTCGCCGCAACACCCAACCGTTGGGACCGACGATAATGCGAGGAAGGGTTTCGGGATCGATCGCCTCCAAGGTTTTCATATCGTACGTCGTGTAGCGGGTGATTTCCTCGGCGAAATTGATATCGACGACTGTTAACGTGTGTGTCGGCGACAGCGCACCGTCGAGTAACATTCGCGGTCCGCTTCCTAACGCGCCAGCGTGGAGAAGTTCCAATTCGCCGCGACGACCGGGAAAATAGGCGTGATGGTGTCCGCTGATGTAAGTACGGACGCGGTGACGTTCGAGGAGCGATCGCACGTCTTCAGCGTTGGCGACGATTTCTCCCAACTCGTCTCGTCCGATCGCGATGGCGTACAACGGGAGATGACCGATCGCGATACGAAGTTTGGCCTGTTTCGCCACGTCTTCCGAGAGGCTTTTTTCGGCCCACGCCAGTTGTTCGGCGGGAATTTTCGAGGTGGAGGCATCCCAAACCAGGTAAAAAATATCGTTCTGCGTAAAGCTGTAATAGAAGGGAAATCCCGAGCGATCGACAAAGTTCAACCCCGTATCGCGGTCGGGATTTTGCCAATATTCCCGCGCTAATTCCCGTTCGGTGTCGTACAAATACGCGCCGTTAGCGAGAACTCCCGAGGCGTCGTGATTTCCGAGGGTGAAGCCGAAGGGAAAACCGGCGTTGCGGATCGGTTTGCGGAGATGGCGATCGAAGGCGTCCCACATGGCGCGAATTTCGGATTCGGTTAAAAACGGATCTTGTCCGGCTACCATATCGCCGCTACAGATAACTAAATCCGGTTCCCAGTCGGGGAGAAGTTCCACCGCGCGATCGACTTGAGGTTCGTAGGTAGTCGAACCGTACTGACTGTTGAGATCGCTAACGACGACAATTCGCACGTCGCCGCGTCGGGGGGCTAACATTCCATCGGGGCCGACTGGCGATCGCAGCGATTCAATAGTCGCAGGTTCTGGGGACGGCGTCGCAACGGGTTTCGGGGTTGATGGAGAGAGTTTCGGCGGTGCGAACGCCTTGCGGACTGCAACCCCCACCCCCAAGCCGAACAGACTTCCACCTAAAACGAACAATTGACGGCGTCTCATAGGATTTTGCTACAACACAGCAGGTTCCAACATCCGAATCGTTCCCCCGTCGGCGTCGACTTCTACGTCCGTTCCCAGCGGAAGCGTGACGATGGGTTCGACGTGGCCGATAGTTGCACCGTACCAGGCGGGAATTCCCAAGGGTTCGATATGTCCCCAAACCACTTCTTCGAGGGTTAGGGAACCGTACCCTTCGCCGGGATCGCAGCGGGTACATTGTCCGAAGACAAACCCCGCCAGGCGATCGAACCAACCAGCGAGTTTGAGATGGGTCATCATGCGATCGATGCGGTAGATGTCTTCTCCCACGTCTTCGAGAAACAAAATCGCGCCTTCGAGATCGACGGCGTAAGGCGATCCGGCGATTCCCGACAATACGGAAAGGTTTCCCCCGAAAAGCCGTCCTCGCGCCGTTCCCGATACTATGGTTTGCCAGCGTTGACATCCTCTCCCAGCAACCCGTTCCGGGTATGCAGGGAGATTCCTTGGGTCGCCCCAAAGATTT
>NZ_KB235958.1:1982101-2016080 GCF_000332355.1 Baaleninema simplex PCC 7105
GCCAAGACGCTGGGTCGTCGAACGCACCTTAGCTTGGTTAGGAAAGCACCGACGTTTGAGTAAGGATTACGAGCGTCTTCCTCAGATGAGTGAGTGCTTTGTATATCAAGCCATGACAGCTCTGATGCTCAAACGCCTCACCTCTTAATTTTTTCTTTATAGATACCTTCTAAGTTGACGGGCGGTTTACGAAGGAAGTGGGCGAACCAACCTTTGGAAACTTTTGTAGATGCTTTAGAGGCTTTTCGGACAGCCATGTCTTTTCGTTTTTGTGGCATGGCTGAACGAGAATCGAGACCTGTTTGCCGCTCACAAAGCGCGTTTTGGCTTGGTTTGGGCTTGAAATTTGTTTAAGTACCGCTACTGCCATGTACGCATCTCCAATGGTTTTGATTTTCTCCAAGCCGTACTGTTCCGTGAGGCGATCGAAACTGGAGAAGATTTCGTTGAGCCAGGCGACCAAGACTTCGGGACTGACTCGCGACGACAATGCTGTAAACCCACAAATGTCGGCAATTGACATCCTCTCCCTGCATACCCTATCGGGTATGCAGGGAGAGGATGTCAATATACGAACCGGCCGGACTGGCAGTTTTCCCGAACGTCTCGGTCAAAACGGAGCCGTCAGTCGTCGTCGCGAAAGGGAAGTCTCGCAAATTCGCCGTTTCGTCCTCGCTGACAGAGCAGTTCTTTGCGTCCCCTAGGTTCGTAAATACAGCGAAATTGGCGGTCGAACGATCGCAGATCGCGTTTGTACTGCCCCGGATCGAGGTTGAGTTGGCGGCGAAACTGACTCCAAGATACGTCTACGACGCGGTTTCCACAGGTCAGTTCCACTTCGCCGCGTTCGAGTTCCAACAGTTCGGCGTCTTCGATTCGATCGACGCGACAGACAAGACATACGCTCGACGACGGCCGCAACCGGCGATCGCCCCCGAGATGGCAGCACAGAGGACGAGGATCGCGATCGCCTTAACGTTCGATTGCACGGGATTTTCTCAAATCAATTCAATCCCGTTTTAACATTGCGATCGCCCCTTCAACCAACTGCGGGTTCCAAACGACTGACAGGCTTGTGCGGCCACCTTCGACGCCGACGCTAACGCCTCGACGAAACTCTCTTGCAAGATGAAATGGCAAAACGCCCCGTGAAAGATATCCCCCGCCCCCAAGGTATCGATCGCCCGCACTGACGGAACGGCTAACTTCCCAGAAGTCCCGCGACTCCAGTAGACGATGGGGTTTTCGCCGTGGGTTATCGCCACGTGGGGGACGCCCAACCCCTGTAAATAGGAAAAAACCTGAGATGGCGAGGTACAGCTTGGCGGGAAAAAGTTCGCCGACGCGACGACGTAATCGGCGTACTGCAAGATGTCCTCGAATCCCGGTTTCCAGCTTCCGCCGTCTACCACCACGGGAATTTGTCGAGCGATCGCCTGTTTCGCCACTTCCGCCCCCACGATCGTTTGATGGCCGTCGATGAGGACGACATCGATCTGTTGCAGGGGATTTTCGGGAAGGCGATCGCACGGAAGTTGAGATTTCGTCGCGTTAATCGAGATCGCCGATCGCGCTCCGGTTGGCGGCGTCACCAAAATCGACGACACTGGAGGAGGGTCTGGTCGGTCGGGATCTAGATCGAACGAGACGACCCCGTAGGTCTCGAGATCCGATCGCACGATCGACGCCATCGGATGCGATCCCACCGCCGAAATCGTGCGTGCGGTATTCCCCAAACTGGCAAAGGTGACGGCGGCGTTCGTCGCCGGGCCGCCCGCTGCGATCGTATAGTCTGCGGCCACGAGTTTTTCGTCCGTCTGGGGGAGCCGTTCGGTAAGATAAATAAAGTCGAGAGTCGTTAAGCCGACAAATAAACCTTGCATCAGCGATCTCACTATACAATCATGTTAATTCAACTTTGCAGTCCTGAGACTCGCTTTCGAGGGGTCTCGATCGATAAAGGATAGTTCCGATCGGGAACGATACGGGGCGATCGAAGACCGTCAACTTTCATGACCGTTCCGATGGTTTTTATTAAACTCGCAAGAGTTCGATACGTCCAGACTCGCATCTCAACCATCCAAATGTTATAAAAATACCAATTTAGAGAAGCCAATCCTCGACATTTAAAAGCTATAAGTCGAGCGATCGAATTTGTATCAAGAGTTTTTAATAAAAGCAAGCTATAATTTTATTCAATTCCTAGTTTCAAGCCGTTTAATTTTTTATAAAAAGATAACGAAGTACGTTTTATTTGTTCGAGCCGAGCCGCCTTTTTGAACCCGCCAACTTGCGGAAAGCCATGACACCGAATCCGATTTTCCCTTCTGATTTTTCTTCATCGACAGATGCCAACCGAAGCCGCCCCGAAGCCAAGATTCCCAGCGCGATCGAGGCGATTGTAGTCAGCAGTCAAAAGCACTTTTCAGGTCGGCTGGAAATCGCCGCCCCGAACTCGAAGAGTTGGGATTTGTACTACCGCCTCGGACGTATTGTCTGGGCTGGGGGAGGAACTCACCCTCATCGGCGATGGCAGCGATCGCTCTCGAAGATATATCCACAACTCGATCTCAGTCGTGCCAACGTTCGCAAGACGGACAAACAAACGGCGTGGGAATATCTCGTACTGTCAATTTTACTCAAACGCCAGCAGATCGATCGCGAAAGCGTCCAAGCGATCGTAACAGAGTGCGTTGTCGAAGTCCTGTTCGATATTTTGCAGGCGTCGCAATCTCAAAGCCTGACGGGAATCGGCTATGGGGAAGAGGCCCTCTCAGAATCCCTCGCGTTACTGAAAGTCGCCGACGTACTTACGGACGCTCGACTGCAATGGGAAGCTTGGTGTGAAGAAGGGTTGAGCGATTATCTCCCCAATACAGCGCCAGTGGTGCGACATCGCGAACAACTTCGCAGTTCGGTCTCGGATAAAGCGTATCGCAAACTGATCGTGTTAGCCAACTCTCGCAGTACGTTGCGGGATTTAGCCGTTTCGCTCAAACAGGATTTAGCCCGCCTGACGAAATCGCTACTCCCCTATGTCAGACGCGGGGCGATCGAACTCGTCGAAATTCCCGACTTACCCGATGGGCGATCGGAGCGAGGCGATCGCCTTGAAGATGCTGATTTCGAGAACGATTCGTCCTCCGAAGCCCCTTTGATTGCTTGTATCGACGATAGCCTACAAAACTGCAAAATCCTCGAAGTCATCGTTCGCGGTGCGGGATATCGTTTTATTTACGTTACCGATCCCCTCGAAGCGTTACCGACACTCATCAAACGACAGCCAAATTTAGTCTTTTTAGACTTAATGATGCCCGTAATCAACGGCTACGAAGTGTGCGCCCAAATTCGACGAGTTTCGACGTTACAAGACGTTCCCGTAGTAATTTTAACCAGCCAAGACGGATTGATCGATCGCGTGCGAGCCAAAATGGTGAAAGCCTCTGGATTTCTCTCGAAACCTGTCGATCCGAGTAAAATGTTGGCCACGATGGACAAGCTGTTACCCATTGAGAGTTGAAAGTCGATCGAAAATTGCTTTTTTTGCTATTTTAGATAAAATTTCTGTGGTTTTTATGAATAGATAGGAGTTACAAAAAATGGTCGTTTCAACTGAATTTCAACAGTTGAGTTTTGAAGACTATTGCCAACTCAGCGATTCAGAAAACCGTTACGAATTGGTAAATGGAGTCTTAAGGCGGATGAATCCACCGACGATGGCTCACGCCCTCATTGCAACGTTTTTAACACAAGCCTTTTTAACCGAAATTCAGCGACTCCAACAACCTTGGACTTGCGTGCAGGGGGTGGGGGTGCGAACGGGAATTGCTAAATCCCGTCTTCCCGATTTGCTGGTCGTCTCGCTAGAATCGGCAATGGCACTGTGGGGACAGTCGGCGACGTTTGACACGCCGCCGTTTTTAGCTGTGGAAATCGTGAGTCCGGGTTCGGTGACAGACGATTATCGCTACAAGCGATCGGAGTACGGCGCGATCGAGATTCCTGAATACTGGATTGTCGAGGCGATCGAAACGCGAGTGACTGTGCTGCGATTGGAGCAGGGATTCTACGAGGAAGCAGTTCATACCGCAGACGAACCCATTTCGTCAGTGTTGTTTCCCGAGTTAACCCTGACGGCGACGCAAATCTTCACCCTCGGCGGACAGTTGAAAGTATAGAGGTGGTTGTGGAAGGGGCGCGATCGCGGTTTTGACGCTCTCCTGGGAGTTTCAGGGAACGTCTGGGGATGGCTTTAGGCAGAGAAAACATCCCGACAGGCGATCGAATCTTGGTGAAGCGATCTCCGCTAAGCTACAGCTCTTGATACGAAGTGTCGGTCTATGTTAATTTTGTAGTATGCTTGAAGTATGTTACAAAATTTCGACTATGGATATCCAAGAATTTCTCAAACGATATGAAGCTGGAGAAAAAGATTTTACGGGAATTTCTTTAAGAGGAGTCCATTTATGGAAAGAACTATCGGCTCTTCGGAGTTTAGGGTGACAGAAAAACTAACTTCACGAGATTTCAAGGGTTTTGGCTCTCGAATCTTCAATTTTTTGTATCATGCTATACATTTATAACCACAAACTCCGAAGACCCGAACTATCTGAAGTAATTTCAAGATCGATGGAATTTTCATTAAAAGATATTCTTTTCAAGAATTCAGAGTTATTAGAGATTGACTTCGATAGTGGGGGTGGTGTCACAGCAAATCTTTCTAATACAAATTTTCAAAATGCAAACTTAAGAGGGTCTCTTCTTTATTATTGCATTTTGCAGGGAGCTAATTTTCAGAATGCCGATTTAAGGCAGGTTAAAATTGGCCCATTTCTTCGTGACGCAAATTTCAGATATGCCAATCTCGAAGGTGCAAATTTGGAAAATGCAGATTTGGAACGTGCTGATTTTTACAAAGCCAACTTAACCAATGCAAATCTCCGACATACCAATCAAGAAAAAGCTGTAAACTTGCAAACAGCAAAGCTTGATGGTGCAATTTTTGGGTCTTTACACGACGTTTCGTATAAAGTTCGGCAATGCCAGAATTCCTCTGAAGAATTCAACCTTTATCTCGGACATTACGAAGTCCATAAAAAACCACTCGAAAAGAACAATCCAGAAGAAATTCAACAGTTGCGAAATCAAATTATAAGAGAATACAGAAAATATAGAAAAAACCAGAATTTTTTTCAGACATCTTTCAAGTATTCTGAATTACCAGGGGCGGACTTTAGTAATATCGATTTGGAAGGAATTGAATTATGCAACTTGAATCTTCAGGGAGCAAACTTCACTGGAAGTAATTTAAAAAATGCTGACTTTCGTTCCTCGAATATTCAACAAGCCAATTTTAAAAATTGTAACTTAACCCATGCCAATTTTAATTATTCGACATTAGTGCAGTCGAATTTTCGGGGAAGCTCTCTTCAAGAAGCTTCTTTTGAAGAAGCCATTTTGTTTGAAGTCAATTTTCAGAATGCAAACTTGAGAGAAGCTAGCTTAAAATATGTTGTGCTAGATCGTGCAAATTTACAGCAAGCCGATCTTTTGGGAGCTAATCTAAATTTTTCTTCTTTAGTGAAAGCTGATTTGACGAAAGCCAACTTAAGAGGTGCGGTGTTAGCAGATGCCAACTTCACTGAAGCTAATCTAAGTCAAGCCAATTTAATCTTAACCGACTTAAGTTATGTTAATCTCACAAATGCTGATTTATCACGTGCCAATTTAATGGGTGCGAGACTCGATCGCGCCAATTTAAATAATGCCTGCTTAGTTTGGGCAAATTTAGAATCGGCGTATTTAATTGAAACTAACTTAAGAAATGCGATCGGTTTCGATCGCGGACATCGTCTTTTTGATGTCACTTGCTGGAAAACAATTTTACCTGACGGACACTTAGCAACCACTTCAGACCATTTTTAGAAAATTAGACGTTGCTCAATGGACATTCAAACGTTTTTTAAACAAATTTCTGAAACCGGAAAAAACGACTTTACTGGAATCACGTTCAGGGAAATTTGCTTCAAACAGGAACTCGCTCGCCTCGGATTGTCGAGTTCTATTTTGCAGCATATGAAAAAAATTGTCCTCAAAAATTCAGATTTAGTAGGGATTGACTTTTCGCAAGCAAATTTATCGGGGGCAGATTTTAAAAATGCTAATCTCCTCGGCTCGATTCTTCGATGTAACTTGCAAGGTGCTAATTTTGAAAATGCCTCTCTCAAACAGGTAGATTTCAAAAAAGCGAACCTATCTCACGTCAATTTCGATCGTGCAAATCTTGAAGGTGCAAATTTGGAGTTTGCCAATCTTGAAGGTGCGAGTTTTTACCAAGCTAATTTAAAAAACGCCAATTTTAGAAATGTAGATTTAGAAAAAATTGCAAATTTTCAAACTTCCAAGATCGATAATACAAAATTTGGGCGTTTACCTCGTATCGATCGCGCTAATGCATCCGATATGCGTTACGAGTCAGCAGCCTTATACTATGTATATCCGGTGAGTCGGGAATTTGTATTGACTCGGGATAAACTTTTAGAGGAATATCAGAAGGGAAGAAGAAATTTCAGCCAAATTGAGTTAAGCAAAGCGAACTTAAGCAATCTTAACCTCGAAGGGATTGTCTTAAGTCTATGCGATCTCAGAAATGTGGATTTTTCAGGAAGCAATTTAGCCAAATCGGACTTGAGCAAATCTGTACTGACTGGCTCGAATTTATCTCATAGCAACTTTGAAAAAGCATGTTTTCAAAAAGCTGACTTATCTGAGTCGAACTTACAAAATGCCAACTTCAGCGAAGCCAATTTGGAACGAGCGAATTTGAATTTTGTCGATCTATTTCAAGCGAACTTATTCGGTGTTAATTTGAATCTTGGATCTTTAGTCGGATCGAATTTAACTGAAACCCATTTGAGAGGTTCCGTATTGACAGAGACTGATTTGACGGGAGCTAATTTGACTCGTGCGAATCTGATGTTGTCAAACTTAACTGGTGCAAATTTAACAGAAGCGAATTTATTGGATGCAACTTTGCCGTGTTCGAGACTCGATCGCGCTGTTTTATTCAAGGCTAATTTAACCTGTGCCGATATGAATAATTCGACTTTCATCGAAACAGATTTTAGAGCATCCAATAGTTCTTATGTAAATTTTGAGTATTCTATCTGCTGGAAAATGATTTTAGGAGATGGAAAAATTATCTTAGATCCCGAACGCTTCTGAACCCACTCAATGGGGGGAGACGATCGCGCGATCGATACCGCCGTTCCCCAAACGAGGGCGATCGCCCCTTCTCTCCCCGCCTCGATATACTAGACTTTGTGAAGGTCAACCCCCAGACAAGATCTAGAGGAGTGGTGTAGTATGTGCGGAATCGTCGGTTATATCGGGATGCAAGCAGCCAGCGAGATTTTGTTGGCTGGGTTGGAAAAACTCGAATATCGCGGCTACGACTCCGCCGGAATCGCCACCGTCGGGGAAGGTGAAATCCACTGCGTTCGTGCCAAAGGAAAACTGCAAAACCTGCGATCGAAACTCGACGGGATCGAAAACCCTTCGCAAATCGGTATCGGACACACGCGATGGGCGACGCACGGTAAACCCGAAGAGTACAACGCTCACCCCCACATGGACGTGGCGCAACGGATCGCGGTCGTGCAGAATGGCATTGTGGAGAACTTCCGAGAACTGCGCCTGGAACTACAACAGAAGGGCCACGAGTTCAAATCCGACACGGATACGGAAGTCATCCCGCACCTGATCGCCGAATACCTGGCTCGCCCGGAATCCGCCGCCCCCGCAACCTTAGCCTCGTCGCCGTTTCTCGAAGCAGTTCGCCAAGCCGTCAACCACCTCGAAGGTGCTTTCGCGATCGCCGTCATCAGTGCCGACTATTCCGACGAACTCATTGTGGCACGCCAACAAGCCCCGCTGTCGATCGGCTTCGGACAGGGAGAGTTTTTCTGCGCCTCCGACACCCCTGCATTGATTCCCCACACTCGCGCCGTGTTGACGATGGAAAACGGCGAACTGGCGAAACTCACGCCGCTGGGAGTGGAAATTTACAGCTTTGCAGGCGATCGCATTAAAAAAAGTCCCCGAACCCTCACCTGGAACCCCATCGTCGTGGAAAAACAGGGGTTCAAACACTTCATGCTCAAAGAAATCTACGAGCAACCCGGAGTGGTGCGCGGGTGTTTGGAAGCTTACACTGATAGTACCTGGGAAGCCAGCCACGACACGCCCCCAGTGAACCTCGGACTCGACGAAAGCCTTTACGAAAATCTCGATCGCGTGCAAATCCTCGCCTGCGGTACGAGTTGGCACGCCGGGTTAATCGGGAAATACCTACTCGAACAGTTGGCGGGAATCCCTACGATGGTACAGTACGCCTCCGAGTTTCGCTACGCTGGCGCCCCCGTCACCCCCCACACCCTCACCATCGGCGTCACGCAATCGGGAGAAACCGCCGACACCCTCGCCGCGTTAGCGATGGAGAAGGAGCGGCGAAAACCCCTGAAACCGGAATATCAGCCCCGTCTGTTGGGGATTACCAACCGTCCGGAATCCTCCCTCGGACACATGGTTCCCAACATCATCGACACCCACGCCGGAATTGAAATCGGGGTGGCGGCGACGAAAACCTTTGTGGCGCAAGTGATGGCGTTTTACGCCTTGGCGTTGGATTTAGCCTATCGCCGCAACACGGTTTCTAAAGAACGGATTCAAGAAATTTTGGGGGGATTGCGGCAGCTTCCGGGGCAAATCGAGTTAGTCTTAGAAAGTCAGGAGCGCTACATCGAAGAGTTAGCCCACGAGTTCGGCGACACCCAAGATTTCATTTTCCTGGGGCGAGGGATTAACTTCCCGATCGCCTTAGAAGGGGCGTTGAAACTCAAGGAAATCAGCTACATTCACGCTGAAGGCTATCCCGCTGGGGAGATGAAACACGGTCCGATCGCCTTGTTAGATGCGAAAGTTCCCGTGGTGGCGATCGCCATGCCCGGTTCGGTATACGATAAGGTTCTCTCCAACGCTCAGGAAGCGAAAGCCCGCGACGCGCGGTTGATTGGTGTCACGCCAATGGACGATAAGGAAGCCGCCGAAACCTTCGACGATTTGCTTCCGGTTCCCGTGGTGGACGAAATGCTCTCGCCGCTGTTGTCGGTGATTCCGTTACAGTTATTGGCGTATCATATCGCCGCCCGTCGCGGTTTGGATGTAGACCAACCCCGCAACTTGGCGAAATCGGTAACGGTGGAATAGGTTGTTTTTGGCGAACCTCGATCGTTTGGGAGAGGGGGAGAAGGAGTTGGTGCGTGACGATCGTTCGGTCTCACGATCGACACCCGATTTTTCAAGTCACGCACCCTGTATAAAAGGCAGATCGAATCGCTTGCATCCCTTTCCAGATAGAGGCTACAAGCATTTACCCTACACACCAAGGTCGGAAAAGCCATATTTCGTCACACACCCTTGTCGGTGGGCGGTGTACGTTGGTGGTGCGTGACAAACGATCGGTCTCACGATCGACACCCGATTTTTCAAGTCACGCACCCTACGACTCTGTTCGCTGTTCGCTGATGTTGAGGGGAGTTCGTCGTGATTTACCAACATACGCAAATCGGTTGGGCAATTCTCGCCGCATTCGGTGCTGTCGCGGTGTTAATCGTGGGATTGATGCTGTTTCGTCCGTCTTGGATTCTCGATATTGGCGTTCTCGTTATTTTAGTCCTGTTGGCGGTTGTCTTCGGAACGCTGACGGTTCAGGTGGGAAGCGGGAAAGTTCGCTGCTGGTTCGGGCCCGGTTGGATTCGCAAGGAATTCGAGTTAGTGGCGATCGACGAGGTGTCTGTCGTCCGAAATCGCTGGTTTTACGGGTGGGGAATTCGCCTGACGCCGGAAGGGTGGATGTTTAACGTTTCGGGGTTCGATGCGGTACAGCTTCATCTGGCGACGGGGAAACGCTTCCGCATCGGAACGGACGAACCGGAAAAACTGGAAGCGGCGATTCGTCAGGGGATGGATGAGGTCGATCGCGATGTTTGATTGATTCTCCACGGAGACACAGAGGACGCAGAGGGGTTTGGATTTTTCTGAGTTCCCCTAAACTCCTGTTCTCGTCTACCATCAAGACGGAATTTCACAACCCCACCATGACGATTAAGCTCCTCGTGTTAGATGTAGACGGGACGATCGCCGGAACGTCCAACCAAATTCGCGAACCTGTCAAAGCCGCCATTCGACGAGTCGCGGCTAACGGCGTCCCGGTGGCGATCGCTACTGGACGAATGTACCGTTCTGCGTTGCGCTTTCACCGGGAAATCGAGTCGCTACTTCCCCTGATTTGCTATCAAGGCGCGTTGATTAAAGATCCTACTAACGGCGATCGCATCCACCGCCACACGCCGCTGTGTCCGAATTTAACCCGAGAACTCCTCGATTTTTTCGAGAGTCCCGAATGGCGCGATCGCCTCTCAGTTCACTTTTACATCGACGATCGCCTCTACGTGCGCGATTTGACCCCAGACACTCGCGCTTATGTCGAACGCTCTAAAATGGAGGCGATCGCCGTGGGCGACTTACGCAGTCTCGCAACCGCCCCCACGAAAGTCTTAGCTCTCAGTCACGATACGACGGCGATCGCGTCGTTGCTGCATCAAATACGCCAACGCTATACGCGACAACAACTCTACACCACCACGTCTGTGGCGACGTTCTTCGAGGCGGCGCATCCCGATGTCAACAAAGGGGACGCCGTGCGCTATATCGCCGAAGCCTGTTTGGGATTGCGCCCGGAAAACGTGATGGCTGTCGGCGACAACTGGAACGATCTAGAAATGTTAAAATACGCCGGAATTGGGGTAGCGATGGGCGACGCGCCAGATGAGGTGAAGGCGATCGCCGATTGGGTCGCTCCGACTGTCGAAGCCGATGGTGTCGCGGTGGCGATCGAACAGTTTTTAAGTTAAACCTGTCGCACTGAACACTCTTCCGCAAAACGACTGAGTTTAACTTTGAAAAAATACTGAGATCAGAAAGGACACCGACGACTGGCCGTGTTTCGTCTCGGTGTCCTTACTGGTTCGCTCCTCACACATTAGGTAATATAGCTGACCTTACCGAGTTTGTCACCCCTTTTTCTCAAAATTTAAAAATTTCCTCATATTTCCTTACAATTCGGTGAGTGCTGAAACGCCCAAACCCGCTTCGAGCAGCCATTTTAACAAAACTCGCGTCACCGCCAGCAATCCCAGGCGAACTTGGGCGATCGCGCGGGGTCGTCCGATAATTCGACAATCTCGGTGAAATGTCTCGAAGGCTTCGGCGAGACGGGTGGCGAGTTTGAGAATTTGTCGAGGTCGATCGGAGATCTCCTCCGCCACGAGAGCGTCCGCCACGAACGCGCACTCTGAAATCAGGTTACGTTCGCTGTGGCGGATACAGCGTAACGGGGAGTTTGAGGCGAGATCGAGCCAAGGAAGAGGGAAAGGCTCGACGATGCGATCGCCTTTGGGAGAATCGAGCTTCACAAACCCTTCGCGTTCCCCGAGACGGAGTAACGAACCACAACGGTAACACGCGTACTGTACGGAAAAGGGAACCTCAACCGAAGTTGAGGGATCGGACGTGTAGTTGTCTCTGTCGTATGGCGAGTCGTCGTTTTCCCAACCGCGATCGCAGGCGAGGTGTTGCAACCACTCCGCTAAAGCTGCATCCGCCACCGTCACGTCGAGAAATCCCGGCGGCGTGACGGACACCTCGAATTCCGGTGTTTTCCAGTGGTTGGCGATGTCGTTCGCCAAGGCGAGGCTGTCAGCGGGGGGCGAGTAGACCTTCGCAAACTTCAACGCCACCGCCGATCGATAGCGGAGCCGATCGCGATCGCGCCCGAGTTTTACGGGAATTTCCACCACCGGAACCGCGAAGGGAACCACCTGTTGAAGTCGATGTCGCAGGCGATCGCCGAGACTGGGAAAATTTGGCGTTACCATCTTTGTAGCAGAGGAGGGGCAAGAGGCGAAATTCACATGAAAACGAGCTTTTTCGAGAAACTCAACGGCGCGATCGCCCGAAATCAGAGTTTACTGGTTGTCGGACTCGATCCCAACCCGGAAATGATGCCCGGAGGCGACGAATCGGGAGAACGTCTCGATTATCGGATGTCGGATTTGTGCGACTGGTTGACGGCGATCGTCGCAACGACCTGCGATCGCGTTTGTGCGTACAAACCCACCCTCGGCTTTTACCACGCCTTGGGGATGCCCGGTTTAGAACTGCTGGCGACAGTGTTACAAGACGTTCCCGACGAAATTCCGGTGATTCTCGACGCCAAACATAGCGATCTCAACACCGCCACCGTCTTCGCCCGCACGGTGTTTGAAACCTGGAACGTCGACGCCGTCACCTTAAATCCCTACGCCGGACAAGACGAAGCCGCACCGTTTTTGGTCTATCCCGACAAAGCAGCGTTCGTTCTCTGTCGCACCTCGAACCCCACAGCGACGCCGTTACAGGATTTTCCTTCGTCGCAGACGCCATTTTACTTACAAGTGGTGAAAGAAGCGCGGCTGTGGGGGCCGCTCGAACAGTTGGGGTTCGAGGTCGGAACTTCACAACCCGAGATTTTCCGCCAAGTTAGAGCGATCGCCCCGGAACGGTTGCTCCTCGCGCGCAGTATTTGGTCCGAACCCGAACAACTCGACGCCTTATTGCGGGCGGGACTCGATCGCAACGGGGCGGGGTTGCTACTTCCGGTTCCCCAGGATTGGTTGAAACGAGACGATTTACCCGAACAGTTGGAGGAACTCAACGGCGAGATCGATCGCATTCGCCAAGACATCGCCCAAGACGCATCCACCTGCGAACTCTGGACGCCTGAAGGTGACAAACTCGACGCGGTTCGCGAATTTCCCCATCGGGATTTAATTTTGCAACTGTACGATCTCGAGTGCATCTTGTTTGGGGAGTACGTGCAGGCGTCCGGGGCGACGTTCCCCTACTATATCGATTTGCGGAAAATCATCTCGAACCCACAACTGTTCCATCAAGTGTTGAACGCCTACGCCGAGATCTTGCAAGGCTTGACGTTCGATCGCATCGCGGGGCTTCCCTACGGGGCGCTTCCCACGGCGACGGGGTTATCGTTGCGACTGCACCGTCCGATGATTTTCCCCCGTAAGGAAGTCAAAGCCCACGGAACCCGACGCGCCATCGAGGGACATTTCCACCCCGGCGAAACGGTGGTTGTCATCGACGATATTTTAATTAGTGGCAACAGTGCCATTGAAGGGGCGCAAAAATTAGAGTCGGCGGGGTTGACGGTCAACGATATCGTCGTGTTTATCGACCACGAGAAAGGGGTTAAAGATCGACTGAACGCGAAAGGTTATCGCGCCCATTCTGTCCTGACGATTTCTGAAATTGCCGAAACCCTCTATCGATCGCAGCGGATCGACCGAGTTCAGTTCGAGGCGATCGCCCACAGCGAATCATTTTGATGTCAAGACAAATTGCGATCGCGATCGTCGATCGACTGTAATATAGATCGCTGTCAATAGGGATAGAGATCGCATCAAAAACTCTCAGTTCATGACGATAAACTCGGGGCTTTTTCAACCTCCTGAAAGCGAAGGTAGTAATGAGGAGTAATGCTACTTTGGTTTTTAGATCCTTGCCACAGAAGGACTGTGACCGACTAGCATCATTAGAGTGTAGCCCTACCCTTTGCAAAATGTCCTCTGGGAAAGTAAGCTAGACAGAATTCCAAACTCGGCAGGCCGCTCCGACTATCCGATCGGAGTCGTGTTAGCTAGTGAGCGTTCGATCCTTACTGGAGGGAAAGGAGGAGCAGAGTGAGTGATTTTGAGTTTTTACCAAAACCCAATCCAGACAACGACATTCCCCTTTATCGTCGAAACGAGAGTGAAAAAGATGAGGGAGAGACGCCTTTAGAGTCGGAAGAGAGAAAGTCAGTTGAAGATTTATCTTCTCCAGAAGAGGAGACGACACCCCCTCCGTCGTTAGAGGAACTCGAGCAAATGGGGAGGGTGGACAGCCAGGAATGGCTCCAAATGGAAACTGAAGGTGAGGAGGGTTGGGATTCGGCTGAGGACGACTCGAGAGAAATCCTCTCTCCTGAGTCTCTCGCTCCTCCAACCTCTCAGTTTCCCTCGATTGAAGAACCCGAAGCGGTAGAAGCACTCGAGGAAGACTGGTTCAGTTGGACGGGATATGAAGAAAGGGAGGAAGAGCCGCCAGAGGAGGTTCGTGGGAACGAAGGCTCTGTGACGTCTCAAGCGCCACCCCTTCCCACGGAGGAAGCATCTGAAGAGTTAGCAGGAGTCGAGAGTGAGAGAACCGACGGAACGCCACGTCTTGAGTCTTCCGTTCTCAGGGCTCGATCGGATTCTCCTCAAAAGTCGTCTCAGCCCGGTTTAGAAAGCTCCAATAAGTCGGATCCCAAAACGCCTCAAGAAGAAACGTCGGAGGAATGGATATATTATCCACTGATATGGCCTCAAGGAGCATATTCTAATGATTCTTCTATAGCAATGAGGAACTCCCAGCTATTTAGGATTAGTTTGGAAGAGGCAGAAGCTCTTCACAGCCGTTTTCCACACAGAACTATTTGTGGTGATCCTCCAGATGTTGAAGAATGCAGTCAAGAGCAATTATCGCAGATCTTGAACGTTGAAGAAAATCTTGAAACTCGAAGGAGTTTCATATCTAGAAGTCTTTATGAAGAATCAAGAGCAGATTTACTAGGAATCGATCGAGACACTCTTCTGAACGAGCCACAATTTGAAAGCTTTAGAGAGCCACCCTCTCAAGAAGAGGACGAGGCTTTGGCTGAAACAATGCCTCCCCGTAGTGATTTCTCACCACTGCCACGCAGTTTACATCTCGAAGCTGATACTCGATATTATAAATTGACGGGAGAAGCGATTGCAAATCTTGAAAGAATACCCACTTTTCCAAAATTGTTAGCCCGAATTCAGGCTGGATTACTGAGAGAAAAGGCATTATTAGAACACAATCTTGGTGATGATGAGAATATTAATAGAATTTTAGGAAGTAATGCTTTAAATTATCCTCAAGAATATACACAAATTTTGAGAATCAGTAATCTCCTCCTTGAAAATTTTTCTGAAGAGGAGCTACAGAGTTTTAGCCCTCTAGAGAATTATGAAGAGACGACGCTCGACGATTACGAGCGAATGATTCGCCTGCGATTAGCTCTTCAAAATTCGTCAACCATTTCAGAGATTATTGAATTACTTGAAGGTAAGTCTATTGCTCAATGGAAATCTTCGGTATTGCAACTACCTAATACGCAAAGGGCTTTTCAAACGAGTGAATTCAAAATTAAAGATGCTGTTCGAGGAGATGACGATAATATCGCGAAGATAGAAGGTTTCGATCGCGCGATGGCTTTAGCTCACGTTGCGATCGCGACAGGAGGTGACGATGGAGCTGTAGTCATCGAACAAGAAGGATTTCATTATATTTTTACACTGGAAATTGAAACTGATGGCTCTCGGGGAGAATTTTCCCGAGAAGAAGTCGAGGAAGGCCGCGATGAGATTACCCTTACTGGTGCCGGTAATAATATAAATGTTAAAGCATTTGTAACGATCGACGGTCATCTTGTCACACCCAATACTGAAATTGGAACCTTAGATAGCCGCAGCGTCTTAGAGGGGGAAGCCGAAAGTACGACCTTTCCGAATATGGAAGGATATCAAGCGGTTCTCGAACAAGATTTACCAAGATTAGAACGTAACGAGCAAATTAACAACGAGGGTTATATCGCTCTATTCAGGGGGTTGGTAAAAGCTAAAGCGCTCCAACGGTTAGCGGACAACCGACAACGAATCGAAGAAGCCAAAGAACAGTACTACATCCCTTCTACTGATAATCCTGACAACCTAACCGTCGAAGAATTTAGCTCTTTCGCCGAACAGCAAACAACCTTAAGGCAGAATATTGAATCTCTTCGAGAGGCGATCGAACGAGATGCTGCTTTAGAAGCTAAAGAAGAAGAGCTACGAGAGAAAATAAAAAATGCAGAAACTGAATTAAATAATGCACGAGAAGCTTCAGCTTTTGTTTCAGAGATCCGTCAAGAGGAGCTCAGCAATTTAGGAGGCTTAGAGACTCAAAACTCTTCAGACTCAAATTCAGAAATGCCTCCACAGACACCTAGCCCTTTGGAAAGTGTTGATGGAGAGGGGGCTTTTTCAGATTTAAATGCAGAGAGCCTCATACAGGACTTTAACGAGCTTGGAGAGCCAACTATTTTGGCAGCTCGCATGAACCTGACGCAACTTGACACAGCACTGAACGCCGTGCAAAGGGAACGTTTGATAATTGGTCAGTCCCATCCAGCTTCTAGCTTATTTCATGACGATCGCGAAAAAGCTGACGATCTAGCAGATGATAGATCTCTGGCGTATGAAATTCACACAAGGTTTAATAGAATCCTTGAATACATTGATAAAGTCGAAGTCGCACTTCACGAAGATAAAATTTCTCTGGAGGATCTCGATGCTGTTGTGACAGAGGTGTTAGAACAAATTCCTCGTCAAGGCAAGGAAGTTATTCGGGAGTATATTGACAATCAAAATCGTATTGAAATAGCAATTTCCTTCTCTGCTTTAGCCGTTGAATTGGGTTTGGGTGTTGCCGCCTTTTTTACCGGATATGGGATACTTGGTATCATCGGATCTTTACTCGGAATCGGAACAGCAGCCGTTGAATTAAATCAAGCGATCCAACTCGAGAATGTGGCCGGATCGCAGGAGGGAGGAGGCCAACCCCTGATGAGCGATCCCGATGCGGCTCGCTTCAATTACGTCATGGCTTTGGCGAATCTGGCATTAGCTGGCTTCGATCTGGTCTCCACCGTTGACGAAGGCGCGGCTGTATTGGGAGCGTTGGCTAGAAACACTGAGGGGACTGAGGTTTTAGCTCGCCTAGATACTGAGGATCTTGAAAGACTCGGTCGTGCAATTCGAGACAATGATGAAGAGCTTCTCGATGAGTTGCGAGACAAACTTGGAGATGATTTCGACCCGGCTTACGATGCGTTGCAAGGGGTAGTCGATGAGGGATTACATTCTGGGGGTTCGAGTTCTGAAGAACTGAGTCGCTTCATCACGCGACTTGAAGGGATTTCTAATATTGACCTCAACCAACATTCGATTACTCAGCTCAGTGACGAGCTGATTGGTATTGACAATCAAATTGATATTCATCCACGTCTACTCGAAACCATGCCTAACGAAGATGTGAGTCGTCTTTTGCAGGTCACTCGAGAATTGGAGATGAATGGTGGCAACGTTAGGGCAATTTCTCCTGAAACCAAGGCAATTTTCCAAGAGTTTCGGACTTCAAATAGCTATCGCTTACGTTTTAACGTAGATTTAGCTGAGGGAGACGAAATGCTTAACCAAATTCTCAGCGATCTGGATCTGACAAACGATCCGAAGGCAATAGAGCTTTTTGGCAATATGACTCGTTTTGAGCGCATCCGAATTTATAATGTACTAGTAAACGCTTCGTATCCTAGTGGCGCGTCTCACCTGAAGCGTCAAGCCGCCGATTACGCTCTTTCAACAAATCCAACTTCTGTTGCAGATTTCACTAATCATTTTGAGATGTATGTGTCTGATTTTAAACGTATTTCTAGCGAGATCGCAGACAACTATGTTGACTCTGTTGAGGCTCGTCTTGTTCAATTTGAACAAGACTATGGCAGACCCCCTTCTCAAGCAGAAAGGAATGCTATTTTTGAAGAAATTTCTACAAACATTTTGGGTAAACCGATATTATCAATCAAACGTCAAAATAGTAATTTTAAGAGCGCGGTAGCGCAGCGAGCCGAAATAGAAATGGGACAAGCCAACGATCTCAATCGTGTGAGTCTGCAAACTCGCCAGCGAATTTTTGAAGCTTATCAGCAAAAAGCTGATGCTCTAGGCAGTCGTATTGGAGCTACAAGCGTTGAGGCAGGATTAACAGACAACGAATTAGCTACAGCAATTCAGCAATTGGATGAAGTTCATTTTAGTAGTAAATCGGCTGCTGTTTATCACACGCAAAAACATTATCTTGAGCTTCCACCTACCGAGCGCCTTGGCACGGAAAGTGAAGTGATAAAATATTTAGATAGTGCAAATAAAACAGTTAAAGAAGGTACGATAAAAGCAGTGAATCCATCTCAAACAGGTGGACGAACTATTGAAATTTTTCGTTCAAAAACAGAGGCAGACAAGAGATATGACTTGACAGCATTTTTGTATGAATCACAAGAAGGATTGGTTGTTTTAGCCAGCTACTACAATAAAGCAAATTAATAAAACGATCGATAGTCCGGACATTTTTCCGTGCAAGCGCTGAAACCCTTATTTCCTCGTTGGCTTAACGGTTTTGAGAGGTGTCTGAAACCCGCATTCTCTCGTTATCAGTCAAAAACTGTCCGGAGTGTTGAAAATGATGAGAAAAGACCAAAAAAACTATGAATTCTATTGAGCTTTGCCAGCAACTCCGAGAAAGCTTTTTTGAAGCCATTAACATTGAAAAAAACAAAGGTCACGTCCCCATAAGAGAAATCAAAGAAGAAATGGAGGTTAACGGCAAAGCTTTTATGTTTAATATCTTTAAACTGGGTCAATCTATGACTTTAGGGATAATCGATCCAGAAGATGCACCCATCAAACAATTACTTTCAGAAATCAATGACCAGCTTCCTCTCATTGAGCTTTCAATTGATTTTTTTCTCGATCGCGCGACTGACCCAAGTCAGTATGATTGGCAGATTTACTCTCAATACGAGCAAGTCAAATATGCTTGTTGGGCGGTCTCAGCTCTTCATTTTCTAAACGAACTTTTTCCTAATCCAGGAAATGAGAAGCTTTACTGGGAACCGATCGATATCGAAGAAGTAGAAAAAGATGTGGCTTTTTGGTTGAACCGAGTAGGTTCTGTCAGACCGAATGATATTCCTCCGGGAATTCCCTCTTCTCACTGGTGGTGGTGGAGCGAAGGCGATCGTCCCGATCCTCAAGCGGATAGTTCGACAAACTGATAATAGCCCTCTTGAGTTAATTTCGGAATAAAAATCTCGACCTCATTTTTTTGATTCTTTTCAAGAAGATAGTTTGCAAAATCTTTCGACGTGAAGTCTACAACTTGTAGCCTTTTGGCTAATAAAATTTTCCAAGACCAAGTTTTTTAAGAGGCGAGAAACACCCACCTTTTTTTACAGGATATCACTCCGATCCGACTGAAGAAGGTAATACGCTGGCGGGAGCGCAGGAAGCCGGTGGCGAACCTTCGATCGACGATCCCGGAGCGGCTCGTTTCAATTACGTCATGGGTTGGGTGAACCTGATTCTGGCGGGGTTGGATGTGAGCGTCGCTATTCGCGAGAGCGGAACGCTTCTGCGAGGAGCAGAAGCGGCTGAGGACATTCTCAATACCGCCACAGACGCCGACGTGTTCGCTCGTCTGACTCCCGAACAGATTCAACGGCTCGATCGCGCGGCCGTACTCGAATTTGAAGGAGACGAAAGTGCTGACGCTCTGCTAAGAGGGTTGCGAGACGAACTCGGAGATGATTTCGATCCGGCTTACGATGCGTTGCAACGCGCACCCGTCGCTGAGGGAGTAACGAAATGCTTTATCGCTGGGACTCCCGTTTTAACGCCCTCTGGTCACCGAGCGATCGAGACGCTTCAAGTAGGCGATCGCGTGGTGTCTGTCCATCCCGAAAAGGGGAAGGCAGCGGATTGTCCCGTTGTCCGTTGCTTGACTCGAGCCGTTCCTGTCGTTTTAGAGATCGTCGCGGGAGCGGTTACGATTACGGCCTCTCCCGAACACCCCTTTTGGGTGGTTGAGGAAGGATGGAAGAAAGCTGGGGAGTTACAAATTGGCGATCGACTCGTCACCCAGCATCGAGAGTCGGTGAAGATCGAGGTCCTTCGGCGTCGAGAGGGAAACTTCACAGTCTATAACCTTGAAGTGGAAGGGTTTCATACCTATCTCGTCTCGCCGCGATCGATTCTCGTTCATAACAAGTCTTTGGCTAGCCCCCGTCCTAGTTGGAGTCCATTTATGACAAGAGAGGAGGCTATTGCCTATACGAGCGAAAGTGTTTATAACAATAGAACTTTCTATCATGGGACGGTCGCTACTAGCGCTGAAAATATAGCAACTTCTGGCGTAGATCCAGCCTTTTTTGATGACTATTCTAACTATGGGCCGGGATTTTACATCACAGCTAGTAGGGAAACCTCAATCAATTATGCAAGGGTAGCTGCTGAATCTTCTGATGAAAATGCTGCTGTTATAGAAGTTATGTTGGATGTCAGAAACCCAAAAGTGTACCAAAATTATAACCAATATCTACAAGAAGTAGATAACTATATGCGCCAATTCGGTGTTAGCGATGAAGACGTTGGCGTAGCTTACACAAATTACTTAATTGAACAAGGATATGATGCAATAGAAGTTGTAGAAAGACAGTTCTTTGTGATTTTTTGCCCCCAACAAGTTGTAACCATAGGAAAGGAGACAATTCAATGACAGAGTACAAAGGATGCAAATACTGCAAACATTTCCAACTTGATGGATCCTGTGCTGCTTTTGCACCCGATCCAATTCCTCTTCCTATAGTTTCAGGGCAAATTCAGCATACTAAACCTCTGCACAGCCAAAAAAACTCCATTGTCTACGAGCCGACAGATAAGTCAATTCATCAAAGGTTTATAGAGCAATTTCCTGAGAGGTTGTCTGTAAATAAAAATGCAAAGAAGAAGAAGAAGAGACAATAAAGCCAGAGTATAAAATCTCAAAGTGTATCAGTTCCTTTGAGAGGGTTGCGAGAGGAACTCGGAGATGATTTCGACCCCGCTTACGATACACTGCAACAGGTAGTCGCTGAGGGATTATCGGACTGCTTTATCGCTGGGACTCTCATTTTAACACCCTCTGGCCACCGCTCGAAAAGTAATTTGTCAACAGGGAGAAACTTAGATGTACCTAGAGCGAGCTAAAAAACGATATGCTGAAATGATGGAAGAATTTAAAGATTTAAATCTTCCTTATCAAACTCGACCGGCTCATCCAGAAAATATTGAGAAACTCGAACGTCAACTCGGCTTACCTTTACCGGCTGCCTATAAAGAATTCCTCTTGTGGATGGGCGCTGGTGCTGGCAGATTTATGGATCACTTAGATTTTTGTGTGGGTGATGTGCTTTATAATCAAGAAACTGCTCCTGAGATAATGGAGGATCATTGTCGCGAACCGTTGCCCGAAGATGCGATTGTTTTTGCGATGGGAGGGCAAGGTTATGAGTTTTACTTTCTTCGCGCTTTTGATGGAGATAATCCGCCCATTCACTACTATTTAGAACTTGAGGAAAAATTTGAATGGAACGTGTGTCCTAATTTAGACGACATGATTTTGGGAGCCGTTGAAGGAAGGATTCACTACCATCGAGAAGAGGGGAGAGGGTGTGTAGGGATCATCTAGTTTAAGTAATGAGTAAAAATATAGCAATCCTAACTCATTTGCGGTAATTTACCGGTTAAAACTCCTATCTGAAGGTTGAATTGTCTCTCCAGATCCCCGGCATCTTGGAGATGCCGGGGATCTCATACGGCAATTTACCTGATGGGATTTTGCCACAAGTCACAAGAATCATTTTTAGGCTCTTCGGAGTTTAGGGTGACAGAAAAACTAACTTCACGAGATTTCAAGGGTTTTGGCTCTCGAATTTTCAATTTTTTGTATTATGGTATACATTTATAACCACAAACTCCGAAGACCCATTTTTAGTCCGTGAATTTTGAGCGCTAAATTGCTACGTTAGACTTAGGTAAATCGGCGACTTAAAGGCTGAGCGTATCGCCAAGACCGCCACAGACGTCGATGTGTTCGATCGTCTGACTCCCGAGCAAATTCAACGGCTCGATCGCGCGGCCGTACTCGAATTTGAAGGAGACGAAAGTGCTGACGCTCTGCTAAGAGGGTTGCGAGACGAACTCGGAGATGATTTCGATCCGGCTTACGATGCTTTACAGCAAGGAACGCGCTCGATGTCTACGGGCGGTATGCGTACTGCTCGTCAGTGGGGGGCTGAAGTCTTAGAAATTCCTGAAGAGTTACTTCAAGAACTCAGCAAAGAATCAATTGAGGAGTTACAACAACTGCCTCGATGGGCCCAGGATATTTTTCGACAGCTTAACGATTCGACCAAGCGACGGCTGCTATTGGAGTGTACTTGGTCTGCAACTAAGGCAGCAATTTGCGTTGACGCAGCAAGAATTGAAGAGTATGTCAGAAATCTTTCCTCTTCCGATCTAGAAAATGCGAGAAGGCTCACTTCACTTGATGAGGTCATAACGGCGATTGAAAGTGCAATAGAGGGATTACCTAACGGGCTAAACTTTGGGCTGTATCCAAGGAAATTTCGATCGGGAGAAATTCTGAATCTTCTCGAAAGATTTGAGATAACGGATCTCGATCTGGAGAGAATAAGAGAGTTCGTACAAGAAACACGTGGAGGAAGACCTCTCGATCGGCAAAAATTATATAACTTATTTACACAGTATTTAAGTGCATTAATTCCTGCTAAAGTGGGCGAAGACCTGCCGGAATTTATCCGCTTAACTGAAGATTTAATTGGATCGGCGGGAAGATCCATAAGAGGTTCTGCCTTTGAAAACTTCCTCAAGCTATATGTACCACAATTTGGAAACTTAAGAAGAGCAAAATTTAAAGAGCGTGGATCTCTAAAAAATGTAAATTGCGATCTTTTCGATTCCAGCAGCGGAACAATATGGGAATTTAAATACCAATCTAATCCACTAGCAGGAGAGTCTTTAACAAGATATACAAAAGTAATCGGACAACAAGACATCAAGGATTCGATAACAGCAGAAAGAGCCAACTTTCTTTTTGCTACTCAGCAGATGGCAGAAACTAACAAAGATCGCCTTAAAGCCCTTGAAAACCATAACGTTTTTTATGTCGAGCAACCCGATCCAAATCAGCGCGTTAATTTAGTTGAGCTTCAATAAATAAGATTAGACTTCTCCAAAACAAAACACCTCATATCAAATCTGGGGTGTTGAGACAAGAAACCAAAACTGGGCATTGCTGTTTTTTAGCAAATTCTCTTGACAATATACAGATTGTGTGTCAAGAAAATTATTATTTATTTTGATTTGTTTTCCTAGCCATGCAATCAATTCCCAACGCTCGTCTCAAAAAGATACTTGGATACTTTACTGTTACTCCCAGCTCTGCTCTTTTTATTGTTGACTCTGCAACCGCTGACATTTGTACGAATTATGAGCTAGAAGGACAAATTTTAATTCCCAAGAAAAGCATTCAGGAAGACAGATATGTAATTTCACAAGCTCCGGATGGAGAAGAGATCGGGGTTGGTGTATGTGTTGAGTTTGAATTAGAAGATGAGGTTCTAAACAATTGCTACTATGTTGATATTCCAGTCTATGCATAATATCAAGGAGAGCAGTTTTTGAGGTACTCTATTGAAGTCGCTAATTGTCTTCCCGCTCACGAGATTGAAGATGCCGAAGAGTTTATCAATAATGTATATGCCACACCTCCGCAACGTGCAGAGCCTAAAGAGCTATTGGATGTAGAATTAATTGGATATACAACAATCATAGGAGGGGGGCTGTTCATTTGCGATCTAGATATGCTCTGGATGTCTCGAAGATATTCAGGGGGATTTTCTGAACGTAATCAGATTGCTGATTCGAGAGAAGGCGATGCACCTGGCTTTTGTATTGGAGTTGCTTTATGCCTTGAATTACAAGGAATCATACCTGAGAAGGGAGTAGAGCTTCCTATATATGGAGAGTATAAAGGCAATTTTCTTCAGAGGGTGATAATTGAAAACAGTCCGACAGGGGGAACCGAGGTGTTTTCTCGTTTGAAGACTCGCCAGATTCAAGAGCTAGGCGAGGCCGTTCGACTTGAGGCAGCCGGGGATGAGGGAGCCGAGACTCTTCTCGAACGCTTGCGAACCGATCTGGGGGATAACTTCGATCTCGCTTACGATGCTTTGCAACACCTAATGGGTTAGGTAGTCAGGTAGTCATGCACAGTGATGATGACGGGCGCGAATTGAAGCATTATAATGATGGACGAAATACCAAATCGCACCGATGTGATTTTCGGGTCTTCGGAGTTTGTGGTTATAAATGTATACCATAATACAAAAAATTGAGAATTCGAGAGCCAAAACCCTTGAAATCTCGTGAAGTTAGTTTTTCTGTCACCCTAAACTCCGAAGAGCCTGATTAGCTTTTTAGAAAAAGATAAGGTTTTACGAACGAGTCGAGATACACGCTGACGAAGAGTATTGTTGAATCTTTCAATTAACTGGTTTTTCCCCGCGAACGAATGAACACTGGGGCAAAAAAGGGATTGCCCAGTACTCCTGAAACCATTCGTGTGGGAACGGTTCGGATGCAAGACCATCCTGACTACCCAAACCTGATTAACCAGATTGAAAGCCTGGGATTTGAAGTGAGGATGACTTCTAACGATCCATATGTTTCTGTAATAGAATACGTGGATAGACAAGGAGTTGTTCTTGAAGTTGAAAGAGTGGTCAATCTCCAAGAAAATATGAGGTTTTTAGATTTAGAGCATGAATTCGGCCACGTACAGCAATTAACTGAGCGCTTTGGAGGAAATATGTTAACAGATCGATATATTAGGCGTCCGAATGGGACAACCAAACGGTCTAGGATGAGACATGGTATACTAACGAATGAGCAAGATGCCGTCACTGAATATCATAACCGCCTAGAAGAATTTCTGCGTCTCGAAGAGCGGAGGGCAGATCTTGAAGTATTGAGAGAACATGCTGAGGGTGTGAGGGACTGGAGAAGCGTATATCGCGATCGATTACGCAGTCCCACTCTGCGGGAATGGGCGACTCAATACTTCCCCGATATCCCGAGTTTGGAACAACGATACTCGTCAGGAGGTAGGCCTTTAGAATGAAGCCATCTCCAAAGTCCGATTTTCCCGTTTCCGTAGGAGAACAAATTTACGAGATCCAACAGCAAAATGTCCAAGACTTTTATCAAAATATCTTTTGGGTAAGGCTGAACTTTACAGTTGAGATAGTGTTTATACCCCCCTTTGATATAATTACTCTATCGGCTCCCAATCCGGTTATCCCAAATGATATTGATGGGGTCGATAAAGAAATAGAGGCACGTCTAGTAACGGCTTTCTGTTCGAGGCATATAGTGACCCCTGACAGAGAATTAGCAGGGACAGAATTTGTTTGGAACAGGAATTTACCTAAAAATATGGAGGATGACCCGTTTCCCGAAGTTCCCCCTGGTGTATTGTTCTATGTAACTCCTGAAGAATTTGAAACCTTTCTTGTGGAACTCTCAGATTTGGCTGAAGAGTTGCTTGGCCGTCATGATTCACGTCGAGTTTCAACGCTGAGCCACCTTAAGTTCGTACAGTTAATTCTATCGAGAATTATCTCGTCACAATATCTCAGCAAGTATGAGCTATGGCTTCTAGGAAGAGCTAAATCATCCCGTTAGATTTAGGAAAGTCAGCAACCTAAAGGGGGAAACGAGAGCCAAGTCACTTTAGAGCGGGGTAAAGATATATAAGCTCGTCTTCGATGATGAAACTCATCAAATAGCTGTAGAAATTGGTAAGTAGATCGAGGTAAATTTCAGGCGTCATGTATCGAAATGTAAACTCGCTCAAATATAGATCTGGTCTATAGTAATTCCATTTCAGCCATGAAAGAAATCGTAGGCTTCCAGCCTACGCTACAAAAGGTTAAGCGTTGGAGATTTGATGAATAATTCAAGATTGCTATATAACAGATTATTGAATTTATAAAATTACATTTTTTCTTGGTGAAAATGATAAGATATTTAAGCAAATGGTTTGGCTATATTTTAGCAATTGGTACTCTTTTTGTTGTCTTATTTACCTCTAAAAGCAACCCTTTTCAGATGTTACTTAAAAAAAATCATTCTGCTTTTGCTGTTAGAGAAAACCAGGAGGAAATTTCGAGAAAAGTAGACAAGCCAGACCGAGAAGAACAACTGGCTAACAATCAAACACAGCCCATTCCCTATGACAATACGGATAGTCTGCAAGAATACTATTTTTTCAGGCGTAGTGGTTATCAACGCGATTGGTCAAATATATTAATAGATTCTGATGGGGTCAGCTTTCCCTATATCGGTATTGTTGATACATCAGGAGGAGAGGTACAAGTAAACGTTCGTCGGCGCGTTATTCGGTTGATTTACAGAGTCGTTCACCTGAATTTTGGAAAAATTATTTCCGACGATCTTGTGCTGGAAACCAAAATAGACTTTATTGGAACATTTGGATTACTATCCGAGGAAACTGTCAGGGACAATCGCCTTCCCTCTCGCGTTTGTATAATTAATATGTTTTATCTGTTAGGGAGAACAACTTCTATGGGCAATAATCAGTTACAGTTCTTTTTTCGGGCTTCCGAAAGAGTGGGCTTAAATCCTAACCACCCACAAAATACCGTGCCAGCAATCGATTGGCAAGTAGTCGGTAATTTAGTTTCTGAAAGTGGAGATTTTGCCCAGTTTCAGTTTGATGCTACCACGACTCACGAACCGCACTTTTATGCATCCAATTTTGAGATTAACTCTCGATCGGAGATGATTGAAGTTAAACCCATCATCGAACCGGGACACAATATCACGATCGTCATTCAAAAGATAATTCGCGATGATAACCATTTTCTGTCAAATCGAGGTGAGATTCTGTTAGAAAAAGATTCTTAAGCTCCTGACGTACTTGAATTTGGGAGATTGTATTCGCCAAAAGTCTACAAACTGTAGAATTCAAGTCGAAATATTTCTCAAACCTTCTCCTCGCCAAGGGGTGCATCTCAAAAATGAAAATCGTCAGAAACCCGGTATCTCTAACGTTGCGATCGCGACAGGAGGTGACGATGGAGCTGTAGTCATCGAACAAGAAGGATTTCATTATATTTTTACACTGGAAATTGAAACTGATGGCTCTCGGGGAGAATTTTCTCGAGAAGAAGTCGAGGAAGGCCGCGATGAGATTACCCTTACTGGTGCCGGTAATAATATAAATGTTAAAGCATTTGTAACGATCGACGGTCATCTTGTCACACCCAATACTGAAATTGGAACCTTAGATAGCCGCAGCGTCTTAGAGGGGGAAGCCGAAAGTAAGACCTTTCCGAATATGGAAGGATATCAAGCGGTTCTCGAACAAGATTTGCCAAGATTAGAACGTAACGAGCAAATTAACAACGAGGGTTATATCGCTCTATTCAGGGGGTTGGTAAAAGCTAAAGCGCTCCAACGGTTAGCGGACAACCGACAACGCATCGAACAACTCAAAGCAAAATACGAAGCTCCCGAACAAGGAAGTGGTGAGAACTCCGAAGAAGATGCTATTTCGCACCTCCGACAAGTCGTTGAGGCCGATGCTGCTTTAGCCGCCAGGAGAGAGGCGCTGGAAGACGAGCGAAGATAGATGATACGCGATGGAAGTTACACATTTATTTTTTACTACTTCGGAGGTAGAAGAACGCACCAACTTTTACAATCGCGAGATTGAAAATATCGACTTAGTTCGTCTCAGGATCGCGGCTTTATATCCAGCTTCTCGCCTTTTAGAAGTTAGTGACGTTTCAAGAAATGTGAGTAACGATGCAATTAGAGAAAAACTTACTGAGGCGTTTGAGAAAATCCTGAATGCTATCGATCGAGCGGAAGTCGGTATCCACAACGGGGATATTTCTCTCAACGATCTCGAGCCGATTGTTGCAGAAACTTTCCAGCAGTTGGGTGAAGACGCAAAGGGGGTTGTCCAAGAGTATGTTGAGACGCAACAAAATCAAGCAACCCTAATTTCGCTCGTTACGCTTGCTGTTGAACTGGGATTGACTGTAACAGCATTCTTCAAGGGCTCGATCGTGCTGGCGAGAGCGGCGGCAGTCTTCGGTACGGGAATGGCGGTTTACGAGTTAGAGCAGGCGGACGATCTCAATACGCTGGCGGGAGCGCAGGAAGCCGGTGGCGAACCTTTGATCGACGATCCCGATGCGGCTCGCTTCAATTACGTCATGGCTTTGGTGAATATGGCCTTAGCTGGCTCCGATCTGCTCTCCACCGTTGACGAAGGCGCGGCTGTATTGGGAGCGTTGGCTAGAAACACTGAGGGGACTGAGGTTTTAGCTCGCCTAGATCCTGAGGATCTTGAAAGACTCGGTCGTGCAATTCGAGACAATGATGAAGAGCTTCTCGAGCAGTTGCAAAACCAACTCGGAACTGATTTCGACCCCGCTTACGATGCGTTGCAAGGGGTAGTCGATGAGGGATTACAGGGTTTATCTAATCCGGAAGCCTTCGATCTCTCTCTGCTTCAACACATCCCCGAAGCTCAGAGGAGGCCGTACATAGATCTCGTTGCCAGCGATCCGGCTGGGAGCATCTATTTTAAGTAATGAGTAAAAATACTTAAGCCAACTCGCGATTGAGATAAGCACAGCGTAAACGCAACATGGGATTGACATTCTCTCGATTCCACTGCGCTCCGGAAATCTTCATTCTCAAACCAATGCGTTTAATAGTCGATTCAACTTCCCCCGAACCAATGACCTGGCCGTTTTCCTGGCGTTGGGCATAATTCGGTAAGCGATGAGAATGGCGCTCTATATAGTTGAGGAAGTTGACCACTTCTGGAGTACGCCACTGGCCGAACTCGGCCCCCGCGGCTTCGACCTCACCCTGCCACAAATGCTCTCGTACCGCTTCTAAACGTTGGTTTGAACCCCCAACCCGATGCAGATTTTCTATCAAGTGATACCAGTCGAGGATTTCCTGGCGTTGGGATTCCTTGAGGCAATCACGAGCCAAATTCCAGACACCGGGATGACCGTCGGCCACGACACTCACCGACTCAGCCCTTGGCTGTTGGCGTACCCAGTCGGCCAATTGAGCGTTGTCTTGAAAGACGGCGGCACAAACCTGTCCGTGTAGAGCAATGGCTTTGTAGTCGCGCCAGAGACTTTCTTGTCCTTTAGGGGTGCGTAGTCGCACCTTGCCACCATCAACACTCATTTCCCTCACCGAGTCTTGGCTTTGGCTCAATGACAGTGCGTTTTGGCGGGCTTGGCGATGCTGAGTGCCGTGAGAAACCTTGACCCCAGTCAGGACTTCGATATCGACTTCAGCGTTAGCGAAGGATTCGTTGGCACAAAGGAGCAACGAACAACGTTCTAGATGAGGACTCACTCGTGTGCGGGGCTTAACCTTTAAGCGTTTGGCTTGATTACTGGTTAGGGAGACTTCTCCAATACAGCTCCTAATTTTTCGTTCTCGTCCGCTACGAGTCTGGCTGCTTTGGGCAAAAAAATAGGGCCAGTTCCGGGCCAAGGGTTTCGAGCCAGTGGTCGCGCAGGCTCAGCTCGATGCTCTCGAAGTCTTGGACTTTCTCTTTAGGGGTATTTTGGTACAGGATATCGGCGATCGTCTCGGCAGCTTGTTTGAGTTTTTGACGTTCTTCTGGGGTCATTGACGACTGGGGAATGCTTTCCTCTCTATTCTCGAACCTCTGTCAATGCGTATTTCTACTCATTGCCTTAACTAGATGCTCCCGATCCGGCTAAAGGAAATCGGGTGCATCCCACTTTTGCAAAAACATCAGTTTTGGGTGGCAAAATTCCCGATTAGCACTTCCGGTATAAGATCCCCGGCATCTTGGAGATGCCGGGGATCTGGAAATTGAGTGCGCCCAATTCGATGAATTTACATTTTTGAGATGTACCCAAGGAAATCGCTTAATTCGCGAATTTGGTACCTTTGAGAATTTTGAGAATTTTCGACGGGTTTTTAATGCGATCGAGCTAGAAGACATCGATCGTATGATTGTCGTTTTCAATGATGCGTATCAGAATTCTCTGAACCCTATTATGCAGGGGCGATATGCAACCTTACGACGAGATTTGGTAACCGGGAACCTTCCAGCGCAGGGGAGTCAAAGTTTTCGAGAACGTTTAGAAGTTCTCGAAGAAGTTCGTAACATTCGGACAGGACTGAGAGATGAAGTTGGCGAAGTCCCCTTAAATCCAATTGACGGACTGAATTTAGGGCAACGCAATATTGCTTACGGCACTTTTGAGATAACTTTACCCGGCGGAACTGAAATCTCTGAGGAGTTTATTTCCATTGCCGGGTCGAGAACTGCAAGAACACTCAGAGACAATTTTAACCTCGATTCTTTCGAGGGACGTGCAATTATGCCAGAGCCTCAAGGGGGAGCTAGGAGAAGATTCCCTCCTCTTCCGGATCTACCACAAAACACTAATGATAGCGAAAGGAAATTGTTTGAAGAAGTCATAAGACAAATGGAGCGAGCCAGAAACCAGGAGACTCGAGGAGCTTTTGGGCGCTTTGTTCCCTCAGAGCGCAATCGATATCAAGGGCAAGGATACTCGGGATCTATTAATCTGTATTCAGAAATGTCTCCTTGTCGTTCCTGTAGAATGATTGTCAATCAATTCAGAGATATGTTTGGAGGTGATATTGACGTGAATGTCCGTTATGGAGTAGAATATGAGTAGGTTCTAATTTAGAGGAAAATCATGACTTTTCAATATATTGAAGAAGCAATTTTCCTATTTGAGAGTATCATTCAAGGCGATGATGTGGAGGTCATTCCTTGCACCTTAAAAGAAGTAGCTGAACTAGAGACTTTGTTACCACGTCCTTATAAGTTGCCAACTGCTTATAAAGAGTTTTTGCTGTATGGAGGCAAAAAAATGGCAGGAGTTTTTGGGGGGAATAACTTTTCATATAAAATGGCAAAAATATTAGCTGAGGATGGCTATCGTCGTCTATTCACTATAGTTAAAGCTTGGGAGAAAAAAGATTCTTTCGATCCTGAATTTTTTGCACTAACCGAACATCTAGGATCGAATATGTACTATTTAAAGTTAACAGAAGGAGAGAACCCTCCAATCTACTACTGGGACGAAGAGTACGAGGTAGGACTTGAAGACTCAGAAAAGCTCTATAGAAATTTGCCGGAAATGAAATACAAGACTTTCTCCGAATTCCTTTTAAGGCAAATACGGGCATATGGAACTTATTTTCATGAAGATTATATTAAGGAAGTGACAGAACAAAAGAAGAAAAATTAATTCTAGCGATAAAATCTGAAGAGGGGAGCAAATTTCAGATTTTTCCAACGGGGAAGAAAATGCTCTTTCCAGATAGAGTTGCTATGTTTAACTGAGGTCAACTTCCATTTAAAAAATGAAATTCCAGTATATTAAGGAAGCGATCGATCTATTTGAAAGCCGCATCGAAGGAGATGATGTGAAAATTATTCCTTGTACGCTAGAAGAGATAGCAGAATTAGAAGTATCGCTGTCACCTCCTTATAAGTTGCCAGCAGCCTATAAAGAGTTTCTGCTATATGGAGGCAAAGAAATGGCTGGGCTTTTTTATATGATTGACTTTTCATACAACATGGCAAAATTGCTAGCTAAAACGCATTATCGAGATGTCATCCGTATGCTTCGTTTTTGGGAAGGTAAAGATAATCTTGCCTCTGAAATATTTGTCCTAAATGAGAATTTAGGATCGAATATGTACTAGTTTAAACTAACAGAGGGAGACAATCCTCCTGTATATTTTTGGGAAGAAGGAGAGGGAGGGTTAGATGTTTCAGAAATAAAATCTGATACTTTCTCTGATTTTCTCATGAAGATGGTTCAAGTTTATGCAGTTTATTCTCATAAAAATTACATCAAAAGAATGGCAGAAAGAAAGGGAAGGGCTTAATACCAAGTCGGACGGCTCGATCGAGCTATTCGAGAAAATGATGCGAAACTGCTCAATCAGTTGCGAAACCCAAACAGGTAGTCGCTGAGGGATTATCGGGCTGCTTTATCGCTGGGACTCTCATTTTAACCCCCTCTGGCCACCGCTCGAAAAGTAATTTGTCAACAGAGAGAAACTTAGATGTACCTAGAGCGAGCTAAACAACGATATGCTGAAATGATGGAAGAATTTAAAGATTTAAATCTTCCTTATCAAACTCTACCGGCTTATCCAGAAAATATTGAGCAACTCGAACGTCAACTCGGCTTCCCTTTACCGGCTGCCTATAAAGAATTCCTCTTGTGGATGGGCGGTGGTGCTGACAGATTTATGGATCACTTAGATTTTGGTGTGGGTGATGTGCCTTATAATCAAGAAGATGCTCCTGAGCTAATGGAGGATTACTGCCGCGAACCGTTGCCCGACGATGCTATTGTTTTTGCGATGGCAGGTCAAGGTTATTATTTTTTCTTTATTCGAGTTTCTGAGGGAGAAGACCCTCCGATTCATAGCTATCGTGATACTAAGGAAAAGTTTGATTTGAACGTGTTTCCTAGTTTAGATACCATGATTTTTAAAGCCGTTGAAGGAAGTATTCACTACCATCGAGAAGAGGGGAGAGGGTGTGTAGGGATCATCTGGGGAACCTCGAAAAATTGATTCGAGCTCAAAACTCAACGGCTGAAACCCTTGAAATTTCGTTCCCCATTCTCGATAGCAGAGCCTTTTTATCAGTAAGCTTGAATTACTCGAGATGCCCTCTAGTTTAAGTAATGAGTAAAAATATAGCAATCCTAACTCATTTGCGGTAATTTACCGGTTAAAACTCCTATCTGAAGGTTGGATTGTCTCTCTAGTGAGGAGGGGCTAGTAGACTTAACAGCATTTCTTTACGTTTCGCCAGAAGGGAACGTCACATTAGCTAGCTACGGAAAAAGGGGACGAAACTCATGAGCAAACCTAAAGAATTACTAAGTATCACAAAACTCTGTGAAAGGCTTAAATCAGTTTTTGAAAAAACGGCAGCAATAGAAAAAGAAGAGAGAAGCAAGAGAAGTCAATGTAATTGGACTACTATGCGTTACGCAGGAGAAAACTTCATGCGTAAAGTTTTCGACATTGGGCAAGCTCTTGAAATGAAGCGAATCCAGCGAAAAGATCTTCAACTTAAGCGAACACTTGAAGAAGTTAATTCAAAATTGCTCGGGTCTTCGGAGTTTGAGGTGATAATAGTATAATAGAAAACAAATGCAGGCGGATCTAAAGATGAACTTTTTTGTAGAAGACTTAATCAACTTACCCAAAGTAAGAGTGAGAAGCGTGGTCAGGGAACGCGAAGCAATATTTTTGCAGCTAGGCTTTAGAGAAGAGGAAGTTGCCTGTCCTCATTGTGGCAAAAAAGACGGGCGAACTTAACCAAACACGAACCGTTAGAGTTCGAGACTTGCCCATTTCGGGTCAACTCGTATATTTGCAAATACCACGGCGTCAGTTTTACTGTAAAAAAATGCCAACAATACTTTACAGAAGAACTAGACTTTATTGAAACTGGTCGAAGGTTTACTAGGCGGTACGAAGAATATATTTACGAGCGAGTAATCGCTAGTAGCGTCGAGCAAGTTAAAGAGAAGAAGACTTGTCTTGGCATCAGGTAAATGGAATTCATCAACAGGTATACGAACGCAAAAAAAAGTAAATTAGGGGACAAGTAAAAAGGTTAGGGTTTAGGACGAGATAGCAAAACATAAAAGGTCACAAAAAATTTGTAGACGGTAGTGAGCGATTTAGAGAAAGGAGAATTGATAGAAGTCATCGACTCTCACCAACAAGAAGAAATCGCTGAAGTTCTTCTACAGCAACCGTTAGAGGTCAGAGAGGCAGTCGAAGAAGTCAGTGTAGATATGTGGGGAGGATTTCCAAAGCTTATCGAAAAAGTGTTTCCCAATGCCCAAAATTGTCGTCGATAGATTTCACGTTATGAAAGCGGTGAATGACAATCTAAATAAAATCCGAAAGCAGGTGAAGTTTAA
>NZ_KB235958.1:2016180-2090772 GCF_000332355.1 Baaleninema simplex PCC 7105
CTCTAAGTACTCTTACTCATTGCAAAACTGGGATGCACCCAATGCGCTTTCTGTCTTGCTTTACTTAATAAGTTTTTCTTATCACCTTGTTTTGCGAAGACCCATTGCTCCTGATTAGACAATCTATTGGTACGGCAATTGTAAGTGTAGAGGAGTTTGTCGCTGACCCGGAAGAATTTCCCTACGAAGCGCTTGAAGATGGATGCTTATTTCGCTCGTCTATTGAGTTTTTCAACGAGCTTTTCCCCAATCCAGCGAAGGGAGATTGGCATTGGGAGCCTCTAAACCACGAAGATTTAGAAGAGACAATTCTTTTCCTCGCTAACCGAATCGGCCCTGTCGATCCCGAACAGATTCCACCTGGAATTCCCTCTTCTCACTGGTGGTGGTGGAGCGAAGGCGATCGTCCCGATCCTCAAGCGGATAGTTCTGGCACTTAATACCAGACTGAAGAAGTGCTAATGAAGTTTCAATATATTCAAGAAGCGATCGATCTATTTGAAAGCCGC
This sequence comes from Baaleninema simplex PCC 7105, assembly GCF_000332355.1. Lineage (GTDB taxonomy): Bacteria > Cyanobacteriota > Cyanobacteriia > Cyanobacteriales > Geitlerinemataceae > Baaleninema > Baaleninema simplex. The sequence goes on from NZ_KB235958.1 coordinate 2,016,690, forward strand.
ATCGAAGGAGACGATGTGAAAATTATTCCTTGTACGCTAGAAGAGATAGCAGAATTAGAAGGGTGCATCTCAAAAATGTCAATTTATCAGATCGGAGTCTCTATAGTGAATTGAGCTGTTGTTGGGTTTCGCTATCGCTTCACCCATGGACGGCAGCGTTGCCGAAGTTCAACCTACTCCAGACTTATATTTTTACAAAAGTGAGATGCACCCGCTGTTCCCTTCCTTTACCAACCGTCTTTTTCAGCAAGCCCTATCTATGACGCGATCGCAATGAAGCAGAAACCCATTGGTTGCGAGTACGTTTTCCTGTACAACTCTCCGAAACCGGATTGCGAGGAGGACGCGATCGCACTTCACGGAACGCGATATCTCCTCGTCCGCCACAGTCACAACAACTTCGAGTATACGGAAGTGATTCCCGTGGTGAAGTAGCAGGTCAAAGCTTTTGAGAGTAATTTTCAGTAAATTTACAGGTGTCTCCCTCGTAAGACGGGCGATCGCTTTGGTTAGAATGCGTCTCAAACCCCTACCCTCGCTTATTTCTTCTCAGCGATCTACATTTTTTTCAAAAAATTATCTCAATAGTGTTGACATAGATTTTCAACAAGCGTATACTGAATTCCAGTGTTCTCCTCTAAACAGACAAGGTTCTCCTCTCTCTTGGGAGAGCGTGCGGGCGGGGTTTATCGATTAGGGCCGATAAACTCCGCTTTTACAGCTTGCAAACAGGGGTGAAGGAAATTTTAAGAAGCGAGCGTTTTCGGGAAGTGTTTCCAACGAACTCATTCTTCTTCATCCGCTAGGAATGCTGCTTCGTAACTACTCAGTCTCGTATCTAGGGTTTGCTGAGTCAAGCCAGAAGCTAGACTCGGAAAGAGTTCCTGCGTTTTAGAGGCGACAAAAGTGCAAGATTTTAGGTATGGGGAGATCTCCAGACCTGGCCCGAGCGCTTTCTCACCTTCGGAAATTAAACGATCGCCAATCCTCCAAACTGTTCCCCGTTCCCGGTTCCCTTCCTTTACCAACCGTCTTTTTCAGCAAGCCCTATCTAAATGACGATAGAGTTCGTCGAACGTTACACAGTGAATATGTTTAGAATTGACCATAAGGCGATCGCGTCGCCATCGCAGTCGATCGCGTTCTCTTTGTGCGAGTCCTTCTAATCGACCCACGATTAGTATTCCTTCGTACCCCGTAAACTCGCGACCAAAACGAGAGACAAACTCTCGTGTATATTCCAGAGACGATAACTTCCAAAACCAATCAACAACTTGGATAAAACCATGCTCGAAACGACTCGACCAGTCAGGAGTTGTTTTATTTCCCTTTGTTTGAAAAATACTGGCTTGACTGGCACTTTCAAATTCTATGAAAGCGTACCATCCTGATTCTGAATCTCCCACCACTAAATCCGCTTTGAAGTCTCCGAAAATATCGTATTCATAAGCGATTCGATCGAAACGAGCAATATAGGGAAAATTAAGAACCAATAAATGCCGATAGATGTGGGCGATTTCTAAAAAAAGTCAGTATCTCTTCTTGTTCGTTCAGTTCTTGGTTTTCTTCGAGACAGTTTCGGAGTTCGTTTAATTCTTGTCGGCAAATTTTTGGATCGAAATTAAAACTTTGAAACTCTTTCATGGAGGTTATCCATGTATTGTTTCGAGACGACTATGCGTCAGAATGTCGAGGATTTCAACATCCTCTTTTGAAGACCGAAACAAAATTCTAAGATTGCGATCGGCTCGTATAATGTATAAGTCGTTTAAGCCTTCACCTTTTAAGGGTTCACCTTCTTGTCTCAGGAACTCGTCACGAGGAAAATTTTCGAGCCTAGACAGAAGATGTCAAACCCTCTCGCGATCGCCAGGAAGAAGCGATCGCAGTGCAATTTGAGCTGACATTCTGATAGTCGCCATCGGGTGCATCTCACTTTCGTAAATACACAAGTTCGGCAATTTGTCAATATCTTCCTCAAGGACTGCTAGAAGGGGATTTACTCCTTTAAGTATTTATACTTATCGCAGAATTGAGATGCACCCGTCGCCATCAGACTTAAGTTATAACTCAATGACTTGGCGAGTTAACTCCTGCCATAAAATCAGTGTATCTGACTTTATGGCGATCGCACCGACATCACCCGTTCAAAAGAGCTTCGACAAACTCATAACTGGAGAAGGGACGTAAATCCTCAATTCCCTCACCGGCTCCGACAAAACGGATGGGAAGCCCCAGTTGTTCGACCACCGCTAGAGCTACACCACCTTTAGCCGTTCCGTCGAGTTTGGTGAGAACTACGCCGCTCAATTTCGCCGCCTCTGCAAAAACTTGCGCTTGACGCAAGCCGTTTTGACCCAAGGTTGCATCGAGAACTAACAGCGATTCGACTTTCGCATCGGAGGCTTTTTTGTCGATGATGCGGCGAATCTTGCTGAGTTCGTCCATCAGATTCTTTTTGTTTTGCAAACGTCCGGCGGTATCGACGAGCAGTAATTCGACATCGCGAGACTTGGCGGCGGTAATTCCGTCGAAGACGACAGCGGCGGGATCGGTGTTCTTTCCGGGGTTGGCGATGACTTCCGTTTCGCTGCGTTGACCCCAAATTTTGACCTGTTCTACCGCAGCAGCTCGGAAAGTGTCGGCGGCGGCGATGATGCAGCTATAATCAGATTTTTTCGCCAAATGCGCCAGTTTGCCGATGGTGGTGGTTTTTCCGGCTCCGTTTACCCCCGTCATCAACCAGATGTTGAAATGGTCTTTTTCGGGGGTGAACTCGCGATCGTAGCCGTTCTCGAAGGGGCGATCGAGAATGTCACGAAGAATCTGTTTGAGATAGGCGATCGCTTCTTCAGGAGGAAGACTTTCTTCGCGCAGTTTAGCTTGTAAGGTTTCGATAATCTTGTCGGTAGCTTCGACTCCCACGTCAGCTTGTAACAGCAACGCCTCGATTTCAAAAACGGCGTCTTTGTTCAGCGGACCTTGACCGACGATCGCTTTAAGCTGGTTGATGAGTCCGAGGCGGGTTTTTCCTAATCCCTGACGGAGTTTTTGCAACCAGGTAATTTCTTCGATCGAAACCTCGTCGGGACGGCGGCCTTGAGCGGCCAGCACTTCAGCCGACCAAACAAAGTCTTCATCGAAGGCGATCGCGGGAGTCGGTTCGGGGGTGGGTTCTTCTTCGACTGGGGTTTCGATCGCTTCGGCTTTCAGGCGATCGAGTCGTTCTTTTCGTTCTTCTGCGGCTTTCGCCCACGCCGGAACGTTCGTTTCGGAAACGGGTTCTGGTTGTGTTTCCTCGACTTCAGAAACTTCTTCAGAAACAGGTTCTGGTCGTGTTTCCTCAACTTCAGAAACTTCTTCAGAAACGGGTTCTGGTTGTGTTTCCTCGACTTCAGAAACTTCTTCAGAAACTTCTTGAAAAACGGGTTCGACTTCAGTTTCTGCCGCTTCTTCCGAAATAGTTTCAGTTGTTTCTTGAATTTCCGAAATTTCTTCAGAAACTTCTTCCGTTACGGCTTCCACTCCAGAAACGGCTTCAGCAGGCTCTTCGGAAACTTCTTCCGTTACGGCTTCAGCAGGTTCTTCAGAAACTTCTTCCGTTACGGCTTCGGCAGGTTCTTCGGAAACTTCTTCCGTTACGGCTTCGGCAGGTTCTTCGGAAACTTCTTCAGAAACTTCCAGTTGAGTCGGCTGCTGTTTTTGAATATTTTGATAAGCCGCTTTTGCCCAAGCCAAATAATTCTGAGCCGGGTCAGCTTCAGCCGCTGTTTCCTCAGCCTCTTCTGCCTCTTCTCCCGTTTCCTCCACCGTTTCTTGAGTGTCCTCCACTGGAGGTTGAGTCGATTCGTCTTCTTGTCGATCGTCGCGATCGAATTGACGGCGGAACCAATTAAACACCATAGCTCGTTTGCCAGAAAGTCGTCAGAGAATGCCGAAGTCCACGTTACTTATCGTACAACGCTGAGACAGCGCTTAGTTAGAAGAAGAGGTCGCTTCAGCTTCAGAGTTTAATAAATCGACAACGCGACGCAAGACGCCGTTGACGAAACGGAAAGAGTTGTCGCTGCTATAGCGTTTGGTAAGTTCGACCGCTTCATCGATCGCCACCTGTTCGGGAATTCCGAGATATTGCAGTTCGGCCACCGCCAGACGAAGAACGTCTTGTTCGATGCGAGGTAAACGCTCGAGTTGCCAATCGACGATCGCGCGATCGAGCAACGCGTCGATTTCCGAGCGGTTCTGCGTCGCCTGCATCAACAGCTCGAGGGCGAACTCACGGACGTTGGCTTGACCGGCCAGTTGCACGAATTCCGGTAATTCGACTGCCATTCCCAAGCGTTCGATGGCCTGTCGCGTCAGTTCCATCGCGTCGGACACCATCGCCTTAGCACTTTTAAGATCGGTGGTGCGCGTTTCGCTTTCAAAGAGGCGATCGCTTCCCCGCTTGAGTTCGGCGGCGGCGGTTTCGAGGGCTTCGTGAGCCTCCAGCGTCATCGCCCGAACCGCAGCCACGACAATATCGCCTAGCTGTTGTTCGGTGAGTTTCTCAGGATTTTTCGGCAACTGGCTCAAACTCAAAAGTGCCAGTTCGCGGGCGATACTGCGGGCTTGCATAGACCGGGTGTAGAGTAGAAAACGACAGCGAGGCGGCGGTGGGGTTAGGCGTCTTCTTCAATGGGAACGACATCTTCGATGGCAACCGCTTCTTCAACGGGAACGGGTTTGTTTTTCTTCCGCGACAGAAGCTGTTCGAGTGTCGGCCGTTGCGGTTCGACGGCTGCCCCATCGGGAGGGGTCGGACAGACGATTCCCCCCGATATCAGGATTTTAAACGCATCTTCGATCGAGAGATTGACATCGATCGCGTCCCGTTCGGGAATAATAGCGTACCATCCCGTTGTCGGGTTGGGGGTCGTCGGCACGAAGACGCTCAACATCGATTCGTTCATGTGGGTTTGAATTTCACCGCTAATGGCTCCCGTCACGAACGCTAACGCCCACAGTCCTTTGCGGGGATACTCGATGAGGACGACGCGGCGGAACTTGGTACTCGAATCTTGCAACAGCGTTTGTAGGAGCTGCTTGAGAGTTTTGTACACCGATCCCGCCAACGGAATCGCCTGAACGATGTTTTCTCCGAAGTCCAGCAGCCATCGTCCGACGATGTTGCGGGCCATCAAGCCGATCAGCAGGATTCCGAACAGGGGAACGGCAAACCCCACAAGTAAGTTGAGCAGGTTGACTAGAATCGGGTGCAACCCGTCAAAGGGGTTTAGCTGCTTGGGAATGCTTGTCAGAAAGCCGATCGTCCAGTTGGCGATGACGAGTGTTAGCCAAATCGTCGTCGCTAACGGGATGATGACTAACAAGCCTGCGATTAAATCGTTTTTTAGGTCTTGCTTTAAGCGTTGGAGCACAGATCTCTCACTCGTATCGCCATTCATATAAGCCGATCTCGTCGTTCGGGATATCCAAAACGATAGGGGGGGGTTACCCGTTGTCTTATATTAATTGTTAACGCTTGTAAAGAATTGTTGCAAGCTCGTCGGATAGACGAAGACGGGGCAACGATCCCCGATACGTTCGTAAACGGCTGTGTGTATCAAATGTAACATCTTAGAGGTAAAAATGCTGGAAAACCGATGAGGCGAGGTGAGTTTTCCAGTTTTTGAGACTTGGCGTTCCCGAAGAAAGGCGATCGCCTCGAGGGCGATCGCCTGAGAAACAACAGGTTTCTCGCCCCTCGATCGCGATCGTTAAGCTTGAGAAGAGGAACCTTCCGAGGGGGTTTGTAGCGTTACGGAACCGTCCTCTTCTTCAGAAGACGACAGCGATTTTGGCGGTGGAGGAATCTGTCCTTTACGCTTAAGTTCGTCGACTTTTAACAAAATCAAGTATTCATAAAACGCCTGCAAAGTACACCAGGCAAAGCCCGCACGTCCGTCGAAAAGTCCCCCCAAGACAAAATACATATAAACAAACCGAACCAGAGGTCGAAACGGAAGGCGTAGCGATAAATCTTTCAAAGCCCGCCGCCGTTCGACTTCCGATCGCCCGAAAAATAGCTCGTACCAACGCACGTTGCCGTAGTGCAGTTGGCGCAAGGTTTCGATCGCCTCGTCCGTCGAATATCGATTGTGTTTCTCGATCCAGCGACTCAACCCTTTACCCGAAGTGTAATGAGGATACGTCTCTTTGAGAAATCCCGTTTTCCCGTCGCAGACTTCCCGTTCGGTGTGTCCGTAATCGTCGAACCACACCTTCTCCTTGCAGAACAACCGCAATTGATAGCGAGGATATTGCGTACTGCGGCGAATCCAGCGATCCATAAAAATCACCCGTTCGGCCACGTAATACCCCACAACATCGTCATCTTCAGAGCGAGTCTCGCGATCTCGTATCGTCTGACAACATTCCTCAAACAGTTCCGGAGTCATACGTTCGTCCGCCTCGAGGATGTAAACCCACTCGTACTTCGTCGGGATCGATCGCAGCATCCAAGTGCGTTGTTTGCCGTGACTTTCAAACCGATGCTGTTCGACGCGTACCGGATAGCGACGAGCGATATCCACCGTTCGATCGCTGCTCAAGGAATCGACGACAACGACATCGTCGGACAATAATGCCGACTCGATACAGTCGGCAATATCAATTTCTTCGTTGTAAGTAAGAATGTAAATCGAAAACATAGGCTGACGAGCGATCGAATAAAAAAAAAGGTATCGCACCCTGCGGCGTCCGAACGACGCGATCGCGATCGATCCACGTCGTGCGAACGAACCGAGTCGAGCGGTAGATGCAGCCACCGTAGGGATCGAGTCGTTCGGCTCGAGAGTTTCCCGAGAGAGATCGGCGCGACTCTAATTCGACGGGACTTGGCGGCCGCCACGACGAGGTCTCATCATGCCTTTTAGACCCGTCCAGCCAATGACAATGTAACCGATAGCCAGTAACAAGCTACTAATTCCAATGCGAAAGGCAGATTTCCAAGCAGCCAAGCGCGTTTCTTGTTCGAGTTCCTCTTCGCGTTGGCGAATCCGACCTTTAAGCTGTTCGGGTAGTTGCGACGCTTGCTGGTCGAGGAACGACCGAATCGCCTCGGGGTTCTCTTGAGACTCTTCGAGGAGTTGGCGCAGAGCATCGGGAGTCTGTTCGCTAGCTAAGATCTGCTCTCGCTGCGCTTCGTTTTCCAACAGCGTCTCTAACTGCTGTTCGAGTTGGGTTCGCTGTTGTTCGAGCTGCGTTTGGAACTCCTCACTACTCAGTTGTGTGTTGAGTTGAGTTTCCGCTTGACGAGCTTGTTGAGAGATGTCTTCGAGCCGTTGGTTGCTCTGCATCCGCACGTCATTAAAATGAATTCCCGTCAGCAACAAAAACAACAGTCCCAGCAAACTCGAGAGAATGAGTCCCCAAAACCGCAAATCTTGCCATTTTTTACGGGGCATCGCCGTGGCTGCCCCGGCCGTTCCCATCCAGTATCCCGCAAACAGGAGCGCCAAGCCGATCATAGGAATAATACCGCGATCGACGAACGTGGAAGCCACTTGAAGGCGCCACTGTAAGGTCAGAGGCTGATACGGAGCCGGAAGGATCAGGTAATCGAGCAGAGACGACACGATCAGGAGAAGTCCAACGATTTTTAGGCTGCGAGCTGCTAAAGACGATGGTTGACGGGTGGTTGTCGCTTTCATAAGCTGTTGGTAGATCGATCGATTTTCCCTTTCCAAGTTAGCCGATCGCGTTGCGTTTGAGTCAATTCAACGGGCGACCGGCGAAAACGACTGCTCCGCGCTCGCTTCCGACGCCCCCATCGCGCCAAATTTTCCCAGTTTAAAGTGGTTACAGACTATCGCCCCCAAGTCCGTCGCGTTCTCGTCCTAACACTGTTACTGAACCTGTTCGTTTTAGCCCTCAAAGCGACGTTGGGGCTGTGGACGGGATCGTTGAGCGTAATTGCCGATGCCTTACACAGCGTTACCGATAGTGCTAGTAACGTATTGGGGTTGGTGACGAGTCGCCTGTCGTCCCCGCAACCCGATCGCGACCATCCTTACGGACACCAGAAATTCGAGGCCGTCGGGGCGATCGGGATCGCGGCGTTTCTCGGCGTCGCCTGTTTGGAAATTTTGAAAGGCGTCGTCGATCGCCTGTTTTTCGGCGGTCGAGAGGTGGCGATGGCCTCTTGGGTGTTGTGGCTGATGTTAGTGGTGTTGGGGGTTAATATTCTCGTGGCTTTTTACGAGCGGCGCGTCGGGGTGAAGCTGGGTAGTAAAATTCTCATCGCCGACGCCCACCATACGATGAGCGATATTTGGATTACCATCACCGTGATCGCCGGGCTGATCGGCGTGTGGGTCGGCTATCCTTGGATCGATTTGGTCTTGGCGATTCCCGTAGCGGCGTTGGTCTTTCGCAGCGGTTGGGAGGTGTTGCGGGAAAATTTACCGTGGTTGGTAGACGAAACGGCGATCGCCCCGGAAGCCATTCACAAAGCGGTGATGGAAGTTCCCGGCGTCCTCAACTGTCACGATATCGCCTCGCGGGGACTCATCGGACGACAAGTGTTCGTGGAAATGCACTTAGTCGTCGAGGCCAAAGATGTCAAAACGGCTCACGATATTACCGAAGCCGTCGAAGAACAGTTAGAAAAGCGGTTTAGCCCCGTCCGCGTCATGATTCACATCGAACCCCCCGATTACAAATCCGAACAAATTAGTTACGGTGAAGGGACGATCCATTGAGGTGCGTCTTTTGCTCGTTTGCGATCCCATCGACCGACGAGATGATGAAAACTCAAACTTCACGGTTTCAACGATTTGAAGACTTTTACCCCTATTATTTACAAGCCCACGAAAACCCAACCTGTCGTCGCTTGCACGTTCTCGGGTTGGGGGTGGCGATCGCGGCGGTGGGATACGCCATCGTTACGCAAACCTGGTGGGCGTTGGCGATCGCGCCGGGATTCGGCTATCCCTGCGCCTGGTTGGGACACGCTTACTTCGGTAAAAACGTTCCAGCCACCTTCGGCTATCCGCTTTACAGCTTTAAAGCCGGGATTTTGATGTATCGCGATATGTTGAAAGGAGACGTACCGTTTTGAGGAAAAATTTCTTAAAACGATTAGATCGATAGGGTTTTGTTGCGTTTTCTCAAGTTTCGATCGCCAGCCAAAGCGATCTGATATAAGTTGGGTGCGATCGCTTTCAAGGAGACCGACCCGAGATGGAATCGAACCCGATCGACCCCCAACCTCAATACGAATTCGATAACAGTCAAAACGAGCTGATAGGCGATCTCTCGAACAAAATGGGCTTCGTGGCCATGTTCTTGATCGTCATCGGAATTTTAGCCCTCGTCAGTAGCGTTCTCAATTTAATCTCAGCGTTAGCCCAAGGGAACGCTGCCGCCGCGATCGCCGCTTTAGTTCAAAGTATTGTTGTCGCGGTGTTCTATCTCGTCGTGGGCAATTGGACGCGCCAAGCCGCCAATGCGTTCCAACAAATCGTTAAAACCCAAGGTCACGATATCGAAAACTTGATGGGGGCTTTAGGAGAGTTGCGTAAGCTCTACGCCCTCCAATATTGGCTCCTGGTCATTATGCTCGTCGTCTTTGTCGTCATGCTCGTTATCGCACTCGTTGCCGGAATCGTCGCGAATTCAGGTTAAAAGAACACGGCTGTCTGAGGGCGCTTGGCTTACTATATTAAAATTAAAAAGATGTGAGGGAGTCGGCATCCTGTCAACGACCCACCGTCAAGCCTACAGCTATGACGGGGGCTTGAAGAAGCCCATAAGTTGACCAGCCTAAGTCTTGTGAAGACTACGTTACGCCTAAGCGTTAAAGTTCCTACCGACGAGTGCGTTGCCAGCTTGTCGCTCTAGAACTCCAGCATTAAACAGGCTTAGTCGGGTTAAGCCCGTGTGTTGGAGAAAGTACCGAGGCGTAACATTGGCGAGGCAGACATCACCTTTTTTAAGGAGATTTAGACAGAAATGTCTAATTTTGTTTTTGTACTCGATACGAACCGACAGCCCCTCGCACCGTGCCATCCCGCACGGGCAAGGGAGCTGTTAGCCAAAGGGAAAGCGGCGGTCTTCCGACGCTACCCGTTCACCATCGTTTTAAATCGCGCTGTGGGCGACGTGCCGCCGTCGTGTCAACTCAAGATAGATCCCGGCTCTCAAACCACCGGACTCAGTATCGTCAATCGCGATCGGCTCGTGTGGGGCGCCGAATTGGAACACCGGGGACAGCACATCAAAGCGAAATTGGAAACCCGTCGCGCCTGTCGTCGGAATCGCCGGAACCGCAAAACGCGATATCGTAAGCCTCGGTTTCTCAATCGAACCCGTCCAGACGGTTGGTTGCCACCGAGTCTGCAACATCGCGTCGAAACCACGATGACCTGGGTGAACCGTTTGCGAAAACTTTGCCCGATTGTCTCGATTTCTCAAGAACTCGTGCAGTTCGATACCCAGAAACTCCAGAACCCTGAAGTGAGTGGCGTTGAGTACCAACAAGGCGAATTGTTTGGCTACGAAGTGCGCGAGTACCTGTTGCAAAAGTGGGGACGTAAATGTGCTTACTGTGGCGCGGAAAATCAACCGCTTGAAGTGGAGCATATCGTTTCCAAGTCCAGAGGAGGAAGCGATCGCGTTTCTAATCTCACCCTGGCGTGCCATCAGTGCAACCAATCCAAAGGCAACCGCGACATCCACGAGTTTCTATCGGGCAAACCGTCCGTTCTCGATCGTATTTTGAAACAGGCAAAAACCCCGTTAAAAGATGCAACGGCGGTCAATGCAACTCGCTGGAAGCTTTACCAACAGTTGAAAGAAACTGGATTGCCCGTCGAAGTGGGAACGGGGGGGTTAACCAAATTCAACCGTACCCGATTGGGGTTACCGAAAACTCACTGGCTCGATGCGGCTTGCGTCGGGAAATTGACTCCCGATCGATTAGATGTCGCGGTCAAGAAACCTTTGCTCGTTGCAGCCAAAGGTCACGGGGTTCGGCAACGATGTCGTCTCGATCGATACGGTTTTCCGAGAGCTGTTGCCCCGAAAGCCAAATCTTTTCAAGGTTTCCAAACCGGCGATCTGGTCAAAGCTGTAATTCCTCAAGGAAAATTCGCCGGAAATTACATGGGGCGGATTGCCATTCGGTTTCGCCCTTCCTTTCGATTGAACGCTGGGGTCAAACCTTTTGACGTTCATCCGAAATATCTGACGACTGTTCAGAAGTCAGACGGCTATGAATACAGCTTCTCGAAATAAGGATGCCCTGTCGGGCAGTTTGTTTGTTGGCGGGAATTCCCCTCCCGCTAATCCTGTCGTATATAACGGGAGTCCCCTTCCCGCATTTTAGATGGCGAACGCAGAACACCTCTGGACTCTCAAACGAGGCGTAGAGGTTTGGAATCGCTGGCGGGAAGAGAACGATCGCATCGTTCCCAACTTGCACGATGCCGATTTACGAGGATTGAAACTCGCCGGGGCGAACTTACGCCGTGCCTGTTTGAGCGAAACGTCCCTGAGTCTGGCGGATTTGCGGGAAGCCGATTTACGAGAAGCCGATTTGTACGAAGCAGACTTATTCGAGGCGAACCTCGACGGGGCGAAGCTCGATCGCGCCTATTTGTTTCGTGCGAACTTTTACCGAGCCTCGCTCTACGGCGTCTCTCTCTATCGTGCCATGCTCGGACGGGCGGATTTAACGAAAGCGTCGGTGCGAGATGCGGATTTGACGGAAGCCAGTTTGAGCGAAGCCAATTTAACGCAAACGAACTTTACGGGATCGAATCTCTCGAAAACCTTTCTCAAATCGGTTCGCGCCATCGCAACGGTGTTCGACGAGGCGATTTTGACGGGCGCCTGTCTGCAAGACTGGCAAACTGACGGCGACACTCGCCTCGAACGGGCGGTTTGCGAGTTCGTATTTTTCGAGTACGACGTCAACCAGCATCTGTTTCGCCGACGCTATCCTCGCAATCCCGGTCAGATGCTCGAACCGGGGGCGTTGGCTGCGTTGTTCGCACCGAAACCCCAGGTGTTCGGCCTGTCGGTGTCGGCGTCGATGTCGTGGACGGCGTTGCGAGAAACCCTCGAGACGTTGCAGACAACTCGTCCCGAGGACGAATTGCAACTGTCGGCGATCGAGCAAACGGAGGCCGGAAAACTTGTATTGCGCCTGTCGGTGTCGGCGAAATCGGACGTGCTAGAGGTCGAACGGTTGTTTCGTCAGGAATACGAGCGCGTCTGTCAGCTCGAGGGATCGGTGTTGGGGTCGGCGACGAACGGAAAACGCGCCGCACTGTTCGATATCGTACGCGTGTTGTCCGATTGTGAAGGAATGGGGGGAAGTCGGACGTAGAGACGCCTGGGGAATCGGGAACGGAGCCAAGGTTGAGAGGGCGTTCAAAGGGTGAAGGTTTCGGTGACGCTACAGTCGTTTAATTCGACTTTGAGGCCGAAGACTTCTCCCGGCTCGCCGCTGAATTCGAGTTGTACGCTGCGGGTACTGCGGGCTTGGGCTTTCATGATGCAGATGCGATCGCGATCGAGTAGTTGTAGAGATAGGTGGTAGGGAAGTCGGCGATCGTCCTGTTGGGGATAAATGCGCGTCCAGATGTCGATGTCGCGATCGCGAGCGGTGTCGAATCCCACTAGCATCACCACGGATTCCTCGTGATTTCCAAAATGGAGAACTTTAACGGCTTCGATGGCAGAGTGGCAGAGGTGCGATCGAAATTTATAAGTCAGTTCCCAAGGCGGATCGGGTAAGCTATCGATGGTTTGCCAACCGGACTGAAACAGTTGGTTCCTCCAAGGGAGCAGCGCGATCGCTTCAGAGGGTAAGGATCGAGGAAGGCGAGCGAGAAAGGCTTCGATGGGATGCCATCGGTTCAGGAGAACGGTGGTCGTCGAAACGGTATCTAAAAAGCCAGCGGGTCGGGCGATGTCTCCGGCTTCAGAGAACCAAACGGCGGCGTAACCGACGCGATCGAGCGCCCTCCGACCTGAGAGATCGACGGTGTCGTCTCTAACCGCGCAACATTCGACGCGACCCCATCCCACGATGGGTAAATCCGCCGGACGAGTTTTCGAGCCAAACTGCCAAATTTCGCTGGCGTTGAGATCGGTTTCGACCTGCTGAGCGCGACAGTAGGACTCCATGACCAACACGGCGAGAACGTTAAAGTAGATGTGCCGTTCGTCTTGGCTCGAGGCTCCCCAGTGACGCCGCGCCCTCGCCACTCGTTCGGCCACCTGCTTCATGGGTTCGGTCACGGGAACGGCTGACGTACGACCCATTGCAATATCGACCATAGCTCCACTCCAGAAAAGATCGGAGGACGCCACAAAAGTACGTCCCTTTTGGTTCTCTCGCCACAAACGCTGCAACTTTTACGGCTTTTGAAGACTTTTGTAATAAAAATTAATATTCAAAACCGCTCGATCGCGATATGAAAACCGAGCGATCGATAGTGGTTTTATCGTGTTTTCATATTGAGTTCTGTATTTTTGGTCAGATCGAAAGTCAAATGATACTCTGTTTAAATCGATAGTTTTGATAATTAAAATTATTTGAAAAACATAAAAAATTGTATTTATTTTATAAATTAAAAAAAATTTATTAAAATTTTATTTACAAGAACCTTCAATCGATGAAAGTTAAAATTCAAATTTCTATTTTTTACAATTCTAAAGTTATTCTCGTTAGAACGATCGCAGTGTGTCTGTCCGTCGAGCTATATCGAAAGGCATAAATATCGAGCAAACACTTCAACTCGCGATCGCACCGTATTTAAACCTCTATCCAGTTTCAGATGTCCGAATTCCAACAACTTTCTATAGTGGAACGAGACTGACCTTACAACCTTTAAAAATCTCTAAAGACTTGTCAAAAAGAGGAGCAGCGATCGCTATGGATATCAGCACCGTTTGGGAAAAACTCGCTTGGAACCGAGGTGGAAAAATTCTGTACCTCGTCCTCGACGGCGTTGGCGGACTACCCGACCCCGATAAAGGCGGGACAGAACTGCAAGTTGCCGAAACTCCCAACCTCGATCGCTTCGCCGAAGCCGCCAGTTGCGGACAACTCGAAATCGTCGGTCCAGGTATCACCCCCGGCAGCGGTCCGGGACACCTCGCCTTGTTCGGTTACGACCCGCTACAACACGACATCGGACGGGGCGTCCTTTCAGCATTAGGCAGCGATTTCGACCTCCAACCCAACGACATCGCCGCACGAGTCAACTTCGCGACAGTAGACGACGACGGCCGAGTGACCGATCGCCGCGCCGGACGCATCGACACGGAGACGAACCGACGTTTGTGCGACAAGATTTGCGATCGCGTGCGACTCGACGACTTCGAGGGCGAGTTTTTCTTCCAAACCGTCAGCGAACACCGCGCCGTCTTCGTCCTGCGAGGTCGAGGTCTCGACGGTAGACTACAAGATACCGACCCCCAAACCACCGGAACGACACCGAATCCCCCACAACCGAAAGACGAAAATTCCCGCCAAACCGCCAAACTCGTCCAGTCGTTTCTGGAAAACGTTCGCGAGGTTCTCGCCGACGAACATCCCGCCAACGCAATTCTCATGCGCGGGTTTCAACGCTACGAACCCCTCCCATCTCTGCGCGATCGCTTCGGTTTGCGAGGAGTGTGTATTGCCGACTATCCCATGTATCGCGGTGTCAGTCGCCTGTTGGGAATGGATGTCGTTCCGCGACCCGGCGGTATGAAAGAGCGTTTCGAGGCGTTGCGATCGCACTACAGCGACGATTACGATTTCTACTTCCTCCACGTCAAGCACTCCGACAGTCGTGGCGAAGACGCAAACTTCGACGGTAAAGTCAACGTCATCGAAGAAGTCGATCGCCTTTTACCCCACGTCACCGACCTCGACATCGACACCATCGCCATTACGGCCGACCACTCCACCCCAGCCGTTCTCGGCGGCCACAGTTGGCATCCCGTTCCCCTAGCCATTCGCGCGCGATCGGCCCGAGTCGATAACGTCTCGCGTTTTGATGAATACGCCTGTGCTAGCGGTGTATTGGGAACTCGTCCCGGTACGCACTTGATGGGTTTGGCACTCGCCCACGCCGGACGCCTCCAGAAGTTTGGAGCGTAATTTACAGTCGCCGTAGGGTGCGTGACTTGAAAAATAGGGTGGAACGCTTGAGAGCGATCGCTTTGTCACGCACCGCCAATGTACACCACCAACATACAAGGGTACGTGACTTGAAAAATAGGGTGGAACGCTTGAGAGCGATCGCTTTGTCACGCACCGCCAATGTACACCACCAACATACAAGGGTGCGTGACTTGAAAAATAGGGTGGAACGCTTGAGAGCGATCGCTTTGTCACGCACCGCCAATGTACACCACCAACATACAAGGGTGTGTTACGCGGACGTAAAAATGCGAACGAAGTCCGATTCATGGGTTTCCCGCGTCACGCATCAACACTGCACCCAATTGTGACATCACAACATCCAACCGTGACGGACGTTGTGATGTCGTGCTATTAGTGGAATAAAATGGATATTTTGGCGTTTTAGAGAGAATCGAACGCCACAAAGTCAACTGAGCCACTTGGGGAAAACCTCATGTCAATGGAAACCCAACGAGGAATCTGGATTATCGTTTCGGACGAGGGGGAAGACAAAGCCGAAAACGATGGTGGAAAAGGGATTGAAGATATTGGCGCAGATTACGATCGCTACGAATATCACGAAAAGCGATCGCCCAG
Source organism: Baaleninema simplex PCC 7105 (assembly GCF_000332355.1). Taxonomy (GTDB): domain Bacteria; phylum Cyanobacteriota; class Cyanobacteriia; order Cyanobacteriales; family Geitlerinemataceae; genus Baaleninema; species Baaleninema simplex. The sequence goes on from NZ_KB235958.1 coordinate 2,032,459, forward strand.
TTCGACGAAACCCATTTACGTCAGTGCCAGCGATTTGAAAGAGAAAGTTGGCGAGTTTTTAGAAGTGATTGAAGAAGCGTTCGATCGCGCCAATCGCTCTCAATTTAATATGCAACTCGACGAACTGAAATTGTCCGTTGAAATTAACGGCAAAGGACAAGTCAGCTTGCTCGGAACCGGTGGAGAAACTGGTGGGAAAGGAGCGATCGAACTCAAGTTCAAACGCAAGTAAGAGCGATGGCGAAGAACTGGGCGATGTGCGTCGGGATCGATGGATACGACAACCTACCGAGGTTGAAGTACGCACGGCGAGATGCAGAATTGATGCGAGATTACTTTCTCCAAGAAGCAAGATTCGAGAACGTGTATCTGTTTACCGATAATTCGCCCGATATTCTTGATACGGGTCAACCCTTTTCGTCTCAACCCACCTATGGCAAATTGAGGCGATTTTTAAGAACGCGGTTTAACCGGCCGTTTCTGGGATCTGGCGATAATTTTTGGTTTTTCTACAGCGGTCACGGATTGCGCCACGGCGATCGCGATTACCTGATGCCCTCCGATTCCGATCCCCATCCTGACGGTATAGAAGATACCGCACTTCCGCTCAATTGGGTAACGGAGCGGTTGCGACGCTGCGGTGCAGATAACGTCGTGTTGGTGTTAGATGCTTGTCGAGACGAGCAAAATGCCAAAGGGTTAGGGATTGGCGAGGAAAAACAGAAAGGCGTGATTACGCTGAATTCGTGCAGTCCGGCGGAACGCTCCTACGAAATCGACGACATTCAGCAAGGTGCGTTTACCTATGCGCTGTTAGAAGCGTTGCGAATTCAGGGAGAAGGAAACTGCGCCACCGTCGAACGGTTGTATCAACGATTGCGCTATCGCGTCAGCGAAATCGCTCAAAGGTATCGCAAACCTAGACAGACGCCGTATGCTATTGTCGAACCCGCGACGAAATACCATTTGATCTTATTGCCGAAGCAAGCCACGCTTCAGGATATTGCCACGCTCCGAGAAGACGCACAAGAGGCCGAACTTGAGGGCAACTGCGAACTGGCGGAGCAGCTATGGACGAGGGTTTTGGCTGTTTCTCCTGCCGATCCGAGAGCGTTGAAGGCACTGAAGCGAATTTGGAGTAAAGCGAGTATATCATCACCCCAACCTGAAACCCAGGAAGTCGAACTCAAAAGTGAAAGAGGGGTGGACTACACCCGACTGCGCGATCTTCTAGCAGCAGGAAAGTGGAAAGAAGCCGACCAGGAAACCGCCAAGGTCATGCTTCAAGCTGCTAACCGGGAGGAAGCAGGGTATTTGCGAGTAGAAGATATCGCTATCTTCCCCTGCGATGACCTACGTACTATCGATCGACTTTGGGTGAAGTACAGTAATGGAAAATTTGGCTTCAGCGTTCAGAAGAAGATTTATCAAAGTCTGGGCGGCACGAGAGGGTACAATGAAAAAATCTGGGACGCTTTTGGCGACCGTGTAGGTTGGCGTGATAAAGAGAGATGGTTGTACTACAACGACTTAACCTTTGACCTTAAAGCTCCCTCGGGACACCTCCCGGTATTACGAGTTAGTCGGCATCTATCCAGTTTCGTTTTTGGTATCGGGTCTGTCGAATATTGTGCCTGTCTCTTCTTTCGCATCGAGACTTGTGAAGTGTAACATATAAGAACTACAAGATTTTTTTAAGATTCGATATCGCCTCATTTTCTATATACCTAAAAAAGTTAAAAATTTTTGTTAACCCGTCAAATTCATGCGATCCTCACCAACCCTCGATCGCCTGCTCGATCGCCTGCGCCAAATCCTACCCGAACTCAAAGAACGCTATGGCATTACTCAACTCGGCGTGTTCGGTTCCTACGTGCGCGGCGAACAAACGCCAAATAGCGATCTTGATATCCTCGTTGAATTCCACTCCGATCGCCGTTTTGGACTTTTCACCTTCTGCGAAATCGAAAACCAACTGAGCGATCGCCTCGGCGTCAAAGTCGATTTGGTGATGAAAAAAGGACTCAAACCCCGAATCGGCGATCGCATTCTTTCTGAGGTTCAATACCTATAACTCAACAGACAATAATTCACGCGAACATTAAATCGCCTCGAGATTTATGCCGCTCTCGGCGTTCCTGAAGTCTGGCGGTACGATGGGGAAAGTTTAACCATGTATTGCTTAACAAACGGGGAATATCGCCAACAGGAAAACTCAACGGTTTTACCGCTGTTAAATTGTCGCGAAATTCTGAGTTTTTTACAATCCAGTCAAACCCAGGGCGAAACCCGTTTAATTCGAGAGTTTCGCCGATCGCTTATCGATCGCATTCAATAAGCGATCGCTACTCCACCAAAGCCGCGATCGCCACCTCGGACTGCTTCTCCAACGCCGGAGACATGGCGTCCAACCACTGAATCAAACTGTCGAGTTGCTTGTCCGGCGACAACACCCCCAACCCGCGCACCGTCACCTTCCCCGACGCATAGACAAACCGCGAGTGCAGGTGCGACGGTAAATGTTCCTTCAATAACTTCCACGCCGGTTCTTCCATCGGCGTTTCTAACACCACGTGTTGCTTTCCTTCCGGCTTGATGCGAGAAAACCCCAGTTTCTTGGCGATTTGCTTGAGTTCCATCACCCGCAATAACTGACTGACCCCCTTCGGTAGCGGCCCGTAACAATCTCGCCAGTCGGCGGCGATCTGTCCCAACTCTTCGGAAGATTGGGCGGTGGCGACGCTGCGATACGCACTCATCTTGCGATCGATATCTCGAATGTAATCGCTGGGAATAAACGCCGTCAGGTTGAGGTCGATTTGCGTGTCGTCCACTTTGGGAATTTCCTGACCCTGGATTTCCTGAATCTCCTCCTGCAACATCTCCATATATAAATCGAAGCCGATCGCGTTCATCTGACCCGACTGTTCCGCCCCGAGGAGATTTCCCACGCCGCGAATTTCCATATCGCGCACCGCCAGTTGATACCCCGACCCTAATTGGCTGAATTCCTGCAACGCCCGCAACCGCTTCTGTGCGGCGTCGGAGAGTTTCGATCGCCGACTGTAAAACAACCACGCATGGGCTTGAATTCCCGCCCGTCCCACGCGACCGCGCAATTGGTACAGTTGAGACAATCCGAAGCGATGGGCGTCTTCGATCAAAATCGTGTTGACGCGGGGAATGTCCAACCCGGACTCGACGATGGTGGTACAAACCAAAACGTCCGCTTCCCCGGAACTGAAGCCCAACATTACCGATTCCAATTCCGAAGCGTCCATTTGACCGTGGGCGATCGCGATGCGGGCGTTGGGAACCATTTCCCGAATTTGCGCCGAGGTTTCCTCGATTCCTTCGACGCGAGGTACCACGTAAAACACCTGTCCGCCGCGATCGAGTTCCTGACACACTGCACTTCTGACCGTTTCCCATTCAAACGGGGCTAAATGGGTTTTAATGGGACGGCGAGAGGGCGGTGGCGTCGTAATCAAACTCATCTCGCGAATTCCCGATAGCGACATATATAAGGTGCGAGGAATCGGCGTCGCCGTCAGCGTCAATACATCCACCTGAGTTTTGAGAGATTTAATTTTCTCTTTCTGCGTGACGCCGAACCGCTGTTCTTCGTCTACCACCAACAGCCCCAAATCCTTAAATTTGATGGTTTTCCCCAGTAGGCGATGGGTTCCCACCACCACGTCTAACTCACCCGTGGCCAACCTTTGCGAAATGGCTTTGCGTTCTTCGGCGGTGCGGAAGCGGTTGAGTAACCCCACTTGAATCGGGTAGGGGGCGAAGCGTTCTTTTAGGGTGTGATAGTGTTGCTGGGTGAGAATGGTCGTCGGGGCCAGGAGTGCAACTTGTTTTCCGGCGGTGATGGCTTTGAAAATTGCCCGAATCGCGACTTCGGTTTTCCCAAACCCCACGTCGCCGCAGACGAGGCGGTCCATCGGGCGATCGCTCTCCATGTCCCGTTTGACATCTTGGGTCGCTTTGAGTTGGTCGGGGGTGGGTTGGTAGGGAAAAGAATCTTCGAGTTCCTGTTGCCAAGGGGCGTCGATCGGATAGGCGAATCCCTGTTGTTGCGATCGCTGGGCGTAGAGTTTCAGCAAATCGACGGCGACTTTTTTGACGGCTTTGCGAACTTTGTTTTTGGTGCGTTCCCAGGTTTTCCCCGACATCTTGTGGAGTTGGGGGCGTCCGCTTCCCGTGTGGCGATAGCGAGAGAGTAAGTTCACGCGATCGGCAGCCACACGCAAGGTGCCGTCGGCGTATTTCAACACCAGATATTCGCGAGTTTCGCGGTTGACGGTGAGGCTTTCGAGTTTGACGAACTGACCGACGCCGTGGTTTTTGTGAACGACGTAGTCTCCCGGTTGCAGTTGGTTGGGATCGACTTGTTTGGAGGCGGCCCGGCGGCGTTTGCGAACGTAACTGGGGGTGGCGAGGGCGTGCTGGCCGAAAAATTCGCGATCGGTAACGACCACCAGGCGCAGGGTAGGGAGGATGAAGCCTTCGAGTTCGGCTTGGCCAGAGTATTTGAGGGCGACGGGGGTATGTTGGATTTGCAGTCGCCCGATGGCGGGGAAGTCTTTGGGGTTGGGGACGAACTGGGCGGGACAGTCGTGTTCTTGGAGAAGGGCGACGGTGCGACTGGGTTGGGCGGAAACGAGGAAAATGGAGAAGCCGCGATCGCGTTCGCCCCGGAGAATCTCAGCGAGTTTGGCGAATTGGTGCGGTGTGACGGGTAGGGGACGATTGGCGAGATCGGTTCCGCCCGAGTCCGTTTCGACCAGTTCGGACAACTCCACCCGTAGGAAGCGATCGCCCTCGGCCAAACAGTCGTCGAAGCTGCGATGTAACGGTTTGAGGGCGGGGAAACTCTGGCGGTGGAGAATAAATTCCTGTTGGGCGTGTTCGGCCCAGCGATCGCAGTGGGCGCGACAGGCTTCCGGTTCGTCGAGGGCTAAGAGGGCGTTTTCGGGGAGGTAGTCCAGCAAACAAGCGGGTTTGTCGAAGGCAACCCCCAACAGAGCGGCTTTGGTTAAGTTTTCTGGGATTTCCTCCTCCTCGATAGAAACCGCTGTTCCGAAACTCGTCGGTGTTACCACACATTGGGGTATTTTGTCAAGCGATCGCTGGCTGCCGGGGTCGAATTCCCGCATTTTTTCCAATTCGTCCCCGAAAAACTCCAACCGTACCGGAAGTTCTGCCGAAACCGGGAACAAATCCACGATATCGCCGCGACGACTCCACTGGCCTTCTGTTTCGACCAAAGACACCCGTTCGTATCCCAACTCGGCCAAACGCGTCGAGAGGGTTTTGAGGTCGAGTTCCATTCCCGGCTGTAGCGTCTGACAGAGAGATGCGAACACCTCTGGCGGGGGAAGGTGGGGCTGTAACGCCCGTTGGGTGGCGACGATGGCAATTCTCGAAGACGCGTCGCTGCGAACGAGATCGGACAACACCTGCATTTGTCCCCAGGTCATTTCGTCCGATCCCTCGGGGCGCTTACCTTCTAAAACTCCGTCGAGACTGTCGTAGGGCGAGGCTTCGGTGGTGGGATAAAACAGAACGGTTTGCCAGTCCATTTCCGCCAGTTGCGCCGCCCAGCGTCCGGCTTCTTCGAGGGTGGCGGCGACCACACAGAGCGGTTGCGACGAGGAAGTTTGGGACGACGAGGGCTTATCGCTTCCGAGTTCGGCGGCCAGGGCTGATGTGACGAGACCTTTGGGAAATCGCGGAATCCCGTCGAGTTTCAAGCAGCCGTCCCGCAAAAGACGGCCGTGGAGTTCGCGGGTGAGTTGGGTTTGGGCAAGCGTGCGGACGATGGACGAAAAAGCCATAACCTAGGGAGTCGATCGAGTTGGAGTTTCACCGATCTTTACATTCTAAAAGTTTTACCGCGATCGCGGGTAAACTTGCCTAGAGGCTTGGGGTTACTGTTTCGGACGATCCCTTCAAGGTCACGGATACTCTGTGCTTCTGCGATCGCCTGGGTTTCAAGAGGTCTTCACCACACCCCCCTTAGCCCCCTATCCCCCCTTCGCCCCCCTTTGGAAGGGGGGTTGGGGGGATGGTTGGGGGGATAGAGGGGCTTGTCGGGTTGGAAAAACCACTGTTTGAGAGTCAGAGGCGATCGAGGTGTTGGAGATCCGGACAGGAAAATCGAGCGATTTCGGGGGACAAAACCCCGCCACTACCATCGAGATCGCCCACTTCGCGCATCAGCCTCGCAGTTTCGCCATCAGCCTCGCGCCATTGTCTCGAGTGCAATTGGTTTTCGAGTTGGGTGTAATCGGCTTTCAATCGAGCGTTGGCGTCCGGCCTCGTTTTTTCAGACGAATTCCCCTGGGATCTAGTGACGAGAACGGCGATCGCCAACAGTACAATTCCCGCCCCTCCTACGAGTTGACGACAATTGAATCGAAACTGAGTGGTTTTTACACTTTTGTAAGACGCTGATGCGAGATCTGTTTACGCCATCACCTCGGGCTTAACAGTTTCTCCAAGTACTCGATCGACAACGGCTGTCAAAATCAATCCCGCCACTTCAAGCACTTCTGCCGACCAGATCCATTCAACACCCGCACGGCCGCTCACCATCACGAGCCGACCTTCAAATTCATCGAGATGCAGTTCCTGAAGCTCGGGCGGTTGAGCAACTTGCATATCCATCGACGTTAGCCGAAAATACGTTCCAGCCTCCGATACGGGTAACAGAATTTTGAAATGTCCGGCTTCGACTTTGCCCAGATATTGGTGGTAAGAATTCATGTCGATCTGCTCCTCAAGTAACTTTTTTACATACCGATACTCGGGAAAAAGCATAAAGAAAGTACTCAAAAAAATACTTTTTCCTTAAATGCTTGAAATCAAAGACAATTTAGTCTATATGGGTCTTCGGAGTTTGTGGTTATAAATGTATAGCATGATACAAAAAATTGAAGATTCGAGAGCCAAAACCCTTGAAATCTCGTGAAGTTAGTTTTTCTGTCACCCTAAACTCCGAAGAGCCTCTATATTTTAATTTTATCGGCTCTCAGAAAGACGATTTACAATCTACAATATTTTCAATAAAACAACAAAAAACTTAACTAAAATCGGAGAAGTTCGAGGGTGCATCTCACTTTTGTAAAAATATGAGTTTGAGGTAGGTTGGACTTCGGCAGCGCTGCCGTCCATGGGTGGAGCGATCGCGAAACCCAACAACAGCTCAATTCAGTGCAGAGACTCCGATCTGATAAATTTACATACATTTTTGAGATGCACCCCACAGAGGACACAGAGAGGGGCTTGTTGGGTTGGAAAAACAGTCCTCGGCTCCGCTCGGACTCAACGCTTCGGCTCCGCTCAGCGTTGAGATTCGGATTTCGTATCAGTCTCGACTCCTCATCCGGCATCGGTCTCGATGTTCGGTCTGAAAGGGTCTCGCTTGTGGAGAGAGCAAGGACACCGATCCGTCATCGTGACGCTGCCAGGTGGTGGCTTCTACCATCGGCTCGGCCTCGAAGGATAAGTGTTCGGGAAGGTCGCTTTCGGCATCCCCGCTCGCGATCGCCCGCCAATCCCGCCAAACTCCCACCGACACGACGGGCTGAAAAGGATTCGGCGGTAGCCCTCCCCGTCCGGTGACGGCAAACTCACTTCCCGCCCGCAACGCGCGACAGCGATCGACCACCAATCCCGTTAAGTCCACCATCTCGCGAGATAGATCGAACGATCCCAATTCCGCGTCGAGGGTGGGAGTCTCGATCTCGACGATGCCTTTAAATTCCGCTCCCAGTGCGGAGGTGGCGGTAATGTCGCTGTTGGGAGTCGGGCGATCGCGAAATGCCGTTCCGAAAATCCCTTGGGCGCGAATGAAAATGCGTCCGCCTTGGCTGTTAGTGGCGTTGGCCGCGATATCGCTATTTTCGAGGGCAACGAGGGTATCGGTGGCGATCGCGATATTGCCTCCCGGCTCTCGACCCGTGGCGGTCGTTGAAATGCGGCTGTTGTCCCGTAACTCGACGATCCTCGCGTCGATGTTGACGTTGCCCTCGCGAGCAAACTCCGACTCGGCCACCACCTGCGCCCCGCGACTGAGAACCAGGCGATCGACATCGAGGGTTACGTTACCTGCTCGGACACCTTCCCCCAGACTGCTGACGACCAAACTACCGCCGTCGTCCAATTCTAGAAGCGGGGCTACGATCGTTAGATCTCCGGCAGCCCCCAAAGCACCGGTTAAATTGGGGGTGACGACCGGGGCAAACGGCGCGATCGCCGTCGCGTCCGAGCGAATGCGACTGATGGCCTGTCCCGTCGAGTCGGCCCCGCGAATTTCAACGCCCTCAGAGGCGCGCACTGTCAACCGTCCGGCAGTGCCTAAATTCGAGGTCGAGGTGGTAATTTCCGCCCCACCGCTGACGAGTAACCACCCCGTAGAAATTGTAATGTCTCCAGCCGCTCCGCGACCGACGCTGCGCGTGTTGATATTGGCTCGGGTGAGAGGATCGGGGCGCACGCCGCTAACCTCGATAGACTCGCTGGCGGTAATGCGGACGAGGCCACCCCGCGCGTCGCCGAAGGTCACAGCTCCGATCCCGCCGCCGTCGCGAACGGCGATGCGTCGAGCGCTAACATCGATCAGACCTGCTTGAGTGGTGGCGTTGCTAAACGCGTTTCCTGCAATGGCGCTGTTAAAGCGACCGTTAGGGGTCGTACCGCTAATTTCGACCGTACCGGAGGCGCGAACGGTCACTCGTCCGCCGTCCCCATTACTGAAGGTCGAGGCGAAAATGCCACCCCCCTCGCTGATGCGAAGGTTGCCCGTGCTAAAGTTTACCGATCCGGCATGGCCGTTATCGAAGGTTTCGGCGACGATTTGCGCCCCCCTCAAATCGACGTATTCTCCAGCTCGGATCTCGAGCGTTCCACCGCGTCCGCTTCCCGATGTGTTAGTGGAGACGAACGCACCGTGACTGAGGCTGAGGGTGTCGGTATCGATGGAAATATTGCCCGCATTGCCGTCGCTGAAGGTCGTGGCGAACAGGCCGCCACCGAAGTCGTCGGGACTCTCGATGCGATCGAGGGTGAAGAGTCGAGCGAGGATCTCTTGTAAATCTCTGACCCCCTGCACATCGATGCTGTGGGCGTCGAGGCGGACATCGCCACCGCGACCGCTTCCGTAAGTCGTCGTCGAAATTAGCGAATCGTCTCGCATTTCCAAGCGATCGACGGCGATTTCAATCCCCAAACCGTTTTCAGATCCCAAGGTTTCGGCAAAAATACGCGCCCCTCCGCTGAGTTGTAATTCTCGGCTGCTGAGGACGACGCGGCCGCCACGATCGCCGCTGGTATCGACGATCGCCCCGTTCGTCAGAGCGATCGCGCCACCGTTTCCCTCAAACGCCGCGAGAGGGTCGTCCCCAGTCCAACGCCCCGATCTCGCCAGCAAGGCCACGCTCCCTTCTGGGGCTTCGAGACGTCCGCCGTCGATCGCCAAATTTCCACCGGCCAACACCAAGCGTTCCCCGCGAGGCACTGACAGCGACGCCCCCGTACTGGTGACGTTGCCCGCATGGGGGTCGAGTTGTAAGCCCAGGGGTGTATTGACCGACAGTAGCGGTTGCGACGCTTGGGTGTCGAAGGTTTGGCGATCGTCGAAGATTAAAAAACGCCCGGTACTGGCAACGAACGATCCGCCAAGGTCTAACCGCGCGTTGGGTCCGAAGGCGATTCCGTTGGGATTGAGTAAAAACAGGTTCGCCGCTCCGTTGGCACCTAACACGCCGTCGATGCGAGACGGATTTTCTCCGGTTACGCGAGTAATAATGTTATGGATAGTTTGGGCGTTCTCGAAACGAACGATTTCCCCGCGATCGACGTTAAACTCTTGAAAGCTATGGAATAGATTGCTTCCGGCTTCCGTTCCTCCCGTGATGCGATGAATCCCTTCCGAGGTCTCGAGGTAAGAATTGTTAGGAAGGCTGGTATCGGGAATCCGTTGTGCCGACGCTTCTGGGGGAGCGATCGCGACACCTATCAAGACCACACTTCCTATCCATCCCCAAACAGACGAAATCGCGACGGTCGTATGCGCTCGGTTCGTATCAGTTTTCTGGGTCAAAGTTGGCTGTCAATTTTGCTTAACGACGCTCTCGTTTTGCCTTTTCCCGTTCGATTTCCCGTTGCAGTTCTTCGATTTGCCGACGCAAGCTCGCAGCTTGGTTTTCCGGGGTCGGATCGACGTCAACTGCGCCTCGAGCGTCGTCTCGTTGGTAGTTTCCCGCGCGAATTTGGCGGTATTCCGACGAGTTCGCCCACTCTCTCAAATAATACAACCGCTCGACCGCGAACGGATGAGTAAACGCGATACCTTGAGCGCCGTTGTAAAGCAAAAACTTGTAAATTTGGTTGAGATTGTCGCGATCGAGGTCTTGATAGCGTTCCGACTGACGGATAAATTCGTTTAAACTCAGTTCGTGGGCGTACTTGCGACTTCCCCCCGCCATCACCATCATCGTTTGCATGACGCTGTCGAGGTCGTCCGTGGCCAACAACGCCGCGCGATCGGCCGACAGTTCGGCTTTGCGCCGCCACTCGTAAAACGCATAAATCAAACCGCTTCCGATGGCGTTTCCCAACCCGAACGTCATTTCTCCGACGAACATGGCTGTCGAAATCGCCCACAGCGCCATTTGAATTAAAATCGTGTGGCCGCACTTAATATGACCGAGTTCGTGAGCGATAACCGTCCGCAGTTGCGCCTCGTCTGTGGCGTCTAACAACCCCGAATTTAACGTCATCGAGGGATGGTCTTGACCGAGAGAATAGGCGTTGAGTTGTGGGTCTTGAGACACGAACAGCAGCGGTTCGGGGGCGATGTCTAAATCGCGCACGCACTCGCGAAATACGTGATAGACCGTCGAATACTGACGCGGCCCGACCTCGATGCAATTTCCCATCTTAAACACCGATTGCGGGCGTTCGTAAACGAACTCGACAAATGTTTTCGCCACCATATCGAAACCGGGTAAGTTTCGCAGGGTTTCTTCCGCCTCGCGATCGAGGGGATGGCGAAAAGCTTCGCTAGAAATTCCGGGGTACTGGGGCATCGTTCGTTTCGCTGGGCGACTCTACTTCTAATGATACGCAAGTGGCAAGGGAGAGGGGGAGAAGGGGAGAAGGGGAGAGGAGGAGAGGGGGAGAGGGGAAGAGAGGGAGCAACTGTTATCTGTTCCCCGTTCCCCGTTCCCTGTTCTCTGTCTTCACTGGTGACTGGTGACTGGCGACTGGCGACTGGTAACTAGTGACTGTCAAACGATCTCTTAACTGCCAAATTCCGGCGCGATCGCTCGTACGGCGGTCGTTAAATCGGGGGTAAACTCGATTTCGTAGTCGAAGGGCGAACTGCTATCGGGCCCGGTGTTATCCATCGCGGTGGTGTCGGTACGACGGGGGGAGAAGAACGATTGGGCTTCGACGACGACGTTATTGCCACTGAAAGACAAACCCGTTACGTTGACTGTGTTACTGTTGCCGTTCGATAGTACTGCTGAAACGAAGGTGGCATCGCTGACATCTCCCGTGATGGGGTCGATTTTCGCCACGATCGCAACTTTCGCCCCGCCTCCTTGTCCGTAACTCGTCAGCCAACCGTCAGAGGCGAATTCTCGGAAATCTTCGCTCGGCGAACCTTGGGTTCCGGTGGAAGTAAAGACGCCATAGAGGTTACTTCCGCCGTCCCACAGCAACCCGACGCCGGTTCCGTCGTCTCCCGTGACTTCGTAATCGGTGCGATACCAATTTTGCACGCCGTTGGTGAAGCTGACGATGCGAGGATCGCGGTTGTTACTCGAAACTTGTTCGTAACCGACGTAAATGGTGGTGTCGCCGACGGTGACGGAAGGGCCGCCGAGAGCTTGTACTGAGGCTTCGTTGGTGACATCGACCCCGCTAAAGTTGACGGTATCGCCGACCGAGGAGACGGGATTGGTTCCGTCGTCGTCAACAATGGTGAGTGTCGCGTCGGTTTGCGTTCCGAGGCTTCCACCGACGGCGTTGGTAATTTCAATCTGTACGGTTTCGTCACCTTCGGCGTCGGTGTCGTTGGTGATGGGAATCTCGAAGGTTTGCTGAGTTTGGCCGGGGGCGAAGGTCACGGTTCCCGAAACTTCCGTGTAGTCGAGGTTGGCGGTGGCGTTTCCGCCGCTGGTGGTGGTGTAATCGACGCTGACGGGGGAACTGCTGCTTTGGCTGAGTTGGACGGTGATGGTGGCGGTTCCGTTGTCTTCGGTAACGTTAAAGTCGGCGGTGCTAAAGTCGATAGTGGGCGTGGTGGAACTGACGCCGATAAAGTCGCTGGCGTCGATCGCACTGCTGGCGACGTTTTTCAGAACTGCTAAAAATTCTCCGCTGGCGGTGTCGCGGATAACGGTATCGCTGGGGTTGCTGGCGGAGGCGATGTCGAGGCGATCGAACGAGAGACTGGTATCGAGTTCCAAACGATCTTCGCCGTCGGTAAAATCGAGAACGACATCGGCGGTGGCTTCGCTAGAACCGCCGTAACCGGAGGCGAGGAAAAAGCGATCGCTCCCAGACCCGCCGGTGAGGGTATCGGTTCCACGATCGCCCGAGATAAAATCCTCTCCTAAATCCCCGAAAATTTCGTCGTCGTCCGCACCGCCGCGAATCGTGTCGTCGTCTGCACCGCCGTGCAGGGTGTCGTTTCCCGTATTTCCGAAAACGGCGTCTTCTCCTTGGTTTCCGTTGACGTAATCCGACGCCCCCAAGCCCAAGAGAACGTCGTTTCCTCCCAAGCCGACGATAACGTCTTTGTCGTCGCTGGCGCTAAAGAAATTTGCGGTGTCGTCGAGAAAGTTCAGTTGAAAGTCGCTGAAGTCGTTCACGCTGTGAAATGCTCCTGATGGGTGGTCGATAGATCGGTCTTCCGTATCTTTCAATCTAGGACGAATTCTAGGACAAGGCGATCGCGCGATCGGTTCCTTCGCCCGATCGAGTTTGCGATTCTCGAGGAGAACGGTACAATAGAGTTCGGAAGCGGCTGCGATGTTGGTGACTGCCAATATTGTTTTACGATCTATACTTGTCCTGCGTGGTGTCCTCAATGTACTGACGGCTCGGTAAGCCAGCTTCGAGCTGGACTCCTTGAGCCGAAGATAAAGGACCGAGGGTCTCTGTAATACGTTGCAGGTTCCCAGTGTTGCTATGCAGGTCGGAAACTGAGGTAAGACGGCTTCGCGGTCGCTCTCTTTCGAGCGAATTAAATGTAAGTTTCGACTCGAAGAAATTCGACTTAAGGATGAATTTGTAACGTTTCAATTGGGCGTTACCTATTTTCCATAAACGAAACATTGCCTCCTTTGGAAAAGTCCAAGGGAGTTTTTAATTTGATAGGTAAGTCTCAGGTATCAGCACGGTGACAACTGTGTGTAAGATCGCGACAACTTCCTGTAATGCAGTCTGTTGGGGTGCATCTCAATTTCGTAGAACGACCCCTCCGCGCCTCGACTGAGCGCTCGCCGAACGTCCTTCGGCATCTCCCCTTAGTAAGGGGAGGATGGGTGGGGTTCCGGGTGCAAAAGTGAGATGCACCCGTCTGTTGCGGTACGTTTTTTAGCTTTGGGTTGATTCCAATACTCCACGCCAACCTAACACATTTCACGATCTGAAATTTATTATCACAAAAAATATTTTTTATCAACAAATAAATTCAAAAAAAGATTAAAAAACAAAAAGAGCGATCGCCCAACAGCAAAAGTAGGCAGTCGAGTCACGAGTTAAACAACATTAGACGGGAGTGTTTGAAGGCGATCGCACTAAGGGGTTACATCTGTACGCGCAGCATTTCAGAGTGCGATCCATCTACAGCGTTTTCGACCGAAAATTTCGTGAGAACGGCGATTGAAGTCAACGCACGACGGTCGTTGTCTCATCAAACGCACCTCGGATTTTGCCTTGTATACTATGGGATATTATTGCCGATCGCACGGCGGAAGAAGATTTTATTCAGGATTGTTAAAGCGTGTTATTAAATCAACTGTTCGATCGCGAAAACGACACCGATACCATAGAACGCCGATATCTCTGGGCAGTTGGCATCCCAGCCGAAAAAATCCCCGTCGGACAAACCGTCGCCGATCGCTATCGTGTCGTCGCCCCGCAAATTTGGCTCGACGAACGCCCCGACTGCGTCCCCGATTTTCCCGAAGACATTCCGCCGACCGTCCTTCCGTACCTGCGTTTGTCTCCCGCTCAGCTGCACGTTCCACAAGTGTACGGCTTTTGTCAGGGAACAGAAGACGCCGAAACCCGAGAAATCCTACTGCTCGAAAACGCCCCGATCGATCGCCACGGTAACCTCTACCCCACACTCGTACAACGGTGGGCTGAAGCCTCCCCAATCCGTCAAGCCTATTGGTTGTGGCAAACCCTAACGCTGTGGCGAGTTCTCGACGAACAGGGTGCGACCGCCAGTTTGCTCGAACCCGAGAACCTGCGCGTACAGGGGTGGCGTCTGTGGTTGCTCGAAGTGCGATCGGGAAACGTCCAACATACCCTCAAAGACTTAGCCTATCACTGGTCGAGTTGGATCGCCGCTTCCCCCAACATTATCGCCGATCCCGTCGATCGGTTGTGTCAGCGAATGCGGGACGGCGAAGACCTCGACGCGATCGCCGCCTCCCTCAACACCTTGTTACTGCAACTGGCCGCCCAGCAACCGCTACGACTCGACATTGCCGGAGACACCGATTCCGGGCCGCTGCGATCGCACAACGAAGACACCTGCTATCCGACCGCCAGCGATCTCGAAGAAGCCGACGAAGACCCCCTTTTCCCTCACCTAGCCGTTCTCTGCGACGGCGTCGGCGGCCACGAAGGCGGAGAAGTGGCCAGTCAAACCGCCGTGCGATCGCTGGTCTTACAAGTGCGAACCTTTTGGAAACAACTGCAACAGGAATCCGAACTCTTATCCCCCGACATTATTCAAAACCACCTAGCGGCGATCGTCCGCGTGACCAACAACACGATCGCCCACCAAAACGACAGCCAAGACCGCATCGCCAACCAACGCATGGGAACGACCCTCGTTCTGGCGTGGCAACTTCCCCAAGCGGTACGATCAACAACGGGAACTCGATTTACCAACGCCCACGAACTCTATCTCGTCAGCGTCGGCGACAGTCGCGCCTACTGGCTGACCCGAGACTATTGCCAATGTCTCACCGTTGACGACGACGTGGCCACGCGAGAAGTACGCTTCGGTCGAGGATTTTATCGTCAAGTCCTACAACGGACCGACGCCGGGGCGTTGACCCAAGCGATCGGGACTCGAGACGGAGACCTCATCCATCCCACCTTACAGCGATTTATCGTCGAAGAAGACGGAATTTTACTCCTGTGTTCCGACGGATTGAGCGATAACGACTGGGTCGAAAAATCCTGGCGTCACGTCGCCCCCGCCGTTCTCGACGGAGACTGCACCCCACAAGAGGCCGTCCGTGCGTGGATTCAACTGGCCAACGAGAAAAACGGTCACGACAATACCTCCATCGTCACGATGGTCTGTCGCGTCACACCTCCTCGCCCCAAGGATCTCGACGTACTCGACCCCCAACAGCGATCGGCAGACGTGGGATATCCCGAATCCGACCTGTCCGAATCCTCCAAAGCTTTACTCTACGGTCAATCCGTCGATCTCGATCCCGAATCGGCCCGTCGCCGTCGCCGCCGTCCTACCAGTCGGCCGTTAGCGGTGGCCGCAGGCGTTTTGCTGACGCTTCTGCTCGGGGCGATCGTCTTCTGGATTGCATACAGTCAACTGCAAAACGACAGCAACTCCGATCGCCCCCTACCGCGAGATGAAGAGATGATGAGGTAACAGTCACCAGTCGCCAGTCACCAGTCACCAGTGAAGATAGGGAACAGGGAACAGGGAACGGGGAACAGATAAAAGTTTCTCCCCCTCTCCCCCTCTCCCCCTCCTGACAAGGCTATGATTGTAAGAGAGAGAGAAAGAGCCGACAAAGAGAAAGCCGTAGACTCGTTTAGGAGAAGCCATGAAATACAACTCAGCTTACCTCAAACAGTGGTCGCAAGAAGTCAGTCGTCATTTTCCGAATCTTTCCTTGCCACAAGTATCAGGGCTAGCCACCTGGAGCTTTGGCATGATGATGAGTCGCTCTTCAAGTCTGACTCAAGTGTCAGAGTGTATTGCCCAAGTCAACGGGGAAAAATTCACCAACGTACGTCAAAGACTACAACAGTGGTACAAAGAAAAACGCCAAGCTTACGGTCGTAAATATGCTGAGCTAGATGTAGCCAGTTGTTTCGCGCCGCTGCTGAAGTGGGTCTTAGAGCTATTAGGAGAGAGCGACGACCTGTTCCTGGCCTTAGATGCGACCCATATCGGTCAAAAATTTATCGTCTTGTCACTCAACGTACTCTATCGCGGCAGTGGCATTCCCGTGGCCTGGAAAATCGTGAAAGCTTCCCAGAAACACCCCTGGAAGCCCCTGTGGCAAGACTTGCTCCGTCGCTTGAGCGGAGTGGTTCCCGAGTCGGTCAGGGTTTGGGTTTTGGCCGATCGAGGACTCTATGCTTGTTGGCTGTATGAGGAAATTGTGGCTCTGGGATGGCATCCTTTGTTACGTATTAACTCACAAGGCTATTACCAAGTGCGCTCGGGGGAAACTCTCGCCGACTGGCAACCTCTCGAGCAAGTGGTTCGAGTTGGTGAGAGTTTTAGTCAACCGGTACGCTGCTTTCGCCAAAATCCTCTCGATTGTACCCTGTTAGCCCGATGGGACGAGGATTACAAAGACCCTTGGCTGTTGCTGAGTGACGCCTCACCTCAATCGGCTTCGGCTGCCTTTTATGGCTTTCGCTCTTGGACTGAAGCGGCTTATCGCGATCTCAAGAGCGATGGCTTTAATTGGCAACGCACCCGTTTGACTCATCCTCACCGGGCTGAGTGTCTTTGGCTGGCCATGTCTGTGGCTTTACTTTGGCTCATCACCGAAGGGGCTTGTCGGGAAGACTCCCAAAAGCCTTCGACTTCCCCTCGGACTGACTCTGACTCGACCGGTCTGGCCGCCGCGACCCTCAGACCGAGAACTCTTTCTTGTTGGCGCCTTGGCTGTATCTCTTTTGTCGTCCGCCTCTTTCAAGGACTTCCCTTGAGTTGGGGACGCCACCGTACTTCTCCCTATCCTGGGGCTTCTTTGGCTTTCGATACCTCCTAAGTAAAAGTCATAGCCTTATCAGCTCTCCCCCTCTCCCTTTCTTCCCCGCTTCTATGGGAAGATAGAAAAGTTGTGATACCCGGTCGGTTGGCCGCAGGGGCGACCGAACCTCGTTGTATCTGAAAGAGAATACCGAAACATGGCAACGATCGAAGTAGGCGCTCGCGTCCGCGTAAAGGAGTCCGTCGTCGTCTATCACCATCCCGAACACCGAAACGAAGCGTTTGACGTCAAGGGCAAAGAAGGAGAAGTTCTCGAAATCCTCACCGATTGGAACGGTCGCCCAGTCAGTGCGAACTTACCCGTTAACGTGCTGTTTTTCGTGGGTAAGAAGAAATTTAAAGCGCACTTCCGCCCTGAAGAACTCGAAATCTTGTCCTGATGTCTGCTCAGTTTGACAGAGGATAGATGGAGAAATCGCGATCGCTTCTCGTAGTGGCGATGTGGGTTGGGGCGACGGTCGTTTCGGCGGTCAGTTATCTGGGGTCTGAAGCGACCGTCCGGCGATCGACTGCTCTCTCTGACACTGCCGTCACATCCGAGATTTCTCCCCAGTACGACGACATGACCCGGTACAGTACTACGACGGTTCGAGGCGACTCGATCGATCTCTACTACGCGAGAAACGCCAAACAGCCGCTTCCCGTGGCGTTGCTGCTACAGGGACTCAATGTCGATAAAGCGTATTACAGTAAATTCGCCGAACAGGTGGGGCGTTACGGGTTTGTCGTGGCCGTTCCCAACCATACTGTCTCCGTGCGCGGTCGTGACGAATTGTTCGCGCAAGTGGGACAAGTGACAGACGTTCTCGATTCGATGCGGCGGGAAACGCAAACCCCCAAATCTCCCCTTTACGAGAAAATCGACCCGGAAACCCTAGTGCTGTTGGGACATTCCCACGGCGGGATGATGGGACTCGATGCCATTCGCGGTGCTTGCGACGTGCCGTTTTGCGTCGGCGATTACACGATCCCAAAGGAACTCAAAGCCGCTGCGTTCTACGGAACCTTTCTCTGGGAAGACGGAGAATATCTCAGCATCGACAATTCCCGAGTTCCCACGATGCTAGTGGCGGGAAGTCGCGACAGTTTGATTACCCCCGAGGAAACGCAACACACTTACGCGCAAATTAAGTATCCGCCGAAAATTTACGTGCGCGTTGAGGGGGCCAATCACTACGGAATTACCGATCGCGACAATCCGCCGGGTTCTCCCCCCGAACCCAGTTCTCCGACGCTACCGCAAGACCAGGCGATCGAAACCATCGCCCGTTGGAGTGCGGTGTTTTTAAGAGCTTATGCCCTCGAGGATAAAACCGCTCTCGATTATCTCTATCGCAGCGGTACTGAAAGCGATGCCCTCGTCCGTGTTATCGCCGAACCCTGAATCAATGGTCTTGCAGTTCGACAAAGGCGATCGCTCGAGGGTAGACTGTAAGCCGATCGAACCAATTCACTAGCAATACCGATCTCGTGCATCTCAAGTCGATTGCATTCGACAGTTTTAGGCATTTCAACCGTTTTGACGGACGTTCCCAAATCTATAAATCCACCTCTATAAACCCATATCTATATATGAGTGAAAATTCTTATGGCAACGCTCGCAGGATTAGCCTGTTTACCGCTAGTTGTCTCGTCGTAGCGAACACCATCGGAACCGGCGTCTTTACCAGTTTGGGATTTCAAGTCGTCGATATTCGGACAGGTTTTGCACTCCTGTTCCTCTGGGTCGTCGGTGGCGTGTTTGCCCTCTGCGGGGCGCTGTCTTACGGCGAACTGAGCGCTCTCATGCCGCGTTCGGGGGGAGAATATCACTTTCTCTCAGAGATTTACCATCCCGCGATCGGCTTTCTCTCGGGCTGGATTTCCGTGACTGTGGGCTTCGCCGCCCCCATCGCCTTAGCTGCGATGGCACTAGGGGACTACTTTACCAGCGTGTTTCCGATATTTTCGCCGATGGGGGTGGCCTTGTTCGTCACCATCGCCATTTCGATTCTCTATTCCCAAAAAACCGCGATCGGCAGTTATTTTCAAAACAGTACGACGGTGTTAAAAGTCGCGCTCATCGTCGTGTTAATCGTCTGCGGGCTAGTTTTGGCAACGCCCCAAGACTTAAGCTTCTTACCCTCACTCGACGACTTCAACGCCATTACTAGCGCCCCCTTTGCCGTATCTCTAGTGTTCGTCACCTACTCCTATTCCGGTTGGAACGCGGCGGTTTACCTGGCCAGCGAAGTGGAGTCTCCCCAGCGCAACGTTCCTCGAGCATTGTTATTGGGAACCAGCATCGTGATGGTGTTGTACGTGGCCTTAAACTTCGTCTTTCTCTACAGTACGCCCATTGAAGACATGGCGGGACAAGTCGAAGTCGGTTATATCGCCGCTACCTCGATTTTTGGCGAACGGGGAGCGAAACTGATGGGATTGCTGATTTCTTTCGGGTTGGTGTCCTCCATTAGTGCCATGACTTGGGCCGGCCCTCGGGTGACTCAAGCCATTGGGGAAGATTTCGCAATTTTTCGGGGATTGGCGAAGAAAAACCGCCACGGTATCCCTCATTTTTCCTTGTGGCTGCAATTGGCGATCGCGATCGCTCTGATTATCACCTCTACGTTTGAAGCGGTGTTAACCTATCTAGGGTTTACGCTGACGCTATCCTCGTTACTCACCGTGTTGGGGGTGTTCGTGTTGCGAGTCAAACAACCCGAAACGCCTCGTCCTTACAAAACTTGGGGATATCCCCTGACGCCCCTTGTATTTGTGGGCATTAGTTTGTGGATTCTCGTCTTTGTCTTGACGAGCAAACCCGTCGAATCTCTGGCAGGCTTGGGAACGATCGCCCTCGGCTTACCCGTTTATTTTTGGGCGGCGAAACACCAACTCGCCTCGTCTCGCTCTCAATCTCGTTAAACCAATATTGCACCCCTAAATAATGATGAACCAGAGTCAACTGCTGTCTGCTTTGTTTGCGATCGCGTTCTGTGTGGGAGGACTTCAGGGATGTTCGACCCCCGACACCGACTCTGCGGCAGACACCTCCAGCGAAACGACGACAGAAACCACCACACCCGTCGAAGCCTCTTCCGCATCTTCCGACGTTACCGCAGACCCCACCACGGAATCGCCCTCTGACGCCCAAAGCCAAACGACAGACGCCGAGACAGTAGTTGAAGAAGACGACCCCTTAGCCGCCTTTGACGAGAAGCAAGTCCGCCTTCTCAGCGACACGGCGAAGTTTTTAGCGGGAATTCCCGTTGGTAAAGACAGTCCTCTGGCGACTCAGCAGCAAACCACAGCCTGGAACGACCACGCGGCTTATTTGGAATCGGCTTGGCAGCAACTCGAAGCACAACAGCTCTCGAAGGCGCGATCGTGGGCGCAAAGCGAGTTACAATTCCTCAACGAGCGGACGCCGAATCTGTTCTATCCCTTTAGCGGTCCCGATTTTCTCTACGCCTATACTTTTTTCCCCGAGGCGACGGATTACGTTCTCGTGGCACTCGAACCGGTCGGCCGGGTTCCGTCGTTTGAAAACCTCTCACCCGCTGGGGTTCAGCAAAGACTTAGCGATGCGAACCAGTCCCTGTACGCCATTTTGCAATATAGCTTTTTCCGCACGAACGCGATGGCGGAGGATTTAGACGAACAGGGCGTGTTGCCGATTTTGATGTTGTTTATGGGACGAACGAACCAGCGTGTTTTAGAGGTTCAGCACGTCGGGTTAGACGAGTCGGCGAACTTACAGCCAGTCGAACCGGGTGGTGCAGCAGCCCAAGGTTGGATCGACGGGGTGAAGATTACGTTCGTACCGGAAGGGGAAACGGTTCCGAAAACGTTATATTATTTTTCCACGGATTTGTCTGACGAGGGGTTAGCACAAACGCCGGAATTTTTGAAATTCGTGGGTCAGTTCGATCGCCCGGTGACGTATTTGAAAGCAGCGTCGTATTTGATGCACAACGATTATTTTTCGCAAATTCGCAATACGATTTTATCGAGCAGCCAAGCGGTGTTGCAGGACGATTCGGGAATTCCGCTGCGCTTTTTCGATCCGTCGAATTGGAACCGTCAGTTTTACGGCAGTTACGTACGCCCGATCGACTTGTTCGCTCAACGCTATCAGGCAGATTTAAGGGAAGCGTACGCCACCGACCCGACTGTAGCGCCGTTGAATTTTGGAATCGGATATAAGTACTATCAAGATGCTAATTTGATGCTGGCGATTCCTGAATAATAAATTGTAGCGATCGCGTCGGGGTGCTGTTGTGGGGTGATGAGGAATGTCTCAAGAAAACAGATCGAACAGTTTAATACGCTGGCTTCGACAATTGTTAAGCGATGACGGCTTTGTGGACGCGGTCGAACGGGTTCAAGTCATCGTGGCAAAAATCCTTTCGATCGCCATGCTCGTCGTCATTTTTGAGGCAGTTTGGGATTTAAGTACGACAATTTTTTCGAGTTTGGTTTTGAGCGATCTTACGTATTTCAAAAAGACGCTGTTTGAAATTTTTGGTCTATTTTTAAATGTATTAATTGCCTTAGAAATTCTTGAGAATATTACAGCATATCTCAGGAAACACGTTTTTCAAGTCGAGTTAGTCATTGCCACTTCTTTAATTGCTGTCGCTCGAAAAATCATTATTCTAGATTTAGAAAAAACATCGGGCTTGGATATTATTGGCTTAGCCAGTGCAGTTTTTGCACTTTCAATTAGTTATTGGTTGATGCGAACCGTAAGCCGAAACTGAGTTAAAAAGGTTAAATTTCAGTGGAATTGTCGGTTGAGTGGAGCGAAGGCGAAACCCAAAAAAACGCCAAGCATTCGATTAAAAACTCACCACAGAGACACAGAGAACACAGAGATTTAACCTTTAATTACCATTGAAAGCGATCGCCGAGATAGTATTGGCGCACCAAGGGGTTGTCGTAGAGTTCGCGGGGACTTCCAGAGGCGAGGATTTCTCCCTCTCGCATGATGTAGGCGCGATCGGTGATTTCGAGGGTTTCGCGGACGTTGTGATCGGTGATGAGAATACCGATATTGCGATCGCGCAGTCGAGCGATGAGCTGTTGAATATCGGCGACGGCGATGGGGTCGATTCCGGCGAAGGGTTCGTCGAGCAGCAAAAATAGCGGTTCGCCATATCCGGTCGAGAGCGATCGCGCGATTTCCGTGCGTCGCCGTTCTCCCCCAGACACTTGAATTCCCAGCGTCGAAGCCACTTTGTCTAAACGAAACTCCGAGAGGAGGAAATCGAGGCGTTTTCCCCACTCCCGTCTCGGAACGCCCGTTTGCTCGAAGACTAACAACAGATTATCGCGAACCGTCAGATGGCGAAAAATACTCGGTTCTTGGGCGAGATAGCCGATTCCCATTTTCGCCCGTCGGTGCATTGGGAGCGTTGTAATATCGCGATCGTCGAGCCAAACCCGGCCGCGATCGGGCTTCACTTGTCCCGTCACGATACAAAACGTTGTGGTTTTTCCCGCCCCGTTGGGTCCGAGTAACCCAACCACTTCGCCCTGACTCACCGACAAATTAACTCGGCTGACGACAGGGCGCTTGCTATAGGATTTGTGAATGTTATCGAGGACGATTCTCATGCTTTAGAGCATCCGGAACAAGGGAGAGGGGGAGAGGGGGAGAGGGGGAGCAAAGGAGAGGGGGAGAGGGGGAGCAAAGGAGAGGGGGAGAAACTATTAACTGTTCCCCGTTCCCTGTTCCCTGTTCCCTGTCTTCACTGGTGACTGGTGACTGGTGACTGGTGACTGGCGACTGTCACCTCATCATCCCTTCACGGGTGGGTGACTGGAACACTCTTCACTGGATAGGTGGCGCTGCGGGGGCGGAGGGGCGATCGGGTTGAGTGTTTTCGGGAATCAGATAAATCGACTCAACTTGACGGTTGGGGAGCGGTTGTGCGACAAACAGTCCTTCGTCGATCAGATACGTGACGACTTCCCCGCGAATGCTGTTTCCTTCTTGCAAGACATAGACGTTTCCGGTCAAGACGAGACGGCGTTCGTTGCTGAAATACTGCGCCTGGTTTGAGGTCGCTTGGATGTCGCGTGCGGGATAGTTGATTTGGACGTTGCCCCTGGCGGTGACGATACCCGTGCGGGCGTCGGCTTCTTGCACGTCGGCGCGAACTGTCAGAGGGGTACTGCTTCCGGCGACTTGAGAGGTTGTTGGTGTGGCGATCGCTCCACCGAGGGCGACGGGAAGAGACAGGGCTAAAGCCAAACGGAGTTTAGCGAAGGCGAGACGTTTCATATCGGTTGCAAGAGGCTCGATTCGACAGCCAAGACGGAAACACGCAGAGCGTTCGAGCGATCGCGGATACCGCGATCGGTACTCCAATGGTATCAAGTGTTGGTAGAGACGACGCTTCTACTGGGACAGTTTGCTGAAGTGACGGATCGGGGAATCGATCGTTGATAACTGTCTTCACTGGTGACTGGTGACTGGTGACTGGTGACTGTAAAAAACTGGTGACTGTCTTCTAGGTTGAGCTTTCCACCGTCTGAATTTTGGGAAGGAGTAACGTGGGGGGGTCGGTGGCGTCTCCACTCAAGCCATATTTTGCTGCAAATTCGGCGACGCGATCTTCTCCTGCTTGTTGGAGGGTTTGCAGGCTGTAGATCGCCCCTAAAAACAATGTTTCGACATCGATCGTCTCGTACTCGGGGCGGTAGCGACGCAGACGGTTCGTTCCTTCCCCGAGCAAAATCAGACAGCCTTTCCAATTGTGGTTGCTCAGGTGGTAATAGCCGACAGCAATTTGAAGGATGCCTTGAAAAAAGGTTTTGTCGGGGTCTATGGCTTCGAGCCAAATGGCTTCGAGGGTATCGTGACAGGGGTAAAATTCGCCTGCGTTGAATTCATCGACACCTTGCCAAAATGCTTGGGGAAATTCCATCAGTTACGAACCTTGGGCATTTGTCGCTCTATTTTCCATCAGATCTCGACGATCGCCTATTGCCCGAATTCCACTCGCGCCTGTTCGACAATATCTACGGTAACGATGCCGGATTCAGAATCCCGTGCCATTTCCTCAATGCGCTGGCGAGCTTGCGATCGCACGAAAAACGGAATGTTTTTAAACTTCGCCGTAGCTTCGACGGTCCATTGTAGGTCGTCAGCAAAATTAGACTGTTCCATATTTCTCTCTGAATCGTTGGACTGAGACGACTCGTCCCCCCTATTTTAGACCGATTCGAGGCGGTATAACGGTCGTGCGGCGCGATCGCGATGTTTTGGCGACGTTGCGATCGTGGTAAGGTGAAGTAATGTAAAGATTATGAACGTTACGTTAAAATACACAGCATCGCTATAACAAACGCCATAACCCATCGAGACTCCAACGATCGCGAACTATGCAGCACTTAACTTTCAAACGAATTGTGGTGTCCCTAGCAGCGGTGTGCTTCGCCGTAACCTCGTGGGCGATCGCACCCGCCGCCTATGCCTACGACAATCCCGAACTGCTTCCAGAGGTCGAAACTCCCATCATCGACCTCGCCGAAGCCCTCACCAGCACTCAAGAAGAGCAACTCGTCGCCGACTTAGAACGCCTCGAAACCGAAACCGGATACAAACTGCGGGTGTTGACCCAATTCGATCGCACCCCCGGCAGAGCGGTCAAAGACTTCTGGGGACTCGATGACAAAAGCGTCCTGCTCATTGCCGACCCCCGAGGGGGCAACCTCCTCGGCTTCAACGTCGGAGACGCCGTTTACTCCTTACTACCGCGCACCTTCTGGATCGAACTGCAAACCCGCTACGGCAACCAGTTCTTCGTGCGGGATAACGGCGAAGACCAATCCATTTTGCAATCTCTAAAATCTGTCGAATCCTGCCTGCGTCAAGGCGGTTGCCGCGTCGTACCGGGACTGCCTCGCGAACAGTGGATTCTCACCCTCGTCACCTCCGTCATCGGCGGTCTCGTCTGTGGATTTGCCGCACAGCCGAGAGGCGGAAAACTCGTCGCTTGGCAATGGGCGTTAATCTTTTCTCCCCTGTGGGGCATCCTGTTCGTCGCCTTCGGTATCGGGCCGGTGATCAGCCGCACGTCCGACTGGCTGCCGCTGTTGCGAAACGTTCTGGGCTTCGTTCTCGGGGCGTTGGTGGCTTATCTGACGCCAATTATCGATCGCTCCTCGCCGTCAGAAACCTAACGATTGCAATTGGGATGTCGCGATCGCTAAAGCCGACCTGATAAGCTGAAAGCGACTTTTCAATCCGTTCGTGGCGTCCCAACCCTATGGAGTGGCATATTACAGAAGCTCAAGGACTCGGTGTCGTCGATCGCGAATTCGGCGATCGTGAATTTTCACCGGCCGAATATCACATCGTGCGTCAAGTGGTTTACGAAACCGCTGACTTTGAATACAAAAACCTAATCCGTTTTTCCGAAACCGCACTGCAAGAAGGTGCAGCTGCCCTAGCCGCCCGAACGACCATCGTTGTAGACGTTCCCATGGTGCAAGTGGGCATCACCCCCAACATCATGGACACCTTTGCCAACCCCGTCTATTGCAGTATGGAGGCCCTCACCCGGCCTCAAAAAGAAAAAACGCGGGCGGCTTGGGGCATCGAAACCTTGGCGCGACGCTATCCCGAAGGCATCTTCGTCATCGGTCAGTCTCAAACCGCATTAACCTCCCTCGTGGAGTTAATCGAAACCGAATCTATCCGTCCTGCGTTGGTGGTGAGTACTCCAGCCGGATTTATGGGGGTTGACGTTCTCAAAGAGCGGTTGAACGATTCCCGCGTCCCTCACATTCGCAGTGCCGGACGCAAAGGTTCCGCCGTCGTGGCCGTCGCCATCCTCAACAGCTTAGTCGATTTAGCGTGGCAAGCCTACGGGCAAGACAACAGCATCGTTGCGACCTAGCAGATCCTCGAAACGAAACGCGTCTCGAGATATCCGGTCGTGGAAAGCGATCGCCGACAGACTCGTACAGTATCGTATCGTCCCGATCGAGAAGCGATCGAGGACAACGGGTGCGTTCGATGCGGATATTGCCCTTAATTTGGTTCGGTTGGTGCGACGTATCCCAAGCTCCCTTCGGGATACCCTAGTAATACCGACATTGCAAATTCTCTTGCAATGTCGAGATTGTCAATTCATCCGATCGCCGCATATCGATCCAAGAATGGAGTTGTCGTGAAGTTGTTCCGTCTACCCACGTTCAGTCAACTATTGAGTCAAAGCGATCGCCTGAGTCTGGGGCGTCCTGAGTGTCGTAGCGCCCGACACGCCGACCGTCAATGGCGGGCTGCCGTAGACGCCCTCAACGCACTGTTAAATCCCATCTGTCGAGGCGATGGCCAGACGGACTCCATGCCGTCGGGTTGCGTTCTGTCTGCACCGACGCCGATTCTCTGCAACGCAGACCTCCTCGATCGCTTCTCCACCTGGACGATTTCTCCAACTGGAACGGACGACGCGGCCTCGCGATCGCACTACTGCCTACCGAGTGCCACTCCCAACACGGCCACTCACCTCTCGTCTCACCTCAACACCCTATCTCTCCCGAAAGACGACCCCCTGACTCGCGAACAGTTCTGTTTGACCTTCGCCACCCATTTCAGCCTCGTTATGGTACGAGGAACCGACGAAACGGGTGCGCCCGTGTTTCAGTTTTCCTTCGACCCGCACGTCGTCGATCGCGCTTGGCAAGCCCTGCGACAACAACTTCACACCACCCATCCCGACGCGATCGCCAACCTCGACGGCCTCGTCGAACGCTTCGCCCCCGTCGAACCCCACTACAAAACCGTCATGCAATTTAGCGAAGCCGTGTTGCAGACGCTTCCCGACCCCGATACCACTGAAGAACGACGGGTATCTTCAAGCACGCGTCAGGTTCGACAAAACCGCGACGCGGCGAAACCCCAACGCGAACGATGGGCGCAATTTCAGACCGCGTTTCGCGTGAACGTGTCCTCCGATTCAGGGTCGGCGGCGGCCTTTGCCCCCGATGTGGAACTGTTACAAGCGATCGCCCACGAAGTCCGCACGCCGTTAAGTACCATCCGCACGTTTACGAAGATGTTGCTGAAGCGGAAGGACTTAGCCCCCGACGTGCTGCGGTGGCTAGAAAGTATCGATCGCGAATGTAGCGAACAGATCGATCGCTTCGGATTAATTTTTAAAGCCGTCGAACTCGAAACCTGCAAACCTCAGCATCGAGTTCAACTGACAACCACATCTCTGGCCGACGTGGTCAACAGTTGCATTCCCCGCTGGCAGAAACAAGCCAGCCGTCGCAGTCTGAAACTAGACGTACTGCTACCGCAGAAAATGCCCCAAGTCATCAGCGATCCCAACCTACTCGATCGCGTGTTGACCGGAACCGTCGATCGCTTTACCAGTCAGCTTCCGCTCGGAAGTTACGTACAGGTCAAAGTCATGCTCGCCGGACACCAACTGAAGTTACAACTCAAAGCCAGTTCCCAAACCCAAACCAATTCCAGTTGTGCCACCAACGCACCCTTGAAGTCGATCGGTCAACTCCTCAACTTCCAACCCGAAACCGGAAACATCAGTCTTAACTTGTCAGCGACGAAAAACCTCTTTCACGCCCTCGGCGGTAAACTCATCGTCCGCAACCGTCCCCAGCAGGGAGAAGAATTGACGATTTTCCTACCGCTGGAGCGGTGATGAGGGAATGAGGAGGGAAAAACTGTTTACTGTCTTCACTCTTCACTCTTCACTGAAAAAAATGCCGGGAATCTTAACCGTTTAAGGTTGCCATAGACTTTATTCAAACAATCGTGTTAACCAATTTGTGAATTTTTCAGCAAGATATGTATGAGGACGAAGAGATTGTCGAGTAATTGCTTTTCCTAAAGGATATCCCGGCTCGTCATGCCAAGCTAAATAGGTATGAATTACAGCTTTACTATAATGTACTTCTTTAAAAGTCGTCATATTTCTGTTTTTTGCTTCTCGAACTGATTCTCGGGCAAATTGTAAAGATTTAGGTTCGGCTAGTTCTGCACAAAAGTCTTCTAACATCCCCGAATCTTGATTGTTTGGCATCAACCAAAATCCTAGCTTAGGTTTATCTTCAATACGCTCGACTATTGTTCCGTTAATATCTGGATTGACATCCAAATCGTAGCGATGATTATTGTTTCTTAATTTACTTTTGATACTCTCCCACCTCCCTCTAACCGAGTCAACAGAAGGTTTATCAGCGTCAAGCATAACACCTATAACTTTGGGAGGATTGGGGCGTACTATTAGAGCATTGAGTCGCTTCAATACTCCATTGTCAGAACCACATTGATAAATTCCAAATGTTTCAGGAACATTATGAGTCTCACATAGAGCCATGACGACATGACAATCATTAGTTCCTTCAACCAACAACACTTTTTCTGTATCTTGTTTGCAGATATCTGCCATACTACTCACCGAACCTCAACATCCATTTCCATGGCATCCGTGAGCGTTTCTGATGTATATTCTGTTGCTCTGATATCTCCATTTTTTATATCGAGTCTAAAGAAAGCTCCAAGCTCTGGATATTGATTCCAAGCGCGATCGAATCCTTCAACACAATCACGACTATGGGTTGTTGCAAAAACTTGAACGTCAAGTTTTTTAGAGAGTTGAAACACGATGTCCCAAACCTTGGGCTGAACGCTCCAGTGCAAACCATTTTCAAACTCATCAATTAAAAGTATTCCATTTTTTGCATTAACTAAAGCCAGAATTATATTAAACAAACGAGTCATTCCATCTCCCATACTTTTAAGAGGTAAAGGCTCTGCTCTTCCTGCAATTTTTACGAGTGGAATTCGATTTTTATCAGAGCGATTTTGACTGACATCTTCAACAAAAGCAATTCCCGAAACTCGATTTTCAATTAGTCTCAGTGCGGATATTACTTCATTTTCTAAATCAGTCAAGCTCGTTAAATCCCAAAGCGCCGCAAGCTTTCGTTCAGATATATTTTCGGTTGAGACGAGTTGCCATGTAGATTTTATATCGGACTCTTGACTATGAGATATCACTCGAGAACTTACCCGATATCCGTAAGGTCGAATTTCTCGAATGTCTCTGTCTAATCTAAAAAGTCTTCTGGTTTTGTTACTTTCTTCTGCAACTAGAAAAATCTCGATCGAATATTCGTCAAATAGAGTTAACTGTAATTCGGAAGCCTCGATTTTTCTTTTGATTGTTACTTCGTTATCATTTCTACTTTGATAAGCTGCTGTTGCAATATGTAGCTGGGTCTCTGAATTGATTTCTCCAAGCAAAATTCCTGGCTCTCCGATTAGCGGCAGCTTATGGCCAGAAAAGAGATGTCGAATCGAAGTATCTGTAAAATTTTGAGAGGGAATTTGAGCTTCGCTTATCCAGGTTTCTTGTCTTGATTTTATCAAGTCTAGCAAAACTAAAGGATCTGCATTGCTGATATAAAGCTGAATGGCTTCTAAAAATGCACTTTTTCCGGCATTGTTTTTTCCGACAATTAAATTGATGCGATTGAGTTTATCTATATTTAAACTTTTAAATAGTCTAAAATTTTTGATTTGAAAAGATTGTAACATTGCAGCCTCTTCAAGTTCGCTTCGATCGAATTCTAAAATATTCCAATTTAATGGGTATTACAAGAACTATTTTAAATTTAGCGATCGAGCCTTTTGTTGAACATAAAAAAATAGAGAATACATTAATTTTAAAATTTCACAAAAAACCGTATTTTTTGCCTAATAGAGTGGTTTAACAATCGGCAACCCGAAAATTCTAGGCGATCGCCTTGGCGGTAGCGCCCCAACTGCGGTTTCCCGCCTGTGTCATGGGGTACTTTAACCGATTATTGATGACTGGGGACTGAATAACAGTGTACGATCGAATCAAACAGTTTAAGAAAATCCGATCGCACATAACAGATGTCAGCGACCTCCATCGCACCCACTCCAATCTCGTTTCCCCTCACCGCCATTGTGGGACAGGAAGCCATCAAACTGGCTCTGCTCCTGTCCGCCATCGATCCCGGTTTGGGCGGCGTGGCCGTGTCCGGCCGTCGCGGAACCGCTAAATCCGTCATGGCTCGCGCCCTTCACGCCTTACTGCCCCCCATCGAAGTCGTCGCAGACTCCCTCAGTAACTGCGACCCCAACAAACCCGAAGAGTGGGACGATCGCGCGATCGAACTCTACGGAAATCAGACCAACGGCAGCAGTGCCGAAATGCCCGAGGTTCCCACCCGCGTTATCCCGACGCCCTTCGTGCAAATTCCCCTCAACGTCACGGAAGACCGGCTTCTGGGGTCGGTGGATGTAGAACAGTCCGTCAAACAGGGACAGCCGGTGTTTCAACCGGGACTGCTGGCGCAGGCTCATCGCGGCGTCCTCTACGTGGACGAAATCAACCTTCTCGACGACCAGGTGGCGAACCTGCTGCTGAACGTCCTCACAGAAGGCCGAAACCAAATCGAACGGGAAGGGATTAGCTTCCAACATCCCTGTCAGCCGTTGTTGATTGCAACCTACAACCCCGACGAAGGACCGCTGCGGGAACATTTGCTCGATCGCATCGCCATTACCCTCTCCGCCGACCAAGTGCTGGGACTCGATATGCGCGTGGCGGCGGTCGATCGCGTGTTAGATTACGCCAAATCCCCCGAACACTTCCTCAAGCAATTCGATGAAGACCTCGACGGCTTGAAAACCCAAATTCTCCTGGCGCGAGAATGGTTGAAAGACGTTCGCATCAAACCGGAACAGGTCGAATATCTCGTCAACGAAGCCATTCGCGGCGTAGTCCAGGGACATCGCGCCGAACTGTTCGCCGTGCGCGTGGCCAAAGCCGCCGCCGCCTTGGACGGACGCACGGAAGTCAACGCCGACGATTTGCGCCGGGCTGTAGAATTGGTCATCGTTCCGCGATCGACCGTGATTCAGACGCCGCCGGAAGAGGAACCGCCGCCGCCTCCCCCGCCGCCGGAGTCTAACCCCCCGGAAGACGAACAGCAGGACGACCAGCAAGAGGAAGACCAGCAGGACGAGGACGACCAACAAGAGGAAGATCGACCGGAAGACCAAACGCCGGACATTCCTGAAGAGTTTATTTTCGACCCGGAAGGGGCGATTCTCGACCCGGAAGTGCTGTATTTTTCCCAATCGATGCAGCGGGTTGGGAAATCGGGAAGCCGCAGTTTGATTTTCTCCGACGATCGCGGACGCTATATCAAACCGATGTTACCTCAAGGGAAAGTGTCTCGCGTGGCAGTCGATGCCACGTTGCGGGCGGCTGCACCCTATCAGAAGTCGCGACGGTTGCGGAATCCGGGTCGCCGCGTCATCGTGGAACAGTCCGATTTGCGATCGAAACGGTTGGTTCGCAAAGCTGGGGCGTTGGTGGTGTTCCTGGTGGACGCTTCCGGGTCGATGGCGTTGAATCGAATGCAGTCGGCGAAAGGTGCGGTGATGCAACTGCTGACGGAAGCGTATCAGAGTCGCGACCAAGTGTCGTTGATTCCGTTCCGTGGGGAACAAGCCGAGGTGTTGTTACCCCCGACGCGATCGATTACTCAGGCGCGGCGACGGTTGGAACGGCTTCCCTGCGGCGGCGGTTCGCCCTTGGCCCACGGGTTGACGCAGGCGGTTCGAGTGTGCGTGAACGCCCAGCAGTCGGGAGATGTGGGTCAGGCTGCGATCGTGGCCATTACGGACGGACGGGGAAATATTCCCTTGGCGCGATCGCTCGGAGAACCGATGGAACCGGGGGAAAAACCGGATATTAAGAAAGAGTTGCTGGAAATCGCCGGAAAAATTCGCGCCTTGAGCATTCAGCTTCTCGTGATCGACACTGAAAGCAAGTTTGTTTCGACGGGATTCGCGAAGGAACTGGCCAAGCAAGCGGGTGGGAAGTATTATCACCTTCCGAAAGCCAGCGACCAAACCATTGCAGCCATGACGCAAAATGCGTTGAGAGATGCGATGGGTTAAGCCGTAGGGTGCGTGACTTGAAAAATCGGGTGTCGATCGTGAGACCGAGAAATCGTCACGCACCGACAACGTACACCGCCAACATACAAGGGTGCGTGACTTGAAAAATCGGGTGTCGATCGTGAGACCGAGAAATCGTCACGCACCGACAACGTACACCGCCAACATACAAGGGTGCGTGACTTGAAAAATCGGGTGTCGATCGTGAGACCGAGAAATCGTCACGCACCGCTGAGGTTTCAAAAATTGCACCACATCAGACACAGAGGGAGTAAAATTCGAGAGAAATCTGGGAACTTGGGAAATCTGACTATAAAATGAGAAAAATCTCGTCCCAGAAGTGCGATGACCGTCAACGCCACTTTACCGGACTATCTCGATTCTCTGATTTCCCTCGCTCTCGACGCGGGGCTATTCGACACGCGCCCTGAAAGCCTTGAGGACATCCTCGATCGCCTCCCCCACGATCGCATCGTCGCCTGTTGCAACGACAGCCCCCTCGGAAAACACCTTCCCGCCGCACTTTACGTTCACTGGTGCGCCGTCGAGAACTTATCGCTTCCCCTGCGTCTTTACGAAGCCTGCGCCAGAAGTCTCCTCGACGATTTAGACGGTGCAACACTGGTGAAGTTTTCCCTCGAACATCCGAAACTCTCTTATCTGGCTTACCCGGAATTCGACAGCGAACCCCATCCAGTCCTTCACAGCAGTATTCGCGTCAACCTCCACCATCGCAGCGTCGATCGCCGCACTTATCAAATTACCGAAAATCCTCCAGTTCTGCACCGGAAGGAAACCTTCGTCACGCCAGATTATCCCGGTTACGAGGATTTCGTGCGTTTGACGAAACAAGAGGAACGCTTCGGACTCCTCGATAAACGACGCCACATCGGAACCCTGGCGGGTTGGGAAAAATGTTTGCAGGAAGCGGGGGTCGAAATTCGCGATTACACGGTGGTTCGCCGCCACGACAGCGAGGGAAATCTCGTTAAGCCCAAGATCGATCGCCATCGCGCTGCTATCGTCCGTCACGATTTGTCTCGTCCGGTCAAATTGGCGTTACAAGCGGGGTTGCTACCGCCAGAGAAGAGCTTTTTTGATTACGGATGCGGGTACGGCGGCGATGTCGATCGCATCGCACAACAAGAAATTGTCAGTCACGGATGGGATCCCTATTATGCGCCAGACAATCCCATCGAAGCCGCCGACGTGGTGAATTTGGGGTACGTGATTAACGTCATTGAAGAACCCGCCGAACGTCGGGAAGCTTTGGTGAAGGCGTGGGAGTTGACGCGAGAGGTGTTGGTGGTGTCGGCGCAAGTGGCGATTCGCGATCGCGATGCGGGACAACTGGCGTATGGCGACGGGGTGGTGACGCGACGGCGCACGTTTCAGAAATATTACGAACAGGAAGAACTGAAAGTCTATATCGACAGCGTTCTCGGGGTGGATTCGATTCCCCTGGGATTGGGGGTTTACGCGGTGTTTCGGGATATCGATCGCGGGGAACAGTTTCGTCTGTCTCGGTTTCGATCGCGATCGACGACACCGCGAATTCGCGTCTCGGTGAAACAGTTCGAGGAACATCGGGAAATCCTCGAACCTCTGATGCAGTTTTACAGCGATCGCGGACGACTCCCCCGAGGAGACGAGTTACACGAACAGACGGAAATTCTCGAGGTGTTTGGAAGTTTCCGGCGTGCGTTTCGGGTGGTATTGTGGGCGACGGACGAATCGGATTGGTACGACATCGCCGAACGCCGCCGTCAGGAGTTGTTGATTTATTTGGCGCTGACGAAATTCCGCCATCTTCCCCGGTTCGGACAGCTCGATCGCACGTTGCAATACGATATTCGCGCCTTTTTTGGCAGCTACAAACAAGCGTTAGCCGCCGCCGATTTAATGTTGTTTTCGGTAGGGGATTTATCCCGATTATCGACACTGTGCAACAACAGTCCTATCGGACAGCGATCGCGGCGAGGGTTGGTGGTGCATATCAGTGCTTTTGAAGACCTCGATCCGCTGTTGCGAATTTACGAAGGTTGCGCCAGTCGCACCATCGGGCGCATGGAAGACACGACGTTAATTCAATTCCACACGCAACGTCCGAAGATTTCCTATTTGTTTTGTCCCGATTTCGACGAAGATCCTCATCCAATCGTTCGGCGCATCGTACAAATCGATCTACAAGAATTAGACGTTACGTATTACGATTATACGTATTATAAAAACCCATTTGTTTTGCATAAAAAAGAACAGTTTGTAACACCAAATTATCCTTTATATGATAAATTTAAACGGCTAACACGACAAGAAGAAAAATGGGGACTGTTAGACGACTTAGAAAAAATTCGCCGTCAAAAACAGTGGATAGAATGCTTGAACGACAACTGTGCCGAATTGCAAGGACATCGCGTTTACTGGCAAAAAGACGCCGATCCGTATCGTAAGAAACTCGTTGTGTCTAGAAGGCGTCGTTCGGCAGAGCGATCGCACCGCGATCGCAATATAATATAGCCAGCCCAACTGATTCGTGAAATTCTGTAATCTGAAAGTCCTGTAGCATGGCGATACCAACTACAGAGATCGTTCACAACTCAAATGATTCTGCTATATAGCAGTCCCAAATGGGTCGTCAAAAATTAAAACACCCGAAAAAATCTGATTCCCCGTTCCCCGTTCCCGATTCCCTTTTTGTCTCAATTTTGTTACACAACTGATTTAGGGTTGCTATATAATACTTCTCGCCTCAATTGTACTTAAAAACGGAAACTTAAGGGCGATCGGCGATCGCTCGTTCGAGTCTGAGATTGCATCCCACTCGAACACGATAAAACTGGGACTCGACCCACTCACCCTTGTTGCAGTTCCGAGTTTTTAGGCAGGACTTACGTATTCACCCCATTTGTAGGGTGGGCAATGCCAACTCTACGCTACATTTAGTGTGATTAACGTTTAATTGCGTAAGTCCAGTAGGGTTGGCGATCGCGAGTTCGATCTTTAAAATAATACGAAAACTGTAACAAATTGTTAGATCGAGTTGACATCTCGTTCCTGTAAGGATTGTCTCAAAACAGATGCGAGACAACACCATTTCCTGCTTCTCAATTGTGCGATGTACCGTTTAGAATCGAGATGAACTTGCGACCCAGAAAATCGCTCGGTTGTTTCCAAAAGATTCAGTCCAAAAAATTCAGCCCCTAAAGTTAAAAGTTCTCTAACGTCATATGCAACGCGATCGAGACTCCAGCAATTTCGACAACACGGGACAGAGACACCGCAACGTCAACTTCAGCATGGCGACAGAAACCCCTGAATCGTCAGCACTCGAAGCTGTCTCGACTGCTAGTTACCCCACCGTCAAGTCAATTCATCCATTTTCTGGGTTTCCCAAGCGTGAATCTATGCATCTATTTACTTGGGACGAATCTCTCGAAGTGGGGATTCCGTCGATCGACAACCAACACCGACATCTCGTCGAACAATTATCCCTGCTACTCGAAGCCCTTGACCAACACAAAAGTAATGGGCAAGTCGAAGCCATTTTTAAATTTTTAGAACTCTATTTCGACAGTCACTTTCACTTTGAAGAACGATGTATGGTTGCCTATCAATGTCCGGCGGCTCGACAAAACTGTATCGCTCATACTTACCTGCGGCGGACGCTACAAAAGCTCGAAGATCGATTTCAGCGGGAGGGGGTCAGCGTTGCCTTAATCGAAAACGTTCGACACCACCTGTACGATTGGTTTCTCGACCACATTCGCACGATCGACGTTCAACTCAAGCGTTCGACGCCAACCCCGAAAGTCGAAGCTGGAGATCCGACGAATTTTCCAATCCCTCGCACTCGATCGCAGTAGCCAAACCCCACGATATCTCACCTTTCGAGTCCGAGAAGACTTCAATCGCCAGCGTTCCCGACAGAAGAGTTTTGACGTTACAAATTGTAAGGTTTTATGCGATCGCAGACAGAAGAATACCAGAGAAACGAAGACACAGAATAAAGTAGTAATAGAGTCCAGACTCTCCGGAAGCGTTGTCTCGAGCAGAGGCGCTAACCTTGCAGTTAGCCCTCACTCGCTTATCACAGGGGTACATCGGGTCTACTTTCGGTTGTCCGTCCGCAGTGCGACCTGAAGAGAGACCGTCAAAAAAACGCGACCTCAAAACCGGACTGCTAAGCCGGACGTTCGGAC
Source organism: Baaleninema simplex PCC 7105 (assembly GCF_000332355.1). Taxonomy (GTDB): domain Bacteria; phylum Cyanobacteriota; class Cyanobacteriia; order Cyanobacteriales; family Geitlerinemataceae; genus Baaleninema; species Baaleninema simplex. Next base: position 2,068,883 of record NZ_KB235958.1, read on the forward strand.
GGGGCGTTCTGAAGCAACTCGCACGGGGGAAGGGCTGAGCCGGTACTTGAACACTCGCGATCGGCTACACGATCCTCGGTTTCAAAGTCCGTTGCAATCCGTCCTCGTTTCTTTGACTGGGTTTGTTGAATGGTTCGCTTTCCCTCACCCGCTCAGCCTGCGACAATACTCGTTGTTGACGACGACCCGACGAACCGCCGGTTGTTGCAACACCTGCTGTCTCAACACGGCTACAGGGTGAAGGTAGCCTCGAGCGGTCGAGAAGCTCTCGAGACGATCGCTCGAGAACTGCCCGATCTGATTTTGCTCGATATTCTCATGTCGGACTTCGACGGCTTGGAAACCTGTCAGGCGTTAAAAGCCGATCCCCACACTCGCGACGTTCCGGTCATCTTCTTGAGCGCCCTCCACGAAACCTTCGACAAGGTGAAAGCCTTCGATATCGGTGGGGCTGATTACGTGACTAAACCCTTTGAAGTGGCGGAGTTACTCGCCCGCATTCGCCATCAAGTGCGGTTGCGAGGGTTGCAGGTATCGTTGCAAGAGCAGAACGATCGCCTCGGCCGAGAAATCGAAGCCCGATGTCGGATGGAAGAAGAACTCGGATTGTTGTTGCTGGCGACACGGGCGATCGAACGAGCATCTACCGTTGAAGAGGCGCTGACGGCAACCCTACGGACGATCGGACATACGATCGGCGCGTCGGCGGCGCAAGCTTGGCAACCCGATGCAGAGGGGGTCAGACTCGAGCGAACCTGTCGTGTCGTTCTCGATCCTCATCGCTCGTCCGTAGGGGAGACCGACGAGGGCGATCGCGCGACCGTTGCCAAAGGCGAAGGACTTCCCGGCCGCGTGTGGCAGTCTCGCTGTCCCGAAATCGACGAGACGAAAGGAAGCGGCGGGATGTTGGCGGTTCCCGTGTTGCAACGAGAGGGATTGATGGCCGTGTTGCTCTTTACCGGTTGCTCGATGGGCGATGGAGACTGTTCTGGCAATCTTGAGTTGGTGGGATCGGTGGCGTTGCAACTCGGAGCCGCTATCGGTCAGAAACAAATGGAGAGTCAGTTAAAGGAAACAGAGGAACGCTACCGTCGGTTAGTGGAAAACGCCGCCGAGGGGATTTATCAATCGACGCCGACAGGACGGTATTTGAGCGTCAATCCGGCACTGGCGCGGCTGTACGGGTACGATTCCCCCGAGGAACTCGTGGCAGCGATCGAGAATATCGATCGCCAAATTTACGTCGATCCCCAACGGCGTCGCGAGTTCGTCGAACAAATCGAACGGGAGGGAGTCGTTTCGGACTTCGAGTCGTTGGTATACTGCCGCGATCGCTCGGCCTTGTGGATTTCTGAAAATGCCCGCGCCGTCCGCGACGACCGGGGAAATTTGCTGTACTACGAAGGGATCGTCTCCGATATTACCGCCCGCAAACTCGCTCAGGAAGCCTTGAAGTTTCAGAAAGAGCAAACCGAACAACTGCTGTCGAATATTTTGCCGACCGCGATCGCCGAACGTTTGCAAACGGGTCAGGGAACGATCGCCGACAGTTTCGACGAGGCGAGTATTTTGTTCGCCGATTTGGTAGGTTTTACGAAGTTCGCCGCCCGCAAAACTCCCAAGGAAGTGGTAGAAATTCTTAACTGGATTTTCAGTCAGTTCGATCGCCTCTGCGAACGGTACGGGTTGGAAAAGATTAAAACTATCGGCGATGCGTACATGGTAGCCGGAGGCGTTCCCGTTCCCCGTCCCGATAGTATCGAGGCGATGGCCGATTTGGCGCTGGCGATGCAAGAGACTCTCAAGCGGTTTTGTCAGGAAACGGGGGAACCGTTGCAGTTGCGCGTGGGGATTCATTTGGGGCCGGTGGTGGCCGGGGCGATCGGTTTGAGCAAGTTCGCTTACGATCTGTGGGGAGATACGGTCAATACAGCTTCTCGTATGGAATCGAACGGTGTTCCCGGCCGCATTCAAGTTACGGAGGCCGTGCGCGATCGCCTGCAAGATCGTTTTGAATTCGAGCGACGAGGCAAAATTGATGTGAAGGGAAAAGGGGAGACGATCGCGTATTTTCTGTTGTCTCGTAAGGTGAGGGACTCGGCCTCGTCGTCGTTGCCGAAAACGTGGGAATAGGGCGATCGCAGTCGAAACGCCAACTTTATAATTCGATAAAACCATAAAATCGAGTGGGTTTAACTCGATTCTCGCGCTCGCAAGAGAATTTAGTAAAAACTGAGCGGCTGACGACACTACAATCTCGCGATCGTTTATAGTTTTTGATATAATAAAATAGACATCTCTCTCAAAAACTGGAGGAGCTAAAACGAAAATTTCCTGAAATTTATTGTATTGCAGGTTGTTTTATGAAGTAAGATAAAAGTGTTCGATCGCCTAACGATCGTTTTATTTTTTTGTCTGTAAAACTATATTTCACTATCAAACAACCAAATTTGAACGAGGCAAAAAAACTCGATTTTAGGTGGTTTAGTTGTGCGCGACTGTCAAAAAAATAATATCAATATATAGCAGTTTCAAATGAGTCGTCAAACATTAAAATATCAGAAAAAATCTGATTTCCCGTTCCCAATTCCCTTTTTGTCTAAATTTTGTTATACAACTGATTTAGGGTTGCTATATTGCGATCGTCGTTTTTTTACGATATCAATTAAACTCAAAAATCAAACCTCAAAAATGTTTTTAATCGCTTTTAGTGTTTCAAAAATATCGCTATGACAAACTATATAAATAGAATTTTAGAATTTAATTATTTGAGATTTTGATTTTTTTTAAACCTAAATTTTAACTGTATAAGACTTACGTAGTTCAACCGAAACTACTCTAAATAGAGAGGTCGGTGGGCAATGTAAACCCTACAAATGGTGTAGACGTGTAACTCATGCTGTATTAACAATATAGGCTATGGCTGGGATATACAAGAGCGATTTCAAATCGACACGACGAATTACCGAATGCTAAGCTCTAGAGAATTTATGTGACACTATAAAGGGTGCATCTCAAAAATGTAAATTCATCGGAGACAAGCTGACCTACTCGATCGATCGGCTGTTGGGTTCCACTCCGTTCCACCCGTGGACGGCAGCGTTGCCGAAGTCCAACCTACTCAGAGGTTCGTGTTTTTACATCCATGGAGATACACTCACTATAAAATATAATGAGATTGAAAACCTCGAACTATACTATTTTTAAAATTTTTCACGTTTTACAAGATTTTGAAATACAATGTTTTTTAACAAAATGTCGTCGATCGATTTAGCAAAGCTTATTTTCAAAAAAATCGCTCGCGAATTCACTCAAACGGGATAATGCTCGGTCTACGGTATCGCAACCCTCCAATCTTCGACCGAACGCGACCTTTCATCTATTCGTTTTATCGCGATAAGCACCGCAGCCTATGAACTCGGTGGATTTACCTCAAACGACCCCCAAAACGATTCAGGCGGACATCTTAGTCGTAGACGATACCCCTGCTAACCTCACGCTGTTACGCCAGATGCTGTCGGCGCGAGGTTACCGCGTGCGCGTGTCTCGAAGCGGGGAACTCGCTTTAAAATCCGCCCTGTCCCGACCTCCCGATTTAGTCCTGTTGGACATTAAAATGCCCGATATGGACGGTTACGCGGTCTGTCGCGCCCTCAAAGACAACCACCACACCCGAGACGTTCCGATCGTGTTTTTGAGCGTCGTCGAATCGATTTCCGACAAAGTTGAAGCCTTTCGTCTCGGCGGTGCCGACTACATCACCAAACCCTTTCAAAGCGAAGAAGTCTTGGCGCGAGTCGAACACCAACTGCTCGTACAGCGTCAAAAAATTCAACTCGAACGGGAAATTCGCGATCGCCAGCGAGTCGAAGCCGTACTGCGGGAATCTCGGGCGTTACTATCGGGAGTGTTGAACAGTTCTATCGACGGCGTGTCGGCATTTCGAGCCGTGCGCGATCGCCGAGGACACATTATCGACTTTCAATGGCTCGTAGCCAATCCCGTGGCCGCTCAGGCGGTGGAAACGACCCCCACTAACCTCGTCGGTCGGCGGTTGCTCGACGTTCTCCCAGAATATCGAGATATCGGCTTGTTCGAGAATTTCGTATCCGTCGTTGAAACCGGTCAGTCCGTCGAACGAGAGCTGTACTACGACTCTCCTCGCTCGAGCGGTTGGTGGCAAGTCGTCGCCGTCAAACTCGGAAACGGTCTGACGGTCACCGTTCGCAACATCACCGAGCGAAAACAGATGGAACTCGCCTTGCAAGCGGCGAATGTCGAACTGCAAGATCGCGCGAACCACGACGGGTTGACCGAGCTTGCCAACCGTCGCCGCTTCGACGAATACTGGTCTCAAATGTGGGACTATTGCGCCCGTCACGCTCAACCTCTATCGTTGATTTTAATCGATGTCGATCGCTTTAAAGCCTATAACGACACCTACGGCCATCAAGCGGGCGATCTCTGTTTGCAGAAGGTCGCCGGAGCCTTACAACAATCCGTCACGCACCGACGCGATCTCGTGGCGCGATATGGTGGAGAAGAGTTCGCTGTAGTATTGCCCCAAACAGAAGCCGCTGGTGCGATTCGCGTGGCTCAACGGTTGCGATCGGCCGTAAGACAGCTCCGGATTCCCCACCAAAATGCTGGAATTGAAGATATCGTCACGGTGAGTTTGGGATTGTCGAGCCTCGTCCCCAACGAGCGGAAATCGCTATCGTCGAGCGATGCTTTGGCAGCGGCGGATTTAGCGCTGTATCGAGCCAAATCCCAAGGACGCGATCGCGTGTGTTGGCAATTGGTGCGATCGCAGTGATGCTGTGACGAAGAACTGTCTGCACTCCGTCGGAGGCGCGATCGCGATCGCGCCTCCTGTTCGCGCTTTAGCTCCATGACCCATCACCGCCCCAAAAGACCGTCTCTCGAACAAATCGTCTCGACCTGTCGCCACGTCGTCCGTCAGTTGGGCGATCGCGCTCGTCTGGGGCGACCCCACCGCGATCGCACGGAGAGCCTCCGTCTGCTCGACGCCCTCCCCATCGCCATCGCGCTGAGCGATCGCGACGGACGCACCGATTTTAAAAACCGTCTTTGGCGAGAGACCTTCGGCGATACGGAGGAGTTCGAGACCGTCTGCCCCGAAGATCGCGATCGCGTCGTCCGAACCGTTCGTCAAGCGATCGCTCGGCACGAAAACGCCAGCATCGACTATCGAATGTCCTGCGAAGACGGAAGCGAACGGGCGATCGTCGAAACCCTCATCTCCTTGGAAGATACTCTATCCTGGGAATTTCTGCGAGTTCGCGTCGATGTCAGTCGTTCGAGGCAAGCCGAACGAGCCTTGCAAGCGCAAGACACACAACTGAGTATCCTCGTGCAAACGATGTCTGACGGTTTGCTCGTCGTCGATCTCCAGGGGATCGTTCGTTTTGCCAACCCCGCCGCCGCCGTTCTGTTCGGGCGATCGATTTCCTCCCTGCTCGGACGAGAGCTAGGCATTCCCGGTACTGGAAATGCCGTTACCGAACTCGAAACCCTCTCGGAAATCGGACGGGTGAACGTCAGTCAAATGAAAACCCACACCATTGAATGGGACGGCGTTCCTGCCTATCTCATTCTCTTACGGGACATTACCGACCGACGCCAAGCTGAAGACGCTCGACGAGAGAGCCAACGCCTGGCCGAACAAATCGCCGACCTAACTCCTACTTTCGTCCATATTTTCGATGTTCGGCAACGGCGAAACCTGTATGTCAACCGCCACAATTGCCAATTTTTCGGACTGAGCGCCGACGAAATGCACGAGGCGGGAGAATCGCTTTTAATGGAGCGGGTTCACCCCGACGATCGACTCCAAATCGAGGCGTTTTACGCTCGCTTGGCGTTGGCTGAAGACGGAGAAGTGTTGGAGAGCGAATTTCGCCTGAAAAACCACGAAGGTCAGTGGCGTTGGCTGCATCAATGGGACGTTATCTTGACGCGCACGGCCTCGGGCGAACCCGAACGAGTTCTCGGGACGGCGATCGATATTACCGATCGCAAACAGATCGAGGAAGAACTTCGTCAAACGAACGCCCAACTTCAAGCGATTTTCGCGGCACTGCCGGATTTGTTTTTCCGAACTTGCTGCGACGGCACGATTTTAGATTACCAAGCGGGAACCGCCGTCGAGCTGTATCTACCCCCCGAAACGTTTTTAAACCGCCGTCTGGCAGACTTGTTTCCGTCGGAGGTTGCCGAGCGCTTTCAAGCCGCACTCGATCGCGTTTGTCAGACCCAGCAGCTCGTGACGTTAGAATACAAGCTGAGGATACCCAACGGTATTCAACATTATGAATGTCGGCTGATGCCCATCGGCAACGACGAAACGATCGCGATCGTTCGCAACATTACCGATCGCAAACGGGCTGAAGAACAGTTGCGTTACGATGCCCTTCACGACACCCTGACGGGCTTGCCCAACCGGACGCTGTTCGTCGATCGCCTCGCTCAAGCCATCCAACGGGCCAAGCGGCGATCGAAGTATTTGTTTGCTGTCTTGTTCCTCGACCTCGATCGCTTTAAGGTCGTTAACGAAAGTGTCGGCCATGCCGTCGGCGATCGCCTGCTCGTGGAAATTGCCCGTCGCCTCGAAGAGTGTCTGCGGGCTGCCGATAGCGTCGCGCGACTCGGCGGCGACGAATTCACGATCCTACTCGACGATCTCGATAACCCCGAAGAAGTCACCCGCATTTCGCGGCGCATCCAACAGCATCTGTCTCCCCCGTTCGATATCGACGGTCACGTCATGTTTACGACGGTCAGCATCGGGATCGCCTTGAGTTCGACGGGGTACGAGCGCCCCGAAGACGTGTTGCGAGATGCCGATATCGCCATGTATCGCGCTAAAGAAGGGGGGAAAGCCCGTCATGAAGTGTTCGATCGCGTCATGCACGAGCGGGCGATGGCTCGACTTCAGCTCGAGTCGGAGTTGTGGCGAGCGGTCGATCGCCTCGGGAGACGCGGCAACGTTCCTCACGCGCGATCGGGTCTCGAGAGCGAGTTTTGCGTCGTCTACCAGCCGATCGTGTATTTACAAACCGGACAGTTAGCGGGGTTCGAGGCGTTAGTGCGCTGGCAGCATCCCACCCGCGGCCGCGTGTCTCCAACGGAATTTATTTCTGTGGCGGAAGAAACAGGGGCGATCGTGCCGTTGGGGGAATGGATTTTAGAAGAAGCCTGTCGTCAACTCCAACGGTGGCGTCATGGCAATCCTTCGATATCGCCGCCGTTACAAGTCAGCGTCAACCTTTCGGGAAAACAACTCGAAGAATCCGAATTTCTCGCTCGCGTCGATCGCGTATTGGCTCGCACTCAACTACCGGGAGACGCGTTAAAACTGGAAATGACCGAAAGTATGTTGATGCGAAATTCCGAGGCGACGATGGCGGTGTTGTGCCAGTTGCGCGATCGTGGCATTCAATTGAGTATCGACGATTTCGGCACGGGCTACTCCTGTTTGAGTTACTTGCAACAGTTCCCCGTCAACACTTTAAAGATCGATCGCTCGTTCGTCAGTCCCATCGGTCGCCCGACGGAGAATCTCGGCATTGTCCAAGCGATTCTCAACCTGGCGACTCATCTCGGGATGGATGCGATCGCCGAAGGAATCGAAACCCCCCAACAATTCGATCGCCTCAAAGAACTCGGTTGTCGTTTCGCTCAAGGGTATTTCGTTTCTCACCCCCTCGATGTCGAAGCCGCGACGGAGTGGGTCGAGCGCAGATGAGGAGAGAACAGTCGCCAGTCACCAGTCACCAGTCACCAGTGAGGAGATGAAGGGATGAGGGGATGAGGCTTAGTGGTGCAGAACAGTCCTGAAACCCTTGTTAGAACAGATATCGCCGTATTAAAGGGTTGGCCGCAAAATCCCAGATCGGTAAATGGTTGCCGGAGATCCCCGGCATCTCCAAGATGCCGGGGATCTGGCTCGAGTCTCAATACAGATTTTATGTCTTTTGTCAATCCTAGATCTCGAAAAGTTTTCTGCACCACTTAGGGGGATGAGGGGATTTCCGATCGACGATCGATTAACGAAGGCTTCTCGGATCGAGGGCATCCCGCAAGCCGTCACCGATGAGGTTGAAGGACAAAACGGTTAACACGACCAACAATGCAGGCGGCCAGACTAACCAGGGTTGAAAGACCAAAATCGAGGCGTTCGTCGCACTGGCGAGGAGATTTCCCCAAGACGCATCGGGTTGCTGAATGCCCAACCCGATCAAACTCAAGACGGATTCCGCTACGATAAAACCCGGAATCGCCAGGGTCGCCGCCACGATCGTATAGGTGGCCGTCTGGGGGAGAACGTGACGCACGATGATGTAAAACGGATTTGCACCCATCGCTCGCGCCGCCTGCACGAATTCGGTTTCTTTAATCGAGAGGACTTGGCCGCGAATCACCCGCGCCAATCCCGCCCAACGAATAAACGAAATAATCGTGACGATCAGTAAAAATCGTTTGGCACTCGACAATCCGGGGTCTAATACCGATGCGAGCGCTACGAGCAGGTAAATGCCGGGAATCGTCATCAAGACTTCCACTAAGCGCATCAAGGCTGTATCGACCCAACCTCCGAAATAACCCGAAATTCCACCGACGATCAGTCCGATGGGAAACGAGATGGCAATCCCGACTAAGCCGATAAACAGGCTGATTTGTCCGCCGAAAACCAAACGGCTAAACTGATCGCGTCCCTGTTCGTCGGTTCCGAGGAGGTTTATCTGACCTTCGCCGACGGTTCCGAACAGGTGGATGTTGGCGGGGATAATTCCGAACAAACGATAGTCGTATCCTTTGACGAACGGGCGAATCGGTGACGGTTGGGTGCGATCGACGATTAACTCTCGCTTTCCGCTTTCTAAGTCGGTCGGCCCTTGTCGAACGGGATAGACGTACGGTCCGATAAATTCTCCGTCTGGATTCGTCCAGTGAATCGGGGTCGGCGGGAGGAGAGAGCCTTCTTTTTGAACGTTGTTGACGGGATGGTAGGGTGCGAAAAATCCCGCCCCGATCGCGATCGCGTAAAATATCGCGAGAATCGACACCCCCAAACGAGCTAGGGGATTGGTTTTAAATTTTTGCCACCAATTCATCGGCGCAAGGATACAGACGTACTGTCTCAGTATACTGGGTTCCGCTATTCGGTCGATTCGAGAGGGGACTGTCCGTCAGACGTCATACGGAATGCGAATCTCAACGCTGAGCGGAGTCGAAGCGTTGAGTCCGAGCGGAGTCGAGGACTAAAATACGGGTTTCGATCGACCCGACAAGCCTCCCTATCAAGATCCGTCGCAGTACTCCGCCTATACCGCGAAGCGGTTAGGGGGTGGTGAAGCGGCGGTGAGTTGAGGTGCGTCCCCTGAACAATGCGATAGCGAGAGAAGGGGATAGCGCCGAAACGAGCCATCAAATATAATTGATAAGGTGGTAACACGCTGAAAACATACGGATAGCTCATCCAGTAGGCAGCCCAGAAGTAACGGTTAAGACACTGGCAACACGGACATCTCACGGTGGCGAACCGAGTTCGCCACCCGTGTCCTCCTGTATAGAGCATAAAGCCCAAAACCAAAAATCAGATCCGTCCGGCTTGGGGGCACCAAGTGGACGTAAAACAAAAAGCCTGTGGAATCGTTCTGGCGGGGACTTGAAGTTATCTGAGTTCAAGTCTAGTCAAGAGGTTGAGAAGCAGGAAATCCTTGGTGTGAACCCGGGAATCTCCCTGCATACCCGATAGGGTTGCTGGGAGAGGATGTCAACTCCCCTCTCCTTTGGGGGGGCTAAGGGGGGATGTGGTGAAGACTTCTTGCAACCCAACTTATCGAAAACGGATTCTGGATCGACCCTATCCGCTCGTCTCCATATTTGACCGATGGTTTGTCTGCGTTCTTTAAAATTTGGTTGACAATAACATCAAAATATGGTATGCAGCATCGGACGGCTGAGAGAGGTGCTTTGCAACGCAGGTTTAAGAGGCTTCGAGTTGTTCGTGTTCGACGATGAAAACGTTGGAGTATAAGTTGGCTAAGATTTGTTTGCCTTGTTGGGTCAGTTCGAGATATCGCAAGGCGTTTTTGATGTAAGGATAGACGCCGTTCCAGTAAAATTTGGGGTAGCCTCGGCGTAAGTGTCCGGGTTTTTTATAGCCTAATGCTTTATTCGTTCCGGTTTCCTCGAATTCGTAGAACAAGGCCGAGATTTTTTTGAGGTATCGCGGATCGCTGAGTTGTCCGATCAGGTCGGCCGCCCGCACTAAGCCGGGGTAGTGAATGGTGTCTTGGTGGTCGTCGAGAGAGGGAACGGGAAATCGCGTCAGTTCGATGTTCCGTTTGATGGTTTCGGCATCGATGAGTTTGTGACCGCCAAACCGTTCGTCAACAAAGAGTTTGCCACGATCGACGTGGTACGGGGTCAGACTGGCATCCGAAGCCCCAGGCGGCAAGCAGACGAAGACGCCGTCTCGACCGGTGGCGTAGAGACCGGGTCGGTCTTGACGACAGACGCCCTTAACGTAACCGATGTCGTGACAGACGAGGGAAATAATGCAGTGCAACCAGTCGTCGCAGGAGACGCCGCCTTGACGGATATGTCTGCCTCGTAGGATTTCTTGACCGACGAGGGTGACGAGAACGGTATGTTCGACGTTGTGATAGAGGGCGTCGCTGTTGGCGATGTTTTCGAGTGCCATGCCACCCGCCCAGGCGATGATATCTTCGTAGTCGGGGTTCAATCCGCCATAGGTGCGTCGGTAGCCGTCACGAAGTTGTGAGACAAAGCGATCGATCGTGAGTTCGGTAGCGTTCAACATTGGCGATTGAGAGTTGACAGTGAACGGTTGATAAGTATTATGCGGTACGGGTTCGGTCTGCCCGAGGCGTCAGCGTCCGGCGGTGGCGATCGCCTGTTGTCCTGGGGGAGAGGCAACGAACCCGAGAAAGGCTGACACGTTGGGCGTCGGTGGGTTTTGGTACGCGTAGTACAGCGTGCGTTTGTAGGGATATTGGGCGGCGGCTGGGGTCAAGCCGTCGATCGCCACGACGCGAACGGTACTTTGGTTGAAGATTTGGGCGGCGGTGGCGTAGCCGATGCCGTCGTCTCCTAACTCCCGCAACATGGGTGTGGTAGCGTCTCGTTCCATCGTCGTAATGTTGGGGGTGTTGCCGAAATTGCCCCCCTGGAGAACCAGTTCTTGAAAGGCTTGGCGCGTTCCGCTTTCGGGGGGACGGTTGATGACGCGAATCGGGTTGTCGGGACCGCCGATTTGCGACCAGTTGGTCATTTGTCCGGTGAAAATGCCCACGACGTTTTGTTGGCTGAGTCCTTGACCGAAGGGGTTGCCCACGCCGACGACGAGGGCGATCGCGTCGTTGGCTACGGGAACGGCGACTAATCCCTGGTTTTGTTCTTGGGGCGTGAGGGGACGGGATACGGCGGCGAGATCGGCTTGTCCGTTGAGGAGGGCTTGGATGCCGTTATCGGACCCGGTGGCACGGGTGGCGACGGTGGTTCCGGGGAATTGGGCTTGAAAGGCGGTTTTCAGGTTTTCGTTGAGAGACACCATACTCGTCGAACCGTCGATCGTGACGGTGGTTCCGCTGGGAACGGTCGTCGGAGGTGAGAACGCGTTCGGCGTCGGTGGGGGAGGCGGGGCAGTTGTGACTCGATCGGGTGCGGCGTTTGGGGCTTGCTGGGCTGGGGCGGTGGTGACGCCAGACGGTGCGGACGGGCGTTTGAAGAACCACCAATATCCTCCTCCGGCGAGGAGCAGAAATATCAGAATAAAAATGATGGGAGGCGGGCCGCTGCGGGGTTGAGTCACGATCCTTTACTGCTGGTGTGGGGGACGTTTCGATTGTTGCAACCGTCGATCGATCTCGTCGTCGAGGGTGAGGGTTTCCCAGTCTTCTGCCATATTATCGCTGGAAAGGTCGCGGACTTCGGCGAGGGCTTGTTCTTCGAGGTGTCGTTGTTCGATGGTGTCTTTGGCACGGTCGAATTGCGATCGCGCGGAGTCGATGTTGAGTTGGCTGTTGACACGAGCGATCGCGTCGAGGGCTTGACTCATTTCTGCCATGTCCTTCATGTGTTCCATGTCGGCTTTGTAGGCTTCGAGATCGATTCGCTCTCGATTCAATCGGTCTTGGGAGGCTTTGACAAAGACTTCGGCTTGGCGAACTCGTTCTTCGAGTTGGGGCAGCAGTTGCTCGAGTTGGATGGCTTTGGCCATGGCGAGGCGGGCGGTGCTTTCGTCTCCGTTTTGACGGGCGGCGATCGCTTGTCGTTCGTACTGTTTGGCTTGTCCGACTTTCTCTTCGTATTTCAGTGCGGCTTTTTGGTAGGCTGCGACTTGGGCTGAGACCGCTTCGGCCAGTTGTCGGACGGACGCCTGCATTGCCTTGAGAGATGTTTCGGCACTTTGCAAAGGGTCGGCGGTGCGGCGTTCGTCTTCTGGTGGTAATCCCCACAACCAATTCCAGATATTTACCGTGACTCGTCCGGCAGTGTCGCCCATGAGCCAATATACTGCTTTTTTCATTGGGGGGAGGGGAACGGTGGGAGGTGTTGGCTTTCTAGTTCGATTTTAAGCTGTGGGTTGGGGGCGTGCAAGGAAATAGGTTTTGAGTTTTGGGGACATTTCAATTTCGTGGCACGTCTCCACCTGCGACACTTCCCCGAACTCACGGGAAGGAGGGGGAAGGTTGCGATCGCCAACGTGGGATACACTGATTTGGAATGTAATTTTCGAGAAATCAGCGAAGTGATCGCGCTCGTTTCAAGCTTGTTTTTTTCGATCGTTTACATGAGTTTTAAAAGGCGATCGAGTAAGGTTTGAGGAACGGCAGGGGGGCGATCGCGTTCCCAAGGTCCGGCAACCAGTTCGAGATAGGGCGAGGTTTGCAAAAGGTCGCACCGTTTTTCTCGGACGCTGTGAACGACGGCGAGGGGCGCGAGGTCGCGACAGAGTTCTTGCCACGACGGTACGGCTTGGGGGTTGCTGCTGATAATGAGGGAGTGGCTGCACGATCGCACGACGGGAAGTTTGACGGGATCGGGAACGCCACCGATATCGACGAGGGTTAGATCGATAATTTGGCGAATGTTGTGGGTATCTTTGGCTCGTTCTTGAAAGTACGAGTTGAGAACTTCGTCGGCGTTGGGCAAATCGGGAATTTTATATTTGTTTTTTTGTTTCAAACGGTTGACAACTTGGGGTCTTCGGAGTTTGAGGTGATAATAGTATAATAGAAAACAAATGCAGGCGGATCTAAAGATGAACTTTTTTGTAGAAGACTTAATCAACTTACCCAAAGTAAGAGTGAGAAGCGTGGTCAGGGAACGCGAAGCAATATTTTTGCAGCTAGGCTTTAGAGAAGAGGAAGTTGCCTGTCCTCATTGTGGCAAAAAGACGGGCGAACTTAACCAAACACGAACCGTTAGAGTTCGAGACTTGCCCATTTCGGGTCAACTCGTATATTTGCAAATACCACGGCGTCAGTTTTACTGTAAAAAATGCCAACAATACTTTACAGAAGAACTAGACTTTATTGAAACTGGTCGAAGGTTTACTAGGCGGTACGAAGAATATATTTACGAGCGAGTAATCGCTAGTAGCGTCGAGCAAGTTAAAAGAGAAGAAGACTTGTCTTGGCATCAGGTAAATGGAATTCATCAACAGGTATACGAACGCAAAAAAAAAGTAAATTGGGGACAAGTAAAAAGGTTGGGTTTGGACGAGATAGCAAAACATAAAGGTCACAAAAAATTTGTGACGGTAGTGAGCGATTTAGAGAAAGGAGAATTGATAGAAGTCATCGACTCTCACCAACAAGAAGAAATCGCTGAAGTTCTTCTACAGCAACCGTTAGAGGTCAGAGAGGCAGTCGAAGAAGTCAGTGTAGATATGTGGGGAGGATTTCCAAAGCTTATCGAAAAAGTGTTTCCCAATGCCCAAATTGTCGTCGATAGATTTCACGTTATGAAAGCGGTGAATGACAATCTAAATAAAATCCGAAAGCAGGTGAAGTTTAAAATCAAAATCAAAGGAGCAAAATGGTTATTGCTGAAAAACCAAAAAGACTTAAAAGAAGAGGGATTGGAAAAATTAGAGGCCGTTTTAAAACAGTCAAAACGTTTACGAAAAGCTTATCAGCTTAAAGAGGATTTTAGAGAAATTTATGAAACAACTCAAGACCCAGAGAGCGGAAAAAATAAATTTAAAGAATGGTTGTGTAAAGCACAGAGTATTTATGGTGATGCTGTCAAGACAATTCGCAATCATCTTAACACAATATGTAATTATTTCTTGAGCCGAACAACCAATGGTGTTATGGAGGGTATTAATAATCGTCTTAAACTGATAAAGCGTCAAGCTTATGGCTTTATAAATTTTGAAAATATGCGAATGCGCTTTCTGTCTTGCTTTACTTAATAAGTTTTTCTTATCACCTTGTTTTGCGAAGACCCCAACTTGTCGATTTTGACTTTCGTAACTGTAGTTACCTTCGCCGTCCCAATTGGCGCGGTGCAAGTAGACTTGTAAGTCGGGGCGCGATCGCGTGACGGCTACGCGCAAGGCGTTCGCTAACACGCTTTTTCCACTGTTGGGCGGTCCGCCGACGAGCAGAGCGATGCCCGGTTCGCGGTTGTGAAAAATCGGCAAGGTGTCGCCGGGTGCAATTCCAGTTTGGCGAGAACGCACGACGACGACCGATCGCGATCGCAAGTCGTAAAACCCCACCCACGGCGCATCTTGCAATTGCAACAAGGCGTGGTTGTAAAACCAGTTGGGAGCGTTTCCGTACAGCACGACGCCCTGACTGAAATCGAGTTGTGGCGGAACTTTCCACGATAACAACGCGCTCGGAGACATCAGGCGTTTGAGGGGGCGCGTGTTGATGGCGATCGCTTGATAGTCGCGACTGCTGCCTTTAAGTTGGATAAGTTGCAGTTGAATTTCGGGTTGCATTGCCGTTATGGGGTGTCCGCTTCGGGGAGTTCGATGTCGAGAACTTGGCTGACGCGCACTTGATGGGTGTGGCTGGAGACGACGACGATGCCCAAACGGGGGTCGTAGCACCCCACCCAAGCGGCGGGGTGGCATTCGTGGACGAGGTAGCCGTACAGCCAAATGGGGGCTTTGCCTTCGATGGCGATACCCTGTCTGAAGTCGATGCCAGCGGGTAAGGTTAGATTTTTGAGATCGGCGGGGGTGATGATGCCGTCTTCGGTGGCAATGCGAACGTGTAAGTGTTGGTAAGGGTAGCCGTCGCGGGTTTGGTGGGAAATGAGGCGCAGTTTGATAGGCGTCATGGCGGGTTCTGGGGTTGACGATCGAAGACAGGCGATAACGAGAGTATTGTAAGACCTGTATGGAACTAGCACCTTCCGAGACGGGAGGAGAGAGGCAAGATGGAAGAGGCAACGATGAAGCGATCGCGTTTTGAGTTTTCGCCGTCGGCCGAGTTTCTGCAAGGGTTGACGCGAGGAGCGTTGGCGCAGCATTTGTCGCGTGCGATGCGGTTGTGGGTGGAGTTGCGTTGGTTGTACGGTCGTGAAGGGGCGGCGTTACCAGAGCGGTTTAGTTACGTGCAATGGCGAGATGAGTTTTTTACGGAAACGCATCCGACGGGGGAAGCGGTTCCGGCGTTGCACGATCGCCACTGTGCTTGTGCGAAACCGGCGGCGCAATGGTTGCAACCTTGGTTGACGCCAGAGTGGAGACAACGGTTGTGTCAGCATGCGGGATTGGAGGAGGAACAGTTGGCGGCGGTGTTGGAGCGGCGGTTGTTTGGGGTGACACGGCGATCGCTCTTCGACGATTTTCGGCTGTTGGTGGAGTTGGGATGGTTGCGACGGCGAGGACGGATGTTCGAGCGGGTGTCGGTGTTTCCGATGGGTTTGCAGGGGGAGGAACGGCGGTTGACACCCGAGGAGTTGCCGTTGGCGTTGGTGAATTTGGATTTGGGGGCGGTGGCGCAACGGTTTTCTAAGCCGATTGCGGGGGTGCAGCGATTTTTCTTTGAGGTGGATTATATCGTGCGCGATCGTAACATCGATCGGGTGGAAGATTGGCAAGATAAGTTAGAAAAATTGTGGGGTCGTGCGGGGGTTCCGCCGGTGCGGTTGACGTATAACAGTTCGCGGTTGGGGGTTGCGGTGCGCTGTGTGGTGTATCCGGTGTGTTGTTATTACGTGCGTCGGGCGATTTATTTGTGTGGTTTTGGGGAAACGCCGGATCGTTGCGGTCAGTGGTACAATTTTCGGCTCGATCGGGTGCGGGATTTACAGGAAATTGACTGGGAAGACGAATCGGTTCCGCAGGGGTTGCGGGAGCGGTATCGGGAGCGACAGTTACCGACGCCGGACGTGATTCGCGAGGAAATGGAAGCGGCGTGGGGGTTTGATTTTTATTTGAAACCTCGATTGATGGTGTTGCGGTTCGATCGCGGGTTTCACGACGGGTATGTGGCGGGGACGTTTCGTCACGAGACGTTTGAGCCGGTGAGTTATGCGGAGGTGGGGCGGTTGATTGGGAAGTACGCGGCGGGGGAACGGCGGGAGTTGTTGTTGGCGGTGTGGCGAGAGCGATCGCCCGAGGATGCGTATTATCGGGTTTATGTGCGGGAGGGGGATACGAACGTGCGGATGCGCCTGCGAGCTTGGCATCCGTTTGGGGAGGTGTTGTTACCGTGGGAGATTCGCCAGGAGATGCGATCGGAGATTTTGCAGGCGTATCGCTGGTATGTGGGGGATGAGGGCTAGTTGGAAGGTGCTTCTTCTAGGGCGATCGTATAATGGCGTTGTTGCCTTCGAGGAGTTAGCACACATGAGTTGAAAGGACGAGCTTCTTTTACAAATGGAAGTAATTTTTTGGAAAACGTTACAGTTTTCAGATATGGAGTGAAGAAAAGATTAAAAAATTGATTTTTCTAACTTTAGGGCTGTTGAAATTTGATATCTTGAGAAAAATAGATCCAGGCATTTTTTTCGACACGACCCACCGAGCAGTTCTGGCGCTGGAGCGGACTGCGTTGTCTGGACTGGTAAAGATTTTTTTTGAGGCTTGTTGCTTCGGTGCGATCGAGCGTCGCAGAAGCGATGTAGCGTCGTGTGTTTTCGTGATTTTTAGGCATTGATTCTCAACGGAGCGATCGATATGACAAAACAAGCGTATTACTTGGTACTCATCGAAACATCTGGCAATCAAAACTATATTTTCTCAACGAACAAGTTGAAAGAAAATATTGGAGCTTCTGGCTTGACTTACACGGCAGGAACAAAATGGGTGATTCAAGCGGTTTCTGATGTGAATCCTGAAATTCTTTCAGAAAAAGTTGATTGGAACAATACGAAATTAATTCGCCAACTACTTTGCAATCCCAAGAAAAACCCACCTATCGAACAACCGGAGTGCGAGGCTGAAATTATCATCGCCACGTCAGGCAAAGCTTTGATATTAACGAAAACTAAAGAGAACGCACAGGCTATCATCAGCCGCGTCACAAAAAAAGCCCTAGTCGAAGCCCCTGGATTGGACATTGCAGGCGTATTTAAATCGATAAACAATTGGTCTCAAAATAATAGTCTTGCCGATGGAATTCGCGCCGTTCACAAACGTTTTGAAAAAACGCGATCGCGCCGTCCGTCTCCCGAATCGCGCTTTCTTCGCCTTCCCATTATTGCAGACTGTGCCGTGAGCGGTTTACCCGCTTCCAAACTGGATACAAACCCCGACAACCAGCTCGTTCCAATTTCCAAGGTAAGTGAGGTCAAACGGGAAGCCTCTAAAAGAGCAATCAAGCGTTTGCAAACCCTGGACGCTCGGCTCATACAAGACATCAACAAGCTGGAAAAACAGTTTGAGCAAGATGAAATGTCTTGGCTGGCGATCGTTCATGCTGATGGCAATGGGTTAGGGCAGATTTTCCTAAATTTTGAAGACTACATCGGCGACGATAAAAGCAATCGCGCTTATATTCACAAGTATCGAAAATTCTCTCTCGAACTGGATGAATGTACTGAAGAAGCCTTCAAAAAGGCAATTGGCGTATTGCCGTCCAAAAAGGATAACTTGCCTCTCGTGCCGTTAATTGTCGGTGGTGATGATTTGACGGTGGTATGCGACGGGCAATATGCTCTCGAGTTCACACGAGTTTTCTTACAGGAATTTGAAACGCAAACTCAAGACAAATCACACATTGCTGAAGTCGCCGAAAAAGCCTTCAAGGTGAAACGTCTTTCTGCGTGCGCGGGAATTTCCATTGTCAAGCGACATTTCCCCTTTTCAGTGGCTTACGAACTGGCGGAAAAGTTAATTAAATCTGCCAAAGATGTGAAACGCAAAGTTCTCACACCGGATTCCACCGATAAGAATCAAACGCCATTTCCCTGTTCGGCGATCGATTTCCACATTCTCTATGACACCAGCGGCATCGAACTCGAAAGCATTCGCAAGAAACTCGAACCGGATTCAAATACTTTGCTCTACAATCGCCCCTACCTTGTCACTGACATGAACAATCTCAGTTCAGCAAAGGGTAAAGAGTGGGCAGAACAACATAAGTGGGAACGGTTGAGCGATCGAGTGACTTGGCTCAAGCATGAGGAATTGGAAAATCCTGAAAATCAGGAAGCTAAAACCAAAAATCTTCCGCCCATTTCCAGCAGTCAAAGCCACGCCCTCCGAACTGCGTTGTTTGTCAGTAAAGAAGAAGCAGACGCTCAATACGCGCTAATTCGACAGCGATATCACTTCGAGGATTTTGCAGAAAGTCAGAACTCACTTTTCTATGAAACCACTCGAGAAAAAGACGATCGCACAGAAACGATTTACATCACGTCATTTCTCGATGCTCTCGATGCCCAAGACTTTTTGAAAAACAAGCAAACCCATCCCTCGCAACAGTAGAACGGAGAACGCCAAATGAGTAACACACCCCTAACCGTACCTCAAAACTGCACTTTGACGATCGCGATGAAGAGTGATTGGCACGTTGGCTCTGGCTCGGGGCGAGGTGAAATTGATAGTATCGTGCAACGAGATGCTGACGGTTTACCCTACATTCCCGCGAAAACCTTGACGGGTATTTTGCGCGATGGCTGCGAACAAGTCGCCCAGGCGTTAGATGGAAGTACAACAGGAACCTGGAACGACTGGGTAAATTTTATGTTTGGCGATCAGCCTGCTTTGGCGAAAGAGGCGATCGAAGACGAACCTCGTCCCGCTTCCCTGTCGATTCGATCGGCTTATCTCGATGAAACTTTGCGCGAGGCGTTGCGGGAAAAACCCAAACTGCAACAGGCGATCGCATTCATTAAACCCGGTGTTTCCATTGACGCCAAAACAGGTTCGGCGAAACCAGACTTTCTCCGCTTTGAAGAAGTGGTTCGTATGGATGCCGAGTTAAGCGCAGAGTTTGAACTCAACTTCTCTGAAACGACATCCATCACAGATCCAGCAAAACTGCAAACAGTTCAACAAGTTTGTTACGCTCTGCTTATAGCCGGAGCGAAAATGGTCGATCGACTAGGCGGAAAACGCCGCCGAGGAGTTGGAACCTGTGAAATTAAAGTTGATGGAAAAGAGCAAGCTTGGCTGAAATGGTTCCGAGACAATCGTACCAATATAAGACAGCTTTCTGATTTAACTGAAAATCATACCGATACAGAAAAACCTTCTGATTGTAACTCCGAAAAATCTCAGGATACCAAAGAAACATCTGACTTAAAGTCAACAGAAAACTGGTATCGAATTTCGCTCAAAATTGAAACGAAATCCCCTCTAGTTTTACCTGCTCGAACCGTCGGTAACATTGTCGAATGTCTAGATTACATTCCCGGTCGTTATTTGTTGCGTCACCTGCACAAAAAACTCGGAGACAAACTCGATGTCAGTCAGGCGATCGCCCAGAACAATCTCGTCATCACTAATGCCACCATTGAAATAGATGGAGTGGCAGGTCGTCCAACGCCATTTTGCTTGTTTGGAGAAAAACTCGATGGGGGTTTAAGTAAAGGCAAAAAGGTTTACAATCGCTTTCAAGAACGCGAACCCGATGATATTCAACTCAAAGGCGAACGTGTCGGTTATCTCGGTCAATTTAACAATTCCGAACTACCAAAATACGAGAAGGTTGATTTTGAGTTGTACACCCACAACACGATTCAAGATGAAGTTCAACGTCCAACTCGTGATGTCGGTGGAATCTACAGTTACGAAGCGATTCCCGCCGGAATGACATTTCGAGCCGAGTTGAGGATTCCTGCCAGTGTCAAACAACATCTCGACAATCAAGATGGACAATGGTTCGATAAACTAAAAGGCAAAACTCGCATCGGTCAGTCTAAAAAAGACCAGTACGGCGCGATATCCATTCAAGTTGAGTATCCCCAATCTATTCAACAAACAGCAGCCAGTGATTCAAAACTTTATGTATGGTTTGTTTCCGATGTTTTGATGCGGGGCGATCGCCTCAATCCGACTGTCAATCCTGACGATTTTAAAAACGCCTTAGCCAGCGAGCTAGGTGTCACACTCCAAGAATGTAAAAGCGACGGATTGTTATCAATGATGCTACGTCAGCGGCGAACGGAATCCTGGCAGGTTCGTTGGGGTTTACCTCGTCCGTCGATGGTGGGTTGGCAAGCCGGGAGTTGCATGGTTTACAACGTGACAGGAGGCTCGATCGACCCCGAAAAGCTTGCCGAACTTGAAGCCAAAGGAATTGGCGATCGCCGAGCGGAAGGGTACGGACAGATTTTGTTTAACGACCCGCTCTTGACTCAACAACTTTCGAGTTTTAAACGGACGAGTAAAACACCGAAAAACTCTAAAGCCGATTCTCTCATTTTGTCCAAATCCTCCAATTCAGGAAATACCAAGCAGGTGTCCAGTTCAGTGTTTGACTACGCGCGGACAATCGAAACAGCCGCATGGCGAGAAGCCATTCAAAACAAAGCCGTCGCCATCGCTGCGGATGCTCAAAAACGGCGAGAAGTCCTTGGGATTCACATTACTGGTAAAGACAGTCAGCCACCCATGAGTCAACTTGGAGGCTTGCGATCGGTGATGGGGAAATTGACGGCGCGAAAAGCCCCTAATTCCGTAACTCAGTGGATTGATGCGATTCAGGAGGTTAAAAACCGGGAAGAGAAATGGCCGGGAACAAGTCTCAACAATATTCAAACCCTCGTGACGGACTTCAATCGGATTTGGCAAATCCTAGAACTCGATGCAGTTTTGACCGAGTTAACTGTTACCGATAATGGCGAAACCAAACTGAAAGCAGATTTATGGGCGGAAGCTGTTCGGACTTTGGTGGATGCCATGATTCGGGGTCACAAACGTGACTTAGAAAAAGTACAATCTAAGGAGGTGGCATAAATCATGGCACGGGAAATCGAAACACGCTGGAAAATTAGCGGAACCTTAAAAGCGAAAAGGGTCTTCGCAAAACAAGGTGATAAGAAAAACTTATTAAGTAAAGCAAGACAGAAAGCGCATTCGCATATTTTCAAAATTTATAAAGCCATAAGCTTGACGCTTTATCAGTTTAAGACGATTATTAATACCCTCCATAACACCATTGGTTGTTCGGCTCAAGAAATAATTACATATTGTGTTAAGATGATTGCGAATTGTCTTGACAGCATCACCATAAATACTCTGTGCTTTACACAACCATTCTTTAAATTTATTTTTTCCGCTCTCTGGGTCTTGAGTTGTTTCATAAATTTCTCTAAAATCCTCTTTAAGCTGATAAGCTTTTCGTAAACGTTTTTGACTGTTTTTAAAACGGCCTCTAATTTTTCCAATCCCTCTTCTTTTAAGTCTTTTTGGTTTTTCA
>NZ_KB235958.1:2090872-2100190 GCF_000332355.1 Baaleninema simplex PCC 7105
CTCGTAAATATATTCTTCGTACCGCCTAGTAAACCTTCGACCAGTTTCAATAAAGTCTAGTTCTTCTGTAAAGTATTGTTGGTCATTTTTTACAGTAAAACTGACGCCGTGGTATTTGCAAATATACGAGTTGACCCGAAATGGGCAAGTCTCGAACTCTAACGGTTCGTGTTTGGTTAAGTTCGTCCCGTCTTTTTGCCACAATGAGGACAGGCAACTTCCTCTTCTCTAAAGCCTAGCTAGCAAAAATATTGCTTCGCGTTCCCTGACCACGCTTCTCACTCTTACTTTGGGTAAGTTGATTAAGTCTTACTACAAAAAAGTTCATCTTTAGATCCGCCTGCATTTGTTTTCTATTATACTATTATCACCTCAAACTCCGAAGACCCAGCGAAAACTCCGATTCATGTCGGTGGAGTTGGTGGCGATGCGGATACCGATTTGGCTTTAGCGGTGAACGGTCGCGGCAACTATTACCTTCCAGGGACGAGTTTAGCGGGAGCTTTTCGAGGATGGATGGAGAGTCTACTCGGCGAGGAGAACAAAGCACAGCTAAAAGACATTTGGGGCGACCACGAAAGCGACAAACACGGGGCGAGTTTCCTAATTCTCAACGATGCAGAAATTCAGGGAAAACAGAAGATCGAAATCCGCGAAGGGGTTGGGATCGATCGCCATACAGGAGCCGCTGCCGAACGCTTTAAATACAGCCGTGCGATTTTACCCAAAGGCGCTGAATTTCCCCTCAATATTACCTTCGATTCTCAGAAGGGAGAACCTCCCGCCGAACTCTGGTATCTCCTGCAAGCACTCGAACAGAGCGACATCCGCATCGGTGCCGCGAAAACGCGGGGACTCGGACGAGTTCAACTGATGAACAACCTGAAAATTGAAAAACAATCGCTCAACAACGCAGAGGGTCTGTTTGATGCCTTGATTAACGGGGGAGAAGTCCAAAATTGGACAGCGATTAAAGCGAACCATGAATATAAAGCCCCTGAGAATTTGAATGTTGAAATTACCTGGACACCTCGCGACCCCGTGATGGTAAAAGCCGAAGGAGACGGCATCGCCATTGATATGCTGCCCCTGGTGAGTCAGGTGGATTCTGACGTGTGGTTTGTCATTCCCGGCAGTTCCATTAAAGGGGTACTTCGTGCCCACGCCGAACGCATTGTTCGGACAGTTTGTCAAGTCGATATTGCGAAAGAAGAGATAGAATTTGACGAACAAATACAAGTTTCGCTGGTCGAAGTTTTGTTCGGTTCGGCTGA
Organism: Baaleninema simplex PCC 7105; assembly: GCF_000332355.1. GTDB lineage: Bacteria > Cyanobacteriota > Cyanobacteriia > Cyanobacteriales > Geitlerinemataceae > Baaleninema > Baaleninema simplex. The sequence continues at coordinate 2,092,147 of NZ_KB235958.1, forward strand.
AAAGAATTCGGGAAAATCCAAAAACGGCAAACCGAAATCCAACGGACAGATTGGCATGATTTCCATTGACGATTGTTATGCCAAGATTTCCATGTCCGCGACGGATTGGGCGAAGGTGGAAAATGCCACCAGCATGGAAAAAGACTTGAAACCCCATTTGAAAGCGGCGTTGGGAGGCAAGGGCGATCCTTACAAAACACTCCAACCTGCTATGCACGTGGCGGTCGATCGCTGGACGGGAGGTGCAGCGGACGGGATGCTTTATAGCGTTTTGGAACCGATTGGCGTGGTGTGGGATGCGATCGGTTTGCAGGTGGATTTGGCGCGATTGAGAAAGTATCACGAAGACTTGGTTCAACCTGCGATCGCGCTGTTGCTTTTGGTGTTACGAGATTTTGCCAACCGCAAGATTCCCATCGGTTACGGGACGAATCGCGGTATGGGAACTGTGGCGGTGACGGACATGAAGTTAAACGCCAGTGGGACCCTCGATGATTTACCGGGTTTGGAGGGGGAAATTTCCCTTGCATCCGATTTATCTAATCTTGATGCTGAGTTACGGCAACAATTGAGCGATAAATGGCAAGCCTGGATCGCACAAGAAATGCAGAAGGAGGCAGTATGACGAAAAATCAAGAACGCACATTATATAGTTGCCGCAGTGACAAGCCAATTACCCTAGCGAAAGCAGTTCAATCTTGCAGTCAATTTCTACAAGGGGCGATCGCACTTTTTTACTCTCCCCAGAGTTGTCAGATTGCCAAACTCGATGACGCTCGAGTCCATGACTCTTATGGACGTGAAATTAACCTCAGCAAGCATCAGGACATTTTCGAGGCTCGGGTATTTAATGACAACTGCGAATTACGGTGGTTAAACCGTTTAAATGGTGAAGGAGACGCGGTTCTTTTATCAGAGTTTGAACAGTCGATCGACGGATTTCTTTCCCATAAATCAAAGTTCCGTGAATCGATCGAACAGCAATATTTGCTGTGGGGAGAGCCAGCCAAAAATTCGCCCAAATCTCCCAATTGGCAACGCTTGGCTTCAGCACGGATTGGGAAGTTAGACGTGCCGATCGACCAAAGTTTGGAGGGTAAACAGCGAGTTTACCTGTCCTCTTTGGAATATTTGGCAAAAGTAGACAAATTTGGAAACTTTGCCGTCATCGAAGAACGTTTAGTGAGCTTGGAGGTCAAGTCATGATAACTGGAATACTACAAGTCAAGGTTAAAAAGAACCAGAAAGGTAATATCAAACGCAGCTTCAGTTTTTCTTACACCTCTGGGGGAATGTACCGAAGCCTCAAGTTTGAAAGCATCCCTGAGGAGCAAATTTCTTTGGCATTGCTTCAGAAAATCCTAACGACTCCACAGTCGTTAAGGCTTGAGGTTGAGTTTGAAGAAGACGACGATCGAATTCTCAAACTTCGAGAAAAAGGACAAGTGTGGGATCGCAATGCTCCTAAAGCCTCTTCCAAATCTTCGGGGTCTTCCAAAGCCGCAAATTCTCAGCAATTCCACAATCCCTACAATTTTGTTCCTGCACTGCCTCGCAAAACAGACGATCGAGAATTGGGGGATGGAAAACCTGTCGGACACGGATGCTATCACCTCGATCGCTGGACGGGACGCATTTCCGTCAAACTGACGACGGTAACACCGCTCCTCATTCCCGATGCATCGGAAATGACTGAAAACAACGACCATAAAACCTATCCAGTGCGATTAGGTGCAGATGGCAAACCTTACTTACCGCCAACATCCCTCAAGGGAATGTTGCGATCTGCCTACGAAGCTGTCACGAATTCTCGGCTTTCCGTCTTTTTCAAACACGATAAGCGACTAGCTTATCGAATGTCGGCTAAGAAAGGAACGACGGCGAAACCTGCTCGCGTCGAAAAACGCGGTAACGATTTATATTTGCGGATTTTAGAGGATTCTAGCTGTGTCGGTGGCGCTGCAAAGTTGCCTCGTTATGACAAGAAAGGAGGCAAACCCGACAAAGGAGAACGCTATAAAGCCTTGAAGTACAATTCAACGGGAGAGTTACCTCAACATGGCGATCGCGTTTGCGTCCAACTCAGCAAAGGTAAAGTCAGCCACATCGAACCCTGGGATTCGCAGGATTTGCCTGGTGGCGATTGGAAACTCGGCTGGGTTTGCGTGACGGGCGCCAATATTGGTGGAAAGCAGAACGAGCGCGTCTTTCTTCAAAATGGCGCGGATGTCTCAGTCAAAGTTAACGACAAAATTGTCGAACTTTGGGAAGATCTCATCGCTGACTATCAGAAAACTCACGAAAAAGATCTAGACGATCGCAAGAAAAAACGGCAGTCTCCGAGTGCTTATCTTGGCAATCAACCGGGACAAACGGCTTGGTCTCGTCATGTTTACGAGAAGAGCGAAGCGAAGTTGAAAGAGGGAACTCTCTGTTACGTTGAACTCGAGAAAGGTTACGATCCTGACAATCTACACTATACCGATATTATTGCGCTTCAACCTGTGACAATTTCTCGGCGGCTTTACGATGTCCGGCCAGAAGACATATTACCGAAAAGTTTGCACCCCGCACAAAACAAACAAGAACTTTCTCCTGCCGATCGCGTGTTTGGTTGGGTCAATCAAAACAGCCAAGGAGCCTACAAAGGACATCTTCGTGTTCATAGCGTCGAGTGTCAAACCGCAAAAGAGAAAGCGATCGCTCATTTTGACAAACCAGGAGTTCCACTGGCTATTCTCGGACAGCCTAAACCCGCACAAACGCGATTCTACTGCGCGGACGATAAAAACGGTACGCCACTGAAAAAAGGAGACAAGAAAGAGTACGGTTACGCCAGCAATCATCGCGGTTTGCGGGGTCGCAAGGTTTATCCTCATCACCGAAATCTACCAGAAGGGTACTGGAACAAACCCACTCGCGATCGCACTCAAAACCCTCAAAACGGCTACTATCAAGAATATCGCCGTCCCAGTGGAGAAAATGAGCGAGATTCGCAAAATCGATCGATAACGGGTTGGGTGAATCCCGACACTGAATTTACGTTTGACATCGACGTGACAAATTTATCCTGTGTTGAACTCGGTGCGCTTTTGTGGTTGCTGAGCTTGCCGGAAAATCATTATCACCGACTGGGAGGTGGTAAGCCGTTAGGTTTTGGAAGTGTTCGTTTGGAACTCGATCGCGATAACAGTGATTTGAGAACCGGAAAAGAGTGGGTGAAGTTTTATCAATCTCTGATGCCTATCGAGAATAAAACGACAGATTTCAGTGGTTGCATTGGCAAGTATCAAGATGCGGTAGCTGAAATTTATGGTAACAAACAATCATTCGAGCGCATCCCGTTCGTCGCCGCGTTTTGTCAAAATGCGATGGGTTTTGAAGATGGTTCTCCCATTCACTATCCTCGTAAGTCATCAAAAATCGATCCCGAGGGTAAAAACTATGAATGGTTTACAGACAATGAAGGGGGAGATATGTGGAGCTTGCCGACTTTAGAAAGTGGTAAACCACTCCCGCTTAAATCTCGCACGAATCCCAAACAATCCCAAGGAAAATCCAACGGCACTACCACGGCGGCTACCGAACGAGCTAAACCGTCTGGTCAAAAGTCAAAAAACAGCAGCAAGAAAAATAAGAAAAAGCCTAAATAGCTGCTGGCTAAGTTCTGGATTTTGCTTCAATTCAATTACTACCTTACAAGTGAGTCAACTATGGCTAAAACTATTATCTGTTCGGTCGGAACCAGTGCTGCTAAGAACTTGGATGTTCCTCCCTGGAAACTCGCTGAATGGGTACAAAACCATGAAAACATCGACAGTGCCATGACTGAAATGTTTGAAACATTTCGAGATCTCAATCCAACAGATGAATCGAATTTGACTCAAAAGTTATCCGCCGAAATTCATTCGTTGGTTCGCATGGGAATCGACACCAGCGATCGCGTTTTGCTACTCGCATCGGAAACGCCTGATGGAAAATGTTGTGCCTATTCAGTGGCTAAATATTTGGAGCATCACTGGCCGGGAATTTACACGAAAGTCGAACCCATTCCGGGTTTGCAGGTGACGGATGCCGATCGATTCCGCAATACTGGCGTTGTCAACTTCGTGCAGCGGGTGACGCGAGAGATTCGAGATTACAGAAACGTTGTTTTGAATCCGACGGGAGGCTTTAAAGCACTCGTTCCCTATACAGTTTTGTTGGGAATGTTAAAAGGGGTTCCCTGCGATTATATTTTCGAACGATCGACGGCATTACTTGAGTTGCCACCACTTCCATTGGAATTCAAGCGCTCTCAATTTGAGGCGTACAAAGAAATTTTTGAAACTATCGATCGGGAGTGTTTCATCCCATATTCTCGGTGGGAACAAGACGTGCCTTATCAGGAGCGGTTACTCCTCGAACCCTTAATCGAAAAATCTTCTGAAGGGATTACGCTATCTGCTATCGGTTTTTTGTTTTTAGATGAAATGAAAAGTCCGTCAGCGTTGGTTCCCTTCCTGTCTCAGCAAGCGATTCGAGATTGCTTTGAAACACTGTCAAAATTGGATAATTGCGACCCCTTTCAATATCTTCAGCGCGTTTGCCGTTCGGAAGAAGTACTGAATAATGCCAAACACATCAAGTCAGACGAGACAACTTGGTTGAAACCTGGAAATACCAAGGATCGATATTTGGTTTCAGTAGAGGGGTGGCGACTGCTTGTCTGGCGTGGAATTAGCAAAAATAACGAGGGTGATAATTACCCGAACAAAGTCAAAGTCAATCCCGCCACCGATCGCCGCAAGTACGCACCGTTTATGCGTCTCGATTTTGTGAATTAATTTTCAGGTGTTACAGGATACTCGTTGACATGAAAACACTCTTCATTACCGTTGGTGGTTCCCCACAACCGATTCTAACGTCCGTCAAAAGCCTCAACCCCGATCGCGTCGTCTTTATCTGTTCCGACGGTGCAAAAGGCAGCCAGTCGCAAATTATCGAAGAAGGGAAACCCTGCGAAGTTCGTAAAGGCAGCGAAGTGGTCGATCGCCTTCCCAACATTCCCACACAACTGGGATTAGGCGATAGGTTCGATCGCGATCGCGACGTAATTCTCGTCAGCAATCCCGACGATTTGTCTGAATGTTACGGCAAAATTGCCCAAAAAGTGCGGGAGGCGCGAAACGACGACGCCAACGCGCAACTTCTCGCCGACTACACCGGGGGAACGAAAACCATGTCCGTGGCATTGGCACAGGTGGCACTCGACGACAAACTCGAAACCTACGTCACCAGCAGTACGCGGCGGGATAACTTAGTGAAAGTCGAACGGGGGGAACGAGTTCGGCGTGCCACCACCTCGGCGGTGACAGTGGAACGGACGATTTTACAAGTGCTTCCGGCGTTTTTGCGACAGTACAACTACCCCGCCGCCATCGCGGAGTTGGAAACGCTGCTGCAAGAACGGGAACTGTCGGGAGATAACGCCGATCGCGTTCAACTGTGGCTCGACTGCTGCGCGGGTTTCGACTTGTGGGATCGCTTCGACCACGCAGAAGCCTGGTTCTACCTGAAAGACTATCTCAAATATCCCCAGTTGCGAGAGCCAATTTTTTTCCTCAAGCGGGTCATGGGAAGTCGCGAAGCCTTTGCACCAGCAGCAGGAGACGGGTTTACTGCACCGGAATCCATCCGCGGCCACGGTTACGAAATCGTCGAAGACGTACTGCTCAACGCCGAACGACGATCGACCTTGGCTCGATACGACGACGCGGTGGCGCGATTGTATCGCACCTTGGAACTCTTGGCACAGGTGCGGTTGTGGGAAGCTTACGAAATTCAGACGGGAGATGTGGCGTTGGACAAACTCCCCGAAGCATTGCGTCCGAAGTACGAAGCCTTGCAAGCTGAAGGCAAAATTAAAATTGGACTTTTTAAGGCGTATACCCTGTTGACGGAGTTTCCCGACGATCCCGTGGGGATACAGTTTGCGTCGGCGAAGGGTCGGATTCAAGACGCGCTGCAAGTGCGAAATCACTCAATTTTAGCCCACGGCTTGCGTCCGGTGACAGAATCGGACTACCGCCAATTGGAAGCAGCGATCGCGCCTTTCGTTCGGGAGGCGATCGCGGCGGTGGTGTCGAAAAAGTCTCCATCTCCAGTTCAGTTTCCCTCAGAGTGGGAAATGTAGCGGTTTTCTCCTAAACTTGACAGGACAGATACCCGATACTTCAGACGGTCAATTTCTCCTGAATCTCCCGTTGAGGAAAATCAAAAATGCGATCGACCGTTCAGTCAAATTCGTTATCCTTCAGCGAATTTCTACAACTCCCCGAAACCAAGCCAGCGACAGAATACATCGCTGGAAAAACCTATCAAAAACCGATACCGAAAGGGAAACATAGCCGACTGCAAACCCGACTCTCGGCAGAAATTAATAGGGTAGCAGAACCCGATCGCATCGCCTGTGCGTTTACAGAGTTACGCTGCACGTTTGGAGGAAGATCGATCGTTCCAGATATTTCAGTGTTTGCTTGGCAAAATATTCCCCTAGACGAACGCGGCGAGGTTGAAAATTCATTCGATCTACCACCGGACTGGACGATTGAAATTTTATCTCTCGAACAAAGTCCCACTCGCGTCATGAGCAATATCTTATTTTGTCTCAACGCCGGAACTCAACTCAGTTGGCTCGTCGATCCTGAAGAACGGTCGATCGCCATTTTTAAACCGAGAGAACAACCCGAAATTAAGCAAAATGACGATCGACTCCCTGTTTTGAGTCTTTTAACCGATTGGAATATCTCGGTACGGTATGTTTTTAGTGGCTTGAATTTCAGTTAACGTTAAAATTGCAGATATTTTAAGGTCGTCCCGAGTTTGGGAGTATTTACAAAGCGGGTTCGTGAGGATCGATCGCCGATTCAAAAATGCTAAATCTCAGAAAGACCAGTGGGTGAGGAAGTTCACCGAAAAACTGGCACAGTGTCACCAGACTCAGCCCCCCAAGAAATACGATCGCAGTCATTATGGCTTTCAGTCAGTTCCAATCTATTGGTTCGATTCTTAAGGAATTTGGTATTTCTCTTCTTCTACCGTTCGCCAGGTGGCGTCGCGATCGCTCTGGTGGCGTCGAATCCGTTCGAGATAGTTGTCGTCCCAAATCCGCGATGTGGCTAGATAAATCGGCGTATCGGACAAGCGTTTAGCCAACTGTTGCGCGAATTTGCTTTTACCGGAACGCTGTCCGCCAGTAATAAAGTAAATCACAACAGTTCGACTTGAAAAGAATTGCTGCTTTTCTTAAATTGACCAAAAAACCGGGATACAAGCCCCGTCCCTTCGACTTGGCTCACTTCGACAAGCTCACTTCGACAAGCTCACTTCGACAAGCTCACTTCGACAAGCTCACTTCGACAAGCTCACTTCGACAAGCTCACTTCGACAAGCTCACTTCGACAAGCTCAGTGCAAGCAGTGCAAGCAGTGCAAGCAGTGCAAGCAGTGCAAGCAGTGCGAGCAGGGCAAGCCTTCTAGGACGGCTTTTTACTGGGTTCTGGAAAACGAGCAATTAAACTTCTAATTAGTTCTGATTGTGTCATACCACGCCTAGCAGCTTCTTCTACAAGCTGTCTTTTTTCATATTCGGCAACTCTCAAAAATATTTTCTCGGTTTTCATATTCTCTTGGTGCGCGTTCCCTTCGACTAAGCTCACTTCGACAAGCTCACTTCGACAAGCTCACTTCGACAAGCTCACTTCGACAAGCTCACTTCGACAAGCTCAGTGCAAGCAGTGCAAGCAGTGCGAGCAGGGCAAGCCCTAGCGCCGTACGACGGCGCGGGGTCGCACCGCAAATTGTCCGGTCAAATAGCAATATATACAGTATACTATAATTAAGGAGGACAAACCCATGAAAGCTAGATACTAAGCAGGTCATACAAAAAAAAGGAGGTATATTACAGATTATAAAGTGTTTCCCCAGAAAGGAGTCAGAGGTATGGGAGCCAGACTGAGAGTGTTTCTCAACCGTGAAGAAGAAAGAACGCTCTGGGAGATGAG
>NZ_KB235958.1:2100290-2101427 GCF_000332355.1 Baaleninema simplex PCC 7105
CACGTGACCGAGGGACTCGAAGCCCGAGGAGAGCGCCACGGACATTCTGTTAAGTATGTCAACCTTCGAGGTCTGAAATAATCCTTTACACACATTCCTTTTTTTCTCTGGGGCTACTTAATATCGTTTTTATCCAACAGACCAACAAAAGCAGAGCCTAGCTTGTTTATTCGGCTGTGTTCGTGTTGTCTATAACGATGCTTTGGCTATCTGCAAACAATCTGAGAAAAAACCTAAGTCGTCCGAACTCCAAAAAATAGTTATCACTCAGGCAAAAAAGACTGAAGCTAGGGCGTGGTTGAGCGAGGTATCAAACATACCTTTACAACAGTCTGTAGCCGATCTAGAGACAGCTTTTAAGAACTTTTTTGGTTCTTGTAAAGGCAAAAGAAAAGGTCGTAAAGTTGGTTATCCTAATTTTAAAAAACGGACGAATAGCCAATCAGCACGGTTCAGAATTGGAGGTTTCTCCATTAAAGACAAAGGTGTTTATCTTGCAAAGATTGGCGTTGTTAAGCCTGTCTGGTCAAGAGAGCTACCGGCAAGTCCTACCTCTGTAACTGTTATTAAGGACTGTGCTAACCGTTACTTCCTGAGCTTTGTTGTTGAGGTTGAGCCAATCAGTATTGATGCTCAAAACCAAAGCATTGGCATTGATTTAGGAATTAAAACTTTTGCTGTGATGAGTAATGGTGAAAAAACGGCAAGTCCTTGTTACAAGCATTTAGACCGCAAGGTTCGCAAACTTCAGCGCAAGTTAGCACGACAGCAGAAAGACTCAAAACGCAGAAACAAAACCCGTATTCAGATAGCCAAACTACACAATCAGATTGCAGACACTCGCAAAGACTTCCTACACAAACTATCAACCAAGGTCGTTAGTGAAAACCAAACTATCGTTTTGGAAGATTTGAACGTGTCAGGAATGGTTAAAAACCGTAAGTTGTCTAGAATTATCAGTCAACAAGGCTGGCGAGAGTTCAGGGTATTGGTTGAAGCAAAGTCTGAAAAGTACGGACGCAAGTTTGGGTCTTCGCAAAACAAGGTGATAAGAAAAATTTATTAAGTAAAGCAAGACAGAAAGCGCATTCGCATATTTTCAAAATTTATAAAGCCATAAGCTTGACGCTTTATCAG
>NZ_KB235958.1:2101527-2187001 GCF_000332355.1 Baaleninema simplex PCC 7105
CCTCTTCTCTAAAGCCTAGCTGCAAAAATATTGCTTCGCGTTCCCTGACCACGCTTCTCACTCTTACTTTGGGTAAGTTGATTAAGTCTTCTACAAAAAAGTTCAATCTTTAGATCCGCCTGCATTTGTTTTCTATTATACTATTATCACCTCAAACTCCGAAGACCCCAAGTTTGTAGTTATCGGACGTTGGGAACCCACCAGTCAAACCTGTTCTAATTGCGGTTATAGGTGGGGAAAAATTGATTTGTCTGTGCGGTCAGTGATTTGCCTAAATTGCGGTACAGAACACGACCGAGATGATAATGCGTCTAAAAATATAGAAATGGTCGGCATGGGGCATCGGCACGACCTTAAATGTACGTCGAGAGATGGTCAGACTACTTCGGTAGCACAACTCAATGAAGCGTAAAGAATCCCCACGCCTTCAGGCTGGGGAGTATGTCAAAGCGCTCAAGGCATTTCTCAAAGGCGATCGCCCCCACCGAACTACCGGCACCACGGACATCTCCAAAATCAGACATCGACCCAATCCCTCGATCGCCCGACAGAGATTCTCTTGGTTGAGATGCACCCCGTCAGCATCTCCAAAAATAACACGGCATGGGCGATCGTCGCGACGAGCTGAAGTTTTAGCTCCCTCGGCGAGAAGCCCCGCGCTCTACCCGTGCTTGGTGAGCGGCGGCCGGGATAGCCGAGCGGCAAGGTATAATGAACTTAGAAAGTGCCGAGAAAACTCTTCTGCGAATTGGCTCCTTCCGCCGACAACTGGAGTTGACCGACCCGTAGGCAATTGCCGCAAGTCCCCCGTTTCCAAGGTTGAAAGAGAAGATGTGAAAAAGCAAGCCTCCTTTGGGGAGAAGAAACTTAAAAGTGGGGATGGGCGTCTCCTCACTCTAAAACGCTCGAATCCTGCGCTCTCGACACAGAGATCGTTGTAGATGCAGCAGGTGGGAGAAGCCCGCATCGTATGCTTGCATCGATGTCGGGAGTACGTCACAAGTTTTAAACCAGACCCAACTCCAACATAATCCTTAAGACCGCTTGCGACGGACACCCATCAAAGCAACCCCCAGCAAGCCCAACAACAGCGACGGCTCGGGAATCTCCGTCACGTCTCCATTGTCACCGCCGTCTTCGGGAAACATTTCGCTGACATCGAGAACTTCGCCGCCATTGCCCCGATAGTGGAACTCAAAGCCGCTGCGGGCTTGGGCCGATTCCACGATCGATTGTCCGTTGACCGAACCGCCACTGACGCTCAAATTTGCCGTCGGAGCGAGTAACGAACCTTGGTGGTCGAAAGCACTCAAATTAATTGTCTTGGCTTCATAGTAGTTCACCAACATTCGCGTGCTGAAATCTTCGGGATCTCCGCAAATCTTCACCCCCGGAATTCCGGCAAAAGCTGGGTCGAGACAGCCTTCGGAACCGAAGTTAAGCTGACCGCCGGAAATATCAACACGTTCGCCAGCGACGTTGACGATTACTTTGGCACCGTCGGGAACGTCAATGTAGCGCGTTAGACCGGTGCTACCCGCCCAGGTGTCTGCATCGATGTTGAAAACGTTCAAGTCGGAGTTGGTTCCTTTTAAGACCAAACTCCAGGGTGTGGCGGTTACGGCGGTTCCGTCGGTGGTGTCTAGGGTACTCAAAAGATGGGCATCGCGACGCAAATCGGCTTTCAAGTCTGCGAAGTCTACCGGTAGGTTGTTTCCGAGACCGTCGACGATCGTGTTCGGACTCCCTGGAACTGTGGTGATATCGACACCGCTGATGTTACCGCCGATGCGGGCGCTACCGGAATTCATGCCCCAGGCGGCACTGCCGGTGATGTCGCCACCAACGACTAAATCGATACGCGAGCCGTCGATCGATCTTTCGAGAACGTTACCAGGTTTCGAGCAAATAATTGTACCCGAACTGCAATCGCCGACAGAGTAGGAACCGGGCAACTTCAGATTGCCGCCAACGGCTAAACGACCTTCGGTGTCGCCGCTCTCGGCCAGCAAATCGTTAAAGACGATCGCGTTAAAACCTAAGCCGTTGTGGAGTTGAAATGCGTTAGCCTCTTGAGCCAGTCCGGTGACGGCGAGGACGGTTGCACTCCCGAAAATTGGTAGGGAGTGCGAAAGGATTGTTTTTGCTGTGTCAAAGGAAAATAGCATATTGGGAATAGAACGAAAAACACGTAATTAGTTTGATGATAACAGTTATTTTGACTCAGTTAAATCTGGCTTGTTTTCGCTTTATTGAATCTTTAAATTTTGCTTATTGAATCTTTAAATTCTGCTTGCTGAAATTTATTGTTGCTGCACAATTTTCTCGGGGGAGACCCTCGATTTTTCTCGAGTTCGATCGATTTTCATCTGAGGAGGAGGCTCCCAAACGCTTCGTTCGATTCAGAGGGATTGAGAGCTGATTGGCAAAGAGTGCAGCAGGAGAGAGCGCGGTGAGAACTCAGGTGAGGCTTGCTATGACGCCTTTGGAGTTTGGCAGGACTCGATTGGGGTAGGGGTCGCCAGAATTCTGACGGGATCGCTGAGTTAAAAGGAGGGTTAAGGGTTTTTGTCGTTCGTCTGAAACTGATGTTAACGGGAAGGACGAAAGCTGTGCTGTAAAGGTGGAAATTTTCATCGATGGCTCCCTCGCATTCGATCGTTTTTTTTGGGATTCATGCTATTTTTATGATTTAGATTTATAATTTAAAATTTATAATTAATTGAATTGCTTGAATAAATTTGTAGAAAATTACTAATTAAAATTCTTATTTGTAAGTCGAGTCTTTCTCGAGATTTTGAATGTTTTTAAGATAAGAAGGATTTTATTTTTTAGACTCTTCCGATTTTGCTATGCAAAAAAATATTAATTTAACCCCGATGCCGATATTTAAAATTCAAAGCCGAAATTATGTAAAGCTTACAAGTCTTGATATAGAGCGATCGATTGGTGTAGAGTAAATGCAATTATTTAGACTCGATCTATAATTAGAGAACTCAAATGACTTCTAACCCCAAACTCAAACTAATGACAAAACTTCTCAATTTAGACGGAATGAAGGTAAAAGATTATCAATTTATAGAACAAGTATGAATTACCCTTTATATCGAACATGAACCCAGGGCAGTACCCTGTCCCCAATGAGGAAAAAGCACCCGTAAACTTCACTAAAATCATCGATATGTTGTCAGAGATTTGCCTTTGATGGAACAATCAGTTTACCTGCAAGTTAACCGCCGACAAATGAGGTGTCAAAACTGTGGAAAGAAGTTTAGCGAAGATTTAGAAGTCATTCCCAAGAAGCGAACATATACAAAAAGATTCCGCCAGCAAGTTGTGCAAGAAACTTTAGAAGGAACTCTCAGCAAAACTGCTCGAAAATATGGACTAGGCAACGATAAATTGAAACGATGCTCAAAGATTTAGGAAAAGAGCTAATTGAAAAAAAGCCTCAAGGTCTGAAACGATTGGGAATTGATGAAATTGCCGTTGTGAAAGGACAAGGAAATTATTATGCAGTGTTCGTAGATTTGGACACTGGAAATTTAATTGGTTTGTTAGAAAAACGCACAAAAAAAGAGATTGAAGAATATCGCCATCCCGTCAGACGCTTGGGTGTCTGTCAGGCTTCCCAGTCGGCTTGATACTGTTTGGCTCCCTCGATGGGCGCGATAAAGGGAAACCGGCGGGAGACGAAAAGCTCGTATGCAATTGTCAGACCGCTCGGGTCGTCCAGTGTTGCGCTTGAGAAGCTTTGCTGGTCTGGATACTCGGGCGATTCCCATGTCATGGGCGTACCGCACTGCACGCAAAAGCGGCGTACAGCTCGATCGCTGGCACGGGCTTCGCCTGCCGGTTCGGACAGCCAGGTGAAATACTCCACCGGTACGACTGTAAACATCCCAAAGGGCGCACCATGAGTTTTCTGGCAGTGTCGGCAGTGACAGGTACTATGCGTTGCTTCGGTTAGATCTACACGGTAGCGCACGGCACCGCACAGACAACCGCCTTCGCGAATATCTTTTGCATTCGCCATGATATTTTCTTCCTTTTTTAAGGAATCTATTATCTGTATTTTGCCCGATGTCGCGTTTTTTAGTGGGGTGAGTTATAACGACCTCGCCATACGTCCGATACTCGGGACGTTTAAGTGTATTCTTGAAAACAGCTCTATATCGGCATTTCGTTGGGTGCATCTCACTTTCGTAAATACACAAGTTCGGCAATTTGTCAATATTTTCCTCAAGGACTGCTAGAAGGGGATTTACTCCTTTAAGTATTTATACTTATCGCAGAATTGAGATGCACCCATTTCGTTAATGTTCGTTTTCTGGCGAGTTCGAGCTTGAGACCGATCTCAGATATCCAGTTCCATCGGAACACACGTAATCCCGTACCCCAACTAATTTGCTTAATATTTTCCTCAAAGATCCCCGGCATCTCCGAGATGCCGGGGATCTCGCCTCGTCTGCGATACGTGAATTCACCAGACGAACCGCTACTTCACTTTCAGTGGTAAACCCGACACCATGAAAAACACCTCGTCGGCGAGATCGGCGACAAACTGATTCATCCAACCCTGTAAATCCACAAACTTTCGTCCGTTGGCGTTCTCCGCGTGTAAACCCATCCCGATCTCGTTAGAAATCGCAATTAACGTAAAATCCTGCTTTAAAACTTCCAACAGTTCCCGCTTCGTCAACTTCAACGACTCGTCAATATCGCCTTCGGTATCCATAAAAAAATTCGTCAGCCACAGGGTAATACAGTCGAGAACCACCACTTCCCCCACAAACTGATGTTTGGAAATATATTTCTCTTCCTCCACCGTTCGCCAGGTGGCGTCGCGATCGCTCTGGTGGCGTCGAATCCGTTCGAGATAGTTGTCGTCCCAAATCCGCGATGTTGCTAGATAAATCGGCGTGTCGGACAAGCGTTTGGCCAACTGTTGCGCGAATTTGCTTTTACCGGAACGCTGTCCGCCTGTAACGAAGTAAATCACAACGGTTTGAGGGTTTTAAGGTGTGTCATGCTTTTATCAGAGTGGCACGATCGGCGGTAAGATTCAAATTGTTTTGGGCGCTTGTTCTGGGTGTATCGTGTTGTTTCTCAGATCGACAATCCAGCTTGACTCGTCAGGTTAGGGATCTCTAAGCTGCTAGAGTGGCGATGACTTATCGTAATTTCCTAATTACACTACAAACTCTGAGGTTGCGATCGTGTTTTACATCCAGATGGAAAACGGACTTCCCCATCACTTCGACGCGGCTTGTGCGTTGTATGGCTGTCGGGAATTAGAAGAACCCTATCAACTCATCTCTTATGAGGAATTAGTGACAGGTCAATACGACGACGCTCTACGCCGAGGAATCTTCGTGGGGACGGTGGAGTTTATGCGGGAAGTCTGGAACAGATTGAAAATACCCATGCCTCGACTTCCGAGGAACTCCAATCGAGTTTCGCAATGTATGACTTTAGGGGAAGCACTCGAGAAGCGCGAACGAGAAAATAAGCCCTTATTTATTAAGCCGAAAAATATGAAGGTGTTTACGGGTTTCGTTCATGAAGGGTACTCCTATCGCTGTCTTGAGGACGTACCGCTCGATGTTCGGGTTTTAGTGTATCCGGTATTTAGCTCTCCTATTGTCAGTGAATGGAGGGCTTATATTCATCGCTACGAGATATTAGATGTCAGGAATTACTCTGGCGATGTTTTTGTCTTTCCCGATAAGGACTATCTCGATCGGGTCGTTCGAGAGAATAAGTCTGATTTTCCGAGTACTTATTGTATCGATATCGGGGTGCTAGAAAGCCAGGAGCAGGTGGTAATTGAATTTAACGATATGTGGGCGATCGGGAATTATGGCATTCCCAACTGGCTCTATGTGAAAGCTCTCAGGGATAGATATCGAGAGATAATTCGGGGTTAACTGGGTAAACCATCTTGCTTTCTAGCTTTAGCATCGCCGTTTCCATTCCCTTGCAGGGAAAAAGCAGGAAAAAACGCAGTGGCAGAAGATCTAGGGTTTGTTCGGCTTTATGTTTCTGTCCCCTTGCGGGGAAAAGGTAGAAAAAAACAGGTTATGGCAGTTGCCGGGGACACCCCGGTTATCGTTTCCGCCCCCTTGCGGGGAAAAGGTATAAAAAAACTTGACCGCTTCCCATTTTGTAATAGCATATATTGCGGAGCAGAGTATGCGTGTGGTCTTGTTTTACGTAATATTAATGCTAGCGATAGAACAACTCGGAAATTGTATCACTGGTTCCGTGGCGGTAACGCTTTATATTAACGATTATACAAAGGCATCGGTGCTTCCAATAGCGATTTACGATCTTCCACATTTCTTTATAATGATGTATGCGACCTTGAAGTTTGGTATCATAGGTGCAGCGGCTACGACCATGATTGGAATAATTGGCGTTAATTTGTATCAGTATATTTATTCATACTGTAGATGCATTATTTAATAGAACTTCAATATCCGTCCAGCCGTATGATACCTCCTTTAATCTATGTATTCCTCTCGTTTCGACCCTAGTATCGATGATAACTCCCTTTTTATTTTCATAGAATCGTCGTGCTCTGACATTCTGTTCCAGAACCCACAATGAAACTGCTTTATGTTCTTTCGATATGAACATTCTAGCGACTTCATTCATCAGTCCGGATCCTATTCCCGCGTTATGGTAGGCACTCAGGACGTATATTGAAGTTATTTCCGCCGTAAAACCCATTCTCAGTAGCGGTTCTGTGCGCTGCGAACTTCCGTGTACGAAACCAACTACTGAGTTATCGTATTCAGCAACATATGCAGCGTCCATAGATGTGTTGCTGTTTGTCAGTATGCGTTCCCAACCTTCGCTTCGTTTTTTTAAAGATAAGTTTTCGAGTAATTCCGAGGGAAGTATATTGTGGTATGTCTCCTGCCATGATGTTACATGCACAGTTGCGATGGCATTTGCGTCGGCTTTACACGCCGTTCGATAATAAACGGACATATACCATTCTCCTTTGTTTCTCTCTTTTTCCGCTTTACTTAAGCGATGCGAACTCGTCGATCGAGCTTTCGTCAATGACCAAGAATAATGGGATACAAGCCCCGCCCTTCTAGGGCGGCTTTTTCTGGTTTTCGATGTATTAATGAGCCTAGTTTTTCCAATCCCGATTCATTTTATAAAGTTTCCGTCCCCTTGCGGGGAAAAAGTAGGGAAAAACATCGGGATTGCGTTCTTCATGTATAGCGTGGGGTGTGTCCAGTTTCCGTCCCCTTGCGGGGAAAAAGTAGGGAAAAACTTCAAATCCAAGCTGGGGCATTACTTACTTACTTAGTTTCCGTCCCCTTGCGGGGAAAAAGTAGGGAAAAACTTATCAACTCAAGGATAAGTGAAGAGATTAGAATGATGTTTCCGTCCCCTTGCGGGGAAAAAGTAGGGAAAAACGTTGACGTTCACGACGGAAGCTTTCGGCTTTTCAGCCGTTTCCGTCCCCTTGCGGGGAAAAAGTAGGGAAAAACTTATCTATATCAGTTTTTTCTGAAACAAATTGATTATGTTTCCGTCCCCTTGCGGGGAAAAAGTAGGGAAAAACTTTCCTGCTGCAATCTTACCAGTATTGAGCAAGTAGGTTTCCGTCCCCTTGCGGGGAAAAAGTAGGGAAAAACTTAACGCAACAATCTTGACAGCAACCGCCTTCATTCTCTAGTTTCCGTCCCCTTGCGGGGAAAAAGTAGGGAAAAACGAGGTAGACAGGTTTAAGATACCTAAGACTACTTGCTGGTCATGTTTCCGTCCCCTTGCGGGGAAAAAGTAGGGAAAAACTCTCAGGAGCTAGGGTTAGAGGTCTCAGAGGTGTGGGAGGTTTCCGTCCCCTTGCGGGGAAAAAGTAGGGAAAAACGTTGGTGTCGTCCACTTCCTTGTCATGGGGAGGTAATCAGGCAGGGTTTCCGTCCCCTTGCGGGGAAAAAGTAGGGAAAAACGTAGGAGGACAATGTACATGTGATATAGGAAAAATATCTTATAAGTTTCCGTCCCCTTGCGGGGAAAAAGTAGGGAAAAACTGCATAGCAAAAAAAAGGTCTGTCTTTAGCTCCGATAGTTTCCGTCCCCTTGCGGGGAAAAAGTAGGGAAAAACACGTGCTGGCTTATCTGATTCTTCGCCAAACCAGCTAACGTAGCGTTTCCGTCCCCTTGCGGGGAAAAAGTAGGGAAAAACTTTTCCTGTAAAAGCTCACAATGCTCGCAACCATATGGTTTCCGTCCCCTTGCGGGGAAAAAGTAGGGAAAAACTTTGAAAATCTTGAGTTGACTGAATTCAACCGACTCAAAGGGTTTCCGTCCCCTTGCGGGGAAAAAGTAGGGAAAAACTTCACCTGAGAACTGCGACGAGAAGACAAAAACAAAAGTTTCCGTCCCCTTGCGGGGAAAAAGTAGGGAAAAACTCTGCTGATGCACATCTGGGCGTTCTTTAACGAGGGGGATTGTTTCCGTCCCCTTGCGGGGAAAAAGTAGGGAAAAACGAAGTAGCAGCTAAGCGTAGTCGTGAAGGCTACGATAAGGTTTCCGTCCCCTTGCGGGGAAAAAGTAGGGAAAAACAGCAAAAGAGGAAGAAAGACGAAGAGAAGAAGAAAGAGGATACACAGTTTCCGTCCCCTTGCGGGGAAAAAGTAGGGAAAAACGATCAGTATACATTAAAGCCTGATGGCTCTAAGAGCCAGTTTCCGTCCCCTTGCGGGGAAAAAGTAGGGAAAAACTTTTCAACGTTTAGGGACTCTAAGCAAACTTAATGAGAAAAATGTTTCCGTCCCCTTGCGGGGAAAAAGTAGGGAAAAACGGGGGAGCTCCCCAAGGTAGGGTGGTCCATTCACGATGACCGCCTCCGCGTTTCCGTCCCCTTGCGGGGAAAAAGTAGGGAAAAACAATGGATTCTCAAACCACCCTAATGGCTCAAAGTCTTTTTGGAGTTTCCGTCCCCTTGCGGGGAAAAAGTAGGGAAAAACATTAATCTAACGGATCTTACTTCCTTTCAATAATTTGTTTCCGTCCCCTTGCGGGGAAAAAGTAGGGAAAAACATTAAGAGGAGTCATTTAAAGGTAGACTCCTCTATTAGTTTCCGTCCCCTTGCGGGGAAAAAGTAGGGAAAAACGTTAATGCCGATTGCGAAACCGACCTGATCCTCAAACAGGTTTCCGTCCCCTTGCGGGGAAAAAGTAGGGAAAAACGTAGACCTATCCCGACCTCGGTCAATGGCACTCCTCTGAGTCGTTTCCGTCCCCTTGCGGGGAAAAAGTAGGGAAAAACACCATATGACAGGGGAAAGTCTCGTCATTAAAATTAGTTTCCGTCCCCTTGCGGGGAAAAAGTAGGGAAAAACACGCGCGGTGTCGGCGGCGCTGCCAAGCAGCGTCAGCAGCAACGTTTCCGTCCCCTTGCGGGGAAAAAGTAGGGAAAAACTCGAGAGCCTCCGGGTTCAGGTGGAGCTTATGCTCCCATTGTGTTTCCGTCCCCTTGCGGGGAAAAAGTAGGGAAAAACTTGGGGGTAAGATCCGTAACTGCTCCCACATACCTATCCTCAAGTTTCCGTCCCCTTGCGGGGAAAAAGTAGGGAAAAACCTCAGTTCGTGGAAACCCTTCTGGCCTTCGAGGCCAACGGGGTGTTTCCGTCCCCTTGCGGGGAAAAAGTAGGGAAAAACTTCCCCTTCAGGATAGCTCCAACCGAAATCAATGACGTTTCCGTCCCCTTGCGGGGAAAAAGTAGGGAAAAACATAGTCTATCAAGACTATTACGATGAGGAAGGCTATCCTGTTTCCGTCCCCTTGCGGGGAAAAAGTAGGGAAAAACGAGCGGTTTGTCGGACTCGGCAAAAACAAGAAGGTCTCTTTTGTTTCCGTCCCCTTGCGGGGAAAAAGTAGGGAAAAACGGAATCCCCAACCCGCCCGGAAGGAGGAGGTCGGTCGCGTTTCCGTCCCCTTGCGGGGAAAAAGTAGGGAAAAACCGAAGAGGTGGAAGCGGAAACGCTCAAGCCTAAACTGTTTCCGTCCCCTTGCGGGGAAAAAGTAGGGAAAAACCCTTTGCAATAATTCCCAACGTCTAGAAATTGCCGTGGGTTTCCGTCCCCTTGCGGGGAAAAAGTAGGGAAAAACAGTAATCACCTCCTTTTCTTTTCCTTTGACTTCCACTAAAGTTTCCGTCCCCTTGCGGGGAAAAAGTAGGGAAAAACTTAGGACTCACCCGGAAGGAGATGGAGAAACAAGGGCGTTTCCGTCCCCTTGCGGGGAAAAAGTAGGGAAAAACATTCCTCTCCGGTGAGCTTCTCAGCCTGTTGACTGAGTTTCCGTCCCCTTGCGGGGAAAAAGTAGGGAAAAACGTGAAAGACCTCCAGTCGGAGTACCCCGTCACGGAGGAGCAGGTTTCCGTCCCCTTGCGGGGAAAAAGTAGGGAAAAACATCTTCAAAAGTTTGTAGAAAGAAGGTTAACAGCGGAAGTTTCCGTCCCCTTGCGGGGAAAAAGTAGGGAAAAACCAGCGTCAACACGGTCTGCTTACTTGACCAAGCCCGCTTAGTTTCCGTCCCCTTGCGGGGAAAAAGTAGGGAAAAACGTTTCTTATTCATTAAACCCTCAATTACATAGACCTTAAGTTTCCGTCCCCTTGCGGGGAAAAAGTAGGGAAAAACAGAGGACGGGTGGTACTACTTTCACCGTACTTCCATTGTTTCCGTCCCCTTGCGGGGAAAAAGTAGGGAAAAACTCGGCGGCCTGTCCATCGTCAGCGTGTATCTCAACAACGTTTCCGTCCCCTTGCGGGGAAAAAGTAGGGAAAAACGAAGACCGTCAAATTCAATACCAAAAAATTCGGATGAGTTTCCGTCCCCTTGCGGGGAAAAAGTAGGGAAAAACCTAAAGCCTGTACCCAACCTTTCCTAGAATCGCCGATAACTAGGTTTCCGTCCCCTTGCGGGGAAAAAGTAGGGAAAAACGAAGTAAGTATAATGGGAGTTTATATGGAATCCCGACTGTTTCCGTCCCCTTGCGGGGAAAAAGTAGGGAAAAACAGATCCGTGGCAGATCCAAATCTTTAACAACTTAGATGTTTCCGTCCCCTTGCGGGGAAAAAGTAGGGAAAAACGGGATTATGTAGCAGAATCTTTTCATCATGCCCAAAAACAGTTTCCGTCCCCTTGCGGGGAAAAAGTAGGGAAAAACGGGCCGGTTCGACTGGCGGGTGTCTCAGAAGTTCGCTGAGGTTTCCGTCCCCTTGCGGGGAAAAAGTAGGGAAAAACCATTAGTTTGTTTCACTCAACTTGTAAGGTTAAGCAACCCTTGTTTCCGTCCCCTTGCGGGGAAAAAGTAGGGAAAAACAATCTAAAGAAATAATGCTTAAAAGAGGGCCACTATAGTTTCCGTCCCCTTGCGGGGAAAAAGTAGGGAAAAACCCTATAGCTTTAGAAACCTTGTGCTATTTAGTTTTCAAGGTGCAGTTCCGCGAAGCTGATTCACACTCTGTTACAACCTCGATCGCTTAAAAGGTTTCAAAAGAAAATCTTTTGAATTTGAAGCTGTACTAACTTTATCGAAAACGCGAGACGCTGTCAACTCAAAATTCGTAAAATTGCAAAACTTTACATTTTTTCAGGAAATTTTAAATTTACTTTAGCTTTCCGCGAAGATAAAACCACATTTTACAAAAAAAAACACACTCAAAACCTCCATCTCAAAAGACAGAAAGCCATAAAACTTCCAAACTTAAACCCCAAAAAACAGTTACAAAATCAAAAAATCCGGCGGTTCGTAAGGCGGCGGCGACCCAAACACCCGCGTTTCCCGTTTCGCCCGTTCGTCCAACGGATACACCCGCAAACTGTCTTCGGGTAACTCCAACACCCGCAACCACCGCTTCAACAACCGCTCCAACATCTCCTCGTCGCAAGGACACTCAAACACCGAATACTGAACCCGCTCGCATCGCTGCTCGATTAACTTCGCTAACTTCCTCCGGCGGCGATCGCACCGCACGTCATAACACACCAACCACAACCGACTCATCCTCACCACCTCCTCACCGCACCGTAAACGCCCGATAGTCCGAGCGCAACTCCACACAACAGCGTCCCAACCACCGCGCCTGTTCCAACAAAATCTGACTCAACGTCAACTGGCGGTTTTGCGGCTCGTAAAAAAACCGCGTCTGAAACCGACGTTCCAACTGCGCCAAAAATAACTTCTTCGCCGTCGTTCCCAACCAAACCCCTTCCCCATCCGGCGACGGCTCGAAATCCAACGGATCGAGTAAATCCGACTCCAACATTCCCCACACCGTTCGATCGATCGCCACCGGACGAAACTCCTCCATCACGTCCAACGCCAAATTGGGACGATAGGGTTCCGTGGCGTGGAAAAACCCCAAATAGGGATCGAATCCCGCCCGAACGCACGCCGAAAACACCCTCGACAACAACACCCCATACCCCCAACTCAACAGCGCATTTCCGGGATCTCGCGGCGGACGGCGGTTGCGCCCGGAAAAATTCCAGCGAGGGGGCAACACCTGCGCCAAAGCCTGATAATACGTTCGGGCGCAAATCCCCTCAATTCCCATCAACTGCGATCGCTCCAGCGGCGACTCCAACCCCTGCAACTGTCGTATATACGTCCCCATCGTCTCCACCGCCTCCGCCAACACCGCCACTCGTCCCTGTACCTCGCGGTTGCGCCGCTGCAACAACACCCGTTGATTGCGAATTTTCCCCAACACCAACATCTGCGCCAACGCCATCCCGAACGTCGTATCCACCACCCGATACTGCGCCAACCGCAGCGTCGGATTCGTCTGAAACTGTCCCTGCAACCGTCCGCGAAACCGTCCGTCTCCCCGTAAAAACAACGTTTCCACTCCACGATCGAGCAAGGCGGCGATCGCCTGCGCCGTCAACTGCACCCCCGGTAACACCACCAGCAACCGCAACTCCGCCAACCGACAGCGGCGTTTCTCCTCCCCTCGCTTCACCGTCAAACTCTCGTTTCCATATCCCACCACTGTTCCCGGTTCGGTTAAATAAAGTGTCGTCATACCCGTTGCGATCGCTCGACTCTTTTATTTAACTCCCTACATGGAAGCTGCACCTTCCATATGGATGTCATAATAGCCACGTTCGCAACCTCTACCCTCAAACTTTCATGATGTCTCGCACCCTTGCCAAACAACTCACCCGCTACCGCAGCGTTCTCGTCGCCCTCGCCAACGCTGGAATCACCTGGATAATCCTCATCATTGCCCCTCTGGGCTTATTCTCTGTAATTCTCTGCACCGGGCTAGTTTTTACCAGCAGTCTCGCCCTCAGTTGGCTGGGCGACAAAGCCCTAATTTCCCTTCTCCGACAAGGCGGTTACGACGTCATGTTCGCCACTCGCGCCCCCTATCCCCTCGATCGCACCTACGATCGCCCTCTATCGCCCCCAGACGAAGAAACCAGAGATTGAAACGATCGCCGTAACAGTATCGACACAGGCGCGATCGCTGGTTTTTTAGGGTCTTCGGGAATTGCGGTGTAATTTGTTATTTTGAATGCAAAATTGGGCGGGGGCGCATTGCCGTGACGCCCCTACAATAAGGGTTTTACTTATTATGAAATAAACTTGTCACCTTAAATCGAAAAGACCCATCCAAGCCAGGTGTTTCGCACCTTATCGTTGAACCGTCTTTAACAACTCCAATTTAGCGGGCGATCGTCGCACCTAAAAATCCAGCGTCACACCAAAATACTCCTTCAGCTTAGACTCGAACATGGCTTCGTTCTCGAGTTCGATTTCCTCAACCCGATCGCTTTCCGAGATTTTCAACTTATTTCCTGCGATCGTCACGCGACCGTTTTTCCTCGCCAAACTAATCAAACGCTGTCGCGTAAAAAACGACTCAGGATGAGTTTGATGGTATCGACACATTTCCTGAAATTCACTCAACTCTCTTTCCTTTAACGTAAATAAATATTGAGGCTCGACCTCTCCATTTTCTATCTTATCCACACGATAAACATCTCCCTCGTGTTTTTCAATAATGAAATTCCCTCTGGGATCTTGTTGTACGATTCCCGGTTTTATCGTTAACGGATGCAATGTAAACTCACCAAATCCCACATCCAATAAAAAATCTCGGTCGTCAAGACGAGCGATCGTTACCAAATGGTCGAATTCCCGTTCGGAACCTTGGTTACGGGCAAAAATTCGCGCCGAAATTCGCTTAACTTGAAAGCCCAAACCTTTCAAAAGCTCGTAAAAAAGTCCGTTTAGCTCATAACAAAATCCACCTCTTTGACTTAAAACAACTTTTTTGTAAATGCGATCGAGATCCAGTTCGATCGCCCGTCCATAGTGAACGTCGAGATTTTCAAACGGAACCGTTAACAAATGAGATTCTTGTAACGCCCGCAAAACCTCTACACTCAAATTTAGATCGCCAGAATACCGAATTCGCTCGAGATAGTGGTTGATATTCATTGTGGGTTGCTGTCCAATCCAATGTAAGGGTTTTCAGAATTGTCTGTTAACCCAAAAAACGCGATCGCTCACTTATGCAACGCGGCGGGGTGAGTTCGCCCCAACCGATCGCCCTCAACGTTCAGAAGAGCGATCGTAACAATTGTATGGGAAAGATAGCAATACGCCCTCAGCCTCATCAACAGGTCGATCGCCGGACAGTTGACGGTTCCCCATCAAAAGCTGGACACTATAAAAAGTCGTCTACTTTAACAATTTCCTCGATCGCCCCAATGCCCTCACTCCCCACCTGGACAGACGACACCGAACTCGTCGGCCTTCGCTTCGAGTTGCAACCCCATTACAGCAGCACTCTCTTTCCCCAATACAGCATCGGATTGCACGCCTGGTTTCTCGACTGCGTGCGCCAAAGCAATCCCGAACTCTCCACCTACCTCCACGACGGCGAATCCGAAAAACCCTTTTCCCTCTCCCTTCTCGACGGCGAACTTCCCCTAGTCGGACGCCAACTGCAAGTCTCGGGCGATCGCACCTACGGCTGGACGTTAAACCTCCTCACCGCCGAGCTAGTCAAGTGGGCGAAAACCTGGCTAGAAACCCCACCCCAAACCCTCAACCTGCGAGCTGCAACCTTCGACATCAAGGCGATCGAAGTCGATCCTCCACCAACGACCTATCAAACCCTCTTCGACACCGCCGACGCCGCCAGCGTTCGACTGAGTTTCCTCAGTCCCACTAGCTTTCGCCATCGCGGCCATCACGTCCCCCTTCCCGTTCCCACGAACCTCTTTCACAGCTACCTGCGCCGTTGGAACGACTTCTCAGGACTTCCCGTCGAGACAGAAGACTTCCTCGATTGGGTCGATTCCCACGTCGTTTTACGCCGCCACGACATCCGCTCCCACAAAGTCGCCGCCGGAAAGCGGGGGGCTGTCACCGGCTTTACCGGATCGATCGAGCTGTCCGTTTCCGCCACCGCTCGCCGTCAAAACCCCGACTACGCCAAACTGTTCGCCGCTCTGGCCCGTTTCGCCCCCTACTGCGGAACCGGCCACAAAACCCCTTTCGGCTTAGGACGAACCTGCGTGGGGTGGACTGAAGCCACCGCCGAACCCAACAGCGAGCAAGCGCGCCTCGCCGAACGCATTGATGATTTAAACGAGCTGTTGCTGACGCGCCAAAAACGCCCCGAGAGCGATCGCGCCCGTAAAATCTGCCAAACCCGCGCCACCATTCTCGCCCGTCGCGAACTCGGCGAATCTCTCCAGGCGATCGCCGACGATTTAGAAATGCCCTACGATACCGTTAAAACCTACGTCAAACTCACCCGTCGCACCTTGCGCGACCTGGAGTCTAACCCACAACAACAATTATCGATCGACTAATTAAAAGGGGTGCATCTCACTTTTGCACCCGGAACCCCACCCATCTTCCCCTTACTAGGGGGAGGTGCTGAAGGGGGAGGGGTCGTTCTACGAAATTGAGATGCACCCAAACGACTGAGCGATCGCATTCATGCTAGCCTTCCCAAAGGACGGGACTTGACCAAAGATTGAGGGTTTCAAGCCCCGCCCTAGAAGGGCGGCATTTGAATGCTAAACTGAAGTCAGTCCAGTGCAGGGTGATTCGTCGGTAGCCCAGCTCGTAAAGGGTTTTAACGACCATTGCGACATCGGTGCCGAGGTGCGAGAGACCTCTTTAAAAACGCAAGCACTCAAAAGAGTCGCGAGACCAGAAAAGTCGAGCATTTGCTCAAATGGTTTCCAACGTACCGTGGGGCGCACGGAAATGTAAAAAAGCCTGGGGAGATTAGCCCTCTGGGGTCTTCAGCCATTGTCTCACAACAATCCAGTCGGAGAGTTGAAGGAGAGTGGGTTCGAGTCAGCGAGTTGGCTTGGCGGAGATTTAAAGGTGGATCGACGAACCCGGAATCCCCCTGCCAATTGGCGGGGGAGAACGTCAAAACAACGACAAATAATGTGTCAATCGAAACTAATGGAGAATAGGGGATTCGAACCCCTGACCTCTGCGGTGCGATCGCAGCGCTCTACCAACTGAGCTAATTCCCCGATTCGCAATTACCCATCATATCACAAAACTGAAAAAAACGGACGATCGCCAAAAAAAAAATTACTTACGCCCGTCAATCGGAACTCGAAGCCTCTGGAGACGCCCCCAACCGCGCGGGAACTTCCGTTTCAAACGCCTCCCGCACGCGATCGAGTTCCAATTCCGAGAGGTAATCCACCACCCAATCCGCCTGACGCTGCAACATATGAACCGGGTAAGTGTTCGCCACTCCCACCGCTTGCAACCCCGCCCGTTGCGCCGCCTCGATTCCCGCTGGCGCATCCTCGATCGCCAAACATTCCGACGGTTTCAACCCCAACTTTTCCACCGCGAGCAGATACCCGTCCGGTTCCGGTTTGCTAGTGGCGATGTCGTCCCCCGCGACGATGATGGGAAACTGTTCGGTTAACCCCAGGCGATCGAGTACCGTTTCGATTTCCACGCGCAACGCCCCACTGACTAAAGCTAACTGCAAGTTTTCCAGCCGCAGCTTCAAAATAAAATCCGTCAACCCCTCGTAACTCGGGAGCGTTTCCATCTGGCTCAACTCCTCCAAGTACATCTGCGACTTGCGGCGCATCAACTCCCCCAAATACTCCTCCGTCACGCAGCGGCCGCGACGCTCGAATAACATCTTCAACGCCACGCGATCGCTGCGTCCCAAACACACCGCCTGAAAATCCTTTGGATTGGGGCGTAAATTTTCCTCGAGCAATAATTGTGAAATCAAACGCTCGTGAATGGGTTCGTCGTTAATCACAACCCCGTTAAAATCAAAAATAACTGCCTTCAGTCCCATGTACTTGAATTGAGAGTTTGCATTTCAATCGAACGTTTTCCGATCGACCTCCTATAGGAATTGAAGTAACCCTCCTCAATCCCCGCTAGCAAAAGGGAGCAACTCGTTCCCTCCCCTGAAAACGGGGAGAGTTGGGGTGGGATCAAAAATATTCATCTCCCTAAGCCAAGGCCATCGAACCGCCTTCAAAGGACACTTCCTCTAAAGGCTGTGTCCGAGAGGAAACCGCCAACGGCTTCACCCCTCGCGTCACCTGATGAATCCACCAATGTTCGCGACCCTCGATCGCTTCAAATCCCGCCCGTCGCATCCACTGCACCACATCGCCCTCCGCATAATCGCGAATGTAGGGTTCCTCGAACACCTCCATCAACCAAGGCGTTTGACGGAGCGTCGCTTGATTCCCATCGAGAACCACCACCTCGCCCCCAGTTGTTAACAAACGAAAACACTCCTGCAATACCTGTTGCGAGATCTCTGGCGGGAGTTCGTGAAACAGCAGCGACACCGACACCACATCGAAAGACGCATCGGGAAACCCAGTCCGTTCGGCTAACCCGTGTTTCCAAGCGATATCCAACCCGGCTCGCGCCGCCTTGTAAGCCGCCACGACGAGCATCTGAGGGGACAAATCCAACCCGATAACCTCCGCCTCGGGGAAAACCTGCTTCAACATCAACGTCGTCGAACCCGTCCCACAGCCGAGATCGAGAATGCGTCGGGGCTGCGATCGCACCGCCGAGATCGCCCCTTCGCGCACCCAAGTCTCATTAGGCGGTAAAACGTACTGCGTAATCGGATCGTAAGAGACTGCCGCCCCCGACGTCAGATATCCCCCTTTCACGCCGTGGAAGTTCTGCGTTTGGTAATAGTCAGGATAAACCAGAGTGCGATCGCAGCGTCGCGCCACCTCCGTTTCCCAATCGATCCGCTCGGACAAGCGAAGCATCGCCTCCTCGTCCACGAGCGATCGCACGACGGGCGATAAAAACCGCTCCCACAACGTAGTCTGACGAGTTGTCACCCGAACCCCCTCGCCCTAGCGGGCTACTGACATCAGTTCTCTCATCATTTTTACATTAATTAATACTTTTGAAATCCGCACTGAAACAGACTCCTCCCGCGTCGCGACGATTTACCAAATTCCCGCCAACCCGGTCGTGTCCTATGGCAAAATGAACCCAGGGCAAACACGAACCCATCGGTTACACCGCTCGCTCGAATTCCATGACCAAATTCATTTTTATTACAGGTGGCGTCGTTTCCAGTATCGGCAAAGGAATCGTCGCCGCTAGCTTGGGACGGCTTCTCAAATCCCGCAATTACTCAGTTTCGATTCTCAAACTCGACCCTTATATTAACGTCGATCCCGGCACGATGAGTCCGTTTCAGCACGGCGAAGTTTTCGTGACCCAAGACGGTGCCGAAACGGATTTGGACTTAGGACACTACGAGCGCTTCACCGACACGTCCATGTCCCGCCTCAACAGTGTCACCACAGGTTCGATTTACCAAGCGGTCATCAATAAAGAACGCAGAGGGGACTATCAAGGGGGAACCGTGCAAGTGATTCCCCACATTACCGGAGAAATTCGATCGCGCATTCTGCGAGTCGCTCGCAACACCTCCCCCGACGTGGCCATCGTCGAAATTGGCGGAACCGTCGGCGATATCGAATCCCTGCCGTTTCTCGAAGCCATTCGTCAGTTCCGAAAAGACGTAGGACGCGAAAACCTCATGTACGTCCACGTAACCCTGATGCCCTGGCTTCCAGCGGCCGGGGAAATGAAAACCAAACCCACCCAACATTCTGTCAAAGAACTGCGATCGATCGGGATTCAACCGGATATGTTGGTGTGTCGGTGCGATCGCCCCCTGCCCTCCCATCTCAAAGAAAAACTCTCGGAATTCTGCGACGTTCCGGTCGAGCGAGTCATCACCTCCCCCGACGCCAGTAGCATTTACGAAGTCCCGTTGGTTCTCGAACAAGAAGGCTTAGCCCAAGCCGTTCTCAATTGCATCGGACTCGAACAGCGAGAGCCAGATCTCGAACACTGGCGCACCCTCATCGAACGGATGCACCATCCCGATCGCGAAGTAGAAATCGCCATCGTCGGCAAATACGTCCAACTCTCCGACGCCTACCTCTCCGTCGTCGAAGCCCTGCGTCACGCCACTATCGACTGTGGCAGCCAACTCAAACTACGCTGGGTCAACTCCGAAGATGTCGAACGAGACGGCGCAGAAACCCACCTCAGCGGTGTCCAAGGCATTGTCGTCCCCGGTGGGTTCGGCAGTCGCGGCATCGACGGTAAAATCGCCGCCATTCGCTACGCCCGCGAAAACCGCATTCCCTTCATGGGCTTGTGTTTGGGGATGCAATGCGCCGTCATCGAATGGGCCCGCAACGTCGCTCGCCTAGACCGTGCCAACAGTTCCGAATTCGATCCCGAGGCTGCCAATCCGGTGATCAGCCTGTTACCCGAACAAGAAGACGTGGTGGATTTGGGGGGAACCATGCGCTTGGGACTCTATCCCTGTCGCTTGAATCCCGAAACGACCACCTTTAGCCTGTACCGTCAAGAAGTGGTTTACGAACGCCACCGCCATCGCTACGAGTTCAACAACGCCTATCGCAGTCTGTTCCTCGAAACGGGCTACGCCGTGAGCGGAACCTCTCCCGACGGACGACTCGTCGAAATTATCGAACTCCTCGACCATCCCTTCTTTGTGGCGACTCAGTTCCACCCAGAATTCGAGTCGCGCCCCAACCACCCTCACCCTCTCGTGAAAGGGTTCGTCCGAGCTTCCTTGGGTATGACTCCAGCAAGCGATGAAAACGAAACCATCAGCGAGAGCGAGGCCGCTACGGAGTTCGATCGAGTCGATCCTTCCACAAATTTCCCGGCTGAAGTCTCATAATCTCGGCTGGAGACTGGAGGGCATCCTGTGGCGTATTGGATTAAAATCAACTACGAGCGGGATAAACAGGTATACATAATCGATCTCGATCGGATCGTTGCTTTTTCGCTCTCTTGGAACAGCCGTTTGACGTTATATTTGACCGAAGGCGATCGCCCGATCGTCTTAACCGAGCAAAGCGAACCCGAAGCCTATCAAAAAGTCATCGATTATATCGAAAAAACGACGGGCTATTCCCTCGAATAAGGAAAAGCGATCGCCTTAACACAACGCCCTACCCCACAAGACCGTTCCAGAAAACGAGGGGGTGGGGCGTTCGACTTTTCTGACCGTCACTTCACCCGATGACCGAGAGCGAATAGAAGTATATGCTAGATGACGAGTTGATGTGAGGAGTCGAACGGATGAATTCCCAAAAAGACGCGCTACAGGTGCTAAAAGAGACCAGTCGGACGTTTTACATTCCGATTAGCCTTTTACCCACTGACTTGAAAGAGGCGGTGGCGTCCGCCTACTTATGTATGCGCGCGATCGACGAAATTGAAGACCACGAGGATCTCGATAACGCCACGAAAGCCCAGCTACTGCGAGGAATCTCTCTGAGCTTGCAAACGGGAACCGGCGGTCACGGCGATCGCTTCGGGGCTGACTGGGGAAAATCTCGCGATCGACTTCCCGAAGTTACCCTGCGCGTGGACGACTGGGCCAAACTCGCCCCTCGCTCGATCGCGCCCCGCATTTGGGACGCCACCGCCGCCATGGCCGATCGCATGGCCTACTGGGCGGAGTGCAACTGGACGATTCGCACCGTCGCCGACCTCGATCGCTATACGTTTAGCGTCGCCGGTGCAGTGGGTCTACTACTATCAGATTTATGGGCCTGGTACGATAACACCCAAACCAACCGTACCGACGCCATCGGCTTCGGACGGGGACTGCAAACCGTCAACATCCTCCGCAACGCCCGCGAAGATCGATCTCGGGGCGTGGACTTTTTCCCAGACGGATGGACGGCGGTGGAAATGCAGGCTTACGCGCGACACAACCTGGAAATGGCCGATCGCTATACAGAATCTCTCCCGCCCGGCCCGGCCTTGGACTTCTGTAAAATTCCCTTAGTCTTAGCCCACGGAACCCTCAAAACCCTAGCTTTGGGAAAAGAAAAGCTCACCCGCGACGACGTGATGCAACTCATCGGTCAAGTCACAGGACGCTAAACCGGGTGAGGTGATGATGAGATGATGAGGTGATGTGAGGGGGATTTGTCGATGAGTTGTAGGGTGCGTGACTCGAACAATCGGGTGTGAATCGTTAAACCGGTCGATCGTCACGTACCGCCAACAATGACGTTGACTTCAGATCGATCTGATGTTTCCACGTCAGACACCGACCCCGATCGTGCGACGCACAGCTTCCGCGATCGCACCGTCTCCTCCTCTCCTCACCCCCTCATCTCCTCATCTCTCTCGAGTCAGTTCGGTTAAGACCGTTACAATTGTCAAAGCAGCACTTGATTGTTAAGCATCGTTCATGGACGCCACTGGCTCGATCGAATTCCTACAAACGACTCTCTATCATCTTCAACAGTTCGCCGATCGCCTCGTTAGCAGCCAACTGACTCACCTAAGCGCAACGAGCGTGTTGGTGGTTTTCGGTGCTGGACTGCTGACCAGCCTCACCCCTTGTATGCTGTCGATGCTTCCCATTACCTTGGGTTACATCGGCGGTTACGAAGCTCAAAATCGAGGTCGCGCCGCCCTACAGTCGGTGTGGTTCTCCTTGGGACTGGCTACCACCCTCGCCGCCTTGGGACTCGCGGCGGCGTCGTTCGGTCGCGTTTACGGCCAAGTCGGGGCGGGACTTCCCATCCTCGTCGCCGTCATCGCCATTCTCATGGGGTTGAATCTCCTCGAAGCCTTACCCCTACAACTTCCCTCCTTCGATGGGATGGGTTGGATTTCTGACGACCTCCCCCGAGGGGTGCGATCGTATCTCCTCGGCCTCACCTTTGGCTTCGTGGCGTCTCCCTGTAGTACCCCCGTCCTCGCCACGTTGCTGGCGTGGGTGTCTGCAACCGGAAACCCTCTTCTCGGAAGCGCTCTGCTTCTGTCCTACACCAGCGGTTACGTCGCCCCCCTCATCTTAGCCGGAACCTTCGCCGCCACGATGGAAAAGCTCCTGTCTGTCCGCCGTTGGTCGGGTTGGATTACCCCCACCAGCGGCGCGTTACTTGTCGGCTTCGGCGTCTTTACACTGCTATTCCGTTTCTTTCCCACAGTTTAGCGTCGGTGCGTGACGATGTATCGGTAAGCACGATTTCAACCCCGTTCTCCAAGTCACACACCCTTGTACATGGTGACAACGAAGACACTGTTAACTGAAAACTGTCTTCACTGCTCACTGCTCACTGCTCACTGTTGACTGTTCACTGAAAAACGCGCACCCTACGACTTTTTATCAACTATCAATTATCTATCAATTTTTCAAAATGTCCGATTCTGCTCGAACGTCTAATTTTTCCATTACCGCTTGGTTTCGTCGGGAACTTCTGCCGCTTTTAGCCGATTTACGGTTGGCGATCGTGTTACTGCTCGTCATTGCAGTAGCGAGTACCGTAGGAACCGTTATCGAACAGGGAGAAACTCTCGAGTTTTACCGCGCGAACTATCCTGAAGATCCCGCGTTGTTCGGCTTTCTCAGTTGGAAAGTTCTGTTGACGCTAGGACTCGATCGCGTCTATAAAACTTGGTGGTTTTTGGCGTTATTGATTCTCTTTGGAAGTAGCCTCACCGCTTGCACGTTTACACGACAACTTCCGGCGTTGAAAGCGGCGCGACAGTGGAAGTTTTATACAAAACCCCGTCAATTTCAAAAATTAGCGTTGAGTACGGAACTCGAGAGTGGAGACATTTCACAGTTAGAAACTTTACTCCAGAAACAAAACTATAAGGTATTTAAAGAAGGGGAATCGCTTTACGCTCGCAAAGGCATTATCGGACGCATCGGCCCGATTATCGTTCACGCCAGTATGTTGTTGATTCTCGCGGGTGCCATTTTGGGAACCATGACCGGGGTAATGGCTCAAGAAATGATTCCCAGCGGAACCACAACCCCCGTTGGAAACTTTATCGATGTAGGCGGTTGGGCGTCGCTCGATCGCTTTCGCGGTTGGCAGTTACAAGTCAATCGTTTTTGGATCGACTATACCCCAGACGGCGCGATCGATCAGTTTTATTCCGATTTATCGGTCGTCGATGAAAACAATGAAGAGATCGATCGCAAAACCATTTTTGTAAACGAACCGCTTCGCTATAACGGTGTAGTTTTCTATCAAACGGATTGGAGTATTTCTAACGTCAAAATTCGTCTCAACAACAGCCCTATTTTTCAACTTCCGATGGCGAAGTTAGACACTGGTGGAAACGGGCGAATTTGGGGAACTTGGATTCCTACAAAACCGGATTTGAGCGAAGGGGTTTCGCTGTTGGCGCGGGATTTACAGGGAACGGCGTTAGTTTACGATACTCAGGGACAGTTGGTTTCTTCGGTTCGTGTCGGTGGTGAAACGGAAGTTAACGGCGTCACGTTGAAACTCATAGATATCACTGGTGCGACGGGATTGCAAATTAAATCCGATCCGGGGATTCCGCTTGTTTATTCAGGTTTTGGCTTGTTAATGGTGAGTGCGTTAATGAGTTATGCTTCTCACTCGCAGGTTTGGGCGTTAAAACAAGATGGAAAGCTATATGTGGGCGGACGAACCAATCGCGCTCAGGTAGCATTTGAACGGGAATTGCTAGAGGCGATCGAACAATTACAACCTGAAAGAAAAACAGAAGTTGTTATGTCCTGATATCTGTTTTTTAAGTTGTAGGGTGAGCATCGCCCACCTGTCCAAAACTTATCGAATTTGATATCGCTGAAAGTAGTAGCCCACCTGTCCAAAAAATAAAAAAATTTCAAGTTTGATATTGCTGAAAGCAAACTTGCTCGCGGGTGCATCTCAAAAATGTAAATTTATACGAGAGAATAAGGATTTCAGCCTCCAATTCTCATATTTTTGCAAAACTGAGATGCACCCTTGCTCGCAAACCACCTTAAAAGGTCTAGGTGGGCATTACCTACCCGACAAGAAAAACTTGAATTGGCGAAGTCAATAGAAAAACGTTGAGAATTGGCATAGAAACCACAGAAATACAGAGAACACGGAGAACGCAATCTGAGATGAGTTCGTTTTTTTCGACCGGCGCGATCGCCTATATTTTAAAATTAGTATGCGATAATACAGACAAAAATAGTTTTTTATAGACGTTACGTCAAATTCACCCCAAAAGGGTTTTAAAATTTTCCCGACCGATCGCGCTCAGCTCTCTAACTCAACTATATTGAGGTTTGCCCAATGAGTGTTAAAGACAATCCCCAACCGTCTCGATCGCGACTCATCGGTACGATTTTACTGTGGGTCTCCGGTGGGTTCCTACTCTTAAATCTCCTGGGTGCATCTCAAAAATGTAAATCTATACGAGAGAATAAGGATTTCAGCCTCCAATTCTCATGTTTTTGCCAAACTGAGATGCACCCAATCTCCTCTTCCCGCAACTGTTCGCGCCGAAAATTCCCCGCGTTCCCTACAGCCTGTTTATCGACCAAGTTGAAGACGGGCGGGTGGCGCGAGTGTCCGTCGGACAAGACGAAATTCGCTATCAACTCAAAGGAGAAGAGGACGAAGCCGGACAAATTTTTTCGACCACGCCAATTTTCGACTTAGAACTCCCAAACCGCCTCGAATCGAAGGGTATCGAATTCTCCGCCCAACCGCCGCAGAAAACCGGTTGGTTTGGTAATATTTTAAGCTGGGTGATTCCGCCGCTGATTTTCGTCGCGATTTGGCAGTTCTTCCTCGGACGGGCGGCGAACAACCCCCAAGGTGCGTTGTCGATTAGCAAAAGTAAAGCAAAGGTATACGTCGAAGACGAAGCCACTAAAGTTACGTTTGACGACGTGGCGGGTGTCGAAGAAGCGAAAGCCGAACTCGAAGAAGTCGTCGAGTTTCTCAGAAATTCCGATCGCTTCACCCGTATCGGCGCGCGCATTCCCAAAGGCGTGTTGCTTGTGGGGCCGCCGGGAACCGGAAAAACCTTGTTGGCGAAAGCGGTAGCGGGAGAAGCCAGCGTTCCCTTTTTCAGCATCTCGGGATCGGAGTTCGTGGAGCTGTTCGTCGGTGCGGGAGCGGCACGAGTGCGCGATTTGTTCGAGCAGGCGAAGAAAAAATCTCCCTGCATCATCTTTATCGACGAACTCGACGCCATTGGTAAATCTCGCGCGTCGGGGGGGATGTTCTCGGGTAACGACGAACGGGAACAAACCCTCAACCAGTTACTTACTGAAATGGACGGGTTCGCTGCGGGCGACAATACGGTTATCGTGTTGGCGGCGACGAACCGCCCGGAATCCCTCGATCCGGCTCTGTTGCGCCCCGGACGCTTCGATCGCCAGGTTTTGGTCGATCGCCCGGATTTGCCGGGACGGTTGAAAATTCTCGAAATCTACCAAGATTCGTCGCAGCGCTCCAACCATAGCCAATAGGCTTGGTTGGTGGTGAAGCGGCGGTGAGTTTCGGTGCATCCCCCGAACAATGCGATAGCGAGAGAAGGGGATAGCGCCGAAACGAACAAACTGGTAAAATTGCCTTACCGGAAACGGTCTTTAAGATCCTAAGGGTATGGTTCGCAGCACCCGAAAAACCCGTGGTGGAGGTAAACCACAAAATCGCCAGTTGGTGTGGCCAAGAGAATTTGATTCTCGCTTAGGTCTGCGGTGGGGCGCATCGTGGACGTTAAACAAACAGCCTGTGAAGGCGTTCTGACCGGGGGTATTCGGGCTGGCTCGTTTATCTAGGCATGAGCCAGTGAAACAGGAATCTCCGACCATACCCGCTAGGGTTGGGGGGAGAGCGTCAAACTAACAACATGGCAGTTGCCCGTAAATGGAACTCATTCTCAGACCGACGGGCGAGAGACTGCTGCCACATCCAGCTTACGGACTCTGAGACGACGCTATGCAAACCGCAGACAAACAAGACCGAATCATGGAAGCTCCCAAACTGGGACTTCCCGTCACCATCATCACCGGATTCCTCGGAAGCGGTAAAACCACCCTCCTCAACCACATTCTCAGCAACCAAGAAGGTCTGAAAACAGCCGTTCTCGTGAACGAATTCGGTGAAATCGGCATCGATAACGAACTCATCGTCTCCACCGAAGACAATATGGTGGAACTGAGTAACGGGTGCATCTGTTGCACCATTAACAACGACTTACTCGAAGCCGTTTACAAGGTTCTCGAACGTCCCGATAACGTCGATTATCTGGTGGTAGAAACCACGGGACTGGCCGACCCGCTTCCGGTGGCGTTGACGTTTTTGGGGACGGAACTGCGGGACTTAACGCGCCTCGATTCGATCGTCACCGTCGTAGACTGTGAAAACTTCAGTCTCGACCTGTTCAACAGCGAAGCCGCTTACAGTCAGATTGCTTACGGCGACACCATTTTACTGAACAAGGTGGATTTGGTAGACGAAGCGGACGTCGATGCCTTAGAAGTGCGAATTCGCGACATTAAAAAAGACGCACGCCTTTTACGCACGACTCGTTCTCAAGTTGCGCTTCCCTTGATTTTGAGCGTGGGACTGTTCGAGTCCGACCAGTATTTCGAGACCGCCGAGTCGAAAGAAGACCATCATCACCACGACCACGACCATCATCACCATCACGATGGAGAGGCGTGCGACCACCCCGACCACCATCACGACCACCATCACGACCACCATCACGACCACCATCACGACCACCATCATTCAAATCACTTAGAAAATGATGGCTTCGTCTCCGTATCTTTTCAGAGCGATCGCCCCTTCTCTATTCGGAAGTTTCAGTATTTTCTCGATAACCAACTGCCCTCGACCATTTTCCGGGCTAAGGGTATTCTCTGGTTTGACGAAAGCCCCGAGCGTCATATTTTCCATCTCAGCGGTAAGCGGTTCACTATCGAAGACGACGAGTGGAAAAACGAACCTCAGACGCAACTGGTTCTCATCGGCCAGAATCTCGATCGCGAGACGTTACTCTCTCAACTGCAAAGCTGCTTGACGACGCCATCGAGCAACAGCGGTAAAGGTTTCGGTTTCTAGCAAAGCTTCTTCAGTAGTAAAAGGTGCGTGACGAGTTGGCCGGTAAGACCCGATATTTCTCCGGTCTTCACGTTACGCACCTACCCCGGTGCTGTTCGCGGTTCACTGTAAATGCGTGTTGTCGTACAACGAGTCAAATCGTCTCAGGTCACCGTTTCGAGGCGTGTAGTCGGGAAGATCGATCGCGGACTCAACCTGTTGGTGGGGATCGCCGACACCGACACCGAAGCCGAACTCGATTGGATGGCCAAAAAATGCTTGGGGTTGCGTCTGTTTCCCCATTCCGACGGCGAAGAAAACAGCCGTTGGGACAAATCCGTCACCGATATCGGCGGCGAGTTATTGGTCGTTAGTCAGTTCACCCTTTACGGTGACTGTCGCAAGGGGCGTCGTCCCTCCTTCGATAAATCCGCCGAACCTACCGCCGCGCAAGCTCTGTACGAGCAGTTCGTCGAGAAACTAAAACAAAGCGGTTTGCGGGTCGAAACGGGAGAGTTTGGGGCGATGATGGAGGTGGCGATCGAAAACGACGGGCCGGTTACGCTGCTGCTAGAACGAGAAGCATCCTCGAGGTGAGGTGAGGGGGAGAGGGGGAGAAACTGTCAACTGTGGAGTCGGTGCGTGACGAGTTGGCCGGTTGCGCGGCCTATTTCTCGTGTCTTTAGGTCACGCACCCTACGACTATCAACTGTCAACTGTCTTCCCTCTTCCCTCTAAACT
Organism: Baaleninema simplex PCC 7105; assembly: GCF_000332355.1. Taxonomy (GTDB): domain Bacteria; phylum Cyanobacteriota; class Cyanobacteriia; order Cyanobacteriales; family Geitlerinemataceae; genus Baaleninema; species Baaleninema simplex. The sequence continues at coordinate 2,129,717 of NZ_KB235958.1, forward strand.
CTTGACTGTTTATCACTCTTCCCGATAAAAGTCGTCTAAGTCGTCGATTTGGGCGTCGAGTTTAGCGGAAATGACTTGCGCTAAGACTGATTCGAGAGTATCGTCGCTGAAGTCCGAACTCACCCGATCGATCGGTGGAGACGTGACGGGAATTAGCCGCAGTTGTCGGCTTTCTTGAACGAGATCGAAATAGGTATTTCTTCTTTCGTCTTGTTTGAGTTCTAAATAATCGAAACTACAAACATTGAGATAGAGCGATCGATCGGCCAAAATGGTCGATTGTTGGGTATCGGCAAATACTTCAACCACGTACGCTTCGCCCCGACTGTAGGGTTTACCGTCTTGTAGGTAAAGGTAGCGTATCTGATGGAGATCGCCGAGGACGCGCTGCATATCGCGTTTGTTGACAATTAGTCCGGTTTCGATGATGCAGGGGGCGGGGATTCGGATGTCGGATGAGCGGTCAAGCATGGAACTGATTGGGTTGGGTGGACGATTTCCCTTCGCGAGCGTCGAGAGTTGTGAGCAAAGTGGTTAAATTAGATTTTGATATTTAGAACTTTATATTGCGATCGTGCTGCGACCGAGACGACAGGATGTCTCGAGACTGGGATTGAAAGCGATCGCGATCGATGTCTCGATACAATCTTGGCATAGATAACTCGGTTCGGAAATCCGTCAAATAACTGAATTTGCAATTTTATATGAGCGATCGTCTATTTTCGTGGTTTCGCGTGCGTTTTTGGGTTCGCCAAACTCAAGTTGCTCTTGCCGCGATCGCGTTTTATACCTGTCTACCGATTCCGCCGACGTGGAAGCTCGACTTTAATGGAATCGCCCGTTTGGCCCCTTTTGTGGGACTCTTTATCGGCGGGCTTTTAGGTGCGATCGATGGGATTTTAGGTGGCTTGGGCGTTCCCGATTTAACGAGAAGCGTTGTTGTTGTTTTGGCGGGGATTGCCGTAACCGGCGGTCTCCACTTTGATGGTGTCATGGATACGGCCGACGGCCTTGCAGTGCCTGACCCCCAACGTCGGCTAGCGGTGATGCAAGACAGCGTTGTCGGGGCGTTTGGTGTGATGGCCGGGATCGCGATCGTGCTTCTGAAAACTGCCGCGTTAGCCGATTTGTCTGTCGATCGCACCTTCGCGTTAATGGCAGCCTTTGGCTGGGGGCGTTGGGGACAAGTGGTAGCGATCGTGCGCTATCCCTATCTCAAACCTTCTGGGAAAGGTGCGATTCACCACGCTTCGATTCGATCGGCGATCGATTTGATCCCTGGCGGTTTAGCCTTACTCGGGTTGAGCCTTCTTCAACTCCTCTTAAACCCCGATCGCTGGTTGTTCGGTATCGGTATGGTTTTAGGGGGTAGCGCGATCGCTATTTTAACGGGCGCTTGGCTTAACGCCAAACTCGGCGGTCATACGGGAGATACTTACGGTGCCGTGGTGGAATGGACTGAAGCCGGGTTACTCTGTCTGTTAACAGCCTTAGCTGCCGCCAGTTCGGGCTGAACCGATGGCGAAATCGGTTGCGCGTCTTCCTTTTCCCTGACATGGGGAGCGATCGAACAGGGTCTCTCTCGGTCCGATCGTACTGTTGTGAGCCAAAGTGGTAAATTTGGCCGAACTGGCGTCCGTCTTCGTCGAACCCGTCTCGATCGCCTCGAATACCGAGTCTTATCAGTTGGGCAAACTTAACTGAAGCCGCCGACGATCGCGTCGGTCGAAAAACTCGGACGCTCGCCTTCTGCAACCTCCACGAATAACGCCATGTTTTCCATTTGAGCCGAACCAAAAATGGTGGCAAACGAAACATCCGCTGCATCTCGTCCGATCCCAATGCGAATTAATCCTTTTCTCGCAACCAGTCGCGTGGCGTCGAATACATACCAGCGATCGCCTAAATAGGCTTCAAAGCGAGCATGAAAATCGGGCGGTTCTAACCCAAACGCATACCCACTCACAAAACGAGCGGGAATATTTAACGCTCGACAAAAGGCAATTCCTAAGTGGGCGAAATCTCGACAAACTCCCGCGCGTTCGGTGGCTGTGTCGTAAGCTGATGTATGGGGATTCGTACTGCCAAATAAATAGATGACGTTGTCGTAAATCCAGTTACAAATGGCAGTAACACGGGAATATCCTGATGATAGTTCGCCAAATTCTTGTTGTACAAAGCGAATTAAGCGATCGGATTCGCAATATCGCGAAGGATATAAATACGGTAACACTTCTAGCGGTAATTTATCGATGGGAACTTCAGGAATGAGGTTTGGATTGTCTTCAATATAGCTGACCTCAGCGGTAGCTCGATAAGAAACCTTTAATTGTCCGGCAGGGGCAGTCAAACGCAGGTAGCGAGTTCGTTGTGGAGATCGATATTCTTCAATTTTAAGGGGTGGATCGATCGAAATTTCTTCGGACTCAATTTTTTGAGTGGAGGTTTCAGCGGCAGTGATATTAAATATGAAAGTGCTAGGGTCTTCAATGCTATAGTTGAGTTGACAGCCAAGATCGAATTTCATGCTTGTCTGATGTAAGATATATATGTATAATTTTAACAGATATTAAATTTAGAAAACGTATTCAAAACTGCATTTTAAGATTTTTAATGCGAAGTTAAGTTGCGTTTCGTTAAAGTATTCCGATGACGAACTGTTCGCTCTTTCACGATTGGCATCCCGTTCTCGAATCTGACGAACTCCCCCCAGAAACGGTGCGATCGATCCGACTGTTGGGACGGGATCTCGTTCTGTGGCGATCGCGCGATCGCGTCTCTGCTTGGAGCGATCGCTGTCCCCATCGTAGCGTGAAACTCTCTGGGGGAACCGTCAAAAACGGCCTTCTCGTTTGCCCCTATCACGGTCTACAGTTCGATGAAACCGGACGTTGTGTCGAGGTTCCCGGTTGTCCCGACTGGACGCCACCGCCACAACTGGCGATGTCGGGATACGCGATCGCCGTCCGTTATGGGTTAATTTGGGTCTCCTTGCAGCCAGATACCGACACTTCTCAAATTCCAGAATTTCCCGAATGGGAGGATTCCCAATATCGCAAGTTTTTGTGCGGAAAATACCGGGTGCGATCGAGCGGTCTTCGGGTTATGGAAAATTTTCTCGACGTTTCCCATTTTCCCTTCGTTCACGATGGTTTTCTTGGCGATCGCACTCGTCCAAAAGTGGAACCCTACGAAGTAGAACTCAGCGATCGTGGGCTTTCTTTAAACAACGTTCGCGTGTGGCAACCCGACCCCGACGGAACGGGAGTCGGTGCAAAAGTCACCTACAATTACCATCTATCTCAACCCCTTGTCGCCTCCTTTGAAAAGCTGTCTTCCTCCGGTCGCCTAACGATTTTCTTTGCCGTTTGTCCCCTCGACGTCGAAGACAGTCTCGGCTGGATGTGGATTTCCATGAACTACGGTGAGGACATCCCCGAAGCTGAATTACAGCAGTTTCAGGACACGGTCGTTCGTCAAGACATTCCCATCGTCGAATCTCAACAACCGAAACAACTCCCTCTCAATTTATCGGCAGAAGTCCATCTTCCGTTCGATCGCTCCTCGATTCGGTATCGTCAATGGTTGAAACAACGCGGCGTCACATTTGGAGTCGTTTAGGATGAAAACCGACAGCATTTTCTACCGCATTTTTCAGCAATATCCTCGCAGTTTCTTCGACCTCCTGAATTGTCCTCCCAGTGACGCCGAAAACTATCAATTTTCCTCTGTCGAAGTCAAACAACTATCTTTTCGCCTCGACGGAATCTTTCTCCCCACCGACGACACTGCCGAACGACCCTTTTACCTGGTTGAAGTGCAATTTCAACCGGATGACAGCCTCTATTTCCGCATTTTTGCCGAACTGTTCGTCTATCTCCGGCAATATCAACCGCCTCATCCGTGGCGAGTAGCGGTAATTTATCCCACCCGCAACATCGAACGGGAACATCCCCACCAGTTTCGCGAACTTCTCGCCTCCAATCGTGTATTTCGTCTCTACCTCGACGAATTAGACACCTGCGAGGATCGCTTGGGCGTGGAAATTGTTAAACTGGTGGTGGTCTCGGAAGATCGAGCGATCGAAGCAGCTCGACGCCTACTTGCAGAGACTCAACAAACCCTTCCCACCTCTTCACTACAAAGAGAACTCCTCGATCTGATTGAAACTATTGTCATTTACAAGTTACCGCAATTGAGCCGAGAGGAAATTGCCACAATGTTAGGACTCGACGATCTCAAACAAACTCGGTTTTATCAAGAAGCCTTTGAAGACGGCATTCGACAAGGCATCGAACAAGGCATCGAACAAGGTATCGAACAAGGCATCGAACAAGGCATCGAACAAGGCATCGAACAAGGCATCGAAGATGGAACTCGTCGAACTCAGCGAGAAAGCGTACAAAACCTCGCTGAGGCTGGAATAGAAGCCGAAGAGATTTCGCGATTGCTGAAGTTACCGCTTGAATTCATTCGGGAGGTTCTGAACGATTCTGGAAGTTCCTAAAACACCCCTTTATTTTTCGTTCTCACGCGGTCGTAAACCTCTTCCATTGCCGTTAAAAACGAACTGTCTTTCGTCCAAAACGGGGGATAGTCGCCGCCTTTTTTCACTACAATACCGGGAACTACTGCCGGGGTGACGGCTTCCGCTTGTTGCGGTAGGCGTTTTGGAGGCGACCAAAAGTCTTTTAACGCGGGAACGTTGCCAACTTCGACGGTTTGCGGTTGCGTGTAGTAAGAGGCTGCGGGTTCGATGTTTGCTTCATCCTCGTCTAACGCGGAGGATAAAACGCGACCGAGGGAGGTTCGCGATAGTTCTTTTTGCAGTTGCGATCGCGGCATTCCTCGCAGTTCGAACAGTAAAAAAGGATCGCGATCGAACTCCGACGCTAACAGATAGCAAACCCCAGCAATATGTTTGCAGGGGTTCGACCAATCGGGACAGGAACATTCGGTGTGAAAGTCTTTGCGGCTGTGGGGAAGTAAATGTAAATTCAACGCAGCAAAGGCATCTTCGATGTTTTCTGGAACTTCTCCGACGAGGAGTTTCGCTACTAAACTCGCTTTCGATCCTAAATAATCGATCGCCTTCGACCAGTCTTTTTGAGAAATCGGAGGAATTTCGACGGTGGTGGTATAGAGGGGTTCTTTGTACACGCCGAAATAGGGATTGATGGAACCGCGAACGAAGGCAGTGATACAACCATCTTCGATAACGTAGTCTTTGATTTTGTTATTGCGAGCGTAGGAACGACCCCGACCTAAGCGATTGCTTTCGGTAAAGGATTCGATCGCCTCGATGAATTTTTGCCCCCACCAAGTCTTACTAAATTTTACCATGTTTGTCTCCGTTTAAAGGTTACGTTTTTTGTGATATGAGGTTTTAGGGGTAGCTTGGGTCGAACGCAGTAAAGCCTAAAAGAGAGCGGCTTAGATGTTAGGTTTCATTTCTCGACCCAAACTACATTTTTTGAGTTACAAGACAGCGGTTTGCCAGTTCAACGTAATCAGTTTTTTGAAACTCTCGTTGTCGAGTTCTGTCAGCCAGGATTCGTCGTTTCCCACGATCGCACTGGCCACTTTTTCTTTTTCTTCTAAAGTGCGATCGATCTGTTCTTCTACCGTTCCCACCGTCACGAACTTATGAACGAAAACGTTCTTGGTTTGACCGATGCGGAACGCGCGATCGGTGGCTTGATTTTCCACCGCCGGATTCCACCAGCGATCGAAGTGAAAAACATGATTGGCTTTCGTTAGCGTAATTCCCACGCCGCCAGCTTTCAGCGACAGAATAAACGCTGAAGGTTCGGTATCGGGATGTTGAAATTCTTCGATCGCGCGTTCTCGTTTCTTGGCGGAGGTTCCCCCGTGGATGTAGTAGGTATTCAACCGGAGATCCTGCTTCAAATAACGCTGCAAGGCGTCGCCAATTTCCGTAAACTGCGTGAAAATCAACAGACTTTCACCTTCTGATTGAATCTCTTCAATCATCTCACCCAATCGCTTTAACTTATGCGATCGCCCCGTCGTAAACTCGCTGTTATCTTTCAAAAACTGGCGGGGATGGTTGCAAATCTGCTTGAGTTTCATCAACGTTGAGAAAATCAAGCCACTACGTTGGATTCCCTCGGCTTCGTCCAGTTGTTCGGTGACATCTTTCACCACCGCTTCGTACAACGACGCCTGTTCTTTCGTCAAGTTACAGTATTGCTTGTGTTCGACTTTATCCGGTAAATCTTGGATGATGTTGCGATCGGTTTTTACCCGCCGCAATACGAACGGCTGCACTAGGGTTTTCAAAACCTGCGACTTGGCGCGATCGTTCTCCTTTTGAATGGGAAGTTCAAACGCCTTGCGAAACTGAGTTTGCTTCCCTAAATACCCCGGATTCAGGAAGTTGAAAATCGACCACAAATCCATCAAACGGTTTTCGACTGGAGTTCCCGTCAATGCCAAACGTGCGTTCGCCTCGAGTTTGAGAATCGCCTTCGTTTGCGCCGCCTTGGGATTTTTGATATTTTGCGCTTCGTCAATTACGATACGCTGCCAAGTCGCATTTTGAAAAATCTTTTGGTCTTTTCGGGCTAGCGTAAACGACGTAATAATGACATCGTAGTTCGCAATAACGTCTAAAAATGCCTTTTCCTCCTGCACGCGGTTCGTTCCGTGATGCACCATCACCGTTAAATTCGGCGCAAACTTTTCGATTTCTTTCCGCCAGTTAGATACGACCGAAGTGGGGGCAATTAACAGCGTTGGCGGAACCGTTTCTTGGCTTTCTCGTTCTAACAGTAGTTTGGCGATGACCTGAATCGATTTCCCCAACCCCATATCGTCCGCCAAACAGCCGTTTAACCCCAATTGTTCGAGGTACTGAATCCAGGCGACGCCGCGTTTTTGATAGTCTCGCAACTGTCCCTGTAACTGTTGTGGGTTGTCGATCGGTTGCAGGCAACTCGGATCGCGCAACTTTTGCATCATTGCAGTTAACGTTTCGTCCGGTTCGACTTCGATTTCCCCGTCTGCCTCCGCTGCTTTCTGTATGAACTCTAAAACGTTCACTTCCGGCACACTGTTGCGGTTCTCTTGCCAGAATTCCAGCATTTGCTGCATTTTCGATCGATCCAACTCGATCCATTCTCCGCGAAACTGTACCAGCGACGTTTTCGCGTTAACTAACTGTTGCCATTCTTCTGGACTCACCACTTCGCCGCCGATAGACAGTTCGTATTGGTAGCGAATGAGATTTCGCAGTTGAAACGCTCCCGTTCCCACAGAAGCGGGTTGAGAATTCGCAGAGGCTTTGATGCGAAGTTTTGGTTTCGATCGCCGCATCCACCACGCAGGAACGATAACTTTATACCCCGCATCTTCTAACACCCAAGCACTTTCTTTCAGGAAGTCCAACGCTTCGGAAAGGGTCAGAGTACAGCCGGTCGGTTTGTCAGTTTCTAAGGCTTGCCACAACTTCGGATAAATACGAGCGGCGGCCCCTAAATTCATCAGTAAATCTCGCTCGAACGTCTTGCCGAAATGCTTTAAAATTGCCTTTTTCGGTTGTCCTTCTAAATCCCAATACTCATCGAGATGGAGTTTGAACGACGGATCGTCTTTGGCAGAAACGAGTAAATTTAACACCCAGTCGTTGGGAAACTGTGCGGAGGCTTCTCGAAGTTGGAAACAAATGTAAAATCCCGCTCCCGTGCGATCGCCTGCAATTTTTTGTTTCCATCCCTGCCATTGTTTGTAACGTTCTAACGCTGTTTCTCCCGTGGCGATAAAATCACTGTCCGAACGCTGGAAACATCCCGATAGCAACCAAGAACCCGCGAGGGTTTTCTCAAAAGTTTTCGGAACGGGGGTTTCCGTGACGATTTGATTGAGAAGACATTCGGAAAAATGCCGCAGTAGCGATTCGCGATCGAACAATTTTAAGGAGTCTTCCATCGAACTGACTCCCGCCGCACAAGCCAACGGCATTCGATCGACATAATCCCTCAACTGTGACTCGTAAGCCTCCGATACGATCTCCCAAATTGGGGAAATTTCAAAAGATTTCTGCTTCGTTTTGCGTTTGCCTTTTTTGACTGTTTCGATTTCCCGATATTTCAACCCAGGTGCGTACTGGTCTTTAACAATAACTTGCTTAAAAAACTGTGTATAGTAATACCAAAATAGCAGATCGCTTCCGAGTTGCACGCTTGCCAGATCGTAAGTACATAAAAAGTGAATCTGATTGAGAGCGTGAATCGGCGATCGCAGGGTATAGCAGTCTACCGCCCAAGCGTTCCACTGCGAGGGTTCGGGGGGTTCAGTTTCCAAATAGCGGGCGATTTCTAGCGACGGTAACGGTTCCTCCTCCGTACTCGGGAGAATAAAATATCGCGTCGAAATTTCGCGATCGATCGGACCTCGGTTCAATACCGCCGTCGCAAACTCCGTGGCGATAAAATCCGCCAGCTCTGTTCCCGCTAACTGTCTCGGATGAACGTTTCCACTACGTTTTCGCCGTCCTCGAGGCTGTGCGTCCGTTTCCACCCACAGATAAAACGTTCCCTTCTGTACGAATTCCGATGCGATCGCTTCTGGAATCCAAGTTCCGTGAAGAATTTTCATCAAACACCCCCGATGTAGCCCCTCATATCTACCTCGTTACCGTTCAATGTACTACCTCGCCCCGCCACAACACATCTGTAGCCATCTAGATTTCGTGAGATTCTTTGGGTTGCATCAACACCGCCACCACCAAACTGGGAGTTCCGCCAATTAACCCGAATATCAGCCACCATCCCAAAGCGTAGCCTTTACGAGTGGCGACAACTGCTGCTGCCGTTCCCACCATGCAATGAGCGACGAACAGTCCGCCAACCGTGACGGGGGACAGGTTGTTGAAATCTAGCATAGAACGTATCGCCATGAAATATGCTAACAGCCTACCGCTTAGAGGAGGAGAGGGGGAGAACGGTAGTGTTCTTGGATGCAAGGATACTTCCTTTTATATAGCTAAATAACTATTAGTAGATTTTAAAAAATCTTTAGAATTACCGTTGACGAAAAGAAATTTATTTGTATAATGCACAGTCTCTGTCAACTATTTTTAACAAAACGTTGCATCTTCTAGAAGCTTGTGTTAACTTTTGAAAAGAAGCACATCCTCACGAAAAGGAGTAACGATCGTGGAAACTCAAGAAACAAAATTCGGTTTTACTCAATTTGCTGAAACCTGGAACGGTCGTCTGGCGATGCTGGGCTTCGTCATCGGAATTGCAACCGAACTGCTGACCGGTCAAGGAATTCTGTCTCAAATCGGCTTGATGTAATCGAGTCGTGCCATTATTCCAAATACAACATTTTTCAAAAATCGAGGCTGGAGTAGGGTTTCGCCCATGCTCCAGCCTCGATTGACGTTGAACCTTCCTCAGAATTCGCACTCAAAGAATTCTGGCGTCTCAAGCCTCAAAATCTTTCAGCTCGATCGCCTCTTGCTCCGAAGATTGACTTATCATCGTCTTCATTCCTTCAAGCGTTGCGGGAATGCTTTTCGGATCCATGAACATCACTTTACTGCTGTCGCTCGACCCGATTTCTAAGCCCATTTCCAGATAGCGTTGCGCCAGTAAAAACTGTAACGCTTCTGACATTTTCGGATGCACCTTCAGGGTTTTCGCCAAAATTTGCATGGCCTCCGACGTCGCTTGTGCCTTCATCACCTGTTCTTGACGTTGGGCTTCTGCTTTCAACAAAATTGCCTGTTTTTCGGCTTCCGCTTCTAAAATGGCCGCCCGTTGTTGCGCTTCAGCTTCCAAAACCTGGGCTTCCGCTCGTCCTCGGGCTGAGTTCACCGCCGATTCTCGCTCCCCTTCCGAGGTGAGAACGGCTGCCCGCTTGCGACGTTCGGCGGACATTTGCAATTCCATCGAATCTTGAACCGCTTTCGAGGGAACGATATCCCGCAATTCTACCCGCGTCACTTTCACGCCCCAAGGATCTGTCGCGATGTCGAGTTCTCGTAACAGGACTTCGTTAACTTCTGCTCGGGCGGTAAAAGTTTGGTCGAGTTCCAGTTTTCCCATCTCCGATCGAATTTGGGTCAAGACCAAGTTTTGCATGGCACTGCGGAGATTTTCGACCTTATAATAGGCTTTCTCCATGTCCATAATCCGCCAATACACGACTGCATCGACGGAAATCGAAACGTTATCGCTGGTGATACAAGGTTGAGCGGGAATATCTAAAACTTTTTCTCGAGTGGTTTCTTTGAAAACAATGTTGTCGAGAAAGGGGATGATAAAATTCAACCCCGGCTGTAGTTTTTTTCCGCTGTATTTTCCCAAGGTTTCCACGAGGGCTTCGTTGCCTTGGTTGACGATCTTCACGGAACTACTCGCCGCAGCACCGCCAAAGACAACCAATACGATAAACGTCCAAAAGGCTTCCATTTTGAGTTTCCTCTCGTGTTTTTTCTAAAATTTTCAAATATTCACGTCTAGGATAGGCGATCGCCCCCAACCTCTCCTTAAGATTGCGTAAAATCTTCAGGAACCACGAGCAACGTATTGCCTTTGCGACCGACGACGATCGCCGTCCGGTTCGCTGGAATCGTCCAATCGCCTTCACAGCGAGCTTGCCAGGAATTCCCCTCAAACAGCACTCGTCCCGGTTGTCCTGGCGCGATTTCCGTTAGCGTCGTGGCTTCGGTAGACTCGGCGATGGCGTAATGGGTTTTCTTGGGTAACAGACGCTTGACGAGCCAAATCAGTAGCAGCGAGAACACCATCCACAAGAAGATTTGTACGGACAACTGAGGCACGACCAGCGACACGACTGCCACGAGCAACGCCGCCGTTCCCATTGCCAATTCTACAAACGCTGTGGGAACGAATAGTTCCATCAGACACAACGCTCCGCCGATAACGAGCCAGATTAGCGTGTATTTCAGAACCATAGTCTTTTTTTAGGCTTTTTTCGCCTTTTTAAAAATCGATCCGCCTGTATCCGGCGAGGGTCTTGTCTTTATCTTATCTCTTCTAGAAAAGACGATCGCCCCTGGACAGTCGCAGCTAGAAAACGAAAAAACGCACTACACAGAGTGCGTTGGGTAAGGTTTTGGGGAAGATACGAGGAACGCGAAATCGCCTAGGAGAAGAAGTCGAGAGAGAGAAAGGATAACAACGTACGAGCTGAAAAAACGGTATCGAGCCGAAACAACTAATCGAGCAGTTTCAGCCAACCTCGACGGACTGCGTGGAAGATGCGATCGAGGACTTCCCGATCGCGATCGCTGATGGCGCTACTCAACACAACGGACATCAAGGTCTTGCGTTGGTCGCGCGTCAGATAGCCCTCTGTCCACACGCAAGCAAACATTTCATCGAGGGTTGCAGGTTGAGATAAAACTTGGGTAGTCATGGCGGCAGTGACGCGAGCGACGTGAGACCTGGCGGGCTTCGATGTTGCCTCCAGTATCTTCAGGACGTTCGCATTCGGCTGCGATCGTGCTTACTCAAGTCATGCGATCGCAAACATCATAGAGATGCGATCGCCGTCACAGACAAACTCAAAAGATTATGGGGTATCTGGTTTCGGCGTTCTGCGACGATCTCCCCCAACTCGACCGCCACTGACGTAAGGCGCGATCGAGGTCTGCCAACACCGTCTCCCACTCTCCCCGTCGCCGTTGTCGGAACAGCCGCATCGTGGGATACCAAGGTGTCGTTTCCCCCGTCAACCCCCACCGCCAATCGGGAACGTTCGCCAACAACAGCCACACGGGTTTTCCCATCGCCCCCGCCAAATGTGCCACCGAGGTATCTACCGTCACCACCAAATCGAGAAACGCGATCGCAGCGGCGGTATCCGCAAAATCCCGACAGTTCGACACGAGATCTCTCAGTCGCCATTCTGTCGCTAAAATTTTCGCATCTTCCGGTCGCGGGTCTTTCTGGACACTGTAAAACTCGATCTCGGGAATCTCGAGCAACTGTTGCAGGCGATCGAACGCGATCGAACGCTCCTTATCCTTACGATGAGTCGCTCTCCCCGACCAAACTAAGCCGACTTTGGGAAAGGGAGAGGGGGAGAGGGGGAGAGGGGGAGAGGGGGAGAGGGCGGAAGTTGGAGGGTTAAGGTAGGGAACGGCACTCGCAACGGTGTTTTGATGGGTTTCTAGTAAAAAGGGCAAACTCATGAGAAGGGCGTGAGCGTCCCAGTGGGGAAGGGGATCTTCTGTCGAGAGAACGCGATCGCACCCCGGTACGGTTTGTAACAGACGCACCAGCGGCGGACGACAGCGTACCCACACTTGCGCCCCTCGCTGTGCCAACATCGGCACGTAACGCACGAACTGAATGGCATCGCCGAATCCCTGTTCGCACAGTAATAACAGCCGTTTTCCGGCAATTTCGGAACCGTCCCAAATTCGCTCGGGATGGGGGAAGGTTTGGGAGAGGCGATCGCGTACCGGACGCCCTTCGTATTCGGCAAATCCCCGTTTCCACTGTCCCTGTAACAGCAACACCAACGCTAAATGACCGCGAATGTCGGGGAAATTTACCTCGAGTTGCATCGTCGTCTCGAACTGGGCGATCGCCTCCTCGAGTCGTCCGAGATCCCAGTACAGATGACCGAGATTGTAGTGCCATTCGGGGTTCTGGGGGGCGATCGCCAACGCCCTTTGGTAATGGGGTACGGCCTCTTCGAGGCGATCGAGTTCCTGCAACGTGCGGCCTAGATTGGCGTGTCCCACGCCACAGCCAGGATACAGCCGCACGATCGTTTTATAACACCGCAGGGCGTCGTGCCAGCGTTGTTGTTGGTACGCGATACCGCCGAGGAGGTTCAACCCGTCGAGGCGATGGGGGTTCTGTTGTAAAAGCTGTTGACAGAGAGTTTTCGCTTCCTCGAGGTCGCCGCGTTGGTAGCGATCGAGGGCGCGATCGAAGTCGGGAGCGATCGAAGACATCAGTACAAGCTCGGTTCTCGCGCATCGACTGTAGCGCAAAGGGGGTCTCAAGGGTGCGATCGCCACCTCAACCCCCTGATTTTGGAAAAATTTATCATTTGTTATAAAACGCCCCATCTCCCGACGGCGATCGTATCGCGCCTCGGAAACCCCGACGCCTCGTAACCCATACAGCTTCAAAGGACGCCAAATTTCTTTTTTTGTATTTTGTAACCATTTATATTTAAATTAGAACATAAAATCAAAATAAAAGCAATATAAATTGTTCTAAAACTTTAAAACAGAATCGAATATCAAATCAGTTGAAATAAAAATTTAGACTCTAGATTGCGACGAATTTCAAAACTTGCCCCCCTTCAAAAACGCGATCGGACTCGCCATAATGCAAACAACGCCAAGAAAGAAGCGCGCGATCGTCACAGCCTTCCCATTCCCAACCCACTCGATTCGGGCTGTGACGTTCCAACCCACCAAACCTCACGTTTAAGGAGAACATTCGGGTGAAACTCGCAGTTTACGGAAAAGGTGGCATCGGCAAATCCACCACCAGTTGCAACATCTCCGTTGCCCTCGCTCGTCGCGGCAAAAAAGTCCTACAAATCGGCTGCGACCCCAAACACGACAGCACCTTCACCCTGACCGGATATCTCATCCCCACCATCATCGACACCCTGCAAGAAAAAGACTTCCACTACGAAGACATCTGGCCCGAAGACGTCATTTACAAAGGCTACGGCGGTGTCGATTGCGTCGAAGCAGGCGGTCCCCCAGCCGGAGCCGGATGCGGTGGGTACGTCGTCGGCGAAACCGTCAAACTCCTCAAAGAACTCAACGCCTTCGACGAATACGACGTCATTCTCTTCGATGTCCTCGGAGACGTGGTCTGCGGAGGCTTCGCCGCCCCCCTCAACTACGCCGACTATTGCCTCATCGTCACCGACAACGGCTTCGACGCCCTGTTTGCTGCCAACCGTATCGCCGCCTCCGTTCGCGAAAAAGCCCGGACGCACCCCCTGCGTCTAGCAGGACTCATCGGCAACCGCACCTCCAAACGGGATCTCATCGAAAAATACGTCGAAACCGTTCCCATGCCGATTTTAGAAGTACTGCCGCTGATTGAAGACATCCGCGTTTCTCGGGTCAAAGGCAAAACCCTCTTCGAGATGGCAGAGGGCGACAATTCCTTAAATTTTGTTTGCGACTATTACCTCAACATCGCCGACCAAATCCTGGCATTACCCGAAGGTGTCGTTCCCAACGACGCGCCCGATCGCGATTTGTTCGCCCTGCTATCGGACTTCTACCTCAACCCCCAAACCCCGCCGCCTAGCGTCGAAGAAGAACTCGACCTAATGATGGTGTAACCCCAGACAGACCCCATCTCGAGGATCGACCCAGTTGAAGACCGCGCGAGTTGCTAAGTTTGCCTAGTATTATTCAGTACAGACTCGAGGTTTACGCCGTCTGGTGTCAGAGGCGGATAGACTAGAAGCGAAATTAGAAGCAACTCCGGGGATAGATAACCATGGCTTTTTTCGACAGCTTCACCAGCGCCCTTAAAGAAAAATGGTTGCAGTATTACAAAGCAAACTACGAATGGCTGAACTTGCACATGCAAGTCGCTGCCGTCAAAACCCCTGACGGTGGGCGTCGTCCGCCCTCCTACTTCATCCTGGGATCGCTCAACGGCATCGAACCCAAACTCGCCCAGCTCATGCTACCCTTCTCGCGGCTCAATCCCGATCCCGACACCCTCATCGAAGTGCTGGGGTTGAACTTCGACCCCGACATCGCCCTCGGCTTAGAACCCGAAGCCGGACTCGAAGACACCGAGTATAGCGATGTTGCTTCTGCTGCCGCGACCGCCGCCGCTTCTGAAACTGACGAGTTCGCAGCGGAGTCTGACGAAGTCCCTTTTGGTGAGGCAGACGCTGAAGCCGCCGCGGCCGGCGTCGCTGCCGAAACCCTAGTGTCCGAAGAATCTGAAGAACTTTCTGAAGAACCGGTTGGAGAACCCTTTGTCACCGAAACTGTCGAACCCGAAATCGAGGATTTGGGCGGATTCGTTGAGGAAGAGGAAGAAGACACCTCAGTCGCGGAATTCGACGAACTCGCCGGACTCGAAGACTCTTCAGAGGAAGCTGAAGAACCCGACGACTTCTCTGAAGAAGCGGTTATCGCTGCCGGGGTTGCTGGGGCGGCGGCTGCCACAGCTGCGGCAGAAGTGCTAGAAGACGAAGACGATTTCAGCATCTTAGAAGACGAAGGATCTGAAGAAGAAGCTGAAGATTTCGGACTCGAAGCCTTCGGTGAAGAGACTTCAGAAGAAGATGTCGATCTGAGCTTGCTTGACGAAGCAGAAACTTCCGATGAAGAGATGGAATTAGAAGGGTTTGGTGGAGAGGAAGACACCTCTGATGAAGAGGTCGATCTTTCCGCCTTTGGTGAGGAAGAAGACTCTTCCGACGATATGGACTTAGACGCCTTCGGCGGAGAGGAAGACTCTTCCGACGATATGGACTTAGACGCCTTCGGCGGAGAAGAAGACTCTTCCGACGATATGGACTTAGACGCCTTCGGTGAGGAAGAAGACTCTTCCGACGATATGGACTTAGACGCCTTTGGTGGAGAGGAAGACTCTTCCGATGAAGAGGTCGATCTCTCGGCTTTCGGCGCAGAAGAGGAAACCTCTGACGATATCGATCTGGGGGCTTTTGGCGGCGAAGAGGAAACCTCTGACGATATGGACTTAGACGCCTTCGGCGGTGCAGATTTATCCGACGACGAGGACGAGGTCGATCTCTCGGCTTTCGGCGATGACGAAGACGACGAGGACGACATGGATTTAGCTGCGTTCGGTGACGACGAAGGATTGGAGGGTTTGGCGGACGACGAAGATGACGAAGATGCTTTTGGATTGAATTTTCCCAAAGATGAAGACGACGACGACGAGGAAGACCCAGAAATTTCCAACTTGTTGTCGGATCTCGAATAACGATCGATAAAAAAAAGGAGATTTCGCTCATGACTGTTGCTGCTCGACCGGACGCCTTGAACTTTGAGTGCGAAACAGGCAACTACCACACCTTTTGTCCGATTAGCTGCGTGGCGTGGCTGTACCAGAAAATTGAAGACAGCTTTTTTCTGGTCATCGGGACGAAAACCTGTGGGTATTTCTTGCAAAACGCTATGGGCGTGATGATTTTTGCAGAACCTCGCTACGCGATGGCTGAGTTAGAAGAGGGCGACATCTCCGCTCAACTGAACGACTACGAAGAACTCAAGCGTCTGTGTCTGCAAATCAAGCGCGATCGCAACCCCAGCGTCATCGTATGGATCGGTACTTGCACCACCGAAATCATCAAAATGGATTTGGAAGGTCTCGCACCGAAACTCGAAGCCGAAATCGGGATTCCTATCGTGACAGCGAGGGCAAACGGTCTCGACTACGCCTTTACTCAAGGGGAAGATACCGTGTTGGCAGCAATGGCACAGCGTTGTCCGACCGAAGCCCCGGTATCGGCGATCGCTGACGGCGAGAAAGAAGAGCGTCACGGACTGCGCCGCTTCCTCGATTTCGGCCGTCATAAGGACAGTCAAGAAGACGGCGGCGGACAAACCGTAGAAAGCGAATATATCGACCACCCGCCACTGGTCTTGTTCGGTTCGCTCCCCGATCCAGTGGCCACGCAGTTAACCTTGGAACTGAAGAAGCAAGGCATCAAAGTCTCCGGTTGGCTGCCCTCGCGACATTACACCGAACTCCCCGTTCTCGCCGAGGGGTCTTACGTCTGCGGCGTCAATCCGTTTTTAAGTCGGACGGCGACGACCTTGATGCGCCGTCGCAAGTGCAAACTCATCGGTGCGCCGTTTCCCATCGGCCCCGACGGGACTCGCGCCTGGGTCGAAAAAATCTGCTCGGTGTTCGGCATCGAACCGAAGGGGTTAGACGAGCGAGAGCAGACGATTTGGAACAGCGTCGAGGAGTACGCGGCTCTGCTGCGAGGGAAATCGATATTTTTGATGGGTGACAACCTCCTCGAAATTTCTTTGGCTCGCTTTTTCGTGCGCTGCGGTGCTACGGTACAAGAAATCGGCATTCCCTACATGGACAAACGCTATCAAAAAGCAGAGTTGGATTTCTTAACGAAAACCTGCGACGAGATGGGCGTTCCTTATCCCCGAATTGTCGAGAAACCTGACAATTACAATCAAATTCAGCGCATTCGCCAACAGAATCCCGACCTCGTGATTACGGGGATGGCACACGCGAATCCCCTAGAAGCTCGTGGAATTACAACGAAGTGGTCGGTCGAGTTTACGTTCGCACAAATTCACGGCTTTACCAACGCTCGCGATTTGTTAGAACTGGCAACTCGTCCTCTACGTCGCAATAACAACTTGAAAGATTTAGGTTGGGATAAGTTGGTTAAAGAAGACGCACCTGTGTAACGAGTTTTTTTTGAATCCCTTCCGATCGGTCTGCGATGGGAAGTGGGTTAGTCGGCTAATCTGCTCGGGCGATTTCGATGAGAAGTCGCCTTTTTTTGTTAGGTTGAATAAACGTGAAACGCAAGTATAGTCTGAAAATTTCCATCTAAGCTAGGTTTCAATAAGTCTCCACCACATCCCCCCTTAGCCCCCCTTTGAAAGGGGGGTTGGGGGGATAGAGGGACTTGTCGGTTTGGTAAAAACCTGTATTTGAGATTTGGATTTCGTATGATACGTTGAATTCCTGAAGAGAAGAACAGCCAAAGCAATCGGGTACATCTCAATGGATGTAAAAATAGGAGTTTGAGGTAGGTTGGACTTCGGCAACGCTGCCGTCCAGGGGTGGAGCGATCGCAAAACCCAACAACAGCTCAATTCAGTGCAGAGACTCCAATCTGATAAATTTACATTTTTGAGATGCACCCAAGTAATCTAGATAAAATTGGCTGTTTTTTTAAACAGAGAAAACTGCGTTAGTAAACTGCTGAGGAAGAGTGCTTGTCGAGCCACGTTAGTAACAGCTCGTTAAACTCTTTAGGCTTTTCGAGCTGAAGCCAGTGATTGCAGTTTGGTATTTTGATATACTGCCATTCGGATTGAATTAAAGCACCAGATTGTTCGATCTGCGCTTCAGCCATAAAGCTGTCTTGAGAACTCCAAACGCCCAAAGTCGGAACTTTAATCGGATTCGGCTTCGATTTTTTATCGAGAAACGCTGAAGCGATGACAGGAATTACTGGATTGGCTTTTTCCCAAACTTGAATGTAAAAGGGGTTGCGATCGCGCAGAAACTTTTTAACGATAACGTCTCGATTGGGATGACTTCGTAGTACCCATTTAAAGAAAAGTCCGTCCATAGCTCGGTAGAGAGGGATCGATATGGGTAAAGGATTAAACAGCAGATACCAACTTTTAACCAGCGATTCGAGCGATAAATTTTGCACTAATACCCAAGGATGTCCTACGGAAAGTGCTGTGTAAGACAGTAAATATTCTGGATACTTTTCAACGAATTCCCAGGCTACCACTGCACCGTAGTCGTGAGCAACGCAATGTACTTTTTTAAGTCCGAGAAAATCGATCAATGTAGCGATATCTTTGGATAAAGCAGACAACGTATATTTACTTACGTCTTCAGTCTTTTCACTTTTTCCGTGACCCAGCCAGTCAATGCAAATAACACGATAGCCAGCGTCGATGAGAGCGGAACTCTGGTATTTCCATAAGGAACCGTCGTCCGGCCATCCATGAAGTAACAGAACGCTGCTGTGTCCAGTTTGTGAATCGCGAACGTAATAACTACAGTTGTTGATTTTTAAATGCGTTTCTTTCATTGCAAACACTCAAATAAAGTTGTTGGGGCATTGTCATTACAAGAAAACATTTTAATTTCTTGTGATGACAAATTTATTTAATGCTTTGGTTTAAACGTACATCGAAAATAGAGAACAGCTAATAACGTAAATATCAATTCAATAACACCAAAGACTAAAATATAAGCTTCTATGCTGGTGTTGGGAAAGCTACTTACTGCGATAACCAACACTAATGCTAAGTTACGAGAATTCGTTGTAACTGCTAAAGTTTTGCGATCGCGAACGCTCGTTCCTGCAATTAACCAACCTCCTATTAAAGTTAAGCTATTAAATAAAAATATTGCTGCAAGCGATGAGTGTTTGATATCAAAAAACACGTTGAAGCTATTTGATAAAACTACTAATAACAAAACGAGAAAAAGAAAATCTGAAGCGATTTTTATAATTGGGGCAAATTTTGTAGCGAGTTCTGTATAGCAGTGGTTAAAAAACAAGCCGAAGGTTAAAGGTAATAACTGAAGTAAAATTAAATCTATAACAATTGGCAGAACTTCGACAAAGATATTTTCTTGAGCAGTAGAATATAAAAAAAAGACCATTGAAGGGGCAATAACAATTGCCAAACTTGATAAAACGAACGTCAATCCAATTGCTAAGGCTAAATCACCTCCAGCAAGAGTCGCTAACTTGGGTGCAAGAGGTGCGCCGGGAGCGATCGATACGAGAAGAAGAGTATAGATCGTATTTTGAGGAAGCATAAACCCTTGCATAATTAGTAAAGTTATTGTGGGTATAATTAAAAAATTCAACAAAATAGAACGCACGACCAAGTGCGTTTTATCAAATATCGTAAAAATATCTCGAGGCTTCAATTCAAAGCTGAATGACAGCATCAAAAAAACGACGAGCAATTTTGACAAAAATACGATTAACATGATGGATATAACATTTCATCTAAATCGTGAAGTTCCCCAGATAAAGTCTGTTCGATTTCTCCGACTTCATCAGAATAGCTCGATATTATTTCATCTAAAATATCGGCTTTGTTAATCGCGATATTTGCTGGAAAGCCCGACAAAACCACTTTAAGCTTTTGTTCGAAATGAAGCTTACTCCAAATTGCAGTACGATATAGTCTCTGGGATCCAGATTGTTTATACAGTCCCTCGACAGCAGCCCATAACGTTCCTAGTGTTACAATTTCACCGATACAGATATTCAGCCATCGATTAGAGCTGTTTTTGTTTAAAAAATAAGATTCTGTATTGTAAAAATCTCTGATTTCGTTGACTGCAAACTTTAAAGCATCTGCAACTTTAGGGGCGTTTAACTCCTCACAAATAAATTCATAAAATTCTTCTGCTCTATGGTTTATTTTAGAACCCAGAAACATATTTAAAGTTTCTGTGGGCCCTTCATAAATCCGAAGCACTCTAGAATCGCGAAGAAACTGAGGTGCAATATTTGTCTCGATATAACCACGACCGCCTAAAATTTGAATGAGATTATCTGCGGCTTTCCAAAAAAATTCGGGAGCAGAAATTTTACAAACGGCATAAGCTTCTATTGGAATAGACTGACCGCTATCGAGTAACGTTGCGATGCGATCGATTAAGCTTTCCAAAGCTACAATACTCTCAGTGAGGTCAGTTAGCTTCACTAACGTCACGGGATTGTCTACTAATCGACCTGTTGAGATATTTCGACGTTTTGCATAACGAAGCATCAGTTGGGCGCAACGTTTCATGCCTCCAAGACTGACCGCTGAAATGCACAATCGACCGTGCATCATGGCGTCTTGAGCGGCTTTCATTCCCGTTCCCACTTTACCTAAGAGGTATTCTGAGCCGACACGAACGTTGTCTAAATACACAGTATTTTGAACCATGCCACGCAAACCCATCGTCAAGGATTCGGGCCCTTGTCTCAATCCCGTACCGTCTTGATGGATTGCAAAGCCACTGATGCCTAAATACTGGCCTTTATCGTCAAACGTTTTCACGAAGGTATTAATGACACTCGCCCAAGCTGCTGAACCGATCCAAATTTTCGTACCGCTTAACTGCCATTGTGTTTCTCGATCGGGCATCGCTCGGGCAGATATCGCTTGGGGATTCGAACCAGCACCTGGTTCTGTTAACGCAAACGCGGCAAGTTTTCGACCCGTTGCGATCGAGGGCAACAGTTCTTCTTTGACAGCTTCAGACGCATAATTCGCGATCGGACGCGTGCCTAAAACGTTATGAACGCCGACAAACGATGCTAAGGTTGGGTCGATGGCTCCCAACTGCTGCAAAACTCTTAGCATATCTCGATTGTTTAAATTAATACCACCATATTGAGGTGATACTTGCATTCCTAAAAGTCCGTGATTCCCCAGATCGAGTACGATATAGGGAGGAATACAACGACGCTCATCAATTAATCGAGAGTTAATACGAGTTTTAGAATAATCACGAAGCCATTCTAATAAGTCCTTGACGTCAGTTTTATTATTTTGAGTGTTAAATTCCATGATTTGCATTTGATGTTTTGAAAAAAATTGTTAATTTGTATTATTAATTTGTATTATTTTATAATCCCAAATATAACATAATGATACGATCTAAAAGGCGATCTGGAACGAACTTTGACATCAAAATATTGAGTCGTGAATCTAAACCGACAATATATCGGGCTTTTGGTTTTTTGGCTTCAAGTATTTTCGCAACGACTTTAGCGACAGATTCAGGAGGAAGGCCATTTTTTCCTAACTCTCCAGCTTTATCTTTAACGGCCTGCAACATAGAAGAATATAGTTTTTTAGATTCGTCTGTAAAGTTGTCCCAAATTTTTTCGTTCGATCGAATAGATTTGTCCCAGATTGGTGTGTTAATCGTTCCTATTTCGACAATAGAAACTGAAATTCCCCATGCTTTGACTTCCATACGAAGTGAATCTGTCAAAGCTTTCAAGGCAAATTTAGAAGCACAATAAGGTCCGAGAATAGGACTGGCGACTCTTCCATAATCCGAACCAATGTTAACGATCCGTCCTTGGGTACGTCGTAAGAGTGGTAAAAAGGCTTGTGTTAACGAAAGTTGTCCGATAACGTTAACTTCCAATTGCTGTCTGAATTCACTGATTGGAATACATTCAAGCGGCCCGGCGACGACAATACCGGCATTATTGATCGCTCCAACTAAAGGACAAGATTCAGATAAATGTTGAGTCGTTTTAGCTGCTTCTCGAATTGAATTTTCGTCCGTTAGGTCTAAAAAAATAGGAATAATTTCATTCCCACTCTCGTACTTAAGTTTTTCCGCATCGTCTTGCTTCCGAACTCCTGCAAAGACTTGATAGCCCATTTCGCTTAAGTAGATAGCACACGTTCGCCCTATCCCACTCGATGCTCCACTAATGAAAACTGATTTTTTCATAGCTCGATTATTGTACTTCTCGATGCTTTTTCAGGTATAAACTTGCAGTCAATAGTAAACCCAAAGTTGAAATTCCCAATAATGAAGATGGTTCGGGAGTACTAGCAAGAGTAACAAATAGTGTAGAGTCCGCTTCTGGCATTGTGGTAAAGTCAGCAAAAAAAACTTCGTTAATTGAAATAACTCCACTCGTAAACGACAATTTTTGACCGTCATCAGATATGGCAATTTTGCCGAAAATCGTTGAAGTTCCTCCAGAAAAAAAGGCTGGACCTTGCGGTCGATTTTTCGGCAGTCTCGCAAAAATTCCGACGATAGGAAATCCTGTATCGTTAATATACGGTTGTGGTGGAGTAGGAATGTTTGGATTCGTGTCTGGTACTATGCTTTCCACACCGGCACTGCAAATTTTAACAAACGAACAGACTCCTATTGGTTCGTCAGTAAATACGGAGGGTGGTTTGTTAAAAGACAAGCTGAAATCTGTCCCTTTAAGGCTAGCTGCATTCGCTACACCAGACATTCCCAGAAAAATCGAGATAAATTCTAAAGCTGTCAAAAATTTTGTTTTCATCTTATACATCCCTATTTGCAAAATTAATAAAGTACAAAATCATCAAAACAAAATCATCAAAATTTTAATCTTTAAATCAGAGTCCTCGAACTCAATTATTTAAGAACTGGTGGTTGATATCCCCATCGTTCGATCCATTTGTCCCAATTTCGATCGACTATATCTACAGTTTCTGGATGGTATTGGTAGTTATTTTGTTTGTATTGTTTTTGGCTGTCTAAGTACTTTTCAAACAACGGCAAAGCATTTTGAAATCCAGAAATATTTAGGCGATCGTAAATACTTTCCAGAGCTTTTAATGGTTCGTGTTTGATTTGCTCGAAACTGATTTCAATGAGTCGATCTTCAGGAACTAACTGACTTTGGGCATCATAAGCTTCCATCATCATAACATATCGTTTTAAAATTCCTCGATACAATTCTTCTAAAGGAAATAGATTTTGTAATCGCATATTTTGGGTATGTATTTGAATCATTTTGACATTCGATTCAAACACTTCATAAGGATTTCGATAGATATGTATAAAACGTGCTTTCGGAAAAAGTTCAATTAATGTAGAAATTCTACAAGTATTCACAGGGTTTTTCAAAAGCAAAGGGCGATCGTCGAACGCCAAGCTTATTTTTTTCAAAAACCACATATAATCTTTCTTCCAGGCATCAATTTCCGTTTGAGTTAAATTGTTAAGTAGGGCATAGCGATCGAAAAATTCATTAGCAATTCTCGGGAAAATAACAGCATGATAAAATGAGGATTTGGAGTAAGATAGTAGTGCTTCTTCTTCTTCCTCTGGAACGTCAATACCCACTTTGACTTTGTCAAAGCCGCGTTCCTCGGGTAGTGTTTTCGATAACAGACTTTTGAATGCTTCAAATGTAAAAAAAGTCTTGGGATAGAAGACTTGCATATGACTGGGAGTTCCCCACTGCAAATCTTGGCTGAGTATATTGTGTAAGTATGTAGTACCGCTTCGCCAATAACCTATCACAAAGATAGGACTATCATTAATTTTTGTATTTTCAATTTGAGTGCGATATGCAAAGTCTTCATATATGGAAAAAGGAAATTCGATCGCAGTACCTAAGAGAAACAAACACGCACGGCCGAAGTAAGGGAGATCGATACCATACTTGGTTATAAAATACAAAAGGGTAGACAATGAGTTTTGTCGGAAAGGATTTTGATACATTGTTTTCGTTGTACTCATGGCGATCGCTCCTTCAATGTTACTGTTACAAGCTACAGATTTTTTAATAGCTTTGCAATAGTCTGGACGGTGTATTTAATTTGCTCTTCAGTATGCAAACACGAAACAAAGAATCGCAATCGAGCTTCGTTAAATTCTACGGCTGGATATCCGATCGCAAAAACATTGATTCCTTCCTGAAAAGCTAAGTCTGCTAGTTTTGCTGCGCGATCTGAATCTCCTACAATAATTGGAATTACGCTTGAATCTTGACTGTTTCCCGTATTTAAGCCTTCTTGTTTGGCTAACGATAAGAACAGATTAGAATTGTTTTGAAGCTGTCGTACAGACCGGGAATCAGTTTGGACTTTTTGAATTGCTGCAAGTCCGGCTGCTACATTAGCAGGAGAGGCTCCAGTACTAAACAAAAATCCTGGGGAACAATGTTTTAAGTAATCAATTAAAGGTTGACATCCCGCAATATATCCTCCACTACTTCCTAACGCTTTACTAATCGTTCCCATCCAGACATCAACGTCACTCGAATCGACTCCGAAATATTCTCCTACACCGCGTCCCGTCTTTCCTATGACACCAATTGAATGAGCTTCATCGATAAACAACCAAGATTTGTAGCGTTTTTTAATTTCAATGAGTTTTGGCAAGTTTGCTAAAACATCACCATCCATACTATAAACGCCCTCGACTAAAATCAGAGTTCGCTGATAGCTCAATCGTTGCTCTTTTAGGGTTGATTCTAACGCCTCTAAATCGTTGTGAGGGAATGCAACCATCGTAGCACCAGATAATTTACCACCCATAAGGGCGCTATTGTGCATACATTTATCATACAAAATTAAATCGTTCTGTCCGACAATGGAGCTGATTGCATATACGTTAGTTGCATGACCGTGACCAAAAACGATCGCGTCTTCCGTCCCTGTCCAGCTTGCAATCGATCGTTCTAATTGCTGGTGTAGAGAAATTTCTCCAGATACAATCCGACTGGCACTCACAGAAGTACCATATTCTCCAATAGCTGATTTGGCAGCTTGACAAACATCAGGATCGATCGACATTCCTAAATAGTCAAAGCTCGAAAAATCAATAAGTTCTCGCCCTCGAACTACAATATTTGCTCCTGCCGACTTCTTCTTAGCCTTAAAGTAAGGATAGTCTAAGTTGTTCGCTTCAAAAACTGAAAATCTTTCTTTGAAGTCTATATATTCAGGAAGTGAGTCAAAGCGATAGTATTCTTTTGAGATCGTTTCTAAAGACTGAAATTGAGTGTCGGTGAAAGCAGTATTAGATATTGTTGTTTTGATATCTTTAACATCAACTTGATGGAGAGAATTTAAAACCTTTAACTTTTCAGGTAACCGCTCGGAATCGTTGCTTAGCCGATAGAGAATATGTTGACTTAATTCTCGAATCGTCGGATAAACAAAGATAGTTCCCTCAGCAAGCCGAACGTCTAGAAGTTTTTCTAGTTCAGAGGCAAAGTCAATTGATTGTACTGAATCTAATCCATAATCTACAAACTGAGAGTCTGAAGGAATATCTTCAACCGTCATTTGAGAATTAGTTTTTTGGACGATCCATTGCTTCATCCAGCTTTCTAGATTTTCGAGCAATTTGGGATCTTCGAGTACGTTAATACTATTCATTCGATTCTCAGATAATTTTTCAGGACTCGATTCAATTTCTTGTTGCTGTTCTGAATTCGACTTAGTTTGTATTTCGCTTAATTCGCTTGCTAAATATTTTTGTTTGCACAGAGAACGCTGGATTTTTCCACTCGAAGTTTTGGCAATTGAGGCTGTTTTAATTAGAACGATGTCATAAACTTGTATTTCATGTTCTGTTGAAACTGCTCTGCGAATATGCCGTTTTACTTCATCGATCTTGATTTTACGAATGTATTCCCGCTTGACTTCTTGAACGACAATTAATTTTTCTTCTCCGTCAATTTCTACGGCAAAAGCTGCTCCTGAATTTTCACGGAGCGATGCGTGACATTTTTCAACCGTAAATTCGATATCTTGAGGATAATAGTTGCGTCCTCGAATGACAATTAAGTCTTTGATACGTCCTGTAATAAACAGTTCGTTAAATTTGATAAATCCTAAATCTCCAGTTCTTAAAAACGGACCTTCCTTCGTATCTTGTAGATAAGCTTCAAACGTTTCTTTTGTTTTTTCTGGCTGATTCCAATAACCTCGAGCCACACTAGGGCTTTTAACCCAAATTTCACCGATACGATCGCTAGAAACTTGTTCGAGCGTTTCGGGATCGACGATAGCTATTTGCGTATCTAACCAAGCACGACCACACCCAACGAAATGACTGGTATTCGTAAAGTTAGTAGAATTCGCCGGAGTAATGACCACTCGATTTTGTTTTAAGTCATCGTTTTGCAAGGTAACACAAGGCGGACGATCTCGAACCAAACCGCCAGAAACCATTAACGTAGTTTCTGCCATCCCATAGCAAGGATAAAAGAATTCAAATTTAAAATTGCAAGGTTTGAAAAACTCAGCAAAACGTTTTAAAACTTCAAATCGTATGGGTTCGGCACCATTGTACGCTGTCACCCAAGATCCTAAGTCGAGGGAATCTCTTTCGTCTGAACTAATTTTTTCGAGACAAAGTGCATATCCAAAATTGGGACTTCCGCAATGTGTTGCTCGGTATTTTGAAATCGCTTTTAGCCAACAAATAGGTTTACTGACAAAAGTTTCAGGAGACATCAAAACTCCATGAAACCCTGCATAAATAGGCTCTAAAATACCATCAATCAAGCCCATATCGTGAAAGACAGGAAGCCAAGAAACTGAAACAGTTTCAGAATTTAATTGAAAAGCTGTTTGAATATAATTTAAATTGTGCAGTAAGTTTGCATGGTCGACTACGACACCTTTAGGATTTCCCGTAGAGCCAGAAGTGTATTGAAGAAAAGCAATTGTCGATGAATCGATCTCTGGACTCTTCCAGCTTAAAACTTCTTCATTTTTAATCGTGTTGGTTGCAATACAAGCAATTTGATTTAATTTTGGGCTTTTATCGAAATGCTTTTGAATCGATCCAATTCGAGATTCTAGAGTAAGTACGACCTTCGCGTCTGAATCGTCAATAATCGCCTCTAGCCTCGACATTTTCTGGTTTCTTTTGGGAGGATAGACTGGAATGGCAATTACTTTTGCATACAGACAGCCTAAAAATGCTTCGATGAATTCTAAGCCAGAAGGATACAGTAGCAAGGCTCGTTCTCCAGGGGAAGCGTATTTTTGTAACTGAGCTGCGATCGCCTTTGCTCGTAAGCTCAATTCCTCATAGTCGATTGTATTGACGTCCTCTTCTCCATCGACTAAAAAAGTGAAAGCTGTTTGTTTCGGCTGTTGTCTAGCTCTAAATTCTAAGACTTCAAGCAGCGTCTTGAATTCGAGATCTCGATTTGACAAAAACGCACTATTATCCTCTAGTTGATACGCATCGTTGTAAATAGCCATATTAAACCCTCTGCGATATTAACGCAATAAATTATGTTAGCGATCGAAATTCTAGATAAACTGAAGACTGCACTACAGCGGCAGTGAGAAGATCGTTTCAACGATAGCCTTGTTCTGTAGAAAATCCAGTTCCAAAAATTGTCTTGAATCTAAACTGGTACTCTCTCACCAAAATTCAGAAAGAGCAAAAAGGACGTATCAAAACGATTGACGAGCTGTAAACGTTTGGATGTGAGTGGAGTCTTCAAGGTGCGAGTATTATTCACACTGAGATATGATAGATGAGAGACGCAACAGAAAAGTACATCGTAGAGAGCTGTGTGCCAGGAGGTACTTCTCTGAAAGCTGAGGATTTCTCACCTTTGCTCAACACGATAATGCTGATGACCTGTCGCTGTCAACCGTCATTGCATAATTAAAAGCTATTATAGTGTTAATTTTTGTTAAGCAAAAATTATAATATGAAAGAAAATAAGCCATTTCGCCGTTTACCTCAGCAAACTCGCAGCTATCAGCGATTTAACCAGATCGTCGATGCCGCAGCTCAAGTTTTTGAGGAAGTGGGTTACGAAGCTGCTTCAACAGAACTCATTGCAGAGAGAGCAAATACTTCAATTGGTTCGCTTTATCGTTTTTTTCCCGATAAAGCGGCGATCGCATATGCGTTGGCAGAACGATATGCAGAGCAAATGAAAAGCCTTTTTGCCACTTACTTTAATTCCTCAACCGTACTTTATTCTCTCGAGGAAGTGGTTAGCGAGACGGTTAATGCATTTGATAAATTTTACACGAGTCAGCCTGGATGTCGCGAAATCATGTTACAGTCGCTGATTTCACCGGATATACAAGCTGTCAACAAACAAGCAGACAATCAAATTATAGAACAACTCGATAATTTCTTTGCACTCCGAAACCCTACCCTCGATCCCGATCGACGTCGATTAGCTACTTTAGTTACTCTCGAAATTACGAACGCCCTACAACTCTGGTCTTTACAGGAAAGTGATGAATTTAGGGAGCAAATTATTACGGAAACAAAATTTGTTTTGATTCGCTATCTCACGCCACTTTTTGGAGATATTAACGACGCAAAAAATTGATGATTTTAATATTTTAAATCGAGCAAAAATCAATATAGTATAGTAATTTTAAATCAGTTGTGTAACAAAATCGGGAACAGGGAATCGAATTTTTTTGGTGTTTTATCGCTGAGAGGGTGACAACATAGCTAGACCCCCTGCCTCACAAGGGATAGAGCCTCTAGCCCTCGTTGAAAATGGAGAGATTTGTGAGGCTTCAACGCCATGAGCGCCAACATCCAATCTCTCCAGAGCAGCAGGGATTGACTCCAAGCATAACCGGATAATCCGAGGGAAAAAACACTATGATGAGGAAAACCTTGAGGGGTCAGGTCTGAACGACCTAAATAGGATTGGACGTGAGATTCAAGGAGACGCTGACCCGAACGAGTTGCTAACCAATAGGCTAAAGTCATGAGCAAAATGAGCGCCAAAAGTCGCGGAGGACTGACTCGAGTTGACTCAAGATTGTAGCCGCCACTTTTGCAGTCTCGGAACATCATTTCAATGCCCCAACGCGCTCTGTAAATTTGGCGAACTAATTGAGCATCTGAGAGAGTGGTCAGCAATAACCAAGGTTCTTTCCCTCCTTTCCCTCGATAACGACGTTTCCAATAAACGCCGAGATTAAGAGCGCGAACTGGTTCTTCTTTGTTGACATTAACGTTTTCAAAGAAGTGATACTGTCCCGGTTGAAAGCCTCGGTGTTTTAAGGCTTGGCATCGAGTCTTGGCATCCGCCACATAGGTACTTTTCTTCTGTCGCAATACAGCGTCCGCACCTCGCTTCCTGAGCCAGTCTGCCAGTTTAGCACTCTGAAATTCTCGGTCGCCTACTACCACCACTGGATAAGGTTTTAATAGCTTCAATACCGGCGCTAATATTTTTTGCTGTTGCCTCAAGGAACTGCTGCCTAATTGGGGTAATAACTCCCAATAGACCGGTAAAGCATGAGTCCCCCAAATTAGAGACACCATGAACAAATTCCGGTCTCTCCATTGAGTTCGGTCAAGGACGACCACCAAATATTTTCGAGACTTTAAGGTGAGTTGAGGACGCGCTCGTCGCTGTTCCCGATTGAGGTGGTTGCCGCGATATTCAGCTTTCAGCCACCTCTTGATAAGGGGAAACCATAACAACTTGGCACTCAACTGAGGCAACTTCAGAAATCGTTGCAAGCTGGTGACGCGACTGTCGTATTTTATCGGTTGAGGAAAGAACTGCGCTAACGTCGATAATTTGACTTGCCGATGCATTTGCAGTATCCAGACCAGCCACTTTAAGATCCCAATTTGCTTCTCATTGAGATGGATGCGCAGAAAATCTTGGTAGAATGTCGGTAGCATTTTTTTGTTGGGGTGGCCGCAAACGCCACCCTCTTTTTTGGGACTCCTCTATTCTCTCAAACAATTGTCCCGTCTGGCTTCCGTCTACCTTGTCACCCTCTCAGGTTTTATCGACGACTCTTTTGATACTGCTATCTATGATAGAAAATCATCTGATTTCGATTTTTTACGGGCTTAAGCAACAAGCGATCGCCAAATCTAGAAGGAATAACTGCACGATAATCACAGTCATTCATGCGAGTTGAAGCTTCCCGATTTAAAACACTCAGTTCTACTGGCGATCGCCCCAAACTATTGAGACGTTCGATCGCTTGCTTTCTGCTCTCTTGGGAGTTCCATCTCAAACGTCGTTCCTTTCCCTAACTCAGAGTGACAGGCGATCGCCCCCCCATGTTTCTCAACAATAATTTGTCGAGAAATCGACAGTCCTAAGCCCGTTCCTTTCCCCACCGGTTTCGTCGTAAACTGCCGCTCGAACATATTCGATCGCACCTCTTCAGACATTCCAATCCCGTTATCGGCGATGCGAACGAACACCCGTTCTCCATCTTCCGACAGTTCAGTTTCGATCGCGATCCAATGGGGAGATTCTTTTAACTCCTGATAGCTGCGATTCTGACAGGCTTCTTCGATCGCGTCGATGGCGTTGGCGATGAGGTTCGTAAATACCTGGTTCAGTTGTCCGGCGTAACATTCAACTTCGGGAATCTCTCCATACCGTTCGATCGCCTGAATCTCGGGACGAGCATCGTTAGCTTTCAACCGATGTTTGAGAATCAACAGCGCGCTTCTGAGGTTGTCGTGTAAATTCGTACGAACGGGTTTGTCTGTATCTGTACGAGAAAACGTTCGCAACGCTTTACTAATCTGGCGAATGCGATCGATCCCCATCTGCATCGACGACATCAACTTCGGCGCGTCTTCTAAAAGATACTCCAAATCGATTTCTTCGGCGCGATCTTCAAACTCTTGTCCCGGATCGGGAAAGCGATCGCGATACAATTGTAAATAGTCGCTCAAATCCTTAATATAGTTGTCCGCCAGGGTCAAATTTCCCACAATAAACCCGATCGGATTGTTAATTTCGTGAGCGATTCCCGCCACCAACTGGCCTAACGCCGACATTTTCTCACCCTGAATCAATTGAAGCTGGGCGCGATCGAGTTCCCGAACCAACTGTTCGAGTTCCTGGCTGCGTTCCCGCTCTCGCCGTTCTGAGTTTTTCAAATTACGATAGAGCGTCGCGTTTTCGATCGAAATCGCAGCTTGCGAACACAACAACCCTAACAAATCCAAGCGATCGCGCGTAAACGCCCCCACCGTCAAATTATTTTCCAAATACAACACTCCCACCAACTTTCCTTGACGTTCGATGGGATAACACAACAGCGATCGCGGTTTGAACTGCCGAATATACGGATCGTTGGCGAACGTAGACGCCTCCGCCGCATCGTTGAGAACCACACTTTCCCGTCGTCGCGCCACATAGTAAATCACCGATTTCGGCAACGACTCGCACGCCTCCACAGCGATCGACTGACGAACCGTCACCTGTTCCGTCGTCACCGTTCCCGAAGCTTCCACCATCAACCGGGCCACGTCTGTCGTGCTGTCCGTCTCCAACTCCGGCGAGTCGTAGCGCTCGGCGAGAATGAGAAACCCCGTTTGAGCGCCCGCGTTTTTCAGCACGACGTTCATCAGTTTCTTCAGCAACGACTCGAGAACGATTTCGCTCGATAACACGTGCGTCGCTTCGATGGCCGTCGCGCGAAAGAATTCCGTCCCGCTGGCCCGAACCAGCGTGTCCGTCGGACGGGTCAAGGCCGTTTCCCAAATTTGGCCCGTTCGATCGGCATTTAACGTTAACGTGCGATCGAACTGCCATTCCGAACCGGCCGTCATCCCCGCTAGCAAATTCGGATAGCGATCGCCCAACGCCCGCACCTTCGCCGTCGCTCCCCAGACCCGGTAACTGCGATAGGCTTCCGCCAAATACAAACCCGCGATGGACTCGCGACCCCAATCGAAATAAAACCGCGCCGCTCGTTCGTTCGCCAACGCCACCTCTCGCACGTGACCGTACTGTTTCGCCGTGGCGATGGCGCGATCGAACCGATCCATCGTATTGAGATAGTCTCCCGCCACCCGATAGGTTTCCGCCTCCACCAACTCGAGAAGATGTTGGAAATTTTGGGGCATCCGTTTCGCCCAACGCCGTAACTGTCCGAGATCGGCTTCGACGTCCTCCGCCACATTCTCCGTCACCCTCTCCGACGTTGCCAATCGTGCCAACAGTCCGTAAGCAACTTGATAGGCGCGATCGACCGTTCCCACCGCGATCGCCTTCAAGTCCTCAGCGGCCGTCGCCGACACCACCGCTCGGTCGAAGTCCGATAACAGCACCCACAACACCGTTTGCGCCACCTCCATACAGTACAGTGCCGCCCGTTGCTGGCGTTCGTGCAGTTGCGGGTACTGAGTCGCGATCGCGTAATGCTCGCCGTCGAGCTGCCAGGGATCGGCCGCGTGTCCTTGCAAGTTCGCCGAGAGCTGACGCCAGACCAACACGCAGGCCAAGGCCGCGTTCTGCTCGATTTCCCGTAACAGGGCGATCGCCATATCTTGGAGTCGCACCGCTGCCGACAGCGTCGCTTCCGACCAAAACGCCCCCGAACAGTAGACCGTCGCAGCATGACCGCATCCCGCCAAATCGCCCACCTCTCGGGCGTGTTGCAACCCCTCCCGCAATCGCGGTAACAACGATTTCAGCGGACGATACCAGGGTTCGACGCGACCGGCCGTCACCGCGACCACTAACCCTTCGAGTCGCCGGTCTTCATCACTGTTGAGGAGTTGCTGGGCGATATCTGCCGCGTCCCGTCCGGCATTAGGGTCGTCGGCCAAGCCGCACAACAGCGCCCCGTACCACGCATAGGCGGCCGCCGAATCGCCAGCGTGGCCTTGTTGCCAACTCAGTTTCAGTTGAGTCAACACCGCCTGTCGCAAGATCGCCGCATCCGTAAAGGCCGCCGTCGTCGCCACAGCACTCAACAACGTCATAGCCAAACGGTCGTAAGCACTCTCAGCCCTAGGGAGGAGAGCGAGGCGATCGCGCGGGGGAAGGAGCGCCCGAGGATCGCGCGGGATCGGCGTGTCTTCCCAGGGAACGCCGAGCATTTCGACCGCTGCTTTGCCCATACCCAACGAGCGAGCGATCTGATTTTGGATGCCGTAAACCAACGCTTGTAACTGGTAGGCTTTGGCTTTATCGAGGCGGTTGTTGGCGTGGCTTAGAACCGTTCGAGCTAGCACTTCGGCGCGATCGAAATGAGTATTGACCGCCGCCACCTCGATCGCTTCGAGATGCAGAGACACCGTCAGGTCGTACTCCCGTTCCCATCCCCACTCCGCCATCGCGTTCAGTCCCACCTCGAGATAGTCCTGAGCCGTTTGAGAGGCTGCGGCCGCCTTCGCTTTACGAGCCGCGATCGAATTGAGCTGAGCCAGTTGCCGTTTTTCCTCCGGGCGCACCATCAAGGCCGCCCCAGCGTTTAACTGGTTGACGATCTCGAAAATCCCTTCCTCCAGAGCTTCCGGCGGCGTACTTTTCAACAGCAACTTTCCGATTTGCAGCCGAACGTCCTGCTGGATTTCCGGCGAAATCAACGAGTAGGCCGCTTGCTGGACGCGATCGTGCAGAAATTTATAGGCGATATGAGAGCGATCGAGATCGGCATTGCGATCCTCATCGGCGTCCGGGTCGAGGGCGAGGGGAATTTTGTACGCATCGCTGAGGGGAACGATCGTCCCTTCGCGAACCGCCGGCCAGAGATCCGTGGCAGTACGCTGTTGCGATCGCTCGTTGACCACCGACAACACCCCCAAATCGAAGCGGTTGCCGATACAGGAGGCGAGCATCAACAAATTTTGCGTTTCCAACGGGAGCGTCCGCAACTTACGAACCGTCAGTTCGATCGCGTTTTCAGAAATATCGAGCGTTTCCAATTGCGCCACGTCCCACTGCCAGCGTCCCGTTTCGGGGTCGAGGGTCAGCAAGTTTTCTCGCTCGAGAGACAGCAACAATTGCGTCAAGAAAAAGGGATTTCCATCCGTTTTGCGGTAGAGCAAACCCGCCAGCGATCGCACCTCTTCTCGAGGCAACCGTACCGTATCGGCCACCAGTTCCTCGACACAGTCGCGATCGAGATCGTTCAGGGTAATGGTGTCCCACGCGATCCCGCGATGGTGCAAATCTTCCAACAGCAGCATGAGCGGATGGGTGGGAGTGACTTCGTTATCCCGATACGCTCCGACCACCAACAGCGATCCAGCGGGACGGAGTCCTTTCGCGGGTTCGCTCAACAAAACGTTCAACAACTTCAACGACGCCGAATCGGCCCATTGCAAATCGTCGAGAAACAACACCAACGGATGCGTCTCCCGAGCGAACACGCTCAACAGCTTTTGAAACACGTCGTTGAGGCGATTTTGCGCGTCTAGCGATCCCAAAACGGGCGCAGCCGGTTGAGGTCCTAAAATTGGCAGCAATTCGGGGAGAATTTCCACCGCCACCGCCGCGTTCGCCCCTAACGCCCGAGAGAGCGTTTGTTTCCACTGCACGACCCGAGCGGGACTTTCAGCGAGGAGTTGTTCGGCCAGCCCCGACAATCCCTGTAAAAACGCAAAATACGGAACGTTCCGTTTCAGACGCTCGAACTTACCGCTGGCGAAATAGCCGCGACATTGGGCTACAGGTTTGTGAATTTCGCGAACCAGCACCGATTTTCCGACTCCCGAATATCCCGCCACCATCAGAAACGCCACCCCACCCGACGACCTCGGTGCAGACTCCGCTCCGCTGATGCGCTCGAACGCTTCCATCAACCGTCGGACTTCCGCGTCCCGTCCGTAGAGTTTCGAGGGAATTTGTAACTCGATCGCCACATCGTGACGTCCGAGAGGAAACGGTTGGATGCTGTCTCCGCGTTCCAACTGTCGCCGACAGTCTTGTAGGTCGGCAATTAAGCCAAAGGCACTTTGATAGCGATCTTCGGCCGTTTTCGAGAGCAACTTCATCACCAAATCCGACAGCATACGAGGAATCGTCGGATCGATCGATTCCGGCGGCGTGGGAATCTTGGCAATGTGATAGTGAACCAGTTCCAGAGCGTCGTCGCTGCGAAACGGCAGTTGTCCCGTCAGCAGTTCGTATAGCGTCACGCCAAAAGAGTAAAAATCGCTTTTGAAGTCGAGGGGACGGTTCGTGCGCCCCGTTTGTTCGGGAGACAGATATGCCAACGTTCCTTCAAGGGTGTTGACGGGGTTGAGATTGGGGCGTTCCTGAGACAAACGCGACGCGATCCCGAAATCGATCAGTTGGACGCGGCCGCTGTCGCGATTGTAAATAACGTTCTGCGGTTTGATATCCTTGTGAACGATTTTGGCCAGATGCAGGTCTCGCAGCGCTTGCGAGAGTTGCACGGCAATGTCGAGACACTCGAGAAGCGACAGGCGTTGATGGCGGGCGATCGCCTCGAGAGACTGACCGCCGATATCTTCATAAACGGCCGCCAGGTGGTGATTGCGGTACGAAACGAGTCCGTAAGCTTTGACGAGATAGGGACTGTCGAGGGATTTGGCGATCTCGTGTTCGTGGCGAATGCGGGCGAGATCGACCAGGTCGGGATAGTCCGCGCGGGGTGTTTTGAGAATTACCGGCCGTCGGTCGTGCTGGCGGTAGCCGCGATACACAACGGTTTTAGCACTTCGATCGATTTCTTCGACGATCTGGTAGCCAGAAATAGAAATCATCGCTTCATCGAGAGCAGGGGAATCGTTGGGCGGGGCGACCGTCGCGCGGACTGGTTGCAAACCAAATCCTAATCAAGAGCCTATGGTATATTCTATCAATCTTGCTATCTCGCCATCTCGCATTCGAGAGCGAAAGATAGGGTTACGATACGGTGGAGAAACGATGCTGTAACCGGGTCGCGTTCTGAGGCGATCGCACGTGTCGCACGTGCAGGACGCAATTCTCGAGCAAGGGTTACGGTCGGTTCTTCGCGGTTTGCGATCGAACGTTAAGTATCAATTTATCGATTTAATATGACTGGACTGATAGGACGCGATTTTCTGAGTCTAGCAGACCTCAGCCCAGAGGAGGTGAGGGGACTGCTGCACCTGGCCGCCGAAATGAAGGCGGGAAGGGTCACGCCACAGTGTCGTAAGGTATTGGGATTAGTGTTTTACAAGGCATCGACCCGCACTCGCGTCAGCTTTTCTGTCGCGATGTTCCAACTCGGCGGCCAGGCGATCGATCTCAACCCCAGCGTTACCCAAGTCAGTCGCGGCGAACCCCTGGCCGATACAGCCCGCGTCCTCGATCGCTATCTCGACGCAGTCGCCGTTCGCACCTTCGATCGAGCCGATCTCGAAACCTTCGCACACTACGCTGAGATTCCCGTAATTAACGCGCTGACCGATTTCGCACACCCTTGTCAGGCATTGGCGGATTTGCTGACCGTACAGGAACAGTTCGGCCGCCTCGACGGAACGACCTTAACCTACGTCGGAGATGGAAACAACGTCGCCCACTCCCTTTTACTCGGCTGTGCGATGGTGGGGGCAAACGTGCGCGTGGCGACCCCGGAAGGCTTCGAGCCGAAACCGGAAATCGTCGAACGCGCCCAAGCCATCGCCAACGGACGCAGCGAAGTGACGGTCACGCACGATCCCGTCGCGGCGGTCAAAGACGCTAACGCCCTCTATACGGACGTGTGGGCGAGCATGGGACAGGAATCCGAAGCCAGCGATCGCCTTCCCCACTTCCAACCCTATCAAATCAACGATGACTTATTGGCGAAAGCCGACCGCGAGGCGATCGTCCTGCACTGTCTCCCCGCCCATCGCGGCGAAGAAATTACGGAATCGGTTCTCGAAGGATCTCAATCTCGCGTTTGGGATCAAGCCGAAAACCGAATGCACGTCCAGAAAGCCCTATTAGCCAGTCTCTTAGGCGCAGCATAAGTCAGGGAGCCAGGGAACAGTGGAGAAACTGTCAACTGTCTCCACTGTTCCCTGGCTCCCCCTCTCCCCCTCTCCCCCTCTCCCTGGCTCCCCCTCTCCCCCTCTCCCCCTCTCCCCCTCTCTTCCCTGTTCCCTATTCCCTGTTCCCTGTAAGATAGAGTCGGTTCGAGACCACGCAAAGCTGTTATGTCGCAAACTCCACCGCCGTCTGACGATCGCCCGGAAAATTCTGCATCTCCTGGGATCGTTCGATCGCTCCTCGTGCGCGTCCTGCGCGGGACGTCTTCGGTATTGAATCGCTGGGCCGATCGCCTCGAGACCGAACCGACTGCAACCGAAGTTCGATCGCCTTTAACCAGTCCTTTAGTCTGGATTGGTGCGATCGCAGCGGTGGTTATCGTGGCGATCGGTGTCGTTCCCCTATTCTCCTCTCCCTCGGAACCGGCCGCCCCAGAAGTGGCCGTTCGCGAAGGCGAACCCACGCCAGAAATCACCGTCCGCGAAGGCGAACCCCTACCCGAACCAGCCGCAGAAGTCCCTCCCGCAGATGTGGTGGAACCGGAACTCGAACCGGAACTCGAACCGGAACTCGAACCGGAACCCAAAGCCGAACCGGGTATTCCTTCAGATTTATCCTCTCCCGATTTAGCCACCCCTCTCGAACTCGCTCAGCCAAAGTTGACCCCAGAACAGCAACTCGTAGCCGCCGTGCGCCGACAAATCGTCCAAGTCGCGAAACCTTACGAAGATAACGAGTTCGTTACGGCGGTCAGTGCAAATTTTGAAGCAGACTTGCTGCGGGTAAAACTAACCTCACAGTGGTACGACCTCACTCCTCCCGCTCAAGACGAACTCGCAAACGACCTGTGGTCGAAAGCGCAATCGCTAGATTTTACTCACGTTGAAATTGCAGACGAAGGCGGAACCTTAGTCGCCCGAAATCCCGTCGTCGGCGATCGCGCGATCGTCGTTCAACGAACCCGAGATGTATTGATGTGATGAGAGGGGGAGCAAGGGAGCAGGGGGGATAAGGGGACAAGGAAGAAACTGTTAACTGTCCATTGTCTTCACTGGTGACTGGTGACTGGTGACTGGTGACTGGTGACTGTAAAAAGCCTCATTATCTCTCCACTGCGGCCAAAGTGGCGAAGAGTTTGACGCCGAATTCGTCTTCAAACACGCCTTTTTTGTAATCGAGACTCCAGCGTTCTAACTCACAGGGATCGTTGGGATCGACGGGATACAGATATAAATCGAGCTGTTTGGCATCCCGTTTGTATCGAGTGCGAACTTTCTCGATCGCGCCGATTTGACGGCGATCGAGGGCGATGGCCAACCGCATTAAGCCGCTTAGCTGTCGCACGAGCTGGCGATCGCGGCTCGATAGGTTCGCGTAAGCATCGTGTTTCTTTTTCGGGGCGCTTTTACGGTGGTATCGCGCGAGATTGGCGATCAGTTCGATTTCGAGTTCGGTATATCCGAGGAGTTCGCCGTTGCGAATCAGATAGTACGAGTGTTTGTGATGCGCCGAGTGACTGATATAAATTCCGCAGTTATGCAAAATCGCCGCCGCCCACAGTAACTCCCGTTCGCTGTCGCCCCAATCGTGGAGTTCTCCCTGAGTACTGTCGAACAAACTCAACGCGAAATCGGCGATGCGTTCGCTATATTCGAGATCGACGCGGTACTTTTTTGCAATTTTCAAGGTACTGCGTTCGCGCACGGAGCTTTGATAGCACAGTTTATCTTCGATCAAGCCCCGTTTGAGCATCCAATCGACGATAACCCCTTCACGCAACGCCCGTTCGCAGACGATGAGTTCTTCGGTTCCCAGCATCGACATGGCTTCTTGGAGAATCGTCGCCCCCGCGAGGATGATTTCGGCGCGACGTTCGACCATTCCCGGAATGTCGAGACGTTCTTTGTAATCGCTTTTACGGAGTTTTTTGACCCACTTTTGCAGGTTTTTCAAACTCAGATGATAGCCGTTGAGAGGGGTCGGCGTCGAACCGAGTTCTTCGATCGCGTCCATCGTCGCCAGGGCTTCGATAGTTCCCGAGGTTCCCACGAGACGGGGCGTTTCGCCGGGTTTGAGACGAGCTTGCAATTCTTCGACGGGTCGCTCGAGCATTCCCCGCACGTACCCCTGTAGGGCAGTGTATTCAGTACTATCGATGGGGTCGGTGGTCACGAATTCCCCCGTCAGACGCACCGCACCGATTTTGGTACTGCTGAGGGTTCGCGGTTCCTGACCGTCCCCGAGGATCAGTTCGGTCGAACCGCCGCCGATATCGATGACGATGTGGGGTTGGCGATCGAGCTCCATTCCCGACAAGACACCAAGATAGATGCGCCGGGCTTCTTCTGGCCCCGAAATCAGATCGATCGACAGGTCGAGTTCGTCTTTGACCCGTTGGATGAAGGCGCGACCGTTGGGAGCTTCCCGCGTCGCACTGGTGGCGACGGCGACGATGGCTTCGGCGTGGAGACTGGTGGCGATTTCTTTGCAGCGGCGTAAAGCCCCCAGAGAGCGTTCGATCGCATCGGCTTTGAGGTTTCCCGTTTTGGGATCGCGATCGCCCAAACGTACGGTTTCTTTTTCGCGGGTAATGATGGTAAATGCCGGAAGTTCGGGTTGAATGTTAACGACCACCATGTGAATGGAGTTCGTCCCGATATCGATCGCCGCGAGGACAGTATTCGACGGCACCGACACACCTCGAGATCGAGCCATTCGGATATGATTTGTTTGTGTAATATCTACCATCTTTGAGAAACCTCGGGCGATCGTGAAAGGGGACGTTCGGTTTTGTGAGGTTTGATGCCGATTCCCCTTGGCGACAAACCGTTTCGATTTTATCGCGATCGCGTCGGGATCTACCTAATTCATCAAGCGAGTTTGCAACGGGAGAACGTCTTGACGGCATCGAATTGTTAGAGCTACAACAGCGGCATTAGTGGGGTTACAGATAGTATCGATCTCGCGATCGCCCGACTGTTGTGTGCGAAGTCAGTCCTCATCTGACTTCGACCGACACCAGCAGCGTTCTCCACCGGGGTAGAATTTCGCTGTCCGACAGCTCGAGCGATACTGAAGGGGTTTCGAGACCCTGCGTAAAACTGTCAAACACGCTATCCTCAACAGCGAGGTCGATCGCTAACTCGTTATCGCAAGATTTTATCAACAGACCCGTTACGCGGCTTCTCGCTTTCCTAGCTCAATCCGGTGTGCCACCATGTTCGACGCTGATGACATTACGGGAACTAAAATTCAAGGTCCTCAAGATTTGTTCGATATTCGAGGAACGCTGTTACAAAAAACCAATCCTTTACGAACAAAAATTTTGATTTTTTCCACCATTTATAGACAATTTGATTTTAGCGATCGTGATTGGTTGACACTTAAAACTCAAGATCTCGATAGTTTATTGCGTCATTTGTTTGAAGCTTGCCCGACCTTAAACGAACTCGAAGAACGACTCAATATTGCTGCGCGAGAACTCGAAGGAGCTGATGAAAACATCCGTTCAGTTCGGGTTTTAGTTCGCTGTTTCGCATCTTTTTACCAACCTAACCAACCGAGAGAAACATTCGACGCTCTCTCGCCTTCCGAGTCTTCAGCGAACGCGTCTGCGACCTCGTCTTCTAATTTCTCTTCAAATGTGGCTGAAGAAGTCGAAGACATCGAAGCAAAGAGGTCACTCGAGGAACCCCC
This sequence comes from Baaleninema simplex PCC 7105, assembly GCF_000332355.1. GTDB lineage: Bacteria > Cyanobacteriota > Cyanobacteriia > Cyanobacteriales > Geitlerinemataceae > Baaleninema > Baaleninema simplex. Next base: position 2,170,343 of record NZ_KB235958.1, read on the forward strand.
CACACCAATCGAAGAGGAGGACGAAGAACCTGATGAAGAACACTCTTGCGTGTTGTGGGAAGACTCGTCGCTCGAACCGTCTGTGAATTTAGAAAACTCCTCTCCCGAAGCCGAAGCCGATCGCTCCTACTGGCGCGATTTTTCGCCTTCCCCTTCCCCGCGTCTGGCCGATCGCCTCCTGCAACATCTAGCGACTAACGATCGGGTTCGAGAACTGGTGCGCCTTCGTTCCCGCGATCTCACCGACACCATCGCTCAAGGAATCGCCGACTTAGAAGGTCAACTCGATGACGAACCTGCGTTCCTCGACGCTGAAGAACAAATTCACGTCAAACACGATGCGGTCAAATATCTCCTCGACGACCTGCGAGCCAATCTCGATCGCATGGGACGTATACTCGAGCGACAAATTGCCGTTCACCTGTTGCACGTGACGCCCTCTCCCGCAGCCGATCCAGATTTAGCCTTTAAAGACCAAGCCCGTCGGGGTTCTCCCAAGGCGATCGCCGATTGGCTCGACCGACGTTTCAAGCATCAAGGGATTACCGTTTTAGCCACTCAAAAAGAACGCTGTCTGCACGTCTTTTTAGAACTCTCCGATATCTCCGATCCCGCAGAACTTTCAGCTACGATCCGACAAAATATCTTAGAATTAAACTTAACTACAGTCGATCGTATCGAAATTCACGGACGGAAACCAGGTCTAAATACTGTTGAATGGACGAGAACTATCGAAATTTAATCATCGATCGAGCCTAAAACGCATTTCGTTTTGAAACGATCGTGGAGTTTGTCAAGCTGTTTTGCAAAATATTTTTTTCTCTCACTATAGCAGTTCCAAATGGATCGTCAAAAATTAAAACACCCGAAAAAATCTGATTCCCCGTTCCCCGTTCCCCGTTCCCGATTCGGCTCTTCGGAGTTTAGGGTGACAGAAAAACTAACTTCACGAGATTTCAAGGGTTTTGGCTCTCGAATCTTCAATTTTTTGTATCATGCTATACATTTATAACCACAAACTCCGAAGACCCCCGATTCCCTTTTTGTCTCAATTTTGTTACACAACTGATTTAGGGTTGCTATACAATGGACGCGCGTGAAGTTTTAGACTGCTATAACACTGGAAAAACAGATTTTAAAAGCGTCAATTTATGCAACGCCAATCTTAGCTGCGCGGAGTTGATGGGAATTCATTTGAGCGGAGCGAACTTACAAGGCGTTAACTTTGCGTTTGCTTACCTCAGTCGCAGTAAATTCGACGGAGCCAACCTCATTCAAAGCAAACTGGCTGGAGCCAACCTCAAACAAGCCGATCTTCGTAACGCTCACCTGCGAGACGCCGACCTTCACGGAGCGATCTTACAACGGGCTGACTTGCGGCGAGCCGATCTCAGCCTCACCGTTCTCTTAGATGCGAATTTGTGTGGGGCGGATTTACGAAACGCCAACCTCAGCGGTGCCGATCTGCGCGGAGCTTGTTTGCGGGGGGCAAACCTGCGTTACGAACGTCGAATGTACGATCCGGTTAACCTGCGCGGGGCGAACCTGCGTTATGCGGATTTGCGAGATATCGACCTGAGCTACGCTGATTTGACGCGGGCGGATTTAATGGGAGCGAACCTAGCGCGAACGAACCTGCGGGGTGTAAAACTCACCCAAGCGCGTCTGAAATGGACGAATCTGAGCTTTGCAACCCTGGTCAACGTAGAATTAAACGAAGCGGACTTGCGGGGGGCGGATCTATCGAGCGCGACAATTTCGAGCGCCCGCCTCTCTCAAGCTAGACTTCAGAAAGCAAAACTGTCTCGGGCAAATTTATCCCGAACGGATTTGAGTCGCGCCGACTTGCGGGGGGCAGATTTACGGGAAGCGAACTTACTCGAAGCGAACCTCGTCAAAGCGAACTTGATGGAAGCTAAGCTCAACAACGCCAACCTGTTCGACGCCGATTTGAGTTTAGCGAAAACCCAAGGGGCAGACTTCACGGGAGCCACGCGCAACGACGAATAATCGAGACCTCCGATCGAATTCTGTTATTTTGAATAAAAAGGCGATCGAGTTGGAACGCCCGTTTCGACAAGATTTCCCCGTTCCGTTCGCGACGTTCTCGGCGATATCCTCAGCTATGCTGACACAACCGCAATCCGAACCCACTTGGAAAATTATTTTGCGTCTGCTGCGGTGGGACAAACCTGCCGGACGCCTGATTTTGATGCTTCCCGCACTCTGGGCGGTGGTTTTGGCAGCGCGGGGAACGCCTCCTATTCCCCTGATTGGCGTTATCGTTTTGGGAACGCTGGCCACCAGCGGCGCTGGATGTGTCGCCAACGACCTCTGGGATCGCGATATCGACCCGCAAGTCGAACGCACGAAAAGCCGTCCTCTGGCCTCTCGCGCCTTGTCAGTCAAGACAGGCATCGCGGTAGGAGTTTTGACGCTATTCTGTGCGGCGGGACTGGCGTGGTATCTCAATCCGTTTACCTTCGCATTGTGCGTGGCCGCCGTTCCGGTCATTTTGCTGTATCCGGCGGCGAAACGGGTGTTTCCGGTGCCTCAGTTGGTTCTGTCCATCGCCTGGGGATTTGCGGTGTTGATTAGCTGGAGTGCGGTCACGGGAAATTTGCAACCGGCGACGTGGTGGTTGTGGGGGGCGACGGTGTTGTGGACGCTGGGCTTCGATACGATTTATGCGATGTCCGATCGCGAGGACGATCGCAAGATTGGTATTAATTCGAGCGCCCTGTTTTTTGGGGATGCTGTGGTAGGGGCGATCGCTGTCTTTTTTGCGGGAACGGTCGCTTGTTTGGCCGCTGTCGGCGTCGCGATGGGTTTGGGATGGAGTTTCTGGGTAGCGTTAGCGGCGGCGTTTGGCGGTTGGACTTGGCAGGTGTGGCGGTTGCGACACGACGATTTACCCCGTTCGGCTTACGGGGAACTCTTCGGACAGAACGTCTGGATTGGGTTTCTGTTGCTGTTGGGGATGACGTTGGGCTGTTGGGTTTAGCGGTTGGGGGCGATCGATTACGCTTGTCCCGATCTCGTCATCCTAAGCCCAAGACGGTATAAATCGGGAACTTTATATCGCTGAACTCGACCGTCAATTTCTTCGTAGACTGACAGTAAACCGACTTCGCGGGCTAAATTCACTTGTTCTTCTAAATCCTTCAATTCTCCGGCTTCGACGGGCGATCGACCGATCGATTTGAGGCGATCGGTTAACGGTTCGAGTTCCGTGAATTCTTCTTGAATTAACGCACTCAGCGCGGCTTCTGATACTTTGGGTAACGATTCGCTCAAAGCACGGGGACGAATGAGGGTTTTATGATTCGGTTCTTTGGACTGATTTTGAGATTCTTGGGTATATTCTCTAGTTTCCCATTCTTTGGCTTCTTGGAAAAGACGCAGTAAAAAACGAGGGCTGCGCTCTTCGTTAGCATCCGTTAAGCGATTCCAAACCCAGTTTTGAGTAAATGCCGATTTCCCGCCTCGCATCCGTTCGCCAACCAAAAGATTCCAAACCTGTTTGACTTGTTCTTCTGACCAATAGTCGATATTTTCAAGAGAAGTGTTCGTGAAAATTGAGGTATCTTCGAGCGTCGATCGCACGAGATTTTTAAATGTATTCGATCGCACGGCTTGTTTGATGGCAATTTTGAAAAAGTCGGTACGATTCGACCAGGTTAAAACAATCGAACGCCCGAAAAAATGACTTTTATTGCCAAACTTTAATTGTCGCCAAATATCTTCTCGCAGTAATATTTTAAACCGTAAATTTTGCAGGCTGTCACCAAATTCAATGACGAGAGAAAGTAAGGCTTCGATCGCCTGAGTTCGTCGTTTTCTGGCGGCGTCTCCATTGCCAAAGCTGGTGTCTAACCCATCAAACAACAGTAGAGTATTGTTACTCAGTTGACAATCGAGTTTTTGAAGCCAGTCTTGAGCCAACAATCCCAGGCGATCGAGGGATAGCAACTCGGAGACGTATTGAATGAAATCTAATTCACTAAAAACAGTTTCTTGTGGCAATTTATTGAGGCGATCTCCCAAAATACTTTGTCTGTTTTTCTTCAGAAAATTATTGAGGCTTGAATAACAAGAAATGCAAATTTCAAGCAGCCAGAAATCTCGCCAGCTTTTAGAGAGTTTTTGAAGGTCGCGATCGATTTCTTTAAATCCTTCTGGCGTAAGAATCCAAAACCGATCGTCTTTCAGGGGATTGGGAGACATCACTACAACGCGGGAGCGTCGATCGTCTTCTGTAATTCGACGAAAAATCGCTGTTTTCCCACTCCCTTTACGACCACGAATTAACGGAATTTCAGGACGCAGGGCGCGGTTGATAATGTCAGTCGGAACAAAGGTTTCTAGAAAATTTTGTTGATGTTCGGCCGTTCCGCTTGAAAAATTTAACTCTTCGAGAATTTGCGGTTTGAGCTGGGGTAAGTTTAACTGTTTCGACAGACGTGCGAGCTGTTGTTCGCTGCGAGTTGGCAAGAAAAACTCGATCCACTCGGCGATCGCTTCGTAATCCTTCCAAAGATCGCGATCTCCCGAAACGCCGTCGGAGGTGGCGATAACATCGCGATAGGAGACAAAGTGGGTAATTTCGGTTTCGTCGATCGCGGGAGCATCCGGCCGTTGTTCGGTAAGGCGATCGAGCCATTGGCTAATCCATTCGATCGCTCGGTGTTGATACCGTTCGACCACTTCCGGCGCTTTGCTGGCGGGAATGGGTGATACGATAAAACGCGGTTCGGGAGCCAAATTCCCAGTACGGCGGGTTCGCGAGGCGAGTAAGGCGCGAACGAGGGCTTCTGTACCCGTTTGGGCTTGAGGATGGGGAAAAAAAGTGACGATCGCCACGTCGGCGAGGTCGAACAATAACGGCGCGTTTAGCGGTGTAATTCCAGTTCGCGCGTCGAAGAGGACGATTTCGGGTTTGAACGACAAACTCGAACTGAGGCGATCGAGCAGTTCCCGTAAAGGGTTGCTGTCTTCGCGATACCACGCCGCCGGATCGATGAAATTCAACAAGCGAGCGTAATTGGCATCGGGTTTTCCCGCCGGGAGACAATATAACTCGTCTAATTCCGACAGACGCAAAATTTGAGATTGCAGATCGGGATCTTCGCCGCGATCGAGCGCCACCAAAGACGGTAACACCCCCTGTCCCGGTTGAATTTCGGCTTCTCGTCCGAACAACGCCGCTAAACCCGGCGCTTCTAAATCGAGATCGACACAGAGAACGGTGCGACCCCGCCGCGCTAAAATTTGCGCGGTGTAGGCTAAAGCCGTCGATCGACCGACGCCCCCCCGCAACGAGTAAAACGTGGCAACGATGGGAGGTTCGAGATCGTCGTCGAGATCGGAGGGGAAGACGACGGTTTTGGGAATGTTTTGACCTCGCGCTAAGGCTTCGGGCCACAGGGGTAAATCCTCGAGATCGCTGTCCGTGGGCAGTTTACCCGCCCACTCTCGCTCTTCTGGCGTTAGTACGTCGAGCCATTCGATTTCCAGGGTTTCGAGTCCTTTTAAGGCAATTTGACGACGCTCGATATTGGAGCGATCGGCAAAGTTGGGAGAAATCACGACAATTCGCCAACCGGAAAACGGATCGGGTTGCACGCGAATCTCCTCGATCGCGCAATTGGCCGCCTCGAGATTGGCTTTAAGACGAGTTTTAATGTCATCTCGATTCATACCGTCGGAATCTTCTGCTGGATACCCATCTATCTCAAACCTTCGATCGCTGTGAGATTATTTCCTTCGCGAACCTTTTCGACGCATCTGGGTTTGAAGAAAGCTGCAAAGGCTTTTCGCACCTTGTATCAAACCCTCTGTTTTTAATCCTAAATGTTGCGGGAGTTCGGTTTCATAGCGCAAACTCGTATCCCAAACATCAATATAAAACGTGCGATCGCCCCGAGAATCTCGCAAATCGTTTAACTGAAACCCACAAGCTCGCCATAAATTCCGAAGATTGTGTCCGGCTGAACCGTTGCTGGGAAAAGGCTTTCTCTGTTTTTGCAGTAACGCTTTGAGCGTACATTCAACAGCGTAGCCCGCTAAATAAACGCTGGCAACAGAGTACGGGCGATTGTGTTGCAGGCGATCGGCATCGACAAGCCTTTCTCTTGCGACGTTTAACCAATCGTCGGAGGTATGGGGACTCATGGGAACGGGCGATCGAGTTGCCTTTGGATTCAGCCAAATTCAACCCTATTCGGACTCAATCGTTCAGATTGTCTATCTTAACCCAACTTCGCGCGGCTGTAGCTGTTTTAGACGCCCTCGCAATTTCCCCAAAAACAGATCGGCTTGCTCGAACCAAAATTCGGCGTTCCAATACACGAAACAACTGGTTTCGCACACCAACAACAATCGCTGAATTTCCTCGAGTTCTGAAGTCTCTAACTCCGACGAGTCTAACGCCGCCACCTGTTGGCTGAGTTCGTCGATTTCTCGTAAAATTCCCTGACGGCGATCGCCCTCGTTCCAACTTTGATGGCCGCCAATCCACGATCCCCCTGTCGGTTTCAAACGAACTGGCGTAGCATTGTCCGGGGGATATTTCGTAATATATTCGCTGACTGTTGCCATCTCAATGTCGGGAAGTGCGGACACTTGATGCACTAAAGGAACGAAGGTATTTCGGAAATACTCGAACATCATCACGTTTCCGTTTTCACCGTCAGAAGTCGGAACGATTAACGGTGAGGTTAAAATTCCTTTTTCAGAAAACACGTGCGATCGATAGCGAATGTCGTTCAAACAGCCATCAGCGTTATGTCCGCTTTGTTGGCGAATTCCCATTTCGGTATCTCTGACAACGCACAGTATCCGTTCGGTTTCGCCGTCGGCGGTAATTTCTAACTCATGAACGCGGTTTTCGAGTTCCGGTGTCGTCCATCCCTCGGGCATTTCTAAGGCGGAAGTGGGGAGAATCAGCCACTCGTAACCGCAGCGTTTGAGGGTTCGCACCAATTTTATCGCCTGTTGCGGCTCTCCAGTCATGCCCATTTCGGGCAGCCAAAAGCCTTTGACGTGCTTCAACGCCGCTTCGCCGAACAAATTGCCAAAAATCTGTTTCCAAGCCAGGATTTGCGCTTCCCAATCCCGTTCGGGAGTGGCGGGAAAGTAACAATGGCTGTAGGCGGTTCCTGCAAATTCGATCGCCTCGGGATAGTCTTCTAAAACCTGACGCCACAACTCGATAACGTCTCCGATGGGTTCGCCATCGACGTGAAGGTTGGCAAAGGTTCCGTTATCCGACAAGTACGCCAGTTCTTCTAACAACACGCCGGAATAGTCCACCATCATTCGCGGGCGATATCCGTCTTGACTGAGTTGTTTGGCGTATCGAGCTGGATTTTTATAGGCTTGGGCAAACCATTGGGCGTTCCAGCCTTCTTCGGAATTGCGATCGCCGCTTAGCATTTTTTCGAGATTTCCCATTTGGCAGTTGTCGTACCAAATGGGCGGTTGGTGCATATGAAGCCAGGGAACGAAGTAAGCCATTGTTTGTTGATATTGCGTTTTTCTTAGGTTGAGGAACTTAAAAATATTAAGCCCTATCTCTCTAAGGTAACACTCGAATGAATTCGTCGCTGTAAAACTCCGTTTTTTTAAAGAAATCGACAGGTTTTTTAGATCGAAAAATTAACACGAGCCGCGTTCGCTCGCTGAAGTCGATCCAAAAAAAGTTAAAACCGACAGAATTTATCCCAAAAATCGTTGAAGTTCAGTTAAGTTTCTAGAATTCAAGACGCGATCGCCTCGAAGTTTTCTGCTAGCCAATCCCACAACCGAGACTCGCTAAAATCTGCGATCGCGAACGCCGCACCGACATCGATTAAACCTTGAAGATCGTGGGTAGTTGCCATTCCGACGGTCGTTAAACCGGCAGCGACTGCACTGCGGATTCCCGAAGGGGTATCTTCAAAGACGATCGCCTCGTTAGGGGATAGCGAAAGCCGCTCTAAGGCAAGCTGATAGGGAGCGGGATCGGGTTTTCCAAACGCGGCGTCTTCGGCGAGAACCACAGTATCGAAACGGTTGCTGAGATTTAACGCAGCCAACATAAACTCGGCGTTGGAACGCGGTGCGTTAGTAACGACGGCAGTGACGAGCGATCGCGCTTCGATCCACTCTAGCAGGCGATCGAGTCCCGGCAGGCGATCGAGCGTGACGCCATCCTCACGAAATCGCGCTTCTTTGGCTTCTGCAATTTTCAACCCTTCTTCAAATGGAAGTCTTGCTAGAACATCGCGCACGATCGCTTGATTTTCGCGGCCGCTGATGCGAGTTTGATAGAATTCACGATCGATCTCGATGCCCAATTCTCGCAAGATATCTTGCCAAATAGCAAAATGGCGAACGTCAGTATCGACCAAAGTTCCGTCTAAATCGAACAAAATCGCTTTCATCGGCGATCGCTCCTCTCCTCTCTGTTTTTATCGGTCAGATCGCGTCACTTAACGTTGACGGAGATCGATTGCATCCGTCAAGCCTTTGGGGGGTCTCTTCCTTAAACTTATAAACTCGTCCCCTGCGATCGTCGAACCACGCGACGAACGAGGTGTGAGGTTAACAAAAAGTTAAGAGATTCGTTAAACTGAAGATCTATCTGTCAAGATCGAGATGTTAACCATTGGGTGCGACATCTCCACAACACCCTAACGATTGGAGGTGGTAGCAATACATGACCGCACAGCAGCCAGACTTACAACAACTTTTAGGCGATCGCGCCTACGATGCAGTTAAAAAGCACGTCCAACGAACGCTCAAATACGAATCTGACGTTCTCAAAGATCGCGATCCCGAAGCCTTACACCAGATGCGCGTGGGAATGCGACGGTTGCGATCGGACGTGACGGGTTTCGAGGCCGCCATCGAACTCCCAAAAGCCGCACAAAATAAACCGATCGGTAAAATTTCTCGGACGCTGGGAAAACTGCGAGATATCGATGTAATGCAGGAAGCGTTAGTCGAACGATACCAGCCAAATTTACCGAAGAAAGAGCGATCGAAAATCGAACCGGCGATCGCGACCCTAACCGAACAGCGAAAAGCTGCTTTAGCGGAAGTGCGCGAACTCCTCAAGGGGAAAAAGTATCAAAAATTCAAGAAAGCCGTCACTAAATGGCTCGATCGACCTCAGTACCGCGTCTATTCTCAAATGGCGGTCGGCGACGTTCTCCCCGATATTTTACTTCCCAGTATCAGCCGTGTTCTTCTCGATCCGGGGTGGTGGGTTGGTTTCTCAAAAACCCCGGACAACGGCCGTCGTCCGACCTTAAGTAGTGCAGAAGTCGAAGCCATTATTGCCAACGAAGGTTACATTTTACACGAGCTTCGCAAGCAAGCCAAACGAGTTCGCTATTTGATGAATTCCTTCGCCGACCTTTACGGCCCCACCTATCAAACCTATCTTGAAGACATGAGGGAACTTCAGGAGGTGCTGGGTAACATTCAAGATAGTTGCGTGATGGGTGAGTTTCTCAGCAAAGTTTTTCACTGCGATTTGAAGCGAGAAACGCCGAAATTTGCAGAATTGCTCGAACAAACCCGTTTCGAGTCTTGGCAACGGTGGCAAGTGTTGCAAGGACGCTATTTAAACCCTCAAATTCGCCAGAATTTCCATCGCGAAATTTTACGAGGTATCGAACGTATTGCGATCGCCTCTACTGAAGTCGAACCGAACGAAAAAAATCCGGTTTCAGCTCAAAGTTTGGGTTAAAACGTTAGTTTTGACCCATGATTTTGGGTCTAAAGCCCCGCCCCTTCGACTTAGCTCAGGGCAAGCCTTCTAGGGCGGCTTTTCTTTAGTTTGCGAATCAACTCTCGCAATACATCGTTTTGAGTCCTGCTTGTTTTTTTCGCAGTGTTCAACAAGCCAATCGTACTCGTCCTCAGAGCATCTAACTGTCAGTTTTTTATGCCGTCATTTTGCCGTCACTCGTGTTGAAATACTAACATGAAGACGCTAAAGTTCAAGTTCTACAACCACAAGGCGACCGGGTGTATCAGTTCGGGAAGTCCAGAGATATTGAGGGCAAGGTGAAAACCGTGACCATCAAACACACACCCCTGGGGGAGATGTTCATGTTCGTCACGGTGGAAACCGCTTCTGAGTCAGTCATTAAAGTCGAGACGGGTAAGACCGCTGGCTTTGATTTTGGACTGAAGCAATTCCTCTCCACATCTGAAGGCTTCAACATTGATGCACCGTTGTTCTTCAAGCAGTCTCTCAACGAGATTCAGAAGGCTAACCGGGAACTGTCCAGGAAACAGAAGGGGTCGAACAACCGGGAACGTGCCCGAAAGAATCTGGCCCGCCGCCATGAGGACATCTCCCACAAGCGAGAAGACTGGTTCTGGAAATTGGCTCATCGGTTGACTGACCAGTTTGATGTTCTCTATTTTGAGACGTTGAACCTGAAAGGGATGCAACGGCTATGGGGGAGGAAGGTATCAGACCTGGGGTTCCGAACATTTCTGTCGATTCTGGAATGGGTGGCGCAGAAGAAGGGGAAGTCGGTCTTTTATATCGATCGATGGTTCCCCTCCAGTAAAACCTGTTCCTGCTGTGGTCATGTCCTGGATGAGTTGGATTTAAGTGTCCGACGGTGGCGGTGTCCCTCTTGCGGGTCAGAGAATGACCGGGATGAAAATGCTGCTATCAATATCAAACAGGTTGGGGCATCAACCTGTGGGTTAGGCGATGTAAGACGGGCTACGCCTGCTGTTGCTGCTTGACCCCAGAATCCCCGTCGCGTGACTCGCGGGGAGTATGTCAATCGGCGAACGCTCCCATCACCAAGCCGTCGAGGAACAACAGCAGATGTTGGAGCAACAAGATCGAGAAGAAGCTGCCGATCGAGAAGGTGAAAAGCCCCGAGAGAACGGCTGAGCTGAAACACGGTCAGCTCGAGTCAAAAACCTTTTCGGTTTTCCCGAGAAAGCTGGGCTGAAAATACCAAACTTCCCTTGGCACTTCTCGATCGCCCGCAAACGACAGACGCCAAACCCTCGACGGTAACGTTGGCAAAAATGGTAGGAGAACAGTAGCGATCGCCATCGATCTCGTCGGGGTTGGATTGCGCGATCGTTGTTTAATCTTTTTTTAATCTTATCTTTAACAACGTTCCTGTGGAAACTGTGGAAAACCTCTCAAACCTCTGTTCGATTGAGGGTTTCTTCATCCACATCCCCTGTGGAAAAACTGTGGAAAAACGGGGTGAGTTATCCACAGACTCGCGGCGATCGAACGGTATACCTTCGATTTTCTCTGACTCGATCTCGCCAGAACGGTTCGGAAGATCGGACGTTCGGTCGTGCAAACGAGCTGATATCGTTGAGTCCGACGTTCAGGTTTCGCTCGCCCCTCCCTCGGAGGGCTGTTTCCGTTTAGCTTGGCGGTCGGCTTCGGCTTCGAGTTCTTGGTTGAGAAAATAGTTTAGAAACGTCCGAATGACAGCGATCGCCCCGAGTCTCCCCAAAGCTTCAAAGGATGGAGCGACGGTCGTGGCCAGAATGTCAGCCCCGAGTTGAAACTCTAACGCCATCGCCAACCAAGACCCGAAGCACAATCGAGTTTTCAAAAATAGAACGTCATAAACCTGCTGTCGATACCGAAAGAACAACCGCAATGTTGCGATGAATCCTAACAAAACGCACAGTACGGAAACAGCTTCTAACGCCAGCCTCGACAGGTTGACGATTTCTAACAGTCCCTGTTCGATGGCTTCCATCGCTCGTATTTCGCGTAATACTCGATCTCGATAGTAAGGCAAATCTGGCGCGATCGCGAACTCTCGAACCATTTATAGAATGGCGATCGTCGGTCAAAGTCGTTTTCCCAAAATTACCAAATCCCGCAATACGCCATCGAGTTCGGCGACACAGGGAAGATAGCCCCACTCGCCAAACCCGAACTGCTCGAACAAGCGCAGGCTCGGCGTGTTGTGGGCGAAAACAAATGCTAAAACAGTTTTTAAGTGGAGTTTGGGGCCTTCGCGAACGGCTAAATCGAGCAATTGCGAGCCGATTCCTTGATGTTGGTAGTCTGGATCGACATAAATTCCAAGTTCGGCGGTGGCGGCGTAAGCCGGACGGCCGTAAAAACGGCGAACGCTCAACCAGGCGACGACGCGACGGTCTCGTTCGGTGACCCACAACGGATAGCGGTTGGGAACGTGGCTGCGAAACCAAGGACGGCGACTTTCGACCGATACGGGTTCGAGGTCGGCGGTCGCTTTCCGGCCGGGGATGGCGGCGTTATAAATCGCGACGATCGCGTTGAGATCGCGTTCTCGAGCGTGGCGAATAGAGAGGATCGGGCGATCGTGACGAGTCACGGCGTTGTATGGGGAAACGACAGCAAGACCCGGTTAATTTCGGGCTAATCTCAATTTAACTTAGAGAAGCTTCAACTCGTGTATTCTGGATACACTTTGGCACTCTCCCAAAAATCCCACTCTGGCTTCAACAACTCGACCCGTCCGACCGTATCCACCTCATCAATGCCATTCGTCAGAAACTTTCGATCGAGTCAATCGGACGATCGTCGAGTCAAAACGGCAAAACTGCTTGCCAAAAATATAATAAATTTAGAGAAATGCACGGGTTATCTTCAAGTGCGATCGCCGTGTTTAGTTAAGCGATACAACTTGTCTGCAATCGGACATCGTGTCAATCTTTCAGCTAATGCACTCTCAGATTGAATATGAAAGAGAGATTGTACGAGCCTCGATGAAGCTACAACAACATTTTTCCTCAAACGAGGATCGAACATATAGTGAAAAGCTGCTCCACTTGCAAACGTGACACTATTGAAGTTTAACCCCAAACCCATGCCACAAGTGCTGCAATATTATTGTTAGCTCTATCACAAATTCGTTAATTTTGGGTTAAAAAAAGTTTTTTTTTAGACAGCGATCGCTTGAAATGGTTTTCAAGAAAAGCTGATTTTCGATATTACAGTTAGCGAAGGTAAAGCTAAGTTGAAATTTACCTCGATCGAGAGGCGGGCAACGATACACTGTAGCTAACCCCCTAGCAGTCTTAAATTTTGAAGGAGCGGTCGATGATTCGAGCAACCCCACCAAAAGCCGACCCAGCTCACGACGTACTTCATTACAGACCCGATCCCCTGAGTGCGATTTTTTCGCCCAAAACCGTCGCCGTCATCGGCGCGACCGAAAAACCTAACAGCGTCGGACGCACGGTCTTGTGGAACCTCGTCAGCCATCCTTTTGGCGGGACAGTCTTTCCCGTAAACCCCAAGCGTCCGAGCGTTCTGGGAATTAAAGCTTATCCCGAAATCGGATCGGTTCCCGAAGCCGTCGATCTCGCCGTCATCGCCATTCCTGCCCCCGGCGTTCCCAACGTCGTTCGCCAATGCGTCGAAGCGGGTGTTAAAGGAGCCATTATTCTCTCAGCAGGTTTTAAAGAAATCGGCCCCGAAGGGGTCGAACTCGAACGACAAATCCTCGAAGCCAGCCGAGGCAAAATGCGGATTATCGGTCCCAATTGTTTGGGCGTGATGAGTCCGCTGACGGGGATTAACGCTACCTTTGCCGGAACGATGGCGCGTCCGGGGAACGTGGGCTTTATCAGTCAAAGCGGCGCGCTCTGTACCTCGATTCTCGACTGGAGTTTTCAGGCGAACGTGGGCTTTAGTGCCTTTGTCTCCATCGGCTCGATGCTGGATGTAGACTGGGGCGACCTCATTTACTATCTCGGCGACGATCCCCGTACTGAAAGCATCGTCATGTACATGGAATCGATCGGCGATCCGCGATCGTTCCTTTCCGCAGCCCGAGAAGTCGCTCTGACCAAACCTATCGTCGTCATTAAAGCCGGACGCACTGAAGCCGCTGCCCAAGCCGCCGCCTCCCACACCGGGGCGTTAGCGGGTAGCGACGAAGTCCTCGACGCCTCCTTCCGGCGATCGGGGGTGTTGCGGGTGTATCACCTGGCGCACCTGTTTTACATGGCGGGATTGCTGGCCAAGCAGCCCCGTCCCAAAGGCCAGCGTTTGACAATTCTCACCAACGCCGGAGGTCCGGGGGTTCTCACCACCGATACGTTGATTACAGAAGGCGGACAACTGGCCGAACTGTCGCCAGAGACGATAAAGGCGTTAGACGAGATTTTGCCGTCCCAGTGGAGCCACGGCAACCCCATCGATATTTTGGGAGATGCCGACCCAGAACGTTACGCCCAGTCGTTAGACGTGGCGGCTAAAGACCCCAACAGTGACGGGTTGTTGATAATGCTGACGCCGCAAGCCATGACCGACCCGACGCGCACCGCCGAACAGTTGAAACCTCACGGCCTCGAACGCACCTACAAGAAACCGATTTTTGCCAGTTGGATGGGTGGAGCGGAAGTGGCCACCGGGGCGAACATTCTCAATCAGGCGAACATTCCCACGTTTCCTTATCCAGATACGGCGGTGCGGATGTTTAACTATATGTGGCAGTACAGCCGCAACTTGAAGAGTCTCTACGAAACACCAGCTTTGACTGGGGACGAGGACGAGGAAATAGCGACGAAGCGCGATCGCGTCAAGGAATTTATCGACGCCGCTCACGCTCACGATCGATCGCTGCTGACGGAGTACGAGTCGAAGCAACTACTGGCCAGTTACGGCATTCCCACGGTAGACACGCGCATGGCGAAAACCGTTGAAGAGGCGATCGCAGCGGCGGAGGATATCGGCTATCCGGTCGTGTTGAAGCTGCTTTCGGAAACGATTACCCATAAAAGCGATGTGGGTGGGGTGCAGTTAAACCTCAACGACGCCGAAGCCGTAGAAAAAGCGTTCGATCGCATTTATACCCGTGTCAGCGAACTGCACTCGTCTGACGACTTCCAAGGGGTGACGGTTCAGCCGATGTTGAAACTCGACGGGTACGAGTTGATTATCGGCAGTAGTTTAGACGCGCAGTTCGGCCCGGTGTTGTTGTTCGGGACGGGGGGTCAACTCGTGGAAGTGTTCCGCGATCGAGCTTTAGGACTTCCGCCGTTGAACACCACCTTGGCGCGGCGGTTGATGGAAAACACGAAGATTTACAAAGCCCTCAAAGGCATTCGCGGCCGCGACCCGGTAGATTTGGAAGCGTTGCAACAGTTACTCGTGCGCTTCTCCCATTTGGTGGTCGAGCAACCCTGGATTAAGGAAATCGACATCAACCCGCTGCTAGTGAACTCTCAAAGGATTGTCGCCCTCGACGCCCGTGTGGTACTGCATCCGCCGGATACAGACATTGACACGCTGCCGAAACCGGCCATTCGTCCTTATCCGATGCAGTACGTCGAACCCTGGACGACGCAAAAAGGCATTCCTTTAACGATTCGTCCGATTCGCCCAGAAGACGAGCCGATGGTGGCGAAGTATCACGAGGAGATTTCGGACGAAAGCGTGTATTTGCGCTACGCTCATATGTTTAAGTTGAGTCGGCGCGTCGCTCACGAGCGACTGTCTCGCTTGTGTTTTATCGATTACGATCGCGACATGGCACTGGTGGCGGATTATAAAGATCCGAAAACTAAAGAGCATCATATTGTGGCGATCGCCCGTCTGACCGCCCGCAAGAAACGCATTCGCGAAGCAGAGTTTTCGATGTTAGTGGTCGATCGATTCCAATATCAAGGATTGGGAACAGAGTTATTGCGCCGCCTCATCGAAATCGGACGGGCCGAAGGGTTCAAGCTCATCTTTGCAGAAATCCTCTCGGACAACGGCGCAATGCAACGCATTTGCGAGCGGTTAGGATTCCACATCGAACGAATTTTAGGCGAGTCGATGGTTCGCGCCGAACTCCCACTCAATCCTCCTAGTAACGAGTAATCTCATGATTGTGACCGTTAAAGTCAAACCCAATTCTAAGCAACAGTCGATTATCGTTGAAGATGACGGTAGTTTTACGGTTCGCTTACAATCGCCTCCAATCGACGGGAAAGCGAATAAGGAATTGGTGAAGTTGTTGGCGAAGCGGTTTGGGGTTCGTAAGTCTCAGGTGACGATTCGATCGGGAGAAACTTCGCGTATCAAACGCATTGAAATCCCCGAAATTCCCAATTAATGAAAATAATGAACAACCGGGCTTCTTGGGAGAAATCTCTCAAAGAAACCCGGTTGTTTGTTCAAAAAGTGAAGTGCCGACGATTGAATCATACAGAATCCGATACTGGTTTTGCCTAAGGTTTTGCCTAACCCGACAAGTCTCTCCAAGTCTCTCTCTGTGTCCTCAGTGTCTCTGGGCGTGAAGAGTGCTTGAAACCGAACCAAAAAGAAACCCCCTCAAGGTCTGAGGAGGTTTCTTGTAAAAAATTAACCTGGCACTGAGCTATCTTCCCAGGGGGCAACCCCCCAAGTATTTTCGCCGCTGAAGCGTTTCACAACCGAGTTCGGGATGGGTCGGAGTGGGTCCACTTCGCTCGAAGCACCAGGAAAGTGCTGAAAAACCTTCAAGACTGCACAGTCATCTCAATAAAGCTCGAGAGAGTCGAAACCTCAAACGAGGTCAAGTGCTCGGTCTGTTAGTACGCCTCGGCTTCATACATTACTGCACTTCCACCTAACGCCTATTAACGGATGTTCTTTCCGTGACCTTACTGGGTTAACCCCATCAGAGAACTCATCTTGAG
>NZ_KB235958.1:2187101-2195553 GCF_000332355.1 Baaleninema simplex PCC 7105
TCTTTGGCGACTTCTTTCGTCCGACTTCCTGTTAAAGTGTTTTTGACGAAGAGCTAAAGCTTTTTTCAAGCTTTAGGTCGTGCTTTCAAACGATTCTTTTTTCGAGGTTCGGTGCGCTGTTTGAGGGCGGCGTTGTTTGCCTCTCCTCTCGAGCGCTTAACCAATCTAACAAGACCATTAGGGACTGTCAACCCCTTTTCGGAGTTTTTTTTGACTTTTTTTGAAGGTAACGGCTGTAATAACCACACAGTAAGGGTTTTGGGTTTGATTTTTTTTTGGATTTTTTTCGAGATCCCCCTCCTCAACCCCTCGATCGCACTCTCAAGGCTTTTCGATCGCTCTCCATCTACTCGGACTCGATTTCGGGTCAAACTCGACTGAGATCTTCCAGGGGGATCGATCGAGCTATCGTGAAAAATGCCAACTGACAGATATAGGTGACTCGTGAGCAGAACGGTAGCCCTTCCTCCCTGGATTTCGATCGACCCCTTATTAAAAGACTGGCTCAAGGAAGATATCGGACGGGGGGACGCCACCGCCCAAACCCTCCTCAACGGAACTGACGCTCGGGGAACGGCAATTTGGACGGCGAAAGCGGAAGGGATAGTGGCGGGACTCCCTCTAGCGAGGCGAATTTTCAAACTGTTGGGGTGCAGCGATCGAAGCAGTCAACTGGTGGATGACGGAACCGCCTGTGCGCCGCAAACGGCGATCGCTCGCTTTGAAGGCCCCCTGGACGCTCTATTAATGGGAGAGCGAACGGCGTTGAATTTAGTGATGCGACTCAGCGGTATCGCCAGCACCACGCGGCAATATGTGGAGACGATTGCCGATTTACCCACGCAACTGACGGATACGCGCAAGACGACCCCCGGTTTGAGAGTCTTTGAGAAATACGCTACCCGCATCGGGGGCGCGACGAACCATCGTATGGGGTTAGATGATGCGGTGATGGTGAAAGACAATCACATTGCTGCTGCTGGAGGCATCCAAGCCGCTATTTCCCGCATTCGACCGCAAATTCCCTATCCGATGACGATCGAGGTGGAAACGGAAACCCTAGACCAAGTTCGAGAGGCTTTGGAGGGAGGAGCGGACATTATCATGCTCGACAATATGCCCCTGGAACAGATGCGCGAGGCGGTAGTCTTGATTCGAGGGTGCGATCGCCCGGTGAAAATTGAAGCGTCGGGGAACATCACGCTCGACAGGTTGCGTAGCGTTGCGGAAACGGGAGTCGATTACATTTCAACGAGCGCCCCAATTACGAGGTCTCATTGGCTCGATATCAGTATGAAGTTGAGTCTGGCTTAAATATCACACAGATTCCCCGGTTAGGGCGGTGCGCCTCTTTCAGGGAAGAGTTAAGAGTCTAGAGCGAACAGTTAAAGAGGAGTTCCCACTCTACACTCTGCCCTCTGCACTCTTCACCGATCGACACGTACCCTTGTATGTTGGCGGTGTACATTGGCGGTGCGTGACAAAGCGATCGGTCTCACGATCGACACCCGATTTTTCAAGTCACGCACCCTTGTATGTTGGCGGTGTACATTGGCGGTGCGTGACAAAGCGATCGGTCTCACGATCGACACCCGATTTTTCAAGTCACGCACCCTACGGTTGTCTTTATTTTGAGATGAAATGTACCCAAAAGGAGCCGTCGGGAATGCAGACGCGGCGAATCAGGTCGTAACTGTAGGTGAGATAGGCTCCGCTTAAATCGGTGCGGTAGCCCCACTCGAACCATTCGCCGTAAGGATCGTGAACGATAAAGCCGCGATCGTTGTAGCCGACTAAGACGATGATGTGGCCGAACGAGGTGAAGTAACCGTGAATCACTAATGGATTCCCTTCGGCGAGCCAATCTTTAGCGTCTTCGATGGTGGCGTCGGTTCGGAACCGATCGCGACAACCGTAGTCGCGAACGATCTGGGCTAAGTCGTAAGGGCTGTGACGGCTCAAACCGCGTTCGATGGCGTATTCGTACAGTTCGTCTTCTAATTGGCCGATGTGGCTGCGTCTCGAGGCGCCGAGGTATTCCAAACACATGGCCAGGGAAGTGACGTTACAAGACCCGGTTGGGTTATACCAGTTGTCGAGTTGGGACTTGTAGGGAACCTCTAGGCGAACCGAGTTGGGTTTGACTTTGGGGATTTCGCGATCTTCGTCTTCCCAAATTTGAACGTGTTCTTTGAAGGCGTACCACTGTTTCGAGTCTTCAATTTTGCCGTTGGCGTGCAGTTTGGGAAAGGCTTTGTCGCGTAAGGTGACGCGAACGTGGTTACGAACGGGTTCGTAATCGAGCAACTCGAATTCGTTATCTTGCGGGATCGATTGTTTTTCGGTATCGGGAAGGTCTGAAGACTGGAGGGGTCTGGCCTTGAAAACGGTATTTTTGAGGATTTTGACTTTCGGTGGAGGTTTGGGGAGGTCTTCTCGCTTGGTTTGAATAATCAGTTTGGCGGTACGGGCGCCAAGATAGCCCGTTTCTCCCGCTTGCATTAGGGTTTGAAACCGTTGGAAGGCTGCGGTCGTGACGGGGCCGAACTTGCCGTCTGCGGGCGGAGCTAGGATCCCCATGTCGATCAGGCGAACTTGAATTTGACGGGTGAGGTCGCCGTCTGCGGCAATGTCGTTAATGTCGTACTTGCGATCGCTATCGAGAAAGTCTTGTAACCTCATGGATGCCACATCCTATAGGTCGATTCTATGATTGAGATAGCTCGATAGTAGCGCGATCGCTCCTAAAATCGAGAGGTGGGTCAACACAACGCCCGTTCTCTTTCGTTCTCGCTCCCGTCAACTCCCGTCCATTCCGGCTGAGTGTTGCAGGTGCTTGGCAAGTGCGGAACAAATCTTTTATAATCTGAGGGAATCGTTTGTTTTTGGAAACGGTTCGGTAGTCTCGGGATGTAGCGCAGCTTGGTAGCGCGCCTGCTTTGGGAGCAGGATGCCGCAGGTTCAAATCCTGTCATCCCGACTCGATTTAAGGCAACGATCGCAAAAGACTCCCAAGTTAATATCTTGGAAGTCTTTTATAGCCTTATGTTGCTCGGGGCGAGCGACGCCCAGTACTCAAGGCTTCTCGGACAAGCTGCGGACTCTAGCGCGTTCCGAGAATTCCCAAGTTGGAAATTCGATCGAGGGCTAGTGGAGTCGCGAGAACGAGTACTTTCACCGGCAACGGTGCGAAAACTAGGCTGAGAAGTAAGCACAACCCAGCAACGCCCGCAGTTGCAACTTTAACGATTTCTTCAGTCGTGTTGAGGCTGAAAATCATCGAAACACCAGCTACGGCTAAAGTAGCCAAGCAGGAAACTAGCATCAGCAATACCTCAAATGTTATCGATCGCTCGAGATGCGTTGCGTTCCTTCGGTGCGTAAGCCCTACTTCCGTCTCTTCTCCGATACAAGTCTCGACTGAAAAGAGATGAACGATTGAGATTAAGCTATCTTTACATTAGTAACAGCAGGTGTCAACCCCCAAAATTCACAAATCTTTGACTTGGTCTGTACGCAGGTACTCCGATTGCGGTCAAATCCAGTCCCCAGGAGGATTTTGGTTGGCTTCGGGGGTCACGAACATGGCATCGCCAAAAGAAAAGAAGCGATAGTTTTGTGCGATCGCCTCTCGATACAGAGTCAACAGTCGTTCTCGTCCCACCAGCGACGACACCAACATCATCAAACTCGACTTGGGTAAGTGAAAGTTGGTAATCAACCCCTCGACGAGACGCCAGCGATAACCGGGATAGATAAAAAGATCGGTTTTTCCGCAAAACGGCTCGAGTTCGCGATCTCCACTGCTGGCCACCGCCGCTTCGAGCGATCGCACGGCTGTCGTTCCCACGGCGATAATCCGCCCGCCTCTGGCTTTCGCCTCGCGAATCGCTTCGACGGTTTCGTGGGGAACTTTCGCCCACTCTTCATGCATGGCGTGTTGCGTGATATCGGACACTTCGACCGGACGAAACGTCCCGACTCCGACGTGTAATGTCACGAAAGCGCGACGAACCCCTCTTTCGTCCAAGCGATCGAACAGCTCGTTAGTAAAGTGTAACCCCGCTGTCGGTGCGGCGGCCGAACCCGCTTGACGGGCGTAAACCGTTTGATATTGGTTCGGCGAAGCCTGCGATTGCGTAACGTAGGGGGGAAACGGAACTTCACCGTACTCTTCCAACATCTCCAAGAACATTTTGTCCTCGGGAAACTGAAACTCCAACACGCGACCGCCCGTTTTGTCATCTACGGAAACGACACAGGCGCTAAATTCATGGTCTGAAGGGTTTGAGGGCGGTGAAAACAGAATCGACGCACCGGGTTTGAGGCGCTTTCCCGGTTTCACCAACGCCAGCCAGCGGTTTTGACTGACTGCTTCTAACAGCAGAACTTCGACTTTAGCACCGCTGGGTTTTTCCCCGTAGAGACGAGCGGGAAGCACGCGGGTATCGTTGAGAACGAGTAAATCGTTCGGTCGTAACAATTCCGGTAACTCACGAAATATGCGATGTTGGTGTTCTTGGGGAGAAGAGACCACGAGAAAACGGGCGCAATCCCTCGGTTCGACGGGATTTTGAGCGATACGCTCTTGAGGTAACTCGTAATCGTAGGCGTCGAGGGACAAATCGGGATTAGACATAGGCGATCGCACAAAACCAAGACGAACAAAAACGATAACACCACTCGATCGAATAGTCCGAAGTGGAAATTATCGCACCTTTGGGGAACTCTCCCCATGAAACGAGCGGGACTTCCCCCTACACCTTACACGCACAGTCCGCGACGATGGTAGTAGACCCCATTCACGGCACCGAACATGGATTATCTTTATTACCTCGCCAACGCCAGTTTAACGCTGAGGGTCGTCGAACACTTAAAACGCAATAACTTCCCGGTTCAATTCGTCACCGTCATTCACCAGATCGATGGTTGGGCGATTCGGGTCAAAATGGAATCTCCCCTCGAGGCTCGACAAGACGGCGATTTTCAAGCTTACCTGAAAGAACTCGGTATTCCCTATCCGTCTAATATTCGAGTTCAAATGGCAATGTGGAGCCTCGAAACGGGGCAAACTCCCGTAGACGTGATGCGACGCTATCAAGTGGCGATCGTCTGTCACGGACGCCCCGATATTGAAGAAATCGAGGCGTTTCGCCATCAGTTCGTTCGAGGACTCGGGTACTGTCCCGAAACGTTAGCTTGAGCGATCGCTCAAGCGGCCTCGAATACGTTCGTGAGATACCGATGTAACGTCAGTCGAGCATTCGCCACGTACACAGGCTTCCCGAAGACGATTTCGCCGATGTCAACCCATGACGAAACGGTTTGAGTTTGACGAGTTTTGAGGCGATCGCACTTCACCAACGCCACGTCGAACCGACAAGGTACGTCGCCAAACTGAGGATAGACGGTGAGAAACTGTTCGGCAGTCCGCCAGAGTTTCTCGCGTTTGCCAGGAGTAATCGAAAGCAAGCCGTCGGCGTCCCAATTCCCACGACTGCGAGTTTTGACCTCTACGAAAATTAGCTGTTCTGGCAGAGTGTCTTCTGACGGGGCGTCAGTTGCGGGATAGCGAGCGATCGCATCGAGTTCGCCCCAGCGACTCCGCCAGCGACGATGGAGTACTTCCCAACCCTGTTGATGCAGCCAGCGAACGACGAGTTCTTCACCGAGTTCGCCGATTTTGTGGGGAGCGTTACTGGTAGGATCGCAATGAGAGTTCACGATCTATCGAGTTTAAACAGGTCTCGGTTTAATTTCAGGTTTGCTGAGACAAAATGTCAAGTCGCGTTTCGAGGATAAAAGTTACTCGTGAAATATGGTACGGCTGTAACCCCTCCGAAGGGACAGAACACTGTTTGGCTGCGGCACAAGCACGGAAACGGTTGCGTTTTTGGCGATCGCGTTTGGAGACGACTCTGCGCGATCGTACTGTGTGTCGGGTTCTTGTTTCTAGCCGACGTAGCGTTGTACGAGAATCCAGCGCAGGCAGCGGATTACGTGAAAGAAACCCTGTTCGGGGAAGATTTCTCGGGTCAGGATTTGACGGATTCTAATTTTACGCTATCGACCATCCGCAGTAGCGACTTTAGCCATGCTAACTTGGTTGGCGTCCAGTTGTTCCGCACGAAATTTAAGGAAGTAACGTTAGAGAATGCCGATCTGCGCTTTGCAACCCTCGATTCGGCCGTTTTCATCGACAGTAGTTTGAAGAACGCACTGCTGGAAGGGGCGTTTGCGTACAACGCACAGTTTAAAAATACGAATATCGAGGGGGCTGATTTTACGGACGCGTTCCTTCGAGACGACACTCAAGCCGAACTTTGCGCCATCGCCTCGGGAACGAACCCGGTGACGGAACGCCAGACGCGCGAAACGCTCATGTGCGACTATTTGTAAACAATTTGTCACCGATCGCCGCGATCGCACCCGAAGCACTCGGTTCCTTAGAGGTACTGGGTGTTTCGTTCGATCGAGACGTGCAATAGAGCATCGTGTCGCCAGCGATCGCATGGGAGATCGACTTACCCCAACGTTTCCCGTCCGAATATTCTGATGCGCGATCGCCTGCGAAGCAATCCACTGCGCGATCGCGCACCGAGTAAATATACTGTTATTGTTTCCGATCGCGCAGGGAGGGCAGGTGTTCTCTCGCTTGAGACCGTGTTCTGAGGCAACAGACTCGCGATCTCGCTCTCGTCAAGCGATTTGGGGAAAACCGGCTACCAAGATCCGTCGCAGTGCTCCGCCCATAGCCGAGGGCTTGGGGGGTGGTGAAGCGACGGGAGGGAGTAGTTTGCTTAAGCCTAGGAAACAAATATTTATTTCATAGGCTAAGATAATTTCATGCTAAACATGACGTGGGAATTCAAGCTAGAGCCAACAGCGGAGCAGGTTTCAGACATCGAACACATTTTGGATGTGTGCCGCAATGTCTGGAATTTTGCCCTGCGGGAACGTAAGGATTCGCGGAATTTACCAATTTCAGAACTTTCAAATAGAGCATTAACCGTTCGCGGGTACGCTGACGATCGCTGTACAGCGATCGAAGCCGAACTTACAATCCGAAACGAAATCCCGCGATCGCTAAGTCAGATAGGTATTGACATCCTCTCCCAGCAACCCGTTCCGGGTATGCAGGGAGATTCCTTGGGTCGCCCCAAAGATTTCGTGCTTCAACAGGTGCCAGCTAGACTGAGTAACCTCAGTCCCCGCCGCATCCCCTCCACAGGCAGTTTAGATTTGCCGTTGCCCACGGCTACAGATAACTTGTCCACTCGCCACATCACGGGGCTTTGTTGACCCGCAGTTGTGACAGTGATGGATTCGAGTTGAGAGATCTTTGCGAACCTCCACTCCCCAGTCTGGGCATTCCTGAGAAGTGCCACGAGCATCCACCTTGCCGTAAAAGACATCACGCTTCCCCGCACACCCAGGGCAGGATGTGACTCCCAAATTGTCCCAGCCTTTCCCGTATGAATATTGTGATCAACGATCGCCTGCGAAGCATCCACTGCGCGATCGCGCACCGAGTAAATATACTGTTATTGTTTCCGATCGCGCAGGGAGGGCAGGTGTTCTCTCGCTTGAGACCGTGTTCTGAGGCAACAGACTCGCGATCTCGCTCTCGTCAAGCGATTTGGGGAAAACCGGCTACCAAGATCCGTCGCAGTGCTCCGCCCATAGCCGAGGGCTTGGGGGGTGGTGAAGCGACGGGAGGGAGTAGTTTGCTTAAGCCTAGGAAACAAATATTTATTTCATAGGCTAAGATAATTTCATGCTAAACATGACGTGGGAATTCAAGCTAGAGCCAACAGCGGAGCAGGTTTCAGACATCGAACACATTTTGGATGTGTGCCGCAATGTCTGGAATTTTGCCCTGCGGGAACGTAAGGATTGGCTAAATTCCCGAAAGTCGCCCGTGAATGCGTGTTCCATCGTGCAGGAATACATCTTGCCTGCGGATGCACCATTTCCCAGCTATGCGCGGCAGTGCAAGTCCCTAACTGCGGCCAAAGCTGAATACCCCCGATTGAAGACTGTCAACGCTCAGGTTCTTCAACAAGTCATCCGAAAACTGGAAGCCTCCTGGGAGTCGTGGCGGTTAAAGCGTTCGGGTCTTCCACGGTTCAAAAAACCCAACCGGATGCGAAGCTTTGTCTTCCCCCAGATGCTCAACGCTTCGACTCCGCTCAGCGTTGAGTCCGAGCGGAGTCGAGGACTCAAAAACTGTGTGTCTGACAAAGGGATTAAGTTGCCTCAGTTGGGATGGGTTCGGGTTCGGTGGTCGCGGAAAATTCCTGATTTATTCCAGGTTAAGCAAGCTCGAATTGTTCGCAAGGCATCCGGGTACTTTGTCGTGCTTAGCCTTCAGGCTGACGTCGATATTCCTGCTGTAGCCCCTCACGGACATCCGGTAGGGATTGACGTTGGACTGGAGTACTTTCTTTCA
>NZ_KB235958.1:2195653-2215370 GCF_000332355.1 Baaleninema simplex PCC 7105
TGGGAATTCAAGCTAGAGCCAACAGCGGAGCAGGTTTCAGACATCGAACACATTTTGGATGTGTGCCGCAATGTCTGGAATTTTGCCCTGCGGGAACGTAAGGATTGGCTAAATTCCGGAAAGTCGCCCGTGAATGCGTGTTCCATCGTGCAGGAATACATCTTGCCTGCGGATGCACCATTTCCCAGCTATGCGCGGCAGTGCAAGTCCCTAACTGCGGCCAAAGCTGAATACCCCCGATTGAAGACTGTCAACGCTCAGGTTCTTCAACAAGTCATCCGAAAACTGGAAGCCTCCTGGGAGTCGTGGCGGTTAAAGCGTTCGGGTCTTCCACGGTTCAAAAAACCCAACCGGATGCGAAGCTTTGTCTTCCCCCAGATGCTCAACGCTTCGACTCCGCTCAGCGTTGAGTCCGAGCGGAGTCGAGGACTCAAAAACTGTGTGTCTGACAAAGGGATTAAGTTGCCTCAGTTGGGATGGGTTCGGGTTCGGTGGTCGCGGAAAATTCCTGATTTATTCCAGGTTAAGCAAGCTCGAATTGTTCGCAAGGCATCCGGGTACTTTGTCGTGCTTAGCCTTCAGGCTGACGTCGATATTCCTGCTGTAGCCCCTCACGGACATCCGGTAGGGATTGACGTTGGACTGGAGTACTTTCTTTCAACGTCTGATGGGGAACAGGTCAAGCGACCTCGCTTTTTCAACAATCTGCACCGCAAGCTGAAATCGCTGCAACGTCGATTGAAGAAAAAGCAGAAGGGGTCAGCTAACTGGCTGAAACTCCAGAAGAAAATTGCCAGAGTCCATCAACGTATTGCCGATACGCGAAAAGACTGGCATTTCAAGCTGGCTCATCACCTCTGTGATGGTGCAGGGATGATTTTTGTCGAAGATCTCGACTTCCGCATTATGGCCAAAGGGATGTTGGGCAAACACACTCTAGATGCTGGGCTGGGACAATTTGTGAATCAGATCCTTCCCTGGGTGTGCTGGAAGCGTGATGTCTTTTACGGCAAGGTGGATGCTCGTGGCACTTCTCAGGAATGCCCAGACTGTGGAGTGGAGGTTCGCAAAGATCTCTCAACTCGAATCCATCACTGTCACAACTGCGGGTCAACAAAGCCCCGTGATGTGGCGAGTGGACAAGTTATCTGTAGCCGTGGGCAACGGCAAATCGAAACTGCCTGTGGAGGGGATGCGGCGGGGACTGAGGTTACTCAGTCTAGCTGGCACCTGTTGAAGCAGGAAATCTTTGGGGCGACCCAAGGAATCTCCCTGCATACCCGGAACGGGTTGCTGGGAGAGGATGTCAATACCTATCTGAGTTAGCGATCGCGGGATTTCGTTTCGGATTGTAAGTTCGGCTTCGATCGCTGTACAGCGATCGTCAGCGTACCCGCGAACGGTTAATGCTGTATTTGAAAGTTCTGAAATTGGTAGAATCCGCGATCGAACATTTTAGGTTACTCGAACAAACCCAACCTAAAACTTTCACTCAAATCTACTGAATTTCTGGATTTAAAAACACGCGATCGATTCTAAATTTTACTGAATTACCATGTGTTAATACAGTATAGCAGTCCCAAATAAGTCGTCAAACAATTAAAATACCCGAAAAAATCTGATTCCCCGTTCCCCGTTCCCCATTCCCCGTTCCCGATTCCCTTTTTGTCTCAATTTTGTTACACAACTGATTTAGGGTTGCTCTATCGATATGGCAAACGATTTTCCCGTTTCCATGCCCCTCGCTACAGCATTTTTACCTATTTGTGACAAAACTTATCGCACTCGAGACTTTTAATTGTTCAGAGAGACGGGATGCCTTAGAATAATTTGACCCCAAGCTCGACGCAGACCCCCTTTACCCCAAACCCAACCCACGATCGAGGAACGGTTCATGTCAGAAGCCAATCAACACCATTTCGAGACTTTACAAATTCACGCCGGACAAAGTCCTGCCCCCGGTACGAACGCGCGGGCTGTCCCCATTTACCAAACGACCTCCTACACCTTCAACGACGCCGACCACGGAGCGAACCTGTTCGCACTCAAAGAATTCGGGAATATCTACACCCGAATCATGAACCCGACCACCGACGTATTCGAGCAGCGTATTGCTGCCCTCGAGGGTGGCGTAATGGCACTGGCCACCGCCAGCGGTCAAGCCGCACAATTCATTGCCATCAATAACATTTGTCAAGCAGGGGACAACATCGTTTCGACCAGTACCCTTTACGGTGGCACCTACAACCAATTTAAAGTTGCCTTTCCCCGCATGGGAATCGACGTGAAATTTGTCAGTGGCGACGATCCCGAAGAATTTCGCAATGCGATCGACGACAACACCAAAGCACTTTACGTCGAAAGTCTCAGCAACCCGAAATTCAACATTCCCGACTTTCACACTTTGGCGCACATCGCCCACGAAAACGGCATTCCACTGATCGTTGATAACACCTTTGGCTGTGCGGGATACCTGTGTCGTCCTATCGAAGAGGGCGCTGACATTGTCGTGCAATCGGCGACGAAATGGATCGGCGGTCACGGAACCTCGATCGGGGGTGTTATTGTCGATTCGGGTAAATTCGACTGGGGAAACGGTAAATTCCCCGTATTTACCGAACCCTCTCCGGGCTATCACGGGCTGAACTTTTACGAAACGTTCGGTCCGAACGGTCCGTTTGGCAACATTGCTTTTATCATCCGAGCGCGAGTCGAAGGACTGCGAGATTTAGGTCCGTGCTTGAGTCCGTTCAATGCTTTCTTGCTGCTGCAAGGTCTCGAAACCTTGTCTTTGCGGGTCGATCGCCACACGCAAAACGCGTTAGCCTTAGCCAAGTGGCTCGATAGCCATTCCCAAGTTGAGTGGGTCAGCTATCCCGGTTTGAGCGATCACGCTTACCACGAACGGGCGAAGAAATATCTCAAACACGGGTTCGGTTGCGTGTTGAGTTTCGGTATCAAAGGCGGTATGGAAGCGGGGCGCACGTTTATCAACAGCGTCAAACTCGCGTCTCACTTGGCAAACGTCGGCGATGCGAAAACGCTGGTCATTCATCCGACTTCGACGACTCATCAACAAATGTCAGAAGAGGAACAGAACGCGGCCGGGATTACCCCTGAAATGGTGCGCGTTTCGGTTGGCTTAGAGCATATCGACGACATCAAAGCTGACTTCGAGCAGGCGTTCGCTCAGGTTAAATAAACCCCATCGGAAGGGCGATCGCGTTTGTCGTGTCCGTTCCCTCTCGTTTTTCCCATCTCGACCGGCGATCGCGGCGAGTCGGGGAAGATGAGGGGGGTTCTGCCGTTTCCGACCATGTATAGTGCTTGCCAATTGGGTTAGGACAGTCAGATCTAGTTGTGTGTGAGTTTTCAGTCTTGAAAAAATGTCCTGGTTTATTTGGCGGCTGCTATAGGAAAATCGATGGGAGGTCTCGAGTCTCACGAAGCGACCTTTTTGATTTGAGTGGGGCTATAGAGGCTCGAGTAGAGGCCACCATAGTTTAGCTTTCGCCTGTCTCCTGCAAACCGTCAAACGCGACGAGTGAAGAGATGGCGATCGCAGAGTCTCCACGATGGCGGCGATCGACTGGCGGGACAAAAGATCCTCTTTCTCCCCGTGCAGTTTGCTCTTTCCCCAGAATCGATCTCGCGGATGCGAACACTCTCACCGGGTTAGGGGTATCGAATGCCCCTATCGTCGCAAGCCGTCGATCGATTAGAATTTTCAGCAATTCCCCATCGCCAATTCTCGATGAAATACTCGCATTTGATATCTCCAGACACGCAATTTCACCAACTGACGGAACCCTTCGCGATCGAGTCAGGGGACGTGATGGTTGGCGTGAAGGTGGCGTATCGGACGTGGGGTCGGCTCAATGCAAACGGCGACAACGCCATTCATATTTGTCACGCTTTAACTGGAAGTGCTGACGCCGACGAATGGTGGGGGCCGTTATTCGGATTGGGAAGAGCGTTCGATCCCGATCGCGACTTTATTGTATGTAGTAACGTACTCGGGAGCTGTTACGGAACGACCGGCCCGATTTCGATGAATCCCGCCACGGGGAAACCGTACGGACCGGACTTTCCGTCGATTACCGTCCGCGATATGGTGCGCCTGCAAGCGCGGTTGATGAAAGAGTTGGGCGTGCAGAAGTTACACATGGCGATCGGCGGTTCTCTGGGGGGAATGCAAGTGTTGGAGTGGGGAAAACTCTATCCAGACTTCGTCGAGTCGATCGTGTCGGTGGCGGCTTCGGGAAGACATTCGGCGTGGTGTATCGGTATCAGCGAAGCACAACGACAAGCGATCCGCTCCGATCCGAACTGGCGAGGGGGATGGTACGACGACGACGCACTCCCCAAGCAGGGACTGGCAGCGGCGCGGATGATGGCGATGATCTCTTATCGGGCTTACGAGAGTTTTGAGAAACGGTTCGGCCGTAAGGTGCAGGAAAACGGCGATCGCGCGGTCTGTAGCTATCTAAGATATCAAGGGCAAAAGTTAGTCGATCGCTTCGATGCCAATACGTACCTGGCACTGATCGATGCAATGGACAGCCACGACGTAGCCGAAGGGCGCGGGGATTATTACGACGTGTTGCGATCGATCGATCGACCGGCCTTAGTGGTCACGATCGATTCCGATTTGTTGTATCCGCCTGTCGAACAACAAGAACTCGCTCGGTTTATGCCGAACGCCAAACTCGAATGGTTGTACTCTCCTCACGGTCACGACGCATTTTTAATCGATATGGAAGCCCTCAATCGGTCGATCGTCGAGTTTCGTCGGGCGGTCTTTAGCTGAGCGAGGCAAGACGCGGGTAGAGCGGGTAACGGTTGTTGAGACAAACTCAGACGCTTTGTTACTAACGAAGTAACAAATTACGATCGAGACGATCTCCTCTCAAACCTCCCAATTATCATAGAAAAATAGAAACGGGGATCGCTGAATTGTTGAAAGTCGAGACTCGTAGGGGGTTGAGAAATGCAATATTTCTCAACGATGTTTGTGCTAGTTTTACTGGCTCTTCCGACCTTAGTGTGTAGGGTAAATGCTTGTAGCCTGTATCTGGAAAGGGATTTCGCAGTTTGAGATGCCTTTTTATACAGTTTAGCAAAAACTCTTGCCCTGTAAGGGTTTCAGAGATTTCTTGCAGGGTAAGTTCGGAAGAGCCGTTTTACTATAGGTGTCCGACGAGTGAGTTGCGCTTGTTTTTTCGGTAGAGGTGCTGTTCGAGTCAGTTTCGATCGAAGCGATCGTACGGGGTGCATCTCAAAAATGTCAACTTATCAGATCGGAGTCTCTATAGTGAATTGAGCTGTTGTTGGGTTTCGCGATCGCTTCACCCATGGACGGCAGCGTTGCCGAAGTCTAATCTACTCCAGACTTATATTTTTACAAAAGTGAGATGCACCCGATCGCACGCTTGTTTAAAACTCGAAACGCACGACTAGGAAATCAATGTCAGACTTTAGAACGTTCCCTCAATTCTTGTTGAAAACATTATTGAAAACAGTTTGAGAACGACCCAGAGGACTCTTCTTCAAATGCTCCAAACTGAATTGAGGCGAGTGGTTTTACGTAAACTGAAGTGCCACAGAACGACATACCGAGTTGTGCGATCGCACGTCGTTTCGATCGAAAACCATCTTCGTTGTCCGTGATAGAGTCCATGACAGATCCAAACCAACGACGTTTGTTGGAAGACTCTTTTCTTTCAAGTCCTCAGAAGGACAAAAGAAGCTTGTCCCTCGAGGCTTTACCCATCGACGTCCTGTCACAGACTGCAATCGCGATCGACCCCGACACGGCGATCGCCACCTATTTGTCCCGTTACCGACCGATGGGACGCGTTCTCGTCGCCCTCGACGGAAGAGGGTTTGGACGCATCAGCGCAGTCGCTCTCTGCCGAGCGATCGCCCGAGATGACGATCTCGAGACCGCCTCCGTTCGCGAGGCCGTCGTCCCATTGCCGACAGCGATCGCGGCCGGTGAAATCGAGGGCGACGTGCTGTGGGAACGCCTCCAACGTGCTTCAGACGGTTGGCTACTATTTCTCGACGAGGGGGGCAACCCTTACGGTTTGCTCGATCGCGCCCGATTGCTGCCGGAGTTGTCTGACGATTCGTTGCGAGGGCGAGCGATCGGCGAGCGATCGGACTGGAAACCGGCCGCGATTTCGAGTCGAGCCAGTTTGCGCGACGCGGCCGCTACAATGGTTCGCCACCATCTCGAGGCAGTAGTCATCGCCGATGCCTTTCCCGACGGCCGGCGCGTTCCCCAAGCAATTCTGACGGCTGGCGACTTACTTCAATATGCCAATCTCGGCTTAGATTTCGATCGCACGATCGCGCGAGAAGCCGCCAGCACCCCATTTGATGCGATCGGTCTCGACGCTTCCCTCTATAGTGCCGTTCGGGCGATCGCCGATCGGGCTTCGAGCCACCTGGTCGTCGTCGATCGTTACGGCGAACTCGTGGGCGTTTTAAGTCGGGGAGATCTCTTCGCGACGATATCAGATGCGGCGTTCGAGCGAGCGTTCCTCTCTCCCCAAAGAGCCAGCGTCAGTTCTTCTCGGACGACACCGATCTCCCCAGAAGACTGGCGCTCGTTCGTCGATCGCGTAACCGAGTACGGGATCGTCCGCCTCGATCCCCTCGGAAACATCGTCAGTTGGAACCAAGGCGCCGAACGGATCGACGGCTATCGCACCGAGGACATCCTCGGCAAACATTTCTCCTGCACGTTTGTTGAAGAAGACCGCGTCAAAGGTCTTCCCGAAGACGTACTCCGTCAGGCCGCGCGAACGGGAGGTTACGAAACTGAAGTTTGGCGCGTGCGTGGAGACGGCTCGCAACTGTGGGCGAGTCTCAGTCTGACCGCCGTATACGACGACGACGGACAGTTGCGCGGATTTACCCAAGTCACGCGCGATATGACCGAACGCCGGGCTGCTGACATTTGGCTGCGACTTCTCGAACGGGTGATCGCCGAAAGTAGTAACGGGATCGCCATCGCCGACGCCACAGGCAGGGACAATCCCCTAATTTACGTCAACCGGGGGTTCGAGCGCATTACCGGCTACACTCAAAAGGAGGTTATCGGGCGAAACAGTCGCTTTTTGCAAGGAGGTGATCGCCAACAACGCGCCCTCCAAGACGTTCGCGCTGCCCTGCGAGAAGAACGACCCTGCTGCGCGACCCTGCGAAACTACCGTAAAGACGGCAGCGTGTTTTGGAACGAACTGACGATTTCCCCGATTCGCGATCGCGACGGTCGCGTGACCCATTACATCGGCGTTCAAATCGACATCAGCGATCGCAAAGAAGCCGAACGCCGTCTGGCCGACCTCAGCGCTCGCTTACAGGCCATTCTCGACGCCGCCACAGACGTTGCCATCGTCGCCACCGATCTCGACGGCCAGATCGCGGTGTTTAACACCGGAGCCGAGCGAATGTTGGGCTATCGTGCCGAGGAAGTGGTAGGTCAGCATACTCTATTGTTGCTTCACCTCGATCGCGAGTTGGAAATCCGCCGTCAGGAATTGAGTCGCGACGGAGAACCGTTCGAGGCGGATGCCGTGCGAGGAATCGGCGTGTTGACCGTTGATGCTCGTTGGGGTGACGGGGAACGGGAGAAGCCCTCGGCATCTCCGACGCGAGAGTGGACTTACGTTCGTCAGGACGGAACGTTACTGACCGTCGAACTGACGGTGACGACGATTCGCGATCGCGACGGCAGACCCACGGGATATTTGGCGATCGCTCGAGACATCACCGAGGGCAAGCGAACCCAGGAGTGCCTGCGACAGCAACTGGTAGCCGTAGACGCAGCACTCGATGGGATGGCAGTTCTCGACGAAAACAGTCGCTTTATTTACCTCAACGACGCCTACGCCAAGCTATTGGGTTATGAATCGGTCGGCGAGTTCGGCGATCGCTCCTGGCACGACGGGTTTCCACCAGAAGAATTCGAGCGCTTGGAGCGACAGGTGTATCCCCAAGTGATGCGGAAAGGACAGTGGCGCGGGGAAGTCATCGCGCGACAGCGGGACGGTCGCCGCTTTATTGCCGAACTATCGTTAAAACTGACCGATCGCGGAGAACTGGTGTGTATTTGTCGCGATATTACCCAAGCGCGTCGTGCGGAACGTCAATTGCGGGAGAGCGAGGCGAGATTCCGTCAGTTTGCCGAGAATATCGAAAGCGTTTTTTGGATGACCGATCCAGACAACCACCAGATGTTCTACGTCAGTCCCGCTTACGAGCGCATTTGGGGGCGATCGTGCCGAGATCTCTATGCCGATCCTCGCCAGTGGTTTGAAGCCGTGCATCCCGACGATCGCGATCGCGTTCTGGCGGCATTATCGGGGCAGGTGCGCGACGAGTACTGCGAAGAATATCGGATTTATCGAGCCGACGGTCGCGTGCGTTGGGTGCGCGATCGGGCTTTTACCGTCAAAGACGACTTCGATCGGGTCTATCGCATCGTCGGCGTCGCCGAAGACATCACCGAACGCAAAGAAGCCGAAGCTGCCCTGCAACAGCAAACCGAACTGTTGCAAAAAATATTCGATCGCCTTCCCGTCGCGATCGTCGCCTACGACAGCCAGGGACAGGTTACGTTAGTCAATCGCT
This sequence comes from Baaleninema simplex PCC 7105, assembly GCF_000332355.1. Classification (GTDB taxonomy): domain Bacteria; phylum Cyanobacteriota; class Cyanobacteriia; order Cyanobacteriales; family Geitlerinemataceae; genus Baaleninema; species Baaleninema simplex. Next base: position 2,204,297 of record NZ_KB235958.1, read on the forward strand.
ACCTCGAAGACACCTTGGGGTGGTCGGCCGCCGAAATTGCCGAGATCGACCTGTTGGCACAGTGTTATCCCGATCCAAACGACCGCCAACAGGTGTTGGAAGTGATGCTACACAAAGACGAACGGTGGCACGACTTCCGAACCCGTACCCGAGACGGTCGAATTTTAGACACCTCTTGGGCGAACGTGGAACTGTCTGACGGCAGGAGTATCGGCATCGGGCGAGACGTTACCGAGCAGAAACGCGCCCAAGCGGAAATCGCCCGAGCCAAAGAACGCTTCGAGTTGGTGGTACGGGCGTCTAACGACGGATTTTGGGATTGGAATCTCGAAACCGGAGAGATTTATTATTCGCCTCGATGGAAAGAAATGTTAGGGTATCGAGACGAGGAACTCGAGAACGATTTTTCAACGTGGGAGCAGGTGATTGTCGAGGAAGATCGGATAACGACGTTGGAACTCCTCGATGAATACAACGCCGGACGGATCGATCGCTTTCACATCGTCCAACGCTTTCACCATCGTAGCGGTTCGACTGTCTACGCCCTGTGTCGAGCAATTCACGTGAAGAACCGAGCGGGTCAAGTGGTGCGAATGGTGGGGTCGAATTCCGATATCACCGAACTGGTACGGGTGCAGCAGGCGTTACAAGAGTCCGAGTTACAACTGGCGGGAATTTTGAACAGTTCCCTCGACGGAATTATGGCATTTCGAGCGATTCGGGAGGCAGAAGGAGAGGCGATCGTCGATTTCGAGTGGCGATCGTGCAACCCCGTCGCAGCGCGTTTGGTGGGACGTTCTAGCGAAGAGCTTATCGGCTGTCGCTTGTTAGAAGCCATACCGGGGTATCGAGACGAGGGACTGTTCGACGATTACGTGCGGGTCGTCGAAAGCGGAGAACCGAGCGAACGAGAGTTTTTCTACGATCGCGACGAAATTCGCGGTTGGTTTCAAATCGTCGCTGTCAAACTCGGGGACGGATTTGCCGTGACCTTCCGCAACATCACCAAACTCAAACAGGGAGAGCGGGATTTACAACGCGCCAACGAAGAACTCGAAGCTCGGGTCGCCGAACTCAAACAGCGCAACAGCGAAATGAATTTGCTCGGCGATGCGAACGACTTTCTACAAAGTTGTTTGACGGTCGAAGAAGCGTACAAAACGGTGGCGACCCTCGTTCGCCCGTTGTTTCCTCACTGTGCGGGGGCGGTGTATACCCTGCACCCGTCGCGAAATTGGGTCGAAGAGGTGGCGTCGTGGGGAGAGTTCTCGACAGAAGTGTTGTTTTCACCGCAGGACTGCTGGGCGATTCGTCGCGGTCGAGTTCACTGGGTCGAAAGGTCTGACAGCGATTTGTTTTGCGCCCACGTACATCGGGACGGCGACCGGCCGGCCGCGACGTTGTGCGTTCCTGTCGTAGCTCAGGGAGAGACGTTAGGCTTGTTGACGATCGCGGCAGACGACCCCGCTGCGTTACCCGAGAGCAAACGACAGTTGGCGCGCACGGTAGCCGAGCAGTTAGCCTTGGCCGTGGCTAACTTGCGGTTGCGGGAAACGTTGCAATATCAGAGCATTCGCGACGGACTGACGGGACTGTTCGACCGATGCTACATGGAAGAATCCCTCGAGCAGTACGTGCGTCGCGCCGAGCGTTACGGTCGAACGTTGGGTGTGGTGATGTTAGATATCGATCGCTTCAAACGGTTTAACGATGCTTTCGGTCACAACGCGGGGGATCTCGTGCTACAAGCCGTCGGAAAACTTTTGCGGAACAGCTTGCGCGATTCGGATATCGCCTGTCGCTACGGCGGGGAAGAGTTGACGTTGGTGTTACCCGATGCCAGCCTCGAGGATACAGTCAAACGCGCCGAAGCGATCCGCCAAGCGATCGAACAGTTGCAACTGTTCGATCGCGGGCGGCCTCTCGGGACAATTCGCGCCTCTCTGGGCGTGGCGGCGTTTCCCCAACATGGAGCGACGGGAGGGGCAGTGGTTCGAGCTGCCGATGCTGCGCTGTATCTCGCAAAGGCGCGGGGACGGAACTGTGTCGTCGTGGCAGAGATAGATCCAGAGCGGGATGTGGGAGCGATTTAGCATTGAGATTTAGAACATCCGTCGGATCTTTTCGATTTCTTGGGAGGCGTTGGGTTTTAAGGCCGCGATCGCCAGTTGAGATAGAAGGTAAGGGATCGACAGCCCGATCCCGAAATAGGTTCGCCAAGCACTTTCCGATAGTAGCGATCGTCGCCTCGGACGGACGTGCCAAAAGCGATTGACCGAACACACTAACGGGTCGTCTAAGGCTGTGACTTCGTGCCACCATCCTGAGGGAATATACAGCAATTCTCCAGGATGTAAAATCACGTCGATGCGATCGTTTAACGCGTCTTTGAGTTTAGGGAAACTCTCGAAATTCGGGCGATCGAGATCGACTTGGCTGAACCACGATCGCAGCTTCAATCCTTGCGTGAGGTGTTTGATGAGGGGAAACGGATACAGGTTTTTCAGTTGAGAGGGGGGAAACAAAGCGAGATGTTTGCGTCCGTGGAGTTGGGCGAGAGTTCCGTCAAACGCATCGTAATGCAAGCTTTCGATATGTCCGCCCGGACCTATCCAAAGGTTTAAGTCACTGGCAGCTTTCTCGAATCCCAGTTTTTGCCCCCACTGGTGCAAGGAGGTCGAACGGTCGAGCGGTGTGGTTTTTAAGGGACATTTTGCCAGATAAATGTCTTGACGGCGGGCTTCTCCGGAGCGCACGAGTTCGGCGTATTTAGAAAACGGCAGGGGTTTGGCGTCGATACCGCTGCCGATGCTGTCCCATTGGTGCTTGTCGAGGGTTTTTCGCTCTGCACCGTAAAACCGACAGAGAAATTCGCGATCGCCGAACTGTTGACTGAGATACTCGAGCGTCCAATCCGGTTCGTTGACGAGTCCTTTTATTATCACAGGAACGCCGTTTTGTCTATAGTTTTTTAAAAAAAGATGAGAAGAGAGAGTTTGATAGTCGAGGCGAGAAATACCGGAGATGCGAAGACTTGAAGTGTCCGAGGCATCACCGCGATCGCGCGACGTCTCTTGCGGAAAGTTCATAAGAATAAAACCAGCCCGAAATGCAAATCGATTAGCCCGATAGTACTCAATCGGATCTTCTCGACCCTGTCAAGTCGCTTGGCGAGATAGCGGCGATCGACCAATTGACGACTGACAATTTCCGGTAATTTGTATCGCGGTTACGGCATCGGAGGTGGCGCAGATTTCGGTAAGGTGGGAATCGCTTGCTGAGTGGGGTGAGACAGTTGGTTCGATCGCGACTTGTGTAGCGTCGTCTCGACTAACTGATATCCCAGATAAGCAGGTAACGCCAACGCCAGCAGTACCACTACCATACCAAACCAGTTTCCCGCTTCACCTGTCGGGCCGACGTGAGAGCGATAGGGATCGAAGCGCAAGCGATCGAGGGGAAGAGCTTGACCGAAGGCGATCGACCGTTTGAAGCGAATTCGGCGATCGTCGAGTTTTTCGAGGAGTATCCATCCCGCTTCAGCTTCTTCGTCCCGCACCCGCTGTAAAAACGCCGGATTTCCGAACAGATCGCGGCTCGTGCGAACGATTTTATATTCCCATCCCGACGCTCGCCAGTCCACCGGGAAATCCTCAAAACTCTCGAATGGATTCGTGACTTCGCCGTTGTTCGAGGACGGTTCGATTTCCCAGTGTCCTTCTTTCGAGTCGTATTGCACCAAAAACTCGTCCTCCTCTTCCTGCTGCTGTTGAATCGCCACTTCCTTCGATCGCAGCCAGATCGCAGCCATCAAGCTTTCAATTCCCAGACTACCAACCAACAGACTCCAAATCAGCGTTTCTAGCATATTGTTTTCACTCCCCTACTGCCAGGTTCGCTCAGTATCGTTATATTCGGTAGGGGTTGGGGAAAATCCCGACAACCTCATGTCAGGATTGACTAAAGAACCGTTGAAAGGGGGGCGATTTCGTCTCTCGACGAAAACGTGGTCTCGAGTTGAGGCAGTCCGGTTTGACGATTCCAAAAACGCCGACAATTGCGCGATAATACCCTTGTCTGTGGGCGGTGTACATTGGCGGTGCGCCTCTTTCAGAGAAGAGTTAAGAGTCTAGAGTGAAGAGCTAAAGAGGAATTCCCACTCTACACTCTGCACTCTACACTAATAAACACGTATCTTACGACTGCTGGCTCTTCCGAACTTACTATGTAAGAAATCGCTGAAACCCTTACAGGGTAAGAGTTTTTTCTAAACTGTATAAAAAGTCCGATCGAATCGCGAAATTCCTTTCCAGATATAGGCTACAAGCATTTACCCTACACACCAAGGTCGGAAGAGCCCGACTGCTTCGTTATCAACTCTTAGCTCTTAACTCTCAATGACTGAATTATCTGAATCCGTTCGCCAACAATTCGATCGCGCCCCGTTTCCGCGACAACCCTTAGAGCGATCGCCCCAAGACGATCTGTCTCTACTGTACCGACACACCCTCGTCACACCTTTTTACAAACGAGACGGGAAAGTTATCGAGACCCAAAACCTCACCGTTCTCGACGCTGGATGTGGGAGCGGGTACAAAGCCCTAGCCTTAGCGATCGCCAATCCGGAAATTTCCATCGTCGGCGTCGATTTCTCTGAAAGTTCCATTGAACTGGCCCGGCATCGGTTAAACCATCACCACATTGACAACGTCGAATTTCACGCCATGTCTCTCGAAGACGTGGGCAACTTGGGGCGAGAATTCGACTATATCAACTGCGACGAAGTTCTCTACCTCCTCCCCAATCCCGTCGCCGGATTGCGATCGCTGGCATCGGTTCTCAAACCTCACGGTATCGTTCGGGGAAACCTTCACAGTGCCTTCCAACGGTTCGATTTCTTCCGTGCCCAACAGCTCTTTAACATGATGGGACTAATGGGGGAAGACATCCCTGACGAGATGGCGATCGATCTCGTCCGCGAGACCATGAACGCTCTCAAAGACTTCGCCAAGCTCAAAAGCCAAACCTGGACGCCCAAACTATCAGAAGACCCAGAACGACTGTTTGCCAATTACCTGCTACGGGAAGACAAAGGCTTTACCGTTCCCCAACTGTTTGAGATGCTCGAAGCGGCAGAGTTAGAGTTTATCAGTATGGTGAACTGGCGACAGTGGAATCCCCTCGACCTGTTCGACAATCCCGACGATCTTCCAGCGTTTCTGGGGATGAGCTTACCCAAAACCACCATCGCCGAACGGCTACACCTCTACGAACTGATTCACCCCATCCACCGCCTCTTAGACTTCTGGTGCGGTTGTCCCGGCATTGCTCGGCCGAGACTGTCTGTAGAAAACTGGACGAACTGGGAGGCGGTACGAGTCTCTCTCCATCCGTTGCTCAAAACCTCCTCGACGCGAGCTGCCCTAGAAACCTGTCTGCACCAACATCGGGGATTTTCCATCAGCGAATACCTCCCCGTCCCCGGCGTCACGAACCTCTTCATCGATAGCGTCACGGCAGCGAGTCTGCTTCCCCTCTTCGACGCCCCGAAATCCATGTTCGAGCTAGTGGCGTTCTGGAACAAAACTCATCCCCTCAACCCTGTAACGCTAGAGGCGACGACGCAAACTGAAGCCCTCGACGCCGTGCGCGATTTAATGGTGACGCTCGAAGACCTCGGCTTCGTGATGCTGGAGATGGCACGATGATGTGAAATTTCAAATTTCCTCATCGCCCCAAAAAAATTTTCCGGTGGATGATATGGATTCTCCCCAACGTGGGTAAGTTAAATCCAGGAGCGGAAAGTCAAGCATCCCAAGCCTGAAGGAGAAGCAGCAAATGAAAACTGAATTCAAAGCCAAGTTCATCCAACACCTGAGCCAAAAAGAGCGTCAAGAAGGTTTCACCCTCATCGAACTGCTCGTCGTTATCATCATCATCGGTATTCTGGCAGCCATCGCTCTACCGTCCTTCCTCAACCAAGCGGCAAAAGCGAAGCAGTCCGAAGCCAAAAACACAGTTGGTGCTGTCATGCGTCAGCAACAAGCCGTGCGTTTGGAAGAAGGTGCGTTTGCCAGCACCATCGACACCCTCGGTGCTGGTCTGGCGAGCGAAACTGGTAACTACACTTACGAAATCATCACTGACGGCAACATTACGGCAGTCATTAACTCCTATCCGAACGACCCAGAAACGTTACGCGCTTATGCGGGTGGCGTCGTGGTTTACGGTAACGGTCAAACGGCTGCTGCTGCTTGCCAGACCAGTGCACCCAGCGCGACACCTCCGACCATCACACTCAACGACGGTGCTTCGGAAGCGGCAGTAGCTGCGGACTGTGGCGGAACCGATTTCGACATGAAGTAGGCTGCGTTACCTACGCCTAACACGTTCGTGTTTCAAGAAATTGAGTGAAGAGCGATCGAGCAAAGAATTAAGGCTCGATCGCTTTTTCGTAGAAGCCAATGGCAGCCCCGCCGATCGCCCGATTTCAAACCCTGTTATCGTAAAATTACAGACTGATACCACAGACGACCGTGAGTTCCCCGACAGACGACTTACCCGCCTTCGATGCCCTCCATCAGGGAAACTACGCTGAAGCCATTGCCGCCTTGGAGGAAGCGATCGCCGATGCCCCCGAGGACACCCGATACTACGCCTATCTCGGTCTCGCTTACCTGTTACAAGGCTCGGAGACCGAAGCCCAACTGGTGTGGATGACGCCCGAGATCGAAGAACTCTGCGAAAACTGGAGCCAACACCTCGCCGACATTTTGTTACAGGAAGCCCGGCGGCTCGGCGATCCGAAACAGACTTGGCTGCTGCGGCAATACCTGCGGGAATTGAGTCCCGACGACTTAGAAAACCTGCTCGAACTGTTGTACCTGTCTCTGGAGCTGAGCCTGTGGGCAGCAGATGACAACCAACTGCTTGAAGACGTGCGCGATCGCCTCACCACTGCCACGCCACAAGAGGTTCCCCAAGACACCCTTTGGAATACCTTCGATCGCCTCTCGAGCCAAACTCCCAGCCTCACCGGGAGCTTAGAACTGTGTCGCGTTGCCGCTACGCACCTTCTCGACACCCCTCGCGCGATCGATCGCCTACTCGCTCGTGCCAAAACCCTCGAGTTCGAGAACTGTTCTCAAGATGCCCTGTCCCTCGGACAACTCTGTCTCGAACTCGCGCCCGATCGTTTCCAAGCCCTCGTCGAAACCGCTCGCTTCTGTCAAAACATAGGTGACAACAAGGCCAGCCTTGACTACCTCGATCGCGCCCTGGCTGTCGCCGAAACCCTTCCCCAAAAAATTCTCGCCTCTCACATCAAATTGCGAGGTTTCATGCGGGCTGCTGGATATTGGGAACCGGCCAAAAGTCTCTATGCCCAACACCGACGGGATCTCGAAGCCCTGATCGATTCCAACAATATTTCTCTCGAGTTTGCCACTCGCATCCTGACTGCTGGGTCGATGACGCCCTACTTTACCGACGATCTTGTCAGTTACCGCCAACTGCGAAACCAAATCGGTGCAACGAGCCAACGCTACCTACAACAACATTTGAGCGATCGTGTCGAGCGCTACCGCACCCAGCACCAACAACGCCCCGCCGAAAACAACCAAAACATTCTGAAAATCGGCTATCTCTCCGAATGTTTCCGCCAACACTCTGTTGGTTGGCTGATGCGATGGCTGTTACACCACCACGATCGCGATCGCTTCGAGATTCACCTTTACTCCCTCCGCCACACTGGGGACACCCTGCAACAAACCTTTGCCGCCGTCGAAGGCTCTAACTTCCACGAACTGCCCTATTCCACCCGTGCCGTTGCTGACAAAATTCACCAAGACAACATCGATCTTCTCGTCGATCTTGACAGTGTGACCTCAAACTGCGGCTGTTCTGTCCTTGCTCTCAAACCCGCCCCCGTCCAAGTCTCCTGGCTGGGCGCAGACGCCTCGGGAATCCCTGCTGTCGATTACTTCATCAGCGATCCTTACGTCCTCCCTGACGACGCCCAAAACTACTACAGCGAAACTCTCTGGCAACTTCCTCAAACCTACATTGCTGTAAATGGCTTTGAAATTGGCGTTCCTACCCTACGGCGCGATCGCCTTGGTATTCCACCCGACGCTGTAGTGTACTTCAGCTCTCAAACTGGCTACAAACGCAATCCCGATAATATTCGCCTGCAACTGCAAATTTTACGGGAAGTTCCCAACAGTATTTTCCTCGTCAAAGGCGCGTATACCAACATCGACTCCGTGCGTCGTGCGTTTGAAGAACAGGCGGAGACAGAAGGGATTTCTCGAGATCGCCTGCGATTTCTTCCGGTCGCCATTTCTGAAACCGTCCATCGGGCTAATATCGCCATTGCAGACGTGGTTCTCGATACCTATCCCTACAACGGTACCACGACCACGCTCGAAACTTTATGGGCGGGCGTTCCCGTGGTGACGCGGGTAGGACAGCAGTTCGCCAGTCGTCAGGGATATACCCTTTTAAAAAACGTCAGTGTCGAAGCCGGAATTGCCTTTACGGATGAAGAGTACGTCGAATGGGGTGTTCGCTTGGGGAAAGATACCGAACTGCGAAAAACCGTCGTCCGACAACTGCACGAATCCCGTAAAGCTGCGCCGTTGTGGAACGCACGACAGTTTACTCGAGAAATGGAACGTGCCTATCAGGAGATGGTGGGATGAAGAGACTTCATTAGGGTGCATCTCAGTTTTGCAAAAATATTGCTAAAACAGAGTGCCATTTAAGTAGGGCTTGCTGATGAAAAAGACGAACAGAGCGAATTCTGATGCCGTACAGCTTGCCCAATGGTCGTTTTGGACTCTAGCTTCCCCATTAAATCGGCCATCGCCGACGAAAATGCAAGGTTTTTGAGCGTCTCGATGGGAAAACCTTGCACTAGCGGGTCAAAAAAATCCTCAAAACCCTTTCCGGGTCTGCATTTCAGTTTTATACAGCAAGCCCTAAGTAAGCACAGCGTAAAGAAAGAAGCTTAGAAACATTCTCTACTTTCCATTGCGCTCCCGATATTTTGACTCGCATTCCGATTTGCTTAACACCCAATTCAATTGAGCCTGAACCCACGGAACTGATTTTTTATTCCTGACAATATTTATAGTTAATTATTCAAGATCTATGAGTTTCCAGATATCGACAAAAGTTGACCGCTTCTTTCTTTTTTAAGGCTCGAAATAAATCGAGAGTTTCTTCAACTTTTCCCAACCATAACAATTTCTCGCCTTGCTTGAGTCGCTTTAACGATCCTCCGACTTTGTAAAGATTTTCTTTAAGATGATACCAGTCTAAAATTTCAATTCTTTGTTCATCTTCTCCCAGATTTTCAAATAAATTCCAAATCCCCGGATGTCCATCTCCCAGACAAAATAGTGGATGAATTAATGGCTGACTGTTAACCCAATCACTTAAAACCAAGTTGTCTTGGAAAAAAGCTCCCAAATAAGTACCATTTAAACACACTGCTTTATAGTCTTTCCATTGGCAAGGTTCACCCTTCGCAGCAGCGCGCAACCTTATTTTTCCTCCATTCAAGCTAACTTCCTGTACTCCAACTATGGAATTTGGTAGCTCCAAGTTTTGTTTTTGAACGAGTCTTTGTAGTGTACTATAGGAAATTTTTAGTCCCGTCAAAGAGCTTAAATCTTCCTCGGCTCTTTGGTAAGATTCATTGGCAAAAACCAAGAGAGCATTTTTTTTATTTTGGGACTCAATCTACTGTTCGGTTTTAAGTTAAAATAATGGGTCTTCGGAGTTTGTGGTTATAAATGTATAGCATGATACAAAAAATTGAAGATTCGAGAGCCAAAACCCTTGAAATCTCGTGAAGTTAGTTTTTCTGTCACCCTAAACTCCGAAGAGCCAAAATAATGGGCTTGTTTGTCAGTGATTTCAACTTCCCCGACAATGGTTTTCAATTTTCGGGGTCGGCCAATTTTGATTTGGCTAACTGCTGAAAAAAAAACTGAGCAATTTCGGGAGAAACTTCTTCTTGTATTTGGTCTCTCAGAGTGGTTTCAATCTTCTCAAAAGTTTGGAGTCTATCTGAAGACGTATTACGATGCAAGATGTCAGCCACCGCTTTGAGATGTTCTTGTAGCTTTTCTCGATCTTCGGAGTTTAAGTTCATTTTGAAATTTTTTAGATATATCTACTCATATTATTTTACCATGATTTTTGTGTTTTTACGAAAGTGAGATGCACCCTGAGCATCGCTCACCTTTTCAACAATATTGAAAATCAAAAAAATTAAAAATCTGATTTCGATTTGTTTTAAAATTACAAAAAATGATAAAAAATTGTGATAAATATTTAAATTCGAGATTTTCGATAAAATTGTGGTAGTTATCGATCGCTTTACCTTGTTGATACGGAATCTGTTTCCGATAAGCTCGGTTTTAAACAGTCTTCACCACAGAGGCACAGAGGACACAGAGAGGGGCTTGTTCGACTGGGTAAAACCAGTATTTGAGTCCGAGCGGAGTCGAAGCGAGCGAAGTCGAAGCGTTGAGATTCGGATTTCGTATAATTCGATCGCTCGAATAAGAGAGCGGTGTTGACAACCAACACCGCAAAACACTGGAGTTATCACGATTCTTTTTCGGGGTTTAAAATAGCTGGGGCAGATTTTACCCTAGGAAATATCAACCGTTTCGTAGTGGACTTGACCGATTTTTACCTTCTGACCGCGATAGTTGAGATCGACCCAACATTGAGGAAGCGATTCGCCAGAGGGAAAGATTAATTCAGATTTGCGATAGGTTTCGGGATCTTGCATTTCTTCTCCCGCATGAAACCGCCCTTCAATGTTTTCGCTGGCTGGGTTGTACAGGCGATCGAGCGTTAACACTTCGATCAGGTTCCCGCTAGGTTGGTGTTTGAGAAACATAGAGCCTCCAACAAATTCGTTATCGTCTCTTGATATCTCTATTTTGACATCCTCTCCCAGCAACCCTATCGGGTATGCAGGGAGATTCCCTGGTTCACACCAAGGATTTCCTGCTTCTCAACCTCTTGACTAGACTTGAACTCAGATAACTTC
>NZ_KB235958.1:2215470-2236945 GCF_000332355.1 Baaleninema simplex PCC 7105
GTGCCGAAGGACGTTCGGCGAGCTCAGTCGAGGCGCGGAGGGGTCGTTCTACGAAATTGAGATGCACCCGATTTCAACTTCCCCGACAATGGTTTTCAATTTTCGGGGTCGGCCAATTTTGATTTGGCTAACTGCTGAAAAAAACACTGAGCAATTTCGGGAGAAACTTCTTCTTGTATTTGGTCTCTCAGAGTGGTTTCAATCTTCTCAAAAGTTTGGAGTCTATCTGAAGACGTATTACGATGCAAGATATCAGCCACCGCTTTGAGATGTTCTTGTAGCTTTTCTCGATCTTCGGAGTTTAAGTTCATTTTGAATTTTTTTAGAGATATCTACTCATATTATTTTACCATGATTTTGGTGTTTTTACGAAAGTGAGATGCACCTCTTCATTAGTCGGTAGCTAACTGCGTTTCTTCCTCTCTTCTTATTCTTCTTGCCTCAAAGACTTCTCGATAAAACTGTTCTAAGGCATCGACACAAGTGGTGTCTTCGTAGACGCGATCGCGATATTGTTGAATTTTGGTTACAATTTCCCGTCGCCAGTCGGTATTGCGCCCCAAACGAACCGCGATTTCGATATATTCGGCTTCCGTAGTGGCGATCGTTTCCGTAATGCCGAGCATTTTTAAAATAGCGTAAGAATGGCGACCTCGCATGAATTCACCGGGACAGGTAACAATGGGCAAATCACAGGCGATCGCTTCGAGAGTGGTGTTTCCCCCCGACCAAGTTAGGGTATCGAGATAAACATCAGAAATTTGGTTTAAATTCCAATAGCTCACTTGGTCGAGTCGGGGCAAAAGTTTACAGAAGCGATCGGCGGCTAGTCCAACTTCCGAAAACGCGCGATCTAACCGACGACGAAAAAGCTCAGTCACAGCGTCTTGCTCGTGGGATAAAAAGGCAAATTTCGCTTCGGGAACTTGACGGGCGATTTCTGCAAAAATATAGTCATATCTCGGAAGATATTTGTAAAGAGATTGACAGGACAAATAGACGATCGCATCTTTGTTTAACTGAAAATCTTGCCGTATTTTTTGAGGCGATGAAACGTTAGGCTTTTCGTAAGCAACACCAATGTTTGGAAGTAAAATCAAGGTTTCGTTGTAGTGTTCTTGTGCGTTTTCCGGTTCCATCAACTCGCAGGATAAGAAATAATCTACAGTTGGAAGCCCCGAGGTGACGGGATGACACCAGGTCGTGCATTGAACTGGAGCTAAACGCATCGCCGCCAGCAATGTGGATTTGGGATACATGCCAATATCTAAGAAGACAAGGATGTGAAGATTGTCTTCGAGAATTTTTCGGGCAATGTCTTCGACTTTCGCATTGTCAAACTGTTGAAAACGATAGCTATATTGAGCAAACCGTTTCGAGACGAAGTCTTCTTTACGTCCGAGGTGGTAACTGTAGAGTTCAAAATCTTTAAGATTGGCGTGTTTCAACCATCCCAGACACAGTTTGCTCACCGAACTTAAATTCATGAAATACGAAACATATCCAATACGGATTTTGTTGTTTTTAGAACGGGGTGGCATTAGCTTTGGCTTGACCCATTCAGGATAGTTTTTATCTAATACTTTGTAAACAAAATTTCCATATTTTTCTTGAAGCTTTCGATCGTTTTTACCTTGGTAAGCTAGGTAAAAATTGACGTGCCATCCAATTCCAAATAAAATCATTTGCCTGGTTTCAGGGTCAGTTAAAATAGTACGATTTACCAGGTTTTCCAAAGATGTTTTAAAACGATTGCGACAAACTTCGATTTGTGCTGTAGTTTCATATATAATGGGAAGTTCTAGTTGTTTTTGTAGAGTGGCACGTTTGAGGTTTTCTTTTAATCTTTCGTCGTTGGGATCGATCTCGCCTGCTTTTCGATAAAAATAAATTGCTTCGTCTAGGCGATTTTGCATCATCAAAGCGTTCGCTAAATTGAGATAGAGTCCGAAATGCGAGAGCTGTCGTTGAAGTGCTTGACAATAGACCGCTTCCGCTCGAACGTAGTCTAGATTTTGATAGTAAATATTGCCGAGGTTATTATAAGCTTCGATAAACTGGAGATCGAGATCGATCGCTCGTTCGTAAGCCTCGATCGCCCGCTGAGTCTGCTCCAATTTTTCCCACACTAACCCCAAACCATAATGGACGTTGGCGCGATTTTCATCGAGCTTCAGACAGTGTTGCAGAAGCGCCATCGCGTCATCTGTGCGATCGCTGACGTAATACAACATTCCCAAATTAAACCACGCCTCAATCCGATTGGGATCTCGCTCTATTACCTCTTGATAAGCCAGATCCGCAGCCTCGTAATCTCCCTGTTCGTATAACTGAACTGCCTTATTAAACATGACATCGACTAACGGCGAATCTAGCGAATTCCCCAGTTGTTTTAATAGACGAATGACCTCGGGCTGTTGAAACCGATCGACTCCCGTTAAATCGATGTCCGATGAATTCGCGTCCCAAAACAATACTGCAATGGCCTCGCTCGTCAACTTCTCTGAAAACTGACGAGCTTGTGGATGACTGACGAGAAAATCAGCAATTGCCTGACGAGCTTCTTTAAAAGTACGTTCTCGAACATTGCTCTCTGGCATCGAGTCATCGTGGAACTGTGAAAGTTGAGGCGATCGCACCACGAGTAACGCTGAATCCGCCAAGACCGAACGTGCGAACAACAATCCCATTAAAACCGAACGATAGTCGCTCGAGCCGTTATAAACGTATACCCCGATGCGCTCGTCGAGATCGAATTGGTGTAACTCTAGAAAAAAGTCCGCAATATCCTGAGCGCAAAACGTGACGCGCTCTTCGAGTCCCGCCTCCATCATCGTATCGGCGAACTGTTGAAACGCCGCTTCGGCATCTTCAGCCTCAGCAAAATCGTCCACCGCGTAGGCGAGGATCTCAGGAGCTTCTGACAACGCGGCGACGAAGAGCTTTCCGTCCTCGACCCCAACCTGACAGTACACCTGACTCGGTGCGAGACTCGCGACGGCACATTTCAACCCCGACGCGAGATCGGCAGTTTCCGAATCACTCACTCGAGAGAGCCAGGCGTCAAACAGTCGATCGTTCATAGTCAACTCAGTCGCAAACAGTAGACGATGTCCAGAGGAACATATTTATAGTGTAAAGGGAAGTCAAGAAGGAAGACCGAGTTCGACGAACGATATTTCTCCTGTACTTTTAAAACTGCGCTCTTTTGCGATCGCCCCTCATCATTTCATCTTCCCGTTACCCCCTTCTCCCCAACACGAGCGATCGAGAATGCCAAAATAGAGAGAATATAACGGAAACACCTTTCCTTACCGTCACTCGGCTTGCCATGCCCAGTCTCGATCCGTTTCGATCGCCAGACGCGTTCGATGCCTACCTCGATCGCCATCCCCACTGTATCTCCCCAGATACCCCCCTCAGCGAAGTCTTACCTTGGCTGGCCTCCCCAACTCGCCAGTCGAGCGAACCCCTCTGCGTCACCGAGGACGATCGCCTATTGGGATTCGTGAGTGCCACCGACGCCCTCGTCGTCCTGGCCGATCCCACAGCCGATCGAAACGTTCCCATCCGCCACCTCATACGACCCGTCGAGCGAACGGCGACCCCCGACGACCTCAACCACTTCGATCGCTTACTCGAACTCAGCCTCGATCGCGAAACCCTTCCCCTCATCGAACCCGACGGACGCTTGGCTGGATTGATTTCCCGCAGCCGCCTCCTCAGAGCCTTCTCAGAGCAGCGGCGAGAACGAACCTTACTCGATCTCAAATTTCAAACCTCCGAACAGCAACTGCGTCGGATGCTCGAAGCCATGGCCGACGTGGTTCTCGTCGTGGACGCCTCGGGAAACAGCATCAAAATCGCTCCGACCCAAGCCGTCCTCGAAGACTCCAGCCAAACCAACCCTCGCCTTATCGATCGCACCATCGATCGATTCCTTCACCCCGAAACCAGCCAACGCTTCCTCGAACCCGTCCGTCGCGCCTTACAAACCCAACAGATCGTCTCGTTTGAATACAGCCTGTCGGTCGATACCCACCCCCTTTGGTTCGCGGCCAACATCTCCCCCATGCCCGAATCCAACACGGCTATCTGGGTCGCCCGAGATATCACCGAACGCAAAAACATCGAAAAAGCCCTGGCCGACCTCACCGAACAGCTCGAACGGCACGTCGACGAACGTACCGAACAACTCCGAGCAGCCAACGAACAGTTACAGCGGGAAATCGCCGAACGCCAAGACATCGAAGCAGCCTTACACCAAAGCGAAGAACGGTTCGAGATCGCACTGAAAAACTCCCCCATTTCCGTATTTACCAAAAACGCCGAACTGCGCTACACCTGGGCCTACAATCCCCCTCCCGGCCTCGACGCCGAAACGCTCGTCGGCAAATGTAACGCCGAAGTCTTTACCCGAGACGACGCACGGCGTCTGACTGACATCGAACAACAGGTTCTCGCCTCGAAGTCCGGCACCCGCGAAGAAATTTGCCTGGTTCTCAACGGAAACTTTCGCTACTACGACTTAACCGTCGAACCGTTATACGACCCCAGCGGAGCCGTTCGCGGTATCGTTTGTGCCAGCATGGACGTGACCGATCGCAAACTCACTGAAGAAGCCCTTAAAACCCTCAACCAAGAACTCGAAACCATCGTCGAAGAACGTACCGCTCAAATTCAAGAGACGAACACCCAACTTTTACAAGCCCTCTCGGCCGAACAAGAACTCAACGAATTGAAATCGCGCTTCGTGACCATGACTTCCCACGAATTTCGCACCCCCTTAACCACCATTCTCGGGTCGGCCGAACTGCTCAAACACTACGGGAATAAATGGAGCGACGAGAAAAAACAAAGCTATCTCGATCGCATCTATACCACCGTCGCGCACATGACGCGGTTACTCGACGACGTGCTGACCGTCAGTAAAGCCGAAACCGGACAGCTCGGATTTTCGCCGTCTCCCGTGAACCTGAAAGCCTTGTGCGAAACCCTTATCGACGGGTGCAGCGTCAGCGACGACCGACAGCATTCCGTAAAGTTCCGCCATCGCGGCCCCTGCGACGGCAGCAGCCACGCCCTCGAACTCGATGCGCGCCTGTTACGACAAATTTTGGCCAACTTACTCTCGAACGCGATGAAATATTCCCAAGCCGGAACGTCCATCGACTTCGAGGTAGTCTGCCAGAACGATCGCGTCGCGTTCCAAATTCGCGATCGCGGTATTGGAATTCCCGCCGACGATCGAAAGCATCTGTTCGAATCGTTCCATCGGGGAAAAAATGTCGGTAACATACAGGGTACGGGTTTGGGACTGTCGATCGTCAAAAAGTCCGTGGACTTACACGGAGGAGACATTCAAATCGACAGTGAGGAAGGGCGGGGAACGACCGTGACCGTAACGATTCCATTGAGGCAGGAGCGACAATCGTGACGACGATTTTAGCTATTGAAGACGAAGATTACGTGCGCGATATTCTCGTCGATATGCTCGAAGCCGAAGGGTTCGAGGTTTTACAGGCAGAAAACGGTGTCGTGGGCTGTCAACTGGCGCGAGAACACCAGCCAGATTTGATTTTGTGCGACATCATGATGCCAGAACTCGACGGCTATGGCGTACTCACTCAACTCAACCGGCTTCAGGAGACCGAAACGATTCCGTTTATCTTTCTTTCGGCCAAAGCCGATCGCATCGATTTTCGAGTCGGCATGGATCTCGGCGCCGACGACTATCTCACTAAACCGTTTACCCGCGACGAACTGCTCAGTGCGGTCAGCACGCGGCTGAAAAAGTCCTCTTCCGTCCAGCAACTGTACGCCCAACAACTGCAACAAGCCCAGCAAAGTTATAGCACCAAACTCCAACAAGCGGAAAACCGACTGCGATACTTGCTCTATCACGATAGTTTGACGGAGCTGCCCAACCAACTGGCCCTGCGGGAAAACTTCGATCGCATTGTCGGCGAGTCGGGAATCGACCAGAACGGCCACCTCGATCGCTCGGGCTTCGTCCCCATCTTGTACGTCGGTCTCGATCGCTTTGCTCGCATCAACGACGAACTCGGCTACGAACTCGGCGATCGCTGTTTGAAAATTGCCGCCAAACGCCTGCAAAATTGTCTCGGCGAAGGGGCAATGCTCTCGCGGATGGGGGGCGACGAGTTCGCCTTAGTCCCCCGTCCCGTCGAACGTCGCGCCGACGCCGAACGTCAAGCTGAGGCGATTCGAGATTCGATCGGAGAACCCTTCGGCCTCGACGGTCGCGAAATTTTCCTGACCGCCAGTATCGGCCTGGCCTTTTACCCGCGAGACGCCAAACATCTCGACACCTTGTTGGGTCAGAGTAAAAAAGCTATGCGCTACGCGCGACAGCAAGGGGGAAATCAAGTCAGAGCGTATACGGCAGCCCTGTTAGATACCTCCGATCGCCTGGCCCTCGAAACGGATTTGCGCTACGCTCTCGATCGCAACGAGTTCGCCCTGTACTACCAGCCACAAGTGGATTTGACGACTGGGGAAATCGTCGGCGCCGAAGCCCTGTTACGTTGGCATCACCCCAGCCGAGGAGCGGTCTCGCCCGGACGGTTCGTTCCCCTGGCCGAGGAAAACGGTTCCATCGTGCCGATCGGCGAATGGGTTCTCAAAACGGCCTGCCAGCAAAGTCTCTCGTGGCAAGAAGCGGGTTTGAAACGGGTACGCGTCGCCGTCAACCTATCTGGGCGACAGTTCGATCGTGCGAGTGCCTCGGACTCCTTTAACCCAGATTTACGCCAGCATTTGACACGACTGTTTCGAGATCTGTCCTTCGACCCTCGCGATTTAGAATTAGAACTGACTGAGACGATTTTGGTACGCAACCCAGAAGCCAGCGTCAGAATGTTAGAAGGATTGAAAGCCGTCGGTGTCAGTATTGCCATTGACGACTTCGGAACGGGTTATTCGTCTTTGGGCTATTTGCAACAGTTTCCCTTCGATATTTTGAAGATCGATCGCTGTTTTGTCGGGGGGATCGATCGCAACCCCACGAACGCAGCGATTACCAAAGCCTCGATCGAAATGGCTCGTCAAATTGGTCTCAAGTCCATCGCTGAAGGGGTCGAAACCCGAGCCGAACTCGAGTTTCTCCGCCAACACGGGTGCGATCGCATGCAGGGCTATTTCTTTAGTCGCCCACTTCCCGCTTCGGAATTTGCCGAACTGCTACGTCAAGGAAAACGACTCGAATTTAGCTAATGTCGCGATCGTCTTTCCGTTCGTCCTCAAATTGTTTTTAAATTGTCGATCGAACCCTTCTAGCAAACTAAAATGGCCGTCCCGTTTTTTGAGTCAATTTACCGATAAGATCTGAAAGAGCTGATGGGCAAAATTCTGATTATCGAAGACGAACAGGATATTCGCGAGATCGTCGTCGAAATTCTTTCCGAAGCGGACTACGAAACCCTCGAAGCCGAAAACGGAGCCGTTGGGATCGAACTCGCCAGTCAACACTCGCTCGATCTGATTATCTGTGACGTGATGATGCCGGAACTCGACGGTTATGGCGTGTTGCGAGCGTTACGGCAAAATCCGGTAACTCAAACAGTCCCCTTTATTTTCCTGACGGCGAAAGCTGAAAAGACCCAAATTCGCCAGGGTATGGAATTGGGGGCCGACGACTATTTACCGAAACCGTTTACGATCGCCGAACTCCTCGCAACAGTGGCGACTCGCTTGGAAAAAAAAGCCGCCCTCGAACGCGTCTCTCAATACAAACTCGACGAACTGCGCCACAACCTCACGCGATCGCTCCCTCACGAACTCCTCACCCCTCTCAACGGTATCCTCGGCTACGCCACGTTTTTAGAAGAAGACGGCCACAGTATGGATAGAGCCGAAATTCAAGAAATGGCCGCTAGCATCAGTACATCAGCCCGGCGATTGCATCACTTAATTCAAAATTTTTTACTCTACGCCCAACTCGAACTCGTCAAAGGCGACTCGCGACGGATGCAGTTGTTGTTACGAGGTCAAACTGAATCGGCTCGCAAGGCGATCGAAACCGTCGCCCGAGAAATTGCCCAACAGTACGATCGCCTCGACGACTTATACCTCCAACTCGACGACGCCTCTCTCGCCGTCGCCGAAAACTGGATTGCCAAAGCGATCGCCGAACTCACCGACAACGCTTTTAAATTCTCTCAAGCGGGAACCCCCGTTGAAGTCCGCAGCCAACTCGACGGCGATCGCTTCGTCTTCTCGACTGTCGATCGCGGACGGGGATTCCAACCCGAACAGATCGAGCGCGTCGGAGCTTACGAACAGTTCGAGCGCAAAATTTACGAACAGCAAGGATCGGGACTGGGGTTAGCCATCACCAAACGACTCGCCGAACTCAACGGCGGGACGCTCACCATCGATAGCACTCCCAGTCAAACGACGATCGTTTCAGTCACCCTACCCGTCCGGGTGGAAGACGAGGAGATGAGGAGATGAGGAGAGAACAGTCACCCGTCACCAGTCGCCAGTGAGGAGATGAGAAAGAACTGATTAACTGCTGGCTGTTGATGGCTCGCAGCTCGCTGTAAACAGCACGATCGATTACCAATTATCAATTATTGGACATGATTCTTCTCCCCGGCTATCGAATCGGTACGCTAATTTACGAAAGCGTTAACTCGTTGGTGTATCGAGGCCAGCGCGAACGCGACGGTCTGCCCGTCGTTCTCAAAATTCTCAAAAGCGATCGGGCAACGCCCACCGAACTGGCTCGATACCAACAGGAATACCACATTACCCAACGGCTCGAACTCGACGGCATCGCCCGCGCCTACGAATTAGCGAAAGACCGCAATACCATCGCCATCGTCCTCGAAGACTTCGGCGGCGTTTCTCTCCAACAAGAACTGGCCGAACGCCAACTGACCCTCTCGGAATTTCTCTCCATCGCTTCGCAAATTGCCGAAATCCTCGGTCAAATTCACGCAGCTGGCGTCGTTCATAAAGATATCAACCCCGCCAACATTCTCTATAACCGAGAACTCGATCGCGTCAAACTTATCGATTTCGGCATCTCGATCGAACTGTCTTCCGACACTCCCCTGGGAAACCGCAATCCAACCATCCTCGAAGGAACTCTGCCTTATATGTCCCCCGAACAAACGGGGCGCACCAACTGTCCTCTAGACTACCGCAGCGACTTTTACTCCCTCGGCGTCACCTTCTACGAAATGCTCTTGGGACGGCCGACTTTCGACACCACCGATACGATGGAATTGGTTCACTGTCACATCGCCGGACAGCCGACACCCCCGCGAGAACTCGATCCCAGCATTCCTCAAGCGGTTTCCGATATCGTGATGAAACTGCTGGAGAAAACTCCCGAAGAACGCTATCAAAGTGCTTGGGGTATTCAAGTCGATCTCGTGTTGTGTTTGATGCAACTCGAAGCCACCGGAACGATCGAGGATGTCATTCCCGGCGAAAACGATGTCGTCAACCAGTTTCGCATTCCCCCGCAACTGTACGGCCGGGAGATCGAACTGGCTCGATTGCGGGCAGCTTTCGAGCGCGTCGGCGCGATCGCCACTGCGGACGGAAATGCTGTGACAGTCGAAGACAGTCCCCGCCCCGAGTTCTCCTCTCCTGAAGTCGTCTTCGTGGTAGGAGATGCGGGAATCGGTAAGTCCGCTCTGGTCGGCGAAAGCTACAAGCCCGTCCGACATGACAATGCGTCCTCTCACTTCCGCGACCGAGCCTATTTCGTGTCGGGTCAGTTCGAGTCTGGGGAGTCGTTGCGATCGGAAATTCCCTTTGCGCCCGTGGTGGAAGCCGTGCGGGAACTGGTGCGACAACTGCTGACGGAAACGGAAAGCCAACTGGCCGGTTGGCGCGATCGCCTTCTCGAGACGTTGGGCGATGCTTGTCACCTGTTGGTTCGCGCCGTTCCCGAGTTAAAACTCGTTCTCGAATCGCCCACCGAACCCGAACTCGGGATCGCTTCCGTTCGCGCCTCTCCAGATGAAGGTTGGGATCGATCTCGACTCAAATCGGCATTGCAGCGGTTTTTACAGGTGTTTTGTCACAGTAACGTCCCGCTCGTTCTCTTTTTCGACAATCTCCAGTGGTCGGACGCGGTAACTCTCGAGATCGTCGAAGCGGCGATTTGCGACCCACACTCGCGATCGCTGCTGGTTATCGGGGCGTACCGCGAGGGAGAAGTCGGCGACGACCACCCGTTACGTTTGCTGCGACATCGGTTACAGCGTCAGTCTGCGGACCGGGAACACCCCGGCCGGGTCGAAACGCTGGCGTTGGACGTCTTGCCCCTCGAGGCGATCGTTCGATTGGTGGCCGATACGCTCGATCGCGATCGCAAATCGGTGATGCCCCTCGCGATGCGGATCGCCCAAAAAACGAACGGCAATCCCTTTTTCGTGCGAGAATTCCTCAAAACTCTCGATCGCGAAAATCTCTTGGTCTTCGACGACGAGTCCATGAGTTGGCAGTGGGATCTCGAACGCATCGACGCTCAGGAAATCGCGGATAACGTTCTCTCTGGTCTGCTGGCGCAACTTCAACAACTCCCCGACCGCGCCCGCGAACTCCTCAGTTTGGGGGCTTGTATGGGCATGGAGTTCGACCTCGACGTTCTCCACGAAATTACTCGAGACCCGTTGCGCGATTTGTTTCACGATTTGGTTCCGGCGTTAGTAGAAGGATTGGTGCAACCTCGGCGGGAACAGTTTGTCACTTCAGAACTCCCTCTCGAGCCGGACCATCGCCCGACGACGTTCTCACCCTCCGATACTTCAACTCGCTCCGATACAGATAGTCTTACAAATATCGATATAAAAAATACCAACATCACGCTATCGAATTTGACGCCCTCGACTTCCGACAAACGAGGCGTTTTACTCTTGAGCTATCAGTTCCTTCATCCACAAGTCCAGCAAGCCGCTTATTCCCTCGTCGGGGCCGATCGCAAAGACGCTCTTCACTTACAAATCGGTAAAGTCCTTTACCGCCGCACTCAACGCTCCCGAATTGAGTCGGAAACCGAACGGGAAACGAACGGCATTATCGAGGTAGTGCGTCACTGGAACCTCGCTCGCGGGGCGATCGCCGACGACACCGATAAACTTCAACGGGGACGACTGAATTTAGAAGCTGGTCGCCAAAGCTTTAACGAGCGCGACTACACGAGCGCCTTAACCTACGACCTCATCGGCATCGAAGCCCTCCCCATGCCCATGTGGAAAATCTGCCCGGAGTTGGCGTTTTCTCTGCACCTCGAACGGGCACGGGCGAACCTGTTACAAGGTAACTTCGATCGCACCATCGAATTACTCGACCTTCTCGACCGACAAGCTCCCGACGATGTCGCCCGCATTGAAATCGATCGCCTGGCCGTCGCCGCTTACCAACTCTGCGGACGCTACGGTGCGGCGTTCGATCACGTCACCGACGCGATCGAACGGGTATCAGTCACCCGTCGCCGGTCGCCAGTCGCCAGTGAAGACAGTTCTCAAGAGACCGGATTGTCTGTGTCTTCCTTATCTTCCTTGTCTTCCTTGTTTTCCTCGTCCGCCTCGCCTCCGCCAGAGATCCGTCTCGATAGTCTGCCGACTGAAGCGATCGCTCCGACGGCGGAAGAGTCGGCGGTAGGAGAGGTTCTCGCTCGAGCTTTGGTTCTGCTGCACGTCTGCGCGCCCTCTCGAGCCGCTCGTCTGGCGGCTGAGTCACTCGAGCGATCGCGAACCCTCGGACGCGCGACTTTAGAAATGCCCGTTGCTGCCGCGCTTTACGGAGTCAGTCACCTCGCGGGCGGCGATCGGCCAACCGCTTCGGACTGGGCGAATTTTGCCCGAACGCAAGTCGAGCAACTCGGGGATGGCGATCGCCAGTGTTGGGTGTACGGCATTCTCGGAAGCCACGTTTTACCCTGGACGACGCCTCTGCCCAAGGCGCTGTCGCTGCTAGAGGAAGCCTATCGTCTCAGTACCGAACACGCTGAGATATTCGCCATCGGTTACAGTCTCGCCGAACGTCTGTGTCTGTCGTTTTATGGCGGAAAATCCCTCGAATCCCTCGCCCGAGATGCGACGCAATGGATGGCGTGGTGTCGAAAATACCAACATCGCTGGGCTTTAGACCGCATCGCCAGCGTCATGTTGCCGGTTTCGATGTTGAGCGAAAAAACGCCGCTCCGCAGTCGCGATCGCGCCCCGAGTCAGGACGGGGTCGGGCAAACTGCGACGGCCGGTTCGGCGACGGAATCTCCCTCGACAGACGGCAAATTTCGCTGGGGACAGTTGACCGAATCGATCTTTCTCGAACGGTGTCGGCGTTTCGGCCACGAGTCCTCGGCCGCGTCGTATTACGTTCATAAAGCGTGGGTTCTGTACGGCTTAGAACGATACGAGGAGGCGCTCGAGGCTGCGAGAACGGCTCGAGAGCGGTCGGCGTCTCTGTCGGGATCGATCGCGATCGCCCTCAACGATATGGCGATCGCCCTGTGTTCGACTGCGTTATTCGAGCAGTTTTCCCCTGAAGACCGAGAAAACGCTCGTCGGGAAATTGAGACGGTTCGACAACATCTCGACAGTTGGGCTGAAGTCTGTCCCGAGACGTTCGCGTGCTGGTCGGAATTGGTAACAGCGGAGTGGGAACGGCTGTACGGCCGGAATTTTCAGGCGCTCGATCGCTACGATCGCGCCATCGAACTGGCGTCGGCCAACGATGCCGTGCAGTGGGTGGCGTTAGGAAACGAGTTGGCCGGCCGCTTTTGGTGCGATCGGGGCAAACCGAAAATTGCGAAACTCTATTTCGGTGAAGCTTATGTTGCCTATCAGCGTTGGGGCGCGACGGGAAAGGTGCGGCAGTTCGACCGTCGTTACGGCTCGCTGTTGACGGTGGCAGTGGTGGCCTCTCAGGACGACGAAGAGGGATGGGGCGTCGAGGGCAGTCCCCGCACGAACCGCAGTATCAACTATACGCGATCGCGGGCTGCCGTGTTGGACGTGGCTACAGTCATGAAAGCAGCTCAGGCGTTATCGGGAGAAATCGTCCTCGATCGCCTACTCGACAAGCTCATGGAACTGGCCTTAGAGAACGCGGGGGCTACGGGTGGCTCGATCGTCTTCGTGCAGAACGATCGCCTGACGGTCGAAATTTCTCAGAGAAAAGGTCTTCGCTCGTTGGCAACAACCCAAGATCGCTCGGTTCCGTCGGACGAGTCCCAGGGAACTGCTGTCGGAGGACGGCGATCGCTCCCCGTCGAACAGTGCGATTGTCTTCCCCTCTCGACACTCCACTACGTTGCCAGAACGGGTGAAAGCGTCGTTCTCAACGATGCCACGGCAGAATCGGCGTTTGTCAACGATTCCTATATTCGCGATCGACAGCCCAAATCGCTACTGTGCGCTCCGATTCAGGGTCAAGGAAAGCTCATCGGCATTCTGTATTTAGAAAATAGTTTGACGGCCGGGGCGTTTACGCGCGATCGCCTCGACGTTTTAATGCTACTGTGCGCTCAAGCTGCGATTTCCCTCGAAAACGCCCGCCTCTACGAGAATTTGAAACAGTCGGAATTGCACGAACGGGAACGCGCGACGCAACTGCGAGACTCGCTACAGGAGTTACAACAGGCACAGTTACAGTTGGTGCAGAGCGAGAAAATGGCGACCTTGGGTCAGTTGGTGGCGGGGGTCGCCCACGAAATTAACAATCCCGTGGGATTTGTCGATGCCAACCTCAGCCACGCTCAGGGATACATCGAGGACATTATCGGGTTGCTCGAAATGTATCGGGAAGAATTTCCCGATCCGGGGGAGGATATCGACGCGGAAATCGAGGAAATCGATCTCGATTTTATTGTCAAAGATCTCCCGCAAATTCTCGATTCGATGAAGGTGGGAACCGAACGCATTCGCCAAATCAGTCGATCGCTGCGGACGTTTTCTCGAGCCGATACTTCTGCCAAGGTCGCCGTCGACTTACACGAAGGGATCGACAGTACCTTGATGATTCTCAAACCCCGGTTGAAGTTTACCAAGGAACGCCCCACCATCGAGGTGGTGAAAGAGTACGGCGACCTGCCACAGATTGAATGTTACGCCGGACAGCTCAACCAGGTGTTTACGAATATCATCGCCAACGCCATCGACGCTCTCGACGAAGCCAGCCGCGATCGCAGCTTTGAAGACCTCGAACGAGATCCCAACTGCATCGTCATTCGCACGGAACTCGACGATACCGGCGATCGTGTCAGAATTCGCATCCGAGACAACGGCCCGGGAATGACTGAAGACGTCCGCCAACAAATTTTCGATCGAATGTTCACCACCAAAGCCGTCGGAAAAGGAACGGGGCTGGGGTTATCGATTTCTCGTCAAATTGTCGTCGAAAAACACGGCGGCCAGCTTACCTGTCGTTCGACCCTCGGAGAAGGGACGGAGTTCGTTATCGAAATTCCTACCTCTTAGGAGATGAGGTTTAGTGGTGCAGAAAAGTCCTGAAACCTTTGTTAGAAAAGATATCGCCGTATTCAAGGGTTGACCGCAAAATCCCAGATCGGTAAATTCCTGTCGGAGATCCCCGGCATCTCACTCGAGTTTCGGTACATATTTTGTGTGTTTTGTCAATCCCCGATCTCGAAAAGTTTTCTGCACCACTGAGGGTGATGAGGTGATGAGAAACTTTTACCTGTCTTCCCTCTTCCCTGAAGAAGCTCCCCCTCTCTTCTTCCTTCAGATAGATATCACGGGACAGGTAATCACTTAAACTCCCAATGGTTCGATAGCGCTGAATCTTCAGTAGAGTCAGCTTTTTTCAAGAAAAGCTTGACAAGTCTTAACCTCGCTCGCTAAGCTAAACTCATAACGATTATGAATTAATTCACAAAGGAGCTAACTGCTATGTTCGAGAACCGAGAAGGTCAGCGCGTTCCCAACATTACCTTTCGCGCCCGCTGCGATAACGAATGGGTCGATATCTCCACAGACGAACTGTTTTCTGGAAAAACCGTGATTGTTTTCGCCCTTCCCGGCGCGTTCACGCCGACTTGTTCCTCGAGTCACCTTCCCGGCTACAACCAGTTAGCGGGAGTGTTCAAAGAAAACGGCGTTGACGACATCATTTGTCTGTCTGTCAACGACACCTTCGTCATGAACGAATGGGCGAAAGACCAAGAAGCCGACAACATCACCCTAATTCCCGACGGAAACGGTGAATTTACCGAACAAATGGGACTGCTCGTCGATAAAAGCGACCTGGGCTTCGGGAAACGCTCTTGGCGGTACTCTATGCTCGTAAAAGACGGCGTCATCGATAAAATGTTTATCGAACCCGAGAAACCTGGAGACCCCTTTGAAGTCTCCGATGCCGAGACGATGTTGAACTACATCAACCCCGACGCAACGCCGAAGTACGTCTCGCTGTTTACCAAAATCGGCTGTCCCTTCTGCGCCAAAGCCAAAACCAAGCTCAAAGAACGCGGTTTCGACTACGAAGAAATCGTTGTGGGACGAGACGCCACTGCGCGATCGCTCAAAGCGATGAGCGGTAGCACAACCGTTCCCCAAGTCTTCATCGACGGGAAACTCATCGGCGATTCCGAAGCCTTAGACAAATATCTGGCTAGTGCCTAAGTCTTCCTAGCATCGAGAAAACTCGAACCGAGTAGAGGGCGAATCCTAGCGTTCGCCCCTACAGTGTTTTTAATCTTCGGTTAATTCTTTACCCGTCACGGTCAATGGACGTCATCCTCATTGGAAGCCTAGCCAGTCTCATCGCCGGACTCGGAACTGGCATCGGTGCTTTACCGATTTTATTCACTCACAACATCCAACATCGACTTCAGGGAATTTTTCTCGGGTTTGGAGGAGGTGTCATGTTGGCCGCAACCTCCTTTTCGCTCATCGTCCCCGGAACCGAAGCCGCTCTCGAACAGGGAGCCTCCAAAACCGTGGCAGCCTTAATTGTGGGAGCGGGGATTGTTTTAGGAAGTGCGGCGTTGTGGTTTGCCCATAACAACTTTCCTCACGAACACTTTTTTAAGGGCAAAGAGGGGCCGACATTGAAAAACTTCCAACGAATTTGGCTGTTTGTCATTGCCATTACCCTGCATAACTTCCCTGAAGGCTTAGCGGTCGGCGTCGGATTCGGCGGGGGCAACATCGCAAACGGTATTGCCCTAGCGTTGGGGATCGGCGTACAAAACATTCCCGAGGGGTTAGTCGTCGCGTTGGGATTGCGAGAATTAAACTATTCGATCGCCTATGCGTTGGGCGTTGCGTTCGTCACCGGCCTCGTCGAACCGGTCGGCGGCGTCATTGGGGCAGGCGTGGTCAGCGTGGCGCAAGCGTTTTTACCCTGGGCGATGGCCTTTGCAGCGGGGGCGATGCTGTTCGTGATCGTCGATGAAATTATCCCCGAAATCGCTCGCAAAAGCTACGAACAAGAAGGTACCTTGGGCATTGTGGCGGGATTTGTCTGCATGATGTTTTTAGATATCTCCCTTGGATGATGAGATGGGGAAATGAGGGGGTGAGGAGATAGGGAGATTTTACATCATTACATCACCCGGTCATCCGGTTATCTTACTGGGTACAGCTTTTTAAACAAAAGCTTCCTGGCTACTGTGAAGTTTTTACTCGATCGCAGGCACCCGCTAGAGCTGAGTGTTCCCGATCGGAACCTCATAACTTCAGTTGTTAAAGTTCTGAGGCGGTTTCTAGAACTTTGGAGGTTCCGGCAAAAGCCTACCTTTGACTCTCAATCTACGGGACCCCACACGACAGACATTATATCTAACAACTTGACTTGAGTAAGATTGAAAGCTAAGGAAATGTCAATTTTTGGGGTATCGTAGACGCGAAGCGGCCGATAGCAGAGGCACCCTCAATTGACGCGGGGAGTCCAAGTCTCGAGACACTCACCGATGGGGGGAGCGCGGGACTTATGGCTCCCCAAACCCCTCACAAGTTAAGCGTAGTATGAGAGGACACAGAGAAAATTATGAGTTACGATTTCGATCTATTTGTCATCGGTGCGGGTTCTGGAGGAATCGCCACAGCTCGACGCGCCGCCGAATACGGTGCGAAAGTGGGAATTGCAGAAGTCGATCGCCTGGGGGGAACCTGCGTCAATCGCGGGTGCGTTCCCAAAAAGTTAATGGTGTATGCGTCCCACTTTTCCGATCTATTTCGCGATGCGGTGGGGTACGGTTGGAGTCCGGTAAAAAGCGAGTTCGACTGGCCGAAACTGATTCGCGTGGTGAACGACGAGGTTACTCGCCTCAACGGTATTTATCAGCGGATGTTGGATAAGTCTAACGTGGAGGTGTTTGAGGGACACGCGAAATTTGTCGATTCCCATACGGTAACGATCGGCGATCGCACCCTAACGGCCGATAAAATTCTGATCGCAGTGGGAGGAAAACCCGTCAAACCGGATATTCCGGGGATCGAGTACGCCATTACGTCTAACGAAATTTTTCATCTGGAGGAACAGCCGAAACAGGCGGTGGTTCTCGGTGGTGGATACATCGGCGTCGAATTCGCCTGCATCCTCAAAGGCTTGGGGTCTGAGGTGACGGTGATTATCCGACGGGACAAGATCTTACGGGGATTTGACGAGGACGTTCGTACCGAGATTCAAGAGGGAATGCAACGTCACGGTATTCGCATTCTGACCGAAACCACGATCGACTCGATCGACAAACTCGACAGCGGTAAGTTGCAATTGAACCTCAGCGGTGCGGAAGATACCGTTATCGCCGATGCCATCAGCTTGGCAGCAATGGGACGCAAACCGAACCTCGAAGGATTGGGGTTAGAACATACGCAAGTCAAAACCCAAAACGGGGCGATCGTGGCGGACGAATACAACCAAACCGACGATCCCGATATCTTCGCCGTCGGCGACTGTATCGATCGCCTCAACCTAACCCCCGTTGCTATTAACGAAGGGCGCATCCTCGCAGACACGAAGTTCGGCGGAAAGTCGCGGCAGATGAGTTACGAAAACGTGCCGACGGCGGTGTTTACGACGCCAGAAGCCGCCACGGTGGGATTGACGGAAGCCGAGGCGCGGGAGAAATACGGCGATGCAGTGAAGGTGTTTCGCTCGAAATTCCGCCCGATGTACCATACCTTGGGCGGTCGCGAAGAGAAAACCTTGATGAAGCTGATCGTCGATGGCGATACCGATCGCGTTGTTGGGGCGCACATGGTGGGCGAAAACGCCGCCGAGATTATTCAAGGGGTGGCGATCGTCGTGAAGATGGGGGCGCGAAAAGCGGACTTCGACGCCACGGTGGGCATTCACCCGAGTTCGGCTGAAGAGTTCGTGACCATGCGCTAAGTCGAGAGTTTGCAGAAAACTGATAGAGACGGACTTCGGTGCGTCTCTATTTTTGTGGGCGATCGCGCGATCGCCCAAATATCCCCCCGTAGTCCCCCTTCCCAAAGGGGGTTTGGTGCAGAAAAGTCCTGAAAGCCCTTGTTAGAAAAGATATCGCCGTATTAATCGGTAAATTGCTTGCCGGAGCCCCCCGGCCTTTTCCAAATGCTGGGGGTCTGGCTTGAGTCCCAACACAGATTTTATGTGTTTTGTCAATTCCCGATCTCGAAAAGTTTTCGGCACCACTGAGCGATAAATCCTCCTACTACACCAAACGATTTGGTCGGTAAGAGGGTTTTAACAACGTTACGTCTAGCATTCATATGGTTCACAGTCGCTCGAGTAACTGTTGTTTTTTGGCTTGGAACTCTTCCTCAGTTAAAATACCCTGTTCTTTTAACTTCCCGAGTTTTTCCAGAGCTTGATAAATATCTGCCGCTTCGTCTTTCTTCTCGTTTTCAAGATCGGAAACATAAGACTTCCCGCGCTCGAACGCCACATCGTAAGCCTGTTTGACTTGGTCTTCAACAAAGTTATTCAAGTTACCGGAATTCGCAAAATGGTTGATGGCAACTTGACCGACGGCATAAGTTGAAGCCCCCGATGTAATAGACATCGACGCACCTCCGATCAAGGTTCCAACCCCCGGAATGGCCTTCAATAAACTCGCGCCCAAGCGGGCGAACGTCGTTCCTGTTAAGGCTGAGACGAAGGCTTTCCCGTTACTTTGGCTATAGTCTACGTTGTACGTTCGGGCTAACTGCTGGAGCATTTCTAATTGAATTGCAGTAACGGCAGCAAAATCCACCAGTGGAATGGGGATCAATCCACCTCCCATCGACCAGAGAACGTGGGTACGAACGATCGCCTCTGCTTCGGTTCGCTTACTCATTACAGAGTCCTCTATACAGTTGTGGAAGAACGCTTAAGTTATGGAAATTTAAGCTCCATCATAGCACTAGTCAATTCAGGTTCGTTCGACCTCTGTAAAACTACTGAGTAGTTTGAATGACGATATTTGTCCGTTCGGCAACCTGTAAGTCACAACGATCGCTCGGTCCGCAATTGTCGGAAGCTTGAAGTTTTAACTTGACAATAGACATTTTGATTGTTTTTAGGACTTACGCAGTTCGACCGAAATTACTCTAAATGGAGAGGTCGGTGGGCATTGCCCACTACAAATGGTGGAGATGCTTAACTCCTAGTTTTAATAGCTACTTTTAAGTTTTATTAAATTTTGTTTTGATTTGCAAAAAACGATCGCTCGAATCGTAATTAATTACGAGATTTCACGGAAGACAGTGTTTCGATTTATTAAGAACTACGAAATAATGCAGAAAAATTCGAGCGCTCGAACTAACAATCTCTCACAATAAAATTTTCTAAAAATACGTTATAATACAGCACAAAAGTTTTTATGAGAGAATTAAGTATGGCAGTCCCCAATGAGTTGTCAAAAATTAAAATGCCCTAAAAAATACAATTCTCCGTTCCCGGTTCCCTTTTTGTCCCCATTTTGTTACACAACTGATTTAGGATGACTACACATATGCATATTGCAGAATTTTAAAAATCATGCGAAAAATCGATGTTTTCAACATTAACTCAAAACGTTCGATCGCTGTAATCTCGTAATAGAAGTATTTTTCGTCATTTTAAGAGGGAGGATAAATGAATGTGGACTCTAATCATATCGATTGTAGTCGTTATTTTACTGGCAGTTTGGATAACTGGACTTTACAATAGTTTGATTCGATCTAAAAACCAAATCGATAATGCATTTTCTAGCATCGACGTTATTCTAAAAAAAAGATATGACTTAATTCCAAACCTAGTAGCTGTCGCTAAAAAATATTCAGATTTCGAGATAAAAACTCTGACTCGAGTTTCTGGATTGCGATCGCAAGCTATGTCTAGAAGACTGCCAAATACTAGGCGATTGGAACTTGAAAACCAAATTTCACGAGAAATTAGTAATTTTTTAGTCACGGTTGAAGCGTATCCTCAACTCAAAGCCGATCGGAACTTTCTACAACTCCAAGCCTCACTCAACGAAGTTGAAGAACAACTCTCAGCAGCACGACGATTTTATAACAGTGCGGTCACAGAGTATAACAACGCGATTGAAATGTTTCCGACGAATATAATCGCCACTCAACTCAACTATCGACGCAAAAAAGTCTTTGAAGCGTCCGAGAGCGATCGTCAAAACGTTAACGTCAGTCAACTCTTTGAGAATTAAACACAATGTCTAAAGATCGAGCCTTACACGAAGGAATTACCGCCTTCGAGCAGAAACGCTATTCCGAAAGTATTGCGTTACTGGCACCATTATGTCAAAACGAGTTTCCTCGAACGTCACAGCAGGTCACTGCATGGACAGCACTAATTCGATCGCACTACGCTTGTCAACAACTCGAAGAAGCGATCGAGCTTTGTACGAAACTCGCAGCTCATCCCCATCCCAAAGTAAAGCAGTGGGGTCAGCAAGTACTGAAAACCCTGCAACAACGCAACCATCACCTTCAGGTCGCCACCAAACACGAAACAACCCAAACATTGACGAACGAATCGAGTTCCGATCGCCCGTCAAACTTACCATCTAGTTCCACAACACTCGCCTCTTCTAGTGAATCTTCCCAACCTAAAACCCCCTCCGAATCACTATCGACCCGAGAAATTCAGCAGTTGCTCAACCAAAGTAAAGTTGCGATTCGTCAGAAAGACTATGAATTAGCGTTGAGCCACCTCGATCGTTACTTTACTGGAGTTTCGACCACTGAAAAAAACCAACAATATTGGCAAGCACAAACACTTCTCGCTCAAGCCTATCGAGGAAGTGGAAAACTTAACGAAGCCGTCAGTTTGAGTGAAGAACTCGCGAGAAATGCGAATCTCGAAACTCAACACTGGGCGCAGCGTTTTTTAGAGTCAGTCACAGCTTCATTAGCGGGACTTAAACGGTAAAAAAGGTAAAATAAAAGCAAAACCCTTGACTGACAAGGATTTAAGGTGGAGAGTGTCCCCATGAGAGAGACCACCCCAGCCGCTATGCCACCCTGCTTTGAGAAGTGGTGCAAGCGTTTCGACC
>NZ_KB235958.1:2237045-2238026 GCF_000332355.1 Baaleninema simplex PCC 7105
ACAGCCATGTCTTTTCGTTTTGTGGCATGGCTGAACGAGAATCGAGACCTGTTTGCCGCTCACAAAGCGCGTTTTGGCTTGGTTTGGGCTTGAAATTTGTTTAAGTACCGTTAGAACGAGCGAAACGCAACGCTGAAGCAGCTGCTCGAGAAGCGGAAGCAGAAGCCCAAAGACTTCAAGCGATCGAACAAGCTCGAATCGAACCGAGAACAGTTTCCGAACTCAAGCGGTTTTACCAAAAAACGCTACTGAAGGAACTCAAAAAAATCGAAAAATCTCGTCGATCGGTTTTAATATCTGTCATCGCAATTTCGGGAATACTTTTAGCAATTTTTATCGGTTCGGGAATTTTAACCTCTAAAATGCCGAAAACCTTTTTCATTTTATCTACCCTGTGGTTGACACTTTGGGTCTTTTTATATAGCTTTCGCACCAGTCAATACGGAATGGGATTCAAACGCAACATTGTCCAAAAAATACTTGAATTTATAGACCCAGATGAATATTTACAATATTCTCCGACGGGTGAAATGGGAGCCGCACGAAACGCATTAACGAATAGCACGCTGTTAGGTCGAGCCTTTCCCGATCTCGTTCGTCAAGATGACTATGTTTCTGGAGTAGTCGGCCGAACTGTGCTTTCTTTTGCAGATGTCTGTGCTGAAAAGTCATCCTTTAACTGGTTGTCTGTCTTGAAAGGACGGCGTCGGTCTTCTAGCTATATGTGGATGACGGGTTTTCTTGTTTTTGTTTTCGGGTTTCCTTACGCATTTTCCAGAATTGCACGAGGACGAAAGTTAGTGTTTTCTGAGTTTTGGGAACAGTTTTTTGAATCTTCAATCTCGAGAACGCTTTTATTTAAAGGTTTGCTGTATTGGTCTACTTTTCCTAACGGTACTTAAACAAATTTCAAGCCCAAACCAAGCCAAAACGCGCTTTGTGAGCGGCAAACAGGTCTCGATTCTCGTTCAGCCATGCCAC
>NZ_KB235958.1:2238126-2239005 GCF_000332355.1 Baaleninema simplex PCC 7105
GCTGGCTTTCCCCGAGTAATCCTCCCAAATAGTGTCTAAACCCCTTTTTTTTGTGCTTGGGTTTTTGAAGTCGGGGTCGAAACGCTTGCACCACTTCTCAAAGCAGGGTGGCATAGCGGCTGGGGTGGTCTCTCTCATGGGGACACTCTCCACCTTAAATCCTTGTCAGTCAAGGGTTTTGCTTTTATTTTACCTTTTTTACCGTTTAAGTCCCGCTAAGACGTTTAAAACTCGAACGCTCGTTTTGTCGAAAAAACTCTCGGGTAAAATTGGAAAAAATGGAGCTAAAGAGAGTTTAGTACGAATTAAACTGGAAGATCCACAGTTTAATAAATATTTTATGGTCTACGGACAAGACCAGGTCGAATCGCGCTATATTCTCTCCACCAATCTAATGCAGCGGGGTCTTCGGAGTTTGTGGTTATAAATGTATAGCATGATACAAAAAATTGAAGATTCGAGAGCCAAAACCCTTGAAATCTCGTGAAGTTAGTTTTTCTGTCACCCTAAACTCCGAAGAGCCATGCAGCGAATTGTAAAATTCAGACAAAAAACAAATCGAGATATTTCTTTTTCGTTTGTATCTAATACGATGTATCTTGCTATCGGCTATGAAGAAGATTTGTTTGAGCCTAAACTCTTTTCTAGTATGGTGAGCTTTCAGCCTATTTTAGAATATTTTGAAACTTTCCAAATGGCGATCGCTGTTGTAGAAGATTTACGTTTAAATCGTCAAATTTGGCAAACCGACTACGATCGCGTCTAGCCTATACCTTTTCAAGAAGGCTAACTTATACGGAATCCGAATCTCAAACAGCGGTTTTTCCAAACCCTACACCCCCTCTCTATCCCCCCAACCATCCCCCCAACCCCCCCCCT
>NZ_KB235958.1:2239105-2268585 GCF_000332355.1 Baaleninema simplex PCC 7105
AAGGGGGGATAGGGGGCTAAGGGGGGATAGGGGGCTAAGGGGGGATGTGTTGAAGACTTCTTAAAACCCAGCTTATCGGGAACGGATTCCGTATTAGCCTACAAATTGAATAAGTTTTTGAATCGCTTTTTCACCCAATCGATCGGATTTTTATCGTCTTCATCCACATCGACTAATCCGAGCGATCGCAACTCCTGCTGTCGTCGAGCTAGTTCAGATTTGTGTCGTTCTAACCCCGCAACGATCGCATCGTAAAGCTCGGGATGTTGGCACAACAACCGCTCGAACTGAAAGCGATCGAGTTTAAATAAAATAGTCGGCTCTAACGCACGCACCGATGCTGTTCTAGGAACGCCCAACATCAAAGCTAGTTCGCCGAAAAAGCTACCTGCATCTAATAGTTTTAACTGTCGATCGAGCCGTTCGACATAGACTTCAACCTTGCCAAAAATGACAATATAAAATGCATCACCCGGCTCGCCTTCCTGAAATAAAATATCTCCAGGTGATAGAGTTTTTCGACATCCCTGCTCGATTAATTGACGTAACTGTAACTCGTTCAAATTTTCAAAATAGGAAATCTGTCGCAGCGTATGACTGAGCGAGACACCGATAGAATCTGTTGTATTGTGGTGAGGTGAAGAATGAAGGCGAACTGAACCGAACGGAGGAGAATTCCAATCGATCGCCGCTTGTGGAGAATTAAACCAAACTTCTGTTTGTGGAAAGGGGATTTTAATTCCTTGTTGGCGTAAGTAGTACTCGATGAAAAAATTTAGCGAACTGACAATAAACGGCTCTCGATCGATGCGATCGACCCACACCCACAACTCAAACAGTAACGCGGAATCTCCAAATCCCTTTAACATCACTTTGGGCGGTGGATCGGACACGACAGAAGGCTCCATATACGCACAAACTAATAGCGTTTCTGTCACTTGAACTGGATCGCTACCGTAAGCGACACCAACTGGAATATGAACTCTCGCCACGTAACAGTTGTCGTAACTCCAATTCACAACGCGATTTGAAATTAACTGACTGTTGGGAACGACAACATCTGCACCTTCTCGCGTGCGAATGACGGTCGATTGCAAAAATACTTCTTTGATGTAGCCAGACAAACCATCGAACTCGATGAAATCTCCGACTTTTAATTTCCGTTCGATTAGAATGGTGACGCCACTAATGAAGTTGTTTGCCATATTTTGCAAACCGAAGCCGATCCCGACGCCTAAACCGCCTGCAACAACTGCTAGAGAGGATAGGTCGAACCCCAAAATTTGCAAAACCGCAATGACACTCAGGATTCCTAGACCATAACTAAAAATGGTGGCGATCGCGGCTCGATTTCCCTCGTCGATACCGAATTTAACGAGTAAGCGATACTTTAAAAAATTTCGCAATCCCCGCGTTAGCAATAATGCGATCGCCAAAGATACGACGAGATAAGCGATCGACACGATCGACACAGATGTATTCCCAATCTCAAAAAGTTCTTGGGTGAAGATCCGTATCACTTGACTGAGCCAGTTGGCTGAATTCCACACGCTCGAATCCTATATTTACTTGAAGTTAAAAGGTCAGCTGGAGTAAGCCTAGAAGCCCTTAAATTTCTCGACGACGACGTTCAAAACCGATCGCTTACTTCAATCGATCGGTCAAATCTTTAAGTCGAACTCAACAATAAGTTCGAACAAACAGACCAATAACGTTAATCGTCGCCATCGATCGCCGGTGAAATACAAAGCGAACCATTCTTTTATATACTGCGAGTTATTTGGCTCTTCTGAGTTTAGGGTGACAGAAAAACTGACTACACGAGACTTCAAAGGTTTTGGCTCTCGGATTTTCAATTTTTTGTATTAAATCATACATTTATAGTCACAAACTCCGAAGACCCCGACTTTTTGAAACCCAGCTTATCGGAAAAAATGGAGTATCACTCCTGTTGTCACCTGCGATCCGTTCCCCATCGCTCGGCACCAAACCTCGCGAAATTGCGATCGAATCGCCCCGACACCCCGAAACACACAAAAAGAGAGGCACTGTAGCAGCACCTCTCTCGAATCATCCATTGACAAAGGTTTGAGACCGCGCGATCGCCCCAAACAGATGTACGGTTACGACGCCGTTGCGCCCGGACCTAAGCCGAGCGTACCCGCGTACACCGCGCGATCGCCCAATTCGCTTTCAATGCGGAGTAGACGGTTGTACTTGGCAATCCGCTCGCTACGACACAGCGATCCCGTCTTAATTTGTCCGGCTCGCGTCGCCACGGCCAGATCGGCGATCGTCGTATCCTCCGTTTCCCCAGAACGGTGGCTGATGACCGACCGGAGACTGTGACGCGTCGCCAAATCGATGGTTTCGAGGGTTTCCGTCAGCGAGCCGATTTGGTTGACCTTAATCAAAATCGCATTACCGGCTTTGGTGTCGATACCTTTCTGCAAGCGGGTTGCGTTCGTCACAAACAAATCGTCACCGACGAGCTGACAGCGTTTACCCAAGCGATCGGTCAAACTCGCCCAGTTGTCCCAATCTTCCTCGTGTAACCCGTCTTCAATGGACACGATGGGATACTTATCGACCAACTCCGTTAAATAGTCGATGAGGTCGCCGGGAGAGCGAGTCGCGCCGTCGTACGTATACTGACCGTCGCTGTAAAACTCACTGGCGGCTACGTCGAGCGCTAACGCCACCTGTTCCCCCGGTTTGTATCCCGCCCGTTCGATCGCCTGAATCAGCAATTCCGCCGCTTCCTTATTCGAGCCGAGGTTCGGGGCGAATCCTCCCTCATCGCCAACCCCCGTCAACAAACCTTTATCGTCTAAGACTTTACTCAAAGACGAGAACACCTCCGATCCCCAGCGCAGCGCTTCCTTAAACGACTCTGCCCCGACGGGGACGATCATGTATTCCTGAAAGTCGATGTTGTTCGCGGCGTGTTCGCCCCCGTTGATCACGTTCATCATCGGAACCGGGAGCAGGTTCGCCAAAGGACCGCCCAAATACCGGTAAAGCGGGATATCCAGCGCACTGGCGCAGGCGCGAGCGTTAGCCAGCGACACCGCGAGGATGGCGTTAGCCCCGAGGTTGGCTTTGTTCGCCGAACCGTCGCGATGCAACATGACCGCATCGATTTTCATTTGTTCGAGCGCATCGACTTTACCGACGAGTTCGGGGGCAATTTTATCTTTGACGTTTGCCACTGCTTTGAGAACGCCTTTTCCACCGTAGCGTTGGGAGTCTCCATCGCGCAGTTCGTGCGCTTCAAACGTTCCCGTAGAGGCTCCACTGGGAACCTTGGCGACGCCGACAGCGCCGTTGGCGAGGCGGACTTCTGCTTCTACCGTGGGTCGTCCTCGGGAATCGAGAATTTCCCAGGCGTCGATCGCAGCGATCGTCGTGTCAGATCTAGACATCTCTCAGTTCTCCTGTAGCCACATTACGCAGAGCGACACTATCGCTACGGGACGGCTCAACATTGCCTCCGTAGCACGCACCCCAAACATCATAAGATGCCTCGGGCGTTCGAGGCGTCAGGCTTTGGGAGATTTTTAGCAATTACGTGGACGCCCGACTCGTCTCGAGGCGATCGATCGCCCGTCGAAGCTGAGAACTTTGATTTTGGGATCTCCGGCCCTTAAAACGAGCGGTATTCTAGATCTAAGAGGATTCGCAGCTTAAGGATTCGCCAATGTCAGCGAAATTGTTATTAGTCGATGACGAACCGGGACTTCGAGAAGCCGTCCAAGCCTATCTTGCCGATAGCGGCTTTACCGTGGTCGTGGCGACGAACGGTCAAGAGGGATGGGAAAAACTCCAACAAGAAGATCCCGATTTAGTCATCACCGACATTATGATGCCGGAAATCGACGGCTATCAGCTTCTCAAACAGATGCGGGAAGATCCCCGATTCCGAGCGCTTCCAGTGGTGTTTCTCACGGCGCGGGGGATGACTTCCGATCGCATCCAAGGATATCAAGCCCGTTGCGACGCTTATATTTCCAAACCCTTCGATCCCGACGAACTGGTGGCGGTGGTCGAAAACCTCCTCGAACGTCGCGCAGCAGCCACTGAAAGCACCGAAGAAGGCGAACCCCCAGATTTGGCAACTCTCGCGCGACAAATTCAGGAAATCAAAGAGTTGCTAACCCACAAAAACGCCATTCCCCAAAAAAGCGCCCCCCTCGACATCGATTTTACGCCCCGAGAAGAAAGCGTGTTGCAATTGGTGGCGCAAGGGTTGATGAACAAAGAAATCGCCAGTCGTCTCGATACCAGCGTTCGCAACGTCGAGAAATACGTCAGCCGCCTTTTTAGCAAAACCGGAACCAACAGCCGCACGGAACTCGTGCGTTACGCCCTCGAACACGGGCTGACGGACTGACATCCTCCCGACACCGACCCGCTGCGGGTACGGTGCGGGGTTCCTCTTTTAAAGGGGGCTAAGGGGAGATGTGGTGAAGACTTCTTGAAACCTAGCTTATCGGAAATCGATGGAGTATGACGCGGTAACATCAAATGTTTTGGACTTTGACCGCCACAGCACCCTTGTATGTTGGCGGTGTGCATTGGCGGTGCGTGACGATTTCTCGGTCTCAGGATTTACATCCGATTTTTCAAGTCGCGCACCCTACTGGTGACTGCTAATTCGCTCGTTCCCACAATCGCTCGATTTCCGTCAACACTGAGGCGTCGGGGGGTTGGGTGGTTCGGGTTTGGAGATCGACTCGGGCACCGGGTATGTTTTTCGTCCAGGGACTGTTGGGAATGGCTTCGAGGTCGATGTCGGGATTCGCGGGACGGAAGCCGTGTTGGACGAATACCGCTTGCTGTTCGGGGGCGGTGAGGAAGTCGAGGAATTGGGTGGCGGCGTTGGTTTCTAAGGACCCTAGGTTGCGGGTGACGATCGCCGCCGTGGACACCGTCTCGATCGAGGGATCGAGATAGTAGATTTGATAGGGTTTTCCTTGGGTGGTTTGGGCTTGTTCCCAGCGATCGAGGGCGATGCTTTCGTACACTGTCGCTACGTCCGCGTCGTTGGGGCCTCGGGTGATGAATTCTTGCAGTAGGATATCGGTCGATCGCGGCGGTTGGTAGATCGATCGCTTGACGAGGGCGAAGAGCGATCGCATTTCCGGTTGGTTCAGTTGCGTGGCGGTGGGGGCGTTTCCCAGTTTGGACTGCGTCCACAGGGTCATCGTCAGTTGTCCGCTGTTGGAACGAGTCGGATCGGTCATCAGGAAATCGAAACTTCCCCATTCGGCTTGTCCGCCGATGCTGTTCCAAGTTCCCGCCTTGGTCGCGGCTTCGAGGCGATTCCAGTCGAAGCGTCCGTCGGGAAACAAGACTGCACCTCGTTCGGGCCAGGCGACACCCACTAACAGGGTTTTGGCGATGGGACGCGGCCGTTCGTGGAATACGGGATCGCTGCTGCGGGCGGCCATGCGATCGCTCAGTTTGTCTAAAATTTCACTGTTGGCGGGAATGACAATGGTGGGATCGAAGTCGTTTTTCTCATCGACGTAGTTGTTTACGATGTCTTGTGATCCTTGAAATTTCAGTTCGAGGTTGATGTTGGGATACTCTCGCTCGAATTTCGGTTCGAGGGTTTCTAGGGTTTCTTGAAGTTCGGTTCCGCTGACAACGTAAATGGTTCGGCTTAAGCCGGGAATTGGGGCGTAAGTTAGTCCTAGGGAGGCAATCAGTACGCCGAAAGAGGTTATCAATCTTTGGGGAGAATCCATTTTTTTGACTTGATAATTTTCAAGATTTTATAAATTTAACTTGACAAAATTTAAATCATATGATAATAAGTTTGTTTTTTAGGGTTTGGAGACTAAGACATCGACGTTTTCTTGAAATAGTTGCAAGTCTTGACTGAGCGATCGCAATTCTTGTAACTGTTCCGAATCTTGTAAATCGGCGGTTCGCAGTTTGTTTTGCAATTCTTGCAACACTCCCGCCGATTCGGTAATGGCGGTAAATAAAGAAATCGCTTGGGCGTCGCGGGCGTCTTTTCCCGCTTGGGCGAGGTGGATGTTGCGTTCTAAACTGGCGGCGAGTTGGCTGAGTTGTTGTTGGGCGACGCCGCGACGAGAGGCTTGTTTCGATCGCACTTCCTGTAACTGACGTTGCAAGTCTTCGACTGACAGCAGCGAATCCGATCCTTGCAACCGATGGGAAAGGCGATCGATCTTTTCGGGGAGTTCGTGGGCGCGATCGCACGCATATTGTACCGCCGTTAACAA
Organism: Baaleninema simplex PCC 7105; assembly: GCF_000332355.1. Lineage (GTDB taxonomy): Bacteria > Cyanobacteriota > Cyanobacteriia > Cyanobacteriales > Geitlerinemataceae > Baaleninema > Baaleninema simplex. The sequence continues at coordinate 2,245,363 of NZ_KB235958.1, forward strand.
CTCCATTTGCACCGTTCCCCCCGTCAGCAGACGTTCGGCTTCTTGTCGCAACTCCTCGGCTTTCGAGGCTAAATTCGCCGCCGAAACCCGCACGGATTGCAACTCTCGGTCTAAATCGGGGTTTTCTAACGCCAGTCCTTCCGGTTCTTGAGATTTGCGCCACGACGCCCCCGCTAAGGAGACGATCGCTGCGGTGGGAACCATCACGATGCTGGAGACGTTCGCCAAACGCACGCCGAGGAACAAGACGACACCTCCGGCGAGAATTGACATGGGATAATAAAAAGGATTGGCGAGTTTCATGTTGTTGTCAAAACTCGTAGTTAGGGTCTGCTGAATAAAGCTAAAATCCTTATAAAAAAGGAATTTTAAGGGAATCGATCCGAAAAAAGTCCCCAGTTTTCGGTCAGTATGGGGCAAAAATTCGAGAGAAAATAGCAATCGATATGCTCACATTTCCCACCCTCCGATCTCCTGTTCCCTGTTACCTGTTCCCTGTTCCCTCTCATCACTTTAACTTTAATGACTTTTCAGCAATCCCTAGTTAAAACTCGACTTGTAAATCAGCCATCAACGACGAAATGGTTTCGGGATCGCCTTTGCGGTAGTAACCGCCGTTGACTTGGGCGATTTGTTCTAACACACTTTCGTCGAACTCCCCTTCTTTACCGTAACCGACGGTGAAAAAGGCGATGCGTTGGTCTGAGGAAAACCCGCTTTTTTGAAGTTCGGCTTCGAGTTGGTTCAGTCGAATTTGCGATCCGGAATCTTCGCCGTCGGTAAGAATCAACACGGCGTTGATGGCGTCTTGGCGAAGGTTTTCACTCAACCAGTTGCGGGCGTAGAGGGCGGCGTCGTAGAGGCGAGTTCCGCCGCTAGCTTGTAACGAGGACACAAACTGCATTCCGCGATCGCGTCCTTCGGGGGTTCCGTCCACGACGACGGGGGGTTTAATGTCGGAGTTGAAATCGATCAGGGCGATGCGTTCTTTGGGACCTAAATTGTCAATGTAGTTTCGCAGGGTGTTTTGGACGGCGGTGATTTTGCGTCCCGCCATCGACCCGGAAGAATCGACTACGACCGCCACTTGAGAGGCTTTTTTGGCGTAATCTTGCCAGCTTTGTAGCATGGCTTCGACCACTTCCGGCGGTGGCGGGTTGTAAGAGTCGTAATTGGGGCTGGTTTGGACGCCGAATTCCGGGGTAAATCGAGGTCCGAGGGGAACGCCGGGAACGCCGGGACGTAAGCCTAAATCGGTGGCGATCGCTTGGGTTTCGGGCGATCGCAAATACTCGATAACCGCTTCGGCGGCGGCTTTTTCCTCCTCGCTAATCCAGGGGGCGTCGGCTAAAATCGCCCTCATGTTCGAGGTGAAAGTCGCTTGGGGATAAACGGCTTGGTAACGGACGCCGGAATTGGCGTCGGATCGTTCGCTGTTGGCGGCGATAACCGAGGATTCGTAAACTGACCCCACAGACGCCCAGTAGGGACCGTTAGCGACCATCGCTTTGGCCAGGGAACTGGTAGATTTTCCGTAGCGGGTGACTTTCTGTTGAATTTGTTGGACTTGGTCTTGATATTTCTGTACGTCGGAGATGGTGAGGTCTACGGGGCGTTTCCCCGAGACGCTGGCGAATTGGGTGACTAGGGTTTGTAAGCCGGAGTTCGATCTCGTCGGGGCGGTGTGAACGTAGGTGATGGGGAGGTTGGGGGCGTTGGAATTTAAATCTTGGTGGTTTTTCGCCGTGACGAAGGCTTTGAAGGGGTCTTCGACGCTTTGCAAACTGTCGGCGATGTCCGCTTCCGCCATCAACACCATCGGACTGTTGGACAACATAGGGGCGTCGGGAATTTCGGGGATGTAGTCTTGACCGGGATAGAGGCGATCGATCTGATAGCGAAGTTGGCTGTGATAGATTTCTCCGTCGACGGAGAGAAGGACGGGAAATTGAGGGTCTTCGGCTTGTATCGTTCCGTTTTTCAGTTGTTGGGCGAGGCTGAGAACGCGATCGACCACATCGCCGCTTCCGGCCGCTTCGCAGGTGATGTAATATTGCTTTCCGTCGGGAAGTTGTGGATTTTGCGCGTTATACTGTTCGGCGGCGCGATCGCAAAATTCATGTAAAGCACTGCCAAACAGCAGTTTGACCTCGAAGCCTTGGCGTTGGGGCGTTCCGTTTCCGCCAATGTTGCTACAGCCACTCAAAACCCCCACACTCAAAAGCAAGGCTAGGCGTTGGGTCGAAAACCAAGGTGTCGATGACATGGGTTGTCGAAAGCTGAAACAGTTGTAGTCGGATCTTTTAGGGCGATCGGCGCTTATTTCACTCTACTGGATTGACCAGACGGAAATCCTGTATTGACGGGTAGGGTGTGTTCCGGCGTCGATCGATCTTTGGGTTTTGGCGACAGGCTCAAATCTGCCGGAACGCACCGACTTCAGCGATCGATTCGAGTTTCCCTACGGCCATCATAGTGGGGCAAATCCGACACTTGACTAAGAACAGGTTAAGAATCGCCGTCAATACCCGGTTGGCAATTGTCAACTCTCCATTACCAAGTCGGCATCGAGAATCCCCGACGGTCGATCTAAGATGGAGTTTACGCTTGGGGCGCAAGCCCGAACGATGCAATCGATCGCCAATAGGAGTAACACCGTGAGTCCAGAAACCACCCTCGACAAACCCACGACCCCCTTATTTGACCCGGAAACGTTCGATCGCTACGTGATGAAAACCTACGGACGGTTTCCCATCGCCCTGACGAAAGGGAAAGGCTGTCGGGTATGGGACGATCGAGGTCGGGAATATCTGGATTTCGTGGCCGGAATTGCCACCTGTACCCTAGGACACGCGCATCCGACGTTGGTGTCGGCGGTGACGCAGCAAATTCAAACTCTCCACCACGTCTCGAACCTGTACTACATTCCGCCGCAAGGGGACTTAGCCCAGTGGTTGGTCGAGCATTCCTGTGCCGATCGCGCGTTTTTCTGCAATTCTGGGGCGGAAGCTAACGAAGGGGCGATCAAACTGGTTCGCAAGTACGCCCACACGGTTCGCAACCTTGAAAATCCGGTGATTCTCACGGCGAAAGCCAGTTTCCACGGGCGGACGATGGCGACGATTACCGCCACGGGACAACCGAAATATCAGAAGAATTTCAGTCCCCTGGTTCCCGGCTTTGTCTACGTTCCTTATAACGATATCGAGGCGTTGGAAGCGACGATCGCGGAACTCGATGCGGAAAAACCCCAAGTTGCGGCGATTCTGTTGGAAGCGTTGCAAGGGGAAGGGGGCGTCCGTCCGGGCGATCTCGACTATTTCCAACGGGTTCGCCAACTCTGCGACGAGAAAGGCATTTTACTGGTTCTCGACGAGGTGCAAGTGGGCGTCGGACGGACTGGGAAACTCTGGGGATACGAGAATTTGGGGATCGAACCGGACGTTTTCACCTGTGCGAAAGGTCTCGGCGGCGGAATTCCCATCGGGGCGTTGTTGTGTAAGTCCGCTTGCGATGTGTTGTCTCCCGGCGAACACGCCAGTACGTTCGGCGGAAATCCCTTCGCCTGTGCGGTGGCGTTGGCGGTGTGTCAGACGGTGGAACGGGAGAATTTGGCGGAAAACGCCCGCGATCGCGGCGAACAGTTGCGGACGGGGTTACAGGCGATCGCCGCCGATTATCCTGATTTAATTGCGGAAGTTCGCGGTTGGGGATTGATTAACGGTTTGGTTCTCAAGGAAGAGAGTTCGCTGAGTTCGATCGATATCGTGAAAGCGGCGATGGAACTGGGTTTGTTGTTGGTTCCGGCGGGCCCGAAAGTGGTGCGTTTCGTTCCACCGTTAATTGTCTCGGAATCGGAGATCGATCGCGCGATTGAAATGGTACGGGAAGCGATCGCCTCGGTGGTGTAATTCCGTCTATTTTCTGTCACAGGGCTAAGGGCAGCCTGGGCGCGATCGGTTATTTTGGATTCGTCAACTGTTCTTTGGTGAAACCTATGGTTTTGAGGAGTTGGACGCGAGCGATCGGTCTCGTCTTTGCCACTTTGTTCTCCTTCCTGGGCTTAAAATCTGCTAATGCACAAGTCGAGGATTTTGTCAAGTCTTCTAACGAGTCCGACGCGCCGCGCATCGTCCAAAATTGCTACTTTCCGGGGGAATACGCCCGAGTTTCGACGCGAAACACCGATTTAAACGTGCGACAAACTCCAGGCGGACGTATTGTCGGTTCGATTCCCCGAGGTTGGGAAGTCCTTGTCCGAGAGACAGATCGATCGGGGCGTTGGGTGTTCGTCACCAGTCACTACGGTAGCGGAAGTGTCTATTTTGGCAGTGCGCCGAATTTCAATGAAGGTTGGGTGTCTGCGGATTATCTAACGTTTTTGGGGTCGTACTGCGACAAGCCTTCGATGGGCGGACGACCGATGAATAACAAAGGGATGTCTCCCAAACCTTTTTATTTCATGGAATCTCAGTTAGAAACACAAGTGGAACCCCAGCGGTTTTCGGTGTACGAAGATTGGACGAATTTGGGCGATCGTATCTCGAAATCTTTGGACGATTGAAGCGTAGGTTGGGTGGAGCGCAAGCAAAACCCAACTCGATCCAATTTAAATGTTTTTAATGCACCACAGAGACACAGAGAACACGGAGAATTTTGAGATAAATGTAGGTTGGGTGGAGCGCAAGCAAAACCCAACTCGATCCGATTTAAATGTTTTTAATGCACCACAGAGACACAGAGAACACGGAGAATTTTGAGACTTTCATCTAATTTATTTTTTGTCGATCTTTGTTTAGAAAATTCATTTTTTAAATTTTGAATCGAAATTTGTTGATATCTAAAATTCACAAGGTTCTCGCCATCGCCGCCAGAGTTCCGGGGAATCGCCAACGCTTTTTAGACGCGGGACTTCTCGAGACTAAAACCGGACAACTCGTCGAACATTGGCGAGAGAAATTCCCCAATCTCCAACCCATCGATAAAGCCGAAATTCGCAATTCTCCCGGTTTGTTTCTCGCCAACGCCTCGGATGTGGTGTATCGGGGAACGACTAGCGGAAGTCGGGGACAAGTTTTGACGTATTTTGCGGGAGAGGAGTGGAATCGCCTTCGTGTCGCGGCGAGAATGCGATCGCTACGGTGGTGGGGAATCGACGACAGCATCCCCATCGTCAACGTCGCCAGTCGCTTACAGCCGATTCGTTCGGTAGACGTGACGCTGGCGGGAGAGATTGACGAGGGGTTTTTAACGCGGTTGTTGGAGGTGTTGTCGGTGCGTCCGGCGGTGGTGCGGGGATACCCCAGTCGTTTGTGTGAGGTGGCGTCGCGACTTTATGGAAAATCCCTTCCTACAGTTTTGGGGGTCATCGTTACTGGAGAAGGCTGGTTTGAGTTTCAGAAATCCCTGTTGGAACGGGTTTTCGATGCGCCTTTTATTGACGAATACGGCTGTCAAGAAACAGGTATTTCTGGGCTGACTTGTCCGGAGGCGAATCGGTTACATTTAGATAGCGATCGCTGTTTGTATGAAGTCATCGACGGACAGTTAGTTACGACGGATTTGTATAATTTTACGATGCCGATGGTTCGGTATTGTTGTGGGGATGTGGTGGAATTGGAGGAGACGCCGTGTTCTTGCGGACGAAAGGGATTGACGGCGACGGTTTGCGGACGAGTTGAGGATACAATCGAAACCTCTCGCGGACGAGTGTTTTCGGGAAACGTGAAACTTCCGCCATTTCCAGGGATTTTGAACTATCAAGTGATTCGGCGAGAAACCTCGATCGATCTGATTTTAAAGGAAGTGGTGGAAAAGTGGAGCGATCGCAATTTAGAACCTCTCGATAACTGGATTCGTCACACTTTTGGAAATCTCGAAATTCGCTATTTTGGAAAACCGCCGTCACCTCCGGAAGTTCCGCCGCGAGAGGTGTTGTCTGAGAAGGATTGGATTTCTCAACTCACATCGGGGTCTTGGGGAGATTTGTTCGATCGATCGCTTCCCCAGGGTAACATTGCAGCGGCGGCGAAACTTCTCAAACAGGCGATCGATCCCTCGATTATTTCAGGTTCGGGAATTTCTGAAGCCACGCGAAATTTAGCGATCGCCGTTTCTCAAACTCCCACGACGGGAAATCCCGACATCGATCGCACGATCGGACGAATTTTACTCTTTGCCAATACGGTTTTAGGAGGAGATGAGTTGCTGTGCGATCGCGCTGTCGAAATCTTACGTGAAGCGGAGGGCGATCGCTTCAGCGATCCGACTCAATTTGACCTATACCTATTGTCATTGTATCAGAAAACAGAGAAGTTGCAAAGCATTTTAGACTATCGCCCTTGTCAGATCGATCGATTCAACATCCATCACAGTTTATACGGATTTGAGGGGGCGATCGCCACCGCCAGAAACCGAAATTCTCCCCTCACGAAAAGTCTCAATCCCCTACTTGCGATTTTTATCGCCGATCTTAACTTTTTCGCCTCGCGATTCCACACCGCCATTTTAGCCAGTTGGCGTGAATTGATTTGGAATCGGGAAATCTGGGAAATCTCGAGAATCACCGACGCCGATTCCTTTTTAACTGCTTGGCTGCATCTCAGGAGAGCTTTTTGGAAAAACCGCAAAACTCCCGAAATTCTAGAGGCGGCGTTAACCAAACTTCGAGAAACCGCCAAAACTCCTCAAGAGCAAGCCAAAGCCATTCTCGAAACCGGATACGTCAACCTATTACTCGAAAAACAACTCGATTCGGAATTTTGGCTGACAACGGCGATGCAACAGTCGCAAAACCTCGATCGCACTCTCGAAAAAGGTGAATTCGATCCCCTTCCCTGGAGTCCGATTTTACGAAATATCGCACAAGGATTTTTAAATGGCGGAAAACCCGAACTCGCTTATCAATGTTTGTTGGCTTCCGCACCTCCGTCGTCGCGAGTTTCCGCCTTTGAACGATTAGCCAAACATTGCAACCGCAAACAATCGCCAATTTTCGAGATTCGCGATCGGTGAAACCTCTAAAAAATGCCCAAATCTACTTCTCAAATTGCCATCGCCTTCGAGTCAGAAACGGTTCTCGAAAACTCGATCGCTCTCCTCAACTCCCTACAGCAGAATTCTCAACTTCAAATATCTTTGATTTGGATACCGGGAAATCCCCAAAAATCGCAAAATTCTAAAATTGCACAGATTCCGTACCCATACCCTATTTCAATTGTCAACTCGAACGAGGAACTTGTCAACGCCCCTCTCGATGCGATCGCCTACATTCCCCACCACGCCAACCCCAACCCGACGTTACCAGAACTTCCCCCAACGTCCGAACCCTGGATCGTTCCTTGGCTTCCCTCCCTTGACTTTCCCTCCGAAACCGCGATCGCCACATCGCCGCAACCCCTGGCGTGGATTGCTGAAGCCACCTGGTTTCACCGCCATTTCGCCAACGCAGACATCCCAACGCTGTATCGCCTCGCCGAAGACTTCCCCGAATTAGCGTGGTATGGCGGCACATCGACCACACCGCAACCCGATAACTTACGAGTTTGTGCGATCGTGCCTCACTTTGGCTGCGAACCCTGGCTGTTTCAATGTCTGCATTCCCTCATCAACCAAACTCGCCCTCTCGACGAGGTTGTGGTGGTAGACGATGCCTCGCCAACGCCGCCAGTCGAGATCGTCTCTCAGTTTCCCTCGGTGAAACTGTATCGCTCTCCCCAACGAGTCGGACCGTATCGCCTGGTTCAACAGGTTATCGAGGACACTGACGCCGATGCCTATTTGTTTCAAGATGCCGACGACTTTTCCACGCGCGATCGATTGGCGACACTTCTATATTTAATGTATAACCACAACGCCGATTTAGTGGGAACCCAGGAATTGCGAATAATGGAATCTGAAAAAAACGTAATTCCCGTCTGTTATCCTCTGGACGTCAACCTCGCTTTGGTGGAAAAACCGGGACATCCATTAATTCACCCCAGTAGTTTAGTGCGTCGGGAATTGGTAATGAAGTTGGGAGGTTTCGCGACGGGATTGCGGTTTGGCGGCGATACGGAGTTTTTACTACGGGCGCATTTTGTCGCTAGAATTATCAATACTTCCCACTTTTTATATTGTCGCCGAAAACGTCCGCGATCGCTGACGATGAATCCCGAAACGGGGTTAGACTCTCCAGCGAGAAATCAGTTATTGCAACAGTTAAAATCGCGTGCGAAGCAGAATTTAGCGGCAAAGCAAAACAGAAATGTTTTGAATTTGCATCCCTTGTCTGTAGCATTGAAGGTAAAGTTAGTAAAATTGCGAGAATGAGGGTTGTGGCACGAACAAAAAAATGAATTCTTTTTTGAGTTTTCTAAATACTTTTATTTGTGATAAAATATAGAAATCTTAAATATAGAAATTCTAAATTTTTTATAATAAAAAACCTATTGAAAATTTGTTTCATGGGTCAGATGGTCTATCGAGATCCCCGGCATCTTGGATATGCCGGAGATCTTATGCCACCATTTACCGAAATGAGATTGTGCCGCGAATTATTTAGGAATGCTATAGATTGTGTAATAAACTAAAGGGGACGGGGAACATCAATAAAAAATCAGATTTTTTCTTACATTGCGATTTAATACAACTCATTTGAGATTGCTATAGTTTTATTTGTGTGCTTTTATTTAAACGATCGCTCGTGCTGGCTAATTCTTTTAAAAGTAATCTCGATCTTTTTTACAATCGCTTTCGATCGAATATAGCAATATAACCAAAACCCAAACATTAGAACGTCATCTTGTAAGACTCAAACAGTGATTTTACTAAACCCAAAAAGTCTCTCTCTGTGTCCTCTGTGTCTCTGTGGTGAAGACTTTTTAAAACTCAGCCTGTCAAAAACAAATTTCGTATAAGGGAAGCAGAGTCAAGTCTATTTCACAGAGGTTTCTCCAAACCTATCTATTGACAGTAGGTTTCTGCCTCACACTTTTTGCAATACCAAAATTTCAAAAGCATCTAACTTTTCAGGAATGTCGATCGTCGTTCCCGTTTCCTCTCGATAGGAATTCACCCGACGATCGCGAGCAGATATCAAGAGCTTCCATCCCTGGCGCTCGATCGGAATGTCGAGAATCAGAGGCTTTTCGTAAGAAAAATTGATAACCACCAACACCATCTCATCGTCCGTTTCGCGCAGGTAGGCTAGATGTTCGTAAGGATAGTGAATTAACGTCCTCAAACGTCCCCACAACAATGCCTCACTATCGCGACGCAAGGCGACGAGTCGTCGGTAAAAATTCAATAGCGATCGCGGATCTCGAAGCTGCGCCGCGACGTTGACCTCTTTATAGTTGGGATGAACGGGAAGCCACGGTTGCGGGTTTTTCCCGAAACTAAACCCCGCTTGCGGCGAATCGTCCCACTGCATCGGCGTGCGAGCCCCATCTCGGCGTTCGGGAACTTCTCCACTCGGACTCGGGGCGATCGCCTTATCCCGCGACAGTTCTGGCGGAATATCGTCGTAGTCCACCATGCCAATTTCTTGACCGTAGTACAACACGGGCGTTCCGCGCACGGTCAGTAACAACGTCGCCGCCGCCATCGCGATCGCCATCGAATCGACGCACAAGCTACAGTCTACCCACCGCGAAAGATGTCGGGGGATATCGTGGTTGTCCCAAAAATAAACCGGTTGCGCCCCTTGCGGCGTCAGGAGTTCTTTTCGTTCGATCTCCCGTTGTAAATGGCCGGGATACCAAGGGCTAAACGCAAACTCGAACGTAAACGGTAAGTGCAACTCGTCGTTGTTCGCCCCGTAAAAGGCAATGGAATCGTAGAGGGTGTTATCGATAAAGGTTTCGCCAACGAGCAGGCGATCGTCGTACTCGTCGAGAACTTGCCGTATTTCACGGACGATTTCGTGATTTTCCGGCAGGTTTTTCTCATAGAGATGGTGGTAGTTGTTGTAATCGTTCTTATCGCTCGAGGCAAATTTTAGTGGATTGTCGCGGAAGTATTTATCTTTGCTGTAGGCACTCGAGGCGTCGAGACGAAACCCGTCTACACCGCGATCGAGCCAAAACCGTATAATATCGAATACTTCCTCTCGGACGTCTGGATTGCGCCAATTGAGATCGGGTTGGTTGGCGTTGAACGTATGAAAATAATACTGTCCCCGTTCGGGACAAAACGTCCACCCCGAACCGCCGAAGTAGGATAGCCAGTTATTTGGAGGATTGTCTTTATAGCCCTCTTGCCACAAATACCAATCGGCTTTCGGATTGTCGCGACTCGATCGCGATTCGACAAACCAATCGTGGCGATCGGAGGTGTGGTTGACCACCAAATCTAAAATAACCTTAATTCCCCGTTGGTGAGCTTCTCGAATCAGTTCGTCGAAGTCCTCTAACGTGCCAAATGTCGGACAAATCTCTCGGTAATCGCTCACGTCGTACCCGTTATCGAACATGGGCGATTTGTTAATCGGCGAGAGCCAAATCGCATCGATTCCAAGGGAGGTGTCACTGTTTGGATTACCGTCATTTAAATAGTCCAAGCGTTGGATAATTCCTTGTAAATCTCCCACGCCGTCACCGTTGCTATCGGCAAAGGTGAGCGGATAAATTTGATAAATAATTCCACGCTCCCACCAGGTTTTTGTCTTCAAAGTCATATCCAGTTAATTCTCGTCTAAGTTTAGAATTGTCGCTAACACAGTTTTATCCGTGAAGTAATGAAGGTGCGATCGACCGCTAAGCTGTTTGACGAGCGAAAAAGGTAAATCGTTGCGACGATATTGGATTTTTTTCGATGTCGAGTTTTTAGGAATTGGTGTTTTCGTACAGAGCCAATCGCGATCGGAATAAAAATCAAGCCAAGGATCGATGCGATCGTTTTCCAGGCATTTCTGAATTTCACGTTCGATCCAATCCACTTTACAGGATAAAATTTTTAACGGGCCGCCTAACGTTATCAGTCGAACGCTCTTCGCTCCCTGATAATCCGCTAACAAATCCACTGCAACCGTCACACCAAAACTGTGCGAGACGACGGTAACTTTATCGTAACAGCCTTCGTTCAGAATATCGTCAAATATAGAAAAAATACGATTGCGAATTTTGGCTCTCAACACTCGACTTGGAGAGTCTTCCTCAATATATTTCATAGCAAAATAAATAATATCAACCATGAAGTTTACGGGCAGCAAATCGAGTAGTCCTTGAACGATGACCCAAATCGACCACCCCCCCATAAAAGTTCCTAACGTTCCCAAATATCGAGCTAAATTTTGAGGAATTTCAAATCCTAAAAAACTAGGATCTTTTCCAATTGCTGTAAAAATAATCGATAATGTTCCATAATACCAAAAAAGCCATAAAACAAGCGTTAAAGAGCCATTAATAAAAAAGACAGGAGACTCTTTAAAATATTTCCAGGTTTTAGAAAATAGCCAATAAAAAAACAAATATGCGCCGTACAAAGCTTTGTCTTTAATCGAGCGATCGCTGAGCTTAATTAATAAATCGCCCCAGTACGCTTCGTAAACATCAACAGTTTTATGGTTGTCTAAAAACGTGACAACTTCAAAGCGTTTTCCCGTATTTCCTTGAATTTTAACATCTCCTGCCAACGTCACGCGATTCTGTTCTAATTGCTCCGTCAATCCAGCACTGAGCAATTCTAAATAAAACCCCTGTTCTTGAAATTGATAACCAGGGATAAAAACAACAGCTTCTTGACGAGAGGACATAACGATTGCAAGAGAATGCCGGGTTGAAACGACCCACGACGATCGCTCGAGGGAATTACCATCGGGACGGCCGACGGGCGGATCGGGCTACGCTTCCCCCAACACGAGCGTTCCCCTTGCATTATACGACTCACAACGCTCGTCAGATGGCAATCAATCTAGGCGAACGGCTCGATTCCGCCCTCAATCCTACATCACCGATCGCAGCGAGTGACGAAACGCAGTATTTCCCGAATAGCCCGACAACTCAGCCAACTCGTCTAACTCCCGAACCCCTTCGTACAACTGTCCGTTAATTTCCCAAGTCGGATAAGCACGAACGCCCGCCCGTCGACAAACCTCGGGTTTTGCGTTTGCACCTCGGGGGTCGCATTCGACGTACTCTACGATCTCGAAGGCTTCGCGTCCGAATAGCTGCTTCTGGCTGTAACAGTGAGGACACCAGTACGCCCCGAAGGTTCGCGCCCCAATCTCCCGTAAATGTCGTGCCAGTTCGATTTCTGCGGTTCCCGACTCCGTCGTCACGGCACGAGGCGCTTGTTTCGTCTCAGAAACGGATTCTGGCGTCGCCGCCACAGAAGGAGAAATATCGGCGTACAGTCCCGTCGCGCCCACAAGGGTCGCGATCGCCACCAACGCACTCGCAAACAGCGGTCGTCCGGCGTCTTCCCAATCGCGGCCGAAGACCGCCAATCCGAACAAACCGAACGAAAACAGTGCCGAGGCGAAACAATACGGGCAGAACTCGTGTAGTTCCGAGACTAACACGTAGGTTAAATAGCCGCTAAAGGCGGCCATCGCTGCCCCCCCAACGAGTAACGCCCATCCCGTCGTTCGTTCGATGCGATCGCGGCGGCGGCGGTTGTCTTCCGGGTCGAACGAGTAAGGGGCGAAGGCGAACACCGTCATCGCGGCGTATCCCAGGAAGCCGAACACCGTCAGCGGCAGTCCGAAAGCCGTCGCGTAAGGGCTAGTCAACACGCGATCGCATCCTTCCGTGGGACAGATGGCGGCGATGTTGTTCGTCAGTTTCACCACCGTTAACACCGTGGTTTCGAGGGCCCCCAACAGGGCGATCGTCCCCATTATCGGGCGAGACCAACGATAGAATCGAGAGGTCGAACGTCGGCGAGTCATGGCGCTTCTCCGTGCGAGGTTTCCCTAGATTTCCCAATTGTTAAGACGGTACTTTCTTATAAGACGGCGACGGGGCGATCGCCCCATCGCGATCGACGCTACTGTGGGCGGCATCTACAAACTGGCCGACGCGAATCGGATCGATGGGGGCTTCGATGTTGCCGTGTCGTTTCAGCGAACTCGAGACGATCGCGCCGTCGGCCGCTTGCATCAGTTCGGAAATATTTTCCCAGGTCGCCCCACTACCGATGAGAACGGGCTTGTTACGGGCGGCGTGTTTGGCCAGTTCCAAATCTTCCAAACTCGGGGGCATTCCCGTGGCCATTCCCGAGAGGATGACCCCATCGGCCAAGCCTCGTTCGAGGGTCTCGCGCACCGTCAAGGTGAGGCTGGGAGTTCCCAGGGGTTGAGCGTGTTTGACCAACACGTCGGCAAAAATCTTCACGTCGCTGCCGAGTTCTCGGCGATAGCGCATCAAATCGTGGGCGCGGCCTTCGATGATGCCTTGATCGGTGACCATCACGCCAGTCAAGACGTTCACGCGGATGAACTTCGCGCCGACGCACGTTGCGATCGCCAGGCTGCTGTGGGCGTCGTTGCGGAGGACGTTCACACCGATGGGAATCGTGACGATACCGCGCAGCCGTTCGACGATCGAGGTCATGGCACTCACCACCGCCGGATCGACGCGGGAATTTGTAAAGGGCGCGTCGAAGAAGTTTTCAACGATGATACCGTCCACCCCCCCGGCTGCGAGGGCTGCAGCTTCGCGTTCGGCTCGATCGATCACCGCTTTGAGACTCCCCCCCCATCGCGGCGAGGAGGGTAACGGCAGTAAATGTACGACTCCAATAATGGGATTGGGGGTTTTGAAAATCTGCTCGAAGTCCACGTTTTTACTTGTCTCGGAGTCAGTGACTAGGGGTGTTCGTTGAAAGGGCTAACAGAAGCGGCGACCTGCGACGCTGTCGCTCGGTCACAGAAACTGGGGCGTTCTGGGTGAGTTTGCCCGTCGGTTCGCCCGTCGGGTCGGGTACGATGGCTGTCCATCTCAGTCGAACCCGGTATATCCTATTTGGATTATAGGGGTTTCAGTGCCGCTCGTTTAAACTGGACGAGATGGGACGACAGGAGAAAACGCCCTTGAAACTCGCGTTGGTGGTACTGTTCGCGATCGCGGGATTGGCGATCGCCATCGAGATCGGCTTGCGAGTGGTGTTTGGGTTTGGCAAACCGCCATTGTACGTTGCCGACGACACGATCGGCTATCGTCTGGCACCGAACCAGCACACCCGACGCTTTGGCAACCGCATCGACATCAACCGCTACTCGATGCGGTCTGAGGAGGTCGAACCGATGCCGACTCCCGACACCTTGAGGGTGTTACTGCTGGGAGATTCCATCGCCAACGGGGGATGGTGGACCGATCGCGACGAGACGATTTCCGCCCGACTCCAACGGCGGTTAGCCCCGGTTGCGCCCCGCGTGGAAGTTCTCAACGCCTCGGCTAACTCTTGGGGACCGCGCAACGAACGGGCGTATTTGGAGAAATTCGGCACTTTTGGCGCTCGTGCCGTCGTACTTTCGATCAATACTGACGATTTGTTCGCCAGTGCGCCGAGTTCCGTCAAAGTGGGACGCGATCGCAGCTATCCCGATCGCTATCCTCGCTTGGCTTGGATCGAAGTTCTCTCTCGCTACCTCCTGCCTCAACCTGAATTTTCCGAACTCGAGACTCGCCTTCCCGAAGATAAAGATATCGTGGGGGCAAATTTGAGGGCGATCGCACAAATTCACGATCGCTTACTTGCCGAAAACGTCATCTTTTTACTCGCCATGACTCCCCTCAAACGGGAATTAGGAGAACCCGGCCCTCGCGATTACGAACTCAAAGCTCGACAACGATTGTTAGAACTCACGCAACGCGATCGAATTCAGTATATCGACTTTCTTTCATCCTTCAATCGCGTCGAACCTGTCGAAACTCTTTATCGAGACCATATTCATTTGAGTCCGGCTGGCAACGAACTGGTGACCGAAGCGATCGCACAAAAAATCGAAATTGAAATTGAGTGAAGAATTTTCAAAAAATCGTCGATTTAATAATCACAAAAAAATATTTAAATGCTTTTCAAAACATTCATAAATCGAATATAAATCTCTCAAGATATTCTTTTCAAAAAAGCGGTCGCATCAATTTTAAAGTTTAAATAAATTTTCAAAAAAATCTCCCCAACTGCCAGAACCGTCGAGCTACAGTTGTGAGAGGACTGTTCTCAAAGTTGGTATGACCCCCGATGAGTAAAACCCCCACCCCCGTTCCATTTGTCGATTTACACGCCCTGCACCAATCCCTTCAAGACGAGATCGAGCAGGCCGTTCGCGACGTTCTCGATCGCGGCGACTTCATCCTCGGCCGAGCCGTCAAAACCTTCGAGGGAGACTTCGCCCGCGCCTGCGGCGTGTCCTGCGGCATCGGCGTGTCCTGCGGCACCGACGCCATCGCCCTAGGACTGCGTGCCTGTGGCATCGGAACGGGGGACGAAGTCATCGTTCCCGCCAACACCTTTATCGCCACCCTCATCGGCGTCTTACACGCCGGAGCGACGCCCGTTCTCGTCGATTGCGATCCCGACACCGCCCTAATGGATCTCGAGGCAGCCGAACGCGCCATTACACCGCGAACCCAAGCCCTGCTTCCCGTTCACCTTTACGGACAAATGGTGTCCCCCTCCGGTTTACAGGCGATCGCGACCCGACACGACTTACTCATCTTTGAAGACGCCGCCCAAGCCCATCTCGCCCACCGAGACGGCTATACCGCCGGGTCGGTGGGAATGGCGGCCGCGTTTAGCTTCTATCCCAGTAAAAACCTCGGAGCCGGAGGCAACGGCGGCATCACCGTCACCCCCAACGCCCACATCGCCGAACGCCTGCAAGCCTTGCGAAACTACGGCGCCCCTCAAAAATACGTCCACGCCTATCGCGGTACAAACAGCCGCCTCGATACCCTACAAGCTGCGATCCTCAACGTCAAACTGCCCCGTTTACCCGAGTGGAACCGCCAGCGCAACGAGGCCGCTCGACGCTACGACCGACAGCTCGAACCCTTACGGGAATCGGGGATCGTTCCCATGAGAAACGACAGCGATCGCGGCCACGTCTACCACCTTTATGTCGTCCGCGTCACCGACGAATCGCCGCTAACCCGAGACGAACTGGCGGCCGAACTCGAACAACAAGGAATTCAAACCGGAATTCACTACCCGATCCCCTGCCACCTCCAACCGGCCTATCGAGACCTCGGCTACGAGGAAGGTCGTTTTCCCCACGCAGAAACCCTCTCCCGTCAAATTCTCTCGCTGCCGATGTTTCCCGGCTTGAGCGAAGCGCAAATCGATCGCGTCGTCCGAGCGATCGAAACCGCCGTTCGCCATCCCGTTTCGTCGGCCGCGCGATCGTAAACTCCTAAGAACATCTCTTCGTACCAATAGTTTAGATAGAACTCGCATTTTAAAACTCGGTCGAACACTCAATGTCATGAAGCTACAAACGACTCTCAAATCCTCCTTCGATCGCTATCCGAGCGAACTAATCCTCGGTCTCTTGCTGGCGTTGATGTACCTGCCGACGATCGCCTACTGGTACGACGGTTGGCTCAACAAAAGCATCAGCCTCGAACACGAATACTTCAGCCACGGCATCATCGGCTTACCCTTCGCCGCGTACATCGTCTGGACGAAGCGCGATCGCTGGCAAGCCCTCGACGATCGCTTCAATCCCCTCGGCGCCGTCTTGCTCGGTTTGGGGGGCGTCCTGTACGTCAGCCAAATGCCCGATTTAGTCAACCTGTCCTTTCCCATCGTCTTAGCGGGATTGTGTCTGGGCTTAAAAGGCCGTCCCGGCTTTCAACTCATAGCCTTTCCCTGGCTGCTCGTCTTACTGGCGACCCCCAACGACCTACCCTATCTCATCGCGCCCGTTTCCCTTCCCCTACAAAGCTTCATCGCCGGAACAGCCGGATTTATCCTGACTCAATGGGGATTGGACGTCACCGTTCAAGATATCCTACTTCTCGTCGGCGGTCGCGTCGTCGAAGTCGCGCCCCACTGCGCCGGGTTCAAAATGCTCTTTACCACCTTCTACGTGGCATTGATGCTGCTGTACTGGACGGGGGCGTTAAAATCGCGCAAAACGACCGTGGTGTTTCTCCTGTGTGCCGTTCTCATCAGCGTCGTCACGAACATTTTGCGAAACACCTTCTTAACCCTGTTTTACGGAACCGGACGAGACGAATTGTTCCACTGGCTGCACGAAGGTTGGGGCGGCGACGCGATCTCGGCGTTCATGTTGTTAGCCTTGATTCCGACACTGATGGCGATCGAGCGGTTGCGCGACGCCCTGTCCGGTTCCGACACCGTCGAGTCCGTTTGATGTGAACGTATCCATCCCTTCGAGACTGCTTGCTGTTCGTTGTCAACGCAAATCGTGGAAAAATCCGCCTCTTTTGTCCCTCAATTTCTTCGTCGGTCGTCGCCCTTTGCTGTGGTGGCGATCGTCGCGTTCGCACTGCTGTTGTTAGCGGTCGCCGTTCCCAACTACGTTCGGGGAAAGCTGCCGTTTCGCCAACCCCAACCCGTCGATCTCAGCGGGTTGAAACAACTCGACGACACCGGACTCGAATTGTCCGGATGGACGACGGTAGACCTGAGAACTGTCAATTTAGGATCGGGCGCGTGGGTCATGCAAACTCTGATGGAGGACGACACCGCCTCGACCGCCGACTCTCCCGCCCCGGCGACGCTGTTACTGCACCCCCAACAGGGACAAAGCGGTACGCGATCGCAGCCGCAGATGGAATGGACGGACATTCGCGGTTTGGGAAACGCTCAGGGAGATTGGAAAGAAGACCGCCAGCGTCAGTTCGCGTTCGAGGTGACGGCCGACGACGGCACGTCCGCCACCGTCACGACGCGATTTTTCCGAGGTTGGACGACTCAAAAAACCTACGCGATCGCCCAATGGTACGCTTGGGAAACCGGCGGCCATCCCAACCTGACGCACTGGTTTCAAGCCGACCGTCGGGCGCGATTAGACGGTCGCCGTCAGCCTTGGGTCGCCGTCTGTCTGATGACGCCCATCGAACCCCTCGGCGACATCGAAACCGCCCGTCCGCTTCTCGAACGTCTGGCGTCACAGGTGCAGGAACAGTTAATGGAAAACGCGTTCGTCGAACCGTCTCGAGTCGGGTCGTAGAACGTCGTTCGAGTGGGTTTCTTCCCCCGAAGGAAGACGTCGTGCTTTGACATACTCCCCAGCCTGAAGGCGTGGGGATTCTCCAGACCTCACGGTTCTAGATTTCTGGTTCGGCGACAACCCTTACTACCCATTGTTGCCAATAAGTACCAGAGGGGTTTATCTCCCCAGACGTTTTCCCCATTACAGAGGAGGTTTCGGTATGCCCTACCGTACCTGATAATCTACTGAAAAATTGACTTTCTGTACTTGAGGACAGGGGTGGCGAACCGAGTTCGCCAGCGTGAGATGTCCGTGTTGCTTAGAGCTTTTACCTGTTCGAGCTTTCCCGAACAGAACCCGCTAACTCTAGTTTTCAAGGTTCGGATGCCTCGATTAGAGGCTCGGTTTTTAGACGGGTTAAATACCGTTCCAGTTCTCTGACATCATAGCCAAGTCGCCCTGCAAGGCTTGCCCTGAGCTAAGTCGAAGGGGGCGAGGCTTTAGACCCAAATTTTTGGTAAGGAATCGTTGCATGGGACAGGTGGTACGGAAACCGAACGGGCGATCGCTGGTGGCAGTCCTCACAGAAGCCGTCTTGGTAACGTTGTGGGGATTGCCACTCGGCCGCGCGATCGCCCAACCCACACCAAACATCGCCCCACCCGAGATCGCCGACGAAGAACTCGACCTCGATACCGTTCCCGAGAGTCTGCCCGTGTGGTTGCGCTTGCAACTGTCCGGGGAAATCCAACACCGCCAGATGGTGGAATATCTCGACCGACACTCGAGCGATCGCCCCGCGACACCCCTGGACTTGTCTCCACTTTTACCCGAGTCTCCCAGTCGTCGCGGTCCCCTGAGTGGAGATAACTGGGAGGTGTATCGACTCGCACCCGGCGACGCCATCTCGGTCGTCGTCCAGCCCCCCTTTCAAGATCTGACCACCAGCGCCGAAATCTCCTTTCAAGGGACGATTTTCATACCGTTGCTGGGAACCGTTTCACTACAAGGACTGACGGTCGAAGAAGCCCGACAAAAACTGACGCGCTTACTCAACAACTACGTCGTCAACCCCGACGTACAAGTGGTGTTGGCCGCTCCCCGTCAAGCCCAAGTCACCGTCACCGGAGAAGTGGCGCGTCCTGGGTTTTTCCCCGTAGCGCCCAACGCCCCCCTCGTGCAAGCGCTCCTCACAGCGGGAGGCGTTACGATCGAGGCGGACTTGCGCCGCGTTACCGTGCGACGCACCCTCGACGACGGCAGAATTTTGTCTCAAACCCTCGATCTTTACACACCACTGATCGAAGGCACGTCGATTCCCGATTTGCGTTTGCGAGACGGAGACGTGATTTTCGTTCCCCGTCGCGATCGCACCTTTACCGGAGATTACAACCGCCAAACCATCGATCGCTCGGCGCTAGCAGCTCCCCAACAAGAACCCATTGCCGTTACAGTCGTCGGCGAAGTCGCCCGGCCGGGATTTTACGACTTTCCACCCGTACCGTCCCCAGCCCTCGATACAGCCATTCTCGCCGCTCAAGGCACGAAAGTCTCGGCGAACTTACGGCGCGTTTTGTTGCGCCGCACCCTAGCCGACGGAACGACAGTCGAGCGAGAAGTCGATCTGTTTTCGCCCCTCGTATTCGGCGAACCCCTACCAGAAGTGTTTCTCGAAGATGGAGACGTAGTGGTGGTTCCCGAACTCACAGCCGAGGAACGGCAAGCGTACCAACTCGATTTGGCGGCGCGATCGACGTTAGCCCAAAACCAGATTATCGTGCGCGTTCTTAGCTATCCCGCCAACGCGACCAATACCCAAGCGCTGCCCAACGGTAGCACCCTCGCCGACGTTCTCAGCGGGATTCCCCTAAACACAGCTCGTTTGAGTCGCGTCGCGGTCATCCGCTTCGACGAGACCCTCGGGGAAGCCGTGACGACCTATTACAACGGACGGGAAGCGATCTTGGGCAATCCCGAAGAAAATCCGATCTTGCAAGATAAAGATGTGGTCGTCGTCGGACGTAACTTTATTGCCGCCGTCGGAAATTTCTTCAATAACTTTACCCAACCGTTCCGCGACGTTCTCGGATTTTTACTGTTTTTCGACCAACTCTCTAATAGCGCCGATAACTTGTTCCGTCCCACCGGAAACAATAACAACAATTAGCAAACGACCGGTTACCACCGATGAATTTGCGAAAACTTCATTGTCGAAACGGGCGATCGCGCCCCGAAACCCCTCTCGAGTCGCTTAAGATAAAAATAGTCGCACGCAGGTAGATCGCTCGTGGCTCCTTCTATCGTCAAACGATACAGTATTGCCTTTGGCAAATATAAAGTCGCAGGCTTCGGCGTCTTTGCTCTCGCCGTTGGCGTTGCCGGATTGATGGGATTACAAGAACCCCCTCCCCCCACCTACAAAGCGACAGGGGTGATGAGTTCGAACGAACAACCCGTAATTTTGTCCGAGACGGGGCCGGCCATTCAAGAACAAGGACGGCAAGCCTTAACCCAGGATTACCTCATCGACGACGCGACTGCCGAAGCCGTCAGCGAACAGATCGGCGTCCCTCCAAGAAAAGTGAAATCCGCCCAACTCCGAACCCCCGCCTCGGACGAGCCACAATTCTATCGCGTCGCGTATACTGATTCGACCCCCGAACGAGCGTCGATAGTGGTGAATTTGTTGATGGAAGCCGCCGTCGAAAAAAGCTACCTGCTCAACACCTCTCGCCTCCAAGCCCTCATCGATGCCCTCAACGAACGCTTGCCCGAAATTCAACAGGAACTTCGAGAAGCTGAAGACCGTCTCGTTCGGTTCGATCGCATTGAAGGGGCGGCGATTACCCTAGCCAAAGACGGTTCTCTCGTCGGACAGATTCGTGCCAGCCAGCAGCAACAAGAACAGTTGCGCTTGCAAGTCGAAGAAATGGCCGCCCAAATGGACAGCCTCGAGCAACAGTTGGGGTTGAACGTCACCCAAGCGTATGTTTCCTCGGCTCTCAGCCGCGATCCCATCCTCAATAACTTGCGAGCGCAACTCTACCAAGTAGAAACACAACAAGCACTGCTCGGTCAGACGTTACGACCGCAACACCCCCAGATGGTGGAGTTACAACGCCAGTTCGACGGGTTAGAACGATTGTTCGTGCAGCGAGCGGTCGAAGTCATCGGCGGCGAGGGGATTGCGACTCCGCTGTCGAACAGTCGAGCGATTCGCCAAGCGAGCAGCCTCGATCCCATGCGCCAAGAAATGGCCGCGAGGCTCGTGCAGTTGCAAACCGAGCGGGACATCCTAGATCGCAGTTTAGCGCAAGCCGGACGCCTCGAACGGGAATTAAAAGCGACCTACGCGAACTTACCGGATTTGGAACTCGAACGCCAGCGCTTGCAGCAGGAAGTGTTGTTACACAAAGCTCTCTCCGACCAATTACAAGCTCAACTGGTGGATGCTGAAGCGGCCAAAGCTGAAACGGTGAGTAATTTGACGATCGCCCAGGAAGCTCAAGTCGTCGAGCAGAAAGAAGATCCGCCAAACGTGGCGATTTTAGTGCTGTTAGGGGGCGGTGTCGGACTGGCAGCCGGGGGAGCGTTAATTTTCTTGCTATCCGCCCTCGAAGGACGGTTTTACACGGTCGAGGAAGTGCGCGGAGCGTTACAGGAACGCGACCTGCTACTGTTGGGAACGTTGCCTCACGTGGTCACAGAGGAGTTCGGCGACGAGAGCAAGATGCCCGTCATCGTGGCGCCCGATTCTCCTTATTTGGAGCATTACGAGCGCTTCCGCAGCAACTTGCGGCGAGTGGAAGGGGGAGCGCCGAAAGTGGTGCTGATAACCAGTGCCAAGGCCGGAGAAGGCAAGACGTTTACAGCCTACAATTTGGCGATCGCCTCAGCGCGAGCTGGAAAACGGACGCTACTTGTAGAAGCCGATTTGCGATCGCCCTCGAAGGCCGAATCGCTGAAAGTGGCGCTCGATCCCCACAGTCTCATCGAACCCTTACGTCACTATCGCGATTTCCAAAGCGGGATGCGCTTCGTTCCCCAAGTGGAAAACCTCTACACGATCCCCAGTCCCGGACCGCAACAGCACGCCGCTGCGATTATCGAATCGAGCGAGTTAAGGCGGTTGTTGAGTCAAGCCCGCGTTCAGTTCGATTTCGTCGTTGTGGACGCCCCGTCCTTGAGTCAGTGTAACGATGCGCTGTTGCTCGAACCCTACACCGACGGAATGATTCTCGTCGCTCGCCCCGGCGTGACCGAAGGCGGCTTACTGGCAGAATACGCTGAAATGCTTGAAGAGGCAGAAGACCGCGTGCGCGTGTTGGGAGCGGTCATCGACGACGCCGAGATCCCCGTGGAGTTCCCGCCTCACGTTTCGCCCGAAGACGAAACCGAGGTGACGGACTCGCCCATGCCGTTTTACGAGTTATGGGAAACCGACCGGTTAGAAGACGAGGAGGTTTCCAACGGTGCGACCTCTCGCTCGTCTGTCTCTCAGGACGTTCCCTCCCGCCGGTCTTAGGTGTTAGTAAGTAGGCTCGACCCAGACCACAAACGGCTCAGAACAACCGCATTTACACCATCTGTAGGATGGGCAATGCCCACCGACCTCTACATTGAGTGTGGTTAACGCTGAAGTTCGTAAGTCCTACGGCTATGGCAAACATCGCGGGTAGTGCTGCACTCTAATGATGCCGATCGGTCGAAATCCTTGCCACGGAAGGATTTAACTTGTGATACGGAATCCGTTCCCGATACGCTAGGTTTCAAGAAGTCTTCACCACATCCCCCCTTAGCCCCCTATCCCCCCTTCGCCCCCCTTTGAAACCCACATTCCGCACTTCAACTTGTAGTACGCCAAGTAGCACGAGAAGGGGATGAAATTAGGGCTTGCTGAAAAGAAGTGAAAAGCTTACGACGTAAGGCTTAGAGGAGTCTTGACGTGGCTTCGAGAACCCGAAAAAGAGGTAAAATTGGAAATTCCCGTGCATCCGGCAAGAAAAAATGTATCGAAAATCACAAAATCCTGACACGCCCGAAGAAGCCTTTGAACTTCCTTTTGAAGGCAAGTTGTGTGAAGAAAATCGTTGGGTAATTTTGGCGAACCTCAT
>NZ_KB235958.1:2268685-2285308 GCF_000332355.1 Baaleninema simplex PCC 7105
AAATCATGGCTTTAACGACGAGACCCGCGTCTAACTTTTTTCCGTCTTTTTTTTCTCCGAGTAAGTCGTTGACGATTTCGACAATTCCGATTTCGTCAATGATTCCCGCCCACTAACCCCAAGTGGTTCTAAATTTTTTGACCTCTACCGACATAGTCTTCTTCCTTTTTCTGATGGCTTACATTTTTTGATGATGAACAGAAAAGCTTGCCGGAAGTCATTCTGCATATCCTTACTATTTTTGTCAAGTCAGTTGGCTCTTGAATTGTTATTTTCAAGTCAAGGGGTCAGTTGGCTGAGTCGAAATACCTAATTCTTTTCCGATTCAATTTATACTACTTATACACTACATTTGAAGTGCGGAATGTGGGTTGAAAGGGGGGTTGGGGGGATGGTTGGGGGGATAGAGGGACTTGTCAGTTCGGGAAAAACCAGTATTTGAGTCCTCGACTCCGCTCACCGAGCGCAGTCGAGGTGAACGCTTCTGGAGATTTGACCGCTACTTTGGCTGGTGCAAACCTGTCAGAGCAAGTCGGATCGTTGAAGGAAGAATCCCCACGCCTTTAGGCTGGGGAGTGTCAACGAGCTCGTCCCGCCGAGGGACACAAATCAGCAAGCGTACAGGCGTCGCACTGAGGCGATCGCGCCTTACAGACAGCCCGACCGTGATAGATCGACCGAATCGACCAATTTTCCCACTCCGCTTGAGGCAACAAGTCCATCAAATCCCGTTCCACCTTTACCGGATTGTCGTGAGTCGTCAACCCAAACCGCTGACTGAGACGTTTGACGTGAGTATCCACCGTAACCCCAGCGTTAATCCCGAACGCATGAGCTAACACCACGTTAGCCGTTTTGCGGGCGACGCCGGGAAGTTCCACCAGCAACTCCATCTTTTGCGGAACCTCCCCGCCGAACCGTTCCACGATCGCCCGACAAGACCCTTGAATATTCTTCGCCTTATTGCGATAAAACCCCGTCGAACGAACCAACTGTTCCAACTCCGCCAAATCTGCCCCAGCTAACGCGGGGGCGTCCGGGTAGCGTCGAAACAGTTCCGGCGTTACGGCGTTGACCCGTTCGTCCGTGCATTGAGCGGACAAAATCGTCGCCACCAGCAGTTGAACCGGAGTGTCGTAGGTCAGACTACAGGTGGCGTCGGGATAGAGTTGCTCGAGACGGAATAGCAGCTTAGAAGCCCGTTCTCGTCGGGCTTTCACTGTTTTAGAAGCTTTCGACATCGATCGCCCCTAACGTGTCAACTGCTGCACCCATTCCAACTGGGTCGTATCGCGAACGATGAGGAAAATCCCCAATCCCAGTAAGAACAACAGCCCCGATTGCATGACGCCATCTTGAATGTGAACCGGGACGGGTTTACCGCGCAATCCTTCCACTAACAAAAACGCCAGTTGTCCGCCGTCGAGGGCAGGAAGCGGCAAAATGTTGATAATCGCCAGGTTGATGCTGACGACGGCTGCAAACACTAACAGGTTGACAGCGTCCCGTTGAGCGGCGTCAGCGCCTTGGGCGACGATTCCCACCGGGCCGGCCAGTTGTCCGGCCGTTTCGCCGAAATTAGAAATCAAACGATAAAACCCTTGTAGGGTGGTGACGAAAATCGACTGAAAGCGTTCGGCTGAGAGAGTTAACACTTCTCCGATTCCGTCAGCTTGGCGGTAAACCGGATCGCCGTTGGGTGCCAGTTGCACGCCGATGCGGCCGTTCCCGTCTTGTCCCGTTTCAGGAACCACCGTCAGCGACAGTTGGCGATCGCCCCGTTGCACGATTAACGAGAGAGATTGGTTGGCGTTATCTTCAATGGTTTCCTTGAGCGTCCAAATGGCGTCTTCCCCCGCATCGAGGGACTGACCGTCGATCGAGAGAATCACGTCTCCTGCTTGAATTCCCGCACGTCCGGCGGGAGATTCCACCGAGATTACCTGGGGAATTTCCACCCCAGGCTCTGGGTCGAAGCCCACGGGAACCCCAGTCGAGCCAATTTGAACGGCTAACACCAGATAGGCAAAAATCAAGTTGGCGATGACGCCTGCACTGATGACGATCGCGCGATCGAGAACCGGACGGTTGCGGAGGAGATCGGGATCGTCTTCAGGAATGGTGCTTTCGGGGTCGTCGTCGGGAAACCCAACGAATCCGCCCAAGGGAAACGCACGAACGGCGTATTCGGTTTCAGCGCCTTGATATTTCAAGAGAATCGGCCCGAAACCGATCGAAAAGCGATTAACGTGAATCCCTTGCCAACGGGCGGCTAGGAAGTGGCCTAGCTCGTGAACGACAATTAAAAGAGCTAAAACTGCGATCGCTGCCAGAACGGACATGAATCGTTACGTAAACCTAAAGTTAAGTTGAAAGCGGGTGTGTTCTCTCATCTTAATTGTTTTTGCTCCGTGTCGGGTTCATCAGGGAAGAGGGAAGAGGGAAGCATGATGATGAGAGAACCGGATGAGGAGATGAGGAACCGTGTTTCAGTCACCAGTCACCAGTGAAGACAGGGAACAGGGAACAGGGAACAGTTAATAGTTTCTCCCCCTCTCCCTTTCTCCCCCTCTCCCCCTCTCCCCATCTCCCCTGCTCCCCCTCTAAAAATCAGCCGGTATTCCGCATTCCCGCCGCGATACCGTTGAGGGTCAACAGCGCCCCTCGCAAGAGTTCGCCTTTGCTGTAACGGGATTGAATGACGCCCGGAGTAGAACTGATCCCGTGTTGGCGCAGGCGCTTGAGCAGCGACACTTGTAAAAGTCCCAACGGAACGATAGTCGAGTTCCGCAATTGCACCGATCGCTGGAGGGACGGATCGCCGTCGAGGAGGCGTTTGTGTCCCGTAATGGTCAGTACCAGTTCCCGAGTGAGGTGGTATTCCTGAGCGATGCGATCGAACAACGCCGCAAAGCGATCGCGATCTTCGGGGCGACTCAACTCTCGCACGTAATGATCGGCGATTTGCAAGTCCACCTTGGCTAACGTCATTTCCACCTTCGACACGGCCATTTTGAAAAACGGCCATTTCAAATAGAAATACCGTAGCAGTTTCAAATGTTCCTGGGGTTCCTCCTCGAAAAACTCGTGTAACGCCGTCCCCACACCGTACCAAGCCGGGAGTAGAAAACGGCTCTGCGTCCAGCTAAACACCCAAGGAATCGCCCGCAAACTGCCGATATCTTTCGTTCCGTTGCGACGACGGGCCGGACGCGAAGAAATTTGTAACTGGCTGATTTCCTCGATCGGCGTCACCTGCATGAAGAAATCGATGAAATCCGGTTCCTCATAAATCAGCGAGCGATAGTGTTGGCGCGATCGCCAGGCCAGTTCTTCCATCGTTTTGTTCCACGGATCGATATCGTCGAAGCCAGACCCCAACAAGCTCGACTGAATCACCGCCGACGTCACCGTTTCCAAGTGATAGATCGCCAACTCGGGGAGGGAATACTTCGAGGCCAGGACTTCCCCCTGTTCGGTGATTTTAATCCGTCCGTCGATGGTGCGACCGGGTTGAGCCAAAATCGCCTCGTAAGCCGGGCCGCCGCCTCGTCCGACCGACCCGCCGCGACCGTGGAAAATCCGCAGTTTGACCCCGTAAGGATCGCCGACGGCTTGCAGGGCTTTCTGGGCTTTGTGAATTTCCCAGTTGCTACTGAGAAATCCCGAATCCTTGTTACTGTCGGAATAACCCAACATCACCTCTTGCAGAGCGGTGGGTCGCCGTCGGGGTTGTTCCCCGGAACTTTCCCGTCCGTAACCGCCTTCGAGCAAGGTTCGATAGAGAGGTAACTCGAATAGGTCTTTCATGACCTTGGGCGCTCGTTTGAGGTCTTCGACTGTCTCGAACAGCGGAACCACCATCAGCGTTCCGCTTCCCGTGGCCGGGTCGTAGAGTCCCGCTTCTTTGGCCAGCAACAAGACTTCTAGCAGATCGCTGGCTTGGCGGCTCATGCTGATGATGTACGTCTGACAGAGTTCCGTTCCGAACTCCTGCTGTAACAGGCGCACGATGCGGAAGGTTTCGATGGTTTCTTTGGTAATGTCAGAAAAGGGCAGTTCGCTCGGAATCAAAGGACGGCGAGTTTTCAGTTCGCCGACCAGCCACTCGACTCGTTCCTCTTCGGTGAGGTCGTCGTAGGGTTTGGGAAGGACTTGCAAATACTCGGCCAGTTCGCCGATGGTGTCCGAGTGACGGGAGGATTCCTGGCGGATGTCCAAATGCGCTAAGTTGAACCCGTAGATTTCGGCTTGACAGATGAGTGTATCGAGTTCGCTACAGGTGAGACCCGTTTCGACCAAGTTTCGTTGAATCAGTTGCAGTTCCGCGAGGAATTCCGATCCCGAACGGTAGATGGGGAGGGTTTCCGCTTCGCGAATTTGCACGCGCCAGTTTTCGGTGTGGTAGAGACTGAGGTTGCGATCGCGCGTGTTTTCGAGCCGTTGTTTGATGTAGGCCAGTTTGAGCCGATAGGGTTCTTGGCGGTAGCGAATGGCGTGGCGATCGTAGACCTCACTCATTTGTAGCCGGTCTTGTTCGACGGATTCGAGCAGTTCCGGTAGCACCTCGCTCCAATGGAGGGACAAACTCAACGACTCAGTGAGGTTGTCGAGGGCGCTGATGTACTTTTCGAGTACTAGATTGCGCTGGTAACAGGCAGTTTGCCAGGTGACGCGAGGCGTGACCGAAGGGTTCCCATCGCGATCTGCACCGACCCAAGACCCGAACTTACAAAAGTTGTAACTCGGCGGCTCGAGGTAGGGAAACGACGCTTTGAGGGTGCGTTTGATGCGTTGGTAAAGTTGGGGAGCTGCATCGAAGAGAACTTCGCGGAAATAGTGCAGGGTATATTCGACTTCGTCGAGAACGGTGGGTTTGAACTGGTGCAGTTCGTCGGTGCGCCACCACAGCCGAATTTCCTCCATGAGTTGGTTTTCGAGGGCTTCGGCTTCGAGGGAGGAGATCATCCCGACCGATCGCAGTCCGTCTTCGACGCGATCGAGCTGACGTAAAATTTTGGCGATGCGGCGTTGTTTCCCGCGAATGGTGCGACGCACGATTTCCGTCGGGTGCGCGGTGAACACCAAACGGATATCGAGTTGGTCGAGCAGTTTTTGAATCAGTTGCGGCGGAACGTTGAGCTGTCGCAGTTTGGGAAACAGCGAGCCGAAGGTTCCTTTTTCCGGCCGTACCCCACCGGGAACCTGGGGATCGTTGGCGGCTCCGTCTCCGAGTTCTTCGGGGGTTTCGATGCGAGAGATGGTTTCTTCGGTAAAGGTGAGGTTGTTACTGACGTTGGCTTTTTGTTGGTCTCGTTGTTCGTAGTGCTGTTCGACGATGTTAATCAGTTGGAAGTACAACGCGAAGCCTCGTGCTGCGCGAATGGCGTCGTTGAGATCGAGCTGTTCGATTTTGGAAACAACGGGAGAATCCTTTAAATCCGGAGCTTGTCCCTCTTCCGATTGCATGGGGTTGAGTTCGCGCAGGAGATCGACCATCTGCTGACCGCATTCCTGGCGCAAAACGGACTCCCACAAATCTTCGACGACTTTGAGACGGTGGCGCAGTCGAACGTCTGAAGTGGAGGAGACGTTAAATTGGCGATCTGTTCTCTCAAGTGTTGGACTCATTTGGACTCAGTGAAGATTTTCGGATCGATCGAAATATATATAGAGCGATCGTGCAAAGCTGCTATTAGTGTACGCTTGATAGCGATCGTGTCTGATATCTATTGCAACACTATGGGATAAACTGTCGCTTCTGAACCCGTGGCCGGGTTGAGAGCGGAGTTTTTCTCGAAAACAGTTCATTTTCCAACAAATTTGCGCCCTCGTCTGTAGTCCTTGAAACGTTTGTTCGGGGAAGAGGGAACGGGGAACGGGGAACAGGGAACAGGGAAGATGGAAGAGGGAAGATGGAAGAGGGAACGGGGAACGCGGGAGACAGACGTAGGGTGCGTGACTTGAAACATAGAGTGTAAATCCTTTAGACCTATAAATCGTCACGCACCGCCAATGTTCACCACCCACAGACAAAGGTGTGTGACGGGGCTGGAAAATGTCGTTGAAGTCAGGTCAATGTAGTGTTCCCGCGTCACGCACCAACCCCTCATCTCCTCATCTCCCCATCTCCTCGTCGTCGTTGTAAAACAACATGGGAAGGCGATCGCCGCGAAAGAGTTCTTCGCTCGTTTCTCCGAGTTCGACGAGGGCAGCCAGAACGGTTCGGGACGTCCAAACGGCGGTTAAAATTGGAGCGGTAGCGACGCCCAAGGCGATCGAAACGGGAGAAAGGGAAGGGCGAGGGGTCGAAGTGGTTGGGGTAGGTTCCATTAGTATTTCCTCTTTGGAGTTTAGGATTGAATTGTGCGATCGATGGGTCGAGTTAAAATGTCGAGGTCGAGGGTTTCGATAGGCGTTCGAGGATTAGAGAGTTAAAAACGCTCGAGAAGCACAGAGACAAATACAAACTCTGGGGCGATCTCGAATCCCAAGCGATTCCAAAACGCGACTCGAGACGGTCGAAAGTGGTCTTAGAGTGCTATCTCGATTTCACTATAAAATGCCGTTCGGGTCTTAGGAAAGTCACGCCAACCGCTATGTTCGAGTCGGTCGAGATCGGGATTGAGTCGCTCGTGAAGCAGAACAGAGTTCTCTCAATATGCCAAAATATGGCCAGCACGTGCGATCGCTCGAAACAACCTTTGAGGGGAATCGACATCGTCGCACCGTTTCGATTGGCAGTCATTTCAGGACGCAGCAGGTGGTACTCAACGCAGGCAACGCCCCACGCGCGGGGACAACCATCGATCTCAACGAATGGGCGCACGCCGCCCTCGGAATTCCCGAAGTCCGTCTCGTCGCCCGAGCGATCGGCTCCGACCTCGAGGTCTGGTGTTGGGGAAGTGCTTGTCCCGACGCCCCTCGAGTGATGGCTCGGTTTTCTCAAGCCATTCACCAAGATTATCCATTACCGGCGAACGTACCGCCGATCGCGCGCGTATGTCTATACGGTCGCGTTCTCGACGCCCCGGCGGCCCAAGCCCCTCCTTTCGAGACTCCAGATTGGACGGTACGTTTTACCGTGCGCCCCGCACCCCCACGCTCTGACGAGGCCGACTCGGACGCGATCGCACCTCAGTCGAAGCCAGAAAACCATCGCCCAGAAAACCTGACCGCCGAAATCGATCGCGCCCTCAGCGACATCGCCACCGATGCGTGGATCGCCGTCAAAAAAATCGAACCCCTCGCTGGAACGGACGCGCGGCGGCTGTGGGTAGCCTGCGAAGCCGCTTACGCTCCCGATCCCACGTTACTGGCTCGTCCCATCGCCTGTCGCCTGCGAAACTCGAACCTTCAGGGATTTCGCGACGCCGTTCTGCTCGGTCAAGTCAGTGGCGAAACCCGCCCCGAGTGGATGTTGCGCGTCGATCTGACGCCCCCCGATCGCACTGTCGAAGCCTGGGCGCGATGGGGAGACGTGGCTGCGATCGCCTATCGCCTCAATCGCGAAATCGCCCCGTTGGGCGTACAAATCTCCGCCGTTCAAAAAGAATACACCTTACACCTCGTCTGTAGTCCGATCCCCGACACGACCGTTCGCGGCGATCGCCCGTTCCCGACTCAGGCCGAGGCGATCGCCAAGCTCGAAACCGTCCTCGAACGCCTCGCACCGCGCGGACTCCAAGGCGTCACGGTCTACGGCGTCGATACGCCTTACGAAGCCAGCTTTCCCGAACCGAAAGCCCCCTGTTGGGTGACGTGGCTAGACTTACCGGCCAAAACGCGCCCCGACCTCGTCCCGACGGCGTTAGAACTCGCCCGAGGCGGAAGTCTGACCGCGCTGACTTTCGTTATCGAACGGTTGCTGAACCCCGATTTAGAGGAAAAACTGGCCACCGGCGGCGTGCGGGTGCAAATTCGCCGCAAAGAGGATTTACTGCACGTGATGAGCGAAGGACTGACCTGTCCGAGTCAAGACCGCGTCGGACCGCTCGTCGAGAAATTCCTGCGTCAGTCCCAACTGTCGAACCTCGCAGGCGTGCGGGTCTACGGCCGCCGCAGCGGCCAGCGCAATCCTCGCTGGAAATACGGCGTCGATTTCAGCCCCCGTTCCCCAGAAACGACAGAAGTTCCCGAGTTTTCGGCGGTAGACGCCGATCGCCCCAGCGAGCCGACAGTTTCCGAACCCCAGAAAACCCCCGAACCTCGACCGTCAGTCGATCGCGCGTTGACGACGCTGTTGTGTGCGACTCCCTTGTTCCATCCCCGACAACCGCTCCCGGAAGCGGCCGCCGACCCGTCTCGCCGACCGGATACCCACGCTAAAGCCGCCGCAGTTTGGGCGCTGCTGGGACTGTTGCTAACGGTTCAAGCGGACTGGATAACGAGCGAAATCCTCGAACAGCGGGAACGGGAAGCAATGGCGCCCCCGTCCGTCGAAACCGCAGACTCTCCACCTCGAGAGTACGCCATCGAAGTGCCAGAACTTCCCGAAGCCCCCGTCGATCGCCCTGGGATTTTCGACGCGTCGGGCTTTACGGCTCCGACGAACGCCGCCACGGTCGTAAAAGCATCTGCTTCGGGAGACGCGGCGATCGTTCCCGTTCCCGAGGTGGAGTTTCCTACCTTCAACAGCGAACAGATGGATCGACAACTGGCGCTGTATAAGGCTTATATCGAAGAGTTCGGCGTTCCCGACGTGCTAGTGGTGGGATCGTCTCGCGCCCTGCGAGGCATCGATCCCGAGGTCTTACAGCAGGCGCTGGCCGAACAGGGCTATCCGGGGGTACGAACTTTTAATTTGAGCATCAATGGGGCGACGGCGCAGGTGGTGAATTTTGCGATCTCCGAGGTGCTGACGAGCGATCTCCTCCCACCGCTAATTATCTGGGCCGACGGCGCTCGCGCGTTCAACAGCGGCCGGGAAGACGTCACCTATAACGCCATCGTGCGATCGCCGGGATATCGGGAACTCACCCGAGGGTTCCGTCCCATCGAAAGCACTACGGAAACGGAGAACGCACTTCCCGATCGCCCCCTGTTCGAGATCGTCGGCGATCGCTATCAGGTTCTCGACGATAATCTCAACGACCTGTTTTCTCAGTATTCGGCCGCCTATCCCAAACGGAACACCGTCAAAACCTATTTTCGAGCGGCGATCGATCCCGAAATGCCGTTACCGCCCTATCCCGAACCCACTGAAGTCGCCCCGGAGACCGCCGACGTTCCCCAAGACGATCCCCTGCTCCATTTCAACGGCTTCGTCTCGTTCCGCCAACGGTTCGACCCCACCGGATACTACTTACAACATCCCCGAGTTTCTGGGACGTACGATGCCGATTACGCAGCCTTCGAGCTACGGGGGATTCAATTGGCGGCGTTTCGATCGCTGGTGGACTACGTCCAATCTCAAAAAATCGAGTTGGTATTCGTCAACCTCCCCCTGACCGAAGACTATCTCGACCCGGTGCGATCGCAGTACGAACGGGAATTCGCCCAAACAATGCTCGAACTCTCGCAACAGTACGGTTTCGTATTTCGCAACTTCTCCGGCTTGTGGCCGCAGAAAAACGAGTATTTCTCCGATCCGAGCCACTTAAACCGTTTCGGTGCCGCTGCCGTATCGCACCGTTTGGCGCAGAGTCCGATGGTGCCTTGGAGCGGCGAGGACCGCGACTGACGCGCTAAGCTGGGATCGAATTCGACTCGATCGGCTTCCCTTCGTCTTTTAAGATAAGAGTTTCTCGTCACGATGCACACAAGACGCCCGTTGGGTCTCTGTTTCCTGTTGCTGGGGTCTGCACTTTGGACACAACCCGGATGGGCGGAGAATCGCGCCCCCGTCTCGACCGTTTCCGATACGAAAGCGCGGTCTTTCCACGCCCCCTCAACGAATACTGCTGGCGTTGCAGCTCGCAAACGTCGGCCTCCCTTAAATTCGTCTCTGTCCAAGAAAGCTGAAAACGCGACCTCGCCCTCTTCCTCGTCGTCTGGGGACAGCTCCCCGTCTTTTAGCGACGTGGTGCAAGACACGCGCCACATCAAGGGGTTGTTCGACCTGTACGCCAACGACGAGACGGGAGAACTGTACTTAGAAATTCAACCGTCTCAATTCGATCGCCTGCACCTGTTGGTGATAACGCTGTCTCAGGGATTGGGAGAATTGGGGTTTCTCGAAGGGCTTCCCCTGTACGACGTTCCTCTATACCTGCGCCGTCAAAACGATCGCGTGTTGGTGGTAGTTCCCAACACCCACTTTCGCACCCGTCCCGGCGATCCCCAAACCGCCGCCGTGGAGCGATCGTTTAGCGAGTCGGTCTTGTACTCGCTGTCGGTCGTGGCGACGCACCCCGAGCGAAATAGCGTGTTAGTAGACTTACAAGAGCTGTTGGTCGACGGCGATCTGTCGGGGTTGAGCGCGGAGTTAGGAACCCTGGCTTACAGCTTCGAGAGCGATCGCTCTTACGTCTCCCAAGCGCACGGTTTTCCCGAAAATATCGAACTCGAGGCGATGCTGAGCTTTTCGGGTCAACCCCTGGGATTGTTTGAAAGCGTTCCCGACGAACGGGCGATGTCCTTGGGCGTGCGTTACAGTTTGTCGGAACTGCCGGAAAATTCCAACTATCGCCCCCGCTTGGCAGACAACCGCGTGGGCTATTTCGTCACGGCCTACCGCAACGTCTCCGACCTCACCAGTAGCGATCCCTTCGTGCGCTACGTGCAACGCTGGCACTTAGAAAAACAAGATCCCACTGCTGCCTTGTCGCCCCCCGTCGAACCGATCGTATTTTGGATCGAAAATACGGTTCCCGAGGAATATCGCGCGGCCATCCGCGAGGGGGTACTGCTGTGGAACCGCGCCTTCGAGCGAGCGGGGTTTCGGGGCGCGATCGAAGTGCGCCAAATGCCCGACGACGCCACCTGGGATCCGGCAGACGTGCGCTACAACGTGATTCGCTGGTCGGCTTCGTTTCGCTCGGGCTTCGTGGGGATCGGCCCTTCGCGCGTCAATCCTCTGACGGGGGAAATCCTCGATGCTGATATTTTGATTAACGCCAATGTGGTTCGCTATCTGTCGCGAGAGTACGACACGTTGATCGATGCGGACGCACAGCGGCTTTATGTGGATTTGCCGGGATGTTCTCCCGAAAGCGAGTGCGATTCGGCCGCCTCGACTTCGCCTTTAGAACAGTTGCGATCGCGCTTTCGCGGTCATCGTCTCGGCTGTAGCTGTCGCGAGTGTACTCGTCAGTTTCAGGTGGGGGCGATGGCTCTGTCGTTGGTACAGGGCGTGTTACCGGGCGATCCTCAGATGGAAAAATACGTCAGTCAGTACCTGCGCTATTTGGTGGCGCACGAGGTCGGGCATACGCTGGGGTTGCGGCATAATTTTCACGGGAGTACGCTGTTGGGGTTTGACGAACTCAACGATCGAGACATTTCGCAAACTCAGGGGTTGAGCGGGTCGGTGATGGATTATCTCCCACCGAACATCGCGCCGTCTGAAGCCGAGCAGGGTGACTTTTTCCCGACGCGAATCGGACCTTACGATGAATGGGCGATCGAGTACGGATATACTCCCACCGAGGGGCGGACGCCGGTAGAGGTGCAGCAGAGGTTAGAGGCGATCGCCGATCGCGCCCCGCAACAGGAGTTAGCTTACGGCACGGACGAGGATTTGTGGTCGGAAATCGATCCGGCGGTGAATTGGTTCGATCTCAGCGGCGATATGCTCGCCCACGCTCAGTCTCAGATGGAACTGGCGCGGCAAATGTGGGAACAGCTCGATCGCAATCCGCCGACGAACGAGGACGATTACGACGCGCTACGGGTTCGCTTCGATTTCGTCATGCAGTTTTATTTCCGTCAAGCGCGAGTGCTGTTGAAGTATATCGGCGGACAGTCCTTCGATCGCTCTCGGGTGGGCGATTTCGCCGCTCCGCTGTTCGAGCCGATCGCGGTAGCAGAGCAGCGGGCCAGTTTGGACGCCCTGCAACAGTACGTGTTTGCGCCGGACGCCTTCGAGTTTCCGCCGGATTTCCTCAATCAGCTCGCGCCCTCTCGGTGGTATCACTGGGGGAGTACGCCGCCGACGTCTCGGTTGGACTACCCGATTCACGATCGCATTTTCGGGTTTCAGCGGATCGTGTTGCGATCGCTACTCTCGGGGGAACGGTTGACGCGCCTGCGGGATTTGGAGTTAAAAACCGAACCGGGAGAAGCCCTGACGCTTCCAGAACTGTTCGAGACGCTCCATCAGGGAATTTGGACGGAGGTGCTACAGGGTCGGCGCGTTCCCACGAATATTTCGAGCGTGCGGCGATCGCTCCAGCGGGAGTATTTGAATTTGGCCATCGATATGGCACTCGGACGTAGCGAGGTTCCTGAAGACGCCCGAACCTTGGCTCGCTATGAGTTACAGCAACTCGACGAAGAGATCGCCGCCGTGTTGCGCCGTCACGATGACGATGTCGATACCTACACCCGCGCTCACTTGGAAGACACGCGATCGCGCATCCGTCAAACCCTCGAGGCGCAATTCTTCAGTCAGTAGTCCCAAATTCTGAAGCTTGATGATACTCTGTAGGTTGAGTTTAGCTTTCGCTCGACCCGACCTCTTTTTTGGCGAAACTGGTTCAGTTTTGGGGAAAAGATCTGTAAAAATGAGGAAGCGAAGCAAAATAGAACGAATTTTCAATTTGTTTTGAACGGAACGACACCGCATCAGATCCCCGGCATCTACAAGATGCCGGGGATCTAGAGAGAAACCCTTTCGAGTAGATGAGATTTTTAAGGTAATTATTCAAAAAAATAACACATTTTGAATCGCCTTAAAACAAAAAATTATATATTTAAAATTATTACAAAAAATATCATAAAATACTAAAAAATTATGCTTTTAAAATTTCAAAATCCAAAGGCGATCGATTTCTTAAACCGTTTTAAAATCATTTCAAAAAACAAAAAGCATCGACTTAATCTCTCAATTTAGACCTAATTTCCGAAAAAAGATGACCTTTGTTTCGATTCTTTACGGCTTGTTTCTACTTGGTATAGTCTTACTGTATTGGAGCGTGGCCAATCGCCCGTTTCGACTGGGATTAATCCTCGTCGCCAGTTTGGTGTTCTACGCTTCGATTCAACTGCAATCCGTGCCGCTGCTGGTATTGAGTGTCCTGGCGAACTTTGCGATCGGACGGTATCTCGGCGAAAACACCGTTCCCAAACCCCACGGGAAAGACTGGCAACTCTCCAACCAAAACTGGCAAGACAAAGAGCAAGATTGGCAACAGCGGCGAGGCTGGATTCTCACCGGAGGCATCATCTTTAACGTCTTAATGCTGTTGGGGTTTAAATACGCCCCCTTTGCCCTGCCGTCCCCAGAATCCGCCACCGAATCGCAAAAAATTTTAGGATGGCTCGATCCCTATCTCATCGCACCGTTAGGATTGAGCTTTTTCTCATTTGAATGTATCGCCTATCTCATCGACGTTTATCGCGGAGCGCCTGCCAGTCATAGCGTCCTCGAATTTTCTTCCTATAAATTCTTCTTTCCCAAACTGATTTCCGGGCCGATTACCCGCTTTCACGAGTGGAACGAACAGTGGAAATCACAACATCCCTTGCGAGTCGAGCAGGTTACAGACGGACTGTGGCTGATTGCCAGTGGAGCCATTAAAAAAGGACTCCTGGCCGACAATATCGCAATATTCGTCAATTTGTGTTTTGAAAACGTCCAACGCGCCGGAAGTACCGACTTACAGTTAGCCACGATCGCCTACGGATTGCAACTGTACTTAGACTTTAGCGGTTACGTCGATATGGCTCGGGGAAGCGCCCTGTTACTGGGGTGGAACCTGCCTCAAAACTTCAATTTTCCCTATTTAACGACGAGTATCGCCGACTTTTGGCGACGGTGGCACATGACCCTCGGCAGTTGGCTGCGAAACTACCTGTATTTCCCCCTCGGCGGCTCTCGTCGCGGATTGGCGAGAACCTGCTTCAACCTCATGGTGGTGATGCTAATTGCAGGGATTTGGCACGGCGGAGCGACGGCGGGAACGAATCCCGCTGGATTCGTCGTGTGGGGAGCGCTTCACGGTGGCGCGTTAGTGGCGCATCGCCTGACAGATACCCTCTCGCAGCGGCAAAGTTGGCTGGCTTCGGCGTGGCGTAGTTTTCCCGGTGTCGTCTTAGGTTGGCTGCTGACTCAAGGATTGGTCTTTTTCTCGTGGATTTTCTTCCGCCTCCCCGACTTAAACGCGTCGGGTTGGGTGGTGCGCCACCTGTGGAATCACGAACGCGACGCGCAGTTCGTTCAAAAGGTATATCTAGAAACGATCGGGTTAATGCCCGAACAGTTAAGCTGGATTTTCGGAGCGATCTTCGTAGCGATGGGAATCGCATATCTGTTCGATCGCGGCTTGAAAGTTCAACTGAACTGGCCCGTCAAGATGATGCTCGTTCCCGTTTGTCTGTATACGGTGTGGCTGTTTGCCCCTGAGAACAGTTTGCCCTATATCTATTTCGATTTTTAGGACGACGGTGGCGCGTCCACGAATCGGTGCGGGGCTGTTAGTCTTGAGGTAGAGTGTTTGCGAGAACGCTCGTCACAGCCGCGAGGCAGCACGATAAGGATAACGTAATTAGGGCTTGCTGAAAAGAAGTGAAAAGCTTACGACGTAAGGCTTAGAGGAGTCTTGACGTGGCTTCGAGAACCCGAAAAAGAGGTAAAATTGGAAATTCCCGTGCATCCGGCAAGAAAAAATGTATCGAAAATCACAAAATCCTGACGCGCCCGAAGAAGCCTTTGAACTTCCTTTTGAAGGCAAGTTGTGTGAAGAAAATCGTTGGGTAATTTTGGCGAACCTCATTCCCTGGGCAGAATTTGAGGAAGAATATGCCCAGAATTTTTCTGAGGAAATGGGAGCGCCAGCGAAACCGTTTCGGATGGCACTGGGAGCCTTAATTATTAAAGAAAAATTGGGAATAAGCGACCGAGAAACTGTCGAACAAATTAAAGAAAACCCTTACCTACAGTATTTTATCGGGGAAAAGAGTTATCGAAACGAAGCGCCTTTCGATCCTTCAATGATGGTTCATTTTCGGCAAAGGATTGGTCGCTCTCTACTTCAAAAAATAAATCGAAGAATTGTCCGACAAGCTCGAGGATTTCAACGGGAGGAATCTAGCACAAAAAAGTCAGAAGGAGTCGAAAGAAGAAAAGAAAATAGAGGGAAACTCTTAATCGATGCGACCGTCGCACCTGCCGATATCAAATACCCCACCGATGTCGAACTGTTAAATCAAGCGAGGAAAACCACCGAACTCATCCTAGACATTTTATATAAATCCCTGAAGGGCCAACTGTCTAAAAAACCTAGAACCCACCGAAAACTCGCCCGAAAAGAGTATCTCAAATTTGCCAAAAAGAGGAGACCCTCTCGCAAAGAAAGAAGAAATGCTGTCAAAAAACAACTCCAATATCTTCAACGAAACTTCCAAAACATTGAGAAATTAATTGAGAAAGGAGCGAGCCTAGAATGCTTAAGCCGAAGGCAATACAGGAATTTATTAGTCTCCAGTGAAATTACCCGTCAACAGCAGTGGATGTAGGTCAAATCATAAAATAAAATCGAAAATCGCATCGTCAGTTTAACACAACCTCATCTCCGTCCAATCGTCAGAGGCAAGGCAGCAAGTCCTACGGAATTCGGGGCTAAGTTATCAGTCAGTTGTGTAGAAGAATATGTATTTCTCGAAAAAATTAGTTGGGATAATTATAATGAAAGTGGAGATTTAATCTCGCAAGTCGAAGCGGCTCTTCGGAGTTTAGGGTGACAGAAAAACTAACTTCACGAGATTTCAAGGGTTTTGGCTCTCGAATCTTCAATTTTTTGTATCATGCTATACATTTATAACCACAAACTCCGAAGACCCGTCGAAGCTTACAAAGACTATACGGGAGTTTACCCCTAATCGGTTCACGCCGATCGAATTTATCGAACCCGAGCTAATCGAGCTTGGTGTAAAGAAAGAGGAATTCGTCTCAGCGGACCGCCTTTAGGAAGACCTCCTAAAAACCTCAGCCGAGAAGCCAAAAAACAAGCCCAGGAAGATGAGCGCATTCGTAATGCAATCGAGGGGAAATTTGGACAAGCCAAAAGAAGATTCAGCTTAAGTCGTGTTATGGCTAAACTGCCTAATACTTCGGAAACCTCCATCGCTCTGACCTTTTTAGTGATGAACCTGGTGAAGCTGAGCCGGCAGTTTTACTGTCTTTTTTTGTGTCAATTTTTCCCAAACTTCATAATTTTGTCGAGAAATATTATTGTAACTTATAAAGTGGACGAGTTAAGTCAATTCAGATTTATACCTTGAGCAAGACGGCTTCTTGTTCATTTTCCACCCCCAGCTTTTGATAACTTTTTCAGCAAACCCTAATTACCAGAGGGGCTACAGCAAGAATATCGACGTCAGCCTGAAGGCTAAGCACGACAAAGTACCCGGATGCCTTGCGGACAATCCGGGCTTGCTTAACCTGAAATAAATCAGGAATTTTCCGCGACCACCGAACCCGAACCCATCCCAACTGAGGCAACTTAATCCCTTTGTCAGACA
>NZ_KB235958.1:2285408-2310705 GCF_000332355.1 Baaleninema simplex PCC 7105
CCGCCTTTAGGAAGACCTCCTAAAAACCTCAGCCGAGAAGCCAAAAAACAAGCCCAGGAAGATGAGCGCATTCGTAATGCAATCGAGGGGAAATTTGGACAAGCCAAAAGAAGATTCAGCTTAAGTCGTGTTATGGCTAAACTGCCTAATACTTCGGAAACCTCCATCGCTCTGACCTTTTTAGTGATGAACCTGGTGAAGCTGAGCCGGCAGTTTTACTGTCTTTTTTTGTGTCAATTTTTCCCAAACTTCATAATTTTGTCGAGAAATATTATTGTAACTTATAAAGTGGACGAGTTAAGTCAATTCAGATTTATACCTTGAGCAAGACGGCTTCTTGTTCATTTTCCACCCCCAGCTTTTGATAACTTTTTCAGCAAACCCTAATTACGTCTCGATACACGCGAAGGGGTTATCTCGACGCGATTCTACTGCGACGGACACCAGCCATGAGTACGATTTTAATCGTTGAGGACAGTACACCCCAACGGGAAATGATAGCCAACCTCCTGAAAAACCAAGGTATGCAGGTGGTGCAAGCGAAAAGCGGAATAGAAGCGCTGAAATATTTAAAAACTCATCAGCCCGATTTGGTCGTTCTCGATATTATTATGCCCAATCCCAACGGATACGATGTGTGTCGCAAGATGAAAGGACATCCTCGCACGAAACACATTCCCGTCATTATGTGTTCGTGTAAAGGAGAAGAGTTCGATCGCTATTGGGGTATGAAAGTCGGCGCAGATGCCTATATCTCGAAACCGTTTCATCCTAACGAATTAATCGACGCCGTTCGTCAGCTTTTATAATTTAACGGCGATCGCATCGCTCGATTTGCAATCGCTAAAATAAAATCGAACTGTCAAAATATAGCTGAATTTAGATCGTTTGGGAAGGCCAGAAACGAGATATCTCGATCGCGTTCGACAGCTCTAAGACTGAAATATTGCCAAATATCGAGCGACTGAGGATAGTCTCCACTCGATAAAAAAGAGTTAAGCACTCTAGAGCGGCGGAGATTTAAAATTGCGAATTCAACGTTAAATTGGCGATCGCGATCGGGCTACGGTAACGATCGCACGTCGTCACCTCCGAGACTCGAAACGTGCAACCGTCGAGAACGGGCGATCGCACACCCCTCGTCTCAACAAAACCTTAAACTCTGGAAAATTGTAACCACAGATACAGTCTCAGGCGCTCGTTAATTCAATCCTAGATACAAGAGTCAGGCGGAGGAGCGCAGTTTGTGAAGTTAGACGGCTACGATCCCGAAAATTTTTTCGACGAACTTTTTGAAGATGTCGGAAAACCCCGTCCGTTTGCCAAGCGGTCGATCGATTTGATGCAACATCTCGAACCGGGAGAATTGCAGCGATACCAAGAAGCTGCCCAAATCGCCCTATTCAAACTCGGCGTCACCTTCAACGTCTACAGCGACGATCGCGGTATCGAGAAAGTCTTTCCGTTCGATATTATTCCCCGTCTCGTTTCCGCTCGAGATTGGCAATACCTCGAAGGAGGTTTAAAACAGCGAATTGCTGCCCTAAACCTCTTTTTAAACGATATTTATAACGATCGGAAAATCGTTAAAGACGGTATCGTTCCCGAACACATCATCGAGTCAGCTCCCGGTTTCCTCAAACCTTGCGTCGGTCTGCAACCGCCCACGGGGGTCTGGTGTCATATTACCGGAACCGATCTCGTGCGCGATCGCGACGGTCAATGGTACGTTCTCGAAGATAACCTGCGGGTTCCGAGTGGCATTTCCTACGTCTTGGAAAACCGCCGCGTTATGAAAAGTGCGTTTCCCGGCGTGTTTCAAACCCTCGCCGTCCAACCGGTCGATGACTATCCCAGCCACCTTCTCGAAACCCTCCTCGGCTTGGCTCCACCGCAACTGGCCCAGCCTAACGTGGTCGTCCTCACCCCCGGAATTTACAACTCCGCTTACTACGAACATTCGTTCCTCGCCCAACAAATGGGGGTCGAACTCGTCGAAGGACGCGATTTAGTGGTTCTCGACGGTTACTTACAAATGCGAACCACCAAAGGCCCCCGTCGCGTCGATGTCATTTACCGTCGCCTCGACGACAACTTTCTCGACCCAAAAGAATTTCGCCCCGATTCCCTACTTGGGGTTCCCGGCTTGATGGAGGTGTACCGGGCCGGTCGAGTCGCCCTCGCCAACGCCCCCGGAACGGGTGTCGCCGACGATAAAGTGGTGTACGCCTTCGTTCCCGAAATGATTCGCTACTATTTGGACGAAGACCCCATTTTACCCAACGTTCCCACCTATCTCTGTTGGCGAGACAAAGACCGCGAACACGTGTTACAAAACCTCGAAACGCTGGTGGTGAAATCCGCAAACGAAGCGGGGGGTTACGGAATGTTAGTCGGAACCCAATCGACCCCCGAAGAACGAGAGTCGTTCGCCGAAAAAATTCTCGCCAATCCTCGCAACTATATCGCTCAACCGACCATTTGTCTGTCTCGGGTTCCTACGTTAGTTGAAAATAACGAAGTTGCCGGCCGTCATGTGGATTTACGTCCCTACATTCTCCATCGCGGCGATGATATTTACGTTCAACCGGGCGGTTTGACACGGGTTGCGCTCAAAGAAGGATCGTTAGTGGTCAATTCTTCTCAGGGCGGAGGAAGTAAGGATACGTGGGTGTTAGTCGATTCTTGATAATTGAGAGTTTCAGAAAATGGGGGGGGGGTTAAGTGCTGTTTTAAACGGGTCGTGTTTTTTGGCTGTGCTATCTATCGCTAAGGAAATTTGACTTATGCTGAGTCGCGTTGCAGATTCAATTTACTGGCTCAATCGTTATATCGAACGGGCGGAAAATGTCGCTAGGTTTGTCGATGTCAATCTCAATTTAATGTTAGATTTGCCGTCGGGCGTGACGCAACAGTGGCGTCCGCTGGTGATTACCACGGGAGATTTAGCCTTGTTTGAAGAACGCTACGGTGAGGCGACAGCGGACAATGTCATTCATTTTCTGACGTTCGACTTGGACTATCCGAATTCGATTTTATCGTGTTTGCACGCAGCGCGAGAAAACGCGCGATCGATCCGAGAAATTATCTCTTCGGAAATGTGGGAAGAGGTCAACACGTTTTATCATTTAGTGAAAGAGGCATCCGAACAAAACTCTCATAATATTTTTCATAAATTATTTTTTCACGTCAAGTTTGCCAGTCACCGCTTCGCGGGAGTTATGGATGCTACGATGAGTCATAACGAAGGGTGGCATTTCGGACAAATGGGACGGTTGCTCGAACGAGCAGACAAAACCGATCGCATCTTAGACGTGAAGTATTTTATCTTGCTACCGTCGGCGAAATGGGTAGGAAGTCCGCTCGATCGCATTCAATGGATCGCACTTCTCAAGTCTACCAGTGCTTACGAAATGTATCGAAAAGCGCAACATCGCATCGTCCCCTCTGGGGTAGCCGAATTTTTGATTCTCAACCGTGAATTTCCGCGATCGATTAATTTC
The DNA here is from genome assembly GCF_000332355.1 of Baaleninema simplex PCC 7105. Classification (GTDB taxonomy): domain Bacteria; phylum Cyanobacteriota; class Cyanobacteriia; order Cyanobacteriales; family Geitlerinemataceae; genus Baaleninema; species Baaleninema simplex. The sequence continues at coordinate 2,288,912 of NZ_KB235958.1, forward strand.
TGTTTGCAAGAAACCGAACGCTGTCTACATCAAATTACAGGAACCTCAAAAGGTAGTTGGTGCAATAGTGCAGAACGGGCGTTAGGCAAACTTTGCTCGAAGTTGGGCTATACAACGATTGAAGATGTCTTTGAAGTGGGATTACACCAATTTCTCGATCGCCTTCAAAGCGAAATGAACGATGTCGATGCGAAGATTTCAGAAACGTTCTTTAGTAACTATACCATGTCGTCCGAACCTTTAGAGTCTGAAGAGACTCAAACGATGACGCAAGTGATGGTGAGTTGAAGAAAAAGAGACAAAAAATAAGAACATCGAGCTTAGTGGTGCAGAAAAGTCCTGAAACCCTTGTTAGAAAAGAGATCGCCGTATTAAAGGGTTGGCCGCAAAATCCTAGATCGGTAAATGGTTGTCGGAGATCCCCGGCATCTTGGAGATGCCGGGGATCTGGCTCGAGAGACTCAAACGATGACGCAAGTGATGGTGAGTTAAAGTAAAAGAGACAGAAGATAAGAACAGCGAGAGTGGTAAGGGCGATCGAAAAGGTCGCTTTTATATTAAACAAAAAAACAAACAAAAAGCAATTTTAAAAACTGCAAACTATCATTAAATATCGATACAATGACATTTTTTAAAATCCACCACAATACGACCTATCGTTACAACCAACCCGTTTTTTTAAAACCCCATCTCGTGAGATTGCGGCCGCGATGCGATGGCTGGCAGAAACTCCAGCACTATCAACTCGATGTCTCTCCCGATCCCGTCGGACAGTCGCAAATCGTCGATCTAGACGGAAACGCAACCGTTAAACTCTGGTTCGATCGCCCCACAGAAAAATTACAAATTTTCTCCACCGCCGAAGTCGAAACCCTGCAACCGAACCCATTTCTCTATTTACTCGAACCGTGGGCGATGCAGCTTCCTTTCGACTATCCAAGTTCCCTGCGATCGCAACTTTTACCCTACCTAAACCCTGTGGGAATCCTTCCGACAACTGGAGATCCCGTCGCCACCGAACTCGCCGAAGACATCGTTTATCGCGTTCGTGGAAACCCGATCGATTTCCTCCACCAACTCAATCAAGAGATTTATCGTAACTGTCAATATATCGTTCGTCCCGAAGGCGATCCGCGATCGCCCAGCATCACTTGGAAGCAACGGGAGGGTTCCTGTCGCGATTTTGCGGTGTTGTTCGTAGCCGTCTGTCGGGTCGTCGGATTGGCGGCGAGGTTCGTTAGCGGCTACCAGGAGGGCGATCTCGAGGCGAAAGAACGGGATTTACACGCTTGGGTGGAAGTGTACTTGCCCGGTGCGGGGTGGCGCGGTTACGATCCGACTCATGGGTTAACGGTAGCTGACGGACACGTTAGCCTCGCAGCGAGTGTTTATCCGAGTTACGCCGCCCCCGTTGAAGGCGGTGTGGTTCCCGTGACCTCTCCCCTGGCAGGAGAAAAACCGTTACAGTCGGAGATGGACTTTCACATTGCGATCGAGCGGTGAATTGTCCTCATTTTCTTCTGCGGGTCACCTGTGGAGGCGGTGCGTGACGCGGGAAAGCCCATACTGTCGCTTCACACACGCTACCTCACCGGAGTTCGGGATAAGAAATCGCGGAAAGTGCTGATATACTGTTTTTCCTCGATCTAGATTGCATTACCACCCTGTCAATCAATTCAGTTCTTGAAAATATTCACAACAAACTTATCTATTGCGAATTCCAGTAAGGTACAATCTCGTTGCTAATTTTTTGAAGCCTTTACTGGATAAGAGATTTAGCTTTTTGGCTTAACCCAAACTGACGTTCCTTATTACTACTTGAAAATTTTGGGTTGAAACCACTTGATGAATATTTCTGAATCAATCCCTTCTACTTTCGATAAAGAAAAACTTCATGCTCTACGGTTGAGTCATTCATTAATTTTCGATGAGTGTATACCATATTACAACATAATTCAAAATTTTCATTCATCCACCGTAAAATTTTCACTCTACGTTCGTCTTGAATATGATTAGTTAAATTGAACAAAATATAAGCATGATTTGATAATAGATTAAGATAATCCTGGTAATCCTGCATATCCAAGTGATTAGCAGCTGCGCTGAAAATTATACAATTAAATTCACATTTTTTTAGTCGATCGCTATTGTATTGTCCGACCAGATAAGTCTGGTCATAAATATGGGGATTATCTCGCTTTAGTGCTGTAAGTGCTGCCGGTAAAATGTCTATACCAACTAATAACTCAATTTCAATTGAACTTTGTTGTTTTAAATATTTACCCATGAGTCCACTACCACAAGCAACATCTAATATTCGCCATCGATCGATATTCTTGACTTGTGATAATAATGTCTCAAGGGCTGAATAAACATTACATTCTAATTGTTCGACAATTAATTTTTCATATAATTTAGGGTATTGATATAATGTAGTATAGTCCCAAATGTTGATTATTTTTGTTTGTCCGTCTTCAAGTTCCAGTTGAAAAAATTCCTGACCTTGTTGAAATCCGTAGAGTTTTTTGATGTTATACATTGATTTATAATTTTACTCAGGTGCATCTTACCTTTGAAAAAATATCTCTGGGGTAGGTTAAGTTGAGCGAAGCCGAAACCCAACAGCAGCTAAATCGAAAACTCAAGCTTGTATCTGATAAATTTACATTTTTGAGATGTCTCTTTTTAATGACTATAAGTTAATATTATTTTGATTTAAAAATTCGCGATCGTAGATTTTAGATAAATATTTAATTCCACTATCACAAAGTATAGTAACAACGACATCATTTGGAGTAAGTCGCTCGGCAGTAATTTTTGCAGCAAATACATTCAATCCACTGCTTCCACCCACCAATAATCCTTCTTTTTGTAGCAATTCATGACAACAAAGAATTGCGTCTCGATCTGATATTTTTACAACGCGATCGATGATAGAGAAATCCAAGCATTTTGTAGGTTTATATTTTCCCGCACCTTCGATGATATACGACTTGTTTTCGTTGACATAGTAATTATCGTTGTTTTTTTTATAACCGTTATAATAATAATCGTAAATATTGGAATGTAAAGGATCGGCTAAAATTACTTTGATTTTTGGATTTTTTTCTTTGAGAAATTTGGCTGTACCAGTAATACAGCCAAATGTAGAACCAGTCATTACAAAATAGGTGATTTTTCCATTTGTTTGTTTCCATATTTCAGGACCTAGAGTTTTATAATACGTTTCTGGATTATAAGGATTGTTATATTGATCGACTGCAAAGTAACCATTCTCCTCAGCTAATCTTCGAGCATACTCCATATAATTAGAGCGATCGTCTACAACTATTAGCTTTGCCTTTAAAGCACGAATATGGTTTTGCTTTTCAATACTACATTTTTTAGAGGTAACAACAATAATAGAATAACCCTTAATACTCCCTAATAGGGCAAAGCTACATCCTGTATTTCCACTCGAAGCACAAACAATGGTATCCCCTTTTTTTATTTTGCCTGCCATTTGCATGCGATCGAGAATATATTCTGCGATACGATCTTTCATACTACATCCAGGATTTAGGAATTCGCATTTCGCATACAACTTTGCTGAATTTTTGTTCACGAAATTTCCTAAATCAACCAAGGGAGTATTGCCAATAAGTTGACTAAATTTGGTAGGTTTTGTCTCACTCATGTTTTTATCAAAAATGGGTCTTCGGAGTTTGTGGTTATAAATGTATAGCATGATACAAAAAATTGAAGATTCGAGAGCCAAAACCCTTGAAATCTCGTGAAGTTAGTTTTTCTGTCACCCTAAACTCCGAAGAGCCTCAAAAATTTCATTTGTAATAAGCTAATAAATACACAATAGCTTTATTCGTTTAGCTTTGCTTGAGATTTATTCTTGAATTGCAAAATATGAATATTTTTATAAAAAACATTATCAATTATTGCGATCTCCCTTTCATTTTGTTCTCTTTCTGACATTTTTTTTACCATAGGATACAAGAATTTACGAAGCGGCACTTTTTTCATGTATTTCTTAATTCCAGACAAATTAAATTCTTTTTCTGTGGTTTCCAAAAAAGAATCAATCTTTAATAAAGAGGAAATACCCAGTTGAATCGTGATTTTATTTGTTGGCTGTTTTGAGAACCATTGAAAAAAGTTGTTGATAACTTTTTTTCCAGTTTTACCCCCATTTCTAAAAATTTTCTCACTGTCTTCTTTGAAAATATTCATGCTTACCCAATCAGTGGAAAGTTGAGGAGGATTGAACGTAATCAAATCAATAGAGTATTTAGATAGATCGATAGATTCAAATGAGCCTTCAATAAATTCATATTTATTTTTGGGTATGCTCTGTTGCTGAAGATTGTATTTGGTTAACTGAATGCAATTCGGTTGAATATCATTAAAATAGACAAAAGGCATTTGATTCAAAAGGCTGTAAATGCCAATAATACCGCTACCACACCCAATATCTAGCAAACTTTTGTATTGATGAGTATCAATACTTTCACACATTGTTTCACTAAAGGGCGTTTTTGCTGAAATTCCAGTCCGACTTGCTAAGTTTATGTTATCTACTGGATAGACAATTTTTTCAGTCATCACTGAGCAGGATAGGTAAAGTAATTGAAGCAATATAGTGTTTTTGGAAGTCAAGAGTGACGTGCAAAATTATAAAAGCCTTGTTACACATCGATCGAGATGTATCGCATAATTTCGTAAACCGTTATATGCGACTTTATAAAATAGAATTTTAAGTTCTTTCGATCGAACCCTCGCTACTTCCAATCCAATTTTAAGATGAAACTAAGGTATTTTCTATCCGCTTCCAGATTTTCTTAATGAATTTTAATAGAATTAGACTTTTAAGAATCTACTGAACGACTCTCCCATACTTATAAGCGAAAGGAACCTTCATCAATGAAACAGTCTGAATCAACAGTCTGAATCAACAGTCTGAATCATAAGTCACAATTTCGATCGAGTAATTCTAACCCAACAAAATCGAACTTTCTAAAAGTTCACATTATTATCATTCATTAGGTAATTCTATATCTTTTTCACGATCGATTGCGAGTGGCAGAGAAGCTTTCGGCGAACCATCAATGAAACGAATTCCATGTGCTGGCATAGCCAATTCAATCCCGGCTTCCTGGAAACGCTTTTGTAAAAGCTTAAGCAAATCGACGTAAATGCTCCAGTAAGGGCCAGTTTCGCTCCAGGCTTTTAAGCCAACACCAATGCGCCCTTCATAACTGGAACTCCAAGGAAAAATAGTCGGGCCTGGTGTTTCTAGTACTTGAGGATGAGACTTCGCTATTTCAAACCAAATGTCTTGAATTTGGTCAATATCTTGGTCAAAACTAACATAAATATTAAATCCTAATCGTCGCTTGTCTGAATGGGTGTAGTTGATAATATCTCCACCCCAAACCGTATTGTTGGGTAAAGTAATGATATTGCCATTAAAGTCTTTGATTTTGGTGTTGGAGAGTGTAATCGAAACAACATTAGCCCAGTAGCCTGCTATTTTGACTTCATCACCTACGTCAAAGGGCTTGTTGACCATCAGCATTAAGCCACTGGCAAAGTTGCCTAAGTTCGTTTGTAGTGCAAAGGCAAGAACGAAACTCGCGCCACCCACAACGGCAAGGAGTGGCCCCAAGCTGAGACCGAGGGACGTGAGCGCCAAAAGAGTACCAATCACCAAAGTCCCTCGATGGGTCACCATAACCACAAATTCGCGGAACAGAGCAGAGGTTCCCCCAATGTTAGACAGCGTGCGATTGACAATCCTAGATAGAACTTCAGCGGCGATCCAGGAAGCGAGCAAAATACCGATAAACCTTGCTATATTGATAGCCCAACGCAGTCCTCCTTCTTCTGATTGGAGCCAACTGACAAGGCGAACACCCAAGCCTTCTGTATCTTCGAGATCGAGTTCGATGACACTGACTGCTTCAATATACTTCCGGTAAGATGTTGCATCGCCGCCTTTGGCTTCAAGAGCGTCGAGAATAACTTTGAGGCGATCGGTGAGGGCCGTTTGCTCCCCTTGCAATTCTGTAACGTTGGCAACGAGTTGGTTTTTAAGGTCGGCTTCAGCTTCGGCTACTTCTGTAAGGGTTTCATCAACCCCTTCGAGTCTCTCGGCAGCTTCGCCAGCTTCTTCACCCGCATCGGTTTCTTCACCCGCATTGGTTTCTTCACCCGCATCGGTTGTCGCCTGTTCCTGAGTTGGGTCGAGGTCGCTGGCAACTTGCTCGAGTTCTTGTTCGACTTCTTCAGACTCGACTGATGTTTCAGGCTGGGCTTCTTCAGGGGCTAGCCCCGCATCGGTCAGTGCTTCTGCCGCTTGGATCGCCCGAGTCCGTGCTTCTTCGACCTGTTGAGAGACTTCCTGAAATTCAGGCGAGTCGGGAATCGCTCCTTCGAGATCTTCCTTAGCGGACTCGAGATCGACGAGGGCTGCATCCAATCTATCGATCTGTTCGGTCGCAGCATTGTAAGCATCAGAACCGGCCGTCAGATCTTCTCGCTCCTTTCTGGCTTCCTCGAGAATGTTACGAGCTTTGGTAATCTCTTCTTCCTTTTCCGCCTCCTGGACGGCTTCTTTAATGCCTTCGTCCTCTTCTGATTCTTCCTGGGACTCTAAAATTTCCTTAACCTTTTGTTCGGCTTCATTTAAAGCCGCTTTAGCCTCTTCAAACTGCTGGGTGGCAGTTTCATATTCCGGCGTCCCTTCTGTTGCCTCTTCCAAAGCGACTTCTGCTTCGGTGAGTTTAGCTTTGGCGGTTTCAACTGCGGCAGCAGCATCCCGGCTATCTTGAATCGCCTGATTCTCGCGCTTGATCGCCACTTCAACGCTGCTGATTTCCATGACTTTTTCCTTGAGCAGGAAAAACCAGGCTGCCGCTTCAACTTGCAACTCTTCGAGCGTTAAAGGTCGGGCTAGGAGCTTCAACTCGTCGAGGGGAATGGTTAAATTCTGAGTTGTCGAGGCTTTTTCGGGATCGACATCGCCAACAACGGTTGATTCCACGACGACGGGAGCAGCTTCTTGTTCCTCAGCTTCCTGGGCCAAGACTGGTAAACTTGCCAAGGTACTCCCTGAAACCAGGGCTGCTATTAGAACAGCTCGAGAGGAAACGAAAGCAAACTGACCCAACACAAACCTTAACTGGCGCATATTGCACTCCTTCCAAAGCTATACACAAGCCAGCAAACTTCCTTAGAGTCAAGTCAGATTCTAGTAAGTTTCCGAGGCTGGTATAGGGTGACATCTTTTGACATCCTCACCGCCCTGGAAGGCTTGCCCTGAGACAAGTCGAAGGGACGGCGATTCCCAAACCGTTCGGACGCTCGCCGAACGTCCAAAAGCTCAATTCGATTGCTAATGTGAGTCAAACTCACTGATTTGGTTTTCGTTAGTCAGTTTACCCACACCTGTGTAATGTACCATAACTTGAGTTCGGGATAAGAAATCGCTCGCTGAAAGCGCTGATATACTGTTTTTCCTCGATCTAGAGCGCATTGCCGCCCTGTCAATAAATTCAGCTTTTGAAAATATTCACAACAAATTTGTCTATTGCGAATTCCAGCGAGGCACAATTTTGTCGCTAATTTGTCCAAGCTTTCAGTGGATTAAGAGGTTGAGCTTTGGGTCTTCGGAGTTTGTGGTTATAAATGTATAAAATAATACAAAAAATCGAGAATTCGAGAGCCAAAACCCTTGAAATCTCGTGAAGTTAGTTTTTCTGTCACCCTAAACTCCGAAGAGCCTGAGCTTTTTGGCTTAATCCGAACTGACGTTACCTCACCTCACGTCACCTGGCATCGCCCCATCTCCTCACCTCCACCTGGGCGGTTTCGTAAGCCGCCGTCTCGGGAGGAACTAAACGGGCGGTTGCGATCGCCCCGTCGAGATTGCCATTTTCCGCCCGCGTTCGGGCAAGTTTCAAGATTTCCCAACTCCAGACATCGATTTGTTCGCGAACTTGAGGATATCCCGTCGCCGTAGGTGGAACTTGTTTGAGGGTGTCGATCGCCCGCCAGTAGGAAGACGCTTGGGTGGGATCGATCGCCGCTTTTGCCGTTGCGAGGAGTTGGCGAGTGTCGTTAGCGGGGGGTTCGGAAGACATCTCAACCTCCGAAGACTCCTCAACGTCCGATGAATCTGGCGAAAACACGACCCCCACCATCAACAACGCCGGAATTACCGCCAAAGTTAGCATCAGTTGCCACAATGCCGCTAGAGAAGTTTTCGGGTCTTCCGAAGACGTGGGAGGTGCAGCGGGAACCTCTACAACGTCCGATACTTCCCCCTCGGGAAAGAGCGATCGCCCCGGCGATGTCACCACGAAGCGGGGAGTTTGGGGCGGTTGGCGGTGATGTTCGGCCAGTTGGGGCAGCCGTTGGCTGAGGTAGTCTTCGAGTTGGGCGAACGTCCGACAGCGGTGGTGTTGCAGGGCTTCGAGAAGGGCGGCAGTAAACAGTCCCTGGTGGAGATAGCGAGTTTCGCGACTGTGTTGGTGGGGTTGACAGGAAAAGACGACGGAAATCCCCGTGGTTTCGGCAATTTGGGCGATTTCTGAACCGATGTCCTGTCCGGTATGGGGGGCGGTGGGGCGATCGCAGTCGAGAAATACCACCACGCGATCGCTCTTGAAAGGAGAGAGGCGATCGAACAGCAATTTTGCCGAAAGTGCCGTTTCGGACACCTTGTCGGGGTTGCTATCTGCCAGCATGAAGTAATCTCGACCCGCGTGATTGAGGGCGTATCCACTGAAAAACACCCACAGTCCGTCTCCCGGTGGTATCGGTTGGGAAGCCAGGCGATCGAGGAGGCGATCGAGGTTCTCGAGACTGGGGAAGCTGTCAAAGTCTTCTGAATCGGGCGATCGCTGCGTCATCAGCCAAACCCGTTTTTCCGCCGTGACTCCCGCGTCCACCAGGCAATCTCGCAAGGCTTGGGCGTCTTCCGTGGCATACCGCAGCGGTTGGAGAGAGTTGCAGCGATCGACCCCGATCGCCAAACACCAAAGTTCGCCCATGACTGTCGTTCGTCAACTGCTTTTTTAGGGTAATTGGGTTTGAAACCCGTTACAAATCTTCGGGGCGATTGCAGTTGTGCAACATGGCTGCGATGTCCCCTTCAACGGCGATCGCTTCGGTGGGAATTTCCGTCAACCACTGTTGAAACGAACGCCCTCCCCTAGCAGCGAACTCCGCCAACTTTAGAGAACTCTGCTTTCGGTAAAACCCACACAGGGGTTCCCAGCCTTTCTCAGATTTGGGAACGCAGGCGAGAACGGACTCGGGCAAATCCGGCAGGCGATCGATCCAAGTTTGAATCACCCTCGCCTCTAACTGAGGCAAATCGCAGCCCAGCAACCACACCCACTCCTCTGCAATCGGTTCTAACACTTGTAGCAACGCCACTAAAGGACCGTTTCCCGGTTGCGATTCGGGCAAAACCCGACAGGATTCGGGGAGAATCTCGCGATAGCGATCGCCCCACGGCGTCAACAAATATACCGAATCTACACAGTCGGCGGCCACGTCGTACACTCGCCGCAACAGGGGAACGCCATCCCAACAGAGGATCGCTTTATCCTGTCCCATTCGGCGACTTTGTCCCCCTGCTAAAATGACTGCACTAATCGATGGCGAGTTCACGGACAGTTTCCTCCCGTAACCGTTCCAGCATCTCGGCAATTTTGCCGCTTGAAATTTGGGTTTTCGCCGCCTCGATCGCGGCCGACAAATCTTTGGAAACTCCCGTCCGCCAAAGATAAAAGCCGACGTTCCAAATTGCCGATTTCGTCAGTTCCGTATCTTTCCCAGCAATAACCGCTTTCAAATCTCGAATCACCTGTTCTTCAGACTCGAACGGAACGTCTGGTCCGCCGAGTCCGTAATCGCGGGAATGTACGTGTAACCGCTGCCACGAGAGTTCGGGTTCGGGGGTCGAACGATCTCCAGACAGTCCGATAATCGCCGTTCGACTGCGGGGCAAATCGCAACTACCTTCTAAGCCTTTGACGGTGGTAAACAGGTGTTGTCCTCGCAGGGCAAACGTCTCGCGAAACAGGTTTTCCGTGGGGGGATGGACGAATCCCGAGACGATATGCTGGCGGTGGTGGTAGGGACTCCACATCAACTCCATCGTCGCGACAGGCGGACGTTTGCCGATTTGGTCGCGGTATTCTGCCAAGCGACAGGCTTCTGGCAACCAGTGAGGCTGATAGGCGAAGCCGATCCCCGTGGTTTTAAATACTTCGTGAACGCGATCGCGTGATAGTTGCGTCCAATCGACACCCAACCCTTGCCAAACCTCGACCATTGGCATTCCGTACTTCGTCGCCATGCGATCGCCCCCGTGCAGAATTGCCGAAAATCCTGCCGACGCCAGCGATAGGGCAACGATGGGCGTTACCGGTGTCGTGCGCGATCGCCCGTCGTAAGGACAGCCTAACACCGTTACGGGAGATTCCCCCTTCGGCAACGCTGCCGCCATTTTGTCGTAGGTATCGAGAAATCCCGCTAATTCTTCTGGCGTCGGACGTTGCATCCGATGGGCAATGAGAAACGCCCCAATTTGGGCGGGGGTTGCCGTTTCTTTCAGCATCATTTCCAAGGCTGATGCAGCTTCTTCTCGGGTGAGGTGTTTTCCGGTATGGGGACCGCTGCCGATTTTTTTGAGATAGTCCCGAAATGTTTCGCTCATGGGTAAGGCTTCAATTTGAAATTTACTTTGAAATTTACAATATCGATCGCGGCGATCGCACCTTCAATCGTATTTCCATAAATAGGACAAACTGGGTAAAGTTTCCTCGCTAATTCCTTGACTTCGATTCAACCGCCAGGTCAAGGTTTCGTCTTCTAAACTTAACTCCGCTTCGCCCACTTCAAATCCTCGTCCGTCAAAAATTTCGACGGCGATCGCGTCGCTTTTCGGTTCGCCGATAATACTCATTACGCCAGAATAACCGCCCGATTCTATATTTCTTGACCTTAAAATGCCCGACAATTCGTCATTGCTAACGGTTTCGATTGGCTCTTCGGAGTTTAGGGTGACAGAAAAACTAACTTCACGAGATTTCAAGGGTTTTGGCTCTCGAATCTTCAATTTTTTGTATCATGCTATACATTTATAACCACAAACTCCGAAGACCCTTTCGATTTCCAGTTCTAAGATGTGAGAGGCTCGGATATCGCCTTCGCTCGACCAGTTTCCTAAAAAGCGATCGTCTAAAACGATAGAATCAGAATGAGATATTTCAGCCGTTGAATTATTTGAATCTGTCTCTGTTACGTCGTTATTTTTAGATTCTAGATTTCCTTTGGCAAAAATTTCTTGCCACCACCAGGGAGACGTTCCACCGACTAATATCGTAACGATAACAGGTACGACAATCTTATTAAATATGTTGCTTTTTGTGTTGAGTTCTGACATAATAACACCTGAAATTTATCAAGAATATGTTTTTTTTGACTTAATTCAGCGAAATGACAAAAAAATTACTATTTTTTAATGCAGAATTAAGATTGTGCTTAACAACAAGAAGTTTCCTATTTTTTTGAAAGGATCGATCGATTGCCGATCGCGACAACAAATTTTCAAAATGGTGCATTTCACTCACCTTTGTAAAAATGTGAGTCTGGGGTAGGTCGGACTTCGGCAACGCTGCCGTCCATGGACTTCGGCAACGCTGCCGTTCATGGGTGGAGCGATCGCGAAACCCAACAACAACTCAATTCAGTGCAGAGACTTCCGATCTGATAAATTTACATTTTTGAGATGCACCCACGAAGTCGAACCCCAACCGCAGCTAACTCGAGGACTCAAGTTTGCATCCGATCGATTTATATTTTTTGAGATATGCTCAACAAATTTTATCTATTATACTTTGATTTTGTCGATTTGGTTTCTTTTAACAAAGTTTCGACACAATTATCTATCTTATTTTAAATGCGATCGCAGTTTCCAATGAGTTGTAGCAAATTGAAGCACCAGAAACAATCCTGAACTCTTTATCTCTATTCCCGATTTCCTGTTCCCCGTTCCCGATTTCCTGTTCCCTTTTTCCTTTTTACCCAACGTTTATTACACAATCTATTTAGGATTGCTATATGTAATCATATTTTTTAACATTGTCGATTCGACCGATCGCGGGACGAGTTCGCACACGAGATCGTAAAATTGGGCGATAGGCGGAATGGCCAATCGATCCTGAGTCGTCACCACCACCACCTGACGCATCAAACTGGGAAACGAAGGATTGGGTGCGATCGCCCGTACCGTCAGCCCCGGATCGCGTACCGCTTCTAACAAAGCCGATTTCGGCAACAGCGAAATCAAATTTCCCTGTCGGACGATACCGCGAAACGCATCGAGCGTATTGAGTTCTAAAGCCGCTTTAAAGGTCATATTTTGGCGATCGAAGGCATCGCGAACCAGCCGCTGCATTCCATAACCGTCTTTAAAAACAACGTGTTCGTAACGCGCCAGTTCTTCCCAGGGAACCTCATCGTACCGTGCCAACGGATGATCGGCCGCCATTAACACCTCGACGGACTCGTCAAACAACGTCGAAACGACCGTTTCTGACGACGCGGTCAAACGAGAGTCGTTCATCACGATCGCCACGTCCACCAACCCATCTCGCAACACCTTCAACGCGCGATCGCTCCCGAGGGACGTAACGCGTAACTGCACGTTCGGACGTTCGACACAAAACCGCTGCAACACCGGCGGTAAAAACTGAGCGCACACCGAATGAATCGCCGCCACACAAAGCTCTGACTGCTTTCCTTCCGAGAGTTCCGCCAACTGGTTCAGCGCCGATTTCCACTCCCGGCAAATTTTGAGGGCGTGGGGAAAAAAGCGATCGCCCGCGACGGTCAGTTTAGCCTGAGCGCCTCGGTGCAGCAACGGCAACCCGACCTCTGCTTCCAACCCCTGCACCTGCCGACTGATCGTCGATTGGGTGACGTCGCACAACTTCGCGGCTTTCTGAAAACTGCCCGTTTCGGCAACCGCCAAAAACGCTTGTAACTGCTCGAGTCGCATTCAAACTCTCAAAAGGATAAAACCCGGCGATTCTCCAGACCCTAGCGAATTTTCGGGCGATCGACAGTATGGTTCGATACGGCTTGTCTCGAACGATTCGGTTGTCAGCGTAACGCCCCCCGATCGCGCACCATCAAGCACCATCAAAGAGACGACAGCACTCGATAGGCGCGGAGGAAATTTCCGCGCATCAACGCAGCCACACCGTCGAGAACCTGTAGTTCCGATATCGTAGGATCGATCGCCAACGCGAGATCGATAGCCCGTTGCGCCGCCACCGGATGCCAATCGGCCAGGTTGACGATCGCCAAATACGCGTAAGCGTAAGGGTTGTCGCCATCGAGTTCGACCACGCGCTCGAAAGCTGGAATTGCCCGATCGGCCCGTTTCTTCAACACCCACGCCAACCCCACCCCGTACGCCCAATCCGCGCGGTTGGGATACCGTTCGAGGCGAGATTCCAACGCAGCGATCGCGCGATCGAGATACCCTTGCACCGGATCGTATTGATTGATGCGTCCGATTTCGGCAAAAACGCGATCGATCTCCGCCGTTCCCTGGGGTAACGCCGCCGCCAACTCTCGAAACTGCGTAGCCCGATCTAACTCGGGGGCTTCGACGGGAGACGCCGCCGGATCGAGAGAAATCGACAGCGACGGGATCGCGATCGCCTCAGTCGCACCCGTTTCCAAATCCAAATACCGCGCCTCGAGAGCGTACGTTCCCGGCGGTAACGTCGTCGGAGGATACATCGCCGTCCGTTCCGTCACCTGAAACCGACAGCGATGGGGATCGCTCTGACACGCACTGTCGCCGGGGTGCGGTTGCGCCATCAAAAACCCCGACGCGATCGCGCGATCGTGCAACCAAAACGCCGAATTCTCGCGATCGCCAACCTTGCGCCACGTCACCAACACCATACCCTTGGTGAATCTCTCCCAAGATCCCGACCATTGATACGTCACCGGAACCGCAGATCCCGGCGGAATCCGGGGCGGAACCATCACGCTATCGAGGCTGAGGCGTTGCGGTAGCGTCGGCGTTTCCGTGGCGGTAATCGTCACGAAGGGGCTTTGGCGGCGGTAGAGATGCAGCCGTTCGCCGTCGGGAAGGGGAAACTGACGATGACGCGAAAACTCGCCACTGTCTTCGACGAGGGCGACTGTATCGCCATAGGCGTCGGGAACCGAACCGGGATCTCCCGTCTTCGTGACGAACCAAGACAGCGATCGCACATCTTGGGGAACGTCGCGCGATCGCACCCCCACTTGACGCCCGTAAACCTGGAAATTCGCCAACGCCCCGTAATAATTCAAGTTATGCTGGTTCACCGCTGGCGTAGACGGTAACACCCCCAACGTCGTTTGCAAATACGGATCGGTGCGGGTAATCTCTGCGATAACGTCTGTATGGGGAAACGGTTGTCCTCGATAGGCGCGAGTTGTCGCCGGATCGAATTCCGTCGTCGGACGCAGGGACATCACCGCCAACCCCGTCGCAGCGATCGCCGTTCCCCAGCGCACGCGCCATCCCCACCCCGTCAACCCGTAAGCCATCACCGTCGCCAACACGGGAAGATAGGGCAAGCTGTAGCGCCAGTCTTTGTTAATGTTGAACGAACAGAGTAGATAAGCGCCGATGAGGAAGACGGCGAGCCATTTTAGAGAGGGGGAGGGGGAGAGGGGGAGAGGGGGAGATGGGCGGTTTTTTTGAGTCAATAGAAGTTTGACAAGTCCGGCGATCGCGACGGCGAGGAACAGCCAGGAAACTTGTTCGGGGAGGATTTCCAGGTAGTACGTCCAGGCTTTGAGGTGGTTGAGAGGAGGATCGCCTTCTGCGATCGCCGAATCGATGGTGGCGCGTTTGCTAGAGGTGAGAACCAGTAACCAATTGGCGCGATACCACCATCCCCACACCAACGCCGACACGCCGAAACTGACGACGAATTGTAGGAGTTTTTCCCAACGCCGCGAGATCGTGAGTTCTCCGAAAACCCAAAGAATGGGAACAGTTAAAAACAGGACGATCGACTGCTTCAGGAAAATTCCCGCCCCCAACGCCAACCCCCAAAGCACGGCGAACGTCCAACTGTGGGGGCGATCGTCGTCTGCATTGCGCCAAAGCGTGAGAGTGAAAAACGCCAACGTCGTCACGGCGGCGAGGGGATAGTCGAGGAGAAAGTCCAGGCGAACGGCGATAAGCCCCGGAAACAGCAAACACAACACCGCCGCCCACACCCCGACGCGGTGCGAAAACAAATAGCGTCCCAAGCCGTAAACGCTGACGAGGAGAATTCCGCTAAAAAAGAGGTTAACGAGCGTCGTGCGATCGAATCCAGTACCGAAGGCGTGATGGATGGGAACCGTCGAGATGTAGGTCAGCGGCGGAATCTTCGAGGACAATAACCACAGTTGCGTCCACCACTCAGATGACCACCAGTCCGGCGTTTGAAACGCTCTCCAGTAATTGAGGGTTCCCGTGAGATAATCGGCGCGATCCCAATCGGGAACTCGGCGATCGAACATAAACCAGAGGCGATCGATCGTGGCGGCGATCGCCCAAAGCCCCAACAATTGCACGGCTGGCTGGCAGCGAAACCCTTCTAAGAGAGTGTCCCCCATCGATTTCAGGCGATCGCGCGTAAATTTTTGCATCCTTGCCTCAATTTTGTCTGTGTGCGCCTCGAGTATCTTGGTATGGTGAAGCCAGTGGTTTATAGCAGATTCGATGAAACACGCTCTGATAGCTCGACTGACGCAAGCTCTCGCAGTTCCGGCGATCGCAATGACGCTCCAGACGATCGCAACTCCCGTTCGAGCGCAAAATAACCTCTACAACCCCTCGTTACTCCCACCCAGCGGTGAGATAAACGGAACCCTATCCGAAGCAGACATTCCGACCGGACAAGGCGGTTTCGCCCACGATTATCTCGTGCAGTTAGAAGAAGGCGATCAAATCACGATAGACGTTCTCTCCGATAGCTTCGATACCATTGTGTCGCTCATGACCCCTGACGGCTTGACCATCGCCGAAAACGACGACGGCCCTGACGGAACGACTAATTCTCTCCTGTTCGCTCGCATTACGCAATCAGGAACCTACATCGTGCGCGTTCGAGCGTTTGGTGCCGTCGGTTCGGGGCCGTTTGACTTAAAAGTGACCCGCCTGCGTCCGATTTAGAGGGGGAGAGGGGGGAGAGGGGGGAGAGGGGGGAGAAAGGGAGAGGGGGAGAAAGGGAGAGGGGGAGAAAGGGAGAGGGGGAGAGGGGGAGAAACAGTTATCTGTTTGCTGTCTTCACTGGTGACTGGTGACTGGTGACTGGTGACTGTTCCCCGTTCCCTGTTCCCCGTTCCCCGTTCCCTGTTCCCCGTTCCCCGTTCCCTGTTCCCCGTTCCCCGTTCCCTGTTCCCCGTTCCCCGTTCCCTGTTCCCCGTTCCCTATTGTCGATCGCTCAATTGAATGCGGGGATCGACGGTTTTTAGGAGTAAATCGGCGAACAAGTTTCCGACGATCAACATCACCGCACCCATCATCAAACTGGCCATCACCACGTAAAGATCCTGGGAACGAACCGCTTCTAAGACCAAACGTCCCAATCCCGGCCAGTTAAAGAAATATTCGGCGATAAACGCGCCGCTGAGTAAGTTGGCGAACTCGAATCCCAACAGCGTAATTAACGGGTTGACGGCGTTGCGGAGGGCGTGAACGTAAACGACCTTATTTTCTGGAAGTCCCTTGGCTCGGGCGGTGCGAATGTAATCTTGACGCAGTACGTCGAGGAGTTGTCCGCGCATCAATCGCTGCAACCCGGCGAAACTGGTAATGCTCAAAGCTACCGTCGGGAGAAAGGCGTGCCATGCTATGTCTAAGGCTTTACCGAGCGGCGAGAGATCCTCGTAAAACACGCTCGTCATATTTCCCACGGGAAAGAGCGGCGTGAGGTTTTGCGCGAGAATCAGCAGTAACAAGGCGGTGATGAAACTGGGGAAGCCTTGTCCGGCGTAACTGAGCGATCGCAAGACGCGATCGAACGTGGTATTTTGGCGAACCGCCGCCACGATCCCCAACGGAATCGCGATCGCCCACGTCAACAGTAACGAGGCGATCGACAACAGCAGCGTGTTCGCCACCCGCTCCCCGATCAGCGTCGCGACGTCTTTTTGATACATGAAACTCCGCCCGAAATTCCCCTGCGTGACGATTTGCGTCAACCAGTTCCAATATTGAACGATCGCGGGTTCGTCCAACCCGAACTGTTCCTTGAGTTGGGCGAGGAGTTCTGGCGAAATCGTGGGATCGCGACTGAGAACGTCTAAATAGTCCCCCGGTGCCAGTTGAACCACGGCGAAACACAACGCCGACGCTAACACCAGCGTAAAAGCAGCTTGTCCGAGGCGCTTGACGGTATACATTAGCGTCTCGTTCGCCATCAGTTGCGCCGTCGCGTTGGCAAGCTGAACGAGAATCGTACGAGGCGTCGGCTTGTTCGTCGAAGTCATCGTGAGTAAAAAGTGCTGGCTGAATGTCGAACGATCGACGGCGGAGGTCGAGTCTTTTAATATTCCACTAGGGTAACAACCGGAACGTCGGGAAGTTTACTGCGTCCGCCGAGATCGCGCAGTTCTACCACGAACGCAAATCCAACGAGTTCGCCTCCAGCCCGTTCGACGAGGTTCGCTGTGGCTTGGGCGGTTCCTCCCGTGGCGATCAGATCGTCGATGACCAAAACTCGCGATCCCGGAGAAAAGGCGTCACAGTGCATTTCCAGGCGATCGGTACCGTATTCGAGATCGTACTCGGCCGAGTAAGTTCGAGCGGGCAGTTTGCCGGGTTTGCGAACGGGAACGAATCCCGCGCCGAGGTGGTGCGCCACCGGAACGCCAAACATGAAGCCCCGCGATTCCATTCCCAGCACTACGTCCGGTTGAAAGGGATGACATTTTTCGACCAACCGCTCGAGGGTTGCGGCTAAACCCTTCGGATGCGCTAAAAGGGTCGTGATATCTCGAAATAGAATGCCGGGTTTGGGAAAATCGGGAATGTCGCGAATCAGCGATTTGAGATCCATGGCGGTACGAGTAAGATGGATGCTTAACGGTTTGCGAACGGCGATCGGGGGATGTCCGAGCATCGCCCCACAAAATCCTATCAGGAAAATTATGGCAGTCCGCAGGTCAGGGAACGGGGAATGGGGAATGTATACGATCGAATCGGGAACGACGCTCGATCGCACTCTCGTCAGAGTTAAATGCGATCGCCCGAAATTGCCGAAACCGATCTTACGCACCGTAAACTGAAAGTATCTCAATCCTGTTACCCGATACGAGTAGACTGTTGTGAGCGCAATGCTATCGAATCCGCCCCAAACTCAGACTTCTAAATCTCAAACTACAGTGATGTTAGACCGCTTGCCCGATATGCCCGTCACCCACCACGGCTGTTCGCGGCGTACGCGCGTTCAATTGGATTTAGCGTTGTTGGCGATCGAGGCGTTGAACCTCAACGGCTCTCAGGATATCCTCGCCCTCGCCAAACAGTTAGAACTCGACGGGATTTTGCCCAACCGCGTTACCCTCTGGCGCGTTCGCAATACCAATCCCCTGCGTCGCGCCCACCGCCGTCGCCCGATGTCGTTAACTGAAGCGAAGGCGTTAACTGCGATCGTTTGTTATATGGCGCGTCGGATGACGTTAGCTTTGCGTCAGTTGTTAAAGGAATACCAACAGCTCGTACAGCAGCAGCTTCCCCTCGAAAAAAGTCCGCAACTGGCGTTTTATCTCGAGCGGTTTCGCGCTCACTTTCGCAGCCGGATGAATCCGCGACGGTCTGCAATTTTGGTGTACAGTACGGACGAGAAACTCAACGAGTTGGCGATCGCGCTGCTCGAACAATTGTTGTTTTGTACGGGAACGGCGGGAATGCAGCGGTTTTGGGTGAGTCTGTTTGACGGGGAAGTTTAAAGAGTTCGACTAAAATCGAAAGTCTCGAGGACTAGATCCGTACCCCGTCTGATGGGAGAGCTGAGTTCGTCGCAAGTGTCTCGACGCTTCACTCTCCCCTCTTCCCCGAACAACGGCGGTCGGCTCGTAAGGTTAAGGAAACAGTGGAATGGTTGTAAGGCGAAAGTATAGCTTGCCCGAATGTACGCTGATCGTTGAAGGGATCGGCGATCCTCAAGGCGCAGACGAGCGATCGACGCGCCCTCTGTTGTCGGTGTTAGTCAGCGCCGAATGTCATTTAGTCGGCAAACCCCACGCTCTGACGGGCGATCGCGCGTTTTTAGAAGCGTTTGCCGCAACGGTCGATCGCTACGCGCGAGGCATGATGAGCGGATTGTCAGTCAGTTCGCCGCCGGATTCCCCCGTGACGGTCGAACCCGTTTCGGAAAACGACCGAGCCAATGCCTCCCTCCACCGGTTGAGCGTTCGCCAACCCGACGCAGCCGAACCGCTTCGCCTCGACTTGACGACGCTACAACTGTTCGACTTAGTCGAAGCCCTCGATCAGATGTTAGCCGACCGGCGCACCTTGCCCGACTGGGCGATCGAGTTTCAGCCGAGAACGCGCCGCGAAGCCCACAACGAAGAACCGATTCAAAAACGCGCCGCGCCCTTCGCCTTGGGTGCTTCGGGTCTCGTTATCGCCGCCTTAGCCCTGTTTTCCCTCCCAGTTCCCGAAGTCGAACGCCCCCGCGAACCCCTCCCCGACGCCTCGGAAGACACCTCAGAACTGACAACGACACCCAACGGCGATCCTCCCACCGCCACACCTCCCGACGCGGCCGAAAACGCGGCTGAAAATACCAGTGCGGCCGTTCCCGAGTTAGACGAAGCTCTCGAAACGGTTCCTGAAATTACCGATCCCGATCGCCTGTTGGCCTTGCGCTACAACCTCTATCAAGACCTCGATCGCAACTGGACGACCGAACCGACGTTCGATCGCGACTTGGTGTATCGCGTCACAGTCGGCATTGACGGCGCGATTTTAGGCTACCGACCAGAAAACAGTCCCGCACGGGATTACGCGGACGAAACCCCGTTACAAGAGCTAGTCTACGTTCCCGTTGAAGGCGGAACCGCCCAGGCGGAATCCCTAGCAGAGTTTAAAGTCGTTTTCACAGAAAACGGTGTCTTGCAAGTCAGTCCTTGGGACGGCTACCCCTCGACGCCTAACGACCCCCCTACCATCGACGATATCGCCACCCTCGAAAACCTGTTATTCGAGGTGCGGGACGACCTTTACGACGAGTGGACGACCGAACCTCGGTTCGATCGCGATCTCGAATACCGCCTCGCCGTCACTGAAGACGGAGCGATCGCCCGTTACGAACCTCTCTCGAGCGCTGCCTCGCTCTATTTTCCCGAACTGCCGATCGAACCACTGTACGATCCCGCTTCCAGCATCGTCCTCAAAGATGGAAAAGTCAATCTCGCGCCCCTGGCCGAGTTCCGCGTCGTCTTTACCCCCAGAGGAACTCTCGAAATTAGTCCCTGGGACGGGTATTAGTTCAGTGAACAGTGAGCAGTGAACAGTGGAGACAGTTGACAGTTTCTCCCCCTCTCCCTTTCTCCCCCTCTTCCCCTCTCCCCCTCTCCCCCTCTTCCCCTCTCCCCCTCTTCCCCTCTCCCCCTCTCCCTTCTCCCTGGCTCCGAAAGCTCCTTCTCTAAAGCCCTAAGCTTGTGAGCAACTCCAACTCTCAACCCAACCCTCCCGAGAAAAAAGAAAGCCGTCGCTCCCGTCGCCGCCGCCAACGACAGCAAGAACGCCCGGCCGGGCCGATTCGCGTTCTCGTCACGGTGTTGTTTCGACTCGTCGTCCTGGGAATTTGTCTCGGACTGGGAACGGTCGGTGGCGCTCTTATAGCATATTTTTATCCAAAAGTCAACCCGTCTCGCCCTTTTATCGAACAGTGGAGAGTCAAACTTCTCGAGGAAGGAGTTCCAGCGGTCGAACCCTCCGAACCGGCGGCTGAAGGGGATGCCTCGTTACCCGAGTTAACGGACGAACAGCGATCGCTCTTGCGAGACGAGTTCGCGCAACTGAAAACTGAACTCGAAGCACTTCAAACCCAAGCCAGCCAACTCGACAGCGAAAACCTCACTGCCGATCGGCGACAAGCCCAACAAGCACAAATCTCGCGACAAGTCACCGCCATCGAAACCCGCATCGACCAACTCGATAGCCTACTTCTCGGCGAAACCCCAGGTGAATCCCCTATCGCCCTTCCGGGGATGCCCCTACGCTTGACCCTGCCGAGCGATATCTTGTTTACCGACAGCGGTACTGTCCTCGATCCCACCAGTCGCAGCATTCTCGATAGCTTCGCCGACGAACTCGAAAGTCTCCCCAACGCGAACGTTTACATTTCTGCCTATAGCGACGACAGCGAGTCCGACGCGATCGATCGCACCTTCGAGCAGGCCAAACAAATCGAGCAATACTTTATGGAAATCCTCGACGGCGACGACTACCACTGGGTCAGTTCGGGTTACGGAGGCAGCCAGTTCGCCGCTCCAAACGACACCGCCGCCAACCGACAGCGCAACCGACGTATCGAGATTCGCGTCAAACCCCGTTGATTGAGAAAGGGAGAGGGGGAGAAAGGGAGAGGGGCAGAAAGGGAGAGGGGGAGAAAGGGAGAGGGGGAGAAAGGGAGAGGGGGAGAAAGGGAGAGGGGGAGAAAGGGAGAGGGGGAGAAAGGGAGAGGGGGAGAAAGGGAGAGGGG
>NZ_KB235958.1:2310805-2365165 GCF_000332355.1 Baaleninema simplex PCC 7105
AAAGGGAGAGGGGGGAGAAAGGGAGAGGGGGAGAAAGGAAGAGGGGGAGAGGGGGAGAGGGGGAGAGGGGGAGAAAGGAAGAGGGGGAGAAAGGGAGTCAACTATCAACTATCAACCGTCAACTGTTCATGAAGCTAATTTTCTTCGGTACGCCTCAATTTGCCGTTCCCAGTTTGAAAACTTTGATCGATCGCCCGGAATTCGAGATGGCGGCCGTGGTGACGCAACCGGACAAACGGCGATCGCGCGGTAAAACTTTGAGTCCGTCTCCGGTGAAGGCCGTCGCTGTCGAACGCGGCGTTCCCGTGTGGCAACCGCGACGGGTCAAGAAAGACGCCGAAACTCTCGAAAAGCTGAAAGCGGCTGAAGCCGATGCGTTTGTTGTCGTCGCCTACGGTCAGATTCTTTCGTCGGAAATCTTGCAAATGCCTCGCTTGGGCTGCATTAACGGTCACGGTTCGCTCCTTCCCGAATATCGCGGGGCGGCTCCGATTCAGTGGTGTTTGTGTGAGGGGAAATCCCACACTGGAATGACCACCATGTTTATGGACGAAGGGATGGATACCGGGGCGATGTTGCTGAAATCCCACGTTGATATCGGACTGCTCGAGAACGCTTGGGAGTTAGCGGCCGAACTGGCCGAACAATGCGGCGATTTGCTCGTCGAAACGCTGCTGAAACTCGATCGCGACGAAATACAGCCGGTTCCCCAAGACGACGAAGCTGCCACTTACGCCCCTCTCATCCAAAAAGACGACTACAAACTCGATTGGACGCACAGCGCGATCGCCCTTCACGATCGAATTCGCGGTTTTTATCCCAACTGCGTCGCTCGCTTCGGCGAAACTCCCCTCAAAATTAAAGCCTCCGCTCCTCTCGGTGATGAGTATTGGGAACAGCTTCCCCCCGAGATCGCGTCGTTACAACAGCAGTGGGGCGAAATGTCGCAAAAGTCCGGCGAACCGGGCGAAATCGTCTGCATCGTAAAAAACCTCGGGCCGGTTGTCGAAACTGGAAACGGCAAGCTCCTGTTGCGCGAAGTGCAGCTTGCGGGCAAAAAAGCTCAGTCGGGTTGGGATTTCGCCAACGGAACCCGTCTCGACGTCGGCGATCGCCTCGAAAACGGATGAGGTCGCTCTTACATCTGTCATAAGTCGGGCGTCGGTTAGCGGCAATTTCCCCCACGATTAAAGATAGCGCGAAAAAATTGCGCGTCCCTACCATATTTATTTCAAATAGTCAAGTCTATGAACCGTACTGTTTCCCGTTGGCTCGTCAGTCCCCTGGCTGCGTTGATGCTGACCACAGGAGCTGTTTCGATCGTGGGGTGTACTGCTGTGACCGCCCAAGAACAACGCACGAACGTCCTCACCGTCACCGGGCAGGGCATCGTCTCCGTTCCCACGAGTCTGGCGCAAGTGAACCTCGGCGTCGAAGTGCGCGGCCAAACCGCCGAAGAAGTCCAACAAGCCGTTGCCGAGCGATCGAGTTCTCTCGTGCAACTGCTGCGATCGCGCAACGTCGAAAAACTACAAACCACCGGCGTTCGCCTCAACCCCATCTACTCGACGCGCAACAACGAAACCACCATTACCGGCTATTCCGCCAGTAACACCGTGAGTTTCCGCATCGCCACCGAAGAAGCCGGACAACTCCTCGACGACGCCGTCGCCTCTGGAGCGACCCGCATCGACAGTATCAGTTTCGTCGCCACGGACGACGCCCTCGAAGCTGCTCGCGAGCAAGCTCTGCGTCAAGCCACCCTCGACGCCCAACGTCAAGCCGATGTGGTGTTAGGAACCTTGAACCTTTCCCGACGGGAAATCGTCAACATCTCCGTTAACGCCAACGTCCCCACACCCATGCCTCTGGCTCGGTTCGATATGGTCAGAGCCGAAGCCGCCTCCACCCCCATCGAAGGCGGAGAACAGCAGGTTCAAGCCTCCGTTACCCTGGAAATTGGATATTGAACACTAGGGAATAGGGAACGGGGAATAGGGAACGGGGAATGGGGAACACCCGAACACCCGAACAGTATCCTTCTTGTCCTGCTGGTTTGAGAAGAGCGGGATCGGATCATGAGGCGATCGCAGGATTGGGTGATATGAAATCTCATCATTTCATAACCTCATTATCCCCTCATCACCATCCCCTTATCTCCTCATCAAGCCCTATCCATCGACAGATTGAACTGAGCGGGCAAGGTTTTTAAATTAAAAGGAGAGTAGAAAAAATAGGAGAACTTGCCCGTGAACGGTAAAAAAGTCTTACTCACCGGCGGAACTGGCGGTTTGGGAATGGGGGTAACGCCGCTGGCAGCCGCACGAGGAGCCGATCTCACCGTAACCTATCGCTACAGTGAAGAGGTCGATCGCCTCAAACAGAAAATGGCGGCCGAGGACTTTTCTAAAATTCAGTTCGTCAAGATCGATCTTCTCGACGAAAGTGCCGTCAAACAACTCATCGAAGATATGGGACGTATCGACGGGCTAATTCACCTCGTCGGAGGATTTGCGATGGGTGCCACGGCCGAATACAGTTACGAGAATTGGAAAAAAGATTTCGACCTCAATCTCAATACAACGTTCTTAACCTGCAAATATAGTTTGGCAAAAATGCTAAAACAAGGATACGGACGAATCGTAACCGTAGGGTCGCGAGGTGCGGTCGAACCGGGGGCAAAACTGGCGGCCTACTGTGCCTCGAAAGCGGCAGTCGTCGCCCTGACAAAATCGATCGCCGCCGAAACTCGGGGAACGAACGTCACGGCAAACTGCGTCCTCCCCAGTGTCATCGATACCCCCGCCAACCGGGAGGCAATGGGAACCGAAGAAGCTCAGAAATGGGTCGAACCGGAGTCCTTGGCAGAGGCCATCTGTTTCCTCGCCTCAGAAGCGGCGAAAGATCTGCGCGGTGCGGCCGTTCCGGTGTACGGAGACGTTTGATTTCACTGCAACCGTTACCACTCAACATCGTGTTCGTATCTCAGAGAACCCGTCTGTCCCACGTCCTGAAGTCTCGTAACCCTCGAGGCGCAGGCGTTATCCTCTTGTTTTGGGCGACGCTGGGATTGGTGCTGCTGTTGGCGGCCTGTCAACCGCGCCCAGCTTCTCTTAAAATCGGTTTGAACAGTTGGCCGGGCTTCGATGTCATCGCCTATGCTGAAGCAACCGATATTTTCGAGCGTCGCGGCCTCGAGGTCGAACTGGTACGCTTCGATAACGCGCAGGATACGACCCGAGCGATGATGCGCGGCGCTCTCGATGCAGCCTTCGTCAACCTCTGGGACGTGTTACAAGCCGACCCCGCTGAAGACAGTCCGACTTACATCATGGTCACGAACGTCTCGAACGGGTCTGATGGTATTGTCGCCCACAAAGAGATTTCATCGGTCGAAGATCTCGGCGGGCGTCGTGTGGGGGCGAAGTTGGGAACGGTCAACCATCTGATTTTGCTCGAAGCGTTGCAACTGCACGGCGTTCCTGCCCAGGCAGTGGAACTGGCAGATGTCTCGAACGAAATCGCTGTCACTCAACTCAGAGACGATCGGCTCGATGCGGCGGTGTTGTGGGAACCGCTGTTAAGCCAAACGGCCGATGAAATTGGCGGACAGGTGATTTACACGACCCGAGATACGGACAGCGTCGTCATCGACGGCTTGGCCACGCGTGGCGAAATGGCGCGATCGAGGCGTACTGCTCTCAAACAACTCGTTCTGGCGTGGTTCGATGTCATGCACGCGATCGAAACGCAACCCGAGGAGGTGTTCGAGATCGTGGCCGAACGCCTCGGACAAGATCCCGCCGCCTTTGCGGAGGACTACGCCGGTTTGGAGAAGGGAAACATCGCCCTCAATCGCGAAATGTTTGAAGGGGGTCGCTTGAAAGACGCGATCGCCCAACTGACCCGTTTGTTTGAAGCTGACCCGCGCCACGGACGACTGCTGCGAGAAGACCTACAAGTCGATGCTGCACCCGTGATGTCTGCAATTGAAGAATGGCAACCGTAAGCGATCGCTCGAATTCCCCTCCCCGAAAATCGAAACGTTCTTTAACCCGACAGCTTCTCGGCGGCCTCGGGATTTCTCTAATCGCGATCGGAGCGACGACCCTCGGCGTTAATTACAAACTCCTCGAAACCGATCTCGAACACAAAATCGAACAACAGGCCACCTCTCTAGCCCGCAGCATCGAGTTCGTGTCGGAAGGATTCATCGAATTGCAATATGTCAGCGTCCTCCAGCGGGTGGTGCAAAATTACGCCACGCTGCCCAACGTCGTCGAAATCGCAATCGTCGATCCCGACGGCGTTTTGCTGGCCTATAGTGCTACATCGCCGCGACAGCGCCCTTTTGCCGAGTTGCGACCCGAGTTGGCAGACCTACTCGATCGCGCCTCGGTCGCTCACAGCCATTTCTCAGAGAAAACTACCCTCGACGGTCGTGCTGTGTTAGTCAACGTTCAACCGTTTAGCAGCGTGTTGTTTGGAACCTCGGGACGACGGGGACTGTCGATCGCGATTCTCGACTTGCACACTCTCCACGAAGACGCTCGCAGTACGTTTTTGCAATCGAGCGCGACGTTGATGGGGGGCATTCTCGCTATTCTCGGGTTGATGAGTCTGTTACTTCAGAAAACCGTTCTCGTCCCGCTGCAACAGCTCGACGCTGCCGTGGCTCGCAGTCAGTCAACCGGACAGTTCCATTGTCCCAAACCCCTGCCCCACAACGAAATTGGAGTTCTTGCTACGGTTCTCGAGGGGGCGTTTCAGGCACTGCAACAGGAAATCCTCCGACGCACTCAAACTGAAACGGCTCTCAGAGACAGCGAATCTCGGGAAAAAACGCGATCGCGCGAACTCCAACAGACTCTCGAAAATCTCAAAAAAACCCAAGCCCAACTCATTCATACGGAAAAAATGTCCAGTTTGGGGCAAATGGTGGCAGGAGTCGCTCACGAAATTAACAATCCGATCGGCTTCGTGTACGGCAATCTAGCCCATCTCGAAGAATACGCGCGAGACCTCATCGAAACGATTCACCTCTATCAACGGCATTGTCCCGATCCGCCTCCCGAGATCCGACACCACCTCCACGAGATCGATTTCGTCTATCTCGAACAAGATCTTCCCCAGGCGATCGCCTCGATGCAAGCTGGCGCTCAACGCATTCGCGATATCGTCTTGTCGCTGCGTAATTTCTCTCGCCTCGACGAATCGGAAATGAAAGAGGCCGATTTCAATCAAGGCATCGACAGTACGCTCTTGACGGTGAGCTGTCGTCTCAAGCCTCAAGAGCGACGGCCTGAAATTCAGGTCGTTCGGGAGTACGACGATCTCCCTCCGGTTGAATGCTATCCCGGCCAGCTCAATCAGGTGGTGCTGAACCTTCTCAACAACGCCGTCGACGCTCTAGATACTCGTTCGGACAATCCGACGATTTGGATTCGTACCACCCTGGTTTCGGTTCCCGACAGCGATACTCGTTACGTGCGTCTCTCCATTCGCGATAACGGATCGGGCATTACGGAAGAGGTGCGATCGAAACTCTTCGATCCCTTCTTCACCACGAAACCCGTCGGCCGAGGAACGGGTTTGGGTCTCTCGATTAGCTATCAAATTATCGTCGAACGCCATCGGGGTACTCTTTCGTGTCAGTCGGTTCCCGGTGGGGGAACTGAGTTCGTGGCCACGATTCCGGTCGCACAAATGGTCGAACATACCACGCCGCAAAATCTCCCCCGACACTCAGCGGTTTCGAGGGAGATTTTCCCACAAGCCAGTCGAAACTCGGACGGTTAACCGATTAGAACAAGTTGTTCGTCATATCGAAGTTGGCGGCGGTGAGAGTGTCGGTGAAGTTGTGCAGCTTAATCGCCATGTCCGATACGCCGTTATCCCAGCGATCGATATACACCCAAGTATCGAAGCCAACTCGCTCGCTACGGATTTCGCCGATACCGTCGCCGACGGTAAACTGGCTCGCTTCTCCGAAGTATTGGAGATGTCGGTCGGCTTTGAAGAGGTTTAATACGTCTGTCGTTTCAAAGTCGGTGATAATGTCGTAGTTGTGAGGCTTTGAATCTTCGTGGTTCGTATAGACGAAGATGTCGTCGCCCTCTCCGCCGGCCATGATGTCGCCGCCGCGACTGCCTACGATAGTATCTTCTCCACCGCCTCCTTCGATGTAATCGTTGCCGCGACCGGCTCGTAGGAAGTCGTCGCCGTCTCCTGCGATGATGCGATCGTTGCCGTCTCCGGTATCGATTTGGTTGTTGCCGCTGTCTTCGGAGGTATCGACGTCGTTATCGCTATTATCGCCAGAGATTAACCGTTCGACGCTATCGGGCGCACCGTAACGATAGGCGACGCTCAAGTCGGGAACTTGGAAGTCGCCCCGAGTTCCGACGAGGGAGAAGTCGGTTCCGCCTTCGGTAAATTGGGAGACGGAAAAACCAAACCGTATCTCGTCGAGGGGGAGGTTGTTAATCGGGGTGGGAAAGAAGCTCTCGACGAGGGTGGCACTACTGCCCGAGAGCTGATATTTGTAGACCGCACCGGCGTTCGTGCCGACGGTATCGTCGCGATCGGCTCCGACGAGAAGCTGGTTGCCCGAGAGACTGATTGAGTTTCCGAAGAAATCGTTGGCGGCTGAGGTTGGGTTGTCGATGGTGGTCAGTAGGTTGCCCGAGTTCGTATCGAACACGTAGACGCGACCGCTATTGTCGTTTTCTTCGGGGGCGCTGACGACCGCTAAGCTGTTGGATATGTCAACGGCAAATCCAAAGGAACCGTTTCGTTCTGGGTTGGGACTTTGGAATTCGTGCAGGAAATTACCGGTTTGGCTGTTAAACAGGTAAGCTCGTCCGGTGTCTTTGTCGCTAACGTCGGTAGGGTCGCTTT
This sequence comes from Baaleninema simplex PCC 7105, assembly GCF_000332355.1. Taxonomy (GTDB): domain Bacteria; phylum Cyanobacteriota; class Cyanobacteriia; order Cyanobacteriales; family Geitlerinemataceae; genus Baaleninema; species Baaleninema simplex. The sequence goes on from NZ_KB235958.1 coordinate 2,317,706, forward strand.
CTCCGTATCGTTCGCCGACGAGGACGTATTGGCCCGAGAGTTTGACGTCGAAGCCAAAGATACTGAAGTTATCGCTCGGATTCGGACTTTCGAGTTTTAGGAGTCGCTGTCCGCTGGTTTTATCGAAAATATGGACGACGCCGGTATCCCAGTCGTCGTTGGGGTTGGGATCGGGAACTTCGCGATCGTGACCGGGAGCGCCGATCGCGACGCGGTTTCCATTGATATCGACGGCCTCGCCAAAGCGATCGCGTTGGACTAAACCGGCATTTAATCCCGTATCGTCGGGCGGGTTGAGAAAGGTTTGTTGTAGCTGACCCGTTCCGATATCGAATAAATATGCGGCACCGACGTTAGCGTTGGTCGGACCGTCCGCTCGGCGCGCTCCGACTACCATATGGGTTTGCCACAGGGCGATCGAGGTTCCGAATTCTCCTTGTTGGCTCGCGGAGGGATCGATATACGAACCCGCCTCGGGTAATAAATTTCCGAACCCGTCGTAAACGAACGCCGAACCGGCATTTCGGATTTCTTGAGTGGCGTCTGCGGGGTTAATGGGGTCGTCGAATTTCGTGGCAATTGCGGAAAATTGACCGTATTGAGCGACTTCTGTGCCAAATCCGTCGCGAATAGTTGGTGTGGGGTTGTTGAGAAGTTGTAAGTCAATGTTTGGCATTTTTATGGGGGCTTCCAAGAACGCAATAGTTTTATCGACACTATGTCGCCCCTCTTGAGTCGTGTCTATGACAATCTGCGTGAATTTACGTAATCTTTGCAAGATTTAGTCCGAAAAAATACAGAGAATTGTCGATATTTGGCAATTAAGGAGGATCGTGTCGCTTGGGAACTCATCTGAAACAAATCGAAAATTGCTTTATGGAATCTTCAAAATTTACAGCAAGCGTGAAAATGGATACAGAAAATCGATATAATAACGCTTCCGCTTCTGAGTTAAGCTTCACATTTTTATACTGAATTTAAATACAACAAAAAATATTGTTTCGTTGCATGAAAATCTGAGCATATATTTTAATTTTTGAAGTTTTGGAGAATTACCAGAACAATGTAGCTCGGACTACAAAAACATCGAATTTCTATTTTCTATTGTTGAAACCTCTATGTTTACGTTAAGGAACCTCTAAAAATTGATTTTTGAACTAAAATCAATGGTTTCAACCATTGAAACCTCGTTTCTATTTTTCGATAATATAGGCTGTTTCTCAACGCTTCGGCTCCGCTCAGCGTTGAGTCCGAGCTCAATAAGCTTGGATAAATCGAGCTAGCTGTTAATGTCACGTTATCTGGATATAGAAAACGATCGTATAGTTAGAAGCTTCTTTTTTTTGAACAAACGTTCTCGAAATTGAATTCAATTTAAATTGATTTAAATTCCCCTAAAATCTCTAAAATTGTGAATTTCAACGTATTTTTTTGTTGAAATATTTAAACAAGAAACAACAAGTTTTTGTTGAATTGAGGAAATTTAGGCTCGAAAGCTTTAGATTTTGCGTTCAAAATACGATTTTAGCTCGAAATTGATTTTCGTTATGAATTTCAAGTTAAGCGATCGCCATTCTGTAAAGTCTTACGGAGTAAGGCATTCAGCAAAACTAAACGCCCTCATTGCAATCTATGTATAAATACGGAGACAAAACACAAAGATCGCTAAAGACAGAGACGCGATCGATCTCCCATCACTCGACGCCAAATCACGGGAAATGGCGATCGAACCGCCCCGATATCCCCGAAATACGCAAAAAGAGAGGCACTGTAGCAGTACCTCTCTCGAATCATCGAAATTTCCGTGGCGATCGCTGTCCCTGAGTCAATCAAGAATGTCTTTAAACCTATCTGGCGAAAATTCAATTCATGTGCATCTCGCCTCGAGAGGTTGTAGATAAGATGCAGAGCCGCTTCGCTTTATTAAACCTTCATATTTATAAAGTTTTGATAAATTTCGATGGTTTTTCCGTAAAACTGCCACCCTAACACCCGAGAGATTAACGAGAGCCGTTAATCTCTTCCAAGCATCTATTCAGGAGTGGCTACCATGGCGACCCACAACTTTAGCAATCTCGAAGGATTTGTCGAACATAACGAAAACTTTACAACCACAGAGCCGAGCGATCGCTATCGTTTCACCTTAACCGACCCCGGCCAGCTTACCCTGGGATTCTTAGAATTCGAGTCCGCCATCGACTGGACGTTAGAAAACGACAGCGGAGAAATCCTCGAGACGGGACGCCTCACCGACACCTCCTCCAGCGACTTCTCGATTTCCGACTTGGTAGCGGGTTCCTACGACCTGGTTTTCGAGAGTCAAGACGCCAGCGATTACCGCTTCAGCCTCGAACCGGACTACGACGCCGTTACCGGACTGGAAATCACTGGCGGGTACTTTACCGTCGAAGAGGAAGACATTACCGTTGACTATCTCCTCGATGGCGGTCGATATGAAGGTCAAATCGGTATTTTTAGCTTAGAGGGATTAGAGGAATTCGAGACGGGTTCGCCAGAGTGGATTGAAGAAGTAGCGCGTCGTTCTGCCAGCAATTCGTCCCTCGGTCATATTGTTATTGACGATCGCACGGATGCGGCGCGTCTCGATGCGGTATTTGATTGGGAGTCTGATGTAGACAACAACGGAACTTACACCGGACGTCAGACATTTTCCATGAACGTCGGCGATCGCATCGGGATTATCCTCGTTCCCAACGGCGCGATTCAAGAGGTTGTGGCAAATCCTGAAATTGGAGGGGATAAACGACCGCTGTTTTCTCTGGCGAGTGCGAACCCCAACGAGATGTTTCACGTGGGACAAATCGCCGATGCGGGAAGTGATGTTTATATTTTAGAAGATTGGCGGGTCGATACGAGTTCCGATAAAGATTATAATGATATTGCTTTTCGACTCGATGGCGTTCGTGGGGAAGGCATTCACAAAGTTGAAGATTTAATCGACGATTCTTATAAATCTTGGATCGAGGATATCGATCTACGAACTGCGCCACAAATTCAGAATGTCAGTTTGATTGAAGACACGCTGGATTCCGATGAGTCTCTGGAACTGAGTTTGACGGCATTCGATCCGGAAGGGGTTGAAGATATTGTCAAATTTGAAATTTCGTTTGCAGACGGTTCTGGAAATAAAGTCAAAACCTTAGAGATTCCAAACCCCAGCTTTGAGAATATCGAAGAAAAAAGCGGAGATTTTGTTTGGAATTACGAGGTCTCGGATTTAGGATTGGGTAATTATACCGTGTCCGTTCGCGCGGAAGATGCGTCGGGAGAGACGAGCGATACCGTTGAAACTTCGTTTAGCGTGGATTTGGATTCCGATGAAGACAACGGTTCTGGTGGAGAAAATTCGCCGGGTGACGGTGGAAACGATACAAATAATTCCCCAGATTGGAAGGAATTTCAGGTTGAGAGTTCCCAAATTGACAGCAGTGGAATTCTCAACGTTGAGGGGTTGATTTCCGATGCGGATGGTGCCAGCGATATTCAGTCGGTGACGTTGGTTTTGAAAACGGCTGATGGAGATTTCGTTAAAGAAGTTGTCGTTGAAACATTGACAACCGAAGGGAGCGATCGCACCTCGTTTACCACAGAAATTAATTTAAGTCAACTCGAGGATGGGAATTATATTCTCGAGGCGATCGCCACCGACGAAGCGGGAGCAGAAAGTAAGAAAAATCAAGAATTTGCGATTGACAACGACGAGAAAGAAAACACTCCAAATCCTGACGATGGCAGTCCTAACGACGACGAACCAGAAACCAACCATCCACCGGAAGACTTGCGATTTAGCATTTTACCCCTGTATACCCAGGGTGAAGATTTAGCGTTCGATCGCGCCCGAGTGTTCGATGAAGATGGAATCGACGACTTAAACCGCATTGACTTTTGGCTAGAAAACCGCCAAGGACAGCGCATCGAAATCGTCGAAGAAGACGTGACCGAATTTTCGATCGACAGCCAAGGACGAGCGCGATTTAACTTCGAGTACGACCTAGAAAATCTCGCCCCCGATCGCTATACCTTAAAAGCAATGGCTTACGACGACAGCGGTGCGTCCAGCAACCTCGAAGTTGCCTCCTTTTCACTGATTAGCGATTTAGGTGGCGGCGAAATCCTGTCCGATCCCGTTCGTTTAGCGATCGGCGCATCCACCGATCTCGACAGTTATACCGCCGCAGAAATCGAAGACACGGCGAACTGGATTGTTTGGCTGACGCCGGGAACCGACGCTACTGCTTTAGCCGAAAGCTTGGATGCGACGAACCTCGGCGAAAGCGGCTTCATTCCCAACACCTACATTTGGGATTTCGACGACGAACTGAGTGCAGAAGAGATTACAGCGGCGATTGAGAATACGTCAACCGTCGAAGTCGCCTATCCCGACGTTCCGATTCCCCTGCGTTTGCTCGGACGCAATCCTGATTGGTACGAATCTCTACAATGGTCGTTATCTCAACCTATCGATCCTAACGATCCCAATTCCAACATTATCGGTGTTTGGGAGCATCCGACCCTCCGCAACCCCAAAACTGGCGAACCCCTTTCCGGTGAAGGTGTTGTCGTAGCGATCGTCGATGACGGCTTGAAATACGACCATATCGAATTTAATCCCGAAACCGGAGGTCGCTATCGTCCCGATTTAAGTTACGACAACGCCGACAAAGATGACGATCCCTATTCCATTTCTGTCTGTAGCCACGAAATTGACATTGAACGGACTTCAGGTTTTGTCACTGATCTCACTTTGGATATTCCCGTACATCTGACAGGATTAGTTCAAGACATCTCAATTCAATTCGACCACGGCGGTTTGACTTATGAGGAGATCGTTGCTTTACAAGACCTTCGCATCAAACTCAAGGCACCGAAGAAGCCTATGCAAGGGCATGGAAACTGGTTCAGCCGTGGCATGTTGAGTTGGTACTTCCCCGGTTGGAACGGTATACCGTCTGAACGGACTAGCTCCATCAACGTCGGTGACGATGGCTCCTTTACACTCCAGAATCCCTATAACTTTAACCAGAGCTTTGCTGGCGGTAACTGGCAACTAGAATTTTTTCACAGGGGTCGTCTATCGGATGATTGGCAAACCGCTCTAGACAAACTCGACAGCTTTACCTTGGAATTGACGACGTTTCATTCCCACGGTACTGCGGTTGCCGGAATTATTGGGGACGAATTGAGTGATGAGGGAACTCGTGGCGTTGCTCCCAATACCGATATTGCAGCCTTGCGACTCATCAGTAATATCGATGCGGTCAGCGGGACTTACGATCCCGATGGCCTTGCGATCGCTGACACCTTATACAACCCCGAACGCAACGCAGAAATCGACATTTTCAATAACAGTTGGGGAACCCTTCCCTTCCTCCAACAAGCCTCAGCCATCGGAGCTTTAGAAAAAGGTGCAAAAGAAGGACTGGATAGTTTTGGAAACACCTACATTTTCTCCGCCGGGAACGATCGCAGTCGCGACCTGGGTAGCGGTTTAGGATACGCTCAAGTCAACAACTACATCCTCACGAAAAATCGCCACGCCATTGCCGTCGGAGCCGTCACCTTCAAAGAAAAAGCCGGAGAAATCGAAATCGTTCGCGCTCCCTACAGCAATCCCGGTGTCTTTGTTTCTGCCTTTTCCAACAACGGTTTAATTGGCGATCTCGACAAAACCGATATCGCCACGACCGGGGTTGACCTGGACGACCCCGATTCTGATACCTACCTCGGTGTGTCCTCAAGCGATAGCGGTTTTGGTGGAACCTCCGCCGCTGCCCCCTTCGTGTCAGGGGTTGTGGCGTTAATGCGGGAAGTCAACCCCCATCTCTCGAACCGCGACATCCAGCACATCCTGGCCGAAACATCCTATAAAGTCGATCCCGACCATCAACCCGACGAAGTCGATCCCGACTACAACCGTACCGAATCCGGTTGGACGACCAACGGCGCAGGGTACGACATTAACTATCAATACGGATTTGGAGCGCTGAACCCGAAAGCCGCCGTCGAACTGGCCGCCGAATGGACGACCGTAGCCCCGGAAATCCGTGTTGAAAGCCACTTCCGCAACGTTAACGACGACCTTCCCAACGGCGGAACGGTTGGGTTGAGCGACAGCGTAGAAGTCAAATCGGACATCACCCTCGAGTGGGTTGAAGTGGTTGCCGATTTCGCTCACGAAGATTGGAACGACCTCACCGTTATCCTCACCTCCCCCGACGGTACCGAAACTATTCTCCGTCACAGCGTTCCCGACCTCGACACCAGTGGCGTTGAAATTCCGCCCCTCGCACCAGAAGATCCCTTAAATAAAGGACAGTGGACGTTCACCACCCCCCGTTTCTGGGGTGAATCCTCTGAGGGTGAGTGGACGTTACAGGTTCTCGATGAGAAAGGGAACGACATCAGCGGAGAATGGAAGGGTTGGAAACTGAACCTGTACGGAACGGAACCGGACTTACCCGATGCTCCGAGTCTGTTTGTCGAACCCACAAAACGCTGGACAGCCCAAAACGGGACTCCATACTGGGAAAAAGCCTCAGATATCGCTGTCGATACAGAAGGGAACAGCTATATTGTGGGCTTTACCCCTGGAGATTTGAACGGCAACATCAATGCGGGATATAACCGCGAACACGCTCATGGTGATGCTTTCATCAGCAAATTCGATGCGACAGGCGATTTGGTTTGGACGCAGTTGTTAGGCGGTACGGAAGGCGATCGCTTCAACCAAATCGAACTCGGACAAGACGGAAATCTGTACGTTACAGGAACGACCTATAGCTCGCTGGCGGGAACCCATCAAGGCAGTACAGACGCTTTGTTTGTTAAATACGATCCCGATGGAAATCTCATCTGGTCTCATCAATTTGGAACCGCCCAGGAAGAGAATTTAGATGGTATTGTCACCGACCCGGACGGCAATCTTTATACGGTCGGCTATACGGCAGGAGAATTGTTCGATAGTCCTTCCGCGAATGCCAACGGCTATGATTCCATTGTTATCAAATGGGATACCAGTGGCAATCAAATTTGGGCAAAACAGATGGATTTTCCCAGTCACGTGGCGGGAGATGTGGGATTTAATGCCGCTGAAAATCGTTTGGAAATGTCGGGATGGATTCATGGGGCGTTCCCCGGTCAAACCCATGAGGGCTACCTCGATGGATTTGTGGCCAGCATCGATACCGATGGCAATATCGTTCGCACACTTCAGCTTGGAACATCAGACCGGGATGCTATTCATGGAATCGATATCGATCGCCACGGAAACATTGCCGTTCACGGGGTCACTTGGGGCGAATTCCCCGGAGAAACTCAGTTGGGAGAAGGTGATATTTTCGCTGCCAAATACAACTCAGATGGCGAACTGCTGTGGACTCGACAGTTCGGAAGCTCTGAGTACGACTATGGAACCTACGGCGACGTACAAATCGATACCTTCGGCAACGTTCTACTTTCGGGAACTCAAGGGTCGTCTGAAGGCAATCCAGATGGCTTTGGCTTAGTGACCGCCTTCAATGCTCAAGGAGAGCGAATTGACTGGACTGAAAAACTGAATGCGTCCTTCTGGGAGGCGATGGACAATATTGTGTTGACCAACAACTCGCTGTATGCACTCGGTCGCTCTCACGCCTCGGTTGACGGGCAACCTTACAGCGGTTCGGTCGATGTTGTCATTCGCAAATACGACTGGAAGCAAATCTATACGCCGGGTGCGTCTCTGGATATCAATGACGTTCATGCCAGTGCGCCTGCGGGAAATCCCATGACGGCGATCTTGAGTTTGTCGGATAAAGACGCGGGAATTCTGAGCAGCAATACGAGCAATAGTGCAAGCATCGAGTTTAGTGACGGTGTATTCCGCGTGACGGGTTCAGTTGAAGCCGTGAATGCCGTTCTCGATGACGTTCAGTACACGCCGAGTGACGGCTATACTGGCGATTTCATCATCAATACAGCCGTCACTGACGCACTCGGTCGGACACGCCTGGGACAAACCCTGTCACTGGAGGCTACACCACCCACAACGGTTAACCTTGAAGCCCTCGATACTGAAGCAAGTGAAGATGGTGACGCAGCCGTTTTCGCCGTCACCCGCGAGGATAATTTCGAGGAAACTCTGGTAGTGAACTATCAAATCGGTGGAAGTGCCAATCGCGACAGCGACTATCAACCGCTAACGGGAAGCGTCACCTTAGAAGCGGGACAAAAAGGCGCGACGATTTCGGTGGTTCCCAACTACGACTTGTTAGCCGAAGGTGATGAAACGGTTGAGATAACTTTGACCGATGGCAGCCGCTACGAACTGAGCAGTGAAATTCAAGGAACTGCCACCATTGCAGATAGTTCCACCATTGCCCGTTATGGCTCTTTCATCTACGAAAATCCAGATAACGGACATCTTTACATCTTCAGCGAACCTGATACCTGGTACGGCGCACAAGCGCAAGCCGAAGCGTTAGGCGGTAATCTCGTGACGATTAACGATCGAGACGAACAAGAGTGGCTACTCGACACTTTCGGTTCCAAGCGGGCTTTCTGGGTCGGTTTAACCGATAACGAGATTTACAACCCGAGTGGAGAAGGAAACTTTAAATGGGTCAGCGGTGAATCTTCCAGTTATGATAACTGGCAAGCTCCCGAACCGAACAATGGAGGGCTTAGCGGTGAAGATTCTTTAGAGTTAAACTATCCCTCACGAGGTGTCTGGAACGATCGCATTGGAACCCGAATTCAATGGGGAATTCTTGAAATCGATCCGAGCCAGTTAGACAGTCCCCTCGTGACGATGATGGCGACGGATGCGAAAGCCGGGGAAAATGGCAATGCCGGACAGATTGTCATTCAACGATTTGACGATCTCAGTCAAGATTTAACCCTCGATTTAACTGTTTCGGGTAGTGCAACGCCTGGGGCAGATTACGAAGCGTTACCGAATCAAGTGACGATTCCGGCAGGTGAAAAACTCGTTACCGTTCCGATTCACGCACTGGCGGATGACGTTCTCGAAGATTCCGAGTCTATTGTGGTGGAACTGACAGAAAGCAGCGACTATTCAATCGCTCCTTTGGGAATTATCCAGGCTTCTATTGAAGACCAAAATCCCATCAATCGCATTGCCAACGAAGTCATCGGACGTGATGTAAGTTTACTGGATTACTGGACGGAACGATGGCAAAATGGCGAATCTTTAAGCGACCTTCGCAAAGAAATCATCGCTGCTGCTAAAGATTCTTGGGGACGTTATGAGGCTGACTACGAAATCGAGAAGATGTATCAAGACCTCTTCTCTCGAAGTGCCACCCCCGACGAAATTGCTACATTGCGCGATCGATTAGGAGCCGGAGAAACGCTTTCAGGTATCCGTCAAGACCTTGAAGGTGCGGACTTTATTGATGCCAAGAACTACGTTTACACGAACCCTGACACAGGAAATCGCTACCTTCTTAGCCAAGCGGACACCTGGCTTGGCGCACAAGAACAAGCCGAAGCACTCGGCGGTCATCTCGTTGCCATTAACAGCGAGGCAGAAAATCAATGGTTGCTCGATACCTTCCCGATTTCACGCCTTTGGATAGGTTTGCAAGACAGCCTGATTTACGGACAAACTGAAGGGAACTTCCAGTGGGTCAATGGAGAAGCATTAACCTACGATAATCGGGCGGGATATGATAATGCCCTCCATACCATAGAAGGAGAAGACTTCTTTGAATTTAATTTCATGTCCACCCGAGAACCTGGACTTTGGAACGATATGCCGGGCGATCTTTCCATTATTGGTGATACTTGGATCAATCCCCACGGAATTATCGAAATCCCTGCATCTCAAACTGAATGGGTACGTCAGTTTGGAGGTGCAGATACTGAAATGTCTAATGGTTTGGACATAGACGCTGCGGGGAATAGCTATGTCGTAGGCTCTACGATGCAACCGGGTGTTGCCGGAAGTTGGAACCCCTTGATTTCCAAATATGACATTAACGGAAATCTCCTGTGGACAAATGAGATTGAAAATTCCAGCGGAAATGATTACTACCTCGACACGGAAGTAACTGCCGACGGAAGTATCTACGCCGTTGGTTACGATGATGGTCTCGGAAATGCCGGCCGGGGAGATATGATTCTCGCTCGCTTGGACGCGAACGGAAATGAAATTTGGCGCAAGTTTATCGGTGATGCTGACCAAAACTGGGGCGGAAGCTTAACAAGCGATTCTCAGGGCAATCTTTACCTGGCAGGTATCACGCTCGAACTTGGTGTTAACGAACTTCTGGCTGGTTTCTTTGGCAAGTACGATCGAGATGGCAACGAGATCTGGACACAATCGCTCACGGGTGAATCCGCAAGTTACATCCACTCCATTGAATTGGATAGCCAGGAAAACATTTATATCTCCGGTGTCACTGAGGTGAACTTGAACGGAGAAACCAATTCCGGCGGTTTTGATGCCTTCGTGTCGAAATACGATCCTTCGGGTGGAGTGCTGTGGACGGAGTTGGTCGGAACGTCAAGTGATGAAACGCCGGGAATTCGAGACACTCCCTTCATCCGAGACGTACAACTGGCGATCGATCCTAACGATGATGTCTATCTCGCGGGAACGACTCTCGGAGCCTTTGCTGGACAGGTGAATTCCGGTCAGCAAGACGGTTTCTTAACCAAGTTCGACGCGGATGGAAACCAACAATGGTTGAGTCAGTTTGGCGGCGTGCGTCAAGACCACTTGACTGGAGTTGGCGTAGATTCACTCGGTCGCGTTTACGTTTCGGGATGGACAGATGGAGCGTTTGACGGTCAAACCGGAAACGGCGGTGTGGATTCCTTTGTGGTGACTTACGACGCAGGGGGTAATCAAATTCAAACTCAATTTGTTGGCGGTTCGGATGAAGATATTGCCCATGACATTCAAGTGGATGCGACGGGCAATGTCTATCTGGTTGGAGAAACGCGCAGCGATCTCGACGGTGTGAACGGCGGCGATCGCGATGCTTGGGTTTCCCGCAATTGGACGTAATCGCTTAATCTAGGACGCAAAATCTGTCAGGTAGCGTGAGGGAACTTCCTAGAGTTTCCCTCACAGGGTGCATCTCACTTTTGCGATCGCAACCCCACTCACTTTTGCGATCGCAACCCCACCCATCCTCCCCGAGCCCACGGGGAGGTGCCGAAGGCGGAGGGGTCATTCTACGAAATTGAGATGCACCCTCCCTCACACGCCCTCTCGCCAATTCGCGACGATCTAACTATGATTGACCTCTCTCGCCTTCAGATATCTACCCTCGTTTTTACCAGCCTGGCGATCGCCACTCCCGCCGCCGCGCAAATCGTCCCCGATAATACCCTCCCGCAAAACTCCACCGTCATCTTGGAAGACAACAGTTTTCAAATCCAGGGAGGAACGCCAGCAGGAAACAATCTGTTTCACAGTTTTGAGGAATTCTCAGTTCCTGAGAACTTCAGAGCATCCTTCGAGAATATTTCAGGAATCGATCGCATTTTCAGCCGCGTCACGGGAAACAACATTTCGCAAATTGATGGCATCCTCGCCGCCAACGGTTCGGCGAGTTTGTTTTTCATCAATCCCAACGGTATTATTTTCGGCGAAAACGCTCAGTTGCAACTCGACGGCTCTTTCGTCGCCACGACCGCCGACAGCGTTCGCTTTGCTGACGGAACCGCCTTCGACGCTCGCCAACCGTCGCCGCTGCTGTCGGTCACGGCACCGACGGGTTTGCAGTTTGGGGCAACTCCGGGTTCGATTACCAATACCTCGCAATTTTCGCCGGAAGGCTTCGCCAACAGCGTCGGTTTACCTCTGGGTTTAACTGTTGCGCCCAACAACAGTTTTATTTTGGCCGGCGGCGATCTCGAGTTTGAAACCGGTAACGTCACCAGCTTCGGCGGACGCATCGAACTCGGAAGCGTGTCGGGTGAGGGAACGGTGAGTTTGAGCGCGATTCCGAGCGGTTATCGTTTAGGTTACGACGGAGTAGAGCAGTTTGGCTCGATTCGCCTGTCGGGGAATTCTGTCATCGATACGAGCGGTCGTCCGCCGGGTGTGTTGTCTCCTGCTGACCCAGGGTCGGGAGGCGGTGCCATTCAAATTCAGGCGGGTCAACTGTTTGTTGAAAATTCGGGGATTACTAGCTCGACCTTTGGCGGACAGGGTGGAACGTTTACGGTGACGGCGGATACCATTGACCTTTCCGGTAGCGTCAACGCCCCCATCGATTCTAACCCAATTGCAGCAGGGTTATTTTCTCAAACGGGAGGCGTAGGAAATGCAGGAAATCTCAATATTGAAGTGGGACAGCTAACGATTCGCGAAGGCGCACAGATTTCCACGGGAACTCAGGGAGATGGACGAGGTAGCAATCTCTCGGTGAGCGCAAATCATATTACAGTGGAGGGCGTGTCAGAAGACCAATTGTATCAAAGCTCGATTTTGTCTCAGGTACAACCTGCCATAGATGGCTCTCCAGCCACCGGACGCTCTGGGGATGTGACGATCCAAACCCGAGAACTTTTCGTTCGCGATGGGGGCTTGGTGGAAACCTCAACGTTCAGTTTGGGAAATGCAGGAAATCTAACGATCGATGCGGATTTGGTCGAAGTCACGGGTGTAGGATTTAAGTTCGATGACACACCCAATCCAGCTCACATCAGTGCTTTGTCTGAAAGCCTAGATTTGGATATATTTCCTCCTGAAACTCTCGGTCAACCGGGAACGTTAACGCTCAACGCACAAGAATTACGAGTCAGCGATCGAGCTGAGGTAACGGCATTAAACGGAGGAGTCGGCTTTGGTGGAAGTATTAATGTCAACGTCGATCTACTGACCCTCGAAACGGGCGGACAAATTTCAGCCAATACAGTCGCCAGCGGAAACGGCGGAAACCTCACTGTCACCGCCACGGAATCGATCGATCTAATTGGCACTTCGACTGAAGGGGACATCCCTAGTGGACTATTCGTTCAGTCTCAAAACCGAATTCAAGTCGAAATAGCTGGAGATAGCGGCAACTTGCACGTTTCGACAGGACGCTTGACAGTTCGCGATGGAGCCGCGATTGCCGCCGATACCTTTGCGGCGGGAAACGGGGGAAACGTCACGGTGAACGCCTCGGAATCTATTCAAGTGAGCGGTCGATCTTCGGTTTCCTTTGACGAGAACCTATCGCCAAATCTAACCACTAACCCCACCGCCGATGCAGATGGATTGCTAACCAGTCGCATCACCGCAAGGGCGATCGAACAAGACCAAAACCCCGAACTTCCCCTCGGAACAGCGGGCAACGTCACCGTTAATACCCCTTTTCTAACCATTGAAAATCTCGCCCAGGTCAGTGTCAGTGCCGATATCGGAAGCCCGCTCGCCGGAAACGTCACCCTCCGCGCCGAAGATGTCCGCATCGAAAACGGCGGGCGACTCACGGGGGAAGCCGCCTCCGGTCAAGGCGGAAACTTGAATATCCTGGAAGCGGACGACGTTCGCTTCCTCGAAAACGCGGACGTTTCCACCACCTCGGGACAACTCGATCGACCGGGAACCGGAGGCAACATCACCATTCGCACGGATACCCTGGTCGGGTTAGAAAATAGTAATATTTCTGCCAATGCTTTCAACGGTTCGGGCGGTTTCGTGCAAATTACCGCCGACGATATCGTGTTAGGGTTAGAAAATTTAAGCCGCGCGGAACTCGAAGAACAGTTCGGTGAAGACCTCACGGATTTCGACCCCGCCCAGGATTCTCGAAACCTCATTACCGCCATTTCTCTGACCGATCCCGAACTCAGCGGAACCGTCGAGATTGTTGCCCCGGATGTCGATCCCACTCAGGGAGTTGTGGAACTCGAAGATCGCTTCGCCGAAGCTCCCCTCGATCGCAACCCCTGTCAGATCGGCGGAGGAGACAGCGAATTCGTCCAAACTGGGCGCGGTGGCGTACCGCCGACGCCTAACGATGCCCTCTCGGGAAGCCAACCTTGGGAAGATATTCGATCGATCCCCCTCGACGAGACCGACGACACCACCGACGAATCTAACCCACAACCCGAGATCGATCGCATCGTGGAAGCGCAAGGTTGGATAATTGACGAAAACGGAAACCTTCAGCTTTTACCCGCGCCTCAACCCTCGAATAACCGTTTCCAACAACCGCAAGAGTGCGAACCTAAAACCAACAAATCTAACTTAGCGAATCTAACCCCCGGAACCGTTCCCGAAACGATGCCGATTTCCGGCGTTACCCTAGAAGGAAGCACTGTGTTAGAACCAGAGGCGATCGATCGCATCCTCAACAACTACCGCGATCGCCCCCTCCGTTTCGCCGACATCCAACAAGCCGCCGACGAACTCAGCCAACTCTACCGCGAGCGAGGCTACATCACCTCCGGCGTCTACGTTCCGCCCCAAACCAGTCGCGACGGAACCCTCATCCTCCAAGCCTCAGAATCGAGATTTGAAGACATCGACATCTCCGTTGACGGACGGCTCAACCCCAGTTATATCCGTTCCCGCCTCGGCGTCGAACCCGGCGATCTCGTCAACCAAACCCAACTGCTGCAAACCCTGCAACTCCTGCAACTCGACGATCGCATCGACACCCTCGCCGCCGAACTCGCCGCCGGAGTGCGCCCAGAAACCAACCGCCTCAGCCTCAACGTCAAAGCCGCCTCCCCCCTCAACGCCAACATCCGCCTCGACAACAACCGCTCCCCTAGCGTGGGAACCTTCCGCCAACTGGCTCGCTTGCAGTTCAACAGCCTTCTCGGATTTGGCGACACCGCCCGCGTCAGCTACGCTCGTACCGACGGAAGCGACGAATGGGGAATCGGCTACAGCGTTCCCATCACCCCCTCCGGCGGAACCGTCAGTTTCAGCTACGACACGGGCGCCAACGAAGTCGTCGAATCCGGCTTTCGTTCCCTCGACATCGAAGCCGACTCTCGCCAGTACGACTTGACGCTTCGCCAACCCCTGTTTCGCGCCGTGGAAGTTCCCGGCGTCGGGAGTCAGCGAAATCGCGTCGAAGAATTCGCCATCGGATTCACCGCCTCCCGTCGAGAAAGTCAAACCTCCATTCTCGGCTACGATTTTCCCCTGTCTCCGGGGGCGGAAGAGGACGGCGAAACTAAGATTTCCGCCCTGCGCTTTTTCCAAGATTGGACGCAACAGGGAAGCAACCATGTCTTCGCGGCGCGATCGGAGTTTAGCGTGGGGGTGAACTGGTTCGACGCCACCACCCACGACGGCGCACCGGATAGCGAGTTTTTCGCGTGGCGGGGACAAACCCAGTGGGTGCGACGCTTAGAAAATGTCGGAAATTCTCTGTTGGTGGTGCGCGGCGACGTGCAGCTAACACCGGATGCGCTGGTACCTTTCGAGCAGATGAGTTTGGGGGGACAGTCCACCGCCCGAGGCTACCGTCAAGACGCGCTGCTGGCGGACAATGGGATTTTGGGATCGGTCGAGTTGCGGGTTCCAGTGTTGCAAATTCCCCAGTGGGAGGGACAATTGGATATCGTTCCCTTTGTGGATGCGGGGGTAGTCTGGAACAGCGACGATCGCAACGATCCCGAACGGAATACGTTAGTTTCGGCGGGGTTGGGCTTGCGGTTTCGTTTGGGCGATCGCTTGCGTCTGGCGTTTGATTGGGGTATTCCTTTTATGGATTTAGAGGATCGAGGGGATTCGTGGCAAGAAGAGGGGTTGTATTTTTCCATCGAGTCGCGGCTGTTTTAAGCAGTGGTTTGACAATTCGTTTCAAACCGTTTTGGCGCTGGGTTGCGTTGGGAACGGCGATCGCCGTGTTGGTGGTGACAACGCCTCAAATGGCAAGTTCTCGGGTTTCGGAAACGGTCGAACCGTTGATGGTGGCGCAGCAAACCGTAAATTCGCAGTTCGATCGCTGGCGATCGCACTATATCAACGGCGATTACGAGGCGGCGGTATCGATTCTGGAACCGTTACTCGACGAGACGGGGAATTCTCGAACGGCGAGGGGGTTAGCCTACAGCTATCTCTCGTTGACGCATCAGAAGTTGGGGAATTGGGAGGCGGCGCAAACGGCGATCGATCGCAGCGTCGAACTCATCGGCGTTCCCAGCGCAACCGCTTCTGCGAGTACGCAACGGATTTTCGCCACGAGTCTCAACACGCGGGGTCAGTTGCAATTTTCCCTCGGGGAAATGGAGTTGGCTTACGACAGTTGGCGGGAGGCGACGGGAGTTTACCGCCGCCTTTCCGACGAGGAAGGGGTGACGGGGGGATTGCTGAACCAAGCCCAGGCGTTGCAGGCGATGGGATTTGCGCGACGCGCCTGCGATACGGTGTTGCAGGGGTTGGATGCGTCGGTGCAGCAGTGTCAGGCGTTGGAAGAGGACGAGATACAGGCGCAGATTGAGGAATCGATCGATCGTCTGGAAAATCCGGCGTTGCGGGTAGCGTTGTTGCAGGGATTGGGGAACGGGTTGAGAGCGATCGGTCAGTTTCCCGCCTCGCGAGAGGTTTTGCAACAGGCGCTTGTGGACGTCAGCGCCTTATCGTCTCCCGACTTGCAAAGTTCGGTATGGTTGGATTTGGGAAATACCGAACGGGCGATTTTGACGCGCGATCGCGATTTACGGCGTGCGGCGGAAGAGCGTCGAGGATCGATGGGTGACGCGATCGCGTATTACCGACAGGCGAGAGCGATCGCCAATTCGCCCTATTTACAACTCCAGTCGCAACTGAATTTACTGAGTTTGCTCGTCGAACCCTCTTTAGGAAATGCGGAAACCTTTGAAAATTCACCGGAACTCGAGCCATTGGCGCGTCAGAGTCTCGCCGCGATTCGGGAGTTGAAGATCGGGCGCACGACGCTGAACGCTCGGGCGAATTTAGCCTGTAGTGTCATCGGGTGCGATCGACTCGAGCGCAACGAACCCCCTCGATCGTTAATTTTACCCTTTACAGAAATCGAATCGCTATTAACGGTTTCGGATGTAGATGTAAATTTAGACGCTCTCACCGACGAACGCGCAGTTTCTTACCTGTTTGGAACATTAGGAAAGCTCTACGAGCGTCAAAACGAAACCTTAGAAAAAGCCGAAAACGCCACCCAAAAAGCCCTCGCACTCGCCATACAAGGCGGAGAGTTGGATTTAGCCTATCAGTGGCAATGGCAACTGGGTCGCATTTTAAACCGACGGAATGCGGGAAGTGAAAGGGCAATTGCAGCCTACGAAAACGCCGTCGAACAATTAGAAAGATTGCGCCAAGACTTAACTCGGTTTGACTTAGCCTCTCGTGTCTCATTTCGACAAAAAATCGAACCGGTTTATCGCCAGTTTTTTGAAGTCGCGTTACAAGAAGAGACACCGAGTCAAGAACAGCTTGAAAAAGTTCGATCGAAACTGAGCGATTTCCAACTGGCAGAATTGGAAAATTACTTACAATGTAGTTTACAAGAAGACGGTGCAAAATCCCTCGATGAAATTGCCGCTGAGAATCGCGCTGCTATTTTATATCCGGTGATTTTACCGCAAAAAATTGCCGTTATTGCCAAGCTTCCGGGGGACGATCGACTCATTTTCACCGCCACCGAAATTTCCGAAACGGAGGTACTCCGAAAAATTCAGGAGTTTCGCAAATCGTTACAACAACCGAATATTAACCGAACCAATCTCGAACTCTCGAGAGCGTTTTTTGAGTGGTTAATTCAACCCATCGAATCGCACCCAGAATTTCAAGCTGAAGATATCGATACCTTAGTTTTCGTTCCCGATACGCGACTGCGTAATATTCCCATGTCGGCGTTGCGCTATGAAGATTGCGACGATGGGAAGTGTTACTTAATTCAAAAATACGCGATCGCCATGAATTTGGGAATTTCCCTGAAGAACCCGCAACCCTTGCGCGATCGCGAAATGACCGTGTTAATGGGAGGACTCATTGAAGGAATTCCCGAACGAGGACTCGAAGCGTTAGAATATGTAGAAAGCGAATTAGACGCGATCGAGGCGACACTTGACGCCACGGGAGACTTGCGCGATCGTAGTTTCACCCGTCCAAATTTAGAATTTTTACTCAACACTCGATCGAGTGCGATCGTTCACCTCGCCACCCACGGAAAATTCAGTTCCGAACCCGAATCAACCCTTCTCGCAACCTGGTACGAAGATATTTACCTTCAAGATATCGCATCAATCTTCCAAACCCAACGTCAGAATCAAGAAGAACCCATCGAACTGTTAGTTTTAAGTGCGTGTGAAACCGGAGTTGAAGACCCACGAGCAACGTTAGGTTTAGCGGGTGTTTCCGTACAGTCAGGAGCGCGGAGTACCTTAGCCTCTTTGTGGAACGTCAATGATGCCTCAAGTGCATTGCTCGTGACGAATTTTTATCAAAACTCGATCGACTCGAATATCGAGAATAAAGCTCAAGCGTTACAATACGCGCAACTGGAAATGATAAACAATAGTGATTTCGATTACAACTCGCCTTATTACTGGTCGCCTTATATATTAGTGGGAAACTGGCTGTAGTATTTCGGTAAAAATGCTTACCTCAGATGCGTTTTTTGCCAGATCCCCGGCATCTCCAAGATGCCGGGGATCTTATTATACGAAGAGGAGCGATCGGGAATTTTTCTGCCAACCCTTTAAGCTTGCTATAGAGTATGGAAACTGAATTTAATTTTCAGAATGAACAAAAATGATAGGAACATCGGTGTATTCTCCCAAACTCACAGACTCGAGCAAACTGCGCCAATCTAACGCAACCCTTTCATTAGTAGAATCAGCATAATAGTGAAGTCCGACAGACGTTAACGTATCGTACCAAATTCCCGCGTTCGCTATATCTAAAATGCGAGGTCGAATCGTCTCGTAACTGACATCAGCATTTGCTAATTCTGTAAAACTGCGTTCCCCTTCAGGAGGTTCGAGTCGCCAAATTCCACCGCGAACGGTGATATTACGAGAAGGAATTTCCGGGTTGCAAATTAAAGAAAACGTCCAACGATAACGCTGTCCGACTTCAGGAATAGGAGGAAGCGTCATACCAATAATGCCAGAACTGCTAGGAAGAGTAACTTGAGTACTGGCTAGTTGTAAACCGTTTTCGTCTGAGAGCGACAACTTCGCATCGAGTGAAATGTCATAGGGGACGTAAAACCATAACATTGGCGTGTCTCGAAACGTATAGCCACCTCGAATGTGTTCGATGGGGAACGGATAGTTAGAATTGTTTTCTAACTCAACAGGAACTAAGGCTTTTAAACTTCCATTGGGATTTTGACATAGGGTTTCGATGTTCCCAGGCGGTCTAGTTCCAGGATTTTCGGTATTGCTTGTATTGCCAGCATTTCCTGAAGTATTAGTGGGAGTAGTAGAAGGAAATGTTAAAAGAGTGCTATCGTTTTGAGAAACTGCGATTTGTTGTTTTAGGCTAAATCCTAAAATAACACTAATAAATACGGCAATCAACCGCGTCAATAAATTACATTTCATTGGAATTACACCGAACGATTTTGAGATTCGAGTTTCAGATAAAATACAATAGCTATACTGAAAACAAAAGCGAGTTCTGCTGGAACGAGAGGAATCCACCATCCGCTAACAAGTAATGTTAAACTGACAGTTGCGAGGAACACCGACGCCAAGAATATACTCCATGCTAAAAATATATAGTTGTTTTTGCGAAGTGTCCAAATTGATAAAAAGCTACCGAACAGAGCGAAGCTCCAGATCGAAATAAGTTCGATGGAGTTCGGTAAGGTTTGGATTGAGGGTCGATCGTTTAAGACAGAACTAACAATTTGACTGGTGGCGTGAGCGTGAATAAAAAGAGCGGGCATTTCTTCATGAAAACGACCGAATCGTTGAAACTTAATTGGTGTCGGATAAGTTTTTGCGCTACTACTTGCCGTCGCTCCAATTAAAACGATTTTATTTTTAACCCATTCCGTATCGATGTCTCGATTGAGAATCTGTTGAAGCGATATCGTTCGCGCCACAGCACTGTACTGACGATAGTTTAGCATGATTTGATAATCGGGTGAACCTAAGTTACGATACACTCCACCAAATTGAGGCAAGGGTTTTATAACTTTCTGTCCGATCTGATATTCTTCATAACTATTTACTTTAGTCTCGATCTCCAAAGTGTTCAAATATTCGGTGGCTAACTGAAAACTAAAAGATCGACTGGTTGGACAATTTTCTTTCCGATTTGTCATGCTTAAAATTTGCCGTCTAAGGACTCGTCCTTCATCGTCTCGTATAATATTGTTAAACCCGACTCGCTCTAAATTTTGAAGTTCTGGAGGAGGTAAGGTGGTGGTGCGATCGAGATTGTCGTTGCCTGCATAACAAGTAAAAAATAAATTTGGCATATTTTGCAATCGATCGCGGAGTTGTTGATGTTGGGGATACTCCAAATCCACAGGAAAATCTCGAATTAATTCGAGTCCAATGGTTTGCGCTCCCAACTCGTCGAGGATTTGCAAAAGCTTGTCTAAATTTCGATCGCTAATCGACGCACCCCGAAGCTCTTGCGGCGGTTGAGCTTGGATATCCTCCTCCGTAATCGTCACGATTAACATTCGATCGTCGGGGAGTTCGGCGGGACGCAGTTGCATGAGGCGATCGTAGGCGTGAAGTTCCAGGGGTTCCAGCCAACCGATCGATCGCAGACCCATCACTACACTCGTCGCCAAAATACTCACCAACGCCAGAGTTTGTAACGGCTTGCGAAAATGCGGTTTGCGCCGAGGTGTCGGTTCGACTCGAAGGGATTCCGTCGCCTCCTCTTCCTTCAACTCCAAATCCGATTCTGGCGACAGCCAATCTGTCCAATTCGGTAACACTTCAATGGGATTCTTACAAATCGTCGGAAGCCAACTCGCACAGGGAAACTCTCCTTCTAACCCCTGTAACTGTTCTCTGGCTTCCCGAACCGCCAAATGAAACGGAACGCCGCGAACGAATCGATCGAGGAAATATTTCAAAAACTCCTGCGCCACGCGATCGGGTACTAATTCCCGCATCACGATCGCAATGGGAATTTGCCAATCGTCAATTTTCTGCGCCAATCCCAACCCATCACAGGAATTGAAAATCGCCAGCTTCAACCCGCGATCGACTGCTTTCCGCAAGCCATACCAAAGGTCTTTGAGTTCCAAACTTTCCTCGGGATTAATATAAATTTTACCCGTTTCCCCCTCCGTTTCACTGTGTCCGGCGAAAAAGATAATATCCCAAGCTTGCTCCCAGAGCTTATCGTTAATCTCTTGACGTTTCGGCTCCGGTAAAAACGTGACTTCTGCGTTCGGTAAATCTTCGAGAAACTGTCGATCTCGATTGACATCAATTCCTTGTTGATGTCCGAGTATTGCTAAAATTTTAACGTTCGGATGGAGCGATCGCTGGCCGATTTGCGATCGCCCTGCCACCAACGGACTGAACGAAATTTCTGCTCGTGGATAGCGTTGATAAAATTCCCAAAGATGCCATGGCAACTTTTGTAAGTTTCGATCGTTCGTGCGAAGTGCAATCTCAATATCTTCTGATTTATCCAATTCTTCTCGAAGACATAGTTCCAACTGATAAAATTCCGGAGAACTCAACCACTCTCGAAATTGACATTCGAGATTCTTCGCCGATTGTTTACATTCCTCTAATCGCTTGATATGTCCGTCATAAATCGCTTTCTTCGGCTTAATCCGAAACTTAAATTGTTGTAAGATCGACGGACGATCGAGTAAGGCGGACGCTCTCCTTTGGTGAGTATAAGGCGCTCCCGCATTGCGATATTTATCTTGCCAATGTTCTCGTATGGCTCGAACAAGCGTAGAATTGGCCGGCAAAGATCCGAATTTTTCAAAATGAGGACGCTGGTTGTCTATGCCAATTTCAAGCATCACCTTGAATCCTTGCTGTTCTAAATTTCCTTCAAACTTGAATACCACGTTCTGACGCATTGCAACTTCCTCTTCAGCCTGCCTTTAACTTTTTCTATTCATTTTTTACTCAATATAGCCTTCGCAAATTGAGCGAGGACAGTTAGCTCTAGCTATGTTTGAGTTTCAGCTTTCAAAATACCCGAGTTGCTCTGGTGGCTCTTATAAAATCAAACCTTAAACTGCTCGAAAAATCTAAAATTATTGAATTCTAGTTGAATACCAAAGATTTCGCCAATTTGACCGCTAAACTCGAGCTGAATTTGCTGAGTTTCGCGAGTTGTCGCTTGCATGACGACTTCTCGAACCTCGTCGAGAACCATCAGCCGTAAATTACTTGGCAGATACGAAACGTTTTCTAGAGGACAAATTCTAACCCATAAATCCATCTCGTTCGAGACGTTAGTCGGTTTCAGCCCCAAAAACAAACCAATTTCGTCACGATTCTCAAAGGACAATTGCTTACTGAGTTCGACAGATTGATAATGCCCCTGGCGAAATTGAGAGGGGGGTTCAGCAGAAGTCAAACGCCATAACGAGCCAGATGATTTTACATCGGGTGCGATCGCCCCTTTCAGCCAATGACTGAGTTGAGGTGTCAAGCTGAGGGGGGAGCGTTCCGTCGGAGCCATTGGATACCACAAGAAACATCTCTATCGTTGTCTCGCCTCAAAACCCTCCATTTTTACGGATATTGCTCGATTTTGTCACGAATCTTAACAAAAAAAGCAACGATCGCCCGCCGATCGGCAACCACAAAATCCCGTAGAAACGTTATCCGTCATGTTTCTACGGGATGTTAGCTGATAACAGTCAGGAGCGATCGCCCCTTAAAACGTAAACGTCGTGCGAATCGTCCCAATGACGATACTATCGTTCTCGTCGTCCTGATTCGGATTCAGCAACCAGATAATCCCCGGCGTAATCGCGAGATTGTCCGAAATTTGGACTTTATACGACCCTTCCAAATGCCAGGGAACGTCGTTTTCAAAGTCCGTATTCCCCGGAACGTCCAGGCCGCCGAGATAAGGTTCCGCCCCCACGATAATCGCCCCGAAGTTACCCGGAAGCAACAAATCGGGGAACGTCAGCGTCAACGCATAATTCCAGAGTTCCGCATCCCCCAAACCGATCAACGTGGCGTCTGTAAAACCGCCCCACGCCCCAACGCGGAACTTCGGCGTCACCTCCCACGACGCCTGAATCCCGTAAGAATTACTCACCACCGGCGTCGTTAACTGAGATTCCGACAACGCCGACGCCGCATCCAACGCACTCGGCGACAGTCCCCCTAAATTCGTTCCCGTTCCGCCAAAACCGAACCGCCGCCCTTGAGAAACGTCGTAAGCGTGAATGTAAGTCAGTCCGAAACTCAAACGATCCGTCGGTTGCAAAACCACTTGACCCAAGGCGGAGTAGTTCCCGTTAAACAATCCCGCTCCTTCGTCGGGGAGATTCGCACCTCGGGCGATGTATCCGGCGGAAATTTCCAAGAAATCCGAGGGACGGTAACGCAATCCTAAACCGTTTCCTCCTAAGCCGCTGCGATAGATGGGGTTGCGTTCGGCGAACCGCGTCAAAGCCCCCGTGACGCCGCCTCCCGCTTCGAGTCCGGGGTTGAGGGTGTTGTTATAGAATTGGTGTCCTCCGGCGTTGGCCATGACGGTAACTTGTAAATCGTCCGTGGCGGGGAAGACGTAGTGTAGGCGGTTGATGGTTAAATTATCGTCGCGATCGCCGTCGAAGGCGTAGCGGCCTTCGTTGGTGTTGAGTTCGTCGGCGAAGGAGTTTTCCAAATTCCCAAACTGCAAGCGAGTAAACAGGCGATCGCGTCCCGTAAAACTCGTCACGAAGTTCAAGCGTCCCCGGTTGGTAAACACCGTTTGCGCGTCGTTATCCTCGTCGGAAATACCGTTTCCGCCCCAAGCGTCCGAAAGAACGAAGGCCACTTCGCCCTGTAGCTTCGTCGTGACGGAAAACTGGTTCGCTTCAAGTTCGGCGACTCTGGCTTCCAAACCGTCCACCCGTCCTCGCAACGCCGAAAGTTCGGCCGAAAATTCCTCCTGCAAGCGTCGAATGCGGGCTAAATCTTCAGGGGCGATCGCTTCCCCACCACCGATGAGAGCGACGATTTGGTCGAGACAGGCATTCAACCCCGCCGCGAACTCGTAGCGAGTTAGAAAGTTATTGCCGCGATACGTTCCGTCGGGATACCCCGCGATACAACCGTAGCGTTCGACGAGAGACTGCAACGCTTGAAACGCCCAATCCGTCGGCTGTACGTCAGACAATTGCGATACCGAAGTCACCTGTGCCAGTTGGGGGTTATCGGTGGGAATTGGCGTGGTTCCGTGAGAACGCATGGGAAACGCCAACAAGACCGCAATAAAAGAAGACGACGTTAGAAAGGTATTGAATTGAGTCACGATCGATAAAATCTCCTCACACGATGCCGAACTCCCGAAGAGCTGGCAAAAAGTTTTTGTTTTCGTGGCTGGGGCGACTTAGTTTCACCAGAGCGAATTTCTGGAGAGAACTCAACGCCGCCCATTGTTGGGTAGAAATCGCGACCTCTTCCGAGGCCGCTTTTTCCAAGACTTGTACGGGGATCTTCCCGGTCATCCAAGACGGATGGGGATCGACCGGCAGATCTTTGGGATAGGTGCGGGTGCGATCGAACACCAAGCGACGAACCACGTCTCGATAGGCTGCAATTTCAGATTCCGAAAAACAGGGAAGTTCGACCAGGGCGCGACGTTCGGACTCGTCAAAGTGATGCCAGTGTTCGAGTTTGAGCTTCACGCCGCAGGTATCGAGGTTGTAACGTACCCGCATCGGAATGCAGCGCAGGGACTCGACGAAATCTGATTCAAACTGGAAAAAAGGGGCCGTAGAGTGCATACGATTTGTTCTGCTTTCTGTCAACTGCGTTACTTTTTTTAAATCGAGAGCGAGGAGAAAAGGGGAAATCCCTACAATATAGATATCCCAATCCTGTAAACACCCCGCCTGAGAGGGACGCCAAATGAAGCCCCACTGGAACGATCCCCCCCAACCCCTCGATCGATCTGTTCGCAACACAACAGAAAACGACGCACAGGCGATAGTTATCGGTGTTCTTATCGCATCGTTCGCGATCGGTGCCATCCCGATCCTTCACAGTTCTAACCTCGCCCTATCTCCCGAGTCATCCCTCACCGTCCCCGGAGAAGCGACACTTTGGAGTGAAGGGTTACAGGATTAGGAAGACCAGTTGGCGGTATACATTGGCGGTGCGCCTCTTTCAGGGAAGAGTTAAGAGTCTAGAGTGAAGAGTTAAAGAGGAATTCCCACTCTACACTCTGCCCTCTGCACTCTACACTGATAAACACGCACCCTTGTCTGTTGGCGGTGTACATTGGCGGTGCGTGACAGAGCGATCGCTCTCAGGATTTATACCCGATTTTTCAAGTCACGCACCCTACGACTTCACTCTTCCCTGTTCCCCGTTCACTCTCCACCGAAAACACTTGCACCGCACAGGCTTTTAACTCCGGTTGGAGAGATTCGGGACAGGATTCGGGATGTGTTAGGGCGTTGGCTTCGGCATCGTCCGCCCAGAGAAAGCCCCAGTGCATGGGAACGAACACCGTTCCGGGGGCGATCGCTCTCGTGAGTTTAGCGCGAAACTTCCCCCGCCCCCGCTTCGAGACGACTATCACCCACTCCCCATCGATAACCGTTAGCTCTCTGGCGTCGCGGGGATGGATTTCAATAAAGGGATCGGGATATTTTTTCGCGATTTTGTCGATGCGTCCGGTGCGCGTTTGAGTGTGCCAGTGTTCGTACAGTCGTCCGGTGGTCAACACGAAGGGATAATCGGGGTCTGGGGGTTCCGCCAATCCCCGCGCGTGGTATGCCCCGAACTTGGCGCGTCCGTCTTCGGTGGGAAAGCGAAAATCCGTATACAGCCGTTTGGCGTGGCGGGTTTCTGGGTCGTCGGTTTCTCCCTCGGCACAAGGCCACTGAAGCGGCCCTTCCCGACGCAGGCGCTCTTGACTGAGTCCAGCCATATCACAAATTCGACTTTTTGTCAAGTAAACAAATTCGCGATAGACCTCCGCCGACGATCGAAACTCGAAGGACGCCTCGAATCCCAAGCGTCGCCCCACCTCGGCAAAGATCTCCCAATCGGCTCTCGCTTCTCCTGGCGGGTCGCGAAACTGAGGACAGAGCGTTACCATCCGTTCGGAATTGGTCATGACGCCGGTTTTCTCACCCCACTGCGCCGCCGGAAGTAAAATATGGGCGAATTCTGCCGTTTCCGTGGGATAGTAGGCATCTTGGTAAATCGTCAGGGGAGAGCGACGCAAAGCGGCGTGAGTGCGATCGAGATCGGGCATACTGACCGCCGGATTCGTCGCCGCCACCCATAACGCCTTGACCGTTCCCGCCTCTAACCCCAGCATCATATCCCACGCGGCCAAACCAGGACGGGGGTTAATTTGGCCTGGGGACAAGTTCCAGTATTCCTCGACTTCTCGGCGATGTTGGGGATTTGTCACCAGTCGATATCCCGGTAACAGGTGGGCGAGTCCCCCCGCTTCCCGTCCCCCCATTGCGTTGGGTTGTCCGGTGAGGGAAAACGGGCCGGTGCCGGGTTTGCCGATATTTCCCGTCATCAGATGGAGGTTTATGAGCGATCGCACCTTCGCCGTTCCTTCAGAAGACTGGTTCAGTCCCATCGACCACAGCGACAACACCCGCTTTGACTGCGCCCAAAGCCTCGCGGCGGTCTCCAACTCTTCCTGGGAAATCCCGCAACGCTGCGCCACCAAATCTGGCGGATAGTGACGAACGACATCGGTAAATTCAGGAAACCCACGAGTACATTCGTCGATAAACAGCGTATCCAGTTGTCCCCACCGCAGCAACAGATGAGCGATACCGTTGAGAAGGTCGATATCCGTTCCCGGTCGAATCGCCAAATAGAGGTCGGCGGCGTCAGCGGTAGCAGTTTTGCGAGGATCGACGACGATTAACTTGACCGATCGGTTTTTCTTGTGATGGACGCGCAGGCGGTTAAAGGCGATGGGATGGCATTCAGCGGCGTTGGTGCCGATGAGGAAGGCGCAGTCCGTTTCTTCCAAATCCGCGTAACAACAGGGCGGCCCGTCCGATCCCAAACTTTTGACGTATCCCGCCACCGCCGAAGACATACAGAGTCGGGAGTTGGCGTCGAAATTGTTGGTTCCCAAACAGCCTTTCATCAGCTTTTGGGCGATGTAGTAGTCTTCCGTTTGGAACTGTCCCGATCCGTACAGGGCGATCGCGTCCGGGCCGTCTGTGGCTAAAATCTGGCGAAATTCCGAGGCGATGCGATCGAGTGCATCGTCCCAACTCACCCGTTGAAACGGCTCCTCGAGGGAGTTTCGCATCATCGGATAGCGCAGTCGGTCTTTATCCAACGCTTCGGCGATCGTTGCCCCTTTCACGCAGACTTTACCGAGACTCGAGGGATGAGAGCGATCGCCCCGCACGCGCCAAATCGGAACCCCGCGATCGTCGCGATGGGTGGCTTTTCCCGGCAGGGCAGGCGGTAGCACTTCCAAGCCACAGCCGACACCGCAATAAGGACATAAGGTTTTTGTCGGTGAAGTCATAAAACAGGAATCTAGGAATCACAAAGCGGCGATCGCACGACGACTTCTTCTCCGTCGCACAAACTGCGAACTTCTAAATAGGTTTCAGGAGAAACCTCAAACAACCAGCGATCGCCGGGAAAGACCAATCGATCGAAGTAACAAATCGATCCCTCAGTCAGTCGTACCGCTTGCAGGCGATCGGTCGCGTTCGTATAGTGAAACATCATCGGAAACCCCTTTCAGTAAGACTCACGATCGGGGCGAGCGATCCGATCGCTCGCCCAGAGGTTCATTCACCGATCGACTCTTTAACGAAACTGGGAACCGGTTCCGACACATCGACGGTTTCTCCCTCGTGGAAGTCTGCAAACGAGCCTTTCGGTTCCTTGAGGAAGAACGCACAGAGGAACGCCACCACGATCGCCGTCATCCCCAAAGTTTGGAAGAAAATTTGATTTCCCACCGCCCCTTCTGGAAGCAAGCTGTACAGAGTCAAATAAGCCACAGCCCCCACGTTGCCGTAAGCCCCCACGTTTCCCGCCACCTGTCCGGTGATGCGGCGTTTAATCAGCGGAACCATCGCAAACGTAGACCCTTCCGCCGCCTGCACGAAGAACGAACAAGTCATCGTCAGCAGAATCGCAATAGGAAGCCACCAAGCCCCCGAAACACCGCTCATCACGAAATATCCGATCGCCATTCCCGCCGTGAGAACCGTCATCGTCCACTTACGGCTACCCAGTTTGTCGGAAATCAAACCGCCACCGGGACGAGACATCAAGTTCATAAA
Source organism: Baaleninema simplex PCC 7105 (assembly GCF_000332355.1). Classification (GTDB taxonomy): domain Bacteria; phylum Cyanobacteriota; class Cyanobacteriia; order Cyanobacteriales; family Geitlerinemataceae; genus Baaleninema; species Baaleninema simplex. The sequence continues at coordinate 2,346,085 of NZ_KB235958.1, forward strand.
AGCGTAACTGGCGGCGATCGCGCCTGCTTGCGCCTTGTTCAACCCAAAGGTCAACTCGAAAAAGGCCGGTAACATCGACACCACCGCCAACTCAGACCCAAAGTTGACAATATACGTCAGTTCCAGAAGCGCCACTTGATTGAAGTGATAGCGATCTTCTGCCGCGTAGCGTTTGCGTCCGAGCAGCAAATCTTTGTTAACCTGCCAGCAGCCGTAAGCTTGAAACAGATACAGTCCAACCAGTACCGCCCAGGTGATATACAGTGCGTTCGGCGTCAAAAAGCCAACCTTACTCAACCGCCACGCCAGCACTGCCAGAACCCCCGCTAACGGCACGTTCATAAGCATGAGGAAGACAAAATCGCGGCGAGAGGTGACTTCGATGCCACTGGTGCGGTGAGGACGCTGGTACACTTTCCCCGGCGGCGTATCCTCAACGTTAAAGAAGTAAATAACCCCGTACACCGCCGCTGCAATACCCGTTAGGGCAATGGCCAGACGCCAGTTGGCTTGTCCGCCAGACAACGCCGCCAAACCTAACGCGATAGAGGGAAGCGTAAAGGCAGAAGCCGCCGAACCGAAGTTACCCCAACCGCCGTAAATGCCTTCAGCTAAGCCGATTTCCTTGGGAGGGAACCACTCCGCCACCATGCGAATACCGATGACGAATCCCGCCCCCACGATGCTGAGTAACAAGCGACTGACAACGAGGGTATTGAAGTCGCTGGCGGCGGCAAACATCAAACAGGGAATCGCCGCGTACATCAATAAAATGGAGTAGGTGATACGAGGTCCGAAGCGATCGAGCAGCATTCCGATGAGAATCCGTGCCGGAACCGTCAACGCCACGTTACAAATGGCTAAAGTCCGAATTTGACCCGTTTCGAGTCCCAAATCTTCTTGAATCGTCGTCGCCAGCGGTGCGAAGTTAAACCACACCACAAACGAGAGAAAGAATGCAAACCAAGTTAGGTGCAAGATGCGGTATCGACCGCGAAAAGAGAGCAGTTCTGTCAGCATGAGTCCTATGGGTAATTTTTAGGCAAAAGGCAAAAGAATCGGTAGGATGTGTGACGCGGCTAGAAAATCTGGCCGAAGTCCGATCAATGTTGTATTACCGCATCACGCACCGCCCCCACCGACCTTGTGGGTCGTAGGGTGTGTGACGCGGCTAGAAAATCTGGCCGAAGTCCGATCGATGTTGTATTACCGCGTCACGCACCGCCCCCAAAGACCAATCAATCAATCAATCGAGAACGCCCACCGATTCAGCTTTCGCCCCAAACTGTTCGATGAGAACGTTTCGCAGCACGGTTTTCAACTCGTCGCAGGGAACCGCTTTCATCACCCGCGTTCCCAATCGAGCGTCTTTCCCGACTTTGCCCCCCATGTAGATATCGACGGCTTCGACAGTTTTGCCGTCTTTGCGGGTTTTCGTCCCCATCAAGCCGATATCCGCCACCTGGGGTTGTCCGCAAGAGTTGGGACATCCCGTCCAGTGAATTCGTACAGGTTGCGAAAGTTGCAGTTCGTCGGTGAGTTCCTTCGCTAACGCCAACGCCCTTTGTTTGGTTTCGACAAGGGCGAAGTTGCAGAATTGCGCCCCAGTACAAGAGACGAGTTCCCGAACCAACGGTTTGGGAGTCAGGGAAAAGCTGTCTAACAGGGGTTCGCTGCGGAACGCTTCGAGTTTGGCGTCTTCGATGTCGGTGATGATGGCGTTTTGTTCGACGGTGAGGCGAATGTCACCGCTACCGTAAACCTCTGCCAACCGCGCCAATTCAAACATTTGGTTGGCTTGCAACCGTCCGACGGGAACGTGGAGTCCGGCGTAAAACAGCCCCGGTTGTTTTTGGGGATGCAACCCGATATGGTCGCGTTTTTCCCAAGCGATTTCGTCTTGCGGGGCAGCTTCGGCTAAGGTTTCGCCGAATTCGGTTTCGACGGCGTCGCGGAATTTTTCGATTCCCCACTCGTCGATGAGCCACATCAACCGGGCTTTTTGACGGTTCGATCGCAATCCGCGATCGCGATACACCCGCAAAATGGCGCAACTGAGCGGTACGACGTGCTGGGGTTCGACCCAGGCATTGAGGGGAACGGCAGCTTCACAGCGTTTGGCGGAGAAGAAGCCGCCCACTAGCAGGTTAAACCCAAAGGTTTCGCCCTTAAACGCCGGAACGAAGGCGATATCGTTGATTTCGGCGTGAACGGAGTTGTCGGGACTTCCGGCCACGGCGATGTTGAATTTCCGAGGTAAGTTGGTAAATTCTGCGTTACCCTCGCCGAAATGGGTAATCGCGTCTTGAAGCGCTTGGCAAAGGGGACGGGTATCGATAAACTCGGCTTCGTCGATACCGGCGACGGGAGACCCTGTGATATTGCGGACGTTATCCATCCCCGACTGCATGCTGGTTAGGCCAACGCGATGGAGTTTCTCGAAGATATCGGGGAAATCTTCAAACCGCAGTCCGCGCAATTGCAGGTTTTGCCGGGTGGTAATGTCGGCACTGCCGTCGTTGCCGTAGCGTTGGACGATGCTGGCGAGAACCCGCATCTGTTCGCTGGAGAGGACGCCGTTGGCCAGGCGCAACCGCAGCATGAATTTGCCGGGGGTGACGGGACGGAAGAAAATTCCCAGCCATTTTAAGCGTTGGGTGAGATCGGTTTCGTCGATCGCCTCCCAACCCAATCGCGCAAATTCTTCGAGTTCGTCTTTAACGGCGAGACCGTCTTTTTGAGCTTTGAATTTCTCGAATTTGTTGAGCTTTGGCGACGTTCGATCGGAAGTTGACATATCACGAAAAAATGTAAGTTTGCCTTGCAAACATATTGAATCAGGATGTTTTTGCTCCTGATTCAGTGGCTTGCTTTGAGGGTAGCGCAGATTTTGTGTAATTTTCTCCTTGAATTTTTAACGATCTGCGATCGAACTCAAACATTTTATAAATATTTCGTTCGATTCACTTTTTGGGCGAGTTCGCAATCAAATTAGAAGAAGATTTCGAGAGATTTAGTATCTCAATATACAAAAAATAAAAAAATCGTTAATATTTGCATTGACTTGATGCAGATATTGCATAAAACACGCGATCGCACCGTTGCACAGTCTTCGAGTGTGCGACAAGCTATTTGATTAAGAGCTGTTTCGATCGCGTCAAAAACTTATGGTTGCTGTTTCCACTTTCGATCGCCCGTCCCTGCCGTATCTCCTCGAGCTGTTGCAAGAGGGGGATTTTCAAGAGCGTTGGGACGCCGTCAAACAGTTATCGGAGTTTGGAGAACCCGCGATCGCCCACGCCCTCGACCTCTTGCGATCGCAGCCCGAAGACGACGAACTCTGTTGGTTCGTCGCTCGCCTGTTGGGAAACAGCACGTCCCCCGATGCGATCGCCACCCTCGCCGACTTGCTGGCGAACCACCCCGACGAAGACGTGCGAGTTGCAGCCGCCGCAACCTTAGCTCGTTTGGGATCGCAGGCGATCGCGCCTTTGAGTCAACTCCTCGATCGTCCTCAAGAACGCTTTTTAGCAGTTCGGGCTTTAGCCGAAATTCGACATCCCGACGTTGTCGATGCCTTACTTCCCTACGCCAGCGATGCCGATATCTCCCTTCGCGCTACTATTTTGACAGCTTTCTCAAACTTCCGCGATCGGCGCGTTCTCGCTCCACTGGTGCGGGGTTTAGAAGATCCCGCCGCTGCGGTGCGTTGCCAAGCCACCATCGGATTGGGAGTTCGACAGGATTTAGCCGAAGAATTAGAACTGGTGAAACTGTTGAGACGACGCTTGTTCGATCTCGATCTCAACGTCTGCCAACAGGCGGCGATCGCCTTAAGTCGTTTGGGAAGCGACAAAGCCGTCGAGGTGTTATCGATCGCGCTGCGATCGCCCCACACCCCTGCCTCCTTGCGATCGGATATCGCCTGGGCGTTAGGCTGGCTCGAAACTCCCGCCTCCGTTGCCGCCTTGGGAGAAGCGTTGTTCGCATCGACCGATGAAGAGATCTGTTGCGAAATCCTCACCGTTTTCAGTCACGGGAACTCGTGCAAACTGAGTTCTCAAATTCACGACGTTCTCACCCAATGGCTTAACTCGGAGCATCCCGCCCGAAAACAGCCCTATATCCGGCGTGCGATCGCCTTTGCCCTGCGGCGCATCGGCAGTCCGGCGATCGCACAATTTCAATCCGATCCCGACGAAACAGTGCGTTGGCACGCAACAGCGAAATGCAGTGCGGGCAGTGAAATCGGGCGTTTTCAACATTAACTGAGTTGTCGGACGTTACGAATTGTCTCCTCCAACTGTCGTTGCGGTGGAGGAGACAAGTGAAGCCGACGAACGTTTTGCAAAAAGATAATTACCGACTCGTTTTCGAGTTCGAGCATCAGATGCCCGGAGTCGAGGATGCGCTTGAACCGGCTGATGGCATTGAGGGCGTTCTCAGATTGCGGCGCAAACTCATAGCGTTCCGTCTTACCATCGAGATATTCGATCGTCAGCGTCATCGTTTCGGGAGTTTTGACGTTCATCGTTCTCTACGCCTCAAAAATAGAGAGTCCTTGCCATTTCTCCACTACCATACTGCGATCGCGAGCGATTGCCACCCCCAAAAAGTCCATTAAAACTGTAGAGACGCGACAGAGCGCGTCTCCTTCTTCCGATCGCAGCTTTCTCAACCTTGTGAGTCCATCCGCAAGCGCACCGATTCCGCATGAGAGTGCAACCCTTCTGCTTGCGCCAGCGTTTGAATCGCACTGCTCATCTGACTCAGCGCCCCGTGAGAATACTCGATCAAGCTCGAATGCTTCATAAACGTTTCCACTCCCAGCGCCGAAGCGTACCGCGCCGCTCCCGAAGTCGGTAACGTATGGTTGGGGCCGGCCAGGTAATCGCCCACCGCTTCCGGTGTCGAAGATCCCAAGAAAATCGCTCCCGCGTGGCGGATATGTTCGATGAGATCCCAAGGATCGGCCACCTCCAGTTCCAAGTGTTCCGGAGCGAACTGATTCGACAGTTCCGCCGCTTCCTGGAGCGACTCCACCACCACAATCAAGCCGTAATGGGCGATCGCTTTTTCCGTCAGCAACCGTCGCGGGTGATCTCTCAGTTGCCGATCGACCTCCGCCGCCACCTGACGCGCCAGAGCCGAATCCGGCGTCAGGAGAATCGCCGCCGCCATCGGGTCGTGTTCCGCCTGCGCCAGTAAATCCGCCGCCACAAACATCGGATTGGCGTTGCTGTCGGCGATGACCAGCACTTCCGAAGGCCCGGCCAGAGAATCGATCCCCACCGTTCCGTATACCATTTTTTTCGCCAGAGTGACGTAGATATTGCCCGGTCCGGTAATGACGTCCACCTTGGGAATCGTTTCCGTTCCAAAAGCTAAGGCGGCGATCGCCTGCGCTCCCCCAACGCGGTAAATTTCGTGAACCCCCGCTTCCTGAGCAGCCACCAACACCGCCGGATTGACGCGCAGTTCCGGGCCCGGGGGTGTGACCATAACAATGCGATCGACACCCGCCACAGCTGCGGGAACCGCGTTCATAACGGCCGTACTCGGATAGGCCGCGCGCCCCCCCGGAACGTACAACCCCGCAAGATCGACGCTCGTGTAGCGTTTTCCGAGAACGATATCGTTTTCGCCAAACTGTACCCAACTTTTCGGGACGCGCTGGCGGTGAAACGCCTCCACCTGTCGGACCGCCAACTGAATCGCGTCGAGAAGTTCCTTCGAGATTTGTTGGTAAGCCGCATCCATTTCCGAACCGCTTACCCGTAGCTGCTCTGGCTGGAGTTGCTGTCCGTCAAACTCCTTCGTATAGTGTAACAGCGCCGCATTTCCCTGACGCTGCACCGTTTGCACGATATCTCGCACTGCCGCTTCCTTATCGACGACGCGATCGTCGTGGGTGCGATTGGCAATCCGCCGCAACTCGGCCTCGGCTTCAGCTCGCTGAGTAATGATTCGCAGCATGGAAATTTCGTATGGGCCTCCGCGTTCGATCTGATTCGAGCGAGTCCCCGGTCGTTCGGAGGCGCGATCTGACTCGAACCCGCCAAGGGTCTCGATCGCACCCGGACTCGTCTGTTGTATTCGCTTTGTATTAGCTTAGCGCGGATTTTTTCACAAAGCGCGATTTCTTCAAGACGAGATGTTATATTAGTATGTCTGGTAAACACTATCCAAATTCGGATATCGAAGATCGACAGATATAGGGGAATTATCGGTGGCTAATATCAAATCTGCAGTCAAACGTATCCAAATCGCCGAGCGGAACCGAGTCCGCAACAAATCCTATAAATCCGCCGTCAAGACCTTGATGAAAAACTACTTCGCGGCGGTGGAAGCTTACGGCAGCAATCCGAGCGACGACGCCATGCAAGACGTGCAACAGCGCATGGCACAGGCGTACAGCAAAATTGACAAAGCTGTCAAACGGGGCGTCCTCCACACCAACACGGGGGCGCGCAAAAAAGCTCGTCTCGCCCGAGCGCTCAAACGGCAGCAAGACGCCCTCAGCCAAGCGTCCTAAGCCAGCCAGACGAACCCCGACGAGCCAGTTCATGCAGCCGATCGACACCCACGTTCACATCAACTTCGAGAGCTTCGACGCCGACTTGGAAGCGGTTCGAGATCGATGGCGTGCTGCGGGAGTGGTCGGTTTGATTCACTCCTGCGTGCGTCCCCAAGAGTTCGAGAAAACCCGAGCGATCGCCGATCTCGTCCCCGAGATGTCTTGGTCGGTGGGGTTGCATCCCCTCGAAGCCCAAAGCTGGAGCGAGGAACTCGCCCGAGAGATTGCCGATCGCGCGCGAAGCAGCGATCGCGTCGTCGCCATCGGCGAAACCGGCCTCGACTTTTTTAAAGCCGAGAACCGCCAACAACAGCGGGATGCCTTTTGGGGACAGTTGCAAATCGCGCAGCAACTGAACTTACCCGTCATTATCCACTGTCGCGACGCAGCCGAAGAAATGGTGGAACTGTTGCGACAGTTTTGGCAGGAAAACGGCCCGGTCGGCGGCGTCATGCACTGCTGGGCGGGAACCCCCGAACAAGCTCGAACCTTCCTCGACTTGGGGTTTTACATCAGCTTTAGCGGCATCGTGACCTTCAAAAATGCCCGTTCCGTGCAAGAGTCGGCCAAAATCGTTCCCGAAGACCGACTGCTCGTCGAAACCGACTGTCCGTTTCTCGCCCCCGTCCCCAAACGGGGAAAACGAAACGAACCCGCCTACGTGCGTTACGTCGTCGAGCGAGTGGCCGAACTGCGCGGGGTCGAGGCCGGGGCGCTAGCCGAACGAACCGCACAAAACGCCATGGCCTGTTTCGATCTCGAACCCACCGTTCGATCTCGAGCCAGTTAACGGCGATCGCAGCGATTCCGTTGGGAACTCGACCCTTGGGGCATAATTAATTAATAAGGAGGACAGAGAAGGTAGGGGAATCACTATTAATACGTCAGTGTCGAACGGTTCGACCGTCGAGCCTCGAGTCACCCAAGCGAACGCGATCGCGAAGTCCAAAACGAATGTCAGGTCTCACACGAGAGTCGAGCTTGTCGGTATTCCCCAACGGGCAACCCGACGCTACCCCACAGATCCAGCTTGTTAACCGAAGAACGAGGTTTCGAGAACGAGAACAGTAGTTCTCCCAGCAGAAGCCTCGATTTTGCCGTGCGAGCGTCCGCCAGCGCTTCTCGTCAGTCGAAAATTTCGGCAAAATGCCTCGGCAAAACGTTCCACGTCTCACGCGCAGCCCACAGTCCGAAGAAGAAGACGAATGACTAACCCAACGACCACCACCGCACCCGTCTTTCACCTACCCGACCTGGTCGAAATCCAGCGTTCGAGCTTTCGTTGGTTTCTCGAAGAAGGCTTGATCGAAGAACTCAACAGCTTCTCCCCCATTACTGACTATACCGGAAAGCTCGAGTTACACTTCCTCGGCAAAAACTACAAACTCAAAGAACCCAAATACGACGTCGACGAAGCCAAACGTCGCGACAGCACCTACGCCGTCCAGATGTACGTTCCCACCCGGTTGATCGACAAAGAAACCGGCGAGATCAAAGAACAAGAAGTCTTCATCGGCGACTTACCCTTGATGACCGAACGGGGAACCTTCATCATCAACGGTGCCGAGCGCGTGATCGTCAACCAAATCGTGCGATCGCCGGGGGTCTACTACAAATCCGAAGTCGATAAAAACGGTCGCCGCACCTATAACGCCTCCCTCATCCCCAACCGAGGCGCGTGGCTGAAATTCGAGACCGATCGCAACGGCCTCGTGTGGGTTCGCATCGACAAAACCCGCAAACTGTCGGCCCAAGTCTTGCTCAAAGCCCTTGGCTTGACCGACGGCGAAATTAGCGATCGCATTCGCCACTACGACTTCTTCTACAAAACCATCGAAAAAGAAGGACAGTTCACCGAAGAAGACGCCCTGATGGAGCTGTATCGCAAACTCCGTCCCGGCGAACCTCCCACCGTCTCCGGGGGGGTATCCCTGCTCGAATCGCGCTTCTTCGACCCCAAACGGTACGACCTCGGCCGCGTTGGGCGCTACAAACTCAACAAAAAACTGCGGCTCAACGTCCCCGACAGTACCCGCGTCCTCACCTCCGAAGACATTCTCTCGGCGATCGATTACCTGATCAACCTCGAGTTTGACATGGGGCAAATCGACGACATCGACCACCTAGGCAACCGTCGAGTTCGCTCCGTCGGCGAACTGCTACAAAACCAAGTGCGCGTCGGACTCAACCGCCTCGAGCGGATTATCAAAGAACGGATGACCGTCTCCGACGCCGACACCCTCACCCCCGCCTCCCTAGTCAACCCCAAACCCCTCGTCGCCGCCATCAAAGAATTCTTCGGCTCGAGCCAACTGTCCCAGTTCATGGACCAAACCAACCCCCTCGCAGAGTTGACCCACAAACGGCGTCTCTCTGCCTTGGGTCCTGGCGGTTTGACCCGCGAACGGGCAGGGTTTGCCGTGCGGGACATTCACCCGTCCCACTACGGGCGCATCTGCCCCATCGAAACCCCTGAAGGTCCTAACGCCGGACTCATCGGCTCCCTGGCCACCCACGCCCGCGTCAACGCCTACGGGTTCATCGAAACCCCCTACTACCGCGTCGAAAACGGCCGCGTGCGTCGGGACTTACCGCCGGTGTACATGACCGCCGACGAAGAAGACGACCTGCGGGTCGCTCCCGGCGACATCCCCATGAACGGCGAAGGCTACATCCAAGGGGATCTCGTTCCCGTGCGGTATCGCCAGGATTTCACCACCACCACCCCCGACCAAGTGGACTTCGTGGCCGTCTCCCCGGTACAAATTATCTCCGTGGCGACCTCGCTGATTCCCTTTATCGAACACGACGACGCCAACCGCGCCCTCATGGGGTCGAACATGCAACGTCAAGCCGTGCCGCTGCTGCGCCCCGAACGTCCCCTCGTCGGCACGGGCTTAGAAGCCCAAGCCGCCCGCGACTCCGGAATGGTTATCGTCAGCCGCACTGACGGCGTCGTCACTTACGTCGATTCCCAGCGCATTAAAGTCCAACCGGCCTACGACGCCGAAGCCGGAGAAGACCCCCCCGCCGAAATCGAATACGAACTGCAAAAATACCAGCGGTCTAACCAAGACACCTGCTTGAACCAACGTCCCATCGCCTTTGAAGGGGACGAAGTACAAGCCGGACAAGTCTTAGCCGACGGGAGCGCCACCGAAGGCGGCGAACTGGCATTAGGGCAGAATATTATCGTGGCCTATATGCCCTGGGAAGGCTATAACTACGAAGACGCCATCCTAATTAGCGAGCGTCTGGTCTTCGACGACGTATATACCAGCATTCACATCGAAAAATACGAAATCGAAGCCCGTCAGACGAAATTGGGACCCGAGGAAATTACCCGAGAAATTCCCAACGTCGGCGAAGATTCCCTGCGTCACCTCGACGAAACCGGCATCATCCGCATCGGGGCTTGGGTCGAAGCCGGAGACATCCTCGTCGGGAAAGTGACTCCCAAAGGCGAATCCGACCAACCCCCCGAAGAAAAACTGCTACGGGCAATTTTCGGCGAAAAAGCGCGAGACGTGCGGGATAACTCCCTACGGGTTCCCAACGGCGAAAAAGGTCGCGTCGTGGACGTGCGGGTGTTTACCCGCGAACAGGGGGACGAACTTCCTCCCGGCGCCAACATGGTCGTCCGGGTGTACGTGGCGCAGAAACGCAAAATCCAAGTGGGCGACAAAATGGCCGGTCGTCACGGAAACAAAGGGATTATTTCGCGGATTTTGCCCCTGGAAGATATGCCCTACCTCCCCGACGGGAAGCCCATCGACATCGTCCTCAACCCCCTGGGCGTGCCGTCGCGGATGAACGTCGGACAGATCTTTGAATGCTTGCTGGCCTGGGCTGGAGACAACCTGGGGGCGCGGTTCAAGATGGTGCCTTTCGACGAAATGCACGGCAGCGAACAATCGCGGGAAACCGTCAACCGCAAACTGCAACAGGGACGGGATAAAACGGGGAAAGACTGGCTGTTCGACCCCGACGACGCCGGGAAAATCCAGGTGTACGACGGACGGACGGGAGAACCGTTCGATCGCCCCGTGACCGTGGGGAAAGCCTATATGCTCAAACTGGTTCACTTGGTCGACGACAAAATCCACGCGCGATCGACCGGGCCCTACTCCCTCGTTACCCAACAGCCCCTCGGCGGAAAAGCCCAACAGGGGGGACAGCGGTTCGGAGAAATGGAAGTGTGGGCCCTCGAAGCCTTCGGGTCTGCCTACACCCTGCAAGAACTGCTCACCGTCAAATCCGACGATATGCAAGGCCGCAACGAAGCCCTCAATGCCATCGTTAAAGGCAAAGCGATTCCGCGTCCGGGGACGCCCGAATCCTTTAAAGTCCTCATGCGGGAATTACAGTCCCTGTGTTTGGATATTGCCGTTCACAAGGTCGAAACCACCGAAGACGGCACGAGTCGGGATGTCGAAGTAGATTTGATGTCCGACGTTTCGAGCCGTCGCGCTCCCTCTCGTCCCACCTACGAATCTATCTCCAAAGGGGAAGACGAAGACTAGCCGCAACGGGTTGTAGCGGTGGCGCGGGCAACGCCGCTACAACTGGAGGTTCTGGGATGCGATCGCCGGCCGTCGAAACTCGCGGTCGCGCCGCTTCCTCCCCAAGATAGATAGATGCCCCTGCACAATCGATCGCGGATAACTGTAACGATGCCAAAAGTCGAACAGCGTTTTGATTACGTCAAGATCGCCATCGCCTCCCCCGAGCGGATTCGCGCGTGGGGCGAGCGGACCTTGCCGAACGGTCAAGTCGTCGGAGAAGTCACCAAACCCGAAACCATCAACTATCGCACCCTCAAGCCTGAAATGGACGGCTTGTTCTGCGAGCGCATCTTCGGTCCGGCTAAGGACTGGGAATGCCACTGTGGAAAATACAAACGAGTCCGCCACCGGGGTATCGTTTGCGAACGCTGCGGTGTCGAAGTGACTGAATCCCGAGTGCGCCGCCACCGCATGGGATACATCAAACTGGCGGCTCCCGTGACTCACGTTTGGTATCTCAAAGGGATTCCCAGCTACATGGCGATTTTGCTGGATATGCCCCTGCGAGACGTGGAGCAAATCGTCTACTTCAACGCCTACGTCGTTCTCAATCCCGGTAACGCCGACAATTTAGCGTACAAACAACTGCTGCTCGAAGACCAGTGGATGGAAATCGAAGAGCAGTTGTACGATGAAGACTCCCAACTCGAAGGCATCGAAGTGGGCATCGGGGCAGAGGCCATCAAGCGACTGCTCGAAGACCTCGAACTCGAAGCCGAAGCCGAAAAACTGCGGGAAGACATCGCCAATGCCAAAGGGCAAAAACGCGCCAAACTCATCAAACGGCTGCGGGTCATCGATAACTTCATCGCCACCGGGTCTCGTCCCGACTGGATGGTTCTCGACGCCATTCCGGTAATTCCGCCGGACTTGCGCCCGATGGTGCAGCTCGACGGCGGACGCTTTGCGACTAGCGACCTCAACGACCTCTATCGCCGTGTCATCAACCGTAACAACCGTTTGGCGCGGTTGCAGGAGATTTTGGCGCCGGAAATTATCATCCGTAACGAAAAACGGATGTTACAAGAAGCGGTAGACGCCCTCATCGATAACGGTCGTCGCGGCCGTACCGTCGTCGGGGCGAACAACCGCCCGTTGAAATCCCTCAGCGACATTATTGAGGGGAAACAAGGTCGCTTCCGTCAGAACCTGCTCGGAAAACGGGTGGATTACTCCGGACGGAGCGTGATCGTCGTCGGTCCGAAACTGCAAATCCACCAGTGCGGTTTGCCTCGGGAAATGGCGATCGAACTGTTCCAACCCTTCGTCATTCACCGCCTCATCCGCCAGGGCTTGGTCAACAACATCAAAGCGGCGAAAAAACTCATCGCTCGCAACGACCCCAATATTTGGGACGTTCTCGAAGAAGTCATCGAAGGCCACCCGGTGATGCTGAACCGCGCCCCGACGCTGCACCGTTTGGGGATTCAGGCGTTCGAGCCGATTTTGGTCGAAGGTCGTGCCATCCAACTGCACCCGTTGGTCTGCCCGGCGTTTAACGCCGACTTCGACGGCGACCAAATGGCAGTTCACGTCCCGCTTTCGTTAGAATCCCAAGCCGAGGCTCGGTTGTTGATGTTGGCCTCTAACAACATCCTCTCTCCGGCAACCGGCCGTCCCATCGTCACGCCCAGTCAAGACATGGTGTTGGGATGCTACTACCTGACGGCCGAAAACCCCACCGTCCACGATGACCAAGAACGGGTTTTCGGCAGTATGGAAGATGCCATTATCGCGTTCGATCGCGGCTTAATTCACCTGCACGCCTACGTTTGGGTACGCATGAAGCCCGAAGACGAAATCGTATTGAGCGAAAAAGACGAGACCCCCCTCGAAGAACGCAAACTCGAAGACGGCAGCGTGTGGAAACACTACAAGTACACCCGAAAGCGCTTCGATTCCGACGGCACTCTCCTCGTCCAGTACGTTCGCACGACACCAGGTCGCATCGTCTACAACCAAGCGATTCAAGAAGCGATCGCCTAATTCAGTGTAGAGGGTAGAGGGAAAAGGGAAGAGTGAAGAAGACGACCCGAAAATTTTCCTCACTCTTCACTCTCCACTCTCCGCTCTTGACTGCCTTGCTCCCTCTCTCCCCTGCCCCCCTGCTTCCCGTCAACTCTTTCCGTACCGAGACAATATGCGCTTTTACAACCGAGTCGTAGACAAAAAACAACTACGCGCCCTGATTGCTTGGGCGTTTACCCATCACGGCACCGCGAAAACGGCAAACATGGCCGACCGTCTGAAAGACTTGGGATTCCGCTACGCGACGCGGGCGGGTGTCTCCATCAGTGTCGAAGACTTGCAGGTTCCGCCGAGCAAACAACAACTGCTGTCTGCTGCCCAAAAAGAAATCGACGTGACCGAAGCCCGGTATACCCGAGGCGAAATCACCGAAGTCGAACGGTTCCAAAAAGTCATCGACACGTGGAGTATGACGAGCGAAGAACTCAAAGACGACGTCGTCAAAAACTTTCGCGAAAGTAACCCTCTCAACTCCGTGTATATGATGGCGTTTTCCGGGGCGCGGGGGAACATCTCTCAGGTACGCCAGCTCGTGGGGATGCGGGGCTTGATGGCAAACCCGCAAGGGGAAATCATCGACTTACCGATTAAAACGAATTTCCGCGAAGGACTGACCGTTACTGAATACATTATTTCCTCTTACGGGGCGCGGAAAGGACTTGTCGATACCGCTCTGCGTACTGCCGACTCGGGATATTTAACCCGACGGTTAGTCGATGTCTCCCAAGACGTGATCGTGCGAGAATTCGACTGCGGCACCCATCGCGGCATTCCCTTACAAAGTATGCGGAGCGGCGAACGGGTGGCCATTCCGCTCGAAGACCGTTTGATCGGTCGTGTTTTAGCTGAAGACGTCGTCCATCCCGAAACGGGAGAATTGGTCAGCGTCGATTACAGCGATCGCAAAAACCGCGAGCCTCAAGCGGTGATGGCGCGACGCAATCAATACGTCTCCAGCGAACTGGCGCAAGCGATCGCCGATGCGGGAGTCAAAGAAGTGATGGTGCGATCGCCCCTGACTTGCGAAGCCGCCCGCAGCGTCTGCCAACACTGCTACGGTTGGAGTCTCGCCCACGCCGAAATGGTGGACTTGGGCGAAGCCGTGGGAATTATCGCCGCTCAAAGTATCGGCGAACCGGGTACGCAGCTGACGATGCGGACGTTCCACACCGGGGGGGTCTTCACCGGGGAAGTGGCGCGTCCGGCGAAATCTACCTTCGACGGTATCGCTCGTTACAGCAAAGAACTCAAAACTCGTACCTTCCGCACCCGCCACGGAGAAGACGCCTTCGTGGTCGAACAAGCCGGGGAACTGGTCATCGACCCCAAAGACGGTAAAGGTAAATCCACCTCCATCGCCCTGCCTCAAGGATCGACCTTGATGGTCGAAGACGGCGGCGAGGTGAAAACCGACCAGTTTGTGGCAGAAGTTCCCATCGGCAGCGCCCGCACTCGGAAAAACACTGAAAAAGCCACCAAAGACGTGGCGACCGACTTGGGCGGAGAAGTTAAATTTGCCGGAGTCATCCCCGAAGAGAAAAAAGACCGCCAGGGCAACACCACGGTCATCGCCGCTCGGGGCGGGCTAATTTGGATTCTGTCCGGGGAAGTGTACAATATGCCCCCCGGAGCGAACCCCGTGGTAAAAAACGGCAACACCGTCGATATCGGCGACGTGTTAGCGGTGACGGAAACCCCCACAGAAAACGGCGGGATCGTCCGGCTGAAAGGGGAAGATCGCGCCCCGATCGAAGACGGCGACGCGGCGGCGTCTGCTTTGGCGACTCAACCGCCGATTCCCAAGGAAGTGGAAATCATCACCGCTTCGGTGCGCCTCGACAGTGCCAAAATCGAGACCGTCAGTAGCCAGGGACGGGATCAGTACGTGATCGGCACCCAGCAAGGGCAAGAGTTCATCCTCACCGCAACGCCAGGAACGAAAGTTCGCAACGGTCAGGTGGTGGCCGAACTGATCGACAACACCTACAAAACCCAAACTGGGGGAATTCTTCGCTACGGCGACATCGAAGTGGCCAAGCGGGGCAAAGGCAGTAAAACCGGCTACGAAATTACCAAAGGCGGCACGCTGCTGTGGATTCCCGAGGAAACCCACGAAATCAACAAAGATATCTCGCTGCTGGAAGTCGAAGACGGCCAGTACGTCGAAGCCGGAACCGAAGTCGTCAAAGACATTTACTGTCAAAACAGCGGGATCGTGGAAGTCGTGCAGAAAAACGACATTCTGCGGGAGATTTCCGTCAAACCCGGCGACTTGCACCTCCTCGAAATCGGCAGCGGTAGCGAGTTGAGCGTGTCGGAAAAAACGCTGGTTCACCCTGGAGAAGAAATCTATCCGGGGCTGACGGCCGAGCGCCTGTGCTGGGTGGAGTCGGTGATGACGCCCGAAGGGCCTGGGGTTTTGGTGCGTCCGGTGGAGGAATTTCAAGTTCCCGACGAGCCGCCGGTTCCCAACCAGCAACCGGCCGAAGGACAGGAAAACGCTTTTCCGATTTCGTTGCGTCCGGTACAGCGGTTGTTGGCGTTCAAGGACGGCGATCGCATTAAGTCTGTAGACGGTCAAGAACTGATCCGCACGCAGTTAGTTCTCGACATTGGCAACGACGCTCGCCATCTCGAAGCGGACATCGAACTGGTTCCTGACGAAACCGAAGCAGACGTGATGCGCTTGCAGTTGGTGGTTCTCGAATCTCTGACCGTTCGTCGGGAAACGGCAGCACTCGATCCCCTGTTTAGCAGCAGCACGACGACTCGCTTGTTGGTCGAAGACGGCGACCAAATCGAACCGGGGGCTGTAGTGGCTCGCACGGAAATCTGCTGTAAAACCCAAGGGACTGTCGGCGGTATTCGCGAAGGGACGGAAGCGACGCGCCGTATCTTAGTGGTGAGCGATCGAGATCGCTTCAGCCTCGAACTCGACGCCAAGCCCAACGTCAAAACGGGTCAGTTGTTGGTGAGCGGGTCGGAAATCGCCCCTGGCGTGGCACTGGAAGATTCCGGTCAAGTGGTAGACGTCAAGAACAATACGGTAGTGTTGCGTCACGCTCGCCCCTATCGGGTGTCTCCCGGTGCCATCCTGCACGTAGACGACGGCAGCTTGGTGCAGCGGGGTGACAACCTGGTGCTGTTGGTGTTCGAGCGAGCCAAAACTGGAGACATTATTCAGGGTCTGCCGCGTATTGAAGAACTGCTCGAAGCCCGGAAGCCGAAGGAGGCTTGTTTGCTCAACCGTCGTCCGGGTACGGCGCAGGTTATCTACGAGGAAGACGAATCGGTCGAGATTCGCATTGTCGAAGAAGACGGTACGATCGCCGAGTACAAGCCGAGTCCCGGTCAAAACGCGATCGTCGTCGACGGGCAGAACGTGGACGTTGCCGAACCGCTCACCGACGGACCGGCAAATCCCCACGAAATCCTCGAATCTTGGTTCGATTACTTGGCACCGTCGGGAACTTACGAGGCGGCACTGCGGGCGTTCCAAAGCGTCCAAACTTTCTTGGTGAACGAGGTGCAGTCGGTGTATCAATCTCAAGGGATCGATATTTCCGACAAACACATTGAAGTGATCGTGCGTCAGATGACCTCGAAGGTGAAAATCGACGACGGCGGCGATACGACGATGTTACCGGGAGAGTTGATCGAGTTGCGGCAGGTCGAACAGGTCAACGAAGCCATGTCGATTACCGGCGGCGCTCCGGCTCGGTATACGCCGATGCTGTTGGGGATTACCAAGGCATCGTTGAATACTGACAGTTTCATCAGTGCGGCGAGTTTCCAAGAAACGACGCGGGTACTGACGGAGGCGGCGATCGAAGGCAAGTCCGACTGGCTGCGCGGTTTGAAAGAAAACGTGATCATCGGCCGTTTGATTCCGGCCGGAACTGGGTTCAACGCCTACGAGGAGATGAACTTCTCGGCACCCGAGGCCGATATTAATTTGGCGATCGAGGGGGTTGAGAACGATGAAACTCTCCAAGACGTGGTACTCGACGATCGCACGGCTCGCGCCTACAATCTCGGCGTCGGCGGTAATGCTGGCGATGAAGACGATATTCTGTCGGACGAGAACGACGAGGACAACTCCCCTATCCTCGACGAGGAAGACGATCCGACGGCGTAATTTCGAGAGGGGGAGCCGGGGAGAAGGGGGAAACTGTTTCCGGTTCCCGGTTCCCCGATCTCGAGTTCGAGACGCTCAAACCACCGAAAAACCATGAACGGACACAGGCAAAGGTCAGGCTTTAGACGCATTGCAGGCGCGATCGCCCTTTGCCTGTGTTGCGCTTTTACAGTGGTATGGGTGGGGTGGTTCGGACGCGCCGACGGCTATGGCGTTACCGCCGAACCGCCGGAAAAGCCGACGAAGACGTTGGAAGAGAGCGGACAGGCGACTTCCGAGCGGGAGACGGCTTCGTTATCTCGCGGAACGGCGTCTTTTGTGGAGGGGACGAATCAGGCGTTGCAGGCGTGGCAACTGTCTCAATCGGCGCGATCGCCGGAAGACTGGCATCGCGTCGCCCGACATTGGACGAGTGCGGTCAGTGCGATGACTGAAATTCCCCTCGACGCTCCCGAACGGGCGTTCGCTCAGAAAAAGGTGTCGGAATATTTGTCGAACACCCGCTACGCCCTCGAACAAGCTCAGCAAAGCGGCAACCGACTCCCCTACCAGACGTTTAACAGTCCCGTTTTCGACGAGCAGTTTGCCCTGTATCGATCTTACGTGGCGACGGTGGGGATTCCCGACGTGCTAGTGGTGGGCAGTTCTCGCGCCCTGCAAGGTCTCGATCCGAAGATGTTGCAATACGAACTGTCTCGACAGTTACCCCAAAGCGTCAAAGTATTTAATTTCGGCGTCAACGGCGCGACGGCGCAAGTTGTCAATACGCTATTACGAGAGTTCGTGACTCGCGTGGAAAAAGATGGAACCGTTGCGCTGCCAAAGGTAGTGGTGTGGGCGGACGGTTCCCGGGCGTTCAATAGCGGACGCAACGATCGCACCTTCGCTCGTCTCCTGGCGTCCCCAGGATACCGACAACTGCAAAATCCCCAGTTCAGCGTTCCCCAAACCTCCATCAGCCTCTCGATCGCAGACATCGACGCTAACGGATTTCGCGTCGTGAGCGATCGCTTCGACCCGCCGGTTTACTATCAACAGTATCCGCGCGTTTCTGGCGATTACGACCTCGACTACGCCAATTTCAACCTCGGCGGCGTGCAAGGAAATGCCCTCGCCTCGGCGATTCAGTTTCTACAATCGCGCCAGATTCCCCTCGTTCTCGTGAATTTACCCCTCACGCGAGACTATCTCGACGCCACTCGGTTTCGCTACGAAC
Source organism: Baaleninema simplex PCC 7105 (assembly GCF_000332355.1). Classification (GTDB taxonomy): domain Bacteria; phylum Cyanobacteriota; class Cyanobacteriia; order Cyanobacteriales; family Geitlerinemataceae; genus Baaleninema; species Baaleninema simplex. The sequence continues at coordinate 2,364,609 of NZ_KB235958.1, forward strand.
GGATATTCAGCCAGTTTCTGCAAGACCAAGTGGCCGCTCGTTCCGGTGTTTGGGTGCGGGATTTATCCCAACAGTGGCTCGATCGCACCGACTATTTCGCCGATCCCAGCCATCTCAACCGTACGGGGGCGGCGGCGGTCGCGCGTCAGTTGGCGGGCGATCGGAATCTTCCTTGGTGATTTTTCGAGGGGGAGCAGGGGAGAGAGGGGGAGATTCGATCTCCCGATCCCATTATTCGGATGGGCTGAAGTGATAGTCGATGAGCGACTCTGCCGTTCTCAGTTCCGCTTGCAGTACTGGGGGCAGCATCTTGTCCAGTTCGGCAATAGCCGCGTCGAGGGTTTTGGGGATGACAACGCCCGTAGGTGAGTCGAGGTCGGGAGTAGGCGTGAGGTCGTAGCTTGGCATGGTTGGGTCAAACTCAAGGACTCAATAGATTGGCTCTCTTTCGGCGACATTCACAGAACCTTGAATGAAAGCTACTGAGAAAACGCTGAGAGGGTGACAACATAGCTAGACCCCCTGCCTCACAAGGGATAGAGCCTCTAGCCCTCGTT
>NZ_KB235958.1:2365265-2405291 GCF_000332355.1 Baaleninema simplex PCC 7105
AAGACCCGCATCGAGTCTTGGCATCCGCCACATAGGTACTTTTCTTCTGTCGCAATACAGCGTCCGCACCTCGCTTCCTGAGCCAGTCTGCCAGTTTAGCACTCTGAAATTCTCGGTCGCCTACTACCACCACTGGATAAGGTTTTAATAGCTTCAATACCGGCGCTAATATTTTTTGCTGTTGCCTCAAGGAACTGCTGCCTAATTGGGGTAATAACTCCCAATAGACCGGTAAAGCATGAGTCCCCCAAATTAGAGACACCATGAACAAATTCCGGTCTCTCCATTGAGTTCGGTCAAGGACGACCACCAAATATTTTCGAGACTTTAAGGTGAGTTGAGGACGCGCTCGTCGCTGTTCCCGATTGAGGTGGTTGCCGCGATATTCAGCTTTCAGCCACCTCTTGATAAGGGGAAACCATAACAACTTGGCACTCAACTGAGGCAACTTCAGAAATCGTTGCAAGCTGGTGACGCGACTGTCGTATTTTATCGGTTGAGGAAAGAACTGCGCTAACGTCGATAATTTGACTTGCCGATGCATTTGCAGTATCCAGACCAGCCACTTTAAGATCCCAATTTGCTTCTCATTGAGATGGATGCGCAGAAAATCTTGGTAGAATGTCGGTAGCATTTTTTTGTTGGGGTGGCCGCAAACGCCACCCTCTTTTTTGGGACTCCTCTATTCTCTCAAACAATTGTCCCGTCTGGCTTCCGTCTACCTTGTCACCCTCTCAGGAGAAAACGTTACCGTTCTTCTAAATTTCCCATCAATTTTTAGAATTCTCTTGACACTTTAAATTATCTTCGCTAGATTAGTCTTATTGAGCTACAGGTGTCTTGCCGCTATGTGGTAACTTTGCACTGCTCTGATTTCAGACAACGTCGGATTCTCACAGGATTCGTGTGTCTGTAGGTCAGTAAGAGGGCAGTCAATGGTTACACAAGTCAAGAAGCAGCGCCAACACGCAGATAGCCAAAAGCTTTCTACTCAAGGTAATACGACCCAGTGTTCCGTCCAATACACGGAAACGTTTGAGGCATGGTGGACTCAGTTGAGTGAAGACGACCAGGTGAAAGTTGCTGCGGTTGTCGAATTGCTGGAGAAACTCGGTGTCACCTTACCTTATCCTCACAGCTCAAAAGTCGAAGGTTGTAAGAAATTCAAACACCTGCGCGAATTGCGTCTTCGCAGCAGTCAAGGTCATCCCTATCGAATTTTGTATGCCTTCGATCCGAATCGGACTGCTATCCTACTGGTGGGTGGTAATAAAACAGGAGACAAGCGCTGGTACAAGAAAAACATTTGTATTGCTGAACAAGAGTATCAATCTCATCTGAACCAATTGAAAGGAACAAGTTGATGGCGAAATCCTTCGAGGTCTTGAGAGGCCAAATGTCTCTCAAGGCTCAACTTCGAGCTAAGCAAGAAGCCGCGAGGATGTTAGAAGAAATCCGTCGCCAGCAATCGCAATCAAAGCCAAGGCGGTCTGATGTTGAAAATTCATAACCTTAGTTTGGATCTAACTTCGCCCTCGTGACACTAAACGACCTTTCGGTGTAGGCATTTCAAGGTTATGAACGATCGCAATCTCGAACGGATAGTCCGGCTGCTCGAGCGCGAGGTCGCTGCGACGGATGCGTTTGACCCATTGCTTCTTAAGGTACTCGTTCCACCGAAATCCTCGCGATTTGGCTTCGTCTCGTCGTTCGTAAGAGACTTTAGCGCTCGCATAGACGAACGGTTCCTGCGATCGCGCGATCGCATCTGCCAACACCGCTTCAAAGTCGGCCACGCGATCGAACAATGCTGCAATCAACTGACAGTCGGTCAGGGCGCGGTGTGCGTGGCTGACGCCAATGCCGTGATTGAGTGCCGTTTGGACGAGATTTCTCGGTTTGTCGTTTTCGGGCCAGCGAAAATCGTCATAAGTGCAGAGCCAGGGTTTGGTAATTGATGGTAAGATTCCTCGTCCGAACCACTGGCGATCGAACTGAGCGTTGTGGGCGACGACGTAATCGGTGCGATCGAGCCAATGTTGAAATTGGAAGAGAACAGCTTGGGATTCAGTACGGATGACAGACTGTGCCGCAGCGGTGGGGATACGATTGATTGATTCGGCAGCGTTGCTCGAAACGGAGAACAGGGTCGAAAGTTGTTGTAAGACGCAGCGGTGAGTAATGGAGTAGAGGATAGCCCCAAGTTCGATAACACGATCGGTGTTAGGGTCGGTTCCAGTCGTTTCCAGGTCGAGAATGAGAAGCGTCGTTGGAAGCATGGTCTCGAAAGATACGAGCGCAGGGAAAGGAAATACAACTTTATAGGGAATTTGCTGAGTGTTGACAAAGTTTTGGAACGTACTTTCGATCGAGTGTTCAACGCCTAACGGCGATCGAAGGAAATTCACAGGCGGCAATAATTTCCTCTCGGCTGGGTATGGGAAGGTGCTCAACGCCTAACGGCGATCGAAGGAAATTCACTTTCGCGTGCCCCAAGAATTGATTTCTTGCATTGCATAGTGCTCAACGCCTAACGGCGATCGAAGGAAATTCACTTGCTAAATCAGCTTGATAATCCCTAATTAAGTCTTGTGCTCAACGCCTAACGGCGATCGAAGGAAATTCACAACTAGAGGAGCAAACAACATTGGCATAAAAGAATCGTGCTCAACGCCTAACGGCGATCGAAGGAAATTCACCTGCGACTCGACGAGCGCGTAAATCCGCCCGTCCGGTGCTCAACGCCTAACGGCGATCGAAGGAAATTCACTGAGAATGAGAAGAAAATCAACGTCTCTCGAGCCTGTGCTCAACGCCTAACGGCGATCGAAGGAAATTCACTATCTGTCGTTAATCCCCACGGCGCTCCATAGATGAAGTGCTCAACGCCTAACGGCGATCGAAGGAAATTCACCTTCTGAACAACAACGATGACTTTAGCCGATTCATGTGCTCAACGCCTAACGGCGATCGAAGGAAATTCACTAGGAACGCGATACTCACACCGTTTTTGGATGTTTCTGTGCTCAACGCCTAACGGCGATCGAAGGAAATTCACGCAACAATCCCCGCCGCGCCAACGCCACCATCTGCATGTGCTCAACGCCTAACGGCGATCGAAGGAAATTCACAAATATTCTCGCTCTCGTACCAAACATCGATGTCGGTGCTCAACGCCTAACGGCGATCGAAGGAAATTCACCTGTTAGAGAGTTCTGCGATCGCTCGACGAACACCGTGCTCAACGCCTAACGGCGATCGAAGGAAATTCACACTGCCAACCCCACCGCCATACGCTCGCCGAGTTCGCAGTGCTCAACGCCTAACGGCGATCGAAGGAAATTCACTCGAAGATGGACGAGCAACAAACTCTAGTCCACTCTGTGCTCAACGCCTAACGGCGATCGAAGGAAATTCACACTTAGTAGACGTAAGTGTGGCATTTACTATTTAGTGCTCAACGCCTAACGGCGATCGAAGGAAATTCACTGTGAAAATTGTATAATAATAATATACAGTTTTCAGTGCTCAACGCCTAACGGCGATCGAAGGAAATTCACCTATTTTTTCTTTTTTTGTATTATAGACACAGATAGTGCTCAACGCCTAACGGCGATCGAAGGAAATTCACTGTAAAGTCTGCGTTATCACCCCGGAAGAGCTACAAATGTGCTCAACGCCTAACGGCGATCGAAGGAAATTCACTTCCAGGTATTGATGAAGTCAGCCAACGGAGTAGTGTGCTCAACGCCTAACGGCGATCGAAGGAAATTCACACAACCTCGCCGACAACATGGGGACGACGGAGCGGAAGTGCTCAACGCCTAACGGCGATCGAAGGAAATTCACCCCACGTCGAATCTCGTTCCCTCCCAAGCTCCCCAGTGCTCAACGCCTAACGGCGATCGAAGGAAATTCACCTTGCGAAACAGCGTCGCCGCCTGCCCCTTGGAGTCGTGCTCAACGCCTAACGGCGATCGAAGGAAATTCACAGAGACATTAAGCACAAAAAAGGTGATGCCGACCTGTGCTCAACGCCTAACGGCGATCGAAGGAAATTCACTTGTTATACGCTTATTGTTTCTCGAATTTTTACGGGGTGCTCAACGCCTAACGGCGATCGAAGGAAATTCACCCCGATCCATTCAAGTAATGGGAGCTTTGGCATTACTGGTGCTCAACGCCTAACGGCGATCGAAGGAAATTCACTTCCCCAGATATTGGCGATATTTGGCGTGAAGTTTGTGCTCAACGCCTAACGGCGATCGAAGGAAATTCACACCCCCGTGTTCTTATTTGTGTAGCATGACTTGAGTGCTCAACGCCTAACGGCGATCGAAGGAAATTCACATGGCGACATCGCGATAGCCGCCGCCCACGTCCCGTGCTCAACGCCTAACGGCGATCGAAGGAAATTCACTTATCCGAAACCCTTTGTAGGGGTAGACCTCAACCCGTGCTCAACGCCTAACGGCGATCGAAGGAAATTCACGAGCCACCCTTGCTTCTTCTGCTTGTTCGGTTAGGTGCTCAACGCCTAACGGCGATCGAAGGAAATTCACAGCGATCGGTGAAGGCGATCGTCGGGCGCGTTGCCTACGTGCTCAACGCCTAACGGCGATCGAAGGAAATTCACCTTGCGCCCGAGCGACGATCCGAGCGACTGCATTTCTGTGCTCAACGCCTAACGGCGATCGAAGGAAATTCACCCTGACTAAATGGTGTGAGGATAAAGGAATCGACCTCGTGCTCAACGCCTAACGGCGATCGAAGGAAATTCACTCTTGGATGCGATCGCACTGGACACCCAGCGGACAGTGCTCAACGCCTAACGGCGATCGAAGGAAATTCACTCTTCAAATCGTTGCCTGAAAGTTTTGAGGATTTCGCTGTGCTCAACGCCTAACGGCGATCGAAGGAAATTCACCATAAATACCATTTTCACCAAGCATGGTTAAAGTCGTGCTCAACGCCTAACGGCGATCGAAGGAAATTCACGAGTCAATAAGCAATGGCTGAAATACCCATTCTTTGTGCTCAACGCCTAACGGCGATCGAAGGAAATTCACAGCGGTTTGGGAAACCTTTAAGGGCCATAGTCCCCCAGTCCATTTTACAAAGAACGTTGTCTCGGAAGCAGATTGTAGAAAAACCCCAAGTCAACTCAAATTTCATAAACTCGCAAACCCTTGCCTCATAAGACTTTCAAGATTTGACAAGCATCTCGAAGATTTTTCCGTGCCCTCAACTCCCCGTCCTACCTCAAATTTCCGCCTTCTGACCCAACTCGAACTCGAAACATCGACCGATCCCTGTCAACTAGAGTAAGCGATAAGGCAACTCGTCCGTCGACCAAGCATCAGGACGATTGTACTGTGGCAAATTGCGAACGCACTGCCGCGACAGGCGAACCAATAACAGATCGTCCTCTGGCTCCAAAATCGATTCGAGCTGCCAACGCAACTTCTCACGCTCCCGAGGACTCAACCAACAGCGAAAAATCGAATACTGCAAGCGCGTCCCATATCCTTGCAACAACTTATACACCTTGCGCCAGCGTTTCGGAGAACGAATGTCATACGCAATCATATACCAGTGATGGAGTTCGGCCATCATTTCCCCCTCTAACGAACCACCAACCGAGCAAAGCCATCGCCTTCCCCCAACCATTCCTTTTCCAAAAGCCGCACCTCCAACTCCAACAAACGACGATAAGTCAGTGAATACCCCAAAACCGGATGCTTCCAACTTTCCCCTTTTCGGCGTTCGTAGAGTTCTACAAACTTCCGGCGACCGCGATCGCTGAGCCAAACACCATTGCCGCGTGGGTCGAAATCCGCTGTTACGTCCCACTGGCCGCGATTGACCGACGCCAAAACCGTCATGTCTACCAAAGACACCCGAAAAATTTCCATCAAATCTAACGCCAGCGGCGGCGCTTGGGTGCGCGGCTGGTGATAAAACCCCAGGGCAGGTTCCAACCCCACGGCAAGAATGGCATTCATCACGTCTTTCAACAGCAGACCGTACCCAAAGCCGAGCAGTGTGTTAAAGCGGTCTTTCGGCGGCCGGCGGTTGCGTCCGTCAAACTGTAACTCGGGCGAAGCTTTCGAGGAGATTGTCCGAGCAAGTCCTTGAAAATACAAGGCTGCCAAGTTCCCCTCGAGTCCCAACAACTGCGCTAACGATCGCGCCTCTTCTACTTGTTTGAGCAATAGCTTCATTTGTTTGACCGAAGCGGAGATCGCGTCCCGCGTGCCGTTGAGATTACGCTGGCATCGCATCAAAAACTGACGCTGTCCCCGTCCGCGACAAGCCACCAGACGGCGAGCTAAGTTCAAACACATATCGGGTTGAGACAGTGCGGCGTACTGCTGACAACGACGCTGAACGCTGCCCCGCCGTCCGTCGAAACTGCCCACATAGCGCCCCCCACCAGATATCCAATGCACGCCGATGTCTTGACTGGCGCACAGGTGCAGCGCCTGGGTGGAAATCTGGGAAAAGCTGTGCAAGACCACTTGGCTCGTTTGCCGCACGGCCAGGGTTTCCACGGATCGATCGCGCCGCGTGATTTTCAGTTGTTCCCCAGTTCGTCCGACGCGGGTTCCCGGTTCGAGGACATGGACGATTTGGCGATCGTCGTCTTTGGGAAACAGACGGGAGGGAGGATGAGTCGCGTCTTGGAAAAATCGCGTTTCTTCGGGCAAGCAAACGATCGCGAGGGAGCAGTTTTGACAGAGTCGTTCGTTTTCTGCGATCGGCGGCCGTTCTGGAGACTCTCGTAGGGTTCGGGCCAGTTCGACTGCTGCTTTGACCTCGGCGCGACCGTTTTCGTCGAAGGGTACTTTCACGAGGGCGTTATCGCCGTGGTAGCGGATGCGGCCTTCTCGAATCGGGTGTTGGGCAACGGTTTCGAGAAGACAGCAGTAGGCTAAAATTTGCAGGCGATCGCTCTCCCAGGCTTGGGGCTGTTTTTGGGCATCGCGATGAGAGCGTCCTTTTTTATGCTCGTAGGGAATCAGGTGTCCGTCCCGCGTCCGCAAGGCATCGACACGACCGCGCAATCCGAGGGTTTCGTCGGTGAGAAACAAGTCTTCCCACTCTCCGTCTTCAGTGCGATCGAGTTCTGCGTGAAGCCGACGACCTTCAAAGACCGATTGATTTTGGGTATACAGTTCTTCGACTTCTTCGAGATAGAAAAGTCGCGGACAATAGGCAAGCGCGTGTAGCGCACAAACTCGCAGGGTTTCGACAGTGATTTGCGCGTTCATGAGTTTGATTGAGTGTTACTTGAAGTGTTAGTCTTATCATAAGAAAGTAAGTCTGCAATAGGACTTCAGAGGTTTTGTGAATTTTGAAAAAATTGAACCCCGACCTTTTCAAGAGGTCGGGGCTTGGTTATCGATGGCGTCTAGATTGTTACTGAAAAATCTCTTCAGTTTTCAACGAAAGTTCTGGAAATTGCGAATCCGCGATCGTTTCCTCGTCGCGATAAACTTTCGGCATGGCATCAGTGGCAAAAACCGTTAGACTGCGATCGCGCGGATCGACCACCCACACCCGCAACACGCCAGCCGCCAGATACGCCGTCGCTTTTTCGGCGATCGCTCCGAAAGATTGACCGGGAGATACGATTTCAACGGCTAACTCCGGGGCGACGGGGCAAGGAGCATCTTCGTCCCAGTCTGCCGAAAGGCGATCGAAGGAAACGTACAACAGATCGGGAACTGGAACCCAATCGGTCTCGTTTCGCTTCAGCGTCACCGCCCACTCCGGTTGAACGAAACCGTGATCGATCGCCCAAGCTTCCAGTAAAAACAGGAGTTTTTTTTGAGTGCGAGAATGGCGAAATTTCGGCGACATTTTTGGAATCGCGCGTCCGTTAACCAGTTCGTAGGCGATATCGTCCTGGGGCAATGCTAGGAAGTCTTCGAGGGTTAGGTGAGGCGTTGTTGTAATCACAGCTTTTATCGACGACGAGAACGACGTTTTTTAGAAGATTGCGAACTGGCAGCATTTCCCTGAATCGAAACCCAAGATCGATCGACAAACTCAGCACCCGCCTCTCGAACCGAGAAACGCTGAAACGTTCCTCGTGTCGTTTTGCGATCGATCCACACTGGCAGTCCAATTAAACCGCGATCGTCTTTCACCAACCAGCGTACCGAAGCATATTTTTCTCGGTCTGCTTCTCGAACTTCTCGAAAGTACCGAATACCGTTCACCATCGCCCAGGATTCTCCAAGGCTCAGCCCACCAAAACGAGCGATTGTTTCAGGAGTTGACAGAGCAGTTGCTACGCGATCGCTCAACGTCACTGGCGCACTTTCCTCCTCTGAACTTATGCGAATCGCCAGTTGCATATCTGTCAAGATCTCTTGAAAGTTCGGCTTGGAAAACTTCGCCGTGCTGTAAACACCGTGATGCTGCTTGCTGAACTTATGATGGCGCTGTTTGCGAAGGATACGCGAAATCGGTACGTCATCACCCAGAACACCGATGGCTAACTTAACTCCGAGATGAGCGTTCAAGTCTTGCTCGCCCACAAGGGACAAGAGCAAGCCGTACACCGTTGAAGGGGGGGGATAGCGGTAGGTTTCCTTGTAATCTCGTGCAAAGCTCCTCGGAAAGCTCGTACAGGGACAATCCAGATAGAGACAGTTTTCCATTAGGCTAAAACCCCCGCCTGACTCAACTGCTCTTTAGCCATCTCTTTTGCTTGCTTCACGCCATCAAAAACTTGAACGCCAAGCCCTTCTAAGTTTTTACCGTAAGGCGTTTTGGCAATTTTGCCACCAACAAACAACTCATTGGCTGGCACGTCTTGCGCCTGAATCAACCGCTCCAGCTCGGAACAACCGACATCTTCACCCATGCGCTTGAAGCAGCCCATAATCCAGGGACTCGGATCGGAAGTGACACGAAGAATAATGGATTCGGGACGAAATTCAAACAAGAAACGGGAATGGTTGCCTCCCACATGGCGAATTCCAACCAGTGCATCGAGCAAAAACGAAGCACGTTCTGGATTTTTTAGATGCTCGGGAGTCAGAGCGATCGTGTATTGATAGGCGGTCAAGTGCATTTGAGTTTGGTGAATTGAAGTTTTACCTTTTTCACCGCCTTTCGAGCCAAAAGCAACATCACCCCAGTATGGATCGAGACTGACAGCGCGGCAGACTTCTAAAGCGCCCCGCCGTTTAACGGTTGCATTCTTGTTGTCTTTATCTTTTTTGGCATCCATGTAGCCAAAAAGATCGTCGTCAATGAATTTTTCGGCGCTACACTTTTCGTCTTTGAAAGTGTACTGGTCGAGATCGGGATCGAAGGTGCGATTGATTTCATCGGGATAGTGATGTTGAAAATATTCCCGAAGCGCCCAACGAATGGCATCTGCGCTCACCGTTGTATATTGGTCGTTTCCCCGCGTAATTGTTTGTAGGGTGGCAAGTGTGCTTCCGTCACCTTCTCCGCGATTGTTAGCAGCGACAGCCGTGGGGGTAACGATGGTTGCAAAAAGATGAATTGACATGGAAAACTCCTTAAAAATTATGAGGTTTGCCCTCTCCCCCTGCCCCTCTCCCAATATTGGGAGAGGGGAGTTAGAGAAGAAAGATAGTGTTGGGAAAGGATTTAACTCTCCTGTTTCCGCTTCCCTTTCCGATTCCCCTTCTCCCACCGTTGGGAGAAGGGGTTAGGGGATGAGGGCAACTCCACAGTACTGGCGGCTTGATAAATAACACCAAGAACTCCATCTAAATCACTTAAAACTTGGTGATTGGAAAACCGAATAACTCGATATCCGTAATTTTCCATTTCTTTCGTTCTGGCTGTATCGTATTCCACTCGTTCGGCATGGATTTCACCATCAAGCTCAATACCAAGCTTGCAGGCGGGACAGTAAAAATCAAGGATAAATCGACCCACCGGATGCTGACGACGAAATCGAAGGCCATGTAGTTTTCGGTTTCTTAAAGCCTGCCATAAACGAGATTCAGCAGGTGTCATCTGCTTCCTAAGTTGCTTGGCAGACTGCTCGATTTCTGGTGTCGTACCTCGAATTCGTTTGGATGTTTTTTTCATGATGCTGTTTGTAAAAAAACGTGACTTTAATCGAGATTCATCTCCAAACCTTCCGAATCTGATTCCGCTTCACTAGCTGTGTCTCCGAATTCAGATTTCTCGGAAGAATCTTGAGACTTCTTCTTGTAAGTTGCGATCGCCAGTAATGCTAAATCCCGAGCTTGACGCCAGTTGTCATCGCTGTGAATCCAACGGGCAATTTCGATTCCTTTCCCAGTTGCTGCACCACTTTGAAAGCGACACAAGAAATCGACAAGTGCTGAAGAAAATTGTTGCTTTGTATTATGACGCTGCAACCGATAAATCGCCTTCTTTTTTGTTTTTGCGTAAGATTCTACATCAAATGTCCTTCCTTGGTCTTGAGTTAACAAAATTTCTTCCCGTAGTAAATTGCTAAATGCACCTTTTACGGCATTAAATACAACTTTTTCGTCTTCAGTCAAACGATCTGTCATTTTGATTAATCCTTCGCGATCTGATTTGTAGATATTCTCGGATTTCTGGAATTCAAAAAATCCGCAGTACCAAGGACGGCCTAAAATTAAGTTTTCAGCCAGCCAAGCTAAAACCTTTGATGTTGCCAACCATGTCCGTTTCGTTTCAGTATCGGCAACTTGAACTCTAGATGGAAAGAAAGCCCGTGCCGTCTGATAAAGTTCTAACATTTCGGGTTTGGCACGAATGCGATAAACGGCTTGTTTGAGATAAGGTTGGTTTCCATCCCAAGTTTGCTTGCCCAGTTGATAGACTTCACAGTACTGGACCCCCATTTGCTGGGACTTATCGTCAACTTTGTCCTCTAGTAAAAACCGCAAACCCGCTTCTCCCGAACCTGTGGCTCGGAATTGTTCGTAAGGTTGTCCTGAGAGATTTCGTCGTAACATCACCCATTCCTTGAGATTGGTTACTTCTGGAATGGCAAGAGCAGAACGCAATCCCGGCCCGGGTAGTTTGTAGTAGCCACAAGCTAGGGGCAAAAACAGTAAGGCGACAAAACTAGATGGAGATTCTTTATAAGGTCCGTTGATGAAGCATTCGACTAAGCCAGGGAGGTGATGACCTTTCAGGGGAATGGCTGATTTCAATTTCCCCTTGCTGGTAAATGCTTCTTTGAGATCGCGGGTGTAGTAACAGTCAAGTACGGAGCGAAACTCCAGGGTAATTTCTGGTTGTCCGTCTTCGATGAGAAACCGAAGTGGGCGGGTCGTTTTGGCCAGCGATCGCTGTTGGCTATGTTGAAGTAACGTTGAGGTAACGCCCTGGGTAAAGGTATAGCGACCTTGTGAATCGAGTTTGAGGGCGGGAACGTTGAGATAGCCGTTTTCGAGTTGGTAGGTACTGCGAACTAACCAAGTTATAGCCTCGCGATCGCTCCCTTCCCAAGACAACCGAACTTCATCCTCGGTAACTTGCCAACTCAACGGTGCATCGTCGGGAGATAGTGCGTCTAAAGCTAAGGCTAATCCAGCTATTCCAGCTCGATGCGGTAGCAGCGTGTTTGGGTCAAAAATTGAAAGAGTTAATTTGGGCATGAAGGGCTAGTCCTTATTGTTCAAAATACACTCTCCAATAGTCCCGTCGTTGGCGAGTGTAAGCGTACTCAACGGTGACAGTTCCACCCTCAAGCTCCTTTTGATATCGTTCCCCTCGGCGTTTGTAGCTATTCAAGGTACTCGGTGAAACACTCAAGCGCTTGGTAACGGTGGATGTATCGAGAGGAAGTGGTTTCCGCGAAGCTGTACTCCGCAACTCTGTAAGTTCGCTGGCGACGCTATCGAGAAGGGTCAACTGTCGATCGCTCATGTTCGTTTCCTCGTGGCGTGGGAAATATCGATCGCTACCCTAGCAGGAGCGCAAGGAAATGTCAAATTTTAGGTTACAGTAGTCACATTTAGAATGTTTTACTCCAGTGTACAGCAGCTACATGAAATAAAACGCACCGACCACTGTAGCCAGTGCGTTTTGCAAACTAGCGCCTTTTGGCGATCGACGATCGACAGACCCAAATCGGAGCGGTCACTCCAGGTAACAGGAGTCAGTGTCCAACGCCTAACGGCGATCGAAGGAAATTCACTCCGCTCACTTAGCATATTAAGACATCTCGTCATGCTGGATAGGCTCCTTTCGTCGAACAGTACTGCCATTCTGCTGAGGGTGCGATGGGATAGCCCTTAAACCGTTCCCATTGGCTTACTTGCTTGCTCGGTGCTACCAGCGGAACGGTATAGAGATTGAGTCGGCTTTTATCCCGTTGGAACTGCTCTCGGTCTTGTTCGAGTAAAGCTGTTACGGTAACGCCTTCCTGTCGTAAGTGGCCGGGATAGGTTCGCCACTCTCCATCGAGCCAGACTGAATCACATTCAGGTTTTAGGGGACTTTCCTGTTGTTCGAGCCAGTTGGCAAGATCGGCTTGACTGACATCGCCTGAAAATGCCCGAACCATTGCCTGACCTCGATCGCGTTGAAATTTACCGTAAGGAAAACGTTTGGCATCGGCATAAAACAGGGCATCCAGGGGACGACCGCAATAGCGGCGATTCAACCGCCCCAATCGCTGAATCAAACCCGCAGGGTCGGCAATTTGCGACACGAGTAGGGTGGCGGACAAATCGAGCGACATCTCTGCGACCTGGGTGGCGATCGCTAAAACAGGAGAAAAGCATCCAAACAAGGTTGCAATGAAATGGGTTACGTCTCGTTCGTCCCGTAGAGGACAGCTTGGAACGAGCTGCACAAACATCTTCATTTTGAAAAGGTTGGGCTTAAACGCACCTACCACGTCTCGATGATGTCGAACTCGATCTTCGTAGCGAAAGCGACTGTGATACAGCAGTGCCTTTAATCCCCGTCGCTGCGCCTCTTCATAGACTTCAACCGCCGTATTGACTTGGTTGCAAACCCACAGAACTTTACCCCCCGCCGTCAGTTCGGCTTCCACTCGTTCCCAGTTCGGTTCGTCTGCATACTGAAATCGATATCGGGGTTGGGCTTCCAACTCTTCGGGTCCTTCGACGACGTTCGGCGGTTCTCCCACCGCTTGCTGAATCGCCTCTAACTGAGACGGTAAAAACGATGCAGACATCAGTAATACTGGAGCTTTCACGGTTTCGAGAAACCGCAACAACGCCCCAAAAAGCCGATTGTCATAGCAGTGAACTTCGTCGAAGACAAAGGCGGCATTGGCGATCGCCGGAAAGGTGTACATTGGACGGCGATGGCATTGCATTAACCCCAAAACAGTATCGACCGTGCAAACCGTGGCTTGAGCGGCGTATTCTTTGAACGATCGCAATTTCATTGCTGCTTCGTTTATGGTTCCGTTCCCGACTTCTTCTTCTTCACCAGTTCTCGCCAATTCCAAGTCCACATCGGCTCGCGAGTGACTCAAAACCGACTTCAACTCGTCCTGCACGTAGTCAAGAAACCCTTCTGTACTGGTTCCTGTAGTGGGGTAGCAGAAAAATAATTTGCGTCCGACGGCGTGGCGTTTTGCCCAGTGGTAAGCCCCAACAGTTTTTCCCGTACCGCATCCGGCTCGAGCCAATCCGACTCGTTCTGTAATGTTACCAAGGTCACGTTGAAACTTTCGTAGGTCATTACCCTTCAAACGCGATCGAATCACGCGATCGAGATCGTCTTCAGTTAAAGTGCAATGCAAGGCATCTCTAACCCATTTATCGAGATCGATATCCCCATCAGCACTCGCCGAACCGATCGAATCTCCCGCCACGAGTAAAGCTTTCAGCAACGCCGTTAACACGGGAGCAGGTTCCCAGTTAAAAAAGCCATCTCGTAAAATTTCTGCCTGTTGCACTTTCAGGCGAGAAAGCGACCATTCCAAGGTGGGCTTTCGGGACAGCTTGAGTTGTGCCGGACAGCCAATTTGACGTACCCCAAATTTCAATAAATTCCTAAAGTCAGGGTGGTTGAAGTAAAACGCGATGCGATCGTCACCACAGCCCCAACGAATTTCGCCGAGATCGTTGGTTTTCGCACCTCCTTTTCCCCCTAATTTGAGATGATGTCCTCCGGCCACTGCCAGAGCCGTCATAAAATCGCCATCGGCTTGCTGCAACCATTCTCTAAATTCCCAAACCAGAAACATGGAGAAAATTTCGTGGCGCACTAGCTGGGGATTGACTTTGGGATTGCGTTTGGGTTTCGCTTTAGGTATATCCTTGCGGACAACCCCCTGAAAGTGATTGTTGGCTTTTCCCCAATCGTGGAAATAAGCCGCCAATCGTGCGGTTTCCCTCAACTCGTCGAGGCTGCATTCAAGGTTGAATTGCTCGAGGATTCGAGCGCCTAGAATGTCTATAAGCAGCGTTACGGCGTTGACAACATCAGCCGTATGACCGACAAGGCTGCAAGAGCCTTTCCATTCTTTTTCAAAAGATTTCGCAAGCAAGCGATCGGGCTTCAGTTCGGACTTCATTTCAACACTCCTTTACGGGATAAAACCAACCGCAGCCAAAGTGTTTTCGCCCTCCCATTCCGTAACATTGCAGCTTGATGGAGTCTTCTTCACTCAAACCTTCAACGCAAATTCCAAACCCCAAGACATTTTTGTGGTGGACTTGAAGCGCCCGGAGTGCTAAATCTCCATCGGCGTTACTTTCAATGTGAACGGTTGCGTCAATGTCGAGCGCTTTCAACGCCCGTTGACAAGACTCTAAAAAATGGATGGGAGCGTCGTGGCTGTGCCATTCTTTGAGTTTGAAGGTGACGAGACGCGATCGCAACACCGCACTAGGCTGGGGTAACGACATTCGCGGTTGGACTAAGCGCACCAAATGACCGCGCACGTCGAGTACGACGTTTTGGAAACTGCGGTACCACTGCTGTACTTGTTCGGCGGGACAGCGCAAACGCAGGCGAGACTGGTGAGTCAGAAAAATCGTGCCGTTTCGATCGCTAACGCCAGGAACGCTGCACAGTAACACATCTGGTGGTAAGGCCTTACCCTCAAGTGCTGTTATTTTTAGCGCCGAATAAATTGCATAACCGTGATCGGACGGTAAGGTTTTTCCTCTGAGTGAAAATTGCAGCTCTAGAAAATTCATCTTTGTATCTCTTCTGAATTAAATATTACTCAAACACTCCACTTTCATACTGTCGTGCCATCGTTTCAACCTCCCGCTGCACCAAATCCACTAACTTCTGTGGCTTCCGAACCCTCGCCCCCTTGCCGTATCCCAACACCCACCGTTTGATATCGTTGAGACCGCAAGCCGTAAACCGCAGGACGATCGCTCCGTCGTCGCACGCTTCGATCTCCTGGCTCGAATGCCACTGACGCTCTCGGACGAACGGAGCCGTCTGCGCGTCGAAGCAAATTTCTACTGAAACGGGATCGCCTCCCGCTTCCGCTTGGAAAATGCGATCGAGATGTTTCCTCGCATCGAAGGTCGGATCGGGTTGGAACTTCACGTCGAGCAGACGAACTTGGCGAATGCGATCGATACGAAACCAGCGAATCTCTCGACGCAAATGGCAGTATCCGATGAGATAGGGATTGCTCCCTCTGAACACATGAATCAAATACGGATCGAATTCCCGTTCCGACTCCTCTCGCCTCGATGCAGCAAAATAGCGAACCCACAACCGACAGCGCGATCGCGTTGCCTCGACAACCGTTCGCCAAACTTCGGGGTCGATCGCTGTCTTGGCTCCCACCCCGAACACCATCCGCTCGTCTGCAAGCTGTTGAAGGTCGATCCAAGTCGAGTCGGGCAAACGCTTGGTCAGTTGTTCGATGGCGTCGCGCAACTCCCGCTCGTACAATCCGGTATATCCAGACAGCATCTGCGAGCCGAGCGTCAGAGCGAACAACTCGCCAGAGGACAGTGGAATGGAGGGCAAACGCCAGGTTAAATCGGTGTAGTACCAACCTCGTTGGCGTGAGAACTCTAACGGGGCATCGTAACGATCGCGCAAAAACGCCAAATCGCCTGACATCGTGCGATCGCTCACGTCGCAAGCTCGGGCTAAGGTGGTGGTTGTCTGACGTTCTCCACTGCGAAGTAAATTGTCAATTTGCAGCAGTCGTTCGAGTTGGCGAGATCGAGACATGACCTTTTCTGTGAGTCGTAGCCGTATCTTACCCCCCTAACTCTGCAACCAGACTTCAGAGTTCTAAAATGTTTTCAAATTTACGTCAAATGTTACAAATCCAGTACCTGCACCGCTTTCCGCTTCGTCTCCTCTCCCCGGCGATCGTATCTGGCGGTCGTCGTCGGTGAAGAATGCCCGGCCAGCTTCTGCACGGTGACGATATCGACTCCCGCATCGAGCAAATCCGAACAAAAGGTACGGCGGAAATCGTGGGGACTGAACGGCTGCAACCCCGCCTCGCGCGATCGCTTCTGCAAGATCCACAGCACCGCCTGGGGTGTCAAAACCGGCTATCTCGAAGCCAATCCCGCTCGCTCGGTCAAGTCGGTTCCCGCCCCCGACGCGCTGTACGAACGCTTGCTCGACGAATCGGAGGTGAAGCGTTGGATGGCAGCGGCGAAGCCGGGACGCGATCGCGCGATCGTCTTGGGCGGAACGATGGTCATCGCTGCCATTATCGCTATCGCAGGCGTTCCCCTGTGTCTGGTTGGTTGCCGCGTCGGGCTTTGAACTGCGACGACGTTGGAACCGACGACGAGTGAAGCAGGCGATCGCCGCTGTGCTATCTCCACAGACTTTTCGCCGTTGTTAAGTCAAAGGCTTCGTTCTATCTCCACAGACTTTTTCCCGATCGCCACCCATACGACAGTGCGATCGCCGCTGTGCTATCTCCACAGAAACGGTAGAGCAATTTCTGTAGGATCGCATAGCACGATCGATCTTCACAAACTTACTGAGTAGAAGATTTCGCGTTTACCAAATTCCCGGTATCAGTCTGTATTTGACTTTCTCGACATACTCAAGATAGCTCGGTAATTCATTTTGTAACGTTTTATCTTCCAGATATGTTCGTATTATCAATGCGATCGCACAAAGACTACCTGGAATGAGTCCGATAACCGATCCCAACAGTAAAGGACTGCTGATAAAGATTAAAATTCCAGCAACATAGCCCGGATGTCTGACCAAGGCATAAGGCCCGGAATCTATGACGATTTGTCCTCGATCCGTTTGAATACGCACCACACTGGAGAAAAACTTATTTACTCGCATAGACCAGACCACAATAATGGTTGACGAAATATAAATTAGATAAGCAATAACATAAACAAAAACTGGAAGGGGTTTCGTCCATCCAAACCGCCCTGCATCTAACGCAGCAATCACAAATATTGCTAAACTCAAAAATCGATAAAACGCCCAAAATACTTTGTCCCACCCTTTCATGCCCGGCCCGGGTTTGTCGCGTTCTTTGGCTAGATCGGGCATATCAGAAAATAAAACAATAGCGATCGCTGCATACGTCAAAACAATTCCACTAAAAACCCATCCTTGCCAGTAGTCAATTCGACCCGCAGCCAAAAATATAAGGGCTAAAAAAATCAATAATCGAACAATACTTTTAATCGCGATTTTGACATATTCAGACTCGATTTTTCGTAGTTCAACGCTTTCATTCATCGATCTACCTTTATTAAATTCCTGGGCATCTCGATTAATTTAAAATTATTGAGTCCGAGCGGAGCCGAAGCGTTGAGAAACAGACTCTACTATCGAAAATCAAGAACGAGATTTCAAGGGTTCTAGCCGCTGGAGTTTAAGCCAGACTCAATTTTTCGAGGTTCCCTACTTCTATTCCAGTCTAACACTCACCCTCGCGGGACACAGTCGGCGATCTCACTTCGTCTCAAACACACTCGATCGCCCGCTCTATCTCCACAGACTAAACACCTCATACGGAATCCAGTTTGGAAAACCCTGTTTTGCAACCCTCATCGTAAAGTCCCTGTAGGGTGCATCTCACTTTTGCAAAAACATCAGTTTGGGGTGGCAAAATTCCCGATTAGAACTTCCGGTATAAGATCCCCGGCATCTTGGAGATGCCGGGGATCTGGAAATTGAGTGCGCCCAATTCGATGAATTTACATTTTTGAGATGCACCCTCCCTGTACGCAAGGACTTAAATCGATTTTGGGCGATCTCGTTAAAAGGGGCTATGGTGTGCGGATTCCGTATCAATCAAGGGTTTGGCTTTGATTTTACCTTTTTTACCGTTTAAGTACCGCTACAACTACGCGAGTTAGGGTTAAGGGGAGCTTGGCGGACTGAAGGTCTTGAAACCACGTAATATCGTCGATCTCATCATGGCTTGACCTAGGACAGAATGCGGGTTTCAGCTTATCCCGAACTGGCGTTACAACTGAAAAACTGAAACACTGCTCACTGTTTGCTGTTCACTGTAAAAGGTGCGTGACGCGGGGACAACATCGCTCTGACTTCGGCAAGATTTTCTCGCCCGCGTCACGGCACCCTACGAAATCCTCCGCCACCGGGGGTTTCGATGACGAATACGTCGCCGGGATTCATTTCGACGATCGCCGTTCCGCCACATTCTTCGATCGCTCCGTCGCGACGCCGCACCCAATTTCGCCCGGTGGCACCGTTTTCGCCGCCGCACAACCCCGCAGGAGGCACGACGCGATGACTCGAGAGGATCGCCGCCGTCATGGGTTCTAAAAAGCGAATTTGACGCACGACGCCGTTACCGCCGCGAAATTGACCGTTGCCGCCACTTCCTTCGCGAATGGCAAATTTATCCAAAAGTACCGGAAAGCGCCATTCTAGAACCTCTGGATCGGTTAAATGTGAATTTGTCATGTGGGTATGCACCCCATCTGTGCCGTGGAAGCCGTTTCCAGCACCGGAACCGCCACAAATGGTTTCGTAATACTGATAGGTCGTGCTGCCAAAGGTGAAGTTGTTCATGGTACCTTGAGAACCGGCTAATATGCCTAACGCACCGTACAGAGCATCAGTAATGAGTTGGGAGGTTTCGACGTTTCCCGCTACCACGGCCGCTGGAGGTTTGGGATCGAGCAAACAGCCTTCGGGAACGATAATCTCGAGAGGTTTCAAACATCCTGCATTGAGGGGAATATCATCGTCAACTAGGGTGCGGAAGACGTAGAGAACGGCTGCTTTGCAGACGGCACGCGGGGCGTTAAAGTTACTTTCGACCTGCGGCGAAGTCCCTGTAAAATCGATTTTTGCGGCTTTCTTTTCAGAGTCGATCGTGATTTCGACATAAATTTTCTCGCCAGTATCGAGAGACATCTCAAAGCGACCGTCTTTTAACACTGAAATGGCACGACGAACGGAGGCTTCTGCGTTATCTTGCACGTATTGCATATAAGCTTTGACAGTTGCCAAGCCATAAATTTCGATGGTTTTTGATAGTTCTCGAACGCCTTTTTCGTTTGCTGCAATTTGGGCTTGTAAGTCGGCGATGTTTTGTGTTGAATTGCGAACGGGATAGTTTCCTGAATTGAGGATTTTGAGTAATTCTTTCTCGCGAAATACGCCATTTTCAACGAGAAGAAAATTATCGATCAGAATACCTTCTTCATCTACAAGGTGACTGTTTGGGGGCATGGAACCCGGTGTTTTGCCGCCAATGTCTGCATGATGTCCCCGAGAGGCGACGTAAAATAGCGGAGAGTTCGAGTTAGATGAATCCTCGGGAAAGACTGGGGTAACGACAGTGATGTCGGGGAGGTGAGTTCCACCGTTGTAGGGGTTGTTGAGAACGTAGACATCGCCCGGTTTGAGACTCTCCCCTTTGTCGGACATTAACGCCCGAACGCTTTCGCTCATGGAACCCAAGTGAACCGGGATGTGGGGGGCGTTGGCGACGAGTTCGCCGTCGCTGTCGAAAATCGCACAGGAGAAGTCGAGGCGTTCTTTGATGTTGACAGAGGTACTGGTGTTTTGCAGCGTTACCCCCATCTGTTCGGCGATCGAGCGAAATAGATTGTTGAAAATTTCCAACATCACGGGATCGGCTTTTGACCGGTCGATGTCGGGGGTGTCCGTCTCGGAGGCGGCGACGCAACGGGTGAGAACGAGATGGTTTTGAGGGGTGAGTTCGGCTTCCCAGGCGAGTTCGATGACGTTGGTTCCCGTATGTTCGACGACGATCGCCGGACCGACGACGCGATCGCCCGGTTGTAAATCTTCCCGTCGGTAAACGGGAGTGTCTCGCCACGCATCTGATAGATACGTCGAGACGGTGGCGATGGGTTGGGGTCGGCGGTCATCTCGCCGCGTTATCTGGGGTTCGTCAGGGGTGTCGCTGGGGCGAACCACTTCTACCGAAACCGAATCGATAACGAGGGGTTTGTCCGCCATGAGGAAGCCGTAACGCTGACGGTGAACGCGATCGAACTCTCCTTTCATGCTCTCGAGATCGGCGAAATCCACAATCAGCGTGGAATCGGTTCCCTGATATTTGAGATGGACTTTTCGCAGAGTTTCTGTCGCCGAAGTCGTCGAAGCTGGAGTCTCGGCGTCGAACAGTTCGGCGTTCGCGGCCTTTTCTAGCTCCTCTAAGGTGGAGGTTAACAACCCCATCGCCTCGTCGGTCAGTTGGACTTCGAGGGATTTTTCCTTTAAATTGCGAACGTCGGCCAGTCCCATTCCATAAGCTGAGAGAACCCCGGCGTAAGGATGGATGAAGATGCGATCGATCCCCAAGGATTCCGCGATCGCGCAGGCGTGTTGTCCTCCCGCCCCGCCGAAACAGCAAAGGGTATAGTGAGAGACATCGTACCCCCGTTGCAGCGAAATCTTTTTAATGGCGTTGGCCATTTTCTCCACCGCGATGGCGAGAAATCCCGACGCTACCTGTTCCGGGGTTCGCGTGTCTCCCGTCGCCTCGTAAATCTCCCGAGACAGGCGATCGAACTTTTCGCGAACGATATCCTTATCCAGCGGTAAATTTCCCTCCAGTCCGAATACCGCCGGGAAAAACTGCGGCTGAATTTTCCCCAATAACACGTTACAATCCGTCACTGCCAAGGGGCCGCCTCGTCGGTAACAGGCCGGCCCCGGATTCGCCCCAGCCGAGTCGGGGCCGACGCGATAGCGGGAACCGTCGAAGTTGAGGACGCTTCCACCCCCAGCGGCGACGGTGTGAATCGACATCATCGGCGTTCGCAACCGCACCCCCGCCACTTCCGTCTCGAAAGTGCGTTCGTATTCCACCGTTTGACCCGGTTCTCCGGCGTAGTGGGCGACATCGGTGGAAGTTCCCCCCATATCGAAGGTGACGATTTTGTGGAATCCCGCCCGGATGCTGGTTTGCACGGCTCCGACGATTCCCCCCGCCGGACCCGAGAGGATGCTATCTTTCCCTTGGAATTGCGAGGCTGGGGACAGTCCGCCATTCGACTGCATGAATTCTAGGCGTTCGTCCGACGGAGAGGAAAACAGCGAGCGACTCACGCGATCGACGTAGCGGCGTAAAATCGGCGAGAGATAGGCATCGACAACGGTGGTGTCGCCGCGACTGACGAGTTTCATCAGCGGACTGACGGCGTGGGAGGTACTGATTTGCGTAAAGCCAATGTCGGCGGCGATTTCGGCGATGCGGCGTTCGTGGCGAGGGTAGCGGTAGCCGTGCATGAGGGCGATCGCGCAACTGCGAATTCCGTCATCGTAAGCCTGTTGCAGTTGCGAGATTAAGTCGGTTTCGTTGAGAGGCGTCAGCACCGTTCCATCGGCGGCGTGGCGTTCTTCGACTTCGATCGCCCGTTCGTAGAGCATCTGTGGTAAGACGATTTCGCGGGCGAAGATATCGGGACGGTTTTGATAGCCGATGCGGAGGGCGTCGCGAAAGCCTTGGGTGATGACGAGAACCGTTCGATCGCCTTTGTGTTCGAGGAGAGCATTGGTGGCGACGGTGGTTCCCATGCGAACGTCTGAAATGTCGCCTTCGGGAATCGCGGCTTCGGGTTGAAGCTGCAAGAGGTCACGAATGCCCTGCACGGCGGCGTCGGCATAGCGATCGGGGTTTTCTGAGAGTAATTTATGGGTGACGATCGATCCGTCGGGACGTTTGGCGACGACATCCGTAAAGGTTCCGCCGCGATCGATCCAAAATTGCCAGCCGTTGCAATTTGTCATCTCTTTTACTCCCACTCTTTATCGCTTGCGTGACAAAATGACACTTTTTAAGCCTGTTGCTCAATATGCTGTAAAAGTAGCGTTCCCGTCAAGTATTTTCGAGTAATTCAAATGCGACGTCTGAGGGTCGTAACGATCGCTTGTCATTGAGCGATCGCGAAGCTTTACCTACACGAGCGAGATCGCGATCGTCGAATAAGCTGGTAGTACTCCTGTCGTCTTTGTTAAAACGATCGTATGCTCGAAAGTGCCGCGCGTCGCTCCCGAGATCGCGCTTCCCAAACTGCGTTTTATGTCTGGCTGTTGGTTGAGATCGGGGGGCTAGTACTGTTTCCTAGCGCTGTTCTGGCTCAAATCGTTCCTGACGCTACACTCCCCAATCCGTCGCAGGTGTCGGTCGAAGGCGTCAGAACCACGATCGACGGCGGCACGATTTCGGGAACGCACCTCTTTCACAGCTTTGAGGCGTTTTCTATTCCTACCAATACTGAAGCTGTATTTAACACGACTGCGGCGATCGAAAACATCATGACTCGCGTAACGGGAGGCGAAATTTCTTACATCGACGGTTTGCTTGAAATCCAGGGAACCGCAAATTTTTACATTCTCAATCCTAACGGTATCGTCTTGGGTGAAAATGCTCGTTTAGACTTCGATGGGTCGTTTTTCGCCAGTACCGCCGACCGTTTCGTTTTCGATAACGGTGTCGAGTTTCGTGCCGATAATTCTGCTTCGGCATCGCTACTTACGGTCAACGTTCCTCTGGGGGTACAAATGGGTGAAACTCCCGATAACGTGCGCGTTGAAGGTAGCGATCGCGATCTCGTTTTCGACAGGAACAGGTTCCAGTTTCTGCGCGACGATCGCCCTTCGGGATTGCAGGTGTCGGCGGGTGAAACCCTATCGTCAATCGGGGGCAACGTCCGTATCGACGCGAATATTACGGACACGAACCGTTTGGCAACCTCGGACAACAGCGACCTGACGGACGACGCGATCGCCGATTTTGGTGGACGGGTTGACATGGAAACCCGAGGATCGCTGGGAATCGTCCCTCGTGATGCCCTAACCTCCGACCGGGATCTGACCGCTATCCTCGATCGCGGGATTTCCTCGAACGACATCGTTGTCCTGCAACAACTCGAAGTCGAAACGACGAATCAGTTTCTACGCTTTCCCGAGGACCCTCTCGACGTATCGGGACTAATTTTCAATCCCTGTTCGGCGTTCGAGGCCGGAAGTTCCTTTGTCGTTAGCGGACGCGGTGGACTCCCGGCAGATCCTCTCGAATTCGTGATACCGGTGTCTCTGTGGCGAGATCTGCGAGCGATCGCCGAATCCGAAGCGTTTGACAGCGAATGGGTTGAAGAGAACAGATCGCGCGAGGTGGGGTCGGACGTTTCCCCGATGGAGGAATTGTCTTGGGTCGAAGCTGATGGCTGGCAGAGGGGAGAAACTGGCGAGATCGAGCTGGTCAGCCAATACGACACGGGGGCGATCGCGCCTCCTTTAAGTTGCACCCAAATCCCATAACGCGATCGATATCACGACCTCGATGGGTTCGCGATCGCGAGAAACGCTCCGAAACATCACGCTGTCAAAGCGAAGCGAGTCACCGCGAACCCGCAGAAATCCGGCGATACTAAAAGCATCGAGTTCAGAGGCAGCACAATGTTCCCCCAACTTCAACTTCTCCCCGGCGCAATTTCCGATATCCTCGCTTCCGTCACCGAAACGGGGTTCCTAACAGTCAGCGATCGCTATGGTTTAATGGCAGCCGTTCTCGACGACAGCCTCGACGAAACCGATCGCCGCTCGGCGAACCGCCTCTTGCGAGCGGTGTTGCGCGGACGGGTGCAGATTGAAGACGAACTTTGTGTGGCTTAAGCCCTACCTCTGAACTCGACAATTTTCCCCTATACCTCTGATGCAATAGTTCCTCTGACCCTCCCGAGTGATGCCGGGAGGCTTTTTTTTAGGGGAGAGTGAAGAGGGGAGAGTGGTGAGAGTTAACAAGTAACAGTTTCTACTCTTTCCATAATTTCGTGATTTCGTCTGGACTTGTTTTGGGGTTTTCTGGATATGCGGTAGTTTTCTACGTCCAGATTTTCTACGTCCAGATAACGTCATAACAAGAATTTCATCGATTGGATTTCAGATTTTGGTATTCTGAACTATAGCAGTCCTAAATCACTTTTGGATTCTCGATCTAGCTATAGCAAGGGTTTAGGGGTGTCGGTCTTTCCACGGCTTATCTATAGCAATCCTAAATCAATTGCAAAATCCCAGACCTGGCAAACCCCGCGTGGTAGAGGCTTCCAGCCTGTGATTCTTTCCGCAAGTCGATTGGGATTGCTATAGAATTGCTATACATTTTTCATGACAAACCCAGAAAATCTATTGTTTCTTGCCGAAGTTACCCACGCCTCAGCGATTGTCTACATTTTTAAAAAACGCAGCCGGTGAAATTTTGAAAAATCGAGCGAGTTCTTCAATATGTCTGGCGGTAAGCTGGCGTTTGCCCTTGAGTATCGCCGAAACAATTGATTCTGTCTTGAAAATTGAAACTAAATCTCTTTGTTTTATTCCAAATTCATCAATTAATGCTTGTAGCAATTCAATTCCATAAATATCGGGAACAATTTCTTCACGAGATTCGTATTCATAAATTAGGGTTCCCAACAGATTGATATATTCTTTTTCTTCATCGCTTAGATTGGGTTTGTCTAGGATAGAGTCGAGAATCTCTTGGGTTTCAAGCAGTTGAGACTCTGATTCGATCGGTCGTGGTGGGAATGCCAGAAGAAGGCGTTTGTATTCTTGAGAACCAAGCATTGTTATTAAGAAGAGAGAATTTAAAAAATGCAGAGATAGATTCAAAAATTTCAAACAATTAAATATTTACAGATGGATTTTTAGAATATTATAAATATCATTTTAAAATATTCTAAGATTGTGTTTACACCTGAGTTATTGTGTTGATTGGTGAGTCGATAAGTTAATTTTAGCTGTTAAACCACGGATCTTGCTTCCAGGAATTTCGATCGTAGTCTTGATGGGTTAGCACGTCTCGAATAAAGACTTTTTCAAATTTGTAGTCGATGTATGCAATAATTCGGTATTTATTGCCTCCAACATCATCAAACACAAGAAAATTCTCAACACTATCGACTGAATTGTACGCATTGCGAACATCTTGGGGATTTTTCCACTTCGCTTTTTGGACACGCTTATACCAGAGTCTCAAGCTCGATTTAGCTTCAGGGTGCTGTTCCCAAAATTTTCGTAGTTTGCTAATTGAAATAATATGCATAGGTAGGATGGTTTGGGATAGGGAATGGTTACGTTCATGGCTAGGTACTCGTTAATCAATAGTCTGTTCGGTTAATAGCTTAGCAAATTGCGAAGTTTCTAACAACCTCAACTTTAGCGAGTATCTGCTATGCCATATTCCCTATTCTCTTTTCACTGGTAACGCCCATCTCCCCATCTCCCCATCTCTGCCGTGCCGTAAACTAGGCTCTGTTGGAGTGTGAGGAGGAACGGATATGCTCAGTTGGGAGCGTATTTGCAAAATTACGGACGAGCCGAATCTCGAGGAGAGGATTCGCGATCGCGCTTGGGTAGAAATCGATTTGTCTGCCCTCGATCGCAACGTTCGCAACTTACGCCGCTTGTTATCTCCCCAAACGGCGTTTATGGCCGTCGTGAAAGCCGACGCTTACGGACACGGGGCGATTCCCGTAGCGCAAACGGTTCTCGAGGCCGGGGCCGATTGGTTGGGCGTCGCGACGGTTTCTGAAGGCATCGAACTGCGCCAGGCGGGGATTTCTGCACCGATTTTGGTGTTGGGGGCGACGACGACCGCCGAACAATTACGCGCTCTGGTTCGCTGGCAGTTACAGCCGACGCTCTGTAGCCCGAAACAGGCATTGGTGTTTTCAGAACACCTGTCTGGCGAGGAGACACCGCTCTCGGTTCACCTGAAACTCGATACGGGAATGTCTCGATTGGGGGTCTCTTGGGACGAGGCGATCGCTTTCGTGCAGTTGGTGCGCCGTCTGCCCAATCTTCAGATCGCCAGTGTCTATTCTCACCTGGCCGCAGCCGACGATCGCGATCCGACGGTCACGAACCGACAGCACCAACGCTTCGAGACGGCGATCGCGCGTTTGAAAGCGGCGAAGGTTCCTTTACCCTGTCTGCATCTGAGCAATTCTGCGGCCACTTTGTCCTCTCCCACCTTTCATTACGATCTCGTGCGGCTGGGTTTGGCTCTGTACGGACTCTATCCCGCCCCTCATTTTAAATCCACGGTCGAGCTGTCTCCCGTGATGCAGGTTAAGGCGCGGGTTACGCAGGTGAAAACGGTTCCGCCGGGAACGGGGGTCAGTTACGGCCATCAGTTCGTCACTCAACGGACGACGCGCTTGGCTGTTGTCGGCATCGGTTACGCCGATGGCGTTCCCCGCAATCTTTCCAACCGCATGGAGGTGTTGCTGTCGCGTCGGGGACGCGTTTGGCGGATTCCCCAAGTCGGAGCGATTACGATGGACCAACTCATGCTCGATGTCACTGACGTTCCCGAGGTACGCGTCGGCGATGTGGTGACGGTGTTAGGTCGTGTTGGCAGCGATCGCATTTCTGCTGAAGACTGGGCGATCGCCCTGGATACAATTTCCTGGGAAATTCTGTGTGGGTTCAAACATCGATTACCTCGCATCAAAGTTTAGGATGGGGACAGGCCGTCTTTTGAAAAAAGTTTGGCCGGTTCCCCGATTTGCGGCCGCGCGATCGATAGAAGAAATGGTGTCGATCGCGATCGCGCAGTTCGACCGAATAGTATTTCGTTCTCCCCCGGCAGACACTTAAGATTGAATAAGATTGCTTGCATTCGATCGTTTGCAGCAAACTGCTTTACTCAACTTTGGCATCTGCCCTCACACCACCCATCATGCAGATTCAAAAGAACTCCGGTCCGCTAACGGGAACGCACGACGACGCCCAATATCGAGAAGTCCGATCTCGCTTGCAAGAAATTCGCGATCTTCAAGCCGCCGCGTCGGTTTTGAAATGGGATCGCGCAACGTATATGCCGGCCGGGGGGGCGGTGGCACGAGGGCAGCAAATCGCGACGTTGAGAAAACTCGCTCACGACAAGCTCACCGATCCGGCGTTGGGAGAACTCCTCGAAAACCTTCGAGACTTCGAGCGCAGTTTGCCTTACGAGTCCGACGATGCCAGTATCGTTCGCTTAGCTCGTCGCGATTTCGATCGCGCCAGTCGGATTCCGTCGTCTTTTATCGCCACCCTCGCCAGCCATCAGACTGAGACTTACATGGCTTGGTCTCGGGCTAAACCCGAGGGAAATTTCGAGGCGGTGCGGCCGTTTCTCGAAAAAACGCTGGAGTTAAGCCGACAGTGGGCGAGTTTTTTTCCTGAGAGCGATCGCGTGGCCGATCCGCTGATTGCGGAGGAGGACGAGGGTATGACGACGCAAACGATTCAGGGACTGTTCGAGACGCTGCGATCGCAGTTGGTTCCCCTCGTCGATGCGATCGCCGAACGACCGCCACTCGACGATCGTATTCTCTCTCAAGATTTCGACGAGACGACGCAGCTTAATTTCTGTTATAAGGTCATCGATCGCGTGGGCTACGATTTCGATCGCGGTCGGCTCGATCGCACCCTCCACCCGTTCGCCACTCGCTTGTCTCACGGCGACGTTCGCATTGCTACCCGCGTTCGTCCGAACCAACTGACTGAAAGCCTCTTCAGCAGTCTTCACGAAATGGGACACGCGCTGTACGAGCAGGGCATCGATCCCGCGTTGGACGGAACGCCTTTGGCTCGGGGAACCTCGGCCGGAATGCACGAAGGTCAAGCTCGGTTGTGGGAAAATTTTATCGGACGCTCTCGGGCGTTTTGGGAATGTTTCTATCCTTGGCTGCAAGGGATGTTTTTACGCCAGTTGGGCCAAGTTCCCGTCAACGACTTCTATCGGGCGATCAATAAAGTCGAACGGACTCCGATTCGTACCGCCGCCGACGAGGTGACGTACAATTTACACGCGATCGTTCGCTTCGATTTGGAAGTGGCGATGTTGGAAGGACATTTAGCGGTTAAAGATCTCCCCGAGGCTTGGAACGAACGCTATCGCCAAGATTTGGGCATCGTTCCTCAAAATCACACTGAAGGCGTTTTACAAGATGTGCATTGGTTCGTCGAAACGATCGGCGGACAGTTCCAGGGCTATACGCTGGGAAACCTTATTGCCGCGCAGTTGTACGAGTCGGCTTTGAAAATCCACCCGGAAATTCCCGTCGATATCGAACGGGGCAATTTCGAGACGCTTCATGGTTGGTTGCGACGCAATATTTACCGCCACGGCCGTAAGTTCACGGCGAACGAGTCGATCTTGCGCGTGACCGGCAAGCCACTTCACGTCGATCCGTTTATTCGTTACCTTCGTCGAAAGTATGGGGATTTATATGCGATCGCTTGGGATTGAAGGGGCAATCGTAAGTTGACTAATAAATCAAGTGTATAGTCAGGATAGACCATTAAGCTACACCTTGATTGTCGCGCTCTTCCAGAGATTTGTCAACCCCTCGGGTGCGATCGCGAATTTATCAATAAAATTGAATTTTTAGTCAAAAAACGAACGTTACGGGTCGCGATGCGTGAGGCGATCGATCGAACATCGACGACTGCCAGCGGGCAAAACAGGCTGCTATCATATCCAATAACGTGGGACTGTGGCTCAGAAGGATAGAGCAAGCGCCTCCTAAGCGCTAGGTCGCGGGTTCGAATCCCGCCAGTCCCGCTTTTACAGCGAGCAGCGAGCAGTAAAGACTGTTGACAGTTTCTCATCCCCAGGCGAAGTTGCTGCTGAGGTTGCGGGTGGGAGCGAGAAGGCGATCGGGGCGATCGATTTCGACGATCGCGCCGTTGTCGATGAGGATAGAGCGATCGGCCAGTTCTAAGGCTTCTCCTCGGGAGTGGGTGACGAGGAGCAGGGGGATATTTAACTGGCGTTGCAGGCGTTTGAGGGTTTGTTGTAACTCGGTTCGCAGTTCGCCGTCGAGGGCGCTAAAGGGTTCGTCGAGCAGGAGAATTTGGGGATCGCAGGCCAGGGCGCGAGCGATGGCGACTCGTTGGGCTTGTCCCCCGGAAATGTGGGCGACGGCGCGATCGAGTAACGGTTCGAGGTGCAGCCACGCGGCGAGTTCTCGGACTCGCTGCTGTCGTTGGCGTTTTTTTAGTCGTTCGAGGGGGAATCCGATATTTTGGGCGACGTTGAGATGGGGAAACAGAGCGTAACTTTGGAAAACGTATCCGATGGGACGACGGTGAGGGGGAAGCGCGATCGCTCGCCGACTGTCGAACAGGGGAAGTCCATCGAGGACAATGCGTCCGCAATCGGGGGTCAGGAGTCCGGCGATCGCATTGAGGAGGGAACTTTTTCCGCATCCAGAGGGGCCGAACAACACCACCAGTTCGCGATCGACTCGAAAGGACACGTCGAGCTGAAACGGGAGAACGTCAGTGTTGGAGCGATCGAAAGTCTTCGTCAGAGAAACGTCGAGCATGAACTCAGTATCGATCGGGGCGATCGGGTTGTACCACGGGCGATCGCTCCAAAACTGTCCTCGACGAACGGTTGGGAGTTTTTGGGATCGGAGACAGACGAGGCGATCGCTCTGTTTTTGGGCAAGTAAAAATACTGATTTCTCGAAGAGAAATTATGATATCGAGAGCAGCAAGTTATGTTTTCACAATTTTTGCGTCAAAACTGGATGCGATCGCGTGGTGTCGCCAGCAATCTAACCCGAGCTCGGCCTGGCGCTTGAAGCGTTAGACTCGCAATTTTTTGTAAAAATACACAATTAGAAATCCTGAAGCCTCACTTTCAATTTTTGAATCACGAAACCTTCAAATAAGACTGCCACTTTTTCCCACAATTGTTACAATAAGTTAACTTCTATCCCAAACCTTGCTTATGCTTGTCTATCTGCCAGAGGCTGCAACGTCTGACAGGCCGGCCGCGCAGAACACGCGAGCGCTGAAAACTGTATTCCGGAACCTGACCGAAGACAGTTGCCCGAAACACTACAACTTCCACATGCATACCGTATGTTCTGACGGCCGCCTGCGTCCCGAAGCCGTCATGGAACAAGCTGTCACCATCGGACTCAAAGGCTTAGCGATTACCGACCACCACAGCGCCGACGGGTATCACCGCGCCCAAGATTGGCTCGATCGATGGCAGCGATCGGTTCCCAAGGCTCACGCACCGCATCTATGGACGGGTGTAGAAATCAACGCCGATCTCCTCGGAGCAGAAGTTCACATTCTCGGGTACGGTTACAACCCCAGTCGCCGAGAAATCCGCCCCTACCTGCAAGGAAAAAAAGTCAGCGGAAAAGCTTTCAAAGCCGAGCGTGTCATCGACTCCATTCACGCAGCCGGAGGCTTAGCCGTCTTAGCGCACCCCGGTCGCTATCGCCGCCCTGCATCGAAGTTAATTCCAGCGGCCGCAAAACTGGGAATCGACGGAGCAGAAGCGTACTACGCTTACAACAACCCCGATCCCTGGCGTCCGAGCCGTCAAACCACCGCCCAAGTCAAGCAACTCAACGCCCAACACGGACTGTTCGACACCTGTGGCACCGATACCCACGGCTTGAGTCTGCTGCGTCGAATGTAGTTTCATTCACCCGTGGCAGTAGGGTGCGTGACTTGAAAAATCGGGTGTAAATCCTGAGACTGAGAAATCGTCACGCACCGCTAATGTACATCGCCAACATACAAGTGAACAGTGAGGACAGTTAATAGGTAACACCCTTGCTCCCCTGTTGTGAAGTACCCGACGAGTAAAGCTTTCGCATACAGCGCGGGTTTCCAGTTTCACCGGCCGGTGCCGCCACGCCCGCGAACCAAGTTTGGGTCTTCGTTCTCTCGGATGCAAGCTCCGAGAGCTGCGAAGACTGCGTCTTACCCAGCCTCTGAAGGTTTGGCTTGCTGCAAGTGATAGCCCTGACTCCCGTAACGCATCGCGTTACCCTGGCAGCAACCCGTCTTCCACAGGTCGATCTTTGTCGCTTGTATCAGGCACGGACTTACGGATACTGTGAACGTTGAAGGAAACAGCTTTCCCGAGCTGCCGATCTATTTGTGGCGAGAGTCCAAGCTCTACTTTGAAGTTAGCCTGTCTGTTCGATACGGTCGGGCAGGTCGTTGACCATTTCGACGCTTCGACTTCGCTCAGCGTTGAGTCCGAGCGGAGTCGAGGACTCGATTATACCTTGCTGCTCGGCTATCCTGTCCGCCGCTGACCGTTCGGCTGAGCCGCTCACGGCCGAAGCCTTCATCGGCAGCGCGGGGCTTCTCGCCGAGGAAGCTAAAAAAACTTCCCCAAGGGGGTTGCGCTTCCAAAATTCCTTTGTTAAGATGATAAAGCGCTTAAAAAAACAGCGACCTCGAGCCGGGATAGCTCAGTCGGTAGAGCAGAGGACTGAAAATCCTCGTGTCGGCGGTTCAAATCCGCCTCCTGGCATTTTTTGATGTCGAAATTTAGACCCCCATCGCTTTGTGTGGTGGGGGGTTTCGGCTTTTATATCGTTTCTTGAATCCAACTCGAACAATCCTGAACAGACTTAAGGCCCGTCATCAATTAGCTGTGGACTCCTTGCCAACACTGAATTTCAGGCTTTAATCCGATCGGAGACTGAAATCGCTGAAAGCCTTTCCCTAACTGGAATCTGAATCTCCCTCCTACACATCACGGTGATTTAGTCAAGTTTCCTAATTGATGACACGCCCTAGTCGCTGGTCAAAATCTGGGGTGTGGGAGCGGGTGTTCCAAGTGTTATCGGCATCAGCCGATAATGAATATGCTGCCATTGATGCTACGATTGTCCGCGCTCACCAACATAGCGCCGGGGCTAAGGGAAGTTCGGCTTCAGCTGAGGAGATAGGCTCGAGTCGGTGAGGTCGCAGTACAAAAATCCACGCCGTCGTGGATACTTTAGGGAATCCCACTGCTTTTTTTTTAACTCCAGGTCAAGCTCACGACCTGGTGGGAGCCGATGAGTTACTGCCACAAATTGAAGCGGAGGCGGTTCTGGCAGATAAGGCTTACGATGCTGATGAGAGAGTCAGGAAACCCTTAGCCGAGCGTGGGATTGAAGCCGTAATTCCCTCAAAAAAGACCCGCACTCAACCACTAGATTACGATCGCTTCTTGTATCAAGCGCGGCATCTGGTGGAAAACTTTTTTGCCAAGCTGAAGCAATATTGAGCGATAGCCACCCGTTATGACAAGCGTTCGGTGAACTTTTTGGGGGGAATTTACCTGGCAGCATCTGTAATTTGGTTGCTCTGAATCTCCCCCCCCCCTACACATCACGGTGATTTAGTCAAGTCTCCTAATTGATGACACGCCCTAAAGCGGGTGTGAACGACCCGAAAATCCCCAAAGCGTTCGGGGAGGTCGCGCCAAGGAATCCCGGCTCGAAAGCGATACAGTACCGCTTCGACAAACAAGCGGTTATCACCGGCGGTCACTCCGACTGTACCGGGGCGACCGGGTAGCAGGTCTTTGATACGTTCCCATTGGTCATCACGAAGAGCGTAGCGCCGAGTCATGGTGTTTTCGTGAAGCTGGAGTGGATCGATAGCAGACTACCCACATCACCCCCTCTTTGTCAACCCTGTTAATTGATGACACCCCCCATGCTAGGGCGTGTAATTTGTTATTTTGAATATAGAATTGGCTTGGGACATATTATCTTGAACCCAGAAGACCCGAATTTTAGCTGACTCGCATCATTTATCCCTCTTCTGTTATTCTCGTGATAAAAATTCCATCAAAGCTGTTTAATTCTTGTTAAAGAGAGGTTTGAGATATCTTTCAACTCGAACTCTAAAAAAATGGTATTTTGGCGAATAAAATCTCTCAAATTCAAGCTATTCAAAATGTTTCGAGATTTTTTTACAGGATCTCACCCTGATTTTCAAAGACTCAAAATCCTTTGATTTGTGAGGGAAATTTACAGTTGAGAGCGCCGTTTTACGGTACTTTTAAGTGGCAAAATTTTATGACTCAGTTGGGTTGACTATAAACTTAAATAGAAGCGATCGCCGTTCGTACCGCTATGCCTCCCACATCTCCATCCCCCAACACAATTGAGAAAATCGTCGCAACCGTGGCTCGCGTCATCAAGTGGATGGCGCAGCGAATTCGCTTCAGTCGGCGCAGAGCCGATATCCGATGGGGAATGAGGTTATTGGTCGTCGTTAGCGTCACGATTCTAGTTCTAAAAGTATTTTTCTCTAGCTGGCTCAACGTTACCGTTGCCGGACAAATTCAGCAAGTCCGTTGGCTTCTCGCCGAGCAGATCGAGAAAGCAAGCCATAAGTGGGCTGCGAGTACCGGCCCGGCTTTGATTAAAGACAATCAATATAAAAAAGGAATTAACGTCATCAGAAACTACGTAGCACACCCAATTTATACGACTCCCCCGATCGACGATCCTGTTACTCAATTGGTAAGACGATCGATAATACTGAAATTAAGAATACTGAAAGAAGTCGTTCAAATCGCTGTCAAGCTTTCTGACTCTAAGCTTTTAAAAGAGACTTTAGATATGCTTGGCAAGCAGCCCACCTTGAATCTAACACAAAAGCTCGGCGGCCCTGAGATAGGGTCTTCGGTGTTAAGTACCGCAGTCCGTGCGGCGGTGCAACTGGGAGAGACCGATCGCGCCCGATCTCTTGTAGAACAAGTTCTGGCCGCTACCGATTCCATCGACGATCCCAGGGATAAATCCAGAATGTTGAGTCAAGTCGCCTGGGCTTACGAACAACTGGGGGAGACCGATCGCGCCCGATCGCTTTTACCGCAAGCTCTGGCCGCCGCCAATGCAATCGGTAAACCTTGGGGCCAATTCTCCGCCTTGAGTGATGTCGTTAAGGTTTACGCTCGACTCGAAGAAGAAGAACAAACCCAAGCCGTATTAGAACAAGCTCTGAGGGTTGCCGGTTCGATCTACGAGCCGGACTTCAAGCCCATCGCGCTAGGTGGCGTAATCCGCGCGGCGGTGCAACTGGAGGAGAGCGATCGCGCGCGAGTGCTGTTAGAACAAGCGGTGACTGCTGCCAATACCTTCTCCTTCGAGAAGTTTTCAGCCCGACCCAGAATGTTGAGTCAAGTCGCCTGGGCTTACGGACAACTGGGAGAGGACGCTCGCGCCCGAGCCGTCTTAGAACAAGCCCTAGTCGCCGCTGACTCCATTGACTCCGATCGGTTTTGGCTCAAACTAGGTGGGTTGAAGGCTGTAGCTTGGGCTTACGAACAACTCGAGGAGAGCGATCGCCCCCAAGCCGTTTTACCAAAAATTTTAGCGATCGCTCGCTCCATCGACGATTCAATGGATAAATCCGATCTGCTGAGTCTGCTGGCCCAGACGATGGGACAAACAGAGGCTGGCGAGCCAGGGCGATCGCTGTTAAAACAAGTCCTAGCGGCCACCGACTCCCTCAACGAGCCGAGGGGCAAATCCAAAGCATTAGGTGACATCGCTCTGGCGGCGGAACAACTCCAAGAGGGGGAACTCGCCCGAGCCGTATTACAGCAAGCCCTAGCCGCCGCCAACTCCCTCAACGAGCCTGAACCCCAAACCTATGCCTTGAGTGCAGTCGCTCGCAGAGCCGTCCAACTCCAAGAGGGGGAACTCGCCCGAGCCGTATTACAGCAAGCCCTAGCCGCCGCCAACTCCCTCAACGAGTCCAAGGATAAATCCTCTGCCTTGAGTGCAGTCGCGAAGGCAGCTGGGCAAATCGAAGAGGGAGAACTCGCCCGAGCCATTTTAGAGCAAGTCCTGGCGGCCGCCACCTCTATCGACAAATCTCAGGATAAATCCAAAACATTGACGGCCGTCGCCAAGGCCGTAGAGCAAGTCAGCGATCTCGAGACCGCGAAGGATTTACTGAGACAACTCTCAAAAGTGGCAAAACAGGCCGAAGCCTTCGAGGTTTCGAGCCAAGTTGCTCGTTCCCAAGCATTGTACGGTGACTGGCAAGCGGCACTGAGGACTCTACGCGATTGCCAGGAAACGGACAAGATCGAAATTTTAGCCCAAATGCTGACTTACCACGCCGAAAATCAGAGACCTCAACTGATGGATATCCCAGCAGTTTTAGCCGTCAACGCTGTCGAAAAGGGGATGGGACAGTATCGACTCCAGGTTAAGATTCAAAGCCCCGATAAAAGTTGCGATCGCTATACCAACTGGTGGGAAGTCCTCAGCGAAGAAGGAGAGTTGCTCGGTCGCAAAACCCTCAATACGCCCCACAAGTTCGAGTGTCCCTTTACTACCGAAAAAACGATCGCGTTTCCCGACCCCGATCGAGCGATTATCGTTCGGGTCCACTTCAGCGATGACATCGACCGAGACTCCAGAAGTGGCATCAACCACTACAGCACCCAAGCCCTCAAAGGCATGGTCGGTAAACCGGAAAGCTTCGAGTTGATTCGCCTACCGGCTCGGTTTGCGGCACGAGTCGAACGACAAGACCCACAACCACCCGAGTGCCAAGAGAATTAACCGAACCGCAATCAATCGCGAAGACCGTAGCGGTACTTAAACAAATTTCAAGCCCAAACCAAGCCAAAACGCGCTTTGTGAGCGGCAAACAGGTCTCGATTCTCGTTCAGCCATGCCACAAAACGAAAAGACATGGCTGTCCGAAAAGCCTCTAAAGCATCTACAAAAGTTTCCAAAGGTTGGTTCGCCCACTTCCTTCGTAAACCGCCCGTCAACTTATGCCAAAGGATAAAAGTGTAGGCACAAAATACCAAAATTAAATGCCGCTGTAAACTCTTCAAACCTCTCGCCTGGCATTCCCTCCAACCCAACCATCCTTTGGCTTCCCGATAGAAGACTTCTACCCAGTTTCGCCCTGAGTAAGTGTTCACGACCCATTCGGCAGTCACTTTTTCGGAGTCTTCATTCGTGATAAAATAATCAATTTCTGTCGCGTCCGCATAAGAACTTGCATTCATGACGATAGCAAAGGTTCTTTCTCCTTGTAGACGTGACAGCTCTGCCGTACCCGTCGCCACCCACAGGGTTTTGGGCTTGTTTGAATTTAGAGAAACTGACGTAAAGTCCTCTTCTAGTAAGCTTTTGGCATATTCATCAAGGCGAATCTTTTGCCAATTTTCTCCCGATTGATTCAGCCAGATTTTCCGATTTTTGGCGACGGCTCCTAGATACTTCAGTCGGCGAGATTCGAGTCCCTTTAAAAAATTTGTGTTGTTACCATAGCCGGCATCCATGAGGACGATTCCCGGTCGATACCCTCTCTTTAAACTCCGGTCAATTAATTCTAAGGCGATTTCGGGTTTCTTTTTGAAAGAGGGATCTTTCTTGCCTGAGGGTAAGGAACTGGCTGGCTGATAGATTTCTACATCCAGAGGCAAATTTTTTTTGCCATCATAGAGATGGGTCGTTACCGCCACGATTCCGTTGTCGAGCTTGCCGATTTCTCCGATGTACTGTCTTCCCACACCTGCGGTGAAGTTGCCGCTTTTTCGATGTCCTGTATCATCGAGCAGCAAGGCAAATCCCCGACCCACTCGGGTTTGATGGCAGGAGTCCACCACCTTTAAACGACGTTCGTTAATACGCTTCTCCTCCCAAGGGGATTCCGTTATAAAATGATGTAAGCGGTTGTAAACCACTCCCACCGAGTCGTTTGCCATCTGAGTTATGTTTTTTCGCTGGCTTTCCCCGAGTAATCCTCCCAAATAGTGTCTAAACCCCTTTTTTTGTGCTTGGGTTTTGAAGTCGGGGTCGAAACGCTTGCACCACTTCTCAAAGCAGGGTGGCATAGCGGCTGGGGTGGTCTCTCTCATGGGGACACTCTCCACCTTAAATCCTTGTCAGTCAAGGGTTTTGCTTTTATTTTACCTTTTTTACCGTTTAAGTCCCGGTAGTAGATAAAGGCAATATTTTTAGACGCTCGCACCGTTTCCCCGGCTTCGTTGACTCCGATGTGGTTCCAGGGTTCGACGATCGCTAGCGCGGTTTGATACAGTTCTGGGTGACGCAACAGCAAATCCAGTTCCCGTTGCGTTCGAATCACTTTCTCTAACGGCGGCGCGTAATTCCACTCAAACGTTCCGTCTTCGGCACACAACTCGACTTCCGGTAAAGGGTCTTCCGAAGCGCGATCGGCTAAGAAACGACCCAATCGAAGCTGCACCGCCTCGAGTGATAGGAGATGTTCTCGGAGATATCCTGGCGCGAACCGCTAGTTCGTCGCGGGATCGACGGGGGTGATTGGGGACACGGAGGACATTTGAGACTGACTCCTAATCGCAAGACTCAAAACGGTGGCATATTGGCGAACTTATCTAACAAAAATGCGTGGAAAACGTGTAACAAAAACGCGAGCCGTGAAATGGGGTATTTGGAATACTCCTACTGTACTCTAATCAAGTGCGATCGCGCTTGGAACACAGGCGATCGCAGTTGAGATCGCGCCATATTGAATTTAGAATCGGCGATCGCAGTGCAGGCGATCGTGGTAAGTTCTTCTTAATACCTCGGTTAAAATAAACCTATGCCATTTACACTCGATACAGCTCGCGGAATTTTTCCGGACACGCTATCTGCTGACGTCGTTCCGGCAACGATCGCGCGGTTTAGCCAACTCAACGCCGAAGACCAACTCGCTCTGATTTGGTTTGCCTACCTGGAAATGGGTAAGAGCATCACGATCGCTGCCCCCGGAGCCGCCAGCATGACCCTCGCCGAAAACACCTTAAACGAAATTCGGCAGATGAAGCCTCTCGAACAAAGTCAGGCGATGTGCGATCTCGCCAACCGTGCGGACACGCCCATCTGCCGTACCTATGCTAGCTGGTCTCCCAACGTTAAACTGGGATTCTGGTATCAACTCGGAAAGTTGATGGAAGAGGGCGTCGTGGCTCCGATTCCCGAAGGCTACAAGCTGTCGGCCAACGCTTCGGCAGTCCTGCAAGCCATTCGCGGACTCGACCCCGGCCAGCAAATTACCGTGTTACGCAACGCTGTCGTCGGTATGGGCTTCGATTCGGGTAAAGTCGGCGACAATCGCGTCTCGGAGCCCGTCGTACCCCCCAAAGATATGGCTCAGCGCACCCAAGTCAAGATCGAAGGCGTGACGAATTCCACGGTGCTGGAATATATGAACAACTTGAACGCTAACGATTTCAATGCCTTGATCGAGCTTTTCGTTCCTGATGGTGCGTTGCAACCCCCCTTCCAAAAACCGATCGTCGGCAAAGACAACGTTCT
This sequence comes from Baaleninema simplex PCC 7105, assembly GCF_000332355.1. GTDB lineage: Bacteria > Cyanobacteriota > Cyanobacteriia > Cyanobacteriales > Geitlerinemataceae > Baaleninema > Baaleninema simplex. The sequence goes on from NZ_KB235958.1 coordinate 2,403,779, forward strand.
GCGGTTTTTCCGGGAAGAATGCCAAAACCTCAAGTTAATCCCCGAACGCGGTGTGGAAGAACCGGCCGAGGACGGCTACACCCAAATAAAAGTCACGGGTAAAGTCCAAACGCCTTGGTTTGGCGGCAACGTCGGCATGAACATTGCTTGGCGTTTCTTGCTCGATCCGGAAAATAAAATTTTCTTCGTGGCGATCGATTTGTTAGCTTCACCGAAAGAGCTGTTAAATCTCGCACGCTAAAGCAAAGTTAGATTAACAATTCAACACAAAATTATCGAGCATTCTGTTGTAAAGAATGCTCTTTTTTTTTATAATAGTTATACTCTCTAAAATTTTTAATAGCAATCACAAGTGAACGACGTTAACTGGTCTACAAAGGAGAAAGAAGCAGCACAAGAAGCTTTTGATAAAGCTTATACGCGAGAAATTGAAAGTCTCGTTGAAGAAGTTCGTCAAAAAGTCGCCCATATCAGCGAAATTGATGAGATATGGAAGCTTCACGACTTCTTGAGTGCCAAACGACATGAAATTGACGGTAAATACGATTATAGCTATTCAGCACTTATCTTCGTTTTTTCGCAATTGCTGAAAGAGGGATGGTTGACGCTGGAAGAATTACACGTTCTCGATCGAGAGAAGCTCGCTAAAATTTCTGCTTTAGCTCGTATGTAGGGTTGGCTGAGTAAAGCCAGAAGCTAGACTTGGAAAGAGTTCATGCATTTTAGAGGCGGCAGAAGTGCAAGATTTTAGGTATGGGGATATCTCCATACCTGGCCCGAGCGCTTTCTCACCTTTGGAAATTAAACGATCGCCAATCCTCCAAACTGTTCCCTGTTCCCAGATCCGCTGTTCCCTTCCTTGACCAACCGTCTTTTTCAGCAAGCCCTATGTAGCAACATCTTTCATCGAAAAATTTGGGTTTGAAACCCCGTCCTTCCAGGACGGCTTTACAATAAATTTGGGCCGGTAAACTGCCAAAATGACACTGCGAGCTTTCCGATATCGCTTCTATCCCACTCCCGAGCAAGATTCCCTCTTGCGTCGAACAGTGGGTTGCGTGCGGCTTGTCTACAACAAGGCGTTGGAAGCGAGATCGAGGGCATGGAAAGAGCGACAGGAGAAGGTAGGATATCGTGAAACCTCGAAGATGCTGACGCAATGGAAGCAAGAAGAGGAGTTGCAGTTTCTTGGGGAAGTAAGTTGCGTTCCTCTCCAACAAGGATTGCGCCATCTCGATAAGGGATATTCCAACTTTTTCAACGGAAGAGCCAAATACCCACGGTTCAAAAAGAAACGGAATGGAGGTAGCGCCGAATTTACCAAATCGGCGTTTCGTTGGCGAGATGGTTCTCTGTATTTGGCAAAAAGCCAAGAACCGCTCGAGATCCGATGGAGTCGCCAACTCCCCAAAGGAGTAGAACCCTCTACCGTCACGGTGCGACTCGAACCCTCGGGACGTTGGCATATTTCCATCTTGGTGGACGATGACACCGTTAAACCACTTCCCCAGTC
>NZ_KB235958.1:2405391-2407132 GCF_000332355.1 Baaleninema simplex PCC 7105
AGGAAATCCTCGACTGGTATCACTTGATAGAAAATCTGCAGTCGGGTTGGGGGTTCAAACCAACGTTTAGAAGCGGTACGAGAGCATTTGTGGCAGGGTGAGGTCGAAGGCCGCGGGGGCCGAGTTCGGCCAGTGGCGTACTCCAGAAGTGGTCAACTTCCTCAACTATATAGAGCGCCATTCTCATCGCTTACCGAATTATGCCCAACGACCAGGAAAACGGCCAGGTCAGTTGGTTCGGGGGAAGTTGAATCGACTATTAAACGCATTGGTTTGAGAATGAAGATTTCCGGAGCGCAGTGGAATCGAGAGAATGTCAATCCCATGTTGCGTTTACGCTGTGCTTATCTCAATCGCGAGTTGGCTTAAGTATTTTTACTCATTACTTAAAATAGATGCTCCCGTCGCCAACTCCCCAAAGGAGTAGAACCCTCTACCGTCACGGTGCGACTCGAACCCTCGGGACGTTGGCATATTTCCATCTTGGTGGACGATGACACCGTTAAACCACTTCCCCAGTCCGAGAAAAGTGTCGGCGTCGATGTGGGAATCGCCTATCTCGCCATTACCAGCGATGGAGAAAAAGCGGAAAATCCCCGCCATCTGACGAAACACTACAAACGCTTGAGACGCGCTCAGAAAGCCCTGTCTCGTAAGATGAAGGGTTCTCGGAATCGAGAGAAGGCGCGTCGTAAAGTTGCCAAGATTCACGAAAAAATCAAAGATTCTCGGAGCGATTACCTGCACAAACTGACAACCCGCCTGGTGCGTGAAAACCAAACCGTCGTGGTGGAAGACTTGTCGGTTAAAGGGATGGTAAGAAATCCCAAACTCGCCAAACATATTTCCGATTGTGCGTGGGGAGAGTTCGTCAACCAACTGGACTATAAATGCCAGTGGTACGGGCGAACTCTTGTCAAGGTAGACAAGTGGTTTCCGAGCAGTAAGTTGTGTTCGAGTTGCGGACACAAAGCTGATTCGATGGCGTTGGATGTCAGAGAGTGGACTTGTCCGAAATGCGGGGCGGATCACGATCGGGACATCAACGCTGCACGAAACCTTTTGGCGGTGGGACACACCGTTACAGCCTGTGGAGCGAGTGTAAGACTTGAAGGACATTGTTCTAGAGAGCAACTGCGAAAAACCCGTAAGGGGAAGAAACAGGAACCCAAATCGTGAGGTTTGGGAATCACCGTCCTTCCAGGGCGGTGAGGATGTCAAACGAAATCTCGTTGTGAAAACGCTGTTTTGCGGACTTCGTCGTCAGATCCGTGTACGCAAGGACTTGAATCGATTTTGGGCGATCGCGTTAAAAGGGAATATGGGGTGCGGATTCCGTATCAACCCTCTCCCCCGAGTCTGTTTCTTAGCTCCCTCGGCGAGAAGCCCCGCGCTGCAGATGAAGGCTTCGGCCGTGAGCTCAGCCGAACGGTCAGCGGCGGCCGGGATAGCCGAGCGGCAAGGTACGATCGAGATGGTCAACGACCCGCCCGACCGTATCGAACAGACGGGCTAACTTCAAAGTAGAGCTTGGACTCTTGCCGCAGATAGATCGGCAGCTCGGGGAAGCTGTTTCCTTCGACTTCGCTGGCTTCGACTTCGCTGGCTTCGACTTCGCTGGCTTCGACTTCGCTCAGCGTTGAGTCCGAGCGGAGTCGAGGAATCAAACACTGGTTTTGCCCGAACTGACAAGTCCCTCTATCCACCCAACCATCCCCCCAACCCCCCCTTCAAAGGGGGG
>NZ_KB235958.1:2407232-2437663 GCF_000332355.1 Baaleninema simplex PCC 7105
TGGGGTGGTCTCTCTCATGGGGACACTCTCCACCTTAAATCCTTGTCAGTCAAGGGTTTTGCTTTTATTTTACCTTTTTTACCGTTTAAGTCCCGCTAAGCAGAAATCAATGAAAACAAAAATTAAATAATTGAAACTTATCTAGTACCGAATTTCAACCCCCAGTCGCCGCGATTTCCTCAAATCGAGAACCCCCTCAACCCTCCCCCTTTCCTCACACAGAATCCGAATCTCAACGCTGAGCGGAGTCGAAGCGTTGAGTCTGAGCGGAGTCGAGGACTCAAATCCTGATTTTACCCAACCGGACAAGCCCCTCTATACCCCCAACCCCCCTTTGAAAGGGGGGCGAAGGGGGGATAGGGGGCTAAGGGGGGATGTGGTGAAGACTTCTTGAAACCTAGCTTATCCGAAACCGATGGAGTATAAGGAGACCGCCAACAATAAAAAACCCCGCTCTCAGAATATAGAGAACGGGGTCGCCTTGAGATGCTATACCCGTGGCAACAGTTGAAAACTCCTAGGCTTTCGCCAATTCCTTCGTTTCCGCCGCTTCGGGATTGGCCAACGGCGTATCCGCTTCGGACGGCGGCACCACCTGCCAGAACTGCGGCAGATATACCGACCAATTATCGAGAATCTGCTGAGCTTTAGCACTACCCCGGTCGGCGTGGGCGCGAATCAGGGATTTTAACTGTTCCTCGCCCGCAGACGTGCAAACCCGCTGAATTGTCACGATTTCCGGGTTCACTTTTGCCGGGAAGCTATTGTCTTCGTCGAGGAAATAGGCCAAACCGCCCGTCATCCCCGCACCGACGTTGCGTCCCACCGGTCCCAACACGACGACAGTTCCACCGGTCATGTACTCGCAGCAGTGGTCTCCCGCCCCTTCGACGATCGCCTGACCTTTAGAGTTGCGGACGGCAAACCGCTCTCCAGCGCGACCTTGGGCGAAGAGGATGCCTCCAGTTGCACCGTAGAGACAGGTGTTGCCCAAAATGGCGTTTTCCGACGGGTCGAAGTCCGTACTGGCTGGGGGTTTGATGCAGATTTCGCCGCCGTTGATGCCTTTGCCGACGTAGTCGTTGGCTTCTCCTTCGAGGGTAATCGACATTCCCGAGAGGGTGAACGCGCCGAAGCTTTGACCGGCACTGCCTTTAAAAGTCAAGTCGAGCTGTCCTTCAAAGCCGGTGTTGCCGTATTTTTCGGCGATCGCACCAGAAATCCGCGCCCCGACGCAGCGATCGGTATTGACCAACTTCACTGTTTTGGCGACGCTGCCTTGGTTGTTGATGGCGTTGGCAATCTCGGCGTCGGCTAACAACTCGTCGTCGAGAACCGCCCCGTTGCTGTGAACCGGTTGCGGCGTCACCCAATCGCGATTTTCCGATTGGGGCAACTCCAGCAGACAACGCAAGTCGATCGCCTGTGGTTTGGTCAGTTTCACGTTCTCGCGGGCTTTCAGCAGGTTGGAACGTCCGATGAGTTCGTTGAGGGAGCGATACCCCAATCGCGCCAGGAGCGATCGCACTTCTTCAGCCACGAAGACGAAGAAATTAACCACGTGTTCGGGCATTCCGGGGAACCGCTTCCGCAATTTCTCTTGTTGCGTCGTCACGCCCACCGGACAACGGTTCATGTGGCAAACCCGCGCCATAATGCAGCCTTCGGCAATCATGGCCACGGTTCCGAACCCGAATTCCTGAGCGCCCATCAACGCCGCCATCACGACATCCCATCCGGTGTGCATTCCGCCGTCCACCCGCAGCGTCACGCGCTCCCGAAGGCGGTTTTCCATCAGGACTCGGTGAACTTCCGTCAACCCCAGTTCCCAGGGACTTCCGGCGTGTTTGATCGAACTCAGAGGAGACGCCCCAGTTCCGCCGTCGTGACCGGAAATTTGAATCACGTCGGCGTTGGCTTTGGCCACCCCAGCGGCGATGGTTCCAATTCCCACCGAGGACACCAATTTCACAGAAACTCCCGCCTTCGGGTTGATCTGGTGCAAATCGAAAATCAACTGCGCCAAGTCTTCGATCGAATAAATATCGTGGTGGGGCGGCGGCGAAATCAAGGTCACGCCCGGTTTAGACCGCCGCAACATGGCGATGTACTCGCTGACTTTCCGGCCAGGCAACTGTCCGCCTTCGCCAGGTTTCGCCCCTTGTGCCACTTTAATTTCGATCTGTTTGGCGTTCATCAAGTACTCCGGCGTCACGCCGAAGCGTCCCGATGCCACCTGTTTGATGTAAGAAGACGCCGTATCGCCGTTTTTCAACCCCTTCAGGTGGGGCAACAGTGTCGAGAAGCCGTTTTCGTCCACGTCGTCGAGGACTTTGAAGCGAATCGGGTCTTCGCCCCCTTCTCCGGAGTTGGATTTCCCGCCGATGCGGTTCATGGCGATCGCCAGCGTCTCGTGAGCTTCCGGCGATAGCGCCCCCAGAGACATTCCCCCGGTGCAGAACCGTTTGAGAATCTCTTCTGTAGATTCGACCTCTTCGAGAGGAATCGGAGCGCGATCGCTGTTGAAGTCCAACAGATCTCGCAACGCCGCCACAGGACGGTTTTCAAGCTGTTTGCGATAGACCTCGTAATGGTCGTACTGCCCGTCTCGAACGGCTTTGTGCAACAGCTTCGTCATGTCGGGGTTGTTACCGTGATATTCGCCCCCTTTGCGGTGTTGGACGAAGCCGTAATGTTCCAGTTTTTCCACGTGGGGAAACGCCCGTTTGTGGAATTCCAGAGTTTCGCGACCCAAATCGGCCACCGTCAAACCGCCGATGCGGGAGGTGGTGCCTTTCATCCCCAAATCGATTAACTCGCCGCCGATACCGATGGCCTCGAAAATTTGCGCCCCTTGGTAACTCGACAGCAGCGAAATCCCCATTTTGGAGAGGATTTTCAGCAAACCGGCTTCGGCCGCTTTGCGATAGTTCTTCAGGGAATCGTCGAGGCTGAGGTTGGGGAGTTTCCCGGTTTTGATGAGAGATTGAGTGCGATCGTCGTGCCACCACTGACGCAGGGTTTCCCAAGTCAGATACGGACAAACGCCGCTGGCACCGTAGCCCACCAAACACGCGTAGTGGTGGGTACTCCAGCACTGGGCGGTATCGACGACCAGGGAGGCTTTCATCCGCAGTCCGCGATCGATGAGGTGGTGGTGAACGGCGCCGACGGCTAGCATTGGCGGGATGTAGGTATGGGTTTCGTCCACTTTGGCGGGGTTGCCGCTGTCGTCGATGCGATCGCTGAGAATTAGGACTTCCGCCCCGGCTTCCACCGCCGCTGTCGCTTTCGCACAGAGGGCTTCGACAGCACCTTTGAGTTTGTCGCCGCCCCCGTTAATCTCGAACAACGTCGATAACGTGGCGGTTTGGAGAACGCTGTTACGAATTCCGGCCAGTTGGTCGTCGCTTAACAGAGGACTCTCGATTTTCAGCAGGCGATCGACCCCAGGAGAGCGATCGAGCAAGTTGCCCCGGCGTCCTAACAACATCGTCAAGGACATGACCAGCCCTTCCCGCAGCGGGTCGATGGCGGGATTGGTGACTTGCGCGAACCGCTGTTTGAAGTAGTCGTACAGCAGGCGCGGTTTGTCCGACAGCACCGCTAAGGGGATGTCGTCGCCCATGCAATAGGTAGGTTCTTTGCCGTCAGTGGCCATGGGAACCACTACCATGTCCACATCTTCCTTGGTGTAACCGAAGGTGGTTTGCTGTTGGACGAGGTGGTCTCCTTCAAGCTCAAAAGGAATTCCTTTCCGTTCTCCCATCAGCGGACGGGCAGCCGTCCATTGTCCGTAGGGATGCTGGGCGGCCACTTGCCGTTTGATATCCCAGTTTTTAAGGACTTTGTGGTTTTCGAGATCGACGGCGATGGTTTGTCCGGGTCCCAGACGGCCGTTTTCTACGATCGCGGCCGGGTCGATGTCGATGGTTCCCGCTTCGGAGGACACGATAACCATACCGTCGCGGGTGATGAGGTAGCGAGCCGGGCGCAAACCGTTGCGATCGAGTCCCGCCCCGACGATTTTACCGTCGCTGAACGCCAGCAATGCCGGACCGTCCCAGGCTTCCTGCAAGCCGCTGTAATACTCGTAAAAATCGACGATTTCGGGATAGGCTTCCAAGGCGGGTTGGTTCATGTACGCCTCGGGAACCATCAGCATCAGGGCTTCTAGGGGCGTCCGTCCCGATCGCACCAGCAATTCCAGCACGTTGTCGAGGTTGGCCGAATCGCTGTTACTGGCATCGACGACCGGCAGTAAGGTGTTGATGCGATCGCCCCACACGGGACTCGACAGTTCCGCCTGTCGCGCCTTCATCCAGTTGATGTTCCCCAGCAGGGTGTTAATTTCGCCGTTGTGACCCAGCAGGCGCATCGGTTGCGCCAACGGCCATCGCGGCATGGTATTGGTACTGAACCGACGGTGGTACACGGCAAAGGAACTGACCGTATCGGGGTTTTTCAGGTCGAGGTAAAACTCACCCAACACCGCCGCGCGAACCATCGCTTTATAAACGACGGTACGGTTCGAGAACGAACAAATATAGAAGTTGTTGCCCCATTCAATTTCGGCGACGTCGTCGAGAACTTTTCCCACAGACCGACGGGCTAAATACGTCGCGCGTTCGAGTTCGTCTCCTTCGAGGCGGTCGTGGCTGACGATAATCTGTTCGATTTGCGGTTGCAGTTCTCGAGCTTGGGGACCGAGAACGTTGGGGTTGACGGGGACGACGCGCCAGCCTAAGACGTTAAACCCTTCCTCGGAAAAGACGCGGTTTACCGTATCCTTGGCGTATTTGGCAGTTTCCTCCTCTTGGGGGAGAAACACCATCCCCACGGCCATACGCTCGCGCACGGGTGTAGCGATTTCCCGTTCGTCGAGCCATTGTTCGACGAGTTTCCACGGCACGGCCATGAGAATTCCCGAACCGTCGCCGGAGTCGTAATCTGCACTGCACCCGCCTCGGTGTTCGAGACAGGAGAGGGCGCTGACGGCTTTAGCCACGATGTCGTGATTGGCTTGCGCGTCCACAGCTGCGATAAAGCCGACGCCGCAGGCATCCCGTTCTTCGACGAGCCAGCGTTGTCCGTCTCGCGCGTCTGTGGCCGAACCCCCGACATCGCGGTGAGTTGCGGCTAGATCGGTTAAGTTGGGAGAAAAAGCCTGTTCGTTCGTGTGCTGGTAGCGATCGCGATTTACGCCCATTCGATCCATATTGATTCCTCGTTCGTTGTGTAACTCTGGCACATCTCGTTGGGTGAGCAAGGCAGTTCGCTCGTTCCGTTACTGCCCTCAGCGTCAGGTAGGGTCTGCGCGGGTGGCCGATACTCGCGACTCGACGAATCGCGCGCAAACGAAACCTTCGTCATGGGGAAGTCGCGCGATATCTAGCCGCATCAGCGTCGGTCTTCGGGCAAAGGGGCCGGTTAAGAGCGATCGGGGTGTCGAGAAGTCGGCGAGCCTACGCCGGAGCGTCGCGACTGCTTTTCGGAGCTAACGCTACCGCATCGAGAAAATGAATGCGATATTTTTGGCTAGAAAACAATCTAGGACTGGACGCGGTTGGTTATAATACAGTCTGTCTAGCCCTGACGACAGCCGCTCCTGACCACTAAATCAAGTGTAGAGCATAAATCTTAATCGAAAGTAGCCCGTTCTGGCAACGCGGGTAATGGTTTGATGACGAACGATCGCGTTCGGGCAACGGGTCGGGTTGGGATGGACGGCGATCGTCTTCACTTCGCACGCCCCAACTTTCCGAGAAACGAGATCTCTCGGACAGATCGGTTGTCGCATCCCCCTCAATTCTTCCTAAATCGTTAAATACACAGCAAACCCATTGAAGGATCTGGTAGTCTGGCATCGCTTACTTGTACCGGAGTGCAGAACGAGGAGTTCGAGATGTACGAAAAGATTACCCCCCCGAGCGTCGGTGAAAAAGTCACGTTCAAAGACGGCGAACCTATCGTTCCCGACAATCCGATCGTGCCGTTTATTCGCGGCGACGGAACGGGGGTCGATATCTGGCCGGCGACGCAAAAGGTCATCGATGCGGCTGTCGAGACGGCTTACGGCGGAAAACGGAAAATTAGCTGGTTCAAAATTTACGCCGGAGACGAAGCCTGCGAGCAGTACGGACAGTTTCAATATCTACCTCAAGATACTCTCAACGCTATTACGGAATACGGCATCGCGATCAAAGGTCCGTTAACCACTCCCGTCGGCGGTGGCATTCGATCGCTCAACGTCGCTCTGCGGCAAATCAACGACCTTTACGCCTGCGTGCGTCCCTGTAAGTACTACGCTGGAACCCCCTCACCTCACAAAAGCCCGGACAAACTCGACGTCATCGTCTACCGGGAAAACACTGAAGACATTTATTTGGGGATTGAATGGGCGCAAGGAAGCGATATCGCTGAAAAACTCATTCAACATCTCAACGACGATTTGATTCCCGCCACGCCCGAACACGGTAAAAAACAAATTCGCCTCGACTCGGGAATCGGCATCAAACCTGTTAGTAAAACGGGATCGCAACGGCTCGTCCGCCGCGCCATCAAACACGCCTTGCGCCTGCCCAAAGAGAAGCAAATGGTGACGCTGGTGCATAAGGGCAACATCATGAAGTATACCGAGGGGGCGTTCCGCTCCTGGGGTTACGAACTGGCGACGACGGAATTTCGCGACGAGTGCGTGACGGAACGGGAATCGTGGATTCTCAGCAACAAAGAAGCCAATCCCGACATCACCGCCGAAGAAAACGCACGCAAAATCGATCCGGGTTACGCTTCTTTGACACCGGACAAGCAAGCCGAAATTCGTCAAGAAGTCGAGGATGTTCTCGCGACGATTTGGGAAACTCACGGTAATGGAAAATGGAAAGAGAAAGTGATGGTCAACGATCGCATCGCCGACAGCATTTTCCAACAAATTCAAACTCGTCCGGCTGAGTATTCGATTTTAGCGACGATGAACCTCAACGGCGACTATCTCTCGGATGCGGCTGCGGCGATCGTGGGCGGTTTGGGCATGGCTCCCGGAGCGAATATCGGCGATAACTGTGCCATTTTCGAGGCGACTCACGGCACGGCTCCCAAACACGCGGGACTCGATCGCATCAATCCCGGTTCGTTGATTTTATCGGCGGTCATCATGTTGGAATATATGGGATGGAACGAAGCGGCAGCCCTGATTGAAAAGGGTATTGGTACGGCGATTTCTAACGGGGAAGTTACCTATGATTTGGCTCGGTTGATAGACCCACCGGTCGAACCTTTAAAGTGTTCGGGGTTTGCCGACGCGATCGTTTCTCACTTTGAGGATTGAGGGAAATCCATCGTTTTAGAACGACCATAACTCCAAAAAAACAGGTCAGTTAAAGCAAATGAGAACTCTGGTTTTTTCGACGAGCTGGAGTTCTCGTTTTTGGGACTTAGTTCGTTCTCGAAATCACATACCGAAGAGGGTTTGAGAATCGATCTCCAAACAAAAACACCTGAAAACAACAGAAAAATCGTATATTCTCTTGCGCTGAATCTTAAAATATAGTAAATTACAATATCGAGCGAATTGCTCACTTTGAAAAAGTTGTTGTTGTAAATCGTTAAATATTTAGATCGTGGAAATAAAAGAAATCTTATCCGAACTGCAAACGCCGAGCGACGAGCTGCCCCGTCACGCCATCGAACGAGCGATCGAAGAACGGGAAGCCATTATACCCGAATTGCTCTCCGCCCTCGAATATACAAAAAACAACCTAAAAGAAGTATACGAAGGCGAAGAAGAGTCGTATTTACCAATGCACGCCCTCTATTTGCTGGCGAAATTTCGGGAAAAACAAGCTTATCCCCTCATCGTGGATTTGTTCGACCAGACCGGCGAAACGCAAGTGATGGCAGAAGAGGTCACGGGAGATATCATCACTGAAGATTTGTGTCGGGTTTTTGCCTCAGTTTACAATGGCGATCTTTCGCGACTTCAACAACTCATTGAAAATAGAGAAGTGAGTGTCTGGACTCGGGGAGCGGCCATCGATGCTTTGGTGATTTTGGTCGCTCGGGATCTCCTCGAACGGGAACAAGTCGTTCGATATTTTAAAGAGTTGCTTTCGGGAAAACTGAAAGGCGAACCGAACGAGTCAGATCTCTGGTCGATGTTAGTCAAAGCCTGTATGAATTTGTGCGGAGACGAACTCAAACCCGAAATCGATCGCGTTTCTGAAGTGGTATGGGTTGATGAAATTTCGGTTCCTCCAGAAGCGTTGGAAGCTGCGTTTCAACTTAGTCCAGAAGAAGCTTTGACTCGACTTCGCGAAAGCTCGGATTATACGTTAATTGACGACCCGATCGCCGATCTGGAAAAATCGATACTTTTTATGAATCCGCAGGTGTTTTTACAACACAGCCCGTTTGCAACCGCCCAGCAAGCTCGGGTGATGGAAGCGATGCAAGTGCAAGAGGAACTGCAAACGACATCTGCTTCATCTTCGGGGGGGGACGATCGAAAACTCTCTGCGAATTCTCCTAAAAAAGTTAAGCAAAAGCAGCAAAAACAGGCTCGTAAGACGAATCGATCGAAATCGAAGAAGAAGAAGAAGAAGAAGAAAAAGTAAGCATTTCGGACAAGAAATTCGTCGTACGAACGCTGGCGGAGTTCTTGTCATCAACGATAGAAAAACGCGCTGTCCTTCTTTTCTATCAGTTCACAATTTTCGCTCGGACAGTTTTTTACCAAACTTCGGATACAAACCATGCAATTACACGAAATTTTAAACGAACTCCGTACCTATCGCGGTACGTTCCCTCGCTACGCTGTCAAACAGGCGATCGAAGAGCGGGAAGCCATTACCCCCGCCTTGTTAGAAGCTCTTGAATATGGAGCAAACAACATCGAAGAGTTGTGCGAGGATACCACCGCGTATTTACACATTTACGCTTTATACTTGCTCGCGCAATTTCGAGAAAAGAAAGCCTATCCCGTTATCGTCGATTTTTTCTACCAAACCGGCGACAAACAGGAGATGCCAGAGCAAGCCACGGGAGATATTATCACAGAAGACCTATGCAGAATCCTCGCTTCTGTGTGTTACGGCGATATTACACTCATTCAACAACTCATTGAAAATCCAGAAATTAATGAATGGACGAGATCGGCAGCCCTAGATGCTCTCGTGGTTTTAGTCGTTGAAGACGTACTTCCGAGAGAAGAGGTCATTCGATATCTGGAAGAACTGTTTTCTGGAAAGCTCGATAAAGAACCGGATGACTCTAAGATTTGGACTTATCTCGCCAGGACGAGCTATTATTTGTGCGCGATCGAACTCAAGCCTTACATCGAACAAGCTTATAAAGACGATCGAGTCGAAACATTTTTTATTAGTTTAAAAAATATCAATCGGGCGTTTGAAGAAGGTGTAGAGGCAACAATGGCACGGCTTCACAAGAGGGGGGTTTATACTTTTATCAACGATACAATCGCGGAAATGGAAAGCTGGGCGTGTTTTAAGAAAACTCAAAAACGCTCGCTTCTCACCCCTCCTAAATTCGATAAAACGGTGCAACCTAAAGCTTCGGGATTTGCCGGGGGGCAGTCTTCGGGTTCGTCTAAGTCGAGTCGCAAGAATCGTTCAAAAAAGAAGAAAAAGAAGAAATAACGTTTCAGTGTGGGACAAGATCCTCGGCATCTCCAAGATGCCGGGGATCTGGCGATCGATACACCCTACGGCACATCGATCGCTACTGGCGGCGTTTGAGAACCCGCAGAAGTTCGATCGTCGTGTCAGGAAGGGGGGCGATCGCGGCGATCGCTTCCCCAGATACCGGATGTTCTAACGTGAGCTTCCAAGCGTGTAGGGCTTGTCCCGGTAAGTTGACCCCCACAGATCGCCCGGAACCGTAGACTGGATCGCCCACGATCGGATGTCCGATGGAGGCGCTGTGAACGCGAATTTGGTGGGTGCGGCCGGTTTCGAGACAAAAATGAAGTAACGCATAGTTTCCGAGCCGTTCTCGGACTTGCCAGTGGGTCACAGCCGCCCGTCCGCCTCGGTCTTCAGGGACGACGGCCATTTTTTTTCGATCGACCGGATGGCGTCCGATGGGACGGTCGATCGTACCGCTGTCGGCGTCCGGGGAACCGTAGACGACGCCGAGATATTCCCGACGAGCCGTTTTGGCCTTGATTTGAGCTTGTAAGTGCTGGTGGGCGACGTCTGTTTTCGCCACGACGATCGCTCCCGTGGTGTCCTTGTCGAGACGATGAACGATACCGGGACGTTGGACGCCGCCGATTCCCGCGAGGCGATCGCAATGAGCTAAAAGGGCGTTAACGAGAGTATCTTGGCTATGTCCGGGGGCAGGATGTACCACTAATCCGGCCGGTTTGTTTACAATGAGGAGGTGGTCGTCTTCGTAGAGAATATCGAGGGGAATTTCCATCGGCTCGAGTTCGAGCGGTTCGGCAGGTGGAATTTCAACCTGAAGGCGATCGCCCGCGTAGACTTTCAATTTTTTCGAGGTACAGATTTCGTCGTTGACGCGCACGCACTCCCGTTCGATGAGTTGCTGCACGCGCGATCGCGACAGTTCGCTGAGGCGATCGGCCAAAAAGCGATCGAGACGCGATCCGTTGGTCGTTACATTTAGGGCGATCTCAGTCATCTCAGGATCGATAACAGTGTGGAATATTCCCGATTTCGTTCGATGAATTCTGCTTATCTCTTCTTTTTCCCGATCGCAGTGGCAGATTTATCTTCTATAATCGCTATTCGACAGCAAAAACAGCCGTCGCTCGGCACTCAATTGTACCCTATCGGACTGTCTGAGTTTTAAGATTTTTACAATCTAACGACTCTCGAACGCCAGCAAACCATCGCGCATTCAAAAATGGGAGCCTAACATGAACGACACTATGGTTTTAGGGTTGTTAGCGGGAACGATGACGACAATTGCCTATCTCCCGCAGTTGATTAAAACCTGGAAATCTAAGTCTGCCGACGATATTTCTTGGAGTATGCTGGTGACGTTGTGTCTCGGCATTTTACTCTGGCTGGTTTATGGGACATCCGTGCAGGATTTACCCGTGATTTTTGCGAACTTGGTTACGTTGATGCTATCTTCGGCGATTTTAGGGCTGAAGATTCATTACCGCGTTCGGCGAGCCTCGGTCGATTCTTAGGGCGAGCGAGTTTTTTGGACGGGCGATTTCGACAGCCCCCTTTTAGGGCTGAGAGCGTTTCGGGAAAGCTCCAAGATTTGCTAAAAACAAGGTTAGAAAATCGCTTTCTGCGAGGCGCTTTGCGTTCGCGAAGAAGTTCGTTCGGCCATTTTGGTAAACATAGAGGTTATGGGTGAGGTGGAGTTCGCCGTCGCTCGAGCCAACAGTCGCGCGATCGCCGAACAGTTTTAGACTTGGCTCGAACTCAGTCAAGAGAGAGGTTGGAAATCGAGAACGATGCGCGATCGTGTCTCTTCACAATTGGCGATCGCACTTCAACTCGATTTACGATTTACTCCTCAGACAAATGCGTAAATGAGGTTTGTTTTTAATATCGAATAAATTACTGGCTTGTACGAGCTGGCTGAGTTTTTTATACCCGTAATTGCGCGGATCGAACGAGGGCGAAAGTTTTGTAAGCTGAGAACCCACCGCTCCCAAACCTACCCAGTCGTCGTCGCCGCTGGCGGCCTCGTAAGCATCGATTAAAAGCTGGTGATAGCTCGATTTCGATGCGTAATTTTTCGAGGATGCTTCCACATCTTTTTCAGTTTCAGGATGCGCCTCGAGGATTTCAGTGTAAATGAATTTATTGCAAGCTTTGACAAAGGGAGAAGGGGTTTTCTGTTCGCCAAAGCCGTAAACCACGAGTCCAGATTCGCGAATGCGACACGCCAACCGCGTAAAGTCACTGTCGCTCGAAACGATACAAAAGCCATCGAAATTCTCGGTATATAGTAAATCCATAGCGTCGATAATTAAGGCGCTGTCGGTGGCATTTTTTCCGGTGGTATACGAAAATTGTTGGATGGGTTGAATGGCATGACTGAGAAGTTGCGATTTCCACGAGTTGAGTCGCGTACTCGTCCAATCTCCATAGATCCGTTTGACGTTAGCCGTTCCATATTTGGCAATTTCTTTTAATAAGGCGTCGAGAAGCTTTGCATTGGCGTTATCTGCATCGATTAAGACGGCGAGGCGACCGGTGTGAAGCTGTTCGTGAGAATTCATCGAAACACGCTAAGGGTATGGTGGGATAGATGGGGAAACGAGTGTCGATGACGGACATCGATCGCTCGGTCTCCACCGTTCTTCAACGACATTCGATCGATTACATTTTAATTTCAACTGCGACACCATAGCGGGAACCGTTTGACAAAACGGAAACTTCGACGAAGCCAATGGATTCGACCTCGGCCTCGACTTTGCAACAGAAGCCGAAGCTCCGAACAGGTCGATCGCGTTTCCCCAAGAGCCTTACACTATATAGACACCGAACGATTTCAAAAGCCTCTCGACATGGATACTCGCGACCTCAACGAATCCCAACCTTCAGACGCTAAACCGATGCCTCCGCGCATCACCCTACTGACGATGTTTCGCCTCGGACTCTATCAAATGGGGCTGGGGATGATGTCACTGCTGACGCTGGGCGTGATCAACCGGATCGCCATCGACGAGCTGAGAGTTCCCGCCCTGATCGCCACTGGAGCGATCGCCATGGAACGGTTCGTCTCTCCGGCGCGAGTTCTGTTCGGTCAGATGTCCGACGCCAAACCGCTGTTTGGAAAACACCGTTCCGGTTACGTTTGGATCGGCGCGATCTTGTTTACCCTCACATCGTTTGTGGCGTTGCAGGTGTTGTGGCAACTGGGTAACAGCTTGCAGACGGCGGGTTTGAGCGCTCCCACCTATGGCTGGGCGATCGCACTGGCGGCGGTGTTCGCGTTTTACGGACTCTCGCTCAGTGCCAGTTCGACGCCCTTCGCCGCCATGTTGGTGGACATTTCCGACGAAGACAACCGCTCGAAACTCATTAGCGTGGTGTGGTCGATGTTGATGGTGGGAATCGTCGTCGGGGCGATTATCAGTTCCACGCTACTCGATCGACCGGAAATCTGCGGGGCGGAGATCCTCTCCTACTCCCCCGGACAAACGGAACAGATGGCGAATATCGCCACCCTCAGCCGCACCATCAACCCGGTGTTTGTCATCGTACCGGCGATCGTTTTGGGACTCTGTTTGCTGGCGACGGTGGGGGTCGAAAAGAAATATTCCCGCTACGCCCTGCGATCGCGAGCTGCGAACCACGAAGATAAAATTACCCCCGCAAGTGCCTTTCGCGTCCTGACCGCCAGCCCTCAAACCGGCGTGTTTTTCTCGTTTTTGCTGGTGTTGACCGTTAGCTTGTTCGCCCAAGACGCGGTCATGGAACCTTACGGCGGTGAAGTCTTCGGAATGTGCATTTCCGAAACCACAAAGCTCAACATTCCCTTCGGCGTGGGAACTCTCATCGGAATCGGCGTCACGGGATTCGCCATCGTCCCTCGCTTGGGGAAAGAACGCACCACGAAGTACGGTTGTCTCGGTGCGGCGGTATGTTTGGGGTTGGTGATTTTGGCGGGAGTCGTGACGAATCCCGGTTTGTTGAAAGCTGGAATCGGACTGTTCGGCTTGTTCTCCGGCGTTTTGACGGCCGGTGCTACCAGTTTGATGTTGGATTTGACGGTGGCGGAAACGGCGGGAACCTTCATCGGCGCTTGGGGATTGGCGCAAGCGATGGCGCGAGGCTTGTCTACCGTCATCGGCGGTGCAATTTTGAACCTGGGTAAAGTGGTATTCGACGAGCCGATGTTGGCTTACGGTTCGGTGTTCGTGTTGCAAGCGGTGGGAATGGTTTGTGCGATCGCGCTCTTGCGCCGCGTCAATATTAAGGAGTTCCAGTCGAACGCGAAACAGGCGATTACGACTGTGATGGAAGGCGATCTCGATTAGGGGCGAACGGGAAAGGAACGAAGACGGGACGACTGGGTTTCTGTATGGCATATCGGACGATCGCTGCCTTGAAGATATACCCGATCGGCGACGAGTTCACCCCTGCCCTTTTTCGTAGAATTCAAATCGCTCGCGAAACTGCTCGATCGATAAGTCTCGCGTCCAATATTCCACCAAGGCGTGACCGAACGACCAAGCGTTGCGATCGGGCGGTTCCGGGTTGTCTAACAACACCGGCCACAAGGACAACAAATCGAAGTTGCGGATGTGGGAATCTCCCGAACTCAACAGCGAAAACAAGTCGTAAGCCATCTGAAGTTTCCCGATGACGATGGGTAATTGTTCCACGGGAATCTGTTCGGCGAGGA
Organism: Baaleninema simplex PCC 7105; assembly: GCF_000332355.1. Taxonomy (GTDB): domain Bacteria; phylum Cyanobacteriota; class Cyanobacteriia; order Cyanobacteriales; family Geitlerinemataceae; genus Baaleninema; species Baaleninema simplex. The sequence goes on from NZ_KB235958.1 coordinate 2,421,594, forward strand.
GATATGCCAGAGTCGGCTGTCCGGTGGTGAGGGTGGAAATAAACTGAAGAACCGGACTTTTGAGAAATGTGGTGACGCCCTGAGTCGTCGCCATTTGGAAGGTGTAGCGATCGATAATTTTCGCCGCCGCGCGAACCTTCGCCTCGCGATCGCGTAGAAATCGCGCCAGGCGCAACTGTTTCGCCGGTTCGATCGCCTCCATCACGGTAACGGAGAGTTGTTCGGCGTTCCAAGGGGTTCGTCCCGTTGTCTCGTCTCGCGTCACCAGCGGAAGCACTTGTTTACAGAGACTTCCCAACTGTTCGCGGCGGTAGTGCGTCGCCTCGCGAATCGACTTCTCTTTGGGGCGATCGCCCCCTTCCCAATTGTACGGCGGGTTCCACTCGCGAATCGGACGCAGGCGATCGATCTGCGTCACGATGGCGATCGTCGGTAAGTCCTCGATTTCTTTAGCCAAATCCTGCAAAAAGTCCGCATCCATCTGCAACGCCGGATCGAGAGCGGGTGTCACCAACAATACCGCATCCGCCGTCCGCGCGTAATCCAACACCAACTCCCGAAACTCGTTGCGATTGGCTTGTTCGTATCCCGGCGTATCCCACAGCGTCAGGGTTTCGCCCTCCTCGCTTTCCCAAACGTACTGTTTCACTGCGTCGGTACTGGGTAAAACGTCCACTTCCGCCCGTTCCGACTGAAATAAGGTATTGATGAGGCTGCTTTTTCCCGCCCCCGTGCGCCCCACCAGCAGCAAGTTCACGGGTTTTTTCTCCACCCTTTCCGTCGGTTCGGAGCGATCGAGAATTTCCCGCAAGGTTTGGGTTTTCGCCTCCATCTGTTGCGGCTTTTGCGCCTCCAACGCCGGGAGAGACGTACCGCCGTATAACAGAACCGCTTGCTGGGCGAGGTTTCGCAACGCCGCTTCTCGCAACATCTGACTTAAATTGCCTAGGAGTTGTTGCGTGGCGCGATCGCTCGATTTCTGCGTCGTTTGTCGCGCGATCGCCGCCGCCGGATTGAGAACCCACTGCGCCACGTTCCAAATTTTCCAGAGTTTTCGCGCCGAGGGTTCGAGTTTCTGATACATTTCGTATCCCTGATAGGCTTGTCCCACGGTCACCTGTCCGAGAACCGGGGAAAGCTGCTGCATCCAGCGATCGAGGTCGTCCACCGTTCCCCGAATCAACCCGTACGCTTGGGGAACGTAGATACTGAGCAGCGGATATTTGACTTCCGGGTGGTAAGCGTTCGCCACTGCCACCACTACATCTTGACATCGCTGCCAAAACTGCGGCCAGTCTTCCCAAATCGGCGCGTCGTCGCGACAGTCTTCGAGGATGCGTTGCAATGCGGGTTCGACTTTTGCGGCGGCGTCGTCTCCCCCGGTGGCTTCGGTGTCGGCGACGGATTCGAGTTTGGCGTTGACTTCGGCGACGACGGCTTCTACTTCGGCGATCGCGGGTTGCGTCCACTTCACCAACAGCCACCGCCACCCTGCGAACGCGAGAACGACGATTCCCCAAATCCAGTTAATGCCCCAGTTGTGAATCTGGATTCCGGCGGACACGAGTAAAAACACCGCGATACTGGCGATGGGGGTGGATAAAATTGCCCACTGCCACGGTTTCAAACGCACCATCTCGATCGCTCCTCGGTTACGACTGTTGCCATACGGTTGTCCCTCGATCGCTAGTTTAACGTTGTTGACTACTCCCCGCGCTAAAGCGACGGGGATTCCCCGGAGGGAGTTTCAGCACTTCTGATAGGATCGACATGCGGTAGATCCCATAACCTCAGACGCTTAGGCGAAGTCAAGACGCCTCTTGCCGGGGTGCCTTGCATCCCGGTTACGTTTGCTTTTCTGCCGATATTCCAAGAGCCATTTGCATCAGCATTGACTTCGGTTTCATCGGCTGTACGGTATAGACCACGCTTCACACGCTTGCCAGATGGCTTCCATCCTTCGGGTTTTTCACCGAAAACGGGAATCTCATCCAGGTCTAGCGCAGAAGCCTTTGACGTATAGCTTTCCTCCTGTTCGATAAAGATAATGCCGTACTGCTCTGCAAGCTGTTGAATACGCTTTTTGAGCCTTGCAGTAGGCACGGAGACAAACTTTTGATTGGTTTTACGGCCCAGATCAGACCGCTGCTTTTGTCCTTTATTCCAACCAAAGACAATGGTGCCAATCCCATGTTCCAGGCAGTGGTCAATCACGATTCGAGCGGCTTTGTTAACAGCATCCCTCATCTGTCGATTTCGCTTGCCCGTAATGCGGTCTAGCAGGTTGCACCAGAAACCCTGGGGCTTATCTTCCTTGATGCTGGCTACCCGTTTGTTGTACCACTGGTTCAACGATTTCAGATGTTTACCATCAACGATAAAGCTGGTGCCCTCAGTTGTGGTACAAGTCAGCCAGTTATCTAAGCCTGGATCGATGGACAGAGCCTTATTCGGGTCTAAATCAACCAGATCGACGGGACTCCCTTCACAGATCCAGACTGCATCGAAGTAGCCAGCCTTGGGAACGATTTGCAGTTCTCTAACCTTCCCCCAGTCAAGATTGCTCGGGAATGGCAGAAAGATTTCTGGCAGGTTGAACCAGACCTTGCAGGCTGTACCCATAGGAACCCTAACCATGCCTTCCACCAGTTTCAGCCAGCGTTTTGGATAGCTGATCTGAAAAAGCCCTCCAGAGGTTCGATAGTTGGGAGGTTTTGGTTTTTCCGCCAATTCACCTTTACGCCATAGCTTTAGCAGTTCCTTAAAACTCTTAAAAGCCTCTCCCACAGAGATGCAAGTTTGCTGAGCTGCACTGGTATAAAGCGCTTTCATGTGAGGATTGCGCTTCATCTCAGTGGACAGCCAGCGCCCGTTGGAGAATTTGTCCGCCTTAAAGTAAAGCTGTCGAGCTAAGTACAGAGTGCAGTTGTAGAGCTTATTGGACTCTCTGCACAGATACTCCAATGCTGCTGACAACTCTCTGTCTTCAGGTAGCCGATTGACTTGTGCTGCAAAGGTTTTAGCCATAAAACAATTATACTGGAGTTGTAGATAAATGGGTAGCCTTCAACAATGCGAGATGAGTCTATTAATTACCGTCACGGTAATCACTCGGTAGGGCTGGCCCATGTTCACCTAGTCTGGATACCGAAGCGGCGGAAGAAGGTTTTAGTTGGCGATGTCAAGCTCAGACTTGCCGCAATACTCAATGAAGTCGCCCTAGAGAATGGGTGGCTAGTCAAGGCTCTAGAAATAGCCCCCGACCACGTTCACATTCTGGTAGAGCATGGCTCCCAGGTTGCCATTCATCAAATAGCCAGGGCAATGAAAGGTCGTTCTTCCAGGTTGCTCAGACAGGAGTTTCCGCGCCTCTGCAAGCTACCCTCCCTGTGGACTCGCTCGTATTTCTTCGACACTACTGGGAAGGTCAGCACCGCAAAGATCATGGCTTACATCAACGACCCCCACCATTCCTGAAGGCGGCTGAAGCCGCCGTGTCGCTTTTCCTCCCCGCTCTAAAGAGACGGGGCTACCAAGCTACCGTGCTATTTTTCGTGTCTGGAATCGAAGTCGATCGCGCTGTAGGCGATCGACAGCGTTAACGAGGGACTCCCACCATGCAAAATCGAGGATTTCAATGGCAGTTGAGGCGATTTCTCCTGCTGTTCGTCCCGTTTGCCGGGTTGAGTGGCCTCGCATCGATCGCGTTTGCCCGGTTTTACTGGGGTTACTTTTTTCAACCGCCGCCCGTTCCGCTAGAGGCCATGGAAATCGAGGCGATCGAGTCGATTACACCGGTTTCGTCTTTAGAAACGACAAACGACCGGTCGGTGTTTCAAGTCGATCCGGCGATTTTGTGCGATCGCAACTATCAGGAACCTCTCGGAAATTCGGGATATTGCGGTTCCTCGAAATGCAACAGCGAATATTGCGATCCGACGCGGGGACTCGTGGAATTGTTCGATCGCGGGACCCTCACGGCGATCGAGCCGCAAATGTCGTTAGCGCAACTCGCCACGCTGTACGATGCGATCGAAGCTACCCAGTTACTCTCTACCCCCGAATCTGAGGTTTACGAAGACCAAGCTAAGTTACTGCAAGGAATTGTTATCGAAGCGATCGCAAACAACGGCCGAGAATTTATTTTAGTCTCCGCCACGGGCGGACAGTTCAGCAACGATCGCTATCCTTACTATGACGTTTTGTTCGTGAGAAACGACGACAATTCGCTACAGCTCGTCGATAGCAACAAGTTCTTTTACGAAATTGCGGGATTTGAAGGTATTTTAGAATGGCATACGATGTGGTCAGTTTTGTTAGTCGTCGGTTTAGTTTTAAGTATTGTTTTTGTTGGCATTCTCGATTTAGTGGGGCGATCGTCTCAAGCCCGGAGACCTCTAAGTTAAATTTCTGAATTTCAATTATTCTATTTATAGAAAACAGTATCTTTACAAATTTAATGCTAGAACACTGCCAGATCCCCGGCATCTTGGAGATGCCGGGGATCTATCTTTAAGATGACCAGAGTTTCACAAAAAACGTTTTATTTTGCAGAGACTAAATCGCGATCGCTCGGGGCTTTAACGTCGTCTTCCATGTCGCTGGCGTAGACTTCACAAGCATTCCCAGGACTTTCAATCAGTTTGATTTTATACAGTTGCGCGCCCAAATCGCAAACGGGATTTTTTAAAAGCTCGCAAATGTGGAGCGCGAAATTTTCATTTGTCGGCACTACCGTTTCAAAATGGGGAACGTCCAGATTGAGGAACGTATGATCGAACGGTTCGGCGACGCGATCCTCAATCAGTTGCATCAACTGACCCAAATCGACGAGCATTCCCGTGCGACGATCCATTTCACCCTTCACCGTCACTTCGATATGGTAATTGTGTCCGTGTCCGTAGGGATGGGCGCATTTTCCGTAAATCGCGTAATTTTCCTCGTCGCTGGCGTCGGGAATCGCCAAACGGTGCGCGGCGCTAAAGTGAGTTCGCGTCGTCAGATAGGCTTCGTCGCCGTTTCCGAAATAATCCGCCCACAAATCGGGATGCTCGAACAATTGAATTTGCACCAGAGGAAGGTGCGCTGCGAGGCGATTCCAGATGACTCGCGCTACGTTTTCCGTCGTCGGGAGCGTCTCTTGGAACTCTTCCCACACCTCGTTGAGAAAGGAAAAATCCAGTTGGCTGGTCACTTCCCGCTTGATGTCGTGTTTGATATCGGAGAGGTTTAACACCATCCCGTACTCGTCGAGTTGTCCCGCCATAGAGACGTAGAGGACGTAATTATGTCCGTGTCCCGGTGCTTTCGCACAAGCGCCGAACTGCTTGAAATTCTCGGCTTCGCTTAGTTCGGGGAGCCAATATCGGTGGCTGGCTGAGAATTGCGCTCGACGGTTGATGATACAGTCCATGAGATCGCGTGTGAAGTTCTGTAAAGGTTACTCCATTGTATCGCGGTGTTTTTGGAGTCGAGGGGAAGGTGCGATCGCGCGAAGGCTGTCAATACGTCGGTTACGAAGTTTTTACGAGCGCTCGATCTCGGTTTTCACCCAAGCGCGAAAGGCTTTCATCGTCTGATTTCGACCTTCGACTTTACTGCGTTTGAGATACTGTGGAATGATTTCTGCGATCGCCAACATAGGAAAATGAAAACTTTGGTGCGATCGCCGATATTTCCCCTCTTGCAACACGCTAATTTCCAACACCTCACCGTCAAACCGCCAGAGTTCTTTGACACCCAGTTTTTCGTAATTTTCTAAGCGCGTTCGAGAGGTCAGATCGATTTCAACTGCGAGATCGGGAGGCGGATCGACAGTGATATCGAGACGTTTTTTACCGCGAATTTCTGCTTCGTGTTCGATGTAGAAACAGCTATCTGCTTCGATCCCCTGTTTCATGGTTTGACTTTTAAACGTCGTCGAACCTAAGTTTCTAAATTCGAGGTCGAGTTCTTCTAGTAAAATTTCAACAAAATTGCCTATGATGACCTTATCGTCCTCGTGTTCTGGCAACGGAACCATAATTTCTAGAAGTCCCTGACTGTAATTAATCCGCGCACTGCGTTTTTCTCCGAACTCTTCTAAAATTCGTTCGTACATCTGCCAAGTTACATCGGTCATCACGAGTTGTTGACCGGGAGATAACACAATTTGTTTGAGTGAGACTTGCATAGTGCGATCGGATAAATTATGAATATTTTTTCTGAAATTATTCAAGTGATTCATGAGTTTCTTGTTTGACCCAAGCGCGAAAGGCTTTCATCGTCTGATTTCGACCTTCGACTTTACTGCGTTCGAGATACTGCGGAATGATTTCTGCGATCGCCAACATAGGAAAATGAAAACTCTGGTGCGATCGCTGATATTTCCCCTCTTGCAACACGCTAATTTCCAACACCTCACCGTCAAAACGCCAGAGTTCTTTAACACCCAGTTTTTCGTAATTGTCTAAACGCGTTCGAGAGGTCAGATCGATTTCAACTGCGAGATCGGGAGGCGGATCGACAGTGAGATCGAGACGTTTTTTACCGCGAATCGCTGCTTCGTGTTCGATATAAAAACAGTCATCGGGTTCGAGACCCTGCTGCATCACTTTGTTTTTAAAGGTAGTCGATGCCAAACTCCAAAACTCAAGGTTTAGTTCTTCTAGCAAAGCTTTAATTAAATCGCCAATTATGACTTTGCTAACCTCGTGTTCTGGCAACGGAACCATAATTTCTAGAAGTCCCTGACTGTAATTAATCCGCGCACTGCGTTTTTCTCCGAACTCTTCTAAAATTCGTTCGTACATCTGCCAAGTTACATCGGTCATCACGAGTTGTTGACCGGGAGATAACACAATTTGTTTGAGTGAGACTTGCAGAGTTCTCTCAGACATTTTTGATTTCCCTTCTTCTTTTTTATTTATTTGTCGAACGTTAGTTAAGAATTTATCTAGATTGATTGTTGGTCGATATTTGTAACACTGAAAATATAAATTTTGGGGAGCGCAGGAACCATATCAGTCACCGCGCGGGTGCATCTCACTTTTGCACCCGGAACCCCACCCATCCTCCCCTTACTAAGGGGAGGTGCCGAAGGACGTTCGGCGAGCGCGGTTCGGCTGAGCGCTCACCGTCGAAGCCTCAGTCGAGGCGCGGAGGGGTCGTTCTACGAAATTGAGATGCACCCCACCGCGCCCCCAGAGAGATTATCGCGCCAAGGCTTCCTCAACCCACTGTTTTAACGTAGGAACCACATCCGCGATCGCCATGTCTCGAGACTCGTGCGTCGCGCGATCGACCACTTCCACTTTACCCTCAGAAATCGATCGCCCCGTCACCACACGATAGGGAATCCCAATCAAATCGGCGTCTTTAAACTTCACTCCAGCCCGTTCCTTGCGATCGTCGAGTAACGTTTCCACACCCGCCGCATTGAGTTCCGCGTAGAGTTTTTCCGCCGCCTCCATCTGTTCTTTCGTGTTGATATTGGGAACCGTGACGATCGCGTGATAGGGGGCGATCTCCACCGGCCAAATAATGCCATCTTTATCGTAAGACTGTTCGACTGCTGCCTGCGCCAATCGAGACACGCCAATGCCGTAACATCCCATGACTAACGGCTTGTCTTTCCCGTGTTTGTCGGTGTACGTCGCCCCCATCGCCTCGGAATACTTGGTTCCCAATTGGAAAATGTGGCCGACTTCAATACCTCGGGCGGTTTGCAGAACCTGTTCCGAGTTTTTCAACGAGCGATCGCCCGCCATCGACTTATTCAAATCCACTACAGGCGGTAATGTAAATTGGTCGCCCCAATTCGCCCCGACAACGTGAAATCCGGTTTCGTTCGCCCCAGTGACGAAGCTTTGCAAGTTTTCCACCGTCTTGTCCGCCAAGCGCAAGAATTTCGGCGCAACGTCTTTCTGTTTGGCGATGTAGTCGTCAGCTAAATCTGGCGCAATGTATCCCAAAGGTAGCGGGTTCGCCGCCCACTTCTGCTGTGCGTCTGCATCGGGAACCGTCAACGACAAGAGCGCGATCGCGTCGTAATCTCCCGCCCGTCGCGTCAGTTCGTTTTGCAACTTAACCTCGTTGACATCGCGATCGCCGCGAACACTCACCAACACCAACACAGTGGTTCCGTTATCGTACACCGCTTGATAGAGAACGTTCTTCACCACCTGCGTCGGCGAACAGTTCAAGCAATCGCACAAGCTGGCGATGGTGGCGGTGTCGGGGGTTTCCCGTTTTTCGTAAGTTGCAAACGGCGAAGGTTCCGCCTCCGGAGGAAGCGAGACGGCTTTTTCCACGTTCGCCGCGTAACTTCCGTCTTCCGTGTAGAGAACCTCGTCTTCTCCCGCGTCGGCGAGAACCATAAATTCCTGAGAACCGGAACCGCCAATCGCCCCGGAATCGGCTTCGACGGCTTGAAACGCCAACCCACAACGACGCACGATGTTGCGATACGCCGTATCCATGTCTGCGTAGGTTTGTTTGAGGCTCTCTTCGTCCGTGTGGAAAGAGTAGCCGTCTTTCATGATAAATTCCCGACCGCGCATCAACCCGAAGCGGGGGCGAATTTCGTCGCGGAATTTCGTTTGAATTTGATAGAGATGCAGCGGCAGTTGACGGTACGATCGAATACAGTCGCGAGCGATCGCCGTAATCACTTCCTCGTGAGTCGGTCCCAACCCCATTTGTCGCTCTTGGCGATCGGTGAGGGCGAACATAATCCCTTCAGCCTTCGTGTAAGTTTCCCACCGTCCCGACTCTTGCCACAACTCCGACGGTTGCAACTGCGGTAACAGACACTCCTGGGCCCCCGTGGCGTTCATTTCCTCGCGCACGATTTGGGACACCTTCTGCAACACGCGCCACATCAAGGGGAGATAGGCGTACACCCCACTGGCAATCCGACGGATATATCCCGCCCTCAGCAGTAGTTTGTGACTGGGAATTTCTGCCTCTGCGGGGTCTTCGCGCAGAGTGACAAAGAGCATTTGGGACAGTCGCATTGTCTTCGATCGCTTGGTGTACTGGTTGGGTGTTTATTATCGCAGAATCTCAGCCGTTTGTAGCTTCGCGATCGCCACGTCGAGCTGCCATCGAATCCTTGCATCCCAGGACTCTACAACGTCGATTCCCGTTCGCTTCCCCAAAAACGCTCAAAATCGAACGACACCAGCAATAACGCCGATGTCGTCTTCGTTGCACCCTGAATTGATTCTTCGGGGCTGGACGAACTTACACATCTCATCGCAGCTCCTTACTTTGCGTTGTGTTGCACTTTGACAGTTGTGTTGCACTTGTTGTAGTCGAGCCAACAACTGTCGAGATTCGGTTCTAGCCGTTTTTGCGACGACGAGAAGCAGCTAACAATCCACCAATGGCGAGCAAACCAGCCATCGTTCCGGGTTCGGGAACCGTTTCGAGGGGAATTTCTCCGCCACGGGTGACATCGGTTCCTAGGATTTTCCAGTCAGGACCGTTGAAATTGCTTTGGCTGATGAAGCGGAAACCGGTGATGTATTGGTCTTCCACACCCAATTCAGCCATGCTGATACCCCGCGCACCGACTTTTTGAGTACCGCCGATTTCTTGGGTGTCGATGTCGTAACCCGCATACTGCCAGTTGCGAGAATTGACTTCCAAGTAGCGACCGATGAGATTGCCGTTGCGATCGATCGCTTGGATGCCGAGTTTGCTGTTCATCCCCCGTTCCCAAACTAACAGGTTATCGACCGCTTTATCGAAGAATAAATCGATAGCAAAGTTACCGTTGTCTTCGGTGTCGATGATGCTGTTGAGGTTGAGGTTTTGTAGGTTGACGTGGAGTTCGTCTTCCGAGAGATTTTCTTTTTTCATCCCGGTGTTCGGACCGGCAACGACGTTATCGCCAATGTCCGCACTCGCCGCTCCGGTGTTTCCGCCACTATACTCGTCGTTGCTCACGATTCGGGCTTCGTTGATGACGGAGAAGTCGTCGATAATCGTGCCGTCTTCGAGTTGGATCGAGTTGAGTTCGATGAGACCTTTGGCATCGTTACCGGTCTTGTTGGTTGTAAAGCTGAACGCTTGAGCTGGAGAAACGTTGAGTGCTAACAGTGTGGTGGCTGCCAGACTACTGTAGATCGCGCTCGATCGAATGAGAGTTTCAATTTTTGAAGTCATTTTGGGTCGTTCCTTCTTCTATTCAGATAACGGTTTAATTCGTGTATCTGAGTTCATACTAAGAAATAGAAAATATGGGAACAACCGAGAATTTACGGACTTTACAAACTCTTTAAAATAAGATTTTAAAATTATTTTTTTGGGATTTTACGTATTTTAAATTAAACAAAAAAACTTGTTTTAATTAAAAAATAAATAGATTTGTCTAAAATTAGAGTATAAACAGCTTCGACTTTGAAAAAATTGCGTACTTCTACATAGATGCGGCGAGGGAGCATCTCGTTAAGGTAACAAGTAGAAGTACGTATTAACAGAGGTTCGAGAGTAGCACGTTGTGTCGAGCCGTCAAGAATCACGCCCGCTGAAGCCGGGCGTGAGTATGTCAAACCCCTGATTACTGTCAATTATCAACGGTCAATTGTTGAAGTTTTCCGCGATCGATCGTCCAGCAGCGATCGGCAATTTCGAGGAGTTCTCCCGCGTCGTGCGTCACCACCAACAAACTCCAATGTTGCTTGAGCTTACCCAACAACGCCACCAACTGACGGCGCATCGACCAATCTAAACCTGCTGTGGGTTCGTCGAGAAGTAAAATTTGCGGTTGGCGGATGAGTTGAACCGCCAAGGCTAAACGGCGTTGCTGTCCGCCACTGAGGGCGTAAGGAGACGCCTGAAGGGACAAATGGCTCAATCCAACCTCTTCTAAGGCCACTTTAATCTGTTCGGAACCGATTTCGGGATGTCCGAGGCGCAACTCTTCGAGAATCGTACTCCCGCAAAAGTGACGTTCGGGGAATTGAAACACTAACCCCGCCAGTTGTCGCAACTGTTCGGGAAGCAGTTCGCGATCGCGCCACAAAACTTGTCCCGACGTGGGTTCGGCTAATCCCGAAAGAATTTCGAGTAACGTGGTTTTCCCCGAACCACTCGGACCGATGGCCAACCCTAACTGTTGCGGTGAAATCTCGAAGTTCACCGATCGCAGAATTTCGGTGTGGCTGGCGGGAGGATGGTATTTCAGATTTTTGATATGCAGCATGAAAGGAGCGATCGCGCGTTACTGCAAGATGGCATCACAAACTAAGATTGACTCGCCCGATGGTTGAGAGCGTATTCGCGAAAGCGATCCATATCCGCTTGAATCGTCGATTCGACGACCCGTCCCAAGAATAGATTATCCATCAGTTTTCCCACGATACCGGGAATCGCGTAAGCCACCGTCAACCGCACGATACTGTCGCCGTGGCGATCGTAAAACCGCACTGCTCCCCGGTTGGGCAACCCATCGACGGATTCCCATTGGATAATTTGATGGGGAATCACCCGCAACATTCGCGAGAGCCAACTAAACTCGAAACTGCGCGACGCTAACCGCCACCGCGACAGAGACGGATCGTCTTCTAAGATGTGAACCGAATCGATCCATTGCATCCAACGGGGCATTTGTTCCAAATCCGACCACAATTTCCAGACTTCCTCAATGGGAACCGGAACTTCCACTTGAACGCTATGTTCTAACCACTCTGCCATTTTTGATAATTGATAGTTGATGGGGAACGGGGAACGGGGAACGGGGAACGGGGAACAGCGGTAGGGTTGCGTGACTTGAAAACTCAGGTGTCGAACGTGAGACCGATCGATCTGTCACGCACCGACAATGTACACCGCCAACATACAAGGGTGTGTGACACGGCCGAAAAATGTTGCTCGCTATCAGGTCAAGGAACTGTTACCGCGTCACGCACTGCCCCCCTCCCCTCATCATCTCATCATCTCCCTATCACCTCATCTCCTCAATTCTCCCTAACCAAACCGTTCGAGAACGGCACGAGCGGCATGATTCCCCGAAATGGTGGCTCCTTCCATGCTATCGATATAATCCTGTTGCGTGTAACTTCCGGCGAGGAAAAAGTTTTCGACGGGGGTGACTTGCGGCGGACGGTAGGGATCTGTGGCGGGGGCTTCTCGATACAGAGATTGTGCCAGTTTGACGACACTGTACCAGGTCATGTTTAAGTCGCGGGCGGAGGGGAACAGTTCCCGTACTTGTTCGAGGACGTGCTGGGCGATTTGTTCGTTACTTTGTTTGATGAAGGGATCTCCGGGGGTCAACACCAGTTGCATCAACGAACCTTCTCCGGGTTTATAGTAGTCGCCGGGACTGGTGAGGGCTAAGTCGGCGAAACAGGAGAAGTCGGCGTCGGGGGTGTAGAGGAGGTTGTCGAGTCCGGCTGCTTCTTGGAGTTGCGTGCGTTTTTCGGCATCGTGCAGTTCTGTCACCCATCCGTCGAAACGCAGTTGTACGGTGGCGACGGGAACGGTATCGAGTTTGTAGATATTGTCGAATTCGGGCCATTTGCGCCACTCTGGAGGCAGCACTTTTTGAATTCCCGGTACGTCGCAGGCGAAGACGTAAGCATCGGCACTGACGATTTCTTCGGCATCTCCGGCGGCGACGACGATGCCATCGATGCGGGTTCTGTCGTTAGCTTCGCTAAATTTGATTTGACGGATGCGGCGGCGGGTGTGGATTTTCGCGCCTCGTTCTTCGAGATAGTTCAGAATGGGTTGGTGCAGGTAGGTGTGGGGAGAGCCTTCGAGCATTCGCAAGACGGAGGCTTCGCTACGGGCGGCGAAAAATTGGAAAATGGTCAGCATACACCGGGCGGAGATGTTTTCGGTGTCGATGAAGCCGAGGGCGTAGGCGATGGGGTTCCACATTTTTTGGAGGCTGCCGTTGTTGCCCCCGTGCGATCGAAACCAGTCGGCGAAGCTGATGCGATCGAGATCGCGAATGGTTTTCATCGCCCCGTCGAAATCGACTAAGCCGCGCACGATGGGACTGGTTCCCAAGGCGAGGGAGTTACGAAGTTTGTCGTGCAGGGACAGTTGCGAGGTGGTGAAGAAGGCTTTTAAACCGTTGAAGGGCGCTCCGGTGAAGAAGCGAAAGTCCAGTTGGCCGACTCGTCCACCTTGGTTGATGAAGGTGTGGGTATGTTCTTTGAGGCGCAGATATTCGAGCGCACCCACTTTCTCCATGAGTGCGAAGAGGTTGTAATAGCATCCGAAGAAGACGTGTAACCCCATTTCGAGGTGGTTACCGTCGGCGTCTACCCAACTGCCGACTTTTCCGCCGACGAACGGGCGAGACTCGAAGATTTCGACTTCGTGTCCCGCATCGGCTAGGTTGATGGCTGTAGTCAGTCCCGCTAATCCCGCACCAGCGATCGCAACTCGCATTCTTAGTTTTTTCCTGAGCGTATTTCGTTACATCTTGTAATCTTACCAAAAATCCTGGGTATAAAGCCCCGTCCCTTCGACTTGGCTCAGGGCAAGCCTTCTAGGACGGCTTTTGAGTTCTAGGCTATGCTTTTGACATCCTCACCGCCCTGGAAGGACGGTGATTCCCAAACCTCGCGATTTGGGTTCCTGCTTCCTTCTCTCTCGAGTTTTTCGCAGTTGCTCTCCGGATCGAGATCCTTCAAGTCTTACACTCGCTTCACAGGCTGTAACGGTGTGTCCCACCGCCAAAATTCCAATTCAATTGGAGTTTTAGGCAAACTTACTAACTTGGGTTTCGTTAGCCAGTTTAACCATTCACGTCCATTGTACTGTAAAGCCGCCCTAGAAGGACGGGGTTTTAGACCCAGATTTTTCGATAAAAACTAAGATGTTTTCCTAAAGTGCTAACCCTCAACTACCAGTATAAACTTATACCGACGGCCGAACAAGCAACCGCTATTGACCAGTGGTTGCTTGTCTGCCGTTCTGTGTATAACTATGCGCTGCGGGAGAGGAAGGACTGGGTTAACTCTAGAAAATGTCAAATCGATCGCTGTTCGATAGAACGAGAATATATCATTGCACCTGAAGTCAATAAGCCTACTTACGCTAATCAATGCAGATCGTTGACTCAGGCAAAGAAAGAAAACCCGAATCTAAAGATTCCCCAATCTCAAGTGTTGCAGCAAGTGTTGAAACAACTTGAGGCGGCTTTTGTCAATATGTGGGAACGTGGATTCGGGTTTCCTCGTTTTAAGAAGCAGATGCGGTCGTTCGTCTTTCCCCAGGTCAAACCTGATGCCATCCAAGACAATATTATTCATTTGCCGAAGATCGGTGAGGTGGAGTTCAGGAAGTCGAGAGACGTTCCTGATGGCTTTGTCTGTAAGCAGATAAGAGTGATGCGGAAGGCGAGTGGCTACTACGTCTGTGTCTGTATCCAGTGTGACGTAGATGTACCCGATCTCATCCCTCATGGACACGCGATTGGGGTAGACCTGGGACTCGAAAAGTTTTTGGCAACCAGCGATAACGAATTCATCAAAGGACACAAGTTTTTCAAGGAATCTGAAGGCAAGCTGAAATTGCTGCAACGGAAACTGAAGAACAAGAAGAAGGGTTCGAGACGCTGGTCGATCGTTAAGCGACAAATTGGGTTGTTGCACGAAAAGATCCACGACGGTCGGAAGGATTTCTTCTTCAAGACAGCGCACCACCTGTGCGACCAAGCCGGAATGATTTTTGCTGAGAACCTAAACCTCAAAGCGTTAGGTCGTTCAGCCTTAAGAAAGGCTTGTCTCGATGCTTCCTGGGGAGCATTCTTAACCATTCTTGGTCATGTCTGCTGGAAGCGTGGGGTGTATTTCGCTAAGGTCGATGCCAATGGGACGAGCCAGATCTGTCCTAATTGCTACACCAACTGTGGTCGCAAGGAACTGTCGCAGCGGGTTCACTCTTGCTCTAGCTGTGGCTACACGACCGACAGAGATGTAGCAGCAGCCCAAGTTGTCAAAGAAAGAGGACTGAGTACGGTCGGGCAGACCGGAACAATGCTCATGGAGGGTAAAGAGATCGGGGTTGGAGTTCGTACTTCAGCTAGACTCTCCCTATGAAGTGAGAATCCCCGCCCCTTCCAGGGCGGGGAGTTGTCAATTTAATTATTGGGGGAATGGTGACCGGGAGGCTTCGGCGGTGGCGAACTATTTGCACTCGAAGGCGGCGATCGCCTCACGGTTGGCGGTTGTCAGTCGTTCTAAGGCCGCGATCGCCTCGGGTTGGGATTTGACGCGAGCTTCGAGGAATAAGGCGATCGCTTCTATCATTAGATCCTGTAGTTTGGCTCGGGGTTGGGTTTCGGGAAAATCTAGGAACGGACGCCCCGTCGTGCTGTCGAAGGTTTGGGCGATGGAAAAATGGTTAGCGCCCTCGAGAAGTAGCAGATAACTGTCGTTGCGTCCCCCGGCGATCGCGTCTTGAAAAGTTCGCTGAATTGGGGTTGTGGGCTGTTCCCAACTGACGCCGTATCGATGGCTGCTTTCGGCAATGACGCCGTCGCAGGTTCCGCCGATTAACAGCATCGGTAACCGATCGGGTAAGGGTAAAATTGTCCCCGGCTCGTACCCTATTTGTACGGCGGCGGCGGTATGAGCGCCATAGGCAAAGGAGGCGACGACTTGCGAGAAAAACTGGGGACTCGCGCTTTCGATCGCCACCCGTCCGCCTGCGGAATGTCCGCCTAAAATAATGCGATTTAAGTCTAACAATCTGGCTAATACGCCTTTGTTTTGTAACTGTTCTAAGGTCTTTAAAATTGTCGGTAACGCTGAAGCGGTCGGCCCCGTTCCGTAAAGCTGTGGCGACAGCATTTTTATCAAAAAATTTGGGTCTAAAACCCCGCCCCCTTCGACTTGGCTCACTTCGACAAGCTCACTTCGACAAGCTCAGTGCAAGCAGTGCGAGCAGGGCAAGCCTTCGACTTAGCTCACTTCGACAAGCTCACTTCGACAAGCTCACTTCGACAAGCTCAGTGCAAGCAGTGCAAGCAGTGCGAGCAGGGCAAGCCTTCTAGGGCGGCTTTTGACAATCCTGTTTTTTGTGCTAAAATATTCAGAACAATCAAGTCAAATGACGATGCT
>NZ_KB235958.1:2437763-2460114 GCF_000332355.1 Baaleninema simplex PCC 7105
AACCCCGCCCCCTTCGACTTGGCTCAGGGCAAGCCTTCGACTTAGCTCACTTCGACAAGCTCACTTCGACAAGCTCACTTCGACAAGCTCAGTGCAAGCAGTGCAAGCAGTGCGAGCAGGGCAAGCCTTCTAGGGCGGCTTTTGACAATCCTGTTTTTTGTGCTAAAATATTCAGAACAATCAAGTCAAACGACGATGCTTGTTCTCGAGTTCAAAGTCAAAGGTAAACCCCACCAATACGCAGCGATTGACGAAGCGATCCGAACCGCACAGTTCGTTCGCAACAAGGCACTGCGCTATTGGATAGATAACCGAGGTGTTAACAAATACGACCTCAACAAATACTGTCGAGTCCTGGCTCGAGAGTATGGCTTTGCCCGAGAACTCAACAGCACGGCTCGTCAAGCCTCAGCCGAACGCGCTTGGTCGGCAATTTCTCGTTTTTTCGAGAACTGTCGCAAGTCTGTTCCTGGACACAAAGGATATCCCAAGTTCAAGAAAAACAGTCGTTCTGTCGAGTACAAAACTTCAGGTTGGAAGTTACTCGACCCCAAGCATATTGTCTTTACGGATAAGAAAAATATAGGACGACTAAAACTGGTTGGAACTTGGGATTTGGCGTTTTACAGTACAGAACAAATTAAACGGGTTCGACTGGTTCGCAGGGCTGACGGTTACTACGCACAGTTCTGCGTTAGTGTCGAGGTTCGAGAAACACTCGAACCGTCAGGAAATACCGTGGGGTTGGATGTCGGACTCAAGGAGTTCTACACCGATTCAAACGGAGAATGCGAACCGAATCCGAGGTTTTACCGAAACGCTGAGAAAAAGCTGAAACGCGCTCACCGAAGGGTGGGCAAAAAACAGAAAGGCTCTGCCAACCGAAAAAAAGCCGTCAATCGACTTGGACGAGTTCACCTCAAAATAAGTCGGCAACGTGAAGAACACGCCAAGAGACTGGCGCGTTGCGTAATCCGATCTAACGATCTGGTGGCCTACGAAGATTTGAGGATACGGAATCTAGTCAAGAACCACTGTCTCGCCAAGTCGATTCACGATGCAGGTTGGTATCAGTTCAGGAAGTGGTTGGAACAGTTTGGAGAAAAGTTTGGCAGGATAACCGTTGCGGTCGAACCTGCCTATACCAGCCAAGCCTGTTCGAGTTGCGGCACGGTGGTCCAGAAAAGTCTCTCGACTCGAACTCACGTTTGTCAGTGTGGGTGTGAGTTAGATAGAGACCACAACGCAGCCATCAACATCCTGAACGCTGCCTTGAGTACGGTAGGGCATACCGGAACTTTGGTTCGGCTTCGCTCACCGAGCGCAGTCGAGGTGAACGCTTCTGGAGATTTGACCGCTACTTTGGCTGGTGCAAACCTGTCAGAGCAAGTCGGATCGCTGAAGGAAGAATCCTCACGCCGTGATAGCTGAGGAGTGTCAAATCGACGCCGGGTGTCAACGCCACCATTCCCGGTATGTTTTCCGCTACCCAAGAAAATGTAACGACGACAAATTTTCGTTCGGCAAGTTTTACCGCCAGCTATTGATAGACTTCGGGACTGCAATTAATGCCGTTGAAGAAAATCACGACGGGAAACGGGGCGTTTTTGTCGTCGGCGGGAACGATGCCTAAATTTCGCGATCGCTCGTCGTCTGGCAGGCAAGCGGGATAGAAGATTTTAAGATTGAGAGTATCGTAAGGAGATGCTGCACTTTCAATTTTGGCGGCTTCATAAATGGCTCGGACAGTCATCGGATGAAAACTCCAATTTTATGGGTTTATTTTTGCAAAAACTCTGCAAAAAATTTAAATTTATGTTATCATGAAATAATTACTTAAATTTGTCGAATTTAAATTTCAAAATACGATCGCGATCTCCAAATTTATTTTATAGCAGTCCCAAATGAGTCGTCAAAAATTAAAACACTCGAAAAAATCTGATTCCCCGTTCCCCGTTCCCTTCAATTTTGTTACACAACTGATTTAGGATTGCTATAGTATTTTCTCGAACGATCGATTGTCATGACTCTAGCTCCTTGGCGAACCCATTTATCGGGCGCACTCCATCGAAATCGTAGCTTAGTTTATTCGCGATATTTTCAACTGGCGACCGTTCGTCAAGACGGAACTCCAGCCAATCGAACTGTGGTATTTCGAGGGTTTCAAGAGAAGTGCGATCGCCTGCAAATCGTGACAGACGATCGCAGCGCAAAAATCGTTCAAATCCAGCATAACACCCACGCCGAAGCCTGCTGGTATTTCCCCAAAACTCGCGACCAGTTTCGCCTTCAAGGAACCCTAGAAATCGCGAACTTCGAGAGTGCTGACGAGGAGTTACAAGCCGCGAGACGACAGGTTTGGGAAAACCTATCCGACAACGCGCGATCGGGATTTGCGTGGCCGAGATCGGGAGAGGTGCGATCGCCGTCTGAAGCGTTTGAGGTAGACCCCCCGAACCCGAAAACTCCCCTCGACAGCTTTTGTTTGCTGCTTCTCGATCCCTACTGCGTCGATTTCCTGACGTTACGCGGTAATCCTCAAAACCGCTGGATTTACGATCGCCAACCCGATGGAGGTTGGACAGAACGGGAAGTCAATCCTTGAGAAACGGTCAAAATTGGGTTTCGGAAAATGGCAATTTTTCTATACGCTTCACCACAGAGACACAGAGAACACAGAGAGAGGCTTGTCGGATTGGGAAAAATCAGTATTTGAAATGCGGATTCTGTATCAGATCTTTATTGACTATCGAGATTCCCGGTATCTTGAAGATGCCAGGAATCTTATGCCTTTAAAATGCCAGTTTTTTGGGGACGTGAAACCTAGACAGATTTCGGAGAGTCTAAAAAGCCGCGATCGATGAGATACGTCCAGTAGGTTTTTAATAACTGGCGATCGACTGGCGGACAAGCGATCGCAGTATCTTTCAATCCTTGCAAGGTATTTTGACAGTCAAACCTCAATTTGACCACTTGCAAAAGCTCCTCAGACAGAGTTTTCGGAAAAATCGGAAGTAAAGATTTCCATCGTTGAGAGTGCGACTGCTGGACGAACGCTTCTAAGCGCGATCGCCAGGGTTCGTAAGCCATCTGTTGGAGAGGATAGCCAAAGGAAGAAATCGCTTCGATTAACGCCCTCAACTGGAGCGGTTTCGGGTTGGTTAAATGGAAGACTTTATCGCGGTTTTCCGGTTGTCGAGAGAGGTGGACGATCGCCTGACTGACGTAATCGACGGGGGTAAAATCCCACACTGCATCGACATCGGGGGCGCTTTGTAATTGGACGAAGCCTTTAAGTAAAGTATGGAGGAAATCTTGGGTGTTGCAAACTCCCGTTTGACTGTGTCCGGAAATGACGCC
Organism: Baaleninema simplex PCC 7105; assembly: GCF_000332355.1. Lineage (GTDB taxonomy): Bacteria > Cyanobacteriota > Cyanobacteriia > Cyanobacteriales > Geitlerinemataceae > Baaleninema > Baaleninema simplex. The sequence continues at coordinate 2,441,124 of NZ_KB235958.1, forward strand.
GGGGCGATAAATACAGACGGGAATTCCCCGCGATCGCGCGATTTGAGCGATTTGTTCGGCGACCCATTTACTTTGAGCGTAACCGTTGAACAAGCCTCGCCAGCGATCGAATCCGTCGGCTTCCGTTACCACCTCGCGATCGAGATAACTGGGGGAATGCACCACCGACAGCGACGAGATGAAGTGAACGGCTTTCAGTTTCGTCTGACTCGCGAACCGCAACACTTCTTGAGTTCCCGAGACGTTAATGGTTTTGAGGGCAGAATAGGGATAGACAGAGTTGACTAACGCGCCGTTGTGATAGATCGTATCGATGGAAGCGGCGAGATCGGAAAACTGCGCGATCGCCAATCCCAAACGAGGTTGCGAGAGATCGCCGGGAACCGCAACGATGCGATCGCTAAAACGGTCGTTCCAGAGTTGATAATTTTCGAGATTGCGTCGAACGCGCTGTTGTGCGAGGGTTTCGTCAGAGGCGCGAACCAAACAATACACCGTGGCTGGGGTGTTTTGCAGAAGTTCGGCCAACAAAAACGCCCCTAAAAAGCCCGTCGAACCCGTTAAAAATACCTGTTGGGGCGTTTCCACCCACTGAAACTCAGCATTGGGGGCTGCGATCGCTGCATCTAAGGCTACTTCTTTCTCTAAATCCAGTTGCGACGTTGCAGAATTGCGGTTTTCCAACCGTTCGACTAACCCCGCTACCGTCGGCGACTCGAAAAGATCCACGAGGGTTAGTTCCGCCTGTAACGTCGAACTGACGCGGGTTAACAGTTTCGTCGCCAACAGCGAATGTCCCCCTAACTCGAAAAAGTCGTCGTAACGTCCCACGCGATCGACCCCCAACACCGCCGCAAAAATTTCGGCGATCGCCACTTCCGTCGGGGTTTGCGGCGCTACGAAGTTGTCTATAACCGCCATATTTGCCGGTTCTGGAGCCGGAAGTGCCTGACGGTCAATTTTGCCGTGAACGTTGATGGGTAAGGCGTCTAGGGTCACGAAGGCGGCGGGAACCATATATTTGGGCAGGCGCTTTTCAAGGAAGCGGCGCAGTTGCGGCGTCGTCGGCGTCGCGTCGGAGTTGGGGACGATGTACCCGACGAGTTGGCGATCGCCCTCGCAGATGTCGCGATCGAGAACCACGCTGGTTTGAATGTCGGGGTGTTGGTTCAACGCCGCCTCGATTTCGCCGAGTTCGATGCGGAAACCTCGGATTTTGACCTGGTTGTCGATGCGTCCGAGAAACTCCAAATTTCCGTCTTCTCGCAGACAAACGCGATCGCCGGTTTTGTACAAACGCGCCCCCGGAACGGAACTAAACGGATCGTCAATAAAGGTTCGTTCGTTCAAATCGGGGCGGTTGAGATAGCCCCGTGCGATTCCCGCCCCACCGATGTACAATTCGCCGGGAATTCCTAGGGGAACGGGTTTGAGACAGGGATCGAGGACGTAGGTGGTGGCGTTGCGAATGGGGGTTCCGATGGGAAGTTCTCGTCCGCTGCGGTTCTCGAGGGAGAGTTGGGAGAACTCGACGGTGGTGGTAACGACGGTGGCTTCGGTGGGGCCGTAGCTGTTGACGAGGCGCACTTGCGGCGATACGCAATTTTGCCACAGTTCCAGGCGATCGCCGAGGGCTTTTTCACCGCCGATAATCACCAAACGCAGGGAATCGGGGACGGTGAGGCGTTCGGTGGCGATATCTGCGGCCAGTTGATGCCAAAATGCAGTCGGTAAGTCGAGGACGGTGATGTTGTGCTGGCGACAGGCGTTGAGAAATCCCGACATCGACCCCAACCAGCGATCGCTTCGCAGAATTAACGTCGCCCCTCGCGTCAAAGCGGGAAAGATTTCTTCGATCGCCGTGTCGAATCCGAGGGTGGCGAACTGTAACACGCGATCGCGGTCTGAAATATTGTATTCCTCGCCAGCGGCTTCGGTGAAGTTCACCAGCGATCGATGTTCGACGGCGACGCCTTTGGGGGTTCCGGTCGATCCGGAGGTATAAATGACGTAAGCGAGACGATCTGAATTGACGGGAACGTTGGGCGGTTCTGGGGATTCTGCGGCGATCGCGTCTCTGTTGGCGTCTAAGGCGATCGCGTTGGTGCGATCGAACTGGTCGATGAGGGAGGTTTGCGTGACGATCGCCGACGGTTGCGCGTCGGATAAGATGGTTTCGAGGCGTTGGCTGGGGTACGCCGGATCGAGGGGAACGTAAGCCCCGCCTGCTTTGAGGATACCCAACAGTCCCACGAACAGATCGATCGACCGTTCTAAACACAACGCCACTAAGCATTCGGGTTGAATTCCCTGTTTTTGAAGATAGCGGGCGAATTGGTTAGCTTGGCGATCGAGATCGCGGTAGGTGAGTTGACGATCGCCGCACACGAGGGCGATCGCGTCGGGGGTTTTTTGAACTTGCGCCTCGAATAACTGGTGAATGCAACCTTGAGGGATTTCGAGAAGGGTTGGCGGTTGTTTCGACAGAATCTGTTGTGCTTCGGTCGGGGTTAAAATGGGCAGGTCTAAAATAGACGTATTGGGTTCGGCGATCGCGGCGTTCAACAGGGTTTGGAAATGTCCCAACAGCCGAAGCATCGTCGTTTCGTCAAAGAGATCGGTGTTGTATTCTAATTTTCCGATCAGTCCGATGTCGGCTTCGACGAGGTGAAAGGTCAGATCGAATTGGGCGGTTTGATTGTCGATGCGCGAATGGCTGACATTTAACCCCGGAAGTTCGATATTCTCGATCGAAAACGCATTTTGCAACACCAGCATCACCTGAAACAGTGGGGCGTAGGCGATGTTTCGCGTCAGGTGGAGTTTGTCTACGAGGGTTTCAAAGGGTAGAGTTTGATGGGCTAACGCCCCGAGAACCGTTTGCTTGACGCGATCGAGGAGTTGGCGAAAACTGGGATTTCCCGACAAATCGGATCGGAAAACCAGGGTGTTGATAAAACAGCCGATTAACGATTCGACTTCCGGTTGGTGGCGGTTGGCGATGGGAGAACCCACGAGAATGTCTTCCTGGCTGGTGTAGCGAAATAACAGGGTTTGCAATCCCGCCAACAATGTGGTAAACAGGGTGGTTTCTGCTTGTTGAGATAGAGTTTTCAGTCCGTCAACCAGGGTTTTTGGAAGTAAAAACGAGAGAGTTTTTCCGGTAAACGATTGAACCGTGGGGCGAGGGCGATCGCTGGGAAGTTGTAAAACATCGGGGGCGTTTTTTAAGGTTTGTTTCCAATAGCTGAGTTCGCGATCGAGACTATCTCCTTGAAAATACTGTCGTTGCCAATTGGAAAAGTCGGCGTATTGGACGGAGAGTTCGGGAAGTGGCGAAGGTTTCCCTTGAGAAAATGCCCCATACAACGCACTGAGTTCGCGGAAAAAGACGCCGATCGACCAAGCATCGACGGCGATATGATGTAGGGTTAAAACTAAGGTATGGTTGGTGTTGTCGAGTCGAAAAAGTTGGACGTTCCAACACCAATCTTTATCTAATTTGACGGGTTGACACGCCTGTTGAATACCGATTTCGCGCACTCGTTCGTCTTGTTGGCTGGGGGAGAGCGATCGCAAGTCGAGAACGGGTAATTTCCACTGGATTTCGGGAGCGATCGCTTGTACGAGTTCCCCGTTTTTATTTTGTAACGTCGTCCGCAAAATTTCGTGACGCCGCACGATTTCTTGAATACTGGCTTCTAAGGCGGGAACGTTGAGGGAACCGAAAATTTTTAAGAAGGTCGAAATATTGTTAGAAACAGCACTTTTAATCCCCAAGCGATCTTGAAACCACATCCGCTGCTGGGCGAAGGAGACGGGACAGTGTTCGATGGTGTTGGAAACTGGCGATCGCTCTCGTTTCGGAATTTTGAGAGAAGAAGAATTCGATCTATTTTTCTTTTTTTGAAGCAGGCGTTTTAAAAGTTCTTGTTTTTCAGGAGAAAGGTTAGCAATGCGTTGAGAAAGATCGGTCATGGTTTGAAAAAAATAACGTTGAGTCGGGCGCATCTCAATAGATGTAAAAACATGAAGATCTGAGTAGGTTGGGTGAAACCCAACAGCCGATCGAGCGAGTACAGAAGCTTGTATTCGATGAATTTACATTTTTGAAATGCACCCGTTGAGTCTCTCTAGATCCCCAAAAATTTGGAAATTCCGTTTTAGAGCAAAGTTTTGAAAAATTAGACGGCGATCGCAGATTTAGACGTGACAAAATCTTGTTTAATTTGATTGAGATGGTGTAGGCTTTCCATCACCCAATCGAACTCAACACCAAAGTCAATTAACGCCGCCACATCATCAACCCCAGCTTGCTGAAGTAAGTCGATTTTCTGTTTGCAGGTTTCGGGAGTTCCGATCAAAACTTTACCGTTGAGATAGGTTTCAAAGCTAAAATCGAGTAAATCTTCCAAATCTCGAGGCGTCAACTTTTCAGGATCGACTGACGCCCAGAGGTCTCCCGCTGATTTAACTACCAAGTCGAAATGGGTTTTTAAGTAGTTTTTAAACGGCGTTTTAACCCGCTGGCGCACGAGGTCGAGATTTTCGCCGATGAAGGTGTGAACCATTAACGCCACCTTGCCAGAATTGGGATCGCGACCGTGTTTTTCTAAAGATTGACGGTAGAGTGAAACCTTCCGCAAAATGTCATCTAAACTCTGGTACAGGGGCGAAGTTAAAATGTTCGCGCCAATTTTACCCGAATCGATAAAGGTTTGGTCAGATAAAGCAGTGATCCAAATGGGAATTTCGGGCTGAAGGGGACGAGGAAACGTACGAACTGAAATGGTTTTGTTTGCGCCGTTTTGAAGAGCGATCGCTTCGCCGCGCCAAAGTTGTCGAATCACTTCAATGTCGCGCCACATAATTTCTTTTTTGTTCTCGAATTTTTCCGGGTAAAACACGAAATCGTTGGGATGCCAACCCGGTGCAAAAGAAAGGCTGACGCGACCGTTTGAAAGGTTGTCTACCATCGACCATTCTTCGGCGACTCGCAGGGGATTTTGTAGCGGAATGACGACGCTTCCCGAACGAATTTGAATGCGTTCCGTTACCGTGGCGATCGCAGCTCCAGCGACAGAAGGATTGGGGTACAAACCACCAAAAGCGTCGAAATGACGTTCGGGAACCCAAACAGCAGAAAACCCGTTGAGATCGGCAAATTTTGCTCCGTCGAGTAACAAGCGATATTTGTCGCGAGAAACAGTCGAACCGTTTCCAGAAAAGTAAAAGAGACTAAAATCCATGAGTTGTTTCTAAATTTCAACAAAGAGATAGATGTAGGGTGGACAATACCCACCGGTATTTCTTCAAAAAATTCTTCTTTTCAATGGTGGGCGATGCCTACCCTACCGCTACTTCAAAAAATTCTTCCTTCCAATGGTGGGCGATGCCCACCCTACCGCTCGAATTATTAACGATTCGAGGAGAATTTCAGATGCAAAATGCGACCGTTATTTTTGAACAAAAGTAAGAGAGCTGGAGACAGCAATTTTGCCCACCAAGGAAGCCGTTTAGGATAGTGTGGATACTGTTCCAAGTAGTAAATTTCGTTCTCAAGAGCGATTCCCTCTCCCCAAGATTCCAAAGTTCGCCCGCGATCGATCCCGAACTGAAATTCAGCATCCGTTTGAGACACCGTATCGTGAATTTTGGTGCGCTTTGCCAGAGACGAACTAATGACATCGAAAACAAATTCAGCCTGGGGAAATCGGGCTTGAAGCTGCGAGACGATCGCTCGGTTTTCTTCCTCCGTCAAATACATGGAAACACCTTCCATGACAATTAAAACCGGCTGTTGGGGAGAAATTTTAATGTCATCGAGCCACGCAAACTCTAAGATTGACGTCGCCATAAAACGATTACGATCGCTCTCTTTAAAAAACTTGCGCCGAAACTCGATGACTTCAGGAAAATCGACATCGTACCAACAGACAGAACCGTTATCGACGCGCTCGAACCGCGTACAAAGTCCACAGCCCAAATTGATAACAGTTGCCCCTCGATACCGCTTCAGGAAGTTTGTCACCAGGCGATCGAACTCCCGCACGCGAATCACAACCCCCAATTGCGACGCCCACCCTTTGGCATATTTTTCAAAGTTATAGCGGGTTCGCTCGACAATGGCGACAGCTTTCGGATCGCGAAACACTCGATCCGATCGCTGCGTTTCCAGATAACGCGCGTAAAGGGTAATCATCAACGTTTCCGCCACGCCCGTAAGCTGTTCGGCAGATTCTATGCGATCGATCGTCATGGTTTTAAACTTCCTTAATTTCGCTTAGAAAACAACAAAACTTAGCCTTCTCGCGCCAGTTGCGCTTGCACTTCCTCGAGAGACAGATTTTCAATTTCTGCCAGGAGTTGCGCCGCTTCCTCAGACTCCTCCGTCTCTTCCTGCTGCGCTAACTGTTCGCTCACCGCACTGGCTAATCCCGCCACAGTGGGAGTTTCCGACAACAACGCCCGCAAAGACAAATCGACAGGATAGCGATCGCGCAACTGCGACATCACCCGCACCGCCAACAGCGAATGTCCCCCGAGTTCGAAGAAGTTGTCTTCTACGCCAACCGCTTCGATTCCCAGTTGTTCTTGCCAAAGTTGCGCGATCGCCGCTTCGATGTCGTTGCGCGGTGCCACGTACTCCGTAGACTGGGCGGGGCGTTGGTGCGTCGATTTCACGGTTTGGGCGGGTTCCGGTGCCATCGCCTCCGCCATCAGGCTCAAATCGTGGTGTTCGGCGAGAACCCCTTGCAAGTCTTTCGTAGAGACGACGGCGCGATCGAGTCCCCGTTGCAACACTCGCGTTAGCGCCTCGACGCCTTCACGGGGCGAAATCCCCGCCGCGAGGCGAGTTTCGGGGAGATGTCCCGATTCGACGCTCATTCCCACCTCTTGCCAGATATCCCAATCGATGGAAATTGTGGGGCGATCGCACCGCGTCGATCGCTCTCGCGCCACTGCATCGAGATAAGCGTTCGCCGCGCAGTAATCCACCTGTCCCGCACCGCCGACTAAGGCACTGAGGGAGGAAAATAACAGGAGAAAATCGAGGGGCGTATCTTGGAACAAGCTATCGAGAATTTGCGTTCCTTCGACTTTGGGACGCATCACCGTCTCCGCCATGTCGCGGGTTTTCAGGGGAATAATGCCCCCACCGGCGACGCCTGCGGTGTGGAAGACGCCGTGAATTTCGCCGAAGACTTCCCGCGCGCGATCGATCGCTGTTTGCATCTGAGTGCGATCGCCCACATCTGCACTCAATACCAGCAATTTCGACCCCAGTGCCTCGATCGCTTGCATTTTGCGAATTTTGGAAACTATTTGACTGGAAGCATCTTCCTGGGCGACGTAGCTATCCCAAACTTCACGTTCGGGGAAGGCAGAGCGACCCAAAAGAACCAAATTCGCCCCGACAGTTTCGGCGAGAAATTCGGCGATCGCCAGTCCAATTCCCCCCATTCCTCCAGTAATCAGGTAGGTTCCACCGGGACGAAACACCGATTTCGGGGCGCTGGCGTCCAACCGAACCGCCTCATAACTCGGTTCCCAGCGATAGTTTCCGCGATAGGCGAGAGTTTCCGCCACCGTATCTTCGGCGGGTTTCGCCGCCTGAGTCAGCATTTCTCCAATCAGGCGATCGATAAACTTCTCCCGATTTTCCTCGAAATCCGCAACCACCACATCGAGATGGGCGCAAGTCAAATTGGCGAACTCTTGGGGAATCACCCGACAGGGGCCGAGAATCGTGGCTTTCTCAGGACAGAGAGATTCCGTTCCCGTCACCTCCTGCACTTGACTCGAGAGAACGCAGAGAGGATGGAATCGTTCGGCGTGACTTTGTCCCAACGCCTGCGCCAAATACAACAGACTGTAAAAACCGAGAGTTTTGGCGTCTTCCGAGGCTAAATCCTCCGACACCGTCCAGAGATGGGCGAAAACGGGCGATCGCCCTAGAAATTCTAAATCTCGTACCAAGGCGTCGTAATGGTCGCGATCGCCGGGATCGATCGTATAAACATTTTCGCTACTGTGATTGTAGACGGTTCCCGGTTTGACCCGGACGACGCGATGTCCGAGGCTTTCCAGGCGATCGCACAACGCCGTCCCCATCCCAGCATCGTCTACGAACACCACCCAAGACTTCCTCAAAGACTCCCTCAAAGACCCCCCCCTTTCTAAGGGGGGTTGGGGGGGATACGACCGTTTCCACGAGGGAACGTAAAACCAATCGCCTAGATCGGTATTTTTCGTTAAAGTAACGCGCCCATCCTCCAAAGATGCCGGAGGATCGATCCAGTAACGCCGACGCTCGAAGGGATAGGTCGGAAGCGGAACTCGCCGATACGCGCGATCGCCGTAAAACGCCTCGCGATCGACTTCGATTCCCTTCACCCACAGTTGTCCTAACGTCTGCAACAGAAACGCTAACTCGTCGGTGGTATCTTTAACGTGGGGAAGCGACGAAAGGATCGTCTGTTCCTGGGCTTGCTGCTTGGCGAGGGTGCAGAGGGTGCGTCCGGGGCCGACTTCAAGGAAAATCGCCTCAGAATCCGCCAGCAGTTCCCCAACTCCCGCCGCAAACTTCACCGTTTGACGCAACTGTTGCGCCCAATATTGCGGGTTCGTCGCCTGTTCCTCCGTCATCCAAGTTCCCGTAACGTTGGAGATCACAGGAATCTGGGGCGGATTCAATTTCACCTGTTGCAACTGTTCGACGAACGGCGCGATCGCCCCTTCCATCATCGGAGAATGGAAGGCGTGGGAAGTATGGAGGGGAATGCAATCGATGTCTTGCGCCGCCAAGTGCGATCGCAACTGTTCGATATCTTCAACAGTTCCCGAAACCGTCGTCAGCGAAGGACTGTTACTCGCCGCAACCGATAGCGACTTATCTAAATAAGGACGTACCGCTTCCACTGACGAGCGTACCGTAACCATCGCCCCAGGGGGTTGTTGCTGCATCAACCGTCCCCGCGTTACCACCACGCGCAACGCATCTTCGAGGGAGAACACCCCCGCCACGCACGCAGCCACGTATTCGCCGATACTGTGACCGATCGCCGATTTCGGTACGATGCCCCAAGAGATCCACAGTTGCGCGAGGGCGTATTCGATCGCAAACAACGCCGGTTGCGCGATCGCCGTTTGGGTAAGTTTCTCTGAGTTGTCCCCAAACAGAATCGATTTCAAATCCAGTTGGTGTTGGGTTTTCAGAATCTCGAAACAGCGATCGCAAACGTCCCGAAACCCATGGGTTGAGCGAAGCCGAAACCTCGGTTCCGCCTCGTACAGTTTCCGCCCCATGTTGAGATACTGTGCGCCTTGACCGGGGAACATGAAGATAACAGACGGTGTACTGTCCGCCGCTTCTCCCGTCACCAAACCTCCCGATTCCAAACCCGCGATCGCTTCTTCGACAGTTTGCGCCACCCAAACCCGACGATGGGGAAATTTCCAACGTCCCATATCCAAGGTGTAGGCGACATCTCCGAGGTTCAAATTCGGCGAAGTTTTGAGATGTTGCGCCAGGCGATCGCTGGCGTTTTCCAACGCCGTCGCCGTTTTCGCCGACAGAGATAGCAGTTGCGGACGCACTGGCGTTTCCGTCGGTTCCGGTGTCGGGGCTTCTTCCAACACCATATGAACGTTGGTTCCACCGAAGCCAAACGAACTCACCCCCGCACGTCGCGGCGTTCCGTTCCGAGTCCAATCCGTCAGTTCTGTATTGACGACAAACGGACTGTTCTCGAAATCGATTTGAGGGTTCGGTTCGGTAAAGTTAATGCTGGGGGGAATCTGTTTGTGATGCAACGCCAGAACGGTTTTCATCAACCCCGCAATTCCCGCCGCTGCGTCCAAATGTCCCACGTTGGTTTTTACCGAACCGACGCGACAGAACCCTTTGCGATCGGTTTTGGCGCGAAACGCCTGCGTCATGGCTGCGATTTCAATGGGATCTCCCAACGCCGTCCCCGTTCCGTGGGCTTCCATGTAGGAAATGCTGTCGGGTTCCACTTCCGCCATAATCTGCGCGGCGCGAATGACGCGGGTTTGTCCGTCTTCGCTGGGGGCGGTGTAACCGACTTTCTGCGCCCCGTCGTTGTTGATTGCAGAGCCTTTGATGACTGCATAGATGGTATCGCGATCGGCGATCGCATCTTCGAGGCGTTTGAGAACCACCACCCCGATTCCGTTTCCTCCGACTGTACCGTTGGCGTTGCGATCGAAGGCGCGACAGTGTCCGTCTGAGGAGACAATTTCATCGGGAGAGAGCGTCAACTCGCTTTGGGGAACTTTCACCGCAACCCCCGCACCCAAAGCGATATCGCATTCGCCACTCAGCAAACTCTGACAGGCGAGGTGAACGGCGACGAGAGAACTCGAACAGGCGGTTCCCACGCTGACACTGGGGCCGTTGAGATTTAATTTATAGGAAACGCGAGTCGGGAGATAGTCTTTATCCACGCCTACCAACGTCGAAAGTAGTCCCCGAGATTCGATGATGTCTGGGTTGGGGCTGAGGTTATACAACAGGTAGGTTCCCATTCCCACCCCCGCAAACACTCCGATCGCGCGTTTTTCTTCGGGGGAACTGTAACCCGCGTGTTCTAAGGCTTCCCACGCCGACTCGAGAAACAGCCGATGTTGGGGATCCATGACTTCGGCTTCGCGAGGGTTGAATCCGAAGAAGTCTGCATCGAAGCGATCGACTTCTTCTAGTATCGATCCCGCCCGTGGGGTTTGGCTGTCGGAACTGTTGAAGGGCGACACCAGTTCGACGCCGTTGGCTAAGTTTTTCCAAAAGTCTTCGAGAGTTTTGCTTCCGGGGAACCGCCCGGAAAGACCGATTACGGCAATTTCTAAGCCGGTGTAGTTTGAATTCATAGGGATTCACCACAGAGACACAGAGGACACGGAGAGTTTTTATGCAGATCGCGATTTTTGAAACCGCTGTTTGAGCCGATTTTTACCGCGATTGAGTTTGGTCTCGACTTCCTGGTTTTGAGAAGTTAAGACTTCGGTGTTTTCTGGACTTCCCAACTGTTTCGACAACTGCTTCACGGTCGGATATTTAAATAAATCGACCAAGGAAAACGATGGTGACTCCGATGGCAAAATACCCGTAAGCTTCCGATAAACCGAGGTCATTAACAACGAGGTCGCGCCCAAGTCGAAAAAGTTATCGTTGATGCCCACTTTTTCGAGATCTAAAACCTCTTGAAATATCGCCGCGATCGCCTGTTCGATTTCATTTTGAGGCGGAACGTAACTGACCTCGATTTTCTCGAAGGATGCTTCATCTTTCGGAAGGGCGTTTCGATCGACTTTTCCATTTGCCGAGAGCGGTAACGCTTCTAAAAATCGGAACGCCGAGGGAATCATGTATTCCGGTAACTTTCCGCTCAGCCATTGGGTGAGAACCTCCACGTCTGGGGTTTCTTCTCCGTCGCGAACCACGAGATACGCCACTAATTTGGCTTTTTGTCCCGTGCCGATCGCTTGCAAGATCGCCGATTTTATGCTATAATATTGAGTTAATATCGACTCAATTTCTCCGGCTTCGATGCGATAGCCTCGGAGTTTGATTTGGAAATCGACTCGTCCCAAAAATTCCAGGTTTCCATCGGGGAGAAATCGTCCGCGATCGCCGGTTCGATAAATCCGTTCTCCGGTGCGCGGGTGAGTGATGAAATTCTCGGCAGTTTTTTCGGGATTTTTCCAATAGCCTTTTGCCAGTTGAACCCCGGAACAATAGAGTTGACCGGGAACCCAAATCGGACAGTCTTCTAACGCCTCGTTCAAGACGTAATATTTGGCGTTTGCCATCGGTTTTCCGTAAGGAATACTCGTCCAGTTCGGATCGACGCGATCGATCGAATAGCCGATATTCCAAACGGTGGTTTCAGTCGGGCCGCCAATACTCAGAAGTTGGATGTTCGGGGCGAAACTGCGGATGCGATCGGGAAGGGAAACCGGCCACCAATCGCCGCCTAAAATTGCCAATCGCAAACTCGACAAATCCACAGGAGGGCGATCGTCTAAGGTATTGGATAACATCTCCATCATTGCGGGAACCGAGTTCCACAACGTCACCCCGTTTTGCTGAATTAACTCCATCCAATGGGTGGGATCTTTGACGAACTCCGCCTCGGGTAACACGATCGCACCGCCAACACTCAGCAATCCGAAAATGTCGTATACCGATAAGTCGTGATTGAGTGCAGTTAAGGCGATCGCGCGATCGCTTGGGTTCACCTGAAATCGCAGGTTGGTAGACTGCACCATGTTGGCGACGTTGCGATGGGTAATCTCGACGCCTTTGGGCAATCCCGTCGAACCGGAGGTATAAATGACGTAAGCCAAATCGTCGGGAGTCTGTACCCAACTCAAGGGTTCGAGGGTTTCGTCAACGGGTTCGCGATCGATACACAGACAATTTCGAGATTCCAACGTCGGTAACGCCTCCCGCAACCGAGATTGCGTTAAGACGATCGCCGCTTCGCTGTTGTCGAGAAGATATTCAACCCGTTCTGAAGGTAACCCCGGATCGATGGGAACGTAAGGCGCACCCGCCATGAGAATTCCCATCACCGCCACGATTTGTTCCCATCCTTTTTCCATAACGATCGCGATCGGATGGTTGGGTGTGGCACCGAGATCTCGCAAGCGATGTCCGAGACAGTTGGCGCGATCGAACAAGTCTCGATAAGTCAGTTGGCGTTGCGGCGCAATAACCGCCACGGCTTCGGGTTGCTGGCGCACGCGTTCGGCGAACCATTCCTGCAACACGACATCGGGAATCGGCGCATCGGTGGCGTTGACGGCGTTCCGCTGTTCGAGTTGCGCCTCGGGTAACAGGTGCAAGTCTGACGCGTTCCAGATTTCATCGGATGTCGCCAGGCGATCGAGTAAGCGACAGTACGCCTCGAACATCGCCGACACCAACCCCTCGGGAAACAGTTCTTCGACGACATCCCAGTTAAACAACAGTGCGTCGCGATCTTCGGACACTTGCACGTCCATCCAGGCTTGCGAGGCTTGGCTGATGCCGTACACCAACTCGCCGAAATGACTGAACGTGCGGGTTTCTTGTCCGGCGTTGGCGAATCCCAAGGTACTGGTAAACACGACAGGCATCGCTGTCGGTGGGGTTCCGTTGCGGCGGGAGAGTTCCCGCGTCACGCGCACGCCGCTAAAGTAACGATGTTCTAAGTCTTGCCAAAGCTGGGTTTGTACGGCACTGGCGCGATCGCGGAAGTTATTTCCCGAAGTGCGATCGACCGCTAACAGCGTTACGGAGGTAAAATCACCCAAAATATCGTTGACCTGTTCGTGCATCGGTAAGCGGTTGAACAGTGCCAAGTTGATGGTGAATTGTGGGGTTTTACTCCAGCGGGCAATAATTTCGGAAAAGGCGGCCAACAACGCGCCTGATGGCGTCAATCCAGCTGTGGCGGCGTTTTGTTTGAGTCGCTGCCAGTTTTCTGGCGAAATGCTGGCGTTGTAGCGGCGACAGTGATGTTTTTCGATCTCTTTGGGATTTTTCGCCAGGGGTAAATCGGGGGCTGGCGGTAGTTTGTCGAGGCGATCGCGCCAATAGTTCTGCGATCGCTCGAACAGTGGGGTTTTGAGAAGTTCCCGTTCCGCCAATGCGTAATCGCGAAAGGAGAGTTCTAGGGGAGGAAGGGTTAACTCGGGGTTTTGGTAGAGTTGGAACCACTCGTCAAACAGCCGAAACAGACTCCAGGCGTCGAATACGAGTAAGTCGAAGCTGATGTGCAAGCGCACTCGCTGCTGGGGAAGGCGCGTCACGCGGAAGTCAAACAGCGGCCAGCGATCGGACGGGATGACTTGGTGCGACATGAACTGACGCAGGGTTTCGAGTTCGCTGGCGACGGCGTCTTCGGTGCGTTCGCGCAAGTCCAAAACTTGCAATTGATACGGGGGAACGGTTTCGAGAATTTGTTGCTGTCCGTCGGGGAGTACGACAGCTCTCAACATATCGTGTCTGGCGATGAGCTGTTGCAGGGTGCGGCCCAGGCGATCGCAGTCGAGATCGCCGCCTTCGATTTCGTAATACCCGTGATTTGAAACGTTCCCCAGTTCTAAAATGCCACTTCTCCCCACCCAAAAGGCGTGCTGCATATCGGTTAAGGGGAAGGGATCGTGACGGGATTGCGGATCGGGGACGATCGAGGGCAGTTCGCGATCGATCGCCGTTATATCTTGGGTTTCTAAACGTTTGAGAATTTCTGATTTATGCTGAGTTAATAAATCGCGAAGTTCGGGAGTTAATGCCCCTTTTGGTGCGTCAATTCGTAAGGAATTCTCGATTTTAGACAGCCGAATTCCACGACTCGACAGCGAGCGTAAAAGTGAGTGTAAATTCACAATTGTCCTGAGTGAATGCGAGTTACGTTTGGTCTGGGTTTGGGTGTTGTCCCGAGAGCGAGATTCGGCGAATTTACGGAGGCGCGTCGAGCAGATCGACTCGACGTTACCGCAAATTCCTTTCAATTGCGATTTCAGCTATTGAGAATAATTTCTAAAACGTGAGCGTAGCATATCACAGCCACTTCAGCAAATGCAAGAGAATCTCAAGAAGTCTCAGGCTTATCTAACCTTATGGCGATATCGTGTTAGAGAAGGATATAGAGGGCGATCGCAGCGCTTCAGTCTTCGAGAATACAGGAGTTTCCGCCTCAGTCAACCGCCACGCGAAACGGTGACAGATGGCTGTATTACTGGGAATCTTTCGCGATCGCACCTGAGGAAAGCCAACGCGGGGATTCTCTGTCATTCCCATGAGAGCGTAGTTTCAAACGGCGATCGCGGTAAATTTAGCGGTGTCAGCCTGACGAACTGCTCTATAAATGATATAAGATGTCATCTGTAGGGATTGCAAAAGCGAATCGAACCCAGTATTATCATCGGGGTAGATTCTTGCAAGACCTCTGAGAGCGGTTGTGGCTTCCTCAAAGCTGACCGACTCGGATGCCCCGTTTCGCAAAATCGACGAGACCTAGCCAAGATTTTTAGTAATCGCAAGTTTTTAACGCGATCCCGCCCCAAACCGAACGGACTTCGTTCGTAATTTCGCTTTTCGACTTTCCGGTTTTTGGGACGTATCGAAAACCCACGCACTCCATAAAAAAATTCCAATCGATCTCGTTTCTCTAGGTCGCGATCGCGCCTGAGAAATGGGAGGAATGGGTATGACATGAAATTTCGAGAAATTCGACCGCTAACCTTTGACCTCGAGCAACGGAGATAACAGTGTTGCAACCTCAACAAATCGGTTCGAGAAAATCCCGTTCGACCCTGGTCGATCTTTTACGCGAACGAGCCAGCACCCAGGGCGACGCCACGGCGTTTACCTTCCTCCGCAACGGCGAAGACGAACAGGATATCTGGAGTTTCGCCGCTCTCGACGCGCGGGCTCGGGCGATCGCCGCTCGATTACAATCCTCTCACCGTCCGGGCGATCGCGTGTTGTTGCTGTATCCCCCCGGTTTAGAGTTCGTCGCCGCCTTTTTCGGCTGTTTGTACGCCGGAGCGATCGCCGTTCCCCTGTATCCCCCGCGACGCAACCATCACCTGCACCGCCTACAAGCCGTTCTCAAAGACGCCGACGCCGCGATCGCCCTCACCACCCAAGACGTGATGGCGCAGATTTCCCCTTGGCTGGCTAAAGTTCCCGCCCTGCAAGGGATTCAGTGGTACAGAACCGACGAGTTCGGTGTGGGGGACGGCGCACTTTGGCAACCTCCCGACGTATCTGGGGACACCCTGGCCTTTTTGCAATACACCTCCGGTTCGACGGGACATCCCAAAGGCGTGATGGTGAGTCACGAGAACTTACTCTATTGCAGCGCCGACCAAGCTTTAACCTGGGAGTACAGCCCCGAGAGCGTCAACGTCACTTGGCTCCCGGTTTTCCACGATTTAGGTTTAATTTACGGGATTTTACAGCCGATTTATCAGGGGATTCCCTCTTATGTCATGGCACCTGTGGCGTTTTTACAGCGTCCGGTGCGTTGGTTGCAAGCCATCTCTCGCTATCGCGGAACTCACACCGCCGCCCCCAACTTCGCTTACGAACTCTGCGTTCAGAAGATCGGGGAAGACGAGCGATCGCAACTCGATCTCAGGTGTTGGAAAATGGCGATGAACGGGGCCGAACCCGTGCGTCCGACGACGTTGGCGAAGTTTTCCGAGGCGTTTGGCGACTGTGGCTTCGACGCCAACGTCCATTGTCCCGCTTACGGTTTGGCCGAAGCGACGCTGAAAGTCACGGCGATCGCCAAATCCGAAAATCCCGTTTCGCTGACGGTGGACGCCGGAGAACTCTCGCGCGATCGTGTCGTTCCCTGCAACCCCAACACCACCGACAGTCTCACCTTAGCCTCCTGCGGTCGCCCAGTTCTCGAGACTGAAATCGCCATCGTCCACCCAGACACCCACAGCCAACTCCCTCCCTACGAAGTTGGGGAAATTTGGGTCGATAGTCCCCTCGTCGCTCAAGGTTACTGGAAAAATGCAGAGGCTACCGAAGCCACGTTTAACGCCAAACTCTCCGACGGCGGCGATCGCGAATTTTTACGAACCGGAGATCTCGGCTTTCTCGACGACACCGGGGCGTTGTTCGTCACCGGACGGTTAAAAGATTTAATGATTATCGACGGCGCGAATTACTATCCCCAGGACATCGAAGCTACCGTCGAATCCTGTCATCCGGGGTTGCGCTTGGGGGCGGGTGCAGCCTTCGCCGTAGACGTCAACGGTCGAGAACGGTTGGTGGTGGCGCAGGAGTTAGAGCGCACTTCCCTTCGCCATCCCGACTTAGACTCTATTATTACCACGGTTCGTCAGGCGATCGCCCAAAACCACGATCTCCCCGTCCATGCGGTGTTGTTGTTGAGAACGGCGAGTATTCCCAAAACCTCCAGCGGGAAAATTCAACGCCAAGCCTGTCGCCAAGGATTCCTCAACCGTACTTTAAATATCGTTCGCGAGTGGAGTTACGACCCGCGCGATCGCACATCGTTTTTACAGCTATCTTCTGACATCGAGGCGGTGACGAAAAAACTGCAAGAACCGCCCGAACCCCCAAAAAGCGATCGCCAACTCTCCGCCAGCGAGGTCGAAACCTGGCTCAAACAGAAACTCGCCCGTCAACTCGATATTGCCTTAGAAGACATCGACACGCAACAATCCTTGGCCTATCACGGGTTGACCTCGCAAGGGGCGATCGCACTGCTTGCAGAACTCGAAACGGAATTTTCGCGATCGCTGACGCCCACTGTTCTGTGGAATTATCCCACGATCGCAGGGTTGTCGTGCCACATCGCAGGGGAAGAGACTGTCGAAGAGTCCACGCCGACGGTACATCCGACGCCTTCTCAACCCGCCCGTTCTCCCTCGACAGACACCGATGCGATCGCCATTATCGGGATGGGTTGTCGTTTTCCCGGTGCGTCCAGTCCCGAGGAATTTTGGGATCTCGTCAAACAGGGGAAAGACGCCATCGGTGAAGTTCCGCGCGATCGCTGGGATCGCGATCGCTTCCCCCGCGATAAAAAAGGCGTCCATCAAGGCGGATTTATCGAAGGCGTCGATCGCTTCGATCCCGAGTTTTTCGGGATTTCCCACCGCGAAGCCACTCGCATGGATCCCCAACAACGGCTGTTGATGGAAGTGACTTGGAACGCTTTAGAACACGCGGGAATTCGCCCCGACAGCCTCGTGGGAAGCGAAACGGGGGTTTTTGTCGGCGTCGCCTCTCAAGACTATGGTTGGTTACAACTGGAGAACTTCGACAATATCGACGCTTACGCAGGAACCGGGAACGCCTACAGCATCACCGCCAACCGTCTGTCTTATTGGTTGGATTTACGCGGTCCGAGTATGGCGATCGACACCGCCTGTTCTGCGTCTCTCCTCGCCGTCCACACCGCCGCCCAAAACCTGCGATTGCAAGAGTGCGATCTCGCGATCGCCGGAGGGGTAAACCTTATTCTCAACCCCCGTTTGAATTTAGCCTTTTCCGACGCGGGAATGATGGCCTCAGACGGTCGGTGTAAGACCTTCGACGCGCGGGCTGACGGCTACGTTCGCAGTGAAGGTTGCGGATTGGTGATTCTCAAACGCCTGTCCGACGCCCAACGGGACGGCGATCGCATTTTAGCGGTGTTGCGCGGAACCGCCACCAACCAAGACGGACGCAGTAACGGACTCACCGCCCCCAACGGAATGTCGCAACGAGATGCGGTGCGTAAAGCCCTCGATCGCGCTGGAGTCGAACCCCATGAAATTGGCTACGTCCAAGCCCACGGAACGGGGACTTCCCTCGGCGATCCTATCGAACTGTCCGCCCTCAAAGCCGTTCTCAACACCGGGCGATCGCCCCAGGATACCTGTTGGATCGGATCGGTAAAAGCCAATATCGGACATTTGGAAGCGGCGGCGGGAATCGCCGGACTCATCCAAACAGTTTTGGTTCTCCAACACGGCGAAATTCCCGCCCAACCGCATTTTCAGAAACTCAACCCCCTCATCGACCTCGAGGGGACGCCCTTCAAAATTTCCACCCAGCATCAACCGTGGGTGGCGCGAACGCCACGCCGTTTGGCGGGGGTCAGTTCCTTCAGTTTTGGCGGAAGTAACGTCCATGTCATCGTAGAAGAAGCCCCAGTTCGTCCGATCGATCCGCCTCGCCCAACCCGCGATCGCCCGTTGCATCTGCTGATGCTTTCCGCCCACCGACGCGAGGCGTTAACGGAATTGGCCTTCAAGATGCGATCGCATCTCCAAACTGCGCCGGAAACCGATCTCGCCGATATCTGTTACACCGCCAACGCCCACCGAACCACGTTTCGACATCGCCTCGCTATTATCCCCCAATCCCCCCCAACCCCCCTTACCAAGGGGGGCGAAGGGGGGATGCAGGGGGGCGAAGGGGAGATTGAGGGGATGCGGGAACGCT
>NZ_KB235958.1:2460214-2476295 GCF_000332355.1 Baaleninema simplex PCC 7105
GGGGGGCGAGGGGGGGATGCAGGGGGGCGAAGGGGAGATTGAGGGGATGCGGGAACGCTTGACGCAATACTTACAGGGAGAGAAACCGTCGGGGGTTTACAGCGGACACGAACCCCCGTCTCGCGCCCCCATCGCCTTTGTCTTCCCCGGAACCTGTCCTGTGTCTCCCGGTGTGGGACGACAACTGTACGAGACTTCGCCGCTGTTTCGGGAAGTGTTCGACGCCTGCGACGACATTGTAAATCCGCTGCTGGGGCGATCGATTGCGGAAGTCCTCGATGACGAAGTGTTAATAGAACCCGCCATGTTTGCGATCGAATACGCTCTCGCGCGATTGTGGCAATCTTGGATCTCAAGGTTAGATTGGTTAGTCGGGCAGGGTGTTGGCGAGTACGTCGCCGCTTGTCTGGCGGGGGTATTTTCCCTAGAAGACGGCTTGAAACTGGCTGTAGCCAAGCATCGCAGCTTAGACGAGTTCGATCGCACTGCAAATAACCTTTCTTACCAAATTCCAAAACGGGCGATCGTCTCTCCGCGCACCGGACAAGTCGTCACCGACGCGATCGCCACCCCAGACTACTGGAAACAACAGGTTCGCGAACCGTCAGAGATCCTTTCCACCGCCGCCGTTCCCGAAGAAACCCTGTTTATCGAAATGGGGTCGAACTCGAGCGATCGCCCCTCGTATTTCCCCAGTTTGCGATCGTCTCAAACTCCTTGGGAAACCTTACTCGAGAGTTTAGCCAAACTGACCGTTCGAGGCGTAGAGATCGATTGGAACGCCTTCGATCGCCCCTATTCTCGCCGTCTCGTGACGCTTCCCAACTATCCGTTTCAACGACGACGCTGCTGGTTTGGCGAAGACAATCTCGAGGAGAATTCCCAACAGTCTACAGAGATTGTAAGTGACTCCTGGTTCCAACACCTCGATCGTGCCAGTCGCAGCGATCGCCATCCTCTTCTCGTTCGGCTGTTACAAGGCGAATTCGCCCGCGTGTTGGGGCGTTCCTCCCCCGAGGATCTCGAACCGACGCGAGGCTTTTTCGAGATGGGATTCGATTCTCTGTCGATGGTGACGTTGAGAAGTCGTCTCGAACGAGAAATCGGACATCCCCTCTCGGCGACGCTGGGTTTCAACTATCCCACCCTGGAATCCCTCGCCGATTACTTACTCCAGGCGATCTTACATCTCGAGAGCGATCGACCAAAAATCGCCGTTTCCGAAGCCTTACCCGAAACTCCACAAAACCACTCTCTTGGTGCGCGTTCCCTTCGACTAAGCTCAGGGCAAGCCCTAGCGCCGTGCGACGGCGCGGGGTCGCACCGCAAAACCGAGTCACCACCAACAGTTCTGACAGTCGAGGATATCCAAGAACTCTCAGAAACCGAAGCCGAAACCCGCTTACTCGAAAAACTGCAAAATCTCGAACTCTCATAAAGGCTTCCTCACCCTAGAACTCTCGGTGTCCTCCGTCTCTGATGTGGTGAAGACATTTCAAACCCCGACTGTGACATTGCATCTAACAACATGACTTCTGCTTCCGATTCGACTCCCACCCCTCAACTCTCTCCCCTGAAACGGGCGCTTTTGGCGATCGAAACCCTACAAGAAAAAGTCAAAACCCTCGAATCTTCCCAATCCGAACCGATCGCCATTATCGGGATGGGCTGTCGGTTTCCCGGCGACGCCAACAGCCCCGAAGCTTTTTGGGAACTGTTGAAACAGGGAAAAGACACCGTGCGATCGATTCCCGAGACGCGCTGGAACGGCGATCGCGACTACGATGAAACCGGCGATCGCCCCGGTAAAAGTTACACCCGAAAGGGTCATTTCCTCGATCGCGTGGACGAGTTCGACGCCCCCTTTTTCGATCTCTCGCCGCGAGAAGTCACCTCGATGGATCCCCAACAGCGACTCCTCTTAGAAGTGGCGTGGGAATCTTTAGAACGCGCCGGAATTCCCGCCACCGACTTAGCCGGAAGCAATACAGGCGTCTTTGTCGGGATTAACTCCGCCGATTACGGACAGTTACACGCCGATTCCCAAAGCCTCGAGACTCTCAACGCCTACGTTTTTACGGGAAATACCGCCAGCGTCGCAGCGGGGCGATTATCCCATTGGTTCGGCTTTCGCGGCCCCACCTTAGCCGTCGATACCGCCTGTTCCTCGTCTCTCGTCGCCCTGCATTTAGCCTGTCAGAACCTGCGATCGCGCGAGTGTAGAACCGCCCTCGCGGGAGGGGTAAATTTGATGCTGTCGCCTCGGGGGTACGTCATTCTCTCGCAAATGCGCGCCCTGTCTCCAGACGGACGCTGTAAACCGTTTGACGCCTCTGCTAACGGGTACGGACGGGGGGAAGGCTGCGGTGTGGTGGTTCTCAAACGCCTGTCCGATGCGATCGCCGACGGGAACGAGATTCTAGCGGTGGTGCGCGGAACGGCGATCGACCACGACGGACGCAGTAGCGGTTTGACGGTTCCCAACGGCCTCGCGCAACAGGAACTCTTTCAAACCACGTTAACCCGTGCGGGTGTAAACCCCCAACAAGTCAGTTACCTAGAAGTTCACGGAACGGGAACCGCCCTCGGCGATCCCATCGAAGCCGAAGCGATCGCCCAAGTCTTCGCCCGCGATCGCGATCCGTCTCATCCCCTCGCCCTCGGTTCGGTGAAAACCAACATCGGTCATTTGGAAGCGGCGGCGGGAATTGCGGGGTTGATTAAAGTGGTGTTGGCGATGCAACATCGCGAGATTCCGCCCCACTTACACCTGAAACAGTTTAACCCGGCGCTGAACTGGCCGAATCCGGCTTTAACAGTTCCCACCCAACGGACGCCGTGGAAGGTTCCCGAAAGTCAGTCTCGCATTGCGGGGGTGAGTTCTTTCGGAATGAGCGGTACGAACGCCCATGTCATTTTAGAAGAAGCGCCGGTTTCCGTCACGCCGTCTCCGAATTCTCCCGATCGCCCCCTGCATTTGTTGGCGTTTTCGGCGAAATCGACTGCGGCGTTAAGCGAACTCGCCCAGCAATGGCGATCGGTTCAGGACGATACCCCATCCCTCGCCGATATCTGTTTTAGCGCCAATACCGGACGCTGTCATTTTCCCCAGCGAGGGGCGATCGTCGCCAGTTCCATCGAGGACTTGCGGCGACAATTGGCGGAGTTTACCGTTAGCGAAGCAACGGGAGAACGCGCCAAACGTCAAACTTCGGTCAAAACGGCGTTTCTCTTTACCGGACAGGGATCGCAAACCCTCCACATGGGGCGACAACTGTACGAAACCAGTCCCCGATTTCGGGAGATTCTCGATCGCTGTAACGAAATTCTACGGACTTATCTCGAACATCCGTTACTGACGGTGTTGTATCCCAGCAATGCTTCAGTTGAGGCGATGTCGCAGATCGATCGCACGGCTTACACGCAACCGGCGTTGTTCGCGATCGAGTACGCGATCGCCCAACTGTGGAAATCTTGGGGCGTCGAACCGGACGTGGTGATGGGTCACAGTTTGGGGGAATACGTCGCCGCTTGTGTGGCGGGGGTTTTCAGCTTGGAAACGGGGTTAGTGTTTGTCGCCGAACGCGCCCGCTTGATGGAACAGCTACCCGAAGATGGGGCGATGGCGGCGATTTTGGCGGAAGCGTCAGTGGTGGAAACGGCGATTTCTCCCTTCGATGCGGTGACGGTGGCGGCGTTCAACAGTCCCCGAAATACGGTGATTTCCGGCCCGAAAGCCGATGTAGAAAAGGTAATAAAAAATCTAACTCAGCAGGAGATTCATGCGGTTCCGCTTCAGGTGTCTCGCGCCTTCCACTCTCCCGCCATCGACGGAATTTTAGAGGCGTTTCGTCAAGTCGCCAGTCAAATCGAATATCGATCGCCCGAAATTCCCGTGATATCGAACCTGACGGGAACTGTCGCCGACGCCGAACGACTCGGTCGAGCGGACTATTGGTGTCAGCATTTGCGCCAACCGGTGCGTTTTACTCAGGGAACGCAAACGTTAGAAAAGTTAGGTTGTCGGGCGGCGATCGAAGTGGGGCCGCATCCGGTGTTATTGGGGTTGGCGCGTCAGTGTGTGGCGGACTCTGAAACCTCTCCCCTCTGGCTGCCCTCCTTGCGACGGGGACAACCGGATTGGTCGGTGTTGTTGGAGAGTTTGAAAACGTTATATTTGTCAGGAAAAGCGATCGACTGGCAAGGATTCGATCGCGACTATTCTCGCCGCCGCGTCTCGCTTCCCACGTATCCTTTCCAGCGCAAACGCTATTGGATCGATGTCAAACCGGATATTTCAGAGGTTGAGACTTCGCCGCAAAGTCTCTATGCGTCGCAGTGGAAACGGTTAGAAAAACGAGACATTAACGCGTTCTCGGGAGATTGGCTAATTCTCAGCGATCGCACTTGCGGTTTGGGCGATCGCCTGGCGACTCGTTTAACGTCCCTCGGCGCAACCTGTCATCTGCACTACGCCGACACTTCCAGCAGTGCGAACGCCCTTTCTCCCGAGGATACCGAAGCCTTTGAAACGTTAGCGCGATCGCGATCTTGGTCGGGTATCGTCTATTTGTGGGGATTGGACGACACCAGAACGCCGCCGCCCACTCCGCAACCGGATGTGACTTGCAACTATCCCAGTTGTGCGGGACTGTTCCATCTCGCCAAAGCGATCGCCCAGGATGCAGTGTCCGCAACGGGTCGGCTTTGGGTGGTCACGCAAGCCGCGCAACCCGTGGAATCCGGCGAAAATCCCACCTCGACAGTACAGAGTTTGCTGTGGGGATTGGGTCGAACCCTCGCCCTCGAACACCCGCAGCGGTGGGGCGGTTTACTCGATATTCCCGCCCAGTTCGACGAGGATATTGTCGAGGCGATCGCAGCCGAAATTGGGGCGATCGACCCCGAAGATCGCGTCGCCTTGCGTTCCAGCCGGCGATACGGACAGCGATTGCAACCTTGGAAACCCAAATCTGAGAAAACCGCGTTGAATCCCGAGGGAACCTATCTCATTACCGGGGCGTTTGGCGGATTGGGACTCGAGTTAGCGAAATGGTTGGTCGATCGCGGCGTGCAGCATTTGGCCCTGTTGGGACGGCGATCGCCTTCTCCCCAAGCGGAATCTCAATTACAGAAATTGGAGGCGCGAGGGGTTTGCATCCATCGCCGACAAGCGGACGTTGCGATCGACGCCGATGTAGCCTCCGTCTTCGCCAGCTTGAAAAACACCGCACCCCCCATCACAGGCGTCTTCCATCTGGCGGGAGTTCTAGACGACGGCGTTCTCCTCCAACAACGCTGGAACCGCTTTGAAAAGGTCTTGCAACCCAAAGTTGCGGGGGCTTGGAACCTCCACCGCCATACAGAATCCCTCGATCTCGAAACCTTTGTCGTGTTCTCCTCCGCCGCCTCGATTTTAGGGTCTCCCGGCCAAGGAAACTACGCCGCCGCCAACGCCTTTCTCGACGGTCTTATCAGCCTCCGTCGTAGCCGAGGACTCGCCGGACTCAGCGTGCAGTGGGGACCCTGGGCGGAATCGGGAATGGCGGCGAAGTTGGACGATCGCAGCCAGCAGCGGTGGCGACAGGCGGGGGTGGAACTGTTAACCCTCGAACGAGGATTCGCATTGCTCGATCGCGTGGGAATTTGCGATCGCGAGAGTCCCCACCATATCGGCGCGTTACCCATCGATTGGTCGCGATTTGCCGCGCAACTGCCCGATCCGGGGCGATATCGCCTCCTCGAATCCCTCGTCTCTTCCCCCCCTGCCCCCCTTACTAAGGGGGATTTGGGGGGATGGCGAGAATGCTGGGACAGTCTGTCCCCCGTGCAACGCTACCATCGCATTTTTGAGGGTTTACAAAAAGAGATTTGTGTGGTAATAGGAGCCGACGCCACAGAAACCCTCGATCCTCATACGGGATTCTTCGAGTTGGGATTGGATTCGCTGATGGCGTTGGAGTTGAAAAATCGGCTGCAAACTCGCTTTGACTTGGTGTTGTCGTCCACGCTGACGTTTGACTGTCCCAATCCCAAAACCCTAGCGGACTATCTCCTCAGTCAACTGTCTCCGTCAGAAGGCGATCGCCCCGTCGAACCGTCAGAAAATCCCGAAAACGCCGTGCGAGATCTCTCTGAAAACGAGCTTTTAGCCCTGATCGATCGCGAATTTTCCACCTGGGTCACACAGAAGTAATACGGAATCCGAATTGCAAACACTGGTTTTGTCCAACCTGACAAACCCCTCTATCCCCCCAACTCCCCTTTCAAAGGGGGGCTAAGGAAACCTAGCTTATCGGGAACGGATGGAGTATAACCCCAACCGCTGAAAACCTCCGAAATCACGATGACTGACTTTCCCCAAAACTCGACCCAAACCTTATCCCCCCTACAACGCGCCGCCTTGACAGTACAGGAAATGCGAACCCGCATCGACCAACTCGAGCGATCGCACGCCGAACCCATCGCCATCGTCGGGATGGGATGTCGGTTCCCCGGCGGCGTCACCGATCCCGAGTCGTTTTGGAACCTGTTATCTCAGGGAAAAAACGCTGTCGGCGAAATCCCCGAACGCCGCCGCCAACTGTTGGGGCGATCGCAACCTGGCTATCCGCAGCGGGGCGGTTTTCTCGATCGCATCGACGAATTCGACCCGGACTTTTTCGGAATCAGCCCTCGAGAAGCGGCGACGATGGACCCGCAACAGCGGTTACTCTTAGAAGTCAGTTGGGAAACCTTGGAAAACGCGGGAATCGCGCCGTCTCGGTTGATGGACAGTCAGACGGGAGTATTCCTCGGCATCAGTTTAAACGAATTTCTGAAATCTTCCCTCTTTGGCGACGAAGCGGGAATCGATATCTATAGTGCGACGGGGAACGCCTTAAGTATCGCAGCCGGACGCATCGCCCACTGGCTGGGAGTTCGCGGCCCCGCCTTAGCTGTCGATACCGCCTGTTCTTCCTCTCTCGTCGCCGTTCATCTGGCGTGTCAGAGTTTGCGCTTGGGAGAATGTCGCTTGGGCGTCGCGGGGGGAATTTATTTGATGATGGCCCCGCAAACCACTTTGGCGATGGCGAAACTGAACGCCTTGTCTCCTGATGGATATTGCAAAACCTTCGATGCTTCAGCAGACGGCTACGGACGCGGGGAAGGCTGCGGGGCGATCGCTCTCAAACGGTTGAGTGACGCGCAATCCGACGGCGATCGCATTTTAGCGGTGATTCGCGGTTCGGCGGTGAATCACGACGGACGCAGTAGTGGTTTGACGGTTCCCAACGGAACGGCGCAACAGGCGGTGGTGCGATCGGCGTTGCAAAACGCTCGCGTCAATCCCCAAGATATTCAATATATTGAAGCACACGGTACGGGAACCCCTCTCGGCGACCCGATCGAGGTTCGATCGCTCAGTGCGGTTCTCGGCGAAAATCGCCAACAACCCTTTGCGATCGGTTCGGTGAAAACCAATATCGGTCATTTGGAAGCCGCCGCTGGAATCGCGGGATTAATGAAAGTGGTGTTGGCGATGCAACAGGGCGAAATTCCGCAACACTTGCATTTCCAGCAACTCAACGATCGCATCGATCGCACTCACATCACCGTTCCCACCGAACGCACCCCTTGGATAGCGAACCGCGATGGAACTCGTCTGGCGGGAATTAGCGCCTTTGGCTTCAGCGGAACCAACGCCCACGTCATCCTCGAATCCGCCCCAGAACCCTCAAAATCTCCGAAACCCGCGCGCTCGCCCCAACTTCTCTGTTTGTCGGCGAAATCCCAACGCGCCCTCCAGCAGCGGGTGACCGATTTAGCCGAGTACTTGCGCGATCGCCCCGAGTTGGAACTGGCGGAGATTTGCGTGACGGAAAACGCCGGGCGATCGCACTTTTCCCATCGTCTCGCCTTCTGCGTTTCCACGCGATCGCAACTCCAGCAGTGTTTAGAAACGCCGTCAGACGCCATTTCCGACACCACCGCCACGCCACCGCTGAAAATTGGGTTCTACTTTCCCCCCGTCAGCGATCGCGCGATCGATATCGATCCTTCACTTTACGAGAGCGCCCCAGCCTTCAAAGCGGCGATCGAAGCCTGTGCGGACTGTCTCGATGCTGACACGGCGGCGTTGTTGTTGTCGGTTTGTCAGGAACGAAAACCGGAAAATTTACCGATTTCAGTCGCCGTTTCTCGTCAAGTCGCCTTAACGCAACTGTGGCGATCGTGGGGAATCGAACCGACGGTGACGGTAGGCGATGGAATCGGCGCACAGGTAGCAGCTTGGGCGTCGGGACAGTTGAATTTACCGGAATTGTTCGCGCAACTCCCCGAAACTCTCGACAAACCGGGAATTTCAGACTCGGCGATCGCATCGTTGCAACAAGCCGATTGCGACAGTGCGATCGCCCTGGGAACCTGCGAAACCTCTACCTCAAACCATCTTTGGCTGCCCTCTCTCGACTCTCAACGCACCGATTGGGAGGTTCTGTTAGACAGTTTACGCCAACTGTACCTGCGAGGCGTCGATATTTGCTGGCACGCCGTCGAAGCGGGACAACAGCGTCAGGCGATCGCGCTACCGACCTATCCTTTCCAACGCCAATCTTACGACCTTCCGAATCCCTCTCCAACTGCACCGCTGCCACCTTCGGACAGTTTACTCGGTCGTCGTCTGTCCTCTCCCCTGTCTGCCATTCAATTTGAAGCGAACTGGCATCTCGATCGCCTTCCCTTGGTGCGCGATCATCAGTTACAGGGTCAACCCATCGCCAATTTAGCAGTGTATTTGGAGATGTTGCAAGCTGGGGCGATCGCCACCTGGAATCGTCCAGTTCGTCGCTGGAACGGGTTGCGGGTTCCCCATCCCTTATCGTTTTCCTCCGATCGCTGCCATCGGGTGCAGTTGATTTTAACCCCTCAACCGGGCGATCGCGCAGAATTTCAAATCTTCAGCCAACCGCCTCAAGCGTCGGAGTCTGCACCGTGGGTTCCACACCTGGCGGGAGAAGCACAATTTACACTTTCGCCGGAGTTTTCTCAAGTTTCTGACGTTGAAATTAAATCCTTAAAACAGCAATTCAGCGATTGCTGGGATGGCGAAACCTTCTATCAACAAATGCGATCGCACGGAGCCGATCTCGGCGCAAGTTGCCAAGTCTTAAACACTGTCTGGCGCAAAGACGGGGAAGCCTTGGGACAGTTGACACAACCAAAATCAACCCTAGCGTCAGAGTACCATTTACCGCTGCAAGCCCTCGACGCCTGTTTCCAAGTTTTCGCCGCCTGCGTTCCGCCGCATCTTTCAGATACCTACATAATCCTAAGTTTGCAACAGTTAGAACTCGACAAACTCGACCCACAAAATCCACCGAAATACGCCTATACCAAAATTCAAACCCCAGTAGAAGACTGGCAAAATCGCGATCGCACGGCGACGCTTTCGGCGGACGTAATGCTGTTAACCGAAGCTGGAAAACCCGTGGTGAAAGCCACAGAACTCCAATTGCGACGTTTGAACGCGACGGCGACAAAATTGCGATCGAACCTCAGTTCTTCTCCAACTTCTGAAAACCTCCAAAATCGCGCGATCGCCGTTCCCAATGTATCGCAACTTTCAGAACTCTCCGAATCCGAACAACTCGAGAGTATCGAAGGGTATTTAATCGCCATCCTCGCCAAGTTATTGAGGCTACCAGAAGACAAACTCAACCGAGATTACCATCTCGCCGAACTCGTCGATTCTCTCATCGCCTTTGAACTTCAGGGTCAAATCGAAAAGGACTTTCAAATTCGTTTACCCATCGAAAACTTTTTAGGGCGATCGACTATCGCACAACTGGCAAATACGCTGTTAGAACAACAAACGTTAACCTCGTTAGTGCTTCAAACTCGATCGTCCTCAGAATCTGAAGAAATGGAGAGTTTGATTTTGTGATTTTGAAGAGTTTCTAAAACGCTAATGTTGAAAACATAAAAACCCATGAAAATCGAAACCCCTTGGATTCCCCAGTTCAATTCCAACAACGCCGACGAACTTCGGCTGTTTTGCTTTCCCTACGCCGGAGGTGGAACCCTAAGCTTTCGAGGCTGGCGCGATCGCTTTCCATCAAATATTGGCGTTTATCCCATCGAACTCCCCGGACGAGGATTTCGATTGCAAGAACCTTTATTGACAAACCTTTCGTCGATTGTCGAGGCGATCGCACCCGTAATTTATCCCTATCTCGACAAACCCTTTGCCTTTTTCGGTCATAGCATGGGGGCGCTGATTGCGTTTGAACTGACCCGTTTACTTCGAAAAAACTATCGAATAAAACCCCTTCGATTGTGCGTTTCTGGACGATGTGCGCCTCAAACACCGCCCATCGTTCCCCCAATCCATCAGTTACCCGAACCAGAATTTATCGAAGCCCTTCGCCGCCTCAACGGTACGCCAAACGAGGTATTTCAAAATTCCGAACTTTTGGCACTCGTATTACCCATTTTACGCGCCGATTTTTCAGTCGTCGAAACTTACTCTTATCGACCCGAAGATCCCCTGTCTTGTCCGATTTCAATTTTTGGCGGACTGAACGATCCCGAAACGACGATCGATTTTCTAGAAGCTTGGAAAATCCAGACCAACCATCAAACTTCTTTTTATATGCTTTCCGGCGATCACTTTTTCATTCACTCAAACTTCGACGAATTCAGTAGCTATCTTTGCCAAGATTTAAAAAATTCTGCGAGAATCGATGGGTGTATTTCTATTTCATAAAATAATGGGTAGTGCTGCACTCTAATGATGCTGGGCAGTTACAATCCTTGCATGGCAAGTATTCAAAAACCAAAGTAGCATTACTCCTCATTACTACCCTATTGTCTAGCAAGGGGTTCAGGACTTTTCTGCACCCCCAAGGGTAGCCAAGTTACTTGTTACCAGCTCTTTTTTTCACGGCAAGTTCGGAAGATCCGGACGAATTTAGGTTGCGGACTCTTTGAGTATAGCTAAAATGGCTTCTAGCCACTGCCTATAGGTTAATCCCATTCCAGGAGCATAAACACAAGATCCGAGTTCCCGAGTTAAAGCCATATCTAAATCAGCTTCTGTCAAGTTTAGATCTAGAAAACTCTCTAACTCGTTAACTGTTAGATTGATAAGAGATTGAGGATTTTCGGTTTTAAACTCATGTACAATCACTTCAAATGATGGTCGCTTTCCTTTCCAGTCATGAAGAACCGTCCAGTCTTGGTGAAAGTACCCGGAAAAAAATTGTTTAAGCTCTGGATAAATATTCCTATATCGAGTCATTTCCACCTCCTTCACCTTTGCTAATCAATAATTGGGAATGATGTGTGGATACGCCAACCTTGTTCTGAGGTGTCGCGTACTATAACTACTCGTGCAGTTGAAGTTTCAACAGCCCTGCTACTGCCTCTCTCAAGTACAATTCCAATGGGATTTTCCATTTCGATTTCTGCTACGAATGGTCGGCCTCTTCCACTGTTGAGCCAGTCTATTATTTCATTGCGATACCGCCGCACAAATCTTCCTTGAGTTCGATTGGCAGCAGCTTCATTCCGAAATGAAGAGGCAAATCTTAGGTTAGGATCTCCAGCTAATCGGTTACACAACCAATGTTCTGATCGACCCACATAGCGATCGATGCTGTGTCCTCCAGCCGCGTCATGAGATTCTACATTACGTCGTTGTCTCCTACTATTGTGAGCATTACCTGCTCTCCCCTGAGACTGCATGGGCTGAACCGTTTC
The DNA here is from genome assembly GCF_000332355.1 of Baaleninema simplex PCC 7105. Lineage (GTDB taxonomy): Bacteria > Cyanobacteriota > Cyanobacteriia > Cyanobacteriales > Geitlerinemataceae > Baaleninema > Baaleninema simplex. The sequence continues at coordinate 2,471,957 of NZ_KB235958.1, forward strand.
CAAGTCATCCATGCGCCCTGGAACCGGAGCGCCATCAGGAGTAGCGAGCTGAGGTCTACGACCCAGTATAGTATCTAACCGCCGTTGAAGCTCCTCACCTATCTGGCGAAACTGACCGTCAATTTGTGACAGAACATCATCCAAATGACGATTAAACTGGTCGAGTTTCGCTAACAGAGGAGCCAGCTTCCCTGGCAACTTTTCAGAAACTTTGAGATTTTCACCTTTTCTTAGTCATTATTTGGAATCTTCTTTTCCTTTGTTGCGAAAAGTTTCGTGAAAGTAATTTTTGTTATAGAGTGCTACACTGCTCCAGTGCAAATCTTCTACGAAGAAAATTATTATGCAGAATCCCTGTTCGTAACAAGGGCTTGAATAAGGTAGCCAAGTTACTTGTGGTGCTTCCCTAAAAGATTTCCCTGCTTCTTCGAGTTGCTCTTCAATCTCAATTAGTCCTTTGCACAAAGGGGGCATATCTATCCATTTTCCAGACTCAACCGAAAACAAACGTTCGAGAAAATCTTCATTCCTCCTTGACGAGAGTAATTCTGCGGCAATATCTGAGAGATTTTCTTCTACTGAAAGATCTGAGAAATCGTCTGTTGGATTCATCTGAACATCTCCATAAATCGTTCAAATTGACTGTTTGTTACTGGGACTCTATCTCGAGCTTGAACTCTTCTTAAATGAGCCCTTCGAGGGCGGTTTTCTACAGTTGTTAAAAGAGATCCATCAGGCTCAAAAATATGCTCTCGACCCCGAGGTCCTCGAACAACATATCTCCCGTCGTCGGGTTGAACGAATATATCACTTTGTCGAGCTCGTTGTGCATCATTAAACGCTTGACTTACAGATGATCTCCCTTCAGATCTTCTTTGCTCTGCGTGATCGGTTCTTCGGTTTCGAGCAGGCTCTTGCTCTGACTCTCCCCCCGAACCGCTGCTGATGGCTAAATATGCAGCGTTAATTAACTCCGCTAAATCCCGAGCCATGTTGCCCGTTGCTGTAACAACAACACTGGCTCCATGTGTTGCTGTCACAACTCCAGCAGCCACAGCACCCGAGCCCGCAATACAGCCAATTCCCGTAAAACAGAGGGCTCCACCACTTCCTATGGCGCCGCCTCCAGCTATCATCTGTAAGATTCCTTGAACCAGCGCTGCGGCATCTCCAAACGTTCTCCCCGTAACAAACGCAGCGTCAGTAGGGAGCTGTTGTTCTACGATTTGTACATCGTCAGAGGCCGTGGAAGTTCCCAACGAAACAGCTTCCAATACCCATTGCGGCAGTTCTCCGTTGTCGCGCCCCCCTTTTGGAATATAGATGACGATAGCGGCTAAGTTTTCGCGTTTCTATTTTTACCGGGTCTTCTGGATATACGGTGGTTTTCTGTGTTTAGATAACGTGATAATGAGGGTTCAGCGATCGAAGTTTAGATTTTTTGTAGTCTAAGCTACATTGGTCATTGCAAACCCACAAGACCCCGTTTTGTTGGATTTTTACGAGCATTCTTTGCGAAAATTAGCTTTCACACCACTCAATAAATAAGTCTTCGGCTGCCAGATCGGGACAAACTTTTTGAACGGCTTGGATGAAAGAAAATTTAAGATCTAAGAGTTGCGATAGAATCTTCTTCTCTTCTACTAAGATAGTGTCTGGATCGGGTTTCCAGGCTTTTCTGTAATGTTCTCCTTTCTGGGGAATAAAATCATGACACTTTACTTCTATAAAGCCATCATCATTTTTTTTGTTGAATGTTATGGTTTTATTAATACCCTGTTCGTAAAGTTCTAGATCGAACGGATATTTTTTTTGCCGAATTGCATCAATAGCTTCGGATAGTTGTTCGACAACACAAGATAAGTCAGGGTAAATTTCGACAGGCCAATCTCGTCCAAAACCACTTATCTTGAAAACGAAACCATCTACTTTATCAAGTTTTTCGCAAGCAGTAATAATAATGCTGAAAATGTCAGCATTAACATCTTGCCACTCAAACGCTTCTTCTTCATTAGAGTCATCTTGGCAAGTTTCTGAAAGCAACTCTTCTAGGTTTTTTCTGGTTTCCAAGCGTAGTATAAGCATAATATCACTTACGGAGCATCTAAGATAGGATAAGCAGTTCTGTAAACGCCTCTTGGATTGGGAACAAGGTAAGCTCGTGTAGCAGGAACAATCGAACCGTCCGGCATAATAACTTGTCCTAATCCTTCTGGAATATCAACGATCGTCGGACCGGATATATTTGGATAGATATTTCGCAAAAACTCTGCAGCTCGCTCGTTGTCTAACCACTGTCCTTGCTCTTGTCCATTACTAGCAGCTCTGCCTCTCAATCGTCTAGTATTTCTTTGTCCAGCGCCATGTCTGTTAAACGTATGACCAAATGTCGGCCTACTCGTCGAGTTCCAGTTGATGTTGTCGGTGTCACCTCCATTTCCCCCCGAACCGCTGCTGATGGCTAAATGTGCAGCGTTAATTAACTCCGCTAAATCCCGAGCCATGTTGCCCGTTGCTGTAACAACAACACTGGCTCCATGTGTTGCTGTCACAACTCCAGCAGCCACAGCACCCGAGCCCGCAATACAACCCACTCCCGTAAAACAGAGGGCTCCACCACTTCCTATGGCGCCGCCTCCAGCTATCATCTGTAAGATTCCTTGAACCAGCGCTGCGGCATCTCCAAACGTTCTCCCCGTAACAAACGCAGCGTCAGTAGGGAGCTGTTGTTCTACGATTTGTGCATCGTCAGAGGCCGTGGAAGTTCCCAACGAAATAGCTTCTAATACCCATCGTCCTGGTTCTGAGTTGGTGTCCAACCATTGATAGAAAGCCCCCGCGACGAACAAGGCTGCATCGCGGCTGAACGCCATCATCTCCTCGAGCAGCGCTTTAACGCCTTCCTGCTGTACCGGGGTTAGCAGACCTCCTGACTCAGGTAAGGGGGCAACCTCGCCCAAGGCTTGCCTAGCCGTTTCCCCAATAGGGGTCGAAGGTTCTACCTCACTCCGGGTCTCGTTGGCGGTCTCTTGAATCGCTGCCCAAGTTTCAGTTCCCTCTCCTCGTCCGACAATCCCATCGTCCGTAAGCCCGTTTTGACGTTGCCATCGAGACACGGCAAGTACAGTTTGCTCGTCGAAGACTCGGGTGGGTCTGGCTCCCACCACGTCTTGAATCAGCTCGATTTCACCGGAAGTGTAACCGTAACGGTTATTAACCTCGATCGCATACCCTACATCGATGGGAATATTACTCGTCCCTACCCCTGCAAGACCTTCGGCTGTTGGCGCCATGCCAGGCAAGAGAGTTTCCCTAATAGGAACTTCCGGCCGGACCTCCGACTGCATCCGACTCCAGGTGTTTGGCCCCACCTTCCCGTCTCGATGTAGATTATTCTGCTCTTGAAAGTTCTGGATTCCTCGAACTGTCGCCACGTCCAAACGCCCAGAAGAGCTAACGTCGACGACCTGTCGAATGGCGGCCAATCGTCCGGGGATCTCAGAGTAAGGCGCATAGCCGGGATCGTTTCCGTATAAACCATAGTGCAGTGCGTCAATCAACCCAAAGGTTATGGAGCCGACTTTTCCATCGACATCAAGAGTCCCGCGCTGGGATTGCTATGTTATGACTGCTTTAACCAGAGCTGTATCTTTGGTGGTGCAGAAAAGTCCTGAAACCCTTGCTAGACAATAGTTCTATTGAATCTATCGATTCCTAGCTGAATGTGGGAAGACGAACGTATTCAAAGGGGTTTGAGGTGCTGAAAGATACCCTCAAGAGGAACTTCATATCTCGCTCTTTTTGTCAACGTTTTGTTTTCAAAAGTTTTCTGCACCATTAAGGAACTGTAGAACTGTAGAACTGTAGGGAGCATCTAGTTAAGGCAATGAGTAGAAATACGCATTGACAGAGGTTCGAGAATAGAGAGGAAAGCATTCCCCAGTCGTCAATGACCCCAGAAGAACGTCAAAAACTCAAACAAGCTGCCGAGACGATCGCCGATATCCTGTACCAAAATACCCCTAAAGAGAAAGTCCAAGACTTCGAGAGCATCGAGCTGAGCCTGCGCGACCACTGGCTCGAAACCCTTGGCCCGGAACTGGCCCTATTTTTTTTGCCCAAAGCAGCCAGACTCGTAGCGGACGAGAACGAAAAATTAGGAGCTGTATTGGAGAAGTCTCCCTAACCAGTAATCAAGCCAAACGCTTAAAGGTTAACGCCCCGCACACGAGTGAGTCCTCATCTAGAACGTTGTTCGTTGCTCCTTTGTGCCAACGAATCCTTCGCTAACGCTGAAGTCGATATCGAAGTCCTGACTGGGGTCAAGGTTTCTCACGGC
>NZ_KB235958.1:2476395-2477454 GCF_000332355.1 Baaleninema simplex PCC 7105
ACTATATAGAGCGCCATTCTCATCGCTTACCGAATTATGCCCAACGCCAGGAAAACGGCCAGGTCATTGGTTCGGGGGAAGTTGAATCGACTATTAAACGCATTGGTTTGAGAATGAAGATTTCCGGAGCGCAGTGGAATCGAGAGAATGTCAATCCCATGTTGCGTTTACGCTGTGCTTATCTCAATCGCGAGTTGGCTTAAGTATTTTTACTCATTACTTAAAATAGATGCTCCCGGAACTGTATCTGTCTTACCGCTTGGATTTCCAACTCATTTTAAGTAGTCCTTCACTCTTGGAAGTTGGACACCTCTTTTAAAACCTCGCGAAGTAGTTGAATCATCTCCTGTAACCATTGCTTAGCCCCTTCATTACTCGGATTTTCAAGAATCCAGTTGGCATCCCAAGCAACTATATCAGCTAAGGTGTTGTCTGTGGGCGGATCGGCGAGTAGCCTTTCAATTCCTGAAAGGTAGCGTTGAATCGTTTGGGGATGATGGGATGCTAGGTTAGCCACATCATCTCTAACCTCATCCAAAGTACCCGCATCACAACAAAACCCTTGAAGGAAGTCTATGGTAACTTCCAAAGGAGTCATAGCATTTTGCTTTTTTCTTAGCTTTTCTAGGTTTTCTTTAAAATTCATTGTTGACACCTCAGTTAATATCCTCGTATAACAGGGAAAGCTGTGAGAACAAAGAAAGATGGAGGCGATCCCGGCATCAATCGAATTCAAACGCTTACATAGCTAGTTGTTGCATAAACGGAAGTTGTTGGCCCCATTCCCATTTGATCACTATTATAAAAACCTTCACCTACTCGATGACCAGCATTGAAAGTTGTTGTATAATTTCCATCCGCAGCTAATACCAAATCCTGTTCCCAAACCTGCTAAACTTTTAAGCTGCAAATTCCAGCCAATGATAGTTCGTTAAATCCCGAATCTCTTCTTGCATCTGTTCTTGAAGGACACAGCACCTTTTCCCCAACACTTCTTCAAGTTCCTCAATAGTTTCAAAATAAGTGTTAACTAAGGGTTCATCGACTAACTTCCACAAG
>NZ_KB235958.1:2477554-2481418 GCF_000332355.1 Baaleninema simplex PCC 7105
TTGCAATTGTTCTTCTTTCAGTAACGGGGTTCGACCTCCCGCATAAGACCGATTTTTATTTCGCTGATTTCTGATCGATTTTTCTCCTTGTTCGTTATAGTTTTTGACGACTTCTCGGGCATAGCCATAACTGATTCCCACTGCGACGGCACTATTTTTAATCGTCCATCCTGACGCGACTTTCCACAATAAATGCCATCTCTTTGTCTCTACCGGGTCGCGGCTCTTTCTATATCTGTTTTTAAGTTCTTCTACTGGCAAATGGGGAACTATCGTTACTGTTCTCGGCATCACTTTTTAAGTCTGAAGTTTTAACTATTATAGCGTGGCTTTGACAACTGGATTCCGTATAAGTAGCTCCACTTAATTAAAAATAAAACGCTCCACTTCAAATCCACCCTGTTCTCCTCGATGCTTCATTCCCTCTATAATTCCTTCAACTAAATCATATTCATCTTGAAATACTCGCCCTCTTAATTCATCTCTCTTCAGGTGTAACCACTGATCTTCCATTCTATTCATTTGCGGATTGTAACTGGCTTGAAAAAAGATTAGTAATCCTTGTTTTGGGTGCATCTCAGTTTTGCAAAAACATGAGAATTGGAGGCTGAAATCCTTATTCTCTCGTATAGATTTACATTTTTGAGATGCACCCCTTGTTTTTCCCAATAACTCTGCCTTTCTTTGGCTTTTGACGCTCGGTGAATTGAGGCATTGTCATTGACAATTACTGTGAATTGTCCGGTCTCAAACAGTCTCTTGCTGGCTTGTTTAGCTTGGGCATCTAAAAATTGAATATATCTCTGGGCATTAAAACTACATCCGATCGGTCCATACTCTAATTTCTGATCGGGTTCCCAGACTCCCATAATATTTATTCGTCTTCCTCTTCTTTCTTTTTGCCTGACTATTTTTTGTTTTCCCACTTCTCCATAACTATAAACCAACGGACTTTGAGGACAACATCCTGACTCGTCTAAATACATTAAGGTGATTAAACCCATTTCTGCCCACTTCTTCAGCATTGCCAAATCTTGCTTTTTGGCTTCCACTTCTTTGGGACTCAGGCTTAAAGGGGGTTGCCTTCTTATTCTCTTCCAACGCCAATTTTTTTTTGAGTATTCGGCGAATTTGTTCCGCTCCTAATTTGACTTGGCGTTCTGGTTCGAGTTTTTCCGCTAATTGTTTGCTGGTATAACCACACTCCTCATTTAAACATTTTTCAAGATATTGCCAATCTTCTTCGTCCCAAGATCTTTTCCTTCCCGATCTCGGGTTATCCCATAATCCCATTAGCCCTTGGGTTTCCCATCTATGAATTGTTTTTCTGACCGTTTGGGGAGTACATTTTAGATAGTCCCCAATTTGAGTAACCGACCATCCTTGATGGCTTAATCTCAAAGCCATTGCTCTTTGTTTGGTTCTTTTAGCAATCGCATTTGCTAGAGATAACTGTTCTAAAGTTATATCTTCACTTTCTGAGAGTTTGACTTGCAAGGGGGGGTGCATCTCACTTTTGCAAAAACATCAGTTTTGGGTGGAAAAATTCCCGATTAGCACTTCCGGTATAAGATCCCCGGCATCTCCAAGATGCCGGGGATCTGGAAATTGAGTGCGCCCAATTCGATAAATTTGGGTCTTCGGAGTTTGTGGTTATAAATGTATACCATAATACAAAAAATTGAGAATTCGAGAGCCAAAACCCTTGAAATCTCGTGAAGTTAGTTTTTCTGTCACCCTAAACTCCGAAGAGCCATAAATTTACATTTTTGAGATGTACCCTGCAAGGGCGCTGGCATGATTTTTTCAGTTCTTATAGGGCTGTATCTATTATACGCTTATTTAGGTGGAGCTACTTAACACGGTCTAGAGAGTGTAAGAGAGGTACGAATATCAATATAAATCCTCTCGCTCATCTAATAATTTATAGTGGTTTTCTAGAAGCCAGTGTTTGGCTTTCTCGTAGTTTTTAAACGAGTGAGAAACTCGATTTTCTTCTGGTAATCTAGGATCGTAAATTTCTACTTCGTTATTATCAAATCCTGCTAACACTAATAGACTTAGTTGGTCAATACCACTGCTGTCAAATACAGCGAACATCCAGACTTCAGACCACACTAAACATTTTTTACTCATCATCTGTTTCCTTCACATACTTGCGCTCGATCATCCGAAATTCGTCCTCGGAGAGCCATGCTTCAACATCCTCATAACTATCACAGATATCTATATCTCGATCCTTATTGTAGTTATAGGTAATGATTGTCCCATCCTCATAAACCTTCAATATAAAAAAATCCATATCGTACAAACAATCCCGCCTTTGAATAGAATCGGGCATCAGGAACAGCCAAACTTCAATCCATTTTAGTTTCTTACAATTCATTCGTCTTCTCCAGCAGGTCTAACTCTTGGCACCAGGTGATATCTAAAAGTATTGTTGACGTATCTACCTTTAATTTCCACTATATGAAGAGGTATATCTGGCCGTCCTTTTTGATATCGAGTCCCTATTTGCTGGGGAGAATTGTAGATCCAACGGTCATGGTTGCCAGCAAACCCTGAGTAAAGACCTCTCTCCCAAACTCGCTGCTCTAAAGCGGGTAAGTCTTGACCTTCAAAGACATGAATTCCTTTACCTCGATTGTATTCTCTACTTGCTCTAGAGCCATCTCGAAGATGCCACTTTTCTGTATAATTGATATCAAACTCTGAGGGCTGAGGGGGACGACCACCTGGCTCCTCATTTGGAGCCTGACTGACTCTAAATTCATTGGTCTGTGTAACTCCAATCCTTAGTGGTCTACGGCCTGTACCCAAAGCATTACCACTCAAGACGGCAGAATAAGTTCCCTCTTCCGTAAATGTTACCTCTCGCTCAACGACTACATTCGATCGAGGAGGGCTAAGGATATGTTGGAAATGTTGGGGACCGGGGTCTCCTCCTTCTCCTCTAAACTCGACCCATACATCGATTTCTTCGAGAATAACCCCCGGTTTCCCAACTATTTCAAAGGATACGATAATCGTTGAAGGCCCGACCGCCGCACAAGTCAAAGCCGTGTAGCCAGCATTCCCTTCACCTTGACCCGTTCCCGCTTGCCCAGGACCTCGAGCCTGAGCGATCGAATTTTCAGAAGAAGGAGAAGCTCCTAGACTAGCTGACTGCCTTGGCGAGCTTCTCTCCTCTGCCAGACCTTTCGCACCTGAAGCCGCTTCATCAGCCACCGGCGCTGACATTCGTTCGGCCCAACTGACATTGGGATTTCCCTCCCGAACCCCCAACTCGCTTAAGGTGACTTCGGGTTCTTCGGCCGCATTCGACGTCGAGGGAGCCGCAGGGGAAGGAACCGCCCAGAAATTGGTGCGGCTAGGAGCCTTCGATTGTTGTGGGTCGAAGAGAGCGCCCATTTCTCAAAATTACCTTCGAGAAGAGTCTTTCGATCGAACTTTGTGTTAATCTACCACAGAATCCCAAAAATATTACGAATCGAACTGTCACGATTATGGAGAGTCAGCCGAACCAAGCCGAACCCAACACGCGATCGCTCGTTCGAGCGGCACTGAGCGTGCGTCAGACTCTCAAACACTACCTTGAAGCGAACTCATCCCAACCTCCCGATGCGATCGCCCTCCAAACGGCGAGTCCAGAGTTAGAAAAGTTGCAAGACCAATTTGGCTTATCTGCTTTCGAGAGCCAGACGCTCCTGTTATGCGTCGCCGCCGCTCTGTGGTCGGATGTGGGCAACCTGCTTAGTGGTGCAGAAAACTCAGAAGGGTCATAGGGATTGACAAAAAGCAGCCGTTCTGGAGAGAAGAGAAAATCAAGCGGTAGAAACCCGAGCGAACTCAAGGCGGAGTTGC
>NZ_KB235958.1:2481518-2483912 GCF_000332355.1 Baaleninema simplex PCC 7105
GGAGGGGTCATGATGCTGATGTGCTAGTTGAGGAACTCGAACATCGCATCTGACCCCTCTTTTTGTCTACCCCCTTTTTCTCAAATCCACTCCCTCTCTCACTTTCAGGAGTTTTCTGCACCACCAAGGGGCAACCTGTGCGCTCGCTTTCACCAGAACCCCAAACGGGCCTATCCAACCTTCAGCCTCGCACTGGAGCTGTTTCCCGAAAGTCACTGGAGTGCCTTAACCCCTCAAGGCTCTCTTCGCTATTGGCAACTCATCGAGCTCGACGACGACGGCGATCTTCCCCTACGTCGCCTGTCCCTCGATGAAAGTCTTTTACATTACCTCATGGGGGAATCCTATCGCGACAGTTCGATCGAAGACCGCACCACCACCTTACCGACGTTTTCGGAAACCCGCTTTCCTCCCTCTTACCAACCCCTCATTCAACAACTGGTTGCATCCCTCCACGACGGCCAGTGCGTGCAACTTTGGGGAAGCAATTTATCCACCCAACACGCCATTTCCGCCGTGGCGTGTCAGGAGTTAGGGTGTCTCGGAAAAACCCTCTCGCTTTCAATCTTTCCTCTCGAGACAGTGGACTGGCGACAGTGGCAGAGACGCTGGCAGCAAGAGGTGCGCTTGAACCGCAGCCTGCTGGTCATTGACGCTCGTTCCCTCGACGGACAACCCTGCGATCGCCTGGCAAACTTCGATCGATGGCTGGCGGGATTCGAGACTCCCCTCCTCCTGTTAACCGCCAAACCCTTATCTTTCGACACTCTACTGTCGAAAAACCTACAGATTCCGCCCTTAAATCTGGACGAACGCCAACATCTTTGGCTGGCGTATTTAGGGGAAAAGTGGCAGGGACGATTAGATCGGCTAGTGGCTCAATTCGATCTCACTCCCACTGAAATTCACTCGATTGGTTCGAGCCTCAAACAAGAGGCGATCGATGAGGCAGATCTCGAAGCGAAACTGTGGAAAGCCTGTCGAGAACAAGCTCGCCCACAATTGGACGCCGTGGCAACGCGAGTCAAAACCTCTCTGAGTTGGGACGATCTTATTTTACCGAAAGAACAAATCGCCACGCTCAAAAACATCGTCACTTATGTCGATCGACGCATCCAAGTTTACGATCGATGGGGCATTGCCAAACGCTCCGAACGAGGGTTAGGAATCAGCGCTCTATTTAGCGGCGGGAGCGGTACGGGAAAAACCACGGCTGCTGAAATTATGGCGAAAGAACTCAATTTGGATTGCTATCGCATCGATTTGAGCAGTGTCATTAGTAAGTACATTGGGGAAACAGAGAAGAACTTATCTCGTATTTTTGAAGTGGCAGAAACGGCGGGAGCAGTGCTGTTGTTTGACGAAGCCGATGCCTTATTTGGCAAGCGAGGAGAGGTGAGAGAGGCTCGCGATCGCTACGCCAATCAGGAAGTGAGTTATTTACTCCAACGGATGGAAACGTATCCCGGCTTGGCAATTTTAACCACGAATATTCCAAGTGCTCTCGATTCAGCATTTGAGCGACGGGTTAAGTTTATAGTCAAGTTTCCTTTTCCCGATTTTGAAGAGCGCCAAAAAATTTGGGAACGAGTCTTTCCGCCTCAAGCACCAACTAAGAATTTAGACTATAAGAAGCTGTCTAAGTTGAATGTTACGGGAGGTGTTATCTCGAATTTAGCGGTCGATGCGGCGTTTCGTGCCGCTCGAGAAGGAAGTTCTATTGAGATGAGACATATCAAGGAAGCGGCGATCGCTGACAGTCAAAAGACAGGACGATACATTCCTCAAAATTCCGATCGTTAGTAGCGATCGCATGGGTAAATTTCAAAAATGTAAATTTATCAAACACCAGCTTTTGCGATCGAGTTCGCTGCTGTTGGGTTTCGCTATCGCTCTACCCATGGGCTGAGCGAAGCCGAAGTCCAACCTACCCCAAATTCATATTTTTGAAAAAGTGAGATACACCCCGATCGCATCGTTATATTTACCACTCACTCTCTCAATCTCGGACAGACAGCTCCACTTCTCAATCGCTCGCCAAGAAGAGACAAACCTATATAGCAACCCTAAATCAGTTGTGTAACAAAATTGAGACAAAAAGGGAATCGGGAACGGGGAATCAGATTTTTTCTGGTGCTTTAATTTTTGACGACTCATTTGGGACTGCTATAGCTATAATTCCCGATCTTATCAAAAATTTAAGGTAACTCTCATCCTGCGATCGTTAAGGATTTAAAAAAACTCGAACGCTATCAACCCAGATGTTTAGAGGGATTCTTTCAAATCGAGGAGAAATTGCAAACTAGAAAATTCCTGAGAGGGTGACAACATAGCTAGACCCCCTGCCTCACAAGGGATAGAGCCTCTAGCCCTCGTTGAAAATGGAGAGATTTG
>NZ_KB235958.1:2484012-2493320 GCF_000332355.1 Baaleninema simplex PCC 7105
CGATGCATTTGCAGTATCCAGACCAGCCACTTTAAGATCCCAATTTGCTTCTCATTGAGATGGATGCGCAGAAAATCTTGGTAGAATGTCGGTAGCATTTTTTTGTTGGGGTGGCCGCAAACGCCACCCTCTTTTTTGGGACTCCTCTATTCTCTCAAACAATTGTCCCGTCTGGCTTCCGTCTACCTTGTCACCCTCTCAGAGAAAATTCATCGATCGTTGACATTTTTTCAAAATACACAACTAACCTCCAAACTAACGCAAGTTCGGTAACAGTTCGGTCCAAATCCCAAAAAAGCCAATCACAATCAATAAAGTTCCCGAAAAGCGATCGAGCCATTGATGGCGACTCGCAAGCCATCGGGTAAACCGTCGCTGGAACGTTTGTGTGAAAAGTGGTAAGACGAGCAACGGCCAGCCAAAGCCGAGTCCAAAGACAAGGGCATATAATAACTGGGGGGCGAGGGTGGAAATGGCAAGATTTCCCGAATTATCTACACTCAATAAAAATGCCGCTGTTAAAATCGGCCCGGTACAAGGAAGTGTCATCGGCCCGAACATCAAACCATATAAATAGGCGGTTGCGAGGGGATTGCTGACGACAGGAGCTTGAGCGATCGCTAGTTTTGAAAATGGATTGTAGCCGAACAACATCACGATACCAAAGGCAATGACTAATCCATACACAACGGGTAAAATGAAGGGTAAAATCGCGCTAAAAGAACGACCGATGCTAAACAGAAGAAATCCGATCGCACCCATCATACTTAAAATTCCCGCTAAAACCATGACGCCGAGCAATATTGACAGGTGGCGTGATTTTGCGTTTTGACTGTTGCTGCTGAGAAAGGCGATCGTTCCCGGATATAACGGCAACATACAAGCATTGGTTAAAATTGCACTGTTACCTAACACAAAAGCCTGAAGAAGCTGTGACATGATGCTTGAGTTAAAAAATATAGGTTCGATAATTATTTATAGAGTCTTTGTTGGTAAAGACTCTATAAAATTTAACCGAAATTTGACGCGATCGCTCGTGTAACAACACTCACGATAACTCGCTTTCCCAAAAAAACTTACTCTTCGCGAGCTTTTTCTAACTGACTCACCAAAACATCGGGTTCTTTGAATCCTGTCGAAAACTCCGAAACTTCACCATTTTCCGAGATGGTAAATTGAGGCGTGTTTGCGGTCGAAAAGATACCTTGACCGAATCGCTCGTTCAACGTTTGAATCGTTTCGGGAGTCGCCACTGCAAACACCCAATCGTATCCGTTCGTTTCTGCAAATTGCTTCAATTCAGCATCAGACAATCCCGAATCGAGACTGAGGCTCACAAAAACGTATTCGTCCGAATTTTTTAACTGTTCGTAAGCTCGGACAGTATTTTGATGCTGTTTCTGACAAGCCGAGCAAGTTACAGACATGACTTCGACCGAAACTGTTTTTCCTCCGAAATCAGCGAGGGTAAATTCCTCGCCGGTATTTGCATCGACGAGAACCAAGTCAGTCAGTGACGTTTTTTCCATCGAGGCGTTAGCCGTTTCGGAGGGAGTTGTTTCAGCCGTCTGGGAAACGTTCGACTCCGCCGCTGGGGGATTGGGTTGACCCGAACAGGCGGCGAGTAACATGAAACTCGCGATCGCTAGACTGGTAGGTACGACACGCACGATCCGATCCTCCGAATATTGAATGCTTTCATGGGTCGTACGAGCGATCGCCGCACTTGGATTTCTCGAGACTCGATCTCGAAACGGCGATCGCTAACTGGAACTCGAATCTCGACCTAAAATTTTCCGCAACACCGCTAGGGTAATGGCGTAAGTGGGTTTGACACCGATTTTCCCCAAACTTCCCGAGGCGAGGGTACTTCCCGTTAACAAGGGATTGTCCGAAGCGTAGTAGGCATAGCGCAAAATAACGTTTTCGTCAATACTTTTGCGAATTTTAGAAGCCGCTTGAATGGCTTTTTGTAGGTGTGCGCCTTCCATTTCCAAGCCGATAACGTTCCAAGAAGAACTTTTAAAATATTCGAGGATATCGGCGTTTTGTAAAGAGGTTCCGAGAACCGTGACCATCGCTCCCTCAAAGACGGGAATACCACACTCTTTTAAATCCTCGATCGCCAAATCGTTTTCGATAGGATAGTTATCGGCAGTGCCTTCAAAAATATGTGCGGTAGGAACCATCAAATCGCCTTTTTGTCCCGCTAAAATTCCCGCTTTTCCCAACACAGAAATCGAGCGAACGTTGAGTTTGTGAGACGCGCCGTCGAATTGATAGGGTTTGAGCAGCTCGTCCATGATTTCAAACGCTTGTTCGCCAAAGGCATAATCCATCACCAACAAAACGGGTTTTTCTCGTTCTACCTGTTCTCGATCGATCTGAAGCTCCTCCGAAAGGCGATCGAACGGCAACTGGGACGTATCGATAATTTGGACGTGAACGTTCGTCCCCGCACGGTCTTCGAGAAAATCCATCCCGTGTTGGCTGGCAAATTCCCGCACCTCTCGGTTCAACCGCGCACTCGTCGGCGCACTCAACTCCAACGCCAAGGCTTCGATGGTTTTTGGCGATTGCAACATTTGCGGCGATCGCCCCAATAAAGGAAAAGCGAACAACGCATTGAGAACGCTGTGCAAATTGGCACTAATGACGTGTAACGGACGATTCCAAAGCTGTTTTTCCATCAGGAAGGCTTTCACGTCGTTAGCCCAGGTTTCCCCGTGGATGTGGTGGCCGATGCGCTCTCGCAACGTAGGACTGAAGACAACTTGCTGGGCGTATTCCGGCTGTCTGGCTTCCATCGCGTTACGTCCGAGCCAGTAAATAATATGAAACAGACCGTTATTGTTCGCGCCGCTTTGACTGAAGCGGTGATACGCCTGCACCGTTTCTTCAAAAGTGCGTCCGAGGAGCGTACTCAAATAGGAAAAGGCGCGATCGCGCCAGTCGGCGTCTTCGATTTTGCCCGGATTCTGCGATCGCTGTCGCGACTCCACCGCCATCATCTCTTCGAGTTTCAACCATTCCCGCGTCGGGAGATCGTCCTCGAGGGCGTGTTCCTTAATTTTTTCCCCCTCCACGTGGAGAAACGTTAAATGGGTCAAAATATCGTAAATTTCGCTGCGCCCCCGCGTCACTTCAATCAGCATCGTTTCCTCGTCGATACGGTAGCAGTTGCGCCGACGCTTGGCCGGAACGATAGTTTCAAATCCCGAATCTTCGTATCCCTCAGCAGCAATTAACTTGACGAAACGGCATTGTTCGATCCCGCGCGGTAAACGTTCGATGACGTAAGCCAAGCCGTCGAGTTCGACTTTTTCAGGATCGGCGATCGATCCGTAAATTTCCGGTTGCAGGGTTTTCAGGGCTTCCACTAAGGCTTGACCGGATACGCCACCGGGTCGGTAATGACCGCGCACGAACAGGTGACGCATGACAACATAAAGCCGTTCGATCGCCGCGCGAGACTCCTGAGCGCGAGTTCGAGGGGGAATCGGAATCGTCATGGGAAGGGGCAAAATAACGAATTGCCTTCGATCTTAAAGTGTTGCGTCGCTTTGATACGGTGTTTTTTGAAGAGGGCGATCGCCCCTCGCGAGACGCCGCCCCCGTATGAGACACTAGAGTCTCTAGCAGTTACCCCCTCGATCGACTCGTCCCAGGGCATGAGGCACGCACGAGAATCCGCAAAAGACTTAATTTGGCAGTTTTGGCCGACCTTACCCATTTATCCCTACGGTCAACGGCGAACCCTCCGTCACGAGGTCGTCAACAACGCTGTATGGACGTTCGACCAACTGCAAGGCATTTTCTACGTCACCGTCCCCATTCGCATGACGGTGGTGAAACTCGACGAGAGGGGATTGCTGGTATACGCTCCCGTTGCCCCCACTCGGGAATGTTTGCGCCTTCTCAACGAGCTGGTGGCGCAACACGGCGACGTGAAATATATTATCTTCCCCACTTCGTCGGGGTTAGAACACAAAATTTTCGTCGGCCCCTTCGCGCGGTGTTTTCCCCAGGCGAAGGTGTATATCGCGCCGAGTCAGTGGAGTTTCCCGTTTAATTTACCGTTGAGTTGGCTCGGGTTTCCCAAAAACCGCACGTTTATTTTGCCCGAGGAAGCCAGTCACGCGCCGTTTGGAAGTCAGTTTGACTACGAGATTTTGGGGCCGGTGAATTTGGGAACCGGGACGTTTGAGGAAGTGGCTTTGTTCGATCGCCGATCGCGATCGCTGTTGCTCACCGATACCATTGTTTCCGTTCCTGAAGACCCTCCGGCGATCGTTCAGTACGAGTCCTATCCGCTGTTGTTCCACGCCAGAGATACCGCCGCCGACGAGTTCGTGGATACGGCGGAAAACCGTCGTAAAGGTTGGCAGCGGATTTGTCTGTTTGCCTTTTATTTTCAGCCCAGCGTTCTCGAAACGCGCAATTGGGGGCAGGTGTTTCGGGAGTCGGCGACAGCCAAGGATCGATCGCGGCGGGGCTATTTCGGCTTGTTTCCCTTTTTGTGGAAACCCGATTGGTATCGATCGTTCGAGGCGTTGCGCGGTGGGGGGCGTCCGTTTGTTGCCCCAGTGTTACAGACGTTGATTCTCAACCGAGCGCCCAAGGAAACCTTGGATTGGTGCGATCGCGTGTCATGCTGGGGCTTCGAGCGTATCGTTCCCTGTCACTTCGACGCGCCGATTTCCACCACGCCCCAACAGTTTCGCGAGGCGTTCTCGTTTTTGGAAAAATATCCCCAGTGCGATCGATCGTTACCCGACATCGATTTACAACTGTTGCGCGACATCGATGCGAGGTTGAACCGTAGCGGGTTGGTTCCGCCTGCGAAGGAACGGGTTTGAAGGTGCGATGCGGTGGTGGGATGATGAGGAGAGAGATGCGATCGAAGTCAAGTCAAGACTATATCCGCGTCACGCACCGCCCCCAACCGACAAATGAGATGATGCGGTGATGAGGAGAGATATGCCACAAACGCTGACTTTACCGAAAATGGGGTGTGGAACCTGGGCGTGGGGAAACCGCCTGTTGTGGGGCTACGATGAAAGTATGGACGCCCAGTTACAAGCCGTGTTTAACCTCTGCGTGGGAAACGGCGTGACCCTGTTCGATACCGGAGATTCCTACGGTACGGGGCGGTTGAACGGACGCAGCGAGACGCTATTGGGACAGTTTGCGCGAGACTGTCTGGCACCGAACCGCAACAGTATTTGTATCGCCACCAAACTGGCCCCCTTTCCCTGGAGACTGACGCGACAGGCGATGATTTCGGCTTGTGACGCCTCGGCGCGGCGGTTGGGGCGAAACGTCGATTTAGTTCAAATGCACTGGTCTACCGCCAATTACGCCCCCTGGCAGGAATGGCCGTTACTCGATGGGTTGGCGGATTTAGTCGATCGCGGTTGGGTTAAAGGCGTAGGACTGTCCAATTACGGACCGAAACGATTGCAGAAAGTATATCGCCGATTTCGCGATCGCGGCGTTCCCATCCAAACGTTACAGGTTCAATATTCCCTACTTTCGACCTATCCCGTCACCGAATTGGGATTAAAAGACCTTTGCGACGCCCTGGGCATTCAACTGATTGCCTACAGTCCCCTGGCTTTGGGTATGCTGACGGGGAAATATTCAGAAAAACAACTGCCGCGAGGCTTGCGGGGACTGCTGTTCAAACAGATTTTACCCGGTGCGCGGCCGCTGTTGGGCTGTTTGGAGGCGATCGCGCGATCGCGCCACAAAACTATCTCTCAAGTGGCGATTAACTGGTGCATCGCCAAAGGCACAATTCCCATTCCTGGCGCCAAAACCCTCGCCCAAGCCCAGCAAAATATCGGGGCGTTAGGGTGGCAGTTAGACTCGGGAGAAATCGCCGAACTCGACAAAGCCGCCGCTCGCGTTCCCAAAACGATGGTTCAGAATAACTTTCAAACCCGGTGAGGTTTTTTAGGGAACGGGGAACAGGGAACGGGGAAGTTGTAGGGTGCGTGACTTGAAAAATCGGGTGTCGATCGTGAGACCGATCGCTCTGTCACGCACCGCCAATGTACACTAGGTTTCAAGAAGTCTTCACCACAGAGACACAGAGGACACAGAGAGGGACTTGTCGGGTTGGGCAAAACCAGTATTTGAGTCCTCGACTCCGCTCGGACTCAACGCTTCGACTCCGCTCAGCGTTGAAATTCGGATTCCGTATGACTTGAAAAATAGGGTGTCGATCGTGAGACCGATCGATCGTCACGCACCGACAATGTATTTTCCCAATCTCCCCCTCTCCTCACCTCGTCTCGTAATACGCCAGGGGATTTTCTGCCACCCAGCCGAGATCGGAGTTGCTGCGAACCTCGAAATGGAGGTGGGGTTGGGGACTGTCGGGGGTTCCGGTGATGCCGACGGTTCCGATGCGATCGCCCGCTTCGACGGTTTGACCCTGACGCACGTCGATCCGCTCGAGATGGGCGTAGCGGGTTTGGCGTCCCTGACGGTGGTTGATGACGACGAAGTTGCCGTAAGGGTTTCGGGTTCCGGCAAAGGCGACGGTTCCCCCTTCGACGGTTCGCACGGGCGTCCCCACGGCAGCGGGTAAGTCGAGGCCGCTGTGAAACACCACGGAGGAACTGCGGGGCGTCAACACCCAGCCGTACCCGACGATCGCCTCGACGGGGTTGGGAAGGGGATACACGGCAAAAGCACTCGCCCGTTTTTCGGCGATGGGCGTTTCGACTTCTTCTGATAAAGGCGACCAATTGACACCCGGTACGAACGCGGTGTTTGACGGCGGCTGACAGCCGTTGACTTCAAACAGGGTATCTGCCCGGATATTGTATTCTTCGGCTAAGTCTTGCCACGTCGTCCCGGTAGAAACGGTAATGCGAATGCCGTTGAGGGGGGGAACGAGGATTTCTCGTCCGACGGGGAGGCGATCGCCCCGTAAGATGGGATTCATCCCCAACAATGTCGCTGGAATCAGATCGTACTGTTCGGCAATACTGTCGAGCGTTTCGCCCGGTGCGATGGTATGTCGCCGCATTTGAGACAAAACAGAGGGCGGACAGGTATTGCGGGGTGTGCCGATACGAGGAAACCCCAAATCGGACTCGGATTGTGCGATCGCGCGACCCCCCATCAAGAGGGCGATCGCGACCGATACAACGGAAACACGGCGAAAATTCACGAGTTTTTTCACTTCAAAACACGAGAACAGTAGGGTGTGTGACGCGGCTGACCAATGTGGGCGAAGTCAGGTTCATGGACTGTTACCGCGTCGCGCACCGCACCCAACCGGAAGATGATGAGATGGGGAGATAGCGAGAAACGGTGGAGTGACTGCTGAGGAGTCGGTGCGTGACGGGTTGGCTGGTAAAGCACGAAACTTCTCCTGTTTTTAAGTCACGCACCCTTGTATGTGGGTGGTGTGCATTGGCGGTGCGTGACGATTTATCGGTCTTACGGATTTACACCCCATTTTTCAAGTCACGCACCCTACGACTCTCCCTTTCTCCCCCTCTCCCTTTCTCTCTATAAATCCCGGTGCGTAAACGGTTTCGCATCCCGTCCGGAGTAGGTGGCGGCGATGTGACCGTCTCCAACGGCTTGATATTTATAGGTCACCAGCCCGTCTAAGCCCACCGGACCGCGCGGGGGGAGTTTTTGGGTACTGATGCCCACTTCCGCGCCGAATCCGTAGCGGAAACCGTCGGAAAATCGGGTCGAGCAGTTGTGGAACACCCCGGCGGCATCCACTTGGCTGAGGAAGAGGTTCGCGGCGTCGTCGTTTTCGGTGACGATCGCGTCGGTATGGCGGGAACCGTAGGTGTTGATGTGGTCGATCGCAGTTTCGAGGGAATCCACGACGCGCACGGAAAATACGAGATCGTTATATTCGGTGCGCCAATCTTCCTCAGTGGCTTCTGTCATGTCTGCGATTTGACGCGCCGCCTCGTCGCCGCGCAGTTCGACACCGCGATCGCGCAACGCCCGAACTGCTTGGGGTAAGAAGGTTTCGGCAATGTCGCAGTGAACCAAGAGGGTTTCTGCGGCATTGCAGGCGGCGGGATACTGGACTTTGGCATCGACGGCGATCGCGATCGCTTTCTCTACCTCAGCCGCTGCGTCCACGTAGACGTGACAGATACCGTCGGCGTGACCTAATACTGGAATCCGGGTGTTTTCCTGCACGAACCGGACAAAGGCGTTAGAACCGCGCGGAATAATCAAATCCACGAATTCGTCGAGTTTGAGAAGTTCGGCAATTTCTTCCCGCGTCGTCAGCAGTTGAATCGCCTCGGATGTCAATCCCACGTTTTCCAATCCGCGATGGATGGCGGCGACGATCGCCTGACACGATCGCACGGCTTCTTTTCCACCTTTGAGGATGGCACCGTTTCCCGATTTAATCGCCAAACTGGAAATCTGAATCACCGCATCGGGACGTGCTTCAAAGATGACGCCGAGAACGCCCAGGGGACAGGTGATGCGTTTGAGAACGAGTCCGGTGTCGAGTTCTCGGTGGAGTTGCACCGCACCGACGGGATCGGGGAGATTTCCGACGCCGCGCACTCCCGCGATCGCGCCGCGCAGTTTGGTTTCGTCGAGTTTGAGGCGATCGTAGAGAGGTTTGGGGATTCCGTCGGCTTTGGCGGCTTCGCAATCGGCGGCGTTGGCGGCCAAGATTTCGTCTGAGGCGGCGTCGAGGGCGTCGGCGATCGCATCGATCGCCGCGTTTTTGTCGGTGGTGGACAGGGTTCCGAGATGTCGCGCCGCTTGGCGGGTTTGGCGGGCGCTGTCGGCGAGGGAGTCTGATGCGATAGCAGAAACGGTCATCGTGTTCGATCGATGGGGCTGAATCGTTGGATTACTCTTTCTTCAGTGTACCGTCTGAGGGATGTGGGGCGATGATGAGGTGGGTTGACACTCCCCAGCTGTCACGGCGTGGGGATTCTTCCTTCAACGATCCGACTTGCTCTGACAGGTTTGCACCAGCCAAAGTAGCGGTCAAATCTCCAGAAGCGTTCACCTCGACTGCGCTCGGTGAGCGAAGCCGAACCGAAGTTCCGGTATGCCCTACCGTACTCAAGGCAGCGTTCAGGATGTTGATGGCGGCATTGTGGTCTCTGTTTAACTCAAAACCACACCGACAAACGTGAGTTCTCGTCGAGAGAGATTTTTGAACGATCGCACCACAACTCGAACATTTTTGAGAGGTATAGGCAGGATTCACCGCCACGGTAATCTTGCCAAACTTCTCTCCAAATTGTTCGAGCCACTTCCTAAACTGATACCAACCCGCATCATCC
>NZ_KB235958.1:2493420-2495121 GCF_000332355.1 Baaleninema simplex PCC 7105
TTCAAATTCGGGTGGAGCGACAGGGTAAGCTCATCTAATTCGGACAATTCCATATATAGAGTTTTAGATTAACTGACTACGCTATATATGGAATTTTCAGTCTCAATAAGAAGTAAGGGAACCTCGAAAAATTGATTCTAGCTCAAAACTCAACGGCTGAAACCCTTAAAATCTCGTTCTCTATTCTCGACAGCAGAGCCTTTTTCTCAGTAAGCTTGAATTAATCGAGGTACCCGTAAGCTATTGAGATTTTTTGCAATAAGAGGCGTTTTTTTAACACCTTATTGACTTGATGAGCTTACCCTGCCGCGCGATAGGGGTGCATCTCAATTTTGCAAAAACATGAGAATTGGAAGCTGAAATCCTTATTCTCTCGTATAGATTTACATTGGGTGCATCTCAATGAGTGCAAAAACATCAGTTTGGGGTGGCAAAATTCCCGATTAGCACTTCCGGTATAAGATCCCCGGCATCTTGGAGATGCCGGGGATCTGGAAATTGAGTGCACCCAATTCGATGAATTTACATTTTTGAGATGCACCCTTTACATTTTTGAGATGCACCCTTGCTTCATCACTTACAGGAAAGGGCCAGCGTTTACGTTCCACGATCGTTTTAATCTCCGTATCGATGACTAAAAAGAGCGCTCGATCGAGGGAAGAGGTTCGTCATACATCGTAACGTACTCCAAGAAGGTCGTAAAATCATAAAGATTGAAACGCTGGGATGAGATCGCAGGAAATAGATCGATCGTATAAACTGTCGTTCCATCTGTCGTAAAGGCGACGCCAGCATCAGGATAGACAAAATGTACGAAATCTGTTGAGCCTCTCGCTCGAAACCTCAATTCATAAAATCCAAAACGCTGTCGCAAATCCTTGGGATTTAATAGACTTAGTTCGGGTGTGTCTTTCAAGCTAACACGAAAAAGTGTAAAATTATTTTTACGAAAGTAAAAACGTCCTGGATGTCGATCTGGATTTTGAATAATCGTATAATAATACGAGCATTTCCCCACAGGTTGAGTTTGGATTTGTTCTGGGGAAGGAGATAAGTACTCGACCAGATTGGAGAAAGATACATAACGCATTTTTAGAGTTCTATCGAGCCAATCTAAAGAAAAAGTATTCGGTAAGGGATTGGGTCGATAATATTCAGGAGGAAGGGGTTCGTCGTAGATTAGTAAATATTCGTCTAAAGCCTCGGGAGGAAATATACTGATGTCTAAAATTTTATTACGACCTATGGATAATGCGACTCCTGCGTTTGGATAGACAATATGTGTAGATGACAAACCAGAAATTCTCGGTCTCAAGCGAATCACTTCTGGCCCGAAACGTTGGTGTAACTCTTGTGAATTTAAATGACTTAAGGGATCGTTCCCTTCTATGCGATCTGTGAAAACATAAGAATAGTCAGAATGTATAGTAAATAAAATAAATTCTCCATCCCGAAAATAGAAACGACCGGGATAGGCATCTGGATGTTCTATGCTCGTGTAACGATTTGCACATCGAAACATAGAATCAACCTTTATCTGGTCTGGAGAAGGGGATAAATATTCAATAACTTCTGCTTGAGAAGCCTCGCGCAATTCTAGAATTTGCTCTAGGGAGAAGGTCATAAATATAACATCGGAGAGCAGCATGGGAAGAGTGAGAGCAACGCTGAAAATATTGTTCACGATCGTCAATCAACAGT
>NZ_KB235958.1:2495221-2519138 GCF_000332355.1 Baaleninema simplex PCC 7105
GGATATCCTTTGTGTCCAGGAACAGACTTGCGACAGTTCTCGAAAAAACGAGAAATTGCCGACCAAGCGCGTTCGGCTGAGGCTTGACGAGCCGTGCTGTTGAGTTCTCGGGCAAAGCCATACTCTCGAGCCAGGACTTGACAGTATTTGTTGAGGTCGTATTTGTTAACACCTCGGTTATCTATCCAATAGCGCAGTGCCTTGTTGCGAACGAACTGTGCAGTTCGGATCGCTTCGTCAATCGCTGCGTATTGGTGGGGTTTACCTTTGACTTTGAACTCGAGAACAAGCATCGTCGTTTGACTTGATTGTTCTGAATATTTTAGCACAAAAAATAGGATTGTCAAAAGCCGCCCTAGAAGGCTTGCCCTGCTCGCACTGCTTGCACTGCTTGCACTGCTTGCACTGCTTGCACTGCTTGCACTGCTTGCACTGCTTGCACTGAGCTTGTCGAAGTGAGCTTGTCGAAGTGAGCTTGTCGAAGTGAGCTTGTCGAAGTGAGCTTGTCGAAGTGAGCTTGTCGAAGTGAGCTTGTCGAAGTGAGCCAAGTCGAAGGGGGCGGGGTTTTAGACCCAAATTTTTTGATAAAAAGTCATGCTGCTTTTACAGTCAAACCCTTGTCATCTCAGGCTTTTGGTACACCACCCTCATGAAAATGCAGCATTACCACCTTCGTCGGTGGTATTATACAGTAATGATGAAAAGAGCTTATAGTGTTTTGCATTTATGATTTGTCCTCAATGCGGAAGTGAACATCACGTCAAAAATGGCCATACCTATTATGGAAAGCAGAGATTTAAATGCAAAGATTGTGGTCGTCAGTATGTTGAGGGATCTCAATACCAACATATTTCTGAAGAAACCTGGGAATTGGTCGATCGACTTCTTCTTGAGAAAATTTCGTTATCCGGTATTGCTCGGGTCACAAAAATTTCTATGCGACATCTTCAAGACTACGTAAACAAGAAAGGCTCTTCCGACCTTGGTGTGTAGGGTAAATGCTTGTAGCCTGTATCTGGCAAGGGATTTCTCGATTTGAGCTGCCTTTTTATACAGTTTAGCAAAAACTCTTATACTGTAAGGGTTTCAGCGATTTCTTGCATAGTAAGTTCGGAAGAGCCACAAGAAATTGGCGCAAGTTCCTCGAAAAGTTGAGTCCGAGCGGAGTCGAGGAATCAACGACGTTCGGCGAGCGCTCAGTCGAGGCGCTGAGCGAAGTCGAAGCGTTGAGGTGACGCCAAAAAAAGGGAAAATTAATCGTCCAAATGGATAAACTCTGGTCGTTTGTCGGCCGCAGGGTGCATCTCAATTTTGCAAAAACATGAGAATTGGAAGCTGAAATCCTTATTCTCTCGTATAGATTTACATTTTTGAGATGCACCCTTGCTTCATCACTTACAGGAAAGGGCCAGCGTTTACGTTCCACGATCGTTTTAATCTCCGTATCGATGACTAAAAAGAGCGCTCGATCGAGGGAAGAGGTTCGTCATACATCGTAACGTACTCCAAGAAGGTCGTAAAATCATAAAGATTGAAACGCTGGGATGAGATCGCAGGAAATAGATCGATCGTATAAACTGTCGTTCCATCTGTCGTAAAGGCGACGCCAGCATCAGGATAGACAAAATGTACGAAATCTGCTGAGCCTCTCGCTCGAAACCTAAATTCATAAAATCCAAAACGCTGTCGCAAATCCTTGGGATTTAATAGACTTAGTTCGGGTGTGTCTTTCAAGCTAACACGAAAAAGTGTAAAATTATTTTTACGAAAGTAAAAACGTCCTGGATGTCGATCTGGATTTTGAATAATCGTATAATAATACGAGCATTTGCCCACAGGTTGAGTTTGGATTTGTTCTGGGGAAGGAGATAAGTACTCGACCAGATTGGAGAAAGATACATAACGCATTTTTAGAGTTCTATCGAGCCAATCTAAAGAAAAAGTATTCGGTAAGGGATTGGGTCGATAATATCCATGAGGAAGGGGTTCGTCGTAGATTAGTAAATATTCGTCTAAAGCCTCGGGAGGAAATATACTGATGCCCATAATAGTTCGATTACCAGTCGTTCTTAATGCGACTCCTGCGCTTGGATACACAAGATGTACGGGCCAAAAACCAGAACTTCTCAGTCTCAATCGAATCACTTCTGGACCAAAACGTTGGTGTAAATCTTGTATATTTAAGTGACTTAAGGGATTGTCATCTTCCGTTGTATATTCTGAATAAGTGAATAAATTAAAAAGAATAAATTCTCCATCCCGAAAGTAGAAATCGCCAGGAGAGATATCTGAATTTTCTATGCTTGTGTAACGAGTTCTACATTGAAATATAGAATCAACCTTTATCTGGACTGGAGAAGAGGATAAATATTCAATAACTTCTGCTTGAGAAGCCTCGCGCAATTCTAGAATTTGCTCTAGAGGGAAGGTCATGAATATCATATCGGAGAGCAGCATGGGAAGAGTGAGAGCAACGCTGAAAATATTGTTCACGATCGTCAATCAACAGTTTGGGAGACTGTTCCTCCTCTTGGGGACATATTAAAAATATTAGTTTACTCAAGCCGTTTTTGAGAAATCAATTGAGGCGATTTATCCTTTAAGCCCGTTATTCTGGCTCTTCCGAACTTACTATGCAAGAAATCGCTGAAACCCTTACAGTATAAGAGTTTTTGCTAAACTGTATAAAAAGGCAGCTCAAATCGAGAAATCCCTTGCCAGATACAGGCTACAAGCATTTACCCTACACACCAAGGTCGGAAGAGCCGTTATTCTTAAAACTTAATTCTTTTTTAAGATATACAGTCTTACGACGAAGGCTAATAATTTTAAAAACATTAAGTTTAAAGTCTGATAGTTTAGAGATTCTCCTCTTCTTCAACTTCAAATTCGGGTGGAGCGACAGGGTAAGCTCATCTAATTCGGACAATTCCATATATAGAGTTTTAGATTAACTGACTACGCTATATATGGAATTTTCAGTCTCAATAAGAAGTAAGGGAACCTCGAAAAATTGATTCTAGCTCAAAACTCAACGGCTGAAACCCTTAAAATCTCGTTCTCTATTCTCGACAGCAGAGCCTTTTTCTCAGTAAGCTTGAATTAATCGAGGTACCCGTAAAGCTATTGAGATTTTTTGCAATAAGAGGCGTTTTTTTAACACCTTATTGACTTGATGAGCTTACCCTGCCGCGCGATAGGGGTGCATTTCACTTTGATGCCGAGAATCTCTCAAATGGCTACAACAAATTGACTCGTTTTTTACCGATTTAACTGTTGTTGAAGCCACCGTTCTGCATCGGTCGAGTTGCCAAAAATTTGACCGGGACAACCAAATAAAACGCCGAGCGCCTTTGGAGCCATTTTCTGCTGTTTTTCCGACATTTTCGACAAGTCGCTCACTACTGCCAGCCCCATACAATACCGTGCGATGTTCGCTTTATTTTCCTTCGCCCAACGCACGACCAAATTATGAGACTGTTTTGCCATTTCGCGGTCTTCTACTTCTTCTGAATTTCCTCGAAATAATATTAAGCCAAAAGGATTTTCTCGAACCAACCAATCGGTAAAGCAAGCGAGATAGGTTTCTGTGTCTTCGAGCGTGGCAACTTCTGTAAACTTCACAGAAACAATAGGATAGTTTGTTTCGTCAATTTCAACCATTTTAGATTCTCCTTGAAAACATCATCATTTTTTTATTTTTTAGGCAAGCCATTTATGCAAAATTCATGCTCCATTTTTTGTCGATGAGCTAGGTTTTAATATGTTTTCACCACATCCCCCCTTAGCCCCCCTTTGAAAGGGGGGTTGGGGGGATAGAGGGGCTTGTTCGGTTGGGTAAAATCAGTGTTTTAGATTCGGATTTCGTATTAAAACTCAAAAGGGTGCATCTCATTTTTGTAAAAATATGAGTTTGAGGTAGTAGCTAAATCGAGTACTCAAACTTACCTTCGATCGATTTACATGGTTGAGATACATTCCAAAAAATCGAGAATTTTGGCTAATCAAAAACAGGTTTTGTATCAACCCATCGTTTCTCGACCGACTCCTACACGATCGCTCTCAAAAGTATGAAGCGATCGATAAACAAAACCAATGCAGCCGATTAAAATGGCAGCACTCATTAAAAACACGCTGCGATAGCCGATCGCACCCGCGATCGAACCGCTCAACGCTGCCGATAAAATGCTGCACAAAGGAATCACAGATGTTTGTAACGTATAGTCCGTCGCCGCCATATCTCGACGACTGTTATCCATCATGATAGTAAACGTCGTGGTTCCCGTGATTCCCATCGCAAAAAACGAAAGACTGACGATCCCGTACAAAATCGGCGGTTGCGTCCAACCCAACGTCGGTAAAACTTGCGTCAAAATTCCCACCGTCGTTAAACTCAACGCCACGAGAAACGATCGCTTGCGTCCGATTTTCGACACTAGAGATCCCGCCACCAACGACCCGAATATGGTCATCGTCATTCCGAAAACTCCCAGCAGCCAGCCAATCTCTTCTAACGACCAACCAATATCGACGAGTAACGGACGAAACATCGTCGCCGAGAGGTTATATCCTGCCGTCATCAGTGCCAAAATTGCCAGCCAACTTTTAATCCCCGGACGCTGACAGGTTTCGATAAAAATTTTGACGTAGGCGATCGCACTTCGCAGCCAAAATTTAGGATGCAGGCTAAATTTATGCTGAGTTCGACGCGATTTGAGTTCTACAGGTTCGCGATAAAACAACAGCGGAACCAACGCCGCGATCGTAATCGCCGCTAAAGACAACAAACTCGATCGCCATCCCCAACGGTTCAGCAAAATCAACATTCCACCGCCGCCAATCGTCCGTCCGATCGCACCGCCAATTCCCTGTACGGCATTCCCCGCACCCCGTTCTTCAGGATTTAATAACCTCACCGCCAGCGCGTCTGTGGCAATATCTTGACTGCCACTCCCGATAGCGATAAGTAACAATCCCACTAACAGCAATGGCAAATTTTCTTCGATACTGAGAAAACCACAAAAAACGGTGACACCAGCGACCCAAAGTTGAAAAAAGATAATCCAAAATCGGTAATGTCCCCATCGCGTAAAGCCGTAGGCATCGATGAACGGCGACCATAGAAACTTCAGCGAAATCGGCAGTAGAATCGCCGGTAACAACCCGATCGCTTCTAATGACATTCCCTTTTGTCGCAGCAAAATCGGTAACGCTTGATAAAGAAACCAAAACGGGACGAACTGCGAGAGGTACAAACTCCCCAACAATCCGAATTTTTTCAGACGGGGTCTCAAGTGCATTAAAAACCTTTAAAACTCGAACGACAGTGAAAACAGAACGGTAAACGGTTCTCCCACTTCAATATTGCGAAATCGGTTAATGGGAGTGCCTTGGATATACTCGACATCGAAGATGTTTTTAAGGTTGACGGCAACGCTCCAGGTTTCCTGTTCGTAATAGATCGCCGCATTCGTCAACAGATAATCGTCGAGCTGAAAACTGTTGTTGAGATCCCCTTCTCGTTCGCCAACGTAGTTAATCCCAAAGCCAAACCCCAACCCTTCAAAATCACCGCTGGGAATCGTGTATTTCGTCCACAAACTAGCACTATGTTCGGGAATGCCAATCAATCGGTTCCCCGTGGAAATCACTGTATCTTCGGTAACTTCGGCATCGATGTAAGAATAGGAGGCGATAATTTCCCATCCCGGTAAAATTTCTCCGCCGAGGTCGAATTCAAATCCTTGGCTGTTTTGCTCTCCCGTGGCAATAAAAGCGTCGAACAGCGTCTGTGCGTTGGGGTCGGGGTTGGCGATATTTTCCTTGGTGATATTGAAATACGCCAAGTTGACAAACATCCGTCCGTCGAGGAATTCGGTTTTCACCCCAACTTCAAACCCTTCCCCTTCTTCGGGTTCGAGAAAATCGCCGTCTTCAGTGGTGGCGGAGTTCGGCGTAAACGATCGCGAATAACTCCCGTACAGCGAAAGCTCTGGAATCGGCTGGTACACTAACCCCACACGCGGCGTCCAAGCGTCGTCTTGTCGGGATTCTCGGCTACCGGGGACTCTGGCCGGACCGCGAAACGTCTCGCCAGTGGTCAGGGTTTGTTCGACGGAATCGAAACGTACCCCCGCCAGCAACATTAACTCGTCAGTCACGGAAATGCGATCTTGCAGGTAAACGCCGAAGCGATTGGTTCGGACGAATTCGTTGAGAACGGGAAGCAGTTGAGAGCTGTCTCGGGGAAAGGCTTCGTAAACGGGATCGAAAATATTCAGCGGAAGCGGTGCGCTAAAGTTACCTTCAGTGAGGCGATCGGTGCTGTTGCTGCTGAAGTCGAACCCCACGAGCAGTTCGTGTTCGACGGGCCCCGTCTCGAACTCGCCGACGGCGTTGGTTTGTACGGCGACGCTTTCTCTAAAGTTATCGACCTCTGCATCTAAACGGGTGAGAATCCCCGTACTTTCGTTAAAGGCGAAGGGATTTGCGACTCGACCGTCTACAGACTGACGCGCGTATCGCAGTGCGTTGCGAATTTCCCAACTGTCGCTAAACTCGTGGTTGAAGGTATATCCGAGGATGAGGGTATCTTGTTCTCTGGAGTCGTTGGGTTCGTTGGCAATGCGATCGCGGGGAATG
This sequence comes from Baaleninema simplex PCC 7105, assembly GCF_000332355.1. GTDB lineage: Bacteria > Cyanobacteriota > Cyanobacteriia > Cyanobacteriales > Geitlerinemataceae > Baaleninema > Baaleninema simplex. The sequence goes on from NZ_KB235958.1 coordinate 2,501,864, forward strand.
TCGATAATCCCGTCTCCAAACGCCAGGGTTCCCGTATCGTAAGGTCGCTCGTCGTTTAAATATTCTAGTTCTAGGGTTAGTTCGGTGCGATCGCCGATATCCCAGGCGAGAACGGGAGCCACGAAAAACCGCTCGAAGTTCTGGTCGAACTCTCGAAAACCGTTATCGGTTTGATAGAGTGCGTTGAGCCGATAGCGGAGGCTTCTGTCGGTCGTCAGCGGCCCCGATACATCGATACTCGGTCGAAACAGACCTCGGGTTCCCCCTTGCAGTTCGAGTTGGTAAAAGGGGTCTTCTAACGGCTGTTTGGTGACGAGGTTAACGACGCCGCCAGGGTTGAGGTCGCCGTAAAGGATCGACGCCGGGCCTCTGAGGATCTCGATTTGTTCGAGGTTGGCGGTTTCTGAAAGTACCGCCAATCCGCCGCGCAGGGTACTATCGGACGCCGATAAGTTAAAGCCATCTCGTAACACGTTGGCCCCGTCGAACCCCCGGATGGAAAAGCGAAACCCACTTCCTTCAACGGTGTTGGCGACGACACCGCTGACGTTACGAACGGCTTCGTCGAGGTCGATCGCCTGTTGGTCTTCGATAACTTCTCGCGGAACCACCTGAATCGACTGGGGAACGTCGAGCAAGCGAGCGTCGGTACGCGTGGCGGTACTGGCTTCGGGGACGAAATACTCGCTTTCTTCGAGCTGTTCTCCCACCACCACGATTCGCAAGGCGTCGCCGCCAACGTCTGGAGAGTCGCTTGGGGTGGTTTCGTCTTCTTCTGCGATCGCTGGAGGTTCTGTCGTATCGGCGGTATCCGAGACGCGAACGCTCAGGATGACGGTTCCGGCTGCGCCATCGACGACGTTAACGCTCGGAGCCACTTCGCCACCGACGACAGTAATGCGAACGCTGTTGGCCTCTTGCGATCGCACCGTCACGGATTCGATCCCCGGAGCCGGATCGACCTGCTCGAAACTGGCACCTTCTACCAGTTGGCTGTCGATCGCCTCTGCAATCCAAGTATTGCCGTCGCGGGAGGTCACCAGTTGCGGGGTACGACCGTCTCGCGTTTCGAGAATAATTTCGATGCCGCCTTCGACGGCTTGGAGCTGGACTCGCTCGATTTGCGTCAGCGTTGCCTGAGCCTGAACCGGCTGAGCGACGATGGCGCTAGAGACGCTGAAACTGGCTGCCCATACACTCCTCCACCATAGGTCTGTCATGTCTGAATATCCTACCGCTCCACAATTAACAGAAATTAATCTCAATTACTATAGGCGGTATTAGGATTTATATGCAATAAGTAGGAGCAATTTTCCCAAAGTTCGGACTCGAACGCAAACACCTTCAGCATTTGAGAGCAAGGATAAACCTCGACTCGAGAGCGGTACGGGTCACCTCAAAAATATCGCTATATTTACATATAAGAATAAAAAGCAATACTTAAAACTAGGATCGAGCTACTTTCGGCTTTGAGGGGACATTCCATCGGATTCCGTCAAATCCGCGATGGGAAGTCCCGAATAACCGAACGACAGACGACGAAACGAAGATTGCAGTTATTAAGAATCTTTCTTAAATATTGAATCGAACCCTCAAACCACATTCTTGAGACTCTTTTTTAATAACTTTGCCAAACGTCTTCCGCCAGAGTGTGGTCGGTGACGGAATCCGAATCTCAACGCTTCGACTCCGCTCAGCGTTGAGTCCGAGCGGAGTCGAGGACTCAAACAGCGGTGTTTCGCCCCACAGCCAGAACCTCTGTGTCCTCTGTGTCTCTGTGGTGAAGGCTTACTTTTGCGCCATTTTGTCGAACCGCTCTCGTAACGCCAGTTCGATCGCCGCTTTCAAGAAAAATAACACGCTCAATCCCGCCGCCCCAAAAGAACAAAAGGCCAGAACCTTGTGGGGAATCGACAAAAACACCGCCCCAGACAATAACGTAAATCCCGTCATACAAGCGTAAACGAGCGTTTTGAGCGTCAGTTGCAACCGTTGGAGTTGCTTTTGCGTTTGTGGCGAGTTGACGCGAATTTGGAAATCTCCCCGTTCTAAGCGTTCTTCGAGTTGGTGAATCAACACTTCAGCTCGACTGGGGCGATCGAACGGTTTCGTGACTAAACTTTTCGCTTGACGAGCCAGTTCTCCCAAAATTTGCCCGCGTCCTTGTTGCGTTTCCACGAGTTCTTTGACGAAGGGCTTCGCGCAAGCAATGATACTATATCGATCGTCTAACGTTCGAGCAATTCCGTCGAGAGTTCCCAAGGCTTTCAATACAAAGGTCATTTGCGCCGGAAGCCGAAACGGTTGCTGCTCGAACATCGCGTATAGTTCGTGTTTGAGTTCCCGAAATTCTTGGAATTCCACCGGGCGATCGCGGAAGCGATCGAGCGCGAATTGAATGAGGTTTCGCACTGGGGTCATATCTGACGTGTCTTCCACGAGTCCCATCGAGACCAGGGTTTCGAGAACTTCGTCCGTATCTTTTCGCAATACCGCAAAAAACGATCGCGTCATTTCCGCTTTGTTCAGGGAATTAATTTCAGACATCATCCCGAAATCGTAAAAGATGATATGTCCTTCGGGGGTGACTGCCATGTTCCCTGGATGCGGATCGGTATGGAAAAAACCATCGACCAAAAGCTGTTTGAGATAACAGCCAATCCCCAACGTATTGAGCTGTTTGACGTCGATTCCCGAAGCTTCTAACGTTGCTTTGTCGTTAATTTTAATTCCCGGCAAATATTCGAGGGTTAAAACTCTCGACGTGGTGTAACGCCAATAGACTCTCGGGACTAAAATATTGGAAGATTCGATAAAGTTTTCGCGAAACCGTTCGGCGTTTTGTCCTTCGTGAACGTAATCGATTTCTTGATAAATTAACGTGCGAAACTCTTGATAGATCGACTCGAGATCGTATTTCCGAGTCCAGTGAAACGTCCGCTCGAAAAACAGAACCAACTGATAGATAACTTGGAAATCTAAATTAAACAGTTTCTCCAAACCGGGACGTTGCACCTTCACCACCACGTCTTCGCCGGTATGCAACCGCGCCCGGTGAACTTGTCCCAAACTCGCGGCGGCGATCGGACGGCGCTCGAAATCCCGAAACAGTCCGTAAACCGAATGTTTCAGCTCCAATTCGATGAGGCTGACGGCTTCGTCTGCACTGAATTCGGGAACTTTATCTTGCAGTCGCGACAGCGCCCGAATATATTCGAGGGGCAGCAAGTCGCCCCGCGTCGAAAACGCCTGACCGATTTTAATAAACGTCGGTCCGAGATCGAGTAAGGTGTTAACGAGCCAATCTGCCCGACGCTGGCGGTGTTCGGGGTCGTCTTTTCCCCGCAGCCGATCCCAGCCCAGAAAAAAAAATAGTTTCGCCGTAGCGGAGAAAATTTCGATCTGACGGGCGACGAGAGAGTTTTTAGTCCGTTGCCAGCGTAACGGTTTGGGAGCGGCCTTAACTAACATAGAGGTCGATGCTGGGTCTGTTTGGCGGGGAGAGGACGTGAAATTTCAGCAGGTTTTCAGGCGATCGCACCTCAGTCGAGGTCGCAAAACGCCTATGTTAAGTACTTTAGCTTAAGGCGGTAAAGGGTCTGACAACTTGAGGTCGGATCGCCCGAGGGGGAAACGGCGATCGCGCGACGATCGCCGTTTTCAGACTCGGATTTGACGGCGGTTTCAACAGACTTCCGAGAGATCGATCGCCTGGGGTAACGCCACGGTGACACAGGTGAGGTTCCCGTCGCGATCGTCGAGGGACGTACTGGAAATCTCGATCGTCCCCTGCAACAGTTTGACCAAATTATCGACTAACGCCAGTCCCAATCCCGTTCCGGCGATCGCCTGCTCGGTCACGCCACGTCCGCGACGGAACTTCTCGAAAACGTGAGGTAAATCTTCAGGCGCGATCGCCAACCCCACGTTGGACAGCGAAAACCGGATCTCTCCGGAATTGCGACCGCTCGCCTCGTGGCTGACGCGACAGACGACTTGCGTGTCGCAGAGGGCGTATTTCCCGGCGTTGGTTAACAACTCGTCCAACACCCGCCGCAGTGCGTCTGTGTCGCTTTGGAGATACAAACCGCTCGCCGGTAACTCTAAGCTCAAGGTCACATTTTTAGAAGCCCACCGCGTCTCGAAGTCTTTCGCCAGTTCCTGCAACAGCGGTTGTAAGTAGATATGTTGCAGTTGGAAGTTCGGCGTTTCAGTTTCGAGTTCTTGCAGCTTCAACAAATCCTGTACCAGTTGTTTTTCCTGGTGACACTGCTGTTCGAGCAGCTCGAGATATTGAGCTTGACGGGCGGGGGGAAGTTGTTCGCTACGTAACATCTGCACCGCCAAAATCATCTTCGTCAGCGGCGTTCGCAGTTCGTGATGGACGGTGCTGAGAAATTCGTCTTTTTGACGGTTGAGGCGACGCAGTTGTTCGATTTGACGGCGAGTTTGTTCGTACAGCTTCGCTTGCACGTCGAGGCTTCTTTGCAGTTGCGAGGTGCGATCGCTTACCAAGTTCCGCACCTGTTGTAACGTCTGGCTGTTAAGGATCGCGTTGCTCAGTTGCGTTCCCACAAACTGCGCCAGTTCGAGATCGTCGTCGTTCCAGGCTCGGGGGCGATCGTGTTGTAGGACGAGGAATCCCAGCACGGTTCCGCTTTGAGAGTTCGAGGACTGGGGACTGACTAAGGGAACGATCGCGATGGCGGGAAAGCGTTTGACGTCGAAGGCCACGGTTCGACCGTCAGAGGACGCTCGGCCGTCGCGCAACGCCAACGGCCGGGGAGCGTGGTTAAACGCCTCTCGACACCACGCACACTCTGAAAGCCAAAACGATTGGGGCGGACTCGACAGTTTGGGCGACCCGCTCCCGTTCCATTCGCCCCAGTCGGCTAGCCAATGACAGGCGACGCTAGCTTTGGCGCGAGGCACCCCCGACCCTCGAGACGTTAGATGACGATTGAGACCGTGAAGTTGCGGTTCGGTGTAAGTCAGCAGGACGGCCATGGCTTGACGCACTTCCAGGGTGTGGGTCAGCGTCGAGATGGCCGCTTCGAGGAGCGGCGGCAAGTCCGTAGAAATACGGATCGCTTGAGTGAGTCGATCGACCAATCGGGTTTTTTGACAGGCGATGCGATTCTGTTCGCGCAGACGCTCGGCGGTTTGGGAGCGCACGCACCGATCGACGGCCAGAGAAACGAACTCCGAGACTTCCATCAATGCCGTGTTGGCCGCTTCGCTCCAGGGAACGGGACAGGTTCGCCACAGGGCGATCGCCCCGTTGAGTTCCCCTTGACAGCTCGTGGCGACGCTCAACAGCGATCGCGCGCCGAGTCGTTTCCAAATCTCCCGATCTCGCCCGTCGAGGCTCTGTAGGCGATCGACGGCCAGAGGTGGAGCGTCGGCCGTCAGGCGATCGAGGGGCGAACTCGCCCACAATCGCAGTTGCTGCGAGGGGTCGAGAACGTTAGCCAAATCTTCGGGGAACCAGTAGCTTTCCCCAGTCGGAACGTGGATGTGAGGGGGAAGCACCACGACGCATCCATCTGCCTCGAACGCCGTCGCGATCGCCGCCGCCACGCGAGTTAACATCCTATCGCCGTCACCGCTGCGACGAGCCAGACGCGCTATCTCGAGACCCAAACAGGCGACGCGATCTTCTAGAGGCGTTGCTGAAGACATTGTGGCAATTGGCGGCGATTCGGGGCGAAGCGGCTGCCACGAAAGGGACGAGCGATTGGGAAGTCGGGCCATAATCATATTGGTTTGAGAAACCGCACGGCAAGGATGGATGCTGGGAGCGCCCGAGCAGAAGTGGCGAAAGTGGACGGGGCCGCTTCTAGCTGTCTCTAGCCTAGCTCGAACGCCCCTCGAAGCGATTCCGTAATTCTGTGGAAAATTTTGAATCTTAATATTTCTTTTAACTTAACATTACTATCCCGAACGCCTGCGGTTTCCAAAGAGGACAAAACCCGACAAATTCTCGTGTCGAGAGACTTTCTTCACCTCCATACACATCTGTCGCAGTCCAGAAAAATGACGAAAAAACGATATAACAGACAAATTGGAGGACTAGAAGACCAATTTATTCGGATTTACTCAATCTATCTTCGATCGTATCTCAATATTATATTCTTTCTTGATATTATTTCTCAATATCCGAGATCGATCGCCCAGACAGCCTATTGACAAAAAAACATTTATGTGCATAAAAAATAGCGAAAAAGTATAGATGCGAACCGGCCTTCCGAGAGGGCGTCCGACCTAGCGGGTGTGGGATTCGCAACGTCTCAAAGCGATCGCGAAGGGAACAGATACTGTTAACATCAAATTTGTCCAGCTAAGCGATCGAGCTGCTCGTGAAAGTTTTTTGTTATCACACTCCCGAACTAACACCGACCGATCCGATTCCCACTTGTGCGGTCGCGATCGACGTTTTGCGGGCGACGACAACGATCGCCACAGTTTTAGCGTCCGGCGCTGAAGCCGTCCAAGCGTTTAGCGATATCGATAAGTTGATGGCCGCCAGCGAAAACTGGCCCGAAGACAAGCGCCTACGAGCCGGAGAACGCGGTGGCGCAAAGGTCGAAGGTTGCGATTTCGGCAACTCTCCCCTCGAATACGATGCCGATCGCGTGCGAGACGCTCGCCTGTTCTTGAGTACCACGAACGGAACTCGCGCCTTACAACGAGTCGAAAACGCGCCGCTACTGGTGACGGCAGCTTTGGTCAACCGTCAAGCCGTGGTGAATTTTCTGTGCGATCGCGCCCCGGACACGGTCTATTTAGTGGGTTCGGGTTGGCAAGGGAGTTTTTCGTTAGAAGATACTGTCTGCGCGGGGGCGATCGTCGCGAGTTTGCTCGATCGCACGGACTTCAGCCTCGAAGACTTAGCCGGAAACGACGAAACCGTGGCGGCCTTAGCCCTATACCAACAATGGCGCGATCGCCTCGTGTCGCTGATGAAAATCGCCAGTCACGGCCAACGGCTTCTCCGACTTGGAAACGACGCCGATCTCGAATACTGCGCCAAAGAAGACATCCTCGACGTTTTACCGATTCAGAAAGACAAAGGCGTCTTGGTGAGCAGTTAACAGTCACCAGTCACCAGTCACCAGTCGCCAGTCGCCAAAAAAGATCCCCAGCATCTTGAAGATGCCGGGGATCTGGCGATCTAATGAGGAAATGAGGGCTGTTTCGACTGTCTCCTCATCTCCTCACGCGAGTTACGCGGCTTTCGTCTGTGCTTCCTGTTTCTGAAGCAGGCGGATAATCGAGTTTTTCTCCAACAGACCTAAAACCGTTCCGTTTTGACCGACCACCGGAAGTTCGGTAATTTTCTGGCTTTCGAGGAGCGTAACCACTTCTAACAAGGGGCGATCGCTCTCGATGGTTTGTTGGGCGATCGGTTGCGTCAGTTCCGCAACGCTCACCTTCGGCCAATCAGAGGTCGCAATTTGTCGGAGGTCGTCCACGGCGATCGAACCGACGAGTTGACCCGCTTCGTCCGTCACCAAATACTTACGCCAGTTGCGGCGGCCGATGACGTACTCGTTGGCGAACTCGCGCAGCGATAGCGTATCGGGGACTACGGGACTGTCTTCCGTTACCGCATCGCCAGCGGTCAAATTCGAGAGTTTTTGTTGGATTTGTGCCGACTGTGCCGAGCGTCCGGCGTTTTGCAGCAGGAACCATCCGATCAAGACGTTCCAGAATCCAAATCCACCGCCGCTAAAGAACAGGGGAAGAACACCCGAGGCGATCGCCAACCAACCGATAACTTGTCCGACGCGACTGGCAAAGACGACGCCTTTGTACGGATTACCCGTGACTTTCCACACGGCAGCTTTGAGGATGTTTCCGCCGTCGAGGGGCAAACCGGGGATCAAGTTAAACAGTGCCAGAATCAGGTTGATCGAAGCCAACAGGCTTAAGATAGCCGCCAGCGGTCCGGATAGCGACGTAGTCGCGACGATGCCGCTAAACAAACCGAACAGCAACAAGCTGACCAGCGGCCCCGCGATCGCCACCCAAAACGACTCGGCTGGGGTTTCCGATTCGCGTCCCAAACTGGCCAGTCCGCCGAACAGGAACAGGGTAATTGATTTGACATCGATGCCTTGGCTTTTCGCCACGAAGCTGTGTCCGAGTTCGTGAGCCAGAACCGACGCGAACAGCAACAATGCCGCCACGAATCCTAAAACCCACGGAAGGACGGTTCCGAGTTGTGGAAACTGTGCTGAGAGTCCGCCGCCGTAGCTGAGGGTCACGAGTCCGAGGACGAGAAACCACGAGGCGTTGACATAAAAGGGAATCCCAAACAGGGTTCCGACGCGAAACGAGCCATTCATAGAAATAGCGCCTCCTTTGAGTGCTGTGCGAGAGCGGCTCGAACCGTCGAACTCAAACCGTTGCAAAAATCGGGACTGACGAACCGAGTCGCTCGAACTATTAAAATTGTAACGTTTTGTAAAAAAGAGATCGCCCGTTTTTTGATGGGGTTTTCCGCCGATCGCAGTTCGGGTTACTCCACTCTCTGCGCTATAAACGCATCGAAAATGAGAGAAGCCACACAAACCGTTACAACCGTTAACGTTAGTTTCCAGTATGGCGCGATCGCCCGCCGTCCGCATCGTCCGGGGGACGGAGTTGAAACAAAACCGTTCGATCGACAGAGACGGGTTTGAAGACAGTATCGCAGCGCAGGGGGGTTTCCGTCGCGCCGAGGAGGAGATACCCGTCGGGGGCGAGAACCCGGTGCATTTTGTCGAGAATTTCTGCTTGAATGGCGCGATCGAAGTAAATCAGTACGTTCCGCAGTAAAATCACATCCATCTCCGGTAAGGAAGGGAGGGGTTTGAGGAGGTCGATTTGCCGAAACTGTACCATCAGGCGAATGTCGTCGGACACGCTCCACTGGGAACCCTGTTTTTGAAAGTAGCGACGCAAGAACTTCGGGGGGAGGCGGCGGCGGACTTCTAAATCGGTGTAGGTTCCCGATCGCGCTTTAGCCAGCATCGCTTCGGATACGTCGCTGGCGAGGATCGTGAGGTTCCACTCGTTCGCGAGAAGGGGAAAGTAATCTCGCAGTAAAATCGCGAGACTGTAGGCTTCTTGACCGCTCGAACAGGCCGCGCACCACAGGTTGAGTGTGCGATCGAGACGATGTCGCCGCAACAGTTCGGGAAATATCGATTGTCGCAGGGCTTCAAAGACTTGAAAATCTCTAAAAAACGAAGTTTCGGTGGGAATGTTGTCCATAAACAGCGCGATCGAACAGCCCGACGGCGATGCCAAACGGGAAACGCGAGGACAGAGTTACGGACGACCGACGACTACATCCCACAGGTATTTTTTGAGCGAAGACAGCTCGCAAATCACAGACTGTTTGCGGGCCCAAGAGTACGCGTCGAAACCGAAGCGATCGCCGTCCCGTTTGAAGTTGCCTAACAATACGATCCAATGGCTCGGATACGAAATCGGGGGAGTTTTTTCGAGCAGCAATCCATCGGCGTTGACGAGGGCGAAGGCGACTCCTCCAGCAGCGATCGCGCGATCGGCATTTTCTAAAGCTTCGACATCGCCTCCCAAATAAGCCGGATAAGACTCGACGTTCGCGTATTGCAGAACTTGTTGCGTCCATCCCTTCATTTCCCAGGGTTTCGTCATCCCGCTGAGATTTCGCAGCAGTTCCGGTGCTTCAGCCCGCACGGGAAAAATCCGGTTTTCCGCTTCCCGCAGCGTCGCCTGAACCATCCAGTCGAGTTGGGGCATATTCAGCTCTCCCCCTTGATGTTGCAAGGAGTCAGAGGCGGTAATCCATTTCGTGGTTCCGTAAAATCCCCCGAGCTGATAAATATTACGACAGATTTGCACGTAGCGCACGGGGTTTTTTTGGGCTAGTGCGAAGGTTATAGAGGCCGGACCGCAAAAAGGCTGTTTGCCTTGGTCGATGCAGAGGGGATTGCGAACGCGCGATCGCAGTTGTTCGATTAACGTGGCTTTATTGAGTTTCGGCCACATCCCCGACATTTTCGATCGCGCAAACTGATCGATCTTGCGTTCGGCAAACTGTTGGCGATCGCGATCGGTCATAGCAGTCACGTTGCACCTCCCCCGAAACCCTCTCGCTCGATTGTGGCACATTATTTCAGTTTGGGGACAAGGGGAGCTTTTTCAGTGAAGAGGGAAGAGGGAAGAGTTAGGACAGGTAGCAGTTTCTCCTTATCTCATCATCTCCCCACTGGTGACTGGTGACTGGTGACTGGTGACTGAAAAAGATTCAACTGCGTACCGAACCGTCCGGCATCGTCGCGCCATCGAGAATTGCATCTTGCAAATCTGCGCCGATAACTGCCGCACCCCGCAAGCTTGCCCCGCGCAAATCCGCACCCCGCAGACACGCCCCATCTAGATCGGCTCCCCACAGGTACGCCCCGCGCAAGTCCGCCCCCGTCAAATCCGCTCCCGTCAGCAAGGCTAAGTTGAGATTCGTATGACTGAGATTGGCATTCCGTAAATCGGCCTCGCGCAAGTCGGTTTTCATCAAATTGGCGTGAATTAACTCTCCGCCGCGCAAATTGCTTTGTTGCAGGTTGGCTTTTTGGAAATTGGCATCGCCGAGATCGCAACAGCGCAGTTGCGATCTCGTCAAATTACTCCCGGTAAAATCCGCCCCGTGGAGTTTCGCCCCGCTGAGTTTAACCTCGTTCAACTCCATCCCGCTCAAGTCGATGTCACCGAGTTTTAACCCGTTCATCCATGCGCCTTGAAGCTTGACGCCGTTGAGTCGAGCGCCTTTGAGGTTCGCCCCGCTCAGCCGCGCCCCGTTGAGGTTCGTCCAGTTGAGGTTCGCCCCTTCGAGGTTGGCAGAGCGCAAGTTAATCCCGTTGAGGTTCGCCCCACACAGGTTCACGCCGGGAAGATTGGCGCGATACAGACTCACCCACCGCAGACTTGCCCCGCTGAGCTTCGCCCCCCGTAAGTCGGCTTTAGCCAGTTGAGCGCCTTGTAAGTTAGATTTCGTGAGATCGGCCTCGATTAAGCAACTGCTGAGAAGTTTGGCAAAACTTAAATTCGTACCGTACAAGAACGCACCGTTTAATTTGGCTTCGATGAGAAAACACCGTTCGAGATGGGCGCGGGCGATCGACGCATCGCTGAGATTCGATCCAGAAAAGTTCGATCGCACCAACGTCGCACCGATAAGATTTGCTGCGGTGAGGTTCGTCCCCCGAAAATCCCGTTCGCCCGATAGGTATCGACGTAAAATTTCACTGCTATCCATCCCAAAATCCTCTGGTGTCTGGGTCGTTGGTTTAGCGCTTCCATGTGCGATCTTCGCTGTTTGAAAATCCGTAAAAATACGGATTTTTGATTTCGATTTATTGATTTAATTTTCAGTAATTTTTCGTCCGTCGAACTCGACGCGATCGCAATTTCACGGAATATTATTTCATTCGCTTTTTAATCATTATAAAAAAAATTAGGTTCGATCGATAAACTTGTTAAAAAACGTGATATTCGTTTGAGGTTATTTCGCTCGATTACCGGGCGATCGCGCGTCAGTTGTTCGAGATTTTTCGGCTCGAACGCCCCCTCTAAAACCGCTCAGCCCCTAGAAGCTTCGAGAGATCGACGCCGGTGTCTGGCGATCGACGCCCTCGCTAGCTCGTTTTTGCGATCGCTTTAAATATTGTTTTTTTAATCAATGCAATCGTTGCCAAAAATCTAGCATAAAACGAGATAACATCCCGTCAAACTTCTTACAGAATCTTAGCACTAAATATGGACATATATATGCTTTGCCTTCAAAGTTCACACTACCAATAGCGCCAGCCAAAAAAGTGTCGTACACTGTTCTTCAGTCCGAGAATAGCTGCACCTCTATGCACTCAACCCTAGAACTCAACACCATCGTTCCCGCAGACGCGGCGAAAATAACAGTCGTGCGCCGCGACGGTTCCCCTGCACCGTTAGACGTCACGAAAATTCGTAAGGTGGTCAGTTGGGCCTGTCAGGGGTTAGACGCGAACCCCATCACCCTCGAAGCAGGATTGACCACACGGCTGAGAACCGGAGTCACCACGCGGGAGATTCAAGACAACCTCATCAACTGCGCCTTAGAGATGTGTTCCCCAGCCGAACCCGACTGGCGTTACGTCGCCGGACGACTCCACATCTGGAGTCTGTGGAAAGACGCCCTCGTCAGTCGCGGCTACCAATACGGGGACTACGCCCAAACCGTCTTTACCAAAGTCCAAGCCGGCGAATACGACTCTCGTATTCTGACCTATACGCTCGACGAGCTGCAAGAAGCCGGGTCTTGGATAAACGCCGACTGGGACATGGATTACGACTACGCCGGTGCAGTCCTGCTGACCAAGCGTTACCTGCTTCCCAACGAACTCCCTCAAGAGGCGTTGCTGACCTGCGCCCTACTGCTGGCCTCTCCCGAAGTCCCCGAAAAGCGCCTCAAATGGGCCAAGCGGTTTTACGAAGCGATCGCCTCCCGTAAAATCTCCCTCGCCACTCCCATCCTCGCCAACCTGCGAGTTCCTCGGGGGTCTCTGTCGTCCTGCTTTATCGCCGCGATGGACGACAACCTCGAAAGCATTTTCGAGACCATTACCGACACCGCGAGAATCTCCAAAAACGGCGGAGGCGTCGGCGTCAACGTCAGCCGCATCCGCGCCACAGGAAGCTGGGTGATGAACAAACCCAACGCCTCCGGCGGCGTCATTCCTTGGATCAAACTCCTGAACGATACTGCGATCGCCGTGAACCAGGGTAAATTTTTCTGCCCCTCAATGGCGTAAGTCATTGTGCAACACTCCCTTAATTGCTGGAAACTCTCATGTCAATCGCGTAAGTGGTATGTAGCACTATCGTGAAACAATAGAATCAGCGCACAACATGAGACAACCAGCAGCCAAGCGGAGTAATGATGGGTAAAAGATGGCAACCCGATGAAGTCCAGTTTTTGATTGACAATTATCAAAGGCTCTCCACTCGGGAAATGGCAGAGGCGTTAAATCGGGATTATTCCACCACAAAACGAAAGGTAAAAACTTGTATTTTAGACGTACAAGAAAAAAACTACCTCCAGGTTTTGTTGTAATTTCAAGTTCGCCCATTCATGCCATAAACTGCAAAGGAGAGATTATCCGAATACGAACGCGCAAACCCATTCAAGCCTATCCGAACTCAAAAGGATATCTTCAAGTTTGCCTGCAACATAAGAAGTCCTATCGGATTCACCGACTCGTTGCAGAGCTATTTGTAGAAAATCCAGACGGAAAACCCCAAGTCAACCATAAAGATGGCAACAAGCTAAATAACTCCCATACCAACTTGGAATGGGTAACAAACGTAGAGAACCAAAGGCACGCTATCGAAAATGGCTTGTGGAATGGCATTTCGCCTAAAATATCTCAAAGGCAGATCGGAAGTGGGAATTCCAGCGCTAAATTAGATGAGGATGATGTCCTGACGATATACGAAATGTTGAAAAATGGTGTAGCAGTTGGTGTTATTGCCAAAAAGTACAACGTTAACCATAGCAATATTTCCGCAATCAAAGCTGGCAAAAGCTGGAAGCATTTATACCATCATTACTCTGAAGGTTCAGAGACTAGAAGTTAAACTTCGTACACTGTAAGCGATTGACAGTGGAAACAGGGAGAATCCTAAGTTAAAAAGTTAACTTTAGGATTAAGATATAGTCCGATCTATTTGGTGACAGATAGCAGCCTCAAAAGGCGGGTTAGACGTAGCGACTCTAACTGAACGTTAATGGGACGACGTGCTGGTGCAGTTACCGTCAGCTTAGATGTTTGGCATCTGGACATTCCCGAATTCCTCGAATGTCAAACCGAAAATGGCGATCAAAGGCGCAAAGCTTATGACATCTTTCCCCAATTCGTCATCAGCGACGAATTCATGCGGCGAGTTGTCAACGCCGAAACCTGGACTCTCGTAGACCCCTACGAAGTCCGCGAAAAACTGGGGATCGAACTAGCCCAATTGTGGGGTGAAGCCTTCGAGGACGCCTATCGTACAATCGAAGCCAGCCTCGATAAAAAGTTGACACTTTACAAACAACTCAACGCGCGGGAGTTGTTCAAGCACGTCATGCGAACCCAGGTCGAAACTGGGATGCCCTACCTGTGGTTTAAAGACACCGCCAACCGCGCCAACCCCAACCAACACGAAGGTTACATTCCCGGCGGAAACCTCTGTCAAGAATCCTGGTCGAACGTGAAACCGGGACAAGAGGCCCATACCTGTAATCTGGATTCTCTCAACCTGGCCAACATTGAAGACGGCGAACTTCCCGAAATTTGCGAAGTGGCCGTCCGCATCCTCGACAACACCATCGAGTTGACTCATACTCCCTTCGAGGCCAGCGAAACCCACAACGCCAAATATCGTACCATCGGCGTCGGGGCGATGGGATTGGCGGACTGGCTGGCCCTACGCCGCCTGTCTTACAACGAGGTGGAAAAAATCAGCAACTTGTTCGAGGATATCGGTTACTATTGCACCCGCGCCTCGGTGGACTTAGCCCGAGAACGGGGGGCTTACGCCGCCTTTGCGGGGAGCGAGTGGAGTAAAGGACATCTCATCGGTGCCAAACCCCTGTCCTGGTTTGAAGAAAACGCCCGAGAACCTCAACGTTGGGTAGAACTGTCTGAGGAGATCCAACAGCACGGGATTCGCAACTCTCACATTACGGCGATCGCCCCCAACACCTCCTCTTCCCTGGTTCAAGGCTGTACCGCCAGCATCCTTCCGGCTTACAGTCGCTTCTTCTACGACAAATGGGCTAAAGGAACCGTTCCCATCGCGCCACCTCATATTAAGGACTATTTCTGGTACTACCCAGAAAACAAATCCATCGACCAAAAACAGATCGTCCGTGCGGTGGCGACCATGCAGCAATGGATCGATACCGGAATTTCTATGGAGTTGATTTTCAACCTCAACGCTGGGGTCTACTTCCCCGACGAACCCGATCGCTCCATTAAAGCCAAGGACATTTACGAGACCTTGGTTTTAGCATGGGAACTTGGGTGTAAAGCCATCTACTACATCCGCACCGTCCAAAAAGACAACTTCAAAGAATCTGGCGACGCTTGCATCGCTTGTGCGAACTAGCGTTTAGCGTTGTCTCCACACTCAGCAAAGCGAACCTCTAGACGCGCACCTCGCGCGTCTGTTCCTTTGTCGGTGTTTGTTTGTAACCACTGATTTCTGAAATCAAACATGACTATTTCCGAAGCAACTTCCCAACTCGGGCGAATGCCCGTCAACCCCATTTTCAACCCCGAGGGAAACGACGATCCTAACCACCGCACGATATGGTTTGGCGACACCACCAACCTGATGCAGTTAAATGACGTGCGCTACGACTGGGCGGTGGGGTTGTACCGTCAAATGCGCGAAAACTTCTGGATTAGCGAGAAACTCGACATTACCCAAGACGTAACGGACTACGTGAACTTGACGCCGGACGAACGACGGGCGTTTGATGGGGTGTTGAGTTATCTGACGTTTCTCGACTCCGTGCAGACAGTGAATTTGCCTCAGTTGAAAGTCAGCATCACCGCCCCGGAAGTGTCGATGTGCATGGCCGAACAAATCAGCCAAGAGGCACTGCACAACCAAAGTTATCAATACATGATCGAGACGATCGTTCCGAGCGATCGCCGTTCGGCAGTTTACGACTTTTGGCGCACCGATAAAGTGCTTCACGATCGCTGTGAGTTCATTGCCAAACAGTACCAGCGTTATGTGGACGATCCGACGCTGGAAAACTATTTCGGTTCGCTGATGGCGGACTATCTCCTCGAGAGCTTGTATTTTTACAATGGCTTCATCTTCTTCTACAATCTGGCTTCTCGGATGTTAATGCCCGGAAGTGCGGACATTTTCAAAATGATCAACCGCGACGAACTGTCGCACGTGCGCTTGTTCCAAAAACTGCTTCCCGAAGCGATGGAAGTGTTTCCCCACTCGAAGGACATGATTTACGAGATGTTCGATACGGCGGTGAAACACGAGTGCAAGTGGACGAACCACATTGTCGGTAACAACATTTTGGGAATTACGGAAACCAGCACGGAACAGTACACGAAGTATTTGGCGAATATGCGCCTGCGTGCGATCGGTTTAAAACCGCTTTATACTGAACCTCGCTATCTGAAGAGTCCCTACACGCATTTGGAACGGTTTTCAGATACGAAAGCGGAAGGACATACGAAGGCGAACTTCTTTGAAGCGCAAGTCACCAGTTATGTGATGTCGTCTGGCGTCGGGGGTTGGGACGAGATTTAAATTTGAGTTTTTTAGGGTTAAGGAAGGAGTTGGGAACTTTATTCTCAACTCTTTTTTTATGCAGTTAGCAGCCTCACATTTTTCAATCGCTCTACTATCAATTTTAGGCCGAACTCAAAGCGAAGAGATAGTACAAGCTCCCCAGCATCTCCAATATACTAGGAATCTGGTAGAGATTCTCTGGATTTGTTGCGATCGGTGCGTTCGTACTCCTTCGATAAAATTTCCGTCGGGCGATCGCTCTGAAAATTGTCGTCGTTGACGATACGGAGTTCGATCGCTTTCCTGCCGTTTCTCCCCCTAAGATGTTTGGTTTGTTTAAAAATATTAAATATTAGTTAAAATTAATTAATTTTCTTGAATTTTAGTGAATATTTTTTAAAGCTTGACGACTCTAAAAAAATTAGATAAATTATTATTGTGCATTCATTAAATCTCGAAACAATTTAACATAAAAAATGCAAAAAATCAAGGAGTTAATCTATAAAAAATGTGAAACAACGTAAATATATCAGCGATAAAATTCCAGATTATTAATATACGACATCAATTTTACCCCTAAACTATGACCCGATCGAGTAAGAGTCAAAGAGGATTAATGGTGCGATCGACCTTAACTGTCCTGGCAGTCATCCTCACAGGCTACGTGGGCATCACCACCTTGGTGGTGCAGAAAACTCCTGAAAGTGAGAGAGGGAGTGGATTTGAGAAAAAGGGGGTAGACAAAAAGAGGGGTCAGATGCGATGTTCGAGTTCCTCAACTAGCACATCAGCATCATGACCCCTCATCTCTATCGTCAACTTGAAGACCAGCTAAGTCAATGGGTTAAGCCCAAAGACCAACGACATTTACGAGGAGTCTCGGAAGTGGTAGCCGCCATCTTGCAATCGGGAAGTGCCTGCCTAAGTCACTGGCTACCCTATCTAGGCCACCGAA
>NZ_KB235958.1:2519238-2521765 GCF_000332355.1 Baaleninema simplex PCC 7105
AGTCAGCGCGGTTTGAGCTTTCTACAACTGGGGTTGCGCGAGATTCAGCGTCGCCTTTATCTCGGCTTGGGCTATCCTCTCTTAACACCTCTACCCAGGTGCAATCCTCCTACGGCTTGTGCCTCGAGGCGCAAGCGACGACATCTGCAACTCCGCCTTGAGTTCGCTCGGGTTTCTACCGCTTGATTTTCTCTTCTCTCCAGAACGGCTGCTTTTTGTCAATCCCTATGACCCTTCTGAGTTTTCTGCACCACTAAGGCATCACCACTCCTCGAAAATACGGTCCGATTCCCTTTGGAATTTCTCTAATCGCATCGATCGCCCTTGCCACTCACCTCTGGAGCTATTGGCGAGGCAAACAAGAAAAAGTCAAACGATTTCACGCCAACCACCGAGACCTCTTTGAAGAATTGCCCGATGTTTGGAACAGCTTGCCCTTCATCGACAACCCCAACCAAATCGAAGAACTCAAAGAACTCTCTCGTCTATACGATCGCAAACTCTATCCCGAAGACTTTCAATCCTAACGTTTCAATTTCCAACCCCTCGGGGTGACAACTCAAATGAAACTCCTCAAAAAAACCCTTATCGGCTTTGCCCTTTCAACAGTCGCTCTCAGCGGCTGCACCGCGATTATTGGCGAACGAGTTCCCGCCGGATACGTGGGACTGCTCATCAACCAATACGGAAGCGAAGAACGTCGGGGAATAGACAACGCCGAATTCATCGAAGGCGGTCGAGCCATCTACAATCCCGTCAACCAAGAGTTAGTCCTGTTTCCCACCTTCGTTAACAAGTACAGTTTTACCAACAGCACGATCGAACAAAGTCCCGTTCCCGAAGCGATCGGCTTTTCCGTAGCAGGAACCTCCGTCGAAGAAGACGTGGCGATCGGCGTGATGTTCGACAAAGCCAACGACGGCGAATTTATCAAAACCTACTATTCCACCTATCGCCTGTCCCCAGAAGAATTCGTCCGAACTCATCTAAGAGACGAAGTTCGAGGCTGCTTCAACCGGGCGGTGGTGGACGCCGACATTCAAACACCGTTTCAATACCAAAACCAGCGCATCGACCTATTAAACCGGGTCGAAACCTGCATCGCCGATAGCTTCAACTTCCTCATCGTCCAGAACCTCGAATATCTGGGAAAACCGCAATATCCGCCCAACATTCAAGCGGCGATCGACGAACAGTTTGAAGCCGAACAGCGGGCGAAATCCGCCGAAGCCCGGGCGCGACAAGCGGAAGCCGAAGCGCAAGCGGAAATCGCCAAAGCTCGAGGCGAAGCGGAAGCCGAAAAAATCCGCGCCTCCGTCGCCAACGATCCCAACTATCTCAGATACCGACAATTGGAAATCGAGATGGCTCGGATTCAACGCTGGAACGGTCAGGAAGCCCCCATCGTGCAAACGCCGAACGTGCAGTTAGGGGCTGCGGGAAACCCACAACCCCAGGAAAACCAATAAACGGTTAAGCGTCGCTGGCGTCCACCAACACCTTCAACGTTCCCCGTTCCTGGGCGCGATCGAACGCGGCGAGTCCTTCCGTCAGGGGAAAGCGATCGCACACCAAGGACATTACGTCTACCCGATGGTTCGCCAACAGATCGATCGCCTGGGGAAACGGACCGCAGCGGGAACCCACCAGCGTAATTTCATCCACCACCAACGAGGAAACGTCCAAACTGAGATTTCCCGCGTAGGTGCTTTTGAGAACCAGGGTTCCCCTCGGACGCAAAGCGCGACGGGCGATCACAAAACCTTCAGGATTCCCCGTACATTCGACGGCCACATCGAAGGCGCGATCGACGACCGCATCGGCGAAACCCGTCGCAATCCCGCGATTCTCCAACAGCCCGAGTTTTTCCCGATGTCGTCCCACCGCCAGCAAATCGCACCCCGTCAGCGCCAGACTTTGAGCGACTAACAGCCCTAACTTCCCGTCTCCGACTACCAACACCTTAGAATTGGCGTCGAGGGGAACTTGCTGCTGAATTTCCAACGCCGCCGCCAGGGGTTCGGTAAACGTGGCCTCGTCTGTCGAAACCGACTCGGGAACGGGATACAGGTTTTCTTCTGGAAGTGTCAGGTACTCCGCAAAAGCACCGTTGCGGTTGACGATACCCAACACGGTACGGTTTTCGCAGTGGGTGGACTGTCCGCTGCGACAAAAGCGACAGCGACCGCAAGTCGCGTTAATTTCCCCCACGACACGCTGTCCGAGCAACGCGTCAGAACCCCGTTCGACTCGACCGACAAATTCGTGACCGAGAACGCCGCGATACGGATAGTAACCGCGCAACAATTCTAAATCGGTGTTACAAATTCCCGCTCGCAACACCTTCACCAACGCTTCGCCGGGAGGAGGTTCGGGAACGGGTAAATCCCTCCGCAGTTGCAGGGTTCGATCTTCGAGCCAAAGTGCTTTCATCAGTCGATAGGGATTGACATCCTCTCCCAGCAACCCTATCGGGTATGCAGGGAGATTCCCTGGTTCACACCAAGGATTTCCTGCTTCTCAACCT
>NZ_KB235958.1:2521865-2535924 GCF_000332355.1 Baaleninema simplex PCC 7105
GCCGCTTCACCACCCCCTAACCGCTTCGCGGTATAGGCGGAGTACTGCGACGGATCTTGATAGGGAATAGGGAACAGGGAACGGGGAACGGGGAATCGGGAATCGGGAAATCGGGAATCGGGGGAGAGGGGAATCGAGAATCGGGGAGCGGGGAACGGGAAACGGGGAACAGTTGAGAGTTGACAGTTTCTCCTCCTCTCCCTTACTCCCTTGTCCCTTGTCTTCACTCTTCACTCTTCCCTCTCCCTTGCTCCCCCTCTCCCCCTCTCCCCCTCTCCCCCTCTACCCCTTCCAGAGCGTTGGCACGATCGATCTGTCGTTCGCAGGAGCGTTTGAGATGGCTGAAGAATTCCCGTAGGATTCTCGCTTTGAGCGATCGCGCGATTTCGGATTTCGTATCGCCGAGAGACTGTTGAATTTCCGCATCGAGACCGTTAGCCCACTGTTCGATCGTCGTCGTTGCCATTTTAAGATATTGGTTGGCCGAGTCTTGCGCTGCTTTTTCGACTTCGATGTGAGCTTGAATCGAGGGATTGAGAGGAGGGCGCGGCGCGTTCGAGACATCGAGTCGGGTGGTTCGTCGCATTCCCGTTTCGCCTTCAATGGGAAAGGCCACCGTCATGTCTAACTCGTCTTCGTCGTCGGCGGCGAGTAGGGGTAAATCGGGCATGGTAAATCGAACGCCGTCGCGGCCGTAAAACGAGGACATAGCCTCGTAGAGTCCCCGCGCGATCGGCTCGTATTCTTGAGGGCGATCGAGGCAGTGAGCCGCCCCAAACAGTCGTAATGCTAACAAAGCGGGAGTCGGGCAGATCTCGAATAACGATCGCGCCAACGTGTCGAATTCTTGATGGTTGAGTTGGTTCCAGTCGGCGAGGATATAGCTGAACTTACCGTGAATGGCGGAGTAGATAAGGATTTTAGCTTGACTGAGGCTGGCCACCTGAGACAGTTGCGATCGCAAATCGAACCAGCGATCGGTACGCGACAAAGGCTCGATCTCGTCGGATTCGAGACTGACGCTATCAGGTACGACGGGATAAATCGACTCTAAGGTCGTAACGAGACGAACGGCGAGGTTGAAATACAGAGATTTTTTATTAATGCGGGAGACGACGCGTACCAGCGTTTCGCGCAACTGAGTTAAAGAGGGGATCGTTGCCCGCACCTGAGCCACCAGCGTTAACCAGTCGATCGCGTGGAGTTTTTGGGAGTCGTTTTCCCAGCGATGCTGACAGGCACATACC
The DNA here is from genome assembly GCF_000332355.1 of Baaleninema simplex PCC 7105. GTDB lineage: Bacteria > Cyanobacteriota > Cyanobacteriia > Cyanobacteriales > Geitlerinemataceae > Baaleninema > Baaleninema simplex. The sequence goes on from NZ_KB235958.1 coordinate 2,523,113, forward strand.
AACAGTTTTTTTAAGCGTTCGGAATCGGGGTCGTTTTCCAACCGCGCGATCGCCGACTCAAACGATTCTGGTTTCTTCATACCAATTGTGGAGTACCACAGACGTTTCTCGCCGCAATCGGCCGAACGATATCAGTTCGACTGCCCTATATCGATCTTACGACTTGAATGCGGTTTCGGTGTATCCAATGCAGCGCGAGCGTCAGTAATATCCGCAAGGCGATCGGGATAGCGGGCGCGATCGCACCTCCTGCGTCCAAGAAAACGCGGTTTTGAGGCGAAAAGGCGACGACGGCTCTTAAAAGCCTAACGTTTCGTCGTATTTGAGCTGGGTAAAAACTCGATAGTTGTCTAAATGTTTTTCTCCAGGGCGATCGCTGTATTCTTTCACGGCGACTAAGCTATATTCGATATCCTTCGAGGCGATCGCGAGAGCGATTTTCAAGATTTCAAACAGCGGCACCACCCGCTTGGCAGTCTCGTGAGGTTGTCGCTCGTAATACCTTAACAATGCTGCCGCACACTGTTCGAGGCGATCGCGCGATTCGGGAGAGACCAGCAAGAGTTTCATTAAAGTTGAGGTTAACGTCAAAAACTTACCTCGGCTCACTAATTTTAAAAAGAGCGAAGAGGGTGTTTGGTAATCTTCCGTCATCAGAAGATTCACGATTTCATTGCAAGTTGTTAATCTCAATCCATCTGTAGTTGGGTTGAGATTCTGTCGAGCGAACAAACAATTTAACTTTTGTCCGATCTCAATACTAATCCAATTTTTTGTTTCACTTTGTTCGGCACAAAACACTAAATACAATAATAATATTTTTTTAAATTTTTGATAATTTTCTCGTTGTGTTTTACGAGTAAATAATTGAGCTTTTTTATATTGTTGCGAAGAAAACGAACTCGCTAATATCGTTTTTAGAATTTGCAAAAAATCATCACCAAAAATAGTTGGATTGTGTTCGGGAGTCTCAAACTGAGATTGAGAGCGAGCTACGTAAAGAGCCAACTTGAGTTGGAAGCGTTTTTGTAAATATATCGCGAGCCGTCGCGCAAACTGCCGTTGAAATAAAGGACGATTGCGATCGAGAGATATGGATTTCAAGCAAAAATCAAAATAGCGATCGCTCCAGCGAGTCGAGACCGGTTGGTGAGACTCGCTTTGTAAATACAGTGCGATCGTGCGTCGTAAATCGTCGTAATCTGGGCTGCTGTAAAACGATTCAAACCAAGTACGAACCCTGTAAGGTAACAATAAAGGCGTAAACTGCTGAGGTGCGAAACTGCGATCGAGTCGTTCGAGAAACTCACGACAGGCTTCTAAATTTCGAGACTGCGCCCAAGATACGAACAACAGATAAATCGATTCTTGAAAACTCTCTAAAAAATATCGCTCGCACTGGTGTTTAATGAGTTCTTTAACAACCGAAGCCGCCGCATTATCGGGAATTGGAAACGGTGAAAACCAAAATTTAAAAAAACGATCGACTGCCTGAGTCGCAACGGGGAGCTGGGCGATCTCTTGAAAATACTTACGAATTTCAGCGAGATCGGCAGACGAGGGGAGAAATCCAAACGTAGAGAAATTCGGAGAAGATTGAGAAGTCACGATCGTACCTCAAACAAAAATTATGCGAGTGCTGGTTCGAGAGATTTTGAGCGTTTTAACCTGCAACCCCGACATCAAGACCCAAATTTCAGCATTCGAGCATCTCTAGACTCAAATCGCCTCGAGGCGAGGATAACTAACCGTACCCTCGAGCCTTCGACTGGATTCGACAATCTATATCGCTACTTTTATTGTTGCCGAAATTAGTCTGCAAGCGTGCGATCGCGAGCCGATACTTACGTGATATTACGGAAGCTAGATCGTGACCGGAAGATTCCCCTCAGTGCGATCGCGATCGCAACGTCACCCACGTCCACAGGATTCGCAATCGTTCGTGATATGATGAAACTCAGCGATTCACCCCGACTGTAGCCGCCAGACGCAACGCCCTCGCGCAACCGAGCAACCCCTGGCGCTCTTCGCTCTTCCCGCACAACTCGCAAATGGCACCCCTCAACGAACCGCTCCCTTGGGAAATCGACGCCAGCAAACCTTTAGTTCCCGTTTTTTGTGAAGGGGACTGCGTCGGATACTGCGAACCCGAGTACGCCAATGAAATCCTAGAGGTGATGAACGAGCAGGAAAAACTGCTCAAAGCCTTGCGTATGGCCTGTGGCGATCTCGTTCGCAAGCGCAAAGGCGATCCCGAAGAAGTCGAAGAACTCGTTCAAAAATACATTCAACGGGCCGAGCGCCCCAAATCCGGCCCTCGTGCCATCGCCCTATTACTGGCCGAACGCCAAAAACAACTCGGGGTCAGTCCCCAAGAATTTCTGAAATTCTGTGATACCTACCGCGTCTCGTCGCAAGACATCAAAAATATGTGCGCCGGCCGAGAAGTCCCTACCGATTTAATCGCGCCTCTGGCCCGTATTCTCGGTACCACCGTCGAACAAGTACAAGACATCCTCGACGGTATCGTCTGAGTTATAAATCCCAATCCGGCTGTTTGATGGGAATGTGAATGAAAAACTCCGTCCCTTTCCCCAATTCCGACTCGCACCAAAAGCGGCCGCGATGCTTGTCGACTACAATTTGATAGCTAATCGAGAGTCCCAATCCCGTACCTTTTCCGACGGGTTTGGTGGTGAAAAAGGGATCGAACAGTTTTTCGAGGATTTCGGGTTTAATCCCCATGCCGTTATCGCGAATACGCACGATGACGCTATCGGGGCGATCGCAGGTGTCAGGAGTTCGATAGTCCTTCGTACTACACACGGCTTCCGTACAAATCGTAATCGTAGGAGCGGCAGGAGCGTCTTGACGGCGGAGTCCCGCTTCTTCCAGAGCGTCGATCGCATTGGCAATGACGTTCATAAACACCTGGTTGAGCAAGCCGGGGAAGCAATCGACGCGGGGCAACTCGCCATAGTATTTAATCACCCGCACGGCGGCGAGATCCCCTTTCCCTTTCAAGCGATTGTGCAAAATTAGCAGCGTGTTTTCGAGACCTTCGTGAAGGTTGACGGGTTTGACTTCGGCTTCGTCGAGGCGAGAGAAATTCCGCAGAGAAACGACAATTTGACGAATGCGCTCGGCACCCATTTTCATCGAATCGAGGAGTTTGGGCAGGTCGTCTTCGAGAAAGTCGAGGTCGATGTCTTCAATTTCGTTTTCGATGGCTTCAGGAGGATTGGGAACGAGATCGCGATAGAGCTGAACCAACTCCAGTAAATCTTCAATGTAGGTTTCGGCGTGACCGATATTTCCCGTAATGAAGTTAACGGGATTGTTAATTTCGTGAGCGATACCGGCCACCATCTGCCCCAAACTCGACATCTTTTCCTGTTGGATGAGTTGGGCTTCCGTTTGTTTGAGATGTTCCATCGCCTCTTGAAGCTGGCGAGCTTGAGTTTGTGCGGCGAGGGCGGCGGCACAGGTTTTAGCATAGAGTTCGGCTTGGTCGATCGCGATCGCCAGTTGATCGACGACAGCTTGGAGGAGTTCGACTTCCGTTTCCGTCCAGGGGCGAGGCGTCGTGTGACAGCAAACGATCGCCCCGAACTGTCCCGATCGCGTACCCAACGGTAGGGTTAGTTGGGAAGCCACATCGAGGGATTGCAGGAAATCGCGAGTATCGGTGTTAGCGTCGGTGATATCGTCGATCTGCTCGAGTTCCAGCGTCCAGATTTTGGGAGCCAGGCGATCGCTTTGAGACAAGAAACTTTCACCTAAAAAACTCGTCAGATGCGGCTCGCGGGCTTCGTGGGTCACGGCCAGCGTCAAGTTGGAATCGCTTTGAGAAGAACACCATAGATAGTAACAGCGATCGATTTGGAGTAAGGCACGAATTTCGTGAACCGCCGTGTCTAAAATCGTATCGAGATCGAGAGAGTTGCGGATTTGTCCGGCCAGACGAAACAGTAGAGATTTGCGGCGGTTGACGAGGGCTTCGCGAGCCCAGACGCGATCGACTGACAGCCCGATTCCGCTCGTGACCCAGTTGAGAATACTCGAGCAGTCTTGCGTCCAAGGATGCTGAGAACACAGCGTCACGACGCCGAGAAGTCGTTCCTCGATGACGAGGGGATAGCAGGCCAAACCGACGATTCCCTGATGCTGCGCCCAGTTGACGAGTTCGCGAAAACCCGGAATCGACGAGCGATCGAGGTGAGGAGCATCTCGGTTGAGGGTATTGTTGACGTAGGGTTGTCGCACTTGGGCGACCCAACCGACGAGAGACTCCCCGAGGGACGTGTGGGGAGGAAACAGGTAGTCGGGAAGCGAACGTCCGGCCATGGCCTGTCGAACGAGAGTCGAAGACGATCGCCCGTTTGAGGTGGGGGTGAAGTCGGCATGGGGGACGACATCGTCGGCATTGACGAGCCAAATGGCGGCCGCAGCCGCGTCGAGATTTTGAGACAGAGCCTCAACGCACAGTTCGAGACTTTTCGAGAGGGTTTGACTTTGTGCCAGGGCTGCACTGACGGCGGTGACGAGGGCAGAGAGATGAGCCTGTTCGAGAAGGGCGTTTTCCGTGTGTTTGTGGTGGGTGACGTCGCGAAAGTAAATCGAGAGGCGATCGCTTTCTGGATGAACTCGCACTTCGAGCCAGATGCCGAGTGGTTCGTAATATTCTTCAAAATGACGACAGGTTTGAGTCTCGAAAGCCGCTTGGCACTCTGAGGCAAAGATGGAGTCTTTGAGTGCCGGAAAGACGTCCCAAACCGTCTGACCGAGGAGGTCGGACTTATCGACGTTCCAGAGTTTTTCGCCCCGGCGGTTGACGTAAACGAACTTCCAATCTCGATCGATGGCGAAAAAGGCTTCGGTAATACTTTCGAGAATCTCGACGATACCGTGATAGGAGGGAAGGGGAAAGTGTTTGGCAAAACCGGGGCGGAGGGTTTGATGCCAGTTTTGGCGGAGGAGGTCGAAGCCCATATCGCCGACTGAAAACTGAGTGCCGAATTCTCGCAACGCCTGTAGCGATCGCGTGGCTTGACGGCTGAGGGTTTCGAGGGCTTGCTGTTGGTCGGCGTCGAGATGGTGCGGCTCGTAATCTAAGACGCAGAGCGTCCCGACTACAGAACCGTTGGGTGTCACCAGGGGAACCCCCACGTAGAAGCGATAGTGAGGGGAACTGGTTATAAAAGGAAGTTTTGCAAAGTGAGGGTTCTCTTGCAGGTCGGGAACGATCGTTAGGTGGGGGTCTTTGACCGTGGCCGCACAGAGGTCGAAGCACAATGAAAAGCGATCGGGTTCGATGCCGATCGCTGCTTTGACCCAGTAGCGAGGTCGCTCGGTGTCGGTTCCTCTCACCGTGTTGATAAAGCCAATTAAGGCGATCGGAGCGTGACAAATGTAGGTGGCCAAACGAGCCACATCTTCAAACGCTTCGTTAGGTTGAGTATCGAAGGCAAGGGAAGATGCCACAGTAGAGGAGTCTTTCAAGGAGTTTTGACGACGATACGAGTGAGACGGATAACCGAACATGGTTTTGCCTTGAAGCGTTTGAAGATACTCGCCCGGCCTGTCAGTCCGAGAGAGGTTTCGGGGCGGACGATCGATCGGGGCGATCGCTCCAATGGGGACAGTCTCATGTCGAACGCACGAGGTATCGCGATCGCCATCAGAGGCGACCCGACTGTCGATTGAAATTCCGCCGGATGAGTTCGAGATCGCTCGCTCTGCTGGGGTCGAGCAACTCTGACCTTTCAATCTTAGCGTACATAACAGTTTTGTTTCGGTTTGCCCTGACAATTCTTACCTTAAATTTGTAAGAACTTATTCTAGATTTAACTCTCTCATCAAATCTATAAGCTACTATCGAAAATTTTAAACAAATTTAACACTCTCCCTCGTGACGAAACCTGTAAAGAACCCGTTCTCGAGCCGTTCGATAACTCGTCAGTTAAATCGATCTATTTAAAACCAGAACGATACGGTTAGGACAACTCGATTCCTCATCGTCTCTCTCGATCGCGCTGCGACAGTTCACTCGAGCCTTCTCTCCAACAACTTGAGGTGAAAGCAGATGTAAGGGTGCGATATACTAAAAGAAATCTAGTTCGATTCCCTATATTTGAGAGTAAGGCCGTTCGGGATCGCTTAAGTTTCTATGAAGATTGCGACCTACTCGAGAAACTGAGTTCGATCGAACGCTCGTCTCGGACGCTCTAAGCCTCAAAATCGGCGAAAATGAGACTTTTGGGACTCAGTTCGATCGGCTTTCTCGTTTCCTAGAGTGCCTCGTGGATCTCGCTAATATCGAAAAACTCACCTTCCCGAATCCGGCAAAAGTGCAATGTGGCGCGATCGCGACCGACTCGAACCCAGTCTCAATTATCTGCCAACAAAAACCATGACGCTTGCATAGTCGCTAACAAGACTTTCAAGAGAGTTCCTTCTCAAATATACTCGAACGAAACACCATCTGAAACCGATAAAGATACCCAATTTTAACGGCTGAGCGCACAGCTCGATCGGGTTCGAGCCGACGCTGGAGATAAACCGATTCCCCTGGTACTCAAAGGAAATCCGATGTCTGGAACTGCAATGACCCCCCCAACCGTTCTCGCTGTCGATGACAGTCCCGTCATGCAAAAAACGATCCAACGCATTTTGGGGGACGACTATCGAGTATTGCTGGCTGACAATGCCTTGGATGCCTTGAGTGCGATCTATCACGAACCCATCTCGGTCGTCCTGTTGGATGTCTCGATGCCAGAAATCGACGGTCTCGAAATGTGTCGGACGGTACGGAGTTTACCCCAATTTCAATCGTTACCCATCATCATGCTCACCGCTCGCGACAAAGCCTTCGATAAAGTGAAAGGGCATCTGGCCGGTGCGACGGAGTATCTTACCAAACCGTTCGACGCCGATCGCTTGCGAGAAGTCGTCGGTCAGTACGCCAAACACAACTCCACCTCACCGGCCGAATCGTAACCCTCCCGAGTCCCCCACCTCGCAACCTCGATAACATTGCCTTTTTAGGGGGTTCGTGCGAGGATCGATACAGCCAGATCGCACTGGCTAAATACATCGAGCGATCTTCGAGACGGTCGCCACTGGCATAACGTAGCCACTGCCACCCCCCACCTTCAACCGTGCAGGATTTCCATGAGCGATCCGTTTCCCAATCCCTTTGGCGGCGGTCCGAACCCGTTTGGCGACAACCGCGACTTACCCCAAGATCCCGTCTACGATCGCAGCGAACCTCCCGACGTGAGTTCGGAGGATCTCTCTACATCCAAACGTCGCGGTTCGGCCGGCCCGATTTTGCGGAAATACTATCTCATATTGCTCGCCTGCGGGTTACTCTTAGGACTTTTCGTTGCCATCGGCGTCGTCAAAGTCATCACCCACTTGGGACTCAATGAAGTCCCCGCACAAGTCGAGTAGTCTTTTGGAGAAAGGGAGAGGGGGAGAGGGGGGAGAGGGGGAGAGGGGGAGAGGGGGAGAAACTGCTGACTGTTCCCTGTTCCCCGTTCCCTGTTCCCTGTTCACTGTTCCCTGCTCCCCGTTCCCTGTTCCCTGTTCCCTGTTCCCTGTTCACTGTTCACTGTAAAAGTCGAGTACACTAGAAATCGAGTTCGATCGCAGGGTTTGTTGACCTTAACCGTTATGTCTACCCTCCTTGGTTTAGTTCTTATCCTCGTTTACGCCGGTGGTGTTTGGAAATTTTGGCAGGGGTTCCACCGCACGAACTTCGAGCGTGGTTTGGGAAACCAACTGACCCTAGCTCTGTTGTGGCCGGTTCTCGTCGTCGCCAACAAATCCTACCGTCAAAACTTTACCAAAGCCCTCAAAGGAGGGCGATAAAACCGTTGGTAAGTTATTCGAGCGTTAGAATTGCCTAATGTCTGTGTCCGATTCCTTGTCCGATCGCATCGATCGCGTTGCCAAACGCTACAACCGAGAATATAGCGGTGAAGCCGTCGATCTTCCCGACGAAGTCGAAGCCATGCCGCTTTTTCGCGAGTGGGCGACGGGAAAACTCCAACAACGCATCGCCTCGCCGTTTTGGGAAATCGTCAAACCCAAGAAAAACCAACGCTGTCTCGACCTCGGCTGTGGCGTCAGTTTTTTAATTTACCCCTGGACGAGCTGGCAAGCCCTGTTTTACGGACGGGATATCAGTTCTGTCGCCTGCGCTGCCCTCAAATCCCGCGCCCCTCAACTCAACTCCAAACTCTTCAAAAGCGTCACCAAAGGCGGCGCACATCATCTCGACGATTACGAAGACGACTTTTTTGATTTGGTAATTTCTACCGGGGTCAGTTGTTACTATCCCCTCGACTATTGGGAACGGGTCATCAACAGCGTGCGCCGCGTCCTCAAACCCGGCGGACAGTTTATTTTCGACGCGATCGACCCCGATTCCGAACTCGCGGAAGACTGGGCGATTCTCGAAACCTACCTCGGGGCGGAAGTGTTTCTCGAACCCCTGACCGAGTGGGAAAAATTAGTGCGATCGACCCGAACCTCGCGTCTGAGAACGCAAGCCGGAGAACTGTTTACGCTCTACGGTGCGAGGTGGTAGCCGGTTCGAACAACTGGGTATCTCCACAATACCCGGTTTCTGACCGTTAACCGGAGACCGACTGCTCGATCGCCTCAGCTTGCGTCGGTAAGGCAGCGGTAATAACGTCGCGACCGTCTTCCGTGACGAGAACGTCGTCTTCGATGCGAATTCCACGTACGTCGGCGAAATCCTTCAACCGTTCCCAATTCACCGCATCTTTATATTTATCCCGGTTCGCCGAATCGTTGAGAATACCGGGAACCTGGTAAAATCCCGGTTCGATCGTCACCAACATCGACGGTTTCAAGGGACGGTGCAAGCGCAAGAAACACAACCCAAAGCGATCGCTTCGCGCCCGAGCGTTTTCATATCCCGCGTAATCCCCCAAATCTTCCATATCGTGAACGTCCAACCCCAGCAAATGACCGATACCGTGGGGGAAGAACAGGGCATAGGCGTCGGTTTCTACCAAACTCTCAGAATCGCCCCGCAGAATACCCAAATCCACCAAGCCTTCGGCGATGGTTTTCGCAGCCAGTAAGTGAACGGTGCGATATTCGACGCCGGGACGCACCGCTGCGATCGCGCGATCGTGGGCGGCCAGCACCACATCGTAAATCGCCCGCTGCGTCGGGGAAAACTGCCCGTTGACCGGCCAAGTGCGCGTAATATCGGACGCCCAACCGTAAGGCGTTTCTGCCCCCACGTCCGCCAGTAACAAGTCTCCGGCTTCGAGGGGATCGTGATACTGCTCGTTATGCAGCACCTCGCCCCGTACCGTCACGATACTGTTGTAGGAACAGGTCATGTTGTGACCGAGGATAACCCCTTCCATCGCCCCCCGCACCTGGGCTTCCCAATGGGCGGTTTTCGTCGCGGCCATTCCCGCTTTGTGGGCTTCGACGGCCACCGAGGCCGCGTGGCGCAACTCCACCAACGCCCCCGCATCGTGCGTCAGGCGCAGTTGGACGATCGCCCGAACGAGATCGCGATCGATCCCGTGCAGAGAGTCCAGAGGCGAGAGCGATCGCTCTAATACCAAAGCTTGCTGCTGTCGTACCGAATCGTCGAGAACGGCGACGGTGGCAGCGTTTTTCGCACGGGCTGGCAGTTCCGACAGCGGAAACGCCGCATCTGCACCGATCGTGCGGGCGATTTCGTGGCGTTTGAGGCGTTCCCCGTGCCAGAGGGCGTCTCCCGGTTCCGGGTCGTCGAGAAATAGTTCTAATTTTCCCCCTTCGAGCCGAACGGCGGCGTTTTCTAGGGGAAGTCCCGCGAAGTAGAGAAAATGACTGCTGGCGCGAAACGGGTAGCGATTGGCGGGAAAGTTGCGGGGTTTACTGCGCCCAGACCAGAGAACGACGGGAAACTCGACTCGTTCGGCCAGGCGCGATCGCCGCTCGCGTAGGGTGGTTTCGAGGGTGCGATCGCGTAACGCAGAGGAGGGATAGTGACTACCGAGCAGCATGGCGCACACTGTTATCGACTAGCGATTCTTAATTTAACTAATTTAACGGGTTTAGCGAGAGTTGCAGGCTAGAAAATCCGCTGGTCGGTGTTCTCCGGCTTGCATATCGAGCAAAACGAACGTGTAGAGTTCGATCGGGGTTGCAGACGGGTACGAATTGTGTCTTCGATCCAAGGTATCACCCAATCTCGAACGAAATGTCACAATAAAACGAGTGATACGGCGATCGCATGAAACGCTTTGGACAACGACTCGGCAACTGGCTCGAAACCCACTGGGTCAAACCCGCCTATGCAGGGGGGTTGTGTTTGGCACTGTCTCTGTTTTACTTTGCCTCGGCGACAAACACCATGTCGGGGTGGTTGTACGCCATTAGCGGCGCGAATTTTGCCCTCTTGGGACTGGCGGCGATTTTACCGGTGCGATCGCTGCGTCGATTGACCGTGCGCCGACATCCCATCGACCCCGTCAGTTGCGGGGAACGCTTCACGGTAACGCTCGACATCGAACCCCCCCCGTCTCGCCCCGGATGGTTCGGATCTTTCGGACTCTTGCAGGTGGCTGACGCTATCCCCCACCCACTGGGAAGCTTCCCCAAAACGGCGATCGAAAAGATTTCCGCAGGAGGTCGCCATCGCTGGATTTATACGCAACTGGCTCCCCGTCGCGGCGTCTACCGCTGGAACGAAGTTCAACTGAAAACCGCCGCACCGTTGGGGTTGTTTTGGTGTCGCCGCCCTCGTCAAGCACCCGCCAAAGCGATCGTCTATCCGACGGTTCTGCCCCTGCAACGCTGTCCCCTCATCGACGGAATCGGACGAGAAGACAATCCGATTTTTTCAGTCGAGGAACGACACGTACAAGCCGCCTCGGAAGGCTTGACTCGCGCCCTGCGTCCCTATCGCTTCGGCGACCCCATGCGGATGATTCACTGGCGCACGAGCGCTCGATACGGAGAGTTACGCGTTCGCGAGCTAGAGGTGTTTCAAAGCGGACTCGATGCGGTTATCGCCCTCGATACGGCTTCGACGTGGAATCCCGAGGCGTTTGAGGAGGCGGCGATCGCTGCGGCGTCGTTATATTTTTATGCGAGTCGCCAACAGCTTAGTGTGAAGTTTTGGAGCGCTCGCACTGGCTCGATTCAAGGCCATCGCGTCGTTCTCGAGGCGTTAGCCGAAGCCCATTTTAACGAAATGCCGATGGGAGAACTGCTTCCCGATCGCCCTACGATTTGGTTGACGAGTACACCCGATCGCCTCGGCGATCTTCCGTCTAACAGTCGTTGGGTGCTGTGGTCGGAAACACCGTCAGTCAAATCGCCATATCGGGGAATTGCGATCGCTCCTCAAACCGATCTGCAACAGCAATTGCAATCGATTCCGACGACCCGTTTCAGACCGTAAATTTCGCGATTTTCAACCCTGTTTGAGAAAGCCTCTCGGTTGTCACTCTGGGGATCGCGGATAGAGCTGTACGCCAAGGTCAGCCGGTTTACCGAAATACGGCCAGCTCGTAACGAGAGAACTTACGCCAGTTGCAGCATAGGTTGCGATGTTCTCGCGATCGATTCCGCCCGCCGCCGCCAGCTTCAAACGGGGAAATCGAACCTGAAGAACTTTGACCGTTCGTGTCAAAACTTCAGGGGAAAACTTGTCGAATTGAAGAAAATCGATATCGGTTTTCGCGACTTTAAAAGCATCGTCTTCGTGACTGACTTCGACGCCGATCGCTTTTTCGGGAAACCGTTCTCGCAGGTGTTGGGAAAATTGCACGAAGCCTTCGATTCCGCCGAGAAAGGCGAGATGGCGATCGAACACCAACACGGTTTCGGACAAACCCAAACGATGGGGTTGTGCGCCTCCAGCTAAAACAGCTTTCACCGACAAGGCTTTCGTCCCTGGTAAGACTTTGCGAGTGGTGACGACGCACGCTTTCGGATTGACAGAACGAACGATATCGACGAGCGTTTTCGTGCGCGTGGCGATTCCCGAAGCGTGTTCCATGAGGTTGAGAGCGACTCGCCAAGTCTGGTGCAGCACTCCCGCCGAACCTTCAGCAGTTAGAATTGTAGTATTTTCGGGTAGGTACGTCCCGCTGGCGACGCAATCCTCAACCGTCGCACCACATCGCGTCAGAATTCGTACCGCTTCTTCCACCCCACAGACGACGGTGGGGTGGCGAGTGGAAAATTCAATCCGTCCTGGGATTTGGGAAATTCCCAATCCAGTGGTGGTTAAGTCGAAATAGGGAATGTCTTCTCGAATGAGGCGATCGATCTCAGAGTCGCTAAACCAAACCGTCATCTTTCTTCGGCACGGAGACCCCCGCTATACCCGTAAGGGTTAGCGGGGGGAGGAAGTGCCGCCTCCAATGTTAGGTTTACACCGTTTTTTGGATGAATTAAAATGGGAACATGACTCAAGCAATAACGGTTAAATGCAAGCTGATAGTTCCAGCCGAGTTGACCGAAAAGATCGATGAGACTCTGGTGGGCTTTGCTGAGGCTTGCAACCAAATATTGCAAACAGCTAAAGAACACAATGTCTGGAACACGACCAAGCTGCATCACCTGACGTATAAGCCAGTTCGAGAAGCCACCGAACTCAAAGCCAATCACGTTTGTCAGGCAATTCGCCGCGTCGTCAATCAACGAAAAGCCACCCAACAAATCCACAAGTTTCGCCCCACCGGCGTTAGTCTCGACGTTCGGACATTCAAATACATTGAGTCCAAACAACAGGTCGGTGTGACTCTGAAGTCGGGACG
>NZ_KB235958.1:2536024-2537964 GCF_000332355.1 Baaleninema simplex PCC 7105
GTAGGTACGGGTTAGGGATAAAGCCCCCGCTATACCCGTAAGGGTTAGCGGTGGGAATAGTTACCTACTCCTCCGAATCGTCCGAGTTATCCGAGTTCCCCGAGCCGTTATTTTCCTCGTGTTTTCCAACCGAATTCGAGGAAACCATCGCTCCCATCGCTAACTCTTCGCGAACTTTCAGCTCTATTTTCGCAGCAAATTCCGGGTTTTCTATCAAGTAGCGAACCACGTTATCGCGACCTTGACCGATATTGTCACCCTCGTAGTTGTACCACGCACCGCGACGTTTGATGATGCCCGTTTCTTCCGCTAAATCCAGCAAACAGCCCAGTTGCGAAATGCCTTGACCGAAGAGAATATCGAATTCAGCGATACGGAACGGCGGCGCGACTTTGTTTTTTGCCACTTTCACTTTGGCACGAATACCGTATTCTTCCGACCCTTTCTTGAGGGTTTGAATGCGGCGAATGTCGAGACGTACCGAACAGTAGAATTTCAGAGCGTTCCCCCCAGTGGTGGTTTCGGGGTTGCCGTAGGTGATGCCGATTTTTTGACGCAGTTGGTTGAGGAAAATCACCGTACAGCCAGATTTTCCGATGTTTCCGGTGATTTTCCGCAGGGCTTGGCTCATCAAACGGGCTTGCAATCCGACGTGAGCGTCGCCCATATCGCCTTCAATTTCAGCTCGGGGAACTAACGCCGCAACGGAGTCGATGACGACGAGATCGACGGCGACCGATCGCACCAGTTGATCGACGATTTCCAAGCCCATCTCACCGGTATCCGGTTGAGACACCAACAGGTTTTCGATATCGACGCCCAACGACGCAGCGTAGGTGGGATCGAGTGCGTGTTCGGCGTCAACAAACGCCGCAATTCCACCGGCTTTTTGCACTTCGGCGATCGCGTGCAGTGCAACGGTGGTTTTTCCCGAACTTTCCGGTCCGTAAATCTCGATGACCCGTCCTTTCGGTAAACCGCCACCCAAGGCTAAATCAAGGGTCAACGCACCGCTAGGAATGGTTTCGACCTTCATACGAGTCGAATCGCCCAACCGTACGATCGCCCCTTTCCCGAAGGAGCGTTCGATTTGGTTGAGAACCATATCTAGGGCTTTCTGCTTGTCGGAATTTTGGGTGATTTGAGTCGCCATGCTTGCCTCGATCGAGTTGAGTTTACGTTGCCTGGATGTTGCGTTGACTAGGGATGCGAGAGCGCGATTTTGCCGCAGATATTTTATTCTAGTACACAATTCCAAAACGCGCCGACAGGTAAATCACAATGTCTATAAGTCTTGTCCTGTAAGGGTTTAGCTCGATCGAGAAGACAGTCACCAGCCTTTTACAGTGAACAGTGAACAGTGAACAGTGAGGACAGGTAACAGTTTCTTCCTTCTCCCCTTGTCTCCCCCTCTCCCCCTCTCCCTTTCTCCCTCTCTCCCCCTCTCCCCCTCTCTCCCTCTCCTGACAAGGCTATGATTGTAAGAGAGAGAGAAAGAGCCGACAAAGAGAAAGCCGTAGACTCGTTTAGGAGAAGCCATGAAATACAACTCAGCTTACCTCAAACAGTGGTCGCAAGAAGTCAGTCGTCATTTTCCGAATCTTTCCTTGCCACAAGTATCAGGGCTAGCCACCTGGAGCTTTGGCATGATGATGAGCTGAGAGGGTGACAACATAGCTAGACCCCCTGCCTCACAAGGGATAGAGCCTCTAGCCCTCGTTGAAAATGGAGAGATTTGTGAGGCTTCAACGCCATGAGCGCCAACATCCAATCTCTCCAGAGCAGCAGGGATTGACTCCAAGCATAACCGGATAATCCGAGGGAAAAAACACTATGATGAGGAAAACCTTGAGGGGGTCAGGTCTGAACGACCTAAATAGGATTGGACGTGAGATTCAAGGAGACGCTGACCCGAACGAGTTGCTAACCAATAGGCTAAA
>NZ_KB235958.1:2538064-2550646 GCF_000332355.1 Baaleninema simplex PCC 7105
GCTTCTTTGGCTTTCGATACCTCCTAAGTAAAAGTCATAGCCTTATCAGCTCCCCCTCTCCCCCTCTCCCTTTCTCCCTTTCCCAAAACATGATGACTTCCACTCAAGCACAACTCCTCGAAAACGCCCTTTCTGTCGCTGGACTGACAGACTACATTCAAACGACGCTGCAAGACGACCCGCAATTGCGAGGCGTGTGGGTGCTGGGGGAAGTCTCGAGTGCCAAAAAACACGCTTACGGGATTTTCTTTACCCTCGCCGATCCCGACGACAACAGCAGTATTACCTGCGTGGTGTGGAAAAGTCAGATTGCAAAACTGACGGCGTTTCCCACGGAGGGCGAACAAATGCTGATTTTGGGAAATGTGGGCCTGTTCCGCAAACAGGGACGCTATCAACTGAGCGTGTGGCAAATTCTCCCCGTCGGGGCGGGTTTTCAGGCGTTGCGTTACCGCCAGTTGCGAAATCGCCTCGCAGCGGAAGGGCTGTTTGATGAGGAACGCAAGCGATCGCTCCCACCCCATCCTCACACCATCGCCGTCGTCACCTCGCCTCAAGCGGCGGCGTGGGGAGATATTCAACGCACGCTCGCTTCCCGCTATCCGGGGTTGCGAGTGTTGTTATCGCCGACGTTAGTTCAGGGCGATCGCGCTCCCGAGGCGATCGTCCACGCCATCGATCGCGTCTGTCGAGACGGACGCGCTCAAGTGTTAATTCTCGCGCGAGGTGGAGGAGCGACGGAAGATTTAGCCGCTTTCGACGACGAACGGGTGGTTCGAGCGATCGCCACCTGTCCGATTCCCGTCATCACTGGAATCGGACACCAGCGAGACGAATCTCTCGCCGATCTCGTGGCGGATTGGTGCGCTCATACGCCTACAGCGGCGGCGGAACGGGTGGTTCCAGAACTGGCGGTGCTGTGCGACGAACATCGCGATCGCCAGTTTCGGTTAAATCGAGCGGTGGTGGCGCAACTTCAACAGGCGCGATCGCAAATCCAGCAACTGCGCCAACGGTTGAGTTTGGTTCCGGTACGCCGTCAACTCCAGCAAGAACGCCAACACCTAGAACGACTCGATCGCCAACTACGCCAAGCGGTTCGCCATCGCCTCCAGCACGCGCGACACCATCAGCAGTTATTGCGAGAGAAACTGGCGGTTCTCGATCCTCAAGCGGTGTTACAGCGAGGGTACGCGGTGGTACGAGGAAGCGACGGCGAAATCCTGCGATCGCCTTCGGATACGAAAATCGGCCGCGTGCTGACCCTTCAACTGGCTCGAGGTCGCGTTAAGGTGAAAGTAACGAAACTCGATCCTTGAGTTGACGCACTCCGGCGAGGTTGTAATGAGCGAAACTTGGAACTATGAAGCCACGGTGGATAATATCGAGTCGATTATCACTCGCATCGAATCGGGGGATTTGCAACTCGAGGAGGTGTTCGAGCAGTTCGCCACCGCCACCGAACAACTCAGCCAGTGCGATCGCTTCCTCCACGAAAAGCAGCAACAGTTAGATTTGTCCGTCGAAACCCTCGAGGATGGAGATGATGGGGTGAGGTGATGGTGAGATGATGCGGTGATGAGATGATGAGAGCTTTTCACCTCATCTCCCCCTCTCCCTTGCTCCCCCTCTCCCTTGCTCCCCCTCCAAGAACCGATCGCGCAACGCCTCGAACAACCGCTTGACTTTCTCTATATCTTTATCTCCAGGCGATCGCTCTACACCACTCGACAAATCGATACCGTCGGGGGTTAACTGAGATAGGGCTAAGTTAACGTTATTCGGGTTGAGTCCCCCCGCCAGAAACCAGGGACAGGGAAACTGGAAAGTCTGCAAACTCTCCCAATTCAAGGTTTTTCCCGTTCCGCCCAGGTGTTGGGGATCGTAGGCGTCGAGCAACACTGCATCGACGACATCGCAGTAGTCGGACAGGCGATCGAGATCGCTGGCTCTGCGAACGCGAAAGGCTTTGATCAGTTCGACGTGGGGAAGGTGCGATCGCACGTGCTGGCAATATTCCGGGGATTCGTCGGAGTGAAGTTGTACCCCCGTCAGCGGCGTCGCTTCCACTACGCGGCAAATCTCGTCTACGCTCGTTTTAGCAAACACGCCAATCAGATCGATTTCCCTGGCTCCCTGGCTCTCCGGCTCCCCGGCTCCCCAAACGGGCAGAGTGCGGCAAATCTCAACAATACGGGCGATCGGAACGTAACGTGGCGATGCGGATACGCAGATAAACCCCAACGCTGTCGCCCCGAGTTCGACAATGGCTGACCCCTGTTTGGGTCGTGTAATTCCGCAAATCTTCACCCGCATTGTATTTTTCGACTTTCTATCATATCGGAGACAATTTTAAAACAATTCGTATCAAAAATTTAATTAAGTGTTAAAAATTTAAACAATTCCAGAAGAATGTCGGAGCGCTCTTTATAATTTCTATAATTTCGTGAAACGTTCTGTAAATTTTTTAATTGGAGTTAAGTTTTGATGAATGCTGGTTTAATTACTGCTGCAACAGGATTGACGTCGCCCTGGTCGTTGAACGTTGCCATTATTATGATTGTTTGTAACTTATTTGCCGTTGCCATCGGGCGTTTTGCCATCCAAAAACGCGGAGTCGGCCCGGCCCTTCCGGTCAACGTTCCCGGTTTGTTTGAAGGCTTTGGTTGGGCGGAACTTCTGGCCACGGCGAGTTTGGGGCATATCCTCGGTGCGGGAATCATCCTGGGCTTGGGGGGAACGGGTGCGCTATAGTCACTCGTCAGACTCCTGAATACGGAATTTTGCAGAGTTAGGGGAAGCGAAGATCTCTCGTTTCCCCTTTTTAGCGATCGCGAAACTTTCCCAACGGCGATCGCCCCTGGAAACTGCCACGGCCAAAACCTCTCCTCGAAAAAGATACTAAAATAAGAATATACCCCTGACGGGCGCGTTCCGCGCGTGGTGTGGGGTCGATCGATACGGCGTCAAGCAAATTTAGGAACGTTTCATGCAATCAGGAGCGCGAGTCGGATCGCTATTTGGAATTCCGTTATACGTACACTCTTCCTGGCTGGTTATCGTTGCCCTATTTACCCTGGCCAAAGGGATTGCGTGGCAAGAAATTTATCCAGAGTGGGGAGAATTGTTAGCCTACAGTGCGGGATTTGCTAGCTCGATCTTGCTGTTTGCGTCAGTGTTGTTACACGAACTCGGCCATAGCTTAGTCGCACTATCTCAGGGCATTAAAGTCAACTCGATTACTTTATTTTTGTTCGGCGGAATTGCCGCGATCGATCGAGAATCGAAAACCCCCGCTCAAGCCTTCCAAGTGGCGATCGCCGGGCCGTCTGTCAGTTTCGGCCTCTTCGTCGTTTTAAGCTTACTGGCGTCGTTCCTACCGGACGGAAACGCCCCCGTCCGCGTGTTGACGGAAAACCTCGCGCAAATCAACCTCGTCTTGTGCGTGTTTAACCTGATACCGGGATTGCCCCTCGACGGCGGCCAAGTTCTCAAAGCGTTGGTATGGAAAATGACAGGCGATCGATTCAAAGCAGTACGAGCAGCAGCACGAACGGGATCGCTTCTCGGCGGAACGGCGATCGCCTTCGGACTGTTTCTCACCTTCACCGGATATAGCGGCGGCCTCTGGATTGCGTTACTCGGCTGGTTTGTCCTGCAAAACGCCAGCGCCTACGATCGCGTCACCGCCGTACAACAAGTTCTCGCCACCACCCCCATTTCGGAAGCCATGACTCGCCATTTCCGAGTCGTAGACGCTCACCTGACGATTCGAGAGTTTGCCGATCGCTATCTCCTCAGCGAACTGTACGACAGCCACGACGCCAAACACCAACCCTATTTTGCCGCGTCGGAAGGGCGATATCGCGGCGCCGTGAAAGTGGACGACTTGCGATTTATCGATCGCCAAGAGTGGGAACGTCAAACCCTCACCGACATCGCCCATCCCCTCGAAGAACTCGTCACCGTGCGCGAAAACACCCCCCTCCTCAACGGAATTTCCGTGATGGAAAGCCACAAGTTGCGAGATTTAACGGTTCTGACACCCGCCGACGCTATTGCGGGAATTGTCGATCGCGGCGATATCGTACAAATCGTCGCCCAAAAACTGGGGATGAGCGTTCCCAAAGCCGAAATCGATCGCATCAAAACGGAAGGGAAATATCCCTCTGGGTTTCCCCTGCACAATATTGCATCCAATACGAACAGCGAATCTTGACACTCCCACGAATTCTATTCGTGGGATTCTTGGGTCTATGGGGAGCCAACGCTTAACCCCTCGCCAAACATCTTGACCGTCTGCCCGACGGCTGCAAGTCCACGCTGCACGACCACCTGCGCGGCGGCTATATCCCGATCGGTGGTATAGCCACACTCAGGACACTGATGAACGCGAACTGAAAGCTCTTTTTTTCCTGTATTCGTACCACAACTGGGACAAATTTGGCTGGTTCCCTTCGCGTCCACTTCCGCGTAGAAGACGCCGCGCTTCCAGCACACCCACTTCAGGATCCTCAAAAACTCACCGTGAGCCGCATCGAGGGTATGCTTTGAGAACATCCCTCTCGCCCAGGCTTTGAAGTTGAGTTTCTCTGCAAACACCATCCCCACGTCGTCGCAGAGACGGTGAGCCAGCTTATAGAAGAAATCCTGACGACAGTTGCGGATGTATTCGTGCAGTTTGGCAACCTTATGGTGAGCTTTACGCCAGTTATTTGACCCTTTAACCTTTTGAGACACTCTCTGTTGCAGCAATTTCAGCTTGCTCTGGAGGTCTACAAAGAATCGGGGTCTTGGCACTAACTCACCAGCAGAGGTGGCCAGATAGTTGCTCAATCCTACGTCAATTCCTAACGCTTCCCCGTGGGGTACGATGTCGGGAACTTCAATCTCGCACTGAAGGGTTAGCATCACGTACCACCCGGAAGCTCGCTTGACCACTTGGGCTTGTTTGACAACGAAGCCTTCGGGAATCGCTCGTGAGAGCCGCATCTTCACCCATCCCACTCCAGGGAGCTTGACGCGATTTCCTCGAACGGGGTCTTTTCCCAACTGTGGGAACAACAGGGAGCGCAATCTCCCCGGTTTCTTGAATCTGGGGAATCCGTGTCCTCTCTCCCACATTGAGACAAAGGCTTTTTCTAAACGTCGCAATCCCCCCGTAGCCCCCCTTCCCAAGGGGGGTTGGGGGGATATCTGAGCGTGAGCCAAAGCTAACTCGGGATAGACTTTTCGAGCTTGGGTTAAGGCTTTGCATTGACTCGAAAAACTGGGTCGGGGCGCGTCGGGGGGAATAATGTACTCACCTCGAAGAGAGCATCGATCGATGGGACAGGCTCTCGACTTGTACCAGTCTTTGCGCTCTGCTAAAGCATAGTTCCAAACCCGACGAGAGGTTTCTAGCCACTCGTCATAGGTCTGTTGCTGCTGCTTGGTTAGCGCAAGTTTGTACTGGTAAGTGAGGTTGAGCATCACTGTGACTGAATGCTCGAATGATTGTAGTCTAAAATTGGACTTTCTTTTTTTTATCACCGCCGCAGGACGCAGATTCCTGTAACGGCGGCGACTTGGTCTCGGAGCTTAAAAGCTCCGACGCGTTCGTCCCACGCTTAAAAGACGTGGGCTTTGCTCCCTTTTCTGTAACGGCCTCGTCTTATGTCTAATGCCGATTTTTGGGAATCCGAAGCTACCCGTCAACCTTGGTTTGCATCGAGATCGACCCCTTCAGAACCGGAAAACACCACCGCCGACTCTACCGTTCCCAACCTTTCGACGACGCTAACCCAACTGCGAGCGATCGCCACCGCTCTGGTTCCCGTCGAAGCCGCCTTAGCCTATCTCAGCACCCTGCGAGAACCGGCGACGCTGGAAACTCGTGTCCGCCAAACGTCGGAAAATACCTCGGTGGAGTCTTTTCGCGCCTCGACTCGAGACTATCTCGACGAACTCGACGAGATCGAACGTCAGTTACAGGGAGGTGAGGGCGAAACCGTCGAGTTGTGGAAGCAGTTACAGGCGACTCACAACGGAATTCGCATCAAACAGCGCAGCGTCGAAGCCCTGTTTTGGCATTTGGCGTCCGGGGCGACGGGAGAACGCAGCGGCTTACACGCCTCGATCGCTCAAATGCGCGATCGCACCCTGCAAAACGAAGCCGAAATGCAGTACTCCGATATCGAACGTCTCGCTCGACAACTTCCGACGGAAGCCCTGTCTCATCAAGCCGTAGATCTATTCAGCGACGCCGGACAAGCCACCCTCGGTTTGATGCTGGAAATCGAACAGCGTCAGCGGGTTATCGAACGCCTGATCCTCGACGATCGCTCGGTTCCCGTGGCGATTACCGTCTTGTCGATCGTCTATGCTGTGGGTGTTGTGGGCTTTATCGTCCTGTTCGTGTGGCTGTGGGGCGACGGCTTTCTCGTCGAATCTCTCGGCGATCGCAAACTGCCCGTCGTCGGCGTTCCCTGGCCCGTGCTAGCGTGGAGTTTGTTCGGGAGTTTGGCGGCGATCGTCTATCGCTTCATTCACTGCCCATTTCGCCGTCTCGGAGAAACCGCAAAATGGATGTGGATGCGCCCGATACAGGGCATTTTATTCGGTGGTGCCAGCTATCTGATTGTCGAGGCGGGATTGTCGGTGTTGGTCGATCGCATCGGAGCAGAAACCCCACTTCCCCTCGCCGATCCGACTATTTTGGTCTTGTCGTTTTTAGTCGGATTTAGCGATCGCCTCGCCGACACGGTCTTTCGCTTCGCCGAGCGGTAAAATTGAATAAAAAAACAATCTCGCTTCATCAGAACCCCGGCATCTCCAAGATGCCGGGGTTCTAGTTTGAAATCCGTTTTTCAGAAATACAAACCTTCCTGTTTTCTGTGTCTCTGTAGTAAATTTTGCTCCTCTACAAACGATTTAATTTTGCCTTGATTTCAGGATTATACAATCGCAAATAATTCCAATAATTCCCCATCACCGAACTAATATATCCCTTCGTTTCGGGGAACGGAATTTGAGAGACGAAAACATCCGGGTCGGAAAAGCCAAATCGCGAGATCCAGTCGTCCACGTTGCCCGGACCGGCATTGTAACTCGCGAGCGCAAATAACGTATTATTGTTGTATTCGTCGTGGGTGTAATCGAGATATAACGTCCCCAACCGAATGTTGTCGTCGGGATTTTCTAAATCTACGGGGGCGGGTTCCTCGCTTTTCTCCGCAATCCATTCCCCCGTTTCGTAGATAACCTGCATCAACCCCACCGCATCGGCGATCGAGCGAATTTCAGGCATAAATCGCGACTCCTGACGAATTAACGCCACTGTCAACAACGGATCGAGATCTCGCTCTTTCGACCACTTGAGAATCGACTCCTGATAGGGAAATGGATACAGAGCGTACCAATAGGCAAAATCGGCTTTTAATTCCTTATATCTCGCCAGTTCTTCAGGATCGTCGCGCCATCCTAAACTCGTCAACATAAAAATGCTGTCGAGGTAATCTCCCACACTTTGACGCAAAATGCCGTCAGTGTACTGCTCGTCAACCGTGGGATCCATCGGATCGGGAAATTCCACCTGCCAGCGCTTCCAAGCCGCGCGATCGAACCCCAAAGCGTGCAGTTCTCGGGTGGCGAGAGATCCCGCCGTTAGAGCGGGACGTTTCTGCAAATTGGCGATCGCCGGAGAAATCGATCGCACCGTCGTAAAGTTTCCCACGTTCCAACCCAGCAGCGACGCCGAACGCCACGCATAATAAGACTCGGGATAGGTTTTCAACAGGTACTCGAACGCCGCTCGCGCATCGTTGGGTTTATTGAGAGTCTGCGCCCATTTCCCCACCCAAAACGCCGCTTCCGGGGCGAGGTCGCTATCGGGATTTTCCGTGACGATCTGACGCGCCCAGTCCCAGGCTTTGGCGTAATTCCCCGATTTTGCTCGCTCTCGGGCGTTTTCCCAGCGTATTTCGGCAGCCGTGTCGGAACGGCTGTATTGCGTCAAAACTGACTGACGGGCTTGTTGCGCCGAAGTGGAACTGTTGAGTTGCGCCAACGCCTTCGATCGCTCGAAAAGCGCTTCGGCGGCGCGATCGCCAAATCCCGCAATGACGCGATCGAGCAGGGGAATCGCATCTTCGGCTTCGACGAGTCGAGACAGCTTCAACAGCCCTTCAGCCGTTTCGGTAGCCTCGGGAAACTGACTGGCTAACTGGCGGTAGGCTTGACGGGCTTCCGTTTTGTAACCGCCGAGTTCCAACCCTCGGGCGGTGCGATAGAGGTTGCGGGCAGTTTTAGGGGCTTTGGCGTAAGCTTTCCCCGCGCTTCCGTAGGTGATTTTTTCCCAATACCCGAAGGCGACTCGTTCCCAATCTTCCGGCGTCAGGCGGGAACTGTGGGCGTCTACAAGGCGATCGAGCAGTTCGGTGACGTTTCTGAGGTATAAATGGGTCGAAAGCAGCTTTAACAGCTCGAAATCCGTCGGGTTGGCCTCGAGGCGATCGAGGGCGATTTCCCCACTGCGGGGATGTCTCGGAAACTCCGCCAAGAGGCGATCGAGATATGACGCCTCAGACTGTCCTAACTCGAAAAGGGCTTCGGCGGCCGCCAGATCGTCGGGGAAATTCGACACGAGAGATTTCAGAGTATCCGTGGCGGCGTCGGCGTTTCCCGCCAGTCGTTGCGCCTGCGCTCGTTGGAGCAATACATATCCTGCCAAACGCGGGTATTCAGATTCCAAATTCTCGAGGTACGCCAACGCCGTTCGAGCGTCGTCGGCGGCGATCGCCTCCACAGCCAAAACGTAGCGGGCCCGCGATCGCTCGAGTCCCGGCGTTCCCTCGGCGATCGCCACCAGTTTAGCCTGACGTTCGGTCGGGGAAAGCAACAACGCTTGGAGAACCGTCGAGTCTTCGAGAGCGATCGCTACTTCACCGTTCGACTTGCTCGCCGGAATGCGGATGTTCGAGACGACCGCCCCCGTCAACAAAGCACAGACCCCCAGTCCCGCGACCAGAACCCATCGCGTTGTCCGTCGTTTCAGCATCGATCGCCTTACCCCAGAGAGTTTTTTGTCTTGGAAAATTGTAGCAATCCCTCGAGGGCGATCGCCGCCGTTCGCCCGATGAAGAGACGACTGGATAAGGAGATGACGAGACGATCCGACAACAATCCGTTATCAATTGTCAATTCTCAATTGTCAATTTTCTCGCCATTCCTAGTACATTAAACAAGGTATATCGTGACAAAACGGATTCGACATTGGATTAAAGATGACATTATCACCCCCATTGAACTTTCTAATCGGTGTGGGCGATTTTCCCACAATTCTCGCGACCACAACCGAAGCGACACTCGAAGCAGAAGCGGACGGTGCAACAGTTTTAGGTGGCGTTCTTTTAAGTTTGGTCGTCATTTATCTGGCGAGTAAACTCGGTGGCGAAATTTTCGCACGTCTGAATTTACCCCCCGTTCTCGGCGATCTCGTCGGCGGCGTCGTCGTGGGGGTTTCTGTGTTTAATTTGATCGTTTTTCCAGAAACCGGAGCAGAAGCCACCGATTCTCTCGTATTTCGCTTCATTCAAGCCACGAGCGACATTACACCCGAAACCTTAGCCGCCTCGTTCCATGCAGAAAGTGAGGTAATTAGCGTTCTCTCAGAACTCGGGGTGATTATCCTCCTGTTTGAAATCGGCTTGGAATCCGAACTCGGCGAACTTCTCAAATACGGACCGCAAGCTGCGATCGTCGCAGTCGTCGGGGTGGCTGCCCCCTTTGCCATGGGAACCGCCGGACTGATGACGATTTTTCACGTCGCTGCTATTCCCGCCATTTTCGCCGGTGCAGCCCTCACCGCCACCAGTATTGGTATTACGGCGAAAGTTTTGGCGGAGATTAACAAACTCAGCTCTAAAGAAGGTCAAATCATTATCGGGGCGGCAGTTCTCGACGATGTTTTGGGAATTATCGTCCTCGCCGTCGTTGCCAGCCTGGTGAAAACTGGAGAAGTGCAAGTGACCGGCATCCTCTATCTGACGGTGAGTGCTGGGGTGTTTCTCATCGGTTCGATTCTCTTAGGACGGCTGTTAGCCCCTTATTTTATTGCTCTGGTCAAAGAGTTGAAAACACGCGGTCCGCTATTGATCGCGTCGCTGATCGTGGTGTTCGTGTTCTCCTATGTCGCCGCTGCGATTCAACTGGAATCGATTTTAGGTGCTTTCGCCGCTGGTTTGATTCTCGGCGAAACGGAGAAGCAACACGAAATTGAAGAACAGGTCATTCCCGTGGCCGATATGCTGGTTCCGGTGTTCTTCGTCGTCGTCGGGGCCCGTACCGATTTGGCGGTTCTCAATCCGGCCGTACCGAGTAACCGTGAAGGTTTAATTATCGCGACGTTTTTAATCGTCGTGGCGATCGTCGGCAAAGTCATTACGGGATATACGATCTTCGGTCAACCCGATACCAACAAACTCGCGATCGGCGTGGGGATGATTCCTCGAGGGGAAGTGGGATTAGTCTTTGCTGCGGTCGGTTCGGCCAGCGGGGCCCTCTCAGAAGCTTTAGAGGCGGCGATCGTGGTCATGGTTATCATCACCACCTTCCTCGCTCCTCCCTTGTTGCGAGTCGTTCTCGAACGAGGGGCTAAACCGGTCGAAGAGGTTCAAAGTTAGAAACAGCAGGGGAGTAGGGGAGATCGAGAGGAACTCTGAACTGTCACCCCTCTTCACTCTCCCATCTCCCCTCTTCACCGATCGGGTTTCCCCATCTCCCGTTACCCGACTTGGACTTGGGAACTGTCTACGTCAGTCGCCCCTTCAACTTGACTGGCAATACTCACGAGATTGTCGAGAACCTCTCGAGACGGGACGGTTCCTTTCAACACCACCTTACTGCCGAGTTGCGCGACCCATACCGTTTCGATATCGTCTGTATCGGAATCGAGATCGAAGGCTCGAACCACTCGCTTGGCCAGACCGCTTTGGTCGTATTTACCGTCGAGTCCCACCCGTTCCGGGGGAATTGGCGTCCCCTCTTCGGAGGGCGTGTCGGAGGCTTCGGCAGCCATCGGAGCTTGAGCGAGTTTTCCTCCAGCTCGTTCGACCGCTTCTTTAATGGGCATCGGTGGAAACTCGTAAGCGGTTTTCTCGTCTTCTTTTCCAAAAATGCGACTCAACCAACCCATACAAAAAGTTCTCCTAATGTTTTTATTTTTCGGCGGCGATACGGCCAATATGATAAAAGTATCGATCCAGGCTCTATGGCATTCTTAAGCAAAAAACAATGAAACATACGCTTTCAGTTTTAGTCGAAGACGAGGCGGGGGTGCTGACCCGAATTGCTGGACTGTTCGCCCGTCGGGGCTTCAATATCGAAAGTTTGGCGGTGGGATCGGCCGAGCAGGGCGGGATTTCTCGCATTACGATGGTCGTCAACGGCAACGACCAGGTGATCGAGCAGATTACCAAGCAACTCTACAAGCTGATTAACGTTATTAAGGTTCAGGACATCACCGACGTTCCCTGTGTGGAACGGGAACTGATGTTGATTAAGGTGAACGCCTCGAGTACGACGCGATCGGAAATTGTGGAACTGGCCCAGATTTTTCGGGCCCGGATTGTGGACGTGGCTGACGATTCGCTGATTATCGAGGTTGTTGGCGACCCCGGTAAGATGGTTGCGTTCGTTCAAGTCTTGCAAAAATTCGGCATCCGCGAAGTCGCGAGAACTGGTAAAATCGCTCTGATTCGCGAGTCTGGGGTGAATACGGAGTTTCTGCGGCTGTCGGAAATAAAGGTATGAGTGCGAGACGAACGGGCGATCGCAGGTTCGAGCCGTTGAAAACCGAACGATTGATTTTACGGCGGTGGCGTCCGAGCGATCGCACTCCCTTTGCCGCCATAAACGCCGATCCCCAGGTGATGGAATATTTTCCAAGCCGGTTAACCCCCGAACAAAGCGATGCATCGATCGCTCGTATCGAAGCGCACTTCGATCGTCATGGATTTGGCTTTTGGGCGGTGGAAATTCCCCATTTTACCCCGTTGGCGGGATTTATCGGGTTGTCCGTTCCCCGTTTTGAGGCGCACTTTACGCCCTGTGTGGAAATTGGCTGGCGTCTGGGGAGGCAGTATTGGGGGCGAGGGTATGCGACAGAAGGCGCACGGGCTGCGCTGGCCTGGGGATTCGAGCGATTGCAGCTTTCGGAAATCGTCTCGTTTACCGTGCCACACAACTGGCGATCTCGCCGGGTTATGGAAAATATCGGGATGACGCGCGATCCGAACGACGACTTCCGACATCCGGCCTTGGCAGACACTCATCCTCTGTCTTGTCACGTTCTCTATCGGTGCGATCGCTCGGCTTTCGCTCGCTCGCGGTTTTCAAATACAGACCCGTAGAGGATTGCGATCGAACTATCGACAGTCGACAGACAGGTCTATATACTAAAAAGGTAGACAGACAGGTCTATATAAAATTGTGAGAGCCAACCTCCATCAGCGTCTTATGGGGAATCTGTTTCCGATAAACTGGGTTTCAAGAAGTCTTCACCACATCCCCCCTTAGCCCCCTATCCCCCCTTCGCCCCCCTTT
>NZ_KB235958.1:2550746-2552189 GCF_000332355.1 Baaleninema simplex PCC 7105
TTGGGTTGGAGGGAATGCCAGGCGAGAGGTTTGAAGAGTTTACAGCGGCATTTAATTTTGGTATTTTGTGCCTACACTTTTATCCTTTGGCATAAGTTGACGGGCGGTTTACGAAGGAAGTGGGCGAACCAACCTTTGGAAACTTTTGTAGATGCTTTAGAGGCTTTTTCGGACAGCCATGTCTTTTCGTTTTGTGGCATGGCTGAACGAGAATCGAGACCTGTTTGCCGCTCACAAAGCGCGTTTTGGCTTGGTTTGGGCTTGAAATTTGTTTAAGTACCGTTAGAATGCGATCGCCCTACGATCGCCGACATTGCGGTATTTCCTTACGTTGCCCTAGCACCCGACGGTAACATTGCGTTAGAGCATTACCCCCACGTACTGGCTTGGATCGATCGCATCAAACAGCTCCCTGGCTTCGTGGGAATGCGTTGCATCGAAGTCCCGAGTGCAGCCGCCTAATCGGTTCCAAAAACCCGGTTTGCAGGTCTTCAAAGTTTGAGGTGATAAGCGGATTTTATACCCAGTCAAAACCATCCCCCCAACCCCCCTTCGCAAGGGGGGCTAAGGGGGGATGCGCCCCGGTTCAATTTCGTATTATTCATAACAAATTACACCGTAATCTTAGGAGACCCCGGTTCGCCAACCCAACCGGGTTTCTCGAGGTTCCATTTTCATCCTTTCTCAAAGGAGTCCTCAGTCCTCATGGCTCGGAAATTCACGCAAATCGCTTTCACTCCTGCTGTTAAGGCGATTCAAGACAAGTACGGTTCGCGAGAAACATACGCTCGTATGGAAGAAAGCGGTCTCGAAAACGACACGCTAATTCCCCATATCGCCGAATTTGTCGAAGCGAGAGATAGCTTTTATATGGGGACGACAAACGAGAAGGGCTGGCCGTATATTCAGTTTCGAGGTGGCCCCATCGGCTTTTTAAAAGTGCTAGATCGGAAGACGCTAGGATTTGCAGACTTTTCAGGAAACGGTCAGTATTTGAGCATCGGGAATTTAGAAACGAGCGATCGCGTGTTTCTGTTTCTAATGGACTACGCGAACCGCCGCCGCCTCAAGATTTGGGGACGAGCAAAAGTGGAATGCGATCGCCCCGATTTAGTCGAACAACTGCGCGTTTCCGGCTACCGCGCCAATGTAGAGCGGGCGATCGTGATTCGCGTTGAAGCCTGGGATTGGAACTGCCCCCAGCACATTCCTTTGAAATATTCTGAAGAACAAGTCGCTGAAATCATGGCTCCTTTGCAATCACGAATTCGGGAACTCGAAACTCAGCTAGAAAGCTTAACTGATTAGTATTTTTGTCGAGAAAGGGTAATACAGAAACCGAATTTTAACGCTTCGACTTCGCTCGCTTCGACTTCACTCGCTTCGACTTCGCTCGCTTCGACTTCGCTCGCTTCGACTTCGCTCGCTTCGACTTCGCTCGCT
>NZ_KB235958.1:2552289-2614964 GCF_000332355.1 Baaleninema simplex PCC 7105
CGCTCGCTTCGACTTCGCTCAGCGTTGAGTCCGAGCGGAGTCGAGGACTCAAACACTGGTTTTTTCCAACCTGACAAACCCCTATCTATCCCCCCAACCCCCCTTTCAAAGGGGGGCGAAGGGGGGATAGGGGGCTAAGGAGGGATGTGGTGAAGACTTCTTGAAACCTAGCTTATCAGAATTTAAAATGAGGTTTACTACCTTTTTTTTGGAAATTGAAACGTGACGAGAAGTAGCGATCGCATTTCCAAAATTTCAGCATCCGATTCGCTTTCGCAGTTGCCACAATAGCCACATTATAACACTACCACCAATACCAATTATTATACTAACAATAAAGGTATACTGAAAATAAAGGCAGGATCGAGCAAAATATTAAAAATTGTGAGTTCTCGTGTTTGCTATGAATCCGGGGTTTGAGTCGTCGCGACTGTTACCGCCAGCACACTGTCGGCTAAGCCGACATTTGCAATTCAAATTGTGACATTTAGCTTGCGATCGCTCTTGGTTTGTGCGATGTGGATAACACCTTCGGCAATAGATGGCTACTCTCGTTCTCTAGCACAGAGCGCTCCCTGATGTTGATGCCCCCTGCCGTTACCCTCTCCTTTCCCCGAGGCTGGTTAACTTCACGACGCCTCCCCTGTTAACTCTTCTGAAACTGCCGAATATCAGTGCTTAGAAACTCAGCCTTCACCAGTATTAGTATTAGCGTCGCCCTCGTCCTCACCCTTCCCGGCTGCACCTCCCTGGTTATCGACGAGTACGAAGCGACCGCCCTCACCACCTACACCTGGCGCGTCCCCTACGAAGAAACAACGAGCGACAAACTGCCGCGTTACGAAGAATTTGCCTCCAATTCCGTCCTCAACGTCAACGGAGAACGCCCCGAAGGAGCGGTGGGGAACGCCGACGAAAAAGGGCTGTGGTGGCCGAAACTCCCGCCTCGTCCGACTGTCGAAAACATTGAAGCGCGAGAAACGCCCCGAGAACGACCCGGAACTCCCGAACTGCTGAAGACAGTAGAATATTACATATCCTACGAACAGGGCGGACGCCAGGTGACACTCCCGACGGATTACGCCTCGTACCGACAAGCCGTCCGCGCCCGCGAGGCCGGAAAATCTCTCAAGCTCACCCTCGGAGTCAACGATCGCACGGTGGAAAAAGCCGAACCTCTCTAAGCCTATGGTTTCTCAGCTCCTCAACAACCGTTACCTCGCTCTCGAAACCCTCGGAACTGGGGGTTTCGGACAAACTTACCTCGCCGAAGACACCCACCTGCCCTCGCGACGCCGTTGTGTCATCAAACAACTGCAACAGGTCACGCAAACCCCCGATCGCTACGCCGACGTCTGCACCCGCTTCGAGCGCGAAGCTGCCGTTCTCGAAGAACTCGGAGAGGAACACCCACAAATTCCCCGTCTGTATGCCTACTTTTCCGAAGCCGGTCGTTTTTACTTAGTTCAAGAATGGATCGACGGCGATACCCTCTTGCAACAAGTCCAGCAACGGGGATTGTGGAACGAAGGCGCTGTGGTTCGGCTGTTAAGGCAAATTCTCCCGGTTCTCGACTTCATTCACAGTCGCCACATCGTCCACCGAGACGTCAAACCTGAAAATATCGTCGTGCGCCGCAAAGACGGACTTCCTGTCCTTATCGATTTCGGAGCAGTGAAGGAAGCCGTGAACGCGCCCGAGTTGCCCACAAAATCTTCTGTGGTTATCGGGACGCCCGGATTTATGTCGAGCGAGCAGGCCGCCGGACGTCCGACCTACGCCAGCGATCTCTACAGCTTGGCATTGACCGCCATTTACCTGCTGTCGGGAACGCTACCCCAGGACATTGCCGTCGATCGCCGCACGGGAGAACTGCGCTGGCGCGAGGTGGTGCCGAACCTGCGGGGAAATTTGGCGACGACCCTCGAGCGAGCCGTGCGCTTCCATCCGCGCGATCGCTTTTCAAGCGCCAGCGAAATGCTCGCCGCCCTGACGCCGGGAAACAACCTCTCGTCGATGAAAACGATCGCCGTCGCCCCGGCCGCCCCGTCGCAAGTCGTCACGCAAGTTCGATCGCCGGTGACGATCCCTCAAGTGACGCAACCGCCATCTCGCCAACACCTGCCCCGAACGATAAAACCCACTCAGGCGAAGCCAGGGTTCGGACGCCTTCCGGCCGTCGTCGCAGCGATCGTCGCGGCAGCGTTGGGCGGCCTGGCTATCGGTTGGGAAAGCATGGAAAACGACCGCGAGACCCCAAATACCCCCGTCCTCGACAAAACGCGCGATCGCCCCGACGCCCCCCAACCGGTCGCTCGACCGGCCGTCGATCCGACACCGAACACCGAACCCGACGAACCCGCCGTTCGCGACGTTTCGGCACCCCGAACCGACGAAACGTGGGAAGAGAAAAAGCAGATCCCGAACCCCGAACCCGAGGTGACGCCAGAACCGACCCCCTCCCCCGAGGTGACTCCAGCGCCAGAACCGACCTGGGAACCCCAGATGGAGGAGAACCCGGAAGAACTCACAGACGACCCCGCACCGACGCTGAAAACGCCCTCAGACGCGAAACCCGTACCGGTGGTCGAGTCGGAGTCTGCCATCGACGAGATCGAGGGTTCCGCGATGCCCGAGTCGAAATCTGCACCCGCTACCGTTCTCGACTGGGGAGACGATCCGGCAGAGGTGACGAGGTAGGGCTGAAATCATGATAAAACGCGTGTTTCCCCTGCTCGTCGCGATCGCGGGTCTCATCTTTTGTCTCGATTTCGCCGCGCGGATCGTCGGTGAAGTGTTTTGGTTTCAGGAAGTCGGCTATCTCCCGGTCTTCCAAACTCGACTGCAAACTCAGGTCGCCGTGTGGGTGCTGTCGGTGGGGGCGACCCTCTCGGTCGGTTGGGGAAACCTGCGTTTGGCGCAACGGTTGAAATATCTCGATCGCGTCCAGTTCCCCCGCCAAGCTAACGGAAGCGATCGCTCCAAAACGCCAGCCCTCGGCTTGGGGGGACTGCTGTTCGTGGGATGGGGACTGGGATTTTTGCTGTCGTTGATGTTGCTGTACTACAGCGACTTAGCCCTCGATCGCTGGCATCCCGATTGGAACCTCCCCAGTATCGCCGCGACGCTTCCCCAACGCTTTAACGCCATCGAATACCTGCGATCGCTGCAACCGATCGCCGAGTATCCCCTCGCTTGGGGCGTTTTGGCCGTGTTGCCCGTGGTAATTCTCCTGTCGCCCCGCCTCTGTTTGCGGATCTCCACGATCGCCTTGAGTCTCGGCTTCGGCGTCCTGTTACCGGCCCAGTGGGCTCGGATATTGCAAGCGTTTCGTCCGACGGAATTCGCCCAAACCGACCCGCTCTTCGGCCTCGATATTGCCTTTTACAGCTTTCGCCTCCCAGTCCTCGAACTCTTGGAATTTTGGAGTTTCGGCATCGTCGGCTACTGTTTCGTGGCCGTCACCCTTACCTATTTGCTCTCGGGGGATTCTCTCAGCGAAGGGCGCTTTCCGGGGTTTTCGCGACGCCAGCAACGCCACTTACAAGGACTCGGCGGCGTTACGGCGATGGTTTTGGCGTTGAGTTTCTGGCTGCAACGATACGAACTCCTGTACTCGGAAGACGGGGTGGTGTACGGTGCCAGTTATACGGACGTTAACGTCACGCTTCCGGCCTATACGGCGTTGGCGTTGTTGGCGGTGGCGATCGCCGTGTTGCTGCTGTGGCAAGCGCTGACGGGGGCCTCTCCCTTCGATCGCCGTTCCCGTCGCCGACCGACCTTGGAGGAAAAACTTGCCCCCCGACGGCCGCGAAAAACTCTGGTTCCGCCACTGTACGTTATTTTGGGCGGTTACGCGATCGCCGCCGGTGCGACGACCTGGCTGCTTCCGGCGTTGGTACAGCGTATCGTGGTGCAGCCCAACGAGTTGGCTCGGGAACGCCCGTTTATCGAACGCAGCATCGCCTACACGCGAGGGAGTTTCGATCTCGACAACATCGAAGTCGAAACCTTCAATCCCACGGGAACCTTAGACGAAGCGTCTTTGAAAGCCAACAGCCTCACCATTCGCAACATTCGCTTGTGGGACAGTCGCCCCCTGTTGGACACCAACCGCCAACTGCAACAAATTCGGCTGTATTACAAGTTTGCTAACGCCGATATCGATCGCTACACCATCCGACGCCGACCGACGCCGAACAATCCCCAGGCTAACGAAACGCGTCAGGTGATTTTGGCAGCGCGAGAGTTAGACTACAGTGCGGTTCCCGAACGCGCCCAAACTTGGGTCAACCAGCATTTGGTGTACACTCACGGCTACGGGTTTACGATGAGTCCGGTGAACACGGCCACGCAAAGCGGGTTGCCGGAGTATTTTGTCAAGGGTATCGCCACCGAACCCACCCCCGGACAAGACGACCCGATCGAGGTGACCGATCCGTTGGTTCGCGATAGTATCCCCATCGGTTCGCCCCGGTTGTATTACGGGGAACTGACGGATACTTACGTGATGACCTCGACGCGGATTCAGGAGTTGGACTATCCCAGCGGGGACGAGAACGTTTATAACACTTACGACGGACGCGGGGGAATTCGCATCGGGACGGGGTGGCGGCGTTGGCTGTACGCGGTCTATTTGCGCGATTGGCGCATGGTGTTGACGGAGAATTTTTTACCGGAGACGAAGTTGCTGTTTCGCCGCACGCTCGATCGCCGGGTTAAGTCGATCGCGCCGTTTCTGCGCTACGACGCCGATCCCTATCTGGTGACGGCGGATTTAGACCCGGACAACGACGATCCGAACAAGAACTATTTGTATTGGATTCTCGACGCGTACACGACGAGCGATCGCTATCCTTACGCCGATCCCGGAGACCATTCGTTTAACTATATTCGCAATTCGGTCAAGGTGGTCATCGACGCCTACAACGGCTCGGTACAGTTTTATGTGGTGGACGGCCGCGATCCGATTTTGCAAACCTATCAAAAACTGTTTCCGACGTTATTTCAACCCCTCTCGGTGATGCCTCGGACGCTGCTGCGCCACATTCGCTACCCTATCGATTTGTTCTCGGTGCAGTCGGAACGGTTGCTGATTTACCACATGACCGATCCCCAGGTGTTCTACAACCGAGAGGACCAATGGCAGGTTCCCACGGAAATCTACCGCAACGAGGAGAAGTCGGTGGAACCGTACTATTTGATTATGAAGCTGCCTCAGTCTACCTCGGAGGAGTTTATTTTGCTGCACCCGTTTACGCCGCGACGACGGGCGAATTCGATCGCGTGGCTGGCGGGGCGATCGGACGGGGAAAATTACGGCAAACTGTTGTTGTATCAGTTCCCGAAACAGGAGTTGGTTTACGGGCCGGGGCAAATTGAAGCCCGCATCAATCAAGATCCGGTGATTTCCCAGCAGCTTTCGTTGTGGAACCAGCAGGGATCGCGGGTCATTCAGGGGAATTTGTTGATGATTCCCATCGAGCGATCGCTGTTGTACGTCGAACCGCTGTATTTGGAAGCCGAACAGAATAGTTTACCGACGTTGGCGCGGGTGATCGTGGCTTATGAGAATCAGATCGCGATGGCACCGACGTTAGATCGGGCGTTGACGGCCATTTTCGAGCCGGAACAGTTACCCGCTCGGAGTATTATTCGGTCGATCGAGGGAATTTTGCCGGGTGCGGGCGATGGAGAGGAGGAAACGGAGGAATAGGTCGCGCGAGGGTTCGATACAATCGGAGAAACGACGACGGAGAAAGTTATGAGTCGCCAATCGAAACCGGGAACTACTGCTACGATCGCTCTGTACGTGGCGGGATTTGCCCTCGTCTTCGTGGCGATTATTTTGCTGTTGAAGGGAATCGGTTTGTTGGGGAATTTGCCGAATTCGATTTTGTGGGCGATCGGTTTGTTTGCAGCGGGTGCGGGGATTCTCGCCGGGATCGCCAACGTGACGAAACGCAGGCGGTAAGAGTTGGTCACGAATCCCTGGACAGGGTGGAATCGGCTTTAGGATTCCTGTTTCTCGGGATTTTCGATGAGGTTTTGAAAACGCAGGTCGTTGCGAAGTTCGTTGAAGTCGGTGTTAGTTTGTACTAGCTGGCGAGACTCATCGGGATTGAGTTGAAACGCACGTTTTAAGCTGTCGAGAGCGAGTTCGATCTGGTTTTGCAACAGGTAGATATGGGATTTGTAGTACCAGCTTCGGAAGTTGTTGGGAGTGATTTCGAGGGCTCGCTTGAAACTGTTGAAGGCTTCTTCGTAACGTTTGAGGTTAAATAACGCAATCCCTCGATTGTACCAGCCGAGATCTTCGTTGGGATTGATAGATACAGCGCGATCGTAACTGGCCAGGGCTTCTTCGTGGCGACCGAGATTAAATAGAGCGTTACCTCGATAATCCCAAGCTGCATATCGGTTTGGCTCGATTTCGAGCGATCGATCTAAACTCGTAACGGCTTCTTCGTAACGTTTGAGGTTAAATAACGCAATACCCCGATTTTTCCAAGCTTTATGTTTGTTGGGCATCAGTTCTAGAGCGCGATCGTAGCTGGTAATGGCTTCTTCGTAATATTTTAACGCCAAGAAAGCGTTGCCTCGGTTGTTCCAAGCTTGATGGTGGTTTTCATCAACTTTTAGGGTGCGATCGAAACTGGCGAGCGCTTCTTCGTGGCGACCGAGTTTGTCCAGAGCAATGCCTCGGTTGTTCAAGAGGTCGGGAAGGTTAGGATTGAGAACGAGCGCTCGTTCGTAATAGGCGATCGCTTCTTCTAAAAAACCTGTTTGAATGCAATGGTCTCCGAGAACAGTCAAAGTCTGTAAATTGTTAAAGTCAGGTTTCATTTTTTTATTTAAGTTTTTAGCATTTCAAGCCATCGAAAGTCAATATCTTAAAAGATAGGATTTATAATTTAAAGTATAAAAATATCATATTAAGGACACCTCAATTAATTCAAATTTATTGAGAAACAGGCTCTACTATCGAGAATTGACAAGGAGATTTCGGGTCTTCGGATTTTGAGGTGATAAGCGAATTTTATACCCGGTCAAAACCATCCCCCCAACCCCCCTTCGCAAGGGGGGCTAAGGGGGGATGCGCCTCGGTTCGATTTCGTATTATTAATAACAAATTACACCGTAATTTCAGGAGACCCGAGATTTCAAGGATTTCAGCCATTGGAGTTTGAGCCAGAATCAATTTTTCGAGGTTCCCTTCAGTCAGGATATATTCGTCGTCGTATTGAAACATCGTCGTCTCGCTCCACTCTACTTCGATTTTACGCGAACAAAAGACTGACTCCAGCCACAGCTGCGATCGCCCCTAAAACTGCTCGAATGCCAATTTTTTCTCCCGTCCAGGCGGCGATCGGTAGGACGAACAGGGGACTCGTGGCACTCAAGGTCTGAGAAATGCCCGCCGGGGCAAATTTTAACGAGGTTTGTTGCAACCAGATCGCTAAATACGTCCCGATAAAGGCAGCGACGATTAAAATTCCCCAAATTCGCCCCGATCGCACGGGTTTCCACTCGACACGCCGCTCTGCGGGCAGCCACAACATCCACAGGGGTAACACGACTACCCCCGCGACTAACCGTACTAATGCCGCACTGAGGGGACTCGTCGTCGTTTCGGCTAAGGCGGCTCGGGAGAGAATCGCACCTCCGGCGTGGGACAAGGCCGCGATCGCTCCCCAGACGACCCCCTCGGAGATGTTTTGGGCTTCTGTGGAAGTTTCTCCGACGCGATCGCCCACGACCCATGTGACGCCAAATAAAATTAAACCTATACCACATATATCTAGTATTGTCAATAGTTCGCCGAGAAAGATCGCTGCAAGCAAGGCGGTTAGGGATGGGGCAAGGGTTTGCACGAGCAGGGTGCGCCGAGGTCCCAAACGATTTAATGTTTGGAAAAAAGCAGTATCGCCCCAGCTAATCCCGATAATTCCACTGAGGGCTAAGAATAAAAGTGAAAACGTGGGAATTTCGGGAACTAGCATCCCTCGCAGCCCTAACGTCATCAAAATCATCGCAATGGCGAGCGTTCCTTTAATGACAGTCAGTTGGAACGGGGAAATTCGCTGTCCGAGGCGACTGTACAGGACGGACGAGATCGTCCAAAATGCCGCCGCTAAAAGGGCCGCCAGTTCGCCTCGGAAGGTCGTAAGGAAGTTCGACACGATCGCTCTCGGTAACGTTACATCACGTAATGTAACGAAACTGGAGCTGCTAGGGTTTGCGGAATTCGATGTTCCCGTCGGGGGCGATGATGTAATGCGTCTCTTGACGGGAGAAGGGGAACGGCGGCGGCGAAATCCGTCCGGGGTTGCGATATCCACCGCCCCCTCCGCCGTAACCGTTTCCGTAACCGTAGCCGTTTCCGCCGTAACCCCGTCCGATGCGTTGGTTGGGGTGGGCTTGGGGGGAATCGGCGTGTTTGAGTCCCTCGAAGGCGTCGTCTAAGTCGGATTTCGTCACGCCGTCGCCGAGAGACTGGCTGAGGGGAAGGTTCTCCAGTGGGGACGGGGTTTCGGGTTCGGCGGTGGCGGAGAGGGGAACCAAGGGAATGGTGAGGGAGGCGAGAACGGCGGCGACGCGGGCGAAGGGTACGGCGGGACGCGGACGCAGGAGAAATTGACCGTCTACGACGTCGAGTTTGAGGGTGTCGCTGAGGTGGCGGCGTTCGAGGGCGTTTTCGACGGCTTTTTTCGATCGCGCGATTTGCAGGGTTTGATGTCGCCGGGAGGTGTTCTCTCGGTGGAGGCGGTAGAAGTAGAGGGGTTGGGGAAGGTGGTAGATTTCGGTGATTTCGGAGAGGCGCAAGCAGAGGTCGTAGTCTTCGGCGTACTCGAAGGCGGGGTCGATGCCTCCGGCGCGATCGAAGGTGTCTCGACGCAGTAGCCGAAAATGGAAGGTGACGAAATCTGTCAGGAGGCGATCGCGGGAGTAGGGAATGCGGCAGCGATCGCCTTTTTGCAGGATGTTTCCAGCTTCGTCGATGTCGAGATAGTCGGTGTACACCATCCCGATGTGGGGGTGGGTCTCGAGGACGGCGGCGGTTTGTTCGAGGGCGGTGGTGGCGAGGAGATCGTCGCGATCGACCCAAGCTAGGTATTGTCCGCGAGTTGCTTCGATCGCGGCTTTCAGGGCTTTTCCGCGTCCTTGGTGTGAGGCGGCGACGACGCGAATTCGGCTATCGGTGACGGCGAATTCTCGGGCGACGGCTACGGAGTCGTCGGTGGAACCGTCGTCCCAAATGAGTAACTCGAAGTCTTTGTAGGTTTGGGCTAAAACGCTTTCGATCGCTGGTTTGAGATAGTGGGATTGGTTATAGCTATTGATGACAATTGAGATGTTTGGTGTCATGGTTTTAATGAGATGGGTTGGGTGGTATGTTAATGAATATTATTGGGCGTATGGTAACACAAGTCTCGGGGAAGGATTGAGGCAGAAAATCACCACAGAGACACGGAGAACACGGAGGGATTTGAGGGTGTTTGTTTAATTTTTGTTAAAAATACTTGACGTGTTTTGCTTTTGATATTAGCTCGAGCGTGCGATCGATGTAGTTGGAGGAATTCGGCGCGATCGCCCCTTGAAAATTGACAGTTTTGAGAAATTTGGCGTGAGTTTGGTCGTGTCCAGTTTTTGTCACGATGGGAAGCTCGAATTCGAGGGCTTTTTGAATTCCTAATATTGGAGAGTTTGGGAAGTTGTCGAGGTAGATGTTGGCTTGGGAGTAGAGAGAATTTAAGGTATCCACGTTTATGGAATTGAGAAGGAGAACGCGGGAGCGATCGAGTTGGTGATGTTGCAAGGTTTCGGAGATGCGATCGCGCGGGTTTATTTGCAAAAGGTTACGGTGTTCGAGGTTGCAGAGGGCTAATACGAGGAGAGTGTCGGGTGTGCGATCGAGAATTGTTGCCCAAATTTCTCGCCATTCAGCCGTCAATCCATCTGGGTAAACGTAGGATAGTAAAATTTGGGTTTCGTCTGAAAGTCCTAATCTCGATTTTAAGTCGAAATCGGGGTTGACCTTCTCGCGAGTTGCAGGTACACTATAAGTATACTGAGAAAGATGCTGCTCTATAAACTCTTTTGTAGCATTCGTTACCAAATCTGGAGAACGCCGCCACATCTCCAACTCTGGAATTTCTTCTAAGACCTCTTGATATCTCGCCAAGTGATGAACCGACAGCAACGTTAAAGGTGTGGTTGTCGCGGTAATCTCACCACAGACGAACAGCATATCTAAATCGTCGTTGCGAAGGGTTCGAACTTGTCCTCGCAAATTTAGTGGAAGGGAAATCCAGGGAATCGAATCCTCTTCAGAACCCGCATCGAAACTGTAAACGCGAATTTCGAGAGGTTGAGTCGTCGGAAGTCTTTTGAAAACGTTCCAGCTTTCCTCGGCGTTATCGACAAATCCTAAATTTTTCTCGGTTGTCGAAACTTCTAATTCAGACAACTCTTCTCTACAAACACGAGAATCGCGTTGACTCTCGACAAACCCCGGATTTTCCAAGGTTTCCGATTCAGACGACTCTTCTCGAGAGACATCAGATTGAGGTGGATTCTCTAAATCCAAGGTTTCCGATTCAGACGACTCTTCTCGAGAGACATCTTGTTTGAATTGACTCTCGACAAACCCCAGATTTTCCAAGGTTTCCGATTCAAACGACTCTTCTCGAGAGACATCTTGTTTGAATTGACTCTCGACAAACCCCAGATTTTCCAAGGTTTCCGATTCAAACGACTCTTCTCGAGAGACATCAGGTTGGGAGGGATTCTCTAAAAACCTCAAATTTTCCCCGGTTGTCGAAACTCCCGCTTGAGACAACTCTCCTTTCGAGACATCTTGTTTGAATTGACTCTCGAAAAGCTGGGGATTTTCCGAAACTCCCGATTCAGACGATTCTCCTCGAGAGACATCAGGTTGAGGTGGATTCTCTAAAAACCTCAAATTTTCCCCAGTTGTCGAAACTCCCGATTGAGACGATTCTCCTCGAGAGACATCAGGTTGGGAGGGATTCTCTAAAAACCCCAGCTTTTCCAAGTTTGTCGAAACTCCCGACTGAGAAAACTCTCCTTTCGAGACATCAGATTGAGGTGGATTCTCTAAAAACCTCGGATTTTCCGAAACTCCCGATTCAGACGACTCTTCTCGAGAGACATTAGGTTGGGAGGGATTCTCTAAAAACCTCAAATTTTCCCCAGTTGTCGAAACTCCCGACTGAGACAACTCTCCTTTCGAGACATCTTGTTTGAATTGACTCTCGAAAAGCTGGGGATTTTCCAAGGTTTCCGATTGAGACGATTCTCCTCGAGAGACATCAGGTTGGGAGGGATTCTCTAAAAACCCCAGATTTTCCAAGTTTGTCGAAACTCCCGACTGAGACAACTCTCCTTTCGAGACATCAGGTTGAGGTGGATTCTCTAAAAACCCCAGATTTTCCCCGGTTTCCGATTGAGATGACTCTCCTTTCGAGACATCAGATTGAGGTGGATTCTCTAAAAACCTCGGATTTTCCAAGGTTTCCGATTGAGACGATTCTCCTCGAGAGACATCTTGTTTGAATTGACTCTCGACAAACCCCAGATTTTCCGAAACTCCCGATTCAGACGATTCTCCTCGAGAGACATCAGGTTGGGAGGGATTCTCTAAAAACCCCAGATTTTCCCCGGTTGTCGAAACCTCCGATTCAGACAACTCTCCTCGAGAGACATCAGGTTGAGGTGGATTCTCTAAAAAATCCCGATTTTCCGCAACTATCCCTATTCCTGGTTGAGACGACTCTCCTCGAGAAACATCTCGTTTGAATTGACTCTCGACAAACCCTGGAATTTCCGACACTCTCCATTGAGAAACATCTCCTCGAGAGACGCGAGAGTCGCGTTGAGTCTCGACAAACCCTGGAATTTCCGACACTCTCCATTGAGAAACATCTCCTCGAGAGACGCGGAATTCAGGTTGACTCTCTAAAAACCCCGAATTTTCCGAAACCTCTTCGCAACAGACATCAGATTTCGCCTTCACCCACCGCGACGCCACCAGATGGAGAATCTCCCAAGACGACGGTTTCCGAGACATTCCCCATAACACCCCAATTTTTCCCGACGGCGTTGGCGAAAACTCCCAATCCAAATCATGCTGATGCGTCGAAAGTGCAAATTTCAGCAGTCGCCACCGTTTCGCCAACAATTCTGAAAAATCCACATCTATATAATAGAGAGGCGCAAAACAGACATTGAGAGAAAACCCCATCGCCGCCTCTCGCCACACCGCAGATTCCGGATTTTCCATCACCGCCTCCAACAGCGTCTCCGTCAACCGCCACAACCGTCGAAAATACGCTTTTCCTTCCCCCAACTCTCGCCATTGGGGAAGTTGCGACGTGGCGAGTGTCACGTAATCCCCCACCAACCACGACGGAATCTCAACCAGCGACATCTCAAACCGTCGCCATCGCATTTCCAGCAAACCCCTCGCCGCCGCATTCACCGTTTCGGGAAACTCCCCGACTTCCAAAACTGTCGCTTCCCGAAACACCGCCTCTCGCAATCCCCGAGAATACAACCGCCGCAACGCCGACGCCGCCACCTGGGGAATCAAGCGACACAGCCAACCTTCCCAATTCGCCAATTCCCCAAACGCCAAACTCCGACATACCGCTTCCAACCGCAACCGAGGCGAAAATCGGGAACTTTCTACCACCTTCTTCAACAACGCATCCTCGTCAAACCCTCCCTCGACAGCGTGGCGAAACGTCTGTTGGCGGGGATGAAGCCGAAAATAGGATAGTGGCGTGTCTAAAAATCCCACTTTAAACCGCGTCAGAATCCGCCACCACATCTCCACATCCACCAGTTGACGCAATTCCACATCGAAATTTCCCACGGTTTCAACGGCGGATTTGCGAATTAACACCGCCGTCGGTTCTCCGATTTTATTGATTGGCGATTCCAAGAGTTGCCAATCGTCGAGAAGTCGGCTTCCCTCCTGTATCGATTCTAATTTCGTCCATCCGCGATGAACGTCGCGACAAATCTGATACACTTCCATCAATTCGGGAATTTCTTCGGCGTCGTCAGACAGCAGTAAAATTCGGGGGGCAAATACCAAACCGATATCTCCGTCAGACTCCGCCAATTCCACCATTGCCTCGATACAGCGGGGAGATAACACATCGTCTTGAAACAGAAACTTGATATATTTCCCCGTCACCATCTCCAGACAGAAGTTCCAATTTCGCACCATTCCCAGACGGGAGTTGCGAAACAGACGCAGTGGCGTTTCCAATTTGTCTCGAAACGACTCGATAAGTTCTACTGTCTCGTCAGTCGAACCGTCGTCGGCGACGATGATTTCTAAATTCGGGTATGTCTGTTTCTCGACACTCGCCAACGCTTCTTCTAAAAAACGGCTTCCGTTGTAGGTGGGAATGCAGACGCTTACCAACGGCTGAGACGAAATCGGCGTTTTTGACAATCCCAAATCTTCCCGAAGTCGCTGTTGAAACTGTCGTAACTGCTGGCGTAGGGAATCGACGCGAAGCTTTTCCCGTAACGTCGCCGACTCTTTTTCTACAAGAACTCGCAACCAGCGAGATTCGTATAGACTGCGATGTTTCTGACAGATGTAGGAAAACAGCTTTTCTCGATTTTCGGGAATATTACACGCATTCACCATCGAGTCGGAACGCATCCGGTACTCGAACAGTACCTCAGAAACCTTGTAAAATTGCCAATCTTTCTCCGCTACACTCAGCCAAAACTCCCAATCTTCATAACCGAGGTTTTCGGGAATTTCAGTATCGTAGCCTCCCACTTCTCGCCATACCTGTTTTCGGAACACCGCACAGGCGTCGATATAGTTTCCCTGAAGCAACCGTTCCAAATCGAACGGGGGAACGTGATGGATGTGGTTTCGCGTTCCAAAAAGCAAAACGTCGCCATAGACGACGCCGACGCTGGGAATGCGATCGAGAATTTCGATTCCTTTTTCGATATACTCGTGACGAATGCGATTGTCAGCATCGAGGGGTAAAATATATCGTCCCCTGGCGTCTTCAATTCCCCGATTTCTCGCCGCCGCCAATCCTCGATTGGGTTGGTTGAGAATTCGATAGCCTCGCTGTCGCAGGTTTTCCAAAACCGCCAAGGTTAAGGAATCTGTCGAACCGTCGTTGACGATGAGGATTTCATAGATGGGTTCGGGATAGGTTTCGACGCTGCGAATGGCGTCTTCGAGATATTCGCCGTCGTTATAGCAAGGGATGACAACCGAAAGAATGGGAGTTGCGGAAACTTGGGAATTTTCGAGGGTTGAAAATAACGGCGTCTGTAAGGTTTCTCCGAATTGGGGAATTTCTGGATGCGAAATCGTAGGTTGGGTTTCGTTTCTCAACCCAACGCTAAACCCTTGTGGCTGTTGGGTTTCACGGCGTTTACCCCAATCTACCTCATCCCTTGCGGAAACTCGAGAACGTTCGAGGGATGGAAATAAAGGTTTCTGCGAAGTGTCTCTCATTTGGAGAATCTGCGAAACCTCCTCTGACTGCTGTTGGGTTTTATGGGATTCACCCCAACCTATCTCGGTAACTTTCAAATTTTGGAGGGGTTCCTCAGATAAGTCTATAGAGTTGAATAAAAAATCAACTCTATCAAGATCCGTCGCAGTACTCCGCCTATACCGCGAAGCGGTTAGGGGGTGGTGAAGCGGCGGTGAGTTGAGGTGCGTCCCCTGAACAATGCGATAGCGAGAGAAGGGGATAGCGCCGAAACGAGCCATCAAATATAATTGATAAGGTGGTAACACGCTGAAAACATACGGATAGCTCATCCA
This sequence comes from Baaleninema simplex PCC 7105, assembly GCF_000332355.1. GTDB lineage: Bacteria > Cyanobacteriota > Cyanobacteriia > Cyanobacteriales > Geitlerinemataceae > Baaleninema > Baaleninema simplex. Next base: position 2,567,138 of record NZ_KB235958.1, read on the forward strand.
GTAGGCAGCCCAGAAGTAACGGTTAAGACACTGGCAACACGGACATCTCACGGTGGCGAACTCGGTTCGCCACCCGTGTCCTCCTGTATAGAGCATAAAGCCCAAAACCAAAAATCAGATCCGTCCGGCTTGGGGGCACCAAGTGGACGTAAACAAAAAGCCTGTGGAATCGTTCTGGCGGGGACTTGAAGTTATCTGAGTTCAAGTCTAGTCAAGAGGTTGAGAAGCAGGAAATCCTTGGTGTGAACCCGGGAATCTCCCTGCATACCCGATAGGGTTGCTGGGAGAGGATGTCAAAGACTCCCATCGGAATATCTGCATTGTCCTCAAGTTCCGCAAGACGTTTCCAGTATCGCAAGGGAAGTTGACAAACTTCGGGAGAATCCCAATCGAGACTTTTGAAAAGTTCCCGAGACAGTCGCCGCGATATCGCAGCAGCGTCAATGGATAAGTTTATAGAGTTGAATTTTTCGCCAACTCTACGATCGAACAATTCAGGATGGCGAACGATCGCATTACAGGATACCAGCAAACAGCGATCGCGGTGATTTTTATAAAACTCTAGAATGTGGCGGTTGTAATAGTCCCAAACCCGCAACCCGAAATCCGACGCTTCGTTAAATATATAAGGATTCGTTCGAGAAACCGACTTCGAGACATCCCAGGGATAGCGATAGACAAAAATATAGTTCGCGTCGGGACATAATTCGTCCCAAAACTCCAACATTAACGCAGTTCGGGGATCTTTCCATCCCCAGAGTTGCAGAGACTTTCGCGTTTCGAGAAGTTGTCTCGCCGCTTCTCGGTAAGCTACAAACTTAGATTTATCGAGGGTTTCGTTTTCCGTCCATCCCCAATCTGGCCATCCGCCGTCTTGGGAGTGACAACTGGCGATAAGTATCCGACGCTGAAACGTCAGAAAATCGAGGTCTTCGTAATATCCTCTGGGGTTGAATCGATCGCCGGGGTACAAGCGATCGCCCAATCGAACCCCCATTTCTTCGAGAAACGATGCCACGAGGGAAGTTCCCGAACGGTGCATTCCGGTAACGACGAAAACTCGGGCGTTTTGCGAAATCTCTCTCTCTAGGCGCACACCTATTCCCATTCTATTTATAGGATAACATAACTTTCGCGAATGCAACAGCATCCCAGAAAAACTTAACAATTTAGAAGCATAAAAAACCGAAGATTTTCCACCTCCGACCCATCGTTTCAAACATATAATTTCCAATCTTGGAAAATGCGATCGAAAGCCGATGCGATCGGGTACATCTCAAAAATGTAAATTTATCGAATTGGGCGCACTCAATTTCCAGATCCCCGGCATCTTGGAGATGCCGGGGATCTTATACCGGAAGTGCTAATTGGGAATTTTTCCACCCAAAACTGATGTTTTTGCAAAAGTGAGATGCACCCGATGCGATCGCTACTTTTAAAAACCGTTTCTTGAGATAAAAAGCGAGTAGTAAAACGCGAATTTCGACCGTATAATAAACTGCACGACAACGAGTAACCTGCAACCTTCTCCCCCTCTCCCTTTCTCCCCCTCTCCCTTTCTCCCCCTCTCCCCCTCTCCCTTTCTCCCCCTCTCCCTTTCTCCCCCTCTCCCTTTCTCCCCCTCTCCCTTTCTCCCCCTCTCCCCCTCTCCCCCTCCAAAAACCGATCCAATTTCGCTAAAAAACGCCCCCCTTAGAGCTACCAAGGACTCCCCACTAAAATAAACGCCGACCAATAATAAGGATGAGCGAAAGACTTATCCGAAACCCGTTGCACGATCGCCTCCGGTAGCGACACCGTTCCCCCCAACGTCACCAACTCCCCATTTTCGACTCGCACCTCTTCCCGCAACATCGCCAACTGAGTTTGACGCAATGCCTCAGCCTTAATCGGCGTCGTTTTCAACTGCGCGTAAAACTCCGTCATCAACCCCAACGTACCGTCGTCGCTAACGTACCAAAAACTCCCCAACGCCGTCTTCACCCCAGCCGCCACCGCCAACCCCGCAAACCCCAACTCTGCCTCCTCACTCCCAACCGCCGTTCGACAAGCACTCAACACCAACAATTCCACCGGAGGACGACTCCAATTCAACTGACGCAGGCGATCGAGCCGTAACTTCGTGTCCCACAACTGAATATAAGAATTCTCCGCCTCACCTTCGACAAACTCCCCGTGGGTCGCCAAATGAACGATACCGTAAGGCGTCTGTTCCCGCTGCGATCGCAAATTCTCCAACGTAAACGCCTCGTTGAGAAACGCCGCACCCGGCCACAACCGTTCTGCAATGGTCGTCACCTCCACGGGAACCGCCGGAAGCGGACTCAACGCCGTTTCCGGGTCGAACTGTGCCGAACCCATCGCCAACACTTGCGTGTCGCGGATATCGGCGTACTCCGTATTCGTCAAACTCAAACTCGGCATCAACCCAACGCTGTAGGATTCAATGAGAAACCCATCCCCATCGAACAACGCCGCCACCGGAAGCGTCCGCAACCCTTCCGGCATCACGAAGGTCAAATTCTCGATGTCGCGATCGCTCAAAACCGCTTCCAACGGACGAATCAACCACTCGTAAAGCTGCTTAGCTTGAGTGAGATAGCGATCGCCCCGCCGCAGGCGAGGGTTCGTCAGGTTGCCCCGAAACGCCAACGACACCGCCTCCACCCGTTCCCGCGTCGCCTCCGGCAGCACCACCCGAACCGGCGGTTCCGACGCCGTGACCACCAGGATTTCCAACACTTCCCGAACCGCCAAGCGATCGAGATTCAACAGCCCTTGCTTTTGCGGCGTCGCCTCCAACCGTCCCGGCACGAACTGCGCGTATACCAACGCCGGTTTCACCCCCGTCTGCCGTTCGATACGCGCCAAAATCTCGCGAGTTTTCGCCAAACTGACCTCGGGACGGGGTTCGAGTCCCAAATACTCCGTATAGTCTCGGGTATAGCGAATTTCCGGATCGAAGATCTCTGACATCGCCACCCATAAAATCTCCCGCAACGGTTTATCGGGAATCCGCTGCAACCGTTCGATGTCGTCTTCGGCATCCGTCGTGTTCGCCGGGTCTCTCCTCGTGGGAGTATCCGGTCTAGACGGCGTCACGATAGTAATATCCCCTTGTCTCACCGTTCCCGGTGGAGCGACAAAGGTAGGATCGATGGCGTTGGCGTCCGCCGTCAAACTGCCTTGCGTTCCGTTCGTCGTGGAGTCTCCCACGATAAACGGGGCGGTGTCGTCCGTCAGTTCCACCCGAATCGACCCCCCTGCAATGGAACTCGTATCGCCACCCACAATTCCCGTAGAGACGAAATCCGAAACCCGTAGCTGACGGTGTTTCAGGTCGATCGCTCCCCCCGAAACCGCTCCCCTGGCGTCGATGGAGTCGATCTCCGCGTCCTCGAGAGACGACAGTACGATCGCCCCTCCGTTCCCCACCAACCCTTCCGCATCTACATTTCCCAAACTCAAACGCGTTCGGGCTGAAATTTCGATATTGCCCCCCTCGAGTCCCGTCGCGATGAGGTCGTCCGCCGTTACCGCGTTATCCGAGAAGATCGTAATATCGCCACCGCCAGAAAACAGCGTTCCTGCCGTCACCGCCTCCTGAGAAGCGATCGCAATATCGCCGCCAGCCTCCAACCCCGCCGTATTGACGTTTCCCAAACTTATCGAACCGGGGGCTTCTAAAACGACGACACCTCCCTCAACTTGGTTTGTCGCCGTATCGATATCTCCTACCGCGATCGTTCCCGGCGTCGTCGGCGAATCTGACAGCGTAAATCCCGGCGAGGCTCCCGTGGGATCCGACACTGCCACCCCCGCCCGTAAAATTAAACTTGGCAGCGTCGTTAAAACGTCCAAATCTGGGTCGTTGGGAAAACCGCCACTCAACGAAGTATCCGGCGACGTAATCGTAATATTTCCCCCCGAAATACTGCCCCCCGCCTCAATTTTCAGCGCCGCCCCCGTATAATCGCCGAAAGAGACATCGCCAACCGCTAAAATAATCGGATCGAAGAGACTTTGTAGCCTCCCATTTCCCAGAACTCTAAAATCGCCGCCACTGCGAAAATGGGAATCCGTCGAAACGATCCCGTTTCCCAACAGAACCAAATCGCCACCGCTGACGACGGGAGGGGTTTCGAGATGGTTCAACGCCAAAATATCAAGAGTGCGATCGCCCCAAAGTTGCAGCGTTTCCCCCGCTTCGAGGATTAACGGCGTAGAAGGGCGATCGCGCAACCGAACCGTTTCCCCCACCACAGACAAATCCCCAGAAACCCGTATCGTACTCGCTTCGACCTCAACCGTCCCCCCCGCCACCCGTACCGACTCCGCCGTCACCCGCACCTCTCGTAGCGTCGCCGTTTCTCCCCCCGTCAGCAACGCCGGAAGTTGCAGTGGCGTCACCGAAGACACCGACGCGGGAATTTCCAAACTCAACAGAAACCCCGGTTGACTCAAGCGCAAACGATTGCCCTCCGACACCGCCGTCACCACGAGAGTTCCCGCCGAGAGACGGTTCGTCGCCGTCACCGTTCCCCCGAGTAATCCCAAGGTTTGCCCCGAAGACACGGATAAATCCGCCTCGCTGACGATGGTTCCAGAACCGTCGAAACGGAACCCGTTCGGCGTTCCCACCAACGCCGTATAATCCGGCGTTCCCACCGCCTCGAACCAACCGCCATCAAAGCCAATTCCCGAGGCGGTAGTGGCGAAGAAGGACGCCGGAAGGTTTAACTGTGCCTGGGGTCCGAAGAGGAAGCCGGAGGGATTGAGGAGAAACAGATTTGCCGAACTGCCAGTGAGTTGAAGAATCCCGTTAATTTGAGAAGTACGGGCGCCGACAATGCGTCCGAAGACGTTTTGAATCTCGGGGGAGGTGAGGAAATTTGCCGTTTCCCCCGCATCGAGGTCGAGTTGTTGGAAACTGTGAAAGAGGTTGTCTCCGTCACCCGAAAGACTGCCTCCATCGATGTCGTAGCGATTTCCCACAGGCGTCACCTGGGTTCCCGTTCCGTCATCCGCCGGAACCACCGATTGAGACAAACTGACTTGAGGAAATGTCCAATGTCCCAACAGAGCCAGCAGCACCGAGGAAACGCCGAGACGAGAAAACCCGAGACGCGCCAAACTTGCTCGAAATCGAGTTAAATCAGTCCAATATCGCGCCTTTTCGCTCCTCATCTCATCATCACCTCATCTCTACCCCTAACAAGGTGCGTGACGCAGAAAGTCTCACGTTACCGTCAACATCCGACATTTTCTGGCCGCGTCACACACCCTACCGACTATCCCCCTCTCCCCTGCTCCCTTACTCCTCTTTCGCCCAGGATTTCGCCCATTCCAGGGTCGATCGCACCTGTTGTAAATCGGCTGCTTCGCAGTACAGTCGCAACACCGGTTCCGTGCCGCTAAAGCGAACTAGCAACCAGCTCCCGTCTTCGAGACGAAACTTGTAGCCGTCAGTGGTTTGACAGTTGGTGACGGCTTTTCCGGCGATTTCCGTCAGAGGCTGAGATTCGAGGCGATCGACCAACTTCGATCGGACGTCCATACTCGCCAGAGGTAAATCGATGCGATCGTACTCCGAGAGAAAGCCCGTTTTTTCCTGCAATTCCCGATAGAGAGTGCTGAGGTCTTTTCCCGACTGCACCACCGCCTCGAGGACGTACAGTGCCGACAGGAGGGCGTCTCGTTCGGGAATATGCGTATTGTAGCCGATGCCACCGGACTCCTCGCCACCGAGCAGTACGTCCGCACTCAGCATCCGGTCGGCGATGTATTTAAAGCCGATGGGGGTTTCGTAAACCGGCAGATCGTAGAGGGCTGCCACCCGAGGAATCAAATCCGAGCCGCTGACGGTCTTGACAATTTCCCCAGAAAGTGCTTTGCGTTTTGCCAAATGTTCGATGAGGATGGGAATCAGAGTTTGAGAACTGAGGAAATTCCCGTCGCCGTCCACCGCTGCGATGCGATCGCCATCTCCATCGAATACCAGTCCCACCGAAAGCCCTTGCGCTTCCCGACGGTGCGTTTTAATCTGCTCGAACAGCCCAGTCAGATTGCGCGGCAGCGGTTCCGGAGAACTGCCGCCGAAGAGGGGATCGCGATCGCCGTTGAGTTCCCGCACCGGCGCCTCGAGGAGTTTCGGCAGTCCGCCCGAGGCAGCCCCGTGCATCACATCGGCAAACACCGTCAGCCGTCCCGACTCGAGAACCTCGCGAATCCCGTCGATATCGACTTTCGTTCGTAAGTTCGCGCAGAACTCCGTCCACGGATCGAAAGAGTCCAACCGACCCGGAGACGCCGCTACCAGGGAGTCCTCCGACTCTAACATCGCCTCGATTTGCTGCGTGACCTCCGGCGAGACCGATCCCCCGAAAGCCCCCTTAACCTTCACGCCCAAATATTGCGGCGGGTTGTGACTGGCAGTCATCACGATCGCCCCGAGGGCCCCGTAGCGGTGAGCCGCCCAACTGAAAGCGGGAGTCGACGCGTAAGTTTGAGCCAGAAGAACATCGTAGCCAGCCGCCACCAGAGATTCGGCGGCCACCTGAGCGAAATCTTCAGCCATAAAGCGGCGATCGTAACCGACGACGACCGACTTCTTCAAGCGAGCCTCATCACCGTAGGTTTGCTCTAAAACCCGAGCCGCGATCGGGGCGACCCGAGCCACCCGCTCGAACGTAAAATCGGCGGCGATCGTACCGCGCCAGCCGTCGGTACCAAAGCGAATCGGACGAACCGAGAAAGAAACAGAACTGGGGTGAGCCACGATCGTACTGAACCTCTCAAACACAACGGGTCGGGGACGAATCGTCGTTGCTGCCGAACGCTCGCGCCAGCAGAACGGAGTTCTTTAGCAAAGTTCGGCAACCCAGAAGTAATTTAACACGTCATGCTAACGTGATAGTGCCTCGCCCGCGACCCGGCACGCCTACCGTTACGGGCATGGAGAAACGAAGTCCGCCGCGACCGGTGCGATCGTCGGCTCGTCCCTACCCCCGTACGTCACGGGCGGTTTGTCTCGCTGTGTTTTTCTCGATGTGAGGGAGTGTTTCCTATGGCTGAAATGGGTCTCAACGTTACCCTAGACGACAACGACAACGAATTTGTCGCCACCCCCGCCAACGATACCGTCTTCGGCGCCGGCGGTAACGATAGCCTCTTCGGTTTCCTCGGCGACGACCTCCTCTCGGGTGACGACGGGGACGATATCGTATTTGGTAGCGGTGACGACGACGCCATCTCCGGTGGGAACGGCAACGATGCCCTCTACGGTGAAACCGGCGACGACGCCCTCACCGGCAACGACGGGGACGATACCCTCTTCGGCGGGGCAGAAAACGACTTCCTAAGCGGCAATGCAGGAAACGATGTCCTCTACGGCGAAACCGGCAACGACTTTCTGTTTGGCGGTCTCGACAACGACTGGCTCTTCGGTGGTCTCGGCGACGACATCTTACGGGGCGAAGCGGGAGACGACACTCTCGATAGCGAAGGGGGCAACACCGTCCTCGCCGGAGGCGGCGGTAACGACATCCTCCTGGGCAGAACCGGTCGCGATACCCTTTTCGGCGGCATTGGAGACGACAGCCTCAACGGTGGCGGAGCCGACGACCTCATCTACGCCGAAGACGGAAACGACCTCATCGGCGGCAGCCAAGGCAACGATATCGTCTTTGCCGGTCTCGGGAACGATAGCGTCTTTGCCGGAAAAGGCGACGATCGCGTCAACGGCAGCGAAGGCAACGACTTCATCTTCGGCGATATCGGTGCCGACGTCCTGACGGGCAACAACGGCAGCGACACCATCTCAGGAAACGCGGGAGCCGATGCCGTCTTCGGCGGGGCAGAAAACGACGTTCTCGTCGGCGGACAAGAAGACGACACCCTGTCTGGAGACAACGGAAACGACACCGTCGCCGGAGACGCAGGCAACGACCTCGTCGTCGGGGGCGAAGACAACGACAGCCTCTCGGGAGGAGAAGGAGAAGATATCGTCGCGGGAAACACGGGCGACGACACCCTCTTTGGCGGCGACGGCGACGACGTTCTCGCAGGCGGCAAAGGCAACGATCGCATCCTCGGCGAAGGCGGCAACGACACCGTCAGCGGCGGGGCCGGTGCCGACGTGTTCGCCCTCATCGACGAAGAAGGCAGTGCCGACACCGTTCTCGACTTCAACACGGCCGAAGGCGACAAACTCCTCCTCGGTGGCGGCTTGATGTTCGATGACATCGACATCGAACAAGGCAACGGCTTGAACGTCAACGACACCATTATCAAACGCAACAACTCCGACGTCGTCATCGCCGTTCTCACAGGCGTTCCCGCCAGCAACATCACCGAAGACACCTTTTCCCCCAACATCGACCTCCCCACCGACGGCGATACCGGCGGCGACACTGGCGACGACACTGACGACGACGCCAACATCAGCACGACTCCTCAACTGCGCGGTGCCGAACTCCTCGTGGCCGACGTCGCCGGACAAATCGGGCAAGTGGCCGCCAGCGACGCTACCAGCTTCACCGTTACTGCGGTCGAAACCGATGACGGCGACACCGTCGAAGACGCAATCGAGATCGACAACTCCGGTAACATCACCCTCACCGACACCGGAGAGAGTACCCTTAACGATGCCGATGTCGAATTTATCGACGTCAGCATCGAAACCGACGCGAACAACTCCGGTACGATTCGCATCTACAGCAACATCGCCGACGCCCTCGAAGACGACGAAATCGGCAACGGCGACGACGTCAGCGTGGGGAACGCCCAAGATACGATCCGCATCGCCGTCGGCACGTACGAAGATAGTTTCGAGATTACCCAAGCCGTAACCCTCATCGGTGCCAACGCCGGACTCTCCGGCAGCGACGAAAACCGAGAGGACGAAGCCAGCATCACGGCCACGGTGGAAATTTCCAGTGCTGACGTTACTCTCGACGGACTCGAATTCACCGCCGACCTCGATGCCGACAACACCGGAGACAACCTCGTTATCACCAACAACGTCTTTACCGGGGCGAGTCTCAGCGTCCAACCCAGCCAAACCCGCACGGGCATCGAAATTTCCGACAACCAGTTTTCAAATACCGACAGCACGGCGATCGACTTACAAAACCTCGAAAACGCCACGGTCAGCGGCAACGACATCGACGTCAACGACGCCTCTACCGACAGCGACGGCATCGCCGCCGAGGATATCACCGGAACGAGTATTTCCAACAACACCATCGCCGTACCTGCCGATGGTGGTTCGGGAATTCAAGTGACCGGGTCTACCGATGCCGATACCCCTGCCAGCGACATTACCGTTTCGGGAAATACCGTCGAGGGCGCCAACGGTGCCGGAACGGCCGACACCGACGGCGGCATTACCCTACGAGACGGCAACTTCAGCAACCTCCGCCTGACCGACAACACCGTTGGTGGGTTTAGTGCGGCCGATACGACGGGTTCGCTCCTGTTCGTGCGCGGTACGGAAATTCCCGACGCCGACGAACTGACGATCGCGGATAATATTTTTGCGGCCGACTCTCCCGGCTTTTCGGTTTTCAGCAATACGGCGGCCGGAGAAGCCACCAGCATTATTCTGGGGGATAACTTCTCCGAAAGTGGGGTCGCATTAGGGCAAGACGACGTGGCATCTGCCGGAAATACTGATTTCGTACTCTCTTAATTTTGAATGAAACCTTTGAATGGGTGTCCGGTCGATCGAGTCTCTCGGTGTACAGTAGAAGTTGTCTTTCCGGACTCAAACACGCACGTCGGGATGGAGTCGATCCCGGCGTCTTTGCCTCGAACCTGCATCATGGACGTGCAATTTAGCGAACAGTACCCGCTACGAATTCTCTTAGCAGAAGACAATCGGGTCAATCAAAAGGTGTTGCTCCGGCTGCTCAAACGGTTGGGGTACGAGGCAGACGTGGCGAACAACGGTCGGGAAGCAGTGGAATGGGTACGTCGCAAACCGTACGACTTGGTTTTAATGGACATCCAAATGCCGGAAATGGACGGTCTCGAAGCCACGCGGAAGATTTTCGAGGAGTGGCCCCCTGAAGAACGCCCCCAAGTCATCGCCGTAACCGCCAACGTCATGCAGGAAAACGAGGTTGCTTGTCGATCGCTCGGAATGACCGATTTTGTGACGAAACCCGTCAGCCTCGAAACGATCGTTTTAGCACTCCGTCGCTGCAAACCGATTACGGGACGGTGATGGGGAGAGGGGGAGAGAGCTGACAAGGCTATGACTTTTACTTAGGAGATATCGAAAGCCAAAGAAGCCCCAGGATAGGGAGAAGTACGGCGGCGTCCCCTGTACCACTGTTGAAGTCTTTGACGAGCGTTGGTGAATTTTTCCCCGTTGACTTGGGCAATACACTCTGACACTTGAGTCAGACTTGAAGAGCGACTCATCATCATGCCAAAGCTCCAGGTGGCTAGCCCTGATACTTGTGGCAAGGAAAGATTCGGAAAATGACGACTGACTTCTTGCGACCACTGTTTGAGGTAAGCTGAGTTGTATTTCATGGCTTCTCCTAAACGAGTCTACGGCTTTCTCTTTGTCGGCTCTTTCTCTCTCTTGCACTCATAGCCTTGTCATCTCCCCTTCTCCCCTGCTCCCCCTCTCCCCTGCTTCCCCTCTCCCCTTCTCCCCTGCTCCCCCTCTCCCCTGCTCCCCCTCTCCCCCTCTCCCCTGCTTCCCTGAAGAAGCTCCCTTCTCCAAAATGCGTTACCTTTACCTTCACGGCTTGGCCTCGAGTCCGAATTCGACTAAAGCTCGTCAGTTGGGCGATCGCGCCCTCGCCTGTGGTTTAGATTGGGAAGTTCCCGACCTCAACGGCGGCGATTTTTCCACCCTGACTCTGACGCGACAAATTCAGCAGGTTCGCTCTCTCGTCGGCGAAATTCCAACGGTTCTCGTGGGATCGAGTTTGGGCGGGCTGACGGCGGCGTGGGTAGCGCAACAAACCCTCGCAGTCGAACGTTTGATTCTGTTAGCCCCCGCGTTCGGATTTCCCGATCCCTGGTTGAAGCCAGACGATCGCGCCGTTTGGCAAAATACCGGATATCTCGAAATATATCACTACGGGGAAGGGTGCGAGTTACCGCTACACTACCAGTTTGTCGAAGACTTGCGCCGTTGCGACTCTCGAGAATTGATGCGCCCGGTGGACACGACGATTTTTCACGGCGTTCGCGACGACACGATCCCCATTTCCGCCAGCCGAGAGTACGTTAAAACGCGACCGTATGCGAGACTGGTGGAACTCGACAGCGACCATCGTTTGACCGATGCGATCGCGCGAATTTGGGAGGCGATCGAACCATGTGGGAAGACCTCGTAAAAGCAGCGTTGTTGGGGACGCAGCGACAGTCTCCCCAACTCCCGACGGCGAGCGATCGCATTGAAAAACTGCTCGATCGCACGGACGAAGAAGGCCAAATTTACCGAGGTGCGGCGATCGAAGCCACGCGGCGACGGGCCGGAAAACGCTTCCCCAAGCTCGAAGGCGAAGCGATCGCTCCCGCCCCAATCGAAACGCTCCGCTACTCTCGAGAAGCAGGGCGGTTATTACAACAAATCCTCGATCGCCCGGACTGTTCGGAACTCCTTCCCCAGTGGGTTCGTTACGCCGCCGCCGCCAAAGTCTGCGTTCCCCCGGAGCAACTCCCCGCCTTGTTGGATTTAGCCGCCTCTCGTCGCCATTTGCGTTCGGCCGTTCTTTCGGCGATCGGGTCGCGGGGGCGTTGGTTGGCGGCGCAAAATCCCGCCTGGGAAGACGTGGCGGGAATTTCCCCAGACGACGATCTCGATCGCCAGTGGCGTCTGGGAACTGCGGCGACGCGTCTGCTCCTGTTGCAACGACTGCGGGAAACGCAACCCGATACAGCCAGAGAATTCGTCGAATCCACTTGGCAGCAGGATAAAGCATTCGATCGCGCGGAATTTTTGAAAACCTTCACCGTGGGGTTGAGCGAGGCGGACGAACACTTTCTCGAAACGGCTCTCGACGACCGCAGTAAGCAAGTTCGGGCGGTGGCGGCGGAGTTGCTGGCGAGACTTCCCAATTCGGGGTTGTGTCGTCGGGTGAGGCGACGGGTGGAGGTGGCGATTTCTATTGTGCGACGGGAAACGTCCCTCGAGTTGCGCGTGAGTCTCCCGATTTCCGGTGGTGCAGAGATGCAACGGGACGGTCTCGATCTCAAGAAACCGACGAAAATCGGCGAAAAAGCCTGGGTGTTGTTGCAACAGTTGGCGATGGTTCCGCCGACGCGGTGGACGGAAACGGCGACGCCCCAGGAATTGGTGAAAGTCGCACTCGAGAGCGAGTGGGCGGGGGTGTTACTCGAAGGGTGGGCGGTGGCGACGACGCGACACCCGGATGCAGCTTGGGCTGAGGCGTTGTTAGAGGTGGCTGAAGACATTCCCGAGAAGTTGTGCGATCGCCGCGATCGCGATCGGGGGTTGGCAGAGTGTTTGTCCGTCGAACGTCTCGAAGGCTTCGTGTGGCGACATCTCGAGGCGAACCCGCAGCCGTTGTTGAAAAGTCATCCGAGTTTGGCACTGTTGAAAACCTGTCGTCATCCCTGGAACGACGTGTTTTCTCGTCGGGTTATCGAACGCTTTTGTGCTGAGATAAAAACAGCAAAAGATAATTACAATTGGGCGGTGCGATCGACGTTTCAAAGTTTTGCCTATTATATTTCTCCGATGCTCATCGACGAGATTTCTCAAAAACTCAACGCGGTAAAGACACCGGGATCGTACTGGGAGCAAACTGTTGACGATTTTTTAGAACTCCTACAGTTGCGAAGCAAAATGCAGGCAATAGGCAAGCTGAATCGATCGAGTTAGCTTTTGATAATTAATCGCAATACTGCTCAAAAGTAACTCAAAAGTAACGACAGAATTTACAACGCTGTCACTTTTGTCAGTTATCGTAAACATCAGACAGGTTTAGACCCAACTCCTCACGTATTTTGTTTGCGATGGAACTTCTCAATACTTCGACTGTCGATACATCACCGCAGGGATTTCTGCAACCCGGAACCTCGATTTCGGGAGTCGTAGAAGGCTTTGTCGATAATGGCGACGATTTCCTGTTACAAACAGGAGGACAACGCTACGTCGTCGATCCCGACCCGTTTCCGGCCAGTCAGTTGGGATTGACGGTTGGAGAAACGATCGACCTCGTCGTCAGTGAATTTGACGGACGGGAAATCGACACGCGAGCGATTTCTCGAGGCGATACTCCCGTTTCGTTGCGATCGCAGTTTTATTTCGATCCCCTCACGGGATACGGTTTCGACGCAACAGAATACTTACAACGCAATCCTGATGTAGCAGCGGCGGGTGCGGATGCTTGGGAGCATTTTATAACCTTTGGTGCGATGGAAGGACGGATGCCGGAACTGTTCGATCGCGATTTTTACCTATCGAGTTACGGGGACTTACAAGCAGCGTCCGAGGCGGGAACACTGACCAGTGCGTGGGAACACTATCGCCTTTTTGGATATCGAGAAGGTCGCGTCTCGACACCGTTCCAACAAACTGTCGGCGATCCCCTCACCTCTCCCGGTGTGGGAACGATTACGGGAGTCGCGAACGCTTGGGTCGATAACGACGAATTTCTATTAGAAACCGATTCGGGAACGGTTCTCGTCGATGCAGACCTTCAGGATTCGCAAATTCTCGACCTCACGCCGGGAGAACGAGTGACGGTGACGGGAATTTACGACGACGAAGATTTCGACGCCTTTTCGATAACCCGTGAAGACGGTTCGCTGGTGGGATCTCGTCCCGGTTTTGAATCGCCGACTGGAGGAATGAGGAACGACCGTTTATCGGGAGAGGCGATCGCGTTAGTCGATAACGACGAGTTTTTACTGAATACGGAGATGGGAACGGTTCGCGTCGAAGCCGAACTTCCCGATTTCCAGGTGTTGAACGTCGATCCCGGCGATCGCTTGACGGTGACGGGAGTTTACGATGACGAGGATTTCGACGCTTTTTCGATCGCTCGTGAAGATGGTTCGCTGGTGTGGACGCGAACCCAAGGGGAATCGGACGACCGTTATGACGATTGGGACGACGATGACTATGACGATTATGACGACTATGACGACGATTAGAACTCAATTGAAAGATATTACGCAGAGTTTTGCCCCGTTCTATCTTTTCGCACGAGGGATGTTGTAAAATTAGAGATTAACGATAAATAATTGGGATTTGATATCGATGAGTAGTGCTGGGACTTTAAACGGTCTCACTCTCTTCGATCGGGTGCATCTCAAAAATGTAAATTTATCAGATCGGAGTCTCTGCACTGAATTGAGCTGTGGTTGGGTTTCGCGATCGCTCCACCCCTGGACGGCAGCGTTGCCGAAGTCAAACCTACTTCAAACTCATATTTTTACAAAAGTGAGATGCACCCCTTCGAGCTTTGATTTTTGCAATCTTTTCTGTTCAAAAAAAGTATCTTCGTACTGGAGATTTAGGTAGATGAAAAAAGCCTTATTATCGATGGGATTAGTAATCGCGACGGCTATGTCCGTTCGTGCGGATTCCTTTGATTCGATACCGTTTTATCCCAAGACAACCCATCGTTTGAGCCAAAGCTTCCAGCAGCGTCAGGAAATTGTGGGAACGGTGCGATCGATCCGAGACCACGATGAGTTTATCTTAGAAACCGATCGCGGCACAGTTCGAGTCGATGCCGATCTCCGCGATTCCCAAGCCCTCGATTTGACACCGGGAGAGCGGGTGACGGTGACGGGAGTTTACGACGACGGAGATTTCGACGCGTTTTCGATAACCCGCGAAGATGGTTCGCCCGTCGGTACGATCGATCGCGGATACGGCTACGGTAAGGATTACAACAAAGATTACGACGACGACGATTACGACGACGATTACGACGACGATTACGACGACGACGATTACGACGACGACGATTACGACGACGATTACGACGACGATTAAAAATAGCGGCGATCGAGGGGAGTTTCTCAACGGGAGGGTGGGAAACTCCCTATCATGGTTAAAGCACTCTCAACCTTGACCCCAGATGCTCGATCGCATCAAAGATATCGCCAAACAACTCGCCCCTCGACTCATTGAAATCCGCCGTCACATCCACACCCACCCCGAACTCAGCGGCCAGGAATACCAAACCGCTGCTTACGTGGCCGGGGTGTTATCGTCCTGCGGGTTACAGGTGCGCGAAGGCGTCGGGAAAACTGGCGTTGTCGGCGAACTAGCCGGACAAAACAGCGATCGCCGCCGGATCGCCATCCGTACCGACATGGACGCCCTCCCGATTCACGAACGAACCGACTTGAGCTTCGCCTCTCGCAATACAGGAATCATGCACGCTTGCGGTCACGACGTTCATACAACCTTGGGACTCGGAACGGCCATGGTGTTGTCGCAACTGGCGTCAGAGCTTCCCGGTTCAGTACGCTTTCTATTCCAACCTGCCGAAGAAATCGCACAGGGCGCGGGCTGGATGGTCGCAGACGGCGCGATGGAGGGGGTCGATAGCGTTTTTGGGGTTCACGTCTTCCCGAGCATCCCCAGCGGTCAGATCGGCATCTGTTACGGAACGCTGACCGCCGCCGCCGACGATCTCGAAATTACGATTACGGGAGAATCCGGCCATGGGGCGCGACCTTACGAAGCGATCGACGCCATCTGGATCGCCGCCCAAGTCATTACCGGGCTACAGCAAGCCATCAGTCGCACCCACAACCCCCTTAGACCAGTCGTGTTGACCGTCGGAAAAATTCACGGCGGACGCGCCCCCAACGCCATCGCCGACTGCGTGAAACTCTCGGGAATGGCGCGATCGCTCCACCCGGAAACCCACGCCACGCTTCCCCAATGGATCGAAAATATCGTCGCCAACATCTGTCAAACCTACGGTGCTGGGTACGAAGTCAAATATCGACGGCTCGTCCCCTCCGTCATTAACGATATCGGCTTGACGCAAATTGTCGAGGCGTCTGTAGAGGAAGCGTGGGGAAAAGACGCCGTGCTACTGTTGACGGAACCCTCGTTAGGGGCTGAAGATTTTTCAGTGTATTTAGACAAAGCCCCCGGAACGATGTTTCGCTTGGGCGTCGGTTATCGAGACCAACGCAACTATCCTTTGCACCATCCCCAATTCGATATCGACGAAGCGGCGATTTTAACGGGTGTCGTGACGATGGCAAACGCCGTCTGGAAGTACTTCCAAACGGCGTGAGACTTTCCTCGAAATCGAGGGTTAACTGTGAATTACATCCAATTTCCCACTAGCACGAACGGGGCCCAAAAGGCAGGATGGTCGTAAATCCCTTCTGTGAGAAGGGCGACTTGCGATCGCCGCAAGGCTTCGGCTTTGGAAATATTGGGGTCGCGGTTGAGTTGTTTGTAAAACTCGACCATGAGTGAGGCAGTGGGTTCGTCTTGAACCGACCAGAGAGTGGCGATGGTGCTGCGAGCGCCCGATCGCAAGGCGAATCCCGCCAGTCCCAAGGTGGCGCGATCGTCTCCCGCCGCCGTTTGACAGGCGCTGAGAACTAGCAGGTCGAGGGGGTTGATATTGCGATCGGTGGTGGTTTGCAGGACGCGGCCGAGTTCCTTAACGTTAATGCGATCGTCCCAAGTCAGGAGAAAGGTGTCTTCGGCGTTGGAACTAAACTGACCGTGAGTCGCCAAATGCAAGATCTCGAAATTCTCTCGATCGAGTTTTCGGACGAGCGCTTCTCGGGTAAAGCTCTCGTTCAACAGAACGTCCGAGGACACTTCCTGCGAGATGAGGCTGACTTCCCGTTCGACTTCGGGAATGGCGGAAAATCCCTGACGGGCTTCGCTGAGTCCTCCCGCCATCACCGAAACTGTTCCGTCTTGATTGCGGCGGGTTTGAAACAGTTGCAAGCTCTGAGTCAGGGCGAGACTGTACTTTTCGATCAAATACTGTTCGCCGTCGAACAAGGCCGCCATGGGAACGTTCCGCAACTGTCCGTCGAGAACGAATACGAGCGTTTCGATATCGTGTTTGTCGAGTAACGCTTCGGCCGGGCCGACGATGCGATCGTAAAGCTGTTTGGCATAGCTTAGCCGGACTTCGTTATCGTAAGCGGGGTTGAGGGATTGCAAGAACTGCTCGACGGTGCGATCGATGTCAGTGGGGGCGGTAAAGGTTTCGTACAGTTGCAGGGGTTCGCCGGGAACCGACAAGACCACAGCTAGGCGATCGGAGAGTAAAACGGTATAGAGAACGGCGGCGCGTTCGTCGATTTGCTCGATCGATACCGGCTGAACTTCCAAACAGGCTTCTCGGAAGAAGTTATCGAGTTCTGCCAGTCGCAGGGCTTCTAGCGTGTTGCGAGCTTCGGTGAGGATCTGTTGTCGATCGCTGGCATTTCGGGCCTTATCGGCTTCGTCGAGGAGCAAGCCCACGAATTCGCGATAGACCGGTTCGACACTTTCTCGGTAGGAAAACTGAACGTCCGGGTCGATGGCGACGAGGTCTTTTCGCAAATCTCCTAAAACGTCGATGGTGTTACGGTAGACCGTCAGGGCTTCTGGGGCTTGACGTTGGGCGGCGAACAGGCGGCCGAGTTGCCATTCCCAACGGGCGACGAGGTCGAGGGCGTCGATGGTTTGGGCCACAGTTAGGGCGCGTTCGGTTAGGTCTTGCGCCTCTGGCCACTGTTGGCGGTGTTCGTAAAGATGTCCGAGTTGTCCGAGGCTGTAAGATTCGGCGCGAGCGTCGTCGAGATCTCGGGCGTCGCCTACGGCTTCGGCTAACAGGTCGGCGATTTCACCGGAATCGGACACTTCACCGACAGCGTCGTGGAGTTTCATGAGGCTGGTGGCGAAGTTGACGCGGCTGTAAATCGAGGCGCGATCGACCGTTCCGGTATCGAGGTTCGTGCGGACTTGGGGGAGTAAGGCGCGGGCGTCGTCCCAGCGATCGGCTCGAACCAGAAGGCTGAGTTGGTTGAGTAATGCGTCTCGGCGAAGTTGACCTCGCGTTTCGCTGACGATGTATTGGTAATAAGCGATCGCGTCGTCCGTGTTGCCGCGATCGCGAGCGATGTTGGCCAGAGCAAACTGGCTGGCTAGGACGTCGTTGGAGAGTCCCAAACGTTGGGCGATGGCGAGGCTGCGTTCGAGAACCTCTTGAGATTTATCGATGTCTCCGACGACTTGTAGGGTGACGCCGAGATTTCTCAGGGCTTCGACCGCTAGCGGCGAGTCGGGGAGGGCTTCGAGTCGGGTGACGAGGTCTTCGAGGCGATCGCGGGCCCGTTGGTACTGTCCGAGAGCTTGTAATGCCTGGGTTTGGTTGATTTGACTGCCGATCCGTCCCGATTCGTTTTCGGCGCGTTCGTAGGCGACTTCGGCGTCTTGCCAGGTGAGTAAGGCATTCTGGGCTTGTCCGCGTTCGAGCAACAGGCGACCTTTGGCGTTGAGGGCGATCGCTCTGACGAGAAAACGATCGCTCGTTGTGGAGGGGAGGTCGTCGAGGCTTGCGATCGCCTCATCGACAACACGGCTGGCCGGTTCCCACTGTCCTAGATTTTGATAGGCCAGGGATAGATAGGCTTGGCTGAGGGCGGCGTTGAGAACGTCGCCCCGCTCGCGGTAGCTTTGTGCTGCCGTTTGCCAAATTTCGGCGGCGCGATCGTACTGGCCGGTCTCGTAAAACTGTTTGCCCCGCTCGATGAGGTTGCCAGTCTCGGCTGTGGGGTTCGCCTCTTGAAGCGCTGTCGGGGTCGGCGACAACGCCGCTGAATTGGGAACGAAACGTGCTACAGCGGGAACCCCAGTTGTCACGAGGAGAAACGTGAGGGTGCTTAGCACGACGTAAAAACGAAACGTTTTCATGGATCGGGTGGATTGGAAAACTATTAATTGGCGACGATCGAAAATAAATCCCAACAAACAACAAATCTAGCTGTATTTTAAGCCGAAATATCGCGTCAATTCTTTAAAACTTAAAAAATTGAGACAGTTGGTTTGTTGGCGATCGCGATCGCTTTGAAGGAATCGTTTCGAGTTTACAGTTCGACGCGATCGCGGGTGTAAATCGTCGAACACTGTTAAAAATAGACTGCACCAGTTGACATTGTCGCGACAGACGGATAGAGGTTTGCCACTGTCGAAATTTAGCCGAGCGATCGACTCACCAGTTAAAGCGATCGGAGCGATTTATTGCCCTTTTTTCGCATCGATACGTATCGATTTTCAGTCCGGGTGCGGGTAACACTGCCAGGGTAACATTCGTCCGCTTGCGAGTCTGCGATCGAGCAACACCACCGTTCCGTCGGATCGACGTTGCCAGGTCGTCGCTTCTCGTAAAGACGCCCGAGACGACTCTGAGGTGCCATCGGGGGCGATCGCGTCCCGACTCGAGGCGTTCGAGCTGGGCAGTTCTCCCGATCGCATATCCTCCCACACGGTTTGACCGTGCAGCATCTCAGTGGGATCGGGGGGAAGTCCGCCGTTTCCTGTCACGACGAAACTATTCTCGCGAGCCGCATCGCAGGCACTGGTGACTTGGGTTGCCGGATCGATGGGAGCCGAACTCAGTTCGACGAGTCCGGCATTGGTATCGATCTCGGGTTCGGTCACTGCAATAACACCGTCTACGCCGAACTCGGAACTAGCCGTTATCGAGCTGTTCGGCGAGAGAAAAATGCCCGTCGTAGAAATGGAGATATTGCCGCCCCGTCCGCGAACGGCGTTGGCTGAAATTTGGCTGGACTCGAGAAGGGCGAGCGTTTCGGTCTCGATGGCGATATCGCCGCCAGTTGCCGTCTCGGTGGCGTTCGTACGAACTTGGCTGGCATCTCGCAACAGCACTTGCGAGCTGGTGAGTTCGACGCTCCCGCGAGATCCCGATGCGGTTTCGGCGACTAAACTGCTATTGTCGTTGAGTTCGATGCGATCGGCCCTGACACTGAGCGTCCCGGCGGGAAACTCGCCGAGACTGCTGACGATGGCTCGGGCGTTGTCGTCGAGGGTCAGAACGTTGGCAGACAGCGTTAAATTGCCAGCGTTGCCGTTGCCATTCGAGGCGGCGGTCGCGATACTGTCTCCCTCGAGGCTCAGGCGATCGAGAACCCGAACCTCGACATCGCCGCCGTTTCCGGTTCCCGAGGTTTCGGCGGAAATGCGAGCGCCATCGCTCAAACGTAACTGTCCGGCTTCGATGGCGATCGTGCCAGCGTTACCGCTGGCTCCGGTTTCAACCCCCGTGGAGTTGACATCCTCACCGACCTAAAGGTGCGGTGATTCCAAACCTCACGATTTGGCTTTTCTGCTTCTGTCCCTTACGGGGTTTTCGCAGTTGCTCTCCAGAACAATGTCTTTCAAGTCTTACACTCGCTCCACAGACTGTAACGGTGTGTCCCACCGCCTTATGTGTCGAAATCTCAAAGGAGAAATCTTGATGTAATTGGTTGATTCAGGGGTTGGACTGCCCATTGCCCCATCATCTTTTCCCGGTCTACCGATTTTTCTGCGCCGTTGCGGATTCCGCAATCTTTGAAGTTAGGCTTTCTGTCTCCATCGTCTCGGGTGGGTCAGTGACCAATTTCATTCTACTGTAAAGCCGTCCTAGAAGGACGGGGTTTCCAACCCAAATTTTTCGATGACAATCTCCACTAGAGGCGACCTCAACGGAACGACGCACAGGACGGCAGGCGGAAGGGGCGATCGCCCGTTGGAGGACGTGCCACCAGTTCGACCGTCCCAGTCTCGTCAAGATGCCATCCCGTGGCTTCGACGAGGGGGCGATCGTCATGTTGAAATATCTCGGTTGCAGGCGATCGGTCAGCACGTCCTGAAATCTCCGTCAGTCGCAAATCTTCCCAAACCGTTTGACCGTGAAGCATCTGGGTCGGATCGGGGGGCAGTCCGCCGTTTCCCGTCACGATAAAGGTGTTGCCCTCATCCGCCGCACAGGTCGAGGTCAGTCGCGTCGTCGGATCGATCGGCTCGTCGCTGAGTTCGACCAACCCCGCACTGGTGTCGAGTTCCGGTTCGGCGATCCGAATCACCCCGCGAACGCCGAGTTGAGAACTGGCAGTAATGCGGCTCTCTGGTGCGACGAACAAGCCTTGGGTTTCGATTTGGATGTTTCCCCCTGCCCCTTCAATCGCGTTGGCGGTAATCGTGCTGTTATCGAGCAGCACTAACGATGTCGCTTGCAGGCGGACGTTACCGCCGTTTCCCGCTCCCCCAGCCTCAGCCGAGATCGTGCTGTCGTCTCGCAGTTGCAAGCTCTCGCGAGCGCGTACGGTCACGTTACCTCCTTGTCCCGATGCCGTCGATGCAGTCAGCTCGCCGTTTCCCGAAAGGCGGACGTCGCTCGCTTCGACAAAAATCGAACCGGCATCCTCGAGTCCTTCGTTCCGAACGGTGACGAACGACCCCGCACCGATTTCGAGGCGTTCGACCCTCAAACTTAGATTTCCGGCTTTTCCCTGAGAATCGATCGACGTCGCTCCAATTTTTCCGCCACCCTCGACCCTCAACTGTCCGGCCGAAACTGACAAACTGCCGCCATCGCCCGTTATCGCCACGTCGAACCCCGGTAAAAAGCCCCCGATGCGTCCGGTGGCTGCAAACAAGCCGCTATTGAAAACGGTGTCTTCGTCTCCAACAAAGGTTCCGCTGACTTCGAGAGATTCCGAGGCGGCGATCGTCAAATTTCCTCCTCGTCCGCCTCCGAACGTGGTCGTCGAAACCTGCGCGCCGTTTAAAATCGAGACGCGACGGGAGGCGATCGCAAGTTGTCCCGAATCGGTCGGCCCGACGGTTTGGGCAAAAATCCCGCTTCCTAAGTTCCCGTTGGGGGTGCGACCGCTGACCCGCACGGACTCCGACGCCTCGACCGTGACGTTACCGACTCGTCCCGTGCCGAAGTTGAGGGCGGATAGTTGTGCGCCGCCGCGAATGTCGAGGGTTCCCGTCGCGATCGCAAGATTCCCCGTCGCGCCGCGATCGGTGGCAGTACTGCTAATTATCGCCACATCGGACGGCGATCGCGTTCCGGCAATGGCGATCGACTCCGAGGCGTTGACGATGATGTCTCCGGCCCGTCCGCTTCCGAAACTTACGCTTCGCAAATTCGCACCCGCTAAAACTCCGAGCGTTCCCGTCTCGACCGTCAAAGTACTGCCGTTTCCCACATTGTAAGCGTCGGTCAAGGCGAACGCCGTTCCCGTCAACCGAACGGCATCGGTGGCGACGATATCTAACGTCGGTGCGTTTCCCGTGCCGTAACTCGAGGCTTCTAAGGCCGCCTGGTCGAGATGGAACACTCGGCCGCGCACGTTCACCGAACCGCCGTCTTCTGCCCCGAGCGTCGCCGAAATGACGTTCGTGTCCCCCACGATATCGATCTGTCTTCCCTGAAGGACGATATCGCCTCCAGTGGCTCCCGTCGTGGAAATCCACGCTTGTTGGCTTAACGTTAAATCGGCGAAGGCTGCTACGGGGGAATAGTCCAACTGCCAACCGTCTGGGTGAGGAGCGAGGTTGACGGTACTCTCTGCTGCTACGCTCCCGAGTTCGATCCGACCGGATTCGGCGGTGAGGCGACCCCCTTCGACGTGCAGGTCGTTGGCAACTAGAGCGAGGGTGCGATCGCGATCGACTTGCAATCCGGTCGGATCGGCTAAGGTGTCGAGCAGATCTTGCCGCGTCTCGACAAAAGCACGCGATCGCATCTCGGGTGAGAAGAAAAGCCCGTTTCGCAACGGAAACTCGAACGGCTGACCGCTGCCTGAAACGTTTATGATTCCAGGGTTCGCACCAAACTGCACTCCGACGGGAACGCTAACGGTCAGGAGTGCAGGAGTGCCGGGACGCACGGTGTCGAAGGAAAATCCGTCCTCGAATACTAAACGCTCTGCCGTCGTTGCAAAAAAAGACCCGCCGATGTCGAGGCGGGCGTTTTCTCCGAAGACGATACCGTTTGGATTGAGGAGGAACAGATTCGCCGTACCGTTGGCGCGAATTAAGCCGTCGAGGTTAGAAATGTTGTCCCCCGTGACGCGGGTAAGAATGTTGTCGATCGCCGTGGCGTTGTTGAAAAATGCCTCCGCTCCTGTGGGGATAGAAAAGTATTCAAAGGAATGAAATAAATTTCCTCCGGCTTGGGTTCCGCCCTCGAGCGTGTAAGTATTGCCCTCGACTGTGACGCGGGAGTTTTCGGGGAGGGTCGCGTCGGGTAAGATTTGTCCGAGAGCGGGGTCGGTCGTCAGCAGCCAACTGGCAAGTATCGGGGCGAGCGCAATCCGACAACAGTGGCTTGGGAGTGGTTGGCGATCGCGTAGAGTATTCATATCAAGGTCTTGTCCTACCTAGATCGGTTCGATCTCGTCCTCGAGTCTGTGAGTTCGAGCTTCCTCCGGATCGTAACTTCCGTATTGAGGATTAGGGAAACGACGCACAGAACGGCAGGCAGAAGAGGCGATCGCTCAAGGCCGAACCTCGTTCAAATCACCGGTCAAATTCCCTGAATCTTTGCGATGTCCGTTCTCGCGATTCTCCTCTGGCTCGTACTGCTGAAGCAACTGTAAAATTGCTTTCTCCTGAAATTGTCGCGCGAGTTGTTGTAATTCTCGCGTCAACGATACCAGATGAGGGTGACTGGCTTCGAGACGTTGAGCTTCTTTGATAATGCCGCGCAAGTGACCCCGTCGCGCTAAGTGCATTAACGACTCGAGCGCTTCAGTTGGGATAGCCGCCGGATCGATATCCTCGAGAGAGAGTTCGTCTTGGGGGATCTCGTCAGTCTCGCCAGGTTCCTCGATGGCGTATTCCCAGGCGATATCGAGATAGGTTTGCAGTTTTTCGAGTAAATCGTCGGCTCGAATAGGTTTCGGCAGAAAGGCATTCGCGCCCGCCTCGAGACTGCGACGGCGATCGGCCTCGAACACCCGAGCCGACGTCACCAACACGGGAATGTCTTTTAACTCGGGACATTGGCGAATTTGTCGCGTCAGTTCGAGTCCGTCCGTGACGGGCATAATAATATCGGTCAAAATCAAATCCGGCCGTGCGTGTTGGGCTAACTCGAAGCCGACTTCACCGTTTTCGGCCTCGAGAATTTTAAATCCTAAAGGCTCTAACATAGCCGTGACGACAACGCGGTTGTCCGGGCGATCGTCCACCAGGAGAATGGTTTTCGCCGCGCCAGAAAGTCCGACGATCGCACTAGCATCGAATTTAGCAGTCGGCGAAGTCGAGTCTGTGGCGTGCAGAACCTGCAAACGCAAGTCGAACCAAAACGTACTGCCTCGACCGAACGTACTTTCGACGTGAATTTGTCCCCCCATCAGGTTGACGATCTGCTGGGCGATCGCCAAGCCGAGTCCAGTCCCTTGGGCGATCTGCGTGGCTTCTTTGACTTGCTCGAACGGTTGAAAAATCTTCTCGAGCTGTTCGGGAGTCATGCCGATACCCGTGTCTTCGATTTGAAACCGCAGTTCGACGGTTTCCTCGCCATCTTCAGGTCGGTCGTACCCGAGAACCTTCACGCGGAAGGTGACGCTCCCCTTTTGGGTGTATTTCACGGCGTTTCCCAACAAGTTAATCGTCACTTGTCGGAGGCGTTTTTCATCAGTACGGACGAATTCGGGAAGGTTTTCGTCGAAATCGGAATAGAAGAGAAGGTCGTTATTACGGGCTTTGACCTGACAGATTTCGGCAACCCCCACCAGAAACGCCGAAAAGCGAACGTCGGTTTCGTACAAATCCATCTTCCGCGCTTCGATTTTCGACAAATCTAGAATGTCGTTGATCAGCGAAAGCAGGTACGAGCCGCACTGGTGAACGATCGCGACGCCCTGGCGCTGTTGGTTGAGGTCGCGGGCGTGTTCCATAATTTGGGCGTAACCGAGAATCCCGTTGAGGGGAGTTCGCAGTTCGTGGCTCATATTGGCCAAAAACTCGCTTTTGGCTTGGTTGGCCACGTCTGCGGCCTGTTTGGCCGCTTCGAGTTCGCAGGTTCGCTCTCGTACCTTGACTTCGAGGTCGGCCGAATACTCCCGTAGGCGATCGTTGGCTCGGCGAAGCTGCCGCTGGTTGTAGGAGTTGGTGGCCAAAACTGCCGAGATAACTAACGCCAGGACGGGGGTAACCGACGGCACGATCCAACCGGCCAAAAAGGCTACGTCGGCGATAACAACGAGAGCGACGCTTCCAATACCGGCGATCGCGATCGTTCCGAGAAAGAAAATGTTGTTGCGACAGAATTTCCTCGGCAGTAGCATCCAGGTGGCGACGGCACCGACCATCGACCACACCCAAACCCACACCCATTCAGCGTAACGCGGCCACAGGTGCATCAGCGGCCGTCCGTCGAGGGCTGAGCTGAGAATTTGACTGACGATATGGGCGTGGATCTCGACGCCGCTGGTTTGCAGTCGTTCGCTACTCTCTGAGGTGATGTTGTTGGAATAGGGGGTAAAAAAGAAGTCGTTCGTGCTATCGGCAGTCGATCCGATGAGGACGACGCGATCGCGCATCAAGTCAGGAGGAATGCGGTCTTGCAAAACGTCGAGAATCGACACGGTCTCGAAGCTACCACTCGGACCGCGATAGTTGAGGAAAATCTGATAGCCGCCGGCGTCTTTACTCGAGTATCCGGCTTCGTTTCCCTCGAGTGGCACGAACGTCGCTCGTCCGAGTCGATAGCGAGAGCGATCGCCTTCGACGGGTTCGAGAGAAATGCCTTCGGCTTCGAGATACAACAGACTCAGGCGAGTGGCCAAACCGAGAACGAGTTCGTCTTCGACCATTGCCGAAATCAAGGCACGGCGAACTTTTCCGTCTCGGTCTTCGGGAAGGTCGGCCAGGGCGACGCGCTCGACGCGCTCGAGAGCCGGTGGCGGGGCAACCGTACCAGCTCCGAGGGATTTCTGCACGCCGATCAACATCGGCGTCTGTTCCATCACTTCGACTAAGCGATCGTGGCCGGGTTCTTCGGGTAAGTCGCGGTAAATATCTAAGCCGATCGCCCTGGGGTCTTGGGCGGCGATTTTTTCGACGAGATCGGCGAGAACGGCGTCGGAAATCGGCCAGTCTCCAATTTCGGTAATGTCGTCTTCACCGATGGTAACGATAATAATCCGCGAGTCCGTGGGGTCTGCCGGTCGCAGGCTGAAGAAGCGATCGATCGCTGCGACTTCGAGGATTTTAAACCAACCCCAAAACGCGCCGGCACAGCAAACGACTGCCGTACCGGACGCGAGAACTACCACGTGTTGCCACGTTTTAAGAGACCGTTTGAACTGATTCCACACTGGGACTTCGTCCGATTATTTCGTGAGGGGGCGATCGGCGATTTCGTCGAGTCCGACTTGAACGAGGAAGTCGTTCCACTCGCTGGCCAGGGTGGGATCGTTCGGGTTCGTCTCGCGTAGTTCGGCGAGGGTACCGAGTGCGTCGTACCAGATACCGCTGCGACCGTAAGTATCGGCCAGCTCCAAGGACGGTTGAGCGGCAACTTCGACTTCAGCATCGATCCGTTCGATCCATCCCGAGACTCGGGGGCTGTCGGGACGCAACAGGTCGTCGGTCATCAAAACGACGTGCCATTGATAGTCTTGTCCGATTTCGAGTTCGGGGGCGTCCGAGGGCAAGCTAAAACGCACCACTCCTTGACGTCCGGAAAGACCGACGAACCCTTGATAGTGCAGGTTTCCGGCTTCGTCTTTCAGGCTGAAAAACGCTTGTTGGACGTTGGTTTCTGGAACGTAGACGAACAGGGACGGCCGGCCGGCTGTGGTGCGACCGTAGTTACTCGGAGGGATTAACGGTGTGAAGAAGGGTTCGGGCCGTCTCGACGCACCGCCGCTCACATCGCTGGGAGCGCCTTCGCCGGGAGGTTGAAACTCGACTTCACCGCGAGCTGCTCCGCCGCTGGTTTGGTTGGGCGAACCTTGTCCGGGGGGTTGAAACTCGACTTCGCCGCGAGACGCACCGCCGCTGGTTTGTTGGGGAGCCGCATCGCTCGGGGGTCGGAAGTTGACGTCGCCGCGAGACGCGCCGCCGCTGGTTTGTTGGGGAGCCGCATCGCTCGGGGGTCGGAAGTTGACGTCGCCACGAGATGCGCCGCCTGTGGTTTGTTGGGGAGCCGCATCGCTCGGGGGTCGGAAGTTGACGTTACCCCGAGATGCGCCGCCTGTGGTTTGTTGGGGAGCCGCATCGCT
Source organism: Baaleninema simplex PCC 7105 (assembly GCF_000332355.1). Lineage (GTDB taxonomy): Bacteria > Cyanobacteriota > Cyanobacteriia > Cyanobacteriales > Geitlerinemataceae > Baaleninema > Baaleninema simplex. The sequence goes on from NZ_KB235958.1 coordinate 2,594,375, forward strand.
CGGGGGTTGAAACGTGACTCGACCGCGAGACGCGCCGCCGGTTGTTTGTCTGGGGGCTTCGTCTGACGGGGGAACGAAGGTCACCGCTTCAGCTTTGTAATTCCAAGAGACACCGAGAAGTAAGCCGATAGTGGCGGATGTTAGGGCAAGGGTTAGGCGTTTCATGAGTCCGATCCTCAATCAAGTATGGATTACAAGAATCCTGGTGGTCGTGTTTTAAGCTCTTTAACAGTCTGAACCTGGGTAACTGTCAAACAGATGCTACGGGTCTCTCTCCTAAAAATATCGGATTTTTATACGAGTTACGTAGTATTTCTGTAAAGACTTTGCAAAGACTTGGTAAGTTGGGGGGTCTGGGTCGAACCGATCGGTTTCCTATGTGCCTAAGTTCGTCGGTAATGTTAAATATTTTGTGGTTGGAGATAATTTCGAGTAGGCGATCGCGTTTTCAAGACGATCGCGGGCGATCGCTTGCGAACGGTATCGTACAGACTTAACGCTAGAAGCCCGATCGCTTCCTCATGGAGTAAACGATCGAATCCAACAAAAGTTTGTAGGGTCGCGATCGAATACATCAGGTCTGAGACATCTTGACGGTTTGGGAGGTTCTTTACAGCTTCATCCTACACGAAATTAACTTCTATCAAGAAGACATTTTACAATTGTTATAGAAGGATTAGGTTAAATTTTAGTTATGTCGATATTTTATATCCCAATCGACGATCTATACCCTTAGACCGTGCTTCAAGACCCGTAAAGCACGGTATATCAATAAAAACAACCGAACAGCAAATTTGTATTTCATCCTTTTCGATCGTCTAGAGTTTTAGTTTGACTTTTAAAACAACCGAGTTTTTATGTAGTTCAGCTTCCTGTTTCGTGCAGGATATTACTGAATTTTAAAAACAACGAACAAAAAATATCAGTAAAAACACGTAGGCAGCGCTCCATAGTGACGAATATTAAAATAAGTAAAGCTTATAAAAAATAGAAATCGCCCGATTTTCGAGATGAAGATCGGGCGATCGCATCGTGGGTCGAACGAGATCGGTCAGTTATCGCAGCCGCCAAAGCAGCCAGGACAGTTTGACGGCTAAAAACTCAAACACAGCCAGAGCGAACTGTCCTAACCCGATCGGCGATCGCTAATATCCTCTCTCAAGCCCCCGGTACGCTCGTCGTGGCTTTGTTAGGACGACCCGATACCTTAGTCGTCAAAGGGGGGTAAGCGTTCGTCAGCGACATCGAACCGTTCGACGAATTACTGCGATCGAGATTCGGACTCGTCAAGTTAAACCGATAGCCAACATTGCGAACCGTCTGAATCAAATTCGGCTGACGGGGATCGAGTTCGATTTTCTTACGCAACGACAGGACGTGCGTGTCGATCGTCCGAGGATTGTCGATCGCTTCAGGCCAAGCCCGTTTGAGCAGTTCCGTCCGGCTCAGGGGAGTGCCTCCCGCTTGCGCGAGAACGTAGAGCAGGCTAAACTCTTGAGGCGTCAGTTCGATCGACTCTTCTTTATATCGAACGCGACGTTGAACGAGGTCAATTTTCAAATCGCCGTACTCCAAACAGGCCGGAGGCGTCATGGTTCGACTGCGGCGCAGTACCGCTTCGACCCGAGCTAAAAACTCTTGCATTCCGAACGGTTTGCAAACGTAATCGTCAGCCCCCGCTTTCAACCCCGCCACCACGTCAGCTTCTGTATTTCTTGCAGAAAGCATCAACACCAACGACTGTTGTTGTTGATAAAGCCAGTGACAGAATTCGAGTCCGTCTCCATCGGGAAGATCGGAATCGACGATCGCCAACGTCGGTTGTCGTTGATAAAACACGTCTCGTCCGTGGCTGATGTCTGCAGATTGACAAACGCTATAGCCGGCTTGTTGGAGATGCCAGCCTAACAGAGATCGAAGCTGAGGGTTTCCCTCAACAATTTGAATACACAAAGAACTCACAGCATCCCTCGCCCGTTTTCTCAGTCGGTCTAGACAAAAAAGTCTTTCAGTGTTTATCAAAGTAACAAAGGCTTTGTCAGGGTTCTGTAACGCCTGCTACGTCTAGTTGGGCGGAAAAGCGACCGATGCGCCTCCAATCGCTTTCTGTTACCCTAAAAGTATTAGGGTCGGTCGCTCGTTCGACTAAACCATCGCCAACTCGCTGTTGCGTTCAATCGTCCAACCATGCTGCAAGACGCTTCGACCATTCGTCACTACCAAACCCTCACCGACCAGTTTGTTTCGCTGTGGAATCGGGGCTATCGAACTGACGATCTGAGAATGTACTTAGACGGGTATTTGCGAGCCTTGAGACAGGCAAACGTCCTCGAACCGTTCCTAATCCATCGCCTCGAAGAAGAAGCCTCTCGCTTTATGCGCGATCCCTCGAACTTCGAGATGTCCTATTATTAGCCGAGCCGGGGAGAGGGGGAGAGGGGGAGAGAGGGAGAGAGGGAGAGAGGGAGAGGGGGAGAGAGGGAGAGAGGGAGAGGGGGAGAGGGGGAGAGAGGGAGAAACGATCGACTATTCCCCGTTCCCTGTTGCCGATTCCCTGTTGCCGATTCCCCGTTCCCCGTTCCCTGTTCCCCGTTCCCTGTTTCCCGTTCCCCGTTCCCTGTTCCCCGTTCCCCGTTCCCTGTTCCCCGTTCCCCGTTCCCCGTTCCCCGTTCCCTGTTCCCCGTTCCCCGTTCCCTGTTCCCCGTTCCCCGTTAACTGTCTTCACTGGTGACTGGTGACTGGTGACTGGTGACTGAAAAAGACTGCTCCTCCTCGAGATGTATTTCTTCGACGAGGACGTAACGGCTTTTTCCCTGCTTCTTCGCCTGCAACATCGCTTCGTCGGCCAGGCGAATCAGTTCGTCGATATCTTCGCTGTGGGTCGGATACAAACCGATCCCGATGCTGGCTGTAACCGACACCGTTCCGGCTTCTAATGCGAACGGTTCTGCCAAACCGCGAATGAGCTTTTCGGCGACCCGTATCGCATCGTCGGTACTGGGAATCCCCGGTAAGATGACCGTAAACTCGTCGCCTCCCCATCGAGCAACGGTATCGCTTCCCCGCAAACTGTCGCTGAGACGTTGTGCTACCGCTTTCAACAGGGCGTTTCCCGTCAGATGACCGAGGGTATCGTTGACTTCTTTGAAACCGTCGAGGTCGAGGAACATTACCCCCACGCATTTCTGGCGAGATTGCGCCCACTCTAACGACTGCTTGAGGCGTTCGTAAAACTGCTTGTGATTGGGCAATCCCGTGAGTTCGTCGTGAGAGGCGTCTTGTTGGAGTTCTTGGTTCGATTGAGCGAGTTCGGCCGCAATCTGTTTGAGTTGTTCCTCCATGTGTTTTCGTTCGGTAATGTCGCGAATCACGCCGACTAAAAACAAATTTCCCGCTCCGTCTCGGTGAAGCGATCGCTTTGTGGCGATAATACGAACGTTGCCTCGGGCGTCGGTAAACTGGTCTTCAGATTCGCGATCGCGCCCCGTTTTCAACACGACATCGTCTTCGTCACGAAACGTCTGGGCTTGGTCGGCGGGAAACACTTCAAACTCCGAGCGATCGATCAGATTCTCGAGGGAATAACCGACCAGTTTTCCATATGCTTCGTTCAACACAATCCAGCGATGGGCGGTATCTTTAACGAAAATCGGGTCGGGAATCGTATTAATGATACTCTGCAAAAATTCCTTGGACTTCCGTAATTCCTCGCCCAAATAGGCTAAATAGCCCACGATCGCCACCGTCGATCCCAACAGCGACAACATCGACGGTATGATGGGAATCCACCAACTGCCGAGATAGGCGACGTAACACACTCCCGTCAAGGCGACGGCTGCGATCGCAACCGCGACGGTCGCCCCTTTGACCGAGTGTAACCGCCAACTCACCAAGGCTCCGAACCACGCCCAACCGACAATCCAAGCAATTTCGAGCAGTTCGGGCCAAACGCGCAACAGCGGCCGTCCCTCCAAACTGGCATCGAGGATCTGCCCGACGAACTCGGCTTGCAGCAGCACCCCCGGCACTTCGTCTTGAGGCTTCAGAACTTGACGACTGTAGGGCGTCACGAACATATCGCGAATGCTCGAAGCCGTCGAACCGATGACGACGATGCGATCGCGAATCATCTCCGGCGGAACGGCATCTTCGAGAACGTCCCGCAGGTGAACGGTTGGAATCTTCGTGACTGGACCGCGATAGTTGGCTAAAAACTGATAGCCGCGATCGTCGGCTCGAGTGTATCCTCCATCGGCCTCTTGAAACTTAGGGACGATCGCCCGACCCAATTTCATGTAGCCGTGGGGGCCGGCTTCGGGACGGATATTTTCAACCTCCAAATACAACTGAACCAGTCTCAGGGCGAAACTGCGATGTAACGTTCCGGTATCGTCTTGCAAAAATAAATATCCCCGGCGAACGATCCCGTCGGAATCGACGATGGTATTGTTAAAGCCCACGGCATCTCGGAGGCTGAGAGCCGGGGGTGGGGCGACTCCCGACATCCGTTGGTCTTCGAGTTTTTCAATGCCCACGAGGTTAGACGACGTCTCGAACAACTCCACGATGCGATCGTGTCCCGGTTCGACGGGGAGGTCTCGATATAAATCCAAACCCACCGCTCGAGGGTCGTAGCGATAGAGCGTTTCGATCGCTTCGGCCAGTACGCCGTCGGGAACTGGCCACCGTCCCAACCGCTGTAAATCTTCTTCGTCAATGCCGACCACTAACAGGCGATCGTCGTGAGGTTCGGCGGGGCGCAACCTCAAAAAGATGTCGGCCGTTGCCCATTCCGCTGTTTGCAACAGACCGATCGTTCGCAACAACAACACGCACCCAGCAGCCCCCATCGAAGCCACGGTTACGCTACGCCACTTGAGAAGCCACTGTTTGAAGTCTGACCACACGATTGGATTAAATCTTTGAAGATTGAGAAGACGGACTCGAAACACGCTCGCCGAAAAACCTTGCTAACAATGAGCTTCCCTGGCGAGATAGAGAAATCGGACTCGCGATCGCCACCCCTCCAACTAACGTGACCGAAGCGACGAACGAGACGATCGCACCCCAACGCTCGGCTCGAGTTCCACGATACATCACCGTTACCCGAGTCAGACCGGGCGGAACTGAGAGTTCGAGTCTGTCGCCGGACGTTCGGCCGTCCTCAACGGTCGATCTGCGAACGAGCGGTTGCCATCGACCGGCATCGAGGCGTGCGAACCACCCTGGATAATTAAACGTTCTCAAGCGAACGATTCGCTCGACTGGCGTGGCGTTGTTCGTCACGAACTCCCTCAAACCAAAGTTCCAACGTTCGACCGTCAATCCGTCGCGCTGACCGTCCTGCCATTCTACTAAAGGGTAAACGCGATCGGGCGGCATCGGCAACGTCACGCCTTTAGCGCGATATTCGTAAACGTCTACGAACGCCAACCCGTCTGGATAAATCCAATGCCATCCGAGAAACGGCGTTCCCGGTTGTTGACGAGGTTCTTCGGGAAACTGTTTCGCCTCGGACAGACGTGCGAATTTGTCGAGGGTGGCGGGTGCGTAAATCGCTCGTTCGGCAATTAACATTCCTTGAAACCCATGCCAGGCGACAATTCCCCACAGTAGAACCGCTAAAGCACCCTTGACGATCTGCAATCTCTTGTCAGTGGGCTGGGAACACCGAGCGACGCGATACAGGCTATCTCCCAACAGCAGCGGTACGAGAACGGTCGCCACGCTCAACCAACGCCAGGAAAACTGAATTCGTTGCAAGGGGGGAACGACGAGATACAGCCAGCCTAGCAGATCGGTGGTCATCAGTAAGGCGATCGCACTGACGATCGACCAGTAGAGAACGGTTCGACGTTGGCGAGACCCCGATCCGTCGGCCGCAACCCATCGATCGACACTGTAACCGACGATCGCTCCCAACGTCACGACCCCCATCATCGCCCACGGTGCGATCAGTTTGCGGTCGAACCAGTGATTCGTCAGATCGGGATTCAGCCACCACAACCCCGACAACAGCAACCGGTTTTGCGGTAAATAGTCGAGGGTGGCGTACAGTGCGTCTAACTGGACCGAACGACCGTCGATCGCGACGGGAAGCAGGAAAAATGCTGTGACGCTCCAGGCGATCGCCAAGCTGCTGTAACTGCGTAAAACTGCTTGCAGACGCCGTTTTGAGGGCGCGATCGCCCAAGGTAACGGCAGCCAAAGTAAGGTAAAAATCAGTAACGTGGGTAAGTGGGACAACACCAACGCCCCATACGCGATCGCGAACTGGACGATATCCCAGTCGGGATCGAGTCCCCACCGAACTCCTCGCCGACGCGGTGGGGGATGCGAGGCGCGTTCGATAACCTGTTGCGATGCCAGTAAAATCCAAGGTAAGGTCGCGATCGCCCAGACTTCCCCAATTGCGCCCCGTTGGTAAATATCGATCGTAAAATACGGCGACATCATACCCGTCAAGGCGACCGTCAGCGACACCCATCTCGGATAAAATCGCCGAGTCAGACGGTATAATCCGATTCCCAACAGGGCGATCGCTGCGGCCATACTGGCGATTAACGATCCCGCCAACCCCAACCCCATCATCCGAAACGGTAGCGTCGCCACCATCGACAGGGGAGGGTAAAAGACGAAAGTGGCGTTTCCGAAGCCGAAGTTAGAAAACTCCAGCCAACGGGGGTAAAACTGTCCTGAAAAAAATTGACGTTGGTATTGAAACGCCCAAATGAGGTTGAAGTGAGTCGAATGGGTTAGCGGATAGCTTCGTTCTAACATGGGGGCGATCGCGAATCCCACCACTGCCGCTAACAATACCCCAACTTGCCAGTGTTTCAATCGATCGCGCATGGTCGGTTGTTGAGATTTATCGATACCTGGAGTTTTTCACAGTCGATCCTCTGAGTTAATACCACGATCGAAACCACATCCGAGCGTCGAACGCTTCTCGGGTTAAGGGTAATCCTAAATAGATCGGCAGCCAATACCAAAATCCCAAGACGACGATCGCGATCGCGACGCTTCCTAGGATACGCCACCGGCGATCGCGGCAACTCAACGCCCGATCGACCCACCACGCCAACGCCATAAACGAAAACAGCGAAGCGGCCATGTAGTGGTAAATGTAAGTACAGCGAGAGACTTTTGCCCAGGGGAGAAAGTTCGCGACGAACTGACAAACGAGAACGCTATGCAGCAGAAAGCGGGTTTGCGACATCGGACGATTTAACACCCCATCGATCCCCTGACGGACGAACTGAAATGTCACGCCAGCGATCGCAAAAGCCGACAACCACCACAACGGGGGATTTCCAAACGCGTGAACGTCAAATACGATCGTTTGAAGTCCGCGATCGACCGCCTCGAAATAATAGCCCACCGGACGCACCATCCACGGCCAGCTATACCACGTCGAACAGTAAGGATGGGCTTCGGCAGTGTTTCCGATGCTTTCGTGATAGGTTAAAATTTGCCACTGCATCCCCGCGAACGTAAAGTCTGTATTGAGTTGTAAGTGGGGAATCCACAGCAATCGATAGACGAGAAACGGGACGAGAGCAAAATGAATGGCAAAGTCTAAGCGATCGATCTCGAGAATCGATCGAAGGGGATTTTTTAAAATCTTTCGATCGGGTGGGGTAGGGTCGTCTTGAGGGTTGGCGTCGTCGTCGCCGGAGATCGACGACTCTGTTTCTAAATCGGAGGGTTTAAAACGGCGATCGCACGTCGATTTTAGGGATTGTAACGCCCAGGCTCCCCCGTAGAGTAAATAAATCCCTAACAAAAATCCCAAGCCGTTCCATTTTACTGAAGCGCACCCTCCCAAACACGCGCCAGATGCCATCATCCAAAGGGTTTGACGTGCGGAGGTTAGGGATTTCAAAAATGCCAGTACGCCTAACAATCCGAAGGCGAGTAGATAAACGTTAATCAGTCCATAGCGAGATTCGACTAACACCAAGCCGTCTAAAGCAACAAACACGCTAGCTAAAATTGCGTAGCGTTTTTGTCGTGTAATTTGATAGGCGATCGCGCCGACTAATATCGGAATCGTCGTCCCCACGACTCCGTTTGCCCAACGATATGCAAAGGCGTCAATTTCTTCGACAGTCGCGGCATTTTGAAACGCTTCTAACCCTCCCATAAAGTGAGCGTGAAGCCAAATTCCCAATGCAATAAAGTATTTTCCAAATGGTGGATGTACGTCAAAAAAAGGAATTTGTTTTAGATAACTAAAACCGTACTTTGCAAAATAAACTTCGTCGAAGACTAACGTATTAAATCGATTTAAACCCCAAAATCTAATCGCTAAAGATCCGGCAAAAATACTTAAAAATGCCATCCAGAGCTTTTTCATTTTAAAATTTAGTTGTTTTTTACGATCGCTTATATAATATAGCAGCATAACTTTGTTTGCGACTCGCGATCGAAAAAAGCTTCTGGCAGAATAAGAAGTTCGATCGCTCTGTTGCTACCCAGGATCTAATATTGCTGTATTTCGAGCGTTTGAACAAATAATTTTGTGAGTTTGAAAGCAGTTTTATCGATTTAAATTATCGATATGTTGTAGATTCTTATAAATATTATAATCTTCGCGATCGTAACAGCAAAAAATAACATTTAGAGAGCGATCGCGATCGCAAAAATAATTATTGTACGAGGCGATCGCGACTTCGGCTGCTAATAGTTTTGGATATCCGTAAACCCCCGTACTGATACAGGGAAACGCGATCGATTTAAACTCGCGTTCTATCGCCAGATCGAAACAACTGCGGTAACACCGACTTAAAATGTCCGGTTCTCCTTTACAACCCCCCTGCCATACCGGACCGACCGTGTGAATAACATACCGAGCGAACAAGCGATATCCTCGCGTTAGTTTTGCCTCTCCAGGTTGACATCCAGCCAGTAGACGACACTCGTTAACCAGTTCCGGGCCGGCCGCTCTATGGATCGCACCGTCTACACCACCGCCCCCTAACAAGCTAGTATTGGCCGCATTCACGATCGCATCGACCTTTAATTTAGTAATATCGTCTAAAACAACTTCCATCGCTCGATTTCTGCTTCTAAACTTCTTTTTCTAGGCCTTGTAGTTCGATACTATCTTACGGATCTCAACGATATTTGATGGGAACGACTCGAATCCTCACTGAATCGAGAAAACAACCGCACCCAAACGATTTTGAGATCGACTCACGATCGCGTCGTCCTTTCCCGATCGCGCTTCCGGTGAAACTGCTTCGCCCAATCGTTAGCCCAGTCTTCATCCATCCCTAAGAGTAAAGCACACTCGCGCAGCTCGGAAACCTCGATGTCGGGACATTTCGTCACCATCTGATTCGTCAGCCATCGCAGCGTGATATTGCGTCGGACTCGCCGTTGAAACCCGACCAATCGATAGAGTTCGGCTAACACTTCGATGCGACAGTCGAGGGGAATTTCCCAAATTTCGGCAGTTGCATCCTTTTCGAGAGTACGTGGCGGCCGAGTTTCGCCGCTATGCGTCACTTCTAACTCGATGGCTTCGCCGCAGTGAGGACAGGTGTAGCGACAGATTAAAACGTACTCCCCCAGTTGGGGATGCCATTGATAGCGGTGAGGTTGGCGATCGCCGGGACGAGGTTTGAAGACGTGGCGACAGTGAGAACATAACACGTTAGCACGGCCGGGCGATAAGCTAATGGCATCGAGACTCCAGTTGTGGATGCGATCGGGAGTGCCGTGAACGATCCAGTTTTCGGTATGGTCGAGGAGGATGGCGTGGTCTTTACCAGGATGGGGACGCAAGCCTCGACCGATAATTTGTAGCCACAGAGTCAGAGAACTCGTCGGACGCACGCATTGAACGGCTTCGATGCTGGGGAGGTCGAACCCTTCGGCGAACAAGCCGCAATTACTGAGAACGAGGGTTTCTCCCCGTGCAAACCGTTCTAAAACCGCTTTGCGATCGCCGTCTTTAGTGTTTCCGTCTAAGTGTTCGGCGGGAATTCCGGCCTGGCGGTAGGCGTCGGCGATGGCTTGGCTGTGTTCGACGTTAACGGCGAAGACGACGGTTTTTTTGCGATCGGCAAATTCTTGCCAAGCGGCGATTAAATCCCCCATCACCAGAGAATTAGTGACGGCTTTCGCCAGTTGTTTGGTGTTGTAATCCCCGGCGGTTTTTTGAATTCCAGTGGTATCGACAGTTTTGGGGGCTGCAAACAGCTTGAACGAACAGAGGTAGCCGCGATCGATCAGTTCGCGCACCGACGGACCTAAAATTAAGCTGTCGTAGAGGTCTTTGAAGCCCCGGCCGTCAATGCGGGCGGGCGTGGCCGTGACACCTAAAATGTAAGCGTTGGGAAACTGTTCGAGGAGTTCGGAATAGGTGGCAGCGGTGGAATGGTGAGCTTCGTCAACGACGACGAGGGCAGCAGGGGGCAGTTTGCGGTTAATCAGAGACGCGATGCTGGCGACTTGAACCCGGTGCGATCGCTGTTCGGGATATCCGGCTTTGATGAGTCCGACGGGTTCGTCTGTGACCCGTTCGAGCTTGTCTTTGGCTTGGAGGAGGAGTTCTTCACGGTGGGCTAAAACGAGAACGGGCTGTTTGCGATCGGTGAATTGCTGGGCAATACTGGAAAAGACCACGGTTTTTCCGGCTCCCGTGGGAAGTTGTAGTAAGACACGGCGCGATCGCCCGGTCGTCCATTCTTTGAAAACCTGTTGAACGAGAATTGATTGGTAGTCTCGCAGGGAATATCGCAAAGACATCTCGCGTTAATATCGTGAAGGTGAGAGTTGGAATTGAGGTTCGAGGTGAACCTTAGATCGATCGTATTATAAACTATTTAAAATAATACAAAACGATAGTATTTAAATTTTATCTATCTTATTTTTTAATTTTAAATACACCAATGCAGTGTTTCGTTTTAAATTTAAAATATAATTTGTTTGAATTTTTTGATATAATTTTATGATATTAAATTGCAAAAAATCACGATCGCTTAACGTTTCATCATAAATCAAAAAACATAAATTTGATGTTATTTTATGTTTGCTGTATTTTATTTTATTTCGATTGTGAATAAAAGATCGCGATCGAATCATCATGTTTTTATGTTTTTTTATTTTGAAACTCACTTTTATTTTTAGTATTTCTCGATCTTATTCGAGCAATTTAGCAGAATCGTTTGAGTTGTGAACACCCTCTGTAGTTGGGATCGCCGTGCTACAGCACTTTCAGATTACAGGATTTCACCAATCGGCTGAGTTGGCTATTCATTATTTAATATCTAATTATTTTGTTGCTAATTATACTGAAAAAATATATAACAGTCCCCAATGGTTTGTCAAAAATTAAAATGCCAGAAAAAATTCGATTCCCCATTCCCCGTTCCCCATTCCCCATTCCCCGTTCCCCATTCCCGACTTTGCTACACAACTGATTTAGGGTTGCTATAGTAAATTTTCGAGAAAGAAAGAGGAATGGGTATCGTGAATTCATCAAAACCAAACAAGCTGCTTTTACGATTGCCAAACCCCGAGCGAAAATGCCACAATGAAATCGACCTGTCATTTCGTCCGCCGAGCGCACTTCGGGCGTCAAGCATTGAGGTACGCAGTTCGATCGCGTCGATCTCGATTATCGTCGGTTTGTATCGGACGACTGGCTTGGAGTCCTTTTCAATTTAACTCGTTATGAGCGTCTCTTGGAAACAACTGACGGTATACGCCGCCCTTCTGGCCGTGGGAGGAGCAGCAGGTGGAGCAGTCAGCCGCTATCTCGACGCGCGATCGCCCGATCGGAGCGAAACGACAGCCACACCAGTTATGCTCAGTCCCCCCATTATCGAACGTGGAAGCCTCGAGACCGAGTCCGCCGACGGCGAAACGAGTCCCAACTTCATCGCTCGAGCTGTCGAACGGGTGGGATCGGCAGTGGTTCGGATCGATGCAGCTCGAACGGTATCCCCCGACACCTCCGATCCGCTCGATCCCTTCTTTCGCCGCTTTTTCGGCCAGGATTTCCCCGAACCCTCCGAACGCGTCGAACGAGGAACGGGATCGGGATTTATCCTCTCGAGCAACGGACGTATCGTCACCAACGCTCACGTAGTCGAAGGGGCGAACGTGGTGGACGTGACGCTGCGGGACGGTCGCACGTTTGAAGGAAAAGTGTTAGGAACGGACGCGCTGACCGACATCGCCGCGATTCAAATCGAAGCGCAAAACTTACCCACGGCACCGCTGGGATCGTCGGCGAACCTCGTGCCAGGTCAGTGGGCGATCGCCATCGGAAACCCCCTCGGCTTAGATAATACGGTAACGGTGGGCATTATCAGCGCGACGGGGCGATCGAGCGCTCAAGTGGGAATTAGCGACAAACGGGTGCGCTTCATTCAAACCGACGCCGCGATCAACCCCGGAAATTCTGGCGGTCCGCTCCTCAACGATCGCGGCGATGTTATTGGAATTAACACGGCGATTCGTGCTAACGCCCAAGGGTTGGGGTTTGCCATTCCCATCGAAACCGCCCAACGGGTAGCCGCCCAACTGTTCGACCTCGGCCGAGCCGAACACCCGTTTTTAGGCATTCAAATGGTCGATCTCAATCCCGATCTCAAACGCGAACTCGAACGCACTCGCGATCTCGACTTTTCCATCGATCGCCTCGATCTCGATCGCGGCGTCCTGATTATGCGCGTGTTGAACGGCTCTCCCGCCTCGGCGGGAGGCTTGCAAGCTGGAGACACGATCGTTCGCATCAACGGCTTTGAAATCGACTCGGCGGCCGAGGTGCAAGAGCGCGTCGAAGCGAGTCAGGTGGGGGAAGCTCTCGAAGTGGAAGTATTGCGGGACGGCGAACTCGAACTCGTCCGCGTTCGTCCCGAACCCTATCCGTCTGACGCTTTCACGCCTTAAAAAGATCGCTGGGGAGGAGCGATCTAGAGCTGTCTAGGGTGTCGTGTCGTCTGAGTGGCGATCGAGACCGCTTCCTTGCGACAGTTGGCGATCGAGTTCCATCCGCTGTTCCATTTGGCGCAAAAAGTAACCCGTCATCATCGCCGAGGCGAGCATTCCCGCCATATTATCGCGATCGGTCGAAATTTGAACGTTGAACCCTTCAGCCGGGAGAACGCCGACTAGCCCTTGAACGTTGCGGGAGATAATGTCTTTAATTTCCGGGCTGACTGACTTCGCCACGCGAGCGAGAATGTCAGGCGATTGGTCTTGAAGATACGTTAGCAGTTGGTTGCCAGCATCCTCGTCGAGCTGAGAAAAAATTTCGGGGTCGAAAACCATGAGCGTGTGATAATCCGTCAGTGGGCTTCAAAATTGGCCTGAACTAGATCTAGTGTAACGTCAGTTTGGAAGAGCAGGGGAGCAGGGGAGCTTCTTCAGGGAAGAGTGAAGAGGGAAGAGTGGGGAGTTCTCCTCATCTCATCATCCCGTCACCTCCTCACTGGTGACTGGTGACTGGCGACTGGCGACTGAAATACTGCTCGCTGTTCACTGTAAAAGCGGTAAACTTTCAATTTGGAAATATTGATGAAATTTGGGTGTAACTCGTAGCTCGTAAGAGCGAGCTTCGGGGGATTTGCGGCGTCGTACTAAGCCGAGTTCCATCAGCTCCTTGACGTGCTGGTAAGCTCCCGAACCGCGCCAATCCACTAACTCCGACTGCAAAATTGGCTGTTTTAAGGCGATCGCCGCTAGGGTGCGTTGCGCTCCGACTCCCATTTCCGGGGGAACTAAATCGAGCATGACTTCGCGGAAAGCTTCGCGTAGCTGCAAGCTGTAGCCGTTTTCCGTTTCGACGATTTCCAACGCACTGTCGCGACGGGCGTAATCGTCCATCAATTCCAGTAAGGCGTCTTCAATTTCAGCGCGATCGCATTTCGTATACTCCGTCAACTGCGAAACTGAGAGTGCCTTTCCCTTCAAATATAAAATTGCTTCGATCGTTGTCGCTAAACGTTTCATTGACAATTGATAATCGTTTTTCAAAACCTTTTTCTTATTTTTTGAAAAAAATCAACTTTAAAATAAGAAAAGATTGCAAATTGAATGATTTGAATTCAATTCCATAGAAAACAATTTCATTTTGACGCGGTTGGCTTTCGGTTTGCTCGACCTAACCTACACTCAAAAAGAAACTGTACACTATTTATAGCAAGTTTAAAGAAAAATGGTATTCAAGCCAATCGTGCAAATATAGCAACCCTAAATCAGTTGTGGCAACTACACAGAAGTGAAACTCACAACTGAAGGTCGGATGGTCTCTCCAGATCCCCGGCATCTCCAAAATGCCGGGGATCTCACACAGCCATTGACCGATAGGGGATTTTGCCACGAATCATTGAACACTGCTGAAGTTAACGGCTCAAGCAGGTATTTCTCCCTTGCTCCCTTGCTCCCCCTCTCCCTTGCTAACTCTACTGCTCTACCGTTGTTTGGGTCGATCGCTCTCGGCGACGCAAGGACAGCCCCTCAAAGGTTAACTCACCCTCGCGAGCATCAACGTAAATTAAAGAGCCGGGGAGAAACTGGCCTTTGAGAATCGAGCAACCGAGGGGACGAACCAACAGCCGTTCGATCGTCCGTTCCATTTCTCGCGCCCCTAATTTTTGGTTGTATCCTTGTGCCATCAACACGTCGTAAGCCGAGTCAGTCAGTTTCAACCGCAGATTTTGAGCGTGGAGCCGCTGGCGAACGTTGTCGAGGACTTTATCGGCAATTTGACGCACTACCGTCGGCGATAAAGGCGAGAAATAGACGATTTGACCGATACGGTTGAGAAGTTCCGGACGTAAGGACTGGCTGATGGTCTTCAAAATTCCGTTGCGGTAGTGTTTGGAATTGGGAAGGTGGAGACTCTCCGACTCCAAGCCAAAGCCGAGGGACGACTCAGAACTGACGTTCGCCCCTAAATTCGAGGTCATCACAATAATGGTTTCTCGAAAGGAAACGTGATTTCCATGACTGTCTGTCAACCGCCCTTCATCGAGAATTTGTAAAAACAAGTCCAAAACCTGGGGATGGGCTTTTTCGATTTCGTCGAACAAAACGACACTGTAGGGATGGGTTCGCACGGCTCCGGTGAGTTGTCCTTCGCCTTCGTGGCCGATATACCCTGGAGGCGCACCGATGAGACGAGAGACGGAGTTCGGCTCCATGTACTCCGACATATCGATGCGGACAAGTTTTTGGGGATCGTCGAACAGGAATTCTGCGAGGGCTTGAGCCAGTTGGGTTTTTCCCGTTCCCGTTTGTCCGACGAACATAAACACGCCGACGGGTTTTTGAGGGGGTTTCAACCCGGCGCGAGCGGTGCGGATAGCATCTGCAACGGCGGTTACGGCTTCGTCTTGTCCGATGACGCGCTGTTGCAGATAGCTTTCTAAGCGTAGCAGGCGCGATCGCTCGTCTTCGGTGACTTGTTCGACGGGAAGGCGACAGCGTTTGGCGATGACGCGGGCGATGTCAGCTTTCGTCACCCGACGGGGACGCGATCGCAATCTCGCCCCCGATCGTAACCGCACTTCCGCACAGGCGCGATCGATCGCATCGATGGCTTTGTCGGGAAATCGCGCGTCGCTGACGTAGCGTCCGGTCAGTTCCACCGCCACGCTCAGAGCGCTATCGTCGATTTTGAGGTCGTGATGGCGCTCGAACTGAAGTCGCAGACCCTGTAAAATCGCGTGGGTTTCTTCTGGGGTGGGTTCTTGTACCCAAACGACCTGAAACCGGCGATCGAGAGCGCCGTCTTTTTCGATGGTTTGGCGGTATTCCCGCACGGTCGTCGCTCCGATACAGTGGATTTCACCTCGCGCCAATGCGGGTTTGAGGATGTTCGCCGCATCGCTGGCTCCGGTTCCTCCCGCTCCTAACACCGTATGGATTTCGTCGATAAAGACGATCGTGTCGTCGCTTGCACTAGCTTCGTTGACGAGGGCTTGAATCCGCTCTTCAAATTCACCGCGATATTTCGATCCCGCCAACAGCGACGCCATCGACACTTCGACGACTCGTTTGTCGGCGAGGACGGGGGGCGCTTGGGAACTGGCGAGCCACTGGGTCAGTCCTTCGACGATGCAGGTTTTGCCCACTCCCGGTTCTCCCACGAGGATGGCGTTGCGCTTGCGTTTCTGCATCAAAATGCTGGCGAGGGTGCGAATTTCGGCCTGTCGTCCGACCACTGGGTCAAGTTGGCGTTTTCGCGCCAGTTCGGTGAGATCCCGTCCGAAGCAGTCCAACAGAGGTGTAGCGCGTTTGTTGCTGTCTGAGTACAAGGAATCTCCATCTAACATGAGATGGGGGTCGGGGGGAAGGGGATCGAAATCCCATTCGTCACTGGGAACGGGCGAATCGACGCCGTAAATGCCCAGTTCGGCTAAGAGATTTTCCCAAGGGGCGTTGGGTAACTCGAACAGGGCTTGTAGGAGGTGATAGGGGCGAACGGTGGGTTCGTCGATCGACTGGAGGGTCGAGATTTCTTCAGCCCGACTGAAGACTTCACGGGCGGCGCGATCGCGGTGCATGATTCCTTGGTGAACGCGCACGGGCGTCGGACGGGCAACTTGCGATCGCAACTGACGGCGAAACTGGGTTCGATCGAGTCCCCAACTGTCGAACCATTGTTGTAGAACTTGAATGTCGCTTTTAAATTCTCGCTTTTGGAGGGGATTGTTGCGAATCTGCCGAGGACAAAAACGTTCGAGATCGAGATCGCACAGCTTGCATAACCCGAGCAATAAATGGGCTGGGGATATTTCGCTAGCATGACCGGATTTCGCTTCGATCGCGGCAATATTCCAAGCGAGTACGGTACTGGGCGCGTAAACTGCCATCCGACAAAACCAATTGAGTTCGGGAACGGTCTATCTAGATTATGCACGAGGAAACGGTACGATTGAAGACAGTCAGCAGTGAAGACAGGGAACAGGGAACAGGCAACAGGCAACAGGCAACAGTTAATCGTTTCTCCCCCTCTCCCTGGCTCCCCCTCTCCCTGGCTCCCCCTCTCCCTTTCTCCCCCTCTCCCTTTCTCCCCCTCTCCCTTTCTCCCCCATGGCCAGCCAAAGACACTCAGCCCGGTGAGGATGAGTCAAACGGGTGCGTTGCCAATTAAAGCCATCGCTCTTGAGATCGCGATAAGCCGCTTCAGTCCAAGAGCGAAAGCCATAAAAGGCAGCCGAAGCCGATTGAGGTGAGGCGTCACTCAGCAACAGCCAAGGGTCTTTGTAATCCTCGTCCCATCGGGCTAACAGGGTACAATCGAGAGGATTTTGGCGAAAGCAGCGTACCGGTTGACTAAAACTCTCACCAACTCGAACCACTTGCTCGAGAGGTTGCCAGTCGGCGAGAGTTTCCCCCGAGCGCACTTGGTAATAGCCTTGTGAGTTAATACGTAACAAAGGATGCCATCCCAGAGCCACAATTTCCTCATACAGCCAACAAGCATAGAGTCCTCGATCGGCCAAAACCCAAACCCTGACCGACTCGGGAACCACTCCGCTCAAGCGACGGAGCAAGTCTTGCCACAGGGGCTTCCAGGGGTGTTTCTGGGAAGCTTTCACGATTTTCCAGGCCACGGGAATGCCACTGCCGCGATAGAGTACGTTGAGTGACAAGACGATAAATTTTTGACCGATATGGGTCGCATCTAAGGCCAGGAACAGGTCGTCGCTCTCTCCTAATAGCTCTAAGACCCACTTCAGCAGCGGCGCGAAACAACTGGCTACATCTAGCTCAGCATATTTACGACCGTAAGCTTGGCGTTTTTCTTTGTACCACTGTTGAAGTCCTTGACGAGTGTTGGTGAATTTTTCCTCGTTGACTTAGGCAATACACTCTGACACCTGAGTCAGACTTGAAGAGCGGCTCATCATCATGCCAAAGCTCCAGGTGGCTAGCCCTGATACTTGTGGCAAGGAAAGATTCGGAAAATGACGACTGACTTCTTGCGACCACTGTTTGAGGTAAGCTGAGTTGTATTTCATGGCTTCTCCTAAACGAGTCTACGGCTTTCTCTTTGTCGGCTCTTTCTCTCTCTCTTACAATCATAGCCTTGTCAGGAAGGGGAGAGGGGGAGAAACGATTAACTGTTCCCAGATCCGCTGTTCCCTGTTAACCGTCTTCACTGCTCACTGTAAAAGGCTGGTGACTGTTCTCTCCTGTCTGGTCAAAAAGATTCTGTTAAAATCGAGGGCAAGACCGATGAACTCTATCAACGTTCGATCGCATTTAGAGTTTTCCTCGGTTCGATCGCGCTCCGAGTATTGACAAAAGGATTAGAGCTGAGTTTAACTCACCCTTGTTTGTCTGTTCGGCCTATCCGTGGACTTGCCCGTGGGTCGTCAGACTCGAGAAAACTGCTTCTTAGGTTTGGCTGCTGGTGTACTCCCCCAAAGCGCAAAAGATCGAGATCGATCGAGAGTATCCCTGTCCGTGTCGTCGTCCCGGTCGTCTAAAGCCGATAGCACTGACAGACGCCTTCGGCTGCGATCGCTGCCAGCAAATTTTCGTGGTGGACGAGAACGGAACCTCTATCGAGCAGTTGTCCACCCATTACCCCTACAAGCAAGTGTGGCGTTGGACGGGAACCCACTGGATACGAGCGCGTTCGGGTTTGAAAGAGACCTATCTTCCCCTAGCGCTCGGTGTTGTTTTGGTCTTGGCAATTATTTGGTTGCCGTTGGCGTTGCGCTTGCCCGTCGGAGCGAATACAATTCCCTGGATTATCTTAGTGGTTCTGTTGGCAATCTTGCCTGCATTTTTAGTGTGGCTGGCATACCGGCGTGATTCGTAATGACAACCGATTCTCTGGAGATTTGCGACAATCCTATCACCGCAGCGCGTCGCGCCTACCAAGCGTCTTTGGGATTGGCGAACGCGAAAAGCGTCGATCGCTCTAACGCACTGTTGCGGATGGCGGAGGCGTTGCGCGACCGTCAAGACGATATCCTCGAATCGAACACCCTCGATCTCGAGGCCAGTCGCGACATGGCCGTTCCCGAACTGCTGTTAGACTGGCTGAAATTGACCCCAGAACGGCTACAAACGGCAGCGAACATCTTAGAACGCCTCGGACAGCTTTCCGACCCAATTCGTCGCGTGACGAACACGCCGCTGCAAGTCGAACAGGCGCAAACTTACTGTCAGTTGATGCCCCTCGGGGCGATCGCGCTGATTTACGAAGCCTTTCCCGAGTTAGGGGCGATCGCGGCTGGAATGTGTTTGAAAACGGGCAACAGCATCGTTCTCAAAGGAAGTACGGAAGCCAGTCAGTCCAATACGGCGATCGCTCGCGCTCTCCAAGATGCCCTCGCCGACACGAACCTGCCTTCGGGTTGCATCGAACTGCTTCCGGCCGATATCGGTACGTCGATTCGCGAACTCGTCAGTCAAGAACACTATCTCAGTTTGGTGATTCCTTACGGTCGCACGAGTTTAGTGCAACCGATCGTTGAAAAAGCAACGGTTCCCGTGTTGCGAGCTGCGATCGGCAATTGTTATTTATACTGGTCGCCGACGGGAAGTTTAGATGCGGTGCGATCGATCGTCCTGGACAGTCATTGTAGCGATCCCGACCCCGTCAACGCCATCGAAAAAATCCTCGTTTCTCCAGAACAAAAATCTTCATCTCTGGTGAGTTTGTGGAACAGCTTGCGCGATAAGGGATTTGAGATTCGCGGTGACGAACGTTTAGTGGAAGAATACCCCGATCTCGTTCTGGCCGATGCGGCAGAATGGAGTCAAGCATATTTAACGAAAACCATCGCGTTTAAAGTCGTCGATAGTTTGGATTTGGGTATTTTTTGGATCAACCAATATAGCAGCGGTCATGCTGACTGTTTGGTCACGGAATCCTACAGCGAAAGTACTGAATTTTCTCTTGGGGTCAAAAGTGCCTCGGTGTATATTAACGCTTCGCCTCGGTTTTCTCGCCTTCCCAAATCGGGAAATACCATTTGTTTGGGAATGTCCAATCAGATGGGACATTATCGCGGTTTTATCAGTTTAGAAGCGTTGACGCGCGTGAAACACGTGATTCAAGGACACGAGTAACTGTTTTAGCTCAGTAGGATTGAGTTCGTAGAACCCCACAAAGATTTACTTCTTTTTAGGTGGGGTTCATCTAATTTTTCTGAGAGGGTGACAAGGTAGACGGAAGCCAGACGGGACAATTGTTTGAGAGAATAGAGGAGTCCCAAAAAAGAGGGTGGCGTTTGCGGCCACCCCAACAAAAAAATGCTACCGACATTCTACCAAGATTTTCTTGCGCATCCATCTCAATGAGAAGCAAATTGGGATCTTAAAGTGGCTGGTCTGGATACTGCAAATGCATCGGCAAGTCAAATTATCGACGTTAGCGCAGTTCTTTCCTCAACCGATAAAATACGACAGTCGCGTCACCAGCTTGCAACGATTTCTGAAGGGGTGCATCCCAATCTTGCAAGACTCAGTCTGAGAATTGATGGTTCAGGTAGGCACATCGGTGCTTTAGCACTTGTTGCACGTTGTCTTCGTGCCACTGAGCCCCTGAAATCTTAACCCGTCGCCCAATTTGCTTGACCGTTGACTCAATCTCACCCGAGCC
>NZ_KB235958.1:2615064-2654396 GCF_000332355.1 Baaleninema simplex PCC 7105
TCAAAGGGGGGCGAAGGGGGGATAGGGGGCTAAGGGGGGATGTGGTGAAGACTTCTTGAAACCTAGCTTATCGGAAAAGAATGGAGTATTACAAAAGGTCTGCAATGCCTACTCAGAGGTGAGCTTAATGTATCGGGGGCGCGGTCTGCCCATTTACATCACATGGCTGGACAACAAAGCTTTATCGTTATTTGCCGACTATCAAGTGGTGGTTTTAGGCGATCGAGAATTTTGCAGTGTTCAGTTAGCAGCATGGCTGCGTCGGGTTCATCTCACTTTTGTAAAAATACGAGTCTGGGGTAGGTTGGGTCGAGCGATAACAATTATGGGGAGTCAGCCGAACCAAGCCGAACAAAACACGAGATCGTTAGAGCGGCGCTGAGCGTACGTCAGGCTCTCAAGCACTACGTTGAAGCGAACTCATCCCAACCTCCCGATGCGATCGCGGCGTTTTTGTCGGTGGTGGACAGGGTTCCGAGATGTCGCGCGCAGTTACGGGTTTGGCGGGCGCTGTCGGCGAGGGAGTCTGATGCGATAGCAGAAACGGTCATCGTGTTCGATCGATGGGGCTGAATCGTTGGATTACTCTTTCTTCAGTGTACCGTCTGAGGGAGTAGGGCGATGATGGGGTGGGATGACGATCGGGTGAGGCGATCGAGGATTTGTGAAACCTGCCGATTCTAAATCGATAATTAGGATTCTTGATGCAGGAAGGAAATCTCTTGCGATCGCTCAACTTTGAGGGATAATTAGAATGAGGGGAATTGTCGATCGAGGAGCCTCGCGCTAGATAGATATTTAGATTGACAATCGTTATCTTAACTTTAACGCAATCTTACACCCGATCTCGAATTTTAAATTTGAACTTTCTACACAGACTATTGAATTCAAAACAATGATTAGTCCCCAAGAAATGGAAGATCTCCTTGATGAGATGTACAACGCTTTTACTCCTATGCCACTACAACCAGGAGATCCGGCTTACGTGGACTGTCGGGAAGTGCGGGGAGATGAGGATGTTGTGGAGGACTTGGGGCGCACGGTGCGGCGATCGAATGCCCTGACGTATCAGTTATATTCTGGATATCGGGGGTCTGGCAAAACCACGGAATTACTGCGGTTGAAAGAAGACTTAGAGAATCGGCATCATGTCGTAGTTTATTTTGCGGCTGACGAAGAAGATATCAGCGTCCAAGACGCACAATATACGGATATTTTACTGGCTTGTACTCGTCATTTATTGCGAGAACTCAAAGACAAGGCAAACCCCGAACCAATTTTGAACTGGCTCAAAGCGAGACTGCAAGATTTGCAAGATGTGATGTTGACTGAAATTAACATCGATAAAGTCAATTTAACGGTAGGATTGAAAGAATTTGCCAAGGTTGCGGCATCGATACGGGCAGAGCCGGGACAACGCCAAAAAATTCGAGAGCGTATAGAACCCCACACAGAAACACTGATTCAAGCACTCAATACGTTTATTGAAGAGAGTAAAAAAAATCTCCCAGAAAAGACGAAATTACTGGTGGTTGCCGATAATCTCGATCGCATCGTTCCCATTTTTAGAGAGAACGGACGTAGCAATCACGAGGAAATTTTTCTCGATCGCCACGAACAATTAAAAGCTCTCAAGTGTCATATTATCTACACGGTTCCCATTTCCCTGATTTACTCGCGTTGGGCGACAGAACTTAAGGATAACTATGGAATTCCTCAAGTGTTACCGTCAATTATGGTGCGTTGGGAAAATGGTGATTCTTACGATAAAGGATTAGAGATCCTCAAAACGATCGTTCGCCTGAGAGTTCCTGCGAGTTTGCGAGATTCGCTCGTTCCCGAAGTTTTTGAGTCTGAGGACGTTTTACAAGAACTCTGCTTGATGAGTGGGGGTTACGTGCGGGATTTGGTACAGTTGATGCAGGAGGCGATTACTAAAACGGACGTGCTACCGATTCGAGGGCGGGCGGTGCAACGAGCGGTTGATGCGTTGCGGGATGTATACCGACGAGCGGTAGAAGAGGATTGGTGGGAGGTGTTGCGGGAAGTGCATAAAGACAAGGAAATTGAAAACGACTCAGTACAGCGGAGTTTGTTGTTTAGTCGCTGCGTGCTGGAGTATCGCTATTTTGATGATAATGGTGATAAACGCACTTGGTATGATGTCCATCCTGTACTGTGGAAGGAGTTATCATGACAAAGCAAATTCGAGATGACGAGTTCGATCGCAGCGATCGCCAAAATTTAACATTTGAAAAATTCGGTTTTTGGAATTCAGAGGCAGCAGAAACGCTAAACGAGTTATTGCGGGCTTTACGACGCAAAAAAGGATTTGGCTTATTTTTTGTTCAATGTAATCCATCTCGTGGCGAACAAATTATAAAAGCAATTCGGGGGCATTTTCCTGAAAAGCGGGTCGTTCAATTTGAATTAGATCGACAGAGCGAAACACTTTATGAAAATTTACTGGAATGTTACCGAGCAGAAAGGTTTGAAATTGCTTGTGTAACGGGAGTGGAACAGGCATTGTATGACTATGAAGATACAAAGCGCCTCGCCGGTTGGAGTTCGGAAGAAATTTATAACTATAGTTGGAAAGGTGTTCCGCCGCTTTTGAGTCATTTAAATCGGCAACGAGAGGCAATTGAGGAAAACTTGCCGATCTCATTAATTTTTTTAGTTCGTAGTTTCGCGATCGATTACTTTATTCAACGAGCGCCAGATTTTTTTGATTGGAGATCGGGATTTTTTAAGTTTTTAGAGACTTACAAAAAAGCCCAAAAGGAGCCTGAAAAATTATTGGAAAAATATTTTCAAGAATATCTTCATCTCACTTCAAATCAAAGAATAGAAAAAATATTAGAAATCAAAGATAAGATACGGCAGGTCGATCCATCAAACTTCGATCGAAAATCTAGTTTACTTCTAGAACAGGGACGCTTGTTTGAGAGTAATAAAGATTTCCAAGAAGCACTAAATTGTTACGATCTTGCCTTAAGAGTGAATTTTAACAGTTATGATGCTTGGCACAGTAGAGGCGGATTACTTCATATTTTAGAACAATATGAGAAAGCTATTGAAAGTTACGATCGAGCGCTAGAAATTAAACCAGACCTTTACTTCGCCTGGACAAATCGAGGCAATGCACTCCGTAGTCTAGAGCGATATAAAGAAGCTATTGAAAGTTACTATCGAGCGCTAAAAATTAAACCAGACTTTCATTATGCATGGAACGGTCGAGGTAATGCATTTAACCATTTAGAGCGCTATGAAAAGGCAATTGAGAGCTACGATCGGGCTCTCGAACTAGAACCAAATAGCGTTTATGGTTGGACAGGAAGAGGAATTGCTCTTTGGAACAATCGAGGAAATACGTTAATTTATTTGTCAAAACAACCGAAGAAAAAAATTACTTCACTGCACGATCATGTCTTAGAAATTCAGCCTAATTTTCACGATAGTGAAAACAATCAAAACACTCAATTAAAAAAAGCAATACATTACGAAAAAATCGTTAAAAACGATAATTTATCTTTGATAAAAAAAACACACGATCTCTGTGTGTGGTCTAAAAAAGAAATCGATCCATATAAATTTTATGAATACGAAGAAGTTATTAAAAGTTATGATAAGGCTCTAGAGATTCAACCCAACTATTATCCCGCATATATGAATAAAGGGTTTGTACTTTATCAGCTAGGCAAACACGAAGAAGCTTCAAATTGCTTTGCTGAAGTTGCCAAGATACAAGATATACAATGTGTTACAGAAATGCAATATTTACGATATGCATTAAATAACCAAGGTTATTTAGAGCTTGCTCAATACTCTTATGGCTTTCGACCGATTGTATTCAAGCCTTTATTGATTCGTAACTCTCAAATTCATATCGATCTAAGTAAAGACGATATTTTTTTGGTACGCTGCCAGAAAGCTTTGGAGTTATTCAATTCTGCTCTTAATGCAGACCCCGAGCAGACATTAGCTTGGGCAAATCAAAGTTTTCCTTCCTACTATTTGAAACAGTATCAAAATGCCCTTAAAAGTTGCAATAAAGCACTCGAAATCGACCCAGAAAATAAAGAGGAAATGAACGAGGTTGTCTATACAAATCGAGGTTGTATTCTCCTCAAGCTCGAGAACCCTACCGCAGCCCTCCAAGATTTTACCGCAGCACTCGCCATCGACCCTAAGCTCGATGAAGCATGGAACGGTCATGGAACCGCCCTTTATCAACTGGGGCGTTATGTTGAAGCGATCGAGAGCTTCACTCGGGCAGCCGATCTCAATCATCCTCTCGCAAAAACTAATCTTAACCTTACTCAAAAACAGCTTGATGAGTCTGTAACTTGAATCAGTGAAGTCCTACTTTTTTATTATTTCTTAAATTGAAAATATTGGTAATTTTCACCGAAAGGTTGAGATAATTCAGTGAGGCGATCGCAAGTCTCCCGTTCCTCGACTCGGTACTGTCGTTTCCCCTTGTCCCCTTGTCTCGCCCTCTCCCTTTCTCCCCTTCTCGTAATAAGATCGGTGAACGTAGTCCTCTGCAAACAAACAATCGTGAAGCCCGTGAACTCCCAACCGTCCGCCGATCGCTCGCTGTGGTCGTGGCTCCGCCGCCTGTGGGGTGCGATGTCTCGTTATCGAACCGTCATTGTCGCAGTGACGCTCGCGATCGCCTTATCGGGATGCGTGAAATACGATGTCGATATTAACTTCCAAAGTCAAACCCACGGCGACATCGTCCAGCACGTCAATCTCTCGAAGCGGTTTGCCAGTCTCAGCAGCGTGACGGTGCAGGAATGGTTAGACAGCCTCGATCGCCGAGCGAGATCGCTGCAAGGCTACGTCAAACGGGACGGCGATCGCACCGCAACAGTCGTGATTCCCTTCAACAACGGCGACGAACTCGTCAGTCGCTTCAACAAGTTTTTCAACCCCGTCGACAATCGCGCCGTCGCACCAGAAATGGCCGATCGAATTCCCCAACTGGCCACTCGCCTCGACCTCCAGCAACGGAACTTCCTGTTTGCCATTCACAACCACCTCAGTCTCGACGTGGATTTACAAGCCCTCGGCGTCTTATCGACTGAAGGTAACGTCCTCGTCAGTCCTGGCGGATTGCTCGATTTACAATTTCGCCTCAATACCCCCTGGGGCGCAAAGTACGATACTGAAATCGAGGAGTTTTCTCTACCTCACGAAACGTCAGGCAGTTCCCCGCTCGTTTGGACGCTAGAACCCGGAGAACTCCAACATCTCGAAGCCAACTTCTGGGTTCCGAGTCCCATCGGCATCGGGGCGGCTTTAATTATCGCAGTCATGGCGATCGGTAGTTACTTAAAACACCAACTCCTCCCTGCATTGGGAATTGGCAAACGGACGACGGCGTGAGGGGCAAGGGAGAACGGGAGAGGGGGAGAGGGGGAGAACGGGAGAGGGGGAGAAGGGGAGACAAGGAATACCCTATGGAGTCGGTGCGTGACGAGTTGGCCGGTAAGACCGGATACTTTTCTTGTCTTTAGGTCACGCACCCTTGTATGTTGGCGGTGTACATTGGCGGTGCGTGACAGATCGATCGGTCTGACGATCGACACCCTATTTTTCAAGTCACGCACCCTACGATTGCTGTTCCCTGTTCCCTGTCTTCACTGGTGACTGGTGACTGGCGACTGTCTTCAAACCATTTCTTTTAGTGATAGTGCAGCGTCGTTGAGGCGTTGGGTTCCTTCCTTCACTTGAGCGATCCCCGAAGCGTTCTCCTGGGCGGCCGTGTTGAGGGAGTTCATGGCTTCGATCACTTGTTGTACCGCACTGACCTGCTGTTTGAGCGTGAGGGAAATTTGCTGGTTGTTCAAGACCACCTCGTCGATCGCCTCGCGCACGCCTGCAAACGCGTCAGAGGTATCGTGGGTGATGTGAACCCCGGACTCGACGGTTTTCGTGCCTTCGTCGGTCACCATCACGGTGGAGTTGATGGCATTTTGAATGTCGGCTACGAGGGCGTTGATTTTTTCGGCGGATTTTTTGCTTTGGTCGGCGAGTTTGCGAATTTCGCTGGCGACGACGGAGAAGCCTTTACCGTGTTCTCCGGCGCGAACGGCTTCGACAGCGGCGTTCAGGGCTAACATATTGGTTTGGTTGGCCAGATCGCTAACGAGTGTGGAAATGTTGCCGATTTGGTTGGTTTGTTCGCTCAGTCGTAAAATTTGTTGGGCGATCGCCCCGACTTTATCTTTGAGGGCGTTCATGGTTCCGAGGGTCTCGCCGACTGCGCGAGTTCCGTTGTCGGCGCGATCGAGGGCTTGGCGAGCGTTACTCGTGGTTGCGTCCGCCTGTTCCATCACTTGACGCGCTGAGGCTCCGAGTTCGTCCATCGTGGTGGTCGTTTCGTTCACTGAGGCCGCTTGCTGGGTCGCTGCTCGTTCTTGCTGTTCGACGGTTGCAGCGATTTCTGAGGAGGAACTGGCCACCCATCCGGCGGATTCGTTGATTCGATTGGTAATCTTACTCACGATCCACAGGCTGATGGAGATCGATACGACGATGGTGAGTAAGGTAAACGCTAACGTAGAATTGGCGAGATCGTTCAGGGCGTTGTCTTGGTTGCTTTGGCTGTCGTCAACGAGTTGTTTTTCCCGTTGGCGTAACTCCTCTAATAAGGCTTCGACTCGTTCGGCTCGAGCGCGACCGTTGGCTTCTCTCCATTGGGCGATCGCGCGATCGCGCGCGCCACTATTGACTAAGGCGATGAGAGACTCGCTTAACGCCATTGATTGGTTGACTTCAGCCATCAGTGCGTCGAACGTATTGCGTTGTTCTTCGTTCAGAAGTCGGCCCTCGAGTTCGGCCACGTCCTCCTGAAATTTTTGTTTGGCTTGGTTGTAAGACTCTAAGGAGGCGCGATCGCCGTCGAGAAGGTAGCCTCGAGTCGTCCGCGACATCACTTGAACGTTGAGGGCGAGATCGCTGATGAGGGTGCTGTTATGGACGAAGGCTTCGACTTCTATTACTTCTTGTCTGATAATACCTACGTTTCGCCAAACGACGACAGACGACACGATCGACAACACGATCGGAACGAGGTATCCGAGAATAATCCAATATCTAAGTTTTAGGGTGTTGGGCGATACCATCGGGGGGACAACTCCTAACACAATTGCAATGCAGTCGGTCGGACGCTCTCGTCTGACGGGCGACGAAATCGTAGATCTGCTGTTGTTTATGATACCGCTCTGGGAAAACTCAACGATAAAGCTCGTATAAAAATTTTAATGAAATGACTGTCGAGCGATCGCAGTCCCATTTAATGTCGAGATCGATATTTCCTGATGAAGAAACTTAAATTCATCTAGTGGTTTATTGGGATTCTAATCGATCTAGTCGTGCTTGTATGATTTCGAGCTTCAAGTCTAATTGCTTGATATTTTGAGATAGATCGGCAACAATTTCTTCTAAATTTAAAAGACGATCTTCAAGAGATGAGGGCAAAGATTTCTCTTCTCGAGCAGATTTATCTAAACGATTAAAGGCATCGACAACTATTTCCCAACTCCGCGTTTTAAGCGTAATTCCAGATGTCGATTTTAAATAGCGATATGCCTCGTTCAATTTACCAAATTTGGCTTTTAATGTCTCTGGCGTCCAAACTGTTGGCGAGGCGAGCGTTCGATCGCTCTCGGATTGGGGAAATTGAGCTTCGGGACGTGAGGCTCGATCGCGATCGGTTTCGACACGGCTCTCGACGACTTCTCCTCCTTCGGCTTTCGCATAAGCATATCCGGCTCGTAAGGCTGTTTCGGCAACTCGAAGGGTATTGTCGGACAAATCGTCTCCGATTTCTTTCATGTTCTGGATGCCGTTTTTGATGGCCTCGAGTTTTTGGGTGGTAGACTTTAATGAATCGGTAAGTTTTCCCATAAGGCATTGATTTCCGAGTCTGTTTATCGATCGTCGAGTAGAGATTTATTCAGACTTGCCGGATCTTCTTTCGTCCAGTCTTCGGTCGGTTCTGGCAGTAGCGGCGTCGGCATAAACTCTCGAAGATCGGTGGTTAACAGCCGTTTTGCCGCTCGAAGGAGTTTTATGAATCGGTTGCCGACGGATAAAATATTGCTATCTTCACGAACGTCTTCGTAAACTGATTCAAATTCTTCAATGAGTCGTGTGGTTGCTTTCAGTCGAGCTGTCAGTGTATCGACTTCTTTTTCAAGACGATGACTGTGTTCTTGTAAGTCAGATTTTTTATCAGTATTATATCGCAACGACTCTTGTAATTTTTGTCGTTCTTGCTGGACGATATCTAAAGCTCGGACTGTTTTTTGAAGGTTAACGTTTAAGATTTTTAATCTGTCTTTAGATTCGACTTGACGTCGGACTAATTGTCCTCGACTCAAAACTAAACTTTTATACTCTGTTCTTAGGTTTAAATAATGGGTTTCGAGTTCTTCTCGACTGAGTTTTTCAGTATGTTTAGGAAACGATCGCACGCTGGGATATTCTCGATAACCCGACAGTTTTAAATCAGACATACGACATTGCAACGGAGTTTTAGAGTTTCCATTGCCTCATAACACGACAATTCGATATAGAGCAGTCCCCAATGAGTCGTCAAAAATTAAAACACCAAAAAAAATCCGATTTTCTGTTCCCTATTCTCTGTTCCCGATTTTGTTACACAACTGATTTAGGGTTGCTATAGACAATTATTGTTTAGTTTAAATTATCCTGCGATCGCACTGCGTCCGTCAAGATTGCGTCACGATTGTTAACGCACTCCTCGATCGCGGTCGAGCAACGATCGATACGATTCGATCGAGAGGCATCTCAACCCTTTCAATCGATCGAAAACGAGCTTTCGTACTCGATCGCGCTGCTATTGGGTTTCGCGATCGCTCACCCCAAACTTATATTTTTACCCAAGTTGAGATGCTCCCTTTTCGTTGCCGCGATCGCACCGATTTAACAGACCGCCGAGGGTAAAATACCGCCGATGGCAGATGCCGGGCCGACGACACAAATATACGGTTCGATAAAATAGCGACTGGCAACGCGACGAGCTGTTTCTGCTGTCACCGCAGCGATCGCTTCGGGAAACTGTTCGTCAAACTCGATGCCCAACCCGATAGTTTCGTACCATCCTAACACTTGTGCGATTTGGGAATTGGTTTGTTTCCCGAGAGCGTACTGTCCGAGTAATTTATTTTTCGCCGTCTGTAGCTCTTCCTCCGTCAGCAACAACGCCGTCAGCCGTTCGACTTCCACGCGCAATCCCTCGATCGCTACCGCCGTATTTTGAGGTGCAGTCCCCATATACACGACAAATTGAGACGTGTCGATGCGCGTCGGATAAAACGCCGAGACATCATAGGCCAAACCGCGTTTTTCTCGCAGTTCCACGAACAAACGACTCGATAAACCGTTTCCGAGATAAGTATTGAGCAGTTTCAGCGTGGCGTATTCTGAAGACACCCGCTCGTCGGATTTCGCGAGGACAGACGGGACGAGATACCCCAGCATCACGATCGATTGTTGGGTATCTTGCGGCAATCCCGTAATTTGCGGACGGGAAGTAATCGGAGCTAAATCTAACGCTGGAATGGGATTGTCAGGAATTTCCCAATCGCCGAAGGTTCTTTCGATCGCCGCCACCGCTGCTTCTAAATCCCAACATCCCGCGAGGCTGACGACGAGGTTGTCGGGACGAAAGTACGTACGGTGAAACTGAAGTAAATCGGCTCGCGTCAAACTGGCGACGGTGGCTTCGGTTCCCAAGGTCGATCGCGCGTAAGGTCGATCGCCGTACATCGCTTCTCGCAGGCGGGAAAACGCCATCGAAAACGGTTGTTCTTTTTGCGATCGAATCGCTTGTAACGTCGATCGCTGTTCGAGTTCGACTTCAGCTTCGGGAAACGAGGGCGATCGCAGCAGTTGTCCGGCCAGAGACAAGACGTCTTCAAAGTCTGCCGAGACCGTTTTCAAACTCATCAAAAAATAATCGCTGGTGGTTTCAGCCCCCAAACTCGCCCCCACCGATTCGACGCGTTCGGCAATTTCCATCGACGACAGCCCGTCCGTTCCTTTCGTCATCACGGCGGCTAACAGGTGGGAAATCCCCGCGCGATCGGGACGTTCGCAACGACTGCCCGCTTTGACGAACAGACGAGCCGTCATAATATCGGCTGTTGGGTTCTCGACAGCCACGACAACGATACCGTTTTTGAGAACGACGCGATGGGCGATCCGTTGGGTCATTGAGTTGCGCTCCGGTCAGGTGTAGTGAAGAGGTTAGAGTGAAGAGTCGAGAGTGAAGAGCAAGGCGAGGCTGCGACGCTGGCGTTGACGGATCTTCTGTTGAAAATACAGGAAGATTCCTGCCTCACGAACCGACGCCTCGAGACAATGGGCCGGGGAAAATGGGGCATCGAGCTGGCGAACTGCCCTCAATACGTTACCATTCATCGCCGATGGCAACCGTGGCCACGTACCGATCGATCGTGAGGTATTGACGGGCGAGTTGACGTAAGGTTTCGGCGTCGAAGACTTGAATGCAATCGGGATATTTCACAGCAATTTCCGCTTGGGTCAGGGTTTGATAGTAGCCGTACAACCCAGCCAGTTGAGCGGGGGTTTCCGTTGAAAAGGCGTAGTCGTTTCGCAGTTGGCGTTTGGCGCGATCGAGTTCGGCTTCGGGAACGAGTTCGACGTGTAGTTGGTGGAGGCGATCGACGATCGTCCGTTCGACCACCTCGAGATACGCCGGATCGAGCCAGGCACTAATGGTAAACAGGCTCGAATCTCGTTGTAGGGAAAAGTAACTCGTAATGCCTTGAACCCACTGGCGTCGCTCTCGCAGTTCTCGGACTAGCCGCGACGCTCGCCCGGCAGCCAAAACCACCGAAAGCAAATCTAACCCGTAGGCGTCGGAAAGGCGATCGATACCCGGTCCGACCCACGCCAAGTTCAGCCGTGCCATTTCCAGTCGCGGCAACCGTAACTCGCGGCGTCGCACGTTTAATAAGGGAGGTTCGGCTTCGATGCGGGCGTTGGGACAGTTCGTCGGAGTGGGGAAGTTCTGAAAACACTCGTCGACGCGATCGAGAGCTTCGGCTTCGGAAACGCCACCGACCACAACGACCGTCATTTTATCCGGTTGGTAGTGGAAGCTGTGGAAGTTCCGCATCTCCTCGGGCGATCGTGCCATCAAGCTCTCTTCGGTTCCCAACACCGGACGACGATAAGGATGGCTTCGATAGAGTTCCTCCATCGTCGCCTCGAACAGTAAATCGTCGGGATTGTCGTAGCTTTGCAAAATCTCTTCGAGAACCACTTCCCGCTCTCGGCCGAACTCCTCCTCGGGAATCGCAGCCCGTAGCAGCAGTTCCGCTAGGTGAGGTAACGTTTCGTGGAAATGCGTCGCGGCCGTAGTGATGAAGAAATGGGCGTAATCGTGACTGGTGGCAGCATTGGTCACGCCGCCACAGCTTTCGATCGCGCGATCGAACGACCCCGGTGCCAGGCGTGCTGTCCCCTTAAATACCATGTGTTCGAGAAAATGCGCCATCCCCGACCACTCGTCCGGCTCGCTGGCCGCCCCTGCCCGAACCCAAACATCTGTAACGACGACCGGACTGGTCGAAACCTGTTGGTACACGACGGTCAAACCGTCGTCCCGTTGAAAGATACGGGCGGGACAATTGGGCTGAGTGGGAACGCGGAGCAAGTGGGACTTTTTAATTTGGGGCATGAGGATTCATACTTTCCATCAAAGCGCGCGCCGGAAAAACGGGAATCGCGATTTCCAACGGCAAACGAACCGACTCTGATGCTCGAGGGACGACTGTTTCCTGTAGCGAGCAGGTAACGCCCGACCTCTCAATTGGTCGTTGTCAATGGGTAATTGCCCGAGTCGGTCGGCGTTTTTTTCCAGCCTAGCGCCTTTGTTACCTCACATTGGACAATTTTGCTACAAACGATCGATTTCTTTACACGATCGCCGTCCGTCACTCGAGTTGACGATTATAGGTTGTCCAGACAGTATTTAGCTCGCTCGGCCACCTGAGCGTCCGAATCTTTGGCTAGTTTTTCTAACGTCGGACGCACGGCATCGCCGCCGATATGTCCTAACGCTTGGGCGACGCGCAGTCGAGTTTGGGGTTCTGGGTGGTTGACAAAGGGTTCGATCCAGGGAATCGCTTTCGGATCGCCAATTTCCCCTAACGCGCTGATGGCGGTGGTTTGCACGATCTCGGTTGGGTGTCCGACAGCTTCTTCGAGGAGTTCGAGCGCCCGAGGTTCGCCGAGTTCGGACAACGCCGCCACGACGCTCATTTGAACGATCCAATCGTCCGTACTGCGATAGAGCTTCACCAAATCGTCGTAAGCTTCTTTAAGTTGCAAGGCGCCCAAGGAATCGGCGGCGGCAGCTTTTACGTCCATTTCTGGGTCGTTGTACAGTCGCAAGCGCAACAGGTCTAATGACAGTGGTAAGTCTTGACGTCCCAACGAGGCCATTTTACTGGTGGCGGTATAGCGAACCCGTGGATTTTCATCGTTGAGGGCGGGTTTGACGTACTCGAACGCCACCGCCGGATCGATGCGATCGAGCTGGTTGAGACCCCGCAGGCGATCGCCGTAATCTTCAGATTCAACGAGTTGTTTGACAGATTCTGGTGTAATACTCATTTTGAAAATTCAGTTTTGAGTCAAGGACAGTTATCAAAAAATATCAAAACTTCCGGGAACTCGCGTTGTTCGAGTCACGAGAAACTGTAAGAGATTTAAACAGTCGGTCAGCAATGTTGTTTGAAAAAGGTCGATCTAAAAACAGTCACCATCGCGTGGGCGATCGAGTGTTCGGACTTTGAAATCGAGGCCGGTTTACACTCCAAGAGAAAGAGAACTCGAAGGCAAACAGAGCTTCGATTTAACTGCAATCCGAACGAGGTTTTGACGGGGGCAGCCAGCCGAGTTTTTCGACATTGCGAACGAACCAGACTGACTCACCAAACCTCTTGACGACCGGACTTCCACAACGAAGGAAACTGCGAGCGCGATCCTCTTCCCAACGAGGAACGATGCGTAAGTTCGATCGGTGTTAGGGCGGTTTGAAAGCGAGAACGCAAAGGTTCGAGCGTTCGAGCGAACCTCTAAGATTCGCTGTCGTGGCTAGCCGCCATCGCCCGAACGATATCGCCCCGCGTCAAAATACCGACGACTTTTTTCGAGTCGTCTAGTACGGGAAGACGGTGAACTTTTTTCTCGTGCATCAGTCGGGCAGCGTCCTGTAACGGACAGTCTGGCGTCGTCGTTACGATATGCTGGGTCGTCATGACTTCCCCGACGGTTTGACCCAACACTTTATGCAATTCTTTTTCGTACCGTTTGGGGTTTTCCAAAAAAATTACACTGTCGAGAATCGTAATATAAGGAGGAGGCGTCGCTCCCGTTTCGCGCCACATTAAATCCGTTTCCGACAGAATCCCGACGAGTTTACCCGTCTCGTCTACGGTCGGCAGGCCGCTAATATGGCGTTCGGCGATAATCTGAATGGCCTCTTGAATCGGCGTATCCGGTCGGACGAGAATCGGATCGCGACTCATCACGTCAGCAACGGTTTTGACCATAATTTCCAGTGTCGTTTCGTATCTGGTGTCTGTTGCCTATCATACCGTTCGACGCCCCGCGCGTTTGTAAAAAATCCAGAACGGCGCGATCGCTGCGACTCGAGCTGGAGTCGTTAACATAGAACTTGTAATCCAGCGTCTCGATCGCGTCATGGCAAACTGTCCGACTTCCAACTCGTCCAACGCTCCCGAGGCATCTCGTATTTTCGTGTGTCAGAACCGCTCTTGTGCCAACAACGGTTCGGCACAAACCCTACAAGCGTTCCGCGAGGCGAATTTGGACGGGATCGAAATTGAAGGATGCGACTGTCTCGGACAGTGCAGTTCCGGGCCGACGGTGCGCGTGGCCGCCGACGAAACCTGGTACTGTCAGGTCAAACCTGAAGATGTCCCTCGCATCGTCGAACAGCACGTTCGAGGCGGACGACCGGTTGAAGATAAGCTCAATCCTCGCATTCACCTTCGCATCGGTTGAACGGGTTTGATGGCGAAATTTCGATTTCGGAAAGTTCGACTTGTTCGGCGATCGAAACCGAACGGGTCTGTGAAAAATTCTGGCATATATTAAAGGTAGCGAGACCCCTTGTCAGGATTTTGAGAACTCGTGTTCGATCGCACTTCACTGTCGAGTGTTAGAGAGGTCAGTGCTATGGGCGTTATTCGCCGAAGCCGCTACGTGTCTTGGAACAGTTTCGATCGCACCCCTTAAGTTGGAAAGAGGCGATCGGTCGCGTGTTTACATCACTTCGCCATCGAGTTACCCAGTTTGGGAAACGTTTTCGCAAGCAACATTTCGCGTGACGGTTGCCTGCTGCCAAAATTTAAGGCAAATTGATGCGAATGCGATCGATACTCGATCGTACAAAAAGCCAGGTTTTCGGGTGCATTTCAAAGAGGTCTTCACCACAGAGGCACAGAGGACACAGAGAGGGATTTGTCTGACTGGGGCAAACCAATGTTTGAGATAGTGTTTGAGATTCGGATTCTGTATAAATCCTTGATTTAGCTGCGACCCACCCCAGACTTATATTTTTACAAAAGTGAGATGTACTCTAGATTTTGAATCAATGTAAAAAATCGTTTGTCAATTTTACGCCTATTCAACGATCGCCCTGAGATATCTTTTCTCTCGAGGGCGATCGTTTTGCAGTCAAGCTTATTTTTTAGCTCCGGCTGGCTTTATATCGAAGTTCGTTAGCCTCGTCTATAGCCTGAAATAGAGCTGATTTGTCTGAATTTGAAATCGACATTTGCGAAGAAAACCAGTCGTGGAGCAGTCGATCTTCTTCTGCCTCATCTCCATAGTCCATATGCATGAAACGATAGAAGTAAGGAACGTCCCACTCGATATAGTGAATAAATACATCGTAAGGAGCAACTGTCCAGTCAATTCCCCACACTTGTTGAAGAAGACGGAGAAATATTTTAGCTTCTGGAGGACGATCTTGAGCAATTAAAGCGTCTAATTCTTTCATCAAGACATCTTTATTCATGTTGCAATCCCTGTAAATTCACTGTTATAAGTTTTACTTGCAAGACCGTTATATCATGATTTTTTTAAAGTCGCCACAATTTATTATTTCTACAGATTTCAAGATGGGTTGTTGGGTTTGTCCATTTTAATGTAGCAATATAACGAACGACAAATAACAAGCTGATTCCTATAAGCGTTTAGATTGGCGATCCTACCAGAAATCGCCGAATTCTTTACGGGATAATAGACTCTCAACCATGTAAAAAACAAATCGTAAAATCCTAAAACACCCGAAAAAATCTGATTCCCCGTTCCCCGTTCCCGATTCCCTTTTTGTCTCAATTTTGTTACACAACTGATTTAGGGTTGCTATATCAGACTGATATACAAAACACCGAAGTTTCATCGACCCCATTTAACAGATCGTTGCGGAAATTCCGGTATCGAGTGTGTATTGTTAAGTATTGCCAGATCGCCTATCGAACACTTTGCTCAAGCTCGATAACGTAGTCTGCCAAGAGCTAAGCCTGATTAACTGTCGGGCTTTTTCAAGCCCGCACCATAACCGGAACGGGTCGGCGTCGGGTGGTTGACTGAAACTTTCGTAAGACGGGTGCGTCTAGAAACATGAACGGCTGTGGTTTTCACAGCTTGGGTTAACGTATGAATAGTTGATAACTCACCAAAACTCTTCACAGCAGATGAATCACATCGTAAAACTTCTTGGAATCAGTGCGAGCGCCTTCTTACTCCTCTCAGCAACGCCGCTGCGTACCCTGGCTCGTCCTACTTCTCCCCTCGTCGCGTTCAAACAAGTTCAAACCCTAGACACGCAGACGTTATTCGCCCAAGTTAAAGAAATGCCCTTGTTTGCAGGCGTTCACATCACGCCCCAGCAAGAAGCTATGCTCCGTCCGATCCTCGAGCAAACCCGGACTCGCATCGAAAGAATTCTCAGCGTCGAACAGCAAAACCGCTTCCATCGCATGATGATAGACGGACACTCTCTCGAACGTGCGATCGAAGCGATAGAACTCTCTTCAGAACAGGAATCCCAACTCGATAGCGTTCTGCAAATGACAGGGTTACAAGTCGCTCCAATTTTTACCCCCGAACAGCGCGATCGCCTCGAAGCCAATATCGAAGCCGCACAGCTTTGATGGGGAGACAAGGAGGACAAGGTAGGCAAGTTAGAAACTGTTAACTGCTAACTGTTCACTGTTCACGGTAAAAGACTGGTGACTGTAAATCGTCTTGACGGCTGTTCGCAAGCACGACAAGATTGCCCTGTAGAGAGTTTTAGGGAGATCGATCGTGGCAGCTTTTGAGATCGAAGCCAAGTGGGTAAACGTTGCCAACGGCGACTTACAAATCGATGCGTATCTGGCGCAACCCCAGGGAGAGGGTTCGTTTCCGGGTATCGTAGTGTTTCAAGAAATCTTCGGCGTCAACGCGCACGTTCGCGATGTCACCGAACGCATTGCTCGAGAGGGTTACGTCGCCTTGGCACCTGCGTTGTACCAACGTCTCGAGCCGGGATTTGAAGTCGGATACAGCGAAGAAGAGTTAAAAAAAGGTCGCGAGTATAAGGTTCAGACGAAAGCGTCGGAGTTGTTGAGCGATACCCAAGCTTCACTCGACTATCTCAAGCGTTTACCGAACACCACCGATCGCTTTGGCAATATTGGGTTTTGCTTTGGGGGTCACGTGGCGTATTTGACGGCGACGCTAGACGATTTTAAGGCAGTCGCATCGTTTTACGGAGCGGGAATTGCGACGCTGTGTCCTGGCGAAGAGAACGGTGCCACGATCGATCGCACAAAGGACATTTCTGGAACCGTTTACGCCTTTTTCGGGACTGAAGATCCCTTAATTCCCCTCGCAGAGGTCGATCGCATCGAAACGGCGTTAACCGAACAGGGAGTTTCTCACCAAATTTTCCGATACGAGGGAGCGACGCACGGCTTTTTCTGCGATCGGCGAGAGAGCTATAACGAAACGGTTGCGCGTCAGGCGTGGGAGCGGGTGTTGGAGCTGTATAACGCGCAGTTGAAAGACTAGGCGATCGCCGCCCTCTCACTCTAGCCGCGCGATCGACAGGTGTAAGAAAAGCTGGTGACAAGATTTGAACTTGCGACCGGCTGATTACAAATCAGCTGCTCTACCACTGAGCTACACCAGCACGCTATTTACTATAGCAAACTTCATCACCAATTTTCACGTCCAAGTTCGCCCCCACTGCGATCGCCTCCCTCAAGACAAAAATCCTGCCGAGATTTAGATGGCATGGGGAACCGAATCGAGTAGAATTGGAGTGCGTTCTACCAGCGTCGAGACACTCAGGCGTTTCCCCAGCTCGGGCGATCCGCGCGAGAGTTGCAATTCTCTCAACGTCTCGCGAGCGATCCGACGAACTACCCAACCTGTTCGAGATATCTTTCGACGTCTTCGATCGCGCGTGTCAGTTCCACTTCCGTACTTATCCGGAGGCGTTCGTCGCGCAAGGTTAACAAAATTTTCGCCGAAAACGGCGTCGGCCAGATATTGGGATTGCAAAACACTTCGAGGAAAACCTCACCGGTATACTGATACTCGATCGGTTTTTGTGGTGTCGGGCGTCCGCCCCCTCCAGTCGGATGGGTGGCGACGGCTTTTAACCGTTCGGCAAGCTGCACGAGAGTTGCTTTCAACTCGCGAGCTGCTTCTGGTGTGAAGTTAAAGGAAACTGACCCTTCCGTGAAGTTCAAAGTAAGTCGAGAACTAGACATAGCGCGATCGCCTCTGGAACGATGTGCTATATCATGTTACCTACGATTGGGTCACTCGCTAGACTCCCATACCCGATTTAGAGTTCGCTCTCTCGAGATCGAACGATTAAAGCGGGCGAGAGCGATGGCGGCATCAGGTGAGTTGTGCGGCAAGCGAAACTTCGTCCGATAATAGATTCGAGTTGGATATTTGACAGCCTTCGGCAGTCGAGCCAACTCCAACGACCCAGTGTTCTGAGCGTCTCGCGCACTCAATTTCACCTAAATTTTAGAACGAAAGTGTGGTCATGGCCCCTGCCAAAATTCTGGTCGTCGATGACGACATCGCAGTTCGGAATTTAATCCACCGCTTCCTAAGCAAGCAAGATGACTACGTCGTCGAATCGGCCGAGGATGGTAAAACAGCCCTCGCTCTATTCGAGCAACTCAACCCGAACTTAGTAATCTTAGATGTGAACTTACCCGATACGACGGGGTATCAACTCTGCCAAGAAATGCAGGGTCGAACGGGGGTATTTATCATGATGCTCACGAGTCGAAACGATGAAGAAGATGTCGTCAGAGGCTTTGAAAAAGGAGCGGACGACTATCTCACGAAACCCTTTAGTCTTGCCGAACTCGGCGCGCGCGTCGCGGCGGTGTTGAAGCGACAGCGTACTGTCACCCCCGCTCAACAGCAAGGGATCGTCCTCGGCGACCTCCTCATCGATCCCGGTAGTCGGGAAGTCACCCTCAATAACGAACCCGTTCCCTTAACGGCGTTAGAATTCGATTTACTGCACTTCTTGGCGAGCCATCCCGGTCGGGTGTGGCGTCGCTCGGAGTTGTTACAGGAGGTGTGGGATTACGATTACGTTGGCGACCAGCGAGTCGTAGACGTTCACATCGGCCAAATTCGCCGTAAAATCGAAGGCAATTCTAACAAACCCTCTATGATTCAAACGGTGCGGGGAGTCGGCTATAAATTCGAGATTCCGTCGTCGTCGGTGAGTGGATAAAGCATTCGATCGTCGAGGTTGGGAGACCGGCCGCTCTGGTAGATCTTCGAGCAATTTGCAGTGAGGAACGCGGCGCGAAACGTCCCCTGTCGGGGTTGAGAGACCATCGTAGTTGTCTCGGACAAAAAGACAGACTCTTTGCACGCCGTTGGTGAAAAGAGTCTGTTGTTGAAATCCATCGTGGTGAGTCGAGGCGGGGCTGGAAACGCAACGGCTTTGAGGGATTTTCCCCGTCGGGACAACCCGGTCACTTCCCGACGGGAAAACGAGATGCCACCTCAAACGGTACTTTGAAACAAGGTTTCCAAGTACACCCTGGCTGCACGGCGGTAGTTTTGAGACGATTCGGGGGTACTGCTATCTCCATTTTGCAGGAGAAATAGAGACAACGCTGCGGAGAAGACCCGATCTTGATCCCAGTCGGGATGGCTATCTAGGTAACTTTTGAGAGATTGGTGTAAGTCTTCGGGAATTTCTGCCAGTATGCTGACGCTTGTATTCATCTTTCTTCGGCGCCGAACCCCCCGCTATAGCCGTTAGGCTTAGCGGCGGGAGGAAGCGCCGCCTCCAATGTTAGGTTTACACGTTCACTCCCTGGATGAGTTAGAATGGGAGCATGACTCAAGCAATAACGGTTAAATGCAGGCTGATAGTCCCTCCAGAGTTGACTGAAAAGGTCGATGAGACTCTGGAGGGCTTTGCTGAGGCTTGCAACCAGATCTTGCAAACAGCTAAAGAACACAACGTCTGGAACACGACGAAGCTGCATCACCTGACGTATAAGCCAGTTCGAGAAGCCACCGAACTCAAAGCCAATCACGTTTGTCAGGCAATTCGCCGCGTTGTCAATCAACGAAAAGCCACCCAACAAATCCACAAGTTTCGCCCCACCAGCGTCGGTCTCGACGTTCGGACGTTCAGGTACATCGAATCCAAACAACAGGTCGGTGTGACTCTGAAGTCGGGGCGAGTTAACTTCGATCTCAAGATTGGTGGCTATCAAATCGCACTGCTGCGGGGACAAAGTCCCACCAGTGCAACGCTGAAGAAAACTCGGCAAGGGGATTACTACATCAACATCGTTGTTGAAGTCCCCACCCAACCGAAGGGGAGAACCCCCAAGGTCTTGGGAGTTGACCGGGGTTTGCGAGACATCGCGACTACCTCCACCGGGAAATCCTGGAATGGAGAACAACTGAGGGCAACTCGCGAAAAGTACGTTCGTGTACGTGCCTCGATTCAAGCCAAACGCACCAAGTCGGCTAAACGCTTGCTTAGAAGGCTCTCTGGGCGTGAATCGAGGTTTCAAAGTTGGGTCAACCACAACATCAGTCAGCAACTCGTTCGAGAAGCCAAAGCCACCAATGCTGTAATTGCCTTCGAGGATCTCACAGGGATTCGATTGAGTGTCAAGCTCAGGAAGAAAACTCGAACCGAAATTCACCGATGGGCGTTCTACCAACTTCAATTGTTTACCGA
The DNA here is from genome assembly GCF_000332355.1 of Baaleninema simplex PCC 7105. Classification (GTDB taxonomy): domain Bacteria; phylum Cyanobacteriota; class Cyanobacteriia; order Cyanobacteriales; family Geitlerinemataceae; genus Baaleninema; species Baaleninema simplex. The sequence continues at coordinate 2,635,412 of NZ_KB235958.1, forward strand.
GTATAAGGCAAACATTGCCGGGGTAGAAGTCGTCACCGTCGATCCTCGCTACACTTCCCAAACTTGTTCTCGATGCCATCACGTTCCCCCCGAACGGGGTAAGTCCTATCGCCACGGTAAGCGGTTTAAGTGTGGTTTTTGTGGCTTCGAGCATGATGCTGATGTAAACGGGGCATTAAATATCGCTCAACTGGGGGCTGTCGTAACTCAGCCTGAAATCTCGACCTATGCTTGCGTTCCTTGAGGGGCAACTCAGTTTGTTCCCGGCAGGTACGGGTTAGGGATAAAGCCCCCGCTATACCTGTAAGGGTTAGCGGCGGGAATAGTTACAGCTGTCTCCTAAGCTGGGGGAATTACAGCGAGCCGCGAATTGCGATCGCGCCGGTGAGGAATCGCTGTAAAAGGGTCTGGATTTCTGACCTGTCGCATTATTTTGATCTGAGAAGGGGTGGGGTTGTCAATGTTGCAAAATATTAAAAACCTCCGAACACGACCGTTGCCCTCACGAGAGAATGCGGGTTTGAGGAGTATTTTTGTTACATTACTTCATCAAAAGAGGTTGGATCTGAGAGTAGACGAACGGCGATCGAGAAATCCCCAACAATTCCACCGAGTCCCGTTCTCTCGTCATACCCTGTGGAAAACTTTCTCAAACCTGTGGAAAACTCGAGAAGAACTTGTGGAAAGTCTGTGGAATCGATGGGGAAAATCTCCAGCAATGATAAGAATTGCAAAGAGCGGCAAATCTTAAAAATTGCCGTAATATGACAGATGCAGCCAACACTGAGCGTCTATGGTTCGCCTTCCCTGGCGTCGTCCGCCACAACCCGATCCCGATCCTTCGGAGTCTCCTAGCGGTTTAGGAACTTTCGGCGGCGTCTTTACCCCCTCGATTCTGACGATTCTTGGGGTAATTATGTATTTGCGGTTCGGTTGGGTCGTGGCCAACGTCGGTTGGGGAGGAAGTCTGGCGATCGTCACCCTTTCGACGGCGATCACGTTTCTAACCGGCTTGTCTATTTCTGCGATCGCCACCGATCGCGTGGTGCGTGTCGGCGGTGCCTACTACATGATCAGTCGCTCCCTCGGCATCGAAACCGGCGGTGCGGTGGGCATTCCCCTCTACTTCGCCCAAGCCCTCTCCGTCGCTCTCTACACCTTGGGTTTCGCCGAAAGCCTCATTAACACCTTTCCCGTCCTCAGCAACGTTCAAACCGTCGTCGCCCTCATCACCACCATCGCTGTGGCGGCCTTAGCCATCCAATCGGCCAACCTCGCCATCCGCGCTCAATACTTCATCATGGCGGCGATCGTCCTCTCGCTGCTGTCTTTCGCCTTCGGTCATCCCGTCGCCGAAAGCGACATCGGCGTGTGGAACGTTTCTGGACGCGTTGGCGAACCGTTCTGGGCAGTGTTTGCCGTATTTTTCCCCGCCGTCACGGGGATCATGTCCGGCGTGAATATGTCTGGCGACTTGCGCGATCCCTCGAAATCGATTCCCATCGGTACGCTTTCGGCCATTGGCGTTGGCTATCTCATCTACATGATTTTGCCGGTTTTCCTCTCCACCCGCGCCGACTTTACCGCCCTGACTGAAAATCCCCTCGTCATGCGCGATATCGCTCTATGGGGCGATGCTATCTTATTGGGCGTTTGGGGCGCGACGCTCTCGAGTGCGTTGGGCAGTATTCTCGGGGCGCCTCGGGTTCTGCAAGCTCTGGCGCGAGACGGCGTTTTACCGCGATCGCTCCGCTGGCTCGGACAAGGCCACGGCCCGGACGACGAACCGCGCTTGGGAACTTTCGTGACCTTGGGCGTCGCCGTGGCCGCCGTCTGCGTGGGAGATCTCAACCTCATCGCTCCCGTCTTGACCATGTTTTTCCTCTCGACGTACATGGTCTTGAACGTATCGGCGGCGATCGAAGGATTTCTGCAAAGTCCCTCCTTCCGTCCGACGTTTCGGGTGCATTGGTTTCTCTCCCTTATCGGGGCTTTGGGTTGCTTGTCCGTGATGGTTCTCATCAACGCCGCCGCCGCTGTCGTCGCGGCGATTCTGGTGGCGGGGATTTACATTTGGCTCGAACGGCGGGAACTTCAGTCGGCCTGGGGAGACGTGCGACGGGGATTGTGGATCGAGCTGGCGCGTTTGGCGATTCTCAACCTCGGCGATACGCCCGATACGAAAAACTGGCGTCCGAATATTTTGGTTCTCTCGGGTGCGCCGATGCGCCGCTGGCCGCTGATCGAACTGGCGGCGGCCTTTACCCACAACCGAGGTCTGATTACAGTTGCCAGTATTTTACCGAGCGGTTCGCGAGATCTGGCTCAGCAAGCTTCTCTCGAAAGCAAGATTCGGGAGTATGTGGAGAAACGGGGCGTGCAAGCTCTGGTCCGCATCGTGACCGCCCCCGATCCGTTTGTCGGTGCCGAACGGCTGATCGAAGCCTACGGTCTCGGTCCGCTGGTTCCCAATACGGTGTTGCTCGGAGATAGCGAGCAGGAAGCGTTACGGCAGGATTATTGTAAGTCGATCGCCACGTTGCACCGATCGCGTCGCAGTGTCGTTATTTTTCGCGAAAATCCCGAACTGGGCTTTCGCAACCGCCGCCGCATCGATGTGTGGTGGGGAGGGTTGCAATCGAACGGCGGGTTGATGCTGTTGTTGGCCTATCTCCTCCGCACGAGCGATCGCTGGCGCGGCGCGACGATTTATTTGAAATTGGTAGTACCTAACGAAACTGCCGCTCAAGCCGCCCGCGCGAACCTCGATAATTTGGCGCAACAACTCCGAATCGGGGCGGTATCGCAGGTGTTGGTCTCTGACGGACGACCGTTTCCTGAAATTTTGCGGGAGTCGTCTCGGGCGGCGGATTTGGTCTGTTTGGGGATGGCGACCCCCCGCGACGGTGAAGATTTTAGTGAATATTACGGTCGGTTACAGGCTATGGCCTCGGATCTTCCTACGACTCTCTTTGTTTTGGCGGCGTCCGATTTTGCCTTTGAAGAAGTCTTGCAGGGTAAAGATTAGGGTCGTTTCATCAGGGAAGAGGTGCAGGAGAGTAAGGGAGCAGGGGAGACAAGGGGAAGACAAAATAAGAAGCGCTCGATTTTTTTATTGACAAAATTTATGTTTTGTGATATAGAGGGAGAGTATTCGAGGCGGAGTCAGAGAAATTGATTTGACGATCGCTTCTCGTAAAAAATTTGGATAGATCGTGGCCGATCGCACGTACCGCTTGTTGTTAGCTGAAGACGATCGCGATCTTGTAGAGGAATTGCGCGAGCTGTTGCGATCGCTGCCAAACGGTCGTTACGAACTCGAGTGGCGTTCCGAGGTCAGTTTGACCACAGGAGAGCCGTTCGACGCCTATTTCGTCGAAGCTTGGCGCGTTCGCGAACTCCCGAGATCGCAGCAGCAAAAAGCGATCGCCCTCGTCGAAACGGTCGAAGCTGGACTGACCGCGATCGAAGCCGGAGCTAGCGATTATCTCTTGCGCGATCGCCTCGATCGCGCCGCCCTCGAAAAAACCCTGCGATCGCTGCGATCGCGAGAGCGAAACCATTTATACGAATCCCTTTTGAGCGACGTGGCCGAAACGATTCTCGTCACCGATCTCCAGGGAGACTTTATCTGGATTTGTCCCAACGTGAGGGTCATTTTTGGATACGCAGTCAGCGACGTCGCAGCCCTGAAAAACGTTAGCAGTTTGTTACCGAGGGATCTGTTCGAGTTCGAGGATCTCGCGCGAACCGGAGAACTGCTCGATCTCAATTGCACGATTCGCGATCGAGCGGGAAACGAACATCATCTACTCGTCAACGTCAAATATCTCGAGAAACAACACATCTCCTACATCTGTCGAGACACGACCGAACGTCATCGCACCGCTCGACTGCAAACGCTCAACACCGCCCTAGAAGAAGAAATTCAGACTCGCAAGCAGGTCGAAACCGCTCTAGCTGAAAGCGAAGCCAAATTTCGCGGCATGGTCGAACGGGCGGGTGTGGGAATTTCGCAAGTCGATCTCGACGGACGATGGATTTTCGCCAACGACAAACTGGTCGATTTCCTGGGCTATTCCCAAACCGAACTACAACAGATAAAGTGGCAGGATATCACGTACCCCGACGATCTCGAGGAAGATCTCGACCTCGTCCGACAGCTCTACGACGGTCGAATCGATCGCTACAGTCTCGAAAAACGCTACGTTTGCCAAGACGGAAAGGTGGTTTGGGCGCAAATCTTCATGACGCTCCTACGGGATGCAGCAGGAAATCCCGCCTCCTACATCGGCATTGTCGAAGACATCGGCGATCGCAAACAGACGGAAGCCACCTTAAAAGAGCGGGAACGAGAATTTCGCACCTTAGCCGAAAACTTTCCCGAAATCATTACGCGCTTCGATCGCAACTTACGCCACGTCTACGTCAGTCCCAGGATCGAAAAACTCACGGGAATGCCTCTCAAAGCCTTTATCGGGAAAACCAATCGCGAACTGCGAATGCCCGAAAGCCTGGTCGTTCGATGGGAACGCGCGATCGAAACCGTTTTTGAAACCCAACAGTCCCAAGACCTCGAGTTTTCCTGGCCGTCTCCCGACGGCGTGAAATGGTTTCAAACCCGACTCGTTCCCGAATATAGCGAAGACAGTTCCGTTCGCTTCGTCATGGGCGTGACCACTGACATCACAGCTCGCAAACAGGCCGAAGCAGACATCGAACAACTGGCCGAGCGCCTCGTAACCGTCATCAACACTGTCGGCGAAGGGATTACCCTCAGCGATCGCCGGGGCAACTTCCTGATTTTCAACTCTCCCATGCAGGAAACAACCGGATATAGCCTCGAAGAAGCCAATCGCTCTCCAAATTTTTTCAAACTGCTCTATCCCGAACCGACTGCCTTTCAAGAGTTTGAAGCCCACTTCGATCGCGTCGTACAGTACGGACGAGCGCGCAACCGAGAAACCCAGATCCGCACCAAAGACGGAACCTGTAAAACGCTCCTCGTCTCGACGACACTCATGCAGTTCGGCGATCGCAACTGGTTTCTGAGTGCCTACCGCGACATCAGCGATCGTCGAGCCACCACCGAAGCGCTCGAACGGGAGCGCAACCGCCTCGCCGAAGCTCAAAAAATCGCCCACGTGGGCAGTTGGGAATTCGACCTCCTCACCCGCGAACTGTCTTGGTCTGACGAAACCTTTCGGATTTTCGGTGTCGATCTCGATCGACACCGGGAACCGACCCTCGAAGAACATATCCGACAACTTCACCCCGACGATCGCCAGATATGGGAATCCGAACTCTACCGAGCGATTCGCCAAGGTTGTCTCTACGAACTCGAACTCCGTATCTTGCGACCCGATGGCGACACGCGCCACGTTTACGTGCGAGGCTATCCCGTTTACACCGACGATGGCGAACCGATGCACCTGTTCGGAACCGTTCTCGACATTACCGATCGCAAACGTCGCGAAGAAGAACTTCAACAAAGCCAACGCTTCGTCGAACGCATCGCCGACGCATCACCTCAACTGCTATACATTTACGATCTACAAGCTGGACGCTGTACCTACGTCAACCAACAAAGTCTCGAAATTTTGGGAGATTCCCCTGAAGACGTTCGAGAACTCGGATATCGCTTTATCGAAGAACGCTTGCATCCAAACGACCTCAAAAACCTCCCCACCTTGCCCGATCGCTGGAGTCGCCTCACCGACGGCGAAGTATTCGAGTGGACGTTTCAAATCCGAGGCCGCGACGGTTCTTATCGCTGGCTGCGATCGCGTAACGTCGTTTACGATCGCGATGAGAACGGGGCGATCCGACAGATTTTAGGAACCGCCACCGACATTACCGAACACCAGCAGGCTCAACTCGAACTCTGTCGCAGCGAAGCGCGCCTGCAAACCATCGTCAACAGTATCTCAGACAGTCTCGTTATCGTCGATCGCCAGGGAATCGTACGGTTTGCCAATCCCTCGGCGGCTCGGCTGTTCGGTCGTCCCCTCTCGCAACTCGTCGGCTGGGAGTTCGGACAGCCCATCGTCGTCGGCAGTGCCAGCGAACTCCACGCGATCCGTCCGGGGGGAAACCTGGTCGTTGCAGAAATGAACGTGGCGGAAACCCACTGGGACGACGAAGCGGTGTACGTGGTTGCATTACGGGACATTACCGAACGGCGACAGGCTGAGGAAGCGCTACGGGACAGCGAAGCCAAATTCCGGCAGATGGCAGAAAACATCCAAGATGTCTTTTGGCTGTTTTCTGCCCCGATGGGAAAACTGCTTTACGTCAGTCCGGCGTACGAACGTATCTGGCAGCGATCGCCGGCCGATCTTTACACCGATCCCGAATCTTGGCTCGAATCCGTTCATCCCGACGATCTCGCCCTGATGCGTACTGTCCTCGCTCGAGAGCGGCGAGGGCAGGGCAGTCGGCAAGAGTACCGCATTTACCGACCCGACGGCGAACTGCGCTGGATTTCTGCCCGCACTTTTCCCATTTATGACGAACGGGGAGAGGTGGTGCGAATGGCGGGAATTGCTGAAGACGTGACCGATCGCAAACGCGCTGAAGCCGAGTTAGAACGCTATCGCACTCAACTCGAAGCCTTAGTCGAACAGCGCACGGCACAACTGCAAGCCGCCAACGATCGCTTACAAGAAGAAATGACGCGACGCCAACAAGCACAAGCGAGACTTCACTTTCAAGCACGATTGTTAGACGTGGTAGAACACGCGGTTATCGCGACAGATTTGTCCGGGGCGATCGTGTATTGGAACCGCTTCGCCGAACGACTGTACGGATGGTCGGCCGAAGAGGCGATCGGAGGCAATGTCCTCGATATCCTCTCGACCCCTACCTCGCGCGATCGCGGGCGAGAATTGATGGGACAGTTGAGTCGAGGAGAAAGTTGGTCGGGAGAGTTTCAAGTCAAACGTCGCGACGGCACGGCGTTTCCCGCCCTCGTGACCAACTCACCAATCGTTAACGAAAACGATCGGCTCGTGGGGATGGTGGGGGTATCCATCAACATCAGCGATCGCAAACAGGCCGAAGAAGCGCTGAAAAAGGCTAACGCCGAACTCGGCATCGTCGTCGAACAGCAAACTCGGGATCTGGCCGAGGCCATCGAGCGCCTCCAGCAAGAACTGGCCCAGCGCAAACAGGCTGAAAGGGCATTTCGATCGCAAGTCGAACGAGAACGCTTGTTGGCACAAGTGCAAGAACGGATGCGTCAGTCTCTCGATCTCGACGAAATTTTAGAGACGACCGTGGCCGAAGTGCAACAACTTCTCGATGCCGATCGCGTGACGGTTTATCGCGCCGTCGGAAACGGACAGTTCGAGGTGGTTCACGAAGCCCTCAGAGGCGAGTTTTATTCGGTATTGGGACGCTCGATCTCGATCGAAACGGAAACTTTTATACCCATCCAAGCGGACGGTTACCGCTGCGATAACCTGTACGTTCGGGTGTTCGCGGTGCGAGATCCCCAAAGCCGAACCGAAGAAGAGTCCGTTTGGGGCATCTTGTGCGTGCAGCAATGTCGAGCGGTTGGCGAGGAAGGACAGCAACCTTTTCGCACCTGGACCGAGGGAGAGCGGGAGTTACTTCACCAAGTCAGCGATCGCTTGAGTATCGCGCTGTATCAAGCGCAACTCCTCGACAACCAGGTGCGTTATGCTCGGGAACTGGCGCGATCGAACCGAGAACTCGAACAGTTCGCCTATATCGCCTCTCACGACTTGCAAGAACCCCTGCGAGCGGTGACGGGATTTGCCGAACTGCTCGCAGACGAATATCGCGATCGCCTTGACGGGGAAGCCTTAGAATATCTCGATTTCATTATCGACGGCGCCCGACGGATGCAGCAGTTGATTCGCGATCTGCTGGCCTTCTCGCGGGTGGGAACTCGGGGGAAAGCGTTCGCCCTGACCGATTGCAATGCCGTCCTCGATCGCGCTTTATCTAACCTACACGCCGCGATCGCCGACAGTCAGGCGATCGTCGAACGAGACAACCTACCCGAAGTTTGGGCTGACGAGTCCCAGATGGTACAGCTATTTCAAAATCTCATCGGCAACGCCATTAAGTTTCGCGGCGATCGTCCCCCACAGATTCGCATTACGGTAAGATTACTATCGGATAGTTGGCAATTTTGCGTTTGCGATAACGGTATCGGCATCGATCCCAAATTTTCCGATCGCGTGTTCGAGGTGTTCCAACGTCTCCACACGCGACGCCAATACCCAGGGACGGGTATCGGATTGGCGATTTGCAAAAAAATTGTCGAACGACACGGAGGTAAAATGTGGGTCGAATCGTCTCTCGGTGAAGGTTCGGCATTTTACTTTACGCTGCGGTGCAACCCCGAACCCCAAAAGGTGACGAGGGAACACGCCCCTGGAGATCCGTGTCCCCAGCCAGAGAACAGGTTGTTTTCGTAAATTTTTGTTGTAAAACGTTTTAATGTTGGAGCGAGCGGTTGAATCGGGGTCGCACAGCCAAATCTACGTATTAGTTGTCGAAGATTCTCCAGGGGATGCGAAGTTAATTGAAATGGCGTTCGATCGCGGACGAACGCGGCCGCGTCTCTACATCGTCGAAGACGGCGTCGAAGCCCTGGACTTTTTGCACCGAGAGGGAAAATACGCGAACTGTCCCCGCCCTCACCTAGTTCTACTCGACCTCAACCTCCCCCGTAAGTCGGGATTAGAAGTCTTATCGGAAATCAAGCGCGATCCCCACTTAAAAGTCATTCCCACCGTGGTTTTAACGACCTCAGACGACGAGTTAGAAATTTTACGCTGTTACCAACATCACGCCAACTGCTATCTCGTCAAACCCACGAGTTTCCAAAAATTCTGCCACGCGATCGCCTGTATCGAAGCCCTATGGCTAGATGCCGCCAAACTCCCCAATTAGATGAGGTAAAGACAGTCACCAGTCACCAGTCACCAGTCACCAGTCACCAGTCACCACTCTTCCCTGAAAAAGCTCCCCTGCTCCTCTTCACTCTTCATTCTTCCCTCTTCACTCTTCCCTCTTCCCTGAAGAAGCTCCCTTGCCCGAGATCGATCGCACGGCGCGATCGCAGTTATAGTAAACTGGGGATTTGTTCGGTTTACCCTCCCCTTCAGAGTCGAGTAGAGGTTCGTGCATGGCATCCATCCGTGAGTTGCACCAACAATTGGTGGAAAAAGAACGTTCTGCCGTCGAACTGACGACAGAAACCCTAAAACGCATTGAGGCGTTGGAACCGCAACTTCACAGCTTTCTTTACGTCACAGCCGACCTAGCCCTAGAGCAGGCGCGACGGGTCGATGCCAAAATTGCGGCCCGAGAGGAGATCGGGCCGCTCGAGGGCATCCCGATCGCCATCAAAGACAATCTCTGTACGCGCGGCTTACCCACCACCTGCGCCTCGCGCATTCTCGAAAACTACGTTCCGCCTTACAACGCGACGGTTATCGACAAACTGCATGCAGCCGGGGCGGTCATCGTGGGGAAAACGAACCTCGATGAATTTGCGATGGGGAGTTCCACTGAAAACTCCGCGTTCCAAGTGACTGCCAACCCCTGGGATACGACGCGAGTTCCCGGCGGTTCCTCGGGAGGATCGGCGGCGGCGGTCGCGGCCAAAGAATGCGTGGTTTCTCTGGGATCGGATACCGGCGGCTCGATTCGTCAACCGGCCTCGTTCTGTGGCGTCGTCGGCTTGAAACCCACTTACGGCTTAGTCTCTCGCTACGGCTTAGTCGCTTACGCTTCCTCTCTCGACCAAATCGGCCCCTTTGGGCGTACCGTTGACGATACGGCACTGCTGCTCGAGGCGATCGCCGGATACGACGCCAAAGACTCCACCAGTTTGAAAACCGAAATCCCCAGATATTCCAAATTCATTCAACCGAACCTGAAATCGAAAGGACGGCTTCGGGTTGGTGTTATTCAAGAAACCTTCGGTAAAGGCTTAGACCCAGAAGTCGAAACCGCCGTCAAAACGGCTGTCGAAACCTTGCAAGAATTGGGAGCAGAAGTCCAAGTCGTCTCTTGTCCGACGTTCCGTTACGGCTTACCCACCTATTACATCCTCGCCCCCTCGGAAGCTTCCTCGAACTTGGCGCGATACGACGGCGTGAAATACGGAATGCGCGCGGACGAGACTGAAGACCTCATCGAAATGTACTCGAAAACCCGCGCTCGAGGCTTCGGCGCAGAGGTCAAACGCCGCATCGTCATCGGCACTTACGCTCTCTCGGCCGGATATTACGATGCGTACTATTTGAAAGCCCAAAAAGTCCGCACGCTGATCTGTCAAGATTTCCAAAAAGCCTTCGCTCAAGTCGATGTTTTGGTGACGCCGACCGCCCCGACGACGGCGTTTAAAGCTGGCGAAAAAACCAACGATCCCTTGAGTATGTATCTGTCGGACTTGATGACGATTCCCGTTAACTTGGCAGGGCTTCCAGCGCTGAGTATGCCTTGCGGTTTCGACCGTCAAGGACTGCCAGTCGGACTTCAACTCATCGGAAACGTCTTGCAGGAAGCTCGCTTGTTGGAAGTCGCCAACGCTTACGAAAAAGCCACGGACTGGAACCAACGCCATCCGAAGCTTTAACCCGAAGTCGTAGGGTGCGTGACTTGAAAAATCGGGTGTCGATCGTGAGATCGATAAATCGTCACGCACCGCCAATGTACACCGCCTACCAAAAGTTACCCGTAGAGACGTTGTCGGTAACGTCTCTATTTTTTGATTTTTGATGGCCGTTTGGTCTTCCTTAAATGGTAGAATTGTCGATCGTCAAATTTGATTAGGGGAGTAAAACCGGACGATGGCGGGCAGCGAAGTTAAAGCAGATCTGTGGATTACTGAATACATTACGCCCTGGGACGTCTACCTCCACGGGGCGACGCGCTTATTGGCATTTCAACAAACGGAATTTCAGGAAATGTACATCGTCGAAACGGGGGCTTACGGAAAAGCTCTGGTTCTCGATGGAAAATGGCAGTCCTGCACGGGAGATGAGTTTCTCTACCACGAACCTCTGGTTCATCCGTCCTGCATCGGTCACGGCGCACCCCGCAACGTCTTGATTCTCGGTGGCGGCGAAGGGGCGACGCTGCGGGAAGTGCTGCGGTGGAACACGGTCGAACGGGCGGTGATGGTGGACATCGACAATGCGGTGGTCGAAGCCTGTCGCCAGCATCTGCCGGAAATGCACCAAAATGCGTTTGACGATCCTCGAAGCGAGCTAGTTATCGGTGACGCCCTGAAGTATCTCGACGATACGACGATCGCGTGGGACGTGGTTATTTCCGATCTCTCCGATCCCATTGAGGAAGGGCCGTCGTTCCAGTTATTTACGAAAGAGTATTTCGAGCAAATTCGCGGCGTTTTATCGCCCCGAGGTCATTTTGTGGTGCAGGCGGGGCCGGTAGCACCGGCGGAGTTACAACTTCACGCCCGCATTGTTAACACTCTCAAGGCGGTGTTTCCTCACGTTCAGTCTTACAGTTCTTACGTTCCCACCTATGCCGCGCCTTGGGGGTTTGCGTTGGCTTCGATGCAGGAGCTTTCAACGCGCCCCGATCCCGAGTCGATCGATCGCATCCTGGCGGAAAACACCACAGGCGGCTTGCGAATGTTCGACGGAACGACGCTGTTGGGGATGACGAACCTTCCTCGCCACCTCCGCGATGCGATCGCTCGGGAAACGGAAGTCTACACGAAAGCCCATCCGCCCAAGTTCTTTGGAAAAGGGGTGGTGAAGCAGTAATGAGGAGATGAGGAGATGAGGAGATGATGTGACTCCTCATCTCTTCATCACGATTTCTCTTTCACCTTGGGTGCGCCGTTGGTGATGTCTTGGGGGGAAACCACCTGAACGTCACCTTCGACGTCGGCTCGGATGATGTCGAGGACGAGTTTTGCGTCGCCGCTCGTGGACTCGCGACATCGCGTGAGTTCGGCGCAGGTGGACGCGACTTTTTGTAGGATTTTGGCGGTTTTGCGATCGCCTGCGATTTCGAGTTCTTCTGGGCTGAGGGGGCGCTGTTCTTCGAGAACGGCTCGCACGACAGAGACGAGAGGGCGAGCGTCGTGACAAGCTTGTTGGTGTGCCACTTGCAGGTTGAGCAGGTGACAGAGTTCTCGAGCGCCCCGTTCGACGGGGAGTAAGTCGGTGTTGGGGGTGGGTTCGGAAACTGCCATAATCGATTCCTCTGTGATTCCGTTGGCAAAGCGTTCGGCTGGAAGACGGTCTTCTTCCCACAGGCTGCGGACGAGATCGATCGCCGCTTCCCGAGTTCGGGGACTGTCTCGACGGGCGAACAACCGTACGATAACCCCTTCTCGCAACCGTGGAGGAGTTTCGAGATTATCGACGATCAGATAGCTGACGATTCCTTTGGACACGGATCGGGGGGCGGTATTGGTTGATTTTTAGTTCAATGTATCAATTTTAGCAGATTGGGGCGATCTCATCGATCTGGCGATCGCAAACTCGTCGAATTGAGATAGCCCACATCAGAATTTTGAGAAGGTCTGGACAAATTAGCAAGGGCTGTCCTTCAGTCCCGACATCTCAACCCCAAAATAAATGAAATCCTGTGACGACCTTATGAGACAACCTAGAAGGTATCTATAAAGAAAAAATTAAGAGGTGAGGCGTTTGAGCATCAGAGCTGTCATGGCTTGATATACAAAGCACTCACTCATCTGAGGAAGACGCTCGTAATCCTTACTCAAACGTCGGTGCTTTCCTAACCAAGCTAAGGTGCGTTCGACGACCCAGCGTCTTGGCAAAACGACAAAACCCGGTTCAGTCCGTTCGACGACCTCCAACTCCAAGTCACAGCCTTGAGCGACTCGCTGTAACCTCTCACCACGATAGCCTTGGTCAGCCCAGACCTGCCCCAGAGTTGGCTCACACCAGGTACTCTCCGTCAGCAGCATTCGGGCCGAGGTGGAATCGGCGAGATTCGCGGCATGAGCGAAGACTACAATTATCAATCCCAGGGTATCTACCAGGATGTGTCGCTTGCGGCCGTTGACTTTCTTTCCGCCGTCGTACCCTCGGTCTGTACCCCCCACGTCTGTCGTTTTGACCGATTGACTGTCAATGATGCCAGCGCTGGCTTTTGCCCCTCGCTGTTTTTTTTCGCAGCGCCTCTCTCAAGTGGTCGTGGATATACTGCCACACCCCTTTCTTCTCCCATTTACGCCAATATCCATAGACGGTTTTTGCGGGGGGGAAGTCATGGGGCAAGTATTCCCAGGCACAGCCCGTTCGACACACGTATCGGATGCCGTTGTAGACTGCCCTCATATCCACGGTTCTTTTTCTGCCTCGACCTGATTCTGACTTAGCTCGAGGCAGAAGGGGTTCCACGATTTTCCATTCGGCGTCACTCACGTCGCTGGGATATCCTTGTCGAGTCATGGCTCTGTCTAACTGGCTTCTTCTCTTTTATCCTTCCTCTCTTCCCTCTTCCTTCCCTCTCTTTATCTTTTCTTCACAGATATCCTCTAAACGTGGGTTCTAAATAACTCAATCGAGGCAGTCTCTCAGGCGCTTAAGGCGTTCTTTATCCTACCTAATGATAACTCTTCTTATTTAACTCAAGAGTAAAGTCTAATAGGAACTTGCCTCGAAATGCCTTTATAATCAAGACTTTACGTCTTTATGCGAATAGTTTTCAACAAACAAAAAGCTTAAAAAATATTACAAACTTATTTTTTTTGAACTAAAGAATTAAACTAAAGACAGAGAAAAGTTAACCTTGAATTAACCTCAGCAAAACGGCGTAGAGCTTAGGGGGAATCGATCGTGGTAGTCGCACTAAAACTCCATTCAACCGCTCGGCAGAAAACTGTTAAACCGAGCCAGCGATTCACCGTTGTCCAGCCAATTCACAACGATCGCGAGCTGTCCCCCCCGATCGCCCGACGCTCAACGCACTCAAACGTCAACAACCGAGCGTTTGTCCCCTACGCGATCGTCCACAGTACACCGGGGCGGTTGCGGTTGCGGGTACCTCGCCTCGCCTGCGATTCCCACTACCTCCATCGCCTACAAGTGTTGCTCGAGGCTGACGAGTGCGTCGCTCGAGTCCGCATAAAAGCCGCAGCCATGTCGGTTTCCGTGAACTATCACACCGACCGGGTATCCGACGATCGAATGCGCTTCTATACGATCGGTCTGATTCAGCTTGCCGCGACAGCCATTACGCCCGCCCCGAGTCCCAACGCCGAATCCGCCTCAGAAAGCGGTTGGTCTCAACTGAAGCTTCCTGCTTTTGCAACTCTCCTCGCCCTGCTGGCCGGTCCTGTTGGCTGGTCTGTTCCGACTGCTGCCATCATCGGAACGATCGCCGCAGGCAGCCTTCCCATCGCCAAAAACGCCCTATCGAGTATTTGGCAAGACAAGCGGCTCAATATCGACTGCCTCGACTTAATGGCGTTGGTTCTGACAACCCTTCAGGGAAATCCGCTCACCCCATCGACAATCCTATTGCTGCACAAACTCGGAGATCTGATCCGCGATCGCACCGCACGCACCTCGACCCGCCAAGCGTTAGAACTGATCGATTCGCTCGATCGCTTCGTCTGGGTCGAACGCGACGGTTCTAAAGACCAAATTCCTCTCGATCGGGTCAACCCCGGCGACACGGTCATTGTTTATCCAGGGGAACAGATTCCCGTCGATGGCAAGATCCTGCGCGGTCGAGCTTCGATCGACCAACAAAAACTCACCGGCGAATCGATGCCCGTCATGCGAGAGGTCGGTCAAACGGTCTATGCTTCGACCTTAGTGCGAGAAGGACAGTTATATATCCTCACCGAACAGACAGGAGCCGATACCCGCGCCGGACAGAGCGTCAAACTCGTACAAAATGCCCCCGTCGGCGATACTCGCATGGAAGACCACGCGGCTCGCTTAGCGGAGAAGGCGATTTTACCGGCGTTGTGTGTCTCAACTGGCGTCTTGCTCGTAACGGGCAGTATGGCACGGGCGGCGGCTATCCTCACCCTCGACTTTATGACGGGTATTCGCGTTTCCGTTCCCACAACCGTTCTCGCCTCGATGACCGCCGCCGCACGACGCGGTATCCTCATCCGCAGCGGACACAGTTTAGAACAGTTGGCCCGAGTGGATGCCGTCGTATTTGATAAGACTGGCACTCTCACGCAGGGAGACGCGATCGTCACGGGAGTCCGAACCGTAAACGGTGCCGATCCTCAACGATTGTTAGAATTGGCGGCAACCGCCGAGAAGCGTCTGACGCATCCGGTTGCCTCTGCTGTCGTGCGTTACGCCCGATCGCAAGATGTGGCAGATTTAGAACGCGGCGAATGGGAGTATCAAGTCGGTCTCGGCGTGCGGGCAGATATTGATGGCGAGGACGTGCGGGTCGGTAGCGATCGCTTCTTGCGAGGGGAGGGAATTAGCCTCGAATCGCTCGAACGAGAACATCCTGACATTCAAGGCACGTCTTCGATCTATGTTGCCAGTAACGGTCGGCTTCTCGGGGCGATTCAATACACCGATCCCCTGCGTCCCGAAACCCAAGCCACGATCGAAGCTCTACAAGCTCGAGGGGTAGAAATTCATATTCTCACGGGCGATCGTCGCCACCGCGCCTTAACCGTTGCGAAAGAATTGGGCATCGACCCCGATAAGGTTCACGCCGACGCTTTCCCAGAGCAAAAGGCAACGGTTGTCCGCCAGTTGCACGAAGACGGTAAAACGGTTGCGTTTGTCGGAGATGGGATTAACGACTCCGCAGCTCTGGCTTACGCGGACGTTTCCGTTTCCTTTGGTGACGGTTCGGAAGTGGCGCGGGAAACGGCAGACGTGGTGTTGATGGAAAACGATCTCGAGAGCTTGGTCAAGGCGATCGCTCTGGCCAAACAAACCCAACAACTGATTGGGGAAAATACGCGCCTCTCGGTGATTCCCAACGTGGCCGCGCTTTCTTTCGCCACGACGGTTGGACTGCACCCCCTTCTGGCGGCGGTGGTTCACAACGGTTCGGCGATCGCTGCCGGAGTTAACGGACTTCGACCTTTAATGAGTAAGGCTGAGTAGCACTCAGGACTAACGGGTCAAAATGCCATCCATTCAGGAGGAAATCGATGATGAAGTTGGAATACGAAATCGGTAAAGAAATTGCGAAAAACTGTCCGTTTGGTTTTCGCTGTCTTCTACCCAGTACGGCCGTTTTGCTTCTCGGGACGGCTGGCGCTCTACTGCTCGCTCCCGTGGTGGTTCCCGCCGTTAAGAAAGTTGGTAAATCGGTTGCCAAAGCGACGATTAAGGGAGGCATGACGGTTTATGAAGGCAGCAAGGCACTCGTGTCTGAAGCGAAAGCCGAACTGGTGGAAGCTCCCCCCGAAGCCTGAAAAATCGGGCGCTTGCGGCTGAGCGAGTCGCGATCGCCCCGATGCAGACGACTATGGCAGGGACGAATCCTGACTCGTCCCTGTCGCGAGTATTTTTTCACGCTCGCTATGGTGCAGAAAACTTATTTCAATTTTGGGTTGACAAAAATTGCAAAATATGTATTGACTGCGATCGGTGTCTTTTCGTCTCTCAAACCCCTTTTCACGAAAACTGTTGCTGGTTGGACTTACGCAATTAAGCCTTACCCACACTAAATGTAGAGGTCGGTGGGCAATGCCCACCCTACACATGGAGTGAATGCGTAAGCTCCGGCTGGATAAGGGTTAGCTTCGCCGAAGCTGCAACTGACCCGAGAGGCGATCGCGTGAGTGAGTTCGTCCGCCTCCACTCTAGCGCTTGCCAGATCGAAAAAATAAAATACAATAAAAATAGTCAATTTGGCGTGTCTAAACGTCTATGTATAAATGCTGAGCCTTTCCATTATCTAAGGCAATGGAAAATCTATTTTCTCCCGTTTATAATTTGCATTGTCTCGCCGTTATTTTAGGGCGATCGCTAATTATTTTTAGCGTCGTTTTTTTATCCACAAAATCTGCATTGGCCGGAATTCTGAATCCTCTTTCCTCTCCCTTTAAACTCGCCTCGCCCCTGTCTCCCATCTCCGAAACCGGCGATCTTACCCCTTGTTCGTCAGAACCAAGTGGGTTTGGATTTCCTGGCTTTCAACCCGGAACGCTGCGATCGCACGTCGAAGAAATGGTCGGCGCACCCATGCAAGTGCAGCCGGGGTATTGGGGCAACACGACCGCCTTAATCTATAATTTAATTCCCAAAAAAGTGAGTTTGGGATTTCTGTTCGATAACACCTCAGATCGCTTGCGTCAAACTGAAGCCTCTTTCGCCCAATCTGTCGATCGCCATCTCATTCTCTCAACGCTCGATAGTATGCTCGGCTGTCAATTAGACACCTCGATTCGCCAGGGATTCGATCGCGTTTGGACTCGAGAAATCTCAGCGTACTCGTTTTCCCTTCCCTCCCTCGAAGGGACGATCGCGTGGGAAAATGAAACCCGTGTCTACATTGGCATTTGGCAAGACGACTTACATTGAGCAGATATGGCCGGACGACGCTACGCCATTTTAGGAACCGGAGCAATCGGAGGATTTTACGGGGCGTGTTTGCAACGAGCGGGAGCGGAGGTGCATTTCCTCCTCAGAAGCGATTACGAGACGGTTCGCCGCGACGGACTCACCATCGATTCGGTGGGGGGAGACTTCCGACTTCCCCACGTTAACGCCTATCGTGACGTGTCGGAAATGCCGAAGTGCGACGTGGTGGTTCTCGCCCTCAAAACGACCCAAAACTACCGTTTACCGAAGCTGTTACCCTCAGTGTTGGCGGACGACGGCGTGGTGTTAGTGTTGCAAAACGGGTTGGGGGTTGAAGACGAGGTGGCCGAAATCGTCGGCGGCGATCGCGTCGTGGGGGGACTGTGTTTTATTTGCTCGAATAAAGTCGGCCCCGGTCATATCCGACATCTCGACTACGGACCGATCGCCTTAGCCGATTATACGCCCGGTTACGAACCCCTCGGCGTCACGTCGCGACTCGAGGCGATCGGGACGGATTTCAAACAGGCTGGAATCGAGATTCAATTTCACAAAGATTTGCTGTTAGCTCGGTGGAAAAAGCTGGTTTGGAATATTCCGTTTAACGGGTTATCGGTCGTGTTGGACGCCAAAACCGATCGCTTGATTTTCGATGCAGACTGTCGCCAAGCTGTAGAATCGTTGATGGCGGAAGTGGTTCGGGGAGCGGCGGCGTGCGATCGCACCGTTCCCGAGTCGTTCGTGTCGAATATGTTAACGACGACGGAGAAAATGAATCCCTATTTGACCAGTATGAAGCTCGATTACGACGCGGGGCGATCGTTGGAAGTCGAAGCGATCGTCGGGAATCCTTTGAGAATCGCCGATCGAGCGGGGGTGCGTTTGCCTCAAATCGAGCTACTATACCGTCAGTTAAAATTTCTCGATCGCACGAAGCAAAATGTGAAAAAATCGAAATCTTGATACCTCAAATTCAAGAATCGAGGGTGCATTTCATTTTTGAACAAGATCGCGACGCACTCCCCCACCTCGCGGGACGCAGGTGGGGGTCAAGGAGCCGCACCACTCAAAGCCTTGAGTTATCATACCGTTATGGTAATCCAGAAACCTGGCCAGATCGTTCGCACCGATAAATGGAGTCTTAACCCCACAAAAGAACAGCGACGACTGTTTCACGAGACGGTTAAGGTCTATCGTCGTGTGTGTCGGCACTTGGTCGGAATTCTGTTTACCCATTGGTCTTCTCTGGCGGGGTTGTCCAGCCAAAAACGAGTACTGGCGGTTGAAAAACTGATTCACCAAACCGCACAGAATCCCCAACCTAAATAGGGCTTGCTGAAAAGAAGTGAAAAGCTTACGACGTAAGGCTTAGAGGAGTCTTGACGTGGCTTCGAGAACCCGAAAAAGAGGTAAAATTGGAAATTCCCGTGCATCCGGCAAGAAAAAATGTATCGAAAATCACAAAA
>NZ_KB235958.1:2654496-2656173 GCF_000332355.1 Baaleninema simplex PCC 7105
GGTCAGAGCGATGGAGGTTTCCGAAGTATTAGGCAGTTTAGCCATAACACGACTTAAGCTAAATCTTCTTTTGGCTTGTCCAAATTTCCCCCCGATTGCATTACGAATGCGCTCATCTTCCTGGGCTTGTTTTTTGGCTTCTCGGCTGAGGTTTTTAGCGGTACTTAGGGCTTGCTGAAAAGAAGTGAAAAGCTTACGGTGTAAGGCTTAGAGGAGTCTTGACGTGGCTTCGAGAACCCGAAAAAGAGGTAAAATTGGAAATTCCCGTGCATCCGGCAAGAAAAAATGTATCGAAAATCACAAAATCCTGACGCGCCCGAAGAAGCCTTTGAACTTCCTTTTGAAGGCAAGTTGTGTGAAGAAAATCGTTGGGTAATTTTTGGCGAACCTCATTCCCTGGGCAGAATTTGAGGAAGAATATGCCCAGAATTTTTCTGAGGAAATGGGAGCGCCAGCGAAACCATTTCGGATGGCACTGGGAGCCTTAATTATTAAAGAAAAATTGGGAATAAGCGACCGAGAAACTGTCGAACAAATTAAAGAAAACCCTTACCTACAGTATTTTATCGGGGAAAAGAGTTATCGAAATGAAGCGCCTTTTGATGCTTCAATGATGGTTCATTTTCGGCAAAGGATTGGTCGCTCTCTAACTTCAAAAAATAAATCGAAGAATTGTCCGACAAGCTCGAGGATTTCAACGGGAGGAATCTAGACACAAAAAAGTCAGAAGGAGTCGAAAGAAGAAAAGAAAATAGAGGGAAACTCTTAATCGATGCGACCGTCGCACCTGCCGATATCAAATACCCCACCGATGTCGAACTGTTAAATCAAGCGAGGAAAACCACCGAACTCATCCTAGACATTTTATATAAATCCCTGAAGGGCCAACTGTATAAAAAACCTAGAACCCACCGAAAACTCGCCCGAAAAGAGTATCTCAAATTTGCCAAAAAGAGGAGACCCTCTCGCAAAGAAAGAAGAAATGCTGTCAAAAAACAACTCCAATATCTTCAACGAAACTTCCGAAACATTGAGAAATTAATTGAGAAAGGGGCGAGCCTAGAATGCTTAAGCCGAAGGCAATACAGGAATTTATTGGTCTCCAGTGAAATTACCCGTCAACAGCAGTGGATGTGGTCAAATCAATAAAAATAAAATACGAAAAATCGACATCGTCAGTTTAACACAACCTCATCTCCGTCCAATCGTCAGAGGCAAGGCAGCAAGTCCTACGGAATTCGGGGCTAAGTTATCAGTCAGTTGTGTAGAAGGATATGTATTTACTCGAAAAAATTAGTTGGGATAATTATAATGAAAGTGGAGATTTAATCTCGCAAGTCGAAGCTTACAAAGACTATACGGGAGTTTACCCCTCATCGGTTCACGCCGATCGAATTTATCGAACCCGAGCTAATCGAGCTTGGTGTAAAGAAAGAGAAATTCGTCTCAGCGGCCCGCCTTTAGGAAGACCTCCTAACGGGACTTAAACGGTAAAAAAGGTAAAATAAAAGCAAAACCCTTGACTGACAAGGATTTAAGGTGGAGAGTGTCCCCATGAGAGAGACCACCCCAGCCGCTATGCCACCCTGCTTTGAGAAGTGGTGCAAGCGTTTCGACCCCGACTTCAAAACCCAAGCACAAAAAAAGGGGTTTAGAACACTATTTGGGAGGATTACT
>NZ_KB235958.1:2656273-2682308 GCF_000332355.1 Baaleninema simplex PCC 7105
CAAGACCCAGGAAGATGAGCGCATTCGTAATGCAATCGAGGGGAAATTTGGGACAAGGCCAAAAGAAGATTCAGCTTAAGTCGTGTTATGGCTAAACTGCCTAATACTTCGGAAACCTCCATCGCTCTGACCTTTTTAGTGTATGAACCTGGTGAAGCTGAGCCGGCAGTTTTACTGTCTTTTTTTGTGTTCAATTTTTCCCAAACTTCATAATTTTGTCGAGAAATATTATTGTAACTTATAAAGTGGACGAGTTAAGTCAATTCAGATTTATACCTTGAGCAAGACGGCTTCTTGTTCATTTTCCACCCCCAGCTTTTGATAACTTTTTCAGCAAACCCTACGGTAGACAGCAACAAACTGCTGTCACCCTCCCTAATTTTTAATGAGGAGAAGAATGTCTGTCACCTCTCAGTTCCGTTTGAGTGTCATCCACCCCAACGGGAGGTAGATGGCAATGTGGTGAGTGTTGACTTGGGTATTAACACCACCGCAACCGTTGCAGTCGTGAATTTTGACGGCACTGTAATCCATCGTGAATTTATTCACCCTGGAAGAGACATCGACGAAGTCGCCGCAGCCGCAGGAACCTGCGTCCTGCGGAACGGCGACCGTCGAGACAAACGGCTGAAATCGGTATCGAAACGAGCCAGTAAGACGATGGGGAAAGGTGGAAGTCTCCAGAAAGGCTTCTGCTCTAATACCTATCGCAAATGCCGTAATATCAACCGTCAAATCGGACAGATCGTCTCGAAGCGCATTGTCCAGATTGCCAGACAATTCAAAGCCGATGCCATCGTCTTTGAGAACCTGAAAGGATGGAAAGCTAAAGGTGGACGAAAACGGTCTAACCTGCGCCAACGCTTTCATGGTTGGCTCAAAGGGATGATTCGAGATTTTACTGAAATGAAGTGGCTTGAAATTGGCGGTAAGGTTGTTGATGTCGTTGCCGCTTATACCTCAAAGCTGGCTTATGACGGGAGTGGAGTGGTGCGGCGGGACTCCAAAAACTATGCTCGGGCCAAATTTTCTTCGGGCAAGCGGTACAGCGCCGACCTAAACGGGGCGCTGAACATTGCTGCCCGAGGCATTCTTAAGCTTACGCGCAGAAATGACCGTAAGGAACGCTCCAGCAAACGTTCTGGACGTTCGCCGGTGAAGCTGGGCTTGTCTGTGTGACCTGTGGACTAGCACAGTTTCAGGTTAGCACCGACACCCCCACCTCGCGCCCTAGCAGGTGGGGTGAGCTTCATTCGGCGAAAATATGAGTCTGAGGTAGGTTGGACTTCGGCAACGCTGCCGTCCAGGGGTGGAGCGAAGTCGAAACCCAACAACAGGTCATACTCTATCCGTTTCCGATAAGCTGGGTTTTAAGAAGTCTTCACGCCCAGAGGCACAGAGGACACAGAGAGGGGCTTGTCTAACTGGGGCAAACCCGTGTTTTAGTCCTCGACTCCGATCGTTGAAAAAAGCGATCGCATTGGAACGATATTTCTATCGGCGATCGCCAAGTTTTAAGTTTTTCAGTGTTTCAATTTTAAATTAAACGATACCATTTGGTTGTCTGAAAACCTGCACCACCGTTTACATTTTTTCCGAGCATATTCACCGTAGGCAGAGGAAAATATAATCGTTGGTTAGGCTGAACGGGTAAGTTACCTCGAATATTTTGAGCGTTGACTAAAACATTTTGTCGGAGGTTCTGAGGAACATTTAAATTTCCATTCGCCGGATCGTTTCCCTGCGCGACTGTTTGGTGTATGGTTTTTATTCTGCTAGTCAAGAAAGCACTGAGATGATGTAAACGGGAATCAATTATCGCGAGATATTCATTAACGATCGCCCGTAGCATCGCCTGAGCTTTTGGACTCGCAATAACATAAGGAAAGTTGTTATCTGCATACCAGTTTGCGATATCGTTCTGGGGGCGATTTTGAAAAAGCTGAAGTAGATTTTGAGGCGGTTGGTATTGCCAAGTTAAATCTTGTCGCGTGATGTGAAGGTTCTGTGCTAACCCGCTATTATATCCGTTCACCATGCGATCGAGAATTGCCCCTTCACTGAGAGCGTCACCCAAACCAAATCCGAGAAATCCCGATTCGCCGATTGAAACTAGGTTCCAACCCATTCCAAACCCATTCGGATGATGGTTGAGGTATTGCAAACCGTTTTTGATATAACACCAAATTCCTTCTTGCATGAGCCGGTTGTTATACACGCTGGCTGTATTGGAATCTAGGGATAAAACATCTATCTCGTTGGTGGCTAACGGATTGTTTCCCGTGTGAGAAAATATTTTGTCGAGCCTCAATTGAGAATACTGGTTGTTGAAGTTAACATTTCCTCCTGCCGCACGAAGTAGCGTTCCGTACATGGCAGCTTGAATCACGCTCGCACATTCTGCCACAGTCGGGCCGATGAGGAAATCTCGAATGGCTTGTGCGGCATTTCCTCCTGGAACGTTCCAGGTAAAAGGACTGATGAGATTGAGATGTAGCGACCCCGAAAAACCTTGTGCGTGAATGCCTCGTAAATTGGTAGGAAGTTCGCTGACATACCAAATTCCACTATTATAAATAGCGCGATCGGGTAACGCACCGCGTAGAATGGCTCGAAATGAAGCAGCTCCCCCCGCTCCCATCACTCCCGTCGGAGGTAAAGCGGCGATCTCGTCGTTGCGATCGCGTTCCACGGCTGCCATAATTTCGGCGAAACTTTGGGCTTTTGCTTCGGGAGTATTGGCGATCGCGGTGTTTAAAAGGTTTGCAGTAGTCGGTAATGTATTTAGCGCGGGTGTGACGTTCGCAATGTGGTCTAAACGCTGGTTAAAGACAACCCCATTTATCGCTTCTGTACGATGCCATCGATTTGCCCTCTGGTACTGAATTCGTACGTTAGCGATCGCAGTCATATCGTCTCTTGCAATGGAAAAATAAGCATATCCATTACCATCTGTAACTGCTGCGACGGGGGCGACCTGGTTTACAGAAAGATTGACGTTAATTCCCTGTAGCGGCCCTGGAGCGTTGTTGTGAATCTGTCCGTAAATACGATCGACCACTCGCACCGCTAGAATTGCGAGGTTTCCGGCGGCATTAGGAATGTTGTTGGCCTGGTGAGCTAATATTGTAAGTGGCATCGTAAGTTCTCAAATAAACTGCTAAAAAAATTCTCGGCGAATGGCTATTCCGTCTTTTTTAGGACTCCAAATTTCCGCCTTGCATGAGAATTAAAGACTCGACCGCTTCGTTTTGCTCGCCAGAAGACATCTCGTTCCAAAGCTTGAGTTGAGATTCGGGTTTCGATGTCTCTTCATCGCCTAAAGCCCAGGTATAATCGAGATCGCCCTCACCCAACGCCGATGACGGTTCGCGACTTCCGCCTTGCATGAGAATTAAAGACTCGACCGCTTCGTTTTGCTCGCCAGAAGACATCTCGTTCCAAAGTTTGAGTTGAGGTTCGGGTTCCGATGTCTCCTCATCGCCTAAAGCCCAGGTATAATCCATCTCATTGTCGAACGATGCGGCTTCAGACCAACTCTCGACGGCGTTGAGGTTCGAGGTGGCGTCTCCTTCGGCGTCCATCATGCGATCGAATTCGGCGAACTGGTCTGAAAGTTCGACTTCCATCGCTTTCGCTGGCGAGTCAGGGGTCTCAGGGGGAACCACTTCCACCGGAACGTATCGAGCGGCGTCTGAGAGAGATGAAGATGGCGTTTCCTTGATTTGTCGATCGAACTCTTGAAAATGCGGTTCGAGTTCCAACGCTTCCCAGTACTCGTGACTGAGTGCTTCGGCTTCTCGATTGTCCCGTAAGGCTTGGAGTTCGCTGCGAAGCGATCGCAGTTGGGTCGTGAAGGCTTCCGAATCTGACGAAGGCTGCGATCGCGCGTCTCCTAACGCCCGAATTTCATGTTGAATTTGTCGCAGTTGTTCGGCGGTCGAATCGGTTGAAGGGGGTGCGGGAGTGTTTAACGCTTGCACCTCTTGACGAAGTGCTTCAACCTGATGGGTTAAGGCGTCGGTGCGATCGCCTTTAGCTTCAACTGGCGGTGTCGTGTCCTCTCTCGACTCGGTATCGACTTCAAAAGACTGAGCCTCAAACGGTATCGCCTCCGTCACAATTTCGTCAGCTTCTTGATTCCAAGAACTGGCTTCGACGTAGTTTGGCTCGACCGCGTCTTCGTTCCAGGAACTGGCTTCGGCGTAATTTGGCTCGAAGTGAGGAGACGAGTACTCGAGAGCGATCGGTTCGTTCGCGTCAAACGCGCGAGCTTGCGTTTGGCGTTGGTTGTAACCGTTTCCTTCGACCTCGATCGCCTCGTTGTTATCGAAGGATTTGGCTTCAGTGTAGGACGGTCGAGACCGATCGCGGGGACGCGTCACCGAGCGATCGAGTTTGAAGATCGACCCTTTCCCAGATGGCGGCGTGCGATCGAGTGGGGGTGTGGGTGAGTTCGAGGTGAGTTTTCGTTCGCGCAAGCGGTGCGTCGCACGATCGAGATCGAACAGTCGGTTTGAGGAGTGAGATTTTTTCATCGTCGTGTCTGAGTGGTTGCGTGCGATCGGGAATTCGTTAGGTTGAGTTAGGGGAGGGAGGTGGAGAGCGGTTTTCCGAGACTGGAGAGTCCTAGCCGCTGTCTAACGAGGCTTCGATCGCTCGCATTTCTCGATCGCTCGGGATATCGTTAAATCCCGAGAAATCTCGATCGCGTTGACTGGCTGAGGCGGCCAAAAAGGCTAAACCCAATCCCAACAGTTGCGCGAACACGACGAGAAAACCGAAGGTATAGATAAAGAAGGAGACGATGAGGGGAAGCGAGGCGTTGGCCACTCGACGTGCGACCCGTGCGATCGTCTCGAATGCGGTCAGGTCAAAGGTGCGATCGCCGCTAAAACCAAACGCGACAGTGGCCAGATCGTCGCTTGGGGGGTCGCTAGTTGCGAGAGAGGCCGGTAAAGTCTGTGACGAGAACTGAGTTAGCGCGTATCGAGGCTCTCTTTTGACTGAGGCGAGGGCGTTCGGAGCTTTGACGGGAGGCGGCGACCGACGGCGATCGCTAGAGGGCTTTCCCAAATCGATAGCCTCGTCAAATTCATCAAAACGGGGATCGAGAGAGTGGGATTGCGCGATCGCTCGTTCTCGATCGCTGTGTTCGTCGTCGATGGCTTTGTCAAATTCGTCAAAGGGAATTTCGACCTCGACAGTTCCTAAATCGAACGCGGTGGCGTAACTCATTTCTTCGCGAATGTCGCCGAAGGCTTCGTGAAGTCCGTTGTTCGCGGAGTTGTTGGAGGGGTCGATGTCGTTCTTGTCGTTCTGAACTTCCGTTATCTCGTTGTTTGAACCTCTCGAGCGATGGCCGTTCTCAGTAAGTTTTACGTTCTCTACTTGAGAGTCGAGCGGTCGATCGCCTGTCATCATGCGTTCGGGAACGGATTCGGGACGGGTAGCGACATCGCCGAGTCGATCGATTCGACGATCGACGGAAGGAGAAGGGGCCCGAACGTGGCGATCGCCGACGATAATAGGTTCTCCGGTATCGAAGATGTAAGATTCAAACTGTATTCGGGGTGTTGGTGGAGGGTGAGACGGGGAGCGTTGCGCGCGATCGGGTTTTGTCGGTCTTCGAGTCGGTCTTTGACTCGCTCTTTCTCGAGTTTGAAGGGAATTTTCTAACTCCAGCAAACGATTTTGTTTGGGAGAGCTGCGATCGGGCGATCTCGGAGCTGCCAAATTATCAGAATTGTTAACGATATTGTCTTCAACGATATTTTGAGTTTCGGAACTATACGGTTCGGGAACTGGGCGTTTGGGAACCGGGGAATATTGGCTCGATCGACCGCGACCGAGCAGCTCGCGTTCGAGGGCGAGAAGGCGGTTTTTAGACTGAGATTGTCGATCGAACATAGGATAATTTTAATTATTTATAACGTGTAATCGGACAAGCTTAAGTTTTTAACGTTAAAGTGATAATGGCATAGCGATCGAGGGCAACTTCGAGCTTTCCAGGTTGAGTTTTTAAGCGATCGCGATCGATGAGAAGTTGAAGTTGAGTTTCGCTAGCCGTTTGAATCGGGACTTTCACACCATCGAGAACCGCCACGGGAAACTCGCGATTTTCGGGGTAAATCATGAGGTTTTGTCCCTCTAAACGCAAAATACTTCGCCCGTTTTGTCGAAAGAATCTCGCGTGTGAGACGACGGGTGAATTTTGGCGGCGACGTTCGCGATCGAGGATGTGAGAGAGATGTTCGCGATCGAGGGTTTCTCCTGTATGCGCGTCTAAATCGATCCCTTTCTCTTCAATCGTTCGTTGTAAGTCTTTGGTTGAATAAATTCCAAGTTTTTTAAGAGTTTTGTTTGCTTCTTTCGGTAAATCTATCTCGTCGATCGAGATATCGTCGTGACTGAGCGGATCTTTCGCGATTTCTTGAATTTGATGATCGCGAATCGAACCCAACTGAAAGGTGATTTTCGATGCGCCTGTTTCTCCTGGCTTTGCGGTCGTGAAGTGAACGTTTTCGCCGTCGAATTCAGGAAATAACTGTAAGTCTAACGACATATCTTTGACCATATACGTTAGCTTGCGATTTGCACCTTTGACCGATAACGTATCTTGCGCGCGATCGAGTTCGTAGATTAGCGCGTCGAGAAATGTATTTAAGTGCCAGGGTCGGTTAGTGGTCACGATCGATCGTTAGATGTAGTTTAAGACGGTGAAAGACGGGCATAACTGTCGTTTCTATGGTTTGGGTGGGAGCCGAACCACCGATCGAAACTTCTCCAGATTCGTCTGCATTGACTTGCAGTTCTAAGGGCATTTTAATATCGATCGATTCGACGTGCATCGTACTATTAGAATCCGGATCTTCTAAGAGATCTTCCCATCCCGTCAGTTGTTCTACCACCTCAGCAAAGGGAGAATGAAGGGCGTGTAGATTGATGTTAGAATTATTGGTTTTAGAATCGTTTGTGTTCATTTATTGTGTTACAATTGAGGAGGAAACTCTTCTTTAGGAATCAGATTAACTGGAGTCGTCGGCACAGGGCGATCGAACAGAACTTTCATACCATTGAGGGTGACAAACTCAGTAGACAGTGCGTTGGCAATCCCTGACGAACTTAGAGATAGACTCCGAACTGCCATCTCAGAAGACGTTTCATTGGGAAAACGACCTTTCATGTCTGCTAAAGCTTCCAAAAAGATAGCTTTAGCTTTAGGATAATCTTTATCTGTAACTGCCTTCACTGCGGGAGCGACATATTTGTCGTATATATGCTGGTAGATTTCCTTCGCTTCCCGTTCCGACTGTTGATTGAGCGTGTCGATTACATTTTTGGCCGATCGATAATACTCAATAGCAGCCTTCGCACCATCCTTGCTTTTAATCAGAACGTTATCCCGATACCACCGTAGTGCTTCGAGTTCGTCGCAATTGTCCTTTTTTCCTAATGCCAAACAGGTTGCCGTTGTAATGTAGCAACCACCATTGTTTCTCGGTCTGGGTCGCCCTTGTGGAGGACGAACATAGTTATTATTTTGGCGATCGTAAGGCGAATTCCAAGGCCCTGATAACCTTTGAGTAATATTAAATTGACCTTGCCCAGGACCAAAATAATCAGTTTCAGAACACCTGACATACAATCCTGCATTGGTTCTAAACCAGGAATCCCCAGAAGCCTCTTGGGTTTCACCTGTGGTTAAATCTTCCGCAGCCATATCACTTATCGCATTGTTGTAAACCAGGTTATAGCTGGGATCGTACCAATCTCCCTGATACGCAACAACGTAGTGATTGTCCCATAGGTAGCGCCCTTGCAAAACTCCGTGAGTATTGTAGACATGAGCAGGCAAGCTAAAAATACCAGCAAGAGGATGAGCTGAAATAAATCCGAGTCCCCCGTTGTTATAGGAATCGACCCTATCGTTAAGTCCAGGAACTTGGCCACATCCAAAGGGATGAGGACAAATTAAGAGAGCATACAAAGCACCCGCTAATACAGCGCACTGTCCTTGATTTCTGACATTCCTGCCTTCGAGTGCTTGTCTTCCATCTGCTTTCGCGCCGCTATTTGGAACCCATTGCCAACCATCTGCTTGAAATCTCTGATGCAAGCAATTCATGAGCAGTGTCATGTCAAATGCTGGAACGGGATGCATCAAATTACGGCGACGGTTATACTCCGTAATAATTGCTTCTCCTCTTGTCCTTGCTGGTGATGGGGGTACATTGCCTGTCAGCGTTAACGGTGCGTTCAAAAGAGTTGTATATTCATTGGCCACGATCTGTTTTCCTCCTTATTGACCTGATGTGCTAGTACCCACAAACCGAGCAATATTGGGAATGGGAAAATAAACTGTTTGCTCGTTCAAATTCAAGACTCGCCCGTTCGCATTGCTATCTACAACCTGCTTGAGAACGACGCGATGCAATTCGATTTCAGGATAGACCCAGAGAGCGGCACGATCGCCTGTATAGCCTTCAAATTCGACTTGTGTGCGAGCCAGTTTTTGGAAGTTTTCTTTAAATTCACAACACCGAAGCGCTGTAAGTTCTTTTTCGCTTAAGCGCGATCGCCCTGAAACTTCATCCAGTAATTCTGAAAGACGATTTAAACTCAAAATTAAACCCGTTTTCAGTTTCGCTTTTCGCTCGGTTATACTGCCTTCGTTCGTCGAGATTAACGTTTCCATTCGCGCGTTATTGTCTCGGTCTAGCTCGAGAACGTAATAGTATTTGCAATCGAGGGAAATACTCACTTCATCTTCGCTAAATTCCCCCTGCCAAACTTTGTGCCAGTAGGGACGATATTCTTTCGGATCGTTGAGAGGAATAGTTTGCTCGCTACCTTCAATGCGATCGAAGAAATACTCGCCCACCAAACTGACTAAAACCGTGGTACTCGTTCCCATCCGTTTCGTTTGTCCCGTGCGACTCGATCGCGCCGTCCAAGTCAACACCGCACACAGTAAATACTCTTCGTTCGGATGCAGCGATCGCAACTGTTGCTGGCTCAACTGAGGCATCACCGCGAGTTCTCCCGATCGCAAGTTTTCGAGGCGATGAGTTTTCTCGATTAAAACCTCTAAGGTTTCGGGATCTTTAACGAAGAATTGAAGTGTCCCTTGCGTAATCGGACGGGGGGTTTCTAACACCAACGGAAACGCCAAATCGCGATCGATCCGATATAGCACCTTCGATCGCCCCCCCGTCGTCTGCGGGCGAACGTCGTTAAACTGGAGGCGAACCCGTTCCTGGCGATGATAGGGCGGTTCCGAACTGTAACGGTCGTTGCGAAGGGGTAACAAATCGCGATCGCCGTCATCAATTTCTACTTCGATCGCGCGATCGAACCCCGGAAAATGCTTGCCCGCATCTAACGCACCTTGGGCGATCGTCCCCAACAACACCCGCGTTCGCACCGGATTCGACGCGATCGTCCGCACCGTTTCCGGGTGCAGAGAACGTCCCAACAACGGCATTAACGCCGGTAGGCGATCGAACACTTCCGGCGGCATCATCGCGCGACCCGGAGGCAGTGCGTAGCCGTTAAAACTCATGGCTTTCGCCGTACTCGGCGTTTTTTTGAGGTTCTGAAGTTGCGAGATCAAGCTCACAATTCGATCGAGCGTATCCGGGTTTTGCAGTTGCGTTTTAATCTGTTTCGGGTCAGCTCCCGTTTTAGGGATCAAACTATCGAGCAAGCTCGTAATGCCAGTCACAGCAACTCCGGCTTCCGGGCCGAAAATCCCCGTGAGAATGGGTGCAGCAACGGGGGCGACGGATTTGACGGCGTTCACCACACCCGAGGCAACTTTGCCCACCGTTTTGATCAGACCGTCAAAAAATCCCATACTCTCGCTGTAATAGGATTCTTGGTAACTGAAGGGAACGGTATCGACAGGTTGGTTTTCCATGGCAGCAGTCTCGGTAGAAAACGATCGAGCGATGGGATAAGAGCGGACGGGAACGGTCACGATGTCGGACAGGGCCGGGCCGGTTTTATCGGGAGTGCGGTAACTCAGCAGTTGGACGTAACGATAGCGAGGGTCGAATCGCTCTCGAGGAACTTCTAAAACTGTGCGACCGAGGGTTTCTGGAGCTAGAGGCCCCAACAGGGGAGAGACAAACCGCGCGTTTTCTAAAAACGCCAAGCCGTTATGCTTGAAGCTGCGATCGTCGCCAATGGCGTAGATGTAGAACCGATTCGTCGTGCCGATATCGATACGAAAACGGGCTGTTTTGTCGGTATTGGCTTCAAATTGGACGATCGCCAGTGCCATTGGGAGCTGTGTTTGAGGTTTTGAGAATCGCGGTTTGAGGGTCGATCGAGAACTTTACGGGTTAATTCACAGAGGAATTAAGGAGTCTGGCCGTTTTGCGGTTGCGTTCCGTCGGTTTTCGGTTTCACTGAGCCGGGGTTGTCGCGGTTCATCAAAATATCCCTGAAGTTTTCCAAGGGGAAATAATCGGTTTTGAAATTGATTTCCACTTCGCCGCGCACTTGCGTACTCGAAGTTGTCGCCGCCGCACTTTGCACTTGAGCGGTAGATACAGAAATTTGTGTCTTCGTCGTCTGGCGAGAGGAGCCGAAAAACCCGAAAAAGCCGCCCATAGACCGACGGCGAATTTTTTGGCGTTGCGTGTCTTGCTGTCCGGCGTCGGCTTTGCGAATTTGCTCTTGAGCGCGAATTTGGAAATCGATATTCGCTTTGACTTTTCCGTTATCGACCACCAACCGCGTGACTCCCATCAGCAGCATTTCTTCGAGAAGCTGTTGGTGTTGTCGTACCAGTTGGAGCTTCGCTTGCAGGACTTCGCCGCGAATGTCGTCGCTGGTGGTATCGACGGGGTTGCCGCTGGCGTCGCCGAGGTTAATTTGACTGCTTTGGTCTCCCGAGTCGGAAAATAAATCGCCGCTGAAACTATCTGCACCGAGGAGTTGAAAGCGGTTCGGTTGCGTTTCCGAGAGAAATGCGTAAGCCGTAGCGTCGTCGATGGTGTTGATAAACTTACTCGCCGGTTGGGTGATGCGATCGACCAAATCGGCGTAGGAGTCCATCTGCTCCTTCGTGACCTCTAAGTTCGCATCGAAGACGCCTTTGAGTAGGTCTTTGACGAACTGCGGAAAATCGACTTGTCGCAACGTCCGTCCGGCGATCGCCCCTTGTTGGTCGATACGACGGTTTAGGTGGCGGCTATCGTCGATGAGATCCCCGGCGGCCATGGCGTCGGCGAGGGCTTGCTGTCGGGAAAACTGCTCGGTCAGTTCGCCGACGCGATTTTTGTAAAGACTGAATTGTTCGGGTTTGGACAGTTGGCGAAAGCTGGGGTCTTTCCCGAGTTCTTCTCGAGCCTGGGCCCTGGCTTTTTCGGTCAGTTGCGTTCGATCGGTCATCGTGTAAATTCCTCCCTATGTCTTCGTTCCTCTCGGCTTACCAGCGATCGAATTCGTCGTCGCCGACGGTACTTCCAGCGAGGTTGTCGTTCCCCGACACGCTTTCGTAGTCGTAAATAAACCCACCACCGCTGTCGTAGCGTGGAGGCGGCGCAGCCGAGGGAAGCGGTTTCGGCGATCGCTTCTGCGGCGAACCCTCGATCGTTTCTTTGGCTAACACCCAAGCTTCAACAGCGTCGAGCAGTTTCTCGAACTGAGACGAGGTCACTAAATTTTCGTTAAAGTTGGCGATCCACTGAAAGATAGTGTTTCCTTCGACCGCGAGGGTTTTGATGGTTTCGGTATTGGGAGCCGAGCCAAATTCTTCGCTGCAAATGCGCTCGATGGTATTCCACAAACTTTGACGACGACCGCCGAAGTAGTTACGAACGTCTTCGCTGTTGATAATGTCGATGGCTTCTTGCAGGTGGTTGTAATCTTCCGTCACTTGCAAGTGCGCCATCCCCGTCATGTGGTCGGATAGGTTGTACTGAAGGTCTCGCGTCAGTTGGTAAATCCGCGCGTTGGACACGCCGCTGTTATACCAGTTGTTCCAATAGGCTTTGCGCTCGGTTTTGTAGACGTATTGCATCACTTCGGCGATTAACTGATCCCACAGGGTCGTAAAGTCCGAGTTGACCGACATCCGCGAAAGGACTTGTCCCTCGCCTTTGTTGAGAACGCGCTTGTAGAGCATGGCACGTTCTTCAGGGGTCGATCGCTCGTCGCGGCGTTTGTGAAAGCGATACAAGGCCGACGCAGTGGTTCCGTCGGGAATGTCGAGCAGACCGCTGGCCCAGCGCAACACCAAAACGTTGGCGACATCGAATACGCGCATGATTTCGCCAATGTAATAGATGTAATCGAGCGCTCCGGCGGCGAGGATGTTGTTTTTGCTAATGCCTTGTTTTTCAACGCTCTCGAAGCGATCGACGGCGAAATCCCAGGTACTTTGTCCGCCTCGGGAGTAAACTAAGTCGATGGGGTCGTCGGTGGTGGTTCCGCCGGTACGGGCTTCGTGATAAGCCAGGGCGAAGTATTCGTCGTAAGCGCCCGCACCGAACTTTTCAGGATCGATGTTGAGGTTGAGGGTGACGAGGCGATCGAGCATCTTTTCTTTGAGGCTGGGCGTGAATTCGATCGCGTCGATATCGCCATTTTGAATGTATCGATCGAGGTAGTAGTAGAGTGCGCCCCGTTCGTAAACGATGTCGAGCAAGCGATCGACGGCCGGTTCGACATCTCCCGAGGTGATGGGAATACCGTTTTCGGCGACGAGTTCGGGCAACACTTGCCATTTCACGTCTGTTCCATCGACCGTAATATGTTTGGCGTTGAGGACGTATTGCAGCAGCTTGGCTTGAAAAAAGGTTTTCGGCTTGTCGCTGACGTGACGCAGTACGGCGTTATAGATGCCGCTTTCGTCGGTGGCTTTTTCGCTGTCGATGGCGATTTTCACCATCGCGGCGTAAACGGTCGAGTTCGAGAGGAGCAACCGCACGGTATCCTCGAGATCGCTGGCGCTGTTGAGGCGATCGGATACGTTCGCCACCACCCCCGACAGACCCTGTTCGACGATCGTGGCAGTCGAGGTACTGTAGGGATATTTTTCGGCGTACTCGATCGCGGTATCGTTGAGGGCGAGTTGGGCGTCGCGATCGACGCTCTGGGGCGGATCGATTTTTAACGCTACATCTGCCGAACTGCTAGTGGTAATGTTTGTAAAAACCATAGTTGACCAAGAATATATCGATAGAAATTGCTAGAAATACGTTGTTTTTGTGGCGTCGAGCTTATGATTTTAAGTGGCGTTTTTCGACCTCATAAAACGGCTTCTAAAACCCAATTTACAGTTATCGATTCTCGAGCTTCGTTCGCTTTTTCGGGAATAATATTACAGGCAAACACGAAACTTTGAGTCGGTTGTAACGTCAAACTCGTCGCCGATCCGATCGCTTGCCATTTTCCGTTAATCTTCACGAGCAGACAGCCGATCGCCGCTTGACTGTCGCGATAGCCCGCACCCGCAGGAGCGTCCGAGCCAATAGGGGAAATGGCGTTTGCGTTAAAGTGCGTTTTCCATTCACCGTCGGGGACGAAATGGAGGGTTACGGTGCGATCGAACGGATTGGTAAAGGTCTGTTCGCCAGCCGCTTCGACGCTGAAGTTATCTCGCGTGACAATACCAGGACAGGTTTCGAGAAACCAAAATACCGTCACGCTACCGTCGTTATCTTTAAAATGACCGTCGTTACAGAAAAAATTGGCACTTTCTCCGGGTTGTAAAGCGATCGTTTTTTGCGCTCCGACGAGGGCGTATTCTGAAGAACTTCCCGTTTTAAAAATTAAGGCTGCTCCATACAGTTTCGGTGCGATCGTCGAACCGTAAGCTCGATTCATGCCGGTGAGGATATTCACCCACGGCCACTTTTCAAGGCTGTTCTTACTCAGCGTCCATTGAGCCGTTTTATCGGGAACGACGGTGACTTGAACGGTGCGATCGAGCGGATTGATAAAGGACGCGCCCACTTCGCTAACCGCTTCTACAACAAACTGACCGTGACGTAGAACCATTGGTGGTTCGAGACCCGTTCCTTCGATCGTTTCGCCTTCCTCAAGACCGAACAGTTGGCTCAGAGCGTTCCAATTTTCCGTCGAAGCGGTTGGTGCGATCGAAGGTGTCGGTGTTATCGAATCCGCATCGGTTTGACTCAAATCAAACAGTTGGCTTAGGGCGTTCCAGTTTTCAGTTCGTGCCACGCGATCGTCCCTCCGTTAACTGAGTTTGGTGTCTAGTAATCGCAGCGCGTCGAGCAAGTTTAACTTGCCAAACCCGGCTTTTTGATGTTTGAAGCGTCGATCGACTTTATCGGCAGTTTGTTGGAGTAAATATTTAATTTGCCGATCGAGTAAATTGACGCCTCGTTTGACTCGGGCGTAAGATTTCAACAACGCAACGGCTCCCGTTACGAAAGGGGCGGCGTGCGAGGTTCCCGTGGAAAAGGCATAATCGTTTTTAACGTAGGTGCTATAGATATCGGTGCCGGGTGCGACGAAATCGACTTGTCTGCCGTAGGTTGAAAAGGGCGCGATCCCCCCGAGTTCGTCGATCGCGCCGACGGTAATGACGTGAGGTAACGCCCCCGGATAGTACAGTTCTTCTTTTCCGTCGTTTCCCGAGGCGGCAACGATGGTAACGCCTTTGCGTTGGGCGTAGTCCACCACTTCTTGATGGGGCAGTCCGCCACCTGAATTTTTAACCCCCAAGCTCATGTTGATGACATCGGCACCGCGATCGATCGCCCATTTAATCCCCGAGTTGATGTTATCGACGAGTCCCGATCCCACCCGCTTCGTCCCCTTTTGCATCGCCCCGAGAACGCGCACCGGTAGGATTTTGCAGTTGGGAACGACGCCAGGGGGGATGTTCGTACCTTTGGCTGCAATAATTCCGGCGACGTGGGTTCCGTGTCCCACTTCGTCTTCAGGATCTTCGTCGTAGCCGAGATAGTCCCCGACGAACTGACCCGCACCGTCGATGATGTTGACGAAATCGTATCCGGGGACGAGAACGTCTGCCAGTTCCGGGTGGTCGAGATCGATGCCGGTATCGAGTACCGCCACAGTGATGTTGGCGTCTCCACGCGCGTACAGTTGGTGCGCTTCGGGTAAGCCGATGGCGTTGCGGGAGTGCCAATCGGTTTGGAGACTGGCCGCACGCGATCGCATTTCGGGGAGATCGGCGTACCCGATCTCTCCAATGCTGGCCGCTTCGACGAAGGAAAGTTGGCGTAACTCGCGGATCAGTTCTGGGGGAACGGATCGATCGTGTTGGAGAACGAGGCGGTAAATGCGATCGAGTCCGCTGTCGATTTCAGCTCGACTCCAGGTGCGATCGGCACTGGTATATTCTCGGGCAACCCAAACGGGTCGCTGATATTTGGCAAAAATAGCATCTATGTCGGGATGCAGCTGCGTGGGTCGAAATTTTTTGTCGGGACTTAATACTTGCCAGTGAGGAAGAACCTTGGCTGATGCCAACGAACGATTCAGTTTGAGCCGAACGTGCCATTTCATCAGACGCATTTACCCCGATCGGTTGTTGTTAGGATGTCACAACAAAGTCCCCAACGGCCAAGAGTTGTTTGGAATATTTAAACTTAATCTACAAAACTTCATGCTCGCTTTTCGGATGATTTCGATCGAAAAATAGACGAAAAGCTTGCCCAATAAGTGTTTGGAAGATTCGATCGCTTTTGGGATAGTCTTTAAAATTATCAAGACTTCACAAATACCATTTTTTTTATTCATTTATCGATTTGCAGTGATTCGATATTAAATTTAATAAAAGCTAATAAAAAATAAAGCGAGCCAGAGGGCGATCGCCAACTCGCCAACTTGGATACAAGCTAAACCTAGCAAACCAAACCGCTCGAACGGTCGTTCGAGTCGAGAAAATTCAACCGCAATCTCTCAGTTTGAGCGCGACGTGATTGTCAATTAAAGCCAAACTTCCATCGTCTAAAGTCGCACTAAACGATTCAAAAAAACGACGGGGTTTCGGGGGAAAATGTGCGAAGTCGAATTGCGCGTCTCCATCGGCGATGTTCGCCCAAAAATAACGAAGACTGGGAACGAGGGGTTCGGCTTCTTCCTGAGATAAATTTAAGGGTTCGCCCGTCAGCAAGCGCAACATGAACGGACGCGATCGATCGCCCATCCAAGTTCGAGAAATGCGAGATAAATCGTTCCACCCTTCCACGCCTTCGACTCGTCCCGATTCGATTTGCAGCCAAGAATTGCCGTGGAGATCGGTGTAGTATTCCAAAATGCGGTAGGGATGGGGATACGTCACTGTCGAACCTGTGGTGATGTCGTAAACGCCATTAAAACCAGCGACATCTTGGACGTGGAGATGTCCTGTAAACACCAATTGGACATCGTGCGATCGCAACATCTCCCGTAAAACTGGGGCGTTATCCAGCATATATCGCCGACCGAGTTTGTTCTGCGACTGACCCGGAAGATGTTCGATGATGTTGTGGTGAACCATCACCAACACCGTTTCGTTTTGCAGTTTGTCGAGAACCTCCTCCAACCACTGAAGTTGTGGACTGTCGAGAACTCCGAGTTGTCGTCCTTCGGCGTCGAACTGATTGGAATTTAAGCCGATGAGGTGCAACCCCGGCAATAGTTCGCGAGTATAGTAGAGGCGATCGCGATCGTCGTATCCGAAATCACCGTAATAATGAGTGAAATCGCCAAGTCCGATGGAGCGATCGTCGGCGACAGGAACGGGAACATCGTGATTTCCTGGGATGACAAACGCCGGATAGGGAAGTTTCGCCAGTCGGGAAGCCAGCCAACGGTGGTTTTCCGGTTCGCCGTGTTGGGTGAGATCGCCGGGAATCAGCAGAAAATCGAGATCGGCGTCTCGCAGGCGATCGAAAATCGTTTCTAAAACGGGAATGGAAATTTCGACGAGGTGAAAGCGACTGGGATTGTCCCATACTGTCTCGGGTAGGGCGATGTGTAGGTCGCTGACGATCGCAAATCTAAAATTTCGCATTATATATATCTTGGCTCGCTCTTGAAGTGGGCCGTCGTTGGATTGCCTTACAGTCCACCTCAACAGTGTAGCGAGACTCGATCGCTCGCTTCTAGGCGACGGCAAAATTTTCGATTATCGTTGAGGGGATGAGGAGGTAAGGGGATAGGGGAGCCAGGAAAAACACGATCGACTATCAACCGTCAATTATCGAACGTTTCCCATGAAAAATATAAAGATATTGCAGATCGTTCCCTCGATTTCCCTGGTATATGGCGGTCCGAGTCAGATGGTTCGCGGGTTTTCCGAGGCGTTAGCCCGTCAGGGGGCTGACGTGACGGTGATTACCACCGACTCTAACGGCGATGCGGGACAACCGCCCCTCGAGGTTCCCCTGAACCAACCCGTTTCGCAAGACGGTTACACGGTTTTGTATTTTCGTTGTTCGCCGTTTCGCCGCTACAAGTTTTCGTTGGGGCTGCTGCGGTGGCTGTGGACGCACGCCAGCGATTACGACATCGCCCACATTCACGCTTTGTTTTCGCCCTTGAGTAGTTTCTCGGCGTGGGTGGCGAGACATCGGGGACTTCCTTACGTGTTGCGTCCTCTGGGAACTCTCGATCCGGCGGATTTACGGAAGAAACAGCAACTCAAACGACTTTACGCGGCGTTGCTGGAACGGGAAAATTTGGCGAAGGCGGCGGCGATTCACTTCACCAGTCCCGAGGAAGCCAAGATTTCCGAACGGTTTGGGGTCAAAACCACCGATTGGGTCATTCCGTTGGGCGTGACGCCGCCAGACGATCCCGACAACGCCGAGGAGATTTTGCAGAAGTGGGGAATCGAACCCACCCGTCCGCTGGTCTTGTTTATGTCCCGCATCGAACCGAAGAAGGGCTTGGATTTACTGATTCCGGCGTTAGAACGGTTGGCGGATAGGGGGGTTGACTTTCAGTTCGTGTTGGCGGGAAGCAACCCGCAAGATCCTCGATACGAGAAAACGATCGTCGATCGCGTCGTGTCGTCGTTGAAAAACCGGGCGATCGTAACGGGATTCGTCGGTGGCGAGGTAAAAGCGGCGTTGTTGTATAGGGCGGATTTGTTCGTTCTCCCCTCCTATTACGAGAATTTCGGAATTGCGGTCGCGGAGGCGATGGCGGTGGGAACGCCGGTTTTAATTTCCGATCGCGTGCAGATTTGGGAAGCGGTACAGGGGTCGGAATCGGGATGGATATCGTCGTGTACGGTGGATTCGGTATTTGAGGGTCTCTCGGAGGCGTTGTCCGATCTCGAGGACTGTCGCAGACGGGGGAACAACGCTCGCCTCTATGCTTCTCAACATTACAGTTGGGACGCGATCGCGCAGCAGGCGATCGAAGCCTATGGTTCGGTGACCCGTCACCCGTCACCCGTCACCCGTCACCCGTAGGGTGCGTGACTTGAAGAACGGGGTGTAGATCGTGAGACCGATCGATCGGTCACGCACCGCCAATGTACACCGCCCATATACAAGGGTGCGTGTTTATCAGTGTAGAGTGCAGAGTGTAGAGTCGAGAGTGTTAATTCCGGGGCGCAAGGGAAAGAGGGAGCAGTGGAGAAACTGTGAACGTTTCCCTGTCTTCACTCTTCCCTCTTCCCTCTAGACTCTTCACTGATACGCACCGCCCCAACCGAGAGATGATGCAATTGAAGAGATGAGGAGAAATATCGAGATGAAACGATGGAATTGGAGTGTGGTGTTAAACCTCGTAACGTTGGCGGTGTTGGGACTCGTGGCGACGTTGCAGTTCGTCAGTCCGGCATCGGCACAGTTTTCGCCTTCCGACCGGCAACCGCGACCGGTAAAATGGGAATATCGCTCGGTCTCGACGACAGAAGAAACCGATCCGGGTGGAGAACGGTTCGTGCAAGAGATTCGGGATTTGGGAGATTTGGGGTTTGAAATGGTCGCGTGTTTGTACGCTCCCGATCGCGATCGCGACGAGTCAATGACCGCCTGTTATTTCAAACGTCCGAAGTAAACCGAGTTGAAACTTCAGTGACGACTGAAAGTCCGTACAAAACACCCCCCAATTTCTCAAAGGCGATCGGGGGGGTTGGCTCGTTTGGAAACGGCTGGCGATCGTGAAGTCCGAGCTTGAAGAGAGAGTGTTTTAACGCGTCGAGATCGGCTTGGCTTCTACAATGTTGGGTTTGAGGGGAAGACGCACGAAAAATTGAGTTCCCAACTCCGGTTGCGAACGGTATTCTAGCTGTCCACCGTGCTGTTGCACGACAATTTGATAGCCGATCGATAAGCCGAGACCTTTACCTTTTCCGACTGGCTTGGTCGTAAAAAACGGATCGAAAATTTTGTCTCGAATTCGATCTTGAATGCCGTTCCCATTGTCTGAAATTATGACTTCTACCCAATTGTCTGGGGTTTGACAAGTTTGAATTAAAACTTTAGGCTGCCAGCGATCGCCTCGGGTTTTTGCAGCTTCTGTAACAGCATCGATCGCGTTATCGATCAATCCTAAAAAGACTTGATTGAGCGAACTGGCATAGCCTTCAATTTTAGGAAGTTCTACGTAATTTTTAACAATTTCCAGCGTAAAGTCACTCACTTTATCTCGACAGCGATGTTCGAGAATGGATAAAGCTAAATCGAGCGAGTGGCAGACATCAATTTTTTGCAGTCCAGCGCGATCGTTGCTCGAAAACTCTTGCAACGATACGACAATTTCTCGAATTCGTTCCGCACCGTCTTTCATCGAAGATACGACATTTTTAATATCTTTAACGATAAAGTTAATGTCGAGATCTTCTAGCTGTTCGAGAAAGTGTTCTCGCGAAAAATTGGGATTTTCAGCAACATCTCGAACCAAAGAAGATAGCGTGCTAGTATATTCGTTGACGTAGGTTAAATTTCCGTAGATAAAGCTAATTGGGTTGTTGATTTCGTGGGCGATTCCCGCAACCAAACGCCCCAAACTCGACATTTTTTCGCTGTGAACCAATTGAGCTTGAGCGGCTTGTAACTCTTGCAGAGAACGGCTCAATTGGTTGTTGAGATGGTTCAGACGAAGCCCCGCCCGAACGCGTGCCAGCAACTCTTCCGTTTCGATGGGTTTAGAAATAAAATCGTCAGCCCCGGCATCCAAACCTCGAACGCGATCGTCGAGGTTTTCTCGAGCTGTCAGCAAAATAAAAAACACGGCTTCTAACTCCGGTTCTGCCTTAATACGGCGACAGAGTTCCAACCCGTCGATTTGCGGCATCATCCAATCACAAACAATTAAGTTCGGACGATGTGTAAGGGTGAGTTCCCAGCCTTGCTGTCCGTCCTCTGCAATTAAGACTTCGTGTCCTTCACTTTCGAGCAAGTCCTGCAATAGAAGTTGAGTGGTGATTTCATCGTCGATCGCTAAGATGCGTGTCATACCTGGGTCGATCCTTGCGGCATAATATCAATCTGCAATAGAGAGAGAACCTCGTGCCGCCTTACGGGGTTTCTTCCTGTTGGCTGGCGACGAAGGCTCGAACCCGTTCGAGATCGGCGGCCAACACCTTGACGATCGCGCCGGCCTCCCCCAAGCAATCGGTTTGCGCCAGCTTTTCCAACGCGGCGGCCCGGTCGGACATTCCCTGCGCTCCCACGTTGGCTGCGGCTCCTTTCAGGCGATGTGCTTTGGCGATAACGCGATCGCGATCGCTGGCTTCCAAGGCGTTCTCGAATTCCTCGAGATCCGTTTGCGTCGCCTGCACGAACGCATCGAGCAACCGCTTTTGCAAGCTGACTTTCCCTCGCGAAACTTTGTTCAGGCGATCGAGATCGAGAGGAAACTCGTGCGTTTCGGGACTCGAGACCTCAGCCGCTGCTTTAGCGTTGGCTGACGTTCCGTTGTGGACGTTCGCGAGATCGGTCTCGCGTTCGGGATCGTCTTTCTGGGGAGCGCTCCCCGTCCAGCGTTCGAGGGTTTTAACGAGAACCTCCAAATCCACGGGTTTGGGAATGTAATCGTCCATTCCGGCCGCCAAGCACTTCTCGCGATCGGCGGGCATCGCGTGAGCGGTCAGCGCGATGGTTGTGGTGTGCCGCACGTTCCCTTCACGTCGGCGCAGTTCGCGGGTGGCTGCGTAACCATCGAGAACGGGCATCTGACAGTCCATCAGTACGATATCGTACTGCGTTTTACCCAATCGTTCCAAGGCTTCTTGACCGTTCGAGGCACAGTCGGCGTGACAGCCGAGTTCCTCGAGTTGAGACAAAATCACCTGTTGGTTGGTGGGATGGTCTTCGACGACGAGCAACCTTAAGTTGGAAAAATCGATAGAAGAGAGGGGTTTCGGCGGTTTGGAAGCGGCCAGTTCCTCGCTGTCCCCGATTTTGGGTGCGATCGCCGCGATCAACGCATCGAACAGCCGCGACGCGCGAACGGGTTTGAGAAAGTAACTGGCGGCACCGCGATCGAGGAGAGCTTCGGCAGTACGCTGGTCTTTAATATTGCTCATCACCACCACTTTCGTCTTCGTCAGTACTGGACGGTTGTTAATGGTGTCGAGGAAGTCTTCGAGAGCGATGTCCGACAGTTGTAGGTCGAGAATCAAAATATTGAAGGGACGAGACGTTTGGGCAGCCTTCTCGAGATGCTCGAGAGCCTCTTCGCAGTTTCCCACGTTCGTAATATCGTCCATGCCCCAAGACTGTACTAAATATGCTACAGACTGGCAGGTGGTGGCGTTGTCGGCAGCCACGAGCAACCGCAAGCGGCTCATGTCCAAGGGTAACATCGGCAACGCCGAGGAGGGTACCGAGTCAGCCAGCTCTAGGGGGGCG
The DNA here is from genome assembly GCF_000332355.1 of Baaleninema simplex PCC 7105. Lineage (GTDB taxonomy): Bacteria > Cyanobacteriota > Cyanobacteriia > Cyanobacteriales > Geitlerinemataceae > Baaleninema > Baaleninema simplex. The sequence goes on from NZ_KB235958.1 coordinate 2,678,083, forward strand.
GTAAACCAGAAAATCGACCCGATACCTTCAACGCTTTCGACGCCGATTTCACCGTCCATCAACTGCACCAGTTGCTTGGCGATCGCCAGTCCCAATCCCGTACCGCCGTACTCTCGGGTGGTGGAAGTATCGACTTGGGAAAACGACTGGAACAGTTTTGTCTGACCTTCTTTAGAGATCCCGATTCCCGTATCGCGCACGGCGAAGCGAATCGTCGCTGCTTCGGGCGTTTCTTCCGTGACCGCCGCCTGCACCACCACTTCTCCTTGAGCGGTAAACTTAATGGCGTTACCGACGAGGTTCAAGAGAATTTGCCGCAATCGTGCCGGATCGCCGCGCAGGTGGCGGGGAACGTCGCGATCGAGTAGCGTCGCCAACTCTAAGCTTTTTTCTTCGGCTTGGGTGGCCATCACGTCGAGAACGTCTTCGATGAGGCGATCGAGGTCGAAGTCGATCGCCTCGAGTTCCATTTCCCCAGCTTCGAGCTTAGAAAAGTCGAGAATATCGTTAATCAACGTCAGGAGGTGTTGGGCGCTGCGCTGAATGGCTTGGACGTACTCCCGTTGTTGCAGCTTGAGGGCGGTACGGGACAGCAAACTGGTCATTCCCAGCACGCCGTTCATGGGGGTACGGATTTCGTGGCTCATGTTGGCCAAAAAGTCCGCTTTGAATTGGGCGGCGCGTTCGGCTTCCACGCGAGCGTTGACGAGATCGTCGATCCGTTCGGTCACGATGATGATACCGCCGATGTTACCTTCGGGACAGTACCAGGGGTGAATGGCCGATCGCAGGTAGACGTGGCTTCCGTCCGATCGCTCCCACACCATTTCGGGATTCGAGATGACTTGCCCCGACAGGGCTTGGCGATGGTCGTTTTTGCGGTCTTCGGTTAAATCGGGGAAGATCTCGTAATGATGGCGGCCGAGTAAGTTTTCGCCGTCGAGGTTGTAATCGTCGATCCACTTGTCGCTAAAGGCCAAGTAGCGCATTTCTGCATCGAACATAGCCATGGCCACGGGGGCGTTCGTGACCACTTGGCGCAACTGTTGTTGTTCTCGTTCGAGAGAGGCGATCGCCCGTTGGGTTTCGGCGTACAGGTGAGCTTGGTTGACGGCGATGCCGAGTTGGGCGACGACTCGGCGCATCAGTTCGAGTTCTTCGCGGTTGAGTTTGAAGGGGAGGCTGTGGCGACAGAGAAGATATCCCGGCGATCCCAAGCGGGTGGGGATGGGAAAGGCCGAGTAACAGTCGGGGGTCAGTTCGAGGAGTTCGCCGGAGGGTTCGACCCGGAGGGTCAGGGCTTCGCCCTGTCGCAACTGCACGTCGAGATCGGTATTGGGATCGATCGATCGTAGCTGTCCGTTCCACTGGGGACGTTCGACTTGGCAGTATTGAGAAACGATTTGCAGGGTTTGGTCGTGGCGATCGTACCACGCGAAGGCGATACAATCGAACACCAGCAGGTCGGTGAGTTCTTTGAGGGTCGGCGGTAAGGTTTTGTCGAGGTCGAGGGAGGCGTGAAGGCGGCTCGTCAGACTGTTGAGGAGCGATTCTCGGGCGGCTCCCGCCCGAGTCCGTTCGGAGTCTTGGATTTGCCGTCCGGCTAAGAGGGTCGCCACGGTGAGGATGACCCCGAGAACGCCCGTCAGGATGTTGAGCGATCGCAGTTGGTTTTCGATATTTTCGCGGGGGATGACCAGGGCGATCGACCAATCGTCGAGGGGTTGGTGCGCCACGTAGACGACTCGACCGTCGATTTCGGTGCGTTCGATGCTGCGATCGCTATCTTTGAGCTGACGCGCGATTTGCACTTCGGCTTCGGCCACCTTGTCGAGGTAGTTTAGGGTCGGTTCGCCCGTTAAGGTGGGTTCTTTGGGTTCGAGGTAGGCGATCGGGTCTCCGCGATCGTCGATGGCGAAGGCATAGCTGCCCGGGCCGTAGTTGAGACGGTTGACGACTTTCGCGAACTGCTGGATTTCGATCGCCCCGGTCACCACGCCGATCGGTTGGCGGTCTGTCGCATTGGGATCGTTCCAAATCGGGGCGCTTACGGCAATAATGGGAATGTTGGAGAGCCGGGCTATCAGAGGCTTGCTGACTTGAATCTGTCCGTCCATCGCTTTTTGGAAGTGTTCGCGATCGGCGAGGCTGCCCGTTTGTCCCCACTGGTTGCGAAACGAGCCGTCGGGCAAGACCAGCGATAGAATCAGAAAGTTATCGAGACGTTGGGTTTCTTGTTGGAGATAGGGTTGAATGCGTTCCCAGTCGAGACTGCGTGCCGTCGGCGTACTCGAAATTGCTTCGATGTAGGTTTTTTGGGTGGCAAACCAATCGTCGATTTCGTTAGCACCTTCTTGGAGCGCTGTCGAAGCGCTTTGTTTGAGGTTGTCGAGGAGGAGTTCTCGCACCACTTGATAGCTCAGCCAAGCGGTCAGACTGACGCCGAGGGCTAAACTCCCTAAAATCAGATAAACCAGAAGATGGCGAGGACGCCATCCCGATTGGTGGCGCTTCGTCCAGCGATGCCACAGTTGTTTGAGATCGATTTGGGACAGCTTAGAAGAGCTAAACACCGTATCTCCTTTCTTTTCGCTTGACGATGGCGCTCTACCCACTGAATCTAAAAAATATGGTAGAAATGGCTAAATAACAGCCGCTAGAGCGTCGAAACGGCTGTTTAAAAGAAAATTTAGTTGAGTTAATATCTTAATACTTTTTTTATCTTTACTTAGCTTAACACTCCGATCCTGAATTCTCAAGTCAGATTGGCTGTTACGAATCGCTAAGGCGTATCGCCAATATCGAATCGGGACTACAGTGGGCGATGGCTCGTTCGTTTCGACCTCTATCTTCGATGCTCAAATATTGCGATCGCTCGCCCCCAACCTCTGAGAATCGAGCCAATGTCGCAAATCCGCTTCGCTGTCAAAGTCCAACAGGTTCACCCCCAACTCTTCCACGCCCTCGAGCGGCAAACGGCGCACCCGCTCTACCAACTCAGGCGCGATCGCTCCCAAGCGACGTTCGAGCAAACGCAGAACCAAAGAAAGCTCTTGCTGGAGACCCTGTTGTAGACCCTGCTGAAGACCCTGTTGGATGCCTTCCTCAATCCCTTCTTGTTTGGCACGACGCTCGACACTGGTGACGTACTGCATACGCTTTTCCTCCTCGATTTGACGCACTTGTTGCCAAAATTCCTGTTCTAACGCCTCGGGCAAACTCATCAACCAGTCGATGAAATGAAATAAGTTGATGATATCTTGGGCGCTGTAACCCAGTTCGTACAACCGCCGAATTAGAGACAGTTTCCATTGTTGGCGCTCTCTTCTATTATGGCGAGTTTCTTGAGCTTTGAGGTGCGCCATGACCACGGTGGCAAAGGGGTTGGTGCTGCGTTCGAGTTCCGACCAGCGTGATCGATAGTCGAGTAGTTTGACAACAGGGAAAACAAAGCTGATGCGACAGCCAAACAGTTCGTCGTCAAAGGTTTGGGGGCGCCAAGAGGCGCGATCGTCTCCCAAGACGGCAAAGCTGGCTACTTGGCGAGAATAGCGATCGCGGATGCGGTAGTGGTATTGAAACATCCGTTCGGCAAAATCCCGTTCGGGCTGGCTTTGAATTTCGACGTGAACCAATACCCAGGCTTCCGAACCGTCGGCGAGATAGACCTTCACCAGTTTGTCGGCTAAACGCTTGCCCGAATCGGCATCGCGCACCACCTGTTGCAGTTCTTTGTCCAAGAATTCGATGGGGCGCGTCCAGTCGATGCGATCGCTCGCTTGGGGAAAGAAAAAGGCGATAAAGGCTTCAAAATAGGCTTCGAGCAGTTGTTTCCAAGGGCTGTCGAATTCAGTACTCGGCTCGCTCATGACAGTGTTCGGTACGAATTGTAAGAATTGTACGATTTTTTAGCGGGACTTAAACGGTAAAAAAGGTAAAATAAAAGCAAAACCCTTGACTGACAAGGATTTAAGGTGGAGAGTGTCCCCATGAGAGAGACCACCCCAGCCGCTATGCCACCCTGCTTTGAGAAGTGGTGCAAGCGTTTCGACCCCGACTTCAAAACCCAAGCACAAAAAAAGGGGTTTAGACACTATTTGGGAGGATTACTCGGGGAAAGCCAGCGAAAAGACATAACTCAGATGGCAAACGACTCGGTGGGAGTGGTTTACAACCGCTTACATCATTTTATAACGGAATCCCCTTGGGAGGAGAAGCGTATTAAC
>NZ_KB235958.1:2682408-2701149 GCF_000332355.1 Baaleninema simplex PCC 7105
GAAGACAGTACATCGGAGAAATCGGCAAGCTCGACAACGGAATCGTGGCGGTAACGACCCATCTCTATGATGGCAAAAAAAATTTGCCTCTGGATGTAGAAATCTATCAGCCAGCCAGTTCCTTACCCTCAGGCAAGAAAGATCCCTCTTTCAAAAAGAACCCGAAATCGCCTTAGAATTAATTGACCGGAGTTTAAAGAGAGGGTATCGACCGGGAATCGTCCTCATGGATGCCGGCTATGGTAACAACACAAATTTTTTTAAAGGGACTCGAATCTCGCCGACTGAAGTATCTAGGAGCCGTCGCCAAAAATCGGAAAATCTGGCTGAATCAATCGGGAGAAAATTGGCAAAAGATTCGCCTTGATGAATATGCCAAAAGCTTACCAGAAGAGGACTTTACGCCAGTTTCTCTAAATTTAAACAAGCCCAAAACCCTGTGGGTGGCGACGGGTACGGCAGAGCTGTCACGTCTACAAGGAGAAAGAACCTTTGCTATCGTCATGAATGCAAGTTCTTATGCGGACGCGACAGAAATTGATTATTTCATCACGAATGAAGACTCCGAAAAAGTGACTGCCGAATGGGTCGTGAACACTTACTCAGGGCGAAACTGGGTAGAAGTCTTCTATCGGGAAGCCAAAGGATGGTTGGGTTGGAGGGAATGCCAGGCGAGAGGTTTGAAGAGTTTACAGCGGCATTTAATTTTGGTATTTTGTGCCTACACTTTTATCCTTTGGCATAAGTTGACGGGCGGTTTACGAAGGAAGTGGGCGAACCAACCTTTGGAAACTTTTGTAGATGCTTTAGAGGCTTTTCGGACAGCCATGTCTTTTCGTTTTGTGGCATGGCTGAACGAGAATCGAGACCTGTTTGCCGCTCACAAAGCGCGTTTTGGCTTGGTTTGGGCTTGAAATTTGTTTAAGTACCGTTAGGGCAGACCTCATCGATACCGAATCCATTGACGATCGCCCCCAGACACCGACAAAGTTGGTGAAGTCAACGATAAGCAAATCAAATCGATCTCCAAAATAATCGGCGGAAACAGTGATAAAATACCTTCGTCCGAACCCTAGCTCTGACTGACACGCGCCCGAACAACGATGAAAAAACTCCTCAAAGGTCTGCGGGAATTTCAATCGACCTACTTCAGCACCCACCGCGAGCTGTTTGAAGAACTCTCCCACGGTCAAAAGCCCCGTATCCTGTTCATCACTTGTTCGGACTCGCGTATCGACCCCAACCTGATCACGAACGCGCAGGTAGGGGAACTGTTCGTCATTCGCAACGCTGGAAACATTATCCCGCCCTTTGGGGCGGCCAACGGGGGAGAAGGGGCGGCCGTCGAATATGCCGTGCAAGCCTTGGGGATCGAACACATTATCGTCTGCGGACATTCCCATTGCGGGGCGATGAAAGGACTGCTCAAACGCAGTAGCTTAGAAGAAGAAATGCCGTTAGTGTACGAGTGGCTCAAACACGCCGAAGCCACCCGCCGCCTGCTGAAAGAAAACTATTCGACCCTCGAAGGCGAACCCCTCCTCGACGTGGCGATCGCCGAAAACGTCTTGACGCAAATCGACAACCTGCGAACCTACCCCGTGATTCACGCCAAGCTGCACCAACAGAAGCTGCACCTTCACGCCTGGGTATACCACATCGAAACCGGAGACGTTTTAGAATACGACGCCATGCGCCACGCCTTCGTTATGCCGGACGAAAACACCAACGTCGAAGCCTCGCCGATGCAGTGTATTTTGTCGCTTCCCGATTCGATCGACGAATTATCGCCGCACAAACTGCACCAACTCGAAGCCGTTGAAGACCATCGCAAAGATCCGGCAATGCCCTGGCTGTCCGCCGAACAAACGTCTCGAATTTACGGCGGTTAGGGAGACGATGACCGACGCAGTTAAAACCATTAAACTCGACCAATTCCTAAAATGGATGGGAGCTGTCAGCACCGGCGGCGAAGCCAAAATCCTGATTCAGTACGGGGAAGTGGCCGTCAACGGCGAAGTCGAAACGCGACGAGGACGAAAACTCGTTGACGGTGATGTCGTCTTCACCCAAGGACGCAGCTACCAGGTGGAACTGTAGGGTCGGTGCTGCGCGGATAACTCACGATCGGGTGGAACTGTAGGGTCGGTGCGTGACGCGGGAACAACGTTAACCTAACTTCGACCCGATTTCTTCCCCCGCGTCACACACCCTACGCGGAGAACTGCAAAAGGCGCATCGTCAGTGCGCCTTTCACTCTCCACTCTTAACTCTTCACTGTAAAACGGAGAGGGGGGGATTCGAACCCCCGATGAGTTTGACCCCATAACGGATTTCGAGTCCGCCGCATTCAACCGCTCTGCCACCTCTCCAGGTGCGAACCCCATCCTAGCACAAATTTGGTGTTTTTTTCAAGGGCTTGACAAAATCACTTCACTGCCTACACCTTCGCCGCGCGGTTGACACCGCGATCTTCGACGTCCCGCGCTTTCTTTCCGCGCCAAATCAGACGCATCGGCGTTCCCGTAAACCCGAGTTGTTCGCGGATTTGCCGTTCGATGTAGCGGCGATAGTTGTCGTTAAACCGCTTCGGGTCGTTGACAAATAAGGCAATGGTCGGCGGTTGGGTTCGGACTTGCGTTCCGTAGTAAATCTTACCTTGGCGACCTTGGCGGTTCGTCGGCGGCGATTTCCAGGCGATCGCTTCTTCGAGAACTTCGTTAATCACAGAAGTTGCAACGCGGCGTTGGTGTTCCGAGGCGGCGACATCCACCAGGTCGAGGATTTTGTGAACCCGCTGGCCGGTTTTGGCGCTGACGTACACCCGTTCGGCCCAACTCATGTAATAGAGGCGATCGTCCAGGTGGCGATCGTAGTCGTAGATGGTATGGGAGTCTTTATCCACGGCGTCCCATTTGTTCACCACCAACACGCAGGCGCGACCTTCATCGACGACGCGGCCGATGAGTTTTTGGTCTTGTTCGGTCACGCCGTCGATCGCATCGATGACCAGTAACACCACGTCGGCGCGGCGAATGGCTTTGAAAGCGCGGTTAATGCTGAAAAATTCTGCCCCGTATTCGACGTTTTTCTTTTTGCGAATTCCGGCGGTGTCGATGAGGCGATAGCGGGTGTCGTTGCGTTCGATGAGGGTGTCGATGGTGTCGCGGGTAGTGCCGGAAATGGGACTGACGATCGCCCGCGTTTGTCCGACGAAAGCGTTGAGAAGACTGGATTTACCCACGTTGGGACGACCGACGATCGCCACTTTGATTTCGTCGGTTTCGGGAAGTTCGCCGATCGCGGGAAGGTAGGCGATCGCTGCATCGAGGAGATCCCCGAGGCCGCTTCCGTGAATCCCCGAGACGGCGTAGGGTTCGCCGAGTCCCAGTTCCCAAAACTGCGCCGCTTGCATGAGTCCTTGTTCGGGAGATTCGCATTTGTTCACCGCCAGGAGAACGGGGACGCTTTGCTGGCGCAACCAGTCGGCGATTTCGGCATCGGCCGAGGTGGGTCCCAGTTGACCGTCTACGATGAAAATGGCGACGCTGGCTTCGGCGAGCGCGTACATGGCTTGTTCGCGGATTTCGGGGAGAAATTCGCTGTCGTCGTCGAAGACTAAACCGCCGGTATCGACCACTTGAAACTCGCGGTCTTGCCAAAAGGCTTGTTTGTAGGTGCGATCGCGCGTAATGCCGGGTTCGTCGTGGACGATGGCTTCTTTGCGTCCGGCGAGACGGTTGACGATGGTGGATTTGCCGACGTTGGGACGGCCGATAATGGCAACTATAGGAAGAGACATGGTGCGGAGCTAGAAATATTTGTGAAAGGAAACTTGGGTTGAGGGTTGCGCGATCGCAACACCAAACACATTATTATAGCCTGTTTTTTTAAGATAGAGAAATTGCTGAAAACACTACGGTCAGCCAGAGGTGCGATCGCCCGAAAAACGATGGATTAGCGGTGCGATCGCTCGAGCGTCGAGAGGTTTGGAAAACAAATAGCCCTGACCGTACTGACATCCCCACTGTTTCAATTGTGCCTGTTGCGCGATCGTTTCGATGCCTTCGGCGACGACGGCGATGTTGAGTTTGCGGGCTAAGGCGATGGCAGATTGTACGATTTCGGAGGTGTTAGCGTTGATGCCAATTTTGTTGATGAAGGAGCGATCGAGTTTTAAACCGTCTACCGGAAAGGAATTGAGATAGTTTAAGGACGAGTAGCCGATGCCAAAATCGTCGAGATAAAATTCCACACCAAGCGATCGCAGTCGAGCAATTTGCTCGTGCGTGGTGTCTGTCGGTTCGAGAAGACTGCGTTCGGTAATTTCGAGTTTGAGTTGTTGGGGGTGTAAGTTCAGGCGATCGAGAAGGGTTGCGATCGTTTCGCAGAGCGTCTCGTCGTGAAACTGACAACTGGTAAAGTTGACCCCCATTTGTAGCGTGGGTCTGTCTGGCGATCGCGATTGCCACTGTTGGAGTTGCGTGCAGGCGGTTTTCAACATCCAGCGATCGATCTCGAAAATTTGATTCGTCCGTTCGGCTAGGGGAATAAACGTCACGGGAGAGACTAACCCCCGTTGGGGATGTTGCCAGCGAACTAAGGCTTCAAATCCTACCAGGCGATCGGTGGCCAGTTCGATAATGGGTTGGTAGTAGGCTTGCAGTTCGTTGCGTTCGATAGCGTGGTGTAAGTCCGCTTCTAACTCTAGCAGTGCCAACAGGCGATCGGCTTGCGAGCCTTGAGTTTCGAGTCCTTCGATCGAACCGAGTTTCAGTTGCAAAGACTGTTGGCGTTTGCGAAGCAATCTTTCGATTCGCGCTTGGAGTTCTGTTTTCGGAATCGGCGTGACGATGATTTCATCGACGATCTTCCACAACTGAGGTTGTTGAGACTTAAGTTTCGGATGGGCAGAGACGAGAACGATCGGGACGAACACCGGATGTTCCCGATCCTGTCGCGCTTGCAAGTGTTTCCAGCACCGTTGGAACGCTAAACTGTCTACAATACAAAGGTCGAACCGTTGGGCGATCGCGTCGTCGTCTGGCGACGCGCAAACTTCGTAACGCGGACTGAGCCATTCGACTAACAAACGACGGTTTTCTTGGCGATCGACGAGCAGTAAGATTCGTGGCATCGTTCTCTCGTTTTGAGAAGAAAAGCGATCGGGATTTAGAGATATCCTTTTATTTTACATAGATTTCCTATCTCTTTTGGCTTTTTATTTTGGGTAGTGCGGTACTCTAATGATGCGAGTCAGTCATAATCCTTTTGTGGCAAGGCTTCAAAAAAAAAATAGCATTACTCCTCACAATTATACAAAAGTGAAATGCACCAAAGCTTAAAGTTATTTAGTAACTTTTGTTACGACTCGGTTGAATTTTGTGGAAATGACGTTTTTCAGGTTTTACGTTTAGCTTTAGAAATTTCTCCAGACAAAAGACCGTGAAGATGCCGTAAAGGATTACCCACCTTAATTCCATAGCGAGTTATTTGAAATTCTCTAAGTATTTTTTCAAAGTCTCCCATTCGTTTTTTAAGAATACCGATCGCTTTACGAATTTCATGTTCGAGTTCTATATATTTCAAGAATATAATACTATCGGCAATATAATAAATACCGATTTCTGTCGCACGAAAATCTCCTGTAATTGCTTCTGTTTCGTTGACTAAAATAACTGTAACTCCCATATTTCTCAAGTACTGACAGAGAACGTGTAAACGTCGGACTAAATCTCCCGATGGAATCGAAAGGCGATATCCAGAAATACTGTCGATCGTGACAATTCGCGCTGACAACTGTTCGACTTCTCGACGAACGATTTCCGTAAACTCATCTGGAGATACCATGAGCGGTTCGATCGACACGACCGACAGCGTCCCACGCTGTTTCATCGCCAGAACGGGAATATTAATCGACTCGCAACGATTGAGAAACGTCTCTTCCGCTTCGTCAAACAAATACACCACCGATCGCTCGCCTCGTCCGGCCGCTTCCTTCATAAACTGCGAGGCTAACGTGGTTTTTCCCACACCACTCGGTCCGGTCACGATCGTCACCGTCCCCCGTTCGATTCCTCCGTGCAGGAGTTCGTCAATTTCGGGAATTCCCGACGGAATCGATTCCGAGGTAAACTCCTGTCTGTAATTGCCAGATACGAGGCGAGGATATACCTCAATCCCGCAGTTTGCCTTTAACTTCAGAGTATGCGAACCTCTGTAAAAATCCGAACCCCGGAATTTTTGAATCGAAACAAAGCGTTCTCGACCTGGAAACTCGAGATTGATAATGCCATCGCTCATAAACTGTAAATCGTTGTCGGGAAACTCCGAACTACTTTCAGATACAAATAATACCGTCGCGCCCCGTTCCTGTAGAAATCGCAGAAACGATAAAACTTGCTTGCGAAATTGAAATCCGTCACTGGCGAGGTAGCGAAATTGCGTCATCGAATCGACGAAAACGCGACGAGGTTGGAACGCTTCGATCCGTTCGACGATCGACCGAGCGATGGGATCGCGTTCGACTTCAGCCGTTGAGAAAATATCGTAGGTTTGAAATTCCGTGAAGAACTCGGGACGGGGGCTGAGATCGAGAAACTCGATCCCACTAAGATCGAAGCCCATCAAACCTCCGTTACGGCGAATTTGCACCTCTGACTCGCCCAACGTAATATAGAGCGGGCGATCGCCGTCGGCTTGTCCGGCCAGCAAAAAGTGCAAGCCGAGAGTTGTTTTTCCACAACCGGGTCCCCCTCGTACTAAATACGCCCCCCCCGCAATCAGTCCGCCGTAGAGAATGCGATCGAGACCCGGAATTCCAATTGAAAGGCGCGATTCTGACATTATCTGATATGAGATGAAAACGAGTTGCCCCTGTTTCCTCGATCTACGTTTCTAGCTTAACGCGAATATTGCAGCAAAACCGAGGTTAGTCCGGGTGTGTGACACTTTGTACGAGAAAAAGGGTCTTCGGAGTTTGTGGTTATAAATGTATAGCATGATACAAAAAATTGAAGATTCGAGAGCCAAAACCCTTGAAATCTCGTGAAGTTAGTTTTTCTGTCACCCTAAACTCCGAAGAGCCGAGAAAAATCGAAACTCAGTCGGATTCTTGCGGTACGATCTCTGGAAGACGGCGATTAAAGCGATAGAGCCAAACGAGACCGAGAGTTCCCAGAACGATACCGACTAAACTCACCACTTGGGCAATTCGCAAAGGACCTAGCATCAAACTATCCGTTCGCAAGCCTTCAATCCAAAACCGACCGAAACTATAGGCGGCCAAATAGGTTAAAAACAGCGTTCCGGGTTTGAGATTGCGTTCTCGCTCTCCTCTAAAAAACAACACCATCAACACTGCAAAAACGAAGAGATTCCAAATCGATTCGTAGAGAAACGTCGGATGAAAATACTCGAAATCAATGTAGTTTTGAGGACGCCGTTCGGGGGGAATATAGAGTTTCCAGGGTAAATCCGTCGGCGTTCCGAAGGCTTCGGAGTTAAAAAAGTTGCCCCAGCGCCCGATCGCCTGACCTAAAATCAACGACGGCGAGACTAAATCGGCCAGTTGCCAAAAGGGGAGTTTGTTGAGGCGCGAGAAAATCAATCCGGCTAGGATACCGCCGATGACTGCTCCGTGAATGGCAATGCCGCCGCGCCAAATGGCGATAATTTGTTCGGGATGCTGACTGTAAACGTCCCATTGAAACAGGACGTAGTAGAGACGGGCGAAGGGAATGGCAGCTAACACGCCCCAAATGGCGAAGTCGCCGATGAGTTCGGGATCGACTCCCCGACGTTGGGCGAGATACTGCGCTAAGGTGACGCCGATGAGGACGGCACTGGCGATGAGGAAGCCGTACCAGCGCACGGAAAGAGGGCCTAGCTCGAATAACGTCGGGCCGGGGGAAGTAAAGGTAAACGCAAGCAGGGATAAAGACACGATCGTCGATCTCGCGAAAACGACAAGGGGAAACCTAAAATGCTAAATCTCGAACGAGGGAGGTCGCAAATTGGGGATGCGGCGAAACGTTCGAGATGGCAAACGGGCTGTTTCATCATAAAACGAACTCCGAGGCCGATCGGAGCGCGTTCGTCGCGGGAGGTTCGGCGTCATTCCGATCGCGGTTGAGAGATGGGGTGCGAGACGGTGCGGACTTCCGGCGCAACGGAGGACAGCGGTAAATATTGGCTGAGGATGCGAGCGAGGCGATCGCACCCGATGGGTTTGCTGAGGTAGTCGTCACATCCAGCTTCCAAACAGCGATCGCGATCGCCCACCATTGCCAGAGCCGTCGTTGCGATCACGGGAATCGTGTTCCAGCGGGGATGGCGTTTGATGTGGCGGGTGAGTTCCAAGCCGTCGGCGTCGGGAAGATGAACGTCCATGAGAATGCAGTCGGGGCGGACTCGCTCGAGATACGCTAGCACGTCGCGTCCGTCACTAACGCGATCGACGGCGAACCCCCAAAATTCGAGAATGTCTTTGAGCAGTAGGGCGTTTCCGTCGTGGTCTTCGACGAGGAGCAAGCGGCTCGCAGTCCCTCGAACGCGAACGTTAGTGGAAGTCGGGACAGATTGTCGGTTGGACAGGCTAGAACGTCGGCGAAGGGGCAGCTCGATGGTAAAGCGACTACCCCTCCCCAGTTGAGACTGACAGGTGACGGTTCCGCCGTGGAGTTCGGCGAGTTTGCGCGTGAGGGCTAAACCCAACCCCGTCCCTTCGTGTTGGCGAGAGAGGGAACTATCGAGTTGTTGGAAGGGTTGGAATAGCAGAGATTGTTGCTCTTGGGGAATGCCGATGCCTTCGTCCCAAACGCTCATTTCGACGCGATCGCCCCGAGAGCGAATGTCGATGCCCGCATCGCCGCCGGGATGAGAAAATTTGATCGCGTTCGAGAGCAGGTTGACGAGCATTTGTCGTAGGCGCAGTTCGTCGCCTTCGAGGGTCTCGATTTGCGGGTCGATGTTGGTGTGGAGTCGGATTTGACGGGAGCGGGCCAGTGCGCTGACGAGGGCGATCGCATCGGTACAGAGGCTAGCGATCGGCACTTGACTCGAGGCGAGTTCGAGTTTTCCCGCTTCGACTTTGGAGAGGTCGAGGATATCGCCGATGAGTCGCAGGAGGTGTTCGCCGCTTTCGTGAATGCGTTCGAGGTAAAGGTGTTGTTTGTCGTTGAGGGCGCCGTAGATTTCTTGGAGCAGGAGGTTGGCAAAGCCCAAAATTGAGGTGAGAGGGGTACGGAGTTCGTGGGACATATTAGCCAGAAACGCCGATTTGAGCTGACTGGCTCGTTCGAGTTCGTGGTTTTTGTCGGCCAGTGCCACTTGAGAGGCTTTTTGGCAGCTAATGTCGCGAGACAAGACGAATACGTGACTGATGCAGCCGGTATCGTCGGGAACGGCGTTAGCGGATACTAAGACGGGGAAGCGAGTTCCGTTATCGTGTTGGCAGATCGCTTCGCCAGTCCAACCGTAGGGATGGCGTTGCAGGGCTTTTTGGAGTAAGTCGTCGATGTGAGTGTCGGCGTCGGGGGGATAGAACAGATTGGCACTTCGTCCGCAGAGGGCGTTGGTGTCGTAGCCGAAGGTTCGGGTGGTGGCTGCGTTGGCGTAGACGATCGTACCGTTGCGATCGACGAGGATGGCACTTTCGCTGGCGGCGTCGATGGCACGGCGGAACAGTTGCAACTGTCGCTCGAACTGTTTGCGTTCGCTCGCGTCGCGCACGAATACTAGAATGCCGATGGGTCGGCCGTTGCGGTATTGCAGGCTGGCGTTGATTTCGACTTCGATCGGATCGCCGACGAGGGGTTGCAGGCGTACTTCTAAGCTGTTGAGTCGGCTGTGGGGGGCGATCGTCTCGAAGGCGCGGCGGGCTATGTCGCGATCGCCTGCGGCAACGAAGTCGAAGACCGATCGCCCTTGCCAAGAGATGGCCGTACATCGCAGCAGGGTTTGTCCGAACGGGTTGAGGAAGGTGAGGCGAAACTCGAGATCGGTCGCGAACGCCATTTCGTTAGCGCCGTTGAGATCCCATCGATCGCACGGTTCGTGACAGAGGGTCTCGGAAGGTTCGGGCGGTACGCTCGAATCTCGGGGTTGGTGCGAACGTCGAGCGACAGACGGATGGGTTAACCGTTGAAGTTGTCGTTCGAGATCTGCAACTTTTCGACGCAGTTCGTCGTTTTCGCGTTGTAGGGACATAAGGTCTACACCAACCTTGCCAAAACCTGCACGATCGGGGAGAAGATCTCTGCTGGGGAAATCGTTCGAGCCGATCCGATCGCCCCTAGCTGCCCTCAGACCCCGATTTTATCTCTAATCTAACCGACAATCGCGATCGTGCTGTCTCCGATGGCAAAACGAAACCGCCTCGCCATCGAGCTGACCGTCGCTCAGTTTTGCGGATTCTTGTCTGTCGGCCGGTCTGGTTCGGGACAACCGATCGGTCGGAGGTTCTATGGAACCATACTTGAATTCGATCTGTCGAGCGGGCGATCGAAATCGCTAAGAAACTAACTTATGTTTTTTATCGTTTAGAAAAGTATTTTTCGTTAGGTTTCTGACATTTTTTGCGATCGCGATCGCCCTACGCCAAACCAGTTTACAGGAAATTCAAAAAATATGAAAAATCAAACGAATGTTAAAACGTGAGTTTTTCTCATTTTAAATGCTTCTCGCTCAAACGTCAACGATCGACAACTTAAAATGGGCTGTATATTTCACGATCGAACGAAACATTAAAATTTATTGTTAAATATCGAAAAAATGCATATCGAGCCGTTTGAAGGCGCATAGAGAAGCGAAGCTCGAGTTTTCAACGATATTTATACAGACAACGAACGTTCTCAAACACGAGGTTCTCAGAAAAACCAGAAGCGATCGCTCCGATCCCTGACAGTCTTTAAACCGTTGCTTGTCCGACTCAAACGCCTCTTTCATCGCCGCTCGAATCTTCTGGGGATCGGGTTTCTTGCCCCCCCATCAAATTACCAAAATATACGCAAGCCCTCTCACCTAACTCGAAGATCGCCCCGACACGCGGACAAACTCAGCCACAGCTAACCGACAATCGGGGAACGTCGCGGGGGCAATTTCCGCGTCTAAACTAGCGGTTCGCTTCATCTGATACCCCACGTCGCTGGGTTCTCGATAGACTTCCACACAACCGCGCATCAAATCCACCAACCACATTTCTCGAATTCCCGCCGAGGCATACAGCGGCATTTTGACATCTCGGTCGAACGATACCGTACTATCTGCGATCTCCACAACCAATACCGTATCGTCGGGGGTGGGATAGCGATCGCTATAGAAATCCTCTCGGGGTTTCAACAATGCCAAATCTGGTTGCGGTTGAGAGCGATCGCTGAGTTCGATCGCATTTTGCGGCCAAACTACCGCGCGATCGCCGAGTTGACGCACAAACAGCCGATTCAACAATGCCACACAAGCTTGATGCTTCGTTCCGATCGGCGACATTCTTAAAATCGTCCCTTGAATCAGTTCGAGGCGATCGTCCGCCGCCACCACCCCAGTTTCAGCCAGTTGGCGATATGCCCTCACATCAAAGCGATACAGCGAGGGGTAATTCGGCGGCGAAGGTTGAGATGCCAGTAAATTCAGTTCTGTCATTATTTCTCAGCCACGACCCCACAAGTCGATTGTAGACTGCCTCGAAAGTTCTAACGATCGACCTTTTTAAACCGTTGCTTGGCCGACTCGAACGCCTCTTTCATCGCCGCTTGAATCTTCTTCGGATCGGGTTTTTTACCCCCCATCAAATCGCCGAAATACACACAAGCCCCCTCACCTAAGGCCCAAGTATACGCCGCCGCCCAAGATGCCGCGATCGCGCTCCCCAAACCGGGGATAAACTTAATTAACTCTCGTCCCACCATTTGCGCGAGAAACCCTCCCGCGATCGCACTGGCGACGCCTCCGGCTTGCGACGGCGACAGGGTTTGTCCGTAAAGCTGTCCGAGAACCCCCACCATCGACACTTGCAGCGTCGTCAAAACGGGCATCGTGGCGAAGGGGAGGGGAACGGCGGCGAGGGTGGCGGCGATGAGAGAAAAAGCGAGGATGTAACGGCGTCCTACGTCTCGATAGAGATTGCCAATTTGTTCGCTGGCGCCCTTGTCGAGAAGGTCGTAAATGGCGCGAGATTCCGCTTCCGGGAGGAGTTCGGCCAGGTTGTTACTGAA
Source organism: Baaleninema simplex PCC 7105 (assembly GCF_000332355.1). GTDB lineage: Bacteria > Cyanobacteriota > Cyanobacteriia > Cyanobacteriales > Geitlerinemataceae > Baaleninema > Baaleninema simplex. Next base: position 2,694,621 of record NZ_KB235958.1, read on the forward strand.
GGCGTCTAAGCCGTAGAAAACTGGGGTGTAGCCGTCTTCTTCTAAGGTGAAGTCGATGAGAACCGCGCGATCGAACAGTCCCGAAAAGTCCTCTCGAATCGCAGCAAACGCACGGGCGATCGCTTCAACTTCTGGGGGATATTTAGGGTGATCCTCCATCGCGGGGGGATAGAGTTCGTGCAGACAAGTCACCGCAAGCAAACAGGGGATGTTGGGATATTTGCGGCGCAACTCTTGGGCGATTTGGCGCAGGGTGTCGGTGGCGAAATCGTTGATTTTAACCGTGAGAATCAGCACCCTGGCGCGATGGGTTTCCCGTTCCAAGTCACCGATGAGTTCTGCAATGAGTTCGTCCGTGTCGCGGTGGGTGTCTCCCAATCCCACAGTGTCGGTGAAGATGAGGAGGGGTAAATCTTCCGAGGGGTAGGCGTAGCGTTCGGTGTTTTGGGTGTGGGGACGAAATCCCTGGCCGACAATTTCAGCGGAAACGCCAGTTAAGCCGCGAACGATGGAACTTTTCCCCGATTGCGGTTTTCCCACCAGTAAAGCTTCTGTGGTGGGGAGTTCTTCGCGGACTCTGGCGAGGATTTCCGTGAGGCGATCGTCGCTGACGCTGAACCACTCGAGGACGGTTTTACGAACGGTTTCGACGGGGTTGAGGTGTTGCACCCGCGAGGTGGTGGCGTTCCACAGTTTGGCCACGGGATTGGATGAGGTATCTTTGTCCTCTGTGGATTGCGGTGTTTCGGGTTCGGGGGTTTGGGGGTCGGTCATGGGTCGAGAAGTACTCGATATCGCTTTGATTTTAGGAAGGGGTGGAGACCTTTGCAATTGGGGAAAACCGTTTTTGGGGAGTCAGGGAATAGGGAACGGTGTACGTTGGCGGTGCGTGACGATTTCTCGGTTTGGTGTTCGACACCTGATTTGTCCGGGTATGTGGGCGGCGTACGTTGGCGGTGCGTGACGATTTCTCGGTTTGGTGTTCGACACCTGATTTGTCCGGGTATGTGGGCGGCGTACGTTGGCGGTGCGTGACGATTTCTCGGTCTCAGGATTTACACCCGATTTTTCAAGTCACGCACCCTACGATCTGTCTTCTCGAATCTGCCATGATGGGGGAAATTGCCCGAACATTAGCTCAAAAAACCATGTCTGAGGAAACGATTCGCGTGTTGGCGTATTCGATCGCACAGGAACCAGAAGCTGAGACAGCGGAAAACTATACGGGAGCGAAAGATCCGATCGCTTTGGCGTCGAGTATTCTGGAGAGTTCTCGCTTTGAGGGCGACACCGACGAAGCATCCCCGAAAGCTGGAACCGTGAAATCTCATGAAGTCCCCGTGGCGGTTCTCGAACAGGAATTGACGAAGTTGGTGCGACAGATGGATCGATCGTTGAATCGCGCCGTAAAACAAGCGGAGTTGCAATCGGTGGAACTGTCGGAAGTGGAAGTGTCCCTGGCCATGTCTGCTAACGGTAAAGTGGATATCGTGGGGTGGGGCGCTGGCATTGCCGGAACGACGAGTTTTAAGTTGAAATTCAAGCCCAAATCCCAGTAACGCGAGAACTGTAGCGAGATGGCGAAGGCGAGAAATTTTGCAATCTGTATCGGGATCGATCGCTATCGCTTTTTACAACCGTTGAGATGTGCGCGACGGGACGCCAGGGCAATGGCGACGTTTTTTCGCGAAGAGGCGGATTTCGAGCAGATTTGGCTGTTGTGCGACGATGCTAAAAACGATCGCACCAAACCCGATCGCGCCAATATTCGGCGGGTGTTGCGAGAACTGCGACAACGGAAGATGGGAGCGGGCGATAATCTGTGGTTTTGCTTCAGCGGTCATGGAATGCGCCACAGGGGACGGGATTATTTGATGCCGTTGGAGGGCGATCGCGAAGATGTGGAATCGACGGCACTCTTGACGAGTTACGTTGCCGATTCGCTGCGGGAGTGCGGCGCAGATAACGTCATTTTGTTCCTCGATGCCTGTCGCAGCCAAGCGGATAAAAGCGGAGAGGGAATTGGTAAAGAGACGGAGGAGAAAGCCCGAGAAACAGGAGTTGTCACGCTCTTTTCCTGTAATCCGAACGAGTATTCTTACGAACTGGAATCCTTGCAACAAGGGGCGTTTACCCGTGCGGTGTTGGACGGGTTGGGAATTCAGGGACAATGTGCGACAGTGGCGCGTTTGAACGAGTATCTCCGGCATCGCGTTCCAGAGTTGTTGAGGGAGTATCGAGGCGAGGGGTATTCTCAAAGACCCTATGTTATTGCAGAACCGCTCTTGAAATCTCATTTGATTTTGCTGCCGAGGTACGCTAGACCGGAAGATATCGATCGCTTGAAACAGGAAGCACTTCGAGCTGAAGTGAAGCGAGATCGGTTGCTGGCACGGCAGTTGTGGATTCGGGTGAATGCGGCGGCGATGGGAAGCGATATCGAAGCGATCGAAGCCCTCGAACGTTTGGCGACAGGATACAGCAGACAAGCTGCATCTCAAGGGTCAACATCTGGATCTCAGAAAACGGGTTATAGTTCTCGCGCCTCGGTAAGCTTGAGCGATTGGATACCCGTGCCTAGAAGACAGGCGTTACGGTGGCTTAGCTTAGGAGGGGTAGGATTGGGAGTTGCGTTCGCCAGTCGTGGGATGTTTGGGCCGTCGGAACCCGATGTAGAAACTCCTCGAAAACCTATTCCAAAACCCACGGAAACACCTGTTCCTGTCGTGTCTGAATCTCCTCCGCCAGAGGAAGAACCGACACCAACACCCTCTCCAGAGGAAACTGAACCCACGCCAACCCCCTCTCCTGATGGCGGTTTAGAGTCATGGTCCTTTGAAACGGTTACACTGAACCGACGGGGTGAGGAAGTGAAGCGAGAGCAACACTCAGCTCGATATTTTATAGAAGATTTGGGGAATGGTGTCACACTGGAAATGGTTGAAATTCCCGGTGGCTCTATCATAATAGGAAACCCAGAAGATTATATCATATCTCCGCATTCAAATTGTGACAAGCGTCAAGAATATATCACTTTACCTCCATTTTTTATGAGTAAATATCCCGTGACACAAGCACAGTGGAAGGCTGTAGCATTAATGCCTAAAATTGACATGGATCTCGATATTGAAATTTCGTATTTTAAAGGTGAAAATTTACCAATAGAACAAGTTTTATGGAGTGAAACACAAGAGTTTTGCAAACGAATTTCTAGAGCAACAGGTAGAGAGTATAGGCTGCCTAGTGAAAGGGAGTGGGAATATGCTTGTAGAGCTGGAACAACTACTCCATTTTACTTCGGAGAAACTATAACACTAGATTATGTTAATTATAATGGAGAGTCAAGCTATGCAAATGCCCCTAGCCCAAACAATCCTAAAGAAGGGGGTAGAAGGAAAACTACTCATGTTGGTATTTTTTGTCCCAATAAATTTGGTTTATATGATATGCATGGCAATGTTCGAGAATGGTGTCAAGACAAATACATATATGCTAATGAAAATTATTGGATACTACGAGGAGGGTCTTGGAGTGCGGCACGAGAACAGTGTCGATCGGCAGATTGTGGATATGGAGATGATAGGCAAAGAAAAAACTTCATTGGTTTTAGATTGTTGAGTATATAACTCATAACCAAAAAATATTGGTTATTCGGAGTTCAAGATAATATAGCAATCCTAAATCAGTTGCAAAATCCCAGACATGGCAAACCCCGCTTGGGACAGGATCCCAGTCTTTCAGCCGGTGTTTTTTTCGCAAATCAAATGGGATTGCTATAGATATAAAATATATCTATAGCAATCCTAGATGAATCGTGGAAAGATCGGCTCCCTAAACCCTTGCTATAGCTAGATCGAGACTCCACAAGTGATTTAGGACTGCTATATGCAAGGAATTATATTTACAGGAATCCAAGGTTCAGGAAAATCGACCTTTTACTTCCAAAACTTCGCCAACACTCACATCCGCATCAACCTCGATATGCTGAAAACTCGCCATCGAGAAAAGCTGATATTTGAAGCCTGTTTGGAAGCAAAACAACCCCTCGTTATCGACAACACCAACCCCACAAAAGCCGATCGCGCTCGATATATCCCCCGCCTGAAAGCCTACAAATTCAGCGTTATCGGCTATTTCTTCGAGTCTTCCTTACCCGATTGCTTACATCGCAACAACCAACGCAGTGGAAAAGCCAAAATCCCTGAAATCGGCGTGCGATCGACCCACAAAAAACTCGAAATTCCCGACTATTCCGAAGGATTCGATCGCCTCTTCTCCGTTACGATACAAGATGGTATCTTTAAAATTAGCGAAATCCCCAAAAACCCCAAGTTCAACGACAGCTCGTCACACTAAACCGCCAACCATGAAACTCCATCCCGAATGCGTTCCCTGTCTGTTCCAACAAGCCCTGAGAACCGCGAAACTCGCCACCGATGACGAAACGCAACACTGGCAAATTTTAAACGGTTTAGTGCAAGTTTTTACCGAACTCCCCGAAAACACCATTCAAGTCGAAGTCGCCGGAGAAATCCAACAACTCCTCACCCAAACCACCGGCGATCGCGATCCTTACCGACATCTCAAACAACATTACAACGACATCGCCCTCAAACTCACGCCCCATCTGCGAGAGGCGATCGCAACTGCTGAGGATTCCCTACTCACCGCCATTCGCATCGCGATCGCCGGAAATATTGTCGATTTCGGCATTTCCGATACGTTCGACTTAGAAAAAACCGTGTTTGAGAGCTTGACTCAAGACTTTGAAATCTTTGATTACGAAGAATTCAAACAGCAGTTGAAAAATGCAAAAACTATTCTTTACATCAGCGACAATACTGGAGAAATCGCGTTCGATCGCCTCCTCATCGAACAGCTTTTACAACAGCAAAAACAAGTCACTCTAGCGGTTCGCGGCGCACCTGCTATCAACGACGCAACTCTAGAAGATGCGGCTTACGTGGGATTGACCGATTTAGTTCCCGTTATCACCACAGGAACCGCGTTACCGGGAACCGTGGTAAAAAAAGCCAGTGAGGAGTTTCAAAATTTCTTTAAAACTGCCGATTTAGCGATCTCTAAAGGTCAAGGAAAGGGTCTTCGCAAAACAAGGTGATAAGAAAAATTTATTAAGTAAAGCAAGACAGAAAGCGCATTCGCATATTTTCAAAATTTATAAAGCCATAAGCTTGACGCTTTATCAGTTTAAGACGATTATTAATACCCTCCATAACACCATTGGTTGTTCGGCTCAAGAAATAATTACATATTGTGTTAAGATGATTGCGAATTGTCTTGACAGCATCACCATAAATACTCTGTGCTTTACACAACCATTCTTTAAATTTATTTTTTCCGCTCTCTGGGTCTTGAGTTGTTTCATAAATTTCTCTAAAATCCTCTTTAAGCTGATAAGCTTTTCGTAAACGTTTTGACTGTTTTAAAACGGCCTCTAATTTTTCCAATCCCTCTTCTTTTAAGTCTTTTTGGTTTTTCAGCAATAACCATTTTGCTCCTTTGATTTTGATTTTAAACTTCACCTGCTTTCGGATTTTATTTAGATTGTCATTCACCGCTTTCATAACGTGAAATCTATCGACGACAATTTGGGCATTGGGAAACACTTTTTCGATAAGCTTTGGAAATCCTCCCCACATATCTACACTGACTTCTTCGACTGCCTCTCTGACCTCTAACGGTTGCTGTAGAAGAACTTCAGCGATTTCTTCTTGTTGGTGAGAGTCGATGACTTCTATCAATTCTCCTTTCTCTAAATCGCTCACTACCGTCACAAATTTTTTGTGACCTTTATGTTTTGCTATCTCGTCCAAACCCAACCTTTTTACTTGTCCCCAATTTACTTTTTTTTTGCGTTCGTATACCTGTTGATGAATTCCATTTACCTGATGCCAAGACAAGTCTTCTTCTCTTTTAACTTGCTCGACGCTACTAGCGATTACTCGCTCGTAAATATATTCTTCGTACCGCCTAGTAAACCTTCGACCAGTTTCAATAAAGTCTAGTTCTTCTGTAAAGTATTGTTGGCATTTTTTACAGTAAAACTGACGCCGTGGTATTTGCAAATATACGAGTTGACCCGAAATGGGCAAGTCTCGAACTCTAACGGTTCGTGTTTGGTTAAGTTCGCCCGTCTTTTTGCCACAATGAGGACAGGCAACTTCCTCTTCTCTAAAGCCTAGCTGCAAAAATATTGCTTCGCGTTCCCTGACCACGCTTCTCACTCTTACTTTGGGTAAGTTGATTAAGTCTTCTACAAAAAAGTTCATCTTTAGATCCGCCTGCATTTGTTTTCTATTATACTATTATCACCTCAAACTCCGAAGACCCAGTAGTTTCACCGTTTTCGTTGACAAACTCAACTTCAAAGTGGTTGTCGTCTAAACATTCAACAATGGTTCCTTGACTGCCGATCGCGCAATGGCGGTCAGGAACGTTAACCAGTAATTCGACAATATCAAAAACTTCGGGTTCGTTCGTTAGAACTGTCATACTCAGAACGCCTCCA
>NZ_KB235958.1:2701249-2741633 GCF_000332355.1 Baaleninema simplex PCC 7105
TAACGGTTCGTGTTTGGTTAAGTTCGCCCGTCTTTTTGCCACAATGAGGACAGGCAACTTCCTCTTCTCTAAAGCCTAGCTGCAAAAATATTGCTTCGCGTTCCCTGACCACGCTTCTCACTCTTACTTTGGGTAAGTTGATTAAGTCTTCTACAAAAAAGTTCATCTTTAGATCCGCCTGCATTTGTTTTCTATTATACTATTATCACCTCAAACTCCGAAGACCCCAAGGAAATTTCGAGGGATTATCTGACGAAAAACGAGCGATCGCCTTTCTTCTCAAAGCGAAATGTTCTCCCATTGCTCGAACCTTGGGCGTCAAAACAGGGGCGATGGTATTTCGTGTTAAGATAGATTCATCAAACAAGCGATCGCTAACTTAAGTATAGAAAATCGTTCGACATGAAATTTGACGAACTCGACAAAAAATTAAGACAATTTGAAAGTATCAACGATCGCTACGTCCTACCCGGAATTTACATAGTCGCACGACTCGACGGTCGTTGTTTTACCAAACTCACTAAAGAAATCTGTCAGTTTGAAGCCCCCTACGATGCCAAATTTCGCGACTTAATGCTAGAAACGGTCAAACATTTAATGACCTGTGGCATTAAAATTACTTACGGCTACACCCAAAGCGATGAAATTTCGTTGTTGTTCGCCCTCAACGAAGCATCTTTTCAACGCAAAGAACGCAAACTCAATTCCATTTTAGCCAGCGAAGCCGGGGCGAAGTTTAGTTTGCTTATCGGACGAGTCGCCAGCTTTGACTGTCGAATTTGTCAGCTTCCAACCCCCGAACTCGTCGTGGATTACTTTCGCTGGCGCAACGAAGACGCTCATCGAAACTCTCTCAATTCTCATTGCTATTGGGCGTTACGAAAAGACGGCGTATCAGCCCAACAGGTGGTCAAACAGCTCGATCGCCTCTCCGTCGCCCAGAAAAACGAGTTGTTATTTCAACACAACATCAATTTTAACGACTTACCCAACTGGCAAAAACGAGGAGTTGGGTTGTATTGGGAAACTTACGAAATCGAGGGAACGAATCCCAAAACGAGAGAAACCGCGAAATCGACACGAAGACGGCTCAAGGTCGATTTAGACTTACCCATGAAAGACGAATACAGCCAATTTATTCGACAGTTGATAGGGAACAGGGAATAGGGAACGGGGAACAGTCACCAGTCACCAGTCACCAGTCACCAGTCACCAGTGAAGACAGCAAACAGATAACTGTTTCTCCCCTTCTCCCCTTCTCCCCCTCTCCCTCTCTCCCTTGCTCCCTAAGCCTGAACTTCCAACAACCCCGGTGGTGGGACGATTTCAATACGTCCGGCGTCCAAATCCACTACGGGAACGATTTCCGTGACGAAGGGAACTAACACCGTGGGCGGTTTTGGGGGTTTGGGGCGTTTGGGTTTCTTGCGTCGGCTGCGTTTGGGTGGCGTGTCGGGAACCAGAAACGGGCGATCGAGTTGCACTTCCAAGAGGTCGTTTCCCGCTGAAAGAACGTCTGTGACGACACCCAAGCGATCGCCTGTCGTTCGATCGAACACTGCCAATCCCACCAAATCTAAAACGTGATATTCCCCCTCTTCCAATTCAGGGCGATCGTCGGCGGACACCAGCAACACCGCATCGCGCAAATCTTCCGCCGCTTCCCGCGTCTCGACGCCCTCGAGTTCCACCACGTACAACCCTTTACCGGGAATGTCTCGCCCTCCCAGGAGTTCGACGGGGTGGGGATCGCGTTCCCCTTTCCGCCGCAACCATCGCGTTCCAGGTTCTAAAAAGCGTTCGGGAAAGTCGGTGTTGGGATACACCCGCAGTTCGCCCCGTAACCCCTGGGGGGCGACGATGCGACCGATTTCCAACCACTCCGATTCAGCCATAATCTCGTGCAATTTTCGTATCGTGAAGTCTTTTATTCTACCGAAACCGTCTGACGATCGCAGTTGGGAAGCGTCACGATAAGCGTCGTTCCCATCCCTTCGGTACTTTCGACGGCGATCGATCCCCCGTGAAGATCGATGCTTTGCGTGATGACGTGCAGTCTTAGGCATTTACGAGGGCGTCGAGGGTGCGTTGCAAACCCATGACGACTCGAGCCAGGCGATCGAAATCGACTTTATCGGGGGTGTCTTCAGCGGTGTGGTAGTAGGGATAGCGAAACGGGGCAGTATCGGTCACCATGACCGCCGGATAGTTGTATTGCCAAAACGCCCAGTGATCGGACCATCCCGCTCCCGCAACGCTACCGGGAAGAATCGCACCTTCGCAGGGAAATTGGGTGCGATCGCGAAATTCTCCCACCACCTGACGCACTAAAAAGGCCGAGTCTAAATTGCCCACGACGCTAAGAAAATTTCCGGTGATGGGATAGATGTTTTCGAGCAATCCCATAGGATAGTTTTGGCTTCCCGGTGCGTCGTCGTAGTAGCCGATGGTTTCTAAGCAGAGCATGGCGACGATGTTTTCGTTGCTTTGGCGACATCGTTTGGCATAGACGACGCTTCCCATTTCTTCGGTTTGGAAAAAGGGCGGTTCTTCGTTGGCAAATGCGACAAACCGAAGGGTGCGTTTGGGGCTGACGTGGGCGAACGCACGGGCTAAGGCTAAGATGGCAGCGACGCCACTGCCATTATCGTTCGCACCGGGAGAGACGACGACGGAGTCGTAGTGAGCGCCGACGATGACGATCGATTCGGGGGTTTCGGTCCCGAGACGTTCGACTTCTAGGTTGCGGAAGGTTTGGCCTTCGATGTCGTAGGCTTGCGATCGCACTTCGTATTCAGCTTTGGCAAATTCGTCTTCGATGAAGTCGGCCACCGCGAGCAGGTTATCGTAAGCGATGTAATTGTGTTCGCCGTTGGCACTGATGCGCTCGATATCGGCTTTGAGGCGATCGCGCAGGGCGATTTCCTCGGGAGTTAAGGGCGGGAGCGGCCCGCTATGGCTGGTTCCGGGCATTAACACGAGCGATCGTCCTCCTGTTCTCGACAGTCTAAGTTTTTAAGCTTTTACCTACCTAAAACTAACCGATCGGCTCGTACACGATCGAAAATATTTCAAGATATTTAAGAATTGCGATCGCTCTCAAAAGTTTGAGTTAAAGTATTCTAAAATTTAGAAATTTTCCAGGCGCGGGATTTTATGAAACTCCAAGGTGCTTCGAGCGGCAACTGGATGCGATCGCACTCGACTTCAAATTTTATAAAACTAACAATAAACTCTCAGTTTTTTGTTCGCCAAATATAGCAATTGCAAGTAATTCTTCAATAAAACACCCAAAAAATCGATTTCCTGTTGTTCTTTACTTTTTGTTTCCGATTTTGTTACACAACCGATTTGGAATTGCCATAGATTTTCTTGTCGTTTTACAAGTCATCTGACCTAAAAGATCGTGTCGAATTTGTTGTTGATTCTTTTAACAGTTGCCTTAAATACCACTGCCCAGCTTTTTCTGAAACTCGGATCGGGAAAAGAGGCGATTTTAAACTTATTCCTAATAGGCGGAGTCGCACTCTACGGACTGAGTACGATAATTTATATCACCGTCTTGAGCAAGCTCAATCTTTCGATCGCCTATCCGATGGTTATTGGTTTAACCGTTGCCGCAACTACGATCGTCGGTGCGATCGCACTTCAAGAAAAGGTTACGACAACAAGTTGGATTGGAGTAGGATTGTTACTCAGCGGTATTTTTGCTATTGCAATGAGTAAAAATCAGTAAAAATCAATCCGGTTTTTTGCAGTTAAATTTCATGTTTGGCAAATCATCATGAATCGCAATTCAAACGATCTAAAAACAAAAAAACATTCAATCGCGACAGCAATAAATAAGCTCAAAACGATCCGATACTATTTTATAATATTTTTATTTTGGGTGTCTTTATTCGCCCTAACAAATAGTGGATTCGATACGTCAGAAGGAACAGAACATTATTTTTTAGCCGAACATATCGTACGAACGGGGCGTTTGGGCTACACACCCGACGAAATTCCAATTCGTTTGTCTTACACAGCACCGAACGGAAACAGTTACGGATCTCACGAGTTCGGAAATGTCTTGTTTTTATTACCGACTGCAACCCTGAATTTAGCGATCGGTGCAGTTTTAAGTCCGTTCGTGTCGTCAGAGACGATCGATCGCCTCCATCAGTTTGTCATTTCGTTTCAGCCGGGAATTTATTCGGCTGTTACCGCAACAGCATTTTTTGCCATCTTACAAATTGGGTTCGATCGATCGAAAAAGTGCGCTCTTATTGGGATGTTTTCTCTGGTTTTTACCAGCTTTTTTTGGACGTATTCCCGAAATTTATACGACGGCGTTCTATGTGGAATGCTACTCACCTTATCGCTCTTATATTTGATGTTATATAAAAAACAAGAACAGACACGATGGTTGATTTTAGTATTCATTTTTCTGGGATTGAGTTTTATCACAAGACTTTCAGCGATCTTACCCATATTTGCCACAGCATTTTATCTCATTTTACATCATCGATTTTCGATTCCTAGAATTTTACGAGTTGCTGGAATCTCTAGCGCGACTATTTTACCGTTCGTTCTTTGGCAATCTTGGTACAATCACCTGAGAACGGGGTTATTTTATAAATCTCCCGTCCAAACGGAGGTTTACGCTCATAACAACAGCTTGGACGGCAACATCTGGGTGGGCTTGAGTGGGCTACTGCTCAGCCCTGGAAAAAGTATATTTATTTACGTTCCCTTAGCCGTTTTATCAGTTTTACTCTTTCGTCGATTTTACCGACACTATCGCAACGAAGCGCTGTACGTTTTAGTTTTAGTTAGCACTTGGTTGTTACTTCACAGTAAATTACAAAGTTGGTACGGAGCTTGGGGCTGGGGACCGCGACACTTTATTTCGATCGCGCCGATTTTGTTGTTACCCTACGCCGTCAACATAAAGGCGATCGCTCGCAAAACCTATCTCAAACGTTTAACCCTAGGTTTAGCCGCTTGGGGCGTCTTACTTTCACTATCCTCAATAATTTCTAACTGGCATTTTCGGATGGCCTACGCCAGAGAACAAAACCGTCTCGACGACGAAATTTTTGTCTGGGGCTTCTGGAACAGTCAAGCGATCGATATGGTCAAAGCCGCCGTCGGTAATCTCTGGCGAATGGCGACCGGAAGTCCCGTCATTACCCTCGCCACGGATTACTCCGCCGCCAACGAGTACGTTAGCAGTACCCTAAATATCTGGCCGAACGCCTTTATCGCAGTCGGTATTCCGTGGTACGTGGCGATCGCAGCTACAATTCCCCTTTGGATATTGCTGTTTTGGTCGGGACGACAGGTGTTTCGCATTGGGTTCGCCGAGACGAACGCAAACCGCTAACAGGAGTTTCTGACACCGCGATCGCCCGACCTCTCGTAAACTAGCGATCGACGAACTGACTCGCCAAGCGCAACGCATCCCCCATATCCACATCGCCGTCGCCGTCGGCGTCGAGAAATCCCGACAACACTGGATTCGTCTCAGAAGCTGGGTTTTGAGCGTTGCTTCCCGTTTTCAGGAAGTTCAACACCAACGGAACCAAAATCGGTAACAACGCCTGTACCGTACTCGCGTTCGCCCCCGTTTGACGCGAAGCTTCTTCGGCGACAGTTTCTTGACGCTGCGGCGAAAACAAAGCTTGCACCGCTTGTAAACTGGCGTCCGTTCCACCAAACCGATCGACGATCGCTTTCACCGTTCCTTCCCCCTCATCTTGGCGTTTTTCCTGCAACGCCTTCCGTACCTGCGTTCCCACCACCGACATCACCGCTTGAGTAGTTGCAGGATCGAGACCCTGGCTGTCGCTGCTTTGTCGAACCGTGTTGACGATACTTCCGAGTTGTCCGACGCTGGCTTGCAGGTTCGGATCGTTGATGGCGTTGGTAATTTTGTCGAAAAGTCCCATAGAACAGTCTCCAATACAGTCTATCGAGTCATACTTTGGTTTTAACGCGGTTCTCACCCAAAATGACAACTTCGCCGCAAACTCTTCCTCCACCCACAACCCCGCAACACCAGCGGATGAGATACCCTGATGAAGAGACGATGCGCTGACCGAGTAGAGCGATCGCCAACTGTCCACCGAACACTACTCCCACTGTTCGCTGCTCGCTGCTCGCTGTTGACTGTAAAAGATGCCCCTTTCTCGCCTACTCACCCTCGTCATCGGAATCGTCATCATCCTCGCGATGGCGATTTGGTTGGTGACGTCGTTAGGTTGGCTCTACAGTCAGATTACCTGGTCGGCGAATCCCTTTCTCGCCAATCTGCTGCTGTTGCTGTTGATTGGCTTGGTGGCGTTACTCCTGGGAACGTTTTTCTACTACCTGCGGCTGTTGTGGACCCCTGCAAAACAACGCCGACAACGCCGACGTCCGACGGTCAAACCCCCGGAAACCAAAAGCGAAGCCGCCTCGGAATATCTCAGTTCGGTACGCCAGCAAGTTCAGCAGATTCAAGACGAGGTCGCCAAAAAAGCCCTGCTGAGTCGCTCTCGGGAAATCGAGGCGACGATGTCTCGCGGGAACTTGCAAATCGTCATTTTCGGAACTGGTTCTTCAGGGAAAACTTCGGTGATTAACGCACTTCTGGGGCGCGTGGTGGGACGCGTCAGCGCACCGATGGGAACCACGGAGGAGGGGGAAACCTATACGCTGCATTTACAAGGTCTCGATCGCGATATTTTAATCACCGACACGCCGGGAATTTTGGAAGCGGGAACCGACGGAAGCCAGCGGGGACAAATTGCGCGACAGTGGGCGACGGAGGCGGATTTGTTGCTGTTCGTCGTCGATAACGATCTGCGTCGGTCGGAGTTCGAACCGTTGGGGGTGTTGGCAGAAATCGGCAAACGGTCGATCGTGGTCTTTAATAAGATCGATCTCTATTCCGAAGGCGATCGCGAAACCATTTTAGCCCGGTTGCGATCGCGCCTGCGAGATTTCGTTCCCCCCAGCGATATCGTTCCCGTGGCGGCCAATCCCCCCGTCGTGCGTCTCCAAACCGGGGAAGCCTTCAAACCCGACCCGGATATTATGCCGTTAATTCGTCGTATCGTGGCGGTGTTGCGGGCGGAAGGGGAAGATTTAGTCGCCGATAATATTTTATTGAAATCCCAGCGGTTGGGAGACGAAGCCAGACGCCTGGTGGACGCACAGCGACGCCGACAAGCGGTGAAAGTGGTCGATCGCTATCAGTGGATAGGGGCCGGTGCGATCGCCGTGACGCCGCTTCCTGGGGTGGATTTACTGGCGACCGCCGCCGTCAACGCTCAAATGGTCGTCGAAATCGGTAAAATTTACGGGTGCGAGTTAAACCTCGATCGCGGGCGAGAACTGGCGGTATCTCTCGGAAAAACCCTGGCCAGTTTGGGAATTGTCAAAGGGGTGGTGCAGTTAGTGGCGACGGCGTTACAGTTCCACGTGGGAACCCTCGTCGTGGGGAAAGCGATTCAGGGAATTAGTGCGGCGTATCTGACGCGCATCGCCGGAAAAAGCTTTATTGAATATTTCCGCCAGGATCTCGATTGGGGAGATGGGGGAATGTCGGAAGTGGTTCAACGTCAGTTTCAGTTGACGCGGAAAGACGAGTTCGTGAAAGCTTTTGTTAAAGATGCGATCGCCCGCGTCGTCGAACCGTTAAAGTTGAACCAACCCGATGCTGAAGACGACGTTTCTCTCGACTATTACGACGAATACGAAGAACGGGAGAAGATCGGGATATCGCGCACGCCTCCCCCATCTCCTCGGTCTCGAGAACCGTTTCCCCTCGACGACAATATCCCCGATTGGGACGAAACCCCACGCCGCTACAACGACGACTGGTAACGAGTTTCTATGAAAGAGCGATCGGTTGTCTTGCGGATTTTGGCGTTTTTGGGGTTGCTATTGTTGTGCTGGCTTCCCCTGGCGATTCCCATCTACAGCTTAATTCCCGACGCCAACACCGCCAGCATTCTGGGAACGTTGCTGTTATATGTCGAATTTCTCTATCTCGTTCGCTGGTGGGGACGCCGGTTTTACGGCGAACCTCGGGTTTTTCAACGCTACGGTTTCGTTCTCACTCGTCAAAATGGAATCGAGTTCGGTCGAGGATGGATAGTCGGATTGCTGGGGTTGGCGGTTCTCTTCGGTGTAGAAACGGTATTTGGCTGGGTTCGTTGGATACCGACTGAAATGGCGATTCCCCGTTTGGTTGTAGAAGCGATTTTAGTGGGGTTTGCGGTGGGATTGGCTGAGGAGTTGCTGTTTCGCGGTTGGTTGTGGGACGAGTTGCGTCGGGATTACCGGGTGGTTGTGGCGACGGTGGCGAACATTTTAATTTTTGCAGTGTCGCACTTTCTCAAACCCGTTTCGGAGATTTTCCGCACCTTTCCGCAGTTTGTGGGATTGGTGGTGTTGGGGTTGGTGTTGGTGAAGGCGAAACGCCGCAATCAAGGACGTTTGGGATTTCCCATCGGTTTACATGGGGGACTGGTGGGAGGGTATTATCTGGTCAATGTGGGACAGTTGGTGACGTACACTGACGCGGTTCCTTCTTGGGTGACGGGTATCGATAACAATCCCTTGGCTGGGGTTTTGGGGGTTTTGGTGTTGTTCGGACTTTCGATCGTCGATCGTTGAGAGTTGATATTTTGAGGAAAGTTACCGAGATCGCGTTCTCCTGAAAAGTATCGACCTCGAAATGGCGATCGAGGTCTGCGATCGCGGCGTCGATCTATAAAATTGACAGCAAGAACGGGAACAGTTGCAAGCTGAAGGATTGGCGATTAGCACTTCCGGTATAAGATCCCCGGCATCTCCAAGATGCCGGGGATCTGGAAATTGAGTGCGCCCAATTCGATGAATTTACATTTTTGAGATGCACCCATGTCATGACTTCAATTCGAGCGATTTCTCAAGCCCTCACGAGCATGGCACAACTCGAAGCGCGATTCGATTTAGCGGCGGCGCAGAGCGATCGCTTCTTCCCAGAATGGTATGAGGATTTACCGTCACTGACCGCAGAAGAACGCGCGAGTTTGGATAAGATTCGCCATCGCTGGATGCGACATCGCGATTCACTTCTACTACTTAATTCGTGTAGCCTCTTCTAAGAGCTTTGAAACTTCATTCATCCACTTTTCTGATGTAGGTTCCGTCCATTCATCATCTTCATTAAATAATTTCAAAAATTTATCAACCGTCTTAAATTCAGATTCTTGATATCGTCTTTTCTTATCTGAAAATAGTAATTGGGAAGGAATTTTATTATTTATAGATTCATCTAGTGGGAGGAGGTTGCCAATCTTATTTATCCAACTAGCACCTGCACTTTGATCTTTTATATGTTCTAAAGAAAAAACAGCAACGTTTAACTCACCTGTCGATCTCAAAAAATGCTCTATTTTTTCAAATATAATTTGTGATAATCTTTTGTCATCCTTATCTCGATAGTTAACTTTAGTTAGTGAATCTTCAATTTTTTGTAGGCTTGGGCGCTTGCTTCTAAGATAATCATTTAAGTCATCAATAATTTTTGCAATTTTATTTGCATCATTGCCCGCCCGGTGCAGTGCTCTTGCAGAGCTTGAATATTTATTTGCTAAGCCTGACGCACGCTCCTGACAAAGACGCGAGAATATTAAATGGAAATTTTCTAGATTTGTAATTGTGTTAATTAGCCTTGTTTCATTGAGATTTTTTTGATTACGACATTCTAACAAAGAAAGCAGGAAGGGACGAACTATCGTAACTTGATACTGATTGAGTAACTCAATAGATTTTTTGATTGAACGCTGCTTCTGAATTGTCCAGTCTTTTTCGCTGGGTTTTCCAATTTTTCTATATATCTCAGAAGATTGTTTTACCTCTAAAAGAAACAATTTTGCATCTGGTATTTTACCGTCTTTATGAAATTTCTTGAAGCTTTTATATAAGTGGCTTCCAGACACAAAAGAGTATTTTGAATTCCAGTAATGACGAAAAAAAGTTTCCATATCTGAAAATTCATTGATAGTTTTCCTGATTTCACGCCAATCATCTTTGGCGTTGTCATTTGGATGTATTTGATTATAGTTTTTGAATATCCAGTTTTTTATAAGATCGACAGATGAAAGGCTTATTCCTCTAGCATTTAATGTCTCAAAAATGGTATAAGCATCGTCTTCATTCTTCGCTGTTACGCGAATAAATTTTAGATAGCGTAATAGAAGGTATCTATAAAGAAAAAATTAAGAGGTGAGGCGTTTGAGCATCAGAGCTGTCATGGCTTGATATACAAAGCACTCACTCATCTGAGGAAGACGCTCGTAATCCTTACTCAAACGTCGGTGCTTTCCTAACCAAGCTAAGGTGCGTTCGACGACCCAGCGTCTTGGCAAAACGACAAAACCCGGTTCAGTCCGTTCGACGACCTCCAACTCCAAGTCACAGCCTTGAGCGACTCGCTGTAACCTCTCACCACGATAGCCTTGGTCAGCCCAGACCTGCCCCAGAGTTGGCTCACACCAGGTACTCTCCGTCAGCAGCATTCGGGCCGAGGTGGAATCGGCGAGATTCGCGGCATGAGCGAAGACTACAATTATCAATCCCAGGGTATCTACCAGGATGTGTCGCTTGCGGCCGTTGACTTTCTTTCCGCCGTCGTACCCTCGGCCTGTACCCCCCACGTCTGTCGTTTTGACCGATTGACTGTCAATGATGCCAGCGCTGGCTTTTGCCCCTCGCTGTTTTTTTTTCGCAGCGCCTCTCTCAAGTGGTCGTGGATATACTGCCACACCCCTTTCTTCTCCCATTTACGCCAATATCCATAGACGGTTTTTGCGGGGGGGAAGTCATGGGGCAAGTATTCCCAGGCACAGCCCGTTCGACACACGTATCGGATGCCGTTGTAGACTGCCCTCATATCCACGGTTCTTTTTCTGCCTCGACCTGATTCTGACTTAGCTCGAGGCAGAAGGGGTTCCACGATTTTCCATTCGGCGTCACTCACGTCGCTGGGATATCCTTGTCGAGTCATGGCTCTGTCTAACTGGCTTCTTCTCTTTTATCCTTCCTCTCTTCCCTCTTCCTTCCCTCTCTTTATCTTTTCTTCACAGATATCCTCTATCTGAGTTCGTATTGCCTTAACAATCTCTACGTCTGTAAAACCATTAATTTTTACATCGTCTACTTTTGTTTTGAAAAATTCAAAAGCTTCCTTGATTAGCTTTTCTTCATCACTTTTAGGACTTCCTAAATTTTCAGGTGAAAAAGCCTGTATTTCATTTTGAAAAAAAGGTTTAGGACTCTCATTTTTTAGTTTAAAAAACTTATCTCCATCGTCGTTTACACCTTGAATAACATTTTGATGTAAACCTTGAGCGGCAGACTCTTCCTTCAAATCCTTAAATCTTTCTACAATTGCTCTAAGCAATATTGTTAAAGTTGTCAATCTTTGTTGTCCGTCAACTATTAAGTATTCTGGCTTAGATTCATCTCCGACAAGCACTATACATCCAATAAAATATTCATTGTGCTTGATTTCATTTTTTTCTTCATCAATCTCGAGTTGCTGAAAAATATCTTCCCAAAACTCTTTGATTTCTTCTTGACCCCATGAGTATTCTCTTTGAAAACGAGGAACTACATAACGATTGTTTAAGGACAGAATTTCATTAACAGACTTGGTTTCAGCATTTAATTCCATATTTTCACTCAAATTATCGATCGTCCTTATTACTATAGCAGAATCATTTGAGTTGTGAACACTCTCTGTAGTTGGGATCGCCGTGTTACAGTACTTTCAGATTGCAAGAGTTCACGAATCAGTTGGGCTGGCTATATATCATATATAGCAGAATCATTTGAGTTGTGAACGCCCTCTGTAGTTGGGATCGCCGTGCTACAGTACTTTCAGATTACAGGATTTCACGAATCAGTTGGGCTAGCTATATAGCGGGTTTCGCAACTATGCGATACATCTCGAACGATACGTAGCAAGGCTTTTAGAATTTCGTACGTTACTCTTAACTCCTGAACCCGCTGTATTCAGGATTAATGCACCTTTTGTGGCATACATCTTCATAATTTATTCTTGTTTTAATCTATCGATCACAGCTCATCAAACGCCAATCTCAGTCTATCAAAAGAAAATCTGATTGCCATCGTGCCGATCTCAACACGCTCGACTCGGCTGGCTGTTCTAAACCCAACGGTACAATTGAGATAGTCATGTCGTCCAGACTCACCAACTCAGCTTCTATATATACAACGTTAGGCTAGAAGCAAACCAACTTCAGCCAGCTTCCTGCAATGGTTGCCATTCCCGGTGGATTTACCCCTGAAGAATATCTCGCCATCGAACGGGAAACCCCCATTCGCCACGAATACCGCCACGGACTCGTCTACGCGATGGCAGGTGGAAGCGGCAACCATAGCCGCATCGCCATAAACCTCCTCACGGCGTTCAACCTGCACTTCACGGACGACACTTGCCAGTTTTTCTCTGGCGATGTCAAACTCAACTATGCCGATCGCTTCTTCTATTACCCCGATGCTTTCGTGACTTGCGATCGCCGCGATCGCACCGACCCCTACATCAAACGCTATCCCAAACTCATCGCCGAAGTCCTATCTCCCTCCACGGAAGACTTCGATCGAACCACGAAATTCGAGGACTACCAACAACTCGACAGCCTCGAAGAATACGTTCTCCTGTCTCAAGATACGATGCGCGTCGAATGTTTCCGCCGCGTCGAGACAGCCGACGGTACAACTTGGGAAAGCGTCACTTACACCGCAGGCGATCGCGTTCTCCTGAAAAGTATCGACCTCGAAATGGCGATCGCAGACCTCTATCGCGGCGTCGATTTATAAAATTAACAGTTAAAGCAGCCTCAAATCGCCAGCCATGAATCCCTACAACATCTTCCAAAACACCCAACGCCAGCGAGTCAGCGACGGAACCACTCAACCCATTCTCAAAAACTGTGAAACTGCGCCACTTACTCTCGTCCTCGTCTGGCCGCAACTTGGCGATTTCGACAGTCTCGAATATGCTTGGTGGATGCAGCGAGAACGGGAACAGTTGCAAGCCGAAGGATTGGCGATTCGCGCCGTCGGTATTGGCGATCGCGCCTCGGGGGAAAAGTTCTGCGACTACACGGGATTTCCCGCTGAGGAGTTATTCGTCGACCCCGAGGCGGAACTTCACCGACAACTCGACCTCTATTCCGGACTTTCCGTCAAAGTTCCCGGCTTGTCCGAGGGTCAAAAAGCCTGGTTAAACCTACTGTTAATGTGTGCTGGCATTGGCAGTCCCGGCACCTTAGCAGAAGTGTTTCGCGGCTATCGCGGCGACCGCAACGCACCCCAACTCATCGGTGACGACGAGGTGGTCAAAGCGCCTCCCCTACCGCCGCTGAAAGGCTCGTTTTTCAACTTTGCGGGAGGCCGTGGCTTTCAGCGTCCGTTCGAGTTGGCTACCTTGCGATTGCGAAACATGGCGGAAGTGCTGCGCCATTGGAACGCCTACGTTCCCAATCCGGCGTATTTAACGCAGCGAGGGGCGACTTTTCTGTTCGATCGCCACGGAACTCTACACTACGAACATCGCGATCGCTCCATTTTGGGATTTGCCGAAAACCCCAGCAATCCCCTTTCGTTTTTGTCGGAATATCGCGATGCAGAGAAACCCGCGATACAACCAGAAACCGCAAAAAATCCATAAAAAAGCGATCGCCTCGAGTCCGAAACTTAAGGCGATCGCATTGACGAGATAGAGGGATTTCAATCGTAAACTGAAATCCCCTCGACCCAACCCTACTTGACGGACACTTTCGCGCCAGCGTCTTCGAGTTGTTTCTTGGCATCTTCGGCAGCGTCTTTTGCCACAGCTTCTTTGATGGCTTTGGGAGCGCTTTCGACCATTTCTTTGGCTTCTTTGAGACCCAAGCCGGTCAAGCTGCGAACCACTTTGAGAACCGCAATTTTCTTGTCGCTGGGGACTTCTTCCAAGACCACGTCGAATTCGGTCTTTTCTTCGACTTCTTCAGCCGCAGCAGCAGCGCCACCCGCCATCATACCGGGAGCCATCATCATCATGCCGCCGCCAGCGGAAGCAGAAGCGTCCACGCCGAAGGCTTCTTCGATTTGTTTGACTAATTCGGAAGCTTCCAGCAGAGACAGAGTTTTGAGCTGTTCTAAGATTTGTTCGGTTTTTTCGGACATTGTAGAGAACTCCTTGTGTGTTGACAAAAAATCCAGAGTTGAGAAAAAATCGGCATACGATCGAGCTTATTGCTCTTCTTTTTCGGATACCGCTTTGACGGCGCGAACCAAAGAAGACGGCACTTCTTTGATACCCACAGCCAGTTTTGTCGGAACGGCGTTGAGGCCGACTGCCAGTTTCGTCGGAATCGAATTGATGGCACCGGCGATGCGGGCGATCAGTTCTTCCTTCGTCGGCAGTTCGGTCAGGGCTTTAACCTGGTCTGCTTCCAGTTTTTGCCCTTCCATGACACCACCGCGAAGCTCGGTTTTTTTAGTGTCTTTTTGGAAGGCTTGGTAGGCTTTAATCGCGCTACCGAGATCGTCTTGAACGAATAGGAATGCCGAAGATCCTTTCAAAAAGGCGGTCATCGGTTCCCAGGTTTCGTCACCCTCAATGGCAATTCGCATCAGGGTGTTTTTCGTTACCTTACAGGTTGCGTTGGCTTCGCGCAGGCGTCCCCGCAAGTCAGTAATTTCGGCAACTGACAGCCCTTGATAATCGATGACGACGGCTAACTGAGTGTCTTTCAGTTGTTCCTTAAGTTCGGCAACGATTTCTTTTTTGTTTTCTAATGTTCTGCCCAAACGGATTCACCTCCTTTACGGCTGGGCCATACCTTGGGAGACACGCTCGAACCAGTTCTATATACTCCAGAACTCCGCTCTCCCATCCCTCGAGCGAACAGGTCACGAGTTCCGAAACACTCTTCACTCTGCCCTCTTCACTCTTCACTGTCTTCTCCCCCCCTCCCCCCTCAAGCGAACAGGGTCTGAGTGCCGAAACACTCTGCCCTCTTCACTCTTCCCTGCAAAAAATTCCCCCGACGGACTGCCGGGGGAAAGCGTGATTTTGGGGGCGATCGCGTTTTTTCGATCTTCCAAAATCGGAATGCTTCTCACCTCGGCAGGACGTTACGCTTTCCAGCAGCCTACTGTCTTTGGCGTGAGGGGATATTCAGTTTTAGGTCTGTTTCATTGACAAACTGAATGTTTTGTGCTATGGAATTCTGTCTGTTTACGCAGCCGCTTCGGCCAGTTTCAGGTCGCGCAGAGCGGTCACGTCCACTTCGATCGACGGTCCCATGGTCGAAGAAACGTAAACCGTGCGCCAGTAACGACCTTTCGCCCCCGAAGGACGGTTGCGATCGATACATTCTTGCAGGGCTTTCAAGTTCGTCAGTAAATCTTCCACGGAGAAGTCGGCTTTCCCAAACATCACGTGAACGATTCCAGTGCGATCGGCCCGGAATTCTAGTTTACCAGCTTTGAACTCAGAAATGGCCTGTTCGAGATCGAACGTGACGGTTCCCCCTTTGGGCGAGGGCATCATCCCTTTGGGACCCAGCAAGCGACCGAGTTTCGCCACCTGGGGCATCATGTCCGGCGTCGCGATAACTAAGTCGAAGTCGAGGCGACCTTGCTGGATTTCTTGAATCAACTCTTCGGAACCGACGACGTCAGCACCGGCATCGGAGGCTTCTTGTACCTTCTCGCCTCGGGCGATGACAGCAACTCGCACTTCCTGTCCGGTTCCCTTGGGTAGCGCTACAGTAGTTCGCAGTTGTTGGTCGGTGTATTTCGGATCGATCCCGAGCCGAATGTGGGCTTCGGCAGATTCGGGAAACTTCGCCGTTGCCGTCTCTTTGAGGAGTTGGAGGGCTTCGGTCGGTTCGTAGGGACGATCTTCAACTTTCTGTTGAAGTTCTTGTAATCGACGAGAAATTTTCTTTGGCATTCGCTTGTGTGGGGTCGCTAACGAAGTATTTGACCTCTCCCCCATTCAATAGTTCGACAAACAATTGAAGTGTCGTACGAGATCTCTCAGGCAATTGTGAAGACGCGAGATTAGTCTTCAACTTTCACGCCCATGTTGCGGGCGGTTCCTTCGATGATGTTCATGGCCGCCTCGATGTCGTTGGCATTGAGGTCGGGCATTTTCGTCTCGGCAATTTCTTTCAACTGCGCCCGCGAAATCGAACCGACTTTGGTGCGGTTGGGTTCTCCCGAACCTTTCTCGATACCGGCCGCTTTCTTAATCAAAACTGAAGCGGGGGGCGTTTTGAGAACGAAGGTGAAACTCCGATCTTCGTAAACCGAGATTTCGACGGGGACGATGGTTCCGGTTTGGTCGGCAGTTTTGGCGTTGTACTCTTTGCAAAACTGCATGATGTTCACGCCGTGCTGACCCAACGCCGGACCGATGGGCGGTGCGGGGTTCGCTTTACCCGCCGGAATCGCGAGTTTGATAAGCGCGACTACTTTTTTAGGCATTCGTTAACTCTGTTTTTCGACTTGATTGAACTCTAGTTCGACAGGCGTGTCCCGTCCGAAAATCGATAGCAGTGCTTTAAGCTTGCTCCGTTCGGGACTCACTTCAATGACTTCGCCTTCAAAGTCTTTGAACGGTCCCGACAGCACGACAATCTTGTCGCCCGTCTCCATATCGACTTTGACGACCGGTTCTTGCTCTCCGGTTTGCTTGAAGATGCGTTCGACTTCAGATGGACTCAGTGGCATCGGTTTGACGTGACCGCGGCCGCGTCCGTAGCGGCGCCGTTGCTCTGCCCCGACAAAGTTAATCACATTGGGGGTATTTTTGACAACCTGCCAGACGTCGTCGTCGAGGATCATCTGAATCAGCACGTAGCCGGGAAAGACTTTTTCCTCGATGTTTTGACGAGAGCCGTCTTTGCGGATTTTGACGGCCGGCGTTTGGGGAATCGCGATCTGCAAAATGCGATCGGCAACGTCAAGGGTTTCCTTGCGCTGTTCGATGTTGGCTTTGACCCGCTTTTCGCAGCCAGATGCCACCTGCACGGCATACCAACGCGCTCGCGCCGGTTTCCGTGGAGCCTCTTCTACGTCCTCTGAATCGGTGTCGTCCCAACGTTCGTCGGGTTCGTATGGTTCGTTCGATGAAAAAGTCATCCGAATATTTGCTTTGCAGCCCAACCGAACAAGTTATCGACCAAATAAATGGCCGTCGCCAGCAGCGTTACCATCAGCAACACGGCGGCTGACTCGCTGATGACTTGTTGTCTCGACGGCCAAACGACCTTAGCGAGTTCTTCTTTGGTTTCTTGGAGAAACTTTAGGGGATCGAACCCTTTGCTCGTCTCTTGGGCGTTGGCTCCGTTTTTCTTCGCCACGACGATTCACCTCTGTTGACGGATTGCGTCTCGATCGATTCGAGTGCCGACGAATCGATTGTGTTGCCCGATGGTTGGCAAGACCGTTTTGTCTGTGGCCTCGATCCGCCTATCAGACAAACTCACCCGAAAGCTATCTTGTTTTTCCGACCGTTCGATCGGCAACTGAGTAGCTTTCGGGTAGAGCGTCTCTCAAAGAAATTAGGTGGTTCAACGCGCCCTGGAGGACTCGAACCCCCGACATCGGGTTTTGGAGACCCGCGTTCTACCAACTGAACTAAGAGCGCATCCCGTCTCGTTCAGACGTCGAACCCCTTCTTAAAGAGTGTACCACACGGCTACCGTACTCGAGCAAGTTATTTTTTAGATTTCTTTTTGGTTTTGGTTTTGGTTTTGAGAGCTTTTTCGATGGGGCGATCGAAACGCTGTTTGAGTCGGGTTGCTTTACCGACGCGATCGCGCAGGTAGTAGAGTTTGGCACGGCGGACTTTACCGCGACGGAGAACTTCGATGTAGCTGATTCTCGGGGAGTGCGGCAGGAACACCCGCTCGACACCCACGCCTTGGAAAATTCGGCGGACGGTAATGCTTTGGTTGATACCGCCATTTTTCATGGCGATGACGGTTCCCTCGTAAGGCTGAACCCGCTCTTTTCCACCTTCTTGGATGACTACGCCGACCCGGACGGTATCGCCGACGTAAATGGTTGGGATATCGGACTTAATATATTCCGATTCGATCGATCGGATGAGTTCTTGACCCTTCATAGCTGCCTCGATACGTTGCAGCCTTCTATCGTAGATCGGACTTCCCCGTCAAGTCAATTTTTGGAGTAAGGGAATAGGGAACAGGGAACAGGGAACAGGGAACAGGGAATAGGGAATAGGGAACGGGGAATAGGGAACAGGGAAGAAATAATCATCAATTGTCTTCCCCTCTCATCACATCATCCCCTCATCAGGCTCTGGCGACGATCGCTCGGTGTCGGGGATCGCTGGGGGCGGTTTCGAGATGCTCGAAGCCTAGCTTTTGTAGGGTGGCTTCGACGTCGAAGGTGTAGTATTCGTCGCTCCAGGGTTCGGTACTCTTCATTAAGACGAATAACGCCGGAGGTAGGTTCTGAATCACTTTTGATTTTGGGTTGTTGTCCGCGATCGCGATGATTCCGCCGGGACGCAGGATGCGACGCGCTTCTTTAAAAATGGCTTCTGTGGCAGCGTTGGGGAGTTCGTGCAAAATAAATTGCAGTGTTACGAGATCGAAACTGTTGTCGGGAAATTCGGTGGCTTCGGCTAATCCGTGAACCCAGCGATCGATCTCGTTGTCGCTATCGAGATGTTGCGCCACCGCTAGCATTTGCGGCGATAAGTCCAAACCGATGATGTTCGCGGGTTCGCTTTGACGCGATCGCAGGTAACGATGCAGCGATCGCGTGGACATTCCAATCGAACATCCCACGTCTAATACGTCGCGAACGGGATAGCAGAGGTGTTTGTCTACAATGTCGTAGAAACTCGTCCGCAGGCGATCGTAAGCTACGTCAGGGGACAGGTTCTCTTTTGGCGTCACGCGCAACGCCATCGCGTAAGTGGCGGGTTCGGCTTCAAAGGCTGCCAACCAACAGAGGTTTCCCTCGTCGTAGGCGTGAAACGGAACGTTGTAATAGTCGGGATAGGTAACGTTGGCATTCGTCAGGCGATCGGCTAATGCTTTCACGTCGGAGGTTTCTAACGCGGCTACGCGATCGCGCCAGGGGATACCGTTACGTTCGGCCGTACGAATCATAACCCGCCGCGCCTGCTGTTTCATGACACGATACAGAAACGGCGTTTGAATCAGTTGGTTGACCAGGCGAGAGAGCCAGTCGTCTCCAGCCCATGCGGGTTTGTTTAAGGTTTGGCTTGTCATCGTATGATTGTTTTATATCGCTAGAGCGATTTTATCTGATTTCTTCTCAATATCTCGAAGATACGGTGTTAGAGAGCAGTTCGGCAGACCGGCAACTGGCCGCGAACCCGCGATCGTCTAGAATTGCAAGAATATACGAAACCTTAGAAACGTCGATCGAATTGAACTAAAAATGAATCAAGCGACCCCAGCCAAGCCTCTCGATGCGATGGCGTTCTTCGAGCAGAGTGCGGGAACTTGGCATTCTCAACGAACCACCCACCACCTCCCCTTCCGTCGCGCCGAGTTAGGCGGATCGGAAATTTACGTCGAAACCCTCGCCGCCAACGATCCCCGCGTCGTAGAAATCTGCCAAATGCACGATATCGATCCCGCCGATGCTTCCGGTGGGGCGTTCGTGCGCTGGAACGGTTCGATGCAATGGGATCGCGAGAACGACGAAAACCACGCCGGATCGACGGTATTCGCGATCGTTCCCGACTCCAACGATCCCCGCCAAGGGAAAATGTTGCGCGAACGGGGCTATGCTGAAGTGGTTCCCGTCGCCGGACGCTACGAACTCGACGACGACGGCGGCATGATTTTGATTACGGAATACGAAACCATGAGTTCGATCGAGCGGTTTTGGTTCCCCAGTCCCGGCGTGCGGATGCGAACCAGTACGGTAAAACGGTTTGGTGGGTTTAGTACCGCGACGTTCTGCACCGAAAGCCGCCTCGAAGACGACACGGACAATTTAGATACGAATCCCGATGCCAGTTCTGAAGCCAGTCAGCCGTTTTATTCGGTTTTGGGATGGTAAGCTTTAACACGAAATAGAAAGCGATCGCAAAAATGTAAACAAAGTTTACGTTTTTTGTTAAAAATTGTTGCTGGCATTCATAAAAATGAGACTGGGAGAAACCCGATCCCCTACTCTAAAAGTTGGCTAGTCCATGGTTGAATAGCAAATCGTTTAAGCGTAGGGAGATATTAACGTGGCACTTCCCTTACTCAATTACACGCCGAAAAGCCAAAACGTGCGTGTAGCCGGATATGAAGTTCCCGGTGACGAGCAGCCCTACATCTTCGATACCGAAAACCTGCCTTCGGGCGGTGGCATGGAAGAAGTGATCTGGGCTGCTTATCGCCAAATTTATAGCGAACACCAAATTCTCAAAAGCAACCGTCAATCGGCTTTAGAGTCTCAACTCAAAGACGGTCGCATTACGGTGCGCCAGTTTATTCGCGGCTTGTTGTTGTCCGATCCGTTCCGTCGTCGGAACTTCGACGCCAACAGCAACTATCGCTTCGCGGAGTTGTGCGTGCAGCGCGTTCTCGGACGCGACGTGTACAGCGAACGCGAGAAAATCGCCTGGTCGATCGTCATCGTCAACGAAGGCGTTCAGGGCTTCGTCGATAAACTGCTCGGCAGCGACGAATATCTCGAAAACTTCGGCGACACCATCGTTCCGTTCCAACGTCGGCGCAACCTGCCGCAACGGGAACGGGGCGAAACGCCGTTCAACTTGAAAACGCCCCGTTACGGCGCGTACCACCGCGATTTGTTGGGCTTCCCTCAAATCGTCTGGCAAAACGCGATTCGTCGCTTCCGTCCTCAAGAAAAGCAACCCGTCGAGGGCAATCCCGAACGGTTCTTGGGTATGGCGCGTTCGATGGCACCGCAGCAAAACCCCGTTCCTCGGGTGTCGCTGCAAACTCTCAACTATCTGTCTGCCGTACCTCGTCGCTAAGCGAGGGTTGGGCGGCCAGTTTGGTTGTATTTCACTAAACCAAAGAATTGGGGCGAGTGCGTCCGCGTTCCGATCGCTTCGGCGATCGAGGCGTGGAAAGGGTCGCCCCAATTTTTCAAGGAGACAAGGAAGAAACTGTTACCTGTTCGCTGTCTTCATACGGAATCCGCACACCATAGCCCCTTTTAACGCGATCTCCCAAAATCGATTTAAGTCCCGGCGTACAGGGAATTTACGACGGAGGCCGCAAAACAGGTTTTTCAAAACTGGATTCCGTATCACTGGTGACTGGTGACTGGTGACTGGTGACTGAAAAGCAACCAGTGGGTATAGCTGTAGGAGTGAGATGGGGAGAGGTTGCTGTCGGGATAGGAAGTGAGAGTCTCGTTGAGAATTTCGATAAGGTGCGATCGCGCGTTGGGGTGGGGAAGGTCTAACTCGTAAGCTAAGCTCCAACTGGTGCGATGGGAGGTTTGCAGTTGGGTCAGTTCGTAGCGCACGCCACGATATTGCCGCTGCCATCGGGTTTTGAGAACCTCGACCCACCACTGCTCAGATAACTGCTGGAGATAGCAGGGGGGAAAATCTCCGTCTTCAATCCACTTACACCAGCATTCGACTCGTCCGGCATCGTCTCCGACAGGCCAAACCCCTAACGCCGATTCTCGCCACTTCAGCTCGAGACTGTCGCCGTGGCGTCGTTTGATGTTGATGGCTTCGCTTTCGGGAACCATTAAGTAAACGTCGGTTCGGGAATCTCCACAGGAGAGCCAGTTGCCGGGACAGTCTTTGAAAAACCACCGTTTGACGGATTGGGGCAGTTCTCCATCGAGAAACCAACGAACTTCTTGTGTGATGAGGGGAGCGGACATGGCAGCGCGATCGATAATACCGTTCGTGTTCTCTATATCGATCGTTGCAGGGGCGATCGCTCCTTGTCTTCCGTCCTGAGATAGAAAAACGCCCCATGCTCCCCGAGAAAGCGATAAAAACCCTCTGTTTTGAGGAGGCGATCGAAGTTGACGCCAAGGCGATCGAGGTTTTATGCTCGAAAGGTTGACGAGTCGTTCGTCCAAACTTCACCAAGGCGCGATCGCAGTTCGCTGCGTTTTCTAGAATGCGTTCTCTCTTCACCGCGAGGGGAGGGCGATTGTGTTTTTTTAAGACGTTTTCTCGCAGAAGTTGGTCGGACAACAACTGTTCTATCCTCGATCGCTATCCTATCCGAAACGCTCTCATGAAACTGGTTTGCACCCAAGGGGATTTTAACGCCCATTTGTCTCTGGCCACCCACGCCGTCCCCTCTCGTCCCACTCACCCGGTTTTAGCCAACGTGCGCCTGACGGCGGACGCGGACAACCAACGCCTACAACTGACTGCCTTCGATTTAAGCTTGGGCATTCGCGTCAGTCTACCCGCCCAAATCGAAGAAGGGGGCGAAATCGCACTTCCGGCAAAACTCCTCAACGACATCGTATCGCGTCTTCCTGACGGTGAAATTACCCTGGAAAACGAATCCGATACGACGCAAACGACCCTCACATCTGCTTCAGGACATTACCAAGTTCAGGGGATGAGTTCGGAAGAATTTCCCGAACTTCCTGCGATCGAAAATGGCAAAGTCGTGCGACTCAGTACCGAAGCCCTCATCGAAGGCTTGCGGGGAACCCTCTTCGCCACCAGTTCCGACGAAACCAAGCAAGTCCTAACGGGGGTTCACCTCATGATGAAGGCGGACGGGTTAGAATTCGCCGCCACGGACGGCCACCGTCTCGCTGTAGTCGAAGCAGTGAATTTAGAAGACGAAGATACACCCAACCCGGAAGTCGAAGAAGAAGCCTTTGAGGTGACGGTTCCAGCCCAGGCGTTGCGGGAATTAGAGCGGATTATCGGCAAACGCGCCGGAACTGACCTCATCGCGTTACATTTCGATGAGGGTCAAGCGGTGTTCGAGATTGAAGACCGACGGCTGACGAGTCGGACGCTAGAAGGATCGTATCCGGCGTACCGTCAGTTAATCCCCCGTCAGTTCGAGAACCAGGTCAACGTGGAACGACGCCAACTGTTAGGGGCGTTAGAGCGTATCGCCGTGATTGCCGATCGCAAAAATAATATTGTGAAGTTTAGCTTTGATGCCGAGGCGCAACAGTTGACGTTGAGCGTGGACGCCGCCGATGTGGGAAGTGCCAACGAAAAGCTGACCGTGCAGGTATCCGGCGACAGTATCGAAATTGCGTTTAACGTGAAGTACGTGATGGAGTCGCTGCGAAACCTTCAATCGACGGAGATTCAGATGCAACTCAACACCCCCGTTTCTCCGGTGATTTTAACGCCGCTGGGTGGAACGAAGATGACGCATTTAGTGATGCCGGTGCAAATTCGCGATTGATGTCGGCATCAAAAAGGGACGCGTTCGAGCGTCCCGGTTTTTGTATCCCAAGTTTTTCGAGTGGTGTCGTGCGTTGGCGGCTGCGTTAACGTAGTTTGGTTAACGGGAACACACGAGCTGTTCGCTTTCTTGCTCGAGAATTTCGAGCAGTTGTTGGTTGCCCTGTGCTTTGGCTGCGGCGATGCGTTCGGACAGTCGTTGGCACAGGTTGTCCCGGTGAATGCGGGCAACTTCGCTCAGGCTGATTTCCGTTGCGGTCGTCGGCGTTGCGGCGACTGGGCGGCCGTCGGCGGTTTCGATACGCCCGGTTTCCGTCGTCCGGTAGGGAACGCCGCGATATTTAAACTCTGCAACCGGTTGCAGAACCGTCATATGGCGCGGATAGGTCACGTGATAGGATTGTCCGCGATAAGTGGCTAGAATTTCGCTTTCGGTCATTTCTAGCGTTGGGGGGGTGGAGTCGTAGCGGACACCGCGATAACAGAGTTTCATATTTTTCGAGTTCCTGAGTCCGAGACAACAAAGATGTTTGCTTAGCGGTCGAGACTTCGTTGCTGAAATCTGGACTTTTATGCTATTAACAGAGTTTATTCTGTATCTATTTTTACATTTTTGGGTTAGGTATGTCAACTTAAGTCGATATAAATCTTTGCAATTCCGACCGGCGATCGCGATTCTTCTGTCTAGCGTGTACACTAGAGTTTTAGTGTTTGGTGACACAAAACAGCGAAAGTGTGAATGAGGCTCGCACCCCGCCCCGATTCTGAAAAAACGTCTCGAACTCTGCCCCATCGAGAAAAACTCGGCGCGATCGCGCCCAAATCCCGATTGTATTATTTACGACAGCGACGGCGACGACAAAAACAGGTCGTCCGACTCTTGCTCGAGCGAACGTTGCTCGTTACGCTCGTCGCAGTACCGATCGCAACGATCCTGTTTCCGGGGTTGCGGTGGTTGCTCCTGCGCGAATTCGACGGAGTCGTGGGGTTGATGTCGCGAGAAGTCAATTACGTCGTGCATCTGATGAAACTCGATCGCAAAACGCGATCGCGATCGAATGCCTTCGTCGAAACTGCCTCTCGAGATTTATCACCCGAACTCCGCGCTCTCCTCGACACGATCGCCTTTGCAGAAGGGACTCACGACGCCCTAGGCTACCAAACTATTTTTACGTTCGACGAATTTTCTAACTTTAACGATCATCCTCGGCGAGTACGTTGTGCGAAATATTACGGACAACATCTGTGTTCCGACGCAGCCGGACGCTACCAAATGCTCAGTTCCACGTACGATTCGGTGGTTGAAACCACGGGACTAAGTGACTTTTCCCCCATTTCTCAAGACCTAGCGGCCGTCGAACTCATCCGCCGTCGCGGAGGGTTAGAAAAGATAGAGAACGGTGATTTTTACGGCGCAATGCGGGCGATAAAAAAAGAGTGGGCGAGTTTGCCCGGCTCGGGTCACGGACAACCAGAGGTCTCGTTGGAGGAGTTAAAACAGGTTTACCAACGACGGTTGAAGCATTACCGAAACCGGAGTTGAGGAGCAAGGGAGAGGGGGAGAGGGGGAGAGAGGGAGAGGGGGAGCAACTATTAACTGTTCCCTGTTCCCCGTTCACTGTTCCCTGTTCACTGTTCACTGTTCCCTGCTAACTGTCTTCACTGGAGACTGGAGACTGTTTTCACTGGAGACTGGAGACTGTTTTCACTGGAGACTGTTCGCTGTAAAAGCTAAGTCTAACAACACCCGTCGTTCGGCGCGGACGATGGCGTCGTGCGATCGCGCGATCGCGTCGCGGCGTACTGAAATTCCGGTAACGCCACAGCGAACGAAACGCTCGAGAACGTCGGGTTCGACTGAAACAGTATCGGCACAAACCGTACAGGGAATTCCCAAGCGGCGAGCTGTTTTGGCCAACTGAGCGATCGCCTTCAACACCGCCGGACGGCGCAACTCGAACGACTGCGCCATCGAACTGTCTTCGCGATCGACCCCTAACAGTAACTGTGTCAGATCGTTGGTGCCGATGGCAATTCCCGAGACGCCCGCCTCGACGTAGGCATCTAACAAAAACAGCACGGACGGTACTTCCGCCATGATCCAACATTGAAACGCCGGTCGATCGGTCAACCCAACGCGATCGCAACGTTGGCGACAAAACCGAAATTCCTCGAGCGATCGCACGAACGGTAACATCAACTGTACGTTGGTACATCCCGCTTCCCAGACCCGTGCCAGTGCTGCTAACTCGCAATCGAACGTTCTGGGATCTTTCACGTAGGCGAGAGTTCCTCGGAGACCTAAAGGCGACCCCGCCATACTATCGACCGTCCGATAGTACACCGGACGCGGGGCGAAGGCTCGCGCGAATTCTAACATCCCTTCCGTCAAGCGATCGACCAACGCCGCAGTCCGACCGTCGCGCACCCACTGTACTGGGGAATCGCCGTTTAGTACTTCGACTGCCATCAACTCCGATCGCACGAGTCCCACACCGTCAACGAGTCTCATCGCCTCAGACGACATCGTTTTCACAGAACTCGGCTGGCTCAACATCACCATTAACTGCGTTCCCCGTACCTCAGACCGTTCTTCCAACGGCGGTACGGACGGTTTCAGTGTATCCGAGATGGGGATTCGGACGTCCGAGGTTAACTCACCGCGATCGCCGTCGAGACGCATCGATCGCCCCGTTTGCAGTCGATCGGTAGCAGCCGTCACGCCAACGATCGCCGGAATTCCCAACTCTCGAGCTAAAATTGCGCCGTGACTGGTCAAACTTCCCGTTTCAGTCACTAACCCCACAGCTTGCTTTAACAAGGGAAAATCCGTCGGTTCCAAACTCGACACGACGACAATGCAATCGGGAGGAGGTGCGATCTGAGTTCGATTGGAGGAGCGCACCACGAAAACAGGCGCGATCGCTTGTCCCGAGGAGGCGGGAAGACCTCGCAGCGTCAGCAGATCGGCTGTCGAATCTGGGGGACTGGCCGCTGGCGACGACTTCGGTTCTTGGGCTATTTCGACCGTCCAATCGTCTCGCCAGAGCCGTTCGTCAGGATAAACTTGGCTCAAATACAGTTCCGTTCCGTTTTCAGTCTGTACGAATTGCCATTGAGCCGAAAACGAGCGATCGAAGGTTTCGCAGAGTTTGCGTCCCCAATGCTTTAAGGTGTCGAGTTGTGCGTCGTCGAGAACGGCCTCACGTTGTCGTTCGGGGGGA
This sequence comes from Baaleninema simplex PCC 7105, assembly GCF_000332355.1. Taxonomy (GTDB): domain Bacteria; phylum Cyanobacteriota; class Cyanobacteriia; order Cyanobacteriales; family Geitlerinemataceae; genus Baaleninema; species Baaleninema simplex. The sequence goes on from NZ_KB235958.1 coordinate 2,727,911, forward strand.
ATGCCGACGACTCGCACTTCTGCCGTTGCCGGATCGAAGTCGTAGCGACAGAGGCGAACTCCCACCCGTCGCGCGATCGGGGTGTCGCGATCGCTAGCGAGACGGTAGAGATCGGGAACGACGACCCCTTCGACGAGGCTCTCGATCTGTCCCGAGGTGGCGGCGATATCGAAGCCAGTTTTGCCACCGCGTAGAACACCCGTGACCGCGATGCGATCGAGCGGTTGTACGAGAACTGAGAGATAGAGGCGATCGAGGGAAATGCGGGACTGTTGCCAGCATAGGAGACTGCGGGCCCGAAACAGTTCGGCCCAGGTGCGTTTCAAGGCGAGGGCGATCGAGGAGGGGTCGTTGAGGCTCGTTTGGCTGTCGAGGAAGTCAGCATAGTCGAAGCTGTTGCGATCGCCATCTATATATAAGGACGGGTGCAAAACGATCCCCGCACTCGAGAGGGAGGAAACCGCCTCGGTCAGTCGATCGAACCAGGGGGCAGGGAGTTCGGCCGCGAGGAGAGCTTCGCGAATTTGTCGGGCGATCGATTGCAGTTGGTGGGCGTCGTCAGCTTGTAAGTGAAGTGCTGTGTGAGAAATTTCAGCCAAAAGCGGATTATTCCAGGTGTTACTTTGCCAAAATTCTCGAAAAACGCGCGATGAAACCACAATTCCCCATAAAACGGGGTAATTTTCCCGTGCGAGTTGCCCCAAATAAAACCCACGCTCTCCGATCCAAGGGGATTCGATCGCATCAAATCGATCGATAGGAAACACTTCTGTCACGATACTTTGCGCCCCTCAATCGCACTATACCCGGATTTTATCGTTCCCAGCGAGCTGACGCGACAAACCGACCCACCTCTCGAAGATATGGCGATCGATGTTCCTCAGCGCGAGCGAATTTTGAGAACTCTACATATTATCGGTAAAAAAACGGTACTTATTTAAAGAAGACGTGAAGTTTTGCGTGAAAGTACTCAGTGGTTTGAAGAAAATGTCTATACTAAACACAAGGAAATAACCAAGTATATTTACGTAAAATCAAGGCAAGGGCAACCGTATGAAGATGCATTTTTCCAACAACACCTTAACGGCGGCCGCGGGTACTGCACTCTTGCTCGGAAGTGCGATGTTCAGTTCGTCACCCGCATCCGCCGTAACCTTTGGCACGTCGCTCGATTGCGACCCCGCTTTATCGGGCGATCCCCTCGATCAAACCTGTTCGTTGCAAAGTCTGCTCGACGACATCACAGTGAGTGGTGGCATCGATACAACGAACGATACGGGATTCGAGTATTTCACCAACACCGCCACCGGTGGTTCCCTCGCTCGCTTTATGTTTGAAGTCGCGGGATTTGCCTCCGGTAACAAGTTCGGTCTGTTCAATAAAGACGGCGTTAAAGCCGAACTGTTCGACGGTTCGAACGACGACGCCGATCGCGCGATCGTCGATTTCCTCGACAATGGCGATATCTCGATTTCGACGAAAGCCTTCGATCCCATCGGCTCGACGGTCGATAACCTCATTTCCGATTTTGGCAACGTCTTCGGATTCTATCTCGAAAACCCCGCCGGACATACGTTCTTCTCCGATGCGTCTCTCAACTTTGACGGACGACAACACAGTGCGATTTATCAAGGCGATAACTCGACGGTCTTAGATTTACCTGGCGTTCAGCCTGGTGTTTTTACGGATAACGAATTTATCATCGCCTTTGAAGACTTACCTGAAGGACATCCTTACGAAGATTTCGACTATAACGATCTCGTCGTCATGATGGAATCGATCGAACCGACAGATATTCCCGAACCCTCTACATTACTCGGTTTGGGGGTTGTCGTAAGTGCTGCTCTGGTTACTCGTCGTCGCCAAAGACGTTCTAACTAACCTAGAAAATTATGTTCGTTCGGTTCGAACGAGGGGTTGAAAGCCTGACGATTCTACCGATTTTTTTCTGTATATAAGTGAAGGAGGCGTGCGATCGCCTAGGGAAACACAGTTTTTCGTCCGGTCGCACGCCTCTTTTATCGTTGTTTTTTCTACAATAAAGGTCGTTGCTTCACGTCAGCGAAAAAGTGCGTCTACTCGCTCGATTCCTCGACCTCTTTTTAAATCCCAACTGTCCCCTGTGCGATCGCCCCACAGATCGCGAACTCTGTCCCGCTTGTTTCCAACAACTTCGACACTGTCGCCGCTCTCATCCCCAAAATTTACGGTGTGGGAGCTTACCCGTTTTCGCCTGGGGTCATTACAGCGGAACGCTCAAACGCGCGATCGCCGCTCTCAAGTACGAAAACCACCCCCAACTGGCTCGACCCCTCGGACACCACATCGGACGAGCCTGGCAGAAAAAGCCCCTTCTCTCGGACGCGCAACTTACTGTCGTTCCCATTCCCATGCACCCCGACAAACAACGCAAACGGGGATTTAACCAAGCCGAACTCCTGGCGCAACACTTCTGCAAGATCGCGCGTTTTCCCTTACAAGCGCAGGGTTTAGCACGAATCAAAAATACTCAAGCCTTGTTCGACCTCAACCCCGAACAACGGCGTCAAACCCTCGATGGTGCGATCGCCCTCGGAAAAGCCTTTCGCCGCCATCCTCCCAAACATCCAGTGTTGCTGTTCGACGACATCTACACCACTGGAACCACAGTCCGCGAAGCGACTCGTACCTTGAACAACGTGGGAATTCCCGTCGTCGGTGTGGCCGTTTTGGCCAAAGCCGGAGAAGACAAAGTGAGGCGTTGAGGGTCAGAATGGTTAGAGTGGACGGGAAGCACCTTCGACGCAGATTGAAAGCTGTATGCAGAATTTCGATGTCAAACCCATGACAGACTTCCTCAGATCGGCGGCTTTACTCCTCGTCCTGCTGAACCCATTTCTCGTCATTATCTATATCATCGACGTCGTGCAAAAACTGTCGCTGAAACCCTTCACCTTGGTTTTGATGCAGGCGGGTTTAATTTCCACGGCAGTCTTTTGCTGTTTTGCCATTCTCGGCGACGCCATATTTTCCCACGTTTTACAGGCAAATTTCGCCTCGTTTCAGATTTTTGGAGGAATTGTGTTTCTCCTTATCGGTCTTGAATTTGTATTTCAAGGTCCGACGGCAATTTCTATTTTACGAGGCGAATCGAAAAACCTCGCGGGGGCGATCGCCATGCCCATCTTTATCGGGCCGGGAACCATTAGCGCCAGTGTAGTCATCGGGGAACGACACGATCCCCTTGTCGCTTGCATGGCGGTAGTCGTGGCTGTTTGTGTCTCTATCGCATTTGTCGTCCTGCTCAAGTTAGCCCACGATCTCGTTCGTCCCCATCGAGAACCCTTCATCGAACGGTACATCGAAGTGGTCGGACGAATTGCCGCTTTGTTTATCGGCACGATTTCGGTGGAAATGATTATGCAGGGACTCATCGTGTGGTTCGAGAAGTTTTGAGGATTCGCCGATGGAGGGGTGGCGTAATCTTCCAAGATTTCAACAACGATTTTACGGTAAATCTCTAGTTTATCCATTGTTCGATAACCTCTTGTTCTGGATTATAGGTGATGGGGTGCATCTCACTTTTGCAAAAACATCAGTTTGGGGTGGCAAAATTCCCGATTAGCACTTCCGGTATAAGATCCCCGGCATCTCCAAGATGCCGGGGATCTGGAAATTGAGTGCGCCCAATTCGATGAATTTACATTTTTGAGATGCACCCTAGGTGATGAGCTTTAGTTGTTGTTCTCCGATGATTTCTTGAATAAGAGGGCGACAAAAAAACGTTGAATAGATTTCGGTGGAAATAGCAAGATATAAAACGAGATCGGGTTCAACTTGACGGAGACTAAATCGATAGTTAATAAATTGGCCGAGTGCGGTATGAAATTCCGAAATTGCTGAATCCCCAACGAAGCTTTTGATTTCAACTGCAATTTTTTTGGCGATCGCGCTCGGCAGCGATGAGGCGATCTGCTCCAAGGTCAATATATATCTCGTAGTCGTTGAGGTCGAAATGTAAAGGATCGTGAGTAATTATCCAGCCATCTTTCTGGAGAACATTCTTAACTGAATCATGAAAAAGGTCGCGGGTTTGCATATCGGTCGGGTTTTACAAATTGGCGCACAACTTTTAGATCGACTTTTAGATCGAGATCGTTCGATTCTCGAACTTCAATCAACATCTTCCACCCCCTGAAGGGCCTCTTCCACCGCCGCCAAATCCGGCATAGATGGCTGCGCCCCCACCTTCGTCACCGAGAGCGCCCCCGCCGTCATCGCCCAACGCAACGTATCCAACCAGGGTAAACCTCGATCGATCGCCGCTGCCAACGCCCCGTTAAACGCATCTCCCGCCGCAGTGGTATCCACCGCCTCGACCGCAAACGCCGGAACAAAGGCTGCATCCTCCGCCGTGGCGTAAGCGACGCCCCGCGCCCCCAACGTCACGATCGCTCGATCGACCCCCCGACGCCGAAACGCCGACGCCGCCTGAAGAGCAGTTTCGGGATCGTCCACCGATGCCCCCAGCAGTTGACTGGCTTCGATTTCGTTGGGGGTCAGTATATCGACGTACTCGTACAGAGACTCGGAAAACTCTGACGCGGGAGCCGGATCGAGAATTACCGTTACCCCTGCATCTCGTGCCACTCGGGCCGCTGCTTCGACGATGGGTGTCGGAACTTCCAACTGTAACAACAGTACCGTCGCATCGGCTAAAAATGCTTTCAGGCGATCGACATCCGACTCGTCCACTCGTCCGTTAGCACCGGGAACGATAACGATCGCATTTTCTCCAGCGAGATCGACAGATACCACCGCGACCCCGGAATGAGTACTTTCGTCAACCCGTACCCCCGACGCATCGACTCCGCTGTCCCACAGTCCCTTCAGCAGTTGCTCGCCAAAGCGATCGCCCCCCACGCACCCGATCGCTCTCGTCGATGCACCCAGACGTGCCGCCGCCACAGCTTGATTGGCTCCTTTGCCTCCCAAGCCCGTAAAAAAGTTATCCCCTCGGATCGTTTCTCCCGCTACGGGCAATCGCGGGGTTTGCGTCACGAGATCGACATTGAGACTTCCGAAAACAACGACAGCCATAGGTACGGGGCGATAAACTATACAGATACAAAGAACATCGTATCGCCCTTTTGTCCAGTCCTCAAACCGTCAATTTCTCAGTCAATCTTCGTATTCGACCCAAGAATTTGGCGTTTCGGACACGCTCACTTTTAAGGTGACGCCTTCAGGAACGCGCTGTTTCGTTTCGTTGTAAATATAACGAGCGATCTCTTCAGCAGTCGTGGCGTATTCTTTCGGTAACAACTCGTTGAGAACCCCGTGATCTAACCCGCCTTTCGTCGAGTCGCGTTTCGCCCAACGCAAACTGCGGAAATCTGCCACCATCACGGGATGCGGACAGTATTCCGAAGGATGAAGCGTCGTCGAACTGGCGGTGACACGCACGCGATAGGTGTGGCCGTGCAACCGTCCGCAGGGGCCGTTGTAATCTTCGATGTAGTGAGCGCTATCGAAGGTGAATTCTGTCGTTAACGTCCATTTGGGCATGGTCGTATCCTGTGGGTCTTACTCCTATTTTGACGTGGATTTTAAAGAGGGAACTTTTTTCAGAGGCGAAGGATTACAGTTCGTCGCGACAGTATCCTCCTAACTCGAAGATATCCGCACATTCTCGTTCGATATCGCGAATTTGCGGTGCAGTGAGAACCTCACGGTAACGTCCGATGCTGTTGGCGGAGAGAGCTTTGCCGTACAGTGGAGTAGACCACCAAGGGCGATAGCGTTCGGGGAGGCGATCGAAGTCGAGACGACTGCGGTTCCAGGTTCGGTCGGGGTCGAAGTCCTTCAGCGACAACCCGGTAAAGGCTTCGAGTTGCGCGATCGCCGCTTGGGGGTGTCGCACCAATCCCTCATACTGGACGTAACGCGTCCGATTCCAAAACTCGGAATCTTGGCAACGTTGACAGGGGCGGTAATAGGCGTTGTAAAACTGCGCTAACCCTGCCATGTCAGAGGTTTCCAGCATTCGCACTAAAGTAGGATTCTCTCCTTTGTTTTTGAGTTTGTCCCCCACTTGCAGCAGCGAGGCGATCGCGTCTCGGGGATCGCGCAGCAACATCAGAAACTTGGCCTCGGATACCAACTCGAACAAATCGGGAAAGTATTTCGTGAGTTCCGGAGATTTGAGAACCAGATGTTTGGCGTTACCGTAGCGACGAGCAGTTTTGTCTAAAAACGCCGTCACCCAAGGACGGGAAAACTCGGCGTAATCCTGCAAATCGTCGAAATAGGTGTCGCCTTCGACTTTCCACAAATATTTTCCGCGAGAGTACGTCGAGAGTACGTAAGCGAAATAGTTGGCTTCGGCGATAAACGGATTCGTATTTGGCGCGTTACAGAGAATTCCGTTTAACACCGTCGTTCCCGTTCTGGCTGCACCTCCAATGAAAAAGTAAGTCATGTTTTGGCAAGGGAGAGGGGGAGAGGGGGAGAGGGGGAGAGGGGGAGAGGGGGCGCAGGGGAGAAGCTGTTATCTGTTAACTGTCTTCACTGGTGACTGGTGACTGGTGACTGGTGACTGGTGACTGCTCACTGTCTTCATCTCTTCATCACAACTGAACGGGTTCCGAAGAGGAGGGTTCGGCGTCAGAAGTGCGATCGCACGTTATCCAATGTAGGGAAATCGGCGGCTTGGCTGTCGCGAAAACCTGTTGTCCCGCCGCCCAACGCACGTACCAGGGATCGAGTTTGGGGGCGTCTTCGGGGCGATGTTGGCGTTCGTAGTCGAGAACGGGGATTTCGTCAGTTGGGGTCAGGGGTAAATCCGCCAAGACTTCCTCGAGTTGCGATCGCGTCACGATGGTCGAGTTGGCGGCTCTGGCGGCTTCTAACGCCACGCGATCGAATTCCACGCCGTCGTCGGCTAAAAATAGGTTAAACAGCAGCGTTCCACCGGGAACGAGGGCGTTGGCGAGCTTGGAGAGCAACGCTTTTAAGGCGTCGCCGTTTTGCAGGCGAGACGCGACTTCGCTAACCACCGCCAAACGATAACCACTCGGTTTCAGCGACACCAACGGATCGAGAATGTCGTCCGTCGTGACGGAAACGGCGAGGTTGTCCGACTCCACCAGATCTCGCAATTTCGCCGCGAAAGGCGTCGCTAACTCAAACGCGTCTACGGCGAACCCATGACGCGCCAGGGGGAGAGCGTGTTGGGCGGTTCCCACCGTCGCCACGAGAGCGGTACTGTCTTGGGGATCGATCGCCGTACCGACGTCGGTTACTTTCGTCAGAGACGGCAGTTTTTCTAAGTAATCCGGCGTTTTCGCCAGGATGTCTCGGGCTTGCTCGGAAAGCGATCGCGCTGCGACGGAGACTTTACAGTTCAATCCAGTTTGGGGGGGCGTTCCCGTTCCGTACACCACCCGAATTCGCGATTGAGGTGAGAGAACGAAGCCTTTCTCTAACTCCCGCTGTAACATTTGACGCAGGCGATCGCGCTGTTCTTCGTTCAGCGGATACGTCAACCCCGCGAACAAGTTCGCCAACTGCTTCAAATAAGCATCGCACAACGCCGGAACGCAGGGTAAGACGAGCTGTCCTTGAGTCAAGAGCGCGTTAATGGGCGCTTCCGTTCTCGCCACCTGCACGCCGTACACCAAGCCCTGACGGGGAAACGGTGCTGGTTCGTAACTGACGAGTAGCTGTGTCGGCGAGTCCTGGGCGGCGGCGGTTTCCAGACTTTTGGCCAGGTTTTCGCACAACTGCACCAGTTCCTTGGCCGAAAACGGTTTTCCCAAATGGGCGAACAGTCGCTCTAACCGTTTGGCGTAGGGTTCGACAGCTCCTGTGACTCCCGGTAGAGCCACCCGTCCGCGTGCGGACATATTAAAACTGATGGCGTTGGCGATCGCTCGTTGTAACGTTGCTGAATTCGTCACGGTTTTCCCCTCTCGCGTTTCCCCTCTCACAACAATTGAAAAACCCGCTTTCGACTCGAAAACGGGTCGCGACACGAAAGCCGCAGTTGCGATCTTATCGTGCGATGGCTTCGGGTGCGATGGCTATTTGCTGCCCGTAAACCCGACTTCGGGAAATTGGCTTTGCGCCTCAGCCATCGATTTTTTCTTGCCTTCTTCTTGCCAGTAGTTGATGACCTCGGTGGCTTTGTTGAGCAGTTCCACACGCTCGACCTCCGAAATCCAGTGCTTGGCTTCCAGTTCGTTTTTGAGCTGTTCCCAAGCGTCGTTTCGCGGCCAGAAGAAGTAGGTCGTCAAGGGGCTGGTTCCTTTGCCCACCACTTGGTCAACTGCAATGGCAACGTTGTCCTCTAACCAGAGGACTTTCAGCATGAATCGGGACAATATAGACCTCCCAATACGGTGTCAAAACTTTGCAAATTATCATTATACTGTGTTCTACGAACCAGCACCAACGCCGAACGAGGAATTGTCGTGACCGATCGCATTCGTCCCGAACCCCCCGCCCCCTTTGCCATTGCTGTCTTCGACATCGATGGCGTTATCCGCGATGTGGGCGGCTCTTACCGCCGCGCCTTAGCTGATACGGTCGAACGCTTTACCGACGGGGCGTATCGTCCGACCCCTGAAGATATCGATCGCCTCAAAGCCGAAGGGATTTGGAACAACGACTGGGAAGGTTCGCAGGAGTTGGTATGGCGTTATTTCGAGTCTCAAGGAACGGATCGATCGCGCGTTTCCCTCGAGTTCGAGGCATTGGTCGATTTTTTTCAGTCTCGCTATCGCGGTGAAGATGCGGAGAACCCGGACAATTGGACGGGATACATTTGCCAAGAACCGCTTTTAGCCGATCTCACCTATTTCGATCGCCTCACGAGCGATCGCGTTCTCTGGGGCTTTTTTAGCGGTGCGACGCGCGGCTCGGCCAGTTACATCCTACAACGGCGCATCGGCTTGCCCAATCCGGTATTGGTCGCGATGGAAGACGCCCCCGGAAAACCCGATCCCACGGGACTGTTCGATACGGTCGCGCAGTTGGAAGATCGGGCTGGGGTTTCGACGCCCCTGCCGACGATTTACGCTGGAGATACGGTCGCCGATTTGTACGCCGTGCGTAAGGCCGCCGAAGCCGATTCGTCTCGTCCTTGGATTGGCGTCGGCGTGTTACCGCCTCACGTGCAAACCACTCCAGACCGTCAGGCGCAATACACGCAGTTATTAACGGAGGCGGGGGCGAAATTCGTCGTGAAGACCGTTCGAGAGTTAACCGCCGCACGAATTCGAGATGCGATCAGTTAATACTGTTCGAGAACGCGATCGACCCCGACGAGGCGATTGTGTTGCCACACCTCGATTTCGTAGGGCGTGACGAGGTAGGTCGTCGCGTCGTTTCCTTCTAGACAGTAACTGTTTCCGTTGATGGGGCGCACGTCGCTAAAGTGGATTTCGTCGTCGCCCTCTTTCGATCGCACCGAACCTATCAGGTCGCCGTTAGTTTGTTGGCAAATGTTGATATAAAACTGTTCGGTTTCAAACGCTGCGATTTCACGATCGCACTGATTCCAGCTTTGTACTCGGTATTCTGGTCGATTATCGGAGGTCGCGATCGCACTCGCCGAACCGACGAGGAGACTTCCGCCCCACAACACCGCTACCATCGCACACAACCCAAAACGCATTGCGAGTTCCCAGGTTCCAACTCAACTCGATCTTATGGTGACGCTGGAGACCGTGCGATCGCGGCGATCGCGTGACAATTTTAAAGCTGTCAAAGGGGGGTTTCGGTCGACGGCGATTTTTCCAACCACTCGATTTGTCGGGCGAGATCGGGAAGCTGCGCCTCGGCCTGACCGAGCGATCGCGCCCGCATAATATACATCGTAATCGGTGGCGTCAGCAGGTCTACGAGGGTCGTTCGCCCCCCCAACAGCTTCGCACTGTCTCGAGGCAGTTCTTTTAACATCCATCGCGCGATTTGTTTGAGATGGGCGGCGGCTGATTTGTCGGGTTTGAGTTCGACGCCGTGTAACTCGTGAAGGTAGCGGTTAGACTGTCCGTATCGTCGCCATTGTTTGTAGAGTTCTTCCCAAGTGGCGCGATGGCGGTGGCGGACGATCGCCGTTTCCGCGAATTCTAACGTCCAATCCGTTTGACGCAAAATCCGCCAACACATATCTGCATCTCCGCCCGTAGTGAGATAGGGACGAAACAGCCCGACTTTGACAAACGCTTCGCGACGGACGGCTAAATTGGCGGTTTGGCCGTAGGGACAAAAGGGATGCTCGAGGGTGTAGGTTTGAGATAGGATCTTGTGGCGTTCGGCGTACCGCTCGAGAAAGGTTTCGGGGGGGAGAGCTTTGACTTCTCCGGCGACGAGTCCCACCTCGCTCTTTTGAAAGGGTTTCACGAGGTTTTCGAGCCATGTCGGTTCCGGGCGACAGTCGGCGTCGGTAAACGCCAGCAGAGCGTGACGGGCGGCGCGAATTCCCGTGTTTCGGGCGGCGTAGGAACTTTGAATTTCGTTTTGAGACAGGGGACGCAGGGGAAACTCTCGCTCTCGTACGGCGTTTTTCAGCAGCTCGAAGGTGCGATCGCCGCTGTTATTATCCACCAGTAGATATTCGACCCTTTCTCGGGGATAAGTTTGCCCTTGCAAACAGGAAATTAACTCCGGCACGTCTCTCTCACCGTTATAAATTGGCACGATGACAGATACCGGAGGACATGAAGGTTCGGTCGAACTCGAACGAAACTTGTCTACCACGGGTTAACGCAATAAAGCGTCTCGACGACGCTGCTGCTCGATGTAAACGCGCTCTAACAGCATTAGAGCAGTTACGATCCCGACTTGAACCGGCCAGGGGGCGGTGGCAAACCCTAAAATTAAACTGATTAAGGCCGTTCCACCTGCTAGGATGCAGTAGATGTCTTCAGAGGTTTGGCGGAACCACCAGACCGAGCTGCCTGCGATCGCTAGTGCGATAACGTAGACTGGTATCATATCGATTACCTCTGACTGAATTCGGGCGTTCTGCGGACTTTCACGCTATACCGAGGAAATCCCGGCTCGTTCCTACACACTCAAGAGTTAGAAGGTCTCTTTATATCGTATATTAACATCCACAACTTGAGAGTTATGTATACGCGATCGCTTTCATCTAAAAAACTAATCTCGCTCGCTCGATAAAAGTCCCCATAAAATAAAGAACTGTAAACCGTCTATCGAGGAGATTAAATCGTGTCTGTTGAAACTATCGAAAAACGTTCGACCGTTCGCAAACACGCCCCCCGCTATCGAGTTTTGTTGCATAACGACGATTTCAACACGATGGAATACGTCGTACAAACCCTCGTGAAGACGGTTCCGGGCTTGACACAACCTCAAGCCGTCAGCATTATGATGGAAGCCCATACAAACGGTATGGCGCTCGTCATCACTTGCGCCCAAGAACACGCTGAATTTTACTGTGAAACGCTACGACGCCACGGTTTGAGCAGTTCGATCGAGCCAGACGATTGAAGCAGAGAACTCTCACGGCGATCGATCGCCCGATAACGAGACAGTCCGACACTCCAGAGGCATCTCATCACCGGTGCGTGTCTCGAAAAACCGATGCTCTACAGCTCGATCTCGCCAAAGAAAACGCCGTAAGCCGGAAGCTCGATCGTCTCGTCGTACTGTCGCACGGAAAAGTCTGGCTCTTTGGCTTCGCGACAGTTCGGATACGTCGACACATCGAAATGAACGGCTTTAGGACTGAGGTTAAACAAACACAACAAACGTTGTTCGTCACAGTATCGCTCGATGCCAAACAGAGGTTCGGGGGTTTCGAGCAGGTGCAGCTTGCCCCGAATCAAGGCCGGTTGCTGTTTGCGCCAGTGCAACAAACGACGGTACTTGTTCAGTAACGAGTTGGCGTGGCGCTCTTGTTCGTCCACCGCCTTTTCGAGATGTTCGTCGGGAATCGGCAACCACGGCTCTTTTGCGGTGGTAAATCCCGCGTTGACCCCTTCTTTTTCCCAGGGCATGGGCGTGCGAGACCCATCTCGTCCTAAAACTTTAGGATATCCTGCCAAACCGAAGGGATCTTGCATTTTATCGTAGGGAATCACCGCCTGAGTCAGTCCCAGTTCGTCCCCTTGATAAATGCAACAACTTCCCCGCAACGACAGTAACAATGCTGCGAACATATGGTCGAAGGCTTCGTGCGTGAAGGCGTCGTCGATGAGAAACTTCATCCACCGGGATTTCAAGCGGGGGAAGTCGTGGGTGCCTCCCGTCCAACAAATCACGCTGTCGCCGAAGCGCTGTTCGACGGAACGGACGATGTCGCACAACCGTTGGTAATCGAGAGGTTCGGGGGTCATGAGCGAGGAGTTGTACGCCATGTGCAAGCGCTTGTTCCCTCGGACGTACTCGCTAGAGATGCCGACGGTATCTTCGGCGGAACTGATTTCGGCTAGGGTCGTGGTGCCGGGGTAGCGATCGGTGAGGCTGCGAATTTTTTCGAGCAACTCCAGGGTTTTGGGCTGACAGAAGTTGTAGAGGTTGATGCGATCGAAAAAGGGATCGTTGATATCGGCACCGGCTGGACGAGGGACGCTGTCCGGCCGGGGGGGATTGTCTCGCAGTTGTCGATCGTGGGTAAAGAAGTTGACCACGTCGAGGCGAAATCCGTCGACTCCCATGTCGAGCCAAAATCTCGCGACGTCGAGAATGGCATCGATAACCTCGGGGTTGTACCAGTTGAGATCGGGCTGTTCGGCAAGGAAATTGTGGAGGTAATATTGTTGTCGCCCTTCGTCCCACGTCCAGGCACGACCGCCAAAGGTCGATAGCCAGTTGTTGGGCGGGCTGCCATCGGGTTTGGCGTCTGCCCACACGTACCAGTCGGCTTTGGGATTGTCTCGACTGCTGCGACTTTCGAGGAACCAAGGGTGTCGATCGGAGGTGTGATTCCAAACTTGGTCGATGAGGACTTTGAGACCTCGTTGGTGGGCTCGATCGAGGAGGGTTTTGAAGTCGTCCATCGTTCCGAAAATCGGATCGACGGCACGATAGTCTGAGATGTCGTAGCCGAAATCTTTCATAGGGGATTTGAAGAACGGCGACACCCAAACGGCATCGACTCCAAGATCGGCGATATAGTCGAGTTTGTTGACGATTCCCTGTAAGTCCCCGATTCCGTCGCCGTTACTGTCGGCAAAACTGCGGGGATATACTTGATAAACGGTCGCGCTGCGCCACCACTCTCGGTTCGCTTCTCGATTCGTCTCTCGGTTCGTCATGGTTGACCTCTTCTTCAATTTTTGTTGGGCAATGCTGCGCGGAACGCTCGGAGGGCAGACCGGGAAGACAAGGTTGCTGCTGTCTGGACGATCTGCTCGATCTGCCGTCCGAAGTCGCTGTTTTCAAGTTAACACTGGATGCGGGTTCGGTCGATCGGATGGGAACGCGATCGCGGCTGAGGCTTCTATCGACTACGATCGCCGCGTTTCGGTGACGGTTCGAGATCGGTTTTCTCTCCTTCTCGGACGAGAGCGCGTTTTGACGAATTCGCGGTGGTGCGAAAGACCGCTTCGGAGATCTCGAACGGGTGCATCCCAGTTTTGCAAGTGTTAGGCGTAAAAGTCTCCATTGAGATAAGCACAGCGTTGCTTGAGGACTTGTGGAACGTTCTGACGTTCCCACTGAGCGCCGGAAATCTTGAGACGCCGACCAATCTGCTTGACCGTCGATTCAA
>NZ_KB235958.1:2741733-2743295 GCF_000332355.1 Baaleninema simplex PCC 7105
GCATCCATGAGCTAGGCTTGACTCCGACTTGGGCAACTCCTTTTAGCTTAACTCCCTTCTCTCAAACCGCTCTAAGTACTCTTACTCATTGCAAAACTGGGATGCACCCTCTCGAACGGCCGTCGCGCTAAAATGGGGGAGCTGCGATCGCTGCCCCAACGTCATCTCTTCGAGACGGCGATCGCCTTGACTGTAATTACTTAAAATCCCTTAAAAGAAATTCAAAAAAAAATTTCTATACTTTCAGGCGATCGTTTCTGATGTTACAGAAGTATCAAAAAATTAGAAGTTTTATGTCATTGACGTAGAAGGTCTTTACCTAAGTTGGAAATGCCGTTATGCTAGGATCGATTCAAATCTAAAATAATTATTAAATTGTTTTGCGATCGCGTTCGATTTCACGATCGAACCGAGTCAAACGTGCGATTTCTCTCGAGCGAGCGTCCGAACCCATAGTCAGAGCGATCGTCTAGCGATCGTCTAAGGAGGTTACACTTCATGACTCCCGTGTTACTACGTCAGTTTTGGTTGTCCATCGAACAGACTCAAGCCACCTTATTGTTGAGTCTCGACGATGCGAGTCTCGTGCGGTGGTTAACCAAGCAGCTCGCCCAAAACCTATCTCTCGAAAGTCACGACTTGCGAGTCCTCGATACGTACGTTCGTTCGAGAATCCCGTTAATTCGAGATTTAGCACACCAGCGTCAAGAAAGCAGCTAGAAACTCGTGCTAGACTGAAGCGGCTAGGGATCGCCGTTCGCCGGAGTTATGGTGATTAACGGTCGAGACTGTCCGATCCGAACGTTACCAACCGAAAACAACCGTTATCGGTCGATCCAATGGAGTCGGGGCGCACTACTGACTTAGTCCTGACGTTTCCGATCGGTGTCGATCGCCAACCGAAACGAGACGTTCTCCAGTCGATCGAGGTCGAACAACGATGAACGCAGACGAGTTGCTAGAGCGTTATGCCCACGGCGAAAAAGATTTTGAAGAGGTCGATCTTCGAGGCGTCGATCTCAGCGGTGCGAACTTAACCTGTATTCATTTCAACGGGGCGAACCTCAGCGGTACGAACCTCAGTGGGGCGAGTCTGAGTAGTGCTAAGCTCGCTGGTGCGAATCTCAGCGATGCCGATTTGAGTCAAGCCATTCTCCTCAGTACCGATTTGCGAGGAGCGAACCTCAGCGGCGCGAATCTCGGCGGCGCGAATCTCAGCGGTGCGAATCTCAGCGGTGCGAATCTCAGTTGGGCGAACCTCATTGGCTGCACTCTCCGAAGTGCAGATCTCGAAACTGCCAATTTAGAAGGTGCGAACCTACAATACGCACGGCTCATCGACGCCAATCTCACCGAAGCCAATCTCGACGAAGCTAACCTCAACTGGGCGCAACTCGACGGCGCTAACTTAGAGCGCGTTACGATGCCCGATTCGGTATCTCCATAAGGGAGAGGGGGAGAGAGGGAGAGGGGGAGAGGGGGAGAGCTGATAAGGCTATGACTTTTACTTAGGAGGTATCGAAAGCCAAAGAAGCCCCAGGATAGGGAGAAGTACGGTGGCG
>NZ_KB235958.1:2743395-2760373 GCF_000332355.1 Baaleninema simplex PCC 7105
CTGAGTTGTATTTCATGGCTTCTCCTAAACGAGTCTACGGCTTTCTCTTTGTCGGCTCTTTCTCTCTCTCTTACAATCATAGCCTTGTCAGGAGGGGGAGAGAGGGAGAAACGATTAACTGTTCCCTATTCCCTGTTCCCTGTTCCCTGTCTTCACTGGTGACTGGTGACTGGTGACTGGTGACTGTAAAAGGTGACTGTTTTCACTGTTCGCTGTTGGCTGTAAAAGGGGATTTCGTCGAGCGGGTAGCCTCGTCGCGCGAGTCCGAAGAGACTCCAGCCTGCGGACGCGATCGCACGCCGCCGAGGTTTTCTAAAATGCCGCGTCCGATCAGACCGATCCCGCGTCCGATCACCTGCGTCAAGATATAAACTAAACCGCTTCCGACGAACGCGACCACCGAACGCAGTCGAGGGGCGAGGGCGTCTCGTCCTTCGAGTACGACTGTGATAGCTTGGGGAATGCCCGACAGTGCTGTCAGTTCTGCACGACGGGACGTATAGATATCGACGCGTTTAATTCCCCGTTCGGCGAATACGAACAGCGGGTGACGGCTTTCGTAAATGGCTTTCGGTTCGCCAATGTACTTTTGCCAGCGGTATTTCCACGACAGCTCGTTGCGAAAGCGATCGATATCTCGTGTCGAGAGGGCGCGTTTGTCGTAAAACGCCTGTTCGATCGCTTCGACGTAGGCGAAGTTATTCAACAGCGGTTGAACCACGGCGTTCGCGACGCAGACGAGGAGATTGTGCAGTAAATATTCCGCTCTGAGCGTGGCTTCGAGGCTACCGAACTCGTACCGTTGGGCGTCCACCTTCAACGGTACGCGAAACAGCAGGTGTGCCAGTAATTCTGGCACCTGGGGAATTTTATCCAAAATCGCCTCGCGCACCACCTCCGCGTCTTGTAGCAAAATATCGACCAATTCGACCGGGCGATCGTCGATAACGAGGGTGTAGTAGCGCCCGAAGAAGTCGAGGGTCGTTCCCTGCCACAAATCCAACAGAACGCGCGATCGCTTTTCGGGAAGTTGTTCTGGGCGTACTGACGACGCCTGCAAGTCGAGGGAGATTTCGTCGAACCGTCGCAATACCGTCGCGAAGAGTTCCCGTTTCTTCTCCGGGCTGAAAATATCGATTTCGAGAGGAGTGCTACTGAGGTTGAGTAACCGCGATTGCAATTTCGTCAGGGTCGCGTCGAAGACGAGCGCTCGAACGTCGCCGCTGTCGAGGAAGTCGGCATCGCCTGCATAAAGAGCGTCGGCCTCCTCCGGTCGAGACGCCAACATCTCCGATCGCCCTTCGTATCGTGCTGCCGATCCTTCAGGAGTCGCGTTTCCGGTTGCCTGCGGCGGTTGCGACGATGCAGTCGAACGGGATCGACGCGATCGCAACTGACCGACGATCCAACGAGCTGCTCGCAATTCCCGACGACGACCTTCTAACACCGCGCGATCGATGAGTGTCAAATTCGGATCGCGCAGTCGATCGCCGATCTGACGCAATGCCGCGTCGATATAGCGAAAACCTGGCGGAGCGGGTATTTCCAGAGGTGGCGAAGTGACGGTTCGGGCAACGCTTTGGCGACTGCTAGCGAACCGGCGTTCGGCTGTTACCTCTGCCACCGTTTGCGGCGGTTCCTGCCAGTAAAACCCGCCCGAGGCGACTTGCTCGAAGGCGTCTAACAATTCCGAGAGCGGCGTTCCCTTACGACAAAACCCCCTGACGCCCAACTGACGGGCTAACGCCAAGCGAGCGACGGTGGGAGCGGCGCTCAGCAGCAGTACCGGAACCTCTGGAGTGCGATCGCGTAGGGTCTGACACAGCCGTAGCTGTTCGGCGAGATCTCCCACCACGATTAAATCGATCTGATTTTCGTCCGATCGCGCGTCGAGGTAGGCCGAGGTCTCGGCTTCCGTTTCCAATTCGGCCGCGATACGAACGCTCGGCACGTCAGCTAACCAAGTCCGCAGTCCCAACTGAAACAACTTGTCGGGATCGACCGACACGATCGCGATCGCCGCCTCAGAATCGTGAGTTTTCAGATACGAGTCATCAGTGGTCATTTTTTACAGCCAACAGCGAGCAGTGAAGACAGTCACCAGCCTTTTACAGTGAACAGTCAACAGTGAGCAGCGAACAGTGGAGACAATTGACAGTTTCTCCCTTGTCTCCTTGTCCCCTTGCCCCCTTGTCCCTCCTTTGCTTCACTGCTCCCTTGCTCGTTTTCTCTAATACGTTACTTTCTTTTCGCTCGGCGGCGGAGCGTAAGCTGGTTCGGGAGCGGGAGCTTCGTAAACCGGTTCGGGAGCGGGAGCTTCGTAAGCTGGTTCGGGAGCGGGAGCTTCGTAAACCGGTTCGGGAGCGGGGGCTTCGTAAGCCGGTTCGGAAGTTCGGGGAGTACCGCCGCGATCGCCTGAAGTTGGGGCGCTGCGGTTGCGTCCGTCCCGTTCGGCGAGCCATTCTCCGATTTTGCCTTGGGCTTCGTAGTAAATGGGGCTGTCCGTTCCGATTTCTGCGGCGGTGGCGATCGCGTCGGTCAGTTTTCCTTCTTCGGCATATTCGATCGCCTCGTCGAGAATCGGCCGGTCTTCGTACAGTCGCCACTCTTCGCGCCAGCGATCGATCGCTTTACGCGCTTCTCCGTACAAGGGGCGATCGTCCTCGATTTGCTGAGCCAACTCGACCGCTTCGGCGAACTCGTTCTCTTGCGCCAGCTTTTCAGCTTCTTCTAAGATCGGGCGGTCTTCGAGCCTGGCGATTTCCGTGCGACTGCGAGCGATTAACGCCTGTGCGTCGGGGCGGGCAGCTCGACCGAGGGGAATTTGTTCGGCCTGCTCGATGGCGGCTTCGAGGGCTTCGATCGTTCCCAGTTCTGCCAACCGCTCGGCGCGACGCAGGATCGGGCGATCGGCGATGCGTTCCATTTCCTTACGCCAGTAGGCGACCAGCGTTTGAGCGTGAACGCGACGGGGGCGATCGCTTTCGATCGCTTCTGCTTGAGCGAGAGCCACCTCCAACGCGAACGGTTGTCCGATGGCGGCGATGGCGCTGGCGGCTTGCAAGCCAAACAAATCCTGCAAGTGGCTCTCCCACTCGGGCTGTTGTCGGCGAGCGCTGTCGTGGAGGGGATGGTCGGACGGCAGACTTTCCGAGAGGGCTTCGGCTTCGAGAAGCGTCAGGATTTGGGTCGAAACCGGCTTCACCAGTGGGTTCGATTCTGAGGAAGTCAGTACCCCGCTCTCGGCTAAAACGACGACTTCTCGAGCGCGGGCGTATTCCGAGGCTTCAGCGGGAATTGTTTCGGCTGCCTCGAGGGCCCGTTGGAAGTTTCCGGCTTGCTGTTCGGCGACCGCCATCTCGAGAACTTTCTGACTCCACTTTTCAATCTCGGATCGGGCGTCGGCGCGAGCGTAGGTATCAGCTTCGATCGCATTAATTAATCGCAGTGCCGCTTCGCTTTCGTAAGGCGTCTCCCATTGCACCGATTCTCGCGCCTGTTTGAGTTTGCGGCGTCCTTCCTTTTCCGCTGCAATTTGAGCCATCAGCTTGTCGTGACGCTGTTCGCTCCAGTAATCGTCTCCAATTCCGAGCAACCGCTCGGCTTGATATTCGGCTTCCG
Organism: Baaleninema simplex PCC 7105; assembly: GCF_000332355.1. Lineage (GTDB taxonomy): Bacteria > Cyanobacteriota > Cyanobacteriia > Cyanobacteriales > Geitlerinemataceae > Baaleninema > Baaleninema simplex. The sequence goes on from NZ_KB235958.1 coordinate 2,747,017, forward strand.
ACCAGTTTTGATTTTTCAGGGCTTCGCTAGCCAAGTTGTAGATATGTTGTCCCTGTTCCCAGCCGCGATCCCACCGTGCGATGGTCGTTTGGGCTTCGGGATAGGTGGGGCTGTCTTTGGGGATGCGTTCGAGCAGCCCTAAGGCCACGTCGAGTTCTCCTCGCAGCGCCGCACGTCGAGCCATATCCAGCAACTGGTTCGACCATTGTTCGGTAAACTTTTTACCCTGGCGTTGTAAGGGGTGATCGTCGGGCCAGCTTTCGACGAGGGCGATCGCCGCTTCTAAGTCTTCTAAGCGCCCCGATTCGGCGGCTTGTTGGGCGCAATACAGCCGCTCGCGGTCGGGAGCGAGGGTCGAGACGGCCTTACAATCGGGAACCGGGGGCATGGAAAACAGCCACACTAACGCCCCCATTGCGGTACTGCTAAATCCGACGAGGACTAAAAACCAGAACAGCGGCCATCCCCACAGGCGATCGAGGGTCTTTTTCGAGGAGAGTGCGACTCGAGCCAACAGGGATACTGGCTGCTCTTGTGTTGCCTTCTCTTCTGTTGCTTGAGGCGTTGGAGTCTCGTCGGTCGCGTTGCGCTCGGGTTCGAGATCGGTATCGACGGTCGGCTGGGTTTCGGGAAGTTCGCCTTCAGCTCGAACGCGGATGGGATCGCCTTGTGTGTTCGCCATGCCTTTCGCCAGGGGGTTGAAATAATTTAAACGGGGATTTGTTAAAACACTTTTCAATATAGGCGATTTTATCGAAATGTCCGAGTCCGAAACGGGAATTGTTATCTCAATTGTGGTGGAGGCGGGGCGGGGACTCGGAGATCGCAGGGGTTTGAGGGGATGGACTTTATGGCTGCGATCGCCGACGATCGCAGGAACGGCAAAGTTTCGCCGACCTACGGTCGAGGGAACAGGGAACCGGCCACGGGCAACAGTAAGGAATTTTGTTTAGATGCGATCGTATCTTAAGTTGCCTGTTTGTTGACCCGACCGACTGAGGGATCGGAAGCTCTACCTCTTGGGGCGATCGTGTTGGGTTCGGTTAAATCTCCATCCCACACCTGCACGATTCTCTGTTGCCTTGCACAATTATCCATCTTTCAAATGATTGGAGGTAAGACGAAATACAGATGATGGTTGGGTTACAAAACAAGACGCAGTTGGTCTCGAACGGGTCGGAAATGTCAGTGCGGAAACGCCAACGAACGGTCGTGTTCGCACGCTATCCCACACCGGGACGCACGAAAACTCGGTTGATTCCGGCCTGGGGGGAACGGGGGGCGGCGTGGTTGCAACGTCGCATGACGGAACGAACTCTCGCGACGGTGCGTCAGTGGCGGGACGCTGAAGGCGACGCAGCGGTGGAAGTGCGCTTTGTCGGTGGGAGGTTGGGGCAACTGCGGCGGTGGTTGGGACGAGATCTCCTGTATCGTCCTCAAGAAGAGGGGGATTTGGGCGATCGCCTTTGGCAGGCGGTCGAAAGGGCGTTTGCGGAGGGGGTCGAACGGGTAACGTTAGTCGGAATCGACTGTCCGGCGCTGAGTGCGTCTCTGTTGCAGCAGGGGTTTGCGGCGTTAGACGAGGCCGATGTGGTACTCGGTCCGGCAAACGATGGGGGATATTATTCGATCGCGTTGCGACGACCGATACCGGAACTGTTTTCGGGGATTTCCTGGGGAACGGAGACGGTATTGCAACAAACGTTGGAGGTGGCGCGATCGCTAGGGCTTTCCGTGGCGTTGTTGGACTCCCTCGACGATATCGATCGCCCGGAGGATTTGCCCGAGTGGGATCGGGCGACGGGACGCCAATCTCAACGGGTTTCGGTGGTGATTCCGGCGTTGAACGAGGCGATCGCGCTACCGGAGACGTTGAAGTCGGTGTTGGCGGGAACGAACGTCGAAGCCATCGTGGTCGATGGGGGAAGTCGGGACGAGACGGTGGCGATCGCGCGATCGTTGGGGGCGACGGTTCTCGTCAGCGAACCCGGCCGGGCGCGACAGATGAACGCCGGGGCGCAAGCGGCCACGGGAGAGATCCTGTTGTTCCTTCACGCGGATACGCGCCTTCCTCAAGGGTTCGAGGTGGCGGTTCGTCAAGTGTTGTCGGAACCGTCTGTGGTGGCGGGGGCGTTCGAGTTGCAAATTGCGGCGTCTCTTTCGGGGATACGGACGGTCGAACGGGGGGCGAACTGGCGATCGCGTTGGGTACAGTTTCCCTATGGCGATCAGGGCATTTTTTTGAGGCGCGATCGGTTTTGGCAACTCGGCGGATTTCCCGATCTGCCGATTATGGAAGATTTCGAGTTCGTGCGGCAACTGCGGCGACAGGGCAACATCGCGATCGCTCCGGTTCCCGTCGTCACGTCAGGACGCCGCTGGCAGCACATTGGCATTTTACGTGTGACGGTTCTCAATCAGGCGATCGTCGCGGCCTATTTACTCGGTGTATCTCCCGAACGACTGGTTCGTTGGTATCGCCAACGATAGTTTTTCGTAAATACTAGGCGAGTTTTGATAAATAATCTCGAACGAATCTCTTCAGTTTTTGTGTATCTGAAGGGATATTTCTGCGATCGTATTGCGTAAAAACACTTATGTTTGATTTTTTTAACAAAAACGATCGGTAATATTGTCTATTTTTTGTCCGTAAAAATACGAAATTTTCTTTAAGAATTACGAAACTTTATTTAATCAAAAAAAGATAATTTTTTTAGAAAATTTGGGAACCATGAAACTAAGAACTCGTCATAAAAGACTAAAGCGGCACGACAAGGAACCGACCGACCAAATAAGTTACATATAACGGTTTTGAAAAGTTACAATCTTATCGATCGCCAAATGGAGAGGCTGCTACTTCTCACGTGAAAGATCGAAGAACGGCTCGAACCAACGCTCGATCGTGCCGGGGCGTGCATCGTTGAAAACCTATACTAGATGGAGACCGAAGATTGTGGACGACGTTTTAAACCCAGTAGACGAACAAGTTATCGATCCGACTAACGAAGAACTCGAAGATGAACTCGAGGACAATGACGAACTCGAAGACAGTGATGAACTCGAAGACAGTGACGGAGATCTCGACGGTAGCGAGACCCCAGGTGGCAGTGGTGAATTCAGCTTTGTCGTCACTGACTTTGTAGGAAACCCCGCCGAAGCAACCGTTTCCTTAAAGTCGGTCGATGGCGGTGTCGAAATTTCTGTCGAAGCCAGTCAATCCGTTCGAGGCGTTTTCTTCAACATCGCCGACGATTCTAAACTCGAATCCTTGAGTTCGTCGAGCGAATTGAAAGTCAAAGACGATCGCAAAGACGTTTCTCAAGTCGGAACTGCCAGCATCGCCCCGAACTCTTATGAAGTCGGAGTTGCCGGTGGAGACTCGGTCGTCGTATCCGGCTTAACCCTCGACGATCTCATCGGTCAAGAATTCGGCGTGCGGACTCAAAGCGACAAACTCGCCGGTACTGCTGAAGAAGGCATGGGTTCGACGCCGGAAGATTCCGGGGAAGAGGGTGAAGGCGACGGTAGCCTCGTTACCGACCCCGATGGCGAACTCGGAGACGACGCAGCCTCGGACGATATGATGCCCGACGACGGCGAAGGCGACACGATCGAGTCCGTCCTCGTCACGAACGAAGTCGATTTCCAAGCCATTCTCAGCCTCAACCAACAGGTTCGACTGAGTATCGAAACTCAAAGCTTCTTCCAACTCGAATTCTCTGGAGAAGCCGTCGATCTCGACGACTTGGGCGAAAACGAAGTCATCTGTTCTGAAGGAGACGACAGCGTAGCCGGAACGGCCGATACCGACATCGTGTCTGGAGAAGCCGGGAACGACGAACTTACCGGAGAAGCTGGAAACGACGTTCTCGTCGGTGCTGATGGAAACGATAGCGTCGATGGCGGTTCGGATAACGATATTGTCAACGGAAATACGGGCGAAGACGTGGTGTCCGGCGGTGATGGAAACGACTTGATGAACGGCGGTCAAGACAACGACGTACTGATGGGCGGCGAAGGTGACGACGTCATCGATGGCGACCTCGGCGACGATGTCTTAACGGGTGGCGGCGGGAGCGATACCTTCGTTCTCGACGACGAAACCAGCCTCGACGCGATTATGGACTTTGAAGTCGGTGTCGATCGCCTGGCTTTCCAACTGACGCAATCGTTTACCTTCGAGGTGGGCGACTTCGATGGCGACGGAACGCTCGACTTGGGTGTCAAACTCGAATCGGGCTTCCAAATCGCTACCATCAGCGGCGTCGAAGACAGCAATGCTATTGACGTGGTAGAGGTTCCTGAAAGCGACGCTCTGCTTGCCTAAGCAATATTACTCAACCCTTTGTCCGCAGCAGTACCTCGGTGCTGCTGTTTTTTGTTCGTACAATTAAGGTGATGCTATCGCGCGATCGCCATGCTCGCTAAGTCTCCCGTTCTCAGCCCTGAAGAATACCTGCAACTCGAAACTCAGAGTTCCACTAAGCACGAATACTTCGACGGCGAAATCGTCGCTATGGCAGGGGCTACGGACGCCCACGTTACCATTGCAGGAAATCTCTTCGCTGAACTGCGATCGCACCTCCGGGGTTCTGGATGCCGAATCTTCATCTCGGATATGAAAGTCCGCATCGATACTCGCAACCGCTTTTTCTATCCCGATCTTCTCGTCACTTGTGACTCCCGCGACACGAAAACTGCCACTTACAAACGCTTCCCAAAACTTATCGTCGAAGTTCTCTCCCAATCGACTGAATCTTTCGACCGTGGCGACAAATTCAACGATTACCAAACTCTCGAAAGCTTGCAAGAATACGTTTTAATTAACAGCCGACACCGTCGCGTGGAGGTCTTCCGCCGCCAAACAAACGGTCTTTGGCTTTTTCAAACTTACGACGATTGCGAAACGTTTCGACTTGAAAGTATTGACTACACGGGTACGTTCGAAATGCTGTACGAAGATGTCAGTCTCGAACGGGGCGATCGCGGTGAAAGCGATTTGGTTAATTAGATATGGCAACCCTAAATCAGTTGTGTAACAAAATCGGGAACAGGGAACAGAGAACAGGAAATAAGATTTTTTTATATTTTAATTTTTAATGACTCGTTTGGAATGTCTGAATTTAATTTTTTACAAAAAACTTAAGATTGCTATGATATTGAATTGAAAGGTATAAAATGCTTTGTTTTATATAAAATTTAATTTGTAAGCGATGTTATAAATATTTTTCAAAAACACTTAAAATCTGTTATTATCTTAACAAGAAATACTGCTTCAGATTTCATGTTTTTTGTCGGACTTTTCAAGTAATACTTCGTCCGTCTACCAACTCACATCTCGAACGAGGTGTTTTTGTCCGGCTAGTATCGCGACTGGCTCGCACACAGCCGAAATCCCGTTTGCGCCTCAACGTACTGTCATCCGAGGCGTCTATCGATTACCATTCGATCGATCTCCTGTTTCTAATTGTCTCCAAATCGTGACTGATGACGCCCAAAATTTAACCGCTCGCCAGCACTACCACCACGGTAACGATCGCTTCAACGCCAACAGCCTAGACGAAGCGATCGCCGCCTACCAAGCCGCCATCGAGTTACAACCCGATGTGGCATCCTACCACTACAATCTCGGCAACACCTACTTGGCTCAACAGCAATTCGATCGCGCGATCGCTGCCTATCAAGTCAGCATTCAGTGCGATCCTGAATTTTTTGAAGCCTACTTCAGCCTCAGCCACGCCTACGAACATCAGGGCAATTTCAAAGCCGCGATCGCCGGATACCGTCACGCTACTCGTCTCAATCCGAAAGCACTCCAGGCTTACGACATCCTCGCCAAACTGCATCTACTACAGGGAAACTTCCACGAGGCGATCGATACTTACCGACAAATTCTGCGCCTGTTTCCCGAATTTTTCGAGACGTACCAACGTTGGTTAACTCACCTCGATCGCAGTCGCATTCTCGACGAAACCCATGGGTTGAGCGAAGCCGAAACCCGCCACTACCGCGATCGCTTTTTGCGAGGTTTACAACAAACTGCCGATTCTGCCGATGTTTGGTACGTCTTAGCCAGTTTCCTCGCCCGTCACGGACAAGTCAAACTCGCGATCCTCGCCTACCAACACACCCTCGAACTCGATCCTGACTTCATCGACGCCTATCACAGTTTGGGATCTCTCTACAATCAACAGGGTTACTTCGAGGCAGCGATTCACACCCTCGAAATCGCAAGACGACGCGACGGCGATCGCGAAACTCTGACTTTAGAACTGGCCAAAAGTATCGCTCTTTTACGGTGTCACGATGCGGCGATCGCGCTGTTGCGAGAGTTTCTCGAACGCCATCCCCAATCTGCCAACTGCTTCTATTATTTAGGCAAACTGCTGTGGGTCGTACGACGCCCCGACGAAGCGTTTCAAGCCTTTCGCCACGCCGGAACTCTCCAACCGTACGGGGGACGAGATGTTTACAGTTTGGGGATCGCCCTCGCCCAAGCGGAAAAACCCAACGCTGCTTACGATGCCTTACTTCCGCGACGTCGTCCCTCTCCGCCCCAAGGATACTACGCCACGACTCGAGATTGGGCGATCGCTACCAACTGTCTGTCGCTGTATCGTCGCGTGCGATCGCCCCATTCCGTCACACTTGCCGCCCCGAAAGCCTTGCCCAGTCAATATCCTCCTGCCACTGACGCCACGTTTCACTTCGGCGAAGCCTTCGTCACCACAATTCCGCGAGGGCGGGCGTATTGGAGTGGCGACGCTCGACGAGACGATTATGCTAGTGCGGTTATCGCACCGGACGATCGCCTGTTAGCAGACGTTTCGATCGACTTTACCGCTCGGCTGAATTCTACAGGCGATCGCCATCCCAGCCAACACCGTATTTTTCACGAAAAACATCTGTCAGCCATTGAAGATTTCGACGAAACGATTGCCATTCTCTCCCCGATTAACTGTGATAATTACTATCACTGGATGGTCTATTTGTTGCCGAGATTGGGACTTATAATAGAATCGAAAATCGATCTAGAGACGATCGATCGTTTTTGGATAGATAGTTTTTACCAGCCTTTCCAAAAAGAAACGTTTCAACAGTTGGAAATTCCAAAACAAAAAGTGTTGACGGTCGATCGCTCCCCTCACATACGCGCTCAACAACTGATCGTACCGTCAATTCCTAGCGATTTGATAGCGATCGACCGTGCTTCCTGTCAGTGGATTAAAAGCTTATTTTTACCCCGATCGAAAGAGTTACCTACGCCCGATAAACGGTTGTATATTCGACGCAAAACCGGACAAAATCGTCGCGTTATTGAAGAAGAACAGTTAATTGAATTTCTCGAAATTTACGGATTTGAAGCCGTAGAACTCGAAAATAAATCCATCGTCGAACAAGCCCAAATGTTCGCCGCCGCCGAAGCGGTTATCGCTCCTCATGGTGCGGGACTCACAAACGTTTTATTTTGTCAACCGGGAACGAAAATTATCGAAATTTTGTCTCCCAATTACGCTCATCAATTTTATGCCGTTCTCAGCCGACAGTGTCAGCTCGATTATGCGTATTGTTGGAGCCGCTGTTTGCCACTCGACCACTTTAACGATGTATTCTGGATGACGATGATGCGGGAAGATTTGTGGGTCGATCGCGATCGCCTTTTGGCAACGATGAAGCTTCTCGAGATTGTTTAATTGCAGAAGTTCCCCAACCTCGAAACCTGTCGTCGCACTATCCTTTACAAATTCCCTTAGAAAAGGTTCTCAGCGTCCACAAACCTCCCCACCTGCAAGCTAAGGTTGAAGGGTGCATCTCAAAAATGTAAATTCATCAGAGACAAGCTTTCGTACTCGATAGTGTTACGCACCGATCGACGTTTTCCGAGCGGCTGTTGGGTTCCACTCCGTTCCACCCGTGGACAGCAGCGTTGCCGAAGTCCAACCTACCCAAAACTCATGTTTTTACAAAAGTGAGATGTACCCAGGTTGAATTCTACTCCGTTTTACCCAACCTATAGCAGTGCCAAATGAGTCTTCAAAAATTAAAACACCATAAAAATTTCGATTCCCCGTTCCCCGTTCCCGATTCCCTTTTTGTCCCGATTTTGTCACACAACTGATTTAGGGTTGCTATAGTTTGCTTAATTTTTGAATTTATCAGAACTTACGCATTAACCCTATGTGTAGGGTGGGCATTGCTCACAAACCTATACATTGGGGTGCATCTCACTTTTGGCTCGAAAGTATAGCGTGAAGAGGGGGGACGATTCGCCAAACACACGCCTACTCGTCCCCATTATCTAGAATTATTTTTATTCCTCTTCACTCGAGCGAGATGTCTTTGAAGAAAACACTCTCGATCTGAAAACGAGCCGAGATTCGCTATACAGACAAGTTGGCTGTAATCCGTTTCATGGCTTCTTCAACGTTTTCGCGGCTGTTAAATGCCGAAATTCGGAAATAACCTTCTCCGGCTGCGCCAAATCCCGATCCTGGCGTTCCGACAACGTTGGCCGCAGACAGCAACTTGTCAAAGAAATCCCAACTCGACCAGCCGTTTGGTGTCTTCACCCAAACGTAAGGTGCGTTGACGCAGCCGTAGACTTTTAAACCGGCTTCAGTGAGTTTTTCGCGAATAATTTTCGCGTTTTCTAAATAGAAACTGACGAGGGCTTTAATCTGAGCTTGTCCGTCCTCAGAATACACGGCTTCGGCTCCCCGTTGGACGATGTAAGAGACACCGTTAAATTTCGTCGATTGGCGGCGGTTCCAGAGTTTCCACAGTTCCACGTCCGATCCGTCGGAAGTCTTGGCGGTTAGGGTTTTGGGAACGACGGTGTACGCACAGCGAGTTCCGGTGAATCCGGCGTTTTTCGAGAACGATCGAAACTCGATCGCACAGTCTTTAGCCCCTTCAATTTCAAAAATCGAGTGAGGCAAACTTTCATCGGTAATAAACGCTTCGTAAGCAGCATCAAAGAGAACGATCGCATCGTGGGCTTTGGCGTAATCGACCCAGGCTTTTAAGTGTTCTTTCGTCGCCGTCGCGCCCGTGGGATTGTTGGGGAAACATAGATAAATCAAATCCACCTTTTGCGAGGGAATCTCGGCGGTGAAGTCGTTCTCTGCGGAAATCGGCATATAGACCAATCCCTCGTATTCCCCTTTGTCGTTGGCGGGGCCAGTATGACCTGCCATCACGTTGGTATCGACGTACACGGGATACACCGGGTCGGTCACGGCGATGGTGTTATCTTTACCGAAAATGTCGAGAATGTTGCCGGTGTCGCATTTCGCACCGTCGGAGACGAAGATTTCATCCAGTGCGATGTCGCAACCGCGAGATTGAAAATCCATCGCGGCGATTTTTTCCCGCAGCCAGGGATACCCCTGTTCGGGGCCGTAACCTTTGAAGGAGGCGCGATCGCCCATGTCTTCAATTGCCTTCGACATCGCCGTCCGACAAGCTTCCGGTAGCGGTTCGGTCACGTCGCCAATGCCCAGTTTGATAATTTGAGCGTCGGGATGGGCATCGGCGAAGGTCTTGACGCGACGAGCGATTTCGGGGAACAGATACCCCGCTTTCAGTTTCAGGTAGTTCTCGTTAATAGTTGCCATAGTGAACGTATAGGTTGCCAGAGTTGGCGTCGAACAGTCTCGAAAATGGATCGTCGAAGGAAAAACGGCTTCGGACTCGAAAAAAGCTTTCCGCACCGAACGCCGCTCCTTCAGTATTATTCCACGTTGGCTTCGACCCCCGAGACCGGCGATCGCGATCGCGATAGAATCGAACCGACGCTACAGGCAGTAGGGGAACCGATCGTGTTCGACGCGCATCGCCAGTGGATCGCTATTTTAGAAGACCATCCCGATCGCCGATCGCGGATGACAAAGCTGCTGAAACAGACCTTCGACGAACCGCAAGTTCGATTTTTCAAAACGGCCTCGGAAGCGATCGCTGCCCTCGAACGAGATTTAGACACCTGTGCGATCGTCAGTTTGGACGGAGATCTCAGCCGTTCGCAGTTTTCAGAAGAGGGCGATCGCGATCCGGGAACGGGCCGCGATGTGGCGGCGTATTTAGCACAGGTCAAAGCCCAGTGTCCGGTGATGGTTCACACTTCGGATAACCAGATGGCGATCGCCATGATGCAAACCTTATCTGAAGGAGGGTGTTGGTGCGATCACGTCATTCCCGAAGAGAACTGGCTGGTTCGTCGTTGGCTGCCGAAACTGAGAGGACTCCTCACTCCCATCCCCAGCGATCGCCTCGCCCCCGAAGACGTTCCCAACCGCGATCGCCCTTGGGAAGAGATTGCCGACTTCGCTGCCGCCTTCGACCCCCGCGACGACTGGGGAAGCTTAGAAAAAGCCCGTTTCCTCGCCGAACAACTCGAACAAGTCTATCTCAATGCCGATACGTTACCCTCGACGATCGCAGAAGTGCGAACGGGGCTGTGGGCGGCACAAATGCTGTGGCGGTGTTACGACATCGAACCGGACGACGCGTCGATGGGCTATATCGGGGCGTTACTCGAACAGTTGCGGGAGTTACTGACCCATCAACCCAAACCCCTCGCCCCCCAGCCGATAATGCTAGACTCGGGCGATCGACTGTGCGATCGCATTGCCGGAACCCTGTTCGGCCACGCCATCGGCGACGCCTTGGGATTGGGACTCGAAGGCATTCCCAAAGAGCGCGTCGGCGAGTATTACCCCGATGGTTTGTCCGATTACGAGGACATCGTTCGCGACGAATATCGATCTCGCTGGGAACCGGGGGAATGGACCGACGACACGGCGTTAATGTTATGTATTGCCGATAGTTTGCTCGAATCGAACGAAGTCAACTTACTCGATATTGCCCGTCGGTTCTATCGTTGGGCGGCGGCGGGAAATCCGGGGTTGGGTACGACGACTCACAACGTTTTGTTTTGTAAGGAGGTGTTCGGCGTCGATTTTTTCCAAGCCGAGTTCGATCGCAACTATTTCGTGGCGGCGAAGAAAGTTTGGGAAGAAAGCGGCGGCCGTTCTGCCCCCAACGGCGGTTTGATGCGAACGTCCGTGGTGGGAATTTGGGACTACCGCGATCGCGATCGCGTCAAAACCAACGCCGAACGCATCTGTCAGATTACCCACTACGACCCCCGCTGCGTCGCCTCCTGCGTCGCCCTGTCCCTGGCAGTTCGCGCCCTGCTGTGCGGAACGATCGATACTGAAAATCTTACTCAACAGATGGCACGGGAAGTTAGCGACTATCACCCAGAAGTGAAGGAGTATTTTCAACGTACGGAAGATCCCGACATCTCGACGTTGCAGTTGGGGGAATCTTGGGGAATGGGGTACACGCTAAAAACCCTGAGTGCGGGATTTTGGGCGTTACAACACGCCCCCTCTTACGACGCGGGATTGTTGCAGGTTCTCTACGAAGGCGGCGATGCGGATACGAACGGGGCAGTAGCGGGGGCGCTGCTGGGGGCGAAGTTCGGCTATGGCAGCATTCCCCAACGGTGGATCGACGGATTGAAACACCGTCAGGAATTGGAAGTGCGCGTCGAACAGTTGGTACGTCGTTGTCGTTAGCGATCGATCGGTCGCACGGAGTCGGCGTTGGCGCGGACGAAACAGCCTTCGGGTTGGTTGGGGTTTTGGTTGAAGAGGACGAACAACCAGGCGTTACCGCGATCGTCGTAGAATACGCCTCCTGCCATACTCGGGAGTGTCTCGAACCGCCGTCCCCAGGTGAGGGCGCGATCGACCGGCCAGTTATAGATATCGTTGGGACGAGACGCATCAAAAATTTCATAGCGATCGTCCATGCGACAGTTCAACCCGCCAGGATGGGAATCGACGGCCACCCAATCGGTATGATAGGCGCGATCGCGTTGTCCGTAATCGCCGTTTTCGTCGGCTTGGGGCAGGGCGAGACTCGGGGGAACGAAGACACTCCCCAGGCATCCAGCGGCGAGGCTCGTCCACAATAAGAATTTCATGAGAACTTTCAGCATTGTCTCGTGCGTTCGCCTTTTACGGACACTCGCCCCTTTCCTCCGCGCGATCGACATAATACTTTAATCGGTGCTGCGATCGACCGTAACACAGGCTTCGACAGGGTGCATCTCAATTCTGCGATAAGTATAAATACTTAAATGAGTAAATCCCCTTCTAGCAGTCCTTGAGGAAGATATTGACAAATTGCCGAACTTGTGTATTTACGAAAGTGAGATGCACCCCTTCGACATCTGTAGACCTCGCACTTCCCCCCAAGGACGCGACTCGACATTGCAACGCCAAACGTCTAAAACCCTACTGCTGTGCTGTGAAAAACTCGTGAATTTTGTCGTCTTTATCGGTGTTTCGTTCGCAGGCATTTCAAACTCACGAAGCCGGTCGTGCGATCGCGAAACTTCATCCCTAGAACGTTGCAATTTACAGCCGCCGATCGTAATCAAAAAACAGCAAATTTTAATGACTGTGCGGCATTTCTTGAGGTGACATTTCTCCTTCCATCGATTCGATCGCGGGCATTTGATGGGATTCCATATCGTGCGATCGCATCAATCCCATTGTCTGTTGTCCGAGGCTGACGAGTCCCATTCCGACGACGCTCAAACTCATCACACCCATCGAAACCAGTCCGATCGACACCACACCCATCGACACCAATCCGACGGAAATAATACCGTGGGTCGAAACGCCGATCGCCACGAATCCATGCGCCGAAATCCCGATCGCCACTCGACCGTGGGCTTCGATTCCCACCGACAACCATTTCCGTTTTTCTTGTTTTTGAATCGTATCCACGCAACACCTCAAACTATGACAAGCTGTCAAACTCAATCGAGACCGACGCGTTATTTTATCAAAAAATTTGGGTCTAAAACCCCGCCCTAGAAGGGCGGCTTTTGACAATCCTGTTTTTTGTGCTAAAATATTCAGAACAATCAAGTCAAACGACGATGCTTGTTCTCGAGTTCAAAGTCAAAGGTAAACCCCACCAATACGCAGCGATTGACGAAGCGATCCGAACTGCACAGTTCGTTCGCAACAAGGCACTGCGCTATTGGATAGATAACCGAGGTGTTAACAAATACGACCTCAACAAATACTGTCGAGTCCTGGCTCGAGAGTATGGCTTTGCTCGAGAACTCAACAGCACGGCTCGTCAAGCCTCAGCCGAACGCGCTTGGTCGGCAATTTCTCGTTTTTTCGAGAACTGTCGCAAGTCTGTTCCTGGACACAAAGGATATCCCAAGTTCAAGAAAAACAGTCGTTCTGTCGAGTACAAAACTTCAGGTTGGAAGTTACTCGACCCCAAGCATATTGTCTTTACGGATAAGAAAAATATAGGACGACTA
>NZ_KB235958.1:2760473-2783462 GCF_000332355.1 Baaleninema simplex PCC 7105
TAACTGTCGCAAGTCTGTTCCTGGACACAAAGGATATCCCAAGTTCAAGAAAAACAGTCGTTCCGTTGAGTACAAAACTTCCGGTCGGAAGTTACTCGACCCCAAGCATATTGTCTTTACGGATAAGAAAAATATAGGACGACTAAAACTGGTTGGAACTTGGGATTTGGCGTTTTACAGTACCGAACAAATCAAACGGGTTCGACTGGTTCGCAGGGCTGACGGTTACTACGCACAGTTCTGCGTTAGTGTCGAGGTTCGAGAAACACTCGAACCGTCAGGAAATACCGTGGGATTGGATGTCGGACTCAAGGAGTTCTACACCGATTCAAACGGAGAATGCGAACCGAATCCGAGGTTTTACCGAAACGCTGAGAAAAAGCTGAAACGCGCTCACCGAAGGGTGAGCAAAAAACAGAAAGGCTCTGCCAACCGAAAAAAAGCCGTCAATCGACTTGGACGAGTTCACCTCAAAATAAGTCGGCAACGTGAAGAACACGCCAAGAGACTGGCGCGTTGCGTAATCCGATCTAACGATCTGGTGGCCTACGAAGACTTGAGGATACGGAATCTAGTGAGAAACCACTGTCTCGCCAAGTCGATTCACGATGCGGGTTGGTATCAGTTCAGGAAGTGGTTGGAACAGTTTGGAGAAAAGTTTGGCAGGATAACCGTTGCGGTCGAACCTGCCTATACCAGCCAAGCCTGTTCGAGTTGCGGCACGGTGGTCAAGAAAAGTCTCTCGACTCGCACCCACGTTTGTCAGTGCGGTTGCGAACTTGACAGAGACCACAACGCCGCAGTCAACATCCTGAACGCTGCCTTGAGTACGGTAGGGCATACCGGAACTTCGGTTCGGCTTCGCTCACCGAGCGCAGTCGAGGTGAACGCTTCTGGAGATTTGACCGCTACTTTGGCTGGTGCAAACCTGTCAGAGCAAGTCGGATCGTTGAAGGAAGAATCCCCACGCCGTGATAGCTGGGGAGTGTCAACGATCGCGTTTGTGTCAATTTAGCGCAAATCGATCGCCCGTTCGCGAGGTCGCTTCGGTTCGGTGAGGCGATCGTCCCCCCTCCACTGTTGTTGCGAGAGGGACGAGTTACGGCATCCCCCACAGACGACAACAGCTCAATTCCTGAGTTCACAAGGATTTCAGGAAATTTCCCAAGAACGCTTGACAATTCTGTAGTATTTATGTAGTATGTAGTACAAGCAGATGCAAGCCAACCGCTTCTGACATCTGGTATTCCCGAACCTTGAAAACTGAATTCACTTTCTCCTTCAGTGCTGCCCGTTTCCTGGGGTTGTAGCTCAATCGGTTAGAGCGTCCGCCCCTCTTGCGGAAGGTCGCGAGTTCGAGCCTCGTCAGCCTCGTTCGGGCAGTTTTTGAAGTCCCGTGGGCGAACAGTCAAGCCGTCAGCCCCTCAAGCTGAAGATGCGGGTGCAATTCCCGTCGGGACTTCTACAATTTCTCGTTTGTAGTACGTCAAAAAAACCGTAACACACTATGTATTACGCGAGAAATTCATCCCAAAGTTTCGCGGGGGGATGGTGTAACGGCAAACATCTCGGTCTCCAAAACCGTGGTTCTGGGTTCGAATCCCAGTCCCCTTGCCATTTCGTAATGCCTCATAGCTCAACTTGGCAGAGCAACGCGCTGTTAACGCGATGGTTGTTGGTTCGAGTCCAACTGGGGCAGTTTGTCCGTTGCCGGGTAGACGAATCGGTGAAGTCGCCTGTCTCTGAAACAGGAAATTGTAGGTTCGACTCCTACCCCGGCAGTTTTTTGCCCTGTGGTGTAACTGGCAACATCTCGCACTTTGACTGCGAAGAGTCCAGGTTCGATCCCTGGCGGGGCAATGTCCGCTCCCGTGGCGCAATTGGAAGACGCGACAGACTTAAAATCTGTTTTGCTGTGAGTTCGAGTCTCACCGGGAGTATGACGGGATGTAGCGCAGTTTGGTAGCGCGTCGGCTTTGGGAGCCGAACGTCGCAGGTTCGAATCCTGCCATCCCGATTGGCCCCTGTGACGAAATGGGTAAACGTCGCCGACTCAGACTCGGTGTTTTGCAGGTTCGAGTCCTGCCAGGGGTATCGATGGAGATCGTGGATTTTTCGCCCCCGTGGCCCAATTGGAAGAGGCACTCGGCTAAGAACCGGGTCGTTGCTGGTTCGAATCCAGTCGGGGGCATTGCAGCGCGGGGATGGAGCAATGGTGGCTTCTCAGGTTCATACCCTGGAGATCGGTAGGTTCGATTCCTACCCCCGCGACTAAATCTTAAAGGTACAGCATGACGAAACGCATTGCGATCGCTCGAGAGACGCTCGAAATTTTAAACGCCGGTTATTACATTTCGCCGACAGGAAAAAAAGTCGAGATCGAGCGAGAATTCAAAGCTTGTTTGGCACAAACTCGATGTTACGACCCCGAAACCCTCTCCCAACTCGAACGAGAGGTGTTGTCGCGTCCGGCAACCTTTGCGAACACTGCGTTTGAAGTCTACAACGAGACCACACTGATGGGAGCCGAACGTCTGGCGCGATCGCCATCTTCATCTCAAAAATTCCAGAAAATTGGCGTGTTGAACTTCGCTTCAGCTAAAAATCCCGGTGGCGGCTTTCTCAACGGCGCTCAGGCTCAAGAAGAAAGTCTCGCTCGCAGCAGTGGTTTATATAAAAGCCTGGTTCGATGTCCTGAATATTACGATTTTCATCGGAGTGCCAAGTCTCTACTTTACTCCAACCGAATCGTTTGTTCTCCGGGCTGTCCGGTCTTCCGAAAAGATGACGGAACGCTCCTCGAAAACCCTTATTTTGTCGATTTTATAACGAGTCCCGCTCCGAATGCTGGAGCAATTTCGAGAAACAAACCTCAAGACCTTGAAAAAATCCCCGAAGTCCTGCGCGATCGCGGTGCGAAAGTGCTGAGTCTTGCGGCTTATTCGGGTTGCGATGCCTTGGTTTTAGGCGCTTGGGGCTGTGGCGTATTTCGCAACGACCCGGCAGAAGTATCGCAAACGTTCGCCGATTTCTTATTACCTAACCATCCGTTTTGGGGAAGATTTCAACTCGTTTTGTTTTCAGTTTTAGACTCGACTCGCTCTCAAAACACCTTCAAATCATTTCAAGCCAAGTTTGCAGGCGATCGCAACCTTCAATGATTCGCGTAGGTTTGTCTGATTGAAACTCTCCGGCTCGGAGTAGAACTCCAGATCCCCGCATCTTGGAGATGCCAGGGATCTTAAACGATCTAAGTTGCGTTAAACGAAAACCGCTCTCGTTTTCTGACAACTGACAGGCATCGAGACACCACTCTTCCCTCTACACTGTATTACGCTCGCGTCCCGCTTTCACCCTTCATTACGGCCGAACCAATGAGATGAGCTAAACGCAAGGCTTCGGGAACGTGACCGCATTCGGTGAGCGATCGCAGAACTTTTGCGATCGTTCCGGGTGATTCTCCGCACACTTGGAAGTAGAATGGAGGGGAAGCGTAGATTCTTCCCGCGCGGCGGATTCTATCCCATCGTTTTTCAAAATCTGGTAGACGACGCATCGCCTGTTCCATCTTTTTGAGTTTCGGTGGGCGGCGCATGAGAGCGACGCACGGACGTTGTAGGCGTTGTGCTAAAAGAGGGAGGTCTATTAGATTGAAGCCGCCGAAGCCGATACCGTCTAACAAGACGAGGTGAAGTTGAGGTAGAAACTTCCCTTCGAGCAGTAAGTCGCAGATTCGATCGGTGGCGTCCCAACCATCCGGTTCGATCTGTCCCCAGACCATCCCCTCGAAGCGGGTTCCGCCGCAGACTACACCGGCGATCGCCACCGCTCGATCGCTGTTTCGCTCGAAGGGTGCGTCGTCGAATCCGATGACGCGAACGGTACGTTTGAGTCTAACCAGGTCGGAAAGTTTCACGATCGCATCGAGAATAAAGAGTCATACAGACCATTATCTCGCGATCGCCCTTGCCAACTCTCGGGAGACTCGTTTAAATAATGGGATTGGGCTTTTTTAAAAACCGTTTTCATAACTCGATTTGTCAGTGAAGCTAGGAGGTGAGGATATGTCTGAAACGACCAAGAACCAAAACTTCCGAGTCGTTCCACTGTCGGAAAGCGTCAAGGTCAAAACTGACCTTCAGGAAATTCACCTACCCGCACTGCGATCGGGGTTTGCTGGATATCCGATGAATCCTCGTTGGAACGCGCTCAAATTTCGAGCTTGGAAACTCGGCCGTCAGTGGCGCCAAGCATTACTCGAAGGTGAGTTGTACGTGCGTCCGAACGATCTGATGCTGGTATCGGTGGCTGAAGCTGACGATGTCACGTCAGATACATCGGCATCCGAGCCATCGAGGAGCGATCGCGAGGAATCTTCCCCATCGGCCAAACCCTCGCGGTGGGGAACGCGCATTTTGGCACTGGGATGGTAACAACGCGCGATCGTCTCGGTGTTCTCTCGTCGAATTGACTGGGAAACCCGGCCACTCTTCTGAGTCCGGGTTTCTTTAAACTCATAAATTTGACTATTTAACTAAACGGTTATATATTGAAATTAAGTAACGTAAAGCGACTAGGAGGTTACTTTATGATGTTTGGTAACGTCGGAATACTCGATCGCATCCTTCGCTTCAGTATCGCCGCAGTGCTGTTGTATCTC
The DNA here is from genome assembly GCF_000332355.1 of Baaleninema simplex PCC 7105. GTDB lineage: Bacteria > Cyanobacteriota > Cyanobacteriia > Cyanobacteriales > Geitlerinemataceae > Baaleninema > Baaleninema simplex. Next base: position 2,765,134 of record NZ_KB235958.1, read on the forward strand.
GGACAAGTCACCTACAGCGGAGATCCCCTCGGACTCGGACTCACTATCGCCTCAGCCATCGCGGGTGTCACAGCGATCGTCGGATTTTGTCCCCTGTATCGTCTCCTCGGCACCAGTACCCGCACCGACACCTAAGCGCGGGAGATTTGCCCCAAATCGGGGACGTTACTGTCCGTTCCGTTGAGGTTGTCCCATGAACTGTTCGCCACTCTCACAAGTCCAAAAGCGCCTGTTTGCTTGGGGAATGTCCAAAGCCAACGACGCCGACGATCGCACCTTACAACTGATCGACCACCCCCACTTTGCAAACATGGCTCAACTCAAACAGACAATGTTGGGCAACTTGCGAGGTCGCATCCTCGAAATCGGCCCCGGTGCGGGGGCTAACCTGCGGTATTACGCCCCAGATATCGAATGGATCGGTATCGAACCGAATCCGTTCATGCACCCCCATCTACAACGGGAAGCCGAAAAATTTGGCGTGAGTCAGAATCGCTTGGAAGTCGGAAGTGCCGAACGCCTTCCCGTGGAAGACCTTAGCATCGATGCAGTGGTGAGTACCCACGTTCTCTGTTCGGTGGGAGATCTCAACGGCGTATTAGACGAGATCGATCGCGTTCTCAAACCCGGCGGACGGTTCGTGTTTCTCGAACACGTGGCCGCACACCCAAACACCTGGACGCGACGAATCCAAGAAGGTATCGCCCCCATTTGGAAAAGCCTGTTCGATCGCTGCCATCCCAACCGGGAAACCGGCCCGGAGATCGATCGCGCCGGATTCGCCGAAGTCACCTATCACAACTTTCAACTGTCTTTTCCCGTCGTCAGTCCCCACATCGCCGGATTTGCAGTAAAAGCGTAGCATCTCGTCAAGAGCCTTGACACCATCTGTAGAGTTGGTGAGCATTGCCAACTCTACATTTAGCGGAATTCCCGTTAAAATCCGTCCGTCCTAGTGACGACTCGCATATAACACGAAATTCTAAAAAAGTCAAGTCTCGATCGCGAAAAAAATCTCGAAAAAACCAGGAGAAATTAGGAGTCAGCCCTATGCTGTTAACCAAAAAGAATCTAGAAGACGCGAAGAACCAAGTCTACGACACCATCGTCGTCGGCGGTGGTGCTGGAGGACTCTCGGCTGGCGTTTACCTGCAACGGTATAACCTCTCTTCGCTGATCGTCGATAAAGGAAAAGCTCGATCCTTCTGGATGCAAGAACTCCACAACTACCTCGGCTTACCCCCCGACACCCCCGGACGAGATCTTCTCAAACACGGAAAAGACCATTATCTTTCCGTTAACGGAAATATATTACACGGCTACGTCGAAGAAGTCGTCGACGAAGGAGACACCTTCGCCGTGCGTGTCAAGGTCGGACGCAACAACAGCATTTATCCCACCTTTCGCACCAAATACATCATCGCCGCCAGTGGAATTATCGACCATCTCGTGCCGCTCGACGACATGAAGAACGTCTACGAGTACGCTGGATACAACCTCCACGTTTGTATGGTGTGCGACGGTTACGAAATGACTGACAAACACGCCGGATTGTTCGTCGGAAGCGAAAACAGCATGAACATGGCGTTTGGCTTGAGTTGGTTTACGCCAAAAATTACCATTTTCACTCACGGTTTGTTTGAAGTCAGCGACGAAATGCGCGAACGAATCGCCGAAATGGGATATCGCCTCATCGAAACTCCGATCGCGCAATTCCTGGGTGAAAACCACCAAATGAACGGTGTGGAATTGGTCGATGGAACCGTCGTTCCCTTGGAAACCGGACTGATTTCGATGGGGTCTCGTTACCACAACACCTATCTATCTAATTTGAATTTAGAGATGCAGGGTGGAAATCTAGTGACGGACAAAGTCGGACGCACTTCTCATCCTCGGGTGTTCGCGATCGGCGATTTGAAAGTGGGCTTAAACCAAGTGGCGATCGCTGTCGGTGACGGTGCGTTAGCCGCCACGCAAATTTGGAAAGATATGCGGAAAGAAGCCGGTCCTCGTCCTTGGGTAGAAAACCGGGAAAACCAACCCGCGTTAGTGTAAAAACTCGTAGGGTGCGTGACTTGAAAAATCGGGTGTCGAAAGTGCTACGCACCGCTTTCGCGAACGTGAGACCGATCGATTTGTCACGCACCGACAATGTACACCACCAATAAAAACAACGATGATTCAACATCTCGAAATTACCGTTCTGGTGGAAAATACCGCTTGGGGACGGGGCTTGTTGGGAGAACACGGCTTATCCTGGTGGATTGAGGCGGACGGCCATCGAATTTTATTCGATACCGGACAGGGATACGTTCTGAAACACAACGCCGAACGGTTGCAACTTCCTCTGGATTCCCTGGAGGCGATCGCCCTCAGTCACGGTCATGACGACCACGCTGGGGGGCTTTCTGAGGTTCTCTCGATTTGCGGCGATCGCCTCGATTTATATTTACATCCAGAAAGTTTAAAGCAGAAATACAGTCCCCGTGGGGAAATTAGCGCACCGTTGCGAGATGTAGAAGAGTTACAACATCGCGTCAAACGGCTAGTGATTACAGCAGAACCGACGGAAATTGTTCCGGGGGTATGGTTGACGGGAACGGTTCCCCGTCGCCATCCCTTGGAGGATACGGGAGGAGCGTTCTGGAACGACGCAGAACACCAGGAGGTGGACGAACTGCTCGACGATCGCACCTTGTTCGTCGAAACCCCCAAAGGAATCGTCGTGGTTCTCGGATGCGCTCACGCGGGAATTATTAACATTTTGGACTACATTCGCGAATTGACTCAATCTTCAATTTACGCGGTCATGGGGGGAATGCACCTGTTACGAGCGAGCGAGGAACGGTTGGCGGCGACGGTGGAAACCCTGACTCGGTACGACATCCAGCATATCGGCGCGAATCACTGCACGGGAACGAAAGCGATCGCGCGGTTGTGGGAACATTTCGGCGATCGCTGTTTTGACGCACGGGTGGGAACGCGATTTGAAGCGCGATCGTAGACAAGATAGCGGCGACTTAAATTTCCATTCGAGCAATATATAACTTTTTCGTTTGCTAATTTTTAAGCTTTATTTTTATGAGTTTGTGAATTGAGTTTTACAGCCTGTCTTTTGCTATTTATAACGAGTTTTATCTAAGATTGACAGCACTTTCATGTTGTCAATAAACAAAAAGATCGTGTGGATACCCAAAGCGATTGGTGTGGCTGTGGTTGGAGTAGCGAGTTTTCCCCTCACTGTTTTTGCGGAAATGGAGCCGTCAGAAACAGTCGTTTCCAAACTCGAAAAAGCTCGTCGTGTCGCAGAAGAAGAAGAGGCGGCGATCTCATCAGAAAACATCCCAAACTCTAACCGTCTCGATCGCCTGGTGGATGTTTCAACGCCCCATACCTCCGAAGGGGAGAATCGGGCGATCGCGGCGCGACTCAATACCGTAGACTGGGAAGCCTTCTCGGTCGATCGCGGCGTCTTTTCCCCTCAAACCCTCGATGTCTTCTTCGCCGATCGCCCCAACGAACGGGAACTCGCGCCGTTTCCCGACATCCCAAACTGGACGTTCGACGGACACCAATTTCATATCGCCCACGACGATGTTAGCGTTCCCGGCCAATGGAGCGCCGCACGGCCGGACGGTCACGCTCCCATCGGCGTGATGGGCGACCATACTCACGGGGCGGGAGAGTTTATGTTTTCCTATCGCTTCATGGATATGCACATGGAGGGAAACCGCGACGGAACCGACAGTTTGAGCAACGACGAGGTTCTCGAACAGTTTCCCGTGACGCCGACTCAGATGGGAATGCAAATGCATATGTTGGGGGCGATGTACGCTCCCACCGACGAGTTAACGCTGATGTTGATGGTTCCCTACGTCTCCATGGAAATGGATCACCGGACTCGCAGCGGCGTGCGGTTTACCACCAACTCAGACGGACTCGGCGACATCAGCCTCAGTACGCTTTATAAAATTTGGGACAGCGATCGCCAACGTCTCCATCTCAATTTCGGCTTGAGTTTTCCAACCGGTTCGATCGACGAGCGAGACAATACCCCAGCCGCAGACGACGCCGTGTTACCCTATCCCATGCAGATCGGTTCGGGAACCTACGATTTGCTTCCCGGAATCACCTATCTCGGACAATCCGAACAGGGGTCTTGGGGCGCACAAGTACGGGGACGCGTGCGTTTGGGGCGCAACGAGGAAGACTACGCCCTCGGCGATCGCCTCGAAGCCAACAGTTGGCTGGCCCGAAAGTGGACGGATTGGTTCAGTACCTCGGTACGCGTGACGTTTCGGACGTGGGGAAACGTTCGCGGCGAAGATTCCCGTCTCAATCCGATGTTGATTCCCACCGCCGATCCCGATCGCCGTGCGGGATCTCGGTTTGATGTGGGGTTGGGATTGAACCTGTACGATCGCCGAGGATTTCGCCTGGGGGTCGAGTTAGAACTTCCCATCTATCAATCTTTAGACGGACCACAACTCGAAACCGACTGGACGATGACAGTGGGACTGCAAGCGTCGTTTTAAGAGGTTTCACGGTAAGGAAACGACGCAGCAGGGCGATCGCAGACGACTGTTTTCTCGATCGGAGGATCGGGATTTCAGCCATTGAGTCCCAAAAACTCTCAATACCTCTCCTCGTTTCCCGTACTGTTGAGAATTGGCTGAAGTATGCGATCGCCCTCAACCCTGGTATCGTCAAGATTGCCAAGGTCGATCGAACAACGCGCGATCGAGAAAGAAAATCCCGGTTAAAACATGGGAATCATCTGTAACGGGCCCAGTCCCAAATCGTCAGGATCGATCGCGGGAATTTCGTAAAACGCCATCATATCTCGCAGTTGGGGATTGCCGCGATGAGAACCCGTTGCTCCCATCGCTAAGATCAAACCACAATATCCTTGATTGCGACGGCTGTTCTTCTCCCATTTCTTGCGAACTTCTTGATAGTGAGGGTTGTCGTGGCTGTACTCGCCAAACAAATATAACTGTCTGTTTCCCAGTTGTAAAATTCCGAGATCGAACTGTTCCCCACTGGCGGGATTTTCCCCCGGATTGAAACACATCGCTCGGATTCCACCGGCTTCTTCAATACGAGCGACGGTGTCTTTCACTTTCGGGCGCGTAGTTTGAACGATGACCACCGGAAGCCCCGCCATCTCTTGGGGAGCCTCTTCGTCGCGCGTATAATACTGAGCGGTCATCCGCAGAATCTCGATCGTGTCTTCGGAGATACTACCGAGGGTTAACAGCGATCCGTCGGGAATCAAATCTTCTCGCAACAGGGGCAACCCTGCGAACATTGTCGGATCTAGCCCTTCGGGTAAATCCTCGAGCGCAAAACTGTCGTCGTCGTCGTCGGTGTCCGACGCCATTTCAAACAGTTCGCTGGCCAGTTCTGGCATGGTCGCGACGGTAACGCTGACGGACTTTTCGGGAACTCCAATTTCGGGGGGAATCGAGATTTTGTAAGTCGATTCGATTTTGGGAAACCGATCGTCGTCGAGTTTGTAGTTATGTTTCGAGAAAAAGCGATCGAGAGCTGTTAACGCCACCAATACGGGAACGGCTTCTTCCTCGTATAAAAACGATCGCAGTCCTTCTAGTGGATGTAGGTTGCCAAACTGGGAGTCGATTTCAGGCCAGGGTAAATCGTAGAGGTCGAAGTCGTCCGAGTCGAATTCTTCGAGACTGTCATAGGTTAAAAACAGACAGTCTTGGTTGAGAAAGGCGTTCTCGAGCTGTTCGATGGAGTCGTTTTGTAATACAGAGGCGCGAAACTTCTTCAACGACTCGAGCGATCGATACATCAAAATGCCGTAGTCGAGTCCCAACATCCCCAACACGGAGACGTAAAAGGTTTCGATGCCCCAGCGATCGAGGCTGACGGCGATAATTTGATGGTCGCCCAAATAGTCCCAGGGGGCGTTATCCCACAACGCATGGGCGATATCGTTGAGAGGCGTTTCGTATTGGGGCGGTAAATGGGGCGGACGGGCTTTTACCGTACTTTGCAACCCCTGAAAAATTTCGTCGATCAGCGGTAAATCGGGGGCATAATCGAGCGCGATGTCCAACCCTTGCAAAACACCCCGCAAAAAAAACAACAACTCCCGATCTTTGACGACAATTTTTTGAGGTCGGGCGGGTTCGGCGGGATTGTGGGGATGTTCCATCGCCCGAATCAGTGTTCGCACGATCGCCTCGAAACCGACATCGGACGTGACCATATCCATCGCCCGCACGAAGCCTTGAGACCCATCGACCCAAAGCACGCATTCACCGGTCTGCTCTGCACTGTCTGCATCCGAGGCAACGCTCAACGAGCGTCGGTCTCCTTCCCAAACACAAGGAATTTGTTCTAATTTTTGCAAACGGCGACGAGTAGATTGAGTCAGCACGATCGTAATACGTTTAGAAGCTATCAGTCGAACGTCTTGCGGGAGCGCTTTTCGAGAGCGACCTCCCGATCTTTGAAGCGGCGTTCTTAACCGGGGTAACTATTCCACTGTACCACTGGGAACCAGCAGAACTGACAGACCGACAGACGCGATCGCCGGATTTCCACTCCCCTGCCGAGGCGAACAAACGTTATCATTTGTAATGAAAGCTGCTGTTGACAAAGAGTTGCAGACCTTATGCCAAGCACCGCCCCGATTCTCGTCGAAAAGACCAAACTCGAACGCCCGCCTCTGACGATCCACTATCTCGGCGATCGCGTGTTGCGTCAAAGCTGCAAGCGCGTATCCCGCGTAGACGATAAGGTGCGCCAGTTAGCTAGAGAAATGCTACAAAGTATGTACAGCTCTGATGGTATCGGGCTGGCTGCGCCACAAGTCGGGATGGCCAAACAAATGCTCGTGGTCGATTGTAACCTCGACGACCCGACGACACCGCCTCTGATTTTAATCAACCCCAAAATTAAGCGGTTCAGCCGCGATATCGCCCTCGGACAAGAAGGGTGTTTGAGCATTCCCGGCGTCTATCTCGATGTCAAGCGTCCCGCCGCGATCGAAGTTATCTACAAAGACGAACGGGGACGTCCCCAAACTCGAGCTTTTACGGGACTGGCCGCCCGCGCCATCCAACACGAAATGGATCACCTCGAAGGGATTATGTTCGTCGATCGCGTGGAAAACGAAATCGAACTCACCCAAGAGTTAGCCAAACACGGTTTTTCCTACAAAACTGTCCGACGGATTAAAAAAGCACGGTAAACAATCGACAAGGAGCGCCTCAAGACGATGGGAACCACCCCAAAAGCCGGTTTTTTTCTTGCCTGTTCCTGCGTTGCCGCGATCGCGGCCGTCGGATCGATCTTCGAACTCTCCTCGGGAACTCCACAATACGGCGTCGCGTTCACCAGCGCCATCTTAGCTCTGAGCGTTCCCCTGGGAGGCTTTTTCTTCTTCGCCGCCGTCCGCGATGCCAAAGCGAATCAGTGATGACGAGATGATGAGATGATGAGATGATGATGAGAAGGTAAGACAAGGGGAATAGAACACGACTTGTAGAGTCGGTGCGTGACGCAGAGTCAGAACGAACCTGACTCCGGCCAGCTGTTCCGGCCGCGTCACATATCTTACGATTGTTCCCCGTTCCCCGTTCCCTCTTCCCCGTTCCCTCTTCCCTTTTCACTGAATCCGCCATGCCGACGACGAACGCCCCAGATTGGGAACGCTTGTATAAAGCCCTCAGTGTGGAAGCCGAACGTGGGTTTCCGAACTTGATGGGGCGCGAGTATCGGTTTCACGAATTTCTCAAACTCAGTTTCAGTAAGCCTCCGACGGAACTTCCTGAAGACGATCGCCGCCGCTGGCAGGAACTCGGCGATCGCTTCGCGGGTTATACCGACTTTACGCCATCTCAACGGCAGCATTTGGTGGCAGAGTCCCGCCGCTTTTTGCTGCAAATGCAGCGGGTGTTCGAGAAGGTGCGATCGCAGCAGCAAGAGACTCGCCCAACCCGCGTTAAAACGCCACCCACCGCCCCGATTCAAACGTTAGCTCAACAAACCACCCCCCGCTACACCAACCCCGAACCGCTTCATTTAACTCAGCCTCTGACGGAGGTTAAAGCGATCGGACGGCGCAACGGCGATCGCCTCGCCCGATTGGGACTCTACCGGGTGTTGGAATTACTCTATTACTTCCCGCGCGATCGCATCGACTACGCCCGTCAAGTGAGTATCTGCGACTTAGAACCCGGTGAAACCGTCACCATCATCGGCGACGTGAAAAGCTGTCGGTTCTTCTCGAGTCCCAAAAACAAAAAACTGACGATTTTCCAACTCGTCCTCAAAGACCCCACCGGACAAGTGAAAATCACCCGGTTCTACGCCGGACACCGTTACACTTCCTCGCGATGGCAATACGCCCAGCGATCGCAGTATCCCCGTGGGGCGACTGTGGCGGCGTCGGGATTGGTGAAAAAGAACAAATACGGCGTCACCCTCGACAACCCAGATTTGGAAGCTCTCAGCAACGCCGAAGGTCGCATCGAATCGATAACTGTCGGTCGCGTTCTCCCCGTCTATCCCCTCACGGACGGGGTCACAGCGGATATGATGCGTCGGGCGGTGTTGGCGGTTCTTCCGGCGGCGAAACAGGTTCTCGAACCGCTTCCGGTGAAATTGCGCCAAAAATACGATTTGGTGGAGTTACCCACGGCGATCGAACAGATTCATTTTCCCGACGATAGCGACAGTCTCGATCGCGCCCGTCGTCGTTTGGTCTTCGACGAATTCTTTTACTTGCAACTGGGGCTGTTGCGCCGCCGTCACGAACTCAAACAAAGTGGTGAAATCGCCAGTCGTCCCGCCTCCGCCGCCCTCACCGGACAGGGACAGTTGGTCGATCGCTTTTACTCTATTCTGCCGTTTCAACTCACGGGCGCACAACAGCGAGTCGTGCGAGAAATCCTCGGTGATTTGTCGAAAACCACCCCCATGAACCGCCTGGTACAAGGAGATGTGGGGGCGGGTAAAACCGTCGTCGCCGTGGTCGCCATTCTGGCCGCCATCCAATCGGGCTATCAAGCGGCGTTGATGGCACCGACGGAAGTGTTAGCCGAACAACACTATAAAAAACTCGTCGGTTGGTTGAACTTGCTGCAAATTCCGGTGGAACTGCTGACGGGTTCGACTAAAACCAGCAAACGTCGCGAGATTCACGCTCAATTACAAACGGGAGAACTTCCGGTTCTCGTGGGAACTCACGCGTTAATTCAAGACCCGGTCAAATTCCATCAGTTGGGTTTGGTGGTTATTGACGAACAGCACCGCTTCGGGGTTCACCAACGAGCGAAATTGCAGCAAAAAGGCGCAAACGGTATTTGTCACGTGCTATCGATGACGGCGACGCCGATTCCTCGAACGTTGGCGTTAACGCTACATGGAGATTTAGATGTGAGTCAAATTGACGAGTTACCCCCCGGACGAAAACCGATTCAAACGACGGTTTTATCGGGAAAGCAACGTCAAGAAGCTTACGATTTGATTCGTCGAGAAGTGGCGGGAGGTCGTCAATGTTATACGGTTTTACCGTTGATTGAAGAGTCGGAAAAACTGGATATTAAATCAGCGACGGAGGAATACGAACGATTACAGCAGGTCTTTCCTCACTACGAGATCGGCTTGCTTCACGGTCGCATGACCTCGTCGCAAAAGGAAGCGGCGATCGAACAATTTCGCACCAATGCAACGCAAATCCTCGTTTCGACGACGGTGGTTGAGGTGGGGGTAGACGTTCCCAACGCTACGGTGATGTTAATCGAAAATGCCGAACGCTTTGGGTTATCTCAGTTACATCAGTTGCGGGGACGAGTCGGACGCGGGGGCGATCGCTCCTTTTGTATTTTGATGACTCACTCGAAAGCTTCCGCTGACGCCAAGCAGCGGTTGGAAGTGATGGCGCAGTCGCAGGATGGCTTTTTTATCGCGGAAATGGATATGCAGCTACGGGGGCCTGGTGAGGTGTTGGGAACTCGTCAGTCTGGACTTCCTGATTTTGCTCTGGCCAGTTTAGTCGACGATCGCGAGGTGTTGATTCTCGCCCGAGACGCCGCCGAACGGGTCATCGCCAAAGATCCCACAGTCGATCGCTATCCTCGCATGAAACGGGAGCTAGAGAAGCGGTTCGAGCAGTTGTTGGGAGGATCGATTTTGACTTAGCTCCCTCGGCGGGAAGCCCCGCGCCCTACCCGCCAGGGTGGGCGGCGGCCGGGAGAGCCGAGCGGCAAGGTTGCGGGTAAGTGGTCGATCGGCTCCAATTTTTCGGGAACGGATATACAGTCTGATGCAGTGCCGTAACACATCGTACTATGCGAGTCGCCTACCAATACCGATTAAAGCCAACTTACGAACAGCGATGCTTAATGTCTAGCTGGCTCGATCTGTTGCGTCGCCAGTATAACTGGCTGTTAGCCGATCGGTTCGACTGGTGGGAGATGAATCGTACTTCTGTCAACGCCTGTCCGCTGGTCTGTAGCATCGCCGCGCCCAGAGAACAGCCAGACTATTACAGCCAGAAACGGTCTCTGGTGCAGCTCAAACAAGAACGTCCCGGGTATGGAGGAATCCAATCCCAAGTACTGCAAGACATGGTGAAGCGAGTCAAGCAAGCGTTTGACCGTTTTATCAAAGGAGACAAGAACGGCAAGCGTAGCGGTAAACCCCGTTTCAAGGGAAAGAATCGTTATCGCACTTTCACCTATCCTCAAAAACGCGAAACCCAGATCTCAAAGGTCTGGGCGGAGAAGCCCGCGCCGTACCGCCTAAGCGGTCGGCGTCGGGAGTTCGTCACGAAATTCACCACAGAGACACAGAGGACACAGAGGGGTTTTTGGAAGACTGACGCTCTGTTACGTTACTTAACATTTCTTCGTGTCTATACACAATTATAATGAAACGCTGTTTTTATGAGATAATAAAGGGTTTTCAGGATTATTTGGGCGTTTCAAGGCGGTTTTCAGATATGGAAATTCGCCAAAAACGGCGATTTTAGCTTTACATTACTTAACTTAAGTTTAAATAAGCAAACGTAATTACTAAGATTTACGAAGTTGAATTGACGGATGGGGTGTAGTCTTGACAAATTAAAGCCTGTAGCGTAAATCACATTGAGTCAGCCATGGAACCATTATTCCCGCTCGCTCCCCGTTACCACCTCGACGATCCCCAACCTTGGCTGCGCGGCATCGATCCCGCCCGCCGCTATTGGCTGTGGGTCAACGGAGACGAGAGGGTTTGTACGACGGTTCCGGGTCTGTCGATTTCCAGTTTTGAGGAGTTCAAACAGGCGATTTGGAAATTTCGCGGTTTGGAACCGGGCGATCGCATGGAAATTCGCCGGGTTATCGACGGATGTACGATTCACTGTGTCGCAGCGAACTGTTACGCGATCGCCGATACTGTCAACGACGCCCCAGTTTGGCACTTATTCGATCGCGAAACCCTCGAAAGCCTGCTGATGACGGCTCACCCCGACTGGCAACCCGCCCCCAGCGACGTAGAACTCGGTCGCGGCATGATGGAGCGGATGTTCGCCCAGTCGATGGCGGCGTAATCGTATTTGGCAAAATTAACGCCAAACGAGATCGACGTAGGGTGCGTGACTTGGAAAATAGGGTGTAAATCCTTAGACCAATAAATCGTCACGCACCGCCAATGTACACCGCCCACTGAGACGGAAAAATCATCACGCACCGCCAACTGTCGGGATGTCACGCAAACTGTTTGAGATTGAGAAGTTCCTGCGGCGACGCCACCAGCTTAATTTTCACGCTCAACACTTGCGAGGTGTCGTCGAGGTGGAACGTCCAACCGACGTTGACACCAAACAGCGGCATTTTGACTTTTCCAGAGACTTTCACCAGGCGCGTTCCGTCGTCGAGAGGTTCGATTTTTCCCCGTTTGGGAAAACAGGTGATGCCCTCGGCTTCCGTTTCCAGATAGAGCGCGATCGCATCGGATCCGACCACCGCCTCTTCAAACGGTGGATGTAACGCACCCGTTTCGGCGAACAGTTGCGCCGTGTACTCGAAGTCTCCCGTGTTGAGGGTTTCAAAGTAGCGACAGACAACGGGTTCGTCGATTGCTTCAATGGCGATCGCACTTGAATCGAGTGTCGTTTTCTCGTGCATCAGACAAACTTTCCCATCACAGCAGTATTCAACACTGTCAGAACTTACGCATTTACACCATCTGTAGGTGGGCAATGCCCACCGACCTCTACATTGAGTGTGGTTAACGTTGAAGTGCGTCAGTTCTCAATTAAAAAACGGGACGAAGGAACAAACCTCGAAGAAGTTCCTTCACCCCGATGAAAAACGTAAGGAAACGTCAATACGGACTAACAAGCAGGCGATCGCGATGGATTACGACAGGGGATCGATTCCCATGTCGATAACTGCTTTACGGAGAATCGAAATTTGTTGGCTGAAATCTGCTTTCGTCACGAGGACGTTGAGAATTTCTTGAGCCGGACGGGACAAGCGATAGCCTTGGGGCATACCGATAACGGTTCCTTCATCCATCCACTGGGCGAGGCGATACCAGAACGCCAGTTTGGTGTTGACGCTCAAAGCACCGTAGGCGCGGCTCGTCGCACTGTTGCGCTTAGCGGCTAAGTCGCGCATGACTTGGAGCTGCTCGCCAGGTTCCATTGCTTTGATTTGCTCGAGGATACCTTCTGCGAGGTGGAGACGTGCCGCACCGGGTGCAGCGGGAGTGATGGCTTTGCCCATTTCGGTGTAGACGAACCACAGAAGCGCGAGTTGGTCGTCTACGGACAAGCGGCTGAAGCGAGCTGCCACTTCGGGAACGAGTGCAGCAGAATCGACAACAGAGAGTGCGGGGTTAGTAGTCGTGGCGTAGGCCATGGTTTTACTCTACCTTTGTCAAGCGGCTACTTCGATCTTGCAAACTTTCTTAACAAAAAGCAAATAAGATTTACAAATCAATTAAATTTGGAATCATAATGAGTTTGCCTAAAAAGCGTTACACCCAACAGTTGTAAACCGTTGAAAATTCGAGATTAAAAGAGAATAAGCGCAATATTCTAGATTTTTGGAAATTTTTAAAGCTTCGAGGTCTCGAATAATGAAATTAGGGAGTTGCGATCGCCCGCCAGAATAGAGATAGTCTCGTTCCTCTGCACTGACACGCCGCCATGAACTCAGATCTCAACAGCGATCGCATCAAACAGAAAGCCTACGACTTAGGATTTCATCTCGTGGGGATCGCCGCTGCCGAATCGCCTCCCGAGAACGTCCGACATTTACAAAACTGGTTAGCCCAGGGATATCACGCGGATATGGACTGGATGAAAAATCCCAAACGCCAGGACATCAAAGCCTGTTTCCCCGACGTAAAATCTGTGATTTCCGTGGCGTTGAACTACTACACGCCGGACGAACAGCCCCAAGAGGGCGATCGCGCCAAAATTTCCCGCTACGCCTGGGGACGGGATTACCACCGGGTTCTCGACAAAAAACTCAAAGCCTTTACGCTGTGGTTGCAACGCCAAGGGGAAGGGATTCGCGCCAAATACTACGCCGACACCGGGCCAGTTCAGGATAAAGCTTGGGCGCAACAAGCGGGGTTGGGCTGGATTGCCAAAAACGGCAACGTCATCACCCGTCAGTACGGCTCTTGGGTGTTTCTCGGGGAAATTCTCACCACCCTAGACTTAGAGTGCGATCGCCCCCATACCGAACATTGCGGAACCTGCACTCGCTGTTTGCAAGCTTGTCCCACCGAGGCGATCGTGCGTCCGTTCGTCGTCGATGCCAACCGCTGCATCGCCTACCACACCATCGAAAACCGCAGCGACACCCTCCCTCCCGACATTGCGAAAAACCTCCAGGGTTGGGTGGCTGGATGCGATATTTGCCAAGAAGTTTGTCCCTGGAACCAGCGATTTTCCCGAGAAACCGACGTAGAGGAATTTCAGCCCTATCCCGAAAACCGCGCCCCGAGTTTGTCCGAACTCGCGACGCTATCAGAAGACGATTGGGATCGCCGATTTCGCGCCTCCGCCTTACGCCGCATCAAACCCTGGATGTGGCGACGCAATGCCGAGGCGAACTTACAAAATAGAGAACGCGATCGCGATCGTTCTCGTCTCAGCGATGACGATCGCGACGCCGCAGCGTTTCGAGGGTCGTAATTGCGAACAATCCGAGAAGCAGATGGGGTTCGGGAACGTCTACCGGATCGGGGGGAAGCGAGGAAACTTGGGAAAACTGACGCAGAAAAACCGGCGAGGCGGGGGTCGAGTCAGCAATAAAATAGCGGAACGTCACCGTTTCGCCCGGATCGACGAGTCCGTTGGAAAATGCGATCGCGTCTTTTCCGTTGCGGATCGTTTGAATATCAGAAAAGCGATCGGAGGTTGGCGTAAAGTCAGAATAAGAGGGAATAGATTTCCCACTCGGCAGTCCGAACGCGAGACCGTCTCCATGAGAGCTAGGGGTTCCCAAGTTCGACTGAAGTTCGTGATCGAAAAATTCCCAGGTGCGATCGCTGCGATTGGTTAACACCGACTCGAACCAAAAGCCAGACACAGATCCAGCGGGCATTCCAAATTCATCGACGACATCAAAAGAAGTCAAACTCGTTAAGCCGTCAATCTGTAACACCAAGTCGAGATCGGTTCCCGTAACATCTTGAAACAGGGTGATGGTGTTACCCGTAACGGTTCCACCCTGAATATTGAAGTCTCCCGATCGGGCTTGAAAGTTCAGCGATCCCCCGCCGATCGATAAGGAGACAGCCGAAGCGGGAGTCGTGGCGATCGCAAACGGTGTGGCAGTTGCAGCCAGTAACGCGCCCGTACGCAACAGCGGGGTTCGATCGAGAATAGAACTCAGTAACCAACTCATACTTTGACCCGAACCATCTCAAAAACTTCACCTTTTGGATACAATTATGGCATCCTGCAAAGTTCTCATCGAAAATTTCGGGATCGCCAACCCAGATTTTTTAATGAATGCAGGCAGCACCCTTACCCGCCTAATTCAAGGTTGAAACGGTTAAGCATCCAGTTTACTGTCCCTTTCAGCCAATGCTTGAGCCAAACGTATTCGATGACGGCGGGATATCTGCTGCTCTGGGTCAACGCCATCAAAGGTAGGCGGAATCCAAGCGCGGACGACTAATAAACCTCCCAGCACGATGAGAAAAGAGCAGGCCGCCATGACCTGCACCCACGGCGTTTCCAAAATGCCTCGGACAATGATTTCCCGCAGCACCGACACGATCGAAACTTCCACTGCGACCCCAATCGAAACTCGATGCTCCTTTAAATAAATAATCAGTAATCGAAACAATTCCACCAGAATTAGCAAAAACAAAATATCGGCAGTGACCCGAGGAAAGTCTAAAGGGGGCAACAGCGACAGAAACATCTCTCGCAATTGCATCACCATGAAGCTAAACAGGCCAATGCACAACGAAATCACAATTAAGTCCTGCACCATTTCCAGAAAACGGACGATGTAGGCTCCATTAAACCAATTGCGCCAGCGATTAGAAGAGGCTGCTGATGAGGGTTCCATAGTCATCAAAGGTAAAGGGCAAAAAGGGGGGGGTGAAGCGGCCTAGATTCTGTATCTTTGGCAATAAATTGCCGAGGAAGTTCGAGCAGCCCCCCGTAACGTTAAACAAAGAGAGTTCTAAGCGATTTGGCGTAAACCTGTGAATATCATGGCCGAGACAATCTATGCGGCTGTTGAATGGAGACGATGCAGACCTTGCTGCCGCGTTGGTCTGCCAGACTAGGGAAGCTCCAGCAGACCGCGACCCATCTGGGATCAGCTACCTCCCATCAGAGTCTGGGCGAGTCCGATGAAGAGTGGTATTCCCACAGCAAGCGCGATCGGCGTGCCGACGGCTGTAGACGAGCCGATGTAGGCGGAGGGATTGGCCTTGGGAATACCAGCGCGTAACGTGGGCGGCCCTGAGATGTCTGAACTGGAGGCGGCGATGACAGACAGGATCACGACGCCGCCAGGACTGAATCCCGTGGTGACGTGGGCGACCATGCCGAGACCAAAGCCAATGAGTCCATGTAGCAGCGGTGCCACCACAGCATATACGGCGTACCACTGGGCTACCTTGCGTAGCTCGCCGATCCTTGCCCATGCCTCCATACCCATGACCAGCATCAAGATCGAAAGCAGGCCGCGGAAGAGGGGATCGAAGAAGCTCTCATAGACACTTTCCGGCTGGGTCAGTATACCGAGCGCGAGACCGAGCAGCAGTGCTGACAGGGCAGATCCTTGGAGGCTGTCCTTCACGATAGGCCATATCTCGACCCGCTTGTCTGCGATACCGCCCTGCTGACTGAGATACTCCTGCCTACTACTGGGATACTCCTGCTCGCTGGAATATCCACCTACGGC
Organism: Baaleninema simplex PCC 7105; assembly: GCF_000332355.1. Lineage (GTDB taxonomy): Bacteria > Cyanobacteriota > Cyanobacteriia > Cyanobacteriales > Geitlerinemataceae > Baaleninema > Baaleninema simplex. Next base: position 2,781,546 of record NZ_KB235958.1, read on the forward strand.
AACCGGCTGCTTGCTGAGAGACTCCTGCTTGCTAAGAGACTCCTGCTTGCTGAGAGACTCCTGCTTGCTGAGAGACTTTTGCTTGCTCACATAGATGCTGGCCAAGACGATCGCAGTCACGAGTGCCGGGATGTCCATAAAGGGATAGAGTGCGGCAGCCCATGCCTCGTATGGCATACCTTCGGATTCCAGCATTGTCAGACCGGCGGCGAGGGTAGAACCACTCACGGCACCGAACAAGCCCCCGGTCGCAATGGCATCCACGGTTTTGACTTTCGGCAGCCTGGCCAACGTGTTTCGCGCGATGAACACGATAAGGATTCCGATTATCGCAGCGAACACCGCAGGTAAAAGCATCTCTGCGAGATTGGCGTTGCGGATCGCAATGCCGCCGCTCAGTCCAACTTTGATGAGCAGCATGAAGACGATGAACTTATAGATCGCGTCTGGAATTTGCAGTCGGCTATTGACGGCGGCAACGACCATACCACCAATCAGAAAGCCGAGTGTCGGAGACTGCAACTTATCCACGAAGCGCGTCAAGAAATCGGACAAAAAATCCACTGTGTAATTCCTCCGTAATCAGATCTTGAGGGTCAGGACGGTAGGCAAGGGTGGCCTCAAATCCTGGGTGGCTGGCTCTATGCATCCGGGTGAGCGGCGAGTCAACCCGCTACTAAGAATGCATCTGCATCCCGGTGTGTCGTGTGCTAGAAGATCGGGTTTCGCTCCAGCGAGGGCAAACGATCGCCCGTATCAGTGCTGATTCATTGGCAATGGCGTGTTTCAGTCATGATTGACCAGCAATTGGTTCGTAAAATCCGAGGGATGCATCTGGGAAAGCGTTTTCGGGTACCTACTCAGGTGGAGAGCGGTTATTCATCGCGCTTCCGCAACGGAAAATGGTGCGCGTTTGGGGAATACAATCGACCGATCGCCCAGATTAGTCCGGTTGATGATGTTGGCATAGGTCAACTCAAACGCCATCGTACTCAGCCCCAAAGCCACAAACCAGATTCAGACTGTGGGAAACACGGCCGAACAGAGATGCAGATAGAGCCGGTTGCTGAAGCACTGGCAACGTACAGAAAGTTCCGACGAGTTATGCGAGATAAATTTGCCATGAATACCTCCTTCTGCCTCCTCTAACAAGGAATGATGATTGTGATAAGTGAGCTTTAAACAGTTGAAGACAGTAGGGATGAAGCGCTTCATCCCTAGAACACAGGTGTTATACGGATACCTGTCGATAGGGTGTTCAGAAATGCCCGCTCTCAGAATGGGGCTGGAAGATGTCGCTGTCCCGCAGCATCTTCTATAGAGCTAGCTCTATGAAGACTCAAATCTTTATGTACTTAAGTCTATGCGCTTAAGTTTATCTTAAAATCTGCACAAATTTGCGATCGCTCCACATGGATCTGCTAAGTAATGTCAAATTCAAATCATAAGTTTTTCTTTTATTCTCAGAAAACCCGTATATCTCTGGTCAATGTAAATTGCGATCGCAGAATGTTCTCTATACGTTCAGGCGTTACGCATCTACACCATTTGTAGAGTGAGCAATACCCACCGACCTCTCCATTTAGGGTAATTTCGGTCGAACTACGTAAGTCCCAAGGGAATCCCAAACCTAAGCCGGGGCGTGAAAACTCGGCTTGGTATCATACGGAATCCGAATCTCAACGCTTCGACTTCGCTCGCTTCGACTTCGCTCGCTTCGACTTCGCTCGCTTCGACTTCGCTCGCTTCGACTTCGCTCGCTTCGACTTCGCTCGCTTCGACTTCGCTCGCTTCGACTTCGCTCGCTTCGACTTCGCTCGCTTCGACTTCGCTCGCTTCGACTTCGCTCAGCGTTAAAACACTGGTTTGCCCCAGTCAGACAAGCCCCTCTATCCCCCCAACCATCCCCCCAACCAT
>NZ_KB235958.1:2783562-2806475 GCF_000332355.1 Baaleninema simplex PCC 7105
GAAGGACGTTCGGCGAGCGCTCAGTCGAGGCGCGGAGGGGTCGTTCTACGAAATTGAGATGCACCCGTATCAATCCCGCTATCAACAACAAGGGATGCCGATGTCAGAGTAAAATCCCCATCAGAAGCGAGGAGGTGAAGACCCTCACGCTTCAGCTAGGGGTGAGCTGACAGAGAACGGTTTGAAACCGGCTAAATCGTGAACAGGAGTTGCGTGGATACGAGTTGTCTAGCAATGGCCGAGCTAATCGATCCACATTTCGGGGGGAGTTGTTGCTGGCTCGTAAGTCGTGGAGGGACTGGAACTAGCGAGGTTATACCACCCTACCGCCAGTAGGAGACCAAACCCACAGCCCAATAAAAAAGTCCAGGCGTGAGACGACTCGAGTACGCAGAGCAAGCGGCGATCGCGCCCATAGACTTGCACGATCCAACCTTCGCTGGTGTTGTCAAATTTGGTTCGCAGTTTAGTTGAGTCAAACTTGTTCATGGTCTATGCTCTATGGCGATCGAATGTGTGTAGCGGTGGCGGACACTTGCCTGCTGCACCGGAAACACCTATCAGAAATTCACCTATGAATGGAGAGTGCCTCAAGGAGAGAGACGGGAACGCTCAAACCTGACATCGCTCTCGCACAGAAGACCGGCATCCATAGAGAGAAATCTATGCTTGTACCTTAAACGATATTCTTAAGTATATACTTAGATTTGCTACGGCTGCCATGCTCTACCCCAGTCCATCATCAAAATTATCTGAACTGATTGATAAGCTGAGCTTTTGATAACTGGCGCAGAGATAACGACAAAACAAGGATAAGTGTTTTTTATAAAATGCTTCCGCTAATCTGAGTCAATAGAGGGTAGTGGATTCGTCGATCTTTGGCATAAACTTAAAAGCATACATTTTAAGTTATGGTTCGAGGCAAAACCATAGAGTCTTGTCTTGAATTGTCACAACAGAACACATTAAGAGGTAACCCACATGACCCAGCAAGCCAGCAAGCTCGTCATCGTTACGGAAAAGTTGCTGCTGAAAAAGATCGCCAAGATCGTCGACGCAGCCGGGGCTACCGGTTATACGGTGGTGGCCGCTGGCGGAAAAGGCAGTCGCAACGTGCGCTCGTCGGGGCAACCTTCCGTTGGCGACAGCTACTCGAATATAAAGATCGAGGTGCTTACCGCCAATCGGGATATAGCCCTGAAGATTTCGGATGAGGTCGCAGCGCAGTTTTTTGAAGATTACTCGGGAATCACCTATATCTGTAACGCGGAGGTACTCCACGCGCACAAGTTCTGACTCAAACCCTCAGAAAAAACCCGGTCGTTCGCACGAACCGGGTTCCTCTTGTGAATGCTCCCCCACCTGCTTGCGCGAGGTGTGGGTGTCTTATTACAAGGCGTTAGCCCTGGCGACAGGCGGCATTCTCGCGGTGTACTGGGAACTTTTGCCCAGCCACACCCCCAAGTCGTTTCCGCTATAGGGCTTTAGAAAAACTTCTGCCTGGAGTCTGACGTGTATTAACCGACTCGTTGGACTGACAGGGAATTAACCTCACTTAATGAATCGTTCCTCCAGAGTCCTCGGAATCTCTGTTCCCTCTTTTGCCCGTACCCATTAAGCCGGTTCCATCGTACCACACTCCTTGACCCCCACCTCACTCGACTCAGGCGGGGGTTTGGGCGTCGCTATTTTTGTTCAAAACTCAACTTAAGCGGCGATCGCCACATCTCGAAGACGTTTCACGACGAACGACTTTTCGAGATAGGACAACAAGTTTCCAGCTTTCGGCCCCCGTTCTTTCCCGAGGAAAGAACGATACACCGCTGGAAAGGCTTTCTTCGGTGCCAATCCCAAGGCTTTCGAGGTGGAGAAAATCTCCGTCTGTAACGCTTCCCCTTCCCAATCCTCGAGATTTTCTAAGTTGTCCGCTAACTGACTTAAATACTGACGTTGTTCGACTTCGAGATCTCCCGTCGATTCGGGAATTTCATCGAAATACAACACCAGTTTCTCTTCAGGATCGGCGTAGTCGTCGAGCCATTTTTGCGCGACGCGAATTCGCTCGTTGACGACTTCCCAATCAGTTTTATCGAGGGGCTGCTCGCTGCGTTTTTCCACTTCCGCTTTGATGTCGAGGTGCGGAACTTGCAGCAGTGAAATCAGCGTACTGAAATCGAAAGGTTGATAGGTGCGGATTGCATCGCCGACTTGGGAATAGTAGAGAGCCAATAAGTCTTTACTTAACTGGGGATTCTCTTCGCTAGCGAGAAGTTTTTCGTATTTCTCGATCGCCGTGTCGTAATCCCGAAACAGCCGCGTAATGGTTTCGTAATTCGGCGAGAAGTTAATCGCCGTTTTCGGCTGCGTTCTCAACATCAAAAAGCGCAACAATTCCGGTGGAAGCAGTTCGGAAATTTCTTTCGCACTGGCTCCGACCCCTTTCGAGGAACTCATTTTAGTCCCGCCGACGAGGATAAACTCATAAGGAGAGTGAAACGGCGGTTTCTTTCCGTACACTTTGCGATAAATGGCGTTGGCCACATCTCGCGAACCGCCTTTTTGCGAGTGGTCTTTTCCCGCCAGTTCGATGGTGACGCCGAGGAGATCCCATTTCGCCACCCACTCGACTTTCCAGGGGAGTTTTCCGTTTCCATCGAAGGGAGACACCCAACCCGAACCGCCGCATCCTTCAACGTAACTCATCGCGTCGGGTTTGCAGGTGTAGAACACCTCTTTTCCGTTGTAGTCGGAGACGACGGTGGTGGCGATTTTACCGCAGTGTTGGCAGATGACTTGGAACGGGTACCAGTTTTCAGCGCGATCGGCGTTGCTGACTTGTTTGTACGCTTCTCGGACGAGGTGAGCGTTTTGTAAGAAGCGATCGATGTAGGGGTTGAGTTTTCCCTCGCGGTACAAATCGCGCAAATAGTAAATCTGTGGACGAACGCCGAGGTTATCGAACACCTCGAAAAATTCCGAACTGTAATATTTCGCGTAATCGCTAGCCCCCTCGCCAGGAGACGGGACGTTACAGAGCGGCTGTCCTAAATAGGGAACGAACTTGTCGCGATCGAGATAGTTCGGTACGCTATCGAGGGCGTCGTAATCGTCGATACCGTATAAAAATTTAACGGGTTTCTCAGCACGTTTGAGGGCGCGGTAGATAACATCGTGAACGATAACGCCGCGCAACGATCCTACGTGAACCCGACCGGAGGGGGTTTTGGAATCGTTGACGACTTGTTCGCCTTGCGTGCTGGCGGCAATTTTATCAGCCCAGAACATAACCGAATCGCTGTTGCGCTCAAAACCTTTTTAGTCTAGCACCACCGCTTGAAATTTCCAAACGGTTCGAGTGGTTTCAAGCGCTAAATTTCTAAATCGAACGGATTTCTCGATCGCCATCGCGCGATCGCCTATTCCCACTCTAACGTGAGCGAGGGCATCAAACGCTGTAGGTTTTTCAAAGATTTTCCTTGCCAGGGAATCGCTTTCGACCCACGCACGATCGTATGAATGGTTTTTTTATGGCGTACTTTGATCACGAACTTCGACAGCATACTGATACCAGAACTGTTGAGAAATTCCAACCCTTGTAAATCGAGAACGATTTGTGACGGTTCGCGATCGACCACCTCGTCGAGCAGTTCGGCGATCGGTGCGTACTCTGCCATCCCACTCAAGCGAAGCGAGCCTTGGCAGTATACCGCGTTCGTGTCCGGCTCGTACCAGATGCGATAGTCGTCTGTCTTAATTTCCATCATTGGTTGTAAACGTTCGGGGATCGTGGGAAGACACCGTTCGCGCACGGTATCGAAACGGGAGGCCAAACCAGCGCCAGTGTACTACGTCGCGCGTCGTTCAGACGGGCAGTTCTACCATCGTCGTGACCGTCATCACTTCCGGCTCTTTCTGCACCGTCTCGAACTTCCACCCCAGCCGAGCCATATAATCGCTCATCATCGTGAGATATCCCAGACGAGAACTGGTACTCATTTCGTCTAGGGCGTTTTTTTCGAGTTGGCGCACGTACATTTCTTCAGGATCGCACGAAACGAGTTCTTCGAGATAGCCTTGAAATTCCTTGACTTTCTGAGTGGGAATACTATTTGTCGTAAAAAACATCAAGCGTTCGGGATGAAGTTGTAATTGAATGCTAATGGGATAGGAAGATGTTTCGTCGCTGAACTTCATGGCGTTTTCGAGTAGTTCGTTAGCAATGAAGCTGACCGCACCTTTAATTTCTGCTTGTCGGCGCATCGATGCAGGATTGTCCTCGCTGCCGAGAAAAAAGGTGGTGAGATAGTCTGCCATAAAATCAGCAGACAATCCATTGTTGCGCCAGCGTTGTTTTAAGGGAACCGAACTCGGAGAAAAACCGATAATGAGAAACTCGGGGCTGTCGGGTTGTCCCTCGTTGTAGTCCCCAAAAATTTGCGTCATGTGTTCCAAAACTCCCGAACCCTCTACTGCTTTTCGACGTGCTTTTCCTGGTGCTGTGGAGCGACCGGGGAAAGTGCTACGCACCGCTTTCGCGAACGCACTGCTGTTTGATGGCCAACAATGTAATATCATCGTAGACCTTTTGCCGACCGATATGGCGTCGCAGGTCTTCGATAACCGCTTGTCGAATCACCTCAGCCCGTTTGTGAAGATGGAGTTGCACGATCGCACAGAGGCGATCGAGGCCGTAAAAATTCCCGTTTTCGTCTTCGGCTTCGGTAATCCCGTCGGTGTACAACACCACCACATCCCCGGCGTTCAGTTCGACCGTGGTTTCGTCGATAAACTCAGCGACACTAGCTTCTAACCCGATGGGAAATCCCAAATCGATGGTATCGATGCGTTCGATGTCCCCGCTGGCGCGCACGATGAGGATTTCCTCGTGTTGTCCGCTGACGCGCAACCGTCCGTTGTCGTAATCGAGTAACGATAGCGTCAAGTTGCGATCGGAATCCATTCGCTGAATGTTTCCGTAAATCGTGCGGTTGAGAGTTTCGAGAAACCGTCGCGAATCGGTCTCTTCGCTTTCTAACAACGTGCGAACTGCCGTTTGAACCATCAACATCAACACACCACTTTCTAAACCGTGGCCGGTCACGTCACCGATGCCGATTTTAACCCGTCCGTCGCGACAAAGCACATCGTAGTAATCGCCGCCGATTTCCGTCGCCGGTTCCATGTATCCAGCGATGTCCAACCCGACGATTTGCGTCAGTTCCCGCTCTTTGGGTAACAGCATCTGTTGCAAGCGGCGCGTGATTTCGACTTCGGCCCCCAAGCGGAGGTTTTCGGCTTTCAGGCGATCGTTGAGCAACGTGATTTCTCGGTTCGCCTCAGCTAAGGCGGCTTCAGCCCGTTTGCGCTCGCTAATGTCTCGAAAAATTCCTGTATAAAACACGTGATGGCCGACGCGAACTTTCGTGGCCGTCGCCTCGAGGGGAACCTCGAACCCGCTCACGTGACGGCCGACGAGTTCGGCGCGTCCCTCATAGAGCAGTTGTCCGAAGGGATTGTCGGGGTTTTCCCGGCTGTTCTCGGCCGATAGCAACGCCAACAGGGGTTTTCCGAAGAGATCGTCGCGAGGGTAGCCGAAAATGGTTTCGCTACTGGGGTTGGCATTGGTAATCGTTAACGTGTCGGGACAAAACGTCAAAATGGCGTCGCTGGCGGTGGTGACGATGGCGTTGGTGCGGTTGACGGCGTCTTCGAGGGCGTCCATGACTTCGTTGTACCGCAGCGCGATCTGTCCGACTTCGGTAAAGGGTTCGACGGGGACGCGCAGGCTCAAATCTTGGGTTTTCGCCTGGGAGTCCATGACTTTGAACAGGTCGTAAATCTCAGTTTTGGCGCGATGTTCGGACACGTTGAGTCCCATTTGTTCGTCTTCGGGAGACACGCGCAAGGGGAAGTGGCGATCGATAAAGTGTAAGAACAGGTACGTCAGACCGAAAGACCAGATTCCGGCGACGACGATTCCCAGTAACTGCACGGCCACCTGCTCCCACCGCGTCAACCCCGTGTCGATGAGCGTCAAGTCGCCGAACAAGCCCAAGGCGAGACTTCCCCAAATTCCCCCGCCGAGGTGAACGGGAACGGCATCTACGGCGTCGTCGATGCGAAATCGCTCGAGAAGAGAGCGTGCGGCTAGGGTAACGATGCCGCCCCCGATGCCGATGACGACGGCGGCCGGGGTTGTAACGACGTGGCAGTTGGCTGTAATGGAGACCAATCCAGCTAGGGAGCCGTTGAGTAATAGTTCGACTTCAGGGACTTCGTGACGCGACCAACTGTAAATGAGGGCTGTGACGAGACCGGCGACACCGGCTAGGACGGTGTGAACCATGATCGCGGCGACACGATCGCTCAGGACGAGCGTGCTTCCCCCGTTGAAGCCGAGCCATCCGAGCCACAGGAGCATCGTTCCGAGTACCGAGAGCGGTAGGTTCGAGCCTTGGATTTTTTGGGGCGTTCCGTCGGGCAGAAAACGGCCGACGCGAGGACCGATGACGAGAAGGGCAGCCAGGGAAATCCAGCCGCCGATACTATGTACGCCGGTACTTCCTGCGAGATCGGTAAAGCCGATCTGACCCAGCCACCCGCCCGCGAACCCGTCGGCTTTCAGGTTCCACGCCCAATGACCGAAGATAGGATAAATGAGACCGGAGGTGATACAGGAGACGAGGAGATAGGCACTGAATTTCATGCGCTCGGCCACGGCGCCCGAGACAATGGTGGTAGCGGTTCCGCAAAACATGGCTTGGAAGAGAAAAAAGGCTGCCAGTTGCGGTGTCGACTCGATCGTCAAAAAAAAACCGCTCGTTCCGATCCAGCCGAATCGAGAGATCCCGAACATGAGGGCGTAGCCGAACGCCCAAAAGAGAGAGACGGAGATGCCGAAGTCGGCAAAGTTTTTGACGGCGACGTTGATGCTGTTTTTCGATCGCGTCAGCCCGGACTCCAAACACATGAAGCCGGGCTGCATCAGGAAAACCAAGCCGCTACACACTAAAACCCAAAGAATATCTACCACCGGATACCCGCTCCTTTCACTCCCGACGTAATGGATAGTAGAGGCCAAGAATGAAAACGAACCTAGAGATAACACGGTTATTTAACACACAATTTTGGGTTAAGTTCTGGTAAAATTTTTACATAAAGCGTGCCAGTCGTCACGGACGAGCCAAAAAAGTTCGATCGCCCGCCTTCATTTTTTTTTGCTTTAGGGCTTTTGTTTTAAAACCAACAGGGTAATGTCATCGTAAACTTTTTGCCGACCGATATATTGTCTGAGGTCGGTAACGATCGCTTGTCGAATTTCTCGGGCGCTTTTGTGAGCGTTACGACAGGCGACTTCACAAAGGCGATCGAGTCCGTAAAAGTTACCGTCCTCGTCTTCGGCTTCGGTGATTCCGTCGGTGTAGAGAATGGCTGCGTCGCCGGGATCTAACGTCACCGTAATTTCACTGATAAAGTCGCCGATCTGTTCGTCGAGTCCGATCGGAAAACCTAAATCGATGGTGTCGATTCGTTCGAGATCGCCGCTAGTTCTTAAAATTAAGACTTCTTCGTGTTGTCCGCTCAATCGCAGTCGGCCGCTGTTGCCGTCGCTCCAGTAATCTAACAGTGCTAGCGTCAGGTGGCGATCGGAGTTCATCCGTTGGACGTTATCGAAAATGGTTTGGTTGAGGGTACTGAGAAATGCCACCGGATCGGCTTCTCGAGTTGCCAACAAGGTTCGCACGGCGGTTTGTACCATAATCGTGAGGACGCCACTTTCTAAGCCGTGGCCGGTCACGTCGCCGATACCGATCTTCAGTCCGCGATCGTGGGGGAGAATGTCGTAGTAGTCGCCTCCGACTTCGTCGGCCGGTTCCATGTACCCGGAGATGTCGAGGTCTCGAACGGCATCGAGTTCGCTATCTTTAGGAAGTAGCATTTGTTGAAGTTTTCGAGCGACATCGACTTCGGCTCCCAAACGCAGGTTTTCAGCTTTGAGACGGTCGTTGAGTTCGGTGACTTCGGCATTGGCGCGATCGAGTTCTGCGGTACGCTGTTGTAATAGAAACGTCGCGATTTCATAGAGACGGGCTTGGGCGACGAGTAGTTTGTGAACGTCGAGCAAACGATAGGTTTTGGGGCTGAGTTCGACGACGATCGGCTCGTAAAGCAGTTCGGGCGATCGCTGCAAGCACTGACGCGCCGCCTCGAAAATGGGCGTATCTCCGCTCGAGTAGAGAAGGTCGGTTTCGATAAAGGTGTAGAGCGATCGCAGCGGACGTCGAGAAAACAATTCGATCCCGTAGGGGCGGCTCATAATTTCTAAAAAGCGCCGTCGAGAAATCATTCCGAAAAAGTTTTCTGACTCCGTTAAAATCGCACCTGGAATTAAAGGATTTTTCGCAAACGTTTCTACGAGAATGTCGCCGGGAAGATCGACTTCAATCTGCAAATCGTAGAGCGATAAATCTTTTAACCTCGAATTGAGATTTAAGTCTTCTAGAGAACTACCGTAAAACTCTGAAAGGGGTTGAGATTCTAGCATAACCCGATCGTCGTTACTTGATTTCAAGATGAAGAGAGATGCAGAGAGAGTCAGACACGCTAAACTCCACAAGATGCTCGATCGGAGTTCGCGATCGCACCGTTTTCAACCGAAATTTCTCGATTTCGTGCATTTTGCTCGTTCTACGACTGCACGATCGAACTGGTTCGATGGCTAAAAGAAATGTAACAAATTTATATTACACCTTTCTTTCTAATTTCTGTTTAACGTTCGAGTGCGGTCTGCCGCAAGCGATCGCCATGCTATTTTGTAAACATTATTTTGCAAAAAGTTAAGCGCGAGTTAAATCTAGCTTAAGCACTATTTAAGACAGATGCTGTAAATTGCCAAACGGTCGCTCGGGAGACGATGATAAGGGCGGGCTTTTCGGTTTGACCGCAATTAATTGCAGGTTCGAGGTCCACACTCCCATTTTCGATCGCAACCAGTCGAATCCCGTAAACACGCTCAAGAGAGACACATTTTGTAACGGATCGAAAAGCGATGCCAGGCGCGGTCGTTGTTGGTGGTGCGCCAGCCAGTGGCGATACGATAAAATCCAAAAGGCGTGGGACGGCAATGCTTTAAATCGATCGACCGTCAATCCCGCATCGGTGACTAAACGCGTTAACGTGCGGCGATCGAACAAATTCCAATGGCGAGGGAAATGATAGCCGCCCCAACAGCCCCCTTGAAACAGCTTTGCATCTAACCCTTCTGTATTCGGCGTTTCTAAAATCAGCCGTCCTCCGGGGCGCAGCAACCGTCCCAAACAGCGCACCGTTTCCGCCGGATTCGCCACGTGTTCGAGAACTTGCAACAACACGATAACGTCAAAGTAGTTTTCCGGTAACTCGTCGGCAACATCTTCGAGACGCCCGTAAAATCCCTGATAGCCCTCGGCGTTGAGGCGATCGATCGCCGTGGCGTCCATCTCCACCCCAAACAACTGATGCTTGGCTAATCCGAGGCGATGCAACATCGTTAAATAGCGCCCGTTTCCGCAGCCGACATCCAAAACTCGCAAGGCTCGTTTCGTTTCAAACGGTGCGATCCAAGATTTGACTTTTCCTGCATCTAACCAATCTTTCGCCCGCCGCGCGATCGGATGCACGGCCGTATCGTAGTTATACGCATAATAATTGGGCGGGTAAATCCGCGAAAATTCCACTTCAGCAGGACGAGGGTTGAGGTAGACGTTCCCGCACTCCTTACAACGCACCATACGAAAGACATCGTTCGAGGTGTCGTACTCGTAGTCTTTACCCGAGGCGCAAGGATGCCAGTTATCTGCACCGCAAACGCCACATCGCACGAATTTTAGTTGAAGCGAGGAAGGGGACATAGAGAGAAGGGGAGAGGGGGAGAAGGGGAGAAGGGGAGAGGGGGAGAGGGGGAGAGGGGGAGAGGGGGAGAAAGGGAGAGGGGGAGAGGGGGAGAAACAGTTATCTGTTTGCTGTCTTCACGGGTGACTGGTGACTGGCGACTGGTGACTGGCGACTGGTGACTGTCTTCACTGTTCACTGCTCACTGTTCGCTGTTGACTGTAAAAGGTGCGTGACGAGTTGGCCGGTAAGACCGGATACTTTTCTTGTCTTTAGGTCACGCACCCTACGATTGCTGTTCCCAGATCCGCTGTTCCCTGTTCCCTATCTTCACTGGTGACTGGTGACTGGTGACTGTAAAAAGCGGAGGACGCGCCATAAAAAGGCGATATAACTGCCGCGAACGGTGATTTCAGAGCGATCGCGAACGAAGCGATGGGCTTTAGCTAAATGGTAATGAGGCATCGACGGCCAGAGATGGTGTTCGGCGTGATAGTTCATATGATGGGGCGAAAAAATCTGTGCTTCCCACCACGGCGGACAAAACGAAATCAACCGCTCGAGATCGCAAGTATCGTCAGGATAAGTCAAAACTGCGTGATCGCAAAAGGCGCGAATTTCGTCGGGAACAAAGACGAGAAAGAAAATCGGTGCCACCCACAGCAGTAAATACGCCCACACTGGAAGCGGCGACAGGGCGATCGCTGCAATTAACAGCGGTTGCCACAACAACACCGGTATTCGCTGCTGGAAATAGTCTCCGAGTAACGCTTCTGTCTGGGGTGTCTTTGGGGTTTGAGTTTCTGAGGCTTGACTGTCGCGATTCGACGCCTCGAGGAGTTTTCCAAAGGGCGTGACTTTCAACACCGTTTTTCCAAATGTTGCTAAACCCGAACAGTACAGCAAAAACTGTAGCGGTGAATTTTTGGCGGCGAAGGTGTGTAGGTAGCGATCGGGATCGTCGGGGGTTCCCATGTAACGATGGTGTTTGAGATGGTTGCGCCGCGCGTCTTCGAGTGCCATAAACATCGGCCCGTATACCAACCAGCGGGCTAAATTGTCGTTAACGCGGCGGTTGGGATGTAACGCACCGTGAATCGCGTCGTGGGCGAGGATAAACAGCTTGTACTGACTGGTTCCGACGAGCAGAAACGCCACGAGATAAGTCCAAACGGTTGGCATTGCAGCGACGAGGACAAACGCTGTCAGAATTATCAGCCAATCCCCAGCGAGATCTCGATAGGCTCGTTTCGGCTGCACCGCCAACCACTGGCGGACGTATTCGATCGGGACGGATTGGCGAACGTACCGCTCGAGTTCGGGCATGGTGGTGGGTTGGGGCGCTGTTGCTGTCATGGTTCGGCTCCTCTAGACACCGGAACGACTCTCGATCGCCAAGGGAACAGATGCGAGAGAATTATGGTTTTGTATAGTACAGTTTTGGTGGATGTCGAGTTTATATGCACAAAATAATAAATTTGTCAATATGTATTTCAAAATATTTATTTTTCTCGTTTCGCTCTTCAGTGTCTCGACCCGATCGGGATGTCCTTCGAGAGTTGGCAAAGTTTTTTCATAAGCATATCGTTCGATAATTAATTCATAATATATAGAGTTGTTTCACCCAAAATGGTTTTTGATGTCCGATCGCCCCCTAGATCCCCGACGTGCCGAAATCCGTAAAATTGCCGCAGAAGCCGAAAAAGACGGGCATCCTGCTCGTTGGTTCGAGAAAGTGTATGCCACCGCTAGCGGAGACGCCGACGCCGTTCCTTGGGCAATGGAACGCCCCAATCCCTATCTGCTAGAGTGGCTCGACGACACCAAAACTTGCGGAGACGGGAAGTCGGCACTCGTCATCGGCTGCGGCTTGGGAGACGACGCCGAAGCCCTTGCTGGGCGAGGGTTTGACGTGACAGCATTCGACATTTCCGAAACGGCGATCGCCTGGTGTCGCCAGCGGTTCCCCAACTCGTCAGTCTGCTACCAAGTTTGCGATTTGTTTGCCTGCGATGCCTCGTGGACGCGAGCCTTCGATTTCGTCTTCGAGTCGCGAACCGTCCAATCGCTGCCGCTGAAATTGCGTCACACCACCATTGGCATGGTATCGGAGTTTGTCGCGGACGGAGGAACCCTGTTAGTCGTCGCCAACCGTCGCGATACAGAGGCCGAACCGGACGGTCCCCCCTGGCCGCTATCTGATTCAGAGTTCAAAAGGTTCGAGGCTTGCGGTTTAACTGAAATCCGCCGCGATTGCTTCGACAGAAACTCTCGTCCGACAGTTCGCGTCGAATATCATCGCGTTTTTAACGGATGATAATCTGACAATGAGAAATCTCCTCATTACCCCTCATACAACGAATAGTGAGGACAGTTAACAGTTTCTCCCTTGTCCCCCTAGCGGACTGGCATCGCCACAGCAGTTCTCAAGCGAACGGGAAGTTCGATCGAAAACGTGGTTCCTTTCCCGAGTTCCGAGTCGCAGTAAATCGAACCGCCGTGTTTTTCGGTCACGATTTGATAGCTAATCGCGAGTCCCAACCCCGTACCTTTTCCGACGGGTTTGGTGGTGAAGAAGGGATCGAACAGCCGTTGAGAGGCGTCTTGCGAGATGCCCAAGCCGTTATCGGAGATGCGAATGCGAATTTGATTCGTTCCAAATTTTTCGGTGTGAATGCAAATTTTAGGGGGTTCGATCGCTGCATTTTGTCCCGTTTGTCGTGCCAAGGCCATTTTTTCTTCTAAGGCGTCGATCGCGTTAGTCAACAAATTCATGAACACTTGATTGAGAGGCCCTGAATAACATTCAATGCGAGGAGTCTCGTGGTAGTCGCAAACCACCTCGATCGCGGGACGATCGCTTTTCGCTTTCAAACGGTACTGAAGGATCGTCAACGTACTTTGAATGCCGTCGCGCACGTCAACATCTTTAATTTCGGCTTCGTCGAGACGAGAGAAGTTCCGAAGGGACAAAATAATCTTGCGAATGCGATCGGCGCCGACTTTCATCGACGATAAAATTTTCGGTAAATCTTCGACGAGAAACTCGAGTTCGATTTCGTCTTCGCGAGCGGCGATCGCTGGAGTGGGCGTCTGATATTCTCGATGGTACAGTTCGACGAGATCGAGTAAGTCTCGAGTATAGGTGTCGGCGTGGGTGAGGTTGCCGTAAATAAAATTCACGGGATTGTTGATTTCGTGAGCGATCCCAGCCACCAACTGCCCCAAACTCGACATTTTTTCAGTTTGAATGAGTTGACTTTGGGTTTGTTTGAGTTCGTGAAGCGTCCGAGCGAGCTGACGCGCTTGAGATCGTGCGGTCGTGGCGTTGTCGGTAGCCTGAGCGTAGAGTTCGGCTTGTTGGATGGCGACACCCGCTTGAACGGCCAGACGTTCGAGAAGTTCGACTTCTTCGTCTTCCCACACCCTCGTTTGACAGCATTCGTGAGCGATTAACAGTCCCCAGAGGCGATCGCAACTTAAAATCGGCACGATCGCCTGCGATCGGATCGACAGACTTTTTAAAAACTCCACGTGGCAGGGGTCTAATCCAGCCGCCGTCACGTCGTCGATGGAGCGAACTCGCCCTTTTTCGTAGAGTTGGGCGTATTCGCTGGGAAAACAATCATCAGAAATGGCTCTATCTAAAATCGAATAACGCGTGTTGTGAATATCTTCGACGACGACCGTTCCGTCCCAATTGGGATTGAATTTATAGATGACGACGCGATCGGTATTGAGGAGACCCCGCACTTCTCGAACCAAGGTTTGTAAAATCGTGTTGGAATCGAGGGAACTGCGAATTTGACTCGAGAGGCTGTTGAGAAGAGTTTCTCGCTGCGCCAGTTGTTTGAACTTGCTTTCAGACTGCTTCAGAAGCGTTTCGACCCGTTTTAAGTCGCTAATGTCGCTAAACGTGCAGACGACGAGATGTCGGCCGTCAGTTTCCTTGATCGCAACGGCATCAACCATCAACCAGACTGTATCCTCGAGGTCGGGGCGATCGACGCTGACAATGGCGTTGCGAACTGTTTGATGGGCGGCGATGCGGCGGAAAACTCCCGCCAGTGTAGAGCGTTCGAGATGTGTGGTTTCTGAAGGTTCCCAATAGCGATGTAACTCCTCTGCGGGAGTTCCCAGCAGGTCGATCGCCGCTTGGTTGCAAGTCTGAATTTCGGGACGGCCTTCGGGGGGAACTGCGACGATGAGGATGCCGACGCGAACGCCCTGTAACAACCGGTTGAGATGGTTTTGACTTTCTTGTAAAACCTGAGTGCGAACGGCTTGAGCGGTCAGTCGGCGATCGAAAAACGCAGCGAGCAACGTCACACTCAACACGACCAGAGTTCCGAGACTGACCGCAACAGTCCACAATCGAGTATCCGAGGCAACAGGCGAGGTAACGCGAGCGAGGGGTGCTAGGGAGGTGAAGGTGACGGCGGCCGTACCGGTGTAGTGAACGGTCGTGACAGCCAATCCCGCCGCGATCGCACCGCCCCATTTTTGCCAGATTTGCCAGGGCTGTGTTCGACCCTCTTCTGGAGGGGTTTCGTGCCACCGATCGGCCAGAGATAGCGCGATGAATGAGATGGCGATGGTGAGGGCGATCGAGACGCCGACGAGAAGGCGATCGAACTGTATTTGCGCCCGAACCTGCATCGCTGCCATTGTGAGGTAGTGCATCGACGCGATACCCGTTGTCACGGCCAGACTCCCGCCGATCCGTCGGAGGCGATCGAGCGTCGGACGACTGACGAGGAATAACGCCACGCCAGAAGCCAGAACGGCCGGAAGGACAGAGGCGAATACGAGCCAGGGGTTATAACGGACGGGTAACGCGATCTCGAACGCGAGCGTACCGATAAAGTGCATTGCCCAAATGCCAGTCCCCATCGCGACGGAACCGCCCCACAACCAGAGACGCCGATCGCGACCCTGACTGCTGCGAACGCGTCCGGTTAAGTCGAAAGCCGTATAAGAGGCTAACACCGCGATAAAAACAGAAAGTAGAACGAGATCGGGATTATTATGAGAGGTTAAAATCTGGTTTATCATCGCGATCGAGATGTTTGTAGGGGTCAATTCGGCTCTCTCAACGGTTCGCTAGTCAACAGTCGCTGCGATCTAAGCTAAAACGATCGGATTCGCTTCTGCGATTTTTTTACCAAATTCTATCGATCGAACTTGATTCGCTTGAAAAAGTGAGTCGTTTTTGTTTTATCTAAGTTTTCTTGTAGGCGTCAATGGCCTCGATCTCAGATCACCCGCGATCGCGATCGCTGACAATTTTAAAAATACGAGCTAGCGTCGAAAATATGGGTTTAAATCTGGCAAAATGTCACTTTCTTTTGAAAATCTTAAAAATCAACGTGACAATTTGTAATGAGATTTTAAAAATTATATTTTAGGAATTATATTTTATACGGAATCCGAATCTCCAACACTGTTTTTTCTCAACCTAAAAATTCCCTCTCTGTGTTCTCTGTGTCTCTGTGGTGAAGACTTCTTGAAACTTAGCTTATCGGAAACGAATTCCATATTAGATCCTGCGATCGCGGCGACAAAATCTCTCATTCTAGAGTTTTTATTTTCAGGTTCATTTCGTCAAGAGGGATCGGATGAGGTGCGCTCGGCAATCCAAGACTCTTCACCAAACCAACGATGTCTTAATTCTTCGTAAGTGCCGTTTTCAATTAATTTTAAGAGTGTAATGTCGATCGCTTCGAGATAGGGACTGTTTTTCGGAAAGGCAAAGCCGTAAGACTCCCGCTTGAAAATCGAACCGACGGTTTGTACTCGGCCGTTTCCCTCGTGTTCGGCATAGTACTGCAACACGGGCGCGTCGTAGACGATGGCATCGACGCGATCGTCGTATAAAGCATCGTAGAGATCCTCGACGCGATCGTATTCGAGAATCGTCGCTCGAACGCCATTGAGGTACTCGGCCCCCGTACTGCGGGTGATGGTGGCGATGCGGTGTCCCGGCAGATCGTCGATGCTGCGAATCGGTCCGTCGAGGCGATCGAGGGTAAAGCTCGTCGTCATCGTGGCGATAAAGTAAGCAAACACGAAATAACCCGCACACATCCACACTAACGCGACGAACTTACCGAGGGGATGTTTCGGGGTTTTATCGCCATAGCCAACTGTGGTGACGGTAACGGCCGCCCACCAAAAGGATTCCCAAATTCCGAGAGGATAGGATTGGGGAAAATCGGGATTGTGAGGGCGTTCGACGATCCAGATGACATGGGCGACGACGAGCAACGTCAGCACGAAGACGCCGATTCCATAGTATATGTGAGGCGAGAAAACAATGCTCTCCAAGGTGGACACGAGGGTATTGAAAAGGGTATTGCCCCGCTCTAACACCATAATTTGCAATCCCGACTCGAAAAAGGGATAAGAAAAGTCGAGGGTTTCTTCCCGTCGGGCGGTGATACTGATGCCTCCGATCGCTAAATCGGTAGTGCCTCGGACAACGTCGTCGAGGAGTTTGGCGATCGTCCCGACACCGTCGAGACGGTAGGTCAGATCGAGTTCTGTGGCAATTTTTTCCCACAATTCGATACAAAATCCCTCGTACTTTTGATTGCGGTAAATGACAAGGGGTTCGAGGGGTTTGGTGAGGACTCGTAAGGTTTTGTCCGGTTCGGGGGCGGCCGCGTCGGTGTCCTCGGGTGGGCGATCGAGAACTTCGGCATCGACGGAAGCTAGTTCTAGCCAGCGATCGACGCGATCGCGGTGGGTTTCGATCCACTCTCGAGCGTGACGGACGATATCGCTGAGTTCGTCTTCGCCGTTTGCTAGTTTGACGTTTTGGGCGACGATATCCTCGAGGGGAATGTCGATTAACGCCAGCAAGAGTTCGACGGCGGGATTGGCTTGTAAAAACTCGCGGTTGGCGACAGCACGAATCGTATGATGGGAAAATCCTAACAAACAGGGATTGCGTTGACAGCCGACGATGTTGTCGAGGGTCGGGACGCTCGAGGCGGTATCGGCTAGGGAGTCGGGAAGGCTGAAAAACGGTACTTCTAGCCAGCGCACGTCTTGTCCGGGGACGAGGGTTCCGAGACTCCAGTGGGGCATCCAGGCGAAAAACAGGACGGGATCGCCTCCTCGGTAACGAGCGATCGTCTCTTGCATGAGGGGGACGTAGTTGCCTGAAATCTGTTCGACGGTGTCTTGTAAGCCGTAGACTTCGAGATGGTGGTCGATCGCCTCTCGACAACTCCAGCTTTCGTCGCAACCGATCAGATCGGCTTTGCCATTCCCGTCGCGATCGAAGACTCGAGCGATTTCGGGATCTTTGAGGTCTTCTAGGTTCTCGATGTCGAGACGTTCGGCGGTGGTTAAATCGACGACGTAGCCTTGGAGGACGCCCCGTTCGATGGCGAAGCCGGTTTCGACGATGCGATCGCCGATCTCGTCTTGTTGTAAAAAGGTATTGTGAGCGGGAAACCAGCCGTTGACCCACAAGTCCACGTCCCCTCGGGCAGCGGCTCGATAAAAGTCTTCCGTTTCTGTGGTGTAGGGGCCCGAAACGTCATAGCCTAAGTCTTCGATGAGTTGTTTGACAATTTCGGCTTGAAACCATCCGGTTTCCCAGGTCGATCGCGCCATGCGAACGGTTGCGGTTTTCGCGTTTCCGGGTTGGGGCGTCAGGAGGGCGACGGCGAGCAGGACGCCACAGAGTAAGGCGAGGAACGGTTGGAATTTTGACAATCTCACGATGTTGAGTCGAGGTCTAACGAAGGCAACGGACGGACATCGGCTCGTATTTACAGAGGCGAAGGAGCTGGCTGCGAGAGTCGCGAGACTCGACGAGGCAGTCGGACGTCGATCGCATCGGAAGCTCCTACCGGTTTCTCGAGCAGTTCGACGCCGATCCTAGCATTGCCACACCCTCGAAATGCCGTGCTAGCATGGAAGGCGGTGTAGCGATCGTCGAGCGCAATGACCCGAGTAAAAGTTAGACTGACCGGACAAAAGGTCGTTCTGCTGTTGATGACGATCGCTGCGAGCGCGATCGTCGCGATCGGTTGTTCTGAGGAAACCGTCGTGTTGTCGCAACCCGAAACACTTTTGAGTCAAGACACGTTCGAGACGCGACCGTCTGCTACCGAGACCCACAGGGCGCAACAGCTGCCGATCGAAGCCCGAGTTCAGTTGGGCGATCGCGCGATCGATTTAGAAGTCGCTCGTACGCCGCAGCAACAGGCGTTAGGGTTGATGTTCCGCGACGAACTCCCCGACGATCGCGGGATGCTGTTTCCGTTCGACCCGCCCGAATCCGTGAATTTTTGGATGAAAAACGTTCGTATCCCGTTGGATATGGTGTTCGTGTACGACGGCGAAGTGGTGGGACTCGCTCGAGAGGTTCCTCCCTGTCGTCAGGTTCGTTGTCCGACCTACAGCCCCGGTGAGGGGGTTCTCGTCGATTACGTTATCGAGTTGCGCGGCGGACGAGTCGCGGAGTTGGGACTCGCCATCGGCGATCCGGTGCGAATCGAAATGTTAAACGAGCCGTCGTGAGCATCTCGTCAGGGGATCTCGACGGATACTAAACCCGTTGCTGCGTCAAGGGTTTTAAGGTTTTCTTAAAGCAACTTAACAAAAATTGTTAAAACTCCATTAAGATGTAAGCATTGAACCTATGCGATCGCCGAAAAATCTGCTACGGTGTTGTTTCCTAGCGAGTGCGGTAGTGCGAAGTCGCCACAGCGTCCGAGCTGAGGTGCGACCTCAACCCCCGCTTCGGGAACGTGCAGATCTTCAACCGATCTCAAATTGAGAGCAAGGTTTGTCTGGTATCGGTCGCCCAATTGAAAACAGTTTCCGGCTTCGATCGCGCGAATGTGTGAGGAGTGACGCCATCGAAGACGGAGCGACCTTCAGACGCCCTCTGGAACCGGACGCGACGGCGTTCGATCGATCTACCATTCACCGAAACGACAAACCGTGAAAGACGGCGTTCGAACCGTCTTAGAGTAGACACTCTCTCGAGTGACTACTCAGCCCGATCGTATTCTCTAGCGCCATAACAAAATGATTTTTAGTCCGAACGAGGTGATACCGTCATGGGAGCGACGACACAAGCGCGATTTCTCCGATTTTTAGAAGAAGATTTAAACTTATCAGCCGATTCGATCGCGATCGCACTACGCCGCCGCGAACGAGATGCGGGGCCGTTACCGATGATTTTGTGGAAATACGGTTTCGTAACTCTCGAACAACTCGATCGCATTTACGACTGGCTCGAATCGGCGTAATTCGAGAGGGGGAGAGGGGGAGAAAGGGAGAGGGGGAGAAGGCTAGAGCCTGAAAACCCCAATATCCGTTAACTTAACGGTTAGCGGAGAAGTCCCCACCACCTGAATTAAAAATATCGCCTGGTGAGCCTCGCTCGCCCCCCCCCACTCAAACCGCATCGACGTGAACTTCTTCGTAGGAGGCGCACCGACTGCGGTTCGAGTGGGTTTTGAAGGAGTTACCCGGCATTGAGAACGCGTCCGGCCGCCGTCACGCCAGCCCCAGGGGTCACGTCGGCGTTTAACGCTTGCAGCGTCGCTTCCAGGGCGCCGATCGCACACACCACATCGCGATCGCTGACAAAGCCCAAATGTCCGATGCGGAAAATTTTCCCTTTGAGATGGTCTTGTCCGCCGGCCAGAGCGATATCGAATTTCGACTTCATCATCGATCGCACCTTTTCAGCCTCTACCGATACGGGAGCGACCGCCGTTACCGCCGAACTCGCGCAGTTGTCGGAGCCGAATAACGGAAGTCCCAACGCTTTAACCGCTTCTCGCGTCGCGCGTTTGAGGCGATCGTGACGGGCGAAAATATTGTCTAACCCTTCGGCTTTCATCATCTGCAACGTCGCTTGCAGGGCAAAAAACAGGTTAACCGGCGGTGTAAACGGCGTCGTATCTTTGGCGGCACTCTTGCGATAGAAGCCTAAATCCAAGTAGTACCGGGGTAGGTTCGAGGTTTTGTAGGCGTTCCACGCTTTCTCGCTGACGGAAACGAAGGCCAGCCCTGGGGGAATCATGTATCCTTTCTGCGATCCCGAGGCCACCACGTCCAATCCCCACTCGTCGATGGGAACGTTGCAAGCTCCCAAGCTCGTGACCGCATCGACGATAATCAAGGCTTCGCCGTGGGCTTTGACGTGGCGGTTGATGGTTTCGAGGTCGTTGAGAACCCCCGTCGAAGTTTCGCTGTGGGTGAGGATAACGGCTTTAATTTCCTTGTTCGCGTCAGCTTCGAGGGCTTGGCGGAACTGTTCGGGATCGAGGGGCTTGCCCCATTCGGCTTCGATCGTCGTGACGTTAAGGTTGTAGGCTTTGGCTACGTCCGCCCAGCGATCGCCGAACTTCCCGTTACAGCCGACCAACACGCGATCGCCAGCACTGAGAAAATTAATGATGCCAGCTTCCATCGCTCCCGTACCGCTGGCGGCTAACACCAACACGTCGTTTTGAGTTTGATGGAGCCATTTGAGATTTTCGGTGACTTCGGCCATCACCTTAGAAAAGTCACCGCTGCGGTGGCCGATGGGATGGCGTCCGAGTCGCAGCAATGCCTTTTCGGGAACCGGGGTCGGGCCCGGAATCATTAACATTAACTTGTCGTCCATGAACCTTTCAGTCGTCTGTTTGAGAGATGATGAGATAAGGAAGTGAGGAGATGAGGGGAGCGTATCACATCATCAGGTCATCTCAGTATGGGGTCATCTCCTCGTCTTTCATGCTCCCGTTAACTCGAGGAGCGATCGTCTTGGATGTTGTGCGGGAAGGTTGCGTTATCCGTGACAGAGCGCGATCGGATGGGTTGGTTGAGCGACCATCGATAGTCGATGGGTAAGTTTTTGAGCTGACAGGTTTCTTCCAAGCGTTTTTGCTGGGCGAGAGCTTTTCGCAACGTGACGATCAGCCGATCGATCTGCTCGCGTTCGGCAGAGTTCGAGGCAACCGAAAATATGGTTTGGCGTTCTAACAGTTGTAGTAACAGCTCGTAGTGGATGTGAGAAGGAAGGGGTATCGGCTCCATGAAAACGGATAAACCTCTTAAAATCCTCTCCCGGCAAATCGACGATTTGACCTGGAAAATTTCTAAACCTCGCGCTCGAGGTGTCCTGTTTGACGGAAGCTTGACTCGAGGTTGACTTGGCCGGTCAACTCCCATCAGCTCGCGCTTACAGGCAGTCGCTCCACCGTGCGATCGACGGTGGAACGTATTGATTTTATCATCGGATCGGCGAATTCTTGAGGGGAGGTTGGCTGAAGCTCGTTCGACCTTGAATTCTTCGATCGACGCCGCGATCGGTTTGGGAAAACGACCACCGCCTTCGATCGCCCAAACTTCGACTCGAACGCGAGAGGGCGATCGTTATGCGAGCTTGACAATCGGCAAAACTTTCGGTCGTTCGACCTAGATTTCAGTCCTAGAAAACAGCCGTTCGATCGCCGTTCCGGGATCGCTTTGACGCATCAGAGATTCGCCGATCAGCACCGCTTGCGCTCCCGCCTCTGACACGCGATCGAGATCGCCGCGATCGAACAGTCCCGATTCGCTGACGATGGTAATTCCTTTCTCGTCACATTGAGCTTTGCGGGCGGCCAACAGGTCGCAGGTCGTATCGAGTGTGACAGAAAAATCTTCCAAATTGCGGTTGTTAATGCCGACGAGTCGCACGCCGTCGAGTTTCGAGACGCGATCGAATTCTGCGAGGGTGTGAACTTCCACCAACGCCGCCAAACCGAGAAGTTTAGTAATTTTGAGGAAATATTGCAAATCGCGATCGCTCAAAATTGCCGCGATGAGCAGGACGGCATCGGCACCCCGCGCTCGCGCCAGATACAGTTGATAAGGATAAATAATGAAATCTTTACAGAGAACGGGCAAGTCTACCGCTTGGCGCACATCTCGCAAATAGTCGAAACTGCCCTGAAAGAACTGGCGATCGGTCAAAACGGACAGACAACTCGCGCCCCCTTGCTGGTAGCGTTCGGCGATGGCGACGGGGTCGAAATCTTCCCGAATTACCCCTTTACTCGGCGAGGCTTTCTTGACTTCGGCAATTAACGCTGGCGTCGTGCGTCCGTTTTGGAGTGCGGCGACGAAATCGCGCGGTTTTGGGGCGATATCGACTTGTTTTTTCAACTCCGTCAGGGGCATATACAGCCGTAGTTTGTCGATCTCCGTTTCTTTATGCCAAACGATTTCTTCGAGGATATGACGCGGTTCGCTGTCGGGGATGGGAACTTGATACTGACAGGTATCGGCTCGAACGGCGGGATTGGGAGAACGGCGACGGATATTAACCATTAGGTGCGTGTTGCGACAACTCGATCGATAAGACTCCTTTATTCTCTTAACATATCGCTCGGATTTCGATCGAGCGCCGTGGGAACTTCCCCCAATGGGAGCGAGTCTTATTGGGATAACTCCAATTCACGCGATCGCCCTCGAAATCAAGGGTTCGAGACAGTGTTTTCGAGATAACGCTTTTGAGATAACGCCAAAAAGGTAACGTTTTCGTTGCTGTTTCTCCACCAGGACGAGAAATGCCATGACACAGCCACCTTTGCTCCCCGACACCCCACCGCGCACTCTCCACCGCGTACTGTTGGCTCTGGTGTTAGTCGGATGTGCGGCTGTGGATTCGGGGGTATTTTCTCTAGAGCGATCGCCGCATCTCAACCTCGCACCGCAACTGAAACAGGATCGAGTGGTGAGAAAGATCGATCGTTCCCAACTGGCTCCGTTGAAACTGGAATACTGGCAGCTTCAAATCCTCAAACACTTGAATTCCCGTTGAGAACAGACGCGGATGTTGTCGTCGTCGTACTTG
Organism: Baaleninema simplex PCC 7105; assembly: GCF_000332355.1. Classification (GTDB taxonomy): domain Bacteria; phylum Cyanobacteriota; class Cyanobacteriia; order Cyanobacteriales; family Geitlerinemataceae; genus Baaleninema; species Baaleninema simplex. The sequence continues at coordinate 2,806,295 of NZ_KB235958.1, forward strand.
CAAACGATGGTATCGCCATCCTACGGAATCCGAATCTCAACGCTTCGACTCCGCTCAGCGTTGAGTCCGAGCGGAGTCGAGGCATCAAATACTGGTTTTGCCCAATCTGACAAGTCCCTCTCTATCCCCCCAACCATCCCCCCAACCATCCCCCCAACCCCCCTTTCAAAGGGGGGCGAAG
>NZ_KB235958.1:2806575-2842950 GCF_000332355.1 Baaleninema simplex PCC 7105
CCCCCCCTTAAAGGGGGGGGCGAAGGGGGGATAGGGGGCGAAGGGGGGATCTGGTGAAGACTTCTTGAAACTTAGCTTATCGGAACAGATCGTATTAAAGATCTACGTGCCAAGATGCAAGAGTATATGGAAAATGGTACGCAGTTAGGTTGGCCGATCGATCCACAAAATAGGCAAGTAGAAATTTATCGTGCGGGTCGAGCAGTTGAAGTTTTGGAAAATCCAAGTACGTTGTCGGGAGAGGGGGTTTTACCGGGGTTTACGCTAAAGTTGCAACGGATTTGGGCTTAGTGGTTTTGGGGAGTGGGTCGAACAATGGAGAGCGATCGCCCCAGGTGTACGCCGTGGTTTTCCAGTTCGTGATAACGACTCCGTTCTCGGTCGATTCCAACCAGCGATCGATCTTGTCGTCGCGATCGGCGATCGCCCTTCAACTAACGGAACTCAAACGGAAAACGAGTCGAAAGTGGCTTCAAACTCATACAGGACAAGAGTTTTTGCATCGGAGGAGGACACAGGTGCAAGTACGGAGGACGGGACATGACGACGACAGTAACGACTCCCAGTAATTGCATGGTGCTGCGGGGAGTGAGCTGGACTACCTACCAGGGCCTGATTTGCGATTTGGAATCAGAACCGGGAAAACGCCTGACCTACGACCGAGGGACGTTAGAAATTATGGTGCCGTTGCCACCCCACGAACGGTATAAAAGTCGCCTGAGCCGCATAGTGGAGGTAACGACAGAGGAAACGGAAACGGAGATTGCCAGCCTCGGTTCTACCACTTGGAGCCGGGAAGACTTGCAGAAGGGGTTGGAGCCGGATGCGTGTTACTACATCCAAAACGAGCAGGCGGTACGGGGCAAGGACAATATTGACTTAACCCAAGACCCACCGCCGGATCTGGCGATCGAGGTGGATAACACGAGCAGTTCGATCGACCGCATGGCAATTTATGCGGCGTTGGGGATACCGGAGGTGTGGCGGTTTGATGGGGAGTTGCTGACGATTTATCGCCTAGTGAAGGGTGAGTATGCCCCTCGGGAGCAGTCAGAGGTGTTACCGCTATTGCAGCGAGGGGACATTCTGCGTTTTTTGCAGGCGAGTCAGACGATGGGCGAAACGACTTGGGTGAGGGAGTTTCGTAAGTGGGTTAGAGGGAAGTTAGGAACTTGACATCCTCCCGGCGCTGGTAGTGATGAAAAGTCATGCTGCTGTTGCGTTCAAACTCCTGTCATCTCAAGCTGTTTTGCACACCACGATCGTTAGAATGCAGCACTTCCCTTGAAAGAAGGTCGTCAAGGTTAATCCGGCGGAAACCCCAGTACTGCCATTTACCTAAACCGAGTCCCCAAGGGGTTATCTGACCGTTGGCATAACTGTCCTCATTGCGGGGCGTCTATGCCGCAAAATGTTAACTCTGGGATACTGATTAAGAAAGTGGGGCTAGGCGAGAATACGATACCCCATCATATCCGAAGGGTCGCCTCACTCAAAAACGCGAAACCATCGAGAGAGAGAGGCTCAAGACCCTCTAGACTAGATTCAACAGGTTGTTCGTTCGAGTTCGAGAGGTTGCTGTGGTCGAAAGTTCCAACACGTCTACGTTACAAAGTGTCTCGTCGCGCCGGGAGCTTCGGGAGTTAGTTCGATCTCAGCTCCAAATGTTCCTCGAGGCGGGAAACCTCCAAGGCGCAAAAACGGTATTAGTCCCCGTTCAACCGGCCGATATCGCCGAAGCGATCGAAGGACTTCCTGAAACGCTGCACGTCATCGCCTTTCGCTTGTTGTCGAAGGACGAGGCGACGGAGGTTTACGAACACCTCGATTCGAGCGTCCAACACTCGTTGATCGAGGAGTTTAAAAATCAGGAAGTGCGCGAAATCGTCGATAAAATGTCCCCCGACGATCGCGCCAAACTGTTCGACGAACTTCCGGCGAAAGTAGTACGGCGACTGCTGAAAAATCTCAGTCCCTCCGAACGTCAGGCGACGAATTTGTTGTTGGGATACGAACCCGACACCGCCGGCCGCATCATGACGCCGGAATATATCTCCTTAAAGGAGCATTTTACGGTCGCGCAAGCCCTCGATCGCATTCGCAGTCTGGCACACGTGACGGAAACCGTCTATTCTCTCTACGTGACGGACGCCGATCGCCATCTCTCGGGAATTCTATCGTTACGGGATCTGGTGGTGGCGCAGCCGGAACAGCAAATTTCGGAAATCGCCACGCGAGATGTGGTGTTCGTTCACACGAGTACCGACCAAGAAGAAGTCGCTCGTACCATCCAACGGTACGATTTTTTAGCGCTTCCGGTGGTCGATAGCGAGCGGCGGTTGGTGGGAATCGTCACCGTGGACGACGTGATCGATATTTTGGAACAGGAAACCACTGAAGATATTTATGCGTTGGGAGGCTTGCAAGCCGACGGCGATAATTACTTCCAGATGAACCTGTTTCGGGTGGCTCGACAACGAGTACTCTGGCTGTTGGTATTGCTGTTTACGAATACCCTCACCAGCGGCGTGATTCGTGCCAATCAGGGGATTCTCGAGCAGGTGGTGAGTTTGGCTATGTTTATTCCCCTGCTGATCGGGACGGGAGGGAATGTCGGCGCTCAGTCGTCTACGGTGGTCATTCGCGGTCTGAATATGGATAAAATTCAGACGGGAGGTGCCGGGCGCATTATCCGACGGGAGGCGATCGCTGGGATTTTGTTGGGATCGATGCTCGGGGCGATCGTGACGGTGGGCGCGTATTTGTTACAAGGAAGTTGGATCGTGGCCATCGCTGTCGGTTTTAGTTTGATGGTGATTTCGCTGTTGGCGTCGGTGTCGGGATCTGCGCTTCCGATGTTGTTTAAGTCTTTGGGGTTCGATCCGGCGTTGATGTCCGCACCGTTTATTACGACAGCGGTTGACGTGCTGGGGGTGTTGATTTATTTCAGTATCGCTCGCTTGTTGATGGCGGTGATTCCGTTTTGAGGGTTGACAATAGTGGAGTTATGTGGTAATTGGGGGATTCACCACAGAGGTTTGAGGACACAGAGGTTTGAGGACACAGAGGTTTGAGGACACAGAGGTTTGATCCAGAAACCCGGTTTTTCGTTTTTCTCTAAAAACCGGGTTTTGGTAATGCCAAATTAATGCCAAATTAATGCCAAATTAATGCCAAATTCGCTCTAATAAATCGTAAAACGGTTGCCAGTTATCCTCGACAGTAATCGGTTCCCACACCGCCTCGATTTCTGGACGGACTGGAACCACCAAGGGATTGACCTCTCGTAATCGATCGCTGACGGCTTCGAGTTCTTCTGTGGAAAGTCCTTGTAAAATTCGATGGTAAACCAGTCGCCAGGGTTTCAGGGTTTCTGAAGGTTCGGCGTTGGCAAAGATGGCAGTTTCGTCGTCCCGCCATTGTGGAGAAAACTGCTGGCGAAGCTGACTGAAAAAGTCGTGATAGCCGACTTCGTTTTGTTCTAACACCTCAACGGTCAATTTCACCAATTCTTCGGCGTCTTCTGTGGAAATATCGGCCAGTCCCAACTTACGAAGCATTAACTGGCGATAGTTTCGGTGATAGATTTCGTCGAATTCCGTTAAGGCGACTTGCATCGCCTCGAGGTCGATCGCACAGGCGAGGGGTGCTTGCAACATCTCCAAATTCAGTTTACAGACGAGGGGTTGGTTACCGTAGCTGTAGCGGCCGTAATAGTCGAAATAGGCGGCGGTAAATTTCGGGTCGTAGTTGGGAATAAAGGCGTAAGGGCCGTAATCGAAACTTTCCCCAGTAATGGACATATTATCGGTGTTGAGGACGGCGTGACAGAACCCCGCCGCCATCCATTCGGCCGCCAATCGTGCCACTCGCGCCACCAGTGCGGCGTAAAATCGCGGGTAGGCGTTTTCGGGGTCTTCCTGGCGATCGATTTCGGGATAATAGGTGTCGATAACGAGATCGAGCAGTTTTGTCGTCCAGTCGGGACGGCGTAAATAGTGCGATCGCTCGAAGGTTCCAAAACGAATATGCGATCGACTCATGCGAACCATGACACACGATCGCGTTGGAGAGGGTTCGTCACCCCGCCACAGACGTTCCCCGGTTTCGATGACACTCAAACAGCGGGACGTGCGAACTCCCATGCGTTCGAGAGTTTCTGCGGCGATAACTTCCCGAACGCCACCTTTGAGCGTCAGTCGTCCGTCGCCGCTGCGAGAGTACGGTGTCGTACCGCTCCCTTTGGTTCCGAAGTCGTAGAGTTCGTCGTCGATTCCACGAACTTGTCCGTAGAGAAAACCGCGTCCGTCGCCGAGGTGGGGGTTGTACTCGCCAAACTGGTATCCGTGGTAACACATCGCCAGCAGTGGCAAACTCGCTCGAAATTGACCGAACGCTTCGATAAAATGGTGGTTAGAAACGCGAACGGGGTCGAGACCCAGTAATGGGAGTACGCGATCGTTGCGAAAACGCACAATATGCGTCGGAAATTCGGCAGCAGCGACGATATCGTAGTAGCCTTCTCCTAACGATTCAAAATTCGGCTCGTAAGTGAGGTTAAAGAACGGATTGACAGACGTTGCTTGAGGAGAGCTTTCGGCTAAGGTCATGTCGAATTGGCTGACAGTGAGCAAGCGAGATTGTCGTTTATTGTGTCAGAGGCGCTCTCGAAGATGCAAGTTCGCGGGGTTTGAGTTTTAGCAAAGCCTCGTTCGGTTAAAACTCAACAACTTTATACCGATACAAGCAAGGTTCGATGGTTGAAAATTTACCCGAAACGCTCGACATCGAGCGTCTGTTTCAATGGGGATCGATCGCGATCGGCGTATTATTGACGTTGGCGATCGCTCTGGTACTGCGTCCGCTCCTCAAGCGTGCGTCTGCATCGTTTCAAACTTCCAAACTCGGCAACTTTTACCACATCGTAATTCAGCCCCATTTAACAGAATTGGGGTTTGTTTTTGGCTTTATCGTTGCGGAAGTGCTGGTGTTTCGGCTTCAGATTCCCAGAGGTTGGGAACTCGTCACCAGTTTGGGGTTATCTATTACCTTAGTGTGGTTTTTGTCTCGCATTTTTGCACGATTGTTCGACGTTTACCTGCTCGACATCGTCATTAAAAAAGGCACCAAAATTAACGAACTCCTCAATTTAGGTAAGGTCGTCTCGAATTTAACCGTTACCTTACTGGCAATTTTTATTTTTGCCCAAGCCCACGATGTCAATTTACTAGGATTGTTAGCGAGTTTGGGAATTGGAGGTTTAGCGGTTGCTTTTGCCGCTCAAAAAACCTTAGAACAGGTTCTCGGCGGAATTGTTTTATACTTAGACCAACCCTTTACCATCGACGATTACGTGGGATTGCCCGATGGAACCTTCGGACGCATTGAATCGATCGGATTGCGATCGACACGAATTCGACTGTCGGGAAAAGGAACCTTGGCGATCGTCCCCAACAACGCCTTAACTCAAATGACGATCGAAAACTTCACGGGGGCGAAAAAAGTGATGGCAATTCTCTACTTTAATTTTCAAACCCAACTTCCTGAAGACGAACGCGCTTTGATCCGTCAAGTTATCGTTCGGGGAACCGCTGATATTTTCGGTATCGATTCGCGAAACACTGATGTTGCGTTTCGAGATGTTCCCGATAAAAACGGTCGTCTCAAAACTCAATCTCAAGTGACATTTTTCATTCTGGGTTCTGGGAACGTTTCGATGGAAATTCGCCGACAAGTCCTCGACGCGGCCAATCAAAAAATCACTCAAAAGCTCAAAGAGTACGGTACGGAATTCGAGAGCGAAGGTCCGACTGTCTATGTAGATTCTCCCATTACTATTTAATTCACTACGTTGCATGAATATTTCAGAGGGAATGAAGTTCCTCAACGGAGGAATTGTTTGGTTGTCTGAGGCGAACGTCCTCAATTTGTTGATTTTTTTCAGTTTCACTCTAATTTCGTTGTTGCTCGGACGATTTACGCCGAGGATCGTTCGCTGGTTCCTCGATCGCTTTTTCGCCGATACTGTAGTTCGCACCTACGATACTCTCATCCAACCGATAAAAAATCCTTTACGGGTGTCGGGAACGCTGGTTTTGATTTCTCTATCCTCAGTTTGGCTCGAGGATTATAAGAGTTTTTACAAGTTTATCAGCCCGTTTTTAGATCTAGCTGTTATTGCCAGTATCGCTTGGTTAGTCTCAAATCTGTTACAACAGATTTTGCGAATTTACGGAATCGATCTTCTCAAGCGGATGGGGTTAGAAGTTGACGAACTCCTGCTAGTTTTCGAGACGGTGGCGAACGTCCTCATCGGCTTTTTTGCGATTCTCGCTTACGCTCAAAGTCAACAACTCAACCTGTTAGGATTGTTTGCGGGTGTGGGACTCGGTGGTTTAGCCTTAGTTGCTGCCGCTCAGAAAATTTTAGAACAGGTTCTCAGTACCATCGTACTGTATCTCGATCGCCCCTTCGTTCCTGGCGATTATATTCGCTTGAAAGACGGACAGTTGGGACGAGTCGAATCGATCGGGATTCGCTCGACGAAAATTCGGACTTCTGCCAAAAGTACCCTGTTCGTGGTTCCCAACTCGATTCTCGTCAACATTGAAATCGAAAACCTCACCCGAGCCAAAAAGGTAATGTCGATGATTTATCTCGACTTCCTCAAACCTCTCGACGAGCAAGATATGGCGTTAGTGCGAGAAGTGGTTACAGACTCGACAAACTCGGTATTCGGTATCGATCCCGGCAGTACGAACATCACGTTTAATCAGATAGACGGAGATAAAGCCTTGCAAGCTCGCGTGACGTTTTTTATTTTGGGATCGAACGAGAATTCAATTCAGCTTCGCAAGCGGTTGTTAGAGTTAGCCAACGAGACGATCTCGCAAAAGCTGAGTCGCTTCGGAATCGAGTTTTCTTCAAAAGAACCGACGGTTTACGTCGAATCTCCGATTACCCTGTAGGGTGCGTGACTCGAACAATAGGGAATAAATCCTTAGACCTATAAATCGTCACGCACCACCGATGTACACCGCCCACAGAAAAGGGTGCGTGACTCGAACAATAGGGTGGTCGAAAGTGCTACGCACCGCTTCCGCTTTTTACAGTGTAGAGTGAAGAGGGCAGAGTGTAGAGTGGGAATTCCTGTTTAACTCTTCACTTTCCACTCTTAACTCTTTCCTGAAAGAGGCGCACCGCCAATGTACTAGAAAAGTTGGCCGCAGTCAGGTCAATAAGATTACCGCGTCACGCACCGACACCAACATACAAAAAAACCAGAAATCCGGTATTTTGGAGATACCCGGTTTCTGGAAATTGACCCGCATTGAGATACACTCCTCAAAGCTGCAATTTTTGACCTGATGTATGGCTGTTTGGCAAGTTGATTTTTTTCGTCGTCCAGTTCGAGACGAGTCCGGCGAGACCCTCTGGGAACTGTTAGCCTGCGATCGCACCTCGAACTTTCGCTTTCAAGCTTGGTGTCCGCAATCTCAAGCCAATTCCGATTGGATTGCGGCGCAACTGCCACAGGCTTCACCGTCGCTTCCGCACTGCTTGCAAGTCTTTCGTCCCGAATCCCTGAGTTTAATCGAAGCGGCGGGAAACAAGTTAGGCGTGGCGGTGGAGGCGACGCGGCGTGTCGAACCCTTGAAACGATGGTTGCTCAAACGCGCCGAAGACTATCGACAACTTCCCGGTTACACGGCAGAGGTGTACGATCCTTTGGCGGTTCCCCGTCCGGCACCGGTTCCGGTCCCTGAAGAATTATGGGGCGATCGCTGGCGGTTTGCGTCGATTCCCGCTGGAGATCTCGAGAATGTGGCGTCGCGTCCGATGCGCTTTCGATCGCTGCCGGAACTCCTACATCCCGTGACGCTGGGGGTGGCTTCAACGCAGTCAGTTCCGGGGGTGATTATCGACGGCGGACGTCGATCGATGCAACTGGCACAATGGCTCGATTCAGTGAATCCCGTCGCAGTGAATTACATTCCCGGTGCGCCAGACGGGTTGATTTTGGAAGCCGGACTGAGCGATCGCTGGGTGTTGGCAACGTTTGAAGATTCTGAAGTGCAGACAGCGGCACGGACTTACCACCAACGCCAACAACAGGCGAAAGGATTGCACTTTTTGATGGTGCGGCCGGACGAATCGGGGATGACGCAAACGGGAGTGTGGCTGTTACGACCGGCTTGATTCGTCGGCGATCCAAATTTTACCCCGATGTAAGGCGTCTTGCAGTTGCTGGATGAGTTGATATTCAGCCGGAGTGAGGGATTTTCGATCGAGAACGGCGCGATGGAGCAGTTGGCGATCGATCGGGGTAATCTGACGGAACGCGAAGATCCGCTCGACAATTTGCGTCAGAGAGAGTTGGGGAAGGGAGGGTTTGGGGGTCATCGTTCGCGATCGCTCGATTCCGCTCGCTTGAGTCAATGCGGAAGCTTTAACCCCGAACAGTACTTGTTTTACCGAGATCGATCCGTATTTCCCGATACGATTTGTAAAGTAATTATAAAGAGTGCGTAAAAACTCGCAGTTGCTAACGCGATCGCTCTGAAATATAAGATCGGAAATCTCAGTCAGCAACCCAGATCCAGCCCCGATCGAGTCCTTCAAAAACGCGATCGACCAGGTTGCGTTCTCGGCGATCGATCGCGGGACGAGATAGGAGTGCAGAGGTCAATAAATCGCGATCGACGGCAGTAATTTGACGCAACGTACAGATCCGTTCGACCACTTGCTCCAAGGAATAGTTATCGGAAGTCATCCTGGCAGTCATGGTTTTTAAAGATTCTGTAAACCTTCACCTGTCATATTAACACCCTATTTAAAGAATGCGTAAAGAAAGAGTGCGATCGTTGACACAAAAACACGCGATCGTGTAAAGAAAGTTTCGCGATCGAAGTCACTGACAAACTATACAAAATTTGTACCTTGCTCTTTTGCCGAGAACACCGAACAATAAATCACGGACTGTTACGCACTTTGGCGTCCGTTCTAACGCTGCGATTCGGCACGATGGCTCGACCTGACAGGTTTAGCAACGCTCGACGACCGTAACGTTCGAGGCGATCGTCAACTGTCAACATCAAACGATCGAAATTAACGCAAAATTCTATGAATCAAGCAAAAATTGGCATTATTGGCGGTAGCGGACTCTATAAAATGGAGGCGCTCCAAGACATCGAAGAAGTGCGCGTCGAAACCCCCTTTGGCGATCCCTCTGACGCCATCGTTCTCGGCACTCTAGACGGAACTCGCGTCGCGTTTCTGGCCCGTCACGGCCGCAACCACCACCTTCTCCCGTCAGAACTGCCCTTTCGCGCCAACATCTACGCCATGAAGCATCTCGGCGTAGACTATCTCATCTCCGCCTCAGCGGTGGGATCGTTAAAAGAAGCGGTCAAACCCATCGATTTAGTCGTTCCCGACCAGTTTATCGATCGCACCAAAGATCGCGTCGCCACCTTCTTCGGGGACGGTATCGTCGCTCACATTGGCTTTGGCGATCCCGTGTGTCCTCAACTGGCGAGTGTTTTAGCTGAAGCCGCCGATAGCATCGACCTCGGCGAAGCGTCCGTTCACCGAGGCGGAACCTACATTTGTATGGAAGGGCCGGCCTTTTCCACAAAAGCCGAATCGGAGTTATATCGCAGTTGGGGCGCTACCATCATCGGCATGACCAACCTCACCGAAGCCAAACTCGCCCGAGAAGCCGAAATCGCCTACGCCACCTTAGCTTTAGTGACCGATTACGACTGCTGGCATTCCGACCACGACAGCGTCACGGTGGAGATGGTAATTCAGAACTTACACTGCAACGCCGAAAACGCTCAAAAGGTGATTCGCGACGCGGTGCGCCGTCTCAGCGAAAACCCCTTCGTCTCCGAGGCGCATTCGGCGTTGAAGTTTGCGGTGATTACGCCGTTGGACAAAGTCCCCGCCGAGACGAAGGAGAAATTGAAGTTGTTGTTAGCGAAGTATTTGGTCTAGGGAGCAAGGGAGCAAGGGAGAGGGGGAGAGGGGGAGAGGGGGAGAGGGGGAGTTCTCCTCATCCATTTATCCCCTCACTGGTGACTGGTGACTGGTGACTGGTGACTGTAAAAAGTCTCCCTAAACGGGTAACGCGGATTCCTCCAGCAGTTCCGAGTAGACTTCACCGAGTTGTTGGGCGACGCTTTCCCAACTAAATCGATCGAGGACTCGCTGGCGGGCTGCGTTTCCGAGGCGATCGCGCCAATCCGAGTCGAGGAGGATGCGATCGATGGCTTCGGCGAAAGCTGCATCGTCCTTAGCGGGAACGAGTAGTCCAGTTTCCTCGTGGGCGACCGTGTACTGCAATCCACCGACCGCACTGGCCACGATGGGGGTGCGACAGGCCATGGCTTCGATCGCCACCAAACCGAACGGTTCGTAATGACTGGGAACGACGCAGACGTCAGCAGCGGCGTAGTATTCTGTCATTTGTCCGTCGGCGATGCGTCCGGGGAAATGAACCAACTCTTCGATGCCTAACTCGCGAACCAAGGCGATCAGGCGATCGCGCTCGTCTCCGTCCTTGTGACCCGAACGACTTCCACCGCCGACGATCAGTTGTAGATCGGCTTTTCCGCGCAGTTGCGAACGTCCGACCGCGCGAACCAGCGTTTCGATACCTTTGCGGGGGTCGAAGCGTCCGACGTAAAACACCAGTTTCGTGTCGGGAGAGATCCCCAATTCGCGGCGGGCTTCGTCTTTGGACACCGCACCGAAGCGATGGACGTCCGTTCCGCAAGGAATGACGTCGATGTTTCCCGTTTGCGTGACTTGACGCATATCGTCCGCCTCTTGGGGACTGGTGGCGATGACGCGATCGGCCGTTTCGATACAGCGTTTTTCCGTTTCCAGGCGGGTGTTGGCGATCGGGGGAATCTCGGAGACCGAGCGATATTTCACCGACCCGAGTGAATGGTGAGTATGAACTTGAGCCAAGGGTTGATGCGTTTTCAGTTGCATTCCCACCCAAGCCGACAGCCAATAGTTCGTATGAGCGAGGTGGTATTGTACGCCGGATTCAGCTTGAAACTGGAGTAGGCGATCGACGAACGTTGGCAGGTACGGGAAAATGTTATCTCGATGAACGAAGTGTTCTGGCCCGGCGGTCAGTCGAATCGTGCGGCAGTTGTCTCGATGTTCGACAGTGTTGTCTTGGTTGGGGTCGGTTTTGCGGGTGAACATATCCACCTGCCAACCTTGTTCGGCCAGGCTTTCGCCGACGTGACGAACGTAAACATTTTGACCCCCCGCCTCTTCTTTTCCAATTTCGATCGCCGGATCGCCGTGAACTGAAATCAGGGCAATATGTCGTGCAGAAGCCATAGTAGAGATTCCTTTGAGAACGCGATCGAGATCGAGGTCAGCGCCCTGTAAAACAGGATACCGAACAGTCGAGTTGACGAGCAGTTAAAGTTCCCGTAAGTCAACTCTGAGGGAGGGTTAGACTCCTCAATTCTCATCGCGAGGACGAATCGTTTGGCTTGATTTTAGCATTTTCGCTATAGGGCGTTTGTTGATGGTCGGACAGCTTAGCAGGCAAGGGGTTCAGCGATCGAAAAACCAGGGCAAAATTGGGTTTTCCGTACTGTTTCTGCCATCGACGGTGAAGCCAATCCCGTGAAGACTTGAGATCCCCGGCATCTCCGAGATGCCGGGGATCTGGCTGTTAACCCGATCTGACCGCTCAAATTGAGTGTGGGTTCTCTGTTATCGGCTTTCGACTAAGGAAAGGGCAGTTCCCGTTAAGCTGAAGGCGCGAACTTCAGCGATTTTGACGGGAACGGTTTGTCCTTTGAGGCGATCGATATCGCCTTCAAAAAAGGTCAAGCGGTTGCCTCGGGTGCGTCCCATCACCTGATGGGGATTTTTGGGGTTGCGATCTTCAACTAACACGTCTTCGACGCGATCGAGATACCGTTGAGAGCGATCGGCAGCTTTTTGGGCGACGAGGTGGTTGAGTCGTTGCAGGCGATCGCTTTTGACCTCCTCGCTCAGTTGGTTGTCCCACTGTGCCGCTGGAGTACCGGGACGGGGGGAATAGGCGGCGGTATTGAGTTGGTCGAACCCGATATCCTCGACGAGTTTCAGGGTATTTTGAAACTGCTCTTCCGTCTCGCCGGGAAATCCCACGATCGCATCGGCACTGATGGCGGCGTCCGGCATATACTGGCGGATCGTATTGATAATGCGTCGATATTTTTCGTGGGTATAGCCGCGAGACATGGCTTTGAGAACCTCGTTATCCCCCGACTGGAAGGGAATGTGGAAATGTTCGCAGACCTTGGGGAGTTCCTGACAGGCGCGAATGAGGCGTTCGGTGAAGTAGCGGGGGTGACTGGTGGCGAAGCGGATGCGATCGATCCCCGGTACGTCGTGAACGTAGTATAAGAGATCGGTGAGGGTATGTTTGTGGCGGCCTTCCGGCGTCGTTCCCGGTAAATCTCGTCCGTAGGCGTCGATGTTCTGTCCCAGGAGTGTAATTTCTTTGTATCCTTGACGGGCTAGGTCTTCGATTTCGGCACGAATCGCCTCCGGCGTGCGAGATTGTTCGGTTCCCCGCACGTTAGGAACGACGCAGTAAGTACAGCGTTCGTTGCACCCGTAAATCACGTTCACCCAGGCTGTGACCTTACTATCGCGGCGGGGTTTGGTGATGTCTTCGATAATATGGATGGGTTCGGTCGCGACGACCTGGTTTCCAGCAAGGACTTGTTCGAGGAGGTCGCCAAGGCGGTTGGCGTGTTGCGGTCCCATGACCATATCCAGTTCGGGAACGCGCCGCAGCAGGGCTTCCCCTTCTTGCTGAGCGACGCAACCGGCTACGATCAGAGTTACATTGGGGTTTGTTTGTTTGCGTTTGGCTTGTCGGCCGAGGTAGGAGTAAACTTTTTGTTCGGCGTTATCGCGAATCGTGCAGGTGTTGTAGAGGACGAGGTCGGCGGTTTCCGGGTTGTCGCTCTGTTGGTAGTCGAGCGATTCGAGGATTCCGGCCATCCGTTCGGAGTCAGCTTTGTTCATCTGACAGCCGAAGGTGGTGATGTGATAGCGACGGGGAGACGTGGTCATTAGCGTTTTGAACTCTCGATCGAACCTTCATTCTAGCGAGTTTGTCGCTTCTGATGTATGGGAAGCGCGATCGCCCCGTTACTCCCCTCGGGGTGAGACAAGCAGCCTTAGAGTCGGGGTTCGGACTCGAGATAGCGATCGCCCCCCGAGGGTTTTTAACCTGAATTTCAGCTAAACTACGGAATTATTTTTGACATCTCATCTGTAAGTTTTCTGAGCAGCGATCGACCGTCGTACTGACGTTTCAATTCATATTAAATTTCTTTACACAATTTTTACGATAAATCAAAGCAAACTTTAAATCTAAACGTAGATTTACGGAGTAAACTAAACAAATAGGGCTCGCATCTACAGTGTAATTTTAAGAGTTACGAACCGTTGGAGCGATCGAACTAGGTTCGTCTCATCGTTCAAAGCCATCTCACCTCATTCGTATCGAGCGATCGTATTTTTTACGTGACGATCGCCTGAGTTCAGTGATACCCTACGAAAAAACACGGGCGCGGACTGCTGCGTCCCGTTTTATCTGTCGCTACTCCCTAACATTTTCAACGACCCACATCTCCCATGAATAACAGCCAGAGTGCGCGCCAAATCGTTTTCATCGATTCCCGTGTCGATCGTTATGAAGATCTCGTGCGAGGCGTTGTCGCCAACACCGATGTCGTCGTTCTCGAGGGCGATCGGGACGGTGTCGAACAGATCGCAAAAACCCTCGCTACGTATGGTGACGTGCGATCGATCCACGTCGTCGCACACGGAGAACCGGGTCGCGTGCAGTTGGGATCGACGAATTTGGATGTTACGACGATAGAACGACACAAAAATAGCATTAGACGTTGGACATCTGCATTTAGTTCCCAGTCAGAAATTTTTCTTTACAGTTGTCAGACTGCTGCCGGAAACTTAGGTCGTCAGTTTTTAGAAAAACTACACCAGTTAACGAACGCAAGTATTGCCGCCTCTTCTCAAATGATGGGACGAGGACTGTGGGAATTTGACGTTTGCCTCGGCAATATTTTTTCTTCTATTGCCTTTAACATTAAAACCCTCGAAACTTACTCCGGAGAGCTTCCCACTGATAATCTTTTCTCGCGAAATCTCCTCTACGGAACTGAGGGTCAGAATGGAAAAGGACTATTTATTATCGATCTCGATACAGGAGAACTAACAGAAGTTGGGAACGATGTTTTATCTACATCAACCTCAACGTTATCTCGGGACGGCGACGGAAACTTTTACTATGCAGACAAATCAAATAGTGGAACCGTTACGTTTTATCAGTTGACCGATCCAGATGGTTCGCCCAGTACGTCTTCGGTGAATATCTCAGGATTTCCATCTAGGACGATCAACAAGATGGCACATTCTCAAAGTGGCGTCTTGTATGCAATGGAGCCGAACTCAACAACGCTTTACGTTGTTGACTTTACATCTGGAACTGTCAAGACCATTAATATCTCGGGTATCCAAGCGGCTGGAGGAGATATTGCCTTCGATCCCAGCAACCCAAATCAGTTTTACGTGACGGTATCCGTTCAGAGTCCGAACGATTACCGTCTGTATCGCGTCACGCTGGATAACGAAGCCAATCCCACGACGGCTAATGCGAGCTATCTCGGTTCGTTTGTAGACAGTTCGGGAAATTCCCTCAATACGAAAGGAGCTGGCTCTCTCGCCGTCGGAGCAGACGGACTGTTGTACTTTACCAGTCGAGCTGCAAATGACAACGATCGCTTGTTTAAGTTCGATCCCGACGATCCCAACGCGACCAATGGAAATAATTTGACAGCCAATTTAGTGGGCTTGTTAAATTTACCGAATGGTGACAACATTGCGATTTCTGACTTTGCCACTCGACCGACACCGTCAGTAATTTTAAGCATTGACGTTCAAAAAGAAGATTCTTTCGACGGAACGGCAACGACTTCGTTAGGAAGTACGGTCAATTTTGTCATTACCATCGAAAATAAAGGCGTCTACGATCCGATCGATGGTTCGATCGTGGAAGCGGCAATTCCCAACGTCCAAGTGAGCGATCCTCTCGCCGATGGTTTTGAAGGGTTTGCATGGAAAAAATTTGTCGACGGATCGCGAGATAGTCAAGGAGATATCGTCAAAGGCACGCTGGACGAATCGGGAAGCGGTGCGATTTCTGACACGATCGCCTCGCTCGATTTTGGTGAAATCGTAACCTACGAAGTCACCGCCAAGGTGAAAGACTCCGGTTTGACCAGCGACCTGATCGAAAACCAAGCCAACGTCACCGTTCCGGGGTTTGACATCGCCATCGATCCGGACAATCCCCAAAACGGGGGAACGAGCATCGCCAGCGATATCGATCGCGTGCGGATTGAAAACCAACCCCCCGTCGCCGAACCCGCCGTCAACACCGTCAAACCCGGACAGACGATTTCCGTCACGGGACTCCTCGGCATCGATCCTGAAGACGACGCGATCGAAACCTACATTATTCAAAGCTTTCCGTCAGAAGGAAAGCTGTTTTTAGACGGCGTAGAAATCGATACGAGCCAACCGTTTGAAATTCCAGCCGATCGAATCAGTTTGCTCGAGTTTGAAGCGGGTAGCGGATTTGATGGAGATAGCTTTACCTACACTGCTCGCGATATTAAAGGTGGCGAATCCGACCCGGCGACGGTGACGCTCAACAACCCTCCGACCGCCACGGGAGGCTCGACCGAGGTAACGCCAGGGAACGACACGCCCCTTTCGGGAAGTTTGTTTACAGGAAACGATACGGACGGAAGTGTTAGCGGTTATAAGATTACCGACCTTCCCGATCCCTCTGACGGCCGACTCTTTATCGGCGATCCCGACAAAGGTGGCGTTCCCGTGACGCCCGGACAAATTTTGACCCCCGCACAACTCGACAAATTAGTCTTTCGGGGCGAGTCAGGATTCGACGGCGGCTCCTTTAAATTTCAAACGATCGATAACCAGGGAGCGTTATCGGACAAAGCAACCGTCACGTTAACTCAAGGTGACGCTCCGCCTGAAACAGACGATGCTGTAACAGAAGTTCCCGATGATAGTCCCGTACAGTTGATGGGTTTGGGGGGAAGCGACGTTGAAGATCCCGCCAGCGATCTGCGATATAAGATTATCGAACTACCGAGTGAAGGAACGCTGTATCTTGGCGATCCGGCGACGGGAACAGAAATTACCAATCTTTCCCAAGTTGACGAACTCACACCCGCTCAACTCCAGAATCTCTACTTCGAGCCGCCATCTGGAGGACTGACCGGAACCACAATGTTTAAATACGCCGCGATCGACGATCTCGGGAACGGCCAACAAGATCCGACTCCTGCAACGGTTTACCTCAAACCTCCCGATACCAATATTTCACCCGACACGACGGAGACGGAGGTAGACGTTCCGCCGAATACGAGCAGCAGTAGTACGAGCGTACCGCCAGGTGTGGCGACGCCAGTGTCCGGCTTAGGGGGTAACGATCCAGACGGATCGATCGCCGAATTTGAAATCACCACTGTTCCCACCAACGGAACCCTGTATCTGGGCGATCCGGGGAACGGTGGCACGCCGATTTCAGCAGGACAGCGAATTCCGGCCGATCGCATTGACGAAGTGTTTTTCCTTCCCGGATCGGGATTTAACGGCAGTGGCTTTACCTACGCCGCCGTGGATAACGAGGGCAAAGTCGATCCGATCCCCGCAGAAGTAACCTTGACCCGAGGCGGCAACGAACTCCCCGAAACTAAAGACGCGACCCAGAGTTTGCCCGATCCGGGGGAAGTCCTCAAACTCAAAGGTCTCGGCGGTGAAGACGACGGCGAAATCGCCTTTTACACCATCGGCGAACTGCCCCCGAGTGCTGACGGCGTCTTGTATCTGGGACACCCCGATGCTGGGGGAACGCCGGTGATGGCAGGTGACGTCCTCACTCCCGACCAACTCGATCGCCTGTTTTTCCAAGTTGGCGGAACCCTCCGATTTAACGACGTAACCTTTACCTACTTCGCCACAGACGACCAGGGGGCGATCGATCCGACCCCTGCCACCGTTCGACTGACGCGGGGCAACGAACCCCCCGAAACGGACGACGCCACCGTTCGCTTTGACGAAGACGATACACAAATCGCCATTACCGGACTCGGGGGTAGCGATAGCGATGGCGACGTGGCCTTCTACACCATCAAGACGCTGCCCCCAGACAGCGAAGGCGTTCTGTTCCTCGGCGACCCCGCCAACGGCATCGTCGTTCAAAGCGGACAAACCCTCTCAGAAGACCAGTTAAGCCAACTGATTTTCGTTCCGGGTGAGAACTTTAGCGGAACGACCACCTTCACCTATGCCGCGACCGACAACGTGGGTGTAGAGGATCCGACCCCTGCTACGGTGACGCTGACGACGGAAGAGCCGCCGGTCACGCCACCTCCGGATTTAGACGATCTGCTCGGGGGCGGTGGCAGCCCCGGAACGCCAGGATCGGGAGTGGACACGGACGACGGATGCTGTCCGCCAGTGCCGGAAGAGCAAGCGATGCCCGAGGTTCCTGGGTTGGGGGCGATCGCCTTGCCGGATATCGCAGAACTGCCTGCTCTCGACACCAACGGCTTCGAGATGGCGTTGGAAAACCGCCAAGAGGGAGACGCCGGAGATAACCTCCTCGAAGGAACGGCTGGCAACGACGAACTGCAAGGTCGCGAAGGGAGCGACGCCCTGCGGGGATTTGAAGGAGACGATTTCCTACAAGGGGGGATTTCTGGCGATGCGAACGTAACCCGCGATCGCGATGTCATTGCCGGAAACCAAGGTAACGACCTCATCGGCGGCAACGAAGGAAACGATACCATCTTCGCCGGAGAAGACGACGACCTCGTCTTTGGCGGCCGCGATGAGGATTTCATTTGGGGCGATCGCGGCAACGATACCCTCTCGGGAGACATGGGAGACGATGCGATCGCTGGAGACGAACTCCTCCTCAATGGCAACATTCCCTCCGGACGCGATCTCATTTACGGCAACGACGGCGACGATACCCTCAACGGCAACTCTAACGACGACTCCATCTCCGGTGGAACGGGGACGGACATCATCGAAGGGGGCAAAGATAACGACCTGATCTGGGGCGACGAAGGGAACGACTCCCTCAACGGCAACTTCGGTAACGACACGATTCTCGGCAGCAACGGTACCGGAGACGCCGCCACCGAAGCCGACATCATCCACGGCAACCCCGGTAACGATATGCTTTCCGGCGGTATGGGCGATGATACCCTCTTCGGCGGCCGCGATGGGGATACCGTAGACGGCGGCGAGGGCAGTGACATTCTCTTCGGCGATCGCGGTGCCGATATCCTCATGGGAGGCGGTGGCGACGATGCGATCGTCGGTCGCTCGATCGATCCGACCCTCGCCGACGAAGACGGTTTCGAGTTAATTTACGGAGGAGCCGGAAACGATTTCATCAACGGCAACGAACGGGACGACAGTATTTCCGGTGGCGACGGCGACGATCGCATTCTCGGCGGTAAAGACCAGGATCTCATTTTCGGCGATCGCGGCAACGACACCATTAAAGGAGAACTCGGCAACGACACCATCCTCGGCAGTCCCGCCGACGTTCTCGAAGGCGTCTCCGACAACGACCTCATCGCGGGAAACAACGGCAACGACCTGATTAAAGCCGGTCACGGTGACGATATTGTCTTTGCTGGAAAAGACGACGATATCGTCTACGGCGAAGACGGAAACGATGTCGTCTTTGGCGATCGCGGCCGCGATGTCGTCTACGGTAACGGCGGCAACGACATCCTCGTTGGCGATACGGGCAACCCCGAAACCGACGATGCTGAAGCCGATGCCGATCTCGTCTTCGGCGGCGTGGGAGACGATATCGTTTTGGGCAACCAAGGTAACGACAGTCTCGTCGGTGGTGACGGCAACGACATCGCCCTCGGCGGCCAGGACGACGATCTCATCTGGGGTGAAGCCGGAAACGATAACCTCTCGGGAGATTTGGGCAACGATACCCTCTGCGGTGGCGAAGGAGACGACACACTCATCGGTGCCAATACCAATATCGAACGGATTGGCGACGGGGACGACCAACTCTGTGGCGGCGTCGGGAACGACATCCTAGCCGGGAACGAAGGCAACGATAAACTTAACGGCGGCGACGACGACGATACCCTCTTCGGCGGCGATGG
This sequence comes from Baaleninema simplex PCC 7105, assembly GCF_000332355.1. GTDB lineage: Bacteria > Cyanobacteriota > Cyanobacteriia > Cyanobacteriales > Geitlerinemataceae > Baaleninema > Baaleninema simplex. The sequence continues at coordinate 2,825,877 of NZ_KB235958.1, forward strand.
CGACGATACCCTCTTCGGTGGAGACGGAAACGACCTGTTGAGCGGCGATCGCGGTAACGACAGTCTCGTCGGCGGCGAGGGGAGCGATCGGTTTTTCCTGTCTGCCAACGGCGGCAACCTCACGATCGCTGACTTCCAAAAAGGGAGCGACTCGTTCCTGTTGGCCGGCAACCTCACCCTCGCACAGCTTACGGTGTCGCAAGCCGGAAGCGATACTCTGATTCGTCTCGGCGATACGACCCTAGCAACCGTGGTGGGATTTGCCCCCTCGGAAATCGACGAAGGCGATTTTCAGTAAGTCGGTGGTGATGGGATGATGAAACGTTAGGGGTGGGTATGCTCACCCCGACAGACGGCATTTTCAAGGGGTTTAACCCTGTTCGATGCCGTTTCTATCGACTTATATCGCCCCTTACCGATTTCCGTTTTCATGTTTCGTTGGTTTTCCCGCAAACTGTCTGAGAAGCCGTTTGAGACCGCGTTTTTGTCAGATTGGCGTTTTCAGTTGTGGACGATCGTGGCGATCGCGATCGCCCTGGTTATCGCATTGCCGATTTTATTCGTTCTCGGCAGTATCTTTTTCGACGCCAGCGAGGTCTGGCAGCATCTAGCTACCACCGTCTTGCCCCGATACGTCCGCAATTCAGTAATTTTAATGGTCGGGGTGGGTCTCGGCGTCGTCACCATTGGGGCGGGAGCCGCTTGGCTGGTAACCGCCTGTCGCTTTCCCGGCGTGCGGATGTTCGAGTGGGCGTTGTTGCTGCCTATGGCTGCCCCGGCTTACGTTTTAGCCTATACCTATACCGACTTTCTGGAATTTTCCGGCCCCGTGCAAAGTCTGTTGCGGGATTGGTTTAACTGGGAATACGGCGATTACTGGTTTCCCAACATTCGATCGCTCGGCGGGGCGATCGCCCTACTGACCCTAACGCTCTATCCTTACGTTTATATGTTGGCGCGGGTGGCGTTTCTCGAACAGTCCGTCTGTACCCTCGAAGCCAGTCGCGTCCTCGGCTGTAATCCCTGGCGGAGTTTCTTCACCGTCGCCTTACCCTTAGCCCGTCCCGCCATCGCAGCCGGAACCGCCCTCGCGTTGATGGAAACCCTCAACGACTTCGGAACGGTACAGTATTTCGGCGTCGATACCTTCACCACTGGAATTTACCGAACTTGGTTCGCGATGGGAGAACGCATCGCCGCGACGCAACTGGCGGCGTTTCTGTTGCTGTTCGTGTTCGCCTTGCTACTTCTCGAACGGCGATCGCGACGTCAAGCCGCCTACTATCAAACCTCGGCTTCGTTCCAGCATCCCCCTCGATTCGAGCTGTGGGGATTCCGAGCGATGGGGGCGAGTCTCGCCTGTAGCTTACCTGTTATTTTCGGCTTTATCGTTCCCGGCGGCGTGTTGCTCGTTTTAGCGATCGCCAAATCTGACGAAACTTTCGGCGATCGCTTTTGGGAATTCGCCCGTCACAGCTTGTTTCTCGCCAGCGTCACAGCCGTTATCGGGGCGATCGTGGCCTTAGTTCTCGCCTATGGCGTTCGTCTCAACCCTTCCCCTTGGATGCGTTTGGCTTTGCGGGTGTCCGCCTTGGGGTACGCCATTCCCGGTTCGGCGATCGCCGTGGGGGTTCTCGTTCCCGTCGGAAACTTAGATAATACGATCGATCGCTGGATGCGATCGACCTTTAACGTTTCCACCGGCCTGCTCCTCAGCGGCACTGTCACCATCCTAATTTTCGCCTATCTCGTGCGGTTTCTCGCCGTCTCCCTCAGCAGCGTCGAATCCAGCCTCGGTAAAATTGCTCCGAGTCTCGACGAAGCTTCTCGCAGTCTCGGCTACACGCCCTTAAGTACCCTGCTCGACGTTCACGTTCCCATGATGTGGGGAGGACTGCTGACCGCCACCATGATGGTATTTGTGGACGTGATGAAAGAACTTCCCGCGACGATGGTGATTCGTCCGTTTAACTTCGATACCCTCGCCGTGCGCGTCTACAACCTCGCCTCCGACGAACGCCTCGCCGAAGCCTCCGGGCCCGCACTCGCCTTGGTAGGAGTGGGGATCGTTCCCGTGATTTTCCTCAGTTGGCGCATTGCGCGATCGCGATCGTAATCGTAACAGTCACCAGCCTTTTACAGTGAGCAGTGTTTCAGTCACCAGTCACCAGTCACCAGTGAAGACAGTTAACAGATAACAGTTTCTCCCCCTCTCCCCTGCATCTGATACATTAGATTGGGACTGTTTGAGGAACACTGCGGATGGGTTATCTAGTCGCCACCACAAACATGAAGGGCGGTGTGGGAAAAACCACCATGACCGTTAATTTAGCGGCGTGTTTGGCGAAAGACCACCGCAAGCGCGTCCTCGTCGTCGATCTCGACCCCCAAATTAGCGCGACGCTCTCGCTGATGTCGCCGACAGATTTCGCCCAAATTCGTAAAGAACACGGTACGCTCAAATATCTCATTCAAAAATCGATTACTGGCGATCTCGGCGCGACAGATGCTAAAAATATCGTTCGCCCTTATGCGGGAAATCTAAGTGGGATCGACATTTTGCCAGGTGATATCGATTTATACAACGATTTTCTCGTATCTGAAGTTCTCTACAAAAAAGCGATTCGCAACCCCGAACGTAATTTTGAGAAAGTCTGGAATTCGTTTGAAGATTCCCTGATGTACGGTATTCTCAAACCCCTAGTTCCTCACTACGATTTTATCTTTTTGGATTGCGCCCCGAGCTATAATTTGGTGACTCGGAGTAGCCTTGTTTGCAGCGATTTCTACTTGATTCCGGCTAAGCCCGAACCCCTTTCTTATATCGGGATGCAACTGCTCGAACGTCAAGTTAAAAAGCTTATCGAGACGCATCAAATCGATAAAAAAAGGCAAACTCAGCTCGTGGGAATTGTGTTTACTATGTCCCGTAATATTTTAGCGGGTCGTTATTACAAGCAAGTCATGAAACGGGTTCGTCAAGAATTTAACGACTCCCAGGTCTTTAAAACGTCTATTCCTATGGACGTAAGCGTGTCTCGCGCTGTCGATAGCTTTAAACCCGTCGTTCTGACCGATCCCAATAGTGCAGGCTCGAAGGCGTTTAGAGAACTCGCTCGAGAATTTTTGACGAAACTTCAGAAATTAACTCCGGCATCTCAAAGTGTCCGACTGTCTAAGTTAGAATAAGCCGTATCGCGTCGCTCTGACGAAACGGATCTGCGATCGCTTTTCTCACACGTTTGATATAAGGAATCTGAACCATGAACGCCCGATGGTTTTGTCTCGTTCCAACGGTGGCGTTATGCTTGGGTGTTTCTCCCAGTTCGGCTAGCGTTCCTCCAGGCTCAGTCGTTCTGGCGCAAGATAGCTCGCACTGGCAAGTTTTCGCATCTCAGGAAGGTCGGTTTCAGGTGATGATGCCAGAACCGCCACGAACCTCTACAGAATCTGTCAGCTTTCCCGGCGAACCCATTGCTTTACACGCTTTCGCCGCCAAAGATTCCCAAAGCGAGTATCTCGTCACCTATTCGGACTATCCTAACGAGTTTATCGCCCGGATGGGAGAACCGACGCAGTTCCTCCAAGCGGTCAAGCAGGGATTTCTCTCGGGAATTGAAGCTAGTGAAGAGTTTAGCAGTGCCTTACAACTCGAAGGCTATCCGGCGTTAGAAGTCGAGTATACAACTCCAGAAGGCGCTGCGGGATTTGCTCGGTTTTATTTGGTCAACTCGCGGCTGTATCAAGTCATCGCCACCTCTCGCGAAAACGCATCGGGAGATTTTTCAGAAAACGCCGATCGCTTTTTCGCTTCCTTCGATTTGCGTTAGTCTTCGATGGGAACGGTGAAATTTGGCTGCATTCACGGCTCCGTTGTTAGACTGAAACTAGACGACTCCTCCACACCCCTAACGCATCAATGGACGCTTTCATCGAACAACGGATGCGGCTGCTCTACCACGAGAAAATCCGTCGGCGAATCGAACACTACCGCCAACGGGTCGCGCAACGGACGGGCGATCGCCGCTATAGCTGCCAGTATTACGCCAATTCCGCCTATCTTCTGTGCGCTGTGAACCCTTCTGGCCCCTGTTCGACTTGTCGCCACTATCAGCCGAAGGAGAGATGACCGGATCGTGTGAAATCTCCCCATCTCCCCCTCTCCCCCTCTCCCCCTCTCCCCCTCTCCTCACATCACGTCCAAGATATGGGAATAATGGGCGGAGGAATGGAATTTCCGCTAGTTTCGGCGTCTAAGGCTGCAACGACGCGATCGAACAGCGCATCAGCTTCTTCGGGAGAATTTCCGATCGTCGTGAGTCCCAATTTCCCAAACTCGGACAAACACCCCATTAAGTGAAACACGGTTCCGGTTTCGGTACTGGTGTCGAAATGGAGTTGGTTGTAAGCGATGATGTCCATTAAGTCGTTGGGAAGCAAGCCGTGATAGCGATCTTTTTGTAAATTGTCGGTGGCTTTGTAGTATTTCGCTTTTCCCTGCTGGCTGTAAAACAGTCCTGTGGCGCGATCGAAATAGCCTTTTGTGAGGAGTTTTAACGCCATGAACGGATGTGTCGTTCCCCCTTTACGAAGGTTGATTTCGATCGCTTCGACATCCCAACCGTTATTGCGACGAACGACGACAAAATCGACACCAAATCGTTCTAACGCACCTTTTTCGGCAAGGTTTTGACCAACTTTCAACCCCAACTCTTGCAACTGTAAGCGATAACTGGCGTCGGCGGGAAACCGACAGCCTAGGAAAATTTGTCCGTCAGGGCCTCCGAGAATTTGGTCGTGAGTTGAAAGGATTTCTACCTCGCCGTGAGGGGTAATGCGGCCTTGAACGCTCGGCGATCGCTTTCGATCTCCTTCGACATAGGCTTCGACGATCGCACCGAGTTCGGGGATACGTTGGCGAAAGTGTTCCCAGGTTTCAGTGGTGGCTTGAAATCGCAATTTAGAAAAGCGATCGCGTATCGCCTTAACTCGCTGGCGTGGCGAAACATCGTGCAGCGGTTCGAGTTCTAAAATCGCATTTCCTTCTCCCGAAAATCCCTCGTTGAGTTTCACCACCAGCCGTTTGAGATGGGGTTGGCGTTCCCATAACTCGCAAGCGGCTTCGGCCAATTCTTCATCGTCGAATACAAGAGAACTTCCATCGGGATGAGGAACGTTACATTCTTCAAAAATTTGACGACTTCCGCTTTTCGTCCCGAAATAGAGAAGTTCGGGATCGGTGGCGAGGAGGGGAATTCCCAGTTTGACAGACAGATCTCGTTCGGAATTCGTGGCGTTAAAGCAAATGGCGTAGGTTTTGTTCGGACGCAAGGCCATGCGAATTCGTTCGATTAGTCGCGGGCGATCGAGGATTTTTTGAGTTAAAGATTTGGACGAAGAGTCGTAAGCAGCGAAGAGTAACAGGCGATTTCTGGCGTGGGAAAAGGGAATGCCAGGAAGCAGTTGTAAGTAATAGTCGATAATGCTGGGATGAAGGGGTTGAGATGTAATGTAAATGAGTCGAGTTCGGGGATTTCTCAGCCGAATGAGGGAAAATAAAAATCGTTCTTCGTAGTGGTGAACGCCGTCGATTTTTAAGAGTTCTTCTTCATCCAGAGTGAGAGATGGGATAACGACAATATCGGTATCTCCCGTATCGAATAAATCGACAGTTTGCCAACGATGTCTCAGTTGAATTTGTAGTTGGCGAAACTGTTCGACGACGGTGCGATCGCTCGCTGAGTTTAAAGTGCAGAGTCGAGGGACTTCGTTCAATTGATGATATCGTGTATTTTGACTTGAGAGGCGATCGAGTTTTTTTCGATCGAATTTGGATTGGGGTGTATCTCAAAAATGTAAATCGATCGGAGGCACGCTTGAGTTCTCGATTTAACAGTGAATTTATTTTCTATAAGTTACTCAACGCTTATAGTACGCGAAATACAAAGGGGTATCGATAGGGAGTATCGGGATTGCTCGCGATTTTTAAAATCGCAAGAATTGGCAGTACGATAATTGCAATTCCCAATAAAGCTCCGAGTACAATTGCAACGGGAATCGTAATAACTAAAGCTGTAAGAACGGCTACGATCGCACCGTAAATATAAACGTTTAAGTGAAAATTCAAAGACTCTTTCGCGTTATTTTTGACAACAGAATCTTCGCTAATCAAAAATAAAACGATTGGAATTCCAAAGGAAACGATCGTCCAACTGAAAAAAATTGCAGCATGGGACAGGATCGAGAACAGCTTTCGAGTGTCGTTATTCATAAATTCGATCGCCTTGTCAAAACGAGATTAACTCCACTGCATTATATCAAACTGTTCTTCACGCTTGAAAACGCAATATTTTTTAATGTTAATTTTTATAAGGCTTGATGTTTTTTTATGAATTGAAATCTCGCCAAACTGCCAATCCTGCCGCTCCCAGCAACACCCACACCAGCCAATCCCCCCAACGCACGTAAAGCGTCCGAGTTTGGCGGCGATACACCGTTTCGGCGTGGGTAGCGAAGACGTTAAAACCCGATTTCCAAAGCGTGCGCCCGTGAGGATCGACAATGGCAGAATAGCCGGTATTGGTGGCGCGAATCGCCCAGCGATCGAGTTCGATCGCCCGCATGACATCTTGAGCGTGGTGTTGTTGGGGCATCGACGGCGCATAATGGGCGTTGTTCGCCGCACTCAGGAAAAATTCGCCTCCTCGTACCGCCTGTCGCCGAAAATGCTCGGGAAACGCCGATTCGTAGCAAATGCCCACGATCGCCCGTCCGAAAGGCGTGTCAAATACCTGATTTTTCGCGCCCGGTACCATCTGCGCCTGCAACGGCGACAGGCGGTTGACGACACTTCCCAACACCGACTCAAAGGGGATATATTCCCCCAGGGGAACCAAGATCGCCTTGTCGTAACGGCTGAATACTTCCCCGTCTCCCGTTACCGTCAACAAACTGTTACTGTAGCGGCGCAAGTTTCCTTGAAACGTTCCCACCCACGCCGTCACTTCCCAGCGGCGAATCGCTTGGTACAAGTGCGCTAAGGGGGAATTACTGCTGAGGGCGTCGGCTTCCCAGAAATCGGGTAACGCCGTTTCTGGCGTGAGAACCGCATCGACTCCCGCTTCTGCGAGGGTTTCGTAGCCTCGGGTGTAGCCTTCCAAGGCGCGAATAAATCCCTCGCGATAGAGTTTGATTTCGTTGGGAACGTTTCCTTGAATAATTCCGGCGCGAAAGGCGAGATTGGGGGAGTCGTTGAGGGGGCGACTGTAAAAGTAAAATCCCAGGAGATGAGAAATGGAGAAAGTGGCGATCGCAGCCATAACAGCCAGTTGGCGGCGTTTTTCCGACAACACGGCAGCGGCGAGACAGCCGTTGACGGCGACGACACTGGCGGTAACAGCGGTGGTTCCCGACAGTTGCCCCAAATGTAAGATAGCGAGATTGTGGGGACTTTGTGTGTACGCCAAAGACGACCACCACAAGGGCGTTAATTGCCAGATTTCATCGAGGAGACACCACGCTGCCACGCCGAGGAGAACCCGCGTTAACCCGTTGTTTCCCCGATATCTGCTGACGATCGCCGCCCAAAGTGCCGCCCAAGCTGCACCCCAAACCGTGACAGCCATCCAACAGGCGATGGCGATGGCGAGACTCGCCAACCAGGGAACCCCCATCCACGTCATCGGGTGAATTCCCGTCAGCCAAAACAAGGCGACACCGTGAAAGCCGACACCCCAGGCGAACCCCAACCCCAGGGGGTTGACGGGGGAACGGTACAGCAACACCCACAGCGGCGTAAGGGCAATCCAGGCGAAACCCCACCATTCGACGGGGGCGACGGTGCAACCCATGGCAACGCCGCTGAGGAGGGCAAGGAGAAGGGAGAACGAGCGGGTTTTCACGGAGGTTGGGCGCGGGGGTGGGAAACCACGAGATTGACATCCTCTCCCAGCAACCCGTTCCGGGTATGCAGGGAGATTCCTTGGGTCGCCTCAAAGATTTCCTGCTTCATAGCCAGCCAACTAGAATCAGTGACCCGATCCCCCGTCGCCTCGACTCCACAGGCATTTTCGATTTGCCGTTGCCCACGGCTACAGATAACTTGTCCACTCGCCACATCACGGGGCTTTGTTGACCCGCAGTTGTGGCAGTGATGGATTCGAGTTGAGAGGTCTTTACGAACCTCTGCCCCACAATCGTGGCACTTCTCAGGAGTGCCACGAGCATCCACCTTGCCGTAATACACTTCTGTTTGGCTCCTTCTCTACAGCGACGATATAGCAGTACGACGTCGTTTGCGAATTGTTTTCAGGATAGATCGTTACGGAATGGGGTTTTTAGCCGATCTGTTTCCGCAAACCATTTAGGATTGCTATAGAAGCTAGAGATAGAATTCCAAGCTCTTTCTGATGATGTCTGACGTGCCATTGAGTTCAACTTTTTGGCAAAAGGAAACTCACGCGCCAATTCTTTGCATAGCAGAGAGAGACGAGCCTTATCTACTTTAGACTCATCTCGCCATAACCTTACTGCTTTGTTTCTGATAAACTGAGCAGTTCTTATGGCTTCATCTAAGGCTTTATATTGTGCCTTAGACCCATTCAACAACTTGGCTTCTCTTACTATCATGGTTTTATTTTGCCGGACTTTATTTTGGATAACCTTATTTTTAACATAAGTTAACCGTCCTAGAAGGACGGGGCTTTAAACCCACTTTTTTTGGTAAGCCTTACCTGAATTGCCAAACCTGATTATCTCCGAACGCGTGTCACTCAACCCAACTTTCCCATCACCCGCAACACCTCAGCTACACTCCACGCTTGGGCAAAACAACCTCGGGGCGTATGGGGCGCGTCCCCGTCGAAAATCTCGCTGATGCTGCCGATTCCCGCCGCCGACAAATGCTCTCGCATCGGTTCGAGGAAACTTCGCGCTCGATCGGCGTTGCCGTAAACTCGGAAATGGGCTTCTGCGAACGGCCCTAACAGCCACGCCCATACTGTCCCCTGGTGATACGCCCCGTCGCGTTGCCAGCGATCGCCCCCGTAATCCCGGCGATACTGAATATCGTCTGGAGAGAGCGATCGCAACCCGTAAGAGGTCACTAACTTCTGCCCCACCCAATCCACTACCGACTTCGCCCGTTCCCCCGTCAACACTGCATGGGACAACGACACCGCGAAAATCTGATTCGGACGTAACGTCGCGTCGTTCCCGTCTGGCGTATCTAGCACGTCGTAACAGTATCCCTCTGGGGCGTACCAAAAGCGATCGAATCCCTGTTTCGCCCGTTTCGCCAACCGTTCGTACTCCCGCGTGGGCTTGTCCGAGACGCGCGCGAACTCCACCATCGCACGCAGGGCGTTGTACCACAGAGCGTTGACTTCCACCGCCTTTCCCTGTCGGGGCGTCACCACCCAGTCGTCCACCTCGGCATCCATCCAGGTTAACTGTACGTCCGGCTCTCCAGCATACAACAACCCATCCTCGTCCAGATGAATGTTGTAGCGCGTCCCGCGCACGTGCCAATCGACGACTTCCCGCAACGCTGGAAATAATTCGGCAACGAGTTTCTCGTCCCCCGTCACCTCGAAATACGCCCGCAATGCCTCGAAATACCACAAAATCGCGTCTACGGTGTTGTACGCCGGTTCGCAACTGCCATCGGGAAACAGGTTCGGCATCATGCCGCGATCGAAATATCGAGCAAACGTCCGTAAAATCGGTCGGGCAATCTCCGGGCGTCCCGTCGCTACCGTCAACCCCGGCAAACTAATCGCCGTATCCCGTCCCCAGTCGCCAAACCAAGGATAGCCCGCAACGACCGTTTTTCCGGCAGAACCGCCAGCGATCGCGCGATCGACAATAAACTGGTCGGCAGCGAGGGCTAACTGTTCTCGCCACGGAGACTTGCCACAACAGGCCACAAAGCGATCGCGCAGTCGATCCTCGTAAGCGTAACGGCGTTGAAGTGCCGCTTCTCCATCGACGCAGAAACTTTCATGGGTACTTGCGATCGCCGTAACCGACTCCCCTGGTTCCAACGTTAGATCTAACGTCGCTCCGTGTAGGTGGTTTTCCCAATTTCCCGTACCGCGATAGCGTTCCATTGCCAAATCGAACTCGCGATACCAACGGTGTTGAGGCGTCCACGTTCCCCCACCCCGCAAGTGCAACGGAACCGCACCGCCGAACGCTACGATATCGATTCCCCCTTCGACGGCCCACACTTGCCAGTTACCCACCACCGAACCGCCGTGATGGTCGCGTGCGTTCGCAAACGCCTTTACCGACAAATGAAACGGTGCGGAGGCTCGGTCTAAGGTGTAGCGAATATAGGTGGTATTTTGTCCCCGTTCCATCCAGACCCGCTTAGACAGTCGTGCGTCGGCGATCGCAAACTGCCAAACGGGAACCGACCCTTCTAAATAAAACCGTTCTAAGTTCAAATATCCCGACGGCGACACCGTACCGTCCGCCCAGCGGTTAGTGGCTAACTCGAGCGATCGCCCCAAATATATCGCCGTCTCGTCCAATTTCACTAACATCAGCGTCCGCCCTGACGGGGGGGTCAACGCCGCGACTAACAATCCGTGATAGTGACGCGTCAACATACCCGGAACGGTTCCACACGCGTAACCGCCGATCCCGTTCGTCACCAACCACTCTCGCGTTTCCGCCAAGTCGAGACGGCCGCAGATGTCTCGTCCGAATCCCACCATATCGCCCTGTTCTCCTCTCGCTGTCGAAGCTGTCCGAGACGATCCTACAGGGTGGGAAGGGAGCTTTTTCAGTGAAGAGGGAAGAGGGAAGAGTGAGGACAGCGAACGGGTAACTGTGTCTCTTCATCCCCTCATCTCCTCACTGGTGACGGTTGACTGAAGCACTGTTCGCTGCAAAACCTCCTCCATTGCCTCAGTGGTGCAGAAAATTTTTCAAAATCGGAGATTGACAAAACACATAAAATATGTATCTAGGCTCGAGCCAGATCCCCGGCATCTTGGAGATGCCGGGGATCTCCGGCAGCAATTTACCGATCTGGGATTTCGTGGCCAACCCTTTAATACGGCGATATCGTTTCTAACAAGGGTTTCAAGACTTTTCTGCACCACTAAGCCTCCATTGCAGATTAGGCAGAGACAAGAGAGGCTAAGGGATCGGGAATCGTTTCCGAAGGGGCTTCAAACTCTCCGGTTAAAACGTATTCTAAGCGCAGTTTCAACCAGGTGATAAAGCTGGGATCTAGCGAAACGATCGCCCCGGCCGGTTGGGGACATTTGGCTTTAACCTCTGCCAGTTCGGGGGCGTCTAAAAACGCCGGGCTATCGATCGACCAAAAATCAATTTCTTTTTCCCGCTCTTGATAGTTGCGCTTGCGTTCGCGAAATACTTCTTCGAGGGGTTCGTCTTCAAACAAGAATTTTCGACTGGCAACGAGATAGTAGTAAGTCTTCATATCGACAATTTCAACAATTTCAGACAACAATTTCAGACAACAAGTTCGGAATTCGTCAGGAATTTGGAGCCGCTAACGGAAATCAAACCACGCCCATCGCGCGTTTCATATCGCGAACGGCTCGTTCTAAGCCGACCAGGGCGGCTCGGGAGATAATCGTATGACCGATATTGAGTTCTTCCATCCCATCGATGCAGGCGACGGGATAGACGTTACGATAGGTTAGACCGTGACCGGCGTTGACTCGCAGTCCCAACGCGATCGCCCGCGCCGTTCCCGTTTTGAGAACCTCGAGTTCGCGATCGCGATCGCCTTCCGTTTTCGCTTCGGCATACTGTCCCGTGTGCAGTTCCACGAATTTCGCTCGCGCGGCCGCACAGGCGTCGAGTTGAGCGGCATCGGCATCGACAAACAGACTGACGGGAATTCCCGCCGCTTGCAACTGTCCGACGATCTCGGTGAGGCGATCGCACTGGCCGGCTACGTCGAGACCGCCTTCGGTGGTCACTTCTTCCCGCCGTTCGGGAACGAGGGTGACGTAATCCGGTTTCAGGTCGAGCGCGATCTTTAACATTTCGTCCGTCGCTGCCATTTCTAAATTTAAATGGGTGCTGACCGTTTGGCGCAACAGGTAAACGTCGCGGTCTTGGATGTGACGGCGATCTTCCCGTAGGTGCGTGGTAATGCCGTCGGCTCCCCCCAATTCAGCAAGAACGGCCGCCGCCACGGGATCGGGTTCGGTGGTTCGTCTCGCCTGTCGGATCGTCGCGATGTGGTCGATGTTAACTCCGAGTGTCGGCAATCTGTTTGTCTCCTCGTTAAGAGATGCCTGCACTCCATATTTTACGGGATCGTGGGAGGTCGAGAACGACTGAATTCTCGATCGAAAATGGCGAGGGGGCGATCGCGTTTTTAACTCGTATTCGTTTTGAGTTGTTCTCTCGATTAAAGACACCGTTTCGAGAGAAACCTCGGTCGTCACGACGGGGGGCGATCGTTTTTTTTCTCGTTCGATCGCACGCTTTTCCACTCGACGGCGCGAGAGTCGTTATAATTTTGATTACCGTACCTAAAGTGAACTGTAGCGAGAAATATTATGGCTCGTGGTGGAAAACGGTTAGGGGCAGGTCGTCCGCCTGGAACCGGAAAATATGGGGAACCGACGAAAGCGATGCGGTTACCCGTCAGTTTAGCCGAGCAGCTTACCGATCTGCTGGTGGACTGGCAAAACGCAAAAGCTCAAGGGATTGCCAAACACGTCCAGCGTTTGCGTCAGTCTCTCGAATCGCCGTTTCGATTGCCCCTGTATTCTGACGCCGTCGCAGCGGGACTTCCCGCACCGGCCACAGATTACGTCGATCGCGAACTCGACCTCAACCAATATCTGACTCCCCATCCCGAGGCGAGCTTTTGCGTGCGGGCGAACGGCGATTCGATGATCGAGGCGGGAATCCATCCGGGGGATTTACTCGTCGTCGATACCCTCTTAGAAGCCAAAGACGACAGCGTGGCGATCGTGGTCGTCGATGGGGAACTGACCGTCAAGCGTCTCCGTTGGGACGAAACTACCTTGTGGTTGGTGCCAGAAAACGCGAACTACCTCCCCCTGCGCGTTACGGAAGAAATGAATTTTCGCGTGTTGGGGGTCGTGACGAACGTAATTCACAAGCTTTAGAAGCTCGAGACCAACCGATCGCAGCCCCAAACCGGACGCACGGTTTCCCGACTTGCAGAACTGCCGATACAATAACGTGAGAATCTGTCTCAAAACGGGAAGAAGGAACTATGGTCAGTCTCGATCGGGTTGCAGAACTGATCCGAACCGAACTCGGCGACGCCGACGTGCAAGTGCGCGACTTAACGGGAGGGGGCGATCACCTCGAAGCGATCGTCGTGTCCGAAAAATTTCAGGGGTTGTCTCTCGTCAAGCAACACCAACTGGTTTACAGTGCCTTACAAAAAGAAATGGCCTCGGAAGCCATTCACGCCCTCGCCCTCAAAACCTACACCCCAGAACGATGGGCGACAGCCAGTCAAGCCCCGTAGCTTGTTAAAATTTTTTTAACCGACCGAACCGATTACTGACCTTTCTAGGAAACACGATGACACCGGAACTCAAAGAACAACTCGACAACCTCATGAAGCAGCACAAAGTGCTGGTGTTCATGAAAGGCAACAAACTCATGCCCCAGTGCGGTTTTTCCAATAACGTCGTGCAAATTTTCAACAGCCTCGGCGTTCCCTTCGAGACAGTTGACGTTCTCGAAAACCCCGAAATTCGCCAGGGAATTAAGGAATACTCGAACTGGCCGACAATTCCGCAAGTGTACATCAACGGCGAGTTTGTTGGCGGTTCTGACATTGCCATCGAGCTATATCAAAGCGGAGAACTCCAGCAAATGCTGGAAATCGCTTTAGCATCCTAACCTCTCGTGCGTTCGATCGCCTCGATTTAAACTCTTGCGACGACCCCCTCCCGATCGCTGGAGGGGGTTTAACCATCACTCTCCAAACTAGACGCATCGATCTCGTTTGTCGCGGGACAAGATTCCTACCGTGGTCGCAACAACGTTGAATTGCGACAGTGCGGGCTAACAACGGCGAAAGATCGACAGACTCTCGACTCTTTTAAATGTTTCTATGAACCCTTACTTAACCCCCGAAAGTTACGTCAATCCACCGGAATATACGGTCATTATTCTCTGTTGCACCTTCGCGATCCTGTGCGGGATTATTTTTAAAGATATTTTGGAATACCAATTCGCACGTTGGAACGCAGAGGGACAACCGCCGAAGCTCGACTATAAAACGCCCCACCTGACAGTCGCCTATGGCTTGACCTGTCTGTTTACCTTCGGGTTTGTCGGGGCGAGTTTGTCGGTGTTCGGGATTTTCACCCAACTGGCTTACATTCTCGCGGCGGTTGTCGTCGTTCCCACTGGGCTACTGGTCTGGTTGCAGTTGGGGTCGATGTTGGCGTTGGTGGCCAAAGAAGGCATTCGCTCGATCGTCATCGACGAGTAAGCTGAAATCGGGAACTCGAAAGCCACCGATGAAGCTCACCGTTCGTCGGGTTTTGGCATCGAGCGATCGCCCTATCCTCGAGATCGCTCGGGTGTCTCCCGTTTCGGGAACAACTGTCCGCCCAAGCTACGGAAATACAGCCATCCCGCAATCCCTAAAAATCCCAGGTAGCCGATCGCTTGCGCGACGTAGAGGCGATCGCGATAGCCGAAAAGAGATTTCAGTGCGATTCCTGGGAACTGCTTGTCAGGTAAAACGTTGCGTAAATCCCAGACTTGACTTCCGAGAATGCAAGAGGCAGCATCGCCATCGCACCAAGCCGAAAATTGAGGTTGCAGTTGCGCCAAGGCTTCGATCGCTTCGTTGGCTTGTTTGAGAGCGGACACTACCAAACCCGAGACGACGAGCAGGAGGAAAACGCCCATCACCTGAAAAAACTGGCGCACGTCGATTTTAACGCCCCAGCGAAACAACAACACCCCTAACAGCGCTGCCCCGCCTAACCCGCCCAACGCTCCCAACACCGGGACGAGTCCCTGCTGGAATTTGGCGACGATGAAAACGACCGTTTCAAAGCCTTCGCGCAAGACGGCGATAAAGACGAGGACGAACACGCCCCATCCCGCCGCACTGCTGCGTTGTAAGGCCGAGGCGATCGCGCCTTCGACCTCAGATTTCAAGGATTTCGCCTGTTGCGTCATCCACAGCAACATCCAACTCAACATCGCAATGGCGACCACGCATAACGTTCCTTCGAGGAGGGGTTCGACGATGGGAGCGTAAGGTTGGTTGGAGGCGCGAAGGGCTTGCATTCCACTGTGGAACGACCACCCGACGAGGGCGCTGGCTGCGATTCCGGCGGCGACGCCTGCAAATACCCAAGAGTTGAGTTGGCTTTGACGGGCTTTTTTCAAGCAAGACAGGACGATACCCACAACGAGAGCAGCTTCAAAGCCCTCTCGCAAGGCGATCGCGAACGTGGGAAGGGCGGCGGTGAGATCGAAAGTCATATAGCAACCCTAAATCAGTATCGGGAGCAGGGAACGGGGAACGGGGAACGGGGAACGGGGAATCGGATTTTTTCTGGTGTTTTAATGTTTGACGACTCATTTGGAACTGCTATAGAAATGCAGCTCTTGAAAGCCTCGCAAACATAGCTCTTTTATCGGTACTTAAACAAATTTCAAGCCCAAACCAAGCCAAAACGCGCTTTGTGAGCGGCAAACAGGTCTCGATTCTCGTTCAGCCATGCCACAAAACGAAAAGACATGGCTGTCCGAAAAGCCTCTAAAGCATCTACAAAAGTTTCCAAAGGTTGGTTCGCCCACTTCCTTCGTAAACCGCCCGTCAACTTATGCCAAAGGATAAAAGTGTAGGCACAAAATACCAAAATTAAATGCCGCTGTAAACTCTTCAAACCTCTCGCCTGGCATTCCCTCCAACCCAACCATCCTTTGGCTTCCCGATAGAAGACTTCTACCCAGTTTCGCCCTGAGTAAGTGTTCACGACCCATTCGGCAGTCACTTTTTCGGAGTCTTCATTCGTGATAAAATAATCAATTTCTGTCGCGTCCGCATAAGAACTTGCATTCATGACGATAGCAAAGGTTCTTTCTCCTTGTAGACGTGACAGCTCTGCCGTACCCGTCGCCACCCACAGGGTTTTGGGCTTGTTTAAATTTAGAGAAACTGACGTAAAGTCCTCTTCTGGTAAGCTTTTGGCATATTCATCAAGGCGAATCTTTTGCCAATTTTCTCCCGATTGATTCAGCCAGATTTTCCGATTTTTGGCGACGGCTCCTAGATACTTCAGTCGGCGAGATTCGAGTCCCTTTAAAAAATTTGTGTTGTTACCATAGCCGGCATCCATGAGGACGATTCCCGGTCGATACCCTCTCTTTAAACTCCGGTCAATTAATTCTAAGGCGATTTCGGGTTTCTTTTTGAAAGAGGGATCTTTCTTGCCTGAGGGTAAGGAACTGGCTGGCTGATAGATTTCTACATCCAGAGGCAAATTTTTTTTGCCATCATAGAGATGGGTCGTTACCGCCACGATTCCGTTGTCGAGCTTGCCGATTTCTCCGATGTACTGTCTTCCCACACCTGCGGTGAAGTTGCCGCTTTTTCGATGTCCTGTATCATCGAGCAGCAAGGCAAATCCCCGACCCACTCGGGTTTGATGGCAGGAGTCCACCACCTTTAAACGACGTTCGTTAATACGCTTCTCCTCCCAAGGGGATTCCGTTATAAAATGATGTAAGCGGTTGTAAACCACTCCCACCGAGTCGTTTGCCATCTGAGTTATGTTTTTTCGCTGGCTTTCCCCGAGTAATCCTCCCAAATAGTGTCTAAACCCCTTTTTTTGTGCTTGGGTTTTGAAGTCGGGGTCGAAACGCTTGCACCACTTCTCAAAGCAGGGTGGCATAGCGGCTGGGGTGGTCTCTCTCATGGGGACACTCTCCACCTTAAATCCTTGTCAGTCAAGGGTTTTGCTTTTATTTTACCTTTTTTACCGTTTAAGTCCCGTTAAAAGGGTTGGTGAAATATGCGATCGCCAAAAATCGAGATAAAATAAAAAACTTCATCGTCTCGATC
>NZ_KB235958.1:2843050-2855326 GCF_000332355.1 Baaleninema simplex PCC 7105
TTTAAATTTAGAGAAACTGACGTAAAGTCCTCTTCTGGTAAGCTTTTGGCATATTCATCAAGGCGAATCTTTTGCCAATTTTCTCCCGATTGATTCAGCCAGATTTTCCGATTTTTGGCGACGGCTCCTAGATACTTCAGTCGGCGAGATTCGAGTCCCTTTAAAAAATTTGTGTTGTTACCATAGCCGGCATCCATGAGGACGATTCCCGGTCGATACCCTCTCTTTAAACTCCGGTCAATTAATTCTAAGGCGATTTCGGGTTTCTTTTTGAAAGAGGGATCTTTCTTGCCTGAGGGTAAGGAACTGGCTGGCTGATAGATTTCTACATCCAGAGGCAAATTTTTTTTGCCATCATAGAGATGGGTCGTTACCGCCACGATTCCGTTGTCGAGCTTGCCGATTTCTCCGATGTACTGTCTTGCCACACCTGCGGTGAAGTTGCCGCTTTTTCGATGTCCTGTATCATCGAGCAGCAAGGCAAATCCCCGACCCACTCGGGTTTGATGGCAGGAGTCCACCACCTTTAAACGACGTTCGTTAATACGCTTCTCCTCCCAAGGGGATTCCGTTATAAAATGATGTAAGCGGTTGTAAACCACTCCCACCGAGTCGTTTGCCATCTGAGTTATGTTTTTTCGCTGGCTTTCCCCGAGTAATCCTCCCAAATAGTGTCTAAACCCCTTTTTTTGTGCTTGGGTTTTGAAGTCGGGGTCGAAACGCTTGCACCACTTCTCAAAGCAGGGTGGCATAGCGGCTGGGGTGGTCTCTCTCATGGGGACACTCTCCACCTTAAATCCTTGTCAGTCAAGGGTTTTGCTTTTATTTTACCTTTTTTACCGTTTAAGTCCCGTTATAGAATAGGAAATTTCAGCGAGGTTGTAACGGTCTGACTCGTTTTCCCTCTTCTTTCCTCTGTCAAAATCCACTAAAAAAAAGTGCGCCCTCTGCGATCGCAGAAGACGGGAGGGAAACACGTATCGATACGAATTCGAGGAAATTGCCGCATCGAACTGATTTCAAACGGTATCCGAGCGTTAGCTGAAATCGCGCAGCATTTTTTGCAATTCGATCGTATGAAGTTCTTCAATTCCGATCGTGCCACGGGTGTATTCTTCGAGATAAACGCTGGCATCTTGCACGAGGTCGAGCAAGGTTTTATAGAGTTCGAGAGCGTTTTTTTCGTGGTTGAGACTTTCTTTCAACAAGTCAGGTACGGAATGCTGATACGTTTCCTCTATGGGGGCTATTTTTTGACTGGGATGTCCGCCGAGTCCCGTTAAGATTTCTCCGGCTTGCTGGGCGTGAAGGAGGGATTCGTTGGCCTGGGTTTTGAAAAAATCGACGATGGGAATGCGGTTTGGACCGGTTACCATCAGGGAGTAATGGGTGTAACGAACGACACCCGCTAACTCGAATTCCATGATGGTGTTGAGGAGTTCGATCGTTTTTTCGAGATCGAGGTCTTTCATAATCGATTAAGGCGGTAGGTGATGGAGTCGGTCAAAGTGATGGGCGATCGCAAGAGCTGACTCGAAGGAGTCAAAACAAGGCTCGAACTTCCAACGAGGGATAAAGTCCGCTCGCGAAATCTTGCGTCCGACCGTATTCTTTAAAACTGCCGAAAGGTGCGACAGCTTATCTAGTCTATCGCAGGACTTTGATGCGATCGAGTTAAAATTTCGAGAAACGATCGCCTTACGCCGCTGATAGCTGTGTGGGTACTCGCAGCGATTGCCAAAACTGCAACAGGCGATCGCCGACGGCTTGGGGGTCGCTGTAGTGGAAAACGTGAGATCCTTGGGGATATTCCCACAAACAGTCACCCCGTTTCAACCACGGAACCCACCCCTGAAGTTGTTGGCGATCGACGATCGCGTCGCGGCGACTTCCCCCGACGAACAAGGGGACGGGAACCCCTCCCGGTGCGATCCGTTCTCGCCGCCACAGGGAATGAGGAGAGGGAGACGTTTCTAGATCGTCCTCGAGCAGTCGCACGTAAGTTTTTGTCAGATAGGGAGAACAGGAACCGACGATCGATTTCACCATTTGCGCCAACACGATCTGACGGCTACAGGGGAGCAGTTGACGCTGGGCATAGTAATGACATTGCCAGTCAATAGCGGGGTGACAGCCTACCGCCAAAAGACTCAAGGAGTTGACGCGTTCGGGGTAGCGACGGGCGTACAAGAGTCCCAACAGTCCCCCGGTACTGTGTCCGATGAGGTGAATGGGGCGATCGCGATCGCAAAGATACTCGTCGAGCAGCTCGATCGCCGCCTCGAGACTACTCGGCTCGTCCGGGGTTTGGCGGTATTCCCATTCTGCCACCGTCTTTTGTTGCGAAATATACTGCATTAGCGGACGGTGGAACCGTCGCCAGCTCGGATTCGGATTCAGCCAGAGAACGTCGGGGAAAGAAGCCATAGTACGTCGGATGTGACGGAATAAACAACGGATTGGGGCGCGATCGAGGTTCGACCGATCGCCCGTCGCTCTCGACCTTTGTTGAGAACAATCGTCAACAGCGACGTTAACAGCCTAGCAGGATTTTGCAAAAATTGAGAATAATTAGCAACAAATTTATATAAATTAAACTTCGACATAAATGCTGAAACTTTAACATAAGTTATATGATTGGTTGGATCTCGATCCGAGCGCCCGTCTCGGAATCCCTGTCGATGTATTCCACTCGAAGACTCGGCACGCAGGAGAGGTTGTCGTTTTGGAGAATGCCCGCGCCCCCGACCGTCAGGGCATCGAGAATCGCTCCCGCTAAGTTGTCAATATCGGCTTGAGTGCGAAATTTGCCGCGAAATTGAATCCTTACCGCTGCTTTGGACAAGGGAAGCGAGGGAATCCGATCGAGCTTTTGAAGTTGTATCAGCAGTTCTCCTTCAGCCCACAACCGCCAATGTCGGTAACGTTTGGGGAGAAACGTACCGAAGCGGGTGACGCGAGGGCGAGCTTTAGGAACCACGACACCGGGAAGAAAGAACCTCAACGCTTGGGGTTGAGGAGATGGAGGAGTCGGGGAAGTGGCAGGCGATCGCACCTCGGTCGTGTCGAGCGGTTGGGGAGTCGCAGGTGGGGCGGGAGACGGTTCGGGTACGGTCGTTTCCACTGGCAATCTGGCAGAGGACCACGATCGCGCCACTTGTAAATAGGTTTGGGCTGTGGCGAGCGACATTCCACAATGCTGTTGAAGCCAAGATTCCCACTGGGAGGGCGGACAAAGTTGCGCCGCCCGTTGCAGTAACACCCCAACTTTCCACCCCGTCAGTAACGCCGTGGTCGGATGGTTCAAACTCTGCTGGTGTTCTGTTGCGATTTGTCGGGCGAGGTCGTCTAGAGCGATTTTCATGGGCAAGCGATCGTCGAGTAAGTCTAGCAAACGTAGGGTATCCTAATTTCTCTAAAAACGGCCGATATTTTTATGAAACTGAGTAGATTTTTGAGTGTTTTTTTTAATCGTTTAGTACGTTCTTAAAATTCAAACAAAATAATATGGAGTGCATTTCACTTTTGTAAAAACATGAGTTTGACGTAGGTTAGACTTCGGCTTTGCTCAGTCCAGGGGTGGAGCGATCGCGAAACCCAACAACAGTTCAATCAAGTACGGAAGCTTTTTTTGGGTCTTCGCAAAACAAGGTGATAAGAAAAACTTATTAAGTAAAGCAAGACAGAAAGCGCATTCGCATATTTTCAAAATTTATAAAGCCATAAGCTTGACGCTTTATCAGTTTAAGACGATTATTAATACCCTCCATAACACCATTGGTTGTTCGGCTCAAGAAATAATTACATATTGTGTTAAGATGATTGCGAATTGTCTTGACAGCATCACCATAAATACTCTGTGCTTTACACAACCATTCTTTAAATTTATTTTTTCCGCTCTCTGGGTCTTGAGTTGTTTCATAAATTTCTCTAAAATCCTCTTTAAGCTGATAAGCTTTTCGTAAACGTTTTGACTGTTTTAAAACGGCCTCTAATTTTTCCAATCCCTCTTCTTTTAAGTCTTTTTGGTTTTTCTAGCAATAACCATTTTGCTCTCTTTGATTTTGATTTAAACTTCACCTGCTTTCGGATTTTATTTAGATTGTCATTCACCGCTTTCATAACGTGAAATCTATCGACGACAATTTGGGCATTGGGAAACACTTTTTCGATAAGCTTTGGAAATCCTCCCCACATATCTACACTGACTTCTTCGACTGCCTCTCTGACCTCTAACGGTTGCTGTAGAAGAACTTCAGCGATTTCTTCTTGTTGGTGAGAGTCGATGACTTCTATCAATTCTCCTTTCTCTAAATCGCTCACTACCGTCACAAATTTTTTGTGACCTTTATGTTTTGCTATCTCGTCCAAACCCAACCTTTTTACTTGTCCCCAATTTACTTTTTTTTTGCGTTCGTATACCTGTTGATGAATTCCATTTACCTGATGCCAAGACAAGTCTTCTTCTCTTTTAACTTGCTCGACGCTACTAGCGATTACTCGCTCGTAAATATATTCTTCGTACCGCCTAGTAAACCTTCGACCAGTTTCAATAAAGTCTAGTTCTTCTGTAAAGTATTGTTGGCATTTTGGCTCTTCGGAGTTTAGGGTGACAGAAAAACTAACTTCACGAGATTTCAAGGGTTTTGGCTCTCGAATTTTCAATTTTTTGTATTATGGTATACATTTATAACCACAAACTCCGAAGACCCGGCATTTTTTACAGTAAAACTGACGCCGTGGTATTTGCAAATATACGAGTTGACCCGAAATGGGCAAGTCTCGAACTCTAACGGTTCGTGTTTGGTTAAGTTCGCCCGTCTTTTTGCCACAATGAGGACAGGCAACTTCCTCTTCTCTAAAGCCTAGCTGCAAAAATATTGCTTCGCGTTCCCTGACCACGCTTCTCACTCTTACTTTGGGTAAGTTGATTAAGTCTTCTACAAAAAAGTTCATCTTTAGATCCGCCTGCATTTGTTTTCTATTATACTATTATCACCTCAAACTCCGAAGACCCCTTTTTTTTGATGGATTTACATTGTTGAAATACACCCATATCAACAATGTTTTTGTTTTTTATTACATTAATTAAAAATAATTTTAGATTCAAGCATTAATAAAAAACTATCGCTTGTTTAAAGCTAAAAATTGACAATCCAAAAAAAAATGCTAATATTAATTCATTTTTATAATGCGTCACAAATCATGACCGTTCTATCGATTTTTGAAGTTTTAATTTTGGTTGTTGGTGGATTTCTCACAATAGACTGTCCCAAACGTCGTATTTCCGAATCTTTAAGCTTGGGAATTGGTTTGAGTTTCATTATATTATCTTTTTCTTTTCAAGTAGCTTTTTTTCTCGGAATTCCGAAAGCTTCTTTTGTTTTAGAAATTCTTGCGATCGCAGCCAGTATTTACTTAATTTTAAAAAAAGACATTAAGTCTAAAATTGACAGCGTATCAACTTTTTTAAATAAAAATCGTTTGTTTTTCGTGCTTGGATCGATCCCCTGTATTTATCTTGGATTGACGTCAACGATCTTTCCACCACTCGATTTAGATGTTTTGACGTATCATTTACCAAGAGTTTGGATTTTTGAATTTGAAAATAGCTTGTTTTTAGATAATGTCTGTAAATTTCATCATGCAGTTTTTCCTGTTGGCTCTGATATTCTTCCTCATCTTTTTTTGAGATTTAAAACTGACTATGCAGTTAGCTTATTTAGCTTTTTAGCTTATCTCTCTATTATTTTAGGAAATTACGCGATCGCCCGTAAATTTGCATCAGAAAAAATCTCGCTCGCTGTCGCAGCGATCGTTGCCAGCTTACCGCAACTCGTTTTTCAATCTATCATTGCTAAAAACAACATTTTTACAGCGTCCGCTGGAATCTTTTGTATTTTAGCGATCGATCGCCTTTTAGAAAATCCAACTTCTCGAAATTTATTTATTTTGCTTCTTGGTTTGATGTTTGGAATATCTTCAAAAACAACGTTTTTCGCATTTTTATTTCCATTTATAATATTTTTTGGATATCTTTTAATTAAAAAATACAGATTGAAATTTTGGATAAAAATTGTTCGAGTAAATTGGCGCTGGTGGATCGCTGGGTCGATTCCTCTATTCGTTATGTCTCAAATTTGGTTGTTTGCATATAATCAAATGACATGGGAAGGGTGGTCGGGGCCGACTGGATTTGTAGAATTTCATAAAAATCAAGATGGAGCGATCGGAGGCTTAGCAAATTTAATACGCTATAGTTTTCAGTCGATCGACCTTTTATCTCCAACTGATTCAATTTTCAAGGCAGTTTTTCATATTTCACCGATCGAGATTTTACAATCTATTTACGATCGCATATTTTACCCTTTGTTGGGAGATGCAGGACTTCAAAAAAATTCTGAATTTAAAATAGACTGGGTTCCACATCAAGCCAAATCTGGATTCGGTCCGCTCGGCTTACTGCTCGTTATTCCTTCAATTTTCTATAGTCTCTTTCGAGGATCGCGGTTTGTCAAACAACTCGCGTTAACACTACTGAGCTTTTTACTAATTTTTTGTTTTGCATCGAGCTGGTCGCTGTATAAAATTCGTATGATAGTCTTGTTTTTTGCTTGTTCTGGTGGCTGCATCGCTTATTCTATGCAAGACATTCTCAAACAGAACCTCAAGTTAGAAAAAATGTCTTATTATTTTATTTTAATTTTATCGTTTGCGATCTTAGTGTATTGTTGTCTATTCAATCGATCGATATTTATTTTGCAAAATTTTCGACCTTCCACCTGGGATAATTCTATGCAAAACAGTCCTTGGGTGAAAAGTAATTG
Source organism: Baaleninema simplex PCC 7105 (assembly GCF_000332355.1). Classification (GTDB taxonomy): domain Bacteria; phylum Cyanobacteriota; class Cyanobacteriia; order Cyanobacteriales; family Geitlerinemataceae; genus Baaleninema; species Baaleninema simplex. The sequence goes on from NZ_KB235958.1 coordinate 2,849,878, forward strand.
GGGGCGCGATCGCTTTTTTGAAGCTAACAAAACTTATCGAGACGATCGTTTAAATCGCTTAGATGATTGGCTTGAATCTGGAGATCGAGTGGGTTTCTTTTCAGACGAATCGTCACGCTTACATTACTACTTTTTAAAAATGCCAGATATTAAATTTAAGGCGATTTGTAAAGATCCAGATAGACCTAAAAAACGAGCCACAAGCCTAGATCGAGTTATCGACAAATACTCATCAGAGGTGGATTATATTCTCTGTGTCAATCGAGATTGTGAAATTTCAGGCGATCGCATTCAAAATCGCTTGCAATTCCACAGCGAAAAAGAAACAACTGTGGCGATCGAACTCCGTCAACCTCCTTCTTCTTCAGACTCTATAGATTGATGTTTTGACGAACTGCTTTTGAAATTGCGATCGTGTTACAGATAACTTTTTTGAGTTCAGTTTATATTTTAAAAAAATAGACAAATCGATTCAGGTTGAATCGGACAAGTGCGATCGATAGCAGGATTCCCAGAAAGATAAAGCAGTTGTAAGTTGGTTAAACGATTCAAGGGTTCCCAATCTGTAATTTGATTGTCACCAATCCAAAGTTCTGTTAAATTCGTGAGTTGTGACAGAGGCTCCATATCTTGAATTTGATTGTTGCTAATTAAAAGCTTATTCAAACCGATGAGCTTCCCTAAAGGCTCCACATCTTCAATTTGATTGTCTCCAATTGACAGCCATGTCAAATTTGTGAGATGAGCTAAGGGTTGCAAGTTTGTGATTTTGTTATTGCTGACATCGAGTTTTGTTAAATTTACAAGTGTTGCCAAAGGTTCGATATTTTCAATTTGGTTCTCGTGGATATAAAGAGCGTTCAAATTTGTGAGCGTTGCTAAGGATTCGATATTCTCAATTTGATTTTGATAAAGCATGAGCGTTCTTAAATTCGGGAGATTAACTAAAGAGTCGATATTTTGGATTCGATTTCCTCTGAGGTAAAGAAAATTCAGATTTTTGAGTCGATCGAACGAGTCTAAACTCACAATTTGATTGTTAATCATTCCCAAAGATGTCAAATTTGTGAGATGGGATAAAGGTTCGACGTTCTCAATTTGGTTTTCATGAAGTAAAAGATTGGTGAGGTTGATGAGGTTCGTCAAGGGTTCCACATCCTCAATTTGATTCTCATTGATGTGAAGCTCAGTTAACTTTATAAGATTGGCTAAGGGTTCCAGGTTTACAATTTGATTTTGACTGAGATTGAGTGTGGTTAAATTCGTGAGATTGGCTAAGGGTTCCAGATTCGCAATCTGATTTCGAGCTAGATTGAGTGTGGTTAAATTCGTAAGATTGGCTAAGGGTTCCAGATTCGCAATCTGATTTTCAGTTAGACTTAGCTTGGTTAATTGAGTTATATTTCCCAACGCTCGAATTTCCTCAAATCGATTTCTATCGAGTTGAATGTCAGTTAATTTTTTGAGGTTGGCTAAGGGGGCTAAATTTGAGATGTGGTTATATTCGATCGATAATGTTGATAAATTTGAGAGGTTAGCTAACGGTTTGATATCGACAACCTGATTATAAGCAGCAGAAAGTTCAGTTAAGTTGACAAGATTGGCTAAAGGCTCGAGGTTTGCAACTTGATTGTAATCTATATTAAGTGTTTTTAAATTTATGAGATTTGCTAACGCGCCTAAATCCTCGATTTGATTGCTACTGATATACAGATCGGTTAAATTCGTCAAACTCGACAAGGGTTCTAAATTCACAACTTGATTGCTATAAAAACAAAGTTTAGTCAAATTTGTCAAATTGGCTAAGGGGTCTAAATTTGAGATTTGATTATTACAAATCTGGAGTTCGATCGCGTTTGTTAAATTCGCTAAAGGCTCAAGATTCGAGATTTGATTGTTGCTTAAATCGATTTTCTTTAAATCTGTAAGATTCGCTAAGGGTTCTAAATATTGAATTTGATTGTTGCTCAAGTTAAGTTGATTTAAATTATCTAGGTTAGCCAAGAAATTTAAATTTTGGATTTGATTGAATATTAAGTCAAGCTTCTCGAGATTCACCAGATTGGTGAATTCTATATTTTGAATTTGATTATAGCCTAAGTTAAGTTCGGTTAAATTCACGAAATTGACTAACTTTACATTTTGAATTTGATTGGAACTCAGATCGAGTTCTGTTAAATTAGGTAGATCGGTTAATTCTATATTTTGAATTTGATTTTGTGCCAAATTGAGATTTTCTAAATTCACGAAATTGGCAAATTCTGCATCTCTAATTTGATTAAAAATAAGATTGAGATTTTTTAAATGAATCAGTCGATCTAAAGGTTTTATGTCTGAGATTTGATTCTGACCGAGATTTAGACTTTTTATATTCGTCAAACTGGCTAAGGGTTCGATATTTTCAATTTTATTTGAGCCAAGATGAAGTTCGGTTAAATTTGTGAGATTCGCCAAAGGTTCGATATTTTCAATTTTATTTAAGCCAAGATAAAGTCCGGTTAAATTTGTGAGATTCGCCAAAGGTTCGATATTTTCAATTTTATTTGAGATAAGATAAAGTTCGGTTAAATTTGTTAGACTTTCTAGAGGTTGTAAGTTGATAATTTCCTGACGCCAGATGCGGAGTACTGTTCGACTCATCAGTTCTGCTTCGGCTCGATCGCACTCGGTTGTTTCCACTTCTTCCAGTAACACCTCAACCGTGTGTCTCGCCTCTGGCGTCAACTGTTCCTTGTTTTGACACCAATCAGAAAATCGATCGAACTCCCGAGCTAAAGCGACTTCACCACCTAGCATTATCGTGGAAACTAAAAAAAACGTAACCCCGATAATTTTTTTCAAGTCGATCGAGAACATCTTAAACCTCAAAACTCACAAAAAAATCGAACGGCTATTAAATTTTAGCCTTGCTTTCTTTAAGCTAACCCAAAATCAGGCATTTGTAAAAAAATGTACGGGTGCATCTCAAAAATGTAAATCTATACGAGAGAATAAGGATTTCAGCCTCCAATTCTCATGTTTTTGCAAAACTGAGATGCACCCAAATGTAAAATGTACCGACCGGTTCTCTGTGTTTCTGTGGTTCCAAACCCCTAACACCAGACGTTCAGAACCCAAACCCTAAACTCGTTTTTCAACTCGATCGCAAGAATGGATTTCCCCAGAACGCTCCAGAGAAATCCACCCCTTCAAATCATGAGTAGAAATTGTCAGTCGAGAAAACCCCTACCCTATCCTTCACTCGAGAAAACTCTTATCTCGCACTGCACCTTTATCCGCACTGGTGGCGAACTTCGCATAAGCCTTCAGCGCCGTACTCACCTTACGGGGACGGACTTCGGCGGGTTTCCACCCCTTCGCATCCTGTTCGGCGCGACGGCGGGCCAACTCCTCATCATCGAGTAAAACGTTAATGCGACGCTGGGGAATATCGATCGCGATCGCATCCCCATCTTTCAACAACCCGATCGCACCGCCAGAGGCCGCCTCGGGAGAAACATGACCGATCGACAGTCCCGACGTTCCCCCGGAAAAACGACCGTCCGTCAGCAACGCACAAACCTTACCCAAGCCTTTCGACTTCAAATAAGACGTCGGATACAACATCTCTTGCATCCCCGGGCCGCCTTTGGGTCCTTCGTAACGAATGATAACCACATCGCCAGCTTGGACTTCATCGTTCAAAATGCCCTTCACGGCGCTATCCTGGGACTCAAAGATTTTCGCTTTCCCCTCAAACACCAAAATCGACTCGTCCACACCCGCCGTCTTGACGACGCAACCATCTTCGGCGATATTGCCGTAGAGTACCGCTAAACCGCCTTCTTGCGAGTACGCACTCTCAAAATTGCGGATACAGCCAGTCTCGCGATCGATATCCAACGACGGCCAGCGCGTATCCTGGCTAAACGCCGTTTGTGTGGGAATTCCCGCCGGACCAGCCTTATAAAACTCCACCACGTCGGGGGTGGGATTTCCCATAACGTCCCACTTCTCCAACGCGTCTTTTAGCGTCGCACTGTGAACCGTCGGTAACTGGCTATGTAACAACCCCGCGCGATCGAGTTCGCTGAGGATTCCCATAATCCCACCCGCGCGGTGAACGTCTTCAATATGGTATTTCTGAGTATTGGGGGCGACTTTACACAACTGCGGAATCGACCGAGAGCGGCGATCGATATCCTTGAGATCGAAATCCACCTCAGCTTCTTGAGCCGCCGCCAACAGGTGTAAAATCGTATTCGTCGAGCCGCCCATCGCGATATCTAACGAGATTGCGTTCTCGAACGCCTCAACACTGGCGATCGCACGCGGTAACACCGACTCGTCCCCGTCTTCGTAATAGCGCTTGGCATTTTTGACGATCAGATGAGCCGCATCGAGGAACAATTGCTTGCGATCGAAATGCGTCGCCAACGTCGTTCCGTTCCCCGGAAGCGACAACCCGATGGCTTCGGTCAAGCAGTTCATCGAATTGGCCGTAAACATACCCGAGCAAGAGCCGCACGTCGGACAAGCACTGCGTTCGTACTCCGCCACCACCTCGTCCGAGGCGCTGTCATCGGCCGCAATCACCATCGCATCGACCAAATCTAACTTGTGTTCGGCCAACTTCGTCTTACCCGCTTCCATCGGACCGCCAGACACGAACACCGTGGGGACGTTCAAGCGCAACGCCGCCATCAGCATCCCTGGAGTGATTTTATCGCAGTTGGAAATGCACACCAGCGCGTCCGCACAGTGAGCGTTGACCATATATTCGACCGAATCGGCGATAATTTCACGACTGGGTAAACTGTAGAGCATCCCATCGTGACCCATGGCAATGCCATCGTCTACGGCAATGGTATTGAATTCCTTGGCGACGCCACCAGCTTTTTCGATTTCCCGTGCGACGAGCTGTCCGAGATCCTTCAAATGAACGTGACCCGGTACGAATTGCGTAAAAGAATTGGCAACAGCAATAATAGGCTTGTGAAAATCCTCGTCCGTCATTCCTGTCGCACGCCACAGCGCGCGGGCCCCCGCCATATTGCGACCGGCGGTTGATGTTTTGGAGCGATATTCAGGCATAATTCTCCTCTCTCTGCCTTGAAAAATAGGTTTTATTGTAGCAAACGTCACTGTAAAAAGTTTAGCTTTAGAGTAGTTTAAAAAACTTAGAGTAGAGATTTAATTTGCTTAGAATCTCGAAAATCCCGAGATGTAAAGAGGTCTCCTGTCTCAGCCCTCTCTAGATCCCCGGTATTTTCAAGATGAGTATAGCAACCCTAAATCAGTTGTGTAACAAAATCGAGACAAAAAGGGAATCGGGAACGGGGAACGGGGAATCAGATTTTTGCTGGTGTTTTAATTTTTGACGACTCGTTTGGGACTGCTATCAAGATCCGCCGCAGTACTCCGCCTATACCGCGAAGCGGTTAGGGGGTGGTGAAGCGGCGGTGAGTTG
>NZ_KB235958.1:2855426-2905174 GCF_000332355.1 Baaleninema simplex PCC 7105
TGTGGAATCGTTCTGGCGGGGACTTGAAGTTATCTGAGTTCAAGTCTAGTCAAGAGGTTGAGAAGCAGGAAATCCTTGGTGTGAACCAAGGAATCTCCCAGCATACCCATTAGGGTTGCTGGGAGAGGATGTCAAAGCCGCCAAGGAAGCTAAAATATCCCAAGTGCGAGCGCTGGATTCGGTCTTATTGCTGCAAGAGACCTTGCGAGCGATGAGGGCGGGACGTAACTGTCGTTCGGCGGGATTATTGGTGGCCTCGACTTGAGGTAAATCCAGAACATTTTGCCTTCAGGCAAGGGGCTGTGGATGGATAAGCGGCGCGGGGCAGGAATACCCAATCGCGAGGCTTCGCCGTGAGCGTCAGCCGAACGGTTGGGAAGCCCGCACTGTACCTGTAGGGTCAGCGTCGGGAGGATGTCAATATCCGAAGCTAATGTCGTCTACAGCTAGTTCTCCATCGAACGCGTAAAACGTGACGCGATGAATGTTGGGGGCTTTAACGATGAGTTGATAGTTAGGGGGGGTCGTCTTTTTGCTGTCGGCGAGGTTCGACGAGGGGAGTTCGGCGCGGGCGATCGTTTCTCCAAGATGGTTGTACGCCGACATCGCGGTAATTCTGGAACTGGTGATGAATCCCGATACGAACTGAACGGGATGGCTGAATTTCAACTCGAGAAATCCATTTTGAGGCGCACCCATCAGTAGGATTTCGCCTGAGTGGGTGGGATAGGCGGGATTCGACGGACAAACGGCGATCGCGTTGTCGAATTGGACGCCCCACCGTGCGAATTGATCTCGCACGACTTCAAAACGTTCTAAGCCTTCAAAGTCTAGGCGTACGCAGGCTGGAAGCTGGGAGCTGTAAGTTCGGTCTGTAGAACCTTGTCGTTCGACTCGAGCGATCGTGCTGTTCGTGGCAGCAGTGCGATCGCCCTCTAGCCATCTCGACGCGGTGTCGAAACTATCCCAGGGATAAATGATTGACTCTAGCATAGTCTTGTCCGATGCTGTAAACCCACGCAAATGCTGGCGCGAGACCCGTGACGATCTTTGGCGATCGAAGTTTTCTTTAGGCTTCGATCGTTTGTTTGGTGAGGGGTAAAACCCCTCATTCAGATTTTATCAGACTGTCAAGGACGAGGTTATGTACAATCGATACCGTTACGTTCGTTTTTAAGCCTTATTTATTTATTGTATGCCTCCCAAATGGCCTGAAAAACCCGACCCGAAAGACCCGGCGTACCGACGCTTGGGCGATCGCATCAATTTCGCCTTGCACGTAGCAATTTTCGCCGCTTGTAATTCCGGCGCTTGGTTTTTCTACACCCTTTATCGTATCGACGAACCTTGGACGCTTTGGGCGAGTGCGATTTGGGGTGCAGTCTTGTTCGCTCACGGCGTTTACATCTTTGGACTGGCAAACTACTCCCAATCTTAAGTCGGTCGGGGAAGAAACCCTGATACACTATGGGGTGGTTTTATCGAAAACACAGGTTAATCGAGCTGTGATGGAAGTAGGTCAAAAGGTTAAAGTGCGTCGGATTCGCGATCGCGTCCCGAGCGACATCGTTAGTCAAATCAAACAAAATCCCGTCGGAACGGTTTCTGAGTACAAAATGGTCGATGGCAGTGGTATCGGCGTCGTCGTGACGTTCGATCGCGGCTTTTCGACCTGGTTCTTTGAAGACGAACTCGAACCCGCGTAAACGATTGCAACGATCGATATAGGGGGGGGACGGTAACATCAATTCCGAGCCCCCCTTTTTCAGTCAGCAGTCAGCAGTCAGCAGTCAGCAGTGGAGACAGTTTTCAGTTTTCAGTAGGTGCGTGACGATCGATCGTGAGATCGATCTCCACGTACCGCCAACTGCCTTCGGGCGAGGGGGGGAGAGTTCGCCCGATCGCTTTTATTTAAAATTAGCTCTAAGGCTTGCTGAATGAGGAATTTGGGGAATTTGGGGAGGGAGAGGCGATCGCGCTGAAGGGGGGCGATCGCGCTATCTTCAGAAATTGTAACGATATGTATTTCTTTTTATGGCACAGATTCTGACATTTCTAGGAAAAGGCGGTACCGGACGCACCACCATGGCCATCGCCACGGCGAAATACCACGCCAGCTTCGGACGGCGCGTGTTACTCGCCAGTCAAGGATCGGGTCCGGAATTTAGCTTGCTGCTGGGGGCGTCGGTGGCCTCGGAACCGACAGAAATCGAGCCGAACTTGCAGGCGATTCAGTTTTATACGCCCTATATGCTCGAGCAAGGGTGGGAACAGGTGAAGAGTTTAGAGGCGAAATATCTGCGAACGCCGTTTTTTAAGGAAGTCTACGGGCAAGAACTGGCGGTTTTACCGGGAATGGATAGCGCCTTCGCCATCAACGCCGTGCGAGAGTACGATGCGAGCGGGAAATACGATGTCATCGTCTACGATGGAACCGGCGATCGCGATACGCTGCGAATGTTGGGAATCGCAGAAATTGCAGGCTGGTATCTGCGCCGTTTTCGCCAGGTTCTCGAGGGTTCGGATATCGTGCGGGCTTTGTCGCCGTTCGTGCAACCGGTGAGCAGTGCCGTGTTAAACGTCGATTGGTCACAAACGGAGTTTACCCCCGATCAGCTCGACGATTTACTCGGTGAGGGCAAACAGACGCTCTCCAATGCCAAACGGATCGCAGCCTATTTGGTAACGACGGAGGATCCGGCGGCGATCGCCGTGGCAAAATACCGTTGGGGGGAAGCCCAACAAATCGGCTTGACGGTCGGGGGCATCGTTCTCAATCGCAGGAGCTTCAGCGAGACGATCGCGGCGGAATTCGCCCCGCTGACGCTGAGTGCAGTTCCCACCAAAGTCGGCGACGACTGGCAGCCGATTATTGAAAATTTACCGGATTTCGAGAGTGTCGCCAACGCCCCGAAACCGATGGAAATCGACCTCGCCGCGCAAACGGTACGGTTGTTCTTGCCGGGATTCGATAAAAAACAAGTCAAACTGATTCAGTCGGGGCCCGAGGTGACCGTCGAAGCTGGGGAACAACGGCACAATATCTTTTTACCCCCGGCGTTGCAGGGTAAGTCCGTGAAAGGGGCGAAGTTTCAGAATCAGTATCTGACGATTTCGTTCTAGTCGGTGCGTGACGCGGAAAGGCGATTTTAAGGTCTACATCCCCAGCATTTGCAGCCGCGTCACACACCCTACCACGAGGTTTCGAGGCGTCGCTGGTGATTGTGGCGGGTTCGTTCATCAAGCACAAGCCGAAATTGAACGCGGCTAAGCTTCCGGTACCGATGGCGAACCAGCGATCGCAGGCACGATTTGCGAATCACCGCTTCGCCGAACAAACTTAACCCAAAGCCGACAAACAGCAATCCGGCGATACCTTTTACAAGCCACAGTTGGCGTTCTCGTTTCATGGGGCGCGATCGCAGAATAGACAACCAGAGCGATCGTACGGCCAGTTTGAGGGACGGCGCGATCTCGAACTGGGGAAACTCCCGCGATCGCAGTAGTTGTTTCGGGCAAAAACTCTCTATCAAGATCCGTCGCAGTACTCCGCCTATACCGCGAAGCGGTTAGGGGGTGGTGAAGCGGCGGTGAGTTGAGGTGCGTCCCCTGAACAATGCGATAGCGAGAGAAGGGGATAGCGCCGAAACGAGCCATCAAATATAATTGATAAGGTGGTAACACGCTGAAAACATACGGATAGCTCATCCAGTAGGCAGCCCAGAAGTAACGGTTAAGACACTGGCAACCTGTATAGAGCATAAAGCCCAAAACCAAAAATCAGATCCGTCCGGCTTGGGGGCACCAAGTGGACGTAAAACAAAAAGCCTGTGGAATCGTTCTGGCGGGGACTTGAAGTTATTTGAGTTCAAGTCTAGTCAAGAGGTTGAGAAGCAGGAAATTCTTGGTGTGAACCAGGGAATCTCCCTGCATACCCGATAGGGTTGCTGGGAGAGGATGTCAAGCTGGGAATATCGCGGATCGTCTTGCCCGAACCGACACCGGGCCCCCAACGATCCGTCACCGATGCCGCGATCGCCTTCGCATTATGGCCTTTTCTCCGCCTTCTCCAAACCCGACGGGCTACGACCCCTCGCGAGCGTGGCACGCCCTCAGCCCCCACGACGCCCTCACTTTCCTCGACAGCGACGCCGAACGAGGATTGACGGACGCGCAAGTCCGCCAACGCCTGCAAGTTTTCGGTTGGAACGAAATCCGAGAAACAGCCGGTCGCAGCAACCTCGTCATTTTGTGGGAACAGTTTACCAACGTCATGTTGCTGATGCTGACGGGCGTCGCCATCGTCTCAGCACTGTTAGATTTGCGTCAGGGAATTTTTCCCCGAGATGCCGTCGCAATTTTCACCATCGTCATTCTCAACGCAATTTTAGGCTTTTTCCAAGAAAGTCGAGCTGAAAAAGCCCTAGCCGCCCTCAAACGGCTGTCTGCGCCCCAAGTGCGCGTCGTCCGCAGCGGCATTCCCAGCGAAATTGCGGCCAAAGAACTGGTTCCCGGCGATATCGTTCTCCTCGAAACAGGGGGGTCTGTGGCGGCGGACGCGCGCTTGCTGGAAGCTCGAAATTTATCCATCCGAGAAGCTGCCCTAACCGGGGAATCGGAAGCCGTCAGCAAACAGGCCGATCTCCGCTGTCACGAAGAGGCGGCGTTGGGCGAGCGATCGAACTTGGTGTTTCAAGGGACTGAAATCGCCAGCGGCCGCGGCCGGGCTGTGGTGACGAAAACCGGCATGAATACTGAAATCGGACAGATTGCGACGCTATTGCAATCTGTCGAAAGCGAAGCGACTCCCCTGCAACAGCGCATGGCGGAACTGGCCAACGTTCTGGTTCTCGGTTCCCTGCTGTTGGTGGCGTTCGTCGTCAGCGTCGGCGTGTTGCAAACTGGATGGAGTCAGTTTCGGGCGTTGTTGGAAGTGTCGCTGAGTATGGCGGTGGCGGTGGTTCCCGAAGGACTTCCCGCCGTGGTCACGGTGACGTTAGCCATCGGAACCCAGCGCATGGTGCGTCACAACGCTCTGATTCGCAAACTGGCGGCGGTGGAAACCTTGGGATCGGTGACGACGATTTGCTCGGATAAAACCGGAACGCTGACCCAAAATAAAATGGTGGTGCAGTGGGTGCAGACGGGGACGCAGAACCTGAGCGTGACGGGAGAGGGCTACCAGCCCAGCGGTCAGTGGCGCGAACGAACGCCGTTACACGATCGCGATCGCCCTTCGGACCCGATCGTCGATCGCACTCACCCCGACCTACAACGGTTGTTGTACGCCTGCATTCTCTGTAACGACGCACTGTTGAAACAAAGCGGCAATACTTGGGACGTTATTGGAGATGCCACCGAAGGCGCGTTGCTGTCTCTGGCGGGAAAGGCCGGGTTGTTCCGCGAAGCGATCGCCCCGAAAATGCCTCGCATTGCCGAAATTCCCTTTTCCTCCGAACGCAAGCGGATGTCCGTGACGGTCAAACGACCGGATATCGAATCGAACGAAGACGCCCCCTATCTCCTCATGATGAAAGGCTCTCCCGAGGTGGTGTTAGAGCGGTGTACTCAGGTGCGACGGGGCGATCGCACCCATCCCCTCAGCAAGCGCGGCCGCCAAATTTTGCTCGATCGCAGCAATCGCATGGCGGCCCGAGGGTTTCGCGTTTTGGGCTTGGCCGAACGCCCCCTCGACACCCTCCCTGACAGCGACGCTGACGCCCTCGAACAACAGCTCGTTTGGCTGGGTTGGGTGGGAATGCTCGACGCCCCGCGCCCGGAAGCCCAAGACGCCGTAGCACGCTGTCGAGAAGCGGGAATTCGTCCGGTGATGATTACCGGCGACCACCGCCTCACCGCCCAAGCGATCGCCTACGATTTGGGCATCGCGCGACCGGGCGATCGCGTCCTCACCGGGCAAGAGTTAGATCGCTTGTCTCCAGACGCCCTCGAGGAACAGGTCGATCTCGTCAGCGTGTACGCCCGAGTTTCCCCCAAACACAAACTCGACATCGTCCGCGCCCTGCAAAAGCGGGGTCGGATCGTCGCCATGACGGGAGACGGCGTGAACGATGCCCCCGCCCTCAAACAAGCCGACATCGGCATTGCTATGGGGTTAACCGGAACTGACGTGAGTAAGGAAGCTAGCAATACCATCTTGCTCGACGACAACTTCGCCACCATCGTCAGAGCCACCGAAGAAGGGCGCGTCGTCTACGACAACATTCGCCGTTTCATCCGCTACGTTTTAGGTAGCAACGTCGGGGAAGTGTTAACCATCGGTTCGGCGCCTCTCCTCGGCTTGGGGGGCGCTCCCCTCTCGCCGCTACAGATTCTCTGGATGAACCTCGTCACCGACGGACTTCCTGCCTTAGCCTTAGCCATGGAACCGGCCGAACCCAAGGTGATGCAGCGTCCCCCGTACAGTCCCCACGAAAGTATTTTTGCTCGGGGGCTGGGGGTGTATATTCTCCGCATCGGCGTTGTGTTTTCGGTATTGACGATCGCCTTGATGACTTGGGGATACCGCTACGCTCACAGTTTCGGCGACCCCGATCGCTGGAAAACTATGGTGTTTACGACGTTGTGTTTGGCGCAAATGGGTCACGCGTTAGCGGCGCGATCGACGACGCAACTGACGGTCGAACTGAACCCGCGATCGAATCTCTACGTTTGGGGCGCGGTTATCCTGACGACAGTGTTACAACTGATGTTGATTTACGTGACGCCGTTGCGGAACTTTTTCGGAACCTATCTGTTAAGTCCACTGGAACTTGCGGTATGTTTCGGATTTAGTCTGTTGGTGTTCGTGTGGCTCGAGGGAGAAAAACTCCTTTATCGGTGGCTTTCTCGGCGTAAAAAAACACGAGCGTTATAACTCGACTTCAACAGTGTATTGTCGGATCTCGTCTGGTTGTCAAATTTGTTAGAACAGCTATCTCTGACGGTTTCAAGAGTGTCGCGACCTCTGACACTTTCCTCACTTTACTCTCTTTTTAGTTCGTCTGTATGAAAATTATCTTGATGCTTGCCATTTTGGGACTGGCGTTAATTTCGTTTGCAGCGGAATGGTTGCCCGTCGATATCACTGCGCTCGTCGTGGCGATCGTGTTGATGTTATGTGGTTTGGTGTCGCCAGAAGAAGGGATTTCGGGGTTTGGTAACTCCGCGACGATTACTGTCATGGCCATGTTCGTTCTCAGTGCGGGCGTGACGCGCACGGGAGTCGTTCAGATCGTGCGAGACGGACTGTTGAAGTGGGGCGGAAAACAGATTTCTCGACAAATCTTAGTAATGGGAGGAATTGTCGGCCCCATCACTGCGTTTATCAACAATACGGCGGTGGTCGCGATTTTTCTTCCTATTGTTGAAAGTTGGTGTAAGCAGCGTCAAATTTCCGTGTCGAAGCTGTTAATTCCCCTATCTTACAGTACGGTACTCGGAGGAATGTTAACGCTGATCGGTACTTCGACGAATATTTTGGCGAGTGGGTTGTCGAAGCAATTGGGATATGGGGAATTCAGCTTGTTTGAATTTACGCCCGTCGGGATCGCAACGTTCGCGATCGGGTTGATGTATTTATCTTTCGTCGCGCCTTACCTACTTCCCGATCGCAAACCCCTCGATGGCGATTCGATCGAAGACGATTACGGCTTAGAAGATTACATCAGTGAAATGGTCATTCCACCGGGGTCGATCGCCATTGGAAAAACATTAAGAGAAAGTGAAATTCAACGAAAATTCGACTTGTCTGTCCTCGAAATTATTCACGATGGCATTCATTTTTCGCAACCCCTCGCTGACAAAACTTTATCTGCTGGGGATGTGTTAATCGTTCGCGGTAGCCGAGATAATTTGTTAAACGTTCGCGACGAACGAGGGATTGAAATTTTAGCAGATATGAAATTCAACAAGAAAACTGTTGAAGATGAAATTAGTTCTGGAGAAGAGAAAGTCGCTGAAGTCTTGATTTTGTCGAACTCGCGGTTAATCGGAACGACACTGAAAGATTTACGTTTTCGACAACGTTATAACGCTACCGTTCTCGCCATTCGTCGCGGACAGGAACTCATTCGCGATCGCCTGGGGAAAATTCCTCTTCGTTTTGGAGATTTGCTGTTAGTTCAAGGCCCAAAAGATAGCTTTATTGGCTTGCAAACAACGCGAGAACTGCTGGTATTAGAAGAGCGAGAAGTTGAAACCCTGCGACAAGATAAAGCCAAAATTGCGCTCGCGATCGTATTGGGAGTCGTGGTTCTGGCTGCGTTTAACATTCAACCCATTCTAGTCAGCAGTTTATTAGGGGTTGTTTTGATGGTAATTACCGGTTGTCTCAAGCCGGGAGAAATTTACGGTGCAGTGCGTTGGGATATTATTTTTCTGTTAGCGGGTTTGATTCCCCTCGGCATTGCGATGGACAATTCTGGGGCAACCGAATGGCTGGCAGAGAAGTTAGTGTCTGTTGGCGGTCATCTGTCGGGATATTGGATTTTAACGTTTTTCTATTTGGCGACGAACTTACTGACGGAGGTGTTATCGAACAACGCTTCAGTGGTGTTGATGATTCCGGTGGCAGTAGAAGTTGCAGAATCTTTAGGTCTCAATCCTCTGGCGTTTATGTTCGCCGTGACGTTTGCCGCCTCCAACAGTTATTTAACGCCCATTGGCTATCAAACGAACACGATGGTTTACGGACCGGGGGGATATAAGTTTTTGGATTTTACCCGAGTTGGTGCGATTTTAAACTTAGTTTTAACCTTCTTTACGCCTTGGGTTATCGTGCAACTTTACGGGTTATAAGATGCCAAGTTACCGGTTTACAGCATCTACTAGATCGAGTATGGCTCTGTAAAATTCCTCGCGATCGAAGCGATCGCCATTGTTGTGACCTGCATCGGGAACTAGCAACAGTTGTTTGGGTTCGGAGGCGGCGGCGTACAGTTTTTCGCTCATGGACGCCGGAATCAGGGGATCGTCGAGTCCGTGAACGAACAAGACGGGAATTTCGATCGCTTTTACCTTGTCGATGGAGTTAAACTTCTCCGTTAGCAACACTCCCACGGGAACGAAACGCGATCGAGGATGTAACCGAACGATATCCGTCATGGAGGTAAAGGAGCCTTGAACGATCGCACCGCCTGCGTTGGGGTGGCGAACCGCTAAATCGACGGCGACAGCGCCGCCGAGAGAATGGCCGTAGATGATAATATCGCGAGGGGCGATCGCCCGCTCTGCAATCAAATAATTCCAAGCTGCCTCAGCATCCCGATACACCGACGACTCGCTGGGATAGCCACCTTCACTTCGACCGTAGCCACGATAGTCCACCAACAACACGGAAAATCCAATCTGGTTCAACCGATAGGATTGAGTCACGTTTGTACTGACGTTGAAGCCGTTTCCATGGAAGTATACTAGCGTTCCCAAAGTGGCGTCGGGGTTGGGCATCCACCAACCGTGTAGACGTTCGGGTTCTCGAAACGGTCGTTTGATGGGAATCCAAACATCCTCGTAATAAAGTCCGTGGACGGCGGGGGTTCGAACTAGGTCGGGAGTGGGTCGAAAAATGAGATAGCGTTGTCCGAGGAGCAGAACCAGACACAGTAGAAGGTAAAGACTCAGGATAACTTTGAATAGAGTCTGAAACAGGAATTTCAAACGGGGAAGCGATCGCCAGCGGCGAACCACTAAGAGCAAGACCCCGAGAACAACGAGAGAAATTAGGATTTTGCCGATTATTATCCAGAGTCCGAGATTCATAAAATTCGATGTCAAACGCTTCGTTTTATACGGCTTCACCAGGACAGTTCGGAACTCCAGATTGACGATTTCATCAAAAAACCCCGGTTTGAATGACAAGCCGGGGTTTTGAACTGATTCGACGAAAAGGCGATCGCCCGTTTTTAAGAAGTCGCCGAAAGCGTCAGTAAAAACGACAAATTCGACGAGGCTTGCAAAGCGTGGGGGGCGTTGGCTGCCATGAAGACGAACGTTCCAGGGTCGAGAGAAATCACGTCGCCGTTGAGGATAAGCGTTCCCGTTCCCTCCAAAACGTGAACCGTGGCGTTCCGGGTGGCCGTATGTTCGCTAATTTCAGTGCCTTCCGCCAAACAAAACAGGGTGTACTGACAAGCCGAATCTTGAAACACGACTTTACTCAACACCCCTGCTTCGGGATATTCGAGGCGATCGCGTAAATTCAGGACGGGACTGTGAGCTGAAACTAAATGGGTTGTCATAGGGTTCTCTTACGATCGTCTGAGCAGCGAGACGCAATCTATACGTCCTCTTCGTCTTCGACTCCTTCAGCCGCCGGAGGCACCAACGCCACCGCAGCGATCGCGCGCCCCTCACCTCCTCGTGAAACTCAACCCTCACAAGAGATCGTAGAGGAGTCGTGTAGTACGTGATGTTATTGGCTGGGTTGAAAAAACTCGAATATCGCGGTTCCGACTCTGCACTACTAGACTGAACGTCAGTCCGGATCTATAAGAACGTTGCAGCATAAAGTTTTTTGACTGAGTTGTGGCTTCATCCACGATAGGATTCAAGTTTAAACTTATATCAAACGGCTTTCCTAAACTTAGATTTCTTAGTTCCAGCAAACCTCGCGTCGCTCGATAGGGCAATCGGAATCGTCCAGAAAATTTCCTCAATAATTTAATATTCTGAGTCGATTCAAATTAGATAGAGTACTAATATCCTCGATCTGATTGTCGAACAACGATAGCTCGGTCAACCCAACCAAGTTAGACAGTGGAGTGACATCTTGAATCTGGTTGTTGTTGAGATATAACTTATACAGATTCATCAAATTCGCCAAAGGGGACAGATCTCTGATACGATTTTCCCCTAAATCCAGTTCGGTTAAATTGATTAAATTGGTTAAGGGAGATATATCTTCAATCCGGTTATTAGATGCATAGAGTTTTTCTAAAGTTATTCGTCCTTCTAAAGCTGATAAGTCGTAGATTCGATTTTTGGAAATAGTCAAACTTCGCAAGCGAGGTAACTTGGGTAGAGAATTCAAGTTTTGAAGTTGATTGTATTCAATACTCAATTTTTGCAAATTGGTCAAGTTTGGGAATCCATTCAAATTCTGAATAGAATTACCATTGAGAAAAAGACGCTCTAGATTGGGAAGTTCGGGAAGAGTTAGTAGACTACGAGTGTCTATAGGATTTTCACTGAGAGTTAAAGAAGTTAAAGAAGTAAGAGTCACGAGTGGGCTCAAGTCTTCTATTTGATTACTTTCCAAGCTTAACCTTTTTAAAGTAGTCAAGCGACTGAGAGGACGAATGTCTTCAATCTGATTTTCAAATAAGATTAAGCCTTCAATTCCAAGCAAACTTCCAATCGGTCGCAAATCTTTAATGTTTTTATCGATTAAAGTTAACGACTTTTCGTCGAGAATCTCCGCCTCGATTAAATGACATTCTACATTCCCGTACCGATCGCGGATTGTTTCCACGGTATGACGAGCTTCTTCATCGAGTCGTTGGCGATTCTCACACCAGTCTGTAAAGGTTTCGTATTCGGGTTCTTCCGCTTCACGAGTAAGGAGGGGGTGGCTAAGATTTGAAGGGATGAAAGATTCCGAAACGGCGATCGCTTGACTTAAAGCACTTGGGGAAGATAAGGCGAGATAGGATACGCTTGGGTTGTAACCGATGCAGAGAACCGCTAAGACTTGTCTGAAAAGCTTGAAGGGAATCATTTTCTAGGTTGAGGACAAAGTTTATTGGAATCTTAGCATGGGGGCGATCGCGCGACTCTCACCTCCTCGTGAAACTCAACCCCCACAAGAGATCGTAGAGGAGTCGTGTAGTACGTGATGTTATTGGCTGGGTTGGAAAAACTCGAATATCGCGGTTCCGGCTCTGCACTACTAGACTGAACGTCAGTCCGGATTCAGAAGAGCTTTGTAGCATAAAGTTTTTTGACTGAGCTGTGGCCTCATCCACGATAGGATTCAAGTTTCAACTTATATCAAACGGCTTTCCTAAACTCAGGTTTCTTAGTTCCAGCAAGCCTCGCGTCGCTCGATAGGGCAATCGGAATCGTCTAGGAAATTTCCTCCGTAACTTAACATTCTGAGTCGATTCAAATTAGATAGGGAACTAATATCCTCGATCTGGTTGTCGAACAACCATAGCTCACCCAACCCAACTAAGTTAGACAGTGGAGTCACATCTTGAATCTGATTGTTGTTGAGATATAACCAAGACAGATTTATCAAATTAGCTAACGGGGATAGATCTCTGATGCGATTTTCTCCTAAATCCAGTTCGGTTAAATTGATTAAATTGGTTAAGGGAGATATATCTTCAATCCGGTTATTAGATGCATAGAGTTTTTCTAAAGTTGTTCGTTCCCCTAAAGCGGATAAGTCATCAATTTGATTGTCACGAATGATTAAAGCTCTCAATAGAGGTAACTCAGGCAGGAAATTCAAATTTTTAAATTGGTTGTTGTAGAGATACAGAGCTTCCAAGCTAGGCAAGTTTGGAAAAGATTCTAAGTCTTGTAGTTGAGATTCTCCGAGACTCAACGATCGCAATTGGGTTAGCCTTGATAATCCATCCAAGCTCTGAATAGAATTGCCAGAGAGAATAAGTCGCTCCAGATTAGGTAAGCCAGGAAGAGTTAGTAAAATGAGTGCATCAATATTGTTTTCTCTTAAATTTAAATAAGTTAAAGAATTGAGAGCGGCGAGCGAAGCTAAATCTTCAACTTGATTCTTTCCTAGATCTAGTGAGTTTAAAGTAGTCAAGCGACTGAGAGGACGAATATCTTCAATTTTATTGTCTAATAAGGTTAATTCTTCAAGTCCGAACAAACTTCCAATCGGACGCAAGTCTTTGAGGTTTCTGTTTATCAAAGTCAACGACTTCTCTTCGAGAATCTCCGCCTCGATTAAATGACATTCTACATTCCCGTACCGATCGCGGATTGTTTCCACGGTATGACGAGCCTCTTCATCGAGTCGCTGGCGATTCTCACACCAGTCTGTAAAGGTTTCGTATTCGGGTTCTTCCGCTTCGCGAGTGAGGAGGGGGTGGGTCAGACTTGAAGGGATGAAAGATTCCGAAACGGCGATCGCTTGACTTAAAGCACTTGGGGAAGATAAGGCGAGATAGGATACGCTTGGGTTGTAACCGATGAAGAGAACCGCTAAAACTTGTCTGAAAAGCTTGAAGGGAATCATTTTCTAGGTTGAGGACAAGGTTTATTGGAATCTTAGCATGGGGGCGATCGCGCGACCCTCACCTCCTCGTGAAACTCAACCCCCACAAGAGATCGTAGAGGAGTCGTGTAGTACGTGATGTTATTGGCTGGGTTGGAAAAACTCGAATATCGCGGTTCCGGCTCTGCACTACTAGACTGAACGTCAGTCCGGATTCAGAAGAGCTTTGTAGCATAAAGTTTTTTGACTGAGCTGTGGCCTCATCCACGATAGGATTCAAGTTTCAACTTATATCAAACGGCTTTCCTAAACTCAGGTTTCTTAGTTCCAGCAAGCCTCGCGTCGCTCGATAGGGCAATCGGAATCGTCCAGGAAATTTCCTCCGTAACTTAACATTCTGAGTCGAGTCAAATTAGATAGGGAACTAATATCCTCGATCTGATTGTCGAACAACCATAGCTCGATCAACCCAACCAAGTTAGACAGTGGAGTCACATCTTGAATCTGGTTGTTGTTGATATATAACTTATACAGATTTATCAAATTAGCCAACGGGGACAAATCTCTGATGCGATTTTCCCCTAAGTCCAGCTCGGTTAAATTGATTAAATTGGCTAAGGGAGATATATCTTCGATCTGGTTATTAGATGCATAGACTAATTCTAAAGTTGTGAGTTCCTTTAAAGCGGATAAGTCATTAATTTGATTGTTGGCAATACGCAAAATTCGCAAGCGAGGTAACTCAGATAGGAAATCCAAGTTTTGAAATCGATTGTTATTCAGCCACAAAGCCTCTAAGCTAGGCAAATCGGGAAAAGAATCTAAGTTCTGAAGTTGAGAATCTTCAAGACCCAACCATCGCAATTGAGTTTGACCGGACAAGCCTTCTAAGTCATGAATAGGATTACCATTGAGAAACAGAATCTCTAGATTGGGCAGTTCGGGAAGAGTTAGTAGATTGAGAGCATCTATAGGATTTTCAATTAAACTTAAAGAAGTTAAAGAAGTGAGAGTCGCGAGTGGAGTCAAATCTTCGATCTGATTGCTTGATAAATCCAATCTTTCAAGTCCGAGTAAACTTCCAATCGGACGCAAGTCTTTGAGGTTTCTGTTTATCAAAGTCAACGACTTCTCTTCGAGGATTTCCGCCTCGATTAAATGGCATTCAGCATCCTCGTACCAATCGCGGATTGTCTCCACAGTATGGCGAGCCTCTTCATCGAGTCGTTGGCGATTCTCACACCAGTCTGTAAAGGTTTCGTATTCGG
The DNA here is from genome assembly GCF_000332355.1 of Baaleninema simplex PCC 7105. Lineage (GTDB taxonomy): Bacteria > Cyanobacteriota > Cyanobacteriia > Cyanobacteriales > Geitlerinemataceae > Baaleninema > Baaleninema simplex. Next base: position 2,869,881 of record NZ_KB235958.1, read on the forward strand.
GTTCTTCCGCTTCGCGAGTGAGGAGGGGGTGGGTCAGACTTGAAGGGATGAAAGATTCCGAAACGGCGATCGCTTGACTTAAAGCACTTGGGGAAGATAAGGCGAGATAGGATACGCTTGGGTTGTAACCGATGAAGAGAACCGCTAAAACTTGTCTGAAAAGCTTGAAGGGAATCATTTTCTAGGTTGAGGACAAGGTTTATTGGAATCTTAGCATGGGGGCGATCGCGCGGGTGCATTTCACTTTTGCAAAAACATCAGTTTTGGGTGGAAAAATTCCCGATTAGCACTTCCGGTATAAGATCCCCGACATCTTGGAGATGCCGGGGATCTGGAAATTGAGTGCACCCAATTCGATAAATTTACATTTTATGAGATGTACCCTAAGTTGGTAAGGATATCGCCACAGCATTCCCAATATTTAACCAAAAAACCCCAGTTTTTTCTTGAAACTGGGGTCGCACATCGATCGAGCCAGAAATCGCCCGTTTTTAAAAAGTCGCCGAAAGCGTCAGTAAAAACGACAAATTCGACGAGGCTTGCAAAGCGTGGGGAGCGTTGGCTGCCATGAAGACGAACGTTCCAGGGTCGAGAGAAATCACGTCGCCGTTGAGGATAAGCGTTCCCGTTCCCTCCAAAACGTGAACCGTTGCGTTCCGGGTGGCCGTATGTTCGCTAATTTCGGTTCCCTCGGCCAAACAAAACAGGGTGTACTGACAAGCCGAATCTTGAAACACGATTTTACTCAACACCCCTGCTTCGGGATATTCGAGGCGATCGCGTAAATTCAGGACGGGACTGTGAGCTGAAACTAAATGGGTTGTCATAGGGTTCTCTTACGATCGTCTGAGCAGCGAGACGCAATCTATACGTCCTCTTCGTCTTCGACTCCTTCAGCCGCCGGAGGCACCAACGCCACCGCAGCGATCGCGTCTTCTTTATCGAGACGCTGCACCCGAATCCCCGTCGCCGTACGGGATTGCGGCGTAATCGCACTGGCAGCCTGACGGATGATAATACCCCGCGTTGTCACCATCATCAACTCGTCTTCCTCGGTCACCACCAGTAACGCCGCCACGGTATCGCTGTCTAAATGAGACTTGAACTTCGTGGCGATCGTGCCTTTTCCGGCGCGATTTTGCAAGCGGAACTGCGACACGGGAACCCGCTTTCCGTAACCCCCCGTCGTGACGACGAGCATCCAAGGTCCTTCGCTGGTGGTGGTTTCCTCGTTTTCTTCTCCCTCGATCGCCTCTTCGTCGAGATCGCTGTCGTCAGGTAAATTGTCCAGTTGAGAAATCACGCTACTGGGCAATATATCCATACCGATGAGTTCGTCGCCCTTACGTAAATTCATGGACTTGACGCCTCGCGTCGCCCGACCGAGGGGGCGCAGTTGGTCGCGATCGGTTTTAAAATGAATCGCCATCCCCATACGGGAGCCGATAATAATACTGTCGTCTTCTCGGGCCCGACGCACCCAACGCAGTTGGTCGCCTTCGCTGAGAGAAATCGCGATCAAGCCGTTGGCGCGAATGTTGCTAAACGCCGAAAGAGAGGTTTTCTTGATGTTGCCGCCTTTGGTCAGCATGATCAAGTATTCGTCGTCGGTAAACTCCGTGACCGGAACGATCGAGGTGATCTTCTCGTCGCGGGGAATCGGCAACAGTTGCACGATGGGAACCCCTCGCGAGGTGCGCGATCCGGTGGGAATTTGATAGGCTTTGAGACTGTAAACCACGCCGCGATCGCTGAAAAACAGGACGTTATCGTGATCGCAACAGGTCAGGAAATGTTCGATACCGTCGTCTTCCTTCATCTTCGTACCAGACTTGCCTCGCGTCGCCCGGTTTTGCGCCTCGAAGGTATTCACGGGCATCCGTTTGACGTAACCCTGTTCGGTCAACAAGATTAACGCCTGTTCGTTGGCGATGAGGTCGGTATCGTCGAGGTCGCCTTCGTCCCGCAGAATTTCCGTCCGTCGGGGGGTGGCGTAGCGTTCTTGGAGTTCGCCGAGTTCGGCTTCGATAATCTGTAAAATCCGCTCTCTTCGCGCCAAAATATCGTTGAGATCGGCTATTTTTTCTTGTAAGGCTTGGTGTTCCTGCTCGATTTTTTCGGCTTCTAAGGCAGTCAGACGCCGCAATTGCATTTGTAAGATGGCGTCGGCTTGTGGTTCGGAAAGGTTGTAACCCTCGATCAGTTCGGTTTTGGCCGTGGCACTATCGGGAGAATGACGAATCAGACGGATGATGGCGTCGAGGTTGGCCAGAGCAATGAGTAACCCTTGCAACAAGTGGTCTCGTTCTTCAGCTTTCCGCAGTTCGTACTGGGTTCGTCGGGTGATGGTTTCGATGCGGAAGTCGAGGAAGACTTGCAGGGAGTTCTTCAGAGACAGCAGTTGCGGTTCGCCATCCACCAACGCCAACATATTCGCCCCGAAGTTGTTTTGGATGGGGGTTTGTTTGTAGAGGTTGTTGAGAACGACGCGGGGGTAAGCATCGCGTTTGAGTTCGATGACGATTCGCATTCCGTCGCGATCGCTTTCGTCGCGGATGTCGGAGATTCCGTCGATTTTTTTATCGTTGACGAGATCGGCGATTTTTTCGATGAGAGCGGCTTTGTTGGTTTGGTACGGCAGTTCGGTGACGATAATGGCTTCGCGATCGGGGGCGCCCTGCCGTTCGAGGGTTTCGATATTGGCCACGCCGCGCATGGTAATCGACCCCCGGCCGCCGGTGTAGGCGTCGCGAATGCCGCTGCTACCGAGGATTTGCGCTCCGGTGGGGAAGTCCGGCCCGGGGATGTATTCCATCAGTTGGGTGTCGGTCAGTTCCGGGTTGTGGATGAGGGCAACTAAGCCGTCCACCAATTCGCCGAGGTTGTGGGGGGGAATGTTCGTCGCCATCCCCACGGCAATTCCCGAGGAACCGTTGAGGAGCAGTTGGGGAATTCGTGCCGGAAGAACGACGGGTTCTTGTTGGGAGCCGTCGAAGTTATCGGCGAAATCGACGGTTTCCGAGTCGATATCTTGAAGGAGGGCGGTGGTGCTGAGCGATTGCAACCGACATTCGGTGTACCGCATGGCGGCGGGGGGATCGTTATCGACAGAGCCGAAGTTTCCGTGACCTTCGATCAGCGGCGATCGCATGGAAAACCCTTGCGCCATCCGTACCAGTGCGTCGTACACTGCCGTATCGCCGTGGGGGTGATATTTACCGAGGACTTCCCCGACGACCCGAGCGCATTTACGGAACGGTCGATCGTGGGTTAAGCCCAATTCGTGCATGGCGTACAGAATTCGCCGATGGACGGGCTTGAGACCGTCGCGGGCATCGGGTAACGCTCGACCGACGATGACGCTCATAGCGTATTCGAGGTACGATCGAGACATTTCATTGCGAAGATCTGTCGGAACGATCCGCTCTTCGGCAGTGGTCATACGGTAAAAATCTCCCTTAAAACCGCGATTTGCATCTGTTGCGTTCGCACGACGCAAGTTTCGTATTCTCGTTTGACGACAGCTATTGAAGCGTCGATTATAATAATCATTTTAACATATTTTCGATCGCGTCTCGCTCGAGGAGCGCAGGTGTTGAGACGGGTTAAAATTGCACCTCGAATTAATGGAATTTCTCTTAGCTCGAACGGAATTAAAACGATGTTTCCAATCTTTTACTCGGATGCGTTTCTCGAACATAAAACTGGGGTGTTTCATCCCGAACGTCCCGAACGTTTGAAGGTCGTTGTGGAGCGCTTGAAATCGCAGCGATGGGCGCATCTATTACAGTGGGAAACACCGACACCGTTCGATCGCCCAGCAGTTTTCGACAGTCTCAGTCAGGTTCATCCTCTCTCCTACGTCGATCGCGTTCGTCGCATCGCCGAACGGGGGGGCGGCCACCTCGACCCCGATACGCCCGTTTCGCCCCGGACTTACGAGGTGGCGTTGTTAGCCGTCAGTGCCTGGATCGACGGGGTCGATCGCGTCGTGGAAACGGGAAAACCGGCCTTCGTTCTCGCCCGTCCTCCCGGCCATCACGCCACCCGCGATCGCGGTATGGGATTTTGTATTTTTGCCAACGAAGCGATCGCCGCCCTCTACGGTTTAAAACATTTCGGGATCGATCGCGTTGCCATTCTCGACTGGGACGTTCACCACGGAAACGGCACGCAATCGATTATCCAAACCCATCCTCAACTGGCCTATTGCTCGCTCCATCAATCTCATTGCTATCCCGGTACGGGATTTGAAGACGAACGCGGCTGTTACAATAACGTTTTAAATATTCCTATATCTGTTGGAACCGTTAGTTCGGTTTATCAAGAGCTTTTTCGAGAAAAAGCCCTGCCGTTTCTCCGCGACTTTCGACCGGATTTATTAATTATCAGCGCCGGATACGATGCCCTGAAAGACGACCCGCTAGCGGGGTTGTATTTAAACCCTGAAGACTACACCGAACTGACCGAGCAATGTTTGCAAATTACCGAACATATTCTCTTCGGTTTAGAAGGAGGCTACGACCTCGATGCTCTCGCCGAAGCTGTCGTGCGAACCATCGAACCCTGTTTGATAGTCGAGCGTTGATAATTAGGTAGGGTGGGCATCGCCCACCGCACTCAAATCTAAGCTTTTCCTACTTTTTCGCGAGAAGCGGCGGTCTAATTGGAATTGTTCGAGTGCTTGTAGGGTGGGCATCGCCCACCGCACTCAAGTCCAAACTTTTCCTACTTTTTCGCGAGAAGCGGCGGTCTAATTGGAATTGTTCGAGCGATCGCGATCGAGTCCCCTTATCGGTGGGTAATGCCCACCGCTTTTTATTACTGTTTTTACCTATGCCTAAACGTCCCCTAAATTTAGATAGCGAGCGACCGTTTGCACGTCCTTATCACCGCGCCCCGAGCAGTTAATCACCACCGTCGTACCGTCGTCTAATTGAGGACAAAGGGTTTCTAGATAGGCGATCGCATGGGAGGTTTCCAAAGCCGGAATAATGCCTTCCAACGCCGAAAGTCGCTGGAACGCTTCCACGGCTTCGGCATCCGTGACGCTGTAATATTCCGCCCGTTGCGTTTCCTTCAAATAACTGTGTTCGGGCCCCACACCGGGATAGTCTAACCCCGCACTAATCGAGTGGGCTTCAATAATCTGGCCGTCGTCGTCTTGCAACAAATAACTCATCGCCCCGTGCAACACGCCCACCTGACCCTTCGTCAGCGTAGCCGCGTGTTTCTTCGACGCAACGCCCTCTCCGGCAGCTTCGACGCCAATCAAGCGCACCGAAGACTCTTTCACGAACTCGTAAAACAGCCCCATCGCGTTCGATCCGCCGCCGACACAAGCCAGCAGAACATCCGGCAACCCGCCCCACATCTCCTGGCACTGCTGGCGTGTTTCCTGACCGATAATCGCGTGGAAGTCCCGCACCATCATCGGATAAGGATGAGGGCCGGCCACCGACCCGAGAATATAATGGGTTGTTTCCACGTTCGTTACCCAGTCGCGAATCGCCTCAGACGTGGCGTCCTTGAGAGTTCCCGTTCCGGCGGTGACGGGTTCGACTTTCGCCCCCAACAGGCGCATCCGCACCACGTTGAGCGCCTGACGTTCCATATCGCGAACGCCCATGTAGACAATGCACTGGAGTCCGAAGCGAGCGCAGGCCGTGGCGGTGGCCACCCCATGCTGTCCGGCACCCGTTTCGGCGATGACCCGCTGTTTGCCCATGCGTTTGGCCAGCAAAGCTTGAGCGATCGCGTTATTAATTTTGTGAGCGCCCGTGTGGTTGAGGTCTTCCCGTTTCAGGTAAATTTTCGGGCCGGTGCCGTCAGGACGGGTGTAGTGTTCCGTAAGGCGTTCGGCGAAATACAGCGGCGAGGGACGCCCCACGTAATCCCGTAACAAACCGTTTAGTTCTCGCTGAAACTCCGCATCATCTTTGTAGCGTTTGAAGGCGGCTTCGAGTTCGGTAAGGGCGGGCATGAGGGTCTCGGGGACGTATTTACCCCCAAACTGTCCGAAGCGCCCGAGTGTGTCGGGAACTGACGCAGCTTCGTTAGATTGAGAACCGGAAGGAGCGGGAGATACAGTCACGGTCGTGCGAGATAACTGAACAGACTCCCAATATTATAAGGGAACAGGGAATAGGGAACGGGGAACGGGGAAATAGAGATAAGGGAGTTTTGGGGGGGCGAAACGATAATAGGGAACGGGGAACGGGGAACGGGGAAATAGAGACAAGGGAGTTTTGGGGGAGCGATCGCACGGAAAAGACACTTTTGGAATCGAAACGATAATGGAGAGGAGTAAATTTGAGGAGATTGTGAAATGGGGAGGTTTGCAAGGTTCGAGGCTGGGGGGTGGCGTCGATCGCTCGGGTTGGCAACGATCGCCCTCGGGTTAGGCAGTGCGATCGCAACGCTGGCGGCGTCAACCTTCGGATTTGCAGGCAGCAACGGCTATAACGGTAGTAACGGACGCACTGGACGAACCGGCCCCTCAGAAACCCTCGTTTTCGGCGGTACAGCCACTTCGATTTCTCTGGTGGGAAGAGATGGCGCCAACGGAGGCGATGGGGGCGACGGTCGCGATGCAACGAGCTGCATTCAACCGCCAAACGTCCCTTACGATCTGCGGGGAGCGAAAGGCGGCGACGGGGGTGACGGGGGGAGCGGTGGAACGGGCGGACGCGGAGGATCGCTGACAGTTTACTACCGCGATCGTGCCGATTTACGACAGCTTGAAGTAGACGCTTCGGGCGGACGGGGCGGTTACGGCGGACGAGGCGGTTCTGGCGGACGGGGATGTCGCTGTCGCGATTGGAGTTGGGAAGTCAACGATCGCCGCTATTACTGCGACGATGGGAGACGGGGACAAAACGGCTACAGCGGACGAGATGGATTCGAGGGCGAACCCGGTCAGTTAAGCTTAGTCGAAGGTAGCGAACCGCTACCCCCCGAACAACCAGCGATCGAACTGAGTTTGTCGGAACTGGGAACTCGAACTGTTGAGTTAACGAAAGATGTTTGGGAAATCCGACGGGGTGCGAGAAGTCTCTTCGCCCCGAGTTCGGTAGTGGCTGACGAATATCGCGAATTTGTCGAACGCCTCGAGAAAGTTGTAGAAGTAGTTTGGAGTGCCGATCACCCCATTTCGGATTTCGATAACGTTCCCGTGACGCTCTCGCTAAACGAGGAAGGGTTCGTTAACGCCGACTTTTCTGAAGATCTCTGGATTGACGGAGACGCCACCCAAACGAGCGATCGCGTCACCTACACCGTCGATCGTGCCATTCTCGCCAGCGAAGCCACACAGTTAAACGTTGCCAACGTCGTCACGAACGCCAATAACCTAGAGTTAGCGTTGGTGGATGTGGCACAACAGTCCCATTTAATTACAACGCAATTTCAAATCCGGTATCGATCGACGCGATCGATCTCTCGATTTAACGATCGCCGTACCCGCACCCGCTACGAAGGCGAAGTTCCCCCGGAACTCGTCACCCAAAATTTCAACCGCTTCACCATTAATTTATCGGGTTTGCCCATCGAAGAACGTTACCTGCGATCGGGCGTCGGCGTCGAACTCAAAATCACCGCCATTCGCCAATTTGCCGGACACCAAGCCGAACAAACCATTCGCTGGAACGGACAGATTCAGTAACTCGTAGGGTGCTGTGACGCGGGCAGAAAACGATCGATGCGTAGGGTGCCGTGACGCGGGCAGAAAAAAGAAGCCGAAGTCAGAACAAGTGACCTTACCGCGTCACGCACCGCCCCCAACCGATCGATTCTTGACATCCTCTCCCAGCAACCCTATCGGGTATGCAGGGAGATTCCCGGGTTCACACCAAGGATTTCCTGCTTCTCAACCTCTTGACTAGACTTGAACTCAGATAACTTCAAGTCCCCGCCAGAACGATTCCACAGGCTTTTTGTTTTACGTCCACTTGGTGCCCCCAAGCCGGACGGATCTGATTTTTGGTTTTGGGCTTTATGCTCTATACAGGAGGACACGGGTGGCGAACCGAGTTCGCCACCGTGAGATGTCCGTGTTGCCAGTGTCTTAACCGTTACTTCTGGGCTGCCTACTGGATGAGCTATCCGTATGTTTTCAGCGTGTTACCACCTTATCAATTATATTTGATGGCTCGTTTCGGCGCTATCCCCTTCTCTCGCTATCGCATTGTTCAGGGGACGCACCTCAACTCACCGCCGCTTCACCACCAACCAAGCCTATTGGCTATGGTTGGAGCGCTGCGACGAATCTTGGTAGGGGGTTGCATCATCTCCTCATCCCCTCATCCCCTCGATCGCTCGTTCTCAACTACTCTAGATAGAGGACGTTTGAGAGACTGAATTTAATAAAATGACTGCGGTTAACCCCACCCAACATCGCAAAGCCAAGGCACTCAAACCGGGAAGCCGTCGCCCCGCCAAAGAACTCTGTAGCGAGTGCGGCCTCTGCGATACCTATTACATCCACTACGTTAAAGAAGCCTGCGCCTTTATCAACCAACAGTTCGACAACCTCGAAGTCCAAAGCCACGGACGAGTTCGCAATCTCGAGAACGAACTCGAACTGTATTTCGGCGTTCACCAGGATATGATGGCCGCCCGCAAAAAAGAACCCATCGAAGGAGCGCAGTGGACGGGGATCGTCAGTACCATCGCCTGTGAAATGCTGAATTCGGGGAAAGTCGAGGGTGTCGTCTGCGTGCAGAACTCACCGAGCGATCGCTTTCAACCGATGCCCGTCATCGCCCGGACGCCGGAAGAGGTGTTAGCCGCACGCGTCAACAAACCGACGCTCTCTCCCAATTTATCGATTTTGGAGCAAATCGAACAGTCGGGAATGAAGCGGTTGTTGGCGATTGGCGTCGGCTGTCAGATTCAGGCGTTGCGGGCAGTTGAAGACAAGCTGGGGTTGGAAAAACTCTACATTCTCGGAACCCCTTGCGTCGATAACGTGACCCGTGAAGGCTTGCAGAAGTTCCTCGAAACCACCAGTAAATCGCCGGATACGGTGGTGCATTACGAGTTCATGCAGGATTTCCGCATTCATTTCAAACACGAAGACGGCTCGATCGAAATGGTTCCCTTCTTCGGGTTGAACACGAAGGAACTCAAAGACGTATTCGCCCCTTCTTGCATGAGTTGTTTCGATTACGTCAACGGTTTAGCCGATCTCGTCGTGGGCTATATGGGTGCGCCATTCCGCTGGCAGTGGGTGGTAGTTCGCAACGACACGGGGCAAGAAATGCTCGATTTGGTGAAACCGCAACTGGACACGCAATCAGTGTCTTCAAGTGGCGATCGCCGTCAAGCAGTACAACAGAGCATCCCGGCTTACGATAAAGGCGTTACGCTTCCCATGTGGGCGGCCAAACTGATGGGCGTTGTCATCGAACGAGTCGGACCCAAAGGACTCGAATACGCCCGATTTTCCATCGACTCCCACTTTACCCGCAATTATCTATACGTCAAACGCAACCACCCCGAAAAACTCGACGCCCACGTTCCGACGTTTGCCAAACGCATCGTGAGTCAGTATCAACTGCCGAAGGAGTGACGAGCAGTGTTTCAGTTACCAGTCACCAGTCGCCAGTCGCCAGTGAGGTAATGAGATGATGAGGCTTAGTGGAGCAGAAAAGTCCTGAAACCCTTGTTAGAAAAGATATCGCCGTATTAAAGGATTGCCCGCAAAATCCCAGATCGGTAAATGGTTGCCGGAGATCCCCGTCATCTTGGAGATGCCGGGGATCTGGCTCAAATCCCACCAATACATATTTTATGTATTTTGTCAATTCCCGATCTCGAAAAGTTTTCTGCACCACTGAGGGTGATGAGGGGATGAGAATTTCCCCTTGTCCCCTTGTCTCCAAAAGCTTGTCATTCCAAGCTGGCTCTCCACCTTTCCAACCCATGTAAATCCTCTTGGTTCAACGGCGGATCGGGGGGGACGGAATCGTCGATCGCCAGATGATACCGTCCCCGACAGATTAACCCTTCAAGCACCTCCTGTAAGTCGAGTTCGACTTCTGCCTCACCGGGTTTCAAGGGAATTTTCACCACTGGCAACCGCTGACGTACGGTGAATCCGTATAACTGCGCCGTCGGACGCGCCCAACTGCGACTGACTAACACGCGATAATCGGAACGTGCTGCCCCGATCGCCGGTAACGGTTCTCCTCGCCTCAATAGATCGATTTCGACTAAATGGGTTTGGCTGGCTAATACCTGCAAACGCTTGCGCTCGTAGGCTTGACGGCCGACTCCCGGCTTTTTGTTCGTCGGCGACAAGACTTCGATCGAGGTGATGACGGCGCCCGTACTCACCTCGCGAATCTCCAAATACCGTTCCTGCACGGTTTCGGGCATCGGGATCGTCACCGTCACAGGTTCGGCTGTCGCCACAGCATCGGTTGGCTCTGTGGGTGCAGAGGGTTGGGACAACACTGAAACGTCTGGTATCCCGATGGCGACGCTTTCTTCCCCTTCACTGAGGTACACCCGTTTTTCGATCGCCACTCGATAGGCTTGACTCAAACACTCGGATAAAGCATCTGCGATCGCCACGATAAGGCGACTGTGAACCTCCGACCACAAATCGGGCGCTTCGAGATAGGGATTCATCCCTGGAAAGGGTTTCATCGTTAAGCCTCCAGAAACTCCTGCCACCCCGAGTCTGAAGACTGGAGCGAACGATCGCGTTTTAACGTTTCTCGCCCTTCAACCAGCCAAACATTTCCGCCGCCGTCAAGGTCAAATCGACACCTGCTAACATCGGCAAATTCGTTTCACCGACAAACTCTTCGGGCAAGCCGTCTGGCTGAAACACCAATACGACCTGTTCTCCTGGGTCGATTAACCAGCCTAACTGGGTTCCACAGCGTAACAAAAACAAAATTTTGCGCGTAACCTGAATCGAACTCTGTTCGGGTGAGAGAATTTCCACCACCCACGGCGGTACAAACTCGATCCCTTTGGCACTGACTCTTCCCGACTCGTCTACAGGGATGTCTGTATCTGGCAAAATCACCAAATCGGGGACGAGCGATCGCCCTCGTACCGTACATCGCAGCTCCGGCAACGCCTCAAATCCCTGACAGTGCAGGTTAATCCGTCCCGCCAAGCGTCCTTGAAGGCGACTGTGTTGAAGTCCCGGCATCGGCTTTTGACTGGCGTTGCCATTTTGAAATTCCCAAGCGGGGGATTCCTCAATATCGGTTCGCCTTGAAAATTCTGCCAACCCCGATACGTTTTGGGTCGAAATCGTCATGGCAGTTCGCGCCTCTCTGACGATATCAGTATATCTCTTCTGGGCTGAGAGAGAAGAGCGTTCAGCCTTCTCGTTGAGGCTTTGGCAACGGTTCGACGAGGATGTGGCACGCTTCTCCCCGAACTCCGCACGGCTGCAACTGGCACGCGATCGCGATCGCACGAATAATGGAAACAGGAAAGTTCAGTCCCCGAGGCAGGAACCTCCCGTCTCAATTCGGCAGTATTGCAAGCAAGGAGAGAAGAACAGATGAATACCACCTTCCATATTTTAGTTGAAGGCAACCCCGCTATCCTGTATGCCAGTCGCAACGGTAGCCCGGAAAAGGTTCTGCCAAAGCTCGATCGCTTTTTAGAAAAGTTTTGGGACGAACGAGAAACGGCTGGGGAACACCGACACACTCCCGAATGTCTCTTAGCGCAAATCGTGGTACGGTTCGGGTTTGAGATTTGCGAAGACGACTTTTCTAATCTCCGCGTCGGACTGAACTACGATCGCGATGTCGATTACCTCTATTGGGTTTCGACGAAAAGCGACGGCGACACGGAGTCGTTCGAGGTGAGCGTGTGGGTTCCCACAGAGGAATACCGCGAAAATCCCAATTTGGGCTTGAAAGAATGCCGCAAATTGGAAGGTTCGCCGTATCAAGCTGTGTAATCCGCCACTAACCCGAGTGTACGGAATTTAACGTTTGTAGCGGCGGGGGCGAGCACTGCGAGAATTGTATCGGCGTTTGCCTCCGCTGCTTTTGCGCCGTTTGGAACGGTGCATCATCCGTTCGACTTCCTTGGAACTAAATCCAATGCGACTCGGACCGCCGACGGGTTGGCGATCGAGCAACATCGACAGTGCTTTACAGGCGATTTGAGATAAATCGACTTCTTCCTCGAGGCGTTGCAACAACTCGACCGCTTCTTCATCGATATGCTGGTGTTGCAACTTGCCCAACAGTTCGTTTTGATACTGTTTTTTGGCCTCGTTGATGGTAGGAACCTCTTCGTATACCAAAGGCGCTCCCGAAGTGTGCATGATGCGGGTGAGTTTTTTAAACTCCAACGGCGTGACGAGAGTAATCGCCGTTCCCTTGCGTCCGGCGCGTCCCGTGCGTCCGACGCGGTGGACGTAACTTTCCGGGTCGAAGGGAATGTGATAGTTGAAAACGTGCGTGACGTCGTTGATGTCGAGACCCCGCGCCGCCACGTCAGTCGCGATGAGCAAATCGATCCGGCCTTTTTTAAAGCTTTCGATCGCCTCGTTGCGCTGTCGCTGCTGCATATCGCCGTGGAGGGAACTGGCGGCGTACCCGCGCGACACCAGCGTCGTGCAGAGCATATCCGTTTCCTTCTTCGTCCGACAGAAGATCAACGCCTTGTTGGGCGACTCGGTATCGATCAATCGGACTAACGCTTCTTCCCGTTCCCGTTCTTCAAGAACGTAGTAGCGTTGGGTAATATCAACGTTCGTCGTTGCGCCGCCTTTCGGCGTCACGTCGAGGGAAACGGGATCTTTGAGAATTTTTTTGGCCAACTGACGGATGGCCGGAGGAACCGTTGCCGAAAACAGTAATGTTTGACGTTCTTCGGGCAAATACTTAAAAATCTGATCGATATCGTCGAGAAAGCCCATATCGAGCATTTCATCGGCTTCGTCGAGAATGACGATCGAGGGGTTAAACGACTCCAAACGCTTAGATTTGAGATGATCGAGCAAGCGTCCGGGGGTCGCCGTGACCACCTGCGCCCCGCGTCGGATCAAACTCACTTGGCGATCGATCGACTGACCGCCATACACGGCCACGGTGCGAATCCCGTCGTAGCGACCGAGGCGATAAAGTTCGTCGCTGACTTGAGAGGCTAACTCGCGGGTAGGGACGATAACGAGAACTTCGACAGAGTTCGAGTGTTTCACCGCGTTCATCGCAGGGAGTCCGAACGCGGCAGTTTTTCCCGTTCCCGTCTGCGCTCGTGCCACGACGTCGCGCCCTTCTAAAATAATGGGGATCGCTTCTTGCTGGATCGGACTCGGCGCTCGAAATCCGGCTTCGCGAATTCCGTTTAAGATTTCCGGACGGAGTCCGAAATCGTCAAACGTCTGATGTTGCATCTGGTCGGCTGTGGTCTCTGGTGTCATGCAAACGCTAAAGTTGTGACAAAGGTGTAGAAAACGCTTTCGAGCATTACGCTCCCAAGCATGCGAACGAAAAGCTGAGGTCAACGGACGACCGGCGGGAAGTGTGAACAGTCGCTCTTGCGATGCGATCGCCTTCGATCGCTCTCTCGAGGTCGCTGCTATCTCGCTATCCGTTGGTTTCCGCTCAGCCCCCGGTGTTCGCGTTCCGTTGGGGGGTTACGCACGCGGCGCGCGTCTGTTCGGTCTGACCATGCTATAGCGTTTCACCTCACACCGTCCCCAGCGACTGAGTTAGAAATCGCGATCGCCAGGGTGTATTTCACCAATGCGGACGGGTCGTCCAGTCCGTAGCGACGGTGCGTCCTGCCGCCTTCAAAGGTTTTGGGGCGAGTGACCGACCCAGTGGTGGATCGATACACTACCCCTTCCATGATAGTGGGAATTCCCATTTTTCTGTAAAGGTTTTTGCAGCAGAGCGTTGCAAATGCCGTGATACGCTAAGGGGGAGTCTCGCACCGTCGCACTCGTCACAACTGCGGCGATCTCGTCAGAGACAGCGCGGGAGACGGGAACGGTCGCACCGAGAACGAAATCGATAGAGGTCAAACGACTTTATGGATGCCGCTACGCTCTGGGAACGTTATCGAAACTGGCTTTACTATCACGAAGCATTAGGACTTTACGTCGATGTCAGCCGCGTAGACTTCGACGATGCGTTTGTCGCTGGCTTGAAACCGAAGTTCGACAAGGCGTTTCGCGACATGGCAGCTCTCGAAAGCGGCGCGATCGCCAACCCGGACGAAAACCGCATGGTCGGTCATTATTGGTTGCGCGATCCCGATTTAGCCCCGACTCCAGAAATCGAAGCGGAAATTACCGACACCCTCGAACAAATCGAAACCTTCGTCGCCAAGGTTCGTGCGGGCAAAGTCCACCCCCCCAACGGCGATCGCTTTACGGATATTCTCTCGATCGGGATCGGCGGTTCGGCATTGGGTCCCGAGTTTGTCGCCGACGCCCTCGCTCCGAAAGACGCTCCCCTCGACGTTCGCTTTATCGATAATACCGATCCGGCGGGGATCGATCGCACCCTGTACGAGTTACGCGATCGACTCGATCGCACGCTGGTTATCGTCATTTCCAAATCCGGCGGCACCCCCGAAACCCGCAACGGAATGCTAGAAGTACAACACGCCTTCGCCCAACGGGGTCTCGACTTTGCCAAACAAGCGATCGCCATTACCGGCGTCGATAGCAAACTCGATCGCACCGCCGAAGCCGAAGGCTGGCTCGCTCGCTTTCCCATGGCCGACTGGGTAGGTGGCCGCACCTCCGAACTCTCCTCCGTGGGACTTCCCGCCGCCGCCTTACAAGGCATCGATATTCGCGCCCTGCTCGCGGGGGCCAGAGAAATGGACGCCGCCACCCGCATCCCCGACATTAAAACTAATCCGGCAGCACTGCTCGCTCTCGCTTGGTATCGTGCGGGTAACGGTAAAGGGGAAAAAGACATGGTCGTTCTGCCCTATAAAGATTCCCTATTGCTGTTCAGTCGCTACCTCCAGCAACTGGTCATGGAATCGTTAGGAAAAGAAAAAGATCTCGATGGAAACGTCGTCCGTCAAGGGATCGCCGTTTACGGAAACAAAGGTTCCACCGACCAACACGCCTACGTCCAGCAGTTACGGGAAGGAATTCCCAACTTTTTCGTCACCTTTATCGAAGTTCTCGAAGATCGCGAGGGAGATTCCCCGGAACTCGAACCCGGTATCACCTCGGGAGATTACCTTTCGGGATTCTTGCAAGGCACTCGCAAAGCCCTCTTCGAGAACGGTCGGGGTTCGATTACTGTGACCGTTCCCCGAGTCAGTCCTCGCTCTGTTGGGGCGTTAATCGCCCTGTACGAACGGGCTGTGGGGCTGTACGCATCGTTGATTAACGTCAACGCGTACCACCAACCGGGGGTCGAGGCCGGAAAGAAAGCGGCTGCGGTGGTGTTGGACTTACAGAAGCAGGTGGTCGAACTCCTTCAGTCTTCGGGCAAACCAATGACCCTCGAGGAAATTGCCGAACAGGTCGGCTGTCCTCAAGAGATCGAGACGATTTATAAAATCCTGCGTCACTTGCACGCTAACCAACGCGGCATTACCTTAGTGGGAAATCTCGGTCGGCCGTCGAGCTGGCAAGTCTCGGCAGTTTAAAGGGATTCTGACGAACCTAGAGACGGTTTTCAGCAGCCTCGAATCTCGATGCGTCCTCTCTGAACGGGATCGTTTAAAGCCGTTTTACACACTCTAAGTTCTGTCTTTTCTGGCGTTGTTGTTGTCCGCCGGACGTTGTTTCATATTGGGTCGAACCCGACTTTTCACTCATGCCGCTTACCATTTTGGTCGTAGATGACGATCCGGGAACGCGTCTTTCGATCGCCGATTATTTAGAAATGTCGGGTTATTCGGCCGTTCCGGCAGCCAACGGCCGCGAAGCCTTGGAACTCGTCGAACGATACCAGCCCCATTTGATCGTGACCGATGCGATTATGCCGAAAATGGACGGGTTCGAACTCGTCCGTCAGGTTCGCCAACAACCGGCGTTTCGGCTGCTTCCGGTGATTTTTCTTACCGCTCGCAACGAAATCGAAGATCGCATTCGCGGTTATCAGTTGGGAATCGATTTGTATATGCCCAAACCGTTCGAGTTGGAGGAACTCAGTGCCGTCGTGCGGAATTTTTTAGATCGCTATACGATGATGGGTCATGCTTCGCAAGCGCAGCGATCGCCGGTGTCTTTGGAGGGAGAAGAACGTCGAAACGAATCAGTCGCGTTAGAGCCACAAATTGATTTAACTTCCCGAGAACAGGAAGTTCTCGAATTGTTAGCTCAGGGCTTGTCGAACGCACAAATTGGCGATCGCATTTTTTTGAGTCCTCGAACGATCGAGAAATATGTCAGTAATTTGCTAAGAAAAACAGATACGGCTAATCGATCTGAATTAGTCCGTTTTGCGATCGAACATCATTTATTAAAATGAAATATTTATTAAAAAATTGGCTCTTCGGAATTTAGGGTGACAGAAAAACTAACTTCACGAGATTTCAAGGGTTTTGGCTCTCGAATTTTCGATTTTTTGTATCATTTTATACGTTTTTAACCACAAACTCCGAAGACCCAAAAAATTTCATTTTAAACTCCAATGTTTGAGTGCATTTTAACAATGTAAATTCATCAAAAAATCGAGCTGTTGTTGGGTTTCGCGATCGCTCCACCCATAGGCTGAGCGAAGCCGAAGTCCAACCTCCCCCAGACTCATATTTTTACAACAGTGAGATGCACCCAAATAAAATAAATTCAGACGTTACCCAATTTTCTGAGTTCTCTCATGACAAGCTCCGATCCAAAACTCGAACGAGAAACCCAACGCGATCGCATTTTAGCCGTAGACGATTCCCCCGATAACCTATTTCTCATCCAAGCAATTCTCGAAGACGAAGGTTATGAAATTGACGTTGCTGAAAATGGATTCGTGGCGTTAGAGAAAATCGAAAAACAGCCGCCTGACTTGATTTTACTCGATGTCATGATGCCCAAACTCGACGGTTACGATGTGACTCGTCGCGTGCGAGCCAACGACAATTTAGCCTATATTCCAATTTTATTGATCACCGCTCACGAAGGATCGAGCGTCGTTCGCGGGTTGGATGTCGGTGCAGACGATTTCATTCGCAAACCCGTCGAAATGGACGAGTTACAAGCGCGAGTTCGATCGCTGCTTCGCCTCAAACACAGCCTCGACGAACGCGATCGCATGGCACGAGAACGAGAAGATTTCGTCTCCCGTCTAACGCACGATCTCCGCACTCCCCTCGTCGCCGCCGATCGAATGTTTTCCCTAATGCAATCGGGCGCGTTTGGGGAACTCTCAGACACCATGCAAGAGGCGTTGGCCACGATGGTTCGCAGCAACCAAAACTTACTCGATATGGTCAACCTTCTCTTAGAAGTGTATCGCTACGAAGCCGGACGAAAAGAACTGACGTTTTCGAGATTCGACTTCTACGAAACGATTCAAGAAATCGCCAACGAACTGACACCTCTCGCCAAAGAAAAGCAACTGACGCTCAAGTGCAACTGTTCCGAAGCATTCGATCGCACTCTCGTCGGCGATCGCCTCGAATTGCGCCGCGTTTTCGCCAACATTATCGGTAACGCAATTAAATTTACCGACGCCGGAACCGTATCTCTCTACCTCGATCGCCAAGGGGACAAAAGCATTCTCGAAATCAAAGATACGGGAATCGGAATTTCGCTTCAAGACCAGAAAAACCTGTTCGAGCGATTTCGCCAAGGTCGCCACAAGCGATCGGGTAGCGGGTTGGGATTGCACCTGTCTCACCGTATCGTCGCCGCCCACGGCGGGCGCATCGAAGTCTGTTCGGAAATCGGACAGGGGAGCGTCTTTCGCATTTACCTACCGACGAACCGCTAAATCGGGTGACGGAGAGCCTTCGACGAGGCGATCGCGGACAAACTCTTGCATTTGCCGTGCGTTCGCCGAACGTTGCAACCGTTCCCGTCGGGTGTAGAGTTGCGCGGCGGTCTCTAAATCGGCGATCGCGCTTCGGGGTTCGCCGTGGAGGTAGTGCGCCCACCCCCGTTGTTCGTACAACTGCGGCTGACGTCGCCTCGAGAGATCGATCGCTTTGTCGAAGGCGACGATGGCGTTGTGGTAATCTCCCGTCGCAGCGGCGTTTCGCCCCACAATTTCCCAAGCCCTAGCGGTGTCGAGTTCTCTCGGTAACGCTTCTTGTCGGTAGTTGGGCGGGTTGAAATCGTTGTCGGGAACGGCGATCGCGTTGGGGGCGACGGCGAGTATTGCAACTAAACTCAATGTCGGGAACCAATTGAAGGGTCGAGTCAAAAAATCGATCGAACGCATACCAAAAATCTCCTCGGTTGGTGGTCGTCATCTTCAACCTTACCGAGAGTCTCAAGCGATTTCGTCTATCGCAAAGCAGTCTTTTCGCTCTACCCAACGATAGAAATTTGGCAGTTGCTCGAGACCGATCGAGGCAAAAAGATCGATCTCGAAAATTCAATCGACACCCCAAACGTTTCCCGACTCGCCGACCTTCGGTCGAGGGAGCAGGGAACCGACAACGGGCAACAGTAAGGGGTTTGGGTTAGAGACTCTCGAAGGATTACGAGCGATCGCTCGGTGTTTGAAGGGACTCGCAAATCCAACTCCTCGCCTCCTCTTGGCGATCGAACGGGAAGCACTTCACCTCGATGTGACGGAACAGTCGGTTCGAGATAGACGCTGCCGGTTCGACCCATTTCGCATCGCAAACGACTGCTTTGCGATCGAAATCCTTAAAATGTTTGAAGGCGAACTTGAGGTCTTCAAACAACGCCTCGAGAGAAATTCCACCGAGCCGTTTCATTTCCACGTAAACCCGGAGTTGCTCGTGAGTTTGCAACCGTTTTTCGACTTCCTCAGAAATGCGATCGATATCGCTGGCTTCGATCTTGCCATCGATGCTCAACCCGATCGCCGCGTCGTTTTTCAGAGGAATCAGTGCAATCGACATAACAGAACTCCTTCCCCAATTTCGGGGACGATCGCACTTTAATTCTAGCGTTTTGCCCTGGGGGACTGGCCGTCGTGTGAGACAATACCGGCAACGGTTAACATCAGTACAATATCAGCACGAGATCGGCGCGATCCCTGTAGAGAAATTCGAGCGAGACCTCAGTGGGTGTGAGGGTTTAGCGTCCAATACGTTCGCCAGAGCAGAGCGTCACCGTTTTGCAATCGCGCTCGATCGCGTGGATTTTCTCTTAACCCGACCTTTACGCCAGCGATCGCCCTCTCTCGGTATGGTGAAAGCGGGTTTCTCGCCGAGAACTGCCGATCGTATCGGAAAACGCCTTCGAGCGATCGCCCTGACGTGCAGCCTCAAAACCCACGACGGGCGATCGCCCACATCGCACCCTTAACACTGTTGTTTAGAAAATCGTTCAGTAGGAAAACCACACATGACTGCCACTCAAACCAAATTTCCCATCGACCTCAACGCATACACACCCCTCAAACTCGACCCGAACGTTTCCCAACTGACCGACGACCAACGGGAAACCCTCAAAGCCAACATCCAACTGATCCGGGATGCGATCGTCTTCTTCACCGCCACGGGTGCCGCCCGAGGCGTCGGCGGACACACCGGCGGCCCCTACGATACCGCCCCCGAAGTCGCCATTCTCGACGCCTTCTTCCGAGGCAACCCCGACCAGTTCGTCCCCGTCTTCTTCGACGAAGCCGGACACCGCGTCGCGACCCAATATCTCATGGCGGCCATTTACGGCGAACTCCCGGCCGAACAACTCCTGCGCTACCGCGAAGCCCACTCCAAACTACCGGGACACCCCGAACTCGGACTGACCGACGGCATTAAATTCAGTTCCGGTCGCTTGGGACACCTCTGGCCTTACGTCAACGGCATCGCGATGGGCAACCCCGATCGCGTCGTGTGCTGCCTCGGTTCCGACGGATCGCAGCAAGAAGGCAACGACGCCGAAGCCGCCCGCATGGCCGTTTCCCAAAACCTCAACGTCAAACTCTTCATCGACGACAACGACGTCACCATCGCCGGCCATCCTTCCGACTACCTCAAAGGATTCAGCGTCGCCAAAACCCTGGCCGGTCACGGACTCACCATCCTCGAAGGAGACGGCGAAGACCTAGACGACCTCTATCGTCGGATGTGCCAAGCCGTCACCACCTCTGGCCCGGTGGCAGTGGTCAACCAACGCAAAATGGCTACGGGAATCGACGGCATCGAAGGATCGCCCCACGGTCACGATGTCATTCCCGTCGATGCGGCAATTAAATATTTAGACGCCAAAGGACGCAGCGACGCCGCCAACTTCCTCAAACAAATCGAGAAGCCCAAAAACCCCTATACCTACATGGGGTCGGGAGATAAAGTCGGTTCGAAGCGCAACGTCTTCGGCGAAACTGTAGCCTCGATTCTGTTGGAAAAAGACGCCGAAGAACGCAAACGCAACTTCCTCTGCATCGACAGCGACTTAGAAGGCTCTTGCGGGTTAAAACAAATTCGCCAAGCTGCCCCAGACATCTTCGTCAGCGGTGGCGTCATGGAACGGGGGAACTTCTCCGCTGCTGCCGGATTCGGTATGGAAGACGGCAAACAGGGAATTTTCGCCACCTTCAGCGCCTTCTTGGAAATGTGTATTTCCGAAATCACGATGGCGCGGTTGAACTATTCCAACGTCCTCTGTCACTTCTCCCACTCGGGAATCGACGACATGGCGGACAATACCTGTCACTTCGGCTTGAACAATATGTTTGCCGATAATGGGTTAGACGACGGCTACGATACGAAGTTGTACTTCCCCGCCGACGCCGGACAGATGGCCGCTTGCGTCAAAGCGATATTCCACGATCGGGGAATGCGCTTTATCTTCTCGACGCGATCGAAAGTTCCCAATATTCTGGATGCGGACGGAAACGACTTTTTCGGCGAGGGTTACACCTTCACCCCCGGAAAAGATGAAGTGATTCGCGAAGGAACCGCCGGGTACGTCGTCAGCTTCGGCGATGCGCTCTATCGCGCCCTCGACGCCGTGGAACGACTCAAGCAAGAGGGAATTGATGTCGGGTTGATTAACAAACCGACGTTGAACGTCGTGGACGAAGACGCGATCGCCAAAATCGGCGCGTCGCCGTTCGTGTTGGTCGTCGAAGCCTTCAACCGTCGTACCGGACTCGGAAGCCGTTTCGGAAGCTGGTTACTCGAACGGGGCTTGACGCCGAAGTTCGCCCATCTCGGCACTCATAAAGAAGGTTGTGGCGGCTTGTGGGAACAGTATCCCCACCAAGGCATCGATCCCGATGGCATTATCGCCAAGGTGAAAGAACTCGTCGGCTAGTCACCCGTCGCCAGTCGTAGGGTGCGTGACTTGAAAAATCGGGTGTCGATCGGTCTTCACGATCGATCTGTCACGCACCACCAATGTACACCGCCAACAGACAAGGGTGCGTGACTTGAAAAATTGGGTGTCCACTGTGAGAACCTATCATCGTCACGCACCTTTTACAGTGAGCCGCGAAGCAGTGAGCCGCGAAACAGTGAAGACAGTTGACAGTTGCTCCCCTTCTCCCCCTCTCCCCTTCTCCCCCTCTCCCCTTCCCGAACGCGATCGCGCTAAACTGGACTCTTGCTTACGGTTTAGATCGATACGATGACCTCGAAGGAAAACGACACCGCCAAAACCTCAAAATGGGGGCAGTTTTGGCGAGACCATGGCGAAAATATTCGGATTTTGGGAATCGCGTTAGTGTTGGCGTTGCTGCTACGCACGTTTGTCGCCGAACCTCGCTATATTCCCTCAGATTCGATGTTACCGACCTTAGAACAGGGCGATCGCTTGATCGTGGAAAAGATTTCCTACTATTTCAATCCCCCGCAACCGGGCGATATTCTGGTGTTCAGTCCGCCGCCCCAACTACAGCGTCAGGGGTTTCGTCCCGACCAAGCGTTTATTAAGCGAGTCATCGCGCGATCGGGGGCGACGGTTCGAGTCTCTCAGGGAACGGTGTATATCGATGGACTCCCCTTACAGGAAGACTACATCGCTGAAGTCCCGAAATACGATTGGGGACCGGCGACAGTTCCTCCAGACAGTTTGTTCGTGATGGGGGACAATCGCAACAACAGTAACGATTCCCACGTTTGGGGCTTTTTACCGCAGGAAAACGCGATCGGTCGCGCCTGGTTCCGGTTTTGGCCGGTCTCTCGTTTGGGAAGTGTCGTGGAGAGCGATCGCCCCCTCGAGAATGCGATCGCTCTTGACAAATCCACCGAACGGTAGACGCTGACAGCCCTCTCGCCGCGTTAGTCTTTCAGTAAGCCGTAAGCCGGAGGACTGTCTATGAACGCCCCCAATACTCCCCAAACCCCCGATGCAACGACGCCTCCCGTACGAAAAGTCGAAGACGCCGTGAGCGATACGAAGCCGATGGTCGATCGCCGAGGGGTCGATAATATGGCCGCAGAAGTGGGTGCGGAACTCGAACCAGAAGAACCGCTACACCTCAAGGACAAACTCGAAAAACGCGACGAGGAACGCTGGCAACTCGATGCAGATTCGGCGCAACTCGGCGGGAGCGACCCCCATGCAGACACCGAACCTGTTTATCGACGAGATGACCTCGACGAACTCCCCGAGTCCGCCTCCCCCGAGAATGCCAACCCCAAACGATAAGTCGAAAAGGTTAGATTTATTAGATTTTCGAGTTGGACTGTAACCGTTTGCGAACTTGACCGACGACCCCTGTTAGGATTGCACCCCCCATTAACAAACCGATAGCGGGGGTAAACAGGGGTTCCCAAAGTCCGTACCACAAATCTAACCCGAGGTCGATTCCCGAGGCGCGACCGGCGACCGCAACGGCCAGCCACGCCAAGCTAAACAACACGAAAAAGAAATCGACCACTAATATCCAATTAAGCCACTGAATCACTTTATCCATGCGATCGCTCCGTAAATTTCAGATGAGGAGACGAGAGAACAGTCACCAGCCTTTTACAGCGAGCAGTGAACAGTCAACCGTCAACAGTGGTAGGGTGCGTGACTTGAAAAATCGGGTGTGAATCGTTAGACCGATCGATCGTCACGCACCGACTCAGAATTTCTCCCCATCCCATCATCCCATCATCCCATCATCTCCCCGGCTCAATACCGAACCCGAGGGTCGATCCAAGCATTGAGAATATCAATACAAATACTAACGCCAACGACGATCGCCGCAAAAAAGACGACAATTCCTTGAACGGTAGGATAGTCTCGTGCCGAAATCGCTTCGTACAGGCGACTGGCTAACCCCGGCCAAGAAAACGTCACTTCCGTTAAAATCGCGCCCCCCAACAGCGCAGCGAAGGTCAACCCGAACACCGAAATCGTCGGAATGAGAGCGTTTTTCAAAGCGTGAGCCACTAAAACGCGCCCTTCTGGAATTCCCCGCGCCCTCGCCGCTTCGACGTAATCGCTTTTGAGGGTTTGCTTGAGATTGACCCGCACGACTCGCTCGAAAATACCGCTGAGTAAAATGCCCAACGTCAAGCAAGGAAGCGCCAAATAATGCAAAGCGGCGAAAAGCTGTTGCGGAGAACCCGCCAAGAGGCTATCGACTAAATACAATCCCGTTACCCCTGCGGGAGCGGGAACGCCCAAGGGAAATCGGGTGCCGAGGGGAAACCAACCCAACTGTACGGCGAAAATCAGTTGCAACAACATCCCCATCCAAAACATGGGAACTGAGTACGTGAGAATTCCGAACAGTCGTCCGCCAACGTCCCAAGGCGTATTGGGGCGCGACGCCGACAGCATCCCCACGCCTACCCCCACCACCGCAGCCACGAGCATGCTCCCCACAGCCAGTTCGATGGTGGCGGGGAAGAAATTTCCGATAATTTCCCAGACCGTTTGACCGCGACTCGTGGCCGATTCGCCGAGGTCGAATTGCAACAGTTGGAGGAGATAGCGACCGTACTGTTGGGGAAGAGACCCCGCTAAGCCCAATTGTTCGCGTAATTCGTCTTTAAACGCTTCTGGGGCGCGAGGTCCGAGAATGGCATCGACGGGATCGCCGGGAGTCGCACGTAAGAGCAGGAAGACCACTGTGGCGATCGTCCACAACATTAATGGGGCTAAGAGTAACCGAACGAGAACGTAACTTTGTAGGGCGCGGGAACGAGACATAGGAATCGTGAAGGTTCGAACGCGGGAGATTTTTAACGGGAAAGATTCGTCCGTATTTTCGCGGAAGCTGGTAAATTTTACTAGACCCCTCCAGCGATCGCAGGTATCGAAAGTGTTTGTTATCCTACAATAGAACGTTACAAAAAATAGTAAGAAACACTTAGCGAAACTAACAGTTTTTTGAAGGTAAAAGCGGGAGATCGGCAAACGGGGTCTGTTAAAGTCTCAGGTCAATGATAGGGCGAATGCGCGTCAAACGATCGAGCGGTGCGGTCGGTGTCATATGTTCTAGGACGAGCGATGTTTCGTGCCTTCCTCGCTATCCATTTTTCCTAACTGTTCGATAGCCTCCACAGTTCCTATGACTGATAGTTCCCTCGAATCTCAACATCCGAATATCGGAGCGATGGCTAGTCCGATCGAACCCGATCGCCTGCTCGAACGTATGACAGAAGCCGTCTGGTCGATGGACGTTACCAGTCAAACGGTATTAAGCCTCAATCGAGCGGGCGAGCGGCTTTATGGACGATCGCTCGAGCAGTTCCAACAGGATCCGACTCTTTGGTTCGACGCCGTCCATCCCGACGATCGCGATCGCGTCGTGGAACGGTGGCTCGATCGCCGAGAATCCGAAGCCGTTGTCGAATACCGCCTCGTCCGTCCCGACGGTGAAGAACGGCGCGTTCGCAGTCAACTGTGGAAGGTCAGCGATCGCAACGGCTTGCGCCTCGAGAGTCTGACTACAGACCTCACGGAATATCGCCAAACGCAACAACAAAAACTGCAATTCGAGAAACTGGCAGCCAACCTTCCCGGTATTATCTATCAATACGTTCTCCACTCCGACGGCTCTCACGAATTTTCCTACATCAGTCCCGGCGCACGACACCTCTACGAAGTCGAACCCCTCGAGATCCGAGAGGACGCCGATGCCATTTGGCGTCTGATTTACACCGAAGATGTCTCGGAATTTCAAGCCTCGATCGCGCGATCGGCACAAACCCTGACCATCTGGACGCACGAATGGCGTAACTATACCGCCTCGGGACAACTCAAATGGATTTCGGGCATCGCCCAACCCGAACGCCAAGAGAATGGCGATATCGTCTGGGACGGCATTTTACTCGACGTGACCGAACGCAAGCAGGCCGAAGCCGAACGCGATCGCTTCTTTACCTCCACCCTCGATCTCATCTGTATCATCAGCTTCGACGGCTACTTCAAACGCCTCAATCCCACTTGGGAAAAAACCCTGGGCTATTCTCTGAGCGAATTACAGTCGATTCCGTACATTCACTTCGTCCATCCCGACGATCGCGATCGCACCCGCATCGAAGCCGAACGCGTCGCGCAAGGTCGCGATGTCGTCTGGTTTGAAAACCGCTGTCTGACTAAAGACGGCGACTGTCGTTGGCTGGCGTGGACGACGACCTCCTTTCCCGACGACAAAACCTTTTACGCGATCGCCCGCGACATTACCGAACGCAAACTCGAAGAACTCGAACGGGAACGCCTCGCCGTCATCGTCGATACCACCACCGATTACATCGGAACCGCCGACCTCAATGGCAATGTTTTGTATTTAAACCGAGGCGGACGCCAACTGATGGGGTTGACTGCCGAAGAAGAAATCGAACGATATCACGTTCGTCAGTTCCACCCCCCCGAAGCCGCCGAACGGCTGATGTCCGAAGCGATTCCCACCGCCCTGGAACGGGGAATTTGGCGAGGCGAAACGACAGTTCTCGGCAGCGACGGGACAGAAATTCCTGTCTCCCAAGTCGTTATCGCTCACGGCGTCGCAGACAGCTCGCAATGCTATCTTTCCTCGATTATGCGGGATATGTCCGCCGAAAAAGCCTCCGAGAAACGCCTGCGCCAGCAAGAACAGTTTTTACGCACGATTTACGATAACGTCGGCAGTCTCGTGTTCGTCCTCGATCTCGGTGAGGACGGACAGTTTCGCTATGTCGGATGGAACGCTATGACCGAGAGGAATTCGGGGATCGAGTCTGCCGAGGCCAGTGGAAAAACTCCCCTCGAAGTGTTCGGCGAAGACGTCGGCAGCCAAATGAACCAGCATTATCTCGATTGTGTCGTGCGCGGCGCTCCCGTGACCTATGAAGAATGTATCCCGCTCGATGGGGGCGAGGTCTGGTTTCAAACGACGCTGACTCCCTTGTTCGACGGACGGGGAACCATCGAACGCATCATCGGAACGGCCAGCGACATCACCGATCGCAAAAACGCCGAACTCGCACTGCAAGCCTCAGAAACAAAATACAAAATACTAGCACAGCAAGAGCAAATTGTCAACCAACTCGCCCGCCAAATTCGTCTATCGCTCGATTTGGACGCGATTTTAGAGACGACGGTGCGGGAGGTGCGATCGCTGTTGGGGGTCGATCGCTGTTATTTCTTGTGGTATCACGAAGACGTTGAAAATGCGTTTGGCGAGCCGTTTTTCGAGCTAGTCGCCGAGGATAAAAACGTCTTGCTCCCCAGTCGCATCGCCTGCTATCCGCGCCACGTGGTCGAACCTCTAGCGGCGATCGTCACGCAACGCCAACCGTTTCGGATCGACGACGTCGCTCGCTTGGACGACGGCGAGATTAAAACGCTTTTGGAGGAGTTCGATTATCGATCGCTCTTGTTGTTGCCCGTACAAACCGAACGGGGCGATTTGGGCGTGTTAGCCTGCTCCTACGAAACCGACAGTCAACCCTGGGACGAAGTCGCGATCGAACTGCTCGAAGCTGTCTGCGATCGCCTGGCGATCGCCATTCAACAAGGATGTTTGTACCAACAGTCTCGGGAAGCCGAACGTCAGGCGACGGCAAAAAGTCGGGAACTCGAGCAAACGTTGCGACAACTGCAAACCGCCCAGGCGCAACTGGTACAAGCTGAAAAAATGTCCTCGCTGGGTCAGTTGGTGGCCGGAGTCGCTCACGAAATCAACAATCCGATCTCGTTCGTGTTCGGCAATTTAGTCCACGCTCGCGAGTACCTCAACGATTTGCTCGCCCTCATCGAGCTGTTTCGCCAAACCTACGACTCCACGCCAGCGATCGAAGCCGAACTCGAGGCGATCGAGTTCGATTATCTCGTCGACGATCTCCCGAAACTTTTCGAGTCCATGCAAGCGGGAGCGGTGCGAATTCGAGAAATCGTGCGATCGCTGCGAACGTTCGCACGTCTCGACGAATCTGAAGAAAAAGACATCGACGTCCGCGAAAGCTTCGACAGTACCCTCACGATTCTCGCGAGTCGCCTGCGCGAAACCCCCACGCACTCCGCCATCGAGGTGGTCAAACGTTACGGCGACTTACCCCGCGTTTACTGTTTCGCCGGACAACTCAACCAGGTGTTAATGAATCTCCTCATCAACGCGATCGACGCGTTAGAGAGCCGCCGCACTACCGAAGGAGGAGCGACGATTACGATCGCCACAGAAGTCGTCGAGGGCGATCGCGTGCGCTTGAGCGTCTCTGACAACGGTGTCGGTATGACTCCTGAGATTTGCGATCGCATTTTCGATCCGTTTTTTACCACCAAACCCGTGGGGAAAGGAACCGGGCTGGGACTCTCGATTAGCTATCAAATCGTCGTCGATCGCCACGGGGGGGCGTTAACCTGTCAGTCACGTCGGGGCGAGGGAACCACGTTTGTTGTGGAAATTCCGGTCTCGAAAAGCAAAAACTCCTCCCTGTGAGTTCGTCAGGGAGGAGATCTTGACGCTCTCCCCCCAACCCTAGCGGGTATGGTCGGAGATTCCTGTTTCACTGGCTCATGCCTAGATAAACGAGCAAGCCCGAATACCCCCGGTCAGAACGCCTTCACAGGCTGTTTGTTTAACGTCCACGATGCGCCCCACCGCAGACATAAGCGAGAATCAAATTCTCTTGACAACACCAACTGGCGATTTTGTGGTTTACCTCCACCACGGGTTTTTCGGGTGTTGCGAACCATACCCTTAGGATCTTAAAGACCGTTTCCGGTAAGGCAATTTTACCAGTTTGTTCGTTTCGGCGCTATCCCCTTCTCTCGCTATCGCATTGTTCAGGGGATGCACCGAAACTCACCGCCGCTTCACCACCAACCAAGCCTATTGGCTATGGTTGGAGCGCTGCGACGAATCTTGGTAGCTTCTCAGTCCTTCTACCAGAGAGGGAGGCGGCACTCTCGCCTACTGCCAGGAACTTCTGCCTTGGCAGCACCCCAGGTCATTTCTGCTTGTGGGCTTGGGTTGAAATTTCTGATGCCAACTTTTTGCCCGTTCCCTACATTTATGAATCGGGTGATGCCGGGACTGACCGGTTCAGTTGTACCTTGCCAAGCGGGTCTTGTATCTACCCAGGACTCCAGAGTTCTTGTCGGGTGGGCAATAGTGCCGTACTTGGCTAACTTTGATTATAGTACATTGTTGTCCGCCGCTAATTATCGATTCACCTTACGGTCGAATCGTAGGATGCGCGGCGGTTCTGCTCAAACTCACCTACACCTCGAGGACTTCCTCGAGCATTAATTTCGAGTGTTTGAGTTGTTCGGGAATTTGAATCGGGTAATCTCCCGTGAAACAGGCCGAACAGAAGCGATCGCGTCCCTGTCCCGTAGCATCGAGCATCCCTTCCCAACTCAAATACGCCAGAGAATCCACGCCGATTTGCTCGCGAATTTCTGCGACGGATTTCGTTGCCGCAATCAGTTGTTTCTGATCGTCCGTGTCGATGCCGTAGAAACAGGGATGCGTCACCGGCGGCGACGACACGCGCATATGAACCTCCGTCGCACCGGCTTCGCGCAACGCCTTGACTAGCTTACGGCTCGTAGTACCCCGCACGATCGAATCGTCCACGATCGCAATCCGTCGACCCTCCAATACATCCTTGAGCGGATTCAACTTCATACGAATTCCCGACTCCCGCATATGCTGCGTCGGCTGAATGAACGTGCGTCCCACGTAGCGGTTCTTGATCAACCCTTCAGCATAAGGAATACCCGAAACCCGCGAAAAACCGATCGCCGCTGGAATTCCCGAATCGGGAACGCCGATGACCATATCCACGTCTGCCGGAGACTCTTTCGCCAAAATCTCACCGATGCGAATCCGATAGCTGTAGAGACTTTCGCCGTTCGTCATACTGTCGGGACGGGCGAAGTAAATATTCTCGAACACGCATAGCTTCGGCGTGGACTCGTCGGCCCACATCCGCGAGGAAATGCCGTTTTGGTTGGCGAACACCATCTCGCCCGGTTGCACCTCTCGCACGTAACGCGCACCGATGATGTCTAACCCGCAGGTTTCCGAGGCAAAGACGTAATCGTTGAGTTCGGTGTCCAGTTTGCCAATGACGAGAGGACGTACGCCGTGGGGATCGCGGGCGGCGAAAATGCCGATCGGCGTGCCGAGGGTCAAGCTAAACGCTCCACGACAGAGTTTTAACGCGCTGGCAATGGCATCGTGCCAGTCTTTCCCGCGATCGACCTCCGTGGCAACGGCCAAGGCGATCGCTTCTGAGTCGCTGCTCGTCTCGAAGTCGCAGTTGCGGCGATCGAGTTCTTCTCGCAACTCTCGGATGTTGACAAGGTTGCCGTTATGTGCTAAGGCGAGCGTTCCTAGCCGAGTTTCCACTAACGCCGGTTGAGCGTTTCTCACGTGGCTCGATCCGGTGGTTGAATAACGGTTGTGGCCGATAGCCATTTGTCCGGGCAGTCGGCTGAGAATTTCCTCGTTGAAGACGCGAGAAACCAGTCCCATGTCTTTATAACAATGCACCCGATCTCCCTGAAACGTCGCAATTCCAGCAGATTCTTGACCCCGATGTTGCAAAGCGTACAAGCCAAAATACGTCAGTTTGGCTACGTCTTCGTTCGGAGCGTAGACGCCGAAAACGCCACAGGCTTCTTCGGGTTTGTCCGGTCGGGTTTCGTCGCGGGAGAGGGAAGGGGTGGGAATCATTTTGATGAGAGCCGTTCCTAATGAGGGAGCGTATGGTGGAAAAACTGAGAGCGATCCACTTACACTGTATCGTTTTGTTACGTAAGATGCCAAAGTTACCGCTTACGCAAGCTTAATATTTCCTTAATTGAATCGCAATCTCGCGATAAAAGATCGGAAATCCACATTTCTACAAATTCGCAGCACGCTCGATCGCATCAACGATTGTTGCAAAGTGGCATTATCGGCCGGGGGCAATGCCAAAATGAAGCTACGCGATCGAAACACTCGACGGTTTCTTCCGGCAAAGTTTTCTAAAACAGAGTTCATGACGGAGTTGCGACAGAATCTCATTACCCGCGATTGGGTTGTCATCGCCACCGAGCGATCGAAACGGCCGAACCAATTCAGTAAAGACCGAACCGACACTGCTCCTCTTCCAAGCTACCAAGCCGACTGTCCGTTTTGTGAGGGTAACGAACACCTCACAGGCGTCGAACGGGCTAGACTCTGTGACGATCGCGGTTGGCGAGTGCGATCGGTTGTTAACAAATATCCCGCCTTTACTCCCGAAGGCGAACTTCCCGAACGTCGAGAACACAGTATGTTTCGATCGATGTCCGGCGTTGGCTTCCACGAAGTCATTATCGAACACCCCCGCCACGACGTTACCCTCGCCAAACTTCCCATTCACGACGTTGCCAACGTCTTACAAATGTATCGCCAGCGATACGCGGACATGAGACACGATCCTCGCATCTCCGCCATCATTATCTTCAAAAACCACGGTAAAACCGCCGGAACGTCCCTCGAACATCCCCACTCCCAAATCGCCGCTACCCCCGTCGTTCCCTATCAACTGCGGTTGCGAACCCAAGAAGCCATCCGCCATTTCGACGATCGCGGCGAATGTCTGTTTTGTCGCACGCTTTACGAAGAACTCGAAAGCCAAGAGCGGATTGTTTGGGAAAGTCAGCATTTCGTCGCCTTCGTTCCCTATGCTGCCTTATCACCGTTTCACCTATGGATTTTTCCCCGGCGTCACACCTCCTCCTTTGAAAACATCACCGACGAAGAAATCGTCGATCTCGCGGGAACGCTGAAAACGGTACTCTCCAAGCTCTATCTCGGCTTGAACGATCCCGATTACAACTACACGATTCGATCGATTCCTACAGACGAACACAAAACGGGATATTTCCACTGGTATCTGGCGATCGTGCCTCGCGTTTCCCTCACGGCTGGCTTTGAAATGGGTAGTGGAATGTTTATCAATACTGCCTTACCCGAAGAAAGTGCGGCGTTTCTGCGAGCGATCGAGGTCGCTTCGTCAGAGGGATGAGGTGAAGACAGTCACCAGTGATGAGATGAGGTGAGGTGAGGAGATGACGAGGTGAACGAACTGTTCGCGGCTTCGCGGCTCACTGAAGAAGCTCCCCATCTCTACCTCTCCTCTGATAGGCTTTAAGTTGTGTAAATTGTGTAACTCGATGCTATTTAGAGGAGGTTTCCTTGGAACGGACATTTGTGATGATTAAGCCGGACGGCGTCCAACGCGGACTCGTCGGCGAAGTGATTCGTCGCTTTGAAGCCAAGGGCTTTACGCTAACGGGTTTGAAGCTGATGTCGGTTAGCCAAGAACTCGCCGAACAGCATTACGACGTACATAAAGAAAAGCCGTTCTTCAAGGGACTGGTGGACTTCATCACTTCGTCTCCTGTCGTAGCGATGGTTTGGGAAGGGGATGGCGTCGTGGCCGGGGCCCGTAAGGTTATTGGTGCGACCAACCCTTTGACAGCCGAACCCGGTACGATTCGCGGCGACTTCGGACTTAATATCGGTCGCAATCTGATTCACGGTTCTGATGCAGTGGAAACAGCAAGCCGCGAAATTTCTCTGTGGTTCTCGGAAAAGGAACTCGTAACTTGGAAGCCGACGATGATGCCCTGGCTTCACGAGTAACGGGTAGTTCCAAGTTCAGTTGAGTTGAGGAGATGACCGGACGAGCGGACGATGCAACATCTCCTCATCTCCCCATCTCCTCATCTTCGAGAGAAATGTCGGGATTTCGTTTTGAAAATCCCCAGACGAAAATTATAGCGATCGTCGAAACGAGCATCCATTGAGGGGGAACGATATCGGTATCGATCGCCCTGACGAGGAGTCGCAAGCCGACTAGACCGACCGTGAGATAACCGGCATCTTCGAGGTGGGTGTATTCTTTGAGCCAGCGAATAAACAACCCTGCCATAAATCGTAAGGTAATCACGCCGATCGTTCCCCCCATGATGACGAGCCACAGGCGATCGGAAACGGCGATCGCGGTCGTGACGCTATCGAGAGAAAATGCTAGATCGGTCAGAGCGATGAGGGGAATGGCTTGCCAGAGCGAAGAGAATTGCGGTCCTTGGTGTCCGTCGTCTTCAGCTTCGCTGGACGAAAAATAGCTGAAAACGAGCCAGAGCAGGTAAAGGGCCCCGGCCACTTCAAACTGCCAAAACTGAATCACCCACGTGGCCGCGAAGATCAGAGAAATTCTCAGGATATACGCCACGAGCAAGCCGACGTTGAGAGCTTGACGTTGAAGTTTTAAATCCTCGAGTCCGCTGGCGATCGAGGCTAAGGCAATGGCATTATCAGCCGATAAAACTGCTTCGAGCGCGATTAAAACGACTAAAATTAAAATCGCCTCGATTTCAAGATTGGGGGAAATGTCGATAAGTCGATCTAGCATTAACAGTTAGGACCAGAACACCGCAAACAAACGACTGTAGGCTCGCGTTCGGACGACCGAACCTCGGAACAGACTTCTTCAAATAACCATAGCGTTTTACTGGTCATCTTGGGAGGAGGCGGTACGGTGAGGAGGGTAGAGTGAAGCCTCAAGCGTGAAGGTACTCCCGCAATACTCGAATCTCCGTCGAGTGACTCGGGGATCGCTCTCGAGACTCAACAAGGCTTCGGTCTTCCTGCGGCTCGAAACGTTGCGCCCTCAGTTGTTGGAGTCACTCTCACGCTATGTTGAGTTTTTTCGCTTTTTTGTGAAATATTATTACATTTAGCGTCAAAATGGGGAACTTTGACCGAGAGTAGTGAACGACTGACTCGATCGCAAAGGAGTTTAAGATTATGCCTTTATCTGACGCTCAAGTGTTAACGGCACTGGTTATCGCCCTTATTCCGGGAATTCTGGCGTTCCGTCTCTCTACGGAGCTGTATAAGTAAGTCTGCCAGTCGTCTGTTAAGGTGGGGGCATCGGGATCGTCCGTTTCCCCCCCTTTGCTTTGCGAAAACGAAGGCTAACCTCCAAGCGTCCATCAAAATTGTCCGGAGCGGGTTGCCAAAACGACGCAGTTTTGGTTCGATCTCGAATAAACCTCGAATAAGTTTTATCGCTGTTTCGTCTCACTTGCGCCGATCGCCGTATGAACGCTTTTCGTCCCGCTCCCGTCCGCTCGGTCGAATCTCCACGCCCTCGCCGTCCCCGCCGCCGCTCTTCATCAAAAGTCCGGGGCGATCGCGTGGCGCTTTGGGAAACGAGCTTAAAACTCGCCGCTGACGTGACGGTGAGCTTCGTTGCTGTCGCTGCATTGGTTCGTCTCGTTCCCAGCCACCTGACCAGTCGCGTCGAACTACAAAAGCTCGAAGCTGAAGTCGAAACGACCGAGCAGCGGGTCGAGGTTTTACAAGCTGAGTTCGGGCGCTACTTCGACCCGCAGCAGACGAAGGTGTTAATGCAAGAGGAAAGCCAACTTGTCGATCCCCATCAGCGACGGGTCGTGTGGACTGAGCCGAGAACTGAGCCGCCTAACCTGTAAAGCCGACGAACAAGACGGCGATCGCACCGAGTCCGGCTAAAATCGTGAGGACGATTCCGGCGTTGGGGCTTCCTTTCCAAGAGTAATTCTTCTCAGGCATGGTGCCTCCTTCAAATATTTAGCTTCAGCAAAAATGAGAGATTGCTGCTTTCTATTTTAAGAAATTTTACCAAAAATTTGGGTCTAAAGCCTCGCCCCCTTCGACTTGGCTCAGGGCAAGCCTTCGACTTAGCTCACTTCGACAAGCTCACTTCGACAAGCTCACTTCGACAAGCTCACTTCGACAAGCTCAGTGCAAGCAGTGCAAGCAGTGCAAGCAGTGCGAGCAGGGCAAGCCTTGCAGGGCGACTTTGCTATGATGTCAGAGAACTGGAACGGTATTTAACCAGTCTAAAAACCGAGCCTCTAATCGAGGCATCCGAACCTTGAAAACTAGAGTTAGCGGGTTCTGTTCGGGAAAGCTCCAACAGGTAAAAGCTCTAAGCAACACGGACATCTCACGGTGGCGAACTCGGTTCGCCACCCGTGTTCTCAAGTACAGAAAGTCAATTTTTCAGTAGATTATCAGGTACGGTAGGGCATACCGAAACCTCCTCTGTAATGGGGAAAACGTCTGGGGAGATAAACCCCTCTGGTACTTATTGGCAACAATGGGTAGTAAGGGTTGTCGCCGAACCAGAAATCTAGAACCATGAGGTCTGGAGAATCCCCACGCCTTCAGGCTGGGGAGTATGTCAAAGAAAGCGCTAATGTGGCGATAAACATCTGCCCGTTTCCCCAACCGCCTAAACTGGGTTGGTGCATCGATCGCACCTCCTACCGGGACTTAAACAAATTTCGATCGTGTTGCACTCTAATGATGCTGGTCAGTCACAATCCTGTCGTGGCAAGGATTCAAAAACCGAAGCAGCATTACTCCTCATTACCACCCAGATAATCTTTTACCTTCATTCCGTCTAAATTAAGGAGTTTTGTCATTAGTTTGAGTTCGGGGTTAGAAGGCATCTGAGTTCTTCAATTATAAATCGAGTCTAAATAATTGAATTTATTCAACATTAATCGATCGCTCTATGTCAATTTCTGCAAGTTTTACAGAATTTCGAGTTTGAATTTCAAATATCGAAACTGGGATTAAATTTATATTTTTTTGCATAATAAAATCGAAAGAGCCTGCAATTTTAAACCCACATTCCGCACTTCAACTTGTAGTACGCCAAGTAGCACGAGAAGGGGATGAAATTAGTCGGGAGTTGGTTAGGGATTAAGACCGAGAAAAAGAAAAATTCGGGTAAAAATGACATCTTAGAGAAAAATCGGTTGAGGAATGGGCAAGTTAAACTGTTCGGCT
>NZ_KB235958.1:2905274-2924201 GCF_000332355.1 Baaleninema simplex PCC 7105
ACCTAATTCCTTTCCGATTCAATTTATACTACTTATACACTACATTTGAAGTGCGGAATGTGGGTTAAAAATTGAGTCTGGAAATTGACGTGAGGCGCTTCGATCCCCAACCCTCAAAAAATTGCAACTTGTAAAAACCCCGATATTTGCAAGATACCGGGGTTTTGAACGATTTCGATTCTGGAAAAAGCCTAGATCGATCGCTCGACGCGGTAATGCAAAAAGACTTCCTCTCCTGCCGGATTGACATCGAGTAACTTTAACTCGGGAAACGACCCCGAACTAAAGCCTTTTCCGTCAACGGGAGTAGGAGCCTCCTTCCCGCCAAAAATATAGGGACAAACCGTCAACCATAGTTCGTCGACGAGCTGTCGTCGAAATAACTCAGCGATAAACGTGCCTCCCCCAAGCACGGCGAGGCGGCGAAGTCCGAGATCGTATAACTGTCGAAACGCCTCCGTTAAATCGACGTTACCATCCGTTCCATCGACCGTTAACACGCGATCGAATCCCAAATTATTTTGCCAACGTTTGCCCCCTTCCGTCGTCGTCAGCAACCAGCGCGGAATCGGCTGACTGAAGAACTTCGCACCCGCGTCGAGATCGCCCGATCGCGTACAGACAATTTGCACCGGTTGCGGCGGTTTGCCTTCCTTTTTGCGAGACTCCAACCATTCCTCCGATATCACCCGCATAGCCGTATCTCCCATTCGCAGCGTTCCCGCTCCGACGATAACGCCGTCAGCGATCGCCACTTGCTGTTCTAAATGAGCGAAATCTGCGGCAGAACCAAACTTTTCGTTCGATCGCGTCACGTCAGAAATTTTACCGTCAGCACTCATCGCGAGGACGACAGTGGCATGGGGGCGAGAACTAGACGACTCAGACATAAACCTCAACCGTTACGTTTTTTTGAAATCTCTCGAAATTTGGCGTACTTCAAGTGTACGAAGAGAGGGGAACTCTCACCAAATTGGGAAATTCTATTTCAAACAGCCCCATTAGAAACTCAAAAAATATAAAAAGGATCTCGCGATCTCGAGGAGGAAATACCATGCGCTCGACTCTATTCAAACTCTTGTGTGCAGTCTCCGTCAGCGGTGCGATCGCCGTTGGCGGTGTCGGCTTGACGCGATCGCCAAACACCCTCGCCCAAACGTCGCCTTCCCTTCCCGCCGTCCTAGAACCGACACACCCCGATATTTGGGCGTTTGTCGAAATGGCGAACCGCTATGGTTGCGCGGTACGCTACAGCGACGGTTCCCTCGTGACGCGCAGCGGACGCCCCCTCCAAGAACAGGAACTCGCAAACGCCCTCCTCGTTTGTTGGGAGCGATTCAATCGCTCGAACCTCTGGACTCTCTTCACCCCAGAAGAAAACCAAGCCCTCCAAACTCTCGTTTCACAGATCGGTGGTATATCGGCCAACGCACCGCCGAGCGAAGCCCAGAGCGATTCATCCGATACTGAAATTCGACGTCTACAAGCCCCACCCATGGCCGCTGGAGCTACACGAGGTCCGGCATCTGGCGACATGGGCGCGTACGATCGCGAAGACTACAACCCCATCGACGAAAACCGCTTTCGCCGTGCCAGCAACCACCCGCTTTCCACCTTTTCCATCGATGTAGACGGGGCGTCTTACAGCAACGTGCGCCGCTTCATCAACAACGGACAGCGGCCGCCCATCGATGCCGTGCGCGTCGAAGAACTCATCAATTACTTTACCTACAACGACCCCGAACCGGAAGGAGACACACCGTTTTCTCTCACCACCGAACTCTCCGAAGCGCCCTGGAACCGCAACCACCAACTCGTCCGCATCGGTTTGCGGGGCAAATCCATCCCCACCGAAGACTTACCCCCGAGTAACCTGGTATTTCTCCTCGACGTATCGGGGTCGATGAACGCTCCGAACAAACTCCCTTTACTTAAATCAGCGTTTCGGTTGCTCGTCAACGAACTCGACGCCGACGACACCGTGAGTATCGTCGTGTACGCAGGGGCAGCCGGAGTCGTGTTAGAACCGACCTCGGGAGACGAGAAAGATGTCATACTCGACGCGATCGCCCAACTGCAAGCCGGAGGGTCTACCGCCGGAAGCGAAGGCATTCAACTGGCGTACGAACTGGCACGAGAGCAGTTCGTCGAAGAGGGCAACAACCGCGTCGTGTTAGCCACCGACGGCGATTTTAACGTAGGCGTGTCTAGCGAAGCCGAATTAATTCGACTCATCGAAGACCGACGAGACGACGATATTTTCCTAACGGTCTTGGGCTTCGGCACCGGGAACTTGCAAGACGCCAAAATGGAACAGTTGGCCAACCACGGCAATGGCAACTACGCTTACATCGACAACATTCTCGAAGCCAAAAAAGTCCTCGTCAACGAGTTGGGCGGTACGCTGCTCACGATCGCCAAAGACGTCAAAATTCAAGTGGAATTCAACCCGGCTCGAGTGCAAGCGTATCGACTCATCGGGTACGAAAACCGACTGCTGCAAGACGAAGACTTCAACGACGACACCCGCGACGCGGGAGAGTTGGGAGCGGGACATTCCGTCACCGCGTTGTACGAAATCGTTCCCGTCGGCGTCGAGTTAGACGTAGAACTGCCCGAAATCGACGAGTTGCGCTACCAGCAACCCAGCGAAACCAGCGATTTCGCCGATAGCGACGAGTTAATGCTCGTGAAGTTACGCTATAAAAATCCCACCGAAGACGAATCGCAGCTTATCGAACGTCCGGTGGTCGATCGCGGCGTATCGTTAGAACGCGCGTCGGAGGATTTTCGCTTTGCGGCGGCCGTAGCCGGCTTCGGGATGTTGCTGCGCGATTCCGAGTATAAAGGGAATACCAATGTCGAGTTGGTGCGGGACTTAGCCGACAGCGCCCGAGGTGGCGATCGCAACGGTTATCGCGCGGAGTTTTTACGTCTGCTCGAGAGCTATCGACTGTTAGGCGATCGCCGATAGAGCGTCGATCTTCGCCTCGTGGGGAGTCGTCCGTTGGCAAAACAGAACAGTTATTCTAGAGAGGTGTGTTGTCCCCCCTATTCCAATTGACGGGCGGTCGAACGAAGTGCCTTTGTAGAAGTTGCGCCTCGTTAGATCGCCCGGTTCGACATCACTTTCGTTTGCTACCGCCTCCCATTTGAAGAAGTCGTATGCGCCAACTGAGCTGGAGACGATGGCCGCTTGCGGTCAAACTCACCACCACGATCGCTCTATCTACCCTCATCGGAGTCACGAGCGTTACATTACTGTCGTTGCGGGGCAAACGGCAAATTTTCCACCGCGAACTTCAAACTCGCACGAAGTTAGCGTTAGACGTTCTGTCGGAAACCTCGGCTGACAATCTGCTGCGGGGCAACGTGGAACCGTTGCAGACACTGCTGTCGCAACTGGCAGAAAACGGCTCGATCGTTTCCGGCCGCGTCTACGACCGTCAGGGTAATATCGTTGCCGATACGGCCCGAACGGTATCGACCCCGACCCCCGATCCGTTCGGTCAGAGCGTCTTGAGCAGCGGAAGTCCCGTTTTTGAATGGGAGGGCGATCGTCTCCTAGCCGGCCAAACGGTACAAGTCGGCCCCGAAACCGTCGGTGCCATCAGCGTAACGGTATCGACAGAAGATATCAACCGTCAAGCCACTGAAACTCGCAATCGCAGCATTCCTATCGCCCTCTTGGTGACAGCCGGCGGTGGGGCGGTGGCTTGGTGGGTCAGTCGTTCGATCTCCGAGCCGCTACGTCAGCTAGCTGAAGCCACGAAATGGGTCGCCGAAGGGGAATTTCAGCGGGCGACGGACATCGACGTTCTGTCGAAACTCGATCTCGAACGTCAGGACGAGCTGGGGGGTCTGGCGAAGTCTTTCAGTCGCATGACCGGCCAAATCCAAGATATGGTTTTGTATCTCGAGCAGCGGGCCGAACAAGTCCAAAAAAGCGAGATTAAAAACAAAGCCTTGCTCGAAGCGATTCCCGATACGATGTTCTGTCTGCGAACCGACGGAACCTATCTCGACGTGCAGGCGGATAAAGACCAACCGTTGCTGTTGTCCCGCAGTGGGTTTCTCGGTAAAAGCTTGTATGAAGTGTTGCCGACGGAACTGGCCGATCGCAATATGTATTATGCCGAGCGAGCGCGAACCACGGGAGAGGTGCAGATTTTCGAGTACCAACTTCGCATCCCCGATCGCAAAACCGGCCAAAGCAAGTTACACGATTTCGAGGCGCGAATCGTCACCAGTGGCGACGACGAAGTATTGGCGATCGTGCGCGACATTACCGAACGCAAACGCTACGAAGCCACCATCGAGGCCGAACGACAGCAACTGCGCCAAATCGTCACCCAAGCTCCGGTCGCGATGGCGATGGTCGATACGCAAATGTGCTATCTCGCCCACAGCAATACCTGGCTTTCTGATTACGATTTGGAAGGGCGATCGCTCGTCGGACGCTGTTACTACGATGTGTTTCCCGACATTCCCGATCGCTGGAAAGCCATGTACGATCGCGCTCTGAAAGGGGAAATGGCCTCGAACCCCGAAGATACCTGGAAGCGCGACGACGGATCGGTTCTTCACCTGCGTTGGGCGATCCATCCTTGGTACAAACCCGATGGTAGCGTCGGCGGAATCGTCATCGCTAGCACGCAAATTAACGAACTCGTCGAAGCTCGAGAAGCGGCGTTAGAAACAGCTCGCCTCAAGTCAGAATTTTTGGCCAACATGAGCCACGAAATCCGAACCCCCATGAACGGCGTGTTAGGGATGACGGATTTATTGCTGACGACGGATCTTACCGAAACGCAGCTCGAGTTTACACAAGCTCTCAAAACCAGCGGCGAACATTTGCTCAATTTAATTAACGACATTCTCGATTTCTCGAAGCTCGAAGCGGACAAGCTCAAGCTCGATCGCCATCCGTTCGAGTTGCAAACCTGTCTCGAAGAGGTGGTCAACCTGTTCGCCGTACAGGCCAAAAGTAAAAACTTGACCCTACAAGTTCAGCGCGAACCCGATCTTCCTATGCAGTTATTGGGAGATTCGAGGCGGTTGCGCCAAGTCTTGATGAATTTGGTCGGAAACGCGATTAAATTTACCGATCGCGGTTCGGTAACGATGTCGGTGCGGCGCGTGGCCTCTTCGGGGCGAAACACTACGGATTCCCAAGGTTCCCCCACGATGCCGATTTTGGAATTTTCTGTCAGCGATACGGGAATTGGGATTTCTGAAACGGATCTCAACCTGTTGTTTCAAGCTTTTTCGCAGGTGGACGCTTCGAGTACCCGCAAGTATGGCGGAACGGGGTTGGGACTGGCTATCTGTCAGCAACTCGTTACGAAGATGGGCGGTCGAATTTGGGTCGAAAGTTGCCCGAGTAAAGGTTCGACGTTCCGCTTTACGGCTCAGTTTGCCGCGATCGATCGCCCCGTAGAATCGAACGCACCAACGCGACCGGAGAACGAAGAGGACGATTCGATCGCCTTACCCAGTCTACCTCTCGTCGCTCGGGCGATCGCGTCGTCTCCACCGACTGAGGATGCAGTGGCGACCGCACTCGGAACGGTATTGGTGGTCGAAGATACCCGCATCAATCAAAAGGTGGTGATGAACCA
Organism: Baaleninema simplex PCC 7105; assembly: GCF_000332355.1. Lineage (GTDB taxonomy): Bacteria > Cyanobacteriota > Cyanobacteriia > Cyanobacteriales > Geitlerinemataceae > Baaleninema > Baaleninema simplex. The sequence continues at coordinate 2,910,896 of NZ_KB235958.1, forward strand.
ACTCAAACTCCTCGGGTATGTAGCTGAATGCGTGAACAACGGACGCGAGGCGGTCGATCGCCTGTCGCAAAATGTCTTCGATATCGTGTTGATGGACTGTCAGATGCCTGTTCTCGATGGGTATCAAGCCACTCGTGAAATTCGGCAGTTAGAAGCCAACGGCGATCGCCACACGACGATCGTGGGACTGACAGCGCACGCCATGCAAGGCGATCGGCAAAAATGTCTCGATGCAGGGATGGACGATTACCTCGCCAAACCCGTGACGATGGACAAGCTAAAAGGAGTGCTGGCGTCTTGGATGTCCCGCACGAACGAACGGCGTACGGTAACGACAAAGGCGAGCGAAACAACTGACCTCGACGCCGATCCTGTCAACAGCGTCAACGGCGAGCGATCGCGTTCGGAATCAGAAGATATTATCGATTGGAACCGGTTACACGAGGTCTCTGGCGACGATGCAGAGTTCGAGATCGAGCTGCTCGATTCGTTTTTAGAATCCGCTTACGAATATTTAAAAGGTGCCAGCCAAGCGTTAGAAGCCCGCGACGCCGAAACCTTTTCTCGTTTCGTCCACCAGTTAAAAGGTGCCAGCGGGAACGTGGGGATTCCTTCGATGATGGCGTTATCGAGCCAACTCAACGAACGAGCGAAAGCGAACTCGTTAGAAGGTGCCGACGAGGGGTTAAAGGAACTCTCCCAAATGCTCGATCGGGTCGAAACAACGCGATCGAAAATAACGGACAATTGACAGTCGTAGGGTGCGTGACCTGAAAAATGGGGTGTCGAACGTGAGACCGATCGCTCTGTCACGCACCGCCAATGTACACCGCCAACAGACAAGGGTGCGTGACCTGAAAAATGGGGTGTCGAACGTGAGACCGATCGCTCTGTCACGCACCGCCAATGTACACCGCCAACAGACAAGGGTGCGTGACCTGAAAAATGGGGTGTCGAACGTGAGACCGATCGCTCTGTCACGCACCGCCAATGTACACCGCCAACAGACAAGGGTGCACGCTTGACAGTTAAGAGTGAAGAAGCTCACTCGAACAATTGGGGCACTCGCTGACGGAGAGCGGCGTTGAGTTCGGGGAGACGATCGCGCATTTCGAGATACCAGGCGGCGCGATCGCTTGGGTGACGTTCGAGAAGGCGGTGTGCTGCGACCCAGTGATAGGCGTTCGTTCCCAGTTTGCGCCGCAAGTTTGCGTTCGCGAGGAGTTCGCGGAATTTCGCCTCGAAATCGTCTGCGGAACGGTAAATCAATCCGGTTTCACCGTCGATGAGGCTCCGTTCGTATACCGTCGGACTGGCTAAGACAGCTAATCCTTGACCGCCGCATTCGACGAATTTCAAATCGGATTTCATCTGGTTGAAACGCGTGGGTTCGAGGGGTAGTAACGCGACAGTCGACGATCGCAGCACTTGTTGGTAGGTTTCGTAAGGACAAAACGGTGCGAAGGCTTTGTTCGGGGTGTTAAGGGCATCGAAAAAGCTGCGATCGTGGAGGACTTTCACGGTGACGCGATCGCCGAATTCGCTCAAGACTCGATTTATCGAACCGATTAAGGGTTTCCAATCTCCTTCTCGGTTTAACGCTCCGAAAAAGACGGTTGCGGCGTCGTAATCGGCGGGCGATCGCGGTGGTGGCAGCGTTGCGAGATGGTTGAGAAAAACTTTCACGTAAGGGTTAAATTGACGTAGGAATTCCGCCAACGGTTCGGTGGAAGTTTGGACGCAGTGACAGCTACGGTAGCTGAAGAAGTCCGTTTGCTCGAATTGCGGCCACCGCATCGGATCGTCGTCGATTTCTGCCACGATGAGATAGCCGCGATCGAGTAAGTTTTTCTGTTGTTTTATGGCGATTTTGGGTTCTAATAACGCCCGTTGCCACACGAAGACTTTTTCTTCAGAGGGTTCGGCGATGTTGAGGGCGGCATTTTTTACGGACGACACCGCACGCACGCCGGGGATTCTGTTGCTGAATTCGTCGGGTTCGAGAACGCGGACGCGATCGCACGCCAGCGGTGCCATCATCAAAGTTTGAATTAACAAACGACGTTGGGGTTTGGTGGCGGCTAAAACGAATTGATGGGTTTCAACCAGAAGTTTGAAGCGATCGAGGGGTTGGTTGAGGGTTTTTGCCACCATTTCCAGGTGGGGATACAGTGCCTCGAATTCTCGAGGGTCGTGAGAAATAGTACGCCCGACTTGTCGCACTTGTAAACCCGCCTCGGCGAACATGGTTTGTGCGGTTTCCAAGGTAAAAAAGCGTAAATGGGTGCGATCGAGCAATCCTTCGTCTTGATATTCCCATTGTCCTCGAATTAAGTCTCTTAAAATCGTCCAGTTTTGAACGTTGGGAATGGAAGAAACTACCCATCCGCCCGGTTTTAGCCATTTCACGTGATGGTTCAACACGCGCCAGGGATCGACCAAATGCTCGAGAACGTCGCCGTAGACGAGACAATCGACACTTTCGGGAGAAAATTGCAGTTGGGGATCGTCGAGGTTTTCCACGTTTGCCGCGATCGCGCGATCGAGCCGCGTTCGGGCAATTTCGGCCACCTCCGCTTCGAGTTCGATGCCGATATATTCCGTGTTGGGATGTTTCTGTTTGTAGGCGTGACCGAGAGCGCCCGTTCCACAGCCAATTTCGATAATTCGCCCGACGTCGATCGGTAAAGCATCGAGGAGTTGGTGGTTAATGCGATCGTAATATTCTCGAGTCATTAGAAATGGCTGTGTTCTATTTTTTTACGTTTGAGTGTAACGCGAACTAATCGGAATTTTGACTAAATGTGATTTTTCGCTATGTACAGTTACATACAGTATCTTTATTAAAAATTCAATTTACGACCGATAGCGTTTTTATTGAATTAGTCAAGACTCTATTGATTTTGTATTTTTAAAAAATTAAATTAAAAATACAAAACACGAATATTTAAAATATAAATGCTTCGATCTAAAACTCGTTAAAAAATACAGTTTTTGTGTCTTCCTTTTTCGATCGAGAAGTGTTTAGAATTTCCAAATTTCGATACCGAGACTTTGTAAAACGACTAAGGTAAGAGATACGGCTAACACGCCCCCCAACGCGATCGCATCGACAGTACGAACGGGAATCTCCGACACCCGAGCTGTCGAGCGACCGTATCCCCTCAGACGCATCGCCCGATAAACCTGTTCCGACTGTTCGTAACTGGTCACGAGGAGCGTTCCGGCGAGGGACGCCAGAATCCTGAGATTGCGCCAACTCAACTGTTGTCTGTTGAAACCCCGCAATCGCATTGCTGTTTGAACTTGTGTCAGGCGATCGAGGGTTTCGTACAAATAGCGATAAAACAATAGCATCATATCGGTAATCAGCGACGGGACGCCCAGCGATCGCATCGCTCGTAGTGTCGTGGCGATGGGACTCGTCCCGAACAACACCAAACTCACCGTCACGATACAGAGGAACCGCGTAGCAATTTCGACCACATCGAGCAGTCCTTCCCAGCGTACCGCCAGCCCAGCGATCTCGAACAGTATCGTTTCCCCCGAAACGAAAGGCAACACTACCACCACACCTAATAGAAAATAGCCCGGATAGTGCAGGCGATCGCACCAATAGGTTTTCGGTAAGCGAGAGAGCTTGTACAACAGCACTGTAATCCCCAGCATGGGGAGCAACAGGTACAAATCCTCGATAAAGGAAAACGCAAAAATTAACGCCATTAATCCCACGAACTTACATCGCGGTTCCCAACGGTGTAAGGGGGAATCTAAGCGGGCGTATTCGTCTAAGCCGTGACGCATTTCAGTAAAGAAGGGGAGAGGGGGAGAAAGGGAAAGGGGGAGAGGGGGAGCAAGGGAGAGGGGGAGAAACTGTCACCTGAAAACTGTCTTCACTGGTGACGGGTGACTGGCGACGGGTGACTGAAACACTGTTCACTGCTCGCTGTTGACTGTTGACTGTAAAAGGCTGGGTTTGACCTGCTGGAGAAACAGGACGAGCATCGACGTAAACACGCCTTCAATAATGACGAGGGGGATTTGGGACAGGGTTAAAATCCAGACGGCGGAACGTTCGGCTTCGGCGTTGAGATTGCTGGGAACGTTCGCGATGACGATCGCAAAAAAGATTAAAGCTGACAATCCGACGCCTAACGCCCCGGCGAGAAATCCAAACACGCTCAAAGTCGTGCGGTGGTCGCTGCCAAAGCGGTGGCGAAACTGAAAGACATACGCTGACAGGAATGCTGGAATGCCCATCATGGCGGCGTTGACCCCCAAAACGCTCATCCCGCCGTGTTGGAACATCACCGCCTGGAAAAACAACCCGACGAGAATGGCGGGAAAGGCGTAGTATCCCAAGACTGCCCCCAGCAACCCGTTGAGAACCAGGTGAACGCTAGCGGGGGGAATGGGAATGTGAATGAGCGATCCGACAAAAAAGGCTGCGGTGAGTAACGAGGCTTTGGGAATGTTGGCTTGAGGATCGCGATCGCGGCGAATTTGACGCAGGGAAAACCACGTGGCCGCACCCGTGACGGCATATCCGGCAAGACAGACTTTGGCAGGGAGAAACCCGTCGGCAATGTGCATAAACGACCTTTGAGAACAATCTACGATTTGTGGCGACTGAAGTACAAGGCAGTGCCAATACAGCCCCAAGTAACGGCGGCGACAGTTAACAGGCGTTGGGGAAGGTTGGTTTCTGCGGCTTCGGCAACCCAAGCGGTCTCGCTTTGCGTATTGCTGGCGGCGGCCGTTCCGTTGCTATTGTCGAGGTCGATCGCAACGATGTCGCCGTGGCCGGCTTGACGGACGCTGACCGTCCAGGGTCCGGTGCGATCGCCGTCGGGAACGAACACGAACTGTCCGGCGTCGTCGGTCGTGCCAGTTTTCCAAGGGACGCTGGGATTGTCGGGAGCGTAAACCGTTACTTGAGCTTCGGCCATCGGTTCTCCTGAGTCGTAGGTAGCCTGGAGTTCGATCGCCGTTTGGCTGCGATAGGCAATATTCGCACCGTGGGCTAGGGCGGGTTCGACTGAGCCGAACAGTACGAGTCCCCACAGGGCGATGGTCTGCTGCCAGCTATAAGCGGGCAGGGGCCCCGCGCTGTACCGCTTGCGGTCAGCGTCGGGAGGAATGCCCGCACGGGTTGATGCCGTATTCATAACCATCCTGTTTGTGAATTACATGAATTTGCGTTTGAGCGGTTAAATCGAGCTGCTTTCCCCCGAAGGGACGCAGGGCGGGAGGGCGTTTTTCTCTCACTCCGGCGATCGCTCCGGTCCACTGTCCGCGATATTTCCCGTTCGGCACAGTGGCTCGCACGATATCGCCTGCCTGCAAACCGTTGACTTGCGCCTTGGTTTTCCTCACAGCACGGGGAAAACCGTAGCGGTCGATGAGGGTGCGAAATCTCGTCGGACGACCTTTACTCAAGATCGCCATAGGGGTTTCAGTTACTAAATGGAGTGATGGCGTCTCTCCTACACAAGCGGCATCCAACCAGTGAGCTTTCGGCAACTCCAATCGGGTGCGGTTGAACTTGGTCTGTCCGCCTGTTCCCACTTCGACAGGCAAACCGGTCTCTTTCAATCGCTGGTATAGCTTCCAGCGGGTCGCATTTACCGCCGCCGCATCTTTTAAAGGTGCCTTGGCTTGTCTCAAGAGGCAATCGAGAACGGACGGCTTACCCGACAGAAACTCTCGAACGTTGCGGTTGCCTTTGGACTGGTTGCACGGACGACAGGCAAGGGTGAGATTGGAGATGCGATCGTTCCCTCCCTTCGATTTGGGGTGAATGTGTTCGACCTCTAACGGTACGTTCTCAGTACTACAATAGGCGCACTTTCGACCCCATTTCTCCAACAGGTACTCCCGAACCTCGTAGCCAAACAATTCGCCCTGTTGGTACTCAGCGCCGCTGATTTCGGGGTTCTGAAGTTTCTGGGTGTCGAACCGCACGAGTTCTTGAGAGATCGATGCAATGGGGCAAAGTTTTCGTAAACGGTTCACCCACGTCAACGTGGTTTTGACCCGATGGTTGAGTCCTCGACTCCGCTCGGACTCAACGCTGAGCGGAGCCGAAGCGTTGAGAGACGGTGGAAGCCAACCCTTCGGACGGGTGCGGTTGAGAAACCGAGGCTTGCGATATCGTGTTTGGCGGTTCCGACGATTCCGACGACAGACGCGACGGGTTTCCAATTTCGCTTGAATGCGATCGCCTCGGTGTTGTAATTCCGCGCCCCACACGAGTTGGTTGCCATTGACGACAGCCAATCCGGTGGTTTGGGAGCCGGGGTCTATCTTGAGTCTGAGCGGAGTCGAGGACTCAACGCTGAGCGAAGTCGAAGCGAGCGAAGTCGAAGCGAGCGGAGTCGAAGCGTTGAGTTGGCTTTCGGGCGGCACGTCGCCCACAGCACGATTTAAAACGATAGTGAACGGATAGCGCCTGTAAACTGCCGCCTTTCCCTTGGCTAACAGCTCCCTAGCCCGTGCGGGATGGCACGGTGTGAGGGGCTGTCGGTTCGTATCGAGTACAAAAACAAAATTAGACATTTCTGTCTACTCCTGTCGCTTAGGCGACGTAACGTTTGCCTCGGCAATGTTATCGAGGCTTGTGAGGTCGGTCGCACTGCCTTAACCCGAGTAAAGCTGTTTAACGACCGACGACAGAGCAACAAGCTGGCTAACTCGTCGGTGTCGTGACCTCGATAACGGAGTCCGTAAAGGACTTAGCCTGGTCAACTCTCGGGCTTTTCAAGCCCGCACTGTACCCGAAGGGTCAGTGTCGGGTCGTTGACTTCATCAATGTTCCCTCCTTGTCGATCGCGTTGGGGCGACTCCGTTATCGTAGATCGCCTTTTTCTCGGGCTTGGGAAATTTCCATGTTTTTTCAGGTCATACTCCATCCTTTTCCGATAAGCTAGGTTTCAAAAAGTCTTCACCACAGAGGCACAGAGGACACAGAGAGGGGCTTGGCTGACTGAGTAAAACCAGTATTTGAAATTCGGATTCCGTATCAGGAGTGCCAAAAAGCGACCCCTTGCTTTTATTGTGTCGCAAGGGGCCGCAAAATTCAGGAGGTTGGGAATTCAAGCGAAAGGTTCGGTTTGGGAAACTTCCGCAACGGGGCGATCGCTAGCCGATCCCGAGAAAGAAGTCCGAATCGGAAACGTCAAAGACTGCTTCCTGTACGGATTCCATGTCCTCGCTACCCATCCCCAACACGACGCCGAGGTAGAAGCTACTTTCGACGCGCAGGGCGATATCGTCCACGCCATCGGCATTCACGTCTTCGACGACGAACTCGATGCTGGAACTGAGCGATTGGGTAATCCCGATGCGATCGCCAGCTTGGAAGTCGAGAATCCAGTCGGCTTCTTGAGCGGAGGTGGTGTCGCTGGACGTTTCGGCACGCAGGACGAAGTTATCGTCACCCTCGCCACCCATGAGTTGGTCGGACCCCATGTCGCCGATGAGAACGTCGTCGCCGTCCTCACCCATGAGTTGGTCGTTACCTTGACCGCCATAAACGACATCGTCTCCGTCGCCACCCATCATCATGTCGTCGTCGGTGTTGCCGTTGATGATGTCGCTGTCGTCGCCGCCCATGACCATGTCTTCGCCGTCACCGGAGGCGATAACGTCGTTCCCGGCTTCTCCGTTGACTTCGTCGTTTCCACCGTTGCAGGCGACTACGTCGTTGTCGTCGGTGCCAGATACGGTGTCGTCGTTGTCGCTACCAGAGACCACGTTTTCGTCGAGGTCGTCGAGGTCAGTTTCGCCACCTTCTGCCGGAAGTTCGACGAATTCGCCGTTATTGAATTTGATTTCGGCAGAGGTGCTGATGCCCCAGAACACGCTCAGTTTGGCTTCGGTTTTAATTAACACCGAACCGGCGACCGCACCGCTTCCGGTTCCGTCGCCACCGACAAAGACACCGCCGCCGTCAGCGATATCGCCGACATCTTCGTCAGGCAGCGGATCGAAGGCATCTTCGCTTCCTTCGGACAGTTGGGTAATTTTGCCGTAGAGGTTGGCGATTTGGAAGCTTTCTTCGGGAGCGTCGAATCCGGTTTCGATACTCGAACCACCGTCGATGGAAAAACCGTCGAGTTCGATGGTGTAGGTTCCGCCTTCGTATTCAAAGGTTTGAGGACTCAAGCCGCTGGTGGCAAAGCGCAGGCGATCGCCGTCTTCGACCGGATCTCCGGTTTCGTTCGGGGTGTTGAGAATATTGAAGAAGAAGTCGAAGGATTCGGGATCGTCGTCGAGATCGTCGATATCGATGTTGAGGCTAAAGCCGAAATCGCCGTTGAAGTTGCTGTTGGTGGTTCCGTTGCGATAGAACAGTTGACCGATTTTGAACTGTTCGCCCGCTTCGGTGCCAAAGTCGCTACCGTCGAATTGGACGATGTTGGAGAAACTGTCGGAAACGGGATCTCCCCACTCGAAGCGATTTTCGGTTCCACCGTTATCGTCGCTGAGTTCGTAAACGGCGTCGGGATTGTCTTCGACCGGACCGGAAAACTGACCGAAGGACGTGCCGATAAAGACGCCATCGCCACCGTCGCCGGAGACATCGTCGCCACTGTCATCACTCATGTCGTCGGTGGTGTCGCTTCCTTCGTCGGTGGTGTCGCTTCCTTCGTCGGTGGTGTCGCTTCCTTCGTCGTCGGTCATGCCACCGCTGATGGTGTCGTCGGTCATGCCACCGCTGATGGTGTCGTCGGTCATGCCGCCGCTGATGGTGTCGTCGGTCATGCCACCGCTGATGGTGTCGTCGGTCATGCCGCCGCTGATGGTGTCGTCGGTCATGCCGCCGCTGATGGTGTCGTCCGTAACCCCTGTGTCGTCTAGGTCGTCCATCGGACCGCCGGTATCGGGGTCGTCCAGCATATCCATCATTAAATCGTCATCCATGCCTCAGTTCCTCTATAGATGAATTGGTCGATCGAATTACAAATTCATAGGGTCGGGACGATAAAGCACCCGATGATTCTGCCGCGCGCGCGATCGCGGGCTGTCCCGCCTTGAAAGCTAGATGGAACGCGAAGCGTAAATGTTCCCAAAATGTAGAATTTTTTTTTGATTTTTTTGATTTTTAAAGAATTTTTGTCGAGCTATCCCAATCCCTGAGACTCTTTCGGCAGGTCAGATCTTATCGGTAACTTAGTCGGTTTTCGTAACGTCCCGTCACAGCTTTCTAAGCTTCAATTTTTGATATTTTCTCAGTAGAATTACGTAGGAGATTTTCGATCGGATGCGAAAAATATCGAACTTTTAAGACGAGATCGGGAGGTTGCACGTCACGTCCCGATCTCGTCCTGTGTCTATTCCCCTGGCTCGGCCGTCATCGATTCGTGACAGTGGCCTTCGCCGACGTGTCCCAAACTCGGTAATAGCTGTATCAAGGTTTCGTACTCTTCCGGAGACAGGCGGGTGGATAACGTCTCGAGATCGGCTTCGACGGTTCCGTTTTCAGCTAAAGCAGCGATCGGCTCGAATCCTAACGCTCCGGTATTGATTTCGTCGTCAGCGGGGGCGTCTCCGTCTCCGAAGAGATGATCGAAGTGAAAGGTGGCTTCGAGATCGGCCGTTCCACCGGAGGACAGAATCCCTTTTCGCTCGTCACCGACGAACTCACCACAGGTAAACGCAAGGGGTTCGCTGAATTGCAGCACGAAATCGATGGTTTCGCCGTCTTTCTCAGCAGTTCCATCGAGAACGATGCTGTATCCCTCAGCCGGACCGTCGTTAGCAGGCGTCATTTTCCACGATAGGGCGTTGTACTGTCCTGCTGGGGCTTCGACTTCGCTCAGGAGAATCGGCTCGGCGGCTTCGTCTCCAGCGGCGAGATCGACGGTTTGGGATTCGACGAGAACGATGCTTTCTTTGGCGTTGGGTTCGCCACCGGAAAAGGCGTCGTAGGGGGGATCGGTTTGATAGGCTGTTACGTCGCTTAGATGAGCGTAGAGGTTGTCGAAGCGAACGCTCCAACCGTCTTTGGTGGTAAATCCCTGACGGACGAAATCTTCACCGTTGGCTCGAACGCTGAGGGTTCCCGGTTCGTCACTGGTCGTCTCTGTGGGGAGTTCGGAGGTTTCCGACGACTCGGTTTCAGGAGGAGTCGGTGTGTTACTGGCACACCCTCCGATCAGTAAGGTGGCAGTGAGAACGGCGAGGCTGGTGGAGTGGCTTAATGGCAGTTTCATCATTTTGCAAAATATCGCGAAACTAAAAGAATATCGCTAAAAGTGATGGATCTGCCTTGTTAGTGTAGCAGGAGAATTCGAGACGAGCAGTTCGTCTAGGGGAGCGCACGGACAGCGACAGGTCGAGACGGCGAGGAAAGCTGTAGGCTTGGCGATGGCGAAACCTGCGGTTCGAGAAGGTAAAACAAAAGTGCAAATGCGAGGGTGAGGAGTATCGATCGCCAAAGTCGTACGGCGAGACCCATTGGGTGAATATCGTTCATCGCTCACACCTCATTACCTTTAGCTACAAAAAGTTAAGTTCGGAAATGACAAAATTTCCTTGTTTTTGCTTGAAATACGGCGAGATTTTAGAAATAAAGTGCCGAAATGCCATCGACTAGCTTGACTTTTCCTCGAACTACAGCTCTCAGCAGTCGATTAGTGGCAGACCGTTCGATTTCGCTCAGGGAGTCGTCTAGGGTGGCAGCCATTAATCCGTATCGATCGGCTAGGGTTAAATATCCGTTTCGGGCAACGGAAGCCATAATTTCGGAGATAGCGCCAGGGAGTAGGGCAATTGGTGGAAACACGATCGAATATCTCAATGTTCTGTCTTAGTTACAGTATCGTAAGTTAGAAAAGGTTCGGGGGTGACTGAGAGGTATCGGACGATACGATCGCGATCGCTCGGTTGTTGTGATACCGATCGTCAAACGAGGCAAACTCATGCCTAAGTTTTCGATAAAATCCTACAGTTATCGTGGAAAGGCTTTAACTCTTTTGCGTATTTTCAGATCTCCGATCGAACCCCGCGATCGCCAACTCGCGTGTCACGCTTTACTAAGGAAGCCAACGGGGACGAAAGCCGTCGAGGGGAAGTCGTTCGGGTTGAGGTTGCGGGGCGAGTTCGCCGTCAGCGGTCGCGAGGGGAAACAACGCCCATAACTGACTCGAGGCGATCGCGTCTCCCGAGTCGGTGAGGGGAACGTCGGGACGGTTGGTGTCGGTGTCGGTGAGGAGGCGATCGAACAGAATCGCTCGACCGTCGGGGGACAAACTCATATGTAAGTCGATGGGACTCGTCTCGAAACGCAGCAGTTCGCGAGAGGTTTCGTTTTCGAGGTCGAGTGCCAAAATATAAGGACGTTCGATGTATTCTTCGGCTTCGATGAGTTCGGTGAGCAAACAGTATAAGTATCGTCCGCTGGGGTCGAACTGCGCCTGAAGGATCGATCCGGTGGTGTTGAGGAGTTCTTGGGGGTCGCCGCTGCTGGGAACTAAAAATAGCGATCGCGTGTAGTCGGTGTTGAATTTCACCATAACGGCGGCGTTTCCGTCGTTGGTAAAACCCATAATGCGTCCGTATTGGGGAAAGAATTGCAACGGTTCGTTTCCTTCGTCTCCTTTAGCCAGGGAGATCAGGGCGATTCCCTGACCTTGGGCGATCGCCAACTCTTGGCTGTTGGGGGCGATGACGAACTCTCCACCGGGTAACGCCTCGAATTTTTTGGGGGCTTGTCCGTCGCGAACGACCCAGAGTCCGAAGTCCGCACCGGGGTTTTTGCGGTTGGCCCGTTGGACGACGATGGTACTTCCGTCGGGGGAGAGGGCGAACTGTAGGTTTTGATAGGTTTGGTTGTCGAGGACGCGATCGATTTTCCCCGGTGGTTCGGTGTTGGTGTCGTCGAAATCGAGTCCCGTGGTGACGGTAAACAGTTGGGTGTCGGTAAGTCCGGCGTCGCGATTTCCCCGGTCGATCGCTGAAAACAAGACGCGATCGCCGTCGGGGTAGAGTTGGAAGTCCATCACCGTTAAATCGGCGGGAGTTAGGACGATTTTTGCGTCGCGAGTGAAGTTGTAAAGAATCAGTTGTCCCCGTTCGGTTTCTTCGGAACCCAGGTAGACGAAGGCGCGATCGTGGCTTTGAAAGGTTCCTTCAAAGGGATCGAGAAAGTGTTCGGTATCGCTGGCTTCGGTGAAGCGATCGCGAGCGCTGGCGAGTCTGAGGGTGTAGTCTGTTCCGTAGGAGGCGGGATATTCGAGGGTGTACGCCATGCGTCGCCCCGCCCAACTGATTTTTCCCGGTAGCGGCGGATCGATCGTCAGGTTCTCTTCGACGCTGTTGAGGTTCATGGGGCGGGTGAAGGTGAGAATAAAGGCGCGATCGTTGGCGGAGACGGTGCGATCGCTCCAGCTAAAGTCGCGGACGCGGGGAACGCTGCGATCGCCTCCGAGGAGTAACAAGATCGTCAGGACTGCGAGGGCGACGCACAGAGAAATCGCCACTTTATCGAGGGGTTGGGAAAATGTCGATTTCAGCTTGGATATTGGGTGTGACATCGGGTGTGACATCGGATTAGGGGGCGATCGAAGTTTTTAAATTATAATCTTTCCCAAAAAACGATACCTAAAAAACAGAGATTCTATCTCTTAAACCCACATTCCGCACTTCAAATGTAGTGTATAAGTAGTATAAATTGAATCGGAAAAGAATTAGGTATTTCGACTCAGCCAACTGACCCCTTGACTTGAAAATAACATTCAAGAGCCAACTGACTTGACAAAAATAGTAGGATATGCAGAATGACTTCCGGCAAGCTTTTCTGTCATCAATCAAAAAATGTAGCCATCAGAAAAAGGAAGAGACTATGTCGGTAGAGGTCAAAAATTTAGACCACTTGGGGTTAGTGGCGGGAATCATTGACGAAATCGGAATTGTCGAAATCGTCAACGACTTACTACGGAGAAAAAAAGACGGAAAAAGTTAGCGCGGGTCTCGTCGTTAAAGCCATGATTTTAAATGGCATGGGATTAGTGTCATCCCCTCTTTATATTTTTAAGAATTTCTTTGAAAGTAAGGCGGTAGAAAACCTACTGGGAGAAGGAATTAAAGCCGAGTATTTAAATGACGATCGACTGGGCAGGGTTCTCGATAAAATTTATCGATTTGGACTCAATCGAATTTTTGTGGCCATTGCCTTAGACCACGGTAAAAAAGTATGAATTAACGGTAAATTCCAACCATCTCGACTCAAGTTCGTTTCACGTTCATGGAGACTACCCTAACTCCGGGGAATCGGGAACGATTGAAATTACTTACGGATATT
>NZ_KB235958.1:2924301-2934017 GCF_000332355.1 Baaleninema simplex PCC 7105
CTAATTTCATCCCCTTCTCGTGCTACTTGGCGTACTACAAGTTGAAGTGCGGAATGTGGGCTTAAATTCTACTATTTGAGTCGTTTTAAATTTAAAATACAGAGCGTCAATTCTCATCGATTCTCTGAAAACCTCTAAAATATTTAGATTGGGCAGCAAAATTCTCGATCGCTCCTTTTCGTATAAGATCCCCGGCATCTTGAAATGCCGGGGATCTGAAGCGCAACTTCTCAACCTTGAGTTCTCAAGCTCTATTTTAAAACGGTTTCTGTCGTCTGATTTTATGAAAGAAACACAGAGAAATTATAAATTTTTCGAGATTAGCCAAACAAATATAAATAAACAAAGTTTACGCCCGTCCAAACTGTCGTAATTACAGCACTTCTACCGTTCGACAGTTCGGGCAGGCGTTGAGTTTCCGATAAGTCCTTCCGAACTCAAGACCGATTTAGAACAGGCCCAAAGTCAGAGATTTATCGAGGGGGAACGTGGCACCAATTCCCAGCCACAGCGTAACGACTGTACCGAACATGAAAACGGTCGTCGCTACCGGACGGCGGAAGGGGTTTTGAAACTTGTTGACGCTTTCGATGAACGGAATCGTCATCAAGCCGAGGGGAACCAGCGTTTGCAGGGTAATCCCCAAGAGTTTGTTCGGAACGATACGAAGGATTTGGAACACCGGATAGAGATACCATTCCGGCAGAATTTCCAACGGCGTCGCGAAAGGATCGGCGGGTTCGCCAATCATTGCAGGGTCGAGAACGGCTAACCCGACGACACAAGCGATGGTTCCGAGGATAACCACCGGGAACACGTACAGCAGGTCGTTGGGCCAGGCGGGTTCGCCGTAGTAGTTGTGACCCATGCCTTTGGCGAGTTTCGCTCGCAACTTAGGATCGCTAAGATCCGGCTTTTTAAGGGTGGACATTGTAAACTGTGTTCTCCTTCTGCGAGGACAGCGGTAAGGAAACTATCAAAAATTCCGATCGAGATTTCTTAGGTTAGGGATAGTTTAACAAACCTCCCTAAATTGAAAGGCTTCGGAATCGATTCGGCTTTACAACGGACCGGAGATCCCTTGTTTGCGAATCATTAAGAAGTGCAGCAGCATGAACACGGCGATCAGCCAAGGCAGAACGAAGGTGTGCAGGCTGTAGAAGCGAGTCAGCGTGGCTTGGCCGACGCTGGTTCCACCCCGTAGCATTTCCACCATGAAGCTACCGACGACGGGAATCGCTTCGGGAACGCCGCTGACGATTTTCACGGCCCAGTAACCCACTTGGTCCCAAGGTAGGGAGTAGCCGGTCACGCCGAAGGAGACGGTGATCACCGCCAGAACTACACCCGTAACCCAGGTCAGTTCGCGGGGTTTTTTGAAACCGCCGGTCAGGTAAACGCGGAATACGTGCAGGATCATCATCAGTACCATCATGCTGGCAGACCAGCGGTGGATGGAACGGATGAGCCAACCGAAGTTCACTTCGGTCATTAGGTATTGAATAGAGGAGTATGCTTCTGTGACCGTCGGTTTGTAGTAGAAGGTCATGGCAAATCCAGTGGCAAACTGGATCAGGAAGCATACGAGGGTGATTCCCCCCAAGCAGTAGAAAATGTTAACGTGGGGCGGAACGTATTTGTCAGTGATATCGTCGGCGATCGCCTGAATTTCCAGACGCTCGTCAAACCACTTGTAGGCTTTCGATTCAGTGACTTCCTTAGAGAACATAAAGCCAGTGTGTTGGAATGTTTCGGTTTGTGAAGTGTACCACGACAGCTCGGTGAGATGTCGCGGCGGGTGTTGTGCGGTAGGGGGGTTTGTGAAATGGGGTGGAGTGGTTGACTTGACCGATCTCGCGCAACGTTGCAGTCAACTTCTCGATCGCGGGGATCGAGCGAATGGGGTACTCCACGGCACAGAAACCTATAAAAAAATGTAACACAGCTTAGGAAGTCGGGCAGAACGATCGTTGCGACCGTGATGGCATACGCTAAGCTAATGCCAATATCGATCCTGAATTTGTGTTAATTTTTATTAAAAACAGTTGTCATTTTAAGGTTTGTTAGCTAGGTCTCATGCAAAAACGCGCGTTCTGGTTCGCACTCGTCCCCGTGATGTTGATGGTGTTGGGGTGGTTGGGATGGACGCCGCCAGCTTTGGCACTGACTGAAGAACAGCGGTTAGTGTCGGAGGTTTGGCGTGTGGTCAACCGCGCCTATATCGACGAGACGTTTAACGGTGAAAATTGGTGGAAAGTGCGACAGCAGGCGTTGCGATCGCCGCTGCGAACTCGCGAGGACGCTTACGAGGCGATCGAGGAGATGTTGGCGAAACTCGACGATCCGTTTACGCGGTTGTTGCGTCCCGATCGCTATCGTAACCTTCAGGTGAATACGGCGGGTGAGTTGACGGGGGTAGGGTTGCAAATCGCTATCGACGCCGATACGAAACAGTTGAAGGCGATCGCGCCGATTGCGGGTGCGCCTGCGGATTTGGCGGGAATTCAACCGGGTGATGTCATTTTAGCCATCGACGGCGTGTCTACGGAGTCGCTGACGTTGGACGAAGCCGCCGGACGAATGCGGGGCCCTGTGGGAACTGAGGTAACGTTGCAAGTGGAACGGTTCGACGGGGGTGCGATCGAGGATATCGCGTTAGTGCGCGATCGCATTGCGCTGCATCCGGTAATGGCGGATTTGCGGACGGTGGAGAATTCACCCAATACGCAAATCGGTTATATTCGCTTGACGCAGTTTAGCGCCAACGCTGCTGAGGAAATGGCAGAGGCGATCGCATCTTTGGAAAACGAGGGTGCAGATGCTTTCGTCTTGGATTTGCGAAATAATCCCGGTGGCTTGTTGCAAGCTGGGATTGAAGTGGCGCGATTGTGGTTGAACGATTCCACCATCGTTTACACAGTGAACCGACAATCGATTTTAGGCAGTTTTGACGCCGGACACGAAGCGTTGACGGACGCGCCGTTGGTGGTGTTAGTGAACCCAGGAACGGCGAGTGCAAGTGAGATTTTAGCCGGTGCGTTGCAGGATAACGGACGCGCCAAGTTAGTTGGCGAACGGACGTTTGGGAAAGGCTTGATTCAGTCACTGTTCGATTTGTCGGACGATTCTGGGTTGGCGGTGACAGTGGCGAAGTACGAAACGCCGAATCACAAGGATATTAATAAGTTAGGAATTATGCCGGATTTCGTGGTGAAACAGAATCCGATTCAGCGTAATGAGGTGGGAACCGAGAGCGATCGACCTTATCAGACGGCGGTTGAGTTGTTGACTGAGTCGGGAGTGATGGCGAAAGCAGGGTAGATCAACTGATGGAGGCTTCGAGCAGTAAATTTTCAAACGTGTTTTGTATGGTACAAGATCCCTGGTGATGAGTCCTGCTGAACTTACAGCACAAAAAATCGCTAAAACTTTTACAGAGTCGAGCTTAAGTCAATACAAGTAAGTTGGAGATCGCTTTCAGATATAAGCGATCCAGACTTACACACCAAGATTGGAGTGGTTCTGTTACTTTTATTGCTTCAACACATTGCTGAATACTCTGGAAGTATGATATGTTTGTAGGATATGGTTCTTCCGAAGTGAGTATGTACAGTAAATGCCTGTAGTCTCCATCTGGAAGGGAATTTCGCGATTTCAGCCCCCTTTTTATAAGTTTGAGCGGAAAGTTCGACTATATCGACTATATAAGGGTTTAACTGATTTATTGCATGGTAACTTCGGAAGAAACTAAAATCTCCTCTAAGTATAGTGGGATCGGTTCGCGCTTAAGTACTGATAGCCGTGAAAGAAAGAGAATACGAGTTAAACCCTGGGCAGGAACTCCAGGCTTTCTTGGAAGAGCTCTATCCGCAAGATCCTCCTAAACAAGAGGCGTTCGCTTATAAATTGGATGGCTTATTTGGTGAAGATGGAGAGCTTGCACATTTGATGTACAAGAGTGCCATCAATTATGCGGTGCGTCGATTAATAACTGCGGCTGCATTTCTTGATCGTAAATATAAAAATCAGCCAAATACTAAGTTTTTTGTTAAACTTAGGGAATACTTAAAAGATAATCTTCGGTTGTTAAAAGATCGAGATCGGGAAAAAATTCATGCGTTGCTTCGTCAATGTATAGAAGCCAAGAATAGAGAAGTCAAGCCTAAGCGAAAACAGTCAATTAGGCGGCAAGCAATTGACCAAAACTTGAATTGCTATATCTGTGGATGTGAAATCGATTTTGAATCTAGTTGTCAATATAACTCACCAGAGATCGAACACCTTTGGCCTCAAAATTTGGGTGGATGGAGCGACTATGTAAACCTAAAAATAGCTTGCCATCAATGCAATCAAAACAAAAAAGATTATATAGATTTTAGTGATTTTCATTATGAAGAAATTTCTTTGGTTAGCAACAATAATGAAGATAGCTTTATGAAAGAAATGAATAGGCTTTATAGAATAGCTCTTTGGTCTAAAAATGAATATAAATGTGTGATTTGCGATCGGCCCGCTTCACAAGTAGGGGAATTAAAACTATACCGAGACGATCCTGATGATACTTGGCACTTTCTAAATATTAGTGCATACTGTGAGAAACATTATCCAGGCTAAAAAAGCGCTTAACCAAAAGTCAAGGATGTAAAAATGACGAAAATCTCAAAAAGATACTTTGGGATTCTTCTAAGGCAGAGAAAAGATTCCAAAACTGTTCCTTTCTTTGTGTTTGTTGCCAAAGCAAAAGATGTAAAACAGTGGGCTGGGATTCGTAGAATCAAGGAAGAGGAAAAAGGTTCTCAAAGAGTTGCAAAACCTGCTCGAATTAAATCAGTTTTTAATTTTTTAGATGCTTCATCTATTAATACGATTCCCAACAGCATTCTACTTGCTTTTGAAGAAAATAAAGCAAGATTTACGCCGATCAATAAAATCCTCGAAAAAGAAAAATTTAAGGCAAATAAAATATTCTTAGACGACTCTTTTTTTAATGAGTGTGAAGAGGATTTTGAATTTGGTTTTTTAGAATTCAGCTTTTTTGACGATCAGCCAGATTATGAAAAGCCTGCTTTGATTGTTGATGGTCAGCATCGCTTATATGGAATATCTGCTTATCAAAATGAAAATGTTCCTATCGTAATTGTTGGTCTGATCGATGCAACTCTACAGGAACAAGCCTTTCAATTCGTAGTGATCAACAAAAAGGCGGTTTCAGTATCCACAGAAAATATAAAGTCTATTTTGGCTGACTTTGATACTCCTGAACTTGAGAAACGACTTGCTGCTGTATCAATTACTTATGGGAATGCTCCATCTACTCTAAAGCATGTAAATGATTCCTCTGATAGCCCATTTTATCATTTATTAGATTGGAGCTATAATCGAGATGACCAGGAAGGTAAGCATCTTGTGCCAATTACAGCTATAGAACAATGCTTTAGATATATCAGAAAAATATTTGATGTTTTGGAGAATGATGAGGATTCTTTAAGGGAGTTTTTTTACTCAATTTGGAAAGCTGTTCAGAAAGTCTATCCTGAATTATGGGGTGAAGACAACAAGCTAATGAAGAAAGTTAGTGTCAATGCATTAAATGAATATATAGTAGACTATATACAGTACTTGTGGCCGATGGACTATATAGATATTTACGATCCCGAGTCAGTTGAAGGAGAAGTTGAACGCTTACTTAAAAATATACCTAGATCGTTCTGGATATCTGAATGGTCTATTAAAGTTCAAGACAATTCCAATGTCCGTGAACTGATAAAAGAAGATTTAAAGACCATGAGCAGTAATGCCAAGGCAAAAAAACGAGCGTGGTCAGATAACTTAGAGCTGCCTAAATTAGATTAATGAAATAAACATTCTGGCAACCCCACCTCTCTCGGCTTCACAAAACGACCTTGAAAACTCACCGCTCGATTTTCAAAGGTTCTCGCCTTCGCCACCGCCATTCGCAACTCCGCTAACTCCATCGGTTCCGTCATCCCACCGAGGAGATACAGCAACAGTTTCGCCGCTAAATCCCGTCCGGCGACGCGAATTCGGCGTTTGTTGGGATCGTAAAACACCCCATACCAAATTGATTCGGGGTTCTCAATTCCCCTAAACCTACCTTCGTCGTCAAACTGGCGCAGTTTATCAAACACTTCTATCAGCGGAAGGCGTTTGCGAAAAATAGCAGTTCCCAAAGCTTGCGCTAACGCCACTTGTCCGACGGGACGAAACAGGATGTTTCCCTCGCCGCCATCGGCTTCAAAACTCAACCGTCGCAACGTCGGCGTCTCCAATCCCGCCTCTAACTTGCGATAACTCGGAAGCGTCGCCAAGCCATCCCACAACCGCATCAACTCCGCTAAACCGTCGGCGAGTTCGTCAACGGTGGGACGTTGGGGAATCGTCCCCGATTTTAGCGGTTTCCAGTGGGGAAAGCGATCGCCGAGATACCCCACCGTCATATCTTTTAACGCCTGAAGCGTGGTTAAAACGGTGGATTTCGCCGACACCGACGCGCCATCCCAGTTAACCCGAGGGAGTCGTTCCGCCTCTTGACGCAGCATCGGATGAGTCACTGCAATTTGACGGGTGATAATCGCGAATCCATCATCTTCGTTGAGTAGCGTCACCTGTCCTTTGCTGAGTTTAACCGCCATCAGGTTCACGTGAACGAAGATCGATCGAATCCGTCGCCGCGCCTCTTCCCGCGTTTCCCCTTTCACAACGGCGGGAATCAGTTCCACTCCGAGGGTTTCGTCGGCTAACTCCCGCAGTTGACTGGGGGTTTTTCCGACTGCTTGCGCGATTTCCTCAAGGGTTAACGCTTTTCCTGTGGGTTTCTTTGCTTTCGTGAGGGGTTGCAGGGTTCCCGTTTCGAGAAGTTCCATCAATCCCCGAACTCCCATGAGACGATGTTGTCCGTCGAGGGCAAAGACCGATACAGTAGAAGACAGGTCGAGGAGTCCGACTCGGCGATCGCTGTCGAGGGGAACAAATTCAACCGCCGATTGTCTGGCGCGTCCGTTTTCGTCCCAACCCACCGATCGCGGATTGTCCACCCACGGCGGACTCACGACTAACAGCAACGGCGGAAATTTGCGATCGGTTCGCGCCGCCAGATATTGCGTCAGTGGCGCTTGTCTCGACCAATCTAGGGGACGTTGGTATAACTCGTCTACCGTTTCGGCCCCGGGTTGGACGTTTCCCGTTTTGGGATCGAGTTTTCCTTGAAACAGGGGAAGTTGCGATGCGAATTCTACCCGGTTGGCCAGCCATGATAACGTTACCGAACCGATATACGCCTCGGTCTCTCCCATTTGAGTCGTTTGAACGAGAAACGTTTCGTCGCGATCGAGGTACGGTTTCAGTAAAGCGGCAATTTTTCGGGTTTCGCTTGCAGGCGTCATGGGAAAATGCGTAAGCTGATAGAGTAGATTATTTTAACTCACGGCTGACACAGGTTTTGCTGCCGATCGGAGTATCTTGACCGTCATCTCGACAAAATAGTATGACAATCACGAAATCTTTGACATCTAAAAATCGCAGTATCGACGAGTTAGTTCAAGATATTGAAGTTTTAATCCAAGAAATTCAAAATTTATATTGTTTAGATGAAATACCGTGGGTGATTGGCTATTCCGGAGGCAAAGATAGCACTGCTACTCTCCAGTTGATCTGGAATGCCATTTCTAAGCTTCCACCTCAAAAACGCAAAAAGACAATTCATATAATCACTACTGACACTTTAGTTGAAAATCCAATCGTTTCTGCATGGGTAAAAAAATCTTTGCAAAAGATTGACGTAGAGGCTAAAGAGCAAAGTTTACCATTTACAACTCACCTTTTACATCCTGAACTTAAAGAAACGTTTTGGGTAGGCTTGATTGGGAAAGGATACCCTGCTCCTAAAGGGAAGTTTAGGTGGTGTACGGAACGCTTAAAAATAAAGCCATCCAACCATTTTATTCGAGAGGTTATTCGTAAAAGTGGCGAGGCAATTTTAGTATTAGGCATCCGAAAAGCAGAAAGTACAAAACGTGCTAAGCGAATGGAAGAGTTTGAAGCACGTCGAGTCCGCGATCGCCTTAGCCCAAATATGAATTTGCCCAATTCGTTAGTTTACAGCCCTATTGAGGATTGGCAAAATGATGAGGTTTGGATTTTCTTAATGCAATGGGAAAATCCCTGGGGCTATAGTAACAAAGATCTCTTGAGTATGTATCGGGGCGCTAGTGCTGACAATGAATGTCCTCTAGTGGTCGATACAACCACCCCAAGCTGTGGTAGTTCTCGCTTTGGTTGTTGGGTCTGTACGCTTGTCAGTCAAGACAAATCTCTCGCGGCTATGATTCGCAATGATGAAGAAAAATCATGGTTGCAACCGTTGCTCGATCTTCGTGCTGAACTGGATTCACCAGAAAGTCGGGAACGCCGAGATTTCCGTCGCCGTAATGGAAAAGTTCAGCTTTACGAACGTAACCTTGATGGATCGATTTCTATCGAACCTATTCCCGGTCCGTTTACCAAAACAGGGCGAGAATATTGGTTACGTCGCATTTTAGAGACTCAAGCTGAAGTTCGTCGAAATGCTCCTCCAGATATGGGCGATATCACCCTCATCACCACCGAAGAACTCAGCGAAATTCGCCGAATCTGGCTCGAAGAAAGACACGAATTCGACGACAGCCTTCCCCGTATCTACCAAGAAATTACCGGAGAACCCTTCATCGATCCCCGTCCCGGCGCAGAACAGCGACTCCTGGGACTCGACGAGTGGAACCTCCTCGAAGAACTCACCGACGGCGATGCGATGTACCTGGAACTGATGGCGAAACTCCTCGACACCGAACGCCAGTTCCACACCAAAATTCGCCGTTCGGGAATCTACAAGGCTCTCGAAAAATGCTTCGAGACGAGTTCCGCGACGAAGGAAGAAGCGATCGCCAACGCACATCGCAAACGAGATCTCCAAGAAGCCGCCAAAGTTGGCGACGTGGCGAAAATCAAACAACTGACGTGGGCCGATGTCAAATTCAGCAACGCCGACTTGGAGGAGTAGCTAACGGGGAAACCAGTGCAACAGACACTTGTACGATCGCCGCTGTCGCTGTAAGTGACGCACCAAATGTTCCCCGTTCAGTGGTGGTAACAAATAATCCTCAAGATCGAGGGAATGCTCTAACCAGGGGAGTCCGTATCCTGCGCGATCGCTCAACGCAACGATCGGTGTCTTCGTCAGACTCGGATGTTCTCGCAGTTCCTTCGCCCAGCTTACCCCCTCCGTTTCCGACAGGTGCGATCGAATCATCACCACATCGATTTTCTTCTGAAGTCGCTGCGCCAAAATCTCCGCCGGTTCTTCAACGAACGTTACGTCAAAGCAGTTTTTCTCGAAAAAGCGATCGCTCTCCCAAGGGTTCGATGGCGCATCCCCCACCGCCACAACGTTCGTCATCGGAAATTCCCGTCCCGACTCCTGCGCCTTCACCGGACATTCTTCATCGCACAACGCACATTCGGGAGCGTCGTAAGCGACACCGTAAGACGCCGGAATCGGTAAATGACAGCGTTCGCACTCAGACACCGTATAGCGTCCCTCGAGGAAATGACCGAAACAGCGCAAATCCCCTTCTAAATAGGGCTTGCTGAAAAGAAGTGAAAAGCTTACGGTGTAAGGCTTAGAGGAGTCTTGACGTGGCTTCGAGAACCCGAAAAAGAGG
>NZ_KB235958.1:2934117-2970816 GCF_000332355.1 Baaleninema simplex PCC 7105
CTACCAATATCTTCAACGAAACTTCCGAAACATTGAGAAATTAATTGAGAAAGGAGCGAGCCTAGAATGCTTAAGCCGAAGGCAATACAGGAATTTATTAGTCTCCAGTGAAATTACCCGTCAACAGCAGTGGATGTGGTCAAAATCATAAAAAATAAAATCGAAAAATCGCATCGTCAGTTTAACACAACCTCATCTCCGTCCAATCGTCAGAGGCAAGGCAGCAAGTCCTACGGAATTCGGGGCTAAGTTATCAGTCAGTTGTGTAGAAGGATATGTATTTCTCGAAAAAATTAGTTGGGATAATTATAATGAAAGTGGAGATTTAATCTCGCAAGTCGAAGCTTACAAAGACTATATGGGAGTTTACCCCTCATCGGTTCACGCCGATCGAATTTATCGAACCCGAGCTAATCGAGCTTGGTGTAAAGAAAGAGGAATTCGTCTCAGCGGACCGCCTTTAGGAAGACCTCCTAAAAACCTCAGCCGAGAAGCCAAAAAACAAGCCCAGGAAGATGAGCGCATTCGTAATGCAATCGAGGGGAAATTTGGACAAGCCAAAAGAAGATTCAGCTTAAGTCGTGTTATGGCTAAACTGCCTAATACTTCGGAAACCTCCATCGCTCTGACCTTTTTAGTGATGAACCTGGTGAAGCTGCTGAGGCAGTTTTACTGTCTTTTTTTGTGTCAATTTTTCCCAAACTTCATAATTTTGTCGAGAAATATTATTGTAACTTATAAAGTGGACGAGTTAAGTCAATTCAGATTTATACCTTGAGTAAGACGGCTTCTTGTTCATTTTCCACCCCCAGCTTTTGATAACTTTTTCAGCAAACCCTAAATACAGTTGCAGGAAATCCGAACGCTGTTGAAGCCATCGCCAGAAGTTATCGAAATCCAGGTGATAGCCGTCGTAACTGTAAGTGACGCCGCGAAACCGAGGAACCTCGGATACCGGAGACACGATCGCCTTCCCGCGACTGAGGTAGTATGCTACATAGCTTTTTAACACGGCCGTCGGCGACGCCTCTACCGTCGGTTGTCGCCTCGGTGACGAAACGGGTTCCGGCGGAGAAACCCCATCCATCTCGAGAACGTCGGTGGTGCGAGTCTCGAGAGAAAACGTCTCGATTTCCCGAATGCAGGTGAGCTGTTCGAGCTGTTCGTGAGCGGCTTTTAAGGCTTGATAGCATCGTTCGCGATCAATGTCGCTCGCCACCTGCTCCGCCAACAACACCGTCGTATCGATTTGCGATTGCGTCCAGCGATGGGGGATAAAACACTGATGCGCCATCAACAACCCCCATAGCCTCGGTATGGGATATTCCTCCGTCGCCGGGAGCAAAATCGGAACCGCGAGTTTGGCGCTCACTTCAAAAAAGCACTCTAAAATTTTCGTCGGACAGCGATCGAGATCGACAGCAGATAAATCCTCGATCGCCTGAACGTTTCCTACGTGAAATTGCGTAATTTCCTCGGGGCTAAAAAATCGACCTAAGCGACATTTCAACATCGATTTGCGACCGGGGGCAAGTGCTTCGGCGATGACGACTGCTTCGCGATCGCGACGAATTTGGCAGACGAGCGTGCGATCGACGCGTAGAATTTTACGTAGCCCGATCGAAATTTCTTTTAATGTTTTGTTTAGATTTTGCGTCAAGCCCCAATTTGAACGGTTCGATCCCCCGAACTCGCGTGTTCGACTGTTGTTAACCTCGAATTTCTTCGGTTTCGATAGGGTTGAAGGCGATCGCTCTTGGGATAACGTCTCAGGAGACGCCGTGGAAAATCGCATAGTATCGTGGAGTCCGTAAGGCACTTCCTGATGGCAACGCGGACAAAACCAATACGGTTTTCCAGCTCGGACATAGCACAATAACGGATAAGAACAGCTCGGACATAAATATTTACTCATGGTTGGCATCTCGAGCAAACGACGTTATCTTTAGGGATGATGACGGCTACGTCATTTCCCTTATGCTGAATTTTCTATTTTTTCTATCTTTATAAGTATAAAAAAATGTGAGACTTGAGAGTGTTTTTTTATATTAAGAATTTACAGGATTTCTTGACGACTTTCTCCAATACCCTGTCTCAGTTTCAAAAAACGTTTCCATCACTGACCCGGTTCGCCTGCGATCGCCCCCACCCCAAACCCAGGCCGGAGTGAGATTTAAACAACCAGATCGTTGCTTAAACAAACAGGCGATCGAGCGTTCGCTAACTGTAAATAAATGTAAACAAATATTTCAGTTTTTCTATCAAATTGTTTCAGATAGCCCAGGTTTACTAAGTTCCGTCAACATTTTTTGGTACAAACACCTATATGCCGACTTTCTCCGCAACCATCTCAGTCTTGGTTTAGAACACGCCGATACGAAGGAGCTACACTGTATGTTCACTCACGTCAAGCCCACCGTTCGCCACATCGAGCCAGACGATCTCAGGGGGCGTTCGTTGGTCAAGGTGGTCTATGTCGTGCTGGAGTCCCAGTATCAAAGTGCCTTGTCGTCCGCCGTCCGCTCGATCGACGCCAACAATCCCAACCTGGCGATCGAAATCAGCGGCTACCTCATCGAAGAACTACGAGATCCCGAAAACTACGAAAACTTCAAAAAAGACGTAGCCGACGCCAACATCTTCATCGCCTCGCTAATTTTCATCGAAGACCTGGCCGAAAAAGTCGTCGCCGCCGTCGAACCCGTCCGCGACAAACTGGACGCCGCCGTAGTTTTCCCGTCCATGCCAGAAGTCATGCGCCTGAACAAACTGGGCAGCTTCTCCATGGCGCAACTGGGACAATCCAAAAGCGCGATCGCCCAATTCATGCGTAAGCGCAAAGAACAATCCGGTGCCTCCTTCCAAGACGGGATGCTCAAACTCCTGCGAACCCTGCCAAAAGTCCTCAAATATATGCCCGTGGACAAAGCCCAGGACGCTCGCAGCTTCATGCTAAGCTTCCAATACTGGCTCGGTGGGTCTCCCGAAAACCTGGAAAACTTCCTGTTGATGCTGGCAGACAAATACGTCTACCCCGATCGCCAACTCAACGGAAACGCCAACTACGCCGATCCCGTCGTCTACCCCGACATGGGCATTTGGCATCCCCTCGCCCCGCAAATGTACGAGGATGTCAAAGAATACCTCAACTGGTACGGAACCCGCAGCGACGTTAACGACGACTATAAAGATCCCCTCGTCCCCACCGTCGGCTTAGTTCTGCAACGGACGCACCTCGTCACCGGAGACGACGCCCACTACGTCGCGATGGTACAAGAACTCGAATCCCTCGGCGCACGGGTGATTCCCGTATTCTCCGGCGGACTCGACTTTTCCCAACCCGTCGATAAATACTTCTGGGAACAAGGCACTAGCGATACCCCGAACAACAAGCCCCTCGTCGATGTGGTCATCTCCCTGACCGGCTTCGCCCTCGTCGGCGGCCCGGCCCGACAAGACCACCCGAAAGCGATCGACTCCCTCAAACGCCTCAACCGTCCCTATATGGTGGCGTTGCCCCTGGTGTTCCAAACCACCGAAGAGTGGGAAGATAGCGATTTGGGCTTGCACCCGATTCAAGTGGCCCTGCAAATCGCCATTCCCGAACTCGACGGGGCGATCGAACCCATTATCCTCTCCGGTCGCGACGGCAACACCGGAAAAGCCCACGCCATGCAGGATCGCATCGAAGCGATCGCCAAACGAGCCATGAAATGGGCCAACCTGCGACGCAAACCCAAACTGCACAAAAAAGTCGCCATCACCATCTTCAGCTTCCCCCCCGACAAAGGGAACGTGGGAACCGCCGCCTACTTAGACGTATTCGGCAGCATTCACGAAGTCGCCGTCGCCCTCAAACGCAACGGCTACGACGTCGCCGATCTCCCCGACAGTCCCCAAGAACTGATGGAAGCGGTCATCCACGACGCGACCGCCCAATACGCCAGTCCCGAACTGAACGTGGCCTACCGGATGCCGGTCAACGAGTACGAAAAACTCACCCCCTATTCCGAACGCCTCGAAGAAAACTGGGGGCCGCCGCCGGGGAACCTCAACAGCGACGGTCAAAACCTGCTGGTGTACGGAAAAGAATTCGGAAACCTCTTCATCGGCGTTCAACCGACGTTTGGCTACGAAGGCGACCCCATGCGCCTGCTGTTTAGCCGTTCTGCGAGTCCTCACCACGGTTTCGCGGCGTATTACACCTATCTCGAACAGCTTTGGAACGCCGACGCCGTTCTCCACTTCGGAACCCACGGTTCGCTGGAGTTCATGCCCGGTAAACAAATGGGGATGTCCGGCAGTTGCTACCCCGACAGCCTCATCGGGAACATTCCCAACTTGTACTACTACGCCGCCAACAACCCCAGTGAAGCGACCATCGCCAAACGCCGCAGCTACGCCGAAACCATCTCTTACCTGACGCCACCTGCCGAAAATGCGGGATTGTACAAAGGCTTGAAAGAACTCGGCGAACTGGTGGGGTCTTACCAAACCCTCAAAGACAGCGGACGGGGCATTCCCATCGTCAACACCATCGTTGAAAAAGCCCGGATGGTGAATTTGGACAAAGACATCGATTTACCCGAAGTCGATGCCAAAGACATGACCCAAGACCAACGGGATACTATCGTCGGCTTGGTGTACAAGCAATTGATGGAAATTGAGTCGCGGTTGTTGCCCTGCGGGTTGCACGTTATCGGGAAACCGCCGACGGCGGAGGAAGCGATCGCAACGTTGGTCAACATCGCCAGTATCGATCGCGAAGAAGAAGGCATTATGGGACTGCCCAGTCTCTTAGCCCAAAGTATCGATCGCAACATCCAAGACATCTACAGCAACAACGACAAAGGGGTTCTCGAAGATGTCGAGTTGAACCAAAAAATCGTCGAAGCCACTCGGGTCTGCGTGTCGGCGATGGTAGCGGAGAAAACGGGCGAAGACGGACGGATTCGCCTTAACAACATCGGCGGTTGGCTGCAACGCATCATCAAAGACGAACCTTGGTACGAAGCCCTCAAAGAAGCAGGATTCCACCGGGTTGATAAAGAACAACTCGACAAACTCATCGAGTATCTGAACTTCTGTCTCAAACAGGTTTGCGCCGATAACGAACTCGGTTCCTTGCTGAAAGCCCTCGAAGGGGAGTACGTGCTTCCCGGCCCCGGCGGCGACCCGATTCGCAACCCGGATGTCTTACCCACGGGTAAAAACATTCACGCCCTCGACCCGCAAGCGATTCCCACGGCGGCGGCGGTACAAGCGGCTAAAATCGTGGTCGATCGCCTCATCGAACGTCAGCGTCAAGAAAACGGCAACGAGTACCCCGAAACCATCGCCTGCGTCCTCTGGGGAACGGACAACATCAAGACCTACGGCGAATCCCTAGCACAGATTATGTGGATGGTGGGGGTCAAACCGGTTCCCGACGCCCTGGGACGGGTGAACAAACTCGACTTGATTCCTCTCGAAGAGTTGGGTCGTCCTCGCATCGATGTCGTCGTCAACTGTTCCGGCGTGTTCCGCGACCTGTTTGTGAATCAAATGGCGTTGTTAGACAAAGCCATCAAAATGGCGGCGGAAGCGGACGAACCCGAAGAGATGAACTTCGTTCGCAAACACGCTATCAAACAAGCCGAAGAGATGGGGGTAAACCTGCGTCAAGCGGCCACGCGGGTCTTCTCCAACGCTTCCGGGTCTTACGCCGCCAACGTCAACTTAGCGGTGGAAAACAGCACTTGGGAAGAAGAAGCGGAACTTCAGGAAATGTACCTGACCCGCAAATCTTTCGCCTTCAACGCGGACAATCCGGGGATGATGCAGCAAGACCGCAAGGTGTTCGAGTCGGCGTTGTCCACAGCCGATGCGACCTTCCAGAATTTGGATTCTTCGGAAATCAGCTTGACGGACGTGTCGCACTACTTTGATTCCGATCCGACGAAGGTGGTCTCGAAGTTGCGGAAAGACGGTAAGAAACCGAATTCCTACATCGCCGATACAACGACGGCGAACGCCCAAGTGCGATCGCTCTCGGAAACGGTACGTCTGGACGCCCGGACGAAGATGTTGAATCCGAAGTGGTACGAGGGTATGTTGTCCCACGGCTACGAAGGGGTTCGCGAGTTGTCGAAACGCCTGGTGAATACGATGGGTTGGTCGGCGACGGCGGGGGCTGTAGACAACTGGGTTTACGAGGACGCCAACGATACCTTCATCAAGGATGAGGAGATGCAGAAGCGTCTGATGAACCTCAACCCCCATTCCTTCCGCAAGATGGTCGGGACACTGTTGGAAGTCAACGGTCGCGGCTATTGGGAGACTTCCGAGGAGAATTTAGACCGCCTGCGGGAGTTGTATCAGGAGGTTGAAGACCGGATTGAAGGGATTGAGTAGGGGTTAGAACTCGATCGTTTCGACGTTCTTCGTTGTATCTGATTAGCTAACGAGAAAGGGGACATCCTTCAGTGGGTGTCCTCTTTTTTGTGAATGCTGTTCAATGGAAGCACGCGCTGTTTCTTGGGATACTTTCAGATGTTGAGTGCCGATGCTCTCAGTTTTCAAGAATTTATGAATCGTGAAGCCTTGCCGCTCGCAACACTACACAATGCGCTCCTAGAGATGCTACAGGGACGTAGTGATGTGGTGCTATTCGGAGCGCAGGCGGTGAATGCGTATGTAGGTGAGCCGCGAATGACGCAGGATATTGATGCGATCGCGACGGATGCGGCGGCGTTGGCGGAGGAGTTGAAGACTTTTTTGAGCGATCGCTTTTTTATCGCGGTTCGGGTTCGTGTGGTGAAGGGTGGAATTGGTTATCGTTTAGATCGAGTGCAGAAGGGTGGAAATCGCCATTTGATGGATATTCGTCAGGTGGAGGTGTTGCCGGAGAGCCAGGAGATTGAGGGGATTCGGGTGATGGCTCCGGTGGAGTTGGTGGCGAGTAAGGTGGTGGCGTATTTTCGGCGGCGGGGTAAGCCGAAGGCGGGGACGGATTGGCGGGATTTGGCGATGTTGTTGTTGCGGTTTCCAGAGTTGAAGGTGGAGCGTGGGATCGTTTGGGAGCGGTTGGTTGAGATGGAGGTGGATGAGGGGGTGTTTGAGTTGTGGCGGGAGGTTGTGGAGACGGCGATCGAGGTTGAGGATGAGGATGAGGATTTTTAAGTGCGGCTCTCATCGTGTACTATCAGATATTGAAAATGATGCTTGAACGCCTCGCGGCTACTGGGAGACAAGCGATGAGAATATCGAGCGTTTGCAGGAGTTGTATGAGGAGGTTGAGAATCGGATTGAAGGGGTTGAATAACTTCCCTCCATAGCCTGAAGATCTCAATCTCATAGCCCCTTTCTTTTAGGAAGGATTTTTTTGATTTTTGTAAATATATTTTAAGAAGATCCAAATCTTGAAGACCCTGATGCTACCGTAGTGGGCAGATTTATAATTCTTGCATCCTAAATACTATGACAGAATCAAACTCAATAGAGAAAGTGTCCTCAAATGAGTTGGCGAATGACAGTCAAGTTTTTACCTCATACCTAAGTCAGTTTGGATTGCCAGTAGATAACATCATTGCATCAACAGAACAGAGAAATATACTTGGACAGAATATTCCTACTTTTCTAAACTCCTTGTCGCAAGAGAGTAAACAAGATGCAAGATATCTATCCAAATTTGTCTGCGCTTCATCTATTGGTCTCTTCGATGCATCTCTGAATTACTTGTGGAATGAGGTTGTACTTAATTTAAGGAAGAAAGCAGTTACTTATGGAGTTGATATATTTTTTGACGCAGCTGTTGGCGGAAGAAATAGAGAAGACTTTGAGAATGAAGATGATTTAGGTGGTTTGAAAGATATCGTCTTGTTAGATACTTGTAAGAAATTGGAGCTGGTATCTGATATTGTTCATTGTAAGCTCAATTTCATTATGACAATGAGGAATGAAATTGCAGCTTCTCATCCTAACGTTGAAGCTATAAAAAGTTTTGAACTTCTTGGCTATCTAGAAATTTGTGTTAAAGAAGTCTTAGAAGACCAACTCTCTCCATCTGCAATTCAAATAGGGGCTTTGGTTCACAATCTAAGAAATGAGTCTAGAGTCTTGGATCAAAGAGCTATCCATAGTATGGAGGCAGGACTTAAGAATCTGTCTGTCTCTCATGTGGACAATTTACTAGCAACAGTTTTTGGGATTTTTGTCGCGTCTAATACTTCACAGAATGTGCGTCTCAATGTGTCGAAAATTGCACCGCAAGTTTGGAAATATGCGTCTGAGAGAGCGAGGCTAAATACTGGGGTAAAGCTTGATGGATATCGCACAAACCTACATCAAGAAAAGATGGAGCGAGGTGTTGATTTCTTAAGGCTAGTTGATGGACTGGAATATGAAACTCTTCAGGCTAAAGTGATTGCCATAAATTACCTAGCAGAGCAGCTAAAAGAGAAGCATGAAGAATGGGATAACTTTCATAATGAGCCTCCTGTAATGAGGGATATTCTTCAGTACTGTAAGTCTTCCTCTGATATTCCTGGTGAAGTTCTAGGTAAGCTAATTGAGGTTGTAATTCAGTGTCGAGTTGGCAATGGAGTTTCGTATAAAAATGGTGTCAGTCCATCAGGAAAGCCCTTATATAATCAGTTTCTATCTATTCTTGATGATGCCGGGGTTGAGGTTTTGATAAAGTCCTTATTTGCTTCATCGGTCAAATCAAGATTATCTATAGAAAGATGTCGTGTAAACTTGCGCGATGCGCTTGTACTATTAAAATCTAGAGTGATTTCAGAGAGACTATCTAATGCATTGCAGATTCTGATCGATGAAAAAGCTAACGTTCATCGCGTGGCAATTAATCGCGATTTTCGCGAATTGACATCGACATTTATCGAGTGGCCTCCCATCTCTAGAGAGTAGTCCTACCTCTCAACCTCGTGCCGATCGGCTCAACTGCGCGATCGCGACACCGCAACCTCTCCCCAAAGACGAACAAGACCCAATCGACTCAAGCAACAGCGGCAGCGACACCCGCTCCGACGCATCCAGAACCTCGATCGCAACAATCTGCCCCCGCTCCGTGTAGTCGATGACGAGCCCCGGAGCAGTCTCTTCACTCGCCCCGATCGCCCCAGTCTTTCTCACAATGAGGCATCCTGATGACAGGGTGTCCTTTTCTATGGAGGATTTTGTGGATATCCAGTACGTTTTGAATGGAATCGTCTTCGTCTGGAACAAGCAAAAAGCCCAGAGCAACCAGCAAAAGCAAGATGGCGTCACCTTCGAGCAAGCAGCAGAAGTCTTCTTCGATCCGTTTGTGAAGATCGTTGACGCAAGCCAGGAGCTTGAAGCACGAGAGGCCGCGATCGGCTTAGATTGTAAGTGGAACCTCTTGTTTGTCGTTCACGTAATTCGCGAAGACGAGCGAATTCGGATTATTTCAGCACGACGGGCAACCCGTCAGGAGCGCAAAGATTATGAAATTTGAAGACTTGAAACAGCGGTTGCGGCGCGATCGGGAGATGGTGTCGGTGACGCTAGAGATTCCGGCAGACGTACTGGCAGACTTAGAACGTCTTGCACCATTGCGCGAAGCTTCGGATGCTGTGGCGCTGATGCGAGCGTATATCGGACAGGGATTGCGTGAAGATCTAGAGAGTTGGAAAAGTTGCAACCCCAATTCTGGCGAACAAAACGCGACCGAACATTAATCGACTCAAGCGACAGCGGCAACGGCAACCGCTCCGACGCATCCAGAAACTCGATCGCAGCAATCTGCCCCTGCTCCGTGTAATCGATTCGCATCCTGACGGGCGATCGGCGCGATCGCGTCAACTTCCGAGTCGTGTAGGATGTTGCTTCAACCTTCCAGTCCCGAAGAAATAGGAATTGCTGCAAGACGCTTCAGGACTTGCAACACTCGAAACAGCTCGTTCTCATGCTTACGAATACTGAACTCATCCGAAAACGTATAGATAAATCTGTCTCCATCGGGAATTAGCTTCACAAACACAAAATTCGAGCCGTTCGTTAACAAACCATACATCGCCTGCTCCTTTACACTCGGATTCGATAGCAAATACGACAAAAGTTGCGCTCGCCCAACCTCCAAAGAAAAAGCCGCCTGCTTCGATTCGATCGCCAACACCCAAACGCGATCGAACAGCACCAAAACATCGAGAAATCCCGTAACCTTCAGCTCGCCATCCTCGCTGGTGATTTCCGTCGATGCCTCCGATTGAATCCGAAACGGCGGCAAAAAGAACCCCGCCATATCCAGCAAGGGAGAAAGTACGACGAGTTTCACCGTATTTTCGAGCAGCGGTGGGTAGCGCAACAAGTATGTGTAGCTGGTTTTGATGCGATCGCAGCGGTCTTTTTCTTCCTGGCTTAGCTCCGGAAGTTCAGATTGCCACTCGGGAAATATCGAGAGATCGTCTGAAAACTTCAGGCGAAAGCGTTCTTCTAACTCGCTCAGGGCAACTGTTCTAGCTGTTTGTGCTTGCATGGCAGGGAAAAACTAGCGAGATCGGATAAATTTCTACATGGCATCTACCGTTAGCTTAACCAAAAAAACTAGCGAGTCCGATCGACCACGCGATCGCAACACCGCAACCCCTCCCCAAAGACGAACAAAACACGATCGAACCCCAATCGACTCGAGCAACAGCGGCAACGGCAACCGCTCCGACGCATCCAAACTCTCGATCGCAACAATCTGCCCCTGCTCCGTGTAATCGATAATGATTCCCGGCGCAGCCTCTTCACTCGTCTCGATCGCATCCTGACTGAAGATCGGCGCGATCGTATCAATTCCTGAATCGTGGAGGATAGTCATTGGGCTTCAAGCCTCCCCACAAACGAACAAGGCGCGATTCATGGGGCATCCTGGAAACGGAACGCCCCTTTCGCGCGAATTCAGTAGGTGACGGTGGAAAACGACAACATCTTGGATGGCGACGACCTCCTCTTCGAGCTAAAAACACCGCTGGGATTTTCAGTGCGGACAACCACCCGCTACTGGAACCTAATCGTGACCGTCAAACATCCCGTGATGCGCGATCGGCTCGACGACGTGAAAGCAACTTTGTCTAACCCAGACGAGATTCGGCAGAGCCGCAGCGATCCTGCCGTTTGCCTGTTTTATCGTGACGACGGCGATCGACGGTGGCTCTGCGCGGTGACGAGGCGCTTAAATGGAGATGGATTTTTGATTACGGCGTACCGAACCAGTGCGCTGAAGGAAGGAGTGACGCTATGGCAGAAGTAAATACCGTCAGTACGTTAAAAGTATTTCACGATCGCCTGGGGCAAACTCTAACAGTTTGGTTTGGCAACCCAGAAGACGAATTCGAGGCCGAGGAGACCGGCGAGGAAGTGATTTTAATGAAAGATCGCGCGGGTCGGACGATTGGATTTGAAAAGTTGAACTTCGTGGCAGAAGAGTCGATGCCGTTGCAGATTCTCTTGGAGTCATTGCCAAATTAAACTGAGTGACGCAACCACGCGATCGCAACACCGCAACCCCTCCCCAAAGACGAACAAAACACGATCGAACCCCAATCGACTCGAGCAACAGCGGCAACGGCAACCGCTCCGACGCATCCAAACTCTCGATCGCAACAATCTGCCCCTGCTCCGTGTAATCGATGACGATCCCCGGAGCAGTCTCTTCACTCGTCTCGATCGCATCCTGACTGAAGATCGCCCCTCACCTAACGCCGAAAAATCTCGATCGCACCCCGCGATCGCTGAAAACACGCATCAAACTCCCGAAAAAAATTCGTCTGCCCCAAAATCAGCGGCACATCAGACACCCGCGCCCAAGCAAACGCCAAACGAACCGGCTCCAAATCCCCAACCTGCACGTTCACAAACGCCCCTCTCGCCTCAACCGCCGCAAGATTCCCCGCTAGCGGCAAACGAATTGTTTGCTTCTCCCAGACTATTCCCAACTGCACCCCCAACTCGTAGGGTAACAGGTTAACCGTAGACCCCGTATCCAGTAACGCATTTGCACCAGACAGAAACACCGGCATGATTCAACACGATCGAAATTCTGGGTAACTCCTCATGACTTGGAAACGGAAACTCTACCGTCCTAGGCATTGCC
Source organism: Baaleninema simplex PCC 7105 (assembly GCF_000332355.1). Classification (GTDB taxonomy): domain Bacteria; phylum Cyanobacteriota; class Cyanobacteriia; order Cyanobacteriales; family Geitlerinemataceae; genus Baaleninema; species Baaleninema simplex. The sequence goes on from NZ_KB235958.1 coordinate 2,946,218, forward strand.
CGAAGCCTCGCGATCGTCCTCAATCATTTGCGTCAGGATACTAGCGGCCTCTGTAGAGTCGTACAGCGATAAAACCGGGTACTCAGGTGCAGAAAAGACCAATTGCAATTCAGCATCCGGGATATCCTTCGCCAGAAGCTTGAAGAGCAACAGCTTGTCAGACTGGCTCAGATCTTTCACGAGGGGAATTAATTCAGCAAGTGGCATATTTAGACTCCACTCTATGTTTTCTGCATTTTAAGCAATCGCCCCCACCAAATCGAAGCCCAAGCCGCGATCGCGCACCGAACCTCCCGAACGAGACCGCAACAACCGAGCGACTCAACCGCGCGATCGCCGCAACAGCACACAAACCCTACCGACAGGGAAATTAAATTATGGTTAATGCCTCATTGGAAGAACGCTTTGCCACCATTGAAACTGCGATCGCCCAGCTACGATAACAAAAAGGGTGCATCTCACTTTTGTAAAAATATAAGTCTGGAGTAGGTTGGGTGAAGCGATAGCGAAACCCAACAACAGCTCAATTCACTATAGAGACTCCGATCTGATAAATTGACATTTTTGAGATGCACCCATAACAAATCCTAGTTAACGTGAGTTTGGGGTAAGAAATGGGGATAAGTGGTAACGCACGGCTGACCCAACTCAGAGCGAGAGGGAAGGCTTCAATCGGAGCTGAGAAAATTTTCACCGCCAAAAAAGCTGGATGCAAAATCGCCGTTGAAATTAAAGGTTTTGACTCGAATGCATCTTAATGAGTGCAAAAACATCAGTTTTGGTTGGCAAAATCTCCGACTAGCATTTCCTGTATAAAATTCTCTACATCTCCAATGCTAATAATATAGAAATTGAGTGCGCTCAATTTGATAAATTTACAGTTTTGAGATACCCCCATTTTGTTAAGCATATCGAGTCAGATTTATAGTGAAAATTTACCACTTTACTGTTTGGTTCAAATTCCAAAACTTAGCCTTGGTATTGGGTCTTCGGAGTTTGTGGTTATAAATGTATACCATAATACAAAAAATTGAAAATTCGAGAGCCAAAACCCTTGAAATCTCGTGAAGTTAGTTTTTCTGTCACCCTAAACTCCGAAGAGCCTGGTATTTTGAAACCGTTCTTAAACTTTTTCTCGATCGGGGCAAATGCCAACCCGATCCGGTGACATCACGTCGTATTTCTCGATGCGCGGACAGTTCGATCGAGGCAAAGATCGATCGAACTCTGTAAATATTTTTCTGGAATGAAGAGTCTGTAAATTTAAAGGCGATCGCATAAGGTAAGATAGTGATGGCTTATTAAGTCGAGTGTGGAAATAATTGTTGCCAATAAAAGCTTGAAGTGTACGCGATGAGCCTCGATTCGTAAACTTGCCAGTGTTACATTTCCTTTTTGAATCGGCGAACTGCGATCGCTCCTTGGTTTGAAATGTGAGGAAGAGAGTAGAAGAACCATGCAGAAAATCTTAACCGTTGCTTGGCTGTCAATATCAATGTCGATCGCCCTGGAGTCCTTCCCGTCGGGGAAACTGGCGCTGAGTCAAAGTGTTTCGCCCCGTTCCGATTGGACGTTTGCCGATTGGTGCGAAAACCGAGAGCGTCTGACAACCGAAGCCAGACATACTGTAGACGTGCTGTTGGAAAAAGCGGAAACGCAAGAGTGCGATCGGGCTGAGAAAAACCTGACTAAACTGACAGAGCTTGAGCTTAACTTCGCTCGAATCAGGAATGTTTCGCCGTTGGCCGGGTTGACCAATCTAAGAAAGCTTGAGCTTAGCTTCAATCAAATCGTGGATGTTTCACCGTTGGCCGGTTTGACTCATCTGACATCGCTTGAGCTTAATGGGAATCAAATCGTGGATGTTTCACCGTTGGCCGGTTTGACTCATCTGACATCGCTTGAGCTCGGTGTGAATCAGATCGTGGAGGTCTCATCGTTAGCAGGGTTGACCAATCTGACAACGCTTTGGCTCGATCGGAATCAAATCGTGGAGGTCTCATCGTTAGCGGGGTTGACCAATCTGACAACGCTTTGGCTTAGTGTGAATCAGATCGTGGAGATCTCATCGTTAGCAGGGTTGACCAATCTGACAACGCTTTGGCTTAGTGAGAATCAAATCGAGGAGGTTTCGCCGTTGGCCGGGTTGACCAATCTGACATCGCTTGCGCTTGGTGGGAATCAAATCGAGGAGGTTTCGCCGTTGGCCGGGTTGACCAATTTGACAGAGCTTGTGCTTAGGAGAAATCAAATTGCAGATGTTTCGCCATTGGCGGATTTGACTAATCTGACAACGCTTTGGCTCAATGGGAATCAAATCGTAGATGTCTCGCCGTTGGCCGGGTTGACCAATCTGATAGGGCTTGTGCTTGAGGAGAATCAAATCGAGGAGGTTTCGCCGTTGGCCGGGTTGACCAATTTGGAACGGCTTTTGCTTGAGGATAATCAAATCGTGGAGGTTTCGCCGTTGGCGGGGTTGACCAATTTGGAACGGCTTCGGCTTAGTAGTAATCAAATCGAGGAGGTTTCGCCGCTGGCGGGTTTGACCAATTTGGAACGGCTTTCGCTCGATGAGAATCAAATCGAGGAGGTTTCGCCGCTGGCGGGTTTGACCAATCTGACAGAGCTTGTGCTTAGTGTGAATCAAATCGAGGATCTCTCGCCGCTAGGGGGTTTGGCGAATCTGGAAGAGCTTTACCTGAATGGGAATCAAATCGAGGATCTCGCGTCGCTGGCCGGGTTGACCAATCTCAGAGAGCTTGGGCTGGGTAGGAATCAAATTGAAGATGTTTCGCCCTTGGCCGGGTTGGCCAATCTCAGAGGGCTTGGGCTTTTTGAGAATCCAATCGAGGATCTCTTGCCGTTGGCGGGTTTGACTAGTCTAGAAGAGCTTTACCTGAATAGGAATCCAATTGAGGATCTCGCGCCGTTGGCCGGGTTGACCAATCTCAGAGAGCTTTACCTTTGGAACAATAAAATCGAGGATCTCGCACCGTTGGCGGGGTTAACCAATCTCAGAGAGCTTGAGCTTAGTGGAAATCAAATTGAGAATGTGTCGCCCTTGGCCGGGTTGACCAATCTCAGAGGGCTTGGACTTGAATTCAATCAAATTGCGGAGGTTTCACCGTTGGTGGGGTTGACCAATCTCAGAGAGCTTTGGCTTAGTGGAAATCAAATTGAGAACGTGTCGCCCTTGGCCGGGTTGACCAATCTCAGAGGGCTTGGACTTGAATTCAATCAAATTGTGGAGGTTTCACCGTTGGCGGGGTTGACCAATCTCAGAGAGCTTGGACTTGAATTCAATCAAATTGTGGAGGTTGCTCCGTTGGCGGGGTTGACCAATTTGACAGAGCTTTGGCTTAGTGGAAATCAAATCGTGGATGTTTCGCCATTAGACAGTCTAACCAAGTTGGAAAACCTCGGACTTGCCGACAATCCGATCGAACATCGCGCTTGCCCCGTACAGCCCGAAAGCATCTGTCGTTTCTAACCCGAAAATGTCGCCACGCCCGCGAATTCTATGCCCGAGATTAACCCGCGCGATCGCCCCCAAAATTTCTAACCCACTGCGCGATCGCTCCCTGGTTTGAAATGTGAGGAAGAGAGTAGAAGAACCATGCAGAAAATCTTAACCGTTGCTTGGCTGTCAATATCAATGTCGATCGCCCTGGAGTCGTTCCCGTCAGGGAAACTGGCACTGAGCCAAAACGTTTCGCCCCGTTCCGATTGGACGTTTGCTGATTGGTGCGAAAACCGAGAGAATCTGACAACCGAAGCCAGACATACTGTAGACGTGCTGTTGGAGAAAGCCAGAACGCAGGAGTGCGATCGGGCTGAGGAGAACCTGACCAAACTGACAGAGCTTTGGCTTAGTGGGAATCAAATCGAGGATGTCTCGCCGTTGGCGGAGTTGACCAATCTGACCGAGCTTGGGCTTAGTAGCAATCAAATCGTGGATGTTTCACCCTTGGCGGAGTTGACCCATCTGACCGAGCTTGCGCTTAGTGGGAATGAAATCGTGGATGTCTCACCGTTGGCGGGGTTGACCAATTTGACAGAGCTTGCGCTTAGTGGGAATGAAATCGTGGATGTCTCACCGTTGGCGGGGTTGACCAATTTGACAGAGCTTTGGCTTAGTGAGAATGAAATCGTGGATGTTTCGCCGTTGGCCGGGTTGACTAACCTGGAATGGCTTTGGCTTGGTGGGAATCCAATTACGGATGTTTCGCCGTTGGCGGGGTTGACTAACCTGGAACGGCTTGCGCTTAGTGGGAATGAAATTGCGGATGTTTCGCCGTTGGCGGGGTTGACCAATTTGACAGAGCTTTGGCTTAGTGAGAATGAAATCGTGGATGTTTCGCCGTTGGCGGGGTTGACTAACCTGGAATGGCTTGCGCTTAGTGAGAATGAAATTGCGGATGTTTCGCCGTTGGCGGGGTTGACTAACCTGGAATGGCTTTGGCTTAGTGGGAATCAAATTGAGGATGTCTCGCTGTTGGCGAGTTTGACCAATTTGAGAGGGCTTGAGCTTGGATTCAATGAAATTGAGGATGTTTCGCCGTTGGCGGGGTTGACTCACCTGGAATGGCTTCGGCTTAGTGGAAATCAAATTAAGGAGATCTCGCCGTTGGCGGGTTTGACCAATCTGACAGGGCTTGAGCTTGATGAGAATCAAATTGAGGATGTCTCGCTGTTGGCGAGTTTGACCAATTTGGGAGGGCTTAACCTTGAATTCAATGAAATTGAGGATGTTTCGCCGTTGGCCGGGTTGACCAATCTGATAGATCTTTTGCTTAGTGGAAATCAAATTAAGGAGATCTCGCCGTTGGCCGGGTTGACCAATCTGGAATGGCTTCGGCTTAATGACAATCGAATAGTGCAGATCTCGCCGTTGTCCGGGTTGACTAATCTAAAACAGCTTGGGCTTTATGAGAATCAAATCGAGGATGTTTCGCCGTTAAGCCCTCTGACCAATTTGCAAAGCCTCGACCTCCGCGACAATCCGATCGAACATCGCACCTGTCCCGTGCAGCCCGAAAGCATCTGTCGGTTTTAAACTGAAAAGTTGTCAAACTCCGACCCATAGAATTTGTCGGAGTATCAAAACCCTTTGCAGGACAGTGAAGTACGCAGAGATGAGTTTGGGGTAGATTGGAGAGAACGATCGCGAAACTCCACAACCGATCGATCGCATACGGAAACCCCAATCTAATAAATTGACGTTTTTGAGATGCACTCGATCGGAACTTATACAGAGTCGTTCGATAAAATTCGGTTTCTCATTCTGACCCTAACCTGACGGGAGATCTGCCCTCGAAACTGAATTTCTGCATCAGTCCTCACAAAAAAACTCCCCCCGGAACGAGGGGAGAGAGGAGAACATCACATGGCTTAAATCTTAAAAGAGGTACTGAACTGGCATCTACACGCCGAATTCAGACTTGAGTTGAACGACCCACTTTTGAATCCGTTCTTCGGTGAGGTCGTCTTGATTGTCGTCGTCTAATGCAAGTCCGATAAACTTACCATTTTTAACGGCTTTAGACTCACTGAAATCGTAGCCGTCAACCGGCCATTGTCCGACAGTTTGTCCGCCAAGACTGGAAACTTTTTCTTCTAGAATTCCCATAGCATCTTGGAAGTTGTCAGCATAGCCGATTTGATCGCCGACGCCGAAATAAGCGACTTTCTTACCGCTTAAATCTAGATCGTCTAACTCGTCAAAACAACCTTCCCAGTCGCTTTGAAGTTCCCCAATATTCCAGGTAGGAGAACCGAGAATCAAACAGTCGTATTCTTCAAGTTCGCTGAGATCGGCATCGGCAATGTTTTGGAGTTCTACGACATCGTCACCTCCAAATTCGGCTTGAATGGCTTCGGCTGCGGTTTCGGTATTTCCTGTTGTCGAACCGTAAAAAAGTCCAATTTTGGCCATAGTTTTTTCGGTTAAGCTGCGCTCGAGGTTGAGTTTGAGTTAAATTCGATCGCAATTTCCTAAAACCCCCAAGATTTAATCAACGGTATTCCAACACCTGGCTTTAAAATCTCGAAAAGGGAATTTGGTTAAGTTGTGAAATTACGATCGCTCAGAAAAAAGTGATATGACGATTCGGTGGAGAGAGCCTTTTTTTCGAGTATTGGTTTTATCGAAATTTTAGGCTGTCTGAAATCGGGAAGATACGTTGAATCGTCATATCGTCGAGAGGTTTTTACTGTTTATACTTTAATCAATTTAGGAATTTTTGTCAACTAAATAATCGAGAATTTTTATTAATTATAATATTTATTTTTTAAATAAAAAAACACAAAGAAACCCAGGATCGATAAATTCGATCCTGGTATTTGAAAACCCGAACGTGACAACTAAAAGCACTCGTTCACAGGCTTGAGAGAGGATAACAATGTCAGTTCAAAACTAAGCCTTTACGTGCGTCAAAAAAATTGAAAGTTACATAAGACATCACCTCCTTTGCTGCGATCGCACGACGCAAACTTACAAACCGTTTTGCATTAACATCAAAACCGCACTGAGGCGATCGAGCAGCAAATAAGCAAAGATCGCACCGCCGACGCCACCGATAAGAAATCCACCGACAAACTGACTCCAGCCATCGCGACTTTGCAACGCGATCGGAATCGCCGGAACTGTCGCCGCCGCAACCGCCGATCCTTGGGACTCGTTCTTAGAAAACGTCACCGTTCCGTAACTCGACATGGCGACGGTTAAAATTGCCAAAAGTGCGATCGCCGACATCAACCCGACAACATTAGCCGCTTCCGTTTCCCGAACCGGATTCAACACCGCAAACGGCCCCACCAAAAAATAGCCGTGAGCCATGCCAATTTCCAAACCGCGAGAAATCGGCGAAATCCCCGAACGATAAATCGGCAAATTCCGTAAAAACGTCAGCGTTGCATCCGAACGATTCACGATGGTCGATAAATTTCCCGCCTCGGGATTTCCCCCATAGGGCGCAACCATACTTCCGGTTTTGAAGTCAAACCCCGACGCTTCACCTCGGGCGCGAATGGCGTGCCACAAATGCCCGAACAGGAACAACACCGCCAACACGAAATGGAACGTCGCCAGCCATCCCCGCGCCGTCACGACGCCGGTTTCCGTTTCCAACAATCCCGCCGGTCCATAAAACACTTCTGGGTACGCCGTCGTATTGACGCTGACGAAGTACGCCGCCAAAAATCCCATGTAGGACAACGCCCCCAAGCTGTAGGACAGGTACGCTTCCCCCGAATAAATCAGAACCCGTTTCGCCCAGGGGAACGGCTTCGTCAGACTGTGCCAAATTCCCCCGCCAATGCAGAGCAAACCGACCCAAATATGACCGCCGACCAAATCTTCGAGATTATCGACCGCCGCCATCCCTTGCGACCCAGATGCGCCGAACAAATAACCGAAAATCGTCAAAGGATTCAGCGTCGGATGCGCCACAACCCGGACGGCGTTCGTGGAGGCGTCGAACAAGCCGCCCCAAAACAGCGCTTTCGCCACCAACAACCAGGCACCGAGACCTAACAAAATCAGGTGAATCCCGAGAATGTTGGTCATTTTGTCGGCGTCTTTCCAGTCGTAGCCGAAAAAGCCGGAAAAGGTTCGGTTTTGGGGCAGTACGTCCGGCCCGAGAAGGGCGTGGTAAATGCCACCGGCTCCCAAAACGGCGGAGGAAATCAGGTGTAGCACCCCGATGACGAAGTACGGATAGGTGTCGATCGCTCCACTACCCGCCTCGACGCCAATGCCCAAACTGGCCAGATGAGGCAGTAAAATAAAGCCTTGCTCGAAAACGGGAACGTCTCGGGTGTAGCGGGAAACTTCAAAGAGGGTAAACGCACCAGCCCAGAGGGTAATCAGACCGGCGTGGGCGACGTGAGCGCCGAGAAGCTTTCCCGAGAGGTCGGCAAATCGCGCGTTACCCGCCCACCAAGGTACATCGGGAATTTTATCTTTGTGGGGATTCGCTGCAATCACAGCAGTCATGACGGTATCTCCTTGAGAATTTTTTTCATTAAATTAGAAATTGGAGCAACAAAACTGAGATTCTTTTGCAATTAGCGTCTAAAAAAATTTAGGCGTCGGCGGCTTTGACTCCTTGGCGGAAATCGAATCCTGACGCCCGTAAAGCGTGCCAAATGTGACCTTGCAGGAAGAAGAACGACAGCCAGAAGTGAGCGTTCGCCAGCCAAGTTCTCGAGGTGAGGCGTTCGGGATCGGGATCGGCGAAGTAGGGAAACAGCCCGAATTTAACCTGCAATGCCTCGCCGTAGAAGGCTTCGGGGTAGGCGGTGGTGTTGACGGCGACGTAGTAGGTGGCGATAAATCCCATCAGTGCGATCGCCCCCAAACTGTAAGACAAATAGGCTTCTCCCGACCAAACGAACAGCCGCTTCGCCCAAGGGAACGGTTCGGTGAAAATATGCCAGAGTCCGCCAGAGATGAGGATTGCGGCAATCCAGATATGTCCGCCGACGATGTCTTCGAGGTTGTCTACGCCAGCAATCCAGTTTTGTCCCACCGCCCCGAAGAGGTAGCCGAAAATACGGGCGGGGTTGAGGGTGGGATCGCTGACGAGGCGCACGGTGGCGAGATCGGCATCGTACAGCCCGCCGAAGGAGGTCGCTTTAGCCACGAACAGCAACGCGCCGATTCCTAAGAGAGTGAGGTGAATTCCCAGGATTGTCGTCATTTTTCGCGCGTCTTTCCAGTCGTAACCGAAGAAAGAAAAGCGACGTTCGAGGCGATCGGGCCCGAGTAAGGCGTGGTAAATGCCACCAATACCGAGAAACGCCGAGGAAATCAGGTGCAGCGCCCCGATAACGAAGTAGGGATAGGTACTGGCAACGTTACCGTTCGTGCCGATTCCCCAACCTTCTGCCGCGAGGTGGGGTAGCAAAATTAACCCCTGGTCGAACATGGGTAAATCGGGGTTGTAACGAGATAACTCGAACAGCGTCGTTGCGCCCGCCCAGAATGCAATCAGTCCGGCTTGGGCGACGTGTGCGCCGAGGAGTTTGCCGGAAAGGTCGGTGAGACGGGCGTTTCCCGCCCACCAAGGAATTTCCACGCGATCGCGCGAGGTCGGTGAAGCTGTCGTCACGAAAGCCTCCTTTAATTGAGAATACTATTCAATAAGTTTTCGGGGACGAGCTTAACACGTCCTTCGATCTATTGACAATACCTTTCAATAAAAAAGTGCGATCGCCCCGATTTCCCTGACTTCCCCGGCTTTACAGAACGTTACAAGGGGGAAGCAATATCGCTCTTATATTGGGAGACAGAATCTCGCTGCGTCGATCGCCCCACCGAACACCGTTGGAGGAAAAATAGTGGCTGAAGACAAAACCTACCTGGAACTCTCAGAAGAACAAGGGGTTTCGCACAAGTTTTACGAAGTCACCGTCGAAGGAACGCAAGTCACCATCCGCTACGGACGCATTGGCGATAGCGGACGCACCCAAACCAGCGACTATCCCACCCCCGAGAAAGCCAAAGCCGCCGCCGCGAAGAAAATCAAAGAAAAAACTCGTAAAGGCTACGAAAGCGCCGTCATGGGCGTTCGCAAAAAGCGCCCCGTCACGCGCCGCCAAACTACCAGCAGCCAGTCTACCGCGCGATCGGCGCCGGTTTTGTGGAAGTTCGACTCGGGAGCTGCGGCGTTTGGCATTTTTATCGGGGAGTCCACCTGTTGGGTGGGAAACCAAGACGGACGAGTTTTCGCCCTCGATTTTCAAGGACAAGTTCTCAATCAGTTTCAACTTCCCGAGGGGGTGAAATGTCTCGTCGCCGATGACGTTTGGATTTATGCCGGGTGCGACGACGGAAACGTTTACGATTTGTCGGGTAAGATTCCGCGCTTGGCGTACGAAATTGACGAAAATGTGGATATTTTCTGGTTAGATATTGACGACGGATTGTTAGCCGTCTCCGACGCCAACGGACAAGTAGCGTTGTTTCATCCCGAAGACGAGTTTCACTGGACGCGGTTGTCTCAGGGGAAATGCGGTTGGATGGTGCGTTGCGATCGCCACGGCGTCTATCACGGACATACGAAAGGCGTCACTTGCTACGACTTAGAAGCCGGACGAGTCCAGTGGCATCGCGACACCCAAGGAAGCGTATTGTTTGGGTGGCAAGAAGCCGAAACCGTCTACGCCGGAACCTCCAACCGCCTCGTTTACGAGTTTGGCAAACAGGGGAACGAAGGCGCACAATGTCAGTGCGATGCCTCTGTGTATTCCTGTGCGGCGGCGCCCGACGGAAAGTATATTTTTGCAGGGGATAACAGCTCGTCGGTGTATTGTTTCGATCGCGCGGGAACGCGACTGTGGAAGTTGGGGACGGGATGCGGTTCGGCGTTGTCGATGCAATGGCGTAGCGATCGCCTCTATCTCGTTACCACCAGCGGCTATCTGGCTTGTCTCGATGTGAGCGAAAGCGCGATCGAAGCGGCGCGATCGGGTAACGTACCGCAACCCGAGACGCTGAAAGCGCCCCAAGCCTCGGGAACTCCCGTGTCCGATCGCCTCGAAACCACATCAGAGGTGACAGAAGGGGTCGTCGTTCGCTGCATTCGCGAAGGGGGTAAATTGCGAGTTCGCGTGGAATCTCCCGGCTATCAAGAAGATTGGAACGTTCAGTTTCCCCGCAACATCCGCGAAGAAGGCGTGCGATATCTCGTCAGTGAAATTCGCGAATCCTCTCGCAGTGGGTTTTATCGCGCCTACGGTGAGATTAAAAAATTAGTCGATTAGGCGATCGCACGGATCGATCTCGGGCATGGAGTTCGCAGGCGTGGCGGCACTGTTCGGGTTAGAAACGACAGATGGTTTCGGGCTGCACGGGACAGGTGCGATTTCCGATCGGATTGTCGCGGAGTACGAGGACTGCCAAATTGGTCAGACGGTCTAACGGCGCGACCTCCTCAATTTGATTCTCATCAAGCCAAAGCCATTCCAGATCGGTCAACCCCGCCAGCGGCGAAACATCTTCAATTTGATTCCCACCAAGCCTAAGCGTTGTCAGATTGGTCAACCCCGCCAACGGCGCGACCTCCTCGATTTGATTCTTATAAAGCTTAAGCGATGTCAGATTGGTCAACTCCGCCAACGGCGCGACCTCCACAATTTCATTCCTACCAAGCCAAAGCCTTGTCAGATTGGTCAACCCGTCCAACGGCGAGACCTCCACAATTTCATTCCCACCAAGCCAAAGCCATTCGAGATTGGTCAACCCCGCCAACGGCGCGATATCTACGATTTGATTCTCATAAAGCACAAGCTCTGTCAGATTGGTCAACCCCGCCAGCGGCGCGATATCCACGATTTGATTCCCATCGAGCCTAAGCTCTGTCAGATTAGTCAACTCCGCCAACGGCGCGATATCCACGATTTGATTCCAATCGAGCCTAAGCTCTGTCAGATTAGTCAACTCCGCCAACGGCGAGATATCCGCAATTTGATTCTTATCAAGCACAAGCCATTCCAGATTGGTCAACCCCGCTAACGGCGCGATATCTACGATTTGATTCTCACCAAGCCTAAGCAATGTCAGATTGGTCAACCCCGCTAACGGCGCGATATCCACGATTTGATTCTCAATAAGCCAAAGCGATGTCAGATTGGTCAATTCCGCCAACGGCGAAACATCCTCAATTTGATTCCCACCAAGCTCAAGCCTTGTCAGATTAGTCAAACCCGCCAACGGCGAAACATCCTCAATTTGATTCCCACCAAGCTCAAGCCTTGTCAGATTAGTCAAACCCGCCAACGGCGAAACATCCTCAATTTGATTCCCATGAAGCCCAAGCCTTGTCAGATTAGTCAAACCCGCCAACGGCGAGACATCCGCAATTTGATTCCCACCAAGCCCAAGCCTTGTCAGATTAGTCAAACCCGCCAACGGCGAGACATCCACGATTTGATTGAAGTTAAGCTCAAGTCTTGTCAGATTGGTCAGGTTCTCCTCAGCCCGATCGCACTCCCGCGTCCCGGCTTCCTCCAACAGCACGTCCACAGTATATCTGGCTTCACTTGTCAGACTCTCTCGGTTCTCGCACCAATCGGCAAACGTCCACTCGGAACGGGGGGAAACACTTTGACCTAGCGCCAGTTTCCCCGACTGGCAAGACTCCAGGGCGATCGCCATTGATACTGACAGCCAAGCAACGGTTAAGATTTTCTGCATGGTTCTTCTACTCTCTTCCTCACATTTCAAACCAAGGAGCGATCGCACTCAAAAATAAATTGAATACAAAATTAATCGTAAAATTTTTTACGATTCAAAGGTCGAGAATTCAATATTCTCGACTTAAATGGATGTTCTTCAAAAGAAAAAATTATTATCATATTTTCGAGAAAAGTCAAGCATTTTCGTCAGTTAAAATACCTCGAACAAGCGATCGCACCTCGTCTCCATTCGCGCTCGTCTCAACCTCACGACTACAATAAAAGTAACAGTGTGACCGATCGAGGATCGTGACTCAGGAATTTCAGATTTCCGTAACGCCAGTTGGGGTAGACGAATATCTCGTGCGAACCGAGCGCGTCGCACCGGGAGTTCCGCTTGCTGAAGAACAAGCCGTTTGGCAGGTCGATGGCTGGATCGGCCGAGCCAGAGACCTGATGAGCGATCCGCTGTCGGGTCTGCTTCAAGGAAAATCTCCCACCCCGCTCGATCGCGATCGCCCCGACCTCGTGACCTTGGGACAACAGCTCTACAACGCCCTGTTTCAAGGGAGTTTGCGCGATAGCTGGATGATGGCACAAGGCATCGCCCAAAACCGCCAAGAACCGCTGCGCCTGCGGTTGGGACTCAAAGGAACGCGCCTCCCCAGCCTTCCCTGGGAAGTCCTCCACGACGGCGACTATCCCCTCGCCACCGGAACCAGCGTCCTGTTTTCCCGCTATCTCCCCGGAACCAACGGAAAAGAACTGCGCTCACCCCTGGGAAACGCCGCCATTACCCCACAACTTCCCCCCGATCGCCCCCTACGAATCCTCATGGCCGTGGCCGCCCCGAGCGATCGCGACAAACTGCAACTGACGCGGGAAGCCGAAGACTTACAAACCGAACTCAAGCGGCTCTCCGACACCGGCCAAAGTCCCCTCCAAACCGAAGTCGAAATCCTAGAACAACCCAGTCGCAGCCAACTCACCCAAGCCCTCGAACACGGACACTATCAAATCCTCCACTACGCCGGACACAGCAATTCAGGAGAGTCCGGCGGGAGCGTGTACCTCGTCAACCCCAACACCGGAGTTACCGAAACCCTCAGCGGCGACGACTTAGCCGGACTCCTCGCCAACAACGGCATTCAGATGGTTCTGTTTAACTCCTGTCGCGGGGCCCACGTGCGGGCGACCGGAGAGCGCAACCTAGCTAGCGCCTTGGTCAAACGGGGCATTCCGGCAGTCTTAGCCATGGCCGAACGCATTCCCGACGAAGTGGCCTTGACCCTGACACGACTGTTTTACCGCAACCTGATGCGGGGCTGTCCCATCGACTTGAGCGTGAGTCGGGCGCGACAGGGGTTGATTTCTGCCTACGGCTCGAACCAGTTGTACTGGGCGTTACCGATTTTTTACCTTCACCCGCAGTTCGACGGATACTTGACGAGTGCGCCCCACGTTGAAAATCCCGTTGAAAACGCAGCCGAAGAGGTTCCGGTGTGGCCGTCGCCAGCGCGATCGCAGGATACAGCCTCGACCCTGCCAAACCCCAGCTCTGCCGACTCGAGCAATTTGACAACGCCTCTACTCCGTCACGCGACCGATGACGACGATCGCCTCGAAGGAGAACTCGGCGAACTCGCATACGGAGATATGACCGACGACGCCGACGCCGCCGACTTGGTCGGAGAAATTTTTAGCGAACTGGCGAAGTCGCCGCCGGGTGACGAGCCGCCCTCCGTTGCGACACCTACCAACTCCCCAGCGTCCACGTCCAAGTCGATCTCGTCTGACGCGTCCTCTCCCTCGACGAGCGATCGCCGATCGGATGGAGGGTTGCCGACATCGCTGGCTCCCTCAGACCGGGTTCCGCCCTCTCGAGAAAAGCCATTTCCCCAGTCTCAGACTCCTCAACAAGTCGGCGATCGCCCACTCGGGGGAAAAAAAGTCGGATACGCGATCGCGATCGCTCTGGTTGCCATCGTGGGTGTTGGAGTATGGTGGAGTCGCAGTCGCAGCCCTTCCAACTTATCTCGAGGTAACGTGCCGATCGTCGTCGTTCCCCAAGCCCCCTCGCCACCGAGTACGCCAGAAGCGTGGCAGGACTTACCGACGCCAGAGTTAACCAGTCTGGCGATGGCCGAATTCGCCGAAGGCAACTTCGACTCCGGCATCGAAGCAGTCGCCGCTTTATTGAAGAGCGATCGCAACGCCCTCGATGGAGCTCGAGCTGCCCTAGCACAAGTTCCCACCGAGCGCCTCGACGATCCCAAAATCTTGTTTTTAAAAGGTCGTCTGGCGTGGCAGTTCGTACAAGCGGGAAACGAAGACTACAGTTTCGACGACGCTCGCCGGTCGTGGGAAGCCGCCGTCCGACGCGATCGCGACTCTCTGCTGTACCGTACTGCCCTCGGTTTCGTTTACTATGCAGAGGAAGATTGGGATGCCGCCTACGAAACTTGGTTGGAAATCGTGCAAACAGTCGATAGCAACCCGATGACCAACGAACCGACCCTAGCGGGGATGTCTTCAGAGACCCTAACGTTGAACGTCTATGCCGGTCTAGCGTTATCTCTCGCTCGCGCTTCTGAAACAGTCAACCCCGATCGACGAGACGATCTGGTTCGTAAAGCCATTCAATTACGCCAACTGGTTCTCAAACAAGATGCGAGTCAATTTCAACCGAGCGCCCTCAGTCGGAATTGGCTGTGGACGCCAGAGGCGATCGGAGATTGGTCGGACGTGCTGGCGTTGGAGTCTTGAGGGAGAGAGAGGGAGAGGGGGAGAGGGGGAGAGGGGGAGAGGGGGAGAGGGGGAGAGGGGGAGAAACTGTTACCTGTTTGCTGTCTTCACTGGTGACTGGTGACTGGTGACTGGTGACTGGTGACTGGTGACTGTTCCCTGTTCCCTGTTCCCTGTTCCCTCTCAATTGTCAATTATCAATTCTCAACTCAATGTCACAGCGTCCACCTTCTTTTGATTTAGCCACAGTTCGCTGGATCGCGCTCGGCTCGATGGTGTTGGGTGCTTCCAGTACGCTGCTGTTGGGATGGCGGTTCGCGCCGAGAAGTGAGATAAGGGAAGGTTCGGCAAAGGCGACACTGTCAAAGGCGATACTGTCTTCAAAGGGGGAGATGCCGTCGCCTCGACGGGAGATCGACCCTCAAGCGTTTCGCGTGGCGACCCCTCAATTCAAACTCGAAGATACTCCCTCGGAACGGACTGTTCCGTTTTGGCATCCTCCCGCGCCGAGGGACGTTGCGTTATCAGAAGAACCGTCCTCTCCTCCGACGACGGGCGATCGCACGCCTGTCTCGAACTCCCACTCGTCAGACTTCCCCGTTTCACCAACGACGTCGAAATCTGGCGCGATCGCCGAGAACGCAGACAGTTCCTCTGACGATTCAGATGCCGAAACTGCTCCCCCTCCAACTGCGCCGTCTCCCACTGCGCCGCCCGAGCCGCTCGAAACCTGGTCGTTGCCAGAGGTTCGGGGGGAACGGCTCGAACTCGAACTATCCGAGGCGGTGGTGTTGGCGTTGCAGAACAACCGCGACATTGAAAACGCCTATCTCGAGCGGTTGCTGTCGTTGCGGGAGCTTGCGTCGGCAGAAGATAAATTCGTTCCCGATTTTACGCCGGAAGTGACGATCGCTGCCGATCGCAATTGGCTCGAAGAGTCTTCGACGAATCGCGACGCTTTGCGGTTGAACGCGCGAGTCGAGGTTCGGTTGCCCACGGGGGCTTCGATCGAAGCCAGCATCGGATCGTCAAGCGATCCGGGATTCGACGCCACGGGGAACGATTTTTTCCAGGTGGATACGGTGAATCAGGACGTACAGGTGCAGTTCGTTCAGCCGCTGTTACAGGGGGCGGGAACCACTGTCAACCGAGCCTCGATCGACATCGTCCGTCTCGAGGATCGCTCGGCCTATTTGGCGTTGAAAGCCACGCTCATGGATACGATAACGCAGGCGATCGGCGCGTACCGTCGGCTGTTGCAAGCCCAGGAGAGCCTCGAAATTCAGCAATTCGCCCTCGAGAACGCGAGAACTCAAGTCGAGGTCACGCAGGCGCTCATTGAAGGAGGACGCTTGGCACCGATCGAGTTAGTCACCTCTCAAACTCAGGTGGCCAACCGAGAAGTGAGCGTCGTCGAAGCGCAAAACGCGTTGGGTCAGGCGCAGTTAGATTTGTTACAAGTGTTAGATCTCGATCGCGAAGCGATCCCGACAGCCGTTGAGTCGCCGTCGATTCCCGAGTTCGATCGCGATCGCTTACAGCTCGATCGCCTCGTGGCCGTCGCGTTGCAGAGCAATCCCGAATACTTACAATTACTACTACAACTCGAACGAACCCAACTCAATTTGTTGTTAGCCGAGGACGCGCGACGGTGGCAGTTAGATTTCGACGCACGATATCGCCAAGGGTTAGAAGGATTCCGCGATACGAACGGGGAATGGCGAGCGGCGTTGGTGTTGAGACGAGCGTTTTTCGGCGACGATCGCTTAGACGTGGCGGTGGCGCGACAAGAAACGGCAGTACAGACCTTGAAAAACCGGATCGATAACGTTAAAGAAGATTTGAGTATCGATTTGCGCGACGCCGTGCGGGATCTCGAGGCGAAATTCCGTCAGGTGGAACTGGCACAACGGGCGCGGGAACTGGCACAGGAACAGTTAGAAAACGAGCGAGAAAAGTTGCGACTCGGGGTAGGAAACATTCGACTGCTCGATCTCGTAACGTTAGAAAACGAGCTAGTCAGCGCAGAAAACCGGGAACTCAATGCCGCGATCGCCTATCTAAACGCACAGACAGCGCTCGAGCGATTGTTAGGTGTGACCCTCGAGCGCTGGGATTTAGACATCGAGATCGAGGCAGCAGAAGACGCGTCAGACGTTCGAGAGGACTGAAAGCGCGAAACGGTTGTTTGACGCTCTCAGTCTTCGCTCTCAACTTTGAGGACAGTTTATCGTTGCGGCTCAATCGACCCGCTCGAGTTGCCACAAAATTTGATTTCCTTCGCGCCGGACTCGAGAGACGACCCAGTTGCGCCAAACCCAGTGGTCGCCGCGACTGGTCACGGCACTCGAGTTAATGTCGATGAGTGCAGCCAGCTCGGAACTGCTGACGAGATAGCCTTTTTCGGCGATTTCGTCGGCGATGTGCAGGCTTTCAACGAGATTGCGAAGCTCGTTAACACGGCTGTCGCCAGACAACTCGTTCGTTGTCAGATGGTTAGTTAAGTCGTTAGAAGATGCGATCGTGTCTGCCATGCCAGAAAACGGTTAAAAGATAGAAGTTACAAAAATCGATTGTAACGTTTGAGGAACCAATATGTCAGTCTGATAGGATATTTTAAGCAATTGAATTTATTGATATGACATCGATCGCCGTTATCGAGACCGACAGAGTTTCCAAGCGATCGCGCCCCCGACAAGCCCAGTAAGCAGGCTCAGTAAGAGTCCGAAAAAGGGCGAAACGTTCGTTTTATCTGCCTTGAGTGACTGCGTTGCCCAAGCGAGGCTCGTTGCTTGAGTCGTGGCCATTCCCACTCCCACAGAAACGAAGGCGGTCGTGACGTTGCGCCCGAGCCGCTCCGATTCTCCACCAATGGGGTTTGCTTGCTGGAGATCGATCGCCCCGTTGAGGGTATTTATAACGTTTTGTAACAATTCCGAGCCGACAGCAAATCGTGCCAGATCGGTTTCGATTTGCAGGCGATAGGTCTCGGCCGGTCCGTCGGCGAATTCCGAGAGAACGTCGAGCTGGCTATCGGCGTCTAGCTCGGCAATTTTTTTAACCTGTTGGGTATAGTTGGCCGAATTCGCCCGAATCGTGCGAGCTTGGTGGTCGAGGTCGTTGAGGTGTCGGGCGTAACGAGCCGAAAGTTCCAGGGTTTCGACGAGCTTTTCCCGCAAGCGATCGAAAACGAGGGGGCAAAACTCCGACGAACCGTCGCGATCGCGCAGTTGCGCCCCCAAAGCGGCGGCAATGGTTTCGATTTCGATATAATCAGTCTTTAACTGGCGTTTGAGACCCCGACTGCGGGAGTACGCCCAAACAATTTTATTGCGGTAGCAGCACAACCGTAACAGATAGGGGTAAAGCGTTTCCATCGTTTGCCGCACCCCGTCGAGGGTCTGTCGGGGAGGAAACAGCAGCAGCAGTAAGTGTTGGTTTTCGCGGCCGGGATGTTCCCAATCTAGGGGCGCTTGCCAGACTTCGTAAAGGTTCGCTCCGGCAAAGCGTCCCCGAGTCGATTGGGGTTTTTCCCACTGCCCTTCAGGAACGAGCTGTTGGCGACAGGCTCGGGCGACTTGAGACGATTCGGGATGGTTGCCGGGGAGTTTCGCCCAGAGCAGCCAGGTTTGACCGATATTGCCCTGTTTTTCGGGGGATAGCGTCGCGCCGCCGTTTCGATCGCCCCCTCCGCGATCGAGGAGCGACAACATCGTCCGTTGCATTTCCGGCAAGCGATCGAGGGATTTCGCCGCGAAATCCAGTTGTCCTTGTCCCCGAACTTTTCCGGCGTAGTTCACTTGCAAGGCGTAGGCGTCGCCGAGTTGCAGGGCGTAAAGGTAGCCGTCGAGATCGCCCTCGAGCGATCGCTTGCCAGCGGGAGCCTCAGCAAACAGTTCGACAGCAGTGGCTTCGGGTTTTTCGAGCGTGGCGAGTTCGTCGAGTCGTCGGTGAGCGCCCTCGTCGAGTTCCTCGTAGTCGCGATCGAGGCCAGCATCGATTTTTCGCCAAAAGCGATGGCGGTTTCGACGGATTTTTTCAGCATCTTGACCCAATTCCTCTTGTAAATCGTAGAGAAACAGGGTAAACGTCGGGTAGATGATTTGACTGGCCTCGTTCATCACGGGTTAAGCAAAAGTCGGGTGAGTCGCGATCGCTGTCACCGCCGGAATTCGATCGAGCCGAGTCGTTCCGACGGGTGAAATTTCCACAGTTGAGATTCCGACGGTCGAAATTCCGAGAATATCGCAGTTATTGGGCGATGCTTTTCAGGGCTTCGAGAACAGTATCGTGAATCGTGCCGTTACTGACAACAACCCCGCGATTCTCTTTCAGCTTAACATTGCGGCTGAAATCCAGCGGTTTTCCATTCATGTCGCTGACGCGTCCTCCAGCTTCTTCGACGACGATCGCTCCTGCGGCGTGATCCCAAATATTTTCTCGATAATCGGGCGTTTTGGGAGAGGGGAGCCGCAGGTACAACGCCGCCTGTCCCGAAGCGACCGCTCCGTATTTGGCTTGGGAGTCCATCCGTAGCGACGGGGTGACGATACCGACCGCTCGGGCTACGGCGTCTTGCTGGGCGGGGTTGCCGTGGCTGGACTCCACGCTCTCGACGAAGCGCAAGTTCGCTCGGTTGTCGGCGTCGCACACGGCGATCGCTTCGGCCTGGCCGCCCGCAAGAGGCATCATCTGCGCGCCTTCTCCACGGACGGCCACGAACAAGATGCCGGGATCTCGGGTATCGACAGCCAGGGCAGGACACGCTAACACCCCCAGTTTGACTTCTCCCTCGTCGATCAACGCCAAGGCGACGGCGTACTGATCTTGTCGGAGAAAGCCTTTCGTGCCGTCGATGGGATCGAGCGTCCAGAAACGCGGGGCAATTTTACCGTTACCGCGATCGATCCACGTCAGAACGTCTTCTTCCGTGGCATTGGTTTCGATTTCTTTAACATATCCCGTTACTTTTGTCAAGGCTTCGGACATCTCAGCTTGACGAAGGGCGGTGGCGTCTTCCTCTCCAACCACAGAATCGTCGGGAAACGCTTCAGCCAAGGCTTTACAGACTAACGCTTGCGAGCCGTAGTCGGCCACGGTCACGGGACTTTTATCCTGTTTTTCCATCGCGGTCGGGATATCCTGGCGCACGCGCTGACAGAGTTTCGAGGCAGCGATCGCCGCTCGCACGGCCACTTCCTTTTCGCGTTCGTAAGACATGGAACACCTCTCGAGCAAGATCGTATCGAGCTTAGCCCAAGATGAGGTCGATAGTCTCAGTGGTGCAGAAAACTTTTCGAGATCGGGGATTGACAAAATACATAAAATATGAATTTAAAGTCGAACTAGATCCCCGGCATCTTGGAGATGCCGGGGATCTCCGGCAGCCATTTACCGATCTGGGATTTTGCGGGCAACCCTTTAATACGGCGATATCTTTTCTAACAAGGGTTTCAGGACTTTTCTGTACCACTAAGGGTCGATAGTCGATCGTCGATAGTTTCTCCCCATCTCCCTCTCTCCCCTGTTCTCCTGTTCTCCCTCTCCTTGTCATCCTCTAACCTCCTGGGATTCCGTAGTGTTTGAGTTTTCGGCATCGAAGGCGAGACTAAAACGACGGTTTTCTTTCAGTCCAAATGTGGAGAAATGTTCGAGGGCAGTCGTTGCTTCTCGTGCGACGGCTGCTTTGATATCGAGATTAAGTTGTGAAATTCTGGGTTTTTCTGCAATACTCGGCGATGACGCTCGATGGCTCCGAAAGTTCTAAAAATTAGGATTTTTTACACAAAAATAATTTTTCGATGGGTTCATATCACTTTTGTCAAAACGTTTGAAAAAAATATGAGTCTGGGGTAGATTGGATCGAGCGATATAGCGATCTTATATAATTAACAAAGCAGATCGTCAAACGAAATCTCGTAGCATACTAGCATACAATCTACGGTGTCGGACGTAAATTCGAGTACTTTTTGCCCTATAATTAAAAAGCGATCGAGGTCGAAGTTGCATTTCATGCGATCGCATTCACATAAAACGTGCCTTAAAATAATTTCAGGCTGACCCAGATCGTTGTTTCAACAAACATTCTCTAAAACAAAAAACATTTAACTTTATGGGACAAAAAGAACATCTAATTGCAATGGCAGAAGACGAAGTTTTGGAATACAGTACCGAAGCTCGTAAAATCGAAAAACTTCGTCCGAAATTCGGTCTTGCCGTACCCTATCCGCAACAAGCCAAAGTGCGAGAAGAAATCTTAGCTGACATTCCCAATAACTTCTTGGCGAAGCTCGTCGAAACCCAACGTCAAACCGTCGCCCTTCCCTTCTGGGGAATCGGCGGATTGGGTCTGTTACTGGGGATTTCTGCGTCGCAACCGCTCGATTTCATCGCCACCGTCGTCGGCTTTGCGGCAGCGTTCAACATCCAGAAATGGGGATTTCGACTCGAAGCGAAACGGTTGGCGGTAAAAACCCTCGATGCGATCGAATCCAGCATTCAAGCCGAAAGACAAAAAAACGACCCCTAACTCCCTCTGTGTTCTCTGTGTCTCTGTGGTGAATTTCAATCAATCTTTTAGGAGACGAGACCCAACTCAAAAAAGTTCCCAAAAATCGAGAACGTCCCATTCCCAAAAAACCGAAAGCGATCGATCTAAAATAGAAAATGCTGAAATCGCATTTCACCGATGATTCCCCTATCCCGTCACACCCTCTCCCTCCTCCTACTTCTCGGAAGTCTCTGGGGGTTGAGCAGTTGTAATTCCAAAGAACCCACTTCCACCGCCACCGAACCCCCCGTTTCCGATACCGTTTCCCAATCCGTAGAATCGCCCGATTCCGATTGGGTTCGCTTAATTCCTCCCATCGATTGCACGTTGGGAGAAGACTGTTTTACGATGCTCTATGTCGATCGCGATCCCAGTTCTGGCGAGATCGATTTCGGTTGCGGACGCCAAACTTACGACGGTCATAAAGGAACGGATTTCGCCATTTCCGACGAGGCGATTATGGAAGAAGGCGTCGCCGTGTTAGCCGCCGCAGATGGAACGGTGTTGCGGTTGCGAGATGGAGAGAGCGATCGCCGCCTGACTACAGCAGAAGACATCGCCGAAGTGGAAGAGGCGGGGAAAGAATGCGGGAACGGAATGGTTATCGACCACGGCGACGGTTGGGAAACGCAATACTGTCACCTCAAACAAGGAAGCGTCGCCGTCGAAGCGGGACAACAGGTGCAACAAGGAGACGTTTTAGGAGAGGTGGGACTCTCTGGAAAAACCACGTTTCCCCACGTTCACATCACGGTACGCAATCGAGGGGAAGTCGTCGATCCGTTTGTCGGTGTTTCTGAAGAAACGGGATGTAACGTCACTCGCCGTCCGTTGTGGGAAGATGCGTTAGAGTACGAGCCGACGGGAATTCTCAGAGCTGGGTTTTCTAGCGAACAGATTACACTCGATCGCCTCTGGGATGGAGACTATAAAGATGCGAGTTTGTCTGGCGACATCCCGTTGATTTTCTTCTGGGTTCACGGCTACGGACTCCTCGAAGGAGACGTGGAACATTTCCGACTGCTCGATCCGCAAGGAAACGTCATCACGGATTACGAACAAACCGCCGAATCGTCTCAGAAAACTTGGGCCAACGGCGTGGGGAAACGAGACACCGCCGACCGTCCGATTTTGTCGGGGACTTGGCGAGGAGAGTATCGGTTAATTCGCGACGGTGAGGTTATCGCAGAATTGGATCGGGAAATCGAGGTGCGTTAGTCGGTAGACTGGCATTGTTTGCCGATCCAATCGAGATAGGCGGCGGAACCGTTGACGATGGGAACGGCGATAATTTCGGGTACGTCGTAGCGGTGGAGTTGGCAAACTCGGGATGCGAGGCGATCGAACTGCATTAAGTCGGTTTTGATAACTAGTTGCCATTCTTCGTCCTCTTCGATGTTACCCTGCCAGGTGTAGATCGATCGCACGGGAGTCAGCGACACGCAGGCGGCGAGATGTTCTTCGACGAGGGTTTTGGCGATCGCTTTGGCTTCGTCGGCCGAAGAAGCGGTAACGAGAACGATTCCGTAGTCAGCCATGAGAGGTTCGGGATCTGTAGGACACTGGGAATATCCTAAAACGTCAGGAGATTAGAAGATGACGAAGGTTTACGAAGGTGGGTGTCATTGCGGTGCAGTTCGGTTTCGGGTGGAGATGGACGACCTGAAAGCGATCGATTGCAACTGTTCGATTTGTACGAAGAAGGGATTTCTCCATCTCATCGTTCCGCCAGAACGGTTTACGCTGCTGAAGGGTCAAGATGCGTTGACGACGTATCAGTTCAATACGGGAGTGGCAAAACACCTGTTTTGTAAGACTTGTGGGATTCACCCGTTTTATCGCCCTCGCTCTCATCCCGATTGCTACGATGTGAATCTGCGGTGTCTGGATGGGGATGTTTTAGCCGAGTTTGCGATCGAACCCTTCGATGGGAAGCATTGGGAAGAGAATGTCGCGAAAATTCAAAACACGTAATGTCCCATTTCGAGGGGTTGGCCGTGCGATCGCGTGTCTGGACGAATTCAATCTTACAGCTCGAATTTCAGGGTTTATCGCTGCGAATTCGCTGGATCGACGAGAACGCAGTCCGTTCCGGGAGAGAATTCTTGCAAAAGTTACCGCTCTCGACCGACCTTACTAAACTAGATGTCAACAACCCGCCGTCAAGCCTGTTGGCTATGACGGGGGCTTGAAAAAGCCCACAAGTTGACCAGCCTAAGTCTTCCGAAGACTACGTTACGTCCGAGAGTTTAAGTTCCTACCGACGAGTACGTTGCCAGCTTGTCGCTCTAGAACTGAAAAGTTAAACAGCTTTAAACGGGTTAAGGCAGTGCTTTTCAGAGAGTACCGAGACGTAACCTTGGCGAGGCAAACGTTACCCCTTTTGGGAGTTGTGTATTATGCACATTTTCGTTCTCGACAAAGACAAAAACCCCCTAGCACCATGCCATCCAGCCAAGGCGCGACGGCTCCTGAAATCCGGTCGTGCTTCGGTGTTTCGTCGCTATCCATTTACCATTATCTTGCACGAGATTGAAGCCAAAGATTGTGTCGTTCCGGAAACTCAACTCAAAATCGATCCCGGCTCGAAAACAACTGGGTTGGCTATCCTGTCCGAAAACCGAGTCATTTGGGTGTCCGAACTCAGCCATCGCGGACAGCAAATTAAGAACGACTTAGAGAAGCGTCGCGCTTTACGACGCTCCCGACGCCATCGAAAAACTCGTTACCGAAAGCCTCGCTTTCTTAACCGTACTCGTCCGAAGGGTTGGCTTCCACCGTCTCTCAACCATCGGGTCGAAACTACGATGACCTGGGTGAACCGTTTGCGAAAACTTTGTCCGATCGTCTCGATTTCTCAAGAACTCGTGCGGTTCGATACCCAAAAACTCCAAAACCCCGAAGTGAGTGGTATTGAGTACCAGCAGGGCGAATTGTTGGGCTATGAAGTGCGCGAGTACGTGTTGCAAAAGTGGGGTCGGAAGTGCATCTATTGTGGCGCGGAAGACCTACCATTAGAGGTCGAACATATTCATCCCAAATCCCAGGGAGGGAGCGACCGAGTTTCTAACCTAACGCTGGCTTGTCATACTTGCAACCAAGCTAAGGGAAACCGAGATATTCG
>NZ_KB235958.1:2970916-2992138 GCF_000332355.1 Baaleninema simplex PCC 7105
CGACTCGAGTTCGCTCGGTATCATAGATAACGTCAACCACTCAGACGTCAAGCCTGTTAGCTATGACGGGGGCTTGAAAAAGCCCACAAGTTGACCAGCCTAAGTCTTCCGAAGACTACGTTACGTCCGAGAGTTTAAGTTCCTACCGACGAGTACGTTGCCAGCTTGTCGCTCTAGAACTGAAAAGTTAAACAGCTTAAAACGGGTTAAGGCAGTGCTTTTCAGAGAGTACCGAGACGTAACCTTGGCGAGGCAAACGTTACCCCTTTTGGGAGTTGTGTATTATGCACGTTTTCGTTCTAGACAAAGACAAAAACCCCCTAGCACCATGCCATCCAGCCAAGGCGCGGCGGCTCCTGAAATCCGGTCGAGCTTCGGTGTTTCGTCGCTATCCATTTACCCTTATCTTGCACGAGATTGAAGCCAAAGATTGTGTCGTTCCCGAAACTCAACTCAAAATCGATCCCGGCTCGCAAACAACTGGGTTGGCTATCCTGTCCGAAAACCGAGTCATTTGGGCGTCCGAACTCAGCCATCGCGGACAGCAAATTAAGAACGACTTAGAGAAACGTCGCGCTTTACGACGCTCCCGACGCCATCGAAAAACTCGTTACCGAAAGCCTCGCTGTCTTAACCGTACTCGTCCGAAGGGTTGGCTTCTACCGTCTCTCAACGCTTCGGCTCCGCTCAGCGTTGAGTCCGAGCGGAGTCGAGGACTCAACCATCGGGTCGAAACTACGATGACCTGGGTGAACCGTTTGCGAAAACTTTGTCCGATCGTCTCGATTGCTCAAGAACTCGTGCGGTTCGATACCCAAAAACTCCAAAACCCCGAAGTGAGTGGTATTGAGTATCAGCAGGGCGAATTGTTGGGTTACGAGATCCGCGAGTTCTTGTTAGAAAAGTGGGGTCGAAAGTGCGCCTCTCTTGGTGCGCGTTCCCTAGCGCCGTGCGACGGCGCGGGGTCGCACCGCTACTGCGGTGCTGAGAACCTGCCGTTAGAGGTCGAACACATTCATCCCAAATCCCAGGGAGGGAGCGACCGAGTTTCTAACCTAACGCTGGCTTGTCATACTTGCAACCAAGCTAAGGGAAACCGAGATATTCGCGAGTTTCTATCGGGCAAACCGACCGTTCTCAACCGTATTTTGAAACAGGCAAAAGCGCCGTTAAAAGATGCGGCAGCAGTCAACGCAACTCGCTGGAAGCTGTACCAACAGTTGAAAGAAACTGGATTGCCCGTTGAAGTGGGAACGGGCGGACAGACTAAGTTTAATCGAACTCGATTGGGTTTGCCGAAAACTCACTGGTTCGATGCTGCTTGTGTCGGGAAATCGACTCCCGATCGATTAGATGTCGCGGTCGAGAAACCTTTACTCGTTGCAGCCAAAGGTCACGGGGTTCGGCAACGATGTCGTTCCGATCGATACGGTTTTCCGAGAACTCACGCTCCGAAAGCCAAATCTTTTCAAGGTTTCCAAACCGGCGATATAGTCAAGGCGACAATTCCTCAAGGAAAATTCGCCGGAAATTACACAGGACGGATTGCTATTCGGTTTCGCCCTTCCTTTCGACTGAACGCTGGGGTTAAACCTTTTGACGTTCATCCGAAATATCTGACGACTGTTCAGAAATCAGACGGCTATGAATACAGATTCTCGAAATAAGGATGCCCTGTCGGGCAGTTCGTTTGTTGGCGGGAATTCCCCTCCCGCTAATCCCGATCGGATATAACGGGAGGGGAATTCCCGCATTTTAGATGGAAACCCCCATTGAGGAGTCGCAAATTATGACACCTACCCCTCTTCAAGGCATCGATTTGGTCAACTGCGCTCGAGCGAACGCCAAAGAAGGCGAGACGGTGGCGGCCGAGCAGTGTGGCTACGGCGATAACATATCTCAGTTTCGCGAGAGTTTGAAACGCGCGGGTCAGGAACTGGGAATCGAGATCGAGCGTCTGAGCGATCTGATCGATACCGACCGACTCCAGCAACGGACGGGAGAATCGATCGCGCCGGACAGTATGTCCGATTTGTGATGGCTGTTCGATCGTCGCTCTACAATTTCTCTGTGACGGACACCGCAGGCGATCCCAGGTTTCTGAATTCCTCCGAAAGATAGATGCACGCGATCGCTCGAATACCGTTCAATAAGATTTGTGGGTCGATGGTTTCAAGATGAAAACAACAAGTCAACCAAGCGCGATGCGATACTCGAACGCTAAAGGTGGATGCAGGCGCGTGTGGTTGTCGAACCCATCAATGCCCCGTTTTACAAAAACTATGGCTTCTCAAGCATGGCTAATTTTTAATCCAGCCGCCGGTCAGGGCGATGCCGATCGCGACTTAGCGGTGATTCGGGCGATGCTCGACCCAGAACTCGATCTCGAAATTCGCACGACGACGACCGATCTCGATACCGATCGCTTTGCTCGCGAAGCGGTGAGTGTCGGAGCCGTACCGATCGCTGCTGGAGGCGACGGAACCGTATCGAAGGTAATGGCCGCCGCGATCGAAACCGGGGTTCCCGTGGGGGCGATTCCCCGAGGAACGGCGAACGCTTTCGCTCGCGCGTTAGGATTGCCCGATAGTCTCGAAGCCGCCTGTCAGGTCATTTTGGATGGAAACGTCCGAGAGATCGACGCTGCTCGCTGCGGAGACGGGCGGCTGATGGTGTTGTGGGCGGGTGTTGGCGTCGGTGCTGAGGCCATCGTCCAAACAGAGTCGGACTCGAAGGAGCGACTCGGACGGTTGGCTTACGTTCTCTCTGGCGTTCAGCAACTGCAAGACCTGAAGCATTTTAACGTTGAAATCGAAGTCGAAGACCGTATTTTAGTGGCGTCTGCTGCTGCGGTGACGGTGGCCAATGCCGCTCCGCCCACGTCGATTTTAGCCCAAGGACCGGCGCAGGTCTGCCCCGACGACGGGTTGCTCGATGTTACGGTGTTTGCGCCAGAAACGCCAACCGAGGCGATTACGGCGTCTTACGATTTGCTGTGGTCGGGATTTAACGATCGCGCCACCGAGCGATCGGACGTTGGCTATTTACAGGCGAAATCTGTTAAGGTTCGCACGACCCCCCCACAAAATGTCGTCGTCGATGGCGAAGTTGTCGGTCGCGATACTCTCGAACTGACCTGCGTTCCAGGTGGATTGAGGGTTTTCGTTCCAGTTCCCGATGGCGAGGAGAGCGATCGCATGACCGGGTTTTTCGGCGATCGCTCCTCTGTCGAAACGGCGATGGAGCGATCGCGATCGCTTTGATAAAGCTCTAAAACAAAAACGTTAACAAAACAGACATTCAATAACCATGACCGTTTCTACTCAGTCTCAACCCAAAACCGAACCCCGAAATATTGACAAAACACGAATTTTATGCTACTACTCTAACCGCAGTAGCAAAATTCAGGTCGCCCGCATCTCGAACGTGCCGAACTGGTATTTCGAGCGGGTGGTATTTCCCGGTCAGCGCTTGATTTTCGAGTCTTATCCAACAGCTCAGCTAGAGGTATACACCGGCACCGTAGCCAGTGCAGTGTTGTCGGATTCCATCGCCTGCGAGCGGCTTCAGGTGCGATCCCAGTCTTAGGCGACGGGGGCGATCGAACCCCTAATCTCGAACGAACGTGGTTTCGCCCGGTTTATCGATCAGAGCGATGCCACGTTCTTTTAAGTCGTCGCGAATGCGATCGGCTTCAGCGAAATTCTTGGCTTTCCGCGCCGCTTGACGCTGTTCGATCAGGGCGA
Source organism: Baaleninema simplex PCC 7105 (assembly GCF_000332355.1). Lineage (GTDB taxonomy): Bacteria > Cyanobacteriota > Cyanobacteriia > Cyanobacteriales > Geitlerinemataceae > Baaleninema > Baaleninema simplex. Next base: position 2,974,663 of record NZ_KB235958.1, read on the forward strand.
GAATGGCTTCGTCGCTCAACCCGTTTGGAGATTCGCTGGCTTCCTCGGGTTGCGCTTCTAATCCCAACACCCCCGCCAGTTCCACCAACGTTATCCACTGACGCTGTAAGGCATCAGCAGAAACATCGACCTCGCCGCCGTGAACGAGGATATTTCCAACGCGGCGCAGTTCTTTCGCCAACTCGAACACCACCGCCAAACCGCCAGAGGTGTTGAAATCGTCGTCCATCGCGGTTTGGAATTTTTCCGCGACATCTTCGAGGTGAGGGGCATCGTCGTCAGGATTCCATCCCAATCGTTCCCCGAACTGACGTCCGAACAGCAACCCTTCTTTTAACGTGTTCCAGCCGTTTTCCGCCGAGGCGATCGCGTCGTCGGTGAAGTCGAGAGGTTTGCGATACTGGGCTTGCAACACGAACAACCGTACCACCATCGGATTGATGCGATCGAGCAGTTCGCGAATCGTCGTAAAATTTCCCAACGATTTGGACATCTTCTCGCCGTTGACGCGCACCATACCGTTGTGTGTCCAGTATTTGGCTAGCGGTTTTCCCGTCGCCCCTTCCGATTGCGCGATTTCGTTTTCGTGGTGGGGAAACACCAAATCACCGCCGCCGCCGTGAATGTCGATAGTATCGCCGAGAACCCGTCGAATCATCGCCGAACATTCAATGTGCCACCCCGGACGACCTTTGCCCCAAGGGGAATCCCAAGACGGCTCTCCAGGTTTGGCACGTTTCCAAAGGGCGAAATCGAACGGATGCCGTTTTTTCGTATCTTCAGCAGCGACGCGTCCGCTCGCCCCCGACTGCATTTGCTCTTCCGTCCGTCCTGAAAGTTTCCCGTAACTGGGGAAGGCTTGCACGCTGTAGTACACGTCTCCGTTAGCGGGATAAGCGATGCCTTTATCGATCAGACGTTGAATGAGGTCGCAGATTTCTTCGATATGTTCGGTAACGCGGGGGTATTCGTCGGCGTCTTTAACGTTGAGTTGGCGAATGTCGCGGAAGTAGGCGTCGATGTATTCTTGAGATACCTCAGACATGGTGCGCCCTTGCTCTTTGGCGCGATTGAGGATCTTGTCGTCGATATCGGTAAAGTTCTGCACGTAACGCACGTTGTAGCCGCGCCAGAGGAGATAGCGCCGCACGGTATCCCACACGATATACGATCGCGCGTGGCCGAGGTGGCAATCGTCGTAAACTGTCACGCCGCAGCAATACATTTTGACCTCACCGGGAACGGTGGGTTTGAAGGGTTCTTTCTGTCGGGTTTGCGTGTTGTAGATGGTGAGGGTCATAGAGGATTTTCTACAGCCGTTGCGGTCTTGCCTTGGGAGTGGGCAGTTTACTTTATACCAATTTACACGGTTGCGGGGTCGGAGGATGGGGCGATCGCGCGTCTCGGCGATCGAATTCAGACAGGGACAATTCAGTCTACAAGATTCGTCGCAGCGCTCCAACCATAGCCAATAGGCTTGGTTGGTGGTGAAGCGGCGGTGAGTTGAGGTGCGTCCCCTGAACAATGCGATAGCGAGAGAAGGGGATAGCGCCGAAACGAGCCATCAAATATAATTGATAAGGTGGTAACACGCTGAAAACATACGGATAGCTCATCCAGTAGGCAGCCCAGAAGTAACGGTTAAGACACTGGCAACACGGACATCTCACGGTGGCGAACTCGGTTCGCCACCCGTGTCCTCCTGTATAGAGCATAAAGCCCAAAACCAAAAATCAGATCCGTCCGGCTTGGGGGCACCAAGTGGACGTAAAACAAAAAGCCTGTGGAATCGTTCTGGCGGGGACTTGAAGTTATTTGAGTTCAAGTCTAGTCAAGAGGTTGAGAAGCAGGAAATCCTTGGTGTGAACCCGGGAATCTCCCTGCATACCCGATAGGGTTGCTGGGAGAGGATGTCAAACAACGTTGGGACGTTTTCCCACACGCTAGGATTGGAGTTCTTTTACTTCCCGCGTAGAGTCCTCGTATGGGGTGCATCTCAACTTTTGCAAAAACATCAGTTTGGGGTGGCAAAATTCCCGATTAGCACTTCCGGTATAAGATCCCCGGCATCTCCAAGATGCCGGGGATCTGGAAATTGAGTGCGCCCAATTCGATGAATTTACATTTTTGAGATGCACCCCCTCGTATGCAAGGACTTTGTCGGGATTTAAACGAAAAAAGAAGTGAAATAAGAGCAAAACCTTAGACTGACAGGGATTTAAAGTAGGGTTCGTTCAAACTTCTCTAAGTCTTATACTGTAAGCATTTTGCTTGTTTTTAGAAAACCCTAGATAAAGCGCTTACAACTTTCTCCGAAGGAGAAACTTCAGTTTAGATAATCGATAGAAAGAACGCTTCCAAAGCTCGCCCGCACTCCCTATCGTCGAATAATTGTTTCTCATTACGACGGGATTTTTCCGAGACTTCCTGCCGCCAGGATGAATCGAGTCCCAATTTGATAGCAATTTCGATATATTCTTCGATATCTGAGGCAATGGTTTCTGTGATTTCTAAGGTTTTTAAAATAGCGAAACTGTGACGAGAACGCATCAGCGAACCAGGACAGGTAACGACGGGAAGTCCACAGGCGATTGCTTTGAGTGTCGTGACGCCTCCAGACCAACTGAAGGTATCTAAGAAAATATCGGCGACTAAATTTAGCTCGAGATAGTCTCGTTCGATCAGGCGAGGAACGATAACGCAGAAGGTTTCTGCGTCTAGCCCAACTTCTGAAAACGCAATATCAAGTCGTTGACGAAACTGTTCGGTGATGCTGGAGTTGGGATGTGCGATAAATGCAAATTGGGCGTGGGGAACCTGTTGGGAAATTTGTGGAAATATCCAATCGTATTGGGGCAGGTATTTCAATAGAGATTGACAGGAAAGATAAACAGTTCGATCGCCCCCCAATCCAAATTTAGCACGATCGCCTGAGAGGTTTGGAGGAAGTTGGGGTTTCGACACCGACATCCCGATTTTGGGAAGTCGAACCAACTTTTCTCGATAGTGGGTTTCGCCGTTTTCCGGTTCCATAAAATCGCTGGAAAGGAAATAATCGACTGTAGGAAGTCCCGAGGTGACGGGATGCGCCCAGGTGCTACATTGTACGGGAGCTAGACGCAACGCCGCCAGTTGCGTGACGATCGCCGACAAGCCGATATCGGGGAAGATGAGGATATCGAGGCGATCGCGCAGGATGGCGGATGCGGCGTCTTCGAGGTTGGGGGAGAGATGACGGAAGACTTGGCTGTGGTGTTGGAAGGCTTGGGTGAGAGGGGTAAATTGCTGGCCGAGATAGTAGGTGTAAATCTCGAAGCGATCGCGGTTGGCGTGTTTCAACCAGCCAAGATAGAGTTCGCCGAGGCGGGTGTCTCCCATACTGACGCCGACATAGCCGATACGGAGTTTCCGATGAGGTGGGGTGGCTTCGGGAACGGGGATTTTGGGAAGGTTGGCGGTGACGATGCGATGTACCCAGTTGCCGTATTGGGTGAGGAGTTCGATGTCGTTACATCCTTGGTAGGCTAGGTAAAATATCGAGGCTTTGGAGATGGAATTGAGAGCTTGATGGCGGTGTTCTGGGGTGTCGAGAGGGGTGTTTTTCTGGATGTCGGTGAGTCCTTCTCGGAAGCGTTGGCGGAATCGATCGATCTCGGTTGGGCTGTGGTAGAACAGGGGGAGTAACAGGCGATCGAGCGTCCGAAGTTCGAGGCGATCGGGAATGGAAGCAATTGCGGCTTTGGCGGCTTGGAGGGCGGCGTCTGTCTCGCCGTTATCTCGCAGTTGCGATACGAGTTGGAGTTGAAGCGTTAGGTTTTGGGGAAAGCGGGTGACGCCGTGGCGTAAAGTGGCGATCGCTTCGTCGAACTGCTGGGTTTTTTGGAAACAGACGGCTAAGGCGAAAAAGTCTGTTGCTTCGCCATCCCCGTTGTTGGAAATGTAGCGGTAAAGGGGAATGGCGGCGGTGTAGTCTTCCTGTCGGAAAAAGGTTTGGGCGAAACTACGATAAAGGGGGGTAGGATTGTTGAGATATTGGTGAAGGCGATCGCGGGTTTCGATAAGTTGGGAATTGTCGGAATGGGCGTCAACGGCAGTGTCGTAAAGGGCGATCGCGTCTTCGAGGCGGCGTTGGGTGACGAAGGCGTTTCCCAAGTTTAGCAAACTTCCGAAGTGTTGGGGGTTGAGGGAAACCGCTTGACGGTAAAGGGATTCGGCGCGATCGAACTGGCCGCTACGATAATAGAGGTTGCCTAGGTTATTGTAGGCGTCGAGGAGTGTCGGATCGCGATCGATGGCTTGTTGGTAGGCGTCGAGGGCGCGATCGCGTTGGTTGAGGCGCTCCCAAACCAATCCCAAGCCATAATAGGTGGTTCCTTGGCTGTGGTCGAGTTCGGTGGCGGAACGAAAGGCGGCGATCGCGTCGCGAGGGCGATCGGTCGAGACGTAAAGCATCCCCAAATTCAGCCAAGCTTCAAAGTTTTGGGGATTTTTCTGTAAGACTAGACGATAGAGCCGTTCGGCGTCGTCCCAGTTTCCCCCTTGGTGGTATTGGAGGGCGTCGCGATAGAGGTTGTCGTCGTCGGACAGTTGGGTTAGGGCGTCGAGAACGTCAGGTTGGCGATTTTGGAAATAACTATCCGCGTCGAGGAAATGGGTGGCGTGGGTATCCCAGGCGAGAACCCAGGCCACTTGAGGGAGTTCTCGGAGTAAACAGGTTTCGGGATGGGTGGCGAGGAAATCCCCAACCCCTTGGCGCGTTCCGGAAAGATGCGGGTTGGCGATAATGAAAACGGCGCGATCGCTACAGAAGGCTTTGACGCGCAGGAGACTGACGAGGGTCGATCGATAGTCGGGATTTCCACTGTAGTAGTAAACGCCGATTTTATCCTCGGCGTCGAGTTGCATCCAATCGTCGAAAAAGTCTTCGAGGTCGTTTTGTAGCAGGAAAATGCGATCGTCGAGTTGCTGTTTTTCTAGGAGATTGGCGATCGCGGCGAGTCGGGTGTCGGTGTCCGTTCCCGTGGTGGTTTCGACGGCGCAAACGCTGACGCCAGGATGTTGAGAAAGGGCGTGACGGAGGGTTTCGCCGTTGAGAATTCCGATTTCGCAGTAAAGTTCCCCCTCCTCAAGACAGGATACCGCCGTGGCGACGAGGTTAGAAATCGCGAGGGTAGGGAGATCGAGTTGGGTAGCAAAGCGATCGAGATCCATATATTTCAGTTAGCAGTCACCAGTCACCCGTGAAGACAGTATCTTCCTTGTCTCACTCTACAACTCAACTCGAACTCCGCCAATCTTGTAATTCTGTGGGGGTATAGGTGGGGAGATGTTGCGATCGCGAAGCTTCGACAGCTTTGGTATCTTCAACATCGATGACGAGTCTTCCGGTGAGGGTGTTGAGTAAAATTTCCGCGTGTTGTCGGGGAAGTGGGGCGTTCCAATTGATGCGATCGAGATGGCCAATGAAGGAAATTTGCGGTTCGCTGTCGAGTTCGATGTCTGTTTCCATTAACAGATTCATGATGACACCGGAGAGAAACAGTTCGATTTCTGCTGGAGATCGCTCTCTAATGGCTACCAATAACGTCATGCGATCGCGATCGAGATGAGTGACGAACGCCGCCAACACCTCACTCAACGCTGCAAACAACGACTCTTCCGAAGCGTCCCAATCGGGAAACACGATCCAATTGATATCCCGCAGTTGGTAATGTCGCCGCATCAGGATTTCCCAATTGCGGATTTGCAACGCCATTTTATCGATGCGTCCGTCACCAAGCGTCGTTCCCCCCAAATGGCGAACCCACATCTGTTGGGGCGTGTCTGTGTTTCCCGTTTTCCACCCCTGACTGAAGAGTTCGGGAACGGGGGTGATAGAATATCCCGCCATTCTCACCTGATGACACAAATCCGCATCGTCCCAAGACCCGATTCCGTAGTCTTCACACCATCCTCCCACTTCCTCAAAAGTGGATTTGGCGATACATAACGCCCAACCTTCGACAAAGGTTTCCCCCGTCAGTTCGTTTCCCATAGGCCCGGGTCCTGCGATTCCGTTTCCGGCTAAGCGACAGAGGGTTTGAACGGGAGATTTCAGAATATCGACATCGTTGTTGAGAAATAGCAGATAGTCCCCCGAGGCGATTTTCGCTCCCTGGTTGTTGGCGACGGTGAAACCGAGGTTGGTTTCGTTGCGAATCAGGCGAATTCCGTGGGCGTCGCAAAAGTCCGCTAAGGCGTTGCGTCCGGGTTCTGAACTTCCGTTGTCGATGAAAATGACTTCGGTGTCCGATAGCTGTTCGATGTTGTTGTCCCACAGTTCTAATAACTCTTCGCGATCCCACCAGGGAACGATGACGCTAACGCTGTACTGGGTTTCGGGGGTTTCGGGTTCGGGAGGAACGGGGGTTTGAGGAGAGTAAACGCCAATATAAAGGAGTTGGTAGGCGCAGAGTTCCTCGAAGTCTTCGTCGGAGACGTTGAAGATGGCGACGTTTCCGATTTTGAAAATGCGATCGGGGTCTTGGGGACGAAAGGCTTTGAATTGTTCGCCGCCGAGGTAGGATATCGACGTACAATCGATTTCGGCGTGTTGGAGGAGTTCGAGAAAGGTCTGTTTGGTGAAGAATCTTAGATGGGTGCGATCGAGAATTCCCCAATCGCGATAGTCCCAACGTCCCTGTTCTAAGACTTGACGCAACAGGGGAAAATGGCGAATGTTGGGAATGCTGGCGACGACGGTTCCGCCGGGTTCGAGAAATCGGACGTACCGACGCGCGATCGCCCAAGGATCTTGTAGGTGTTCTAATACGTCGGCGAAGACGATACAGTCGAAGGTACCGGGAGAAAAGGGCGGATCGAAGGTTTCGAGGTTGACGCAGTAGGCGGTGTCGAGGTGCAGGTTGGCGTAGTAACAGGCTTCTTCGTCGAGTTCGAGTCCGACAACCGTGCGATCGCCCCGATTTTCTTTTAACGATTTTCCCAACATTCCCGCCCCGCAACCCACGTCTAAAATCCGAGTCGCCGACGAGGGAACGGCGGATAGGATTTCTGGACGAACCAAACGGTAGTATTGGGGAATTTGTTCGAGGGGGCGGACGTTAACCATGATGTAACTGGGGGTCGCTGTGCGATCGCGGGAGATCGAAGTCTTACAATACCAAGAGACGCTGCAACTGTTTTCAACTGTACCGCGACCGATTAAAAACCATGAGAATCGCCTTCATCGATTTTATCGATTGGGACTATCAAATCGAAACCGTCTACCAACGACCCATGGGCGGTTCGCAATCGGCGGTGTGCTATCTTGCCGAACAGTTAGCAAAACGGGGACTGGAAGTGTTTCTCGTTAACTACACGAAAACGGCGAAAGTGTCGCGGGGCGTCACTTGTCTTCCGATTCGCAGCGACGAGGCCAGAACCTTAATGCCTACGGTAGACGTTCTCGTGGTAGCGAGCAACCCCGATTTGGGGGCGCGAGTTCAGCCGTTTTTACGCCCTCATACGCCGATGGTTCTGTGGACGCAACACGCCCACGACCAAGAATCTGTCACAGACCTCCACAATCCCATTATCCGCGATAGTTACCGCCGTTTCGCACTGGTGAGCGACTGGCAGAAACAGCAGTATTGCGAGCAGTTTAGTATCGACGCACAGCGGGTTCGCGTCACCCGTAATGCGATCCCACCAGTGTTTGAAGGGATATTTCCCAAGAATTCCTCAATTTTGGCGGCGAAGTCGAAACCGCCAGTTTTGGTGTATACCAGTACGCCGTTTCGCGGGTTGGATGTTTTGTTAGAAGCGTTCCCTTCGATTCGCAACGCAATCCCCGGAACGCGGTTACAGGTATTCTCGAGTATGAAAGTCTATCAGGTCGATCGCACCCTCGACGAGTCGCGATACGGGGGGTTGTATCGTCTCTGTCAGGAAACGGAGGGGGTGGAATACGTGGGTTCGGTTCCGCAGCCTCAGTTAAAAGATTATCTCAAGGCGGCGTCGGTATTGGCGTATCCGAATACGTTCGCCGAAACTTCTTGTATTTCGGTGATGGAAGCCTTAGCCAGTGGTTGTCGGGTGGTGACGAGTGCGTTGGCTGCACTTCCGGAAACCATGGCGGGATTTGGGGAGTCGATCGAGATTCCCAACGCCTGTCAGGAGTCGTTACGGTATGCGTTTGCGTCTCCAGGCGATCGCGAAGTCTATATTCGGGAATTTATCGATCGAACGGTGGCGGTGTTGCGGGATTTTGACGACGAGGTGGCGTTGCGGCGTCAAGTCGATTGGGTCAACCGTCATTATACTTGGGAGAATCGCGCGGACGAGTGGGAAAGGTGGCTGCGCGAGATCGTCGGAGAGAGTGCGATCGAGTTGTCGCAGCTGTCTGCGGGAGAAGAGGGGTTGACCTGGCAAGCGTATCAGTGTTTGGTACGGGAACAGTACGATCGCGCTGGAATTCTCTACGAACGGGCGATTTCTCAACGTCCTGATATTTCTGAGTTTTACTGGTATTTGGGCTTAACGCAACTGTTGCGCGGCGATGCAGACGACGCCGAAGCCACGTGGTTGTCGGGGATGATGTCTGGCGAGGAGACAGAACAGTTGACGGCGGAACTGGCGGCGGTGTTGGAGGCGGAGGCGCAACGACAAGAGGCGATCGCCCAACATCGTTCGGCGTTAACAGTTCGGAGTGCGATCGCGGAATTACGTCCCGACGATGGTGAAAATTGGCTTCGGTTGGCGATCGTTTTGGCGAAGTTGGGCGAGTTCGATGAGGAAGTCTTTCAAACTTGTCTCGAGTATTTGAAAACGGAATCCATTGATGAAGATTTGCGACAACCGCTGTTCGAGTCTCTGTGGACTCTCGATTTAACGAATTCGACGGTTTGGGCGCTGTTTGAAACTTGCGTTGTTACTGCTTCTCTCGACTCTTACGTTCGTCAAGAGTTTTGCGATCGCTCCGCCCCAATTTTACAACAAGACGCCGCTTTAAAATCAATTTTAGTTTCTTTTAGTGTGCTTTGGCTAAAACTGCAACCTGAAAATTTGCCAATTTTAGTTAAATTAATCAATCTTTACCAAGACACGCAACAGTACGCTGAAGCAGCTCAGTTAGCTCGAAAATTTTACGATCGCGCAGAAACACTTCCCAAACAAATCGCCGCCTACTACTTATTATTACGAGGCTTACTGAGAGGAGGAGGCGAATTTGAAAACGCTAAACAGCTTCATCAAAAACTCGAAGCAAAACTCAACCAACTTATTGATAGCAATCCCGAAATTGAACTTCCCGATCTCGTACAAAGCTTCGCCACCACCTCGTTTTTACCCTATTTAGAAGATAATCCTAAAAAACTCCATGATTTACGATTTCGGTTATCGAACTTCCTCCAAAGCCAGCTTTACGAACATTTCGGCGAGCCGATCGTTTCAGAAAAATCAAATTCTTTAAAAAGGATTGGCTATATTTCTAGTTGTTTTCGCCGAAATTCTGTCGGACATCTTGTGCGATGGCTTTTAAAATACCATAACAAAGAAAAATACAAAATTATCGCCTACTCTCTACATAAAGCCAAAGATGAAATCCAAGATGAAATCTCTACTAGTGTCAGCGAATTTCGCGATATTTCAAACCTCTCAGTTTCTGAAATTGCTGAAATAATTCGCAACGACAACATCGATATTTTAATCGATCTCGATAGTTTGACCTGTACTCAAGCCACTGCTGTTTTAGCCTTAAAGCCTGCTCCCGTTCAAGTCACCTGGCTGGGGTTCGACGCCTCGGAATTACCTGCGATCGACTATTTTCTCGTCGATTCTCGCGTGGTTCCAGATCACGCCGAAAGTGACTATTTTACGAAACTCTGGCGACTTCCCGAAACCTTTATCGCCGTCGATGGATTTGAAGTAGGAGTTCCCACGTTACGGCGGGAAGATATCGATATTCCTCCCGATGCTGTGGTGTATTTCAGTTCGCAAACCGGGGCAAAACGTAATCCCGAGAACGCTCGATTACAGTTGCGAATTCTCAAACAGGTTCCTAACAGTTACTTTATTATTAAAGGATTGTACGTCGATCGCGATGCGTTGCGTCAGTGGTTTTCTCGGTTAGCGGAAGAAGAAGGGGTAGAGTGCGATCGCCTGCGTTTCCTTCCTAACGATCCCACAGAAGCGATTCACCGCGCCAATCTCACCCTCGCCGACGTGGTTCTCGATACTTACCCCTACAATGGCGCCACGACGACGCTAGAAACCCTGTGGATGGGAATTCCGCTGGTAACGCGGGTGGGGGAACAGTTCGCCAGTCGCCACAGTTTCGACTTTCTCCAGTTGGTGGGGGTGACGGAGGGAATCGCATTTAGCGACGAGGAGTATGTGGAGTGGGGGGTTCGTCTGGGAACCGACGCCGCGTTACGCCAGGATGTGGCGTGGAAACTCCAGCAGTCTCGCCATTCGTCGCGGTTGTGGAACGCGGAAGTGTTTGCGCGGGAGGTGGAAGCGGCGTTTGAGGCGATGTTGGGGTGATATTTTTCACCACAGAGGACACAGAGGGGTTTGGTTAGAAAAGCCCCCAGAGATCGATTTTAGTAATCCTTTTTTCATTGCACCTCTTCGATCGTGCAACTACGATAAATTGCTAGAAACCTCGTTCTCTTCCTCTACCAACCGTCTTTTTCAGCAAAACCTATATGGTGCAACTTGCTAAAAGCGAAATTCATAACGCAATTCTACAAAATTAAAACCGGGAATATTATCTGTTTCCAAATTGCCCGTACCTTGCAATAACAATCCGCTCGAGCCGTAACTGTAGGTTAATCCCAAGAGTGAATTTTCGTTTAACTCGTAAATCGCTTCGATTTGTCCTGGCGGAAAGACACTGAGGCGATCGAGTCCGATCGCCTGTCCGAGACGGTTGGCGGTGCGATCGATATCCAATAACACCTCCGTCAGCGTCGGTTCTACGACAAACCGCAAAAAGGCAAACTCAAAAAACTCCGTCCCGCGCAACTTAGAAATTCGATCGATCGTGGTGAGAACCTGACCCCCCAACAACGACACTAACTCCCGTTCGCTACGTTCGGGAACGCTCGTTAACTGCACCGTTTGCAACAACTGCGAGTTTTCAAACGCCGAAATATCTGCGGCTTCGCTCGACAACACTGCTTTCAAAAGCTCCTGGGCGCTCGCCTCGATCGAAACGCTCACCAACGTTTGTTGCGATTGGCGGTTGGGAAGAACCGTCGTATCGGGAACTTCGTTTCCATCGCGATCGCGATCGAGTAGGGGGTTGCGCCGTTCCTCGTACACCAGCGTCGAAACCTGCAAATCCAACAGAGGATCGAGAAGTCCTCGTTCGGGAACGAACGTCACCGTTTGCGGTCGTCCGGGGGCGACGAAGAACAAACTACTAAACAGATCGATCTGTCCGCGATCGACACTTATCGTACCTTCGGGTCGCAAATTCTCCAAATTCCCATCGACAGCCCCGTTAACCGTCAAATCTCCCGACACCCGAAAATTAAACTGTGGAAGCGGGTTCTGAATGCGGAAGTCTTCCCCCAACACGACCCGAACGTTATCGAGAATTGGAATCACCGGCGGCGGTGCGGATTCTTCCCGTACCGTCCACTGGGCGGACGCGGGAATCGCCCCTTCGACGACGCCCCCAGTCGGTACCGATACGCGCCCCTCCGAGAGTGCGATTTCTCCTGTCACTACGGGGGTTAACGCCGTGCCGCGAACCGAGACGAATCCATCTAACAAGCCATCGTATAGCCCCGCTAGCTCGATGTTGCCGTTGTCCACCTTCAGCGTCAAGGGATTTTCCGAGTCCATCTCGGGAACTAAAAACGGTAACGCCCCCGAGAGCGAAAACGTCCCGTCGGCGACTTTGGTAATTAAATTATCGATCGCCACTCGCTCTTGCGTGATGAGAACGCGGCCGTCAATTTGCGCGGGGGCTTGAGGGAAAGCAGCGGCGCGTACCGTGGCGTCCTCGAGAACCACCTCGCCATCGGCGGACAACGCCTGCAAAATGCGATCGAAATCCCCCGACGTCACCTCCACCAAATCCAGCGACGCCGCCAACTGTACCGATCCCTCACCCTCCGTCCAGACGACCTGTCCGTTACTCAACGCCTCGAGTAACTCGAATCCCGGCGTGTCGATCGCCAAGCGTACCTGCGCCACCGCGTTATCTTCCGTCCAGGGGTAGGGAACCCGCGCCGAGATTTGCGTCCAGGTGGGGGCGAGGGTGGCAAACTCGAACAGGTCGTTATCGTAACGGAATTCTCCAGCCAACGTATCGACAGGACGGCCGTTGAGGGTCGGCGAGTCTAAGGATACCCGACCGGCGATCGCGGGGTTTTGTAACGTACCGCCAATTTCGGCCTGGGCGTTCGCCATCCCCTCGAGATCGATCGGAAACTCGACAAAATCACGCACCATATTCAAATTTAAATCGACGAGTTCGACCGTTCCCGAAGCCGTCGTGGGAGAGAGTTCTCCCACCAAAGACGCTCGCGCCCCGTCAAGTTCGACCTGCGCCGTTTCCACCGTCAGCACGTCGTTGCGATAGTTGGCACGAACGAGGATTTCGTCGATTTCGATAATCGGCGCGTCTTCGATAAAAAATCCTAGAACGGGACTGAGGGCGGGAAAAGACGGTCGTGCTTGCCACGTCCAATCTCGCGCCTCCAACGCGGCGTTTACGTCGGGATTTCCCAGAGTTCCGCCTACCGTGACTCGGGCGTCGTAAGTGCCTCGCACGTCGGCCAGACTAGGGGGGGCGGGTTGTCGCAGGGCGGCCGCCCGTTCTTCCACCAACTCGCTAATTTTATTAAAAACGCTCAACTGCTCGAACAAACCGCGATCGGGAATTCCCACCGGGTCGGCTTGTAAGTCTTCGGGATTCAAACTGGGGGAGGCCAACCCTCGCGCCACGATTTCCTCGATTTCGTACCAGGCGACGGTGGACAGCAAATCCCCCACTCGTCCTTCGTCTACCGTTAACTCGGCGTTGATTGGGGCTTGGTTCAACTGCGCTGGAGTGACCTGTCCTCGCACCAAAGCGACTAAATCCACATCGGTACGAGCGTTGAGGATAAAGCGGGTGTCGCCGAGTTGCAATAACGCTTCGTCGATTCGGGCGATACCGTCGGTATATCCGAAGTCTGCGATCGCTGCCTCCGCTCGAATATAGCCGACACCCGGATCGGCGATCGCGACGTTTCCTCGAGATTCCAACGTAAACAAATTGGCTGAAATCGCCGCCGTCACCTGTCCGCCCACATCCCCTTCAATGCCCAAGGGTTGCCCCGGTACCACGTTCAGCAGGGCTAAATCGAAGTTTTGCAGGCGCAGGTCGAACACGTCTCCCTCGCGATCGCCGAGGGCTAACAAGGGCGTCGCGGTCTCTTCGCCCTGGCGGATTTCCAACGCCGTGGGGAGATAGGGCAACAAACAGGCGTTTCCTCGGGTGCAAGGGGTGAAACTTGCGGCGATGCGATCGCGGCTTCCTCGAAGGTCGATGGCCACTCGTTCTCCCGTTCGTACCACCACGCCACCCGCCATCACGTCGTCAAAGGCGATGTCGTTGACGGCAAAGTTACGCAGTTGCAAGTTTCCCGTCAAATCCAAATTGCCCGCCGCCAAGGGATCGCGAATTAAATTTCGTCCCCGAAACTGTCCGGCGAAGTCTGCTTGTCCGGCGATGTTAACGGCGTTGGGGCGATCGAGCGTATCTCCCACGAAGACATCGGCAATGAGTAGAGTGAGGGGCAAACGACGCGACTGATAGTTGGCATCGATCGCCAACTCGGCCGCCAAATCGGGCGCACTCGCCAAATCTGTAAACAGCAGCGTTCCTCGGGTGTTTAAGGATTCTTCACCCAATGCCACCGATACGCCATCTACGCTAACGGGAACGGGAACCGCCCCGAGGCGCAACAGAGGAGCGATCGCCCCGGACAAATTCGCCCGCGCGGTTAACGGGGTGGGAAACCGAGGACTCGTCACGATTTTGTCTCCCACCAACTGCGTGACGATCTCGTCGGTCACCGTGAGTCCCGCCGTCGTCGCAATGTCCCAGCGTCCCCCGTCTACCCTGGCCACGACGTCGGCCGTTCCGTCGTTGACGGCCAGTTGCGCGTTCGCCTCGACGACGGGATTCAACCCCGTAAAATCTTGCGTTCGTGCCGCTGCCAGCAACTCGTCGGCTGTCAAACTCGCCCGTGCTGTTGCCCTCGACAGCACCAGGGGAACGGGAATTTCGGGAAAATAGGAACTGATGGAAATCGAGGACGCGTCGGCGACTGTGGCGATCGCCCCATTGCTTAACTCCACTCGGGCGTCTACCATCCCGTCGGCCACCGCCACGTCAGCCTCTGCCACCAACTCGATACCGCTGACGTCCTGGGTTTGCGCCGCCGCTAACAAAGCGTTTACCGAGGTCTCGACTTGCGCCGTCGCCCCCAGCAACGCCACGGGAACCGGCAGATCTCCGGCGATCGCCCCGACGGAAATCGACGAAACGTCCGCCGTCGCCGTCACGTTACCCCCCGTTACCTGCGCCCCGGCCGTTACCGTTCCGTCTGCCACCGCGACATCGGCATCGGCCAACAGGTCGATACCGCTGAAATCCTGAGTTTGTGACGCCCACAACAGGGAATCGATCGAACTGCTGACTGTCGCCCGACCCTGCCGTAACGCCACCGCCACCGGTAAATCCTCGACGATCGCGTTGGCAGAAATATCCGCTGCCTCTGCGACGACGTTAACGTCACCGTTTTCGACATCAGCCCGGACGCCGACGGTGCCGCCGTCTACCGCCAGTCCGATATCGGCGATTCCATTTACCATATTTAGGTCGAAATTGTCAAGTCTTCCCGAGGCATTTGCCCGGAGTTCTGTCAGCGAGGCAGCGATGGGAAGCGGCAAAAACGGCGAGAGGTCGATGGGGGTTGCCGACAGGTCAACGTCCCAGTTTCCGGCGTCGAGATCGGCCTGTCCCGTGGCGAAGATCGCACCGCCGCCCGCGCGAACTTCTGCCGTGTCTAACCGGACGCGATCGTCGCGAAACCGGACTTCTCCAGACGTCGAAACCGTCCCCACCTCGGTAACGGCCGCCTCCGGCGTTTCCCAGACCAACCGGGCGCGGGGATCGTCGAGGGTTCCGCCCACCTCGGCCTCGGCCGTCAACAGCCCCACCGATACCTCGGGAGGCAAGAGTCCGTAAGGGGCGAGGAGTTCGTCGATCGGTAACTCGGTGCGAAGGTCGAAATTCAGCGACACGGGGTCGTCTGTATCTCGAGTCAGCGATCGAATATCGGCCTCACCTCGGGCGACAACGCGACCGCCTACAGCGGGGGTAATGCGAAAGCCGTTGAGGGTGACGCGGGATAAATTTGCCGACAGGTTGGCCCGAACTTCGCTGAGAACCGTTGCTTCGATCGCGATCGCCTCCGTATTACTCAACGCTAACGTCGCTTGCGGGTCGTCGATGTCCCCCGTCACCAGGACGTTGGCTTGCAAACTCCCCGAAACCGGGAGTTCGGGAAGGTCGATCGTCACCAAATCCCGCACCGATTGCAGAGCAATTGGCAGGACGGACACCTCGACATCGTAGCCCGTTTGCCAGTCTACCGACCCCGCCACCTCGATCGCCAGGGTTCCCGTTTGCGCCTCGACGTTTTCCAGCAGGACGCGATCGCCCTGGAAGCGAACGAACCCCTCCGCCGTCAGAGGACGAGCCAAGGGATCGAGGGCGATCGATAAATTCTCTAACGCCAGCGTGCCGCGAATGTCAGGCAATCGGGACGGATCGAGATCGTCTAAGGTTTGCAAGGGCGACGACACCAACCGAACCGACGATTGGTTTTGCGGTTCGGTGTCTTCCTCCGTTTCGCCATCGTCGAGCAACCACTCCAAACTCGGAACTTCGATCTGTAAATTGGCGTTGACGTTTCCGCTCTCGATCCGCACCGTTTCCGTAACGTCCTCGGGGAGAAGTTGCGTCAACTGCGACAGTTCTAAATTCCGAACCTGCGTGCTGAGGCGACTTTCAAAGCTTTCCAACTGCGTTTGACCCTCGATGGCCACCTCCCCGTCCGGTAATTCCACCCTCACGTCGTAGCGAGCGAGTTGTAACTTTTGCCGCAGTTGCGCCGTTCCCGACAACTCCACCTCAAACGGCGTTGTTTGCCCTCGAGGAACCAGACGAACCATCCCGTCATCGATGCGAAGATTAATTTGGGGATCGATGGGAAGTTCCCGCTCGTCTTCGGGCGGTTCGGGAAGGTTCAAATCCAGCCTCAGCCAGGTGCCGTCGTCCGCTTGTTCGGCGTAAATGTCCGGTTCGACGAGGGTGAGACTGAGGGGAAGCCGTCCCGAGAGCAAGGCCAGAAGATCGTACCGCACCCGAATGTCCTCGACACTCACGCGGTTGGCGTTGTCTTCCGTTTCGGGAATCGTCAAACCATCGAGTCGAATCCCCGCCAGCGAAAACCCTTCGACTTCGCCGATTTCGACGGGGCGGTTGAGGAGGTTTGTCAGTTGCGTTTCGAGCAGCGAAGGCAGTTGCGATCGCACCCAAACCTGCAATCCGGCATACACCACTCCCCCCACGACCAACACCGTTCCACCCGCGATCGCGAGCGATTTCGGACGAGTAACTCGTTTCCAGAAGCGGCGCACGCCATCGGAAGTGCGAGACTCCGACTCAGGCGGGGAGTCCGGGGGAAGATTCGCCATGACTAACACCCTCGACGATCGAAACTTGAATTAATTGTTAGAGCGGCCACTGCGATGGAGTGAAGAGAACCGAAAATCGCAAACTAACGAGCGCGATCGGGCGATGTAGACGCATTTAGAAGCCCGTAGAAGACGGTCTCGTCTGACTGTACCCAATTCGATCGAATTTGTCCATCTCGGGAGAACCTTTGTTATCCTGGTTTATCCCTTAGCGATCTCGCTGTCGTGTTGTCGATCGTCTCAAATGCGCTCGAAAATGTAGCCGCGATCTCAGCGCCGACAGCCAGATCGGGATATGGTAGTTGTGTGGGTGTTCGCCAATCGCCGATGGATCTTCTAGAGTATCAAGCCAAAGAGCTATTTCGCGAGACGGGCATTCCGGTACTGCCCTCTCAAAAAATTCGCCATCCCCAAGATTTGAAGGGGTTAAAAATTCCCTATCCCGTCGTGTTGAAATCGCAAGTGCGCGTTGGCGGACGCGGTAAAGCAGGAGGCGTTCGCTTCGCCGCCAACACGATCGACGCGATCGCCGCCGCTCAAGCCATCTTTCACTTACCGATTCAGGAAGAATATCCCGACGTTCTCTTAGCCGAAGCCAAATACAACGCCGATCGCGAATTTTATCTTGCGATTCTCGGGTCTTCGGAGTTTGAGGTGATAATAGTATAATAGAAAACAAATGCAGGCGGATCTAAAGATGAACTTTTTTGTAGAAGACTTAATCAACTTA
>NZ_KB235958.1:2992238-3039149 GCF_000332355.1 Baaleninema simplex PCC 7105
TTTACGAGCGAGTAATCGCTAGTAGCGTCGAGCAAGTTAAAAGAGAAGAAGACTTGTCTTGGCATCAGGTAAATGGAATTCATCAACAGGTATACGAACGCAAAAAAAAAGTAAATTGGGGACAAGTAAAAAGGTTGGGTTTTGACGAGATAGCAAAACATAAAGGTCACAAAAAATTTGTGACGGTAGTGAGCGATTTAGAGAAAGGAGAATTGATAGAAGTCATCGACTCTCACCAACAAGAAGAAATCGCTGAAGTTCTTCTACAGCAACCGTTAGAGGTCAGAGAGGCAGTCGAAGAAGTCAGTGTAGATATGTGGGAAGGATTTCCAAAGCTTATCGAAAAAGTGTTTCCCAATGCCCAAATTGTCGTCGATAGATTTCACGTTATGAAAGCGGTGAATGACAATCTAAATAAAATCCGAAAGCAGGTGAAGTTTAAAATCAAAATCAAAGGAGCAAAATGGTTATTGCTGAAAAACCAAAAAGACTTAAAAGAAGAGGGATTGGAAAAATTAGAGGCCGTTTTAAAACAGTCAAAACGTTTACGAAAAGCTTATCAGCTTAAAGAGGATTTTAGAGAAATTTATGAAACAACTCAAGACCCAGAGAGCGGAAAAAATAAATTTAAAGAATGGTTGTGTAAAGCACAGAGTATTTATGGTGATGCTGTCAAGACAATTCGCAATCATCTTAACACAATATGTAATTATTTCTTGAGCCGAACAACCAATGGTGTTATGGAGGGTATTAATAATCGTCTTAAACTGATAAAGCGTCAAGCTTATGGCTTTATAAATTTTGAAAATATGCGAATGCGCTTTCTGTCTTGCTTTACTTAATAAGTTTTTCTTATCACCTTGTTTTGCGAAGACCCCGATTCTCCTCGATCGCTCGGCGCGTCGTCCAGTTCTCCTCGGTTCTCCTTACGGCGGTGTCGAAGTCAATTTCGATCGCGACACCATGCAGCGAGTGGTGGTCAAAGAAGACTTTTCACCCTTTTACGCCCGACGTCTGGCCTTGAAAATGGGCTTGCGAGGAGAAGCGATCGAAGCCGTCAGCGCGATCGTCGAAAATATGTATCAGCTTTTCGTGCAGAAAGACCTCGACCTCGTCGAAATTAACCCCCTCGGCATTCGCGATACTGGCGAAGTCATGGCACTCGACGGGAAAATCACGGTCAACGACGAAGCCCTCAGCCGTCACGAAGACCTCGCTCGATTGGTTCACGAAAGCCACCTCGATTCAGAACTCTCTTCAGAAACTGCCTTTCTCAACACCGAATACGTCTCACTCGACGGCAACATCGCCATCGTCTGCAACGGGGCGGGACTCACCATGTCCACCCTCGACCTCGTCTGTCAAGCCAAAGGCAAACCCGCCAACTTCCTGAACCTCGGCAGCGAATTATGTTGGCGAGAAGCCAAACTTCCCCTTCAAGAACGCCTCAAAATTGGCTTAGAACGAGTCACCAAAGCCTCGCGAGTCAACGTCGTTCTCGTCAACCTCATCCTCGGCGTTACCTCTTGTGAAGATATCGTCGAGACCCTCATCGAAGTGGCCGAACGCAAACAGAGCGATCGTACCTATCGTTGGATAGTCCGTCCCATCGGCAGCGACTGCGACATCGCCCAAAAAGCCTTCGCCGACACCGACATTACCGTTCTCGAGAATCTCGACGAAGCCGTCGCCCTAGCCGTCAAAGCCAACAAATAACAGTCACCCGTCACCCGTGGGGTGCGTGACTTAAAAAATCGGGTGTCGAACGTGAGACCAACAAACCGTCACGCACCGCCAATGTACTCCCCTGCTCCCGCTCGTCCCATCACCGCCCTATGCAGTTCACCTCTGAAACCAAAGTTCTCATCCACGGCATCACCGAACCCCTGGCCGCCACCCATACCGTCTTGATGAAAGAATACGGTACCCAGGTCGTGGCGGGAGTTGCCCCCGGCCACGGCGGTAAAACTCAGAACGGCGTACCGATTTACGACATGGTGGAAGAGGCGGTTAAAGAGCAAGGTCCCATCGACGCCGTGGCAATTTTCGTCAAACCCTTCCTCGTTCTCGACGCCGCCTTAGAATCGATCGCCGCAGGCATTCGCAAACTGGCCATCGTCACCGAAGGAATGCCCCCGATGGACATGGTACGCTTGGTTCGCAAGGCTGACATTACCGACACCCTCGTCGTCGGCCCCACCAGTCCCGGCATCATCGTTCCCGGTCAAATTCTCCTGGGAACCCACCCCGCCCAGTTCTACACCCCCGGTTCGGTAGGAATTATCAGCCGCAGCGGAACTCTCACCTATGAAATCGCCCTCTCCCTCACACAAGCTGAGTTGGGACAGTCTATCAGTGTGGGAATCGGCGGAGATGGAATTCTCGGTTCCTCCTTCGCCCAGTGGCTGCAAATGCTCGACGAAGACGATCGCACGGAAGTCATCGTCCTCGTGGGTGAAATTGGCGGTTCCACAGAAGAAGACGCCGCCGAATACGCCGCCGAAGCCATCGACACACCTACCATCGCCTACGTCGCCGGACGCTTCGCCCCCAAAGGAAAACGCCTCGGACACGCCGGAGCGATCGTCGCGGCCCACCTCAGCGGAACGCAACAGTACACGGGAACGGCTCTCCTCGAAACGGACATCGGTACCGCCGAACATAAAATCGAGGCGTTTAAAAAGGTCGGTATTCCCGTCGCCAACCGCCCTTCAGAAATTCCCGCCTTGGTGAAGAAGGCTTTGAAGAAGAAATGATGAGGAGTCGTAGGGTGCCGTGACGCGGCCGAAAAATGTGGAACGAAGTCAGAACGATGAGATGTTACCGCGTCACGCACCGCCCCCAACCGGAAGATGATGAGATGATGAGGAGTCGTAGGGTGCCGTGACGCGGCCGAAAAATGTGGAACGAAGTCAGAACGATGAGATGTTACCGCGTCACGCACCGCCCCCAACCGGAAGATGGGGAGATGATGAGATGGGGAGATGATGGGATGAACGATCGAAACGCTGCGTCGAAAGGGTTTCACTGGCTCGATAACGATACCGTCGCCGCTTGGACGTTTCTGGCACCGGCGTTACTGTTGCTGTTGGCGTTCGTTATCGGACCGATCGGCTATCTCATCTATCTCAGCTTTACGACAGGGAGTTTTACCCAAACTGGAACGCGATGGGTGGGACTTCAGAATTACTGGCGATCGCTCGTCTCTCCCGATTTTTGGCAAGTGGTCGGAAATACGCTCTATTTCTCCGTCGCGACCGTGGTTCCCAGCATTGCGATCCCTCTGGGATTGGCGGCTTTGCTCGATCGCATCCAGACCTTTCGCGGCTTCCTCAGAAGTGCCTATTTTATCCCCTCGATTACCTCGACTGTCGCGGTGGGTTTGGGGTGGCGTTGGCTGTTTCAAACCGACGGCCCCGTCAACCACTTTTTGGACATCTTTGGAATCGATGCGATTCCCTGGTTGGGAAGTCCCGTGTGGGCGATGCCCGTGTTAATTTTACTGAGTATCTGGAAACAACTGGGTTTCAATCTGGTGTTGTTTCTGGCAGGATTGCAAACGATTCCCCAATCCCGTTACGAAGCGGCAGAATTGGACGGAGCAACGCCGTTACAACAATTCTGGCACGTCACGATTCCCGGTTTGCGCCCCACGTTGGTTTTCGTCATCGTCACCACCACTATTTTTACGCTTCGCAGTTTCGAGCAAGTGTACGTCATCACGGGAGGCGGACCGCTCAATTCCACGAATATCTTGGTGTATTACATTTACGAACAAGCCTTCGCCTTATTCGATTTGGGATACGCCGCCGCTGCTGCAACGTTGTTGTTAATGGTGGTGTTAGTTTTGGTATATTTGCAGTTGAAATTGACCAGCGAGGATAATTGATAATTTTTTATCACATCATCAGATCTTCACATCATCTCCCCGTTGGGGGCGGTGCGTGACGCGGTAATATTCTATTGACCTGACTTCGACCAACATTTTTCGGCCGCGTCACACACCCTACGCCTCTCCTCATCATCATCTCTTCATTTTCCTCGGTCTTCCACCTGCGTCGAACGTCCATAGGGCGCGTTTGTGTTCGTCGCCGTAACTGATGTGAATGGGTCGATCGCTCCCGTAATAATATAAAGAATCGAAGGGAAGTTTGCGATCGCAAATCCAATCGACAAGGCGATCGCTGGCTAAATTAACAATATAAAAATCACAAGCCGCCCCCGGTCGCTTACAGTAGTAATTGCCTTTGGTATTCTTCTCAAATGCCATGTGTTGGTCGAGGTTGGGTGCAACGCGGCCGTGACGGCGGCCGGTTGCGGGATCTTTGCGTTCGAGATATCGTTTGAGATCGGCAGAGCAAAAGCCGTAAGTTAACCCGAAGCGATCGCGGCCGAATTCGTCGATAACAGGATCGACAATCTCCTCGACGAGACGGTACAACGCCGGGAGGGTTTCGTCTGGGTTTTTCGGAAACGGATCGATGCGATCGCGGTATTTATGGTAAGTTTGCGTACAGGTACAAACGTCGTGGAGGGTTAGATATTTGCCGAGTTTGAGGGTTCCCAGTTCCACAGTTCTACGAATGCCTCGTATCGGGGTACTGTTTGTTATTTTAGTTTGGCTTTTGGCGGCCTGTTCGTCGGTGCCAGTGTTATTCGATCGCGACCTTATCGAACGGGCGATTTTACTGCAATTTCAGCAAAATCAAGAACACCTCGCTTCACAACTTAAACTCTCGCAAACGCCCGATTGGTCGGTCGATCGCGTGTCGGTGGATTTTAACGAACCTCTCACAATTCAAGACTTGCCCGCTTATCACCTCAAGGGAACTTACAATTTAATTGTAGATTTGTCCACGGGACGGAAAACTCGTAAAAAACAGCCGTTCGACTTATATATTCAAGGACAAAAAGAAGGGAAAACTTGGCGTTTGGCGCGGTATTTTAAAGGTAAAAACGAATCCGAACCGACCTGGAAAACCTACCTGATCGCTCCCGAAAACTACTAAATTGGGAAGATTCACTAAATTAAGTAAGATTTAAAATATTACCTAGCACGGTCGATTATCAATTGAACTCGTCCGTCGGCGTGTGTCACCCATCCCGTCGCTTCTTGCAGGGGCGATCGCTCTTCTTCCCGTGACTTCTCCGCTTCAGTTGTTTCCCCCAACGGCTTGGGTTCCCAGCGAGAAAACCCGCCCACCGTCACGCGATCGGGCGTTTCCCGCGACAGTCCGCCCCGTCCCGTAACCACAAACCGACTCCCCGATCGCAACGCCGAACAGCCATCGGCCACCAACCCGGACAAATCCACGACTTCTGACGAGAGTTCCACCAACGGCGAATTGGTCTCCACCTCCGGTTCTCGCAACTCCACCACACCGCTAAAAGACGACCCTAACGCCGAGGTTGCAGTAATATCGCTTTCTGGAGTCAGTTGCGATCGAAACGCCGTTCCGAACACCCCCACCGCTTCGATTTGAATGCGTCCGCCGAAGCTGTTGAGGGCGTTAGCGGTAATGTCGCTGTTATCCAACGCCACCAGGGTATCGGTGTCGATCTCGATATTTCCCCCCGGTTCCGTTCCTCGGGCGTTAGTGGAAATGCGACTTCCCCCAAACAGCCGCAAATCCGCCAAGTTCAAACGCAAACTTCCCGCCCCCGACGCACTGTCGCCGCGAATCCGTCCCCCGGATTCTAGAGTCAAACGGGAGGTGTCGATCGCCAAAGATCCCGCCTCGCCGCGATCGCTACTACTCACCGTCAGTTCCGCCCCGTCGCGCACGAGGATGCGATCGCCGTTGACGAGCAAATCTCCCGCCGCCCCGCCCCCTTCCGAACTGCTAAATACACCGCTGGGAAAGCGGGTTTGCGACTCGTCCACGAAAAAATCGCGGTTTCGCACTTCCACCGCCGCCGTGGAACCGCTTAACTCCATCTCCGAGACGTTCAACACCACCCGTCCCCCATCGCCGCCGCCGAAGGTTCCCGCACTCACCTGTCCGCCGTCTCGCGCCACCAATCGGGGCGTTTCCACGAACAAATCCGCCCCCGGTGCGTCGCTAAAGGTTGTGGTGGAGAGGGTTGCGGGAACGCCGTTTTCGTCGGTTCCGATGAGTTCGATCGCCTCCGTCGCCCGCACCGTCAGGGTTCCCGCCGCACTGGTTATCGCGTCGCCGCTGGTTCCCGTGGAAATCGCGCCTCCCTCCGCCAAACGCAAAATTCCCGTATCGACGGTTATCGTTCCGCCGCGTCCCGTACTTCCGGCTTCCGAGGTCGTGACGATGACGCTGTTGAAGGTTCCCGCGTTGACGCCGCGCACTTCCAAAACGTTCGATCGCACCGCAATACTCCCCGCATCGCCACCCCCAAGAGTAAATGAGAGAATTTGCGCTCCGTCCGCGATGAGAATGCGATCGGCGTCTAACTTGATGCGTCCGCCGTTTCCCGTGGCGGCGGTGAAACTCGACCCCGACCAACTACTTTCGCGGGTTTCGATTTCCCTCGCCCGAACTGTAAAGGTTCCCGCATTTCCCGCCCCGAAGGTATCCGCCCCGACGATCGATCCCTCTTCCACCACCAAGCGATCGCTTTCGATGAAAACGTTTCCGCCGTCCCCACTCGCCCCCGGCCCCACCGCCGCGAAAAAACCACTCGCAAAAAAATCTTCTCCTGGGGCGATTCCCCGCACGTCCACCAACGCCGTGGTACGAATTTCGATCCCGTCTCCCGGTGCGTCTCCTAGAGTATCCGCCAACAGCGTCGAACCGTCCGCTAAAAACAGATTGCGGCCGATAACCGTCAAATGTCCGCCACCATTTCCGCTGACATCCACCGAAGACGCCGCCGACAGACGAATCTCGCCCCCAGTTGCAGCAGAAACCGAATTTTCGTCGAAATTCCAAGTTCCCCCCTTCAGAGACACCAGAGAAATCGACCCGTTGGCGGCGGTGAGATTCCCCCCGGTGATGGCGATGTCACCGCCGATCAGTTGTAGCGTCGCACCGGGAGACACCGCAAATCCTAGGGCGCGATCGTCGCGGACGGTGGAAAAGTCGTCGGCGAAAGAGAGGTTGTGACCGCTTCCTGTGACGGCGATATTGCCAGAATTCGGCCCCATCTGCACTCCCAGGGGAACGGACACCGACAGCAGGGGCGGATTGTCTTCGAGAATACTGGGAAAACTGGAACCGTCGGAGAACAGCAGGCGATCGCCCGTCGTCCCGAAAAACGACCCACCGATATCGAGACGGGCGTTATCGCCGAGGGTCAGCCCGTTACGATTGAGAAGATAGAGGTTTGCGACGCCGTTGGCGCGAAGAGTTCCGTCGATAAACGAGGGCGCGTTCCCCGTGATGCGGGTAATAATGTTGGCGATCGCGGCGGAATTCTCGAACTGGGCGATCGATCCCGTTTCTAAATCGAACTGAGAAAAGCTGTGAAACAGATTGTGTCCCGCCGTCGTTCCCCCCGTAATGCGATAGAGGCGGTTATCGATTTCAACGGTGGAAGGAACGGGAAGAGAAGCATCGGGAACGATTTGCGCCGCACTGGGTTCGGACAACACCCCCAAAACGAGGGCGAGGAGAGAAACCGTGTTCGACGGCCTAAAAGTGCGGCGAACTCTCATAAACCGATACCAGAAGTAGTGTTTCAGGGAGATGAGGTTACAGGATGTCTCCCCCTCTCCCCCTCTCCCCCTCTCCCTCTCTCCCTCTCTCCCTCTCTAATCCTCTTCGTCCCCTTCCACCTGGGCGCGATACTCTTCAGCGGTGAGGGTTTCATCTAACTCGTCGTCGGGGTTGTCGAGACGCACCTTCAACAACCAGCCTTCCCCGTAAGGATCTTCAGACAAGCGTTCGGGAGATTCGATCGCCTCTTCGTTGCGATCGGTGACGGTTCCGGAAATCGGGGCGTAGAGATCTTCGACAGCTTTCACCGATTCGATCGAACCGAAGGTTTCTCCTTTTTCGACAGTATCGCCCACGTCCGGTAATTCCAAGAACACGATATCGCCCAACTCATCGAGGGCGAAGGCGCTAATACCGATCGTGGCGATTTCTCCGTCGAGGCGAACGTACTCGTGAGAGTCCAGATATCTGAGATCCTCGGGATATTCTAATGCCATAAGACTGTCTAGCAGTGGGGTCGCTATCAATATACTGGAATTTCCTGCTAGACGGAACGCCTCTGACGGCTTAACGCACCAGTTCTGGCTGTGGCGTCTCGGTTGTAGGCGTGGCGTCTTCAGACTGTTTCTGCGCCAGGTACACCGCCAATTGCGCCTCGATTTGGTCTTTGACGATTTGGCGGTACTCTAAAAAGTGTTCGGCTTGGGCGCAAACGGAGAGGTAACTGCTGATTCCGCCTCGATTGTGGCGGTACATCAGCCAGAGGTTGCGCCAAAACTGAAACCGGGTTTTTCGCAGGATTCCTTGACGCCAGGCGATCGTCAGTAACGCCCGAACGACCACCCAAGAGGTGTTTTTCTGGGTGGCTTTCCCTTTATGGGGATAGGTGGCTTCGCCGAGGAAGCGGAAATGGCGATAGGTGCGATCGAGAAACGCTGCCGGGTCGTACAATCGCCAGAAGGCGTCGATATACTCGTGGGCGATGTCTTCTAACGGACGGGTGGGGACGAAGTTCATCAACGTGGTTTGGTTGATGTTGGCGTTTTTCTCCCGCAGGCGTCCTTCTTTTTCTAAACGATGCCACAACGCGGTATCGGGAAGGGCTTGCAGCATACTGAATAAGGCGGTGGGAATGGCGGTTTTTTCGACGAATTCCACGATGCGATCGCCCGCCCCGGCTTTTTCGCCGTCGAAGCCGATGATGAATCCCGCCATGACGCGCAAGCCGGATTTCGCAATTTGAATTACGGCGTCGCTGAGAGGATCGCGGGTGTTTTGATATTTCTTGGTGGTGGCGAGGCTGTCAGCGTCGGGGGTTTCGACGCCCAAAAACACCGATCCGAAGTTACAGGCTACCATCATATCCATCAATTCCTGGTCTTTGGCCAAATCGA
The DNA here is from genome assembly GCF_000332355.1 of Baaleninema simplex PCC 7105. Classification (GTDB taxonomy): domain Bacteria; phylum Cyanobacteriota; class Cyanobacteriia; order Cyanobacteriales; family Geitlerinemataceae; genus Baaleninema; species Baaleninema simplex. Next base: position 3,001,264 of record NZ_KB235958.1, read on the forward strand.
CGGAGGCTTCGGTGGCGAAGGAGAACGGATAGTTGTGTTCCACCATCCAAGGTTGTATGGCTTTCAGCAGCAGTTTGACGTTGCGTTTGTTTCCGATGAAGTTGTCGTCTACCAGGAAGATGCTGCGACGCCACCCCAATTCGTAGAGGCGATCGAGTTCGGCGAGAAACTGTTCGGGGTTTTTGGTGCGCGGTTTGCGTCCGTAGAGGACGATAATGTCGCAAAACTCGCATTGGAAGGGACAGCCTCGGGAAAATTGCACCGACATTTCGGCGTAGGCGTCGAAGTCGAGGAGATCGAAGCGGGGAACTGGGGTTACCGTAACGTCGGGTTTTTCGCCGTTCGATCGGAACACGCCGCTGGTTTCGCCACGGGCGATCGCTTCGACGAACATCGGTAAGGTAATTTCCCCTTCGTCGAGAATGAGAAAGTCCGTCTCGACGGCTTTTAAATCCTCCGGTAACGCGGTGGGATAGGGACCGCCCACGGCGACAGCTTTTCCGCGACGTTTGGCTTGCTGCACCTGCGCCAGCATATCGTCTTTCTGGACGATCATCGCCGACATCAACACCAAATCCGCCCAGTTCCAATCCTCTTCGGTGACATCGCCCACGTTGCGATCGACCAGTTTGAATTCCCACTCTTGCGGTAAAATCGCCGCGACGGTGACGAGTCCCAACGGCGGTAACATGGCTTTGCGGCCGATGAGTTCGAGGGTTTTCTCGAAAGACCAAAAGCTTTTAGGAAACTTGGGATACAGTAACAGAACGCGCATCGTCAACCTTTCGCTCTCCCGTGCGTGACAGCATTGCCGTCAGACGGCGTGTCAAACTTTGTTGCACTATAACATTTACAAAAAATTGCGGATTCGGCCGTACAGTAGATCGGTGAATTTCCGCGCAACCGTCGATGGCTGAAGTTGTCTTAGAAAAGGTCTACAAACGATTTCCCCAGCGAGGCGACGCCTCGGAGGAAGCGGGGGTGTCGGTGTTGCGCGACATCGATTTGACGGTTCGCGACGGCGAGTTTTTGGTTCTCGTGGGACCGTCGGGATGCGGGAAAAGTACGCTGTTGCGGCTGATTGCGGGGTTGGAATCCCTGACGGCGGGAAAAATTTACATCGGCGATCGCCTGGCTAACGATCTTCCGCCAAAACGCCGCGATGTGGCGATGGTGTTTCAGAGTTACGCCCTCTATCCCCATCTCACGGTGTACGAGAATTTAGCCTTTGGCTTGCGTCGCATGGGACGCCGCAAACCGCCGCCGTGGGAGAGTTTGGCGGTGTCTGCAACGCGGAAATTTCCGAAACCGCTGCGCTACGTGACGCCTCGGGAACGGGAAATCGCCGAACGGGTGCAGCAGGTGGCGCAAATGTTGCAAATCGAGATGTTGCGCGATCGCCTTCCCAAGGAACTGTCGGGGGGACAGAAGCAGCGGGTGGCGTTGGGACGGGCGATCGCCCGCGATCCGGCGGTATTCTTAATGGACGAACCGTTGAGTAATTTGGATGCGAAGTTGCGTTCCGAGACGCGGGGTCAACTGGTGGAATTGCAGCGTCAGTTGGGAACGACGACGGTTTACGTGACGCACGATCGCATTGAAGCGATGACGATGGGCGATCGCATTGCGGTGATGAACGCCGGACAACTCCAGCAAGTGGGTGCGCCGCTGGAACTGTACGAACGCCCTGCAAACCGCTTTGTGGCGGAGTTTTTGGGGTCGCCGACGACGAATTTCATTTCGGTTCGGGTGAAGGATTCTTTGAAGTTAGTCTGTTCCCAGTTTCGCCTGACGCTTCCTTCGAGTTGGGAGAAGTGGTTGCGCCACTACGACGGACAGTCGGTGTGGCTGGGGGTGCGTCCGGAACACTTGAGTTTGAGTGCAGCGGCGGCGAAAAATTTACAATTGCGGATCGATCGCCTGGAAACCTTGGGTAGCGAAACCTATGTTATCGGGAGTGCGGTGGACGATCCGTCGTTGTCGGTACAGGCGAGACTTCCGGGCGATCGGCGGGTGGCGTTGGGGGATGTGATTTGGTTGGCGATCGATCCCGAACGGGTGCAGTTGTTCGATATGCAGACTGAAAGAGCGATCGGTTGGGTTTAGTGGTTCGATCGGCGCAACGTGGCTTTTACTGCTGGATGAACTAGATCGTCTGGAACCTGGTTGCGATCGATATACTCGTTAATTTCCGGTTGATTGTCCAAATAAAAACTCAAAGCATCGAAAACTTGTGCCAGTGTCAAATGAGGCAAATGGTTGAGAATTTCTTCTGGCATAATTCCCAAACGCCACAAACCGACAATGGCTCGGACTGAGGTACGAGTTCCAGTTACGATCGGCTCTCCGCCCAAAATTTCAGCGTTGCGCGTCACGTATCTCGAGAGCGTTTCGGAAGACATAATTCAAAGCTCGATCGCACAACTCGATCGCACAATATATCTTCCAGCATAGCAAGATTTAAAGAACTCAGCCAAAATAAAACCCCGGTGTCTTGGAGATGCCGGGGTTCTGGTTCCGTTTCTCACTGTTTCAACAATTTCTTCGCCTTTTGCCAAAAGGCTTCTAACTCCTCCAACGAATACTCCGAAAGGGGGCGATCGCACGCCGCTTCAACCTTGGCAAACCGCTCTAAAAACCGATGGTTTGTCCCGTGTAACGCTGCTTCTGGGTCGAGATCGTACCACCGCGCCAGATTAATAATCACGAACAACAAATCTCCCAACTCTTCCTGTTGGCGTTCCTTGCTTTCGTGCCGCAAAGCTTGGTGAAACTCGTCGAGTTCTTCGTGAAACTTATCCCAAACACCCTCAACGTTCTCCCATTCAAACCCCACAGCGGCAGCTTTCTTAGAAATCTTCATCCCCGCTGTCAGTGGCGGTAACGTGCGAGCGTAGCGAGTTAATTTCGAGGTCAGTGTCGGTTGAGTTTCCCCCTTTTCCTCGGCTTTTATTTTCTCCCAATTCTGTCGAACTTCCCCAGAAGTATTCGCTTCCACATCGGCGAAAACATGGGGGTGACGACGAATCAGTTTTTCGGCGATGCCATCTGCCACCTCTGCCAGGGTAAAATGACCGTATTCTCGGGCAATTTGCGCCTGTAACACCACTTGTAACAGCAAATCGCCCAATTCTTCGGCGATCGCATCGCTGTCGCCACAACGAATCGCGTCTACCGCTTCGTAAGCTTCTTCGATGATGTAGGGAATCAGACTTTCTGGGGTTTGTTCCAAATCCCAGGGACATCCTCCGTCGGGATCGCGCAGTTTGGCGACGACTTCGACGAGGCGCTGTAAGGCTTGCAACGTGGCGGTTTCTGGAGTCAGCGAATCGGACATGAGGTCGAGTGCGAAACAACTTCGCCGATCGTACCGCGATCGCGAATGACTTGCGATCGAATGTAACTATGGTGTATGATAGAAGTTCACTGGGCGGTTAGCTCAGCGGTAGAGCGCCTGCCTTACAAGCAGGATGTCACTGGTTCGATCCCAGTACCGCCCATTTTTGAATTAAATAGGATAGCAAAAGCTAAAACCCCGGTGGCATCCGGATCGATCGCTCCCCAGGACGGCCGTACCAATCGAAGGGATCGAGCCGTTCCATTCGTTGCTCCCGTCGCCACTGACGCTCTAACTCCCGATTCATCACCTCGGCTTCTTCGGCTTCTTCGGTTTCCCGTTCTTCGATGTAATCCTCCATCAACTTCTGAACCCGAGCCTGAACTTGCGCGTATTCCTCAACTCCCTCGTAAGCATAGCGGTTGTAACCGTTCTCCACGATGAGCGTTTCGAGATACTGAATCCGATCCTCGGTGTCGGGGTGCGTCGAAATCCAAGCGGGAATTGACGGCGCATCGTCCCGTTCGTGCAGTTCCACCATCACGTTCCACAACCCGTCGGCGGCGTATCCCGACGTGGCGAGAATTCGCGTTCCTAAGATATCGGCTTGTCGCTCTTGGTCGCGACTGTAATCGAAAAACATTAAATTGTTGAGAATCCCCCCAGCGTAGGGAACTAACCCCACGACGTTTCCGAACATCGTGGCGTCCACCATCCGTTGAAATCCGTGAGAGAGAACCGCGTGAGACAGTTCGTGAGCCAACAACCCCGCCAGTTCCGCTTCTGATTCCATGGCCAAAATCGCTCCGGCGTGAATAAAGATTTTTCCGCCGGGAAGGGCGAAGGCGTTGACGTTCTCGTCGAGAATCACGTAAAACTCGTAATCCATGTCCCGCCCCGTCAAATCGGCCAGGCGATCGCCGATATCGTTGACGTAATCGGTCACTCGAACATCTTCGACGAGGGGAAGCTGTTCCTGGGCGACTTCGACGAATTTCTCTCCGACGGTGTCTTCCCCTTGTAGCAGTAGCAACGCCAGTTGTAACGTCGGGATGGCCGCGAAAGGCGAACCCGTCGCGAATACACTCAACGCCCCAGTGAAAACTGAGGCGATCGCACTTTCTCGCAAGTCCGCTCGTAAATCCCGTTGGAATTCTTCAAACATTTCGTCGGCGAAACCCCGGAAATTGTCCGCCCTCGAATGTTCGGGAAGCAACAGCGAAAACTGACGGGCGGCGATGGAGGCTTCGAGCCATTTTTCGGCGTCGGCGAGATGGTAGATATAGGTTTCGACGAGTTGCGCTTCGGTGGGATACATCGACGCCGCCCGTTCGAGAACGTCGAGGGCTTCTTCGGGGCGATCGCGATCGCGCAACACCGCCGCTAACCTTAAATAACCGGGGATAAATTCGGGATGTTCTTCAATAAGGAGTTCTAGGGGGACGAAAATTCGCGTTTCGAGTCCCTGTTCGATTCCAGCAGTCGATTCGCGCCAGTATACCGCTCCGGCCGGAGAGAGTAAATCTGGGTCGGAAAACGGTACGGCTCGCGGCCTGAATTCGCCGATGTCTATAGAAAACGGTGGCTTGACTTGGCGATACAGGGCTTCGGCGTCGGTATAATTTCCAGAGAGGTATAGGCGATCGGCTTCGAGAAGAATTTGCAGGCGATCGATATCCGGTGCAAAACTCGATAGGGGATCGTCTTCGTTCTCGGTTGGGTCGGTTGTTGCTTTGGGAATGTTTCCCTCGCCGCGATCGCCCTCTATTTCCCAACGATCGGGTTCTGATTCGGCGGGAGCAGCACGTTCTTCGCTGGGCGTTTCGATATCGGACGCCTCGGGGATCTCGGGAGTGTTTTTCGTTTCAGAACGAGGAAACTTGAGGGTTTTCGTCAATCGCACCGTTGGCGAGATAGCGTAAACTTCGCTAGGGAACCCCCCAAGAGAAAGAAGACTTCCCAACGCGATGAGGGGCAGTTTTTTGAAAGGGTGCATCGCCTTAACCGAATGGGAATTGTTATCTCGATCGTTGCCTTTAATGTAACAAACGAATTGGATGGCGTTTCGAGGACGGCGATACCCCCCAAACTCTCCACTCGACGTTCGGTCATCGAGTTGCAATTTCGAGGCGTTTGACAAGCCTTTTTTAGAAAAATTTCAAAAAAATTTAGATTTTGTTACAAACAACACGAAACCCCCATAATTATTACGGTGTAGGGGCGATCGAGCTTGTCGATCGCCCCTCATACTGTTAATATTGGTAAAGAATATAAAAAATTGGGAAACATTAGCTGCTATGGGTCGCGTTGGCGTTTTGCTCCTGAACTTAGGAGGTCCGGACAAGCTCGAAGACGTCCGACCTTTTCTCTATAACCTGTTCTCCGATCCCGAAATTATCCGCTTACCGTTTCCGTGGTTGCAGAAACCGCTGGCGTGGTTGATTTCGAGTATGCGATCGCAAAAATCCCAAGAGAACTACCGAGAGATCGGTGGCGGATCGCCCCTGCGTCGCATCACGGAAGAACAAGCCAACGCCCTGCAAGCGAGCCTGGAGCAGCGAGGATACGACAGCCGCGTTTTCGTAGGAATGCGGTACTGGCATCCGTTTACCGAAGAAGCGATCGCCCAAATTCACGGTGACGATCTCGACAAACTCGTCATTCTGCCCCTGTACCCTCAGTTTTCCATCAGTACCAGCGGTTCGAGCTTCCGCCTCCTCGAAAAACTTTGGGAAGACGACCCCCAATTACAAAAAGTCGACTATACCGTCGTTCCCTCATGGTACGACCGACCGGGCTACTTACGAGCAATGGCCGATCTGATCGCCAAAGAACTCGACAAACTCCCCGATCCCGATCGCGCCCACATTTTCTTTAGCGCCCACGGCGTCCCCCGCAGCTACGTCGAAGAAGCAGGCGACCCCTACCAACAAGAAATCGAAGCTTGCACCGAGGCGATCGTCGAGACGCTCGGCCGCCCCAACGACTACACCTTAGCCTATCAAAGCCGCGTCGGCCCGGTGGAATGGCTGCAACCCTACACTGAGGATGCGATCGCCGAACTCGCCGAAAAAGGCGTCGAAACCCTCGTTGTCGTTCCCATCAGCTTCGTCTCCGAACATATCGAAACCCTGCAAGAAATCGATATGGAATATCGCGAACTGGCTGAAGAAGCGGGAATCCACAACTTCCACCGCGTCCCCGCCCTCAACACGCACCCGATGTTCGTCGAAGACTTAGCGGATTTAGTCGTCGAAGCCGCCAACGCTCCCAACCTCACTTTCGATGGCGTCATGCACCCCCCCAAACAAACCAAATTCTACCCGCCCGAACGCTGGGAATGGGGATTGACTATCTCGGCGGAACGGTGGAACGGTCGTTTGGCGATGTTGGGCTTTTTGGCCTTAATGGCGGAACTGATTACTGGATACGGACCGCTGCATTTCGTGGGCATTTTATAGAAAATGCAATATAAACGTAGGGTCGTTGCATACAGCGACCCTACAGGGTTGCGGGTTAAATTTTTCACCACAGAGACACAGAGGACACAGAGAGGTGCGATCGGTTTCGACACAACGAGATCGAAATTGACGGCCTAACGAACCGTCAACTCGTACCGTCCTCGTCCGGTGTTATCGTAAGCGTTTACCCAAACGAAATAGGTTCCCGTATAGGGCAATCGTACCTGTAACGCCGAGTTGGTGTTCCCCGGTCCAATATCGTCGTTTTGCGCGATGGGTCGAACCGCTTCGCTCAACAGCAACAGATACGTATCGAAGTCGGGGCTTTCGAGAGTAACCGTCACCGTTTGTCCCTCCCGTCCCTCAAAGCGATAGACATCGTACAAACTCCCGTCTTCGGGGAGGACTAAGTCCCCAGCTTGCAACTGACCTCGTTCCTGTAACAGCAGGTTTCCCGTTGGAGGAGACGGTGCGACGTTACGATCGCCGCTGTTGAGACTGAGGCGATAGCGTCCGGACTCCCCCCCTTGATTGGAGTTCGCCAAGAGGATGTAGCGTCCGGTTTCCGGTAGGCGAACGTGGATTCGGGCGTTACGATTTCCGCCGCCGTTGTTATCTTGGGCGACATCGCTGCCGTTGGGGCCGAGTAGAATCAGGTAGGGATCGAACTCCAAGGACGACATCGCCAGCGTCACCGTTTGGCCGGCGTTTCCTTCAAACATATAAGCGTCGAAATAGCTGTTATCGACGGGGAGGACGTTGTCGCCGTTGCCGAGTTCTCCGTCGACCGGCGGGTCGTTGAGTGCCAAGGTTTGGGGAAGTTGGGAACCCGGAAGCCGACTGCCGATTTGGGGCGTCGTCGCCACGCGGTTGTCACCGACCGAAGCCAGGAACGATCGCACGTCGCGAACGGGAATGGCGAAGCCAATGCCGATATTGCCTCCTTCGCGGCCGAGGGTGAAAATCGCCGTATTGACTCCTACCATTTCGGCGTCCGAGTTGAGTAGCGGTCCGCCGGAGTTTCCGGGGTTGATGGCCGCGTCCGTTTGAATCGTGCCGTCGTTGGGGTCGATGCGGCTGACAATACCGACAGTGAAGGTATTTTCAAAGCCGAAGGGACTGCCGATAGCAAAGGCTCGCTGTCCCACCTGTACGGAGTCGATCGGAGCGATGTCGATGGTGGGGAGGTTGCGAGCGTTACGAATTTGTAAGGCAGCTAAGTCTTGACCGCTGGGGTCGAAGCCGATGACGTCGGCGACGTATTCCCGACCGTCGGCCAGACGGACGGTGACGGTGCGTCCGGCGTTGGCGACGACGTGAGAGTTAGTCAGAACGAGACCGTCAGAGGTGACGATGCTGCCGCTTCCGGTTCCCTCTCCGGCGACGATGGCGACGACGGCGGGACTGGCTTCTTCGTAGACGCGAATGTTCGTCCGCTCGTCTTCATCTTGAGCGAGGGCAGGTCGAGGGGCCAAGGGAGTCGGCGACGCGATCGCGACCGTGGCGAGTCCGGCTGCGAGAAGGCTCGAGGCAGCGAAACGGAGAAGTCGAGAAGTCATGGTTAACGGGGAGGCGTCGGTAAATCGAGAGGTTGACCCGAACGGTTGTAGACGAGGATATCCCATTGACCGTTGAGGTTAGCTTCAAAGGCGATCGTCTTGCCGTCGTCGCTGATACTGGGATTGCGAACGGTGGCGTTGAGGCTGCCGGTGACGTTCCGCAGTTGGCGGATTTCGCGATCGTAAAGGAAAATCCCCGATCGCCCTTGACGGTTGCCCGCAAACACAATGTACCGCCCGTCGGCCGAGACGTCGGGATGTTCGGCCACCGTTGCCAGGGAGTTTAACCCTGGTATAGCAATGGTACGTTGGGTTTGCAAGTCGTATAGGTAAATATCCTGGCGTTTTTCCCGCTCCGACACGAACACGATGTACCGTCCGGCGATGTCCGGGTTCGTTTCCGCCGCCGGAGAGTTCAAACTGCGTCCGCCGGGATCGAAGGGGGTGTTGAGGAGGCGAGGATACGCCGCACACCCGCTCGAAACGGCTGCGATCGCCATCGTCATCAACCAGGTTCGGAATTTCACAGAAAAATTCGTCGAGATAGTTCTATTGTGGCGGTTTTTTGGCATCTTGCGCCAAGGCTGTGACGCTGTTTTAACTGCCATTGGGGCGATCGAGTTCGATGCCGGGTCCGCGATCGATAATTTCGATATCCCACTGTCCCCGCCGTCCCGTCTCGAACACCACATATCGCCCGTCTGAACTGATGTTGGGGTTGCGAACCCAGCCGCGATAACCGCCCGTCAGGACTTGGGTGCGTTGGGTGATGCGATCGTACAGCTCGATTTCCGGACGGCCGCGATCGCTGGCCACGTAGACTAAATAGCGCCCCGTATAGCTGAGACTGGGGGTTTCGGCGATCGCGTCCTTGCGGTTGAGTCGGGGCAACTGCGCGAACTGCTTACGTTGGAGGTCGTACAGCAAAATACTGCGGGTTCCGTCCCGGTTGGAAACGAACGCCAAAAAACGCCCGTCTCCACTCATGGCGGGCTGTTCGTCCGTGTAATAGCTGTTGAGGGCGACGGGGAGTTGGGGGCGACTCGTCGGGGTACAACTGCCGAGTCCTAAGACGGCAATTCCGAGTCCGATTCGCGTCCCCAACCGTCTCAGCCAGTCTTTGACGGGTCTTGTCTGCGCCTCTTGCGTTCCTGCCAACGTTCCTCGCGACTATCGATCGAACTGACTGGAATTGTCTTCTTCGAGTTCATCGTCGTAGGGATTATAATCGCTCGCCACGTCCGGTTCCCCGAAATCGTCGAAGTCGTCCACAGGCGGGTTCGGCGTGCGACTCGTCGGAGGACGACGACGGGGTTCCTCATCGAAATCCGGGTTAATGTCTGCATCGCGGGGCGAACTCGAGGGTTGGGGCGGTTCGTACTCTTCGTAAGTCGCCGTGGTCACGTCCGGCTCGTCTTGGGGCGGACGGGAGGGCGATCGCCCGTAACTCGAAGTGTAGTCGTCGTCCGCTAACGTGGCTTCGACTTCCGTACTCGGTCGCGTCGGGCGAGGTTGAGACGGTCGCGGACGGCGGGATGGCGAAGGACTCGTACCAGACGGGCGACTCGGCGGACGGCGAGACGGGCGACTCGGTGGACGGTTGACATCGCTGTATCCCGCATCACCCCAGGTATCGTCGTTTAAATTCACCGGGGGACGGCCGCCAGAACTCGGGGGACGGCGACGAGGGGGTTTGCGCGTCGTATCCGATGGCGGACGTCGACCGCTGCTTCCGGAACTGCGCCGCGTCGGGGGGCGTCGAGGTTCGTCTTCGTAGCCATAGGACTCCCGAGGCGATCGGCGATCGCGACTCCCCGGAATGCGACGATTGGGCGGATAAGGTTCGTAGGGTTCGATTTCCTCGAACTCCGCTTCGTACTCGTAAGCTTGATAGTCGGGGCTGACTTCCCGTTCTTCGTCCACAATGGGCGTGTTGCGTTTCGCCTGTTGCGTGACGATCCCGCGCAAACGAATGCTTTCGACGGCGAAGAATACCGCCGAACCGGTCATCAGAAACTGACCGAATTGAAGAATGGGGTCGAGACGCCATCCTTGGAAAAACAAAATCCCACCGCACAGCAAGGCCACGGCGGCGAAGAAAATATCGTGATCGCGAGCGAGATTCGGACGCGTCGATCGCAGCAGGTACAGCGCCACGCCACAGATCACCAGGGCAATGCCCATTAAACTGCCCCACCCGAAGCCGTAAGCGACTTGGGCGAGGACGGGTCGAACGCTCGTTACGTGCAGCAGGCCGCGACCGCCTAATGCGATGTTTACCATTAGCCTCTCTCCTACATCAGTCTCATCTTAGCGATTTACACAGACAATCTCCAAGGCGAGCGACGTTCTCAAATGAGAAGCAACAATGCCCACCGTCAGCTTGTCGAGCCTGCTGCTGACGCCAACTCGTAAGAACGCCGAATTAAGAGCGGCGAACTTTATCTTGTTGGCTCAGGAAAACTAGCGCCACCGTCGCCGGAATGACAACGATAACGGCTCCAGCAATCAGGCTATAGAAAAAGTTCATCAAAGAGGGGGTCATAAAACGCGCTTCCTCAAACGATACAAAATAATTCTTTACTAAGTTTAACGATTTGAGGCACGCTTGGAAAGACAGTTTCCGCCGAACCGCTCTCGAACTGCTAGGTTAGGGCGCTTTGACTGTCTCGACGGGGATCGATCGCCCCGAGAGCGAGATACAATAGAGTTCAGAAATTAGTTACAAAGCTTAATAATTGAAAGCGATCGAATGAGTACCCTAAACCTCGTCAGTTTGAGCCTCAGCGTTCTCTTAGGCTTAACTATCCTCCTAATGATTATCCGCATCGTTCTCACCTGGTATCCCCAAGCAGAACTGCAAAAATTCCCCTTCAGCCTGGTGGCGATTCCCACCGAACCCTTCCTCGCCCCTACCCGCAAAATTATTCCGCCTCTCGGGGGGGTTGACATTTCGCCCATTATATGGGTTGGAATTTTTAGCCTAATTCGCGAAATTCTCCTCGGTCAACAAGGGTTGTTGACGATGATGCGGTAGTTCGGCCGGAGAGAGGGAGAGAGGGAGAGAGGGGGAGAGGGGGAGAGAGGGAGAGGGGGAGAAACTATTAACTGTTCCCAGATCCGCTGTTCCCTGTTCCCTGCTCACTGTTCACTGTTTTTCTCCATCCACTTTTCGACGAAGTTGGTGTACACCGTACCTTCGAGGAATTCGGGGGTTTCCATAATCTTTTGGTGGAAGCCGATGGTGGTGGGGATTCCCGTGATCGCACATTCTCGGAGGGCGCGACGCATCCGAGCGATCGCCCGTTCGCGAGTCGGCCCCCAAACGATGAGTTTGCCGATCAGCGAATCGTAATAGGGGGGAATTTCGTAATCCGTGTAAACGTGGGAGTCCACGCGCACGCCGACACCGCCAGGGGGCAAATAACCGCTGATGCGTCCGGGGTGGGGGCGGAAATTGCGATCGGGATCTTCGGCGTTGATACGACATTCGATCGCGTGTCCCCGCAACTCTACCTCGCCCTGAGTCACGGGCAGCTTTTCCCCTTGAGCCACCTTAATTTGAGCCGCGATTAAGTCCAACCCGCAAATGGCTTCCGTGACCGGGTGTTCGACCTGAATTCGGGTGTTCATCTCCATAAAATAGAAATTTCCCGACGCATCGAGGAGAAATTCCACCGTTCCCGCCCCGACGTAATTAATCGCTTTGGCGACTTTGACCGCTGCCTTACCCATTTTCTGACGTAATTTCGGATCGAGTGCGGGACTGGGGGCTTCTTCGAGGAGTTTTTGATGTCGCCGCTGAATCGAACAATCCCGTTCGCCCAAGTGGACGACGTTTCCGAATTGGTCTGCCAGAATTTGAAACTCGATGTGGCGGGGGCGTTCGATAAACTTCTCCATATAAATGCCAGGATCGCCGAACGCGGCTTCAGCTTCCCCTTGGGCCGCCATAAACAGTTTCGGTAAGTCCTCAGCATTGCGAACCAGGCGCATTCCGCGTCCGCCACCCCCAGCAGTGGCTTTAATCATCACCGGATAGCCGATTTTTTCAGCCAGAGCCAGGGCTTCGCGATCGTCGCGGAGTAAACCGTCGCTCCCCGGAACCGTGGGGACGCCAATGCGATTCATGGTTTCGCGGGCGGTGGATTTGTCCCCCATCTGTCGCATGGAGTCGGGAGAGGGCCCGATAAAGGCGATTTGGTGATCGGCACAGATTTCGGCAAATCGAGCGTTTTCGGCGAGGAAACCGTAACCGGGGTGAATGGCGGTGGCGTTGCGCGTCAGGGCTGCCGAGATGATGTTGGGGATGTTGAGATAGCTTTTGTTGCTCGACGGTTCGCCAATACAGACGGCTTCGTCTGCAAGTTGGACGTGGAGGGCGTGGCGATCGACCGTGGAGTACACCGCAACGGTTGCAATGCCCATCTCCTCGCAGGTGCGGAGGATGCGAAGGGCGATTTCTCCTCGATTGGCAATGAGAATTTTCGAGAACTGCATCTTTGAGTGTCTAGGGGCAATGCGGGGATTTCGGAAGCCGGATCGGACGCGACGAAAAAATTTTCCGAAAATAGTGACAATTAACTCGTCGCTATGTTAAGTTACCATAGTGCGGTTAAAAAACGTTAACCGCGCAGATACCACGCGGATGTGGTGGAATTGGTAGACACGCACGCTTGAGGGGCGTGTGGAGCAATCCTTGCGAGTTCGAGTCTCGCCATCCGCATTGTTCGACTTGCTGTCGAAATGAGTATAGAGAAGAGGGGTAGCCACGAGCTGCCTCTCTTTTTTTGTATCCTTGTCAAAACTAGCAATCCGTGTGCGATCGTGGCGATCGCTTGGAGCAAGCTAGGTATAGCGTGAATTGAACTGGAGGGAGATATGACAATGGAAATGACGGCTGAGGAACTGTTAGAGCGCTACGCAGCGGGAGAGCGAGATTTTGCCGGAGTCGAGCTAAAAAATATCGATCTAAAAGGGAAAAATATAAGTCACTTAAATTTAAGAAACAGTTTTTTGTCTAATGTTAATATGGAGAGAGTAAACTTAAGAAATTCCGATCTGTCGGGAACGAACTTAAGTAACGTCAATTTATTTTATGCCAATCTGGAGTTTTCCAATATTTCTAATTCAAATTTAAGTAATGTCGATCTACATGGTACTCATTTAAATAGTTCTGATTTGAATCAAGCAAATCTAAGCAAGGTTAACTTAGGCTGTGCCGAATTAGAAAATGCTAACTTAAAAAATTCAAAATTTACTCAAGTTACTTTAAACGGGGCAAATTTAATAGCTGCTTGTCTTGAAAAAGCTAGTTTAAGAAAAGCCGATCTGCGGGAGACCGGACTACAGCATGCCGACTTGAGTTATGCCAACTTGCAAGAAGCAGATCTATCTGAAGCTACCTTATATGGAGCTAATCTTAGATGTGCTAATTTAAGGGGTGCTAGAATGTATACAACAATTCTGGCTGCAGCTAATTTGACTGAAGCCGATCTCAGAGGTATTGACTTAGAAGACTTAGAGACTGTCGATCTGAACGAGGCTAATCTAACGGATGCTCTCTTTGATTTAGATATTTTAGAATCTTAATGCAATCTTGGGAAGTGTTCAGAAAATCGTGACTGACCGGCCCAAAAACCTTGATTTTCCGCTTGAAAATCTGGACTTACACAAAAATCCGAGTACTCTCAATCTTGAAATATGAAAATCCAAGTTTTTTGAACTTATCGATCTGAAAATCTTACTTTCTTCTCTTAAAAAAGTTTCCTACATTTCGCATCGATCTCGATCTCTAATTCATTCTTGTGTTATATTTTGTTGAAGCCAGTATACTCAATGAATTTCAACTTAGGGAATAGAAAAAAATTCTATGTTAGTTAGTGGGCGTAGGGTGCATTAGTGAGCTACAAAATTAGGTTGAAGTTGAGCTAATTCGATTCCCATGTCACGCACCAACAACCATTTTTACGTTCTTGAAATGCCCCCGTCGGTCTTGACTTCCACCAATCGATCGTCTACATTTTTGTAGCGATAAGTCGTTACTTTCTCAACTAAATACACTAGACTTAGATCTTTGTAAATGTAGATTTTCTATCATTTATTTGAATTTTGAGTGAGTGATTATTTATATATTTTATTGATTGTTAATTATGTTATGTAAAGATCTACATCGATTTCTATATTTAGCTCGACACATTTTAAGAGTGTTTTTTTATCAAAATGAATAATTGGAGTAGACTCTTGTGGAGAAAAGTATGCAGAACAAGCAAATTCACCGTAATATTTTCTACATAGTTCTGCTACAATTTCTTTCTTAGGTTCCAACACGAATAGGAGGTTTTTAATGTGTTTTTCAAAATCGATCTCTGATGGAGAAGTCTCAGACTTCAATCTCCAAACACTAAACTTATATTTCCTTTTTGTGCCTGAATATAAATCTCCAGATTTCCAGAATTTTGTCGGCTCTAATTTTAAAAGTTCGGAAATTCTATCGGGTTGAAAATCGAAACGCGAAAGAGAAAAATACACTGCCACTTCCATGAATTTACATAATTAGTCACAGTAACGGGTGAGGCTTAATGAGAAGAGTTAGACATAGGGTGCGTTAGTGGGCTACAAAATTTGGTTGAAATTGAGCTAATTCGATTCTCAAGTAACGCAATGACGACTATATTTTACATCCTTGAGATTCACCCGTCAGTCTTGACTTCCATTAATCGATCGCCCACATTCTCGTAGCGATAAGTCGTCTTTCCATCAGCTAAATTAGTGGGAGCATCCCATTTCGGCAATTATAGATAAGCAGCTACTATTGAGAATACTGGCTTGCCTCTCACAGAGACGAATTCACCTACGTCTTGAAACGATTTTCAACAATCAATTGTCATGTATCTTCCAAAACGGGATGCTCCCAAATTAGTGTTCTATATTAAACTAATACGAAGTTCGACGCTTCTGAAATATCTGGGTTTTGGCTATAAAAATCTTCATGAGTAAAGTAAGAGTATCCATTGATTGCTCTATAATTTTCGATACCTAAATATAATGAAAGCTCCCATACAGCTTCTTGACCCATATATTCAATGTCAACTTCAGATTTCTGTAAAATATTAGATAATTCTTCAGGATGCGTATTAGGTAAGCATAAACTTAGAATTGCGAAAATAAATTGAGATACTCTGGCATCAAAATCTTCAAATTTACTATTGCTTTCTATATTCTGATTATAAAAATCACTTATTTTTACTCCTTTTTTGTAAATTAAAATCACACAATAAAGACCAGTAATTACAATAAATGATAAAACCAGTCCATTGACTTTAGAAGGCAAAAATCGAGTTGTAGATTCAATATAAAATAAATCTAAATCTTCTGATTTACTTTCGTAGACAGTTATCCATTCATTTTTAGGAGGAGATATGTAGGCACTTGAGTTGTTCGATCGAGTGATTTCTCTTACAGAAGTTATCACAGAATCAATTTGATTTGACTTAATTTGGTAATTAACAAATTCTTCACCCATAACCAGAAAGTATCGCCCTATAATATTTATAGCTTCATCTCTGTGAGAGGCAAGCCAGTATTCTCAATAGTAGCTGCTTATCTATAATTGCCGAAATGGGATGCTCCCTTAGTGGGCTACAAAATTCGGCTGAAGTCGAGTTAATTTGATTCCTACGTCACGCACCAACAACCATTTTTACAGTCTTGAGATGCCCCCGTCAGTCTTGACTTCCATCAATCGATCGCCCACATGGTCGTCAGTATAGACGATCGATTGGTTGCCATGGAGCAGGTCGGAAATCCTGTCTTCGGAAAACTGTCCCAATCGCTCCCGTTCCGGCGTCGATTTCGACAAACTCATCCGCAGCTCTGTATCGTGGAACTCCACACGCCAGAAATTTCTACATCCCCGCAAAAGCCAGCAACCCGTTTGCGATCGCCAATTTACGGTTTACGATAGTTGCGACACCGGTTACGACCCTCTCTCGACGCATTGAGCAGGCGATCGGTGTTCGATCTGTCGTTCGAGAAAAAAATAATGACGAGTTCCGTATCCACCACCGATCCGCTGTCAGAGCTGTTCGCAACGATTTGCGATCGCCGCGACAATCCCCAAGAAGGTTCCTACACCTGTAAGCTGTTCGCCGGAGGCGACAACAAGATTTTGAAGAAAATCGGCGAAGAAGCCGCAGAAGTCGTCATGGCGTGTAAAGACGACGACGCCGACGACATCGCTGGAGAAGCCGCCGATTTGATGTATCACACCCTGGTTGCCATAGCACATCATGGCGTAGATATCGAGGATGTTTACAAAAAGTTAGAGGAACGGCGGCGGTGATGAGGTGATGAGGAGTCGGTGCGTGACGATTTATCGGTCTCACGTTCGACACCCGATTTTTCAAGTCACGCACCCTACAAACTTGTCTGTGGGCGGTGTACATTGTCGGTGCGTGACGATTTATCGGTCTCACGTTCGACACCCGATTTTTCAAGTCACGCACCCTACGAAAACTGTAAAAATGGCGCACGAAACCTTAATTCAGGCGAATCTCGAAAAATTCTTGCTGGTACTGTCTGTGTCGCTGAGCGTGGTGACGCTGTCGCGGACGGTGAGCTTTATGCGCCAGATTCCTTATACGTTGCTTCTCGTCATTGTGGGGGTGCTGCTGGCGTTTGAAGACGTGCGACTGGTGAACCTCTCGCCGGAGTTGATTTTGGAGATTTTTCTACCGCCGTTGCTGTTCGAGGCGGGGTGGAATCTCCACTGGAAGGATCTCAAACGGGATTTATTTCCCGTGACGCTATTCGCCGTGGTGGGGGTGTTAGTGTCCGTTCTGGGAATCGGTTGGATGCTGGCGCAGTTTACGGACATTCCCCTGGCGGTGTCGCTGCTGGTGGGGGCGAGTTTGGCGGCGACAGATCCAGTTTCAGTGATTTCGCTATTTCGCGAGTTGGGCGTCAGTCGACGCTTGACGACATTGATGGAAGGGGAAAGTCTGTTTAACGACGGCGTGGCGGTAGTGGCGTTCGGACTTCTCGTCAGCTTAGCGTTGGGAACGGAGGAGTTTTCTGTGCGATCGACGATCGCCGATTTCGCGGTGTTCGTCGGCGTTGGCGTGGGAATGGGAAGTGCGATCGGCTTCGGGATTTCCTATCTGACGCAACGGTTCGATCTCCCTCTCGTCGAACAGTCGCTAACCCTAGTAGCCGCTTATGGAACTTACGTCATTACCGAGAACCTGGGCGGTTCCGGGGTGATTGGCGTGGTGACGACGGGGGTGATTTTGGGGAATTTCGGATCGCGCATCGGGATGAATCCGAGAACGCGGTTGTTGGTGAGCGAGTTTTGGGAGTTCATCGCCTTTTTCGTCAACTCGATCGTGTTTCTGTTGATTGGCGATCGCGTCCAGTTCGAGAGTTTACAAGAGAACCTGGTTCCGATGGGAATTGCGATCGCCGCCGTGTTGCTGACGCGGGGAATTTCGATTTTTGGGTTGGGAAGTTTGAGTAACGCGCTGGCGAACTCGAGAATTAGCGTTAAAGAACTCACGGTGTTGTGGTGGGGCGGTTTGCGCGGTTCGGTGTCCATCGCCTTGGCGTTGAGCGTTCCGGCGATGCTATCTCAACGGGAAGATATCATCGGAATCGTCTTCGGCGTGGTATTGTTCACGCTGCTGGTGCAGGGATTGACGACGAAATCCCTGTTGCAGAATCTGGGGTTACTCGACGAACAGTCTCGTCGCGAGGAGTTCGTCGAAGCGATGGCGCGTCGATCGGCTCTAGAACGGGTGTTGAACTATCTCGAAACCAGCGATCGCCCCTCCGAAATCGACGAAGAGTTTTATCAATACCAGTTTGCCTTGGTACGCGGCGAGCTGCACAAACTGCAACATCAGATCGAGGGATTGCAAAAAGAAGATCCCGACTTGCAGGATTATGCCAACGAACTCGTCAAAGAAAAACTTTTAGCCATCGAAGCCGATACTTACGCCGAATTCGTGCGATCGGGGCAGTTAAACAAAGAACTCGCCCCGTTTTTACAAGAAGTCCTTCAAAAAACGTGATGCCAATCTCGAGCAACTTTCCCAGCAGGCAATGTTACGATCGAAAATGAATTAACCGTTGAGAAGCGATCGCAGGTAGTTCTCCAGAACCATTCCAAGAACTCTCGGCGACAACGCTCGACTTTATCGCTTGGGACGGAGGGTATTGTTTTGGACGAACTGAGAATCGCGCTGGAGTTAGCCACAGATGAGGAACTCGAAGGGTTGACACAACTGCTCTTCCGTCCTCGGTTCAATCCGTTGGATTACATCAACGTTCCCGATCCGATCGAGGTGCAAAGTCGCCACCGCGAAGACTGGATCGATTCGCTCGAAACCCGGTTTCGCTTTCTCGCCGCAGATGGCTTAACAGTATTGCGCGGACAGAGCGATCGCGTCACCTACCGCGACGTATTGATCCGAATCTGTCGTTACTTAAAAATTCCCTACAACAAAGACCTCTCCACGACAGATATAGAAGCCGAAATCTTTTTACATCTAATGGGGCGCACCTGGAAACAGCTTCCCGCCTCAGAACAGAAAGCCTTGATGGTGCGGGTTCAGAAATCTCTGGCCAAGTCCAAACTTCCCCAACCCCTCCCGGTTCACGTTCAACGCGATCCCGTCGGGTGGTTAGTCAAAGGTGGAAGTGCGCTAGCAGTCAGTTCGGTGTTGCGTCCGATGTTGCTCAACCAGTTGGCGCGTCAGTTCGCCATCGAATTCGCCAAACACCAAATGGCGAAAGAAGCACTCAAAAGCGGTGCGCTGGCGACGTCGAAATTTAAAAGTTACGTGGCGTTACAGATGGCGCGGCGGGGAATGGCATCGGCGACGGCGCGATATACGATGACGCGGACGGTGTTTGCCTTTGTGGGGCCGGCGTTGTGGGCGTGGTTTTTCGCCGATATCGGCTGGCGATCGATCTCGACGAATTACGCTCGCATTATTCCCACCGTGTTCGCGTTGGCACAAATTCGCCTCACGCGCGGGGAAACGTGGGAATTTGCCTGCGGCTAGGTGTTTTCGGGCAACTCGGGAAACCGTCGGGGTCTCCAAGTTTGGAAGAGGTCTCATCAATTCCCCGAGTGGTGTACGATCGAAACACACAGCATTTCGTATCGAAGCCAGTGTCTACAGACTCGACGCGCCTTCCCGCTTGGGCGGTAATTTCCCTAGCCACCAACGGCGTGTTAATCGCGACGGTGGCCGTCCTTCTCGCTCGAGAAGGCAATTGGTCGCCGACCGTGCGAGCCGATGCCTCTGTCACCGTCGAGGCGACGCCGATGCCGCAACCGACTCCCACTCCCGAAGTGGGTCAGCGTCAGCAACCGTCTTACGAAGATTGGGTGGCGATCCTCGAAAAAGAGGCGGAGGCGATCGCCGCCAAACCCCCCGATCGCCTGTACGTCTTAGCGGGGGATTCGATTAGTTTGTGGTTTCCCAACGAACTGTTACCGCCGGGGGTCACGTGGCTCAATCAAAGCATTTCCGGAGAAGGCTCTGACGGACTCTACAACCGCCTGCCCCTCCTCGACGATACCGAACCCGAGAAAATTTTTATCAACATCGGGATTAACGATATGTTGCGGGGGACGGACGACGAAACGATTTTGGAAAACCACCGCAAAATTATTAAAGACATTCGCTGGATTCACCCAGAGACGGAAATCGTCGTGCAGTCGATTTTGCCCCACAGTGCTGAAAACGCCACCTGGGAGGAACGCGAGAAGTTACTCGAGATTCCCAATTCCCGCATTCGCAACCTCAACGCTCGTCTCGAGGCGATCGCCGAAGTCGAAGGGGCAAAATTCCTCGATTTATATCCCCTCTTCAGCGACGATGGCGGCCGGTTGCGAACCGACTACAGCACCGACGGACTCCACCTCAACCGTCGCGGTTACGAAATTTGGCGGACGGCACTACTCGTATTCGACAACGAGCGGTTGCAGGCGTCAGACTCGGTAGAATAGCAGAAAACTGACGATAAGCCACTCACCCCCAAATATGGATACAAAAGCCTTTAAACGATCGCTCCAGCAGTCCAACAACTACCACCGTCGCGGTTTCGGCCACGAAGCCGAAGTCGAGGGAATGCTGAAAACGGAGTATCAAAGCAATCTCATCGGCGAAATTCGCGCCAATAACAACACCCTGACGCGGGGTGACGTGACGATTCGCCTAGCCGAAGCCTTCGGGTTTTGCTGGGGGGTCGAGCGGGCCGTGGCCATTGCTTACGAAACCCGCAGCCACTTCCCCGCCGAGCGCATTTGGATTACCAACGAGATTATTCACAATCCTGGGGTAAATCAGCGTTTGCGCGAGATGAACGTGGGCTTTATCGAAGTCGTGGACGGAGAAAAGGATTTTTCCGGCGTCCGCGAAGGCGAAGTGGTGATTTTACCCGCGTTTGGGGCGACGGTTCAGGAAATGCAGCTTCTCAACGATCGCGGCTGTACCATCGTCGATACGACTTGTCCTTGGGTGTCGAAGGTGTGGAACAGCGTCGAAAAACACAAGAAACGCGATTACACTTCCATCGTTCACGGGAAATACAAACACGAAGAAACTCTCGCCACGACCTCCTTTGCGGGTAAGTATTTGGTGGTGTTGAATCTCGACGAGGCGCAGTACGTGGCTGACTATATTCTCCACGGCGGCGATCGCGAGGCGTTTTTCGAGAAGTTCCACAACGCACACTCGGACGGGTTCGATCCCGATCGCGATCTCGATTGCATCGGGATCGCCAACCAAACCACGATGCTGAAAAGCGAAACCGAACAAATCGGTAAGTTGTTCGAGCGCACGATGCTGCAAAAGTACGGACCGACAGAACTCAACCAACACTTTATGGCGTTTAACACCATTTGCGACGCCACCCAGGAACGCCAAGACGCCATGTTGGAATTGGTGAAAGAAGACCTCGATTCGATCGTGGTGATCGGGGGCTTTAATTCCTCGAATACGACGCACTTACAGGAAATTGCGATCGAACGGGGCATTCCCTCCTATCACATCGACAGTGGCGATCGCATCGGACCGGGAAATCGCATCGAACACAAACCTTTAAAACGAGATTTGGAGGTAACGGAAAATTGGTTGCCTGAAGGTAAACTCGTGATAGGCGTCACGTCGGGCGCTTCAACGCCGGATAAGTCGGTTGAAGAGACGATCGAGAAGATTTTTCAACTTAAAACACCTGCGTTGGTGTAAGGCGATCGCTCGTTTTAAGGGTGCATCTCACTTTTGTAAAAATATGAGTCTGGGGTGGGTTGGACTTCGGCAACGCTGCCGTCCAGGGGTGGAGCGATCGCGAAACCCAACAACAGCTCAATTCACTGCAAAGACTCCGATCTAATAAATTTACACTTTTGAGATGCACCCTTTTTAAGGGTATTATCTACTCTAAAAGGGTATCTGTTCGATTTTCATATATTTTGGGATATTTTTTTATTTATCGCTCTAGTGCTTGTTTTGTATTTTAGAAATCCCAGAACTATGCCCAATACAATTTGGAACGAATCTTTAGAAATTGGAATTCCAACTATCGATCTACAACACAAACAACTCATCGAACAAATGAGCTTGTTAGTGGATGCCATGCGCGAAAATCGTGCGAACAGCGAAATTTCCAAAATTATCAATTTTTTAGAAAAGTATATCGATCTCCACTTTGGGTTTGAAGAACAGTGTATGGAGTCTTATCGCTGTCCAGTTGCCTGTCAAAACAAAGAAGCTCACAAGAAGTTCGTCAAAAACTTTCGTGAGATTAAAGCTCAGTTCGATCGCGAAGGATCGAGTTTGTCGTTGGTGTTGAAAGTCAATCAAAGTCTTCTCGATTGGTTTCTCAACCACATTCGTAAAATCGATACCCAACTGGCGCGATCGCTGGTGTGCGATATTCATGAAAAGCCGTCTTAGCCTCACGGAAGGCTGCCAGATCGATCGAGAAGCATTAAGTTAAGTTAAGAAGCGTTACCCGATCTCGATCGCCATGCAACCGACCGAACTCAACGACACCATCGCCTTGGGAAACTCCAACCTCCACGTCAAGCCCTTGGGGATTGGGGCGTGGTCTTGGGGCGATAGCTTTTTCTGGCAATACGGCAACGGCTACGGAGAAGAACAAGTCCGACAAGCCTTCGACGCCGCTATCGATGCCGGAATCACCTTCTTCGACACCGCTGAAGTCTACGGACAGGGGGAATCCGAACGACTCCTCGGCAAATTCGCCAAAACCTGCGACACTCCCGTCCAAATCGCCACCAAATACGGACCGTTACCCTGGCGGTTCCGCAAATCCGACGTTTACGACGCCGTAACTGCCAGTCTCGATCGCCTGCAAACCGACTGTATTTCCCTCTACCAAGTCCACTGGCCGTTTACCTTCTTCATGTCCCAAGAAACCCTGATGGACGCCCTCGCCGACGAAGTGGAACGGGGTCGCATCCTCACCGTGGGAGTCAGCAACTACTCCGCCGACGAAATGCGTCTAGCCTACGACCTCCTCAACCGTCGCGGCGTTCCCCTCGCCGTCAACCAGGTTCGTTATTCGCTGCTGTCGCGGAAAGTCGAAACCAAAGGCATCGTCGAAACTGCCAAAACCCTCGGCGTAACGCTATTAGCCTACAGTCCCCTCGCCCAAGGACTCTTGACGGGGAAATATACCCCCGAAAACAGCAATCCCAGCGGCGGACGTCAACTCGATCCTAAGTTCCGCCCCGAGGGATTGCGGGCGATCGAACCCGTCACCTTGATGTTAGAACAGTTGGCGGAACGATACGCCAAAACCCCCGCCCAAATCGCCCTCAACTGGCTGATTTGTCAGGGCGGCGTGGTTCCCATTCCGGGGGCGAAAAACGCCGAACAAGCCCGACAAAACGCCGGGGCGTTGGGATGGTCTCTCATCGCCGACGACGTGAAACGTCTCGAACAAGCCAGTCGGCCGTGGCTGTGATGCAGACAGTCACCAGTCACCAGTCACCAGTCACCAGTTGAACAAGATCGCGACGCACTGCTGGAGATCCCCGGCATCTCCAAGATGCCGGGGATCTGACCTGAGTAGCAATACATATTTTATGTGTTTTGTCAATCCTCTGTCTCGAAAAGTTTTCTGCACCACTAAGTATTATCCGGTCATCCCATCACAACGCTTCCTTGGAAGGATCAATGTAAATATTGCCCCGTGGGGCGTGCGGTTTTCCACAGAAATCGAGCCGCTGTGGGCTTCGATGGCAGTTTTGCAAAACGCTAATCCCAATCCCGTTTGAGAAACTCCTTGCATGATTTGACCGATTTCAAAAGGCTCGAAAATCTGCTGTCGAACTTCTGGCTTGACGCCCGGGCCGTCGTCGGCGACGCGAACGCACAGGTCACCCTCGTCCCCGTATTCGATCGCGATTTCGACAGTCGAGCCTTTCGGCGAAAACTTCAGGGCATTGGCTAATAAATTATCGAGAACCCGACGACAGATCGTTTCGTCAGCGTCGATGGTGTGTCGAACGTCGGGAAAACGGGCGACGAGTTGGATTTGCTTGCGTTCGGCGAGAGTCTCGAACTCGCTCAACGTGGTGCGAACCAAACTGACGAAATCGACCGGTTGGTAATGAAGCTGTAACTTATTGGCATACACTTTAGCCACGATCAACAAGCTATCGACCATCGACTGCAACCGCAACCCCGAACTACTGATGTATTTGACGTATTTTCGTTGTTTGGTGTCGAGGGGAGTCGTGGCTAACATATCCGCCGACATCACGATACTGCTCAGGGGATTTCGGAAATCGTGAACTAAAGCGTTCGATAACTCTTCGCGGGTTTTTAATAACGCCTTTAACTGGTCGTATTGTTGTTTGACGCGCAGTAGCGATCGCACCCGCGCCCGCAACTCCACTGCGTTAACTGGCTTACTGATAAAATCGTTCGCACCGGCTTCGATTCCCTTGGCTAAATCGAGCTTTGAATCGAGTGCCGTTACCATTAAAATCGGTACGTGCTGATACTGGGAATGCGATCGAATATAGCGACACACCTCGAACCCGTCGAATTCCGGCATCATCGCATCGAGCAGGATCGTATCGGGAAGCTGGCGTTCGATTTCCTGTAACGCCTCCCGGCCGCTTTGGGCAAATACCAGGTCGTACCCTTCGCGAAACAACAAAATCTCGACGACTTCAAAATTGTCTGGCTCGTCGTCTACTACTAAGAGTTTCGGGGTATCGTTCATCAACATTTGCGTCGTTCCGTCTCAGCCTTTGCCAAACCGACCGATCGAGAGCGACGGGCCTCCAAATAACAACAAGAAAATTGATACGGGGACGACGAAGTTCTCATAGCTGTTCGGTGGCTCCACGGGGTTCCCCAACACTCAGCCAACTGTCGCCACGGGATTGCCAAACAACGGCAGTCTCGAAGACCGGACTGTCGTTGTTGTCTCTCGAGCGAACGTCGGCGTTAAAAGACATCGCGTTCTCGAGATCGACAGCAAGATCGCCTTCGCGTATCCGCTAGATCGAGATCCCAAACTGTAACGTTTGGGAGTGTCCGATCTCAGCTCCTGCCGACTGAGAAGGACGTTAAAGGATAGATTCTGACTCGGCCGTCGGAGACAGTAACCGTTCGAGGGTCTCTAGCAACAGTTTTAAACGCACGGGCTTAGGAATGTAATCGTCTGCACCAGCTTTGAGGCAGCGATCGCGATCGCCAGCCATCGCTAACGCCGTCAGTGCGACGATCGGCACGTCGGCGATATCGGCTTCGCCTCGGATGCGAGCGATCGCCTCCAATCCATCGACTAACGGCATTTGTACGTCCATCAAGATCGCGTCCGGTCGATGTTGTTTGGTTTTGCGAAAGGCGTCTAAACCGTTCTGGGCGATCGCCGTGCGGTAGCCGTTGGCGCAGAGGAAACTCACCAACATTTCAGCACTGGCTTTGTGGTCTTCAGCTAACAAAACCAAAGGTTTTTCAACATCCGGTATAGAGGACGAGGAAGACAAAAGATTCTCGACGTCCTCTTCTTCGATCGCGCGTTGTCCTTGAGAAATTTGGGCGGGAATCCACACCGTAAAGCAACTTCCACCCCCGACGCGACTGTCGACCTCGATGCGACCGCCGTGAAGTTCCGTCAACCGCTTCACCAACGACAACCCCAGACCCGTTCCGCTGTAAGTGCGACACAGACGGCTATCGATCTGCACGAACGGCTCGAACAGGCGATCGCAATCTTCCGGGGCGATGCCGATTCCCGTATCGCTGACGGCAAAGACCGCGTAAAACTTATCGTCGGCGTCGGAACTCTCGCTTACCAACGAGACGTCCAAACTCACGCGACCGCCATCGGGAGTAAACTTCACGGCATTGCTGAGTAGGTTGACCAAAACCTGACGCATCCGTCGTTCGTCGATATCCAGCACCACCGAGTTGTCGCGCACTTCGAGATGGAGGTGGATGTTTTGTTTCGCTGCCATCTGTTTCACGAAACTGAGACTCGACTCGCACAGTGGTAATAGCGTCGTCGGCGATCGATGAAGTTCGAGGTGTCCGGCTTCGATCTTGGATAAGTCGAGGATGTCGTTAATTAATTCCAATAAATGCCGACCGCTGCGTTCGATGGTGCCGATCGCTTTGATTTCCCGGTCGTCCAACACCCCGTAAACTTGTTCTAACAAGCCTTCGGAAATGCCTAAAATCGCGTTGAGGGGCGTTCTCAGCTCGTGGCTCATGTTGGCGAGAAATTCGTCTTTGAGGCGGGTGGCTCGGGCGAGTTCGGCGTTGGTGCGCCGGAGCGTCTCTTCAAAGCCTTTGCGATCGGTAATGTCGAGAACGGTGCCTAAAAATCCCCACAACTGGCCGCTGGCATCGAAAATCGGTTCGCCGCGAGCAGAGAGATAGCCCAGTTCTCCCGTATCGCGGTAGAAGCGATACTCGACGGCAAACGATTGTTGGGCGGCCACAGCTTGTTCGACGGTGTCGCGGTGACGCGGGCGGTCGTCGGGGTGGATGCAGGCGTCTAACTCGGCGTAAGTGGGAGCGCCTCGGTGGAGATCGCGCTTGAAAATGCGGAAGGTTTCTTCAGACCACTCGATCTGGCCGGTGTCGAGGTGGTATTCCCAACTGCCCAAACAGGCGATGCGTTGGGCGCTCAGCAACCGCGCTCGGCTCTTGCGAAGTTGCACTTCGGCCGTTTTGCGATCGCTGATGTCGCTGATGCGAACCAAGTTAAACCGGGTTCCGGCCACTTCGATGGTTTTGGCGGCTAAATTACCCCAGAAGTAGCGACCGCGACAGGTTGCGTATTCGATTTCGCGACTCCAAAACCCCCGTTCTCGAATTTCGCGGGCGATGTCTCGAATTTCTTCGAGGGTAAAGGGATGGCGCTGTAAGCTGTTGCCTTCGATACCCACGAGTTCCCATTTCGACTCGGCCTCGAACAGTTCTAAGGCGCGGCGGTTGCAATCGACGGTCAACAGCGAATCGGGATCGACGAGAAACAGGGCGTCGGTCGATTCGTTGAAAAT
The DNA here is from genome assembly GCF_000332355.1 of Baaleninema simplex PCC 7105. GTDB lineage: Bacteria > Cyanobacteriota > Cyanobacteriia > Cyanobacteriales > Geitlerinemataceae > Baaleninema > Baaleninema simplex. Next base: position 3,028,186 of record NZ_KB235958.1, read on the forward strand.
TGCCTCTCGTAAGTCGCGGTTTTGGACTAAATCGAGTTCGACGTGCTTGCGCTCGGTGATGTCTTCTGCCACGCCAACGATGCGATCGATCTGGCCGGTTTCGTCGGTTACGGGAAAGGCGCGATCGCGAATCCAACGCAGTTGTCCGTCCGATCGCACGATGCGATATTCTTCGTCGAGGGTTCCCCCGTTAAAGGATTTAAAAAGACCGAGAACGCGATCGCGATCGTCGGGGTGAATCGAAGCTTCCCACGCTTCCTGAGTTTTGGGATATCCCGGCCCCCACAAACGCTCGTAAGACGGGCTGACGTACAGCAGTTCCTCGAATCCGGGGGTGACGATTGAAAAGACGTCCTCGATGGTTTCGGCCAGTTGCCGAAATTTGGCTTCGCTCTCTTTCAGTGCTGCGTCGGTCGCTTTGCGAGCCGTGATGTCGAAAAACATACCATCCCACACGAGGGATCCGTCCGGTTGGCGTTCGGGTTCTGAGAGTCCTTGAATCCAAACGAGACGACCTGAAGGGGCGATAAAGCGTCCTTCCCAATGCCAACGGCTTCGAGTGCGAACCGAACGGTCGATCGAGATATCGAAGCTGGGGCGATCGTCGGGGTGAATCCGGTCGAACAACGTCCTCGCGTCGCGACAGACGCCTTCGGGGTCGAGTTCGAGCAGATCTCGCAGGCGATCGCTGACGTAGAGAAAGGTTTGCCTTCCCTCGAGATCGCGGACAAACTGATCAATGACTCCCGGTGCGTTGGCGGCAATGCGTTGAAACCGGGCTTCGCTGGCTTGCAGTGCCAGTTCGGCCTGTTTGCGGTCGGTAATGTCGGTATCGGTTCCCATCATCTTCAGGAGCGTTCCCGACGCGTCTCGCCACACTCGCCCCCGCACGAGAATCCATCGCAACGAGCCGTCTTTGTGAACCATGCGATGCTCGAGGACATACTCGGGGGTGCGTCCGTCGAAACAAGCGGTGGCGGCCTCCATGACCGCGTCGCGATCGTCGGGATAGACATACTGCACCCAGCGATCGATGTCGTTGGGGATTTCGTCGTCCTCGTACCCCAAAAGGGCTTTGACGTTGGGATCGAGGTAAAACTCGCCGGTTTGAAGGTTCCACTCCCAAATCCCCACTCGGGCGGCGCGGGTGGCTAAGGCATATCGCTGCTGGCTGGTTCGCAGGGCGTCTTCGGCGGCTTTGCGAGAGCTGATGTCGAGGGCGATGGCCAGAAACAGCGATGTTCCAGACTGTTCGATTTGCTGGAGGCGAACGTCGACGGGATAAGTACTGCTGTCAGCCCGTTGGTGGACGGTTTCAAAGATGAGTTGGGGGACGCAACCGTCGACCAGAGGGGCGACGTGCTGGCGAAACCGATCGCGGCTGAAATGGGGGGTGATGTCGAGAACGCTCGCCCGCGCCATCTCTTCGGCCGTGTAGCCCAGGTTTTGCAACGCCCCGCGATTGACGTAACGAAATTGTAGGGTTTCGGCATCGATAATGTAAATTTCGTTGACACTGGCTTCGAGAACGTCGAGCAGTTGCGATCGCTCGGCGGTTTCGGCACGCAGTTGGGCGGTGCGCTGTTCGACTTGGCTCTCGAGGGTGCGGTTGAGGTCTTGTAAGGTCAGTTCGGCCTGTTTGCGATCGGTAATATCGGCGATCGCACCAATGAGTTTGACGGGCTGACCGTTTTCGCAGACGACGCGAGCGGTGGTTCTCACCCAGCGCGATCGCCCGGTCGCGGTGAGAAAGGGAACTTCGAGATCGTAACCCCGACCGCTTTCGAGGGCGAGGGCAAACGCTTCGCAGACGGTATCTCGAGCCTCGTCGGGATAGAATTCGAGCAATCGGTCGATATCGAGCAGGGGATGGGGGGAAACATCGCAGGGAAGTTCGTGAATGCGATACATTTCCTCGGTCCAGATGACTTTGCCCGCTCGCAGGTCGATCGACCACCCTCCAACTCGACTGAGACGTTGGGTTTCTTGCAGGAGGGTTTCGTTCTGGCGCAGGCGTTCTTCGGCGTGTTTGCGATCGGTGATGTCCTCGAAGGTGCCTAAAATACCGATGATGTTTCCGTCGGGATCGAGCAGCGGGACTTTGTGGGTACGTATCCAGCGAGTTTGACGCGAGGACGCCTCGCCGCGACCTTCGACGATGGTAATGGGTTCTTCGAGGTGGAGTTTGTCCCGTCCCGAGGCCATGATTTCGAGGTCGTCAGCTCGGTAGAGGGGGGCTTCGCGATACCAGGGACAGTCGAAGTCGCTCGCTCCGACGAGGTCGTCGGGATCGTCGCGTCCCGCGAGTTCGGCGAGTTTTCGGTTACATCCGAGAAAGCGACCGTCGCGATCTTTCCAAAAAATCGGTTGGGGGACGGTATCGAGAACGAGGCGCAAAAAGGCTTGGCTGTTGCGGGCGGCAGTTTGGGCGGCTCGGTGTTCGGTCAGATCTCGCACGATCGCCACACCGGCTTCGATGGGTTCGTTTTCGTCTCCGATGGGGACGACGCAGATGTTGTAGTGACGACAACCGAAGAAAAGGTCGTCGCAGGCTCGATCGCCCGCCAGGGCTTGACGGTACAGGGGTTCGATCGCCGCACAGGTGTCGGGGGGTAAGACGTCCCAGATCGTTTTTCCTTCGAGTTCGTCTTTTTGAAAGCCTCGGGTTTGACAGTTCCAACCGCCGACGGCTTGATAGCGCAAGTGGCGATCGAACAGGAGGACGGCACCCTCGGGAAAGTTATCGATGAGGGTACGCACTCGTTGCTGGCTGCGGTGCAAGCGCTCTTGGAGCTGGCGGTTGCGGGTTTCGAGGTCGCGCACGCGTTCGGCGCGATCGATGGCGGTGCTCAGGTGAACCGCGAAGTGGTGCAGGACGGCTCGCTCGGCGTCGTTCCATTGTCTCTGTTGAGGGCAGTTTCCGACCCGGATCGCTCCCCATTGGCGAGCGTCGGACCTGTGAAGGGGAACGGTGAGGTCGGTGTCTGCAATCTGGGGTTGGGGGAAGGCGGCAACGATGCGTGTGCTTCCGTCTGTGTCGTAACGCACGATCGCCACGCGATCGCCCTCGAGCCAATGCTGTATTTCTTCGACGGCTGCCTGTAAGATGTCTTCGAGTTCGAGCGATCGCCCCACGCGCAGCGCCATTTCTGCGGCGATCTGGGCGGGATCGGGAGGTGGCACACAGCGATCGTCGGTTTCGTTGCAACACCATGCTAAAGCATCGGCAACTCTTGCGAATTCCACAACGCGACAGGGAGGTAGATGTTGTTGCACCCGTTGGTGACAGACGGTTCGAGTCTCAAGAGAGTTATCGATGAGTAGAACGGTAAGGGAATGAGTCACGGTTGTTTTCGGTTGCACCGGGTCGGTACGCTCGCAGAAGCAGTACGTAGCCCTTTCGCCACAGCAGGGAGCAGGTTGGAGAATCGGTGTGTGGAGAGGGAAAGTCGAGCCACGGGAATTCCTTCGCCGAAGCCGTTCGTCCTGGGATCTCGCTTGGGGGGTGAGGGCGTGCGAACAAAACGAGTCGTTTTCGCGCGAGGCACGAACGTTTTTCGCAGCCTGGGGTTTCTGGGATCGCTCGGGACGCAAACGGAGAGCGAGGGAATTGAGGTCGCTCGCGTCGAATTTAGGAGGGGTGAGAAGACCTCTCCAAAGTCCTAAAAGTTTTCCTTTTCTGTGATAGCACGCAAATCGAAAATTAGCTGTGTTTAAAATCAATGCAGAAATGTCGATTTTATGGCTTCACTCTGCAATTTTTATAGCGATCGCTACAGTTTTTTACGCCAGTTGCACTCGATTCTTTTTGCGATCGGTCTGATTTACTGTGAAAATACTTTCTAATTTTTTAGAAAACAGAGGCTCTGCTCGGCTCAGCTTAGATGAGATTGCGTTCTGCACTGACTGTGTGCGATCGCCGAGTCTATTGACTTTTATTTCGCAAAACTTTAAGTTTTATCGGGGTTTTGACAGTCGTGACGATCGTGATGTTCGGGGAAGACGCGATGGGGAACGCCGTGCGCGATCAGATCGACGGGACATTGGTAGGTTTTTTCGAGCATTTCTGCCGAAATCTGCTTTTCTCCGTGGTAAAACAAGCGACGGTTGAGACAGCCGATCGTTTTCACGTAAGTTGAAACTGCACCGAGATCGTGGGAGACCAACACGATGGGAATTGTTTCGTTGAGCTGGCGCAGCAGTTCGTAAACGTTCGTTTGCATTTTCGGATCGATGCTGGCAGTGGGTTCGTCGAGGAGCAACACCCGTGGCTCGCTGGCTAAGGCACGAGCGATGTAAACCCGCTGTCGTTGTCCGCCGGACAGTTCCCCGATGGGGGTGCGGACAAAGTCTAACATTTCTAATTGTTCTAAGGCGTGATCGACGATGTCATCGTCCTTGGCGTTATAGCGTTTGAGCAGTCGCCGCTTTCCGAGACGACCCATTCGTACGACATCTCGCACGCGTACGGGAAACTCGCGATCGAAATCGATACCTTGCGGGACGTAGCCGATAAATCGACGCCCCTGTTTGACGGGACGGCCGAAGATCTCGACACGACCGCGCATCGGTGCGATCGATCCTAACAATACTTTTAAAAACGTCGTTTTGCCGCCGCCGTTGGGGCCGATAATGCCGATAAAATCTCCTGCTTCAACACTTAAGTTAATGTCTTCGAGAACGGGATCGCGATCGTATCCAGCCCAAAGATGACGTACTAAGATGGCAGGGGAAGACTCAGACATTTTTGAGTTGATAATTGATAGTTTGATAGGGAACGGGGAACAGGGAACGGGGAACGGGGGGTAGTGCTGCACTCTAATAATGCTGGTCGGACACGATCCTTCTGTGGCCAGGATTTGAAAGCCAAAGTAGCATTACTCCTCATTGCTACCTGAATTTTAAAACCGAATATCTTCACTCTTGACTCTTCACTCTTACCTCTACACTGAAAGACGCTCCCCCACTCCCTCGATCTTCCTCTAATCAGTTCCCAAGACTTCCGAGAAGATTTGAGACACTTCGAGTAGGTTATCAGACCAATCGCGGGCGAGGGGAGTAATTGGTATTACTTCTCCGTCGATTTCGCGAGCGATGAGTTCGGCTGACTGGGTATTGAATTCGGGTTGGGTGAAGACAATTTTAATATTTTCAGCTTGGGCTTCGCTGACGAGTTCGGCCAGTTCGGCCGCACTCGGTTCTTGTCCTCCAACTTCGATGGGAACTTGTTCGAGATCGTAGTCTCGGGCAAAGTAGCCCCAGGACGGATGAAATACGATGAATTTTCGATTTTCGAGTCCGGCTAGATTGTCGCGAATTTGCGTGTCGAGTTTGTCGAGTTCTTCGAGAAAGTTAGCGAAGTTGGTGTCGTATTCGGCTCGGTTTTCGGGATCGAGTTGTGTGAGGGCGTCGTGGATATTTCGGGCTTGGATTTTAACGAGAGTGGGAGACAGCCAAACGTGAGGATCTAAGGTTTCGCCGTCCTGTGCGTCTTCGTGTTGGTGTTGGTGTTCGTCTGCGTCTTCGTGTTGGTGTTGGTGTTGGTGTTCGTCCTCGTGGTGGTGATGAGCTGCCATTTCCATTTTGTCGATGCCTTGGGTGGAATCGACGACGAGCATTTCGGAATTAGCACTTCGGATGCGTTCCATCCAGGCTCGTTCGTAAGGGACACCAATACTAATGTAGGCTTCGGCTTCGTTGAGGGCGCGGAGTTGTTCGGGGCGTGGCTCGTAGGTAGCCGGAGATGCGCCGGGTTGCACCATCACGTTTACGTTAACATTGTCCCCACCAATTTTTTCGACGAAGTACTCCTGCGGAACGATGCTGACGGTGATGTCGAGGGTGGTGTCGGGGGAGTTCTCGGGGGAGTTCTCGGGGGTCGTGTCGTTGGACGTCGGGACGTTGCTGCACCCGACGATCGCACTGAGTCCTAGGGATACAACGGCTGTGGGAAGAGATACCCTCATCTAAGCTTTTCTCCTGTGGCCTGGCGATCGCGACCGACGCGATCGTCAGTTTTGATAACGATAATCATTTAAATAACATAGAATGCGGGTCTTGACTAGGGAGGTGGAGGGATTCTGGCAATTCCGAGGCTTGAATTGTGAAGGAAGTCTTCACGATCTGTACAAAAGTTGTAAAATTGCCGTTTCTGTGACGCTAGCTCTGCCCAAAACCCTCTTGTAACTGAATTATGAACTGTGGCTTCACAATAGGGGCGCGATCGCCAGAACGACTGATGGGTGAGGGGTGAAACCCTCTACTCAAATACAGTTTGTCAAAGGCGATCGCCGAAAAATCTGTGATTTTACCGAAATTTTAAAAATAACATTGCGATGCACTCAAATTGCTTAAGCAATTTCCGAAGTCTGTTTAAAAAACACTCGTTAAAGTTTTTGTAAAGTTCAGTGTTTTAACTCAAGACAGATTCACAAGAACTTCACTATATTAAAACTGGAAAGGCGAAGAAATGAGTTCGACTTCAAAAAAACACACCCAGGCTTTTTTGAAGCTACGTTGTTCGATAAAATTACGATTTTCAATTTCTGGTTTTCATCGAAAGGCTTAAAATTGAAAATCTTCGTCCAGCTTGACAATATGAAAACCCAGACTCAAACACAACGAGAATACTTTTCGAGCCTTAAAATAATGGGTGTTCCTGCCAAAAAAAATATCGATCTTAAGTTTTTTTTAGGCGGAGCAAAATAATGTCTAAGCCCAGTGCTGACGAACAATATATGTTGGAACTCGTCAATCGGATGCGACAAGATCCAGCGTCAGAACTCAATTTACTCCTCAATAGTCCAAGTTCGGAAGTCCGAGAAGCCTTAAGTTATTTTGATGTCGATCGAAAAATATTAGAAGAACAATGGCGTGACTTAAAAGCAGTCGCGCCCGTAGCTTGGTCGGAAAAACTCCAAGATTCAGCCCGAACCCATAACGAATTGATGGTGTATTACGATCGCCAATCGCACAATCTTCCGAACGAACCGCGTTTGCTCGATCGCATCGAAAAGACTGGATACGAAGCAGCAAAAGTTGCTGAAAATATTTTCGCCTATCCCGAATCCGTTTTTGCCGGACACGCTGGATTCGCCATAGACTGGGGTAATACCGAAACGGGAATCCAAAATCCACCGGGACATCGTATTACCCTGCTAAACGAAGACTATCGGGAACTGGGAATTTCCATCATCGAAGAAAACGATCCCAACACCACGGTCGGCTCGTTACTGATTACCCAACATTTCGGACTCGATCGCCAAGCAGCTCGGTCGAACGCCGATCCTTGGTTGTTGGGAGTCGTCTACGACGATAGCCGTCGCAACGATAACTTTTATACACCTGGCGAAGGTCTCGAAGCCGTCACCGTAGAGGTCAAAAACCGCGAAACGGGAGAAACCTACCAGACCCAAAGCTGGCGTTCTGGGGGCTACCAGTTGCAACTTCCCGCTGGAACGTACACCGCTACCTTTAAAGGAGACTTCGATCGCGACGGACGCAACGATACTGTGTCTCAACGGATCGCGGTACGAGACGAAAACATCAAACTCGACCTGATAACAGACAGCCTCGACCTGTCCACCTCTGTGACGGCGACTCTCGAGAGCGTTGACAATAGCATCGACGACGGCGAACCCAGCAATAGCAACACGCAAACCGCAAACTCCCACGGTGAAATCGCCTTTGACCGCGAACTGACCCTCTCCCTCACGCCGTTTTCCGGTCGCAGCGTGTCCGGGGATTGGCTCGAAGGACACAGCGGGTCAGACACTCTTCTGGGAAGCGACATCGACGACGCGTTAGAAGGAAACGCTGGAAACGACGTTCTCGTCGGACGCGGCGATCGCGATCGTCTCGATGGAAACGAGGGTGACGACTCGATCTTCGGAAACACCGGCCGCGACACCCTCGATGGCGGCCTCGACAACGACGATCTCTATGGCGGTCGCGAGGACGACCTCATCGTCAGCGGCGGCGGAAACGATGCAGTGATGGGCGATTTCGGAGAGGATACGGTAACGGGAGATTCGGGACACGACCTCCTCTACGGAAATGCTGGCGACGACCTCATCGATGGCGGTTTCGACAACGATACGCTGTTCGGCGGTCTCGGCGACGATACGCTGTTTGGCGGGCCGGGGGACGACGACCTCGTCGGCGATCGTGGAAACGACCTGCTCGTCGGCGGTGAGGGACGCGATCGCTTCTGGGTGAAACCCGAGACCGAAACCCTCACGATTGTTGACTTCTCCGACGACGTCGATCGCATTGTCGTCTCGGACGGGTTGGAGTACCAGGACTTTACGGTGTTCGAGGTGGGAAACGACCTGCAACTGGTGGCGGGACATCTCAGTTTGACCTTGCAAAACTGCGATCGTCTCCAACTCGACGAGACGGATTTTCTGTCCGTCTAACGCTTCCTACGAAATCCGAATCTCAACGCTTCGACTTCGCTCGCTTCGACTTCGCTCAGCGTTGATTCCGAGTGGAGTCGAGGACTCAAACAGCAGTTTCTCCGAAGCCGGTAAGACCCTCCAACCCCCCTTAGCCCCCGTACAAAGGGGGGTTGGGGGGATGTGGTGAAGACTTCTTGAAGCCCAACTATCGGACAAGGAGGGAGTTGCAAACCCAGACCAGAGCGGCACAGAACGTCAACGATTCTTCAAAAAACCTTACAGCCCAAAAGCCGACGTGCGATCGCGTGTTAACTTCGTGGGAACCAATATGTTGGCGGTGCGTGGCGAGCGATCGGTCTCACGTTCGACACCCCGTTCTTTAAGTCACGCTACTCACTGTTCACTGTTGACTGTTCACGGTTATGACTCCTCCGTCTCCTCCTCCCATTTCTCCCCGTCAGATGAACCTGTTGCGAGTCGTCGCGTCTATGGCTTGGGCTGACGGACAACTGGCGAAAGAAGAAGTCGATTTAATGCTCGATCGCTTCAGCCTGATTTTCGCCAAAAACGCCGAACAACAACAAAAGCTTCAGCAAGAGCTGCGGGAGTATTTGGTTCAAAATATTCCTCTCGAAGATTTGGTTCCCAAACTCCAAAGCCAAGAAGAGCGAGAACTCGTTTTGAAACTTGGTTACGAAACCATTGCCTCGAGTTCTCGTACCCCTGACGAACCTAAGATCAATGAAGAAGAAGCGACGGCGTATCAAAAACTCGTCGAACTGCTCGATTTACCGGAAACCGTCGTCAAAGAGATCGAAGCCACTGTCGAGCGAGAACACAGCGGCGATCGCTCTATTTTCGAAAGCCTTTCTGAATCCCTCGATAATTTTTTCAACAATTAGTTTGGCTTACGAATTCAAGATCGTAATTGGATATTTCAGTTTAAATAAGTTCGTTTTGTTTTATTAACCTGCAACTCTAATGTAGGTTGATTTGACATCCTCTCCCAGCAACCCGTTCCGGGTATGCAGGGAGATTCCTTGGGTCGCCCCAAAGATTTCCTGCTTCAACAGGTGCCAGCTAGACTGAGCCAACTCAGCCCCCGCCGCATCCCCTCCACAGGCAGTTTCGATTCCCCGTTGCCCACGGGTACAGATAACTTGTCCGCTCGCCACATCACGGGGTTTAATTGACCCGCAGTTGTGACAGTGATGAATCCTAGTTGAGAGATCTTTGCGAACCTCCACTCCACAATCTGGGCATTCCTGAGAAGTGCCACGAGCATCCACCTTGCCGTAAAAGACATCACGCTTCCAGCACACCCAGGGAAGGATCTGATTCACAAATTGACCCAATCCAGCATCTAGAGTGTGTTTGCCCAACATTCCCTTGGCCATAATGCGGAAGTCGAGATCTTCGACAAAAATCATCCCTGCGCCGTCGCAGAGGTGATGAGCCAGCTTGAAATGCCAGTCTTTTCTCGTATCGGCAATCCGTTGATGGACTCTGGCAATTTTCTTCTGGAGTTTCAGCCAGTTAGCTGACCCCTTCTGCTTTTTCTTCAATCGGCGTTGCAGCAATTTCAGCTTGCGGTGCAGATTGTTGAAAAAGCGAGGTCGCTTGACCTGTTCTCCATCAGACGTTGAAAGAAAGTACTCCAGTCCAACGTCAATCCCTACCGGATGTCCGTGAGGTATCGTGTCAGGGATATCGATGTCAGCCTGAAGGCTCAGCATAACAAAGTACCCGGATGCCTTGCGGACAATCTGGGCTTGCTTAACCTGGAATAAATCAGGAATTTTCCGCGACCACCGAACCCGAACCCAGCCCAGTTGCGGCAGCTTTATCCCCCCAACCCCCCGAACTTCGGGGGGCGAAGGGGGGATGCAGTTTTTGAGCATCTGGGGGAAGACAAAGCTTCGCATCCGGTAGGGTTTTTTGAATCGTGGAAGACCCGAACGTTTTAACCGCCACGACTCCCAAGAAGCCTCAAGTTTTCTAAGGACTTGCTGAAGAACCTGAGCGTTGACAGTCTTTAATCGGGGGTATTCAGTCTTGGCAGCGGTCAAACGCTTAGCCTGAACGTGGTAGTTCGGGAAGGGTGCATCTGCTGGCAAGATAAATTCCTGCCGCATCGAGCACGCATTCACGGGTGACTTGCGGGAATTTAGCCAGTCTTTACGTTCCCGCAGAGCAAAATTCCAGACATGGCGGCACACATCAAGAATGTGTTCGATCTCTGAAACCTGCTCCGCCGTTGGCTCTAGCTTAAATTCCCACGTCATGTTTAGCATATCTAAACTGTAGCAAATCTTTTGTAGGTTACTCCCCTCGGTCGCGCTTCGCTACACCACCAGCCAAGCCTGAGAGGGTGACAAGGTAGACGGAAGCCAGACGGGACAATTGTTTGAGAGAATAGAGGAGTCCCAAAAAAGAGGGTGGCGTTTGCGGCCACCCAACAAAAAATGCTACCGACATTCTACCAAGATTTTCTGCGCATCCATCTCAATGAGAAGCAAATTGGGATCTTAAAGTGGCTGGTCTGGATACTGCAAATGCATCGGC
>NZ_KB235958.1:3039249-3055602 GCF_000332355.1 Baaleninema simplex PCC 7105
CTAAACTGTAGCAAATCTTTTGTAGGTTACTCCCCTCGGTCGCGCTTCGCTACACCACCAGCCAAGCTTTCAGCTATGGATGGTGTACTGCGAAGAATCTGGATAGAGCGGTAGCGAAACCCAACAACAGCTCATACTCCATCCGTTTCCGATAAGCTCGGTTTTAAGAAGTCTTCACCACAGAGACACAGAGAACACAGAGGTGGAATTGTCGGGTTGGGCAAAACCAGTATTTGAGTCCTCGACTCCGCTCGGACTCAACGCTTCGACTCCGCTCGCTTCGACTCCGCTCAGCGTTGAAATTCGGATTCCGTATCACCCTCCGATCCTCTGTTCCCCGTTCCCTCTCCTTACTTTTTCAGCCAACCCTAACGATCGACTATCAAAAAGAAATCGAGGGTGGAGACCTCTCCACCCCGACTCAACTCACATTGTTCGAGAATCACACAACATTGAACGCCTGCAAACGTGGTAATTCTCGCAACCGAGAAGGTTGGCTTAATAAGTTTCCACGTGCCAACGATGGGCTTTTTTCAACTGCTTCTGATAATCCGCCCAATCGACATCTTGTTTCGAGGCAGCGGCGGACATTCCCTCGTCGATACCGCCTTCCATTCCTTTCAAACCACAAATGTAAGTGTGGGTGTTCGGCTGTTGCACGTACTGCCACACTTCGTCAGCATTTTCTTGAATGCGGTGTTGCAAGTACATCTTGCCACCTTCAGCGTTTTTCTGTTCGCGACTGATGGCGTAGGTAATCCGCAACTGTTCGGGGAACTCAGCTTGCAGCGCTTCGAGTTCTTCTTTGTAGAGAATGTTCGCCGTGTAAGGAATGCCGAAGAACAGCCACGCAAAGCCTTTGAACTTGTAGTCTTCGTGTTGTTCTTTGAACATCCGCCACAGGAAGGCGCGGAAGGGGGCAATTCCGGTTCCCGTCGCCATCATGATGACGTTGGCGTGTTCGTCGTCGGGAAGTAACATCTCTTTCCCCACCGGGCCGGTGATGGCTACGTCATCGCCGGGGTTGAGTTCGCAGAGATGGCGAGAGCAGACGCCGTAAACCGTTTCGCCGGTTTCGGGGTGTTTGTACTCCAGTTCGCGCACGCACAGAGACACCGTTTTGTCGTCGCCGTCGTCGCCGTGACGAGTCGAGGCGATGGAATACAGGCGCAACTTGTGAGGTTTGCCTTTCTCGTCTTCTCCAGGGGGAACGATGCCGATACTCTGTCCTTCGAGATAGCGCAAGTTCCCTTCCGAAATATCGAATTTCAGGTGACGCACGCGACCCGAACCTCCTTCCCGCACCAGTTCGTCGTTACTGACGCACTTGCCGATAAAGGGCTTTTTCGGACGGTAGATATTAACAGGAACGTCTTTTTTCTTAGATTTGGCAGACTTCGCGGGTTTGGCAGACTGGGCTTTGGTCGCTTCCGGTTTGGCTTGAGTCATGGGTTTGCTCGCTTCTGCTTGCTGCTGTCCGTTAGCAGAGGCGGCTTGGTTATTCCAGTCTTCCCCCGTGAGCGGTCGGATGCTGACGATTTTTCCGCCGAGGCGCGTAATGCGCTTCATTTCTTCGTTCATCCGATTGTAAGGAACGGTCATTGTCATGAGACCGCTCCGACGAATCGGAGAGTTTCCAGCATCTGTGCTTTGACCTAAGCCTTCGACTTCGTAAACGAAGAGGCGATTTCCAGCAACGGTGCTGTTGGCACCAGAGGCGTTTGGATTGTACATGAGTGAATCTTGTTATCAGAACCCTAGTTAACGTTGGCTGCTGCCTACCCAGGTCGAACGGTCAGTTTGAAGGAAGTCTCCAAACTGCTTCGATGGGAGACGATCGTGCGATCGCAGCTACAATCCTCTATTCTAAAGGGGTTCGATGGAATAACCAAACCGTCCTCCGCGAATACCATAACGAACCGGTCGATCGGCAACTGTCGCGCAGATATCATTTTGAAGGGATTTTAAGTTTTTTTAAAATATTTTTAAGATAGAATTAAGGTCAGGTGGACGCCCGAGGTATCGGCGGCTACTGAAACCCAGACGAATTCAGGCGATCGCCCGTGGAAGAAACCTGGCTGACACCGAGTCACTTCATTATTTTGGGAATGCTTCTCGGCTTCGCTGTCGCCCATAGCGGACTGGCGGCCTTGCGACCCTGGGGCGAAACGAAAATCGGCGCTCGTCCCTATCGCGTCCTCTTTGCCCTCGTGAGCCTTCCTTTAGCGGTGGCTCTTATCGCTTACTTTATCGCTCACCGCTACGACGGAGCGCAATTGTGGATGATGCAGGGGGTTCCTCTCGTCAAACCTCTCGTCTGGGGGTTGTCTTTCATCTCCTTTATTTTTCTGTATCCAGCCACGTTTAATCTCAGTGAAATTGCGGCGATCGCCAAACCTCAAGTTCACTTGTACGAAACCGGGATTATCCGCATCTGTCGCCACCCTCAAATGGTGGGTCAAGTCATTTGGTGTATCGCCCACACCCTTTGGATCGGTACCAGTTTTACCCTCGTGACGTCTTTAGGGTTGATCGCCCATCACCTCTTCGCCGTTTGGCACGGCGATCGCCGCTTAGCTAACCGCTTCGGCGATGCCTTTGAATCCGTAAAATCTCGGACGTCGATCGTGCCGTTTCTCGCCATCGTTCAGGGACGACAGAGCTTGAATGCGGGCGAATTTTTGCGTCCGGCCTACCTAGGCGTGACGATTTTCGTCCTGGGATTTTGGTGGGCGCATCCGTGGTTACTTCGTGTCACGGGTAACATACCCTGGTAGCATGATCCCATAACGATAAAAGAAGTTAATAGATGCCCATCATGTCGTTGTCCATTAGCGAGCAGCGTTTCAAGAAAGAGGTTTTAGAGTCCAACGTTCCCGTTCTGGTCAACTTTTGGGCGCCTTGGTGCGGGGTATGCCACCTAATCCATCCGATGTTGGTTCAGTTTCACGCAGAATTCGGCGATCGCGTCAAATTGGTCGATATTAACGCAGACGAGAGTTTAAAACTCGCCAGCACCTATCGACTGACGACGCTACCGACATTACTGTTATTTGACGGACATCAGGTCGTGCAACGCATCGAAGGCTTCCACGGACGCGATACCTTACGGAATACCCTATCCGATATCGCTCACCGCTACCGTCGGGACTGCCCGATCGCCGTTCCCTAACTGCGATCCCACCCACTCGCCCTCGATCGTCTTCGCTCTCGGAGAAGTTTCCCCGAGAGGTTTTTTTTCGTTGGGGCGATCGCCACCGTCGCTTCGTCAGTCCGAGATCGGCGTCGCGTTTGACCTCCCTCAAATACGAAAACAAAATTGTAACCCATGCGATCGATAAATTTTAAGCGTAGGTATATGTAACAATAAAAACGTCCTTTCCTATTAATTGTGAAGAAATATAAACTAAAGTAGGCATTCACGTATGGAACCAATATACCAATACGCCTGGGTAATACCAGTGCTACCTCTCGTCGGCGCGACCCTCGTTGGCTTGGGGCTAATTTCCTATAACCAGGTGACGAACCGCCTGCGACAAGCGAACGCAGTTCTCGTCTTGACCTTGTTAGGAGCGGCGACGACCCTGTCGTTTGCCTTGCTGTGGAGTCAAATTCAAGGTCACGCCCCCGTCACCCAAACCATCGACTGGGCGGCGGCCGGAGACTTCCACCTCAGCATGGGATATATCATCGATCCCCTCACCTCCGTCATGTTGGCGATCGTGACCACCGTTGCCTTCCTGGTGATGCTCTACACCGACGGTTACATGGCGCACGATCCCGGTTACGTGAGGTTCTACGCCTACCTGAGCCTGTTTAGCTCCTCCATGCTAGGTTTGGTCATCAGCCCCAACCTCGTCCAGATTTACATCTTCTGGGAACTGGTGGGGATGTGTTCCTACCTGCTCATCGGCTTCTGGTACGATCGCCCCTCGGCCGCCGACGCCTGCCAAAAAGCCTTCATCACCAACCGCGTTGGAGACTTCGGCTTACTCCTGGGCATCTTGGGCTTGTACTGGGCGACCGGAAGCTTCGACTTCATCACCATCGGCGAACGCCTGCAAGACCTCATCGCCAGCGGCGCCATCAGCAGCACCCTGGCCGTCCTCTTCGGCATCCTCGTCTTCCTCGGTCCCGTAGCCAAATCCGCCCAGTTCCCGCTGCACGTCTGGCTGCCCGACGCGATGGAAGGTCCGACGCCCATTTCTGCCCTTATCCACGCTGCGACAATGGTGGCGGCCGGCGTATTCCTGATCGCACGGATGTTCCCCGTCTTCGAGGAAATCCCCGCCGTTCTCGACGTCATCGCCTGGACTGGCGCTTTTACTGCCTTCCTCGGTGCCAGCATCGCCATCACCCAAAACGACATCAAAAAAGGTCTCGCCTATTCCACGATTTCCCAACTGGGATATATGGTCATGGCCATGGGGGTCGGCGCGTACAGTGCCGGACTATTCCACCTGATGACCCACGCTTACTTCAAAGCGATGCTCTTCCTTTGCTCGGGGTCAGTCATTCACGGCATGGAAGGTGTTGTCGGTCACGATCCCGACCTCGCCCAAGACATGAGACTCATGGGCGGACTGCGGAAATATATGCCCGTAACCGCGATCACCTTCCTAATCGGAACCCTGGCCATTTGTGGGATTCCTCCCTTTGCCGGATTCTGGTCGAAAGACGAAATTCTCAGCTCTGCCTTTGCGGCCAACCCCGCACTGTGGGCCGTAGGCTGGCTGACGGCCGGTATCACCGCCTTCTATATGTTTCGGATGTACTTCTCCACCTTTGAAGGGGACTTCCGGGGCAACGACATGGAAATTCGCAAACAACTCTCGGGGGCTGCCGCGTTCGGTCCGGGTGCGATGGACGTGCGCGAACTCGACGCCGAAGCCGAACCCCACGACAGCCACGGTCACGGTCACAGCGACAGTCCCCACGAATCGCCGTGGACGATGACGCTTCCCTTGGCAGTTTTAGCGGTTCCCTCTGCCCTCATCGGATTGTTGGGGATGCCCTTTGCCAACTACTTCGAGGCGTTCGTCCACGCTCCGGGCGAAGCCGTTCCCACCCTGGCGGAAATGGCCGAAGAATTCGAGTTGGGCGAATTTGCGATTATGGCGGGTAACTCCGTCGGCATTGCGTTAATCGGCATTACTCTGGCGTCGCTGATGTACCTACGGGGTAAAATCGACCCGGCGTCGATCGCCGAAAAAATTAAACCCCTGTACCTGTTCTCTTTGAAGAAATGGTACTTCGACGAACTGTACGACAAGGTTTTCGTCCGAGGAAGCCGTCGTTTGGCGCGGCAAGTTATGGAAGTGGACTACCGCATCGTCGACGGTGCTGTTAACCTAACGGGGTTGGTTACGCTGCTGAGCGGCGAAGGGCTGAAGTACTTCGAGACCGGTCGCGCTCAGTTCTACGCCCTGACGATCTTCGGAGCCGTCTTGGGCATCGTCGTCTTTTTCGGCGTGACTTAATCGGTAACGGGTAATCGGTTTGCAAGAATTCCGTTCCAGTCACTCGGAACGGGTACGGGATAACGGATACGATGGCAACCTTCACACCACCGCTTACCCATTACCTTTGACCCATTACCCAACAATGACTTGCCGAGCGTAGATAACGTATGGATTTTCCTTGGCTGACAACAATTATTTTGTTTCCCATCGTCGCCGCTTTGTTCGTGCCGTTCGTGCCGGATAAAGACGGAAAGACGGTGCGTTGGTACGCCCTCGTGGTAGGGCTGATCGACTTTTGCGCGATCGTCTATGCGTTTTACACGCAATACGATCTCGACACTCCCGGCTTGCAACTCGTCGAACGGTATTCTTGGATTCCCCAACTGAACCTGAACTGGTCGGTCGGTGCCGATGGGTTGGCGATGCCCTTGATTATTTTGACGGGATTCATCACCACCCTGGCGATTTTGGCTGCCTGGCCGGTGTCGTTCAAGCCGAAATTATTCTTTTTCCTCATGCTGGCCATGTACGGCGGACAGATTGCGGTCTTCGCCGTTCAGGACATTTTGCTGTTCTTCCTGGCGTGGGAACTGGAACTGATTCCGGTTTATCTGATTTTGGCGATTTGGGGCGGTAAAAAACGCCAGTACGCCGCGACGAAGTTCATTCTCTACACCGCAGGGGGGTCGCTGTTTATTTTGGTGGCGGCTCTGACGATGGCCTTTTACGGCGATACCGTCACGTTCGATATGCAAGAGATCGCCCTGAAAGATTATGGGATGACCTTGCAACTGTGGCTGTATGCGGCGTTCCTCATTGCCTACGGGGTGAAGCTGCCGATTTTCCCCCTTCATACTTGGTTGCCCGACGCCCACGGTGAAGCGACTGCTCCCGCGCACATGTTGCTGGCGGGAATTCTGCTGAAGATGGGGGGATACGCCCTAATTCGGATGAACGCCGGAATGTTGCCGGACGCCCACGCGGTGTTTGCGCCAGCGTTGGTGATTTTGGGCGTGGTGAACATTATTTATGCAGCACTGACGTCGTTCGCTCAACGCAACCTGAAGCGGAAAATTGCCTATTCGTCGATTTCACACATGGGCTTCGTCTTGATCGGGATCGCTTCGTATACGGATCTCGGCATGAGCGGGGCGGTGTTGCAGATGGTGTCCCACGGCTTGATTGGGGCGAGTTTGTTCTTCTTAGTCGGTTGTACTTACGATCGCACCCACACGCTGATGCTCGACGAAATGGGCGGTGTGGGACAGAAGATGAAGAAAGTCTTCGCCATGTGGACGGCTTGCTCTCTGGCGTCGTTGGCGTTGCCCGGTATGAGCGGCTTTATCGCTGAGTTGATGGTGTTCGTCGGCTTCGCAACCAGCGATGCGTATAGCTTGACCTTCCGCATCGTCGTCGTCTTCTTGGCGGCGGTTGGGGTGATCCTGACACCGATTTATTTGCTGTCGATGCTGCGAGAAATTCTTTACGGACCGGAAAACAAGGAACTCGTCGAACACGAGGTTCTCGTGGATGCCGAACCCCGCGAAGTATTCGTCATCGGTTCGCTGCTGGTGCCGATTATCGGAATCGGGCTGTATCCGAAGATTTTGACGCAGATGTACGACGCGACGACGGTGGAGTTGACGGCGAAACTGCGGGATGCGGTGCCGACGTTAGCGCAGAACAGTAAGGTCGCGCAAGCGTTGCCGTTCTCGCTGAAGAAAGCCCCGAGTCTCGATCGCTAGACTTGACAAAAAAACAGTCTTGTGTTAAAAACCCTGGTTCTTGGCAGCCGGGGTTTTTGCGATCGTGTCACAATCGAAAGGCAGCCGTCGGAGAGAACCGTGCCGAAGCGTCCCACAATCGAACTCTCGAACGCCGTTCACGAAATCCTGAACGGACGGGGATATGTGGTTTTTCCGGGCGTCCTCAGCGATCGCCCTCGCGTGTCGGTTTTGGGCAACTACACCCCGAGATTCGTGCAACCTCTCGAAAACCTACGCTGTCAACAACCCGCCGTCAAGCCTGTTGGCTATGACGGGGGCTTGAAAAAGCCCACAAGTTGACCAGCCTAAGTCTTCCGAAGACTACGTTACGTCCGAGAGTTTAAGTTCCTACCGACGAGTACGTTGCCAGCTTGTCGCTCTAGAACTGAAAAGTTAAACAGCTTTAAACGGGTTAAGGCAGTGCTTTTCAGAGAGTACCGAGACGTAACCTTGGCGAGGCAAACGTTACCCCTTTTGGGAGTTGTGTATTATGCACATTTTCGTTCTAGACAAAGACAAAAAACCCCTAGCACCATGCCATCCAGCCAAGGCGCGGCGGCTCCTGAAATCCGGTCGTGCTTCGGTGTTTCGTCCCTATCCATTTACCCTTATCTTGCACGAGATTGAAGCCAAAGATTGTGTCGTTCCGGAAACTCAACTCAAAATCGATCCCGGCTCGCAAACAACTGGGTTGGCTATCCTGTCCGAAAACCGAGTCATTTGGGCGTCCGAACTCAGCCATCGCGGACAGCAAATTAAGAACGACTTAGAGAAACGTCGCGCTTTACGACGCTCCCGACGCCATCGAAAAACTCGTTACCGAAAGCCTCGCTTTCTTAACCGTACTCGTCCGAAGGGTTGGCTTCCACCGTCTCTCAACCATCGGGTCGAAACTACGATGACCTGGGTGAACCGTTTGCGAAAACTTTGTCCGATCGTCTCGATTGCTCAAGAACTCGTGCGGTTCGACACCCAAAAACTCCAAAACCCCGAAGTGAGTGGTATTGAGTACCAGCAGGGCGAATTGTTGGGCTATGAAGTGCGCGAGTTCTTGTTAGAAAAGTGGGATCGAAAGTGCGCCTCTCTTGGTGCGCGTTCCCTAGCGCCGTGCGACGGCGCGGGGTCGCACCGCTACTGCGGTGCTGAGAACCTACCATTAGAGGTCGAACATATTCATCCCAAATCCCAGGGAGGGAGCGACCGAGTTTCTAACCTAACGCTGGCTTGTCATACTTGCAACCAAGCTAAGGGAAACCGAGATATTCGCGAGTTTCTATCGGGCAAACCGACCGTTCTCAACCGTATTTTGAAACAGGCAAAAGCGCCGTTAAAAGATGCGGCAGCAGTCAACGCAACTCGCTGGAAGCTGTACCAACAGTTGAAAGAAACTGGATTGCCCGTTGAAGTGGGAACGGGCGGACAGACTAAGTTTAATCGGACTCGATTGGGTTGGCCGAAAACTCACTGGCTCGATGCTGCTTGCGTCGGGAAATCGACTCCCGATCGATTAGATGTCGCGATCGAGAAACCTTTGCTCGTTGCAGCCAAAGGTCACGGAGTTCGGCAACGATGTCGTTCCGATAAATACGGTTTTCCGAGAACTCACGCCCCGAAAGCCAAATCTTTTCAAGGTTTCCAAACCGGCGATATAGTCAAGGCGACAATTCCTCAAGGAAAATTCGCCGGAAATTACACGGGGCGGATTGCTATTCGGTTTCGCCCTTCCTTTCGACTGAACGCTGGGGTTAAACCTTTCGACGTTCATCCGAAATATCTGACGACTGTTCAGAAATCAGACGGCTATGAATACAGATTCTCGAAATAAGGATGCCCTGTCGGGCAGTTCGTTTGTTGGCGGGAAGGGGACTCCCGTTATATCCGACAGGATTAGCGGGAGTCCCCTTCCCGCATTTTAGATGGAGACGAGGGGCGATCGCTTCGAGAGATTCAGCCCGAAACTCAAATACCTGCTACGCTACGAAAGCAAGTCAGCCCGCGATCCCATCTATCCGCTGTGAACTCACCTCCGACCCGCTCCTCCGTTCGCATTCTCCACCGATTTGCTAACATTTTGACGTTTTTAAGATGACTGTGTCGAAACTCAACGCTCGCACGATCGTCGCCTTTACTCTCCCCGCCATTCCCATATCCGCGTTAGGACTGCCGTTAGTGGTGTATCTCCCTCCCTTTTACGGTGGAGAAATGGGGTTGGGCTTGTCTGTCGTCGGAACGATTTTCGCGATCGCCCGTGTTTGGGATATCTTTACCGACCCAGTGTTGGGAGTCGTCAGCGATAAAATATCCAGTCCCTTCGGGCGACGCCGGTTCTGGATTATCTTTTCGGTTCCCATTTTAGTCGCCAGTGCGTACGCCCTCTTTTTACCAAAAGCCCCCGTCAGCCCGAGTTACCTGCTGGTCTGGATGGTGGTGTTGTACGTCGGATATACCATGCTGAGCATTTCCCATATGTCCTGGGGGGCCGAACTGTCCGACGACTACCACGATCGCTCGAAAATTCAAGGCTGGCGCGAATTCGCCCTGACCTTTGGAACGTTAGCCGTGTTGGCGATTCCCGCCGTCGTCCAACAAACTCACGATGCCAACGACACTTTAAAAGTCGCGTCGATGGGGTGGTTCGTCATCCTCGTCTTACCGGTGGCCGTCGGCTTGTCCGTCAGCACCGTGGGAGAACGTCCCCTGCCGCCGTCGGTTTCCATCGGATGGCGTCGCTCGATCGCCATCGTCGCCAAAAACCGACTGTTGCAACGGGTTCTGCTGGCAGACTTCTTGATGGGACTGGCACCGGGGATAACTGGCTCGATTTACATTTTTTTCATCAGCCACGTGATGGCACTGTCGGAGTGGTCGAGTCTGATTTTGTTACTGTTCTTCGTCGCCAGTTTAGTCGGGGTTCCCCTGTGGATTTGGCTCAGTTGTCGCTTGGGAAAACATCAAACCTTCATCGCCGCTATGGTTTGGATGGCTTTGATGTTGCCGTTGTTGCTGTGGGTCGAGCCGGGAAATCTGACGGCAAACGTCATCGTGAACGCTCTGTACGGTTTGGCAGGGGGAGCGAGTCCGTTTTTACTGCGATCGATTTTAGCCGACGTGACGGATTTCGACACCCTCAAATCGGGGACTCAACGGACGGGGCTGTATTACGCCCTGTTGATGATGACCAACAAGTTCGGATACGCACTCGCCGTGGGGATTATGTATCCCGTTCTCGATCGCATCGGCTTCGTTCCCGAACAAACCAATACGGCGGCGACGTTGGAAGGGCTGAAAATGCTGTTCGTGTTTTCGCCGATGGTGTTGGTTCTGTTGTCGGCCGCCGTGATGTGGCGGTTTCCCCTCGACGCGAACGCTCAACTCGAACTGCGTCGTCAGTTAGCCGAACGAAACCGGAACTCGTAGCGAACGACGACAACTGGCTGATGCGAAATCGCCCCGTGCGAGCGTCTCTTCCTCTCACCATCTGGGACGAATCTGGTACGATGAGATCGTAGCGGCAACGCGCCGTTGAAATTCTATGGGTAGGCGGGGAAACCCCCCGAAAACCCGTGGTAAAAGAACATCGCTAACTCCAGTCAGTTGGTGTTGCCGGAAAGTTGAAAGTCTCGTTACCCGAAGGCGGTGGGGCGCATCGTCTTCGTCCGACAAAACACCTGTGAAGTCCGTTCCGATCGAGGAAGTTTGGCACTCTGCTCGGACATCTCAGTACGAGCTGACAACGCAGGAACGTCCCACTGACTTTCTCGCTCGAGAAAGACCGTCGAAATCGCGACGCAGTGGGGTAAGAATCTCTAGACTCGATCGACGGTTTGGGTCTTGCCAAAGCGTCCGCGTTTACTCTCGAGGTCAGGATCGCATCTGCTATGGCGCGATCCCGAATCGTAGCCGCTCGCGAGGGCGCTTTTCAAGCGAAACTCGGGTTGTTGTCTGTCCCCGCGCGAACTACTCCCTGACAGTCGCGCGTTTTTGACAAACGTCCATGCACGAACCATCGGCAAAGCTGCACTGCCCCAATCCGACCTGTCAGGCTGTTAATTCAGAAGGCGAAGCGTTTTGCCATACCTGTCGAACGGCCTTGCCCAAACGCTACTTATGGGCGATCGCGCTGTCTCCGTCTCGAGGAGATACGGTGTCCTCAGACGAAGACGCGACGGATTCCCAGTTCGGACAGTACTGGGGCGATCGCTACTGGGTTAAAGGCGATCGCATCGTTCTCGACACGCATCCGGGGAATTTTCCCGACCTTCCCGATCGCGTTCCCAAAACCCTCGAACCCTATTTGAAACTGTTTCCCTATCGCTGGCATCTGCCTCAAGTGTACGGACAAGCGGGGCCGCCGTCGCAACTGAGGGGACGTAACGTCTGGTTGCTCGAAAACGCCCCAATTTGGCAGCCAGACGGCAAAATTTGGATGCTGCGACCGAGTCTCGACGAGGCATGGGACGACGCGTCGCCGCTGCGACAAATCAACTGGCTCTGGCAGCTAGCGCAGTTGTGGGAACCCTTTTCGCGAGAAGGGGTTGCCGCCAGTTTGCTCGATCTCGATCGCCTGCGGGTCGAAGGAGGGTTGCTGCGTTTGTCGGATTTGGCCTTGGGGCGATCGCAACCGGTTCTCGTGCAGCTCGGTCGCTTGTGGAAACGCTGGGTCGATCGCACGGCCTCGCCCTATCGGGAATTTCTCGACCGGCTGTGTCAAAAGTTGGAAACCCGAGAGATCGCGACTTCCGAACAGCTCGTGGCTGCCCTCGATCGCGCCCTCGACCTCACCAGCCAAAACTACAGATACCATACCGAAATCGCCACCCTCAGCGATCGCGGTCCGAGTCGCGTTCGCAACGAAGATGCTTGTTATCCCGTCAGCGGTCAGATGCCCACCGCCTCTCGCGTCCAGGGAACGGAGGCTCTGACGCGCCAGTTGGCGATCGTTTGCGACGGCGTCGGCGGCCACGAAGGGGGGGATATCGCCGCCAATCTGGCCGTTCACACCATCGAACAACATTTACGCCACCTAGCGACGCCGAAACATCGCCCTTCTTCCCGTGACGATCGCAACAGTCAGGTCTCGGCGGGCGTTCCTCCAACCCCGGAAAGCGGCAAGGCGCAATCTCGAGCGATCCGAGACGGAACGGGACGCCATCGCTGGCGCAACGGTCTGTTTTCTGCCATCGAACACGCGATTTTCGAGGCCAACAGTGCGATCGCCGATCGCAACAACCTCGAACAACGTCAGGGACGGCAACGAATGGGAACGACTCTGGTGATGTCTGTAACCTGCGATCGCGACCTCTTTATCACCCATATCGGCGACAGTCGCGCCTATCTCATCACTCGTTACGGTTGCTATGCCATTACGCTCGACGACGACGTGGCCACGCGAGAGGTGCGCCTCGGGTACGCCTTCTATCGAGAAGCACTCCAGCAAACGTCGGCCGGTTCGCTAGTCCAAGCGTTGGGAATGGGATCGTCGATCGACCTCCATCCGACGATTACGCGCTTCGTTCTCGAAGACGATTGTATTTGTTTGTTGTGTTCTGACGGCCTGAGCGATTACGATCGCATCGAACAAATTTGGCAGCAGGAGATCCAACCCCTCATCGAAAACGGTAATCTCCGACAAGGGGTAAAGCGGTTGGTGGCGATCGCCAATACCTCGAACGGCCACGATAACGTGACGGTGGCACTGACGCGAGTGCGCGTCCGACCGAAAGCCCACGCCACCCTTGAAATTGCCGATCTCTCAGCCTGTTTGGACGACCTGCCACAAGAGGTCGATAGCAGCGACGAAACGATGCAACTGTCGCGATTCGACGATACGGCCTCGACGGAATTCGTGTCTCCGCTGGTGTCCTCGTCCTGGGGAAATCGCCTGCGGACGGGGATCGCGATCGCGTTACTTTTAGGGATTGCTAGCTCGATCGTCTATCGCGTCGGACAGCTCGATCTCACGGGATTCGGTCGCGACGAATCGAATCCTTCGCCGATTTTAAACCTCACGCCAGAACCGACTCTGTTTCCCGAACCGGGCGAACGGCCGGTTCCCGAGGCGGGAACGCTCGTCCGTCTCAACGGCGATTTGGTCTTGCGATCGCAGCCGAATTCCGAAATCTCTTCGTCGCCTGCAACCCTCCCAACGGGTCGCGTGGTGGAAGTGACGCAAAGCAGACGCCAAAATTCGGCACAAACTTGGTTGGAACTGCGATCGTGTCGCGACATCGACTCTTCGGCCGATGGCGATCCGTCACCGGACGATTTCGTCAGCGGTTGGATCGAGTGGTCGCAACTCAAAGCGGCGGAATTCGAGATCCTCGAGGAGACGACACAGATCGAGTGCCAACCCCTCGCTACACCCGAGACGACCGAGACGAGAGAGTAATTCGTCTTCAAACAAACCGATAGTCTTGCTATTTCGTAAGCCAAAATAGAGCAGTGTCGCGACTGACATCGGAGCGATCGGGTAAAGAACTCACCCAGCGATCGCCATGTTCCCCAACCGGCACGGACAACCGTATCGCAAGTTTCGCACCGAACTTTTACGCTCGCTTTTGACCTCGAAGCTTACTCTCGACCGATTCAATCTTATGAACGCCAAAGACCTTCTCGGTTTAATCCATCCGGCGATCGCGATCGCCTTTGTCTTTCCCCTCGTGGGTATCGTCGTCAACATGGCTTGGCAAACTCGCCAACGTCGGTTGCATCCGAGTCAAAATAAAAAAATTCCGCCCGTCGTGGGACGCGAACATCTCAAATACGGCCGTTGGCTGACGGGGGCAGTCGTGGGAATTACCTTACTCGCGTTAGCCTATTCAATTTTTATCAAAACGCCGTTTTTCGAGAATCCTCCGTTTCAAATCGGCTTCGTTATCGCCATGTTCGTACTGACGATCGCCGCGTTGGTGTTGCTGTATCGAACTCGCCCCAACCAACCCCTGTGGCGTGCCGTGTTTGCCACCCTCACCAGTACGGGACTCGTGGTTCTCGGCTCTCAAGAGGGCGTGTTTCGGCGGACGAACGAATGGTACGTTTCGCATTACTATTTCGGCATCGTCGTCTCGATCTTAATGGTCGTTTCGCTGACGATCGTTCCGGAAATTTACAAACATAAAAGATGGCGCGTCACCCACATAATTCTCAATACCTTGGCTGTGTTGTTGTTTGTGGGACAAGCAATGACGGGGGCGCGAGATTTACTTGAAATTCCCCTCAGTTGGCAAGCGCCTTATTTATATCAGTGCGACTGGCAAAATCAGGTGTGTCCCGAACCGCAATCCTCTCGTCCCAGTGAAACCGAGGCTACTGCGACTTTTTCGCCTCGCACGGGTTCGACGCCAACGCTGAGATCGACGCCCGTTCTCTGAGACGGGAGAAAAGCGTGGTATTTTGAAAGTCAAAGCCTCTACAAGCGTTTTCGAGACGGCGCGGGAGGCTTTCGGACGCCTTCAACTTCATGCCGATGCACAAGTGGAATCTGATCGACTCTGAGTTTGTCATCAACCATCGTTGGTGTCGCGTTCGTCGCGATCGCGTGAAGTTACCCAGCGGCGAAGTCATCGACGATTTTTTCGTAAACGTTCGTCCCGATATCGCTTTAGTTTTACCGATTACCCCCGAGGGAAACGTGGTGTTCGTTCGCCAATACCGCCACGGAGTCGGTGAGGTGTTGTTGGAATTACCCGCCGGAGCTTTCGATCCCGAGGAGGAAGAAGCTGAAGCAGCGGCGAAACGGGAGTTCGAGGAAGAAACGGGATATCAACTCGATCGCCTCAATAAAATTGCCACGCTTTACGACAATCCCGTTAAAGATACGAACCGCATTCATTTGTTTTTAGCTGAAGAAGTGGAGCTGTCGGGAACGCAAGATCTCGATCGCACTGAAGAGATCGAAGTGGTATTAGTGCCGATTTCTGAGGTTTCTGATAAAATTCGCTCTGGAGAAATTTGCGTGGCGGGAACGCTCGCCGCGTTATTTTTAGTGTTATCGTCACGGTTTACTCATCCGTTCGTCCGTCGCGATGCTGAGGAAATTATTTTTCCAGACAATTGAACCACCAAACGGGTGAGGTTAAAATGAGTTTTGCGATTTGGCGATGGGTGCATCCCAATCTTGCAAGACTCAGTCTGAGAATTGATGGTTCAGGTAGGCACATCGGTGCTTTAGCACTTGTTGCACGTTGTCTTCGTGCCACTGAGCCCCTGAAATCTTAACCCGTCGCCCAATTTGCTTGACCGTTGACTCAATCTCACCCGAGCCAATTGAAATACCCTCAGCTTGGTAGTAGCTGTAGTTGACAATCCGGTGTCGATGCTTGGTCAGATAGGCGATAAACCGGTCGACCCGCTCATGGGGCCAATCATCGAACAGCTTGACGGCACCCTCGAGATCCCCCTGCCAGAGACAAGCTTCGACCGCATCGAGCCGCCGCTGCGACCCGCCCACCTTGCCCAGATTCTCTATCAGGTGGTACCAGTCTAGAATCTCAAGCCGCTGTATCTGCGGGTCGAGTTGGGCAAATAAATTCCAAATCCCGTCATGCCCGTCGCCCAAGCACACTAATGGAGAGGCCAACGGCTGCTGGTTGACCCACTCAACTAGGGTTTGCTGAAAAAGTTATCAAAAGCTGGGGGTGGAAAATGAACAAGAAGCCGTCTTGCTCAAGGTATAAATCTGAATTGACTTAACTCGTCCACTTTATAAGTTACAATAATATTTCTCGACAAAATTATGAAGTTTGGGAAAAATTGACACAAAAAAAGACAGTAAAACTGCCGGCTCAGCTTCACCAGGTTCATCACTAAAAAGGTCAGAGCGATGGAGGTTTCCGAAGTATTAGGCAGTTTAGCCATAACACGACTTAAGCTGAATCTTCTTTTGGCTTGTCCAAATTTCCCCTCGATTGCATTACGAATGCGCTCATCTTCCTGGGCTTGTTTTTGGCTTCTCGGCTGAGGTTTTTAGGAGGTCTTCCTAAAGGCGGTCCGCTGAGACGAATTCCTCTTTCTTTACACCAAGCTCGATTAGCTCGGGTTCGATAAATTCGATCGGCGTGAACCGATGAGGGGTAAACTCCCGTATAGTCTTTGTAAGCTTCGACGGGTCTTCGGAGTTTGTGGTT
>NZ_KB235958.1:3055702-3083197 GCF_000332355.1 Baaleninema simplex PCC 7105
CATTTTTTCTTGCCGGATGCACGGGAATTTCCAATTTTACCTCTTTTTCGGGTTCTCGAAGCCACGTCAAGACTCCTCTAAGCCTTACGTCGTAAGCTTTTCACTTCTTTTCAGCAAGCCCCAACTAAGCCCTCGCGATCTCGAAAGAACGCAGCGACACTGCACTGATGCAGGTTCACTCCCTTGTAGTCACGCCACTGGCTCGGCTCACCCTTGGGGGTGCGCAGGCGCACTTTCCCCCCGTCAATACTCATCTCCTTGATGCCGCAATCGGCAATCTCTGGCTCGAAGTCTTGGCGATGGACGAGCCGCTGCTGAGTACTTTTGGAGACGCTCACACCCGTGAGCACACCCAGATCATCGGCTGAATGCTGGTAGGATTCGTTGGCACTCAGGAGCAGACAGCATTTCTCTAAATAGGGACTCCAACGGGTCTGAGCTTTGAGCCCTAAGCGCTGACCTTGCTGCTCGCTGATGCTTAGCCGTCCGACGATGCTGGCGACTGCCCGCTGTCGTCCCCGCGTTGTGCCGCTACTTGTGCGGATAAAAAAAGACCGATTTCTGGCCCGACATGCTCTAGCCAATGCCCACGCACTGCTTTCTCTATCCCTTCCAAGCTCTTGACGGCTTCTGGAGCCGTCTCTTCGTAGAGCAATTCGGCTAACTCCTGAGTGAGTTCTTTGAGGCGGGCTTGCTTAGATGCATCCATGGGTCTGACCGGTTTCGTTATGAACTGCCCAAAGCTTAGCTCTTATGCTGCTCTTTAAGGGTAAGCATTTTTGCTTATTGCATAACTGGGATGCACCCTTTGGCGATATCCTCGACGGCGAGGATGGCTACCATCGGTTTCGGCGACCTCGCAATGATAGTTTCGATCGGCTAAGAGGACGGAATGCACGTCGATATACGGAATCTCGAGCCTCGAACAAAGCTGTGAAATGTCGCGAGTCAGCTCGAAAATTCGCTGGTTTTGGGCGCGATCGATCGCGGGAGGCGGACTGATAAAAAGGGTGGGATAGCGTTGTTTGGCTGCTGTTAAAATCTCGACAGTATTCTCGCGCGATTCGGAGGCGGAAACGCGAGGTTTTCCCGCTTCGATCGCCGTGTCGTTCGTACCGAAAGAAAAAACTACGCGAGCGTCGCTGTGTTGGGGAAGTCGGCGATCGCATTCGTCTCGCCATCGCTGCAAAATATCGCGACTGGTATCTCGGCGAATTCCTAAATTGTATCCGGTTACGTCGTATCCCTGTCGGCAGGCGTCGGCGCACACCCGTCCCACCCATCCCAAACTCTTTTCGTCTCCCGTTCCGAGAACGAAAGAATCGCCAACAAAACCAATTCGGATATCAGAATTCATGGAAAAGTGGGGTTTGACTCGATCGCCCAAACGTAACAATTTCTCTCGATCGGAAACCCGACTCGATATACTGATGGCGCGATCGCGAAGTTCGGGTAACAGTCGTCCGAGCCGTCAAGCAATAAAGTTTATTATATTATTTTCGTTATTTTGTCAAGTCTAATGAGTCGAGCGGCAACAAACCCGCCGCGAAAAACCGGCGATCGCAGTCGGTATAAATGCTGACACCGAGAATTTTAGATTAATTTTATATTAGATTTTGTAATAACCTCGAATTACCTTAATTAAGATGGATTACAAACAAGAGATCGTTACGACGATTCACGATTTCGGCTGCGATCTGGACGCCCTGGAAGCACGAACGCTTCAGTTGAGCGAACAGTTTCCGACGGCCGTTTTGATTCCCGCCCTCTACGAAGAACTCGAACGACCGGCGTTAACGCAAATCCGCGATCGCCTACGCCACTGTCACTTCGTCAAAACCGTAGTCGTTTCCCTCTATGCGAAATCCCTCGAGCAGTATCGAAAAGCCGTCCAATTTTTTAGCGTTTTACCGCAACAAACCCTAGTGATTTGGGAAAACGGCGCGCGCGTGACCTCGATCCTCGAAGCCCTACGCGATCGCGGTTTGGACTTATTAAAATTCAAAGGTAAAGGACAAGCCGTCTGGCTGGGGTTGGGCGTAGCGTCCCTCACCGCCGATGCGATCGCCCTTCACGATGCCGACATCACCACCTACGATCGATCGTATCCCCTCAAACTGCTGTTTCCCCTCCTCGACAAAGAATGCGGCATCGCCTTTAACAAAGCCTATTACGCCAGACTCGGGAACGAAACCCGCAGTCTCAACGGGCGAGTCGCTCGCTTGTTCGTAACGCCGCTGCTGACGGCTCTAACCGAACTCTTCGGCTATCGAGATTACCTGCGTTACCTCAGTGCGTTCCGCTATCCCCTATCTGGCGAATTCGCCCTCACCAGCGATTTAGCCTTGACGACGCGCATTCCCGGTAACTGGGGTCTCGAAATCGGAATGCTGGCGGAAGTGTATCGTAGCGTCGCCCAAAAACGGATTTCTCAAGTCGATTTAGGCATTTTCGACCACAAACACCAATCCCTGGGTCAATCGAGCCAAGAGGGACTGCAAAAAATGTGTCGCGACATTCTAAAATCCGTGTTGCGAACCCTCACCGAAACCGAACAGGTGGTGATTTCAATGGATCACATTCGGGCTTTACGAGTGAAGTTCCGTCGCGAAGCCCAAGACTTTACCCGTCAGTACTTCGTCGATGCAGTGTTCAATAACCTCCCCTACGATCGCCATCGGGAAGAAGTCATCGTCGAAGTGTTCGAGCAGGTTATCTTAGAAGCGGGAGAAGAGTATTTCCTGAACCCCGCAGGCGCTCAAATTCCCGACTGGACGCGAGCTTTAGCGGTAATGCCCGACCTCAGAGAGCAACTGCAAGCGGCCGCCGAAACCGACGCGCGAGAGGCGTTATCTGCGGTGGTTCCCGTCGTACCAGAATTCAACGAAACGCATACCAACGGCTTAGTTCCGACTGCTTGAGCCTCGTATGGCGAGAAATGGCAACCCGGCACTTTCACCGGATTTCAACGTCTGCACTCGTATAAGATCGGTGAAGGCTAACGGCGTGAAACGGGTTCGATTTTTCCAACAAATATGAAACGAAGTGTCGGGTGGTTGCTAGGATTCGCACTAACTCTCCTATTGATGTGGGGATGGGGACATCGCGGCGACAGCCAAACCCCAACCCCCACCCAAATTCTCCTCGACGAGTTATCTGACTGCGAACTGGTCGATCGCATTGAAGACGAACGAATTCTCGAAGTGGAGTTTCCACCAGCTTGTCTCGATGAAAAACTGCGACTGTATAAATTTCTCGACGTTGCCAAGCAGCAAGTTAACGATAACGAAAACGTTCCGCTCGTTATTGAAAACTTACGCTACCAACTCATCGACGAGGGGGTTCGGATTCGAGGTAATCTGGCGATCGACTATCCTGTGGTGGGACTGGTCGATTTTGAGGTGTCTCAGACTGTATTCGCCGATCTTACCCACGGTGCGTTGAATTTACGAGCGGGAGAAACTCAAGTCCGAGTTGACGTTCCGTTTTTTGAAAGTAACGATTTGGGCGGACTCGTCAATCAAATTGTCGATACGCAGCTAACGATTTTCAATCAAAAAAGCTTACAGGATTTTCTCTCAGATACGGGATTAGACGAACAGATCGCCGAGGAAACCGATTTAAGCGTCGAGGCGGTTAATTTTATTGCCAAGGCGATCGAACCGAACGTGAGCGCTCGCATTACGGAAGATTCGGTAATTTTATCGGTTCGGTTTTATCCCGAAGACGAAGAAAATTAAGGGTTGTAGTGGGCGAGGCCCACCTTTCCCCCAATTTCTTGGAATTAAGATTCCTGAAAGCCAATCGACTCGTAAAACATCTTGAAAGGGGTGGTGGGCATTGCCCAACCGACCCAGATTCAAATTGATTTTTTTACTTGGAAAATCGGACAATTACGACGATGCAATCGGCAGTCGTTTGCGAAGTGACTCGCTCCGTTTTTTGGCGACTTTGTTCTTAGAATCGTATTTTAAAACAGCTTCGTAAGCATCTAATGCTTGGGCGTCTAAATTTTTCTTCTCGTAAGCAAACCCTAAATTGTTTAACGCCGTGACGTATTCGGGCTGTAAACTTAAAGCATCTTTATACTGACGAATTGCTAAATCGTACTGTTCTTGTGCGGCGTAAGCGTATCCCAAGGCGTTATACACGAGAGCTTTGTTTTCTTCTTCTTTCAAATCTTTGGATTTTAAAGCTTTTTGAAGCTGAACGACTGCTTGAGAATAGAGTTTTTTATCTAAGAGCAAACCGCCGAGTTCGTAAAAATCTTTGGCCGTGGCATCTTTGCCTCGAACGCGCTTTTGCAGTTGAGACAGGGTCTTTTCGATCCGTCGCGTTCTGACAACTTGACGGACGATAAACCAACCTGAAACCAGTAACAAGACGATCAGTACAGATAAGTATAACAGTGGGAGATTACTGTCCATAGCACCGAAAACGAACGATAAATGTACACTGAGGCTCTACAATCCCCAGATGGCCGCACGTTCTGCCAGCCAACCTTCAGCACGCCAACGGGCGATCGCCGCGTTCACCTGCTGTCGCAACTCATCATACTGCAATCCTTTCGGCATCACGACCCCCAAGGGTTCGGCGGATAGCACTTCCGACAAAAGCCGGTAGTGGGGATAGTTTTGTACCCACCCAGCTAAGACGCTACGATCGCCCGCGAAGGCAGTGGCGCGATCGGCTTCGAGTAAGCGCAACGCTTCTTGGTAACTTTCGACGCCGACGAGTCTGGCGGAGGGAAGATAGTAACGCAAAAGGGGAACCGCACTCGAACCGTGCAACAGAACGATGCGACGATCGCGCAAGTCCGAAAGTTGACGAATTTCTGGGTTTCGGGTGACGATCGCGGTTCCGTCGAGGTAGTAGGGCAAGCTGAAAGAGACCAAACGTTCGCGAGACAAGGTTTGCGTAACTTGGGCGATCGCTAAATCCACTTCGTCTTCTATGACCCAAGCGAGGCGATCGCGATTCGATACGGGAATCAATTCCACGGCGTTGGCGTCGCCGAGAATCTCCTCGGCTAACCGTCTGGCGATGTCGATTTCTAAACCTTGTAGCTGTCCCGTTTCGTCGCGAAACCCCAGCGGGCGCAGGTTGTCTTTAACGGCGATCGCCAGATAGCCGCGATCGCGAATTTCCGACAGCGGTGCCGCTACCGCAGAACGGGCGACAAACGAATGCGCCCCGATCGCGCTCAGTCCGAGAATTAAACCCAGACTGACACCAAGGCGCACTGTTTGACGAAATCGTCTCAAAAGTCGCTGACGCTTCATGTGGTGAAGCCTCTATCGAATGGGCGTAAACCTACGCACCTTTGGCCACTTCGACGACTTTGGCAAATCCCTCGGGATCGAGAACTGCCAATTGTGCCAGCATTTTACGGTTGATTTCCACGTTGGTCGCTTTGAGCTTCCCAGTTAGTTGAGAGTAGCTGATGCCGTTTTGACGGGCTGCGGCGTTGATGCGTGTAATCCACAAGCGGCGGAAATCCCGTTTGCGTCTGCGGCGATCGCGGTAGGCGTTCCGCAGGGCTTTCATCACCTGCTGGTTGGCCGTGCGAAAGTTTCTCGAGTGAGAGCCTCGAAAGCCCTTGGCAAGTTTTAAGATTTTTTTACGGCGTTTTCGGGCGACGTTCCCGCGTTTAACTCGACTCATTGAGGAATTCTCCTATTGGTTTACAAATACGGCAGCATATCGCGCACGTTTTGGGCGTCGCGTTCGTCCACGACGGCTTTGTTGCTCAGGTTGCGTTTGCGTTTGGTGCTTTTGTGTTGGAGCAAGTGATTTTTGAAGGCTTTGCGGCGCATAATTTTTTTGCCGCTACCGGTTGCCTTGAACCGCTTGGCTGCGGCTTTGCGCGTTTTCAGTTTGGGCATGGTCGCATAAATTTTGACACAGCATCCTATCATATCGCGATCGATCTTATCTACGCAATCGATTTGATCGATGAAAACCGTTTCCGAGCGGCCGTTTCCAAACCGACCAACTCTGGTACATTAAAACCAACAGGGAATGGGCGACAGAGCATCATGCAGGTTGAGGCAACGAACCGGCAACTTAACGATCGCACCTAACCCAAATCCCTTACGGTTCCCTGTTCCCTCGACCGAAGGTCGGTCAAATCGTACTGTCAAACCCTACGCAACACCGACGATCGATGATTTTTGACGAAGGCGTCATCAAATATCACTGCGATTGGCAAACCGCCGAACCCTTAGCGGAGAAACTTCTGGCGCCGTTGATGCAGTGGCGCGATCGCCTTTACGAATCGGGACTCATCGGCACTTACGATAACGGAATCGGCTACGGAAACGCCAGTCTCCGCCTCGACGACTCCCTTGAATTCGCCATTTCCGGCACCCAAACCGGCCATCTCCCCCACCTCGACGTGCAGGGATATACCCGCGTCACCGCCTTCGACTTGGAAGCCAATACCCTCGTCTGTCGCGGTCCGATTAAAGCTTCCTCAGAATCCCTCACCCACGCGGCGATTTACCGCAAACGTCCCGAGATTCGCGCGATTCTCCACATCCACCACCCGCAATTCTGGAAATTCCTGCTGTATCGCGTTCCCACTACGCGCCCCGAGGTTCCTTACGGAACGCCAGAGATGGCGAAGGAGATGTTTCGCCTGTTCGACGAGGAAGGGTTAGACGGGGCGAAAATTTTGGTGATGGCGGGTCACGAAGATGGCGTCATCAGCTTCGGACGGGATTTAGACGAAGCGGGTGAGGTGTTGTTGCGCCACTTTCAGGAATTGCATTGATTTTTAAAGCAATGTGGAACAGGCGCGGAGTTCGTCGGGAATTGTCGCACCGTCGGGGAATTCGAGGAGGGTTTCGTAAGCCCCGAGGTAGCCGCTTTCGGCGAAGGACAACAGCATCCGACAGAGTGCAATCCATACCGATCGCTCGAATTCCCAATCTTCGTCTCTCGGGGCGCGATCGGCGATCGATCTCAACGCCCAAAAATAGCTGTTTCGGGTAACTGAACCGCGTTTCTTATACCCAGGAACGTCGTCTTTGTAGACGTACAACACGCTGTCTTTGATGGTAACTCTCATAGATTCAACAGTATTTTCGGATCTGTTCTAGCGTTTCGAGTTTTTCGGAAAAACGCGATTTTCGCTACAGTGAAATAAATTAGAACAGGACGAGAAAAGATTGCTATGGGCGCTGCTTCAATGTATTCCGAGGATCACTACGTCGTCCTCGAAACCAACCAACCCGAACAGATTTTAACGGCTGAGGAACTATTCGCCAAACTGAGGGCGATCGTGGAGAGTCGGGCGATCGAGGAACTCCCCCGAGACTTGCAAAAAATCGACGATCTCGACGATCGCGTGCGTTACCTCATCGCTAACACCTGCGATCTCGATATGAATCCCGGTGAGTTCCTCCAGTGGTACGCGATTCGCCTGGAAAAATAAACCCAGTACCTTGTCGGTGCGTGACGAGTTCTCGGTATAAGGATTCACACCCTATTTGTCAAGTCACGCACCCTACGCTTTGGCGTCGGAAATCAACGCCACGTCGATAAAATCTTCGTCCGGCTGCTGAACTTCCACGCGCACGCCGGGTCCGAAAAAGGTGGTCATATCGTCGCATTTACCCTTCCAGGTTTCGAGAGAAATGCGGGGGGAGTCGAACTCCAGAATTAACGCATACGCCCCATCGACAGCTTCTTCGCGGAGTCCTTCGAGAACGGGGCGTTCTTTGTCGTTGGGGCTGAGTCCCAGGTGTTCCAGGGTTTCGAGGAGATGTGCGCGTTCGGCGTAGCGATAGCGAGTCACGTCGTTGCGGATTTGGTTTTGGGTGTCGGTGGCTTGTTCCTCTCGCAGTTTGAGAACCTCTGGGGGAGTTTCCTGAGTCACGGGAATCGGAGGAAGTTCGGCGGATTTGAGGGCCAAACCGATGAGGAGAATGGGAATTCCGTAGAAGAATCCCGCCAGGTTGAGGGTGGCGTTTCCAGAAAAGTACGCCCCGAAGCCGATGACGGTAATCGCCCCCCCCGCGATGAGGGCGATCGCGGCGAGGGAGGTTTGACGGAGAAACGAGGGAATCATGGGTAAAAAGCCGTAAAAGCGTCGAGTGAACTTCGTTTGCGCGATTGTCGCGTTTTGAGATTGTCGCGCGATCGCCGTCTCCGTTTCAACTCAAGCCAAACTCCTCCTCTCTGTGTCCTCTGTGTCTCCGTGGTGAGAAGTCTTGGACGCGATCGCTTGAAGAATTGTTAAAATAACCGCGAACACCCGTCGCCAAAGGCACGCTAAGCATGGATACGACTGCAATCCGCGCCCAAATCGATCTCATTGAAAGCAAGCGAGACGTTTTACTCGACTTACTCGAACGTCCCGATCTCGGAACGCTTCGCATCGATGTCAATCAAGCGTTGGAAGAGATGGACGAGTTAATCGAAGAGTTCAAACGCACCTTTCCCGATTCTGATTCCGACGGCTGAGGCGAATCGTCAATTCTGAAGCCGCCAGTTCGCGAACTGTCTCCTCATCGCCACCGAATTTCCTAGAAATCGCCCCTTTCGCCTCCTGTCTGTACGTGACAGTTGAAATAGCGTCGGGGGCGATCGTCCGTTTCCATCAGAGATCGCGTTTACTGAACCTATCGAACTCAGGAGTGCTACAGCTGATGGAAACGCTCGCATATTGCTTTACAAGTTTACTGCAATTCTCGAATTCCCCTAGGGACAACGTCAATTCTTCCCAAGATTCTAGCCAGTCGTCTCGCAACGATACATCTGAGATGGACGTGCTAGGACTCGGACTTCTGTAACTCTTTCTTCTGAAATGTTAAAGAACGTTCCGAATTTCTGGAACCGCTCTTTTGCACGCTGTTGTTTACGTTAATACGCTGTTGTATTTGGAGTCACGAACCATGTCTGAGAAAAAAGTTTTTCCCGTCGCCAGTCAACCCCAACGCCAAACTGTCGAACTGGGATATTTTGTCAACGAAGTATTCTGGAACTTGCTGTTTCACCCGCAATGGGAACGAGTTTGTAAAGTGCGATCGAAACGATTGTTCGTCTCAGCTTCCCAAAGCTAAAAATAGTGTTTTTCGTATCATAAATACATCAAAAAGTCAACCCTCTAGCGTTTCGGGATCGATCCCCAACTCTTTCAACTTGGCTGCCAAACGTTCGGCTTTTCGTTCTGCCTCCGTTGCCCGTCGTTCTGCTTCCGTTGCCCGTCGTTCTGCGGTTATCGCCTGTTCTGAGGGCGAGGGAATTAACGCTCCATCGCGAGTCAACCACCGCAACCACAGGCGATCGCACCTTCGATAGCTTCCCCGCCACAGTCCCAAACTTAGCTCGATTTCCGGTATTTCCACCCGTCCCGCCACGAGTTCGACGGGTTCGTAACGTCCGCCTTCGAGCCGAAAAACTCGCAATTCGTCAGTATAGCGACTGAACACCGCGTAATAGGGAACGCGCAAAATTTGCTCGTACACCTGCCATTTCGTGGGCGGTTTTCCCGGTTGCGGCGTGGTTTGTCCCAAATCCTCGTCCTCCGTTCCCGGCGAGAGCAATTCCACCACCACAAACGGATAGGCGGGTTCTTGCCAACAAACGTAACTCAACCGCAAATCTCGTCCGTCGTACAATCGCGGTACCCCCACCGCAGCAAACCAATCCGGGCGTTTGTGCCAAAGCGGATGCGTCACGTCGTAGTAGAGATTTAAATCGCCTCCCGAGAAGATGCGATCGCTTTCCCAGTTCGGCGGTTGAAACGTCGCGTCGAGTAAATGGGGTTGGTCGTAGTGAAACGTATCGGGCAAACCTGGCTCGTCAGGAAACTCGCTAGGCAGATCGTACATCGTCGGGAGCGTTTCCCGTGGCGAACGGGGGGGATCGTATTGAATCATCGAGAAAACTCCGTTGGCACAGCAACATCGAGATGGGGCGATCGCGCTGGGAGGCACTTTGATAAGATTATAAACTTGCAAGAATTTCCGATCGCGATCGCACAGCAAACCACAAAAGCACCAAACTTGAGGGTTGAACTGTTCGTGGCGCGTCGTAAAAAAACTCGAAACTGAATCGAAATTAAATTCCTATGGCTCAGCAGTACCGCATTACTCTGTTACCGGGCGATGGTATCGGCCCTGAAATTATCCCCGTCGCCGTCGATGCGTTGACAGTAGTTGGGAACCAGTTCGGCTTCAAACTAACGTTTCAAGAAGGATTAGTCGGGGGTGCTGCCATCGACGCCACGGGAAACCCGCTTCCCGAAGAAACCCTAGAACTCTGCCGCAACAGTGACTCGGTGCTGCTGGCAGCGATCGGCGGTTACAAATGGGATAACCTGCCTCGCCACCAACGCCCGGAAACGGGATTGTTAGGCTTGCGGGCGGGTTTGGGCTTGTTTGCGAACCTGCGCCCCGCTACGATTCTGCCCCAACTCATCGATGCGTCCACGTTGAAACGGGAAATCGTCGAAGGCGTGGATATTATGGTGGTTCGGGAACTGACGGGAGGCGTGTACTTCGGTCAACCCAAGGGCGTGTTTGAAACCGAGACTGGGGAAAAACGCGGCGTCAACACGATGGCGTATACCGACTCGGAGATCGATCGCATCGGGAAAGTGGCCTTTGAAACCGCTCAGAAACGGGGCGGTAAGCTGTGTTCGGTGGACAAAGCCAACGTTTTGGAAGTGTCGCAACTGTGGCGCGATCGCATCACCGCCATGTCCTCGCAGTATCCCGATGTAGAACTGTCCCATCTCTACGTGGACAACGCCGCGATGCAGTTGGTTCGCGCCCCGAAACAGTTCGATACCATCGTTACGGGGAACCTCTTCGGCGACATTCTCTCCGACGCAGCGGCGATGTTAACCGGAAGTATCGGGATGTTACCCTCGGCGAGTCTGGGTGCAGACGGCCCGGGGGTGTACGAACCCGTTCACGGTTCCGCCCCGGATATTGCGGGGCAGGATAAGGCGAATCCGTTGGCGCAGGTTCTCAGTGCGGCGATGATGTTGCGTTACGATCTCGACCAAGCGCAGGCTGCCGATCGCATCGAGAAAGCCGTTATGACGGTACTCGATCGCGGGTATCGCACTGGGGACATTATGTCTGAGGGGATGAAACTCGTCGGATGTCAGGAAATGTCCGATGCGTTGATGGCGGCGTTGGAAGAGTAGGATTTTCGGCGTTCTCGCCTGAAAAAATACTGACTTCTGGTTACAACCCCGGTTTCTTGGAGAAGCCGGGGTTTTGTCGTGGTTTTTTAAAGATTCTGTGAAGCGATACGAAAGGGGCGATCGGACTTGGGCTGTATTTCTGTCTCCATGAAGTTTTCGCGGAATTTAGGCTTCAAAATTCCAGCGATCGCACCGTTGAATCTTACGTTTTATTTGTTAAAAAATGTAAATTTACGATGCCATTCCCGTAAAAATCGTCATTTTTGACCGAGTTAATTAGGGAGGATAGACTCTTCAGTAAATCCACGGATGTAGCGCGATCGCTTTACCGAAAATTCACAGACAAATCGGGTGCGATCGGCTAATTTGGAATCAACTTGAAGTACATATCGAATCAATATCGGTTCGTCAAACTTAAGTAATTTAACGTAAATAAATACGTAAATAGCATAAGCGATCGCATCTCGTCAATCTCTCATAATCACCATAGCGCGTTCTCTCCAGCCATCAGGAGCATCTAAATCATGAGTTCTTCCATTTTCACCAAATGGTTCCAAACCCGCGTCAAGAAGCAACATAAAGCTGAAGAGAACGCGCAAACCTTTATCCTCGAACCCATCTATACGCCGAGCGGTTTAGTCGATGGTGGAGATGACGGCGATGCGATCGAAGTTTCGCCAATTGACGACCTAGAAGACCTCAGTGAAAATACAGAAGAAGCAGAGGCGATCGATTCAACAGACCCCGAAGAAACTAGCAACACCGAAGACACCAGCGACCCCGAAGAAACTAGCAATACCGAAGATAGCAGCGACACTTTAGACACCACCGACGCCAGCCACATCTCCGACGAAGACATCGGCGAAGACATACCCTTCGTCGGAGACGAGACAGAAAACGAAGACACCCCAGACGTCACCGCTGAAGAACCCGTCGCCGCCGAAACCACCACCGAAGACGAGGTTGAAGACGACGCCACCGAAGAAGTCGTAGCCGAAGAAGAATCGAGCCAAGACGAAACCTCTGAAGAAACCGTCGCCGAAGAATCTGAATCCTCCACAGACGACGAAACATCTGAAGAAACCGTCGCCGAAGAATCTGAATCTTCAGAAGATGATGCGAACGAAGAACCCGTCGCCGAAGAATCAGACACTTCAAAAGATGACAGCGTAGAAAACGAAACCTCCCAAGAACCCGTCGCAGAAGACAACGAAGAAGCAGACGAAGAAGCAGACGAAGAAACCGTCGCAGAAGACGAAGAACTCGACCAAGAAGACGAAGAGATTCTCGACGAAACTCCCAAATACGAGCTTCCCGCCTTCAACTCTGGCGTCTTCACCGTCGGAGAAAGCGGAGAAGTCGGCGTAGACTTCCTCTACGACGGCGGGAAATATCGCGGCGAAGTGGCCATTTTCAGCCTTGCGGGTTTAGACAAACTGGAATTTGAAACCGTCGAAGACTTCATCGCCGAAGCCGCCAATCGAGCCTCCAGCAACTCCGAACTCGGACATATTGTCATCAGCGACCCCAGCGAAGGTGCGCGTTTCAACGGTTCCCTCGAAGGAGGAGAAGACTGGAACTCCGGTAGCTACAAGGGTGTGAAGACCGTCAACATGAAAGCCGGAGAGAAATTCGGCGTCATGTTGGTTCCCAACGGTCGCGTTTCGGAAGTGGCGAACAATCCCGAAATTGGGGGAACCAAACGACCGCTGTTTTCGCTCTCTACCGCCAACCCAGATGACGAGTTCCACATCGGTCAGATTGCAGACGTGACCGGGGATGGAAACACCTTCGTCATGGAAGATATGCGAGCCGATGGAAGTAGCGATAAAGATTACAACGACCTAATTTTCCAAATTCGCGGCGCGAAAGGTCAAGCCACCTACATCGGTAACGTCATCAACAGCAACAACGACTGGCGAACCGAGGACATGGGGAAAGCATTACTGGCCTATTCCGAACCCTACATCACCCCCGACCCGGTTCAAATTGACTTGACCGAAGCAGTTGAAACCGAACTCGATGTCACCGAAGAGGGAGAAGACGCCACCGTTGACGAAACCGCTGAAGAAACCTCGGAGACGACTGCTGAAAATAGCGACGAGTCCGTGGTGACAGAAGAAGAGGTAGACAGCGAAGCAGTTGTTGAGGAAACTGCGGTTGAAGAAACCGAGTCCGAAGCCGAGGTGTCTCGTCCAGTTGTAGACACATCAGAAACCGTTGAGGAAACTGTTTCGGACACTGAAGTTGAAGTAACGGAGACGGTTGAGGAAACGGAAAACTCAACCACCGAACCCGCAGACAACAGCGACACGACGGATGTTGTCGAAGAGTCGGTGACGGAAGTGGAAGCAGTCAACGAGAGCCAGCTAGAAGTCACCGAGACGGTTGACGCGGTTGAAGAGAATCAAGGTAGCAATTCCTCCGAACCTGAGTTTCCGAAGGAAGACCAACCCGATATCGGGGTTATCGATACGGGATTTGCAGCGAACAATCCCGACCTCAACGATGACAACATCACGCAAGGAACAGATGTCGTCGATGGTGATGACAATCCGTTCGTCAGCGAAGGTGAAGGAAACGAACACGGAACCCACATTTTAGGAATTATCGCCGCCGAACAGGATAACGGCGAAGGAATTGACGGAATTAACGACGATGCGCCGATTTGGGTCGGTCGAGCGGTCGGTTCTGGGAAGTGGGCCGAGTCGTTAGTGGAATTTGTAGATCACGCCAAGGAGTCCGATCAGCCGAATGCGGTGGCGAACCTGAGTTTTGATTTAACCCAGGTGGACGCGGACGGAAACGTGACGACTCGCTACGAGTTTACGCCCCAGGAGCGAGAAGCCATTGAATACGCTCGTCAAAACGGCGTGTTGCTGGTGGTGGCGGCGGGGAACAACGCCGATGTGATGTCGGTGTTGGGACAGGCTTCCCAGGAGTTTGACAATATTCTCACCGTGGGAGCCGCCGAACAGTTCGACCCGGATACCTCGGTTTGGAAAGGTGCTGGACGCACGGAATATTCGAGTTACGGTCGTGGTTTGGACGTGATGGCTTATGGGGGAACGCCGGAGAATCCCGAACTGTCGCTGACGGGTGACGGTTTGGGGACGATGGCGGGGTCTTCGGTGGC
The DNA here is from genome assembly GCF_000332355.1 of Baaleninema simplex PCC 7105. Lineage (GTDB taxonomy): Bacteria > Cyanobacteriota > Cyanobacteriia > Cyanobacteriales > Geitlerinemataceae > Baaleninema > Baaleninema simplex. The sequence goes on from NZ_KB235958.1 coordinate 3,070,003, forward strand.
GACGGCGAAAGTCACGGGAGCAGTGTCTCAAGTTTGGGCGGCGAATCCTGAGTTGAGTTATCGCCAGGTGATTGAGATTGTTAAGGATACCGCGACGGATTTGGGTGCTACGGGTCGCGATTTGGAGACGGGTGCGGGATTGGTGAATATGACGGCGGCGGTGTTGTTGGCGAAGGCGACGAAGCCGGAGGAATACGATCCTGCGGAATTCTTGATTCCAAATACTTGGGGCGGAGAAGGTAAGGTGACAGCCAGCGAGCGAGCGGCGAAGTCGGCTTCGTTTAGTGGCACTGTTGATTCTGGAGCGGATTATGCGACAGTGTATCTAGCTCCGAATCGTGAAGTTTCTCCCAGTGATTCGATCCAAGCCATGAAAGATGCTGGTACACGTAAGGGAGCAACTTTGCAGTTCGACGCATGGGAACACGATACTGTTAGCTCTAAAATTAAGTACTGGTATCGCATTAAAGGAACAAATTACTGGGTTGCTGATACCGCTATCTCGGGTGAGCCAGATGTCGAGAACTTGGGATCGGGTAGTTCCAGTTCTGGAAGTTCGATGAGTTCATCCGGTAATAAATTTGCAACCGCAATCGATCTAGGGACAATTAGTGGTTCACAAAGTGGTAATAGTGGCTGGGTTAGCGATCGCGATACCAAGGATTACTACAAATTCCGGATTGATTCGCGTAAGCGCGTTGAAATCGAACTATATGGAATGTCTGATGATGCTAACCTGAAACTCTATAACTCTAGCTATTCGACAATTGAAGAGTCAGAGAATGGCGGAAGTCGAGACGAACGCATTTCTGAAGTTCTAGAGCCTGGAACGTATTACATCCGAGTCAAACAAGATAATGATGGAGACAATACGAGCTACAGACTGCGGATTAGCGCTGAAAATGTAGCGACCCCGACGAACACGAGCCAGTCTAACTCGGTTCAAATCGGAGGATATATCGTAGAAACGCCGATTTATCCAATCTATCAACAAAATCGCGCCAAGCTAGGAAACCCAACGGCTAATCAGTACAATAGCTCTCGCGGTAGCGTTGTCCAAAAATTCGATCGCGGTCGAGTTGTTTCAAGCCCACAGGGGAACTTTGCCCTCTTCGATAAAATTGCCGATTGGTATGGATTTACTGGCAATATAGTTGGCTTACCCATTGGGGAAGAGTTTATCGATTCCAACGGCTATCGACACCAGCTTTTTGAAAATGGTGGTATCTACTACAATCCTAGTCAGGGTCAGCCTACAGCTTATCAATACGGGACGGCTGCTGACCCAGGGGTGAATCCTTCTTCAGGTAGTTCGCAAACTTCTCAAACTCCTCCTCAAACTCCTGCAACGCCGCCTTCAAATACTCCAAACAACAATTTTTCCGATCGCTTTGCGAATATTGCGGCTAAATATTCTTTCCTGGGAAGTGCCACCAGTGAGTTACAGGATCGGGGTGGATTTATTAATCAATATTTCGAGCATGGTCGCATTGTTTGGAACGGTCAAAAGTTTGTGGTTTATAAATATTCCAGCAATACCAATCAGTCGAGTTCATTGCAGGCACAGGAAGAAGCTCGGCGGAATCCAGTTGAGCCAACTCCAGTAACTGAAAGTGGGAAAGGTTCTTTGATTCGTACTGGAGGTGTTGGAGGTGGAGGACTCTTATATAAACTCAGAGAATTAGAATATCGAAAACAACAGGCCGAACGAGATCACACAATCACTCAAGAAGATATGAAAGCACTAACAGACGAAAATCAATTAATATTTCAAAAACTGCAAAAAATAGAAGAAAACTTTATTTCACGTTGGCTTCATAGAAATAAAATCAAACAATTAAATGAACAAAAATATATCAACGACAGAGAGATTGATAGGCTAAGCAAAATTGTCGATGAAATCGAAAAAGAAAAGCAAGTATTAGAGGAGCAGATACATATATTAAAAGAAAGCAAAAAACATTACCTTGAATTGGATTCCATGAGTTCTGAAGAATGGAATGAACGAACTGGAGATGCTGGTCAATTTGGGGATTATACTGATTACCGTTATTCAGGGGAAGAAAAAGATTGGCTGTCCAAAAAAGGTTGGCTGTACATTAGTGAAGATCAGAAGAAGGTTTATGAAGATATGCTAGATTTCCTGATTCCTAAGCGCCAAGAGAACTCAGGTAACGTAAACGCTGGTTATGCAAAAGACTATGGATATTGGTCAAATTCAAAAATTTTGGGGGGTAACAATTCTCACACTGGCATTGACATCGAGACCAAGCCGGGTGATTTAATTCATTCCCTAACGTATGGATATGTTTCTACAGTGATAGATGCAGGCGCCAACTCAGGACGATGGGTTGCAGTAGACGAGGTAAATTTTGAGGAAAAACAAACAGGACGACGTTGGTGGTATGGCCATTTTGGAGAAGTAAATGTTGAAAAAGGACAAAGGGTTTTCCCTGGTAGTCCCCTTGGCAAAGATATTAAGGATTCCGGAGAAGATTCTCCAAATACACATTTCACACACCATCTCCACCTTGCTGTATTTCCTATCCGACCAAATTCTATCAATGAAAACGGAGAATTACATATCCCGCCAAATTCCGTCAATCAAAAATTTAAAGAAGCCGTTCAGGGCGCTTACGAAATTAGTCTAAATCCTCTTCATGAATACTGGAAATATATGATGTATGAAGCGAGCTTTAGTGCCAAAGGCCCTCTTCTCTAAGTTTGGTGTTACTCTGACAGGAGATGCAGAGGGTACAATCTATAGCAGTACGACTTCGTTTGCGGCTTGTTTTCAGGATAGATCGTTACGGTATGGGGTTTTCAGCCGATCTGTTTCCGCAAACCATTTAGGATTGCTATATCACTTCCATGACGATCGAACCAAAAACCAACAGGCTACCCAGACGATCGATCTGGGTAGCTTTTGCTCGATCGACTCCATCAAAAGATCGATCGACCCTACACCCCTCATAACCTCACCTAACTCGCAACTCTTAAAACAACCCTCAATCCCAAGCCAGCTAACAACCGTTGCAAACGGGTAAACTCAATTTCTCCACTGGCTTGAAGCTGACAGGTCAATCGATCGAAATCGGTTTTAAAACTCGCAGAAAAGCCCTCAAGACCCCCCGCTGCTTCAATGACATTGAGCAGTGCTTTGTGAATCAAGAGAGGATCGCCCTCTTCTAACACAACTTCAAGATACATCACCGCCTCAGATGGCTCTTGAAGAGAAGTCATTAACTCATCGTGGTAACTGATACTTCTAGTCATCATCCCGCTTCCGATAATCTTGTCAATCGTTTTGGAAGTTTTTAAGATGCTGATTCAAAAATGAATCGTAGCACTCGATCGCGGCGAAAGACTCGATGGAGATGTGGCGATCGCGCAGTTGCTCGATCGCCTCCATCAACCCAACGCTCAATAATCCAGACACCCTCAAGCAATTCTTGATATCATATTAATTGAAACACCAAAAATATTGATTCATCCGTTCGAGCCATGAAAACGATTTCTCTATCGGGATATTTTGATGGTGAATCCATTCGTTTAGACGAGCCATACAACCTTCCACCCAACACAAAAGTCATTGTCACCGTGATTCCCGAAGAAACCTCAGAACGCGAATCCCGATCTAACTGGTCGATTCAAGCCCTCAACAATGCTTAGGGTGAGGAAGATGAATATCCCCTAGATGCCATCCAAGTCGCAAATCCCGACGATGAAGGAAGCTTATATTGTCCTCACGCCGATTCCGCAAGCAGCCCTCACCCTCAAAAACCGACCTGTTATCCTTCTGCGGGAATTTCCACCCTACGGGGATTTCTGGGTTTGTGGCGTGAGTACTCAACTACACCAACAAGTTAGCGGCTTTGAGGATGTGGCTATCTAGATTAACGCCATCGGTAGCTTTCCTATCTACCCAGTCGAAGCCAATGTCATAATAAATGTCAGAATAAAACCAACATCGTCCATGAGGTGTACCCATGCAAATCAGTTTAAACCCAGAACAAGAGGCATTCATTCAAACCCAACTTGCTAACGGTCGCTATCGAAGTGTCGAAGACCTTTTTACACAAGCCCTAACCCTGCTTCAGCAGCAACAAGAATACGATCGCTGGCTTAGCAAAACCCAACAAAAGGTTGAAGCGGGAATTGAAGCACTCGATCGCGGCGAAGGACTCGATGGAGATGTGGCGATCGAGCGACTGCGCGATCGCCTTCATCAACCAAATACTCAATAGTCTATGCGACAATACATAATTTCGCCACCCGCCCTTCAAGACTTGCAGGAAATCATCGATTATTTTTCAGACACCAGCGTTGAAGCCGGAGAACAGTTCCTCAGTAAATTTGAAGCTTGGTGTCAAAAGCTACGAAAATTCCCCACGATCGGCAAACGCTATGATGGTCTCTCGATAGGTTTGAGAGGAGTTTTACTGGATGAATATATTTTATTTTACCGAGTTACAAATAATGTGGTTGAAATTGTCCGCATTGTTTATGGAAGACGAGATTTAATGAGGCTATTCGATCGCAAATAGGTTGTTGTGCTGCTTTGGCAGCTAAATGGATGACATTTCTCTAAACAACCGCAAATCCGAATCTCAGCACCCCAGTATCTCCAAAATACCGGGGTGCTAAACCAGAGCAATTTACGACGACAGCGCGATCGCCCTTACATCCCCAAACCCGTCAAAATAGGGAATCGAACCCCACACCACCGATTCCCATGAAACACCTCTCTCTCCAAAACATCCCCACGCAAGGCGTGTCCCACAACCCCAACATCCGCAAACAAGTGATGTTGAAATCGGGAGATCTCCCACACCTGACGAACTTCGCCCAAGCCCGTTTCGCCCCCGGACAAGTGGCCGCCGCCCATTCCCACTCCGATATGTGCGAAGTCTTCTTCGTCGAATCCGGTTCGGGGACAATTCGCATCGACGATACGCCCTATCCCCTCGAACCCGGAACCTGCATCGCCGTAGAAGTGGGAGAAGTCCACGAAATCACCAACACGGGAAACGCAGAACTGGTCTTGACCTATTTCGGTTTGCAAGTCTAGCGACGACTGACATAGGCTTTCCGTAATCGTCCATCAGAAATTACAACGTCCTATGTGGGAGCAAATCGCCGCGCATATTACCGAAGCCACTGGAGAACCGTTTGGTATCTCGACGAACCAATCCGTCGGCGGTGGCTGTATCAGTCAAGGAAGTACCATTTCCGACGGAAAACGCACCTTCTTCGTCAAACTCAACCAAGCCTCCGCTGCGGATATGTTCGCCGCCGAAGCGGTGGGGGTGAAGGAGATGTGGGAAACCCATACGATTCGCGTTCCTAAGCCGATTTGTTGGGGAACGGCGGGAAATTCCGCCTATCTGGTAATGGAATGGCTGGATTTGCGCGGTCGGGGCGGAGGTTCTCAGGTTTGGGAACAAATGGGGCGTCAGTTGGCGCAGATGCACCGTACCGGAACCCGCGATCGCTTCGGTTGGGATCGCAACAACACCATCGGTTCGACGCCCCAGGTGAATACTTGGACGGAGGACTGGGCGGAGTTTTTCGCCGAACACCGCATTCGCTTTCAGTTGCGGTTAGCCGCCCGTAAGGGGATGCGTTTCGACGGTGGGGAGGCGTTGGTGGAGAAGATTCCCCAGTTGTTGGCGGGACATCAGCCGATTCCCTCGATCGTTCACGGGGATTTGTGGGGGGGTAACGCTTCGGTGACGGCGGATGGAGAACCCGTTATTTTCGACCCAGCGACGTACTATGGCGATCGAGAGGTGGATATTGCCATGACGGAGTTGTTTGGCGGCTTCTCGGGGGCGTTTTATCAGGGCTATAACGAGGAGTGGTCGTTAGATGAGGGGTACGATCGCCGCAAAACGCTGTACAACCTCTATCACATCATCAATCACTTCAATTTGTTCGGTAGTGGTTATGCGAGTCAAGCGCAGCGAATGATTCAGCAACTTTTACGCAGTTAGGCGCATGGCTCTCGTCAATGGATGTCCTCAGTTTCTTGGAAACTGGGGATTTTTTTTGAAGGCTTTTTTAAAGATTCTGTGAAGTTACAGAAGCCGTTTGAGTCCGAACTGGATGTATCGCTTTTGATGTGGGGAATTCACGAGATCGTTCTCTCCAATTTTTCGAGGAGCGATCGATAAATTTATTGATTAAATTGTTAAAAATTGTAAATTATTAACGCTATTGCCGTAAAAATCGAAAATTTTGACCGAGTTAATCAGGGAAGATAGATCTATCTATAAATTCACGGATATTGGTCGATCGCTTTACCGGAAATTTACAGACGAGCTAGAAAAAATCGAGTAACTTAGAGTCAACTCAAAAGACCCATTGGGATTTTTGGTTTTCCGTATTGTTACGAACAAAAACACGAAATTATATGAATCGATCGCCCCAGAGCGATCGCGTTCGCTCGAGACTGTAACTTATTTTCAGCCATCAGGAGCATCTATAGCCATGAGTTCTTCTGTCTTCACAAAATGGTTCCAAAGCCAAGTTAAAAATCAACAAAACAGAGAAGAAAATGCACAAACTTTTATTCTCGAACCCATCTACACACCGAGTGGTTTAGTTGATGGTGGAGATGACGCCGAGGCGATCGAAGTTCCTGCGATCGACGACTTAGAAGATCTCAGTGAAACTACGGAAGAAGCGGAGGCGATCGACCCCACAGAAGTCGAAGATAGCAGCGACACCGAAGATAGCAGCGATACCCTAGACACCACCGACGCCAGCGACATCTCCGACGAAGACATCGGCGAAGACATACCCTTCATCGAAGACGACATCGAAAGCGAAGACACCACAGACGACGTATCCGCCACCGCAGAAACCTCAGACTCAACCGAAGACGACACCACTGAAGAACCCGTCGCCGCCGAAACCACCACAGAAGAAGGGGTTGAAGACGACGCCACCGAAGAAGTCGTAGCCGAAGAGGAATCGAGCCAAGACGATACCTCTGAAGACACCGTCGCTGAAGAGTCCGAATCCTCCACAGACGACGAAACTTCTGAAGACACCGTCGCTGAAGACGACTCCACCGAAGAAACCGTTGCTGAAGAGGAATCGAGCCAAGACGACACCTCTGAAGACACCGTTGCTGAAGAGTCCGAATCCTCCACAGACGACGAAACTTCTGAAGAAACCATCGCCGAAGACGACTCCACCGAAGAAACCGTTGCTGAAGAAGACGAAGAACTCGACGAAGAAACCGTTGCTGAAGATGAAGAACTCGACGAAGAAGACGAGGAGATCCTCGACGAAACTCCCAAATTCGAGCTTCCCAACTTCAATTCCGGCGTCTTCACCGTCGGTGAAAGCGGAGAAGTGGGAATTGACTTCCTCTACGACGGCGGGAAATATCGCGGTGAAGTAGCTATTTTCAGCCTTGCGGGTTTAGACGAACTGGAATTTGAAACCGTCGAAGACTTCATCGCCGAAGCCGCCAATCGAGCCTCCAGCAACTCCGACCTCGGACATATCGTCATCAGCGACCCCAGTGAAGGCGCCCGGTTCAACGGTTCCCTCGAAGGCGGGAAAGACTGGAACAGTGGGAATTACCAAGGCGTGAAGACCTTCACCATGAAAGCCGGAGAGAAATTCGGCGTCATGCTGGTTCCCAACGGTCGCGTTTCCGAGGTGGTCAACAATCCCGAAATCGGTGGCGCCAAACGACCGCTGTTTTCGCTGTCTACCGCCAACCCAGAAGACGAGTTTCATATGGGTCAGATTGCGGACGTGACGGGGGATGGAAACACCTTCGTCATGGAGGATATGCGAGCAGACGATCGGAGCGATCGCGACTACAACGACCTGATTTTCCAAGTTCGGGGCGCAACGGGGAGCGCACCCACGATGGATGGTTTGATTGGTCAAGGAAGCGACTGGCGCGAGACCGAATTGGGAGAAGCGTTACTCGCTTACGTCGATCCCTACTTCACTCCAGCCGAGGATCTCGATATCTTCGATGAAGATTTGAGTGAAGATGGCTATGAAGTCACGATCGAACTCGAAGACCCCGTCTTAGAGGACTTAGAAGAAACCTTCGAGTCACAAGAGAACAATGGTGAAGGTGAAAGCGTCGCTGAAAGCGATTCCGACTCCGAAGCCACTTCTACCGAAGCGAAAGACGAGCCGCAAGAGAACGACAGTGAAGATGAAGCTGTCGCCGAAAGCAATTCCAACTCTGAACCGCAAGAGGACAAGGGTGAAGACGAAACGGTGGCGGAAGACGATTCCGACTCCAAAGCAGACACCGATGCGATCGCCGAAGCAGAAATTGAAGCCCTCATTGAGGAATTTGAAGCCGAATTGCTCCGCGAAATTGAGGACTTAGAAAGCGAACCGGATGCCTGGGGTGATGAAATCGCAGCGGCTGAGGAGGAATTTGAAGCCGCACTGGATCGACTCGAAAACGATCCAGATGTGACGTCCACCGTCTACGAGGATGCTGAAACTGAACTAGACGAACAACTACAAACCCTAGAGACCGAAATTCAGGACATTGCCAACCAGCAGCAAGTTGAAAACGATCTCACCGATGCCGAACGGGCAGAACTCTACGAAACCTTAATGGTAGAGGCAAGCAGCGAGCTGGACTTGCCCGAAGCAAACCAGCCAAGTATCGGGGTACTCGATACAGGTTTCAATCTGGAGGAAGCTGAAGTTGTCTCTAACCCTGTGGTTCTCGGTACAGATCTCGTTGCGGGCGACGATAACCCTCTGTTGGTTGAAGGTGAAGGCGACAACCACGGTACGGAAGTCTTACAAACGATCGCTGCCAATAACGAGACGGCTCCCCTGTGGCTCGGTCGTAGCGTCGGTTCAGGGAAATGGGCTGAGTCTTTAGTAGAGTTTGTCGATGCTGCCAAGGAATCGGGTCAACCCAACGCACTCGTCAACCTCAGTTTCGACATCACTGAAACTCAGCCTGACGGTCAGGTTGTCGTTCGCGATCGCCTCACCCCCGAAGAATGGCAAGCTTTAGAATACGCTCGCGATAACAACGTACTGGTTGTTGCAGCGGCGGGGAACGATGGCGGTCAAATCTCAGCCTTGGGAGAAGCCTCCCGCCATTTCGATAACGTCCTGACCGTAGGCGCGGCAGAAGATTGGGCGCGAGCCGACTATTCCAGCTACGGAGAGGGACTCGATTTACTAGCTCCGGGTAGTGACGGCGAAAATGCGGGTACGTCCTTAGCAACCGCACAAGTGACGGGCGTTGCCTCGCGGGTGTGGGCAGCCAACCCAGATTTGAGCTATCGCCAAGTCATCGAACTTCTCAAGCGCACCGCGACAGACTTAGACGCCCCGAATTGGGATGCTGAAACCGGCGCTGGGTTGCTCAACGCAACAGCAGCGGTCAGTTTGGCTTCGCTTATCTCTTTGCCAGACGTTCCCGTGACTCCTCCTGACCCGCAGGGACTCACAGAAAACGCGACCAGCATTAACGAACGTCCAGTCTTTTTACGTCGCACGTTCAAAGGGATTTCCAACTTCTCGAACCGCGCTCGTCAAAAAGTTAGCCGAGGCTTCGGTTCCGTGAAGCGAGCGCTGTCTCGTTACAGCAGTAAAGTTCAACGCACGTTCCGCCAGAACATCAGTCGAACTCGTCAACGGGTACAAACGAATCTCAATCGCGCTCGTCAGTCAGCGACTAAACGGCTACGCCAGTGGGTCGGTCAAACCGTCAATCGGGTTCGCAAGAGCGTTCGTCAGCACGTCACTCGCTATCCCAGTCAAGTTCGCAGTTGGGTTCAGAACAGTCTCAACCGAGTTCGCAACAGCTTTAACAACAATGTCAAGCGAGTTCGCAACGGCATTTCCAACGTTGTCTCTCGGGCGCGACGGGGGCTGAACAATACCATTAGCAACATTCGCAACCGAGTGACGAACGGCGTAAAACGGGTGTGGAATCCCATTGGCAATCGTATTAACAACATCCGCTCTAACATCTCGAAGAGTGTGTCGAGCTGGCTGAACCGGTTCCGCATCGGTCGTAAATCTCGCGCTCCCCATCTGTTCCGAGATGCCTACAACCGGATTAAGGGTAGCAGCAAGGGTATTACTCCGGTCGGCGATGCTTATCGGTGGGGCAACGGATGGACGCAGAAGTTCCGCGATAAGAACGGCAGTGAAATGCTGTTGATGCTCGAAGATGGCGCGAGTAAAGCTTTCTGGGTTTGGCACGGAAACCTAGGCGAGTACAAGAATGTTGGTGGCGCAACGGGTCACTTGGGCTATCCGCGATCGGATGAAATTCCGTTCTCGCACAAAGGTAAGTACGCCGTTTACCAACGGTTTGCAGCAGAAGACGGTAAATCGCGGATTCACTATTCTGCCGCAACAGGTTCGGTCGCAACCTGGGGGCAAATCGGTCGGCGTTATACGGACATCGGCGGAGCCAGTCACTGGCTGGGGATGCCGAAGCGCCGGGAGTATAACTATGGCAACGACACGATCTTCTCTGACTTTGAAGGTGGCAAGATTGCTTACCAACGCAGTACAGGACGTGTTGAGGTCTTGCGTCCCGGACAAAATCCATCGTGGCTCCAGTCTTCGACGACAAATAACAATCCCTTCCGCCCCGAAACGTTCACTGGTAAAGTCGGGCCGTCAATCGGGGTGCAGTTACGCAACAGTCCAAGTCACGGCGATCGCAGTCCGTATGCGGAACCGTACAACAAGACCTTGACGTTTGATGGCTGGAAGTATGGAGAATCCGTTAACGATTTGTGGACTGGCAAGCCAGACGCACTATGGTATCGCTACTGGTACAACGGCAAGGCATACTGGGTTCCGAGCGCTTATATCAATGGATATCCTGGCTCACGTCCACCAATCCAGCCGGATAACAGCAATAGCGGGGGGAGCGTAACTGATCCTACAACACCAAGTTCCTTGTCAGATCTTGACAAGAAGTCGCGACTTACTATTGATGAGATACGGAAGTATCGCGAGCTTGTCAAGAAGCTGCCAAGCTCTCAACGAGCGGCATACTACCGTCGGTTGCAGTATAAGGTTCCATACTTTAACCAGCGTGACAATGACCACAAAAATATTGCAGACTCCATGTGCAATGTGACGACTCTCGCTGCTTGTCTCACCTATCTAGGAGTCAAAAATCCTGAGCCTCACCGCCAGTTTGAGGATGTTCTGGAAGATAAGATTCAATCCTACTCCTGGTACAAGACAAACATTAACCCGCGTTACTGGTGGGCAAATTTTGCCAAGCTTGCGAAGGAGGAATTTAATGTATCAAATCCTGGCTTTTCAATGCTGAAAGGTTTCCCCATTGGAGATATCAATTTCTTCAAGAATTTTATCAAAAATAATTGGGAGCCAGCGCTTAATCAAGGTAAGGCAATTATGACATCGGCATCAACGACAAGCTTTGGACATATTGTCAAAGTGATAGACATTGATTGGCAGCGCGGAGGCATCATTGTGGACGATCCATTTGGTCGAGTACAAGATTCGCCAGGAAATAGTGCAGGAAAGAGTAACTACGTTAATTCGTGGAATACTAAAGATCGTGATTCTGTAAACACGCAAAATGGTCAAGACGAAAAAGGAATTGGGAATGATAATTTCTGGTCTTGGTCGTACTGCACTGAGATTTTGGGAGCAACGCCTTACTTGATACTGGGTTAGGCATTCCATAAGGGGGTGGGTAATGCTCACCCTGTTGATAGTCGTCGGGTGGTCAGGGTGACTCGATTCATTGCGGATAGCCACTGGTTCTCTAAACCTGTCCACCCGACAAGTTACTCATCCACACAACCCACCAAAATGCTATCGATCGACTCATCCAACCCTAAAACCTGACTAGCCGCACGATTCCGCCACGCCTTACTCCGCCTGAGTATCGCATCTGTGGGAACGATCGCCCTCCTAACCGCCACCGATCGCACTGCGATCGCCCAAACCCCACTCACCAACAATTCCTGACTCACGATCGACGGAATCATTCTCATCTAGGTTGAAATAGCGATCGCCGAAGCTCAAACCGCAAAAGCGATCGAGCTTTTTCATTCCCCCAAAATTACTGAATCAAACCTAACGCAACCAGCCAAACATTTGCTCTGGTGTGAATTCCAACGCCAAACCCTCTAAAACCGGCAAACTTTCTCTACCTTGAAACAAGCCAAACCGATCGCCCGATCGCATCACCATCACCACCTCTTCTTCAGGGTCAACTAACCACCCCAGTTGACCCCCAGCCTGCAAACAAGTTTGAATCTTCGCAATCAGCCGAGTCGTACTCTGATTCGGAGACAAAATTTCAATTATCCAAGCTGGCGCACCGGAAAAAGGTAAGTTCCCAGTTGGCATCGCGTCGCGCCGCACTACTGCAATATCGGGAACGATCGCATACGAATCGAACAGACAACGTAACTCGGGAAAAGCTTCGTAGGGAGACTCACAAGCATCGACGATCGCCACTAAACGCTTCTGAAGAATACTATGATAAGCCGTTGGCATGGGTTTCTGTTTGGGGTGTCCGTCGAGTAACTCCCAAGCTGGCGAATCGTCAATTTCAGGTAACTTTAGGAACCCTTGAAGATCGATCGACGAACCTGTCGTAATCATACTCTCCTCTGTAAAGACGAACGCGCTACGATTTTAGCGCAAGCGATCGCCTCACAGACATCGATCGCCCTACTGTTGAACTCCCCAAGAAACCGAGTTTTTTAGCCTGAACCGCGAGAATCCTACGTTTCTAATCTCCGATTGAAGCGTAGATGAATCGCGGCGGTAAGGTTGCGGGCAAGCCGTTCGATCTGTTATGCTGCTCTTAGTGCAAAGCTTGTTTCACCTAATGAAAGTTGTCAAGCTGAGAATTTATCCCACGGGGGAGCAGGAAGTTGCCCTGGCGAAAGCCTTTGGCTGCTGTCGTTTCGTGTGGAATCGTTCTCTGCAATTGACGACTGAAGCCTACCGCCAAACGGGGAAAGGCATCTCTGGGTTAACTCTCAAAAAGATGCTTCCGCAATGGAAGCGAGAACTGGAGTGGCTCTCAGACACTTATTCTCACTGAGAGGGTGACAACATAGCTAGACCCCCTGCCTCACAAGGGATAGAGCCTCTAGCCCTCGTTGAAAATGGAGAGATTTGTGAGGCTTCAACGCCATGAGCGCCAACATCCAATCTCTCC
>NZ_KB235958.1:3083297-3121042 GCF_000332355.1 Baaleninema simplex PCC 7105
CCAAACCGATCGCCCGATCGCATCACCATCACCACCTCTTCTTCAGGGTCAACTAACCACCCCAGTTGACCCCCAGCCTGCAAACAAGTTTGAATCTTCGCAATCAGCCGAGTCGTACTCTGATTCGGAGACAAAATTTCAATTATCCAAGCTGGCGCACCGGAAAAAGGTAAGTTCCCAGTTGGCATCGCGTCGCGCCGCACTACTGCAATATCGGGAACGATCGCATACGAATCGAACAGACAACGTAACTCGGGAAAAGCTTCGTAGGGAGACTCACAAGCATCGACGATCGCCACTAAACGCTTCTGAAGAATACTATGATAAGCCGTTGGCATGGGTTTCTGTTTGGGGTGTCCGTCGAGTAACTCCCAAGCTGGCGAATCGTCAATTTCAGGTAACTTTAGGAACCCTTGAAGATCGATCGACGAACCTGTCGTAATCATACTCTCCTCTGTAAAGACGAACGCGCTACGATTTTAGCGCAAGCGATCGCCTCACAGACATCGATCGCCCTACTGTTGAACTCCCCAAGAAACCGAGTTTTTTAGCCTGAACCGCGAGAATCCTACGTTTCTAATCTCCGATTGAAGCGTAGATGAATCGCGGCGGTAAGGTTGCGGGCAAGCCGTTCGATCTGTTATGCTGCTCTTAGTGCAAAGCTTGTTTCACCTAATGAAAGTTGTCAAGCTGAGAATTTATCCCACGGGGGAGCAGGAAGTTGCCCTGGCGAAAGCCTTTGGCTGCTGTCGTTTCGTGTGGAATCGTTCTCTGCAATTGACGACTGAAGCCTACCGCCAAACGGGGAAAGGCATCTCTGGGTTAACTCTCAAAAAGATGCTTCCGCAATGGAAGCGAGAACTGGAGTGGCTCTCAGACACTTATTCTCACTGAGAGGGTGACAACATAGCTAGACCCCCTGCCTCACAAGGGATAGAGCCTCTAGCCCTCGTTGAAAATGGAGAGATTTGTGAGGCTTCAACGCCATGAGCGCCAACATCCAATCTCTCCAGAGCAGCAGGGATTGACTCCAAGCATAACCGGATAATCCGAGGGAAAAAACACTATGATGAGGAAAACCTTGAGGGGTCAGGTCTGAACGACCTAAATAGGATTGGACGTGAGATTCAAGGAGACGCTGACCCGAACGAGTTGCTAACCAATAGGCTAAAGTCATGAGCAAAATGAGCGCCAAAAGTCGCGGAGGACTGACTCGAGTTGACTCAAGATTGTAGCCGCCACTTTTGCAGTCTCGGAACATCATTTCAATGCCCCAACGCGCTCTGTAAATTTGGCGAACTAATTGAGCATCTGAGAGAGTGGTCAGCAATAACCAAGGTTCTTTCCCTCCTTTCCCTCGATAACGACGTTTCCAATAAACGCCGAGATTAAGAGCGCGAACTGGTTCTTCTTTGTTGACATTAACGTTTTCAAAGAAGTGATACTGTCCCGGTTGAAAGCCTCGGTGTTTTAAGGCTTGGCATCGAGTCTTGGCATCCGCCACATAGGTACTTTTCTTCTGTCGCAATACAGCGTCCGCACCTCGCTTCCTGAGCCAGTCTGCCAGTTTAGCACTCTGAAATTCTCGGTCGCCTACTACCACCACTGGATAAGGTTTTAATAGCTTCAATACCGGCGCTAATATTTTTTGCTGTTGCCTCAAGGAACTGCTGCCTAATTGGGGTAATAACTCCCAATAGACCGGTAAAGCATGAGTCCCCCAAATTAGAGACACCATGAACAAATTCCGGTCTCTCCATTGAGTTCGGTCAAGGACGACCACCAAATATTTTCGAGACTTTAAGGTGAGTTGAGGACGCGCTCGTCGCTGTTCCCGATTGAGGTGGTTGCCGCGATATTCAGCTTTCAGCCACCTCTTGATAAGGGGAAACCATAACAACTTGGCACTCAACTGAGGCAACTTCAGAAATCGTTGCAAGCTGGTGACGCGACTGTCGTATTTTATCGGTTGAGGAAAGAACTGCGCTAACGTCGATAATTTGACTTGCCGATGCATTTGCAGTATCCAGACCAGCCACTTTAAGATCCCAATTTGCTTCTCATTGAGATGGATGCGCAGAAAATCTTGGTAGAATGTCGGTAGCATTTTTTTGTTGGGGTGGCCGCAAACGCCACCCTCTTTTTTGGGACTCCTCTATTCTCTCAAACAATTGTCCCGTCTGGCTTCCGTCTACCTTGTCACCCTCTCAGTTATTCTCAATGTCTGCAAAGTTCGGTACTCAACCTCTCGAGAGCCTTCGTTAACTTCTTTGAGGGACGCGCTCGTTACCCACGATTTAAAAGTAAGCACAAACGGCAATCCCTTCAATACCCGCAAAACGTCAACTCTTACGGAGACAAATTACATCTTCCCAAGATTGGAGAGGTGTACTGTCGCGTTCATCGTTGG
This sequence comes from Baaleninema simplex PCC 7105, assembly GCF_000332355.1. Taxonomy (GTDB): domain Bacteria; phylum Cyanobacteriota; class Cyanobacteriia; order Cyanobacteriales; family Geitlerinemataceae; genus Baaleninema; species Baaleninema simplex. The sequence continues at coordinate 3,085,708 of NZ_KB235958.1, forward strand.
TTTGAGGGGACAATCAAAACCGTAACCGTCAGTCGCAACCCTGACGGTCGTTATCACGCTTCAATCCTTATCGACGACGGTTCGGAAAAACCCGAACCGAATGCCGACGGAAAGGCCATCGGTATCGATCTGGGGTTGAAGCACTTTGCCGTGACTTCTGACGGTGAGAAATACAACAATCCCCGTCACCTCAACGCTTCGACTCCGCTCAGCGTTGAGTCCGAGCGGAGTCGAGGACTCAAAAAGCACGAGCGCAATCTCAAACGCAAACAGCGAAAACTTTCGAGGAAACAGCAAGGGTCGAACTCTCGCCAAAAAGCCAGGCGGCTCGTGGCGCGAGTTCACAGTAAAATTGCCAACACTCGAGCCGATTTTCTCCACAAGCTATCCCGCTCTCTTGGTGCGCGTTCCCTAGCGCCGTGCGACGGCGCGGGGTCGCACCGCAAGATAGTCAATGAGAACCAAGTGATTGTGGTGGAAAATCTAGCCGTGAAGAACATGGTCAGGAATCACAGCCTCGCTAAGGCAATAAGCGATGTGGGCTGGGGTATGTTTTCAACCCTGCTCAAATACAAGGCAGAGGGAGAAGGGAAGGTCTATCTAGAAGTCGATCGATTCTTCCCCAGTACTCACCTTTGCTCTGAAACGCTGTTGCCGCTCCCCAAGATGGGACTCGACGTGCGATCGTTTGAATGTCCGCAATGTGGGCAGATTCACGACCGCGACATCAATGCGGCAATCAATCTTAAAAATGAAGGCTTGCGGATATGGGCCTCGGGAACCGGGGCTTCTGCCAGTGGAGGGAATGTAAGTCCAAAGGGAGGTCGAATTCGTTCGACGCTTTCCGAGGCAATTCCCAGTGAAGCTGGAAGCCACTCATCAATCGCCTCGCGATGATGAGTGGTAGTTCACAACCCGATCCTCTAAACCTGTCCACCCGACCCGTTATTCATCCACACTAGCCGCACGATTCCGCCACGCCTTACTCCGCCTGAGCCTTGCATCCGTGGAAACGATCGCCCTCCTAACCGCCACCGATCGCACTGCGATCGCCCAAACCCGACTCACCAACAACTCCTGACTCGCGATCGACGGAATCGGCCCTATCGCAGGAACGTTTCGTCAAAAAACCGTTGCATCGTCGCCCAAGCCTCCTGTGCCACGTCCTCGTCGTAAGCCGTTCCCTCAAACGGATCGTCGTCAGCACCCGGATCGGTGAAACTGTGAACGGCGTTTCCGTACATCACCATTTGCCAATCAACGTTTGCCGTCTGCATTTCCTCGATAAAGCCGTTGACGTCAGCGATGGGGACGAACGGATCGTCAACCCCGTGCAACACCAAAACCCGCGATCGAATATCAGCCGCATCCTGGGGATCGGGGGTGTCGAGGTTGCCGTGAAAGCTGACGACTCCCGCCACAGACGCACCACTACGGGCGAGTTCGAGGACAGTTCCGCCGCCGAAACAATAACCGATCGCCGCAATGCGATCGCTCTCCGTCATCGCTAAATCGCGTAAAAAGTTCGCCCCAGCATTGGCCCGCGATCGCAACAGTTCCCGATTTTCTCGATACAGCGTCGCCAGTTCGTTCGCTTCGTCAGTATTGCTCGGCCGCACCCCTCGTCCGTAAATATCGGCCGCTAAGGCTACATATCCCATTTCCGCCAGTTCTCGCGCCCGAGCTTTCTCGAAATCCGTCAATCCCATCCAAGTGTGAACCACCATGACGCCGGGGCGTGGGGCGACGATGGCGTCGTCGTAAACGAGATAGCCTTCGAGAACCGTTTCGCCATCGCGATACTCGACGGTTTCAGTGCGAATTTCAGCCAAGGCAGTTCGGACGCTCAGGAGTGCCGTGGCAGCGGCCAGGATCGGGGAAACCCAGGAAAATTTCATCAGTGTCTTCGTGGTATCGTGTGCCGCTAATATTATCGATGGTCTTCGACGGGCGAACGAAATCTTTCTAGACTAGATCGCAATGTTGGAAATTTGAAGCCGTTTGAAAACAGTCATGGCAACCTATCTCGTAACCGGCGCAAGCGGTGGCATCGGCGTAGAATACTGTCGTCAGTTAACAGAGCGGGGAGACGAGGCGATCGCCGTCTGTCGCTCGAGTTCGTCAGAATTGGACAAGTTGGGAATTCGCGTCGAAACGGGAATCGACATCACCTCCGACGAGGCTGTCGCCGACTTGGTGTCTCGCTTGCAGGGCAAAGCGATCGACGTTTTAATCAACAACGCCGGTCTCCTCAAACGCGTTACCCTCGACAACTTAGATTTCGACAGCATCCGTCAACAGTTTGAAGTCAACGCTTTGGGGGCGTTGCGAGTCACGGCGGCGCTACTCCCCAACCTCCACGACGGCTCGAAAGTCATCATGATGACCAGTCGCATGGGATCGATCGACGACAATACTTCGGGGAGTTCCTACGGTTATCGGATGTCGAAAGTTGCCATGTCGATGGCGGGAAAATCCCTCTCCCACGACCTCAAACCCCAAGGAATCGCAGTGGGAATCCTGCATCCAGGGTTGGTGAGTACCCCCATGACGAACTACAACGGCATTTCTCCTGAAGAGTCGGTGAAAGGACTGTTGGCGCGTATCGACGAGCTGAACTTAGACAACACCGGTACGTTTTGGCACGCCAATGGTGAAGTGTTGCCGTGGTAGGGGGAGCCAGGGAGAGGGGGAGAGGGGGAGAGGGGGAGACAAGGGGATAAGGCAGAACTTCACCTTATCCCATCATCTCCTCATCCCGCCATCCCATCACTGGTGACTGGTGACTGGTGACTGAAGCACTGCCTCGCGGCTCACTGTTCGCGGCTCACTGTAAAAGGCTGGTGACTGGTGACGGGTGATTGAAACCCATCACTGCTCGCTGGAAATCTTGATGAAAATATCATAGCGACTGCTGCGCTCGTCGAGGATTCCTGCACGAACGCCGATGGCGTCGATCGCCTCGAGCAATGCTTGTTGGTTGTCGGGTAGGCGCGGTAAGAATAGGTTGGCTTCCCCTTGGCTGTCAGCTAAATTGAGGAAAAACAAACCGTTGCTGGGGTTCGGTTGTTGGGGAACCACTCGCTCGAACAGGGGTGTCTCGGACAAAAATTGAGCATCGCTGGGAGTTAGGCGATCGCTCGTCGGAACGCCGACGCTGAAAAATGCCAGAGTACTGTTGAGCCAACCGTGAGTGACGTCGAGTCCTTTGCGCCGCGTGTCCCACTGGACTAGGGGCAATCCCGAAAGTTCGCCGACTTCGACTTCAAAATCGTATTCCTCAGCCACAGCGCGATCGATCTTGTCGAAAAACAGATCGGCCGCGCGGCGATCGCCAGCTTGTGCCATCAACACCAACGCTCCAGGAAACGTCGCGTCTGAAGTGTCCGTCGCCGGAACTAAGGCCAGGGCGAACTCTCCCGTCATCCACGAGAGAACTTCCGCTTCGAGATCGATGCCGACGGTTTGTTGTAAAGCACTCCGCAGCCACGCGGCATCGAGGGGCAACAGAGCGTTGGCGCGAGCGTTTTGTAAATAGTCTTGCCAGAGTTGTTTGAGGTTCGATCCGGCTACGACCAAGACTGTTTCGGCCGGGAGGCGATCGACTGTCGTGGGGGGTCGATTGCGTTCTGGATCGAAGGTCGTTTCGCTGTTGGGAGCCAGCCACGACAATCCTTTGAAGCGCATTCCGTCGTTTTCGAGGTTGACGGCGATCGCGACACCTTGCGTTTCGACCCGTTCGAGGGCTTCAGATTCGACGGGACGAGTCGAGGTTTCCGAAACCGCTTTCAGGGCTTGGGGAACGTTAACGAACAGGTTCGCCGCATTGGGGTCGGTGGCGTCCAAGGTTTCCCAAGCGCGGTTGTAGCCGGGGGTCGAGACGATCGAACTGTTGCCTTTGTACGCATCGATAGCGCGATCGATGGCGCTGGCGTCCGTCGCCGCCAGGAGAAACCGTCGGTCGAGAATGGCGATCGCGTAACTCGACCCGTTGTCTTGTCGTTCGCGAACGGTAATCCCTTTATAGGTTCGTTCTTGCCAGGACGAGGACGGGTCGCCTGCTTCGGCTAACTGTCTGACGCGGTTGAGGTTAGCAATTGGTAAAACGAACAGGGCAGCGCGATCGGCTTTGAGGTCTTCGGGGTCGGTCTCTGGCGAGATCGGCGGTGGCGGAAGAAACGCAACGGTGATGCGATCGCCGACCCAAGGTTTGATGTCTTCGGTGTAGGTATAGCCGCTATCGCCCAGTAGACGCTGTTCGAGTTGTGCCAAACCCTCGCGGAACAACGTCTGACTGTCCGGCGTTCCGTAGCGAGCGAGCCGTTGCCAGCGATCGTCGGCCGTCGAAACCGACACGGCCATCAGCGCGTCTTCGGGGATCGATCGAGCGCCTGCCATCACGGTTTCGTCGGCAGGTTTGCGCGACAGAACCCAATAGGCTAGACTCCCACCGAAAACCAGGAGTACCGCGACACCTAACAGACGCCAACGAGAAGATTTCCGAACTGTCATCATAGGGAGGCTGCTTGTGAGAGTCAGAGGCTGTGTGCCGTGCCTCTGACACTTTATCAGGATTTTTCGTCAATGCGATCGATCGCGCAACTTCGGCAGAGTTCGCCGAATCTACGGTCTCGACTTGACAAAAGGCGATCGTAGATACCAAATTCGCCTCAAATCGGGCGCTCGGGCGACTTTCCCTTACGAGAACTTTAAAAAACCACAAATACCATGAAGATTAGACAAACATCAGATAGGAAACAAGACAGCGTCAAAATGCATCTCATATATTGGAACCAAAGGGCTGACTTGTAAAGCTACGAAGAGCGCCAACCGTGACTACGACACTGCCTTCGCAAGTAACTTCGTTTGACCGACACCAACCAACAGGTGTCGCCATTTTCTCAGAACCGGTTCATGCTTCTGTGAACAACCGTTTCAAACGGGCCGTCGACATCGCCGGTGCGGTGGTCGGATTGGGCATTACTGCGGCTGTCGCCGTCCCTGTGGCGATCGCCATGCACTTGTCGGACCCCGGTCCGATTTTTTACAGCCAAATCCGCTGCGGATATAAAGGCAAACCATTTCGGATCTGGAAATTTCGCTCGATGGTGGTCGATGCCGACCGCAAAAAGCATCTCGTCGAAAACCAAGCCGAGGGATTCATCTTCAAAAACGAAAACGATCCGCGCATTACATCGATCGGACGCTTTCTCCGTCGCACGAGTTTAGACGAACTACCTCAGTTTTGGAACGTTCTGACTGGCGATATGACCTTAGTTGGAACTCGCCCACCGACACCGGACGAGGTAGAGCGGTATAACGCCCATCACTGGCGGCGTCTCGATGTCAAACCGGGCATCACCGGAGAATGGCAAGTGAACGGTCGGTCTACCGTGAAAAACTTTGAAGATATCATCGAAATGGATCTTCAATATCAGGAAAAATGGTCTGTTTTTTACGACTTACAACTGATCTTCAAAACCATTGCTGTCGTGTTCAAGGGAAGCGGTGCTTGTTAGGTTGAGAACTATTTTCTCGGTGCATCTCACCGTTTCGCCCTCGCACGATTTGAACGATTGCCGATACATCTCAAAGCTCGCTCCTCAGCGGGCTTTTTGGTGTTTGTCTTCAAGGATGTTCGTACTTGGTAGGACTTACGCAGTTCGACCGAAATTACACTAAATGGAGAGGTCGATGGGCATTGCCCACCCTACAAATGGTGTAAATGCGTAACTCCTGCTTGGACACCAGAAAAAATCCGATTCCCTGTTCCCGCTTCCCTTTTTGTCCCGATTTTGTTACACAACTGATTTTTGAATTTTAAATTTGTAAAATTTGCGATTTGATTTTTTGCGAAACAGGTTTCAAGAAATTTTTGATTTACTTGGAAGAATCAATCGAAACGGGGATTTCCACAACAAACGACGTTCCGATATCCACTTTAGATTTAAAATACAACTGTCCGCCATGAGTTTTTGTGACAATTTGATAGCTAGTAGATAACCCGATTCCTGTCCCTTGACCCACGGATTTTGTGGTAAAAAACGGCTCGAAAATTTTGCTCGATAACTCTTCTGAAATTCCAATACCGTTATCTGAAATTTGAATGCGAATTCTTGTATTTTTGCCTTGAAAATATTCAGTTTTTATGTTAATTTCTGGGATCTCTAGATAGTTCGATCGAGCGTCGATGGCATCGATAGCGTTAGCAATTAGATTTAAAAACACTTGATTGAGTTGGCCGACGGCACAAGTGACGGGAGGAAGGTCGCCAAAGTCTCGGATCAGACGAATTTCTCCTCGCGTCTCTGTCGCCTGAAAGCGCTGTCCGGCAATGTTTAACGTATTCTCTAACTGTTGGTGCAAATCGACGGTTTTGATTTCAGCTTCGTCGAGGTGGGAAAACATTCGCAGAGATTCGACGATTTTTTGAATGCGATCGGCGCCAAATTTCATCGAATCCAGCAATTTGGGAAAATCTTCGGCAAGATAGTCGAGATCGATCGCCTCGATTTCCTCGAGAATCGTTTCGGGAGGGTTGGGATAGACTTGTCGATACAATTCGATCGCGCGGATTAATTCTGCACTGTAACCGTGGGCGTGTGGGAGATTTCCCGCAATAAAACTGATGGGATTGTTAATCTCATGGGCGATTCCCGCGACAAACTGACCCAATGCAGACATCTTTTCGGTGTGAATTAAGCTGGCTTGGGTATGTTGCAACCGTCGCAGCGTCTCGCTTAACTGTTGGACGTTGCGCCGCAGTTCCATTTGCGCGATCGTCTGGCGACTGAGGGCGCGTAACGCCCGCAATTGTTCGGAATTGAGTTGGCGAGGTTTGCGATCGATGGCGCAAACGGTTCCCACCGCGTAACCGTCTGGCGTCACCAACGGCGCACCGGCGTAAAAGCGAATTTGAGGATCGACTGTGACGAGGGGATTGTCGGCGAAGCGTTTGTCAATACTGGCGTCGGAAACGACAAAGATATCTTTGGGTTCGAGGATGGCGTGGGCGCAAAACGCCTGTTCGCGGGGGGTTTCGTCGGCGTCGAGGCCGTATTTGGATTTGAACCATTGGCGATCGCGATCGACTAAACTAATTAAGGCAATGGGCGTCTCGCAAATATACGCCGCCAAAGTTGTAATGTCGTCGAAAGCCTCTTCCGGTAAGCTGTCGATAATATTGTAGCGATCGAGTGCCTTTTGGCGATCGGCTTCGTTACTCGGGTTTGGGGCGCTTGGCATATTTAGGCGATAATTTGATTCAGTTTTTGACTTCTCTTTGACGAGACCTTTAGAACGCTCGTCGATGTAAACCCATCTCGATTTTAACATTTTCGATCGAAAGTTTTTAAATACCTTGAAAAATTCCTGCATATCAGATCTCTGGCATCTTCGAGATGCCGGAAAGCTGGCTGTAGCGAGAGAGCCTCGATCGCTATCTCCAGCAGGATACTTACAGTACGAACGACTTCAACTTTCGGATTTCAAGATTTTCTCAAACTTGCAACATAGAAAACAAAATTGGGTGCATTTCAAAAATGTAAATTTATCAGCTCGGAGTCTATACAGTGAATTGAGCTGTTCGCCCAATTTTTTAAACCACGGTGTCGGCGGTCAGTTTTTAGGTTTTAGACGTATTTTCTCGTATTCAATGCTCGATCGAATAAGTGCCAAAGGCAAAATACTTAAAGCTGAATTGAGTTGAGTTCTGGAAATGATACTTCATCCTTTTCCGATAAGCTAGGTTTCAAGAAGTCTTCACCACATCCCCCCTTAGCGGGTGCATCTCAATGAGTGCAAAAACATCAGTTTGGGGTGGCAAAATTCCCGATTAGCACTTCCGGTATAAGATCCCCGGCATCTCCAAGATGCCGGGGATCTGGAAATTGAGTGCGCCCAATTCGATGAATTTACATTTTTGAGATGCACCCCCCTTAGCCCCCCTTTGAAAGGGGGGTTGGGGGGATAGAGAGACTTTTTAGGTTGGGCAAAACCCGTGTTTGATACTTCATCCTTTTCCGATAAGCTAGGTTTCAAGAAGTCTTCACCACATCCCCCCTTAGCCCCCCTTTGAAAGGGGGGTTGGGGGGATAGAGAGACTTTTTAGGTTGGGCAAAACCCGTGTTTGAGTTCGGATTCCGTATGACACACCGATATCGAGAATAGCTCCATTTTCAGGCTGCAACTGAGCTGCAATAGCCATGACTTTCGCATCTGGTGCGTTTCCAAATAAGACGCAATTTTTTCGATCGACTAATGTTTGAGTTCGATCGTCAATGGATTCGATCGCCGCTTCAATTTGACATCAAAACTCATTTTAGCGATCGGCAAACTTCGCCGTGACATCCGACCAATGCAACCCGTCCAAACTGGGCAACACCCAATGAGCCGCCCCCACCCGTTCGGCCGGTCCGAGTCCGACGACGTGCATTTTCGCCGCCAACGCCGCCTCGACACCGGACTCTGCATCCTCGAACACGACGCAGTTTTCCGGCGAAACCCCTAACTGTTCGGCAGCGTGTAAAAATACGTCCGGGGCGGGTTTGGGGCGATCGACACAGTAAACGTTGGTGATGGTGTCGATATCGTCAGCAATTCCCAACTGTTCGATGACGGCGTAAACGTTCTGACTGGCCGAGGCCACCGCCGTTTTAATCCCAGCGGCGCGAACCTCGTCGAGGAACGATCGCACCCCCGGTAACAGATGTTCGGAACTCATCGTTCGCACGAACTCGCGAAAATATTGATTTTTGCGGTCTAGTAGCGTTTGAATCTTCTCTTCCGGTAGCGTCCGACCGTTCAGCATCCGCAGCAGCGAATCCCGTCGCGACAAGCCCCGTAGCGCTTCGTTGGCTTGGCGATCGAAGGGAATTCCTTCTTCGTCGGCTAAACGCTGCCAAGTTTGATAGTGAAATTCGATCGTATCGGTCAGCACGCCGTCCATATCGAAAATTGCCCCCTGTAGGGCGACAGACGGTACGGAACGAGTAGACGAGACGGAAGACTTCATGGGCGGCGAGGGGAAAACGCTACGACCCCAGATTACGGAGTTCTGCGTCTCTTTGTCTAGCATCTTGAAGTCGAGCTTCTTGTAGGTTGAGTTTTTGGTTGAGTTCCCGCGTGCGGCGAGACAACAAGCGAATGATATTGATGGCGATTCCGGGGGTTTCGTCGATGGCGTCGTAAAGTTGTTGTTGGGTCAACATCAAACACTCGCAGGGTTCGCAGGTTGTCACCGAGGCCGATCGCGGTTCGGCGTCGAAGAGGGACATTTCACCGAAACAAGCGCCTTGGGACAGCCGTGCTAGTTCGCGATCGCCGATATGCACGCGCACCACACCCGAGACGACGATATACAGCGATCGACCTTCCTGCCCCTCCGTAAAAATCGTATGGTTGGCGGGAAAGGACAACTCGTCCATCACCGAAGCCAAACGCACGAGAAAGTCGTCCCGCAGTTCTTTAAAGATCGGGACGCCTCGCACGAACAACAAGCGATCGACACTGGTAAGCATGGGGCAGAAAGGAAACGAAGATTAGGGAGCCAAAGCAGACATCATCGACGGAAGCTCGGGCTTCCGTTTCGATCGGGCGATCTCCGAGGCTTACCGCTTTCTAATTTTACCGCTTCGCTTTCGCTAAGCTTTGGAAGAACTCAACCCAAACTGAACCATTAGCTCGCGAACTTGAGCGGCCACGAGGGGATCGGGATCGTTTTGCAGTTTCGGGAGTAATTCTAGCAGGGCGCGAGGCGAGGCGACCTCTAAATAAGCCAGCACTGCTTCCCGCACGAATCCCGTCGGGTGTCGCAACCCGGCTAGGGTTTGGTCGGCGCCGATACTCCAGCGAGCGACTCGGGCGACGTGGAAGCAGCAGGCTAGAGGCCAGTCGGAGAGGAACAGGCGCAACTCGAGTAAAAACCGCAGGCGATCGCTCGGCGACATCGGTTGATAGTCCACTAACTCCGAGAGATTTTGCAGTTTTTCTGCGTCCCCTTGGCGATCGAGAACGCTCAACAGCGATCGCTTGCTGGGAATGTCGATAGTGTTGTCGAGAATTTCCAACCCCCGCGCCATATACGATCGCGATCCCGACTTGAGGTTGAACGCCGCCGCTTGAATCGAGCTGAGGGGATATAAGAACTTCATCAACAAGAACAACCGCTCGATACTATCAGCTTGTAAGTCTTGCAGAGCGCGACGCAACAACTCGATGGCGTAGTCGGCGGTCAAACTCACGTGACCGTTGGTTCGCGGGCGACTCGCCACCGCTTCGGGTTCGCCTGGGGGAACGCTCACCTCGGGTAAATCCACCAGGGCGGCGTATAACTGTCCCACGAACATCAACTCTTGGTCGATGAGGATCTCCACGCCGCGACGTCCCAGGCGATCGAGAACCCCTTCGATACCCCGTTCTTCGGGCATTTTCAACAAAATTCGCAAGATGTTGCGGCGGTTGGTTCCCCACGCGGTCATCAAATGGGCGACCAAGACGTCGAGAGCTTCGACGGTTCCGATTTCGCCGATGGTACTCCAAGCGTACATCCGTACTAAATCGGGTTTGTGAACGTCTTCGGCTAACGTCACTAGGCGATCGAGGACTTCGTTATCCAACCGTACCAACGCCTGCATCGCGGCGTCCCGCGTAGATTTATACGACAGTCCCCGCAACAGAGACGGATAGTACTCTTCTAAATGAGTCGAGGCGATGACCTCCAACAGCGCACAGCGCACCCGTAACGATTCGTCTTGGAGTAAGTTGGGGACGTACAATCGCAGCCCTTGCAGGAAATCGGCTTCGCCTAACGCGCGAGTTCCCATGACCCGTTCCCGTTCCTGTTTGTGGGTCAACATTCGCCGTAAGGCGTTGGTGGCTTCTGCTTTCTGTTCGCGATTGCCCTTGCGTAAAATTAGCGAGGCTGCCGTCGCTCGCACCACCGGATCGACTTCCGGGCGCAGGTAAGGCCGTAACTGCCGCATATCCGGCGTTCGTTCCGTCAGCCAAACATAGCGCAACGCCAAGGCCAGCACTTCCGGCGGTTGGGGGCGATCGATCAGCGCCCGCACCTGGGGCAAATACTCGGCTTTGGGATGCTCGAGCATCACCTCTAAGCTTTGCCGCTGTAAGGCGGGCGATAGCGTTGCCAGTAGCGGGGCGAGGACTTCCCCCACGTTTTTCGGATCGATTTGAGCCAGGAGTTCGACACAGGAGCGTTTGTCGGGGTCAGACTTGGGTTTTTCGAGGGTTTCGACTACGGAGCGTTTGAGAACCCGTAAATCCACGTCGGAAACCCCCAACCGCCCTCGTTCGGCACTGGAGACGAGCAGACCCACGTAGCGCGATCGCATCAACAAAATGATGGCAATCCAGGCCAGGGCGACCAACACCACCAAAAATACGAAAACTGGACTTTGCAGAGCTTGCCACTGGTCTTTCCCCAGAAAGCGGCGTCCGCCCCAAATAAACGTCCACATGGCCAAACCCGCCACCCCCGTCGCCACTGGCTCCGCCACGCCGTTAACGAGGGCTTGCATATTGTTGCGCTGGGATTCTGGCAGGGGTTGAAACAGTACCGGCCCGGTGCCTTCGATGAGGGTGTAGTGGAATAGTTCGTCGACGAACTTAATGGCGATCACGCCGAGGAAAAGGTCGAACCAGCCCCCAAAGGAGCTGGAGATGGAAATCACCCCGATCAGCACCACCAGCATCGGCAAAATCGACCCGGCGCGAAACACCCCCATCCGCTCCACGACGCGACTGGAGGCGAACCACTGGGTCACTAACTCGAAAATTCCCAGAATTCCGTTAAAAATCCCGACGAAACTGGCGATACCATTGGCTAAATCGACGCCGCCTTGGAATTGCAGCTCTAGTTCGCTGTAAAACTGAAATTCGATGAGAACGTAGAGAATTTCGACGAGGACGAAAAACGTCACCAACAGCCAAACGTAGGTTCGCAGCGGTCCTTGGAAGCGGCGCGTGGCGTAATCGGAGGGATCTTCTTCTTCAGTGCGCCGACTGGCATCGGGAAAGGCTTGTCGGTAGTTTTCGCTGAGGTAGAATAGCAGAAACGCCCCCAGGACGAGCATGAAGCAGGCCATCAAGGTGACGTTTCTCAGACCCACGCGGGAGATGAGGGCGGGTAGCGAAAACCCACTGATCACGTCGGCCAGAAGGATTCCGCTGCTGATGATGGGGTAGGTTCGCTTAATTTCGCGAATGTTGAAGAGTTGGTTGGCGGTAATCGAGGTGTTGAGGTCGTTAAGGATGTAAGCTCCGTCGATCCACAGCCGCATGGAAAAGACGGTGATGCCGAAGAGCAAGGGAAGTTCGAGTCCGACTCGGAACAGCACCAAGGGCAAGGCCATCAGCAGGGCGATCGCGACGATCGCGCGACGCATGGGCAACACCTCTTGCAGCCAGGAGTAGAAAAATCCCAACCCCGAACCGATGGCCGAACTGGCGATATAGATAATCGTCAGGGATTCAGCACCGTATTTATCCAGAAACAAGCCGTAGGTGACGGCTTCGAGCCAGAGCAGGCCGATCGAGGTCGCCGTGTAAAAGGCAAACATCAGTAGGGTGCGCTCGCCTTCTTCGGGACGAAGGTTCACCCATTGCAGCACCCGCTGTCCCCAGCCACCTTGGTTGAATTGCCAGTTTTTCAGTTCCATGCAGCGTCGATCGTCCTGATGTCGGTCTTTGGGGAGCGAGACTCGCTCGGCTCCTGCCGTCTAGAGTAACGCGCCACCCAGTTCGGCGAAAAAAGTTCCGCTCTGCTTTAAGCGCGAACGGCTAAATTCAGGGTAACAATAAATTGTCGCTGACAAACGCTCTTGGCGTTTTTCCCGTTGAACTGCACTGGGGAACGGTTCGGCGGCGCGACCGGCCGGATTCGACACTCGAATCCGTCTGGCGACCTCGGGTCTCGACCGCCGCTGCCTCGCCAACGTTTCGACTATGTCTTCTTCGGCGACAGTAGCATCATCATGCTACGTCCTTCTCGTTTGGGCCGTTGCTGGACTTCGGCCAGGTCGGTTAAGTCTTTGGCTAAGCGTTCGAGCAACTGTTGGGCGAGGTCGGTGTGTTGGATTTCTCGACCTCGGAACATCACGGTGGCTTTCACCTTGTCTCCCGCTTTGAGGAAGCGCACCGCCTGCTTGACGCGCACCTGATAGTCGTGATCTTCGATCTTGTAGCGCATCTTCACTTCCTTGAGTTCGGAAGAGTGCTGCTTCTTCTTGGCTTCCTTAGAGCGTTTCTCTTGCTCGAACTTATATTTGCCGTAGTCCATGATCCGACAAACGGGCGGATCGGCTTTGTCGCTGACCAAGACCAGATCGAGGTCTTTTTCTTCAGCAATTTTCAAGGCGTCGGCTGGGGACATGATACCGAGTTGCTCTCCCTCTGTATCGATCGCTCGAATTTTGGGAAAGCGAATTCGCTCGTTGATTTGGGGTAAATCCCGTTGTCGTCTTCTTCCGATTGCAGGCATATGAATTGGTTTGATTTATTGGCTCGATAGGTTCGTGGTTGGGTAAATTTTGGTCTGAGATCGAGAACAGTCGTACTAACATTCTACTCGGAATATTTTCGATCCTCATCTAGATTTAAGAGAAATTCTAAAATTGCCCGACGGCCGACTGGGGCAAACGGCCAGGTGGGATCGCCTACAATGGGGAGATACGACGTTTCGCTCGAGAGGACGCAACTATCGCCAGCTCTACTCCCGGTCTCGATTTTCCCCGGCGGCGCGATTGGATTTGGCGTGGATGGCAAACTCGCTACGCTGTGGCTCGTCCGACAGCGGTGGAGGCATCGCCGACTCCCGTGGTGTTACTGCACGGGTTTGGCGGTTCTATCGACCACTGGCGCTACAATGTCGGACCGTTGAGCGATCGCCACCCCGTTTACGCTCTGGACTTACTCGGGTTCGGAGCGACTGAAAAGGCTCCGACTCGCTACAGTGTCGATCTCTGGGCCGATCAAGCTTACGAGTTTTGGCAACAGACCGTCGCGCGTCCGGCGGTTTGGGTGGGTCACTCGATCGGCTCGCTGGTCGGTGCGACCCTCGCACGACGCTACCCAGAGGCGATCCGAGGATTGGTGTTCTTGACGTTGCCCGACCCGGCGTTACGCCGAGATCTCCTCCCGCCACCGCTCCGGCCGGTGGTTCGCGCGATCGAACGCTTGTTTTCTTCTCCCCTCTTGCTCAAGCCGATTTTTTACTGGATTCGCCACCCCGAACGATTGCGGTCTTGGATGCAGTTGGCTTACGCCGACAGCGGTTCCGTCCCCGAAGACCCGGTGGAAGTTTTCGCGCCCCCCGCCTTCGATCGCGGTGCGGCGGGTGTCTTCTGTCGCCTCGCCCGTGCTAGCAGCGATGTCGAGTTCTGTCCCGACGTGGCTGCTTCTCTACGTCAGTTAGAGGTTCCCGCTCTGTTGGTGTGGGCCCGCGACGATCGCATGGTTCCGCCGAAACTCGCCCGTCCCCAGCAGTTCCAACAGGTCAATCCGACCTTGGAGTTGTTGGAATTCGATCGCGGCGGTCATTGCCTTCACGACGAACGCCCCGACCTCGTCAACGAGGCGATTCTCGATTGGATTCAACGGCGTGTCGATGTCCGGTAACGGCGATCGCGCCTCCGTAATAAGATGGAAACCCTCGGTTTCCGTTGCCCTATCCCAGAGCTTCACCCTACTCTGGGTGAAGTTTTTGTGCTATTTTTCAAGCCAGTTTGTCGATCGGCTCGTCGGGCGAAACAGTTCGGGAAAAATCGGCGATGTCTAAAATCGGCTCGTCTGAAACGACGATCCTGTCAATAAGGAGAAATATGGTCAGAGTTCACTGGTTGCTCCCAAGTCTCGCAAGTCTGCTGGTGGTGTCGGAATTCAGTGCGGTGGCGCGATCGCAACCCCTCGATCGCGCCACGGAGGATCTCAAATCGATGTCGTCTTCGACGCCAACTGCGATCGCCGACCCCCAAGAACTCCGAGACCCCCTGACTCTTTCGGGCGACCTCGCTCGAGACGAGATTCGACTCGAGCGAAAAGCGGAGGACAGGCAAGACGACCGGCCGCGACGGGTTCAGCGCAACCGACAAACCGCGACGATCGAGGCGGTCGAAATTACCGTCGATGGAAATCGCGCTCTCGTGCGCGCCGATCGCGCTATCCAACCCGTCGGCTACTGGGATCGGAGAACTCTGGCGTATCAAATTGAAATTCGCAACGCCCGCCTCGCACCGGGATTTCGCGTCCCCAGCGCCCGCGACAGTGCGGCGATTTCTTGGATACAGGCCGAGCAGGCCGACCCCGAAACGGTCATCGTGCGGGTCATGCCCGCCCCACAAGTGTCGATCGAAGGTCTCAACCAACCCAGCACGCAAACGCTCGCCCTCGAACTCCGACCGTACAGTGCCGAAGCCGCGCCCCCACCGATCGCCAACCGCCGCCCTGCGAATTCTTGGGACGACGTGCCGCAAATTCCTCAAGGACAAGTGGTCGTGGTCATCGACCCCGGACATGGCGGCAGCGACCCCGGTGCGGTCGGGATTGGCGGCCTCAGCGAAATCGATATCGTCAATCCAATGTCCCATCGCATCGCGGATTTGTTGGAAGCCAACGGCGTGGCAGCCGTTCTCACGCGGGAAGACAACCGCACTGTCGAACTCGAGCCGCGCGTTCAGTTGGCAAACCGCCTCAACGCCAATCTGTTCGTCAGCATTCACGCGAACGCTATCAGCATGAGCCGACCGGAGGTCAACGGCATCGAAACCTATTACTACCAAACGGGAGGCGATCTCGCCCGCACGATCCATCAAAATGTCGTTCGGGCGGCGGGGGGGCCCGATCGCGGCGTGCGGACGGCTCGGTTTTACGTGCTACGCAATACGGATATGCCAGCGGTGTTGGTGGAACTCGGGTTCGTGACGGGGGCTTACGACGCACCGCGACTGTCAGACCCGGAATATCGTGAGGTTCTCTCGCAAGCGATCGCTCGAGGTATCTTGCAGTACGTCAACCAGTACTGTCCCGGTCCGCTCTGTCAGTGACGGCGAGTCTGCATTCTACGCCACCTTTACTCCGGTAATATCGGTATTTCACAAACACCCCATGACAAACAATACTCGCTCGATCGGGATCTTCGACAGCGGCGTCGGTGGTTTGACCGTGCTGCGGGCAGCATACCGACAACTCCCTCACGAGTCGGTTTTGTATTTCGGCGATACGGCACGGTTGCCCTACGGCACGCGATCGCCCGAGGAAATCGTGCGGTTCGTGCGAGAAATCCTGCATTGGATGGCTCAGTGTCGGGTCAAAATGGCGATCGTTGCCTGCAACACCAGTTCGGCGCTGGCGTTGGAAACGGTGCGCGACGAATTCGATTTTCCGATTTTGGGCTTGATTCTACCGGGAGCGAGAGCGGCCGTGCGTCGGGGCAGCCGTATCGGGGTCATCGCGACACCGGCTACGGCGAAAAGCGGCGCGTACCGTCGGGCAATTTTGGAAACGAACCCTTCGGCTCGGGTTTGGGAAATAGGCTGTCCGGAATTCGTGCCGATCGTCGAAGGAAACCGCATTCACCATCCTCGTACTCGAGAGATCGTTCGACAGTACCTCGAACCGTTGCTCGAACACCGTATCGATACGCTGGTGTACGGTTGTACTCACTACCCCCACCTCGAACCGGTTTTACGGACGTTGCTTCCGGCGAGGGTGTCTTCGATCGATCCGGCCGAATACGTGGTAGCGGCAGCCGCCCGAGAATTGGATTTACTGGGGTTGGCAGCGGTGGCGACGCCCTACGAACATTCGGTTTCGCCGAGACACGGAACCCGCTTTTGCGTCAGCGGTTGTCCGCAAACGTTTGCGAGTTTGTCGAAGCAATGGCTCGGATTTGTCCCCGAGGTCGAAAAAATTTGGCTTCCGGCGCTCGATCGCTCCCATAATGCCGATCTCGATGAGAACGCGATCGCTCTATCCGAGTCGATCGATAGTCGGGTTTGTGGGGAACCGAAATCGGGAGACGCGATCGTGTAGAGTCCTGCATCTCTGCTCCCTGCGGTTACCAGGAGTTTTGGGTTTAACGCCTCGCCCATAAGCGGGCGACTTGGTTATCATGGGGGGAACGGGAACGGTATTCAACCCGTTTAAAACCGAGCCTAAAATCCACGGCAATCGAACCTTGAAAACTAAAGTTATGGGGTTCCGCTTGGGAAGGCTCAAGCGGGTAAAAGCTCTAAGCACTACGGACATCTCACGGTGGCGAACCGAGTTCGCCCCCCGTGTCCTCAAGTACAGGGAACCAGTATTTTAGGATTCTCAGGTACGGTAGGGCATACCGGAACCTCCTCTAAAATGGGGAAAACGCCTGGGGAGATAAACCCCTCTGGTATTCATTGGCAACAATGAGCATTAGGGGTTGTCAGAGAACCAGGAATCCAAAGCCGTGAGGCTTGGAGAATCGCCGCCCCTTCGACTTGGCTCAGGGCAAGCCTTCTAGGGCGGTGAGTATGTCAAATAATGTTAAAGGAAAAAGATGTGAGCAACACGCGATCGCACTATGGTTTTCTTTGGATTCGGAAAAAAACTGACACTACCCAAACCGCAAGACGCCTTACCGGGACGAGATACACCGATGCCCGTTCCCGACAAGCACTTCGTTCTCAAAACCCCCCTAACACCGCCCTATCCTGATGGAATGCAGCTAGCTATGTTTGGGATGGGTTGCTTCTGGGGCGCCGAGCGTCGTTTCTGGCAACTCGACGGGGTCTATTCGACAGCGGTGGGTTACGCGGCTGGATACACCCTCAACCCCACCTACCAAGAGGTCTGTACGGGGATGACGGGACATAACGAAGTGGTGCGCGTGGTGTACGATCCCGAGGCGATCTCTTACGAGATGCTGTTGAAAACCTTTTGGGAAAGTCACGATCCCACTCAGGGAATGCGACAGGGAAACGATGTGGGAACTCAGTATCGTTCGGGAATTTACTGTTACTCGGGCGATCGACGCCGACAAGCTGAAGCTTCCCGCGACGCCTATCAGACGGAACTTAAAAAAGCCGGATACGGCGAAATTACCACGGAAATTCTCGAAGCCCCCGAGTTTTACTTTGCGGAGGACTATCACCAACAGTATTTGGCGAAGAATCCCAACGGCTATTGCGGGCTAGGCGGAACGAACGTTTCTTGTCCGACTGGAATCGGAGTGTGATTTCTAATTCTCGCTGTAGGAGTGTCCCTGGCAACACTCCTACCCCAAAATTTTCGGTAAGGGCTGTCGGTGTAAGGGAACGCTCGCTCGAGACGAAGGCCGATCGCCGTCCGTCCGATACCCAAATATGTCGAGACATTCTGCTCGACTGACGAACGCGAGGGGGGAGGTTAAATCTCCACTCGCGTTTTGCTCTGTAAAGTCTAAAAAAGCCAATTATTTGGCGGTTGCGGTGACTGAGGTTTGTTCGGATCTGACGTTAAGGTGGATCGAAGAATCTTGCGTATATCCCCACAGGGTTAAAGCGACTATTGAGAACGTCAGTACCATGCCGATCGTGCAATCGATTCGATCGAGGCGTTCCATGTTCGGTTCCTCTATAAAATTTTCGTAGATAAGGTTGAGTTCGATCGCGTCTCGCTGCTCGTGACTCGAAACGTTGGCAGCGCTCCTCACTTTTTTAGTTTTAACGAGTTTTTCCTGGGGAGAATTTGAGTGAGATCGCCGCAGCAGCACGAAAGCTACTTTTGGTTTTTGGATTCATTTCAGCGTGTTTTAACTCAATTCTCCCTGGTGTCTACTGTACCCGATTGATATCGATCGATTAACGCCTCGAAAAAAATCTTTACTCAAATTTTAAAACTGAGGAATTTTAAACGGCGTTAACTTTATCGATCGAGCAAAATTACTAGATTTTAACGATGCGATCGATGTGTTTTTTTGAGGGTTTCGGATATTGCTTACGTGATTTAACGTAGTCGAAACTAAGCTTTCTAAAAAGATCCGTATTTTCCGAAAAATAAAGAGTCGACCGTGTTGCAATGTGGCGTTTCAACGAGCGCAAACCTTCCATAGTAAGGACTTGAGCGTCGAGATGTCAGATGGAATCCGTTTCCGATAAGCTTCACCACAGAGACACAGAGGACACGGAGAAGGGCTTATCGCGTTCGGCTAAGCCACTGTTTGAAATGCAAATTCTGTATTAAATTTCAGTGTGGGTTAATTCGAGCGGAGGCGATATCGATCGGTCGGTCTATTTTCAATTTTTTACTTTTAATGGTTATTCTGGTAACGTTTCTTGGTCGCGAAACGAGAGTTTTGGATAAGAAATTCCTGCTTTGGACAAGGCTGCTTTTGCACGTCGAATCAGATCGGTTTGGTAAACAAATTCGTCTCTAGCGTCGATGGGATAACATTTAAGTTTGAAATGAGTTCCCCACGGAGTTTCTTCAATGATGACTAAAATCGGGAAGTCAATTTGTGTGTACTTGCTCGTTTGAGCAGTGCGTTTTAGAATTTTACTGACGCGATCGACCTCGATGTCGTGGGCGAAATAGAAATCGACGACAGTTTGAGCTTCGACATTCCCTTTATTTGCATTGACGATCGCGTCCGTCCAAATTTTATTGTGGGGAATCGATACGATGTCGTCGTTGGGGGTGCGAATGCGGATTCCTCGCAAGCCGTAATTGATAATTTCGCCGTATTGGTCGCCGATAGTGACGCGATCGCCCACTTGATAGGGACTTTCAAACAATGCGATAATTCCTGCAATCACGGAACTGGCGTAATCTTTAAAAGCAAATCCCAAAGCGACAGCGACAGTTCCCGTAATCGCGAAGAGGTTGTTCGCCGAAAAGTCGAGAAACAACCCCAGAAGAACTACGATCGCCAATCCTAAAACGAAAGCTTGCCAAAACGGAAGCGATTGTGCGATCGCCAAGCGAAACCGCAGGGGAACTTTTTCCGCCAGCCACCGCACGACTTTATCGATCGCGACAGTGCTGAAATAAGCAACGACTACGACGGCGATCGCTTGTAGAATTTTAGCAGTCGTAATTTCTTTAAAAACTTCGGTCGCATTGCTAACTGCGTTCCCGTTACTTTGGGCGATCCAGAACTGTGGAACAATTAATTCGTTCACGATTTTGAGTCTCCGATACGAAATTGATTGTTACTCAAATCTCGATACAACCGGGGATAGTGAACGGGTTCGAGTTGGAAAAATTCGTCGGGTTGGCGTACTAGAGACACAGACTGCAACCGACGCACTCGCTGCAAAACTTCGAGGGGAGAATCTCCCAAGGTTTTCGCTAAGTCCCCAACCGTTATATTTCGATGTAAGCCGAGGGAATACAGTAAAAAGCGATCGTTTTTATCGAAAGTGGGAAGTTCGGGAAGGTGAGGACGTTGGGCGAAAATTCCCTCTTCACCCTCAATGTGGTGGAGCGATCGCAGCCATAAATTCGAGGCGACCGCCGCACTTCCTAACGATAGTTCGGCGAGTCGGTGGAAATAGGACTTTTCGGCTTTCGAGTTCCAGAAGTCGTCTTCGTCGTCTTCAGTTTCGGAATTTTCGTTTTCGTCGGCTTCTTTTTCAAACTGACAGTCGGCGAGGTGACAGACGGGAGACAACCAGGTTTTTAAGTCTTCTGGAGAAAGTTCGGGTAAGATACTAGGTTCGGGAAAACTTACTGACAGGTCACAGGCGAGATCGAGATAGTTCCACGCAAACGTGTTGCAACCGATCAGCCAAAATCGAGAGCGATCGCGTAAAACGCA
The DNA here is from genome assembly GCF_000332355.1 of Baaleninema simplex PCC 7105. Classification (GTDB taxonomy): domain Bacteria; phylum Cyanobacteriota; class Cyanobacteriia; order Cyanobacteriales; family Geitlerinemataceae; genus Baaleninema; species Baaleninema simplex. Next base: position 3,106,493 of record NZ_KB235958.1, read on the forward strand.
GTCCTGTAAAACGTCGATGCTGTCTAACCCTTCTACACACCGTAAAAAACACTGGCTCAAATCGGGAACGACGATAACGAGATTGCGATTGGCAGACCGAACGAAGTCCGAATCGGACGTTTTGCGAAGTTGTCGAACGATCTCCGAAACGTCGTGCGGTACTGTCGAAGATGCTAACGTTTTAACCAGTAGAATGCTGTCGTTTTCCCACGAGGAAATGGCAGTGTCGAGCAGTTTTGAAAACGAATCGACGGGAGTTCCGAGAAGTACGAATCCATTGGGGGCGGTTTCGTCTTGTTGCCACTGTTTCAACCGTTGGGAAAGCTGCGATCGCACCTCCTCACAATAAGGATTTGGAGCGTCTAGTTCGAGGAGGCGATCGATCAGTTTTTGACGAAGGGTAAAATTGAGGGGAATTCGATCGACTTCGGAAAACTTGGCTTCCAATTCAGCAGCGTGTTCCTTTAGTTTCGCTTGAGCTTTGGGAAACCACGATCGCACGCGAGCCAATATATCGCCGATTTTGAATTTCATTTATCCCCGCCGCACTACTTGCGTTGCGGTGGCTTGTTCTGTCGGAACCACCAACACTTCGCTGATGTTGACGTGAAGCGGACGACTGGCACAAAATAAAACGATATCCGCGATGTCGTCTGGGGTTAACGGCGTCAAGTTTTCGTAAACCTTTTTCGCCCGTTCTGTATCCCCGTGAAATCGCACGTCGCTGAACTCGGTTTCTACCAAACCGGGATCGACTTCGCTGACACGAACTGAGGTTCCTAATAAATCCTGTTTCAACCCTTGGGTAATGGCGCGAACCGCTGCTTTTGAGGCACAATAGACGTTACCGTTGGGATAGGCGTGTCGTCCGGCGATCGAACCGATATTAATGATATGTCCGCGATCGCGTTCTACCATTCCCGGTACTACGGCACGAGTCACGTAGAGCAATCCCTTCACGTTGGCGTCTATCATCTCTTCCCAGTCGTCGATATTCCCTTCGTGAAGCTTGTCGAGTCCTCGACTCAATCCGGCGTTGTTGATTAATATGTCGATCTCTTGCCAGTTTTGGGGTAATGTGGCGAGGGTTTCGGCCACTTGTTGGCGATCGCGAACGTCGAGTTTGAGGATGCGAACGTCGGTTCCGTGATGTCGGTGTAATTCGGCGGCGAGGGTTTCGAGGCGATCGGAGCGACGAGCGGCTAAAATCAGTTTGGCACCCGCTTCAGCAAAGAATTTGGCACAAGAGGCTCCGATTCCGCTGCTGGCTCCCGTAACGAATACAATTCGATCTTTGACAGACCCCATCACAGATTCTTTAACGTTGCAACTTTCTCAGTTTAGGACATTTTTTTGGAGAAACCGGGGTTTTGAGGTTTGAAAAAATCCGCGTGAAAGAACTCTCGTTCGTGTCGCGAGCAAAATGATTGACGTTTTCCTTTCGAGGAGTTATACTGTAAAAAACTGTATTCATACTTTAATATAATTGAAATTGACTTAAAATTCAACATTCAACACTATAAATAAGTATTAGAAATATCGAAGGCTTTGAAGTTGAGTAGAAGAACCCGAAGTCATCATCAGAGCGATCGAAATTCCGGGTTTCTCGTATAGATCCCAGCCAGACGCGTTCGATTCACACCGATCGCCGGGAAGTTTGCTAAGATGCAGAACTCAACTGACGTTAATGTTAGGATTTGAGTTCACGCGATCGCAAAATCATGGCTGTGAGACAGACTGTATCTCTACCCAATATCGAACTTTCCTATCTCGAATGGGGCGTTCCCGGTAACGAACCCGTCTTGTTACTGCACGGACTCGCAGACCATGCGGGGGTGTGGTCGAGTTGCGGCGAATCCCTTTCCTCAGCCTATCACGTCGTCGCGCCGGACTTGCGGGGACACGGCAACAGTAGCAAGCCCCGAACCGGATATCGAGCGATCGACATTATCCGAGACTTACAGCATTTAATGCAACATCTCGGCTGGACTTCCGCTCACGTTGTCGGGCATTCGTGGATGGGGAAAGTGGTGCCGAGGTGGGCAACCTTACACCCCGAACAGTTTAACACCGCCGTACTCGTCGATCCCTTTTTCATCGGCAAACTTCCCCAAATTTTTCGCTTGACCTTTCCCCTCCTTTACCGCGTGTTACCTTTTTTAAAAGGTATGGGTCCTTTTGAAACCTACGACGCAGCCGTGGAACGCGCCAAAACCCTAAAACAGTATCGCGGCTGGAGTGCCTTACAACAGAACGCCTTCAAAGAAAGTCTCGAAGAAAAACCCGACGGTATCTGGGGTAGTAAATTCACCATAGACGCCAGAGACGGCGTATTTGAAGACGTGATGCTAGTAGCAGGCTTGACACAGGAAATCGACGTTCCGACCCTGTTCGTCAAACCCATCGAAGGACTCAACCGAACCGCCTTTCAACTGAAACCCTACCGTCAATATTTAAACAAACTAGAAATTCGAGAAGTTCCCGGCAACCACTGGGCGTTTTTAGTCGAACCCGAAGCTTTTAACGCCAGCCTTTTAGACTACTTCAAACAACACTCGTTTACTTCGTAGACTTATCGTAGATTGTATCGATCGCATGAAATTTTCACTCCCCCGACAACGGTTTTACCAAGAAATCAACCGAGACGACGAGAACATCGATTTAGCTGTCGCGGCGTTGTGCGTCGCCTGGGAAGAATATCCCGATCTCGATATCGAAAGATATCTCAACGCCTTAGATACGATGGCGTCAGAAGCAGCGGAAAAACTACCCGCCGAACGCTATCCCATGCGAGTGATTCAAGCCCTCAACGAATATCTGTTTGACGACTTAGGATTTCAAGGCAATCGAGACGATTATTACAATCCCCAAAACAGCTATCTCAACGATGTTATCGACAGACGGTTGGGAATCCCCATCAGCTTGTCTTTACTGTATTTAGAAATTGCCAAACGCCTCGATTTTCCGATGGTGGGGATTGGAATGCCGGGACATTTCATCATCCGCCCCAACTTTGAAGACGCGGGAATTTTCATCGATGTCTTTAACGGCGGCGAAGTAATGTTTCCCGAAGATTGCGAAAACCGCCTGCGTCAAGTATACGGACAACCAATTCGATTTCGTCCCGAATTTCTCGAACCCATTAGTTCGCGACTGTTCCTCGTGCGGATGCTAACGAACTTAAAAGCCGTGTATATTTCCAAACAGGAAATGTCGAAAGCCTTAAGCGCGATCGAGCGAATTTTGCTATTAAATCCCGATTCCATCATGGAACTACGCGATCGCGGACTCTTGTACTACCAAGCCGGACGGTCAGTCGAAGCCACCCAAGACTTAGAACGCTATCTCGAAATGCGTCCCAACGCCCCCGACGCCTCCACCATTCAACAGTTACTCGAAAAACTCAATAATTAATTGATAGGGAACGGGGAACAGTCCGTAGGGTGCGTGACTTGAAAAATCGGGTGTCGAACACCAGACCGAAAAATCGTCACGCACCGCCAATGTACACCGCCCACAGACAAGAGAAAAATCGGGTGTCGAACACCAGGCCGAAAAATCGTCACGCACCGCCAATATATTCTCCCCCTCTCCTCTGCTCCTCCTCTCCCAGACTCCCCTCTCCCCTAAAATAGTGAATCGGTCACATTTACAGAGGAAGACAAAATGGAGGCGAAACCGGAAAACTTGCAACAGCTTAAAGATAAAGTGGCCGTGGTCACTGGGGGGTCTCGCGGTATCGGAAAAGCCACCGCCCTCGCCTTAGCCGCAGAAGGGGCGAACGTGGTGGTAAACTACGCCAGTTCCAGTACCGCCGCCGACGACGTGGTGAAAACCATCCAAGAGATGGGAGGCGAAGCGGTCGCCGTCCAAGCAGACGTATCCAACGCCGAACAAGTGGACGCCTTGGTGAAAGCCACCACCGAAAAATGGGGCAAAATTGACGTTTGGGTGAACAACGCCGGAATCACCCGCGATACCCTGTTGCTGCGGATGAAACCCCAAGACTGGCAGGCGGTTATCGACTTAAACTTAACGGGGGTGTTTCTCTGCACCCGAGCCGTCAGTAAACTGATGTTGAAAAAGAAAACCGGCCGCATCATCAACATCGCCTCCGTCGCCGGACAGATGGGGAACCCCGGACAAGCCAACTACAGTGCAGCCAAAGCCGGCGTCATCGGATTTACCAAAACCGTGGCTAAAGAGTTAGCCAGTCGCGGCGTCACAGTAAACGCCGTTGCACCGGGATTCATCGAAACGGACATGACGGAAGGCTTAGCCGCCGAGGAAATCCTCAAAGCGATTCCCCTGGGACGGTATGGAAAAGCCGAAGAAGTGGCGGGATTGATTCGCTTCCTGGCGGCGGACCCGGCGGCGGCGTACATCACCGGACAAACCTTTAACGTCGATGGCGGAATGGTGATGGCGTAATTCTCCGCAATCGGAGGAATTGAGAGTTGAGAGGGCGAACCGAGGTTCGCCCCAACGGGAAATTTGACGAGATACTTAGAGAATTCCCATCCAGGTTAACAGACCTTTTCCGGTGAGGATTTCTAAAATGAGCAATCCCACGAAGCCAATCATGGCAAAGCGTCCGTTAATCTGTTCGGCGTAGGGCGTCCATCCGAAGCCGGGTTCGTAGCGATCGCTGTTCGTTTCTTGTACGTTGGGCGTTTCGTTCGTCATGGGGTTCTCAACCAACTGGGGATATCACGATTACATAGGATACCGCGCTCCTCTTCGCTTCGCTACGATCGCATCTTTCGAGAAAGTGAGATACTAAAGTAAAATTGAATCGAGATGTCGCAACAGGGAGGAGCGATCGTGAGCAAACCAACGAAATCTGAAAACGTTCCCAAGGCAATGCAGAAAAAGTTCGATGAAATTGTTGCGATAACCGAGGAGTTTTCCCAGCAACATTTGAACGAAGAATACGCCGAACTGATTCGCTTTGCCACCGCCGCACTTTGTCGAAAACGACCGTCTCCCTTGGCTCGCGGTCGTGCAAAAACTTGGGCGTGCGGAATTACCCATGCGATCGGAATGGTGAACTTTCTCTACGATCGCTCGCGGGAACCGTACATCAGTGCCAAAGATTTATATCAGTGGTTTGGCGTGAGTTCCAGTACCGGTCAAGCCAAGTCCAAACTGGTACGAGATACCTTGAATACACATCAACTCGACCCAGAATGGAGTATAAAAAGTATTAATAAAGACAACCCACTGGCTTGGATGATAACGTTAGAGAGCGGTCTCACGATCGATGTGAGAACGGCACCTCGGCACATTCAAGAACTCTTCTATCAGAACGGTTTGATTCCGTTTCCTCCGGATGCTTTCGAGTCTGAAGACACCCCATCGCGACCCAGAGCCTCGAAAAAGCGAAAGTCCAAACCCACGAAGGCGGAACTCAATTCTTTGTACGTCCTCAATGTCTATCTTTTTGACGGTTTGGTGACAGAGGAATTTATCAAGACAAATCCGGTGGTCTGTCGAACTATTGAAATTAAAGGTAGCAACACGTTAACCGACCTCCACGATGCGATTTTCGATGCGTTCGATCGCGAGGAAGAACATCTTTACGAATTTCAAATCGGTGGAAAAGGACCGAACGACCCGGAGGCGGTACGATACGGTATGAAATCACCGTTTTCAAAGCCGATGTTTGGGAACGACAGCAAGGACGCCGAAGCGACCAGAATCGCCTCTTTAGACTTGTCGGTTGACGATGCGTTTGGCTACTTGTTCGACTTTGGCGATAGTTGGATGCATCAAATTAACGTGATGTCGATTTCGGAGAACGCCCCGAAAGGGAACTATCCCAGGGCGACGAAGCGGGAAGGAGAGAGTCCGCCGCAATATCCCGATTTTGAGGAAGAATAGGAAAGCCTGTCTCTCCAAATCCCCGGCATCTCGAAGATGCCAGAGATCTCACGCAGCTATTGACCGATCGAGAAATTTTGGGTCTGTTGGAATTGTGGTGTAATACGGAATCCAAATCTCAAACAGCAGTTTCTCTAAACTCTGCATCACCCCTTAGCTCCCCAAGGGAGAGGGGAGTTGGGGGGATGTGTCTCTGTGGTGAAGACTTTTTGGTATTTTCATGTCCATTAAATCTGTCCAACGGAACTCTACATCTTACCCAAACTGCTGCAACAACCAGCGATTCACCGCCCCATCATCCTCCGTCTGACTCCGCCGCAACGCCTCTTCCACCGTAGATATCGCCAAACCCGGTAACACCGCCGATACCGAAATCTGACGACTTCCCCCATTCGCCACCGCAAACGCAAAGACTGCGGCCGCCTCCACGTCGATAACCCAATATTCCCGAACCCCAAACCGTTCGTATAACAAACGTTTCTGTCCCAAATCCTCGCTTAACGTCGTCGAAGAAATCTCGATCGCCAACGTCGGCGTTCCCCAAACCGCCACATCGATCGCTTGGTTTGTCTTCGTCGGTCGCCTCACCTCAGCCCCGATGTAATAGGCCAAATCCGGCTGACATTCCCGTTCCCCCGTTTTGCGAAAACTGGTATTCGTAAACGATATATAAGGGATGTCTTTCAGCGTTCCGTACAGACTGACGATCGCCGCCACGATCGAATTATCCTGTCCGTGACCCGACCCGATGGACATCGTCTCAATCCTCATCCAACCGGAATCGTAATAGCATCGCGCGTTCTCAAATTCGGACTGTTGCGAAATTGCCAAAAAATCGTCCCAAGTGGCAGAAATCCAGGTTTCGGCGATCGCATTTTGGGGAGTTGATACCATATCGATTTCCCTTCACCGCTGGTTCTTCCACTGTACTCGACCCGCCGGACACCTCTCACCCAAAACGCCAAACCCTCCGGTGACGGGGGGTTTGGAAGGAATCAATAGAGATGAGCGATCGGGGATTCGAACCCCGAACCAACAGATTAAGAGTCTGTAGCTCTGCCGTTGAGCTAATCGCCCTCACTACAACCGTTTTAATGGTTGTAACACGATTGTAGCATCTTATTTCAAATTGTCGAGAACCCCGTCCCGCGATAGCCGAAATCGCAACAACTCGGATGCAGGATTTCCGCCAACAGTTCTAACGAATCCACCAATCGCGGCCCCGGACGGTTGAAATATTGATTACCATCGCAATAGTACACTCGTCCCGTTTGCACCGCCTTCAACTGCGGCCACGCCGGATGTTGCGTCAGGTGTTTGGCGTCTTCCTGAGTTTCCTGCAAATCGTACCCGCAGGGCATGACGACAATAACATCAGGATCGACTGATTCCAGGGATTCCCACTCGATCCAAGGGGAATGCTGGCCGATTTCTCCGAGATGGGGAACGCCTCCAGCCAGTTGTACCAATTCTGGAACCCAGTTTCCGGCGGACATCAACGGTTCCGTCCATTCAATGCACACCACGCTGGGTTCCGGTTGTCCCGCCACTCGCCGCCGGACTTCCTCAACTCGCTGTTGCAAACCGGCGATCGCATCTTCGGCGTCCGCCCCCAACTGTTCCCCCACCAAGCGCATATTTTCCCAAACTTCCGCTAAAACGCTCGGTTGTAGGGAAATCACCTTGGGTTGACTCTGGCTGAGTTGCGCCACCGCCGCTTCGACTTCCGCTAAACTGGCCGCACAGACTTCGCATTGGGCTTGCGTGATGATGTGGGTGGGGTGCAACTCGCGCAGTAACTCGGTTTCCACCCGGTAGACGCTGAGTGCCGATTGCAGGAGTTCCGTAACGCGATCGTGAATCTGGGGACTGCTACCGTTGGGGTCGAACTGAGGCTGAGTACAGGCGGGAAGCGATCGCACCGACTCGGGAAAGTCGCACTCGTGGGAACGCCCCACCAGGCGATCGCTCAGTCCGAGACTATCGACGATTTCAGTCGCACTAGGAATTAAAGAGACGATACGCAGATCGGACATGAAACAGGCTCGATGTTGAGGTCTTCGTTACTCAAACTCTACCGTATCGCTACATTTAGTTACCACAAGTCAATAAAATTGTCAATAAAAAAATATCCGCGAAAGCCGTAGGCGGAAACACAGACCCCAAATGGCGCGATCTCCGATCCCGGCGATCGCCTTGAAATCCCTAAAATGAGGATAACAGACACAGATCGACTCAACCCACGTCTATGCAACCGAGCAATCCCAACCAATTCACCGAAAAAGCCTGGGAAGCGATCGCCCGCACGCCGGACGTCGCCAAACAAGCCAACCAGCAACAAATCGAGAGCGAACACCTCATGCAATCGCTTCTCGAAGGAGAAGGGCTGGCAGCGAGTATCTTTAGCCGCGCCGGGATAGCTGTCGCCAGTTTACAAGAGAAAACCCGAGATTTTATTCAAAAACAACCTAAAGTAACTGGAAGTAGTACCTCAGTGTATCTCGGGCGGAGTCTCGACAGCCTGCTCGATCGCGCCGACAGCTATCGAAAAGAGTACGGAGACGAATATATATCCATCGAGCATATCGTCCTCGGCTACGTCAAAGACGATCGCTTTGGAAAAGCCCTCTTCAAATCTCTCAACCTCACCGAGAAAAAACTCAAAGACACCATCTCGCAAATTCGCGGAACTCAGAAAGTGACCGACCAAAACCCCGAAGGAAAATATAACGCCCTCGAAAAATACGGGCGCGACCTCACCGACGCCGCAAAAAAAGGCAAACTCGACCCCGTTATCGGACGGGACGACGAAATCCGCCGAACCGTGCAAATCCTCTCGCGGCGTACCAAAAACAACCCCGTCCTCATCGGCGAACCCGGTGTGGGTAAAACCGCCATCGCCGAAGGACTCGCCCAACGCATCGTCAAAGGAGACGTACCCGAATCCCTGCGCGATCGCATGCTTCACGCCCTCGACATGGGGTCGTTGATTGCAGGGGCGAAATATCGCGGCGAATTTGAAGAACGCCTTAAAGCCGTCCTCAAAGAAGTCACCGACTCCAACGGTCAAATTATCCTCTTTATCGACGAAATCCATACCGTCGTCGGGGCTGGCGCGACCCAAGGGGCAATGGACGCCGGAAACCTCCTCAAACCCATGTTGGCGCGGGGCGAACTGCGCTGTATCGGGGCGACGACTCTGGACGAATACCGCAAATATATCGAAAAAGACGCAGCGTTAGAACGTCGTTTCCAACAGGTGTACGTCGACCAACCCAGCGTTGAAGACACCGTGTCCATTTTGCGGGGACTCAAAGACCGCTACGAAACCCACCACAACGTCAAAATCGCCGACAGCGCGTTAGTAGCGGCGGCGACGCTGTCCACTCGATATATTAGCGATCGCTTCCTTCCCGACAAGGCGATCGATTTGGTGGACGAAGCGGCGGCCAAACTGAAAATGGAGAGTACCTCCAAACCCGAAGAACTCGACGAGATCGATCGTCGCATCATGCAACTAGAAATGGAAAAACTGTCGCTGCAAAAAGAAAGCGACCCCGCCTCCAAAGAACGGTTGCAACGCATCGAAAAAGAACTGGCCGACTGCAAAGAAGAACAAACCCATTTCAACGCCCAATGGCAGGCGGAAAAAGACATTCTCGAAGGTCGTAAAACCTTAAAAGAAGAGATCGATCGCGTCCAAGTCGAAATCGAAGACGCCGAACGCAAATACGACCTCAACCGCGCCGCCGAACTCAAATACAGCAAACTTCCCGAACTCCAGAAAAAACTCTCCGAAACAGAAGCCAAATTCACCACCGTCCAAACCAGCGGTGAAGCCCTGTTGCGTGAAGAAGTCACCGAAGCCGACATCGCCGAAATCATCTCCAAATGGACGGGAATTCCCATCAGTAAACTCGTCGAATCCGAGAAAGAAAAACTCCTACATCTCGAAGACGAATTACACCATCGCGTTGTCGGACAAGACGAAGCTGTCACCGCCGTCGCCGACGCCATCCAGCGATCTCGGGCGGGGTTAGCCGACCCCAACCGTCCCGTCGCCAGCTTCCTGTTTTTAGGACCGACCGGAGTTGGTAAAACTGAACTGGCGAAAGCCCTAGCGTCCTATCTCTTCGACACCGAAGACGCGATGGTTCGCATCGATATGTCCGAGTACATGGAAAAACACGCCGTCTCCCGTCTAATTGGTGCGCCTCCGGGGTACATAGGATACGACGAAGGCGGACAACTGACCGAAGCGGTTCGCCGCCGTCCCTACGCAGTGATTCTCTTCGACGAAGTCGAAAAAGCCCACCCCGATGTCTTCAACGTCCTGTTGCAAGTTCTCGACGACGGACGCATCACCGACGCCCAAGGTCGAACGGTGGACTTCAAGAACGCCATCATCATCATGACCAGTAACATCGGGTCGCAATTCATTCTCGACGTATCCGGGGACGATTCCCAATACGAAGAAATGAAATCGCGGGTGACGGAGGCGTTGCGGGCGAACTTCCGACCGGAATTCCTCAACCGCATCGACGACACGATTATTTTCCACTCTTTGGAAAAAGCTCAGTTGCGGAATATCGTGAAATTGCAAGTCGTGCGGTTGGAAAAACGCCTCGACGAGAAGAAAATGGCGCTCAAACTGTCCGAGGGAGCGATCGATTTTCTGGCGGAAGTGGGTTACGATCCCGTGTACGGTGCGCGTCCGCTGAAACGGGCGATTCAACGGGAGTTAGAAACCCAAATTGCCAAAGGAATTTTACGGGGCGACTTTGGCGACGGCGATACGATTTTCGTAGATGTCGAAAACGATCGGTTGTCGTTTAAACGGCTTCCGGCAGAGTTAGCCACCGTATAGGTTCGATGCTAGGTTAGAAGGGTCGGCAATGCCCACCGAACTCTCCATTTAGTGTAATTTCGGTCGAACTGCGTAAGTCCTACAGTTCGGGTGCATCTCACTTTTGCACCCGGAACCCCACCCATCCTCCCCTTACTAAGGGGAGGTGCCGAAGGACGTTCGGCGAGCGCTCAGTCGAGGCGCGGAGGGGTCGTTCTACGAAATTGAGATGCACCCTACAGTTCTTCCCACATCAGATTTTTATAACATTGCGATCGCCGCTTTCGGCAAGCTTATCTTTTTAAGGCGATTCGGCGATCGCTCCTGTTCTCGTCGGTATGTCTGACGCAGTAGCTCGACTGTCGCAAACCCTCTTTCAGCAGGAAATCAATACGTCGCCAATTCAAGCTTGAAATGTAACGGCAGCTAAATTTATTAAAATTTATTAATATTAATATAGATAAAAAAATATTGAAAATAGATGATTTTTAAGATATAATTTTATTTTAAAAAGATTGATTATTATCAATTTGATTGGTATGTGTATCGCCCATACTAACATTAAAAAATTACACAGTATTTCTAGCTCCGTACTAACTGCGGCGACCCTTGCGAGTCTCCAGAGCCTAGCATTCGGTTTCCTTCCCAGAACGTCCGCGTTGGCTCAGATCGTTCCCGATCGGACACTTCCGAGTCCTTCCCGAGCGATCGTAGGAGGCAATACTTACACCATCGAGGGAGGAACGGAGGCGGGTCGCAACCTGTTCCACTCCTTCGAGCGTTTTTCCGTGCCAACGGGAGCCGAAGCCTTTTTTAACAACGCCACGACCGTTGAAAACATCCTGACTCGCGTGACGGGCGATGGCGTGTCCAATATTGACGGACTGCTACGAACCAACGGAACGGCGAACTTGTTTCTGCTCAATCCCAACGGCATCGTCTTCGGTCCGAACGCTCGCCTCGAGGTCGGCGGTTCCTTCTTTGCCAGTACAGCCCATCGTCTCAACTTTAGAGACGGCAGCGTCTTCAGTGCGGCCGAACCTAACGCGCCGCCATTACTGACTGTTTCCGTTCCCGTGGGAGTGCAGTTTGGCAATTCACCCGGGTCCCTCGACATCCGAGGAACGGGGAATGTCGATCGCTTTCCCACCGAAACCCCAGGCTTATCGGTTCCCCCCGGACAGGCGATCGCCCTGGTGGGAGGAAACATCACCCTCGACGGCGCGATCGTCAGCGCCCCGTCAGGACGAGTTGAAATGGGTGGCGTTGTTGAAGGAAACGTCAGCTTTGACGAGAGTTGGACGCTCGACTACGACGGCGTGAGTGAATGGGGAGACGTACAGTTATTGAATCGATCGTCCGTCTTCGTCCCGACTAGCGATCTCGGCAACCGCTCGAATACGGGAATTCAAGTCGTTGGGGGAGACATCTCGATGGCGAGTTCTCAACTGGCCACGCTGACGCAGAACGGTCGAGCCAGCGGTAACATTGACATCCAGGCGTCAGAGTTGCTGAGTTTGGGTGGAGCGATCGATACGTTTCCCTTTAGTGCTTCGGTGGAAACGCAAACTGACGAAACGGCAACCGGAAACGGCGGCCATCTCGCTGTAACTGCGCCCGAAATCGCGATAAACGACGGGGCGAGACTTCAAACCTGGAGCTTTGGGGATGGAAATGCCGGAGGCGTGACGGTGAATGCCGAGGCGATCGAGGTCGTTGGTTCCTCTCCTTCGGGTGGGTTCTTTTTTAATCTCGCCCTACTCCTCGAACAGAGTACGGGTAGCCGCATCAGCAGCGAGAACTTCGGAACGGGAGACGGCGGAAACGTCCGCGTCGTGACTGACAACCTCGTCCTCAACGACGGCGGACAAATCCGAACGCTCACCGGTGCGAGTGGAAAGGGCGGTTCGATAACGGTAAACGCCCGAAATTTACGAGCTGTAAGCACCGTTCCCCTAACTCCAATCGTCAGTAGCGGGATCGCCAGCATTACCACGGGAACGGGTTCGGGGGGAGACAGCACGATTTCAAGCCAACGAGCCACGTTACTCGATGGCGCGAGACTCATCTCTTCAACGTGGGGATCGGGACGGGGAGGAAACCTGAACGTCGAGATCTCAGAATCCTTTACCGCTCGAGGTTCGGCTTCCGTTTTTACGGGTGCGTCCGTTGGTTCGGGGGTGTTTTCCGGTACGTTCAGTTCTGGAAACGGGGGCAATGTGACCGTCACCGCACCTCAACTCACCCTATCGGACGAGGGGCTAGTGGTTTCAACCGTTCTGCGTCAAACCCTCGGCGAACCCTTACCGGGTGCAGGAACAGGCAATGGAGGAGACGTCCGCGTGGTTGCCGATTCCCTCGAGTTAATTGGTGCGACTTCTGCTGATTCTGCTGATACGGATTCTTTCACCCAAGTTGGTAGTGTAACGTTTGGAACGGGGAATGCTGGAGACGTTTGGGTGTCAACGAGACAACTGATCGTTCGAGATGGCAGTCTACTCTCTTCGTCTGTCCTTCTGTCCTTTTCTGCGCTCAGCGAACCGCTGTCAGGTTCGGGGACGGGGAATAGTGGACGGTTACAAATCGACGCATCGGAATCGATCGAAGTGCTGGGTTCTAACCTCTCGAGTGCTGCGACATCGAGTTTTGTCGGGACGCAAACCTTCGGAATTGGCAATGCGCGCGAGTTAGTCGTCAACACCGATCGCCTGGTGTTGCGCGATGGGGGTTTTATCGGTACGTTTACCAGTGCCACGGGCAGCGCCGGAGAGATTCGCATTAATGCCTCAGACATCTCGATCGCCGGTCGCGCTATCAATGGCGTCTCTCGCGTGGCGGCCGAAGCCTTTGAGCCAAACGAAGTGTTACAGCAGGCGTTTTTTATTCCATCGATTCCTAACGGCGAAACTGGTCGCGTCGCGATCGAGACCGATCGCTTGACGCTTCGAGAGGGGGGTAGCATCAGCGTTCAGCACGACGGCATTGGGAACGCCGGAATTTTAGACATCGAGGCGTCGCAAATCGCGATCGAAGACGATTCGAGGATCTCGGCGACGACGGCTTTCGGTGTGGGCGGAAACGTCAGTCTCAACGTGCGCGATTCCTTGCAACTACGCGACGACAGCCAAATTTCCCTGTCTGCTCTCGGGGATGTGGGAGATGGGGGGAACTTGGCGATCGAAGCAGCGACGGTAACGTTACTCGATCGAAGTTGGATTCGAGCCAATGCCGTGGGGGGAGATGGGGGCAATATTCGCATCGTCACCGACGGTATTTTAGCTGCACCCGGCACCGCCATTACTGCCAGTTCGCAATTGGGCATCGATGGCCTTGTTGAAATTAGCCAACCTGCCGTCGATACCAGTACGGGGTTAATTCAGTTACCCCAAAACACTATCGACCTTGCCAGCCAGATCCAGCAAGGATGTGCTAGCAGTCAAGGTAATACGTTTGTCATTACCGGACGCGGGGGCGTTCCGAACAATCCGAGGGAAACGTTACCCGCGAGGGCGAATTTGGCTTGGGGCGATCTTCGAGATTGGCGCGAGATCGGGCAATTGCCGTCGGGGGATGTCTCCCGAGAGATCGAAGAGATCGAAGAGATTGAAACGGAGGCGATCGCGCCTATTGTTGAAGTCACTGGATGGGTGAGATACGACGATGGAACCGTTGAGTTAGTGGCTGAGGAGTCGGTCTCCGCGTTCGGTTTAAACTGTCGTACTGATTGACATCCGTTTCCGATAAGCTAGGTTTTAAGCAGTCTTCACCACATCCCCCCTTAGCCCCCTATCCCCCCCCTTAGCCCCCTATCCCCCCTTAGC
>NZ_KB235958.1:3121142-3123625 GCF_000332355.1 Baaleninema simplex PCC 7105
TTTTTGGGACTCCTCTATTCTCTCAAACAATTGTCCCGTCTGGCTTCCGTCTACCTTGTCACCCTCTCAGCTCAATTTCATAAAAAACAAGCGCGAAATATTCGAGAAAAAATCAAAAAATATCAGCATATTTTTTGATTAAAATAAGTCAATATTTTGAGATTTTGGAGTATTCAAAAAAAACATATTTACATTTTGCGATCGCCGTCTAACTTCAAGTCTCAAAATATCGATAAATCCTAAAAAATTATAAATATTGTGACGCGAACCCAATAGTCAGATCGAAAACACGAGACAAAACGATACTATAGAAAATTAAAGACGACCGATCGATAATTCATTATGACAAACCCTAAACAATACATTCTGTCACTCGACCTCGGCACCACCGGAAATCGAGCAATTCTATTTAACCGAGACGGTCAAATCGCCGGACAAGTCTATAAGGAACTGAATCAGTACTATCCCGAACCAGGATGGCTCGAACACGACGCCGTCGAGATTTGGCAAGATACCCTCGCCTGCATCTCAGAGGTGATGGAAAAAACTGGAGCGTCGGCGTCGGACGTTGCCGCTGTCGGACTGACCGTGCAACGGGAAACCTGCTTGCTATGGGACAAAACCACCGGAAAACCCCTGCACAAAGCCATTGTTTGGCAAGATCGCCGCACTGCGCCCTTGTGTCGCAAACTGCGCCAAGAGGGAAAACATCACCTAATTCACGATCGCACCGGTTTAGTTCTCGACGCCTACTTCTCCGCCACCAAACTCGTCTGGTTGCTGGAGTGGGTCAAACAAAACCGCCCACAAGTCGATCTCGATAACGTCGTCGCCGGAACTATCGACACCTGGATTTTATGGAACCTCACCGGCGGAAAAGTCCACGCCACCGACAGCAGCAACGCCAGCCGTACCATGTTGATGAACTTGGAAAACGGCGACTGGGACAAAGACTTACTAAAGCTGTTTGGCATTCCCCCCCACATGATGCCGGAAATTAAACCCAGTATGGGCGAGTTCGGCACCACCGACCCCGAGGTTTTGGGGGAAGCTGTTCCCGTGATGGCAATTTTTGGCGACCAACAGGCGTCTTTGTTCGCCCACGGTTGCGATCGCCCCGGTTTGCTCAAATGCACCTATGGAACCGGCTGTTTTCTCATCGTTCAAGCCGGACGCGAAGTGTCGCGATCGAGCAACCGACTGCTTTCGACGATCGCCTGGACGACGAAAGACCGCTCGAACTACGCCCTCGAAGGAGCGATGTTCACTACTGGGGCTTGCATTCAATGGTTGCGCGACGGATTGCAACTGATCTCGTCCGCCGCCGAAACCGAAGCCCTCGCCCAGCAGGTCAAAGACAATAACGGCGTCTATTTCGTCCCGGCGTTGAGCGGTTTGGGTGCGCCCCATTGGGACATGAGCGCGCGGGGATCGTTTCAAGGCATTACCGGAGGCGTCAAACGGGAACATATCGTCCGTTCGGTGTTAGAAGCGATCGCCTATCAAGTTAAAGAAGTCGTCGAAGCCATGAACCGCGACAGCGATATGTCCGTGGCGCGACTGAAAGTCGATGGCGGCGCGTCGCAAAACAGCTTTTTAATGCAATTCCAAGCCGACGTTTTGGGTATTCCCGTCGAACGTCCCGAAATTCTCGACGCCACCGCTCAAGGTGCGGCGTTTGGGGCGGGATTGGCGATCGGTTTTTACTCCAGTTACAGCGATTTAATTGCCAAACGGAAGATCGATCGCGTCTTTGAACCGGGCGACGGCGCACAGCAGGCTGTAGAACACTATCATGTTTGGCAAAAAGCCGTCGATCGCGCCAAAGAATGGGTCGATTGATGGCGAGCGGGGAGCTTCTTCAGGGAAGAGTGAAGAGGCCAGAGTGAGGACAGGTAACCGTTTCTTCTCATCCCTTCGCTGGTGACTGTCTTCACCTCCTCATAACCCACATTCCGCACTTCAAATGTAGTGTATAAGTAGTATAAATTGAATCGGAAAAGAATTAGGTATTTCGACTCAGCCAACTGACCCCTTGACTTGAAAATAACATTCAAGAGCCAACTGACTTGACAAAAATAGTAGGATATGCAGAATGACTTCCGGCAAGCTTTTTCTGTCATCATCAAAAAATGTAGCCATCAGAAAAAGGAAGAGACTCTGTCATCATCAAAAATGTAGCCATCAGAAAAAGGAAGAGACTATGTCGGTAGAGGTCAAAAATTTAGACCACTTGGGGTTAGTGGCGGGAATCATTGACGAAATCGGAATTGTCGAAATCGTCAACGACTTACTCGGAGAAAAAAGACGGAAAAAGTTAGCGCGGGTCTCGTCGTTAAAGCCATGATTTTAAATGGCATGGGATTAGTGTCATCCCCTCTTTATATTTTTAAGAATTTCTTTGAAAGTAAGGCGGTAGAAAACCTACTGGGAGAAGGAATTAAAGCCGAGTATTTAAATGACGATCGACTGGGCAGGGTTCT
>NZ_KB235958.1:3123725-3124892 GCF_000332355.1 Baaleninema simplex PCC 7105
TTAACTTGCCCATTCCTCAACCGATTTTTCTCTAAGATGTCATTTTTACCCGAATTTTCTTTTTCTCGGTCTTAATCCCTAACCAACTCCCGACTAATTTCATCCCCTTCTCGTGCTACTTGGCGTACTACAAGTTGAAGTGCGGAATGTGGGCATAAAACGGTTATCGCCAGAAAACCATCGCTTTAAGCACGGAACCACAACGCGGAGTTCCGAGATTTTCGAGCGACGATCGCCCTGAAATGTCCTGAGAGTAAAGGATTGTAGGGCGATCGCGTCCGGGTGCGATCGCGATCGCGACCTCCGAGTGTGCAACGTCACTGTTACATTTTTTAAAACTCTGTTACATTTATTTACATAAGCGAAACAGGAAAGTTTTCGGAGGACTCACACATGGCTCTCGTCATTACCCTCATCGTCATCGGTTGGACTGCGGCGGCGATTCTCGGAACTCAAGCGTATTTCCGAGGCGAGCAAAGCAAACCCATCCACGAACGCAACTGGAACAACGCCACGTTCGACCGACTGGCTGAAGCCTTTGTGGGTCGTCAAACCAACTACGCCGTCCGGGTTCCGGTGTATGCGATGGACGAATTCGCCACGCGCACCCTCAACCGCTAAGTCCGATCGTTTCGAGTTGACAACATTCGAGTTTAGGAGAAAAAAGGATGAAAACGGTCAGTAACGAAGGTCTGCTCAACAACTACGCCAGCGAACCCCAAGTTTATTACGCCGAATACCCAGGACTGTGGCAACAACGCCAGTACGCTTTCCAAGCTGCGATCGCCACCCTGTTCGTTTCCACACTGATTTTAGTAGCGTTCGGCGTCAGCTAACAAGATTAAGTCCTACAAAATTTCGTTCCATTGAAGTCTCTCTCTCCACCCCGTCTCAGCAGCGGGGTTTTTTCTTAGTGTTTTTTTAGGAATAGGGAACGGGGAACGGGGAACGGGGAACGGGGAACGGGGAACGGGAAAATTGAGAAATTAGAATGGGAAATTAGAAGCTGATTTCGATTCTTCAACCGCCAATTCAAGTTTGAAATGCAACGGTCTCCGATCTCTGACTATAAAATACCTCAGAAGGGGTTCGATAGTCAAGAGATTTTCGAGGACGATCGTTGAGTAAATCTACTGCTTTTTTGACCGCATCTGGTGACAAGATTTT
>NZ_KB235958.1:3124992-3140699 GCF_000332355.1 Baaleninema simplex PCC 7105
CTTCTTCTGTGGCATTACGCCGGAGTTCTCGAGAAATTGTTCCTTTGTCTCGACCGAGACGACAAGCGATCTCTCCTCGCGAACAGTTTTCTTGAGTGAAGAGTTTATAGATCTCAACACGCTCAGATCGGGTAAGATGGTGATGGCTCATTGGTTCGATCTTCAATTAGGTAATTATTCATGAAAGATCGAAGTATAGCCGATGAGCCTTTATTCGTAAACCCACCGGTGTTGCATTTCATTTTTGAATCGGCGAACCTTTGGGAATAGAAACCAAACATCTTCTGATTTTTTGAACTCTTAGGACTTACGCAGTTCGACCGAAATTACACTAAATGGAGAGGTCTTGTAAATTCACAAAAGTGAGAGAAGTCTCTTCAAGAACCCCAGTATCTTCGAGATACCGGGGTTCTTGACTCCGAATCTTAACCAGTTGTCTGCGATCGCTCTTGACGGTTGAGTTTCAGCATATTGCAAAATAACGCCCCTTGCTCGATCGCGTCGTCCAAGGCAACATGAGTATGAGGTAGGCGATCGAACCAGGATTTCGGCATTTTTCCCTTCACAGAGGCTCGATACTCTCCCTTCAACATCGCCATCGCATAGGTTTTAATATCCAACGCCGAATGCGAAAAAGGACTTTCTCCGGCGAAGCGAATTAAATACCAATAGACGAACATAAAATCGTAGGCGGCGGGATATCCCACAAAAACCGGTTTTCCCGGTAACTGTTTCAACCAATCTCGATAGTTGGGAATCGCCACCTCTGGCGGTTGGCAATTTTTCCGACAGGCGTTCCACGCTTCGGGATTTTTCTCCCACCACGCCATCGTTTTCGCGTCGGGAACTGCATCGGGAAGGGTTTCTAAATTCACCGAAAATGTATCCACGAGTTCCTTGTCTGCGGTATACGCTGCCGACGCGACACTTAACATCGAAGAGATGCCGGGAATCGGTCCGTCGGCTTCGATGTCAGTACTCACGTAAATTTCAGGTTTTGGCATTGCTTTTGATTACAACATCGACTAAGAACCGCTACCGAGAATCACCAAACTGAGCAAGGTTCCACTATTCCACAAGCCATGCATTAACATCGCTGCCAACAGGTTTCGAGAGCGAGCGTAAATCACCCCTAAGACGATACCGAGGGTAGCTAACGGTAACACTTCCGAAACGCTTAAATGTGCCAGTGCGAACACTAAACTACTGATAACGATCGCCCCCCAAACCGGAACGTATTTCGTCAGAGACGGCAATAAAAATCCGCGAAAAATAAACTCTTCAAACACTGGCGCGAGAATCGAAGCCGTAATAAAAAAACAGGTGATCGCGATCCAATCTCCGCTTTTTAAAGCAATTTCCAAAATTGGGTTGCTTCCCCCTTTTCCATCCCAAATTTCTTGGTTGACTAACGAAACCCCCAACACCAAGGGAACCGCCGCTAAATAGCCCGCAAATCCCCATCCGATACCTTTTGGGACGCTGAATCGGAACCAATCAGGTTTTAAGGGGAAATAAGGTTTCAAGGACAAGTACAACACAGACAAAGCGGCGATCGCAGAAAGAAAATATCCCCCTAAAATCGAAACCGCTTGCCAACGACTGCCTAAATTTGACGGATCGATTCCGAACAGACCGTACACCAGGGGAAACAGAATACTTCCAGCGAAAACTTGACTGACAAAAAAGACAATAAAAAATCCGATGACGACAACCTGAGCGATAGTATCCCACTCCCATTCTACCGTCCAGCAAACGTCTTTGTTTTTAGCTAAAAGCGATTCGTCTCCTTTCACAATTCGCTGTCCGACGAGGAACAGTAACAGTCCCGTCCCTAACAGCAAACCAACCCCCGAAATCGCC
This sequence comes from Baaleninema simplex PCC 7105, assembly GCF_000332355.1. Taxonomy (GTDB): domain Bacteria; phylum Cyanobacteriota; class Cyanobacteriia; order Cyanobacteriales; family Geitlerinemataceae; genus Baaleninema; species Baaleninema simplex. Next base: position 3,126,856 of record NZ_KB235958.1, read on the forward strand.
GTCAACACGACCAGTTTGACAAGCGTTCGACGTGCCGCTTTTTGTTCGGTCTGGTTTAAAATCGCCAAGTCGTTCGGCTGGTTTTGCACCTGATAGAACTGTTCTAAGGCGCGATAGCGAAACCACCCACTTAATTGAGTTTGTAACTGTGCTTCGGCGTTGGGAACCACTTGCGGCGGTTGACGCCACAACCCAGCTAATACGAAGGCGGTCGTCGCGTTGTCAGAAAGGGGTTCGGACGGAACGTCGGGACTCGAGGTTGCATGGCGATCGATCGGGTTCGACCACAGTTGTAACGCATCGCTAACGCGATCGCGACTGGCCAGTAAAATACCGAGACGAACCTCTAACCGATCTCGCAACGCTTGTTGTTTGTCGATCGCCGACTGTAACTGCTGAACCCGAGACAGATTGCTCGGCGATAGGTTTTCGAGTTGCGAAAGTTGCAACTTCGTTTCTGTTTCGCTCAAACTCTCGCGAACGGTTTCGAGAGACTCGCGATATTGTTCGATCGCCGTTTTGTAAACGTCCTCGCCAATCAGTCCTCCCGGTAACTCCTCCATCTCCCATTCCTCTGGAGGCGTCCACTCCGCCGCCTGCAACGCGAGGTTGGTTTGCGCTAAATCCAGGCGACTTTGAATTTGCGGTTGTTGCCAACTTCCCAGCAACGCCAACCCCACCACGACAGCGGTAATCGCCGTCAGTATCGCCAAAACCAGTTGCTTGAAACTCATAGAAATGGTTCGTAAAATACTCGTTCCATCATCGCACCATCTCTTCCCCCGCACATCTTTCGATATGCTTTTCGATAGACGAAACACGCACGACTCCCACGCAATCTCGAGATTCTATGGCTCGTACCCCTAAACTTTGGTTCGATCGCGGCACTTTGTTGTTACACCCACCGCCACGGGGGAAAACTTGGATCGACTTCGCCACCTGGGACGATCGCGTGGAAAAATTTCGCATTCCCGCCATCGCCTACCGTCCCCTCGTAGAAACCTTGCGCGAAGCGGGAACGGTGTTTGAAGACGAAGCCAAAGGGTTCGTTCCTCTGGATTTGGTGTCGCGGTTAGAAATGACGCCGTATCCCCACCAAGAAGAGGCGTTAGAAGCCTGGAAACAGGCGGGACGTTGCGGTGTCGTGGTACTTCCCACCGCCGCCGGAAAAACCTATTTGGCGCAGTTGTGCATCGAACAAACACCGCGCAGTACCTTAATTGTGGTTCCCACGCTGGATTTGATGCACCAGTGGTACGCGCATTTGATGGCGGCGTTTCCCGAAACGGAAATCGGTTTGCTGGGTGGAGGATCTCACGATCGCACTCCGATTCTGGTTTCGACTTACGATAGTGCGGCGATTCACGCCGAACACATCGGCGATCGCTATGGATTTGTCATTTTCGATGAATGTCACCACCTCCCCACGGAGTTCTATCGCGTCATCGCCGAATATTCGATCGCGCCGTATCGCCTGGGGTTGACGGCGACGCCGGAACGTTCCGACGGAAAACACGACGATTTGAGAGATCTCATCGGCGAGGAAGTCTACCGCCGCCGTCCGGAAGATTTAGCCGGACATACCCTCGCCGAACATCGCATCGAACAAATTAAAGTCAAACTATCGGAGACCGAACGCCGAGAGTACGACGATGCGATCGCCGTTCGCAACGCGTTTTTGCAACAGGCGAAAGTCAATTTAAGCAGCTTGAAAGGTTGGCAAAATTTCGTCAAAGCCAGTGCGACATCCCCCCAAGGACGACGCGCCATGAAAGCGCACCACACCGCCAAAGCGATCGCCTTGGGAACCGAGGCCAAACTGCGCGTTCTCGCCGATCTCCTCGCCGAACATTACCCAGAACCGATCCTCATTTTCACCAACGACAACGCCACGGTGTATCGCATTTCCCAAGACTTTCTCATTCCCGCCATCACCCACCAAACTCCCGTCAAAGAACGTCACGAGGTTTTGTCGCGATTTCGCAGCGGTGAATATCGAACTCTCGCGGCTTCCCACGTCCTCAACGAAGGGGTAGACGTTCCCGAAGCCAGAATCGCAATTTTGCTCTCGGGAAGCGGTTCGACGCGGGAATACATCCAACGTCTCGGACGAGTGTTGCGAAAGGGAAAATCGAAGGACAAACAGGCCATTTTGTACGAAGTCGTGTCGGAAAATACCACCGAGGAACGTACTTCAAAACGCCGTCGCGGAAAGCCAAAACCCCAACCGTCGCCGAAACAGCCGCGTCAGTTAGAGTTGGTCTCCGATCCCAACGAACCGATTCCGTTATACGGTCGGCGATCGCGCCAAACGCAACGCGCTGCCGAATCTAAGGGACAATGGAATTCAGACTCTTATAATTCAGAGGAAGAATGACCGAAACACCGCAATTGCAAGATTTTAACCTGTTTCCCAAACACGTCGGTATTTGGGAAGGAACCTGGACGATTTGTGACGGGGAGGGAAACAAACTCCAACAATTTACCGCCGTGTTGGAACAGCGTATCGTCGATAACGAGTGGCGACAAACCAACCATCAAACTTACGCCGACGGCTCGACGGAAGTTCAGGAGTTTGTCGGTCGCGCGATCGGACATGGGGAGCTAGAAGTTAGTAGCCAAACTCCACCTTTTTCTAATTATAAAACGCTAGCAAAAGAGTTGGACGATCGCTTAATCTTATTTAAGATTTGGGAAAAAGAAACGAATGCACTGCGAGCGATCGAATTAATTCATTTGGTCGGTGAAGGATATCGTGTCCGCACGACTCAAAGTTTCACTTCCAAGGGAGAGTTGCAGGGCATCATGACGATCGTAGAAACCAAGCGTTAGTTTAGTAGGGTGGGCAATGCCCACCTTTTTTTTATCAAAAAAATATCACGCGAGGCGATACAAATTACTACAAAAACCATTTTTTTGATGAGTTAGGCGATCGTTTGAATTCAATCTCGCTAAATTATACAGAATCTGTTTCCGATAAGTTAGGTTTCAAGAAGTCTTCACCACATCCCCCCTTAGCCCCCTATCCCCCCTTAGCCCCCCTTTGAAAGGGGAGTTGGGGGGGGATGGTTGGGGGGATAGAGAGGGGCTTGTCTGACTGGGTAAAACCAGTGTTTGAGTCCTCGACTCCGCTCGGACTCAACGCTTCGACTTCGCTCAGCGTTGAGATTCGGATTCCGTATTATTTGTGTGTTGTGAATGCTCTCTATAGTAGTCCCAAATGAGTCGTCAAAAATTAAAACTCCATAAAAAATCTGATTCCCCGTTTCCAATTCCCTTTTTGTCTCAATTTTGTTATACAACTGATTTAGGGTTGCTATATAATTGAAATTGCTGTTTTACCGTGCTTTCGGGTTGCAGAATTTTACGACTAAGTCGAACTAGCTATATCGGTAGTTATTAGAAAAAACGATGTAATTCTTGAGGTTTATTTAAATTAACTCTAATTTTTAGACTCTAACTTTTAGACGGTGGGCATTGCCCACCCTACAGGAAACTCTAACTTTTAGACGGTGAGCATTGGCCACCCTACCGTTGTTTAAGTTTCAATAAAAATCACTCAAATTTTCAATCGATGTTTTTACAATAGAAGTAAAACGCTAAACCTAAAAACGCGATTTCTCAAGAGAGCGATCGCCTTAACAAATCTGGCATTGTCACCTTAAGTCAATGTCCGGAATTCGTATCCCACAGAACGAGGGAAGAGAAAGTCCCTTGTTGTGCCAACGAAACCGATAACCCAACAACCGGAAAATACCATGACGTTTACAGATATTATCACCGCCTCAGACTACGACTTCGCCATTGGCAGCGACGGCGACGACCTCATCACCTACGGACAAATTCCCAACAGCCAAAAAGATCTCCTGTTCAATTCCATCGGTATCGACGCCATTGCCTTAAAAGGTGGGAGCGATCGCTACGACGACGACGATACCAGCCGCATCACCTTCGGGAACGCCGGAAACGACACCCTCATGGGACACGGCGGCGCAGACACCATCCCCGCCGGACGCGATAACGACTCCGTCGAAGGTGGCAGTGGTGACGACTTCCTCTTCGGCAACCTCGGCGACGACGCCATGCGAGGCGGCGAGAACGACGATTCCATGTTCGGCGGTCGAGATAACGACGTTCTCCTCGGCGACAACGGCAACGATCTCGTGGCAGGCGAACGCGGTGACGACACGATCTCCGGCAGCTTGGGAACCGATACCCTTACCGGAGGATCGGGTGCCGATGTCTTCTTCCTCAGTCGCGACGGTATCACCTCCGACACTTCCCAAGCCGACCGACTGACGGACTTCAACGCCGCCGAAGGGGATAAAATCGCCTTTTCCGCGCAAGATATCTCGATTTCCGACCTTCTCACCTGGACGGACGGACGAATTACTCTTAAAACTGGCGAAGTTCTCGGCGTCGTCGAAACCGGACAACCCAGCTTCGACAGCTTTATCTTCCTCTCCGACGCCAACACCGACGACTGGTTGAGTCGCGTCAACCAATTCCGCAACCTCGCCGGACTGCCGAACGTCACCGAAAATCCCGACTGGAGTGCTGGCGGCGTCTTACACAGTCGCTATCTGGTGAAGAACGACACGCGAGGTCACACAGAAGACCCCAGCAATCCCTGGTATACCGTCGAAGGCGAAGCGGCCGGACAATCGGGGAACGTGACCACCAGTACCGCAACCAATCGCAGCGATGTCGCAGCTGTTGACGGGTGGATGAACGCACCGTTCCACGCCATCGGCATCATCGACCCGAGGTTAGAACGAGTGGGATTTGGCAGTTACAGCGAAGCGGACGGCGGCGTTCAGTCGGCAGCTACCCTCGACGTATTGCGCGGTCTCGACTTTAGTGCATCGGCGTCGTATCCCGTTGTCTGGCCGCAAGACGGTTCGACGTTGCCGCTTTCGGTTTACGACGGTGGTGAATATCCCGATCCTCTGGCGGGGTCTGGGTTCAGCGAACCGACGGGAACGCCGCTTTACGTGCAACTGGGATCGGGTAGCGTGACGCCAAACGTCACCGCTTCGTCGTTCAGTCAAAATAGCGTCGAACTCCCTCATATCGTCTTCGACGAAACCAACTATACGAACTCGGACATCACGGCACAGACGTTAGGACGAGATATCCTCGATTCTCGCGATGCGATCGTTCTGATTCCTCAAAACCCCCTCGAACCGGGAGAAACTTACACGGCCTCGATTACTGCCAACGGCGATACGACGACGTGGTCGTTTACCGTGCGCGAGTTGGACGAAGCGGCGTTGCTGCTGGGATAGGCGATCGCTTGACAATTTCTTTTTGTAGTATTAACGTAGTACGCAGATCGACAGAGTCCGATCCTCTTGTTGCCTAGTGATTCTTTTCCCTGTCTTCGATCGCTATTGACTAAGATCGAAGATGGGGAGTTTTGTAGTGCGAACGAACGCCCAAACCGTTAGCTAAAACACGATGCGATCGCACGCGATCGCCTCCGGTCGATATTTCGAACGCGTTATACATAAAACCCATGCCTTACCAACCTCTAAAATTCTCGACCCCGACCCCTATTTTATCTTGGGCAAAAGACGATCTCAGCTCCCAAGAAACTCAAATGGCGAAAAACGTCGCCGCCTTACCGTTCGTGTTCAAACACGTTGCGTTAATGCCGGACGTTCACCTTGGAAAAGGCGCGCTCGTGGGATCGGTTTTAGCAACCAAAGATGCCATTATTCCGGCTGCCGTCGGCGTCGATATCGGCTGCGGAATGGGAGCCGTCAAAACCCCGTTCGTCGCCGCACAACTCGAAGGCAAGCTCAAACAAATTCGCCGAGATATTGAAGCGGCGATTCCCGTCGGATTTAACGGTAACAAAGATATCGAAAAATCCGTCAACAACTGGCAGGGATGGCGCGAGTTCGATCGCTTGCATAAAGGCGTGCGAGATTTGAGCGACAAAGCCATGAAACAGATGGGTTCTCTCGGAGGAGGAAACCACTTCATCGAAGTTTGTCTCGATGCCGAAGAAAACGTCTGGTTGATGCTACATTCCGGTTCGCGAAATATCGGCAACCGCCTCGCACAGTGTCATATCAATACCGCTAAAGATCTGGCAAAACTGGCTCGCGAAAAGCTAGCCGATCCCGATTTAGCTTATTTCGTTATGGGAACGCCAGAATTTGAAGCCTACTGGCACGATTTGCAGTGGGCGCAACATTACGCGCGGTATAATCGCGACGTGATGATGGCACGGCTCAAACGAATTATTGAGAAGTACCTGTGCGGTGGAACTTCCATGAAGCCACTGCTGGAAGTGAACTGTCACCACAATTACGCCGAACGAGAAGTTCATTTTGGCGAGTCGGTATACGTGACGCGCAAAGGTGCAGTGAGAGCGCAACAAGGCGACTACGGTATTATTCCCGGTTCGATGGGAACGAAATCTTATATCGTCAAAGGAAAAGGCAACCTAGCCAGCTATTGTAGCTGTTCTCACGGTGCGGGGCGATCGATGTCGAGAAATCAAGCCAAAAAACGCTTTTCGATCGACGATTTGCTCGAGCAAACTCGGGGAGTCGAATGTCGTAAAGATAAAGGCGTTCTCGACGAAATCCCCAGTGCGTACAAACCCATTGATGAAGTCATGTCGCAACAGTCCGATTTAGTGGAAGTAGTGGCGACGCTCAAACAAGTGGTTTGCGTGAAGGGCTAATTTTTGCATCTCTCGTTCCCAGCTTCTAGCTGGGAATTTTTACGATTTGGATACATCTCTATTTTCTAGAATTCCCCCTCCACACCTCGTCGAACGTCCTTCAGCATCTCCCCATGAGTTCGGGAAAGATAGGTGAGGGTTCAACTATAAAACTGGGATGCACTTAACAGTTGACTTCACCAGCACTCTTAACTGAAATTTCAGTTTGTACGATCTGGGTGCATCTCAATGGATGTAAAAATATGAGTCTGGGGTAGGACTTCGGCTTCGCTAAGTCCAGGCCGCAGCTAAATCGAGTACTAAAGCTTGCATCCGATCGATGTACATTTTTGAGATGCACCCGTACGATCTAAGTATCGAACTGTTTGCTCAAACGATACCACTGAGTAGACGCGCTTTTTAAATCTCGAATAGTATATCGCTCGTTCCAGCGACAAGACAAACAATAAAATCCAAACCGTTTATTATATTCGTATTCAATATAGCGAATTTCAGAGTGAGAACAGGCCGGACAAAATCCACCGAGGATTGCGAGGGATAAAGACTTTTCTTTATTTAGATCGAACATTATTAAACTCCCCTCATTTATTTTAAATTGATTTTTTTACCGTTTTAATAATATATAGCAGTCCCAAGTGAGTCGCCAAAAACTAAAATACAAGAAAAAATATGATTCCTCGTTCCCGATACCCTTTTTGTTCCCTTTTTGTCTCAATTTTGTTATACAACTGATTTAGGGTTGTTATATCTTACAAGATTGTATAATTTATTTCTGAAATTCGATCGAAGTTTTGAGTTTTATTGAGATAAGTTTTGAATTTTTGGACATCGACAATTTTTAGATGCCGAGGTCAATCTTTACAGTAAAATATTTACACTACGATCGCAATAGATTTGATGTAACTTTGTTGCAAAATTGGTTAAGTGTTGTAAATCAACGCCAGCGCACGACTGTCAATTGAAGTCACTGCATTTTAGACGATCTTCACTCTCGCAGAAGCGATAAACTCGAGGGTTGCAGGAAGAAAGTCGTAAATCGATCGACTGCTATTTTGAGTCGTATGGCAAACCACAGTAGGCGATCGATAAAGCTCGAATTACACCTCTATATCGTTATATCTAAACCTATATATCTATCCTCGAACTCTGTCTGTACGATTACGTACTTAACTGGGTGTAGTCTTCCCCGAACCGAGCAAACGCTCGAACTCTCGCTGTACCACCCCATAACATTCACAAGCAGACGCTTCCAAACCCTGTCGATCGAGGATGGTAATTTTTCCCCGACTGTAGCGAATTAAACCTGCTTGTTGGAGCTTTCTCGCCGCTACAGTTACACCAGAACGTCGCGTACCGAGCATCGTTGCAATAAATTCTTGAGTGAGTAGCAATTCGTTTTGCTTGATACAATCTCGAACGGATAGGAGCCAACGCGCCAATCGTTTTTCAATGACGTGTCGGCGGTTACACACTGCATTTTGAGAGACTTGTGTAAATAGAGCTTGGGTATATAAAAGTAACGTCTGTTGTAACACGCCACCTCGATCGAACTCACGTTTGAGAAGATCGGCATTCAGTTTCCACGCATCACCAGCAATCTGAACGATCGCAATATTGGATGTAAATTTACCTCCTAAAAAAATCGGTAAACCTAAAGCCCCTTCCGAACCAACTAAACCAATTTCTGTGGTTGAACCGTCTAACATCACCGACACTAAAGAAATCATCGATTTGCTGGGAAAATAAACTTTTTGGATCGGTTCGTAGGCTTCGTAAAGAACTTCTCCAACTGCCAAATCGACATACTCTAAATGAGGTGCAATACGACGATATTCTTCAGAAGGTAATGCAGCTAAGATTTGGTTACTTAGGGTCACACACATAACTTCAGTTCGATTGTTTTCTTATCTTAATGTGCTGCTCGATACATCCTGGTTTTGAAAGGATCGAATTTTGCTTTCTGATAGTTCGAGTGAAATCCTACACCGATCTTGCTAATCTCACGCTCAAAGCGTAGCATTTCATGAATCAATTTAAAGTTTTGATAAATTTTTTTCGATTTAATTTTAGTCGAGACAATTCAAAACTTTAGCTAAAAAAAGAAATCGATCGGGTTACAATTTTAAGACTTGTGTGGTGATTAAAAGTCTATTATCAAATGCTATATTAGTATATTGTTCCATTTTCTAAAAAATAGAAAATTTACGACGCCGATCGACGACTCGATCGAGAATGCAAAACGATGGCACGACTTATCGAATAACATTAAGTTTCTAGGGAGCTTAATTCAATCTTGTTTTGTTCCTTTATTGTACCTAGATTCATATTTTTTATCTGTACGATATCGTACATAAGTAAATCGAACAAAAAAGAAATGAATTTTCAGAATCGTATAAATGGGGGTCTTCGGAGTTTGTGGTTATAAATGTATACCATAATACAAAAAATTGAAAATTCGAGAGCCAAAACCCTTGAAATCTCGTGAAGTTAGTTTTTCTGTCACCCTAAACTCCGAAGAGCCATAAATGGTTGCAATAATTTTATATCAGTTGTTGTAATTCGATAGAAAAATTGGGTGCATCTCATTTTTGTAAAAATATGACTTTGAGGTGATTTGTGTTTCGGTGTCGATCGACCCAACAATAGTTAAATTCAGTGTAGAGACGCCGATCTTATAAATTTACGTTGAAAAAAATCCGATCGAAATCAAATGGAATTAAGTAGGAATTACTGAGTAAAGCCAGAAGCTGAACTAGAAAAAGATTTCCGAATTTTCGGAATAAAAAAAAAGCACAAGACGGGGGCATCTCAAAAATGTAAATTCATCGGATACAAGCTGATACGGAATCCGAATTTCAACGCTTCGACTTCGCTCGGACTCAAACACTGGTTTTGCCCAACCTGACAAGTCTTTCTATTTTCCAACCCCCCAAAGGAGAGGGGGCTAAGGAGGGATGTGGTGAAGACTTCTTGAAACCTAGCTTATCGAAAAAGGATGGAGTATGATTCGTACTTTTTTGCCTCGGTCAGTATGTGCAACAACTAAAAGTTGTCCAAGCTGAGATACACCAATGATAACGTAGCGGTTTTCTCTGATGGAATGGTCAGGATCGGAGAAGGTTGCGGATAGCGGGTCATTAAAGACGGTTGCTGCTTCTGGGAAGGAAACACCATGCTTCTCAAAATTTAGTTCCGCTTTGTTTGGATTCCATTCAAATTCCATATAAAATACTTTCTGCGTGTTCCCTTATCCTGAAAATCATTTTTTCGGTCGTCTTTTGTAATGTGTTCTTGCAGAATGTCCATTTCAGCTATGTGTCTTAACATAAATATCCGAATCACCCAAAGTTGAGCATCGGGATGTCGATCGAATAGTTTATTAGTTGCGGGTACGGCAGTCTCATCGACCTCAAAATCTCCCGTTTCGATAGTGTCTGCAAACAATCTTGGCAACCTCACCAAAATCTCTCGAGAGTCCGCTTGGGTGCATCTCAAAAATGTAAATTCATCGAATTGGGCGCACTCAATTTCCAGATCCCCGGCATCTCCAAGATGCCGGGGATCTTATACCGGAAGTGCTAATCGGGAATTTTGCCACCCCAAAGTGATGTTTTTGCAAAAGTGAGATGCACCCGTAATCGACCTCAATCTCGTTAACGACCGCAACGACTCCCTTCGACAGTGCTGCCAAATTGCCAGCTTCCCATTTCTCGAAATACGAATCGACCAGACCGTTGAGGGTGACGATCCCATCGTTGACTGAAACGGGTCTTCGGAGTTTGAGGTGATAATAGTATAATAGAAAACAAATGCAGGCGGATCTAAAGATGAACTTTTTTGTAGAAGACTTAATCAACTTACCCAAAGTAAGAGTGAGAAGCGTGGTCAGGGAACGCGAAGCAATATTTTTGCAGCTAGGCTTTAGAGAAGAGGAAGTTGCCTGTCCTCATTGTGGCAAAAAGACGGGCGAACTTAACCAAACACGAACCGTTAGAGTTCGAGACTTGCCCATTTCGGGTCAACTCGTATATTTGCAAATACCACGGCGTCAGTTTTACTGTAAAAAATGCCAACAATACTTTACAGAAGAACTAGACTTTATTGAAACTGGTCGAAGGTTTACTAGGCGGTACGAAGAATATATTTACGAGCGAGTAATCGCTAGTAGCGTCGAGCAAGTTAAAAGAGAAGAAGACTTGTCTTGGCATCAGGTAAATGGAATTCATCAACAGGTATACGAACGCAAAAAAAAAGTAAATTGGGGACAAGTAAAAAGGTTGGGTTTGGACGAGATAGCAAAACATAAAGGTCACAAAAAATTTGTGACGGTAGTGAGCGATTTAGAGAAAGGAGAATTGATAGAAGTCATCGACTCTCACCAACAAGAAGAAATCGCTGAAGTTCTTCTACAGCAACCGTTAGAGGTCAGAGAGGCAGTCGAAGAAGTCAGTGTAGATATGTGGGGAGGATTTCCAAAGCTTATCGAAAAAGTGTTTCCCAATGCCCAAATTGTCGTCGATAGATTTCACGTTATGAAAGCGGTGAATGACAATCTAAATAAAATCCGAAAGCAGGTGAAGTTTAAAATCAAAATCAAAGGAGCAAAATGGTTATTGCTGAAAAACCAAAAAGACTTAAAAGAAGAGGGATTGGAAAAATTAGAGGCCGTTTTAAAACAGTCAAAACGTTTACGAAAAGCTTATCAGCTTAAAGAGGATTTTAGAGAAATTTATGAAACAACTCAAGACCCAGAGAGCGGAAAAAATAAATTTAAAGAATGGTTGTGTAAAGCACAGAGTATTTATGGTGATGCTGTCAAGACAATTCGCAATCATCTTAACACAATATGTAATTATTTCTTGAGCCGAACAACCAATGGTGTTATGGAGGGTATTAATAATCGTCTTAAACTGATAAAGCGTCAAGCTTATGGCTTTATAAATTTTGAAAATATGCGAATGCGCTTTCTGTCTTGCTTTACTTAATAAATTTTTCTTATCACCTTGTTTTGCGAAGACCCACTTGACAATTTCTCATCATCCGGCTCCTGGTCAGTCGTCTACATTAGACAGAAGTGATTCGTTACCTAATACACTTCCTTGGCTTGTTTGACGCTTTTTGAGTCCTTTTTATCCCACATTCAGATACCATAACATCCGATGTATTGGGCTTATAAAACTCTACTCAGTCGTAGCCTTCGACTGGCTCCGTCCTACGTGGGCTTATCTTCAGCATTACCCGAAGCGTTGGCTTTTTAGGACATCCTATTCCCACTTATCATGAGTCAAGGATTAAGTCACTGATGAATTAATTCATAGATAAGTGGGATTTCCCTGTTCCCTAATTTCATTTCACGACCGACTTAGAATCCAGCTATACACCGAGAGGACTTTCGACCTAAAAGATTTAAGGGGTGAAACTTAAATCTCACAGCGTCCTTCCTTTTGGCACAGTGGAAAAGTCTTAAAAAAGACTTTCAATCTTCAGACCAGCTTGACCCGTTCCCTGAAGTTAAACCGCTTCCACTGCCTTAGGTGACGATGCTTCATTCACTGATTCACACGGAGGTTATTCATATCGGTCTGACCTCGGCGGGATTAAGCAAGGTTGATTACTCGTCCTTGGTGTCGGTTTCACATTCAGGCAACCACTCCTGAATCTAATTACCGCCTTTTTCAGGGCTGCATTCGGCGCAAAAGATTCCACCCCAATACCTGCCCTGATGGTTCAATCTTTAGGCTAGACGGAGAGAATTTAACTCCCATTAAATTAGAGTTATTGAATTTCCAAGGTTCAATTCATCAGTTTCTACTTGAATGGCTTCCCCTGATGAAACAGGCCGCACTCACCCAACCTACTCCAGACTTATATTTTTACAAAAGTGAGATGCACCCAAGATCGGCGCGGGAAGATGCGCCAGCAAGTTGCCAGAAGTCAAAGAGTTTTGGAAAACCACCGCATAGATTGGTATAAGGGAGAAGAAAACTCGATCTGGACACCGAACAGTAACCACTCGACATCGGCGGCGAGAAAAGTTGCGGATGCTTTGGAGAAGGCGCAGAGGGAAGCTCAAGGTCTCCCAGCAGATAAAGCGCGTGCTAGAATTGTGGAAACACTGAGGCAAATGGGAGAAAAGTTTGCCGATGGAAGTATATCCGAGGATGATTAGAGGTATTAAGTTAAAATGGCTCTTGACTTTCACAAGTTTCAAGCAGATGTTAAGAGCGCTGCAAAGCGCACTTTTTTAAGGTTTCAACAGCGCGAGGGAATCGAAAAAATAGAGGGATATGCACTCTATACAGATTCATCTGTGATGACTCTATGCTCTGCTGTTAATACTGATTATCATCTTAAGTCTATGATAGACAGCGATCCTGACAAGGAGCCTGATGATGATGTTTACTATCGGTGGAGTACGGCAGACTGGTGCTTTGAGGCGGAGGATCGAAGAGAACTTGATGCAATATCTTTGACGTTAGCCAGAGAAGCGAGATTAGTTGTTGACTCGGAGGAGTTTGAAGCTTTCAGAGAAAATGTTTATGAAGCATGTGTGGGAGCCTTAGAATCCTTAGTCAATGAGGGTTTTTTTCAATCGCCGGGAAAAGATCCCGCCATTGCTTTTGCTGTTTCTGATACAGATTTAGGTGAGAAAGAGGTGGAGTGGATCGAGCGTCTTAACTCTCCTTCTGCGTCTAAAGAATTTGAACTTTGGTTTGAGAGTAATGCGTAGCCGTGAGGAGCTGCAAAATTCTGTGATAACTGAACTTACGTGATAAGGTTTTGAAGTTCATTTCTGCAATTACATTAAGTGAGAAAAATAGATAATCGTACCTGAAGGATATGAGGAGAAAGCCCTAGAAGAGGTGCTGAAAAATATTGAGGAAATCTCGGAGCAGAGGCTTTAGCAAATAGTGGAGCAGGCTAATACTCGAATTATGGCTGCGATTGAGGAAGTTTCTGGCTCAACAATGGAGCTGATGTCGGGTGCATCCCAATCTTGCAAGACTCAGTCTGAGAATTGATGGTTCAGGTAGGCACATCGGTGCTTTAGCACTTGTTGCACGTTGTCTTCGTGCCACTGAGCCCCTGAAATCTTAACCCGTCGCCCAATTTGCTTGACCGTTGACTCAATCTCACCCGAGCC
>NZ_KB235958.1:3140799-3182207 GCF_000332355.1 Baaleninema simplex PCC 7105
CGAATGCGCTTTCTGTCTTGCTTTACTTAATAAGTTTTTCTTATCACCTTGTTTTGCGAAGACCCACTGAAACATCGATTTCGCCAACCTCGAGATAGGGATCTCGACGTAACGACGCTTCGATATTTTGAGAAATTTCAGCATCGGACGGACGAGTTTCCGGTTCGACGTCGATGTTGTTTTCCACCTGCCAGACGCCCATCGTATTACTGGCATCTTGAGCGGCGGCCAGCTTCGCTTTTAAGTTGTCCACCGTTCCTGCGAGGACGGCGACGCCGTTATCGACTTCAACGCCGATCTCGAAGGAGGAAAGGCGCGGATCGTACGATGACGCATCTTCGATCGCCGCTTCGATTTCGCGATCGGTGGCGTCGATCGGGGAGATGCGATCGCAAGGGCTGACTTAACGACCGCATCTGTCTACAGACCCCACACCCCAACTGTAAAAAAAGCCCTACACCCGCACGTCTACCAAAAGAAAGACTGTTTCCTCGTTCGATCGAGATAGATTCGGCGATCGAGGGAAATTGCAAAGAAATGTATCGTTTGGGGAAAAATCTGTTACTGTTGCAAGCAAACAGATTAAACGCTACTGGTAACGTCAGCGAAGAGGTCAAGAATGCGAATTCTATTTGTCGCGGCAGAAGCAGCACCACTGGCAAAAGTCGGTGGAATGGGTGACGTTGTGGGCGCACTGCCCAAATACCTACGCAAATTGGGACACGACGTCCGCGTGTTTATGCCCTACTACGGCTTTTTGCCCGACAAAATAGAAATTCCTCAAGAGCCGATTTGGTGGGGATACGCCATGTTCCAATCCTTCGCCGTTTACGAAACCACGCTTCCCAAGAGTGACGTTCCCCTCTACCTGTTCGGACATCCCTCGTTCGTGCCGCGCCGCGTGTATTACGGCGACGACGAAGACTGGCGGTTCACCCTGTTCGCCAACGGTGCGGCGGAATTTTGCTGGAACTACTGGAAACCGGACATCGTTCACTGTCACGACTGGCATACCGGCATGATTCCCGTGTGGATGAGACAGTCACCGGACATTACCAGCGTGTTCACCATTCATAACTTGGCCTATCAAGGGCCTTGGCGTTGGTATCTCGATCGCATTACCTGGTGTCCGTGGTATATGCAGGGTCACAACACGATGGCGGCAGCCGTGCAGTTCGCCGATCGCGTCAACACCGTTTCCCCCACCTACGCCCAGCAAATCCAAACCGTAGAATACGGCGAGAAAATCGAAGGATTGCTCTCCTTCATCAGCGGCAAACTCAGCGGCATTCTCAACGGCATCGACACCGAAAGCTACGATCCCGAAACCGATCCCCACTTGGTGCAGAACTTCACCGCCGACACCATCGAAGATCGCAAACCGAACAAAGTCGCCCTGCAAGAAGAACTCGGCTTAGAAGTCAACGCCGAAACGTTCCTCATCGGTATGGTGACGCGACTCGTCGAACAAAAAGGCATCGACTTACTACTGCAAATTCTCGATCGCTTCATGGCGTATACCGATTGTCAGTTCGTGTTGTTGGGAACCGGCGAACGATATTACGAGACGCAAATGTGGCAACTCAGCACCCGCTATCCAGGGCGCATGGCCAGTTACTTACTCTATAACGACAGTCTCGCCCGTCGCATCTATGCCGGAAGCGATGCCTTCATGATGCCGAGTCGCTTCGAGCCGTGCGGTATCAGTCAAATGCTGGCGATGCGCTACGGTTGCGTTCCCATCGTCCGCCGTACCGGAGGATTGGTCGATACCGTCTCCCACCACGATCCGATGGGCGAACAGGGAACCGGGTTCTGTTTCGATCGCTACGAACCCCTCGACCTGTACACCTCGCTAGTTCGGACGTGGGAAAGCTTCCGCTACAAAGATCGCTGGCAAACGCTCCAACAACGGGGAATGCGTCAAGACTTCAGTTGGGACAAGTCGGCGTTAGCCTACGACAACCTCTATCGCAGCATTTACGGACTGCCCCCGCGTACAGAGGAGGACGTGCGAAAGGAGCAAGCTCAAACGTCCGAAGAAACAGCCGTCGCTAACTCCTAACGTCAGACAGAACGGGCGATCGCTCGGTTGTCACTCGCCATAGAAAAACCCCGAAATCTGTAAGATGCCGGGGTTTTTCTGCATTCGGAGACCGAACTTGACAGCGCAGCTATTGCGCCCACAAAATCAAGCCCATTTCGTGAGGATTGCTCAACCCCGGATGGTCGGGCAGCACCCGTAACGACAGCCCTTGTAAACCGCTGACGTTGTAGGCAATTTCAGCCCGATAGAGACTGCGATCGCCCTCTTTCCCGCAATATTCCATCGCTACCGGCGTTCCGTTAATAATATTGCCGCGATCGTCGACTTCCCCGCGATACAGCTCCACCGTCACGTCTTCAGGTTGTAACGCAGCCAAATCGAGCCAAGCTTTCACGAAAATCGGTTGGTTGACCTGTACGTCTGTCGAATCGGAAATCTCGACCGAATCGATCTTCATCTCGTACCAATCCCGTTCGACGCGGTGTTTCCACTGCGCTAGTTCCTTGGCTGGTTGACAGCGATCTTCCGTCATCGCCACATAGCGATCGCTCAACACGAAATAAGCGCGCCGTGCGTAATCCTTCACCATTCGCGCCGTATTGAACGTCGGACAGTTGAGGCGAACCGCATCCTTCATTTTCGTTACCCAACCGTGGGGGATCTCGTCGGCGTCGCGATCGTAAAACAGCGGAATCACTTCTTTCTCGAGGAGATCGTAGAGATCGTTGGCTTCGACTTCGTCTTGATAGTTGGGATCGTCGTACATTTCCCCGTGACCGATCGCCCAACCCGTGCGAGCGTAATCGGCCTCGTCCCACCAACCATCGAGAACGCTGAGATTGGGCAACCCGTTCATCGCCGCCTTCATGCCGCTAGTACCCGAAGCTTCCCGAGGACGGCGCGGCGTGTTCAACCAGACATCGCATCCGGCCACCATCAACCGCGACATTTCAATATCGTAGTTCGGCAAGAACACTAACCAATCGTGCATCCCCTCATCGCGAGCCGTGTGAACGATATCGCGGATCAGTTCTTTTCCCGGCATATCCTTCGGGTGAGCTTTCCCCGCAATGACGAACTGCACCCGGCGATCGGCATGGTTCATCATGCGTTTGAGGCGATCGAGATCTCGCAAAAACAGCGTCGCCCGCTTGTACGTCGCAAAGCGGCGAGCGAACCCGATCGTCAACACCCCCGGATCGAGAACGTCTTTGGCCTGTTCGATTTCCTTCAGAGACGCACCCCGTTCTTCGAGACATTTCACCAGCCAATCCCGCGCGAACACGACTAATTCCGCCCGACGTCGTTCGTGGTTGCGCCAGAGTTCCTCATCGGGAATCGACAGCACCCGCCGCCAGAGTCGTTCCTTATTCGCCCCGCTCGTCGACCATTCCGGACCGAGATAGCGATCGTAGAGTTCCTGCGTTTCCTTCGCCACACACGATCGCGCGTGGACGCCGTTCGTAATCGAGGTCACGGGGACTTCTTCAGTCGGTAACGCATTCCAAAGATGCTGGAACATCGCCCGAGACACCTTACCGTGTAGCTTGGCGACGCTGTTGATAAATCCCGACATCCGAATCGCGAAAATTGCCATGTTGAACGGTGCCGAAAAATCTCCCGTATTTTCCCGTCCGAGGGCGAGAAACTCTTCCCGCGACAGCCCGAAAATCTCAGCGTAGTGTCCCAAATAGTGCATCACCATCTCGGCGGGGAACAGGTCGAAACCAGCGGGGACGGGCGTGTGAGTGGTGAACATACTGCTCGAAACCACCACCTGTTCGGCCGCTTCAAAACTCAGCCCCTCCTCTTGCATCAACATTCGCATCCGTTCGAGCGCCATAAACGCCGAGTGGCCTTCGTTCATGTGATAGGCGGTCACGTTCAACCCCAAGGCTTTGAGGAGTTTGACCCCTCCAATGCCGAGCATGATTTCTTGATGGATGCGGAGGTCTTTATCGCCACCGTAGAGTTGGTCGGTGATGTCTTGGTCGTATTGGCTGTTGGGTTCGATGTTGGTATCGAGCATATAAAGCGATACCGTTCCCACTTGGACTCTCCAGGCGCGGGCGTACACCGTCCGACCGGGATAATCGACTGAAATCCTCAGTTCGCTGCCATCGGGATTGCGGATCGGATGTAGCGGTAAGTTATAAAAGTCGTTGATCGGATAGCGTTCCTGTTGCCACCCGTCGGCGTTGAGGTATTGAGCGAAGTAGCCTTCTTGATAGAGCAGACCGACCCCCACTAGAGGCAAACCGAGGTCGCTGGCAGATTTGAGGTGATCGCCCGCCAAGACGCCCAAACCTCCCGAGTAAATGGGAAGGGCGCGACAGAGTCCGAACTCTGCTGAGAAATAGGCGTAGTATTCAGAATCGCTACCTTGCTTCTCCCGCTCCTTGCCTCGTTGTTGGCGATACCAAGGGCGGTTGGTGAGGTAGTCGTCGAGTTGCAGGGCGGCGCGGTTCATGTGGGCGATAAACCCTTCGTCTTCAGCCACCTCTTGCAGTCGCTGTTGAGAAATCGTCCCCAGCATCAAAACGGGGTTGTGGCGGCTCGATTCCCACAGGTCGCGATCGAGCCGTTGGAAGAGATCTTTCGTGTCGGTATTCCAGTCCCAATGAAGGTTATACGCCAGTTTGCGTAAGGGTTCGAGTGTATCGGGAAGAGACGGCGAAACGTTAAATTTATAGATCGGTTGCATAGGAATTTCCAAAGAGCGATCGCAACTGCTCTCATTGTTGCGTCATGCTTTGAAGAGAAGGCGGCTTTTTAACACAAGCTTTTTGTTTGCAACCGAACCCTTCTCAGAAAACAGTCGCCAGTCACCAGTCGCCAGTGAAGACAGTTAACAGATAACAGTTTCTCCCCCTCTCCCTTTCTCCCCCTCTCCCCTTCTCCCCTTCTCCCCTTCTCCCCCTCTCCCTTTCTCCCCCTCTCCCCTTCTCCCCCTCTCCCTTTCTCCCCCTCTCCCTTTCTCCCCCTCTCCCCTTCTCCCCCTCTCCCCCTCTTCCTTTCTCCCCCTCTTCCCTGAAACTTGCTCCTCACCTCAAAGATACCGAGATTCTTGAAGTTGCGCGATCGCCTCGGGGGGAAGAGGTTTGGCGAAAAAATAACCCTGAGCGAAATCGCAACCGAGACGAGCTAAGCGATCGCGCTGTTGGGCTGTTTCGACCCCTTCGGCGATGACTTTGAGGTTCGTCGCCCGTGCGAGGGCTAAAATCGCCGGAACTAACCCGAACTGCTCGGGGTTGACCTCGGTATTCTGCACGAAGGATTTATCGATTTTGAGGATGTCGACGGGGAAACGGTGGAGATAGCTCAACGAAGAATATCCCGTTCCGAAGTCATCGATGCTCACTTGAATCTGACGCTGTTTGAGGTGTTGGAGAACGGACAGCGTGCGCTGAGAATTCTCCATCAGGGCGGTTTCGGTGATTTCGAGCTTCAAACATTTCGGGTCGAGACCCGATCTCGTCAAAATGTCATCGAGACTGTCGAGAAAGTCCGGGCGCACGAACTGGCGCATCGAAAGGTTGACGCTCACCGACACCGATCGGGACAACACCCCCGCTTGATGCCAGCGACGGAGTTGGCCGCAAGCTTCTTCGAGAACCCACGCCCCGATCGCTTCGATCTGACCGGTTTCTTCTGCCAACGGCACGAATTCGACTGGCGAAACGTTACCTCGTTGGGGATGAACCCAACGCAGCAAAGCTTCAAAGGCAGATAGCTCGCCAGTTTGCAAGTTTACGATCGGCTGGTAGTGCAAGGAAAACTCACAGGCGTTGCAGGCTCGGCGCAAGTCGTTTTCGAGTTGCAAGCGTTGCACGGCCGAGGCGTGTAGTGTCGGGTCGAACTGATGATAGCGACAGCCACCGAGGAATTTAGCACGGTACATGGCTGCATCGGCGTTGCGTAACAGTTCTTCGGGGGGGCAACTGGCCGCTTGCGTCCAGGCGATGCCGATGCTGGTGTTGATAAAAATCGAATGGTGGGACAAGTCAAACGGCTCGGTGAGAGCGTCGAGGATGCGTTGCGCCACGACCGTCGCACGCGTTGAAACATTTGAAGCCGTGAAGGAAACGATAAACTCGTCACCCCCCCAACGGGCTAAAAAGCAATCGGACGGTAAGGTGGCGCGAAGTTTGGCGGCGATCGCTTTGAGGAGTTCGTCGCCGATGGTGTGTCCGAGGGAGTCGTTGACGATTTTGAAGCGATCGCAATCGACGAACAGCACGGCCGCGCCTCGATCGTTATCGTTTGGCAAGGCGGCGATCGTCTCACAAAGATGTTGGTTCAACCGAACGCGATTGGGTAAATCGGTGAGGTTATCGTAAAACGCCATCTGTGCCAGACGGTCTTGAGTCTGTTTGCGGGCGTGAATTTCTTCGAGGAGTTCTTGGTTGGTCGTTTCGAGGAGACGAGCGTGCTGTTCGAGCTGTGCGGTTCGTTCGCGCACGCGCTGTTCTAAGTCGGCGTTGAGTTGTCGGATTTTGCGTTCGGTGGCTTTTAACTTGAGTTGGTTCTGCACGCGCACCAGGACTTCTTCGAGTTGGAACGGTTTAGTAATATAGTCGGCAGCCCCGAGCGAAAAGGCTTTGACTTTATCGAAAGGATCGTTGAGGGCGCTGAGAAAAATCGCCGGAACGTCTCGGGTTCGCTCGTCGGCTTTGAGCGTTTCGCACACGGCGTAACCGTCGAGATCCGGCATCATGATATCGAGCAAAATGAGGTCGGGGGGAGCGGTTTGGGCTGAAGCCAGTGCCAGCTTGCCGTTGAGGGCTTTGCGAACGCGATACCCCTGCTTCGATAACATACTCGAGAGCAGGCGCAGGTTGTTGGGGGTGTCGTCTACGATGAGAATCTCGTAGGTGGGGCGATCGTCAGCAGTCATGGATTTCGTTCGGGTCGCGTGTCGTCAGGTCGATGAAGTTCAGGATGCGATCGAAGCGAAAGTTTCGCGCCCAATCGCTTAACGTTCGCGCGAGAGAGGCTTCGGTTTCGGGGAGTTCGGCCGCTAACTCGAAAACGCTATCGTCACTCCCTTGGAGAGCGGCGTCGTGCAAACGCTCGAGCCATTCGGCAGGGATGCGATCGCACTCTATTGTCCGATCTCCTTGGAATTCGATCGAGTCCCGCTCGTCGGTTTCAGACAACGATTCCTTTACGAGATCGTCGCTGAGATCGCCAGAGTCGTCGGCGTACTGGACGCCGAGATGTTGCTGGATTTTCGCCAAAATTTCGGCCGCTCGATAGGGTTTTCGCACGAAGTCGTCGCATCCGGCGTCAAGGACGGCCTGTCGTTCGTCTTCAAAGGCACTGGCGGTCAGTGCGATAACGACCGTCTCGCACCCGTTGGAGGCGTTTTTGATGGTACGGGTGGCTTCGTAACCGTCGAGAACTGGCATTCGCATATCCATCCAAACGAGATGGGGTTTCCATTCTCGCCAGCAGTCAACGGCCGCTCGACCGTTTTCGGCTTCCCGCACGTCAAAGCCAACGGTTTTTAACAGTCGGACTAACAAGCTGCGATTGGTGGGTTCGTCTTCAGCGACCAGAATCCGATAGATGGTTTCGTTTGGAGCGAGAACGGTCAAGCGGTGGGGCAACTCTCCCTCAGAGACGAGATCGCTGGCGATCGCCAGTTTGACTCGAAGGTCGAAGAAAAACCGAGATCCCCGGCCGACCTGGCTTTCGACCTGCATTTCTCCCCCCATTAATCGGACGAAACGCCGCCCGATGGTCAGTCCCAAACCGGTGCCGCCGGTGGTCTGGAGACCCGTGCTAGTTTGGACGAACGGCTCGAACAACAACGCTCGCTCGTCCTCGCTGATGCCGGGGCCGGTATCTTCAACGGCAAAGTGAAGCACGCAGGAGGCGGCGATCGGATCGAGCGATCGCAGGCGTACCTCGAAGGTGACGCTCCCGGTTTCGGTGAATTTGAGGGCGTTTCCTAACAGGTTGACGGCCACTTGTTGGAGTTTGCGATCGTCGGCTCGGATAAATTGAGGAACGGTTTCTTCAATGTCGAAGTGAAGCCTCAGTCTTTTACTCTGTGCTTTCAGGTGTAGCATACTGGCTAAGCGATCGCAGAATCGGTACAGGTCGAAATTACGTTCTTCGAGTTCGACGCGTCCGGCTTCGATTTTAGACATATCTAAAATTTCGTTGACCAAGTCGAGCAGGTGTTCGCCGCTCCCGGCGATCGTTTCGAGATGTTGTCCCTGCTCGGAAGCACTCGAAAACTGTCGCTGCAACAGTTGTGTAAAGCCGAGAATCGCGTTGAGGGGCGTTCGCAGTTCGTGGCTCATGTTGGCCAGAAATTCGCTTTTGGCCCGGTTTGCGGCTTCGGCCGTTTCCTTAGCTTGCTGGAGTTCGACGGCTTGCTGCTGGGTTCGCGCCAGCAGTTCGGCTTGTTGTACGGCGACGCCGAGTTGCGAGCCGATTTGCACGACGATTTTGATGTTGGCGGCCGTCCACTGGCGCGGTCTGTCGTTTTGGTAGGTGGCCAGCAGTCCCCAGAGGGTTTTTCCGCAAAAAATCGGCACGATAATATAAGCCCGAGCCTCGAGCTGTTCGAGGAGTTCGAGATAGCAATCGTCGAATCCAGCGTGGTAGATGTCGGTGACGGCGCGATAGGTTTTGCCTTGGCGGTAGAAGCTACCTTGGGTTTCTTGAAGATAGGTGTCTTGGACGATATCGTCGGCACTTTCGAGGATACTGGCCGCACAGCCGACGCGCTGGACGGCAACGCGAGTCAGTTTCGGATGTAGGTTGGCGGTATCGATGAGGGGGTGGTACGTTTGGATGACGGATTCGGCGACGTAGGTTCCACTCCAGTCGGGGAGAAAGCGGTAGACGAGAACGCGATCGCACTCGAGAGCGTTTCGGAGTTCTTCGGTGGTGGCGCTGAAGATCTTCTCGAGGTCGAGCGTTTTTCTCATGCGCGTGATGATGCGGGCGATGGCTCGTTCGCGAGCGGCGCTTTCTCGTAAGGCCGTCTCGGCCTGTTTGTGATCGCTGATGTCGATGTGGGAGCCAGTCATACGGATGGGGCGTCCGGTGTCGTCCCAACAGGCGCGGCCTCTCGTGAGTATCCATTTGTACCGTCTGTCTTTGCACTGCATTCGGAATTCGACGGTGTAATCGGTTTGTTGTTGGAGATGGGTGGCGATCGCGTTGCGGACGGTGGCGATGTCGTCGGGATGGAGGCGCGTCCAAAATTCGCCCGGGTCGTCGGCGATTTCGTCGTCTTCGTAGCCGAGCAGTTTTTTCCATCCGGCGGAGAAAAACACGCGATCGCTTTGTAGGTCCCAGTCCCAAATGCCTTCGTTGCTCCCTTGGACGGCCAGTTGCCAGCGTTCTTCGCTCCGGCGCAGGGCAGTTTCGGCGTCTTGGCGCTGGAGGATTTCTGTTTCGAGGTGGGTGTTGGTCTCGAGCAGTTCGGTGGTGCGATCGCGCAAGTCTTGGGTGGCGTCTCGTACTCGCTGTTCGAGGCGATCGTAGGCTTGGCGCAGGGCGGCTTCAGCCTCTTTGCGGTGCTGGATTTCGCACTCGAGTTGTTGGTTGATGGTTCGCAGTCGTTCGGGACTCGGCAATGCAAGGGCTTGGGGAAGCAAGGGAACGAGGGTGAGGGCAGTGTAGAGAGACACTAATCCGGTAACGGCTTTGACGCTGCCAGAGAGCCAGTAGGCGGGATGCCACAGCGTCCAGACTTCGAGCAGATGGCCGGTTCCGCAGGCGACGATAAACGCGCCGAACAGCCAAAATACACTGCGGAAGGGAACGTCTTGACGTTGACGCACGAAGTAGACGAGAAGGCCGGGAATGGAATAGTAAGACAGGGCGATGAGACTGTCGCTGAAGACGTGCAACCAGACGAGGGGTGTTTGCCAGAGGTAACACTGGCCGTGCGGCATATATTGAGTTGGCGACAGGAGCGATTCGAGAGCGGTCCACATAGAACGTCAGTCAGAGGTGGCAACAACAGAGCGTTAAATCTTGGTTCTATTGTCTGGTAGTTCTGGGAACCCGATCTCTTTAAAAATCTGTTGTCTTTTAAAGTTTTCGTGAATTTTATGAGTTGGATCGATATTTTCTCGGGAACTTTCGCTTGAAACTGGTTTGAAATTTAGCGAAATTCACTGAGGCGATCGCTCGAACTCGCTTTCTAAAATGAGAGTGTTTCTAGGGTGTATTGGGATACTGAAAGCCTCAACAACGGTTTTTCAGTGTAAAAAAACTGATGTTCGTTCCCACTTCTTCGTCTGTGGTTCGCGACAGTGCCGAAACCATCGCACAAGGTGCGATATTACTGCTCAATACTCGCAGTCACGTTCTTCGGCGGTTGTTGCGGTGTTATTGGGTTTGGCAAGTTCCAGGGCTGAGTGGCTGGGTCGTTCGGTTAGCGTTACAGTCTTATAGAACGCAGCCGTTTACCTGTCCCTGCCGGTATTCGGATATTGTCGAGGTCGCCCGCTTGTTACTCGGCGATCGCGACTCTGTTAAACCTCTGGCAGCAAGGCAGTCGAGCTTGAAGTCGGCGTTCGAGGAAATCGAGCGCAATGCTTGGCTGCGTCCGGCCGTTTTGAGCTATTTTGCCGATCGCCTGCGAGAGTCCGAACGTCCGGTGCGTTTTTGACCGTTTTCTTTGGGGTTTCTCTCTTCTTTTCTTTCTCTCTCTACGTCGAAATCCCTCGAGGCTAAGCGTTCGAGGGATTTTCTTATTTCTGAGTCGCAAGTGCGACTTAATGGAGCTAAGCGGATTCGAACCGCTGACCCCCTCAATGCCATTGAGGTGCTCTACCAACTGAGCTATAGCCCCGTCCGACGATTTACTATTATGCGCGAAGCTTCGACCGTTTGTCAAGAGGTTTCGGAATTTTTTTTTCGGACTGGCGATCGTCACGCCATTTGGCTGAGATAGCCGACGTAGTGGCTCATAAGGAAGTATACCGTCATCATGGCAGCAGCGGCAGCAGCCACGAGCGTTCCCGCAAACATCAAAGAAAATTCTCGATGTTCGATCGCCTCTTGCATTAGATGTAGCGACCAGGCGACCAAGGCCACCACGACGAACAGAATTACGATCATCGATTTGCCGAGCGGGACTCATTTACTTGACATATCTTAACACAATTGATTCGAGAAGGTGGGGGGTGAAGCAAGAAAGTCAAAACTCTCGCAACCCCCGATATGTCAAGCGATCGCGCCGCTCTAAGATTTAGGTCGATCGCACCGTCACCGCGCGATCGGCTAAGTATTTCTTAATCTCGTCCACACTCAACTGACCGTAGTGCAGTAACGACGCTAATAAAGCCGCCTCTGCTTTCCCTTCCGACAGGGCTTCGTAAATGTGCTGACAGTTTCCCGCCCCTCCCGAGGCAATGACGGGAATTTCCACCCGTTCGGCGATCGCCCGCGTCAGTTCTAAATCGTACCCCGCTTGGGTTCCGTCGGCATCCATACTCGTGACCAACAGTTCCCCCGCGCCCCGCTTCGCCACTTCTTCAGCCCACTCGAGGGCGTCGATTCCGGTATTTTCCCGACCACCGCGCACGTAAACGTCCCAACCCGGATTTGTCAGGTCTTTACGGCGTCTGGCATCGATCGCCACCACAATACACTGATTACCAAAGCGATCGCTGGCACGGTTGATAAACTCAGGGTCGCGTACGGCCGACGAATTAATACTGACTTTATCCGCCCCCGCCCGTAACAAACTTTTAATGGTTTCTAAGGATTGAATGCCGCCGCCGACGGTCAGGGGAATAAAAACTCGTTCGGCGGTGCGGTACACCACATCGATGATGATATCTCGTTCTTCGTGGGTGGCGGTGATGTCCAAAAACACCAACTCGTCCGCCCCGGCGTCGTTATAAGCTTGTGCCAACTCGACCGGGTCTCCCGCGTCCTGTAAATCGACGAAGTTGACCCCCTTAACCACCCGTCCGGCACTCACGTCCAAACAAGGTAAAATCCGTTTCGCTAACATACTTTCAAATTTCGATATTTGGGAACAGCGCCAGACGCGCCCCGAGACGCGACGCTCAACCAGCGTGAACTACCACTCATCATCGCGAGGCGATTGATGAGTGGCTTCCAGCTTCAGTGGGAATTGCCTCGGGAAGCGTCGAACGAATTCGACCTCCCTTTGGCCTTACATTCCCTCCACTGGCAGAAGCCCCGGTTCCCGAGGCCCAGATCCGCAAGCCTTCGTTTTTGAGATTGATTGCCGCATTGATGTCTCGATCGTGAATCTGCCCACATTGCGGACATTCAAACGACCGCACGTCAAGTCCCATCTTGGGAAGCGGTAATAGAGTTTCCGAGCAAAGGTGAGTGCTAGGAAAGAATCGATCGACTTCTAGATAGACTTTCCCATCTGCCTCAGCCTTGTATTTGAGCATCGTCGAAAACATACCCCAACCCACATCGCCGATCGCTTGTGCGAGGCTGTGATTCCTGACCATGTTCTTAACTGCCAGATCTTCCACCACAATCACTTGGTTTTCGTTAACTACCTTGCGGGATAGCTTGTGGAGAAAATCGGCTCTGGAGTTGGCAATCTTGCTGTGAACCCGCGCCACGAGCCGTCTAGCTTTTTGGCGAGAGTTCGAGCCTTGTTGCTTCCTCGACAGTTTTCGCTGTTTGCGTTTGAGGTTACGCTCGTGCTTCTTGAGGTGACGGGGATTGTTGTATTTTTCACCGTCAGAAGTCACGGCAAAGTGTTTCAACCCTAAGTCGATGCCAATGGCTTTGCCATCGGCATTGGGTTCGGGTTTTTCCGAACCGTCGTCGATAAGGATTGAAGCGTGATAGCGTCCGTCAGGATTACGACTGACGGTTACAGTTTTGATTGTCCCTTCAAACCAACGATGAACGCGACAGTACACCTCTCCAATCTTGGGAAGGTGTAACCGATCTCCGTCGAGTCTGACGTTTTGCGGGTATTGAAGGGATTGCCGCCTGTGCTTGCTTTTGAATCGTGGATAACGAGCGCGTCTTTCAAAAAAGTTGACAAACGCTCTCGACAAGTTCAATACCGAACTTTGCAAGCATTGAGAATAGGTGTCTCCCAGCCATTCCAATTCTTGCTTCCATTGGGGAAGCATTTTTTTGAGTTCCATCCCCGAGATGCCTTTCCCGGTTTGGCGGTAGGCTTCCGTCGTCAGTTGCAGAGAACGGTTCCACACAAAACGGCAGCAACCGAAGGCTTTCGCCAGGGCAACTTCCTGCTCCCCCGTGGGATAGATTCTCAGCTTGACGACTTTCATTAGAGGAAACAAAACTCGTGTTAAAAACAGTATAGTAGATCGAACGGCTTACCCGCCACTTTGCCGCCGCGTACAGGCTGCGCTTCAATCGGAGATTAGAAACGCAGGATTCTCGCGGGATTGCTAAACCAAACTCAGCGACATTAACTCGTCCGCCATCTCGAAATTCGAGGTGACGTTCTGCACGTCGTCGAGATCTTCGAGGGCGTCCATCATTTTTAACAGCGATCGCGCTCGATCTGCGTCGGTGACTTCAACAGTATTGCTAGGAATCCAACAGAGTTCGGCGCGATCGACCGTAAACCCCGCCGCTTCGAGGGTATTGCTCGCCCGTTCCAGATTTTCGACGGTAGTATAGACTTCCGCCCCTGGCGTGTCTTCTTCGATTTCCGTGAGTTCGTAGGAATCCGCCTCGGCTTCTAGCGAGACTTCTAACAGCTTGTCTTCGTCGATGTCTCCCGAGAGGGTAACGACTCCCTTGCGATCGAACATCCAACTGACACAGCCGGTTTCCCCGAGGTTTCCACCGTTTTTACTGAACGCCACGCGCACGTCCGCCGCCGTGCGGTTGCGGTTGTCCGTCAGGGCCTCGATAAGAACCGCCACGCCGCCGGGGCCGTAGCCTTCATAGCGAATGGCTTCGAGGGCGTCACCGTCACCGAAGGTTCCCGATCCTTTGGCGATCGCCCGTTCGATGTTGTCGTTGGGAATTCCCGCTGCTTTCGCCTTGGCTACGGCGTTTCGCAATTGGAAATTTGCCTCGGGATCGGGCAAGCCGCTACGGGCCGCGACGATAATTTCCCGAGAAATCTGCGTGAATATTTTACTTTTTGCCGCATCGACACGGGCTTTGTGGCGTTTGATGTTTGCCCACTTACTATGTCCAGCCATAACCTCTCGATCGCGCGATCGATCGTCTCAGGAGATCGATCGGCCTCTCTCACTTTTCAGTAAAACGTTAATAAAATAGCAACAATCGAAACAGGTACGACAACACCGTGACCGCGCAGGCGATGGCGAACTGTCCCGGTAACGGTTGCCAAGAATATAGGTTCGCCGACGCCCACCATTGGGAAAACGACGGCTGCAACAGGGCTGCATACAACAACCCCACGAGATGCACCGTAGCCAACCCCGCCAAACAACTGATTCCCAAAAACTCCACGCGACAGGGTTTTTGAAATGCCAACCACCCGCACGCCCAAGCCCCCGGAATAAAGCCGAGGAGATAGCCGAAAGACGGTTCGCTCAAATACCCCAATCCGCCCCCTTGGGCGAAAACGGGAAACCAAGGGGTCAATCCGAGGGTGACGTAGGCAATTTGCGAAAGCGCCCCAGCATTTTTACCGCCGAGACAGCCGACTAGCAATACGGCACCGATTTGATACGTCACGCCCAGGGAAACCGTTTGAGTCGTGTCTTGGGTCAAACTTCCCAACGGGTTGGCAACGGAAGCCTCGACCATCGTACCGAGAATGGTGAGGAACAACCCGATAAACGCCCAAAGTAGTTCGATGGGTTTGCTCAAGAGTCGCGCCCTCGAAACCTGTTTGAAATGGCGAACCGCTCGATATTGTACCAGTGGATATGGGTCTCGAACGGTTCGTCTTCGAGAACGTTGTTCTTTAACTCGACGTTCTCAGTTGGGGAATTAAGCGTCTTTGTCGCTATCGTCAGACGCATCGGTGTTAATTTTCGGAACGATATTCGGCCGTTCTGACCCTTCCCAACCCGCAGGACGTTTGGAGTTATACCAGGCGATCGAGCCGCCCACGACAGCCGCGATGAATCCGACAACATACACTAATGTAAATGCCAAAGGAAAGCCCGATTCGGATTTTACGGCCGCTTCCATCAATAGGTTTTCTAACATAAATCCCTCAAATTCACCGATTTGTTCGCGTGGATGTTAAACTTGCATATTTTATCAAGTTTTGTGCTTTGATTTAACGGTCGGGATCGCGCTGAGGAGCGATCGCCTCTCCATCTATCGCCTCGGGTGGCGGTTCGGACTCCGACGGAGAAATCAGTTTTTCTGGGGGAATCGTGGGCGTCGGCGGTGTGTTTCGGAACGGTTCGGGTTTCGTGGGTTCGTTGAATTCCGGTTTCGATAAATCGTAATGACGCTCGAAATATTCTGGCGTCCCGTACTCTAAGGACGGATCGGGGGTTTTGACCCGAACGCTGTCCCCGGCTTGCCCCGGCGTCTCTGGATTTAACCAACCGCCCTCGTCGGAAGAGGTTTGAGAGGCGTCGCGATCGCCGTTGCGTTCGTCGGGTTTCGCCTCTAATTCGATCGCCCGCGTTTGCAAGTTGGGCAATTCGGGAAAGGCTTCAGCGGGAAACTGAGAGGCGATTTGCGAGACGAACTCGTGCCAAACGGCGGCGGCGGTGCTGCTGCTGCCAAAGGTGGGGGCGTTGTTGTCGTTCCCCAGCCACACCCCCACCGCTAACTGGGGAATATAGCCGATAAACCACAAATCCCGCGCGGCGTCGGAGGTTCCGGTTTTTCCCGCCACGGGGCGATCGCTCAATTTGGCCGGTCGTCCGGTGCCCGAACTCACCACTTGCTGTAACATCCAAGTGACGATGGCGGCACTGTCGGGATCGACGGCTTGGTTCGGTTTGGCTTGGGTTTTGGCGTCGTACAACACCTCGCCTTCGGTATTGACGATGCGGCGAATTCCCGTCGCCGGATAGTGTTTGCCTTTGTTGGCGAGGGTTCCGTAAGCGTTCGTCATTTCGAGTAACGTCACCTCGAACGCTCCCAACGCTAAAGGATAGACTTCTCCTAACTTCGATTCGATGCCCATCGCTTTGGCGACTTTTAGCGTCGGTTCGAATCCCACGTCAGCCAGCAATTTTACAGCAATCACGTTAACCGACTGTGCTAGGGCGTCGTGTAGTGGCATCGCCCCGGAATAACCGCCGCCGAAGTTCTTGGGTTGGTAGCCGTCGATGACGAACGGCGTATCTTTGTAAACATCGTAAGGGGAAAATCCCGCCGCGATCGCTGCGGAGTAAATAATGCCTTTAAACGTCGATCCTGGCTGTCGCAAGGCTTGGGAAGCCCGGTTAAACTGACTGACTTCAAAATCCGTTCCGCCGATTAAGGCTTTAATTTCGCCGTTGCGAGGATCGATCGCCGCTAACGCTGCTTCGCCAAACCCCTCCATCGCCCCCTTCGTCGCCACGGCGTCTCTGACGACGGTTTGGGCGAGTTCCTGCCATTGGGGATCGAGGGTCGTTTCGACGATTAACCCTCCTTTTTCGATTTGTTCGTCCGTCAGGTATTTGGGGAGTTCCTGCCTTACGAACGTCGTAAAATAGGGCATCCGCAGTTGTAACCGCTTCGGCAGACTGGGATCGAGAACCAGGGGTTCGCGCGTGGCCGATCTCGCTTGCGCTGCGCTGATATATCCAGCTTCTGCCATGTCTGCTAATACTTCATCCCGTCGCTGTTTCGCCAGTTGAGGGGAGTTGAGGGGCGAAAAATCGCTGGGGGCGGCGGGAAGTCCGGCAATCAAGGCAATTTCGGAAAGGGTGAGTTCGTTAACGGATTTGGTGAAATACACCCAAGCGGCATCGGCGACGCCGTAAGCCCCCGCCCCGAGATAGACGAGGTTGAGGTATTTTTCGAGGATTTCGGCTTTGGTAAAGCGTTCTTCAATGCGCTGCGCCAGTCGTGCTTCTCGGAGTTTGCGATCGAGGGTAATATCTTGGGTGAGAAAGACCATCCGCGCCAGTTGTTGGGTGATGGTACTGCCCCCTTCGACCCAGTTTCGCGCCCGTAGGTTGGCTCTGGCGGCGCGGGCGATCGCTTTATAATCGATGCCGTCGTGTTCGTAAAATCGGCGGTCTTCTGCGGCGAGAATCGCTTGAATTAAGCGTTTCGGGGCGTATTCGATTTGTAGTTCGTCGTGGGTGATGGGGCCGGTTTGCTGCAAAATCGACCCGTCGGCGGCGAGAATCGTCATCGTACCGCGACGGGCGAAGGTGGAAACGGCGTCGGGATCGAGTCCTTGGAGACTGCGATCGATCGCTTCGAGTTTTTGCCGTCCCCAATATACCGTTCCCCCTGCAACCCCCACGAGACTCAGCGCGATCGCGCCGAAAATCCACCATCCGATTTTGGAACGAGACGAAGGCGGGGGAGGAGAGGGGAACGTTTTCTCGAGCATGAGATTTTCGTTAGAGTCCGGCGTGTCCGATGGCGAGTCCCGTCACCAACATTCCCAAGACGAGGAAGGGTTGGGCACTGGCTTGGTATTTTACGTCGTTTTCGAGGGGATTTCGCATGAAATACATATCTTGGAATGTAATTTGAGGAATCACCAGCAGCATTAATAGAACGGCGTAGGCGTTTTGGTGAATGCTGACGAGATACGCTGCGATTCCGGTTTGGAAAATGTCGATCGACAGGACGCAAATCCAGGCGGCGGGCATGATTCCGAACATCACGGGCAGGGATTTCAGCCCCAGTTGGCGATCGCCTTCGACGCTTTTAAAGTCGTTGACGATGGCAATGCCCAATCCCGCTAGGCTGTAGAACATGGTCAACACGACGATGGTGATGTTGAGTTCGCCAAACAGGGCATGACCGGCACACCAGGGTAAGGTGATGTAACTGGCACCGAGGGCGTAGTTCCCCAACCAGCCGTTTTGTTTGAGTTTCAGTGGCGGCGCGGAGTAAATATAGGCTAAAAACGCCCCGACAACGGCGACGGTGGTAATGGTGGGAAATTCGTTTTCTGCCCAGACATCGAGGCCGTAGGCGAGGGCGAATCCTGCGACGAGTAACACCAGGATTTGCGTCACCACCTGGGGAACGGAAATCGCACCGGAGGGAATGGGGCGATAGGGTTCGTTGATGGCGTCGATTTCGCGATCGTAGAAGTCGTTGAGGGTTTGGGTGTAGCCCGTCATCAACGGCCCGGACAGCAGCATACAAGCCGCCGCCATGAGAACGTTTTCGAGCGTCCAGGTGTACGATCCCGAGGACGCCGCACCGCAGACGACGCCCCAAATGAGGGGAATCCAGGTGATGGGCTTCATCAGTTGCAGGCGAATTTTCCAGATGTTCTGTTCTCCTGCTTCTGCGCCTTTCATCCCCAAAAGCTGACGGGCTTTCGCGCCTCGTGCTTCCGGTTGGGGCGCGTTCTCGGGCGCGTTTTCGGTCGGTGACTGTGGCGTGGGTGGGTTAGACATACGAACTGTTTGCGATCGTGAATGTTGTTAAGGTTGCAAGCATTGTTTCAATACATTATGCAGGCGATCGCCCCTCGAGTTTAAACAAATCTAGGGGATTTTTGCCAAGTATAAAAATATGGGTTATAATAAAGGATTGTATTTATTCAAAAAAATATCCCTTGAGCCAACATCGAGAAGGAAAAGCCAGATTCGAGATCGGCGAGGCGTTTTACCGCCAAACGAGTCAAGTGGGGCGAGATTTAGCGGTGTTGGCGGCGCGGTTGGAAAAGAGCGATCGCGGGTCGTTGCGCGTTCTCGATAGCATGGCCGGATGTGGGGTGCGATCGCTTCGCTACTACTTAGAAGCCGAAGCCGATTGGATTTGGGCCAACGAAGGAAACCCCGACATCAAAGCCGTATTGCGCCACAACCTCAAACCGCTGTTCGACGCCGGACGAGTTCAACTCACCCACAGCGACGCCAATCGCGTCTTTTTCGACTGTTACGCCCGTCGGGACTATTACGATCTCGTCGATGTCGATAGTTTTGGCGCTCCGGTTCCATTTCTCAATACCAGCCTTTGGGCGACGCGACTGGGGGGATTCGTGTACCTTACCAGCACCGACGGACGCACCGCCACCGGCCACGCCGGAGACCAAAGTTTGCGAGTGTACGCCGCCCGAACTCGCGCCCACCCCAGCGCCCACGAACAAGGTTTACGGCTGATTATCGGTGCAGCCCAGCAGCAAGCGGCGACGAAAGGGTTGGGGGTCGAACCGGTGTTTTCGCTGTTTTCTGGTTCCGTATATCGGGTGATGTTGCGCCTGGTGAAACGCCAGCGTTTGAACTCGCAGAATTACGGGTTTTTGGGCTACTGTCACAGTTGCGGCGAATATCGTACTTTGTCTTGGAACGATTTCGGGCGCGTTTCCCCTTGTCCCCAGGATGGAACGCCTTGGGTCGTCAGCGGCCCGATGTGGTTGGGGGCGTTGCACGATACGGCGTATTTAAAAAGGATGCGATCGCTCGCCGAGTCTTGGGGATGGACGAAGCGAGTGAAGCTGTTGGAAATTATGGAAGAAGAAGCGGAGTTACCGCCGTATTTTTATAAGTTAGGAATTCTCGGGAAGCGATCGAACGGCGACATCCCGCCACGGGATAAGTTGATTCGTGGGTTGCGACATTTCGGCTATCGAACCGGACGAACTCATCTGGATTCTCAGGCGATTAAAACCGAGGCCAGTCTGGAAACTTGTGTGTCTCTGGTTATCGATCGATCTTCGGTCGGAACGTCTGAGACTTAAACCTTTGTCGATCGATCTGATACGATTTGGCTGACGGCCCAGAAAACTCTACAGGGGAGCAGAAGACCGAGTCGATTTTACCCAACCTTGAGTTTCTTCATAAGTCATCTTCCGTTCCATACGTCGGGCATCGGAAATCGCAGCTTCTAGTAAGTGTTTCATCTGCACCGCTTCCCCCTCGGCGGCGGCTCGAAAGGCAGCATCCAAGGCAATGTTAACAATATTTCCTCCCGAAACGCTCAAATTAGAAAGCCGTTTGTAATTTAATCCTTGAGTCGAGGTTTGTGGAGGAAACGCTCGCTTCCACATCTGCTGGCGTTGTTCTGGATTCGGAAAGGGAAAGTCTACAGAAAATCGAACCCGCCGCTGAAAGGCTGAATCGATCGAGTCTTTGAGGTTGGTGGTTAAAATGGCGAGTCCGGGATAAGTTTCGAGTCGTTGTAATAAGTAGCTGACTTCTTGATTGGCATATCGATCGCGAGCTTCTTTGTATCTTAGGGTGCATCTCAAAAATGTAAATCTATACGAGAGAATAAGGATTTCAGCCTCCAATTCTCATGTTTTTGCAAAACTGAGATGCACCCCTTTTACGCCTAACACTTGCAAAACTGGGATGCACCCGGTTGTGCGGATTTCCGTGAAACCCAACACCCGATCGATTACGAAAGCTTGTATCCAATGAATTTACATTTTTGAAATGCATCCTTTTCATCTTCCGTTAATGTATGTTATTTTGGTTCCTGACTTAAGGTTTCAAGCCTTTCTTGAAGTTCGTCTGTAAATTTAAATTTAAACAAATACAGATTGCGGACGGGTTGGAGTTGTATACCCGCCTCGACAAACGCAGATGGCTGAATCATCAATTGAGCGTTCATAGTATTTTTTGGAATTCTGGCGATCGAGCCTATTATGTTCTTCTTAAGAATATTGATATTTTGTGATTTTATGCAAGCAATCTAAATAGTTACAAAAATACAGCCAAGGGGAAACCTTGTTCCCGCGATCCAAAATGGTCAGATCTCTTGACCGTGAGTCAATTTTTCTCTTTGGAGGAGTACTCCGTCAATCCAACTGTGAAATGATTCGGGAAAACTACTCCATCTGTCCAGATCTCTGGCATCGGAGTCTAGATCCCCGGCATCTCCAAGATGCCGGGGATCTGGCTTATACAGGAAATCTTTATAGAAAGTTTTCCCGCTTTTTATGACGATCGCCTAGGGAAACCTAACCCAACAACTCGGTCGATCGCTTCACCAAATTCTCCGCCGTAATACCGTTCAACTTCATCACCGCCGCCGCACTCGACGCCGTTTCTCCACGCTTCCACGACACCACATCGCGAGGCGCGTTACTCCGCAACATCACCGGTTCCAACATAGCGCTCGAACCGCCCGTCACAGCAATCAACGCATCGCCGCCAAACAGTTCGGCAAACCCCGCATCGTCGAGGAAACCGCCGTCGGCTTCCGTGCAAGTATCCCACGCCACATCAGACGGACGATATAGGCGACGGGGACTCGTCACGGAAACGATTTTGCTGCCAATCCCTTGGGCGTTCAACTGCTCGATCGCTTCGTACACCGGCAGTAAAATCATGTCGCCGAGAACCGCAAACACCACGGTTTTGTCTCCCGCTCGTTCGTCCAATACAAACGCACCTTTTTCCAAACCTTGACGAGTTTGCTCGAAGGTCGATCGCACCGGTAACGGCGTTTTACTCGCGGTAATTGTAATCCCTTTATTCTTCGTTGAAACCGCCCAGTCGTAACACACCTGAATGCCGTTGGCATCGCAGGGGAACAGCGGAAAAACATTACCATTTCGCATCATCGCGGCGAAATAGTTCTCAATTTCCGGCCGTTGGTGCGTCCAACCGTTGCGCCCTTGTTCTAACGCTCCCGCCGTAAACAGCGTAATCGTCGAAGGCGTGGTGCGGCGCAATTCCGCCATCGCTTGCGTCACCGTTTGCCAAATCGGTAAACCGTTGATAGCAAAGGATTCGTAAGAACACCACAGCGTCCGCGAACCGAACAACGCCAACCCTGCGGCGAGTCCAGCACAGGCGTCTTCGCTGAGGGGTTCGTAAACCTGTCCGTCCGGTTGTTGGTGATAGGTTTCGTCGGTCGTGGGATGGACGATTTTGAGGCCGATGTTAATGTTGTTGATGCCCGAGGCGGCGTTTCCGTCGGCGTTGGTGACGAGGAAGTGGGGGTCTTTTTTGCCCACGTGAACCACCAGTTCGCCCATCGCTGTCGTGGCGACTTTTTTATCCCCACCGACGGGAAACTCATCGAGGGGCAATTCGCCCAAATCCGGTAAGTCTCGTTCGGATTCGGTGAGAACCACTTTCGAGGCGGTTCCGCCTGCGGCGCGTTCGTAGTTGTTGCGAACCAGTTGCCACGCTTCGGGAGTCAACGCGCGAGCTTTCATGGCGTTGGCGATGTAGTCTTTTTCGGCGGTGTCGCCGGGGTAAAGGTTGTGGGATTGTGCGCCCCGTTTGTGAACTCCCGCCCCTTTGAGTTGTTTGATAATCAGAACCGTCAGGGTTCCGTTGAGGGCAGATTTGGCCGCTTCGTCCACGGCTTCGAGAACGGCTTGGGTAAACGCCATGCGCCCTTCGAGGGAGAAGAGGGTGCTATCGACGTAATCGCTGGTTTGGTTGGAATCGTCATAGTCTTTGGCATCGACGAGGATAATTTCTTGGAAGCCGTTCCCCGCCCAGTATTCGATCGTTTCGTCGTTGGTTTTGGTGGACACCATGCTGTGGTGTTCTTGGCTGTAACCGTTCCAGACGAGGATGGGCAGGAAGTTGGTGACGTTGGGATAAGCGGTGTTGAAGTGACCGAAGCTACTCATGACGTAGGGTTCGCCGATGCCGCCGTCGCCGATGGTGACGGGGAAGAGGACGCCGGGGTTGAGTTTGGCGCCGGCCATCGCGAAATGTTGCCCTTGTCCGAGGGGGCCGGCGGGGTTGAGGAGTCCTGGGATTTGGCCGGAGAGGTGACCGAGGAGTCCGCCGGTTTCGCGGAAGCGATCGCGCAGTTGTTGGACGGTTTCGATGCCCATGTCTTCGAGGGAGCGATCGAGGAAGACGTTGCTGTAAAATCCGGGGGCGTGGTGACCGACTTCGGTGATGATGTTTTTGTGACCCAACATCACGAGCGCGGCGATGGTGTCGGCGATGCTGGCAAATCCGCCGGGGTGGCCGGAGGCTTTGCTCGAGGTCACTTGTAAGGTGAGATAGCGCAGGGCGTCGGCCGCCAGCAGGGTTTGATAGACGGCGGCTTTGTCGCTGGTGGAGGAAATGAGTTTTTCCCCGGCTTTGATGGCCGGTTCTTTGCCGTATTCGTTCCATCCGGGGAGGGATTCGGCGAAAAATTGAATACCTTGACAAAAAGAAGGAATTGTGCTGGGGGCGGCGGGGGTCGCTGCGGTCATAGCGAAATGCTTATCCTCTTCTATATTTGAACGATCTTAAGGGATATTTTACATTTAACGGGGACTTTAACAACATTTAAGTTTCTTAAGTCATCGATCGGCTCTGTGTCCTCTGTGTCTCTGTGGTGAAGACGCCTTGAAACCCAGCTTATTGGAAAAGGATGGAGTATGAATATGTCAGTCAACTTCTCGACGCCGCCTAGAAACCGAAAAAAGAGGCACGCAAAACGTACCTCTTCAAACATGACGCATTAAGTTGAGTTGTCGCTTCACCACCAACCAAGCCTATTGGCTATGGTTGGAGCGCTGCGACGAATCTTGGTAGGAGATTTCGAGCGACTTGGCTCGATCGCTTTTACCCCCCAGCGACAGCCGGGACGATACTCACCTCGTCACCATCGTTGAGAGAGGTTTCTGTATTGTCGAGAAAGCGAATATCTTCGCTATTGACATAAAAATTGAGGAAGCGGCGCGGTTTTCCCGCATCGTCACACAAACGCGCTTTAATCCCAGGACAAGACTCTTCTAAAGCGTCGATGAGTTCCGCCACTGTCTTCGCCTCGCATTCAAGGGTGGCGCGATCGCTGGTGAACTTTTGCAGGGGCGTGGGAATGAGAACTTTAACGGACATAAGTGTTTGGCTTTCTGGAAATCGGGACTCGGTCAACGGGAACAAATTAAACGAGAACTTGTTGCCATTCGAGGCGGTTGAGGGTGTGAGAGCGCTCTAACGCCCGCTCGAAAGAGTCGAGTTTCGGTTCGATCGTCAGCGGTTCGCCGATGTAACCCTGTACGGCTTCTTGGGTTTTGAGACCGTTTCCAGTGATGTACGCCACGGTTACTTCGTCAGGGTCGATTTGTCCGGCTTCGACGAGTTTCTTCAGGGTGGCGATGGTGGTGCCTCCGGCGGTTTCGGTGAAGATGCCTTCGGTTTCCGCCAGCAGTTTCATGCCTTCGACGATTTCCGTGTCGTTGACCGATTCGATGGAACCGTTGGTGTTGCGGGCGATGTCGAGGGCGTAGACGCCATCTGCGGGGTTGCCGATCGCGATCGATTTGGCGATGGTGTTGGGTTTGACGGGGGAAATGAAATCCCGACCCTCTTTATAGGCTTGGGCAATGGGCGAGCAACCTTCGGCTTGGGCGCCGCTGAAGGAAACGTGCTTGTCTTCGACTAAGCCCACTTCGACGAATTCGCGGAAGCCTTTGTAAATTTTGCCGAACAGGGAACCGGACGCCAAGGGTGCCACGATGCGATCGGGCAGTTTCCACCCCAGTTGTTCGACGACTTCAAACCCTAGGGTTTTAGATCCTTCAGA
Source organism: Baaleninema simplex PCC 7105 (assembly GCF_000332355.1). Taxonomy (GTDB): domain Bacteria; phylum Cyanobacteriota; class Cyanobacteriia; order Cyanobacteriales; family Geitlerinemataceae; genus Baaleninema; species Baaleninema simplex. Next base: position 3,165,377 of record NZ_KB235958.1, read on the forward strand.
GTAATACGGACGCAGGTTGATGTTGACGAAGCCCCATCCGTGGGTGTTCGCCACTTCCGAACACAGACGGTTGACTTGGTCGTAATTCCCTTTCACCGCCATCAGCGTCGGGTTGTAAATCAGGGTTCCCAACACTTTACCGGCTTCTAAGTCGGCGGGGATGAACACGCAGCAGTCGAGGCCGGCATGGGCGGCGATCGCAGCGGTGGAATTGGCGAGGTTTCCGGTACTGGCGCAGGACACCGTGGAGAATCCCAACTCGCGGGCGCGGGTTAGGGCAACAGACACCACCCGGTCTTTGAAGCTGAGGGTGGGCATATTGACGGCATCGTTTTTGATGTAAAGCTTTTTCAGTCCCAGGTGACGCGCCAAACGACGGGCTTCGACAAGCGGCGTCATGCCAGTTCCTACGTCGATGGGCGTGTCGGTGGTGACGGGGAGGAAGGGACGATAGCGCCAGATGGAATGGGGACCGGCTTCGATGGTTTCGCGGGTGACGGTACGGCGCAGTACGTCGTAGTCGTATTTGACCTCTAACGGACCGAAACACAATTCGCAGACGTGTTGGGCGGTGGCTTCGTATTCAGCGCCGCATTCTTTACATTGCAGGTGAGTAAAGGCGGCTGTGCCAGTTTTTTTGAGGCGCTCGATCGCTTGCGTCATGGTGTTTGTATCCTTTTTTAACTCAACTTGGTGAGCAATCGTAACATGTGGGTCAAGAGGCGTCAACAAATCCCGACTTTTTTTGTCGGAATTAAAATTTTTCCAAAAAATCGCCCTCATGAGAGAGGGCGATCGCGGGCTATAGTCTAGAGTTGGTGAGGATTTAGAGAGTCTGGGGTCAGGGGCGATCGCGCGTTGGATCTGACAAAGGCGTCCGCGATCGTCGATGTCTAGCGAACGTAAAGTTTTATATATCGATCGCCCGAGACTTCTTTCTTAACTATCCTTGCATTTCCTCTTCTGCCCGTTCGCGCATCGAGTCGTGCAGGTGTCGGTCGTGGTGTCGTTCCTCTGTTAGTTGTTTGCGAGCGTCCGGGTCAGTCTTGTTCGGGTTCTCGAATTCTTCTTCTGCCCGTTCTAACATCGCATCGTGACGGTTTTCCTCCTGGTGGCGATCGCGGGTCATTCGTTCGCGGGCGAGTTCTCGAGCGTTCATAATTATTGACTTTTTCTATAAGCTTTCTGCTCGATCGTACCGCGATCGTCTAAGAAATTTCAAACTATCGTCACAAAAATTGTTGCAAGTGTTACAGATTTCTTACCGATGTTAACCTCCGCTCACGGGAGGAATCAGCACCACTTCGTCACCGTCTCGCAGCGGCGTCTCTGGAGTAACGAACTGAAGGTTGACTCCAAACCGCGTAAGTTCGCGCCATTTCTGGAGTTCGGGATAATCGTTCGTACAGCGATCGAGAACCGCAGATACGGGGGTTCCTACGGGGAAGTTCCACGTCACTTCAGGAACGCCGTAAGCTTCCTGGTACGCTGCAAATAACTTAACGGTAATTGTGAGGGAACGAGATGTCATCGTGGTAAGGGTATCTAGAACGCCAGTCATCGCAGTTTATTGTAAAGTGAATGTCGCCCGATCGCCCTCTACCGTTGGCTTCGCTTGCATTCGACTGCATCAGTTTGATGTTGAAAAATTTCTTCTTATTCGTCCTAATCCGCCGCGCACTTTGTCACTATTTTAAAAATTGGCGTAAGATTGGAGCGATCGCACGATTTGAGCTGATGTTGTCAAGATAAATTTAGGGTCTCCTGAGATTACACCGTAATCTCAGGAGACCCGAAGATATTACACCTTTGGCGAATCTCGTGAACTTGACAATCCTCAAACTCAGATCCAATCAAATCAAAAAGATAGAGCCGTTGGCGAATCTCTCTCGGTTACAAGAACTGTATTTGAGCGGAAATCAAATTGTAAATGTAGAACCGTTAGCCAATCTCAAAAACTTAAGACGGCTCGATCTCGCGAACGATCGAATCCAGGATATTTCCGCCTTGGCGAGTCTGGAGCATCTCACGGAACTCAATCTCAGTGGAAATCCACGGGTCGATCGCACTTGTCCGGTTCGACCCAAATCAGTTTGTCGGTTCTGACGGTTATCAGATCGCGTTGGATCGCTCCAACAGGCGGTTTTGGTTTCTGCGATACGATCCGTGAAGGCGATCTCGACTCTCGATTTAACGGTACCGCTGGCCGTGTCCGGACAACACCTTCGTCACCAACTCTCCTTTGAACCGCCTGTCGGGTGGGAAGAGGCGATCGAACGGACGATCTCCGCCGAGGAAAATACAGAGAGTTAACCGCCGTCCATCTCAAATGAAACCCAAAATCCGCTACGCTTGAGTACTCAGCCTCTCGCATTTCACAGATCCGTAATGAGCAAATATTGGAGTGACGTCGTTCGCCAGCTACAGCCTTACGTACCGGGCGAACAACCCAAAATTGCCAATCTCATTAAATTAAACACTAACGAACATCCGCTCGGTCCGTCCCCTGCTGTCATCGACGCCATTCGCGCCGAGGCGGACGAGCGACTGCGCTTGTACCCAGACCCCAACAGTACTCAGCTCAAGCAGGCGATCGCCGATTACTACAACGTACCGCGCGATCGCGTTTTTGTGGGTAACGGTTCCGACGAAGTGTTAGCGCACCTGTTCGTGGGGATGTTCCAACAGGACGAACCGCTGCTATTTCCAGACATTACCTATAGCTTTTACAAAGTTTATTGCGGTCTGTACCAAATCGACTACGAGACCGTACCGCTGGACGATTCCCTCTCGATCGTCGTGGACGATTACTTCCGTCCCAACGGGGGGATTATCTTCCCCAACCCTAACGCTCCCACAGGTCGGTTGTTGTCGCTGAGCGAGATCGAACGGCTGTTACAGTACAATACCGAGTCTGTGGTGGCGATCGACGAAGCCTATATCGATTTTGGCGGCGAGACAGCGATCGCGCTCGTAGACCGTTACCCGAACCTGCTGGTAACTCAAACGCTGTCTAAATCCCGATCTCTGGCGGGGTTGCGAATTGGTTTGGCGGTGGGGCCAGAGGAACTGATCGACGGACTCAACCGGGTTAAAGACAGTTTCAACTCTTACCCGTTAGACCGTCTCGCTGTTGTTGCGGGGACTGCGGCGTTCGGCGATCGCGACTGGTTTGAAAAGGGTCGCCAACTCATCGTCAGTCAGCGTGACTGGCTGAACCAACAGTTCGCCAAACGGGGGTTTCAAACCTTACCCTCGGCCGCAAATTTTCTGTTTACCCGCCATCCCCAGCATCGGGGTAGCCGCCTGGCGCAAGGTCTACGCGATCGAGGGATAATCGTTCGTCACTTCAGCCAACCCGATCGCATTTCCGATTATTTACGGATTACCGTAGGGATGCCAGAACAGAATCAGGCTTTGATAGCGGCGATGGATACACTGCTCGTCCATTAGCACCGATCGTCTTCTCTCTAATTTTCAATTCAAAGGATACAAGATTCTATGTCTTTAGTAGAAGAAAAACTTGCAAAATCACTAACTGCTCGATCCACAAAACTTATCCCATACCTTCCTTATTTACTACAGGATTTATGGGAACTCGGTTCGATACCCAAAGATGTCATATCCCTTGCTTCAAGACATATAGATGTTTCTAAAAATACCCAAATTCTCGACTTAGGCTGTGGGAAAGGCGCGGTCAGTATCTCTTTGGCTCGGACGTTTGGATGTCAGGTTAAGGGAATCGATATGATTCCTGAATTTATTGAATTTTCTCGAAACAAAGCGAAAGAGTATCGTGTAGAACATTTGTGTAAATTTAAAATAGAAGATATTAATCGATCGATCCAACAGGAAAGAAATTACGATTTAGTTGTTTTTAGTTCGGTGGGAGATGTACTTGGCAATTGGAACACAACTTTATTAAAGCTCAAAAAAACTATAAAACAATCGGGATACATTCTTATTGACGAAGGGTTTTTTGAAGTCGAAAATAATGAAGATTATCCGACAAAAGAACGATGGCTTGAAATTTTTCGAGAATCTGGAGTCAAACGAATTGATGAGATTGTTTTAGATGATTGTGAATTAGCTAATACGAATCAAAAACAACAATCTTATATTGTAAAAAGAGCCAACGAACTCAAACAAAAGCATCCAGACAAATCTGATTTATTTGAAAGTTATATTCAGAGCCAACAGGCTGAATGCGATGAATTAGAACGCGACATGACTGGGGTAACTTGGCTTTTGCAGGCGATTTGATGTTCGTCTAAAAATAGTAGTTTCTCCTGTATCTTACTCTTAAGGGGGCGGAAACCCGAAGCCAACAGAAAAATCGAGCGAACCGCCTCCAAATGATGCCGATCGGTCATAATCCTTTCGTGGCAAGGATTCAAAAACCAAAGTAGTATTACTCCTTATTAGCTCAACAAAAGCCACACAAAAAGGGTGCATCTCAAACAGGAAAATCGTCAAAAATTCGGTATCTCTAACTCCTATATTAAAGTTGTCCAGCGGCAAAGATAGCATCGGCTGGAATTTGTAAATCTGGAAAGATTAAAGCGGCGAACGTTTCGTTTTGTCGGAACCTGCGTTTTTCATATACGTCGCCGCTTAACTGACAGCGGGTAATTGTAAGTTGTTTGGGGTCTCCGATATATTCACGACCGCCCAATCCTAAATAATCCACAATCCAATATTCAGGAACGCCGAAGAGTGCGTAGTCTTCGACTTTACGGGCGTAGTCGTTTTGCCAATTGGTGCTAACCACTTCTACAATGAGTTTAATCGCAATATTTGAAGTGATTATCGGTTGGTGTTTCCAGAGTGATTCGCGGACGAGTTGAGTCTTATCGAGTACGATGAGATCGGGGCGAAAAGCGGTGTTGTCTGAGATGCGAACGAGGCAGCGGTGAGGAATAAAATAACGCCAATTCAAGTTTGAAATGCAACGGTCTCCGATCTCTGACTATAAAATACCTCAGAAGGGGTTCGATAGTCAAGAGATTTTCGAGGACGATCGTTGAGTAAATCTACTGCTTTTTTGACCGCATCTGGTGACAAGATTTTAAAATTTGTTCCTTTCGGAAAAAACTGTCGAAGCATTCCATTTGTATGCTCGTTTAGTCCTCGCTCCCAGGAATGATAAGGATTGGCAAAGTAACAGGATACCCCCAGTTTTTGAGCCAGTTCTTCGTGACCACTAAATTCTTTTCCGTTATCGAATGTCAAGGTTTTATGATGAGAGGAAGGGAGATACGAAAACTCTTCAATTGTGACAGCATTAATGGCTTTTGCTGTTTTGTTTTTGGCGAGATTGGCAACTAAAAATTTTGAAGCTTTATCCACATGAGTAACTAGAACACCTGCATGGTGTCCGCCAATCATAGTGTCACTTTCCCAGTGGCCAATCTCCACTTTTAAATCAGCAATTGGAGGGCGATTTTCAATCCCAACTCGATTGGGAATGCGACCCCGCTTTGAGGGAGAAGCTTGACGAAGACGGCGTTTGGGGCGTTCCCGCCTCAAATATTTGGAACAACTTGCCAAGCCGTTATAATCGTGGTAAATCATTTGATAAATCGTTTCATGACTGACCGTTTCCTTTTCCTCTCGCTTCCGCCGACCTACGATTTGTTCGGGACTGTGATACTGCTGAAGTCCTTGTCGAATTTCTTCGACGGTTTCTTCAGAAACCTTCTGGAATTTTTCCTTGGCGTTTTGCCGCCTTTCTTCAGCTTTCTTTTGAGCGGTGTCAGGTAAATACAAACCTTCTTCTGTGGCATTACGCCGGAGTTCTCGAGAAATTGTTCCTTTGTCTCGACCGAGACGACAAGCGATCTCTCCTCGCGAACAGTTTTCTTGAGTGAAGAGTTTATAGATCTCAACACGCTCAGATGGGGTAAGATGGTGATGGCTCATTGGTTCGATCTTCAATTAGGTAATTATTCATGAAAGATCGAAGTATAGCCGATGAGCCTTTATTCGTAAACCCACCGGTGTTGCATTTCATTTTTGAATCGGCGTAAGGTAAATCGAGGCGATCGATCTCGACATTCAGTTTTCGACTGATAAAACTAATAACTTGTTCGTGTAATCCGGTCGGTTCCAAGTCGATTAATTCTCCATCGATAAGTTCGTAGCGATCGCGATCGCCATATCGATCGATAAATTCTTCGAGGTTTAGAAATTTAGGATGAGTTTGAATCATGGCTGTGACGATGTGAATTCTTCACATCGATCGCATTATCTGATGTTGAATTGAGCCGATCGAGGTAACACGCCAATGTTATCGGCACTCACCACAACGACAGGGCGCGTTTTGCCAATTTCAGCGCCAATCGTGGGATCGAGACGCACCAACCAAACGTCTCCTCTACACCGTAACATTGTGCGTTTCGTCACGATCGAGGGTATAGTCTGAGCCACCTTCCGTCCACAAATTAGCGAGATCGCCGCCAGGAAGGTAATCGGGAATTGCGGCTTTAGCAGCTTCCGCCATCTGTTCGCGACGACGTTCGAGTTTTTGGCGATCTTCGCGAATGAGGTGCAGTGCAGTTTCGGCGATTTCGATTCGATCGTCGGAACTCATTTTTTGCAAGGCTTGTAAAATTTCGGCTTTCGTCATATTGAGGAGTTGGTAACGTCGATTCAATCTTGACCAAGTATCGATAAACTATGCTGGAGTAAGAACCAGAGTTCTTCAGTGTTTGAGATGAAGACGTTACAAGAAATCGAACAGGCTGTTACAGAACTTTCTCCCGAGGAGTTAGCGGCGTTTCGCGCCTGGTTTGCCGAGTTTGATGCCGAAAACTGCGATCGCCAGTTGGAGGAAGACGTAGCTGCGGGACGTTTGGACGCACTGCGCGATCGCGCCTTGCAGCAGTACCGCGATGGAGAATGTCGCGATTTGTGAGACATCGCGCCACACCAGACTTTGGGGATCGCGATCGTCTCTTACGCTACCCTCGAAATATCGATCGACTCTCCAAAACTATGACTGACACCGCACAACTTCGCCAACAACTCAACGACGAACTCGATCGCCTTTCCCCCGAAAATCTCGTTCGACTCCTCCAATTTGCTCGCCAACTCCGCCAAATAGAGGAATCGAACGATCTATAGCAATCCTAAATGGTTTGCGGAAACAGATCGGCTGAAAACCCCATTCTGTAACGATCTATCCTGAAAACAATCCGCAAACGACGTCGTACTGCTATATCTTACAAAAAAGCTTGGTCGAAATGGTTTGAAGAGGTCGATCGCCTCGAGTTCTAACCAAATGACGATACCACTTCAACATCTTCAGAGTATTCAACCTTACGGGTCGAAAAATATCTCAAATAACGCCTTGGTCTTGTCATTACGATACGGCGGGAAGTCATGATAAACTACGAATCGTCTAGAGGAGTAGGTAGCTAGGAAGCAGTGGACAACCGTTTCTGGATTCTAGAAACTGAAAATTTATATATCAAAGCAAATTTCAGGAAAAGAACAGATTGACGTCTGTGTAAATTACTTGCGAGGATTAGTAGATGCGCTTGGAAACTTTGGGTGCATCTCACTTTTGTAAAAATATAAGTCTGGAGTAGGTTGGACTTCGGCAACGCTGCCGTCCATGAGTGAAGCGATAGCGAAACCCAACAACAGCTCAATTTACTATAGAGACTCCGATCTGATAAATTGACATTTTTGAGATGCACCCGTTAGAACTTCCACATCTCGCCAGATTGCTAAAATACTAAGTGTGAGAACTCTAGGAATCCTCATGACACGAGTAGAACAGATTCAATCAGAAATTGAAGCCCTCTCTCAGGAAGAATTTATACGATTGAGAGAGTGGTTTGCGGAAAAAGACTGGCTGCTCTAGGATAAGCAGCTTGAAGCTGATATCGCAGAGGGAAAGCTAGACTTCTTGCTGGAATAGGTCATGGCGGCTAAAGCAGATTCGGGAAAAACTTGAGAAAGGAATTTAAGAAGCGGATTCCCGATCGCTGCTTGGCTTGCTAGGATCGTTACAGACTTAGAAGAAGGGTTAATACAGATGAAAAGCGAACAAATTTTACAAGCGTTAACCCACCTATCTCGTTCCGAACGTTTTCAAATTGCACGAGAAGCCTTGCAACTGATACGAGACACCGAACAACATCTGACGGATACCGAACGAGAAGACCTACAAACACTGATTGCTGAAGACATCAACCCCGTTCGACATCCCTCGCGATTGCTCGCTCCAGACGAGGTTAACGCACAACTGGCTCGATCTCGGGAACAACTCGAACAAGCCGCACAGCAAGCCATTGAAGATTACGCGGTGGGTAGCGAACTGACGGAACCCACCGATCTCGACAGCGAAGACTTTTACGACTATGATTTAGAGGCTCATGCGTCGTAGTGAAATTTGGCTGTACGATCCCAATCCTGCTGTTGGGGACGAGATTCGGAAAATTCGTCCGGCTGTTATTTTCAGTGACGATCGAGTTGGTGTTTTGCGCCTCAAAGTTATCGTTCCCATTACAGACTGGAAGTCTCGCTATCGAAATTTTTCTTGGATGGTGAAACTCGAACCGACGACTGAAAACGGTTTAAGTAAATCGTCAGCCGCTGATGCGTTTCAAGTCCGAGCGATTTCGCGAGATCGACTGCAAAAATACATCGGTCAACTGGATGAGATTGAGATGCAGCAAATTCAAATTGCTCTCGCAACGGTTTTAAAACTTGAATTTTTAAATCCTTAAAATACTGACGCTTCTCCGATTTCCCGATCGTTTATATTGCCATCAAAACTCTAAGTTTTGCGAAAACTGAAGAGAATCTTAAAGGTTCGATGAAACCTCGAAAATTTACCAGAAGAAAACCCAGTTTCTGGGAATCGATCGAATTAATTTAGCTATCCCATGCGTCTCGTTCCGTTTGCAAATCTCGATCGATCTCTTCAACACTGCGAGTCTCAGGACGCTGAGCGTGAATTTCTGCTAAAATATCTTGAATCGATTCATCTTTTAAAATATTCGATCGCTCTTTTTCATTGGGTGGGTCTGTTGGAATTGTGGTGTAATTTGATTGCATACGATACCAAAATCCTTGTAGGGCGCACTGACGCCCCTACGCCAACGGTTTCGGAAATTCATAAACTTTGCTTATCACCATAACTCCAACAGATCCTATTAAAATAGTCATGGATGAGCTTATCCCGCATTCCCGCAATATCTCGCCAGGGAATATTAGGATACTGGCGCCTTACAGGATCGAGAATTCGCTTCACCGCTTCACCAATAATTTCGATCGCCCTCGAAACGGCAAAAACCTTCTCTAAATTTTGAGCAAACGCCTCATACTCAACATTTTGGGTAAATTGCTCGATCGCCTCTACCGCATCCAAAATATCCTCTAAATAATCCTGAATCTGGCGTTTCGTTACAGATAAACAACCTCTGACAATATCCGTTCGCCAATTCGCGGTTTTAATCCAGCTTTATGAACAAAGTCCACTTTAACCCCTAAATTATCGCTGAGGTAATTCTCTAAGTTGACAAATTTCAGCAAGCTCGGCGTTTTAGAAAACTCCACCAGCACATCGATATCGCTGCTTTCCGTTTGCTCGTTCCTGACGTAAGAGCCAAAAATGCTGATTTCCCGAACCTGATAACGCTCCTGCAACGCCGATTTATACTGCACCAGCCATTGCTGAATTTCTTCAAGCGTTTTCATCAATACTTAAGGTTTCACCACAGAGACACAGAGGACACAGAGAATTAATTATAAAACAGGGAGAAGGTGGGCAATGCTGCCCACCCCGAAAAACGCCCTAATAATTGGTTCCCGATTTACGATGGTGAACGGCAGTTTTTGTATCCGGATCGAAAACGTTTCCGCTGTCAACTGTCGCGTAAACGAGCCAGTGGTCGCCGCATTCCATGCGGTTCTTCACTGTACAATCTAAATAGGCGATCGCATCTTTCAAAATCGGCGAACCGTTCTCCGATTCCTCTACGTTTACCCCCTCAAATCGGTCTTCTCCCGGCTTGAACGGCTTGAGAAAATGCTTCATCAAGCCCAGATGTTTGCCTTCTCCCAAAACATTTAACACGAACGGACGCTCGTGATGCAGTAACGATTCGATCGCTCGTTCTTTGGCCACCGCAACCGTCAACCCCGGCGGGGAAAACGTCGCCTGAGATACCCAAGAGGCTAACATGGCACTTGACAAATCACCCTGTTTTGTGGTAAGCACGCACAGCGAACCGACGATGCGTCCCGTGGCTTGTTCGACGTTGCTGGCGGGTTGGCGGGGGGTGCGGACTTTCTTCGCTTTTTTCAGGGTTTGGGCGAAGTCGGTTCCGATTTCCTCGCAGGTTTTCAGCGTCACGTCCGTGGGTTTGAACTTGACGCGAATCGGGTCGAAGCCGAACTGATATCCGGCGTTGCGAAGTTTGCTTTCGAGGAGGTCGATCGCTTCCCCACTCCAGCCGAACGACCCGAACACCCCAGCCAACGCGGTTTTGGGAACGCTGGACAACACGATACCCAACGCGGTTTGAATCTGCGTCGGGGCGTGACCGCCTAAAGTTGGAGAACCGATGATGAAGCCGGAACATTTCTCAACCACCGCTTGAATGTCTTCCGGGGCGGCGACTTCGCAGTTAATTGACTCCACCTGAACGCCAGCTTTCGTCAGTCCTCGGGCGATCGCCTGACCGATGGTCGCCGTGTTTCCGTAAGCAGACGCAAACAGCAACGCCACGGTCACATCTTTTCCTTTCTGTTCCTGACTCCACTGACGATAGGAATCGGTGAGTTCTTTCATCCCGTCGCGGACGATGGGGCCGTGACCGGGGGCGTAGAACTTAACTGGGGGAAGGGATGCGAGTTTGTCGAGGGCGGTTTCCACTTGACGGGCGTGGGGCGCCATCAGACAGTCGAAGTAGTAGCGGCGATCGTTGGCGTACACCGACCAGCCTTCGTCAAACACTTGGTCGCCGCAAACGTGCGCCCCGAAGAATTTGTCGGTGTAGAGAATCTGAGTTTTGGTGTCGTAGGTGGCGAGTCCGTCGGGCCATCTCGGCGTGGGCGTTGGGGTAAACAGCAAACGGTGTCCGTTCCCCAAGTTCAAGGTTTCTTCGCCGCGCATGACTTTGATTTTCACCTTACGGTCTTCCATGAACGATCGCAGGGCGATCGCACCAGGGTTGGAACAGACGAAGGTAATTTGCGGGGCGATGTCTAGTAAGGCTTTGAGAGTAACGACGCGGTTGGGGTTCACGTGACCGATGACGACAAAATCGATTTTAGTCACGTCGATACGCTGCTGGAGAGCCTCGAGGAAAATTTCCGTAAACGACTCGCCAGGAGGGTCGAAGAGGGCGGTTTTGTTGCTACGGATCAGGTAACTGTTGGCGGTGGTTCCCCGTTGTAGGGCGTATTCGATTTCAAACCGCAACCGTCCCCAACTGCGCGATCGCACGATCGTTGTATTTTCTGCAATGGGTAAAACTTGAACGTCTCTCGGTCTTTCGATCGCAGTGGTAGTCATTTCTCTTTCACAGAACGGGGACAAACAGAGCCGGGGAGAAGGGGAGAGGGGGAGAAGGGGAGAAGGGGAGAGGGGGAGAAATTTTCAATGGTTTTCCCTCCTTATCTCATCACCTCATCATCCCCTCACTGGTGACTGGTGACTGGCGACTGGTGACTGTTAATAGTGGTTTCCGACTTTTCGGTGGTGGACGGCGGTTCGGGCTTCGGGGTTGGAAACGCGACCGTTATCGACGCTGCTGTAAACGATCCAGTGGTCGGAACAGTCCATGCGGCTGACAACAGTACATTCGAGATACGCTAAAGCGTCGGCGAGAATGGGCGAACCGTTGTTCGTAGGTTGGGTGTTCACGCCTTCAAAGCGATCGGCGCCGGGGGGGAATCGCTTTAAGAAGTGCTTCATCAAATGCTGGTAGTTCCCTTCTTCGAGGACGTTGAGAACGAAGCGATCGCCCACTTGCATCAACGATTCGATCGCTCGATCTTTCGCGACCGCAATCGTCAATCCCAGAGGTTTGAAGCTGGCTTGCGAGACCCAGGACGCCAACATTCCACCGGCCACTTCTCCTTTTTGGGCGGTGATGATGTACAGTCCGCCGGACAGACGACCTAATGCTTTGTCGAGGTCGCTGTCGAGGGCTTTCATTTTTTTAATGGCGTCTTTGCGGGTCAGCAGTTGCGCCATGTCCGTCCCCGACTCTTCGCAGAGTTGGTAAGTGGCTTCGGTGGGAGTTTCGGTGATGCGGATGGGGTCGAAGCCGTTTTTAATTCCCAAATCCCGGAATTTCGTCACCAGCGGGTCGATGGGTTCGTCGTCTCCGCCGTAACACTCGAAGATTCCTACAATTTGCTTGTCTTTGGCGGCGGCGAAAATGGTACTCACCGCGTCGAGGGTGGCTTTGCTTACGTCGCCGGACGCTGGAGGAGTTCCCAGGACGATTCCTGCGCTGCGGGCTACGATTTCGTGGACTTCTTGAGGATCGGCGATTTTTAAGTCCGTCATTTCTACGGCGACGCCGGTTTTAGTGATACCGTGGGCGATCGCTTGGGAGAGGCGATCGCTGTAGCCGTAATCGGAGATGTAAAAGACGGCGACGGTGGTTTCGGCTTGGGCTTTTTCGTTACTCCAATTCCAATAGCGTCCAGTGAGTTCGCCGACGTGGTGGCGCAACAGCGGCCCGTGTCCGGTGGCGATGGTGGTGATGTCGCCCAGTTTCTTCATGCGCTTCATGGCGGAAATGACCGATCGCGCGTTCGGGGCCATCAAGCATTCGTAATAGAAGCGGAAGTCCGGTTCGATTTTGTGGAGGTCTTCGTCGTAAGTCGCATCGGAACAGTAGTGCATTCCGAAGGCGTCGCAGGTGAACATGACCTGGGTGTGGCGATCGTAACTGAAGATGGTGTCGGGCCAGTGCAGGTTGGGGGCGTTGACAAACTCCAGTACGTGACCGTTTCCGAGGTCGAGGGTGTCGCCGTTTTTCACCACTAGGCGATCGAACGGACGGTGAATCAGGTTTTCGAGGAATTGAATCGCCACTTTTGCACCTACGACCGTGGCGTTGGGGGCCAGTTCCAATACGTCTCGGACTAAGCCGCTGTGGTCGGGTTCGGTGTGGCTGATAACGAGATAATCAATGTTCGCGGGATCGATTTCCCCTTTGAGGGTATCGAGATAAAGTTGTCGGAATTTTTCATGGGAGGTATCGACCAGGGCGATTTTATCGCCGCGCACGAGGAAGGAGTTGTAGGTCGTTCCGTTTTGCAAGCCAAATTCGATATCGAATCGATCGCGATCCCAATCGAGCGATCGAATGGCCGTCGTGTCGGCGGCGATCGCTTCAACTTGCATCGTGAGGCGTTTTTGGGTAGGAGCGGCGGTTGCTACGACCATACGATGACCTCTCTTACTATACGGTTTTTCTTTATTCGTCTCTTATTGTTACACATTTTTAACATAAGTTATGCTTTAAAAAACATATTAGTTGTATAAGTCGAAAAGGGGCGATCGCCGATCTCCACATCTCAGGCACGAACGGCATTTTAGGTCTTTTTGAGTATCTTCTCGAGGCAGAAGACGAGGTTATTTTGCGTTTAATTCTCGATTAATACACCGACGGTCTTGGGTATGTTGACAGACTCGTTTCCACAACATTTCGCGAGTTCCCGGTGCGCCGAAGGAAAACAATACGCGATCGCCCATCGGGAGCTTTTGGATTTTCACCTTACAGACGGGACAAGTTTCACAGTTCAATTCGGACATAGCTAGAGGGTCACAGCAAATGCGATCGATTTTGTCCACCATACCCTCTCGTCCCCGTTTTCGGATCGATTTCGGGGTGTTGCGACGATTTTTCGTCCGTAGCGGTCGGTCTCAACCCGCGATGTTAGAATTTCCGTAGAAGGGAATTTTTCTCAAGACTTCGCGCTTCACGTCTCGCCTCACTTCACCGTCACTATGCCTCCGCAACGATCGAACGATACCCGAACCTTCGACCCTCAAGCGTTGACGCTGGTGTTTCGGGGAAGTCTGGGAATCGCGGCGTTGGGGGGTTTGTTTGCGTTGCTGACCGCCTCGAACGCAGTTTTACTCGACGGGGCGCGAGCGCTGGTAGACGGAGTATTCGCACAGTTGCGACGGCGACTCGATCGACAATTTCAAAATCCCGAGGGCGATGCGATCTCCCTCTCCCAAGACACCCTCGAACTGATGTTAAACGTCGTGCAGAGCGCGATCGAGTTGGCGGTGTTGGCGTTGGCGGCGGCGTTGGCGTTGGTGACGATCGCCTCTGGTGGTCGCCCGATCGATTCCGGTATCGCCCTCGGTTACGGTGCGATCGTGGCCATCGTGGGGACGAACTGGGCGGCGAGATTGGGGAAAATCGCAGAAAAAACCGGGTTGTCCGTGGTCGATCGCGAGGCGAAACGCTGGTTTAATCGCGGAATGACGGGATTACTGTTCGCGATCGCCTTTAGTGCAGCCTTTCTCACCGGAGACACCCTTCTCGAACCCCTGCGCTATCTCGATCCGATTTTAGTCTTGCTGATGGTGGCGGTGTCCGTCTCGCCATTGTGGAAATGGTTGCGACACAACTGGACGCAACTGTTAGGCCATCACGTCGAAGGATTGCTAGAAAAGAAAGTGCATCGCATCCTCGATCGACCCCTGCGACTGATTCCCCATCAAGACGTGCGCCTCAAGATCGAACAACTCGGACGAGACGTGTACGTCGATCTCGATTTCCTGGTCTCCCCAGAAAACCAGTTTACCGACGAACTCCACGACCTCGATCGCATTCGGATGCTGTTGTACGAACGCCTTCACGTGGGAATTCCCAACCTCGTCCTCAACGTCAGCTTTACCGGCGATCGCGTTTGGATGGAACGAGCGATCGCCAACACCGATCGCGCGTCGTCAGAAACCCCGTCCTAGACGAATTTCCGTAACTTCCCCGAACCAACGCGATCGAGTCATCCGGTATGCTAGGGATAGAGGCTTGGCAGCCCTCACCCAAAAATCTATGACCACTCCATCCCAACTCCACGAACTGGCTCGCCAGGGGAATCCCAAGGCGATTTCCGCACTGTTAAACCAAGAATTAAAATCCGACGGACTTCGATCGAAGACGGCGTTAAAAGAAGGGTGCTTGCACGTCGTCCTCGAATCCGACGATAGCATCCCCGATCGCGCCAGATGTCTCGATGTAGTGCGCGTGAAAGTCGTCAACTTAGAAATCGAAGGGGTCGATCGCGTGCGAGTTTACGGTCGTCGCAGCGGCGAAGACAAGGTGGACTGGAATCAAGAGTTCGCCGTGGCCGTTGGCGGGTACTCCAACCTTCTCTTTTCCCATTCTCACGGTACGACGGGGTCTCCCGAGATGGATTCCCCTTCTCCCACGCCGACACCGCCGCCACCGAAACCGAAATCTCAAAAACCAGGTTCTCGCATTTTCGTTGGGGTGGCGATCGTCGTGGCGTTGATTCTGGTGACGATCGGCGGTTTCGTCCTGTTACAGCAGTTTTCTAACGATTCGGATACGTCAAACGATATGTCAGACGTTGAGAAACGGTGGTTCGGATACGCGGCGATCGCTGACTCGAATCGGCGATACAGTGTTTTTGGGAGTCCTTGAGTTTCGATCGCGATCGTCAGGCGACAGCGCCAACTGTACCGGGTTCAGGTAAAGGTTCTCCAGAGGCTTCGTAGGCCATAACCAACGATTCGAGGGCTTCAATGCCCTGGTTTACAGCTTCCTCGTAGGTTTCGCCGTGGGTGCGCCACTGCTGACCTGGAAAATTGGGAAAACCGACCAGAAAACAATTGTCCTCGTCTGACCACTGGATGACCATTTGATACTTAAGCTGGCTCGCCATTTGGGTTTTCCTCTATCCTGTACGCCAGAACTGACCGCCACAGACGTTTGTAACGGGTTCTCGAATCTCATACCCTGAAAAAGAATCGGTATGAGTTCAGAACCCATGACAGACATTCCAACACCCCTTGTTTCCGCCGATTGGCTGGCGCAACATCTCCGGCGTCGCGATCTCGTGATTGTCGATTGTCGCTTTTCTCTGGCCGAACCGGAACTCGGACATCAGAAATATCTCGCTTCGCACATTCCCGGTGCGTTCTACCTACACCTAGAACGAGATTTATCGAGTCCAGTCGGAGAACGCGGCGGACGCCATCCCCTCCCCAATCCCGACGAATTGGCGAAAAAGTTGAGTGCGATCGGCGTGACCTCCTCCGAAACCTTCGTTGTCGCCTACGACGACTCGAAATTTGCTTTTTCTGCTCGAGTGTGGTGGCTTTTACGCTACCTCGGACACGATCGCGTCGCCATTCTCGACGGCGGACTCACCCACTGGTTGGCCCGAGGCTACCCCGTCACCACAGAATTACCCCAACCCCAACCGGGACAGTTTCAGGCGCGTCCCCGTTCCGAATCGGCGATCGATCTCAAACAACTGAAAGCCAGCAAAGACTCGCCGAAGGTGCTTCTCGTGGATTCCCGAGACGGCGATCGCTACCGTGGCGAACGAGAACCCATCGATCCCGTCGCCGGTTCGATTCCCGGTTCAGTTAACCTTCCCTGGAAAACTGTCACCAGCGACGACGGCTTGGCGCGATCGCCCCAATTCCAACGCCGACGCTGGCAGGACTTCGACGACACCAAAGAAGTCATCGTCTACTGCGGTTCTGGCGTCACCGCCTGCGTCAACATCCTTTCTCGCCATTTGACATCCTCTCCCAGCAACCCTATCGGGTATGCAGGGAGATTCCCTGGTTCACACCAAGGAT
>NZ_KB235958.1:3182307-3205534 GCF_000332355.1 Baaleninema simplex PCC 7105
GTGCTTTCATCAGTCGATAGGGATTGACATCCTCTCCCAGCAACCCTATCGGGTATGCAGGGAGATTCCCTGGTTCACACCAAGGATTTCCTGCTTCTCAACCTCTTGACTAGACTTGAACTCAGATAACTTCAAGTCCCCGCCAGAACGATTCCACAGGCTTTTTGTTTTACGTCCACTTGGTGCCCCCAAGCCGGACGGATCTGATTTTTGGTTTTGGGTATTATGCTCTATACAGGTTGCCAGTGTCTTAACCGTTACTTCTGGGCTGCCTACTGGATGAGCTATCCGTATGTTTTCAGCGTGTTACCACCTTATCAATTATATTTGATTGCTCGTTTCGGCGCTATCCCCTTCTCTCGCTATCGCATTGTTCAGGGGACGCACCTCAACTCACCGCCGCTTCACCACCCCCTAACCGCTTCGCGGTATAGGCGGAGTACTGCGACGGATCTTGATAGCAGAACTCCAACTCACCAAGTTATACAATGGGGGTTGGAGTGAATGGTGTCGAACCGAAAACTCGATTCAAACCTTCTTAGATGGAATTGAATCAGATTGAGATTGAAAAAAGCGGGTAACGCGATTCGAACGCGCGACATTCACCTTGGCAAGGTGACGCTCTACCGCTGAGCTATACCCGCAAAACCGCTTTGCAAAACGCTTGTGTTTGCTTGCGTATTATCTATACTTACACAGTTTTTGGAGAGTGTCAACCTTTTCGGAAAATTTTTTTTGATTTTCCCCGTAAGGTGCATGACGCGGCATTGACATACTCCCCAGCCTGAAGGCGTGGGGATTCTTTACGCTTCATTGAGTTGTGCTACCGAAGTAGTCTGACCATCTCTCGACGTACATTTAAGGTCGTGCCGATGCCCCATGCCGACCATTTCTATATTTTTAGACGCATTATCATCTCGGTCGTGTTCTGTACCGCAATTTAGGCAAATCACTGACCGCACAGACAAATCAATTTTTCCCCACCTATAACCGCAATTAGAACAGGTTTGACTGGTGGGTTCCCAACGTCCGATCGCTACAAACTTGCGTCCGTACTTTTCAGACTTTGCTTCAACCAATACCCTGAACTCTCGCCGGGTGCATCTCAATTTCGTAGAATAACCCCTCCGCCTCCGGCACCTCCCCGAACTCGCGGGAATGACCCCTCCGCCTTCGGCACCTCCCCTTAGCAAGGGGAGGATGGGTGGGGTTTCGATCGCACAAGTGAGATGCACCCGCTTGCCCTGAGCCAAGTCGAAGGCTTGCCCTGAGCCAAGTCGAAGGCTTGCCCTGAGCCAAGTCGAAGGGGACGGGGCTTGTATCCTGGTTTTTTGGTCAGGTCGATCGGATATTACGGCATCACGCATCACCCCTAGGGGGGCGGGTTGAAATTGGAGTTAAGAGACCGAAGCTGCTCGTTCCAAGCTGTCGGAGATGGCTTGACGGTATTCGCTCTTCTGTTTGACGCCTTTGAGTTCGGTGACTTTGGCTTTGTCTTTAAAAATTTGTACCGTCGGCGTACCGATGACTCCAGCAGCTTCAGCAATTTCGGGATCGTCTTCGATGTCGATCTCGACGTAGTGAATACGATTCTCGAATTCGTCGACAACGCGATCGAAAATGGTTTTGAGCATATGGCACGGGCCGCAAGTGGGCGCGACGTATTTCACTACCAACGGGCGATCGCTATCGTGATACAGTTTCCGCAGGGCATAGCTGCCGCGATGTCGCGTTTGGCCCGGATCGAAAGTTTCTTCCGAATCCGCTTCGGCGTGGGTTTCCGTCTGTTCGGTAGTCGCTTCCTGGGCTTCTTGATGGAACTCCGTCACCAAGCCTTTTTCCGACAGCCAACGCTCGGCTAACATCGCCCCCATACATCCACTTCCGGCGGCAGTCACCGCTTGGCGAAATTCGTGGTCTTGCACGTCTCCTACGGCGTACACCCCTTCGACGCTGGTTTCGACCGAACCGTTGTGGGTTTTAACGTATCCCACCTCGTCGAGTTCGATCTGGCCTTGGAAAATTTGCGTGTTCGGCGTGTGACCGATCGCGTAGAACAGACCCTGAACGGGAAGCTGACTCTCTTCACCAGTTTGGGTGTTGACGACGTTCAACCCCTGGAGTTTGCCGCTTTCACCGTAAACGTCCGTGGCTTGGGTGTTCCAGTGAACGGTAATTTTCGGATGTTCGAGAACCCGATCCTGCATGGTTTTGCTGGCACGCATCGCGTCCCGACGAACCAGCATATGGACGTGAGTGCCGTACTTTGTGAGAAAGACGGCTTCTTCTGCTGCCGTGTCGCCGCCGCCGATGACCGCCAGCTCGACCTTTCTAAATTGAGGCGCCGCACCGTCGCAGATGGCACAGGCAGAAATTCCCGTGTTCCAGAAGTCTTTTTCGTGGGGAAGGTCGAGTCGTTTAGCTGTGGCACCAGTGGCGATGACGATGCTGTGGGTTTTGAATTCCCGTTCGTCGGAGCGCACGGTAAAGGGACGTTGGCTGAGATCGACGTCGGTGACATCTTCGGTGTAGAGTTCGGCACCCCAACGAACGGCTTGGGCTTTCATGCGATCCATCAGTTGGGGGCCGGTGATGCCCTCGGGAAATCCGGGGAAGTTTTCGACTTCGGTGGTCGTCATCAACTGGCCGCCGGGAATGCCTCCCATTTGGTAGCCCTCGAAAACGATGGGTTTGAGGTTGGCACGGGCGGCGTAGATGGCAGCGGTATATCCGGCCGGCCCCGAACCAATAATGACTAAGTTTTCGACGACGGTGTTACTCATGGCAGTTATGTAAAATCATAATGACTATGGCTACGTGACGACATTATATCAATAATTTGGACAAAAAAGGAAGTCCGAACGCAACGGGGGCAACCGTCTGGCTGCCCCCTGGATGAGTCGATAGAATTACCCTAATTTATCGCGGGGTTAAAACGCTTAACTGAGGGACTCGAGGAAGTCCCGAACGCGGTTTCGACGTTTGGGCTGACGCAGTTTTTGCAGAGCTTTGGCTTCGATTTGACGAACCCGTTCGCGAGAGAGTTCGAGGGCGCGGCCGATTTCAGCTAGAGAGTAGGGGGTTTCGCCGCCCAAACCGAAACGCAAGCGAATGACATCTCGTTCGCGGCTGCTGAGATCGGCGAGGAGGTGCTGGAGTTCCCGTTGTAGGGACTCGCGCATCAGCAGGTCTTCGGGAGAGGCATCGTCGGTTTCGAGGAGTTCGCCAAGTTCGGTGTCTTTTTCTTTTCCGACTTTGGCATCGAGGGAGATCGATCGCGGGACGCGCAACATGACTTCGCGAATTTGGTCGGAGGTCATGTCGAGTTCTTTGGCGATGTCGTCGATGGTGGGGGTGCGTCCGTTGTCTTGGGCGAACTGACGCTGAGCTTTTTTAATTTTGTTGAGTTTTTCGGTGATGTGAACGGGAAGGCGAATCGTGCGGCTTTGAGTGGCGATCGCTCGGGTAATCCCTTGGCGAATCCACCAATAGGCATAGGTACTGAACCGATATCCTCGGGTGGGATCGAATTTTTCGACGGCTCGCTCTAAGCCGATCGTGCCTTCTTGAATTAAATCGAGGAGTTCTAAGCCCCGTTTTTGGTATTTTTTGGCGACGGACACGACCAAGCGCAAGTTGGCTTTGATCATGTGAGCTTTAGCGCGAATCCCTTCGGCTTGAACCTGTTCGAGTTCTTCAAGGGACAAACCGGCCAGTTTCGCCCAGCGGCGTTTCCCCGCCGAGAGGGTCGGTTTGAGCTTCGAGACTTCGAGGTCTGCTTCGCCGGCCCATCGTTCGAGAGACGGACGGTGGCCGAGTTGAGAGGTCAGGCGATCGCGCGTGCAAACCAAGCGAACGCAACGCTGCATGAGTTCGTCGCCGCGATCGGCCGCTTGTTGACGTACTTCTAACAAACTGACGTAGCGTTGGACTTTTTGCGCTTCAGAGACTTCTTCGTCGCGGCCGAGAAGGTTCACCTTCCCGATTTCCTGTAAGTACAGACGGACTAAATCCGTCGTAGTGCGACTCGTGCGAACGAATTCGTCAGCATCGGCGTATTCGACTTCCATGCCCGAGGCGCGATCGAGAGTTTCCTCGTCCGCCTTGGCATCGGTATCGGCCGTCAGTACCTCTAATTCGTCTGTCACAAGACGATCGTCGTAATCAGATTGGGTGTAAGAAGTCGTTCCTGGCATAATACTCGTCTCAATCCCTCCAGGTAAACGGGGGGCTGTGGATGTGATTTCCGTTCTGTCTGTTGCGCCTTATCGATGCCGAGTCGAAAATATCGATCGAGTCGTGCGCAACGACAACCCCCAATGAACGAACTGACAATTGCCTGTAACAGCTTTGACGCCAACAGAGATTCAATTGTCGAAATCCATATGGTTTTACGGACTAAAATTAGTATAGGGAGTTCCTAAACTTGGCAAAGTGATTTGCGTCAAACCACCCTGTTAATCTTCATCACCCTCGACCTGAGTTCCCGATCGCTCGTCGAAATTTTAAAGTTTCTTTACTAAAATTTAAATAGATTAAAGTTTTACAAGATTTGTGTCGCAGATAACAGACAGCTTGTCGAAGATAATGAATCGCGAGACGGCGGTGAGAAACCTTCGAGAAATCCGTCGTCGAGGGGTTGGGCTCGATCGCCCGAGGTTCGCTGCGATCGAGTCATCGTAGGAACGTCGCCGATAACGTCCCTACGGATGAATATTGCCGAGAGGGTTTTAGAAGCCGAACGGGTTTTCGATCGCGCCGGTTTCTTCAGAAAATGCGGCGATCGCATCGGCCACAAACGGCGTCTCGAACGTTTCGCGATCGGAGAGGGACTCGAAAAACGGGATCGATTCGACCGTTTCGATAAAGGTTTCGACGATTTCGGTCTCCTCGCGAGCGATCGCCGCTGAAGATTCTCCCGTCAACCCGTCTCGTTCGCCGTCGAGGTTATCGTCGCCGCCGTCGGTTTCTCCGCCTTCACCGATTCCGTCGATCGCGAATCCGAACGCTTCGAGATCGTCGCGAAGTTCTTCAAACACGATCTCGGTCGCGGCGCGGGTAGGATGAACGTTATCCCAAAACACGTACGCGTCGGGATTTTCGACCACCGTTCCCGTCACCGTATTCAACGCAGGATCGCTCGTGTTGACGAAACCAAAAGAGTCGGGATCGTCTAAAATGTCGTCGAAGATATCGTTAATCTCCAACTCGAAAATTTCGATATCTAAACTCACTTCCAACTCGTCTAAGCGAGTATCGAGAAGGCGGTTGAACTGCTCGATCGAAATGCGGATTCGATCTTGAAAGTCAGATAAAACGGTTTGCACGAACGGCGCGACGCTGACATCGGCAGAATTCGGCACGAGAAAGGTTTCTGCACCCGCTTCAGCTAAGGTCGTTACGTGTTCGGCCAGCGCTTCGACAACTGATTCTGGAGAGGCCAGAGGATTTTGTAAAAAGTCGTTTCCACCGGCGTATAGATACACCAAATCCGTTTCGTCTGGACTCTGTCCGTTCAGATAAAACTGAATTTGTTCGCCCACGTTGGGGGTTCCCAAATCAGATAATCCAAACCCCGTTCTCGCCCCTCCGAAAGCGAAGTTCGTTCCACCTGCCAAAAAAGGGATCGACGCCTCTAATTCGAGACCGTCGGCAATTTTTTCGACTACGAGGGGACCGTTAGAAAAACGTCCGTTGAAATAAGGTGGCGAGGGAGGATCGACGCCCTCTGTACTGAGAAAAACGTTTCCGACATCGGAAAGGCTGTCGCCGAAGACGAGGAGCGAATCGAAGACTGGCAGCGTTTTTTCTTCTGTGTCGTCTCCATCGTCTCCATCGTCGAGGCGATCGCCCTCTCTCGAAAAAAGATGCCAAAACGAATCTTCGCGACTCCACGGACGACGGAACGGAGAGAATCCTGGGCGGCGTTCCGGGCGATCGCGAAATGGATGGGAGGAAAATACGTCTGTATCTCCCTCGTTTACTGGGTTTGATGCAAATTCTGTCATGGCGGTCAGTCCTGACACTCAGTCACCACCTCTGGTGAGAGGTTGACCGTAATTTTACGCAATTTTGGATAAGATTCTGGAATTTTTTACGAAATAATACTCAATCTTTACAGAGTCAACGTAAAATCTTCACACAAAAAACTCAGTAATTTTACGTAATTAATCAATTTCAATGTGAGGTATCGCCAGCAAAACCTCGCACTTAGGGCTAAATTCCCCAGAGATCGGCAAAAGCACTGAGTTCGGTGGAGGCGATCGCCCCTTCGCCCAACTCTGTCGCGGTCTCGAGGATTTCGGAGATCGCCGACGGTTCGTCGGCTGGGACACCATCAGGGACGGGGGGAAATTCCCAAGTTTCCACAACGGCGTGCGAGACTGTTGAGGTGGAGGTGCTGCGATCGCGCCGAGATCGGACGAACGCGTCGGTCAATTCCTCAACAACGGCATCGGCGACGATCTCGTTGACCGTCGCGGAGGGGTGGAGATCGTCCCAAAACAGGTACGTCTCGGGGTTGGGGACGACCGTTCCCGTCAGGGGATCGAGGGCGAAATCCGTGGTGTTGAGAATTCCGAAAGCGGCGGGATTTTCGAGAATATCGTCGAAAACGCGGGCAAAATCTAACTCGACGATCTCAACGCTCAATTCGACTTCTAAGGCATCGAGAGCGGGATCGAGAAGTTCGTTAAAGCGATCGAGTGCTTGACTGATTTCCTGACTGCGCCCGAGCGATCGCACGAGGGGCGATCCGCTAAAATCCCCTAAATTCGGTACGATGAAGGTCGTCGCTCCCGCCTCGGCTAACGTGGTGATATGACCGGCGAGATCGCTGACGACACTTGCGGGATCGATCGGCGTCGGACTTTGAATGAAATTGTTGCTTCCGGCGTAGAGATAGACTAAATCTCCCGCGTCGGGACTGTCTTCAGCTAAATATATAGAAATCTGTTCGCCGACGTTGGGCGATCCGAGGGCGGAGTTGCCAAATCCCGTAGCTGCACCGCCGATGGCGAAATTGTCGCCGCCGAGCAATGCAGGAACGGACGCCTCTAAAGCGATCGCGTCGGCTAAGCGTTCGATGACGAGTTCGCCGTTAGAGAAACGTCCCTCAAAATACGGAGGAGAGGGCGGCATCGTTCCGTTGGTGGCGGCGAAGACGTTCCCGACATCGGAGAGACTGTCGCCGAAGACGACGAGGTTGTCGAAGCCTGGGGAAGGTGAAGGGGCGATCGCGCCGTCGAGTTCTGGCGTCACGACGAATTCAGACAAGACCTCGGGGGTGCGATCGCGGATCGCTTGGGGGTTGGCATTGAGTTCGGCTTCCGTGTAAGGATCGATGCCGTAGGTGGTGACGCGAAGTTCCTGAGTTTCGGAGTCGATCTCGAACTCGGTCCAACCAAAGGTTTGGGTGGCGACGTAACCGCCTTGGAGAAGTCGAGCCGCAACCGGCGATCCTTGCAACCCGAGGGGATCGTAACCGAGAGTTTCTAACTGGGTATTCGTCAGTTCTTCGACAAACGCATCTTTGCCTTGACGGGGTAAGGCGTTGAAGAGTGCGACTTGTTCGGCAGAAAGCAAGCCGAAATCTGCCGCCAGGTCGATAACGGTGGGGCCGAAAGGCGCGTCGAAGGCAACGGAACCCGTGGTAATTTCAAAGGCGTTGGTGGGAATTTGCGGGCCGCCAGGGTTGAGTTGATAAGTGATGTTGTTAACGAGAGTTCCGTGGATGTCCGCCGCGACGAAGACCACGTTGTCGATGTCGTTAGTATCGATGAAGTTGAGGATTTCGGTGCGTTCAGCGGCGTAGCCTTCAAAGCGATCGCCGGCTGCAATTAAACCCAGGTTTTGTATGGGTTCGGGAACCATGACGAACTTCCAGGTTACGCCAGCATTTTCGGCGGCCAGTAAGTCTCGTTTGAGGTCTTCGACTTGCACCCGTCCTAACATGGTTCGGCTAGGGTCGAAGCTGTTCGAGAGAAAATCGAGGATTTCAGTGAAATTGTTAATGTCGGCTTGGGGAAGTGCGGGATCGCGGAACGATCGCGCGTCGAGAACGAACACCGCCGCATCGCTTCCGTAGGTTTGACTGCGATAGAGTTTCCGTTCGCCTGCGGTACGGGGGTCGCCAGTTTCGCCGTAAAATTCGTCGAGAATCGGGTTGTATTCTTGGAAGGCTTGCAACCCGTTCTCGTAAAGTGGTGTGTCGTTGATGAGTTCGCTTCCAGTTCCGAAACGTCCGAGAGGATCGGTTGACGCAGGTGCGCCGCCAGAAAAGTCGTTGGTGACTTCGTGGTCGTCGATGGTGGCGAAGACGCTGGTAGAGGCGCGAAGGTCTTCCCAGGTGTTGCGTCCGAAGCGATCGCCGTAGACTTCGGCGTGTTTGAGGCGAAATTCTTCGAGGGTTTCGGCTTGGGGTTTGTTGAGTGCGGGAGAGGGGAAGTCGGCGTAGATGGTGTCGCCGTGGAGAAGGAAAAAGTCGAGATCTCGGTCGTCGGCGTTGGTAATGGCGGGATAGGGAGACAGTTCGCCTCGCCAGTCCCCAGAAACACCAAATTTCAAGCCGTCAAAGGTTCCGAGTTCGGCGGCGGTGTCGAATTCGCCGGTTTGGGAACTTCCCTGGCTATCGGTGACGCGGTAATAATAGGTAGTGTTGGGTTGCAGTCCCGTGAGTTCGAGTTTGACGGGTTGGTTCGGGTCGCTGACTTCGGTGGAGAGGGTTCCGAGGATTTCGTTAAAGTTGGGGTCAGTGGAGTATTCGATCGCCACGAAATCGGGTTCGGTGCTGCGCGTCCACAGAACGGTACTGTTTTGGCTGGTGTCCCCGGAGGCGATACCGTTGGGGAGTGTTGGGGAACCGTTCGTCTCGCTTCGCAAGTCGGCGAGAAAAGCGTTGATGTTCAGTCCGTAGATTTGAATGAAGTTCAGTAAGCTCATGGCGTTGACACTCCGTTTCGCTGACGCGATCGACTTAACTTTACGGCTTGGGAAGGCGTTCTTAGGTTAATGCTGGGTTAAAAAAATCTGCAAGTAAAAGTCAAAAAACGTCAAATTTTAGCCCCTAACAATTCAATTTTTGTAACGAATCTTTCAGGAATTGGGGCTCTTCGGAGTTTAGGGTGACAGAAAAACTAACTTCACGAGATTTCAAGGGTTTTGGCTCTCGAATTTTCAATTTTTTGTATTATGGTATACATTTATAACCACAAACTCCGAAGACCCGAATTGGCAGGATGGTGTACCGCGCGATCGCGTTCGCTCGATAAAAATTGCCTGAAACTTTCTCGGTAAAATACAATATTTATTGAGGTAAACCTTGAAGGTGCGATCGCGAGCGATCGCCATTTTCTTCAATCCTGTTGAAACGTTTGGCGCAATCGAAACGGCGAGAAAGACACCAACAACCACAGCAACACTCCCAATAACAGGAAATTCCGCAAATTCAACAACACCACAGACGGCGGATACATTAAGCGCAACTGTCGCGTGATAAAACTAAATGTCATCGTCATGGCGAAACTCACCGCCGCCACTCCCACAAACCGCCAGCGCAACAGGGGTAAAAACGCCAACAACCAAATGAGATACTGCGGCGAAAATACCTTATTCATCAACATAAACGCCAACAACGCCGCCGTCGAATACGCCACTAAAGTTTCGACAGAAATCTCCGTAAATCGCTGCGACTCTTCCCGAAACCGCCACCACGTCAAGCCATACACCGTCGCCATCGCCGCCACAAACAGCCACGGTTGAAGCTGTAACAGGGGTTCGGAGAGGGGAGAAATCAGGTGTTGTGCGCCGTAGTTCATTTCTGACGAGGCTTCTGTCAAACCGAGAACGTCTCCCAAACTCACCAATCCAGCGTAAACGCTCTCGATTTGCAAACCGCGATCTTTGTGA
This sequence comes from Baaleninema simplex PCC 7105, assembly GCF_000332355.1. Lineage (GTDB taxonomy): Bacteria > Cyanobacteriota > Cyanobacteriia > Cyanobacteriales > Geitlerinemataceae > Baaleninema > Baaleninema simplex. The sequence continues at coordinate 3,192,214 of NZ_KB235958.1, forward strand.
TACGTCAAAAACGAGGTAAAGTCATCGGGAGCCAGCCACCAAAAGGGAAGAAACGTTAAAAGCGTGGTGGCGATCGCACTGACGCCAAGTTTCACCCCCGTTCCCACCCGACGAGAGGCGACGAAATACAGAAAAAACACGGGAACGAGAACCACGGGATACAATTTCGCTGCGATTCCCAACCCCAACGCGATCCCCGAACCGACGGCGAATCCCGACATCGCCGCCAATACCGCCGCCACCGTTAACAGTGTTGGAAACAAGTCGTATCGCCAGGGAAGCAGCGGCGACAGCAACATCGCCAGCAACGTGTATTTCGTCAGGGTAGAAACGCCGCGACGGGGTGCGATTCCCAGCAATCCCAATGCGAGGAGAACTGCAAATACCAGATTTTCCGCCACGAAGCCGAACACATAATCGCCGGATGCGAGGGGTTCGTGACCAGAAAAGAGTTGGGGAAGGAGAATCGGAATCAGGGAAGCGGGGGGATACTCCAGCAGAAAATCTCGGTAGGGGACGAGTCCCTGGCGAATCGATACCGAAATGTTGTGGTAGTGTTGGAGATCGAAGGCGTGCCAGCGCTCGTAATGGGGGAAAATCCAATAGGTTACGCCGATCGTAAGTAAAAATTGGAGTGCAATCAGTGCGATCGCGCGTCGGGTTGAAGATTGAAAAAACACCGCCACAATTGACAAACTATCCTCGAGTCTTTATATATATTCCCATTGCTTTACTGTTTTTGGGCTTTCTCCCATGCATTCAACGACACGAGAGGACGCGGCACAAGAGAACTCCGTTCCGCGCTCGCGATCGCAAACCGAGGCGATCGCAGTGTCTTTTGTGCTTCCTTGTTTGAACGAAGTTCGCACGTTAGAAATCTGTATTGAGAAGGCGAAAACGGCGCTCGATCGCTTGGGATTGCGTGGAGAAATTGTCGTAGCGGACAACGGTTCGACTGATGGCTCTCAGGAGTTAGCAAAATCCCTCGGCGCGAGAGTCGTAGAGGTTCCCGTTCGCGGCTACGGTGCAGCCTTAACCTGGGGAGTTCGCGCGGCGCAAGGAAACTATATCGTCATTGGGGATGCAGACGATTCTTACGATTTTCGCGAAGCGGTTCCGATGGTTCAAAAGTTAATGACGGGATACGATCTCGTCATCGGAACGCGGCTAAACGGAAAAATTATACCGGGAGCGATGCCTTGGAAAAATCGCCACATCGGAACGCCCGCTTTAACGGCAATTGTAAACCTATTATATCACTCGAAATTCTCCGATGTAAACTCGGGAATGCGAGCCTTTTCTAAAGCAGCCTTCCAACAGTTGGAAATGGAATCGCCAGGGATGGAATTTGCTTCCGAAATGCTGGTCAAATCGGCAATTTTGGGCTTTAAAATGAGTGAAGTTCCGATTACACTCCATCCCGACGGGCGCGATCGCGCACCTCATTTGCGTCCTTGGTCGGACGGCTGGCGGCATTTAAAATATATCTTGCTATTTGCACCGAAGTATGTTTATTGGATTCCGGGGATTTTATTGATTTCTCTGGGATTAGTTTTATCGGGAATTTTAAACCTCGCTCCCGGTGGAGAATCGGTCTATATTGGAGAGTTGCGGTTTAACGACCACTGGATCGTGGTGTCTGCACTCTCCTGTTTGTTGGGTTACGAATTGCTGTTAACTGGACTCTTGGCTCATTTATACACCTTAACCCATCGCATTCGACGGCGATCGAAACGGATGGATTGGGTGGTAAAATCCATTAGCATCGAGAAAATTATTCTATTTTCTCTGGCGATGTTTGGAATTGGCTTAGGAATCGAATTATCGATCGTCCGAACTTGGGTCGATGCAGATTTCGGGCCGCTTTACGCCATTCGTCCGGCGGTCACGGGAATGGTGTTTATACTAATCGGCGCACAAACGCTGTTTAGTGGCTTGTTTTACGCCGTTCTTTCCGAACGATATCAAAGCGATCGCCGTCAGAATTCCTAAACTCCCGTTCGTAAAATTTATAGGTAGTGCGATCGCGCTTCTCTTCTCCTTTCCTCACAATGCAAACCCTTCATCGTTCCCTCGTCATGAATCGCCGAGTTCGCGTTTTAGCGAAGCATCTGGCGAACCTATTACCCGAAAACCAACCTCTCACCGGACTCGATGTCGGCTGTGGAAGCGGCGAAGTGGCTGTTGCGGTGAAAACCTTACGTCCGACAGTAAAATTAGAAGGGGTAGACATATTCGTTCGTCCGAAAACTGCAATTCCCGTCCGTGAATTTGACGGAAGAACGCTTCCGTATCCCGACAATAGTTTCGATTTCGTGATGGTGGTCGATGTCTTACACCACACCCACGATCCCAAACAGGTTTTAGGAGAATGTACCCGTGTCGCCAAACACGCAGTTTTAATTAAAGACCACTATTGTAATTCTGGGTTCGACGAAATTCGTTTGCGGTTCATGGATTGGGTAGGAAATCGCAGTTACGGCGTCGCACTTCCTTATCATTATCTCTCTTCGAGTCAGTGGAAGATCGTTTTCAGCGAACTCGAATGGTTTCCTGAAGTCACGAAACGAAAACTCGATTTATATCCCGTTCCCTTTCGCTATATTTTCGATGCAAATTTGCATTTTATCGCGCGGTTACAAAGAAACGATCGGCAATAAATTCCGTATGAGAAGTCAGTAAAAAACGTAGGGTGCGTCAGACTTGAAAACCGTAAAAGCGAACGGGAAATCTCCCCAACCTGACGCACCGCTGAGGAATAAATTGACAAAAATAAAACGGGATACGGGTTGGGATAGAAACAACGTGATGTGCGGTGCGTCAGACTGAAACTTTCTAAATTCAAGAGTTGATACTTTAAAGCTGACGCACCCTACCGCTTTCTAAATTGAAGCGTTGATATCTTAGAAATGACGCACCCTACCGCTAACATCCGAATTCTAAAATCCCCGCAGCAGGTTTTTACCACAATCGCTATCGTCTTCGGGGTGTTCGTTGTATTTCTCACCCCACCCTTTCAATCTCCCGACGAATATCTCCATTTTTACCGCGCCTTTCAAATTGCAGAAGGACATCTCGTCGCCGAACGTCAAACGGGAGACTGCTACGGATACAGCAAATATTTCGAGACAGAGGTTTGTTTGGGGGGAAACCTTCCCAAAAGCGTGTTAACCACCGTTCGCAACGTCTCGAGTCGCGATTTGCGCTTCGACAAAACCCAGAAACAAAATCTTGACGAATTGTTCGCCGTTCTCGATTTACCGCTAAATCCCCAAGATCGCGTTTTTATAAATTTCAAAACCACGGCGTTACATTCACCAATTCCCTATCTTCCCCAAGCCTTGGGAATTGCGATCGCAAAAGCTGCAAACCTGTCACCACTGAAACTCATGTATTCGGGGAGGTTGGCGAACTTAGCCGCGTGGGTGGGGTTGGTATTTTTGGGGATTCGCTGGAGTCCAATTCATCAGTGGTTTTTGGTGATGTTGGCGTTGACGCCGATGTCGCTGTTTTTGGCGTCGTCGCTATCGTTAGATGCGTTAACCAACGGTGTCGCTTTCGCGTTTTTGGGGTTAGTGTTGCGGGTAGCGATCGGCGATGAAACAGAAGAAAAAACAACAGAAAAAATCCATGAAACTCAACTGCAACAAGATTTGAATGTTGAGTGTCGTTCCTCAATCCAACCGACGAGAGTTCGAGAAATTGCAAAACGAGGTCAGTCCTTCCAAGACGTCACAAAAACTGAAGAAAACCGAAATCCCTCGATCGATCTGGCGATTTTAGCAGTGTTGGCGATCGCCTTGTCGTTGTCGAAACTGGCGTATTTCCCGCTAGTGTTGCTGTTTCTGGCGATTCCGAGGCGAAAAGTAGGAAGTTGGCGACGCTATTGGGGAAGTTTCAGCGCGATCGCACTGGCCTCTGGCGTCGCAGTGGTACTGTGGTCGCAGGTCGTCTCTCGAATTTACGTTTCCCTTCACCCGCAACTGTCCCCCTCCGACCAAATTCAGTTTGTTTTAACCCATCCGCTGGCGTTTGCGGCGACGGTAATGCGGACGCTGACGACGTTTGGCGGCGATTACGCACATCAGTTTATCGGAGTTTTGGGGTGGTTGGACGCGCCGCTACCGAGATGGTTGGTAGCGTTGTATTGGGGAATGTTGGCGATCGCAGCCTGGCTTCCGAATCCCGCAGACAAGGGGTTTAAGCTTTGGCAACGGGGAGTTTTCGCCCTCAGCGCGTTATCCAGTATGGTAATGTTGTGCGGTTTGGCGTATTTGTGGAACTTCGTCGGCGCGGAGACGATCGGCGGGTTACAGGGTCGCTATTGGATTCCCATCGCGCCAGCGATCGGACTGTTATTCTACAATCGTCGTTTGAGAAGGATCTCGAAGAGTTTACCTCGGTTTTGGGTCGGGTTCGTGTTATTTTCGAGTACGATTACGCTGGCGGTGTTGTGCGATCGCTATTATGGGTCGATCGTGGGTCGTTAGAGGTTTTGACGCGAGGCGAGCGTTCGGATATGGCTGAAGTTCGAGAATACGATTATTTTGGCGATCGCATATCGTGGCTGGACAAACTTCGCATGAAATCTTCGTTGCGAATTCGCCGCCAAATTTACGATTGGTTTTCACAACAAATCGGTGGCGTTTCGGGTAAAGTTTTTCTCGACCACGGCGCGACTCCCGACACCGATCGCATCGATAGTAACTGCTGGATTCGCTGGCTTCTCGAAGACGGCGCCACCGTTTACGCCACCTCTCCCGAAGAAATTCAACATCTCGAACAGCAATTTCCAGGCTTAACAGTCGTCCCTTTTCCACCTCGACCCGAGCAGTTTTCTAAACTCGACTTTGTCACCTCTTCAGCCGTCATCGAACACGTAGGATCTCAATCCGAACAACTTCAATATCTTCGCGATTTACTATCTCTCGGATCGGGAATTCTCGTCGCAACTCCCAATCGCTACCACTGGTTAGATTTCCACACTAAACTTCCCATCGTTCACTGGTTGCCTCGCCGACACCACCGTACTATATTAAATATTTTAGGCTTAACCTTTTGGGCGCAAGAAAAAAATTTAAGATTGCTTTCTCAAAGAGATTTAGCTCGATTAATTTGGAACGTCTTGCTCGAAAAAAATACACGATATCGTGTAAGCTGGTTTCAGCCTAAATTTCTCGGTGCTGTGTCCAACCTCGTTGTTCTCGCTCGTCAATAAATGAACGTCATCCAAACCGATATCCCAGAAGTTTTACTCCTCGAACCTCGTGTTTTTGGAGACGATCGCGGCTTTTTCTTTGAAAGTTTCAACCAACATATTTTTGAAGAAAAAACAGGCGTCGAAACGAACTTCGTTCAAGACAATCATTCACGATCGACCTACGGCGTGTTGCGAGGACTGCACTATCAAATCCAACAAGCACAAGGGAAGTTAATTCGCGTCTGCATGGGAGAAATTTTCGACGTTGCGGTCGATATTCGCAAAAAATCACCGACGTTCGGACAGTGGGTCGGATATCGACTGAGTGCGGACAACAAGCGACAGTTGTGGATTCCAGCGGGATTCGCACACGGATTTTCGGTACTCTCGGAGGTCGCAGAAGTGCTGTACAAAACGACCGATTATTACGCCAAAGACCACGAACGCAGTATTGCTTGGAACGATTCCGATTTGGCGATCGACTGGCAACTTGGCGCAACCGAGCCGATTTTATCTCAAAAAGATAAAGCAGGTGTTCCCTTCAAAACAGCGGAGGTCTACGAATAATGCGAGTTATGATCGCTGGTGTTAGCGGACAGTTGGGGTGGGAGTTGCAACGCGTCCTCGACCCCGTGGCTGAGGTGGTTGGAGTCGGACGCGATCGCCTGGATTTGTCCCAACCCCGCAGCATTCCCCCAGTTATCGCCGAAATTCGACCGGACGTTATCGTCAACTGCGCGGCGTACACCGCCGTAGACAAAGCCGAACACGAACCGGAACTCGCACAAACCGTCAACGGAATCGCACCGGGGGTTTTCGCGAAAGCGGCGCAGCGACAAGGCGCGACACTCCTGCACGTTTCGACAGATTACGTCTTCGACGGAAACCACAGCCGTCCTTACACCGAGACTGACCCCACGAATCCCGTCGGCGAATACGGGAAATCGAAACTCGCCGGAGAAGTGGAAGTCTTGCAAAGCGACGCGTCTCACATTGTTTTGCGAACGGCTTGGGTGTACGGGGTCGGCGGTCGGGGAAACTTCGTGAAAACGATGTTGCGGTTGGGGAAAGACCGCGAAGAAGTGCGCGTGGTCGCCGACCAAGTGGGGACTCCCTCGTGGACGGGAGACATCGCCAACGCGATCGCGCAAATCGTGACGAACCACTACGATATTGAGGGAACCTACCACTTCACCAACAGCGGCGTCGCCAGTTGGTACGATTTCGCCGTAGCGATTTTCGAGGAAGCCGAAGCGTTAGGATTTCCGTTGAAATTAAAGCGAGTCGTTCCCATTACCACGGCGGAATATCCGACTCTAGCTCAGCGTCCGGCGTATTCGGTCTTGTCGGGAAAGAAACTCGAAGGAGTGTTGGGAACCTTTGCACCCCATTGGCGAGTGGGACTGCGTCAGATGTTAGCGGCGTTAAAGCCGACGATAGAATAGGTAAACCCTTACAGTTTTTGCAGTCGTACTCGAACTCAATTGAATCAGGAAAGAGTCAATCGATAAACAACATTCGCAAAACGTCCGGCGTAAACGGATTTTCCCCAGCTTGCAACATCTCGATCCAATTTTGCCGTTGAAAGCGTCGAGGTTCGTTCTCGCTAGCCTCCACAAAGGCTTGAAAATCCTCGATCGCTCCGTCCGTATCCCCAACTAACGCCCGCGCCAAACCGCGACTGTCGCGAATTTCAACGTTGTCCGGGTCGAGTTTGACGGCCTGTTCGCAAGCCTCGAGAACCTCTTCCGCGTGGCCCCATAGGCTCCCGTACCAACACAGTATGTTCCACGACTGCGCCCCGACGCTGAAAAAAGTATGGAGCGCTTGGGCTTCTTCGTAGAGAGAGATAGCCTCGATGACTTCACCGCGCATCACCAAGCGTTCCCCTTCTGTCACCAGCGCTTCGGGCGATCGCCGTCGGGCGATCGCGTCAGTTTCCACAGCCGTCGAACCCCTCTCGTTCCCATCGCTTCCAGCCGGCCGCGTTCCGAACCGCGCCAGGGCGACCTTAGCCTCGATTCCCATCCCAGCGGCGATCGCAGCCACGATCGCCAACACTCCTATCCGTCTCATCATGTCGTTACAGGGTTAAACTCACACACGGGGGGCGATCGCTTCTAAACCCCTCAGATCGTCCCGAAGCCAGCGATCGATCTGTTGTTGCCAGACTCGGCGATCGCCAGAATTATCCAAAACGAGATCGGCCTGCTGGCATTTGTACGCCAACGGCAGTTGTGCCTCGATGCGCGATCGCGCCTCCTCTTCACTGTAGCCGTTCCGCTGTCTCAATCGTGCCAGTTGCTCTTCCGGCGAACAGGCCACGACCCAAATTTCCGTCGCTAAATCCGTCATGTTCGCTTCAAATAACAACGGCACTACCAGCACCACCGTCTCCTCGCGCCGCTCGATCTCCGCCACGAAACGCTGGCGCACGAACGGGTGAATTCGACCTTCGAGCCATTGCCGTTCTCGAGGGTTTCCGAATACGATCGCCCCCAATCGAGCGCGATCGAGGGTTCCGTCCGCCTGCAACACCTCAGAGCCGTAACGACGGGCGATCGCCTGCAACACCTCAGACCCCGGCATGACTGCCTCCCGCGCGTAAACGTCCGCATCGAGAACGGCAAACCCGTAAGTCTCCTGTAAAAACACCGCGATCGTACTTTTACCCGTCGCGATGCCGCCCGTCAAACCGATAACGCGCCGTCGAACCATCAGCGATAGACGATGCGAACCGCGTCGCCAAACCCAACCTTCAAGCGATCGCCAGCACTGGCGCGATCGGCCCCGATTTCGACCCAACCGTGACTGCCCACCAACGCCACCGTCCCTTCCGCTTTCGCATCGCTGTAGGTTTCGCCGTAGGGAACCTGCTGCGTTCCGACAACTGCGTGCCAAGTTTTGCCCTCGACCCATTCACCCGGAACGGTCGTAATGAGATTCCCGAAGCGATCGCAATACTGCACGCACGCCTCGATTTCACCGCCCGTATGCCGCGCCTCCCCGACGGACAACCGCACCAAACTCTCGGGATCGACAGCTTTTCCCAGGCGATCGACCCGAACTCCCGTCGCGATGTGAGCCCCGACCGGTGCGAAAATATCGCGGGCGTGAAAGGTGCGACTCGGGCGATCGGTGCGCCAGTACTTCGGTTCGGTGAGTTCGACGACCGACACGACGCGATGTTGACTCAACACGCCATCGAAAATACCGTTGTCCGGCCCGACGAGATAGCCGTCCTCGAGTTGTACGGCAATGCCCCGCCTCGGCGTTCCCACCCCCGGATCGACCACGGCCACGTGAACCGTATCCTTGGGAAAATAGGGATAGGCGTTCGCCAGACAAAAGCGGGCAGCGGCCACGTCTTGAGGCGTAATATCGTGAGAAATATCGATCGCCGAAACTGTCGGATCGACCTTGGCGATAACCCCTTTGAGAATGCCGACGTAGCCATCGCGCAACCCGAAATCCGTCAGTAAAGTTAAATGTCGTCTAGAAAACATAAGACTCCTTCGATCGATCTCCGAAATGCTGTCGTGTTCGTTGAATTCCTGACGTTGTGGCGAGCGTGTACCGTCAAACTGCCCCAACCCACTTCAAACAGTAGAAAAAACCCCTCAAGAAAACAAGCCTCGTTTCCCATCGGGGAGGATCGTGCGCCAGTTGGTTTTGGCCGACGCCAGTTGTTCCTGAGTGACTTTCGCGTTCGCGAGGTTCGCCCCGCAGAGGTTGGCTCCTGTAATGTTGGCGTAGGTCAGATAAGCGTTCGTCAGGTCGGCACCTCGCAAATCCGCCCCGGCGAGGTTGCAGTAACTCATAAACGCATCGCTGAGATCGGCATCCCGCAGAATGGCGTGGTTCATCCCCGCCTGACTGAGATCGGCTTTGTGGAGGTTCGCCCCGCGCAAGTTCGTTTTGACCAGTTTACTTTCGTTGAAATTGACGCCTTCTAAATTGAACCGTTGCAAATCCGCCCCGCTTAAATTGCGGTTGGCGAAGTCGCGACGTCCTTTAAAGTAATTGGTCTTGAGTTCTTCGGCGGTGAGTTTTTCCCCCTGAGCGCGGCGGTTGCTCTGAGAGCGGTTCCACGAAGAGGCGGTCGTGCGATCGCGCAGGCGACTGCGAAACGAAGTTCGTGGGGATCGGTGCAGGCGAGTATCGGTAAGGTTTGTCGCGTCAAGGGGTTCGGTAGACGTAAAGTTCGTCGCCTCCTGCGTGGGCTGGGGGGGCTGCGTCGTCTCCTCGAGCGGTTCGACGTCGGGTTCGACAGCGGGTTGAGGCTGGGGGGGCGCGACCTCGATCGCATCTTCTGGCGTGGGTTGGTAGTGTAAGTCGGCGAGAACTTCCTCAGCGGCTTGGTAGCGTTGCGCCAACACCGGTTGGAGCATTTTATCGAGGACGTAAACCAAGTTGTCGCTGACCTGAACGCGATCGCGCCAGCAAATACTGCCCGTGAGCGGATCGTACCCCAAGCGACGAGGAGATTTCCCCGTGAGCAGGTACAAACAGGTCGCGCCGAGGGCGTAGATATCGCTGGCGTAGACCGGATGCATAGCCATCTGTTCCGGGGGCGCAAATCCTGGCGTTCCGATCGCGAAGGAGGTGTTAGGAGTCGGGTCGTCGGGATCGAGAATAGCCGTATGGCTGACTTCGTCTTTCACCGCCCCAAAGTCGATCGTTACGAGTCGGTTGTCGAGGCTGCGGCGGATGATGTTTGCGGGTTTGATGTCGCGGTGAATGACAGTTTGAGACTGGAAATATTTCAGAAGTTCGAGGATTTCGTCGAGAACGGCTCGGACTTGAAATTCATCGAAGCAGCCCGACCGTTTGACTTCCTGTTTGAGGGTCAAGCCCTTAACGTACTCTTGAACCAGATAAAACTGTCCGTCGAGTTCGAAGTAGTCGAGGAGCGTGGGGACTTGCGGATGGTTGCCGATTTTCCCGAGGGTAGTCGCCTCCCGCTCGAACAGAAGGCGGGCGCGTTCGATGGCGTTGGCATTGTTCGAGGCGACCCGTAGTTGTTTGATCGCGCAGATGGGTTCGCCGGGAAGCGCGACGTTACGGGCGGCGAACGTCGCACCAAACCCACCTTGTCCGAGGACTTTGACCGCACAATAGCGTCTGTTGAGCAGTAAGTTCGCACCGCAACTGAGGCACTGCTCGTTAGAGTCGGAATTTTCGGGACTCGGACAGGCGGGATTGACGCAATAACGCATGAACGATGTCGGAAGTCGAGGGGTTCGGAACGCGATCGTCTCAGACGGGGGGAGTCGGCCGACCTTTCAACCCCGCCTCTCTTAATCATTATGTACGATATGTACGATCGCGCTCTCCGTATTCGATAAAACCTACTCACCGGACTCGAGAGGTGTGCAGGAACTCTTGGGACTCGAACGCGGTCGCCGGCCATAAATCGGAGCGATCGAACCGGGTTCCCGTGAGGTTCGCCCCGTGCAGGTTCGCACCGAGAAGTTTTACGCCTTGCAAAATGGCATCGCTGAGGTTCGCCGCACTGAGATCTGCACCGTTGAGATTCGCACCGCTGAGTTTGGCTGCACTGAGATCGACACCAGAGAGTTCGACTCCTTCCCAGTTTACGCCGTTGAGGTACGCCCCGCATAACTTCGCCCCGGCAAACCGCGCCTCGTTTAACACGGCTCCGCTCAGTCGCGCGCCACTCAGGTTCGCCCAGCGAAAATCCGCCCCTTTGAGATTGGCACCGCGCAGGTTCGCCCCTTTGAGATCGGCACCGCGCAGGTTCGCCCCTTCGAGATCGGCACCACGCAGGTTCGCCCCTTCGAGATCGGCACCGCTCAGCCGCGCCCGAGCGAGGGTCGCTTTGACCGCAAAGACCCCCTTCAGGCTGGCTTTCGTGAGATCGGCTTTGACGAGTTGGCTGTCGCTGAGTTTGGCGTAGCTCAGATCTGCCCAGTTCAAACGAGCGCCGTTGAAAACGGTTTTCGTCAGGAACGCTCGCCCCAAGTCGGCACCGATGAGGTTGGCGTCTGTAAAATCCACCGCGATGAACGTGGCGTGTTGTAAATTCGCGCCTTGTAGGTCGACACCGCTAAAGTGGGTGGTTCCTGCTTCGTAGCTTCTGAGGAGGTGACTGACTTTCATCGACTAGATCCCATGCATGGGAAAAATATTCGATCCCAAGTTGGAAATTTTAGCGAATTTTTATGCCAGTTCTAAATAATTTATTAAAATTGAAACAATAAGTCAAAAGACGCAATTTAAATTCACAATTCTTCGGGCGTTAACGCGTGCGACCCAATGGGATTGTTTTAGCGCGATCGCCTCGTCTCTATCTGTTATTCTAAGGAAGTTTGGATGCGATGACCGAATCAGCCTGTCGCGTCCGTGTTTTCTCGGTTGTCGGTCGTTGTCGAAACCGTTCTTATGGGAGATCCGAGAGCGAGATGTTTTTAGTTCTCACGCGAGTCCTGCTCTGGCTGCTCGTTCTCATTATAGCCTTTTACGTTTTTCTGAAAATCGTTCCTAAAACGTACTTTACGTTTTTAGGTTCGTTGGCGATCGTGATTTTTATCGTATTGGTGTGGTTCGATCCTAGCGATCGCACGGCGACCCTAGCCTGGTCGATTCTCTCTCTCCCGTTTCAACCAGTCGGTTTGATTTGGATTTTACTCGCTCAGTCTCTCAAAGGAATTCGAGGGGTGGCGATCTCGAGGACCTCTCGCAATCAGATTTACGCGGCGTTCGTGCTGCTGTGGGTATTCAGTACCCCGCTTTTTTCGGAATTTTTCTATCAAAGATCGATCGAACGAAACGCCATCCAACTCCTCGAAACGACCGCTACAGACACGGCAGAGACCATCGTTCTCATCGCCCAGCAAACCGTCGAACCTCAAGTTCTCGATCGCCGACACATTCAACTGAGCGATAACGGCAACCTCATTTCATATACCGCTCAGCTCTATAACAACAGTACCGCCACCCGCATCATTATCAGTGCCGGACAGCGCTACGACTTCCCCGAAGAAGTGCGGGAACAAGAAATCAGCGAAGCGGAAATCGTGCGCGATCTGTTAGTCGAACAGTTCGGCATTCCCCAAGACCGTGCGCTCCTCGAAGACACCGCTCTAAACCTGCGCCAGAGCGTCTTAGCAGTCTCGGAAATTATTGAGGAAAACGACTTCGAGCCGCGCGTCTTCGTCGTGACTTCCGCCTTATCCCTCTATCGAGCGGTCACGGCCTTTGCTCGAGAAAACATCGAAGTCGTTCCCCGACCGGGAGATTTCGTCACCTTCGAACCGTCGAATCCCGAACGGCTCGACGTGACCCTAGCCTCTGTCGTGCCGAGTGCCAGAGGGTTGACCCTCTCGACGCGACTGATCGACGAATACCTCACGACGCTCTATTACTTCTTGCGAGGTTGGTTGGCACCGGCCGAGTTTGTTTGCTTGCAATGCCGCGACGCGACGCTACAGTCGGGGGGCGAACGGCAGAGCCTATCGAACTCGACTTCCGACAATTCAAAAAAATTAACAGAAATTTTTGGCGATCTTCGGTGAGATTACGGAGATTCGAGGGTAAACTAGGGGTCAACAACCGTAAATCTGGATAAAGTCGCCGAGCGTTCGGCCGAAACCACCTCGATCGAGCGATCGCCGTCTCGGCCGTCGTATCACACCCTCGAGTGCAACACGATCTACGATGGTGTTGCTGGGTTTTATGGCGAAAGCTCTGTGTCTGACAACTGTAACGCTCGAATCTCGAGCGAGATCGATCCCACCGCAACCCAGGCTAAGCGGTGTTTTTCCCTCGAACGACCCATTTGCAAAGCTCTTTAACATTGCAAGCGAGAAGTCCCCGCTTCTAATCTCCGATTGAAGCGCGGGAGGAATGCCGGGACAGCAACTTTAAGACTTGCGCGGCAACCCTCAAATAATAGTACAATTATCGCATGGAACAAATCCTGACTGTCGTTTGCCAGTTAAAGGCCACCGCCGAGCAAAGTGCCGCCCTCTTGCGAGTTGCACAAGCATTTGCCGCAGCCTGTAACCTTACAAACTCTGTCGTTCGTCCGGCTGTGACCAGCAAAACAACAATTCAGTCGTTGGTCTATCGGCAACTGCGAGAATCCTTCGGACTGAG
>NZ_KB235958.1:3205634-3225094 GCF_000332355.1 Baaleninema simplex PCC 7105
CTTGCCGTGCCGCCTGCTTATAGCAGCCAAACGTGCCATCACTGCCTGCATATCCATCCGGTCAAAGGAAAGTCCTATCGTCAGGGTAAGACGTTTCGATGCGGGAATTGTGGCTGGCTTGGCGATGCTGACGACAATGGTTCCAAGGTTATCGAATTGATTGGGGTCGCCGTAAACCGGCCCGGAGGTTCGGGGCTGTTTTGCAGTCTCAGGGCTACGGAAAGCCATTTATCTATCGCTTAGCGATGATGAATGGTAGTTTACATCCTGTCGCCAGACCCAACTCGATAACGGTGAAGCTAGAGAAGACATTCTTCGCAGCAAAATTAATCGAGTGCGAGTCGTTCGTCGAGCCGATGGCTACTACGCGCAGTTTGGTCTCGATCTCGAGCGAAAAGAACCCGGAACCTATACGGGAAACGCGATCGGAATTGACTTAGGACTTAAGTTTTTCATCAAAGACCAAAACGACAATGCTGTCAACTACCCTCAATATCTCAGGAAATCGGAGAAGCGATTAAAGCGGCTACAACGCTGTCTTAGTCGCCAACACCAAAAGGGCAAAAAACAGTCGTCTAACTTTCACAAAACCCGCCGACAACTCGGCAGGCAGCACCTAACCGTCCACCGCCAGCGTAAAGACTGGGCGATAAAACTCGCTCGGGCGCTAAGTTGTGTCCGTCAATCCGGCTTTCACCAGCCAAGACTGCCACAATTGCGGGCATCGAGCCAAAAAGTCGCTTAGTACTCGAACTCATGAATGTCCGAATTGCGGAATCGAGTTATACCGTGACACTAATGCTGCGCTGAACGTTCTCAAACGCGGAATGGAAATACTAGGGATGGAACGATCGAACAGTACCCAAGGGCATTGGGAAACTGGCGGGAAACCGTAAACGACTGGGGAGACTTCCATCTCTGCTGATAAAGGGAAACCTGAGTCAGTAAGTGGTGTCGCTGAACCAGTAACTGCTCTAGAGCAGGAATCCTCGCCCTTCTAGGGCGGTGAGTATGTCAATGAAGACGAAACTCAATGCGACCGACCCGCGATCCCCTAAATTGCAACCCAGAATAGGGGAAAGTTTATTGTGTGAATTTCAGCCCAAAAATTTGATGAGATGGCGAAGAAACTCGCTATTAAAGCAAAAACACCAACAAAATCTCAATAAACTACCCGCGAGCGATTTTTTTGGGTTATGGTGAGAAAAAATATACGACACTCAGCAAACTGATTGAAGGTGAGTTTATGGATAGCTTAGCCTACACTCAACTGTACTTAGCTTACGAATCGGAAACGACGCCCAGCGTTGTTTTCAAACCCAGTATCCTGGCGGCTGCCCCCGTCGCACTAGCGTTAGCACTCGTGGCAGCTCCACAGCCGAAAGCCGAAGCGTCTTACGGTTGTTACACCGAAACGTACTACCACTACGAAGAGTACGAGTACGAATACTGCGATTACTATTACGATCCCTGCTACGATCCCTGTTACGATCCCTGTTACTCCGAACCCGTCGAACAGGTCTCGGGCTATGACTACTACTACGTCGTCGCCATTCAAGACCGTTTGAAAGCCTTGGGTTACTTCCCCCACGGCGTTAACTCGACGGGGTATTACGGGCCGATCACCATTCAAGCGGTGAAGGATTTCCAATACGATTACGGCTTGGCGGTTGACGGCGTCGTCGGTCCGAACACCGATTCGGCGTTGTTCGGCTACGCTCAATATCCCGACACCAGCACGCAGCCGGTCGCCTACCCCGATACCGGTCTGACCTACGATGAAACAGTTCGCCTGCAAGAGTACTTAGCTCAAGAACCGTACTACTACACCGGCCCCATCGATGGGATTTACGGTGTGGGAACCATGGCAGGCGTGGTGGAAGCTCAAAAACAACTGGGTTTAGAAGTCGAACCCTGGAATCCGACTCCGGTTCTCAACAAACTCAGTGAAATGTGGGCGAACGTCTAGTTCGATCGAGGCTCGATCGCCGAATCGTCTAGCACGAAGGCCCGCTCGACTCAATCCCGTCAGAACGTAGGAGGCCACGCCTACAAAGTTCCGGCGGGGTTTTTGGCTGTCACCAGCGGGGGAAGTGCGATCGCGATCGCATCCTTCGATGAAAGTTAGCGAAACAGTATCGGTGCTAACGACTCGCCCCGAACGGTGCGCCCAAGTGCGAGATTGCACCGTCAATCGTTTTTTGTCCCACGTAGCCGACAAACTTTCCGACGATCTCGGAAAACTGCAAATCTCCCGCCAACAGTCGCGCTGCGATGTGAGTACCGTCGCGACGTCGTACCACGTGACGGTAACACCAGTCGGGGAAGCGGTAGAAAAACGCCGCCAGCAATCGCGCTGCATTGAAATTGGCTGCCACTTCTGCGTGTAACTGCGCCGTGTACTGTTGGGGACAGCCTGCGGCAATACAATCGGCGGCAATAATACCGCTTTTGATGCCGTGAAGGATACCGTCTCCGAAAAAGGGATTGACGAGTCCCGCCGCGTCACCGACGAGCAGAATGCGTCCGCCAGGGCTGTGGCGGCGTTCTTTGCCTTGCCAGAGCGGTAAAGGATGGGCGTAAAACTTCAACGCTGCGCGATCGACGTTTAAATCGAAGCGATCGAAATAGCCGAAAATCGCCCGTTCCAACTCGTCGCGAACGAACCGATTTCCCCCCCGTTTCCCTTTCGGTGGATGGAACACCCCAGCCCCGACGTTCAAACTCTCTCCTTTCGGAAAAATCCAGGCGTAGCCCCGGCGTACCGCCCCGTATTCCAAATGCGCCACGTCGGGGCGTAACCTGTCCGGGGATGCGTGCCAATCGTAAGGCAGTTCGACTTCCATAGCGATCGCCAACTGTCGCCGCTGCCGCAAATTCACCGCATTGGCCGCGATCCCGTTAGCCCCGTCTGCACCGATAACCTGTCGCGCCGTCGCCGTAAAACTCTCTCGTCGATCGCCCGTTCGAGAAGCACGAACCGTCACCCCTCGCGAGTCGAGATCGAGCGATCGCACCGTCAACCCATCTCGCAACTGCGCCCCGCAACGAACCGCCTGACGAACCAAGGCGTTATCAAACAGCGGACGCTGTACCATCCACAGCGATAAATCCCGAGGCGACTCTGGTAAATTGACCGATCCCAAATGAGCTTCGCCGAAATTCCACGTGTGGCACAACTGGCGCACCTGAGATTCGACGGCAACTTCAACCCCCGTATCGGGAAAGAGATCGCGCAGCCACGCGTCCACTTGCATCGGCATTCCGCCCCCACAGGGTTTGTGACGGGGTAACGCCCGTTTTTCCAGCAATGCCACTCGCAATCCGGCTCGAGCTGCCCTGGCTGCCGCCGTTGCGCCAGACGGCCCGGCACCACACACGATAACGTCGTAATCTAGCACGATTTCCTACAAGTTTAGAGCTGAGGAATCTATTGGTTCAAAAAACGTCGTCGCGGCGTGCGATCGACAGATTTTATCCTTCTTAGCTTACCGGAGTTTGGAAAAATTTGTTCGGGTCGAGCGAAAGGGCGAACCGTTTACCCGTGGGCTTGTTAGGGTTTCAAAACTCCCCGGCTTGCCGAGTAAACCGGACTGTTTCGCCAGAAGCAGACTTGCGTTTTTTGGCGTTCTCTGGCAATATTTCGCTAGGATAGAAGCATAAGCGTCAAATATATTATGCGGTAAAGCCAATGACCCAAGCATTGAATCGATGCATACTTCTATTGAGCTAAAAAATCCATGGTTTTTTCTGTAATGGCTCTCCCCATGCCTTCCACAGGACGCTGCCAGGGGACGGTTAGTTTTGCTTCGACTCTTTATCTCTGTCCGATTTTGGATCTACTCCTGGCCGAAATTCCAGCATCTCTCCAGCCCGAAATTCGGCTCGGCCTTCAAGAAGCTTTAGTCAACGCGGCCACACACGGAAACCAACTCGACCCCGGAAAGACGATTACGGTCGAATTTTCCTTTTCCAAAGATATCTACTGGTGGACGATTTCCGATCGCGGCGATCGACCCTTCGACCCAGAAGCCTGCTGCTGTGCCAGCGCTGACGAAGACAGCCTCCCCGACGACACCTCCGAGTGCGGTCGGGGATTGTATATTTTGAACCAAATTTTCGATCGCGTCGAATGGACGCCTCAAAAGCGGCAACTTCGCCTCGGCAAACTGGTGCCTCGCAGCGTTCGTCGCCCGAAATTTTAACTCGAAATTTTAACCTGTCGAATCGCTCTTAGAGGAGTGTTTCGTGCCGTGTTGCGGACAGGGAGGAGCGGAAATCGAGCGATCGAGCCAACCGATCGCCTGCTGGAGTCGCGGCAGCGCTTCTTCAGGAGCGTCTTTGAGTAGAAAGACCAACGCCGCCGCCAGTTGTTCCCGAGCGCGAACCGAGCGGTTAGACTTGAGACGGTGCCAGTCGCGTTCGGAGAGGGCCAAACGTTCGGCTAACGCTCGTGCCAGTTCCAAGGTCTCGAACTCTCGGAGTTCGGCCAGACGGGGATCGCCGCGGAGAGGAGACGTCGCCGCATCAGAAGTCGTAGAAAATCGAGTCACAGGTATCGCGGGGCAAAACCCCGTTAGACTACAACAGAGGCGATCGCACGCCAGAGCTTTCTTTTCACTGTAATGTTTTTCGCCGTCTCTGTCAGCCATCTCCCCATGACTCCACCGACCGATCCCGCCCCGATCCCGTCCTCCGACGACGACGCCGATCTCGATCGCTCCCTTCAAGACCTCGAAACCGCCTTGACCCAATTAAAGCTGCGTCACGCTCAAGTGCAGCGCGATCGAGACCGACGCCAAAAACTCAAAGACGACCTGAAACGTCTCACCGAACAACTCGAACAGGTGGAAGTCCGCCTCGAAAGCCAACTGTTCTCCTGGCGGGACTTGCGCGAACCCTTCTGGCAAGCCGTGCGCTTTCTGGGCTTGGGGGTTGTTGTAGGCTGGATATTGAAGTCCTGTGCTGGCTGAAACAGCCGCTCGAATCCCTTTCCCTCTATGGAACAGCGAAGAATTATCCAGATTTTGCGTCACGGCGTTCCCGACGAAACCGCTTGCGTGCGCGGTTGGGTGCGAACCAAACGGGAACTCAAACAGTTTTCCTTTGTCGAAGTCAACGACGGCTCGTCTCTAGCTAACTTACAAGTGGTTCTCGACCCCGAACTTCCCGACTACGACACGCTCGTCAAGTGTCTCAACACGGGGGCGTCGGTCGAAGTGTCTGGAACCCTCGTCGAGTCCCCCGCTAAAGGTCAGCGCATCGAACTCAAAGCCACAACGGTGACGGTGTGCGGCGAGGTCGATAGCGAAACTTACCCCCTCCAGAAAAAACGCCATTCCTTTGAATTTTTGCGAACCATCGCTCACCTGCGATCGCGCACCAACACCCTCGGGGCTGTCTTTCGCGTGCGGAACGCCGCCTCCGACGCCATCCATCGATTTTTCCAAGAACGGGGTTTCTTGTGGATTCACACTCCCATCCTCACCGCTAGCGACTGCGAAGGGGCGGGCGAACTGCTCTCTGTGACCCACTTCGACCTGGCCGACGTACCTCGAACCGAGGCGCAAGCCGTCGATTACAGCCGGGATTTCTTCGGAAAACCCGCCTATTTGACCGTTAGCGGGCAACTCGAAGCCGAAGTGATGGCCATGGCCTTCGGTAACGTGTACACCTTCGGGCCGACGTTCCGCGCCGAGAATTCCAATACCTCGCGCCATTTGGCTGAATTTTGGATGATCGAGCCGGAAATGGCGTTTTGCGACCTGGCTGGCGACATGGATCTCGCCGAAGACTTCCTCAAATACCTATTTAACGCCGTGTTAGAAGCCTGTCCCGAGGACATGGAATTTTTTAACCAACGGATCGATAAGGGAGTTTTAGAGCGGGCAGAAAACATTTTACGGCACGATTTCGAGCGGGTTTCTTATACCGAAGCGATCGAACTGTTGGAAAAAGCCGATCGCACCTTTGAATTTCCCGTTGAATGGGGCGTAGATTTGCAATCGGAACACGAACGATATCTCGCCGAAGAACTGTTGGGCAAACCGCTAATCGTTTACAATTATCCTAGGAATATTAAAGCCTTCTACATGCGTCTCAACGACGACGAAAAAACCGTGGCAGCCATGGACGTTCTCGTTCCAAAAATTGGCGAAATCATCGGCGGATCGCAGCGTGAAGAACGGCTCGACGTACTCGAACGGCGAATTCGGGAGAGCGGATTGAACCGAGAGGATTACTGGTGGTATCTCGATTTACGTCGGTACGGAAGCGTGTCTCACGCCGGGTTCGGGCTGGGATTCGAGCGGTTGGTTCAGTTCGTGACCGGAATGGCAAACATTCGCGACGTAATTCCATTTCCTCGCGCTCCCTTAACGATCGATTTTTGAGGGGTGTGACCCCCCAAAACTGGTGTGAGAAGATTTCCGTGAAATTGCCGTTGCTTGCAGGCAAATAACTGCGATAGACTGACTGCGGATACGCAGTCGGCTAAATCGTTCGCCTATCGCGCGATATTCGGTTCGATCGCCGCTCGCACGTGTCAGGCTCGCCGTGAATCTCTCGACTTTCCGCCTTCAGGAAGCCCGTCGAAACCGGACTCACGCTTTCTGAAGGGCTGTGTTTTGCCCGCGCGCGTCTTCATGCCGAGCCGAAACCGAAATGTGCGTTCGGGCGAGCGACGCGACCATCAGTCCCGAACCATCGATCATGACTGGCAACTCTCCTCCCAAGCCGAGTAACGATAGTGCGACGCGCACGATTGCTAACCCGCGCAAAGCGATCGAATATCTCGTTGCCAAGAAAACCTCCGGGTGCATCACCGTCAGCGATCCCGACGATCGCACGGTAAGCTGGCAACTGTTTCTACGGGGCGGACAACTGACCTACGCCACCAGCGTCGGACGAAAAACCGAACGGTTACAGTGTTTGATGCGAACCGTACAACCGGCCTTAGCCAAACGGGAGTTTTCCGACGACCGTAACGAGTACCCCGAAATTTGTCAATGGTGGCACGGAAACGGTCTTCCGATGTCTAAACTCCGACAACTGCTCGTGCGGCTGAGTTTAGAAGGCTTGGTTCATATTTTCGCCCTGTCTAAAGCCCCCATCGAATTCGAGAAAGGCGCGAAAGTCGATCCCATTTTGATCGAAACGCCCCTGACCGACATACCCGCTCCGCTCTGGCAAATGGCGCTACAGTGGCAACAGTGGCGTCAGACGCTACCCTCGCCGTTCGCACGATTGTACTTGCCCGAGGAACGAGAATCGGACTTTTTAGAACTGTCGAAACAACATCCGTTTCCCCTAAAATCCGATCGCGATCCCCAACAGGTCGCTCGAGCCACCGCTCGAATCCTCCACCAACAGCTTTCGATCTATCGCATCGCCACCCTGCTCAAAACCTCGGTTCAAAACCTGGTGACGTGGGTGCAGCCATTTTCGTCCGACGGAATTCTCGAAACCCTGACCGACAGTCAACCCGACACGAGCGATCTCCAAGACGTCACCGAATCGCAAAACGACGTCCGGCCGGTAGTCGCCTGCATCGACGACAGTAAAACCGTGCAAAAACAGGTACGGGGTATTTTAGAAATGTCGGGTTACGACGTTCTCGGTATCACCGAACCGGCCCAAGCCCTCACAGCGTTGGTTCGACAGAAAC
Organism: Baaleninema simplex PCC 7105; assembly: GCF_000332355.1. GTDB lineage: Bacteria > Cyanobacteriota > Cyanobacteriia > Cyanobacteriales > Geitlerinemataceae > Baaleninema > Baaleninema simplex. Next base: position 3,213,301 of record NZ_KB235958.1, read on the forward strand.
CCGCCGTCATTTTAATGGACGTGAATATGCCCGATATCGACGGCTACGAACTCTGTAGTATGCTGCGGCAGTCGCGACAACTGCGGGACATTCCCATTATTATGCTCACCGGACGCGACGGCATTCTCGATCGCATTCGGGCTAAAACTTTGGGTGTGAACTACTACCTCACGAAACCCTTCCATCCGGCTCACCTCGTCGAGTCTATCGGTAAAGTCCTGCAAAACATTCCGATCGATGCGTAGGGCGAGAAGACGGCAAACTTCTGATGGAACGAGACTATTTTAAAATTCGGGTATCCTCGACGGTGCGCGTGGCGTTGCCCCTAAGCCAAATCGAGGCGGCATTACAAATCGACCGACGGCTTGTCTGTCCCGTTCCCGGCGTCGCTCCGGCTTTGCTGGGGGTCGTCAACCGTCGCGGCACCTTGACGTGGGTTCTCGATTTAAGTCACTTTCTCGAACTCGGGCCGTTACCGGCGATCCCCGGACAAGCCCTCAAAGCGATCGCGCTGTCGGCGTCTCCGACCTCAAACGCTGCGGTCGTCGGAATTTCCGAGAACGACCCCCACCGAAACCGCGCCCCCCGGCCGGCGGTGGCCTGCGTCGTCACCGACCTCGAAGGGGTGTTTTCGCCCCAGCGCGAACTGCCCGTCACCAAGCGGCTCAAACCGCGACTGCAAGGTCTGATGAAGCAAATCGTCTACGACGGTGCGACCGGCTTGGCCGTTCTCGATTCCCCCGCCTTACTCCAGGCTTTGCGCGAAACGCCCCTCGACCTCGCACCCGCTTGAGATCTCAACTGCTGTCTGTTTTACGCGATGCGACCGGAGATTATCCCATGACCCAACCGACCCCCGAACGCGATACCGCGTCGTTCGCGGCAGCAGAGCCAGAGGCGATCGCTGCCGAGACTGCCCCAGCCGAAGACGCCAAGGGTTCTGACGACCTGTTGCAACTGCTGCTGACCGCCAACGGACTCGAACAGTCCGGCGAAATCGATCGCGCCCGAGAAATTTACGAAGATATCGTCACCCGCGACAGTACGGGCGTTTGGGGTCAGAGTGCCAGTCAAGCCCTCGCTGCTTTACCCGCCTCAGAACCGGCAGCCCTCGAAGACACGACCCTCGAAAGACCCGACTCCAATTCCGAGGAGCGTTCGACAGAATCCGAGCCGACAGTACCGCTTCCTCCAAGTCCTCCCCTCGACACCTCCCCTCGTCGGGAACCCAAGACAGCCGTAGCGCGATCGCGCGGGGGGTTGGGAACGACCCTAAAATTGATGTTCGTGGCGACCGCCGCCGTTCCTGCCGTCCTGACCGCCGGGGCGACGCTGTGGCTGGCCCCGCAAACCCTACCGCCCGCTACGACCCCTTCCGAAACCGACGATCGCGATCGCGTTCTCCAACGACAAACCCTGTTGGCGGCGATCGTCGGCGCGGTCAGCATCCTGGCTCTGGCGAGTTTGACACTGCCCCGGCTACAGCGGCTCGATCGATACTTACGCCAAATAGCATATTTTTCTAAAAAAGTCAAGCTCGATCGTCCGACGCGTCCCCTAGAGATTCCCGAGGGGAGAGACGAGATCGGCGCGATCGCCGCAAACCTGAGAGATATTGCCGATCTCGTCACCAACCAAAACCATCGCCTGCAACAGCTCGAACGACAACAAGAGCAAGAGCGCCAGCGCGATCGCGCCGAAAAAGACCGCCTCCAACAACAGGCCCTCGACTTACTCGAGCGTCTCGAAGCTGCCCGCAGCGGCAACCTAGCCGTCGAAGCGCCCCTCAGCGACGGCGCAGTAGGAGCGATCGCCGATGCCTTCAACGCCACCGCGCGATCGCTGCGAGAGTTCGTCAGCCAAACCGCCCGCGTCGCCGCCGACGTAACCGAACGCACCCACGACAGCGAAACGGCCGTTCGCCAACTCAGCGATGCCGCCCGCCACCAATCCCAAGACCTACAAAGCGCCCTCGACACCGTTCGCGCCATCGCCGACGCCATCGATCGCCTGTCGAGATCGACCCGAGACGCCGCCGATCTCGCCCGTCAAGCCACCGAAGCCGCCCGACTCGGCGACAGTAACATGGACCGCACCACCGAAAGCATGGAACAGTTGCGTACCGCCGTCGCCAACACCGCCAAAAAAGCCAAACGTCTCGCCGAATCAGCCCAAGAAGTCTCACAAATCCTCGCCGTCGTCTCCGGAATTTCCGAAAAAGCCAACTTGCTCGCCTTCAACGCCGCCATCGAAGCCGCCCGAGCGGGGGAACGGGGTGAAGGATTCCGACAAGTGGCCGACGACGTGCGGGGCTTAGCCACCCAAATCGGCGAATCCGCCGGAGACATCGAACGACTCGTCGGTAGCATCCAAGCTGAAACTGCCGACGTTCTCGACGTTCTCGAAGCCGGAACCGCCGAAGTGGTCAGTAGCACGCGATCGGTCGGTCAAACTCAGCAAACCCTGCGCCAACTCAGCGAACTGAGTCAGGCCATCGACGGTTCCCTGCAAACCGTCGCCCGCGACAGTGCCGACCGGGCCCGGTCTTCTCAAGACGTCAACCGCGTTATGGAAGAGGTCAACCGCGTTGCCCTCACCAACACCGAGGAAGCCCAACGCGTCGTCAGCGTCCTGCAAGGACTGCTCGAAGAAGTTGAGACCCTCAAATCCTCTGTGGCAAAATTTCAGGTTGAATGACGCCACTGTTCCCATTCGTTTGTTTAGCCCACGCGATCGAAACTCTAGCCATGAAACACGTATTTGTTGTCGAAGACGGCCACGCCGAACAAAAAATGATCGAAGCCCTGCTCAAACAGGCGGGGTTTCAAGTCACCCTATCGAGTAGCGTCGACGAAGCCTGGGACAAACTCCAAAGCGGTTCCCCCCCCGACCTGTTCGTCCTCGACATCGTCATGCCCGGAAAAAGCGGCCTCGAACTCTGCCGCACCATCCGAGAAAACGAGCAACTCCAAGATATCCCCGTAGTCTTCTGTAGTTCCAAGAGCGAAGAATTCGATCGCTTCTGGGCGATGCGCCAAGGGGCCCAAGCCTACCTCGTTAAACCCTATGCCCCCAAAGAACTCCTCGATGTCGTGTACCAACACGTTAAATGAGATGGGGAGACGATGAGATGATGAGATGAGGAGATGAGGTGAAACTGTCAATTGTCCTCACACTTCACGCTTCGCTCTTCCCTAAAGAAGCCTCCCCATCTGCCCGAGGAAGCAAGTGCTAACGGCCTTCCCTCTTCCCCTATTCCCTCTTCCCTCCTCCCTGACATGAACCAGCCCTCTGCTGCCAACGGCAACATCGCCACCCAACCCAGCGACGCCGACGCCCTACTCGAACAGTTTCTCGAAGCCAACCGCCTCGAACAGTCCGGGCAACTCGATCGCGCCCGCCAACTGTACGACGCCATCATCGCCGAAGACCCCGACGGATTCTACGGAACCAGCGCCCGTCGCGCCCTCGAGAGTCTGGGAAACGCCGATACCACCGCGACGACGGCGATCGCGTCCCCAACGACTACAGAAGAAGGTGAGTTCGACGAAGACGGCGACACCGGCGTTCGGTTCGCTCCCCTCAAAACCGCCAAAACCTGGGTAAAACGGCGTTGGGAAAACCTCAGTTTTACCAACAAACTCACCATTCTACTGGTGAGCGGTTCCGTGGTTCCCGTCGCCCTCACGACGCTGTTCCTCGTTTCCCGAACTCAAGAACGCGTTCAAGAAGAATTTCTCACCCAACTGTCCTCCGACGTGGCAGCGTGGCGGAACGATTACGTCCTCTGGACGGAAGACGACAGCGTGACCGAAGCCGAAAACCTTTCCCAACTGGTGCAAATTCGCGGTATCGACCTCAGCAACAGCGGACAAATCAACCGAGAACGAGAGTATCTCGACGCGCTGGTCACCGAAGCACTGGCCGCTGGAGACCGAAACCGCGCGGACACGACGAAGAGTTTCCGTATCCTCACGGACGCTCGAGGACGCACCGTCGCCCAGGGCATCAAAATTCATACTTCAGCTCTAGAAGAACCCACCTATCCGCCCCTTCCCGACCCGAAACGCGCCATTTCCTCCGACGAATTCCAGCGGGTGCAGACGACACCGGGCATCCCTTTGGACGATTTAGATATCGTGAAGACCGTTCTCCTCAGCGGGCAACCGCAACGGGGCATCGAAATCGTATCGGCGGAGATTCTGGAACGGTTGGGATTGGGGCAACAGGCCGAAATTCCGCTGCGTTCTGACATCTCGCAAGATGCCGACGCCGCCTCAGCCGCCCGTCGAGCGGACGATCTCGACGATTTTCAAGCTGGATTGGCGACGGTGGTGGTCTATCCCGTTAAAATCGGCGATCGCGTCGTGGGAACGGCGATCGTTGGGGTTCTCCACAACCGCCACCACGCCCTCCTCGATGAATTCCAACAACTGTTCGGAGCCAACGCCATCTCCGTATACGCCTACAACTGGCGCGTCAACACCAACGTCGATGCGGGTGACGGAACTCGCGCCATCGGCACCCTAGCCTCGGAGCGCGTCACCGACTCCGTTCTCGAAGAACAGCAAGAAACCTACTCCCTCGTCGAAGACATCAACGGCAAAAATTATCTCACCGTCTATCAGCCCCTCTACAACCACAAACGGCGCAGCGACCCCGACGTGTCGCCGATCGGCATGGTGTCCGTGGCCAAACCGCAAACCGAACTCGAACGGCTAGTGCGGGCGCAACAGCTATTGGGCATTGCCGTCGGTGGCGGTGCGGCGATCGTCGTGAGTGCCGTAGCGATCCTCGTCGCCAAAGCCTTCGCGCGATCGCTCGGCGATCTGGCGTGGTTCGCTCAAAAAGTCGGACAGGGCGATCGCGGCGTGCGCCTCGAAGCCACCGCACGCGCCGACGAAATCGGTATTCTCTCCCAAGAACTCAACCAAATGGCGGCCAGCATCGAAGCCAACATCGACGCCGTAAAGCGTCAAGAGGAACTGCGCCGCAAAGAAGCCCAACAGCAGCGTCGCGAAAAAGAACGCTTGCAACGAGGGGTCATGAACCTGCTACTCGAAATCGAAGGCGCACAACGCGGTGACTTAACCGTCAACGCCGCCGTGACTGAAGGATCGGTGGGATCGATCGCCGACGCCTTCAACACCACCATTCGACGCCTGCGAGAACTGGTATTGCAGGTACAAACCGTCGCGAACCAGGTCAACGACCTCGCCACCGGTAGCGCCCCCGCTGTCAAAACGCTCTCCCGAGAAGCCGACGTTCAAGCTCGGGAAATCGAACAAACGCTTGTGACCGTTGGAGAGATCGGCGATGCCATCCGTCGGATCGATCGCTCGGCCCAACAAGCCGCCGCCATCGCCCAACAGGGCGCTAAAGCCGCCCGAGATGGAGAAGAAGTGATGGACTTGACGGTGACGAGTATCAAAAATATCAGTAACGCCGTCGCCGAAACTGCCAGTAAGGTCGATCGCCTCACGGAGTCCTTCAAACAAATCCTGCAAATCCTCACCATCATTTCCGGCATTGCCGAACGGACAAATTTGTTGGCGTACAATGCCAGTATCGAGGCATCGCGGGCAGGAGAAAACGGCCAGGGTTTCCGGGTCGTCGCCGAAGAAGTGCGCCGCCTTGCCGGACGCGCCACCGAAGCCACCCGCAGTATCGAGCAAATCGTCGAAGTGATTCAACTCGATACCGAAGAAGTGCAACAAGCGATGGAAGTGGGTAAATCAGAAGTCGCTGAAGGTACCGAACTCGTGGCCAAAACCAAGCAAACCCTCAAAGGTCTCGCCGATGTCAGCCAGACGATCGATCGCTACATTCAATCGATTTCACAAAACACCACCACCCAAACCGAAGCCTCCAAACAGGTGAACGACCGTATCGAACAAGTGGCGGGGACGACCCAAAATACCTCGACCCTCGCCAAAGAGGTGACAGAATCCCTCGAAGAACTGGTCGCCGCCGCCGCCACCCTCAAAGAATCCGTGGCTCAGTTCCGGTTGTGAGCGATCGGTTTCACCGTCTGTTTTCGTTTTTCGTTTGGTTTGTACGATCGTGAATTACACTCTCGACCCCGCCGTTCTCGAAGCGATCGCTCAAGAAGCCCGTCAGTGCTTCCTCGAAGAAGACGCCCCCGGCTATCTCGACACCCTACAACAGGGACTCCGACAGATGGCCGACGGCGTCGCGCCAGACTATCGGACGTTAATGCGGGCAGCCCACTCGGTCAAAGGCGGTGCGGGCGTCGCGCAAATGCCGGGGTTGAGTACTCTGGCCCACAAGCTCGAAGACCTCCTCGAAGCGTGGAACGAAGAGCGAATTCAGGATATCGATTCGGCACTGACCCTAATGCAGCAAGGTCTCGAAAGTCTCACCGACTTACTCGAAGCCGCCCAAACGCAAGGCATCGACCTCGAACCGGATCCCGACCTCCTGCAAGCCCTCGACGAATTTTTAGCCGCACTCGACCCAGACGCCATATCGCTCTCACTCGAAACGTCCGAGACACTCTCCCCGGCGAAGCAACGCTTAATTCGCACGGCGTTAGACTCAGACCTCGAAACCTGCCTGAGCGCCCTAGACGATCGCCTCCAATCCCCCGGAAACGACCTGCGAGACGCCTTCGCCACCTTCCTCGATGAATGTCTGCTGTTGGGAGAAGCCTACGGCTTGTCTTGGCTCGTCCAAACCGTCGAAGAAACTGAAGCAACCTTAAAGAACGCGTCGCCATCGCTTAAAGACCTCACCGCTTTAGCTCGACGCACCAGCGAGGTGCTAAGGCGTCAGCGAGACGCGTATTTACAAGACATGGCAGACAGCGGCGAAGCGAGCAGCGCAGCGGCGAAACCCTCCGAGACCGTCTCCGAGCCAAACCTCCCCGCTCCGTCCGAGGTCAAACCCGAAACGACGACCGTTCCGACGCGGGTACAACAACTGCGAATTCCTCTCGAACGGATCGATCGCATGAGCAGTCTCGTCGGGGAACTGATTACCTACCACGAACGGCTGACCTTGCAGCAACAGCAACTCAAACAAGCCAGCCTCAACCTGCGACGCATCGTCGAACAGGTCAAGCCCGTTCGAGACGACGTACAAACCCTCTACGATCGAATGTCCACCACCGAGGACAACAGTGCAAGCCCCGAAGCCGGGCGGTCTGAAGAGTTCGATACCCTGGAAATGGATCGCTACACCGCCCTCCACAGTAGCCTACAAACCTTTGAAGAGTTAATCGCCCAAGTCCAAGAAACCCGCATCGACATCGACATCGTCAACCGGGAACTCGCCCAAGATTTGGGACAAGTCCGTCGCGACCTCGATCGCCTCTACGACGAAGTGACCACCTCCCGCCTGGTCCCCTTCAAAACCTTCGCTCAGCGTTTCGTTCCCCAACTCCAACGCATCAACCAACGCTGTGGCAAACAGTCCACCTTACAAATCTTCGGGGAAAACGTTCCCGTCGATAAAGTTCTCCTCGAACAGCTCCAAACTCCCCTTACGCACATTCTCAACAACGCCCTCGACCACGGCATCGAATCCCCTGAAAACCGACGCCGCCTCGACAAGCCCGAAACAGCCCGTATTTCCTTGGGCGCGAAAACCGAAGGTAGCGAAGTGGTCGTCACCATCGCCGACGACGGCCGGGGCATCGATTTAGAATCGGTCTATCGCAAGGCCGTCGATCGCGGCCTCTGTCCGCCCCAGGTCACGATCGCTCAACTCCCCCGCGAAACCCTTCTCGACTTTATTTTCCAATCGGGATTTTCCACCGCCGCTCGCGTTAGCGATATTTCGGGTCGGGGCGTCGGGATGGACATCGTGCGAACTCAAGTGCAGCAACTGCGGGGCAGCGTCGAAGTCGATACAGTCCCCGGAAAAGGCACGACGTTCTCGATTCGCTTGCCCCTCAGCCTCAGTTTGCTCCCAGTATTGCTCTGTCAGATCGGGCAGCAGGTGGTGGCGATTCCCAGCGATACGGTGTTGGACGTATTGCCCTACGACGACGCGGTGGGGATCGATCGCACGCCGCTGACGAGTTCTCTGCTCGGTCGCGATCGAGCTGCCCGTGCGGGGGGCGATACCCTGGACAAGTCCATGACCTGGCGCGGTCAGGTTTTATCGCTGTATCCGCTGTGGGGAATGTTGACCTACAACACCGCTGCGGCTGTTTCTTCGACCCCCCGCGTCGTTCTCGTCCTCAAGGGGGCGACGACGCCTCTAGCGGTAGCGGTAGACGCCATTTCCGACGAACGCCAACTGGTTCTCAAACCCTTTGACGATACAGTTCCGGTTCCTCCTTACGTGGCCGGTTGTGCCATTTTGGGGACGGGGGAGGCCGTACCGACGATTTTACCCCGCTTTCTCAAACCGATGTCGCACCAGAAAATCGCCTCGACGCCGCCAGCAGTTGCCGTCTCGGCCCGCACGATTTTAGTGGCGGAGGATTCGACGGGGGCGCGGCGATCGCTCGAACGCATCCTCACCAGTGCCGGGTTCGTGGTGGTGCCTTGTCGCGACGGTGGCGAAGCGTGGAAGAAGCTGGAACAGCGTCAGGGAACGGTGGATTTGGTGGTGACAGATATCGAAATGCCAGTTCTCAACGGCTTCGATTTGCTCAGTAAGATTCGATCGCATTCGATGTGGTACGGTCTGCCCACAGTGGTCTTGACCTCGCGCACGGGCGATCGACACCGCCAGAAGGCTAAAAGTTTGGGAGCCAACGCCTATTTGGGCAAACCCGTCACGCCGGCGGAGTTGCTCTCGAGTATCGACGAGTTGCTTGGGGAAGGCATCGCGGCGTCGCCGTGAAGATGTGAAGATTTGACACGGGGGCGATCGCTTCCACGAGACCCTCGATAGAATCGGAGATCTGAACACCGATCTCGTGCGAGATGCGATCGAGATCCGATCGTCGTTGGCAAAGTTGACAGTTTAGGCCAGATGTCTGAATTTGCAGTTGGAGAAAAAGTCCGTATCGTCCTGCTCCCACCGTATTTAAAAACTGCCGATCCCATGCCGATGCTGCGTCCCCAGAGTTTGCTGGCAGTGGGGGACGAGGGGATCGTGACCGCCCGCAATCCCGGTGGAACCTGGAGCGTTCGCTTCGAGAACGGGGCTTATCTCCTCGACAGTCAATATTTAGAACCCGTCTAGTCGTTCGTCGAAACGCTGAGAACCGACCGGACGCGAGCCGACTGACTGAGAAGTTTTTGATACGATATCTGCAACGGCTCCTGTATCGCGAGGGCGCGGCCGGGAGAATACGAGGGGTCGAACCGCCTCCAACGCCTCCCCAGCCATCGCGTACAATGAAACCGTCAACAACCCGCCGTCAAGTCTGTTGGCTATGACGGGGGCTTGAAAAAGCCCACAAGTTGACCAGCCTAAGTCTTCCGAAGACTACGTTACGTCCGAGAGTTTAAGTTCCTACCGACGAGTACGTTGCCAGCTTGTCGCTCTAGAACTGAAAAGTTAAACAGCTTTAAACGGGTTAAGGCAGTGCTTTTCAGATATAGCAGTACGACGTCGTTTGCGAATTGTTTTCAGGGTAGATCGTTACGGAATGGGGTTTTCAGCCGATCTGTTTCCGCAAACCATTTAGGATTGCTATAGTACCGAGACGTAACCTTGGCGAGGCAAACGTTACCCCTTTTGGGAGTTGTGTATTATGCACATTTTCGTTCTAGACAAAGACAAAAAACCCCTAGCACCATGCCATCCAGCCAAGGCGCGGCGGCTCCTGAAATCCGGTCGTGCTTCGGTGTTTCGTCGCTATCCATTTACCCTTATCTTGCACAAGATTGAAGCCAAAGATTGTGTCGTTCCGGAAACTCAACTCAACGCTTCGGCTCCGCTCGCTTCGACTTCGCTCAGCGTTGAGTCCGAGCGGAGTCGAGGACTCAAAATCGATCCCGGCTCGCAAACAACTGGGTTGGCTATCCTGTCCGAAAACCGAATCATTTGGGCGTCCGAACTCAGCTATCGCGGACAGCAAATTAAGAACGACTTAGAGAAACGTCGCGCTTTACGACGCTCCCGACGCCATCGAAAAACTCGTTACCGAAAGCCTCGCTTTCTTAACCGTACTCGTCCGAAGGGTTGGCTTCCACCGTCTCTCAACCATCGGGTCGAAACTACAATGACCTGGGTGAACCGTTTGCGAAAACTTTGTCCGATCGTCTCGATTTCTCAAGAACTCGTGCGGTTCGACACCCAAAAACTCCAAAACCCCGAAGTGAGTGGTATTGAGTATCAGCAGGGCGAATTGTTGGGCTATGAAGTGCGCGAGTTCTTGTTAGAAAAGTGGGGTCGAAAGTGCGCCTCTCTTGGTGCGCGTTCCCTAGCGCCGTGCGACGGCGCGGGGTCGCACCGCTACTGCGGTGCTGAGAACCTACCATTAGAGGTCGAACACATTCATCCCAAATCGAAGGGAGGGAGCGACCGAGTTTCTAACCTAACGCTGGCTTGTCATACTTGCAACCAAGCTAAGGGAAACCGAGATATTCGCGAGTTTCTATCGGGCAAACCGTCCGTTCTCGACCGTATTTTGAAACAGGCAAAAGCGCCGTTAAAAGATGCGGCAGCAGTCAACGCAACTCGCTGGAAGCTGTACCAACAGTTGAAAGAAACTGGATTGCCCGTTGAAGTGGGAACGGGCGGACAGACTAAGTTTAATCGGACTCGATTGGGTTTGCCGAAAACTCACTGGCTCGATGCTGCTTGTGTCGGGAAATCGACTCCCGATCGATTAGATGTCGCGGTCGAGAAACCTTTACTCGTTGCAGCCAAAGGTCACGGAGTTCGGCAACGATGTCGTCCCGATCGATACGGTTTCCGAGGGCTGTTGCCCCGAAAGCCAAATCTTTTCAAGGTTTCCAAACCGGCGATATAGTCAAGGCGACAATTCCTCAAGGAAAATTCGCCGGAAATTACACGGGGCGGATTGCTATTCGGTTTCGCCCTTCCTTTCGACTGAACGCTGGGGTTAAACCTTTTGACGTTCATCCGAAATATCTGACGACTGTTCAGAAATCAGACGGCTATGAATACAGATTCTCAAAATAAGGATGCCCTGTCGGGCAGTTCGTTTGTTGGCGGGAATTCCCCTCCCGCTAATCCTGTCGGATATAACGGGAGTCCCCTTCCCGCATTTTAGATGGAACATCACAAGCACGATCGCAGCGCGGCCGAACGGGCGTTTCGGGAATCCCTGGAGCGCTTGCGAGAGACGCTGGAAACCCCGAAAAAAGCAGCTTCCGACGTGCCACCGCCTGTGTCTCCAGCGAACGAGGCAGAGTTGTGGGAAGATGCCATCGACGATATCGAGCGGTTTTTGAACGCTCGCCATCCCCAAGATTCTGATTCTGAGTGATGTCCTGCCATGAATACTCCTCCACCTGCTACGCGAGGTGGCGGTGTCTTAATTAGGGTTTGCTGAAAAAGTTATCAAAAGCTGGGGGTGGAAAATGAACAAGAAGCCGTCTTGCTCAAGGTATAAATCTGAATTGACTTAACTCGTCCACTTTATAAGTTACAATAATATTTCTCGACAAAATTATGAAGTTTGGGAAAAATTGGGCTCTTCGGAGTTTAGGGTGACAGAAAAACTAACTTCACGAGATTTCAAGGGTTTTGGCTCTCGAATCTTCAATTTTTTGTATCATGCTATACATTTATAACCACAAACTCCGAAGACCCAAAAATTGACACAAAAAAAGACAGTAAAACTGCCGGCTCAGCTTCACCAGGTTCATCACTAAAAAGGTCAGAGCGATGGAGGTTTCCG
>NZ_KB235958.1:3225194-3239172 GCF_000332355.1 Baaleninema simplex PCC 7105
GAGTTTCCCTCTATTTTCTTTTCTTCTTTCGACTCCTTCTGACTTTTTTGTGCTAGATTCCTCCCGTTGAAATCCTCGAGCTTGTCGGACAATTCTTCGATTTATTTTTTGAAGTAGAGAGCGACCAATCCTTTGCCGAAAATGAACCATCATTGAAGGATCGAAAGGCGCTTCGTTTCGATAACTCTTTTCCCCGATAAAATACTGTAGGTAAGGGTTTTCTTTAATTTGTTCGACAGTTTCTCGGTCGCTTATCCCCAATTTTTCTTTAATAATTAAGGCTCCCAGTGCCATCCGAAACGGTTTCGCTGGCGCTCCCATTTCCTCAGAAAAATTCTGGGCATATTCTTCCTCAAATTCTGCCCAGGGAATGAGGTTCGCCAAAATTACCCAACGATTTTCTTCACACAACTTGCCTTCAAAAGGAAGTTCAAAGGCTTCTTCGGGCGTGTCAGGATTTTGTGATTTTCGATACATTTTTTCTTGCCGGATGCACGGGAATTTCCAATTTTACCTCTTTTTCGGGTTCTCGAAGCCACGTCAAGACTCCTCTAAGCCTTACGTCGTAAGCTTTTCACTTCTTTTCAGCAAGCCCTAATTAGAAGGATTTATCCCTCCCGACAGGCGGTATTCTCGCGCCCGTTCTGGGAACTTTTACCCAGAGACACCCCCAAGTCGTTTCCGCTATGGGGCTTTGAGTGAAACTTTGACCCGGAGTCCGACCTATATGAAGCGACTCTCTAGGATTTACAGAGTGCTTCTCCATCACTTGAGAGGTCGTGTCTTCGGGGTGTTCGGAGCTCTCAGTTCCGCCCTTTACCGTACCGCTCAAGATGCGTAGCATCATAACATAGAAACCGCCGCTCCTTGACCCCCACCTGTTCCTATGTGGTTGAATGCGTCGCTAATTTTGTTCACTGGCGTTGACGTTGCGCTTCAAAGACAAACAACGCTGTAGCGATCGCCACGTTGAGCGATTCGACTTGGTTGGCCAGGGGAATTCGGACTTGTACGTCGGCTAACTCTAACAGTTCGGGAGATAACCCCGCCCCTTCGTTCCCCAACAACAGGAGTGACGGACGTTGGAAATCGATGTCCCAGTAAGTTTCGCCCGCATCGCTACAGGTGGCGATAATTTGGACGCCCGCTTGTCGGCTTTGACGGACGAGTTCGGGTAAATCTGGCGAGATGGCGATCGGCAGTTGAAACCACGTTCCGGCAGAAGCCCGAAGCACTTTCGGATTATCGACATCGACACTATCTTCGCTCAACCACACGCCTTCGATATCGGCGGCAACGGCGGTGCGGACGAGGGTTCCTAGATTTCCAGGATCTTGCAGGCGATCGATGACCAATCCGATACCCGAAATCGGTAGGGAGGGGGTGGAATTGGCTAGACGCGGTGCTGTGGCGACCACGCCGTCGGGATGGACGGTGGTTGCAATGGATTTGAGAACGTCGTCGCTGACGAGTTCGAGGCGGTTTCCTCGATGGGGCAGTTCTCGCATCAACTCGGGGTGACTGTCGTGCCAGGATTCGGTGTAACACACGATGTCGAGAGGATAGTGGTGATAGCACGCTTCTCGAACGAGGTGCGTTCCTTCGAGGAGAAATCGTTCTTGTTGTTTGCGGGCTTTGGCCGACTTGAGTTTTCGGATTTGTTTGATAGTCGGATTTTGTAAACTGGTTAGCATTTAGGGAATAGGGAATAGGGAAGGTCTTCGGAGTTTGAGGTTATAAGCGGATTTTATACTCGGTCAAAACCATCCCCCCAACCCCCCGCTGCGTTGGGGGGCTAAGGGGGGATGCGCCCCGGTTCGATTTCGTATTATTCATAACAAATTACACCGTAATCTCAGGAGACCCAACAGGGAACAGAAAATCTTATTCCCCGTTCCCCATTCCCCGTTCCCCGCTCCCGATTCCCTTTTTGGCTCAATTTTGTGACACAACTGATTTAGGGTTGCTATAGAATGATTTCATTATTCTAGCGATCGCACGACCTATCAAGATCCGTCGCAGTACTCCGCCTATACCGCGAAGCGGTTAGGGGGTGGTGAAGCGGCGGTGAGTTGAGGTGCGTCCCCTGAACAATGCGATAGCGAGAGAAGGGGATAGCGCCGAAACGAGCCATCAAATATAATTGATAAGGTGGTAACACGCTGAAAACATACGGATAGCTCATCCAGTAGGCAGCCCAGAAGTAACGGTTAAGACACTGGCAACACGGACATCTCACGGTGGCGAACTCGGTTCGCCACCCGTGTCCTCCTGTATAGAGCATAAAGCCCAAAACCAAAAATCAGATCCGTCCGGCTTGGGGGCACCAAGTGGACGTAAAACAAAAAGCCTGTGGAATCGTTCTGGCGGGGACTTGAAGTTATCTGAGTTCAAGTCTAGTCAAGAGGTTGAGAAGCAGGAAATCCTTGGTGTGAACCAGGGAATCTCCCTGCATACTCGATAGGGTTGCTGGGAGAGGATGTCAATAGTCAGTATTGCGTCATTTATTTCAATCTATTATTTTTTATCGAACGAGAGGACTTCACCAAAAAAAGAAATTTATGACGAAGTTTCCTGCGAGCGAGACTGCCACGAATTCCTAATCCTACCACGTTCATGTCCAACAAATTAAATCGTATCGGGATCGACACCGAGCGATCGCAACTGTTCGGCGAGGCGATTCGCCCATTTTTTCGATCGCTCCGTGCGTTGGTTGGCCTGACCTAACTGCGATTCAGCACGCTCGGCACGTTTTTCCTGTTCCTCGCGTTCGAGAAATTCCTGCTGTGCTAACTCGAATCCTGTCGGTAAAACGTGACTTTCTCGATCGCACCAGCGCAACCAAAGATTTTCTTTTTCCTCAAAATCTCCCTGCCACAGTAGCAATCCCAATCCGACTTGCTCGAGCCAAATCGACTTGCCATCTCGATCGATTTTTGCGATTTCAAAATAGCATTTTCCACGCAGTTCGTAGACCGTTAACGTCGCCTCACCGATCAGTTTGTCGGGATCGAACACCACGTAATAACTCACCCGCAGCCGCTCGTACGTGGCGAGTTTACTACCGAGTTCGTCGCCGTAGCGATCGGAGACGATTTCGAGAACCAAATCCGGCGATTTCCCGAACTGCCAGATAAAATAAGGAGAATGTCGCTGTTGCCACCAACTCGTATTGACATCGAGGCTGAGAATCAAATCGGGGACGACGAGAGGTTGCCCTTGGGTGTGCAGAATGCCGACGTTGGCTTCGACGAGAAACGGCTGACCCCGCAGAGAGGTGTAGAGAGAATCCGTTAACAGTCGCTTCTGCTTGGCCGAGGCAAAATCATCGACGGGCATTCGCGTGTCCACGATCGCCTCATCGGGAACGAAGCCGAAAGAATTGTCAGCAGGAGGGGAGATTTGAGTCATAACACCAGGTACTCTGTTTGAGTTATCAGAGAATCGAGCGGACTTCGAGCGATCGCTACCGCACGAGCGTTAAGCTTCAAAACACGCGACCGAATAGACTGAACCGATTATGCCACGACCGACTGTCATTCTTCCGGGCTATTTTGCCAGTGCCGACGATTACCACCCTTTAGCCGAACAGCTTCGAGGCTTGGGGATTCCAACCACCGTGGTTCCACTACGGAAATCGAGTTGGATTCCGACATTGGGCGGACGGTCGATCGTTCCGATTTTACGGGAAATCGATCGCGCTGTCTGTCAGGCGATCGAGACTCACTCGGCCAGCGAGGTCGATTTAGTGGGGCATTCCGCTGGCGGATGGATCGGACGCATTTATCTCGGCGAGAAACCCTACTGCATTCACGGCGACGTGACCGAAAATACACCGGGATTGTGGAACGCCCGATCGCGCGTGCGATCGCTCGTCTGTCTCGGAACCCCCCACACCAGCCAAGAATACTGGACGCGGCGCAACCTCGATTTCGTCAACGAAAACTATCCCGGTGCGTTCTATCCCGACGTGCGATATCTCTGCGTCGCTGGAAAATCCGTTTTCGGACGCCGCCGCCTCGGTGGGGGTCAGTGGTTGGCGTACAACAGCTACAAACTCACCTGCGGCGAAGCCAACACTTGGGGCGACGGCATTACACCGATCGCGGCCGCCCATTTAGCGGGGGCGGAAAATCTCACCCTCGAAGACGTGTGGCATTCTCCACGATCGCCCGGTCGCTGGTACGGTTCTGAAGACATCGTTCCGCAGTGGAGTTCGTTTTTATTCGATTAAATCGATCGTCGATTTATCGAGCTTAAACTCTCGAGAAACTCCACTTCTCAACAGGTTTCAAAAAGGGGCGATCGCCCCTACACAAAAGTTTTATAAGTTTCTACAACTCGATCAAAAAATTAACAAAAATCCTATAAAACTTCGTGAGTGTAGCGATGTTGTTTGACGTTATCTTCCGTCGAAACAACTCGTTCGATATTCAACAATCGCTTGCGTTCTAAATTGTGAGCGAATCCATCGAACGTCGTTCCTACCTCAATATGTTGTCGAGCTTCAGGACGCTTTTTATACGTCCGAACGGCAGCCACGAGGCGTTCGACGATATTTTCACCGAGCTGACAATCTGGCGGAAAAGTTTGAGGAATTTTCAACGTCGTTCCGTCGAGGAGTTCTCCGACGGTGGTGGCGTAAGCGAGTTTATAAGACGTGGGAATTCCTTTTAAAAGTGCTTCGAGAGCAGAAGAAGGAATGGGTTCGACAACTTGCACGGGAAGAATTTCGTCGTCTTCGCGCACGAAGCAGACCGCCAAACCGAGGACGAGGTAGTCCTCGGGGGTGATATCGGGCGCGTTCGGTAAGGCAGTAGCCGAAGTCATATTTACCGGTTAGAAAATGTTGCTATCGCGAGCATTTTAACAAACGGTTCTAGAGCAACCTCGGCAACCCTTACAAATCTTTAGGTTGTTTTAGTCGATGGGGGGTTTGCCTGCATTTTCGCCTCAAACCATCCGGACGAGAGCGATCGCGACCGTACAGAGAAACCAATCTCGATCGATTGTCAACCCCCCCCCGTCTGCGCCATGGTTCGCCGTAAGTCTCGTTCCGCCCCACCCCGTCCGCGTCCGTCGCAAAACCCGCGATCGCCTCAACCCTGGTTTTATTTAATGGGAACCAGTGCCGGAATTGCCACAGCACTCGTCGCCAGTCATTACTACGCTGAGGTGTTGTTCGAGGCCGAACCCGAAGACGCACTCGAGGCAAAGATCTCCTCAGAGAAGACAGTTTCCTCAGATATGTTGCGTCCGATCGCCTCCGAACCCGAAATTTGGGAAGACGTGGTAGCCGCAGAAGCGAAGCTGTGGAAACGGGATTTTACAGCCCTGGCCGATCGCGTAAAAGCCGACGTCGAAGCAAAACTGGCGCGTCCCAAACCCCTCCCCGCTCGAGCGATCGCCGCCGTGGGGGACGACAAACCCTGGCAACAGAACCTTGCCGAACGCACGCGAGCCAACATCGAGCGACGAGCGCAGCGATCGTTACAAGCAGCCTTCGATCGCGCGCAGCAACGAGACTTCGCCGCAGCGATCGCGTTTCTCGAACAAATACCCAAAGGGACTTCACTTCGCGAAAAAGCCGAACTCAAAGCGATCAAATATCGCCACCAATGGAACGTACAATCCGAATATTGGCTGTATCGCGCCAAATACCTCGCTTACGGGGGCGATTTTGCCGGAGCCTTAGCGTACCTGCGACAGATTCCCGTCGAAACCTCTGCCTATCGAGAAGCTCAAGCAAAAATCCCCCTTTACGTCGAGTCGCGCAACCAACAAGCCGAAGCCCTTCTCGTCCAAGCCGATGGCGTAGCCCGGCGAGGAGCGTACACCTTGGCCAATCAATATCTACGGATGATTCCCCAAGAAGCTCCCGCCTACGCCGTCGCCAAAGATCGCCTTATCGAATACAGCCAGAAAATTTACGCCACGGCACAACTCGATCGTTCCCGCCGTCCGTCTTAGGATATGTAAACTTGGAGAAATTGGGATCTTCTGGATTGGCGATCGAAGCGTCGCTTAGGAGACCCAAAAATTGACTTCGAGCGCTGAAACTCTCAGTATCACGTTATCTAAATACAGAAAACCACTGTATATTCAGAAGATCCAGAAATTTACCGTTTCCCCTTTCTCGCCGACCCTTTTCCGCCCGCCGCCAAGCCTCCAGACACCCTTGCCAACAGTCTTCACGCTCGCGAGGCGTATCCAGTTCCTCGACCCCACCCTCGACCTTCGACCCTCGACAAAATTTTCCCAAGAATCGACCCAGTTGGGTGAAAACCGTCGCCATATTCAGATCTCCCCATCTCTCCATCTCCTCTTACGAGCGGATTTTCGGTAGAATCTAAAAACATGGGTTTCCCGTCTTGCGATTGCCAAACTTCGGATAACACCAGACACCGAATAAGGGTATCCCTGGGAAGCAATTCTCGGAACCGAACCTCAACTGCGGTGGGACGCACCGTAGAAGCTTTCTTGGGGAGCGGCCGCGTCTGGGTAACGGTAAATCCCGGTCCTCACGGAAGCGAGAACCACGCCCCGTCGAGACGGGTGTGAGAGCGCCCTACCTGTCGTACACCGCACCACCCATCGGCCCCCGATCGGAGTCAATTGGCAGTGTCATGTTTATTCTGAAAAGGCAGGATGTTGAAATTACCGGGGTACAACACCCCAAAACGGGTCAGCAAGTTCCTGTCCTGAAGTATCAAGGACAGACTTTCCGCTTAATTAGCGTGTTTAACGCCCAACAAGCCGAAGAAGCGAGAACGTTTTGGCGAGATTTAACGGACAATCGAGGTAAAGCCTGTGTCCTGCTTGAAGAACCCGATCGATATAGCGTTTGGGGAAAAGTTCGTATCGAACAGCTCAGCGAGGAGGGTTCGGGAAGTGGCGTGGCGGCGGCACCGTCGTTCACGCAGGCTGCGCTGCTATTGTTACAAGCCGTCTACTTCGATATTGAAGACTTGTTGGGCAACCGACAAGCCAGTGCTTTTGAAAAAGAGATTGCCAAGGTGTTCCAACAGTGGAACTTTCCCAAAGCAACCTCTGCCGACGAAATCGGCAACTTACTCGAACGCGATCCCCTCGAAAGCACTCAAGTACCGCCCTGGCAGGAACACCACCTCAATACGCTCCTGCAAGAACTGCACCGTCTTGGGAAAGAGTATTTCGGCAATCCTACCTTTGTCGAGCGGGCGATCGATGCGTTACAAGACTTACCCGAAACCGAACGGGAACAATTTATCAATTGGATGAACCAATCGCCCCTCGGCAAGCTGTGGGCGACTGCTTGAAGATTTTTTGACGCGGGGCTCTGTCATGCCGGGGAATGTGAAAATTGAAAGGAAAAGGGGGCGTGCGGTCTCGATCGCCAACCCGACTGAGACCCGATCTCGGGTGGGTTCAGCCCGCTTTTGAATATTGGTTGTTAGCCACGAAACGTTCTTATGAGTACTACTTCCGAAAAAGCTGAAAAAGCAGGCGGCATGAAGTCGTTGTTGTCTACACCCGTTCTCGTGTCCGCTGCCGTCACTTGGGGGGTGGGGTCGCTGCTGTTCTTCTTACTGTTCAGCGTCACGCTTCCTGGTGAAGGCCGCCCGTTTTGGTACGGAATCGGCACGTTGTTGTTAGAACAAGCCGCCTTTCTGTTTGCTGGAATCCTCTGTTTGCGGAACAGCTTCAGCAACCAAATCGTCAGCGGTCGCAACGTCTGGTTGGGGATGGGATTGGGGTTGTTGTCCTACTTTGTGGGCAACCTCTTCTTCAGTTGGTGGGAATTGTACTGGGAACTGAGTCCGGCGGTGTCCCCCGGCGATCTGTTTTACGTGATCAGCTACGTGTGTTTGACGGTGGGGATGATCCTCGCGGTGCGATCGCGCCGGTTAAACCTGGAATTATGGCAATGGGGCGTGACGCTTGCCATTGCTGTGGCGGGTATCGCGTTCGCCGCTTGGGTCTCCTATCCGTTCGACTTCCTCGCGAGTACCCCCTCCGTTGAAGAAGCCGTCGTCGCCATCGAACCCGCTCGTCCGGCGCCGGAATGGGTCATCGGTCTTGAAAAACAACTCGACCCCCTCGGACCGCCTCTCAACCTGCTGTACGTAGTTCTAGACGTTTTGCTGCTCATTATCGCAGCTGTGTTACTGTTAGCTTTCTGGGGCGGGCGGTTTTCCCAATCCTGGCGCATGATCGCGGCAGCGGCGTTTTCGCTATATATCGCCGATATGTGGTTTAAGTACGCCGATAAAAATATTCCCAACTACGAAAGCGGTGACTTGCTCGAAGTGTTCTTTATCTTTACCGGGGTTTTCTTTGCGATCGGAGCTTTGCTCGAATACGACGTATCGACGCGATCGATCTCGCGAGGTAGCCGTCGCCGCCGGGGATCTTCCTCTTAAACCCCTCGTTTTTTCCGCCCAGCCATCCTCAGTCTTTTAATCCAATCACGACGGAATGAGTGCCAAAAAACTATCTGATGCCGACAAAACGGAAATCCTCGAGCAGTACCGAAATCCGGGCGAAACGACTTCGACGCTAGCTAAACGCTACAGCGTCAGCAACTCGACGATTTCTCGCCTGCTCAAAAGCAGCTTCTCTGCTGAGGAGTACGATCGGCTCATCCAACAAAAACGAGCCTCGCGATCGCGATCGAGCAAGCCGTCGTCTCCACGACAACAACCCCAACTCGACGACGCACCGGCTGAGGACGGCGAACAGCTCAGTCTCGAAGTCGATGTCAAGCCGCGCCGACGGCGGCGCAAACGCGTTATCGATGCGAGTGAGGACAGTCGCGACGTTGAAACCCCGATACGGCGTCGCGAACCTCCCGAGGACGTACCGCCACCGGTAACGCCGTCCCCAGCGCCAGAAAAACCCAAACTGCGAGGGACGACTCCTCTGCTGAGCGTATCTCCTCTAGCGGAGGCGACGCTACCGAAAACTTGCTATCTCGTTGTCGATCGCGCTTCGGAACTGATCGCGCGGCCGCTCAAAGAGTTCGACGATCTCGGGCCGGTTCCCGCTGAGGAAGTCTCGGCGAAAACCTTGCCCGTATTCGACAACCATCGCGTCGCACGTCGGTTTGCCAACCGAAGCCAGCGGGTGATGAAAGTCCCCGACAGTCGGATGCTGCAAAAAGTCAGCTCGCACTTGCAAGCCAAAGGCATCACTCGTATTTTCTTCGACGGCCGCGTCTACTCACTTTGAGGCGGCCGCGATCGCGATCGCCCCACTGACGAGTCCCCCAGCTCCGGCGAAGGCTAATAGGGTTCCCAGGGGAATCTCGATAGATTGCCACGCCAAAAATTGCAGGGAAACCGGAGTAGCGTTCCCGATGGCGAGTCCGGCGATCGCGATCGCCCAGATAGCCGTGACGAAAACGGCGATAAGAAAAGAAAAACGATTCATGGGTAATGTCAGAATCAGAAAAAGTGCGATCGAACGCTCTTTAGCGTTCTAGCTGTTCGATTTGTTCTTGCCGCTGCTGGTCGCGGTCTTTGGGCTTTAACCAGTCCGGCCACAATCCCACTAAAAACGTTCGACTTTGATAACTGGCATCTCGCATCGATTGCGGTAAAAACGTCCAGCGATCGCCATCGACAATAAAGAGAACGATAAGAATTACGACCGTCCAAAATCCAATTTTCTTCGCGTTCATCGGCTCTTACACTCGAACGATACAGTAGTTTTGCTCCTAGAGTACCGTCTGAGGGGGGCGAAACTGACACCATTGCTGAGAACGTTCGAGTTGCGCCGCCACCTGTAACAAGGTCGCTTCAGCGCCCGGTTTGCCCACCACCTGCACGCTCAAGGGCAACCCGCGATCGTCGAAGCCCGAGGGAACGGCGATCGAAGGCTGGCCGGACGCGTTAAACGGCGGACAGGGTAAAATCCAGTTCGTCACCGCGTCGAGAACGTCTTCTGGAGGCAACTGCGCCCATTCTCCCACACGCACGGTCGGGTGCAGGTACGTCGGCAAGATTAAGAGATCGAACTCCTCGAAAAAGGCGACGATCGAGCGGGCTAACATCTGTAACTTCGCTTGAGCTTGCAAAACGTCCACCACCGTACCCACTTGCGAGATCAGCCAGCGGTTCACCGGACTCAATACTTCTGGCGGCATCCCCGTCGAGGCAACCCCCGCCGCGAAGAGTTGTCGAAACGGTTCGACCAAGGGACGAAAATCGGGACAGGCGAGTTCGACGCGATGTCCCGAGGCTTCTAACTGCGTCGCCGTCTCCTCGACTGCCTGTCGGCACTGTCGCTCGATCGCCCAACCGGGAATTTCTGTCGCCACGGCCGCTCGCAACGGCGGTGGTGATTGCTGCATCGCTTCTAAAAACGATGTTTTGGGTTGCGGTAGCCAGTAGGGATCGCCCGTCACGTAGCCCGACATCACGTCCAACATTGCCGCAGCATCGGCGACAGTCCGCGTCAGAGGTCCGGCCGTGGCCATGCCCATCAAATGTTCTCCTGCGGGGGCTTGGGAAATGCGACCCCGCGACGGTTTGAGTCCCACCAGACCGCAACAGGCTGCCGGTCCGCGCACCGATCCCCCTCCATCCGAGCCGTGGGCGACCGGACACAGCCCCGCTGCTACGGCCGCCGCCGCACCGCCACTCGAGCCACCTGGGGTATAGTCGAGGTTCCACGGATTGCGAGCGGGGGGAAATCCGGGCGGTTCGGTAAACGGCATCGATCCCAACTCGGAGGTCGCCGTTTTCCCGAGGATGTTGAAACCCGCCCCTTCGAGTTTCGCGACTACGGCGGCGGTGGAATTGGGGATGCGATCGCGCAGGACTGCTGCTCCCCGCGTGCAGGGAATGCCTTCGACGGGTGTGAGGTCTTTGACAGAAATCGGAACGCCGAAAAACGGCGGTAAGTGACGGGTATCCTCAGTCTGGGCTAGGGTTTCGGTTTGGGCGGTCGCCAGGGTTAGGGCGCGATCGCTCGTGACAGTGAAGAACGCCCCGAGGCGACCGTTGGCGCGATCGATGCGATCGAGATACAGTTTCGTCAGTTCTAGGGGTGAAACGACCCGTTGTCGCACGAGTTTCGCCAGTTCGACGGCTGAGGTAAAAGCCAGATCGGTAGAATTCATAGCATCGAGGAGAAGGTTCGAGTGATTGCGCCTACGGCACAAGTGTACGATCGACCGTCCGTCGTCTCCGATTTTGGCTCGCACACTTGTCTTACCGTCCTCGCCGATGCCGACGCTACACTCGCTGTCTACCCCTTGTCGCCCTCGTTTGCCAAAACGAACGTCGTCCCCAAGCGGTAGACAGTTGGCAAACTGTCATGCGACCGCCTTTTCCTCAACGCCGCCGCGCGATCGGATTTGATACAGTTGGGTTGAGAAAGTCTCACTATCTTTGATGAAACGCACTATTGCTGTTGCTGCATTCCTCTCGGCTCTCGGCTTGGCTTGCGCTCGAGACAACGCGATCGCTCAAGAATACGAAGGATGTTTCCTCATCGACCCCGCCGGAAACCGAATTGACCTAGGAGATCTCTGTCCGAGTAACCCCCCTCCAACCGCCACCGAACCTACCTCTACACCGAGTCCGGAGGCGGGTCGAACTGCTGCCAACGTCGTCCAAGTTCCCATCGTCAGACGCTTGAGCGGTATTCCCGTCGTTAACGTCACTTTCAACGGTCGCCAAACGTTCGAGATGCTGCTCGATACGGGTGCTAGCAATACTGTCATCACTCAAAGCATGGCCCGAGAGTTACAAGTGGCTAGGGCGGGAAACATTCAAATCGATACGGCCAGCCAACGAAACGTTACCGCTGAAGTGGGATATATCCCCGCGATGGAACTCGGCGGTATTGTTTCTCGCAACGTTCCGGTGACGATCGCCCCTCCCGACCTCGACATCGGACTACTCGGACAGGACTTTTTCGGACAGTACGATTTGACAGTTCGCGAAAACGTGGTTGAATTCGCTTTCCGATAAGCTGGGTTGCAAGAAGTCTTCACCACATCCCCCCTTCGCCCCCCTTTGAAAGGGGGGTTGGGGGGATGGTTGGGGGGATAGAGGGGCTTGTCTGACTGGGGCAAACCAGTGTTTGAGTCCTCGACTCCGCTCGGATTCAACGCTGAGCGAAGTCGAAGCGAGCCAAGTCGAAGCGAGCCAAGTCGAAGCGAGCCAAGTCGAACGGTTTGGGAATCACCGCCCTGGAAGGACGGTGAGGATGTCAACCTTAGTGGTGCAGAAAAGTCCTGAAACCCTTGTTAGAAAAGATATCGCCGTATTAAAGGGTTGCCCGCAAAATCCCAGATCGGTAAATGGTTGCCGGAGATCCCCGGCATCTCCAAGATGCCGGGGATCTGGATTGAATTCAAATACATATTTTATGTAATTTGTCAATCCCAGATCTCGAAAAGTTTTCTGCACCACTGAAGGATGTCAACTTCGAGTCTTCTGGGTTTGTGACGAAAAACGTCGTCCATACTACAAAAAAGCCGAGCTTCGATCGCTGAAATCCTCAGTATCGCGTTATCTGGACACAGAAAACCACCGTATATCTAGAAGACCCGGATACATCACGGCCAGATATATCTCCCAGTGCGATCGATATACCTCCATGTTTTGCCAACTTTGACTTTTGCAAGTCCGTTATAAAAGCTATAAGCTAGGTCGAATTCTGGATCGATCGCCACTTCGCCGCGATCGTTGAGATAGCCCCATTTTTTACCCATTTGTGCGGCGGCGAGTCCTTCTGAAAAAGAGCGAGCTTGCATTAAATTGGGTTCTTTTATCCATTCTCCTTGGGGGTTGATGTAGCCCCATAAATTGCCGAATCTCACCGCAGCTCTCCCTTCTTGGAAAGGATAGACGAGATCGAATTGGAAAGGAATTGCCATTTTCCCATCGAGATCGAGATAGCCGTATTTTCCACGTTTTACCCCTGCAAGACATTCGGAAAATTCCGAAACAAACTCAAATTTCCAAGAGGTAACTGGCTTACCGTTGCGATCGATAAATCCCCACAACGGTGTTTTTTCTCTCAATCCCCAGAAACTCGGTTTTCTGAGTTTGACTCCGGCGAGTCCGAACTTAAAATTTGTAACTTCAGAATACTGAGCTTCGATCGCTAATTTTCCAGTGCGATCGATAAAACCCGTTTTGTAGTTGCTGGTTTGAACGGCGGCTCTTTCTTCGGAAAAATCTGAAACATTAATAAACTGCGGTTCGACAATAAATTTTCCGGTGGAGTCGATAAATCCCCATAAATTGTTGGTTTGAACGGCGGATCGCTGTTCGGAAAAGGAGCGAACTGCATCAAACTGTGGTTCGACGATCGATTTACCGGTAGAATCGATAAAACCCCATAGGTTCTGAGTTTTGACAGCGGCTCTTTGTTCGGAAAAAGCTAGAGCATCATCGAATTGCGGTGGAACTACAAAACTTCCTGTTTTGTCGATAAATCCCCAAAGCTCTTCAGACTTTGCAAGTGCTAGACCTTCAGAAAATCCATAGGCTTCTTTAAATTGCGGCTGAATTGTTATGGTTCCACTGTCATCGATATACCCCCATTTTCGATCGTGGCTGCCAATTCTGAATCGTTTGACGACTTGTTTATTTTGTGCGATCGCCTGATTTGTCGTCGTATTTTGTGCGAGACAAATTGAAGTTTTTGTGGGATTCCCAGAACATCCGACTAGAAGGCTGAGTAAAAAGAGACAGATGATTTTATAAAAAGGCTCGATCGATACACGACGTTTCATGACTTTTTGAATATCGAAATTGAAGGGCGATCGCGATAAGGGAGCGATCGAATATTTACCGAAAAGCCATCATAAAAAAGATTTTTTAGCTATATAAACTCTATCGATCGAGCCGTTTTTTTGAAGCGTTTAAAAAAGCAAATCAGTGAGAATTTTCTTCGGGTGCATCTCAATTTCGTAGAACGACCCCTCCGCGCCTCGACTGAGCTCGCCGAACGTCCTTCGGCACCTCCCCTTACTAAG
>NZ_KB235958.1:3239272-3252464 GCF_000332355.1 Baaleninema simplex PCC 7105
CTTCGCCCCCCTTTGAAGGGGGGGTTGGGGGGATGGTTGGGGGGATGGTTGGGGGGATAGAGAGGGGCTTTTCGGGTCGAGGAAAACCAGTATTTGAGTCCTCGACTTCGCTCAGCGTTGAGATTCGGATTCCGGTATCAACTCCAATCTTCTTCGTCCTTTTTGTGAGAGCCGACTTTAAACACGCGACTGCTGGCGTGGAGTAGTCGTGTCTGCTCGAATAATGCCTCTTCGTCGAGGTTCCATTGTTTCAAAATCCGATCTAAATCTGCTTGGATATCTCTAGCACCGGGAAATCCGTTATAGCGAACGCGTAACCGGGCGAGTTCGGCGAAGTTGTAATTGTTGGGTTCGCTGGTTAACAGAGCGTTGACAGTGGCACGATCGGTTTTGGCTTGGGGATGTTGTTGGTCGGACATTTTTAGAACGGTTGTTGAGATGTTTTGTGTGTGGCTTCAGAGCGATCGCTCGGATGGTTTTCTTTACATTATAGTTGTGCCGAACGGTGCGATCGACCTACTCTTTGAACGCGAGATAAGCGAGGCTACTCATTTGTTGACGATCGCCTGACGTTTGACGATCGGACAGGTGCGATCGCCGCTCGAAATTACTCCTGCGCTTTTTTAACTAATTTCAGAAACGACTGTAACGCCACTTCATATTCGTCCCCAGCAACCTCTTGTAAGTTATTGTGTCCGGAATTTTCGACCCAATAGTTCTGTTTCGGTTCGTTGGCCGCTTCAAACAATCGTTCGCTATGCCAGAGGGGAACCACTTCGTCGTCGGTTCCATGAATCACCAAGACCGGACAGTAGACGTTGGGAATTTTAGACAGGTTGTCGAACTTATCGAAGGGGACGATACGAAGCCGCGTGACGACGCGAAACGTGGTGATAAAGGTGCCTTCGACGATCAGTCCGGCGATCGCTTCTCGCGAGGCGAGGTCGATCGACGGTCCGCCACCGAGCGATCGCCCGTAAAGGATAATCTGACTCGGGGGAACCTCCAGTGTTTGGGTGAGGTAGCGATAGGCCGCGTTGATACTTAAGTAAGTATTCCGTTCTGAGGGTTTACCGTCGCTGGTTCCGTAGCCGAGATAGTCGTAAGCGAAGACGGCAAATCCGAACCCTTGCAGTTCGATGAGAACTGGCAAAATCTGTCCGAGATCTTCAGCGTTCCCGTGACTGTAGAGAATCGTGTAGCGAGCCTCAGCATTGGGAAGGTAAATTGCTGAGATGTCTCGGCCGTCGCCGATGGGGACTTTGACGATCGCTTCGCTGTCGCGATAGCTGGCTTCGGGGGGAAGGAAGATGGAGCGATCGCTACCGAAGTAGGCGTACAGACAGAGGCAAACGTAAACAAACAGCAGAGAGCGGAGCATTCGCAGTCCCAAACGCATTATCGATACAGCAGCAGTCGGCTGTAGGGGAATCGCCATGTTAATGCTACAGCACGGGGGGAGTCTCCGAGGGGCGATCGTCGATCCAGACGAGACTGTCGCCGATCTCGGTAGCCGTCTCCGCAGTTCGATCTCGATTCTGTTCTCGCATCTCCAAGATCTCAGTGTTTTAAACTAGATAGTTTCCTTACAAATACGGAAATTTTATTTTTCTTAGATTACGTATATTTACTTAAAAATCGCATATTTTTTGCAATCTTGTCATCACAAAATGTTAAGTTACTGTATTTGTTCGGATAAAATAACTTTTTTTGATTTGAAAATCGCTCGATATCTTTAAAATTCTCATGTCATTTTTTGCTAAAACTTTATTTAATAAAAAGCTAAAGTCTTTATACTAAATCTAAAGGGTGTTATCCATTTTTTTTTAAAGACAGAAAGAGTAGAGGAACTTACCATGTCGTTTGGAAAAATCATGCGCGTTTCAGCGATCGCTGTGGGAACCGTCGCCACGCTCTCTGCCCTCTCCCCAGCCGCTAGAGCCGGTAGCCTGTGGACGTATCAGGCAGACAGCTTCACCGACAAATCCGGTGACAACTCCATGGAAGTCTTCGGCATGGCTTACCGCGACGACGGCGATACAGTGACGTTTGCCCTCAACGGAAATATGCCCTTGGGCGGATCCTATCAAAATAACAGCAAGGTTAAAGATCGACACATTAACTGGGGCGATCTGTTTATTAACCTCAATCCCACTCAAACTATTAATCAGTCGTTCCAAACCGGAGAAGTCCTGGGAATTCGCTTTGATGGTACGAACGATTCTGGAATCGACGGCGATGTCTATTCCTATTCTTCTACCCCTGGAGAAACGGGCGTGTATATGGGAGTCACGGGTAAATCAGTTGCCGGTGCGAACCACGGGTATTCGAGTTTGACGGACTGGGAAAAAGCTGTTCGCAACCCGAACTATGGTGATGCCAGCCTCGATAAAAACTATTTCGGAGACAGCAACGCGAAGAACGTCATCAACAGCTACGATCGACGCTTGGGCGACATCAACTTGATTTCCGACACCAGCGGTTTGGAACTCGACTGGGCTGGAAATATTGGAGGTCAAGGATCGAACACGATCGCCTTCAGCTTCGATCGCTCTCTCCTCGGACAAGAAGCCACCGAATGGATCGCCCATGCGTTCCTCGAATGCTTCAACGATGGCGTGGGAATGACGGGAACCTTTGCTGCAATTCCCGACGAACCCGGCGACGTAGCCGACGTTCCCGAACCGTCGATGTTAATGGCTCTCGGGTTGATGGGATTGGTGGCTGTAAAATCTCGCCGCCAGCAAGAGGCTTAAGTTCTGGAGTTTCTTGGGTTTTTGGGGTTTCCATCAAGAGGTTGACCCTCGATCGCCTGGACGTTGCGTCCGGGTGATTTTTTATGGTGTTGTTGGCGAGGCGAAGGGAAATTCTATTTCGACGTTCCAACGTCGTCCGTCGTGTTTCAACAGCGTCAGGTGGGGAACGAGAAACTCGTATTCGATCGCTCTTTCTTTCACCTCCTCCCACAGCCGCTTGAACTGACTGCGTTTGAGATCCCGAAAGGCGATAGTGACGTGGGGACGAAAAGGACGGCTTCGTGTGCGATCGTCGTTTAACTCGAACGGTTCCAAATGCAAGGCGAGAGCGGGTTGCAACGCCATCAATTCCGGCGTATGGACGACATCGACAAACACCACTCGCGGTGGAAACGCAGCAAATCCCGACAGCCTCATCGGAATTGGCGGATAACTCGCCGCAAACTCCGCCAACTGGCGTTTCACCTCGGACATTTCCGACTCTGTGCGTTTGAACGGCGGTTGTAACGTCACGTGCGGGGGCGATTTCAAGGCTGCTTGACTGTTGTAGGTGTCGCGGACATATTCCTTGAGTTGGGTAATCTCCCGTCGGACGGTTAACGGTGGAAGTAACGCGATAAAGTAGAGACTGAGTTTTTCAGAATCTGGATTTAACTGTCGTTCCATGCCTTGGTTTGCCAAAATCGAAACCGGTATCGTTGAAAAGTCTACGTTCGATCGCTACGTTCGGCCGCATATCGAATACGTCAAAGATTTAATCGCAAAGGGTCACAACGCCAAAAGTGGCTACTGGGGATGTCGCGGCGGCGGAATGTTACTGTTCGAGGCCGAATCGATGGAGGAAGCCAAGGCGATCGTGGAACGCGACCCCCTCGTCGTCAACAACTGCGTCACTTACGATCTCTATGAATGGTGTGTGGTTGTCGAACCGTCAGAGGAGATGATGGGATGATGGGATGATAGGAAATTTCACATCACCCGATCGCCTCTCCTCATCGAAAATTTTGGGTTTGAAACCCCGCCCCTTCGACTTAGCTCAGGGCAAGCCTTCTAGGGCGGCTTTACAGTACAATGGATGTGAATGGTTAAACTGGCTAACGAAACCCAAGTTAGTAAGTTTGCCTAAAACTCCAATTGAATTGGAATTTTGGCGGTGGGACACACCGTTACAGCCTGTGAAGCGAGTGTAAGACGCAGTCTTCGCAGCTCTCGGAGCTTGCATCCGAGAGGACGAAGACTTGAAGGATCTCGATCCGGAGAGCAACTGCGAAAAACTCGAGAGAGAAGGAAGCAGGAACCCAAATCGCGAGGTTTGGGAATCACCGTCCTTCCAGGGCGGTGAGGATGTCAACTTTCTTCCCACATTGATAAAACTGGACGCCATCGTGTTATATTAACTATAGACCCGGACTCATGCGATTACGACGCTCAAACCTTGTCAGGACCGGAAGGTAGCAGCAATACGGGATGCTCGTAATAGGCGTGAACTCCGGGTCGCCCTTTTTCAAGGAAGAGTGAAGAGTCAAGAGTTGTCGCGTGACCTAAAGACACTCGAAATATGCGGCGAAACTGGCCCACTCGTCACGCAGCGAAGCCACAGTTAACGGCTTCACCTCATCATCTCCCCACCTCCCCGGAAGCGAGTCCTGTAAGTTACGCTGGAGGGAGAGATATATCGCAGAGGTGAGTATGGCTGGATTTGGAGACTTGGTTCAAAAGGCGTTTTATCTCGGTGTGGGCTTGGCCTCCTATGCAGGCGAACAAGCCAACGAACTTCGGGTAAAAGCCCAGAAGTTAGCGGACGAACTGGTCGAACGGGGCGAGATGAATTCGGAAGAGGCTCGTCGGTTCGTCGAAGATATTATGCAGCAGGGACAGCGAACACATCAGTCTCAGGACATCTCGGACAGTCCCAAGGAACCCCGTCGCATTGAAATTTTAGATGAGGAAGAAGAGGTCGAACCGACGCGACCCGAACTTTCCGATCGCTCTGAAATGGACGAATTACACCAACAAGTCCGAGACCTCGAGGAAGAACTGAAACACCTGAAGCAAGACTGATAAGTTGAGTTCGATACGTTATGGAAGACTGGACGACAGAATTTTGGAAAGCGATCGATCGGGCCTGTGACGAGTTTGAAGCGTGGGTAGACGAAGCGAACCAGGAGCTCGAGAAACAAGTCGATAGCTGGTTCGCGACCTCTGAGGCGATTTCTGAGGACTTATACGAGGCGATCGCGCAAGTCTTTCCCCTCGATGATATGAGCCGGGAGATCGATCGCGCGTTAGACGATTGGTTGCGCGTTTGGTTCGAGATCGATGGCGATTTCGAGCTGCATTGGGACTTCGATAATTTTGACGAGGACAGCGATCCGTTCGTCTCCGTTACCTATTTTCGACCGACTTCAACGTTTCATCCGGCCTGTCGCGGCTGTCAACACTATCACGGCCAGATGTACGGTGAAAGCTTGTTGGTGTGTGGGATGCACCCTTACGGCTGGGACGGCGAAACTTGTCCCGATTGGGAAGGATAGACACATCCTTCCCCCACCGAGCGTATCACTGACATCCTGTCAGTTCCCCTTGCAGGCATTTCGTCGTACAGGTCGAAGAAATATCTTCAAGTTTTTGGGGATTTTTTTGTAGATCGGGGTTAGCTTGCAGTTGCATCGACAAACAGTCGGCGACGGCTTGCTGGCGTTGGCGTTCGACGTGGGAAACCCACAGCCACAATCCAAACCCCATCAATGTAAACAGTAACAAAAACAGCCAGTAGGGGAACGGGGGATTTTTTTGGATCTTCATCGTGTAAACGACAAATTTGCGAAAACAACAACAAAATTGGGAAAAAAGAGACGACGGAAACTAGATCGACTCGGATGCTTCACACTGAGATCTTTCCGAATTCACCTCTTTCTTTTGAAAAACATCCGTATAAATACGGTCAGCAATTCGGGAGATTTACGGAGGTGAAATCGTGAATTTTGCGTGATTTTACGTAAAACTCAATCAGGGTTATCGAAAACTTGCGAAAAACTAAGGTTTGAGCTTTCCCATTATAGGCAACATAAAAATGAGTGGCTGCGGTCGATCGCCGAGGAGACGAAAAAAGATACGACTGAGGGTCGGCCAAAACAGAGTTTCTAGTTCACGAGGAGAGTCGGGAGATTGGAAGCCCCGTCTCTTCAGAGCGGGGAGGAAAATCGACCCGAGCGGTATAAGAGCGCCGAGTCCTAATCAATCTCACCTAGGTGTATAATAAGGGCATGGAACAGCAAGTCTTAACCATTGTCTGCAAACTCAACCCGACTCCAGAACAGAGCTACAAACTCGATGCGACTCTGGAGGCATTCGCTAAGGCTTGCAATTTTGCCAACCAGACGGTCAACCCTAAAATTACGAACAAGAATCGCATTCAAGGAGAAGTCTACAAAGCGATTCGAGAACAGTTTGGATTAACAGCCAATCTGGCGGTGAGAGCCTGCGCCCGCGTCGCTGCCAATCGCAAAACGGCAAAACTCAAAAAACGACCGGTCAAACAGTTCAAACCCACTTCAGCAGACTACGACGCACGGGTATTTTCCTATCAGGAAAAAGACCAAACCGTTAGCCTGTCTACGGTTGAAGGTCGAGTACGGATTCCGTTGGTCTTAGGAAACTATCAAATTGGTAAACTCAAGGGGAAAACCCCCACCTCAGCGACCCTCTCCAAACATCGAGACGGAAAGCTGTATATCCACATCCAAGTTAAAGACGACGTACCGCCACCCCAAAAACCCAAGGATGTTATCGGTGTCGATCTCGGTCGCCGAGATATCGCCGTCACCTCCGAGGGGCAAAGTTGGAGTGGGGAGTCCGTCAACAAAATTCGAGAGCGGTTTGCTCGAGTTCGAGCCTCTGTCCAAGCGAAAGGCACAAAGGGAGCTAAGCGGCTTCTGAAACGGCTATCGGGAAGAGAGAGGCGCTATCAGAGTTGGGTGAACCACAACATTTCCAAACAAATCGTCCGCCGTGCTAAAGCAACTCAGTCGATTATCGCCCTCGAAGACTTAACGGGGATTCGAGAACGAACGAACTGCCAACCCCGCAGTAAGACTGAGCGCCGTCGTTCAAATTCTTGGGCGTTTTATCAACTGCGGCTGTTTATCGACTACAAAGCCATCAAAGAAGCTGTCGACGTAATCACTGTTCCACCGGCGTATACCTCGCAAACCTGCCATAACTGCCTGCATATTCATCCCCAGAAAGGAAAGTCCTACCGTTCGGGCATCCCCCCGTTGCCCCCCTTTCTAAGGGGGGTTGGGGGGATTTGCGGTTGGAAAGGAGATGCTGATTTGAACGGTGCGACGATGATTAAACGCTTGGGGGAGTCTGTAAGCCTTCTCGAAACGCGCAACCCTCTATCTTGCTCTCTGCTAGATAGTGTAACGGGTTAGTGCGAAAGCTCCGCGTCTTCAGACCGGGGTGAGCTTACTAATTGAAGAAGACTTAAAGGCTCTTCCGACCTTGGTGTGTAGGGTAAATGCTTGTAGTCTATATCTGGAAATGAATTTCGCGATTTGAGCGTCATTTTTATACAGTTTAGCAAAAACTCCTGCCCTGCAAGGGTTTCAGCGATTTCTTGCATAACAAAATCGGAAGAGCCGACTTAAAGAACCCCCGTCAGAGCCAACGAACGATCGAAGACGATGAAACAGATCGCCGCCAACTATTCCGTCGCTTGGATTCATCAAATTGCCGAAATTCCGAAAGCCGCGTGGGAACCTCTCGCCCAACCCCTAACGACGCCGTTTTTCGAGTGGGACTGGTTGCACGATCTCGAGTCTTCGGGAAGTGCGACGAGTAAGGCGGGGTGGACGCCCTGTCACCTCACGGTTTGGCGCGATCGCTCCTTAGTGGCCGCGGCCCCGCTGTACCTGAAAAGTCACAGTTACGGCGAGTTCGTCTTCGACCATCAGTTTGCCGATCTCGCCTATCGTTTGGGAATCGAATACTATCCGAAGCTGTTGGGGATGAGTCCGTTTACCCCGGCTGAGGGCTATCGCTTTCTCATGGCACCTAACGAAGACGAAGAGGCTCTGATCGAGTTGATGTTAGCGGAAATCGATCGCTTCTGCGATCGCAACAACATCAGTGGCTGTCACTTTCTCTATGTCGATCCGACGTGGATTCACCGCCTGCAACGTCACGGTTGTACCCCCTGGCTCCATCACAGCTACATTTGGAGCAACCACAATTTTCGCAGTTTCGATGACTATCTCAAATTTTTCAACGCCAACCAACGCCGCAATATCAAACGGGAACGCAAGGCGATGTCGAAGGCGGGGTTGCAACTGAAAGCCCTCGCTGGGGACGAGATTCCTCACGCTCTATTTCCGCTGATGTATCGTTTTTACGAGAACACCTGCGATAAGTTTGGCTGGTGGGGCAGTAAGTATCTGACGAAACGCTTTTTCGAGCAGCTTTACCACAACTATCGCCATCGCGTGTTGTTTATCGCCGCTTACGGTGAGGATGACGACGATCGCCACCCGGTAGGAATGTCGTTTTGTTTGACGAAAGGCGATCGCCTCTACGGTCGTTATTGGGGAAGTCGCGGCGACATCGACTGTTTGCACTTCAACGTCTGTTATTACAGTCCCATCGAATGGGCCATCGATCGCGGCATCAGTCAGTTCGACCCTGGAGCGGGGGGACGCCACAAAAAACGTCGGGGGTTTCCCGCCACGCCTAACACCAGTTTGCATCGGTTTTACAACCAACGGCTCTCGAAAATTCTCGTTCCCTACCTTCAGGAAGTCAACGAGATAGAACAGCAGGAAATCGAGGCCGTTAACGCGGATTTACCCTTCGCACAACAGTCTGGTTGAGGAGTAGCAGCCATGAGAAGGCGGTGGGTTTGGCTCGGAATTTCCATGCTCTTGGCGATATCCTGGGGAGGATGTAGGAACTATCCGACGACCGAACCGATGACGAACGAACCGCTGAAAATCATGCCCTTGGGGGACTCCATCACGGAAGGGTACAACGTTCCGGGGGGATATCGCATCGATTTGTGGCAGCATTTACGCGATCGCGGCTACGCGATCGATTTTGTGGGAACGCAAGCTAACGGCCCCGACATACTCCCCGATAAAGACCATCAGGGACATTCGGGATGGCGTATCGACGAACTCCAGCGAGGTGTGTCTCGTTGGGTGAGTCAAACTCAACCGGATTTGGTGTTGCTCCTCATCGGTACCAACGATATGGTGCAGGGATACGCGGTGGATCTGGCACCGACGCGACTCGAGGCGTTAATTGACGAAGTGTTGAAGGCTTCACCCCAGGCGCGAATTCTCGTCAGTTCGATTCCCCCCATCGATCAACCGATGTTAAACGCTCGCGTCGAAGCTTACAATCGGGCGATCGCCGAACTCGTCGATCGACGGCGCGATCGTGGCGATCGCGTTGCCTTCGTGGATGTCTACAGCCAACTGACCGTCGAGGATTTGGCTGACGGGATTCATCCCAATCGTGAGGGACATCGCAAAATCGCTCGGACGTGGGATCGGGCGTTGGAGGAGGTGTTGGGCGATCGGTAAACCTTCAGGTCATTACCACAAAACGACATAAAAGTCAAAAAAAAATCGACCGATCTCGAGGGATTATTGGGGAGTGCGAACGCAGGCTTCCATAATCGTGGTAATTTCGGCTGGCGGTTGGCCGCCTTCTCCCACGGCGCGATCGAGTCGAATAAACTCTTCAAAGGAAAATTCTTCTTGAATGCGATCGATGGCGCACTGACAGACGGGTTGGCGGGACGCGTCACCAGCGGTACAGCTTTCGAGAAAATTGTCGATCGCCTGCTGGGGGTACGCCGAACCCGTTTTTTCTTGAGAAATTTGAGAGTAACAGGACGCCGTGATATCGAGCATTTCCTCGGGAAGCGCTTCTCCGGCGTTGACGCGATCGCTAATTTCCCGATATTCCTCGAACGGATACTCTTCCTGAATCCGAGCGATCGCGCATTCACACAATTCTTGGGCGTATTCTAACTCGCCCGCATCGCCCATACAACTCTCGATAAAGCCGTCGATAGTCGATTGAGGATACCCCGAGTCAGTCGTCGTATCTTCGCAGGCGGCGAGGACGGTCGTAACGAACCCCAGTCCGATCGCGATCGCCCGACGTTGAAAGTGTTGCATTGGCTTTTCGTTTTAGTGAGGTCGTGCAAAGCAGACGCTATTACTGTACACGATCGTTTCCACCCCTTCCGCCTCAACCGCGAGAAAACCG
This sequence comes from Baaleninema simplex PCC 7105, assembly GCF_000332355.1. GTDB lineage: Bacteria > Cyanobacteriota > Cyanobacteriia > Cyanobacteriales > Geitlerinemataceae > Baaleninema > Baaleninema simplex. The sequence continues at coordinate 3,249,307 of NZ_KB235958.1, forward strand.
GCCGAGATGCGAAACGGGTTACAGTTGTCCCAAACAGGCTTCAATAATCCCCATCATGGCCGGAGGCGGTTCGTTTCCGGCGGCCACGGAGCGATCGAAGGCGACGAATTCAGCAAAGGTATACTGCTGTTGAATTTCGTCGATGGTACATTGACACGCCGATCGCATCTCGGCCGTTCCGTCAGCCGCACAACTGGCGAGAAAGTTCTCAACGACGTGTGGGGGGTAGGCCGAACCCGTATAGCGTTGAGACACACTGGCGTAGCAGTTGAGAAACAGATCGGACATGGCCACGGGAACGCCGTTTCCCTGTTCGGCGTTGCTGCTGATGCGCTCGAATTCAGCAAAGCTGTATTGTTGCTGGATGTCCCCGATGGTACACTGACAGACTTCGGCGGCGTAATCGATATCTTGACTGACACAGGCGGCGACGAACTCGTCGATAACCTCGGGAGGATACGGAATTTGCGCGCGAACTGAGGCGATGGGAACGGCGAGAATTCCGGCGATCGCCGAGACGGTGCTAGCGAGACGGTATAGGTCGTTCATTGTCAAGAGTTTGCGGTTTAGACGTTAGAAACGGTTGGGGTCGATTAACGCACGATCGCCTTACAGCCCCCGTAAGAGGATATCCCAAAATCGACGACCGAACTCGACCGACAACAGCCCAAAGAGAAGCGCCACACCGATGGCGATCGCGACTAGACCTGGCACACTAGAAGTAGCACCGAACCCGCCAACGCCGAGGGCGATTCCAACATCGACGATCGCACCGTAGGCGCAGGAGACGCGAACGCGACGCGATCGAGGCGGTTATGGGGAGAGTTTACCCTGAGTTTAAGTCGGAACGAGTTCCCCAGGACGTAATTTCGCCCATTTTCCCATCTCTTCTCGGTAACTTTCACAGCCGACCACGTCCCATTCCATTTGAATTTCGGTCTCGTCAGAGCGAATGTTGACGTTAATCGTCGGTTCGACTGGCTCGAACGTGGGAGCGTCCGTCAGATGGGGTTGTTGGTGTTGGTGTTCGACGGCGTGATACGTCACGCAGCGATCGACATAATGACAGTTAACACAAATACACATGGTATAAAGGTCTTTGCGCTTTTTTGTTAGTCTAGCGAATGCTTTTCAATTTGCCCCGTTCGGGGGAATTGCGTTTTGTTGCAAATACTCGAATGAATTCCGTTGAGCGACGCGATCGCATTCCTGCGGTTCTGTTACCGGAAAACTGGCCGTTTAGTTTGGATTGGTTGCCCCCCGAAGCCTGTTTGGTGGGGGGTGCGGTTCGCGACGCGCTTCTCGGCCGCCAATCGGATTATTTAGATCTCGATTTCGTGGTTCCCGCCAACGCCGTCGAAATTGCGCGATCGCTGGCCCGACACTACCACGCTGGATTTGTGGTGTTAGACGCCGAACGTCAAATTGCCAGAGTCGTCTTCGATCGCGCCGAGGAGCGATCGGCAGAGTCTCCAGAGGTTCCCCGAGATCGCGAGTCGCCGTTCGATCGCGCGACGGTCGATTTTGCCTTACAAGAAGGCGACACGCTCGAAATCGATTTACATCGCCGCGACTTTACCGTAAACGCCATCGCCTACAATCCCCATACCGGACAGCTTGTCGATCCGCTTGGCGGGTACGAGGACTTGCAAAACCAGCAACTTCGCATGGTGTCGCGACGCAATTTAGAAGACGATCCGCTGCGATTGTTGCGAGGATACCGACAGGCGGCGCAATTAGAATTCGAGTTAGAGTCCCAAACTCGCCAAACGATTCGGGAACTAGCACCGCTGTTGTCTCGCGTCGCCGCCGAACGGGTGTGTTCGGAATTGAGTTATTTATTCAGTTTCGATCGCGGGACGCCGTGGTTGGAAGCCGCATGGGAAGATAAGTTACTGTCGGTCTGGTTTCCCCACGCCACCGACGCTGGAGTTCGACGGTTGCGATCGCTCGATCGTGCGATGCAAGAATTCGCCGAACGCTGGACTCCCTTGTCTGAAGAATTGTCGCAACCGATTCGTCCGACGTTAAAAACCACTCGGTTGTCGGTGGCGAAGTTAGCCAGTTTGGTGCCGCTGGAAGAGAAAGCTGCCGAGCGAGAGCTGTTAAATTTGAAGTATTCGCGAGCGGAAGTCCGAGCGACCGTGACGGTACTGCAAGCTTGGAACGCTGCGAACTGCGATCGCACCTTGCGGGAGATGCCCGTGCGAGAACAGTATTTTTGGTTTAAAGCCCTCGGTGACGAATTTCCAGCGTATGCGGCGTTGGCGGTGGCGTCGGGTATCGATTTCAGTACGATCGCCCCGTATATCGAGCGCTATCTGAGGCCGAACGATGCGATCGCCCATCCCCAACCTTTGCTCAGTGGGAAAGACTTAATCGACAAAACGGCTTTGGAGAAAGGTCCACAAATCGGGTATTGGCTCACTGAAATTGCGATCGCCCACGCTGAGGGTAAAGTCTTGACGGCGGAGGATGCCTTAAACTGGATCTCGCAGGAAGTCGATCGTCGATAAGCGATCGCTGGAACGTTTCCTTCTTCTCCGTTCACAGACGTGCGATTGCCCCGAACGTTGCTGTACGTTTTAACACTGAGTCTCGTTGCTTGTCGTCAAGAGGCGAGCGTGACGGCGCGATGGCACGAAGAACCCGTCAAATATTTGCGATTGGCGGTGTTGTTTGAGAGTGCCAACTACACGACGACGGGAGACTTTGTCGAGAACTTCGATCGTGTGGGCGTAACCGTTCCCGACGAAACGCAAGACTATCGTTACGCGATCGAGCGCCTCGATTCCCGTCGCGTTCGGATCGTGGCACACCGTGAACTACCACTCATCATCGCGAGGCGATTGATGAGTGGCTTCCAGCTTCACTGGGAATTGCCTCGGAAAGCGTCGAACGAATTCGACCTCCCTTTGGACTTACATTCCTTCCACTGGCAGAAGCCCCGGTTCCCGAGGCCCATATCCGCAAGCCTTCATTTTTAAGATTGATTGCCGCATTGATGTCGCGGTCGTGAATCTGCCCACATTGCGGACATTCAAACGATCGCACGTCGAGTCCCATCTTGGGGAGCGGCAACAGCGTTTCAGAGCAAAGGTGAGTGCTGGGGAAGAGTCGATCGACTTCTAGATAGACCTTCCCTTCTCCCTCTGCCT
>NZ_KB235958.1:3252564-3253835 GCF_000332355.1 Baaleninema simplex PCC 7105
AAGAGCAGCATAACAGATCGAACGGCTTGCCCGCAACCTTACCGCCGCGATTCATCTACGCTTCAATCGGAGATTAGAAACGTAGGATTCTCGCGGTTCAGGCTAAAGCTGACGATTTGCACAGTGCGATCGCCGCCGTTGTCGGGTTTGACGGGAACGCTCGCGACGCCATCTGTGTATCTGACGATCCCGCCTCCGAACCTCCGAAGTTTCCCACAATCCCCGCGAACTTTGCCAAACCCGTGCGCTGTCCGCCGGGATCGTCTGGGGGCGAACTGTACGAACTCAGCCCAGTTAACCGTTTCCACGAATCGAGCAGCCTCTGACACGGGGCGCGATCGATCTTAAAGGACTCGGTTGAAAAAGCAGCTTCGCGCCCCGGTATGACAAGCCACGTCGCCGATCTGTTCGATTTTGACCAGAATCACATCCGCATCGCAGTCGTAATAGAGCGATTTCACTTTTTGAATGTGTCCCGAGGTCGCGCCTTTGTGCCAGAGTTCTTGTCGAGAGCGGCTCCAGTAGTGCATTTCACCGGTTTCGATCGTTCGCTCTAAGGCGTTTCGGTTCGTCCACGCCATCATTAACACGGTTCCGTCGCGATCGTCTTGGGCGATGGCAGGAATTAAGCCGCGATCGTCAAATTTTAAGGTATCGATCCAGTGGCGATCGCTCGAGCTAGCTGTACCCGGTTCGTTGAGATTGGCGATCGTTTTTTCGTTAGATGTCATTACCGTTTATTTAGGGAGCTTTTGCACCCCACTCTCGCTTTTTTCAATTATATTTATAAGAATTATATTTCTATAATTCCTCTCTTGATTTTATCACAGATCGACAATAACGCAACGACAATTCAAGAGATTACTCGTTAAAGAAATCGCCCCAAAAACGGCACGTTCGAGCAAAAAAATCACATACGAACATTAGTTCATTTATTAAAATAAATGCTGTTTTGTATTTTTTTCGTTTGTATTTACGCCAACAATGAGATTTTGCGATCGAGCGAATTTTCTGAGAGGGTGACAACATAGCTAGACCCCCTGCCTCACAAGGGATAGAGCCTCTAGCCCTCGTTGAAAATGGAGAGATTTGTGAGGCTTCAACGCCATGAGCGCCAACATCCAATCTCTCCAGAGCAGCAGGGATTGACTCCAAGCATAACCGGATAATCCGAGGGAAAAAACACTATGATGAGGAAAACCTTGAGGGGTCAGGTCTGAACGACCTAAATAGGATTGGACGTGAGATTCAAGGAGACGCTGACCCGAACG
>NZ_KB235958.1:3253935-3281119 GCF_000332355.1 Baaleninema simplex PCC 7105
GTCTCAGCGGACCGCCTTTAGGAAGACCTCCTAAAAACCTCAAGCCGAGAAGCCAAAAAACAAGACCCAGGAAGATGAGCGCATTCGTAATGCAATCGAGGGGAAATTTGGACAAGCCAAAAGAAGATTCAGCTTAAGTCGTGTTATGGCTAAACTGCCTAATACTTCGGAAACCTCCATCGCTCTGACCTTTTTAGTGTATGAACCTGGTGAAGCTGCTGAGGCAGTTTTACTGTCTTTTTTTGTGTTCAATTTTTCCCAAACTTTCATAATTTTGTCGTAGAAATATTATTGTAACTTATAAAGTGGACGAGTTAAGTCAATTCAGATTTATACCTTGAGTAAGACGGCTTCTTGTTCATTTTCCACCCCCAGCTTTTGATAACTTTTTCAGCAAACCCTAGTTACGATCGAAGTTCGCCGACAGTGCTAGGGTAATCTTTAACGTTCGACTCAAGCGACCAGTTTCGGTCGATCGGAATCCACGACTAGCGATCGCGCCCATGACGACCAATCCCTGGCTAAAGACCCTTCGACCTCACGGCGTTTACGCCCTCCACGGCTTAACGGCTACCGACAACACCCTCGTCGCGGTCGATTCCGTGCGCGGCTATCTCGTCAGCCTCGATCCAAAAACCGACGATACCCGCGTTCTCAACCCTCACAACGCCGGGGATTTCGTGGGAGCAGCCGGACTTTGCCTGTGGGAAGAAACGCTTTGGTTCAGCCGAGGCGACACCGTTTATTACTGTACCCTCGACGACTTCACACCCCAGCGGTTCGTTACCCTACCCTATGCCGTTCAAGGTATCGCTGTATACGGGCCGGCCGTTTACGTCACCTGTCAAAAAGAATCCTACATTTACGTTTTCAGTCGCGAGACGAAACGGGAAATCACGCGGTTTTACGCTCCCGGCGTCGGGGTCGAAAACCTCTGCGTGCGCGGCGAAGAACTCTGGGTCTCCGATACCATCGAACAAACCGTGTACTGTATGGATCGCGGCACGGGATCGATTCTATTCAGCTTGCTAACGCCGTTTCCGTCGCCGACTGCGTTAACGTTTTACAACCATCCCGAACTCGAGGAGAGCGTCCTCTACGTCGCTTATGCGATGGAAGAACCCTACATTCGCGACGATCCCAACTCCGCCAACCCCTATCAACTCACGTTTCGCGATCGCACCTTCGTCCATCCCCTACACGTCTACCACAACCCTGACAAACACTACACCCTCTCGAACGGCTATCTCATCGAAATGTCCTACGTCGAGGAACTTTCCCCCCTCGATCCGGTAGAGTTAGAAGCCTTAGAATGGCACATTGCCCTTCCCGTCGAGACGCCCCGTCAAAGCGTCCGACATCTCGAACCCGTGGGACTGCCTTTTGAAACCCGCGTTATCGACGAACAGCCGATTGCCGTCTTTCAGTTCGATCGCCTCAAACCCCACGAAGCCCGAATTTTTGGATGGAGAGCCATCTTAGAAGTGCGGGGCATTAAATATCACTTCAAACCCCGCGACGTAGACGATTTACCAGAAATGCCGCCGGAATACCAACAGCGGTATCTGGTGGATAACGATAACTTGGCGATGGATACTGAAACCGTACAACGGGCAGCCCGCAACGCGATCGGCACTGAAACCAACCTGTTACGCCAAGTTCTCAACATCCGCGATTACGTCTACGATCGCCTCGAATACGGCATCAAACCCCACATCGACACCCCCGACATCGTCCTCAAACGAGGAATGGGATCTTGCGGCGAGTACGTCGGGATTTTACTGGCACTGCTGCGACTCAACGGTATCGCTTGCCGAACCGTCGGACGTTACAAATGCCCCGATCGTGCCGAATCTCGAGAAGTTGCGCTACAACCGGACTTCAACCACGTTTGGCTGGAGTTTCTCATTCCAGGCTACGGTTGGATTCCCATGGAATCGAACCCAGACGATATGCACGATCGCGGTCCTCATCCCCTGCGGTTTTTCATGGGGTTAGCTTGGTATCACATCGAACTCGTTAAAGGGGTGAAGTTCGAGAGTTTAGTTCGCGACGGCAAACGCATCCCTAAAGAAGAAGTGTCCTTGGGCGATTTGGCTATCAACCACGTGCGCTTCCGCATTTTGGAAGAATTACCCCCCAAGCGGTGATGGAGAAGCACCCACATCCTTCGCAAAGGCTTCAAAGACTACATTGTAACGACGTTTCCAATAAACGCCGAGATTAAGAGCGCGAACTGGTTCTTCTTTGTTGACATTAACGTTTTCAAAGAAGTGATACTGTCCCGGTTGAAAGCCTCGGTGTTTTAAGGCTTGGCATCGAGTCTTGGCATCCGCCACATAGGTACTTTTCTTCTGTCGCAATACAGCGTCCGCACCTCGCTTCCTGAGCCAGTCTGCCAGTTTAGCACTCTGAATTCTCGGTCGCCTACTACCACCACTGGATAAGGTTTTAATAGCTTCAATACCGGCGCTAATATTTTTTGCTGTTGCCTCAAGGAACTGCTGCCTAATTGGGGTAATAACTCCCAATAGACCGGTAAAGCATGAGTCCCCCAAATTAGAGACACCATGAACAAATTCCGGCCTCTCCATTGAGTTCGGTCAAGGACGACCACCAAATATTTTCGAGACTTTAAGGTGAGTTGAGGACGCGCTCGTCGCTGTTCCCGATTGAGGTGGTTGCCGCGATATTCAGCTTTCAGCCACCTCTTGATAAGGGGAAACCATAACAACTTGGCACTCAACTGAGGCAACTTCAGAAATCGTTGCAAGCTGGTGACGCGACTGTCGTATTTTATCGGTTGAGGAAAGAACTGCGCTAACGTCGATAATTTGACTTGCCGATGCATTTGCAGTATCCAGACCAGCCACTTTAAGATCCCAATTTGCTTCTCATTGAGATGGATGCGCAGAAAATCTTGGTAGAATGTCGGTAGCATTTTTTTGTTGGGGTGGCCGCAAACGCCACCCTCTTTTTTGGGACTCCTCTATTCTCTCAAACAATTGTCCCGTCTGGCTTCCGTCTACCTTGTCACCCTCTCAGGCGAATTTTATACGGAAACAGATTCCATATTAGACGTTTATCTTCAACGCATCTTGTGTTTTAACGTCTGACTCGATCGCGCGCAGTTGCGACCTCCAGCTTTCGCCTCGTACAAAGCAACATCGGCGGTGGCGATCAAAGAGGCCGGTTGCACTCGTGGCTGGGGAATTTGAGTCCCCACTCCCGCACTCAAAGTCACGACCGGACATACTGACGAGCGGACGTGAGGAATTTGCAAACTGACAATTCGATCGCAAATGGCTTTAGCTAAATATAACGCCGCTCGAGCGTCAGTTTCGGGCAAAATAACGGCAAACTCTTCCCCACCGTAGCGAGCGACGACATCGCTGGCACGGTTGACGACACAGCTAATCGTCTCGGCCACTTTTTGCAGGCACTCGTCCCCAGCTAAATGACCGTAACAATCGTTAAACCGCTTAAAAAAATCCACATCGCATAAAATCAGCGAAAGAGGCAACTTTCCTCTAGCACACCGTCGCCATTCTCGCTCGAGAATTGTGTCGAAATGGCGGCGGTTGGCCACCTGCGTTAAACCATCTAAAGATGCCAGCAGTTGCAGTTCGCGATTGGTCGATTCTAAAGTCTGATAGAGCTGAATTTGCTGGATACCGATCGCCAGTTGCTTGGCAATCTGTTCGAGAAGGTCGATCTCTGTCGGGTGCCACTGCCGCGACTCGCGACAGTGATGTGCGACGAGAAATCCCCACAGTACTGTTTGAGATGGGGTATCTTCGAGGCGGCGATCGTTAATCCAAACAGGTATAACGAGCTTCGCTTTCACCGCGAAAGTCTGACATAACTGTTCGGGCCAGACATCGAACACTGTTAAATCGACGATCGATCCTTCGGGATCGCGCAGGGCGAAAATAGGAGGGTTCCCGATACGCCATCCCAAGGTCGAAGTACAATTGCTCGAACGAGATTCGACGAGTACGGTCGTGCCGCCATCAGGCGTACAGTGTTGAACCAACACGCGATCGCAGTGCAGAACCATCCGTACTTCATCGACCGTCGTTTGTAAAATCTCACAGAGATCGAGCGATCGGTGAATGCGTTCGGCAATGCTGCCGAGAAGTTGTTCGCGTGCCAGTTGTTGCTTTAAGGCCGCCTCGGTCGTTTGTAAACGAATCAGGGTCTGCTTGCGTTCGATGGCATAGCGCACCGCTCGTAACAGCCATTCCGCCTGGAAATTCCCCTTCACCAAATAGTCTTGAGCGCCTTCTCTCAAGGCGGCGATCGCGGTCGTTTCGTCGTCGAGTCCCGTTAACACGACAATGGGGATTTCCCCTGCAATATCGTTAGCTTGCCGCAAGGTCTCGAGTCCGTAACTGTCAGGTAAGTTGAGGTCGAGTAAAATAGCATCGAACGATCGCCGCGCGACGGTCTCGATCGCCTCGCCCAAGGTTTCGACGACGACGAGCTGACAGGGACAGATCGACCCGCGTTCGAGTAGCTTACCGATGAATTTAACATCGGCAGGACTGTCTTCAACGAGTAACACCTGTAAGAGTTGTTGGTTCATCATGGACGTGTTGCGGTCGAGGAATCTTTCGGAAGCGTCCAAAAAAATGTCGTTCCCTGGCCGAGTTCCGATTCGACCCAAATTCGTCCGTCGTGACCTTCGACAATCCGCTGGCAGATGGCCAGTCCGATGCCCGTACCGGGATACTGTTCGTGACTGTGTAGGCGTTGAAAGATTTTAAAAATTCGGGCGAAGTCTTCGGACTCGATACCGATGCCGTTGTCGGAGATACTAAAGCACCACTCTCCATTAATAGCTTTAACACTAATGTAAACGTGAGGCGTTACGGTCGGTCGTCGGTAGTGAAGGGCGTTTTCGAGAAGGTTTTGAAACAAGCGGATCAGTTGGAGTTCGTTGGCCTTCACAGTCGGTAACGCTTCAAACTCGACGATCGCGCCGCACCGGTCGATCGTTTCTTTGAGGTTGTCGAGAACGATTTGGAGGACTCGATTGCAGTCGGTTGGCTCGAACGTACCGGAGTCGGTATCGAGTTGCGAATATGCCAGTAGGTCTCGGATCAGTTGCTGCATCCGTTTGACTGCCCCGACAATACGTTCGAGATAGTGCCGAGCTTGGGGATCGAGGCGATCGCCGTACTGCAACTCGAACAACTGTACGTTGGCAGTAATGCTCGTTAACGGTTGCTGGAGGTCGTGGGACGCAACGCAGGCGAATTCTTCGAGGTCTCGGTTCGAGCGTTGCAGCTCTCGGTTGAGTTGGCGCAGGCGATCGAAGATCTGCTGTCGTTCGATGGCGTACTGAATCGCTCGCCGCAGCCAAGGACCGCGAATTTCACTTTTGACGAGGTAGTCTTGAGCGCCGTTACGAAGGGATTCGGCGGCAACTTCTTCGTTATCTAAACCCGTCAGGACGACGATGGGAATATCGGGGGCGTCGGCAGCAATGGTTGCGATGGTCTCGAGACCGACGCTATCGGGCAAACTGAGATCGAGCAAAATTGCATCGAAGGATTGCTGCGCGATCGCCCCTCTAGCGTCTTGCAAGGTTTCGACCCACGACAACTCGTACTGCACCCGTTCCCTCGACCCTCGCTCGCTTCCGCCATCGGCAGCAAGTAGTTTTCGCATGAGCTGAGCGTCAGCGGCGTTGTCTTCGACTAACAAGAGCTTGACGATTTTTCGTGTCATCGCGCCCGTTTACAAACGTCTGAAAAGTTCGCGACTCAACCCAATTACGTTTGACGCGAATTTCAGGTGTCGTTATCGCTGAGGTCGCTTCGTGCGCCATCGCACGAACTTGAGTGCAACTCTCCTGGGGATTTCCTTTATTGTATAGTTTCCCTCAAGATAATACATATTTTTGAATATTTTGAAAGCTATTTAATGAATCGTAAATTCACGCTTGACTTAGCCGTTTTACCTCGATCGACCCCTTACAACCCTCGATTCAGCGGGGCGATCGCCAGGGAACGACATCGACTTCCGTGTTCTCCCAATAGCAAAAGAGGCGGATCGAATCCGCCTCTAAACGAGCGATCGCCAAACGAACAGTTGCTCGAACACTGTCCGCTGACACCGAATGAACTATAAGGGCGCGGCTTCTTCGTTGCTCTCCGTATCGGTACGAGAGATTTGGAAACGCTCGATCGACTGTGCCAAAGCCACCTCTAACTGACGGCCGGGATCGAGAAACACCCAACCTCGCTCGGTTAACTGCTTCACCTCAAAGTGCAAATGCGGCCCGGTCGAATATCCCGTACTGCCCACGCGGCCGATGACTTGTCCTTGTTCGACGCGATCGCCCGGTCGCACCAACAACTCGGACATATGGGCGTAGAGGGTTTCTGCCGTGCCGTCGTTGTGTTCGAGAATCACCGTCAACCCGTATCCACCGAGCGCGTCGGCGACGGCGACTCGTCCCGTAAACGCTGCCAACACGGGCGTTCCCAAGGGTGCAGCGATATCCGTCCCCGTGTGGAAACGACGGGTTCCCGCGATGGGATGGTGTCGCCAACCGAAAAACGAGCTGATCGGTGCCGGAATCGACAGGGGGAAAATCAAGTGAGTGTCGCCGTTCCCCATCTGTCCGAAGGGACGCACAGCCATGTCTCGTAAAATCTGCGCTTCCATCTGGGCATAGTTGAAATCTGCCGACGGTAAACTCGAGGGATCGACCCCCGGCACGTTGGCGGCGATGGGAGCGAATCCTGACGGTTGTGCTTGGGAAATGGGCGTCGGCATCACGTCTTGATACGCCACGGGTGCTGAATCCCATTGAGATTCCGGTAACTGTTGTTGAGATGGGGAGGCCGGAGGACAAAAGCTGCCAGGGACAGCTTGTCCGCGCGATACCGCCGCTTCGCATCCAGTCGATCGCTCCTCGAACACGACCACAGGTGCTTCGTCGGGTGTTGTCGCCCCCACGCTGTAATCGGTCGTGTCGATGTAGCTGTGTTGGGGGGGGAGTGTCGGACGCTCGAGCTGAGGTGGCGCGATCGGTTCGGGTGGGGCGATCGGCTCTTCATAAACGGGTGCGGGGTTTGCCGACGCTGGCGGCGCTTCAAATACCGCATCGGGTGCAACGCCTTTGTAGTCCGTGGTAGCGGAGGGAGCGGGTTCTCCCATATAAACGTCAGTTTTGGAGGGAGCTTTAGCCAACGCTGCGCTACTGCTGAGAAGGCTGAGGCTGCTAATCCAGCTTACGCTCCGCAGGAAAGGGAAACGGCGTGGGTTTGAAGGTGTCGAACGTTTGTGCATATCTTCCCGTTGAGTGCGATCCGAAAGGTCGGCGATGTGGCTTGGCGATCTGGGCGATCGGGCTTTGGGCTTAAATCTGAAAGTATAGTTATATAGTAACGTATCTCTTTACATTGGTTAATTATTGCAAAAGACTAATCCAAAGTGTAAAGCAAACTGTTTCCGATGTGGATCGGGAGGGGGAGAGGGGGAGAGGGGGAGAAACAGTTATCTGTTTGCTGTCTTCACTGTTGCCTGTTGCCTGTTGCCTGTTGCCTGTTGTTGCCTGTTGCCTGTTCCCCGTTCCCTGTTCCCTGTCTTCACTGGTGACTGGTGACTGGTGACTGGTGACTGTTCTCTCATCTCCTCATCTCCTCGTAAGGAATCCGGACGCGGCCTGGTGGAAGCTGGAGGTGGGTTCCGAGGCGGGTACGAACGCGGAGATAACCGTTGGGGGCAACGCCGATGATGGTTCCGGTGAGTCCGTCGATATCGATCGCGCGGTTGAGATGGGACAGAAGCTGCTGGTACTCCGGTAGAATTCTGTCGATGCCCTGGGTTCGGAGTTGGGACAGTCCGCGATCGATTCCCAACATCACTAAAGCTGCTAAGAACTCTAGCGAAAACGACGCCACGTCCGGGTTTTCGTGCCAAAACTGTTGTAAGTTAATCCCCAGTTTGGGAACTGGGTTACACCGGTTAATCCCGACGCCGACGACGGCTTGAGCGATGCGATCGCCTTTTAGACGCGTTTCTGTGAGAATTCCCCCGAGTTTGCGTCCGTTCAACAGCACATCGTTCGGCCATTTCAGCCATACCGGGATCGAGCGCGATCGCAGTATTGTCGCGATTCCCCACGCACTGGCCAGGGTAAGCTGGCCGCTGTAGCGCGTCGGAACCTCGACCGTCCAATAGGCCGACAGGTACAGTCCCCCCACTGAGGAGTCCCACTGACGAGACCACTGCCCCCGACCTGCTGTTTGACGGGCAGCGATTAAAACAGTTCCCGAGGGCGATCCCCCGTCAACCCGTTCCCACAGTAGGCGATTGGTCGAAGAAACTTCATCTAACACTTCGATCGCCAACCTGGACGGTGTGAATTCGTGGGTTTCCTGCAACACCGCTAACGCCGCTTCAATTCGCTCTATCGATGGCGCGATCGCCTTCACGTTTCAATATCTCCGCTCGCGATTTCTCCACACTGGGTCGGCGACCCAAACCCGGACTACGGTAACATGAAGTCAAGATAATTCAACAACAACTCAACGGTTTCACTTCGACTTCGCCCCTCCACGAAACCTTTCGCATCCGTTGTTTTTTATTACTTTTTTGAAAATGACCACTTGGCAATGGCAGACGTGGCAAGGAAAACCTTACTTAACTTGCAGTTTGCTCGACCCGTTTTCCCACGGCTTTTTTACACGGCAGTTTCGACCCGACACGCCTCGGGAGTTAGTGCGCGTTCTCGATGCTGAGGCGACGGCGTACCGAACCCAGCAAGTTCACGGTCGCGCGATCGCTCGTACTTGCCATCTCGAACCCCTCGCTTCAGAGACGGTGGCAAATTTACAACCCGCCGACGGTATTCTCACTCATCCTGACGGGAATACGAAAGAATCTGTGTGGGTTTGCAGTGCTGACTGTACGCCGGTTCTCATCGCGGACGTGCGGCGAGGGTGCGTCTCGGCGATTCATGCGGGATGGCGAGGAACGGCGGCGAAAATCGTTCCCGAAGCGATCGCGGCCTTTCGCGAGGGGGGAAGTCTTCACGAAGATTTGCGGGTCGCCTTGGGGCCGGCGATTTCCGGGGATCTGTATCAAGTTTCGTCTGACGTGGCGGTACGAGTGGGACGCTCGATCGTCGCCGTTCGCGACGATACCTCAGATGACGAGATTCTCCAGCAGGTTTCGACACTTCCCGATTCTCCAGTTTTACCGGATTCCGAACCGGGAAAAGTGCGCCTCGACGTGCGGCAAGCGATTCGCCTGCAACTCGAGCGCCTCAATATTTCTCCCGAACAGATCGCCGTATCTTCTGACTGTACTTATCAGCAAAGCGATCGCTTTTTCTCCTATCGCCGAACGGGAGAAAAGAAGGTTCAATGGTCGGGAATTGTCAGTCAAGGCAGCTAAGAACTGTCATAAATTCGTTGGGGTAGTCATACATTAAATCAAGTCAAGAGTTACGCATTTACGCAATTTGTAGGGTTAGCAATGCTCACCAACCTATCCATTTAGTGTGGTTTCGGTCGAACTGCGTCAGTCCTACAAATCTAAAAGGCAAGTACGATCGCCTTATAAAGCTATCGATACTGCGATCGCGATGTCTGTCTTACCTTCGTCGTATAATCGCCTACAGGTTTTTCAAACCCGTACAGACGTTGAATCAAAGTTAAAACCCCCCGAACTATCGAAAAATAAGTACATCGATCGCGTCGATTCAAGCGATCGTCGCCCAATTTAACAACTGGCACAGTTCGTCGATTTCTACCACAATATCTTCTGAAAATCTCGATTAATTCAAAATTATTGAGTCCTCGACTCCGCTCGGACTCAACGCTGAGCGGAGCCGAAGCGTTGAGAAACAGACTCTACTATCGAGAAGTGAGAACGAGACTTCAAGGGGTTCAGCTATTGGAATTTAAACTCGAATCAATTTTTCGAGGTTCTCAATCGGCGAATTTCAGACTATCTGGGTTTAGAAGTGACTCGTTATATTGGTTCTTTCAAGCAGCCTATAATTTCGATGTATTATCTTGTAGAGAGTGAATATTAGGTGCGCCAGTTTCACTCGATCGATCGCGTTGAGTTGCCAGCGTTGCCTGCGTTGGAGCTAACGGCTTTCCAGATTAGTAAAAATGGTTGATTTACGAGTCAGTGTCATCGTTCCAACTTATAACGGAGAGGCTTATATTCAGCTAGCGTTCGCCAGCGTTCTACATCAAACTTATCGCCACTGGGAACTCGTTGTAGTAGATGATGGTTCCACTGATGGCACTCGAGAAATTGTGACAGGATACGGCGATCGAGTCCGCTATTTCTATCAAGAAAATCAAGGAGTAGCGGCGGCTCGCAATCGCGGAATACGGGAGGCGAGAGGCGAGTGGGTGGCGTTTCTCGATCAAGACGATTTTTTTGTACTGGAGAAGTTAGCCGTGCAGGTAGCGGTTTTGGAGAAACAGCCTTCGGTGGGTATCGTGCATAGTGGTTGGCAGATCGTCGATCGAACGGGAAATATGGTTTCTTGCGTCGAGCCGTGGCACGGTATTCCTGAGTTAGATGTCGCGTCTTGGGTGTTGTGGAAACCCGTGTTTTTGGGGGCGATGCTGTTTCGTCGCGATTGGTTGGAGTTTGCGGGGGGGTTCAATTGCCGATTTCATCAAGCTCCGGATGTGGATTTGGTGCTGCGGTTGGCGTTGATGGGGTGTGAGGCGGTGTGGGTTCCCCAGACGACGGTGGGGTATCGCCAGCACGATCGCAATGCGTCGCGGAATACACAGGTGCAAGTGTTGGAGTGCGAAGAAATACTCGATCGCCTGTTTGCACGATCGAATTTATCGGAGGAAATTCGACGGCTCGAACGTCAGGCTCGTTACAATAATTTAGTTTGGAGTGCGTGGCGGTTGTACTATACTGGCAAACTAGCAGATATGGCAAACTGCTTAGAGCGATCGTTGCGGTATACGTCGCGTTCTCGGACAGAAACGATTCTCGATTGGATCGGGTGGTTTAGGCAGTATAGTTTAGAGTATGGTTGTCAGTTCGATGCTGCTGTTCTCGGTAACTCAGTGGAGTGGCGAGAATTGCTAACAGACTTCATGTAACGTATTTAAATAGTCTGAGCAGTGTTACTCAATATCGATCGTACAGCTTAGCATTAAAGTAGAAGTGTTTTATGACTAGCAATTCTGAAATGCAGTTTACAGGAGAACGCTACGTTCCGGGCGTCCATGGAATCATCCGCTACGAACACTTACACCGCTATGCTCTAGCTCGTCAATTAGCTCAAGGGAAACGTGTATTAGACATTGCATCTGGAGAGGGGTATGGTTCGGCAATAATTGCGGAAACAGCCGCTAGTGTTGTTGGCGTTGATATTGACATTGATTCTATTGAGTTTGCTTCTGATAAATATCGTGATATCGATAACTTAGAATTTATCGTTGGTTCGTGTGATGCTATTCCTTTAGCAAGTCAATCTATCGATCTCGTTTCCTCATTTGAAACACTCGAGCACCACGACAAGCATGAAGAAATGCTCAGCGAAATCAAGCGCGTTTTGATTTCAGATGGTATTTTTATCGTCTCTTGTCCAAACAAGTTAATTTATTCTGATAAACCGAACTATAAAAATTCTTTTCATGTTAAGGAACTATACGACTATCAGTTTGTTAGTCTTCTCAACCGATATTTTAAAAACGTTCGGTTTTTCGGCCAGCGAATTGCAGCGGGATCTTTTATTTTGCCGTTTCGAGAAAAAAACTCCGATCGTATCAGCGTCTATACTCAACATGATGTTGAAGCGAGACACACCAAGCTGTTATCAGATCCGGTTTATTTAATTGCAGTTTGCTCTGATGTCAGTGAAATCGATCTAGACATTGATAAGCTATCTGAATCTGTTTACCTCGATTCTATTGATGATATTTTTGGTCTTGTTACTGGAGAGCTTGAGTTAGTAAAATCTAAACTTAATCAGACAGAAAGTAATTGCCAGCAGTTTCAGGAAGAGTTAGAGGTTGCAAGGCAGGAACGACAGCAGCTTGAGGCGGAGTTAGAGGTTGCAAGGCAGGAACGACAGCAGCTTGAGGCGGGGTTAGAGGTTGCAAGGCAGGAACGACAGCAGCTTGAGGCGGAGTTAGAGGTTGCAAGGCAGGAACGACAGCAGCTTGAGGCGGAGTTAGAGGTTGCAAGGCAAGAGCGGCAACAACTTGAGAGCAAGTTGAGTATTACTCGTGAGGATGCTCGAGATTGGCAAATCAAGTGTCACGAAACAGAGGAAATTCTGGAACAATATCAATCTCACCTTCAGCAAACTGAGGAAGTTTTGGAACAATTTCAGGCGCAGTTGAAAGAGACGGAACAGCTTCTAGAGGAGTCCACCGCTCAACGGAATCAAACTCGGAAAGAACTAGAAAACTATAAAGCTAAATGCGATCGGCTTCAATTTAAAGAATCTCTGTTAACCTCTTTCAAAAATCAGGATAAGAAGCAACATTACAAACTCTTAGTATTGGATGCCTGGTACGCTTATCAAAGCCAGGATACAAAAAAAATGACTGATTGCTTGAAAAAATCGCTACAGATCTCGTCTTTATCTCGAACAGAAACTATCCAAGACTGGATCGGAATTTTTTCTGAAATTGCATCAAGAAGCAGTTGCCAGTTAAATCTTCGAGACTTAACAAGTTCGATAGAATGGCAACAGCTTGTGCATTATTTAACAGCCGCAAAACCTATAAAAGTTAGGGACTAAAAATCATTTAATAGACTATAGTGGGAGTATCTTATCTTACAGCGTGCATGCATTGCAAAAATGTAAATCTATAGAAGAGAATAAGGGTTTCAGCCTCCAATCCTCATGTTTTTGCAAAACTGAGATGCACTCTACAGCGTTTTCCAATCTGATGATGTACAGATTCATAACTGAAGTCCTTACGTAGCAAGAAATCCTCATTAAATCTGCTACAGCTCTGTTTTACATAGAAAAAGCAAGATCGTCAAAAGAAGCATTCAGATAATGCTCATAGTTCTCGAAATTTACTGTATGGGGACGCGGTAGATCGAATACCAATTTTCCACCTTTTTTCAAGTAGTTAATCTCATCCTCAATCACTTCGCGGCGAAAATGCCAAATTAACACAAGAGCATAATCGGGATGCTCTTCTCGGAGCTTTTCGTGAGTGATAATGGGAATGCGAGTTCCTGGCGTAACTAAACCATCTTTTTGAGGTTGAAGGTCACTGATAGCGATTAAATCTTGTGGGGTAATGCCGCAATAGTTCAATATAATATTTCCTTTAGTAGAAGCTCCATACCCATAGACTTTTTGGCCAGACGATCGCATTGTATCAAAAAAAGCTCGTATCTCATTCCGATGTTGAATAATCCGATTATGGAATCGCTCGAACGGAGCCATTGTTGAGAGGGAAGCTTCAGCATCGAGAAGTTTTTCGATCGCCTCATAGTTAGGGGTCATGGGACTATCCTTGCGGGCGGCCATAATCCGGAAACTACCGCCATTAACAAAATTCAAGCTGACCTCGAGTATTTTGAGGTTAGCGCGTTCGGCCATCCATTGAATTTGTTGCAAGCCCAGGTAAGTTAAGTGTTCGTGGCAAATTTGATCGTAAGTTAGATTGGTCAACATCAGGGGCATATAGGAAAGCTCAAAAGACCAAACCCCATCTGGTGCTAAAATAGAATGAATTTGATTCATGAAGTCTAGAGGGTCTTCCAAGTCATAAAACATGGCAATGGAAGTAATGATGCGACATTGGCGATCGCCAATTATTTCCCGTAACCCTTCAGCAGAGAAGAAATCATAGATAACTTGAATATCTGAATCAAAGTTATCGGCAAATTTTTTGCTGGATGGATCTATACCTATGCGAGTTAGGTTGCGATCGCGATAAAAATTCAACATAGTACCATCATTGCAACCGATGTCTAAAACCACATCCCCAGGATTGGGTTGTACCCTTTCCAAAAGTTCTGTCACAATGGCTTGTAAGTGAGTACGCATTGTTCGACTCGTTGCAGAACAATAACCGTAGGTAGTACCGTACATTTCAGACACGTTAGCACTGTGTTTGAGTTGCAGGGTTCGACAGACAGACTCATCGCCATCACAAATTACTAAATCTAATGGAGAAGTGGATGGATCGGGAGAGTCAACCGATGGAAAAACTCCGCTGAGGGGTTGACTCCCCAGACTTAAAACTGGAGTGAGTTTTTCGTTTCCGCAAACTCGGCATTTGGTAATTTCTTTAGAGTAAGAAGTCGCTCGATTCATTTTTTATCAAGTTGAACAATGTTAGTATTTTACCAGAAACTCGGTAGTTTTTTTATCTCTATCTCCTCATTCAATTTGCTTTTTTAGCTTTTGTTCGCCTTCAATGGTTTGTATTAAACGCTCTTTTAAACTTTTGACCGGATACCAGCCAATTGCCTCCATCGCTTTAGTATCAGCCTGAGAGAACATAATTTCACCTGGACGTTGAGGTAAAGCTCCAAAATTTAATTCTGTTTGAACTTGCATCAAATTTTTTAGATTTTCTATAAGTTGTCGCAATGAAATAGCTTGACCTGTTCCGACTTCATATTCTTGATAATATTGCGATGGCTCGGATTCTTTTTGCAACAACAAGTAATATGCCAAAACTACATCTTCAACATGAATAAAATCTCGGCGCTGTTCTCCTGAAGTCAATTTCAACTTAGGCGAATTACTTAAAAACTGCTCGATCGCGTAAGGTATTAGTTTGTTACGATAATCCCCTTCACCAAAAACGTATTCTAGTCTAACATTAATAAACTCTATCTGATGAGTTAGGGCAATTTGCTCTCCCCACTGCTGAAAATGCTTTTTAGAAAGAGAGTAGCTTCCTAGTTCTGGGTAGGGAATTGTGCTTTTATTAACATAAGTATCCGTGTTTATAAAAGTTTTAGTTTGGAAATTTTTAGCGACTTTCAACAATTTTAAAGGAAATGCCGTATTAGCCTCAAATATTTCTATAAGACTCTCTTTACGGCGACCAGTAGCCGTTGCCGTGTGAACGACTGCATCAATTTTTCTAATATCTTGAAATGGTTTTTCGATGCTGCATCGATCGATGTCATAAGCGGTTATTTTTGACAAGCAATTCTCAATTCTTTTAGTGTCAGAAAAGCTACGTTTGAGAATAATAACCTTATAATTGCGATCGATCAGGTGCTTCACTAACTGACTACCAATGAAACCCGTTGCACCCGTCACGAGAACTGTTTTCTTCATTACCTGTACTTATCCAATTGTCGAGAATTTATGGTTCGTAAACAAATGGACTTTCAAACTCAGAAAAAGGTAACAATGCGCGATCGCGCTCTGAAAGAATCGGGTTAGCCCTAGCCATCGGCCACGAAATCCCTACAGAATCCCAGCGTATCCCAGTATCGTAGTCGGGAGCATAAACGCTGGAAAGATTATAAACCATAATAGCCTTTTCGCTGGTCACATAAAAACCATGAGCGAAACCGGCTGGGATATAAACCACGCGAGCGTTTTCCTGGCTTAACTCGAAGGTTTCATATTGTCCGTAAGTCGGCGAACCGACTCGCAAATCGACTACAGCATCAATAACTCGACCCAAAAGACAATAAACCAGCTTCGTATGCTGATGGGGTGGGATTTGAAAATGCAAACCCCTTAAAACATTTTGATGAGAAATGGAATAGATTTCCTCAACATATTTTGTTTCTAATTTGTATCGATCGAATATTTCTTGATGAAACGTTTTGACAAAACTACCCCTTTCATCTCGAAATACCTTTGGCTGGATGATATAGCATCCAGAAAGACTTGTTTCAATCAATTTCATTTTTCTGGTTCTTGTAAGAGACGACAGATTTCTGCTAATCGAAGGCGAGAAGCTGTTAAGTTCGATTTGAGTACCTCTAGCCTGAATTGGCTACATTCGAGCATCCTAGCACTATAAAGTTGACATTGGGGAATAAGCTCAAGAAGTTTTTGATAAATAACTTGCCAGTCTATGTCATAGTTGTTATTAATAGCATTATGCACATCAAGACTCAACTCAGAAATATCTTGGATATGAGCGCCAGATATATAAGTAGGTAGAATACAATTTTCTCTATGCCAAGATACCCATCTTTCTGTAATTGGCACTTTTAAGGCTTCTTTGTTACAATGAGCAATCCCTGGTTTATTGGCAATTAAAACAGGTTTTGTTAAACCATTTCCCCAATGAGATAAATATAAATCAATGTTCTTAACCCAAACTAAATTTTCATAAATAATACATCCAATCAAATCATAAGTTTGAACAGGCTTCTGAATTAATTTTTTAATTTCACGCACAATTTTCTTTTCTGCTTCTAGAGATGAAGAATAACAATTCTGGTTTTGACCTTCTAATAAAGATATTCCATCAAAAACAATTCCTAAATTGGGAAAGTCTTCTGCTAACTTATTAATAATATTAGCTGTTCCCTCAATTTGAGAAACCCACGATCTTGAACCTGTACGAACATTAATCCATAAAAGAGGAAAATGTTGCTTTTTTGCGTCTTTTATTTCCTGAATGACTGCGGGCGAACAATTTTTAAGTGATGCTTGATAAACCCTGTCTGCTAAGTCTTGTTTCACAAAATTAGATTCGTAAGTAATCGGTAAATAATTATTTTCTATAAATAAATTAACATAATCTTCATTCAAGAAATTTATTCTTTTGATTTTATCTGGTGGAATTTCTGGGAAAATATCTTCCAGCTTACCTAAAGGTTGCTCTACCACAAAAAACTCATCAATATTTTCTAACTGATTCCACTCATACATTTGATGAATACCTGATAATTTATTCCATAAATGATGTCCTAAATGTGAATGTGTTACTGTAAGTATTTTTTTACTAAATTTCTTATCTGTATTTAAAAAAATAGCAATTTTGTTGGCATTTACGATCGTATAATATTCCCAACAATTTACACTGAATTCTAAGAATTTTATAATATGAGGGGGTAAATTACTTATAATTATTTCTGAATTAGGAAAATATAAAGCTATTTTTTTCCCATCAAAAAAACCTGTTATTAAGTAAAAAACCTCTCGATTTTTAAATCTAAAAAAATAATTCAAATTTTGAGAAGGAGAAAAAGGATACGGAATACAAGTTTCAGAATAAAGTATTTCACCAGTAAAAGGACAAATACAACTGATTTTACCATGACTAATTAATTCTTTTTGGAATTTATTTTTATTCATTAAACTCAATACTTCTTTTGGCAAATTTGAGTTTGATTGACCTGGCTCTGACATAATTTCTGTTTTCCCTTGATGGAGATTAAGCTGTAAATAATTTAAACACAAGCCATGATTTTCTAATAATAGTAAATCCTCTTGCTTTAGTTGATTTATATTTATAGACTTGTAATCATAATTCTTTTTCATAAAATTTTGACTTTTTCTGGATCTATATTACGATGGATATTTTTCAATTCAATATTTTCAATATTTGTCGAATTCAAGATTTGCCAATTTTTTTGAGATCTATCAATATCTTCCTCTTTTCAAGGTAAAAAATCAATAGTTATTTGGTAGCTCTATTACTTCAAGCGTTCTAAATCAGTTTTGATTTTTAGCAATTTATCTTGGGAATATTGCAAGTTTTCCCGAATATCTTCCCACCAAAAGCGAATCTTCTGTTTGTCTGGCGACAATTGCTCTCGCTGTTGCTCAAATAACTGTTTAGCATAGCGATATAGTTTTATATCGAAATAAGAATGCTCTGCTAAAATATCCAATGTGGCAGCAGGTAATTCTTCTTTTGCTATTCTATCTGGGTTGACATTTGCTCGGACATAGGTTACATTTTCCCAGCGAAAAAATTCTGAAAAAATTTCTATACTTTCCTGAAAACGTTCCGTTAAACCGAAGATAAAGTATTTGCGAAGATTAGTTTTGGCTAACTCTAGAATTTCAGGGGTAACGCGATCGCTATCAAAAGGTTTTGGCGAATATATCATTCCTGATATAATTCTGGTTTGCCAATTATCTGTCTCTGGTGAAACCCGATTGCGTACAAACTCTTCAAGAGTCATATTTCTGGCACTACGACCAATGAAGTGAGTTTCATCAAAAAAATTTCTGACATGAAAGTAGTAGGAAATTATTCGATCAATTGGGTCACGAAGGAATGTCGCATATGTACAATAACGATAGTTTTTCAATGACCGATGAATTCCAAATTCTATATGTCCCATAATGACTGTTGGAAAAGGATCGATGTTATTCAGTTTGATTTTATCGACCATTTGATTGTAATCCTCAATGCAACTATTAATGCTTTTTTCATTTCCATCTATACCATAAAAAAAATGAATATTCTCGAATTGTTCTAGGACGATCGACCTCAACGAGGTTCCTGCCGTTTTAGGAATATGAACAAAAATCAGTAATCGATCTGATATTAAAGGATTTCGGATCAATTTTTTCAGTTCCTTCTATGTGTCGCTAATTTGAACTCAAGAGATAAATAAATTTTGCCGATATTTAAACCCTAAACCTGCAAACTGTAGTCTTCTCTGTCTCTTGTCAAGTGAATGCTGTAGTGGGGATCTCTATCAATAATTTCCTTCCATCGAGCTTGCATAAATTGAATTTCTTTCCCTACTCGATTTTGTTTTTCTGGCGTATCCTCTAAGCCTCTACTTTTAGATTCGTGATGGTACAGCACAACGTGAGGTAAGCAAACGTTGAAATATCCTTCCTTAAGAATTTTCAGACAGAGATCTACATCGTTGAATGCTACAGCGAGCTCTTCCTCAAAACCAGCAACTTGTTTGAATAGATCGCGACGGCACATTAAACAAGCTCCTGTTACTGCTGAGTAGTTACTGACTGAACGTACTTTTTTAAAGTATCCAGGGCTACAGCGAGGAAAGCCTTTATGACTATGTCCAGCCACACCTCCTAAACCTAGCACAACTCCTGCATGCTGAATTGTGTCATCATCTGGGTATAGAAGAAATGCCCCCACTGCTCCGATCGTAGGTCTTTGTGCTTGTTCGACCATCCCTTCAATCCAATCAGGAACTAAGACTTCGGTATCGTTATTCAAAAAGAGTAAATAATCGCCTTCTGTTTTCTCAACTGCATAGTTATTGAGCTTAGAATAGTTAAAAGGAATATCTAATCGATAACACTTAAAACGAGATGCTTCTTTTTGTTTCCAGCATTCTATAACATTGAGTGCTTCAATTTCATCGCTTCGATTATCAATCAAAATAACTTCATAGTTTGGATAAGTTGTTTTTGTAAAGATGGAATTGAGACATCGATCTAAAACTTGCCCCAAGTTTCGTGTGGGAATGATAATACTGACTTTCTGGTAGTCATGAATTTTATATCGAACTGTGTATATCCCCTTAAACTTAGGATTTTCGACAACTTTTCCCGGCTCTCCTCTTCGTTGTATAGCTTCCTCTATGGCTTTTCTAGCATTAGCAGAAGCGTATGGTTTAGCTTCGGTATTAGACGATGCAGATGCACTATGAATCCTCCAGTGATATAAAATTTTGGGAATGTGAAGTATATTAGAAGTTTGCTCGGTCAGTCTTAAGACTAAATCGTAATCCTGACTTCCTTCATAACAAACTCTAAACCCACCAATTTGCTCGATGAGTTCCCGTCGATAGACTCCCAAGTGGCAGGTGTACATCTGAGATAAAAACGAATCCGGTGACCAATCCGGCTTAAAGAAAGGATCGCCAAGCTGATATTTTTCATTTATCTTATCTTCATCCGAATAAATCATATCCGCTTCGGGATGACGATTGAGCAATAATGCAACTTCGTAAAGTGCATCGGGAGTCAGTAGATCGTCGTGATCGAGTAAAGTAACAAACTCACCTGTGGCGAGTTCTAAGGCTGAGTTAGAAGCTGCTGAAATATGACCGTTTTCCACCCGAAAGCACACTTTGATTCGACTATCCTTAGCAGCATAAAAATTAAGAACCTGGCGAACTTCCGGATCGTTTGAGGCATCGTCAGCAATGCAGAGTTCCCAGTGAGGGTAGACCTGTGCGATCGCTGATTCAATGGCTTCTTGTAGAAAGGAGATGGGCGTGTTGTACGTTGGCATAACAACGCTGATGAGAGGCTGATACTTTAAAGCACAAACGGTATCAGCCATTTGCTGAAGATCGGCGGGTCTAGGAGCATTTTTTTGCCACCAGCGTTGATAGTTTTCTGAAACAAATGAAAACTCTGGTTTAGTCTCAACCGCTAATTTTTTTTTTATTAACTCTTTGCCGATCTTGGCAGAAATATCAGCACGTTTGGGTTCTAAGTCGGCTGCAATCTGATAAAAGATCGTTGCCCCGTCATCTTGCCCTTGCCGCGCTAACTCATCTGCCAGCTTGACGTACAACTCTACATCGTCAGACTTCAAATCCAGCGCTTTATGATAACTCTGCAAATCTTCAGAATGCTCCTCGATCGCCTGACGATACCATTGCACCGCCTCCTTCGCATCCGCCAACGCCCGCAACCGCAACAGGTCACCTAACTTCTTCGCCAACCAAGGCGTTGCCGGTTCCAATGCTTCTACCCGACGAAACGCTACAATCGCCTCGTCGTAACGCTCCACCTGCATCAACGCCTCACCTAAATCGAAATAACCCCAGTAGAACTCGGGATTCAGCGGCATTGCCTCTTCCAAAAGGTTCGCCGCCTCTTCCCAACGTTCCAACATTATCAACGTCTTCGCCCAAAAATACCGCGACCAGAAAAACTCGCTATCCAACGCCACCGCCTGACCCAGCGCCGCCTCCGCATCCTCCCACTGCTCCAAGGCCATCTGCGCCCGTCCCTCGAAATAGTGTGCCATTGCCACCTCGGGATTCACCGCGATCGCCCCTTGCGCCGCCTCGATCGCATCCTCCCACCGTTCCAACTCCCACAGCGCCTCAGCCAAATCCAAATTCAACTCAAACGCATCTGGCGCAAACGCCAACGCCTGACGGTACACTGCGATCGAATCCTCTTGACGCTCCTGCTCCCACAGCAACCGCGCAAAATTCCGCTGAGCCAAAACCTGTTGTGGGTCGATTTCCGCCAACCTTCCATAACAGGCGATCGCCGCCTCCCAAGCTTCCAAACTCACCAGCACGCGCCCCAAACTCAACCGCGTACTCCCGCGATCGCACCGTACCAGTGCCATCTCAAACGCCTCTCGCGCCGCCTCCCATTCCCCTCGCCGACTCAGCACCTCACCGAGATTGTGCCAAGCATCCACCAAACCCCCATCGAGATCGATCGCCCGTCGATAACAGCGTTCCGCCTTCTCCAAATCTCCCAACTTCACCCAACGGTTTCCCAACGTCAAATGCTCCGCCGCCGTCGCCCACTCCGGCTCGATGTCTAACGCCCGATGCCAACACTCCACCGCTCGCGCCTCGTCGCCGATTTTCTCCCAAACCTTGGCAAAATTCCGATAAGCCCCGGCAAACTCCGGCTCTAACCGCAACGCCCGGCGAAACGCCGCGATCGCCTTTTCCCACTGTCGTCGTAGAGCGTACAAACTGCCCAAATTCGCGTACACCTCCGCAAACTTCGGCTGCAAGCGCAACGCCTCCCCATAAGCGCGTTCTGCCTCCGACAAATTCCCCGTCGCCTGGAGTGCGTTCCCCAATAACTTATATGTCTGCGCCATCGGACGCACCCGCAACGCCTCCCGACAAGCGCGAATCGCCTTTACCCACTGCTGGCGATCGCAGTACGCCTCGGCTAACAAGTGCAATGCTTCCGGGTCAGCTTGCGGCAACAATACATCCTCTTTCCGATACGCTTCCTTATATATAGATGTCCCATTTCGACGAACCGCCGCCGCCAGGGTTTCTTGTCCCTGCGCTCCCGCTAAGGTTTCCGCACCGTTGCCGTTCGCCGCCTGAAAACACATCTGAGCTTCCCGCACTTTACCTAACTGCTGCAACGCTTCGCCCATTTTTCGGTACGCGATCGATCTCAGTTTGGCATCCCGTTCGGGTAACCGTTGCCAACACTCGATCGCCCTCGTCCATTCTCCCCGAGAGAAAAACCTCTGCGCCAACTGACGATGTTCTACCAGTGGAACCGCTTGGGGGTCTAGCCGAAGTGCCTCATACCACGCATCCAACGCTTCTACCTCGCGCCCCACCTGCTGCCACACTCGCGCCAAATTGCGATAAGCTCCCGCAAATTTGGGATTTAGCGAAATTGCCTTTTGGAAATATCGAATCGCCGCCGCCCAATGTTGCTGCGTTGCGGCCAAACTACCGAGATTTGCGTAGACTTCCACAAAGTTGGGGTCGAATTCCAGCGCCCTGGCGTAGCAGTTTCCCGCCTGTTGTGCGTCTCCCAACCCTTGCCAAGCGTTACCCATCCATTTGTACACCTCGGCGGAACGGGGTGCGGTTGCCAAGGCTCGACGACAGGCGGCTAGGGTTTCTTGATATTTTCCTTGGCGTAATAAGTGTCGAATTTGTTGAAGGCGATCGGCGATCGCTGGTTGAAAATTCGAGGAGGCAGTTTTCGGCATTTTCTCAATGCAACCCAGCTTCACACTCCATTATGCCTCGAAGGGAGCGATCGCGGATTGAGATTGGGGGTGTCAAAGAACCAAGATGACCGTGATTTAAGGCGTCATCTGAAAAACATTATAGGACACCTCGATCGACTCGAGATTATTGAGAAATAGGCTCTACTATCGAGAATTGAAAATGAGATTTTAAGGGTTTCAGTCATTGAATTTTGAACCAGAATCAATTTTTCGAGGTGTTCGATATGTTGTTCTTGGGAGGAGACACTTCAAAAGATCGGACTCTAGAAAATCCACTGCCTCGAGTGTGCTTGTAGAGAATCTACAACTCATGGTCTCCCTAGGCTCGATCGAGCCGATTCGATCGAGCTTTACTTAATCTTTACATTCTTTTTGAGACAATCTGCTAACGTTTACCTACTTTTGCCGTTAAAGTGGGAACGGGTCAATTCGATTTTTCTCGATTTGCTTGAGTGGCATACATACCATAAATATAAACAATAGTCAACCATCAGGGACACTTCCGAGCTAAAAAGGGTTGACGATCGCTGTAGCGCCAACCACGACTCAAAGCCCAAGACTCAAACCAGTGAATTAAATTTTTCGTTCACCCCAGAAAAAGGACAATAACCCATGTCGCGAGTCACGAATGAAACCCAACCCGTTAGCTCGACTGAAAATTCAGACGGTGGATTAGACATCCAAGGAACTGAAGGGGAAAGTAACCGTCTCAACGGCGGTTCGGGGAACGACCTCATCACGACAGAAGACCCTGCGTCTGATGGTACTGCTGGTACAGGAGACGTAGTCGATGCAGCGGGCGGTGACGATATCGTCGCTGGATACGCTGGAGACGACTCCCTCCTCGGCGATTCGGGCAACGATCTTTTGTCTGGAAACCAAGGTGACGATAGCCTCCTCGGAGAAGCGGGAGACGACATCGCGTTCGGCGGTCAAGATAACGACTACATCGACGGCGGGGCAGGAAACGATAGTCTTTCAGGGGACTTGGGCGATGATATCGTCAGAGGCGGAGCAGGAGACGACATCGCCTACGGCGGAGAAGGAAACGATACCGTCGAGGGTGGAGAAGGAGACGATAGCGCCTACGGCGGACAAGGGAACGATACCGTCGAGGGGGGCGAAGGAAACGACTTGCTGGCTGGAGATATCGGAGCCGATTCACTCAGTGGCGGTGAAGGAAACGATACTTTTGTCTATTCGGGGTATGGCAATCCTAGTGTCACCGCAGATTCTCTCGGCGGCGATACGATTACTGATTTTGTCTCGGGTGAAGATAAGATCGCACTCGATAAAGCGGTCTTCAGTGAAATCGGCGACACTCTTGAAGCCTCTGAGTTTGTGAAAGTTGATAGCAACGTACCCGGTGTGGGTGAATCTAGCTCGATTAAGTTAATTTACAACACCACCACCGGCGAACTCTGGTACAATCCTACCGAAGCCGAAGGCGACGAAGTTGTCATTGCCACTTTTGAAGGAGATGCGGATATCAATCTCGGAGATTTCGAGATTTTCTAAGTTTTGTAGCAAGCTGAATTTTTATACGCTATTCGCGGATCGCCACGACAAGATATAGCCAGCCCAACTGATTCGTGAAATTCTGTAATCTGAAAGTACTGTAGCACGGCGATCCCAACTAAAGAGGGCGTTCACAACTCAAATGATTCTGCTATATAGGGAGGCGTTTAGGTAAACGTCTCTTTTCTTTGTCATCAGATTTATAGTGTAGTGTTTTGATGAGCGATCGCACCCTTTCCTCTCTTCACGATTCTTTGCACAGAGTCAAGCTCCTTCTCCAAAAAAAGCAGTTTTCAAATGCTTTGAAGTTATGCGATTGCATTTTAGATAAAAACTATAAATCTGCATTAACTCATCAATTTCGAGGAGAGATATTAGCAGAACTTAATCAATTTAATGATGCAATTTCTGCATATCAAACTGCAATAGACTTAGATGAAGATCGATCCGAACCTTACGCTTATCTCGGAGAACTCTACGACCGACACCACCAATTCGATCGCGCCGTTTATTTTTACAAACAGGCAATCAAACGTTGTCCGGACTGGCAAGCCCTGCACTACAACCTCGCCCGCGTTCTTTTCAAACAGGGAGATGGCGCAACGGCGAAATACCATTACGATCGTGCGATCGCACTCGATGCCAATGACGCCAAAGCCCACTACGATCTCGGTCTAATTTTCGATGGCTGGGGACAACTCGATCGCGCCCGTTACCACTACCAAAAAGCTGTCGAACTCAATCCCCACGCTTTCAACCCCCGCAACAACCTCGGAAGCGTGTTACTCAAACAAAACCGTCCCCACGACGCCTTAAACTGCTTCCGAGATGCCCTAAACCAATTTGGCGATCGCGCCGGACTCCACAACAACCTCGGCCGCACCTACTACGCCCTCGATCGACTCGATCTCGCTATCGCCAGTTACCTGAAAGCGATACAACTCGATTCCAACTTCGCCCTCGCCCACGAAAATCTCGGAAAAGCCTTCGATCGCCAACAACAACCTGCCGCCGCCCTCGCCTGCTTCCAAAAAGCCAGCGAACTCGACTCAGATAACCTCAATCTTTACGGCTATTGCAGTTGGATGTGGCTGCGACTCGATTCTCCTGTGGAGACGCTTGGCGAACGCCTCGAAAACGCTATCACCACCTTACAACAAGCCATCGACAAATCGTCCCCGCGCGATCGTCAATGGTTGCAAAACCTCCTCCAGCGAGAGGTTCCCGACCGCAACGATCCCTACGAAATCGCTTGGAAAACCCGCCGTCAGGTTCTTCGCGATCTTCTCCATCAAAGCTCACCCGATCGAACTGCGAGATCGATCGCCCGTCTTTACCAAGCCTGGGGAGATACTCGTCTGGCTTACGATTCCTTTCTCGAAGCTGAAGCCTATTATGAAATCGCCCTTCGCATCGACCCCGAAAACATGGATGCAGAGCGAGGTTTAGGCGCAGCCCGCACGCGGATACAACGTCGACGAGAACAGATCGATCGCACTCGAAAACACCGCGTCTTTCCTATCCCCGAAGGACTCTATCCCACCGTCAAAGCTTGGCTGACATCGCGATATTCCCATCCCTCC
Organism: Baaleninema simplex PCC 7105; assembly: GCF_000332355.1. Lineage (GTDB taxonomy): Bacteria > Cyanobacteriota > Cyanobacteriia > Cyanobacteriales > Geitlerinemataceae > Baaleninema > Baaleninema simplex. Next base: position 3,279,638 of record NZ_KB235958.1, read on the forward strand.
AATCCCTCTTACCAAGGGGGGCTATGGGGGGATGTTTCTGAAACCATTCGAGGCCATCGAGAACGTCCGCCCCACCACGATCTCAGCCAATGCGACGGCATCAACTGCAAACCCTGTCTCAGACGCATTCACCAAATTTACGCCCCCATTGGACTCAGCCAAAACCTCTATCACTGTTCCGCCGAAACCACCCTTCCCGACATCGCTCTCGATACCTTCACCGCCGACATTCCCCAGGGGCGAATTTGGGCGATGCCTCAAAGCAGTTGGTGGAAAGTCTGCGAAGCGATCGCCGTCATGTCACCCGACAACAACCTCCTCGCCGACGTTTCCCGAGAATATCCCGGCGAACTCCCCGGTTGCGACAACGCCGCCACCAACCGCAGCCAACACCGGATTTTTACAAAACATACTTTACCGGCTCTCGAAACTGTTAACGGAACGGTTGCCGTATTGTGCGGACTCTCAGCCAATGTTTACTTTCATTGGATGGTGGATATTCTGCCCCGTCTCGACATTTTGCGACGCAGCGGCTTTCCCGAAGGCGAAATCGATTGGTTTTACGTTAACAGCATCGACAAACCCTTCCAACAACAAACCCTTGAACTCTTAGGGGTTCCTTTGCAGAAAGTTATCGAGAGCGATCGACATCCTCACTTACAAGCGACTCGCTTGGTTGTGCCGTCTTTTCCCAGTCATATCGGTTGGGCGACTCCGCAATCGATCGACTTTCTGCGATCGACCTTTCTTCCTCTAGCGGAAGCCACTCCACCGCCGCTGTTTTCAACGCAACGTTCTCACGACTTTCTGCGATCGACCTTTCTTCCTCTAGCGGAAGCCACTCCACCGCCGCTGTTTTCAACGCAACGTTCTCAGCCAGAGAACGAGTTGCCCGAACGTATCTATATCAGCCGACAACAGGCGAAATATCGTAAGATCGTTAACGAAGCAGAGATTATCGACTGTTTAAATGTCTACGGTTTCGTTCCCGTCGCCCTCGAAAATTACTCGATCGCCGAACAAGTGCGTTGGTTTGCCAACGCAAAAGCCATCGTTGCCCCTCACGGCGCGGGGTTGACGAATCTCGTCTTCTGCCAAACCGGGGCGATCTCGATCGAACTATTTTCGCCGAATTACATTCGTTACTACTACTGGTCGATCGGTCGGTATTTACAACTCGACCACTATTATATTGTCGGGAAATCGTTTCGCTGCGATCCGTTGCGACAGTTGCTTTATCCTGACTCTTTAACGGAAGACTTTTGGGTGGAGGTTGAAACTTTAAAAAAGTTACTCGATCGCCTATTTTCGTAGAGGTGCGATCGGGGGCATCTCAAAAATGTAAATTCATCGGCTGAGAGGGTGACAAGGTAGACGGAAGCCAGACGGGACAATTGTTTGAGAGAATAGAGGAGTCCCAAAAAAGAGGGTGGCGTTTGCGGCCACCCCAACAAAAAAAATGCTACCGACATTCTACCAAGA
>NZ_KB235958.1:3281219-3287718 GCF_000332355.1 Baaleninema simplex PCC 7105
CTGACCCCTCAAGGTTTTCCTCATCATAGTGTTTTTTCCCTCGGATTATCCGGTTATGCTTGGAGTCAATCCCTGCTGCTCTGGAGAGATTGGATGTTGGCGCTCATGGCGTTGAAGCCTCACAAATCTCTCCATTTTCAACGAGGGCTAGAGGCTCTATCCCTTGTGAGGCAGGGGGTCTAGCTATGTTGTCACCCTCTCAGATTCATCGGATACAACCCACTTTCCGCACCACAAGCATACTACAACAGGATTTTTAACGAATAAAGTACATTACAGCCTTCGTTGCTGAAATTCATTTTCAACAACTTGTGTAGTATGTATTTTTACTTGCGATCTTGATAAAGCTTTCTACATAAATTTTTGACAGATCAGACGAACATACTACATTTTGAAGTGCGGAATGTGGGATTAAACTTCGCGATGCTCTGAAGTTTTACAGTTTTCTTGATGGTTCATTGCAATCGATCGATAACCTAAAAAGGTCAGGCAGAGCCTCTTCAGACTCCACCTGAAAACAAGACGGCGACAAACTATCGACTCAACAACTTCGGTAAACGGAAGAGTTTCAATCCACCTGAAAGCGTTTCTCGAAACGAACCGTTGAAATTATCGATGTAGGTAAACAACACCGGAACCACCACCAGCGTTAACATCGTAGACGTGGAAAATCCGCCAATCACCGAAATCGCCATCGGGGAACGTACCTCGCCGCCAGCACCCCATTCCAAGGCAATGGGTAACATCCCCGCGATCGTCGAAATGGCAGTCATGAAAATCGGACGCAATCGCGACACCCCCGCTTCAACTACAGCTTTGAATTGCGGTAAACCTTGTTGTTCGTTGGCTAAGGCACAATCGACGAGGAGAATCGCGTTTTTCGTCACCAATCCCATTAACAAGACGATGCCGATGAGAGCAAACAATCCTAGCTCTTTTTGAGCGATTAATAAACCTAACAACGCTCCACCAATGGACAGGGGTAACGCTACCAGAATTGTTAAAGGATAGAGGAAGTTGTTGTATAACAACACCAAAATGGCGTAAATGCACAACACCGCAAACGCTAACGCCCCTAAGAACCGACTGAATACGTCGATCATGATTTTGGCGTCTCCCGAAGCCTGTTGGTATACCCCAGGCGGTAAGGGATTCATAGCGGGGAGGGCTTGCACGGCTTCGACGGCGTCTCCGAGAGAAATGCCCTGTAGGTTGGCTTCGATCGCCACCTGACGCGAGCGATCGAAGCGATCGATCTGTGCCGGACCGCTACCTAACGTAATTTGCGCTACGGACGACAACGGCACCAACGACCCCGATTGAGTGGGAATTTCTAACGTTCGCAAAGTATCCAAATCGTGGCGGTAAGGTTCGGCAATTTGCACGCGAATCGGAATTTGACGATCGGGTAAGTCGAACTTGGCTAAGTTGGCTTCGATGTCCCCGAGAGTGGCTAAATTTGCGGTTCTGGCGATCGATTGCACGGAAACCCCCAAATCTGCCGCCCGTTCCACATCGGGAGTAATCAAAATCTCCGGCTTCACCAAACTGGCACTCGATGCCACTTCCACCAAACCGGGAATCTCCCGCATTTGGCTTTCAAGGTCGTTCGCTGCTTGCATCAACGCCTCGGGATTGTCGCTTTTGAGGACGATAGAAAGGTCTTTACTACCGCCGCCTGCCCCCGCAGACTGAAAGCTAATCCGCGCACCGGGAACCTCGACGAAGCCGGGACGAATCTGGTCTTCATATTGTTGTTGGTCGACTTCACGATCGCTCTTCGGTTTTAAAATTGCCGTAATCGTGGCTTCGTTGACGCGACTTTCCGAACCGCCGCTACCCAAACTCAAAAACACGCTTTCCGTGGCGGGATGTTCGAGAAGAACGTTCGTGAGGCGATCGCTCACCCTCTCCGTTTCCTGCAACGTCGCCCCCGGTGGGAGTTCCACGTTCACCGTACTGATCCCTTGGTCTCCTTCGACAAACAATCCTTTGGGAATGTACGGCACTAACTGCAAACTGGCGATGAAGAACACCACTGCAATAATTAACGTGGTAACGCGGTTGCGTAACGCCCAGGTGAGAACGCGGCGATAGGGACCCGGTTTCGGCGAAGGGTTCATCGTGTCCGGTTGGCAAATCGCCGAAGCTTTGGGTTTGAGGAGATACGCCGACAACATGGGCGTCATCGTCGTGGCCACCAACGTCGAGAACATGGTGGACACCGCCACCGTCACCCCAAATGGTTGGAAAAACTGACCGGGAATCCCGCCCATAAACGCTACGGGCATAAATACAGCGACAATGGTGGCAGTGGTGGCGACGACGGCTAAACCGATTTCGTTAGCGGCATCTAACGCCGCGTTAAACGGCTTTTTGCCCATCTTAAGGTGACTGTCGATGTTCTCGATCATGCAAATTGCGTCATCGACGAGGTTTCCCACCGCTAACGCCAACGCCAACAGGGTCATGCCGTTGAGGGTATAGTTCAACAGTTGCATCACCAGGAACGTCGGGACGATCGAAAGCGGTAACGCCACCCCGGTAATGAGGGTCGCACGCCAATCGCGCAGGAAGAAGCCGACGGTGATGGTGGTGAGGAGACAGCCAAATACCAACGCATCGACAGAGGCTTGGTAGGAATCGCGAATTTCGTTGGCGCGGGTGAAAATGAGATCGATGGAGATGTCGTCGGGTAAAATGCCGGACGTGAGGCGATCGACCTCTTGACGCACTCCTTCTTCGACGGAGACTAAGCTGGTTCCGGTACTTCGCAACACTGAAAACGCCACCACGTTTTCTTCACCGTCGCGGGTGGTGAATTTCGCCAGTTGTCGGGGATCGGCATAACTGTCGCGAACTTCCCCCAAGCTGGAAAGGGGAACGGAACCGCCGCTGGGAAGAACGATGCGATACTGTTGTAAGTCTTCGACGCTGGGCGCACTTCCCAGGGTACGGATGCTTTTTTCTTGACCTCCAGCTTCAGAACGCCCGCCGGAAAGGTTGGTGTTGAAGGCGCGAATTTGGTCGTTGACTTGGGTGGCGGTGATGCCTAATGCTTGGAGGCGTTGGGGGTTCAGTTGTATGCGAATTTCGCGATCGACCCCTCCCGTGCGATCGATCTGCGCCACGCCAGAGACTTGTAACAACGCACTGCTAATGTCGCGATCGACCAGTTGACTGAGTTCTTCAACCGATCGTTGGGGCGATCGCACCGCGTAACTCATAATCGATCCCCCGGCGAACTCCAACCGCTGCACGATGGGTTCGTTGATGTCTTGGGGTAAATCCTGGCGAATTTGCGAAACGGCGTTGCGAACGTCGTTGGTGGCGCGATCGGTATCCGTTCCCAAGTCGAACGTAATGGTGGTGATGGAAAGTCCATCGTTGACGGTCGATTGCAACTCGTCGATATTGCCCAATCCGGCAACGGTGTCTTCGACTTTCTGCGTCACCTGAGATTCGAGTTCGGCAGGCCCCGCCCCCGGTTGGGTGACGGTAATCTGTACGACAGGAACGTCGATATTGGGGGTGTCGTCGATTCCGAGGCTGAAAAACGACATCAACCCCACGAGGCTGAGGACGAGAAAGAGGACGATGGTGGGAACGGGACGTTTGACAGACCAGGTGGAAAGGCTCATGGTTGGAGGGGGAGAGGGGGAGAAGTATTGACCTGACTTCGGCTACAGGGGCGGTGCGTGACGAGCGATCGGTTTCAGGATTTACACCCGATTTTTCAAGTCACGCACCCTTGTATGTTGGTGGTGTACATTGGCGGTGCGTGACAAAGCGATCGGTTTCAGGATTTACACCCGATTTTTCAAGTCACGCACCCTACGGACTGAAAATCATCGTTCGCTATCGACGACTGAAACCAAATCGCCGTCTTTGAGGTAGCCTGCGCCGGAGACAACGATGCGATCGCCTGCGTTTAAACCGCCGAGAATTTCGATTCGCGATTCGGTGAGGTTTTCGCTGTTTCCGAGGACTTCGCCCACTTCCACGGTTAACGCGGTGACGGTGTTATCGGGGTTGAGGCGGAATACGCGGGCGCTTGCGTCGGGTTGAGGGACGATCGCGCGGGCGGGAATCGTCAAACCTTGGACGGTGTTCGTGGTAATCTCCGCTTGTAGGAACATCCCCGGACGCAGTAAATCGCTGGCGGGTAAGTCGATTTCGACGGTGGCTTCGCGACTTTGGGGGTCGATCGTCGGTAAAATTTCTCGAACTCGTCCGCGCAAGTTAATGCGAGAATCCGCGTCTGAGGTGATGGTGACGGGAGAACCCGGACGAACTAAGGGAAGTTGCGTTTCGGGGACGGTCAACTGCAACTCTAGCTGTCCGTCGGCGATGAGGGTAAACAACCGCCCGGAGGGACTGGTGACATCTCCCACGCGAGCGCTACGTTCGGCGATAATTCCGCCTTTCGGTGCGAGAACGCGGGTTTGGTCGATGCGGGTTTGTAATTCCCGAACCGTCGCCTGGTTGTTCTGCACCCCCGCTTCGGCGTTTCCGACATCCGCTTGAGATGCGTCGATTCCGGCGATCGTACTGTCGAGTCTGGCTTGGGCGCTTTGCACGTTGGCTTCGGCGTTGGCGACATCGGCTTTGGCACTTTGTATGTCGGCTTCGGCCACTTGCAAGTCTTCGATCGCTTTGTTGTACTCCTCTCGCGCCGTTCGCACCTCTGTTTGACGCAGTTCCGCTTCCTGTTGGCTGATGGCACCTTGGGCGACGAGACGGTTGTAGCGATCGACTTCCCGTTGGGCTTGTTCTAAGTTGGCTTCGGCTTGGGCGATGGCGGCTTTGGCGCGATCGCGGTTGGCTTCGGCTTGCAGAACCCGGCTTTTGGCTTGCAACACGCCAGTTTTCGCCTGGGCGAGATCGGCTTCAGCTTGGCGGCGCGTCGATTCGGCTTGGGTAATGTCAGCCACGGCGCGATCGACTCCTGATGTGGCTGAATCGACTTGAGATAGCGCCCCAGTTAACTGGGCTTGCAATACGGAATCGTCGAGGAGGGCGAGGACTTCTCCGGCGGCGACGCGATCGCCTTCGTCCACCCGCACGTCTACGATTTGCAATCCGGTAATTTGGGGCAAAATCGGCAGCAAATCGTAAGCTTGGACGGTTCCCGTGGCAGGGCGGGTTCGGGCGACGGATTCGGCGGCGACGGGGGCGATGGTGACGGTTTGGGTGGGGGCACGCTCGGTTTCCTGGGCTTCGGCGGGGGCGTCGGAGGATTTCCCCGAGAGAAGCTGACCGCCCACTGTGGCGAGGACGATTCCCACGCCGACACCGATGAGGATCGATCGCCAACCGCCTAATCGCGGCGGTTGCGGTTCGCGATCGATGGGTTGAAAGTTGTTTTCGGAGGAAATGTCGGTTTGGGGAGGGTTGCGATCGGGTTTGGAGGATACGTCGTAACTCACGGCCTGACTCTGGTTAAGGGTTGGAATTCTCGAACGGTTCGTGTTAAACGATTATTTTATTAAGAATTATTGCTTTCATTATAGGGGAGTCGATCGATCTCAAGGTAGACAGGGACGCGATCTTGGGAGGGGGCGATCGCGACGCGATTTATATACCATAAAAATAGCAAATTGTCAATTTTTTTTAAAAGTGTGCGATATAGGCAGTCTTAGAAAGCCGATAGACCAAGATCGGATTTGCCCGGAGAAGAAAAACGAAAATTTTTAGAACTTACACAGTTCGACCGAAATTACACTAAATGGAGAGGTCGGTTGGCATTGCCCACACTACAAATGGTGTAGATGCGTAATACTCCATCCTTTTACGATCGGCTAAGTTTCAAGAAGTCTTCACCACATCCTCCCTTAGCCCCCTATCCCCCCTTCGCCCCCCTTTCAAAGGGGGGTTGGGGGGATGGTTGGGGGAATAGAGGGACTTGTCGGGTTGGGCAAAGCCAATATTTGAGTCCGAGCGGAGTCGAGGACTCAACGCTGAGCGGAGTCGAAGCGAGCGGAGTCGAAGCGAGCGGAGTCGAAGCGAGCGGAGTCGAAGCGAGCGGAGTCGAAGCGAGCGGAGTCGAAGCGTTGAAATTCGGATTCCGTATAACTTCCTCGTCCTCTTTTCCCCTCTTGACTGAAAAAACCCCGATATCGCCAAAAATACCGGGGTCGCTTTGCTGTTGTGAGATCTAGTTGTAGAGGGGTTTATGCAAAGTTTTAAGCAGATTTCCACATTTGTTTGACTTCGCCGGGCATTGCTTCGGTAATTACGGCGATGCTGCTGTCAGACAAACGAGCTTTCAGAGCGGCGAAAACTGCGTTGACGACCGTTGTAACGTCTTTGTCTTTGGGAAGTCCGCCTTCTTGGGCGACCCGGAATAGGAAGGGCTTGCTGAAAAGAAGTGAAAAGCTTACGACGTAAGGCTTAGAGGAGTCTTGACGTGGCTTCGAGAACCCGAAAAAGAGGTAAAATTGGAAATTCCCGTGCATCCGGCAAGAAAAAATGTATCGAAAATCACAAAATCCTGACG
>NZ_KB235958.1:3287818-3295629 GCF_000332355.1 Baaleninema simplex PCC 7105
CCGCTTTCAGCAAGATCTGCGCTCGACGTACTTTTTGGCTTACTACCATTGAGTTTCTTAATCACTGCCTGTAGCTGATGACGCTCTTCTGCTGTCAGGCGCACAATGTATTTTTTCTGCATGGGACTCCGGCTCGCTCCCTACAGATTACCTCAATACTCCCGTTAACCCTAATTCTTAGAGTTGACGCTGCACTAGGGTTTGGCTGCGGGAACGTGTGTTTCGGCTTCAGCGTAACACACTGTAAAAAAATGTTGCAAAGACTTGACAAAAATCGACTTTGCCTTCAATTTATTGTCCCCATTGTGGCATTGTGTCACCGCAGCTGTCATCTACCCCAAGAGATATTGCTTTCGAGATACAGCTAGAGAGGGAGGCGATCGAGATCCCGGTTCGAGCCGAGAACCACCATAACTAAGCCGTTTTTCAGTTGAGCGCTCGGTGCGGGATTAATGTGCAGATTGCTCGGTTCTCCAACGGCTAAAACGCTTATACCATAGGACTTCCGTAAATCTAATTCCGCGAGGGTTTTGCCCTCGAACTTCTCGGGAACGGCAATTTCGACAATGCTGTGGTCGGGATCGAGTTCGAACTGATCGAGAATGCGGGGACGCGTGAGCGATCGCGCCAGTTCGCATCCCATTTCTCGTTCGGGAAACACGACGCGATCGGCGCCGACTTTCTTCAACAGCTTCACGTGAACTTCAGAGGAGGCTTTGGCGACGATATGCTTGACACCGCCTTCTTTGAGGTTCAACGTCGTAATAATGCTTTCGGCGAGATAGTTTCCGATCGCGACGATGACAATATCGAACTCGAACAGTCCCGCTTCTTTCAACGCCGAGGGTTCGGTGGTATCCAAACAGACCACGTGATCGGCGATGCGATCGGTTAACGCCTGGTTGACTAATTTTTCGTCGCGATCGACCGCCAACACTTCGTACCGCAAACTATGCAGCGTCGCACATACCGCGCGCCCAAACCGTCCCAACCCCACCACCGCAAACTGTTCGTTTTCCGGTTGCCAGTTTTTCAAAAAATTGAACGATGATAAATTCACGCTAAACATCCTCAATCAATCCTAGAATCTAATTAAAGCAAATCTTGAGGATACAAGACTTCCTCGTAATCGTAAACCTTTAGGGAATAGGGAACGGGGAATAAGGAACGGGGAATATCTGGCAACGGTACTAATTCCCTAATATAAAAACACTTGTTTCTTTGATTCCGTCCAAACTCCTTTTATTTGCTTAAATTCATCCAATTAACAAATCTTCGTCGGGATAATCGATCGAACTCGGTTTCGGATCGCCGAGAATCGCCGCCATCAGAATTAAAATCCCCACCCGTCCGATATACATAATTGCTGTAATGACGAGCTTTCCAAACATCGAAAGTTTTGCCGTAACTCCCATCGACAGCCCCACCGTGGCAAACGCAGAAACTACTTCAAACACCAATTGTACGAACTCTAAATCGCGCTCTGAAAAGGCTAACACCATCGTCGCTAACACCACGGTCGCGATCGAACCGACAACAACTGCGATCGCCTTCAGAATTAATTCTACTGGTACTTTACGCTGATAGAGAACCACGTCCTCTCGCCCTTGTAACACCGATTCCGTACAGTTAGCGAGGATGCGAAACGTCGTCGTTTTAATCCCACCTCCGGTACTTCCGGGACTCGCACCGACGAACATCAACGCGATCGTCAAAAACAATCCCGCCGTCGTCATTTGACCGATATCGATACTATTAAATCCCGCCGTTCGCGTCGTTACAGACTGAAACCAAGCCGCCATCACTTTATCGCCAAACGCAAGACCTTGAAATGTCTGTGAATTATAAAGCTCGGTCGCAAAAAAACCAAGCATTCCAGTAATTAATAAAAATAAGGTCGTGCTGGCGACAGTTTTAGCATGAAGCGAAAAATGAAATCGTTTGGGATTGCTAGAAAACAAATTTTTTGCCCAGAAAAAGCATTCCATAATTGTTTGGTAACCGATCCCCCCGAGGATAATTAAAGCAGCGATCGCGAAATTAATCCAGGGAGACGAAACATAACCCATCAAGCTATCAGCAAACAAACTGAATCCAGCATTGTTAAACGCACTGATGCTGTGAAAAACAGACTGCCAAATCGCACCTCGAAATCCAAAATCGGGTACGAACGTTACTAACAAACAAAAAACGCCTGTCAGTTCGATAACCACCGTCATCGCGACCACCGATTGAATCAGTTGGGACACGCTCGACAACCCCGCAGAATCGAGAGATTCTTGTAGGGCAACTTTGTAGCGAACGCGGAATTTTCGCCCGAGCAACAACAATAAAAAGGTGGTGGCGGTCATGTATCCCAAACCCCCCACCTGAATCAACAGCAAAATGACCAACTGCCCCCAAACGGAGTAATAGCTTCCCGTATCGACAACAATTAAACCCGTAACACAGGTGGCAGAGGTGGCGGTAAACAACGCCGTCACGAAATCGTTCCACGTGCCGTCAGCGACCGAAATCGGAAGCATCAATAACAGCGTTCCGACGGCAATCACCCCGAGAAATCCCAGGCAAATGGTTCGCGCAACAGTCATATAAAAGGTTCGGTCGAGTAAATGGTGTATCTCAATATCCTACAGGTGTCCTTGTAGTGCTTCTATCTGTCGAACGACAGTTAATGCAGAATAACTGACGCCTGCGGTGCCTTCGCCGGGATGGGTGCTGTCTCCGACGAGCCAGAGATGGCGAACGGGGGTACGGTTGGCAAAGCCAAACGGTCCGAAGGTGGAAATTCGCTGTCCGATTCCGCCGACGACTCCTGCTTCGCGTCCGGTGAAGTGATGGAAGGTGCGCGGTGTGGCCGCTTCGACGTGAATCAGGGTATCGGGAGAGAGGTGAAAGTACTCTCCGAGACGCGCGATCGCCTGGTTCGTATATTTTTGTTTGAGAGCCTCGTAATCGTTGCAATTCCACCACTTTCGCGTGTCGGTAAAGGAAGAGGCGATAATGGTGGCGCGTCCGTCTGGGGCCCGTCCGTCACTGGGACGACTGACGGAGACGAAGAGGGAGTTGTTTTCGGCGATGGGGCCTTTGGCGTCGTAGAAAAATTGCAGGTGTGGCGGACAGTTGAGAGGAATGGCGTCGGCGTTGACGCCGAGATACACGACGAAAGCACCGGAAGCGGGGGGAAGTTTTTCGACGCGATGGCGGTATCCTTCCATCGAGGGGAGACGATCGAGGAGTTTGACGAGGTTCGCGACGGTGACGTTTCCGATGACGATATCGGCGGGTTCGTCGCGAACTGCTCCAGTTTTGGCGTTGCGGACGCGCACTCCGGTTACGCGGTTGTGTTGAGTGGCGATCGCTTCGACGGTATGGCGCATTTCTAAGGAACCGCCGTAACGTTGCAGGGCTTCGACGAGGCGATCGCTCAACGCCTGCATACTCGGCTTGAGGTGATACAGTCCTTGCGGGGTTTGGGAGACGCCGAGAGCGGTGGCGGCGTAGAGTAACGCCGTTTCTTCAGCTTCGACTTGGGAATACAGTTTGAGTTGCAGGTCGAGAAAGGTTCGCAAGCGCGTATCGTCGTTGAGTCCGAACCAGCGTAAGGCATCTCCGACTGTCGCGAAGCTAAAAGGAAGCGTCAGGAGGGTCGCAGGACGAACCGCCCCGACGAGTTGGATTAAATCCCACAGGTTGCGCGGCGGAAGGACGGGATCGCGGGATTGAAACGCCAAACTCCAGCGAAACAGGTTTTCCATGAGTCGCCAGAAGGGTTCGCTACCGGGAAACTGTCGCTGTCGTTCTTCGCGCCAGCGATCGCGATCGCGCCAAACGTTGACGGGTTCGGTTTCACCGGGAAGGTACACCGCACACGCGGGATCGCAGGGGGTCGCTTCAGGAAGATCGATGTCCAGTTCTTGGAAAATGCGGTGGTGGATTCCGCCGAGTTCGAGTCCCGCCACTTGGGTCGCTCCCACGTCGAAGGTGAAGCCGCGACGCTTGAAGGTGGAGGCGCAACCGCCCGGAACGATCGCCAGGTCGAAGACGGAGACGAGATAGCCTCGTTTGGCCAGTAGGGCGGCTGCGGTCAGCCCGCCGATACCTGCCCCGATGACGACAACGCGAGAATTTGTCATCGATTTTTAAGGAATTCTTATTTAATTTACATTTCTTAACAGTTATTGTAACTTAGGATAGTAGCAGACGTTTAACTCGATCGATCTCGACTGTATTGAGATCGATGAAATTGCAAAAATTTTTCCCTTCAGTACCCAACCCCAATCGCGCATGACTTCTACCCTCCTCAGTCGTCCGTCTACCGCAACCCTCAACGCTCCAACGATTCGCTCGTTTCCGGGGGGTTTGACAGTCATCGCAGAACAAGTTCCCGTTGAAGCCGTCAACCTGAGTCTGTGGTTGAACGTGGGGGCGGCTGTCGAACCCGACCCGATCGCGGGAACGGCGCACTTCCTCGAACACATGATTTTCAAAGGAAGCGATCGCCTGCAAATGGGCGAGTTCGAGCGTCGCATCGAGGCGAGGGGAGCCGTGACGAACGCCGCCACCAGTCACGATTACACTCACTTTTACATCACCAGTGCGCCCCAAGATTTCGCCCATCTCGCGCCGCTACAGATGGACGTGGTGATGAATCCCCAAATTGCTAACGACGCGTTCGATCGCGAGCGTCACGTGGTACTCGAAGAAATTCGTCGCGCCGAAGACAATCCCCGTCGCCGTCTGTTCCAGCAAACCATCTCTCTCGCGTTTGAAGAACTCCCCTATCGTCGCCCCGTGTTGGGGTCGGAGGCGGTTATTGAATCCCTCACCGCCGAACAAATGCGCGAGTTTCACAACACCTGGTATCATCCGCGATCGATGACGGCGGTAGCAGTGGGAAACCTCCCCGTCGATCGACTTATCAACACCGTCGCCGAGGGGTTCTTTCAAATTTCGTCTCACGACGGATCTGGCTTGGGAACCTTCGACGACGTTCCTCCAGAACCCGCGTTTGCAGAAGTGACGCGACGGGAATACGTCGATCCGAGTTTGCAACAGGCGCGATTGTGTCTCCTGTGGCGCGTTCCGGGGTTGAACCAACTCGACGAAACGCACGCCCTCGACATTTTGGGAACGATTTTAGGTCAAGGACGCACGGCGCGTCTGATTCGGGATTTACGGGAAGAACGGGGGTTAGTGACGCGCATCGGTGCGGGAAACCTCAGTTATCGGATGCAAGGGGTGTTCCAGGTGTCGGCGCAACTTCCCACGGAGAATCTCGAGGAAGTAGAAGCGGCGATCGTGCGTCACATCGAAGATTTACACGCCAAACCCGTGTTGGACTCCGAGATCGATCGCATTCGTACGCAAGTGGCGAACCGCTTTGTGTTTGGGAACGAACGTCCGAGCGATCGCGCGAATTTATACGGCTATTTCCAAGCGTTAATCGGCGATCTCGAACCGGCGATCGTCTATCCCGAAACCGTTCGCCGTTTAACGCCCAAAGATTTACAACAGGCCGCCCAACGCTACCTTTCCCCCAAAGCTTACGGCGTCGTTATCGCCCGTCCTGAATAGTTTCTAAAATCGTTTAAATTCCACAATTTCCCAAGCTTTTCCCGAGTTTAATCCATAAGATCCCCGGCATCTCTCAAGATGCCGGGGATCTGAAGTTTAGCGAGAAGTTCGGGATTTTTTGTCTGTGTTAAAATCTCAGATAAACCGACCGATGTTTAATGTCAGTTCGGGTGGCGCGTTGGAGCGACATTTATGGTTCTCGACACGACAGTTCAAAAAACTTCTTTAGAAGAGTATTTCAATCTTGAAGAATCTTCGGATATCAAACATGAATATCGGGATGGAGAGTTGATTGAAATGACGGGAGGGACGACCAATCACAACGAAATTATAGGAAATCTTTATATCGCCCTCAAACTGGCGTTAGTTGGAAAACCCTATCGCGTTTTCTTTACCGAGGTTCGCCTGTGGATTCCGCAACACAACCTCTTCACTTATCCCGATGTAATGGTGGTTTCTGGAGATGTGGAATACTACGAAAACCGCCAAGATACGATTTTAAATCCGTCGTTAATTGTGGAAGTGTTGTCGAAATCCACGAAGGCTTACGATAAGACGGATAAGTTTGATTTTTATCGATCGCTCCCCAGCTTTCAGGAATATCTGGTTATCGACCAATATCGCTATTCGGTGGAGCAGTATGTTAAAAGAGACGAAGGAAAATGGTCGATTACGTATTACGAATCGAAAGATGATGCGTTGAAATTAGGTTCAGTGGACGTAGAATTGGCGTTGCGAGATATTTACGCGAACGTTAAGTTTGAAAAGTCCAAGTCGTAGATTGAGTTTAGGAACGAAACCCAACGCCCCAGAAAGTCCTTAAACACTCTAAACTACAGTAAAAAAGTGGCATCTCAAAAATGTAAATTTATTAGAAACGAGCTTCTGTACTCGAGTGAGTAGTTGAAATCGTCTGAATCCCACAGTTTTCTCAAATTTTTCCGATTTTAAACTTTAATTAAGATCGCCGGTTTCTTAGAGATGTCGGGGATCTTAACTTTAGCGACAAATTCATAAATTTTTCGTCTATGTTAAAATTTCAAGTAAACCGACCGATGTTTAATGTTGGTTGGGGTGGCGCCTTGGAGCAACGTTTATGGCTCTCGATAGGACAGTTCAAAAAACTTTTCTAGAAGACTATTTCAATCTTGAAGAATCTTCAGAAATTAAACATGAATATCGGGATGGAAAGTTAATTGAAATGACTGGTGGAACGACGAATCACAATGCGATCATTGTGGCACTGGTTTCCTATTTATTTTTTGGCTTACAAGGTAAAAAGGGTCTTCGGAGTTTGTGGTTATAAATGTATAGCATGATACAAAAAATTGAAGATTCGAGAGCCAAAACCCTTGAAATCTCGTGAAGTTAGTTTTTCTGTCACCCTAAACTCCGAAGAGCCGGTAAAAACGCACAAGTTTTTTCCGGTGACGTTCGCCTGTGGATTCCGCAACACAATCTCTTCACTTATCCCGATATAATGGTGGTTTCTGGGGATGTAGAATACTATGAAAATCGCCAAGATACGATTTTAAATCCGTCTGTTATTGTGGAAGTGTTGTCGAAATCCACGAAGGCTTACGATAAGACGGATAAGTTTGATTTTTATCGATCGCTCCCCAGCTTTCAGGAATATCTGGTTATCGACCAATATCGCTATTCGGTGGAGCAGTATGTTAAAAGAGACGAAGGAAAATGGTCGATTACGTATTACGAATTAGAAGAAGATAGTTTAAATTTAGGAGCGATCGACATAACACTAAAATTACAAAATATTTACACAAATGTCAATTTTGAAAGCCTTGAACCCACATTCCGCACTTCAACTTGTAGTACGCCAAGTAGCACGAGAAGGGGATGAAATTAGTCGGGAGTTGGTTAGGGATTAAGACCGAGAAAAAAGAAAAATTCGGGTAAAAATGACATCTTAGAGAAAAATCGGTTGAGGAATGGGCAAGTTAAACTGTTCCCACCCAAAAAAACGGCTCAAAATTGGTTTGGGGAATCCCCCCCCCATCAGGGAGATTAGATGTAATTTTAACGAGCATTAATCGAGTCTATCTTCAAGTTAGAAGATAATAAGCCTGACAAGATTTTGGAAAAAATTAAAGTAAATGTAGGCGCTCAGAGGTTAAATTAGAAATTTTTTTAACTCCCTGAGTTCGGAAGACATGAATCCCTTGAAACCCACATTCCGCACTTCAACTTGTAGTACGCCAAGTAGCACGAGAAGG
>NZ_KB235958.1:3295729-3298864 GCF_000332355.1 Baaleninema simplex PCC 7105
GGAAGTCATTCTGCATATCCTACTATTTTTTGTCAAGTCAGTTGGCTCTTGAATGTTATTTTCAAGTCAAGGGGTCAGTTGGCTGAGTCGAAATACCTAATTCTTTTCCGATTCAATTTATACTACTTATACACTACATTTGAAGTGCGGAATGTGGGTTGAAAGTTAAAAATAAAAACCGTCGGTTTATTTGAAGAACGAAGCCCAAAGCGATCTCGGCTATTTTTTTATTGCGTTCAAACTAACCAACCTTCTCACTGGGTTTAACCCCCGAACAAATTGCTGAGGTTCTCGATTTATCTTTAGATGACGTGAGATGACGTGCGAGAAGCGATCTTCAACCAAAACGATAAACAGTACGATGTCCGATGCGAACCACCCAAGGCTGAGCGTTCGGATATCGTCGGTAAAGTCGATCGATCGCCGTGACCGTCGTATCCGCCAGTTCAAACGCCCCCGTCTCGATATCGATCGCGACAATTTTTCCGCGATTTCCCGCTTCCACTTGCGATCGCACTCGCATCTCGTAGAGTTGTTCGCCACGTCGCGCAAATTCTTCTTTGCTATATCGGGGTTCTCGAACCGTCATCGCCTCGTCCTCAATTCCCGGTCTTTTCTAGCGTACAAATCCAACGGACAAATCGCCCTCAACCCCGCATCGCCAATTCTGCCACGTACTCCGCCCGTTCGGGATCGCCACTCAACAAACAACAATCTCCCGATTCCAGTTCGATATCGTCGTCAACGCTGTATAACTTCCCGTGGCGACGAACCGCTTTCACCTGAGTTTGATAGTCGTTGTAAATCCCGTTGGGCGTCATTCCCACCAGCGGCGACGTGTCCGTCAGCGTCACCCAATGGTTGTAACCGCCATCGATCGATCGCCGCCCTTCTAGCACCTCGTAAAACGCCAGCACTTCCTCCGGTTTCCCCACCACTAACAAGCGATCGCCCGTTCGTAGCGTCGTCTGTCCCTTCGGATAGTAAAACATATCGTCTCCCTGCTCGATCGCCATCACCGTAACCCCCGTCAAATTCCGTAAATCCGCTGTAGCTAACGTCATCCAATGCAGCGGCGACGCCTCGGGAATCGTCACCCATTCATTGTGAAGCTGTTCGGTCGCCGTATCGATATCCCGTTCGCTGACAGGGCGCACGTCCGATCGAATACTCTGATAGCGATCGGTGCGAATCTTGCGAATCGAAAGCTGAATCGAGGACATATTTTCTCCCAATGTGGTTAACATATGTCCTCCCATTTCCAACGCCGCCTCGAACTCCGGTTGAACCACTTCCTTGGCTCCCAACTGGGATAACAAATCGATTTCTTGGTTGCTGTGACAACGCACCACAATGTCGAGTTCCGGGGCGAATTCCAAGGCACGTTTGAGGAGCAAGCGGGTACTGGCGGGATCGGGTAGGGCGATCGCGAGAGCTTTGGCTTTTTCTAAATGAGCTTTTTCGAGGATAAATCCCGACTCGGCGTCTCCGAAAATATAGGGAATTTTCTGCGATCGCAACTTCACGATCGCCGCTTCGCTATTTTCAATCACTAACACCTGATAGCCCCGTTCTCGCAGGATTTTCACCAACACCTGACCCACTCGTCCGTATCCCGCCACCACAACATGATCCCGAATAGTTTCCGGGGTAAAAAACTGTCGGTCCGATCCAAACCGTTGCAAAAATAAAGAAAATAGCGGGATTTTCGCCAGGCGATCGGCAATTCGAGGCGACCACCGCATCCCGATCGGCGTTAACACCAACGTAATCGCCGTGGTTCCCAACAACAACAAATACTGTTCGGCATTGAGAAGTCCGAATTCTTTCCCTTCCAACGCCAACACAAAGGAAAATTCCCCGATTTGGTTGAGTCCGAAGGCGGCGATAACAGCAGTTTTAAACGAATAGCGAAACCGCAGGACGATCGGTAACACGATCGCTGCTTTTCCCACCATCACCAACAGAACTAACGCCAAAATACTGCCGAGATTGTCCCACAGCACCGCCGGATCGACCAACATTCCGATCGAGGCAAAAAACAAACTGGCAAAGGTATCCCGCAGGGGCAACACTTTCGACAACGCGCGATCGGCGTAATCGAGTTCTGCCAACATCAACCCCGCCACGAACGCCCCCATCTCGATGGAGAGTCCCAACGCCGCCGTCGTCAACGCCACCCCCAAACAAAGGGCGATCGCCGTCAACAAAAACAGTTCGCTACTTTCCGTCGCCGCTACGTAGCGAATCAAGTGGGGAACCAACCACCGCCCCACCGCAAACGCTGCCGTAAAAAACAATACCGCTTTCAGCACCGCCGCCAACAGTGCCGAAACGAGGTTTTCCGGGGCGTCGAGGGCGGGTAAGAGGGCTAACATCAACCCCAAGACCAGATCCTGTACGATTAAAATCGCCAACATCACTTGACCGTGAAGCGTACTGGTTTCACCGCGTTCGGTCAGCGTTTTGAGGACGACGGCGGTAGACGACAGGGACAAAATCTCCCCCAAAAACACCCCTTGCGTAATATGTCCGGCCCAACCGAAGGCCAGAGAAATCAACGCCCCCAACGTCACCGTCAAGCCAATTTGCATTAAACTTCCTTGCAGGGCGATTTCCTTCACCCGCTTGAGTTCGGCTAGAGAAAATTCGACGCCCAACGCAAACAGCAAAAACGCCACGCCGATTTCTGCCAAGGCGTTAATTTGGGCTGTGTCGCTGACGAGTTGCAAACCAAACGGTCCGACGATGAGTCCACTAGCGAGATAACCGAGGAGAACCGGTTGACGTAGGCGATTGGCGATGTAGCCACCGAAAGCAGACGCCCCTAGAACAGTGGTGAGTTCGAGTATGAAATGGTGTTCGCTTGCCATCAGTGGTTTAAAGTTCGAGTCTCCAGAACCAGGTTCCTGACGAGTTTTTCCGATAGTCTTCCCAAATTGTCACGGATTTCTAAAAAAAAATCCACGCCAACCCCCCTATCCCCTCAAACCCGATCGCTGCACTTACAGTTTCGCTGCTGACGGTAAAAATCCCCTTTTCCAAACTTGAAAAAGGGGAAAGACTCTTGAAGCTGAGAGGGTGACAACATAGCTAGACCCCCTGCCTCACAAGGGATAGAGCCTCTAGCCCTCG
>NZ_KB235958.1:3298964-3309284 GCF_000332355.1 Baaleninema simplex PCC 7105
GGCGCTCATGGCGTTGAAGCCTCACAAATCTCTCCATTTTCAACGAGGGCTAGAGGCTCTATCCCTTGTGAGGCAGGGGGTCTAGCTATGTTGTCACCCTCTCAGCCCGATCGCACGCCGTGAACGTATTCGCTTCCCGAGACGAGCGATCCGCGTCGGTAGGCGGCTTCGTGAGGTTGTCCCCATCCGAGTTGTAAGACGACTTCGAGAAAGGTGTCGTTTTCCCATTTCCAGAGGTTCGCCCATTCCGTGCGGCGATCGATGAGGCGAACGTCGTCTGAAGAAATGCGTTGGTACTCTTTACCTTGGTTGACGCTGAGGTATAAATCCATCGACGCCGTCGCCCGTTCCCAAAAAGCCATCATCTCCGGTTTGGCGCGATGCAACGTTCTCAAATCGCGATCGAGGGCGATGAGGCGATCGTGAACTTGCGGGTAGTCAAGCGTATCGCCGTGGAGGGTTAGGGTTCGCCAGACAACCCCCGAAACGTCATGTTCTTGTTGGTAGCGATGCACGGCCGATTTAAAATCCTGATACGCCGAAAACCGCTGCATCGCTTCGGGATTCAGCCAGCGATCGACCGCCGTATTCCCGATGTACGGCGTTGCCGACAAATTCAGCCGTTGCCCCCGAAGACAAGCTTGGTGTTCCGAGGCGAGAATCTCGATCAGTTCCTCGGTCGTGTAAACCTTCGCCATAACACCGTCGTTCGATCGTCCCTGTCTTAGTGTTGCACATTCTTTTGCAGGCGGGGACGCAGACCCGAAGAAGTGGTTTTTTACGGGTGAATTTGACTGAGAATCGATCGCAGGCGATCGTAATCGTCTTTCAAAATCCAACTGAGAGTCCGTCCGGCTCGTACTAACCAATCGCGATCGGCTTTTCGAGTTCGGTAGACTTGACGAACCGCCGCCGCTGCCAACGATTCCACGGGAACGCTCGCAACCTGAAGCAGCGTTCGCAAAAATTCCAAGTCCTCTGTAAAACGAATCACCTCGTCGTCCGAACAATAAGACACCGCTTGATGAATTTGAGGGGGACGAGGTGGTAAATATTGATAAACTCGACGTTCTTCGGGGGACGTAAACCCGACGATCGCCGCCCGAAACTCCGTTTTCAACATGGCGAAAATTTGGGGTTGCTGTTCCCGCAACTCTTCGAGAGATAGCCCCAACGCCTGCGCTCGGTGAACGGAATCGATCGGCATAGTCGTGGCGTGGTATACCACCGCATACACCGTATTTCCCGACTCTTCGTCTTGTGCTTTGACCCAACTTCCAAACGGGGGCATCGTTGGAAACTTCAGAGAATCGGAATCCAAACACTGAGCAAGAAATTCCGTCGTAGACGTTTCGATCACTTCGGAAAAGCGATCGCCATCGCCATCGCGACGGCCAAACTGAGGGAGGGGTAAACGCATCGATTCCTTACGAGCCGAGTTTAAAGGCTTCTACGAACAAACTGTACACCAAACCAATTTTCGTCGCACTGAGAGTATCGACCAACATTGAGGGGGTCGATCGCCGACGGGCGTACACCAACCAGTTAATCGCTTCAGTTCCCAGTAATAACAGTAACGATACCGTGATATCGAGTAACGCCCGTTGTCCGGCGATCGTCGAAACAGCCGTTCCGAGAAAAAATCCGAACAACCAACCGATCGTCAGAACCGAAATGCGCCGCCAAGGATTGCTCAACCACTGTCGCAACCGTTCGAGAGCGGCATCGAACAAACCGTTCAATCGCGTGTTTTGCACGAGTTCTTTTCCCCTCCTGTCGTATCGAAGGTCTAGCAGCATATTGTAGAGTGGGCATTGCTGCCCACCGACCTCTACATTTAGGGTCGTTAGCGCTGAATTACGTAAGTCCTAGACATTTTAACCCGTTCCCACTCGAGATGTTCGATCGGCACGAGTTTAAACCAAATTAAAAATTTGGGCGATAAACCAAGCGTAAAAAATCAAGAATAAATATCCTTCCCAGCGCGTAATCTGTTTGTCTTGGACGACGAAAAACATCAAAATCGTCCCGAACACCATTTCTAACAATCCCTCTCGGAGCGTGCGTTCTGGAATGACGAGAACACCAAACAGCCTCGGAATGCTCATGACGATCAACGCATTAAAAATATTCGAGCCGATTACGTTTCCCACGGCCATTTCACCGTTTCCTTTACGAACGCAAACGATGCTGACGATCAGTTCTGGTAACGAGGTGCCGATCGCCAACACGCTGACGGCAATAATTTCTTTGCCAATATCGAGCAGATCTGACAGTTTAACGATCGACATGACGGTAT
The DNA here is from genome assembly GCF_000332355.1 of Baaleninema simplex PCC 7105. GTDB lineage: Bacteria > Cyanobacteriota > Cyanobacteriia > Cyanobacteriales > Geitlerinemataceae > Baaleninema > Baaleninema simplex. The sequence goes on from NZ_KB235958.1 coordinate 3,301,264, forward strand.
ATTCTGCGCCAAAATAAATCGCCGCGATACTTAAAAGTAATATTAAGAAAGCTTTGAGTGGAAATACCCCGGTCTCGATAACTTCACCCGTTGTTTCATCGAGATTTCCCAGCTCCGAATGCTGCATGGTATACATTAAATAAACAACGTATGCCAACATACACAGTAGAGCTTCTCCGATGGAAAACTGTCCAGTGATTAACATCAGAGACAGCAAAAAAGCCGAACCCACAAAAAGAGGAAGATCGACACTTGCAATTTCGTATTCTAGTTGTATTTTTTTTGCAATAATCGCTGAAATACCTACAATCAAAAAGATATTTGCAACGTTAGAGCCGACGACATTTCCGAATACAATTTCCGACGATCCCTGAACGACAGCTACGACCGAGGACATGAGTTCCGGTAAAGACGTGCCGATCGCAACAATAGCAACACCGACAACAAACGGCGGAAATTTTAAGAATATGCCGACTTTTTCGGCAGAATCTGTAAAAAAGTCAGAGGCTTTAACGAGTACAAATAAGCTGACAACAAAAACGCTCAGCCAAGATATTATTTCTAGCATTAGGACAGAAAACAGTTCTTTGAAATACTATAACGTCAAAAGTCGTGCGATCGCCAAACAAACGATCCGAACGACTCGTCATCCGTCCCCAAGAGCAAGCCGCCGCTTTCGCCACTCGTCAATGCGATCGCTTCGACCTTGTGGTATCCCGTACTCATCAAAGGAACGGGCGAAGCAGCTCGAAATTCAATGTTGTCCCCCTCGACATCGAAAACACCGATCGCATAAACAGCCGAGGCAAAAGGTCCGTCGTTGCCCTCGTCCGACGCCGCCACACTATAGACAACTCCCGCCTCGTCGAGCTTTAAATCTGAAATATGACGAACCGAGCCAGTCGGATAGGGAACGCGAACGTCGCGAACGGCCACCCGACCGAACTGGTACGTTTGCGGGTCGAACGTCGCCCAGTACAATCGGGCGGGGTCTTCTCCGTCGCCGCGATGGGCCCAAACCGCCACCAACGTCCCTTCGAGGGTTTGCAGGGCAAAAGCTTCGACGTTACTGCCCTCGGGTAGCTCCGGCAGAGAAAAACGGTTCGACACCGACACCCGACCGGTTTCGACCTCAATACTCAAAGGATAGATCGTACCGTCACTTTCGACTGCTGCGAAACGGGTCGTCCCCGGCATTTCAGACAGCGCTTCTAAGTCCACCGGAAGCGGGAGATCGGACGGCCATGCGAGCGGTCGGTACACCGGCCAGGCGTTCTCGGACAGCGACACGATCGCCAAGCGTCCTTCGCCTTCCCGTTTGTTATCGTGAACGACGAGAAAATCGAGGGGGGTTTCCGTTTGAGCGATCGCCGCCATCCCGCTAATCCCGTATTGAATCGACCCGCGAACCGGTTGCCACGACTGCGAAAACGCCGGAACTGCCGAAAAGAGCGTCGGCACGATCGCCCCGACAGCCATCAGTCGCGATCGCCAAACACCACCCAATTTAGACACCATCGATCCTCGATCCTCACTTACATCTAAAGCCACGTTCCCGCATTTTCAGCGATCGAAAAACCCGGCATCTTGACAATACCGGGTCGATCGAAGGTTTCTCGAAATTGAATTCAAAATTCAAAAACCCATTACGCCGACGTTTCGCCCGGTCGTACCAGATTTTCTAACCCCTCGACGACAGAAGCCGATTCGATGCGATCGCCTTTCGTCAGTTTCTCGAGAACCTCAGCCCCTTCAACAACATAACCGAACGCCGCATAGCGGCCGTCGAGCAAATTCAACCCGGCCGGGGTCAGTTCCGGCTCGAACAAAAAGAAAAAGAACTGAGACGAACCGCTGTTAGGTTCCAAATCCCGATGAGCCATCCCCAGCGTTCCGTAAGCCGAAAACGGCAGAACCGGCTGTTCGCGATACAAACCAATTTGTTCTAACGTAAACCCATAAATCGGTTCGTTCTCGCTACGAACGCGAATTTCGAGCGGAATCGTGCGGTATTCGCCCGTATCGGGATCGACAAAACCGTCCTCAGAACCGGGCGGATCGCCAATTTGCAGCACGTAATTGTCCTCAGCCCGAATAAAAGGCAGTCCGTCGTAAAAACCGCGATCGACCAAATCAACAAAATTACCTGCCGTCACGGGGGCGTTGTAGCCGTCGGCGACCAGCGTTAGCGTTCCCTGGTTCGTCGTGACTTCGATCGTCGCCCGTCCTTTTAACTGAGGTAAACCGGCGTACTCGTCAGGCACGTCGAACGGAAAACCATCGACCATCAACTCCTCGAACTCGCCGAGGGTATCTAGAAGCTCTCGGCGTACCAGCCAAGCCCGTTCCTTATCCTGCTCCTCGACGGCCGTTTCGAGTTCGACGATCCCGTTTTCGAGTTGCGCCAGCTTTTCCTGCGCTCGAGCTTGACGGGAGGGCGGGACGCTCGCGAACAGCTCGTCTTTTCGGTAAAACAGTGTTGATTTGGCACTTCTGACGTCGCTTGCCACTGCCGACCAACGTTTTCGCGCCCGCAGTTGGGTGCTGATATCTTCCAAGCTGCGTTGGATGCGGCGAACCGAGTCGTTTTCGATCGGCAGCGCGTATTGCAGGAGCGATCGCGGATCGGTTACGGCGTTACCTTGAGGCATCCGACTCTCGCGGTAGTTGTCGTTATCGCCCCCCCACCACGCGGCACTCAAGCCGAGGGATAGCGGGAGCAGTACGAGCGCGAACAGGCCGACTTTGAGCCAGCGTTTCAATACGTCCATGCTTTTTCGTCGTTTTGAGTTTCCATCGAGCGTTGTTCCTTCATCATAGTGCCAGAGGGGATCGTTCCCTCAGACAAATTCATCGATCGCGTTGCAGAATTTTGGCAGACTCGCACCGGCGATCGCTAGTAACTTACCGGACGAAACTGCCGGAAACGAACCGCTCGGGGGTAAAATAGGTTGCCGATTGTTCTGCACGGACGAGATTCATGATCTCCTCAAATGACTTTAGAACTGGCGTCACTATCGAACTCGATGGCGGAGTGTGGCGCGTCGTAGAATTCCTGCACGTCAAACCGGGGAAAGGTTCGGCGTTCGTCCGCACGAAACTCAAAAACGTGCAAAGTGGAAACACCGTCGAACGCACGTTTCGCGCTGGGGAAACCGTTCCACAAGCGAACCTCGACAAACGGGTGATGCAGCACACCTATCGCGAAGGCGAGCAGTTCGTCTTTATGGACATGGAAACCTATGAGGAAACTCGCCTCAGCGCCGAGCAAATCGGCGACGGCGTGAAGTACCTCATCGAAGGTATGGAAGTCAACGTGGTGCGCTGGAACGACCAGGTGTTGGAAGTCGAACTTCCCAACTCTGTCGTGCTGGAAGTGACCGAAACCGATCCCGGAATTAAAGGGGATACGGCCACGGGCGGAACCAAACCCGCCACCGTCGAAACTGGGGCGCAAGTGATGGTACCGCTGTTTATTTCGGTCGGCGAGCGGATTAAGATCGATACGCGCTCCGATACGTATTTGGGACGGGAGTAACTCGAGTTCGGAACCTTGACGGGGGAGAAGGGAGCTGAGAACGAAGACCCCTCGACCCTCTCCGACGTAACCCCCTCTCGACTCCAAACCCGACAGTTTTTTCGCGTTTTTCGAGCATTGAGAGAATTTGGATAGATAGCGGACATAACACAGTGCAACTGGATTTCAACCAACTGCGCGAGCTTCTCGCAGATTTAGATAAAACGGATATAGCAGAGCTGACACTCAAAAGCAGCGACCTGGAACTGACCGTTCGTAAAACCCGAGGCGGTGTCGTCGAGACCGCTTCCTCGATCGACCTGTCAGCCCTGGCTGCTGCCACCGGAGGCCAGATGCCGACGGCTCCGACACCCGTTCCCCCAGCGAACCCGTCCAACGGTGCCGAGGCCGCGTCGCCCCCCCCGCCGTCTTCGGAGCCGAAATGGGTCGAAATTGTTTCGCCGATGGTGGGAACGTTTTATCGTGCCCCAGCCCCGGACGAACCGCCGTTCGTGGAGGTGGGCGATCGCATCACAACCGGTCGAACGGTGTGTATCATTGAAGCGATGAAACTAATGAACGAAGTCGAATCGGAAGTTGCCGGAGAAGTGGTGGAGATTTTGGTTGAAAACGGCGAACCCGTTGAATACGACCAACCGTTGATGCGAATTCTTCCGGCTTGATAACAGGCGGCGATCGGCCGCCTCTATCGATCGATCGGCATCGACGAAATCGATCTCACGATCTAAATTCTGCGATCGTAACCCTTTGGCGTTAAACCCGATGAAATCCGTGCAGCCTATCCCTAAAGAAGTGACGAAACACGTCGCCGAGTATTTCAGCATCCTCAGCGAACCAATGCGGTTGAAGATTTTGAACCTACTGCGCGACGAAGAAAAGTGCGTTCAGGAACTCGTTGAGGCAACGCAGACGAGCCAGGCCAACGTGTCGAAGCACTTGAAAGTGATGTTGCAAGCTGGCATCCTCGCTCGGCGCACGGAGGGAACGTCGGCTTACTATCGCGTCGAGGACGAACTGACGTTCGAGTTGTGCCATTTGGTGTGCGATCGCCTCGCAACTCGTATCGAACAGCAAGCTCGGCATTTCCGGGCTTTCAGCTTTTCGAGTCGTCCCCAAGCCGACGACAAGAAGGAGTCTGCTGAGGACGAGTAAGCCCCTCTTGAAGTTCGAGACCGAGGTGAGTTGGGAGTTCTCCGCGATCGAGAATGCAACCGGGAGAATTCCAGAACCCGGAGCGATCGCAGATTTCGGTCGAGGGCTTGACGTTTGAGGTTTGGGGGCGCTGTAGCGCGATCGCCTTTTTCGACCGCCTCGTCGTGTCGAACGGAGCCAACCGTACCCCAGCGATCGAGGATAGGGGATTTTCCCTCGAACCATTCTAACGTTTTCAGAAGCAGCGATGAAACACATTCTCTTGTGTACGGACGGCTCGGCCTTCGCACAAATTGGCTACGAGTACGCCGCGTGGCTGGCGCAGCGTATCGACGGCGCGATCGAGGTGTTGTACGTCACGGATTTACGGAAACAGCAGGCATTACAACATCCAGATTACAGCGGGAGTATTGGCATCGACGCCTATCAAGAACTGCTCGATCGCCTCGTGGATTTGGAACGGGAAACCGCCACCCTGCACCACGCTCGCGCTCAGATCGTCCTCGACGACGCTGAAAAACGGTTGCGGGAGCGAGGCGTCGAACGGATTACCAAAACCCATCGCACCGGGTTTTTAGTGGATTTGTTGCACGAGTTCGAGCAACAGACCGACGTTATCGTGATGGGGAAACGGGGCGAAACGGCGGGGTTTGCGTCCGAACACCTCGGGGCGAACATGGAACGCATCGTGCGATCGAGCCACAAGCCCTGTTTGGTAACGTCGCGCGATTTCCATCCCGTTCGCAACGTTGTTTTAGCTTACGACGGCGGGAAAGGCTGTCAGAAAGCCTTGGATTTCATCGTCTCGTCTCCTGTGTTTCAAGGGTTGACGATGCACGTCGTTACGGTGGCGAAAAGCAATCGAGACGACGACCGACGGGATAAGTTGAAATTAGCCGAAACTCGCTTGAAAACGGCGGGATTCGAGCCGGTTTGCCATTTACTCCACGGGGAAACGGAAAACGCCATTTCCAATTACGTGGAAACCCACCCCATCGATATGATGGTGATGGGAGCTTACGGCCACAATCGCATTCGCCACCTCGTCATCGGGAGTACGACGGAGCAAATGTTGCGCCGCTGCCACATCCCCGTTTGGCTCTTCCGTTAAAATCGAAAGCGTTCGACATTTTTCGGTATTTTATGAAAGCTGTCACGATCGATCGCTACGGTTCGCCGGACGTGTTGCAATATCGCGATATCGACACCCCTGTTCCCCAGGGCGATCGCGTTCTCGTTAAGGTTCGCGCCAGCAGTGTGAATCCCGTCGATTGGAAAATTCGTCGCGGCGACTTGGCTTTGCTGTCGGGGTTCGATTTTCCCCTGCGTCTCGGTGCAGACGTGGCGGGTATCGTCGAAGCCGTCGGCGATCGCGTCAGTCAGTTTCAACCGGGAGATGAAGTGTTCGGCTTCGCCAACCCCATCAACGGAGGGGCTTATGCTGAATTCGTGACGATCCCCGAGTCTCAACTGGCGCTCAAACCCCGTAATATTGGCTTTGAAGCGGCCGCCGCCGCTCCTTTGGCGGGGTTGACGGCGATGCAATCGCTGTTAGATTTAGGGCAGTTGCGGCCTGGGTTTTCCGTTCTCGTCAACGGCGCGTCTGGCGGTGTCGGCGGGTTCGCCGTGCAAATTGCTAAAGCTTTTTCTGCGACGGTGACGGGAGTTTGTAGCGGTACGAACGCCGATCTCGTTCGGATGTTGGGGAGCGATCGCGTTCTCGATTATACCCGCGAGGATTTTACTCGTCAGAGCGATCGCTATGATATCGTGTTCGACGCAGTTGGTAAGCGATCGTTTTCGGAATGTTCCCGCGTTCTCAATCCCGAAGGTGTCTACGTTTCGACGCTTCCGAGTCCCGAACTCTTTGCGGCGATCGCCCAAACGTTTTTCTTCCCCGGACAAAAAGCCAAGATCGTTCTCGCTCAACCCAAAAGTCGAGATTTACAAGCTTTAGCAGAACTCATCGAGAACGACAAAGTTAAACCCCAGATCGATCGCACTTATCCTCTTTCCAATATTATCGACGCCCAAAGTTACAGTGAAACTGGACGAGCTACGGGCAAAATTGTTTTAACAGTTGATGGTTGATAATTGTCGCTCGATCGCGATTTGACCTGGCTCTCGGCTCGGAAGCGAAGCTTTTCGACAGGAATTTATACTCCATCCTTTTCCGGTAAGCTAGGTTTCAAGAAGTCTTCACCACATCCCCCCTTAGCCCCCTATCCCCCCTTCGCCCCCTATCCCCCCTTCGCCCCCCTTTGAAAGGGGGGTTGGGGGGATGGTTGGGGGGATGGTTGGGGGGATAGAGGGATTTGTCAGATTAGGCAAAACCAGTATTTGAGTCCGAGCGAAGTCGAAGTGAGCGAAGTTGAAGCGTTGAGATTCGGACTCCGTATTATTCAGTAAACGGTTCATCTCACTTTTGTAAAAATATGAGTTTGAGGTAGGTTGGACGGGTGCATCCCAGTTTTGCAATGAGTAAGAGTACTTAGAGCGGTTTGAGAGAAGGGAGTTAAGCTAAAAGGAGTTGCCCAAGTCGGAGTCAAGCCTAGCTCATGGATGCTGAAAAACGTCGCCAAATTCAAGCTCACGCTCGAGCGATTGCCGCTCTACTCTACGAAGGAAGTGACCCAGAAGAGATTCAAACCCTATCTGGCATCGAAAAAACCGTCCGTCATCAGCTATTAGAACACGTTAGCCCAGAAGTGGGAAATTTTTTATCCAAAACAGCAGCGGCAGCCAAGGCGGAAGAAAACGGACGGTAAAAGTCTTCTCGGTCGCTTGAGTCTGAGCGAGCCACAAGCCCAGAAGCTAGAGGTCAAAGCACACAGTCGATGGAGTCCCGAGCTGGAGAAATGCTGTTTACTCCTGAGCGCCAACTCCTCCTACGAGCGGGCGGCTCAAGATCTTGAGGTCTTAACGGGCATGACCGTTTTCTGCAAGTAGCCAGCAACGCTTGGTACATCGTCAAAAAGTTTGAACTGCCCCCAACTCGAAGAGACCGTCGCTGAAATGAGCCTCGATGGAGGTAAAGTCCGTCTGCGTACCGCCGTCGGAGACCCCTGTATCTGGCGAGATTACAAAGCCGTCAATCTCCATGGGGCGAGTGTAGGAGCTTTCTTTGAAGATAACGAGGGCTTGGTGAATTGGGTCAATCAACAACCCTTGGCCACGCCTCTAATCTGCCTCGGAGATGGACACGATGGGATCTGGAATCTCTTTGCTGACATAGGGTTTGCTGAAAAAGTTATCAAAAGCTGGGGGTGGAAAATGAACAAGAAGCCGTCTTGCTCAAGGTATAAATCTGAATTGACTTAACCCGTCCACT
>NZ_KB235958.1:3309384-3338774 GCF_000332355.1 Baaleninema simplex PCC 7105
TAGGGAAAGTGGGTGGGTCGCAGCAGCGTCTCGATGCCGTTGAAGCTTGTTTGTGGCGAGGTGATGTGGAGGGGTCGCTGGCTCAGTTCGAGGATTGGTCACACCCGCGCGTCACCAAGTTGGTGGCTTACGTGCAAAAAACATCGACACCGCATCGTCAACTACAGCTATTACCAGTGTGAAGGGATTTCTATCGGCTCTGGAGCCATTGAATCGACGGTCAAGCAGATTGGTCGGCGTCTCAAGATTTCCGGCGCTCAGTGGGAACGTCAGAACGTTCCACAAGTCCTCAAGCAACGCTGTGCTTATCTCAATGGAGACTTTTACGCCTAACACTTGCAAAACTGGGATGCACCCGGTTGGACTTCGGCAACGCTGCCGTCCATGAGTGGAGCGATCGCAAAAAACAATAACAGATTAATTCAGTTTAAAAACTCCGAATCTGATAAATTTAAATCGCCAATTCAAATTTGAAATGCACGTTTCCATTCAATTCATGAAAAATGATTCAAAAAACAAATAAAAAAACAATTTCATTTTATTTATTGCTGGTTATCATTGCTTTAGTGATGTTATTTCCAGTGCTGTGGTTGTTAAGTACGTCACTTAAATCGCCCCAGGAAAATATTTTTCAATTTCCTCCGCAATGGCTTCCCACAGAACCAACATTTGAGAATTTTAGAACCGTTTGGCAGTCGCAACCCTTCGGACGCTATCTATTGAATAGTACTGTTATTGCTGTTTTTACAGTTATTTTTAACTTACTATTTTGTTCTCTGGCAGCTTATCCCTTGGCGAGATTAAATTTTAAAGGAAAAGATTTTATTTTTGCCAGCATCGTCGCCACCATTATGATTCCTTTTCAAATCGTCATGGTTCCGCTCTACGTTTTAACAGTTCAATTAGGTTTAAAAAACACCTATTTTGGCGTTATGTTTCCCTATTTAGCTGGAGCTTTTGGGATTTTCCTATTAAGACAAGCCTTTTCCGGCGTGCCGAAAGAACTTGAAGAAGCTGCCCGAATGGACGGCTGTTCTGAATTAGGAATTTGGTGGTTTGTCATGGTTCCCGCCGTGCGTCCGGCGTTGGTGACGTTGGCAATTTTTACGTTTATTGGCTCTTGGGGCGATTTTCTCTGGCCGTTAATCGTCCTCGATCGCCCAGAATTCTATACCCTTCCCCTCGGCGTTGCGAGATTGGCGGGAACCTTTTCTCTCGATTGGCGGTTAATCGCAGCCGGTTCGATAATTTCGATCGCCCCAGTTTTGCTACTGTTCGCCTTCGTGCAACGCTACGTCATTTCCTCCAACATCGGAAGCGGGATCAAACAGTGAACGGGGAACGGGGAAGAGGGAACAATTACCACATCACGCAGCTTTAAGTCATCCCCTCTTCACCCCATCACGGATTCTCAACCACCAACGGAACGGCCACGTCCACAACCGCCGTCGTTTCGTTAGGCGACGATGACGCCGCCCCGATTCCGCGAATCGAGTTCAAGAGGGCGAGACTGTCTGGCGTGACGATTTCGTTGGCTTGGAGAGTGCGGGGATCGACGAGCTGTAACAGTTGCAGAACGTTGACGTACAGATAGCCTTCGTTGGCCTCGGGAAGCTGTTGTTGGATTTCTAGAAACGTTTCGTTTTGGGATAGGGGAGTTTCCGGCGGTGTCACGATCGCATCGACAATAGGACCGCCCAAGGCGATCGCCAAGGTGCGATCGTCGAGCCACCCATAACCGACGACCGTTTCCGGTTTCCCACCAAAAAACGGAACGTTCCACTCCGTCACCGTCACGTTGTTAGCTTGTCGAGAATCGAAGGACATCGGGAGCGGGAGATTCCGTTGCAAAATCGATCCCAACTTATCCATCGTCGCCTCAGCCGTTTTGCGATCGCTAGTTTCGACGACGATCGCCCCACCGAATCCGAGAGAGGCCAAAATCCCCTTTTCCGAAGGAATCAACCCGAACCCAAAGTCACCATCCATCACGCCGAACACCTCGCGATCGATATCCAAGCCGAAACTCGACGACGCCTCGCGAACGGTCGAGACGAACGTTTCCCCTTCTGGCGTCGCCGATGCGGTATCGACAAGCTGCGTCCACGAGCGATCGAGATCGCGACCTTCGGCTAACATCAACGTATTGTTGGGAAACCGCCGGGCCATCGTCCCCGATACTGACTCCAAAGACAGTTGAGGTCGATCGGCATCGAGGCGAACCATCACCCGACCGTGCAATCCCGTATCGGTGACGCCAACGCCCATCACCAAAGACTGGACCGCAGTTGTCGGCAGTTGCTCCGTCCCTTCCGTTCGGGCGAAATCTTGCAACGCTTCCAAGTCCGCGACGTAAACGCGGGCGAGAGGATCGTCTAAATTGATGCCCTGGCGCAACAATTTCGCCATTCCCGGTAACTTTGCAAACGAAGGTTCGCCGCGAAACGTATCGATCGAGGCTTTCACCAAATCTAAATCGTCAGAAATGGTCAAATAGTCTCCCAACACGGCCACGCTGTAAGACGAACCGCCCGGTTCTGTAATGCGAGAAATCGTCGTACCGCGATAATCGATATCCTCTAACTGCGTTCCTTCTTGTCCCTTGACGCGGTTCGCAAATCCCAACGCCTGTAACTTGTCCTTAATCCCCACCACTGTCAACAGTTCCGAGGACTCGCCCCCCGAGGCTTCGTCGGGAACCACCGCGATCGCCAAACTTCCCACCCAAGGTTTGAGATCGCGATTGAAATCGAGTTGCGTTCCCTCGAAAATTTCCTGTTGCCACGAGTCGATGGCTTGCCTCACGACGGCTTTCGCTTCGGACGTTCCGAACTGTTGCAACTTTCCCCAAGGGCGATCGTCGAGGGTTACGTAAGCGGTCATCACTGCCTCGTCGGGAATCGCTTCGGCACTGGCAAGCGGGGTCAAATGGCGGCCGCTACGCTCTCGAAGAATCCAGTACGCCGTCGCTCCCGTGGCTACGAGAACCATCGCCGCGATCGCGATCGAATATCCCAAACAGCCTTTTTTCTTAGAGGATTCCGTCATGAATGTAACGTCACGTGAAGAGTGAATCGAACGAATCAACTGAGAGTTCGAGCGAAATGACTGGGGAAGATCTCTCAACTTCCCCTAGCGATCGCCTCGCTTCAAGCTCGCTCTTTCGCTAGGATAACGTTCGTGGCTTCCTAATTGATTCGCCCCGACACCTAAGACTATGCCGAACGTTAAATTCGCCTGGGATAACAACGAGACCAATCGCTTCGAGTTACCGGGGGCGCGTCCCCACTATACGCCCGATCGCCCAGGACAAGTCGAACATATCTCCCTCGACCTCCACCTCAATTTTTCAAAACAGCGGTTTACGGGAACCTGTCAAATTCGCCTCAATCCCGTTCGCGACGGGATCGATCGTCTCACCCTCGATGCAGTCGGCCTCGCGATCGAAGAGGTCCTCGCCGATGGGGAACCGCAACCGTTCGACAGCGACGGCGAACAGCTCGCTATGCGTCTCGACACCCCCACCGTTGCCGATCGCCCCGTCCTCCTCGAGATTCGCTACCGCGTCGATCGCCCCCGTCGCGGCCTCTACTTCGTCGGTCCTACGGACAACGAACCGGACAAACCCGTTCAAGTTTGGACGCAGGGGGAAGACGAGGATTCCCGCTTCTGGTTTCCCTGCTTCGACTACCCCGGACAACTGGCGACCTCGGAAATTCGCGTCCGGGTTCCCAAAGACTTTCTCGCCATTTCCAACGGCGAACTCGTTTCGGCAGATCTCGACGGCGACGAAAAAATCTACCACTGGAAACAAGATCGGGTTCACCCGACGTACTTGATGACCCTAGCTGTGGGACGGTTCGCCGAAATTCGCGATGAGTGGAACGGAAAACCCATGACCTACTACGTCGAACGCGATCGCCTCGACGACGCCAAGCGTAGCATGGGAAAAACCCCGCGCATGGTGGACTATTTCAGCAAAGCCTTCGGGTATGCTTATCCGTTTCCTAAATACGCGCAAGTTTGCGTGGCAGACTTTATTTTCGGGGGCATGGAAAACACCTCCGCCACGCTGCTGACCGATCGCTGTTTGCTCGACGAACGGGCGGCGATCGACAACGATCGCACTGAAAGCCTCGTCGCCCACGAACTGGCTCACCAGTGGTTTGGCGATTTGGTCGTCATCAAACATTGGTCTCACGCCTGGATTAAGGAAGGAATGGCGTCTTACGCCGAGGTGTTGTGGACGGAATACGAATACGGCCTCGACGACGGGGCGTACTATCTCCTCAACGAAGCTCGCAGCTACCTCAGTGAAGACAAAACTCGCTATCGCCGTCCCATCGTCACCAACGTTTATCGCGAAGCCATCGAACTCTACGACAGCCATCTGTACGAGAAAGGAGCGTGCGTCTATCACATGATTCGGGCGGAGTTGGGCGACGAGTTGTTTTTTAAGGCGATCGCAACCTTTGTCAACGACAACGCCCACGACACCGTCGAAACGGTCGATCTGTTGCGGGCGATCGACAAAGCCACCGGACGCAACTTACAGTCTCTCTTCGACAGCTACGTTTTCCGAGGCGGACATCCCGATTTCCAAGTCAGCTATTCCTGGGACGGCGATCGCAACATCGCTAAAGTTACCGTCAAACAAACTCAGGCCAAATCGGGAAATACCATTTACGATCGCGATCTTTTCGAGTTGCAAGTTCCCATCGCCTTCGGCAGCGAAAACGGCATCGTCCAACGGTTCGCCGTGCGGGTCAACGAAGCCGAACAAAGCTTCTTTTTCGCCTTACCGGAAAAACCTGTTTTTGTGAGTTTTGACGCGGGAAACAACATCCTCAAAACTGTCAAACTTAAATATCCCACGCCCGAACTCGTCGCTCAGCTCAAATACGATCCCGACCCGATTTCGCGAATTTACGCGGCGGAGGCATTGGCGAAAGTGGGAAGTTTGGAGGCGGTAACGGCGTTGTCGAATGCGTTGCAGTCCGACGAGTTTTGGGGCGTGCGCGTCGAAGTCGCCAAGCAGTTGGCGAGCGTCAATTTAGACCAGGCGTTCGACGAGTTGCTTAAGGGTTTAGAAGATAAAGACGCTCGAGTTCGTCGCGCCGTTATCGACGGGTTGAGTAAAATTAAAACCCGCGCCAGTTACAAAGCGGTGAAGTCGGTGTTGAAAAAAGGGGACGCCAGTTATTACGTCGAAGCCTCGGCGGCCAAAGCCTTGGGTGCGATCGCCGCCAATCATCCCGACGCCAAACCGAAGGCTGAAAAAGCCATCGATCGCCTGAAGTGGGTGTTGGAAACCAAAGCGGGATGGAACGAGGTCGTCCGCTGTGGTGCGATCGCTGGATTGAGTCAGTTTACGACTTCTGAGGCTGCGGTTAATTTAATTTTGGATTATACTCAGCCCTCGGTTCCGCAGGCGTTGCGCTTGGCCGCCATTCGCGCTTTGGGGCCGGTGTCGGCCGGTCAGTCTCCGGCGGATCTCGAACGCATTTTAGCGCGGCTCGATCGCCTGGCCGGAGAAGAGTTTTTCTTGACGCAGCGATCGGTCGTGGTCGCGTTAGGGACGATGGAAACTCCGAAAGCCGTGGAGATTTTGAGCGCGATCGCCGAACGCACCGCCGACGGACGCATTACTCGGGTCGCCGAAGAAGCCGTCGAGAAGGTTCGGAAAAACATCGGATCGGACAAAGCCGTTAAGGAATTGCGTCGCGATCTCGAGAAAATGAAAAAACTCAACCGCGAACTCTTGAGTCGCCTCGAGGCGTTGGAAGCCAAGACCGACGCTTAATCGAGAGATTAGGGGATACGGGAGGTTTCACAACACGAACGGCTCGGTCGACAAGAGTAGCGAGGTTGCAACTGTTTGAAACCCGTTCTTTTCGGGCAAGACTCCGCTAGCGTCTTGGTTTTTAGCGCGATCGCAGTTCTTCGAGTTTTGCCTGGACTGCTTGCATATCTTGCCACATCAACCATTTGGGTTTACCTTTTTCCCGAGACGGGTTTCGCAACAAATAGGCGGGGTGGAAAATTGGCATACACAACCGGTTTTCCCACTCGAACCACTGACCGCGAATTTTGGTAATTCCCCGTTTTTCGTTGAGAACGGATTTGACCGCCACGGCTCCGGTTAGCAGGACGATCTTCGGATCGACGAGGCGGATCTGTTCGAGTAAGTACGGCTTGCAGGCTTCGATTTCGTCGGGGTTGGGGTTGCGGTTCTTGGGCGGACGACATTTGACGACGTTGCAGATGTAAATATCGTCTTCGCTACTCAAATTGACGGAGGCGAAAATCTTTTCGAGGAGTTCTCCCGATCGCCCCACGAACGGTAATCCCTTTTCGTCTTCGTGTTGTCCGGGGCCTTCTCCGATAACGACGAGATCGGCGGCGGGATTACCCCGACTGACAACGGCGTGAGTGCGCGTCGCGGCCAAGCCGCACCGCTGACACTGGTTGCAGTGATTTGCTAAGGCGTCGAGGTCGGGGTAGGTTCCTTGGGGAACGGGTACGCTGGCATCGGTAGGTATGGCGTTGAAGGAGGTCGTTGGGGGTTCGGGGTCGCCTCCAAACAGGCTCAGTTGTTCTTCGTTAGACATCGCAAAACCGCGCGCTTGACAGGGTCGATCCTATCGCGTTCTCGGGGAGTCAGTCAGGGGTGGCGGTGAATTCGCCGGGGCGGGCGATCGCCTGCGAGCGTTTTTCTCGAATTTGCTTTATCCTGAAAGGCAACGCCACTTTCGAGGTCGGAAAGTCTCGAGATGGCGATCGGTTTTGTTGAAAACGATGAATCGCTCGAACGCGCTTTTCGATTTGACTTGAGGGTTAGACGAGGAACGGTACGATGACGAGAATTTCAAGATTGGTTTGGGAAACCCTTTCCTTGGCGAGTCAGGAGCATCCACCTCGTTTTGTGGAACTGGTGATGTTGTCTTTGGCTGGCGTGATGCTCGTTTTGTGGGTGTTCGACGAGCGATGGCCGTATTTAGTTCTTAGTGCGAGTTACGTTCTCGGTTCGGCGGCGTCGATTTGGGTTCGAGAGTTGATTTCTCCCCATCGGGGCGATCGCAAGGTTCGTCTGTTGCAAGCGACTGCGATGTTAAGCCTCACGGGATTTCTCATGCTCTTGAGCTTGCAAGAAGTTTGAGCGTGGAGATTCAAGCGTTAACGGCGGCGGTGTTTAGGGCGATCGCGTTTGCAGTCAAGATCGTCAACTTTTTGGGTTTTTCTCTACAACAAACCTCCAAAATTTGCATTTTAAAAAGGTGATTTTACTCGATATAGCAACCCTAAGTCAGTTGTGTAATAAAATCGGGAATAGGGAATCGGATCTTTTCTGGTGTTTTAATTTTTGACGACTCATTTGGGACTGTTATAATTTGTTCAAAATTTAAATCACAGTTCGCTAAAGTCAAACACCTATTACAGCAGAATTTAAAGAGTTCAAAATATGAAGTAATACGGAATCTGTGTCCGACAAGCTAGGTTTTAAGAAGTCTTCACCACAGAGACACAGAGGACACAGAGAAAGACTTGTCTGACTGGGGCAAATCAGTGTTTGAGTCTTCGACTCCGCTCGGACTCAACGCTGAGCGGAGTCGAAGCGTTGAAATTCGGATTCCGTATGATTTAGGGTTGCTATAGTTAAAATATAAATCCAAAAATTTTTTAATTAAAGAAATATTTTTCTCGTATTTTTTGCGATTTAACACATTACCGTTTTTCATGTAAGATTAAACGATTGCCGTCGAGATCGTAAGCATAGATTTCGCGGCCGTGAGACGCCACTGTTATGTCTCCTGGTGGTGGATGACCTAAATCGTTTAAACGGGCGATCGCGTCTTCTAAATTGTCCACTTCGACACACAAACTCAATCCACTTCTCGCCGGATCGTCGAACTCGCAAAGATGCGTTTTTTGAGGTTTAAAAATTACAAGTTTCAACCCCGGCATCCAAAACTCAGCATATTTACCTAAGATTTGTGTTTTTGGAGAACAGTCGAACAGGTGAGCGTAAAACCCAACCATTTCGTCAACATTCAGACTCGCGATCGTCACGAAAATTTCAGAAATGTTCATCGTTCCTATTTGAATTTATACGAGCTTTACAATTCCAGTATTTTTACGGAGGCTAAAATCAAGCTTGTTTAAAGTTTATCGAACGACAGTGGCGATCGCGTTTCGACATCTCTATCCTGAAAGTAGGAAGTTCACCCACTCCCGACCTGTCACATCGAGAGACCCCGTCAGAGAAATGCCATCGATAACGCGATCGCTCTGGCAGTATCTTTTCCCCCGCTACAGTCGATGTAGCGATCGATGCCAGTAGACCCAGCGTCTTTGTACTTTGGCAGTCGTCTCACCGGCGAAGCTGACTTAAAGCCCTTGACCCAGAAATTGCCTGGGTAGCCACAAGCCGAATCGGGGTCTCCGCCGAAACTCGCGACTCAAGCGATTCCGCGATGTCGATCGCCTCGGTCGAAACTCCCGTAATTCAACCGTACCGACCCTAGCGGTGCGCTTACACCCCAACCGGAACTTTAACCTTCTCTTCGGACGAAACCCCAGGCTCGACTCGCGCTCGTCTCGCCAACCGACTCCAAGCGATCGTAGGATCGTCCGACCCACCTGTGAGTTTGGCTTCCGCCTCCCCTCAATCTCGACCTGAAGTGTAACCGACAGACAGCCTCACCCCACAACTCGCACGTCGCCGCTTCCTTCCCTAAGCCCTCTCGCGCAAAGCGTTCTACTCTTCCTCTCTCGACTCTCTCAATCCGTTGTCGTTAGTCATCCCCACCGCAAGCGGTGGGGTTTTCGTTGTGTTAAGGAACCGCCAGTTTCAGGCAAGCTTGTACTATTTTTAAGAATTAAGTCAAACTGAAATGAATAGGTTAAAAAAACTTAACCCCCTCTCCACCGGCGAACCGCCGCCTTTTACGACAAACGAACCAAGGTAATCTGACCTATGCATCTGAGTGAAATTACTCACCCGAACCAGCTAAAAGGGTTGTCAATTCACCAACTCGAAGAAATTGCCCGCCAAATTCGAGAAAAGCATTTACAAACCGTCGCCGCCAGTGGCGGACACCTCGGCCCCGGATTGGGGGTCGTCGAACTTACCCTCGGACTCTATCAAACCCTCGATCTCGATCGCGACAAAGTCGTCTGGGACGTCGGACACCAAGCCTACCCCCACAAACTCATCACCGGACGGTTCGATCGCTTCCATACCCTGCGCCAAAAAGACGGTGTCGCCGGATATCTCAAACGCTGCGAAAACCAATTCGACCACTTTGGCGCCGGTCACGCCTCCACCAGCATCTCCGCCGCCTTGGGGATGGCCTTAGCCCGAGACTTACAAGGCGATAACTACAAATGTGTCGCTGTCATTGGAGACGGGGCGTTGACCGGCGGAATGTCCCTCGAAGCCATCAACCACGCCGGACACCTCCCCAAAACCAACCTGTTGGTGGTTCTCAACGACAACGAAATGTCGATTTCGCCTAACGTCGGCGCGATTCCCCGCTACCTCAACAAAATGCGCCTCAGCGACCCCGTGCAGTTTCTGACCGACAATTTAGAAGAGCAATTCAAACACTTACCTTTTGTTGGAGAAACCTTCACCCCCGAAATGGAACGGGTCAAAGAAGGGATGAAACGCCTGGCCATCCCCAAAGTCGGCGCGGTCTTTGAAGAACTCGGCTTTACCTACATGGGCCCCGTTGACGGCCACAACCTCTCGGAACTGATCGAAACCTTTAACAAAGCACATCATATCGAAGGCCCCGTTCTGGTTCACGTGGCTACGGTTAAAGGAAAAGGTTACGAAATCGCCGAGAAAGACCAGGTTGGATATCACGCACAGAAACCGTTCGACTTGGCAACGGGGAAAGCGTATCCCTCCAAGAAACCCACTCCACCGAGTTACTCGAAAGTTTTCGCCCAAACCTTGGTCACGTTAGCGGAAGAAAACCCGAAAATCGTGGGCATTACCGCCGCCATGGCCACGGGAACTGGGTTAGAAAAACTGCAAGCCAAGTTGCCAAAGCAGTATATCGACGTTGGGATTGCCGAACAACACGCTGTGACCTTGGCGGCGGGATTGGCTTGTGAGGGAATGCGTCCGGTGGTCGCCATTTACTCGACGTTCCTACAACGGGCGTTCGACCAAATTATTCACGATGTTTGTATTCAAAATCTCCCCGTGTTCTTCTGTATGGATCGGGCGGGAATTGTGGGTGCAGACGGTCCGACTCACCAAGGAATGTACGATATCGCCTATCTGCGCTGCATTCCCAACATCACGATTATGGCACCGAAGGACGAGGCGGAACTACAGCGAATGTTAGTCACGGGAGTCGAGTACACCGAAGGTCCGATCGCCATGCGCTATCCTCGCGGTAGCGGTTACGGTGCGCCGTTGATGGAAGAAGGCTGGGAACCCATCGAAATTGGCAAAGGTGAAGTGTTGCGCCGTGGCGACGACGTGTTACTCGTCGGGTACGGAACGATGGTCAATCCGGCGTTGCAGGTTGCCGAAATTCTCAGCGAACACGGGATCGAAGCCACGGTGGTCAACGCACGGTTCGTCAAGCCGTTGGATATGGAGACGATCGCGCCGCTGGCACAACGTATCGGTAAAGTCGTCACCCTCGAAGAAGGTTGTTTGATGGGCGGTTTCGGTTCGGCGATCGTCGAAGCGTTGATGGACGAAGATGTGGTGGTCCCGGTGAAACGATTGGGAATTCCCGACAAACTCGTCGACCACGCGAAACCGGACGAGTCGAAAGCGGATCTGGGGTTAACGCCACCTCAAATGGCTGAGACGATTCGGAAATCGTTTTTCAGCGAGTCGAAGTCTACTGTTAACGTGTAGGGTTCGAGGCGATCGGGTGGGTTTCGGCTCGCCCGATCGCGATAAGGCTTCGAGACTTGCTGTCGAGATCCAGGCCGAACTCTACAGCCTCAAATCAGCTCGATCGCCCATCGGGGTGGTTTTGTATGTTGTGGGTTAGAAGTGGCTCGGGTCGGACTTGAACCGACGACCTTGGGCTTATGAGTCCCCTGCTCTGACCAGCTGAGCTACCAAGCCATGTTTTTCTCAGGCATTTACCACTATAACAGATTTTTTCGGGTTGTGAAGGGAAATCCTTAAATGTAAATTTAGTTTAAGTTATGGTTTTCATAACAGAGAATTATGTTAGCTTAAATATCGAACACTGTAGAGCGAAAAAAACAGCAAGCTTCGCTCGAATCGGGAGAGAGACAATAGTTCAGTGTTCGCCCCAACTGGTTGTCTCATCGCTGATGTTCTCCAGCCTGTACCGCCGCTAATGAGTGGTACGCCCGCCGCACAGTGCGGAGTTAAACCATACCTGAAGTCCGGAAAGACCAGACGATGCAGGATATCGATATTGGAGCCAACAGCGATCGCGTGTAAACCTTATCGTCAGATAACGTTACTGTTTGGTTTATTGCTGGACCCTTTTTTTCCGACCGCCCGAATCTTCGGGGTGGCACTAGAAAACAAACCTATCTCAACAACGGGTCTGGTGCTGATTCGGTTGCTCCCCAAAGAAAGCCCGCCTTCAATGCTATAGAACTGGAGTTACTCGATTTGTCAAGCTTTGGCAGCGGGGTGGGCTAGGGGAGGACACAGGCTGTACGGCATCCCTTCCGTACAAAGTCAAATATTCTCGCTCGGAAGACGTGAAGATGGAGCGTCGCCGAGAAGCTGAAACTATCGAATTTGTTTGAAAAGTCTATCGCTTGTTTCCTAAGAGCCTGGCTGTCGCAGCTAGGCTCGTCGCGTTGTGGGAGGAAATTGCCAAAACTGAAAATCGCGATCGCGATCGCAATAGGATAAAAAAAGAAGCGTACAGCAGAGAAAGGAACCAAACCTGATGGGGAGAGCGGAAGCGTTAGCGCGTCAGTGGCGATCGCGCCTCGAGCGAGAACATCCCGAACGATCGAGCCAAACCTACAGCGGTATCGTGTGTTGGTTGCTCGGAAGCGATCGCGATCGCCTCGACGAGTTCGACGAGTCCCGACGCCAAATCGCCGAACAGTCGATGGAATTTCGTTACGACATCCTCCGTCAGCGATATCTCAACGTATCCCCCGAAGCGGGCTATCGCCATCTCGTGCGACGCTTGGGAAGCCTCGTCTTGCTGAGAAACAAAATTCGTACGTGGGTCGCCCTCAGTCGAGACCGACGGCGTACCGTGGTGGACGTGGTACAAGAGGTCGTTCAAGAAATGCTCGACAGCGATCGCTACCTGCGCCGAGAAATGGAACGCATCGCCACCTGTACCGACGAATCCCGTTTACGAAACGCCCTCGTCCTGGCCAGCTTAGAAGAATACTGTTTGCGTCCGGTACGCAACCAACCCCTGCTGGTGTATCGCTTCGTCAACTACCTGCGGCGATCGCAACGGGGCGGACTCACACAAGTTCCCACCGTCGAACTGATCCGTCTCGTCTCCGCCGAAGTCGCCCCGTCCGACAGCGACGATACCGTCAACCTCATCGACGCCCAAACCCTAAACCAATACGACAGCGATCGCGCCTGGGAAGAACAGCAAACCCTGCGAGACCTCGTCGCCCGAGAATTCGCCCAGTACCTCGAAGACAACGTCAGTCCTCTCGCCGCCCGATGGCTCGCCCTGTACCTCCAAGGATACTCACAAGACAACATCGCCAAACAGCTCGACGTTCCGGTCAGAGACATCTACCGACTGCGCGAAAAAGTCAGCTACCACGCCATTCGCGTCTTTACCCTCAAACAATCTCCCGAACTCGTGGCCAGTTGGCTGAAGATCTCACTACAAGACCACCAATTAGGTTTGACCCCCAGCGAGTGGCGACAATTCCGCGATCGCCTCACTCCCCAACAGCAACAGATCCTCGAGCGCCTCAAAGACGGCGAGACCCCCGAGCGTATCGCCGAAGCCCTCGATTTAAAAAGCAGTCAAGTCATGGGAGAGTGGAGCAAACTCTATCTGAGCGCCCAACAAATCCGTAATTCTACGGAATGACGCGATGTCAGAAACCGAAATCGAACCTAAGATAAGAATAGCTTCGTAGCTCGATGTTTTGCGCCGTACGTGCCTCTCGTAACGCGGTGCGATCGAGCGAGCTTGCTTGAGCTATCGAGGAGTCATCGGTGTGCGTCTGTCCCAGCTTGGAGGGCTTACCCTCCGTGAATTCTCGTATGAGATTTTCATGAACTCCGATTGGATTTTCAACTCGATCGACAAACTCATCCCGTTTGAAGTTTGTC
The DNA here is from genome assembly GCF_000332355.1 of Baaleninema simplex PCC 7105. Taxonomy (GTDB): domain Bacteria; phylum Cyanobacteriota; class Cyanobacteriia; order Cyanobacteriales; family Geitlerinemataceae; genus Baaleninema; species Baaleninema simplex. The sequence continues at coordinate 3,322,679 of NZ_KB235958.1, forward strand.
TGTACCATCAAGTCGTTCCGCTCTCAATGGAAGGGAGTCGCATCTACCTAGGAATGGTCGATCCCGACGACACCGCTGCTCTCGAGTACCTGCGCCAACTCCTGAGCTATCTCAACTGTTCGATCGTACCTCGGAGTATGGCAGCCCGCGAACACCAAGCCATTCTCTCGGCGTATCTCAACCACACCACCGACAGCACCCCCGACACCTCCACGGTGCAACGCGACAGCAAGTCCGTTACTGAAGAGGAAGCCCCAGAAGTGCCTAAGATCGAGATAAAAGCGCGATATCTCGCCAGTCCCGTAAGCGTTCTCGCCACGCTTGCGCCAGCTCAAATCGTCCCCGAACTCCTCGCACGAGTTTTGATGGGGGGAATCGGACGGTTGCACTTCGCCCGTCAAGCCGAAAGCGGACGCATTTTGTGGAGTCAAGATGGCGTTCCCCAATCGGTACTCGATCGCCTACCCCTCGAAATTTTTCAAAGTATTATCAACGAGCTGAAACGATTTGCAGACTTACCCCTGCTTCCCGTTCGCCAACAAAAAGAGGTCGAACTCGAACGGCTGTATAACAGTACGCGGGTGTTGCTCAAACTGCGAGTCATGCGCGGAGACTACGGTGAGGAAGCCACGTTACAAGTCTTGCGCGGAGCGGCGCTCAAGTTTTACAACCAGCAAAAACTGATCGATCTCAGTCAAGAAGTTCTCCTGACCGCACAAACCCTGCAAAAAAAGCTCGAAGAAATTCGCAACGCCTACGAACGTAACCCAAACTTATCTCACAAAACCTTAGAAGTGTTACCGGCGTTAACGCAAGTTCTCGAACGCGTCGAAGCAGAAATGGCGACCCTACGCGATCGCACCTGAGCGTCGCCAATAGATGTTCGACCCGCGCCCAACGGCGATCGCCTTTTAAAATTCGAGTATATTGAAGTTTGGAGCTTTTGCGAAACCCGTGCGTTCGTATTCGATAGCTCGACCCTACAAACTCTTTAAAGTGACCGAAAATCGGGGTGCAGCGCGATCGCGTTCAGGAGTTAAACTTACCCATGTCATCGATGCAACGTTTGTTTTTACACTACAGACATCGTCTCTTTATCTTATTGTTGGCCGCCTTAACGGCCGTCGTCGTGGCCGTTCCCCATTTTTCCGCCACCGCTCAAATCACCCAAGCCACGATCGTCGAAATTCTCGATAGCGACGAAGTGTTTGTCGAAGAAGAAAAAGCCGCCGTCGATAGCATCGCCGATTTCGGACAAAACGTTCATACAGAAGACGCTCGAGCGGGACTGGTATTTATCAACGACCTCGCAGTCGGACGGTTGGGGGAAGATTCTTCCGTCATCGTCGGTCAGTGCGTCGAAGTTCAGAACGGACAACTCATCGCCAGCGGTCCGGTCAATGGCTGTCTGTCGGGATTTCTCGTCGACGTGCGCGGTACGATTTTTATTGTCGATGCCGACGACAATAAGGGAAACTTTAAAGTATTAGAAGGAAATATCCAGGTTCGCAACCCAGACCGGGGACAAGAGATCGAAGTCGGTCAGTTGCAGCAACTCGGACGCCTCGATCGCGACGAACCGGAAGTGAGTCGGATCGACTTTGAAGATTTGGTTAAAATTTTAGCAGGCGCGTTTTTCCGAGGATTTGAAGTTCGCCTTCCGAACGAAGAAAAGTTAATTGCAATTTGCAATGAAGAGCGAATTCGTCTTATCCAAGAAGCTGGAGACGCCGGGCCGATCGTGGCGTCTCGTTTGCCCCAATGTCCGACAGAATTGGGTGTTCGTGTCGAACCGCCAGTTCGCCTTCCCTTTTAATATACTGTAGGTCGAGGGATACGGGTGAGATATTTGTCTCCTATACCCGTATTCTCGATCCGTAACGTATCGCGCTTATCGCGACAAAAACGGAATATCAGATCGGACGTAGTTTAAAGTCATTTTCACGTTGAAGTCAGTGTCAAAATGTCTACTTTATTGATTTTTTAGTCGAGTTTTTGTCTCGACTCTTCAATTCTCGAGACACCTGTTGTTTTTTTAAATAAGTTTTTCGCTATGGCACGCTATAAAGAATTCGATCGAGAAGACATACTTGAAAAAGCGATGCAAACTTTTTGGCAATATGGATATGAAGGGACTTCTATTCAAATTCTCGTCAAGAGTACGGGAATTCATCGTGGAAGCTTGTACGATACGTTTGGCGATAAGCGATCGCTTTTTTGTGAAGTTTTAGAGTATTACAACAAAACGATCGTCGGTTCGGCGCTCGAGCGTTTAGAAAATCCCAATTCTTCTTGGAGCGATCTGGTCGATTTTTTTAATAGAATCATTGAATTTAGTCTTTCAGATCGAGAGTGTAAAGGCTGTTTGCTCGTAAATTCAGCGATCGAATTTTGCCCTAACGATTCAGAAATTTCTCGATCAATTCGCGCTCAATTTAAACGAATAGAGCGAGCGTTTTATAACACCTTAAACAACGCAAAAAATAGAGGTGAAATCCCTAGATCGAGAGATGTTTATACCTTGGCTAAATATTTAACTTGTAGCTTAAAAGGATTGCGTGTTACTGCCAAAATCGATCCGACTCGAGACTCTTTAGAACGAGTTCAAAAATCGATTTTAGCGACGTTACAAACCCAAGCGATCGCCCCTTAAAGTATCGACGTTACAACGCTCGCCCATCCCTGACAACCGTGAGTCGGGGCGACTTCCCAACCGCGATCGCTCAATTGGGGATGGGGACGTCCTAGCATATCGGGAACGACGATCGCGCGATCGACCGTTTCCAGAAGTTCCAAATCGTTAGGGCTGTTTCCCAACCCCACCGTCACCAATTCTTCTGTATTGCGACGAAAGCGATCGATGAGCCAGCGCACCGCCTTTCCTTTCCCCGCATTTTTACCAATTAAATGAGAAAAGCGATCGCCGACGACGACACGATAGCCCACGCTGGCCACCACTTCCTCGAGGGTTTTCGGATAGAGGTCTTTCGGTGTCACGAACGGTTCCGTAAAATCGCGCGTTTTGGCGCGTTCGGCATCTTCGAGAGACAATCCCGTTAATTCCACCACCTCATCGGGACTCAAATCGCCGAAGCCGCGAAGTTCCTCGCCCAAACGAGTCGCCACCTTCATTAACTGTTGTCGGGCTTCCGAATAGGTCGAGCCGAAACGTTTGAGGTTATATCCTTCCCAAGTATCCGTATCGGAAACATCGAAGCGATCGTCTCCTCGCGCCACGAACACCCCGCTTCCGTTTTCCACGATAAAGGGATCGTTCGATCCGATTTGTCGGCGCAACAGTTCCACTTCCGCCCGAGTTTTACTCGTCACGGGAATTACGGGAATTTTGCGATTTTTCAACTCTTGCAACACCGGAAGCGCCGCATCGTAACGATAATCCTCAGAGTTGAGGAGCGTTCCGTCGAGGTCGGTAAAAACGATAAAAGCCATAATGTTTGGTAATACACTCACAAATTAAGATCGAAATTTAAAAATTTGAAGAAACGCCGCACCCCATCATCCCATCACCTCATCATCCCATGCTGGTCGGTTGGCGGTGTACATGGGCGGTGCGTGACGGAGCGATCGCTCTCAGGATTTACACCCGATTTTTCAAGTCACGCACCCTACGGCTCCCTTGCTCTTCATCTCACCATCTCCCGCGCCGTCGCAAATGTGGTTTGACTGTCTGCATCGCCCACCCAACGCCAATGCCAGGGTTCGTAACTGACACAGGGATGCGTGCGGGGAAACGACATTTCAAACCCGTATTCTTCAGCGTGGATGATGAGCCACAATCCCGCCATCGACATTTCAAAATGAGGGTGAAGGTCGTATTCTGGGGCGTTGGCGTCGCCGATATCGATCGCGTATCCCGTGTGATGTTCGCTATGTCCCGGCGGTGCGGAGACTCGCGCCCGTTCGGAGAGCGTTTGTCCCCGTTGGCTGGCGCCGCCGAAAAACAAGCCGTGTTGCGTGGAGCGATCGCGAAATCCCGACAGCGGAACCAACTGCACCCCCTCGCGGGCGGCCGCTTGCTGCATCGCCCGGAAACTGGCGGCGGCGGGAGCGCGTAAATATTGACCGTTTCCCACGGATACGAGATCCCGTTGGGATGCTTCGGGATAGGGAAAATGGCCGTAGGCGGCGGCGGTTGAAGTCGCCGCACAGTCTAATTTCGGTTTCGCCGGAGGACTTGACATAACATCCGTCTGTTGAGCGGTGGCGATCGATGGGGATAGTCCCAAAACCGAGATGAGAGCAACCGTCGTCTGACAGGCGCGATCGATCCAAGCCATAATTGTTCGTCCGACTCGTTTGGGGTCATTTTACTGGATTGGGGCAACCTTCGCGATGCCATACTCGAGCTGTCATGGTCGGGTTGGATTTCGAGAATATTGAATATTTAGTCAATATTCGTTTAAAAAAAATTTGACTCGCCTAACAGCGAGAGCAGAAGAGTAAAAAGAAAAGTGCCAAGGGCAAAAGTGCTAGAGAGTCCTCGCCACGCCACAGGCAACGCGAAACCCGATAAGGCTGCCGACGTCACCGGGAGCGCCCCCGTCGCGATACGCAGAGCGACAGTACCTCGGAAGGTTGAACCAGGAACCACCGCGCAGGACTTTTCGAGTTTCTGTACGATTATCTTTTTCGACCCAAGCACTGCCATCTCTGGGTGCTTCGTTATAATTCTCGTGCCAATCGTCCTCACACCACTCCCAAACGTTTCCGTGCATATCGTACAGTCCGAATCCATTGGCCGGAAAACTGCCAACTTCCGTCGTTTCTTTTCGATATTTTCCTTCAACTCCCTCGCCATATGTATATTTACCGTTGTAGTTAGCCAGTGCGGTGGTTAGCGTTTCTCCAAAATGGAACGGCGTTTGAGTTCCCGCTCGACAGGCGTATTCCCATTCCGCTTCGCTGGGGAGTCGATAGTCTCGTCCCGTGTGTCTAGACAAACGCCGACAAAATTCTACGGCATGAAGCCAGGAGACTTGTTCGACGGGTCGGTTGTCTCCTTTAAATCGTGAAGGATAGGATTCGAGGTCGATTTCGACCTTTGGAAATGCTGTTACGGCTCGCCATTGTGCTTGAGTAACGGGATACGTTCCCAGAAAAAACTGTGGGACTCGCACGGGGTGTTGAGGCCCCTCGCGATCTCGTCGTTCCAGTTCGTTTTCAGGCGATCCCATCAGAAATTCCCCTGCGGGAATCAGCGTCATCTCCAAGCTGACCCCGTTTCCCAAGGGTTCGGCGAAGCATTGCACTTCACTGAAACGGTAGCCGACAATGACTCTAGACTTGGGAGAAGTATCGCTGGCTTGCATGGGTTTTTCGTACTTACGTCTGAGGGGAATAATTTTGAAATCGTTCGATTTCCTAGAATAAATTTATGATTTCTTGGAAGTCGATTTAAAATGGGAACGTACCATTTAATTAAATCGTATGTTTTTTGAATAATTGGCAGCTCGTCCATCGATTTTCTAGACTCAATTTTCTAAAAAAAATTCGACTCGCCTAACGGCGAGATCGGAAAGGGAAAAGAGAAAAGTGCCAAGGGCAAAAGTGCTAAAGGGCAAAGGGTTAGAGAGTCCTCGCCACGCCACAGGCAACGCGAAACCCGACATTGATGCCGACGAAACCGGGATCGTTCCAGCCGCGATACGCAGAGCGACAGTCCCCCGGATTGAGGTACCAGGAACCCCCGCGCAGGACTTTTTCAGTTTCTGTACGGTTATCATTTTCGATCCAAGCACTGCCGTCTTTTGGAGCTTCATTGTAATTCCCGTGCCGATCGTCCTCGCACCACTCCCAAACGTTTCCGTGCATATCGAACAGTCCAAACTCATTCCCCGGAAAACTTCCAACTTCTGTGGTTTCTGTACGATAAATCCCTTTCGGCCCTTGACCGTAAGAGCCAGACCAATTGTATTCTTTATCATCTGTACCCCGATAGTTTGCGAGATCGGTGGTTATCGTTTCTCCAAAATGGAACGGCGTTTGAGTTCCGGCTCGACAAGCGTATTCCCATTCCGCTTCACTAGGGAGTCGATAGTCTCGCCCCGTGTGTTTGGACAAACGCTGACAAAATTCTACGGCATCGAGCCAGGAGACTTTTTCGGCGGGGCGGTTCTCTCCTTTAAAGTTTGCGGGATTGGGTTCGAGGTCGCGATCGATCCTGGGCAATTCAGCCACGGCTTTCCACTGCGCCTGCGTCACGGGATATTTCCCCATGAAGAATGCAGGTACGGCCACGTCGTGCTGCGGTCGTTCGGAGTCAAGACTTTCCTCTTCGTCTTCAGGCGCTCCCATAGTGAAGTTTCCTTCCGGAACGTACACCATTTCGAGTTCTACACCGTCGCCTAATTCTTCCGAAAAGCTCCACGATCGCTGACGACGGCGATTAATTTTCACCTCCGATCGAGATTCCACTAAGCCTGTTATCGTATCGACCATTTCGATCGCAACCCTTGCCGTCTCAAACACGAACTCACGGACGACGGTAACAGTTGCGATTTCAAACCTACGGGAGTACAGTTGCAACCGTTCGGAGCTATCCGCACCGGACGGCGAGGTGATGGGTCGTTCGACCTGCCGGGCCAGTTCGGCATAATCGCCACCGAGACGGTACAACACCTCTGTCGCAATACGGGCAAAGGGCAGGACATACCGTTGAACGGTCGGATCGCTGCCATTGCGATGGGGTAAGGTCAGCAACGCCGTAAAACTGCGGATCGACAGTCCCAGTTGTTGCGCGACGTACTGCGACACGATTTCCAAAACTTCCTCGGTTTTCAACATGGGAACCGTATCGATGAGTAACGGTCTGGCACCCTCGAAAAAGTCGTATTGACAGAGTGCGCCGCTTTCGGTTTCCAGTTCCTCGAGGAGTCCGCTGGCAAAGACTTCTGCGATATGCCCCTGTCGAGCCTCCGGTAACAGGGTCTCCCGCAACAAGTCAATGACGGGCAAACTGACCGGAACCGCCGCCATCAAACCAGCCAAACGCCGCGCGGTTTGAGATGCCGTGGCCAGAAATCTCGCGACCTTCTCTTCAACGGATAAAGATGCTTGCGCGTCGAGAGTTTGCGCCCACTCCCCGACAAACGACAGATCGAACACGCGGCCCGGCGTCCGCGCGTTACCCGATCCCGCCACCACTCGCGACCACACCTGGAGCGCGTCGGCATCGATCGTCACGACGGGAACGGTGAGCGTCGGGGCGTTGGCGAGTTTGCGTTGTTTTCGCCTCGTCAACCCAGTCACGTCTAACAGCAGGTTCGGCAACCCCGGAGACGAGGCACTGAGTCGCACCGGAAATCCGAATTTGAGGGCGCTACTCGTCCAGAGCCGTTCCGGGAGCAATTGCAACAGGGTCAGCGGCCCGGCTTCAGACCATGCTTGGAGAACGGGATAAATTGCGCCGCCATGCCACAGGTCTGAGGTACAGTCGCTGACGAGCAGAATCAAACGCCGTCCTGCCGGATCGAGGAGTTCTTTGGGACTGCGGGGACGTTGGCGAGCCAGTTTGAGGTTCCAGCGAGGATACAGTTGGATCGAGCCGTCGCCATCTGCGCCGAGTTGCCAAGTGGTGGCAGTCCGAAACGCCCCCTGATATTCGACCAGTCTTTGGAATTCGGCGATCGATCGCTCCCAAACGAACGTGGTTTTCGAGGCGTCCACCACCAACGCCAAGTCTAACCACCGTTCGGCGGCCGGTTGCTGGATGGGAAACCAAAGGTCACTTTCGGCAATTCGCGACACCGTCGCGTCTTCGTCGAGGATGGTTCGGACGCGAGACGGCACTTTCCGCATCAGGGGACGAATGGCCCGGGCCAGTTCCAGCGGCGTCCGCAAGGCTGGTGCGGCCGGTGCAGCAAACGAAACGCCGTCGGAGGAGGCTTTGCGCCGGGAAATTGAGGCGGTAGACTCGTCGGGATAGACATCCACCTGGGGGGGTTCTGTCGTTCGGCCATCGTCGGAGATGTCCTCGTCGCGATCGATCTCGACAATCGGGTTGTCGTTCTCCGTAGAGGTTTGCGTGGAGGGTTGCGACGTTGAAGGCGAGACGGCTTCGATCTGTGCCGCCAGCCAAAGCACGTCGGCCAGTTCTTCCGCGTTCAGGTCTAATCCCGCTCGCTGGAGTCGTTCGGCGAACTGTCCGATTTTAGATCTTCGAGGCTGCTGAGATGCTTCCACAGGCGATTCACTAATCGATCTCGATCGTTGTCTGTCGGTGCGCCCTCTTGCGTCACCAAATATAAGGCATTGAGGAGTTGGTCGGTGGCTAAGTCACCTTTGGTTCGATCTTGGCGTTTTTCGAGAAAGCGTTTGAGAAAGCGATCGATTAACGCTTGCGATCGCTTCACCATATCCGACCCCAGATGTGCTTCGACAATAAGCCGAAGACGATCTTCCTCTGGCTCTTGCATCGTCATGCGGATGCAGCGACGCAGAAACGGAGGCGGAAAATCCCGTTCGCCGTTGCTGGTCAGAATCACGAAGGGAAATTCGCTACACCGCACCCGACCTTTGGCGATCGTCGCTTCTCTATCCCGATAGGTGAGGGGTTCGTTTTCGTCTTTGTACGCCGTCCGAACGGTCACTTTGTCGATAATTTTCTCCAGTCGCACCAGTTCGGGAATTTCAAACTCGCCTTCCTCGAACACGTACAGCAAATCGTTGGGTAAATCGATATCGCTTTTATCGATTTCATCGACGAGCAGAACGCGGGGCTTGTCAGATTCTAACAACGCAGTCCCCAAAGGTCCCAACCTGATGTAATTTCCAATGTTGGCGAACTCTTCTTTTTTGGTTTGTTCGCCACCTTCGCCGGGTTCCTTCCGTTGGCGTGCGTCTTGCAAGCGAGCGATCGCGTCGTAGACGTACAACCCGTCTTTCAACGTCGTGCGCGTTGTAATCGGCCAGTACAGCACCTCACCGAGTTTCAGTTCGCGAGCGACTGCATACGCCAGAGAAGACTTTCCCGTTCCCGGTTTTCCTGTCACCAATAGCGGCCGTCTTAGGTAAAGTGCGGCGTTTACCAACTCGATTTCTTCAGGACGCGCTTGAAACGTCTCGCCTCGATTTTGCTTGCGGCGATCGGCTTGTCGCCAACTGGGAGGTTTCGGTAATTTCGAGATACCGTTGTGGGGATTGCCACTCCCTTGAAAAATCTTCCAATCGCTCATAGTTGTTACCGTATGAATTAGTATGAATTAAATTACAGATTAAATCACGGGCGGAACGAGAGACGGATCGTCCCATATCAAACAAATATGATGGCCGATATGCTGTTCGTCTTTCTTCCAAGCATCTTTTCGGAATCTGAGAATACGCGATGGCAGTCCACCAGCAGAACAGTCTAGAACGGGGTCGAACGCACGAGAATTGCAACAATCGCGTCTCGACCAAAGCACCACTGGAACCGCAGTTTCTAAGACTTCTTCAAAAATCTCGTCCCAATCGTTACAGTTGAGTTCGCTCAATAAAACAGAATCGATTTCATCTCGGTCTAAGTCAAAGTCGAGCCTGCTACAGTTAACTTGTTTTAAGGCATCCCGCGCTAATTGTTTGCGTTTCTGGACGAATTGTTTCCATTTTTCTCGCCATAATTCTTGTTCTCGAAACTTATAATAGCTAGGTAACAACCGTTCGTAAAGTCGAACGACCACTTTATAGCGACGCCCGAACGGCCGCTTAATTTTTGGGCTGCGACAAGGGATGTCAGAGCCGATTAACTGGCTCGGTAAGAACACTGCGATCGTCGTTTTAAAAGAAATGCCGTTGTCTTTCAGTAAGTTGTCGATCGATTCTGAAACTTCCTCGAGCGATCGTATTTTTTCGGGTTGTTTTGGCGGTGAAAGCTGCTTAATTCCTCGACCCGTTTTCGGATCGTAACTGCGCCGATCTGAGATATACCAAAACCGAACGTAATATCGAGTTTCATCTGGATCTATTTGTTGTTCTTTAGGCTTGACTAAAACAACCAAACAAGATATCGTTTTGTCTGATGTTTTAGGGAGTCCTAGCTTTTGTTTTTTCTCTCGAACAGTTGTGATTATTGTATTAAAATTATCACCTTGAGACGTCACCCATTGCTTTAAATGAGATAGGAGTTTTTTAAATTCACCATTTTGGGTATTTTTATAAATCTCGTAAATTTCAAGTGCGAGACAAACCGAAAACTCAGAGAGCCGACTTCCTGCCGTGTTGCGACTGCCAAATTCGCTCAGTTTTTCCAATTTCTCTTCTAGAGATTTTGGGATTGAATTGTCCAGCCAACTCGTATCTGACAAACAAAACAAATAAGCGTTGTTAATTTTTTCTGAAAACTGCGTTGTATAAGGTTCTAAAATTTGACTCAACCGACAAACTTCAAATTTTCTAAAAGCCTCGCTTAACAGTTTGTGCGGAATAGCATAGGCTACCTTAACGTTCTCTTTTTTCCAATCTGCTGTAGCCACCATGCCAACGACACCACCGAGCGTTTCGTCCCAAACTGGGCCGCCACTAAATCCGCCTTCAACGACGTAGTTATATCCATCAATTTTATTAATTTGAACGCGGCCTCCCCCCACTCGCGCAAGCAGTTGGTAAGAAGTCACCCAAACCCCATCGTTTTTACCCGGTGGAAATCCGTAAATTCGACAAGGATGTTCCCAATAGTCTCGGCTCGGTAATACGTCGATCTCGCGAACGTTGGGAGGTTGTTTTTCCTGTAACTCCAACCCCGCAATGTCCTTCTCGAAAAACGGCGACCAAAACACAACGCGAGCGTTCAGAATGCAATCTTCGGCGACAATGGGAAACTTGAGTCGTACCAACTCTTCGGGAATTTCTTGTTGTGTCCTGTCTAAACCCAGCGCATCCGTAACGACGTGAGCGCAGGTGACTAAATAACCGGATCGGACTAAAAACCCCGTGCCGAAAATATATCCATCTTCGCGGCGTTGAATGCAGGCGATCGCTGCCGTCAACGCCTCAAATTTTGTCGCTAATTGTTCGCAGTTTACTGATTCTTCCATGTCAGCGAAATTTCGTAAGTCGCTTCTCCCCCAACAGTGGTTAAAACTGCCCCAACTTGTCCGCTTAACTTCACGCTAAATTTAACAGAAACCTCATCCGCCGGGTCAGTTAAGGCATCGAGTTTCTTTTTAATCGACTTTACCATAGGCTCGATCGTTGTCATCGCTTGCTCGAAGGTTTGCCTGGCCTGCACCGCAACTTTATCGGACGGTCGCGCGACGGGAGCGATCGCCTCACTTTCAATTTCATCGACTTCGACTAAAATCGTCGAACCCCCATCAACTTGAAATTCCACCAGTTCTTTCACAAACCTTCTCCTTCAAACGTTAACTTTTGTCTCGAGAACAGCGATCCGTGGGCGATCGCTTCAGACTTCGCCTGTCTGAGCCAAGTATAACCGCATTCAAAATGTTCGTCCTTGCTGTTTTGACTTTCCTGAACGATAGATTTTTGTGGGAGGCGTAGGGTGTGTTAGCGGACTACAAAATTTAGCGAAAGTCGAGCGAACTCAATTCCCATGTAACGCACCGACAACTCCAGAAACTCCAAAAACAAAACCGAAAAAAAAAGGACGCACCGTAGCGCGTCCGAACCGTCAAGTTTGACGAATTTTGAAAGTTTGGCAAGAATCGATTACAACCGAGCTTTAACAGCCGCTAATCGTTCGACTCCCTCAAACGCATAACGTTCGTAGCCGTTGCGTTGAATCAACTCTTCCATATAACGCACGCGAGAGGCGGGAGCGGGGTGCGTCGAGAGATAGGGAATCGTTGGACCTCGTTGTTCCTGGCGTAGCGTTTCCATAAAGTTACGCAAGCCGTCGGCGGCGTATCCCGCACTGTTAATCACGCGAGTTCCTAAGATATCCGACTGACGCTCGTGTTTGCGGCTGTAGTCGAGGCTGACGAGAGTTCCTAACAAGTCGCCGAAGGGAATTTCGCGAGCGAGGTTCGAGAGGAGGTTGTTGGTGACAATGCGTTGGAAACCGTGGGACAAGACGGCGTGACCGACTTCGTGTCCCAGGAGTCCGCCTAGTTCGGCTTCCGATCGCGCTGCTTGAATGGCTCCCGTATTGACGAAGACTTTACCGCCAGGAAGGGCGAAGGCGTTAAGGGTGTTGTCGCGAACCACGTAAAACTCGTAATCGAACTCGTCCCGTCCCATGTACTGAGCGACCTCCTGTCCGATGTCGTTAACGTAACTGAGAACCTCGGGGTCGTCCAGCATGGGAAGTTCCTGTCGGACTTGGGCGGCCACTTGTTCGCCGAGGCGAGACTCACCAGCTACCATCAACTGAGCCAGGTTAATGGCTTGGAAAATCGTCGAAGTGGTACGTCCGGTCAAGACGCCGACGGCTAAGCCTCCGAGACCGCGCAGAGCGATGTTTTCGCGGAGTTTGCGCCGGAAGCTACGGAGATAGCGATCGGAGAGTTCTAGGATTTCTTCAGATTCCGGGTGGTCGGGGTTGACGATGGCGAACTCGCGGGCGACGATCGCCGCTTCGAGACGTTGTCCGTCGTCGCGGAGGGTTTCGGCTAACAGTCGCGCCAGTTCGTAGGATTGGGGAAACTGCGTCGTAGCGTCTTCAAGAACGGCGATCGCTTCTTCGGTGCGATCGTCTTCAAGGAGAGCTTCGGCGATGAGTTTGTATGCGGGGGCGAATCCGGGGGCTTCTTGAAGCAGAAGTTCGAGGGAGGATTCGACTTGGGTTTCGCGATCGTTGGCTAAACCGTCCCGAACGTTATCCCAGTACACGCGTGCGGCGGGGGACAGTTCCTCTTCGGTAATCGGTTCGACGACTTGAAGCTCGCCTTCGCGGGGAAAGGGCGGTTTGACTTGTCGGTAGAGGCGTTGGGCTTCTGCGATGTTTCCTTCGAGATAGAGGCGATCGCCTCGCGCGAGGAGTTCTTCTTCTCGGGTGAGCGACACCGAACCGCTAGAGGGAGCGGAAACCCTGGCGGGATCGGGTTTGCTAGCGGTGGGCGAGGTTGCGCCTAAGTCGTAAACAGTGAGGGTATAGCGACCCCGTCCTCGGGCGTCGAAGGCGTTAGCGACGATGCGATAGGTTCCGGTACGAGGAAGGGTGACGGTGAGTTCGGCGTTGGGATCGTTGCGGGCGCGATCGTCGTTTTCTCCGAGGGGGCGATCGTCCGGTCCGAGGAGGATGAGATAGGTGTCGAAGTCTCGGCTTTCGAGTTGGATGCGAATTTCTTGACCCGCTCGTCCGTCAAAGTCGTACAGGTCGAAGCGACTGCGATCGCGCAGGACGTCGTCGCTGTTGTCTAGACTCCCGTTTTCTTGGAAGATTTGACGCTGGGCGACGCGTTGGAGGTTCGAGTCGGGGCGATCGCGGTTTAGGGCTTTTTGCGATTTTTCGGTGGCAACCTCTGAAACCGGATAGGTTTTCAAACTAATGGATTTGCGCGGGTAAAATTGCGGAGCCTGTGCGCTTGGCGTGGCGGCAACAACACCTCGGAGAAACAGAGGAATATTGGGTAGAAATAGGTTTAAGCTGAGGAAAAATGCCGTTCCCAAAAGGAAGCAGAGAAGGTTTCGTAGGCGTTTCATGGGAGGATTTTGTGAGAACGATAAACGGAGAAGTGGGAGAGAACCGTCGAGATTTGAAAACGCCGATACCCATAAAAAAGTCGTTTTTTGATGGTAAAATGGCTGTTCGATCTGAGTTTTTCAGACGTTTGACGGTTCGCGATCGAGCGATTTAGATTGAAGGGGCTATCGTTACAATTAGATGAAAAACTGCTCAAAAATGTTTCGCAGGTTAGGAAAACGCTTTGCATTTTACCGAGCCGACCTCGTTTTTTCAGGACTTCAAACGATAATTTTTAGATCGGGCGATCGCTGGAAAACACAGTGCGAAATCTAGATACGTAAAAAAAGATTTGTCAACTAATTTTCGCGATATTTAATAAAATTTCATAAGTTTGCGATCGCGCGGGAAGTTTCCCAACTCGCCAAACGGCGAACGACCCCAACCGCAGCATACGAGAAACCGTAGAGGTGCGATCGCCGCTTCGATCCAGCTATAAGCGTGCAGGGGCCCCGTGCTGTACTGCTCGCGGTCAGCGTCGGGAGGAATGCCCGCACGGGTTGATGTTGTATTCATAGCCATCCTGTTTGTGAACGATCTGGATTTGCGTTTTAGCGGTTAGATCGATCTGTTTTTTTCCAAAAGGACGCAAGGCGGGCGGGCGTTTTTTTCTCACTCCGGCGATCGCCCCCGTCCACTGTCCGCGATATTTCCCGTTCGGCACGATCGCTCGCACGATGTCACCTGCCTGTAAGCCGTTGACTTGCGCCTTAGTTTTCCTCACGGCACGGGGAAAACCGTAACGGTCGATGAGGGTGCGAAATCTCGTGCTGTGACCTTTACTTGCGATCGCTATTGGAGTTTCAGTTGCCAAATGTAACGATGGCGTCTCTCCTACACAAGCAGCATCAAGCCAATGAGCTTTCGGCAACCCCAATCGAGTGCGGTTGAACTTGGTCAAACCGCCCGTTCCCACTTCGACAGGCAAACCCGTCTCTTTCAACTGTTGGCACAGTTTCCACCGAGTTGCGTTGACCGCCGCTGCATCTTTCAATGGGGTTTTTGCCTGTTTTAAAATGCGGTTGAGAACGGACGGCTTATCCGACAGAAACTCTCGAACGTCGCGGTTGCCTTTAGACCGGTTGCACAGACGGCAAGCCAAGGTGAGGTTGGAGAGGCGATCGCTCCCTCCCTTCGATTTGGGATGAATGTGTTCGACCTCTAACGGTACGTTCTCAGTACTACAATAGGCGCACTTTCGACCCCATTTCTCCAACAGGTACTCCCGAACCTCGTAACCCAACAATTCGCCCTGCTGATACTCAATACCACTCACTTCGGGGTTTTGGAGTTTTTGGGTATCGAACCGCACGAGTTCTTGAGAAATCGAGACGATCGGACAAAGTTTTCGCAAACGGTTCACCCAGGTCATCGTAGTTTCGACCCGATGGTTGAGTCCTCGACTCCGCTCGGACTCAACGCTGAGCGGAGCCGAAGCGTTGAGAGACGGTGGAAGCCAACCCTTCGGACGGGTGCGGTTGAGAAACCGAGGCTTGCGATATCGTGTTTTGCGGTTCCGACGATTCCGACGACAGACGCGACGGGTTTCCAATTTCGCTTTAATGCGATCGCCTCGGTGTTGTAATTCCGCGCCCCACACGAGTTTGTTGCCATTGACGACAGCCAATCCGGTGGTTTTAGAACCGGGGTCTATCTTGAGTCCTCGACTCCGCTCGGACTCAACGCTGAGCGAAGTCGAAGCGAGCGGAGCCGAAGCGTTGAGTTGAGTTTCCGGAACGACACAATCTTTGGCTTCAATCTCGTGCAAGATAAGGGTAAATGGATAGCGACGAAATACCGAAGCACGACCGGATTTCAGGAGCCGCCGCGCCTTGGCTGGATGGCATGGTGCTAGGGGGTTTTTGTCTTTGTCGAGAACGAAAACGTGCATAATACACAACTCCCAAAAGGGGTAACGTTTGCCTCGCCAAGGTTACGTCTCGGTACTCTCTGAAAAGCACTGCCTTAACCCGTTTTAAGCTGTTTAACTTTTCAGTTCTAGAGCGACAAGCTGGCAACGTACTCGTCGGTAGGAACTTAAACTCTCGGACGTAACGTAGTCTTCGGAAGACTTAGGCTGGTCAACTTGTGGGCTTTTTCAAGCCCCCGTCATAGCCAACAGGCTTGACGGCGGGTTGTTGACAACGCTGCATCGATCGATACCTGACTCGCTACGATCCGTGCCAATGAATCTTGACATCCTCTCCCAGCAACCCGTTCCGGGTATGCAGGGAGATTCCTTGGGTCGCCCCAAAGATTTCCTGCTTCAACAGGTGCCAGCTAGACTGAGCCAACTCAGCCCCCGCCGCCTCCCCTCCACAGGCAGTTTCGATTCCCCGTTGCCCACGGGTACAGATAACTTGTCCACTCGCCACATCACGGGGCTTTGTTGACCCGCAGTTGTGACAGTGATGGATTCGAGTTGAGAGGTCTTTGCGAACCTCCACTCCACAATCC
>NZ_KB235958.1:3338874-3402257 GCF_000332355.1 Baaleninema simplex PCC 7105
GTTATCGAGGCTTGTGAGGTCGGTCGCACTGCCTTAACCCGAGTAAAGCTGTTTAACGACCGACGACAGAGCAACAAGCTGGCTAACTCGTCGGTGTCGTGACCTCGATAACGGAGTCCGTAAAGGACTTAGCCTGGTCAACTCTCGGGCTTTTCAAGCCCGCACTGTACCCGAAGGGTCAGTGTCGGGTCGTTGACTTTAACGGCGGAGAGAGATCGTCTCCATCGCAAGTATATTTCTTAGGGATGGCGGTGTGGACGGTGAAGGCAGTGCTAGAAAGATTCATCGTCGGTACGGTGTCGTCTACAACTTCGAGGGTGGCACGATCGCCACTGGCTTCGCAAGCCGTCAGCATTAAGCCCGTCGAGACCTTGGGAGGGAAACAAATCATCGAAAAATTTGGGTTTGAAACCCCGCCCCCTTCGACTTGGCTCAGGGCAAGCCTTCGACTTAGCTCAGGGCAGGCCTTCTAGGGCGGCTTTAGAGTACACTGGCATTAGTGTCTAAACTGTCTAAATGGCACTTCGAGCATTCCGATATCGCTTCTATCCGACTCCCAAGCAAGAGTCTCTCTTGCGCCGAACCCTTGGGTGCGTGCGGCTCGTCTACAACAAAGCGTTGGAAGCGAGATCGCAGGCGTGGAAAGAGCGACAGGAGAAGGTAGGATATCGCGAAACCTCGAAGATGCTGACGCAATGGAAGCAAGAAGAGGAGTTGCAGTTTCTTGGGGAAGTAAGTTGCGTTCCTCTCCAACAAGGATTGCGCCATCTCGATAAGGGATATTCCAACTTTTTCAACGGAAGAGCCAAATACCCACGGTTCAAAAAGAAACGGAATGGAGGTAGCGCCGAATTTACCAAATCGGCGTTTCGTTGGCGAGATGGTTCTCTGTATTTGGCAAAAAGCCAAGAACCGCTCGAGATCCGATGGAGTCGCCAACTCCCCAAAGGAGTAGAACCCTCCACCATTACGGTGCGACTCGAACCTTCGGGACGCTGGCACGTCTCTATCTTGGCGGACGACGACACCATTAAACCGCTTCCCCAGTCCGAGAAAAGCGTTGGTGTCGATGTGGGAATCGCCCATCTCGCCATCACCAGCGATGGAGAAAAAACGGAAAATCCCCGCCATCTGACGAAACACTACAAACGCTTGAGACGCGCCCAGAAAGCACTCTCTCGTAAGATGAAGGGTTCTCGGAATCGAGAGAAGGCGCGTCGTAAAGTTGCTAAGATTCACGAAAAAATCAAAGATTCTCGGAGCGACTACCTGCACAAACTGACAACCCGCCTGGTGCGTGAAAACCAAACCGTCGTGGTGGAAGACTTGTCGGTTAAAGGGATGGTAAGAAATCCCAAACTTGCCAAACACATCTGTGATTGTGCGTGGGGAGAGTTGGTTAATCAACTGGACTATAAGTGTCAGTGGTACGGACGAACTCTCGTCAAGGTAGACAAATGGTTTCCGAGCAGTAAGTTGTGTTCGAGTTGCGGACACAAAATGGGTTCGATGCCGTTGGATGTCAGAGAGTGGGATTGTCCGAAATGTGGGACGGTTCACGACAGGGACATCAACGCAGCACGAAATCTTTTGGCGGTGGGACACACCGTTACAGCCTGTGGAGCGAGTGTAAGACTTGAAGGACATTGTTCTAGAGAGCAACTGCGAAAAACCCGTAAGGGGAAGAAACAGGAACCCAAATCGCGAGGTTTGGGAATCACCGTCCTTCCAGGGCGGTGAGGATGTCAAAGAAACACCGAGACCCCGAAGTCCCGTGTCGTGCAACGCAGCCACGAGCAACAGCGAGAGCGTCTCAAAAGCGTCTACAACCCTCAAAATTGATATACCCTGGAAAACGTCGTCTTGGAGATTGAGTTAGGCGTGAAGCTACTGTGCTTGAGTAACGGTCACGGAGAAGACGCGATCGCCGTACAGATTCTGCGTCGCCTCCAACAACATCACCAAGCCCCAAAACTGGCAGCACTTCCCCTCGTCGGCGAAGGCCGCGCCTACACCGACTTAGACGGCGTACCGATCGTCGGTCCCGTGAAAAAAATGCCCTCGGGTGGGTTCGTGTATATGGACGGACGACAACTGTGGCGAGACGTGCGCGGGGGATTGTTAGGACTGACGTTAGCCCAGCGGCGCGTCGTCCGAACCTGGGGACGAGAAGGCGGCGCGATTTTAGCCGTCGGCGATATCGTTCCGTTGTTGTTGGCGTGGATGAGTGGTGCGAACTACGCCTTTGTGGGAACGGCGAAATCCGAATACTACCTGCGCGACGAGATCGGGTTGCTCCCTCGGCGCACCTGGTTTGAAAAACTCGAGAGTTGGTCGGGATCGGTATACTTACCCTGGGAACGGTGGTTGATGACCCGAAAACGTTGTCGGGCTGTATTTCCTCGCGACGGCTTGACGACCCGCTACTTACAAAAATTCAACGTTCCCGCCTACGACTTGGGCAATCCCATGATGGACGGATTGGACGCCGAAACCGTCACCAACGCCGAAGAAACCCATCGAGTCTTGACGATCGCCTTAATGCCGGGGTCGCGATCGCCTGAAGCCGAACGCAACTGGGAACAAATCGTCAAAACCGCCGCGATCGTGCGAGACGATCGCCCGAGTCGCGCGATCGCCTTTCTGGGAACCATCGCCCCCGGACTCGATCTCGATCCCTTCTGTCGCGTTCTCGAAACATACGGGTGGCAACCCAGCGAAAGCCGATCCCCGGTGTCCGTGTCCGATCCCGAAGCGCGACGTTTTACGCTGGGCCAGGCGACCGTCGTTCTGACACAGCGAGCGTTTGCCGAATGTTTGTATCGGGCCGATCTGGCGATCGCGATGGCGGGAACCGCGACCGAACAGTTCGTGGGTTTGGGGAAACCGGCCATCGCCCTGCCGGGAACGGGACCGCAATACACCCCAGCCTTTGCAGAAGCCCAAAGTCGCCTGCTCGGATCGTCGCTCGTTCTGCTCGATCGCCCCGAGAAAGTCACCGACGTTGTCGAACAGTTGCTCGGCGATCCTGACTGGCTGCAAGCGATCGCCGAAAACGGCCGTCGCCGCATGGGAGACGCCGGAGCCAGCGATCGCATTGCCGACTACATCATGCAGCTGCTGAGTTGAGGCGATCGAGCTGAAATGCGATCGCCCCAAACGATCTAAGGATTGGCAAAGGTGTTAATTTCCCCGTTGCCGATGGCGCGTCCCGGTGGCGTCCGGGGAACCGAAAACTGTTGGGGCGGTGCAGTGGGATAGGCGTAAGGCGTCGTACCAGTCGTCGAAGGCGTCGTCGCGCCGTTTCCAGACAAACCCGTGCCAGAATTCACGGAAAACGGATTGCCCGTAGGCGTTCCGTAGGCGTTGCCGTTGTTTCCGTTGAAGTTTCCATAAGGATTGACGTTCTCAGCGGTCGTCGGAGGCGTCGCCCCAAACGTCGGACGCCTGTACGTCGGTGCGGGGACGTTCGAGGGAGACGTACTTGGCGTTCCCGCCGACGGAAGGGCGTAAGGGTTGTTATAATTTCCCGAATTTCCTGCCGAATCGGGAGCGATCGCGTTGGGATTGTAGGGATAGCCGGTAAACGCCGGTAGCGTCGAACCCGTAGAAGTCTCGTCCGGCGTCGAGAACGGTGCGGGGGTGGCAAAGGGGGGCAGCGTCTCCGCCGAAGTTGCCCGCTGGCGTCTGTCAGAGTTGGAGGCGTTGCGATCGCCCGTCGCCCCGCCGTCCTGTCGGCTTTCCGCCGTTTCTTCTTCAGTCTCGTCAGTCTCCGCCGAACGCTGGCTGTCGTTCGTTCTCAAATTTGGCAGAGACGCGCCATCGAGGTCGAACTGTAAAAAATTCGTCAACGAATCGTTTGGTGGGGAGTCGGCGGCGTTTCCTGACGTGGTAGCAGAAAACAGGTTCGATCTCGCACTGCGATCGGATGGCGTCTCTTCCTCGTCCGAGGTTCCCAAAGACCCAAACGGTGAAAGATTGGCAAATATATTCGTCTCGGAAGCGTCTTCGGAATTCGAGGAACTCCCCGGAAGCTCGTAGTCCGCCGCCATAAGTTCGAGTAGGCGATCGATATGTTCTCGACGTTCTCGAGCTTGTCCGCTGTCGGGAACGGGAGCGGGGGCGGGAGATTCCTGTTGCGCGAGGAGACTGCGGAGAACGTCCGAACTATCGATATCTGCGGCGATTTGTGCGTCTTCGTCAGAAACTTCTCCTTGCCATTCCGATCCGAGAGCCTCTGAAATCTCCACTTCGCCTTCGTTTTCCGCTTCCACATCAGTCGGGGAGTTCAAGCGTTTGGCATATTCCCAACCCACGCCGAGAACTAACGCAACCCCCAAAGCAGACAGCCACACCGACGGACGCGACAACGAGCGGAGTCGGGCGCGTAAGATGTGGATCGAGTTCGGCAAGTGTTTGATGGGCATCTTTTACAGTGAACCGCGAACAGTGAGCAGTGAGTTATCAGTTGTCAGGGGTGTGTGGGGAGTTCCGAACCTTGTATTTTTTAGGGGCGATCGCGATCGTAACGGGCGAATCGCTGTTATATCGAGTATCGCTTCTATTGTAGCCGTTCTAAAGTATTCGTATCGCAGGGAACGGGGAACAGTCACCAGTCACCAGTCACCAGTGAAGACAGGGAACGGGGAACGGGGAACAGGGAAAAGTGATGATGAGGAGGAGAGGAGATGAGGAGAGGGTGCATCTCACTTTCGTAAATACACAAGTTCGGCAATTTGTCAATATTTTCCTCAAGGACTGCTAGAAGGGGATTTACTCCTTTAAGTATTTATACTTATCGCAGAATTGAGATGCACCCTGAGGAGAAACTGTTGCCTGTCTTCCCTCTTCACTCTTCCCTCTTCCCTGAAGAAGCTCCCCTTCTCCCCCTCTCCCCTTCTCCCCCTCTCCCCTTCTCCCCCTCTCCCCTTCTCCCCCTCTCCCTCTCCCCGGCTCCTCCAAAAATCGAGCCTGCTTTAAGATAGATGTCTAGCCCGTAGCCCCGTCCTCGATCGAACTCCGATGACTCGTTCCAAACTCGACAAACTGTTTTTCTATCTCAAGCCGCACTGGAAACAAGTAGCGTTGGGAACTGTCGCCTTACTCGTCGTCAACGCGTTGGGGGTGTACATTCCCTGGCTGATTCGCAACGGGATCGACGAGTTGCAAGTGACCTTCAGTTTCGATCGCATTCAGCACTACACGATTCTCATTATCCTCCTCGCCAGCGTCATGTGGGCGATTCGGGTGGCGTCGCGGATGTTGCTGTTCGGGATCGGGCGTCAGGTGGAATTCGACCTCAAACAGCGCATTTTCCAGCATTTGTTGCACTTGGATGCAGGCTATTTTTCCCAAAGTACCATTGGCGACCTTATCAACCGCGCCACTAGCGATGTAGATAACATTCGCCGCTTGTTAGGATTTGCCGTTCTCAGTCTGTTGAATACTTTGTTCGCCTATGCCCTAACGCTTCCCGTCATGCTCTCGATCGACGCGAGACTGACGGCGTTCGCGGTGGCGGTGTATCCAGCCATGTTTATTATCGTTTGGCTGTTTAGCGGACGGTTGCGAACCCAACAACTCGACGTTCAGGAAAAACTCTCCCGCGTCAGCGAACTGATTCAAGAGGATATGAGCGGGATTTCCCTGGTGAAGATTTACGGACAAGAGCAAAACGAGCGACGGGCGTTTCGCCACGTCAACGAACAGTTACTTGAAAGTAATTTAGCCTTAGCGAGAACCCGCACGATTCTATTTCCCTTTTTGCAGGGGTTGGCGGGAGCGAGTTTGTTGGTGTTGTTGGCGTTCGGGGCTGGGAGTATCGCCGACGGTGCGATCGACGTGGGAGACTTTATCGCGTTGATTTTGTACGTGGAACGGTTGGTATTTCCGACGGCGTTGTTGGGCTTTACGCTAACGGTTTACCAACGGGGGGAAGTGAGTATCGATCGCATCGAAGCCATTTTCACCACGGAATCGAAAATTCAAGACGCCCCCGATGCGATCGCTCTTCCGCCCGAGGAAACTTTGGGACGTCTCGACGCCCGCCATCTGACGTATACCTATCCCGGTGCGGAAACCCCCGCCTTAAACGACGTGAATTTCGACATCGAACCGGGGGAAACTATCGCGATCGTCGGTTCCATCGGTTCGGGGAAATCTACCCTCGCCAGTGCGGTTCCCCGTGTTCTCGATATCGACGCCGAACAACTGTTTCTCGACGGGTACGACGTGACGAAACTGCGGTTGCAGGATTTACGGGGGGCGATCGCCGTCGTTCCTCAAGATAGCTTTCTCTTCAGTACCACAATTCGCGATAACATCCGTTACGGCAACCCCACCGCCGAACAGTTTGAAGTCGAACGGGCGGCGAAACTCGCCCAAATTCACGAAGAAATTCTCAACTTCCCCAAACAGTACGATACTGTCGTCGGCGAACGGGGCATTACGCTCTCGGGGGGACAGAGACAGCGAACAGCATTGGCACGGGCGTTGTTGACAGATGCCCCGATTTTGATTCTCGACGACGCCCTCTCCAGCGTGGACAATCAAACCGCAACGCGGATTTTAGAGGAACTCTCGGCGGGAACGCAACGTAAAACGGTGTTGTTTGTGTCTCACCAGCTTTCGGCGGCGGCCACAGCCGATCGCATTTTCGTGCTCGACGAGGGCAAAATCGTCCAAAACGGTAGCCATCAAGCCCTAATCGAACAGCCGGGGTTGTATCGATCGCTCTGGGAAGAACAGAAACTCGAAGCCTTGTTGCGGTAGCCCAACCCCCAGTATGTCCAAGATACTGGGGGTCTGCCAGTTCGCGGTTAAATCCACCCCACCAACAAGCCAATGGCAGCCCCCGCCACAATCAACTGCCAAGTGGCGACTTTAAACCGCAACAACGCCACCATCGCCGCGATACCAATACATCCGGCTAACACCGATTTCCAGATCGTATCCTGAGTCAGCGAGGCTTCGGCTAAGGGGATGGCGGCGGCAGCGATCGCCCCGAGAACGGCAGGAGTAACGCCTTTCAAAAACGCTTGAATCCAGGGATTTTCCCGCAAGCGCAACCAAAACGGCATCGCCAGCATAATGAAGGCAAAGGAGGGGAAAAACACTCCGACAGAAGCCGCCAACGCCCCCAAAAAACCAGACACTTTATAGCCCACAAACGCCGCTGTGAGGACGACAGGGCCGGGACTCAACTGTCCGATCGCCACGCCGTTAATAAACTCTTCTCGCGTCAACCATTGCAGGCGATCGACCACCTCGAATTCGATCAGAGGAATAATCACCAATCCCCCACCAAAAATCAAACTGCCGACTTTCACGAAAAACCAGACCAGCGGCAATCCAAAAATGGCAATGCGTTCCCACCCCCAAAAACTTTCAGAAACCAAAGTTTGAAGGGCGTTTGAATTGTTCGCCGTTCCCCAAACTGTCGGTAAGGTGGGGGCTAACCACGCGGCGTTCGGTTTTTGAGGTGCGTATAAATACAAACCAAACGCTCCTGCTAGCAGAAACAAAATTAAAACGTTAATATTGGCGAACCACATCAACAGAAAAATAACAATTGAAATGACCCAACCTGCCCGAGTCGATAGAGTTTTTCGGGCTAACTTCCAACAAAATCCCAACACGATCGCCGTGACGATCGGGGAAATTCCTAAAAACAATGCCTCGATTTGAGGCACGCCTTGAAACTGAAAATATCCCCAAGATAACGCCACTACAATTAGAAACGCCGGGGCGATAAAACACAACCCCGCCACTAACGCCCCCAGTTGTCCGGCACGAATGTATCCAGTGTAAATGCCCATTTGCGTCGAAGCTGGCCCCGGCAGCATCTGACACACCGCCAGTCCTTCTGTAAACTGCTGTTGTGTCATCCAATTTCGACGCACGACGGCTTCGTTATTAATCATCGCGATGTGGGCTTGGGGGCCGCCGAAGCCAATGCTTCCGAGTTTTAAAAACATCCCGGCTAAAGACCACAAACGCTCGAACAGCGTTACGGATTCAGAAGTTTGTCGATCGTTAGATGGAACGGTCATATCAATTACTTAACCTAATCTTGTTCGAGTCTTAGTCGAATTTTAAACTCATCTTAACAGCAAAAAACACCGAATACCGCTAATCTATCCACTAAAAAGTTTGTATATTTAAGTTTTCAGAAACTGATGTATCTTTTAGTATATTTTTTAGCAGAAACGTCACCTGACGTACAAGAGACCGTTACTGAAACTGCCCCTCAACTAATCGACGAATTCCTCAAAGGCGGCCCGGTCATGTGGCCGCTGCTGGGATTGTCCGTGTTGACGCTGGCTACAGCACTCGAACGCCTCTGGTTTTGGATTCGCCTCGTCAGCCAAGAAGACCGCATCGTCCACGACGTTCTCGACGCAGCGCGGTACGATTTGGCGAAAGCGTCTGAAATTGCCGAGTACGCGCGATTTTTAGCCATCGGACGCTTTTTGCTGGCACCGTTGAGACTGCGCCACCCCACCCCGGAAACCTTTCGTCTGGCGATGGAGTCGGCGGCGGATAAGGAATTCGTCAAAATGCGAAAAGGCGACAAGCTGTTTGAAACTGTAATCGCCATCGCCCCACTGCTGGGGTTGTTGGGAACGGTGACGGGGTTAATTCGCACCTTCGACAACCTCAACGTCGGCGGTGGCGGATCGGCTGAAGAAGCGACGAAAGCCGCTGCGGGGATTGGGGAAGCTTTGATTACCACAGCCGCCGGCATGATCGTAGCCATTCTCGCATTGTTAGTGTTTCGCTTGATGGTAACGTTGCAAGCGCAACAAATGGACTATTTCGCGCAGGTGGGAAGCGAAATGGAGTTGATTTACCGTCAGTTTTGGTACGAACCCCAGTCGCACGCTCGTCCTCCCGCGTTACCGAGTACGACATCTCGCTCTCCAAACAATCGATCGTCCGACGACTATTAACGGTTTCAACTCAACGACGCTTTTGAATATTTTATGCGATCGCGCAACAGCCAAGACCGATCTTCTAAAGTGCCTCAAGTCAATCTCACGCCCATGTTGGACGTACTCATGTCCGTTTTGACCTTTTTTATTATTTTGTCGATGAGTTTGACCGGACAAGGAATTTTCGACGTCGATTTACCGAAAGTGAAAGACGGAACGGGGGCCGGAGGTGAAGGAGCTGAAAAACCCGAAGCGATCGAACGGTTCGTACTGGGGTTAAACCGCGACGGAGCGATTATTTATCAAAACGAAGCGATCGAACCCGAAGACGCGATCGCTCGCCTCCAAACATTTCTCGCCGAACATCCCGACGGCACGGTGACGCTCAACGCAGATCGCACGCTCGATTACGCCCAAGTCGATCGCCTGCTGCAACTCCTTCAAGAAAACGGAGAAACCGAAGTCTCTCTAGTTATCGAATAACGTCATTCAGCCACTCAAAAATTCTCCGCGTCCTCTGTGCCTCTGTGGTGAATTTCTCCGATCCAGGTATCACAAAAATTTTAAAGCCATGAATCGCTTTTCAATGTTTAATTCTCGACAACGTGCCTCGTCGATGCCAGACATCGATTTAACGCCGATGTTGAATTTAATTATGGTCGTTTTAGCATTTTTCGTGTTGGTATCGATGACGCTGACGGGAGAACCCGACGTGGTAGATGTGAGGCTACCAGGTGACGAACGAGCCAATCGCGATCGCGACAACTCGTTACCCCTCAAAGTCAAAATTGACGAATACGGCGGCTTAACGGCCGACGATCGCGCGATCGATCGCGACAAACTCCTCCGACAAATTCCCGCCTATTTAGCCAACAACCCAGAAAGTGCCGTGTATTTGATCCCGCATCCCGACCTTCCTTACGAAGACGTAATTCGGTTGCTGTCCCAAATGCGAGACGTGGGGGGAAATCGCGTCGCGTTAGCGATCGGAACTGACGGAAATTCCCGATCTGACACTGTATCGGAAAACGTTCCCGAAGCGGAGATCGAGTAGTCGGACTTCCCTGTGACCGATCGCGCCGAGTCGCCGAAAGCTCGAAACCAACAGCGATATACCGCACTTAAGGCGGTGTCGTGGATGTAAAGACCGCGTAAGGTTGAGTTCCAGGGCTTCCTGGCGGGTGATACGCCGGTGCGAAAATCACGTAACCTGTAAACGAACCGAGTTGGGCTTCGATCGCCCCGACGCCTTGATATTGCGTGGGACGAACGGAGAAATTACGTTCCTGCAACCGCGATGTCACAGTTGCTCGAAGCTGTTCGAGGGACGTTTGGAACATTGGCACCGTCACCCCTTTGGGAGTATAGCGAGAGGGATCGCAGCAGAATTGAGTCGCCCCGACGTCTAACTCCACGCCGCGAAACTGAGACAGCGTCAGATCGTTTCCGGCGGCGTCGATAGCTCGCTCGAACGTGCGTTCTTCAACGGAAATCGATTCGGCATCTTGCAGCGCAGCGAGTTCTAAGATCGGTTGTGGGGCGCGGAAAATTACCGTTTTGTTTTGGTGAAAGACTAAATGTAAAAATTGCGGCGCGATGCCTTCAGCTTGGGGGGAGAGCTGAAAAATCCTGAAGTTCGGCTCGTTTTTGACCGGGGGCGCGATCGTGATTTGGCGATCGGGTAGCGCACCTGCGTAAAACTGATAGACTCCATCGATGTCGCTCGAAACGTTTCGGGCTTCTGCATCGCTAGCATCGGAGAGTAATCCTAACGATCCGACGGCGGCATTGGGGGGAAAGGGAAAATCGTTAAACGGGTCTTCTACCGTCGTCCCTCGACCGGGATCGGGAGTCGGACTCGGGGTCGGTTCCGGTGTGGTTTTGGTTACGGGGGTCGGGGTGGGATTTGGCGTCTCCTCAAATGTCGAGGTCGGGTTGGGGGTTGGCGTGGTGGTCGGAGCCGCCGTTGGGGTTGGCGTGGGGGAGGGTTGCAAACTCGGTAGCGTGTCTGCGGTGGTGGGGTCGGGATCGGGTGGCGGTGCGATCGCGGGGGATTCGGTGGGGGGAGATTCGGGGGGTGGAGTTTCCGGCTGCGTGGTTTGCAGTTGCGTAATGCGGACGGCTTCTTCTTCGAGGGTCTCTTCTGTTTCTTCGACGGTTGGGGCTTCAGTGGCGCGATCGCTCGGCGAGGGTAACGTCAACAGCCAGTAGTGGAACGCGACGGCGACAACGAGCAATGGTCGAAAGAGCGCCCATCGCACGGGCTTCGGAACGCTGAGAAGGGCTTGTTTGAGGGGTTTTGGGGTCTGAATCCTCGAGAGTTTACGTACGGGAGTCCAGCAAACGCTCGCGACCCGATGCCAGTCGATGAGGGGGGTTTCGTCGGGTCGAGACTCCCGCTCGGATTCCCGTTCGGACAGTTTCCAGTTCATAGGAGAGGGGGTGGGGTTTTCGATGTCTCTCGAAGGGCGATCGCGCGATTCAATTCTACGAGTTGAATTTCTAAAGAGTCAGGTACAGAAACCAAGGGCGATCTGAGGGTTGTAAAAGCCGTCGATCGCAATTTATAACATTGAGCTACAGGTTAATTTACAAATTCTTTAGAGAATTGACAAGAACGAAAAAAATGATGGTTCCCAAAACACTGAAATTGTCGAGAACTCAGAATTTTACTGAAAATCGGGTTTTCAAAATAGTAAAATAATCGTATAGAAAAAACACACACAAAATTTTTTAACCCAAACCCAACCTTTAGTTAAACTAATATTAATATTAGGCTTACACTCCGTTAAATCCTGTCCTTTATTGTGAACCACATTCAGCCCCAACTCGCTCGAATCTCCAGAATGTGAGGACAGAAATAACATGATTTTTTCTACCGCAGTTTGGCGTCGCGTCGTTACCGTTTCAGCCGCGACGCTTGCCATGTCCGTCGGGTCGATCGCTCAAGCCGTAACCCTCAACGGAGCGGGGGCATCTTTCCCCAAACCTCTCTACGATCGCTATTTTTCCGAAATCCAAACCCAAACGGGCATTCAAGTCAACTACGAAGCGATCGGTAGCGGCGGCGGAATCCGCCAGTTTATCGCAGGAACCACCGACTTTGGCGGCACCGACGCACCACCGAGCGAGGAAGAAATCGCTCAAATGGAAGACGGCTTAATCTTAATTCCGACCGCTGGCGGTGCTGTAGCCGTGGTTTACAACCTTCCCGGCATCGAGAACTTGAACCTATCGCGGGACGTATTGCCCAAAATCTTCTCTGGGGAAATTTCCCGTTGGAACGACCCCGCGTTAGCCGCAGCAAATCCCGGCGTCAGCCTCCCCGACCAACCGATTCGGGTTAGCGTTCGTGCCGACGGTAGCGGCACCACCTTTATCTTTACCCGTCACCTGGCCGCGTTGAGCGGTAATTTCGTCGCGACGAAGAGTCCCGACGAGTGGCCTTCGGCAGCGAACGTCCAAGGGGGTCGCGGTAACTCCGGCGTCGCCGCCCTCGTCCAACAAAACGAAGGTGCGGTCGGTTACGTTCAAGCCAGCTACGCCGCCGAAAACAATATGCAGTACGCTCTCCTCGAAAACGCGTCGGGTCAGTTCGTCGCGCCGATTCCCGTGGCCAACGCCGATCGCGCGTTAGAAAACATGGAATTTTCCACGGCGAACAATCGCTTCATTCCTCAAGGCTTAGAAGATCCCAGCGAAGGCTACCCCATCGTCGGCGTGACTTGGTTGATGCTCAAGGAAAACTACGAGGACGCCGAAAAAGCCGAAGCCATCCAAACCATCGTCCAGTGGATTTTAAACGACGGCCAAGACATCAACGGCGAACTGCAATACACCCGCATTCCCGGTTCGGTCGCGCAAGCCGCGATCTCTGCTGTAACCAACGGCATTAACGCGACGGCGAGCCGCTAAATCGCGTTCGTTCTCCTCAATGGAATTCGAGATTTCATGGGGCTTTCGGGGACATCTCTCCAACGAGGTGTCCCTCAACCGTTTCAATCAAGAAAATGATACCGAGTCGATCGCCTGCCTCCGAAACCCTCTCTCACCCCCTCGATCTCACTCAACCTGACAGCAAAACCCGTTGGCTCGAAACGGCCTTCGTCCTTCTCGCCTGGGGTTGCGCTCTCCTAAGCGCCGGAACGCTCTTTTGGATCGCTCGCGTCGTTTACCAAGACGCACGACCGGCGATCGCAGAATTCGGGCTGGAATTTTTATGGGGCCGGGAGTGGAGTTCGACGCGGGAAGTATTCGGGGCGCTGCCCTTCGTGTACGGAACCCTCGTCACCTCTGCGATCGCGCTGTTGCTGGCGGTTCCTTTCGGTTTGGCCGTGGCGATCGTCACCAGTGAAACCATTCTGCCTCAATGGGTGCGATCGCCCGTAGCCTTTCTCATCGAACTGATCGCCGCCATTCCCAGCGTCATCATCGGACTGTGGGGCATTTTCGTCCTCGTTCCCTTTCTGATGCCGCTACAGCGATGGTTACACGAAACCCTGGGTTGGATTCCCCTATTTGGGAGCGAACCCTTCGGACCGGGACTGTTGGCGGCGGGAGTGTTATTAGCCATCATGATTTTGCCGACGATCGCCGCAATTTCGAGAGATGTTCTGTTGGCGATTCCCCCAGAGTTACGAAGCGCCTCGCGATCTCTCGGGGCGACGCGCTGGGAAACGATCGTCCGAACGTTACTCCCTGCCGGGAGTGCGGGCATCATCGGCGCGATCGTCCTAGCGTTGGGTCGTGCCTTGGGGGAAACGATGGCCGTGACGATGGTGATTGGAAACGCCGTCCGCATCAGTCCGTCGCTGCTCGATTCGGGATACACGATCCCTGCAATTTTGGCCAACCAGTTCGCCGAGGCACTCAAACCGATTCACATCGGCGCGTTGATGTATTTAGCGTTGATTTTGTTTGGCTTAACGCTCGTCGTCAACGTCATCGCCGTGGTGTTGGTGCAGTGGGTCAGTCGCCGGGCGATCGTTCGATAACTGTTGAAACGATGACTCATTTCGACCGTACAGACATGGAATTATCCGACCGGGAACTCCCCGATCTCGACTTACAACAGCCGCTATCGCTACCGCGTCGGTTGTTTGAATACGGAACGACCGCGATCGCACTGGGATTAACCGTCGTCGCACTACTGCCCTTGTTCGCCATATTTTGGCAGATCGTCAGTCAGGGATTGCAGCATTTAAGCCTAGAGGTGTTGGTTGCGCTGCCGGCACCGGTGGGGATGGAAGACCAGCCGAACGGCTTCGCCAACGCCATTCTCGGCACGATGATGATGGTGGGTGTCGGGGCTTCTGTTAGCGTGCCGTTTGGGGTGATGACGGGAATTTTTCTCTCGGAATTTGCCGGAGGAACGGCGATCGCCAACGGGATTCGTTTTGCGGTCAAAATCCTCAGCAGCGTCCCCTCGATCGTGGTGGGGGTGTTTGCCTACGCCACCATCGTTTTAGCGACGAAACAGTTTTCTGCCCTAGCCGGTGGGTTTGCGTTAGGGGTCATTATGCTACCCATCGTGACGCTCACCACCGAGGAAGCCCTCAAACTCGTTCCCGACACCTACCGTCTCGCGTCGGCGGGATTGGGAGAAGGGCGCTTTAGTACCACTTTTCGCGCGGTGATTCCCAACGCACTGCCCGCGATCGTCACGGGGGTTCTTCTGGCCGTTTCCCGAGCGGCTGGAGAAACAGCCCCGTTGATTTTTACCGCGTTGTCGAGTCAAAACTGGCCGCAAGGGCTGCTGAGTCCCACGCCTTCGTTGTCAGTGTTGATTTTCAACTACGCCGATTCGCCCTATCGCGAGCAGAACGCTCTGGCTTGGACGGCAGCGTTCGTGTTGTTGGCGATCGTGTTGCTCGTGAACACCATTTCGCGACAAGTTACGCGCAAGCATTTGAAGTAATACGTCTGAATTCACACGCTGACGATGGCATCTGAAGAACGAACTCCCTACGATCGCGCCCTAGAACCGGAAATACGCGACGTTTCGATAGAATTGTCCGAGCCGCCTCCCTCGACGGCGATCGAAGTGCAGAACTTACACTTTCATTACGGTCGCCGAAAAGTCCTCGAAGACATTTCGATCGACATTTACCAACACCACATCACGGCAGTTATCGGCTCCTCGGGATGTGGGAAATCGACCTTTCTCAAAGCCCTCAACCGCATCGGCGAAATTGAAGGAAACGTCAACGTTGCGGGGTCGGTTCGCTTTTTCGGACAAGATATCTACGATCGCCGCGTCAACGTCAACCGACTGCGCCGCCACATTGGGATGGTGTTTCAACGTCCGAATCCCTTCCCCATTAGTATTTACGACAACGTCGCTTACGGCGTGCGGCGGTTGGGCCGGTCGCGAGTTCACCTCGACGAAATCGTCGAGTCTGCCCTGCGTCGAGCGGTGTTGTGGGACGAAGTCAAAGAAGATTTGAAAAAATCGGCCTTGGGGCTGTCGGGAGGACAACAGCAGCGACTCTGTATCGCTCGAGCGTTGGCGATCGAGCCGGAAGTGCTGTTAATGGACGAACCCTGTTCGGCTCTCGATCCGATTTCAACAATGAAAATCGAGGAGTTGCTGCGACAGTTGCGATCGCGATACACCATCGTCATCGTGACTCACAATATGCAGCAAGCGTCTCGAGTCTCGGACTACACTGCATTTTTCAACACGGACGAAAGCCGCATCGGACGACTGGTCGAATTCGGGCCGACCGTGCAGATCTTTACCTGCGCGGCGAACTCCAGCACCCGCGATTACGTGGAAGGGCGATTTGGTTGAAGCATGCGTCGAACCGTTACGGAAGCGAAAACGGGAACGTAATTGTGGGTTCGGCATCGCTCACCGTTCCCGTTTCCGTGCGCGTTTCCCCCTGAGTCAAAATCGTCAGCTCAAACGAAATCGGTTCCGAAGACGCCGCGCAGCGGATAAACAGTGTCACCGACACCACATATTCCCCCTCTGGAGCGCCCCCAGTCGGCCAAAAGACGTTTTCGACCGGGTTCGAGGTGGAATCCATACATCCGGCGTTCGAGTCTACGTCGAGCTGTCCCCCCGAAGCTACCGAGGGATTGGCAAAAAATGCCGTGTTCCCCTCGGGATCGGTGACGGCCAGATCGAGATCGTCGGTGGTGTCCCAGCGTAACGTGACCTGTACGTCTCCGGTACCGAGAACCGGTTCCTCGCCCGGCGGCGGTTCGGCGGGGATGGTGTTGAAACCGAGGAGGTCGCGCGTGTTGGGATAGTATCGCGCCCAACGGGTGACGTCTGGGTCTTGTCGCCAGCGATCGCGGCGCACGTCGATCGAGAGCAGGGGCGCGACGAGACCGTTATTTTCCCCCATGACGACGACCGATACATCGCTGACAACGATGTCGGTGTCGAACAGTCGTTGAACCTCCCGTTGAGCGAGGTCTTCAGCCCGTTGTAACATTTGAACGTAAGATTCTCCCGGCTCCCGTTGGAGTGGAAGGTCGAGGCGTTCGGTGACGGCGAGGATACGAGGTGGGTCGATCGCCGTCGAGATCGTCGAGTTGACGGTTCCGGCCGCGATGAGGGTCGCGAGACTCCACGGTACGAATCGATTGACCAACACGGTTGTTTCTCCCTGATTTGAGACGTCAGCCAACGCCCGCGAACAGTTGTGCGATTTCAGTTTTCGGGGCGTCGGCCTTGGCGACGATCTCGACAATTTTATTGCGAGCGTCGGGACAAAACACCGCTTCGACACAGACGCGAGCGACTTTCGAGCGAGGAATGCTCCCATCGAACAGACTGTCGGCCGATCGCATGACGATCGAGGCGGAACTGTCTTCGTTTTTCAATCCCCCCGGACGCACGATCGTATACGTCAAACCGCTTTTTTGCAGGTATTCTTCGGCTTGTTTTTTCCAGTACAACACCAGCCAGAACAGATTGAGGGGATGGAAAAACTGGGACACGCACAGGGAACTGACGAGAACGAACTGTTGAATGCCTTGGTCTCGGGACGCATCGACGAGGTGTTTCGTTCCTTCGTTATCGACTTTGTAGGGACTGGTGGGATCGAGACTGGGTTTGGCACCGGTGGCACAGAAAACTACTGTGCTGTCGCCGATAGCGTCGGGGAGGGTGTCTGGTTGGAGAACGTCTCCCGTGACGAGTTCGGCTTGGGGAGGGAGAAGCTCTCGAGCGCGTTCGAGGTTACGGACGAGGGCGCGAACGGGAACGTCTCGCTGGACGAGTTCGGCTACGATGCGGCGTCCGGTTTCTCCGGTGGCTCCTGCGACAAATGCTTTCATGGGTTCGTCGGGCAAAATGACCTCACGTCGTCATTTTACTGCGATTTTTTGCATAGTCAGTTCGGAAGAGCCCGAAGTGTTTGAGTCGGGGGAAGTTGCGCCACCGAACCATCTAGATCGAACAGACTCTGGATTGGGGCGCAACTTACTCATTTACCTTTCGATCGCTGCCGTTATCCAAATCGTAACTCGGTTAGACCAAAGGAGTTGGAACGGAAACTTGAGGTTTGACACGAGATTGAGTCTCTCAACGCGCCATTCCGAAGACGCTGCCGAGCGATCGCACCACGTTCGCCGGTTCCATCGAATCCATCGCCGCCGTCGGTTCGTAACCGCAGTGAACCATGCAATCGGCACATTTCGGGTTACCGCTCTTGCGTCCGTACTGGCTCCAATCGGTACGGTCGAGCAGTTCTTGGAAGCTGTCGTAATGCCCTTCATCGAGTAAATAACAGGGTTTTTGCCAGCCCAAAACGCTGTAACTGGGACTTCCCCAAGGGGTGCAGTCGTAATCTTTATACCCCATCAAAAAGTCTAAAAACAGGGGGTTGTGGTTGAAGTTCCAATTCTTTTTACCGGCTTTGAACGGTGCGAGAATCTCCCGAAACAGGGCTTTCGTGCGTTCCCGTTGCAAAAAGTGGTCTCGATCGGGCGCTTTTTCGTAGCTGTAACCGGGAGACACCATCATTCCATCGACATTCAACTCCGCTAAGAAATCGAAGAATTCTTGCATTTCTTGGGGATCGGTTCCCTCGAATACGGTGGTGTTGGTGGTGACGCGGAAGCCTTTCGCTTTGGCGGCGCGAATGGCGTTGATGGCAATGTCAAACACGCCCTCGCGATCGACGCATTTATCGTGTTGGTCTTTTAAACCGTCCAGGTGAACGCTAAATGTGAGATAGGGAGACGGTTGGAATTTATGCAGGAATTTTTCCAGTAAAATCCCGTTGGTGCAAAGGTAGATAAACTTTTTGCGATCGACCAGTCCCGCCACGATTTCGTCGATTTGCGGGTGCAGCAGCGGTTCGCCACCGGGAATCGACACCACGGGAGCGCCACATTCTTCGACGGCGGCGAAGCATTCTTGCGGCGTCAAGTTTTGTTTGAGAATCTCTTTGGGATGCTGGATTTTGCCGCAGCCGGAACAGGCTAAGTTACAGCGAAACAGCGGTTCGAGCATCAACACTAGCGGGAACTTTTTACGTCCTTTTAAACGCTGTTCGACGAGATATTTTCCGACGGCGACAGCTTGTTGGATTTGAATAGACACAGTCTTCCTCCTCTCACCGATTTAGGGAGTTTTTTATGGTTCTAGTAAGCCAGGCGATCGCAAATTTTGCAAATGCCAATCTATCTGTTTTACTATTGTACTCAGATCGAATGTTGAAATCGAGTATGTAGCTCTATTATTTCAAAATTTCCTTCGTATTTGAGATTATTTGTGACAGTTTTTTGACTGTTTTGAATTTTGAAAAAGTCTTAAAAATCGAATTTCAGAGCGATTTTGTTTTAAATTTTGAGATTCGATCGCTGGATTTTACGAAAATACGAAAAGCCCTCGACTCCCCAGCCGTCACTAAATCTGTAAATCTCATTATAATCCCGTTGTCTCTCTAGGATCGGAACTTTTGAACAAAATTAGCCCTAACCCCCACATAGGAACAGGTGGGCGACGAATTGCCAACGAACCTATGTTAGAATTGCCCTATCCTGAGCGGTACGGCAAAGGGCGCAACGAGATTGCGAACCACCTGGAGGCACGACCTCTCAGCGAAAGCGAAACCCAACCTATAAGTCCTCTGAGTCGGTTCGTACAGGTCGGACTCTAGGCGAAAGAAATTAACCAAAAGCCCCATAGCGGAAACGACTTGGGGGAGCAGTCCAGCCAAAGTTCTGGCGGTTCGGCGAGAATACCGCCTGTCGGGAGGGATAAGCCCTTCTAATTAAGACACCGCCACCTCGCGGGACGCAGGTGGAGGAGTATTCATATTCACATGAAACCACTGCACCGCCTCGCGAATTGCCCCGTCGATATCCGATTGCGGCAAACCCAACTCTCGCACCGCTTTCGAGGCGTCGTAATACATAGGTTCGGCGGACATTCGCACGCCGTCGAGGGGAACCGAGGGGGATTTTCCCAACCGCGCCAATACCATTTCGTCGAACCACGCCACTGTCAGAGGCAGCCAGAGGGGAATCGTGCGTTTGGGGGCGTCTAACCCCGCGATCGCAGCGAGCTTGTCAAGAAATGCTTTTAAAGTCAGGTTTTGATGGCCGAGAATGTAGCGATCGCCCGTTTTCCCCCGTTCCAAGGCGAGAACGTGACCTCGCGCCACGTCCCGCACGTCGATAAAATTCAAGCCCGTATCCACGTAAGCGGGCATTCGCCGTTGTAGGACGCGTAAAATAATATCGCCCGTGGGCGTGGGTTTGATGTCCCCCGCACCGATGGGAGTGCTGGGGTTGACGATGACGACATCTTGTCCGGCGGCGACGGCGCGATCGGCTTCTCGTTCGGCGTGGTATTTCGATTGTTTGTAAGCACTAATCAGCTTCTCGACGGGACTTTGAAAGGTTTCGTCGGCGAGTTGTCCGTGGGGTTTGACGCCGATCGCGGCGACAGAACTGGTATAGACGACGCGATCGACCCCCGCATTGCGGGCGCAGATTAGGACGTTACGAGTTCCGAGGACGTTGCTACGGTAGAGGCGATCGCGATCGCGCTGCCACAAGGAATATTCCGCCGCCACGTGACAGACCGCTTGACAGCCTCGCATCAACGCTTCCAAACTGGCATCGTTGAGATCCCCTTTGACCAATTCCACATCGAGACCGCGCAGATTGTCGAGGCGACTGGTGGGGCGAACGAGCGCCCGTACCCCGTAACCTGACTTTAAGAGCGATCGCACGACGTGAGATCCGACAAATCCCGTTCCGCCGGTCACAAAAACTGGCTCGACCACAAAAACTTCCCCTCGAGTTCGATCGACTATCTTACCGTCGAAACCGTATTAGACTGTCCGAAACGGTGGTTTTCGTTCGCGCGAATCTGCCTCAAATCCCAGATCGTGGCAGAATATAATCGTAAAAATTGTAGCGAAGTTTTAATAGGCTCCCCTTGCTGACTCTACTGAGACAGATCTCGAACGCGATCGAAAGCTGGTGGTCGGAGTTTACGCTCCAAACCAAACTGATGGCGGCGGCAACGCTTGCGGTCTCCCTCATCGTGAGCGGCTTGACGTTTTGGGCAGTCAACACCATCCAGCAAGACGCTCGCCTCAACGACACGCGCTTCGGTCGCGACTTGGGGTTGCTTCTGGCGGCCAACGTCACACAACTGGTCGCCGACGACAACAAACACGAACTGGCTCGGTTTTCAAGTCAGTTTTATAGCAGTACCTCGAGCGTTCGTTACATCATCTACGCCGACGAAGACGGACAAATCTTTTTCGGCATTCCCTATTCCGAGTCTACCGTTCAAAATTCCCTGACCATTCAGCGGCGGATTCACCTTCCCGAAGAAGCCCTGCGATCGCGATCGCCGTTCGTTCGCCAACACCACACGCCGAACGGCCAAGTGACCGACGTGTTCGTCCCCCTCTACGACGGCAATCGCCCCTTGGGAATCATGGCCGTAGGCATCAACCCCAACCCCACCGTCGTCACCTCCTCGGGACTGACACGGGACGTGACCATTGCGGTATTTGTCTCCATCTGGGTCATGGTGATTCTCGGGGCGGTGTTCAACGCCTTAACCATTACCCGCCCCATTAAAGAGCTACTCGTTGGCGTCAAAAACATCGCCTCGGGGAACTTCAAACAACGCATCGATTTACCGTTTGGCGGCGAACTCGGCGAGTTGATCGAAAGCTTCAACGAAATGGCGGAACGCCTCGAACGCTACGAAGAACAAAACATCGAAGAATTAACCGCCGAAAAAGCGAAATTAGAAACCTTGGTGTCTACCATTGCCGACGGTGCAGTGCTGTTAGACACCCACATGAACGTGATTCTCGTCAATCCCACGGCCAAGCGGATTTTTAGCTGGGACGATCGCGATTTAGTGGGAACGAACGTCCTCCATGCTTTCCCGGCGGCGATTCAAGTGGAGTTGACGCGGCCGCTGTATCAAATGGCAAAAGGCGAACGAGACGGTGGCGAATTTCGCGTGACGCTGACAGAACCCACGCGGCGCACCATTCGTATTTTAGTGACGACCGTACTCGATCGCGACCGGGAAAACGTCAAAGGCATTTCCATCGCCGTCCAAGACATCACCCGCGAGGTGGAACTCAACGAGGCAAAAAGTCAGTTCATCAGCAACATTTCTCACGAACTGCGAACGCCGTTGTTTAACATTAAATCCTTTATCGAAACCTTACACGAGTACGGCGAAGATTTAAGCGAAACTGAACGACAAGAGTTTTTAGAAACCGCCAACCACGAAACCGATCGCCTGACGCGACTCGTCAACGACGTTCTGGACTTGTCGCGGTTGGAGTCCTGTCGGATTTACCACCTCGACCCCCTCGACATCGCTCAACCCATCGAGCAAACCCTGCGAACCTACCAACTCAACGCCAAAGACAAAGGGATCGAACTGACGCAGGAAGTCGAACCGGATTTACCGCTAGTTTTAGGACATTACGATTTGCTGTTGCAGGTATTTGCCAATTTAGTGGGAAACGCCCTGAAGTTTACGCTGTCGGGGGGACGGGCGATCGTGCGGGCGTATCTGTTACCTCCCCCCACCGAAAACGAGGGCAGCCACGCGATCGAAGGGGCAACGCGTTACGTGCGGGTGGAAGTGTCCGACACGGGAATCGGTATCGAACCGGAGGATCGAGAAGCCATTTTCGATCGCTTCTTCCGAGTCGAAAACCGCGTTCATACCTTAGAAGGAACGGGGTTAGGACTCTCCATCGTCCGCAACATCCTCAACAAACACCACAGCAGCGTTCATTTAGCCAGCGAGGTGGGGGTCGGGACGACGTTCTGGTTCGATCTCGCCGTCGCTGAAGATTTAGAAGAAACTCACCTCGCCACACCGCAGACGACCTCCCACGAAACCACCACAGCAACCGCCCCTGAAGATGCGACCGAAACCTCTCCCCAAACCGTCTCGAACAGTACTTCACAGGGTAGCTAAGACGAAGCTGAGAACGAGGAGTCCGAGAACCGGCCACAACAGTCGGTAGCGTCGATACCAGGGCGTTGGTCGTTTCCAGGGAGGAAGCGTTTCCGGGGCGATCGCCTCTTCGACGTTGTGATAGAGCGTGCAAGTCTCGGCGTAGGGACGCTGGGGAAAGTTACAGGTATCGTCGTGGTGATAAGTGCAACTCGAGCAGAGAAATCCGTCGTCCGTCGCCCGGTGTAAGGGAATACCGGGATGTCCGAACGCCTTGAGTGGATAGCGACAGTGGGGACAAGAAACTGCGTCCTCGCGCACGGGGCGATCGCATTGGGGACAACTCGCCATCTAAAATGCGGGAATTCCCCTCCCGTTATATCCGACAGGATTAGCGGGAGGGGAATTCCCGCCAACAAACGAACTGCCCGACAGGGCATCCTTATTTCGAGAATCTGTATTCATAGCCGTCTGATTTCTGAACAGTCGTCAGATATTTCGGATGAACGTCAAAAGGTTTAACCCCAGCGTTCAGTCGAAAGGAAGGGCGAAACCGAATAGCAATCCGCCCCGTGTAATTTCCGGCGAATTTTCCTTGAGGAATTGTCGCCTTGACTATATCGCCGGTTTGGAAACCTTGAAAAGATTTGGCTTTCGGGGCAACAGCCCTCGGAAAACCGTATCGATCGGGACGACATCGTTGCCGAACTCCGTGACCTTTGGCTGCAACGAGTAAAGGTTTCTCGACCGCGACATCTAATCGATCGGGAGTCGATTTCCCGACACAAGCAGCATCGAGCCAGTGAGTTTTCGGCAAACCCAATCGAGTCCGATTAAACTTAGTCTGTCCGCCCGTTCCCACTTCAACGGGCAATCCAGTTTCTTTCAACTGTTGGTACAGCTTCCAGCGAGTTGCGTTGACTGCTGCCGCATCTTTTAACGGCGCTTTTGCCTGTTTCAAAATACGGTTGAGAACGGTCGGTTTGCCCGATAGAAACTCGCGAATATCTCGGTTTCCCTTAGCTTGGTTGCAAGTATGACAAGCCAGCGTTAGGTTAGAAACTCGGTCGCTCCCTCCCTTGGATTTGGGATGAATATGTTCGACCTCTAATGGTAGGTCTTCCGCGCCGCAATAAATGCACTTCCGACCCCACTTTTGCAACACGTACTCGCGCACTTCATAGCCCAACAATTCGCCCTGCTGGTACTCAATACCACTCACTTCGGGGTTTTGGAGTTTTTGGGTATCGAACCGCACGAGTTCTTGAGAAATCGAGACGATCGGACAAAGTTTTCGCAAACGGTTCACCCAGGTCATCGTAGTTTCGACCCGATGGTTGAGAGACGGTGGAAGCCAACCCTTCGGACGAGTACGGTTAAGAAAGCGAGGCTTTCGGTAACGAGTTTTTCGATGGCGTCGGGAGCGTCGTAAAGCACGACGCTTCTCTAAGTCGTTCTTAATTTGCTGTCCGCGATAGCTGAGTTCGGACGCCCAAATGACTCGGTTTTCGGACAGGATAGCCAACCCAGTTGTTTGCGAGCCGGGATCGATTTTGAGTTGAGTTTCGGGAACGACACAATCTTTGGCTTCAATCTCGTGCAAGATAAGGGTAAATGGATAGCGACGAAACACCGAAGCTCGACCGGATTTCAGGAGCCGCCGCGCCTTGGCTGGATGGCATGGTGCTAGGGGTTTTTTGTCTTTGTCTAGAACGAAAACGTGCATAATACACAACTCCCAAAAGGGGTAACGTTTGCCTCGCCAAGGTTACGTCTCGGTACTCTCTGAAAAGCACTGCCTTAACCCGTTTTAAGCTGTTTAACTTTTCAGTTCTAGAGCGACAAGCTGGCAACGTACTCGTCGGTAGGAACTTAAACTCTCGGACGTAACGTAGTCTTCGGAAGACTTAGGCTGGTCAACTTGTGGGCTTAGAGCAAGCCCCCGTCATAGCCAACAGGCTTGACGGCGGGTTGTTGACAGTTGCTGTTGAGTGGTGTGGGGTTGACGGTTCTCTGCTCACCCTAAC
Source organism: Baaleninema simplex PCC 7105 (assembly GCF_000332355.1). GTDB lineage: Bacteria > Cyanobacteriota > Cyanobacteriia > Cyanobacteriales > Geitlerinemataceae > Baaleninema > Baaleninema simplex. Next base: position 3,363,255 of record NZ_KB235958.1, read on the forward strand.
GGATATTGCGACGAGATTGCCAAACCTCGAAGCTGCCCCGAGAGACGACACCGCTCTTCTCGTTACAGCGAAAATTCTGCGTCGAACTGTTGGCGAGAAATCGGCTGAGGGACTTCTAACCCTTCTCCTCCCAACAGGCGCAGCGGTTCGCCTTCGACAGACAGCCAAACGGACGCGTCGGGGTCGAGACTGGTGGCGGTATAGACCACTTGTCCGAGGCGTCCCATCATCGAAGCACTGCCGCCGCCAGAGGTAAACTCTCGCGAGAGATCGACGTGAATGCCGTCGTCGCGAACGCTGAGGTCTTTGAGTTCGGTTTCGGTGGGAATGGTGTTAAAGGCATCGTTTTGTTCGGCTGTATCGAGGAGGCGATCGAAGGCTGCCGTTAAAATCGCGTCGGGTTCGTCGCTGCTGGCCTCGACCGTGACGTCCAGCGGGACTAACTCAAACGAGGTTCCCGTATCTCGCAGAAAATAGGTTTTGAGGGTTTTCTCGACAGTCGGCGCGTCCGTGGCTTTCGTCGTCTCGTCGGGGGCTTGTGGTTCGGAGGGTTGCGCCTCAGACGGTCGCGCGTCAGGAGGGCTGTCGGGGGCGACTTGACCGGGATTCGTCACGGTTGGGGCTTGTCGGTTGGCGTTGTTGCGCGTCCATACTGTCGCCGCCCCACCTGCGACGAGGAGGACAGCGGCGATTCCAGCGACAATTCCAAGAGAACGGCGGGTTTGACGTGGGTTGTCCATGACGAAGTTAACTCCTAACGGTTAATGTCTGAATCGTGATTCGGGGCGATCGCCCCGTCCCCCATACACTGACAGAAATAGGGTGAATTTCGGGCGATCTTCTGAGAAAAAACTACAGAATTTGCCGGTAATTTTCCAGAACGAACGGGAAAGTCGGGACGGGAGAATTGTTCTATCCTAAGTGTTTACGGCGATTTCGAGAACGCCTCAGCGCAACGTTTTGAAAATTTCAGCCGCCGCGCGATCGCACGCCCCGACGGTTCCGACGGCCGCCCGCATTTCCCGATAGTCGTTCCGGGTTTTCTGGCGGCGATCGGGGTTCGAGAGCAAGTCTAGGGCTTCCCGTAGGATATTCTCGGGTGTCACTTCTTCTTGTAGCAGTTCCGGCACGATCGCCTTCATTTGTACCAAGTTCGGCGGCGACATGAAGGGAATGTCGAACCCGAGGAGTTTTCGGGCGATCCAGGCGGTCACGGGATGGACGGCGTAGATGACGATTTGCGGAACCTCGAGCAACGCCAGTTCTAAATTCACCGTTCCCGATTTCGTGAGGGCGAGGTCGGCGGCGGCGAGGATTTCCGGGGTGCGATCGCTGGTAATTTCGGCCTGCAACCCGTACTCGGACACGGCCCGTTCTAAGGCGTCGCGATAGGTTTCCAACGACAGGGGAATCCAAAAGCGCACCTGGGGCAATTTCTCCTGTAAACGCCGGGCTGCCTCGAACATGGGCGGAACCAGCGATCGAAGTTCTTGATGGCGGGAGGCGGGTAGCAGGGCGACGGCGAGGGTATTGTCGTCGAGGTTTAACGCAGCGCGGGCTGTGGCGCGACTGGGGGCGTCTGCAAGGCGATCGACGAGGGGATGCCCCACCCACGTGACCGACGCGCCTTTGGCTTCAAAATACCGGGCTTCTTCGGGGAAAATGGCCAGCAGGCGATCGCTGGTTTCGACCAACCGCAGGGCGTCGCGATCGCTCGGCGACCAGACCCAGGTTTGAGGCGCGATATAGTACACCACCGGAACCTGGGGAAAGCGACGTTTGAGGACTTTTCCGATGCTGAGGTTCGGCCCCATGTAGTCGATGAGTACCACCAAATCGGGGGGACGAGCCGTCAGTTCGGCGAGGGCGCGTTTTTGAATTTGCAGGGTGGGAAACACGAAGGGTAGGGATTCTAGCAGCCCCACCGAGCCGATTTCGCTAGTTTTTGCCAATAGTTTCGCCCCGGCCTCGGCCATGCGATCGCCGCCCAAGGCCACGATGTCCAGTTCGAGGTCGGCGCGTTCGGCCTGTCGAAACAAAGCCTCGACCAGCAGCGACCCTTGCAAGTCTCCCGAGACTTCTCCCGTGCTGATAAAAATGCGATAGCTCACGATCGGTCGCTACTCCCCCGTCGGCGTCCGGCGATGGGGCCGCGTCGTCCGGCGGTCAAAGACTCTCGTAGAAATTCTCGCAGGTGATGGAGTTGCGGCGTTTCGGGCAACAGTTCCAGTTGTTCGAGAGACTCGTCTAGGGTCAGCCCCGAGCGATACAGGATGCGAAACGCCTTTTTCAACACTTTAAAGGGTTGTCCGTCTTCGGCGTCTACGAGTCCGGCTCGTTTCAACCCCACTTGGTTGAGGGCGCGAACCCGACTGGGGTTGCCTTCGACGAGCATATAGGGGGGAACGTCGCGATCGATGCGACTCATACCGCCGACCATCGCAAGCTGACCGATGTGAACGAATTGGTGAACGCCGACGACGCCCCCGATGCGCGCGCCCATTTCGACGCGAACGTGACCGGCGAGTTCGACGGCGTTGGTAATGACGACGCGGTCTTCGACGATACAGTTGTGGGCGATGTGAACGTAAGCCATCAGCAAGTTTTCGTTGCCGATATATGTGGTTTCCCCGGCTTGGGTGGCGCGGTTGATGGTGACGTACTCGCGGATGCGGTTGTCGTTGCCGATTTTAACGCCGCTCGCCGCACCGCTGTATTTGAGGTCTTGGGGTTCTAAGCCGATGGCTGCGCCCGGAAAAATATGGTTGCGTTCTCCGATTTCTGTATCGCCTCCGACGACAACGTGAGATGCGATCGTCGTGTCGCGCCCGACCTTCACGCGCTCGCCGATGACTGAATAGGCCCCGACACGCACGGTCGGGTGGAGTTGAGCGCTGGGGTGAATGACAGCCGTTGGATGAATCATCTTCTGTCTGGTAAAGCCGTGCGGAGAGACGGACGTGTTGGGGGCGCAAGTGTACGACCCACCGAGTTCGTCGCGTGCCGAACGAGTCGGCGAACTATTCGATTAACAGAGAGAACATCAGTTCTCCTTCGGTCACGAGTTGTCCGTCTACTTCGGCACGGCCGCGCATTTTGCCAAACCGCCGACGCTTCGTCCACATGAGTTCGACAGTCATAATCATGCGATCGCCGGGAACGACGGGACGACGGAACCGCACGCCGTCGATTCCGGCGAACATAAACAGTCCTTCGTCCATTTGCGACATTTGCGTCAGGACGATACCGCCGACTTGCGCCATCGCTTCGACGATCAATACCCCCGGCATCACGGGCTTACCGGGAAAATGACCTTGGAAATGGGGTTCGTTAATCGTGACGTTTTTGATCCCGACCGCTCGCTCGCCCGGAACGTATTCGATAATGCGATCGACCAAACTAAAGGGGTAGCGATGCGGGAGCAGTTGCTGGATTTGTTCGATCGTCAACACCGTTTGAGGTGGCTCGGACGGTGTTTCGATTGCTTTGGTCGAGTCTGATTTCAAAGAATTCGCGTCGGTAAGTGTGGACATAGTTCAATTCGATCGCTGTTGAAATGCAAAATAGGGCTTTTCGGATTTGCCGAAGGTCGAGGAACTGTCACCCGTGCTGCGACAATCCTCGCTCTCGCAACCGTTGAGTTAATCGAACGTGCAGGCGGTGACTTGCTTTGTAGGCGATAAAATGAGCCACTGGAATCGTTCCGAGCAAGCTCAGATCTCCTACTAAGTCTAAAATTTTATGACGGGCTGGTTCATTTGCAAATCTCAGGGGAGGATTGAGCCAGTGTTGGAGATCGCACACGAGGGCGTTTTCGAGACTCCCGCCGCGAATGAGTCCGGCCGATCGCAGGCGATCGACGTCTTCGGCCAGTCCGAAGGTTCGGGCCGGCGCGATCGCTTGGCTAAAGTCTTCTTGCAGGGGCGTCCAACTGTGCCACTGGTTGCCGATCGGACGTGCCTCGAAGTCGATACCGTAGCTCAATCGCAGTTCGGGGGAAGGCAGAGCGGCGACGAAGGCATCGCCGTCGCGTACCCAGAGGGGATCGTCTAGGTACGCGACGGTGGCGGTTTGGGATTCGGTTTGGCCGGCGCGATCGATGGCGTCGATCCAATGTTTCGCCGATCCGTCGAGTAAGGGGAGTTCGGGGCCGTCGATTTCGATGCGAGCGCGATCGATGCCTCGGGCGGCTAAAGCTGCTAGGAGGTGTTCGACGGTTCGCACGCTGGCGTCTCCTGTCGCGAGTTCGGTGGACAGTTGGGTTTGGCGCACGGCTTCGACTTCGGCGGGAATGTAAGGGGTTCCCGATAAGTCGGTGCGGACAAAGTAACGGCGTTCTCCTGCTTCGGCGGGGAGGACGCGCACTCGCGTTGTTTGTCCCGAGTGCAAGCCGACGCCGCTTCGATCGAATCCTTCGAGTAGGGTCGATCCGCCTCGGGCGATCGCGGGTAGTGTTTTTTGATGGCTTGTTTCGGTTGTTTTTATTTGTGTTTGCGACACGATTTTGGAAACTCTCTAGAACTAGAATTAAGTCAGAAACATTATTTTTTTATTGTTTTTTTGAGTAAAAACTATTTTTGATATGTCTAATATTTCAAAAATAGTAGAGTAGAAAATTATTTTCATTTTTTTGTGCGATCGCTGGGTAATTTCTGCTTTTTTACAGATATTATAATACGGAATCCGTTTCCGATAAGCTAGGTTTTAAGAAGTCTTCACCCCATCCCCCCTTAGCCCCCCTTTGAAAGGGGAGTTGGGGGGATAGATGGACTTGTCGGGTTGAAAAAAACAGTATTGGAAATTCAAATTCCGTATCAATTCCGAGGTTTTTACAACATTTATAGCAAGGATTTTCTCACACTCGACTCTACAGGGTGGGCAATGCCAACCTTACAGGCTACAGGGAATTTTCGAGAGAAGAGTTAGGAGATAAACCACAGATACACAGAAGATGCGTAGATTTTGGATGCAGAAATTTTGGATGTTGCTGTCTAACAAAAATGTTTTAAAGAAACTTTGTAGGGTGGGCATCGCCCACCTTTTTCACTCATTGAAAAAATTCAAAGTTGAGATTTTTGAACGATTTGACCCAACTTTTATATGGTGGGCATCGCCCACCCTACAGGTTTCTACAGGTTTCTGAAACTCCCAAACGCTCCAATTTAACAGGTTAGAAACGCTGACCGATACCGAAGTGGAATCGATTTTCGCCGTCGTCGTTAATCCCGAAATCGATCCGAATCGGACCGATGGGAGACTGAACGCGAATCCCCGCGCCGTAACCGAATCCCGAGCCGGGTTTGTCGCGAATCCCCGCCGGATCGCCGGGAACGTTTTCCCCAGTTCCTAAATCAGTTCCCACATCCAGGAAAACAACGCCACTCAAAATCGAAAAAATGGGAAATCGGTATTCCGCCGTTGCTTGAACGAACGATCGCCCGGTTCCCAACGCCCCTTCAGCATAACCGCGAACGGAGTTGACACCGCCGAGAACGAAGGCTTCGTAAGGGGGCATATCGCCGATAATCGTTCCCGCTTGTACGTTAAACGCCAACGCTTCGGGACCGTCGGTAAAGTTTAAGATATCCACCGGAAAATAATAACTGTAACTCCCGCGCAACCGGTTGTAGAACACGTCAGCGTCAAAAGGAATCGCCTGTTCGGTACTGAAGCTGACGCGATACCCTCGGGTGGGATCGAGGGGGTTGTTGCGGCGATCGCGGGCGATTCCAAACCGCACGCTGGGAATAAAATCGGTACCGTCTTCACTGGCGGACAGCAAGTTTCCCTCTTCGTCGCGGGGTTCTCGATCGCCGTCTGCATCGCGAATGGTGACTTCTTGAACTTCCAAACCCAACGACGCCGTCCAAGCTTGACGGGTATTAAAGACCTCCCGAGTCAGGGGACGTGTAAAGGTTACAGCGCCGCCGATGCGATCGATCCGGGGGCGATCGCCGTTATCGAGTTCGACCTCCCTCTGATCGGGGCCGCTGTCGAACACCAGCGAAATCGATCGCCGCCGAAACAGGTTGATGTTGTACGCCGTTCGGTAAGGATCGCCGCCGATCCAAGGATCGGTAAAGTTGACGTCGAAGAACAGACCCCGCGTTCCCAACTGCACCTCAGCCCCTAAAATCTGGTCGTTTCCGCCGAGGTTTTGCTCTTGGAAACTCACCGTTCCGAAGAAGCCACCCACGGAACTAAACCCACCCCCAGCGGCGATCGAGCCGAAACTTCCTTCGATGACGTTAATCACCAAGACCGCCTGACGGGGATCGGTTCCCGGTTCGACGGAGAGGTTCACGTCCTCGAACAGTCCCAAGCCGAAAATTCGCTGTAAGTCCTGCTGAATCACATCGCGGTTGAGGACTTCCCCCGGTTGCGATCGCATCTCCCGCGTAATAATAAATTCGCGAGTCCGTCCGTCTACGGGTTCGCCATCTTCGTCGACGAGTTCTCCTTCTTCGCTGAGAAAGCGAATATCGATATCTTCAATTCGACCTTCGGCCACGTCTAGGGTCACGACGCCGTCGTCGGACACCGGAGGCGGGGCGATGAGTCCCTCTTCGGGAACGGGCGGGTCGATGACCTGCGCCAACACGTAACCGTTGGTTTGATACCACTGGTTCAACGTCTCGATTCCCCGTTGGAATTCCCGCAAGTTGAGAATATCCCCATAGAGATCTCCGAAAATTTCGTCGATTTTCTCTTGGGTCAACACTTGGTTGTTTTGGGCGGTCACCCGGTTGAGCGTGGGGTTCGGTAACACTTCAAAAATCACGCGTACCCCCAACGGCGTTTCTTCGGCCAGGGGTTCGACGCGACCGAAAAATCCCGTGGCGTAAACGGCGTTGACGTCTTCTTGAAGCTGGCGGCTGGTGGTCGTGCGTCCGGGTTGCGTTCCCACGGTGTCGTAAACCAGTTCTTGAAGGTCGCGGGGAATCTCCCGGCCGCCCGGTCCGCGCACGACGACTTCCGAGACGAGAACCTGCGGTTGTCGATCGCCTGTCTCGTCTTCGTTGTTTTGCGCTCGCAGCGTTGGGGGGGGAGAGGACGACTCGTCGAGAACGGCGGGGTTGATGTCGGTGTCGATCGCCACCGAAGGAGTCACCGCATCTTCTGTCTGCTCGGCTCTTTCCTCGACCGTCGGGTCGCTCTCCGACTCGATCTCCAGGCTGAGATCTGCTTGGGACTCGGACTCGACGGGCGATCGCGCTTCCAGCTCAGGAGCGGCCGCCTCGCGTTCGGGGTCTGAGTTCTCTGCCGTTTCCGAGGGTTTGAGGGGTGACGCAACGGTCGCCACTGTCGGTTTTTCAGGCGTTGTTGGGTTGTCGGTTGCGATCGCGCTGGCTTTTTCGTCCGAGCCATCGAGCCGCATCGCCGAGTCGTTCCCGTCGAGCGATCGCACGGCTTTGGCGATACCCGGTTCTCCCCCGACGAGGGCGATCGTCAGCGGCAAAATTGTTAACCAAGACCACTTGAGTCTGTCCACGATTCTCCTTTTCCTCCACACACCAAATCCCGGCACCCACCAAACGTCCGGACGGTCGATTTAAACTTTACTCTGTTTATCCGACGTTTTCGCCTTACGTTACCGCATTCGACAGTGTCTCGACGCGTTCGAGAACCCGTTCTAACACCCGTTCGTAAGCATCTTCGACTTGTCCGAGGTCTTGTCGGAAGCGGTCTTTATCCATCACGCGCCGTTCGGAATCGGTTTCGCGCCGATCCCACAAACGACAGGTATCGGGGCTGATTTCGTCGGCTAGGACGATGCGCCCGTCGGACGCGATCCCGAATTCGAGTTTGAAATCGACGAGGGTAATGTCGCAACTGGCAAAAAACTCTGACAGGTGACGGTTGACGGTCAATGCGAGTTCCCGCAGGCGATCGATCGTTTCAGAAGTTGCGACGTTTAGCAATCGCAGGCGATCGCGCGTCAGTAGAGGATCGCCCAACTCGTCGTTTTTGTAAAAAAATTCCACCAACGGCGGATCGATTTCCGTTCCCAGGGCGATTCCCGTTTGGCGACAGAGGCTTCCGGCGGCGACGTTGCGAACGACGACTTCGAGCGGAACGATTTCGACCGCTTTGACTTTCATGCGATCGCTCTCCGGTGTATCCAGCCAGTGCGTCGGGACGCCGCAGGCTTCGAGGAGTCGAAATAGATGAGTCGAAATCGCACAGTTAATTTCGCCTTTGCGAACGATCGTGCCGCGTTTGGCGGCGTTGAACGCAGTCGCGTCGTCTTTGAAGTGAGCGACGAGGACTTCGGGATCGTCGGTGGCGTAGAGGATTTTGGCTTTCCCTTCGTACAGCTTTCGATCGGCGGACATGAATTTTAGGCTCGAGGCTTGCAGTGGAGCGGCCGATCTGCCGGAAGGCAGGGTCGGGCTTCACAATTCTATAACGCTTCCCGGTTTTTCGGACTGACTTGTCGGGGGTTTTTGTTCAATTCGCCCCTCGGGACGCCGTTTCGGGGAAGCTCGCCGGTCAGACTGCAACGTCGAGCGAGGCGGCTAGAGGGCTAGGTTTCGATGTCGCGATCGAAGGGTTTGACGGGAAGCACCACGGTAAATTCCGTACCGCCTTCGAGTTCAGATCGAACGTGAATGTTGCCGCGATGGTTTTCAACGATTTGGTAGCAAATGGCCAGTCCCAGGCCGGTTCCCGCGCCGACGGGTTTGGTGGTAAAAAACGGATCGAAGATTTTTTCGAGCAGTTTGGCGGGGATTCCCCGTCCGTTATCGCGAATTCGCACGCACACGCGATCGCCGTCGAGCGGTTCGGTTTCGACGATAATTTTCGGCTCTTTCTGGGGTGTTTCGATGGCTGAGGTTTCTACGGGGCGATCGCCCACTGCATCGATGGCGTTGCACAGCAAATTCATCCAAACTTGATTGAGCTGTGCGGGATAGCAGTAAGTTTTGGGCAGCGTGCGATACTGTTTGACGATTTCGATATGCCCTTGAATGCGGTGGTTGAGAATTACCAGGGCGCTGTCGAGACCTTCTTGAAGATCGACTCGTTTGAATTCGGCTTCGTCGAGACGCGAAAAGTTTCGCAACGACAACACGAGTTTTAAAATACGCTCGGCACCGATTTTCATCGAGTCGATAATTTTCGGCAAATCGGAGGCGATAAAATCGAGGTCGATCGCTTCGATTTCGGCTTCGAGGGTGGGGGTTAACGTCAAGAGTTCGTCGCGATATAACTGCATTAACCCCAGTAAATCTTTAACGTAATTGTCGGCGTAGGCTAGGTTTCCGTAAATAAAATTAATTGGGTTGTTGATTTCGTGCGCCATTCCCGCCACCATTTGACCGAGGGCGTACATTTTCTCGGATTGAATCAGGTGAGCTTGGGCTTTTTGCCGTTCTCGCAAGGCGTCTTCGAGTTGTTGCGTTTGCTCTCGCAAGCGGCTTTCGCTATGACGTAAGGCTTCTTCGGACTGCTTGCGATCGGTGATGTCGATGCCCACGGCAACGGTCGCGCGTCCTTCGTCGTACTTTTGGGCGGCGATAATGTAGTAGCGATAGACGCCGCGAACGCTGGCTCGAATCACTTGTGAGGCATACAAATCGTCGTTTTGAAGGAACTGTCGCACGAACTCGACGAATTCGGGACTGTTTTTGAGAAAGCCCAGTTCTTTACCGACGAAAGTGGCTGGCGGCATATTGTAGCTGGCGGCCAGGTGGCGGTTGACGCCGAGATAGCGACCGTCTGCGCTAATCCAAGACACGAAGCCGGGAACGGCATCGAGAACTGCTCGCAGTTGTTCGCGCGCGCGTCGCACTTCTCGAGCGTCGGCGTTTCGTTTGGACAGGGAACGCGCGACGAGACAACTATAGGGGGTATCGGGGTTAAAAATATAAGTGGTGGTGGTTTCGACTGCGATGCGATCGCCCGCGGCCGTGAGATAGGTCGTCTCTCGAGCGATCGATTCTTGCTGGTGTAAGCGCTCCCAATAACTCCCCCACTCTTCGACCGTTAGCTCAGTATCGATCTGCCAGAGTTTTCGGGACAGGAGTTCGGTTCGTTCGAGGTCGAGGAGCTGACAGGCTGCATCGTTGACGTAAAAAATCTCAGCTCGACCGTCAAAAAAAACTACGGCGTCTGCCATGCGATCGAGAGACAACTGAGCGAGTTGCCCGATTTCAAGGCTCGACGGTTTCAAATCTCGCATGACAGTCTCTTACAGTATGGGTTCGGCATCCTGTGGGCGGTACGCACCTGCGGCTCTTGTTCTGTATCTTAACACTGACCTCGATCTGACGGTCTCCGTGAAATCGCGGTTTTACAGGACAAACAGCGGTAAAACGAACATCACGAAATAGTACACGAGCGGTGCTGTAAATACGTAACTATCGGTTCTATCTAAGATTCCTCCGTGACCGGGAATTAACTGTCCGGAATCTTTGACACCCGCATCTCGTTTCATCATGGATTCGGTCAGATCTCCCATGAGGCTGGCCAAACCGATCGCCAAACCCATCGCAGCCCCCGACCCCAGCCAAACCGGCCAGCCGAGACACCAGGCTCCAAACGCTCCGATAGCGGTACTGCTGGCAATTCCAAAAATTGCCCCTTCGACCGTTTTCTTGGGACTGACCGCCGACAGACGAGTCCGTCCGAAGGTTTTGCCGAAAAAGTACGCCCCGATGTCAGCCGCCCAAATGCAGCCGAAGGCCAACAGGGTGATACACAGTCCTTGGGGAACGTTTTCGAGAGAGAGGGGAGACGACCAATTCTCGAAGAAAGGAACGGGACTGGCGACGATGGTGCGATCGAAGGGTAAGGGAACGCGATCGAGTTCGACTCGCAGCCGAATCCAGTAACTCGGTAACAGACCGCCGTAAAATAACCCGAGAATCGATGTGGAAATATCGGCGATCGAAGCGAGTTTCGGTTGAAACAGTAGATAGGCGCAGATAACGCCACCGGCTAGGGGAAACGCGACGCTAACTAAATCGGGGGCGATCGCTGCGATTAACAGCAGGACTTGCGACAAAACTAACGTGGTTTTCGCGGCGGGTGCGATGCCCTTCGCGCGCACGAGTTGAAAGTATTCTCGCTCGCCAAGAAAGACGATCGCACCGAAAAAGACAACGAAATACCACCCACCTAAACCGATCGCCGCTAACGCAACGACGATCGCAACAATTGCACTGAAAAGCCTAGCCCAAGACATATGACGTATCGCTGTTCGGAATTAGAAATTTGGGGAAACACCACGGCAATTCGATCTTCACCCGTCGGTGCTGCTACCCGCTCGATCTTAAGGTTAAAAACGCAGTGAACTACCCGACGCTGACACTGATGGGTACAGCGCGGGCTTCCGACTTCTAAGGGGATTGCCTCAACACGGATTTGCGTCCGCGTTTCGGTCTGACATTCCCTCCATCGGCAGCCGTCCCGGTTCCCGAGACAGTTAGCAGTCTGATCCCTTCGGCTCTGATATTTTTGGCGGCATTTTCATCTCGGTCGTGATGCGTTCCACAGTAAGGGCAATCCCACACCCTCACGTCTAACGGCATCTCGGAGACTTGAAACAGACACTCAGAGCAGGTTTTCGAACTGGCGAAAAAACGGTCGATCTCCACCAATACCTTTCCTTCTCGTTCGAGTTTGTAGGAAAGAAAATTGACGAATATTCCCCAGCCCACATCAGAAATTGCCTTAGCCAGATTGTGATTCCGAACCATGCCCTTGACATTGAGATTTTCGACTACGATGACTTGGTTATCGTTCACCAGCTTTCGGCTCAGCTTGTGCAGGTAGTCTTGACGGGCATTTGACAGGCGTTCGTGAACTCTGGCGACCAACCTCCTGGCTTTCTCTCGAGACCTCGAACCTTTGGACTTACGAGCAAGTTTTTTCTGTTTCCTCGCTAAGTTCCGTTCGTGTTTCTCGAGATGCCTTGGGTTGGCATATTTGGAAGTTTTGACACCATCGTTGACGATGGCGAAGTCCTTCAATCCCAAATCTACCCCCGCCACTTTTCCCTCGGGACTCGGTGAGGGTGCATCGCCCTCAAGTTCGCAAAGGACAGACGCAAAATACCGACCCGAGGAAGTCATAGATACTGTGACCGTCTTAATTTTTCCGTCGATGGGTCGATGGAGTTTCGCCTTGACGACTCCTACCCGACCGGGGAATTTAATGTGGTTGCCAATAACTTTGACGTTCTGGGGGTATTGAATGGATTGACGATACTTTTTGCTCTTGAAGCGAGGATATTTCGCTCGCTTATCAAAGAAATTCTTGAAGGCGGCTGTCAAGTTGAGTGTCGTCGTTTGTAAAACTTGCGAGTAGCACTCTGATAGCCAAGCGGTCTCCTCGGATTTCTTGAGACTGGGAAGGTGAGCGTTAAGAGCTGTGCGGGTCAATCCTTTACCCGTTTCTTTATAGGTTATGTTGCACAGGTTGAGTGCATAATTCCACCACCAACGAGCGCAGCCAAAGTGCTGAGCTAACGCCTGTCTCTGTTCGTCAGTTGGGTAGATTCTGACTTTGACCGCTTTGTGTATCAACGCCCTCACCTCCTGTGTTTGCCACTATAACATAATTCCGATAAATTTGTGTGATGGGTCAATTTTCGGGGCATCGTAGACGCGAAGCGGCTTCTCGCAGAGTACCCCTCAATTGACGCGGGGAGTCCATGTTGTTGCTGAGCTTGTCGAAGTTGTTGCTGAGCTTGTCGAAGCTGTTGCTGAGCTTGTCGAAGCATCCCGACGCTGACCGTTCGGCTAAGCCGCTCACAGCCGAAGCCTTCGGTGCAGCACGGGACTTATTGCTCCGGTGAACCCCTCACAAGTTAAGAAAAAAATTGCCCCGATCCATCTATTGTCGCACGTTTTGCAAAGTTGCGATCGCGCTTGTAGTAGGGGAGCGGGGGAGAAGGGGAGAGGGGGAGATAGGGAGAGGGGGAGAAGGGGAGATAGGGAGAGGGGGAGATAGGGAGAGGGGGAGAAGGGGAGAAGGGGAGAGGGGGAAAAACAGTTATCTGTTTGCTGTCTTCACTGTTGCCTGTTCCCCGTTCCCCGTTCACTGGTGACTGGCGACTGGTGACTGTCTTGACCCTCACTCCATCTTCTCGCCGCTGAGTACGAAAATCGGATTGACGGCGGCGAGAATTTGGTGAGTTCCCCGTTTTTCGAGTCGGTTGACGGCAGATTGGACGACTTCGATGTTGCGAAGCTGGAGTTGAGCGAAACATTCAGAAATCGTGTAGAGACTTTCGAGATTGGCGGCTGTGGCGACGATGCGTCCCCCAGCTTCCATCGCGTCCCACACCGCCTGCAAGATATCTTTCATCTGGCGTCCCCCTTCAATACAAGCGTGAGTCGGGGGCTGTGACAGTCGAGCCAAACATTCGGGGGCGTTTCCTTCGATGACTTCGACGTTCTGTAACCCGAAGCGATCGCAATTGCGGCGAATGAGGTTCGCCACGTCTTCGTCTCGTTCGACGGCTAAAATGCGACCCTGGCGACAGAGTAACCCGCTTTCGACGGGAATCGTTCCCGTTCCGGCACCGATATCCCAGAGAATCGAATCGACTTTTAAGCGCAGTTGCGACAGCAAAACGAGCCGAACCTCCCGTTTGCTGAGGGGAATTCCCGGCAGACGCTCGAAGAGTTCGTCGGGAATTCCCGGCGTGACGTAAGGCCAGAGGGGGGCAGACATGAATAGGTTTGGGTAAACGGGTTTCGCGAACGGGATGGCGGCGATCGAGCGATCGGGTATCCTCAACCTTCAATCTCAAGTTAAACTAGCAGAGCAAACAAGACTCAAGCAAGCAAGCCTCATCGAACCCCCAGTATGCTCAGAGCCGGAATTGTCGGACTGCCGAACGTCGGAAAATCTACTCTCTTCAACGCTCTCGTCGCCAACGCCAAGGCGCAAGCGGCAAACTTTCCCTTTTGTACTATCGAGCCAAACGTCGGTGTCGTCGCGGTTCCCGACGAACGTTTGAACGTTTTAGCGAAAATTTCGGAGTCGGAGCAAATCGTCCCCACCCGCATGGAATTTGTCGATATCGCCGGATTGGTCAAAGGTGCCAGTCAGGGGGAAGGGTTGGGAAACCAGTTTCTCGCCAATATTCGAGAAGTGGACGCGATTGTTCATGTGGTTCGCTGTTTTGAGAACGACGATATCGTTCACGTTTCGGGATCGATCGACCCGGTGCGGGACATTGAAGTGATTAACTTAGAGTTAGGCTTGGCGGATTTGGCGCAAGTCGAACGCCGCATGGAGCGCACCCGCAAGCAAGCTCGCAATAATAAAGATGCGAAACTGGAACTCGACGCCTTGGAAAAAGTGGCGGCGGTTCTCAACGAAGGGAAATCAGCTCGTTTGGTGGAGTTGACGGAGGAGGAAGACCTCGCCATCAAACCCTTGGGACTGCTGACGCGCAAACCGATTATTTACGCCACGAACGTCTCGGAAGACGATTTGGCGCAAGGGAATCAGTGGGTAGACCGGGTTCGCGAGGTGGCTAAGGAGGAAAACGCCCAGGTAGTGGTGGTTTCGGCGCAGGTGGAATCGGAACTGATCGAACTTCCCGAGGAGGAACGAGGGGATTTTCTCGAATCCTTGGGAGTTAGCGAAGGGGGGCTGCAATCTCTGATTCGCGCCACTTACGATTTGTTGGGACTTCGAACCTATTTGACCACGGGACCGAAGGAAACTCGCGCTTGGACGATTCACGCCGGAATGACTGCACCGCAAGCGGCTGGGGTGATTCACACGGATTTCGAGCGGGGCTTTATTCGTGCGGAAACCATCGGATTTGAGGATTTGGTGAGTGTGGGGTCGATGACGGCGGCGAAGGAGAAGGGTTTGCTTCGCAGTGAAGGTAAAGATTATGTTGTGCAGGAAGGCGATGTGATGTTATTTCGCTTTAATGTGTAGTGTACTGACTCCGTTTTGGGAGATACACAGCTATGCAAATCGACATCGTGGGGCTGATTGTCACCTGGCTTATCATGTCCCTGAGCTTCTTTATCATTTCCAAGCTCCCTCTAGGGGTGGAAATCGACAGCTTGAATAAGGTTTTAGTTTCGGCTGCGGTTTTCGGGATTTTGAACGCCCTCATCAAACCTGTTTTGTTGGTGTTGGGGTTTCCGTTCGTCGTTTTGACCCTCGGCTTGTTCATTGTCATTATCAACGCGATCGTGTTTGGTTTGGCGGCGTGGTTCGTTACTGGATTCCGCTTACGCTGGGGGATTTGGAGTGCGCTCCTGGGTTCGATCGCTTTGAGCATTATCAACTCGATTTTGTTTAAAGTATTCCCGTCTTAAAACGGTCTGTTTTGTTTGATTTCCTTCCGTGAAGTTTAACGTTAAAATTTGATTTGTTTGGGAATTGAGAACGAAAATTAACCTCAATTTTAAGAGGATTGTAATTTACTCGATCGAACATCTTTTTCTAAAATCGGAGTTCGCGATTTTTAGACAACTCATACGAAGTTCGATCGAGCTGAAACTCGCGGCTTTTTCTGACAGTCGCGAGTTTTATATTTTCGATTTTAGCAGCGTTAGGACTCACGCCGAAACCCGGTAACAATCATGAAATTCCGTTATTGTAGTGTCGGGTTTAGAACGAGAAACTCGGTTGTTCGACCAACAACTGTATAACTCCCGATCGTCAAGTTTTTACAATATCCCACCTCGTAAATCCATCTGGGTCTTCGGAGTTTGTGGTTATAAATGTATAGCATGATACAAAAAATTGAAGATTCGAGAGCCAAAACCCTTGAAATCTCGTGAAGTTAGTTTTTCTGTCACCCTAAACTCCGAAGAGCCATCCATCTGTGGATGTCTGCTCGTTTTTCCTGGATTTCCCATCTCCAATTTCCTGTTTTTTCTGTGTCTCCGTGGTGCTTAAATTTCATTAAAAATCGAGAAATAAATAGGGCTTGCTGAAAAGAAGTGAAAAGCTTACGGCGTAGGGCTTAGAGGAGTCTAGATGTGACGTCAAGAGCCCGAAAAAGAGGTAAAATTGAAAATTATCGTGCATCCAGTCAGAGAAAATGTATCGAAAATCACAAAATCCCGACACGCCCGAAGAAGCCTTTGAGCTTTCCTCTGAGGAAAAGTTGTGTGGAGAAAATCGTTGGGTCATTCTGGCAAAACTCATTCCCTGGACAGAATTTGAGGAAGAATACGCCCAGATTTTTTCCGAGGAAATGGGAGCGCCAGCGAAACCATTTCGGATGGCGCTCGGCGCATTAATTATCAAAGAAAAATTGGGAATTAGCGATCGAGAAACCGTAGAGCAGATCCGAGAGAACCCGTATTTGCAGTATTTTATCGGTCAGAAGAGTTACAGTAGTGAAGCCCCATTCGACCCCTCAATGATGGTTCACTTCCGTCAGAGAATTGGGGAAGAGTTTCTGGGTAGAATCAATAAATCAATGGTCAAAAAAGCCCAAGGATTTGGGAAGGAAGCCACCGAAAAAAAGCTCGGAGAAGCCGGAGAAAGAGAAGACGGTCAAAATAATAAAGGAAAACTCTTAATCGATGCAACGGTGGCACCAGCGGATATTAAATATCCCACGGATTTCGATCTGTTAAATTCAGTCAGAAAAGATACAGAAAGGATCGTCGATAAGATGCACGAACAACAGAAGGTAAAAGGAGAGAAAAGACCGAGAACTTATCGAAAACAAGCCCGTAAAGAGTATCTAAAATTTTCTAAAAGGAAGAAGAAATCGAGAAAAGAACGAATCAATGCAGTGAAGAAACAACTGAAGTATGTGAAAAGAAATTTGGAATATATTGAGAAGCTAATTGAAACAGGGGTGAGCCTGGAATGCTTAAGCCACAGGCAATACAGAAGATTATTGGTCGGAGTAGAAATCTACCGTCAGCAGCAATGGATGCTCGAAAATCAAACCGAGCGGATTGACGATCGGATTGTCAGTCTCAGTCAACCTCATGTGCGTCCGATCGTGAGAGGAAAAGCGAGAGCCAATACAGAATTCGGAGCCAAAATCTCGGTGAGTTGTTGGGATGGATATGTGTTTGTGGAGCGAATCAGTTGGGACAACTATAACGAAACTGGCGACTTGAAAATGCAAGTAGAGGAGTATAAAGAACTGACGGGACATTACCCAAAATCGGTTCACGCCGATCGAATTTATCGAACCCGAGCTAATCGAGCTTGGTGTAAAGAACGAGGAATTCGTTTGAGTGGTCCGCCTTTGGGAAGACCGCCTAAAAAGGTGAGCAAAGAACAGAAAAGACAAGAACGAGAAGATGAGAGAGTTCGGAACGAAATTGAGGGTAAATTTGGACAAGGAAAACGGAGATTTGGTTTGGGGCGAGTCATGACTAAACTGGCTCAAACATCAGAAACCTCAATCTCCCTCACATTTTTAGTGATGAATTTGGTGAAGCTGCTGAGGCAGTTTTACTGTCTTTTTTTGTGTCAAATTTCCCAAAACTCTGATTTTGTGTTCCAAATTATTAGGATGAGTTATATCAAGCTATTTTATACCAAAAAAATAGCTTATGCTTAACTCTGTTCCATTTCTTGTCAACTGTCCATACCCTGTTTTTTGGAGTTATTCAGCAAGCCCTAAATAGGTGAATTTCAAAAATGTAAATTTATCAAATCGGAGTCTCTGCACTGAATCGATCTGTTGTTGGGTTTCGGCTTCGCTCCACCCAACCTACTCCAGACTCATATAGCAGTCCCAAATGAGTCGTCAAAAATTAAAACACCAGAAAAAATCTGATTCCCCGTTCTCCGTTCTCTTTTTGTCTCAATTTTGTTACACAATTGAGATACACTCAAATAAATTGGCTTGGGGGCGTGGTTTCATAGAAAAATATTTTGTGTAAATTCAAACTTCAAAATTATCCAAAGTTTAAGAGGTTATTAATAAAGTAATTACTCAATAAAACGATCGCACTTCATGCCGCTTCAGTGTGACGACGATCGCATCGAAATTTGCCCTCGATCTTAAAATAAAATGCTATACTAGAAACATAAAACTAAAGCCTTAACAAGCGACCAAAATGGAGACCAACATAAACTGTGCGGAAGCGTGCGTCAACGGATGTGTTTTGGGCGATCGCTGCCCGAATCGCGAGTACGCTCAAAACGCCGCCAAGTTTATCGGCGAAACCTCGATCGATAGAATGCATGATATTGCTGAAGCCGCCCTGCGAAAGAAAATGGCAGAACCGCCCAAATGGGTGATTCCCGATTTCCTCGATTCCAACGACTGAACTCGTTCGGGTGGCGACGTGTCTGAAATCTCTATCGGTGCGGCTGATTCCTTCTTCAAACAGGGCGTCGCCGTACGTTACAGAGTACGATCGAAGCTTGACTTTTGTTGAGAGTGTTGGCTGAGCGACAGTTAATCCGGTCGATGCTTTCTAAGATAGATCTCAAAAGCACTCTTGTTTCGAGAAGCCTCATCCGGTTCGAGTTTCGATCGCTGTTGCGATTGCGTCGTTTCCGTGTCCCCTTGCGATCGAGTTTGAAAACTACACTCGTCTTATATGGAATCTGGTAGTCAGTCTGGCAGGTCACAGCAGCCACTCCCTCGCGGCTTCTCCCAACTGGTGGGAACCGCGATCGCGCTGCTGACATTAACACTACCCCTTTTAGTCATCTTGCTCTACTCAGCGGGAACGGTCGATTCCCCACGTCAGATTTATCCAATGTCTCGGCTGGGAAGTCGTTCGGGAGGATTACTCGATCCGAGATTCGATCGCGCCCCCTAATGCAGTGCGATCGCATCAATTCCCGAAGCATTCACGCTAAATGTAGCTTGAGCAATACCCACCGCCCCCTACATTTAGTGAAATCGACGTTCGATCGCGTAAGTCCGACCCAAGCTGGAACGTGGGGTGCGCCAGTCGAGTTGTAAAATGAGTTCGTCAGACGGCGACCGTCTGAGTTCGCTCGGACGGTCGAACTGTCGTGTTTAAAGCACGTTTTGTATCGTCAACAGGAACTGGAGAAACGCTTGTGGATTTATCGCGCATTCCCGCACAACCCAAACCGGGTTTAGTCAACGTTTTAATCGAAATTCCCGCCGGAAGTAAAAACAAATACGAATTCGACAAAGACCTCGGTTGCTTTGCGCTCGATCGCGTCTTGTTTGCGTCGGTTCACTATCCCTTCGACTACGGTTTTATCCCCAACACCCTGGCTGACGACGGCGATCCCCTCGACGGCTTGGTGATGATGGACCAGCCGACGTTTCCTGGCTGCGTCATTTCCGCTCGTCCCATTGGGATGTTAGAAATGATCGACGGCGGCGATCGCGACGAAAAACTCCTGTGCGTTCCCGCCGAAGATCCCCGTTACGCCGAATACAAATCCCTCGAAAACGTCGAACAACACCGCCTCGACGAAGTGGCCGAGTTTTTCCGCACTTACAAAAACCTCGAAAAGAAAGTGACGGAAATCCTGGGCTGGAAAGACGTGGATGCTGTCGCGCCCTTGGTTGAAGAATGCGTGAAAGCTTACAAGTAACATTAACGTAAGCCAGCCACCCGGTATCGTGGAGATGCCGGGTTTCTCGCTAAAATCAAACTAAGAGAAGGATCGATCTGCCCGGTTCGACTGTTCGATTCTATCTCCTCGAGTCTTTCCAAGTTCACTTTTTGTTCCTTGAGGTCTTGTACTTCAGCCATTCTTCGAGAATTATGCAGCGATCGCTCCTTTACGCCAAACTTCACAACTGCACCTTAACCGGCGCGAATTTAGACTACATGGGTAGCATCGGTATCGATCGAGCGTTACTCGACGCAGCGGGAATCCTCCCCTACGAACAGGTGCATATCGTGAACGTCACCAACGGAGCGCGACTCGTCAGTTACGCCATTTCCGCTCCGCCGAATTCGGGTATCGTAGAACTCAACGGCGCAGCCGCCCGGTTGGGAACGAAGGGCGATCGCGTCATTATTATGGCTTACGCGCAGTTTTCGCGCGAAGAACTGCAACACCACCAGCCGAAAGTCGTAATCGTGGGCGAAGACAACCACATCGACGACGTGCGCCATTACCCCCACCCCCTCAGCCCCATTGAAGCTAGAACCGCCGAAGCACAACTCGTCTAGCGACTTCATGCGAGTTGGAAATATCGGCGAACGGGGATTGCTCGAACGACTGCATCAGTTTTGTCCGACGGGACTCGTCGGCGACGATGCGGCGGTTTTGTCGTTTCCGGCGTCTCGTCGTCTCGTCGTTACCACCGATACCCTCGTCGATGGCGTCCATTTTAGCGATCGCACCACCTCCGCTGAAGACGCTGGATGGCGGGCGGTGGCGGCGAACCTGTCGGATTTGGCGTCGATGGGAGCGTTTCCTATCGGAATTACTGTGAGTTTGGCTATGCCGGGAGATACGCCTGTAGACTGGGTTGAAGGGCTGTATCGGGGTATGAAAGCCTGTCTCGATCGCTTCGAGAGTGCGATCGTCGGCGGCGATGTCTGTCAATCTCCCGTGAAATCTATCTCGATTACCGCTTTCGGAAATGTCGAACCGGAGTTCGTCGTGCGTCGCAGTCAGGCGAAACCGGGAGATGCGATCGTCGTGACTGGCGTTCACGGGGCGTCTCGGGCGGGGTTGGCGTTGTTGTTGGAACCGGATACCGAACATCCGTTATCGTCAGAACAGTGCGATCGCCTCCTTCGCGCCCACCAACGCCCGATTCCCCGATTCGACGCGGTTTCAGTATTGTGGAAAACCGCCGAAAACGAGCCTCGCGTCGCTGGAATGGACAGCAGCGACGGGTTAGCCGACGCCGTGGTGCAAATTGCCCGAGAAAGTGGCGTTTCGGCGCAGTTGTGGGCGGAATCTCTGCCCGTTTCGCCAGATGTCGCCGCGATGGTGTCGCCAGAGACGGCGCGACAGTGGACGCTCTACGGCGGCGAAGATTTCGAGTTAGTGTTGTGTTTGTCTGCTTCCCACGCCCAGCGGTTTGTTGAAGTTTTTCCCGGCGCGTCGGTAGTGGGGCAAATCGTTACAGGAGACGGGGCTTGGCTGGTGCAGGGGGAATCGCGAGAACCCTTGACGATGCAGGGGGGATTTCAGCATTTTTAGGGCAAGCGATCGCGAAACGCTGCATACAATAGAAGTAGAAATTCCTCACGAACAATACCCGAGTCTGGATGATTCGCCAAGCCTCAGAATCCTTACGGTGAGGGCATCTTGAAACATAGACTGTTTTTTGCTTCAATTACCAGATTGACTGCTGTGTAAGGCTTTGGAAGATTTTTTCAGACCCCTCGTAAATAATGCAGGCCAGAGAGAATTTTGGTTGAAATCCCTCCAACACCCTGTCAGGAATCGGGATACAAGAGGGTTTGTGTGATGTCGTTTCTAGCTCCATTGAAGGTAATGGTACTGAGTTGAGCAACAATATTTGTACCGCTCTTCAAGGCTATTCGACTAGCCCTGATACTGAGGACATGATTGTTGAGTTTCACAAAGTGAGACTCAATCTACCAACCGATCGCACTTAATATAGAAGTTCGATTCAGCAGCATGAGGTAAATTCTAATGGTACAAGCTCCTCATCCACCCAAACTGCTCTTACTTCATCTGCCTAGTGAACTGGCTCTTCAGGTAACGCGAGAGCAGTTTGCTGCCCTGGCTGCTGCGAATCGCGAGCTGAACCTCGAACGTACCGCAATAGGAGAACTCATTGTGAACCCACCTACAGGTGGAGAATCTGGCAAGCGAAATGCGAAAATCATCACTCAACTTGGTGTTTGGTGCGAAGCCAACGAGATGCTTGGAGAATACTTCGATTCATCAACCGGCTTCGAGTTACCCAATGGTGCGAATCGCTCTCCGGATGCATCGTGGGTACTAAGAGAACGATGGGAAGCGTTGACGTTGGAGCAGCGAGAAGGCTTTATTCCTCTATGTCCTGATTTTGTAATTGAATTGAGATCCAAGACAGATAGTCTTAAAGAACTGCGTGCCAAGATGCAAGAGTATATGGATAATGGCGCACAGTTAGGCTGGTTAATTGACCCGCAAAACAAGCAGGTAGAGATTTACCGTGCGGGTCAAGCAGTGGAAGTTTTGGAGAATCCAAGTATGTTGTCGGGAGAAGAGGTTTTACCGAGGTTTATGCTAAAGTTACAACGGATTTGGGCTTAGTGGCTTTGGGGACTTGGTTGAGCAAGGAGATCGATCGCCTTAGTGGTGCAGAAAAGTCCTGAAACTCTTGTTAGAAAAGATATCGCCGTATTAAAGGGTTTGCCACAAAATCCCAGATCGGTAAATTGCTGCCGGGGATTTGGCTCGAGTCTAAATACATATTTTATGTGTTTTGTCAATCCCCGATCTCGAAAAGTTTTTTGCACCACTGAGGATCGATCGAAGTGCGACTTCGTTTGCGGCTTGTTTTCAGGATAGATCGTTACGGTATGGGGTTTTCAGCCGATCTGTTTCCGCAAACCATTTAGGATTGCTATAGATCCCCGGCATCTCCGAGATACCGGGGATCTGATACAAGGTTTCGAGCGTTTCCCTACGCCGTAGTCGAGGGCGTTTCCACCGACTGCTGTACCTGGGGTTGGAATTGGAACAGCGAGTACACCACATCGCGGCGAATGTCGATCGTCATTTCCAAGAACAACTCGTATCCTTCGCTCTTATACTCGATGAGGGGGTCTTTTTGCCCGTAACCGCGCAAACTCACCGACTCCCGCAGCGCGTCCATTTGCTGCAAGTGTTCCCGCCAAAGCGTATCGATCCGTTGCAGAATGAAGAAGCGTTCCGCCTGGCGCATTAACCCCGGCTGAATGCGTTCCACTTGCGCCTCTTTGATGTCGTAAGCAATGCGAACCTGTTCGTGGAGGAAGATTTTAATTTCTTCGACTGCCATGTCTTCCAACTGGCTGGGTTCGAGTTCGTCGAGTAAGTAAACGAACTGCTTGACTTTATCGATGAGTTTGTCGAGGTTCCATTCTTCCGTAGGCAGTTCCGGGTTAATGTACGCATTGACGATATCGTCCATCGTCATTTCCGCGTATTCGATGACCCGCTCTTTCAAATCCTGTCCTTCCAGCACCCGGCGGCGTTCGGCGTAGATGGCGCGACGTTGGTTGTTCATCACCTCGTCGTACTCGAACACCTGTTTCCGAATGTCGTAGTAGTAGGTTTCGACTTTCTTTTGCGCTCCTTCGAGCGATCGCGTCAGCATTCCCGACTCAATCGGCATATCTTCCTCGACGCGGAAGGCGTTCATCAATCCCGCCACGCGATCGCCGCCGAAAATCCGCAACAGGTTATCTTCCAAACTGAGGAAGAATCGCGTCGAACCGGGGTCTCCTTGGCGTCCGGCCCGTCCGCGAAGCTGGTTGTCCACCCGACGAGACTCGTGACGTTCCGTTCCAATGACGTGGAGTCCCCCGAGTTCCACCACCTCGTTATGTTCCTCAGAAGTATGGGCTTCGTAGTGGTGTAAAAGCTGGTTGTACACCTCCCGCAGTTTTTGCACCACCGGGTCTTCCACCGGGGCTTTTTCCGCCGCCGTCGCGATGCGTTCTTCAGCTTCCAACTCCGGCAAACTACGATCGCCGTACTCTTTCACCGCGAAATCGACCATTTCCTTGAGTTGCTGTTCCAACTCCGGGGTCAACTCCACCGGGAAGATTTGTGAGGACGCTTTCCAGGTTTTCGGTTTCGTAGCGGTGTCGAAGCCTTTAGCTTTGCTGCGGCCTTTGCTACCGGGAACCTTGCGGGAGGCGAAACTTCCTTCTTCGTCTGGACGCGCCAAGCGAGGCATGAAGTATTCCCGCAGTTTCAACCGCGCCATATAGTCCGCGTTCCCGCCGAGAATAATGTCCGTTCCGCGTCCTGCCATGTTGGTGGCGATCGTCACCGTGCCTTTGCGTCCGGCTTGGGCGACGATTTCCGCTTCCCGTTCCACATTTTCCGGTTTCGCGTTAAGCAGGTTGTGGGGAACGTTCAACTGACTCAGCAGGCGCGACAGCACCTCCGATTTTTCCACGCTCGTCGTTCCCACCAGTACCGGACGGCCTTTTTCGTGCATTTCCGCGCATTCTTGAGCGACGGCTTTCCACTTGGCCGGTTCGGTTTTGTAAACCACGTCTGACAAGTCTTGCCGACGGAGGGGGCGGTTCGTGGGAACCACCGTGACGCGGAGGTTGTAAATCTTCTCGAATTCCGATTCTTCCGTTTTCGCCGTTCCCGTCATCCCCGCCAGTTTCGGGTACAGCAAGAAGAAGTTTTGATAGGTAATCGTCGCCAGGGTTTGGGTTTCCGGCTGGATGTCGAGTCCTTCCTTAGCTTCGATCGCCTGGTGTAAGCCGTCGCTCCAACGGCGTCCCGGCATCACCCGTCCCGTAAACTCGTCTACGATGACCACATCGCCATCTCGCACGATGTAGTTGACATCTTTAATAAAGAGTTCTTTAGCTTTGACAGCGTTGAAAACGTAGTGCGCCCAGGGATCGTCGGGATCGTACAAATCGCTGACGCCGAGCAACTCTTCGGCTCGAGCGAACCCTTCGTCTGAGAGCAGGACGTTACGGGCTTTTTCGTCCACTTCGTAATCTTTCGGGTCTTCTTCCGTTCCCCGAAGCAGTTTCGCGGCGACTTCAGCGGCGCGGCGGTATTTTTCGCTCGGACGTTCCACTTGACCCGAGATAATCAATGGAGTGCGGGCTTCGTCAACGAGTACCGAATCCACTTCGTCGATGACGCAGTAGTTAAAGGGACGCTGCACGACCTCTTCCATCGAAGTAGCCATATTGTCCCGCAGGTAGTCGAATCCCAGTTCGGAGTTGGTGCAATAGGTAATGTCGCAGGCGTAGTTACGACGGCGTTCGTCGGGGGGCATTCCCTGCTGGATCAGTCCCACCGACAGCCCCAGGAAGCGATGGACTTGTCCCATCCATTCGGCGTCGCGGCGGGCTAGATAGTCGTTGACGGTGACGACGTGAACGCCTCGCCCTGAGAGGGCGTTGAGATAGGACGGAAGGGTTGCCACCAGGGTTTTACCTTCCCCGGTTTTCATTTCGGCAATTTCCCCTTGGTGCAGGACGACACCTCCGAGAACCTGTACGTCGAAGTGACGCATTCCCAAGACGCGCCGGGAGGCTTCCCGAACCACTGCGAAGGCTTCGGGTAAAATTTCCTCGAGCAGCTCGTTGAGTTCGTCGTCGGATGTCGCTTTCTCGAGTTGTTGCTTGAACTGAGACGTTTTCCCCGCCAGATCTTCGTCCGAAAGCGGCTGCATCTCTTCCTCAAAGAGTTGGACTTTCGTAACGAGGGGTTGGAGTTTTTTGAGCTTGCGGGTGTTGGGATCGCCGAGCAGTCGTTTAAGCATAGCCAGATAGAGAAAGCGTGTGTCGAACCGTCTGCAACCGCACGCCTCAACTCCCACGAGTGGGCGTTGCGTCTGAAGGTTAATGTTAAGGACGAATGTTAATTTACGTTCATCGTACCATTTTGATTTGGTACGGCACAGAAACGAAAGGGCGGGTTTTCCCACCTGCGGGGGTTATTCGGCCGGGCCGGAGTTGGATTTGATGAGAACGGGTCGGTCTAAGCAGGTGAAGTTCACCACGTCGGCGGGGGTTTGTTCGGAGGCGTTGAGGTCGTCGTCGAGAACGCCTGCGATTTTGAGGGCTTTGGTAACGAGTTCGGAACAGAACAGCCGCGAGAAGTCTTCTTGATTGCTCAAGCCGAGGCGATCGAACAGGTCGATTCCCGACCCCATGACTTGAACGAAATCGTAAGGGACGCGCTGGTTGTGGGTTTCTCGTAACCAGGCTTCGGTTTGAGTTTGGCCTTCTGGCGGTAAGGGGTTTTTGAGGGGAACCCACCAGACGGAACCGTCGTAGAGAAGGGCGCGTTTGGAGAGCCAGTTGAGTTGGACGCCTTTGATAATTTCGCTGACGGAGGCTTCGTGATGTGAAATTTCCGTGGTGGATTCGACCACCATGACGCTTTCTCCGAACCCTCCACTCAATCCCAGTCTCAAGACAATACCGACGTGAGAGTACATCGAACCGGTTCCCCATTTGATTAAGTCAGAAAAGCCGGTGTTGCCGGAAAAGGCGATGACATCTCCGGTTTTCATCTGGGGTCGGTGTTGTTCGTAAATCGAGAGAACGCTTTCTTTGCGAAAGGTTCTGCCAAAGGCGGCACCAAGTCCTCCCATTCTTCCTCTTCTCTGTATACGACAGACCGATGATACCTTGACATACTCCCCAGCCTGAAGGCGTGGGGATTCTCCAGACCTCACGGTTCTAGATTTCTGGTTCGGCGACAACCCTTACTACCCATTGTTGCCAATAAGTACCAGAGGGGTTTATCTCCCCAGACGTTTTCCCCATTACAGAGGAGGTTTCGGTATGCCCTACCGTACCTGATAATCTACTGAAAAATTGACTCTCTGTACTTGAGGACAGGGGTGGCGAACCGATTTCGCCACCGTGAGATGTCCGTGTTGCTTAGAGCTTTTACCTGTTCGAGCTTTCCCGAACAGAACCCGCTAACTCTAGTTTTCAAGCTTCGGATGCCTCGATTAGAGGCTCGGTTTTTAGACTGGTTAAATACCGTTCCAGTTTTCTGACATCATAGCAAATTCGCCCTGCAAGGCTTGCCCTGAGCTAAGTCGAAGGCTTGCCCTGAGCTAAGTCGAAGGGGGCGAGGCTTTAGACCCAAATTTTTGGTAATTGTGGAGAGGGGGAGAGGGGGAGACGGGGAGATGCAAAGTTAGTCCGACGTCACCCACATTGTCAGTTGGCGGTGTACATTGGCGGTGCGCCTCTTTCAGGGAAGAGTTAAGAGTGTAGAGTGAAGAGTTAGAAGTCCCACTCTACACTCTGCCCTCTGCACTCTACACTGATAAACACGCACCCTACCCCTGTTCCCTATTCCCTGTTCCCTGTTCCCTCTTCACTGATAACGCGCCGCCGCAACTCGAACCACAGCCAGCGGTACATCCGTAACAGTAGGATTCGGTTTGGACGGTTTCGATCGCATCGAGGCTTCCGCGATCGAGCAATTTGGCGATCGTTAGGGGTTCGCCGTTTCCGTCAACGGCGGAAACCTCTTCCATTTGGTTGAAGTCGCAGTCGTAGAGGTTTCCGCGATAGTCTACTGAAAGCTGGTTGCGACACATCAACCCGTCTACGGTGTCGGGGTTGAAGTTCTCCTCGAGGAATCGGGTATAGGGGCGATCGAGGTTTTGACGCTGTAAAAACTGTTTGGTGCGTCCGATGGGAAGGTTGGTAATTGTCAGTAAGCGATCGAAGTCGATTCCGAAGTGCTGGCTGAGATGCTGTTTGTAAGCTTTTTCGAGTCCGGCTTGTGCGGGAGGAAGGGAAAATTTATCTTCTGAGGTGGGAATCGGCGGGTTGTAGACTAAATCCAATTTCAACTCGGAATTTCGACCGTATCCCAGTTCGTTCAACTGTTGTAAGGCGCGAATCGAACTGTTGAAGACGCCGCTTCCGCGCATTTTATCGACGTTTTCGGCGAGGTAGCAGGGGAGGGAGGCGACGACGCGAACTCGGTGTTTGGTGAAGTATTCGGGTAAGTCTTCGTAGCCGGGAACGAAGAAAATGGTGAGGTTCGATCGCACGATAACTTCTTTTCCGGCATTTCTGGCGGCTTCGACAAGGGGTTTGAAGCCGAAGTTCGTTTCTGGCGCACCTCCGGTTAAATCGACGGTTTCGATTTGGGGAAAGCGACGAATGGCTTCGATTAACTGGTTGCAAACTTCTTCGGTGAGTTCTTCGGTTCGGTTAGGCCCCGCTTCGACGTGACAGTGGGTACAGGCGAGGTTGCACTTTTTCCCGAGGTTGATTTGCAATACGGTAATTTTCTGTTTGGTGAGGGGGCGATCGAGTTGGAGATCGAACGGGGTAATGGCAACGGTTTTAGATGTCGGCGTCTGTACCATAAAGCGATTTTTGACTGTGGTTTTCGGGTCGGGTAATTTTGTGCAATTCTGGCGAGAAGTCGAGGTTACGCGATCGCTATGCGATTTCGGATACTGAAGCCACAAAAGCGTCGATTTCCTCGAGATAGGTTTGTTGGATATCGTCGGGTAAAAACGATGCTATAAAGGAGTTTTTTGCCAACTGTACGATGTCCGCGCGGCTGAGGTTTAATCTGGTTTGGACTGCCTCGAAGTTTTCAAGGACGTAACCGCCGAAATAGGCGGGATCGTCGGAGTTAACGGTGACGCACAAGCCGCGATCGAGCAGTTGTTTTAAGTTGTGCTGTTCGATAGATTCAAACACGCGTAATTTGATGTTGGAGAGGGGACAAACGGTTAGGGGAATTCGATCGCGACGCAGGCGATAGACCAATTTTTCGTCTTCGAGACAGCGGACGCCGTGGTCGATTCGAGACACTTTTAGTAAATCCAAAGCCTGCCAAATATATTCCGATGGACCTTCTTCTCCAGCGTGAGCAACGGTTAGGAAACCTTCGCGACGGGCGCGATCGAATACGGTTTTAAATTTTTTGGGAGGATGTCCGAGTTCGGAGGAATCTAACCCGACTGCCACGATTTTATCGCGATAAGAAATTGCTTGTTCGAGGGTCTCCATTGCCGCATCTGCACTGAGATGGCGCAGGAAACAGAGAATTAAGTTCGATGAAATGCCAAATTCGGTTTTCGCGTCGGTTAAGGCGCGATCGATCCCGTTCAAAACCGTTTTAAATTCGATTCCGCGATCGGTGTGGGTTTGCGGGTCGAAAAAAATCTCGACGTGACGCAGGTTTTGACGAACTGCTTTTTCTAAATACGCCTTTGTCAACTCGTAAAAGTCGCGTTCGGTCTGCAAAGCGTTCGTACCCGCGTAGTAAATATCGAGAAACGACTGTAAGTCTGTAAATTGATAGGCGTTTTTCGCGGCTTCGATCGATGCAAAGGGTAGTGAAATTCCGTTTCGCTGGGCGATCGCAAACATTAATTCTGGTTCTAGGGTTCCTTCGAGATGAAGGTGCAGTTCGGCTTTGGGAATCTCGCGAAGAAAAGCGTTCATCGTGAATTCTGTGTGAGGAGAAATCGGCAAGAGACTTGTTATCTATTATTGTATATAGATTTTTCGATCTTACCGATCGCCTAAAGTTAGAGGCTTAACAACATCCTGCGCCGTCACCACAAACTGGCGCGTCGTTGGTGTGGGTTTCTCGATAGTTTGCACCTTTGGTTTCTTGGGGACTGCGAACGCGCGATCGCTTGCAGTCGAATTTTTTCGCCTTGTCTAAGGGAATTTCTTGATGGGGTAAAATGGGAATCACATCGTTTCGATAAGGACTTTTGGAATCGGTTAAAATTTGGAAGGTTTTATCGCAAACCGCCATCCGCTGACCGCGATGGTAAACGTGGCCGTCGTCGTCGAGGACTTGTTTCCAAGGTCCTTTGTACACCACTGCTCGATTGCGTTCCCAACACTCACCGTCTTTTCCTTTGTAGGCGCGAACGGTCATCGATCGAAACTCAATCCCATCGATAACTTGCCAAGGTTCTTCTTGACGAGACAAAATTTCGACACCGTAAAATCCCGCGTCTTCAAACATTTCTAAAAATCCATCTTCTCGGAAAGCTCCAGAAATGCAGCCGCTCCACAGTTCTGGGTTGTCGAGAATTTTTTTTGTGGGTGTTTCGTCGCAGACAATATCCGAAATTACGGCACGTCCGCCCCGTTTTAAAACGCGGAAAATTTCTTGAAATAACTGCTGTTTGTCTTGGGGACGAACCAAGTTCAAGACGCAGTTTGAGACGACGACATCGACACTGTTATCGGGAATTGCAGGATCTTCTCGTCGCAGGCGATCGCGCTCGGATTCTAAGGCGGCTAAATCCTCGAGCGTTTTGACCGGATGCGCGTCGAGCCAAGTTTGAAGTTTGTCTAAATTTAAGGCTAAATCTTGAATTTTACCCTTGACAAAATCGACATTTTGATATCCAATTTCATTGGAAATTTCCGTTTGATATTTCCGAGCCAGCGCCAACATGGTGTCGTTGAAATCCACACCGATAACACGACCTGTTGCGCCGACTTTTTGCGAGAGAACATAGCAAATTTTTCCCGCCCCCGATCCCAAATCCACGACAGTTTCGCTCGGATTGACGTAACGAGAGGGATCGCCACATCCGTAATCTTTTTCGAGAATTTCTTCGGGCAAAATATCCAAATACTGAGTGTCGTATTCCGTGGGACAACACAAACTCGCCTCAACCTGTTGCGCTCCAGCTTGGTAGCGATCGAGAACTGCCCGTTCGATATCGTAGGACGTGGGGGTGGTATCGGTCATCGAAACTATCCTTTATACGCAATTGGGTCTTTAATGTAGGGTAGCGGGATTTTGTAGCAGTACGATAGGAGGCAGCGATCGGTTTTCACGCGATCGCCGGCCGAGGGCTCGATCGCGCTACTGTAGTTTTCAAAGACGCGATCGCACTGATTCCCCACACACCCGTTTATGCTTCACTTTAGCTACAGCAGTCTCATTGATGCCCCCGTCGACGTGGTTTGGAACTTCCACGAACGTCAAGATGTCCTGCAACTCCTGACTCCTCCGTGGCAACCTGTAGAAGTCGTTCGCCGCGAAGGAGGACTCGAGATCGGGGCGATTAGCGAATTCAACATTTATCTCGGCCCGATTCCCGTGCGTTGGGTAGCCCGCCATACTGAATTCGATCGATATCGCCTGTTTACGGACGTACAAGCTGAAGGACCGATGGAATCGTGGACGCACCGCCACCAATTCGCCGAGGAAGACGGCAAAACTCGGTTAACCGATGCGATCGCTTATCAAATGCCGGGATCTCCGATTTCTGAGACGTTGATGGGATGGTTCGTTGAAGATCGTTTGCGAGATATGTTTCGCTATCGCCACGAGGTCACGAAACGGGAATGCGAGGAGATGAGGGGATGATAATCCTTTTCCGATAAGCTAGGTTTCAGGAAGGCTTCACCACATCCCCCCTTAGCCCCCCAAAGAAGAGGGGGGTTGGGGGGATAGAGGGGCTTGTCTGACTGGGGCAAACCAGTGTTTGAGATTCGGATATGAGGAGGGATAGCGTTGGATAGTTCGGCAGAATATGTCTGCGCCTATTGCGGCGAAACGAATACTACGTTTGTGGATTGGAGTGCGGGAAACCAGCAGTCTTACGTGGAAGATTGTCAGATTTGCTGTCAACCGAATATTTTGTACGTGCGGTTCGGCGAAGACACCTTAGAACATCTCGATTAATTCAAAATTATTGAAAAACAGACTCGACTATAGAGAATAGAGAAGGAGATTTTAAGAGTTTTAGCTGTTGGAGTTTAAACCAAAATCAATTTTTTGAAATTCTCCAAAAACTACTTTTTGCTTGAACTTAAATGAAGATCGAAACTCTTAAAAAAAGCTCGAGCGATCGCAAGTGATACTCCATCCATTTCTGATAAACTGGGTTTCAAGAAATCTTCACTACATTCTCCCGATCTATCGATCTGAACGTTCGATTGTTACAGAAAAAAAATCTTCTATTTTTTGAATAATTGCATTAAAGGCACTTTCTAAACTTGCTTCTTCGATGTCATCCCATGGTAAACCTTCATCTAAAACATAAGTTTTTACATCCCACTTATCTCCAAGAGACTCCTTTGCCTGAAAAGTAGGTTCTAGACGATAAGTTTCCTCACGCCAAAGCTTGCATTTAAATCGATTGGGTGACCACTGAAATATTTCAATTCTGAATTTTAAGCTTTCAGCATTCTCATTAGCTAGATCGATAGGTTCTAAGATCGCTACTTTGACTAAAGTAGCCGAGTGAATAACTTTTTTAGAAGACATACTATAGAAGTCCCAAATGAGTCGTCAAAAATTAAGGCTCCAGAAAAAATATGATTCCCCGTTCCCCGTTTTCGATTCCCTTTTTATCTCAATTTTATTACACAATTGATTTAGGGTTGCTATATGTTCCCTTTTTCGAGGTTCCCATACCTTAGAGGTTGAAATTGAGACCGAACCCGAATCCTAACGACGAAGCATCAGTTGCGTGGCTTCCTCGGCAGACATGGGATGACCGAAGAAATAGCCTTGCATTTGAGGACAGTCGAGATGGCGGAGGCGATCGCATTGAAGTTGGGTTTCGACCCCTTCAGCCACGATGCGGAGATCGAGTGCGTTTCCCAAGGCAACGATGGCAGCGATCGCCGCTTCGTTATAACTATCTTCGCCGAGGGTGCGAACGAAGTTTTGATGGATTTTCAGGGTTTGAATCGGGAAAATCGGTAGCGAACTCAACGACGCATACCCTGTTCCAAAATCGTCGAGTGCGATGGAAATCCCCATTTTCTGAAACTGCATGACCCTCTCGCGCACGCTTTTCGTATCCTGAAGGGCGACCGTTTCGGGAATTTCTAACTCCAGCTGACTCGGATCGATCCTCGTCTGTTGTAACAACTCCTCCAAGCAACGACTTAAGTTAGGATTTTGCAACTCGTAAGTCGAGAGGTTCGCCGATATCTTAACCGTTCCCAAGTTTGCGGCGTTCCACCTCTGGATTTGACGACACACCCTTTCGAGAACCCATTCACCGATGGCAGCGATCGAGCCGTTTTCCTCTGCGATCGGTAAAAACTGCGACGGTAACAGCAATCCTTGCGTCGGATGTTGCCAGCGTACCAAAGCTTCCCAGGCGGCGATCGCTCCCTCAGCCGTCATCTGGGGTTGGTAGTACAACCGCAACTCCTTTTGTTCGAGGGCTTTTCGCAAACTTTCGATCGCCGAACGCCGTTTTGAAGTTTGGGCTTCCATTGAGGGCGTATAAAGCTGATAGTTGTTCCGTCCGGCGTCTTTGGCGCGATACAGAGCAATATCAGCCTGTTTGACGAGCGTTTCGGCGTCCTCGTGGTCTGTCGGATATAAAGCAATACCGATACTGGTACTCACGTAAAGCTGGTGTCCGTCGATCTCGAAGGGGTTTTCCAGAACTTTCAGCAATCGATGGGCGATTTTTTCGGCGTCTTGAATGTGGCGAATTTGCGGCAACAGTAAAATAAACTCGTCGCCTCCCCAACGAGCCACCACGTCGAACTGACGCAAACAACTGCGAAGTCGTTGACTGGTTTGTTGTAACAGCTTGTCGCCGATCGCGTGTCCCAGCGTATCGTTAATAATTTTGAACTGATCGAGATCCAGAAAGCACACGGCCACTTTTTCGCCGTTGCGTTTGGCCCGGGCCAGAGCGGTGTGGAGGTGTTCGTCGAACAACAGGCGGTTGGGCAATCCCGTCAGCAGGTCGTGAAAGGCTCGGTACTGGACGATTTCGGCGGTGCGTTGGTGTTGGATGGTTCCCCCGAGACTGGCGGCGACCGCTTGGAGAATGGAAATTTCGCTGTCGGAGTCCAACAACTGGGAACGAACGCATTCCCAACTCAAATAGCCCCAGTGTTCGTCTTCGATAACGATGGGTAAGAGGAGGAATACGGCGATGTTTTCAGCGGCTAAGCTCGATCGCACGGGTTCGGGAGTTTGGTTGAGAGTCCGATGGACGTGCTGTCCACTGTCGAGAACCTGGTAGTACTCGGGTAACAGAGGAAAGTCGCCGTCGTCACCCCGTCCGTCTTGAGAAGACAGGCGATGGTGACGAGAGGTTAGGTTGTCGTTGTGCCATTCGTAACGGAGGGTGACGGTTGGGGGAGTGAATTGAGTATCGGTGTATTCGTAAACGCTAATGCGATCGACGCCAGTGGTTTCGCCGATAATCGAGAGGGCTTCGGGAATAACGTTCGCGCGGTTTCCTCGAGCGATCAGGGTTTGCAGGGCGCGGGAGGTTCCCTGTAACAAAGCATCTCGCTGACGAAGTTTGAGTTCGGCTTGTTTGCGGACGGTGATGTCTTCGACCGTTCCTTCGATCGCGATCGGGCGTTTTTCGCAGTCCCCCACGGTGCGAGCCGTTTCGCGAATCCAGATCGTCGAACCATCGCGCCGGTAGATTTGAGTTTCGAGACTACTTCCTTCTAGGCGATCGCGAACTTGCTGTAAAAACGTCGCGAGATCGCTGTCGTTGACGTATAGCTTAAAGTTGGGTCGGTTGGCTGCCTCGACGAATTCATCGACGTCGCTATAGCCGAAAATACTGGCCAGCATGGGATTGGCCATGGTGTAGCGGCCGTCTAACGTTTTTTGGTAAATGCCCGAAACTGCGTTCTCGAAGATATTTCGGTATTTTTTGTGATGGAGGACGACGCTCAGTTGAACGGTAATCGCCGAGACGAGAGAAATTTTTTGGGGATCGGCTTGCTGGGATTGGCGGACGAAGAAGACGAACACGCCGAGAACTTCGCCTTTGACCAGAAGCGGCATGGCTAAACCGGCCGAAAACCCGTGGGCGATCGCACTGTCAACACGCAGCAGATCTAAGGCGGGATCGAGGCTGGTCTCGGTACGACTGTCTGGATTGTTGACGGACCATACTTGCCCGTACCATAGCGCTTCGGAGGGGAATGTCAGCCCTTGTCCGAGTTGTCGAAAGTGCCAGTCTTGTTGGTAGTTGTCGCTGTTGGGGTTGGAGTTGCTATACCACGCCGAACGACCTTCGAGTCTCTGGCCGTCGGGGGTAGGAAGCCAGACTTCACCGTAATCCCAGGTGGTGACTTGACAAATTTTCCGTAACGCGACGCCCAAGGCGGCGGCGAAATCCCGCGATTCCACCATTGCTAGGGTAATGGTTTGCAGCAGTCGCGCTTCTTGGAGAACCCGTCGCCGCTCGCTGGTATCGTGACACAAACCGACGATTTGTCCGACGCAACCGTGTCGGTCGAAAATGGGGGAGAGGGACACGAGGAGCGTGGTAGGTTGCCCGTACCGTTGCCACGTTACCTCGTAGGAAACAGTTTGTTGTTTGTCCCGACAGCGATCGCATCGTTCCTGCGTGACCGTCGCCACAGGTTCGGGGAAAAAAATATCGATCGAGCGATCGACGGCGTCTTCCTCGAGCAGCAACATTTGATTCAGGGCAGGATTCGCTTCGATGAGGACGTAATTCGTTCCCGCCACAGACTCTCGCACGTCTAGGACAAAAATACCGTCGAAGGTGCGATCGAGTATAGCTTTTAGCCAGGTTTCAGTCGAAGCCAGGGGATCGGCCGTTTTGGGACTAGCTTCGCGTGGCTCTGCGTGTCTGGGCATGAGCGGTCTGGGTTGCGAGGTGTTCTCTCCTCAATTGTCGGCCAAGTTTCGCAATTTCGCTTCCGGGTATCCCACGGAGTCCCTGTCAGGAAAATTGCGGGTGTAGATCTCGGCCGTCGCAGTAGTGCCTCGTATTTCCCGGCAATTAACTCGGTGCCCAACAGGCTTTAAGATGCCGGAATTATCGACTCTCAACTACTCTGGCGCGTTGCCAAAGCGATAGCCTTTTCCGTACACGGTATGCACGAGGGGAGCCTCTCCCGAGACAGACACCTTTCGACGTAATAGACGAATCGAGGCTGCTAATACGTTACTGCTCGGTCGAGCGTCCGTTCCCCACAAATGCTGTTGAATTTGTTGGTGGGTGAGCAGTT
Source organism: Baaleninema simplex PCC 7105 (assembly GCF_000332355.1). Classification (GTDB taxonomy): domain Bacteria; phylum Cyanobacteriota; class Cyanobacteriia; order Cyanobacteriales; family Geitlerinemataceae; genus Baaleninema; species Baaleninema simplex. The sequence continues at coordinate 3,398,789 of NZ_KB235958.1, forward strand.
GTCCGAGGTGTTGCATGAAATAAGCTAACAGGCGCGTTTCTTTTTCTGAGAGTTCGATGGTGCGCCCGTTACGATACGCCAGTTGGTTGTCGCAGTCGAGTTCGAGATCTTCTGCGCGCAATCGTCCAGACTGCGGTTCGGGGGTCTCGAAACGGGACGAACGCCGCAACAAGGCTCGCACTCGGGCTAGGAGTTCTCGCAACTCGAAGGGTTTGACGAGATAGTCGTCAGCACCCGCATCGAGACCCAACACGCGATCGTCGAGCGTATCCTTGGCGGTGAGGAATAAAACGGGAGTCGTATCTCCCCGCTCCCGACACCGCTGGCACAAGTCTAAACCACTGAGTTTCGGTAACATCCAGTCGAGAACCAGCAAGTCGTAGGACTGGCTTTGCACGAGTTTGAAACCTCCCTCGCCGTCATACGCTACATCGACGGTATACCCTTCTCGTTTGAGGGCTCGCGCTAGGGGAACAGTCAGCTCGACTTCGTCATCTACAAGGAGAATTTGCATCTCGCGTTCGTCGGGATGGGTAGAAAGGGTCTATCCTCATCCTATCGTTAATTTGGATGCGGTCAGTTTAGCTCTACGTTAGACCCTCGTTCGGTTGCTACAGTTTCTCTGATTTGTTGCTGAAGGTTGGCTGAAATTCTCCGGATGTCTCCCGCCTCGTTATGTAATTGGGAATGGTAGATGCACCCTGACGATCGCCCCTAGCTCCTCGTGGGCTAGGGGTTTTTTCTTGGCGTCAAGACGCGATCGAGACCTTAAAAAAGTCGATCGGAAGCTCGTTTTATGCGATCGATGCTTTTTTGATTTCTTAAAAAAAAACTAACATGACAAAAATTAAAATTATTAAAATTGCAGTTTTTAAATAAAATTAAAAATTCGTAAATACGAACAGCAAAAAATTTTATTTTTAAATCTAAAAGTAAACAAAACATTCGAGATCGAACATCATTCGATTCAGAACTAGATTTTTTTAACACGATACTTTACAATAATATACAATTTAGAAAAAGAAGTGCTTTCGTGCGACCTTCTCAATTATCGATATTGTCAGGATAGAATCACCATGCAGTTTGTTTGGCTTGTTTTAGGAATTTTGCTAGGAATTCTAGCGATCGCCATAATTCTCTATCTTACCACTGCTCGCCGCTACCAATCCTCAGACTCTGTTGCCAATTCCTATGATGAATGGACAGAAGATGGAATTTTAGAATTTTACTGGGGCGAACACATTCACCTCGGTCATTACGGTTCGCCACCGCACCGAAAAGATTTTCTAGAGGCTAAAGCAGATTTCGTTCGGGAAATGGTGCGTTGGGGCGGTTTAGAAAACTTACCCCAAGGAACGACCGTGTTAGATGTCGGATGCGGAATTGGGGGAAGCAGTCGTATTCTAGCCCGCGAGTACGGTTTTTCAGTGACTGGAGTGACTATCAGTCCCCAACAGGTCAAACGCGCCCAAGAATTAACGCCAGAAGATGTCGATGCGACGTTTCAGGTAGACGACGCCATGTCCTTGTCGTTTCCCGATGCGAGTTTTGATGTGGTATGGTCGATCGAAGCGGGGCCTCATATGCCCGACAAAGCTACTTTTGCTAAAGAATTAATTCGGGTACTAAAACCCGGTGGTATTTTAGTTGTAGCGGATTGGAACCAACGGGACGATCGCCAACAACCACTTAACGTTTGGGAGCGAATTGTCATGCGACAACTGCTCGATCAGTGGTCTCATCCCGAGTTTTCCAGTATTGAAGGGTTTTCCGAACTGTTAGAAGAAACTGGATTGGTAGACGGCAAGGTTACGACAGACGATTGGACGCAAGAAACGCTTCCGTCTTGGCTCGATTCGATCTGGCAAGGTATCGAGCGACCGCAAGGATGGCTCAAATTTGGTGTGGCAGGTTTTATTAAATCTGTACGTGAAGTTCCGACGCTTCTGTTAATGCGTTTTGCCTTTGGTGTGGGACTTTGTCGCTTTGGAATGTTCCGTGCCGTTCGCGGTAATTCTTCCGAAGAACTGGCTGAAACTGTTGCCAGTCAAACCGCAGGAAACTAACTTTTAGTAACAGATTTTGTGTGGGGGAAGCGATCGGTTTTGCGATCGCTCCTCTCTCAAATTCACATAAAAGAACGTCCGATCGCATGACTGCTATTTAAACGTTGCAAGTTTTTCAGTTAGGGAGCGATCGCTATTATTCCTAACGGGAACATCTCACTTTTGTAAAAATATGAGTCTGAGGTAAGTTGAACTTTGGCTTTGCTCAGTTCATGGCTCGAGCGAAGCCGAAACCCAACAGCAGCTAAATCGAGGACTCAAGCTTGCCTCCGATCGATTTATATTTTTGAGATACACCCGATCGAACCGAGAAAAAGGACGAGTCGAACGACATTTCGATCGCCCTACCGCCATTCTTCTAAAACCTCTACATCGAGCGGAATTTCCAGTTCTTCCTGTTCTTGCAGCGATTTCCAGCCAGGACGCCATTGGCTGGGATTTTTGAGGGTTTTCGCGTTCACCCAAAATCTTACCTGTGCGTCGCAGGAGGCCATCAGTTCTGCAAAGACAAAATCGCCTTCGTTTTTACGACTGACGACTTGAAAATGCCGCCAGCCCCAGGTTTCCCGAACGGCTGTCCATTTCGACCCCAACAAATGGGGAAACTTCTGTTTTTTCTTGCCCATCTAAAATGCGGGAAGGGGACTTCCGTTATATCCGACAGGATTAGCGGGAGGGGAATTCCCGCCAACAAACGAACTGCCCGACAGGGCATCCTTATTTCGAGAATCTGTATTCATAGCCGTCTGATTTCTGAACAGTCGTCAGATATTTCGGATGAACGTCAAAAGGTTTAACCCCAGCGTTCAGTCGAAAGGAAGGGCGAAACCGAATAGCAATCCGCCCCGTGTAATTTCCGGCGAATTTTCCTTGAGGAATTGTCGCCTTGACTATATCGCCGGTTTGGAAACCTTGAAAAGATTTGGCTTTCGGGGCGTGAGTTCTCGGAAAACCGTATTTATCGGAACGACATCGTTGCCGAACTCCGTGACCTTTGGCTGCAACGAGCAAAGGTTTCTCGACCGCGACATCTAATCGATCGGGAGTCGATTTCCCGACGCAAGCCGCATCGATCCAGTGAGTTTTCGGCAAACCCAATCGAGTCCGATTAAACTTAGTCTGTCCGCCCGTTCCCACTTCAACGGGCAATCCAGTTTCTTTCAACTGTTGGTACAGCTTCCAGCGAGTTGCGTTGACTGCTGCCGCATCTTTTAACGGCGCTTTTGCCTGTTTCAAAATACGGTTGAGAACGGTCGGTTTGCCCGATAGAAACTCGCGAATATCTCGGTTTCCCTTAGCTTGGTTGCAAGTATGACAAGCCAGCGTTAGGTTAGAAACTCGGTCGCTCCCTCCCTGGGATTTGGGATGAATATGTTCGACCTCTAATGGTAGGTCTTCCGCGC
>NZ_KB235958.1:3402357-3406559 GCF_000332355.1 Baaleninema simplex PCC 7105
AGCCGCCGCGCCTTGGCTGGATGGCATGGTGCTAGGGGTTTTTTGTCTTTGTCTAGAACGAAAATGTGCATAATACACAACTCCCAAAAGGGGTAACGTTTGCCTCGCCAAGGTTACGTCTCGGTACTCTCTGAAAAGCACTGCCTTAACCCGTTTAAAGCTGTTTAACTTTTCAGTTCTAGAGCGACAAGCTGGCAACGTACTCGTCGGTAGGAACTTAAACTCTCGGACGTAACGTAGTCTTCGGAAGACTTAGGCTGGTCAACTTGTGGGCTTTTTCAAGCCCCCGTCATAGCCAACAGGCTTGACGGCGGGTTGTTGACACTTTACTCTCGATACGGCTTGCGAGAGACGTACTTTGCCGCCAAAATTCCCCCGAGGAAACCGAAAAGATGGCCTTCCCAGGAAATCCCCGGTTGCCCTGGAAAAATTCCCCCGACTAAACCGCCGTAGAAAAATCCCACGAGCAGCGAAAGGGCGATCGCCTGAAAACTGCGCTCGAACAAGCCGCGCAACAATAAAAAGCCCAAATAACCGAATACTACACCGCTAGCCCCGATGTGGATTCCCGGTGCGCCGAACAACCACACCCCCAAGCCTCCGAGTAGCATGGCGGCGGCGGTGACGAGGAAAAAATCGCGAATTCCCCGAACCATCACCAACCATCCCAAGATGACAAAGGGAACCGTATTCGACAACAGGTGGGCGAAATTTCCGTGAAGAAAGGGCATGAACAAAATTCCCCGCAAGGTTTCCGGTTCGCGGGGGTAAATGCCGAGGGTGTTGAGCTGGCCGCCAAAGAGAAACTGGTCGAGGAGTTCTTCGATCCACATCACGGCGACGAACCCGCCGAGAATGACAGCGTGGAGTTTCAGCTCTCGGGCGATCGCCTGGGTATCTTCTTGACTCATCGATCTGGACAGGGTGGTTTTCTCTCTTCAGCGTAGCAGGTTTGCTCGAGGGCGATCGTGCCGCAGGCGATCGACGAAAACGGTACAATCGAGAAAAATGCGAACGGTTCTCGATCGAGCCGACTGACACACCTATTGAGGCATCGCTATGGAGACGCTAGTACTCACCAAAGACAACGTGGAAAAAGTATTAGACGAACTGCGCCCCTATCTGATGGCTGACGGCGGTAACGTCGAGCTGATGGATATCGACGGCCCGATCGTCAAACTACGCCTGCAAGGGGCTTGCGGGTCTTGTCCGAGTTCGGCGATGACGCTGAAAATGGGCATCGAACGCCGCCTTCGGGAATACATCCCTGAAATTTCCGAAGTCGAACAAGTGATGTAATTCGTTGCGTCAACGGCGTTCGTCTCGAAACGCGATCGCCCCCCACGCATTGAGTCAAACACGAGCGAAGTCGAGGGTCTGACCCTCGGCTTTGTTCTCTCTATCCCCTCGACGTACTATAAATTTGGGTTCCATCCTTCGCAGCAACTCATCGGGCATTATGTCACATCCGCTCTACGTCGCGTTTATCTGGCACCAGCACCAACCTCTCTACAAAAGTCGAGCCGCCAGTTCCGCAGATTCGGAACAGTATCGCCTTCCTTGGGTTCGCCTTCACGGAACGAAAGACTACCTCGACCTCGTCCTGATTCTCGAACAGTTTCCCGAACTGCACCAGACGGTGAACTTGGTTCCGTCGCTGATTTTGCAACTGGAGGATTACGCTGAGGGAAAAGCCCTCGATCCCTATCTCAAATTGCTGTTGACGCCGACCGACCAGCTCGATGTTAAAGGAAAACAGTTTATTCTCGAGCGGTTTTTCGATGCGAACCACCACACGCTCATCGACCCTCATCCTCGATATCGAGAACTGTTCGGACAGCGTCACGAGAAAGGGATTACCTGGTGTTTGGAACACTGGCAAGATCGGGATTATGCGGACTTGCTAGCGTGGCACAATCTCGCTTGGATCGATCCGCTGTTTTGGGACGACCCGGATATTGCGGGGTGGTTGAAAAAAGGACGAGATTTCACCCTCGGCGATCGCCAGCGCATCTTGTCCAAGCAAAAAGAGATTATCTCGCGCATCGTCCCGCAACACCGGAAAATGCAGGATACGGGACAGCTCGAAATTACCACTACGCCCTACACTCACCCGATTTTACCGCTACTGGCCGATACGAATTCCGGTCGGGTCGCCGTTCCCGAGATGGAACTTCCCAAAAACCGCTTTTTGTGGAAAGAAGATATTCCGCGACATTTACATAAAGCCTGGAAACTGTACTGCGATCGCTTCGGACGGGAACCTCGCGGCTTGTGGCCCTCCGAACAATCGGTGAGTCCCGAGATTTTGTCCGACGTGGCCAAGCAAGGGTTTAACTGGCTGTGTTCGGACGAAGCGGTTCTCGGGTGGACGAAAAAACATTTCTTCCACCGCGACAGTACGGGGAACGTGTTCGAGCCAGAGTTGTTGTACCGTCCCTATCGCCTGAAAACCGATGCGGGAGATTTGGCGATCGTCTTCCGCGATCACCGACTGTCGGATCTGATCGGGTTTACTTACGGTTCGATGGCTCCGAAGGAAGCGGCCGCCGATTTAGTCGGACACCTCGAGGCGATCGCGCGATCGCTCAAACACAAACAAGACGGTGACGCTTTAGAACGTCCCTGGCTCGTGACGATCGCCCTCGACGGCGAAAATTGCTGGGAGTTCTACAAGCAGGACGGGAAACCCTTCCTCGAGTCTCTCTACCACATCCTCAGCCACCATCACGGGATTCAACTGGTGACGGTATCGGAATTTATCGATCGCTTCCCCCCGACGGAAATGCTTCCGAGCGATCGCCTGCACAGCGGCTCTTGGGTAGACGGTAGCTTTACCACTTGGATCGGCGATCCCGTGAAAAATAAAGCCTGGGATATGCTGACACGAGCGCGTCAGACCCTAGCCAACCATCCCGAAGCCACCGAGGAAAACAACCCAGAAGCTTGGGAAGCCCTCTACGCCGCCGAAGGGTCTGACTGGTTCTGGTGGTTCGGCGAAGGTCATTCTTCCGAGCAAGATGCCATTTTCGATCGCCTGTTCCGCGAACACCTCAGCGCCCTCTATCACGCCCTCAACGAACCGATCCCTGAAGAGGTGTGCTATCCCCTCGAAGCCCACGAGAAAAAAGGCGATATGCGCCCGCAAAGTTTCATCCATCCCGTCATCGATGGCGTGGGAGACGAGCAGGATTGGGATCGCGCCGGACGGATCGACGTGGGGGGATCTCGAGGAACCATGCACCGCAGCAGTCCCGTACAGCGGTTGTGGTACGGTTTAGACCACTTGAACTTCTATATGCGCCTGGACTTCAAAACGGGGATCGAACCGGGGAAAGATTGTCCTTCTGAGCTACATTTGCTGTGGTACTATCCCCAGCGCCCCATGTACACGAGTCTCGCACCATTGCAAGAGTTACCGGACGCCCCACCGCTGAACTATCGCTTCGCCACCCATTTGGAAGTCAATTTAATCAGTCAGTCCTACCAAATGAATCAGGCGATCGAACGCGATCGCTGGCGCACGAGCAAAAGCCGCGTCAAAGTGGCGATGGACAAGTGTTTGGAAATCGCCGTTCCTTGGGTGGACTTACCCACCGAACCGGATTGGAACCTTCACCTGGTAGCGGTTCTCGCTGAAGACGAGCGGTATCGAGACTATATTCCTGAAAACGGCTTGATTCCGATGGTGATGCCTTAGATACGGAAGAAACGACACCGCGCTCGTGACGACGCATCCGGTCTGTGGCGTCGAGGGGAGACCGAAGCTCTACCAAGATTCGTCGCAGTGCTCCAACCATAGCCAATAGGCTTGGTTGGTGGTGAAGCGGCGGTGAGTTTCGGTGCATCCCCTGAACAATGCGATAGCGAGAGAAGGGGATAGCGCCGAAACGAACAAACTGGTAAAATTGCCTGACCGGAAACGGTCTTTAAGCTCCTAAGGGTATGGTTCACAGCACCCGAAAAACCCGTGGTGGAGGTAAACCACAAAATCGCCAGTTGGTGTTGCCAAGAGAATTTGATTCTCGCTTATGTCTGCGGTGGGGCGCATCGTGGACGTTAAACAAACAGCCTGTGAAGGCGTTCTGACCGGGGGTATTCGGGCTTGCTCGTTTATCTAGGCATGAGCCAGTGAAACAGGAATCTCCGACCATACCCGCGTAGGGTTGGGGGGAGGAGCGTCAATAATGCTGCGCTGAACG
>NZ_KB235958.1:3406659-3408394 GCF_000332355.1 Baaleninema simplex PCC 7105
ATCTTTGGGGCGACCCAAGGAATCTCCCTGCATACCCGGAACGGGTTGCTGGGAGAGGATGTCAATAAAATAATGCTGGCAATTCCCAACACTGTCGGTTAACAACCCGCCGTCAAGCCTGTTGGCTATGACGGGGGCTTGAAAAAGCCCACAAGTTGACCAGCCTAAGTCTTCCGAAGACTACGTTACGTCCGAGAGTTTAAGTTCCTACCGACGAGTACGTTGCCAGCTTGTCGCTCTAGAACTGAAAAGTTAAACAGCTTTAAACGGGTTAAGGCAGTGCTTTTCAGAGAGTACCGAGACGTAACCTTGGCGAGGCAAACGTTACCCCTTTTGGGAGTTGTGTATTATGCACGTTTTCGTTCTAGACAAAGACAAAAACCCCCTAGCACCATGCCATCCAGCCAAGGCGCGGCGGCTCCTGAAATCCGGTCGAGCTTCGGTATTTCGTCGCTATCCATTTACCCTTATCTTGCACGAGATTGAAGCCAAAGATTGTGTCGTTCCCGAAACTCAACTCAAAGCTTCGGCTCCGCTCGCTTCGACTTCACTCAGCGATGAGTCCGAGCGGAGTGGAGGACTCAAAATCGATCCCGGCTCGCAAACAACTGGGTTGGCTATCCTGTCCGAAAACCGAATCATTTGGGCGTCCGAACTCAGCTATCGCGGACAGCAAATTAAGAACGACTTAGAGAAGCGTCGTAAAGCGCGACGCTCCCGACGCCATCGAAAAACTCGTTACCGAAAGCCTCGCTGTCTTAACCGTACTCGTCCGAAGGGTTGGCTTCCACCGTCTCTCAACGCTTCGGCTCCGCTCGCTTCGACTTCGCTCGCTTCGACTTCGCTCGCTTCGACTTCGCTCGCTTCGACTTCGCTCGCTTCGACTTCGCTCGCTTCGACTTCGCTCGCTTCGACTTCGCTCGCTTCGACTTCGCTCAGCGTTGAGTCCGAGCGGAGTCGAGGACTCAACCATCGGGTCGAAACTACGATGACCTGGGTGAACCGTTTGCGAAAACTTTTGAAAGAAACTGGATTGCCCGTTGAAGTGGGAACGGGCGGACAGACTAAGTTTAATCGGACTCGATTGGGTTTGCCGAAAACTCACGGGTTCGATGCGGCTTGCGTCGGGAAATCGACTCCCGATCGATTAGATGTCGCGATCGAGAAACCTTTGCTCGTTGCAGCCAAAGGTCACGGGGTTCGACAACGATGTCGTCCCGATAAATACGGTTTTCCGAGAACTCACGCTCCGAAAGCCAAATCCTTTCAAGGTTTCCAAACGGGCGATATAGTCAAGGCGACAATTCCTCAAGGAAAATTCGCCGGAAATTACACAGGACGGATTGCTATTCGGTTTCGCCCTTCCTTTCGACTGAACGCTGGGGTTAAACCTTTCGACGTTCATCCGAAATATCTAACAACTGTTCATCAATCAGACGGCTATGAATACAGATTCTCGAAATAAGGATGCCCTGTCGGGCAGTTCGTTTGTTGGCGGGAATTCCCCTCCCGCTAATCCTGTCGGATATAACGGGAGTCCCCTTCCCGCATTTTAGATGGAAATTTATAGCAGTCGCCAACAGAATCTTTCTCCTCAAGAAGAACGCGACCTTTCCGCACTTGCCGAACAAGCCAAACGCGCTCTTGAGGACGGTGTCGTCTCGCGAGAAGAACGAGATGCACTCATTGCGGCAATTTATGCCGATGGAAAAGTTTCGGTAGAGGAATGTGCCAT
>NZ_KB235958.1:3408494-3410261 GCF_000332355.1 Baaleninema simplex PCC 7105
GGGGTATTCGGGCTGGCTCGTTTATCTAGGCATGAGCCAGTGAAACAGGAATCTCCGACCATACCCGCTAGGGTTGGGGGGAGAGCGTCAAAAAATTGGATGTAGCGTTTCTGGCGCGTCGTCGTCTACTGAGGCGACCTCCGCCAACTCCTCTGTCCGTCCTGACATCAACACCGCTGCTTCGTCTTCAACGGCGGATTCTAGCGCCACGCTGTCCTCGGCGTCAGAAGACTGTTTCAGGGCGCTGGGAAGATGTTCTCCTTCACCGTCGAGAACCTCGTCGAGCGGTTGTCCGTCTTCGAGGCGGGGAAACACGGGTTCGTCGTCGTTCTCCGTTGTGTTTCCCGTCAAGGTCGGTCGGTATAGATAAGGGGGTTCTTCGGGGCGATCGGTGTCTGTGGGATCGAGCAACACCGGATCGTCTTCGATCGCAGGGGGAAGGGTTTCTTTTGGGTTGTTCATCGACGTCGAGCCTGCCAAGACAAACGGATAACAGAGTTCAGATCGATCTCGAAAACGTTCGAGACCCACTTTAGAGGCGCCGAATTCTCGATCGCTCGTCAGTTTACAAAAGTTCAAAAAATAGCGCGATCGAGACTCTATTTTAGCAATTTAGATAAGCTCTATACCAAATTCGAGATCGACCGATTGGCATTCCAATAAACTTATCTTTAGAGTATCTCGTTTTCATTAATTTTACATAGCTCTTAAACAAACTGTAACGAAGGGTCTATCGACAGATTGGGCGATCCCCGCAATCGTGTAAAGTTTTTTTTGATTGGGTTGACAAAAATAGAGAGTAGCGCCAGCTTAAAAGAGGTGAAACTTACTAGGTTTTCCTGTCAACAACCCGCCGTCAAGCCTGTTGGCTATGACGGGGGCTTGAAAAAGCCCACAAGTTGACCAGCCTAAGTCTTCCGAAGACTACGTTACGTCCGAGAGTTTAAGTTCCTACCGACGAGTACGTTGCCAGCTTGTCGCTCTAGAACTGAAAAGTTAAACAGCTTAAAACGGGTTAAGGCAGTGCTTTTCAGATAGTACCGAGACGTAACCTTGGCGAGGCAAACGTTACCCCTTTTGGGAGTTGTGTATTATGCACGTTTTCGTTCTCGACAAAGACAAAAACCCCCTAGCACCATGCCATCCAGCCAAGGCGCGGCGGCTCCTGAAATCCGGTCGAGCTTCGGTATTTCGTCGCTATCCATTTACCCTTATCTTGCACGAGATTGAAGCCAAAGATTGTGTCGTTCCGGAAACTCAACTCAACGCTTCGGCTCCGCTCGCTTCGACTTCGCTCAGCGTTGAGTCCGAGCGGAGTCGAGGACTCAAAATCGATCCCGGCTCGCCAACAACTGGGTTGGCTATCCTGTCCGAAAACCGAGTCATTTGGGCGTCCGAACTCAGCTATCGCGGACAGCAAATTAAGAACGACTTAGAGAAACGTCGCGCTTTACGACGCTCCCGACGCCATCGAAAAACTCGTTACCGAAAGCCTCGCTGTCTTAACCGTACTCGTCCGAAGGGTTGGCTTCCACCGTCTCTCAACGCTTCGGCTCCGCTCGCTTCGACTTCGCTCAGCGTTGAGTCCGAGCGGAGTCGAGGACTCAACCATCGGGTCGAAACTACGATGACCTGGGTGAACCGTTTGCGAAAACTTTTGAAAGAAACTGGATTGCCCGTTGAAGTGGGAACGGGCGGACAGACTAAGTTTAATCGGACTCGATTGGGTTTGCCGAAAACTCACGGGTTCGATGCGGCTTGCGTCGG
>NZ_KB235958.1:3410361-3435580 GCF_000332355.1 Baaleninema simplex PCC 7105
GGAATTCCCCTCCCGCTAATCCTGTCGGATATAACGGGAGTCCCCTTCCCGCATTTTAGATGGAAATTTATAGCAGTCGCCAACAGAATCTTTCTCCTCAAGAAGAACGCGACCTTTCCGCACTTGCCGAACAAGCCAAACGCGCTCTTGAGGACGGTGTCGTCTCGCGAGAAGAACGAGATGCACTCATTGCGGCAATTTATGCCGATGGAAAAGTTTCGGTAGAGGAATGTGCCATTTTTCGTGAAATTCAAGAGAAAATTTGGGATGGAGAAATTTTAATTGCAGATTGAGTTTTGGGAAGGTGAAAATCGCCAAAATTCCCAGAGCAATCTCTATTAAAATTGTATTGGATCGATGAGACGATCGCTCGCAAAACTCGAGCCGATCTCGTTCGGTTAAAGGCTGTCTAGGGTTGAGGGCGATCGTACGAAGATATATTGAAAGTGCGATCGATCCTTCTGGTACAATAGCAACTTGGAAAAATCAGTTTCCAATGTAAGTCTTGTCTGCCGCATGAGTTGCTATCTGGCACGGCCAGATATTTTTCTAGTCTGGACAAATTCCAAGGGTGCATCTCAAAAATGTAAATCTATACGAGAGAATAAGGATTTCAGCCTCCAATTTTCATGTTTTTGCAAAACTGAGATGCACCCAATTCCAATTCCTTATATCACCATTTACCGAAATGGAATTTTGACGCAAATCATTTAGGACTGCTATAGTTTTACTATTGATTTCTATTTCACCTTGACTACTATAATTTTGGGTGCATCTCAAAAATGTAAATTTATCAGATCGGAGTCTCTGCACTGAATTGAGCTGTCGTTGGGTTTCGCTATCGCTCCAACCAACCTACCTCAAACTCATATTTTTGCAAAAGTTGAGATACACCCTTGATATCAAGTTCCAAAAATTAAATATTGTTATCTAAGTTCCTATAAAGCGAAGTTGTAAGTCTGATGAAGATATAATAAATTTGAGGTTTCGCGAACACGATCGCACGACCTATCAAGCCTAAAAAAGATCGATTCCTATGAGCCTAAAACTACATATTGGAGGAAAAGAAGTCCGTGAAGGATGGAAAATCCTCGATATCGAAGATCGCCCTGAAGTTGATATTTTGGCAGATGCTGCCAATTTAAGTCAATTTGAGAGTAACTCAGTTGATGCCATCTATGCCAGTCACGTTCTCGAACACTTTCACCATAGCTTACACAACGAACTCATTTGTACCTTAGATGAGTGGCATCGCGTTTTAAAAGTTGGTGGAAAACTGTTTATCAGCGTTCCCGATTTACATACGTTATGTTGGCTGTATCTTAATCCCAATCTTATACCTATCGAACGATTGCAGCTCATGAGAATCATGTTCGGCGGTCAAACCAATGAATTCGACGTGCATAAGGTCGGCTTTGATTTTGAACTTTTGGGAATGTATCTCGAAGAAGTTGGATTTGAAGAATACGAACAGGTGATGGAATTCAACCTGTTTAAAGATTGCAGTAGCTTGCGACTTCTCGACACTTTAATTAGTTTAAATGTTATCGCAACAAAAACTACCGCAACCGAGACAGAACCTGAAGAAATTGATGAATCGGACGGTGACGACGAAGTAGAAACCGAATCAGACGAGGACTAAAAACATTGGACGAGCCGCTGCCACGTCCAGCGTCCGTCTCGGAACTGCCAACGCAGTAACTGCTGTACGGAACGACCGACGAGACTGACGGGAAGACCGATCGCCTGTCGCGGCGATGTCGTGGCTAGGGCGATCGCCTGTTGGATGTCGCAAATGCCCCAATCGAGTAAATTTTGCGCCCCGTCGAGGAGCGATCGCGTCGTTCCCGCCAGCGTTCCGTCGAGCAACCGGGCTGTGCCGTCTGTCACCTCGATTTCCCGCGTATCCCAAGGATATCTGCCATCGGGCAACCCTAACGGTGCCAGGGCATCGCTGACGAGAAACGTCCCGCGATCGCACTCCGCCGCCTTCAACAACACCTGCAACATCGTCGGGCAAACGTGCTGTCCGTCGGCGATAAAGCCGCAACGCACCCCAGAACGCACGATCGCCGCCCCCAGTAACCCCGGTTCCCGGTGATGCAATCCCGGCATCGCATTAAACGCGTGCGTCACCATCGTTGCCCCCGCATCGAAAGCTCGGTTCGCTTGGGCTGCCGTCGCGAGAGAATGTCCGAGACTGACGACAATGCCGCGATCGCGCAAGAAGGCGATCGCTTTGCCACTGTCGTCGAGTTCCGGGGCGAGAGTGACGATTCTCACGATCTCGTCAAAATCCCCTAACACCCGCTCGACGTTCTCCACCGTCAGCGGTTGCAAAAACGCCTCTGGATGCGCCCCTCGTTTTTCTCGGTTGAGAAACGGCCCTTCCAAATGAACTCCCAGGATGCGGGCAGTTCGAGCGTTCGACGACAGAGACGCCATGACCTCCGACAAAACCGAGAGCGATCGCGCGATGTTTTCGAGGGAGGTCGTCACCAACGTCGGCAAATATCCATCGATCCCCGCCTGCCACAAAAACCGTCCGATTTTGTCCAAAACCTCGCCGTGACGGGGTCGTACTTCTGGAAACGCCAACCCTAACGATCCGTTGATTTGGAGGTCTACAGCGCCGAGGGAAATCCAATCTCCACCGAGATCGATCGCCTCGGGAGAGGGTTCGGATGGCGTTTGGGGACGAACCGCCGTTACGACGTCGTTTTCGAGCGAGATCGACTGTAAACCGTCGTATCCAACAATTCGGGCGTGGGTCAAGGAGGAAACCATAGCGTTGGCGTTTGTTCGAGAACGCCTTAAGATTTGACTGGCAAATTTACCGACGATTCAACCACAAATGACGAGCGACAAACAAGCCCGCATCGGCATCATCATGGGCAGCGATTCCGACTTACCGACGATGAAAGCGGCCATCGACATTTGCCAACAGTTCGACGTCGCCTGCGAAGTGGCGATCGTCTCGGCTCACCGCACCCCCGAACGCATGGTGAACTATGCCCAAACCGCCCACAAACGGGGTCTCAAAGTCTTGATTGCTGGTGCGGGTGGAGCGGCACACTTACCGGGGATGGTGGCGTCTCTGACTCCGTTACCCGTCGTCGGCGTTCCCGTCGCGACGCGACATCTGGGGGGGTTAGATTCCCTGTATTCGATCGTGCAGATGCCCCGAGGCATTCCCGTCGCGACTGTGGCGATCGGCAACGCCCAAAATGCCGGACTGTTAGCCGTGCAAATTCTCGCAACGCACGATCCCGACCTGCTCGACCGGGTGCAAGCCTATCGCACCCACCTCAGCGACACCGTTCTCGACAAACAAGCGCGACTCGACGATTTAGGGTATAAAGATTACTTGAAAAAAATGTAGCGATGAATAGAATTGAAAAACTCACCCTGAGAGGGTGAAATCTTTCGATATTTAGGGATATTCGCAGGTGTTCGGGAGCAAATTGTAATTTACTATACAGAACAAACCCGATGAGAATTGGTGGAATCAATGTGACTCGTTGGCATACACCTCAAGGGTAGTTCCTCTGGGAGCGTCGCGGCTATAGCAGTGTTAGACAGACTGGGATTTCGCGCCCGCGTTCCCCGAGGTGTTGTTATCTCGAGCCGAGCCGTTTGCAACGGTTTGACCCGAGCGAACCGTTCGGTCTTCGATCGGCGTTTGCCGATCGCCCGCATACCACATTCACAGTCTAACAATGACCTCTGAGCTTACGCTAAAAAAACGAAATCGAGCTAAATCTCGATCGAGTCGCGGACTCAAGCGCAACTCCCTGTTTAGCAAATTACTCACGCCTTTCAAGCGAATTCCCATTTACTGGCTCGCTTGTATTCCCCTAGCTGCCCTCATCGTCGCCGTATCGGATTTGGCAGCAACGGCTGCCGATCCCCAAGCGATCGAAATACCGGAAACGCTAGATGCAGATTACATACAAGGGGTTTTAAACACCGTCTGGATTCTCGTCGCGTCCGTCCTCGTCATCTTCATGAACGCCGGATTCGGAATGCTCGAGACCGGACTCTGTCGTCAAAAAAACGCCGTTAACATTCTGTCTAAAAACCTCATCGTCTTCGCCTTGGCAACAGTCGCGTACTGGGCGTTCGGTTTTTCCTTTATGTACGGTTCCGGCGGCGGTCCTTTCATCGGATTGGGCGGTTTCTTTCTCAGCAGCGGCGATCCGGCAACGTACGGACTCGATCCCTTCCCGGCAGGATTGCCGATTTCCGTCTCCTTCCTGTTCCAAGTGGCGTTTGCGGCTACCGCCGCCACCATCGTTTCTGGAGCAGTTGCCGAACGAATTAAATACGATGCGTTCTTGATCTTCAGCCTCCTGTTGACGGGGATTTCTTATCCGATTTCCGGTCACTGGGTTTGGGGAGGTGGAATGCTCTCGTCCTTCGGACCGGATGGGGCTTGGTCTTTTGCTGACTTCGCCGGTTCGACGGTGGTTCACTCCGTCGGCGGTTGGGCAGCTCTCGTCGGGGCTGCTATTCTCGGTCCCCGTCTGGGCAAATACGAAGACGGACAACCTCGTGCGATGCCCGGTCACAACCTGAGTTTGGCGACTCTTGGATGCTTGATCCTGTGGATCGGCTGGTTTGGATTCAACCCCGGTTCCGAACTCGCCGCGACGACGAACATCGCGTACATTGCAGTGACCACCAACTTGGCCGCCGCAGCCGGTGGCGTGACGGGAACGTTAACTTCTTGGATTAAAGATGGCAAACCCGACTTGACGATGACCATCAACGGCATTCTGGCCGGTCTGGTGGCGATTACCGCAGGCTGTAACGATATGCCCTACTGGGGGGCGGCGTTGACGGGTGCGATCGCCGGTATTCTCGTCGTGTTCTCCGTTTCCTTTTTCGATAACGTCGTGAAAATCGACGATCCGGTCGGTGCGATTTCCGTTCACCTGGTTAACGGAGCCTGGGGAACCCTCGCTGTCGGGATCTTCGGCACGGGCAACATTATCGCCCAAGCGATCGGTATCCTCACCATCGGTGGATTTACGGTGTTAGTGAGCTTCATCTTCTGGTACGCCATTTCGGCCGTCGTCGGTGGAATTCGCGTCGGAGAAGAGGAAGAATTCAACGGTCTCGATATCGGCGAACACGGAATGGAAGCTTACAGTGGATTCCTCAAAGAAACCTCGAGTAGCGGTATTACCAGTTCGATGCCGCCGGGAATGTCGAGCGATCGCGGTGCGATGTAATTCTTCATGCGACGCGCTTTTAACTTCCTTTCGCTGAAATCAAATCCCTGAAATCAGATTTTCGAGAGACGTGCCAAGCGCGTCTCTTTTTTGATGGAGGGGATCGGGCGAAACAGGCTGCATTTGAAACGACAAGCCCCCGAAATCTCTGAGATTCCAGGGGTTTTGAAAAGATGGAGGCGATCGCCGAATCCGAAAACTCCGATCGGGTCGCGTGAGGTTTCGAGACCGCTCCTTTAATTTTTCGATCTGGCCGAACGCCACGCCTCGCGAAGCCGTCTGAAGTTGGTTTGAAACTCTTGGATGCCCAGCTTCGTCCCTTCGTCGTCTTCGTCCCAAGAGGCGGAGAGAACGCCGTAACTCACGCCGAGAACGCCCAAGCCGAAACAGCCCATACTCACCAGCAACACCGCGACGTTGGGCAGTGGAAACCACTCGCGAGAGACAACGAAGTAACTCCCCACCAAACTGAACACGCCCAAAAGCGTCGGCGTGCCACTGAACAAGCCGACCCGAGCGAGCATTCGCCGTCCGACCGCATCGGGAATTCCCGCCTGCTTTGCAGACGATCGCACGTCAGCCTGAGAAGAGGTTGGAGCCGAAGACTCAGATGGCGATCGCGCGGGATCGGACTTAGCGGGTCGCGGGGACGACTCACGTTCGGATTTGGACGAGGCTTTTTTGGCTTTCGCTTTTCGCTTTTTTCCCGGCTCGAAGGGGAGGCGATTGCGTTGGGGGTCGGAAGCCATAAATTTTAAGGGGGGGATTAACCGCGAATGCCGAGACGGCCGATCAAGTTGCGATAGTGTTGTTCGTCTTTTTTGCGAATGTATCCGAGCAGGCTTTTTCGCTGCCCGATCATTTTCATCAGACCTCTTTGAGACGAGTAATCTTTTTTGTTGCTGCGTAGGTGTTGGCTCAGACGGTTGATGCGTTCCGTCAACATGGCCACTTGCACTTCTGCCGATCCGGTATCGGTTTCGTGCTGTTGATAGTTCGCCAAGATCTCTTGTTTGTGTTCTTGGGTGAGGGACATAATCGGCTTATCGACTGTAACTATTGCAAATGCCCATCATATCATAAAACGACAGTCTCTCGAAATCTCTAGCGTTGTTCGCGTTTTTCCCGTTCTTGACGCCGTCGATCGCGCCATTCGGCAAAGGTTAAATAGCCGATACCGCCAGTAACGGCGACTAACAAGGCGACGGCAGTGACGGACAGTACGCTAAAAACAGTCTCTTGCATCGTTGTTTTTCTAGAACGGTTTCTCGTTGAAATTCCCAGACGGACGGGGCGATCGACCACTCGATCTCGACTGGATACGAACTGGATCTTCAAAACCATACTATGCCGGAAGTCGCTTTCGATCGACCGGTGGAACGAGAAACGCTTGGCGTTCGGGCAGGGATCGCGATTTTCCTTTTCAGGGTAGGATCGACATACTTTCCCATCTGTGTCGTTATTTCTACAAAACTTTATGAATCGATTGTTATCGCGTCTGTTCGCTCTCTTGCTCGTTGTAGTCGTTGGGTTGGTGGGATGTTCTCCCGGTGCGAACCTCTCGGGAAACTATAGCGAGGATACCCTGGCACTCGTCAACAGCCTGAGAACTGCTATCGAACTGCCCGAAGGAACGCCTGAAAAAATGGAAGCGCAAGCAGAAGCCCGTCAAAATATCGACGATTTCTTCTCTCTCTATCGCCGAGATCCTTCGGTTTCGAGTTTACCCTCGTTTACAACCATGCGAACGGCGCTCGACGCCCTGGCCGGACATTACCGATCTTACGGAAACCGTCCGCTGTCGTCCAAACTCAAACAACGGTTAGAACAAGAATTTCGTCAAGTCGAAGCGGCTCTCAAACGGGGAGCTTAGCCACAAATTTCTAAGGCGATCGCGTCTCCGAATGCTAGTGGAAAACCCCCTTTTCACCGCTGGCCTCCCTATAGGAAAGCCACGCGATCGCGCCACTATAGCAGTTTATCTTTACAACACGCCGGGCGATCGCGTCTCGATCGCCCGGCGCAATCTGTCTCGAGCTGCTTGAGGTGAAAACAGGCTATAACGGAACTAGACAGGTGTGGGATGCGGATTCGCGCGGCGATCGCTGGAAATAGAAGAAGTATTTGTCGTCTCGCTGGGTTATGTCGTCTCAGATGTTTTCGCTGCTCGCTACCGTTACCGATCTCGGACGCCGCTTGTCTCAAAGCCTCGTCGCGACGCTCGCCACCACGTCGATCGCGAGCAGTTCCCCCGCTCTCGCCCAGGCCGATCCCGCGCAACCCTGTCGCTTGCCCCCTCAAGCTGTCGTCGAAAAGGAAACGCTCCGTCAAGCTGCCCTCAACGGCGACGACGACGCTCGAGCGCGATATCAAATCCTCGTAGCGCGACACCGCAGCGCCCTACAACAGTGTCGCCAACAGTTCTGGCCGCAACGACAAGCCCTGTGGTTGCGACTGTACCCCTGCGACGCCGAAGCAGGACAGTTAGAAGAGGTGTTCGATCGCATCGTCAATCGCGGCTACAACGAGGTATACATCGAGGTCTTCTACGACGGTCAAGTACTACTTCCGACCGACGACAACCCCACCCCCTGGCAGTCGGTGATGCGATCGTCGGAGTTCGAGAACGTAGATTTACTGTCCGAGGCCATCGCCAAAGGACGAGAACGGGGACTCAAAGTCTATGCGTGGCTGTTTACTATGAATTTCGGCTACGCTTACGGACAGTTGAGCGATCGCACCGATGCCCTAGCCCGAAATGGCGATAACGTCACCACCCTCAACCACCGACGGGCCGACGACTCCAACAACAACAGCTTGCTGCACAGCTACGCCTCGCAAGCCTTTATCGACCCCTACAGCCCACAAGCGCGACGGGATTACCAATGGTTGGTTTACTCGGTCTTGCAGCGCCAGCCAGACGGCGTTCTGTTCGATTACGTGCGCTATCCTCGCTTGCCCGGTTCGGAATCGGTAGCGACGAAAGTTCGGGATTTGTGGATTTACGGCGAAGCCTCGCGATCGGCACTCATGCAACGGGCCCTCAACGACAAAGCTCGGGTACTCCTCGAACGCTATCTCGATCGCGGCTACGTTACGGACGACGACCTGGCCGCGGCGAACGCTCGCTTTCCCAACGAAGGCGAACCCCGCTGGCAAGAAGTGCGATCGCAACGCGGCTCGGTGCAAACGCGCCTGTGGCATCTCAGCGTCGCTCACGCCGTCCAGGGCATCCTCGATTTCCTCGATCTGGCGGTCGAACCCGTCCGCACTCAAGATTTACCGGCCGGAGCGGTCTTTTTCCCCGATGGCAACCGACCCGTCGGAGAAGGGTTCGACTCTCGCCTGCAACCGTGGGATCGCTTTCCCAGCTCGATGGAATGGCATCCTATGCTCTACGGCGTTTGCGGCGACGCCAGTTGTATTGTCGAACAGTTACAGCGCGTCGAGGCGTTCGCCTCTGAAGACACGACCGTCGTTCCGGCGTTGGCGGGAGTTTGGGGGGAACCGATGCAGAACCGTCCCTCGTTAGAAGCGCAAATGTACGCGATCCGACAAGCGACGCCCGAGATCGACGCCATCAGTCATTTTGCTTATTCCTGGCAGTTTCCAGAGTCCGACCGACAGCGGAAATTTTGCGAACGCGATTAAAGTTTGTTTGAAGACTGTGCGATCGCAACAGGCTCTTAAGCAGAGCTTAACGTCAGGTGCAGTTTTTTTTGGGATCGTAGAAAAAGCGGGATAACTCTACCGCCTTCGGTGACGGGCGTTTTCTGCCACACCGAACGAGTCTGTCCGAGCGAGTCGATCGCGTGGGTCGATTTGAGTTGCCTTCGATGTTGCCCGCCCCGTTCGAGGGCGATCCCTCTATAGTAATGAACTGGCCGATCTCGCCCCCGGACGAACCGTCCGATCGCTTTGAAACGCAAACGTTAACAGTCGCCGTTTGGAGAGAACGGTTTTGGCAAACGCTGCTCGCACTGGCGGCGATCGTTCCCGTCGGCATTCTGGTGGCGACCGTGGCGATCTTTATCCGCGAATCGGTGTTGTTTTTTCAAGAGGTGTCTCTGTGGAACTTCTTGACCGATACCCAGTGGACGCCGCAATTTGCCAGTCGTAAATTTGGCATTGTCGTCATTGCCAGCGGAACGTTCCTCGTGACGGCGATCGCCATGACCGTCGCCGTTCCCGTGGGGCTTCTCGCGGCCGTCTACCTCAGCGAATACGCACCGTCGTCGGTGCGCCAGATCGTCAAACCCACCCTCGAAAGTCTCGCGGCCGTTCCCACGATCGTTTACGGCTATTTTGCCCTGTTTTTTCTCACGCCGACGCTCCATCGCTGGATCGATGACTTGAGCGGGTTTAACGCCCTCAGTGCGGGGATCGCGACGGGGATTCTCATCGTTCCGACGATTTCCTCGATGAGCGAAGAGGCCATCCGCAGCGTTCCCGCTCCCCTGCGAGAAGGCGGTTATGCGCTGGGGTTGACGAAGTGGGAAACCGCGCGAAAAATCGTGCTTCCGGTGGCCTTTCCCGGTATCGTCGCTGCGCTGACTCTGGCGGCATCTCGAGCCTTTAGCGAAACGACTATCGCGGCGATCGCCGCCGGACAAGTCCCCAAACTCACCTTAAACCCGTTGGTTCCCATCGAAACGATGACGGCCTACGTGCTACAGGTCAGCCTCGGGGACGTTCCCACGCAGTCGCTGCTGTTTCACGCGATTTTTACGGTCGGGCTAGTCCTGTTTTTGGTCACGCTGTCGATGAACGCGTTGGGGCAGTGGCTCGTGAGTTACTACGGGCGGAAAATGGCAGGATGGGAAATTCCTACCGCCGACGATCGCATCGCGGGAACGGAGGCGGCGAAGGCGTTCGAGTCCGGGGAAAGACGCAGGCTGACGGGGAACTCCTCGAGAACCCTCGAAAGTCGGGATGCGGCAGGGTTTGAGATAGCGTTCGGTCGTCGCAGTCTTGCCGATCGCTGGTTTGCGGGGTTGGGATGCCTGGCCTCGCTACTCGGATTCGTCGTGTTCGGACTGTTGGCCGTGCGACTGCGGACGGGACTGTCTCGTCTGGATTGGGCGTTTTTGACGAGTTTTCCCTCGCGCAATGCGGAGAGTTCGGGAATTTACGCGGCGTTGGCAGGGACGCTGTGGTTGATGGTTCTCACGGCTGCCTTGGCGTTTCCCATTGGAGTGGGGGCGGCGATTTATTTGGAGGAGTATTTGCCGCGAAATGCGTTCAGTCGCGTCTTGGAAACGGTGCTGGCGAATTTGGCCGCCGTACCGTCGATTTTATACGGGTTGTTGGGGTTGGCGCTGTTCGCTCGGTCTTGGCAAGCGGTGACGGGAGGGCGCAGTTTGATTTCAGCGGCGTTGGTGTTGGCGGTTATCGTGTTACCGTTGCTGGCCATCGCGACGCGCACGGCACTGCGATCGGTGCCGAAACCCCAACGTCAAGCGGCGTTTGCGGTGGGCATGACTCGCTGGCAAGCCCTGCGTTACGTGGTGCTTCCGGCGGCGTTTCCGGGGATTTTAACGGGGATTTTACTGTCGCTGTCGCGGGCGATCGGGGAAACGGTTCCGTTAATCGCGATCGGGGCGGTGGCGTACGTGTCCTTTGTTCCAGGATGGTCTTGGGAGGGATTGCAGGGGAGTTTTACGACGCTGACGACTCAGATTTTTTATTGGCTGTCGCGGCCGCAGGCGGATTTTCAGGAGGTGGCGGCGGCTGCGATTTTGGTGTTGGGGGGCATGGTTTTAACGGTCAATGCGATCGCCTCGCTGTTGCGGGAACGCTCGAGATATCGGTAACGAAGGAAGAATGCTATGGAACGACCAACATCTCGTTTATCTGTTTCGGACGGACTCGATCCCCTGTTGCGGGTGGAAAATCTCTCGGTACTGTATCGCGGGGTTCCCGCTCTGACCGATGTGAATTTGACGGTGTACCGCCATCAGGTGACGGGGGCGATCGGTCCGTCGGGATGCGGGAAAAGTACGTTTTTACGCTGCTTGAACCGACTCAACGAGGAAATTGACGGAACGACGGTGACGGGGCGCGTGTGGCTCGGCGATCGCGATCTCGGTTCGCTGCATCCGGTGGAGGTACGACGACGGATCGGTATGGTGTTTCAACGACCGAATCCGTTTGCTAAGTCGATTTACGATAACATTGCGGTTCCTCTACGGGCGAACGGCTATCGCGGCAATCTCGACGAGCGGGTGGAAACGTCTTTGCGACAGGTGGGACTGTGGGAGGAGGTCAAGCAGGATTTGAAGAAAAATGCTTGGGAACTCTCCGGGGGACAACAGCAGCGGTTGTGTATTGCTCGAGCGATCGCCCTCGATCCCGAGGTGATTTTGATGGACGAACCCTGTGCTTCGCTCGATCCGATTTCGTCGAATCGGATCGACGATTTGCTCTGTCAGATGAAGGAGCGCTACACGATCGTCATTGTGACTCACAATTTGAAGCAGGCGGCGCGAGTGACGGATTGGATCGCGTTTTTTAATGTGGAAAATCGCTGGCAGAGGGAGCGCGATCGCCCTCGACGCCGTTGGTTTCCTTGGGCGCGATCGCCCGAGGCCGTCTCCGTTCCGTCGGTGCGTCGGGTGGGAACTTTGGTCGAGTACGCCCCGACTTTAGAGATTTTTACGCGACCTCGCCATCAAAGCGCTCGCGATTATTTGTCGGCGGGGTCTCAACGTCGTTGAGGAGGGGAAACGATTGCTCGAAGACCCCCGATCGGACTGTTGGAAAGCGCTTCGAGCGACGGTACGATGCTGTTTTGTCGGCTCTATTCGTTCGTTTTATAGAAGATATACATACTTTTTATAGATTTTCAATCGTTCGTGCGATCGCCTACAAATTTTGCGAAATTTTTCGAGTCCTCGACTCCGCTCGGACTCAACGACGTTCGGCTCCGCTCAGTCGAGCCGCTGAGCGGAGTCGAAGCGTTGAGACATTCCCATTTTTTGGGTCGGTTGCGAACCGACGATCGCACTTCGATTTCTTTAAAATTAGAATCGTTCTCGCGAAAAAATTAATAATTCCTTAAAATATTCAACAAATAAATTTGATAGGATTGACTGTTATCAAAATACCGCGATCGAGCAAAACCCAAACAGAGACTACCGAATCTCTCTCGTTTTCTCGTATTGACCCAGACGCGATCGCTCCCTAGGTCGGTTGGCGCGCGAGACCTTGACTCCCCTAAAATTTCAATAATTTCAATAGGAGGGAAGCAAACTCCAAGGCGATCGAGTGGGCGATCGCAGTCTTTCCGTAAATTTTCTATTGTTTCTTAACCCAAGCTTAACTTACATTTAACTTTTACGATCGACAAAAAATAGAAGATTGGTTATGTGCCGAGTTCCCGCATCACAGGTGCGCGATTCGCATCCATTCGCTCCGAGCATTCATATTTCTAAATTGAGACCGACACACTTCAAACCGAGAGAGAATCCTATGGCTTTCAATTTCAACCTCAAACCCAAATCTCTGTCGCTACTCGTCGGGGTTCTCGCTGTGACCCTCGCCGCCTGTAGTGGAGGTGAAACCGACACGACAACTACGACGGACGATACCGCCGCAGCCGACGGTGGCTCGGGTCTCAGCGGCGACGTTCTCGTCGATGGGTCTAGTACCGTCTTCCCCATCTCCGAGGCCATGGCCGAAGAATTCATGAACGAAAACCCGGACGTACGCGTCACGGTAGGGGTTTCGGGTTCTGGCGGCGGCTTCAAAAAATTCTGCGCGGGCGAAACCGACATCTCCAACGCTTCTCGTCCGATTAAAGAATCCGAAATGGAGCTGTGCGAAGAAGCCGGTATCGAGTACGTCGAGCTTCCCGTAGCCTTCGACGGCATCTCCGTCGTGGTTCACCCCGACAACGACTGGGTTGAATGCTTGACCCCCGACGAACTCGGCGCAATGTGGGAACCCGATGCGGAAGGGACGATTACCAACTGGAACCAAATCCGCGATACCTTCCCCGACAAACCCTTGAGCCTGTACGGGCCGGGAACCGATTCGGGAACCTACGATTACTTCACCGATGCCACCGTGGGCGAAGAAGGTGAAAGCCGAGGCGACTATACCGCCAGCGAAGACGACAACGTCATCGTTCAAGGGGTTTCGACCGACGACGGCGGTTTGGGCTTCTTTGGGTTCGCCTACTACGAAGAAAACAAAGATTCCCTCAAAATCGTTCCCATCGAGAACGCTAACGGCGAATGTGTCGTTCCCAGCGAAGAAGTAATCGCCGACGGTAGCTACAACCCCCTGGCTCGTCCGATTTTCTTCTACGTGAAAACGGAGTCTTTAGAAAACAAACCGGCGGTGGCTGCGTTTGCTCAGTACCACTTGGCCCAAGAGAATCAAGACTTGGTGTCTGAAGTGGGCTACGTGCCGCTGAAAGACGAACTCTTGACGAAAGCTAGCGATCGCCTGGACAACCAAGTGATCGGAACGATGTTTGAAGGGGGATCTTCTCTGGGCGTGAAACTGTCCGACAAGCTGTAGAGCTGCCAGGAATTATCCTTTTGCCGTTCTCTGTAGGGGAATCTTTTCCCCTACACTCTATTTCCTATTGCTTTACAGTTCGAGTTTTACCATGACGGTCGATTTACCTTCTACCAATACCGATCTCTGGAAGCCGAACCGAGTCCTGAACCGCCGTATCGAAACGTCGGTTAAAGTGCTGTTCGGGGCGTTTGCGTTCGTGTCGGTGGCCACGACGATCGGAATCGTGTTTACTCTGATTTTCGAGACCTTTGAATTTTTCCTTGACGACTTCTTTCGCGAAAAGCTGGCCGAACAAGTCGGACGACCCATCGAAGGACTCTGGGGAGACATTCAAACCTTTCTCTACTCTCTAAGACACTTCCTAACCGATACCAAATGGACGCCGTTATTCAGCAGCGCCCAATTTGGAATTTTCGTGTTGATTAGTGCCACAGTCATGACCTCGGGCATCGCCGTTCTCGTGGCGTTACCGCTGGGATTGCTCTCGGCCATTTGTTTGAGTGAATACGCGACGCTCCGCACGCGCAGCATCCTCAAGCCCATCCTAGAGATTTTGGCAGGGGTGCCGACCGTGGTGTACGGGTATTTTGCCCTGTTGTTCGTGACGCCGCTGTTGCAAAACTTTATCCCGGTACAAGGGTTTAACGCCCTCAGTGCAGGAATCGTTCTCGGAATTATGATTACGCCGATGGTGGCGTCGTTGAGCGAAGACGCGATTTTCGCCGTACCTCGCAGCTTGCGCGATGGGGCTTACGCCTTGGGCGCGACGAAGCGGGAAACCATTATTTCAGTGGTTTTACCGGCTGCGTTGTCGGGGATCGTGTCGTCGTTGATTTTGGCGATTTCGCGAGCGATCGGGGAAACGATGATCGTGACGCTGGCTGCCGGACAAAACCCGCGTCTGGGCTTTAATCCCACGGTTCCCGTCATGACGATGACGGCGTTTATCGTGCAGGTGAGTTTGGGGGATACCCCCGCCGGATCGTTGGCGTACAAGACGATTTACGCCGTGGGAATGACCCTGTTTTTAATCACGCTCGTGCTGAATATCTTTAGCTTTTGGTTCGTTCGACGCTTCCGGGAGAAATACGAATGACGACACGCGATCCGCAAACTCTCGAACAAAACGTCAGCCCCAATCCCGATAATTTCTCAGCCAATCTCGACAAACGATACACCATTGACATAATTTTTGCGATCGCCGTTTGGACGGCGGTGGTAATTGCCATTATTGTCTTGGCCTCTTTGCTGATCGATGTGGCGATCGATGGTTTACCGACGTTAGATTGGGGCTTTTTAAGCAACTTTCCGTCCCGAAAGCCGGAACAGGCCGGGATGAAATCGGCCATTTTCGGCAGTATTTGGATGATGGTGACGGTGGCCGTGGTGGCGTTTCCGCTCGGCGTCGGGGCGGGAATTTTCCTCGAAGAATTTGCCGCCGATACTTGGTTTGCCAAGCTAATTGAGATCAATATCAACAACTTGGCGGGGGTTCCCTCGATCATTTACGGGTTGTTGGGGTTGATGGTGTTCGTCCGTCTGCTAGAACCGATTACGGGAGGACGCAGTTTGCTCTCGGGGGCGTTAACCGAGTCGTTGTTAATTCTGCCGATAATTATCGTCGCGACGCGGGAGGCGTTGCGGGCGGTTCCCGATAGTTTGCGCCAAGCTGGATTCGCTCTAGGAGCTACTCGCTGGCAAGTGGTACGAGAACAGGTCTTTCCCATTGCCATTCCGGGGATTTTGACGGGGATGATTTTGGCGTTGTCGCGGGCGATCGGAGAAACGGCGCCGCTGATTACGATCGGGGCGCTGACGTTTATTTCGTTTTTGCCGGAAAACTTGCAAAGTCCGTTTACGGTGATGCCCATTCAAATTTACAACTGGGTGTCTCGGCCGCAAACGGAATTCCACGATATCGCTGCTTCGGGGATTATCGTGCTGATGGTGATGCTGCTGGTGATGAACGCCTGTGCAATTTTCTTACGCAACAAGTTCCAACGTCGTTTCTAGAAACGATCGCCAACGTGACTGCGGTAGTGCGATCGCACCTCGGCGATCGCCTGGAATGGCTTTGTTATACTCCTAAGTATCGATATGGTTTCTCAATCTTCTAACAACGTGGCAAACGCTTCTTCCGAACTCGCACTGCAAACTGAAAATCTCAAGGTTTTCTACGGATCGAATTTAGCCGTGCGGGATGTCACCCTTGACATTCAAAAAAACCGAGTCGTGGCCTTTATCGGACCGTCTGGATGCGGTAAAAGTACGGTTTTGCGGTGCTTTAACCGGATGAACGATTTGATCCCGAGCGCTCGAGTCGAGGGAAAAATCACCTTTCACGGAACTGATTTGCACGCGCCGTCAGTCGATCCGGTACAGCTGCGCCGTCGTATCGGTATGGTGTTTCAAAAACCGAACCCGTTTCCGAAGTCAATTTACGAAAATATTGCGTTCGGAGCGCGGATCAACGGGTATACCGGCGACATGGACGAACTCGTCGAGCAATCGTTGCGGAAAGCGGCGATTTGGGACGAGGTGAAAGACAAGTTGCAAGAGAGCGGTTTGGCGCTGTCGGGGGGTCAGCAACAACGGTTGTGTATCGCCCGTGCGATCGCGATCGCGCCGGAAGTCATTCTGATGGACGAACCTTGTTCGGCGCTCGACCCGATTTCGACGTTGCGCGTCGAAGAGTTAATTCACGAACTCAAGCAGCAATACACCATCGTCATCGTGACCCACAATATGCAGCAAGCGTCTCGGGTGTCGGACTGCACGGCATTTTACAACGCTGAAGCGACTGAAACTGGAAATAAAGTCGGATATTTGGTCGAATACGACGAAACGACGACGATTTTCCACAATCCCGCTGAGAAGGAAACGCAGGATTATGTGAGCGGTCGCTTCGGTTAAGGGTTCGGTTGCTACAACCGTCGAGATCGATGGACAATACGTTAGCCCCGACACTGGGTTGGCTGTCCCCTCGACCGAGCGCTCGAGAGGGAAAACTCGAACCGGCTTGGTCTGTCGGGGATTGGGACATTCAGGTGCTGGTGGTCGTTCGCGACGCCTCAGCGCGATCGCACATCGCTCGGATCTTGTCTGAGGAAGGATTTCGGGCGATCGAAGATGAAGACGGAAACGTGGTCTCGACCCTCCTCGAGTGCAGTATGCCGTATCCCCGAGCGTTTCCATTCCATTTAGTCATTTTAGAGTCGCACCTCTCGCAGCGAAACGGGTTGGAACTTTGCCAACTGTTGCGAACGCAAGGAATTTTCGTTCCGGTGCTGGTGCTACACGAGGCCGATCGCCAGGGCGATCGCGTTCTCGGTTTAGAACGGGGTGCGGACGTCTGCTTGAGCAAACCGTTCGACTGTCACGAACTCGCGGCTTTGTGTCGCAGTTTGTTGCGTCGGTTTTTAGGCTGTTGGTCGCAGTTTTCGGTATTGCAATTCGAGGAGTTGACGGTCGATGTTTGGGAACATCGGGTTTGGCTGCGCGATCGAGAAGTTCAATTGTCGCCGCAAGAGTTTCGCTTGCTGGGGCTGTTTATGAAGTCTCCCGGCCGAACGTGGACGCGGGAAGAATTGCTCGATCGCGTTTGGAAGCGAAGCGTACAGCGAAGTACGAAAACTGTTGACGTTCATGTCAGCCAACTTCGCAAAAAAATCGAACCCGATCCCAAGCGACCTCAGTATATTTCAACAGTTCCCGGTCGAGGCTATCAGTTTGGTTGACCTCCTCGGCGATCGCACTCCGAAATTTCATCGAACTCTCGATCGCTTCGCCAAAAACTCGAGCGCATCTAGATATATTTTAGTCTCTAAAACTTCAATCGAACACTGATTTGCAAAGCAATTGAAGTTCGTTTTCGTTTTTGACAGGATTGAAAAACACAACACGGAATCGAGGTAAAATGCTATCCACCAAACAAAACAAACAGTTTCAACGTTCGGCTTGGGCGATATCTTTAAGCGTCCTTTTTTTAGGGGCGGGATGTCAACGTTCCCCCGAAGAGGTTTCAAACGGTGCAGTTCGCGCGGGAAGTACCACGGGAACGACGATCGCCGTTGACGGTTCGAGTACTGTTTATCCGATTACCAACGAAGTCGCTCAGGAGTACCAACTTCTCGACAACCGCAAACCTCAAATCGACGTAGCTGTGTCGGGGACGGGGGGCGGGTTCCGCAAGTTCTGCGCGGGAGAAACCGACATCAACAACGCCTCGCGCCCCATTTCTTCATCGGAAATGGAAACTTGTAAAACGGCCGGAATTCGCTATATCGAGCTTCCGGTGGCTTACGATGCGATCGCTGTCGTAGTTCATCCCGATAACGACTGGGTCGATGACATCACCCTCGCCGAACTTAAAATGATGTGGGAACGGGATGCGGAGGGACAAGTAACGAGTTGGAACCAGGTGCGATCGGACTGGCCTGACAATCCCCTCAATCTCTACGGTCCCGGTGAAGATTCGGGAACCTTCGATTACTTTACCGAAGCAGTCACTGGAGAAGCGGGGAACAGTCGCACGGACTACACCGCCAGCGAAGACGATACGCTATTGGTTCGAGGAGTCAGTCGCGACGAAAACGGCCTCGGCTATTTTGGATATTCGTACTATGAGGAAAACACCGCTCAGTTGAAATCTCTAGCGGTGAACGGGGTGTTACCGTCGCGAGACACCACGATCGACGGAACCTATCAACCGTTTGCTCGTCCGCTGTTTATTTACGTGAACGCTGACGCCCTCGATCGCAAGCCGGAACTGCTCGATTTTGTGGAATATTATTTAACCCACGGACGCCAGTTTGTTAAGGTTGTCGGGTACGTTGCGCTCCCCGACGAAATTTACAATATCGCTTACGAGCATTTGAGCGATCGGAAAGTCGGAACGGTATTTGGTGGCGAATCGCAATTGAACCTAAAAATTGAAGAACTTTTGCAAAAAGAGGCTGAATTTTAAGATTTAGCCGATTTAATTTTTTGAAAAGCCCTTGTTTAAAAGGGTTTTTTTGTGGAGTTGGGTAAGGTTTACCACAGAGGCACAGAGGACACGGAGAATTTTCGATAATATCGTTTTTTTTGTAATTTTTGATTTGCTTTTTGGATAATTTAAAATAACTCTATTTTTTTGAAGGATTTCCATACGAAAAAGGAAATCCTTTTTTGCGATCGGGTGCATCTCAATGGATGTAAAAATATGAGTTTGAGGTAGGTTGGACTTCGGCAACTCTGCCGTCCAGGGGTGGAGCGATCGTGAAACCCAACAACAGCTCAATTCAGTGCAGAGACTCCAATCTGATAAATTTACATTTTTGAGATGCACCCTCGCGATCGCTATTCTTTTTCCTCGAAATCGAGGGCAGCGGAATTCATGCAGTAGCGGAGTCCTGTCGGGGCAGGTCCGTCGTTAAATACGTGACCTAAATGAGCGTCGCAATTCGAACAAACCACTTCGGTTCGCGTCATAAAAAAGCTGCGATCTTCTTTCTCTTCAACGTTTTGTTCTTCAAGGGGAGCGTAAAAGCTCGGCCAGCCCGTCCCCGAGTCAAATTTCGTCTCAGAAGAAAACAAAGGCGTTCCACAACACACGCACGTATAAATTCCATCGCGCTTATTGTCATGATATTCACCCGTAAACGCCCGTTCGGTTCCTTTTTGTCGAGTGACTTTATATTGCTCTGGCGTGAGCTGCTCTTTCCACTCTTTTTCTGTTTTTTGAATTTTGTTTGTCATGACTCGATTTCGACTCAGCTCGCGTGTTAACATATTTCAATAATTAGATTAACACAGGCTTTCATAAGTTTCCATTGTCTATGTCTGACCCCTTAGAACTGACGGTAGACGAGGCGCAAACCCTCCTCAAACAAGTGGGTGTCCGTCCCAATTTCGAGATCGATCGCGCTAAGTTGCGTCGAGCCTTGTTCGCGGTACGTCCCCACTGCGACTATCAAATTTTTGGAGTGTGCGCCGAGACTGCTGAGGCGGCGATCGCAGCTCTCCACCACTACACAGAGGCTTTAGAGTACGATCGCCCTCCGACGTTAAACCCGATCGAGGGGTCGGTGTACGTGAAATACAATCCCTACACGGGACTGTGCTATATCAACAGCTACACCGGAAGCGAGCGAGGAGTTCTCGTCTCCTGTCAGTCTAGTTACGACGATGGCATTCGAGACATTTACGGCCATCTACCGCTAGACTTATTTGATTGAAATTTCCGAGTCGAAAGCTCGATCGAGAAAAATGACGAACGTTGCAATCTTAGGCTGTGGCTACGTCGGACTCCGCGTCGCTGAAGACTGGAAACAGCAGGGGTTGACGGTGACGGCGACGACGACAAGCCGCGATCGCATCCCAGAACTGGAAACGGTGAGCGATCGCGCGAGGGTGGTACGCGGCGACAACCGAGAAGAACTGGCGCAACTGCTAGAAGGACAAGATAGCCTCCTCGTCAGCGTCAGTACCAAACGCCGCCAAACCTACAACGACGCCTATTTACAAACGGCGAAAACCCTGGTTTCCGTTCTCGACGGGGTTCCGACGCTGAAGCAGGTTCTCTATACCAGCAGTTGCAGCGTGTACGGGGATTTCGGCGGCGACTGGGTAGACGAAACCACTCCCGTTAAGCCTGCAAATCCCAACGCTGAGGTGTTAGCGGAAACCGAACGGGTATTTCTCGAGGCGGCGACTGATACGCGATCGATCGGCGTGTTGCGATTGGGGGGAATTTACGGGCCGGGACGAGAAATCGCCAAAATTTACAGTCGCATGGCGGGAACGACACAACCCGGCGACGGTTTAAGGGCGAGTAACTGGGTTCATTTAGACGATATCGTGGGGGCGATCGCCTTCGCCGAACGTCACCGCCTCGACGGGATTTACAACGTGGTAGACGACGACGTACAGCCGACGCGAGAACTCGTCGAGAACGTCTGTCGCACGCATAGCTTACCCCCTGTGACGTGGGATGCGTCGCAACCGGGGCGATCGTCCTACAACGCCAAAGTCTCCAACGAGAAATTAAAACGAGCGGGATATTCGTTGATTCACCCGAAACGGATTGTTTAGAATCGGGTCAGTTTCGTCTTTTCTGAAACCCATGCAAACGGTTCCCCCAATTCCCGACGCGATCGCGCGTCCAGACACCCAGTTTTACACCTGGAACGGCTATCGCTGCGCCTACAGCGTCCACCAAACCCCCAACGAGATTTCTGGAACGCCGATTTTAACGATTCATCCGATCGGTGTCGGGTTGTCGCGACTGTTTTGGAAGCGGTTCTGCATCGAGTGGTATCGCCAGGGAAACCGCAACCCCATTTTCAACCCCGATTTACTCGGTTGCGGAGAGAGCGAAATGCCCCGTATCGCCTACCATCCAAAGGATTGGGCGCAACAGTTACAGTATTTTATCGAAACGGTCGTCGGCGAACCCGCGATCGTCGTGGTTCAGGGGGCGTTGTTTCCCGTCGCGATTCGTCTGGTGGAGTCGGCGTCGGACTGGGTGCGAGGCTTGGTGTTGTCGGGGCCTCCGGCGTGGGGGTTGATTACGCAGTCGGGTAAACCGCTACAACAGAAACTCCGCTGGAATCTGTTTTTCGACACGCCGTTGGGAAACGGGTTTTATCGATACGCCAGA
Source organism: Baaleninema simplex PCC 7105 (assembly GCF_000332355.1). Taxonomy (GTDB): domain Bacteria; phylum Cyanobacteriota; class Cyanobacteriia; order Cyanobacteriales; family Geitlerinemataceae; genus Baaleninema; species Baaleninema simplex. The sequence continues at coordinate 3,431,770 of NZ_KB235958.1, forward strand.
CGGGAAGGTTTTTTGGAGTCGTTTTCTAAGAAGCAGCTTTTCGCCAGAGACGAGGATGTAGACGCCGAGTGGTTGGGAATGCTGTACGAGGGGGCGCAAAATCCGGCGAGTCGCTATGCGGTGTTTGCGTTTTTGGCGGGATTTTGGCGTCAAGATTACGGTGAGGCGATCGCGCAGATGCAGCAACCGGTGTTGGCGTTGTTTGGGGACGCGGCGTCGGGAATCAGCCGTAAAGGAAAAACGGATTCGGCGGACAAACGAGTTAACGACTATGTGGAACATTTACCCAACGGCGAAGGAAAAGTGATTCCGGGGCGCAATGTTTTACCTTACGAATCGACTGTGAAGTTTGTCGAGGAAACGGCGGCGTTCGTGCGGAACGTGACGGTATCGTGAAGCCTGAGAAGGAAACTGTCAACTGTCAATTGTCCTTACTGCTCACTGCTCGCTGTTCACTGCTCGCTGTAAAAGGGGAGTTCGATCGCGAACACTGTTCCGCGTCCGGGTTCGGAACGACAGGAAAGCTGACCGCTGTGGGTTTCGACGACGATAAAATAAGCGGTGCTGAGTCCTAAACCGGTTCCTTGTCCGACGGGTTTCGTGGTAAAAAACGGCTCGAAAATGCGTTGGTGTATGTTTGGGGGAATGGGCGGCCCGTTGTTGGCGATTTCGATGAGAACGCGATCGCCGGGTTGGAGTTTTCCTGAAATTTTAATTCTCGGACGTTCGTTTGTGGGAGGGTGGCGATCGAAGACATCGATCGCGTTGGATAAAATACTCATAAATACTTGATTGAGCAAACTCGGGTAACACTCGAGCATCGGTAAGTCATCGAAGGTTTCGATAATTTGAATCTCGTCCCGCGTTTCGTTGGCGTTGAGTCGATGTTGTAATAAAACGAGAGTGCTGTCGATTCCGTCGCGAACGTTGACGAGTTTTCGTTCGGATTCGTCGAGCCGCGAGAAGTTTCGTAGGGATTTCACGATGCTGTCTACGCGCGTCGCTCCCGCTTTCATCGAATCGAGTAGTTTGGAAAAATCATCGCGCACGAAGTCTAAATCGAGATCGTCGAGTTGCGATCGCAAGGTGGAATCGGCCTCGGGATAATGCTGTTGGTAAAGTGCGATCGCTCGATCGAGACTTTCTGCGTATTCCCGAGCGTGTTGAACGTTACTGTAAATAAATCCAATGGGATTGTTAATTTCGTGAGCGACGCCAGCTACTAATTGATTTAACGAGGTCATTTTTTCAGTATGAATGAGTTTGAGTTGTGTGGTTTTGAGGCGATCGAGGGCGTCTTGAAGTTCCGCTGATTTTTGCTGGGCTTGTCGTTCGGCGATCGCTCTCGCGTTGACTTCAGTTTGAAGGTGGTTGTTTTGGCGATCGAGTACGATGCGGCTGCGATTGACGTAAGCGATAAATAGAATTAAAATACTGTTAAAACACGTTGTAACAAACAGAACGAAAAATAAATTACTTCTATAGTTCGAGAGATTGTCGTCTGCTTCATAAGAAACAATATAAGCCACCCCGTTATCTTGTAAGTTTTTAACGGGAACGAAAGTAACCACGTAATCTTCTGAGTTGAGGCGAACGGGAACAGCAAACGGTAAGTCGAGATCGAGTTTTTCTGCGACGATCGGTTGGAGCGTGAGATCGAGGCGATCGATGCGGTTACAGATAGCAGATCGAAATTGAGAATTATCTCGAACGGCTTCAGATTCAATGACAAACTCGGGATTGAGGGGGCTTTCAATATAGTTTCCCAGCTCGTTTTCAAAAACTTTCGATCGCACCACGTCAGCCCGTAACATAAACTCAAAACAGCCTGAAAAGAGTTTTGACATTTCACTGCGAATCGCTTGAAACCCGATGCTAGTTTCTACACTTCCAATATGCTGTCGTCTTCCTGCATCATCGACGTAAAACAACGGAAAAACATAGCGAAATCCATTAAAAATTCGTCCCTCTTCAAATCCAGAAACAAATCGTTTTTGCTGGTTGGCAATTTTAACAGAATAGCGCACGTCAAATAGCGGATCGCCAAATTTGTTGGGGCGGTGCATTCTCAGAAAACTCGTTCCATCGGGTAAGTGAAAATGGAGTTGTCTGAGATGTTGCTGTTTGAGCTTTTGATAAGTGATGTCGAGTTGTTGAAATAACGCCACTCTCAGCTCCGCTCGTTCCTCAATACTTGCGGTATTAGCCTCGCGAACTAATTCGATAACTTCCGGGCGATCGATCGCTTCGTTATAAATTGTAGTCGAGACGAGTTTGTAGGTATCGGTTGTAATTTGGTAAGAATGTTGTAGCTTTTCAACATAGCGCGTCATCAAACTCGTTTTTTGAGTTTCAAAACTGTGCCAAACTTGCAGGATGCTGAGGGATTCGAGGATGCTAAACCCCAAAATGTACAAACAGACTAATTTTAGCCTGAACCGCGAGAATCCTACGTTTCTAATCTCCGATTGAAGCGTAGATGAATCGCGGCGGTAAGGTTGCGGGCAAGCCGTTCGATCTGTTATGCTGCTCTTAGTGCAAAGCTTGTTTCACCTAATGAAAGTTGTCAAGCTGAGAATTTATCCCACGGGGGAGCAGGAAGTTGCCCTGGCGAAAGCCTTTGGCTGCTGTCGTTTCGTGTGGAATCGTTCTCTGCAATTGACGACTGAAGCCTACCGCCAAACGGGGAAAGGCATCTCTGGATTAACTCTCAAAAAGATGCTTCCGCAATGGAAGCGAGAACTGGAGTGGCTCTCAGACACTTATTCTCAATGTCTGCAAAGTTCGGTACTCAACCTCTCGAGAGCGTTTGTAAACTTCTTCGAGGGACGCGCTCGTTACCCACGATTTAAAAGTAAGCACAAACGGCAATCCCTTCAATACCCGCAAAACGTCAGACTCGAAGGAGATCGGTTGCATCTTCCCAAAATCGGAGAGGTGTACTGTCGCGTTCATCGTTGGTTTGAAGGGCAAATCAAAACTGTAACTATCAGTCGCAATCCTGATGGACGGTATCACGCTTCAATCCTTATCGACGACGGTTCGGAAAAACCCGAACCCAATGCCGATGGCAAAGCCATTGGCATCGACTTAGGGTTGAAACACTTTGCCGTGACTTCTGACGGTGAAAAATACAACAATCCCCGTCACCTCAAGAAGCACGAGCGTAACCTCAAACGCAAACAGCGAAAACTGTCGAGGAAGCAGAAGGGGTCGAATTCCCGTCAAAAAGCCAGACGGTTGGTGGCGCGAGTTCACAATAAAATTGCTAACTCCAGAGCGGATTTTCTCCACAAGCTATCCCGCAAGATAGTCAATGAGAACCAAGTGATTGTGGTGGAAAATCTAGCCGTCAAGAACATGGTCAAGAACCACAGCCTCGCTAAGGCAATAAGCGATGTGGGCTGGGGAATGTTTTCGACCCTGCTCAAATACAAGGCCGAGGCGGAAGGAAAGGTCTATCTGGAAGTGGATCGATTTTTCCCCAGCACTCACCTCTGTTCTGAAACTCTATTGCCGTTACCCAAGATGGGACTCGACGTGCGATCGTTTGAATGTCCACATTGCGGGCAGATTCACGACCGAGACATCAATGCGGCAATTAATCTTAAAAACGAAGGCTTGCGGATATGGGCCTCGGGAACCGGGGCTTCTGCCAGTGGAAGGAATGTAAGTCCAAAGGGAGGTCGAATTCGTTCGACGCTTTCCGAGGCAATTCCCAGTGAAGCTGGAAGCCACTCATCAATCGCCTCGCGATGATGAGTGGTAGTTCACGCATCGAGCGAAAGAACTTCGATCTTCTGTGAGATGA
>NZ_KB235958.1:3435680-3438561 GCF_000332355.1 Baaleninema simplex PCC 7105
GAAGGGGTCGAATTCCCGTCAAAAAGCCAGACGGTTGGTGGCGCGAGTTCACAATAAAATTGCTAACTCCAGAGCGGATTTTCTCCACAAGCTATCCCGCAAGATAGTCAATGAGAACCAAGTGATTGTGGTGGAAAATCTAGCCGTGAAGAACATGGTCAGGAATCACAGCCTCGCTAAGGCAATAAGCGATGTGGGCTGGGGAATGTTTTCGACCCTGCTCAAATACAAGGCCGAGGCGGAAGGAAAGGTCTATCTGGAAGTGGATCGATTTTTCCCCAGCACTCACCTCTGTTCTGAAACTCTATTGCCGTTACCCAAGATGGGACTCGACGTGCGATCGTTTGAATGTCCACATTGCGGGCAGATTCACGACCGAGACATCAATGCGGCAATTAATCTTAAAAACGAAGGCTTGCGGATATGGGCCTCGGGAACCGGGGCTTCTGCCAGTGGAAGGAATGTAAGTCCAAAGGGAGGTCGAATTCGTTCGACGCTTTCCGAGGCAATTCCCAGTGAAGCTGGAAGCCACTCATCAATCGCCTCGCGATGATGAGTGGTAGTTCACGCATCGAGCGAAAGAACTTCGATCTTCTGTGAGATGAGTTTTGCGATCTGGCTTTACCCCAAGGAACTTTAACATTGTGCGATGGATGAGGTCACGAGAAATGTAAATAAGTATCGATGCACGATTTTTGTGCTTTAAGGCATTTTTTCAGTTTAGCTTATAGATCTGCACTCAATTCATTTTTTACGCAATCTTCATTATCAAACTCAAAAAATAGAAATGAAACGAACGTCAAAAAACACAATAACCCGAGTGACAATATGTCATTAAAAACAGAGTTTTGCGGACGGATGCGCGATCGCCCCGAAACGCGATCGCCCTCGAACCGGAACATCAACCTCTAGAATTGGAGTCAAACCGATCGCGACTGTAGAGGTGGCCGATGCCAACAACGATGACTCGCTCGCTCTTTCTAACCCTTACCCTTTCCCTCACCACCGCGTTGTCCGTTTGTCCCGCCTACGCCGACACCGAACCCGTCGTTTGCGCGGCGACAGCCACACCAACCCACGTTCCTTGGGGAAGTCGTTACTCCTACTGGTTGCAAGGCGTTGCAGAATTCGACGAACAGGGGAGAATGTTACCCGTTCCCCTCGACCGCGCGTCAGATTGGTCTCTTTTTGTCACGAGCGCCCGCAATTCCGCCCCGACGCCTCTCGACCTCCTCGCGATCGATCCCGCCGAAGCTCCCAATTTTGCCTTTCCCGCCGTAACGTCCATTGAATGGGACAACCTCGACGAAGAACTCACCACCAACGTCACCAGCGTTTTTTCCGCCGAAGGCGTTAGTTACGGTCTGTTTCTCGCGATTCGCAATCCCCAACGCCCCGCCATACAACCGTTATTTCAAGTGATTCATTACCTCGCTCCAGATTTCGCGATCGTTTCAGACGCCTCGACTTGCTTTGTCGGCGTCACCGCTCCCGATATCGCCCGACCGACCGATCCCGGCGTGGTCGTCCCGTTTGAAACCCTCGATCGCGGGAGTTATAGCGGCATTAACCAACCTTTCGAGCGTGTCGTTAACGATAACTTGGCTTGGCGTAGCTTCTGGCGACAACTCAACGCCAACATCGACCCCACCCCCGACCTTCCCGAAGTGGATTTAAACGACAAAACCGTTATCGCCGTCGGCCTCGGCGATCGGGCCAGTGGGGCTTACAGCGTCGAAATCGATACCGTGCGTCTCGTCAACGGAACGGTCGTCGTCCACTACACCGAACGCCGCAGTTGCGGAGTCGCCACCGCCGCCATCACCCAGCCCTATCATCTTGTCTTACTCGATCGCACCACCGCCCCAGTCGAATTCCGTCGCAGCGTCGAAGCACCGGTTTGTCCGTAGGTTCACCGCCACGTACACCACATTCGGTCAAGGGTGCAGAGGGCAGAGTGTAGAGTGGGAATTCCTCTCGAACTCTACACTCTTAACTCTTGCGGGCACCTCGATTAATTCAAGCTTAATGAGAAAAAGGCTCTGCTATCGAGAATATAGAACGATATTTCAGGGGTTTCAGCCGTTGAGTTTTGCGTTAGAATCAATTTTTCGAGGTTCCCTTAGCCTGAAAGAGTTTCACTGCCAACGTACACCGCCTACTCCAAAGCCTTCTGGCTTTTTTAAAAAAATATAAATTTTTGTAAATATTTAGTACGATCGCCGTAAAAATCGCGTTTTTCCAGCGAGAGATATGTGGAAGCTTCCTACCAAGATCCGTCGCAGTGCTCCGCCCATAGCCGAGGGCTTGGGGGGTGGTGAAGCGACGGGAGGGAGTAGTTCACTTAAGCCTAGGAAACAAATATTTATTTCATAGGCTATAATAATTTCATGCTAAACATGACGTGGGAATTCAAGCTAGAGCCAACGGCGGAGCAGGTTTCAGACATCGAACACATTTTGGATGTGTGCCGCAATGTCTGGAATTTTGCCCTGCGGGAACGTAAGGATTGGCTAAATTCCCGAAAGTCGCCCGTGAATGCGTGTTCCATTCAGCAGGAATACATCTTGCCTGCGGATGCACCATTTCCCAGCTATGCGCGGCAGTGCAAGTCCCTAACTGCGGCCAAAGCTGAATACCCCCGATTGAAGACTGTCAACGCTCAGGTTCTTCAACAAGTCATCCGAAAACTGGAAGCCTCCTGGGAGTCGTGGCGGTTAAAGCGTTCGGGTCTTCCACGATTCAAAAAAAACAACCGGATGCGAAGCTTTGTCTTCCCCCAGATGCTCAAAAACTGTGTGTCTGACAAAGGGATTAAGTTGCCTCAGTTGGGATGGGTTCGGGTTCGGTGGTCGCGGAAAATTCCTGATTTATTCCAGGT
>NZ_KB235958.1:3438661-3459821 GCF_000332355.1 Baaleninema simplex PCC 7105
GGCGCGACTTCCCCAAAACGGGAACGTTTCTCGCCGTGGTGGGAAACGTCGCCGCAGCCGAATCGATCGCCGCCTTCTCCGAGCGCCGAGAGGCCGATCGTCGAGGGACAGACTTACCCGACGTCGAAACGCTGACGGTTCCGTTCGATGGCGTAGTGTTTCCCGACCTGTTGCGAAGCGACCACGCTCCGTTTTGGCTGGCGGGACTCCCGGCGGTGATGGTGACAGATACCGCCAACTTTCGCAATCCGAACTATCACCGTCCCAGCGATACCCCCGAGACGCTCGATCGCGCCTTCTTCACCGGAAGCGCCCAACTCGTCGTCAACGCAACGGCAACGTTACTCGAACCCGAAACGCTCGCATCGCGATCGCGCGTCCAGTTTCCCTGACCTGCTTCCATCCGACTCGAGTTCGCTCGGTATCATAGATAACGTCAACAACCCGCCGTCAAGCCTGTTAGCTATGACGGGGGCTTGAAAAAGCCCACAAGTTGACCAGCCTAAGTCTTCCGAAGACTACGTTACGTCCGAGAGTTTAAGTTCCTACCGACGAGTACGTTGCCAGCTTGTCGCTCTAGAACTGAAAAGTTAAACAGCTTAAAACGGGTTAAGGCAGTGCTTTTCAGAGAGTACCGAGACGTAACCTTGGCGAGGCAAACGTTACCCCTTTTGGGAGTTGTGTATTATGCACGTTTTCGTTCTAGACAAAGACAAAAACCCCCTAGCACCATGCCATCCAGCCAAGGCGCGGCGGCTCCTGAAATCCGGTCGTGCTTCGGTGTTTCGTCCCTATCCATTTACCATTATCTTGCACGAGATTGAAGCCAAAGATTGTGTCGTTCCGGAAACTCAACTCAACGCTTCGGCTCCGCTCAGCGTTGAGTCCGAGCGGAGTCGAGGACTCAAAATCGATCCCGGCTCGCAAACAACTGGGTTGGCTATCCTGTCCGAAAACCGAGTCATTTGGGCGTCCGAACTCAGCCATCGCGGACAGCAAATTAAGAACGACTTAGAGAAGCGTCGCGCTTTACGACGCTCCCGACGCCATCGAAAAACTCGTTACCGAAAGCCTCGCTGTCTTAACCGTACTCGTCCGAAGGGTTGGCTTCCACCGTCTCTCAACGCTTCGGCTCCGCTCGCTTCGACTTCGCTCGCTTCGACTTCGCTCAGCGTTGAGTCCGAGCGGAGTCGAGGACTCAACCATCGGGTCGAAACTACGATGACCTGGGTGAACCGTTTGCGAAAACTTTTGAAAGAAACTGGATTGCCCGTTGAAGTGGGAACGGGCGGACAGACTAAGTTTAATCGGACTCGATTGGGTTTGCCGAAAACTCACGGGTTCGATGCGGCTTGCGTCGGGAAATCGACTCCCGATCGATTAGATGTCGCGATCGAGAAACCTTTGCTCGTTGCAGCCAAAGGTCACGGGGTTCGACAACGATGTCGTTCCGATAAATACGGTTTTCCGAGAACTCACGCTCCGAAAGCCAAATCCTTTCAAGGTTTCCAAACGGGCGATATAGTCAAGGCGACAATTCCTCAAGGAAAATTCGCCGGAAATTACACAGGACGGATTGCTATTCGGTTTCGCCCTTCCTTTCGACTGAACGCTGGGGTTAAACCTTTCGACGTTCATCCGAAATATCTGACGACTGTTCAGAAATCAGACGGCTATGAATACAGATTCTCGAAATAAGGATGCCCTGTCGGGCAGTTCGTTTGTTGGCGGGAATTCCCCTCTCGCTAATCCTGTCGGATATAACGGGAGTCCCCTTCCCGCATTTTAGATGGACGACGAGCAATTGCGACAGTGGGCGATCGCCGCACAAGATAACCCTCCGAGGAGTAAAGCCAGGCGCGTCGCCCTGACTCGACTTGTCGAGGGAATTTTTAAATCGGGGCGCATAGCCTATCCTAAAGCACCGGGAATCGCACCGGGACGATATCGAGACTATCGTGCTGAAGCTTTACAAAATCTCTTTGTATTCATCTGTCAAAACATCGACCGATACGATCGCGATCGAGGAACGGTGATGGCATGGGTAAACGTCCTTCTCGAACGACGTTTTTTTAGAGAGGTAGCACGGACAAAATACGAAACGACAGAAGAAGGTTTTCCGAAATCGACAAACGGCGATTTGATGTCTATCTGCGATCCCGAGGAAATCCCTTATGAATCCGTGCCGCTGCTTTCCGATTGCGTGCGTCAATGTATTGAAGAAGATCTCGACGGACTGTTCGGTCAAAAATATATTCGTAAATATCCGAGAGCGACGTTTCAATATATTGCCTTGCGCCGTCTCGATGGCTATCAATGGCAAGAAATTTCTGAAGAGTTAGGTATTAGAGTGTCCACTTTAGGCGATTTTTATCAACGCTGTTTGAAAAGCTTTTCCTCGCACATCAAAGCTTACATCCGAAATTTAGAGTATTAATGGAAGGGAAATTCCTATGGCATCCATGACTGCCCATTTGACATTTACTGTCCCTCTGACAGCCCGAAACCGACAGGTTGCCGATCGCCTACGCCGTCAATATAGCAACCCGGAGAAAGCAAACTATGCGTACCGACAGGTCTTGGCTCTGTATGCGGTTAATGCCTACTGTCAGTGCATGGAGATCGAAGCAGATCTCGGCGAGAGTCAAATTTGGAACGCTCCGTTACGGCCGCTGTGCCAGAGCGCCGACCTTCCGGTCAGCGGCCAGGGCGCGATCGAATGTTGTCCGGTGTCGGAAGACGGAACGTCAGTGTCGGTCGCTCCCGAAGTTTGGAGCGATCGCCTCGGCTATATCGCAGTACGCTTCAGTTCGACTTACGACGAAGCTCAACTCGTCGGCTTCCGCGAAACGGTATCCGAGGAAATCGTTCCCCTCGAAGCATGGCATTCTCTCGACAACTTTCTCGACTGTTTCGATCCCGTCGGCGATCCCGCGTTGGAAACCCTCGTCTCGTCTGTAGTTCGCCTCGACCGCTGGTTGCAAAACTGCTTCGAGGGCGATTGGGAGGCGATCGGCTCGGTTTTAGCATCTCGCTCTTTGGGTTTGGCGTTTCGCAAAGCGACCGAGGAGCGTTGGGTCGAACGCGTCAAAACTATCGATCTGTCCCGCAAGGACGAAACGGTATTGCTCCTGGTGGGCCTCTCGACGACAAGTACGACCGAAATCGATGTGTGGGTTCACGTCACACCCCAAGATCCCGGCCGTCAACTGCCCCATCACTTACAGGTCGAAATTCTCGACGAGAAAGACGAGACGGTCATGCAAGCCTGCGCTCGCGGGACGCAAACCTTGCAATTAGATTTCAGTATCGAGCCAGACGAAATATTTAAGGTTAGAGTGGAGCTAGAAGATTTTACGATAGTAGAAACCTTCTCTATCTGATTAGTCTTTAATCTGATTCACCTGAGATCGATGGGTTCGTAAAGGGGAGCATTTACTACATCGAACTCAGCAGTCTTTGTCTTCCATGAGCCAACTCGTCGTACTCAAACTGACAGGCGATCTAGCGCGATCGGGTTTTCACGTATCGTTAGAAGTGGGATCGGACAACCAACGCCCCATCTCTGAAACGACCGGTTTTTTACCGCCGAGTACGCTGCTCGCCGAACGCCTTCAACAACACTGGAGCGATACCTATCGTCGCGTGGGATCGCCGTGGAACAGTCGTTTGTTCGAGGGAACTCGGGGATCGCGCATTCGCCCGAAACGCATTACCTATAACGGCGCGATCGAACGCCTCAACGCCTGCCGCAATTCGGCCAAACTCGTCGAAACTCAATTCCACAACTGGCTGAGTTCTGAATCGTTTCGAGAGGTGGAGTTGCGACTTCGCGAAGCGCTCAGCCTCGACGACGAAATTCGCATTCTCGTTCGCAGCGACTGTCTCGAAATTCGCAAACTTCCCTGGCATTTATGGGATTTCGTGCGTCGATACCCTAACGCAGAAGTTTCTCTCAGTCCGATTTCGGTGGCGACCCCCCATCGGTCTGCCGATCGCTGGCCGACGTCTGCTTCGGTGAAAATCTTGGCGATTTTGGGTCACGGAGACGGGATCGATCTCGAGTGCGATCGCGAGTTTCTCGAACGGCTCGAGGGGGCAGAGGTCATGTTTCTCGTCGAACCTCGCCGTCAGGACATTCACGATCGCCTGTGGGATCGACCCTGGGATATTATTTTCTTCGCCGGTCACAGCGAAACGGAAGGGGAAACGGGCAAAATTTACATCAATCCCGAGGAAAGCCTCAGCCTCGAAGATCTCTGGTACGGGTTGCGAAAAGCAGTCGATCGCGGTTTGAAACTGGCGATTTTTAACTCCTGCGACGGTCTGGGTTTGGCTCGCGGCTTGGACGACTGCCACATTCCCCAAATGGTCGTTATGCGAGAACTGGTTCCCGATCGCGTGGCGCAAGCGTTTTTGAAATATTTCCTCGAGGCGTTTTCGCAAGGGGTATCGTTGTATCGCTCGGTTCGGACGGCACGGGAACGCTTGCAAGCTCTCGAAGACCGCTTTCCTTGTGCGAGTTGGCTGCCCGCGATCGTGCAGCACCCACACGCGATTCCCCCTCGCTGGACGGATTTACGCGATCGCTCGTTCCCCCTGAGTTCGCCGCAGAGTTCCCTTCCCTCGAACCGGTCATCTGCATCGCCGACGGGTCGTAAGATTCGGGGAGTCGTGCCGCTGTTGGGATTTTCGACGGTGGCGATCGCGCTGTATTGTATCGTTGCCCCCCCGTTGGCCGGTTGGCTCAACAGTTTGGGAGAAGCGGCGTTGGGCAGCGACTGGCACGCGGCAAGGCGCTATTTTGAATGGTCTCTTCGGGTCTATCCATACTCAGGGGCTGCCTCGAACAATTTGGGGTTTATTGCTGAAGATATGCGGGAAATCGATCTCGCGCGGACTTACTATCGCCGTGCGATGTGGTTGGGAAACGCTGCCGCTTGTAACAATATGGCCTATCTCGATTTGTCTGAGGGACAACCCGAACGCGCCGCCCGACTTCTCAAGCAATGTCGGCGCATGGCCGAACCCGACAATGCCATCCATCAATACAGTATTTTGAAAAATCAAGGTCGCGCTCAATATGAGTTAGGCCGTTACGAGGCGGCGATCGATTACTTTTCCGAGGCCGTCCGTCTTCTTCCCGATGAAGGAATCGCCGATTGTTGGATGGCTCGGACGCTGGAAGTTCAACATCGCGACGACGAAGCGATCGCGTCGTGGTCGGCGTGTTTTTCAAATGTTAGGATTTACTACTACGAAGAAGAGCAATGGAAACGAAAAGCCGAAATCCGACTTCGCGAGGCAGGTCTTGGATTGCCTCCCTCTTAGGGGTGCTGTTAGTTTTCGGTATCGATTTCGCGCAACCGCGACAGGACGAGGCGATCGCGCAACAGGAGCCGTCGCGAGAAGAACGGCCGCGATGTCACGGCGGTTGTACGCGCAACCCCCCTCGCAGTACTGACGTACCGCACATCTGGTCGCCCCACGCCTCTCGGGTGTATAGCGATCGCCCGGTATTGCGCTGGTTTGCCGTCGAGGGCGTGACGACGTACCGCGTGCGCGTGGCCGGTGCGGGGGTCGATTGGGAAACTCAGGTTTCCGAACCGATGGTGGTTTACGACGGTGCGCCGCTGCAACCGGGCGAGACGTATTTGGTGTCGGTGGATGCGAACAACGGGAAAGGGGCCGCACAAACGGTGTTTTCTGCGGTGACGGAAGCTGAATCTCAGGTCATCCAACAACAGCTCGATCGCGTTCCTCAAGGGGATCTCGACGCGCGAGCGGTGCTTCAGGCGAGAATTTATCGCGAGACGGGGGCGATCGCCGACGCGATCGAAGTCTTAGAACGGCGAGTGGCAGAGAATTCGACGAATTTAGAGCTTCTCTGTCTGTTGGCGTCGATTTACCGACAGCATTACTCGAGGGTGGAGTTGGGCGATTTCCTCGATCGCCTAGAAAACCGCATTGACGACCTCGGTGGCGCTTGTTCTGAGTGAACGATGCGGTTGGAACGTTAACTGTGGCTCGATCGCAAGAAAGCTTCAAACAACAGAGTTTCCTAGCGGTACTTAAACAAATTTCAAGCCCAAACCAAGCCAAAACGCGCTTTGTGAGCGGCAAACAGGTCTCGATTCTCGTTCAGCCATGCCACAAAACGAAAAGACATGGCTGTCCGAAAAGCCTCTAAAGCATCTACAAAAGTTTCCAAAGGTTGGTTCGCCCACTTCCTTCGTAAACCGCCCGTCAACTTATGCCAAAGGATAAAAGTGTAGGCACAAAATACCAAAATTAAATGCCGCTGTAAACTCTTCAAACCTCTCGCCTGGCATTCCCTCCAACCCAACCATCCTTTGGCTTCCCGATAGAAGACTTCTACCCAGTTTCGCCCTGAGTAAGTGTTCACGACCCATTCGGCAGTCACTTTTTCGGAGTCTTCATTCGTGATAAAATAATCAATTTCTGTCGCGTCCGCATAAGAACTTGCATTCATGACGATAGCAAAGGTTCTTTCTCCTTGTAGACGTGACAGCTCTGCCGTACCCGTCGCCACCCACAGGGTTTTGGGCTTGTTTAAATTTAGAGAAACTGGCGTAAAGTCCTCTCCTGGTAAGCTTTTGGCATATTCATCAAGGCGAATCTTTTGCCAATTTTCTCCCGATTGATTCAGCCAGATTTTCCGATTTTTGGCGACGGCTCCTAGATACTTCAGTCGGCGAGATTCGAGTCCCTTTAAAAAATTTGTGTTGTTACCATAGCCGGCATCCATGAGGACGATTCCCGGTCGATACCCTCTCTTTAAACTCCGGTCAATTAATTCTAAGGCGATTTCGGGTTTCTTTTTGAAAGAGGGATCTTTCTTGCCTGAGGGTAAGGAACTGGCTGGCTGATAGATTTCTACATCCAGAGGCAAATTTTTTTTGCCATCATAGAGATGGGTCGTTACCGCCACGATTCCGTTGTCGAGCTTGCCGATTTCTCCGATGTACTGTCTTCCCACACCTGCGGTGAAGTTGCCGCTTTTTCGATGTCCTGTATCATCGAGCAGCAAGGCAAATCCCCGACCCACTCGGGTTTGATGGCAGGAGTCCACCACCTTTAAACGACGTTCGTTAATACGCTTCTCCTCCCAAGGGGATTCCGTTATAAAATGATGTAAGCGGTTGTAAACCACTCCCACCGAGTCGTTTGCCATCTGAGTTATGTTTTTTCGCTGGCTTTCCCCGAGTAATCCTCCCAAATAGTGTCTAAACCCCTTTTTTTGTGCTTGGGTTTTGAAGTCGGGGTCGAAACGCTTGCACCACTTCTCAAAGCAGGGTGGCATAGCGGCTGGGGTGGTCTCTCTCATGGGGACACTCTCCACCTTAAATCCTTGTCAGTCAAGGGTTTTGCTTTTATTTTACCTTTTTTACCGTTTAAGTCCCGCTAGAAAAGTGGGGTCGCACGATCGCGTCTCAGCGTTACTGGTTCGAGACGACCGATTGAACCTTTTACAGCGACCCCGTGTCTAAACACTCAGAACGCTCGATTCCCGGTTCCCAAAACCGGCATCAGAGTCCAGTTAACCCGTAAAAACGCGACGCGATGGTGCAACCCGTTCCCCTGACGGAGAAACCCCTTTCAGACGGCGATTTAGTGCGTCAGTGCCGACGCGGGCACTCCGATAGTTTCCGCCTTCTGTACCGACGCCACCAACACAAAGTCCGATCGACCCTCTTTCAACTGTGCGGTTCGTCGTTCCTCGACGATCTCGTTCAAGAAACCTTTCTCCGAGCCTGGAAAGGGCTGCCCAAATTGCGATCGCCCGAGTACTTCAAAACTTGGTTGTATCGCATTGCGTGGAACGTGGCCTCGGACAAACGGCGGGAGTTTGCCAAAACGGCCGACCTCCAGTCGAAACTCGATCCCAAGCCGCCGTCTTCGCCAGCCCCGGATTTAATGGACTTGCACTATCGCGACTTAGTACAGCGGGGACTCGAGGAACTCAGTTTCGAGCATCGTAGCGTCTTAGTCCTGCACGATCTCGAAGACTTGCCTCAAAAGCAAGTGGCTCAGGTGTTGGGGATTCCCGTAGGAACGGTGAAATCTCGACTGTTCCACGCTCGCGCGACCGTGCGACAGTATCTCGAAAAACAGGGGGTGACGCTATGAAACCCATGTCCGACCGCGACCGCACACTCGTTGAATTTCTCAAACAACACCGGGCGATCGCACCGCCAGAAAATCCTACCCTCGAAGATCGCATCGTGGCGTCGCTTCCCCCACGTCCGTCTCGGCGTTGGCGTCGCCGCTCGATCGCATCGGTGGCTGTCGCCGCTTCGATCGCGATCGCTTGGGTCGGGAGTCGCAGTGTCACCTCGAACTCGCCCAGCGACGAAGAACTGGCTCAACTCGAAGCCTTCGTCGAACAAACTTGGTACTGCTCTGTCGAACGCTGCGAAGAAGATGTTTGGGATGCCGAACTCTGGAACTCGAACCCTTAACCAATTTTGTAGCTTAGAAACCATTTAGGAGGTTTTCATCATGTCTCATCCGTCTCACTTTTGCCGTCGTCGCCACCGTCACGGCCGCAACCACGCTCACGATCCAAGTTCGATGAAATCCCTATCGCTATTTCTCTTGAGTTTGATGGCTTTGTTGGCGATCGCTCCTGACAATGCCTTCGCGCAAACCCTCGATGTCCCCTTTGAAATGTCACAGCGAGGCCCCGGTCGCGGCCCTGGCGGCGGACAGATGCGCTGGCTCGACCAGTTAGATTTAACCTCAGAACAACTCGAGGAAATTCAAGCGATCCGCGATCGCTACCAACCGCAATTCGACACCCAACGGGACGAAATTCAGGCACAACGCCAACAAATGCACGATCTAATGGCTGGCAACGCCTCCGAAAGCGAAATTCGCCAACAACACAGTCAGATGCGCCAGTTACACCAAGAAATGGGTGAATTGCACTTTAACTCGATGATGGAAATTCGCAACGTCCTGACAGAAGAACAACGCCAACAAATGGCGGACTGGATGGAACAGCGTCGCGAAGACGGTTTCGGTCCGGGTCACGGTCGCGGTCACGGTCACGGACAGGGTCGCGGACAGGGTCGCGGTCGAGGAAATTGGTAGGATTGGTGATGGGATGATGGGACGAGCCAAATAGGAGAACTCCCCACTGTTCCCCGTTCCCTCTTCCCAACTGTTCCCTGTTCCCCGTTCCCCGTTCCCTCTTCCCAACTCCAAGGAATCGATCGCCCGTAAGTTGCTGAAATACGGTACGATCGAAGCAACCCCTCTTAACCCCCCTCTTTTGCCAGGGACGTTCCGTTCCTGGCTCTTTTGCGCCTTGCCCTCGACCTGTGAAATTTCTCGAACTCGTTCTGCAAAACTTCGGACCTTATATCGGACGCCAGACCATCGATCTGAGTCCGAAAGACGATGGCGAACTGGCGCCTATCGTTTTGTTCGGAGGAATGAATGGCGGGGGTAAAACGACCCTGATGGACGCGATTCGCTTGGCACTTTACGGTCATCGCGCTCAATGTTCGACGCGGGGAAGTCTCAACTATGCCGATTTTCTAACTCAGTGCGTCAACCGCCGCACGCCAGCCGGGGAAACGACGCGTCTCGAACTCCTCTTCGAGCATATTATCGACGATCGCCCGGTCAAATATCGTATCGTGCGATCGTGGACGGCGAATCCCAAGGACGGGAAAGATACTTTAGGCATTATCGATCGCGAGTGGCCCGATCCGGCGTTAGCCGAAACTTGGGACGAGTATATTGAAAATTTGCTGCCGTTGGGCATCTCGAACCTGTTTCTCTTCGACGGCGAACAGGTCAAGGAACTGGCGGAATTGGACGCGCCGCCGCCGTTGGTGACGAGTGCGATTAAATCTCTGTTGGGGTTGGAACTGGCCGAACGCTTGGCGGTGGATTTGGAAATTTTGGTCAACCGCAAACGAAAGGATCTCGCCGATGCAGCCGAACGTGCGGCGTTGGAGGAAATCGAGCAACGTTTGGAACACTGTCAGCAGGAGTTCGACGCACTGGATGCGGAACTGAAGGCGAAGACGAAAGAACTCGATCGCGCGGTTCGTTTGGAACAGGAGGCCACGGAAACCTTTCGCGCGGAAGGGGGGAAAATTGCGGGAGAACGCAGTCGCCTCGACGCGCAATTGAAGGGAGAACAAGAGAAAGTCGAACAGCAGCGCGATCGCCTGCGAGAGTTAGTTTCGGGAACGCTCCCGTTGGTGATGGTACGTCCGCTGTTGGAGGCGGCGCAGCGTCAGGGAGAGACGGAACGACAGTTTAACATCGATCGCTTGGTGCGATCGACTCTGAAACAACGGGACGCGCGGTTACTCGAACAGTTGGAACTGTTGGGGCTTCCGAAAGCGAAACAGTCGAAAATTCAGGCGTTTTTGGAACAGGAAACGCCCGAACTCGATGAGACTGTGGAACTGTGGTTAGATCTCGACGATCGCCAACTCGAACGACTGGCGGCGATTCTCGACAGTCTTGGCGATCGCCAGCGTCAAGTGGAGGAGATGCGGGAACAGTTGCGCCAGTTACAGGAAACGGTCGATCGCACGGAACAACAAATCGCTGTGGCTGCGCCGCCAGAGCAGTACGATCGCCTATTCGATAATATGAACTTGGCGAAGGAAGAACGCCAGCGGTTGGAGGTGGCGGTGGAAGTGACGCGACGCCAACGCCAGCAGTGTGAGGAAAAACTGCTGAAAACTCGCCGAGAACTGGAAAGTTACGGGGAAGAACATATCGATCGCCACAACGCCGATCGCATTATTCAGATGTCGAAGCGAGTTCAGGGAACGTTGACGCAGTTCCGCCACCAGTTGACGCTACGCAAGCTTAACAAGTTAGAAATTGAGATAACGGAGTGTTTTCGCTATCTGCTGCACAAGTCGGATTTGGTGCATCGGGTGGTGGTAGACGCGGCGGATTTCATGTTGTCGCTGTTCGATCGCTCTGGACAACTGGTTCCCAAACACCGCTTGTCCGCCGGAGAAAAGCAACTGCTAGCCATTGCCTTTTTGTGGGGGTTGGCGCGGGTGTCCGAACGCCAGCTTCCGGTGGCGATCGATACGCCGTTGGGACGGTTAGATTCGTCGCACCGCCAAAATCTCATCGAACGCTATTTTCCCTCAGCCAGCCAGCAGGTGATTTTACTGTCGACGGATACGGAAATTCGCGAGGCGGAGGTGCGACAGTTGCGTGACTGCGGCGCGATCGCTCGGGAATATTTACTGAAATACAACCCGACCAAACAGCAGACGATCGTGAAACGTGGATATTTTTGGTAGCGATCGCCGCGACCTTTAACGCGATCGCCTTGTGATAAATCTTCTCAAAAATCTTCTCAAAAATCACTCGATAAAAATATATCGCTCGACCGATTTCGTGTCAGTTTTCCCATCGATCGGTCGATAGAAACGCATCGAACGCGACGAGAACGCCGGTTCAAAACAGACCATTTCTCGAAACGGGACGATCTTACCAAATAGCTTATAGCCATTTTTTCTCAATAAAAAACCTTGTTGACACTCGGTAATTCTGACGATTACCATAAACTTTAGGGACTATTTTTTAAAAAAATATACACGATGTATAGCTACAATAGCGAAGCCTTCAAAACAGAATTAAATCAACTAGGCTTGCGTCTGACACCACAGCGAGAAACAATTCTGAGAGTTTTTCAAGATCTCCCGAAAGGCGAACATCTCAGCGCTGAAGACCTCTATCAATGCCTGCAAGAAAAAGAGACGAAGAAAAAAATCAGTCTCTCCACGATTTATCGATCCCTCAAATTAATGGCCCATCTAGGGTTGTTGCGGGAACTCGAGCTAGCCGAAGGACACAAACATTACGAACTCAATCAGCCCCAGCCTTACCACCACCACCATTTAGTCTGTGTCAAATGTAACAAGACCATCGAATTCAGGAGCGACTCCGTTCTCAAAATCGGCATCAAAACCACTAACAAAGAAGGCTTTCATTTACTCGATTGCCAGCTAACGATTCATGGCGTTTGCTTAGAGGCCATGAAGCGAGGATGGCCTTCGGGCATTCCCGAAAATTGGACTTGTCCGAAAGCTTTGAGCTAACGCCGAGAGAGCCAACGATAGGCAGCGAACTTTCCAAATTGCCGACCTTCGGGCAAAATCGAAGAAATCTTTAAAGTCTGTCACGAGATATCGATCCGAACGCGAGGACTTCACAAAGCACTCTGTTTCGCTTGGCGGGCGATCGGATCTCGATCGTATCGAGATCGCTCGTTTTTCCTCCATCGCGACTTTTAACTTATCCTATGAAACATCGTTGGCTCTTATTTCTCCTACTGCTGGCCGTTCCCACGGCTGCTCTCGCCCAAGCTGAAGCTGCGGCAACTGAAGATGGATTTCTCGATCGCCTCGATGCCATCTTCCGCATTATCGTCGATGACTGGATGGCACCAGTTCTCTTTTTCAGCATCGGCGGAATTCCCCTCATCGTTCTGTGGTTGGTCGCGGGGGCGCTCTTCTTCACCGTCCGCATGAATTTCGTCAACCTCCGCGCCTTCAAACACGCCTGGTACGTCGTCGCCGGTCACTACGACGACCCGAGCGAAGAGGGGGAACTCACGCACTTTCAAGCCCTTTCTGCCGCCCTCTCTGCCACCGTCGGACTCGGCAACATTGCCGGGGTTGCCATTGCCGTTCAGGTTGGCGGCCCGGGTGCGGTCTTCTGGATGACCCTAGCCGGACTGTTCGGCATGACCAGTAAATTTGTCGAATGTACCTTGGCGCAAAAATACCGCGTCGTGAACGCCAACGGTCACGTTTCCGGCGGTCCGATGTACTACCTCTCGCAGGGACTGGCAGAAAAAGGACTCGCCCCTTTGGGTAAAGTCCTGGCGGTTCTGTTCTCGATTCTCTGCATCGGCGGTTCCTTGGGTGGGGGAAATATGTTCCAAGCCAACCAATCCTTCGCCGCCGTTTCGACCCTCGTTCCCGTCCCGAACTGGGTTTACGGCTTAATTTTGGCGTTTCTCATCGGCTTGGTCATTATCGGGGGTATCAAACGCATCGGGTCGGTAGCCTCGGCTCTCGTCCCGTCGATGTGCGTGATTTACGTTCTCGCTGCCCTGTGGATTCTACTGACGAATATCGGGGAAGTTCCACAGGCGATCGCCACGATTTTCAGCGGTGCGTTTACACCGAGAGCGGCCGAAGGGGGCTTTATCGGCGTCTTCGTGCAAGGGGTGCGCCGGGCGGTGTTTTCCAACGAGGCCGGAATGGGGTCGGCAGCGATCGCACACGCGGCCGCCCGCACTCACGAACCCGTCCGAGAGGGCATCGTCGCCCTACTCGAACCGTTTATCGATACCGTCGTAGTTTGTAACATCACCGCCTTAGTGGTCGTCATTACAGGAGTCTACCAAGACCCAGAGATCGCAGGCGTCGAATTAACGACCGCAGCGTTCGCCAGCGTTATCGGGTGGTTCCCCGTCATTTTGTCGATCGCCGTATTTCTATTTGCCTTTTCGACCATGATTTCGTGGAGTTACTACGGCGAACGGGCTTGGACGTATTTGTTCGGAGAACGGCAGATGCAAGTCTATCGCGTAATTTTCGTTGTCTGTGTATTTGTCGGGTCGGTCGTGAATTTAGAATCGTTGATCGGCTTTACCGATATGGTCTTCCTGACGATGGCGTTTCCCAATATGCTGGGGGGATTCATCCTCTCGAATAACGTCGCTGCCGACCTCAACAACTATTTCGATCGACTTCGCGGCGGTACGATGCCCGTTTACAAATAAACGCGTGCTTGACTCGGTTCGTCTGAATCGATTACCCACAACGGCGGCCGTCGAGGTCGCCGTTTCGCTTCGAGGCGTGCAAGCACACCGGAAGTTCTAACGTTAACGTCGTGCCTCGACCGTAATGAGACTCGAACGATAGCGTCCCGCCGTGTTTTTCCACCACGGTTTGATACGTTGTCGAGAGACCCAGTCCCGTTCCCTGACCGACGGGTTTCGTGGTGAAGAAGGGGTCGAACGCCCGCGATCGCACCTTCTCCGTCATCCCGATCCCGTTATCGGAAATCTCGACGGCCACGCGATCGCCCAAATGCCGCGTTTGCACCCGTAGCTTCGGCACGTAATCCGGGTCGTTGAGTCGTCGTTCCCGCTCTCGCATGGCGTCGATGGCATTTTCCAGGGTGTTGGCAAACACTTGATTCAACTGCCCCGCGTAACATTCGACCAACGGTAACAGGCTGTAATCTTTTTCCAAACATACCGTTTTCGCGTTACCGCTGGCTTTCAAGCGATGTTGCAGTAACAGCAGCGCACTCTCGAGACCGTCGTGGAGATCGACTTCTTTGTACTGAGCCTCGTCGAGTCTCGAAAACTGTCGCAGCGACTGTACGATTTTCTGAATCCGTTGAGTTCCCGAATTCATCGACGCTAGCAACTTCGGCATATCGGAGACGATGAAGTCGAGATCGATTTCGTCGATCGCCTGCAAGATTTCGAGATTGGGATTGGGATAATGTTGCTGGTACAGCCCCAACAGTCGAACCAAATCGTTGGCGTACAGCCGAAGATGTTCGAGGTTGCCGTGGATGAAACCGACGGGATTGTTAATTTCGTGAGCGACACCCGCGACTAACTGTCCCAATCCCGACATTTTTTCCGTTTGGATGAGTTGGGCTTGGGTCGTTTGTAGCTCTCGCAGGGTCTTCGCCAGTTCGCTGGCTTGTTGTTGCAGGCGTTCTCTCGACTGGCGCAGGGCTTCTTCCGTACCGCGACGGATGTAGATTTCCTCGCGGAGTCGAGCGTTGGCTTCGCTCAGTTCTGCCATGCGGTCTTCGATGCGCTGTTCTAAATTATCGTATGCCTGTTGTAGAGCTTCCTCTTGTTCTTTTTTCGTGGTGACGTCGCGGGTGATGGTGGCGTAACCGAGAAGCTGGCCGTCTTCGTCCCGCAACGCCGAAACAGCCACGTGAGCCCAGAACTGCGAGCCGTCTTTACGCAAGCGCCAGTTTTCAAACTCGAACCGTCCCGCTGTGGCAGCCCAGGCGAGAATTTTATTGGGATCGTGGCGATCGCGACTGCTTTCGGGGAAAAAGATCTCGAGACTTTCGCCGATAATTTCTTCGGCTCGCCAACCGTTGATGCGCTCGGCTCCTGCGTTCCAACTAATGACGCGCCCCTGTTTGTCGAGCATATAAATGGCGTAGTCTTTCACGCCATCGACGAGCAGGCGAAAGTGTTCTTCGAGAGTATTGAACTGCGTGGTGATGCCGTGGTGAGCGCCGACGCTACAGCCGGGACGTTCGCCGAGATCGCCGACGTTGGCGTAAACAACACAGCCGACTTCGTCAAAGGTCGCTTCCCAAGAGAACCATTTATAGCGGCCGTTGCGACACCGATAGCGATTTTTAAAGGAAACTTTATCGGTTTTGAGGACGATCAGCTCGTTAATTTTTTCGAGGGTTTGGGGGATATCGTCCGGGTGAACCCATTCGAGCCACGGCCGAGATTGGAGTTCCTGGCGCGTGTAGCCCAACGCCGTCGTCCAGGCGGCGGTTAAATGCTTGAAGTGGCTGTCCGAACCGATCGCACACATCATGTCCCGCGACAGCTCGAAAAACTTTCCGAGGTCGATTCGGGAGATAGGAGGAGGCTGAGATACTCGAAGTGACGGGGAGTTCGGCTGACTGCGCTGTCGTTTTGACAAGCGTTGCTCGATCCCCGAAGTGTGAATTAAATCTTCCATATGTAAAGAAAATTAACTTAAAAATGATTTTTTATTAAGTTCCATTTTAGCTTATCTTAGTCGATTCCTTATAATCCGCAAAATTTTACATTACAAATCAGTATCTTAAGAAAATGTTAAACGAGATCTGAAGTCAGTGGATCGTTTGCGGTGTTCGTTAGGTTGTTCCCGTGAAGAAGGGCTGTTGGCGGCGATCCCCGTTACGCCCAAAAATCCGGTGGAGACGCGGCTAACTCGGCTTTGAGGAAATCGACGAACTGTCTGGCGGTGCGTCCCGATCGCCCGTTGTGTTGAGTCGCCCATCGCAAAGCCCGAGCGTCGAGTTCCTCTAGAGAAATATCGAGTTTTTCTCGTCCGGTGAGGTGACGAACGATTTCGAGATAGCGATCTTGGTTGGCACTTTCAAACGTTAAATGGAGTCCGAAGCGATCGCTAAACGACAGTTTTTCTTGCATCGTATCCCAAGCGTGAACCTCTCCGGCATCTCTCGGTCGGGGGCGGTCTTCAAAAAACTCCCGCACCAAATGGCGTCGGTTCGAGGTGGCGTAGACGACGGCGTTCGACGCTCTGGCCGTCACGCTCCCTTCTAAAACCACTTTCAACGCCTTAAACGCTTCGTCGTCCTCCTCAAACGACAAATCGTCCACAAACAAAATAAACTTCTGGGGAACGTCGCGCAGGCGTTCGACGATCGTGGGAAGATCCGGTAACTGAGACTTCGCCACTTCCACGAGTCGCAAATTGCGATCGCCGAACTCGTTGGCGACTCCCTTCACCAGCGAAGACTTCCCCGACCCCCGACAGCCGTACAACAACACGTGTAGCGTCGGATACCCCGCCAGCAGTGTTTTCACGTTGTCCACCAACGCCGCCTTCTGGCGCTCGTATCCTGCCAGATCCGACAGGCGCACCGGGTCGGGGTGGGCGATCCCTCGTAACGCGCCGTTCGTCCAGCGCAACGCCCGATACCGCGCGAACGAGCCGCATCCGTGGCGGCGGTGGTACTCTGCCAATTGGGGGAGCGCCTCAGACCAGACGTCGAACTCGTGGAGGGGGACTCGATGGGACGACACGGTATCGGGAATCGCGACGGGCGTTTTTTCCGCTTTCGCCACCAAGCGCACCCAATGACTGAGGGCATCGCCGCCGCACTCGTAGAGACGTTGCAGGGCTTGCAAATCCTGTTTTGCGGCCGCCACGAGGGTTGGAGAGAGATCGTCGAGCGATCGACGTTGTACCTGTTGCGAAAACGGATTGTCGTCGAAGAGAACGCGATCGATTAAATAGTCTTGCCAGCTTTTCCCCGCTGACACCAACGCTCGGAACCAAACTCCGTAAGCTGACAGACAGGCGGCGGGTTTGTCGTAGTGATAGAGGGCGTCGAGTAAGGCGAGAAATGCCGTTCCGATGTTGTCGGTTAACACCGAACGGTACAGCAGCAGCGACGCGGCTTGATGTTGTAAAAATCGAATAGACGTCGTGTTCATTTTCAGACGACTCGAAGGCAAGAGATCGTGGTGGACTCGATCGCCGCGCTCTCTCTCCAGTCTCGCGCGATCGAATACCCCACTGTCCGAGTGTATTGTACGGCCGGAGGGTTTTTTGGTGAAGTCCTCCGCCTCGCGCAAACTGAATCTTGTCGTTGGGAAATCTGACACTCAGGAAACCGACGATCGCCGGTTTCAAATTGACCCACACTTTTTTTAAAGTTCTGTTTTTCTTGCGATCGCGAGTTAAAATATCGAAAACCCACTCAAACGATCGAACTCACTTTCGGCTTTTCTTAGCGGACATCTGACAGCTTTGCATGATACCGATCGAACTGACGCTACAAAATTTCTTTAGCTATTGCGACGCGACCTTAGATTTTCGCGGACTGCACACCGCTTGTATTTGTGGCGAAAACGGAGCGGGGAAATCGTCCCTTCTCGAAGCGATCGCCTGGTCGGTGTGGGGCAAAAGTCGCGCCGCCAGCGAAGACGATACCATTCGCGTCGGAGAAAAAGAAGTCCGGGTTTCTTTTACCTTTCAATGTCAAGAACAAGTGTTTCGCGTCGTGCGTCGTCGGCGTCGCGGACAGTCGAGCGCGTTAGAGTTTCAACTCGAAACGCCCCAGGGATTTCGTGCCATTACCGCTAAAGGAATCCGAGCGACCCAGCAAAAAATTCTCGAGACCATCAAACTCGATTACGAGACCTTTATCTGTTCGGCGTACTTGCGCCAGGGACACGCCGACGAGTTTATGGTCAAACCGCCCAAAGAACGAAAGCAAGTTTTAGCAAACTTACTCAAACTCGATCGCTACGACAAACTCGCCGAAAAAGCCAAGGATATTTCCAAACAAGCCAAAGGTCAACGGTCGGTTCTCGAGCAAAGTCTGGCCAGTTTAGAAGTGCAACTTCACGCCGAAGAAGCCATTAGCCGAGATCTCAGTACCACCGAAGCCGAAATCGCGCGACTGCAACAGCAGCAAGAGGAAACGGGGCGAGCGTTGCAAGACCGACAACAGCAACAAACCCAACGCCAAACCCTCGAACAACAAGTCAGTTGGTATCGCCAGCAATACGACAGCTCGAGCCGGGAAGTCCAACGCCAGCAGAGCGATCGCGATCGCCTGCAACGCCGCGAAGCCGAACTGTCGCAACTGCTCGAGCGATCGGAGGCGATTCGAGCTGGATACGCGAAATATCAAGACTTACGGGCGCAAGACGACGCCTACACCGACAAATTCGCCCAACACCAAGACGCCAGCCAACGACAGGCGGACGTGCGACAACGTCTCGATCGCGCCGTGGCCGAACTGCAACAGCAACAACAGCAGCTTCAAGCACGGTTAGAAGGTTTAGCCCAAACCGAGCGGGACGTACGACAAACCCTGAGTCGCGAAGCCGAAGTCGAAGCCGGGGTGCGAGAACTGAACCAGGCGAAAGCGAAACTTTCCGAACTCGAACGCAAACACGCCGAAGCCGCCCCGTTAATGCAGCGTCAGATTCGACTTCAAGCAGAGTGCGATCGCGCTAAAGCCCAACTCGAAGCCCGCCTCGAACAACTGCAACGCCAACAAGAGCGGTTGCAACACCGCCAAGGTCAGCGACCGGAGTTAGATCGGGCGCTCGCAGAAGTGAGCGATCGCATCGAAGAGTTAGAAAAAAAGCGCGTCTACCAACAGCGAGTCGAAGAAAAAGGACGGGAACGGCGCAGCTTCCTCGAACGCCTACACGCCCACCAGCGAGATTACGACGCCCAACTCTCGGAAATGGATCGCAAAATCGAGATGTTGCAGGTTCCCGACGCCACCTGTCCCCTGTGCGATCGCCCCCTCGACGAACACCACTGGGAACTGGTGTCTCAGAAACACCGAGAACAGCATCGAGAGATCCTACACCAACTCTGGGTCGTCAAAGAACAAATCGCCATCTCCGAACGGGAAATTCAAATTTTGCGTCAAGAGTATCGGGATTTGAAACAGGAGTTGACCGAATACGATGCGTTGCGAGAGAAGCGCGGACAACTCCAGGCGCAGCGGTCGGCCAGCGAAGACGAATGGGAAGCCTTGCAACAGGCGATCGCCGAACGCAGCGAAATCGCCCGAACGCTCGAACTGGGGAACTACGCCGCCGAGAGCCGACGGGAGTTAGAAGAGATCGACAGTATTTTAGCCGAACTCAACTACGACGAAAAAGAACTCGCCCTCGCCCGAGGAACCGTCGATCGCTTGCGGTGGGCCGACATCCAACAAGCCCAGATGCAGCAGGCGCGACGACAACTCCAACACCTCGAGGAACAACGGCCGCAACTCCAAACCCAACTCCAAACGCGACAACAACAAACCCTCGAACTGCAAAGCGAGTCCGACCTCGCCCGAGAACTGACCGATCTCGAACGCTATATTAATAAGGTTGCCTACGACCTCAACGCCCACAACGCCGTCCGTTCCGAATTGCGGGAAGCCCAAGGCTGGCTGTCGCAGATGGAGACGTTGAAAACAGCCCAACAAGAAGCGCCGCGACTGCAACAACAACGCCAAGAACTCGAAGACCGTTTGGCCGAGCGATCGCGAGAACTCGTCCAACTGGAAACCCAACTGCAACAGGCGCAACGACAGCTCGACACCACGCCAGACGTTTCGTCAGACATCGCCGCCTTACAACAGGACATCCAACAGCGGCGATCGACCCTCAACGAGTATCTCTCTCAATTGGGGCGCTTACAACAACAACAACAACATTTAGACTCGGTAAGAGAACAGATCGATCGCCAACAAGAACAACTCGACGCAGCTTGTCGCCAACAGTGGGTCTATAAAGAACTGTCTCAGGCGTTCGGGAAAAACGGCATTCAAGCCCTTACCATCGAAACCGTACTTCCCCAACTCGAAGCCGAAACCAACCGTCTGCTGTCGCGATTGAGCGCCAACCAGCTTCACGTGCAGTTCGTGACGCAAAAAGCCACCAAAGGAAGTAAGAAAACCTCCAAACTTATCGAAACTTTGGATATTTTCATCGCCGACGCCCGAGGAACGCGACCTTACGAAACCTACTCGGGAGGGGAAGCCTTTCGGATCGATTTCGCCATTCGATTGGCGTTGGCGAAGTTACTCGCACAGCGATCGGGAGCGGCGTTACAGATGCTCGTCGTCGATGAAGGATTCGGAACCCAAGACGATCGCGGGTGCGAGCGGTTGATTTCCGCGATCGAAGCGATCGCCCCCGATTTCGCCTGTATTTTAGCCGTCACCCACATTCCCCACCTCAAAGAAGCCTTCCAAACCCGCATCGAAGTCGAAAAAACCGCCTCGGGTTCCCAGTTACGAGTTTCAGTTTAAACAGTCCCCAATCTTGACATCCTCTCCCAGCAACCCGTTCCGGGTATGCAGGGAGATTCCTTGGGTCGCCCCAAAGATTTCCTGCTTCAACAGGTGCCAGCTAGACTGAGTAACCTCAGTCCCCGCCGCATCCCCTCCACAGGCAGTTTCGATTTGCCGTTGCCCACGGCTACAGATAACTTGTCCGCTTGCTACATCACGGGGCTTTGTTGACCCGCAGTTGTGACAGTGATGGATTCGAGTTGAGAGATCTTTGCGAACCTCCACTCCACAGTCTGGGCATTCCTGAGAAGTGCCACGAGCATCCACCTTGCCGTAAAAGACATCACGCTTCCAGCACACCCAGGGAAGAATCTGGTTGACAAATTGACCCAATCCAGCATCCAGGGTGTGTTTGCCCAACATCCCTTTGGCCATAATGCGGAAGTCGAGATCTTCGACAAAAATCATCCCTGCGCCGCCGCAGAGGTGATGAGCTAACTTGAAATGCCAGTCTTTTCTCGTATCGGCAATCCGTTGATGGACCCTCGCAATCTTCTTCTGGAGTTTCAGCCAGTTAGCT
>NZ_KB235958.1:3459921-3560190 GCF_000332355.1 Baaleninema simplex PCC 7105
TCGACGTTGCAGCAATTTCAGCTTGCGGTGCAAATTGTTGAAAAAGCGAGGTCGCTCGACCTGTTCTCCATCAGACGTTGAAAGAAAGTACTCCACTCCAGTCCAACGTCAATCCCTACCGGATGTCCGTGAGGGGCTACAGCAGGAATATCGACGTCAGCCTGAAGGCTAAGCACGACAAAGTACCCGGATGCCTTGCGGACAATCTGGGCTTGCTTAACCTGGAATAAATCAGGAATTTTCCGCGACCACCGAACCCGAACCCATCCCAACTGAGGCAACTTAATCCCTTTGTCAGACACACAGTTTTTGAGTCCTCGACTCCGCTCGGACTCAACGCTGAGCGGAGCCGAAGCGTTGAGCATCTGGGGGAAGACAAAGCTTCGCATCCGGTTGGGTTTTTTGAACCGTGGAAGACCCGAACGCTTTAACCGCCACGACTCCCAGGAGGCTTCCAGTTTTCGGATGACTTGTTGAAGCACTTGGGCATTAACAGTCTTTAATCGGGGGTATTCAGCTTTGGCCGCAGTTAGCGACTTGCACTGCCGCGCATAACTGGGAAATGGTGCATCCGCAGGCCAGATAAATTCCTGCCGAATCGAACACGCATTCACGGGCGACTTTCGGGAATTTAGCCAATCCTTACGTTCCCGCAGAGCAAAATTCCAGACATTGCGGCACACATCCAAAATGTGTTCGATGTCTGAAACCTGCTCCGCCGTTGGCTCTAGCTTGAATTCCCACGTCATGTTTAGCATGAAACTATCTTAGCTTAGAAAATAAATATTTGTTTCCTAGGCTTAAGTGAACTACTCCCTCCCGTCGCTTCACCACCCCCCAAGCCCTCGGCTATGGGCGGAGCACTGCGACGGATCTTGGTAGGGTGTGTGACGCGGACATAAAATGTCTTGTTTTGAAAACCACATAGAATTTCCCGCGTCACGCACCTTGGGAGCGTGAACAGAATCAGTAGGGTGCGTGACTTGAAACATGGAGTGTAAATCCTTAGACCCATAAATCGTCACGCACCGCCAATGTACACCGCCAACCTACAAAGGTGCGTGTTTATCAGTGAAGAGGGCAGAGGGCAGAATGTAGAGTGGGAATTCCTCTTTAACGCTTCACTCTAGACTCTTAACTCTTCCCTGAAAGAAGCGCACCGCCAAAGTGTAAATTCTCCCCTTCTCCCCCTCTCCCTCTCTCCCTCTCTCCCTCTCTCCCTCTCTCCCCTTCTCCCATGAAACTCGACGCCATTTTCGTTCCCCAAGGTGTGGAATATCAAACAGTACGCAGGGCGTTCGATCGCACCCACGCTCTAGCTTTGCCCTTAATCGTGGCGATTCCAGTGGGAATCGACCCCGTGCGACAGTTTTTAAAAACGTGGAAAACGCAGCATCCCCAGGTCTCGCGGGTGTTGATAATGGGACTGGCTGGCAGTTTGTCACCCCAGTTCGCGCCAGGAAGGGGGACACTTTGTCATGAGTGTGTCACTCCCGATGGAACTCAAGTGACAACAAAGTCGAACTGGGTCGAATCGCTGTCTCTGAACTTATCCGAGGTTCGCGCCTGTAGCGTCGAAACCCCAGTGGTTCGCGTCGAGGAAAAACGACAATTGTACCGAAACACCCAGGCACAAATCGTAGAGATGGAGGGACTGGCGGTGTTCGAGGCATTTTCCGAGGCGGCGATGGTGCGAGTAATTAGCGACGGGAGCGATCGCAACCTCCCCGATTTATCCGACGCCATCGATCCGACCGGACACTTGAAATCCCTACCGTTAACCTTCACCTTCGTCCGTCAACCTCGAGCTGCCTTTTATCTAATCCGGGGTGCGATCGAGGGGTTAAAAACCTTAAAAAAAATTGCAGAAACGATCGCGCGATCGATCGAGACAAATGGTGAGAAGATGAAGGCGTGAAAGGGTGCAATCGTTACCGACAAAGGGGTTTTACCCCTAGTGACTTCAACCAGTCACGACTGTTTTGCTCCCAATTTTGGCTTGCTGAAATATGACTGCCGATCCGTCGTTCTCTTCAATTTCGGCTCGCGATTTAAGCGATCGCCGCCAACACCTGCGCCGCCAGCGTGGGTGGAAACGACTTCGAGGAAGTTTTCGGTTTTTGGTCGTGTCGGCCTTAGCGGGTGGCGTATTTTGGGGGGTGACGCGACCCGATTGGACGATTCGCACCCCCGATCGCGTGCGGATCGAAGGCAATCAGTGGTTGTCCGACGACGTCGTGCGAGCCGCACTACCGATCGCCTATCCCGAACCCTTACTTCATCTCGATCCCCAAGAGATCGCCGACGTTCTCGAAGCCAGTACCCCGATCGCCGAAGCGATCGTGCGGCGAGAACTGCTACCGCCGCGTTTGGTGGTACGAGTGCGCGAACGGCGTCCCGTGGCTGTGGCGTATCTCGTCGAACCCCACACGGGAACCGCGCGGCCGGGCGATCGCGTGGGATTGCTCGACGCCAGCGGCTTTTGGATGCCCATCGAAAATTACGAGATTCTCAACCGTCTGACCTTACCTTCGTTGCGGGTATTGGGATCGAGCGATCGCTACCGTAACGACTGGGCGATCGCCTACCGCGCCCTCGAGACAACCCCCGTCGATATTAGCGAACTCGACTGGCGCGACCCCACCAACCTGATTCTGACCACGCGCGAACTGGGAACCGTTCACCTGGGGCCCTTCGACGATCGCTTTTCCGAACGGCTCGAGGCGCTCGATCGCTTGCGAAACTTACCCGAAACCGTCGATCTCAGCCAAATCGCCTACATCGACCTGCGCGATCCCGACGCGCCCCGATTACAACTGATGCGATCGAACCTCCCTCCCGAAGCCCTCGAATTACCCTCAGAAGAGAACTCAGGCGACTAACCGAAGCGGCGTTTGAGCCGACTTGCCACTTGTTGCTATGATGAGGTATCTTCCGGTCGAGACGGTAGTTTCCCCGTCCGTTTTGTATAGAGCGACTGTTCGCTGTTCGGTCTAAGCAAGTTCCTTGCAAACTGCCGTCAAACTCTCGATCGGGCGAAACGAGCCGTTCGGAATGTTAAACTTCAAACGGACTATCTGAGATACGGAAGATCGCACTGAAAAACGGTTGTTTTGCCGTTTCTCGTCAGGGCGAACCGGATTGGTGATGTGTCGCGATCGCGTTCGTTATTCTAGAATTCGATCGCCATCTCATCAACATCCGGAACGTTTTATTCGATCGCTGACGTTCAGTTGCCAACTCTCGACCCTTCTTGTTCACCGATTTCGCTCGATTCCAATGACCCCTAACAGTCAACTCGCGCTGTCACACTCCAATCCCCCATCAGAAGGTTCGGCAAACTTTCCCGTCGCCGCAGACAATACAAATCCTTTTGGCAACGCGGGGTTGTACGGAGATCGAACGGACAAACGTCGCACCCCCGACGAAGAATCGACCTTCGGAAACATTCTACCGAGCAGTGTGGCGAAGATTAAAGTCATCGGCGTCGGTGGCGGTGGTGGTAACGCCGTCAACCGCATGATCGCCGCAGAAATGTCCAATATTGAATTTTGGGCAGTCAATACCGACGCTCAATCTCTCGTTAGTTCGGCTGCCCCCAGACGCCTGCAAATCGGACAGAAGCTCACGCGCGGTCTGGGAGCAGGCGGCAATCCAGCCATCGGTCAAAAAGCAGCCGAAGAATGTCGCGACGAGCTAATGGCCGCCTTAGAAGGCTCGGATTTAGTCTTTATCACTGCCGGAATGGGTGGCGGAACGGGAACCGGGGCTGCGCCCATCGTCGCGGAAATGGCCAAAGAAGCCGGGGCGTTAACGGTGGGCATCGTCACGCGACCGTTTATGTTTGAGGGACGCCGACGCTCCGAACAGGCCAAACAGGGAATCGAAGCCCTACAAAGCCGCGTCGATACCCTCATCGTCATTCCCAACGACAAACTCCTAGCGGTCATTCCCGAACAGACCCCAGTTCAAGAAGCGTTCCGCTACGCCGATGAAATCCTCCGCCAAGGGGTTCAAGGGATCTCCGATATTATTACGATCCCCGGCTTGGTGAACGTGGACTTTGCCGACATTCGCGCCGTGATGGCCGATGCCGGTTCGGCCATGATGGGAATCGGTCAGGGATCGGGCAAGTCCCGCGCTCGAGAAGCTGCCTCGGCCGCCATTTCCTCGCCGTTGCTGGAAGCCTCGATCGAAGGCGCGAAAGGGGTGGTGTTCAATATCACTGGCGGAACGGACATGACCTTACACGAAGTCACCGCCGCCGCCGAGACGATTTACGAGGTGGTCGATCCCAACGCCAACATTATTTTTGGAGCGGTTCTCGACGATCGCATGCAGGGAGAGGTGAAAATGACGGTGATCGCCACCGGATTTGCGCCGGACGCCCACGAAACCGTCCCGACGCGCACCGTACAAGCTCCGCAGCGACGGGAGTTCGTGCAACCGCAAACCCCTGCTCCCGCCCCGGAACCTCAGACCCCACAACCCCGTTTTGGCATTCCCGGCGGCTTGGATATTCCCGAATTCTTACAGCGCCGTCGGAATCGGGAATAGGCCGCTTGTAGGTTGGCTTTCTCGGTGAAGTAGGATCGGTTCGTGGAGGGAGAGAAGGGGAGAGGGGGAGAGGGGGAGAAGGGGAGAGGGGGAGAGGGGGAGAAACTGTTGCCTGTCAACTGTCCTCACTGTTCGCTGCTCGCTGCTGACTGTTCACTGTAAAAGGGGAGAGGGGGAGAAACTGTTGCCTGTCAACTGTCCTTACTGTTCGCTGCTCGCTGCTGACTGTTCACTGTAAAAGGGGAGAGGGGGAGAAACTGTTGCCTGTCAACTGTCCTCACTGTTCGCTGCTCGCTGCTGACTGTTCACTGTAAAACATGGAATGCGATCGCGTTCCCGTTGCCCTCACGATCGCCGGATCGGATAGTGGAGGCGGTGCGGGAATTCAAGCTGATTTACGAACCTTTGCGTTTCACTGCGTTCACGGGACGAGCGCTCTGACCTGCGTGACCGCTCAGAATACTCTGGGCGTGAACCGAGTCGATGCATTACCCGCCGAAAGCGTATTAGCGCAAATTGACGCGATTGTCAAGGATATTGGCGTCGATGCGGCAAAGACGGGAATGTTATTAAACGCTGACATTATGTCGGCAGTTGCCGAGGCGATCGCTCGATCGGGCATAAATCGCCTCGTAGTCGATCCGGTGA
The DNA here is from genome assembly GCF_000332355.1 of Baaleninema simplex PCC 7105. GTDB lineage: Bacteria > Cyanobacteriota > Cyanobacteriia > Cyanobacteriales > Geitlerinemataceae > Baaleninema > Baaleninema simplex. Next base: position 3,465,127 of record NZ_KB235958.1, read on the forward strand.
TGGTGTCGCGAACCGGGGCGCAACTGATCGACGATCGCGCGATCGCGACCCTGATCGATCTCGTGGTTCCCCAAGCCTCGATCCTCACCCCCAACCGCTACGAAGCTCAGATTCTCGCCCAACAGGAGGTTAACAACCTCGACGACATGAAAACCGCCGCCGAACGCATTCACCGACTCGACTGTGCGGCAGTTCTCGTCAAAGGTGGGGGAATGGCCGGGGAATTGCGGGGAGTAGACGTGTGGTTTGACGGCGAACAGCTAGAAATCGTAAAAACCGAAACCGTCGATACGCCTCACACCCACGGTACTGGCTGCACCCTCTCCGCCGCGATCGCCGCCAATCTCGCCCTCGGAAAACCGCCGTTGACCGCCGTGCGCGACGCCAAAACTTATCTAACCCACGCCTTGCATCACGCCTTAGCGATCGGTGGCGGCCAGGGGCCGGTCGGTCATTTTTTCCCGTTGCGAGAACGGGATTAAAGAACAAAGAAGAACACTTCAGAGAAAAACCCCTTCTCTGATGATGGGGCGTTGGCTCGCAAACATCCGCCATGCACCTACGAGAGGGAACTCCAAGCTAAGCTACAATAGTAATAAACGAGCAAAATGCAAAGGTTGAACGAAAGCCCGTGTTTGGTAACGTTTGATATCTCTATCATTTGATATCTCTATCATTTGATATCTCTGTAAAGCTCGAAATAAAACTTGAAGTAAAGCTCGAAATCGACCTCGTGAAGTGCTTCAAAGACGGTGGCGTTAACTGAACTGAAAAAGATGTCAAAATAGAAATATGGCACGCATCGACATCCTCGGGATCGACCACACCTACGACTTGAGCGATCCCGTTCCCAACAGTTCAGTATTAGTTTTCGTTCATGGTTGGCTGCTCAGCCGTCAGTACTGGCAACCGCTCGTCCAGCGGTTATCAAAAACCTATCAGTGTTTGTGTTACGACCTGCGCGGGTTTGGAGAATCTCAACCCAACGGCGATCGCCTGCTACAAGTCCGCGATCGCTATACCCCCGCCGCCTACGCCAAAGACTTAGAAATCTTGCTCGATCGCCTAAATTTATCTAACGTTTGGCTGGTGGGACATTCCCTCGGTGGAACCGTTGCCCTGTGGATGGCGTACCAATTCCCCCAGCGAGTGCGGGGAGTCGTCTGTCTCAACTCCGGCGGCGGCATTTACTTAAAAGAAGAGTTCGAGCGATTTCGCACCGCTGGCGTACAAATCGTGCGCTGGCGTCCCGTTTGGTTGGCGCAGTTTCCCTTCATCGACTGGCTGTTTGCGCGAGCTGCGGTCGCCCAACCCCTCGATCGCACCTGGGGACGACAGCGAGTCCTCGATTTCGTATGCGCCCATCCCGAAGCCGCACGAGGAGCGTTATTGGACTCGACGACAGAAGACGAAGTTCACCGTTTGCCGCAAATTGTCTCGCAACTGCAACAGCCCGTGTATTTCATCGCCGGAGCGAAAGACAGAATTATGGAACCGAAATACGTGCGCCATCTAGCAAGTTTCCATCATTTATTCGACTGTTGCGGCGACAACACCATCGAAGTCGAAAACTGCGGCCATCTCTCGATGGTGGAACAACCCGATTTAATCGCATCTCGTTTGAGCGCGATCGTGCGCCAGTATGAGATGAGGGAATGAGGAGGCTTTTTACAGTCGCCAGTCACCAGTCACCAGTCACCAGTCACCAGTCACCAGTCACCAGTCACCAGTCGGTAGGGTGCGTCAGACTTGAAAACTGAAGAAGCCAACGGGAAATCACCCTCATCTGACGCACCGCCGAGGTGTAAATTCTCTAAAGGTGTCCCCTTCTCCCCCTCTCCCCCTCTCCCCCTCTCCCCCTCTCCCCCTCTCCATATTTCCGGACGAGCTAGACGGTATCTGTAAAAAGGGAATAGCACCCTGAAAGACTGGTTACGCCTATGGGTACGCCCACCGCATTTCTCGCTCTCGCTGCACTAGCATCGCCGGAAGCCTCGCTCGACGCGTTGATGATGCCGGATGTCGCGACGCCACAACCGATCGCCTCCCAACCCGATGCAGAGGTTGCGATGGTTGCCGCTTCTCCGTCGGTCAGTGCGCCCGAAACGCTGTCTGGCTCGTTGTCGGGGTCGTCTTTGGCGACGGTTTCGGCTCGTCCGTTCGATCGCTACATTACGGTCTATCAGGCGCTGTTGATGAGTTTGGCCCTGTCTCCCATCGGCGCGATCGCTGTTTTTGGGGTATTGCGCCGTCGCGTGGTGCAGCGTCTGGTGACGGAAGTACGCCACAAACTCAAACAGTTGGGGGATTTGGAAGGAAAACTCGCCACCTCGAGCCAACGAGCCGAACGATTGCTCGACGCGTTAGAACGACAGGTGGAAGACGCCAGTGAAGACGCTCGGGGTCAGGTGGAATCGCTACGGCGAGATTTAGAGGTACAAATCGACGAAATTTACCAGGTGGAGCGGGTTCGCGAGGAATGCTTGCATCAGTTGCAGGCGGCGGTGTTGGAAACGCATCAGATCAAAGACCGCACGATCGCCGAAATTGCTAAGATTACACCGCAGGCGATTTTAGAATCGATTAAGCCGGAACTGCGTCAAAAGGTACGAGCGGTAACGCAGCGGTTGGAGGCACTTCAGAAAAACTCGCCACAACAAAAGACCTCGACACAACAAAAGACCTCGGCCGAGATCTCACCGAACAGCATCGATCGCGCGTTGCGCCAAGCCGAAAAAACCAAACGTCAGAATCCCGAAACGGCGATCGCGCTATACGAGCGGTTGTTGGAGGTCAAACCCGATACAGTCGAGGCTTGGCTGGGGTACGCCGAGGCGTTGGGAAAAGTTCAGCGACATTCCGATGCGATCGTGGCTGTCGAACGGGCGATCGCGTTGAATTCCAGCAACGCCGATGCGTGGTATCGTCGCGGCAACTTACTCTATCGCCTGCGCCAGTATGCTGACGCCGTTACGAGTTTCGACAATGCTATCGAACGCCAGAGCGATCGCGCTGATTCCTGGTTCGGACGGGGGAATGCGTTAGGGCGGTTACAGCGACATCCCGAGGCGATCGCCAGTTACGATCGCGCGTTGCAACTGGCACCGAAAAAATACGAAGCTTGGTACAACCGCGCTAATGCGTTGGGGAAAATCCAACGTTACGATGACGCCCTGAAGAGTTATCAAAAAGCGTTACAGCTCCAACCGAAAAGCCAAGAAATTTGGCATAATTTCGGTGCGATTCTCAGCAAAATTCAGCGATACGACGAAGCGATCGCCGCATATCAAAGAGCTGCAGAACTCGACCCGTCGAAATTTGAATCTTGGTACAATCTCGGCAACGTCCTTAGTAAAGTCGAACGCTACGAAGACGCACTTCACGCTTACGAACAGGCTACAAAAATCAATTCAAATCGCTATGAAGTATGGTATAATCGCGGTGCGATACTCGTGAAATTACAGTGGTATAAAGCTGCCGTTACATCTTACGAACGAGTTACGCAGCTCCAACCTTCAAATGCTGAAGCTTGGTACAATCGAGGCGTTTTACTCGAGAAGTTACAGCATTACGACAGTGCGTTAGAATCTTACGACACTGCGATCGAAATTCAGCCGAATTATTACGAAGCTTGGTACGGAAGCGGTAGTGTTTTAGAAAAACTACGGCGTTACGAAGAAGCACTGACGGCATACGAACGTGCGATTAAACTCAAACCCGAGCAGTATGAAGCGTGGTACAGTCGAGGACAGCTTTTATCGATTTTAAACCAACATCAAGAAGCGATGGCAAGTCTTGGAAAAGCCTTCCAAATTCAACATAGCCTTCTCCATCCGAGTGCCATGTAACGACAATTTAAACTTTATAGAAAACCACTGAATTCTCACAATCCTTGTAGGGTGGGCATTGCTCACCCTACGATTCTTAGGATTGGCGTTAGATTAGCATATTATTTGTCAAAAAACCATCTTTTAAATATTTTATTTTATTACAACAATCGAAACTCGTAATAATTTATAAATTAAGTAAAATTACGCAATTAGATCGATTCAAAATACCCTTGACTTCACCTCTTCTCCGTTACGTTCTCAACCAACAGCACCTTGAAATCGTCTATCTCAAAAAATATTTCAAACTTTCCGGAACCCCGACCCGAGCCTCGAAAAGCAATGACAGGAAAGTGTGTCCGTATCGTGTCGAGATTGTTGGGAACATTCACGAGGTTTTAGAAGTCAAAAATATTGAAGCTGCCGATCGAACCAAACGCCCTCTTTCTAAGTTTCAACGAGCCTTTTACTTTTCCTATATTTCTTGAGAACTATTGCATTTCCAAATGCGATCGAACCCAGGAGTTCAAAAATATAGGAAAAATTTCCACGGGTGTTTCTACCAGAAACCATGCCTAAACCTGTGGAGGAATCATGGCGAACATTACAGGAACCCTAGTTCCGGATCTAATTATTCCGGGCGGCAACATTCAAGGAGAACTCTTACCCGACTTATCGGGCGACGACATTATCGACTCTCGCGACGGTGACGACGCCGTTGCAGCTGACGCGGGGAACGACAGCGTCGTCGGCGGTCTCGGAGACGACCAACTCTTCGGGAACGCAGGAAACGACACCATGCGCGGCGACGCTGGACTCGACTCGCTGTACGGCGGACGAGACGACGACTTACTCTACGGAGACGACGGCAACGACCTCGTCTTCGCCGACCTCGGCAACGATACCGGCTACGGCGGTGCTGGGGACGATCTCATGACCGGAAACAAAGGCGAAGATGCCTTGTACGGCGGCGACGGTAACGACAGCATTTTCGGCGGACAAGACAACGACAGCATCTTTGGAGACGCTGGCGACGACTTGCTCCTCGGCGACCTCGGTGCCGACACCCTCGAAGGGGGTGCGGGGAACGATATCTTCGTGATGTCGCGACGAGACGCAACCCTGACGACGGGCGGCGCAACCGTTGACGATGCCGACCTCATTAAAGACTTTGTCAAAGGCGAAGACAAGTTTATGTTGGACGGTCTGCAATTTACAGACCTCAACATTCAAGTGGACGCAGACGGCAACTCGACGATTCAAGACAGCCAGACGAGCCAGTTCCTCGCCAAAGTCGAAGGCGTCTCCGACCTCGACGTGACGGACTTCACGGGAGTCACCACTGACCCCGGACCACAAGGCGCGTTCCAATTCAGCCAAGCTGCCTATACGGGGGTCGAAGGTACCGATGCCGCAAACCCTGGCAAGACGCTGATTACCGTTACCCGCACCGACGGTTCTCAAGATCCCGTTTCCGTGGGGTACAAAGTCACGCCTGGCGTCACCAACCCAGCTCTGGCGGGGGGAATCGACTTCTTCGAGACGACCGACGGGTTGTTGACCTTCGCCGCTGGCGAAACGCAAAAAACCTTTGAAGTCCTACTTCCGGCCGATCCCGGTACGACCAACGTTGCTGACGATGGAAAAACCGTATCGCTGACGCTATTTAACCCCACGAACGGGGCAGTTCTGGGCAGCCAATCGGCGGCGGTTCTCACCATCGGCGATTCGGCCGGTAGTGGTGTAGCAGTCGTTGGTGCTGAGTACGAATTCGTTCTCGATTCCGTGGCTGGCGCTTCGACCAACGTTTACGGGGTTGCCGAATCTGACGGCGGAACCGCACTGGGAACCTTCACCACGCCGATTACCATCAAGCGCAGTATCACGGTGGGTGAAGACACCATCAACTTCAATGCCTTCGACGCCACCGCCACGAGTCCAGACGACTTCACTCGCGTTACCGGACAAACAGTGACGTTTGCTGACGGCCAACAGTTCGCCACGGTGGACGTTGTCATCAACAACGACGGCACGGCCGTTGCCGAACCCGATATTGAGAATGCCAGCTTGACGCTGCAAAACGGCTCGGGTCAGGTTCTCGATTCTGCCAACTTGCTCATCAACAACCAAGCTGGTGCTGCAACGGGGGCAGGATTCTCGTTCGGTACGAGTACGTACAGCCTGGGAAGCGGCGGTGTAGCTGCGATTGGTGGAGGAACGGGTAACGGTCCGAACGGCGAATTCCTCGAGCTGACAGTCTTCCGCTCTAACGTCTCGACGGCTGAGACCGTAGACTATAGCGTGATTGCGTCCACGACGGGTTCTGCTGCAACAGCCGATCCTGACGGTGCTGCTCCGGTCGGTAGCACGTCTGATTTCGTTCCGGTCAGCGGTCAGTTAAGCTTCGGTATTGGGGAACTGACGAAAACCATTCAAGTTCCAGCCTTCTTTGATGGTGGTTCCAACGAATTTATTACGGCCGAGCTGACTGGTAATGGATTGGGTCTGTTCCCAACTGCTAGCGTGGACATTCTCTAACTGCGATCGCTCTGCGTAATGTTTGAGACTGGAGCGTTCCAGCGAACTTGCTAAAAAGCACCCCACAACGGGGTGTTTTTTGTTATTACCTTCAAGCTATCTTAAAATCAGACCCTCCACTCTCTCCAACCCCCGTGACTCGAAGTCTGGCGATCGCCAACACCATCACCTCTGTTCGAGATGTCGAAACTCGCTTTAGCTTGCACGAGAACGACAACCTCGGCTTTTTCCCAGAGTGGCACGAAAATTTACCGGAATTGACCCAAAGCGATCGCCAAACCCTCGATCGCATCCGAACCAGCTATCTCTACAACAGCGCAGCAGGAAATTTAACCGAAGCGACGGTTAACCTGCTACTGGTTTCGCCGTTGCTGTATCTCGCGGGATTTTGCGATCCGCCGTTTCGCCTGCAAGCGGAGGCGGCGGTGGACATCTCCGTCACGGAACGCGACGAAGTGTATCGGGGTCGGATCGATATTCTCGTGTTGCAAAATCGGTTTTGGTTGGCAATCGTGGAGTCCAAACAAACGCGGTTTTCAGTTTCGACGGCGATTCCGCAAGCTTTAGCGTATATGGCTGGAAATCCAGACGGCGATCGCTCGGTGTTCGGACTGGTGACAAACGGCGACCACTTCGTTTTTCTCAAAGCAGTTCGACAACCGACACCGGAATACAGTCTTTCAACGGATTTTTCGATTTACGCGAAGCCGGAAAACCAACTGTACGATGTTTTACAAGTTCTCAAGCGTATTGCTGGGGTGGTTGCAGCAGAGGGCGATCGCTAACACGGTAGTGCTGCACTCTAATGATGCTGTTCAGCCAAAATCCTTGCCACGGAAGGATTTAAGAATCCAAATCGCACTTACTCCTCATTACTACCCACGGTAGAATTAATGCAGACGTCCGAGGAGAACTCGCCATGACAGTCGTAGTAGACACCCGACAATTGAGTTTTGAAGAATATTGCCAACTCGACGATTCGGATCGACGCTACGAATTAGTCAACGGGGAGTTGCGTTTGATGAATCCGCCTACGATGCGGCATTTTTTTATAGCGAAGTTTTTAGAACGAGCGTTCGACGCTGAAATTCAACGCCTACAGCAACCCTGGACGTGCTTACAGGGTGCGGGAGTTCGGACGGGACTGGCGAAATCGCGCCTGCCAGACTTGATGGTGGTGTCTATAGACGCCGCAATGGAACTCTTGGATCGCTCGGCCGTGTTTCAAACTGCACCGTTCCTGGCCGTCGAGATCGTCAGTCCCAGTTCGTCTGTGGACGACTACCGCTACAAACGTTCCGAGTACGGCGCGATCGAAATTCCCGAATATTGGATCGTAGACGGACGCGATCGCAAGGTGAGGGTGCTGCACTTGGACGAAGGGTTTTACGAAGAAACAATATACACCGACGACGAGGCGATCGCATCAAAACTGTTTCCCGAGTTGAACGTGACGGCAACTCAAATATTCGCGATCGGCGGAAAATAGTTGAGACAATCTTGTGGCGAGTCAACGTGAGGTGCGATCGCCTGCGCGAATTTGTTAAAGCCTTTAAAACCCCGATATCGCAAAGATACCAGGGTTTTCACGTACAGCATTTTTGAGTCAATTCTCAACTAAACTCGTCGAAATTGCAGCCAGCGCAACTCAACCGGCGGATTTGTCAACGTAGGGAACAACTCCCGTCCGGTTGCCCAGTTGAGGAAGTTATCCGACGGCGGCCAGGCTTCGCTGGGGAGATGTTGGGATTCGTAACTCACCACCGATTCGTTGCCAATTAACTGAAGCGGTAACGAAGCGATCGCCTCCTTCAACTCCTGTCGCGTCAACAGGTAACAGCCTAACGCCTCAGACAACTCGCGCACTTTAGCGTCGGGCTGGTAGTCTCCTTTGGCAAGGAACGCCGCCACCAACAACACCCCACCCGGTTGTAACACGGAGGAGGTTTGACGGAAAAACTGCTCGACGCGATCGCTCCCCCGTAAATGGGGTAACACTTCCGAGGCGATCGCCAACCGATACGTCATCGATAACGCGGCGCGATCGAGAACGTCGTTCGCCAACACCTTCACCGCCAATCCCCGTGAGTGCGCTAACTCCGTCAGTTGTTTTCCGACTAGCGGGTTCGAGGCGATCGCTTCGACGGGATGACCGCGTTTGGCCAGCGGTAAGCTGTTACGACCGATTCCCGCGCCGATATCCAACACCGGAACCTGTAACGCGTCTCCTAATTCTGCGGCGATCGCCATTGCCATTGCGTCGGGATAGCGACCGAATCGCGAAGATTTTGCTTCGGAAAACGACGGTTGCGCTTCCGTGGGGTCTGTATTGACGACGATGCTAAAGGCAATGCCTCCGGTTAACCCCAACGCCGGACGCGCCAGTTGGTAGGTCAGGGTCAAATACGCATGGGGCGAGCGATCGAACCCTTCGGCGAGTTTCTTTGACAGTTGCCGTTCTAAGGCTTGCATTTCCGTTTGAGTTGGTTTTTGTCCTAAAACCTTTAATAAACCCCGAACCAGTTTGACATATTGTTCGAGCATCGTCGGCATACAGGGAAGCTGAAACTCTCCTCGAACGGCGATCGTCGATTGCAGTTTTTCTTTAATGGCTAGATTTGGCGTGTTTGGAGTTTCAGGCATTGGTTGAGGTGTCGCATCGAGAAATAACGAATTTTGAATCGCGTTCATCTGCTTGTCTTCTGTGGCTTTTTCGTCTACCACACCATACAGAGGACAACGGTTTTCAACCGGGACGAACGACGCCTATCCAGATTCTTCGCAGTACTCCAGCCATAGCTGAAAGCTTGGCTGGTGGTGTAGCGAAGCGCGACCGAGGGGAGTAACCTACAAAAGATTTGCTACAGTTTAGATATGCTAAACATGACGTGGGAATTTAAGCTAGAGCCAACTGCGAAGCAGGTTTCAGAGATCGAACACATTCTTGATGTGTGCCGCAATGTCTGGAATTTTGCTCTGCGGGAACGTAAAGACTGGCTAAAATCCCGCAAGTCGCCCGTGAATGCGTGCTCGATTCGGCAGGAATTTATCTTGCCAGCAGATGCACCCTTCCCGAACTACCACATTCAGGCTAAGCGTTTGACCGCTGCCAAGACTGAATTTCCTCAGCTCAAGACGGTCAACGCTCAGGTTCTTCAGCAAGTCCTTAGAAAACTTGAGGCTTCTTGGGAGTCATGGCGGTTAAAACGTTCGGGTCTTCCACGGTTCAAAAAGCCGAATCGAATGCGGTCGTTGGTCTTCCCTCAGATGCTCAAAAACTGCGTGTCTGATGAGGGTATAAAGCTGTCGCAACTGGGCTGGGTTCGGGTTCGGTGGTCGCGGAAAATTCCTGATTTATTTCAGGTTAAGCAAGCTCGAATTGTGCGTAAGGCATCCGGGTACTTTGTCATGCTTAGCCTTCAGGCTGACGTCGATATTCCTGCTGTAGCCCCTCACGGACATCCGGTAGGGATTGATGTGGGTCTGGAGTACTTTCTTTCAACTTCTGATGGAGAACAGGTTAAGCGACCTCGCTTTTTCAACAATTTGCACCGCAAGCTGAAATTGACGAGCGACCCCGCGCCGTCGCACGGCGCTAGGGAACGCGCGAGTTGCTGCAACGTCGATTGAAGAAAAAGCAGAAGGGGTCAGCTAACTGGCTGAAACTCCAGAAGAAAATTGCCAGAGTCCATCAACGTATTGCCGATACGCGAAAAGACTGGCATTTCAAGCTGGCTCATCACCTCTGCGACGGTGCAGGGATGATTTTTGTCGAAGATCTCGACTTCCGCATTATGGCGAAAGGAATGCTAGGCAAGCATACCCTAGATGCCGGATTGGGTCAGTTTACCAACCAGATTCTTCCCTGGGTGTGCTGGAAGCGTGATGTGTATTACGGCAAGGTGGATGCTCGTGGCACTTCTCAGGAATGTCCCGATTGTGGGGCAGAGGTTCGTAAAGACCTCTCAACTCGAATCCATCACTGCCACAACTGCGGGTCAACAAAGCCCCGTGATGTGGCGAGTGGACAAGTCATCTGTAGCCGTGGGCAACGGCAAATCGAAAATGCCTGTGGAGTCGAGGCGACGGGGGATCGGGTCACTGATTCTAGTTGGCTGGCTGTGAAGCAGGAAATCTTTGGGGCGACCCAAGGAATCTCCCTGCATACCCGGAACGGGTTGCTGGGAGAGGATGTCAACTCAAAAGAGCGATCGCCAAAAACCCTACCCAATTCTGATATTTGCGAGATGCACCAGATCCCCAGAATTTACAAAATTCCGGGGATCTCACCGCACCACGCGATCGAATGCAGTCTTGACAAAAATCGATTTATATGATATAAACCCGGCATCTCGAAGATACCGGGTTGGTGAAGCGATGGTCGATCCTAGACCCGACTCGTTACCGACGGTTCCGCTTGTGCTGAAAACGACGGACTTTGCATCGCACCATAAAGGCGATTCAGTGCGTTGACGTAAGCGTGCGCCGAAGCGACGATCACGTCCGTGTTGGCCGCATGGCCGGAGAATACGCGACCTTCGTGGCGCAACCGTACCGTCACTTCGCCGAGAGCGTCGATTCCCGCCGTCACGGACTGCACCGTATACTCAATGAGTTCGCTGGGTAAGTCGATAATTTGATGGATGGCTTTGTACACCGCATCGACCGGCCCCGTTCCCAAGGCAACTTCAGTACGTTCTTCACCGTCGGGGGTGCGAAGCGTCACCGTCGCCGTCGGACGGAGGCGATCGCCGCAGGACACCTGTGCCAACTCCAACTTATAAAGTTCCGGCGGTTGTTGGATTTGGTCGTTGACGATGGACTCTAAATCCCAATCGGTAATTTCTTTCTTGCGATCGGCAAACTTTTTAAAGTTGAGAAAAGCTTTGTTCAACTCGTTTTCCGACAGCTCGAAACCCAACTCTTTCAAGCGAGTTTTGAAGGCGTTGCGACCGGAATGTTTGCCCAAAACGATTTGGTTTTCGTTCACCCCGATGGACTGGGCGTCCATAATCTCGTAGGTGAGTTTATTTTTGAGAACGCCGTCTTGATGAATTCCCGACTCGTGTGCGAAAGCATTCGCTCCGACGATCGCTTTATTCGGTTGAACGAACATCCCCGTGAGGTTCGACACTAACCGAGAGGTTTTATAAATTTCGCGGGTGTTGATGTTCGTAAGCGGTTCTTCCGACTCCGCCGGACGCCCCAAGAAGGGGTTGAAGTACTGTCGCCGCACGTGCAACGCCATCACCAACTCTTCTAAGGCAGCGTTCCCCGCCCGTTCGCCGATACCGTTGATGGTACATTCGAGCTGGCGAGCGCCGTTTTTCACCGCTTCGAGGAAGTTGGCTACAGCTAATCCCAGGTCGTTGTGACCGTGAACGGAGATAATTGCCTTGTCGATATTGCGAACGTTTTCTTCGATCCCGCCAATCAACGCCCCGAATTCAGTGGGGGTGGTGTAGCCGACAGTATCGGGGATGTTAACGGTGGTCGCCCCGGCGTCGATAACCGCTTCGAGGACGCGATACAGGAATTCGGGATCGCTGCGTCCGGCGTCTTCGGGGGAAAACTCCACGTCGTCAGTAAAAGTTTTAGCATAAGCGACCATTTCCGGGGCGATCGCCAATACCTCGTCTCTACTTTTGCGGAGTTTGTATTCCAGATGAATGTCCGACGTGGCGATAAAGGTGTGAATGCGCTTGTGGGCGGCGGGTTCTAGGGCTTCTCCGGCGGCTTTGATGTCGGCACCGGTAGCGCGGGCTAAGCCGCAAATGGTGGGGCCGTCGGGAGTTCCGACTTGTTCGGCGATGGTTTGTACCGCCTCGAAGTCGCCGGGACTGGCGAAGGGAAATCCAGCTTCGATGACATCGACACCGAGACGCGCCAGTTGTCGGGCGATGGTGAGTTTTTCGTCTTTATTGAGGGTCGCGCCGGGGGATTGTTCGCCGTCGCGCAAGGTGGTATCGAAAATGATAATGCGATCGAGTGGGTCTCTCATGGGTGTGCCTCCTGTACGGGAAATCAGCGGTCAAACTTTGGAAGGCTAACGTTCGAGGTCGGAGAAAACGGAACGCGGCGATCGCCTCTCGGTCGATCGGTTCTGTTCTCCTCTTGTTAGGGAATCGAGTTTAGTAATCGGTTTTCTCGATTTTCTCGCGAATGTCGTTGAGGTCGATGTAGCGATCGGTGGCGTTTCGCAGTTCCCGAGCGATCATGCCTTCAGTCGAAACGACGGTAATATGGGTGTTTTTCGATCGCAGCAGTTCGATCGCCCGCTCGAAATCCCCATCTCCACTAAATAACACCACGCGATTGTACTGCTCGACGGTGTTAAACATATCTATAACAATTTCAATGTCTAGATTGGCTTTTTGGGAGTAGCGACCGGAGTTGTCGTCGTAATATTCTTTAAGAATTTTAGTACGGACGGTATAGCCGAGGCTGATGAGGGCATCGCGAAAGCCCCGTTGGTCTTGAGGATCTTTAAGTCCGGTATACCAAAACGCGTTGACGAGGGTGGTGCTGGCGTGTTCGTGTTTGAAATAGTCGAGAACCCGGCGCGGGTCGAAAAACCATCCATTTTTTTGTTGGGCGTAGAACATATTGTTCCCGTCAACAAAGATAGAGAGGCGATCGGTGTCATAAATCATGAAAATGTATACCTGGTTTATGCGTAGTTTAGACGTAAAATTTACGGTAGGATGTGTAACTTAAAATCGTGCTGACCGATAAATCGTCACGATCCGATGCTACATACAAGAGTTGCTGTCCTCGTCGATCGTTGCAAACGAAGACGAACGCTTTCGGTCGCCCGCATTTGAAGCTCGCGACCCGCTCGATCGCATAGCTTAACATTTTGATAAATATAATACGACGGGAGGCTCGGCATCAACTGAAATACAACTGCCGCGAGATTCGCATCGATCTCGTATCTGCTGCGCTCTCGGGCTTGGGTCGGGGAGTGGCTCGGTTTTACACCATATTGGTTTCGATCGCCCAGCGAGCCAATTCGGTACGGTTGTGTAGTCCTGTTTTGCCGAGCATATTGGAAACGTGACTTTCGATAGTGCGCTGGCTGACGTTCATTTCTAACGCGATTTCGCGGTTGGCCATTCCTCGGGCCACCCACTGCACCACTTTCAACTCTGTCGGAGTCAGTTCTACGCCAGCCCGGACTTTTAACGGCGGTGCGTTATCGCTTCCGGCCAGTTTGCGAGCCAGCAGTCGCGAAGCTTGGTTGAGAGCGGCTTCGACTTGGGCGACTAACTCGTCTGGCTCGAAGGGTTTGACCATGTAAACGTCGGCCCCCGTGTTCAATCCCTTGACGCGATCTTGACTTTGTCCTTTCGCCGACAAGAAAATCACGGGAATCCAGTTCGTGCGGGGGTCTTCGCGCACGTGTTCGACGAACGTGTAGCCGTCCATTTCCGGCATCATCACGTCGCAGATAATTAAATCGGGAAGCTTTTCTTCAAGAAGTTCGAGGGCTTCGCGTCCGTTTTCAGCGGCGATGACTTCATATCCCCGAAATTCGAGAAAATCCTTGACCAATAAAATTAAATTTGGGTCGTCATCAATCAGAAGTAATCGTTTGTTGCTGCTGGTCTTCATAGTGAGCGATCGCTGTTCGGGAAAATTATAGAGATATCAGTATTTTTGACGGCATAGCTCGGCGAAGACCGGATTGAGAACTGTTCGGGCTAAAACCCCTGCCGTTCTTCACTTCGACTCCGCTCGACCGATTTCCATGATAACCCAGCTTGGTGGCCGTGTCGCCCGTTAACGCGTGGTGGTTTGACTCGGATCGTCCGTATTTTTAACAAGAGGGGAGGCGTCGGCGGACATCGCTGCGATCGCCCCAGGTAACGGACGTTCTAAAAAGGCGTATTCTTCGACGATGCGATCGCCGATCAGATGTTCTTGAATAATCCGTTCGATAACTGGTGGCGTCGCGCCGCGATACCAAACCCCATCGGGATAGACCACGAGAACCGGTCCTTGAGTACAAACACGCAAACAGTTCGCCTTCGTCCGGAAAATACAGGTCGGTCGATCGTCGGTGGCGCGATCGAGCTTCAGTTCTTTCAGGCGTCGTTTGAGGTAATCCCAGGCTTCGATCCCTTCTGCTTTCGAGCAGCATTTGGGTTTCGTTTGGTCGGCGCACAGCAAAACGTGGCGTTCGATCGCCCGCAAGCCGAGACTGTCAATACAGGCGGCCAGAGATGCCGTACAGCCTTCGTTCTCGTCGGGGTTGGCAGAAGGGTCGGCGGGTATCGTTTGATTTTCAACCGTCGGGTCGGACATTTGCAGTTCGATCGCTTTCAAAGGCAGTTTTTCTCATTTTAGTTCGGAAACCCGTACTACCCAACGAGTTGCCTCGGACAAATTCGCTCCGCTAAATTAGCACTCAGAAGTCGAGAGTGCTAATCCACCCGATGCGAACTCCTCGACTTCCGGCACGACACCCGCGTTTCCGAAGTTTCGGAGAGGGGAATCGTCGCCGCCGCAGCTTAAAGTTTGTGCGATCGAACCGCGAGCCGCAATCCCCGCAGCACTTCAGTTCGATCGCCGACAAACCCAGCTCGATCGATTTCTCGAAAAGTGTAACGTATCTGTAAAATTTGGAGAATTCCCTATGGCAGCCGTATCTCTGAGTGTTTCCACCGTCAAACCGCTAGCCGATCGCGTTTTTGTAAAGGTGAGTGCCTCGGAGGAGAAAACCGCCGGCGGCATCCTTCTGCCGGACACCGCTAAAGAAAAACCCCAAGTCGGTGAAGTCGTGCAGGTCGGTCCTGGCAAACGCAACGACGACGGATCTCGTCAAGCAATGGACGTCAACGTCGGCGATAAAGTCCTCTACTCCAAATACGCTGGCACGGACATCAAACTCGGTAGCGACGAGTTCGTTTTGCTGTCTGAAAAAGACATTCTGGCGATCGTTCAGTAAAACCGTCGCCCTCACTAATTACTCCCCTCAACTATCGACACACACAGCGAGATTAACGAAGTAGGAAACTATGGCCAAACGGATCGTTTATAACGAAAACGCACGTCGCGCCCTGGAAAAAGGCATGGATATCCTCGCCGAATCCGTTGCCGTCACCCTCGGTCCGAAAGGTCGCAACGTCGTCCTTGAGAAAAAATTCGGTGCGCCCCAAATCGTCAACGACGGGATCACCATCGCTAAAGAAATCGAACTCGAAGACAACATCGAAAACACCGGTGTTTCTTTGATTCGTCAAGCTGCCTCCAAAACCAACGACGCCGCTGGAGACGGAACCACCACTGCGACGGTTCTGGCTCACGCAATGGTCAAAGAAGGTCTGCGGAACGTGGCGGCTGGCGCCAACCCCATCGCCATCAAACGGGGAATCGATCGCGCTACCGCTTACCTGGTGGACAAAATCGCCGAACACGCTCGTCCCGTCGAAGACTCCACCGCCATCTCTCAAGTCGGTACCATCTCAGCCGGTAACGACGAAGAAGTCGGCCGCATGATTGCCGAAGCGATGGATAAGGTGGGCAAAGAAGGGGTCATCTCCCTCGAAGAAGGGAAATCCATGACCACCGAACTGGAAATCACCGAAGGGATGCGCTTCGACAAGGGTTACATCTCGCCCTACTTCGCCACCGACACCGAGCGAATGGAAGCGATTCTCGACGAGCCTTTCATCCTGCTGACGGACAAAAAAATCAGCCTGGTGCAAGATCTCGTTCCCGTCCTCGAACAAGTGGCGCGGTCTGGCAAACCCTTACTGATTATCTCCGAAGATATCGAGAAAGAAGCCCTGGCGACCCTGGTGGTCAACCGCCTGCGCGGAGTGCTGAACGTGGCGGCCGTGAAAGCCCCCGGATTCGGCGATCGCCGTAAAGCCATGCTCGAAGACATCGCCGTTCTGACCGGCGGTCAAGTCATCACCGAAGATGCGGGTCTGAAGCTGGAAAACGCCAAAATCGATATGCTCGGCACCGCTCGCCGCATCACCATCACCAAAGACACCACCACCATCGTCGCCGAAGGCAACGAAGCCGGTGTTAAAGCTCGCTGCGAGCAAATCCGCCGTCAAATGGAAGAAAGCGATTCTTCCTACGACAAGGAAAAACTGCAAGAGCGTCTGGCGAAACTGTCCGGTGGCGTAGCCGTGGTGAAAGTCGGTGCGGCGACCGAAACCGAAATGAAGGATCGCAAGCTGCGCCTGGAAGATGCCATCAACGCGACCAAAGCTGCCGTTGAAGAAGGGATCGTTCCCGGTGGCGGTACGACTCTGGCTCACCTGGCGCCGCAAGTCGAAGAGTGGGCGACTAGCAACCTGGCCAACGAAGAGTTGACCGGTGCGCTCATCGTGGCTCGCGCGTTGACTTCTCCGCTGAAACGGATCGCTGAAAACGCCGGACAAAACGGCGCGGTGATTGCCGAGCGCGTGAAGGAAAAAGACTTCAACGTCGGTTACAACGCGGCGAACGGCGAGTTTGTCGATATGTTTGAAGCGGGTATCGTCGATCCGGCGAAAGTGACCCGTTCGGCAACCCAAAACGCGGCTTCGATCGCGGGTATGGTGTTGACGACCGAGTGCATCGTGGTTGACAAACCCGAACCTAAAGAAGGTGCTGGCGCTGGCGCCGGTGCTGGTATGGGTGGCGATTTCGATTACTAAAATCGCCTCTGGGGTGGGGACTTCTCACCCCAAATTGAATTTCAAAAACCCCTCAGACAATGTTTGCCTGGGGGGTTTCGCTCGTAAATGTTGGCTGTACTGCGATCGCTACTATTCTCGTGCCAACTGCGGCTGACGCCCCAACAAACCGGTCATCAACTGCAACGCCAAGGTTTTGGCAGGCTGTACGTTTCGCAACACCCACAATCCCAACTGACGTACCGTCACGATGGGAAGAAAATCGTTCGAGAACGTGCGATCGAGCAAATCCGTAAAGCCTAAAATCGTCCAATTTTCCCCACGACGCCAGCGTTCGTACCGTTCTAACACAGACAACGACCCAATATCGTTACCCTGGCTACAGGCGTCTCGTATCACTTGCGCTAACGCTGCCACATCGCGAATTCCCATATTCAATCCCTGGCCGCCGACGGGATGACAGCGATGCGCCGCATCTCCCACCAACGCCACGCGATGTTTGATATAGCGATCGCTTTGCATCAACTGTACGAGAAACACGCGACGGGGACTGATGACCCGCACGCGCCCCATCGCATCGCCGTAGTGACGCTGTAACTCCTCGGTAAAGGCATCTTCGTCCATTTCTGCCAATTCTCGAGCTTTCCCGTGGGGTGCCGACCACACCACGTTACAGCGATCGCCCGTCAGGGGCAAAATGGCAAACGGCCCGTTTTTGCGAAAGCGTTCGTAAGCGATGTTCTCGTGAGATTTCTCTGGCTTGACTTTGAAGGTGACGCAGGATTGCCAATACTGCCAGCCTCGAGTTTGAATTCCGGCGGCGGTGCGAACGCGCGATCGCGCCCCGTCTGCCCCAACCACCAACCGCGCTCTAAGCTGGTGTGGCGTACCTTCGAGACTGTACGTCACCGTGGCGCAGTCGTCCCCGTACTCCACCGCGAGAACCTCTGCCGGACAAGTCACCCGCACGTTTTCGACGCCCCGTAAAAACGTTTGCAGCGTACTCAACAGTGGCGTGTGTTCGGCAACGTAACCGAGGCGGTCTAAACCCACATCTGAGGGAACAAACTGCACGTCACCGGAGCGATCGCCGTCCGAGAGGCGAATTTTCGTAAAGGTGGTAATTTTCGGCAAAATGTCTTGCCACACACCGATGCCGTTCAAAATGCGTCCAGTGAGGAGCGTTAAGGCATAAACCTGCGATCGCGCGGCAGCGGCGTCTTGTGTTTGTGCGTCGAGGAGCCTCACCCGTAATCCCGAATCCTTCAACGCACAGGCGAGGGTGGTTCCGGCAACGCCACCGCCGACGATGGCCACGTCGCAGTCAACAGCAGGGTTAGCAGTATCCTGGGTTTGAGAAAGCGGCTCTTGGGACATTAGCTGACTTGAAATGTAACGGTTTATCAAGTTTTTCTTGTTTAATTACTATATTGCCAACAATTCTCGATTCGTGCAGAATTTGTTTTTTCACGTTCTCCTTGTTACAGTCACCAGTCACCAGTCACCAGTCACCAGTCACCAGTCACCAGTCACCAGTGAAGAGATGACGAGAAACTGTTACCCGTCCTCACTCTTCCCTCTTCCCTCTTCCCTGAAGAAGCTCCCTTGCTCCTCACCATAAACCCGGCCGCGCCACTGAGTCGGAATCTCTGAGGCCGATTTCCAGATTCGCAGAACGGCGAGGGGGTCGGCGAGGGGAGAGAGCCAGAACAGCCAAGATAGGCGAGCGTCTCGGAGATCGTAAGAGGGAGCGATCGCTATTCCGAGGGCAAAACGAATTGCGAGTAAGCCCGAGTTGAGGTAAAACAGCAGCGACGCCGGAGACAGCGAAACGGTCGGAAACGGCGAAGCGTCCGCAAACAGAGACGCCACAATACCTGCGACGACGACCAGCGGCGGCAGCGCCTGTACGCAAGAGAGAAACCAGACATCGCCCCATGTTTGACCCGACGAGGCGGCATCCTTGAGATCGAGAGAGCGCCCCCACTCGCGCCAAGTTTCCATCGCACCTTCGTACATCCGAACTTTCAGCAACGTCGAACCGTCCCAAAATCCGACTTTAAACCCGCGAGCTGCTGCCGTTCGCGCCAGGGTCACGTCATCGCAAAACGATCGCCTCGCGCAAGTGTACCCATCCAATTCTTCCAAGAGCGATCGCCGCACCAAAAAACACTGGCCGTTTGCCATGACCCGTTCCGAACTGTCGCTGCGGCTGCCCGTCGGACCGAAGCGATACACTAACGTCATCAACAACGCCGGTTGCAACATCAGCTCGCCGGGATGCTTCAAAATAAACTGCGGCGACAGGGACACGAGATCGTATCCTTCTGCTTCGGCTTCTGCCACCAAACTCGCCGCCAAACCGGGCGCTGGGCGCGTATCGGCATCGACCCCCAAAATCCACTCGACCGGTCGAGCATCGCGGGAACAGTTCGACCCAGAAGCCACTGGCGGTTCAGATAACGGCGTACCCGAGAGATAGGCATAACCGTTGTGAAGGGCCCAAGGACGCCCCACCCATCCCGAGGGAAGGGGATCGTCTTGTATTAGGCAAAGGCGGGGATCGAACTGCGCCCGTTCTTTGACGATATCGACCGTTCCGTCCTGGGAGTTGCTATCGACGACGACGATTTGGCGGACTTCGTGGCCTTGTTGGCTGAGACCCTGCAAACAGGGACGAATGCGGTGAGCTTCGTCGAGCGTCGGCACGACGATCCCCACGGTTCCCACCGATTCGCTAGAGACAGTTTGCGGCTGTAGGGGCGGTTTGCGGGTCGGACCTTCGAGCAACCGCGACAGCAAAATCGCTACAGCGGGAAGTTGTATTAGCAGGAGAACGAAAATCAGAACGTCCATGCAGATCGAATCGGTGGAACGGCGTATTGAGGGTGGGAGCGAAACGAGGGGCAGATACTACTTGGCAGCGGTTTCGAGAGGGGGAAGAGCGAGGTCGTCAGCCACGCGATCGGTATTTTGGGAATCTGAGGGATCGATCGCCCGTTCGGGAGCCAGACGCCAGAAGGCGATCGCTGGAACTACACCGAACAGCACGCTGAGCAGCGTCGGAACGGTAAACTGCGCGTCCAGCAATACCAGGGTAATGGTTGCGCCGAAGCAGAAGTTCACCAGATAGACGAAAACGGGAACGCCCAGATGTCGGCGCGACAATACGAACTGGTCTTTATTTTGCAGGGCGGTGGCGACCGTCATGTAGAGAACGCCCGTCCCGATCCATCCGGCAATGTTGCGATAGGGCATTCCGAAGAACTCGCCCACTTCTTCAAACGCCCAAAACGGATAGGGCGTCTGGCTCATGGCGGGATCGAGAACTAAATCCCAAGCGGTTAGGAGTAACGCGCCGAGGGCGATCGCGCCGATTTGACGCATCCAACGGGGAGCTATGGCGACGGCTTCCATCGCGCTTCGGGCGAGCAGGTAGCAGACGAACCCCATGTAAAACCAGGATAGGGGAATGGTGAAGGGAACCAAACCCGCGATTTTGTAGCCTAAGCCGTCGAGGTAGTGATAAGACCCGAAGGGAAAGCCAGTACTGGTTCCGAGGAGTTCGCTACTGAGGGAGAGGAGAACGGAGGGAGTAAAGAACGCTAACAGCGGTTTCCATCCGAGGGTGCGATAGGTGAAGAGGGCGATCGCGACAGCCCCGAGCAGAATGTAACTGACGCCCCCTTGGGCCATACTCCACCCGAAGAGTTTGAGACCGAAGGGTGAAAGCTGTCCGATCCATTCAGGGTGGGGCAGAACGATTAACAATCCTGCCAGCCCGAACGCCATAGAAAAGGCGTGCAGTCCCAGGCTGGAGCGTTCGGCAATCTTGAGATGCTGCATTGTTAACTTTTTTTACGAAAACACTGCCTATCAGTTTACAAACCTTTAATCCATTTCGGGAGCCGATCGCGATCGCTTCCGTGGTTTTTCCCGTCCCACGCTAGGATAGAACCCAAAACGATCGCGCCTGTAAGGGTGTGGGTAGTGGGATTGGGAGCCTGAAGCGCGCATGAAAGCACAAGTATTTCGAGGAGTCGATCGCCTGTGTTACGAAGACCTCCCCCAACCGACGATCGCCGCTGACGAAATTTTGCTGAAGGTCGAGGTGGTGGGGGTCTCGCCCCACGACTTACGGGCGTTGACTTCGAGGGAAACCGAGTCGCCTTGCGTGTTGGGAAGCGAGATTGCGGGGACGATCGCCGCTGTGGGTGACGACGTTAGCCAATGGTGGGTCGGGCAGCGTGTGGCGACGGTGTCTCGCATTCCCTGTATGCGCTGCCGCGAGTGTCTGCGCGATCGCTTTTCTTTGTGTTCGGTCTATCGAGGCATCACGACGACGGCCGGATTCACCCCGAGCGGGGGAGGATTTGCTGAATACGTGCGCGTTCCGGCTCATCTGGTCTGTCACGGCGGTTTAGTGCCACTTCCGGGTCACGTCACCCTCGATCGCGCCTGTTTGCTACAACCGGTAAATCTCTCTCTGAGCGCGATCGAACGCTTGCAAGTTCGCGCCGGACAACTGGTGTGGGTTCTCGGAGCCGGTTCGATTGGGTCGATGTTCGTCTTACTCCTAAAACGTTTCGGGATGCGGGCGATCGTCAGCGATCCCAACCCCGATCGCCTCGAAGTCGCCCTCGACTTGGGGGCCGAGGCCGTCTTTTGCGGAACTAGCGACGACTTACACACGAAAATTCGCGCCTTTACCGACGGTGAAGGCGTCGAAGCGGCTATTCTGACTGCCCCCTCCAACGAGAGCTTTCTCAACGCCCTCGATGGCTTGCGTCCTGGCGGTAAACTCCTGGGGTTGACCGACTACGCCGAAAACGGCACTCTGTTGTTCGATCCGCTCTCGTTAATGCGCCGTCAAATCGACCTGCTCGGCTGCGGGGGGATGTCGTTTCGCTGGCAACCTACGGCGATCGATCTGGTGTTCGACTACCGCCTTCCCCTCGAGTCGGTCGTCAGCGATCGCGTTTCTCTGTCGGAATTGCCCGAAATCGTCGCACGGGCGACTGCTAGCAAACCCGCCACGCGAAAAATTTTGGTCTATCCCGATTCCCGTTCGGGTTAACGGGTCGAGGACGTCGTTGCTTGCGATCGCGATTTTTTTCGCGGCGAGATCCGACGGCGATCTCGTCGCAGCGCTTCGTCCGTCGCTTCCTCCGAGCGATCCGATCGGGCTTCTTCGTCCTCGTCCCCTTGAACTTCAAAATACTCCGTCACGAGGGCAGCCTCGAAAATCGCCCGAACTGCTGCCGTCGGATGTTGCAAGATCAGCCGACTGCGGCGTTTTTCTGCCAGACGTTGCAATCGCGTCAACAACAGCAGCCCCGCGTGAGAAATGGTTTTCACCTGGGAGAGATCCACAATCCACAGGGGAGAGGCGTGTTTGTTCGAGAGAATATAACGGTTGACATCGTGTTGGAGTCGCCCCGCGCCGATTAAATCGAGTTTGCCTTGGGGTCGCAGTACAATAGCCATGGGTCGCGATCGCCTCGTTTGAAACTTCCGTTCCAGAATCCCAGATTTCCGAACGGCGCTCCGTTACCTCGATCGAGCTGTCGCGTGACCCTACCCGAGAATTTTCAGCGATCGCGATCGCAGCTACCAAGATCCGTCGCAGTGCTCCGCCCATAGCCGAGGGCTTGGGGGGTGGTGAAGCGACGGGAGGGAGTAGTTCACTTAAGCCTAGGAAACAAATATTTATTTCATAGGCTATAATAATTTCATGCTAAACATGACGTGGGAATTCAAGCTAGAGCCAACGGCGGAGCAGGTTTCAGACATCGAACACATTTTGGATGTGTGCCGCAATGTCTGGAATTTTGCCCTGCGGGAACGTAAGGATTGGCTAAATTCCCGAAAGTCGCCCGTGAATGCGTGTTCCATTCAGCAGGAATACATCTTGCCTGCGGATGCACCATTTCCCAGCTATGCGCGGCAGTGCAAGTCCCTAACTGCGGCCAAAGCTGAATACCCCCGATTGAAGACTGTCAACGCTCAGGTTCTTCAACAAGTCATCCGAAAACTGGAAGCCTCCTGGGAGTCGTGGCGGTTAAAGCGTTCGGGTCTTCCACGATTCAAAAAAACAACCGGATGCGAAGCTTTGTCTTCCCCCAGATGCTCAAAAACTGTGTGTCTGACAAAGGGATTAAGTTGCCTCAGTTGGGATGGGTTCGGGTTCGGTGGTCGCGGAAAATTCCTGATTTATTTCAGGTTAAGCAAGCCCAGATTGTCCGCAAGGCATCCGGGTACTTTGTCGTGCTTAGCCTTCAGGCTGACGTCGATATTCCTGCTGTAGCCCCTCACGGGCATCCGGTAGGGATTGATGTTGGCCTAGAGTATTTTCTCTCAACTTCTGATGGAGAGCAGGTCAAGCGACCTCGCTTCTTCAACAATCTGCACCGCAAGCTGAAATCGCTGCAACGCCGATTGAAGAAAAAGCAGAAGGGGTCAGCTAACTGGCTGAAACTCCAGAAGAAGATTGCCAGAGTCCATCAACGGATTGCCGATACGCGAAAAGACTGGCATTTTAAGCTGGCTCATCACCTCTGCGACGGTGCAGGGATGATTTTTGTCGAAGATCTCGACTTCCGTATCATGGCTAAGGGAATGTTGGGCAAGCACACCCTAGATGCTGGATTGGGTCAATTTGTGAATCAGATCCTTCCCTGGGTGTGCTGGAAGCGCGATGTCTTTTACGGCAAAGTTGATGCCCGTGGCACTTCTCAGGAGTGTCCGGATTGTGGAGTGGAGGTTCGCAAAGACCTCTCAACTCGAATCCATCACTGTCACAACTGCGGGTCAACAAAGCCCCGTGATGTGGCGAGTGGACAAGTTATCTGTACCCGTGGGCAACGGGGAATCGAAACTGCCTGTGGAGGGGAGGCGGCGGGGACTGAGGTTACTCAGTCTAGCTGGCACCTGTTGAAGCAGGAAATCTTTGGGGCGACCCAAGGAATCTCCCTGCATACCCGCAACGGGTTGCTGGGAGAGGATGTCAATCCCGATAGACCGGCAGCGTGAAGTGAAACGTGCTGCCTTGTCCGGGGGAAGAATCGACCCAAATTTTACCGTAGTGCGATCGCACCACCCGCAGACATAACGCCAATCCCAAGCCGTAACCGTCCGTTTTTTCGTCCCGCTCGAGCCGCACGCGATCGTCGAAAATCTGTTGTTGCTTGTCGAAGGGAATTCCCGGCCCCGTATCGCTGATACTCACTTGAATTTTCTGAGCCGTCCGGTGTAACAAAGACACCGAGATCGTGCCGCCAGCGGGGGTGTACTTCATTGCGTTGTCGAGTAGGTTCGTCACCACCTGGCGGATGCGCTTCGGATCGGCGTAGGCGAAGGGAAGGTCTTGAGGCAGATCGGTTTTCAGATCGAGATTTTGCGCGTTGCAGCGATCGCGCTGTCGTTCGAGCATATCCCGACACAACGTCGCCAAATCGACCTTTTGCGGGTGAATCGCCAGATGGCCGTCGAGACTTTGGGAGGTCTCTAGCACGTCGAGAATCATCTGCTCGATCTGACGCGTTTGCGTGCGGGCGTGATGCAAGAGTTGGTCGAACAAGCCAGGATTGGCATCTCGTTTGGAGTGGTTTTGGGGTCGGTTGAGAGCCTCTAGGGTTTCGATCGCGATCGAGGTCGATGTCAGCGGATTCCGCAAGTCGTGCGCCAACATCGACATCAAGCGATCCTTAAAGCGCAGTTGTTCTTGCAGTTCTTCCTTTTCCTGCTTTAAGCGAAATACTTCGTCGGACAGTTGGATAATTTCAGCAGAGGTCGCCAACGACGGTAAACAAGTTGGGATCGACGACCCGTCGCGGCTATCGCTGTTGTCAGTCAGCGTTTGACAGCGTTGAAAGAATTCATCGACCGAGCGTTGCCACTGCGGCCAGAACCGTTCGAGTTGGGCGGCGATATTCGCCCCAGTCAACCGTTGTCTGGGTTCTGGGTGGAGTTTGATCAGCGTCGGGGTGGCGATAAGCTTGAAATGTTCGGCTAAGTAGGGTTGCTCGCTGACGTCGATCGCTTCGAGGGCAAAGTTCCCTGCCTCTTTGACCGTGTCTAAATAGCGTCGAATACTTTGGAGTTCTTCCCAGGAACTCGATCGCCGATCGACAAACAGCAACAACTGTAGTATCGCATCGGGGCGATCGTCGAAATTGGGAAATACGGATCGAGTCATCTCGGGTTTCTACTCAATATCCAAAGCCGAACCTCTGCGCCAAACCGTCAAACCGACCGGTAAACTCGCGATCGCTGACAGACCGTTTGCATCGAACAGTTCGACCGTCTGTCGATCGCGATCGCAGTGCCGACCTCCCCAGATAGAAGCAGTCGTGCCAGTGAGTTCGAGACGCGATCGCCGCACACGACTGGCAAAATCGTACTGAGGGCGGCCGGTCGAGCGAGACAGGAGATTTCGAGGCATCTCGTTTGACACCAAAGCGTTTCACCAACGATCGTGACGAGGCCAGTTTGTCCAACTCGTGCAAAGGGCTTCTCTTCTACTTTAATATCTTCTTTAGATTTCGCGCTCGGGTCTAAACCCGACTTTATACGACTCTTGGCAAATGTTGACTGATATTTTAACGTTTTCAAACGGCCGTCCGCTCGACAACCCTCGGCGACACGGACAGTTTCGCGGCTTAATGCAGGAGAATCTTTGTTAGCGATGTGGCTGAAGCTCAAAAAAAATCCTTGGTTTCGTTTGGCGATCGGCGCGGCGATCGCTTTCTTTTGCGTGAGTGCGGTTTTAACATTACATCGCTACTACAGCTTTTATGCCTCTTACGATCAGGGAATTTTCAATCAAGTGTTCTGGAATGGCAGTCACGGACGCTTTTTTCAAAGTTCTCTCTCTTCGGCATTGTCTACAAACGTCGTTCACCAAGGGGAACTCCCCACGGTGTACTACCACCGTCTCGGACAGCACTTTACTCCAGCGTTGCTGTTATGGCTACCCCTGTACGCCCTTTTTCCCTCCCCCGTCACGCTCACCGTTCTCCAAGTAACCTTGGTGACGGCGGCCGGATTGGTATTGTACGTCTTAGCTCGCCATTACGTT
This sequence comes from Baaleninema simplex PCC 7105, assembly GCF_000332355.1. GTDB lineage: Bacteria > Cyanobacteriota > Cyanobacteriia > Cyanobacteriales > Geitlerinemataceae > Baaleninema > Baaleninema simplex. Next base: position 3,491,208 of record NZ_KB235958.1, read on the forward strand.
AACGAGGCGATCGCTGCCTTCATTACCGTAAGTTTCTACGGTGCCAACGCCGTCCTCGGTCCGACTTGGGGCAACTTTCACGATATCTGTCAGATTCCCTTATACACCTTTACACTGCTGCTGGCCATGGAAAAACGCTGGTGGTGGCTGTTTTGGCTGATGGCTGTCGTCCTGTTGATGGTGCGGGAAGATGCCGGGATCGGACTGTTCGGCGTTGGCGTTTACATGGTGCTGAGTCGCCGCTTTCCCCGTCGCGGTCTGGCCGTGTGCGCCCTCAGTTTCGGCTACATCCTGATCTTGACCAACCTCATCATGCCGCTGTTTTCTGAGGATATTTCCGAACGGTTCATGATCGAACGCTTCGGACAGTACGCCGAAGGAGACGAAGCCTCGACCCTCGAAATTATTTGGGGCATTCTCAGCAATCCCCTGCGACTGATCGGCGAACTCTTTACCCCCCTCGGACGGACGATCGCCTATTTATTGGGCCAGTGGTTGCCCCTGGCGTTCGTTCCGGCGGCCTCGGGGGCCGCCTGGTCGATCGCGGGGTTTCCGTTACTCAAACTTCTCATCGCTCAGGGACAGTCCGTGTTGTCGATTAACATTCGCTACGCTTTGACGGTGGTGCCGGGGCTGTTTTATGGGGCGATTTTGTGGTGGTCGGTTCGTCCGCAATTGTTTGAAAAAACGGCAGTGCGGCAGTTTTGGACGTTTTGCATCGCCCTGTCGGTGTTGATTACGATTTCGGCCAATCCCAACCGCACCCTGTCGTTTTTGGTTCCCGATTCGATCGATCCGTGGGTGAAAGTCTCTCTGTCTCGCCAGTGGGAACACGCCCGCGCGATCTATCCCTTGCTCGATCGCGTTCCCGAGGACGCTAGCGTTTCGGCGACGACCTACATCGTCCCGCATCTGTCTAGTCGCCGCGAAATCCTGCGTTTTCCCAAGTTGGAACTCGTTACCGACGAGGGAACTGCCGAACGCATGGAGTATGTTTTGGTGGATTTGTGGCGCTTAAATACTTATCAGGTCGCGTTCAAACACGATCGCGCTCGTTTGGAGGTGATGGTTCCTAAAATTGAGAACCTCGTCGCCAGCGGTGAATACGGCCTCCTCGAACTCCGCGACGGTGTGGTGTTCCTCGAACGGGGCGCGTCCTCGAATCCCGAAGCGTTGCAGGCTTGGGAAACCTATCGTGGAGAGTTGAGAGTTGAGAGTTCGCAGCATCGCCCACTCATGTTGCACCAAAGAGACACAGAGAGGTTTGATGCAGCACGATCGCGGTATTCTGCTATTTCAGCATCAGGGGAAGAAGGATAATCTTTTGTTTTATCACATAATTAGCAAAATGTCAATATCAAAAATCGAATTTTTTCACCACAGAGACACAGAGGACACGGAGGCAAAATAGACTCAAAACAAACTCAGTTGAACAGGCGGATCGTCGATCGCGTTCCAAGGAAGTGACGAAACGGGAATTTCGCGATTTTCTAACAAATTTTGGAGCGATCGCGCGGTTCCCGGTGAAAAATCTTCGACGGGACAATGAACGAAAAAATACACTTGAAGTCGGCGATCGTTCCAGTGTTCCAAACGGTTCGCCCAATCTTCTAAAAATGCGGTATTGGCGTCTCTGTCGGGGTGGGTGATGAAGCGCACGAAGGCGAAATCCGCCGTAATCGTCGGATGTAACGGAAGGTTGGGTTTTCGCCGCCGAGAATGGCGTTGAGGGTCGTTTTCACCGGTATTTCCGGGTTGGTAAATGGGGCGCGTATCCAACATCACTCGCGCGATTCCCAACTCTCGCAACAGGGCGTCGAGACGTTGTGCGTAGGGTTCGGCGAACCAATCTCGATGTCGAACCTCTAACGCCAAACGAACTCGGGGAAAGTCCGCCTTGAGAAATGCCGTCAAATCCTCGAAAGACTCGGGGCTGTAGTTGGGGGGAAGCTGCACGAATACCGGGCCGAGTTTATCGCCCAATCGCTGCATTTGTTGCAAAAACTCTCGCGTGGCGTCGATTTGCGGTTCCAGCAGCCCAGAATGCGAGAGCGATCGCGGAAGTTTCAAACAGAACTCGAACCCCTCTGGAGTTTCCTGCGCCCAGCGATCGAGTGTCGCCGCATCGGGAACTGCGTAAAACGTCGTATTTCCCTCAACGGTGCGAAAACGGCGACTGTATAGCGCCAAAAAATCGCGATTTCGGCTTCCCGGTGGAAAAAATTCCCCCATCCAGCCTTTATATGCCCAAACCGCACATCCCAATCGCAAATCCATGTCGATCGTCGATCGTTAACAGCCTTTTACAGTGAAAACAGTCACCAGTGGGAACAGTTGACCGTTTCTCCCGCTCTCCCTTTCTCCGCTGCTCCCCCTCCGGTCTCCTGATTTGATACCTTATATTAAGGATTCAGTAGTCCTCCAAACAACCCCCATCGGAGGCACAGAGAGGAAAGAAGACACACTATGGCAGCGCAAACCTATTCGATCGAAATCGAGCAATCCTCGGAACCTCGACTGCGAGGACTCGACGTTAACAACGTCCCGTTTGGGAAACTGTTTAGCGACCATATGCTCGTCGCTACCGTCGAACGGGGAACCTGGAGTGCGAAAATTGTACCCTACGGTAAATTGGAGATGTCGCCGTCGATTTCGGCGCTGCACTACGGACAATCAGTGTTCGAGGGGATGAAAGCGTATAAAAGTCCCCAGGGCGAGCCGTTGCTGTTCCGCCCCCATGCAAATTTCCATCGCATCAATCGTTCCGCCGAACGGTTGTGTATGCCCCCGATTCCCGAAGATATCTTCATGGAGGGGTTGCAACAACTGATTCGCCTCGACGCCGACTGGATTCCTACGCGCCCCGGTAGCGCCCTCTACATTCGCCCAGTTTACTTCGCCACAGACGAATCGATCGGGTTGCGTCCGTCGGAACGCTACACTCTGGCCATCATGACTTGTCCGGTGGGGGCGTATTACGCCGAACCCGTCAAACTCACGATCGCCCCTCAGTACGTGCGGGCGTTTCCGGGTGGAACGGGAGCGGCGAAAGCGGCGGGAAACTATGCGGGAAGTCTTCTAGCCGATCGCGAGGCCAAACACCGGGGTTACGATAACGTATTGTGGCTCGATGGCATTCACCACAAATACATCGAAGAGTGCGGGACGATGAACGTCTTTTTCGCGATCGATGGCGTTGTGGTGACGCCAGCGTTGCAGGGGACGATTTTACCGGGAATTACCCGCGATAGCGTGTTGACGTTGTTGCGAGATTGGGGAATTCCGGTTGAGGAACGAGCGATCGCTCTCGACGAACTGCTCGAAGCCGCCGACGCCGGAACGTTACAAGAAGCGTTCGGTGCGGGAACGGCTGCAACGATCGCTCATATCGATACGATTCATACGGGCGATCGCGAGTTGCAACTTCCCCCGATCGGCGATCGTAAATACGCCAACCTTTTGTTGAAGAAACTCGCAGATATTAAAACGGCTAAAACCGACGATCCCTATGGTTGGGTGGTTCGCGTTTAACGGACGAACATATGACTGACGAACGCGGCGAAAATTGGTTCTCTCGCATTTTAAACGTTCCCGTGGGGGCGGTTGCTGGGGCGACATATCCGCTTCGGGCGATCGCCCTGTTGCTGGCTAAGCCGAAACTCCTGGGGTACGTCGTCTTTCCCATTTTGACGAATATCGTCGTGGGAATCGCACTTTACGTAGGATTGCTGTTACCAGGATTGCGAGACGTGCGCGATCTGACGGGGGCGATCGACTCTCGCATTGCAACTTGGGTTGCGAACCTTCCAGCTTGGCTGAGTTGGTTGGGGTTTACGGGAGACGTTCTCGGCGGCCTTTTGCAAATTTTGTTAGTCCTAGGATTGTTTGTTTTGACGGGGTTCCTACTCGTTCAATTCGGTGTAATTTTAGGGTCGCCCTGGTACGGACAGCTTTCAGAGCAGTTAGAAAAACTCAAAACGGGTAAACTTCCCACCTATGAAGGGGGCGCTCTCGCCATTGTTAAAGATATTTGGCGAGCGTTAGCTTTTGAGGTCAAAAAACTCGTTTTAGCTGCTGGGTTGGGGGTATTTTTACTAATTTTAAATTTCGTTCCGGGGATTGGAACGGCGATCGCCAGTCTTGGCGGGATCGGGATTACGGCGACTTTAGTGTGCTTGGATTTCCTCGATTCTCCTCTCGAGCGCCGTCGCTTGCGATTTCGCGACAAACTCAAAATTGCCTTCAGTTTTTTTCCCGCGACGGGAACTTTCAGTCTCGTCTGTTTGGCGTTAGTCAGCGTTCCCCTTGTCAACCTTCTCGCCGTTCCGGTTTGCGTCACCGCCGGAACTTTATTTTTCTGCGATCGCATTTATCCGAAACAGTTCGCTGCGATCGAAGCCGATCGACAGGAAGATTTCGAGCGATCGAACGTATAAAATCCTAATTTTATCAAATCTAAATTGTAGCTCTTCTGACCTTGATGTGTAGGGTGAATGTCTGTCACCGACCTCTGGAAAGAGATTTCGCAATTTGAGTTTTTTATCCCGTTTTAAAAAACTCTTGTCCTGTAAAAGTTTCAGCAGTTTCTTGCATAGTAATTTCGGAAGAGTTTAATTTTTTCTGAAGTCAAATTGCACGAAAAAAACAATATTTTTTATAAATTCCTAGCTCAAATATTTAAATAAAATTTATATCAAAAATACTAATTTTTTCAAACTTAATGTATACAAAACAACGAAAAATATAAATTTTTTAATATTAAAAATAAAATCCGAATTTCAAACACTGATTTTATTCAGACGAACAAATCTCTCTCTGTGTCCTCTGTGTCTCTGTGGTGAAGATTTCTTGAAACTTAGCTTATCCGAAACAGATTCCAGATTTCCAAAAATTGCCGAAACGCAACGAACTGTTTTCACTCTCCCCTCTTCCCTGAAAAAAGTTCCCCCGACACAACATCGAGGGAACCAGTGCGAGAACAATGAGGAGCGATAGCTTTAATTAAAACGCATAGTCGCCGTCGGGGACTTCCACGAGGGAGTCTTCAACCGCCGCAACGTCTGTTGTACTGAGGACGAATCCGACAAAGAATCCGGCTTCGAGTTTAATACCAACATCTTCGATCGAGTCGTCGTTGAAGTCACCCACCTCAAACGAAAGGTTCGAGATGCTTTCGAGAGCGATGCGATCGACGCCAGCCTCGAAGTCGGTAATCAAGTCGGTACTTAACGCCGCTTCGATGTTGATGTCGGTTTCGATCCGCAACACGAAGGTATCGCTTCCGCCTTCACCGGTGAGGATGTCGAAGCCGAAGTCGCCAAAAATGGCATCGTCGCCGTCGCCACCCATAACGATGTCGTTTCCTTGACCGCCACGAACGATGTCGTCGCCGTCTTCACCCATAACTACGTCGTCCTCTTTGCTTCCGTTGAGAACGTCGATACCTTCGCCACCCATCACGCTATCGAAGCCGTCTCCGCCGACGAGAACGTCGTTTCCAGCTTCGCCAGAGACTTCGTCGTTTCCGTCACCGCAATCGATGGCGTCGTTGTCGTCGGTTCCCGACACGCTGTCGTCACCCTCGGAACCGATAACGTCGTTTTCGCCAATGTCGTCGAGATCGACACTTCCTCCCGTCGTAAGTTGGAACGTGGATTCGCTCGAAAAGGCGATCGCCGCCGAGGTGGTGGTACTCCACACGACGTTCAGCGTCGAGGAACTGCTCAAAATGGCCGATCCGGCGATCGCTCCGTTTCCGGTTCCGTCGCCACCGATAAATACGCCGTTCGCTGCTTGAATCGACACGACGGTTTCGGTGGACAGTTCGATGAAAAAGCTACTGACGCCGCTTCCGCCGCCACCACCACCGGAATCGCCAGGATCGCTCACGAGGGTCAGTTGTCCGTACAGATCGGCGATGTCAAATCCTTCTTCGGGAGAGTCGAAGCCGCTCTCGAAGCTGGAACCGCCGTTTTGGGAGAATCCCAGCAATTCTAAGGTAAAGGTTTTTCCGTCTACCTCGAACGTTTCTGGGGTTAAACCGCTGGTGACGAACCGCAGGCGATCGGCGTCCATCACGGGATCGCCGGTGTCGTTGGGGGTGTTGAGAATATCGAAGAGAAAGTCGAAATCGACTTTGCTATCTGCACCCTCGACGTCGAGTTTGACGGCGAAACCGAATTCTCCGTCGAAGCCACTGTTTCCGACGATGGTTCCGTTGCGATAGAAAATCTGTCCGAGTTTGAACGGTTCGTCAATGTCGGCGGCGAAGCGATGGGTTCCGTCGAACTGGAGGACGCTGGTAAAACTTCCCGAAACGGCGACACCCCAGTCGAAGCGGTTGTCGCTTCCCCCGTTGCGATCGCTAATTTCGATGGTGGAACTGGCGGTTGTATCTACGGGTTCGGTAAAACTCCCGAAGGATTTACCGACCACTTCTGCGGGACAGTCGCAATCGCTGTCGTCGCCGCTATCGCCGCTGCTGTCGTCGCCGCTATCGTCGCCACTGTCGTCGCCGCTATCGTCGCCACTGTCGTCGCCGCTATCGCCGCCACTGTCGTCGCTATCGTCGTCATCATCATCATCGTCGTCATCATCATCATCGTCATCGTCATCATCGTCATCATCGTCATCGTCATCGTCATCCATATCGTCCATCATGTCGTCGTTACGCAGACGCATACTCTCGAAGGTCGGGAATTCGGAAGTTTCGTCAAAGACAGAGGACGTGAAATCAGTTTTCATGGCTCTTTTACCTGCATCGATTTGCTAATTCGCAATTCTGAAACGATCGCGATCGCGGGTTGTTCGATTGCCTCTTTCAGTTACATCTCACGACGGTTTTTCCGATCGCGAGTTCCCTATTCAATTGATTTTTATAATGCTGATAATAACGCTGTTTTTAACCAAAACACAACGACTAACAGCGTTAAATTAGATGAAGAAAATCTTTAACGCTGTTATTTATTTATTCTCTAACTCTATCGGCGCGAGGGGACACAAAACACTTACAGCGCCAGGTTTAGGTAGTCAAAGAAACTCGCAGAACGAGCCATCACTCTGGGATGGAAATGTCAAGATTTCTGAAAAATAGATGCTTGCTGTTCTTACACAACACTGTAAGGGGTGGGTTTCGATCGCTTCTCGCAAGTTTCTGTATTTCTACTTACGCATACCGAAATTTGCGATCGCATCGCTAAACGCGTCGGACACTTTAGGAAGTGTCACAGATATCGAAGCTTTACAAAATCAATATAAACTCGCTGCAATTGTTAAATTTGTATTTAATTTCGATAGTTTTCTTGACAGAGAAACCCTCAATCCTCTAAGACTTGACTCCAAATTGCCAAGCCGCCCCCACGTCCTCGTGCGCCGAGGCCGGTGTCGCCAACCCAAAAGTACTTAAAAAATGCCTGCTGTTTGACTGGCGTGTCGTAAAAACAGCGATCGCGCTCTTTACCGTTGCGGACGTAACCCTCGAACAGCGTCCGTCCGAACACCTGCACGGTCGCCCGCGTGAAATCGAACGCCAGTAACCGATTGCGCTCGACGAACTTCACCGGCCCCGTCAGCGTAAACCGCAACCCTCCCACTTTGACCGAATTTTCGACTCGTCCTGCGTCCCATTCTGGGGTAGGTTCTCCGTCGCGGCGATCGCCCTGCGAATAGGTTAGCCGAATCTCGAGCCATCGGGGAAGATAGCGACCCGCCCCTAACACTACCCCCGCTCGCTGACGACTTTTCTGGGTTCCCGTGACGAATCCCAACCGCCAAGTTCCCAACAGGCGATCGAACTCTAACAGCTCGCGATCGCGTTTCGACTGCTTTTCCAAAGCTAACAAGGCTTCGACCACAGCATCCGCTTGAGGGCGTTCGGAGAGTTCCCCTCGAATCGATCGAACGGCCTCTCGAACCAATTCCACAGTTTCAGACACGGGTATTTTCTCCTGGGGGGGCGATCAAACGACGCGATAAGCAAATTCCAAGGTCGCCCAAACGCGGGTATCGAGGGCGTAGAAGTCCGTCGAAACGTCTTCGTCCTGGGTGTTACGGAGACTGGCCACGTGCAAGTCTTGCAAGATAGCTTTGGCGATGTCGAGGGGCGTGTCGAGGGTGCTGAGGTCGCGGGGGTTGCGAGCGGGATGGGTGCGGGCGGCCAGCAGTCCCAACGCCAGAGCAAAGGGGCGATCGCAGCACAGCAGTTGCATTTTCACCGGTCCGACCGGCCGTCCGACTTCCCAACTGACGTTTTGCGAACCGGGGGGCAAACTCACCGTCTCTCCCGGCATTAGGGGATCTTGCTGAAGTGTTGGCGGATTGGCGTTGCTGACGGTGTGGAACGGATAAAACGCGACGGTGCGTCCGCTGCTGTCGAGACCGAACAGGAGATAGTACAGGGGGCGATCGCCTAAATTTTGCAGTTGGTAGCGAATGCGGCTCCCCGCTCGCACTTCAAGAACGTCTTCCGTACTACTTTTCGGCATCGGTTGACTGCTACTGCGGCGTTTCCCTCGCAACGTTTGTTTAGACACGACGTACTGGGGAGTCGTGGCGTTATCCTCGCCGTCAAAGACGAGAAGACTGCCGCGAACGCCGATTTGCGAAGACCCCGCGTTGGCGGTCAAGCCCATGAGTTTGGCCGCGAGGAGGGTGCGAAGTTGGGGAACCAAGCGTTGAACGGATTTTTTGATGGCTTCCTCGTTTTCGCCGATGCTGTTGGGAATGAGTTCGCGGCCGATAGTGAACAAGCCGTAACTGCCGAGATCGCTGGGAAGATCGATGGCTTCGGTCGAGTAAGTTTGAGCGATCGTCGCCCGACGTATCCGTCCGAACAGACAATCTGCCGGTTGCTCCCCAGCTACGACCGAGGACACCGAGCGAATGCCGGAAAAGGCGCTGGTGGCATCGACGCGCTCGATGCGTTCGAGTTTGGGGTCGAGGGCGACGGTGAGTCCGAGGCTGCGAGGAACGACGCGCAGGTCTTCGCGTACGAGCTGACCGGGTACGAGGCGGGATAGGTCGGACTCGGAGGTTTCGACGAGTTGCGCTTTGGCTATCAGACCGTCGCGCGATCGCACTTTGAGGGTGAGAGGGTCGCGGTTGGCGTCTCCCGGTGCGGGAATCACCGATAAGAGACTGTTGGGGCTGTAACGTTCGAGAACCTCGCTGGGCAACCCTCCGAGCCACACCGAGGCGCTGGCGTTGTTGCGATCGACCGATAACACCGCACCGTCGGCGGTTACGGCAGTGAGTTGGGGAACCAACAGCGAGAGATTGCTGTCGCCGTTTTGGGACGGACAGTCCGCGAGGCGTCCGATGCAGAGTTGGGGCTGTTGGTCGCGACCGGCCAGGCGATCGACGGTTTGAGCGGCTCGGCGTACCGTCGCCCCGACGGGGAGTTCGGGGGTCGCCCACCACAGTTGTTGAGTCAGAGCGTAGGTAAAGGTTCCGGCCGAGAATCCTTGCCAACGGTTTTCGGTGGCGATTTGCTGTTCTGCCGATGCTGTCAGAACTAGACCGGGAACGCGATCGCTCGTGGGTCGATCTGTGCCGAGGCGATCGCGCAGTTTCGCCAATCGTTCCTGCTGGGTTTGGCTGAAGGACGCGACGGTTGGAGACGGGCGCGATCGGATGCGTAACGATCCCTGTAACGGCGTTCCAGGGTAGGTATAGCTGGTATCGAGGACGGTGACGACTTTTTTCGTTGCCAGCGATCGCAACAGTAACGCCAGGGTCGTCAGGGGCAAGTCTGCCTCGTTCTCGTCTGCTGCGACCAGGCTGTTCTGTACCTGTTCGGAGTCTCGGGATACCTGTATCTGAGAGCCGTAGCCGCTGAAGTGAAACAGGACGACGTCCGAGGGTCGAGCGCGATCGATTAAATGCTGTTGAAACGCCTCTTCGATACCTTGAACTGTGGCGAGATCGTCGGTGAGGGTCGAGATGTCCTCGGGGTTGAAGCCGAAACGGTGAATCAAGACGTTGCGTTGGAGGCTGACGTCTGTTTTACAGCCAAACAATCCCTCTTCCGACCCCGTCGCCGATTCTGGATAGCGATCGATACCGACCAAAAGGGCGAGTTTGCGCGGTGCGTTTTGAGCCAGCACTCGGGCCGCGTCGCGGCTTTGAAGGGACAGCCCCAATTCGATCGCGGCTGTCGCCACGAGCGAGCGAGTGGCGTATTGTAAGAAACCCCGTCGTTTCATGTCGGTTTGCGGTGGTTAGGGTGGGTTAGGCGGTGTTAGAAGTTTACGGCGGTTCGGTTCCCGACGTTCGAGGCTCGCACGCCCTTTTTCCCTGAGTTCGGCGATCTTTCGATTCCGGTCGGGTTTCCGAGGGCGATCGTGTCCCTGCGCCGATAGGCGTCAAAAGTGAGGCGATCGCAAGTCCATCATTAGCTTAATCAGCTTAAAACCAGTTTTCAACCCGTTTCAGACGAATTCAAAACGGCTCTAAAACGAGTCGTTGTCGAGAAATGCTCCCCGACAACGACAACCGCCCTACGGCTTACTCTTTACCTTTGTGCATGGCGTTGGCGAGTTCCGTCGCCACTTCCGGACGGGAGAATTCCGGCGGCGGTAACTGACCGCGTCGCAGCATTTCCCGCACTTTCGTACCGGACAAATGAATGCGCTCTTCCGGGGTACTCGGACTCGTCTTCGAGGTGGCCATCGACTGGGTGCGCGTGCAGTAGAAGGCGTGTTCGAACTTCATCGGAACGATACCCAGTTCCCCAGGCTCGAACTCGTCGAAAATATGTTGGGCGTCGTAGGTTCCATAGTAGTCACCGACTCCCGCGTGATCGCGTCCCACAATAAAATGAGTACAGCCGTAGTTCTTGCGAACCAATGCGTGGAAAATGGCTTCGCGGGGGCCGGCGTAGCGCATCGCCGCCGGGTTGATGGCCATCATCACGCGATCGCGCGGAAAGTAGCGATCGAGCATAATTTCATAACACCGCATCCGCACGTCAGCGGGGATGTCGTCGCTTTTCGTCGCTCCCACCAGCGGGTGGAGGAACAAACCATCAACGGTTTCGAGAGCGCACTTCTGAATGTACTCGTGGGCCCGGTGAATCGGGTTTCGGGTTTGGAACCCGACCACGGTTTTCCATCCTTTCTCAGCGAACAACTCCCGACTTTCAGCGGGGTCGATTTGATAGCGGGGGAACGAGGGATGGGGGTCGCGTTGCAGCAGCCACACCGGCCCGGCCAAGTTGACGTCCCCTTGTTGGTAAACCACCGCCACGCCGGGGTGTTTTTCCTCGTTCGTCCGATAGACGTGAAGGGCTTCTTTGAGTTTGTCGTATTGATATTTCTGGGTCAGTTCCAGAACGCCGACAAACCGTCCGGTCGAGTCGTCCAAGCGTACCAAACTCCCGATTTCCAGGGAATCGGCCACGTCTTCGGTGACGTTGAGGGTAATGGGAATCGACCACGGGAGTCCATCGGACAACCGCATATCCGTGACGACGCTTTTATAGTCGGCCTCTTCCATAAAGCCAGTCAGAGGGCTGAAGCCACCGATGGCGATAAGGACGAGGTCGGAAAACGTGCGATCGTCCATCTCGACGCGGGGAAGACTATCCGCCTTATCGAGAAAAGTTTGCTTTTGTTCCTCGGTGGCAATCCGGTTAATTAACGTGCCACCGTGAGCGGGGATGGTTTCTTGATACTGTTTTGCTGCACTCACGTTTGAGACGGGGTGAATTTTTTACGAAACGTTGCAGTTGCCTTCAGTGTATCTCCTCTTGGCACAACCGTTAAGCGATTTTGGGTTGGCCATGAAGGGGAGAGGAGGGCAAGTCGTCGGGTGCATGACGCGGCCGGAAAATGTGGCTGAAGTCAGGTCAATGTGATGTTACCGCGTCACGCACCGCCCCCAACCGAGAGATGAAGAGATGAGGGGATGAGGAGGGAGATTCTCTGGCTGGTGCGTTTCGCGGATATCCTATCGACGAACACCGGCCAACCTTGTTTGGCCGCGAAATACACCCTACCGCTCATCTGCCAATGTACACCGCCTACGACTCCTCATCATTCGTTCGAGGATTTCCTGTGTCCGCGGCCGGAGATGTTTTCGATCGCGGCGACGACAGCTTGAGAGGCGGCGATGATGTCCCGCTCCTCTCCACCGAGATAAAGACGACCGAAGCTTCCCACGGCTTGTACTTGTAAAATATTGATCTGGGCTGATTTTTCAGCTTCGTTCGCCGCTAAAGCAGCATAAGCGGCCGGGGCGACTTCCATCACGTACAAACTTTGTCCGGCCAGCAACATCTGTCCGCGACGGGTGCGGTTGATCAGTTGTGTTTGGTGGGGGTCGAGGTTGCGGATAATCTGACTCGACATGATGCGCGGTTTGAGGCGTTCGCTTTCCTTGACTCCCAAAGCGTCGAGAATGGCGATTCCGGCGGTTCGCGTGTCGCTTTGACGGCTAGAGTGAACTTCGAGCAACCCATAAAGCCGTTCCACCACCTGCACCCCAGGACGAACAGACGTGGACTTGAGGGCGACGTCGGTAATGCGGTTGATTTCAATTCCCGGCGAGATTTCTACCCAAAGCGACGTATCGCCAGGAAGGGGGAGAAATCCGAGGGCGACGGTTCCCATGTAAGCAGCGTGTTGAGGTTGCAGACTGTCAATATAGACAAAGCTGCGTAGTTCGACTCCCAAAGTTCGATTCTCCGCGAAAGACCGATTGGCAATTGTAGAGTACGACATCACCCGTGTCAGGCGAAGTCAGCCTGCGACATTCCACCGCACGACATTCGACTAATACCACGAAACGGAGAGGGAACAGGGAATAGGGAACGGGGAACAGGAAACGGGGAACAGGAAACGGGGAACAGGGAACAGTTTCTCCCCCTCTCCCTTGCTCCCCCTCTCTCTTGCTCCCCCTCTCTCTTGCTCCCCCTCTCTCTTGCTCCCCTTCTCCCTTACTCCCTATGACGATCGATCGACTTGTAATTTGGATGGTACTGCTTTCGGGAGTGGTGTTTTTGGTGCGATCGCTCTCCGCCAAACCGCCACAATGGGGATGGTCGATCGTGTCGGGGGCGATTCTGGCGATTACGGGGACGCTCTTAGCGATCGCGTCTGTGGAATTGGCGGCGTGGATTGGCGGGATGTTGTGGGGGATATTCCTGTTGTTTCCGGTGTTGGGGTTGCGCCGGGTCAACGATTTGTTTCGCGAGGAACGGTATCAGGCGGCGAGTCGGTTGGCGGTGGCGATCGCGATTTTACACCCCGCCGATGGCTGGCCCGATCGCGTGGGGGTATTGCAGGCGTTGGCGGTGGCGAAAGGGGGCGATATTGAAAAGGGGCGATCGCTCTTGCAAATTTATCAAACTCCGAAAACGGTTCTCGGACGCAGTGCGATCGTTTTAGAGTATTGGATGCGGGGGGCGTGGGACGAGTTACTGAATTGGTTGCGATCGCGCCCGGAACGAGAGCAGGATGCCAATTTAATGCTGTATTATCTGCGCTGTTTGGGGGAAACGGGGCAGGTCAACGAGATGTTACGGATGTTTCCTTCGGTAGACGAGCATTTACGGCGAATTGGGGATCTCGATCGCCTCAGTCAAGCGAGATTGTTCGTTTTAGCCTTTTGCGGCGAAACCCAACAAGTCTATCGACTGTTCGAGGGGGAACTCTCCAAGTACTCCGTCTCGAACCAACAGTTTTGGCTCGCTACCTCACAGATGGCGATGGGGAGAACGCGACAAGCGCAGCAGATGTTGGGGGCGTTACAGAAAGATTGCGATCCTGTGTTGCGGAGGGCGATCGCTTGGCGACTCAACCAAACCCAACTCGACTTTAAAACCCACTTTAGCGACTATTCAGCGCGAGTGCTATCGGCGTTGAAGCTGCAACTGTCCCAAGAAGCGCGATACAGTGGGCGCGTAGCGGGAAAACGGGCGATCGCCACCTGGGGACTCATCGGCTTAAACGCAACGGTGTTTCTGTTGGAATTGCGCCTCGGCGGAAGCGAAAACCTCTGGGTACTGTACCGACTGGGGGCGTTGGTTCCCGAGGAAGTGTGGGCGGGGGAATGGTGGCGCGTTGTCACCGCCACGTTTCTGCACTTCGGGATCTCTCACCTGGCGATGAATATGTTCGGGTTGTATATCTTGGGACAGTTCGTCGAATCGCGCATCGGAATGCAGCGGTTTCTGGTGACGTATTTCGCCAGCGGCGTCGGTTCGATGGCGTTTATTTCCCTGTTGGCGTTGCGCGGCGGCGAGACTCAGTTTGTCGTGGGTGCGTCGGGGGCGGTGATGGGGTTAATTGGCGCAGTGGCGGCGATTTTTTGGCAAGGTTGGCGTCAGGAAAAAGCACAAATTGCAAAGGATCGGTTGCGATCGATCCTCTTCGTGATTGCGATTCAAGCGGCTTTCGATTTATCGATTCCGGAAATCTGTTTTCTCTGTCATGCGTCCGGTGCAGTTTTAGGATTTATTACCGCCAATTTGTTGCTTTGGCGCAAATCTTAATAATTTTTAGGGTTATCGACGGTCTAAATGGGAATATTCCAGTTGTAAACCAAACAGAAATACTTAAGCGGGGGTAGTTATGTACAGTGATGATAACGAGGTTGGAAAGAAGCACTATAAAAGTCATGGGTGCATCTCAGTTTTGTAAAAACATGAGTTTGAGGTAGGATGAGTGGAGCGATCGCGAAACCTAACAACAACTCAATTCAGTGCAGAAACTTCGATTTGATAAATTTACATTTTTGTTTAAGATGCACCCCATTATAATAATGGACGAAGTCCCAAATCGCGCTCACGTGATTTTCTATGGCAACGCTAAATCAATTTTATAACAAAATTGGAGCAAAAAGGGAACGGGGAATCAGATTTTTTCTGGTGTTTTATTTTTTGACGACTCATTTGGAACTACGATAGTTGTAAAAAAAAGATAAAGTTTTACATACGAGTCGAGACACACGCCAACGAAAAGTATTATTAAATCTTTCAATATAACTGTTTTTTTCTGAATTCTTTTCGATAGCTTTATGTCGTTTGCTTGGCAAAACACTTTAATCAGTGTAGCAGGGTGCATCTCACTTTTTCAAAAACATCAGTTTGGGGTGGCAAAATTCCCGATTAGCACTTCTGGTATAAGATCCCCGGCATCTCTAAGATGCCGGGGATCTGGAAATTGAGTGCGCCCAATTCGATGAATTTACATTTTTGAGATGCACCCATCCATTTGGACGATCGGTTTCTTGTTTTGTATCACTTCAATTTTTCAAGGAATTTGTGCTGACTTCTTGTTTACATAGCCTTAAAGATGTCACATATAAATTCTTGTAGCTCGAGAAATACCAGCCAAGGATATTTTTTTAGAAGAATTTAAGAAAACTCCCTTCCGCTTCGCGAACGACTAATTACCAGGGTTCTTGATAAATATGTTGATATTGAGAACTTTCAATATATTGACTTTCGCAGTATTTTTATTTAAATCGTTATTTTTTATAATAAGTATTGATTTTTTTTGTTTCATAATACATAATATTCGTTGCCATATTGGAAGCAAATTACAATCTAAAATAACAAAATTACAGAATATTTTTTGAATCTTGAATAATTATACTTTATTTTTTGTTGATTATGCGATCGCCAAAATGTCTTGATTATTTTAACGAAATACACTAAAATATAAGCCGTAAAATTACATACACAAAATCTCTAAAAAAATGCAAATTAAAGACATTCTATCCGAACTCGAAGTCTTTGCCGGTCACTTTCCTCGTACAGCATTAAAACAGGCGATCTCACAACAAGAAGCGATTACACCCGAATTATTAGCAATTCTCGAAAAATACAAAAACAACCTAGAAGCATTGCGAAGTGATTCCGCTTATTTGCTCAATGCTTACGCCTTATTTTTACTGTCACAATTTCGCGAAAAACAAGCCTATCCGCTGGTTGTCGAGTTGTTTTCCGCTCCCGAGGAAATCATAGAGGACACGATCGGCTTTATCGCCACTGAATATTTACAAAGAATCCTTGCTTCCATCTGTCACGGAGACCTCGAACCGATCGAACAACTTATTGAAAATACAGAAATTAGTGGATGGACGCGAACTTCAGCGTTAGAATCGTTAACCGTGTTGGTCGTTCAAAATGTCATTCCGAAAGAACAAGTTATTCCATACTTTAAAGAACTGTTCGATCGCTTTCTCGAAGCGAAAGACGATTTTATGTTAACTTATTTGGTCGTGGAGTCTATCGACATTTATGCGATCGAACTCAAGCCTTATATCGATCGCGCCTACGAACTGGGTTTGGTCGATACGATGATGATTACAAAAGATGAGATCGATCGAGATTTTGCACTGGGGGAAGAAGTGACTGTCGAACGACTTCAAGGCAGCCGACTGTATATGTTGATTGAAGATGCGATTACAGAATTGAAAGGTTGGGCGTTTTTTTCCGAACCCAACAAAACCTTGCCACCTCCCAAGCCGTTTTCTTCTAGTTCTAAAAAAACGCTAAATTCAGGTTTTTCATCTCCGTTTATTGCAGAGAAATCCGAGAAAAAGTCCAAACAAAAGCAGCAAAAACAAGCACGTCGCAAGAATCGATCTAAAAAGAAAAAGTAACAGCTAGAACCCCGGAATATCTGAAATTCTGGGGTACTCGATCGTGTGGACTCCTGTTTCAGATGGCTTAACTCGATCCTTGGGGTAAAAAACCTCAACTGAGTTACGATCGAAGCAAACCGAATCGGTAAGTTGCAATGACTACTACGCTCAACCAACGAACCTATACCGTCGATGAATATTTAGCCCAAGAAACGCAATCTGAAGAACGCCACGAATATCGCAACGGAGAAATCGTTCTGATGACAGGTGGAACGCCAAACCACAATCAAATTACGCTCAATTTGGCAGGATCGTTAAATTTTGCATTGCGACGACAGCCTTATCGTGTCTTTGTCACAGACCAACGCCTTTGGATTCCAGCGCAGCAGGTTTATACTTACCCCGATGTGATGGTGGTGCGCCAGCCTTTAGCCTTACAAGCGGGGCGCAACGATACCCTGGAAAATCCGCTTGTCATTGCTGAGGTTTTATCCCAATCGACACGAAGTTACGATAAAGATCGCAAATTTGCCGCCTATCGAACTATTGCGAGTTTTAGCGAATATTTGCTGATCGACCAATACGCGCCCCACGTCGAACACTACACCCAAACAGAAAGTCAAGAGGCTTGGCTGTTTCGCGAGTACGATGGTTTGGACGCCACGGTATCGTTACAGGCATTTGAGTTTGCGATACAACTGGCGGATCTGTACGATAAGGTGGATTTTTCTGTGGAAGAAACCGAGGCGATCGCTCCTGGTGAGTCGTGAATTGAATCGATCGCCTGTACGCGGAAGTTTTAGCGGCTGCGGGTGAAACTCCCCATCTCAACAATCTCTAATTTCAGCAAGAACTCCGGCATCTCCGAGATATCTCGATCGTGCAGACTCCTGTTTCAGAATGTGTAATGGAGGCGGCAAACCGGGGACGACGCGGTAATAATGAGAAAAGTAGACAACTCAGGGACGTTGCAGCGATGAAACGGGGAGTGTGGCAGGTTGGCTTGGCAGCGTTGTGTGGCGTGGCGATGTGGAGTGAGGCGGCGCTGGCGGGTGTGGTGCGCTGGGAGAACGCGCCACAGGTGGAGATGGCGCAGAGTGCTGACTTGCAGGAGTCGTTACGGCTGTTTGAGGAAGGAAAACAGTTTTTTAACCAAGGAACGGCTGAAGGATATCGACAGGCGATTTCGCGATTTGAGCAGGCGTTAGAATTGGCTGAACAAGCTGAAGTAACAGAAGGTATTGCTTCTATATCGGCATTTCTTGGGTCATCTCATAACCGTTTAGGCGAACGACAAACTGCTCTGAGCTACTATCAAACTGCTCTGGAAGCGTTTCGAGAGGTGGGCGATCGCGCGGGGGAAGCCACGACTCTCAACAACATCGGCTTAGTCTACCATGCCTTGGGCGACCGCAGCCAAGCCCTCAACTACTACAACCAAGCGTTGCCGATTCGGCGCGAGGTGGGCGATCGAGCCGGGGAAGCCACTACCCTCAACAACCTCGGCGCAGTTTACAATGCTTTGGGCGATCGCAGTGAAGCCCTCAACTACTACAACCAAGCGTTGCCGATTCGGCGCGAGGTGGGCGATCGAGCGGGGGAAGCCACGACTCTCACCAACATCGGCTTAGTCTACGATGCTTTGGGCAACCGCAGCGAAGCCCTCAACTACTTCGATACTTTAATCGATCCAGCTTTCGGGCGATCGATCGGCAAACGTGCCGTGTCTCAATTAAATTGAACAAAAAATCAATATTTCAATAGATCTACACGCCGAAATGCTATATATAGTCTGTAGACATCCTTTTGTCATGTAGATAAAAATTATGTTATTCAAAAGTTATCAGAAAGACTTATTTGTACTTTATGGTTAAGCGATTTTTGGGGCTTAACCGAGTTGTTGCCTCAAATTTAAAGGCTCTAAGAAAAGAACAGGGAATATCTCAAGAAGAATTGGCAGAAAAATGCGGTTTGCATAGAACATATATCGGTGCTATTGAACGGAACGAGCGTAATATAACTCTGCAAACTTTAGAAAAATTGGCTGATAGCTTGGGAGTATCAGCCCACGATTTGTTGCTGTAAAATTCAGATGTTTAATACCTTTAGAGAGCTTCAATATTATTCCTATAATCGTGCGAGAAATTATTTTAGAGACAACTATATACAATTAGTAAAATTGGAAAATTTTCTATCAAAACAGGTATTTCAATTAATTCAAAACTATATCATTCAAATCAAAGAAGATTATAACGAAGCCAGCTATCTTTACCCATTCTGGCAAAATTATCCGCCAGAAGAAAGAGGAAGACAACCTATTGGCGATCAGTATCCATGGATTGAGGTTGGAGAGCATAGTCTTGGTGGTAAATTGTATCGACTTCTAAGCTTAAGCTTCAATATCCGTGATATAGGATTGCCAGCAGGATCTGATATAAGAGTCGTACTTTCAAGTGATAAAATTTATCAAATAACTGAAGGTTTTACCAACTCGTGTTGGCTGTTTGTTGACATAAAATCAGTTGGGCCTAGAGATGATTGGAATCATGCTGTTATGTCCCACAATCAAATTTCTGGTAGTGGACGATGGGATTCATTGTTGTCTGGAATTACCAACGATGTAATTATAGCTTGTGGAAAAAGATCGAGTCATCCTTTCTACTGTAGCATTCCTCCAATTTATGTATTAAGTGACGGCACGGTCGTACCTGTTGTAATTATTATTCTAAAACCTGTGTATGATATGCTTTCATTGGAATTCGACGTTAGTGATGGAGGACAACCGTTAAGTAGAATAAGTTGTGCAACAGTTCCCAATGGTCTTTTACTATGCGAACGACCAAATTACTTGTCTGAGTTTCCTGAACTATTTTTTCCCGGAAAAGACGATAAAACCAAGAACCCGCGCAAAAAACGCTGTCGAGTCAGCTTTGAAATATTAAAGCAAATAGAGTACTGGAGGTTTCGGGAAATCTTAGTAAGTTGAAAATTTACATGAAACTTAGCTCCCTTTGCAAAGGAGGATGCTCTTGGATACGATTCCGAGCTAATTCTACATACTTAGCTTCTTTTTCGATTCCAATGTAATCCCTGTTATTCTTAATAGCAGCTATGGCTGTTGTCCCACTTCCCATAAAAGGATCTAAAACAAGATCCTGTGGATTACTGAATAAACGTATTACTCTAGATGCTAGTTCTTCGGGGAATTTTGCGGGGTGATCGCGATTAGATCTAACACTAGGGATATGCCATACTCCTCTCGCCCCCCATTGTTTCCAATCTTCTTTTGACAGCTTATTTCTATCTATTGCATATTCACCAGGCTTCCAAAAAATATATAAATCTTCATGTTCGTCAACTGCCTTTAAAGTATTACTAGTCCATTGACTATTAACCCAAGAAGGATCTTTAATCCACACACGCTTATCGTAAAGATAAATGCCTACGTTATACGCATATTTTTCAATATAATGTCCAACTAGCTTGACTCTCGTTTGTGTTTGATATTTTCCGCCGCGAATATTATTTCCATTTAATCGACGATCAATAGTTTGCTCACTACATCCCAATAAATCAGCTAGTTGATAGCGATTGTATTCAGGATATTTCTGCATAGCATCCAAGACCATTTCTCGTGTCACCTTAGATTTTCTATTAGAAATATTTAAGGCTTGTATTTTAGGTATATTAGAGTCCTTAAAACATAAAATATTAGCCATGTTAATTACCATAAATCCACCAGATTTTAGGGCATATGCGTGATTTTCAATAACATTTTTTAATAAAGATTGCCAAGAGTCAAATGTCTCTTGTGTCTCATATTCCTTTCCAACAAAGTATGGAGGCGACCAAAAGCTAAGAGCTACACTGCTCGGTTCAAGCTCAAGCATTTTGTCTTCAGCCCTACCAAGATATATATTATTTCGATTTAAGTACTTCATGGTCAATTTTCTGTAAGTTTATTTTAAATAATTTACTATATATTGTTTTTTGTGTCAAGCTTACTAACGAATAATGATTCAGATGCTTACCTAATTAGTTCTGTTGGAATTGGGGTAAAATTAGTATCAATTTGATGCTAATTTCCAAATTCCAGGGCGGGAAAACCCAACCCTTAGCGTAATCGGAGTTTGAGTGACCCTCGCCGACCCGGACATCGAACTGCAACGCGCCCTGCGAGACTTCAAACTGCGGGGTATCTCCCGTCTACCCCACAGTCGCACGGAAGCCGATCGACTTCTCGCCCTGGCTGACGGTGGCGAAACCAGCGTCTTCGACTTCGACGCCAATTATTCCTGGGTGACGAGCGATCGATCCAGCCGCTATCAGTTCGTCCACTTCGCCACCCACGGTTTCGCCAACGAGGAAAACCCGGAACTCTCGGGGTTGGTGCTGTCTCTGGTGGACGCCAACGGACAACCGCAAAACGGCTTTCTGCGTCTGGGGGATATTTTCAACCTGCAACTTCCGGCGGAAATGGTGGTGTTGAGCGCCTGTCAGACGGGACTCGGCGACAACGTGCGCGGTGAAGGCATGGCGGGCTTGACAAGGGGACTGATGTATGCTGGGACGGAACGGGCGGTGTTGTCCCTGTGGAACGTCAGCGACGAGAAAACGGCGACGTTGATGGTGCGGTTTTATTAGGGAATTTGGGAGGAAGGGTTAACGCCTGTGGCGGCGTTGCGTCAGGCGCAGTTGGAGATGTGGGAAGCGGGGGAACATCCGTATTTTTGGGCGGCGTTTGGCGTTCAGGGGGAGTGGCGAGAGTGAGGGAAAATCGCGCGGGTTAGGCTCAAACGATCTAAACTGTAAAGTAGTTAGTGTTTTTGCAAGAATACAATGTTAGATGAAACGACCTTAGAACAACGTTTAGAAAAACTCGAACAGGCGGTTTCCGAACTGCGCTTAACCCAACTCGAGCAGACCGTTTCCGAACTACGCTTAACCCAACTCGAGCAGGCGGTTTCCGAACTGCAAAACAAAGTTGACCGTAAGCCCAATGCTAATAATTGGGTAGACAACCTGATTGGTTCGATTTCCGACGAAGAAGCTTTCCTTGAAGCGCTCGAATATGGACGTAATTTCCGAAAAACGGGAAAGTTCGAGATCGAAGAGGACAACTCTGTGAGCGAACAAGATATTCCCGGCGATATCCCTAATGAAATTGAACCCGTGATGTGAAGCAATTGCCATTTTGGAAAACGACTCTGAATGAAATATCTGCTTGACACAAACCACATCAGTGTTCTACAGCGAAAAACGGGTTTAAAATATACTTGTTTAAGGACTCGAATGAGTCAGCATTCTCCAGCAGATTTTGCTTTTTCGATCGTGAGCTTTCACGAACAGGTTCTTGGCGCTCATGCTTTGATTAATCGCAACAAGAAAAAGACTGACTTAACTCGTGGCTACGCTTTATTATGGGAAGTTCTTCAAAACTTTGCATCTGCATCGGCTATTGTTTTACCTTTGGATAATGAAGCAATTGTTATTTTTAAGGAGTTGAAACATAAACACCCTCGGGGATCTACAATGGATTTAAGAATTGCAGCGATCGCCCTATCCCGCAACTTGGTTTTGTTAACCCAAAATATCCGAGACTTTGACTATATCTCAAAATTATAAACTCAAGATTGGACGATATAAAATATCCAGAAAATACATCAAAAAAATGGCTTATTATGATGTACTTAAATAAAAAATAGGGCTAAAAAGAACAGGGAGAGCTGCAAACATTAGACAAAATAAAGAACACCGATCGCGCCTAGATTTGGCAACATAAAAACGATGCAACGAAAATTGACAATTTGGCTAGACGAGTCGGTTTATGGAATGCAGGTCGATCGCTGGCAAAATACGGCTCGGGAAATGATGCGTTGAGCTACAGGAGAGGGTCGAACTCAACGAAAAAGTCATGCCATAGATCCCCGGAATCTCCAAGATTCCGGGGATCTAGAACCTAGAGAGCCGATATGAACGAGCGTTGACTAAAAAATCAATTAAAAAAATAAATTACCATTATTTTAGAATACTTTATCTTAAAACGAATTTCCCCCCAAGTCAAGGGGGGCTGTGGCGGCGGCGCCTCCGCTGCAAAAAAATCGCGAAAAACGCCGAGAAACGACTTTAAACCGCCAAAACGTGCTGTTTCAAATCCGCAGCCGTCGCCACGCGCCCGAACAAGTCGTAAGCGTCCGCATCTGTCACCATCACGGGAACCATCGAACCCAACTGCGCCGACCCTTCGAGGTAAATCACGCCGTCCACGTCGGGGGCGAAACGAGCCGATCGCCCGACGAGTTGTCCGGTGCGGGGGTTGGCTTCTTCAATCAGCACATCGACGACTTTCCCGATTTGCGCCTGGTTGCGTTTGAGGGAAATCGGCTGTTGGACGGACATCAGAATATCGCGCCGTTCGTCCATCACCTCTTGCGGCACTTGGTTTTCCATGGAAAACGCCGGGGTTTCCTCTTCCGGCGAGAAGGTGAAGACGCCGACGTGATCGAATTCGTGACGCTGTACGAACTCGACCAAATGCTGGAAATGTTCCTCCGTTTCCCCAGGGAAGCCGACGATGAACGTGGTTCGCATGACGGCTTCGGGGAGTTCGGCTTTAATGCGATCGAGAATGGCATCGTTAACGCGCCCTTGCCAGGGACGGTTCATCGATTTGAGAATGTCAGGGTGGGAATGCTGTAGCGGTAAGTCTAAATAGGGGATGACGTTGGGGGTTTCGCGGATGGCGTCGATGACCTCGGCGGTAACGCCTGTGGGATAGGTGTAGTGCATCCGAATCCAGGGAACTTCTACTTTTGAGAGTTCCCGCAGCAATTCGGCGAGTTTGGGTTTTCCGTATAAATCGACGCCGTAGTTGGTGGTAATCTGCGAAATCAATACTAACTCTTTCACCCCTTGGGCGGCGAGTTGTTCGGCTTCGGCGACGATGGACTCGATGGTGCGCGATCGCTGGTTGCCCCGCAAATGGGGAATAATACAAAAGGCACAGCGGTAATCGCAGCCTTCGGCAATCCGCAAATAGGCGACGCCCTCGTTGGTGGTGCGGTAGCGAGGGGTAGACTCGTCGGCGATATACGTCGGTTCTGCCGAAATTTCTTTGACGCGCTCTCCGGCTTCGGCGCGTTTGACGACATCTACAATTTTGTTATAGTCCCCGGTTCCCACCACGGCAACCGCTTCGGGAATTTCGGCTAACAACTCCTCTTGGAAGTGTTGCGCCATGCAGCCGGTGATAATAATTTTTTTGTTCTCTTCGGCGAGTTCGACGAGGGTTCGCACCGACTCTTCTCGCGCCGCCTGGATGAAGCTACAGGTATTGACGATGACGTAATCGGCAAAATCCTCGCTGGCTTCGACGGGATACCCCGCTTCTAAGAGCAATCCCAGCATATGCTCGGTATCGATGCGATTTTTCTCGCATCCGAGGTGAGAAAAGGAAATTGCGGGCTTGCTGCTCATACCGAAATCAAATATCCTAGGGGTAAAATCTGTCTGACATCGCCTCAGATAGTGTACACTACAGGGAGCCGATCGTTCCACTGTAACGGAGTGGTTCGGCTCGATCGCCCTCCACTGAAATCACTCTACCAAGATTCGTCGCAGCGCTCCAACCATAGCCAATAGGCTTGGTTGGTGGTGAAGCGGCGGTGAGTTTCGGTGCATCCCCTGAACAATGCGATAGCGAGAGAAGGGGATAGCGCCGAAACGAACAAACTGGTAAAATTGCCTTACCGGAAACGGTCTTTAAGATCCTAAGGGTATGGTTCACAGCACCCGAAAAACCCGTGGTGGAGGTAAACCACAAAATCGCCAGTTGGTGTGGCCAAGAGAATTTGATTCTCGCTTATGTCTGCGGTGGGGCGCATCGTGGACGTTAAACAAACAGCCTGTGAAGGCGTTCTGACCGGGGGTATTCGGGCTTGCTCGTTTATCTAGGCATGAGCCAGTGAAACAGGAATCTCCGACCATACCCGCTAGGGTTGGGGGGAGAGCGTCAAACAAGTCCTGTTAGCAAACGACTGGATTATGACTGACCTCAATCGCGGCATTATGAAATTCAAGGGCGCAGATACGCCCGTTGCGATCGCCCTCTCTTCGATTCTGGTTCTCGGCGGTATCGCGTTTCTGCTGTGGTGGGCATACCAAGCCGCGTATGCCGGATAAACCTCCCCCTCTAGCCTTTCACAGTTTTGGAAAATCCTGGCTCAGCCGCGAGGCGAGTCAGGGTTTCTCTTGTCGATCGACATTTTGATACCTTCTTCAATGTTCCTGTTTGCAGTTGCGGAAATCGAGCCGTTGTTGGGTAGTGTCTGGCTCGATATCGTTACGCTGTGTGTGATGCTACTGCTGTCAGGGTTCTTTGCCGGATCGGAAACGGCGATTACCGCCTTAGACAATTTCAAGTTACGGGCGTTGATGCAGGAGGCAAATACTCCCAAGCGGATTGTCCAAATCCTGCAAGCGAATCGCACTCGCTTCATTATTACGTTGCTGGTGGGGAATACCCTGGTTAACAACCTGTCGGCGATTTTGACGAGCAATTTGTTTAGCCTCTGGTTGGGAAATCGAGGCATCGGTATCGCCACGGCAGTCGTCACGTTTCTCGTGTTAACCTTCGGGGAAATCGTGCCGAAATCCGTCGCCATCAACAACGTTTTACCGATTTTTATGGTGGTGGTGCGCCCCATTTATTGGTTGTCGCAATTGCTCTCGTTTTTAGGGGTGATTCGCCTGTTCGAGACGATTACTCAGGTGGCGTTGCGTCAGTTTCAGTCGCGGCAGGCGCAACAGGGAGAGTCGGTGAAGGATTTGCAGTTGATGATCGAGGTGTTGGGAGGCAAAGGCAAGTTAGACTTTCACAAACACCAACTGCTGCATAAGGCGTTGATGCTCGATCGCCTCAGTGCGAAAGATGTGGTGAAACCCCGGATTGAAATGCGGACGATTTCCCACGAGGCGACGTTGCAGGAATTGGTGGATTTGTGTTTGGAGACGGGCTATTCGCGGGTTCCGGTTCAGGAGGAGTCGAAAGATCGAATCGTTGGAGTGGTTCACTTGAAACGGGCGTTGCAACAGTTGCGATCGCGTCCTTCGGGCGATCGCGCGATGGAATTGGTAACGTCGGTGATGGACGAACCGGTTTACGTTCCCGAAACCAAGCGTATCGCCGATCTGCTCAAGGAGATGTTACAACAACAGTTGCACATGGCGATCGTGGTGGACGAGTACGGGGGAACCGTGGGGTTGATTACCCTCGAAGACATTCTCGAGGAACTGGTGGGGGAAATTTACGATGAAAGCGATTTTCCGAGTCGGTTAGAACGGGTGAAACGGGCGGCGAAAGCCGTTCGATCGCCCGAAAACAACGATTTATCCTCTCCGTTCGATCGCCGAAGACGCCGTTAAGGTTAAAGGTTTTGTAAATCGAACCGAACGTCTCGGTAGAGTTTGGGGAACTCTCTGACGGAAGTTCGAGTCGTCAATCAAAGACAGGGTCGCGCCAATTTCCGTAAAAATACAGAGATATCGAACGGGATCGCTTGGAATCTTCAGAGATGGCGATCGCGGAACGAACGTTTAAAGATTGCTTAAAGTCGGGGTGAAATTTCCCCAGTTTCCCATTTCCTAGACCAGAATGGAATCAGTACGCTTGTAATCTCACGCCCGCTAAAGTTTTATCAAACGAGTTCTCGTTGGCTCGTTCGACCGATCCGAACGCTAACGCTGCATGGAGAAAATAAGTATGGCATCCGTTCAAGAAAAGTCTAAAACGAACACTGCTACTCTTCCCGAAGCACTGACGGCAAGCGTCGCCGCCACCGAACTTCGCCCTTGGGGATCGTTTACGGTTCTCGAAGAAGGTTCCCAATATAAAATCAAACGAATCGAAGTGAAACCCGGTCATCGCCTCAGCTTGCAAATGCACCACCACCGCAGCGAGCATTGGATCGTGGTTTCGGGAACTGCTCGCGTTATTTGCGACGATAAAGAGCAGATGGTTTACAGCAACCAATCGACTTACGTTCCCCAGGGAACGAAGCACCGTCTGGAGAACCCCGGCGTAATTCCCTTGGTGTTGATCGAAGTCCAGAACGGGGAATATCTCGGAGAAGACGATATTATCCGTTTCCAAGACGATTACGCGCGATCGAACAACGGAAATGGTAAGTAATGGTTTGAAACGCCTCTTTTTGCAACTTCTTTAATTGAAACGTTGGAAACGAGTCCCCCAGAATCTTGAAGGTTCTGGGGGGCTTTCTGGAATTTACCCCAAGGCGACTCTTGACAAAATCAACGTTTTTTGATAATACCAGAGGGCGACATGGCTTGACTGGTATCGTGTTCGACGACGAAGACGTTGGCGTAGAGATTGGCGATAATCTGTTTGCCTTCTTGGGTGAGGGAGAGGTATTCGAGGGCGTTTTCGATCGCCGGATAAATCACGCCCCAATACTGTTTCGAGTGGCTGCGGCGCAAATCTCCTGCGTGCTGGTAGCCCAACTCTCGATTGAGTCCCGTTTCTTCGTACTCGTAGTACAATGCTCCTAACTTGTTTAAATATCGGGGATCGCTCAGTTGTCCGATTAAATCGGCCGCCCGCAACAAGCCGGGATAACTGGACGTATCTTCGTATCCCTCGACGTTCGGGGATTGCTGGCGAGTATATTCGATGTTGCGTTTGATCGCTTCGGCGACGATGAGGCGGTGTCCGCTAAAGCGTTCGTCGACAAACAACTTGCTGCGATCGACGTGGTAGGGGGCGAGACTCGCATCCGTCGCCCCAGGATCGAGGGAGACTAACTTACTCGTTCCCGAATCGAACTGGTTATCTTCGATGCGATCTTGACGACAGACGCCTTTCACGAAACCGATATCGCTGCAAACGAGGGAAATAATAAAATGCAGCCAGTCTTCGCAGGTGATTCCCCCTTCGCGGATGTGTTTTCCCCGTAAAATTTCTTGTCCGACTAAGGTTACGCCGATGGTATGTTCGACATTGTGGTAGAGGGCGTCGCTGTTGGCGATGTTTTCGAGTGCCATTCCCCCCGCCCAGGCGATGATATCGGCGTAATCGGGCTTATAACCGCCGTAGGTGCGATGATATCCTTCCCGCAATCGTTCGACAAAATTTTGAATCAGGATTTCGGTGGCGTTAAACATAGTCAGTTTAGACTTGCCCGAGAGTCGTAGGGTAAAACAGGTGGTCGTCTGTGGAAGGCTTGCCCTGACGGTCGCGAAGGATCGGCTCAATTGTAGCGGTTGCGATCGCCCTTGGCAATCCGTCTCGAACCCTCGATAACAATAAAGTTTCAATCGGGTTTCGATTTATAATCGATTTCCGAGTCGTACTGTTTCTTTTAGGTTGCGATGGGATCGACCCGCCGCGCGTTTCACAAACAAGCTTTAGGTTTTGTATTCGGTGCGATCGTCCCGCCGAGACTGTTGCGACGGTTCCGGGGAGACGCCCCCCGACTGGTGACGCCCGTTTCCCTTTCCGATACCGTGACCCAACAGGTGAACGGTTTGATTTCCGAGGTTCCCGTTGCCGTTCCGCCAGAAATCGAACTGCTGGTTCCGACCTATTTGGGCAATGCCCAACGCCGCTTTTACGGACGGGGAACCCCCCAGGGTTTGAACCTCCTCGATCGATTTTATCTCGGAAGCGGTACGAGTGTCGTGGGGGGCAGTACCAGTACTTGGAGCGGGGCGGGGTGGACGGGACAACCGACGCTCGTGCGCGATCGCGGTACGACGTTTCTAATTATCGGGGCTTACGACCACAGTTTGCGAAAGCTCGATATCGCGGGAAATCGCGTCGTTTGGCGATACGAATTCGACGATATTCTCAAAGGCTCGTCGAGTATTTATATCGACGAAACCGCCGAGGAAGACAATCGAGTTGTCGTGTTACAAGGCAGTCGGCGAGGGGTCAACAACTCTCTGTCTTCGAGCTTCGTTCCCAGTTTTCGCGCCGTGTCGTTTCGTACGGGACGAGAGCTGTGGCGGCTCGACATTCGTGCCACGGATAGCTACAGCCGCGATAACGACAGTTCGGCGATTTACTTAGGTAACGGCACGATTTTTAACGTCGGCGAGAATGCGATCGGCTACTTTATTAATAGTAGCACAAAAAAGACTCGAGAAAACGGCGATTTTGAAATGCCAGAAGTGTATCGAGAACTCCAGCTTTATGAATTTGAAGATGTGGGATATTACGGTGGAAACTTAGTCGCCGAATCCTCGCCGTCGATTTTTAAAAATCGAGTTTATATCGCATCGGGTGGCGGACGAATTTACGGAATCGATATCAAGACGCATCAAATCGTCTGGCGATTTCGTTCTGGGGGCGATTTAAACGGAACGATCGCCATTTCTAAAGACGGAAAATTATTTAGTACGCTCGATCGCGAAAAAATACCCGGTCGAGGGGGCGCGTTCAAACTCGACCCGAACAAAGCCGATCCCGATTGTGTCGAATGGTTTTTACCGACCTTAAACTTAGGATTTAGCGAATGGGAAGGCGGAATCACCGGTTCGGTGGCGTTGAACGACGAATATCGCGCCCCAGACGTTCCGCCGTTGTTTGCTACGAACGCGATCGATGGAAATTTATACATTGGCAGTCAAACTCAAGTCACGGGAGAAAAAGTCAAAGGTCCGTTTTTAGATCGAGACTACCAGACACCCGTTATCGTGTTCGAGAAACAAATTGGTGCGTCTATTTCGACGCCGATTTTTACCGATGGAAACCGTTTAGTCGCTGCGGGATACAACGGCGTTCGTTTGTTTCAAATCGATTACGAAATTGCTCGTGCTAGCGATGCGTTGGCGTTGCGGGGCGCTAGTGGCAATTACTATCGCGTTCTCGTCAAGGAAATCGCCCGGTTCCAACCGGGCGGTTCCTTTGAATCGACACCTGTGATTTGGGACGGTATCGTGCGAATTTGCAGCCGAGACGGATGGATGTATACCTTGGGGTAAATTGAGGACTTAATCCGAGTCAAACGCCTCGACTTCGACTTCAATTAACATTTGCGGGTCGATGAGCGATTTAACTTCAACCATCGTCGCGACGGGAGGGGTTTCTCCGAAGTATTCCTGATGGGCTTTGGCGAACTCTTCCCAGCGATCGATTTCGGTCACGAACATCCGCGTTCGGACGACGTGGCGACAGTCTACACCCAAGGCTTGCAACGCCTTGCGAACGCGATCGAAACAGCATTTGGCTTGGGCGTAGCCGTCACCGGGGGCGACAACCTCACCGTTATCGTCGACGGGGGCGGTTCCCGAAACGAAAATTTGCGATCCGACGCGAAGGGCGCGACAGTAGCCTACAACGGGTTCCCAAGGCGAACCTGAAAAGACGCGGCGAACTTCACTCATGGTTTTTGACGGCGAGAACGAACTTCGACAATTTGTCGGTTACCGCGACTGAATTCCATCGGGGCAGAGGTTTCGCGACAAACGACGTAGTGTCCGTAAAACTGGCTGAAGCGCCAAAACCGTTTGAGAATCGCTACGATCGCATGGGGACGGCGAAAAATGTCGGGGGGTTGGTTTGAGGATCTCAACACGATCGATCCCTCCACAATGTCGTTATGGTTATTGTCGGTTGTTTGTCAAAAACAGTACAGACACAGTTAGGATGAGTTGTAACCCGTACAGTTTTGAACGTACGATCTGTACTGGTGGCAAAACGTTTTAACTGTACTGCCGTGAATGAAATTCGTCCGATCGAACTGCGCGAGGGAGAGGTGTTATACGAGCGAGTCGCCGATCGCTTACAAGGGTCGATCGAAGCGGGAACCTTGCAACCGGGCGATCGCATTCCATCGGTACGAAAGCTCAAAGCGCAATTGTCGGTAAGTGCATCGACGGTACTCGAAGCCTATCGCCTCCTCGAAGATCGCGGCCTCGTCGAAGCCAAACCGCGATCGGGATATTTCGTCAAAGCTGCCCTGCGCCGTTTGCCAGACGAACCGACCCCTTCGATCTCGAACTGTCGCGCCTGTGCGATCGATTTGTCTTTGGCGATGCAAGTGTACGCGGCCGCCGTCAACGCCCCAAACGCCGTACAATTGGGGGCAGCAGTACCGAGTTTGGAGCTATTGCCGACGCGATCGCTCGATCGCCTGATGTCTCGAGTGCTGCGCCAACAGTCTCAAGTCGTTCACGAATACGGTTCGGTGTTGGGGCGTATCGAATTGCGTCACGAAATCGCGCGGCGACTCCTCGATGCAGGCTGTTCGGTGTTTCCCGACGAGATCGTCGTCACCAACGGCACGACCGAAGCGTTATCTTTGTCGTTACAGGCGGTGACGAAACCAGGAGACGCGATCGCCGTAGAGTCTCCCACTTACTACGGCTTGCTGGAAGCCTTAGCGTCGCTGCACTTACAGGTATTGGAATTACCGACGCATCCTCGGGAGGGAATCTGTTTGGACGCGTTAGAAACCGCGTTGCGATCGCGGGCGATCGCGGCGTGCGTGTTAGTGTCGAACTTCAGTAATCCCTTGGGAAATGTCCTCAGCGACGAGAAAAAGCAGCGTTTGGCAGAGTTGGCGGCGCAGTACGAAACGCCGATCGTTGAAGACGATGTTTACGGCGATCTGTCCTTTGAGGGATTTCGGCCGAAAGCGATTAAAGCGTTCGATCGCGGCGGATGGGTGATGTATTGCGCCTCTTTTAGCAAAACTCTATCCCCCGGATGGCGTATAGGTTGGAGCATTCCCGGCCGGTTTCAATCTCGCGTCGAACAGCACAAGCTCGCGAAGAACTATGCAACAGCGAACGCTCCGCAACTAGCGATCGCGGCGTTTTTGAACAACGGCGGTTACGATCGCCACCTGCGCCGACTTCGGAGTGCCTATCGAACGCAGGTTATGCAAACGACGCAGGCAGTGTGTGAGTTCTTCCCCCCAGGAACGAAAGTGACTCGTCCGACGGGCGGACATATTTTGTGGGTGGAACTTCCCGAAGGCACTGATTCGTTAGTATTGTACGAGTTAGCCTTCGAGCGAGACATTCACATTGCCCCTGGGGTCATGTTTTCACCGTCGGGTCAGTTTCGCAACTGTTTGCGTCTCAACTGCGCGTTTCCCGTTTCTCAGGAAATTTACGATGCGGTGAAAACATTAGGCATTTTAGCAAGCTCGATTTTATAGCACATATTTTTGATTGCCGCAATAAATGTTGTAAAACTTAACAATATTTCGTAACGTGACGAACAAACCAATAAAAATCTTACTCGTGACTTTGATAACCCTCGTTCTCGCGGGGTTGTGGGTAATGCTGATGGCTATGCCGACGGCGATGGGATAGCCGAAGGCGAGAGTGTCTGAAGATAAAACGGTTCGAGAAACTGTGCCAACCAGGTTTTGAGGTGGAACGTAGCGCGACAGTCATCTTCGTTATAACTGACGATCGCGTCGAGATAAGTGCGATCGCCCGTTTCGAGCCATTGATTGTACCAACAAATACACTGAGCGCCGTTGGCGTTAGCGTCGCGCCAGTCGAACCCCACCCACCGCGCGATAGGTTTGAGGGCGTAACTTTCCACCGGCAGCACCACCGTTTCCGTCACCCACCAATGCACGTCGATACAGCGATCGACGACCGGTTTCCAGCGTCGTGTCGGCGTGCGATACAGCTTCGCCAACCGTCGAATCGTTTTAACTTCGTAATCGCAAAAATGGAAAATCGGCGCGTCGGGATACGCCCAGAGTAAATCCAGAAAGTCGTGCCAAATGCCCTGTTCTTCCTCCGGGGTTTCTGCCAAAAAGCCAAAATAGCGTTGAGTTCCCGTCGCGCGATCGACCACCAGCGCCCCCAACAAAAAGTCTAAATCGATATCCGGTTTCGCCTCGATATCGAAATGAATTTCGACAGACGCCTCGGGAACGTCCACCCACTGCTTCCGTGCGGTTGTCAGCAACCGGTGAATTTCCCGAAGTTTCGGCGTCGCCTGGTTCGAGAACGTCGTACGCGCTTGTTGGCTGAGTTGTTCCCCGACGACTTCCCCAAACGCGCCTTTCAACTGCGACAGTTTCGCCACTGCCAGAGCTTCTAAAGTATCGATTCCCATCGATCGCAACTGTTCGTAGCGGTTTGGCGTCACTCCCGGCACCAGCGAGAGATGGTGTTGCGACTCGGCGATCCCGTGACAGCTCCCGTACCAATGACATAGATTGCACTTTTGTCGAGAGAGGAACAGTTCCGGCGTGCGGTGTTCCCGTAACGTGGCGATACAGTCGGTAAGAATTCCGTGCATTTCCGGAACCCGCTTCTCGAAATCCACCAAATGGGGTTGGCGTCCCCGTAATAACAACCACGCCGTCGGCGGCCAAACCCCTTGAACGAGAGACAGCACCAACCCGTCAAACGCCCCGACGATTTGATAGTCGAGTTTGGGGCGTTTGCCGAATTTAATATCTTTGGGAACGTAATACCAATTTCCGAAGCGCGAAGATCCCGTTTCCCGCACGAGCAAATCGGGTTGGCACAGTAGCGTCACACCTGGCGTCCAAGGGGCGCTCAACACGCCTCCGTAAATACATTCGACCCCTTGCTCCATCAACTCGAGGGTCGCTTCCGTACCGCCGAGCCAGTCGTCTCGCGACCATTGAGGTCGGCGATAGTCGTACCGTGCCAGCTCCATTTGGCGGTGTGCGTGGCTGTCCTGGCGCAGTTCGAGGAGAAAGTCGCTGACGGGGTCTTGTTGGCGGCGATCGCCAAAGACATCGAGATACGCCCTTCGATCGCAACGTTGGTAATACAGCAGTAAGTCGGCGCTAACGAGCATGATGGGGGGGCGATACAGTCTCGCGATCGTCTGCCGGGGTTTAGCACCCGCGACCCGGAGTCTTTTTCATTGTACTGTCTTGCGGCCGGAGGGGGAGAGAGGGAGAGGGGAAGAGGGGGAGAGGGGGAGAGAGGGAGAGGGGAAGAGGGGGAGAGGGGGAGAAACTGTCAACTCTCAACTGTCCTCACTGTTGACTGTTCACTGTTGACTGTTCACTGAAAAAGTTGGGTCAGTTCGTCGGAATCCTCGAAATCGTCGGTTGGAATGTCGGTGGGAATATCTTCGTACTTGATACGAGCGAACACGCGATATTCCTCCGACGCGCGAGAACCGTTGGCAGGTTTCGTTTTCACTTTGACCAAGCTGTATTCGACGTTTTCGGCGTGAATGGCGAAGGTAATTTTAAACAGCTCGAAGAAATGAACCACCCACTCGCATTCGTCTTCCGATAAATGCTCGTAGTAGCGAACCAGCTTGGCGATGCCAGTTTCGAGATGAACCCGCGAGTGGGGACTGACGAGAACGAGCTTGAGTAAAATTACCACGAGCGCCAAGGGATTGCCGAACGAGAGCATCCAAATAAAAATTGGCGAGGGTTCGATGCCGTTTTCCGTCGTCAGGGCGTCGATCGCGCGGTTACAGGTTCGCAATCTCAAGGCTTCGTCGACGGAACTGCCGTGTTTGTTGTGGTAAAAGCTATCGAGGCGATCGGACAACCGAAGCTTGAGGGTATGGGCTAGCTCCTTGTCCGTCCAAGAAAACACCAAATATTTTTGCAAGCTGCGTTTGAACTCGCGATAGCGTTGGTGTTCCGTTTGACGCAGAAAGACTTGAGCTAAGTTTTGATAGCTGAGGTTTCCGCGACGGGCGACGATGGTTTTGATAATCCGCAGGACGTCGTCTCCGAAAATGGTGGGGTTGGGATATTGTTTGTCGTCGTATCCCACCATTTGCGATCGCGTCGTGTACATGGCCAGATCGCGCTTGAAGCGATCTTTGAGACGTTGGGAGACGGCGCGAGCGACCTCTCGCTGTTCGATGGGGTTGTCGGGGTTCGAGTATTGGGGAACGAGGAGATAGGCGGTGTAGCGATCGCTCCATTTCGTCGGCTCGTCGTCTTGGCGATCGTCCTCGTACTTCGTGGAAAACACCTTCAAGTCTTGATATTCCGCGCCTTCGACGAATAGTCTCAGCCAAGCTCGCACCCGCTGTAATTTCGGCGATAGCGCTCGTTTGTGAATGGAGGGATCGTGAAACAGTTGGACGAGTTGGGGAATGAATCGGTGTTGTCGGTTGGCTTCCCAGTTGTTAAACAGGATATAGCAGGAGCGTTGGACGGTATAGCGGAAGTTGGTTTCTCGGTTCGCTAAGACGAGTTCTTCGAGAGATTGGAAGACTTCAGTGCTTTTGGCGTTACTGTATTCGATGAACAAGCTGCGAAATTCGGCGAGGACTTCATCGGGAGGCCAGGCGCGAACGATTTCGAGGAGGTAGTTGTAGATAATTTCCTGAGTTTGTTCGTAGAGCTGTTCGTCTGGGCGGTTTGTGGCGATAAAGGGGGTTTGGGATCGATCGTCCTGGCGATGCTTCCGAAACATAGTTTCTTCTCCCCGAGATTTCAAAAAAAAATTCCTCGCTATTTGTAGCGTAACCTAGGTCGTTACCTCGATCGAGAGGGTATTACCCCTATTAAAATACAAGCGAGGGCGATCGTTTTTTGTCATCGAAGTTTGAAAAAGTGCGATCGAAGTTAGATTTTTAACCGATCGCCGCTGCGAAAACAACTGCTGTACGTTTCGATCGCGCGAACGGTTTCGGGTCAGCATATCGCCAAACGAAATAGGGGCGAACTCTCGGCTCGCCCCCCATCTGAAACAGCTCCGAGTCGGTACAGCTTAGCGGAACATACTGCTGACCGAACTATCTTCGTGAATCCGCCAGATGGTTTCTCCCAAGACGTTGGCGACCGATAACACCGTCAGTTGCTCGAACTGGCGATCGCTCGGAAGCGGAATCGTGTTGGTTACGATGACCTCTTCAAACACTCCGCTCGACAAGCGTTCGACCGCCGGAGGCGAGAAAATAGCGTGAGTCGCACAGGCGTAGACTTGGCGAGCGCCTTCTTTTCTCAGCAGGCGAGCGCCTTCGGTAATCGTTCCGCCAGTATCGATCATGTCGTCGACCAACACGGCCGTTTTCCCGCGCACGTCTCCGATGACGTTGAAGACTTCAGCGACATTGTGGGCTTGGCGGCGTTTGTCGATGATGGCCAGGGGCGCGTCGTCGAGTTTTTTGGCAAAGGCGCGGGCGCGAGCGACACCTCCGACATCGGGCGAAACGACGACGATATCAGAGAGTTGTTTGCTGGCGATATAGTCGAGTAAAACTGGAGATCCGTAGACGTGATCGAAGGGGATATCGAAATACCCCTGAATTTGTGCCGAGTGTAAGTCCATCGCGAGAACGCGATTCGCCCCGGCTTCTGTCACCAGGTTGGCAACGAGTTTTGCCGCGATCGATTCCCGTCCGGCAGTTTTGCGATCGGCCCGGGCGTAGCCGTAGTAAGGTAATACGGCGGTGATTTGCCGAGCGGACGCGCGACGGCACGCATCGATCATAATGAGAAGTTCGACGAGATGGTCGTTGACCGGATTGCAGACGGGCTGGATGAGATAGACATCGCAGCCTCGAATCGATTCTTGAATTTGAACGTAAAGTTCTCCGTCCGCGAAGCGCTTGCGAACCATCGGACCGAGATCGATCCCCAGGTATCGCGCCACTTCTTGGGCGAGTGTTGTGTTGGCAGAGCCAGAAAATAGCCTCAGTCGATTATTATCGACAACAGATAGTAAGGAAGGCTGAAGCGATAGAGTTGCAGAACGGCTCACAGCAGACCCTCGACGCACGTTAGGTTAAGTTAAGGCAATATTATCATTTCATTCCCAAAACTGTAGCGAAAATTCAAATTAAACTCGATCGCCTTCCTCGATCGACACGACAGAAAACCCTGTTGAAGCGTCGATCGAACCGGATCGAATTTTTCGGGTTCGATCGCCGATCGAGATCGGCGATCGCTCCGAACGAGCCAGCAAACAGCCCATTGATGAAAGGAACATTACAATGAGTCTCAAGGATCGAATTGGCGAACAAATCAAAGCGGCGATGAAAGCGAAGGACAAACTTCGCTTAGAAACGGTTCGCTCGATTAAAAAGGCAATTTTGGAGAAAGAAGTCAGCGTTCGTCCGCAAGGACAGGAAGAGCTGACTCAGGAGCAAGAAATCGAGCTAGTCTCTCAACTGGCCAAGCAACGCCGCGACTCAATCGCCCAGTACCGGGATGCGGGACGAGACGATCTGGCCGATCTCGAAGCCCAAGAGTTAGTCATCTTGGAGGAATTTTTACCCAAACAACTGTCTGAAGCTGAAATTCAAGCGGTGGTTGACGAACAAATTGCCAAAGTCGGTGCGACGTCGCCGAAGGATATGGGAAAAGTGATGGGACCGCTGATGCAGCAATTGAAGGGACGGGCGGATGGAAAGACCGTTCAAGAAATTGTGAAGCACAAACTCAGTCAGTAGTTTTTGTCAGTAATTTTACTGGAATACGTGAAATTATCTCCTTATCGGATCGGTAATTTCCGTTCGATACGAGGTCGCGCTCTTTATCGTTTTTTTGATAGCATTGCTTTTAAAAGCAATGCTATTTTTTTATGTTCGCTCTGAACTGTAAATTAACTTATTTTATTTTTATTGAATATATTTTGAAATTAGTTTTAAAGCAATTTTATGCTCGAACTATCATAGTTTTAAAAACGATCGTCATCGATCGAGTTATGATGGATTGCGATCGCAGATACAAATAGCTATTCATGATACAACAAAAATAATAAAAAATGATTATAATACGAGTATTTTGCCGAACCAAAACAGGGGGAGTTGTTATGCCCGTTAAAATTAGCGATCGCTTCGTTCGGATCTTCAATTGCAACATTTATATTCAAGAAGCTGGAGAACAAAATAATCCAGTCCTCCTATTTTTACACGGAGCGAGTTTCAGTTCTCAAACCTGGCGAGAATTGGGAAGTTTAGTCTTTTTTGCCGAACGAGGATATCGCACGATCGCCATAGATTTACCCGGCTACGGACGCTCGCAGCGGCTGTTCGGTCGTCGCGACGATTTTCTAGAACAATTCCTCGAAACCGCCAACATCAGCCATCCCGTTATCGTCTCGCCGTCGATGAGCGGAAACTATAGCCTACCGTTTCTCGTGGAGCGTCCCGACAGACTTCGGGGTTACGTTCCCGTCGCGCCCGTGGGTATTTCTCAATTTAGAAAACGACTCGAAGGGATCGAAGTGCCGACGTTAGCCATTTGGGGAGAAGGCGATCGCATTGTATCAGTCTCTCAAGCGGAGATTTTCGTCGATCGAATGACGAACGTGCGAAAAGTCATCTTAAAAAATGCCGGACACGCCTGTTATATGAAAGCCACCGACGCATTTCATCGAGAACTCCTTCAATTCTTAGAGACGCTACCTCGAACGTAACTCACCGAGAAGTCCTGCGGTCGAGTCGGGGATCGCTTGGCCGACGCCCGAGCGAGAGTTTCCACAACGCGATCGAAGCCCGACACGGTACACTAAATCAGCATTGTGAGAGGCACGCGAAACTATGGAGACCGTCGTTCTAGGGCTAACCTTACTTTCACTACTCATTTGGATCGGCTTGCTCGCCGTTCGAGGACAGTTCTGGCGTTCTCACGTCCGACTGACCCCGATTCCCCTCGAGATCGACGATCTCCCGAGCATCTGCGCGGTCGTTCCAGCTCGCAACGAAGCCGAGGTTCTCCCGATCGGACTGCGATCGCTTCTATTGCAAGACTATCCCAACCCCTTTCGCGTCGTTCTCGTCGACGATCGCAGCACCGACGGAACCGCCAGCGTCGCCCAAAACACCGCTAAAGACGCCAAAGCCGTCGCCAAAGAAATGGGGCGAACCGCCCCCAGCTTAGAAGTCCTTACCGCCGAACCCCTTCCCCAAGGTTGGACGGGGAAACTGTGGGCGATGGAACAAGGAGTTCGTCACGCCAAACGCTACGCCCCGGACTACTACCTATTTACCGACGCCGACATCGAACACGAGCGATCGTCCCTGCGTCAACTGGTCTTTCACGCCGAACGGGAACGCCTCGATCTCGTTTCGCTCATGGTGCGTCTGCGCTGTCGCAGTTTCTGGGAACGCCTACTCGTTCCCCCCTTCGTTTATTTTTTCCAAAAACTCTACCCCTTCGAGTGGGTCAACGATCTCAACCGCAAAACTGCTGCTGCGGCTGGGGGATGTATCCTCATCCGTCGCCAAGCCCTCGAACGCATTGGTGGATTGAGTACCATCAAAGACACCCTCATCGACGATTGCACCCTGGCCCGCGCCGTCAAATGCGGCGAGGCTGGAAAACGCCACCCCATTTGGTTAGGACTGACTGAGAAAACTCACAGTTTGC
Source organism: Baaleninema simplex PCC 7105 (assembly GCF_000332355.1). Taxonomy (GTDB): domain Bacteria; phylum Cyanobacteriota; class Cyanobacteriia; order Cyanobacteriales; family Geitlerinemataceae; genus Baaleninema; species Baaleninema simplex. Next base: position 3,530,117 of record NZ_KB235958.1, read on the forward strand.
GTTCCTACAACTCCCTGTGGAGTATTTGGAACATGGTCGCCCGCACCGCGTACACGCAACTGAACTACTCTCCTCTGCTACTGTTGCTTACAGTGTTGGGAATGGGTTTAACCTATGAAGTCGCTCCTGTAAGCTTTGTTTGGGGAATTCTCACAGGCGATCGCTTTATCGCGTTAACTGCTTTAGCCACGTGGTTGTTAATGGCCTTTTCCCTACTTCCCACTTTACATCTGTACCGTCAACCCCCCTTTCTCGGCATTTTATTGCCCGTTATCGCCGCCCTCTATACCCTCATGACTATCGATTCTGCGATTCGCCATTGGTTCGGCTTCGGGGGAAATTGGAAAGGGCGCGTGTATCCGCAATCCTGACAAAACGTCGATCGTTCAATTGACCAAACCGGGAATATAGTAGCGAATTTTCTGAAGTTTTTTAAGTCCAGACTGTATCGCTCGATTGAATTGAGTCGAGATCGACGGCGGCTTAAATTCTTTCGGTCGCTTTTCGGGTTCTTTGAGAAAGCGATAATGTAAGAAGATATCGCGATAGGGAATATCGACTTCTTCTCCCTGACAGAGCCGCGCGAACGCAGACGACGGTACGGTCATATAATGAAGTCGATGAACGGGTTTCATTCCCTGTTGGTTGTAGAGAACGTTATTGACGTTTACGAAAGCATCTGTCGTCGCGCAATTTCCCGTGCGATCGCGTCCGTCCTCACTTTGCGTATAATTGAACGCATTGGCGTCGCACCAGAGCGTGAAATAATTCGACAGCGCCGCATCGTCCCACCAAAGTTTCTCGTTAATCCAACAAATTTCGTTCTCTTCGACGAGACGCCGCTCCATTTCTTCGACGTCTTCCCACGAAATCAGTCCCCGTTTCGAGGCGAAGAAGCTCGCACAGTGAAGTCGGGGGCGTAGCTCGGATTCGGTATATTTTCCGATCGATTCGAGGTAGGGAATATTGAGGGCGGCGACGGGGGTAGGTTTTCGGTGTTCCCAATCGTCGAACACGAAATCATAGGTCTCGAGTTTCTCGAATACCCCATCGACGGGTTTCATCGCTAACGTATCGGCGTCGTAGAAAACGAATTTTTCAAAGATACCTTGAAACGCCGCATAGCGACGGTGATGGTGTCCGAGATACCAGGGCGATCGCGCACCGGGACGTTTGGCTCGCGGGTGGGACATCCACACTCGTTCGGCGAAATCATCCCAACGTTGTAGGGTAACTTCGTCTTCAAAGAGAAAAGCGTTCGGGTATTTTTCGAGTTCGGCTTTCGTCCGTTCGAGGCGATTGTCGTAGGGAAAAATGCAAATGGGAATATCGTGACTCACGTTGGTTTCAACGCTATTGAGCCAGGCGACCAGTTGATCGAAAACGGCGTCGTTCGCCAGCGTATAAATACCGCACGATACCATCGTTAAACTAACTTAGAAAATTTGAGGACTTGTCGCCAGATAAGCGTTGAAATTTGAGAACCGATGCGCTCGATTGGGGTAAACCGCCCTGAATGTCATCGTGTTGAGGATCGGGACGCGCGATCGAACTTGCGATCTGGTCTTATCATATCTTAGAGACTCCAGCGAGACTTGAAAGGTTGCCCGTCGATCGAGTAACGTGCAAAAGTAAACCCGCCTGAGAGCGCCAATTCTTCGAGGCGTCGGCGTCGATGGCGCATTGAATTCGGAACCTTGAGGCGAAAACCCGTGAGAAGAGCGCTACGAGAGAGTCCTCCCAACGAGACGCCGTGGAAAGGCGTTTGGCTGCGTTTGAGTCTCGCTGCAATGTTAGCGGGGGCTTCTAGTGCGATCGCCGGGAGCGTTTGGTTGGGAACTAAGTTAATGGTCGATCCCGACGGCCTCCACTGGCTTTCAAAACGCCTACCGACGTGGACGGATATCGCGCTCGACAGTTCCAACGCACCACAAACGCTCGACGAAATTCGCACTCGTATTCGAGCGTCGGGGCGGATTCCCGCCGAACCCGTGAGTTTGACGGCGGGATCGCTCGAGGGAGATCTTCTCTTTCCAGTATTGAAGGAGCGTCCGTCTCCCTGCGACGTTCAATGTCGCCAAATTGTAGAGCTTCAGGTTTACCAGCGGCTCTCGAACGAGAACAGCGTCGCCGATGGTTTGAATGGCGATCGCGGCTTCTACTATCTGGCCGATCGCGTCGCCGTGAGCGGTCCTCCCGAATCCTTTGCGATCGCGCCGTTGGTGGACGCAAAATCCGTCGCCCCAGGATCGACGCGGCCGCTTCCGCTGACGAACATCCAGCGATTGACGGAAAACGCGCCCCCAGAAGGGGTATGGCTCAACCTGATCGGCGAACGTCCGACGGGAGACACACAGCTAACTTACGGTCAAGTATTTCTCTACAACCGCGATCGCTATCATTTGAGCTTAATGCTGCAATGGAGCAGTCCCAGCGGACAACTCCCCTACTGGCAAGATTTTACCGGTGGGGGAACGGCGGAGTTCGTCGTCGAGCGCACGTTGGGTCTCGAACCGGATTTTGAAGTGTATCGCCTGCAACCGCGAAATTTCCTCCTCAATCCGGTACAACTACAACCGATTTCTCTCAACGAAGCCGCCCTAGACAGCCGGACGTATAAAAACGCGCTGTTACTGGCTCGGAGTGGGTTGTGGTCTCCCGCTCAGCAGATTTTGGAGTCGATTCGTCAAGAGAGCGGGACGCGCTGGACGCCAGACGCTCAGGCGCAATTGGATACGATCGCCTTTCATGCAGACGTAACGCGTACCCAAGCTCGGGCCTCTTGGGCGAGTCCCAACCAAAAGGTGTTGGCGGCGTTGTTAGACGGCCGTTGGACGCAAGGGTTAGAAACCTTAGAAGCTCATCTCGACGGCGGTTCGGAGATGGTACAGATGCTCGCCGCCGATACGAACCGACTGTGGCGGCGCATCGACGCGGCGGTTCGGGTCAATCCGACGGACGAGGACGCGATCGTCTGGGGGGTGTTAGTTTTAGCACTCCAGCAAGATCGCCCTCGCGCGATCGCCTGGTTGCGAGAGCAAGAAAACGTTTCTCCCGAAACCTTCGAGCGATGCGTTCGTCTGTTAAATCGATTGCAGCTTGGAAACCCTCAAGTCGATGAGGTTTGGGACACGGAGGAGGACGTCACGTCTGAAGTGGAGGAGTTTTAGGAGAGCAGGGGAGCTTCATCAGTGAAGAGTGAAGAGGGACAAGGGAAGCTGGGAAAAACCGATCGACCGTCTTCATTACTGTTTCCCGTTCCCGATTCCCCGTTCCCTGAAGATGCGATCGAGGTCACAGAAAGACATACGTACAATCACGTAAAACCGAAATTTCGATCGCACGGGCTCCTTTCAAACTCAAGGACAATAGAACTACCGACATCGGAGCGAGTTTATAAGGAGAGCGGTCGTGTCTGTAATAGATACTATTTTGGAAATCCTCCACAGCAAACAGTTGACGCCGGAACTCGAACGTCAACTCGACGCGATGCTGTGGTCTCGAGAGTTTGACGACTTAGAACTCGCAGCGTTGCAAGAATTGGAAACCTCGCTCGTGAACGGTACGATTCGCTTGGAGTGCGGCGATCGCTGAATTTGAGGGGATTTGCTGGAACCAAATCTATTCAGTATAATTACTTAGGCAAACTTACGCAACAATCTTTCCGTGACAATACGTAAATTTGCATTTCGTCATATGTCTTTACATACATAGCAAATCCTTACTATGTCTGCATTCTAGATAGTAAGGCGATTTGAATATCGTCTCGATCGCAACGAGACGAGACGTTCTGCACAAAATATTCACAATTCGATCGTTTAATTAAATTAGATCGAAAACAACCCGCCAACCCATATATAAAAGGCGGGGTGATAAACTAGCCCGTTTGATAAAGGGCAAAATTATAATTCGGCCCGATCTTTTATAAAGGGCTGTTTTATATCATTAAGGCTTGTTGTCTCAGCCCGGACGTCCTCGTCCGGGCTTGTTTCCGTCAGAGTCGATTAGGGAACGAGTCGGGTGCGTAACTTTTCCTGGCGGGCGTGGGCGATCGTTTGAAAAAACTCACTATATTCGGGATGTCCGCCCGCGAAAGCAATATTGAGAATCAGGGGATCTTCGCGATCTCGGGTATCGCCAGGGCCTTCGAGAACCACGGACACCTCGTCTTGCTCTTCGATTTTGAGCGGTTTGCGGTTTTTGACCTCGCCCCCGCTGCTATCGACATAGACCACCGTATTACCCTTGTGAAACACCTGTCCGATATCTTGAATCAGTTGTAAGAAATTGCGATCGCTCCCCCCGCGACGAACCACATAGCGATCGCCATCCCGTTCGACGGTACTGTTAACCGTATCGCCAATCCCCACTAACACGGGCATTTGATGAGGATCGAAGTGCGTTTTCACCAGGTCTAACAAATCTTCGTGGCGTTTGGGGGCGTTGCGAACGCTGAACTCTTCCCCGAGGGGATACTGTCCCGTGCGACGGTGGTAGTAGCGGTTGAGAATCGCCAGAACCCCCGCTTCTTTAATCGCCCCACGAATCATAAACTGAAAATCCGTGGTTCCCGAATCTCCTGCTTTGGCGAAGCGAACAATTTCCAAACCGCGATCGTCTCGTCCCAAGTTGGGGGCGTAGTGAACGAAGAACGAATCCGTCAAGCCCTTGCTCGCCGCCTCTTCGAGAAGTTCTTCCATCAACTGCTGCATCGCCTGTTGCAGCACCACATAGGTTTCGGGTCGATCTTGCAGTTGTTCGTAAAAAACATTGAGGTTCGCCGTCGGCGAGGCGATGTTATCCAAAACGGCGGCGTCGATGGAGGATCGGACGCGATCGCTCTCGATGGCCTCGGGACAGTCGTGACAGAACTGTCTTAGGCGATCGGCGATGCGCTGCGGAACCGTTTGTAAAAATGCCATTTCCGCTTTGCTGACGCCGGGATGGGAAACCTGGCCGTCTCGATCTTGCCATTGAACGCCACCGGCGGCCAAACCAGGAAGGTACAACCGCGCATCTCTCGCGTAAGACGCACTTCCAGCGGCGCGTTCGACGATACGGTTGACACCTCGCTGTCCGACGTGTTCGCCGTTCGTGAGGACGAAAAAGTGACCTTCAAAAGTTTTCGTCGCTTTGACGTAACCGAGATCGATAACGCGGGTGAGGGGGTCTTTAACGAGTCCCATACAGACACCATCGAGGTCTTGAATTACCAAGACGTTCTCGACGTTGACGAGGAGGCGAGCCAGCTTGTCTGTTTCGAGAGAAAGTGGCGTGGTGTGAAGTAAAGGGTGAGGAGATAACATGAACAGTGTGTTTGAGCGATTCTAGCGATACAGAGAACAACCGAGACTAAGGCAATTGTACGAGGTTGTCGGACGGCGGTGAAGTCGCGCTCCGTTGGGGTTGGTCTGACATGACTCGAGAGAGGGGCGTTTTAAGGAGTTCGATCGACGACTTCCAATCGCGATATTTTTTAGAGTTGGATATATTTTTTATTAAAATTTACGTTAACATTATGCTTTTGATTTGGGTCTTATGAAGTGGAGTTCATAAGCTAATTTTATACGGAAGTCAAATTTCAAGCATCGGTTTCTCTCAACTCTGCATCCCCCCAACCCGCATTCCCAAGAGGGGGGTTGGGGGGATAGAGGGACTTGTCAGATTAGGCAAAACCAGTATTTGAGATTCGGCTTCCGTATTACGATCTACACCATTTGTAGGGTGGGCAATGCCCACCGACCTCTCCATTTAGTGTAATTTTGGTCGAACTGCGTAAGTCCTAGTAGGTTTAGAGAAATTGGGAGTGTTGGGTTTCGCTTTTCTCCACCCAACCTACAGTTTTTTTTAAGGATTTAGCGGTTTTTCGTAAACGCGATAGGTTTTAAAAATTGTACCGCCCGAGGCTTCTGTGATTTTACGAGATGGGTAGTTATCTTCCCAAATCCAAGAAAGTTCAGCCCGTTTGTAACCGCTTTTTTGTCCGCCTTGCATCGCCAGATAGACTAACGCCAGCGGTACCATTTTACGTCGAAACTCCGGCAGGGCGCAGAGGGTAATCATCCGCGCGCGATCGATCTGTCGGCGGTACCACAAAAACTTAAGGATTCCCCACCAATTCAACTGTCCGTTAACGTGTTTTAGAGCGATGTTGTAATCGGGTAATCCCATAAAAAAGCCCACCATTTCCCCGTCGTATTCAGCAATAGGAAAAATGGCAGGATCGACGAGAGTTTTAAGTTGTTGAGCTTCTTCAAAAAACTCTTCTTCACTGCGAGGAGAGGAACTCCAATTGTTAGAAAAGGCTTGAGTAAAAAGCTGATAAATCTTGCGAACGTCGCGATCGAACCCTTCTCCTTTAAGATTCACCGGACGGAACGTCACCCCTGCTTTCAAGGCCACCCGATAGGCTTTCTCGAACTTATCCGACAACGGTTCCATCGGAAAGTCGTAGGCGTAAGCGTCCTTGGCCTTGACCCATCCTTCCCGTTCTAGTAACTGTGGGTAGTACGGGGGATTGTAAGGCATCATCAGCATCGGCGGCGAGTCGAACCCATCTACGAGAAACAGACAACTGTTGTGAGTAGACAAATTTATCGGACCGCGAACGGTTGTCGCGCCGCGATCGCGCAACCAAGACGAGGCCGCCTCGAGGAGCGATCGCCCCACCTCTGCATCGTCGATACATTCAAAATAGCCGAACAGTCCGATATTTCGGCTTTCTCGTTCGATCAGGCGGCGGTTGAGGGCAGCTACGATCCGGCCGACGGTGCGATCGCTCTCGTCGATCGCCAAAAATGCTTGAAATTCCCCGTACTGAAGAAACGGATTGTCTTCAGAGGGGGACAGTTGCGAGGCGATCGACACGCGAATCGGTTCGACCCAATGGCGATCGCCTGCGTACACCAAGCGAGACACGTCGAGAAACCGACGCAACTCTGCCGCTGTCGTCACAGGTTGGATGGTAACTGCCCCCATAAGCCTTACGCGCTTACCGTTGCCGTCGAAGAGACCATTGCCTCGCGAGTTTCCACCATCGCATCGACCAAGCGATCCATTTCCTCCTTCGTATGGAGGGCGTTAGCGGTAATCCGCAGGCGAGGTTTAGCGATGAACCAAATCGGCGAAATCCAAATTCCGTGACGGTCCATCATGTGGCGGGCGAAATACTTCGGATTGATGTCCGGGGGCAAGATTACCGGAATCACGTTCGTTTCGCCAATGACCTCGAATCCTCGTTCCACCAAACGCGATCGCAAATACCGGGTGTTGGCTTGCAGCGTTTGCACCAACATGGGATTTTTACGAACTTGACGAATACTTTCCAAAGCGGCCGCCGTCGTCGGAGCCGGAAGCGAAATCGTCCCGATCGAGGTAGGAGACACCGTTAGCAGGTCGTTGAGTTCGGGACTCGGGCTGCTGAGGGCAGCACCAGCGGATGCCGCGAATTTCGAGAAAGTCGTCATGATGACGGGAGCTATTCCGCGATCGATCGCGTCTTGCGGAGAGATACCGTAATACTCGTAAATCCCGCGTCCCGTCGGCCCGATCGCGCCGCTGGCGTGGGCTTCGTCCATCACGATAACACTACCGGGGTAGTTCTCCATCACATCGAGATACTCCGGCAGGGGAGTAATATCGCCGTCCATCGAGAACACCGCATCGGAAATCAGCATAATGCGATCGTCGGGTTTGGCGTAGCGTCGCAACTTCCGCGCCAAATCGTTCGTGTCGTTATGGCGATAGGCTTTCACGCGCACGTTGGGACTGTGGCTGAACGCTTTCCCCGAGCGGTTGTTGGCATGGGTAATCGCCGAAATAATGCAACCGTGGTTGAGAACGTCGCTCAGAATCAGGGTTTCCCGGGTGTGTCGGAATCCGGGAACGTTAATCGCCAGGTGACAGAAGGCATCCATCAACGCTTGCAAGGCCATCCACGCATTCAAAAACAGGTGCGTGTGGGGTAAGTGTTTGAACTCCGAAACTTCCCGCTCCAGTTGGCGGTGTAGATCGATGCGACCGCTCAACGCTTCACAGGAACTGTTCGAGGTTCCGTACTGCTCGATGGCGGCGATCGCCGCCTGCTTCACCTCGGGATTTTGAACTAAGCCGAGTACGTCGTTCGTGCAAAAGGTTAAAACCGTCAACCGTCGTCCGCTGACTGGCTCTTCAATGTCAACGAGATTCCCGCGCTTGCCATGACAGATATACTCATCGGGATACAACCCGTGTGCGTGTACCTTTGGCACGTATTCTTTAATAACTTGCACTAGCTTTCTCCCCTCACCGTTTGTCTAGATAGTTGATAGGCTGCGGTTTCAACATCTCAGTGTAATTTCCGTTCTGAAGATACCTGTTCTGTAGGTTGACAGGCAAGATTGCTGTCACGCCGCCGCGATCGCGAAATCGATCTGACCTTTAGAATAAAAAGTTTGTGTCGATCGCGCTAGTGACAGCCAGCACGGGGCTAGTCAGTCTCGGAGGTTTTTTCCTCCTGACTGCCGTTCTCGCCCGAACCCACCCAAACGCGATCGTATTGCGCGACGATCGTTCGTTGCAGGGCGATAATGGCGGGGTTAACCTCCACGTAGCGCCGTTGCGGGTTCGCCGAATAGTTACGCTGTTCACTTTCCATCATACCGATATCTTGGTTGAGAAATCGTTGGAACAGCACCTTTTCGATAAATAACGTCAGCGGAGTTTTCAGAGGGTTGAGAATCCAGTCGGGAAGGCGAACTTTCAGAAAAAACAGCGCAAACGACCGAGTTTCCGTCGGGCTGACGGGCAAGCGCATCAGATGGATCGACGAAATCCCTTCGAGGGTACTGTAATAGTGAGGGTAGCGATAGCGCACGGAAATCGTCCGGGTCGTGACTTCGTCAGCGCTGTCAGTCAGCCCCAAAAATTTCGCCATCTGTCCTTTGTAGGACACGCGATAACTGGCACACACACTGTCTTCGTCCTGTTTGAGATCCAGTAGAACCGGATCGAACCAGCCTTGGAGTTCTTCGTGAAGGAAGCCGTGGAACACATCCATCGCGTTTTCGTTCGCGATGGAAAAATGGGCGTGAAAGTGTCCCGTAATCGGTACCATCAACCAATCGTCGTTACCATATTCGGGAACCTCTGGCGGATCGCAGCGGTGAGCGAGTTCGGGATTTCCTGGAAACACCCAAGCAATACCGTACTGTTCGCGCACCGGATAACTTCGCGCTTTAGCGCAGGGAAGCTTGCTGTTGGGAGGAAAATAGGGAATGTTAACGCATTCGCCGTCTCCGTTAAACTCCCACCCGTGATACGGACACAGCAAATGACGACCCGAAACTTTTCCGTGGTGGAGTTCGACACCTTTATGAGGACAGGCATCTTCGAGCGCGTACAGTTGACCAGATTCGTCTCGGTACACCGCCATCGGTTGTTGCCATACCGTTACGGCTTTCACCTGACCGGTTTTAAACCGCTTCGACCAACCGAGGGGATACCAGTGGTCGGGGTTAATCCCGACGTCGCGCACTCGGTTTTGCACCGTCTGACCGCTTAAGGTCGTCGCCAATTTCATCTATGTTTCCTCCTGAAGATGTGGGACGCCAACACCCCAAGTTTCGATCGTACCAGAGCGATCGAGTATGTCATCATACTGGAGTTCTAGAAGTTTTCAAATTTAGCGCTTATGCACGCAAAGTTACGCCCAGAGTGGTTTAAGTTGTCCGTGGTGCTGGCGGGAGGATCGCTGACGACCATGTCTGGCGGCGTCATCGCCCCAGTTCTCCCCGATGTCATGGCACAACTCGAGATCGATGTGGCTCTGGGCGGCGTGTTGGGCAGCTTTCACTGTTTGACGCTGGCTCTGTTCAGTCCGCTGTTAGGACTGCTGGCGGATAGGTTCGGACCGTCCCGAGTTCTCATACCGTCACTTTTGTTTTACGGCGTGTTTGGTGTAGCGGGTGCTTGGATGACGGGGTTTTGGTCGTTGCTGGCGACGCGCGGTCTCCTCGGCGTGGCTTGTGGGGGGTTGGCCGCTTCCTGTTTGGGGGTGCTGGGGCGGATGTACGAGGGTGAAGCTCGCACCCGCATCCTCGGTGTAGCCACGGCAGTTTTGACTCTGACGGGTATTGTGTATCCGCTTCTCGGCGGCGTCGCGGGTAACGAAAACTGGCGATATGCCTTTTATCTCAACGGTATTGCATTTTCCTTGACAATTTGGGCAATTTATGTATTTGGGAAAAAGGTTCTCTCGCCGAAGTCGCAAGCCTCGAGGCCGTTGGGGGGTCAGTTGTTCGATTTGTTGCTACGTCCGAGAACGATGCGGTTATTACTGACGATGGGTTTGTCGTCGATCGCGATGTACGCAGTGGTGATTTACGCGCCGATTTATCTCGATCGCGTGTTGGGGTTGAGTCCGAGTCTCAACGGCTTGGTGTTAGCTGCCCGCGCCCTCGGTGCTGCTGCGATTTCGGCGTTCGGTGCCAAGCCACTCGCCAAACTCATCGGACTCGATCGCTCGACAGCGTTAGGATTCGGTTTGATGGCGGTCACGTTAGCCTCGATTCCCTGGATCGATGACTTTTGGGGAACGATCGTCGCCGCCACTATCTTCGGTGTGGGTTTCGGTTTAGTCCTCCCCAACCTTTACAATGCCCTGGCCAACGTTTCCCCCTTCGAGTTAAAATCCAGTGTTCTCGCAGTAGGAACGGGGGTCAGTTTTCTCGGTCAGTTCGCCTCTCCAATTATCTTAGGTGTCGTTCTCGATCGCTCTAGCTTGGAAATCGTCTTTTACACCGCCGCCGTTTTGACCGTTTCTGCAAGCTTTCTCTTGTTCGCTCCCGTGGGGATTCGGAGTTGAGGAGGCTTTTTACAGTCGCCAGTCGCCAGTCACCCGTCACCCGTGAGGTGATGAGGAGATGAAACGGACTGCTCGTCTGGGCCGTTTCTCTAATTGAGCGTCACACGAAAAACCCTGGAGCTTTGGCGAAGTCAACCCTAGAGTTTTTCGTGTGGCTGTGGCGATCGCGCGGGTTTCGCCGCCTCGAACATCGGCTGTTAGGCGGTGACGATCGCGCCGTGTTGCCGCAACTCTTCCTCGGTGTCGGCGGTGAGTCCGATGGTATGGACGAACTTCGCGGCGTTCACCAAGGCTTGACTCAACAACGTATCGTTGAGGTTCGCTTCCCGTAAGTCCGCCCGGTTGAAATTGGTTCGATCGAGTTGTGCGTCGACGAGATTGGCGCGGAACAGGTTCGCCTGACTCAAATCGGCAAAACTTAAGTTGGCGTGGCTGAGATCGACACCGCCTAAGTCTGCACCGCTCAAATCCGCTCCGCTGAGATTCGCCCCGCTGAGGTTCGCCCCGCTGAGATTCGCCCCGCTGAGGTTCGCCCCGCTGAGGTTCGCACAATACAGGTTGACGCCGATGAGAGTGGCATTAAACAGTGTCACGCCCAGCAGGTTGGCGCGAAACAGGTTTGCTCCAAACAGGTTTGTGCGGAAAAAGCTTGCGCCGCTTAAGTCTGCGCCGTTGAGATCGGCTCGGAACAAGTCGAGATCGCGGAAGTTCCGTTGTCCGGCAGCGTATTGTTCTAGTAATTCTTGGGCATCTATCATAAAGTTTCCGAAAGAAGCCTTTTAACTCGTTAGATCTCTATTGTGTCGGTTCGATCGCGTCTGTGGGGATACTGTTATCTTTTCTCAACAACCCCGCTGGAATTTGAGATTTCACATGGGGAAACCTCGAAAAACCGTCCGGCTTTTACAATAAATAAAGACCCCCTCGACTATGGGCGTTTGGGAGATGTCCAGATATGGTACGAGCATCGTCGGAACCGCTGACGCTAGACGCGTTTCTGCAACAACCCGAGACGACCCCCGCCAGCGAGTATATCGACGGGCGATCGATTCAAAAACCCATGCCCCAGGGGAAACACAGTACGCTGCAAGGAGAACTCGTCGCGGCGATTAACGCCATCGTTAAGCTGAAAGCTGTCGCGCGGGCGTTTCCCGAGTTGCGCTGTACCTTCGGCGGGCGATCGCTCGTTCCCGATATTGCCGTGTTTGTGGCGTCTCGCATTCCCCGCGACGAAAATGGAGAAGTGGCGAATCGGTTTTCCATCGCGCCGGATTGGGCGATCGAAATTCTCTCCCCGGAACAAAATCAAACTCGCGTCACGAAAAATCTCCTTCACAGCTTGCGTCACGGAACGCGCCTCGGTTGGCTTGTCGATCCCGAAGAGAAAACGGTGTTTGTCTACGCACCTGAGCGAGAAATTGAGGTGTTCGACGAACCCGATGCGTGGGTTCAAGTGCCGGATTTTGCCAGCGAATTTCGGTTGACGGTGAAGGAATTGTTCGATTGGCTGTTTTGACACTCTGTTGTAGCCCTGCCAGCTTTCGATCGATCCTTCTTGTCGCATAAGATCCCCGGCATCTCCAAGATGCCGGGGATCTGGTGGCGTTATGGCGTATCAGACGGGGTTTTAGGCAATCTGGCTTAACCCACACCAGCTAGGGATTTTTGAGGAGGGCGATCGCCCATCGGGGCGCTGAGTGCTTCTTCGAGTTCCGCACAACCCAACCGTTCTTCGAGAACGTCCATCACTTCCCGTCCGAAGTCGTGGGGATCGCGCTGCCATGCTTCTAAACAGACTTCGCCGAAAAACGATCCCAAGGGTTCGGGATTCCACAGCAATTTCCGCGCCGTCCACGGCATCATACTCATGGGATCGTAATCCGGTTTCAAAATGCCTTTATCGAGAGCGTAGTCTTCTAAGTGGGTGTGAGGTTGCAAGCCGATGAAGAAAATCGCCGGTTCGACTTTATCTCGACCGAAAATCCGTTCGAGTTCCCGGTGATAGGCGATCGTCTGACGGATGGTGTCGTAGGTTTCGTCAATGACGTTAAAGGAGTAGTTGACGGAGACGAGATCGTTGAATCCCGCCGCTTTGAGATCGCGGCAGTTTTGCAAGACGACGCGCAGGTTGTACCCCATCCGCATCTTCCGAACCAGTTCTTGAGACCCGCTGGTGATGCCGATCTCGAAGTAGTTCATCCCCGTTTTCACCATTAAATCGCACAGTTCGGGGTTGAGGTTGTCCGCCCGGATGTACGCAGCCCAATGTATATCCTCCATCCCAGAATCGAGGATTTTTTGTAGCAGTTCGATCGCGTCGTTAATGTAGCGACGGGCGGGGATAAACTGGGCGTCGGTAAACCAAAAGTTGCGAATGCCGCGATCGTACAGTTGCCGAATTTCTTTAACCACTTCATCGGCAGGGTTGACGCGAACTTGTTTCCCTTCGATGACGGTATAAACGCAGTAGCAACAGTTATGAGGACAGCCCCGTTTGGTTTGAACGCCGATGTAAAAGTCGCGATCTTGGAAGTAATAGTCGAATTCCGGCCAGATGCGGGCAATGTAATCGTAATTACAGGCCGTTTTTTCGATGGGGGTGGGTTTTTCGTGAATTAACCGTTCTCGAGGCGTGGTTTCTCCAGCGACGTAACAGCGTTCGTCTTGGAATTCTTGTCCGCGAACCAGGCGTTCGAGGAGGGTTTCTCCTTCTCCGACGGAGACGATGGTTCCTTTGGGTAGGCTGTTTCCCAGTTGTTCGTAAAACACGCTCACCGCCCCGCCGCCGACGACGCAACGGGCTTCGGGGTGATACTTACGGGCCTGTTTGAGACCTCCCCGAATCAGGCTGGTGTTGCGCCAGAGTTCGCCGTAGTAAGAGGCAGCCAGACGCAAACCGCCGAAAGCACCCCGAAGTTTCACGAGGGGATTGTTGGCGTAGTAAAACTCGAACGCGTTTTGCAGGGGGTTGCCGCCACGTCCGCCAACCGGGGCGTAAATTTGAATGTCTCGCCAGGAAAAGACAAGCAGTTGGGGTTTGAAATCGTCGATGCTGGCTTCGAGAGCGCCCTTGTAGTCGAGGGGAGGAACTGCGCCGAGGTCGAAAATTCGCTGGTCGAGATGGGGGAAAAGCTTGTGTAGGAAATCTGCTAGGTAGACGACGCCGATGGGGAAGATGGGATTACACGGCAGACGGACGTATAACACCCGCTCGATTTTCGTACTCATTTTGAAAACGCTTTTCACATATCTTTACTTTTTAAGATAGCACCAACTTTTCCTCGAGGGTGGCGATCCTCTGCCCTGACGAGGCGATGTTTTTGGCAGGTGAAGGGCGATCGTCCGAACAGATGGCGATCGTTTGGGATCGCAGGCGGTTGAGGGCGATAAATTGGAGAGAAACGAAAGTCTCGGCTTTGCGGCTAGCTGAAACGGGAAAAGGTCAGAGCGAACCGTTGTTAGGTCGAGAAAAGAGCGATTGAAAATCTAGAAAAAATCTTTAGAGCGTTCCGAAAGAAACTCAGACCGCGTAAAATGGTCTGCGGCAACCTTACTAACATTTAATTACCGCGATCCCAACCCACATCCGCGATCTAAGGCTCGATCGCCAAAAATCTTGCTGTTTTACGCAAAAACACCGAGTCGTTCGTTAGGGCGATCGCAATTTCTAACACTTGGTATTCGCTTTTACAGCCATCTGGGATCGCGAGGTGTTAGGCTTTCAGGTATAACAATCGATCGACTTTTGAAGAAAGCACGTTTCTCAAACAATCATGGCTCAGATTCTCGATCCCTTACCCAAAAACAGCGCTAATCCCCTTCTCTGCTGCTACATCAACGCGACCAGCCAAATCCAAGTCGCTCGCATTACCAATATTCCTAACTGGTATTTCGAGCGGGTGGTGTTCCCCGGACAGCGCTTGGTATTTGAGGCATTGCCCCACGCTCAACTCGAGATTCACACGGGCATGATGGCCAGTTCGATCCTTTCCGATACGATTCCTTGCAATCGCTTGACGGTTACAACTGAATCTAACGGTATTGAGGATTCTACCCCAAAAGAGGACACACACACTGTAAAGAATTGTGAAGATCCGTTTGGGGGAGGGTCGCAATCTTCGACGAACGGCGAGAAGGAACCTGCTTTAGCCTCAGTTGAATAATCGAAACCCTTTAATTAAGTATTCATTAAAGGTTTTATCGAAACGGTGTGAGGGAGTGTGAGCGTGTCGTCTCGATTGGAGACTCAGAACGACTCAAAAGGCAAGCGATCGCGACATCGATCGCGACGCCGTGCTGGATTGCAAAAGAACTAACAAGGTAAGATCCGAGGGAACCTCGCAAGTCAGAGGCGAAACCCTTGGATCTTCCTTCATTTTTATGGCTGTGGCGTATCGCCGCTTGGTCGATGGGGCTGTCGCTAACCGCCTACGTCCTCCTCGGAATAACCGGAGGCTGGATGTTCGCTACCCGAACTCAGAAAAAACCCCGTCCGAAGGGTTTGCGCCTCGCCCATCTCATCCTGGGGGGAACGTTGGTGACGCTGGTGTTGCTGTTGCTGACGATCGGGATTGTCGGAACCCTGGGTTACTACGGGAATTTAGGACATTCGGCGCATCTTCCGGCTGGGTTGGTGGTGGTGGCGTTAGTTCTGGTGTCGGTGGTCAGTGGGTTGCGAATCCACGCCAAACGCCCCGATATGCGTCGCCTGCACGTCGCGACTAACGTACTGTTGTTCGTCGCCTTCGCCGCCGTGTCGTGGACGGGGTGGAGCGTCGTGCAAAAATATTTGCCTTAAGTTAAGTTAAGTGAACTTAACGAGTTTAAGGTGCGATCGCCGTGTCTGAAACGCCAGTCTCCGAACCTTCTATTTTCCGCATTTCTCCGTTAATCCGCGCGACCCTCATCGGGTTGTATGTTGCCTTGACGGTTCCGCTTCCGTTTTTGGCGGAGGTGACTGAGGCGTCGGTTCCCCCCGCGTTGTTGTGGGTGGGAATTGCGATCGGGTTTGTGGCGTTGTACGGGGTATTGGGAGAACGGGTGGTTCTCGACGAGGCGGGAATTGGTGTCAGTTATCCTCGCTGGTTTCCTGGTTTTTTGCGGAAAGGTTGGTTTCTTCCGTGGAAGGAGGTTCGGGCATTGAAGCCTCGCAGTACGGGACAAGGGGGACTCGTGTATTATTTTGTGGGCGAGTCGGATCGGGCGTATTTGTTACCGATGCGCGTGGTGGGGTTCTCGAAGTTGGTGCAGCAGGTGGAGGCGAAAACGGGAATCGATACTCGCGACGTTCGCCCTTTGGCACAACCTTGGATGTATTTGATTTTGTTGGGGTTGACGCTGCTGTTGTTGGGGGTGGATAGTTGGGCGATCGTGAACGCGAGTTCGATGTCAGGATTGGGGTAATATCACCCCATCAGACACAGAGGAAGGACACAGAGAGGGTTGGAACCCAGAACGTTATCCTAACTCGTACCCCATATCGACCCAATAGTGCCAATCTTCGATGCACTGGCGGCGTTCTAAGTTGTCGTCGTCTTCCAAACAGCGAATTTCCGACAGCGGTACGGAAAATTCGTCTTCTTCCGTATCTTCGGCGTAGCGAATTTCTACGTACATCTCGCCCATGCACTCTTCCTCGGCTGCCATTGCGACGACTTCGACGATATCGAGTTTTTGTGGGTTATCGCGATTTCCCTGGGTTATCCACTGGGCGGAAAAGGGAAAATCGAGGCGATCGTCTAAGTAAACGTACCACCCCATCGCCTGTTCTTCGGGGGTGTAGGCATCGACGACGATCTCGTAATCGATGCGATGTTCTCGTTCCGTATTGCGATCGCCCATGACTCGACCTCCTCAACGGGTTTTGGCGGTAATTTTGGTCTGCCATTAGTGTAGACGAAACCTCGGTACGATAGGAGATGGCAACCCCCAGGATGCGAGACGAAGATGGCACGTGGCGATCAAATTTACGTTATCCGTCCGTTTTTTAACCTCGACGGCGTCTACGAACACCACGGAATCGACTGTGGCGACGGGAGCGTGATTCATTATTCCAAGCGGGAACCGGACGCGACGGTTCGACGGACTTCGGCGATCGAGTTTACGCAAAATCACTCGGTGTACGTGCGGGAGTATCCCGCTTGTTACATTGCGGAGACGGCGATACAACGGGCGGAAAGCCGCTTGGGAGAGCGTCGCTACAATTTGATTTACAACAACTGCGAACACTTCGCGACTTGGTGTAAAACGGGCATTAGCGACAGCAAGCAAATTCGCAACTTCGCACCGTTGCTGTCTCGCCTCGATCCGCAATCGCTTAATATTCCGATTATCGAGTCAGTTGAAGACGGACACCAGCAAGACGCCCCGCGACTGTTCGATAACGCTCTCGGCGAGATTAAGGTGGCGTGGGACGACGTACAACCTCAGTACAACCAAGCGGTGCAGGAAATGAAGGCTTGGGATGCTGTCGCCCGCAAAGCCCTCGAACGCGATCGCGAGGATTTAGCTCGGGCTGCACTGTTTCGCAAGCGAAAATACAAGCACAAAGCCGCCGATCTCAAACAACATCTCGATCGCCTCGCGGAAATGACGGAAATGTTGGTGCGCGATCGCCGAGATTTAACTCCTTAACTGTAAAAAAATATTAAATTTGCAGTATATATTTGGCTTGTACGCCCTATATGTGCTAGTCAATTTACCGGCACGAAACGAGATCCCCGTTCGCTGTCGCGCGTTCGAGCCGGGCGGATCGGATTTTGAAGTGTAACGTTGAGGTGAGACGCTCAGAGGCGATCGCGATCGAGGTGTCTCAACCGTCACAAAAATCCCCTCAATCCCGCACGGGCGTTTAACCCTGACGTGATAATATGAATAACTGTTACGCGCGACTCAGCATCGCGCTCTCGTGTATCGGGGTCTCGTGAGATGCGACCCTCACCAGCGTTACGATTTCCAGCGCGAAGCCTGGAAACGGCAACGATTAAACAACGATACCGTTTGTTAAGGGAAATCACATAACATAATACGCGAGTAGCTCAATGACTCAAGCTTCAGGACCTGCAGACGTCCCCTCCATGGGACGACGGCAATTTATGAACTTCCTCACGTTTGGGGCAGTCACCGGCACGGCACTCGGTGCGCTCTACCCAGTCGTGAATTACTTTATTCCCCCCTCGAGCGGTGGTAGCGGCGGCGGCATCGTCGCCAAAGATGCCCTCGGCAACGACATCCAAGCCAGCGAATTTCTGGCCAAACATAACGTCGGCGATCGCGTGTTAGCCCAAGGCTTCAAAGGCGATCCCACCTACATCGTCGTCGAAGGTGCTAACGCCATCAGCGATTACGGCATCAACGCCGTTTGCACCCATCTCGGCTGTGTCGTGCCTTGGAACGCTAGCGCCGAAAAATTCATCTGCCCCTGCCACGGATCGCAATACGATAAAACCGGAAAAGTGGTTCGCGGTCCGGCACCGTTGTCCCTGGCCTTGGTTCACGTCGATGTTTCCGAAGACGACAACGTGACGTTGACCCAGTGGACGGAAGAAGATTTCCGAACCAACGAAGATCCCTGGTGGACGTAAAAGATGGCGAGATGGAAACCCTCGTCATCTCGTCAACTCGTTTGCCCGAACACGCTAGCCCTCGAAAGAAGAGAACGTTGTCACAACCGATGAAATACAATCGTGCATTGGCGAGATGGCATCGCCGCGTTGCACCGTTAGCGAAAGGACTGCTGGTGGCGGTCGCGGCCGTCGCGGTGTTCCTGACCAGCGACCTCGTCGCCCCTCAAGCTGCGGCCGCTTATCCGTTCTGGGCGCAACAGACCGCCCCAGAAACTCCCCGCGAAGCGACCGGACGCATCGTCTGTGCGAACTGTCACTTAGCGTCCAAACCGACGGAAGTTGAAGTTCCCCAGTCCGTTTTACCCGACACCGTCTTTAAAGCGGTCGTGAAAGTGCCTTACGACACCAGTGTCCAACAGGTTCTCGGCGATGGAAGCAAAGGCGGTTTGAATGTGGGTGCGGTGCTGATGCTGCCCGAAGGCTTCAAAATCGCCCCTGAAGATCGCATTTCCGAAGAACTCAAAGAAGAAACCGAAGGGCTGTTTTATCAAACTTACAGCCCCGAACAGGAAAATATCGTTCTGATCGGACCTCTGCCCGGTGACGACCATCAGGAGTTGGTGTTCCCGGTGCTGTCTCCCGACCCCCGTACTGATAAATCTGTTAATTTCGGTAAATTCTCCGTTCATGCCGGTGGAAACCGCGGCCGCGGTCAGGTGTATCCTGCCGGAAACAATAGTAATAACGTCGCTTACAAAACTGCCAGCGGTGGTGTGGTGACAAAAATTTCGCCGGTTGAAGCAGGCGGTTACGAAGTTACGCTGAAAACTAACGACGGTGAAGAAGTCGTCGAAACGATTCCGCCAGGTCCGGAAATCCTCGTGTCTGAAGGTCAGCAAGTGGCGGCTGGAGAAGTCTTGACCACCGACCCCAACGTAGGCGGTTTCGGTCAAAAGGATACTGAAATCGTGTTACAAAGTGCGACTCGCATTAAAGGATTGCTGGCGTTCTTCGCCATCGTCATTTTGTCGCAAATTATGTTGGTGTTGAAGAAGAAACAGGTCGAGAAAGTTCAAGCGGCAGAAATGAACTTCTAAGACTGGTTCGACGCGACATTTTAATAACATCAAGGATTAGGGCGTTTCCGTGTTTTGGGGAAACGTCCTTTTTTTTGGCGCGTGAAGTGGAAGCGGGCGGAAAATATCCGATAAGTTCAAAGTTTTTCACCACAGAGACACAGAGGACACAGAGGTTCTGACTGGAAAATGAGAGACTTCTTTCAAACAGATATCGGGAAAACAGATCCCCGGCATCTCCCAAGATGCCGGGGATCTAGCTGTTTCTCTAGCTGTTTCGGAGGTCTCTGTGCATCGTTCCCTTTCCATCTCGGAAATAGGGTTTCTCCGGGCGAGGTCTCGATCGCTCTGCTCGAGAAATGGTATAAATCATTAACAACTGGTTAAGTGAAAATCTTTTGCAAACTTCTGAAGCTTTAACAAGTTTTATCAAACTGTGTCTGTCGAACAAAAAACTATTACTGTCGGTTCCTGGGAATGGTTTTACCGTGAAGCCAATCCCGTGAACCCACCACAAGTTCCGACTGTGGTATTTCTCCACGGTATCCCCTCTCTCGGCTACAGCTGGAGTGCGCTGATGCCGGACTTGGCCAGTCAGGGGCTTCGCAGTATCGCCCCGGATTGGTTGGGATTCGGACGGTCTAGCAAACCGGAACGGCGAGAGTTTCCCTACACCCCCGATAGCTTTGTGGCGGCGTTGGACGATTTTCTCAATACCTTGGAACTCGATCGCGTGTCGTTGGTGGTTCAAGGGTTTTTGGGGTCGGTGGGACTGCAATATGCCTTGAGACACGGCGATCGCATCGATCGCGTGGCCGTTCTCAACGCCCCCCTGTCTCCCGATGCCAAACTCCCCTGGATGCTGAAACAGATGAGTTTGCCCTTCATCGGCGACATGATGACCCAAGACCCCCTGTTGGTCGATCGCACCTTAGAAAAAGGCAGCGGTTTCGTCATCCCCGACAAAGACCTCGATGTTTACCGCCGTCCTTGGCTGAAAAGTTCTGATTCTGGGCGAGCCTTACTCTACACCCTCAAAAACTTGCAACTCGATCGAGCCACCGCTGAAATTGACAGCGGTTTCCGCCAGTGGACGAAACCTGCCCTCGTGGTTTGGGGCGTTCTCGATCCCTGGCTCTCCGTCGAACCCGCCAAAACCTTCGCCGACAATTTGGAGAACGGGAAATTTATCAGCCTCGAAGAAGCCGCCCACTATCCCCAGGAACATTGGTCGCAAGACGTGGGGAAAGCTTTGATACCATTTTTGCGCCGCCGTTCGACGGACAGTTAGAAACCACTCGCAAAGGATTCGATCGTGACGAAATATGTAATGTGGGGCAGCTACTGCGAAGATGCTCTAGAACGCCGAAAACCCTACCGCCAAGCCCACCTCGACGGTCTCAGCCAACAGAAGGAATCGGGGGTTCTGGTGACGTTGGGGCCGACGAAAGACAATACGAAAGTGTTCGGGATTTACGACGCCGAAGACGAAGCCACCGTTCGCCAACTGGTGGAAAACGACCCCTACTGGAAAAACGGCATTTGGACGGAATATCAAGTCAAGGAGTGGATTCAAGCGTTTTGACAAATGCCGTCACTCTACAAAATATTAAATTTCTGTAAACCGATCCCCATCTTAGAGTAGGATCGGAAAACACGGAAAGTTCGCCTGTATTCTTCGACGGTCAAGGGGTTGTTCGATCGCTTTCCCCCGCGATCGAACGCGCCAACCTTCTCAGACTCGGCGATTTTTTTTAAACAAATCTATAATTTAGTTAAGAACCGTTTCAAACTGTTGTTATTTTCGCGGATGTCATGTATAGCCGCTTTTTTGCGTCGTTACCTGTTGAAATTCCCGTTCCCGAGCAGCCCGTTCCCATCCAACATTACCTGCGCCAGCCTCAGCGGTTAGTCAGCGCCCTCGTCGATCCCTCTCGCACTGAAAAATTAAGTCCCGACTGTTTTCGGTTGAAAATGCGTCCGCTGAACTTTCTGATGCTGAGCGTACAGCCGACAGTGGACATGAAAGTCTGGGCTGAAGCGAACGGAACCGTACATCTGCGATCGCGCCGTTGTGAAATTCGCGGTGTCGAATACATCAACCAACGATTTTCTCTGGACTTGGTGGGACACCTCGAACCGCGCACCGAAAACGGTAAAACCACTCTTTACGGCCGGGCGAACCTAGAAGTGAAAGTGGAAATGCCGCCGCCGTTGTGGTTCACGCCCCAACCGATTATCGACGCCACGGGAAACACCCTCCTCACCAGCGTCCTGCATACCATCAAACAGCGTCTGACGCGTCATTTAATTGCCGATTACCGTTCCTGGGCCGGACAAGAACGGCAGCAGCAACGTCAAAACACGACCCTACAACTGTCTCCCAACGCACAAAGCAGCTAGACCGCCCGGTAAAACGTTAACGTGGTACGAAGTTGGATTCAGAAATGTTACCGCGATCTACACCCGCTGTGACCGACCGAGCCGAGGGACGAAAGGACTCCGTCCCGCTTGCGCGAACGCACCGCCAACGACCCCGTCAACGGTGGCTGCGATCGAGCCTCGCTCTCAGTCTCTGCGTCCTCACCGCTTGCCAGCAATCTCCGAAGACTCGTCCGCCCGAGGGCATCACCCGAAACAGAATTTATCTCGGGTCAGTTCTCGCCCTTCAAGGACAAGAAGAGGCTCTGGGAAGTCACATGAAAGCCGGACTCGAAGCGGCCTTCGAGGGAGAACGAGTCAAACAACGACAGGTTCGTCTCGACTTTGAAAACGACTTTTACGAACCGCCCACTGCCAAACTGGCGACCCAAAAGTTAATCGATCGCGGTGTTTTCCTCACGATCGGGAACGTGGGAACCCCCACCGCCGAAGTCACCCTGCCCTTACTGGCAGATGCAGGCGTTCCAGCGGTCGGGTTCTTCACCGGGGCGGGTTTGCTGCGTCAAAACAACGATCGCCCCATCGTCAACTACCGCTCCAGTTACGCCCAAGAACTCGAGGTAACGATCGACATTGCCTTGAATGCCGGACTGACCCCGGAGGACATTTGCGTCTACGTTCAAAACGATAGTTACGGCATGGCAGGATTAGCGGGATTGAAAGCTGCCCTCGATCGCGCTGGGGCATCGCCCGAGTTACTCGAAACCTACGATCGCGTCCTCAACACGACCGGAGACCCCCCACCGCGCAACAACCTCGGCCCCGTGGGCGTGTATCAGCGCAACACTCCCGAAGTCGCACCGGGTTACAATTCCCTAAAAGCCTGGGAACAAGAGACAGGACAACTTTGCCAGTTCGTAGTCACGGGGGGTTCCTACAGCAACGTCGCCCGCTTCGTCCAACACGCTCGCGAACGAGGCGAAACCTGGGTCGTGTCTGCCCTTTCCTTTACCGGTGGCGACGACTACCGCTTCGACCTCGAAGAATACGGCGTCACCGACGGTATCGTGATGACGCAAGTGGTTCCCCTCCTCAACTCGGATTTGCCCATCGTCCGAGAAGCCCGCAACGCCTTGGGAGACGAATTCGGGTACGTTTCACTCGAAGGCTATATCGTCGGGAAAATGACTCTGAAAATTCTGAACGACGTTCCTGGCCAGCTCACCCGAGATAGCTTTATGAAGCAAGTCGCCCAGTCTCGCTTCGACCTCGGCGGCATCGAAATCGACTTTACCGACAACGACAACCAAGGCTCCGATCTCGTCATTGTCAGTTACTTAACGCCCGATGGGTTTCGCGAACTCGAGACTACAGCATTGAAAGCCATGTTGGGACAGGATTAGGGGTTCAGTCACCAGTCTCCAGTGAGGAGAAGTCTCAGGTAGAAGTTTCTTCCTTATCACCCTTGCCTCTCCCCTCTTGCCTCTTGCCTCTTGCCTCTTCACTGTAAAGATCGCCATGTCCGATCGCACGCACGATAACGATATTCCACGCGCGATGCAACCTTCGGAGGAAACGCCTTCTGTTGCTCGGGACGAGGGGGGAAATGTAGAAGTTTCTAACGCCACACTTCCCCCTTCAGACTCTAAAAACAATTCCCAAGAAGATCCGATCCTCAAACCCCTTTCAATTCTCGATGCGAAAGTTGCCGATTTCGTCCGTTGGCTCGAAAACATCTCCCTCGTCAAACTCGCCGCCACCTTAAGCGAAGCCGCTTTGCTGTTTGCTCTGGTGTCTTACCTCGTCGGTATTCCCTACCGACGACAACAAACCATCAACAACGTCCGCAAAGTCATCTTCGACCGCACCGGTCAGGAACACAGCCAAGGGCGTATCGAAGCCTTACAAACTCTGAACGAACTCTGTGTCGGCAATCCTGGCATCGAAGCGAAAAACGCCGAATTGTCGGGTATCGATCTAACCAACTGCTATCCCTTGGGGTATCAACTCAACTGGGCGTTTAGAATGCAGATTTTTCAGCAATCTCGGGGAATGAACTTATCTAACTCGAGCTTGGCCGGGGCAAATTTATCTAAAGCTAACTTACAAGAAACGAACTTACAGGAAGCGGATTTAAGAGGAGCAAACTTAGCTGGGGCAAACTTAACCGAGGCCGATTTATCGGGAGCGGACTTAACCGAGGCCAATTTATCGGGAGCAATTCTCAACGGAGCGAATCTATCTGACGCCATCCTCGATCGCGCTGTTCTCAACGGCGCACAACTCCAACGGGCTAAATTTTCCGAAGCCAGCTTTGTGGAAGCCAAAGCACTCTGGGCGAACTTTCAAGGTGCCGATCTCTACCGCATCAACGGGCGATCGGCTAATTTCAACCGAGCCAACTTCGACGAGGCGGAACTGTACAAAGCAGACTTGAGCGGCAGTTCTCTCAAATTCGCCAGTTTGAAGGGAAGAACTAGTTTGCGAGAGACGAACCTACAAAACGCCGACTTGTGGGGGGCGAGGTTTCACGCCGCTTCTCAAGCCAAACGGGCTAACAACTGGCAAACAGCAACGCTCAAACCCAACTGGGAAAACCAAATCGCGGTCGATCGCCTGCCTCGCCTGCGCGCTAGTTTAATTAAACCTCAATCCGATACGAGTATTTTTCAAGCTTACGAACTCGGGATGCGACGGGCGGCGAACCGTCGCCTAGAGGTTTGGGGCGTCTCTTCCGCCTCGGGCGTCGAAAGCGAAGCCGAGACGATTCGCCGCCTCATTGACGAGGGAACGGACGCCATCGTTCTGGTTCCCGAAGACCCCGTCGTTTCCCTCGAGGCGATACGGGAAGCCTACGAAGCGGGCATCGTGGTGATTACTGTGGATTTTTGTTTCGACGAGGAGACGGCTCAAAACTACGTGTTTGCCTGTTACAACACTAACAGTGTCCGCATGGGTTACGATTCGGGGGAGTATCTGGTGCGGTGGGCCCGGAGAAACCGAGGCGATCGCTCCGAAGAACCGTTGAAAATCGGCCTCGTCGATGCCGCAGCTTACGATCGCTATTATCCCAACCTCGAAGGCTTTCTCGCCGCCATGGAACAGTCGGGGATCGAGTGGGAAGAAGTGGCGGCGACGGGGGCTATTTTACCCTCCGAGGTGGGTCTCGTCGAGGAAATGCTGCGCCAACATCCCGAAATCGAGATTCTCTGGGGTGGCTCGAACGCTGCGACGCAACTGGCGTTAACGGCGGTGGAAAATCTCGGGTTGAGCGATCGCGTGGCGGTGTTTGGCATTTTCGACTTGTCCCGAGACAACGCTCAACGACTGCTCGATCCCACCGATCCCCTGCAATCGATTATCGACCAATCCGGCGTCTTCATCGGCTATAACGCCGTCAAAACGGCCGAAGCGGTGTTGCGCGGCGAACGGTCGGAATACGAGTTTTTCCCTGTGGAACACCGTCTGCTGACGCAATCCGATCGCGATGCGGTGCGCGAACTCCTCGACGAAGCCAACAACATTCATTCGTCGAACCGAATTCAACGTCAACTGCGCGATCGCAACAGTTCTCGAATTCAGGAGTCGCTGTCGGATACCGAGGAACGTTGGGCTGAGATAGAAGAGCGTTGAATCGCGGTGGCTCTCGACCCAAAGTTTGACGGACGGTCGAACCATTTGAGGGAATTTTCCCTTTGAGACAGGCTGACAAAATTGCGAAATAATAGATCGCAAACTCTTGTAAGGTGAAAGTAAATCGTGATGACAGCAACCGACTGGGTGGCGATCGCCGTTTGGGGGATGAGTTCGATCGTCTGGGTGGAAATCGTGCGAGACTGCAACCACGCTCTCGCCCACGTCTGGCAACCGCTCGGACGATTGCACAACTGGCATCATCGGGTGTTTCGTCCCGATTTAACGCCGGTCAGCGAGACGATTTACCGTCAGGCGCAGTGGCGCAACGACCTCCCCGAATCGTTGGTGATGTTGACCGCCAGCGGGTTGTTTGGCGTGCTGGCGTTCGTGGTGTCTCCAAACGTTTTTTGGGCGGCGTTGGCGGGAACGCTGTATTCGCTTTCGTTTCTGTTTGGGGCGATCGCTCGGGGGATGGGTTGGCAATGGGCTCACGAACTGACGGATTTAACGCACCTTCCCGGGCCGTTTCAGTCGCCGCCGTCGCAGTTGTTCGTCAACCGTCCCTATCATTGGCGACATCATTTCGATAACCAAGATGCTTATTTTTCAGGAGCGTTAACGTTGGTCGATCGCGCGTTGGGAACGGCACTGTCGTTAAAAGGTAAAACCGTTGCCGTCACGGGGGCGTCGGGAACGCTCGGAACGGGGTTGTTGAAACACTTGCATCTGGCGGGGGCGAAAGTCGTCGCGCTCACGTCGAGCGATCGCCCGTTGACGTTAGACCTCAATGATGAGACGCTTAGCATAAAAACGGTAAAATGGCAAGTCGGACGAGAAACAGAACTAGCCGAACTGTTTGAAAAAATCGATATTTTAATTCTGAACCACGGTATCAATGTCGGAGGGGAACGAACCCCCGAGGCGATCGAGCGATCGTTTGAAATCAACACCTTTTCGAGTTGGCGGTTGATGGAACAGTTCCTCACTACGGTACGCACTAACCGCGATATGGTTTGTAAAGAAGTTTGGGTGAACACGTCTGAAGCGGAAGTCAGCCCTGCTTTCAGTCCTCTTTACGAACTCAGCAAGCGCACGTTAGGGGATTTGGTAACGATGCGGCGTTTGGACGCTCCCTGTATCGTTCGCAAGCTGATTTTGGGGCCGTTTAAGAGCAATCTCAATCCGATCGGTATTATGTCGGGCGATCGCGTCGCCAAGCAAATTGTGAAACAGGCCAAACGAGACACTCGCAATATCATTGTTACGATTAACCCGATAACGGGTATTGCTTTTCCAATTAAAGAGTTTTTCGTATCTTGGTATTTTCGCCTGTTCAGTCACGAGCGCAAAACCCCGGAATCCCAAGAGTCTTAAAAGAGTGAAAGTGAAGTAGAGTCGTTTTCGTCAACGGCTCTACTTTAAATCGCTCGAACAAAAAAATAGATTTGTTGGGATTTCAGGAAGGCGATCGCCAAAAGCGCGAAACGATTCCCTCCAATTTCGTGCTTTCTCTACTGACAACACTGCAAAATGTTGCCGAGACTCGGCCGGATATCGATAAAAGACTTCCTGTTCTCTATGACGTTATTGTGTAGTGCTATCTACATCACGAGATCGCACCGGCTGCATACAATTAAGGTAACGCCAGATCGATAGCCATGACCCGAGCGATCGCTTCACCGCTAAGTCTCGCAGAATTCCTAGAACGACCGGAAACCAAACCCCCGCAGGAATACGTTAACGGATCGATCTTCACGAAACCGATGCCCCAAGGTCGCCACAGCCGCATTCAGCAAAAACTCGTTGTGGCGATCGATGCTGTGACCGAACCGGAGGAAATCGCGCTGGCGTTACTGAACTTGCGATGTACGTTTGGCGATCGCTCGATCGTTCCCGATATCGCGGTGTTTCGCTGGGAACGCATTCCCCTCCTCGAAACGGGCGACATTGCCGATCGCTTTGAAGCTGCACCGGACTGGGCGATCGAAATCCTCAGTCCCGATCGGTCTTCAACGCGGGTTGTCAGTAATATTCTGCACTGTCTGAAGTATGGTGCAGACATGGGTTGGCTCATCGATCCCAGCGAACGACTCGTGCAAGTATGCGATCGCGATCGACGTTTGGTTTCCTTGGAACGAGAGAGCGATCGACTTCCCACTCCCGAATTTGCGGCGGAGTTAGCGTTAACCGTCGGACAAATATTTGGCTGGTTGCGACTTCGATAGGGGCATGACAGAAATGTAGGGCGTGTTCCGGCGTCGATCGAATCTTTCCAGTAGAATTGGGGTAAAAGAAGATCGATCTCCACATCTTTTAAGCCCACATTCCGCACTTCAACTTGTAGTACGCCAAGTAGCACGAGAAGGGGATGAAATTAGTCGGGAGTTGGTTAGGGATTAAGACCGAGAAAAAAGAAAAATTCGGGTAAAAATGACATCTTAGAGAAAAATCGGTTGAGGAATGGGCAAGTTAAACTGTTCCCACCCAAAAAAACGGCTCAAAATTGGTTTGGGGAATCCCCCCCCCATCAGGGAGATTAGATGTAATTTTAACGAGCATTAATCGAGTCTATCTTCAAGTTAGAAGATAATAAGCCTGACAAGATTTTGGGAAAAATTCAAGTAAATGTAGGCGCTCAGAGGTTAAATTAGAAATTTTTTTAACTCCCTGAGTTCGGAAGACATGAATCCCTTGAAAACATTGAAATATCCATCGGAGAGTTGGTCGATCGGTTAGACGACCTAACTGATTTTTGACCGTCCAGTTTTTAGCCGCTTCAAAGTTTTCCGAATTTGTCGTTGTCCCAGAGTGTAAACCAATAAGCATAAGCCCATAATGAATCCCAAAGCTTCAATCCGGTGAGGAGATTTAAGAAAAACGCTATCCGTTAAAAATAGCGGGTCTTTCAGAAAGCCAAAACCTCGTTCGACTGACTGTTGCTCTTTGTAGTTCGAGAGCATTGAATCAGCGGTTAATTCTTCTGAGTTTAAAACATTCGTCGCCAAGATAAATCGTCCGGCACTTCGTTTTTTATCTCGACTGAAGCTTCATCAATTGTGACGTTCGCTTTGACTTGATAGACCCCAGAATTTTCCGTAATTTCTAAATCGGTAATTTGGTGATACTTCGACTTTCTTAAAAGGCGAAATGCTGCTTTTTCGGCATCAGCGGCACAAGCAAATTCTCGAACACTTAACTCTCGGAGTTTCTTTTGGGCGGACTCACCATCTTTCTGGATTTTTTTCTCTAATTTTTTTAAATCTGATTCTTTCCTTTTTTGACTTTCGACTAATAACCATCTTTGCTCAACATCGGCATAGTTTTGTTGAGATTCTTGAAAACGATAACCCGTAAGTTGACTCGTTTTTAACTCGCTTTCCTCTACCGATTCTACTAAATTCTTCGCTGCTTTTACCGTCACGGGAACTCGACTCAACCATTTAACTTCCTTGGCAATTTGTAGATTTTCCTGGGTGTAAAAAGCACTATCAGCCACCGTTAAACTTTCAAACTGAAATTGTTTTTTAAACTCAACCATCGATCGACCAAATTGCTTTGAGTCTGAGTCGTTTCCCGAACCCATCTTCATCCAAAGTGGCACATCGCCATCTCCAGTGCAGATTAAATTCATCAGAAATTGCTTTAAATCCGGGCGATGGTCTCTTGAATATCCGTAAGTAATTTCAATCGTTCCCGATTCCCCGGAGTTAGGGTAGTCTCCATGAACGTGAAACGAACTTGAGTCGAGATGGTTGGAATTTACCGTTAATTCATACTTTTTTACCGTGGCTAAGGCAATGGCCACAAAAATTCGATTGAGTCCAAATCGATAAATTTTATCGAGAACCCTGCCCAGTCGATCGTCATTTAAATACTCGGCTTTAATTCCTTCTCCCAGTAGGTTTTCTACCGCCTTACTTTCAAAGAAATTCTTAAAAATATAAAGAGGGGATGACACTAATCCCATGCCATTTAAAATCATGGCTTTAACGACGAGACCCGCGCTAACTTTTTCCGTCTTTTTTTCTCCGAGTAAGTCGTTGACGATTTCGACAATTCCGATTTCGTCAATGATTCCCGCCACTAACCCCAAGTGGTCTAAATTTTTGACCTCTACCGACATAGTCTCTTCCTTTTTCTGATGGCTACATTTTTTGATGATGACAGAAAAGCTTGCCGGAAGTCATTCTGCATATCCTACTATTTTTGTCAAGTCAGTTGGCTCTTGAATGTTATTTTCAAGTCAAGGGGTCAGTTGGCTGAGTCGAAATACCTAATTCCTTTCCGATTCAATTTATACTACTTATACACTACATTTGAAGTGCGGAATGTGGGTTGCAAAACTAACACACAGCCAAAGCGAACTGTTCTAACCCGATTGGCGATCGCCATAGCAGAATTATTTAATTTGGAAACTAACTCTACAGTCAAGATCGCCGTATAACGAAACTGTATGACGGTATAGCAAGGCTATTTTCACATCCTCAAGAATTCGTATTTGCTGAAGTTAGCTAAGTCAAGGATATTCCAATATTTTTTGTATGTCTTGTTTTTAGAGCAGCAATAGATTGT
>NZ_KB235958.1:3560290-3582055 GCF_000332355.1 Baaleninema simplex PCC 7105
TATAAAAGAGGGGATGACACTAATCCCATGCCATTTAAAATCAATGGCTTTAACGACGAGACCCGCGCTAACTTTTTCCGTCTTTTTTTCTCCGTAGTAAGTCGTTGACGATTTCGACAATTCCGATTTCGTCAATGATTCCCGCCACTAACCCCAAGTGGTCTAAATTTTTGACCTTCTACCGACATAGTCTCTTCCTTTTTCTGTATGGCTACATTTTTTGATTGATGACAGAAAAGCTTAGCCGGAAGTCATTCTGCATATCCTACTATTTTTGTCTAAGTCAGTTGGCTCTTGAATGTTATTTTCAAGTCAAGGGGTCAGTTGGCTGAGTCGAAATACCTAATTCTTTTCCGATTCAATTTATACTACTTATACACTACATTTGAAGTGCGGAATGTGGGTTTAAGTTGTCCAACATAGAGAACACAAACGTTATGGCTTCTATTACGATCGAGATCCCCGACGATCGACTCCAACAACTGAAAGATCTCGCTACAGCACAGGGCATCGACCTCGAGATTCTACTGCAAACGAGCCTCGCCGATTGGCTCGACGCCCAGAATGAAGATTTCCTAGATGCAGCAGAGTATGTCTTGACTAAAAATGCCGAACTCTACGAACGCTTGGCGTAATGCGCTATCTCAAACTCCTCGAAGTGCTTGCGTTGCATCGACGCCTCATCGAGAGATCTGGTGGTGCGCTGGGTATCCGAGACTTTGGCTTGCTAGAGTCCGCGATCGCACAGCCGCGCATGACGTTCGGTGGCGAAGACCTATACTCGACTGAAATTGAAAAAGCTGCCGCACTTGGCTTTTCAATCGTGATGAATCATCCGTTCGTCGATGGTAACAAACGCACGGGTCACGCTGCAATGGAAACGTTTCTTCTCCTGAATGGGCGTGAAATCCGCGCCACTGTGGACGAACAAATCGCCACTGCGCGACAGACTCCCGCAGAATTCGATCGTTACGAAACACTTTTGGCGAATCCATCTCGTTCGATCGAGCAGCAACAAGAACTCGACGAATTACGCTGGAATGCCGATCGCTTCATGCTACGCAAAGCCCACGCCGCTGCACTCCTACGCTGGCGAGGTCATATCGTTCCCGCGACGGTCTGATGTCAGAATACATTTCCGTCGAACTGCGCCGTCAGGTGGCAAAACGCGATCGCTAATCGAACCTCCTGAATAGAATTAAAATAAAGCGAGATCGTCCCCAACAGGCTATGAACGAACTCCTTCAACAAGCATTCGATCGCCTCGCCGAACTTCCCGAAGCGCAACAAAGGGCGATCGCTACTCAAATCTTACAAAAACTCGATCGCCTGCAATCCACCCCAACCATAACCCTCGACGTTGCCCTTAAAGATCGTGTCGGACGCCTTTCCTTTGAACCTGCCGACCTCTCCGAACGCACCCGCGAAGCATTTGGAAGAACTCAACCCTGTTCGGACAGGAACAAGGAGGTGATTTGATGCAACACTCACGCCATCTTTCTCTATCTTCTAACGGACAAGAACAGGTGTTAACCATTCCGCCAGACTTGTCCCTATCCAGTACAGAAGTGTTAGTACGCAAAGTGGGCGATCGATTAATCGTCGAACCGATTCCTCGCGATTCCTTGCTTTCTCTACTGAAAACCTTGCCAGAACTGACCGAAACTTGGCCGGATATCGATGAAGGACTTCTTCCTCTCGATAACATTACCTTGTCGTAGAATCGACATCACGCGATCGAACCCTGTGAGTAGAATTGGGGTAAAAGAAGATCGATAACTGACGCGAAAGTGTCACTCCCCAAAATCCTGACAGATTTCATCAATAAAAACTTGCGGTAAAATGTCCGCCTGCTGACTTTTAAACAGCGAAATCAGCGGCGAGGCGTCGATCGCAACTTTGTCGATCGACATTACTCGGTCAAATCTTGCAACTCTTCCCGTAGCGTCTCGAGATCGGTTTGAAACGGACTGACGCGATAGCGACTGAGTTCCTCGATAAACTCTGCACGAGTCAATCCCGCCACCTCCGCAGCTTTACCCTGCGAAAGTAATTCCAACTCGTACCATTTCACGGCTGCTGCAATTCGCATTTCGATCGCGAACTCGCTCGGGCTAGTTTGTAGTGCAGAAAATACGGAATCTGGTAAGTCGAGAGCGATTTGAGTCATGAGATTCAGGAAAATGGGGTTAATACCTATAATATGGAAGTCGAGCCAATGTCGATCGAATCAAAATTGGATCGTGAGAGCGATCGCACCCTGCGAGTAGAACGATACTTGAAGATATTTGAAAGATGACATCTGGAATTGACGAAATTAGATCGATCGCTCAACTGGCGGAGTTTTCTGCTAAGGCGCGATAGGATGGAGGAACCACCCCCACCACAATTCGATCGCCTTCTATTCCCAATTCCTTTAACGCATCTGCAATTCGTACATCCGTTTGATTGCGTTGAATCCAAATGCGATCGTCGCGAATTTCCAAGTGAAGGACAGAATCGTAAATTCGTAAATCCTCCTGCCATCCCAGATTGACGAGGAGATAACGATCGCGATCGCGATCGAATACCAACTCGGTTTCGATATCCAGATTGAGATAGGTTCCACGACTGAGTTCCGTCAAAAGCGACTCGATCGCCGATCGCATTTTTTCTAACCGATCCATTGCACGATCTCCTCTAAAATTGGGTTGTAGATAATCAGCTTAATCTCGTAGCGTCGCACGACATCGCGGGGCAGGTCGCGTTGAAAAAACGAACGATAGATCGATAGGGGAACGGCAAGATAGAGAACGCGATCGGGGTCTAGAGCTTCCAATACTAAACGATAGTTGAGAAACTGACCGATCGCCGGATGAAAATCTGACAGTGGCGAGTCTGCCAGAAAGCTTTTAACCTCAACTGCGATCTTCTCGCGATCTCGTTCTGCAGCCACTACGCGATCGCCTGCTAAATCAATTTGTACGACATCGTTCGCGCCATACTTAAGCCAAAGCGGATCGTGGGTAATTCGCCAATCTTGCTTTTCAAGCCCCCGTTTAACTGCTTCGCGATCTCTGTCGCGTGCTGACATATTTGAAGTATAGATCGGATAGCTATTTGTCTATTGACTCACCACCGGCGATCGAATCCTGTGAGTAGAATTGGGGTAAAAGAAGAGCGATCGCCATGAAGACCGTCGCCATCCTTCTCATCCCAACCCCCGATGGTTCCCCTGTCTACCATGCCATCTCTGGCGACAAACAATCCAGTGGAAAAACCGCAGGACAAGCCCTCGACGCCCTCACCGCCCAACTCAGCGATACAGATTTTGGCGGTACGATCGTCCTGCAAAGCTTTCGAGGCGATCCTTACTTTAGCGAAGGCCAAAAGCAACGTCTCGCCGAACTGATGGCAGCTTGGCGGGAGGCACGCGATCGGGGTGTTGAGTTCGATCGACAGTTGCAAGCCGAACTTGAAGCCCTCACCGAAACCGAACTGCAAGCGGCGAGCGATCGGAGATGTTTAGAAGTGTTCGATCGGTAGTATTATCTCAAGCTTGGGGAATCGCGGTTGTCAGGGTGAGTTGTGCTTCTTAAACTTGACAATTATCTGCCTATATGATTTATACTTAAAAACATACAGCGTTTCCCTGGAAAGTGAGGGACACATAGCCCTTGCTACATAAGGGCTTAAGCCATGAATTTGTACCTCATCAGGTTGAGAAACGCTGTATACAAAAATATCAATATTACTAGTCATATCAATTGTTATTTTTTTGTGCGGAGACTTGATTAAATGGCAGAATTAGTTTCTCAACCAACCTCAATCCAATCAGTCTATAACTGGTATAGAGAAGATCGTTTATCTGTAAACCGTAGATACCAAAGAAAATTAGTCTGGACACTAGAAGAAAAACAAAAGTTAATTGAATCAATCCTAAAAAAATACCCTGTACCAGCAATTTTAATTGCAGAGAGAGACGGCTTGCCTGGAAACTATGAAATTATCGATGGATTGCAACGACTACAATCTATAATGTCATTTATAGAAACTGCATTTCCCACGCTAGACGGCAAATTTTTCGATCTTCAGGGATTTCCAACAGCTAAAAGCCGTGCAGATGAGGGTTTATTTGTCCCAAGTGAAGCTGAGGAACATCTTTCCCAAAAAGAAGTCAGTACCATACTTGACTACAATCTAGCTATTTCTGTCATGCGTAATGCGACAGAAGCCGAAATTAATGATGTTTTTGATAGAATTAATACATACGGTCGTCGCTTAAGCGATCAAGAGCGGCGTCAAGCTGGAGTACAAAACGATTTCTCCAATATGGTTAGAGACATTGCTTGTACTCTTCGAGGAGATTCTACAGCAAATGTACTTCCACTGCACTTAATGCCGTCTATCAGCATCGATCTTCCGAGAACAAAACATGGCTATGCAGTTCAAGCTGATGAGGTGTTTTGGGTAAATCAAGGTATTTTGCGCTCGACTGATTTACGGGACAGTATGGATGAGCAATGTATTGCAGATATAGCTGCATGCATTGTCGGCGGACAACTAATCGAGCGATCGAAAGATTCTCTTGACAAGATTTACCAGCTTGGCAGTCTCGAGTCTGAAAGAATATCAGACTCACTTGAAGTCTACGGTAGCCAGAAATTTGCTGATGAATTTAAATATTGTGTCGATGAAATAATCAAATTCTGTAATGAAGGTCAGATTCAAAAGCTTAGAAATATTATTTTTGAAAATAGAACAACGAACCCTTTTCAATCAATTTTTGCTATTATTTTTATCGCTTTTCATGAGTCTATCATAAAAGATAATAAAAAAATAACTGATTATGCTGGGCTTAAAAAATCTCTTAAAAATGTAGGTGAAAAAATAGGAAAAACAAGACGAGACACTTCACCCGAAGAAAGGCGCAAAAATATAGATATGATAAAAGGATTAATAGGAAGCTACTTTGTTGAAGAAGATATAAAATCCCAAATTTATGGAAATCATTCGACAACAGATATTGAAAGTGCTATTCGGCGATCAGAAATTGAGCTGCCTAACTATGAATTAAAGCAAGGTATTCTTTCCCTCTCGAGCCAGCGTAGTATCGATAAAGAGGCTCTTTATAAAACTTTAAAAACAATCTCTG
Organism: Baaleninema simplex PCC 7105; assembly: GCF_000332355.1. Taxonomy (GTDB): domain Bacteria; phylum Cyanobacteriota; class Cyanobacteriia; order Cyanobacteriales; family Geitlerinemataceae; genus Baaleninema; species Baaleninema simplex. The sequence continues at coordinate 3,565,425 of NZ_KB235958.1, forward strand.
CTATTGCTAATATTGGCACTGAAACAGTTGGAAAAGTTATTGTTGGTGTCACAGATAAAGATGATCATGCAAATCGTATTAAGGATTTAGATGGAATAGAACCCAAAAAAGTTGGGAGGAGATTTGTGGTTGGAGTCAACCGAGAAGCCAAAGCATTAAGAAAATCAGTAGAAGACTACTTTTCGTTCTGGAGAAACAGCATAAAAAATTGTGAAATATCTCAACCCCTAAAGGATTCAGTTTTGTCAAGTATGGATTTTAATTCATTTTATGGATTGGGAATTATTGTTATAACAATAATTCCTCAAAAAGAACTTTCATATTTTGGAGAAGACGTTTACTATCGTAAAGGTGATGCAACTGAACGAGCAACAACTGCGAAGGAAATTGCTAGTTTAGCACAGCGTTTTTCAAAGCTTTAATATCTTTCATTCTTGATGATATTCAATTTTAAAGTTGAGCCGCATCAAAATTCTATAATTCATAGATATAGGCTAGACATCCATCCATGCTATTTACTGAATTACTCCCTGCTGTCAGTCAGCTTTCTCATCAAGATAAGCTACGCCTCATCCACTTTCTTCTTTTAGAAGTCGCGAAAGAAGGAGGTTTCGAATTGCAAACTCCCGAAACTCAAGCTCAAGAGGAGTTACTCAACCAGTTACAATCGACCGAAGCAGTAGTTTGGTCGCCTTACGAAGCGGACGAAGCAGCACAAACACTGTCAGAATTACTAGAAGCAACGCAACCCGAAGATAATGCTTAACGGCAAACGATTTTCTTTTACAGAGCGTACCAATAGCTTGGGGCTTTCTAGCTCCTTGCCCTATCTACCGATTTCGCTAACTTACCAAAATCGCTCTCTAGACACGATGGCTTTACTGGACACGGGCGCAAGCGTTAATGTATTATACGAGATCGGCTTGCAACTAGGAGCCGTCTGGAAGGAGCAAACGGTTCCAGTTCAGTTGAGTGGCAATCTAGCTCGGATGGAAGCGCGAGGATTGGTTCTATCAGCGACAGTTGCAGATTTCCCCCCTGTACGACTTGCATTCGCTTGGACGCAATCGAGAGACGTGCCGTCGATTCTGGGTCACATGAATTTTTTCGCGGAGTTTGATGTGTGTTTCTATCGGGCTGATTTGGCTTTTGAGGTGCATCCGAGAGTTAAATAACCTGCTACACAGTCAACCGTCCGATCCTGTTGCATCTTAGAGTGGAATTGCCGCAAAATCACCATCAACCAAAATTCAACGGATCGATATCCACCGACAACTTCACCGTCTGCGGACAAATCTGCCTCAACCGATCGATCGCCTCCTGCAACTCAATCCCCACATTCCCCTCAAACTTTAACAGAATCTGCCAGCGAAACCGATCGGACACCCGCATCACCGCAGCCGGAACCGGGCCCAACAACTCATACCCCGCTTCCGGTAACAACGCCTCCCCCATCTCCATCGCCGTTCGTTCCACCAACGCCGCATCCAACCCACTCAACCGGAACAACACCAACTTCCCGTAAGGCGGATAGTTCAACACCTGACGCTGGGCTAACTCCTCCTCCACAAATGCCTCGTAACAGTGGCGGCGAACCGCTAAAACCACCGGATGTTCCGGCGTGTAAGTTTGCAACACCACTCGCCCAGGATCGTCGCCGCGTCCCGCACGGCCCGCCACCTGCGTCAACGTCTGAAACGCCCGTTCTCCCGCCCAGTAATCCGACAAGTTCAACAAACCATCGGCGGCGACAATTCCCACCACTGACACCGACGGTAAATCTAACCCTTTCGTCAACATCTGCGTTCCCACCAACAACTGGGCGTCTCCCTGGGCGAAGCGCGTCAGTAACGCCCGATGCGCCCCTTTCCGTCGCGTGGTGTCGCTGTCGAAGCGAATCGCTTTCAAGTTCGGGAACTGTCGCCCCAACTCCTGCATCACCCGTTGGGTTCCGCTTCCGAAAAATTTGAGATAGGGGGAACCACACTCGGGACAACTGGGGGGATGTTGGCGGGTATAACCGCAGTAGTGACAGCGGAGGAGTTTCGTCGCCCCTTCGTGGGTGTAGTGATAGGCTAGGGAAACGTCGCAATGGGGACAGTCGAGGACGTAGCCGCAACTGCGACAGGAAACGAAGGTACTGTGACCCCGACGGTGGATAAAGAGGATTCCCTGTTGTCCGGTTTCCGAGAGGTTCTGGAGGGATTCTTGCAACGCAAGGCTGAAAATGGATTTGTTTCCCCGTTGGAGTTCTCGTCGCAAATCCACGATTTCGATGGGGGGAAGGGGACGCGATCGCACCCGTTCGGGTAAGGAAAGATAATGTTTTTCCTCTCCGCGACAGTCCAACCAGGTTTCTAACGACGGCGTCGCCGAACCGAACACCACCGGACAATCTACCAGTTGCGATCGCCATTTCGCTACGGTTCGCGCGTGATACGTTGGGGCGGGGCGATCCTGTTTGAAACTGCTGTCGTGTTCCTCGTCGAGAACGATTAAGCCCAAATTGGGAAGCGGGGCGAATACCGCCGATCGCGTTCCGATAACCACCTGCGGTTCTCCCGTCAGCATTTGTCGCCAAGTGTCGAACCGTTCCCCGTCCGAGAGGGCGCTATGGTAGACGCAGACTCGTTTTCCAAAGCGGGCGCGAAAGCGATCGGTTAACTGCGGCGTCAGTCCGATTTCGGGAACCAGAACTAACGCAGACTTCCCAGAACGCAAAATGGGTGCGATCGCCTGTAAATAAACCTCCGTTTTTCCCGAACCCGTTACCCCGTGAAGCAAGGCTTCGGCGTATCCCGAAAAGCCCAAAATCCGCTCTAACGCCGCATTTTGGGCGGGGGTGAGTTCCTTTGGGGCGTCGGCGTTCACCGCTTCCCCCATTTCCCGGCGCAGAATTTCCCGTTCCTCCACCACGACACAGCCACAGCGTTCCAACGCCGACACCACGCCGCGACTGGTTCGCGCCAGTTGCATCAAATCCGTCAGCCAGAGTTCGCCCCCCTGACGTTGCAGAAATCGTAAAACTTCCCGCTGTCGCGGCGTCAGTTCCCCATACACCGCAGGATTGGCGTTCAGCAACGTCACCGCCTGTTGCAGTTTCGGCTTAGGAACCCGAGGCGGTTCGAGATAACTGTCTACCCATCTGCGATTGACGAGATCGCGAATTCCCCGACGCGCCCCGCGAATTTGTTGCTGAACGTAGGCGGCGGTGTAGCTTCCCGACTTCGACTGTTGCAACAGTTCCAACACCCGACGCGCCACGGGATTGAGAAACTGTTCCGCGCCGCTGGGGATGTTGTCGGGGTTCAGTCGCAACCGACGTTGCGATCGCCTCAGCAATCCCGGCGGTAAGGCGATGCGAATCACTTGAATGAGGGGAGTACAGTAGTAATCGGCGACGCGTTGCAACAGTTCCCAGTAACTCGGGGGGAAGAAACCGGGGGAGATAACGTCATCGATGGGTTTGATGTTGGTGGCGTCGAGTTCCTGCGGGGGAGTGTCGAGGAAGCGAACCGCGATCGCGCCGACTTGCTGGGAACCGAAGGGAACGCTGAGGATGTCGCCGGGATTGAGGGAAATGTCGTCGGGGATGCGGTAAGTGAAGAGTTTGTCGGAACCGGGACAATCGACGAGGACTTCCACGTAGGGGGCGGTAGAAGGGGGCGACGAATAGGGGGCGTGCGGTTCGGCGACAATGGCAATCATGATAAAATGGGGGTGATTCTGTTCATTTTATAGGAGCTTCACCACAGAGGCACAGAGGACACAGAGAGGGGCGATCGCCTAGGTGAAGTTCTGATATAAATTCAAGACGACGCCGACGAGAGACCCCAGCAATAACACCATCGTCATTAAAGACCCCATCCCAAATCCAAGCATCCGTTTTTCCGCCGCTTGGTAATAGCCCCAGGCGTATAAAATGCGTCCGACAACCCAAATTGCACCGAGGACAGCGCCCCAAATTTCGCTGACAAAAATCGAAAAAATCCAAAGCAGGGGAAGGAATAAAATCAATTGCTCGGACGTATTTTGTTGAACCCGAAACGCCCGTTCAAATTCTGGATTTCCCGAAATCGAAGGCGGCATCACTTTATGTTTGGCTCTCGCCCGTCCCACGTTGATGGTAATGACGAAGTAAACCAGAAGGGCGAAAACGGTAACTAAAGCCGTCCAAGGATACATAATTTAAATCCTAAAAAATACGGTATGTTTAAATATTATAGTCTCAATTTTATTCCCCGCGCCACAGCATTTTATACCACTCTGAAACGATATTTTGATAACTTCTCCGTGTCCTCTGTGTCTGGTGTGGTGAACTCTCTCAAAACCCAATCCGTACCGGCTGGCGAAAATCCGTCGTTTCCACCACCAACTGCGTCACCCGCACTCCCGACGGCGTATTAAACAACAAATCCATCGATCGCACCTCTCCCGACGCAAAAGATTTCCTCGAAAACTCCAAATCGTACTTATAATCGATTTCCGAGACGCCGTACTCGTTGCCCTCAGAATCGACAACTTTCGCCAAAAACAGCAAAAATGGGGCGTCCTGAGCCTCCTGGGGTTCGCTATGGGCATTTTTAATCCCCACTGATACCACCGTCCAACTGTCTTCCGCCTTATACACCGCCGACTGACCGCGATAGGATTTTCCCGACGAGATCGCGTCCGTCACCCGGAATTCCCAACCATCTAAGGCGGCGTTTCCCGTCGTCAGAGGTTCTGGGGTGGGTGTCGCCGGAGGCGTCGTCGAAGCCACTTGCGTCTCCGGCGACACTTCCGCCGACGAAGCGGGTTCGCCAGCCATATCTTCTAAGTCTGGCACCATCGCCGCCGAACATCCCGTGAGTAGGAGAACCGACGCACTCAACGCGATCGATCTTTTCCCCATTGGTTCACACCCACCTTAACCTGATACTGTTCCCGTTCTGGGGCGGGAAGACCCACCCCCAAACCTTACGCCATTTCGCCCCTAAAAGTCAGCGTCGAAATCGTCGTCAAAATCCTCTGCTTCAGTCTCTTCAGCATACGCCTCCATCCCCACACAAGAACAGACCAAATTGCGATCGCCAAACGCCGCATCGATACGACTGACTGGAACCCAATATTTATGTTCCCGCGTCCAAGGTGCCGGATACGCCGCCTTTTCCCGAGAATAAGGACGATCCCAATTGTCCGACATCAACGATTCCGCCGTATGAGGCGCGTTTTTCAACAAGTTGTTCGACTCGTCCACCTCGCCCCATTCCAAGGCTTCGATTTCACTGCGAATCGCCACCATCGCCTCACAAAAGCGATCGATTTCCGCCTTCGACTCACTTTCCGTCGGTTCCACCATCATCGTCCCCGCCACCGGCCAAGACATCGTCGGTGCGTGAAACCCGTAATCCATCAACCGTTTCGCCACATCGTCCACCGTAATCCCCGCCGACTTACGAAGCGGACGAAAATCGAGAATACACTCGTGGGCGACCAACCCCGACTCTCCTTTATATAACACCGGATAAAACGCATCCAACCGACGCGCCATGTAGTTGGCGTTGAGAATCGCCAGTTTCGTCGCCTCCGTCAACCCTTGCGCCCCCATCATGGCGATGTACGTCCAAGAAATCGGTAGAATGCTGGCACTTCCCCAGGGGGCGGCGGAAACTGCACCAATGGCTTCAGAATGAGTTTCGCTGTGGGGCGAGACTACCGAATGACCCGGTAAAAACGGCGTCAAATGCTGCACCACACCAATCGGCCCCATACCTGGACCACCGCCACCGTGGGGAATACAGAAGGTTTTGTGCAAGTTCAAATGGCACACGTCCGCCCCGTAATCCCCCGGACGACAAAGTCCCACTTGGGCGTTAAAATTCGCCCCGTCGAGATAAACTTGACCGCCATATTGGTGAACGATATCGCACACTTCGACGATGCTTTCTTCAAAAACGCCGTGCGTCGACGGATACGTCACCATAATCGCCGCCAGTTTCTCGGCGTGTTTCTCCGCCTTCTTCTTCAAATCTGCAACATCGATATTTCCCGCTTTATCGCAGCGAACCGACACCACCTTCATCCCGCACATCACTGCACTGGCGGGATTCGTTCCGTGGGCGGATTCGGGAATCAAACAGACATTGCGTTGGTTGTCGCCGCGATGGTGGTGATAGGCGCGAATCACCTGCAATCCAGTATATTCTCCCTGAGCGCCCGAGTTGGGTTGCAGTGAAATCGCCGCAAATCCGGTAATTTCCGCCAACCACGCCTCCAGTTGTTGGAACATGAACTGATAGCCCCGCGTTTGAGATTTGGGGGCGAAGGGGTGAATCTTGCCAAACTCGGGCCAGGTAATCGGAATCATTTCCGCCGTGGCGTTGAGTTTCATCGTACAAGATCCCAGGGGAATCATGGAGGTGGTGAGGGACAAATCCTTGGTTTCCAGGCGATGCAGGTAACGCAGTAACTCGGTTTCCGAGTGGTACTGTTCGAACGCGGCATCCGTGAGATAGGGGGTTTGTCGTCGTAAGGGAGACTTCGCTAAGTTCGAGTCGGAGGTGGCGGCGAGTTGGCGAACCTCGTTGAGGGTAAAGGGTAACTCGTCGCTGTCGGCGAAGATTTGCCACAAATCCATTAAATCGGCGTCGGTGGTGGTTTCGTCGAGGCTGATGCCGATTTGGGTATCGTTGAGTTTGCGAAGGTTGATGTAGTTTTTCGCCGCCCGTTGCACGATGGTATCCGCCGAACCCACGTTGACGGTGAGGGTATCGAACACGGCAGTTTCGCCGAGGCTGAATTTCAACCGTTTTAAGCCTTCGGCTAACATAACGGTGCGCTGGTGGACGGTTTCGGCGATGTGACGGATACCCGCCGGGCCGTGATACACGGCATACATGGACGCCATCACCGCCAGGAGAACTTGGGCGGTACAGATGTTACTGGTGGCTTTGTCGCGGCGGATATGTTGTTCGCGGGTTTGCAACGCCAAACGCAAGGCGGGTTTTCCGCTGGTGTCTTTAGACACGCCGACGATGCGCCCCGGTATTTTGCGCTGGTAGGTTTCTTTGGTGGCGAAGTAGGCGGCGTGAGGTCCGCCGTAACCGAGGGGAATGCCGAAGCGTTGGGTACTTCCGACGGCGATGTCTGCACCGAATTCGCCGGGAGGGGTGAGGAGGGCGAGGCTGAGAATGTCGGCGGCGACGGTGACGATCGCCTTCTGTTCGTGGGCAGTTTCGATAAACTGGCGGTAGTCGCAAACTGCCCCGGTGGTGGTGGGGTATTGCAACAACGCCCCGAAGACGGGGGTACTGAAGTCGAAGGTTTTCCAGTCGCCGACGATAATCTCGATATCGAGGGGGTTGGCGCGGGTTTTGACGACTTCGAGGGTTTGGGGGTGGCAGCCTGCATCAACGAAGTAGGCGTTGGCTTTGGATTTAGACGCGCCGAGACTGAGACTCATGGCTTCGGCGGCGGCGGTTCCTTCGTCGAGGAGGGAGGCGTTGGCGATTTCCATCCCCGTTAAGTCCATCACCATGGTTTGAAAGTTGAGGAGGGCTTCGAGTCTCCCTTGGGCGATTTCGGCTTGGTAGGGGGTGTATGCGGTGTACCAACCGGGGTTTTCGAGGATGTTACGTTGGATGACGGGGGGCGTGATGCTGTCATGGTAGCCCGTTCCGATGAAGGATCGAAAGATTTGGTTTTTTTGGGCGATCGCTCTGAGTTGTTGCAGGGCTTGGGCTTCGCTGAGAGGTTGGGGGAGGTTGAGGGGTTGTTTGAGGCGAATTTGGGCGGGAACGATCGCATCGATGAGGGAATCGATCGAATCGTACCCTAAGATTTCCAGCATTCGATCGATGTCTTGGGGAGTGGAACCGTTATGACGCTGGACGAATGCCAGGTTGGGCGGTGTGGCGTGAGACGTCGCAGGCGGCGCGGTTTGGGCGTCGTCGGATGCGGACGGTTGGTTGTCGAAGGTGGCGTTCAAATCCAGCATGGCACGTTTTTGTAAGGTGTCAGCAGCAGAAGAGGGTCAGAGGGTCGGACTCCGACGGCTTCTCTTCTTAACACAGTGTAATAACTTCGATCGCTCCTATCGAGGGGTAGCCGTCGGGGATTTTGGGCAATCGGCGGCGCGATCGCTCGTCTGGGGAAGCGATCGCGCGGTTTTTCAACTTCGTTTAGGGTGTGGCGAATGGGAAGGGATGGAAGATTCTGCGAGTTGCAAAGGTTAGAAATTCCAATCCATTCGGGTTTTGCCCTGACGCACTGCTGGCGGCGAGGAAGACGCAGCGACTACATTACACTTAAGTTAAGGGTTCTTTATTTTCTTATGACACTTGCCGAACTCAAAGCGACGCTTCTGGGGCTAAGTCCTGACGAAAAGCGCGATCTCATTCAGTTTCTTGCCAATAGCTTGACGCGCGACTCGGAAGCCGAAGAATCTGTTCCGTTATCGGTGTTTTTTCAACAGTCACCGCTGACTGAGGTAGCCGAAGATCTCGATTTAACACGGGATGCTTTTACGATCGGAGTCTCTAAACCTTTGATAAGTCGGAGTTTGGGCTTCGTTAATCAACCTCATGTACTCAATTTTTATTGAAATAAACCTGTCTTTTTTATAACGCTAATGAAAGTCCAGTCAGTCCAACTCAAGTATTTTAAAAAATTTCGTGATTCTTCCTTATTGGATTTTACAGATCCCGAAACGGGATTGGCACGAGACCTCATTGTTTTAATCGGAAACAATGGTGTGGGAAAAACCAGTATTTTACAAGCCATTGCAGCCACGCTAGGAGTCGCGACGGGACGATTGGGAAACGTGACTGAATTAGAATGGTCGGGATTTCATTACGAACTTTTAGGAGCCAACTGGGGAAGATTTGCGCCAGAAGTTGAAGTCCAAGTCCAATTTTCGTCTACCGAAATCCAGGCGGTTCGCGAATTTCAGGAAAAATCACAGGAGATGGGACGCGATTTACATCCTCCTTCTGCCCAGCATCTAGTAACTCTCCAATGGAAAGATATCAAAGTGCAGGCGAATACTGCGGCGGAATTTTTTCAATTTAAAGGAAGAGAATATGCGAAGCAACTGGTTCGTTTTGAAGGGTTCCAAGTGTTTGAAAAAGTAGGTACGATACTTTGGTACACTGAACAGAGAACTTCCACGAGCTTGACGCCCGAAAACCCCCAAAACAAGATTGAAATTACTAACAATATTTTACGAGATAGACTATCGAAGTGGCGACAATTTCATCAGGATTTAGGGGGCGAAAAAATTCGGGAGCTACGCCCTGGACAGAAGGATTTATATGCCGAAATCGAACAAGCTTATAAAACTGTGTTTCCAAAACGAAGTTTTGAAGGGCCAGTACCGCGAGCTGAAATTGACGATATTTTAAGCGAGCCTTGGTTTTATCTCTATGATGGTAAAAATCAGTATGAAATTTCAGAAATGTCAGGAGGAGAACGGGCGATATTTCCTATATTGATGGATTTTGCAAGTTGGAATATCCACAATTCAGTTATTTTGATTGACGAGTTGGAATTGCACTTACATCCGCCTATGCAACAAGCCTTGTTAAGAGCTTTGCCCAAGCTGGGTAAAAACAACCAATTTATCATTACTACTCACTCAGATTATATAGAACAACTCGTTCCAGAATCTCATATTATTCGTCTTGAGGTGTGAGCGTGAGTGTTGTTAGTCGTGGAATTTTTCTTTTTTGTGAAGGGAAGCAAACTAGCTTGGACTATCGATTACTGTCCAAAATAACGGAAGAAATAGCGGCGGATCGATGCACGATTGTATCGGCGGGTGGAAAGTTTGGCTTTTCTGTATTTGCTCAGGGCTACTTCTTTCCTGAAGAACTCACGAATCAGAAATATATTGTTTTTCGCGATCGAGATTTCGATGTCCAACCTACCCCAAACAGTCAATTACTCCATTTGGGGAATAGGAGGAGAAGTCGGAGGGTTATCACCACGTATCGTTCTTGCATCGAAAATTATCTTTTAGATCCGATTTTAATCCATCAATACTGGAGAGAAAAATTTCAAGAAAAACTTGAGACTGCATCGAAATGGGGACATGGAGATTCGCCTGGTATTGAAGCGATCGCAGACTGGATTGAAACGAGTGCAAAAAACTTACAGTTCTACCAGGCTGTACGTTGGGCGTTGGGGGATTTATTGCGAACCAGTGCAGCTCGCGAACACCTCAAAACCACTTGGACGGGTGGGAGTGGTAAGCTTCCTGAATCTTTGACCCTTCAAGACTGCCAACAAGAAGGGGTAAAATTAGTCGAAGAATTTAGAAAGGCGGCGTTGTCGATAACACCTGAAAATTTTTTAGATCGTTTAAGCCACTATCAAGAATATTTTAGTCAGGATGAATTTTGGGCAGAAAACCGCTACCTGATTTGGTTTCACGGGAAAGACCTTCAAAAAGAAATGCAAAGACAACAATCGAATTACATTTCTTTGTCGAGTTTTTTTGAATGGGCGATCGCTCGACTCGATATGACTCAACATCCCGATTTGATGGACTTAAAAGCAAGAATAGAAGATTTGCTGGAAGATTAAGTGGTTTGTTCCCAGTCTATACTTTCCGTATAAGCTCCCCGGCATCTTGAAGATGCCGGGGAGCTAGAGTCATACATCATTTAATTTTCATGAATTAGCTCGTTTGAGATATTGACTTTTAGGTCTGCTTATAATATGGATCTTCGCTTCCGATCGAACCCTCCCAAGATCGCGCCCCTGTCCACCTTTTCGATCGAACCTCCTTTATAATAAATGCAATAAATCTTAATAAAAATTCGTTGAACACGAACTATCCAAAACACTTAACCACTAACTATAGAATTCCAAGCTCTCTCTGATGATGCCTGACGTGCCATTGAGTTCAACTTTTTGGCAAAAGGAAACTTACGCGCCAATTCTTTGCATAGCAGAGAGAGACGAGCCTTCTCTACTTTAGACTCATCTCGCCATAACCTTACTGCTTTGTTTCTGATAGACTGAGCAGTTCTTATGGCTTCATCTAAGGCTTTATATTGTGCCTTGGACCCATTCAACAACTTGGCTTCTCTTACTATCATGATTTTTTTTACAGGACTTTATTTTGGATAACTTTATTTTTAACATAAGTTAACCGTCCTAGAAGGACGGAGGTGCATCTCAATGAGTGCAAAAACATCAGTTTGGGGTGGCAAAATTCCCGATTAGCACTTCCGGTATAAGATCCCCGGCATCTCCAAGATGCCGGGGATCTGGAAATTGAGTGCGCCCAATTCGATGAATTTACATTTTTGAGATGCACCCCCCGTTCCCGATTCCCTTGTTGTCTCAATTTTCTTACACAACTGATTTAGGGTTGCTATAGAGAGACTTGTCAGGTTGGACAAAACCAGTGTTTGAGATACGGATTCCGTATGACTGGTGACTGTCAACAGCCTCAGCTCTTCACTGTTGTTTCGTGGAAATCCCCAATCGGACGCCTTCGATGCCTCGCAGACTGTCCATGACGGCGACAACGCGGCCGTAATCGACCGCTTCATCAGCGGCGATCGCCACGATGAGAGATCCACCGTTGACCTTAGCTGACACGCGATCGGGCAGTTCTTCCAAGGTAACGGTTTCGCGATCGAACGCTAAATTTCCGTTGGCGTCGATCGCGATAATCGATTGGCGGTTCGTTTGCGATTCGGCATTTTGCGCCTGCGGCAAATTCACGGGCAAGCCTTCAGCACGAGTGAGAAACAAGCTCGCCATAATGAAATAGGTCAAAATGGCGAAAATCATATCGATCGCCGGAACGATATTGACCTGAGCTGGAGGATCGTCGTTTTCAAAAATACGCATAATTTGGGTTGATAGTTGGGTTTTTAGGGAACGGAGAACCGGGAACGGGGAACCGGGAACGGGGTTTGAGTCACCAGTCACCAGTCGCCAGTCGCCAGTGAAGACAGTGAACAGATAACAGTTTCTCCCCCTCTCCCTTTCTCCCCCTCTTCCTTGCTCCAAACACTACTGCGACGTACTGACAGCTACGTTCGATCGCCCCTCAGAATCCGATTCGAGGCGGTTGAGACAGAGGAGTTCTAGATAGCTGCCACAGGCTTGGATGGCGGCTAACTGTCGCTTGTAGAAACCACGAAAGATGTTGGCGAAAATCAAGGTGAAGATGGCGACGATCAACCCTGCTGCGGTGGAAATCAACGCTTCGCTAATGCCACCTGTCACCATCATGGCGCTACCGCTTCCGATATCGCCGAGTTGCAACGACGCGAACGATCGAATTAAGCCTAAAATCGTCCCCAACAATCCCAACAGAGGCGACGCGCCAATAATGATATCGAACGCCGTGTTAAACCGCCGCAGTAAGGGAAGTTCTTGCTGAGTCGAGCTTTCGAGCGCTAGACGCACCGCCTCCGGTGAGGGGTTCTGCAGTTCGACGGCTTCGAGGAAAATTCGCGCCATCGGTAAATCGGCGTTTTGCCGCAACCGATGCGCCGCCGTGTAGGGATCGTCGCTGTAACGGTTTAGCGCCTCCCGAATGACACGGCTTTGGCGGCGGTTGACGCGAGACCAAAACACGACTCGTTCGGCAATCAGCGCGATCGCCACGATCGAAAAAATCAGGAGCGGAATCATGACCAGTCCGCCCGATTGCAAAAGTTCAAACACCAACATGGGACAACACCACAAACCCGCGAGAACGAGGTCGCGATCGCCGAGGCAGCCGCAACTGTCGCACTCATTTTTCAGTAATGATTCTCAATAGACTCTAGGCTTAACGAAAACTATTGTCAAGTTTTTTAGATGAGTTTTTGAGAATATGTTCCTGAAAAGCCTTTCAGATAAGAATTTCAAAAATAAGATCGTTTGATATTCAGGATTAAATTGCAGTTGACAAGTACGGCCAGCTATCGTAAGCTCTGCAATTATCAGGAAGAACTTTCAATAAATCGAGAGGGATTCGCTCGTGGCAGCGGTGCGCAGCACCATCGCGTCTTTCCCCAGACCTCTTACGAAAACTCGACTCATGGCATCCGTATCCGGTATCGGCTACTCACAGATCGCAACCCAACACCGAGAACGCAACGCTCGCAACGTGAAGCAATTCCTGCTGCGGGGATTTATCGGTTCGACAGTACTGCACGGGATTCTGATGCTGTTGCAGTTGGGGGATTGGTGGGCGACGCCTCTGGAGTTTTCGCAAACGCCCCTCGACGAATCGCTTGAAACTACGCCGATTCAGATTTTTGTAGAAGCTCCCAAACCGCCGCAACCGGAAGATACCGAACTGGCTGAAACTGCTAGCGAGAGCGGGTCTTCGGGAGGATCGAGTGGAGCGCGATCGCCTTCCGAACCGGCGATGGCCTCGCCATCGAACCCGCCACCCAATGCCATCGCTGCGATCGAAGAACCCATTGTAGCGGAGGTTCCCAAACCGAAGATCGATCGTAAATCGCAACCGCCAGAACCGGAACCGGAGAAACCGGAACCCAAAGTCTCGGAGATGACGCCAGAAGACGAGTGGACGGAAGAACCCGAACCGACAGAACCGGAAAAAGAACCCATCGAACCCGACGATCGAGAGGTGACCGCCGAGAAACCGGAACCGGAAACTCCCGAAACTGAAGCCCCAGATACCGAAACCCCAGATACCGAAACCCCAGATACCGGCGATCGCGATGCAACAGAGGACGAGACAGAAACCCCAGACACTGAAGACAGCGATGGTTTTGGACAGTGGGACGTGACGTCAGATTGGTTCGGAAATCCCAGTGACGGAGAAACCAACGGCGACGAGTCCGCACAACCTAACGGAGATGGTGGAGAAACGAGCAACGAGCGAACCCCAGATAGCGGAGAGGGTGACGGAAACGGCGAAGGAGAGGGAACCGGTAACGGAAACGGCGATGGAAACGGTGACGGCGAGGGAACTGGTAACGGAAGTGGAAGTCGTACCGTCGCCTGTCGCAACTGTCCCCGTCCAGAATATCCCCGCAGTGCCTTAAACGAAGGTGCAGAGGGAACTGTCAGCGTCAGTGTAGACGTAGACGATCGCGGAAATATCGTCAACGTGCGATTGGTAGGATCGAGTGGAAACGCCGATCTCGATCGCGCTGTTCTCGACGACGTGCGCGATCGCTGGCGGTTCCAATCCCTCGAGGGTGGGGCGAACGATGTAGTCGTTGAAGTGGAAATGGCGATCGAAGGCTCAGAACGGGCGCGAAACGCTCGGGAACGGGGCGAACGGCGATCGGTGGAAATTCCATCTTCAACGCCAAACGAGACAGCCAACGAGACACCTGCGTCTAATCCATCATCTGAAGACGGAGCGATCGACGATAAAACGTCTCCAACTTCAACGCCAACTCCCGTTGAAGAGACGGCCGAAACCGAGTCGGACGTTGCGCCCAAACCCACGCCGACACCAGAGTCAGCGATCCCCGAAACAGAAACGGAGTCGGAACCGATTCCCGAATCCACACCGACGCCGATGGACGAAACCCCAGCATCGGACGTTGAAGAAACGCCTCCTCCGGTAGAAACCCCCGTGGAAGAATCCACGCCACCTGTAGAAGAGTACGCGCCCAAACCGACAGTTGAAGAATACACACCGCCCCCAGTTCCCGTGGAAACGTATACCCCAGCCCCGCCACCTGTAGAGACGTACACGCCACCGCCATCGGACAGCAAAGTTCCGGTCAAAAAGTGACGTACTCCCGACATCGATGCAAGCATACGATGCGGGCTTCTCCCACCTGCTGCATCTACAACGATCTCTGTGTCCAGAGCGCAGGATTCGAGCGTTTTAGAGTGAGGAGACGCCGGGTGCATCTCACTTTCCTAAATACACAAGTTCGGCAATTTGTCAATATATTCCTCAAGGACTGCTAGAAGGGGATTTACTCATTTAAGTATTTATACTTATCGCAGAATTGAGATGCACCCGAGACGCCCATCCCCACTTTTAAGTTTCTTCTCCCCAAAGGAGGCTTGCTTTTTCACATCTTCTCTTTCAACCTTGGAAACGGGGGACTTGCGGCAATTGCCTACGGGTCGGTCAACTCCAGTTGTCGGCGGAAGGAGCCAATTCGCAGAAGAGTTTTCTGGGCACTTTCTGAGTTCATTAGACCTTGCCGCTCGGCTCTCCCGGCCGACGCTCACCAAGCACGGGTAGAGCGCGGGGCTTCTCGCCGAGGGAGCTAAACGGCATAAAGCTGCAAAAAATTTTACAATGTTAGGGTTTTAGTGATTTTTTTGAATCATAGCTTCAGCAGAGACTTGAAAATATTATTGTGGGGCTATTTATGATAGTGATAAAAACAATAATTCAAAAATTCAGAAAGATTTTAAGTAAAGTGTTATGGGGAGCTTCAATTGTTCTTCATTTAGTTGCGATCGGATTAATTCTTGTAATTAGCACAGGTCATGCTCCCAAATACAACCTGGACAATGAAATCATAGAGCTAGTTATATTTTTATTATTTTACTGTACCATTTTGTCCATATGTTTATCTATTTTTTATAGCGTTCTGTATATTAAGAAAAGCAAAAAACGAAGTCGTTTGGGAGTTCTTATTGTAAAAATCCTAGTTCTCTTGGTTTATACTGGGTCGCTAGTAATGTGGAATTGGCTAGGCAATCTTGCTTCTTCTAGTATTGCAAAAGAGACCTCATATACTTCACCTAGCGGTCAGAAGGATCTGATTTTCATAAAATATTGTTATATTCATTGTTTAAATGAAGTTTATGAGAAGCAAGGTACTGTTCAAAGAAAAGCTCATATAAGAAATGTAAGGATGATTTCAGGTGACAAGATTACAGATAGAGCGAGCTTTGGTGGGGATGATGAACTAAGAGATCGATATCTGAATTCATTTCACGATCCGTCCAACATTAATATAGTCTGGAGCAAGGACGAGAAAATTGCAACATGGACGGTTCAAGTTGAATCGAGAACAATTGAAGGTGTAGTCATTTTTAGAGACGACTAATGAAGTTTAGTGACAATTTTAAAAGAAGCATTGCGGAATAGATAATACTGCTATGCTTGAGACTAGCCTCGGTTTTAATCGCCTGAGAATCTAAATGTGTTCGTCCGGTTCGATCGCCGAAATGTCGCAACCAATGAATCAACTCGTCTCTTGTGGAAATGTCGCCGTTCGATCGCGTATCGAGAGTCCCTAACTTATAAAAATACGGCTGTAACTCCGCTTCTTCTTCCATGATTTCCAACAGCTTCACTCGCTTAGCTTCGGGTACATCTCAAAAATGTAAATTCATCGAATTGGGCGCACTCAATTTCCAGATCCCCGGCATCTCCAAGATGCCGGGGATCTTATACCGGAAGTGCTAATCGGGAATTTTGCCGTAACTCCGCTTCTTCTTCCATGATTTCCAACAGCTTCACTCGCTTAGCGGTACTTAAACAAATTTCAAGCCCAAACCAAGCCAAAACGCGCTTTGTGAGCGGCAAACAGGTCTCGATTCTCGTTCAGCCATGCCACAAAACGAAAAGACATGGCTGTCCGAAAAGCCTCTAAAGCATCTACAAAAGTTTCCAAAGGTTGGTTCGCCCACTTCCTTCGTAAACCGCCCGTCAACTTATGCCAAAGGATAAAAGTGTAGGC
>NZ_KB235958.1:3582155-3625460 GCF_000332355.1 Baaleninema simplex PCC 7105
AGCTTATGGCTTTATAAATTTTGAAAATATGCGAATGCGCTTTCTGTCTTGCTTTACTTAATAAGTTTTTCTTATCACCTTGTTTTGCGAAGACCCTCCATGAGGACGATTCCCGGTCGATACCCTCTCTTTAAACTCCGGTCAATTAATTCTAAGGCGATTTCGGGTTTCTTTTTGAAAGAGGGATCTTTCTTGCCTGAGGGTAAGGAACTGGCTGGCTGATAGATTTCTACATCCAGAGGCAAATTTTTTTTGCCATCATAGAGATGGGGTCGTTACCGCCACGATTCCGTTGTCGAGCTTGCCGATTTCTCCGATGTACTGTCTTCCCACACCTGCGGTGAAGTTGCCGCTTTTTCGATGTCCTGTATCATCGAGCAGCAAGGCAAATCCCCGACCCACTCGGGTTTGATGGCAGGAGTCCACCACCTTTAAACGACGTTCGTTAATACGCTTCTCCTCCCAAGGGGATTCCGTTATAAAATGATGTAAGCGGTTGTAAACCACTCCCACCGAGTCGTTTGCCATCTGAGTTTATGTTTTTTCGCTGGCTTTCCCCGAGTAATCCTCCCAAATAGTGTTCTAAACCCCTTTTTTTGTGCTTGGGTTTTGAAGTCGGGGTCGAAACGCTTGCACCACTTCTCAAAGCAGGGTGGCATAGCGGCTGGGGTGGTCTCTCTCATGGGGACACTCTCCACCTTAAATCCTTGTCAGTCAAGGGTTTTGCTTTTATTTT
The DNA here is from genome assembly GCF_000332355.1 of Baaleninema simplex PCC 7105. Taxonomy (GTDB): domain Bacteria; phylum Cyanobacteriota; class Cyanobacteriia; order Cyanobacteriales; family Geitlerinemataceae; genus Baaleninema; species Baaleninema simplex. Next base: position 3,582,892 of record NZ_KB235958.1, read on the forward strand.
ACCTTTTTTACCGTTTAAGTCCCGTTAGCTTCACTCGCTTCGTCCATCCCCAAGACTCTGCCAGCGATCTCGACGATCTGGTAAGCTGTTCGGAAATCTAATGAGTTTTATGACTCGACTTCAAAGCCAAATCTAGACATTAACCGTAGCCATAACCGGCTTGAAGACAAGCCTCGCCCGTCTCTACATTGTAGAGCAAGAAAAGACTTTCAAAGCGAGAACCACCGCTTAGATTCAATTCTCGGATCGAAGCATCCTGTCCGTAAGAGCCATAGGCTTCAACCGAAGTTCTCTCTTCAAAAGGCTCTAGAGTCATACATCCCATCTCTAACTCGGAAATTTCTCCTCGTAAACCTGTAATCTTCAGAACGACACTCCTCGGTATAGGTTCTGAGCGTTCGGAGCGCTCGGGAAAAGAAACTGGATTATAGACATCTTCAGGTTCGAGAGCGAGTTCTCTCACTAACCGATCGACTTCTTCGGAAGACGGTGTAAAAGAGCAAAATCCCATTCGATGCCCTGAAACGGGACGACAACTAATATCGTCTGAGTTGACCTCAAAGCGTTCAAAAATCTCATAAACATCTCCGGTCAGTGCGATTTGCCCCGTATAATCGAAAATTTGAACGCAGCCAGTTGTTAAAACAGGAACGAGTCCAAACATTATTTGAGTGATTCGAGCAGTTATTTGATTCATTATTTTTAGATTTGAAAAGCCATCTAGATAAGATACCGTATCTGGGTGCATCTCAGTTTTGCAAAAACATGAGAATTGGAGGCTGAAATCCTTATTCTCTCGTATAGATTTACATTTTTGAGATGCACCCATACGAAGACCGCGATCGCAGCGAGATTTTACCGAATTTGGATTTATAGTTAATTGAGGAGTGCGTTCGAGTTCGATCGCTCACCCAGGCGATTAAGAGATTTCGCCAAGGATTAACGACAAACCCCAATTAAAACGATGTTCGTTCAAACCAAACCGATGAGTTTTGACGAATTCGTGGCGTGGTATCCCGACGACGGGAAGCGTTACGAACTCATTGAAGGAGAAGTCGTTGAGGTGTTACCAACGGGAACTCACGAAGATATTGCGGGGTTTTTAGTGGCGGAGTTCAATTTCGAGATTCGGCGACAACGGCTTCCCTACTCGATTCCGCGAACTTGCGTGTTGAAACCCAACGCACCGCGATCGGGATATCAGCCAGATGTCATCGTACTCGATCGCTCGCAAATTCCCCAGGAATCTCTTTGGAAAACCACTTCAGTCATTCAAAACGGCGCAACGGTTCCGCTGGTGGTGGAAGTCGTCAGTACCAACTGGCGAGACGATTACGGACACAAATTTGTTGAATACGAGGCGATGGGGATTGCAGAGTACTGGATCGTAGACTATCGCGCCTTGGGTGCGGTGCGCTATCTCGGAACTCCCAAGCAACCGACAATCACGATTTGTCAGCTTGTGGAAGGAGAGTATCAACTCCAGCGGTTTACGGGGGGTCAGCCTTTGGTGTCGTCGGTGTTTCCCGAGTTGGCGTTGACAACGAAAGATGTGTTAAATGTCGCGATCGCGTAATCTACTCCGCCACCAGTAAAGTCGCCAAATACTTGAGGATTTGTAGCGTCGTTTCCAATCCCGCATCTTGTCCGAGAAGAAACGTATTCGATCGCCCGTAGCGGGGAGTCTCTCCCATCGATAACTTGAGAAATTGGAAACTTTCGCCGTTGGTCACCATTCCGTATCGCACGGGTTGAGGCTTTTCTGCTGATAGCATATATCCTAACACTTGGGGAATTCCCACTTTTAAGGAAAACTCCCCCCGTTTGGATTCAATAACTAAAATCCACAGGCGATCGCACACCACGAGAACGTCTAAGCGTCCGCTAATCATCATGCTTCCGTCGGTGGCTTTCACGCGAACGGGTTTTTCGGTTTCGATGTAAAACGGTGGGAGAAAAAATCCAGCTAAGTCTAAAAGCGGCGCTAACACCAGCAGTTCGACGGTTTTCTCTAACAGTCCACGTCGTTCTAAGTTGGCATATCCGGCGCAAATTCTCGCCAAACGTTCTCGTTCGGAATCTGACAACTGGAGTTGCATTCCATGCCATTCTGAAAAAAACGCCAGATCGCATTCTTCTTGCAAACCAAAGCGTTCTTCTAAGTCGTACAGCGTCAGCCGTTCGATCGCTAAAGTCGAGGTCACAACGTTAGTCCTCAAGTTGAGGATATTACGAGAGTTAACAATGTTGCTCGATTTCTTCTATTGTAGTATAAAATAAATCTAATAAAATAGACAAGCAATCGTTTGAGTGTCGGTGGAGCTATGTCAGCGCGAGATGCGTTTCATCAAGTTGTCAAAACGGCACTGATTAAAGAAGACTGGAACATTACGCACGATCCCTATCCACTCCAAGCGGGGACGTTCGATCTAGCGATCGATCTCGGTGCAGAAAAGACGATCGCTGCCGAACGAAACGGTCGAAAAATTGCGGTTGAAATTAAAAGCTTTTTAGGGTCTTCTCAAATTACGGAGTTTTATAGTGCGCTCGGTCAATTTTTAGTGTATCGATCGGCATTGACCATCCAAGAAAAAGAACGACAATTATATCTTGCCGTTCCTCGAATAACCTACGAAAAATTTTTTCGACTTTCTTTTATCGAGAATTCACAAAAAGAACATCATATCAACCTCATTGTTTACGATATCGATCGAGAGGAAATTGTAAAATGGATACCTTAGCGCAATATCGGCAGTTTATTACCCAACTGTTGAGCGATCGCGCGGCAAATATTTGGGACAAACGGGTTGACGCCAAACTCGTTTTCGACCGAGAGCGCGATCGATATCTTTTAATTTACGTGGGTTGGTTCGATTCCACACCGCTTTACGGCATCGTTTTACACGCGGAAATTATCGACAGTAAAATCTGGATTTACCAAGATGGAACCGAGCAGGGTCTTGCGAATCAGTTAGTGGAGTTAGGGGTTCCGAAAGAGAAAATTGTCTTGGCATTTCATCCGCCTTCACTGCGTAAATATACGGAATTTGCAGTTCAGTAAGAATGAAACAAAGACTTTAAGTTCATCGATCTGAAACAAGTCTCGAGTTGTCGGCCATAATGGGGCTAAAATTCGAGAGAAAATCGCGAGCCACTCGCATTCCTCCACCTCCGATTCACAGCTCCGCTGTTCCCTTCCCTAACTTTAACGTTAATACTTTTTCAGCAAGTTTCAGCAAGCCCTACAGATCTGTTGACTTCCCCGTTCCCAAACATAAGCCTGGGAACGAGGAGAGAACGAGAGAACCCCCTACATCGGGCAACTTAAACCGCCAGATTTCGCGGAAAAGCGAGCGTTTTCACGATAGTCAACCGGACAGTCAATGACCACAGGAACCTCTTGTTCTAAGGCTTCGCGCAAAATGGGAACGAAGGATTCGGTCGATTCGACGCGATAGCCCTTCAAACCCATGCTTTCAGCAAATTTCACGAAGTCGGGATTGCCGAATTCAATAAAGGACGATCGCCCGTAATGGGCTTCTTGTTTCCACTCGATCAAACCATAACCGCCGTCGTTAAAAATAATCGTCACGAACGGCGTTCCCACACGCAACGCGGTTTCGAGTTCCTGGCAGTTCATCATAAATCCGCCGTCTCCCGTCACTGCCACGACGTTTCGATCGGGATGTACCAGTTTGGCAGCGATCGCACCGGGAATGGCAATCCCCATCGCCGCGAAGCCGTTGGAAATCAAGCAAGTGTTGGGGCGATCGCAATGGTAGTGACGCGCCATCCACATTTTATGCGCTCCCACATCGGAAATGACGATATCGTCCGGCCCCATCACTTGCCGCACATCGTAAATGAGTTTCTGAGGCTTGACGGGAAACTCGAGATCGTTGGCGTACTGTTCGTAATCAGCCCGGATGTCGTCTCGCAAGGATACAGCGTGGGGTTCGGGTTTGCTGGAGCGATCGGAACGACGCAGAATTTCGTTCAGGGAGTCGGAAATATGCCCCACCACTTCCACCAAGGGAATGTAGCTACTGTCAATTTCCGCCGAGGTGGTACTGATGTGAACGATGGGAATCTTCCCGTCGGGATTCCACTTCTTGGGCGAGTACTCGACTAAATCGTATCCCACCGCAATGACTAAATCGGTGTTGTCGAAACCACAACTAATGTAGTCCCGCTGCTGTAACCCCACCGTCCACAATGCCAGAGGATGGGTGTAGGCCATAACGCCTTTCCCCATAAACGTATTCGCCACGGGGACGTTCAACCGAGTGGCGAATTCCGTGAGGGCGTCGCTGGCGTTGTCCCGAATCGCGCCGTTCCCCACCAAAATTAACGGATTGTTCGCCCGAGAAATAGCGGTAGCGGCGTTGTTGAGACTCTTGTACGACGCATACATTTTTTCCTTTTTGTCGCACTTTAACGGCGCACCTTCGACGGGCATAGCAGCGATATTTTCGGGTAAGTCGATGTGAACCGCTCCCGGTTTTTCCCGTTGCGCCCGTTTAAAGGCTTTCCGAACGATTTCCGGGGTGTTGCTGGGGCGGACGATTTGGGAGTTCCATTTAGTGACGGGGGCGAACATCGCCACCAAGTCGAGATATTGATGGGATTCAATGTGCATTCGATCGGTTCCCACTTGCCCCGTAATCGCCACGAGAGGCGCACCGTCGAGGTTGGCGTCAGCAACTCCGGTCATGAGATTCGTTGCGCCCGGTCCCAGGGTAGACAGACAAACCCCTGCTTTTCCCGTCAGACGTCCGTAAACGTCTGCCATGAACGCCGCACCTTGTTCGTGACGGGTGGTGATGAATTGGATTGAAGATTCTCGCAGGGCTTCGAGAACCTGCATATTTTCTTCACCGGGCAAACCGAAGACATACTTCACGCCTTCGTTTTCGAGGCACTTGACCAGTAGTTCGGCCGTGTTCATGAGACCCCCTTATCTGAGTTTGGGTATGAGATTGGATGTGAAATGGGATAGGGAATACGAACGTTTGGACGGTTCGGGGTTGTGAAAGAACTCCGTTCCGCTTCCGCGATCGCGCGGTGGGTGCGTCGCACTTTCGCCGACGCGATCGAACCTCAAACGGGTTCCCACCGCCCTCTAAAATTCGGTTTAGATAAATTGCCTTCAATGGATGCGATCGAGCGAGTTCGGCATTCGGTTCGACAACAGTGTTTCGCCCTCGCTGCGTTTTCACGACAACACTTCCACCCCCGGTTTCTTTCCCGAACATCCCTGACATTTCACCCTTAACCGAGGTGAGGGAGGACGGCAACAGAGGGTTGGAAGCGAGGGCGAACCCGTTGGTTATCGAACTCACGTGCGTTAATGCCCGATCCAAATTGTTTTTATGTTGACAAATTCTTGGATACCTTGAACACCCAATTCGCGCCCATATCCAGATTTCTTGATACCGCCGAAGGGTAACCGGGGATCGGATTTAACCAGACCGTTGATAAATACCGCCCCGGCTTCGAGTTCGTTAATAAACTGTTGTTGTTCGGCGGCTACAGCCGTCCACGCACTCGCTCCCAAGCCGTAGGGGACGCTGTTGGCCAGCGCGATCGCATCGTCGATCGACTCCACCCGAAACAGTAACGCCACTGGACCGAAAAACTCTTGGTCGTAAGCTGGGGTTCCCGGCGGAATGTCGGCGATAATTGTCGGCGGGTAAAAGTTACCGGGGCGATCGGGCAATTCCCCGCCAATTAAGACTTTCGCGCCTTTGTCTTTGCAAGCTGCGACCTGTTCGTGCAGTTCCTCGCGAATTCCCGGCGTGGCCAACGGCCCGATGTCAGTGTCTTCTGACATGGGGTCGCCGAGAGTGAGATTTTTGAATTTCGCCAAGAGGCGTTTTTGGAATTCTTCGGCGATCGACTCGTGGACGATAAACCGTTTGGCTGCAATACAAGACTGTCCGCTGTTCAACATCCGCGCGGTTACGGCGGTACTCACGGCCGCTTCTAGGTTCGCGCTTCCCATGACGATAAAGGGATCGCTTCCCCCCAGTTCGAGAACCGTTTTTTTCAGGTGTTTTCCGGCACACTCGGCTAAACTCATTCCGGCGTATTCGCTTCCTGTCAAGGTGGCGGCGCAAACGCGATCGTCGGCTACCACTTTCGCCACTTGACTCGCTCCGATGAGAAGGGTTTGAAACGCCCCCGAGGGAAATCCAGCTTCGGTGAAAATTTCTTCAATGGCTAAGGCGCATTGCGGCACGTTAGACGCGTGTTTGAGCAGTCCCACGTTTCCCGCCATCAGTGCGGGTGCGGCGAAGCGAAACACCTGCCAGAAGGGGAAATTCCAGGGCATGACCGCCAAAACTGCCCCCAGGGGATGGTAACTGACGTAACTGAAGCTGGCGTCGGTTTGAACCGGGATGTCGGCAAGGAATTCGGAGGCATTGTCAGCGTAATACCTGCATACAAGCGCACATTTGTCAACCTCCGATATGGCGCTTTTGATGGGTTTTCCCATTTCCAGGGTCATGATTTCGCCGAATTTAGCGCGATCGCGCTCCAAGATATCGGCGGCCGCCCGCAACCATTTCGATCGCTGTACCATCATCGTGCGGCGGTATTGTTTGAAGGTGCGATCGGCGCGATCGAGTTTGCGGTTTAACTCCTCATCGGTCAAAGGTTGGAACGTTTTGACCGTTTCCCCCGTAGCGGGATTAATTGTCGCAATACCCATAATGTCGTGTCCTTTGCGCGATACTCGGCAACGTTCTAACTAACGTCCCCAGAAACCCAGGTTCGACGCTCGTTGAAATGCAGCGAAAATCGGTATGTCGAACCCGAATTGTCTCCTAACCATTGTCAGTGGTTTGGTGGGGTGTCTTTACCAAATCTTTACAAAACTCAAACTTGTTAATGGGGAATGGGGAATGGGGAACGGGGAACGGGGAATGGGGAACAAGGTTTTCTCACCTCATCATCTCATCCCCCTATCTCCCGATAGATGACGCTCCAAATCGAGGATGGTACGATAGCGGCATCTGATGTTTTGTTTGTCGAGGGCTTTTCTTCCATGAGCGATTCGATCGATCGCGAACCCAACTATCAACCTCCAGAAACGCCCGATGCGTCTGAGTTTCAGACCGAATCCAACACTGAAGCCGATCGCACTCAATCTCAATCCAATACCACTAACGACACGAGCTTTGAAGAGTTCCGCGTCAGTGGCGATACCTTAATCTCGAAAATTCAAGAACTCGTCCATCAAGGGAACGTGCGACGGGTCATCGTTAAAACCGAAGACGGAAAAACCCTGTTTGAAGTCCCCCTCACCATCGGATTAGCGGGGGCGACTTTGGGAACGCTGCTGTTTCCACCGCTGGCGGTTGTCGGCGCACTCGGTGCAGTCGTCGCCCGGTTAACCTTAGTCGTCGAACGCAAAGCGTGACCCCACGAGGGGATGAGGGGACGATGAGATGATGGGACGATCTGAAATTCTCTTCCCCTCTCCCCCTCTCCCAATCTTCCCCTCTTGGAGAATTCAGACAAACTCCGGTTCTCGGTCTTCGAGAACTTGCCACACGCACCGAAGCAGTTCGTCGAGGCCAGTTTTCGCGACGGCTGAGACTCGAAAGATAGGGTAAGGTGATTCCGGTTGAAGCGATCGCGCGATGTCTTCGAGTTCCTCGTCAGTGCGATCGATCGCGTCTAACTTATTTAACGCGATAATCTGCGGTCGGTCTTCCAACCCACGACCGTAAGCGAGCAATTCCTCTCGAATCACCTGATAGTCCGCGATGGGGTCTTCCGCCGTCGCGTCGATCAGATGCAGTAAAACCCGCGTGCGTTCGATGTGGCGAAGGAACTCGTGACCTAACCCCAGTCCTTCGTGAGCGCCTTCGATCAACCCTGGAATGTCGGCGAATACTGTTCCGTCTCCCGTCGGTTTGCGGACGACGCCCAGGTTGGGAACGAGCGTCGTAAACGGATAATCGGCAATTTTCGGACGGGCAGCCGACAACACCGAGATTAACGTGGATTTTCCGGCGTTGGGCAGTCCGATGATGCCCACTTCTGCCAAAAGTTTCAATTCTAACCGCAGTTGGCGAATGCGTCCCGGTCGTCCTTCCTGGGCGTATTCTGGGGCGCGGTTGCGGTTACTGAGATAGTGGCGGTTTCCGTTTCCGCCCCGTCCCCCTTCGGCGATACAAACGGTTTGTTGAGGTTCGATGAGATCGGCGACGACTTCCCCAGTTTCTAAATCGTAGGCGACAGTACCGCAAGGAACTTCTAAGTAGCGATCGCTTCCCGAGGAACCGGTACAGTTATTCGGTCCGCCCCGTTTGCCATCTTCGGCTTTAAAGCGATGGGAATATTTGAAATCTAACAGAGTTTGCAGGCGTTCGGTCGCCACGAGATACACCGAACCGCCTCGTCCGCCATCGCCCCCCGCCGGACCGCCTGCGGGAACGTATTTTTCGCGGCGGAAGGCCACCATACCATCGCCGCCTTTTCCACCTTCAACTTCAATTTCAACGCGATCGATAAATTGCATTCTCGGTACTTAAAAGAGAGCAGGGAAGAGGGGGGAGATTGGGAGAGAATTTCAGATCCTCTCCTCATCCCCTCATCTCCTCATCACAAATACGCTGTTACGTCTTCGCCCTTTTCGTCGGCGAGATAGGACAACGCCCGGAAGCGCAAGCCCACTAACTGTTCGTAGAGAGGATTCAACTTGCACATCGCTGGAATATGAACCACTTTTTTTCCAAACAGCGTGACGTCGCGCTCGAAAGGACACTGAGAGGGAATCATCCGACAGAGGAATCGCGCCACTTTCGGATCGTGCAGTTCGACGTTATCCAACCAGTTTCGCACGGGAGCGAGGACGTTAATTTTAGCACTGTCTTTCGGTTTTCGATCTAACGAAACCGCGCCGGAAGAGGCGTCATCCGACTTGTCTTTCGATTCGATGTCGTCGAGATCTTCAGGTTCTTCGAGGGTGTGGCGGAGAGCGTCGAGTGCGTCGGGACGCAGACCCAAGGCTTCACAAAAATCGTGAAGGACTTTATCCTCAGTTTTGGTGTATACGCCGTCTGCAATGGCGACCATGACCGCCGTTCGGAGAAAGTTTTCTGCGATGTCGGGGTCGTCTCCCAGGGTGGCGGCGAGTTCTTCAGGAGAGATGGGTTCGAGATCGGCGGCGCGATCGGCGGCGTCCGATTTACCGTGAGTCAGTTCGGCGATGAGTTGTCGTTCGGTCTCATCGAAGTTTCCATCCGCCCAGGCGATCGCCAGTAAACCTCTCAACCAAACTTGGCTGCGATCGCTTTTCTGGCGAGATTGACTCGTACTCGTCATACACTTTACCCGTAGCTAACGTCTGTCCCAGTTTTTTTCGCACTTTACTGTTCTGTTGGCGCTTTTCTCGTGTCCCCACAAGAATTTACACTGTTTCTCGTTTCGATTTTAACGAACACCGCTCTCTAAAACTTACTCAAACTTATTCATTTGATGTTTAGTTCCTAGCTTGGATCTTCCGAGACCTTTCCATCACTAGGCTTACACGGCCGAAGCTCTCCGCGTTTTCCAAATTAATTGCCGCATTTAAATCACGATCTATGGAGACGTGACAGTTCGGACAGTCATACTGTCTTTTGTTCAGGGGCATTTTTTGTCGGTGTCCGCATTTCGAACAGATCTGCGAACTGGGATACCACGGGTCAATTAGCGTTAATTTGCTTCCATACCACTCGCATTTATACGCAAGCTGACGACGGAACTCATAAAACCCACCATCAGCAATAGCACCAGCCAGCTTATGATTTTTGAGCATCCCTGACACATTTAAGTCTTCGATTTTTACGGCTCTTCGGAGTTTAGGGTGACAGAAAAACTAACTTCACGAGATTTCAAGGGTTTTGGCTCTCGAATTTTCAATTTTTTGTATTATGGTATACATTTATAACCACAAACTCCGAAGACCCATTTTTACTTCGCTGTGGTTCTTGGCTAAGTAAGTTGTTAACTTGTGTAGATGGTCGGCTCTAATATTCGCGATACGTCTGTGGGCTTTAGCTAACTTGAGTTTAGTTTTTTCTCGGTTTTTACCTCCTTTTTGACGGCGGCAAAGCTCTTTCTGAAGTTGGGCTAGTTTTTTCTGAGCTTGACGATAAGCTTTCGGATTGGGATAGGTTTTACCATCGCTCAGGGTGGCCAGAGTTTTAATTCCTACATCTACCCCAATCCGCTCTCTTATTTTGGGTGTGACTTGGGGTTCAAAATCAATTTTGAAGGCAATATACCAGTCCCCTGCTCGCTTCCCGACCGTGACGTTTTTGGGATGGGCTGGCGGTAACTGTTCGTGGCTTTTTACCCAACCGATCCGAGGTAGCTTCACCCAATAACCGGAAATTTTAATACTTCCTTCCAGGTAAAAACTATCTTTGACATTCTTTTTCTTAAACTTGGGGAAACCTGTTCCTTTGACTTGCCAAACTCGCTTAAACGCTTTACTGAGGTGACGCAACGCTTCTTGAGGGCTACATTTGGAAACCTCATAGTACCAAGGATTCTGACTTTTTACCTCGGCGACTAATCTCTTGTGTAAGTCTATAGCACTCGGGAGTTTACCTCCGGCTTCTAATGTTTCCTTACAGGTAGCGAGTCCCCAATTCCAAGCGTGCCGAGCTACTCCTGCGTGTTTCGCCATCAGCGTTCGTTGTCGGTTATTTAAGTCTAGCTTGGTCTTAAAGCTTTTCACTGATTTTTTTTAACTCCTCAACCATCTTTTTGTTCTGGCCACTTCGGCTACCATAAAGACGAGCCGAAAACACCGTAATGATTTCTAACACATCGTTGGCTAAGTCTTCCTCAAAACTGGCATCCTCAGTCCGATTTATAATCACAATCTCTACACCAAACTGCTCGCAGATGCTGAACACAAGTTCAGACCCGAATCTAAGTAACCTATCCTTATGGGTAAGAACCAGTCTGTCGATTTCACCCGATGTGATTAACCTCAGAAGACGCTTTAACCCACGCTTACTGTAATTCATCCCAGAGCCTAAGTCTTGGATAATCTCATGCTCCCAACCATTTTGAGCGCAGAACAATTCAATAATTTCCTTTTGACGTTCTAGGTCTTGTTTCTGGTCGTGGCTACTGACTCGTGCATAACCGATTGTGTACGCTCTATGAGATTCAACACCGAGCAATTGAGACATAGAGTATCTCCGGTGTCCCGAGGCTGTGCGCTCAGGGATTAATTTCCCTTCTGATTCCCAACGTCTTAACGTCGATGGTGATACTCCTTTGATTTTTGCGGCTTCGGAAATGCTCAACTTACTCATGATTTGATGATAGCTTAAACATTGAGTGAGTTTAAACAATTTTAGTGAGAAATTTAAACTCTGTCCCCAGCCCTCGGTCAATTTTTACTGAAAGCGGGAGCGTTGAAACTCGGGGCGACGCATCCCAAGTCAATTATGGGGTTCGTCGTCGGTGTCTTTTTAACGCCAGAACTGCTAACGGGTCTAGTCTGTTACGGTCTCGGAGCGATGGCCTATATTCTACTTTTAACTCGCGTCCATCTCAGTGTCGCCGGACCGGCCACGGCCTTAGCGTACGTCACCGCCGTTCTCATCGGTCACTTCGTCTTTAAAGAAAGCCTTCCCCTCGATCGCCTCTTCGGAATCGCCCTCATCGTCTGCGGTGTCCTTATCGTCGTCAGTCGCCGGTCTTGAGGTGAGGTGATGAGGTGATGAGGGGACAAGGAAGAAACTGTTACCTGTTAACTGTCCCCACTGCTCACTGTTCACTGCTCGCTGTTGACTGTAAAAGCGTCCCAGGCTTGGGCGAGAATGTTTCGCAGCCAGTCTCGCTGGTTGGCGTCGAGGAGGCGATCGTCGGCTAGGACTTCCGTGGTGAGGTCGTCGAGGGTTTTTCCACCGTCGCGGGCAATTTTAATCGTACCGGCGATCGCAGACGCGACGATTTCGGGACTGACCGGGTGTCGCTCTAGATCGAGCATTTCTTGTAGGGTCTCTGGGATAGGATAATTCATATCGAGTTACGTTCGCGCGAAACGGCGAGGTGCGGCTTCGGTAAACGAAGCGGACGATCTATTACAGTTCTTAAAGGAGGGTTCCCACGCAGTTGAGGGAATCCTGGCACGACTGACATCTGAATTTACACGTTTGTTTTAAATCGTTTTGAGGAAGAACAGATCGATGAAACAGCTCCTGTACTGGGAAATTCCGACCCCCGACACTGTCGGCGTACGCCGTTGGTTACAAGAAACCTGGCAGCCGCCCAAGGGTGAAAAATTCGCGACGCCGGACGGGTTTCGTTTGCGCTTGGCTCCCAACGAGGAACTGTCTGTCTTCGTGTGGTCGGTACAACAAACCACGTATTTGAAGGTCTTCCGTTGGGCAGAACGCTCGATTTCAGGTGAAGCGAGGATTGCCGCGCAACTGAAGCAGGACGCGATGGCTGCATTTCCGCCACAGTATCCCGAACTACCGGAAATCGATTTGTCGAAACAGTCGATATTTGACGCACTTTTACCACACTATCCAGAAACAGTCAAGTATTTCCAAAAGTTCCCCGATGGAGAGTACGATTTAACCCGCGTTTACTGGTGGGAAAAACGCTGGCGGGAGGGAGTCCTTCATCCCAAACAACCGAAAACAGTCGTTGAGTTTTCCCAGGAGACTTCAGACGCATCTTCCTCGACTACATCCCCCGAGTACGATCTGATTTACATCGGGGGGGCGTTAGGCGTGATTCACGCGGCGGTCATGGCTCGTTTGGGCTATCGCGTGTTACTCGTCGAACGGTTGCCCTTCGGACGCATGAACCGCGAGTGGAACATCTCTCGGGGCGAGTTTCAAAGTCTCATCGACCTGAAGCTGTTTACCCCCGAAGAGTTCAACAGCATCATCGCCTGCGAGTACGAAGATGGATTCAACAAGTTTTTCGACGCCAACAACCCACCGAAAAGCCGAGGAAAGGTTCTTCACACTCCCACCGTCCTCAATATCGCCGTCGACGCGGAAAAACTCTTGAAACTCTGTGGCGACAAACTCAAAGCGGCTGGGGGCGAAATTTGGGACGAAACGGAATTCGTTACCGCTGAGATTACGAGCGATCGCGCCACGGTTAACCTCACCCACCTCCCCACGGGAGACACCAAACAGGCGACAGCGCGCCTCCTCGTAGACGCGATGGGGAGCGCCTCCCCGATCGCCTGGCAACTCAACGGCGGCCGCACGTACAACAGCGTCTGTCCGACGGTGGGGGCTGTGATTTCGAGTGGTTTTCCCTCGCACGTGTGGGATTCGAGATACGGTGACGTTCTCCACTCCCACGGCGATATCTCTCGGGGACGACAGTTAATTTGGGAGTTGTTCCCCGGACAAAACGGTGAGGTGACGATTTATCTGTTCCACTACCATCAAATTCACCCGGAAAATCCCGGTTCGCTGTTGCAAATGTACGAGGACTTTTTCCAGATTTTGCCGGAGTACCGCCGCTGCGACATGGAACAGTTGCAATGGCGCAAAGCTACCTTCGGCTATATTCCCGGTCATTTCAGCCAGGGAAGTCGCGATCGCCAAGTCGCCTGGGATCGACTGGTAGCCATCGGCGATGCAGCCTCGTTACAGTCGCCGTTAATTTTTACCGGGTTCGGCTCTCTGGTTCGGAACATGGAACGGTTAACTCGCCTGTTGGATACGGCGTTGAAACACGATTTGCTAGACGGGGACAACCTCGATCGCATCCGCGCCTATCAAAGTAACGTAGCGGTGACGTGGCTGTTCTCGAAAGGGATGATGGTTCCGACTGGAAAACCCGTCGCCCCGGAACGCATCAACTCGATGTTGAACGTCTTTTTCGGCTTGTTAGCTGACGAACCGCCCGAGGTGGCCGATACGTTTATTAAAGACCGTACCAGTTGGCTGTTGTTCAACCGTCTGGCGTTGAAAGCTGCGTGGCGCAATCCCGAGTTGCTGGCATGGATTTGGGAACTTGCCGGTCCTTGGGATATGTTGCGCTGGACGGGAAGTTACCTCAACTTTACCTGGGAAGCGTTCGTGGGTTGGATTCTCGGTTGGATTCCTCGTTTCAGTCGTTGGGCGCAGCCTTGGGCTGAAAAACGGTTTCCGTCGTTGTGGCTGTGGTTGCAGGCGATGAGTTACTCCCTCACTGAAGGGTTGGGACGACGGTTTTCGATGCAATAGTGGCGCGGTTGTCGCGATCGCGTTTCTCGTTTTGAGAGTTGGTCTCGGAACGAAAAAATTTCTGTAAAGAGAGCGATCGTACGGGACAGTTTCCTACAGAAGTCTTGGGAAAATTGCGAAGATAGAGTGAGATCGGCTTGCGATCGCTTTATCTCAAAAACCCAGGCTGAAACAACGTAATGTGGGAAACTGTCAAAACTTTATTTTCACCGACGCAGTATATGCCGCACGGTCATTGTTACCTGTGGCAAACTCCGCTGGTTTGGTTGCACGTCGTTAGCGACTCGCTCATTGCCGTGGCCTACTTGTCCATTCCGGCGATGCTGCTGTACTTCGTGTTTCGGCGGCAGGACATACCGTTTTTGAATGTTTTCGTCATGTTCGGTGCGTTCATCGTGTTGTGCGGCGTCGGCCATTTATTCGACGTTTGGACGTTGTGGCATCCTGCCTATTGGCTGTCGGGGGTCGAACGGGCTGCTACGGCTCTCATTTCCTGTTACACTGCCGGATCGATGGTGACGCTGCTGCCTCGGTTTCTCTCCCTAAGAACTCCCGAAGAACTTGAAGCGATTAACCGAAAACTCGAGCGGGAAGTCGATCGCCGCCGTCAAACTGAAGAAGCCTTACGAAACATCGTCAAGGGAACAGCATCGGTGACGGGAGAGGAATTTTTTCCCGCATTAGTCCGCCATCTTTCCCAAGCGATCGACGTTCCCTATGCGTTGGTGTCGGAAACTGTCGGCGATCCGCCTCACAAGTTACGGGTTCTAGCCAGTTGGCAAAAAGGGCAGCTTTGCCAGGAAAAGGAGTACGATTTGGCAGGAACGCCTTGCGAACAGGTGGTTTGCAGCGGTCGAGATTGCTATTATGCCGATAGCGTCGCGGATCGATTTCCTCGCGATGCTGTACTCGATCGCATGAAAGCAACGAGCTATTGGGGATTTCCCCTCTTCAACGTCTCGGGTGAAGTGGTGGGACATCTCTGCGCGATCGACACCCACCCTCCCCAAGATATCGATCGCACCCGCAGCATTCTCGAAGTGTTTGCAGCTCGGGCGTCGGCGGAACTCGAACGTCAGCACGTGACGGAAGCCCTGCAAGCGATGAATCGAGATCTCGAACGACGGGTTGAGGAACGCACCGCCGAGGTCAAGCGCAGTAACGAAATGTTGGCAGGGAAGGCGCAAGAATTGCAACAGGCGATCGATCGCCTGCAACGCACTCAAAGCCAACTGATTCAATCGGAGAAAATGGCGTCGCTCGGCCAACTGGTGGCGGGGGTGGCACACGAACTCAACAATCCCGTGAGCTTCGTTTACGGCAACATTACTTACGCCCAAGATTACAGCCGCGATCTGTTCGAGGTCTTGGAGATCTATCGACAACACTATCCCAACCCCACGCAGGCGGTGGCAGAGGCGATCGAACAGGTCGATTTAGACTATATCCGACGAGACTTTCCCCGTTTGCTGGATTCGATGAAAACGGGTGCAAAACGCATTCAAAAGATCGTGGAGTCTCTTCGGAGCTTTTCTCGACTCGACGAGGCTGAGTGCAAACGAGCCAACATCAACGCGGGTATCGAGAGTACTTTAGAAATCGTGTCGGGACGGTTGAGCGCAACTCCACAACGACGAGCGATCGCCCTCGTCAAAGCGCTCGGTGACCTCCCTGAGATTGAATGCTATCCCGGTCTGCTCAATCAAGCTGTGTTGAGCTTGCTCAATAACGCCATCGAAGTCTTGGAGGAACGGTTAAAACGCGAGCCAGATTTCACGCCTCGTCTAGAAGTCACGACAGAAGTGATATCGAACGAAGCGTTTGGTAAAGCGATCGCGATTGCCATCGGCGATAACGGCTTCGGCATCGACGAATCGATTCGAGATAAGATTTTCGATCCCTTTTTCACGACGAAACCCATTGGGAGAGGCACGGGAATGGGATTGGCGAATGCCTATCAAATCGCGGTCGATCGCCATCGAGGACAGTTGCAGTGCATTTCGCACCCCGGTCGGGGAACGGTGTTTCAGATCGAACTTCCCGTGTCTTACCACTGCGATGGAGCGAGTTCGGACGCCGAGATGTTTCGCAGAGGCAAAGTACAAGGGAAATCGGAGAACGAATCCATCCCGAAGCCTGCTGGGTAAGCGCGACGGGAGTGCAACGGCGGAACCTCGCGTGTTACTGGAGTTGTCGCGATCGCGTCTTCGTTTGTCTCCCCTCACGAGGCGATCGCGAAGTGTTTTCGCACGCAAGCGGGAACGTCTTCGGGGCTTAATTTCCCGTAACGGGCTTTATCGGGGAGAACGACAGCGTTAGGCGCGGCTTTGCAGCGTTTCAAGCATCCCGTGGCGCAAACTTGCACGGAATCGGCTAAGCCGTGTTCTTCTAGGGTGCGTTCTAGCGTGCGATAAATGTCTTGTCCGCCGCGTTTGCGACATTTGGATTTTTGACAGACGAGAATTTTGCCTGTGGGTCGTTCGGTTGAGGAAGGCGCGATCGCGGTGGGCGAAACTGAGGGAGTAACCGTTACCGTCAGAATTTGCTTGGCTTTCCGTTCGATTTTGCCCGTTTTGGCGTTGCGTTTTTCGCGACCCACGATCGCGATGCGATCGCCGACGTTGAGAACGGGGAACTCGCGACGGAGGGATTTACTGAGTTTGACGCTTTCCGTTCCGTCGGAAGTCGTCAGTTGAATTCCCTTGGGTTTCCCGTTATCGCTGCGTTTGACGCTGAGAAACTGTCCTTCGAGACGGAAGCCGGTTTTGGTTTTGGAACGACCCATGCTACTTTCTCTTACACGCTTTACTGACAATTATATGCAATTATAGAAGAGGATTTTCAAAATGACCGCCCTCGAACTGAAAAGTTTTGTCAATTTCGAGCGGCTCGGATAGGTCGAGATCGAGTTCTGGCGAGCGTTTTTGCGGGGCGATCGCCGATTCGATACACAATTGCCATCTCGTCTGAAAACCAGTCGCGCGATCGCACCCTATAATTTTTTGAGAATTAAATTCAACAGATAGCCAAAAACTGCCATAGCAAAACGGGGAACCCAGTGTGCGGTTCCCCGAAACAGCGATCGCGCTTGAGTTCTGCTAAACGTCCCCGATCGCCTGTCTGAGCGTCTCGATAAAGTTAGGATAGGAAATCGAGGCCGACTCTGCCCGATAAATCGTCGTCGAGTTTTTTGCAAGCAGGGCGGCGATCGCCAAACTCATCGCGACGCGGTGGTCGTCGTAGCTGTCTACCTCCGCCCCCGTCAATCCCGATCCGCCGACGATTTCCAGGCCGTCCGGGCGTTCGGTAACGTTCGCCCCCATCTTCGTGAGTTCCATTGCCATGGCCGCGAGGCGATCGCTCTCTTTAACGCGCAATTCCGCCGCATCGCGAATCGTCGTCGTTCCCTGCGCCACCGTCGCCGCCACTGCTAAGATGGGGATTTCGTCGATGAGTCGGGGAATCACATCGCCGGAAATCTCGCATCCCTTCAAACGACTGGACTTCACCCGCACGTCCGCCACCGGTTCCCCGGCGACTTCCCGTTGGTTTTCTAAGGTTATATCGGCGTCCATGCGATCGAGAATTTCCAAAACTCCCGTTCTCGTGGGGTTGACGCCGACGTTTTCCACGACCAACTCCGACCCCGGAACGATCGCCGCCGCCACGATCCAAAACGCCGCCGAACTGATATCCCCCGGAACCACAACCGTTTGACCGGTCAGCTTCGCCGGTCCCGTCACCGTAACGCTGTGGGTCTCCGCATCTACCGCAATATCTGCCCCGAACGCTCGTAACATCCGTTCGCTGTGGTCGCGGGATAAGGCGGGTTCGGTCACAGTGGTTTGTCCCTCGACGCTCAGCCCCGCCAGCAACACACAGGATTTTACCTGAGCGGACGCGACGGGGGAATGATAGTGACAGGGGTTGAGTTGGCGTCCGTTAACCGCCAGAGGTGCCAGTTTCCCAGCATCCCGTCCCCAAATCGTCGCCCCCATCTTTTCCAAAGGCGTGACGACGCGAGACATAGGACGCGATCGCAAAGATTTATCTCCCGTCACCGCAAAAAAACGCCCCGGTTGAGACGCCAACAATCCCAACATCAATCGCAGCGTTGTTCCCGAGTTTCCTGCATTTAAAATATCGGTCGGTTCCTGCAAGTTTCCGATTCCCAACCCACGTACTAAAACGATGTCTTCGTTGAGATCTGAAATCTGCGCCCCCATCGCGCGAAAACAGTCGGCGGTACTGCGAGGATCGTCCCCGAGGAGCAAGCCGCGAATTTGCGTTTCTCCCTCGGCGATCGCCCCGAGCATCAAAGCGCGATGAGAAATCGACTTATCCCCAGGAACGCGCAGTTTTCCGTGGAGTCCGACACCGGACGGTGGCGGTTCGATAACTAAATCTTGACGATCGCGATCGATTTCGACTGTTACGATGGGGGAAGACATAGATTTTACTACAGAGCATTCCAGTGGAACCGATCTTACACCGCCTGGATCGCTCTGTTGACACTGCTTTCGCCATCCGATCTTCGATCGACCCTTTGCCTTCGCCCCTACACTCCTACCCCGTATGCTGACCCACCGCAAGCCTGCGTGTCTGTCGCTGATTTCGACCGATTTACCTGTGTGGTCGGTTGTCGAGACCACAGCGACACTGTATCAAAAAGACCGACAACGGTTTCATCTACTACTCAACGAACCTGCCGTTCTCGGTTGGGAACCCGATACGGGTGACACCCCCGCTTCTAAACCCAATCCGTCCCGACTGTTATGGTTTGAAATTTCCCCCTATCGCGCCATTGCCACGATGCAAGGACAAGGCAATTTAAGCTATCGCCATCTGTGGGAAAACGGAATGTACGGCATCAGTCGCTACTGGCTGCGCGGTGATGGGGTGGACTCTCCCAGTCAAATGCGACTGCGAAATTACACTCGCCATCTCGAACTGTCGGGGTATCCGCTCCCCGAACACCTACGTCTCGAGTACGAATTGTGGACGGGAAAATTACAACTGGGGCGTTACGTTCTCAACCTCGACATTCACCCGTAAACGTCGAGACGAACTCCGCTATCGATCGCAATCCCCATTTTAAAATCCCCGGCATCTTGAAGATACCGGGGATCTAGCGGCGGACTCTCGGGAGCGAGAATCTGGCGAGGAAATCTAAAAATTTGCCTGGGTTAGATTATCCTTAAAAACTTCTGTTCTGGGTTATTTAAATTAGATTTGTCGAGCTGCTTATTCCGGGCGGCTGGCTGCGGCTAATCGTTCCGAGCGAACGATTTCCCACCGCGCGTCGTCCGTATTCAACTCCGAGAGGACATCGTACCAAATTCCTTCTCGAGCGTAAGCCCGAGCGGTTTCTTGTGCCGTCGTTGCCTCGGCGAGACTGGCTTCTAAGGTGGCAGAGGGAGACACCCGTTCGATCCAGCTTTGAGCGAAGACATCGCTCGATCGCCGTTGGGGATTACACACCACCGACACCGTCCAGCGATAGGTTTTACCTTCCTCGAGTTCGCGTCCCTCGGGGAGAGAAACACTCGTCAACCCGGCGTCGTTGCTATCGAAGCGTCGGACGTAAATCGGGTTGGGGTTGTCGTCTTCTACTAGGGTAAACTCGACGGGAACGGAAACAGCATTTTCTAAATGCCAATAGAACGTCGGACGTGCCGAGACGGTCAAGCCCGTGTGGTTGCTGGGGGCGAGTAACGACAGCGCGATCGCTTCTGACGTATCTTCGCAGCCGCGAGATCCCGTCCCTTGTGTTTGGCGGGGCTGGCCGCGGTTGGGGGGAACGTAGGTAATCGGCGAGGCTTGTGCCGTTGCCAACACTCGCATCGATTCCGAGGCGAACAGGGAATCGATCGCGGGCGTCGTGACGGCGATCGCCTGTGTCAGCGTTAACGCCGCCGTACCCGTGGCAACGGTCAACACTTTACCGAGATGTAACATTGTTTGTTGCTCCAAGGAGGAAATCGCAAAGAGCGCTTTCGCGAACAGAGGATAGTGGAAGCACGCTTGACGGTCAACCCAAAAACCGACTCAACGCGATAAGATGCACCGAAATTTGTTGTAAGGGTTAATGTAAGGGTTTTAACCTACCTTAACATACCGCTTTTTGAAGTCGCTATCCGCAATTTCACGTAATTTTTTGAGATGTCGTCGATGGCGACATCGGCGAAGTTTCCCACATCACCTGATAAATTTTGACGGGTTTCTGCCGTCCCTTCAGTAAAGCACTGCCGAGGAGTTGGATCGGAAACTGTCCTTGGGCGTATCGATAGGTCGATTCGCCGATCAAAATGCGACAGAGGCCGCCGTCGAGTTCCTTATCAAAGCTCTCCAAACGAGCGGCCACGTTAACGCTGTCGCCGATAATCGTATAGTCCTCCCGTTGAGAACTCCCCAAACTCCCCACCACGAGGGGGCCGGTGGCGATGCCGACACGCATCGAAATAATCGGTTGTCCGTTGCGTTTCCAGCGTTGGTTGAGTTCCCGCAACTTCTGCCCCATCTGTACCGCACAGCGTACCGCCGCCACTGCATCGGCGGCAATTTCAGCTTCGGACTCTCGCACGATGGGAACTCCGAAGACTGCCATAACCGAATCGCCGATAAACTTATCGATCGCGCCGTGGTTGTCGAGAACCACTTCCGCCATCCCTTCCATATACTCGTTGAGCCATTGCATCAAGGGTTCGGCGTCGATTTCCTCGGCGAAGGTACTGAAGTTTTTAATATCGGTAAACAAAACCGTTGCCGTGGCTTTTTGTCCCACTAAACGCCCTTCTTGCAGAATTTGATGGCGTTGTCGCCAAATTTCCTCGGCTACGGTCGTCGTGACGTGACGGCCGAACAAGTGCATCATCAACTGGCGGTCGTGACGCTCGAGATGGGCGATATAACCGGTCAAGGCCACCGCCGACCCCACGATCCCCAACAACGGCGGGGCCAGGGGAATCCACCACCCCAGCAGAAATGCTCCGTACGCGATCGCAACTAGCGCGATCGCAACTAGCGCGATCGCCAAAACGGTCCAACGCTGTTGTCGCAGCCTCCAGACTAACGCCGCTCCCGAGAGAGACCAGGCGAGAATCCACAGCGCCTCAGCAGGTTCGGGCCAAACGCGAATCGGGGGGCGATCGTCGAGGGCGGCGCTGAGAATCTGACTGGTCAAGTGAGCTTGGACTTCAACGCCAGTGGTGTCGTCGGGAGAGGTGAAGAAGTCGGGAAACAAACTGCGACTGTAGGGCGTATAGAAAAAGTCGTTGAGACTGGGAGCCAAAGGCCCGATGAGAACGATGCGATCGCGAAACAGATCGCCATCGATCGCCCCCTCGAGAACCTCCGTCACCGATACCGTGGCGAAACTGCCCGAAGGTCCGCGAAAGTTCAGTAAAATTTGATAGCCTCCCGCGTCAGCCCTAACGTAGCCGCCATCGTTGGCTTCAAAGGGGACGAAGACCGCCGGCCCCAGTTGTAAGTATTCCGGGTGAGTTTGGGCGGCGGGATCGAAATTCGGCTCGGCTTCCAGGTACAACCACGCTAGGACGAGTCCCAAACTCGATCGCGACACGCCGTTGTCGTCGGTTAGGAACAGCAATCCGCGCCGCAGTTTTCCGTCGGCGTCGATCGTAACGTCGTTGACGGCCACGCGATCGTTTTCGGCCAAAACCGGTGGCGGTCCGATGGCTTGTCCGCGATCGTCGGCGACTTTTTTCTCGATCCCGAAGAGGTTGGGGGTAGACTCGAACACGTCCGCGAGGCGATCGTACCCTGGTTCGACGGGAACGTTGCGATAAAAGTCGAGACCGATCGCTCGAGGCTCAAAGGCGGCAAGGGTTTCGATGAGAGTCGCGAGATCTTCGTCGGACATCGGCGATCCCAGCATTTCGATATCGCCTTCCGTCATGCCGACGATAGTAATGCGAGGGTCGCGGGGTTCGGGAGGACGCATCAGGAAAAATTTATCGTACGCCGCCCATTCGAGGGGTTGTAACCAACCGAGTCCCCGCAACGCCAAGACGATCGCCCCGACGCCCAAGCCGCCGACGGCCGCGCCGCGCCACTCTACCAGCTTTTGCCACAACGGTTGACCGAACTTCGCCCCAAACATCTCCAACTCCTGACGGTTGACGGTCGCGATCGCAGCTCGCGATCGACCTTTACCGGATCGTAGGCGACAATCGTGCCAAATGTCTGCTTCGAGATTCGGTTTCGAGATTCGGTACAATCTCAACCAATACCGCAGTGGCGGCGCGCGACCTCGAAGGAGCGATCGCGCCTCGAGATTCGGTTTGTCGATCGATTCGGAGGAAAACATCGAGAGTGAATATTGTAGAACTGTTCGACAAAGGCGGAGTCGCGATGATTCCGCTGCTGGTTCTTTCCGTTTTGTCTGTGGCGACGGTGGTAGAACGGCTGTGGTTTTGGAGCCGCGTGCTACGTAAGGAACGGGAGTTAGTCGATCGCGTCTTAGATCGGGCGAAGCGAGATTGGGGACTGGCTGAAGAAATCGCCCGTCAAGCGCGAGATCGCCCCATCGGACGGTTTCTCTACGCGCCGTTGAAGCTGCACGAAGCCGATCCCGAGCTGTTTAAGTTGGCGTTGGAGTCTGCGGCGGACGAAGAACTGGCCAATATGAGACAGGGCGATAAAATTCTCGAAGGGGTCATCGCCCTAGCGCCGTTGCTGGGATTGTTGGGAACGGTTTTGGGATTGATCGAGTCTCTGGGATCTCTGAGCATCAGCGATTTGGGAACTACGGCCACGAGCGGGGTGACGTTGGGAATCGGCGAATCGCTCATCAGTACCGCCACGGGGCTGATCGTCGCGATCGCGAGTTTGGCCTTTTACCGCCTGTTTCAAGCCTTCGTGTTCAACCAAGCGAAGTTGTTCCGTCGCAGCGGCAACGAACTCGAGTTACGATATCGCCAGTTTTGGTTGCAACGTCTCGATCGCCATGCGGAGGACTCTGAGGTTCGCGACTCCGATACGAACGAGTTTCAAACTCGCGTGTCCGAGGCGAAAGATTCTGAGGCGATCGGCGATCGCTAACGGGTTCGTTTTCATTCACCGTACTAACTCTCGCTCACGACTGACCCCATGAAAATCAATCTCGGCTCGTCTAACGACGACGTTCGCATCGAAATTATTCCTTTGATGGACGTCATCTTTTGTATTTTGACGTTCTTTATCCTGGGAGCGGTGGGGTTGACCCGCCAACAGGCCATTTCGAGCAATCTTCCCCAAGCCAGTACGGGAGAAACGGTCAGCGGCAATTTTCTCGTGGGGATCGATCCCATCGGACGCGTTTACGTGGGAAAAGAACAGGTTGATTTTGAAGAACTCCCCGAACGCCTCGAAGTTCATTTACAAAACAATCCAGACAGTTCGGTTTTGGTGCGCGGCCATCCTATGACACAGTACGACGACGTTTTACAGGTTATGGACGTACTGCGTTCGGTAGGGGGCGATCGCGTGATGTTGGTCGTGCAGCAGAGCGATACCGATCCGTTGGAACGTAACCGCCAACGCCGCAGTCCCTTCGAGGTGATGCCCACGACACCGCCGAATTCGGGAACGCGATCGCCGATTCCCGGCTTGACGCCATCTCCAACTGACGAGATAACTCCCGATGAGTTGACGCCCGACGAAATGACTTCCGACGAGATCGATCCTAACGAGACGGACGAGGAAACGCCCCCGGAACCGTAACGGACGTTACAGAGTATTAATACTCGTTCCCTCCCCACAGAAATCCAACGACAATAGAAGGGGAAGCCGATACCGCAATTTCCCAACTCCCACAAGCGATCTCAGTTGGATTGGGGAGGAAGTTCAAGTCATGGTTACAATCACTCGCTACTCACTCGACGTCATCGTTACGGAAGCTCGCGATCTCGTATCGCGGGGGGTTCTCAGTCGCCATCAGCCGATTTATACGTTATGTCAGTACATTCCCCAACGGGAATGGGAAACTGTCGAACGGGAACTCGAACGTCACGATTACTTGTTGCGCGATCGCATTATCGATTTACTCGGTTGCGAAACCTGGGATAACGACTGAGTGGTCGGCCGACTCGCGATCGAAACGTCGGACGCTACAGGTCTCGAAGTCGGGCGATCGAATTGTCGTTCTTCAGGACTATTAAAAATAAATAGGGCTTGCTGAAAAGAAGTGAAAAGCTTACGACGTAAGGCTTAGAGGAGTCTTGACGTGGCTTCGAGAACCCGAAAAAGAGGTAAAATTGGAAATTCCCGTGCATCCGGCAAGAAAAAATGTATCGAAAATCACAAAATCCTGACGCGCCCGAAGAAGCCTTTGAACTTCCTTTTGAAGGCAAGTTGTGTGAAGAAAATCGTTGGGTAATTTTGGCGAACCTCATTCCCTGGGCAGAATTTGAGGAAGAATATGCCCAGAATTTTTCTGAGGAAATGGGAGCGCCAGCGAAACCGTTTCGGATGGCACTGGGAGCCTTAATTATTAAAGAAAAATTGGGAATAAGCGACCGAGAAACTGTCGAACAAATTAAAGAAAACCCTTACCTACAGTATTTTATCGGGGAAAAGAGTTATCGAAACGAAGCGCCTTTCGATCCTTCAATGATGGTTCATTTTCGGCAAAGGATTGGTCGCTCTCTACTTCAAAAAATAAATCGAAGAATTGTCCGACAAGCTCGAGGATTTCAACGGGAGGAATCTAGCACAAAAAAGTCAGAAGGAGTCGAAAGAAGAAAAGAAAATAGAGGGAAACTCTTAATCGATGCGACCGTCGCACCTGCCGATATCAAATACCCCACCGATGTCGAACTGTTAAATCAAGCGAGGAAAACCACCGAACTCATCCTAGACATTTTATATAAATCCCTGAAGGGCCAACTGTCTAAAAAACCTAGAACCCACCGAAAACTCGCCCGAAAAGAGTATCTCAAATTTGCCAAAAAGAGGAGACCCTCTCGCAAAGAAAGAAGAAATGCTGTCAAAAAACAACTCCAATATCTTCAACGAAACTTCCGAAACATTGAGAAATTAATTGAGAAAGGAGCGAGCCTAGAATGCTTAAGCCGAAGGCAATACAGGAATTTATTAGTCTCCAGTGAAATTACCCGTCAACAGCAGTGGATGTGGTCAAATCATAAAAATAAAATCGAAAATCGCATCGTCAGTTTAACACAACCTCATCTCCGTCCAATCGTCAGAGGCAAGGCAGCAAGTCCTACGGAATTCGGGGCTAAGTTATCAGTCAGTTGTGTAGAAGGATATGTATTTCTCGAAAAAATTAGTTGGGATAATTATAATGAAAGTGGAGATTTAATCTCGCAAGTCGAAGCTTACAAAGACTATACGGGAGTTTACCCCTCATCGGTTCACGCCGATCGAATTTATCGAACCCGAGCTAATCGAGCTTGGTGTAAAGAAAGAGGAATTCGTCTCAGCGGACCGCCTTTAGGAAGACCTCCTAAAAACCTCAGCCGAGAAGCCAAAAAACAAGCCCAGGAAGATGAGCGCATTCGTAATGCAATCGAGGGGAAATTTGGACAAGCCAAAAGAAGATTCAGCTTAAGTCGTGTTATGGCTAAACTGCCTAATACTTCGGAAACCTCCATCGCTCTGACCTTTTTAGTGATGAACCTGGTGAAGCTGAGCCGGCAG
Source organism: Baaleninema simplex PCC 7105 (assembly GCF_000332355.1). Lineage (GTDB taxonomy): Bacteria > Cyanobacteriota > Cyanobacteriia > Cyanobacteriales > Geitlerinemataceae > Baaleninema > Baaleninema simplex. The sequence goes on from NZ_KB235958.1 coordinate 3,608,775, forward strand.
TTTTACTGTCTTTTTTTGTGTCAATTTTTCCCAAACTTCATAATTTTGTCGAGAAATATTATTGTAACTTATAAAGTGGACGAGTTAAGTCAATTCAGATTTATACCTTGAGCAAGACGGCTTCTTGTTCATTTTCCACCCCCAGCTTTTGATAACTTTTTCAGCAAACCCTAAATAAACGAGCGATTCGGATATTGTTTTCGCTCGTTTGTTGCTTGTTTCTGTTCGTTGATTGACAATTTAACTCAATTTTCAACAACAAGAAAATTAATTTTAAAAAAGTTCGATCGAGGCTAAAAGGTCGAGAACGCTTTGAAGTCGCTCGATCCGTTCTGAGATTGGGAGTTTCGCTCTGAAGCCGCAATTTCGAGCAGACCGCAGACTTCCTCGTCCGTCGTTTGCGAAAAGTCTGCGTACCACAACCCGAGGAAATTAAACGGTTCTGGCTCCAACACACAAACCAACTCGTCGACTTTCGTTCGTAGTTTCTCACAGACGACCGGGGCGGCCACGGGAATCGCCACGACGATTTTGGCGGGATGGCAATGTCGTAGCGTCGCGATCGCGGCCATCAACGTCGCCCCCGTCGCCACACCGTCATCGACGAGGATCGTCGTTTTGCCGCGCACTTCCAAAGGAGGACGACGACCGCGATACCGTTTTTCGCGACGTTGTAACTCTTGACGTTCCCGGCGAACGACCGCTTCAAACTGCTCCTGACTCACCCGTAACGACTGCACGACGTTCTCGTTGGTCGTGATGTCCCCGCGACTTCCGAGAGCGCCCATCGCCAGTTCTGGGTTGTTGGGAACGCCGAGTTTGCGAACTAAGCAGACATCGAGGGGCGCATCCAGGGCGCGGGCGATTTGAAAGGCGACGGGAACGCCGCCTCGGGGCAAGCCCAACACTACAACATCGTCGCGTCGGGCATAACGTTCGAGACGGGACGCGAGGACTCGACCCGCTTCGATGCGATCTTGAAATACATGGGTCATCGTCGATTCCTCCGCTGCAAATGCGATCGAGACGTCAACCGTTCGGAGTACGTCTCTACTTCCATATTGCCGAGAGATCGCCGAGATCGATCGCGATCTTGGAAATATCGAGATAAATATTGACTGTTTTAAAAACGTTCCTCTCCAGGTCTTTTGTATGAGATTCGTTTTCGGGAGCGCCACGACTCAACGAGAACTTTCATCGCAAAATGCGTAGAAGCGATCGCGAACGGGGTACAGTATTCCTAGCTTTTTTCGGGCATTGTCAGACGAATTTGCGACAGGAGCTTCACCCGTGGCGTACACTCCCCTCACTTCTCGGCTTCTCGAAGCAGTAAAACGCAGCGACCTCGAGAGCGTCAAAAGCCTGCTCGAGCGAGAAGCCGACCCCAACGCCAGCCATACCGACGGGACGACAGCATTAATGTTCGCCGCTCAACGCGGGGCGACCGAAATCGTGCGAACTTTAATCGAGGCTGGGGCTGAAATCGATCGCACGCGAAAAGTCTTTGGCATTACAGCCTTGATGGTGGCTGCGGCGAACCACCGCACCGACGCCGTGCGCCTGCTGTTAGCCAAAGGTGCCAACGCCAACGCCCGCAACGAAGACGGCAGTACGGCGTTAATGGCAGCCGCCTTAAAAGGCGATACGGCGATCGTTCACGCTCTGGTGGACGGCGGTGCCGATCCTAACGTGCGCGATCGCGACGGCGATACTGCCCTGCACTTGGCAGTCGCGCACGGCTACCAACCCATCGTCGAAACCCTCTTAAAAGCCGGAGCCGATCCCGACACTGAAGCCCCCGACGGTTCTCCGGTTTTAATCGAAGCGACGCGTCGGGGCGATCTCGGCTCGATCCGAGCGTTGTTGTCGAGAGGCGCTCGCGTCGATCGCCCGGACAAAGACGGCGATACTGCGTTGACCCTAGCCACCGATCGCGGCAATCTCGAAATCGTCAACGCCTTACTGTCCGGTGAAGCCGACCCCGACACTCGCAACCGAGACGGCAGTACGCCCTTGATGGCCGCTTCAGCCAACGGCCGCCTCGACCTCGTCAAAGCGCTCCTCGAGGCGGGAGCGAGTCTCGAAGCTGAAGACGAAAACGGAGAAACTGCCCTCAACTGGGCGGTTTTAGAAGGTCGAACGGAGGTCGTCAAATATCTCGTCGAACGGGGAGCGATCGTCGATCGCCGCAACCATCCCGGCGACACGCCGCTGTTGGTGGCGGCACTCCACGGCCACGCCGAAATCGTGCGCGTGTTGCGCGATCGCAGTGCGAATCTCAACGCCGACAACCGAGGCGAAACCCCCCTTTTCGTGGCCGTCAACAGCGGCGATACGGAAACGGTGCGCCTGTTGGCTGAAGGAGGCGCGGATGTCAACGCCCCCAATGCTGAAGGCCATACCGCCTTACACCTCGCCGCTCGTAAAAACGCCACCGACGCGATCGCCATCCTGTTGAACGCAGGGGTAGACTGCAACCTCGCCGATGGCTCGGGATCGACTCCCTTGATGTGGGCTGCCCGTTTCGGGAACTTGGCCGCCTTGCGCCTACTCCTCAACGCGGACGCAGATTTCCACGCCAAAAATCACGGGGGACACACCGCACTCTCGATCGCCGAATACAACCACAATCGCGGCGCTGTCCAACTCTTACGACAAGCCGGAGCGCAGGAATAAGCGATGCGATCGCATCGCTGGGGTGGAGGTGGCAAGAAATCGAAGAAAAAGGGCGATCGCCAGCAGTACGGCCGTGCGATCGCCCTCACAATTAGATTCTCTGTCTTAAGAACCGACCGAAACCACGATCGCCTCACTTTCGTTGGCCACCGCATCGACGGTTCGCAGGGCATAGCGTCCCGGCGTTACCGTCACGCGGGTTTTATCCCGAGAGAGAACCTGTTTCAACTCCCAGCGATCGCCGAGTTGTTCGTACAACGCTAGAGATTTTACGTCCTCAGAATACTCCGGTTGCCAGCGAATCGAGTTAGCACTGGTTTCGACACCACGGGGCGCGTCCGGGGCGATCGCGTCCAACCAAGGCATCGGTGGAACGAGCGCCGGACGTTGATACAGCCGACTTCGGAACACCTGGTTCACGCCGAAGCGGTTTTCCGAAAACACCTTCATACTGAAGAAAATATTCCCCAACGACCCGCGCAACGCCGACCGTCGCGAAATATCCACTTGTTGCAAGTATTCCCCGACGCGCCACTCCTGGTTGTCCAGTTTGCTGAGATAGTTTCCGGCGTAAATATGGCGTCCGTGGGGATTGTGCGACAGCCACCAATCCAACAGTACCGGATAACTTTGCGCTCGTTGGTCGATGCGCCAGTACAGTTGAGGTGCCATGTAGTCCACCCAACCCTGCTCTAACCACAATTTCGGATCGGCGTAGATCGTATCGTATTGATCCATTCCGGTAATGCCCGCAGGTTGTCCCGGTCGATAAATGCCGAAGGGACTGATCCCGAACTTCACCTGCGGTTTAATGGCTTTGATGCCCTCGTACAACCGACGAACCAAGGTATTGACGTTTTGTCGCCGCCAATCGTTACGACTGAGGCGTCCGCCGTTTTTGCGATACTGTCCGTAAGTTTGCGCGTCGGGAAACTCAACCCCCGGTTCGGGATAGGGATAAAAGTAATCGTCGAGATGGATTCCGTCTACGTCGTAGCGGCGCACCACATCAGTAATCACTTCGTAAGTGCGGTCTTGCACGTCCGGCGCGCCGGGGTCCATCCACACGAGGTTCCCGTAACGATAGGCGTATTGCGAAAACTGTCGCGCCATGTGGTTTGGGGCGAAGTCGTAGTTCGTTCCCAGTTTGGCGCGGTAGGGGTTGAACCAGGCGTGCAGTTCGATGTTGCGAGCGTGGGCTTGCTCGATCGCGAACTCTAAGGGATCGTAAAATGGCGAGGGCGGTTGACCTTGTCGTCCGGTCAGCCAGTAACTCCAGGGTTCGATGCTGGAGTTATAGAGGGCGTCTCCGGCGGGCCGCACTTGCAGGACGAGGACGTTGAGGTTGAGTTCCTGCATGCGATCGAGCAGGCGAATCAGTTCGGTTTGTTGTTGGGACGTGGACAAACCGGGACGGGACGGCCAGTCGATGTTGACGACCGACGCCGCCCAAACACCGCGAAATTCGTGACCGTTAAAGGTGGTTGGGGACGTAGCCAGGTCGCCGGGTTGCGAGGGACGGGCGTAGGCGTACACTTGCGTCAGCAGCAAGGTGGCGACGGTCAGTCCCACCCAGAGAAAACGTCGGGGTCGAACGCTCTTAAAAAACCAAAAGGGGCGCTCGAAAAACCGAACGCATCGAGAGGCGATCGAGGAGCGAATTGGGTTCATAAGCCTTCCGTAAAGTTTGGAAAAATTCGATCGACTTAACTGTGTCAGTTCGCGCAGCTATTGTAAGCCACCTTGAGGAGTCTTCTTATCACAAAAGGGACGGTTCTGCAATTGACAATTGATAATTGACAATTGATAACGCGGAGGTAACTATTCCCACCGCTAACCCTTACGGGTATAGCGGGGGCTTTATCCCTAACCCGTACCTACCGGGAACCAACTCAGTTGCCCCTCTAACTGACAAGCATAGGTCGAGATTTCAGGCTGAGTTACAACAGCCCCCAGTTGAGCGATATTTAACGCTCCGTTTACATCAGCATCATGTTCAAAGCCACAAAAGCCACACTTAAACCGCTTGCCGTTGCGATAGGATTTACCTCGTTCGGGGTGAACGTGGTGACATCGAGAACAAGTTTGGGAAGTGTAGCGAGGATCGACGGTAACGACTTCCACTCCGGCGATGTTCGCATCCCCCCACCCCCCCGTGGGAAGGGGGGCGAAGGGGGGATGTTGAAGTTGGTAGAACGCCCATCGGTGAATTTCGGTTCGGGTCTTTTTCCTGAGCTTGACGTTCAGTCGAATCCCCGTGAGATCCTCGAAGGCAATTACAGACTCGGTAGCTTTGGCTTCTCGAACGAGTTCCTTACTGATGTTGTGATTGACCCAACTTTGAAACCTCGATTCACGCCCAGAGAGCCTTCTCAAGAGGCGTTTCGCCGACTTGGTGCGTTTGGCTTGAATCGAGGCTCGAACACGAACGTACTTTTCGCGAGTCGCCCTCAATTTCTCTCCCTCCCAGGATTTCCCGGTGGATGTGGTGGCGATATCTCGCAAACCCCGATCGACTCCCAAAACTTTGGGGGTTCTCCCCTTCGGTTGGGTAGGGACTTCAACAACGATGTTGATGTAGTAATCCCCCTGTCGGGTTTTCTTCAGCGTTGCACTGGTGGGGGTTTGTCCTCGCAACAGCGCGATTTGATAGCCACCGATTTTCAAATCGAAGTTGACCCGTCCCGACTTCAGAGTCACACCGACCTGTTGTTTGGACTCAATGTATTTGAATGTCCGAACGTCGAGACTAACGCTGGTGGGGCGAAACTTGTGGATTTGTTGGGTGGCTTTTCGTTGATTGACGACGCGGCGAATTGCCTGACAAACGTGATTGGCTTTGAGTTCGGTGGCTTCTCGAACTGGCTTATACGTCAGGTGATGCAGCTTGGTCGTGTTCCAGACATTGTGTTCTTTAGCTGTTTGCAATATTTGGTTGCAAGCCTCAGCAAAGCCCACCAGAGTCTCATCGATCTTTTCGGTCAACTCGGCTGGAACTATCAGCTTGCATTTAACCGTTATTGCTTGAGTCATGTTCCCATTTTAATTCATCCAGAAAACGATGTAAACCTAACATTGGAGGCGGCACTTCCTCCCACCGCTAACCCTTACGGGTATAGCGGGGGTCTCCGTGCCGAAGAAAGATGAGGAGATGATGTGTATCTTCCTTGTCCCCTTGTCTCCCTTGTCTTCAAATATCGAGCAACCCGTATCGCTGCTGGAGTTTTAACAGCTTCAACCGGGCTTCGGCGGCGTTTTCGGCGAGATCGGCAAATTCGACGAACCGTTGGAGTTCCTTTTTTAAGAGATTGCGTTCGACGTCCCAGGTTTGGCGATCGAGTTGGGGAGGTAGAACGATGGTGTCGAACAACGTGGCGCGTTCTTTCCCGGGATGAGGACGCAAAATGCGACCCCGACGCTGGACGAACTGACGTGGATTGCGACTGCTGGCGAGAATCATGGCAGTGCGAATCGCCGGAACGTCCACCCCTTCGTCGAGACAGCGAATCGCCACCAATCCCTGCAACTCTCCCGACTCGAACTGCGTGCGAAGCTGTTCCCGTTGTGAGACGGAGGTTTCGGCGGTGTAGGTGTTGACGCGATAGCCGAGTTCGCTCCCTAGCAAGCGCACGACGGCGTCGAGTTGCGGTTCGTCAGTGTCGGCGTCCGTGCCGTCGCTGCAATAGAATAACGTATGGCTCGTGTGGAGTCGCGATCGCATCACTTCCCGCAAGGCGGCAATTTTGTTCGACGCCGCCCCCACCAAACGAGCGCGACGCATTAACAACGCGGTCAAATCTTCCGGTTCGCGATCGCGCGACTGTAACGCCCAACCGATACGGTGAGTGAGTAGGGCGTAGTGGCGACTTTCGGTTTCGTTGAGATTGACAAAAACAGGAAAGTATGTATAGCGAACCAACGCTCCGGCGCGAATGGCGTCGGCGAGGGTGAGTTCCGGTTTCAATACCGCGCCGAAATAGTCGAGTAAGGCGTCGGTTCCCCCTTCGTCGAAATAGCGTTCTGGCGTCGCCGACAGTCCCAAGCGGAGTTTGATGTGACGGGGAAGGGAGGCTTCTAGACGGGGTGCGCCGAGGTTGTGGGCTTCGTCGCCGACGATGAGGGTTTTGGCGGGAAAATAGCGCAATTGAGACTGAAAGGACTCGCTGATGAGGGTGGCGTTGGTGGTAATGACGGTGAGAAACCGTTGACTGTGCGATCGCACGCGGTAGAGTTGTCGCGTTACCTCGCTTTGCCACTGACGGGCGCTTTCAAAGGCTAAAATCGGCATCAAATGAAAGCGATCGCATTCTCGGGCCCACTGCGTCACCAAATGACGGTAGGGACAGACCACCACCAAGACTTGCAACCCCAGTGTTTCGTAAAGCCGAGTGGCGATCGCCAAAGCGGTGATAGTTTTTCCGCTTCCGGTGGCCATTTTCAAGGTTCCCCGTCCGTTGCTGGCGAACCAACTGCGGATTGCTGTTTCCTGATAGGGTCGTAACTGTACGTCGGCGGGAAATTGCGGACAGCCCCAGGGTATCCCCACGAACGACGGGGACGACGGACGAGTTTGAAGGATAGGACAGTCCGACACGGCGGGAAAAAATCCAGTGTTTTGAAGCGTTGCGGTCGATTTTAACCGATCGCTTTTTAAACTGCCACAGTGAGGCGATCGAAGCTTTAAAATTGACGAGACCGGAAAAACCGATCGCCATTGCGATCGTAGAGAAAGTTACCGAGAACTGTACGAAACCCTCGCCGTTTGGCGAACGAGCGCGTCCACACTCCACCCTCGCGGGATTTATGAAAACGTCAACTGCGATCGAACGAGATTCCAAGAGAACAAGTCGTTTTCAACCCTTCCATCGCCTCACCCGTCACCTGCGATCGCGATGGCGTCGAACTCTATCTTCTCTCTCCCCCTCTCCCCCTCTCCCCTTCTCCCCTTATCCCCCTCTCCCCCTCTCCCTTTCTCCTCTCTTCGTTAGCCTGCTGTCTCTGTCCCTAAGTTCCCTTCCCCTTAACGCCGCCGAACGGATTGGCTTTGCGATCGGCCCCATCGAACTCTCGGTTTCCGTCACGGATTTAGAACAGTTTTCAGAAACCGGTGAAGTCTCCGACGAACTCGGATTTTACCTGAAGTTTTTCAACGACGAAGAACGAGCGGAATTTCGGACGTTTCTTCAAGAAAAGTACGATATCGATCCGGTTCCCGTGGCGCAATTTCTCTATTCGCCAATGGGTGAAAGTCTCTTGGTCTATCTTGGCGAGATGGTTCAAACGCGATCGCGCACCAACGGCGGCCAGTCGCTTCGGGCCGCCGCGATTCTCTCAGCTAGCGATCCCGACGGGTTTAGCGTGTTGGACGTTCTGCGAAACTATCCCTCTTACGGACTTTGGTTGAACGCTCCGAGGATTTTCGAGGTGGCCGACCAAGTTACCAATACCATCGACGCGACCGACATGGCGATCGATCGCGTGACCGAACTCGCCGACCTTCAAACCGCTTCGTTGGGTAACATCGACTTTAACCAAATGCCCGATTTACGACAACCGGGGTCTTACCGCTATCGTGTCGAAACTCTGCAACTCTACGACGCTTCGCGCGATCGCACCTTTCCCGTCGATGTCTACATTCCCGAAAATTTCCCCTATCCTCGCATTCCCGTCGCCATTATCTCCCACGGCTTAGGCTCCCATCGCGCCGCTTTCGCCCATATCGCCCAACAACTGGCGTCTTATGGCTTTGTTGTCGCCGCTCCCGAACATATTGGCAGCAACTACATCCAACAGCAAGACCTTCTCCGGGGGGCGACGTCCGAGATGTTTGTCGTGGATGAATTTATCGATCGCCCGGCCGATATCAGTTTCGTTCTCGACGAGTTGGAACGACGCAACGACGCGGAGTTTGACGGACGCCTACAACTCGATCGCGTGGGCGTTATCGGTCACTCCTTCGGCGGCTATACCGCCCTCGCCGTGGCGGGTGCAGTCATCGACTTCGAGAATCTCGAACGGGACTGTACCTATGGTGTAAACGCGGTGAACGTCTCGTTACTGCTGCAATGTCGCGCCCTCGAACTCCCTCGCCGAGATTACGATTTCCACGACCCTCGCGTGGGGGCGATCGTCACCGCGAACCCCGTCAACAGCAGTATTTTCGGTGCGAAAGGTCTCGCCAGCGTCAGCGTTCCGGTGTTAATGGCTGGGGGAACCCTCGATCCCGTTACGCCGCTGGTGTTAGAACAAGAACAGTCCTTTGGCTGGTTGACCGTCACGGATAAGTACTTTGCATTGGTGGCCGGACAGTCCCACACCACTGAAATGACCGCACTGACTCACGCTCTGGTTCCCGACGTTCCCGATCTAGTGGAACCGGATGTGGGACTCACGCAAGACTACGCCCGAGCGATTCCTTTGGCGTTTCTTCAGGTGTATTTACTCGATAACCTCGAGGCTAAAGCCTATTTAACGCCGAATTACAGTCAAGTCATTAGCGAGTCGCCCTTCGATTTGTATATTCTCCAAGCGTCGATCGGTGCAGACAGCGATCGCGTTTCGCAACGGTAAGATATTACAGCGTTTCCGACCTGGGTGTGTAGGGTAAATGTCTGTAGCCGTTATCTGGAAAGGAATGCAAGCGATCGGGAGTTACGTATCTACATCATTTGTAGGGTGGGCAATGCTCACCGACCTCTCCATTTAGCCTGAACCGCGAGAATCCTACGTTTCTAATCTCCGATTGAAGCGTAGATGAATCGCGGCGGTAAGGTTGCGGGCAAGCCGTTCGATCTGTTATGCTGCCCTTAGTGCAAAGCTAGCTGCCTCTAATGAAAGTCGTCAAGCTGAGAATTTATCCCACGAAAGAGCAGGAAGTCGCCCTGGCAAAAGCCTTTGGCTGCTGCCGTTTCGTGTGGAATCGTTCTCTGCAACTGACAACCGAAGCGTACCGCCAAACGGGGAAAGGCATCTCTGGGATGGAACTCAAGAAAATGCTTCCGCAATGGAAGCGAGAGCTTGAGTGGCTTGGAGAAACCTATTCTCAATGTCTACAAAGTTCGGTACTCAACCTCTCGAGAGCCTTCGTTAACTTCTTTGAGGGACGCGCTCGATATCCACGATTTAAAAGTAAGCACAAACGGCAATCCCTTCAATACCCACAAAACGTCAAACTCGAAGGCGATAAGTTGCACCTTCCCAAGATTGGAGAAGTGTACTGTCGCGTTCATCGTTGGTTTGAAGGGCAAATCAAAACCGTAACCGTCAGTCGCCATCCTGACGGTCGTTATCATGTTTCAATCCTTATCGACGACGGTTCGGAAAAACCCGAACCCAATGCCGACGGCAAAGCCATTGGCATCGATATGGGATTGAAGCATTTTGCGGTGACTTCTGATGGTGAAAAATACAACAATCCCCGTCACCTCAAAAAGCACGAGCGCAACCTAAAACGTAAACAGCGCAAGCTTTCGAGGAAACAGAAGGGGTCGAATTCCCGTCAAAAAGCCAGACGGTTGGTGGCGCGAGTTCACAATAAAATTGCTAACTCCAGAGCGGATTTTCTCCACAAGCTATCCCGCAAGATAGTTAACGAAAACCAAGTGATTGTGGTAGAGAATCTCGCGGTGAAGAACATGATCGAGAACCACAGCCTTGCCAAAGCGATTAGCGATGTGGGCTGGGGAATGTTTTCGACCCGGCTCAAATACAAGGCAGAGGGGGAAGGGAAGGTTTATCTAGAAGTGGATCGATTCTTCCCCAGTACTCACCTTTGCTCTGAAACGCTGTTGCCGCTCCCCAAGATGGGACTCGACGTGCGATCGTTTGAATGCCCCCATTGTGGGCGAGTCCACGACCGGGACATCAATGCGGCAATCAACATCAAGAATGAAGGCTTGCGGATATGGGCCTCGGGAACCGGGGCTTCTGCCAGTGGAGGGAATGTAAGGCCAAAGGGAGGTCGGATTCGTTCGATGCTTCCCGAGGCAATTCCCAGTGAATCTGGAAGCCACTCATCAATCGCCTCGCGATGATGAGTGGTAGTTCACTGTAATTTCGGTTGAACTGCGTAAGTCCTAGCGATTTGAGCCTTCTTTTTATACAGTGATATCGAAAATTCTTAATCTGTAAAAAAATCAGCAATTTCTTGCAGAGTTTGGTTCTAATTCTCGAGCGAAATTCACGTGTTCTTCCGTCTCCAAACCCAACTCCAAAACTCGCCGAATTTCTCGAAGATCCCCCGCCAAAAGAGCGTCTACCGACAACCACAAACCGGGAAATACTCGACTTTGAAGAATCCCGTCTTCGTCCGGTTCTAACGTCACGTATTCCCCCGCTTGCCATTGAAACCAATCAAACTGGCGATCGAACACTTGCCAAATTAAATATTCCTGTACTTCGTTGCGACGATAAACTCGTAACTTTTCTCGTAAATCGTAAGAGGCGCTACTACTGGCAATTTCAACAATGAGTTCCGGCGCGCCTTCAATATAATTATCTGGACTTACCGTCGATCGCCCGTTTCTTTCAAGTCTCAACAACGCATCCGGTTGCGGTTCGTTTTCGCGATCGAGGCGTACTGTTGTATTATCTGCCACGCAAACGCCAGGTGTTTCGCTGGCATACTCGAACAGCCATCCCATAATATGAGCGTGAGGTTGGCCGTGATTCAGCCGTACTGGAGAACCCATATACACGACTCCTTCAATCAATTCTGCTTTTTTGAGATTCGGCATGGCATCGTAGCGTCGCTCGAATTCTTCCCGCGTCAAGCGATCGCCGTTCTCCAGCGGTAAAACGATTTCCCGAGTTTGCATTGGCTCTTCGCTCCTGTCGCACTGCTTCTATATTATCTTCGCCACAGTTGACAGGGTGGCAAAAGTATGAGTCGGCAGATCGCCCCCACGACGAACTTTTCCCGGTACGAAATCGTCCCACTTCCCAGGTGGCGCGATCGCCACGCGATCGCCTAAGCCTATAATGTGAACGCGATCGCACCGCTAACCCGTCGTTTTACTCAATTTCCTCACGATGAAAGCACTGATTCTCTCCGGTGGAAAAGGAACCCGACTTCGCCCGCTAACCTATACAGGGGCGAAACAACTGGTTCCCGTCGCCAACAAACCGATTCTCTGGTACGGAATTGAAGGAATCGTCGCCGCTGGAATCACCGATATCGGTATTGTTATCAGCCCCGAAACTGGAGAAGAAGTCAAAAACCTGACGGGAAACGGCGATCGCTTCGGCGCGAGCATCACCTACATTCTGCAAGAAGAACCCGCCGGACTCGCCCATGCGGTAAAAATCGCGCAACCGTTCCTCGGCGATTCCCCCTTCATTATGTATTTGGGCGATAACCTCATTCAAAACGACTTGACGCCGTTTCTCCACGACTTCAAAACCCATCACCTCGACGCCTTGATTCTGCTGCGCCCCGTCGAGAACCCCACCGCTTTCGGTGTGGCGAAAGTAGACGAGTCCGGGCGCGTGTTGCAACTGGTGGAAAAACCGCAAGTTCCGCCGTCGAACTTAGCACTGGTGGGAATTTATTACTTTTCCCCCAACGTTCACGAGGCGATCGCACAAATTCAACCGTCAGCCCGAGGCGAGTTAGAAATTACCGACGCCATTCAAAACCTGATCGATCGCGCGCAACCCGTCGAATCTCGCATTCTCGACGGATGGTGGTTAGATACCGGGAAAAAAGACGACCTCCTCAGCGCCAACCAAATTATCCTCGATAGCGACGTCCGAACCGAGATTTACGGCGCACTCGACGAAAGCAGCCAAGCGATCGGACGGGTGAAAATCGGGCGGGGAACCACCGTTAAAAACTCCTCAATTCGCGGCCCTGTGGTCATTGGCGAAAACTGTCACCTGGAAAACTGCTTTATCGGCCCCTACAGCAGCATCGCCGACAACGTGCGCTTGATCGACGTGGATCTCGAACACAGTGTAATCTTGCAAGAGGCGAAAATCGAAGGTATTCACCAACGCATCGTCGATAGCTTGATCGGTCGTCGCGCCCACCTCGGCGCCGCCCGTCCTCGTCCGAAAGCCTTGCGGTTTATGGTCGGCGATGACTGTCAGATCGAGTTAGCTTAATCGGTAAGTTGAAACGGGGATTACGGAACTGTGGATAACGCGAAAATTCTGCGCCAAGTGCGTCAAAGCCTCTCGGCGGAAATCGGAATCGAGGACGCCCCCGCACCGATGGGGGAGTCGGTGGAGACGCTGCGAGACGGTGAAGAGGAAGATTTGCGATTGATGCAGCGCGGGGCGGATATTTACAACGTTCCCCTCGCCCCGTTGAATCGCTTGGGGCGCGTGTTGGGAAAGGTGCGGAAAATCGGTCGTAAGGTTCTCAAACCGATTTTGATGCGTCAGGTGGCGTACAACGGTGCGAACGCGCGAGTTGCAGAGGTGTTGCTCGATCGCGTTGCTGAATGTCGTCGAGAGATCGATCGCCTCTCTCAACGACTCGACAGTCTCGAATCCCCAGACGAAAAGGATTACGACGCCGCGATCGACAACTTGCAACAGCAGATCGATCGCATTCAAGCCACCCAACATCAGCACAAACGCGCGATCGAACGGTTGATCCGCGAACGCCAGCAAACCACACCATGACGAATGCTCTCCCGTTTTGTTCGTTTGTCGTCGTCAATTACAACGGCTTGCGCCATCTCCGAGGCTGTTTCGAGGCGGTGCAAGCCTCAAACTACCCGAGCGATCGCATTGAAATTATCGCCGTTGATAACGGGTCGAAAGACGGGTCGATCGAGTATATCAACCGTACCTTTCCCCAAGTCCGCACCCTCGTCAACAGCAGCAACAATTTCGCAGCCGCCCTCAACTTAGGCGTCGAACTCTCTCAAGGAGAATACGTGGCGTTTCTCAACAACGACGCCCGAATTCACCCGGACTGGTTGCGTCACCTCGTCGAATACCTGGAAGACCACTTTCGCGTAGGTGCAGCGGCGGGGAAAATCCGCTTTCCCGACGGACGCATCAACAGCGTCGGTCATCGACGACTTCCCGATTTCTACTGGGAAGATATCGGATTCGGAGAACCGGACGAGGGACAGTTCGACAAACCGATGGAAGTCGAGGGGTTGTGCTGGGCGGCGACGCTGTTTCGTCGTGAATGTTTAGACCACGTGGGCCCCGTAGACGAAGAGTTCGTCATGTATTTCGAGGATGTAGAATACTCGAAACGCTGTTACGAAGAGGGGTGGCCGCTGCATTACGTCCCTTACGCCCTCGTCGAACACGAGGTGGGAGGGTCGAGTGCTGGAACTGGCTTAACCGCCTATTTCTGCAACCGCAATCGCTTTTTATACCTCGCCAAACACGAACCTCAAGAACTCCTTCACGGCGTTCAGACTTCGGTATTTTGGATCGAAAAACACTACAGTTTACTCTACGATACGCTGCTAGTGACGTTTAAAAAACTGATCGAATCCCATCCTGAAAAAACTGTTAACGCCGTTCTTCCCCAACTGTGTCAGCGGTTATCGCCAGTTTACGGCGCGCGGGATATCGATAAGCTTTTAGCGCGAGTCGAGGTGATTCTCGGCTATCGCAAACCTTCGATCGCGATTTACGATCCGGCCTTGCATTTCATCGGCGGCGGACAGCGATATTTAGCCACTCTCGCCTCGATTTTACAAGATCGATTTGACATTACGTTTATCGGCAACCGTCCGGTGGCGATCGCACAACTCGAATCCTGGTACGGGTTAAATTTATCTCAATGTTCCGTCAAAATTATCCCGTTACCGTTTTTTGAAAAGCGAGGCGCTCGTCACATCGATGCAACTTGGGTGACGGCAGATCGAAAAAATCCCTTCGATGCGATCGCCAAAGAAAGCCAACATTACGACATTTTTCTCAACGCCAACCAACTTACCAAAGTTACGCCGCTCTCGCCGATTTCTGTCTTTTTCTGTCACTTCCCCGACAGTTATCGCACGGCATATTTCGCAGTCGATCGCTATACGTTTATCGTTGTAAATAGTAATTATACCACAAAATGGCTTCAAAAACGCTGGCGTCTCAATCCCAGTATTTTAATTTATCCGCCTGTAGAAATGGAGGGAGAAAAACGAGAAAAAGAGAATATTATTTTAGCAGTCGGACGCTTTGAAGAAGGCGGAACCAAGAAACAACTCGAACTCATTGAAGCCTTCGATCGCATTTGTCGAGAAAATCCCGAAATTCACCAAACCTGGAAACTCATCCTAGTCGGTGGAAGTCGCCCCAAAAACGGCTATCTTCAACAGGTTGAAAAACAGCTCGAAACCGTTTCAGGCATCGTAGAACTGCACGTCAACGCCGAACTGGACGAACTCAAATCGCTCTATGCTAAAGCGAAAATATTTTGGCATTTAAGCGGTTTGCACGAATTCGATCCCGAAAGATTCGAGCATTTCGGAATGGCGACAGTAGAAGCCATGCAAAATTATTGCGTTCCCGTGGTGTTTAACGGTGGCGGACAGCGAGAAATTATCGAATCGGGAAAATCGGGGTTTTTAATCGATTCGATCGAGCAACTCTGCGCGCGGACTCGTCAACTGATACACCAGCCGGAGTTATTAGAAACTCTAAGTCAAAACGCACGCGATCGTAGTCGTAAATTCGGGCGAGAACCCTTTGAAAATAAAATAAAAAACTTCTTCGATATTCTGTATCAAGAATACGCCACCTTAAAACTTCCCGATCCGGCCGAAATTGCTAAATCTGGAGTGATGAGAGACTGAAAATCTTTTTAGATAAGGATGGAGGATGAGATTAGAAGGGGAGCATCTAGTTAAGGCAATGAGTAGAAATACGCATTGACAGAGGTTCGAGAATAGAGAGGAAAGCATTCCCCAGTCGTCAATGACCCCAGAAGAACGTCAAAAACTCAAACAAGCTGCCGAGACGATCGCCGATATCCTGTACCAAAATACCCCTAAAGAGAAAGTCCAAGACTTCGAGAGCATCGAGCTGAGCCTGCGCGACCACTGGCTCGAAACCCTTGGCCCGGAACTGGCCCTATTTTTTTGCCCAAAGCAGCCAGACTCGTAGCGGACGAGAACGAAAAATTCGCAGCTGTATTGGAGAAGTCTCCCTAACCAGTAATCAAGCCAAACGCTTAAAGGTTAAGCCCCGCACACGAGTGAGTCCTCATCTAGAACGTTGTTCGTTGCTCCTTTGTGCCAACGAATCCTTCGCTAACGCTGAAGTCGATATCGAAGTCCTGACTGGGGTCAAGGTTTCTCACGGCACTCAGCATCGCCAAGCCCGCCAAAACGCACTGTCATTGAGCCAAAGCCAAGACTCGGTGAGGGAAATGAGTGTTGATGGTGGCAAGGTGCGACTACGCACCCCTAAAGGACAAGAAAGTCTCTGGCGCGACTACAAAGCCATTGCTCTACACGGACAGGTTTGTGCCGCCGTCTTTCAAGACAACGCTCAATTGGCCGACTGGGTACGCCAACAGCCAAGGGCTGAGTCGGTGAGTGTCGTGGCCGACGGTCATCCCGGTGTCTGGAATTTGGCTCGTGATTGCCTCAAGGAATCCCAACGCCAGGAAATCCTCGACTGGTATCACTTGATAGAAAATCTGCATCGGGTTGGGGGTTCAAACCAACGTTTAGAAGCGGTACGAGAGCATTTGTGGCAGGGTGAGGTCGAAGCCGCGGGGGCCGAGTTCGGCCAGTGGCGTACTCCAGAAGTGGTCAACTTCCTCAACTATATAGAGCGCCATTCTCATCGCTTACCGAATTATGCCCAACGCCAGGAAAACGGCCAGGTCATTGGTTCGGGGGAAGTTGAATCGACTATTAAACGCATTGGTTTGAGAATGAAGATTTCCGGAGCGCAGTGGAATCGAGAGAATGTCAATCCCATGTTGCGTTTACGCTGTGCTTATCTCAATCGCGAGTTGGCTTAAGTATTTTTACTCATTACTTAAAATAGATGCTCCCGGCGTAAAATGTTGTGCGCCATCTACCTCAATAACCA
>NZ_KB235958.1:3625560-3697423 GCF_000332355.1 Baaleninema simplex PCC 7105
AGAGTAGATTCTGTATAAGTTTCAGAGATCGAGCACATTCTTGATGTGTGCCGCCATGTCTGGAACTTTGCGCTGCGGGAACGCAAAGACTGGCTAAAGTCTCGCAAGTCTCCCGTGAATGCGTGTTCTATCGTGCAGGAATATATTCTGCTTGCGGACGAACCATTCCCCAGTTACCATGTCCAAGCCAAACGGTTGACGGCAGCTAAGGCTGAATACCCGGCATTAAAGACCGTCAACGCTCAGGTTTTGCAGCAGGTTTTGAGGAAGCTAGATGGTGCTTGGGAATCGTGGCGATTAAAGCGTTCGGGATTGCCTCGGTTCAAGAAGCCGAATCGAATGCGGTCGTTCGTTTTTCCCCAGATGCTCAAAAACTGCATCCCCCCTTCGCCCCCCTTAGTAAGGGGGGTTGGGGGGATTAAGCTTCCCCAACTGGGTTGGCTCGAAGTTCGCTGGTCACGCCGCATCCCGGAGATTTTTCAGGTCAAGCAGGCTCGTATCGTTCGCAAGGCATCGGGTTATTTTGTCCTGTTGAGCTTTCAGGCTGATGTCGAAGTTCCCGATGTGATGCCTCACGGACATCCGGTAGGGATTGATGTTGGCCTAGAGTATTTCCTGTCAAGTTCTGACGGAGAGCAGGTCAAGCGTCCTCGCTTTTTCGAGAAGCTGCACCGTAAGTTGAAATCACTACAACGCAGATTGAAGAATAAGCAAAAGGGTTCTGCTAACTGGCTAAAGCTTCAGAAGAAAATTGCCAGAGTCCATCAACGAATTGCCGATACGCGAAAAGACTGGCATTTCAAGCTGGCTCATCACCTCTGTGATGGTGCAGGGATGATTTTTGTCGAAGATCTCGACTTCCGTATCATGGCCAAAGGGATGTTGGGCAAGCACACCCTAGATGCTGGGCTGGGACAATTTGTGAATCAGATCCTTCCCTGGGTGTGCTGGAAGCGCGATGTGTATTACGAGAAAGTCGATGCCCGTGGCACGTCCCAGGAATGCCCAGATTGTGGCACCCAAGTTCGCAAAGCTCTCAGCGTGCGAGTCCATCAATGCCCGGAATGTGGGTCAACTAAACCTAGGGATGTTGCCGCAGCACAAGTCATTTGTACCCGTGGGCAACGGGGAATTGAAAATGCCTGTGGAGTCAAAGCGGCGGGGGCTGAGGTCACTCAGTCTAGCTGGCGGGCTGTGAAGCAGGAAATCTTTGGGGCGACCCAAGGAATCTCCCAGCATACCCATTAGGGTTGCTGGGAGAGGATGTCAATGCTTCGACTCAAACTCGGCAATATCGAGCAGGGTCTTGAGAACCGAATCGGGGTTCAAACTGATCGAATCGATACCCAATTCCACCAAGAAACGGGCGAATTCGGGATAGTCGCTCGGGGCTTGACCGCAAATTCCGATCTTGCGACCGTTGGCTTTCGCCCGTTCGATGACCATCCGCACCATTTGTTTGACACCTTCGTTGCGTTCGTCGAAGATGTGCGCCACCAGCGCCGAGTCGCGGTCTAATCCGAGGGTCAACTGCGTCAAGTCGTTCGATCCGATGGAAAATCCGTCGAAGACTTCACTGTACTGGTCGGCGAGAATCACATTACTGGGAATCTCGCACATCACGTACACTTGCAAGTCGTTTTCGCCCCGTTTGAGACCGTATTTTTCCATTTCCGCCAGCACTTTACGCCCTTCCTCGGGAGTGCGGCAGAAAGGAATCATGGGAATCACGTTCGTCAGTCCCATGTCGTCGCGAACCCGTTTCAAGGCTTTGCATTCCAAACCGTAGGCAGCGGCGTATTTAGGATCGTAGTAACGAGACGCACCGCGCCACCCGATCATCGGGTTTTCTTCCTTCGGCTCGAACTGTTTGCCGCCGAGGAGGTTGGCGTACTCGTTGCTCTTGAAGTCGGACATCCGCACGACTACCGGGTTCGGATAGAACGCGGCGGCGATGGTGCCGATGCCGTGGGCGAGTTTATCGACGAAGAAATCGGGTTTGTTCTCGTACTCAGCAGTCAGTTCGGCGATTTCCCGTTTGACGCTTTCGTCTTCGAGTTCGTCGAAGTGGAGTAATGCCAGGGGGTGAGCTTTGATGTGGTTGGCGATAATGAACTCGAACCGCGCCAAACCCACGCCGTCGCAGGGAATCGAAGACAGACCGAAAGCTTCTTCCGGGTTGCCCACGTTCATCAAGATTTTCGTCTTGGTAGTAGGCAGGTTGTCGAGAACGGTTTCTTCGATTTCAAAGGGAACTAAGCCGGAGTAGACTTTTCCTTCTTCCCCTTCGCAGCAAGAGACGGTGACATCTTGTCCGGTGGTCAGGGTTCCGGTGGCTTTGCCGCAACCGACGATCGCCGGAATGCCCATTTCCCGCGCGATAATGGCGGCGTGACAGGTGCGTCCGCCCGCGTTGGTGACGATCGCGCTGGCTTTTTTCATGATCGGTTCCCAATCCGGGTCGGTCTTGTTGGTGACGAGAACTTCACCGGCTTGGAACTGGTCGATTTTGTGAACGTCGAGGATGACGCGGGCTTTGCCTTGTCCGATGGCTTCGCCAACGGCGCGACCGGACACGATAACGTTACTGGTGCCTTGCAGTTTGTAGTGTTTGAGGACGTTTCCGGCTTTCTGGGATTGGACGGTTTCGGGACGGGCTTGAACGATAAACAGTTCGCCAGTTTGTCCGTCTTTCGCCCACTCGATATCCATCGGGGTGTAACTTCCCCGCACTTCGCTGTAGTGGTCTTCGATAATGCAAGCCCATTTCGCCAGGGTCAGCACTTCATCGTCGGTGATAGCGAATTTTTGGCGATCGGGTTCGGCAACGGGGACGTTTTTCGTCAGTTTGCCGCCGCCGATGTCGTAGACCATTTTCAGTTCTTTGGAACCGAGGCGTTTTTCGAGAATCGGACGGAAGCCTTGTTGCAAGGTGGGTTTGAAGACGAAGTATTCGTCGGGGTTGACGGCACCTTGCACCACGTTTTCACCTAAGCCATAAGCGGAGGTGATCAACGCGGCGTTTTTGAAGCCGGTTTCGGTGTCGATGGAGAACATGACGCCCGAGGCGGCCAGGTCGGAACGTACCATTTTTTGGACGCCTACGGACAAGGCAACGTCGAAGTGATCGAAGCCTTTAATGGTGCGGTAGGAAATGGCGCGATCGGTGAAGATCGATGCGAAACAACGGTGGCAGGCTTCGAGAACCGATTTAGCACCGTGGACGTTGAGATAGGTTTCTTGTTGTCCGGCAAAACTCGCGTCGGGTAAGTCTTCAGCCGTGGCGCTCGATCGCACGGCAACGTCGGTGTCGTAGCTGTATTCTTTGCAGGCTTGACGGTATTCGGGATCGAACCGTTCGCAAAATTCCGTATCTGCGCCGTAGCGTTCGCAAAGCTTGAAGTAGGCGGTCGCGATCGCCACTTCGAGTTCTTTCGGAAACGGGGTGTTGAGAACTAAAGCTCGGGCTTGTTTGCCGCGATCTCGCAAGTTTTGCATATCTTCCACGTCGAGATCGGAAAACAGCTTGCGAAGTTTGGTTTCGAGTCCGGCTTTTTCAACGAAGTAGCGATAGGCGTAGGCTGTGGTGGCAAATCCCGTCGGCACGCTGACGCCCTTTGACGCCAACTGCTGGATCATTTCACCGAGAGAGGCGTTTTTTCCTCCAACTAGAGGAACGTCGGCGATTCCGACTTCTTCAAACCACAGGACAAAGCTTTCGCTTTTAGGAACGCCAGATTGAATACTGGGAGCGCTGATAACCATATTTTTTCATCCCGCTCTACTTGCTTTCAATTTCTTATCTTATCGACTTTATTTTTTATATTGTTCTCTTTTTAATGTTTTTTTACGATCTTCCAGAACTGTCATTTTCCAAGGGTTTTACGGTTTATTTGCACTGAAGGAAGACTTGTAAAAACTTGTTACACTTTTGATTTTTTGTGAAATTTTGCACTAACGGGACTTAAACGGTAAAAAAGGTAAAATAAAAGCAAAACCCTTGACTGACAAGGATTTAAGGTGGAGAGTGTCCCCATGAGAGAGACCACCCCAGCCGCTATGCCACCCTGCTTTGAGAAGTGGTGCAAGCGTTTCGACCCCGACTTCAAAACCCAAGCACAAAAAAGGGGTTTAGACACTATTTGGGAGGATTACTCGGGGAAAGCCAGCGAAAAAACATAACTCAGATGGCAAACGACTCGGTGGGAGTGGTTTACAACCGCTTACATCATTTTATAACGGAATCCCCTTGGGAGGAGAAGCGTATTAACGAACGTCGTTTAAAGGTGGTGGACTCCTGCCATCAAACCCGAGTGGGTCGGGGATTTGCCTTGCTGCTCGATGATACAGGACATCGAAAAAGCGGCAACTTCACCGCAGGTGTGGGAAGACAGTACATCGGAGAAATCGGCAAGCTCGACAACGGAATCGTGGCGGTAACGACCCATCTCTATGATGGCAAAAAAAAATTTGACCTCTGGATGTAGAAATCTATCAGCCAGCCAGTTCCTTACCCTCAGGCAAGAAAGATCCCTCTTTCAAAAAGAAACCCGAAATCGCCTTAGAATTAATTGACCGGAGTTTAAAGAGAGGGTATCGACCGGGAATCGTCCTCATGGATGCCGGCTATGGTAACAACACAAATTTTTTAAAGGGACTCGAATCTCGCCGACTGAAGTATCTAGGAGCCGTCGCCAAAAATCGGAAAATCTGGCTGAATCAATCGGGAGAAAATTGGCAAAAGATTCGCCTTGATGAATATGCCAAAAGCTTACCAGAAGAGGACTTTACGTCAGTTTCTCTAAATTTAAACAAGCCCAAAACCCTGTGGGTGGCGACGGGTACGGCAGAGCTGTCACGTCTACAAGGAGAAAGAACCTTTGCTATCGTCATGAATGCAAGTTCTTATGCGGACGCGACAGAAATTGATTATTTTATCACGAATGAAGACTCCGAAAAAGTGACTGCCGAATGGGTCGTGAACACTTACTCAGGGCGAAACTGGGTAGAAGTCTTCTATCGGGAAGCCAAAGGATGGTTGGGTTGGAGGGAATGCCAGGCGAGAGGTTTGAAGAGTTTACAGCGGCATTTAATTTTGGTATTTTGTGCCTACACTTTTATCCTTTGGCATAAGTTGACGGGCGGTTTACGAAGGAAGTGGGCGAACCAACCTTTGGAAACTTTTGTAGATGCTTTAGAGGCTTTTCGGACAGCCATGTCTTTTCGTTTTGTGGCATGGCTGAACGAGAATCGAGACCTGTTTGCCGCTCACAAAGCGCGTTTTGGCTTGGTTTGGGCTTGAAATTTGTTTAAGTACCGCTAAAATAATCCCGATCGATAATAAAATGTTAATTGTCATTAATTCTTGGATTCATTGCTCTTCAAGTATTGTAAAATAAGGTTTGCAATTTTATTTTTTTTTAATATTTCCATTCCTTTAAGTAAAGCGTTTGTTGTTTATTTTTAAATGTAAACAAAGCGATAAGTTTTACTGTATCAGTCTGGCATCTCAATTAATTCGAGCTTATTGAAGAAATATAGCAGTCCCAAATGAGTCGTCAAACATTAAAACACCAGAAAAAATCTGATTCCCCGTTCCCCGTTCCCCGTTCCCGATTCCCTTTTTGTCTCAATTTTGTTACACAACTGATTTAGGGTTGCTATAGGCTCTACTATCGAGAATGTCGAACGAGATTTCAAAGGTTTCAGCCATTGGAGTTTCAGCCAGACTCAATTTTTCGAGGTGTCCGGTCGTCTGTGTTAAACAGAGCGACAAGGTTGTCAAATCGGTCAAGTTTGAGGCAGAAAGCGAGAAAAAGTCGGCACAATAGTCGAAAAACAGCGTTTTTATACGGAATCCAAATCTCAAATAGCGGTTTTGCCAAACCCTACCCCCCCCAACCCCCCTTTCAAAGGGGGGCGAAGGGGGAATGTGGTGAAGACTTCTTGAAACCCAGCTTATCGGCAACGAATTCCGCATTAAACTGTAAAATGCTGTATTGTCGGCGATCGCAGCCGAATATTACTTAAATCGAGCGATCGCCCGACGCGATTTTTGGGTGCATCTCACTTTTGCAAAAACATCAGTTTTGGGTGGCAAAATTCCCGATTAGCACTTCCGGTATAAGATCCCCGGCATCTTGGAGATGCCGGGGATCTGGAAATTGAGTGCGCCCAATTCGATGAATTTACATTTTTGAGATGTACCCCGATTTTTTCCTCAAAGGAATGCCATCTCAAGGACGACGAGTCGCGTGGGACGGGTAAGGATCGAAGAGGTGTTGCACGAGAGAGGCCGCTGGCGGAACGTACACCCAGAGATCGCCAGATTCCTCTGTACGATAGGTCAGCAGCGTCACGTGGAGATACCCGTCAGCTCGTCCCAAAGCTTCGCCGAGGCGTCGATATCCGAGATGACGGCGACCCAAACCGCAAAGTCTGAGGAGGTAATTCGGAATTTGGGGACTAGAAAACACAGTACAGTCCGATGGCATCGATCGCAGCGTTCCGTCGGTGACAAACACGAGCTGACCGTTCGCCCACCCGTCAAAGGGCGCAAACACTTTCCCGCTCGTGCGTAACGAAAGTTCTCCAAAAGCCGCGACCACGCGGCGTTCGGCAATTTCGTCGCCAGCAGCGATCGAAACATCGGAGGCGACAGTCACCTCAGAGACGATAGGCGTCTCGAACGTTGGCGGATCGGGCATCCAGCGGACGCCCGGTCGATCCGAAGCTTCGAGACTGTATCCGATATAGCGATCGCCCTCGTAAGCCACCACCGCGAAAGCCCCCTCAGTCGTGCGGTACAACTCTCGCTCGGTCAGAACGCCGTCGCGCAGGGCGACTTTCGGTAACAGGCAATAAGGAGACCCCAACTGTTGCCGAACGGTCGTCGCATCGGGGTCTTCGCTCCCGTGTAGCGCTTGCAAGCGATCTAAGGTTAAAGTCGTCTCAGCATCGATAATACGAGTACAAGCCGGTCGAAACGTCGTCGTTTCCTCAGAGCGATCGGCTGCCACCGCTGCCAACACAGAAATCGCCGTGGTGACAGCGAGGCCGACTCCGTAAATTGCGTTCCAACGGACTCCAAGCGGTTTGTGAGCGTCGATCTCCATAGTCGAACAAAAGAGGGTGGGCGAACGAGAACCGAAGCCAGATTTTGAATACAGACTCTTGAAGAGAGCGGTTTAAATGCCGAAGTTTAAATAGCGTACAAAAATTTAGACATCCCTACGATAGCAGATGCCAACAACAAGCGGCGAGGGAACTCCTCGCCGCTTCGCCCGCAATACTCGATTGTCAAAGCGGATTAATCGTCGTAAACCCGGCATTCAGCAGCATCGGGGTTGTCCT
Source organism: Baaleninema simplex PCC 7105 (assembly GCF_000332355.1). Classification (GTDB taxonomy): domain Bacteria; phylum Cyanobacteriota; class Cyanobacteriia; order Cyanobacteriales; family Geitlerinemataceae; genus Baaleninema; species Baaleninema simplex. The sequence goes on from NZ_KB235958.1 coordinate 3,632,914, forward strand.
CGCAGTAGGTATCAAACGAGGTTTTTTGCGGCTTTTGCTTTTGGTGAGCTGCTTCGGCTTGCAATTCTTCGACAGCATCCCAGGCTGCCGCACAATCTTGAGACGTAGCACCACTGGTATCGCAGACAGCCCGAGCCGCCTCGCGTTCTTGTTCGATCTGTTTTTGAATGTCGTTCATAGTCTCCTATTGGATCTACTCTTCGTCGATCTGTTCACCCTATTCAGTATAGGGAATCTTTTCCTAGCAGGCGGTTCGCCTACCCGTACCCGTACATCGTTGCTAGAGAACGAACGGTTCTATACCATTACTCTTACTGGACATCACTCTCCCGTGGCGTATCCCGATCTATATTTTTAAGATTTGACACCGCCGACGGGCCGATCGAAGAGGGACTGACGGTCGATGGCGATCGAGGTTTCTTCGACCAACTCGAACAACCACTAGCGATTGCAAGGACTAGCCTATGGAGTGGGTTAACGCTTTATCGACGCGCCCCTCGCTCGAAGCCGCAGTGCAAGAGGCCGCAGACGCCGCACAACAGGCGTTATCCGAACCGCCGGATTTAGGATTGGTATTTATTTCCTCGGCCTTTGCCAGCGAATATCCCCGTTTGATGCCCTTGCTGCGCGAACGCTTAGACGTTCCTACGCTGATCGGATGTGGGGGGGGCGGTATCGTCGGGAGTACGCCAACCGATGCCAGTACTGTCGAAATTGAAGGGGGCATTGCCTTAAGTTTGACGCTCGTGAGCTTGCCCGACGTCGAAGTTCGGAGCTTTTTTCTTCCATCTGACGAACTCCCCGATCTCGACAGTCCCCCCGAACGTTGGATCGAAGCCGTTGGGGTTTCCCCCGAGTCCGACCCACTGTTTATCGTGTTAGCCGATCCGTTCATGTCGCGAATTAACGATTTACTGCAAGGACTCGACTACGCTTATCCAACTGCCTCGAAAGTCGGAGGACTCTCGAGCAGTCCCGGTATTCGAGGGGCGAACTTGTTCTTTAACGATCGCGCCGTTCGAGAAGGGGCGGTTGGCGTCGCTCTCTCTGGCAATATTACTCTCGATAGCATTGTCGCTCAGGGATGTCGTCCCATCGGGAAACCCTACCGCATCGCCGAGGGGGAACGAAACATCATTTTAGCGCTCGACGAACTCGGCGCAACGGAATCGGCACGTCCGCCGCTGGAGGTTTTACGGGATTCGATCGTCGAACTGAGCGAAGCCGATCGCGAACTGGCCCAAAATTCGCTGTTTATCGGCGTCGTCAGCGATGAATTCAAACAAACCCTCGAACCGGGAGATTTTCTGATTCGCAATCTCATCGGTGTCGATCCCCAAGCGGGGGCTGTCGCGATCGGCGATCGCGTGCGTCCGGGTCAGCGGGTGCAGTTTCACCTTCGGGACGCTAAAACCTCCGCTGAAGATTTAGAAGCTTTGCTTGAGAAGTATTGTCGCGACGCGGGTTCGACCGCTCGTCCTTTCGGTGCGTTGATGTTTTCCTGTCTCGGACGAGGCGAGGGACTCTACGGCGAAGCTAACTTCGATTCTCGCCTGTTCCACCGCTATCTCGATGGCGTTCCCCTCAGCGGTTTTTTCTGCAACGGTGAAATCGGCCCCGTCGGTGGTAATACCTTCCTCCACGGTTATACGTCGGTGTTCGGCATTTTGCGACCGGCATCGAGGTGACGAGAGAATTCGACCCTCGCCTGTCGCTGGTTTTGTGAGACTTTATCGAAAAACTTGGGTCTAAAACCCCGTCCCTCCAGGGCGGTGAGGAGGTCGACCGGGTGCGATCGCGTGAACCCATCGCGCCTTATTTTATTGACATTTATTTTAAATAACTTTATAGTAATAAAACAGAATAACGAATAAAAGGTATAGGTAGCCATGAAAATCGCCGTTCCCGTCGCCAGTCACGAAGGAGAGAATGCCGCACTGGGGGAGAGCTTCGGACGGTCGGACTATTTTGCCATCGTGGAACTCGACGATAGAGGCATTGAATTTATTGAGAATCCAGCTCGACAAGACGGTAGCGGAGCCGGAATCAAAGCCGTGCAAGCCGTGGCCGATGCAGGCGTCGAGGCGGTCGTCGTTCCGCGTTTGGGACCCAAAGCCGTTCGAGCCTTGAAAGATGCTGGAATCACGGCGTTTGAATTTACGGGAGATACACTCGAAAGCGCGATCGCAGCCTTTCAAGCCGGACAACTGAGCGAATTTTCCCCTGAAGGTTGCGGACATCAGCATTGTTGACATCCTCACCGCCCTGGAAGGACGGTGATTCCCAAACCTCGCGATTTGGGTTCCTGCTTCCTTCTCTCTCGAGTTTTTCGCAGTTGCTCTCCGGATCGAGATCCTTCAAGTCTTACACTCGCTTCACAGGCTGTAACGGTGTGTCCCACCGCCAAAATTCCAATTCAATTGGAGTTTTAGGCAAACTTACTAACTTGGGTTTCGTTAGCCAGTTTAACCATTCACGTCCATTGTACTGTAAAGCCGCCCTAGAAGGCTTGCCCTGCTCGCACTGCTTGCACTGCTTGCACTGAGCTTGTCGAAGTGAGCTTGTCGAAGTGAGCTTGTCGAAGTGAGCTAAGTCGAAGGCTTGCCCTGAGCCAAGTCGAAGGGGGCGGGGTTTCAAACCCAAAATTTTCGATGAGGTTATGGGGTGATGAAAATTGCCGTACTCAGTGGTAAAGGGGGAGCCGGTAAAACCACTGTCGCCACGAATTTCGCTCTTTCTTTATCTAGCGTAGGAACGGTGCAACTGTTCGACGCGGACGTAGAAGAGCCGAACGCGCGTCTGTTCGTCCGTCCGAATTTCGGCGATCGCAGCGAACCCGTTCGCCGTCGGGTTCCCGTCGTGAATGCCGAAAAATGTGCGTTGTGTCAAACCTGCGTTCGATTTTGCCAGTTTAACGCCCTCGCGAAGTTGGGCAACCGTATCGTCGTTTACCCCGAAGCCTGTCACAGTTGCGGGGGGTGCAAACAGGTTTGTACGGCGAACGCGATTTCCGAAGTCGATCGCGATGTGGGTGTATTGCAGTGGGACACCGACGTTTCGGGGATCGAATTTTGGCAAGGGGAGCTGTACGTCGGGGAAGAATCCGCCGTTCCTACGATCCGGGCGTTAATACAGCATATCGACGAACGCAAAATTGCCGTTCTCGACGCTCCCCCAGGAACTGCGTGTGCGGCGGTGGAAGTGGCCGCCAGCAGCGATTTTTGTCTGTTTGTCGCCGAACCGACACCGTTTGGCTTGCACGATTTACAGATGACCGTCGAGGCGATCGCCCCGTTCGACAAGCCTTGGGGACTCGTTATCAACCGCTCTGAAGGGGCGGCCGATCGACCGCTCGAAGCCTACGCTCGAGCGCGGGGTCTTCCCATTTTACTGAAGATTCCGTTCGATCGCGCTTTTGCCGAACTTTACTCTCGCGGGATTCCCTTCGTCGAAAGATATCCGAGTTGGAAACTGCGTTTTCGAGACCTGTTCGATCGCATTCGATCGCCTCACCCGGTTAAGTTCTCATGAAAGAAGTCGTCGTTATCAGTGGAAAAGGTGGAACGGGAAAAACCACCGTGACCGCCAACCTCGCAGCCCTGGCCAACCAGTTCGTTCTCGCCGATTGCGACGTAGACGCCCCGAACCTCCATATTCTCCTCAACCCGAAAATTCTGGAAGAGAAACCGTTTTACGGGGGAAACGTGGTGGTTCGCCACAGCGATCGCTGCATTGACTGCGGCTTGTGTCGTGTGTTGTGCGAGTTCGAGGCCATCGCCGCAGACGGGGCGATCGATCCCATCAAATGCGAAGGGTGTAACCTCTGCGTGGTGAAATGTCCTATGGGGGCGTTGAAACTGGTTCCCCAACAAAGCGGAACCCTCTATTTTTCCGAAATCGATCGCGCCTTGATGGTTCACGGGAGATTGAAAGCTGGGGGGGAAAACTCCGGTAAACTCGTCACACAAATCAAGCGTATCGCGGCGCAGGTGGCGAAAGAGTACGGTTGCGAGTGGGCGATCGTCGACGGCTCGCCGGGAATTGGCTGTCCGACGATCGCCTCAGTGCGAGGTGCAGACGCAGCGTTAATCGTCACCGAACCCACCGTTTCGGGGTTGGCGGACTTAAAACGAGTCGTGCAATTGGTCGAACAGTTCCGCGTGCGGGCGTTTGTCATCATCAACAAATTCGATCTCAATTTAACGGTGACTGAAGAGATCGAAGCCTTTTGTGGCGATCGCGACATTGTCGTTCTCGGACGTCTTCCTCTGACTCAAGCGGTTGTCGAAGCGTTGCGACGGGGAGAATTGCTGGTGCGTCAAGGACGACCGAATCCCGTCGGCGATGAATTAAACGCTATCTGGAATCAATTAAACGCCTGTCTAAGTTGAGTTTCGGCATTTTCTATTTTGGCTGTCTATAGGTTTCTAGAGACAACGTCTTGTGAAAAGGCAGTCTCGGGCCCCTCAGTCTGTCAACCTTTGATATAATGTAGACGATATGTCACCTTGACGATCGCATTAATCTAGTCTTCAAAAGCCCGTGGAATCGATTCAGCTTTCCCTTTTCCCACAACTTGAGATCGAAGAAAAAAAGCCCAGACAAAAGCAGCCAAAATTAGGACGCTACGAGCGTATCAAGCGCGATCTCGAAAAAAATGATAACGATCCCTATAAATTATTTATAGATATCAGTCAGATCGAAAAAGGAAATTTTGAATATAATTTCATCGATCTGTTCTGTGGTGCAGGTGGAATGACCCAAGGCTTGCAACAGGCAGGTTATAAGCCTATCGCGAGTGCTGAAATCAGCCCGATCGCATCAGCTACTCATCAGCGCAACTTTCCCGACTGTCACCATTTTAATGGAGATATACACAGTCTGTCGGCCAAAGCATGGCTCGAAGCGATTGGTTCCCCTCCTATTCATGTAGTCGTTGGCGGCCCGCCTTGCCAAGGATTTTCAGTTGCTGGAAAAAGAGATCCGAACGACCCTCGAAATTTTCTCTTTCAGGAATTTATACGAATTGTAGCTGAACTTCAACCTTGGTATGTTGTTATGGAAAATGTACCGGGAATTTTGACGATGAAGAAAGGTCTCGTCAAAGAAGATATTTTCCAAAAATTTAACAGCATTGGATATTCAACGATTTCAGTTGCAATTCTAGAATCTGCCGAATATGGAATTCCTCAGATTCGTCCTCGTGCCATATTTATCGCCAATCACTTCGAGTTTCCCAATCCGTTTCCTCAGCCCCAACTTACACCGAATGAATACGTTCCTATTGAAGCGGCAATTGCAGATTTACCAGAATACAATCCACTTCCAGAGATTAATCACGAATGGACTCGACACTCACCGCAATATATGGAAAGAATAGCCCAAGTTCCTCCTGGCGGATCGTTATATAAATCCTATGCTGATGCTTTTAAACGTCAGTATTCAGGAAAACCGAGCATGACGGTAAAGGAAAATCACGGAGGAACTCATATCCATCCTTATCTCAATCGAGTCATTTCAGCTAGAGAAATGGCAAGACTTCAAACTTTTCCAGACGACTTTATATTTGAAGGAACGATGAAAAAAGCAATGTGGCAGATTGGCAACGCTGTTCCTCCTCGACTCGCTGAGTGTATTGGGTTGTCTCTATTTCCCTATCTTCGTAAACTTTCAATCTCTATAAATGAATCTAAAAGCAGACACCTCGACTAATTCAAGCTTATTGATAAAGGCTCTACTATTAGGTGCATCTCAATGTTGTAGAACGACCCCTCCGCCTTCAGCACTCAGCACCTCCCTTTAGCAAGAGGAGGATGGTTAGGGTTCCGATTGCAAAAGTGAGATAGTGAAATGCACCCCTACTATCGAAAATTGGCAACTAGATTTCAAGGGTTTCAGCCATTGGAGTTTGAGTCAGAATTAATTTCTCGAGATGCCCGAGCGCTGTTGAGATGAGTGTTGAGAGCCTTTCTCCAAGCTTCAAAGTCATACCAACCGCAACCAACACATTCTTTTTCGGCTTCAGAACCTCTTTGATGAGGAGATACCCAATTTTCACCCCCTTGATACCAGAACGCAATCCCAAACGGTTGTCCTCGTTTTTCTGTTTTGATACACCGTTCGCAGCTTCTAGACTTCAGAAGATTGTGGTTGCCCGAACTGTCTTTTTTGAGTAGTTGAAATTTTGATTGAATTTCATCATCACTCATTTCAGAGCTGAGATTATCTTCTGGCGCTCCCCATCGCTCCATAGGAAATTTATGATCGATAACCAATTCATGTTCAGCTCGCTTTCTTTGCTCAATTACATCTCGATAATCGTAAAATTTTAATATTTTTTTTGCAAGCTTTTTGGGAATATTGGTTGCTGCATTAGATTGTTGAAGTCTCCCAGTCCATCGATCGTGACGAGTTTTTACTTGACAGATTTTACAATGTCGCATCTCTGATTTAATAACTAAACCAGGACGTTTTTTAGTTCCTCTCTGTAGTCCTTGTATTCCTCCACCACCAGCATACTGGGCAGTATTAACTTTTTTACCTTCGCAAACTCGACAGTGCCATTTCCGATCGGAAAGGATATCAAATATTTGTTGTTGAAGTGACTTAGATTTAAACGTTGCTCTGAGTTCTTCTACTAAATTGCCAGTCATTTAAGAGATTATTGAATATTTTGAGACTCTGCTTCTAGAGAATCGAGAAGTTCAGAAACCGTAATTTCCAGTCCAGACGCAATTTGAACTAGAGCCACAAGAGATGGATTTCTAACACCACGTTCGACTCCGGAAATGTAGGTGCGATCTAAATTAGCCCGGAAGCCCAGTTCTTCTTGAGAAAGCTGGCGAAGAATGCGTTTCTGCTTGACTAAGCTGCCAAAAGCTTGAAGGATCTGATGTCTCGATTCATCCATGAAGCTAATTTTGGTAATTTTGTAGACGATAAGTCTACGGACGATGTGTCACATTTAGCCTGAACCGCGAGAATCCTACGTTTCTAATCTCCGATTGAAGCGTAGATGAATCGCGGCGGTAAGGTTGCGGGCAAGCCGTTCGATCTGTTATGCTGCTCTTAGTGCAAAGCTTGTTTCACCTAATGAAAGTTGTCAGGCTGAGAATTTATCCCACGGGAGAGCAGGAAGTTGCCCTGGCGAAAGCTTTTGGCTGCTGCCGTTTTGTGTGGAACCGTTCTCTGCAACTGACGACGGAAGCCTACCGCCAAACGGGGAAAGGCATCTCTGGGTTAACTCTCAAAAAGATGCTTCCGCAATGGAAGCGAGAACTGGAGTGGCTCTCAGACACTTATTCTCAATGTCTGCAAAGTTCGGTACTCAACCTCTCGAGAGCCTTCGTTAACTTCTTTGAGGGACGCGCTCGTTACCCACGATTTAAAAGTAAGCACAAACGGCAATCCCTTCAATACCCGCAAAACGTCAGACTCGAAGGAGATCGGTTGCATCTTCCCAAAATCGGAGAGGTGTACTGTCGCGTTCATCGTTGGTTTGAAGGGCAAATCAAAACTGTAACTATCAGTCGCAATCCTGATGGACGGTATCACGCTTCAATCCTTATCGACGACGGTTCGGAAAAACCCGAACCCAATGCCGATGGCAAAGCCATTGGCATCGACTTAGGGTTGAAACACTTTGCCGTGACTTCTGACGGTGAAAAATACAACAATCCCCGTCACCTCAAGAAGCACGAGCGTAACCTCAAACGCAAACAGCGAAAACTGTCGAGGAAGCAACAAGGCTCGAACTCTCGCCAAAAAGCCAGGCGGCTCGTGGCGCGAGTTCACAGTAAAATTGCCAACACTCGAGCCGATTTTCTCCACAAGCTATCCCGCAAGATAGTCAATGAGAACCAAGTGATTGTGGTGGAAAATCTAGCCGTGAAGAACATGGTCAGGAATCACAGCCTCGCTAAGGCAATAAGCGATGTGGGCTGGGGTATGTTTTCAACCCTGCTCAAATACAAGGCAGAGGGAGAAGGGAAGGTCTATCTAGAAGTCGATCGATTCTTCCCCAGCACTCACCTTTGCTCTGAAACGCTGTTGCCGCTCCCCAAGATGGGACTCGACGTGCGATCGTTTGAATGTCCGCAATGTGGGCAGATTCACGACCGCGACATCAATGCGGCAATCAATCTTAAAAATGAAGGCTTGCGGATATGGGCCTCGGGAACCGGGGCTTCTGCCAGTGGAAGGAATGTAAGTCCAAAGGGAGGTCGAATTCGTTCGACGCTTTCCGAGGCAATTCCCAGTGAAGCTGGAAGCCACTCATCAATCGCCTCGCGATGATGAGTGGTAGTTCACTACGTCTGTCAAACAAGCGGTTGTCGAAGCGTTGCGACGGGGAGAATTGCTGGTGCGTCAAGGACGACCGAATCCCGTCGGCGATGAATTAAACGCTATCTGGAATCAATTAAACGCCTGTCTAAGTTGAGTTTCGGCGACTTTACCCACCTCAGTTTCCAAGGTCGCCTCTGGAATTTTCCCGATCGTTCGAGCCAGACTCGTTACACTAAAAGAGGATGTCACGTTTCGAGCGGGGATAGGGTACGAACGACGTTACTCACAGGTTGTCACGACGGTAAACCTACTAACTCCCGTTCTCGTTCCCTCTCGATCGAATCCCGCAAATTTCAAATACTCAATTTCAAAAATTGAATTTAAAACATGAAAATTGCAAAGTCATTATAGTGCGATCGAGGAATCAATAATGGACGAACGCTCTAATTTTATTTTTCCCCGAGGGCGATATTACGGCGAATTCAAGCCTGAAAACGTTGTGTTTAACGCCAATCTACAAGAATTCACTCAGCGAGTTAATTACATTTGTAACTTAGAAACGAGCGGCAAAATTTCACCCCAAGAGGCGTACGATGCCATTAAAGCTTTGTGGAAACAGCTCAGACAATCCAAACGAGAACTTAACATCGGCGATCCCTCTTCCTCTTAAAGCCGACCGACGGGTTCGCTGATGCAGCAATCGACGCTATAGCAAGGGCTTGAGCGACTGTTTCTTCCTAAGAGATTCGTTAAAATTTGAGAAAGCTCCCCACCACGACCCGTCAAGCGCCCATGTTTAGGAATTACAGTCACTTGCTGCGCGACAATCCCGTCCGGCGACACCACGGTATGACAGTAACGGACGTTGACGGAGACGGTGCGTTCGAGGTGGTGGTGGCGGGGTTCGGACGCCCAAATTTGGTTCTGAAATGGAACGGAACGGAATTTATCGATATCGCCGACACCACCATCGCTAAAGTCGCCAACGCCGCTCTCGGTGCGATCGCCGCCGACCTCGACGGAGACGGCCGAGAAGAACTCTATCTCCTAAACGGACACGCTCCCAAGGGAGACCGCCACGCCCGCCATCAATTGTTATCGTTTCAAGACGGAAAATGGATCGATCTATTTTCTCGTCCCGAAAACCAAGACGCCCTCAACGCCACGATCGCCTGTGCTGCGGTGGGTCTCGATCGCATCGGTCGCGGTCGGTACGGGTTTTTCGTCGCGAACGCCGCCGGTCCGATGCGCCTGTACGAAGCCGACGAAAACGGACAACTGGCCGACGTCGCCCCCGAGGTAGGACTCGATCGCCTCTCGAGCGCCCGAGGTTTAGTCTCGCTTCCGTTGGTCACGCCTTACATGGATATTTTCGCCACCACGGACGACGGCGCCAACTTACTGTTTTGCAATCGCGGCGACGGAACGTATGAAGAAGTAGCCGAAGCAGCGGGATTGCGAGACCTTCACAAACACGGTCGCGGTGTCGCCGTTCTCGACGCCGACGGAGACAGCAAGTTCGATATCGTTTACGGAAACTGGGAAGGATCGCACCGCTTATTTTTACAGGGTGCAACGGGACAGTTTCGCAACGTCGCCCCCCAAGAAATGGCGCGATCGTCCCGAGTTCGCAGCGTCGTCGCGGCGGATTTCGACAACGACGGTATCGAAGAGATTTTTTTCAATAATTTAGGAGAGCCGAACCGTCTGTTTGGGCTGCGGGATGGGGCTTGGCGACAACTAGATATCGGCGATGCTTGGGAACCCGACAGCTTCGGAACGGGGGCGGTGGTGGGCGATTTCGACGGCGACGGCCGTTTGGAGTCGATCGTCGCTCACGGGGAAGCGGGGGCGCAACCGCTGACGCTCTATCGACCGCAATTGACGGATGCGGGATGGTTGCGAGTGTTACCGTTAACCCGTTACGGCGCACCGGCCCGAGGGGCGGTTTGTCGGTTGACGGTGGCGGGAGAACGTCACGTTCGGGCGATCGACGCGGGAAGCGGCTATCTCTGTCAGATGGAACCGGTCGCCCATTTCGGTTTAGGATCGCACCGACGGGTCGATCGCCTAGAAATTTATTGGCCGGACGGGGCGAAGGTGTCGCTCGATTCTCCAATGGCGAACCAGTTGATTCGGGTTCCCTATCCGGGATCGGTGTTGGGAAAGTTTGAAATTGGCTGAGGATCGGTTTGGAGAAGGGGAGAGGGGGAGAGGGGGAGAGGGGGAGAGGGGGAGAGGGGGAGAAACTGCTGACTGTTCCCTGTTCCCTGTTCCCTGTAAAAGGCTAGTGACTGAAAAAGGGGAAAAACGGGTAAATGGCTTCGTGTTTTGAGGGAGTTCGATCGCTCGATGTAGCGGTAATTGGGGCGAGTCAGGGGATTGGATTCGGCTTCGTCCGACATCTACTCGCCGACGATCGCGTTCGTTCTATCGAGGCCACCTATCGCAACCCTGAGTCTGCGAAACCTTTGTTAGAGCTGTCTCAGTCTCACCCGACGCACCTGCGGTGTTCTCTTGTAGACGTGACAGACGAGTCGCAAGTGGAAGCCTGGGCGAACCGGCTTCACCAAGATGTGGGAACACTCCATCTCGTCGCGAACTGTGTGGGAATTCTCCAAGAGGGGGCGATCGAACCGGAGAAGAGTTTGCGTCAAATCGATCCCGATCGCCTGTTACGGTATTTTCAAGTCAACAGCATCGGCGGAATTTTGTTAGCCAAGCATCTGTTACCGTTGTTTCGTCACGGCGATCGCAGCGTGTTCGCCAGTATTTCCGCGAAAATTGGCAGTATTGGCGATAACTATCTCGGAGGCTGGTACGGCTATCGCGCCTCGAAAGCAGCGTTGAATATGTTTTTGCGAACGGCGGCGATCGAATATTCTCGAAAAAGTCCTCGAACGCTGGTGGTGATGCTACATCCGGGAACCACGGACACGCGGCTGTCTCGTCCGTTTCAGCGCAACGTTCCCCCAGAAAAACTCTTTTCGATCGATCGCACGGTCACACAGTTACTCGGCGTCATTGAGGGATTGACCGACGACGATAGCGGCCAGTTTTTCTCCTGGGATGGAAGCCGACTTCCGTGGTGAGGCGATGGAGTGATGAGATGATAATGGGATAATGAGATGGGGGAACTCCATTTTTTCGGACTTCGATACCATTTTTTCGCCCCCGTCCGACGATCGTTCTTCACTGTTCGCTGCAAAAAGAGGGCGTCTCACCATGAAAGGGTACTCGATCGCTCGACAAGGACTCATCAGCGCGATCGCCGCGATCGCCTGGGGAATAAGTGGCGGAGTCGCCGTCGCTCACAACGGTTGTGAAGCTGACGCCATCGATAACGCAGAATACTATTACGAATACTATCTGACCGTTTGTGCCAAAGGGAGCGGGATCGAGGCGGTAACCGCCTGCGATAAAGCCTTGGATTTGCGCCCCCGCGACGCGCGAACTTGGACGAATCGCGGGGTGCAGTTGGGGAGTTTGGGAGAATACGAGGCGGCGATCGACTCTTATCGTCGCGCCCTCGACATTGCGCCGGATTATTCCCTGGCTTGGGTGAACCTCTGCGCCGATCGCATTAGTTTAGGACGCTATTTTGAAGCCACCGAAGCTTGTCAAAACGCCCTCGACGGCGACGGACGCTGGGGCGAACTAGGAGAGGATTTCGCTTGGTACAATCTCGGTGTGGCTCGAGAACGACTCGAACGTTACGGGGACGCGCAAGAAGCTTATCTTCGCGCCTTGGAATTCGACTCGGACAACGCCGCTGCTTGGAACGGGTTAGGCTATGCGTTGGAGCGGTTGGGGCGATATGAGGAAGCTCTCAACGCTTACCAGCGAGCGGTGAGTCTGGCGCCCAACATCGCGTTGTATCGCGATAATCTCGAGACGGTGTTGTTGCGAATTCGTTAATGCTTGCGATGAAACTTAGCCTCTGTGCGATCGTCAAAAACGAGGAATCTCGACTTCTCGGATGTTTGGAAAGCGTTCGAGGCGTCGCCGAAGAAATCGTGGTGTTGGATACGGGATCGCACGATCGCACGGTGGAAATCGCCAAAAACGCGGGTGCGATCGTGGGACACTTCGACTGGTGCGACGATTTCGCCGCTGCGAGAAACGAAGCCTTGAAACTCGTCACAGGAGACTGGGTGTTGGTTCTCGATGCAGACGAACGACTCAACGGGAAGGCGATTCCCTCGTTGCGAACCGCCATTGAAGCCGAAGACGCGATCGCCGTCAATTTAATTCGTCAGGAAATCGGTGCGTCCCAGTCGCCCTATTCGATCGTGTCGCGATTGTTTCGCCGACATTCAGAAGTCTACTTTACTCGTCCCTATCATGCCACCATCGACGATTCGGTGGGGAAACTGCTGCAACGGGAACCTCGCTGGAACGTCCGCCATCTCGATCGAGTGACGATTTTTCATGAGGGATACGAACCGGGAACGATCGCCTCTCAGGGGAAGTTTGACCGGGCAAAAGCTGCGCTCGAACGCTATCATCGAGAGCATCCTAACGATCCCTATGCGTGCAGTAAGTTGGGGGCGCTCTACGTGCAGATGGGAGAGATTCACAAAGGGATGAAACTGCTGAATCGGGGACTGTCGGCGCTGGCGGTGACGGCACCGGTAGCCTTTGAGTTACGATACCATCTGGGAATTGCTTACGGGCAACAGCGACAGTTCGATCGCGCCGTCAAGCACTATCGCCTCGCCACGGAAACGGCGATCGCACCGTTGGCGAAACTCGGGGCTTACGTGAATTTAGGATCGGCGTTGCTGCAAATGGGGAATCTCGCCGAGGCGAGACGAAGCTTTGAAACAGTCGTGCAAATCGATCCGAGTTTCGCGTTGGGATTTTACAACCTCGGGGTAACGCTGCGAGGGTTGGGACAGTTTGAAGCGGCGATCGACTGTTACCGCCAAGCGATCGCCCTCGATCCCCAACACGCCAATTCTCACCGCAATTTAGGTTTGACGCTGTTGCAAATGGGAAACGTCCTCGATGGGATGTTAGCAGTCAAACAGGCGATCGCGCTTTACGATCGCCAAAATCCCTTAGAAGCGCAACGACTCCGAGATGCGTTTCCGACTCTAGCGGCGCAACGGGATAGGTAATGCTCGAATCGAGGCGAAGACTGGGGTGAACTCGCGCTGCTCTGCACTGTTCGATCGTTTTCAGCGTCTAATCAGACGGTTGAACTTGCTGTCCGAGGCGAGGTTCGGTTCCTGATAACAAGCGATCGATATTCGAGCGGTGGCGGAACAACACGTAAGCGGTGGCGGCGATCGCAAACAGACAGAACGGAAGGGGTTGATGGGTTCCGAGCATCAACACAGAAATTAAAATTGCCGATAACATCGAACTGAGCGAGACGATCCGCGAAATGCTCAATACGAGCGCGAAAATGGCGATCGTTGCCAAACCAATTTGCCAAGAGAGGGCTAACAACACGCCGAGGCTGCTGGCGACGGCTTTTCCTCCAGTGGTGAGTTCGGGACTTCGCGCCGAACCGGTCATCAACCAAATGGATTTTGCATGGCCCAGCAGTGCGGCTAATCCCGCCAGCGTTACCATCCAAGGCTGCCATACCTGTAAAACTTCGACTGGGGCGATCGCGCCGAGCGTACCGATCGACTCGTACGTTCCGCGCACTACAGTAATGGCCGCAACGGCTTTTAGGATATCGACGAGCAACACGAACAACGCTGCTTTTTTTCCCACGACACGCAGTACGTTCGTCGCTCCCGTAGAACCGGAGCCGTGTTTGCGAATATCGACGTTTTTCACGCGATACGCCACCCAGTACCCCGTGGGCGTCGATCCCAACAGATATGCTGCGATCAACAGCACTCCATTCAACCCCAGCCATGCAGCCATACTCGACAATCTGCCACCTGTCTGTTAATTCAGCAGCATTTTATCAGAGTTCGCGATCACCCCCTAGGTAAGTTTGCAATTTTTTAGAGTCACCCGTCACCCGTGAAGACAGGGAACAGGGAACAGGGAACAGGGAACGGGGAATCAGGAACGGGGAACAGGGAACAATTAATCGTTTCTCCCTCTCTCCCCCTCTCCCCCTCTCCCTCTCTCCCCCTCTCCCCCTCTCCCCCCTCTCCCTCTCTCCCCCTCTCCCCCTCTCCCCCTCTCCCCTGAAGAAGCTTCTTATCCTCTCATCTCTCCATCTTCCGTCTTCGGTAACATGGCGCGAATTTGAGCGATAAAGTCGTTGTGGTCGAGAATGGGTTTGGCAATGTAGCCGTCTGCACCGCTTTTTTTGAGAAATGCCTCGCGATCGCCCACCATCGCGTTGGCAGTCACGAGAATTACGGGGAGATGAGCGGTTTGCGGATCGGCCTTCAGCAGCTGCGTAATGCGGAGTCCGTCTACGGGTTGCCCTTTGTATTGGCTGTTTCCCAAGGAAACGTCCATCAAGATAATATCAGCAGAACCCGATCGCGCGATATTGAGTATTTCGTCAACATCTTCGGTATGCAGAGCGTTTAAACCACCGCGTCGCGTGAGAATTTTTTGGAAAACTCGCCAGTTAATCGGATCGTCTTCGACGACTAACACTGTTGTCACGATCGTTACTCCCAAAGGCCCTGACCCTCATTTGTTCGCGCGATCGCGATCGGTATCCGGACGATCGCCAACCGTGGCGCATTACTTCTCCTCACTCCTTCCAAAGTTTAATGTTGGCAATTGGTCAGCGATCGCGATCGCGTCATTTTGTGATACCGATCGCCTGAAGAACGGGGTGCGATCGCTGGAAGATCTGAGAAAATTGTGCATAGTAATCCGGTAGTCTTGAATACAGACCCCGAGGATGCTTATGTTTTCATCAACAATTTCATCCACGATCGCCATTAGCGAAGTCGTAGTCAGGGTCTGGCGCTCGGGGTGTTTGACCCTTTCCGAACGACAGGCGTTGAGAACTGTACTGTTGGAAAATCGGATGTCTGAAGAAGACAGAGCAGCCATCGATCGTCTGCTTCATGCAGTGCGGCGTGGGTGGATCGAGATGCTCGATTGAGCGATCGCCAGCGAGACCTGGCACATTGAGTTTTATCGTAATTTTATCTGCGACCCTCGAGCGATCGCGGAACTTTTGTCGTGTTTGTCGTTCTGTGAGATCGGATGCCTTCGGATAGATTCGGTCGTAGTTGCGATGGCGATCGAACGACAACTATCCATTATAGTCGAGCGACACTCGTTCTGTCTTCCGTAAAATTCGGTATTTTTATTTTCCGTATAAACGCGCAAAAGCGATCGAAAAAAAATCAATTTATCTGTATTTACACTTTATTTTTTGAGTTATTTTTTTTGAAATTGTAATCAATAAAACCAAAAAAAGAAACTTATAATTTTTTTCCGGAAAGGTAATCTTATCGACCGTAAGGACAACAAATTGACGGCAAATAGAGGCGACTAGCCCCTATGTCAATTTATCCGTAAAAACACGGATACGACTTCGATCGCACGAGATCTCTATCCGATCTGATTGTCGTGGCAAGTTGTCCGACAACAGAAAATGCAAAATCTCAGATGATTTTTTGTCGGAGATTCTCATTGAGTGCGATCGAACTTAAATGTGCGTGAATTCGTTGAGATCGAATTCAGTGCGAACGAATCGAGTGCGAAGGTTTCGCACAAATTTCGTCAGAGTCAAGCCATCTCCATCGTTCGTGCGTGCGTGCCGTCCGCACCGTCGCATTGTATCGAAATCGATCGCATAGAGAGCGAGACTATGGTTGCACTTGACTTAAGTTCCGTCAGTTCCGTTACCCTCGACTCCGAGGCGAACCTGTTCGTGGCCAACGACGACAACAACCTCATCGTGGCGGGAGCGGGAATCGATACGGTCGTGGGTATGGGAGGCAACGACTATATCTTCGGGAACCAAGACGACGATCGACTCTACGGCAACGACGGCGACGACGCCATCTATGCCGGCCAGGGAAACGACATGGTTCGCGGGGAAGCAGGAGACGACGAAATTGTCGGCGATCGCGACAACGACCTTCTCTTTGGAGGCAGCGGCAACGATAGCGTCAGCGGAGGCAGCGAAAACGACGAAATCTACGGAAACGACGACGCCGATTTACTTTACGGCAACCAGGGAGTCGATAGCATCTTCGGCGGCGACGGCAACGATACCGTCATGGCCGGCAAAGATAACGATGTGGTCTTCGGAGATTTCGGCAACGATCTCCTCTACGGCGACCTCGGCGACGATACCCTCTACAGCGATGTCGGCAGCGATACCCTCTACGGTGGAGAAGGCCGCGATCGCTTTTCCCTCAGTCCGACCACCGGCGGTTCGGCTCTCGAAAACGCCGATATCATCGAGGACTACAACCCCAACGAAGACAGCTTGTTACTCATCGGCGGATTGACCCTCGATCGCTTAAACCTCGAGGCCGGAACCGACGAATACGCCAGCGATACCATCGCACGCGATCGCCAAAGCGGTGAATATCTCGCGATCCTTAAAAATATCGACAGTCGCACCTTAGAACTCGCCCTCGGACTCAATTCGAGTAATTCGGGATCTGGAGGTAGTAGCGATCCCAGCGATCCCAGTACGGGATCTGGAGGCGGTAGCGATCCCAGCGATCCCAGCGATCCCAGTACGGGGTCTGGAGGTAGTAGCGATCCCAGCGATCCCAGCGATCCCAGTACGGGGTCTGGAGGCGGTAGCGATCCCTTCTCCTTCTTCGACACCTCTAACTTGCGCGTCGGGTTCATCGGATCTCAATATATCGTCCGAGAAGACGACGGAACCGTGAGTTTGACCCTCGAACGTTCCGACGCGATCGCGGCAACGACCGTAGACTACCGTACCAGCGACGGATCGGCCCGAGCCGGTAGCGATTACACTGCAACCTCCGGCAGCGTGACCTTTAACCTCGGGGAAGTCCGAAAAACCGTGACGATCCCGATCTCGAACGACAACGACACCGAGGGAGACGAAACCTTTAAAGTCACGCTCACCAACATCGATGGCGGCGTTCTCGACAGTTCCGACGAAGTGACCGTCACCATTGAAGACGACGATAGCGTACCTACACCATCGACAGGGAGTTTACCCGCCGCGATCGACATGAGCTTTGTTGGCTTTTTTCCCAGCGATTCCGAAGCCACCATTGCCGCGACGAGCGCACAGCGGTTGACGATCGGAACGCAAACCCTTTACATCGGCACGCATCAAGCCAGTAGCATAAACCAAAACCCCATCATCGCCAGTTTCGACAGCAGCAATCCCAGTAACAACTGGATACGCACCGACTACGAAGCGACAGGAGCAGACGGACGGGGTTACGGTTTGTTCTGGAACGGGAGCAACCTCTACGCCGTATTTAGCACCGACGGAACTCAAGGTACGTCCAGCCAAGACTGGCGACGGGCCAGCGGTAGCGCCACTCAAAACTGGCTCAAGAGTTATGGAGCGGGCGGCGGTGCTAAGGTGTCCGTTATCGGTCAAATCGACTTGGCTACGGGTGAGTTACAAAGTGCGGCGTATCTCTCGGCGCTGTTGGGTAGTGGCAACAGCAACACCCTGACGATTACCGATGTCACTACCAATGGCAGTGGAAACCTCGTCGTCAGCGCCCGCTCTTTCTTCAGTCCTCGCAATCCCGACGGTTCGGCGATGACTCAGGTGGGTTCGGACTCATCACCGTTCGACTACACTCTCGAGATTTCCCCCGATCTCCGCACTGTCGTCGATACCTCTGCCGTGGGCTGGGTTTAATTCCATAGGGTGCTTGACTCGAACAATAGGGTGTCGTCGCCAGAGCAAAAAATTGTCACGCACCGCTCCTACAGGCACATGTTGAGGAGATGATGGGATGAGGAGGTGAGAAGTTGGCTGTTCACTGTAAAAAGTGCGTGACGCGGCGGGCTAACGGCCAACATCGATCGGACAACCCGCCATCTTTTCCCACCCGCGTCACGACACCCTACGGCTCGTCTATTCTCCTGTCACCGAGAGTCCGTCTACCCAAATCCGGGGACAAACGCCGCCAGGGGTGACTTCGGCTTCGGGTTCGACGTAAATAATCGACTTCAGCAGCTCGCGGATGTCTCCGGCGATGGTGGCGGAATCGACGCTGATTTTTTCGCCTTGGTTCACCAGCCAACCGTCAAAGGGAAGCGAAAACGACCCCTGTAAAGCGTTGACGCCCGCGTGTAACGCGCTGAGATCGTCGATTAAGATGACGTTTTCGGCGGTGTCGAGGCTGTAGCTGTCTGAGGGAGTCGAGGCGGCGAAAACATGGTAAAAATCAGGGCTGACGCTGACTTTCGCGCCCATGTTGGCGTGTCCCGTGGGTTGGGCGTTCATGCGTTTCGCCGTTCCTGCACTGTGGAGAAATCCCGTCAGCACCCCGGCTTCGATGAGGGGAACCCGTCGCGTCGGCGTTCCTTCGCCGTCGAAGTAACTCGGCGTCACGTTCTCCGGATGTAAGGCGTCGTTGAATACCGACAGCAACGGCGAGGCGATCGCACTTCCCAAGGAATCCGCTTTCGACAGACTGCGGTTGTCGAGAATGCTTTGGGCGTTGTACAGGTTGGAGAAGGCGTTGAGAAGGCTCAAAAAGGCTTCCGGGGAGAAGACAACGCGGTATTTCCCGGTTTTCACTTTTTGATAGTTCAAATAGGAAATCGTCTTTTCCGCTGCTTCTTTCAAGCAACCTTCCACATCTAAACTATCTAAACCCACGTTGACTTTATAAGCCCCCGCCGAACGGGGTTTTTTCCCTTCCTGTTCCGTTTTGCTGTAGAGATACACCGAGGCGACGGAGTGGGCTTCGTGACGCAGTGCGCCCTCGCTGTTGAGATAGAAGCGATCGAGATCTCGTTGGGCTAAGCCGTTGTAGGGAACGCTGGCGATCGCCGGATGTGCTTCGAGAAGTTGTTTTTCCAAATCCACGAGGCGATCGATCAGCGTCGAAACTTCCGCTTGCGGGGCGCGAATAGTTTCCATATTTTCGATGGGTTTCGTCGCCTCCGGGCTGAAATCGGGAACGTGTTCTGTCGCCCCGAATTCGCTGGCTTCAGCGGCGGTTTTTAACGCCAGTTCCAACCCTTGAGCGTTGGTGTCTGTCGTGGAAGTAATTCCAACGGTGTTGTTTCCGTTCCACACGCGCACGGTGACGCTGGAACGATTGGAAGCTTTGACTTGTTTCGGTTCGCCGCGATCGACTTGAACGCTAGTTTCGTCCACACTGGAACCGTAAATGTCGTACTTTTTCACGCCGATTTGAGCGGCGATATCTCGAACTTGACTGGCGAGGGTGTTAATGTCTGTCATCTTGCGTTGAACTGGTAATCTGAGCCGTAGTTTTAGGAATCGAACAACAAAAGGGAACTGTCGAGGGCGATATCGGGAAATGCAGAAACTGCGATGCGATCGCCCCTTTTCACAATTTGGGAACTTTGGTATTTCCCCTCAATGGGATTTCGATACACTTCAATTCGATTGGCGTTGGTGTCAACGATCCATACTTCGGGGATTTCCGCGAGAGCGTAACGGGGAAGTTTTTCGGTGCGATCGAATTCCAACGTGGTATCCGACACTTCGATAACGAGATATACGTCCGAAGCCGAAACCCCCGTTTCGATGTAAAAATCTTCGCGAGGAGGTAAAAGAACGATATCCGGTTGAGGTTCGGAACGATTGTTGAGAACGACGGGATTTTGAATATGGACGATCGCTCGAGTTCCAAACTCGCGTATCAACCAATTAGAAATGCGATCGACATACGCCGCGTGTCGTCTTCCAATCGGACTCATTTGAAGAATTTCCCCATCCAGTAATTCCACCCGTTCGTCTGGGTGAAGAATTCCTACTTCGCCCATGCGGTGATACTCGTCCACCGTTAACTGACGGTGTTTTATCGGATTGAGAACCTTAACTTGAGTCATCGAAATTACTCCTCAAACAGAAGTGTATTCAACTCGATTTCTCGATTGGGAAACGCCAAAATTGAGATGCGATCGCCCCGGCTGAGAATTTGGGAAGTTTGGTATTTCCCCTCAACGGGATTGCGATACACTTCGAGTTGGTTCGCGTTCGTGTCAACGATCCACACTTCGGGAATTTCAGCGAGGGCGTAACGGGGAAGTTTTTCGGTGCGATCGAACTCCAACGTGCTATCCGACACTTCAACAACCAAATATACATCCGACGCTGAAACCCCCGTTTCGATGTAAAAATCTTCGCGAGGAGGTAAAAGCACGATATCCGGTTGAGGTTCGGAATAATCGTTGAGAACGACGGGATTTTGAACGTCGATAAACGTTCGAGAACCCAATTCATCTTTCAACTGATTTGCAATCCGAAGTACATACGCCGCGTGTCGTCTTCCAATCGGACTCATTTGAAGAATTTCCCCATCCAGTAATTCTACCCGTTCGTCTGGGTGAAGAATTCCCGCTTCCGCCATGCGATGGTAGTCTTCCACCGTCAACAGGCGAACTTTTATCGGATTGAGGACTTTAACTTGAGCCATCGAAATTACTCCTCAAATAGAAGTGTATTTAACTCGATTTCTCGATTGGAAAACGCCAAAATTGAAATGCGATCGCCCCGTTTTAGGATTTGGGAACTTTGGTATTTCCCCTCAACGGGATTTCGATAAACTTCAATTCGATCGGCATTGGTGTCAACGATCCACACTTCGGGAATTTCAGCAAGGGCGTAACGGGGAAGTTTTTCCGAGCGATCGAACTCCAACGTACTCTCAGCAACTTCAACAACCAGATATACATCTAAAGCCGTTGGAAGAGCATCGTAATACTCATTCTCGCGAAATCGTAAGAGCATCACATCCGGCTGAGGTTCGGAAAACTCGTTGAGAATAATTGGATTTTGAACGCTGACACTTGCTCTCGAATCGAACCATCTTAAAAAGAGTTTGACAATTCGATTGACATACGCCGCGTGTCGCGCTCCAATCGGACTCATTTTCAGGATTTTTCCATCGAGTAATTCCACCCGTTCGTCAGGGTGAAGAATTCCCACTTCCGCCATGCGGTGATACTCGTCCACCGTCAACTGACGCACTTTGAGAGCCATCTTCAACTTCCCTCAAAAAATCCCGTCAAAACCGTGGGGCGGGCGGCCTAAAGAGGACGCCCAAACCAACTGATTTATCGACCGCCAACCGTAATCGAATCGACTTTAATATGGGGTTGTCCCACCGTAACGTAAACGCTACCGCTGACAGAACCACAGAAACCCGGTGCCAATTCCACATCCTTAGAACACATAGAAATCTTGTTCATAATTTCCGTCGCTTCTCCGATGAGAATTGCCCCTTTCAGCGGCTTCGTAATCTTGCCATTTTCGATAAGATAAGCTTCCTCAACACCGAAATTAAACTCACCCGTGGGGCCGACACTTCCGCCACCCATGCGTTTGCAATAAATACCTTTGTCCACCGACGCGAACAAATCTTCTACCGAATAATCGCCCGGTGCAATGTAAGTATTCCGCATCCGAGAGGCAGCGGCGTAAGTGTACCCTTGACGGCGACCGCTTCCCGTGCGTGGATGTCCCGTCCGAACCGAACCCGCCCGGTCCGATAAGAAGTTTTTCAACACGCCGTTTTCAATCAACAGCGTCCGTTGAGCGGGCATTCCTTCATCGTCCATATCGATAGTACCGAACTCGCCGTCAGACAGTCCTTCGTCCCACGCCGTCAGACTTTCGTGGGCGATTTTCTGACCTTTTTTCTTCAAAAACGGCGTCGTTTCCCGCTCGATTTGCGTTGTTTCGAGAAGGTGTCCGCAGGCTTCGTGGAAAATCACGCCGCCGAAGGAATTCGCCATGATAATCGGGTATTGTCCCGACTCCACGTAATCGGCGTACATCATGGTTCCCGCCGCTTCAGACACTTCCTCGGCGGTGGCGTTGTAGTCCCAAGTCCGCAGAAACGCGGGGTTGCTGCTTCCGCCGACTCGTTGGCTGATAGAGGAACGGTTGTCGCCGTCGGCGCAAAGCAAGCTGTATCCGACGGATTGCGTCAGACGGATATCGCGGGCGAACACGCCATCGCTGGCAGCGACGAGGACTTCTTGCCAATCGCGGAAATAGGCAGCCCGTCGGGATTGTACGTGAGAGGCTTTGCGGTTGAGGGTGTCGTTCGCGGCGAGAAGAACGTCGCTCATTTCCCGCATGGAACTGCAATCGGCTAACCAGCCTTCTTTATTTTTGCGGGTGGCGTAGTCCCGCAACAGTTCCAAGTTGATGTCGGGAATGTAGGCGTTGGAACCCGGAAGACTCAAGCCCATGATGGACAAGCCTTTTTCCAGAGCGGCTTTCAATCCGTTGAAGGAGAGGTCGTTAGTGCTGACGTAGCAATCGGCTTTTCCGCGAAATACGCGCACCCCCGCCCCCGTGGAGAGTCGGGGCGAAATGCTGGTGATGGCGTCGTCTTCCGCCATGCAACTGATGTAGTTGGTGCGTTCGAGGAAAAATTCGATGAAATCGGCTCCGGCGGCGCGTCCGAGTCCCAGTAAAATCGAGAGGGGGGTACGCCAGGTTTCGTCAAAGCGATCGATGGGCGCGTGGTGTGAGACCTTGGGAAGTCCTTTTGTCAATAACGCGGTGGGTGGCATATATAACGTATTTCGTCTGATTTCACGATTCCTTAACCTAGTGTAACGTTTCTTGACAGAAGCGACCGGGGGGGAATTGAGAATTGACAATTAATGATTGAGAGTTCCCGGTGTAGTTATCGGTGTAGGTTGGGTGAAACGGAGTGGAACCCAACAGCATCAGGTTGGGGAATTGGTAAAATGCCTATCAAAATAAGTTCAAAAATCAAGAAATTTGATATTTTGTTGAAGCTTTTACTGATTTTTGTGTCGTGTTTTGAATTTGGCAATTTTCAAGCAATTTTAGATATAAAAAATGGGTCTTCGGAGTTTGTGGTTAAAAATGTATAATTCGATACAAAAAAATCAAAATTCGAGAGCCACAACCTTTGAAATCTCGTGGAGTTAGTTTTTCTGTCACCCTAAACTCCGAAGAGCCTAAAAAATCGTTTTTCTCGGCACATTATTAAATACGAAAAACACAAAAATAACAATGATAGAATTTTTAAAAAATACCAGTTTAGGTGTTGAGTTTCGTTCCTCCACCCAACCTACAATTTATCTTCTTACAATTTTTGTCTTATCAATTTTTCTGGCGAGTTGTGCGACTTCTAACGAAACCAATTCCACTATTTCGTCGAATCTTACAACAGAACCGTCCGCCACGCCAGAACCGGAACCCACACTAACCCCTAACCTTATCGAATCTAGTGTGACGCCACTATCCCTTTCGGAAACGAGTAAAAGTCGCCAGGAAACAGCATCCAAATTCGATCGCTCGTCGTCTATGCCTGAATCTGAATCCAAACCCAAAATCGCTAACGCCAACGTCGGTTGGACTCGTAACTTATCTCTCGAAGGCGTCGCTTACGATATTTACGTTCCCGAAAACTACAGCAGCGATTTAGCCTGTGCGGTGATGCTTCCCGGTTGGAATTTCGACAAATCTCGTTGGATCGACGAGACCAATTTACAAGCTCTCGCCGACGAATATGGCTATATTTTGCTGTTGCCGCAAATGGAACAAACACTCTATGAAAGTGCCTATTATCCCGAAACCGAAATGCGATGGCATCCATCTATCCCCGGCGGCGAATTTATGAGACGATATTTCATTCCCGCTATGCAGCAACGACATGGATTGTTAGTTCCCAGTCAACACAACACGTTAATCGGTCTTTCGACGGGAGGTCGAGGCGTCGCGTTAATTGCGTTAGAAAATTCCGGCTTATTTGTAGCAGGAGCGAGTTTTTCGGGAGATTTCAGTCAAGACAATATGACGGACGATCGCCTGATGACGGCGGTATATGGAGACTATCACCTATATCCCGAACGTTGGACTGGACGCGATAACCCCCAACGTCGCGTTTCTGAATGGCAAATGTCACTTTATTTATCCCACGGAACGGCTGACGATATCGTTCCCGAATCGCAAAGTTATCGGTTTTATCAAGCGTTAGTCAGTGCGGGGTTAGGAAAGCGCGTTGAGTATCGCGCGGTTGAAGGGGCAGGACATAATTTTGCATTTTGGGGAAGCCAATTACGTCCTGCGTTTGAGTTTTTCGAGCGTTTTCGACAGTAATTACGAGATCGCCCACAACACTAACGGCAACGTGACGAACGCCATCAACGTCGAAACCATAACCACTCTCGCCGTCCGCACCCCGTCCCCGCCGAACTCGTTTACCATTAAAAACGAACTCACCGCCGCAGGCATCGAACTCTGTAAAATCAACACCTGTCGATCGAGTCCCGTCAACCCTAACGCCGTCACCACGATAGAAGCCACGATCGCCCCACCGAGAAGACGCAACAAACTCGCTGCCCCTTCGTATAGCGTGACCCGGACTTTTGCACTGGCGACTTCCATTCCCAGCAACAACAACGCCATCGGAATCGTACCTTGGGCGAGAACGTGCAACCCTTCATCGAGTTTGAAGGGTAAATCGAAGGGTAACAGTCGCAGCAACAACCCCGACAGCATCGCCCAAATTAGCGGCAACTTCAGCGTAAAGCGAATCGCGTTGGCAAAACCGCCCCCTTTCAGAATCGCCGGCCCTGTGGAAAACACCAATATGCTACAAATAATCAAAACCACCACGGCGCGATCGAGTCCCGTCTCGCCAAAGGCAAAAAACGTCACTGACAATCCCATATTTCCCGTGTTGGGAAAGGATGTCGTCGCGACGATGCTTTTTTGAACCGTGGGGGAAAACTGCAACAACCGCCCCAATCCCCACGACAGCAGACACAGCAAAACGTAGACGACGGTAAATCCCAGGAACAATCCGGCTGCGTTTTCCGCCGTCAGGGGCATTCGGTAAATGGCGTCGGCGACGAGGGCGGGAGAAAAGACGAACAGCGTCAGACGGGAAAGGGAGGCGCGATCGAGATGTAGGGTTTTCTCGACGAAAAAGCCGATCGCCACGATGCAGGCGACGGGAAGGACGGCGGATAAAATAGCACTCATGGCAGTTGGCGATTTACGATGGCGTGGGTTCAGACAGACACTTGAAGCATTGTAAGGAGCGATCGAAATGCAAAAAACGCCGATTTCTGAGAAACTTAACCTCCCCCAACCGCCGGTTTTCGAGACTGTCGCCGAGGAACGCCTCCACCGCAAGCAGCGACTCGCCGCCGCCTTTCGCCTCTTCGCCCGCTACGGTTTCGATGAAGGCGTCGCCGGACATATTACCGCCCGCGATCCGGAATTTCCCGATCGCTTTTGGGTGAATCCTTTCGGAATGTATTTCGGACAGATTTGCGTGTCCGATTTGCTGTTAGTCAACGATCGCGGGGATATCCTCGAAGGCGATCGCCCCGTTAACGCCGCCGCTTTCGCCATCCACTCCCAAGTTCACGCCGCCCGCCCCGATATCGTCGCCGCCGCCCACGCCCACTCGCTTTACGGGAAAACTTGGTCGAGTTTGGGGCGTCTCCTCGATCCGCTGACTCAAGACGCCTGCGCCTTTTTCAACGACCACGCTCTCTTTGACGACTATACTGGAGTCGTCCTCGATCTCAGTGAAGGACAACGTATCGGGGAAGCCTTGGGCGATCGCAAAGCCTCCATTCTCCGCAATCACGGCTTGTTAACGGTCGGACATTCTGTTGACGAGGCGGCGTGGTGGTTTATTACGATGGATCGCTGTTGTCAGTCACAACTGGTAGCGGAAGCGGCGGGAACTCCCGTGGCGATCGATCTCGACACTGCCAAACTCACCCACAGCCAAATCGGAACCCCCTTTATGGGATGGTTTAGCTTTCAATCTCTCTACGACAAAATCGTTCGTGAAGAACCCGATTTACTCGATTAACTTCGATCGCGATCGATTGTTAATTGTGGTTTTTTTCGTCTCGTGTCAACCGTCCATCTTCGAGATACAATACGCGATCGGCAATATCGACGATGCGGGCGTCGTGGGTGACGATGAGAATGGAACTTCCGAACTCTCGGGCGAGTTGCTGCATTAATTCCACCACATCCCGCCCCGATTTGCTATCTAGAGAAGCGGTGGGTTCGTCGGCGAGAACCAATTGCGGACGGCTGACTAACGCCCGCGCGATCGCGACTCGCTGTTTCTGTCCGCCGGACAAGCTATCGGGGTAATCGTTGAGGCGATCGCCCAATCCAACGGCGCTTAAAATCGATTTGGCGCGGTTTTCGGCTTCGTTTTTTGTGAGTTCTCGGTGCAGTTGTAGCGACATCCAAACGTTTTGTTTGGCGGTGAGAAAACTCAGTAAATTATGTGCTTGGAAAATGTAGCCAATACCTCGCCGTACTCGCACGCGTTCGTCGTAAGATGCACCGAGTAGTTCTTTTTTGAAGACTTTAAGGCTGCCATTTTGAAGCGATCGTAATGCGCCGATGAGGGTCAGTAACGTCGTTTTTCCAGAACCTGATGGCCCCTCAATCATGGCAATCTCACCGGATTTTAAGTCCAGCTCGATATCGGACAAGACGTTTCGTTTCAGTTTTCCTTGTCCGAAGGTGTAGTTGAGTTGGCGGATTGAAACGATGCTGTCTGGTTTCATGTTTTTGGCGGTGGGATTGAAGGGAGGGATGCCCGACGAGTTTTTTTTAAGAGGGTTTCACCACAGAGACACAGAGGACACAGAGGGGTTTAAGGTTCATGGTTTAGAGTTTTTTTTAAGAGGGTTTCACCACAGAGACACAGAGGACACAGAGGGGTTTAAGGTTCATGGTTTAGAGTTTTTTTTAAGAGGGTTTCACCACGGAGACACAGAGGACACAGAGGGGTTTAAGGTTCATGGTTTAGAGTTTTGGATGGATTTGATTTAATTGAAAACGTCTGCGGGGTCGGCATCTCTGAGTTTGCGAATGGCGATCGCACCAGAAATACTACACATTATAATTGTGATTAATAGTAAGTTTAACGCGCGAGAAACTGTCATGTAAATTGGTAAAAATGTGGAGGTTCTTGTGAGTTCGTACAGCCACCAAGAAACGCCCAGTCCGGGTAAATATCCTAAAATTGCTAAAATAATGGCTTCTTGAATTAAAACTTTTAGTAAATAAGAGTCTCGATATCCCATTGCTTTTAATGTTGCATATTCGGGGAGATGGTCGGATACGTCGGAATACAAAATTTGATAAACGATTACTAATCCGACGAGAAATCCTACGAATACACCTAAGCTAAAAATAAACCCGATTCCGGTACTGTTTGCCCAATAATCTCGTTCCATGTTGGCAAATTCTTCTCGAGTTAAAATTTTTGTGTCTGATGTGATAAATTTTTGGATTTCCTGTTTTGCTGTTTCGATATCTACACCTGACTCGAGATGAATGACGCCCACTTCAATTTGTTCGGGATCTCGGTTTTTAAAGATTCTCAAAAAGGTTAGATCGCTACAGATGAAATTACCTTCTGCGGAAAAAGATGCGCCCAATGTAAAAAATCCCACCACACGCATACGAGTTTCGTTGACTTCCACTTCTAAAGCGGGATTTTGTTGAAATAACGTTTCGATCGCACCGTATTCGGGACGAGACGCGCGATCGAACAACACGCGATCGATCTCTGTGAGGCGATCGAGATTCTCTCGCACTTCTGGAAGGTTCAACGTCGGCTGTACTGGATCGATTCCAAATGCTAAAATTACCCGACTCGTCCCGTTTTCTGGATTTTTCCAATCCGCCGAACCGATATACATCGGACTCACATCTTCTACACCCTCGATCGCTCGCAGTCGATACAACTGACGCCGCGAAAAGCCTTTCATGGAAAAAATGGTTTGATAGGTGGAATTGACGAGAACCAACTCGCCGTTGATGCTGTTGTGAGGTCCGAGGGCGCTGGCGTACAACGCACTTTGAAACCCCACCTGGACGAACATCAGCACGTCTGCAAACGCAATTCCCGCGATCGCTGTCATCAATCGCGTTTTTTCTCGAGTCAGTTGTAACCAAGCAATGGGAAGCATGGGAATCGGGAATGGGGAACAGGGAACAGGGAAGAGTGAGCATAGCGAACAGGTAAAAGTTTAGCCTCATCACCTCACTGGTGACTGTTGACTGCTCGCTGTTGACTGCTCACTGTAAAAGGCTGGCGACTGTCTTTATCTCCTCACCGCGACGGTTGAATGGAAACCCGAATTTGGAGATGAGTTAAATCGCGGACGCGATCGCTGGCGTCGGGAGTGAGGCGAATTCGCACTTCGACCACGCGGCGATCGACATCGGAACCGGGTTGAGTGCTGAAAATCTCTTGACGGCTCACTTGCGTTCCCAGGCGCACCACTTCCCCCTCGAGTTCTCCTTCAAAAACGGGACTGGTTATCGTCGCCTTCTGTCCCAGTTCTACCCGTCCGATGTCGGTTTGGTACACTTCGGCGATCGCTTCCATGCTTTGGGTGTGTCCGACTTCCAAAATTCCCGCATCTCCGACGACTTCTCCAGTTCGCGCGTGGATTTCCAACACTCGACCCGCCACGGGCGATCGCACGAACGACTGTTCTAAGTCCGCTTCGGCTTGAAGAACTTCAGCTTCGGCGAGGCGAACTTCGGTTTCGGCGGTACGCACGTCTACGGGGCGCACTTCCGCGATCGCGTTCAAGGTGGCGCGATTTTCTTCAATTTGTCGTTGGAGTGTTGTTGTGGTGCGCTCGAGCTCTGCTTGAGCTTGGCGAATTTCTGCATTGCGCGTCGTGGCGATGCGATCGCGAGTCGCAACGGCTTCGCTGAGGCGTTCTTCCGCCGTGTCAGCGTTCAAACACAGGCGATCGCGCTCGGATGCAGACACCGCCCCATCGCGATACAGGCTGTCGTACCGCCGACATTCGGTTTTGGCGTACCGCACCTCGGCATCGATGCGATCGAGGGTGGCGCTTTGTTCGGCCAGTTCTCCCTGACGACTGGCTTCGAGTTCGGCTAAATGCGCCCGCTGGCTGGCAATTTGACCTTCGAGTTCGGCTCTGACACGCTCGAACCGCGCTGCTTGCGCCTCGATGTCTCCAGTTTTTGCTCCGGCTTCGACTTGTGCCAGTCGCGATCGCGCCGCCTCCACTCGCGCCTGTGCCAGTTCGAGATCGGCGGTTCGTCGATCGAGATTGTCTAACACCGCTACGACTTCACCGGCATTGACGAAATCCCCTTCGTCGACGCTCAGGCGATCGATTCTCACGCCTTCGACAGAAACGGGGGCGGACAAGCGCAACACTTCGCCTTGAGGAACCAGTCGTCCGAGGGCAGTAACGGGACGCGGTTGTGGCGCGATCGCCGGACTGGAAACGTTTTCGGTCGATGGGGGGTGCAGTAATTTCAATAACGGTTCGACGGACTGACCCGCCGCAAAACCAACGACGATCGCGATGGCAACTGTGGCGATCGTGCGTCGGTTTAGGGGAACTTGGGGGACAAATCGCGCAGTCATCGGTGAATCTCGGGCTTACGAGGTGACGTTTTTTGCGAACGAGACGCGTTGGGTCGAGGAGAAGACACAGAAAAAGGGTCAGAGAGACTGAAACTCTGGTGCGATCGCAGTAGAAATCCGTCTTTACTCATATTTTTCAGCTTCTTCACGATTTTTTGTCGTTTTTGAGGATGTTTGGATGGGAGTCGAGATAGGACACGAACATCTCTCGAAACAGCTCGTACTGTTCGCGGTAAGACAGCGTGTGACCTTCAAACATCCGTTCGAGGAGTAAGCCGTTGAAAAAGCACATGATGAAACTGAGTAATCGGCGATCGCGAATTCCCGTCAACTCGGCACATTCCGCCTGCCAGCGGGCGGCGATCGTCGCGATCGCGTCGTCGTTGGCTACCCCTTCGTTCTTTTGCTGTCTGTAAAAATCCACGATGACGAACAGGATCTTCAAATAGAAATCCTCGTTCTGCTCGACGACATCAAACGCTCGGGCGATGCGATCGTCGATCGACGTATCGCTCCCGAGACTGTTTCGGTAAATCGCCAGATCTTCTTCGCACAGGAGTTCCACCAGTTGCTCGAACAGAGATTTTTTATTGGGGAAGTAGTGATACAGAGTTCCCGTCGTCACCCCGGCAGTGGTCGCAATTTCCCGCATCGTCACGGCTTCGTAGCCTTTGCGAGCGAACAACTCGAAGCTCTCGAGCAAGATTTCTTTGCGATACTCTTCGCGATCGACGATTTTCGGCATAGTTCGGGACAGGTGGCGAACCTTGGGTGACATCTCGAAGGAGACTGTATTTATTATATCTAACGTTCGTTATAAAAAACAAGACCAAAAAAACGAGGTGTTGTCGAACACCTCGTTCTCGCAGCTCGAAGCCTAGACTTGCAGCCAGGAATCAACCGATCTCATCCATCACCGAGAACATCGGCAAGTACATCGACAGCAGGATCGATCCCACCATCCCACCGATGACCACGATCATGAGCGGTTCGAGCATCGAGGTCAGTCCTTTAATCGCCTGTTCGACCTCGTCCTCGTAAAACGCCCCCACTTTCATCAGCATTTTATCGAGTTCCCCAGTTTCCTCGCCGATGGACATCATCTGAACCGCCAAAGCGGGCATCACGCCCCGCTCTCGGAACGCCTCGCTAATACTGCCCCCTTCCTGAATCTGGTCTTTGGCATAGTCGATCGCGTCGGCAATAACCTCGTTGCCTGCCGTATCTCGTACGATTTCCAGCGCGTTGAGAATGGGAACCCCCGAACGAGTCAAGGTTCCAAAAACGTTACAGAAACTCGCTACAGCCGACTTTTCAATTAAGTCTCCAAAAATCGGAGCTTTCAGAAGTAACCCGTCAATTTGGAAACGGCCGGCAGGGGTTTGGTAATAAGCACGGATTGCGAACGCGATTCCGATGATAATTCCCACAAAAATGATAATCGCGTAATTGCGTTCCTCAACCCAGCTTTCAGCATCTGGCACGTCCACCGGCAGCGTCGGTCCGCGCAAAAAGAAACTGATGGTCATCATCATCTGAGTAAACGCCGGAAGTTCGGCATCGAGCTGGTCGAAAATCCCCGTAAACGTCGGCAGCAGAAAAATCGTCATGCCCAAAAAGATGACGACCGCAATACCTCCGACCGTTTGCGGATAAGACATCGCCGATTTCAGCTCGTTTTGGAGCTTCGCTGATTTTTCCAGCAGCAGTGCCAGACGGTTGAGAACTTCGTCGAGAACCCCGCCGACTTCCCCCGCCGCGACCATACTGACATAGAGTTTGTCAAAACAGCCGGGGTGTCGGCTCATCGCTTCTGCAAGGCTGCCCCCCTGTTCGACTTCATCTCGAATTTGAACCAGCGCTTTTCTGAGTTTAGGGTTGCTACACTGCTCGTTCAAAACGCTCAAACATCGCAACATCCCGACGCCCGCGTTAAACATCGCCGCGAACTGACGAGAAAAGATGGCTTTATCCTTAACCGTAACGCTCGTAATGGCAGCGGAGATCTTCTCTCCAAATTCGTTGATGTCAAATCCTTTCGATTCGACCCGTGCAGCGTTCGTCATAACTCAGTTCCCTAACAATCACAATACAGAGGCGGCCGTTCCCCGACCGCCACACAGACCTAACGCTTGGCTTTGGCTCGCTTCGTCCCTTGCGCGGCAGCGGGAGCGCCCCCAGCTTTCACGCGCGGGTCGACGAGGCGATCGAACTCGTCAACTTTCGAGGTTTTCGAGAGGGCTTCTTCATAGGTGACTTTGCCCTCGTTCACCAACCGAGCCAAACACATTTCCATCGTCTGCATTCCGACCTTCGATCCCATTTGAATCGACGAATAGATCTGACTGGTTTTCCCTTCCCGAATCAAGTTTCCGATCGCAGGGGTGTTGACCATAATTTCCTGAGCCGCACAGCGTCCACCGCCGACTTTCCGCAGCAAGTTTTGCGAACAAACCCCCACCAGCGACCCCGACATTTGTGCGCGAATTTGCGGCTGTTGGATGGGGGGGAACACGTCGAGCATCCGGTCGATGGTTGCCGAAGCCGAGTTCGTGTGCAACGTCCCGAAAACCAAGTGACCCGTTTCTGCCGCCGAAATCGCCAGCGAAATCGTTTCGAGGTCGCGCATTTCCCCCACCAGAATAATGTCTGGATCTTCCCGCAACGCCGCCTTGAGAGCGTTGGCAAAACTCTTCGTATCTTCGCCCTTTTGCCGTTGGTGGAACAAACTTTTAATATTAGGAAAAACGTACTCGATCGGGTCTTCGACGGTAAGAATGTGTTCCGATCGCGTGCGGTTGATCAAATCCAGAATTGCCGCCATGGTCGTGGTTTTTCCCGACCCCGTCTGTCCCGTAACCAAGACCATTCCGCGAGGCCGCATGGCCATTTCGCGCATAATTTCGGGAACGCCCAATTTCTCGAAATTGGGGATAGACGACGCCAACGCCCGCAGACAGGCGGCGAAACAGCCCCGTTCGCGATACACGTTGACTCGGAATCGGGCTAACCCTTTCACCCCATAGGCACAGTCGAGTTCCCAGTTCTGCTCGAGATCTTTTCGCTGGTTGTTGTTGAGCATACTAAAAATGAGGCGTTGGCACTCGTCTGGCGCAAGAGATTCACCAAACTGCGGCTGGGGGGTCAGTTTCCCGCTAATACGGAAAAAGATCGGCGCTCCCGCTTGAATGTGCATATCGGAGCCACCCTGTTCGATCAACGACTCCATTACGTCCTCGATCATGTAGTCTAGCGCCATGGGACTGAATTCCTCCTAGTTCGAGTGTGAGGCTGTTGTCAAAAGCTCAATGGCAGGACGCTCCAACAGCCCAATTCGTGTTTTTATTTTACCGTTGGGCAAAAATGAATTCGCCTGAGAATAGCGGCAAGTTGGGTTTCCCGCGAATACGGAAAAAGAGCGGCGCTCCTGCTTAAACGGGTATTTCGGAGACACCCGCTGCGATCGACGACTCCATTACGTCCTCGATCGGGTCGTCTAGCGCCCTGTCACTGCATTTTTTTTCCAGCTACTGGGGATTGTCGTGCGATGCGGGGTGGAACGCTCCAACTCGCCGAGCTTGGGTTTGTCCGTCAGTCGCCCCTCAGTCTTGGAAACGCGGCGTCATGCAGTAGGGGCAATCCATCCATTCGGAATTCAATCCCGCGCCGCAGGTGTTGCACGTCAGCGAACTCTTGCGTTTGGCTTTGAGTTCAGCTTCCAAACCCGAATCGGTAAAGGTGACGCGATCGACTTCCTCAAAGGTGGTGTATCCCTGTTGCACCAGACTGAGGCTGTAAGCGAGAAGGGTTGTCATCCCCTGTTCGACGGCTTTCTCCTTAATGCGTTCGGTGGGGGCGCCTTCGTTAATCAAGACCGCCAGTTCCTCAGTTGTTTGTAGGAACTCGTAAACCCCAACGCGACCTTTGTAGCCGACGCCGTTACATTTCGGACAGAGTTCGCCGCTGTTGAGGAGATCTTTGCGATCGCTCGCCGGAATCGTATTGGCTTTATAGAACGTCGCATCCACCTGACCCGACGACGACATTCCATAGCGGGCTAGTTCTTCCCGCGTCGGAGTGTAGGGAATGCGGCATTCACCACAGACGCGGCGCATCAAACGCTGAGCGAGAACCCCCAGTAACGCCCCCGATACCATAAACGGTTCGACGCCCATCTCATCGAGACGCGCGATCGCCCCGGCTGCGTCGTTCGTATGCAGCGTCGTCAAGACCAAGTGTCCCGTCAGTGCCGCCTCGATCGCCGTTTTCGCCGTTTCTTTGTCTCGAGTCTCACCCACCAGAATAATATCCGGGTCTTGTCGCAAGAACGCCCGTAGGATGTTGGCGAACGTCAAGTCTTTTTCCCGAATCACCTGACACTGACTGATCCCTTCGAGAGCGTACTCGATGGGGTCTTCCGCCGTACTGATATTGACTCCCGGATCGTTGCGTTCGGCCAAAATCGAATACAACGTGGTGGATTTACCCGACCCCGTCGGCCCCGTCACCAGAATCAAACCGAAGGGACGACTGGCTACATCTCGCACCTTCTGCAAGGTTTCGGGATCGGTAATGAGCTTGTCGAGACCCAATTGCGTCGACGAGTTGTCGAGAATCCGCAACACGATTTTTTCGCCGTAGCGCGTCGGGAGAGAGTTGACCCGGAAGTCTACTGGACGACCTTGGAAAATCCGACGAATCCGTCCGTCTTGAGCTTGGCGGCGTTCGGCGATGTCCAAATCGGCGATAATTTTGAAGCGAGACGTGACTGCCGGAACGATCGCTTTAGGGAGACGGGGGAACGGCTCGTGCAGTACGCCGTCTTTCCTCATGCGGATGCGGAGATATTCTTCTTGAGGTTCGACGTGAATGTCAGAAACAGCATCGGTTAGCGCTTTTCGCAGAATTTTGTTGACGAGGCTGATGACGCTTTTGTCTTCAGTGTCCGGTTCGGTGTCGAGTTCTTGGTGTTCTGCGGGGGCTTCTTCGAGTTCGTCCTCACCTCCCGCCAGTTGGTTGATATCGGTGAGGGTAATGGCGTTTTTCTCTTCCTGTTCCCGTCGCTGGTTTTCGGCTTCTTTTTTGACTTGTTCGTCGAGATAGCGCGAGATCAGTTGCTGGTAATCGTCGAAGGTAATCGCTCGCCGTTGTAGCTCTAACTCCTGCGATCGCAAAATGCGGCGGAGTTCGTCTTGAGCTTCGAGGTTGTCCGGATCGACCATCGCCACCACTAAGGTTTGTTCCTGAGTGGTTAAGGGAACGAAACGATAGCGGCGACAGCTATCGACCGACACCAGTTCGAGCAAACGTTTGATTTGACCCGGTGAAATTTCTGCGGTTTCGGGATCGAAGGATTCGACTCCGTAGAGAATTTTAAGCTCGAAGAGTTGCTGGCGTTTGTATTGAAGAATAAATTCAGGCGGCAAAGGTTTTCCCGTAATCCCTTCGATCGCCTCGATTAAGGGTAGACCTTTAGTTCGGCAGGCTTCTTGCGCCTGACTCATTTGATCGGGGCTGACGTGACCCGCTTGAATGAGTTTGTTGCCAAAAGGAGAAAAGTTTGTCTGGACGACTAACGCACGCCGAGCTTTGGATGCGCCAGAGGAAAGATTAGTCATGGTGGATGTCTAGCGTCGAATTGCGAGGGGAAGAGTAGTCGTGTTAGTTCGATTCGGCTCGGGGCGAACACCACTACTTGACAAGTCTAACTTACTCGACCTAGCAGGTGTGGGGACGGCTTTCGGGGAGCCTTTAGACTCTGACCGCTTCGCGCTTGACTCTCCTGTACCCCTCCAGCACCCCATGTTAAGATTCTTCAAAGAGGTGGCGAGCCTTTTATATCGATGTCGCCGGCCTCCAACCCGCTCGAGTGTCGTTCGAGACTCGCTGTTTTGGGGAAAACCACTCAGTCTCGAACAGTTGCAGTGGGGCGATCGCGTCGCCGACAAAGTAGCGGCGGCGTTAGAGGTTCCGTCGTAAGATACGTCAAACGACAGTTCGACGGGCGACCGTCGAAGTCGTGCGCCTCGCCGCGAACGCCTTCGACTCAAACCGTAAGCGTTGGAATATTGCAAAGGGAAGTCAGACATGGACGAAGAAAAGCAGTTCGAGAACGAGCGCCAAGCCACCGCCCAAGAGAGTTCCGAAACGGCAGTTGAAGCCCAAAACACGGAAGCGGCCGCCGAAGCGATCGAATCTGAACGCGCGTCCGCTGAAGGAGAACTAGAAACGCCGACAGAAGAGGCG
Organism: Baaleninema simplex PCC 7105; assembly: GCF_000332355.1. Taxonomy (GTDB): domain Bacteria; phylum Cyanobacteriota; class Cyanobacteriia; order Cyanobacteriales; family Geitlerinemataceae; genus Baaleninema; species Baaleninema simplex. The sequence continues at coordinate 3,668,955 of NZ_KB235958.1, forward strand.
ATCGATCCGACGGCGATCGAAGCTGAAGCAGCTGCTCGCGAAGCGATCGAACGGGAAGCCGCCGAAGACGTGGCGACGACGCTCGAGACGCTGAAAGTTACGGCTGAAGCAGCTTCAGCGCAACTTGAAGAAATGAAATCTCAGTACGTGCGGCTGCAAGCCGATTTCGACAATTTTCGCAAGCGCACGGAAAAAGAGCGAGAAGCCCTCGAAGAACGAGCTAAATGCGAGGTTCTCCAAGAACTGTTACCGGTGGTCGATAACTTCGAGCGGGCGCGCACGCAAATCAAACCCCAAACAGATGGGGAAACCAACATCCATAAAAGCTATCAAAGTGTGTACAAGCTCATGGTCGATTGCTTGAAACGGTTGGGTGTCGCACCGATGCGCCCGGAAGGGGAAGAGTTCGACCCCAACCTGCACGAAGCCGTTATGCGCGAAGCCACCGACGAATACCCAGAAGGAACCGTGATGGGGGAACTGATGCGAGGCTACACCCTCGGCGATCGCGTCTTGCGCCATGCCATGGTGAAAGTGGCAGCTCCCCCGGAACCCGTGGTAAGCTCAGAAGAGGCGGAATCCGACGGGTCGGACGCCTAAAAGCTTTTTCATCGAGACGATCGGATAGAAGGCTAGAAGGCGAAAGCGGGCGTCGCGGCAGTCGATCGCAGAAAGGGTTAGAGGGTTCGTAGCTCTGGCTCGAAAATTCCCCTCACCCCCACGATCGCCCGCCGACTTGGAAACTCTTCACGTTCACACCCGCACCAAGGGATATGGGAAAAGTTATCGGTATCGACCTCGGGACGACGAACAGCTGTGTTGCCGTATTAGAAGGCGGCAAACCCGTCGTCATTCCCAACTCCGAAGGCGGACGCACCACGCCGAGCATGGTGGGGTTTACCAAATCGGGCGATCGCCTCGTCGGCCAACTGGCCAAGCGCCAGGCCGTGACGAACGCCGAAAATACCGTCTACAGCATCAAGCGGTTTATCGGCCGTCGTTGGGAAGAAACAGAAGAAGAGCGATCGCGAGTACCCTATACCTGCATCGTCGGACGGGACAATACGGTCGACGTTAAAATTCGCGATCGCCCCCACACCCCCCAAGAAATTTCGGCGACGATCCTGCAAAAACTCAAACAGGACGCCGAAACCTACCTCGGCGAACCCGTCTATCAAGCGGTCATAACCGTTCCGGCCTACTTCACCGACGGACAGCGGCAAGCGACCAAAGACGCCGGAACCATTGCCGGTTTGGAAGTGCTGCGGATTATTAACGAGCCGACCGCCGCCGCCTTAGCCTACGGTCTCGACAAAAAAGACGGCGATCGTACCGTTCTCGTGTTCGACCTCGGCGGCGGAACCTTCGACGTCTCGATCCTACAACTCGGAGACGGCGTGTTCGAGGTCAAAGCCACCGCCGGAAACAACCACCTCGGCGGCGACGACTTCGACAGCGCAGTCGTTCGCTGGCTCGTCGAGCAGTTCCGAGAGCAGAGCAATATCGACCTCTCGGGCGACAAAATGGCCATGCAGCGGGTACGCGAAGCGGCCGAAAAAGCCAAAATCGAACTGTCGTCCGTCACCAAAACCGCCGTAAATCTACCTTTTATTACCGCCGACGAAACCGGCCCCAAACATCTCGAAGTCGAACTGACTCGCACCCAGTTTGAAGAACTGGTACAGCCGCTGGTAGAGAACACCATCGAGCCGGTCAGCCGCGCCATCGAAGACGCCAACATCGCCCCCGAAGAGATCGATCGCATCGTCCTCGTGGGGGGATCGACGCGGATGCCTGCCGTGCAAGCGGCAATTCGCGAGTACTTCGGCGGACGAGACCCCGATCGCTCGGTGAATCCCGACGAAGCTGTGGCTATGGGCGCAGCCATTCAAGCCGGAGTCCTCGGGGGCGAAGTCCAAGACGTCCTGCTGCTCGACGTGACCCCACTGTCCCTCGGAATCGAGACCCTCGGAGAAGTGTTCACCAAGATTATCGAGCGCAACACCACCATTCCCACCAGCAAATCTCAGATGTTTTCCACCGCCACCGACGGTCAAACCTCCGTCGAAGTTCACGCCCTGCAAGGGGAACGGGCGATGGCAAGAGATAACAAGAGCTTGGGCAAATTTATCTTGATGGGGATTCCTCCGGCCCCACGCGGCATTCCCCAAATCGAAGTCAGCTTTGAAATCGATGCCAACGGCATCCTCAACGTTTCAGCTCGAGACAAAGGTACCGGCCGCGCTCAAAGTATCAAAATCACCAGTACCGGCGGTTTGAGCCAAGAAGAAATCGAGCAGATGCGCCAAGAGGCCGAAGTGAATGCCGAGCGGGACGAAGAACTGCGGGCGTTAGCCGAACTGCGAAACCAAGCCGACGCTCTGTTTTACAACTACGAAGATACCCTCAAACACAACGCCGATCTCGTCAGCGATCGCCTGAAACTCGAGGTGACCGAAACCGCTCATCGCTTGCGGGAAGCCCTCGAAGAACAACAACCCGATCTCGAAGAAATTCGATCGCGGCTGGCGGACTTCCAAAAAACCCTGTTCGCCATCGGCTCGGCGGTATACCAAGGGGAAGCCCCCTCAGACGAGGGAAACGACGAACTCGAAACGGCATTACCGTCTTCCGACGGGTTCGACGCCCTCGAATCGGGAGACTTCGATCGAAGCCTGTCCCCAGACTCAGAACCGTCACCCGATCGACTCGACGACGAACTCAGTTTAGACTTAGATAAAGAACTGCAAGATCTCGAAGCCTTGCTGTCTGAGGACAAATCGTCCCGAGCCGTTAAAGCGTCTCCACCTCCCCAGACGCCCGACGATCCCTTAACACCTCCCAAAAAACACCCGCCTCGGAAGCCCAAAACCCCGCCACCGAACACTCGGGGTCAAGAAAAAAAACCCCCGTCACAGGAGGCTAAAGGCAGTAATCCCTTCGAGATTTCGACCCCAGACTCGCCGCCCTCAACGGATGCCGACCCAGACAATCCGTTCTTCTAAAGGCTAGCTCGATTTCCGCCCCAGCGCCCCGAGTGGCGATCGGGCGGTTTCTCCACCCCTCGTTGTCGTGTCCAAAACCCCCAAACAGTAAATAGCGCGTATGGCTGTCGATTATTACGAACTGCTCGGCGTTTCTCGCAGCGCCGATAAAGACGAAATCAAGCGAGCCTTCCGGCGACTCGCTCGGAAATACCACCCCGACGTCAACAAAGAAGACGGGGCTGAAGAGCGGTTTAAAGAAATCAACCGCGCTTACGAAGTGCTGTCAGATCCGGAACTGCGAAATCGTTACGATCGCTTTGGCGAAGCAGGCGTCAGCTCCGGCGCAGCCGGTCCGGGTTTTTCTGACTTTTCCGACTTTTCCGGTGGATTTGCCGATATTTTCGAGACGTTTTTCAGTGGATTCGGCGGTGCCACCCAAACCCGTCGCCGTAGCGGACCGACTCGCGGCGACGACCTGCGCCTGGACTTAAAACTCGACTTCCGCGAAGCAGTATTCGGAGGCGAAAAAGAAATTCGCATCGGCCATCTCGAAACCTGCGAAACCTGCAATGGAACCGGTGCCAAACCGGGAACGCGACCGAGTAGCTGCGGCACTTGCGGCGGGTCGGGACAGGTGCGCCGCGCCACCCGCACCCCCTTCGGGAGCTTTACCCAAGTGTCGGTTTGTCCGACCTGTAACGGTAGTGGTCAGGTCATCGAAGAAAAATGCGGCACTTGCGCGGGAAAAGGACAAAAACAAGTCACTAAAAAGCTAAAAATTACCATTCCCGCCGGAGTCGATAACGGGACGCGCTTGCGGGTGCAGTCGGAAGGAGACGCCGGAAAACGCAACGGACCGCCGGGGGATTTGTACGTTTATCTGTTCGTCAACGAAGATCCCGAATTCAAACGCGACGGTATTAACATCCTGTCGGACATTAACATTAGCTATTTACAAGCCATTCTCGGCTGTAAAATTCCCGTTCGGACGCTAGACGGGAAAGAAGACATCGAAGTGACGATTCCCCCCGGAACGCAACCGGGACATCAGATCGTCCTCGAAGAACAAGGTGTACCTCGGTTGGGCAATCCCGTCAGTCGCGGCGATCGTATTTTGACGGTGAACGTCCAGATTCCTACCAAAGTCAGCACCGAAGAGCGAGAACTGTTGGAAAAACTCGCGAAACTTCGTGGCGATCGCTTTGGAAAAGGAGGTGTCGAAGGGTTTTTAGGAGGACTGTTCAAGTGAGCCAGCCTGCAACCTCGACCCCCGACGCCCAAATGGATTTGCGGGGAACGCCCTGTCCGATTAACTTCGTGCGGACGAAACTGCGCCTGCAACAGATGGAACCGGGTCAACTGCTCGAAGTGTGGCTCGATCCCGGCGAACCGATCGAACAGGTTCCCGAAAGTCTGACGGTGGCCGGATATACCGTCGAAGATATCGACGATCGCTCGGAGTTTTTCGTGTTGTACGTCCGTCGTCCCCGAGCATGAGCGAGCCGCGTGTGAGTTCCCCGACCTGTTCCGAAACGCTCCCGGTGGGAACGGTGTTAGCAACCCAGGCTAACTTTTATCAGGTTCAACTCGACCCAGATGCGGGCTGGCCGAAATCGTCGCTGTTGTGTACCCGCCGCACGCGCTTGAAGAAAATCGGCCAACAGGTGATGGTGGGCGATCGCGTCGCGGTAGAAGAACCCGATTGGGAAGGGGAGCGGGGAGCGATCGCCGAGGTTTTACCCCGACGTACCGAACTCGATCGCCCCCCGGTGGCCAACGCCGATTGCGTGTTGCTGGTGTTCGCCATCGAAGAACCCACCCTCGATCCCGTACAACTCAGTCGGTTTCTCGTCAAAGCCGAATCGACTCAACTGGGGGTGCAGTTATGTCTCAACAAAAGCGATTTGGTGGCGGAGGACGAACGCCGACAGTGGCGCGATCGCCTGAGAGCGTGGGGTTACGATCCCCTGTTCCTCAGCGTTTTAACGGGATTGGGCCTCGACGAACTCCAGCAACACCTGCGCGATCGCATTACCATTTTGGCCGGACCGTCAGGGGTCGGGAAATCTAGCACCATCAACCGACTGATTCCCTCGGCGAACTTGCGAGTCGCTCGCGTGTCGGGAAAATTGGGACGCGGACGCCATACCACCCGCCACGTGGAACTGTTCGAGTTACCCAGCGGGGGATTGCTGGCAGATACCCCCGGCTTCAACCAACCGGAATTCGATTGTACGCCGGCCGAACTAGGCGGGTGTTTTCCCGAAATCCGACAGCGGTTGGAGTTTCAAACCTGTCAGTTTAGCGACTGTCTCCATCGGGAAGAACCCAACTGTGTCGTTCGGGGTGATTGGGAGCGCTACGAGCATTATTTGAGCTTTCTCGAGGAGGCGATCGCCCGTCAAGACGCCTTGCAACAACTCGGCGATCGCGAATCGACGCTGAAAATGAAAACGACCCGCGACGGACGCCGCTATTACGAACCCAAACTGGCCTCGAAAAAGTATCGTCGGATATCCCGACGCCGCCAACACCAGGACTTACAAGATCTCTGCGAGGAGTTCGACGAACTTTAAAAGGCAAACCCCCGGCTTCCAAGAGAAACTCGGGGTTTATCGGATAAAAGAGGAAACGATCGCGATCGCTCCCTCTCCAGTGGAAACGAGTCGATCGCGCGATCGTTCAACGAAGATAGTTGGCTTCAGCCTCGAGTTGACGGAGTAGCTTTTCGTCGCCATTGGCGCGAGCGACTTCCATACGACGTTGTAAGGTTTGCATCATCGCGGTGCGGTGGGTTTCAGCCGCTTCTCGGACGGCTTTTCGAGTGATTTTGTTCATGGCAAACAGAAAATTTTAAGACTATAGTTTATAGGTTCACTGTTTAATATATCATTTTCAAGATTTGACGGTATCGGACGTTACCGAATTGTTACGATCGCGAAATCGAACCAGGATGTTAAAATTCCTGAAGTTTGCCGAGACAATCGCTTATGCGACGCCCCCCGAGACGGACTCGAACTCCCCATATTATCCTCACCGCAATCCTTTTGGCGATGAGTGCCGGAGGAGCCGTTGCCTTCAGTCGTTACCGAGCCAACCAGCATAAAATCGCCCAATGTACCCAACTCGTCGATCGCGTCAATCAAGGGTACGCCAAAGCGATCGCCTTTCAAGGCCAAGACGTCGCCGCTCTCAACAACCTCGCCGAAGACTTAGCCAACGTCGCCGGACAGTTACGAGCGATCGACGTAACGGACGAAACCCTCAGCCAGCAACGACAGCGTTTCGCCCAAGCCTACCGAGAACTCAGCGACGCCTACCGTCAGATGGGAACGGCGTTAGACGCTGCTGAAACTGCCCCCAGAACCGAATCCGGGCGAGATCGCGTCCGCCAAGCCCAAGCCGACGTCAAAGCCGCCGGAGCCCAAGCCCACCAAGCCGCCCGATACGTAGACGAACTGGCGATCGAAATCAACCAATATTGCGGAGTTGCCTCGAATTGAGGAGAGGGGGCGATGAGGTGAACTGTCCTTACTGTTCCCCGTTCCCCGTTCCCTGTAAAAGTCAACCGCGCAATTCCTCGCGGCAATAGTCGATGGTGGGGAGGATGTAATCGGTTACGTCGCGAAACCAGGTGCGTAACAATTCGTTAGTGCGATCGTCCTCAATCAGAGCGTTGACAAACGCCGCCCACTCCGGATCGTTTTCCGGCAACACCATACCGTAGAATTCACAGGTGATGGGGTCTTCGGGAAAGAACGAATATTCAGACAGCGACAGTTGCAACTTCACCATTTCTCCCAACAACAGCACCTCGTCGTCTGCGAAACCGTCGAGACTGCCCTGTAACGCCGTCACGCCCTGTTCCGTGGCGACACTGCCCCGAAATCGGATGACATCGGCTTGTGGATAGCGATCGCGCAGCATTTCTTCTGCGACGGTATCGGCCACCACACCGATCGTCAGTCCCTCCCCAGCCTCGCTTTCTCTGAGGCGATCGCGGGCGTTCTGAGACACCAGTAACCGCAACCCCGTTAAGAAAAAGGGGCGAGAAAAGGTGACGCCGTCGATCTCGTCGCGAATTGTGTTAGGACCGCATTCGATGTGGACGCGTCCGCTACGGACGAGATCGAAGCGAGTGGAAGGACTGCTCGGAACCAGTTTGACAACGGGGAGAATTGAGGAGTCGAGGCGATCGTGCAGTGCGTTCTGTAAGAGTTCGGCAAAGGCGAGACAATAGCCTCGAAGGTTGCGATTGATGTCGCGGTAGCCAAAAGGAATCGCATCGTCTCGAACGCCGATTCGCAGTTCTCCGGTTTGTTCGATTTCCCTGAGAACGGATTGGGGAGAAAGGGAGAGGGGGAGAGGGGGAGAAGGGGAGAAGGGGAGAGGAGGAGAGGGGGAGAGGGGGAGAAGAAGGCTGGAGAGAAAGGCGGCGAGAGGTTTCATGGTTAGCTGCGCTGTTGGAGGTGTGGACGCGAACTGACAGAGAAACCCCCGTAGAATGGATATCTGATTAGATTTTACGGCGTTTCTGGTTCGGGGGTGGCTTCGGGTTCCGTTTCGGTTTCTGTCGCTTCGGGTTCGGGTGCAGTTTCTGCCTCGACGGGTTCGTCTGCGGCGTCGGGATTCGGTGTCGCTTCCGGTGTCGGTGTCGCTTCAGATTCAACTTCTCCCTCTGGAGTTTCAGGAGTCGGTGGCGGTTCGAGTTGTCCTTCCTCACCTTCGCTGGAATTCGGTGGCGGTTCGGCTTTCCAGTCTTCTAGGGTGCGATCGAGCGCGTTTTCCAGATTTGTCGGTAACAACAACACTGTTAACTCCGCCGCGTCTTCAGTCGGATCGGCGATCGCATAGACGAAATTATCGGTAAAATCCCGCTCTCCGACGAGGAGACGGTGGGTTTCACCGTTTTCGAGGCTGAAATTTACCGTTGCAACGGGTGTTTCGAGACCGTATTGGGCTGTTTCCTCAGTTTTAACAGAGATCGATCGCTCGGCTTCGGCGTTGGCGAGAGCGGACAGTAAAAACGTCACGTAAGCATCGGTGGCGGGGGTGGCGTTTCCCTCGGGTTCGCCGTCTTTCAACGGGGTAAACTCCCAGTTGGCGACGGTAAACTCCTCTCCATCGGGCGATCGCAATTCTACGGGTTCTGCTAGCGGCGTCAGAGCGATCGCGTAATCCGCTGTGGTGATTTCAATGCTCGTCACCCGTTCTTCGTCAAAAACGAACGCCCGTTTCTGTTGCGCTTGGCGTTCTTCTTGCTGCGGCGCGATAACGGTATCGTACAACCAAAGACCTCCCGCCAACACGATGGCGAGGGGAATCAGAACTTGAGTCGATCGCTTGAGCTTCATCTTTTCTTCGGCGCGGAGACCCCCGCTATACCCGGAAGGGTTAGCGGCGGGAGGAAGCGCCGCCTCCCGTCTTCGGATTACAACAAACTGTTCTAAAATGTAAGGCATGGTACTGAGAGCCTTCCGATATCGTTTCTACCCGACCTCGGCACAGGAAAACCTCCTGCGCCGGACTTTGGGCTGCGTTCGTCTGGTTTACAACAAAGCCTTGGCCGCCAGAACCCAGGCGTGGTACGAACGACAAGAACGAATCGGATACCCTCAAACCTCGTCGATGTTGACGGCCTGGAAAACCGAAGAAGAGTTGCAGTTTTTGAACGAGGTTAGTTCTGTTCCTTTGCAACAGGGATTGCGACACCTCCAAAAAGCCTTTAGCAACTTCTTTAGCCATCTGACCAAGTATCCCCGGTTTAAGAAAAAACGCAATGGGGGTAGTGCCGAGTTTACTCGCTCGGCTTTTCGTTGGAAAGACGGACAGTTGTGGTTGGCGAAATGCAGCGAACCGCTGAACGTCCGTTGGAGTCGCCAACTTCCCAAAGGGGTGGAACCCTCGACGGTCACGGTGAGTTTCGACCCCTCGGGACGCTGGCACGTTTCGCTGTTGGTCGAAGACGCAACCGTTAAACCGTTGCCCCAAGCCGAGAAATCTATCGGCGTCGATGTGGGAATTAATTCTTTGGTCGTCACCTCTGATGGTGAGAAGATTACCAATCCCCGACATTTCAACAAACATTACAAACGCTTGAGACGCGCCCAGAAAGCCCTGTCTCGTAAGATGAAGGGTTCTCGTAACCGAGAGAAAGCGCGTCGGAAAGTAGCGAAGATTCACGCCAAGATTACCGATTCTCGGACAGACTACCTGCATAAGCGGTGCGACCCCGCGCCGTCGCACGGCGCTAGGGAACGCGCACCAAGAGAGCTGAGTACCCGACTCGTTCGTGAAAATCAAACGATTGTAGTCGAGGACTTGTCGGTCAAAAATATGGTGAAAAACCCGAAATTGGCGAGACATATCTCAGATTGTGCGTGGTCGGAGTTCGTCAACCAACTGGACTATAAGTGTCAGTGGTACGGACGTACTCTTGTCAAGGTAGATAAGTGGTTTCCGAGTAGTAAGCGATGTGGACATTGCGGACATATCGTCGAATCGTTGCCGTTAAGTGTCAGAGAGTGGACTTGTCCTGAGTGTGGGACGGTTCACGATCGAGACCTGAATGCGGCGAAGAACCTGTTGGCGGCGGGACACGCCGTGTCAGTCTGTGGAGCGGACATAAGACGCAGTCTTCGCAGCTCTCGGAGCTTGCATCCGAGAGAACGAAGACCCAAAGGGCATCCGTCCGGAGGGCAGTTGCGAAAGACCCGCAAGGGACCGAAGCAGAAACCCAAATCGTGAGGTTTGGGAATCCCCCGCTACAGCCACCAGGTTTAGCGGGGGAGGATGTCAACGACGGTATTACCAATCGGTTCGTTTTCCTAACATACTGGATCTCGCGACCGGGCGATCGCCGTTTTGCGCCTCACTCGAACCCGATACAATCTTTTAAGAACGATAACTCGAACTTTGGGCAGTCGAGAACGGTTTCTCGCACTGCTCGATCGACGCACACGCAACGGATCGACGCATGGATATCACAAACGGCTTTGTCGGAACAGTCGGTAACACACCCCTGATTCGCCTCAACAGCTTTAGCGAAGAAACGGGCTGTGAGATTTTAGGAAAAGCGGAATTTCTCAATCCAGGCGGTTCGGTCAAAGACCGAGCGGCACTCTATATTATTCAAGATGCCGAAGACAAAGGGTTGTTGAAACCCGGCGGTACGGTAGTTGAAGGGACGGCGGGCAATACCGGAATCGGCTTGACCCACATTTGCAACGCCAAAGGCTATCGATGCCTCATTATTATCCCAGAAACCCAGTCTCAGGAGAAAATGGACACGCTGCGGACGTTGGGGGCAGAAGTTCGCCCCGTTCCGGCGGTTCCCTATCGCGATCCCAACAACTACGTGAAACTGTCGGGACGACTGGCGGAGGAAATGGACAACGCGATTTGGGCTAACCAGTTCGATAATTTAGCCAACCGCCGCGCTCACTACGAAACGACAGGGCCGGAGATTTGGGCGCAGACAGACGGTAAAATCGACGCTTGGGTAGCTGCGACGGGAACCGGTGGTACTTATGCGGGGGCGGCAATGTTCTTTAAGGAGAAAAACCCCAACGTGAAATGCGTCGTCGCCGATCCGATGGGAAGCGGACTGTACAGCTATGTGAAAACTGGGGAAATCAACACTGAAGGCAGTTCGGTAACGGAAGGCATCGGAAACAGCCGCATTACGGCGAATATGGAAGGTGCGCCCCTCGACGACGCCGTGCAAATCGACGATATGGAAGCGGTTCGCGTCATTTACCAACTGTTGCGAAAAGACGGTTTGTTTATGGGCGGTTCTGTCGGTATTAACGTCGGGGCGGCGGTGGCGTTGGCTAAGGAACTCGGCCCCGGACATACGATCGTGACGGTGTTGTGCGACAGCGGTTCGCGCTACCAGTCGCGGTTGTACAATGCTGAGTGGTTGGCGGAGAAAGGGTTGGCGATCGACGAATCGTCTGTTTGACGCGGACGATCGCCGCTAAATTTCAAACATGATAATAAAAGTGCGATCGCATCTCTAACGAGGTCAGGCGATCGCACTGAATGTGATAAAGCCGTGTCAAGCGACAAAAGTAGAAGAACCGAGAATTAGAGTGCGCCGACGCTCTGTAAACCCAAAATCACACCGACTCCGAGAATGTGACCGAAGCTGGTGGTGGCGATGACGGCAGGCAATCCAAAGCCGCCAAACAGTTCGGGAGACGGCATGGCCGGTCCTTCGCTGGGTTTTTGGATGGTGTATTTTCCGATCGCGATGGCGAGGATGTTGCAAACGATCATGACGATGGCGATGTTGATATTCCACTCGCTCGTCATGGGTGTCAGGGCAAATAAAACGCTTTGTAACATAGCAATCCCAAACAGGTTAAACGAACCGAAAGACGACCGATCGATCGAAACACGAACGCCGTTCGCGCTCGATCGCAATCCGAAGTTTTTATAAAAAACTGGGAATTTGATGTTCAGTTGTGCTGAACCACTGAATCTTCCCGATTTCGGAAAACGAATCGCTGAGAATACCTATTATCAAATCCCACGCGATCGCTGACGTTTTTGTTGCAGGACTTTACATTTTTGTAAATTTTTATCTCTTCTCGAAGATTTGGTATTGCATTATGCAGAAAAATATGTATCTCTGCTTTTCGAGCCATTCGTTCCATCGATCGAAGACACGAGAAATCCGAAATCTCGAAGCGTCCGGGTTCTCTCTCAATAGTTACAAATATAGTTACAAACCCGCTTCGTTCAGCAATCCAATAAACTTATATTTTCGACCGTGTTCTTGAGTTAAACGGTTGCGGTAAGACAGCCACCCTTGAGAGTTGTCGAGTTGTTCGTAAGCGTGTTTGACATATTTCAACCAATCGATCGCGTGATGGTATGCTTTGGCTAAAGCGCGATCGAGAATATCTTCAGCGCGATCGCGAGCGTTGTTTAACACCCATTCAGCGCGATCGGACAGTACCGCATCCATCACTTGTCGAATCAAATCTCGATCGGGATAGTAGAGATCGTTAACGAGAGCGATCGCTTCGTCAAACATTTGTTCGTACAAATAAATTTGCACGCGAGCGGACAAAGCATTCCATCCCGAATATTCCTTCAACGACTGCAATAAGTCTTCTTTTAAGACATCCCAGTTTTCACCAGCAATTTCTTGGATTTTTAGATAATCTTCATAAGTTGCTATTGCTTTGAACGCTTCAAATTTTGCGGATAAAATCATATCAAAATTCTGTAAGCGTTCGGCAATTTCACTCGTCCACATTGCCAGATCGTACTGAGTTTTCTTCTCGGTATAATTTATCGCATTGGATCCGTAAAGCAATGCAGATCTGGTATCGAGATCTAAACCTTTGACGGCTAAATCTAATGCAACGTCGAGTCGATCTTTTTCTGCAAATTGCTTTGAAATTGTGACGGCTTCCTCTTTCGTTTTAATTGAGTCGAGTTGTGCGATCGCATCTTCAATACGTTCGCATTGAATTAACATTTCCAAATATAAGTCGATCTGTTCCGTAAACCGAGATAAATTGAGATATTCCTCAAATCGTTCCTGACGTTCGAGAAGTTTCAAACGAATTTTCACCAACTCTAGAGGTTCGGTAAACTCAGTGGGAGACTGTCCGGTTAACACCTGTTGGAGCGCCTCGTCGTCCCACCCTCGATCGAACGCTAAACGGCGCAGCGGAAACCAATCAGGACAGCGATCGTCGTCGGCTTCTATAACGACTTCCAAATCGACTTTTTGCGGCGCATCGAGATCCGTACTCAAAAGGGTTTCCGCCCACAGGCGATCGAGTTCTTCACGAAATTCGAGTAAGTCCAGTCCGTAATTGTCCAGGTCGTCCCATCGATCGAGGTAGACTTCAGTAATCGCTTCCAAAATCGCGATCGCATCGTGACCCGATCCGCGATCGAGATAGAGTCGGACGGGATCGAACAGGTCGAAAACTTCCTCTTCAATGGGATTGTCGTAATCGCATTCCCCACTTTCAAACCGATCGATTCCCCGAGTGATGGTGAGATCGAGTCGTTGTCGAAACGGTTTTACGTCAACGACTGGCGGCGGCGGCGGAAGTGGAGGAATTCGTTCTTCTAGCGATGCGTTGTCGCGAACGTAGGCTTCGATATCTTCGATGAGAAACGGATGGAGATCGACGAGATGCTCGATCAGAGCGACTTCTTGAAACTCTTCCAACGCTCCGAGTAAATCGCCTAAGCTAAAGCGTTCTTCGATCTGTTCGGCATCGTGGAGATACGTCAAGGCTACGGCGACGATATGCTTGCACCATCCCCCCCAATCGTAAGGACAGGAACACTCCGCCGAGCAACTCTCCACGTCCAAAAACGTGTCGTAATACGACTGACTTTCGCCCATAACACAGGCTTGGAGGAGGCTTCCCCGTCGCGAGATCGATTGGACTTGACCCCATTCGTAATATTCTCTCCCCCGCTCGATCGATTGTGGGGTCGCGTTGCGTTCGATATCACTGAAATTCAACTGTTCGGACATGGAAAATACCTCCGCTGACTGTCTGAGAATGACTGTTTGAGACATCTAGAATCGAGCCGATCGCAAGTGGCATCGCTAGGGAGTTCGTGAGGTCGGAAAAATCCAATGCGCGATCGCACCGGCGCTTCACCCACTTTCAAAAGGGTTCCAGATAGCGATACCATCAACATATCTCCAGTGTCAAAGGAGGTTTTTCGATGTACTGTCGCCTCAGCCTTGCCATTTCGAGCGTTCTCGCGTTCTCCGTCTCACCTCCGACTCTGGCACAACTCGTTCCCGATGCCACCTTACCCACCCCCACCACCATCGAAATTGACGGGCGCACCCAACGGATCACAGGCGGAACTCAAGCGGGAGGCAACCTCTTCCACAGCTTCGATCGCTTCGACGTTCCCGACAACAGCACCGCCTACTTCGACAACGCCCTCACGATCGAACATATCATCACCCGCGTCACCGGAAGCCACCTCTCTCAAATCGACGGAACGATTCGCGCCAACGGAACCGCCAACCTGTACCTCCTCAATCCCAACGGCATTTCCATCGGCGCCAACGCTCGACTCGACCTCGGCGGATCGTTTTTCGGCACCACGGGCGATCGCTTGTCGTTCGCCGACGGAACGGAATTTCTCGCCCGACCCGAAACAGCGTCCCCCCTCCTCACCGTCAGCGTTCCCACAGGCGTACAACTCGGGCCGAATTCAGGAAACATCGCGATCGCCGGAACCGGACACAACCTATTTTTCGATGCCAACCTGGCCACCGCCCGAGACAACCGCCCCGACGGGTTCGCCGTCGCCCCCGGAAACAGTCTCGTTTTCGTCAGTCCGACCCTTACCCTCAACGGGGCTAACCTCACCGCCCCCAACGGCCGCATCGTCCTATCCGCCGTTACAGCAGGTCGGTGGACTTTCGACGCCACGACCCTCGACCCAAATACCGTTTACGGTGACGTGCGCCTGAGCGACTCCACCTCCGTCGATGTCAGCGGAAACGGGGGGGGCGAACTTCTCGTTCTCGGACGCCGCCTGTTTCTCGAATCCGGTTCGACATTACTGTCCGACACCTTGGGGGACGCACCGGGACGGGGAATCGTTTTACGCACCACAGAACTCATCGACGTTCGGGGACTCTCGAGCGATCGACTCTTTTCGAGTGGGTTCTTCGCCGCCGTCAGTCCCCAGGCCAGCGGCGACGGCGGCGATATCCTCGTTGAAACCGATCGCTTGGTCGTCGTCGATTCCTCGATTTTAGGAGCGGATACCTTTGGGTCGGGAAACGCAGGAACCTTAACAGTTCGGGCGTCTGAGGTAGAGACGCGCAATAGCTTTTGGTCGGGAACCAGTTTCGAGACGGCCACCGGTCGCGGCGGACGGACGATCTTCGAGGTCGATCGCCTGTTAGTCGCAGACGGCGCGCAAATTCTCGCCATCACGTGGGGAGATGGCAACGCCGGGAGTATCGACGTGCGATCGCGGGAACTGGTAGAAGTGCGGGGACTCGGACGCAGTATCACGGAAGATTTACCCGGTCGGGTCTTTAAAAGCCTTTTGAGTACTGCTGCGGGGCTGGAAGCGACCGGACGCGGCGGTGAGATTACGATCGAAACGGCTCGATTGCGCTTGGTGGACGGGGGCGTGATTTCCACGTTAACCCGCAGCGACGCCCCGACCAGTCCGGCGGGAACCCTCACCGTTCGGACAACTGAAGCGATCGAAATTATCGGACGAGACAGCGAAAACTTGCCTTCAGGACTGCTGACAAACACGACCGGAGACGCTCCCGGTGCCGATTTAATCGTCGAAACACCTCGGTTGACGGTGCGCGACGGCGGACAACTCAGTGCGGGAACCTTCGGCGGAGGAAACGGCGGCGACGTTTGGGTACGGGTGTCTGAGGAAATCGATTTGAGCGGAACGACGCCGTTAGTCGAGTTAGGGCGGGGAGATTTCGCCCGAGACGCTTCGGGAACGCAATTTCCGAGCGGAATTTTCAGCGCCTCGGAGGGGGCGGGATCGGCGGGAAATTTGGACATCGAAACTTCGGTGTTGCGGGTCGGCGATCGCGCGGAGGTGGCGGTAGACAGTATCGAAACGGGATCGGCAGGCAGTCTCTCGATTCGGGCCGATCGCGTCGTGTTGGACGACGGCGGACGGTTCCGGGCAGACAGTCGCGGGGGATTGGGCAACATCAATCTAGAGGTTCGGGATTTGCAGTTGCGAGGGGGCAGTCGCATTTCCACCAACGCTCTCGAAGAAGCCACCGGCGGTAATATTTTTATTGAGGCAGAAACCCTAGTGGCGTTGGAAAACAGCGATATTACAGCAACGGCACAGCAGGGATTCGGCGGCCGGGTGTCGATCGCCGCTCGGGGAATTTTCGGGCCGAACCTGCGCGATCGCCTCACGCCCGAGAGCGATATTACCGCCAGTTCCGACTCGGGTGCAGCCTTCAGCGGTATCGTAGAAATCGAAACGCCGGATATCAAACCCCGTCAGGGACTCGAGACGTTACCGATCGCACCGATCGATGTGGCGGGATTGGTGGTCGATCGCTGCATGGCGTTAAACGCCGGGAGCGAGTTCGTCGTCACCGGACGCGGCGGTTTACCCCCCGATCCCTGGCAAGCGTTGTCGAGTCAACCGCTATGGAGCGATTTTCAGATCGTCGATCCCTCTCCGACGCGGGACGTTCGGGAGAACACAACCGACCGTTTCGAGGGGAGATCGCCAGACGAGCCTCTCGTCGAAGCTCGAGGATGGCGGAAAAACCCAGATGGTTCGGTTACGTTAGTGGCGGTGATTCCGGCGACTGGGTCGTCGCAGTCCTGGCCGGTTGAAAGACTTTGTCGGTAAGGGAGTTAGCGATCGCGCGATCGCTGCCTCAACAACTCCAACAACACGGCGCGACATTGCAAACAGGTTAACGCTTCGAGCAGGCGATCGCAGTCTTGGGAGTCCTCGGCTGCATAGCTCGTTTCCCAGAGGTGGCGATCGTCGAGGTCTACGTCGGCGCGAATTTCCACGACGAAGCCAAACAGTTTTTGGTTAGAAAAGGAACTGTTAACTAGCCACCCTTGGGAATTCAGCGTTTCTAGGCGATCGATCTGGTCTCGGGTAACGCCGAGTTCCCGCTGTAAGATATCTGGCACGACTTCGATCGCAGCCGTATCGCTCGGAACGCGCCCGCCGGGGAAGTCGAGGGTGAATTCCCCGATCCCCGGACGATAGCTAAGTTTAGGAAGGACGAAGCGATCGCGGTGCAACGGGATAATTACGGCGGAGTCGGCTTTTTCAACCCGCCAGTAATCGAGAAGGCGATCGCGATCGTCCTTCAGTCGTTCTCCAAACAGCGTCAGCCACGGCGATCGAATCGCCACGAACTGCGACATCGTTTCCCAGGGTTTCATCGACTTCTCAACTGTGTTCTACACCACAAACACCACCGTTCCGTTCTCGGCTTCGAGGCTGTCGCCGCGTGTCTCGCCGTCTGTGTAAGCCGCTAACACCACCTCGCTGGTTTTACCCCAGGCGATGTTCCCCTTGGCGTCGAGGGCGATCGCGCCGAGATCTCGTTGGTTTTCCGTGGCTTCAGCAAGCGATCGCGACATCGCCTCTTCTAACGACATCCCGTCCGTCACCCGCACCACGATTCGCGCCGCCAAACATTCATCGACAATATCTTCACCGATACCCGTGCAACTGACCCCGGCGAAGCGATTGGCGTAGTTTCCCGCAGGCATGGCCGAATCGCTGACTCGTCCGATGCGCTCGAACCCCTTGCCTCCTGTAGAGGTTCCCGCCGCGATGCGACCTTGGTTGTCTAAGGCTACCACGCCGATGGTTCCCCGCCCCGCTTCGTCTTCAGCGATGACGTTAGCCATACTCCGTTGAAAGTTATCTTTGCGATCTTGCAACCATTCTTTGAGGCGTTTGTCCGTGGTGGGATCGAAAATCGGTAAGTTCAGTTCTCGCGCCAGTTCCGCCGCACCGAGATCGGAGAGCGTGCGATCGCGTTCCGCTTGCAGAAACTTCGCCATATCGATGGGATTTTTGACCCGCGACACGTTGATGACGCCGCTAAACCGTTGCGCGATCCCGTCCATCAACGACGCACTCATGCGAATTTGTCCGTCCGACTGCAACACCGACCCCGTTCCGGCGTTGAAACGGGGGTTGTCTTCGAGGAGTTGACAGCCGCGAACCACCGCATCTGTAGCACTTTTTCCGTCGTGCAGCAACCCGTACACCTCATCGACAATTTGATAAAGAGCTTGGCGAACGGCGTCGATACCGCCTTTTCCTTGCAGAGAACTCCCTGCGCCACCGTGAACGATCAGTTTGGGTTGCACCGAATCAGACATGAATTTACTGAAGAATTGAGCGTTGAAAATCGATCTGCAATTTCAATATCTTAAACGAAACAGATCCCCGGCATCTTGGAGATGCCGGGGATCTCGCCCCCATCACCCCATCATTCCATCATCTCCCCATCTCTCGATTGGGGGCGGTGCGTAACGCGGTAATACGACATCGATCTAATTTCGGCTCCTCATCCCATCATCTCCCCATTTTTCGGTTGGGGGCGGTGCGTGACGCGGTAATACGACATCGATCTAATTTCAGCCGCCTTTTCCGGCCGCGTCACGGCACCCTACGCTCTCCCCCTCTCCCTTTCTCCCCCTCTCCCCCTCTCCCTTTCTCCCCCTCTCCCCCTCTCCCTTTCTCCCCCTCTCCCTTTCTCCCCCTCTCCCTTTCTCCCCCTCTCCCCCTCTCCCTGGCTCCTCAACGCCGCCGCCGACAACGTTCGGAACAATACTTTACCTCGTCCCAGCAGTTTTCCCATTTTTTGCGCCATGCAAACGGACGCTGACACACCGGACAAATTTTCGTGGGAAGGTTCGATTTCGTGTGTTTGCGACCCATAATCGACCGATAATAAATAAGTTCAGAGATATCTCGATGCCTGATAAGGAGTGGAATGGAACTGACGGCTTTGTCCCAAATCGCAATCGTCCTCGTCGAACCGGCTGGGGCGTTAAACGTGGGATCGATCGCCCGCGTGATGGCAAATATGGGACTGTATCGCCTGGTTCTCGTCAATCCTCAATGCGACCATCTCGGTGACGAGGCGCGACAAATGGCCGTTCACGCCGCCGAAATTTTGGAAAACGCCCAATGTGTAGACAGTCTACCGTCTGCGTTACAGGGTTGTCAGCGAGTCGTGGCCACTGCCGGGCGCGATCGCTCCTTTCCGACTCACTTCGAGCATCCTCGGGAGGTTTTACCCTGGCTGTTGGAGGTTCCCTCTGCTTTAGTCTTCGGTCGCGAAGATCGCGGATTGAGTAACGAAGAACTCAACTACGCGCAACGGTTCCTACGCATTCCCTCGAGTCCGAATTACGCTTCGCTCAATTTAGCGCAATCGGTGGCGGTGTGCGCTTACGAGCTTTACGATACGGTGGTTCGAGCTGAAGCGGACTCGCCGAACCTCCCCCCGGAGACGAACGATCCCGAAGCCACCGCCGACGCGATCGAAGCCTATTATCGAGATTTCGAGAAACTTTTACTCGATATTGGCTACCTCTATCCTCACACAGCCAAAGCGCGAATGGAAAAGTTTCGCCGCCTTTACAACCGCGTTCGCCTCTCGCAAACCGAAGTCGCCATGTTACGAGGTCTCGTCCGCCAGATGGAATGGGCAATTTCTCAGACTTCCTCAAAATCCCATTAACTTGTCGAGTCGATTGCCGATCGCCTACTGTATCCCTTAACTTGAATGAGAGGCGAATCGCCGTTGTTTCTGTCTTTCTGACGCCGACTATGCCCAATTTTTTCGATCGCCCTTCTCCGTCCCGAGACCGCAATGCCGGTAGTGCTTGGATGCGTCGCCAGTGGCGCACTCGTTTGAACGACACCGATACGCCTCAAGCGTCGGGTCGCGTTACCCCCCTGTCGTCCCGGCGATCGAAATCGGGGAAACCCTCCCCGGATTTACCGCCGTTACGCAGTGCTGGGGCGCATTTGTCGCCCCCCCCTCCGCCGGTTCGTCGGCAACCCCAACCGTTCGAGCGTCCGGTATCCCCTTCTCCCGAACGGACATCTCACAGTGGCGAATTCGGTTCGCTACCCGTGTCCTCCCCAATTCTGCGCCGCCAGCCGTCCGAACCCTTGCCGCCGTTGCGTCCGCTGCAATTCACGCCACCTCGTCCGGCAACGTCACCTTCAGCGAAGCGGCCGCCCGCTACACCCTCGACATCACCTCGTCGATCGTCCCGTTCTGCCTCTCCAACACCCCGGAAATCCGCGCGACGTGTCCCCCACCGTTCTCGTCGCCAACCGACCTCTCGTCCTCCGCTACCGCCCGCGTTGAGGCCGTTTTTGTATGTGATGCGGCTGTCGATCGTGGGGGTGGGATTGAGCGCGATCGCCGGGACGATGCTGTCGTTGTGGACGCCTTCGGAGGCGGAGTTGTCGGGACAGTCTGAAGAGGCGATCGCTGGCATTGAAGGGCAGCCGGTCGCGAAGTGGTCGCCGGAACTGTCGTTGGGTCAGGAGTTGACGGCGTTGAAGGAACGGTTGCAGCAGGTGGCGACGGAGTATCCGGGGTTGACGCCTGGGGTGGCGATCGTAGAGGTGGCGACGGGAGATTACGTGCGTCTTTCGGATACGATGTCGTTTTCGGCCGCGAGTACGATTAAGGTGCCGATTTTGGTGGCGTTTTTCCGGGCGGTAGACGCGGGAACGGTACGCCTCGACGAAGTTTTGACGATGGAGGAATCCCACGTCGCGGAGGGATCGGGATATATGCAGTACGACGCACCGGGAACCCGCTATTCGGTGTTGGAGGTGGCGTCGTCGATGATAATCGACAGCGACAATACGGCGACGAATATGTTGGTCGATCGCCTGGGTGGGGCGAAGGTGTTGAACGAACAGTTTCGCGAGTGGGGGTTGACGGAAACGACGATTCGCAATCCCTTACCGGATTTGGAGGGAACCAACACGACGACGCCCCAGGAGTTGGCGAAGTTGTTGGGACAATTGGAACGGGGCGAGTTGGTGTCGATGCGAAGTCGCGATCGCATGATGCGGATTATGTCGCAGACGGCCAACGATGCGTTACTTCCCCAGGGATTGGGAGAGGGGGCGTTCGTCGCGCACAAAACGGGAAATCTGCGATCGGTGTTGGCGGATGCTGGGGCGATCGATCTGCCCAACGGGAAGCGATATTTAATGGTGGCGATCGTCAAGCGTCCCGACGAGGACGATCGCGCCGCCGACTTAATCCGTCAGATGTCGGCGACGGCGTACGACTATTTCGCCAAACCCACTTCTTCCTTCCCTGAAGATTCCCCCGTTGCGCCGACGGTGGCGGGAACGCAGCAAGCGAATCGAGTGGGGCGTTAGGAACGTTTTTTTGACAGAAAACCCCAGTTTCTCGAACATAGAAACCGGGGTTTCAAGCTATTCAAAAATCAAAAACGTCCCATCAAATCACTTCAAAATCACTAGCTTGAAGCGCACTTGCCAAGCTGCTAAAATTACCTACATTATAGTTGCTCAAAATGGCCATATTCTGGGCTGCTCCTCCAGCTCCCATATTGTCATCATAGGCAACATTTGCAGTGTTGCCTTTGTTGGTGTTTATATAGACGATGAGTACGTGTTTACCTAAAACTGCACCGGATTGCCCTGATACTGTATTACTCACAGTGGTTGCACTATTAAAAGTACCATAACTCGGATCCCATACTATTATATCAGCGCCAGAAATATCGTCACCTGCATCATCAACTAACACCACATTACTGACGCTACCAGAGACAAATTGACTCGGTTGGAAATCCGCTCCATCGAATACGAGAGTATCCTCTGATGGATTGAAATCTGTGATTTCTCCATTCTGATCTTTTTGACCGAAGTTGTTGTAGACAAATCGATCTTCTCCGCTACCTCCAGTTAAGATGTCAGCGTTTCCATCACCACCGATTAAAATATCGTTGCCATCTCCTCCATCGATCGCATCGTCACCTCCTTTTCCATTGAGAAAATCGGAGCCGCTCGTACCATTAATAGAAGGATCGTCTCCGCCAGTCGATGCTACCAAATTAAGCGTAACCGTTCCTGTCGCAGTATTGCTCGAACTATCTTCAATGGTGTAAGTAAATGTAGAAGAAGAACCAGAGCTAGGAGAAGTGTACTCTACAGTAGAGCCATTCAAAGTTGCTCCAGAAACACTCGTAACAGAGATCCCACTTCCAGTATCGTTTGCCAGGAGCCAAGAAGTTGGAATCTCGACTGTTGTATCTGTCGTGATTCCGAACTCATCGTCGTCTGCCGTCAGTGCAGAAACAGTAATTAAAGGAGGCGTTTCTTCATCGAATTTTGCCGCGCCACCTGTGTTGCCGTTGTCGTTGAGATTAATCGTAAAGCCAGCCTTCCCGTCAGTCGCTGCCGTGTAGGTGAACCCTCCAGCGTTTAAGGCAGTATTGAGATTTGTAAGCGTTCCTTTCACAGTCACACTAGCGGTGTCGTTATCATCAACTGTCAATCCCGTTCCACTGGCTGAAATCGTTCCTCCTGCACTTCCAGATACCGAAAGCGTGAGGGTCATTTCACCACTATCTGCATCAGCATCAGTAAAGTTAGAAGTAATGACATTTTTAAGATCGTAAGCAGTTGATGGAGTAGGTTCAGCAAACGGTCCCATTGAGGTAACAACAGGTGTGTCGTTCACTCGTTGCACTGAAATCGTCATCGTTGCCTCAGCACTGGTATTCGGCGGAGTTTCCCCATCTGTAGCCACGAACTTAATCGTTCGATCGCTTTCCGTGGGATTTTCTTTTTTTGGACCTTGGTTGTTGTACTGAATATCCGCTAAAACAGCTTTATAGTCGTTAGCCGTTGGGGTCTGTCCGCTTTTAGGGGTTAGTGTTGCTTTACCGTTGACTGTAGAACCGTTACTGCTCAATACAACATCAACCGTTGCTGAAGTTCCACTATATTGGAGAACCTCTCCGCCATCTTTCACATCGTTGAGAGTAACGACAATTTCATCAATATCGTCGTTGTCGTCAAATACAGTCAGTTTGGATACATCTACAACTGAAACGGGAGTTTGCTCTTGGTAAGTTTGGGTATTGTTAAGCGTCGTTGTATCCGTATCGTCCAAGTCAATGACCGGTTGGGCTGGAGATGCGGTGACGTCGATCGTCATGGTATAGGTCGTACCGCTTAAATCGCCGCTGCTATCTATCACCTTGAAATCAAACGTTGTAGACTCGCCTGCTGTCATTCCCGTTGGCTCGAACACCAGTTGGCTGACGTCGCTGATGGTATCGCCATTGGAAACGCTTGAGGCTCCGTTTTTCAATGCCCCCGTTCCAACCGTCGTCACCACTTGAATACCGTCAAAGGTGTGGCCGTCTACGTCGTTAAAGGTAAAGTTGCCATCCGTAAAGGTTTTATCAAAGCCAGCGAAGGTTTCAACAGAGTCGTTGCTGCCAGTCGGTGCGTCGTTGGCTCCGGAAATTGTAACGCTGACGTTTGCGGTACTCGTCCCTCCGTTCCCATCGCTGACGGTGTAACTGAACGTATCGGTTGCCGTTTCTCCGTCTTTCAGGGACTGAAATGCCGTACCGGGATCGTAGCTGACGTTCGTGTCAGTATTCGTCGCGGTTCCCTGAGTCCCTGTGGTATCGACACTGGTAACAGTAAGGGTATCTCCGTCTGCATCGGTATCGTTGGCAAGAACGTCGATTGTTGTGGCCGAATCGTCTTCGGATACCGTGGCAGTATCGTCGCTGGCAATGGGATCGGTATTCGTGGGATCGGGGGTATCACCGCCGTCGTTTCCGCCTCCATCATCGTTTCCACCACCGCTATCGTCGCCGCCGTCGTTTCCGCCGTCGTTTCCGCCGTCGTTTCCGCCGTCGTTTCCGCCTCCATCATCGTTTCCACCACCGCTATCGTCGCCGCCGTCGTTTCCGTCCCCGCCATCATCATCATCATCATCATCGTCGTCACTGTCGTCACCGCCGCTACTGGGGGGATCGGGAGGGCCGGGATCGGGGTCGTCGGAGGGAGTCAGATCGTCGGTGAAGCTTTCTTCGGTGAGGACGCTTTCGGTCACGTTTTCGAGAATGGCGACGAATTCGCCAGTTCTCAGGTTAGAAAATACATAGTTCCCGACGCTGGAGTTGGGGTCGGGACGCACGAACGCGATGTTAATTTCTGAAATATCGACGCCACCCATTAAGGCGATTTTATCGTCGGCGTCAAAGCCGATAATGCGATCGGCGTCTTCGATCGCCGGGCCGCCAGAGGTCGTATCGATGATGTAAATATTTTTACCCGTACCGCCGATGAGAACGTCGGCACCTCGATCGCCGGACAGTACGTCGTTGCCGATTTCTCCGTACAGGGTATCGTCTCCCGTACCGCCGAAGAGGAAGTCGTTACCGTCGCCGCCAAAGATCGTATCGTTGTCTTTGTTGCCGAAGATAATGTCTTCGCCGTCGCCACCGTCTAGAAGATCGACGCCTAAGTCGCCACTGATAATATCGTTACCGTCATCGCCAGAAATTGTGTCGTCGCCTTGACCGGACAGTAACGTATCGTCTCCATCGCCACCTTTGAGAATGTCTTGGCCTCGGTTTCCAAATGCGAGGTCGTCTCCCTCGCCGCCTACGATGTTATCGTCTCCACCTAGACCGACGATCGAATCGTCTCCAAGGGTACCGAGAAGAGCTTCGGAATTTTCAGTTCCAGTGATGAGAGGCATGGGTTCGATCTCCTAGGGAGTCCCTGACACGCGAGCGTAAAAATACAGTTAAACCATCGCTGACAGCACTCAGTATAGCGGAGCGCTCCAGCGTTAAAGACGGTAAATGCGATCGAAAGAAGAGTGGCGTGTGGTGCGAGATTCGCGTTCTGGCGGTCTTTCACGCGAGAGAACGAACGGTATTGGCAAGCCACGCCGACTCGATACACCCTTATCTCACAGTCGTTGGCAACTTCACTTTTGTTCCCGAACGCAACCTCGAACTGGGTTATCAAAAATAGTTCGAGCGATCGAGCCTCGATCGCGATCGCCGTAACGCCGAGACGACGCAAACACAGCAACCCTATAACAACAACCTAGCAATCTCTGCGATCGCGCTTATTTCCATTGTTGCTAATTTTTTCAAAAATGACTACAGGATTTACAAAAACCTTAATCGAGACGCTGTTTTTAAATTCTCCGTAAATTTACATTTTAAAATCTCCGTGAATTTACAGGGGTTTGTAACTGCGATCGCGGCAAACAGCGTAAAATTACGGTAGGTGCGAACGGACGGAGGTGCGTCACGGTCAAAGACTTAACTCGAACGACTTTTCGAGGGGTCAACACTGTCGTAACGCACCTAAAAGATCGTTTCAAAACTGCACTTCAACTGACGAAAGCCGCCGAATACACGCGACTGGCGACCTCTGCAATCCGCTGCATCGCCGTCGCAATTTCCTCCACCGTCGCTGTCAGACTAATTCGCAAACATTGCTGTTTGTGTACCCAATTGTCTCGCAGACCGGGAAAAAAGGGTTCGCCAGGAACCGCAATGACGCCGACCTGTTTGAGTTCCCGATAGAGTTCCTTATCCGTCATCGGGAGGTCGCGGAACCACAGCCACGCAAAAATCGCCCCTTCTCCACGATGTAAGAACCAAGGTAACGCTTTCGGCATTGCCCGGTTTAATGCGTCTTCTAAGACCTCAAACTTTTTCTGATAGTGGGGACGAACGACCGATTCGGACAGTTCGGCTAACTGTCCCGAGGCGATCGCCTTGGCTGCGATCGCCTGTCCGTATCGCGACGAGTGAATGCAGGCGTTGGTTTGGAACGACTGTAACACGTCGATAATTGCCTCGTCGCCGATCGCGATCCCCACCCGTTCCCCAGGAAGTCCCGCTTTCGACAAACTCATACAGTGAACCACGTTTCCGCCGAACTTCGGTGTCATCGGCGTAAAATTCAACGCGGGAAACGGAGGTGCGTAAGCCGAATCGACGAGAACCGGAACGTCGTAAGCTGCTGCGAGATCGCCGATTTTCGCCACTTCCTCGTCACTGAGGACGTTTCCGGTAGGATTGCAGGGACGGGAGAAAATGACGCATCCGGTGTCCGCGTTGATGTCTACCTGGGAGAAATCCGGGCGATACTTAAACTGATGGTTGGCTTCGTCGAGATCTAACGTGGGTTTGTAAGACACCACCGCCTCGGGAACCAAACTCACGCCGCCGTATCCGGTATAGTCGGGACTCAGGGGTAAAACGATTTTTTTCAACGTTCCGCTTTGGCTGTAACCCCCAAACGCATTCGCTCCAAAAAAGTAAATCGACTGAGAACCGGGGGTAATTAAAATATTTTTTGAGGTCAAATCCGACCCGTAGCGACGGTTGAAATCTTCGGCGATCGCATCGATAAGAGGTTGATAGCCTTGACTCGACCCGTAGCGACAAATCACTTCGCCATACTCAGAACTCTCGAGCAACTCGGCGGTACAATCGCGCCACATCTGTTCGACTTCCGGCAAAATTACCGGATTTCCCGCACTTAAGTTAATGAAATCCTGCGCGTTGCCACTTTGCAAGGTTTCGATAATATCCTTCATAATTGCCCGCACCCCCGTTAGGTGAGACATTTGTTGGCCGAATTGAGACAGTGCAGGATTCATATGACGTCAATAGTAAACAGCGTTTTCAAAGCGGTGTACCTGTGCGGTGCGTGACGATTTCTCGGTCTCACGTTCGACACCCGATTTTTCAAGTCACGCACCCTACGACTCTCCACAGATTTCAGTTTAAGGTTTCTCCCCCTCTCCCCCTCTCCCCCTCTCATCATCCCAATCTGGGAGCGATGCGATCGAGGAAATCGAGTAAAATGCGCTGGTGAGGTGGGGCGATCGCCCGTACTTGTCGAGCGTTGTCTGAGTACCGCTGTCCCAAACGGATTTCGTCTGGCGTCCAGAGGGCGAAATCCCAGCCTTCACGCAAGTCTAAGCGATCGAGAGTAACGGTGAGAGGCGCGTAAAAGACGTAACGCACCACGTCGGGAGAAAAGACGAAGCGATCGAACAGCGTCACATCCGACGTTCGATAGCGAATTTCCTCGTACAATTCTCGCACGACAGCAACTTCTGGGGTTTCGTTGGCTTCGAGATGGCCGCCGAAAAACGCCCAATACCCTGGGTAGACGATATCAGGAATATCGTCGCGCAATTGCAGCAAGTATTTACCCTGTTGGTAGAGAATGGCGATCGCGACCTGTTTCATGGATTTTATTGTTTTTCAGTCGGTTGGCGATCGATCTCCTCGAGATAGGCTTCTCCGTAATCGACGCCGTTGATGGGAATCGATCGCTCGACGAATTGTCCCGTCACCTGAAGCGGTTGTCCGAGTTCGGGAAGCGTATCGTCGGAAACCACCCACACTGTACCCGTCTCGTCTTGGAGTTGATAGGCTCCTCCGTCAACGAACGGGGCGCGATCGACTGTCGTTCCGCGCACGATCGCTTCTGTATTTTCGCCAAAACGCTCTAACTCGGCAATGGGCGTTATATCGACCCCAACGCCACATCCGGCTAAACTCAGCAGAATCGGAAGGAACGGTAAAACTTTGCGTCGCGCCACCGACAGAGATGGTAGGGTAAGGAAGTTCAACTGCACAGATCTCGATCGTCAATGGATACGACTCGCATTTTAGACGGTAAAGCCCTCGCGAAAAAGATTCAAGGGGAACTGCGATCGCAAATTCAAACGCAGGTTGAAACGGGGAAGCGGCCGCCGGGGTTGGCGGTCTTGCGAGTCGGCGACGATCCCGCCAGTGCAGTGTACGTTCGTAATAAAGAGCGGTCTTGCCAGAGAGTGGGGATTGCGTCGTTCGGTCGTCACTTTCCCGCCGAAACGTCAGCAGAAGAGATTGCAGCAGAGATCGATCGCCTCAACGCCGACGATCGCGTTGACGGTATTCTACTGCAACTGCCCCTTCCCAGCCATCTCGACGCCGTGCCGCTGCTGTTGAAAATCGACCCCGATAAAGACGCTGACGGACTTCACCCCGTCAACATGGGACGGTTGATGCGTGGCGAACCGGGACTTCGCAGTTGTACGCCAGCGGGAGTGATGGCACTGCTGAAAGAATATGACATCGACCCCAAAGGGAAAAATGCTGTCATCGTCGGTCGCAGTATCTTAGTGGGAAAACCGATGGCGTTGATGCTACTCGAAGCCAACGCCACTGTAACGGTGGCACACTCGAAAACGCAACATCTTCCCGAGGTCGTTCGCAACGCCGATATTGTCGTGGCGGCGGTGGGTCGTCCTCAAATGATAACGGGGGATATGGTGAAATCCGGTGCGATCGTTGCTGATGTAGGCATTAACCGTATTACTGACGGCGAGGGGAACTCGAAACTCGTCGGCGACGTGGAGTTTGAAACGGCGAAGGAAAACGCAAGTTTCATCACGCCAGTTCCCGGTGGTGTGGGGCCGATGACCGTGGCGATGTTATTGAAAAATACTGTCGAAGCGTATTTGAAAAAGATGGGTTAAAGCGCCAATTTCGTCATAAATTCTCAAATTCGATAGACTTTCACGAAACAGTTGAAGGTCGCGATCGTCAGAAATTCTTAGTTTTGAGAATTTGAGATAGAATCGATTGTTTAAAGTTCCCTTCTTTTAAAACTATAGCCGTTCCCAATGAGTTATTATTGGGTGCATTTCACGTTTGCGATCGCTCATACGTTCGGCGAGCTCATACGGAAGCCGAATCTCAACGCTGAGCGGAGTCGAAGCGTTGAGTCCGAGGGGAGTCGAGGACTCAAACACTTGTTTTGTCCAACCTGACACGTCTCTCTCTATCCCCCCAACCATCACCCCAACCATCCCCCCAACCATCCCCCCAACCCCCCTTTCAAAGGGGGGCGAAG
>NZ_KB235958.1:3697523-3703846 GCF_000332355.1 Baaleninema simplex PCC 7105
ATACCTAATTCCTTTCCGATTCAATTTATACTACTTATACACTACATTTGAAGTGCGGAATGTGGGATAAAAGAAATTCTGAAAATTTATCTCCGTTCCCCATTCCCCGTTCCCCATTCCCCGTTCCCCATTCCCCCTTCCCTATTTCCTTTTTGTCCGCAATTTATTACAAAACCTATTTAAGATTGCCGTAGCGATCGAGCCATTCACCCCAAATGAGAAACGGGCGTATCCACCCACAACACCGAAACAGTTTCGCCTATTTCAACTCGTTTCGTTCCCACAGGAAGCCTCGCACAGCCGTTTGTCTGCATTAAATTAATCAAATTTCCCGAACTAAAACTTCCCCCCGGAATCTCGAATTCCAACCCCGTTTCCGTCGCCAACAACTGACCCCAAAGATAAGTTTCCCGTCCGCCGCCAGATCGCAACTCAACTCGCGTTTTCGCGTTCACAAAAACCGGTTCCCATCCCCGATGCAACCCCGCCAATTTCAACAGGGCAGGTTTGACGAACCGCCAACAACTCACCAACGCCGAAACTGGATTTCCAGGTAAACCGAAATAGAGAGCGCGTTGCTTAGGAAACTGCGCGAACGTCAGCGGTTTTCCCGGTTTGATGGCTACCGATCGCACCAATAAATCGCCCCCTAACTGTTCTAAAATGCGATCGATATAGTCGTAATCCCCCACCGACACGCCACCCGTCGAAACCACCACGTCACCCCAATTCAACGCCTCGGCGATTGAGTATTTCAGCGTTTCAGGGTTGTCTTCCACAATTCCCACCCGCAGGGGTTCCATTCCCAACGCCGCCAAAAACGACGCGAGAGCATATTGATTCGAGTCCACAATTTGACCCGGTTGAAGATGGTCTTCCGGGGAGACTAACTCGCTTCCCGTGGAGAGGATAGCGACGCGGGGTTTGCGAAACACGCGCACTTTTGTCGCTTGTGCGGCGGCTAAAACAGCGATATCGGCGGCTTGCAATCGGACGCCACCTTCAATAAGAGGATTTCCCGCCTGGTAGAAGCTTCCGCAACGGCGAACGAACTGACCGGGTTTTTCCGGGGGAACGAGAACCGCAACAGAATCGCCTTCTCGACGAGTATTTTCTTGCATCACCACCGTATCCGCCCCCTCTGGCATCATGGAACCGGTGAGAATGCGGGCGGTTTGTCCCGGTTGTAGAGTTTTTTGAGGCGGCGTTCCGGCGGGAATTTCTTCGATAACGTCTAAAATGGTGGGTTCGCTGTCGCTACAGGCTTTTACGTCGTCAAAACGCACGGCGTAGCCGTCCATCGCCGAGTTATCCCAGTGGGGAAAGTCGAGTTTGCTACTGACGGAGGCGGCGAGAATACGTCCGGTAGCGTCGAGGAGGTTGACGACTTCTGTATTGCGTTCGGGGTGGAGGGGACGAACGGCGTCGAAAATGAGGCGTTCGGCGTCGGATACGGAAAGCATCGGTGAGTGTGGCACGGCTTGCATTATTTTAGGGTACGCGTGGAGGGTTGAAAGAAGAATTCCGCTGCCAATTGGTGCGGGAGTTGTCAACGCAATACCCAAGATGCAATTAACGCGTTGACGCGATCGGGAATTTCATCGTGGGGACAATGGCCGGCGTCGAGATAATATTCCGTCAAACTGGGATAGTATTCTCGAAACTTCGCCCCCCGTTCTCGAGCGTTTATCCAGGGATCGCCTTCTCCCCAGAGCATCAGCAAGGGATGTTGGAGTTGTTGCAGCAGTTCGTCAACTGTTGCGCCTCGAGGCGTTTTGAAGACTGAGGCGAACACTTTCGCCGCACCCCGATCGCACGAGGGACGGTAAATGTCTTCGACGAGGCGATCGGTGACGGCGGTTTTATCCACGTATACCCGTTCTAAGGTTTTACGAATCACCGATCGACGGCGGGTATTTTGGAAAATGAGAAACGCTACCCAATCTTGCAACGCAAACCAACGCACGACGCGACTCGCCAGATTCGGTTGGCGCGGCTGAGTGTCGCTAAACGGCCCCGCACTGTTGAGAAGAATCAAGCCTTTCGCCGATTCGGGTTTTTGAGACGCCACACAAAGGGAAACGTAACCGCCGAGGGAATTTCCCGCTAACACCACTGGTTCGCCGATAATCTCGGTGATGAAGTCGTGGAGTTGGTCGCGCCACAACTGACCGCTGTAAGCTAAGGCGGGTTTTGCCGATCGCCCGAATCCTAAGAGATCGATCGCCCAAACCTCGAAGTCGTTTTGCAACCCCAACAGGTTTTTTCGCCAGTGATCCGTTGACGCTCCGAAGCCGTGAACCAACAGCAACGGCGGGCGGTTGGAATGTTTTCTTCCCGTTTTGACGTAATAGATGGCGTGGTCGCGCCAAGTCCAAAATTGTCCTGGGACGGTATCGAGTTCGCGTGTCGGTGTTGTTTGCATAGCCGCTGAGGAAGTTGTTAAACGATTTTCTGAGACGCTTTGTTAAGTATTGTATCGATTTTAGGAAAGGTTCGGGAAGCGAGAGTGGGGGAAAGCGATCGCTCTGGGCAAACTGCGTTACGATGAAGTGTTGCCTCAACGTTCGGAACCCCTCGGAATTTATGTCGGTACAGCTTGCGTCTCAGTCAGTATCTCAAGGAACCCCTACACCTCGCCTCGGGGCGTCTCTCGAGGAGTTAACGGCTTGGGTGCAAGATCGGGGACAACCGGCCTATCGCGGCAAACAGCTTTATCAGTGGTTGTATCGCCAAGGCGCGCGATCGCTCTCAGACATTACAGTATTTCCCAAACGGTGGCGGGAAAATGCCGAACCGGTCGATTTCGGGAGATCGACCGTTCACCATCGCTCGATCGCACCCGACGGAACGATTAAATACTTGTTGCAACTCGCCGACGGAAACCTCGTCGAAACCGTGGGAATGCCGACTTCAAAGCGGTTGACGGTTTGCGTTTCTTCTCAAGTGGGCTGTCCGATGGCGTGCGATTTCTGTGCCACGGGAAAAGGGGGCTTTCTCCGCAATCTCGAAACTCACGAAATCGTCGATCAGGTGTTGACGGTTCAGGAAGAATTCGATCGCCGCGTCAGTCATGTTGTGTTTATGGGAATGGGGGAACCGCTACTCAACATCGATAACGTCCTAGCCGCCTTACGTTGTCTCAACGAAGACGTAGGCATCGGACAGCGATCGATGACCGTCTCGACGGTGGGAATCCCCGGTCGTATTCGCCGTCTTGCCCAGCACAAGTTACAAGCCACCCTCGCCGTCAGTCTCCACGCCTCGAATCAGACACTTCGCGAACGACTGATTCCTAGTGCGCGTCAGTATCCCCTCGAGGATTTGTTGGCGGAATGTCGCGAATACGTCCAAATTACGGGACGGCGACTGAGTTTTGAATATTTACTCTTAGCGGAGTTAAACGATCGCCCCGAACACGCTGAAGAACTGGCGAAACACCTGCGGGGTTTCCAAAGCCACGTCAACCTCATCCCCTACAACCCGATTTCGGAAGTAGATTACCAACGGCCCGATCGCCAACGGATCGATCGCTTCGTTCGTGCTTTAGAAGAGCGCCACATCGCCGTCAGCGTCCGCTACTCTAAAGGTTTAGATGTCGATGCCGCTTGCGGACAGTTACGAGCCAGCAAAAACAAGGAAGAGTTTTTCCGTCACTCGTCGCCCCTCACCCGCGAAGACAGCTTTCTCAGTGCAGAGAGCAGGCTGTAGCGTGCGGATTCTTCCCCGAGTGAAAGACTATATACAAGAACAGCGGCGTTCGTGCAGCGCCGCTGTCCTATCGTGAATTATTTTGTGGCGAGACGGACGGAACCCTCGGACGGGCGACTGGGATTACACGCTCGACTGGTAAAGCCCTGGGGAATAAGCCTCGATCACGCGCCCCGTTTCCGAACAAGACACCATCAGGTAATCGCAGTGAGGACACTGAGTCCGCACGAGGTTGCTGTGGAGATAGCGGCGTTCGCCAATATTGCCACAGTTCGGGCAACGCACAGTTTGAGGGGCGGACATCGGGGTCATCTTAAAACCTTGAATCGGGGAAGCGAGCTGAGCCATTGTTAAAAAAAGATTAAAAATCGGAACGTCCTGGGATGGCTGGGTCTAGTTTTCTGCAATAGATTTTTGTTACAAATCAATCGAGTCTTGGCAAAAGTCAGTTGCGTACTGTAGGCTATGTTTCCTCATATTATGTCACGAAATATGAGGGGCGTCAATCCGATTGGATTTTCATTTGTCTCCCATATCAGGCGATCCCCACCGTCTATTGATGTCAATCTCTTCCTAGCGATATCGGGAGTTGCGTAAATCTTTCGGAAGCGATTTTTGTGTTGTTTGTCGAAGATAATATACGAAATTTTAATAATTAAACGCTAAAACTAAGAAGTCTTTTATCTGCGATCTCGATCGCAGTTTTATGACATCCAATGCGTTATGTAGCTGGGGAGAGGGGGAGAGGGGGAGAACGGGAGACAAGGAATACCCTATGGAGTCGGTGCGTGACGAGTTGGCCGGTAAGACTGGATACTTTTCTTGTCTTTAGGTCACGCACCCTACGACTGTTCGCTGTCTTTACTGGTGACTGGTGACTGGTGACTGCTCACTGTAAAAGGTGATTGTCTTCACTGCGACTCGCCGAGCAAGATTCTAAATTTTATGTTAAGAATTGATAAATTGTAAAAAATTATACAGAAATACGATATATTAGTTAGTGCAAGGCAAAAACTGATAGACAAACCCCGATTTCTCTGGAGGACGATAAGATGTCTCTTACCGATCGCAGCCGTGCTTTAATGAGCCGCCATCACCAAAACATCCGCAACCGCCAGCAATCGCTGCTGAGTCGCGCGGCGGCTGAAGTGGGAATGCCTGGTGAAACGGCCGAACATTGGACGCACATTCAAGGAAAACCCGCGTACAATAATGCGATTTCTTACGATCGCAGTAATGCAGCGATGAGCTAAACCCCCCAGCATTGAAGGATGCAGCGAAGCCACAAACCCCCTTCACTTGCGAATAAGAGCCTTCGCGTCAGGAAATTGTCCCTGGCGCGGTCTTTTTTTGAAGACAAATCCTGACGACGGTGTGATACTCCATCCTTTTCCGATAAGCTCAGTTTCAAGAAGTCTTCACCACAGAGGCACAGAGGACACAGGGAGAGGCTTGTCTGACTGAGTAAAGCCAGTGTTTGAGTCCTCGACTCCGCTCGGACTCAACGCTGAGCGAAGTCGACGCGTTGAGATTCGGATTCCGTATGACGCACTGTTAGCGAGATCGCGCTATCATCCCCCCAGAGCCGAACCCATCTAAATCCATGAGTTTGTCCGATACCTATGTACTGGTTTCCCACGGCAGCCACGATCGCCGTCCCGGTGAGGAAATGAGGCGACTGGCAACGTTGTTATCTGCCAAGATACCAGCAGCGACCATAGAAACAGCCGTTTTAGAATGTCACCCCCAACCGCTTCACCGACAACTGCTCGAGATTCTCGATCGCTCCCCCCACTCTAGCGGCGTTCTGTACCTCGTACCGCTGTTTCTCCTCCGTGGCGTTCACGTCAAGGAAGACATTCCCGAAGAAGTGGACTCGGTACGTCGTCAGCTTCGGGACACTTGGTCGATTCGAGTCTTACCCCATATCGGCGATCGTCCCGAGATGCTGTCAGTGTTACGTCGTCCCATGGCCGCCGTCGAAGCGATCGAGGCTTGGGTGGTCGTATCTCACGGAAGCCGCAGACCGGGTGGAAACGATGCGGTCGATCGCATGGCGCATCAGTTGCAGCAACGTCTCGAAATGCCCGTGAGTCCGGCCTATTGGTCTGTTTCCCCCGACCTGGACGCGCAGATGTCAGACCTGTTAGAAACGGGGGTACGGTCGATCGGTGTTTTTCCGTATTTCCTATTTTCGGGAGGGTTGACGGACGCGATCGCCGATCGCCTCCAACACTGGCGCGATCGGTTTCCCGAGATTCGACTGTCGTTGGCCTCTCCTATCGGTACGACACCCGATTTCGTGGAAGTGGTATCGCACCTGATTTCGACCGCCACTTCGGCGATCGCTTCAACCTCCTCTCCATAGCGATCGTGAGGGATCTCTGTACCTCTCAAATCGATCGCTCTGACGGAAAATCGGGAACCTCTGAGACGCCGCCGAGTTCTCGTTCGAGAATTTTTAACGGTACTTAAACAAATTTCAAGCCCAAACCAAGCCAAAACGCGCTTTGTGAGCGGCAAACAGGTCTCGATTCTCGTTCAGCCATGCCACAAAACGAAAAGACATGGCTGTCCGAAAAGCCTCTAAAGCATCTACAAAAGTTTCCAAA
>NZ_KB235958.1:3703946-3734655 GCF_000332355.1 Baaleninema simplex PCC 7105
CGCCTTGAGTTCGCTCGGGTTTCTACCGCTTGATTTTCTCTTCTCTCCAGAACGGCTGCTTTTTGTCAATCCCTATGACCCTTCTGAGTTTTCTGCACCACTAAGCTAATACAGCTCATCGACGCAATGACATCGAGAACGGTGGCGTTTGGCGGTACGACGAGAGGGAAGCGATCGATAGCCTCTTCCAAGGTGGGGATGCTAGTAGACGTAGACGGGTCTTCAAACGGCATTGTCCGGCAGAGGCAACTTGGCGTTCACAACGGGATCTCGATGCAATTGTATCGATTCCGAGGGATGTTACACCAAAACCGTAGAAAACCTTAATACTCTTTACTTTTGCAACTTTTTGGTGTAAAATCAAGAGATGTCAAAGGCAACAAAATTTTAATTCAAGTCGTATCGGGGTTGTATTATCCTAGGGAGCGCTCGTTTCGAGGACGTTCTTTAGGAAACCGATCGCCGTTCGAGACACAGCAATCAAGTCAAAGACTGGGGCGGACGAACCCGAAAGTCGCTCGACAGTCTCGGCATACGACCGTAAAGGCGATCGAGAACGCGCTTGACAGAAATACGCCGCCACTGCTGGCCGCGTTTCGTTTGATAGCCGTTTTCATTGAGCCAACCGGCGATTTGCTGAAGTGACTTTCCCGATTTATGGTGGCGTCGGATAGCATCGATCGTTTCCTGTTCGATGGGGTCTGCGACGAGTTCGCCGTTTTCAGTTTTCTGTCCGAAAGGCGGCGAGCCGTACCCAGCGTATCCGCCCCGTGCAGCTTTGGCTCGACGACTGCGTTCTAATCGTTGCCAAATTTCGCCTTTATCAACTGTCATAGTTCTCGTCAATCGAACGACTTTAGTAAACGTATGTTAGCGCAAACTCTTTCTACGACTCCTTCGCTGTCTGTGGTTCCGACGAACGTGCCGTATCTCGAGGAGGGCGATCTCGACTGTCTTTTAAGCAGCGATCGCCCGCTTTTAGTTTACTGCACGGCGCAGTGGTGCGGTCCCTGTCTGGCGTTCGAGCCGTATATCGATCGATTGGCCCGGGACTACTCAGGACGAGTGCGTGTCGTCAAACTCGACACTGACGATCGCCCCGAGATCGTCTCGCAATTACAGGTTCGGAGCATTCCCTCTCTGATGGTCTTTTATAATGGCGAACTCGTTGAAAATTTGGTGGGACTCGCACCGTATCCAAAACTACGCAACCTCGCGGATGAAGTTTTATCGATGGCGTCTCGCATCTCAGCCCCGAACTCTCTATAAAACTCCGAAATATAACTGGATTTTTTCAAGTTAAAAGCTTCTGCAATATCTCGTAGGAACGGTAAAACAAATGAACCTACGAGATATATTTTTTGGATTTACCAACTTATAAAAAACAAACCCTTCGATCGTTATTTTGGATTCAATAACAAAAAAATAAATAATCAAAACTCATCTATTTTTCCTTCCTGTCAGGAGTTATGTATCTAACCATTGGTAGGGTGGGCAATGCCCACCGACCTTTCCATTTAGTGCCAAGTAGTCCCAAATGAGTCGCCAAAAATTAAAACATCAGAAAAAATCTGATTCCCCGTTCCCTATTCCCGATTCCCTGTTTGTTCCAATTTTTTACATAACTGATTTAGGGTTGCTATAGTTTCGGCTGAACTGCGTCAGTCCTACATTAAATAGAAAATCTAAGACTTTTTAAGAGTAAATAAGGTTAATTTTGGCGGACAAAATAAGCGTATTGGCACAATACTCATACCAATGCCAGAGTTAACATAAAGATGATTTCCGGATCGACCGTAATTCTTTGCCCAACCATCTGCATGAACTTTATCTTGTCGCGCCAATTTCAACCAAGATAAATGCGGCGTTCCGGGGACTCTCACCTGTCCTCCATGAGTGTGTCCGGCGACAGCAAATGGAGCTGACTCTGCCGGGAACTTCTCGAACGAATCTGGATTGTGCATCATTACAATTCTGGGTTCGCTCGTTGGTAAATTCCTTAAAGCTTGCCGAACTCGATCTCGATTTGCCCATAACGATCCTATTCCAACTAAATTTAAATACTCTGATTTTAACGAGTCATTGCGATCGTGAAGTTTCAGGCGAACCACTTCGTTTTCTAACACTTCAACTCCTATAGAATTGAGTGCAGTTTTTAAACGATCGGCACTTTCAACGTCGGGAGAAGCAGACTGACTTTTCATCCGATAGTCGTGATTTCCCAATACAGCATAAGTGGGAATTTCCGCTTCGACTAAGGGACGAACGATCGCGACAGCCGTTTCAATGTCTTCCTGAAGATTAGAACCGGGATGGTAAATAAAATCGCCCGTAATTAAGACGACAGCAGGTCGAGCTTCCACTAAGCGAGCGACACTGCGACGAGCCGTACCGCGATTATCTCCCCACAGTCCAATTTGAAAGTCCGAAATCTGGCCGACTTGCTGGTTTTGCCAAGCAGTCGGAAGATTGGGGATTTTAGCAATTTCGGTATCTGTAACGAGGATGCGAGGCTCTATAAAACTCCAAACTATCAATAAAGTCGCTATTGTTACGACCCACGAGATAGCAGTTTTTAGTTTTTGAAAGAGATGGTTCACGATATTAATAATAAATGTAAATTTCGTTCTACAGCCAAAAAAGTTTTTGCTCGAAAAACGACGAAATTCAATTTGTTAAAATCAGGATACATCTCAATGGATGTAAAAATATGAGTTTGAGGCAGGTTGGACTTCGGCAACGCTGCCGTCTATGGGTGGAGCGATCGCGAAACCCAACAACAGCTCAATTCAGTGCAGAGACTCCGATCTGATAAATTTACATTTTTGAGATGCACCCTAACATCGAGCGTGGTGGCACTATCCGATCGCTCTGCCGAACACAACAAAGATAGTCTGAAATCTCGAAATCACGATCGCTCGGCGCGAGAGAGCATTCTACAACTTTCGAGCCTTTACAATATCGATCGCCAACTCAGCCTACAACAGCGAGACTTCTTCAATATAGCCGAAAAGCCATAGTTCGCACATCAAATCTCGACCTCCAGCCGTCGAGAACGCGGAGATCGACGATTCCGTACCCGTTCGCTGTCGATCGAAGCGGATCGACTCAGGTTGGAACAGTTGGAGAGAAGCCCTAACTTCTCTTCTTTTACCCCCAATTTTGATGCTGTTACGGGATACCTCGGGCTACGCTGGCATGGAAGCGCACTTAAGGGATTGGCTGTCGTGCCTTTTTCGATAAAGCGGCAGATGCCTATCGGTATCAAGATATCGATCTCGCCCGTCTTCGCAGTCGGCGCGATCGAGCGAGCGATCGTTAAAATACACCCTGGCTTTAGGTTGCGATGCACTCTACTGGATTTCTGGTTTTTTTCGCCGACGGTGGGTTAACACCCCTTGCGAGGGACTTAACAATATTGCCAAGGCAAACAAACCCGATACCACTAACACGATGGCAGGACCAGAAGGCAAGTTATAGTAATAACTTAAGTACATCCCGCTGATGCTGGAAAAGATACTAATTCCCGCCCCTAACATCATCACTTGATGCAGTCTCGGAACCAGTAAATACGCTGTCGCTCCCGGTGTAATCAGCAACGACAACACCAAAATTACGCCGACGGCTTTTAAACTCGCGACCACGGTTAAGGCGATAAGTACCATCAAGCCGAAATTGAGAAAATCGACGGGTAATCCGGCGGCTCTCGCACCGGAGGGATCGAAACTGTAAAACAGCAGTTCTTTATACAACAAAATCACACTGAGAACCACGACGATCGCGATAATTGCAGTATCTCTCACGTCGGAAGCCGTGACGCCTAAAATATTGCCGAACAAAAAGTGATTGAGATCGATTTTATTGTCTTTTTGAATGACAGTAATTAAGGTGATTCCGAGAGCAAAAAAGGCTGAAAAGACAATTCCCATTGCGGCATCTTCTTTAATGGGCGATCGCGTGCGTATCCAGGTGATAATAACGGTACTTAAAATTCCGGCGATAAATGCACCGACAAAAATGTTAAATCCGAGTAAAAATGCGATCGCCAATCCCGGTAATACCGAATGACTGATGGCGTCGCCCAACAATGCGAGGCGCTGTACCATGAGATAGCTTCCCACTAGCGCACAGACTAAACCGACTAAAATGGCAATGACGAGGGAGCGTTGCATAAAAGCGTATTGCAACGGTTCGATTAAGACATCCATGAAGTGAACAAAGATAGATGTTTCGATTTTATAAAATTACAAACAACACGAGCTTGTTGATTTTTTAGTAAGAATTTAATCTTATTAAAAAATCTAGATTTTTTGGGTGCATTTCAAAAATGTAACTTTATTAGATGCAAGCTTGAGTCCTCGATTTAGCTACTGTTGGGTTTCGGCTTTGCTCAATCCATGGGCTGAGCGAAGTCGAAGTCTAACCTACGCCAGACTCATATTTTTACAAAAGTGAGATGAACCCAATTTTTTCAATTTTTTAGCATCTTCATGCCGAAAAATTAGATCGACGATCGCTCTATTTCTTCGATCGTTGTTTCTCCTCGGCTTACCATTACTGCATTCGTGTGATTGTAATTTCTCAAGCGGCTTCTGAAAAGAACTGCACTTGTCCGCCATAGGCACGATACATATTTTTGGGAGTCATGACAGAGGTGCGATCGCCTACAGCAATTAAGTCGCGATTGAGAAGAATTAATTCATCGAAATGGGTAATGGATTCTCCGAGATCGTGGTTGACGACTAACACGATATTTCCGGCGTCGGCCAGTTCGCGAAAAATTTGAAAGAGAATCGTTTCCGTTTTGCGATCGACCCCAGTAAAGGGTTCGTCAAAACAAAACACACTCGCTTCTTGCGCCAGCGATCGCGCTAAAAAGACCCGTTGCTGCTGTCCTCCAGACAAATCGCCGATGCGTCGTTTCGCAAACGCCGACATCCCCACCCGTTCCAACGCATCCGAGGCGATGCGGCGACTGACGGCGGAGTACCGACGAAACCACCCCGTTTTCCGAATGCGTCCCATCATCACCACATCCCAGACGGTGGCGGGAAACGTCCAATCGATCGTCGATCGCTGCGGAACGTAAGCCACTCGTTCTAAATGCTCTGTCAGGGGTTGGTTTCCGTGACGTACCGTCCCCATTGCAGAGGGAATCAAACCCAACATGGCTTTCATAAAGGTGCTTTTTCCCGCACCGTTGGGACCGATGACGCCGATGAGTTTTCCCGGTTGTAGCTTCAAGCTGACGTTTCGCAATGCTTCGACATCTCGGTACGACACGCTCAAGCGATCGACGTTGATGGGGGCGAGGTCTGTCGTGACGGCGGTTTCGAGACGATCGCTCCAACCGCTGCTGGGATAGAGATGTACGTGTTGCATGGTTCCAGTTTCAAACGGTGCTGTTGCCAGTTTACCGCAAAAATGAAACAAATATGAGATATTTATGAAAGAAAAATGATAAAAACTGTGACAGCAACATGAGAATGTCCCTCAATGTTTCCCAAAAGCTCGGTGTGGCGGTACTGGCGACTCTGTCAGTGTTGACCGGATGCGGCGATCGCTCCGTTTCTCCCACAGATGGCGATCGCCTCGATGTGGTCTCCACCAGTACGATTATTACCGACTGGGTCGATCGCGTCGGTGGCGAGGCGATCGAGCATCAGGGAATTCTCGATCCCGGAGCCGATCCCCACGTGTACGAACCCGTCCCCCAAGACAGCATCGCCCTCGAAAACGCCGATGTCATTTTTTATAACGGCTACAATCTCGAACCCGGCTTAATCAAACTCATCGAAGGCGTGGGAACGGGCGCCGAAAAAGTCCCCGTCGGAGAAGTGGTGAAACCGCTCGATTTCGAGTATCGGGGACAAACCGAACCCGATCCCCACGTTTGGGGGGATGTAGAGAACGTCGTGGTGATGGTGGAGGAAATTCGAGCGGTTCTGGTCGAACGAGATCCCGACAACGCCGACACCTACACGGAAAACGCCACCGCGCTCGCCGAAGAACTGCAACGACTCGATCTTTGGATCGAACGTCAAATCGCTACGATTCCCGAAAACCAACGCAAGCTGATTACCACGCACGATGCGTTCCAGTATTACGCCAGTGCTTACGGCTTAGACGTTGTGGGAACCCTCATCGGAATCAGTACGGAGGAACAGCCCAGCGCCCAAACGGTGCAGCAATTGGTAGAAAACGTGAAAGAAACGGGAGTTCCCGCCATTTTTGCCGAAACCACCATTAACCCCCAGTTGATTTCGACAGTAGCGGAAGAAGCAGGTGTCGCCCTCGCCGAACCAGAACTTTACTCAGATTCCATCGGTGCAGTCGGAAGCGAAGGCGACTCGTACATCAAGATGATGGTGTCGAATACCTGTTCGATCGCCAATGCGTTGGGGGGCGAGTGTACGCCGTTCGAGACGGAATAGCGATCGAACTCGATATCAAGTCGAGACCATCGCGATACATTCGATTTCCACCAGAACATCTTTGGGAAGTCGCGACACTTCCACCGCCGCCCTCGCCGGAGCGTTGGTTTCGTCGAAATATTTGGCGTAAACGGCGTTCATGGCGGCGAAGTCGTTCATGTCGTCGAGAAATACAGTAGTTTTGACGACATCGGAAAAACTCGCCCCCGCTGCTTTGAGGATGGCGTCGAGGTTGGCGAACACCTGTTCGGTTTGTCCGGCGATGTCCCCGGAGGCGACGAGTTCGCCGTCGGGGGTCAGGGGAATTTGTCCGGCGACGAACAGCATTTGTCCCGTGGCGAGGACGGCTTGGTTGTAAGGTCCGACGGGAGCGGGGGCGTTTTCGGTACGAACGATTTGACGCATAGGATTTGTCTGTTTGCAGTGATGTTTCAGTTGCAGTCGTGCCAAAAGGCGATCGCTGCGACATTGTAGTATCGATCGGGTGGCGATCTAACATTCTTTTCTCCATCGATCGCCCGCTGCGCTATGCCAAACCACGCTTGGACTAAGCTCCATCACCGCCACTATACAAATCTCTTTGCAGCGGTGGTTATCTTGTTTTCGCTCTCGCCGTTTCTTTCAGATTGGTTCTTCGGTCAAATCGTGAGATCGGCACTTTTTTTTATCGCTCTGGCGGCGGGTATTCGTCCGTTCTGTCACCAACGACGCTTTTTCCGGTTGATGGTTCTGCTCTCAACGGGGTTTTCGTTGGAACTTTTGACACTCTTGCCGTTTTTGAGCGATCGCGCCTCAGCTCTCTCCCTCGGTAGCGTTGGGGTGTTCGCCGCGTTCACCCTATTGGCGATCGGCTTGATTTCCAACCAACTGTTTACCGATCGCGAAGTCACGAAGGATACGATTATGGGGGGAATTTGCGTGTACTTCCTGCTCGGGCTGTTGTGGGGCTTGCTCTATATCATCGCCAAGCATTTCGACCCGCAGGCGTTTAACCAGCCCGATCCCGATCTGATTTACTTTAGTTTTACCACCCTCACTACCCTCGGGTACGGCGATATTTCACCCACGAGCGATCTCACACAGGTTTTGAGCAATCTCGAAGCGATCGTCGGACAAATGTACCCAGCCGTCTACCTGGCGCGGTTAGTGAGTCTGTACGTCTCGCCAGAGAAACTGTAGCGATCGCCACCCCTGGCTGCATCGAGACCGATCGAAAATTGGTTTGTTGAGTTCGTTGTCAGTATTTAAAAATACATTTTTTTGAAATATAAGTTACTTTTTAAGCTAAAAAAATAGAATTTTTGGAATTTGAGGTTATAAATGTATCACGTGTATGACATACTACAAAAAACCGGGAGTTAGAGAGTCAAAACGGGTGCATCTCACTTTTGCAAAAACATCAGTTTTGGGTGGCAAAATTCCCGATTAGCACTTCCGGTATAAGATCCCCGGCATCTTGGAGATGCCGGGGATCTGGAAATTGAGTGCGCCCAATTCGATGAATTTACATTTTTGAGATGCACCCGTCAAAACCTTTGAAACCTCGTGAAGTGAGTTTTTCTGTCACCCTAAACTCCGAAGAACCAAAAAATATTACTTTTAAATGTAGCAACCCTAAGTCAGTTGTTTGACAAAATTGGGATAAAAAGGGAACGGGGAACGGGGAATCGGAACAAAAAGGGAACGGGGAATGGGGAATCGGATTTTTTCTGGTGTTTTAATTTTTGACGGCTTATTTGGGCCTGATATATATCATATTGATATATTCTAATGCAAAAAACTGCGACAAAATTAGGAGTTGATGAGAGAAAAGCTGAAACACTGAGAATCTTAAAATATATTGATGAAATCGGACTCAGAGATGCTTAAAAAAAAGCAACGTTAATCCGAGGTTTCCTCAGAAATTCCTATGCTATATTCATCGTGACACTTAGCTGTTTGCTGCGATCGCGCAATCACGTTTTTGTCATCGCGTGTGGCGTATACCTCGCCCGAACCTGTGTCTACTGCATCCAGCATTACAAAACCAATAAAAAATATTTAAATAACGATGAAACGAACGACAGTCTGTCGATCGCTTTCTCTGTCCGTCGCCGCACTGGTTTTAAGTGCGTGCAGTCGTCAACCCCAAGCGATCGCACCTCCCGCCGTCCCCGTCGCGATCGAAACCCTGTCTTCCACCGCCGTTCGGGACGCCTCAGAGTTCACCGCTCGTATCCAAGCCCAACAAGTAGCGCAAATTCGCCCGCAAATTAACGGCGAAGTACGAGTCGTCTACGTCGAACTCGGCGACTTCGTAAACCAAGGCGATCCCCTCTTTGAGATCGACGGTTCCCAACAACAAGCCGTCGTAGAAGCCCGTTCGGCCGAAGTCCGGGCGGCAGAGTCTAACCTCACCAACGCCCAAGCCGGACTGCAAGCCCAACGCGCCGAACGCAACCGAATCGCTGCCGAATTCGACCTCAACTCCGAAGAAGCGCGACTGGCCACCGCCCAAGCCCAATTCCAAGCGGCGATCGAAGAACGCAACCGACTCGTCGCCCGCCTCGAATTCGCCAAAAAAGAAGAAGAGCGTTGGTATGGCTTGTGGCAGCAAGGCGTCGTCTCCGAACAGCGACACGATCTCGCCCTGCGATCGCGCGAAGAAGCCGAAGCCCAACTGGCCGCCCAAGACGAAATCATCGTCTCCCAAGATGCTGCTGTCGAAAGCGCCCGTCGGGACTTAGAACGCAAACGAGCGACCATCGAAGCCCAACTGGTCGCCCAAGACGAAGTCATCGCCTCTCAAGCCGCCAACATCGACAGCGCCCAGCGTCAAATGGAAGTCGCCCAAGCTAACGAACGGGCGGCCGCCGTGCAATTGGGCTATTACCAAGTTCTCGCCCCGTTTTCCGGCAGTGTCGGCGAAGTTCTCGTCAAAACGGGTGACTTCGTCTCACCCCAGGTACAACTGACGACCCTCAACGAAACCCGTCCCCTCGAAATTCTCATCGACGTTCCCATCAACCGCGCCTCTCAAATCCGCCAAGGAACCCTCGTCGAACTGCTCGATCGCGACGGCGAAGTCATCGGCAACAGTCAAGTATCCTTCGTCTCGCCCCAAGCCGATTCCAACACCCAAACCGTTCTCGTCAAAGCCCTCTACGGCAATGCTCGAGGCGACTTTCGGGGCGACGAACGAATACGAGTGCGCCTCGTGTGGGAAGAACAACCGGGTATTACCGTTCCGTTTTCCGCCGTCACCCGCCTCGGCGGACAGCCGTTTGTCTTCGTCGTGAGCGAAAATCCCGACGCACCGCCGGGTGAAGCCAACCTCGTGGCGTTACAGAAACCCGTCGAACTCGGCAGCTTGCAAGGGGGAAGTTACGAAGTCCTCTCCGGCTTAGAAGCCAGCGATCGCATCGTCACCTCCGGCGTCCAAAAACTGCGCGACGGAACCCCCATCGTTCCCTCAGCCGACGCCAACGTCTCGCAAAGCGATCCTTAAATACAGTCACCAGTCACCAGTCACCAGTCACCAGTCACCAGTCACCAGTCACCAGTCACCAGTCACCAGTCACCAGTGGAGACAGTTGACAGCTTCTCCCCCTCTTCCCCTCTCCCCCTCTTCCCCTCTCCCCCTCTTCCCCTCTCCCCCTCTTCCCCTCTCCCCCCTCTTCCCCTCTCCCCCTCTTCCCCTCTCCCCCTCTTC
Source organism: Baaleninema simplex PCC 7105 (assembly GCF_000332355.1). Taxonomy (GTDB): domain Bacteria; phylum Cyanobacteriota; class Cyanobacteriia; order Cyanobacteriales; family Geitlerinemataceae; genus Baaleninema; species Baaleninema simplex. The sequence goes on from NZ_KB235958.1 coordinate 3,714,072, forward strand.
TCCTCTCCCCCTCTCCCCACCCGTCCTTTCACCCCGAACGCGATCGTGATTCTCAGCATTGCCGATAACTTCATTAAGCGTCCGGTGCTAACCACCGTTTGCACCCTGATGATTTTGCTGGTGGGGGGGATTGCGATTCCGCTGCTACCCATCGAACAACTGCCCGAACTGGCACCAACTCGCATTAACGTCAACTCCAACTACACCGGAGCCGATGCAGCCACCGTTGAAAACACCGTTACGACCATTCTCGAACGGGAAATCAACGGAGTTGAAGGGATGGACTACATCACGTCCAACAGCAGCAACGACGGGAGCAGTTCCATCAGCGTCGTGTTCCAACCCGGACAGGATAAAGACATCGCTCAAGTTAACGTTCAAAACAACGTCTCCGTCGCCGAACCGCAACTTCCCGATGCTGTCAAACAAACGGGAGTGCGCGTCAAAGCCGCTTCGAGCAGTACTCTTCTCGTCTATAGCTTTTTCTCTGAAAACGACGAATACGACGAACTCTTCCTGACCAACTACGTCGATTTGTTTATTCTCGACGAAATCAAGCGAATTACGGGAGTGGGCGACGTTACCCTGTACGGAGCGGGAAAATACGCCATGCGCCTGTGGCTCGATCCCAGCGCTCTAGCCAGTCGAGGGTTGACTGCGGTTGACGTAACGGGTGCCATTCGCGAACAAAATATTCAAGTAGCAGCCGGTGGTGTCGGACAGCAACCGGCCCCGGCAGACCAAGCCTATGAGTTTACAGTGCGGGTTCCGGGGCGTTTGCAAAGTGCCGAAGAGTTTGAAAACCTCGTTTTAAAGGTAGACGACGACGGGACGCTGGTACGGCTCAAGGATGTGGGACGGGCCGAACTCGGACAAGAAACCTATGCAGCCTCGGTGAGTACGTTCGGTAAAGCGGGGGTGGGAATTGGAGTCAACCAACTTCCCGGTAGTAACGCTATGGACGTAGCGACGGCAATTAAGGCGCGTATGGCGGAGTTGGAAGGTAATTTTCCGCCGGGACTGACAGCCGAACTGATTTTCGACACCACCGATTTCGTGAAAGCCTCGCTGAAAGAGGTGTTGGTGACGCTGGTGCAAGCGATTTCGTTGGTAATCGCGATTTTGTTCGTATTTTTGCAAGACTGGCGCACGACGATTATTCCCGCCGTGGCGATTCCCGTAGCGTTAATCGGGGCGATGGCGTTTTTGCTGATGTTCGGATTTTCCATCAACACCTTAACGCTGTTCGGCTGTATTCTGGCCAGCGGTCTGGTGGTGGACGATGCGATCGTGGTCGTCGAAGCGGTCTCGGCGAAAATCGACGCGGGGATGCGGCCGAAAGCGGCGGCGATCGCCTGTATGCAAGAACTCTCTGGGGCAGTGGTTTCGACGTCTCTGGTATTGATGGCGGTCTTTATTCCCGTGGCGTTCTTCCCCGGAACCACTGGAAAAATTTACCAACAGTTCGCCTTGACGATCGCATTTACGGTGTTGTGTTCGACCTTCAACGCTTTGAGTTTCTCCCCCAGTATGTCGGCGTTACTGCTGCGTCCGCGACAGGAAACTCGCGGTTGGTTGGGCAAAGTTTTTAACGGGTTTAACGTTGGATTGCACTGGACGACGGAGAAATATCGCGATGCGGTCAACGGCTTGGTGCGAGTTCGCGTCTTCGTCATGGGGCTGTTCGTGGCCGCTCTCGTTGCCACGGTTTGGATGTACCAAGTCGTGCCGACAGGGTTCGTACCGGAGGAAGATCAAGGCTACTTCCTCGGTATCGTACAAGCCCCCGACGGCGTGTCTCTCAACTATACGAAGGAGGTTCTCGAAAAAGTTGAGAACGTTCTCCTCGAGACGCCGGAAATTCGAGGAACCTTTATGGTCAGCGGCGTAGGTTTCGACGGACGCGGATCGAACCAGGGTCTGTTTTTTGGATCGTTTAAAGACTGGAGCGAACGGACGGGGAAAGGTCAAGCCGCAGACGAACTCATCGCCAAGCTGAACGGTCAGTTCGCGCAAATTCAAGAAGCAGTCGTCCGGGCGTTTAACGCACCGCCAGTTCAGGGATTGAGTACCTTCGGCGGGTTCGAGTTTCAGCTTCAAGACCGCAGCGGCGGACAGTTAACTTACGAGGATTTACTCAGCAACACCTACGACGTGATTGGGGCGGCGAACGAAAAACCTGAAATTGGCGGAAGTGCGTTTACTCAGGCAACGGCGAACACGCCCCAAGTACAGTTGACCGTCGATCGCGATCGCCTCAAAGCCGCCAACGTCAGTTTTAGCGATGCCATGACCACGTTAGGCATTTACTTGGGGTCGCAGTACGTCAACGACTTTACCCTGGGACAGCGCAGCTATCGGGTGTACGCCCAAGCCGAAGGCCAGTTTCGATCGCGCACTGAAAACATCGATGAAATTTACGTGCGATCGCGAGACGGAAATATGGTTCCCCTCGGCGAACTCGTCAAATCCGAACCGATTACCGGGCCGCAGATTATCAGCCACTTCAACCTGTTCCGCGCCATTAAAATTCAGGGAGCCAACGCACCGGGTTACAGTTCCGGGCAAGCCCTGCAAGCGATGGAAGCCGCCTATAAAGAAGCCGCACTACCCAGTACGGGGCGCGAGTGGATGGGAACGGCTCGAGAAGAACTCACCGCAGGCGGTCAAGCCGTGATTATTTTCGGGTTAGGTATCGTCATCGTCTTTCTCGTGTTGTCGGCGCAGTACGAAAGCTATATCGACCCGATTATCATTTTGCTCACCGTTCCCCTGGCGATGCTCGGGGCGTTGGTGTTCCTGTTCGCGCGGGGTTTGAACTTGGACGTTTACGCTCAGGTGGGGTTGGTGATGCTCATCGGCTTAGCCAGTAAAAACGCCATTCTCATCGTCGAGTTCGCCAACCAATCTCGCGCTGAAGGGATGAGTATCGCAAAAGCAGCCGTCAACGCCGCCGAACAGCGATTTCGACCGATTTTGATGACGGCAATTTCGAGTTTGGTGGGATTTTTCCCTCTCGTCATCGCTTCGGGTGCGGGTTCTGCGAGTCGGTGGTCCTTGGGAACGGCGGTGTTCGGTGGGTTGCTGGTGGCGACGTTCCTCAGCTTTCTGGTGGTGCCGATTCTCTATATTGTCGTGAAGAGTTTCGAGGCGCGGTTCCTGTTGGCTGATGGGGAAACGCCAACACCTCCGCCCCCTCCGACGCCTCCGACGCCGATGCAAACGGTTCCGCCAATGCCAGACGGCGAGTCCCCCGTACCGAGTCCCTCGATCGATACTGAAATCGAGCCTAAAATGGAGACAGAACGGGAGACTGAAGCAGAACCGCGATCGCCCCAAGTCCAATCTCCACCGCCACGACGGGGAAACGGTAACGGAAAACATTCGGTCGGCGATGGCGACGGGGACGCGGTGGAGTCTTCACCTCCTTCGAGCGAGGCGAGTGGTGAAGTTGAAGGGGAAGCCGAAACACCCCCGTCTAAAACCTAACGTCGCGTTTGGAAATTGGGAGAAGCTGCCATGAACCAACGATCGATCGCCTTTTCTGCTGTCGTTACGTCAGCGATCGGAGCCATGCTGGGAATCGCGATCGCTGAAATGGCTAATCCTCCCTACGAAAGCGATATTTACCAACACGCTCACCGGAAATATGCGATCGTTGGGGCGGTTTTAGGTGCGGCTGTCGGTTCGGCTCAAGAAACGGTTCGCCAGCTTAAAGCCGAAGCCGAACGGCGGGAACGGGATCGGATGCGGCGTTATGCCGATCGCAACCGTCACCCCCTGTAGGATTTGAAAATGCTCTCAAATTTTTAGGGACTCAACGAACCATGAAGACGACCCATGTTAGCGTTTTTGCCCTTCTCACCACGCTCGGCTTAACAACTCCTACGTTGGCTCAACTCAACCGTCCCAACTTCTTCGAGCGAGGTTACGACCAATTTGAAGAAGAAATTCGACAAATGGATCGGCAACAGTCGAATCCTTCTCCGCCTCCGCTGACAGTTTCGGGGGAAAATTTGAGTTGGCAGCGCGTAGTGTTGCGAGAGGGGGGTTTTTCGATTTGGCTACCGCAAGGAACGGTAGTTCAGGAAACCGAAACGGTGGAAACGTCAGCCGGAACGGTCGAGTTTGAAATTCTGGCGACGCAACTGGAGTTTTCGCGTTATGTGGCGGCGTATTCGGAACTGTTCGAGTTCAGTCAGTTGGGAAGCGAGGCGGAGGTTTTGGAGAAGGTGCGCGATCGCCTGGTGGAGCGAGAAAGTAATTTTGAAATGACGAGCGATCGCAATACGTCTGTAGGTGGTTTTGCAGTCAAAGATTTGAGGTTTGAAAACGAGGAAGAAACGATTTCGTTTCGATTGATTCTCGATGGCGATCGCTTATATCTCCTCGCGGTCAGTCAGTTAAATGACGTGGCGTCGATGGAGGCGATCGCAGCTTTCTTTCAGTCGTTCCAAAAAATTTAGCTAGAATCGTTGGCGATTGTTGGTGAATTGGATCGATCGATAATCGATCGATTTCGTCTGCACTCAGCTTTCTACATTAGGACTAATACCATTTTTCAAAAATCGTGCTATACATGAGCCTTCAAGAGTCCTTGTATGACTGGGATTGCCCATCAGCAACAATTTCAAAGTTTTCGGAAAATGGTATAATACGGAATCCGTACACCATAGTCCCTTTTAACGCGATCGCCCAAAATTGATTTAAGTCCTGGCGTACAGGGAATTTACGACGGGGGCCGCAAAACAGGTTTTTCAAGACTGGATTCCGTATAACGCAAAAAACCGATTTCTTAACCTTATATTTCAATTTTTTTTACGTCGTGAGTTACCATTTTTCCTGGTGCGAGTCTCTTGTCCGTCATTAGGATCTACAGTTGTGTCATCAGAAGTATTATTGTCATCTCCTTGAGTTTTCTCTTCAGTCTTATTTTTATCTCCCTGATTTCTATCAGTAGTATCTTCTAAAACACACTCATCGTGAATATTTTCGATATCATCTTCTGGATCGTCCAATAAACCTGCATATTTGACCCTTTCAAGGTCAATTTTAAATTGATCGAAGTTATCAATAATCTTATTCATTTCAATATCTAGTTGATGAACCCGACGTAAATTTTGAATTTGGTTCTTGATTTTTTCGATTTCCTCAGCCGATTCATTCTCCTTACTGCTATCGAGCATATTTTCAATTTCATCCAGCAAAATAGTTACATCTTCACGTCTTGCAGTACATGGATGAACTGCATAAAAATTTTTCTTGTGTCGTTCTATCTTTTGGGATAATTTCTCTTTAGTTAATTTTTGTTGAGCCATGCGTTGCATATAATTTAATTTTTTAAATAATGATTTGAAATTTTTTTCAAATCTCTCTAAATCATGAAGTCGATCTTCCCTTAGATTTTTTTGTTTTGACCATTCATTGACAACTCGGATAACATTACGAGCAAATCCTATCTTATTGATTTCAATTTCTTTAGTAGGAAGATTAGAAAAACTCGACTCTATTGCGTTAAGGATAGTTTTGTTATGAATATTATCTAAGACCAAACTTTCATCGAAACACAACAACCCTGCTTCATCCATTTTAAGAAACTCTTGTAGGTACAATTTTGTTGCTTGTACACAAATCGAAAGAGGAATAATGTCTTCAATTTCTAGTTCTGAAGTTGCGTTCTCAATAAGACAAAACTCTTCTCTTAGATCGTTTAATTGAAGAATGTATTGCTCTTTAAGCAAACGTCTTCGATGTTGACCTCCTTTGGCCAACAGGTGCTTTTTGGCTTTATTTCCACTCAGATCGCTATCCAATAAAACAATTACTGCTGGCTGTTCTACATCACGTCCACAGGCTAAATAGACTAAATAAGGAATGTGTGAGGCTGAACCAGATGGAACAATAGTAATTTGGTTTAAATCTAAAGTTGCTAAGTTAGGCGTGTTTCTATTTCTCAAATATGCTATTGCTCCTGCAATAAGAATTTGATCTGAAAGACCTTCAACCATCAAATTACAGTTACCAATAAAGGTTGTTTCTCCAACATAAGCACCTATTGATGACCTTAGAGGTTCATAATGATTTTGCACGGCATTTTTGACGACTCGGGTTCCTTCATCCTCATATCCTTTCTGTAAGACCCGAATACGTTCAGAATGATTCTTGTCAATCAAAAAAGGCGAGTGTGTTACGTAAACTACTTGAATTGGGTAGGTTATATGAGAATCGCGTTCAGGATTTGCAAATAGATCGAATACTTTTAATAAATCTTGCTGTGCCTGACTAGACAAGTAAGCATCAGGTTCATCCATTAATAAAATTTCTGATGTTGGAGAAGAGGCTTCATGAGATCGATATTGAATGTAGTAGCTTAAGAAGTATCGTAATCCTTGACTTCTTTCTTCAAATGAATATTCAGTTCCTGTTCGATCTGTTATGGTAAACACTAAATCATAATCTCTAGCCATAACTTTTAAAGAAAAACTACGATCTTGAACCCAGTAATTTGGAAAATTAAAATTAGTAGAAAGCTGTCGATTGATTTTCTCCAAAATACCATTTGCATATCCTTGCATTCCATTTCTTATTGATTTTGCAAGGTCAAGCAATGCATTAGAATCAACTTGAGCGATTTTACAAATCAATTTATATGCTAATTCATATTCTTTGTACCTTTTTTTATAGAAAGAATCAAAATCATCAAAAGTTTTAACGATTGATTTTAACGATCGTGATGCTTTGGGGTCGATTTCTTCTTTATTCTTGCCACCCCATGTACGAACTTTAGTAATTAATTCTGGATCTCCGTTGAAAGAATCAAAAGAATCAAGAGCATCTACAATTGTATTTCTTTGCTCTCTATCTAAAAGCTCGAAGGTGCGGATATCTTTCATTTCTAATTCAAAATCAACTAAGATTTTTATGGGAACGCTAGATGGAAGCGCAATATCAGATTTAATTTCAAGTATTTCTGGAAAAATTGCCTGCAAAGTGGAGGACTGTTTTTTCTCATTCGGTATTGTATACGGCCTATAATCTCCTTTCTCTGGCAGGTAAACTGTCAAGATATTTTTATTTTGACGAAAAACTAAAAGGCGATTAAAATCGATACTCTCAGGAATTTGGATGATTGTCCGTAAATTAGCTTTTTCAGAATTGGAAAATCCAGACCACTCCGTACCAAAATCAGGATATTTTAATTCATTTCTTTTTACTGTAAAAAAATGTGAATAACGGCAAAAATCACTACGTTCGATTCCCTCGCCAGTTATAGCCTTTTTAATAGCACTTAGAAGATGAGACTTTCCAGATTCGTTTGCACCCACAATTGTTGTGATTTTGCTCTCGATAGGAACTTCAATGTATGGATAAAAGGCATCATCTATTATTTCCCAAGGCTTGGGTTTTACTCTAGTATTATTTTTTCTTAAAAAGTCGTCATTGAATGATTTGTAAAAGCGAACAAACAGTGTTTTAAGATACATAATTAATGCAGAGAGGTTTAATAATTGTATGTCTTTAAGACTGTAAATTTAGTCACAAAAAACATTTTGAATTGATGGTTTGATGTTTTTTTTAACAGAGGCTATCATTTTTTGTTTTTATCATTACTTTTTGTGTTTTGTCAATATATAAAATTAAATAATAAATTTTATTCTATTTTATAAATATAATTTATAAAATAATTGGTAAGTCTATCAATTTTAGCTCTTCCGAACTTACCATGCAAGAAATCGATGAAACTCTTACAGGAGCAGGAGTTTTCGCTAAACCGTATAAAAAGGTAGCTCAAATCGCGCCATCCCTTGTCAGATACAGGCTACAAGCATTTACCCTACAGACCAAAATCGGAAGAACCTAAATTCTCTTTAAAAATCAATAAAAATCAGCTTGAAAACAATTTATAAAACTTCACAAAAATAGCAAAATTTTATGAGAAAATTGAAGTCGATTCAAAGTCAAAAAATGCGAGATCGAGGTGCATAAAATGTTCGAGATCGTCGTATCGCCTCGTGGGAACCGACCCGACAGCTTCCCACCGGGCTTCTGGAAAAGAACGCTTGCGGCGATCGGAATCGCGATCGCGCTGTGGCTGTCGATCGCCGTTCCAGTAGGTGCGGCCGAACTCCCCCAAGCCGACGAAACCGGGAACTATTCCGGGCGATCGTGTCACCAACATTGGGAAGTCGTCGATCCCGACCCCAACGGTTTAAACTGTCGCCGCGCCGAGATCGGTCTCAAAGAACTCTACGGTCTCGGTCTTCAGGATTTACCGGAAATCGGAAATTGGGAAGTCATCGGAACCCTGTCTGAAGGCGAAACCTTCACCGCTGCCCTTTTTCCATCGGGATTCAACGGAGTTTACGACAAAAACAGCAATCCTTGGCTGTTTGTCGATCGCGTCGATCGGGCTGACAGTCCCAGCCAGTGTCTCGTTCGAGCGAACGCAAACTTCGTCAAACCCATCGAACCCGCTCAAAACTGCTCGTAAGGTCTGTTCTCAGTAACGTTCACCATGACGCACTTGACCCCCAAACACCTGCAACGCTGGCTGCTTGGACTCGTCGCAGGGACGAGCGTATTCGGGAGTGCGATCGCTCCCCAACCCACCCAGGCCGCCGAACGACTCGCCATCACCTACGGTCCGCTCGAACTCTACGTTCCCATCGAATCCCTCGAAACCTTTGCCGAAACCGGAGAAATCGATTCTGACCTCGCCTTCTACTTACGATTTTTTGACGAAAGCACCCACGAAACCATGCGCGGGGCGCTGACGCGAGAACTCCCCTTAAGCGCCACGGTTCTCTCAAAAGCCCTTTACATGGGCATTGGGGAAGGATTTCTGCGTCGTTTGGGAACCATCATCCAAACCGATAGCGGACTCAACGGCGGTCAAGCCTTGCGATCGGCAATTCTGGTAGCAGCTTCGGACGACAGCGAAAGTTTCACCCTCCTCAACGTCCTAAAAAAATATCCGACCCGCGAAATCCGCGTTAACGCCCGCTTTATCTTAGAAGTGGCCAACCAACTCTCGCTGTTTTTCGACTATCGCCAAGCTGCAACGGACGTTATCGTGGCCGAAGCCCAGCGAGAAGCGGCTAACGATTCCCCAGTAGACTTTTCTCAACGCCCCGACTTGCGAGAACCGGGACCTTACGGCGTGGAAGTGCGGCGGTTGCGGTTCCCCGTCAGCGGCATTCGTCCGACAGAGTTGGGACTCGCTGCGTCCTACGATCTCGATGTGGATGTCTACCTTCCCGAAGGACTCGACGAAACTGTTCCCGTGGTGGTGTTGACCCACGGCTTCGGGTCGAACCGCGACAATTACGACTATCTAGCCGAACACTTGGCCTCTTACGGGTTAGCGGTGGCAGCCCCCGAACATATCGGCAGTAACCTCGAATATCGCGAAGCCTTTTTACGAGGGGAACTGAGCGATTTAATCAGTCCCATCGAATATCTCAGTCGCGGCTTGGACTTGACGGCGACACTCGACGAACTCGAACGCCTGGTGAACTCCGACGATCCCGATTGGCGAGGACGCATCGATGTCAACCGCGCGGGAATCATGGGATATTCCTTCGGCGGAACGACAGCGTTGTCGATGGCGGGGGCGGAAATTAACCAAATGCGGTTGACCGAATCCTGCGTTCGGGAAGAACATTTTACACTGAACTTCTCCGTCACCCTGCAATGTTTGGCGTCCTATTTGCCCCCCGTCAATTACGATCTCTACGACCCTCGATTTAAAGCAGCGTTGGCGTCCTATCCCATTACCAGCGTCGTGTTCGGCCCCGAGGGCATGGCGAATATTTCGATTCCCACGATGTTAATCTCGGGAAGTAACGACATTATCGCGCCGTCGATTCCCGAACAAATCCATCCGTTTCTGTGGATGACGGGAACAGACGAGAAGTATCTGATGGCGATGGTTCCGGGGACGCACTTCTCGACGGGAATGGACGAGTACACGCAGCAGTTACCGGAGTGGTTGCGCGGTCCGGTGGGTTACGGACAGCCTTATTTGAAAGCGTTGAACGTGGCGTTTTTCCAGTACTATTTAGCCGAAGACGAGTTTTACGAGCCTTATCTGACGGCATCTTACGGGCAATATATCGATTATGACGAGTTGACGGTGAACTTGATTCGGGAGTTGACGCCGGAGATGTTGATTTCGGCGTATGGGGGAGAACCACCTATCGAAATGTTCCCGACGACTGTGGTGTCGGCGTCGGCGTCCCGTCAGGAAAGCGTGGTCGAGGAAATTCAGCGGACGGGTATTTTAAAAGCTGCCATTCGCAGCGATTCCCCACCGTTCGGCTATCTCGACGATGAGGGGTTATGGAATGGGTATTGTGCGGAGGTGTTGCGCTCCTTCGCCGATTATTTAGAAACCGAGTTAGAGATGCCGGGAGGCATTGAGGTGGTTCAATTGCCGTCGAGTTTGAGTACGCGATTCGATTTAGTTCGCAGCGATCGCGTCCATCTCGAATGCGGGCCGAACACCCTCGTTCGCAACCCCGACGGTATCGCATTTTCGCAGCCGTTTTTCGTCACGGGAACCCAGTTTTTAGTGAATCTCGACAGCGTCGATCGCGTCAATCCCAATACAACTCTTAGCGGGGTGAAAGCGGGGGTGTTGGAGAACACGACGACCGAACAGTTCCTGCGCGATCGCTATCCCAACGCCGAAACCGTTCTCTTCAACGACGACTATACCGCACTGGAGTCAGTAGCGACCGGGGCGATCGACGCCTTTGCCAGCGATAGCATTTTGATTCTCGGAGAACTGCTGCGCCTCAACGCCGATTTAAGCGATTTCGCCCTGGTTCCCGAACAACCGCTGACTTGCGATTATTACGGCTTCGCGTTGCCCGACAACGATAAAACCTGGGAACGAACTGTCAACGCCTTCATTAGCAGCGACACGGCATTAGAGGCGCGAAACGAGTGGCTGAGTGGGTTTTATCCGATCGCCTTCGAGACGCTGGATTACTGCACGAGATGAGGAGCCAGGGAGAGGGGGGGCTTCTTCAGGGAAGACTGGTGACTGGTGACTGGCGACTGTTGACTGTCTCTATCCCATTCCGAGGGTTAACTGCCAGCGTTTGAGGGTTCCCGTATCGCCGTGGGCGACGTCGATCGCCTGTAGGTTCCAAATGCCTTGGGCGGACGTGCCACGAAACTTGTTCAGCGAGGGGGTATCTGCCATCGAATAGCTGGCGTTCGATCCCGATTTTCGTCCGACGCCGCGACCTTGTAACAAGGCGGTTTCACCGTTGGGGGCGACGAGATAGAGTTCCAAATCGCCGAGGTAGGGATGGTCGATGTCGAGGTTGACAGCCAGTTCGACAACGGGCAAATCGTCGAGAACGCGAATCGGACTGAGAACGCCGTCGAGATCGCCATCGGGAATTCTCACAGAGCGATCGTTGGTTCCGCGAACCCGTTTCGTCACCGTATGGGGGGCTTCCCGCATTTCCTTGGCGGCCAGAACGGCGTTGTAGGCGTTGACTTTACCGTAGCCGAACCAGGGAGAACGCCCTTGGTTGTCGTAAGTGCCTAACCGTTTTCCCAGTTGGGGGTCGGGTTCGGTATCGACGATTTTGTCGGCGGTGCGCTGGAGAATATCTTTAACTTGAGCGGCGGTGAGGTCGGGATTGACAGAGAGAACGAGGGCGGCGACTCCGGCCACCACGGGACAGGCGCTCGAGGTGCCGCCGAATCCAGCGGTGTAGTCCCCTCGGGCGTAACCGGCACTTCCGACGCGATCGGTGGTGAATACGCCCAAACCCGGCAGGGCTTGGGTGACGGGGGGAGCGGTGCTGATGTAACCGGTTTGTTGGAGCCAAATTCCCGGTGGGGCGTTGTTGCTGGGGGCGCACACGGAAATTTCGTCACCCCAGTTGCTATAAGCGGCTTTGCGACTTTGGCTGGTACAGGCGGAAACAGCAACGACGTCGGGGTGGGTGGCAAAACCGCTCAACCAACGGGTGTTTCCCGACAGGACGTTTTGCGGCCAGTTTGTTTCGTCGATGATGCCTCGGATGGGACGGTTGGCGTTTCCGGCGGCGAAGACGACGACGCAACCTTTGCCGTCGCGGCCTTTGCTAGCAGTTCGGGAAATGGCGGCGTATTGACGCATCGACAGGCGGAAATTGACGGCACTCGCGCCCCAACTACAGGAGATGACGGAAGCTCCGCGATCGCTAGCCCAGTCAAACAGTTCTTCGATAGAGTCGTCGTCGAGATAGCCGGTGGTGCGAATCGGCATCAGGGCGCAACGGGGGGCGACGCCGACGATACCGCTACCGGTTTCTTCTGCCAGACAGACCCCCGCACAGGCAGTTCCGTGGTTGTCGGTTTGGGCTTCGGGTAGGGGAAGGAAATCTTTACCGCGCAAGTCTCGCGGGGCGACGATTTTGCCAATTCCTTGAAAGTCGGGATGGTCGATGTCGATGGAATCGTCGGTAATTGCCACGACTACCGAGCGATCGCCTCGGGTTACGTCCCAGGCTTTTTCGGCGTCGATGTGGGAGTTGGGAGACAGCAACGCGCCGCCGTCGTGGTGTAAGTACCACTGACGGGGATAGAGATCGTCGTCGGGGCGGTAGGTGAGGGAAGAGCGAATCGCGATATTGGGTTCGGCCGCCAGCACGCCATCCCGGTCGAGAAGGGCGTTGGTGAGTTTGATGGGGTTGGCGGTGGCGTCTTTGGTGACGCGGAACACGAACGCTCCGGGTAAGCCTTCGAGGGGTCGCAGTTCTTCGAGTCCGAATTCGGCGGCGATCGCGCTTCGGTCACCGTCAGTAACGCTCTCGTCAAACATGACGGTGATGTCGTCGGCTAAATAAACGAAGCTCCCCGGATTGCTTTGAATTTCGTAAACGTGGCTGACGAAGGCAACGTCTTCTAACTCTCGGGTTCGATCCATCGCGGCGTCGAGTTGGGCGGGATCTTCGACGCGAAACTCGAGTAAAATTGCTTCTTCTCGCGAACCGATGGGAACTCGGCCGCAGAAGGAAGCTCGCACCTGGGACAACAGCGACTCGCTGACAGCGGGCGATTGCGGGCGCACGGTGAAGCGATCGATCGCTTTGTTGAGGGATAGCGTTTCGCCGCCGCGTTGTAACGTCGTTCCTAATGCTTCAGCCACGACTTCCCCCCTGCCTGTGTTGGCGATCGATACCGAGATCGATCGCTATCTTAACTCGACGATCGCGCTCGAGCGATCGCAATGTCCGGATGGCTGTCTTTGGGACGGAGAAATGTTAAGATACGCCTTTGTTAGAGATTTGTTAAAAACATCGTAACGCTTCGTCGGTCGTCCTCTTCCGTCTCGTTCGATCGCCATTGGCACTGCATAGGTGAAGGTTCAAATGCTATTTCCAACTCATGGGTTCCGCCGCTTTCGACTCTCTCGACCCTCGACGTTTCTCCTCGTTCTAGCCGCAACGTTCGCCACACCCGAGGCTTGGGGACAAACACCGGGGGAAATCGAACTTCCCGACACTACGGATCTCGCCCCCGTTGAGGAAACTGCTGCGGCTCCGCGCCTGCCTATGGACGACAGTTCCCTTAGTTTACAAGGGATTAGCCGCTTGACGGACGAAGCGGACGCGGCGATCGCCGTCGACGATTTCGATCTGGCCGTTCGTAAGTTGCAAGAAGCCCGACAGTGGAGCAACCAACTCTCCTCGTTTTACCAACAACTGTCGAGCGGGTTTTCGGGGATCGACAACCGCATTTACCAGCAACAGCGACGCATGGCCTTAGAAGCCGCTCAAATGCGAGACGTGGCGACCTATCAACTCGCCCTGTTACATCGCGCCCAAAACGAGCCGGAACTTGCGGTTCCCCTTCTGGTTCAAATTGTCGCGTCTCAAAACCCCACCCGCGAACTGGGAAACCGCGCCTATCGCCAACTCTACGAACTGGGATTTGTCGAGTCGCCGTTCGGCATTCAAATCGAGAGCGAACCGGAAGAGACGGGCGAAGACGGTTCGGAAGAAACGAGCGAGGCAGAAACGTCGGAAACTGAAGATAACGCCCCCCGTCCTCTGGCCGAAAGTTCGATTCTCAACCTACGAGGCATTTCGGGATTGATGGAACAGGCGAACGCTGCGGTATCGGAGGAAAATTACGACGTTGCGGCTCGCAAACTCCAAGAAGCTCGGGAACTGGGAAATCGCCTCTCGAACTACTACCAACAGTTAGCGGGGAGTTTCTCGGGCATCGATAACGCGATTTACGAACAACAACGACGCCTCGCCCTCGACTCAGCTCAGTTACGGGACGAAGCGACTTACCAACTTGCCCTGTTACATCGCGCTCGAAACCAACCGGAACTGGCGGTTCCGCTACTCGTCGAAATTGTCGGTTCTCAAAACCCAACGCGGGATTTAGGGAAAAACGCGTACCGACAACTCTTCGAGCTGGGATTTGTCAACGATCCCTATCCGGCTCGTCGCGATTAGACGACGAGGTAGCGTCTTAAGTTAGAGTGCAGTATGTAGAAGGTGCTGATTTCTCGACTCTCACTGTTTCGCTCCTTTGTCCTCTCTCTCTGTTCCGTACTGCAATTGCGAACCATGCGCCTACAAGCTTTCTCGAGTCCGATCGCGTGTTTGACGGTGACTTTAGGGCTGGCCGGTGCGTCCGGTTGGCAGGTTCCGGCTGCGGCACAATTGCCCGACTGCGAGCCACCCGCACCGGGAGAGTACCTGTTATTGATCGTCAGCGAAACGGAAGACGATCCGGCCATCGTTCGGCAGTTGCTGGCGCCGCAGCTTCAGGCTCGGGTCTGTTCCTATCTCGAAGAAGTCGTCGTGCGCGTTGAGGGTTTCAATTCTCAGGAGGAGGCGTCGAGTTTGGCGCGATCGATTACGCAAGAGGTGGGGTTGGCCGCGTTCGTCACCCGTCCGCCGAGCGATGCTCAAGCCACGCCACCCGCGCGATCGACTCCACCGACAACGGCAACGACTTCTTCTCAAACGACTCCCTCGACTCCGTCGTCTGGTTTTTTAGAGTTACCTCGGGTCGAGATTATCGAGGCGCGTCCGGCGGAAGGTCGATCTTCGGCGACTTCTACGACTGCGACGGAGGAGGAGGAAAACGGGGCGGATTTCGACGTGGCCGTCGATCGCAATATGAACTCGCGCGATCTTCCCCCTGCCAATTTATCTGACAGCTCGTTCGAGATTCCCTCGTCGGATGAGGAAATCGATACTTCGGAGTTACCCGTCTACGTCCCGGTTCCTCAATCGTCGGTTTCGTCTTCTTCGTTCCCGCCGACGCCGACGGTGACACTCCCAACGACAACGCCTTCTCCGTCAATGACGACGGCTTACAATCCTCAAACCCTCGCGCCGGGTTATGCGGTATTGGTCGATTATTTCAATCAAACTCAGGTCGCCGCTCAGGTTCGGTTGTTGACGAGCCAACCTGTCGGCTTGGTATCTTACGGTCAGCGACCGTTTTTGTTGGCGGGGTACACGTCAAACGAGGCCGAGGCGAACCAACTCCTTCAACGGCTCAGCAGTAACGGGTTTTGGGTGATGGTGGTGGACAGTCAGCGGGTGATGGTAATCGCTCCGCAGGTGGCGGCGTATTGAGCCGGTTTTCGGAGGTTGGCTCATGTATCGCGGAGGAGAGAGGGGTTTTGTTGGCTCGCTTGTTGATTAAAAAATCAAATATATAGCCAGGTTAGCCCATATAACCATAACTTTATTATCGCCGCGAAAAAGTTTTCTGTCAACCCTTCTGGCCGGACGCGAATTTCCCGCTTTTTTTGAAAAAAATTTCAAACATTGTAGAGCTGTTGGAGAGGGAATCAGATACAGAGAAAGAGTCTCGAAACCGTCGGTGACAAACGGGAGGGGAAAGGACGTATCTGTACGATCGCTCGCGTTCGGTGGTATAAACGGGGGGAGTTTTGAGGAGTGGGAGGAACCAGAAAACCCCGTGTCGATTGGAGTTGTTTTAGCTGTTATTGTAGGCGTCGTCGTGGCTGTCGTGGCTCTCGGTGCGATCGCCTTGGAATGGAACTATCGCAGAAAACCGGGAAACCGCCTGGAGTTTCACCCCGGACGTTGGGAACTGGTCGAACGAGAACGCGATCGCTACCGCGTTGTTGGCGAGGTGGAACTCTACAACAGTACGAACCGCCTCGAAATCATGGTTCCCGAAGTGAACGCGGACGCGACGCTACTCTCGAAAGGGTCGCTCTCGGGAATTACCACCCATATCGATATTATCGCCGACCATCCCGACGCCCCAGCGCGAAAAGACGGGTATTGGTTCGCCTACATCGTCAAAGCACGCGAATCGACTCGCTTCAAACTCGTTGTCGAACTGCGGGGAGAAGATTTGACGCAACTTCAAACCCTGTGGGTGAAAGTGCGCTATCTCACCTACGGCCCCGGCGGACGGATTCCGCGTACCGGTCACGTAGTCTTTCCCCTACAATATCCCGAACCGGACGCGGCGGCGAACTGGCAAGTGAAGGAAAACGCGGAAGTTTTACCGATTAAAACCCATTTACTCACGCACCTCGACGATCCGGTGGAGGTGGTGCGGCGGTACGTTCTTCCCCACGCCAACCCCGAAACCGACATCGTGACGATCGGCGAAACTCCCTTAGCGATTATCCAGGGTCGTTGGCGCGATCCGGCGTCGGTCAAACCCGGTTGGGTGGCGCGGCGTCTGTGCTATTTCTTCCTTCCCACCTCCAGCTTGGCGACGGCTTGCGGGTTGCAAGCGTTGGTGGATTTGGTGGGGCCTTGGCGCGTGCTATTGGCGTTTATCGGCGGTTCGATCGCGAAAGTTCTCGGGAAACCGGGGATGTTCTACCAGTTAGCGGGGGAACAGGCGCGGTTGATCGACGACGTAACGGGAACGCTCCCGCCGTACGATCGCTTTATCGTTTTAGGTCCGCACGATCCGAAAGTAGTGGTCGATCGCATTCGTCGAGAGACGGGGTTGTCGGCGGCGATCGTCGATGTGAACGATTTGAAAGCCGTTAAAATATTAGCAGCGACCGACCGTCTACCTAAACCGTTTCTCGAAGCGGCGTTGCGGACGAACCCAGCGGGGAACGCCGACGAACAGACGCCACTGGTTTTGATCCGGCCGAGACAACCGTAGTTCAAACCCGGACTTCGAGATCGATCGCACCTTTGTCGTTACGCACCCAATCCCATGAACGCCTCCGCCGCTCCTCCGACTGCTTCGATCGAGATCCGTCCAATTCAGTTTCGCGATCTCGAGGAAATCGAAACCCTCTTGCAATCTAATGTGTTTACTGCCAAAAGTCCCAGCGACACGCTAGATTTGGCGGCGCACCTCGACAGCATCCGTCACAGTTACGGACTGCTGAAATTCCTCAGTTGGTTTCCCAATCCCTATCAGAACTTACTGAGAGCCTATGTCGCTCAGCGCGATCGCCAGATTTTGGGTGCGATGCAAGTCTCTCCACTCAACCGCGCCGCGAGTACCTGGCGAGTCGATCGCGCCATCGTCGATCCGGCGGCGGGAAGTCAAGATACGGGAACTGCACTGTTGCGCCACTGTCTGCAAACGATTTGGGAGGCGCGGACTTGGATCGTGGAAGTAGACGTCAACGATCGCGCGGTGATGGCGCTGTACCGTCACAACGGCTTTCAACCGCTGGCGCAGATGACCTATTGGACGTTAGAACCGGAGCAGTTGGAGGCGATCGGACAGCGAGAACCCGATTTACCGAACCTCACGCCAGTGAGCAACTCGGACGCACATCTGCTGTACCAACTCGATACGGTATCGATGCCGCCGTTAGTGCGTCAAGTGTTCGATCGCCACATTAGCGATTTCAAAACCAGTTTGTTCGGTTCGTTGATGTCGGCGGTCAAACAGTGGTTTGGAAAAACGGAAGTCGTCAGCGGTTATGTCTTCGAGCCGCAACGGAAAGCAGCGATCGGCTATTTTCAAATTCGGTTGAGCCATCACGGGAAGTCTCCTCACGAAGCGAAGTTGACGGTACATCCGGCGTATACCTGGTTGTACCCGGAACTGTTGGCGCAGATGGCGCGGATCGTCGGACAGGTTCCCCCGCAGTCGTTGCGGTTGTCTTCGACGGACTACCAACCGGAACGGGAAGAGTATTTGACTTCTTGCGGCGCCGAACCGATCGCGCACACCTTGTTGATGTCTCGGTCGGTGTGGCATAAATTGCGGGAAACCAAACAGGTCAGTTTGGAAGGGTTGCAACTGTCGGACGTTTTAGGAGGATTGCAGCCGTCTCGGAAACCCGTTCCCGGTCGGATGATGTGGTTTCACGAGTGGTCCGACCGAATGCAGGACGATCGCCACTCGAACGATCGCAGTTCCGGCGATCGCGGGGGGAACGATTCGGAACCGTCGAGCGATCGCGATCGGGGTTAACGGTGTAATGAAGGGAGTAGCAGCGTTAGGTCTCGATCTCGGTCGCCGTCGTATCGGTGTGGCGGGGTGCGACGGCTTGGGGTTGACAGCGCGGGGTCTGACGACGATTTCCCGCAAGTCGTTCGATCTCGACATCGCCGAACTGCGTCGTTGGGTCGTCGAACGGGACGCGACGGTCTTGGTGGTGGGTTTACCGTACCAGATGGACGGTGAATTGGGTAAACAGGCGTATCGGGTGCAAAAGTTAGCCAAACGCATCGCTCAGGCGTTGCAACTTCCTATTGAGTTTGTAGACGAACGCCTCAGCTCTGTGGAGGCGGAGGAGTTGATGCGGGAGGCGGGACAGGAACCGTCGCGGGAGAAAGGGACGGTCGATCGGTTGGCGGCGGCGTTGATTTTACAGCGGTGGCTGGACGAACGACGCGGTTCTGGGTGAGGCGATGAAAGCGTTTCTGCCGATTCTCGCGATCGCTCTCGGCGCGATCGTCACACCTGCGTCTCAATATTCTGAGGCCATTCGGGTTTTACTGATCGTGATGCTGTTAAATGCTTTTATTGGCATTGAATTTAAAAGCATTTACAAACAGATTCATATGCGATCGGGGTTGGTGGTTTTTGCCAACATCGGCTTGGGGTTTATTTGGTATATTTTAATCGCACCGTTCGACGAATCTCTCGCAGAAATTGTCTTTTTGACTGCGATTTCACCGACAGCGATCGCCGCGCCTGCAATGGCGAGTTTTTGGGGTGGAAATGTAGAGTTCGTCACGGCGTCTGTTATTTTGACGAACGGTGCGATCGCCTTCAGTTTGCCGTTTTTGAGCCAGTTTTTATTTCAAATCGATTCAGAAATATCGACGCTCAATATTCTGCAATCGGTTGCCATTCTGATTTTAACACCACTCGGAATTTCGAGATTGTTTAATCATAACAAATATCGAGAAAAATATCAAGAAATTCTACCTAAAGTTTCGTTAGCATCTTGGGCGATCGTATTATTTTTAGCGAGCGCGAAAGCCTCTCACTTTATCCGTTACGAAACGCAAGAAAGCTGGACTGTTTTAGTGGCGATCGCTATACTTTCGGCCCTCGTCTGTAGTTCGAGTTTTTACCTCGGACGATATCTTGGTGGAGCGCAGCTCGATCGCGAATCGAGTCAATCCCTCGGTCACAAAAATACAATGTTTACCGTCTGGTTTGCCCTATCGTTTCTCAAACCGACGCTAGCGCTCGGACCGATGTTCTATATTATTTTTCAAAACCTTTACAACGCCTATCAAATTTCGCAGGTTCGTCACTTTACAGGATCTTCATCAAGCCAAGCCCCGTCGCACTCGTCCCATAGGATAAAATAAACTTAAGAAACCGTCTACCGCAATCTCTACAGGGCATCTACGGCGTCAAACTGGCACTCAGCCAGTCGAATCATAGCAATTTCAGCGATCGCCTTTACGAGATCGATTGGCTCGGATCGGCCTGTTGCGTTTTGTCGCGAGAGCCAAACCGAAGTCGCAGGCGATCGTCAAACATAATCTCGTTTGCGAACGCGGGACGGAGTCCTGTCGTCTGGGTTTTCCGCAGTGATTACGCTTTCTCTAATTCATCCGACACAAGCCGCTCCCATCCAGCGCTGGACCTTCGAACGCGAAGCCGTCGTACGGGTTGGCCGCTCCAAGAACAACGACGTTGTCGTCCACGGTTCCCTAGTTTCTCGACACCACCTGGAACTGTGGAACCGTCAAACCCACTGGGAAATCGTCAACTTTGGGACGAACGGCACTTTTGTCAACGGCCAACCCGTGCGACAGATGCCAGTCTGCGACGGGATGACGATTCGTCTAGGGGCAACCGGCCCGAAACTCCAGCTTCAACTGAGTTCGGATTCCACTTCACCGACCGTCCCACCGTCGCGCTCGAACATTGCGCCGTCTTAGGGAGAAGGGGAGAGGGGGAGAGGGGGGAGAGGGGGAGAGGGGGAGAAGTATTGACCTGACTTCGGCTACAGGGGCGGTGCGTGACGAGCGCTCGGTCTCAGGATTTACACCCGATTTTTCAAGTCACGCACCCTTGTCTGTTGGCGGTGTACATTGGCGGTGCGTGACGAGCGCTCGGTCTCAGGATTTACACCCGATTTTTCAAGTCACGCACCCTTGTCTGTTGGCGG
>NZ_KB235958.1:3734755-3777124 GCF_000332355.1 Baaleninema simplex PCC 7105
AAGTCACGCACCCTACGGACTGTTGGCGGTGTACATTGGCGGTGCGTGACGAGCGCTCGGTCTCAGGATTTACACCCGATTTTTCAAGTCACGCACCCTTGTCTGTTGGCGGTGTACATTGGCGGTGCGTGACGAGCGCTCGGTCTCAGGATTTACACCCGATTTTTCAAGTCACGCACCCTACGGACTGTTGACTGCTTCGCGGTTTACTGTAAATTTGGGGCGGACATTTCTTGCATGACGGTTTCGATGTTCACTTGAAAATAGGCTTCTCGATTGCCCAGTTGTCGCGCCAGTTCTAGGCCGCGTCGGAAGGCTTCTAAGGCGGGGCCGTAGTTTTGGCGTCGCTGTTGCAGTTTGCCGATGCGATCGTACGTAACCATCAAGCCGTAGGTGTCTCGCGCCAGTTGGTGGACGTCAAGTTGGGTGCGATAGACCTGAAGTGCCGCGTCGAATTCGTTATACCGTTCGTAGAGCAAAGCTAGGCGATCGAGGGCTTCTTGGGCGCGGTAGAACTGCAAGGCTTCCCAGGCCAGGCGATAGGCGTCTTGAAACTGCGTCACGGCGGCGTTTAACTGTCCGATCGCAGCATAATCGTCGCCGATCGCGAGCTTTAATGCCGTGACTTTGGCAATATCGTTGAGAGTGCGGTAGTAGGTTTCTAATTCCTGTTTGACGGCGATCGCGTCTTCGTATCGGCGGAGTTGGTCGTAAATATAAGCCAACTGCGTTAAATAATAGGCTTCTGACAAGCGATCGCCCCGAGAAACCGCCATCTCCCGCAGTTCGCGATAAGCCGCCGCCGCTTCCTCGTAATCCAAATCCTGCAAAGCGATACGGGCGATTTGCCGCAGGGTTTCTTCCTCCGTGATGGGATCGTTGCGATCGCGGGCGATCGCTAACACCCGTTCGAGTAAGTCCAAGGCTGCCTGACGGGCCCCGACTTCTTCGTAGGCTTGGGCTAAACGCTGCAACACCTCCACGTTGGGGGTTTCCCGTTCCTCGAGCTGTTCGGCTTGCAGTTGGCGCAACCGCTGCGTCATCACTTGCGCTTGATAGAAGTTTTCCTGCTGCCATGCGATACTACCGACGCGAAGCAGAGCTTCCAACTCCGCTGAAGTCCCTAAAAACCGCCGCAAGCGGATTTCGCGGTTCCACAACTCGAAGGCGGTGGCGGCGTCTCCTTGCGCTAAAGCCGCTTGTGCGCGAGCGTTGAGGGTATCGAGAGCGCGATCGAGCTGGCGTCGTTCCTCCGGTTTCAGTTCCGTTGCTCCCTCCCACACCGCTTCAGGAATCAGGGGATCGGGTTCCGTCAGTTCTAGGGGACTGGGGGGAAAACTGTTTTCGGGTTCGGCGCGAACCCCAAGCGCAAACGTCAAACTCCCGAGGAGCGTCGCCACAGCGAGGACGTTGGCTGATACAGTAAGAAACCGAAATCGCAAATGCAAAAAAGCCATTGATGTGGGGTCGATCGTGCTTGTAAATCAGTTATTGACCGTGCTGCGCGTCCGACGCCGCGCCTTGTTCCGAGTTGTCGGACTGTTCTGTGTTGCCGTTGCTGCGAGTTCCCTCGTCGGATGTAGTTTGCCGCAAGTCCAAGCCGAAAATCGGCTGTTTCTCGATCTGTCGGTGGATTATCTCGACGACTCCCAACTGAGCGAGATCGAGTTCGAGGGAACGCCAGTCGGCGGACTGTCCGCCCTGACCTACGATCGCCAACAGGGAGTATTTTATGCCCTCTCAGACGATCGCGGGATGTTAGCTCCGGCTCGATTTTATACTTTAACCTTGACCCTCGACAGCAGCGACCCGAACTCGCCCGAGATTGCCGACTTGTCCGTGACAGATGTTACCGAACTGACAGACGCATCCGGGGAACCGTTTGCTCCCGGTGCGATCGATCCCGAAGGATTGGCGTTGTCTCCCGACGGAACCCTGTTCGTATCTAGCGAAGGCGTCGCCAGCGAGGGCATCGCGCCGTTTGTTGCCGAGTTCGATCGCTCCGGTCAGCTAATTCGCCAACTCCCCTTACCCGAGTATTTTATTCCCGACAGTGTCGGTGAGGCGCAGGAACTGGGCGTTCGGGACAACCTAGGATTCGAGGCATTAACCGTCGGCGGTTTGGGAAGTGGGGAACCCTATCGGGTGTTCGCCGCCACCGAATCGGCACTGCAACAAGATTTCGATCCCGACACCGACAGCATCGAGACGATTAACTGTCGTCTGTTACATTACGTCGTTATCGCAGAGCGATCGCAAATCGTCGCCGAACACCTGTATCGCCTCGATCCGCCCCCGTCTTCCCTGACGATTAGCCACGGCTTAGTCGAACTGCTGTCTCTCGACGGTGCGAGCGCTTTAAACCTCAATGGAAGCGGCTATTTTCTGGCGTTAGAACGTAGTTTCGGCGCGTCTGGGTTTGGGGCAAAACTGTTTCAAGCTAACATTGGCAGTGCCACCGACGTTTCGACGCTCACTTATTTACGGGGCGATCTCGACGGCATCGATCCCTTAGCCAAACGGTTGCTACTGGATTTAAACGAGTTAGACTTCGATCTCGACAACCTCGAAGGGATGACCTTCGGTCCTCGTTTACCAGACGGTTCCCAGAGTTTGTTGTTCGTTAGCGACAATAACTTTCGCGACGAACAGAAAACAGAGATCTTGCTATTTCGGTTGCGTAAAACGCCGTCATAATTGACAATTGACAACGTTTTTTACAGTCACCAGTCCGTAGGGTGCGTGACTTGAAAAATCGGGTGTAAATCCTGAGACCGATCGCTCGTCACGCACCGCCAATGTAGCCGAAGTCAGGTCAATACTTCTCCCCTTCTCCCCTTCTCCCCTTCTCCCCCTCTCCCCCTCTCCCCCTCTCCCTTACTCCCTTACTCCCCCTCGACTTATTTGCCCATGACACATTCGACAGATTTAAAAACTTTAGCGAGTTGGATGGCTTCAGATTTCAGCAACCGCCAACAAGCCTTTGAGAACCCACCCTTGTTCGCCCAAGTCCGGGCTTGTATGCGTCCGCTCCCGCCGGACGTCTTGTCGGGGGTGAGTTTTTATTTAGAACAAGCTTACGAATACGCCCTCAACCGTCCCTATCGAACACGAGTGTTGAATCTCCAAGTCGTTGGCGACGGAGACGAGAAAAAAATCGTCATTACTAATTACGCGATCGCCAACGCCGAAGAATTTTTCGGAGCCTCCCGAGAGCCACAGCGGTTGAGTTCTTTAACGAGCGATCGCCTCACCGCCCTATCGGGTTGTAACTTTATCGTAGACTGGACGGGACGAAGTTTTAAAGGAACCGTCGAACCCGGAAAAAGATGTCTCGTCGAGCGAAACGGGAAAACCACCTATCTCGATAGCACCTTTGAAATCTCAGCCACTCACTTTACGACCCTCGATCGCGGTTACGATCCCGATACGGGCGAGCGGGTTTGGGGATCGGTGGCCGGTGCGTTTGAATTCGAGCGTTTGACGAGTTTCGCCAACGAAGTTCGCACGTGAGGAGTCGCCAGAGAGCGCCCGTACCCGAGCTGTAGTTGCCGAGGTCGTCGTGTCGTCTCCCTGTCGGTTTTCCCCCATCGATGAATGTGTCGCAAGGTACACCAAACCTGGTAGATTTAGCGAGTATCGGTAAGCAATCTTGTAACAGCATGAAAGTACTAGTAATTGGCGGTGATGGATATTGCGGTTGGGCAACCGCGCTGTACCTGTCCAATCGCGGACACGACGTAGCGATCTTGGACAACTTAGTACGGCGTCACTGGGACAACCAGCTACAAGTTGAAACCCTGACGCCCATCGCCCCGATTCAGCAGCGGATTCAGCGTTGGTACGAACTCACCGGGAAGACGATCGACCTGTATATCGGCGATATCAACGATTACAGCTTCCTGCTCGAGAGTATGCGCCAATGCGAACCCGAGGCGGTGGTTCACTTCGGCGAACAGCGTTCGGCGCCGTTTTCGATGATCGATCGCGAACACGCCGTCATGACGCAAGCCAACAACGTCCTCGGCAACCTGAACTTGCTGTATGTCATGAAGGACGAGTTCCCCGATTGCCACTTGGTCAAATTGGGAACGATGGGCGAATACGGCACGCCGAACATCGACATCGAAGAAGGCTACATTACCATCGAACACAACGGGCGTAAAGACACCCTCCCCTATCCCAAACAGCCGGGAAGCTTCTACCACCTCAGCAAAGTTCACGACAGCCACAACATCCACTTTGCCTGTAAGATTTGGGGCTTGCGTGCCACGGACTTGAACCAAGGTGTGGTTTACGGCGTGCTAACCGAAGAAACGGGTATGGACGAAATGCTCGTCAACCGTCTCGACTACGACGAAGTGTTTGGAACCGCTCTCAACCGCTTCTGCATCCAAGCCGCGATCGGTCACCCGCTGACGGTGTACGGTAAAGGCGGACAAACCCGAGGCTTCCTCGACATTCGCGACACGGTGCGCTGTATCGAGATTGCCATCAACAATCCCGCCAACGCCGGAGAGTTCCGCGTGTTCAACCAGTTTACGGAAATGTTCAGCGTGGCCGACTTGGCGATGAAGGTGAAACAAGCCGGAATTGCGATGGGATTAAACGTGGAAATCCAAAACCTGGAGAACCCCCGCGTCGAACTCGAAGAACACTACTTCAACGCCAAAAACACCAAGCTCATCGACCTCGGGTTACAGCCGCACTACCTGTCCGACTCGTTGTTAGATTCGTTGCTGAACGTGGCGATGAAGTATAAAGAACGCGTTGACAAGAAAAACATTCTGCCCAAGGTATCTTGGCGTCGATAAGGAGAAAACGGGTGTCCGATACCTCGGTTTGTCCCGTGCTGTCAGGCTGGGGCGATCGATCGCCGAATTTTTGAAAACGACCGGTAGACCATGCGTATTGCCCTATTCACCGAAACATTTTTGCCGAAAGTCGATGGCATCGTCACTCGTCTGCGCCACACCGTCGAACACTTGCAGCGGTTGGGCGACGAGGTCTTGGTGGTTTGTCCCGACGGAGGGTTGACCGAGTATAAAGGGGCGCAAATTCTCGGCGTACCGGGATTTCCCCTGCCTTTGTATCCCGAGTTAAAGTTGGCCGTTCCCAACCCCTCGATTCGTCCGGTGTTAGAGGAGTTCGCGCCGGATTTGATTCACATCGTCAATCCGGCCGTGTTGGGGTTGGGCGGACTGTACTATGCCAAGTCGATGAAAGTGCCGCTGGTGGCGTCGTACCACACCCATTTACCGCAGTATCTCCAGCATTACGGGTTGGGAATGTTTGAAGAGGTGCTTTGGGGATTGCTGCGGGGCGCCCACAACCAAGCTCAGTTGAATTTGTGTACGTCGACGGCGATGGTGGAGGAGTTGAGCGCCCACGGTATCGAACGGGTAGACTTGTGGCAGCGCGGCGTAGATACAGAGATGTTTCAACCGCACTTGGCCAGTCAGAAAATGCGCGATCGCCTGAGCCAAGGTCATCCTGACGCGCCGCTGCTGCTCTACGTCGGTCGGTTGTCGGCGGAAAAAGAGATCGATCGCATCCGCCCCGTGTTAGAAGCCATTCCCAACGCGCGACTGGCGTTAGTGGGAGACGGCCCGCACCGTCAGGCACTCGAGGAACATTTTGCCGAAACGCCGACCAATTTTGTCGGGTACTTGAAAGGATTGGAGTTAGGGGCAGCTTATGCCTCGGCGGATGCCTTTATTTTTCCATCCCGCACAGAAACCCTAGGACTCGTGCTGTTAGAAGCGA
The DNA here is from genome assembly GCF_000332355.1 of Baaleninema simplex PCC 7105. GTDB lineage: Bacteria > Cyanobacteriota > Cyanobacteriia > Cyanobacteriales > Geitlerinemataceae > Baaleninema > Baaleninema simplex. Next base: position 3,740,522 of record NZ_KB235958.1, read on the forward strand.
TGGCGGCGGGTTGTCCGGTGGTGGCGGCGGGAACGGGCGGTATTACTGATATCGTCACGGACGGCTCGAACGGGTATCTGTTCGAGCCCGCCGACGAAGAAGGGGCGATTCGCGCGACGCAACGCCTGCTCGATAACACGCAGGAGCGAGAAACGCTACGAGCCAACGCACGTCGAGAAGCCGAACGTTGGGGTTGGGAAGCAGCAACTCGCAACCTGCAACAGTACTATCGCCGTGTCGTGACGGTCGATCGGCTTCCGTCGGCGGCGTAAGAGATTGAGATCCGAGCGTTTTAACAAAATCGACGTTAATTCTGTCAATTTTTTACTAATTTGGAGTAGAGTGTCTGTTTGGATGCCTCTACTCTATTTTTTTGAGATGCACCTCAAGGAAGATCCTGTTCCCCGTTCCCCCTTCCCTCTCCACGATCGACTGTTTTACAAAGATTATATAAAATTGATTTTCCTCAGCATTCCTTTACACTTCTTGAAGATAGTGTTAAGACAAGCTGCAATCTCGATGAAGTTTCGTCTGAGAGTTAGATAATAAAACTAGAAAAACAGTCAACTGAGATTTAAGGGGATCGTCGAGTAAAACCCGGACTGTATCGAGGGTTGAGTCCTGACGATCGCGGTAATTCTCAGACGAACCAACTATCTCAAACCGATTATATTTGAGGAGAAGGTTATGACCGAAACCGTTCGATCGAATTGGCGAAATATTGCAATTGTCGGTCCCTACTTAAGTGGAAAAACAACGTTACTCGAAAGTCTATTGTTCGTAACGGGGGCAACGACGCGTAAAGGCAGCGTGGCCGAGGGAAACACTGTCGGCGACAGCGCCCCAGAAGCACAACAGCGACAAATGAGCGTGGAAGTGTCCGCCGCCTGCACCGAGTATGGCGGCGTTAACTTTACCTTTCTCAACTGTCCGGGGTCGATCGAGTTCGCCCAAGAAACCGATAACGCCCTCATCGGCGTGGGTTCGGCGGTGGTCGTCTGCGAACCGGACGTCAGCCGCGTTCTAACCCTAGCGCCGCTGTTTAAATTCCTCGACGATTGGGAAATTCCCCATATCGTTTTTATCAACAAAATGGATCGCCCCACCTCCAGCTTTAGCGAGGTGTTAAACGCGTTGCGCGAGGTGTCGTCTCGTCCCCTGGTTCCCCATCAATATCCCATTCGCCAAGGGGAAAACGTCACCGGATTTATCGATCTCGTCAGCGAACAGGCGTTTCAATTCCACGAAGGAGCGCCGTCAGACCCGATTCCGCTGCCGGAAAGCCTTAAAGAAGAAGAACATATCGCGCGGCAGGAAATGCTCGAAAGCCTTGCCGACTTTGACGATCGCCTGCTCGAAGAACTCCTCGAAGACATCGAACCGCCCCAAGAGGAAATCGTCAAAGACCTGAAAATGGAACTCGGTGCCGACCTCATCGTTCCAGTGTTTCTCGGCGTGGCCACCGAAGATTACGGCGTGCGCCACCTGCTCGATGCCTTGCTGCGGGAAACCCCCGAACCCAGTGAAACGGCCAAACGTCGCGGCATCGACGCCAAACCCGATAAACCCATCGCCCAAGTTCTCAAAACCTACTACACTCCTCAAGGGGGCAAACAGTCCCTCGTGCGGGTGTGGAACGGTACGCTCACCGATGGCATGACCCTCGACGGCAGCCGCATCGGAGGGATTTACCGCCTGATGGGAAGCGACCAAAAGAGCTTACAAGAAGCGCAAATCGGCGAAATCGTAGCATTGGGACGGCTCGACACCGCCCAAACGGGAGACACCCTCAGCGACGATGGCAGCGTGGAACTGCCTAAAGCTCAAGCGTTAGCGCCCGTGTTTGCATTGGCGATCGCCCCAGAACGGCGTAAAGACGAAGTGAAAATGAGTTCGGCCCTGTCGAAACTCGTCGAAGAAGATCCCGCCTTGACCTGGGAACAACACGCCGACACCCACGAAATCATTTTATGGGGTCAGGGGGAAATTCATATCAAGGTGGCGCTCGATCGCCTGCGGCGGAAGTACAACCTTCCCATGACGACGCACCTGCCGAAAGTTCAGTACAAAGAGACGATTCGGAAATCGACTTCCTCGATTCACGGACGGTACAAACACCAAAGCGGCGGACACGGACAGTACGGCGACGTATATCTCGACATCAAACCTCTCGAACGGGGATCGGGATTCGAGTTTAACGAAACTATCGTCGGCGGCGTGGTTCCCAAACAGTACATTCCCGGCGTCGAAATGGGGGTTCGGGAGTATCTCGATAAAGGGCCGCTCGGATTCCCCGTCGTGGACGTGGCGGTGACGCTGACGAACGGTTCCTATCACTCCGTCGATAGTTCCGAACAAGCGTTCAAACAGGCGGCGCGCGTGGCAATGCAGGCGGGAATGCCCCAATGTCAGCCCGCGTTACTCGAACCCATCGCCTCCGTGGACATTTCTACACCGAACGAGTTCACCTCGAAGGTGTTACAACTGATTAGCACGCGGCGCGGACAGATTCTCGGCTACGAAGCGATCGCCGGATGGAAAGGCTGGGACAAAGTCTCGGCGTACCTACCGGAGTCGGAAATGCAGGATTTGATCGTCGAACTGCGATCGCTGACAATGGGAGTCGGCTTCTTCAACTGGCAGTACGATCGCTTGCAACAGGTTCCCGAAAAACTGGTCGAACGGATTCTGTCGCAGTTGTCTGACGAGTAGGGAGTAGGGGAGCTTCTTCAGGGAAGAGTGAAGAGTGAAGAGTGAGGAGAGCAAACAGGAAACAGTGTCTCATCATCTCATCCCCTCACTGGTGACTGGTGACTGGTGACTGAAACACTGTTTCCCTATTCCCCGTTCCCTGTTCCCCGTTTCCTGAAAAAGTTCTCCGGCTTTTCCACTCGAAGCTGTTCGAGGGCGACTTTGACGGGTTCGAAGCAGGACATTAAGCGATCGAGGGCTTCAGAAAGCACCTCTAAATTTCCCGAGACAGCTTCGCGCTCGATTTCCGCGCAAATTTCCGAAACCTGAGTTGCGCCGACGGTGGCACTGGTAGATTTGAGGGTGTGGGCGGTGCGTTGGAGGGAAATGGCGTCGTTGGAAGCGATCGCCTCCCGCATCACGTTTGAGAGCTTCGGAACTTCCTTGAGATAGAGATCGATCGCCTCGACGAAAGTTTTAACGTCTTGTTCTCCGAGTAACTCTCGCAAGACCTGCAACGCCTCGCGATCGAGAACCTCTTCGACCTCTGCCGTTTCCGCTGCCGAAGTACGTTTGCGAGTGTCAGTTTCCAGTGCGGGATCGGTCGGCTGTGACGGCACGTCCGAAGGGGCGATCGCACATTGGGCTAAAGCTCGTTCCAACTGATTGGCACGGATCGGTTTGCTGACGTAATCGTCCATTCCCGCCGCCAAACACGCCTCGCGATCGCCTTGCATGGCGTTGGCCGTCATCGCCACGATGCGGGGTCTGGGAAACGGAATCTTCACCGAACCGTTCGTCAGGCGTCGCGTCGTCTCCAACCCGTCCAACTCCGGCATTTGCACGTCCATCAGCACCACATCGTACGGTTGTCGCTGCAAAGCGTCGAGAACCTCCAAACCGTTGGCGGCCACGTCGGCGCGATATCCCATACGTTCCAAAATTCGCAGCGCCACCTTTTGATTGACGGCGTTGTCCTCAGCCAATAACACTCGCAACGGCGATCGCGTCACCTCCGACGACGCTTGCCGCTGGCTCTCCCCCCCAGACGGCTGCAAACGCGCCTGACGGGGTCGAATACTCTGAGGGTGTCCGCCGAGGGCTTTCGTCAGGACGTTATACAACTGCGATTGCTTGATGGGTTTGTTGAGAAAGGCCGTAAAATTCAAATCGACCTCAGCCGAACCGATTTCCGGAAAGCCTATCGAGGTAAACATCACCAAGGGCAAGTCTTTCCCCTGGGGCAGCGATCGAATGGCTCTGGCCAGCGCGACCCCGTCCATCTGGGGCATTTGCATATCCAACACGGCAATATCGAACGTTTCGCCCCGCTCGAGACGTGCCAGCGCGTCTCGTCCCGAAGCAGACGCATAGGGCTGCATTCCCCAACACTGGGTTTGGCGCGTCAAAATTTGGCGGTTCGTGGCGTTGTCGTCTACGATCAACAACCGCTTGTTCGACAGTTGCTCTTGCGGTTGGCTCAAATCCACCCATGTCGAACTCGGAAGCACCACCGCGCGAATCGTAAAGTAGAAAGTCGAACCGACTCCCACCTCGCTCTCGAACCACATTCGACCGCCCATCAACTCACTCAAGCGTCGGCTGATGGCCAGCCCCAACCCCGTTCCGCCGTACTGTCGCGTCGTCGAGGCATCCACTTGAGAAAAGGGTTTGAACAGTCGAGTCATGCGGTCTTGCGGGATGCCGATCCCCGTATCCCGTACCGAGAATTGCAGTTCGACGGTTTCGGGTTGTCCGTGGGGGGTCGGGGTCGTTCTAGGGCGTCTCGACACGGCGACGACCACCTCTCCGACTTCCGTAAACTTCACCGCATTGGCGAGCAAGTTGACTAAAATCTGACGCAGGCGCGTCACGTCGCTCGAGATAACGGTCGGCACGAGGGGATCGATCGAACACACTAGCTCTAACTCTTTCTGAGCCGCTTTCGTCACCAATAAATCGAGAGCGCCTTCGACACAACTGCGTAATTCAAAGGGGTGTTCCTCGAGTTCCAAGCGTCCAGACTCGATTTTCGAGAAGTCCAGAATATCGTTGATAATCGTCAGCAGCGCGTCGCCGCTGATGCGGATCGTTTCGACGAAATCCCGTTGGTCGGGGGTCAAATCCATATCCAACAACAGGCCGGTCATGCCGATAACGGCGTTCATGGGCGTGCGGATTTCGTGGCTCATCGTCGCAAGAAACTCGCTCTTGGCGCGGTTGGCGGCTTCGGCGGACTGTCGCGCCTGTTCGAGGGCGGCGTTTTGTTGCGACAGCATTTGTCGCTGTTGTGTTTCGGCTTCTAGCAAGCGAGCTTGAGCCAGGGCGATTCCCACTTGGTCGGCCACGGACTCGACGAGTTCGATTTCGTCGGGCGTCCAATGGCGGAAGCGCACGCACTGGTGCAATCCGATCAGTCCGTTAACCGACCCTTGGTAGGAGGTTCGAATCGCCAACATGGATTTGAGGTTGATTTGGCGACACAGCGGCGCAATGGGTTTGAGAAGGGGGTCTTCGTAAACGTTGGGCGAGGCGAGGGCGCGATCGCTTTCGATCAGTCGCGTCATGTAAGCGTTATCGGCGATCGGCACTTCCAAATGCAAGATCGAGCTACAGCGATGACCGAGATATTCTGCCACAAAGGGCGCTTGAGGGTCGGGATCTTCCCGGTAGGTATGCAGCAGACAGCGATCGACCTCTAGCGCTCGACCCAAGAGCGTACAGGTAATTTGAAAGATTTCTTGAGTATCGAGTTTCGAGCGAATGTCTTGAGTAATTTGTTTGAGTAAAAGCGCCCGTTGAAACGCTCGCTGTAACTTCACGCCGGCCTGGTTGCGTTCGATTTCGCCGCCGACCCACTGCGCCATTAACCGCAGCAGTTCGCGATCGCCGGTCGTAAACGGAACCGTGCGCCCCTCTGGACTCGAAAAGCTAATGGTTCCGTACAGAGCGCCCTCGACGAAAATGGCCGTCCCGATATAGGCTTGCAAGCGGCGGTTTTGGTAGGCAACGGTGTCGCACCAGGGAGACTCGGACATTTGTTCGACGGCGACGACTTCGTTTTGACCGGCTTGCAAGTTGTCGAAGACGATTTCGTCGTAGGTTTGGCGCAAATCTAGGGCGTCTCCTTTCATTGGAGCTAACGCCGCGTTGCTCTCGGGAAGTCGAATCGCTAACAGTTCGTAGCGGTTCGCGTCGATGCGCCCCACCGTCCCGATTTCCATGCCGAATCGCTGACATCCCATTTCCAACATCCGCCCCAAGCGAGCGTCGAAATCCAAGTCGCGATCGGCCGTCACTTCGTACAGGGCGCGAATGGTGGCTTCGCTGTCGCGCAACCGCGCCTCAGCTTGTTCCCGTTCTCGCAGTTCGGTTTGCGCTTGGGCGTACAGTTCCGACTGTTGGATGGCAATGGCCAGTTGAACGCTCAACTGGCGCAACAGTTCGGTTTCCGAGTCTTTCCACTGGCGGGGACTGCGACAGTTGTGGGCGATTAGCAACCCCCACAGTTGCGGGGGAGTTTCGTGGAGGTGAGGGTCGCGATCGACGCTCGGTTGCAGCAGAACGGGAACGACTAAATTCGCCCGAACGTCTAGCTGGCGGAGTAAATCGACGTGACACTGGGGTAACTCGCTCGTCTGAATATCGACGATCGCTCCGATGCGACCCTGTTGGTAAGGGGAGACTTGAGTTTTGCCGAAGCAGGGATCGTGGATGTAGCGTCCCAACAGTTGGGAAATTCCCGGTTCTACGGACTCGACGACGACGCGACCGCCCCAATTTTCATCGAAGCGGTAAATCACCACGCGATCGGTTTCGAGAAAATCGCGAACTTCCTTGACGGCCGTTTGCAAGACGGAGTCTAAATCCAAGGACTGGCGAACGCGCTGGGAGAGGGTCGCTAACAGGCGTTCTCGACGCAGTTGTTGCTCGAGGGCATCTTCGGCGTATTTGCGATCGCTGATATCTTCGGCGATTCCCACGACGCGATAGACAGTTCCGTCGTCGTCGGTTACGGGAAAGGCGCGATCGCGAATCCAGCGCACCCGACCGTCAGGAGGAACGATACGGTATTCCTCGTTGTACGTCCCGAGAGACTGCTTGGCGAACGCCGCCACCACGCGATCGCGATCGTCGGCGTGTATCGCGTCGACGAAGGCTAGCGGACGTGCGTAGACGGTTTCTCGCGCCATCCCCCAAATCTGCTCGTAAGCAGGACTCAAGTACAGCATCTGGTTTTTGCGGGGATCGGTCATCCAGAAGACGCTTTCGATGTTCTCGGCGAACTGGCGGAAGCGTTCTTCGCTTTCCTGTAAGCTTTCTGTGGCGTGACGGGCTTCGGTCACGTCGCGACAGGCACACACGAGAATTCCGTCTTGCGTCAGGGATAACGAAACTTCTTCAAAAAAGCAGGTACCGTCTTGGCGTTTGGCGATCGCCTCTCCCCGCCAGTGTCCCTCGCGCACCAAGATCGGAAACACGTCCCGTTCGAGACGGGCGATCTCGTCGGCATCGTAGACAGTATGCCAGGTTTTCCCTATCAGTTCTTCAGGGTGTTCGTAGCCGAAAATCTTGAGGTGGGCGTCGTTGAGATAGAGATACTCGCCGTCGGCGTTGAGAATCGCGATGCCGTCCATCGCCACTTGGACGGCCAGCAACTGCTGGCGCAGGGTTTCTTCGGTCGTTTTGCGATCGGTAACACTCAAACCCGCCCCGCGAAAGCCGACGATTTCCCCGGTTTCGTCGAGGAGTGGGACGCCGTTGACTTCTTCCCAGACTACGGTTCCTTCGGGGGTCACGTCCCGATGCTCGAATTTGAAGCTGGTTTTGCGTTCGGAGGCGTCTCGGACGATCGCCTGAATGCGAGGGATATCCTCTTCGGGCATAAATTCTAGAGGAGAGCGACCGAGGAGCTGCTCGGGACTGTAGCCTTTGACAGCTTTGACCCGATCGGTGAGGAAGGTATAGATGAGATCGGCATCGACTTCCCAGAGGTATTCTCCTGCTGCGTCGGACACGTCGCGGAACCGTTGTTCGCTTTCTCGCAGGGCCGCTTCCCATTGCAGGCGTTCGGTGACGTCGCGGTTGATGCCGAGAGTACCGATAACGTTGCCGCTGTCGTCGGTGAGGAGAACGACGAGTGTTTCGCACACGCGGGAGGTTCCGTCTTTACACGTGAAGGTGACTCGTCCCGTCCAGCGACCGTTAGCGATCGCCCCGTCGAGCATGGGTCGGACGAAGTCGTCTCCGTCGGGATGGAGTCGGCTGAGGGACGCTCCGAGGATTTCGGATTTGCTGTAGCCGAAGAGGGTCTCGGCGGCAGGGTTCCAATCGACGATCGCCCCTTCGCTATCGGTGAGGACGACGGCGTCGGAGATGTTTTCAAAGGTGAGGGCTTGACGGCGCAGTTGGGTTTCGATTTGTTTGCGATCGCGGATGTCGCGTACGAAGACGCAGTTGAGGGCGCGATCGCCGAATTCGAGATAGTTGAGGCTGACTTCGACGGGGATCGATTCTCCGTCTCGGGTACGGTGGAGGGATTCGAGGGTTAGGGAACCGGTGTGGTGTAGGAATTCCCACCGATCGTTCCAGTCGGATTCTTCGAGGGTTTCGTCGATATCGAAGACGCGCAGGGTTAACAGTTCGGCTTGGGAATACCCCAGAAGGTGACAGGCGGCGTCGTTGGCGTAGACGACACGGGCATCGGCATCGATCCAAAAGATGGGATCGGCGGCGCGATCGACGGTAAACTGCGTTAAGCTCAGGGAGTCTTCCGTTTGCTGGCGTTCGGTAACGTCGCTGAAGCTCCAAACGTATCCAGCGAGGCGATCGTCGATCGAATAGGCTCGAGAGGAACGCTCGAAGACGCGCCCGTCTTTGAGGGTCAGGCGATCGACAGATATCGGGTTGGGATTCGCGTACAGTTCTTCGACCCGAGATTGAAAGCTTTCGACATCCTCGAGAAGTTCGAGAACGTGGTTTAAGGCCCGGCGATCGTCCCCCGCTTGCAAGATGTCGTCGGGGATTCCCCACAGAGCTTGAAACTGAGGGTTGTAGGCGACGATGTGACGGTCGGTATCGACGATGAGAATACCGCCTTCGGTAATGTTGAAGAGGGCTTCGAGGATCGCCTGTTGTTGGTGAAGTTGGCGATGGGTTTCGCTGGGGGGGGTCTCGAGCTGTTGTGAAGTTTCCCGTTCGCGATCGCGCTGCGACCCCGGAACGAGACTTCGCAGCAGGGGGAAGCGGGGGACAGCAGCCCCGAGAACGAACAACAGCATCGAAGCACCGGCGAGGTCGAGGAAACTCGAGAGCCAAACGTCGGGATTTCCAAAGTCCCAAAGGTCGAGCGTTCGGCTCGTTCCCACGAGGGCGAAGACGGCCGCCACCAGCCAGAGGAGAACGGGTCGCGCGGTGTCTCGCCGACTCATGAAGACGGCGATCGCAGCGGCGAGGAGCAGGTAAGAAAGAGCTAACGTCCCGTCGGCTAGACCGTGAAGCCAAGCCCAAGGTTCGCTTGCCAAGACGATGGGATTCGAGGCAGGGAGATCGAACGAACGCAGGACAAGCATAGGGAACTGACTGAAACCGATCGAGAGTAAAAAACTGCGATCGCGAGATCGCGATCGGAATGACAAGGTACTAACGTAGCACTCGGGCGATCGCACGGAGAATCCTGTCTATTTCTATCGTGACATACGCGCTCTCTGAGAGTCGCGGGTACAAATACGGAGAAGTCGGGATCGACGGGGGTTAAAACAGGTCAGTTTCCGCCGAACGGTTGTCCGAGGTCTCTTCCGGGCTGTTTTCGTCGTCGTCCCAATCGTCGTCGATCGCTTCTGCATCTAGCACCATCGGTATAATGTTGCCGTTTTCGGAGCTGCTGTTTTCGGGGCTGCCGTTTGCGCCTTCGGCGTCGGCGTGACTGGGAATGGCTTCTAAAATCGCGTCGAGAACCCGCGCCACGGGAACCAGTTTCAACCCCAAGTCGGGGGGATTTTGACCTCGGGGAACGATCGCCCGTTTGAATCCGAGTTTAGCCGCTTCCCGCAACCGCAATTCTAACTGCGACACTTGACGGACTTGTCCTCCCAAGCCCACTTCGCCGATGAGGACGGTGTGGGGATCGACGACGCGATCGCGAAATCCCGATACCACGGCGATGGCGATGCCTAAATCGGCGGCGGGTTCTTCGACGCGAATGCCGCCGACGGAAGCTACATACGTATCTAACTTCGAGAGGGGAACGCCGACTCGCTTTTCTAACACGGCGAGAATTTGTTGCAGGCGGCTGCTATCGACCCCCGTGGCACTGCGACGGGGCGATCCGAAACTGGCCGGACTCACCAAGGCTTGTAACTCGACGACGAGGGGGCGCGTGCCTTCGCAGGCGACGATGGTGGAGGTTCCCGAGACGCTTTCGTCGCGACTGCCGAGAAATAACTCCGAGGGGTTGGCTACTTCCCGCAAGCCGTTCGACACCATCTCGAACACGCCGATTTCGTGGGTGGCTCCGAAGCGGTTTTTCATCGATCGCAGCAGGCGGTGACTGGCGAAGCGATCGCCCTCGAAAAACAGTACGGTATCGACTAAGTGTTCTAATACCCGAGGACCGGCGATCGAGCCGTCTTTGGTCACGTGGCCGACGATAAATAAGGTAATATTTTCTCGTTTTGCCACCTGCATCAACGCCGAGGTACATTCTCGTACCTGTGCCACGGAACCGGGAGCGGACGTTAGCGAAGCGAAGTAAATGGTCTGAATACTGTCGATAACTGCTAAATCGGGTTTGAGGGATTCTAATTCCCGTAAAATTATCTCTAAGTCGGTTTCGGGAAGTAAGAAAAAATTGGTTTCGACTTCCGAAGACGGGCGATCGTCTGGGGTTTCGTCCCGTTCTGTCCGAGGTTCTATGTTTTTTTCTAACCTTTCAAACGATCGATGCTCCGAGCCGTTCTGCTCCTCTTCCTCTGCCTCGTCTGCGTCTTCTTCCATCGTCGCCACCAGGAGCCGCTGCGCCCGCAACTTGATCTGCTGTCCCGACTCCTCGGCTGAAACGTAGAGAATGCGGGTGGTTCTTGCCAACTGACTGGCCGTTTGCAACAATAGTGTCGATTTCCCGATTCCCGGTTCGCCGCCGATCAGAACCAGAGAGCCGGGGACGATGCCCCCACCGAGGACGCGATCGAGTTCTCCATATCCCGAGGGCGATCGCGTGACGCTGGCGTCGGCAATTTGAGAAAGTAACACCGCCGCTCTCGGCTCTCCGTCCGATTTGTCCGCAGACTTACCCGGCGTCAGATCCCGATTCCACGCCGCCGCACTGACCGGACGACTCGAGGCTAACATTGTCGGCGGCTCGGTTTCGCTCAGAGAGTTCCAGGTGCCGCAATTCGTACAGCGTCCGAAGTACTGAGGAAACTCAGCACCACATTCATTGCAAATATAATACGTTCGAGACTTGGCCATAGTGACGGCGACAGCGTGCCTTCAATCGTTAAAAAACCCTGAAAGATAGCCCAGCAAAGGATTTCAACTGAGATTCGACCGCTCGATAGGGTAGTATCTTAATGTAGAGTAGCAAAATTTAACGATCGATTTGAATTAAAGGGGTTTGAAGGACATTGGATAGTCAAAAAGAAAAAATTCTCGTGGTTGATGACGAAGCGAGCATTCGCCGTATCCTCGAAACGCGCTTGGCCATGATCGGTTACGACGTGGTAACAGCAGCCGACGGTGAAGAGGCGCTCGATACGTTTCGCGATGCCCATCCCGATTTAGTCGTCCTAGACGTGATGATGCCCAAATTGGACGGCTACGGTGTCTGTCAAGAACTTCGCAAAGAATCAGACGTTCCAATTATCATGCTTACCGCACTCGGCGACGTGGCCGATCGCATCACCGGATTAGAATTGGGTGCCGACGATTACGTGGTCAAACCGTTTTCGCCTAAAGAACTCGAAGCTCGGATTCGCTCGGTCTTGCGCCGCGTGGATAAAACCAACAGTTCTGGAATTCCGAGTTCGGGTGTCATTCAAATCAACAGCATTCGCATCGACACCAACAAAAGACAGGTGTACAAAGGCGACGAACGCATTAGGCTCACCGGCATGGAATTTAGCCTGTTAGAGTTGTTAGTGAGTCGTTCGGGCGAACCGTTTTCGCGATCGGAGATCCTTCAGGAAGTGTGGGGATACACCCCAGAACGTCATGTGGATACGCGCGTGGTAGACGTTCATATTTCCCGCTTGCGAGCGAAACTCGAAGACGACCCGAGCAATCCCGAATTGATTTTAACGGCTCGGGGAACGGGATATCTGTTCCAACGCATCATCGAACCGGGCGAGGAAGCGTGAGGAGAGGGGGAGAAGGGGAGAGGGGGAAAACTAATATTCAAATAGCCTTTCGGATTGTTCGTTATCTGTTCCCGATTTGCGTCTGTCTATTTCGATGCCTCAGCTTCCCGTTTGCAGTTGCCCGTTTTTAGTCTCCAAACCCTCCATTTTCCCGGTTGCGATGGTGAAGTCTCCCAAATTCCCAGTCTCAAGTCCATTCGATTTCCTAGTGGTCGTTTCCGAGTCTTCTGTGCCGATTCTCCATGTCTAAATCTGATTCGACGGTAGTATTGCGACGGTTGCCGATCGTCGTCGGTGTGTTGGCGGGAACGCTGCTGTTCGCCAACCGCCTGTTAACGCCAGATGCCGAACTGACGAACTGGCAATCTCGCTCTGATGCGGTGGGGGTCGTTATCAGTGCGCTGTTGGTGTTGACGGGGTTGTTGTGGCAGCGGGTTCAGCCGAAACCTCCCGAAGCCGTCGTTCTCGAAGGTGAAGAAGGGTTTGAGTTGGCGTCGGATTTACCGGATGCCGTCAAAACGGAGTTGGCCTGGGCTTCTCATTTACTGCTGACGAATACCGTCACGAAGTCGATCGTGGTGTGGTACGACGATCGCCTGTTGTTGCGTCGCGGCGTCTTGGGACGCAACGCCCACGTCAAACCCGGCCCGATCGTCGAACGGGTGTTAGACAAGCAAAAACCCGTTTATTTGGTCAAGCTCGATCTCTATCCGGGTAAAGTTGAATTCGATTATTTGCCCAATAACACACAAGGCTTGATTTGTCAACCCCTCGATCGTAAAGGCGTGTTGGTGTTGGGAGCCAACGCCCCGCGCAGCTACACACAGCAAGACGAACGCTGGATCGAAGGCATTGCAGAGAAGTTAGCTGCAACGCTCGATCGCGAACTCACTGTGTCGTAAATGCAGCGTCGTCATTCGACTCACCCAGCCGTGCGAGCGATCGCCGTTTGCCTCGTCCTCGGGGTAGGAGCGGCGTTGCGGTTTTGGAACCTCGATTTCAAACCGCTCTGGCTCGACGAAATTCTCACCGCCGGGTTCAGCTTGGGACGGTCGGGATCGGAGGTTCCCCTCGATCGCTTCCTGCCCGTAACGGAACTGCGGGAGTGGTTTTCCCTCGACCCCGACGCCACCTGTGCCGACATCAGCCGCACCGTCACCACAGAATCGACCCATCCGCCGTTATATTTCTGTTTGACTCATCGCTGGTTGCAGTGGAGTCAGGTGAGTTTTGACAGCTTGACGTGGCAGTTGCGATCGCTCCCGGCGATGTTGGGGGTTTCGGCGATCGCTGCCGCGTACTGGCTCGATCGCCTGGCCTTTTCCTCCCGAACTGGCCTTGTCGCCGCGACGCTGATGGCAGTTTCGCCCTTTGCCGTGTACCTGTCTCAAGAAGCGCGACACTACACCCTACCGCTGTTGCTCGTGACCCTAGCACTGGGGGGACTCATCCAGTTCGTGCGCCATCTCGTCGAGGGCAAGTCACTCCCTTGGGGAACCCGCTGGGGATGGATAGCGGCCAACACCCTCGGCTTGTACGCGCACTATTTCTTTGTCATCGCTTACGCCGCACAGTTCGCCACGCTGGTTAGCGTTGTCATGACCCGACGCCCTGCCAAAACTGCTCGCCTGACGTGGCTGACGAACGGGCTAATTTTTCTAACTCCCCCGTTGCTGTTTCTACCCTGGTTGCCCCAACTGCTGAGTCACGTCGATCGCCCGGAAACGGACTGGTTTCGGCCGTTCGAGCCGAGTTGGACCGATGGCTTTGCCCCCCTGGTTCAAACCCTCGCCAGTTGGGTGGTGATGGCGATCGCGCTTCCGGTGGAAAACCAACCCCTGGCGGTTGCCGTACCGATGGGAGTCGTCATCCTGGGTTTTACCCTGTGGTTGGGGCGCGTGGCGTGGCAAGGATGGCGCGATCGATGGCGACGAGACGACGGACGCTTAGAACTGTTAACGCTGGCCAGTTTCACCGTTTGGACGTTACTGGCCTTCGGCGCGATCGTCTACGGTTTGGGTAAAGATATCACCACCGCCCCGCGATATCACTTCCTTTACTACCCTGGGATCTGTGCCTTACTCGCGGCGGCGTTGACCTCCCGAGGTTCCCCACGTCGCCGAGGGGTGGCGATCGCGATCGTCGGATTGCTCAGTTCGGCGTGCGTCGTCAACAACCTCGCCTTTCACAAACCCTATTATCCCCGTCAAATCGCTCGAAGCTTCAACGTAGACCCCGAGTTACCCACCGTTACCGTCGTCGGATATCAGAACTTACAAGAAATCGCCTTGGGGTTGAGTTTTGCTCTAGAATTGCCGCCGACATCGGAATTCGGCCTGTTCGATCGCGCCTCGGGATACGACGCCCTCTGGCAAACCCTCGCAACCCGTTCTCTCTCGACGGTTCCCCCGTTAGAACTGTGGGTTATCGCGCCGGGACTCCGACAAGCTGAATATCCCGAAAGGTTAAATTTTTCGGAGGTTTTCTGTCAGCGAGATATCGGCGAATATCACCGTCTCGGGATTCCCTACCAACGCTATCGATGTAGCCGCAATTTTCCAGGCTAACTACAATGACTAACAGAGCCGTCAATCTCTACTGAGGCGATCGCACTGTCTCGACTCCTCCTCATTCCCCAATCTTTTCGTCTCACCCGTGCCTCTCTACCGAGTCAACCCTACGATTCCTCGACGCCCTATCTTCAACCGCCATCATGCCTGTTAAAAAATCCCATTACGAAAGCGCCCTCGCTCACTATTGCGAAACTCACGCCGCCGTCGAACTGCTCCGACAACACCGCCCCTATTTTGAAGCGATTCCCAGCTTGCGTCGTCCCGACGAAAGTGCGATCGTCTTGCCCTTTCCGCTAGTGCGTTTGCGGGAACCCATCTCTCAATCGGGATTGAACAGTTTGAACGTTCGAGCCGGTGAAACGGTCTGTCTTCCTTGTGAATTGGGGATGTTCATGTGCGAGCCAGACTGGAAAGTAAAAATCGGCATCGAGATTTTTATCTTCGTTCATCGCCCTCAAGAAGACTTGTCGGATTTGCTGTTGCGTTGGCGACAAACCCAAGTGTTGCTCGATAAGGGCTACGAGTGGGTGATGCCCCACCGCTACCGTCATATTTACGGCGACGCCGCTCAGCGTATTTTTCCCTTGTTCGTGCTGTTTGACGAAACCCCCGAACGGATCGTCAGAGGGTTGAACGGGGCAGCGTTACCCTTCGTTATCGAACGCTCCGACCGGAGCCAAAGCGATCTCGAGGAGGAAGTGTTTTCCGCCGAAAGCCCCTCCCTGTAGCGGCGTGAGAGCCACAACATCTTCTCGCAGCAGACACCTCGACCTCGGGCGATCGCCTTCAAAAACCGTATTGTTTCGAGTGTAGGCTTCGTGCTACAATGAGATAGTGGTGACTGTCAGTCAAACAGCACTGTTGTTTGATTCCGAAAGACAGTTAACTCGAGGCGCAAACGTCTCGGGTTTGGTGTCTCTAGAGCGACAGCGACAGTTAGTCCTCAGACGCGGACGTGGCGGAATTGGTAGACGCGCTAGATTTAGGTTCTAGTACCGCAAGGTGTGAAGGTTCAAGTCCTTTCGTCCGCATTTTAAAAATTTCGATCCAAAATTTCGACCGAATACTGTTAGGGCTTACGCACTTCAGCGTTAACCACACTAAATGTAGCGATCGGTGGGCATTGCCCACCCTACAAATGGTGTAAAGGCGGTCGTTATGACTTCGAGAGTCAGCGTTACAACTGCCTGCAAAAGGCTCTGAAGCTGTCAGATTCCCAGCATCTTTAAGATGCCGGGGATCTTTTAATAACAGGCAGATTTTCTAACAGCTTGCCTCGAATTACAAGGTTTGTTCTAACTGATTCAACAACCCTCGAACGTACTCCAACGCATTTTGAATGGTTGCCGTATCTTCCAAATCCACATCGACAAAATGACGCAGAGCTTCGACCTGGTTCCACTGACTGCCCGAGGCCAACAATTCCAAATAACCTGGAACGAAATCTTTACCCACTTCCCGATATTTTTGATAACAGGCCAAACTGACCAAGGTTGACGCCGTATATTGATAGCAGTAGAAGGGTTTGAAGAAGACGTGGCCGATCCGCGCCCAGTCGTATTGATGTTCGTCGAGGAGTTCTACCGAATCCCCACAGAGCTTGCGATACAAGTCCATCCAGGTGTCGTTGACGAACTGGCGATCGAAACTGCTTTCTTCAGCGCGATCGTGAAGCATCAACTCCAAGCGGCTGATGGTACTTTGCCGGAACAACAAACTCAACTGATCTTCGAGTTGTCGGGTAATCAACGCGCGGCGTAATTTCGCATCGTCTCCAGCTTGGTTTAACAAGTGGTCTAACAATAACAACTCGTTAAACGTCGAGGCGACCTCTGCCAAAACCAGCGGCGGATTGCTGTTGAAATAGGATTGTTGGCGATCGATCCAATCAAAATGCAGCCCGTGACCCATTTCGTGAGCCAACGTAAACAGTGAAGTGTAATCCTCCGTGTAGGACATTAACAAATAACTGTGTTTCCCGTGGAAATAGGCACAGAACGCACCGCCTCGCTTCCCAGGACGCACTTTCGCATCCACCCAATTATTGAGGAAAAATTCTTCGGCCCGCCGTGCGTAGTTGACATCGAATTGTTCTAAGGCTTCCAACAACGTCGTCACGCCCGTTTGATAATCGATGGGGGGTTCGGTTTCCGTCGTCCAAGGGGCATAAATATCGCAAATGCGAATTTTTTGACCCAAGGCTTTGCCTTTTAAACGATAGTAACGATGGAACAAATCGAAGCGACTTTGCATCCCGTCCATAATGGCACGAAAGACGGGTTCGGACACTTCGTCGGCGACGAGTTGCTTGTGCAACGTGGATTTGTACGATCGCATCTGACTTTCGATGCGATGGTCTTGGGTGACGGCGTTGAGGATGTAGCCGTAGAGGGAATTGTGCTGTTTGAGAACCCGACGAACCGACTGATAGGCGTTGAGGCGAGTATCGGCGTCGGGGTGAAACAGCAGGGCACTGAGTTCGGCTTCCGTGTCGGCGGTTTTCCCGTCGGGAGTGGTGACGGGATCGTATTCCTGTTCCCCCAGGTGAACCGATCGCAACTTCACGAAAGCTTCTCGTCCAGTTAGCAGATCGCGGTTGCGGGTTTGTTCGACTTCCTCGGTGAGGGTGTGGGGGCGAACTTCCGCGATGCGATCGAGATAGTGGCGATAGTTCTTCAGTTCCGAGGATTGTTGCAGTTCGTTGAAACTCGTTTCCGCGATCGCTTGCAGTTCGAGATCGAAAAACAACAGTTGGTTGTCAACCTGCGTCAACGCCTCCATCACCTTGTCTTCAAACTGATGGGCTTCGCTGTCGCGGGTGTCGGCGGCGAATTTCAAAGCGGGGAAGGCGTAGAGATAGCCGGATTTCTGGTGAATCGATTCGAGTTCCCGCAGACAGTCGGCGACTTGGACGGGAGACAGTTGCGCCACGTTTCCGCGATACTGTTCCCGAAATGCCGACGCTCGCTGTTGCAAGTTTCGCAAGTCTTCTTCAAACTGAGGATCGTCGAATCCCGCGTATAGATCTCGCAGATCCCATTCTTGCGTGTCGGAAATTTGCTGAATCGAGGATCGAACCAAGGCGGACTCCTTTTGTGGAAAGCGATCCTTTCTATTGTAAAGAGAGATGGGGAGTCGTAGGGTGCTGTGACGCGGGCATTAAAATCTCGCCGAAATCCGGTGAATGGAATTTACCGCGTCACGCACCGCCCCCAACCGGGGAGTGATGAGGAGAGGAGATGAGGAGAACACCACATCACCATCTCACCCTTAGTGGTGCAGAAAAGTCCTGAAACCCTTGTTAGAAAAGATATCGCCGTATTAAAGGTTTGGCCGCAAAATCCCAGATCGGTAAATGGCTGCCGGAGATCCCCGGCATCTCCGAGATGCCGGGGATCTGGCTCGAGGACTAATACAGATCTTATGTGTTTTGTCAATCCCAGATCTCGAAAAGTTTTCTGCACCACTAAGCCATCTCACCTCATCAACCCGATTAGGAATTTTGCCACGAATCATTTAATATTGGTATTGTTTACAGTCTTGTTATTATTTAAAAGCCATCAACTGATATTTCGATATTATTGAATAGCTTTAGATTGTTTAAAATTCAATAAACATAAAAACCAAGCTTGTAAAAGCATATAAATAAATCCAAATTTTTGTAAATAGAGCCAGTATTTAAAAATCGCCTATGATACGCTGAAACCACAATTTATTGATTTTGGTGCAAAACCATCATGGCAGATACAATTAAAATGGCCGAGCCTTTAAGAATGGCTGATGCTGACCCTAGCAAAATCAAATCTGCTAATACGAGCGTTGGCGATGAGTGCCTCAAATCTTCGAGCGCCCTGTACGCCAAGCTGTCTAAATACAACAAAAAATAGATAGCCTTTTCAAGTTTTCACTCACCAGTAAGGATACGATACTATCTATTGGCATTCAGTTTATCCTTGCTTTATTCAAACTCAACACACTAATTTGCTTGCAAATTAGTGTGTTTTTATCAGTGCTTCGATCGCCACTAATGGAGAGTAAACTTTAGCAATTTTGCGAATCGAGATAAGACTGCAAGCGATCGCGAGAGAGTTTATTATTTTGTAAGTCTCTAAAATGCTGCCGGACTCGTTCGGCAGAGGGTGTTGAAAGATTTGGAAAGGGAACGAATCCTCGTGGAACGTTGGCTTCTTGCGTCAAGCCAAACCAATTAATCGGCTCCGTTTTACTCTTTTCGAGTGATTCTCCCGTATAGATTGTAGATAGTGGTCGATCGGCTGCATCGAACGCCGCTAAAACGCGACGTAAATGAGGGCTGTTAAGCTCGCCGATGATGTTGACAAATAAGAGTGGGGAAGTTTGGCGGATGGTTTTGATAAATTCCTGACTCGCAAACGAAGCGGGAAAATCTGCATTGCCCTGGTAAACGTCACATTGAAGGAAGTTAAACCGTCGGCGATTGGCGTTCAAAAACGCGATCGCATCAGCTTGTATAATTTCCAAACGACCCGTATCGATATAATGCTGAACTAACGGAAAGAACGTCAAACACATCCGAATTACCACCGGATCGATTTCTACGACAGTCAAGCGCAACTTGGGAAAGCACGCCAAACTCATCGTGACTCCCGCACCCGCACCGAGTCCTAATACCAATCCCGACGATTCGGGCATTTGACAGCCAACCAAGAGAAAAGCAGAGGCAAAATAACTTTCAGATAACGGCCCCGGACCGCAGCGACAGTTCGCCTCCCATTGGCAAGCCGAGGGAGATTTGGTCGCACTTCCTTGGGACTGTTCGCCGATACATAAAAAGCGCGTTTCCGGCTCGTCCAGAACCCACACCGTACCGAACAATCCTTCTTCTTTGGCTAAAGTGACTGTTTCTTGAGGGTTGAGTTCGCGCCATTTTTCGTAAGTGGCTCCGGCTTCCTGTCGTCGATCGAGCTGCATCAAGATCCGGGCTTTATTTATCAGAGCTTCTGAATCTTCCGGATCGAGTTTTAAAACAGCTTCGTAAGCCGCTAAACTCTCGCGATAGCGATGCTGCTGTGCGTAGAGGACACCCAAATTGTAAAAGGGTAATAAGATTTGAGGAAAGCGATCGCTCAAGTCTCTATTAATCTCGATCGCGCGATCGATATTGCCCTGATGCCGTGCAACCGAGGAGTCAACCAGACCTTCTTCCAACCACGGATCGAGAAGCAATCCGTCTTCTCGCGCTCGCTCGATCGCCTCTTGAGAACTCGGAATCTCGGCGTTTTCCTCAGACCAACAATCGTTTAAAACAATAAAGAATTCATTCAGATAGCCACAGGAACAGGTTTTAGAAACACTTTTAAAAAGAATCGCTCCCACTTGTTGCTGGGGAACGTCGGGGAGGCGATCGCTCTCGATGACAGCCTGACAAGCCGCACAGGGATGATGGTTATAGCAAGAGCGCGCGTCTTCCTCCGAACTCGGTCGATAAGCATTCTGCAAAGACAATCCAGGACGATAAGGAAACATAGGGAGTATCGTGAGTTTTCTGGATATACGATGATTTTCTATTTTTAAATAACACGAAAATCGAAATTTTAGCACTAAAATCCTGAATTTTGTGTCATCTAATCTACATTGATATTACAAACTTAGAATCCCCAAACCCTATCTATGAAATTGTCTGAATTCAACGAGCTTACCCTGAGCGCGATCGAGTATGACTTCAGATTAAACCTCATGCGATCGCAGATTGCCATAACTAACTGGCGATCGTCGCCGCATTGCCGATCGCGTACCCAGATCCCAAATGGGATATCAGGCGATCGAGATCGATAATATCCGTGAAATCCACAGCCTTGCTTACGTGATTTTACTGAACTTTGCTTCCGTTAAATTACAGTTGACTGATATCCTCAATACAATATACGATGACAGATATATTAACAAACAATGAAATAAAAATTAAAAATTGCGAGTTTTTATATATCGCTTAGAAATCATTTACAGTCGATCGTTTCTCGAACGATAGTCGTGTCAGACTACCAAGAGGAGAAAACCAATTCAATCGGTACATCTCAAAAATGTAAATCGATCGGATGTAAGCTTTAGTACTCGATTTAGCTGCTGTTGGGTTGCAGCTTCGCTCGACCCCTGGACGACAGCGTTGCCGAAGTCCAACCTACCCCAGGCTCCTATTTTCACAAAAGTTGAGATGCACCCAATCCAATGGTAGAGAAAGACTCGAGGGGGGGACTGCGATCGACAGAACTCGCGTATGACTCCAAGAAACACGACCCATGAATCGCGATCTCTTATCCCTCAAACAAACTACACCTCTGAACTCCCATCGCACCAACCGAATGGAAGTGGCTTCACAATGGCTCGATCGACTGTTTCGTTCGGCGAGTATTCGTAATAAAATTGTTGCCGGATATCTCGTTGCCATTGTCATCGCTGGATTTTCAACCCTGTCAGCGCGGCTAGTTGAAGAATATGCCAACGAAGTCGTCGAGGAACGTGCCGAAACCGTGGAAGAGCGAGCCGAGACGCTCAACAAACTGAACCTAACTCTCCTCGAGATTCACGACGTTCACTATCGTCTGCTGGCGACGCTCGATCGCCCCGATTCACTCGAGGGCAAAATCGAGCGGCTCATAGCCGATCGACGCATCTTACAGCAACTTCTTCAAGAGACGAGAGAGTGGTCTGATGAGACCGAAAGCGGACTCGACGATCCGTCCCTACATCGCGTGCAACAGCGCTTTTCCCAATGGCTCGACGTCGCCGAACCGACAGTTCGCGACTATACCCAACAACTGTTTGAAAGTGTCTCTCTCCTCGAAGACACTGCGTCAGATCCCGATCGCCTCGAGTCGGGACGACAAGCGTTGATGCGCTTGAACGAAAGTGACATTACGGTTGTTTTCGGCGATCGCCTCGACACTCTGGTTCAAATTACCTACGACTACACGAACGCCAAAGAAGAAGCCGTTCACGAGGCGTACGAAGGCGTTGAAGAACTCGAAAGCCTCATGCTCTCCCTCGGACTGCTCGTCACAGTGGTTAGTGCGGTGGTTTTAGCTCTGTTTATGGGCGCAGCCATCGCTCGTCCCCTCGAACAAACCACCGAGATCGCCAAACGTGCCATTGCCGAGTCGAATTTCAAACTGCAAGCCCCCGTCATCACCGGTGACGAAGCCGGACAACTGACAGTCAGTTTAAACCAGCTCATGCAACACGTCAGCACGATGTTGAGCGAAATTCAAAAAGCACAAGTCCAACTGGTTCAAACTGAAAAAATGTCCAGTCTGGGGCAGCTCGTCGCAGGCATCGCCCACGAAATTAACAATCCTGTCAACTTCATTCACGGAAACATCGTCCATACCCAAGAGTACGCCGAAGACCTGATCGAGCTGATCGCACTGTACCGTCGAGCTTATCCCCAGCCGACGACAGAGATCGAAGCTGCCCTCGATCGCATCGACTTAGACTATCTCATCGCAGACTGGCCGAAACTCCTCAAATCAATGCAGTCTGGAACGGAGCGAATTGACAAAGTTGTTCGCGTCTTGCGAACGTTTTCGCGATTAGACGAATCGGAAGTCAAACCAATCGACCTACATGAAAGTCTCGATAGCACGCTGCTCGTCGTCAACAGTCAACTCAAAGTGACATCGCCGAAATTTCATCTCGAAATTGTCAAGAATTACGGAACGTTACCCAAAGTCGAATGCTACGCAGGGAAGCTCAATCAAGTCTTTCTCAATCTCATCGAAAACGCCATCGACGCACTTCAATCTGACCCCCAAAACGATCGCCCAATTCTAAACATTTCAACAGACTGTCGAGGAGGTAAAGTCTACATCGAAATTCAAGACAACGGCTCGGGAATTCCTCCAGAAATTCAAAACAAAATCTTCGATCCCTTTTTTACGACCAAGCCAGTCGGTCGAGGTACGGGTTTGGGACTATCGACTTGTTACGACATCGTTCGCCAACACCAAGGACAGATCGAAATTAGTTCTCACGTCGATCGAGGCACGGAAGTTACCGTTATTTTGCCAGTGAAACCCGTATTTCTGTCGCCCATGTCAGTTTTAAACATATCTTAATTTAGTTGTATAACAAAATTGATACAAAAAGGAAATCGGGAACAGAGAATCATGTTTTTTCTAGTGTTTTAATTTCTAGTATTTTAATTTTTGATGATTCATTTGGGACTGCTATATAGGGTTTGCTGAAAAAGTTATCAAAAGCTGGGGGTGGAAAATGAACAAGAAGCCGTCTTACTCAAGGTATAAATCTGAATTGACTTAACTCGTCCACTTTATAAGTTACAATAATATTTCTCGACAAAATTATGAAGTTTGGGAAAAATTGACACAAAAAAAGACAGTAAAACTGCCGGCTCAGCTTCACCAGGTTCATCACTAAAAAGGTCAGAGCGATGGAGGTTTCCGAAGTATTAGGCAGTTTAGCCATAACACGACTTAAGCTGAATCTTCTTTTGGCTTGTCCAAATTTCCCCTCGATTGCATTACGAATGCGCTCATCTTCCTGGGCTTGTTTTTTGGCTTCTCGGCTGAGGTTTTTAGGAGGTCTTCCTAAAGGCGGTCCGCTGAGACGAATTCCTCTTTCTTTACACCAAGCTCGATTAGCTCGGGTTCGATAAATTCGATCGGCGTGAACCGATGAGGGGTAAACTCCCATATAGTCTTTGTAAGCTTCGACTTGCGAGATTAAATCTCCACTTTCATTATAATTATCCCAACTAATTTTTTCGAGAAATACATATCCTTCTACACAACTGACTGATAACTTAGCCCCGAATTCCGTAGGACTTGCTGCCTTGCCTCTGACGATTGGACGGAGATGAGGTTGTGTTAAACTGACGATGCGATTTTCGATTTTATTTTTATGATTTGACCACATCCACTGCTGTTGACGGGTAATTTCACTGGAGACTAATAAATTCCTGTATTGCCTTCGGCTTAAGCATTCTAGGCTCGCTCCTTTCTCAATTAATTTCTCAATGTTTTGGAAGTTTCGTTGAAGATATTGGAGTTGTTTTTTGACAGCATTTCTTCTTTCTTTGCGAGAGGGTCTCCTCTTTTTGGCAAATTTGAGATACTCTTTTCGGGCGAGTTTTCGGTGGGTTCAGGTTTTTTAGACAGTTGGCCCTTCAGGGATTTATATAAAATGTCTAGGATGAGTTCGGTGGTTTTCCTCGCTTGATTTAACAGTTCGACATCGGTGGGGTATTTGATATCGGCAGGTGCGACGGTCGCATCGATTAAGAGTTTCCCTCTATTTTCTTTTCTTCTTTCGACTCCTTCTGACTTTTTTGTGCTAGATTCCTCCCGTTGAAATCCTCGAGCTTGTCTGACAATTCTTCGATTTATTTTTTGAAGTAGAGAGCGACCAATCCTTTGCCGAAAATGAACCATCATTGAAGCATCAAAAGGCGCTTCATTTCGATAACTCTTTTCCCCGATAAAATACTGTAGGTAAGGGTTTTCTTTAATTTGTTCGACAGTTTCTCGGTCGCTTATTCCCAATTTTTCTTTAATAATTAAGGCTCCCAGTGCCATCCGAAATGGTTTCGCTGGTGCTCCCATTTCCTCAGAAAAATTCTGGGCATATTCTTCCTCAAATTCTGCCCAGGGAATGAGGTTCGCCAAAATTACCCAACGATTTTCTTCACACAACTTGCCTTCAAAAGGAAGTTCAAAGGCTTCTTCGGGCGCGTCAGGATTTTGTGATTTTCGATACATTTTTTCTTGCCGGATGCACGGGAATTTCCAATTTTACCTCTTTTTCGGGTTCTCGAAGCCACGTCAAGACTCCTCTAAGCCTTACACCGTAAGCTTTTCACTTCTTTTCAGCAAGCCCTATATATTTTATTTCTAACAAAACCTGAATTTGGGATGAGTTGGGGAGAGTGCGAGCTAACGTAATAGACACTCTAGCGATTGCAAAAGCTCGTATCTGGTAAATTAATATTAGTGAGATGCACTCCATTTCAAATACTGATTTTTCCCAATCCGAAAAGCTCTTCCATCCCCCTAACCCCCTTCTCCTTTAGGGGAGCTAAGGAGGGATGTTGTGAAAACTTCTTAAAGCCCCGCGTATCGGTAAAGGAGGGAGTATTAAAGCAAAATTTGGGTCGGTACGATTTTGAACGAGTCAGTCTCAGCCGGATGTTTTGTGCGTTAAGTTCCCGTTTTTTCCTCGTCTTCCGAGAGCGTTTCTTCCTGGGGAACGAGGGCAAAAATCTTATCGAAGCGAAAATCCTCGAGCCAAACCGTCAATCGCTCGGCTAAGGCGGCCGACTCCTCGGGGATTTCATCAATGAGCGAACGAACGATCGCATCGTTGGCGGACATCGCCCCATATCGCAGTCGCATCCGCCACTGAACCGGCATCGACGCCAAATCTTCCGAAGTCAGTTCCAGAGAGGGAAGCACGCTCTCCGACGCCGTGTCCTCTACCATCTCGTACAGGTAGCGTACCCCCAAATGTCGGGCGATTTTCTCGAAGATCTCCTCTTCCCGAAACGGCTTACGAAGGAAATCGTCGCATCCGACAGCTAACACCGACGCTCGTTCCTCCTCAAACGCACTGGCGGTTAAGGCAACGATCGCCGTGGGACTTTTCGCCCCCGTCTTCTTCTGCTGGGCTTTAATCTGTCGCGTCGCCTCGTAACCGTCCATCACGGGCATCCGCACGTCCATCCAAATCAAATCCGGTTGCCACGCCTTCCACTGTGCGATCGCCGCCTGGCCGTCTTCGGCAGAGCGCACCTCGAACCCCGTCACTTCCAACAATTTCACCAAAAACTGACGGCTTTCGCGGCGATCGTCGACGACCAACAATTTAGGAACGGGGCGATCGGCGAGCGGTCTGACGACGCGGCGTTTGGGGGTCTCGGACGAGTCGCCGATCTCGATCGGCTGCGTTTCCACCGGTACGATAATATCGAACTGAGCGATCGTCCCGACCCCGAGAACGCTATCGAGGGTGATGTCTCCCCCCATCAACTGCACCAACTGACGGCTAATCGGCAAGCCTAACCCCGTTCCCTCTTCCGAACGATATCCGGTTTGCGTTTGCACGAACGCCTCGAAAATCGTTTCTAACTCCTCTGGAGCGATACCGGGGCCAGTATCCTCGACCTCGAAATACAAGCGAACGCGATCGCCACTTTGGGGAACCGCCCCCACTCGTAACGCGACGCTTCCAAACTCGGTAAACTTAATGGCGTTACTGAGCAAGTTGATCGCCACTTGCCGCAACTTCCCCTCGTCTGTACGGATGCACGGTGGCACGTCGTCGCTACAGTAAACCTCGAAACTCAACCCTTTCGCTTGCGCTCGCCACGCCAACATATCCGTGACCCCTTGCAAGAGGCGATCGAGACGCACCGGGGCTTCTTTAAGCGTGACTTTTCCCGCCTCGATTTTCGAGAGTTCTAGCACGTCGTTAATCAAGGTCAACAAATGCTCGCCGCTGCGACAGATAATCCGTAAATACTCCCGTTGTTCCTCGGTTAGCGTTTTATCCCGTTCCATCAATTGACTGAACCCCAAGATCGCGTTTAATGGAGTTCGCAGTTCGTGACTCATCTTCGCCAGAAACTGGCTTTTGGCCTGACTGGCACCTTCGGCGTGACGTCGGTTCCGAATTTCTTCCTGTAAGCGGCGGCTGCGATCGGCTAGAGCCTGGGTCAAACGTCGCATTTTCAAATGCAATTGCAAACGCGCCAGCACTTCGTCCCGTTGAAACGGCTTGGTAATGTAATCGACCGCTCCGAGAGACAAGCCTTTGACTTTATCGACGGGATCGGACAACGCACTCATAAAAATCACGGGAATTTCCCGCGTGAGGGGGTTGTTTTTCAAACGACGGCAGGTCTCGAATCCGTCGATTCCCGGCATGAGAATATCGAGTACGATCAGGTCGGGCAGTTGTAAGGCTGCCACTCGTAGCGCACTTTCTCCATCTTGAGCGACGCGCAACGCAAATCCTGCCGCTTCTAAGTGAGCCGACAAAACGCTGAGGTTTGTTGGGTTGTCGTCTACGATAAGGACGACTGCATTGGGTTGGGGTTCGGGAGTCATCGATCGCGCAGAAGAGGAGCAAGGAAGCAGAGAAGAAACAGTTAACAGGTAACTGTTTTCACGGGTGACTGGTGACTGTCTTCATCTTCTCATCTGCGTCCGACGAGCCAATAAGTCGTCATTTCCCCTTTACCTTTGACAGAGACTAAACCCCGCTCTTCAAACATAAAGCGATCGGTGAGGCGATGGTACGTATCTCCCGTGACTTGAATGCGCCCCGGAATTCCCGTCGATTCCATGCGACTGGCGACGTTGACGGTATCTCCCCAGAGGTCGTAAATAAACTTTTTAATGCCGATGACACCGGCGACGACTGCACCGCTGTTGATGCCGATGCGAATTTGAATCGGCGTATCTGAATAGGGTTGAAAGGATTCGATCGCATCGAGCATATCTAAGGCCATGTTCGCGATCGCGTCGGCGTGGTCGTCCCGAGGCACTGGGAGTCCACCGGCGACCATATACGCGTCTCCGATGGTTTTAATTTTTTCGAGGCCGTGTTTTTCGGCCAGGCGATCGAAAATCGAGAAAATTTGATTGAGGAGATTGACGATTTCTACCGGAGACACGCGAGATGACAGTGCGGTAAATCCGACGATATCGGCGAACAACACCGTGGCGTCGTCAAAGCGATCGGCGATCGCACTTTCGAGTTGTTTGAGGCGATCGACAATGGCTCGCGGCAAAATATTGAGCAATAAGTGTTCGGATTTTTGCTTTTCAGCTTTGAGGGCTTCATCGGCCAGTTTCCGTTGCGTAATATCGTCGAGAACCCCTAAAATTCCGATCACTTCCCCTTTTTCGTTATGAATGGGCAGTTTGTTGATGTCGAGCCATACTCGCTTCCCGTCCGGTCCGGTTTTTTGCTTGGTGGCGACGATGTGAAGCTCGGGAGTATCGGAGTCGATAATTTTTCGGTCTTGTTCGCGAAACTGGTCGGCAATGGCGGGATCGGCAAACATATCGTAATCCGTTTTTCCCACCACCTCGTCGGGACTGCTGAGTTGAGCTGCGTCGGCCCAGTTTTGGTTGCAGCCGAGAAAGACTAAATCCGTATCTTTCCAGAAGACCTGTTGCGGAATGTTATCGAGGATCAGCCGCAAGTACTGTTCTTTTTCTCGTAAGGCGGCTTGTGCGCGAGAGCGATCGCGAATTTCTTGCTGGAGCTTGGCATTTTGTTCGGCCAGTTGCTCTTGCAGTCGCTTGAGTTTGAGTTGGTTTTCAATCCGCGCCAGCACTTCAGCAAACTGAAACGGTTTAGTAATATAATCGACCCCCCCCGACGAAAACGCCTTGACTTTGTCCATTACGTTGTCGAGCGCACTGATGAAAATGACCGGAATTCCTTGCGTTTTAGGATTGGCTTTGAGACGGCGA
This sequence comes from Baaleninema simplex PCC 7105, assembly GCF_000332355.1. Lineage (GTDB taxonomy): Bacteria > Cyanobacteriota > Cyanobacteriia > Cyanobacteriales > Geitlerinemataceae > Baaleninema > Baaleninema simplex. The sequence continues at coordinate 3,768,617 of NZ_KB235958.1, forward strand.
CAGACCTCGAACCCGTCGAGTTCCGGCATATTGATATCGAGTAAAATCAAGTCGGGCGGTTCGGTTTCGGCGACCACCAGGGACATCTTCCCCGTCGTTACGCTGCGGGTTTCGTACCCTTTACGGGACAGCATCCGAGAAAGCAACCGTAAATTTTCGGGCCGATCGTCAACGAGTAACAACGTGGCTTTTGGCTCGGTAGGAGAGTCTGGGGAAATGTGGGTCATAGTACCTGACGAAAGAAGCTCGCTCCACTACTGCGATCGATCGCACTTTGTTCTCCACCTTGTCTCGGGGCGTCTTGACGACCGGCCAAGATATCCGAGGAGTCGCACTGTCAATGCAATTAAGGGGTAACACCCTCTAGGGTAGTCTAGAGGAATCGGCCGAGAATATCGATATGGCTAAACTTACCCGCGCCCTTGCAACGGGCGAGCGTCTGAAAAGACATCACGTCTTTCTACATATAACTTAAGGCTTGCAAAACCGTCACGAACGGGCAACGGCGAACGACCTCTGGCTGGGTTGAGGTTCGAGCGAATACCGATGCTGAAAAACGAGTCGAGTTGGGTTCATCTCAATGGATGTAAAAATATGAATCTGGGATAGGTTGGACTTCGGCAACGCTGCCGTCCAGGGGTGGAGCGATCGCGAAACCCAACAACAGCTCAATTCACTGCAAAGACTCCGATCTGATAAATTTACATTTTTGAGATGCGCCCTTCGAGTTGTTTTGTTTAGGGCGGACGCATTGACGCGATTTATCCGACAGGCGCAGTTCCCAGCTTGCTAAATTGTATCGAACTTTAGCTGTTAACACTATCTGTAGCGCAAAGGATACCAATCTTTCTCTATATTTAGTGTGTATGGGCGTTAATTGTGTCAGTTTTGTTAGAGTATAACACGCTCGATTTCATGGGTTCGGTCTGTTTTCAATCTGGTAACGACTGACGAACTCCGATCGCCGTTTGAGAACGCGATCGCATTCTTCTTCTCGCCTCTTGTCAAAGTGAGTTTTCTCGATTAGACTCGACGAAAATTTCAGTTTATTTCTCATCGTTGAGGATAAATTCGTGATAAAAACCCTGAATTGGTTGGCTCTAACAATGTCTATGTTAACAGTCGCCTCGTTCCTGTTAGCAATTGGAACTTGCCCTACACTCTCGCAGCAAGCCCAGGCTGCCGAAATCGATCGAGATAACGATGCGATCGCACAAGGATACGAAGAAGACTTCGACGAAGAGGAATTCAGCGAAGAAGACTTCGACGAAGAGGAATTCAGTGAAGAAGACTTCGACGAAGAGGAATTCAGTGAAGAAGACTTCGACGAAGAGGAATTCAGTGAAGAAGACTTCGACGAGGAAGAGTTTGACGAAGGCTTCGACGAGGAAGAGTTTGACGAAGGCTTCGACGAGGAAGAGTTTGACGAAGAGGAATTCAGCGAAGAAGACTTCGACGAGGAAGAGTTTGAAGAAAGCTTTGACGAGGAGTTTGACGAAGAGGAATTCAGCGAAGAAGACTTCGACGGGGAGTTTGACGAAGAGGAATTCAGTGAAGAAGACTTCGACGAGGAAGAGTTTGAAGAAGAGGAATTCGAGAACTAGAGAACTCTAGAAAATCTACTAAAGCGATAGATTATAACGACTCGGTATCTCTAAAGATACCGGGCTTTTATATTTTTTTATTTCCAGATTTTTCCAAATATAGCAACTCAAAAAATCGTAACTTTAGAAAAACTTCAGAGAATTCTCTTCATGCAAGTATCATATGGAATCCGAACTCAAATACTGGTTTTACCCAACCTGACAAGTCCCTCTATCCCCCCAACCATCCCCCCTTCGCCCCCCTTTCAAAGGGGGGCGAAGGGGGGATAGGGGACTAAGGGGGGATGTGGTGAAGATTTCTTGAAACTTATTCTATCGGTAAAAGATGGAGTATCAATACTCTTCACAACTCGATCGCTTCACGATCTGAGAACGTATCTTGTCCGCTGAAATACCGTTGTCTTCCAACATTGTTAGTAAATCTACCGCTAACGGTAAGCCAAGCCCTAGGGTTCTGAGTTCTTGGTGTCGATCGAACAGGTCTTCAGCGGGGCCTTCAAGAACGATGCGTCCGCAGTCCATTACCATCAGCCAATCCGCCCAAGCATAGATAAAATCCAGGTCGTGAGTAGCGATTAAAGTCGTCGTTCCAGCGACGTGAATGCGTTCGAGGCGGCGAAACAGCGTGCGGGTTTGCGCCGGATCGAGATAAGCCGTCGGTTCGTCCATCAGCAGGAGTTGCGGTTGCAAAACCATCACATCGGCGATCGCCACTCGCTTCTTTTGACCCAAACTCAGATGGTTAATCGGCGTATTCGCCAACTCCAACAAATCGAAATCCTCTAAAGTCCGCTGCACGCGATCGGCAATCTCCGATTCAGGTAATCCCAGATTACACAGACCGTAGGAAATATCCTCTTCCACCGTCGTCGCCACGAGCTGATGTTCCGGGTCTTGGAACACCAAACCCACCTGCTGGCGCAGCGTCCGCAGAGATTTGCGGCTGTAATCTAGCGGTTTTCCCTGCCAGTACAACTTACCGCGATCGGGACGAAACAGACCGTCCGCCAACCGTAACAGCGTACTTTTCCCGCAGCCATTGCGACCGATGAGACCGCAGCGGCGACCGGGAGGAATGCGTAACGAGAGTTCTTGTACGGCGGGTTTTTTGGCGCAGGGATAGGTGTAAGTGACGCGATCGAACTCAATTGGCATAATAGATTCCCGTGGCGATCGCCAACAACAGACACCCCGCCATCGCTTCCGTACTGTAACGCCAACTGGGTTTGTGACGGCGAGCGTGCCAAACCTGCAACTCTCCCGTAAAGTTCCGCGACTGCAACCCGAGAGAGATTTGGCGATAACTATCCAACGTTCGCACCACAAGCTGACTGACTACCAGTCCCAAACTGCGAAGACGAACCCGCCAAGTCAGATATCCCCCACGCGATCGCTGAGCCGTCACCAAGTCCGTGGCCGTTTCCGCCAACATAAAAATAAAACGATACATCAGTGCCAACAATTCCACCATCAAGCTGGGACAGCGAAGTTGGCGCAACACCCGCAAAATCTCCACAAACGGAACTGTCAACAAAATGAAATACAAACAGGAGGTCAGCGTCAAGGCGCGAGCGAACACCTCACTCGCCTGTTGCCATCCTTGCACGCTGAGATAGAGATAAACCGGCCCGACAACAACCCCTTGCATCACATCCGGTTGCACCGCACTCCAACGACTCGTCGCCGTCACCCCCAGCAACAACGCCGGAACGCTCGTCAGCCAAAAGCTGAGGGGCAACAGTAACAGTCGAGCGTAAATCTTCGCCGGAATCTTTGCGTAGCCGACAATCCACACCGCCAGCCAAAGGGCGATCGCACCTTGAACCCAAGGCACAGACCCATAACCGAGAATAAAGAGAACGGCAGCAAAACTCAACTTATGCTCGGGAGGCAAGTGTCGAAGTCGGTTGGTATAGACGAGAGAATCAATCTGATGGTGCATCACCCTCAAGCCACGTCCGCCGCCGTACCCGCCGCCAGGACATCGTTTCCCAGAGCGTTCGGGGATTTATCATTCTTTGCCAGATTGTTTGCGCTCCGTTCGTCCTCGATAAAACCCGATCGCATAGCCGATAACCCCCGCACCGATGGCGGCTTGAGAGACAAACAGCAAACTTTCGATTTCACCGCTCGGCGGCTCGAACACCCCTCCAAACCAGGGTTCGTAATCCGGTTGAATTTCGCCAATCGCCTCTTCTGCTTCGCCGTCAGCCCCGCCGTATTCGCCTTTGACGAAAATCAGGGGAAGTACCGCCAGGGCAATCACGGTAAAAACGATGAGCCAGTTTCCTTGTTTTTGGGGTTTTTGTGTGGGTTGCGTTTCCATCTCTTAAGCTCCTGTTTTCAAAACCTTTAACGTCTGTAATTCCTCGGTGGCGTAGGATTGCAGCCAATTCCAGACCAACACCGTCAGGAGACCTTCGCTGATGGCGAGGGGAATTTGAGTGAGGGCAAAAATCCCCGCAAACTTCACGAAAGCGGCGACGAAACCCCCGCTGGCAGCGGGAAAAGCCAAAGCCAGTTGAACCGAGGTGACGATGTAAGTAACCAAGTCTCCCAAAGCCGCAGCTAGGAACACGGCGAGTTTTTGCTTGCCGCTGTTGGCAAAGAGGCGATAGACGCCGTAAGCTACCCAAGGGCCGACGATCGCCATCGAAAAGACGTTCGCGCCTAGTGTCGTCAAACCGCCGTGAGCTAATAAAACTGCCTGGAAAATCAGGACGAGACTGCCAAGAACGGTCATCACCGACGGTCCGAACAGAACGGCTCCCAATCCCGTCCCCGTGGGGTGGGAACAGCTCCCCGTCACTGAGGGAATTTTCAAGGCGGAGAGGACGAAGCTAAAGGCTCCAGCTAGAGCCAGTAACAGTTTGAGTTCGGGATTTTCGCGAGCAATGCGAGCCAGCGATCGCAATCCCAAAATGAAAAACGGTAAAGATACAATCCACCAAAATGCAGCCCAGCCAACGGGTAAAAATCCTTCCATAATGTGCATGGCTTGGGCGGGTGGAGCGGCTCCCACAACCAGGTAAAGGCTCAAAGCCGCCATTGCGACTAACTGTAAGATTCGAGGGTTTGGTTTCATTGATGGTTCCTGAAGCGGTTGATTTGAGTGGGTTTGGGTTCAAAAGTTCTTCACTACATCTCCCCAACCCCCCTTCTAAAGGGGGGCTTAGGGGGGGGATAGAGGGTCTTGTCTGGAGATGAGGAACTGTTGTTTGAAATTCGGATTTTGTATGAGACGATCGTGATAACGGTAATTTCTGACAATACGTGAAGTGACTAAGACGAGCGAACTCATCTGAGCTTCAACGCAATTTTTTAAAACGACCCGTCTGATGCAAGTTTTTCTACTCGTTTCGGAGTTTTGTAGGGATTCTCCAAAAACGAGAAAATTGCGATCGCGTAAATTCTAAAGCTGTTATCATCCGTACCTCGCAGATGTTGAAAAATACAAACCACGTATCGGCGGGCATTCTGACTGAGAAAAAGAGAGGGTTCGATCTTGGATAAAAGATCTTAAGCTCAGATTCGTTAGATTTCCAAACTTAGGCTCTCAACCTTCGACTCTTTTTCATTACAGCTGCGGGACAGCGGCAGATTTGCACTGCTCTTTCCCCGTTTTCTCTAGGGGCTGCTCCCCCCTAGAACCGATAATCTTCCACATCCTATCATCTAAGAAACCCTGTGGAGCCTTCGAGATCCGAAAATCAACGGATCTTTACCGTTTTCGACGAGGGGAGGTGCGATCGCTAGAGTTAAGATTGTTTACATTTCGATAAAATGTAACATATTATTCACAAAGATTGACAATCACATAAATTCGTAGTAAATAATCGTAAAAAATAAAGAAAAGCTAGAAAGAGAAATAGTTAGAATGAGTGGGAACCTCGAAAAATTCATTATTTGAGTTCAGATTAAAAAAATAAAATGGTCTTTCATATCCTTAGTGGTGCAGAAAAGTCCTGAGACCCTTGTTAGAAAAGATATCGCCGTATTAAAAGGTTGCCCGCAAAATCCCAGATCGGTAAATGGCTGCCGGAGATCTGGTTCGAGTTCAAATACAGATTTGATATAGCCAGCCCAACTGACTCGTAAAATATTGTAATCTGAAAGTACTTTAGCACGGCGATCCCAACTACAGAGAGTGTTCACAACTCAAATGATTTTGCTATGGCAATAGAAAAAAACTGATGGCAAATGCAGAACAATTAAATCGATTGAAGACAAAAGAAGTAGAAGTCTGGAATCAGTGGAGATTTAGAAATTCTGGAATACAGATAGACTTACAGGAAGCCGATCTCAAGAAAGCCAGCCTAGAGAGAGCCAACTTGAAAGAAGCTAACTTGAAAGGAGCTAACCTACAGAGAGTCAAGCTAAAAGGAGCCAATTTGGAGAGAGCCGTTCTGAGGGAGGTGAACTTGAAAGGAGCTAACTTAGAGGGAGCCAACTTACGAGAAGCCGAGTTGGAGTATGCTGACTTGAAGGGAATAAACCTGGAGGGAGCGATCTACACACCAGAAACGAAGTGGCCCAGTGATTTCCAGCTTGAAGAGCGAGGTATGTACTCAATCGCTCCTAATGCTGAGTTGGAGGGAGCCGATCTACAGAGAACCGAGCTTCAAGGAGTGAATTTACAGGGAGCCAATCTAAAGGGAGCCAACTTGAGGACAGCCCGTCTGGGAGGAACCGATCTAGCGAGAGCGAATCTGGAAAATGCCAACCTGGAGAATGCCAACCTACGGGAAGCGAATCTGGAAAATGCCAACCTGAAGGGAGCAAATTTAAGAGGAACTGATTTGACGAGAGCGAACTTGGGAGAGGCGAACCTTTATCAAGCCAGCTTACGGAGAACCAAACTACGGGGAGCTTTCCTGTGGAGAGCCAATCTAGAGGAAGCGAACCTGGAGTATGCCTATCTATGGGAAGCCAATCTAGAGGAAGCGAACCTGATGAGAGCGAACTTAAAGGATACCACCTTGGAGCTAGCTAACTTGACGAGAGCGAATCTGGAGAGAGCGGATCTGGCGAGAGCTGAGCTAGGGGAAGCAAACCTGACGAGAGCGAACCTGGGGTATACCTACCTGTGGGAGGCTGAGCTGACGAGAGCCAATCTGGAAAAAACGAACCTAACGAGAGCGAACCTAGAGAATGCCACCTTAAAAGGAGCCTTCCTATGGGAAGCCAATCTGGAGGAGGTTAATCTAAAGGGAGCGAGTCTAAAGGGAGCAGCTTTGTGGAAAGCGAATTTGAAAGGAGCGAATTTAGAGGGAGCTGACTTACAGGAAGCTGAGTTAGAGGAAGTGAACCTGAAGGGAGCGAACCTGGATGAAGTGATTTATACAGGGTCTTCGGAGTTTGTGGTTATAAATGTATACCATAATACAAAAAATTGAAAATTCGAGAGCCAAAACCCTTGAAATCTCGTGAAGTTAGTTTTTCTGTCACCCTAAACTCCGAAGAGCCTTTATACACCAGAAACGAAGTGGCCCGGTGATTTCCAGCCTGAAAAGCGAAGTATGTACTCGATCGCTCCTAACGCTGAGTTAGAGAGAGCCAATCTGGAGAGAGCAGAGCTGAAGGGAGCGAATTTAGAGGAAGCGAACCTGAAGGAGGCCAACTTAAGGGGAGCTGAGTTGGAGAGAGCTAATCTCTGGAAAGCCGATTTGTGGGAGGCCAACCTAGAGGAAGTGAACCTAAAGGAGGCCAACCTAAAAGCAGCTAAGTTGGAGAGAGCTAATCTCTGGAAAGCCGATCTAGAAGGAGCGAACTTGAAGGATGCTAATTTAAGGGGAGCGAACCTGAAGGGAGCTTGGTTGAGAGCCGTAGAAAATCTCACCCCAGAACAAATCAAAGCAGCGTGTAACTGGCAGAAAGCCATTTTAGATCGAGACTTTCGAGTAAGACTAGACGAAATATCGGAACCTAAAACACCGTTCAAGCAAAGATTTTCTGAATCTTCACTAGATGAGTGAGTGTTCGATCGCTCGAACCCCAATCGCTCTGATGCTCAAACACTTCACCTTTTGATTTTTTCTTTACAAATACCTTTTAGTTACGTTTCTTCAATGGTTGAAATAAAATTCCGATCTGGTCGTTTAACTCCTGCGGAACAGGCAATCATAACGGCTGGCTTTTCTCGTCATTCCGGGTCTTCGCAAAACAAGGTGATAAGAAAAACTTATTAAGTAAAGCAAGACAGAAAGCGCATTCGCATATTTTCAAAATTTATAAAGCCATAAGCTTGACGCTTTATCAGTTTAAGACGATTATTAATACCCTCCATAACACCATTGGTTGTTCGGCTCAAGAAATAATTACATATTGTGTTAAGATGATTGCGAATTGTCTTGACAGCATCACCATAAATACTCTGTGCTTTACACAGCCATTCTTTAAATTTATTTTTTCCGCTCTCTGGGTCTTGAGTTGTTTCATAAATTTCTCTAAAATCCTCTTTAAGCTGATAAGCTTTTCGTAAACGTTTTGACTGTTTTAAAACGGCCTCTAATTTTTCCAATTCCTCTTCTTTTAAGTCTTTTTGGTTTTTCAGCAATAACCATTTGGCTCCTTTGATTTTGATTTTAAACTTCACCTGCTTTCGGATTTTATTTAGATTGTCATTCACCGCTTTCATAACGTGAAATCTATCGACGACAATTTGGGCATTGGGAAACACTTTTTCGATAAGCTTTGGAAATCCTCCCCACATATCTACACTGACTTCTTCGACTGCCTCTCTGACCTCTAACGGTTGCTGTAGAAGAACTTCAGCGATTTCTTCTTGTTGGTGAGAGTCGATGACTTCTATCAATTCTCCTTTCTCTAAATCGCTCACTACCGTCACTAAATTTTTGTGACCTTTATGTTTTGCTATCTCGTCCAAACCCAACCTTTTACTTGT
>NZ_KB235958.1:3777224-3784493 GCF_000332355.1 Baaleninema simplex PCC 7105
TATTCTTCGTACCGCCTAGTAAACCTTCGACCAGTTTCAATAAAGTCTAGTTCTTCTGTAAAGTATTGTTGGCATTTTTTACAGTAAAACTGACGCCGTGGTATTTGCAAATATACGAGTTGACCCGAAATGGGCAAGTCTCGAACTCTAACGGTTCGTGTTTGGTTAAGTTCGCCCGTCTTTTTGCCACAATGAGGACAGGCAACTTCCTCTTCTCTAAAGCCTAGCTGCAAAAATATTGCTTCGCGTTCCCTGACCACGCTTCTCACTCTTACTTTGGGTAAGTTGATTAAGTCTTCTACAAAAAAGTTCATCTTTAGATCCGCCTGCATTTGTTTTCTATTATACTATTATCACCTCAAACTCCGAAGACCCGTCATTCCGAGGTGACTTCTGCACCTCCTTTTGGTAAGGAACGACTGGCATGGATCGCTGACAACGGGCAAGATGCGATCGGAATTCTCACAGCAGATTTATTGTGGGATTGGCTGTATATTGATGAGCTTTGGGTAGACGAAAACTATCGGGGGCAAGGATTGGGTAAGTCTTTAATGAAACAGGCAGAAAACTATGCAGCCTCGCAGCAACTTGTAGGACTCTGGCTTTGGACTCAAAGCTGGCAAGCGGCTGATTTTTATGCAAAGCTTGGCTACCAAGAGTTTACACGTTTTGAGGATTTCCCACGAGGTCACTCCAGAATCGGCTTCCGCAAACAGAACTTGACAAGCGGTAAATAACAATCGCAGCTTACAGCGATCGCTCTCGACAATAGCGGACGAACTGTTGGGGAAACGCCGGATTGCTCCCGAAGTGTAAGTGGACGTAGCTGGCGAGAACGTTACCGATGCGATATCCTTCCCACTCCAGGCGATCGCCCCAGCCTTGCAATCGGTAATCGAACTCTATGACAGAATCGGCGAAGTCGCCAGGGTTGGTCAATTTCTATCAATTTACGCAACAATCAGATTACAGACGCTCAACCGCTTTCTTTAGTCAGTCGAATCTATGTACTCGATCTCAAAGGTAATCCTCTCGTTGACGAAACCTGTCCGCTTCCCGATTTGGAAGAGCGAAACTGTCGATTTTAGTGATGGAAACTGAAGTGGTACAGACAACTTAGATATAGTTTAAGGCTCGATTGTCATCAAGCTTTTGTTTCGGTAAACTGACAAGAAATGCGATCGATCTTGAGAAAAATGAAGTCTCAAAGATTTTTGGCGAGATTTACCCTCGCTCTTGCGATGTTAGCAGGGTTAACAAGCTGTAACGTTCAACGTTCTCCTGAATCGAACGAATCGCCTCCGGTTGATGTGAGCGATCTCGACAGCCTAGAAGACTGGTGTAAGGCGGCTTCTTCTTTACCTGAAGCAACACAACGGACGATCGAGGTTTTACTCGAACGAGCCGAAACCCGTCACTGCCAAGTTTTACAATTTAAACTGGAGCGAAACGAAAGATTAATTCTCAGCGATGAAAATCTCTCAGATGTAAGACCCTTGCAATATCTGAAGCATCTCAAGTCTCTCGAGTTAGCGAAGAATTCAATTCGTTACATCGCACCTTTACAAAATTTAACTGATTTAGAGCGGCTAGATCTAGCCAATAACCAAATTCGTGACTTCGAGTCTTTACAATACTTAACTCGTCTCAAGTCTCTAAGTCTTGACGGAAATCAGATTCGCCATTTACCTCCAATTTCCTCTTTGTCTCAACTAGAGCGTCTAAGTCTTGACGATAATTTATTAGAAGATATTACAGATTTGCAAGAATTTTTCAACCTTGAAGTTGTTTCAGTTTCTCGCAATAAGATCGCCAAAATAAGTTCGTTTAAAGATTGTCCAAGCTTAAAAAAAATAATCTTAAACAACAATGCAATTGAAGATTTAACACCTCTTCAAAAATATGGATTAAGAGTCTCACAGTTGTATCTTGAAAATAACAAAATTCAAGATATTTCGCCTTTGCAAAAAGTTTATGTTTTTGACTTACATCTGTCCAATAATCTAATTCAAGATATAAGTCCTTTAGTCGGATTGGGTTATGTAAAACTCGATTTAAGTCACAATCAAATTCGTAACTTACCGCCTCTCAAAATTCAGGTGATGCATCTCCATCTCGATAACAATCAAATTGAAGACCTCAAACCGATCGAAGCACTCGATCGCCCCGAGCGTCTTGTCGATTTAACAGTTGCTGGAAATCAGATTCGACAATTGCCCTCTTTCGCAGAGATGACCGATCTAACCTATATCAATCTTTCTGACAATCAAATTGAAGATATTCGTCCTTTAGCCACTTGGGTTTACGATCGCGAACGTTGGCAAAGAATGCTGGCTAACCCTAGAGGATTAATTCTGAAATTTTCTAGGAGACTCGATCTCGCAAACAATCAAATCTCTGACCTCAGTCCTCTTGAAGATTTCGAGCAACCCGATAGTCTCACTGAATTAATCTTTAAAGGAAACCAGATTCGTCAACTGCCCTCATTTTCGGAAATGACTTATTTAAGCTTCCTCGATCTTTCTGAAAATCAGATCGAAGATGTTTCGCCGCTACAGTCACTAGAGACTCCCCAGGGTTGGTCAATTTATATCGATTTACGCAACAATCAGATTACGGACGCTCAACCGCTTTCTTTAGTCAGTCGAATCTATGTACTCGATCTCAAAGGTAATCCTCTCGTTGACGAAACCTGTCCGCTTCCCGATTTGGAAGAGCATAACTGTCGATTTTAGTGATGGAGACTGAAGTGGTACAGACAACTTAGATATAGTTTAAGGCTCGATTGTCATCAAGCTTTTGTTTCGGTAAACTGACAAGAAATACGATCGATCTTGAGAAAAATGAAGTCTCAAAGATTTTTGGCGAGATTTACCCTCGCTCTTGCGATGTTAGCAGGGTTAACAAGCTGTAACGTTCAACGTTCTCCTGACTCGAACGAATCGCCTCCGGTTGATGCGAGCGATCTCGACAGCCTAGAAGACTGGTGTAAGGCGGCTTCTTCTTTACCTGAAGCAACACAACGGACGATCGAGGTTTTACTCGAACGAGCCGAAACCCGTCACTGCCAAGTTTTACAATTTAAACTGGAGCGAAATGAAAAATTAATTCTCAGGGATGAAAATCTCTCAGATGTAAGACCCTTGCAATATCTGAAGCATCTCAAGTCTCTGAGTTTAGCGGGGAATTCAATTTATGATATTGCACCTCTACAAGACTTAACTGATTTAAAGTCTCTCAGTATTTCTGGTAATCCCGTTCAAGATTTTACACCTTTACAACATTTAACTGATTTAGAGAGCCTATCCCTAGTCAATACCCAAATTCGTGACTTTGCATTTTTGCCGCACTTAACGCGCCTCAAATTTCTGAATCTTGACAAAAATCAGATTCGCCATTTACCCCCAATTTCCTCTTTATCTCAACTAGAGCGTCTAAGTCTTGACGATAATTTATTGGAAGATATAACAGGTTTGCAAGGATTTCCCAACCTTGAAGTTGTTTCGGCCTCTCGCAATAAAATCACCAAAATAAGTTCGTTTAAGGACTGTCCAAATTTATACAAAGTTTTCTTAAACGACAATCAGATTGAAGATTTAACACCTCTTGATGAATCTGATTTAGAAGTTTCTATGTTATATCTTGAAAATAACAAAATTCAAGATATTTCGCCCTTACAAAATGTTGAAGTTTCTGAATTATATCTGTCCAGCAATCTCGTTCGAGATCTAAGTCCTTTAGTGGGTACAGGTTATGCAAAACTCGATTTAAGTTACAATCAAATTCGTAACTTACCGCCTCTCAAAATTCAGGTGAGACAGCTCCATCTCGATAACAATCAAATTGAAGATCTCAGACCTCTCGAAGCCCTCGATCGCCCCGAGCGTCTTGTCGATTTAACAGTTACTGGAAATCAGATTCGACAATTGCCCTCTTTCGCAGAGATGACCGATCTAACCTATCTCGATCTTTCTGACAATCAAATTGAAGATATTCGTCCTTTAGCCACTTGGGTTTACGATCGCGAACGTTGGCAGAGAATGATGACTAACCCTAGATCTGGATTACTTATGAAGTTTTATAGGGAACTCCATCTCGAGAACAATCAAATCACTGACCTCAGTCCTCTTGAAGATTTCGAGCAACCCGATAGTCTCACTACATTAACCTTAAAGGGAAACCAGATTCGTCAACTGCCCTCATTTTCGGGAATGACTTGTTTAAACTTCCTCGATCTGTCTGACAATCAGATCGAAGATGTTTCGCCGCTACAGTCACTCGAGACTCCCCAGGGTTGGCAAATTTCTATCAAGTTACGCAACAATCGGATTACAGACGCTCAACCGCTTTCTTTAGTCAGTCGAATCTATGTACTCGATCTCAAAGGTAATCCTCTCGTGGACGAAACCTGTCCGCTTCCCGATTTGGAAGAGCGTAACTGTAGACTCTAATTGGAGAATTGCCCCTGTTGAGTTTGTGAGAACGCGGATTTGTGAGAACCGTTTATGTATTTTAGGGTCGTCCCCCTCTTAAGGGAGTGGGAACATAAGGCCAATCAAACTGACAAACACGTTCATAGGGAAGGGGACAGGTTCGATCGATAATGGGATTTCCCCAGAGAGATAGCTCGTCCAAATAGATTAAGCTGGCTAAAGGTGACACATCTTTGATTTGATTTTCCCAAAGAGATAGCTCGTCCAGTCGAGTTAAGTTGGTTAAGGGGGTCACGTCCTCGATTTGATTGGCTCCGAGTCCGAGCCAATAGAGTTTAGTGAGGTTCGCGAGCGGGGTCACGTCCTGGATTTGATTTTTACTGAGTTCGAGTTCGATTAAGTTCGTGAGGTTGGCTAGGGGAGTGATGTCCTCAATGCGATTGGCACTGAGTCCCAGCCATTTCAAGTTAGTGAGGTTGGCTAAGGGGGTCGCGTCCTCGATTTGATTGAAAGAGAGTTTAAGTGTTGTCAAATTGGTGAGATTGGCTAAGGGGGTCACGTCCTCAATTTGATTGGCTTCGAGTTCGAGCCATGCCAGGCTAGTCAGGTTAGCTAAGGCGGTTGTTACTTCTTCAATTTTATTTTCTTTGAGGGTCAGTACCTCCAGGTTCTTTAGGTTAGCTAAGGGGGCAAAGTCCTCGATTTGATTTTTATTAAGGTTAAGTGTGATGAGGTTGGTAAGCTTGGCTAAGGGGGTGACGTCTTCGATTTGATTCTCTTCGAGTTTGAGCAATCTTAAGTGAGTCAAGTTCCCTAACGGGGTCACGTCCTCGATTTGGTTTTCTACGAGCCAAAGCTCGTTCAGATGGGTGAGATTAGCTAAGGGGGTGACGTCCTTGATTTGGTTTTTGGTGAGTGCCAACTCGTTCAGATGGGTGAGATTGGCTAAGGGGGTGATGTCCTCGATTTGGTTTTGGCTTAGCGAAAGCTTATTCAGATGGGTGAGATTAGCTAAGGGGGTGATGTCCTTGATTTGGTTTTTGGTGAGTCCCAGCTCGTTCAGATGGGTGAGATTGGCTAAGGGGGTGATATCCTCGATTTGGTTGTCGAGCAGTTCCAGCTCACTCAAATTGGTGAGATTGGCTAAGGGGGTGATGTCCTCGAGTTGAAGGCTCTCAAGGGTCAACTCGGTCAGATTCGTGAAACTCGCTAACGGTGTAATATCTTTAATTGGCTCATTCCATAAACTCAGTTCTGTCAGACTGGTGAGAATTTCCTCAGCTCGATCGCAATCTTCTGTGTCAGCTTTTTTTAATAAGATTTTGACGGTATGTCTGGCTTCCGGTGTCAACTGCTCTAAGTTTCGACACCAATCGCCAAACGTCTCAAACTCTTGAGGTGAAACTCAAACCACCATCTGGCGATCGCAAAAATTGACCGTTATCGCTGAAAGTAACGCCACAGTTAAGGCTTTTCTCATCTTTGTTTTTCTCTGCTTAGATAGGAAAATTAGGCTAATGTGAATCGCTTTTGGGGAAATCTAGCGAGTCTATTGGAGTCCCCAACGCCGCCGAGAGTTAATCTCGAACTTCATGAGTCATCTCAACTGGCTAGAATCATTTTCAATACAGAAGATTTTACCACTGGAGTTGAAGGCTCGATTGTCATCAAGCTTTTGTTTCGGTAAACTCAAGAGAAATGAGATAGATTTTTAGAGATTAGGGAAATGAAGTCTCAAAGATTTTTAGCTCAGTTGGCTCTCACTCTCGCGATCTCAGCGGGGTTAACAAGCTGTAACGTTCAACGTTCTCCTGAATCGAACGAATTACCTCCGGTTGATGTGAGCGATCTCGACAGCCTAGAAGACTGGTGTAAAGCGGCTTCTTCTTTACCTGAAGCAACACAACGGACGATCGAGGTTTTACTCGAGCGAGCCGAAACCCGTCACTGCCAAGTTTTACAATTTAAACTGGAGCGAAATGAAGAGTTACATCTCGACAATGAAAATCTCTCAGATGTAAGACCCTTGCAATATCTGAAGCATCTCAAGTCTCTGAGTTTAGCGGGGAATTCAATTTATGATATTGCACCTCTACAAGACTTAACTGATTTAAAGTCTCTCAGTATTTCTGGTAATCCCGTTCAAGATTTTACACCTTTACAACATTTAACTGATTTAGAGAGCCTATCCCTAGTCAATACCCAAATTCGTGACTTTGCATTTTTGCCGCACTTAACGCGCCTCAAATTTCTGAATCTTGACAAAAATCAGATTCGCCATTTACCTCCAATTTCCTCTTTGTCTCAACTAGAGCGTCTGAGTCTTAACGATAATTTATTGGAAGATATAACAGGTTTGCAAGGATTTCCCAACCTTAAAGTTGTGTTGGCTGCTCGCAATAAAATCACCAAAATAAGTTCGTTTAAAAACTGTCCGAATTTAAAAGAAGTTCTCCTAAATGACAATCAAATTGAAGATTTAGCACCTCGGGTGCATCCCAGTTTTGCAAGTGTTAGGCGTAAAAGTCTCCATTGAGATAAGCACAGCGTTGCTTGAGGACTTGTGGAACGTTCTGACGTTCCCACTGAGCGCCGGAAATCTTGAGACGCCGACCAATCTGCTTGACCGTCGATTCAATGGCTCCAGAGCCGATAGAAATCCCTTCACACTGGTAATAGCTGTAGTTGACGATGCGGTGTCGATGTTTTTGCTCGTAAGCCACCAACTTGGTGACGCGCGGGTGTGACCAATCCTCGAACTGAGCCAGCGACCCCTCCACATCACCTCGCCACAAACAAGCTTCAACGGCATCGAGACGCTGCTGCGACCCACCCA
>NZ_KB235958.1:3784593-3788123 GCF_000332355.1 Baaleninema simplex PCC 7105
CTTAACTCCCTTCTCTCAAACCGCTCTAAGTACTCTTACTCATTGCAAAACTGGGATGCACCCTAGCACCTCTTCAAAACTCTAAACTTCCGGTGTATATATTAAATCTTGAAAATAATAAAATTCAAGATATTTCACCTTTACAAAATATGTTGCAAAATTCTAAGATTGCCAATTTATATTTTCCTAATTTATATCTGTCCAACAATCTCATTCAAGATATAAATCCTTTAGTGGGTTCGAGGTACCAAAAACTCGATTTAAGTCACAATCAAATTCGTAACTTACCGCCTCTCGAAATTCAGGTGATACAGCTCCATCTCGATAACAATCAAATTGAAGACCTCAAACCGATAGAAGCTCTCGATCGCCCCGAGCGTCTTGTCGATTTAACAGTTTCTGGAAATCAGATTCGACAATTGCCCTCTTTCGCAGAGATGACCGATCTAACCTATATCGATCTTTCTAACAATCAAATTGAAGATATTCGTCCTTTAGCCACTTGGGTTTACGATCGCGAACGTTGGCAAAGAATGCTGACTAACCCTAGAGGATTACTTCTGAAATTTTCTAGGAGACTCGATCTCGCAAACAATCAAATTTCTGACCTCAGTCCTCTTGAAGATTTCGAGCAACCCGATAGTCTCACTGAATTAATCTTTAAAGGAAACCAGATTCGTCAACTGCCCTCATTTTCGGAAATGACTTATTTAAGCTTCCTCGATCTTTCTGACAATCAGATCGAAGATGTTTCGCCGCTACAGTCACTCGAGACTCCCCAGGGTTGGTCAATTTATATCGATTTACGCAACAATCAGATTATGGACGCTCAACCGCTTTCTTTAGTCAGTCGAATCTATGTACTCGATCTCAAAGGTAATCCTCTCGTTGACGAAACCTGTCCGCTTCCCGATTTGGAAGAGCGCAACTGTCGATTTTAGTGATGGAGACTGAAGTGGTACAGACAACTTAGATATAGTTCAAGGCTCGATTGTCATCAAGCTTTTGTTTCGGTAAACTGACAAGAAATACGATCGATCTTGAGAAAAATGAAGTCTCAAAGATTTTTGGCGAGATTTACCCTCACTCTCGCGATCTCAGCGGGGTTAACAAGCTGTAACGTTCAACGTTCTCCTGAATCGAACGAATCGCCTCCGGTTGATGTGAGCGATCTCGACAGCCTAGAAGACTGGTGTAAGGCGGCTTCTTCTTTACCTGAAGCAACACAACGGACGATCGAGGTTTTACTCGAACGAGCCGAAACCCGTCACTGCCAAGTTTTACAATTTAAACTGGAGCGAAATGAAGAGTTATATCTCGACAATGAAAATCTCTCAGATGTAAGACCCTTGCAATATCTGAAGCATCTCAAGTCTCTGAATTTAGCGGGGAATTCAATTTATGATATTGCACCTCTACAAGACTTAACTGATTTAAAGTCTCTCAGTATTTCTGGTAATCCCGTTCAAGATTTTACACCTTTACAACATTTAACTGATTTAGAGAGCCTATCCCTAGTCAATACCAAAATTCGTGACTTTGCATTTTTGCCGCACTTAACGCGCCTCAAATTTCTGAGTCTTGACAAAAATCAGCTTCGCCATTTACCCCCAATTTCATCTTTATCTCAACTAGAGCGTCTGAGTCTTAACGATAATTTATTGGAAGATATAACAGGTTTGCAAGGATTTCCCAACCTTGAAGTTGTTTCGGCCTCTCGCAATAAAATCACTAAAATAAGTTCGTTTAAGGACTGTCCAAGTTTATACAAAGTCTTCTTAGACGAAAATCAGATTGAAGATTTAACACCTCTTGATGAATCTAATTTAGAGGTTTCTATGTTAGATCTTGAAAATAACAAAATTCAAGACATTTCGCCATTGCAAAATGTTAAAGTTTCTGACTTATATCTGTCCAACAATCTCGTTCGAGATCTAAGTCCTTTAGCAGGTACATGGTATGCAAAACTCGATTTAAGTCACAATCAAATTCGTAACTTACCGCCTCTCAAAATTCAGGTGAGACAGCTCCATCTCGATAACAATCAAATTGAAGATCTCAGACCTCTCGAAGCACTCGATCGCCCCGAGCGTCTTGTCGATTTAACAGTTACTGGAAATCAGATTCGACAATTGCCCTCTTTCGCAGAGATGACCGATCTAACCTATCTCGATCTTTCTGACAATCAAATTGAAGATATTCGTCCTTTAGCCACTTGGGTTTACGATCGCGAACGTTGGCAAAGAATGCTGGCTAACCCTAGAGGATTAATTCTGAAATTTTCTAGGAGACTCGATCTCGAAAACAATCAAATCTCCGATCTCAGTCCTCTTGAAGATTTCGAGCAACCCGATAGTCTAACTCAATTAATCTTTAAAGGAAACCTGATTCGTCAACTGCCCTCATTTTCGGGAATGACTCATTTAAGATCTCTCGATCTGTCTGACAATCAGATCGAAGATGTTTCGCCGCTACAGTCACTCGAGACTCCCCAGGGTTGGCGAATTTCTATCAAGTTACGCAACAACCAGATTACAGACGCTCAACCGCTTTCTTGGGTCAGTCGAATCTATTCACTCGATCTTAAAGGGAATCCTCTCGTGGACGAAACCTGTCCGCTTCCCGATTTGGAAGAGCATAACTGTCGATTTTAGTGATGGAGACTGAAGTGGTACAGACAACTCAGATATATCAGAGGAGCTGACGGTGTGTTGACTCTGATTACCGAAGATTTCTAAAGAATGTTCTCAAAGTCTGATAATATTCTTCTGCCCTTCCAGCAATGTATTCAACTCGATCGCCAGGGTTGACGATTGAACGTGCATCTTCAAACTGCTGGAGACGCGCAGATTCATTACGTGGGCCGTTTGCTGTAAAAAAGTCGTCTAGACGATAAACTGTAAATAAACCCTGTTGCATACCTAAAGCGGCTATTCGAGCGGCGACATCAGGATCGTCTGCTGCGATATCTGGGTTGTTAACTAAGTCTATGGGGCTAAGATCGGTATTAGCTTGGCGTTCGAGAGCGGTTGGATTGCTAATTATACTGTTGTAAAGTGCCTGCATGTCCGTGTAATTCGCTCTTCCCGTAAGTTGGACAAAACCTCGACCTCGATATTTGTAGCCGTCACCTTCTTCCTCGTTCCCATTTCTCCCTCCATATTCACCGTTAAAATAGTCCCGTTCTTCCCGACTCCCCGCTCGCCTACCTGAATATTCATACATATAGTTATGACCGTATAAGGTGGCACCAAAATAGGACTCTTTTTCGGCTGTTGCAATGATGTAAGCAACTGGTTCGAGTTGAGTTACTCCAGTAAGTATAGAAAACTTCAAAAGCCTTGGAATGGCATTCCTTGCCGCCGCTTCGACGATTTGCTTTTCACCGTCATTGAGCTCCTCGCTTGGAATTGTATATACGTTTCTAGCGAGAGTTCTTATCGGGACTTAAACGGTAAAAAAGGTAAAATAAAAGCAAAACCCTTGACTGACAAGGATTTAAGGTGGAGAGTGTCCCCCATGAGAGAGAC
>NZ_KB235958.1:3788223-3798503 GCF_000332355.1 Baaleninema simplex PCC 7105
AAAGGATGGTTGGGTTGGAGGGAATGCCAGGCGAGAGGTTTGAAGAGTTTACAGCGGCATTTAATTTTGGTATTTTGTGCCTACACTTTTATCCTTTGGCATAAGTTGACGGGCGGTTTACGAAGGAAGTGGGCGAACCAACCTTTGGAAACTTTTGTAGATGCTTTAGAGGCTTTTCGGACAGCCATGTCTTTTCGTTTTGTGGCATGGCTGAACGAGAATCGAGACCTGTTTGCCGCTCACAAAGCGCGTTTTGGCTTGGTTTGGGCTTGAAATTTGTTTAAGTACCGTTATAAGCAGGCTAACCAAGACAGAAATTTCATGTTCTCTGACAACGTCGCTTAAAGGACGTTGCTGTTTTTGAAAACTGTTCGGAAGTTCGCTTACCGTAACAGCTATAGCCGGGTGCGTCTCACTTTGGCGATCGCAACCCCACCCATCCTCCCCGCGAGTTCGGGGAGGTGCCGGAGGACGTTCGGCGAGCTCAGTCGAGGCGCGGAGGGGTCATGCTACGAAATTGAGATGCACCCCGCAAACAGAACTTGACAAGCGGTAAATAACAATCGCAGCTTACAGCGATCGCTCTCGACAATAGCAGACGAACTGTTGGGGAAACGCCGGATTGCTGCCAAAGTGTAAGTGGACGTAGCTGGCGAGAACGTTACCGATGCGATATCCTTCCCACTCCAGGCGATCGCCCCAGCCTTGCAATCGGTAATCGAACTCTATGACCGAATCGGCGGAGTTGCGAGGGTTGAGGTCTAATAGATTACCCGCTGCATCGACGATATCGGAATAATGAAAGCGATGTCCGCGAATTTTGCCTTGTTTTGGGAAAAAGCCCGTCGAACCCATGACTTCAGCCTGGCGATAGCCCAATTTGACCCGTTTTCCCATCGTCGTCCAGAAGGGGAGAACGCCCACAAACGGATAAGGCGATCGCTCTGATTCCAGCAATCCCTGAGCGAGATACATTAACCCGCCACATTCAGCGTAAACCGGACGCCCCGACTGGCAAAATGCCGCGATCGCTCGACGCAAACTCTGATTTTCCGAGAGTTTCGCGGCGTAGAGTTCGGGATAACCGCCACCGATATAAAGTCCGTCTAAATCCTCGGGAAGAGAATCTTCTAGGGGCGAAAAGGGGATTAACTCTGCCCCCGATCGCTCGAGTAAGCTGAGATTGACGGCATAGTAAAAGCAAAACGCGCGATCGCGAGCGACGCCAATGCGGACGGGAGAGGAAGAGGAGATCTCGGTTTCAGCGACTTGGGATTTCGACCTTTCCCCGATTTCAGATAAATTGAGAGAATCGGAATTGAGATGGGGCGATCGCGCAGATTTGGCAACGTGCAGTAAAGCTTCGAGATCGAGGTTCTCTTCGACAAGCTGAGCCAGCGATTTCATGTAATCCCCGTTTGCTAAATCGTCCTCGGCGGCTCGCCACAGCCCTAAATGACGTTCGGGAATGCTGACGCCTTCCGTGCGTGGAAGTCCCCCGAGGATGGGAATTTTCACCGTTTGAGATACCGCCGATCGAATGCGATCGAGGTGAGAAGAACTCCCAATCTGGTTACAGATGACCCCCGCCAGGTTCAACGCCGGATCGAAACCCGCATATCCAGAAATTAAAGCCGCCGCACTGCGTCCGAGAGCTTTGGCGTTAATCACCAAGATGACAGCCGCTCCCAGCCACTTCGCCATCTCAGCGGTACTTCCGGCTTCAGACTCAGCCCCGAATCCGTCAAACAGTCCCATAACGCCTTCGACGATCGCCAAATCTGCCCCCTGACAGGCTTCCTCGAAAATCTCTCGATTCTGCGATCGACTCAACATCCATCCATCGAGATTGTGACAGACGCGCCCTGTGGCGTTCTGATGGTGTCCGGGGTCGATAAAATCCGGCCCGACCTTAAACGGCTGTACCTGCATTCCTCGAGTGGAAAAAGCACGCATTAGCGCGATCGCGACGGAGGTTTTGCCCACGCCGCTGTGGGTTCCCCCCACCACCAGGGTTGGAATCGGCATTTCGTACAAAAGCTTAAAAAACGATAGTTCGGCGACTGCTGAAGATGTTACGGGAACCGGCGATCGCTCGGCAAATCATGGGGCGTTAGCAGCGTGCGATCGACAAACCTTTATGTTTTCCAGGCTATCCCCGATGCTAACTTGACACTCCCACGAATTCTATTCGTGGGATTCTTGGGTCTAAGGGGAGCCTACGCTTAACCCCTCGCCAAGCATCTTGACCGTCTGCCCGACGGTTGCAAGTCCACGCTGCACGACCACCTGCGCGGCGGCTATATCTCTATCTGTGGTATAGCCGCACTCAGGACACTGATGAACGCGAACTGAAAGCTCTTTTTTTCCTGTATTCGTACCACAACTGGGACAAATTTGGCTGGTTCCCTTCGCGTCCACTTCCGCGTAGAAGACGCCGCGCTTCCAGCACACCCACTTCAGGATCCTCAAAAACTCACCGTGAGCTGCATCGAGAGTATGCTTTGAGAACATTCCTCTCGCCCAGGCTTTGAAGTTGAGCTTCTCAGCAAACACCATCCCTACACCGTCGCAGAGATGGTGAGCCAGTTTGTAGAAGAAATCCTGACGACAGTTGCGGATGTATTCGTGAAGTTTGGCAACCTTATAGTGAGCCTTGCGCCAGTTATTTGACCCTTTAACCTTTTGAGACACTCTCTGTTGCAGCAATTTCAGCTTGCTCTGGAGGTCTACAAAGAATCGGGGTCTTGGCACTAACTCACCAGCAGAGGTGGCCAGATAGTTGCTCAATCCTACGTCAATTCCTAACGCTTCCCCGTGGGGTGTGATGTCGGGAACTTCAATATCGCACTGAAGGGTTAGCATCACGTACCACCCGGAAGCTCGCTTGACCACAGTGGCTCGTTTGACGACGAAGCCTTCGGGAATCGCTCGTGAGAGCCGCATTTTCACCCATCCCACTCCAGGGAGCTTGACTCGGTTTCCCCGAACGGGGTCTTTTCCCAACTGTGGGAACAACAGGGAGCGCAATCTCCCCGGTTTCTTGAATCTGGGGAATCCGTGTCCTCTCTCCCACATTGAGACAAAGGCTTTTTCTAAACGTCGCAATCCCCCCGTAGCCCCCCTTCCCAAGGGGGGTTGGGGGGATATCTGAGAGTGAGCCAAAGCTAACTCGGGATAGACTTTTCGAGCTTGGGTTAAGGCTTTGCATTGACTCGAAAAACTGGGTCGGGGCGCGTCGGGGGGAATAATGTACTCACCTCGAAGAGAGCATCGATCGATGGGACAGGCTCTCGACTTGTACCAGTCTTTGCGCTCTGCTAAAGCATAGTTCCAAACCCGACGAGAGGTTTCTAGCCACTCGTCATAGGTCTGTTGCTGCTGCTTGGTTAGATCGAGCTTGTACTGGTAAGTGAGGTTGAGCATCACTGTGACCGAATGCTCGAATGATTGTAGTCTAAAATTGGACTTTCTTTTTTTTATCACCGCCGCAGGACGCAGATTCCTGTAACGGCGGCGACTTGGTCTCGGAGCTGAAAAGCTCCGACGCGTTCGTCCCACGCTTAAAAGACGTGGGCTTTGCTCCCTTTTCTGTAACCACTGTACTCTATCTCTGCGTTGCACAAAGGTTAGGATACTGAGAGACTGAATATGAATCAAGCTAATCCTCTGTTGCTGTTGGGTCACGGTACGCGCGATGCGGATGGTCGTCAGGCATTTCTCGATTTTGCCGAGCGGTTTCAAGCCTACGATGCGAGCCGTCCCGTGGTTCCCTGTTTTCTGGAATTGACCGATCCGCTGGTGCAAGACGGGATCGATCGCTGCGTCGAAATGGGTTATCACGAACTCACGGTCTTACCCGTCTTGCTGTTTGCTGCCCGTCACAGTAAATTTGACGTGACCAACGAACTCGATCGCGCCGTCCAACGCCATCCTGAGTTGACGCTACACTACGGCCGTCATTTTGGGGTGTCTCTGCGTTGGTTGGAACTCTGGAAACAGCGTCTCGAACAAGCCGATCGCGAAAGTTGCGTTCCTCGAGACAAAACGGTACTGTTGTTTGTAGGTCGCGGCGCCTCCGATCCCGACGCCAACGGGGACGTTTACAAACTGGCTCGGATGTTGTGGGAAGGTAGCGGCTATCTGGATTTAGAAGTTTGCTTTACTGGCATTACCCATCCCCGTCTCGAACGCGGTTTCGAGCGAGCGATGGCTTGGAAACCCGATCGCATTATCGTGATTCCTCATTTGCTGTTTGATGGAGTTCTCGCCAAACGCATTCAAACCGTCGCCGAGACGCAACAAGCCGATCGCCCTGACGTTGAAATTCAGAGCCTATCAGTGATTGGTGCCGATCCCGTGTTGTTTGAGCTGATTCGCGATCGCGAGCGAGAAGCCCAAACCGGACAGGTGGCGATGAACTGCTATACCTGCAAGTTCCGTCAAGCTGTCAGCAGCAACGGCCACGGCCACCATCACCACCATCACCACGACCATCACCACCATCACCATCACGAGTCAACAGAGAACGGACAAGCGTTATATCATGGCATTCCAGACCTCTACCCCGAGGCTGAAGACTATCACCAACGCGCTTGGCAAACTCCTTAACTGTGCTTCGATCGCATCCTCCCCACCTCCTCCACGTTATCGGCCTCGGTGCAGACGGCATCGCGGGTCTGAGTCCGCCAGTGCGAGCTTGTTTGGAGCAAGCTGAAATCATTGGCGGAAGTGCGTCTCACCTGGAAGCGGTGGCAGACTATCCGGCTCGGAAACTGCCCCTGGGAAGCGACATCGGGGCGTGGCTCGATCGCGTCGCGGAACTCTTAAACACGCAATCGGTGGCAGTTTTGACCAGTGGCGACCCGCTGTTTTACGGTTTAGGGCGTTTGCTGACCGAACGGTTCGATCGCCGATGTTTGCGGTTTTATCCACAGGTGAGTTCCGTCCAACTGGCGTTCAGTCGCTTGGGTATCCCTTGGCAGTCGGCTACCATCGTCAGCGTACACGGTCGCGATCCCCTGCGTCTTGAAGAAGCCTTGAAACAAGGGCGATCGCCCCTAGCCGTTCTGACGGACTTCACCCATACACCGGGGGAAATCGCCCGTCTGATTCGAGATTTGCGCCTTCCCGTTCAGTATCAAATGTGGGTGTGCAGTCATCTCGGCGGCGAACGGGAGCAAATTCAGTCCGTTTCTGTAGAAGCGGCGGTGGAACGGACGTTTCCGTCTCCCAACGTCGTTGTTTTGGAAGCCGAACCGTCCGAACCAATTTCGCCTCAGCCCTTGTTCGGTATCGCCGACGCCGATTTTCATACGTTTGGCGATCGACCGGGGTTGATGACGAAACAGGAAGTTCGCGCCCTGTCTTTGTCTCAGCTTCGATTAGTTCCCGGTATCACCGTCTGGGATGTGGGGTCGGGTACGGGGTCGATGGCGATCGAAATTGCTCGTCTCGTCCCCGATGCAGATATCTATGCGGTGGAGAAAACCGAGGCGGGATCGAGCCTGATTCGGCAAAACTGCGATCGCTTCGGCTGTTCTCGGGTGTATCCCGTCGCTGGCGTCGCACCGGAGGCTTTAACGTCGTTACCCGACCCCGATCGCGTGGTTCTCGGCGGCGGCGGAAAAGATATTCCCGCGATTCTCAAAACCTGCTGTCAGCGATTGCGATCTGGGGGAATTTTAGTGGCTCATTTTGCCACCCTGGAAACCTGTATGCTGGCAAAACAGCAGTTACGAGAGTTGGGTTGGACAGTCCGACTGTTGCAGGTTAATTTGGCGCGATCGACCACTTTAGCAACCACCGAAACCACTCGATTCGTCCCCTTAAACCCGGTGATTCTCTTACAAGCGTCGCGAACCGCCGATTTAGAAGGGGAGAGGGGGAGAGGGGGAGAGAGGGAGAGGGGGAGCAAGGGAGCAGGGGAGCAAGGGAGCAGGGGAGACAAGGAAGAAACTGTTCCCCGTTCCTCGTTCCCCGTTCCCCGTTCCCCACTCCCTGCTTACGGTCGTCTTTGGGGCGTTGGCGTCGGCCCTGGAAATGGAGAATGGCTGACCCTCAAAGGATTGAAAATTCTCCAGACCGTCGATGTTGTGGCTTGTCCCCAGAACCGCCAAGGCGAACCGGGTATGGCGTACAATATCGTCCGTTCCCATCTGCTCCCAGAACAGCCCCTCGTTCCCCTACATCTGCCCTTCGTGCGCGATGCAGTGCAACTTCAACAAGCCTGGAAAGCTGCCGGAGAAACCCTAGTGTCTCATTTAGCGCGAGGGCAAGATGTCGCTTTCATTACCGAAGGCGATGCCAGTTTCTACAGTACCTTTAGTTACGTCGCCCAAGCGGTTCGCGAACTCGCGCCTGGCGTGGAAATTACCACGGTTCCGGGGGTCTGTTCTCCCCTCGCCGCCGCTGCTGCGCTCGAAATGCCCCTGTCTCTGGCGGCGGAGAAAATCGCCGTTCTCCCCGCACTTTACGATGTCAGCGAACTCAAACAGACCCTTGAGTGGGCGGAAGTGGTCGTGTTGATGAAAGTGGCGTCCGTCTTCGCGGAGGTTTGGCAACAACTGGCGGCGGCGGAATTGCTGGAACAGTCGAGTTTGGTGGAATGGGTGGGGTCGAGCCAGGAAAAAATCTATCCCAATTTGGTCTCCCTCGAGAACTACAAACCGCCTTATTTTTCAATCTTAATCGTGCGTCGCCGTGACTATTGTTTCTAACTTTTCTGACCCCCAACCTCCCTTATCCAAGGGGGGCTACGGGGGGATTGTCTTCATTGCACCCACCCCAGTCGGCTATCGCTTGGGGTTACAGCTTTGGGACGGACTTCCGTTTCAGGAACTCTGGACGCGGGAAAGTACCCTGGATTCGATCGCTCCACCAGGCGATCGCCCTGTCAAAACTTACCGCGATTCTCTGGCTCCCGTGGTGGCTGAATGCTGGACGCGAGCCACGCAACTGATATTTGTGCTTCCCGTGGGGGCGGTGGTTCGCTTAATTGCGCCGCTGCTACAGCAGAAAGCGACCGATCCGGGGGTGGTGGCGATCGCTGAAACGGGACAATTTGTCGTCAGCGTCAGCGGCGGACATCTGGGAGGAGCCGACGCGCTAACCCGGCGATGTGCGGCGGTTTTGGGAGCCGAGCCGGTCGTCACCTCTGCTTCAGAAGGGCAACAGTTACCCGCGTTAGATTTGTTGGGTCGTCCCTACGGCTGGCAGCGAGGACGAGGGGATTGGACTAAAATTGCGGCGTTCATTACACAGCAAAAACCTATTTCTGTCAAGCAAGCCTGCGGCGAGTCCCTGTGGCAACAAATGTTACCCGAAGGACATCCGTTTCGCTTCGATGTCGAGGATGACTCGTTACCCCAACTCTGGATTTCCGATCGCCTTCCTCCCGAGGAGAACGAAGAAAAAACCGGGCGATCGCGGGTGTGCTGGCATCCCCGGACGCTCTGGCTGGGTTTGGGCTGCGAGCGGGGGACGGCAGCGGAGTTTATCGAAGCCAGTATTCGTCAGGTTTTGCGCGATCGCGGATTGGCTTGGGAGTCCGTCGCGGGGATCGCCTCGATCGCTCTCAAACAGGACGAAGTGGCATTTCAAACCCTGGGCGATCGCTACCACTGGCCGCGACGCTTCTTCAACGCCGACGAACTCAGTCAACCGTCCGTCCCCAACCCCTCAGAAGTCGTCGAGCAAGCCGTGGGAACCCCATCTGTCGCAGAAGCGGCGGCGTTACTCTCCGCCCAGAGTCAAGAGTTGCTGGTGACGAAACAGGTGTTTAAAGGCGATGGGGGCGCTTGTACGATCGCCGTAGCTCGCGCGTCTCGAGAATACAATCCCCGTCGCGGCCATCTCTACCTCATCGGGTCTGGCCCCGGTTCCCTCAACCAACTCACCGCCGCCGCTCGTTCGGCACTCCTCGACTGCGATGTCGTCCTCGGCTACGGTTTGTATTTAGACTTGCTGCGTCCGCTGTTTCACCCCAATCAAATCGTCGAAGCCAGCCAAATTACCCAGGAGGTACAACGGGCCGAACGGGCTGTGGCCTTGGCTCAACAAGGGTTAACCGTGGGTATGGTGTCCTCGGGGGACTGCGGGATTTACGGTATGGCGGGGTTGGTGTTGGAATGTCTGGCTCAAAACCACTGGGACGGGCGATCGCCCAGCGTAGAAGTAATGCCTGGAATTACCGCCCTGCAAGCGGTGGCGGCTCGGGTTGGTGCGCCTTTAATGCACGATTTCTGTGCCATTTCCCTCTCTAATTTGATGACCCCTTGGGAAGTTATCGAGAAGCGGTTGGAGGCGGCGGCGAGGGCGGATTTCGTCGTGGCGTTGTACAATCCGCGATCGCGCACTCGAACGGAGGGTATTGAAATCGCCTTGGAGATTTTTCGTCGTTGGCGATCGTCCCAAACTCCCGTTGCGATCGCCCGTTCCCTCTACCGTCCGGGGGAATCGGTGCAATGTCTGACCCTGGAAGAAGTCGATGTGACGCAAATCGATATGCTGACAGTCCTGTTAATCGGAAATTCCAGCACCTTCTTACATCGAGGACATATCATCACCCCGAGAGGGTATAGCGTCGGCGCTTCGTCGTAAATCACCGCAAGTTTGAGAGCCGTTCCCCGTTCCCTATTTTTTGCCATCGTGAATCCATCAATCCCCACCCCAACCACCGAGCGATTCCCCGTCCAAATCATTGGAGCGGGCCCCGGCGACCCCGATTTAATTACCGTCCGGGGTCAAAACCTGCTGGCGCAAGCCGATACAGTCTTCTACACCGGGTCTCTGGTTCCGACTCAGATGCTACAACACTGTCGCCCCACCGCAGACTGTATCGATACCCGTTCCCATACCTTGGAAACCTGGTTGCCCATGTTACGGGAGCGAGTGGAACGGGGTCAGCGGGTTGTCCGCCTGCAAGATGGCGATCCTTGTTTGTATGGGGCGCTGCACGAGTTGACGGCGTTTTTGTTGAAACATGAGATGGCCTTTGAAATCGTGCCGGGGGTCAGTGCGTTTCAACTGGCGGCGGCGCGTTTGCAAGTGGAGTTAACTGTCCCGAAACTCGTTCAAAGCATCATTCTCACGCGGGTACAGGGTCGCACGGACGTTCCAGGCGACGAGGATTTGGCGAGTTTGGCGGCGCACCGTGCTTCCCTCTGTCTCTATCTCAGCGCTCGCCACGCCCCAGACGCGCAGGATAAGCTCTTGGCGCATTATCCGCCGGACACGCCAGTTGCGTTATGTTATCGGTTGGGCTGGCCGGACGAACAGATTCATTTGAGGCGGTTGGATGGGATGGCTGCCACGACTCGAGAAACGGGATTCGATCGCACGGTACTTTATGTGATTAGTCCGGCGTTGGAGGCTCGAGCCGAGGCGCGATCGCAGCTTTACAGTCCCAGTCACAGTCACCTTTTTCGCCCCTCTTCACCGAAAAGCTAAGGTCTAAACTGGAGTTGTTCGGATTCCAAACTCTACTGTTCTGTCGTGGAACCATGAAAATTACAGTAAACCTCGACGAAGTCCTTCTCGACGAAGCCTGTCAACTCACGAATCTGAGCGATCGAGAAGAACTGATAAACTTCGCTCTGCAAGAACTGGTGAAATCGCGACGTAAGAAAAACCTTCTCGACCTCGCCGGACAGATTCAGTTGACTCCAGACTTTGACTATAAGGCGCTTCGTGAGATTCATCGTGCTGCTAATTGACACATCTGTTTGGATTAGCCTGTTTCGAGATCGCAGCGGCCGAGTTCGCCAACAGCTTGAAAGCTTCATCGCGGGTCGTGATGTGTTCCTGACCCGCTTCACTCAGCTTGAATTGCTTCAAGGCAGCTCGGACGAGCGAGAATGGGCGATTCTCTCTACCTATCTTGAAGGACAAGATTACGTTGAACTCACCTCTTCTTCCTGGCAAGCGGCTGCACGGATTTATTACGATCTCCGCCGTCAAGGATTAACTGTTCGCAGCCCCATCGATTGCTGTATTGCTCAAGCTGCACTGGAGAATAATTTACTTTTGGTTCACAACGATCGCGATTTTGAAACGATTGCGCGAGTCCAATCTCTCCAAAACCTTCGTTTTCAGCCGTAAATTCTGCGATCGCCTTCTAACCCACATTCCGCACTTCAACTTGTAGTACGCCAAGTAGCACGAGAAGGGGATGAAATTAGTCGGGAGTTGGTTAGGGATTAAGACCGAGAAAAAAGAAAAATTCGGGTAAAAATGACATCTTAGAGAAAAATCGGTTGAGGAATGGGCAGGTTAAACTG
>NZ_KB235958.1:3798603-3799620 GCF_000332355.1 Baaleninema simplex PCC 7105
TTTTCAAGTCAAGGGGTCAGTTGGCTGAGTCGAAATACCTAATTCCTTTCCGATTCAATTTATACTACTTATACACTACATTTGAAGTGCGGAATGTGGGTTGAAAACATTGAAATATCCATCGGAGAGTTGGTCGATCGGTTAGACGACCTAACTGATTTTTGACGCCAGTTTTTAGCCGCTTCAAAGTTTTCCGAATTTGTCGTTGTCCCAGAGTGTAAACCAATAAGCATAAGCCCATAATGAATCCCAAAGCTTCAATCCGGTGAGGAGATTTAAGAAAAACGCTATCCGTTAAAAATAGCGGGTCTTTCAGAAAGCCAAAACCTCGTTCGACTGACTGTTGCTCTTTGTAGTTCGAGAGCATTGAATCAGCGGTTAATTCTTCTGAGTTTAAAACATTCGTCGCCAAGATAAATCGTCCGGCACTTCGTTTTTTTATCTCGACTGAAACTTCATCAATTGTGACGTTCGCTTTGACTTGATAGACCCCAGAATTTTCCGTAATTTCTAAATCGGTAATTTGGTGATACTTCGACTTTCTTAAAAGGCGAAATGCTGCTTTTTCGGCATCAGCGGCACAAGCAAATTCTCGAACACTTAACTCTCGGAGTTTCTTTTGGGCGGACTCACCATCTTTCTGGTCTTCTTTCTCTTAATTTTTTAAATCTGATTCTTTCCTTTTTGACTTTCGACTAATAACCATCTTTGCTCAACATCGGCATAGTTTTGTTGAGATTCTTGAAAACGATAACCCGTAAGTTGACTCGCTTTTAACTCGCTTTCCTCTACCGATTCTACTAAATTCTTCGCTGTCTTTTACCGTCACGGGAACTCGACTCAACCATTTAACTTCCTTGGCAATTTGTAGATTTTCCTGGGTGTAAAAAGCACTATCAGCCACCGTTAAACTTTCAAACTGAAATTGTTTTTTAAACTCAACCATCGATCGACCAAATTGCTTTGAGTCTGGGTCTTCGGAGTTTGTGGTTATAAATGTATACCATAATACAAAAA
>NZ_KB235958.1:3799720-3905985 GCF_000332355.1 Baaleninema simplex PCC 7105
CATGAATCCCTTGAAACATTGAAATATCCATCGGAGAGTTGGTCGATCGGTTAGACGACCTAACTGATTTTTGACGCCAGTTTTTAGCCGCTTCAAAGTTTTCCGAATTTGTCGTTGTCCCAGAGTGTAAACCAATAAGCATAAGCCCATAATGAATCCCAAAGCTTCAATCCGGTGAGGAGATTTAAGAAAAACGCTATCCGTTAAAAATAGCGGGTCTTTCAGAAAGCCAAAACCTCGTTCGACTGACTGTTGCTCTTTGTAGTTCGAGAGCATTGAATCAGCGGTTAATTCTTCTGAGTTTAAAACATTCGTCGCCAAGATAAATCGTCCGGCACTTCGTTTTTTTATCTCGACTGAAGCTTCATCAATTGTGACGTTCGCTTTGACTTGATAGACCCCAGAATTTTCCGTAATTTCTAAATCGGTAATTTGGTGATACTTCGACTTTCTTAAAAGGCGAAATGCTGCTTTTTCGGCATCAGCGGCACAAGCAAATTCTCGAACACTTAACTCTCGGAGTTTCTTTTGGGCGGACTCACCATCTTTCTGGATTTTTCTCTAATTTTTTTAAATCTGATTCTTTCCTTTTTTGACTTTCGACTAATAACCATCTTTGCTCAACATCGGCATAGTTTTGTTGAGATTCTTGAAAACGATAACCCGTAAGTTGACTCGCTTTTAACTCGCTTTCCTCTACCGATTCTACTAAATTCTTCGCTGCTTTTACCGTCACGGGAACTCGACTCAACCATTTAACTTCCTTGGCAATTTGTAGATTTTCCTGGGTGTAAAAAGCACTATCAGCCACCGTTAAACTTTCAAACTGAAATTGTTTTTAAACTCAACCATCGATCGACCAAATTGCTTTGAGTCTGAGTCGTTTCCCGAACCCATCTTCATCCAAAGTGGCACATCGCCATCTCCAGTGCAGATTAAATTCATCAGAAATTGCTTTAAATCCGGGCGATGGTCTCTTGAATATCCGTAAGTAATTTCAATCGTTCCCGATTCCCCGGAGTTAGGGTAGTCTCCATGAACGTGAAACGAACTTGAGTCGAGATGGTTGGAATTTACCGTTAATTCATACTTTTTTACCGTGGCTAAGGCAATGGCCACAAAAATTCGATTGAGTCCAAATCGATAAATTTTATCGAGAACCCTGCCCAGTCGATCGTCATTTAAATACTCGGCTTTAATTCCTTCTCCCAGTAGGTTTTCTACCGCCTTACTTTCAAAGAAATTCTTAAAAATATAAAGAGGGGATGACACTAATCCCATGCCATTTAAAATCATGGCTTTAACGACGAGACCCGCGCTAACTTTTTCCGTCTTTTTTTCTCCGAGTAAGTCGTTGACGATTTCGACAATTCCGATTTCGTCAATGATTCCCGCCACTAACCCCAAGTGGTCTAAATTTTTGACCTCTACCGACATAGTCTCTTCCTTTTTCTGATGGCTACATTTTTTGATGATGACAGAGTCTCTTCCTTTTTCTGATGGCTACATTTTTTGATGATGACAGAAAAGCTTGCCGGAAGTCATTCTGCATATCCTACTATTTTTGTCAAGTCAGTTGGCTCTTGAATGTTATTTTCAAGTCAAGGGGTCAGTTGGCTGAGTCGAAATACCTAATTCCTTTCCGATTCAATTTATACTACTTATACACTACATTTGAAGTGCGGAATGTGGGTTCTAATGCAATCCACTTCACTGTTATCGTTCCACTGGGATTTATGATTTGGCTGATTGGCGGAACGAGCGAAAGTCGATCGATCGCCTTGCAGCTCAGTCAGCAGGGGTGCAGTTGGGTGGCAACGGTGGTGACTCCCTCTGCGGTGCGTCTCTATCAGGGGTTGCCGGGACAGATTCATTTTGGGCGGTTGGATGGGATGGCTGCCACGACTCGAGAAACGGGATTCGATCGCACGGTACTTTACGTGATTAGTCCGGCGTTGGAGGCTCGAACTGAGGCGCGATCGCAGCTTTACAGTCCCGGTCACAGTCACCTTTTTCGCCCCTCTTCACCGAAAAGCTAAGGTCTAAACTGAAGTTGTTCAAATTCCAAACTCTACTGTTTCGTTGCGGGGTAGAATTCGACCGTAATCACGAACAAGTTTTATTGCGTTTTTGGGAGTGTATCTCACTTTTGTAAAAACATGAGTCTGTTGGAGTTTGAATAGCTCGATCGCAAAACCCAACCACAGCCAAATCGATTGCAAAAGCTCATGCCTAATGAATTTACAGTTTAAAATCAAGTTCATGGCTCTTCTGAGTTTAGGATGACAGAAAAACTAATTTCATAAGATTTCAAAAAGTTTTAGCTATCGAATCCTAAATCTTGTGCATAAAACCATACATTTTCGACGCAAATTTTGAAAACCCAAGCTTATTCACAACTCAATTGAACCCGCTATAGACATAGAAACTGAAGCCCTCAAAACTGTTGATGTTTATAGTAGAGAAAACTTAAATTCGTGGATGTTGCCCGTGAACTCATCTCCCATCGTACTCGACCACCGCCAGGCCAATCCAACGGAAGGATTGCTGCCTCGACCAACCGTCTTGTCTAGCATTGGGTGGGAAAGCATTCGTCTGGAGTTGTACCAACAGCCGAAGTTCTCTACGGCAGAGCATCAACATACTCTGCACGCGATCGCCCTCAACCTCCCCAATGCTTCGAGTAACGCGACTGGATATCGCTGGCTCGACGGCAAGCGTCATCAGGAAGCGCGTCCGGTCGGGAGCATTGCCGTCATTCCTGCCGGAGTTTCCCACCGTTGTAGCTGGGATTGCGAAGCAGAGTTCGGGGTGCTGGCGTTAGAACCCGATTTGCTCGAACAGGTTGGACGGGGTTGGGTAAATCCCGATCGCATCGAGCTATTACCGCAATTTATGGATGTGGGTGACGAGTTCGTTCGTAGCCTGTTTCTCATGTTGAAGATGGAAGTCGAATCGAGCGGCTTGGGCAGTTCCTTACTTGTAGATAGCCTGAAAACGAGCCTAGCGATTCACCTGCTGCGCCACTATTGCGCCACTAGTCCCCGACTATCGAGTTTTACAGGTGGACTATCTAAAGTCAGACAAGATCGGGTCAAAGCATACATCGATGCCCATCTCAATCAAAACTTAAAGCTGGTGGATTTAGCCGCGATCGCCCAAGTCAGCCCCGCCTACTTTGCCCGCCTATTTAAGCAAAGTGAAGGTATAACGCCCTATCAGTACATCTTGAAACAGCGGGTAGAGAAGGTACGAGCGTTGTTGAAGCACAGCGAACTGAGTTTGACAGACATTGCGGTCAGTGTCGGCTTTTGCGACCAAAGCCATATGACTCGGTGTTTCAAACGCCGAGTTGGTATGACTCCAACCGAGTTTCGTCAAGGTGAATAGCAAGAATATTCTAAGACTGTGCGGTTTTGTTCTAGCCCGTCGTTCGACCGAATTTCTAGACTGACGACAGGTGTTTCTGGGAAAACAACTATGCCTGTCGAACGTGCTGAAGTAACCGTCACTACTCCAGATGGAAAGATGTCTGCCTTTCTGTGCAAACCCGCAGTCAGCGATCGCCTACCCGCCGTTTTGTTACTCATGGAGGGGTTCGGCCTCACTGGTCATATTCGCGACGTGGCCGTTCGCATCGCTGAAGAGGGATACTTGGTGATGACTCCCAATTTGTACTATCGCGAGGGAAACGACACTGTCTTTGGTTACGATCGAGTTGAAGCGGCCATGGCAACGATGTATCGATTGGATTTCGGTGAGCCGATCGAGCGCGATTTAAAAGCGGCGATCGCATTCCTCAAAGCTCGCCCCGATGTAGACCCCGAGCGCATCGGCGTTACCGGATTTTGTCTCGGAGGTGGACTTACCTTTCTCGCCGCCTGTCGCTTTTCTTCGGATATTACCGCTGCTGCCCCCTTCTACGGCATGGTACTGGATGAGTGGCTCGATGCGGCAAAAGATATTACCGTACCGATGATGTTGTTTTTTGGGGGACGAGATCCTTTTATTGGGCGCGATCGCATCGAGCAAATCGAAACCCGCTTACAGACACTTGGCAAAGCTTACACTTTGAAACTTTACCCCGAAGCCAATCACGGATTCTTTTGCCACGAGCGAGAATCTTATCACCCAGTCGCGGCAACTGATGCTTGGCAGGAACTGACTTGTTTTTTTCGCAGTAATTTGCAAGAATAACTCGTCATGAATTGTAATGTTGACGAGCGCAAATTGAAGGGTTGAATCTCCGATTTTAAAAATAGATGTGACTGTTTTTGAGGTGACGTTCGCTCCGAGATTGTAGAAAAATCAGAAGCATAAATCACAACAAAACCTTGTCCTTATTACAGTATAAAGTTACGGCGAAACTATGATTTGGCTGATTGGCGGAACGAGCGAAAGTCGATCGATCGCCCAGCGGCTCAGTCAGCAGGGGTGTAGTTGGGTGGCAACGGTGGTGACTCCCTCTGCGGTGCGTCTTTATCAGGGGTTGCCGGGACAGGTGCAGGTGGGGGCGTTGGATGCGGAGAGCGTTCGAGGGGCGATCGCCAAGTATGGAATCCGTGCGATCGTCGATGCTTCTCATCCCTTTGCCACCGAGATTTCTCATCTGGCGATGTCAACCGGACTTCCCTATTTGCGTTTCGAGCGTGAAGACTATCCCTTAGAACCACCTGCGGAATCTTTACCCGATTTAGAGGCTCTCTTTCAGCCACAGTACCTCGAAAACCGTCGAGTTTTGCTGACGCTGGGAGTCAAAGCCCTGCCCCGATTTCGACCTTGGCAGCAGCGTTCCCGTCTCTGGGCGCGTATTTTACCCACGGCTGAGGCGCAGGCGCTCCAAGCTGGGTTTTCTAAAGAACAGTTGATTTGCGATCGCCCCGGAACGGATATTGCAGCAGAACGGGCGCTCTGGCAACGGTTACAGGTGGATACAGTCGTCACGAAAGCCAGCGGCGCACCGGGAGGAGTTCCCGTCAAGTTAGCCGTCGCGCGAACTTTGGGCGTTCGGCTCTTAGTCGTCGATCGTCCGTCTCTAGCTTATCTGCAGCAAACCCAGGATTTAGATGAGGTTGTAGCGTTCTGTCTTCAACAGTAGTCTTGAGGGGTTTTGCTGAATCTTGAAACCCTATCATTTTTTGCAACCTCTGGGGCGATTTTGGTCAATCTGCTATATCTGGCTTGCTTGTACTGTAATACTTTTCATATTATGCCACATTTTATTGGGTCTTCGGAGTTTGTAACTGAAACCGTATAATCCAATACAAAAAAATCAAAATTCGAGAGCCAAAACCTTTGAAATCTCGTGAAGTTAGTTTTTCTGTCACCCTAAACTCCGAAGAGCCATTTTATTTTATTTTCTTATATTAGTCGATCTGGCTTGTTCCAGTTTCTTCTTTTTCCAGTCTCTCAAAGACAAAAATAAATCTCTAGGATTAAAAGAAGGGAATTTTCCAGTAGAAATTACCTGTAGAACAAAATTAAATAAATACCATAAAAAAGTAACAATATAAATAGTAGGTTCAAGCCAATCCCACCCTCCTTTTTGGTTGACAATCCAGAAACTAAATAAAAATAGACATACTAGTATAAATCCATATGCTAATGACCAAAATTTAGCAAAATTGTTAGATGTTTTATGTTCGAGATTATTGCGTTCATTCTCCAGCATTTGACAATAAGATTGAAGGCGATTGAATTCACTTTCTGAAACTATAGAACTTTCATTTACAACAATTTTGCTTCTGGTATGAAGTGTTTCTGCCAGACAAGTAAATGCATAAGTTTTTCTATAAATCAAGTTATGAATTAAGTCTTTTTCGTCAAAATTAGGTTCCTTAAATATTTCAAGTGAGTGTATACTGCTAATGTTCTTGAATCTTAGAATAGTATATACATCAACCAAATAACCTTTGGCAAATGCAGTTACATCAAATATATATTCAAATGGATTTGAAGAATATATAAGATTGGATATTTCTCGATCTAAAAATTGATAATCTAAAACTTTAGTTTCAAGAGTAAGACCTTTTAATGCCATATATCTTTGGCGATCGGCGGGTTCCATATCGATATCTAATAGAGTTTGTGGATCGTCAATTTTTTTAGAATATTTCCCTTCACTTAGAGCGTCAAGTAGATCGGATATTTTTTTACTTATATTTTTTAATTTATCAGTTTCAGAAAGCCTTTTACCTCTATCTTCCATTATGCCGATCAAAGTAACATGGTTAAGATCCCTATAATTTGCAGCACAATGAGCAATTACATTAATGTAAGGATCTGGATTTTCAGAAGTTGCAAAAATATACAACTTAGTCGGCATCAAGTTATCTTCAATTTCGAGCCTTTTGCTTGTCATGAGAATACCTCCTTTATCCTTATTCTTAATCTTCATCAAATTGAGCAATGCTTGATTCGCGCTATCACCAACTCCACAGCTCATAGACAAGCCAGTAAAGCTATTAAATATAGATAATATTTTTTCTAAAAAAATATATTCATTTTTCATATAATTATACTTTATTAAAATGTCATCTCCTCCAGAAAAT
The DNA here is from genome assembly GCF_000332355.1 of Baaleninema simplex PCC 7105. Lineage (GTDB taxonomy): Bacteria > Cyanobacteriota > Cyanobacteriia > Cyanobacteriales > Geitlerinemataceae > Baaleninema > Baaleninema simplex. The sequence continues at coordinate 3,806,272 of NZ_KB235958.1, forward strand.
ATCAACTCTGCACCACTTGTAGACTCAACAAAAATCTCAATTTTAAAAATTGCCAATTTAATACTTTCGGATAAATGAATTGCTTCTTTAACTCTACCACTATTAAGCAGATTTTTTATGGCATTTCCAATATTGTCTCCATCAAAAAAAGCATACCTAATTACTTTTGATTGAGATTCACTAGATTTGTCAAGGATCTGCATTATTTCTGAACTCGATAGCAAGAACTGAGGGAGAAATGGCAGTCGCGCGAACTGTAACAATTTTTCTAGGGCGTGTCATCAATTAAATTCAGATCTCAGTTAGGGAAAGGCATTCAGCGATTTCAGTCTCAGATCGGATTAAAGCCTGAAATTCAGTATTGGCAAGGATTCCACAGCTAATTTATGACAGTCCTTAGAACAATTGTCAAGAGGAAGCAGAATGGCTCGTTCGGGGTACACACTTCCAGTCTTTGCAGTGGCGGCGGCGAAAGCGGCTCTGACTCATCTGCTCGAACAACCGTTGGTCGTGATGAGGAGTAATGCTATTTGGATTCTTCAATCCTTCCGTGGCAAGGATTTTGGCTGAACAGCATCATTAGAGTGCAGCACTACCCAACCGTTTACTCTAGAAACGGCGACGGAAAAACCCGTTCGCGCACCTTCTCCATCTCAACTCAATTTACAAACAACGATCGCCCTAGCTCCCGTAAAGCCTCGTCCTCCATTCAATTTGTCGAAAATCGTAACTTATAATCATATCACAAACAGCGCCTTACACAACAAAATTCACCCAAAAATCAAGGAACATAATCGTATCCTTGCAAATCGCTGTCTAAAGACCATATAAAAACACGATAGTTCGGTGTTTTCCTCCTCATCTTTTCCCATTCCTTGACAATCGAAAGATCGCCCATCCCCGCACCCCGCATAGCTGAATCAGGAAAACGATTCAGCCACTCTCCCACTTCCTCTAAATTCGGAAGTTGCATAACTTGCCAAGGTGCATCTCCAGCGATCGACTTTTTAACTTGTTCGACAAATAATTTAGCGAATCGGCGTCGGTTCCTACCCTCACTGAGTTGAGCGATATGGTTTCCGGTTTCGTAGACAGCTGCCATCGGTAATAGAAGATTTATCTCTTCCTCAATGAACTGTTCTAACGCTTCCATAACTTGAGTGCGATCGCTATTCATCATCGGAATATTGAGAAGATTACAAAATATCGAGGTATCGACAATTGCAACAGCTCTCATTATTCCGACTCTCCCACTACAGAAAGAGAAGCCAACCACTCCTTCGCTTTCCGTTTCTTTTGTTCCGTTCCAGGATGCTGCTTGACAAAACGTTCCAACAGTCCACGAGTCATCAAATGTCCGACAGAACCCTGAGCAATTAACTCGGGATAGTCTGGAATATCCTGCAACCGAATTAACTGACTCGAACCATTTTCTGGACTTCGATAGCAAAATACAGTTTCGGGAACGGCTTCGTCTGGTAAAGCGTCGAGCAGTGCTGGATTGTGACTGCTAATTAAAACCCGCAAATCTCTTTTTTTGGCGATGTTAGAAATCCGCTCCAACAAATCAGCGGCTCGGCTCGGATGTACGCCGTTATCGATTTCTTCAATCACCACCAGGCTTTGTTCCGGTGCAGAAAGCATCGCCGCAGCAATCGAAAGTACGCGCAAGGTTCCATCTGAAAGTATCGAGGCGTCGTAGGTGGTTGATGTCCCCCCAAAGGTTTCAGTTAACTGTAACATCACTTCGTCGCGAGGGGTTTCGATAAAACTAATGTCTTCAATATCTTGTTCGGGGAGACTTTGAACGAAGTCTAATACAGACCTTTTTAACTCTGGATTTTGACATAAATTATAGATGACGCCGGACAGATTTTCGCCATGTTCTTTGAGGACTTTATCGGCTTTATGACCATAGGCACGCATCGAACTCGGCTCGGGTTCGAGAAAGACAATACTACTTAACCAGCGAACATATTTTTCAGCGACTTTGGGAATAATCTGACGACTTTTAGGGTTTTCTTGACGAAAGCGTATTTCACTGAGAAGCTGTGTAAAAATTGCCATGTGGCTGCTACAAACGATGCTCGGTTTTTTGCCGCCTCTGGCGAAATTGTTATAGGTGACAAATACATCGCTTCCTGCTCCTTGAGGTGCACTGGTAATCTCGTAGAGAGGAACAGTTGAGGTGCGACTGGTGATTTTTTCTTTGGCGACGTGGAGAGCGCCATCTTCTCCGAGACTCAAATCAATTGAAAAATCTTTCCATTCTGAATCTGTGGTTACACAAGAAATGCCAAAGGTTTTTGAGTTTCGATATCCCAGGTTCTCGACGCCGCCTCGGAAGATAGTTTCATCGGGTTTATAAATTCCTCCTAAAAAGCTGAGTCTTTCTCCTTCAGCAATTTTTGCGAGGAGACGCAAGGCTTCAATGACGTTGCTTTTTTCCGAGGCATTCGCACCAATCAAAACGGTGAGCCGTCCGAGTTGTAACTTTCCCGATTGATAACTCTTGAAATTTCTTAATTCGATTTGAGTCAGCATTAAAAATACTCCGATCTATCTTTGCCAATTGAATCTAAATTCACCCAGCCCTTGGATGATTTTGTGAAATGCTTAAACGGGTGCATCTGAAAATTGAAAAATAGATAAAAATGCGATTCTTCTTGTCTCGATCGAGGTAAATGTAAAAAGTTTTCTGGTTGTTTTGGACTTAGGGAAATAAACAGAGTTTATGAAAGTCTGAAAGCGTTGGCGTAGGGGCGAACGGCCGTTCGCCCCTACAATGGTCTTGGTATTATAGACAACCCAATTACACCGCAATTCCAAGAGAACCAGTCTTCTTATCTTGTTAATTTTCGTCTTATTCTGTACAAAATCTGAATAGGGATTGAGGGTTGGCAAGTCACAATTTGCGACAACATCTCTACTCTATTTTAAACCAATTGTCAAGAGGAAAACGAATGGCTCGATCGGGGTACACACTTCCAGTCTTTGCGGTGGCGGCGGCGAAAGCGGCTCTGACTCATCTGCTCGAACAACCGCCGACTCTGGAAACGGCGACGGAAAAACCCGTTCGCGCACCTTCTCCATCTCAACTCAATTTACAAACCACGATCGCTCTCGATCCCGGTGAAGCCACGATCGCCATCCAACAAGTCGCCACCCTCGATCGCACCACCGCTCTCGCCATCTGTCTCAGCGATCCTGGCGACAACCTCGATTTAACCCGCAATACCCCAGTTTGGGCTTGGGTTCAACGGGTCGAACGTAATAATATAGATTCAGAAAACAACCTAATTCTCGAAGCCGGTGAAGGGTTAGGACGCACCGCCACTGGAGAACCCGCATTCTACGCCTACGCTCGTCGGTTGTTCGATCGCAACCTGCGTCCGCTGATTCCCCCTCGACATCAAGTCACAGTCCGGGTTATTTTGCCAGAAGGTCGTCGACTGGCTCAACAAACCTCTAACGCCGCGTTCGGAATTCTCGACGGTTTGGCACTTCTGGGAACTAGCGGGATTTCTCAACCGCACTCGGCGACGGAACAGTTAGAAGACTATCGATCGCACCTTCAAACCGCTATCCAAGACACGCCACATTTAGTATTTTGCATCGGACATAACGGACAGCGCACCGCTCGCCGTCTGGGAATTGACGATCGCCACATCGTCCAAACGGGAAACTGGATGGGAGCCATGCTCGTCGAAGCGGGGTTGCGCGGGGCGGAATCTGTGTTATTGCTGGGCTATCAAGGTAAATTGATTAAACTGGCGGGTGGCATTTTCAACACCTCCAGTCACGTCGCAGATGCCAAACTCCCCATTTTGGCGGCGGCGATCGCTCAGGTGGAGGTCAATTCAACGGAGACTGAGGGCGATCGCCTCTCTCTCATCCAAACCGTTCTCAACGCACCCACCGCCGAAGTCGCCCATCAACAGCTCGTTTCCGCCGGTCTTGCCGAACCTGTCTTTACCCGGTTAGCCCGTCAAGTCAGTACTCGCGCCCGAGCTTACATTCAAAAATATGCCACAGTGGATGTCAAGATGGGAACCGTTCTGTGCGATCGCCAAGGAAACGTTATCGCTCAAGATAGATCGTTAGGGAACAGTGAACAGTGAGCAGTGAACAGTGAGCAGTGAGCAGGGAAGAAATTGTCAATTATAAATAAGCTAGAGCGTTGACGATCGCCGAAGCTACCGCCGAACCTCCTTTTCGTCCCCGTACCTGAATTTGAGGAACCTCCACCGCAGCTAACGCCTGTTTCGCCTCTTCCACCGCCACAAACCCAACCGGAACCCCCACCACGAGAGAGGGTCGAACGTTTCCCAAGTGAATCTGTTCGACTAACGCCAGTAACGCCGTGGGTGCGTTCCCGATGACAAAGATTCCTGTGGGATAATGCTGAGTTAAGGTTAACAGTCCGGCGGCGGTGCGAGTGGTTTCCAGGTTGGGAGTCTCGGCGTCTGGGGCATAATCTAAGGCACAAGGGATCTGACTGTATCCCAAGGCTTTCAGCGTACTCGAAATGCCCATTTGCACCATGCGGACATCGACAATTACCGGATTCTGAGCTTGTAACGCCGCCACTCCCGCCGCGATCGCTCCCGAACTGAACTCGAACAAGTCCAGTAACTCGAAATCAGCCGTGGCGTGGATCGCCCGTCGAATGACAGCGTATTCTTGAGGAGGTCGGGTGTGAGTGCCGATTTCTCGATCGATAATATCAAAGCTTTCGGCGGTGATGGGATGGATTTGCATCGGGTGAATCGGGTCTTATTTCTGGAGAATTTGCTCGAGACTGGTGAGGAGTCGCTCGTTTTCGGCGGGAAGGCGAACGGCGATGCGGAAGTAGCGATCGCCTAATTCTGGGAAACTGAGACAGTCTCGGATGAGAACTTGCTGAGATTTCAGTAAATCCCGTTGAAGTTGGGAACTGGGAACCTCTGTTTCGACTAAAATGAAATTCGCCGCACTGGGACGGGGAGTCAATCCCGGTAACGTCTGCAATCCTTCCATTAAAGCCGTTCGGGTGGGAGAAAGCCAGTCCCAAGTTTGTTGTTGAAACCCGCGATCTTGAAGCGCTGCGATCGCCGCCACTTCTGCCAGTATATTGACGGGCCAGGGATCGCGCCACTGTTGCCAGCGTCGGAGATAATCGGGACGAGCGATCGCATACCCCAACCGCAAACCGGGGAGACTGTAAAATTTGGTGAGCGATCGCAACACGACGAGATTGGGAAAGTCTAAAATCAAATCCAACAGGCTTTGCTGGAGATCGAGCGGTAAAAAGTCCATAAAGGCTTCGTCCACCACCACCAACGCAAACTGTTCGAGATAGGGTAACAGCACCTCGCGAGGGGTGAGGGTTCCCGTGGGATTGTGGGGATTGTTCAGCAGCAGTCCGCAGGATTTCCGTGGCGGCGAACTGGGAAATTCGATCGCTCTTTGCGGTGACGGGGTTTTCAAATCCATCGGTTGCGCGACTACCTTGGCGTTAAAAGCAGCGAGCGATCGATGGTAGTCTGCAAAGGCGGGTGTCACCAAATAAACGGTATCGAGTCGAGCTAGTTCTCGTCCGATCCAAGTCAGTAACTCAGCGGCTCCATTTCCCGGTAAAATCCAGTCAGCGGGTAAGTTGTGAAAATCGCTCAGTGCTGCACGCAGGCGATCGTAACTGGGATCGGGATAGGCGGTGAGGCGATCGAGATGGGTAGAAATCGCCGTCAGCACCGATTGAGGCGGTCCCAAAGGATTGATACTCGCCGAAAAGTCTAAAATGTCCTCCGGCTTGCAATTGGCGTATTGCGCGGCCCAATTGCGGTTTCCGCCGTGGGTGGGACGGGATGCGTTGGCGGGAGTGCGATCGCGATCGGGGAATTTGGAAGAAGCAGTCATGCTTTTAAAAGTATCAGATCCTTAAGTCGTCGCAGTTCCCAAAGTCAGAAGTAACACAACACCGACACTCAGCCAAAGCAAAAAACAGATGCGATCGAGCGTCAAAGCCTCCCGAACCACCTCGGGTGTAATCGGACGCAGCGAATCCCCCATCAGCGGCTTAACTTTAACCACTCCCCGATAAACGTTCTTTCCCCCAACCCGAACTCCCAAACTCGCCGCATACGCGCATTCACTCCAACCGGAGTTGGGACTAGGATCGGCGGCGGCGTCTCGCTGACAGAGTTGTATGACTCTGCGAGGATGTCGAGACAGAAGAGCCAGCGTCAACACCGTGAGACGACAGGGAAGCCAAGTCAATCCATCTTCGAGTTTGGCACTACTCCAACCGAGATGAGTATAAGGTGCTTCTCGATAGCCCACCATCGAGTCTAAGGTACTGGCGGCTTTGTACGCCAGCGCCAGAGACGCACTCCCCAACGGTGTCGCCGCTCCGATTAAACCATAGAATAACGGCCCCATAACTCCATCTACTGCATTCTCAGCGACGGTTTCAAACACTGCGCGAAGAACTTCCGATCGCTCCAAATCCTGAGTATCGCGGCCGACATAACGACTGAGGCGATCGCGAGCCTCGGGTAAATCGCCTTGCATCACCGGGACGAGGACATCTTCCGCCGCATCGCGCAAACTGCGTCCGGCCAAACAGGACGCCAGTAAAATCGCGTCCAAACCGACACCCAACCAAGGATCGATCCGACGCGCGAGGGTGACGAGACCCCATCCCAGCGCACCACTTCCCACAACTAGAATAACCGTCAGCAGAACTCCCGCCAATTTCATGGCGATCGCCGACTCGGTGACTGACTTATTCGCCTTAAACACCCAATCCGTATACCGACGAATCAACCAACCCATCCCCTGTACGGGATGCGGCCAGTTCCAAGGATCGCCGACCCAAAAATCGAGTATCGCCGCCACAACAGGAGCGATCGCCGCATATCCGTCAGTCCACTCAGTCATCTCGCCAGGTCAGATAAGATGAAATGTTTTGAGAACAAGGTCAAGATCGACACCATGAAAGCACTCTCGATTTTAGGAACATCTTCCAACGCTGGCAAAAGTTGGCTCGTCACTGCATTCGGGGCCTGGTTGCGTCGCCAAGGGGTTAACGTCGCGCCTTTCAAAGCGCAAAATATGTCCAATAACTCCTATGTCACCCTAGAAGGCGGCGAAATCGGTCGCGCTCAGGCGGTTCAGGCGGCAGCCTGTGGCGTGCGTCCGATCGCACAGCATAACCCCGTTCTACTCAAGCCTTCGGGAAACGGCACATCTCAACTCGTGTTACTCGGAGAACCCCAACAGCATCTGCAAGCGAAAGACTACTATCAACATATCGATCGCATTTGGCAGGTGGTGGCGCAAACCCTCGACGATTGGCGCGATCGCTGCGATGTCTTGTTACTCGAAGGTGCGGGAAGTCCCGTTGAGTTAAATTTAATGCACCGGGACATCGTGAATCTGCGTCCGATTCAATATCTCAACGGACGTTGGCTGCTGGTGGGAGACATCGAACGCGGGGGCGTTTTTGCTCAAATCGTCGGAACTCACACCCTCATCCCCGACGCCGCCAAACCTCTGGGATTGGGATTTATCGTCAATAAATTTCGCGGCGATCTCAGTTTATTTGAAACGGCGGGTCAATATTTCGATCGCCATTTACCTAACTTTCCCTACCTCGGCACGTTGCCCTACCGTCAAACCCTGCAACCGGAAAGTGAAGACAGTTTGTGTCGAGAAGCGGAAGAATCCGGCAGCGGCGCGAAATTTGCTTGGATTCGCTTTCCTCACCTGTCGAATTCTCAAGATAGCCAACCCTGGCAGCTCGATCGCGGCATTCGCACCTGTTGGGTAACGACCCCAGACACCCTCGCCGACGCTCGAGCCATTATTCTGCCAGGTAGTAAAAATACAATTCAAGATCTGAATTGGTTGCGAGAAACAGGCTTAGCCGACGCAATTCACAGCGCAGCGAAGCGAGGCGTTCCTATCGTGGGAATTTGCGGCGGCTATCAGATTTTAGGGCGAAAACTCTCCGATTTAGACGGATATGCGGGAATAGCGGGTGATGTAAAAGGGTTAGATTTGTTACCCATTGCCACGCAATTCGCCCCTCGTAAAGAAGTCCGTCAAGTCAGAGCGATCGCCGATAATGAAACCTGGCAAGCCTACGAGATTCACATGGGACAAACCCAACAACTCGCCTCAAATCCCAACGTTGCAGTCGAACCCCTTCTCAACATCGAAGTGGGAGGAAACAAGCGATCGGAAGGTCTCCAATCTCGCAGCGACGCCAACTCAGGACAGGTGTGGGGAACCTATCTCCACGGTTTGTTTGAATCGACCGCGATGCGTCAAAGGTTAGCACGACTGGCGCGGGTTGAGAAGTACGAACCGGGGGCGATTCCCTGGCCAGTTCACCAAGCCTCCCTGTACGATCGCATGGCGGATGTTCTCGAGGAGTATTGTGACTTAGACCCGATTCGCGCTTGGATCGGACTGAGCTAAAGTGTGGTAGCATTTTGAGAATTATGGCTCTGATGGAGGTCAGCCATCAGACGTAAGGGGGAAAGATCGGTGAAAATCCGGCACTGTCCCGCAGCTGTGAAGGAGTCAAACCGCTGTTACGGCGTTTCTCCCAGTCAGAACGCCCGCCATAATGTGGGGAGCGATCGAGTTCCAAAATTGACGATAGACAACGGACAATTTATCAAAAGTTGACAATCAAAAAAAACTGCAATTTCTTCACAAAAAAGCAGTTTCAAAAAAACAAAAATTGTCAATCATAAACTGTCCATTAACAACTTATCTGCGAGGTACAGATAACGCGATTATGCATAAAATTCCCGTTACGATTATTACTGGGTTTCTCGGTTCTGGGAAAACCACCCTGATTCGGCATTTACTCCGCAACAATGAGGGACGACGAATCGCCGTCCTCGTCAACGAATTTGGCGAAGTAGGCATTGATGGCGATTTGCTAAAAACTTGTCAAATTTGCGACGACGTTACTGAGGAAAACGTCAGCAATTCAGACGCAAACAAAACAGAAAATTCCGAACTGAATTCCACCATTTTAGAACTCACCAACGGCTGTTTGTGCTGCACAGTGCAAGAAGAATTTTTGCCCACGATGCAAGAACTCCTCAAACGCCGCGATCGCATCGATAGTATCGTCATTGAAACGTCGGGATTGGCATTGCCAAAACCCCTGGTTCAAGCCTTTCGCTGGCCCGAAATTCGCACCGGAGCCACCGTCGATGGCGTCATTACCGTTGTAGACGGCGCAGCCCTCGCAGAAGGGCAATTAGTCGGAGATATCGACGCGCTCAATTCCCAGCGACAAGCCGACCCCAATTTAGACCACGAAACCCCCATCGAAGAGTTGTTTGAAGACCAACTCGCCTGTGCCGATTTAGTATTACTCAGTAAATCCGATTGTATCTCCGAAGAAAACTTACCCAAAGTTCAAACTTGGCTGCGGGAAAACTTGCCCGATCGCGTCAAAGTCGTGTCGTGCGATCGCGGACAAATGAGTATTGACGTACTCCTCGGATTTAACGCGGCGGTAGAAGACAATTTAGACAGTCGCCCCAGCCATCACGACCATGAAGAAGAACACGAACACGACGACAACATCAACGCCGTACAAATTAAAGCAGCGCAAGAATTTGCACCCAAGGCTCTAATCTCACAATTACAGGAATTACTGGAAACCCAAGAAATTTATCGAATTAAGGGATTTGTCGCCGTTCCCGGTAAAGCCATGCGTTTGGTATTACAAGGAGTCGGTCGTCGTTTCGATTACTTCTACGATCGCCCCTGGAATCCCGACGAACCCCGCGAAACTCAACTGGTGTTCATCGGCGAGAATCTCGATCGATCGGCGATCGAAACAGCCCTTCTGTCTCCAACTTTAGTGTAATCGAAGCCCTTAAAGGCAACAGGGAATCGAGCAGGTGTTAGGTGGAGCTTCTGACCCCTCGGGAGATCGAGAAAACGAACAGGAAACTTACCCAAACCCCTAACTCTCGACCGTTCCCCGTTCCCCGTTCCCCGTTCCCTCAATCGTTTCACCATGCACCGCATCGCCGCCACACCGGGGGGATGGAGTCCAGACACCGAAGGGGTGATTATTCTGGAACAAACCCCCGCACCCCTCATCGTTCTCACCGCCGCCGACACAGAAATCCAAACCCTGGCGTCCAGCCTGTCTCTGTTACCCCCAGACTTTCCAGAGTTTCGAGTAGCGAACCTGCTGCAACTCCAGCAGGAACTGAGTATCGATTGCTATGTCGATTCCGTCTTACAGCACGCGAAAGTCGTCGTCGTGCGGCTGTTGGGAGGGCGCAGTTACTGGAGTTACGGGATCGATCGCCTGCAAGAAATCGCCGAATTTCAAGGTGTTACCCTAATCGTATTACCTGGGGACGATCGCCCCGATCCCACCCTGATGAGTCTCAGTACCGTTCCCTTGTCCGTCGCCGATCGCCTCTGGCATTATTTTGTTGAAGGAGGAGCGGAAAACCTGAGTTACGGCCTGCAATATCTGGCTCGAACCTGTCTCGACAAACCTTACAATCCGCCGTTTCCGAAACCGATTCCCCAATGGGGAGACTATCCGCGCAAGTTTCCAAACTCCGAGAATCGACCCACTGTCGCCATCCTCTTTTACCGCGCCCACTTCCTTTCCGGCAACACCCGCGTCATCGATGCCCTCTGCGACGCCTTAGAATCCCGCAATCTCGCGCCTCGTCCCCTGTTCGTTCCCTCCCTGCGCGATACCGAGATTCAAAAACAGCTTTTAGCGTATTTCGAGAAACAGTCGATCGATCTTCTCCTCAACACCACCGGATTCTCCCTCGCCAAACTGAACGCAGACTCGCCGCAAGTGGACTTTTGGCAACGGTTAGACGTTCCCATCCTACAAGCGATCCTCAGCGGTGGAAGCGAAGCACAATGGCGGGAACAGTGGCGGGGACTTGCGCCGCGAGATATTGCGATGAACGTGGCGTTACCGGAAGTTGACGGACGCATTATCACTCGTGCAGTGTCCTTCAAAGCCGAACAAATCCAACATCCGCAACTGGAAACGACGGTGATGGCTTACGAACCCAAAAGCGATCGCGTGGCGTTTGTCGCCGAACTCGCCGCGAACTGGGTCAAACTGCGGCGATCGCATCCCCAAGATCGCAAAATCGCCCTCATCCTCGCCAACTACCCCAATAAAGACGGTCGCCTCGCCAACGGTGTCGGATTGGATACCCCCGCCAGTTGTCTGGCAATTTTACAGGCGTTACAGGCGGCGGGATATACCCTAACTCTCGATCCCCCATCCAACGCGGAAGCCTTACCCGCAACCCCTGCCGAACTGATGGACTGGCTCACGCAGGGCATCACCAACGATCCGGAAGGACAAGACTTGCGCCCAGTTTATCAAACTCTTTCGGGAAAGGATTATCAAGCGTATTTTCAGCAGCTTCCGACTTCCGTACAACAAGGGATTCGCGATCGCTGGGGAGACGTCGATCCTGACACAGACATTCCCATTTCTGGGGTGCAAGTGGGTAACATCTTTGTCGGGATTCAGCCATCGCGGGGTTACGATCGCGATCCGTCTTTGAACTACCACGCCCCAGATTTAGAACCCACTCACGATTATTTAGCTTTCTATACCTGGTTGCGTCACCACTGGGAAGCGCAGGCGATCGTCCACGTGGGGAAACACGGAAATTTAGAATGGTTGCCCGGTAAAAGTTTAGCCCTCTCCGATCGCTGTTATCCCGAAGTGGCACTCGGGCCGATGCCCCATTTTTACCCCTTTATTGTCAACGATCCGGGGGAAGGGGCGCAGGCGAAACGTCGCGCACAAGCCACGATTCTCGATCACCTGACGCCACCGTTAACGCGGGCCGAACTGTACGGGGCGTTGCATCAGTTAGAAGCCCTCATCGATGAATATTACGACGCCCAAACCCTCGATCCGAAGCGATTGCCCGTGATTCGCGATCGCATCTGTGCCATTGTCGCCCAGGAAAACCTGAATCGAGACCTCAGTTTGCTGCCGGGATTATCTCCGATTTTGCCTCAACTCGAGATTTCATCGAGCGATCGCCTTCTCAATCGATCGAACGATAGCAATGTCTTCAGTGAATTTATCACACAGACGGACGGCTATCTCTGTGAACTCAAAGAAGCCCAAATTCGCGACGGTTTGCATATTTTGGGGCAATGTCCCCAAGGGCAACAATTGCGCGATACGATCGCCGCGATCGCACGCCAACCGAGTGCGGGACGTCAGGGGTTAACGCGGGCGATCGCCGAAGATTGGGGCTGGAATTTCGACCCTCTCACCGCAGATTTAGGGGAAGCGATCGCAAACTTGGAGATTCCCGAAACGGCGACACCGAAGTTACCCAAACGTCAATTACATACCGTTGGCGATGCAGTTGAAGTATTGGAACATCAAGCGGCATACTGGATCGATCGCTTAATCCAAGCAGAACAGACGGGGGAAACTGGGGGCGATCGTACCCATTCCCCAAAAATCGGTTTCCACGCCGCCACCGAACTCACCTGGATTCAACAGTGGCTTTTACCGAGACTCAACCAAACCACCCAGGAAATTACACATTTACTCCACGGCTTAGACGGCGGTTACGTCCCCAGCGGGGCTTCCGGCGCACCGACACGGGGACGCACTGACGTACTCCCAACCGGGCGCAATTTCTACAGTGTGGACATTCGCCGACTTCCCACCGAAAGCGCCTGGGACGTAGGGCGCAAAGCCGCCGAAACCCTCATCGAGCGCTACACTCAAGAAGAAGGCGAGTATCCCAAAACCCTAGGACTGTCCATGTGGGGAACCGCCACCATGCGAACCGGCGGCGACGACATGGCGCAAGCCTTAGCACTGTTGGGAGTGCGCCCCCTGTGGGACGGAGTGGGGCGTCGGGTGTTAGATTTCGAGATTTTACCCCTTTCCGTTTTGAAACGTCCCCGCGTCGATGTCACCCTGCGGATTTCGGGTTTTTTTCGAGATGCCTTCCCCAACCTCATCGATTTGTTCAATGCAGCAGTGGACGCCGTAGCCGCCTTAGACGAACCCCCCGATATGAATCCCCTCGCCGATCTCGTTCGGGAGGATACGCGACATTGGCAAGAGACGGGATTTACGACAGAAGACGCAGAAACCCGCGCCCGTTACCGCGTTTTTGGCTCGAAACCCGGTGCGTATGGGGCGGGACTCCAGGGGTTAATCGAGGCGCAAAATTGGGCGAGCGATCGCGATTTAGCCCAAGCTTATATTAATTGGAGTTGCTACGCTTACGGGCGATCGTCTGCTGGGAACTCTTCAACCGGAAAACTGCGATCGACCTCCGTTCCCGACGTATTTCAACAACGACTCGAACAACTGCAAATCGTCTTACACAATCAAGATAACCGAGAACACGACCTACTCGACTCTGACGATTATTACCAGTTTCAGGGTGGTTTAGTCGCCGCCGTTCGCGCCACCCAGGGAAAAAATCCCAAAGCCTATTTTGGGGATAATTCTCGTCCGCAACAGCCGCGAATTCGCGCGTTAGAAGAAGAAATTAGCCGCGTTTACCGTTCCCGCGTTATCAACCCAAAATGGATTGCTGGGGTAATGCGTCACGGCTACAAAGGCGCGTTTGAAATGGCGGCGACAGTAGATTACCTGTTTGCTTACGACGCGACAACTCACAGCGTCGCCGATTTTATGTATGCTGGCGTTGCCCAAGCCTATATCTTAGACGATGAGGTTCGAGAATTTATCCAAACGCATAATCCTTGGGCGTTGCGGGATATGTCAGAACGCCTGTTAGAAGCGCACCAACGGGGACTGTGGCAGCAGGTTTCCCCCAATATGTTAGAACAGCTTAGGGCGATCGTTTTAGATGCAGAAGCAGATATTGAAGGAAAAATCTAAGGAAAATCATGACCAATTCTATTACACCTCCAGAAGAGTTAGCTCGGTTGCAAAAGATTAAAGCCGCTAAAGATCGATCTCGCATGGATCGCCAAGGGAACGAAAAAGGCTTGTACGTTCTCTTTACGGGATTGGGAAAGGGAAAAACCAGCGGGGCGATGAATCTGGTGTATCGCCATCTCGCCCACGATTTACGAGTGGCGGTGGTTCAATTTATTAAAAATGACAGTGCGTTTCCCGACGGCGATCGCATCATGTTAGAAAAACTCAACGCGGCAGGATTTCCAGTCAGTATCGATACCCTCGGCGGCGGGTTTACCTGGGAAACCCAAGACCCCGATCGCGATCGCTTGATGGCAGAACAAGCTTGGGAAAAAGCCCTAGAATTTATTGCCGATCCTGAGATTTCTCTTGTAGTTTTAGACGAGTTACATATCGCCCTCAAAAAAGCTCGTTTAGACCTCGCTCCGATTCTCGCGGGCATTCAATCTCGTCCGCCCCATTGTCACGTCGTCAGCACCGGACGTTATGCGCCCCAGGAATTAATCGACGCCGCCGATTTGGTTACAGAAATGACTCGTATCAAACACCCAATTAGTGCGGGAATTCCCGCTCAAATTGGCATTGAATACTAGAGAGTTTAGAGTGTATTTCGGTGTCGATTTTGAAATTTAAAAAATATTTAAAATCACCGAAATACACCATTTAAAATTTAAAATATACAGAGATATGATATCTCAAATTCACAAAAACATCCTTCTACGTTCCCCATTGACTTAGGCTTGTTATATAATGTTCTTCAAAATCGAACCGATTAGCTTAGGAGCCAAACCTAGCTTATTAACTCAGCTACGAGAACTCGCCAGCGATTATCCAATTATCGATCTCGAAGCACTCAGCCACCTTCCCAAAGGTACGTTAGGTTACGAATATGCTCGATATATGCTGGAGAATAAAATTCAGCCCCTTGAAATTAGTCCCAAATTACAGGCGATCGCCGAGCAAAAACCCTTTGCATTTCGATTTACCATAACTCACGATCTTTTCCATGTATTGCTAGGATTTGATACCAGTCATGCTGGCGAAATTGGTGTTTTTGCTTTTACAGTCGCTCAAAACTACAGCATATGTATGAGTGCATTTCATCCGTTGGTTCGATTTATCTACCCGTTTGCTTTATTAAAACAAAAAAAAGCCATTTGGGAAAATTCACGTCGAGGATATACTTTAGGTAAACAAGCTGACTGTTTGCTACTGTATCAGTTTGAAAAAGATTGGACTTGCTCGATCGATAAAATCCGTGATAAATTAGGTTTGGTGTTACCAGAAGAGTGTAAAGAAGGGTAAAGTGTGTGCTGGTATCGATCTTTTTATTTTAAAAACAGTGCGTTACGTGAGAAATTCTCAACTTGACTTTCGTTGGTTTTTGTTATCTGCTAACCAAAGCATTTTATGTTTTATAAAATCAAGACGCTACAAAAAAGTAAATATGTCAACATAGCAGTCTCAAATAAATTGTCAAAAATTAAAACACTAGAGAAAATCAGATTTACCGTTTCCCATTCTCCGTTCCCGATTCTCTTTTTGTCTCAATTGTGTTACACAACTGATTTAGAGTTGCTATATTCTTTAAGCTTTTTTAAGACATGAAAACCTGCCACTTTTCAGATAAGAAAGAAGGACAGGCTTTAAGACTCCGGTACCCGGTACGTCGCTCAGGGCGATCGCCTGTGTCTTCACCCGAACCGATCGCACTTGCATCTAATTCATCTCCAAAAATTCTACAAGTTCGAGTCGTTGGGTTCCCACCACGAGCAATGCGATCGATTCCGATCGCCGGTCAAGCCACCTTGAACTCACAGGTTTGCATCCCAAAGCGTCCCCATCTATGGCAACCTGAAAAATAACGTCTCGTTGCGATCGACGAACTTCACAGGATCTATGCAAACACTGCCAACTCCTACCCAAAGCCCCGAAACCCCCGCCGCGTTCGACACTACCATCCATCGCCGCAAAACCCGTCCCGTTCGGGTGGGTAACGTCACCATCGGCGGCGGACACCCCGTCGTCGTGCAATCGATGATTAACGAAGACACGATGGACCTCGAAGGATCGGTGGCCGCCATTCGCCGCCTTCACGAAATCGGGTGTGAAATCGTGCGCGTCACCGTTCCCAGCATGGCGCACGCCAAAGCCTTAGCCGACATCAAACAAAAACTTCGCGACACCTATCAAGACGTTCCCCTCGTCGCCGACGTTCACCACAACGGCCACAAAATCGCCCTCGAAGTCGCCAAGCACGTGGATAAAGTTCGCATCAATCCCGGCTTATACGTTTTCGAGAAACCCAAATCCGATCGCACGGAATACACGAAAGCCGAATTTGAGGAAATCGGCAGCAAAATCCGCGAAACCCTCGAACCCTTGGTGGTATCTCTGCGAGACCAAGGAAAAGCCATGCGAATCGGCGTCAACCACGGTTCTCTGGCCGAACGGATGCTGTTTACCTATGGCGACACCCCCGAGGGAATGGTGGAATCGGCCTTAGAATTTCTCCACATTTGCGAGTCCCTCGACTATTACAACCTCGTCATCTCCCTCAAAGCCTCTCGCGTCCCCGTTATGCTGGCTGCCTACCGCCTCATGGTTCGACGCATGGACGAGTTAGGTATGGACTATCCCCTTCACCTCGGCGTCACGGAAGCCGGAGATGGGGAATACGGACGCATCAAATCCACCGCAGGTATTGGAACCCTCCTGGCTGAAGGAATCGGCGACACGATTCGCGTGTCTCTCACGGAAGCCCCAGAAAAAGAAATTCCCGTCTGTTACAGCATTCTCCAAGCGTTGGGATTGCGAAAAACGATGGTCGAGTACGTCGCTTGTCCCTCTTGCGGTCGGACGCTCTTTAATTTAGAAGAGGTTCTCCACAAAGTTCGCGAAGCCACGAAACATTTGACGGGATTGGATATTGCCGTGATGGGTTGTATCGTCAACGGTCCGGGCGAAATGGCCGATGCCGATTACGGGTACGTCGGCAAACAACCCGGATTTATTTCGCTCTATCGCGGTCGCGAAGAAATCAAGAAAGTTCCTGAAGATCGGGGTGTTGAAGAGTTGATCGATCTCATTAAAGCTGACGGCCGTTGGGTCGATCCTTAACCGAGACCTTCCACAACCCATCCGTTTTCAGATCGATGGTGGAGACGCGCCTTCATCTTTCTCGGGTCTAGCCGCTATAGGACGCTCTAGGACGCTCTGCCATCGACCCTTGTGTTAGCGATTTTGCTTAAGATTCATTGTCAAACGGGGTTTTTAACGGGATGCGATCGCTGTGAAAACCGCTCCAACTCGATCGATTCGAGTGTGTTAGAGTAGGCATAACTTATCCAACACGTTTCTGAACTCTGAAGCTAAGGCATATCGACATGACAACTCGTGGGCTGGTCGTTGGCGCAACGGTCGTAATGCTGAGTACCGTAACGATTATCGGTGCGGGCATTCACATGAAAGGTCAAGCGTTCTTTCAGGATAGCCCGAAAGAACTCATAGATGAAGTTTGGCAAATTATTAATAAGAATTATGTCGATGCGACCTTCAATCAAGTCGATTGGCGAGCAGTTCGTAACGACTATCTAAATCGTTCCTATACATCTCAAGAAGAAGCTTACGATGCCATTCGCGAGATGCTCGAACAACTCGAGGATCCCTACACGCGCTTCATGGATCCGGACGAGTTTCGCAGTATGCAAATCGATACCTCCGGGGAGTTAACGGGGGTCGGCATTCAACTAGCCCAAGACGAAGAAACCAACAAACTCGTGGTGGTTTCTCCCATTGAAGACACGCCAGCCTTTGAAGCGGGAATTCAATCTCAAGATATCATTGCCGAAATCGACGGTCGCAGCACTGAAGGCATGGATATCAACGAAGCCGTTAACTTAATTCGCGGTCCGGTTGGCTCGGAGGTGGTGCTGACAGTTCTTCGCAACGATCGCGAAATCGAATTTCCCATTACTCGCGCCCGCATCGAAATCCATCCGGTTCGGTACAGCTACCGAGAAGATTTACCCGGTGGGGTGGGATACATCCGCTTAACCCAGTTCAGCCAACTGGCCACCGAAGAAATGCGCGACGCGATTCGGGAGTTGGAAGATCGGGGCGTCGAAGCTTACGTTCTCGACTTGCGAGCCAATCCCGGTGGGTTATTGCAAGCAAGTATTGAAATCGCGCGGATGTGGCTTGACGAAGGTAAGATCGTGTCTACGGTAGACCGTCAGGGGATTTCGGAAGTGCAACGAGCGAACGGTCGCGCTCTTACTGACAAACCGTTGGTGGTCTTGGTAGACGGCGGTTCGGCTAGTGCCAGCGAGATCCTATCCGGGGCGTTGCAAGATAACGATCGCGCGGTCTTGGTCGGAACCCAAACCTTCGGTAAAGGGTTGGTACAGTCGGTGCGTCCGGTGGGGAACGGTTCCGGTTTGGCGGTGACGATCGCCAAATACTTTACGCCCAACGGTCGCGATATCAATCAAGAAGGAATTCCGCCCGATATCGAGTCGGAGTTAAGCGAAGAGTCTCGCGAAGCCCTGAGAACCGATCGCACCCTCATCGGCACCCTGCAAGACCCGCAGTATTCCCAAGCCATTGAAGTGCTGCAAAGTGCTAGCATCGCCACACAATCCCCGGAGTGAATTAATTGAAAATTGCGCCGATCGCGCGATCGGCGTTCAGTCGGACGACCAATTGTCGGCGGGAGCGATCGCCGATTAACGGTTCGACGAATAAATCCGGGTGCAAGGCGTTCCAAAAATATTCCACAAAGGCGAAAATCTCGTCGTCCGACATCCCGTCTTTTCCTCGGGCGATCGCGTCGCGTTCGGCTTGCAATCGCCACTGTTGGCTGAGACGGTAATCGACGGGGTACAAGACCATCAGGCGATCGAGCCGTTCCCACAGCGGTAGATAGTCCCGCAAACGGGCGTTACAATCTCGAGCGAAGGTTTTATCCACCTCCGTCGCGATCGGAGGTGGAGCGTTGTCGAACAGGGCAGGATCGACAGGTTCGACACCGACAAACCACCCTTCAAACAAAACAATATCCGCGCGATCGACCCGTTCGGACGCCGTGCGATCGCCGTCTCCACCGTAAGCCGACTTATCGAAACGCGGCACCTCAACCGGGATTTGCCCCCGACGCAGGCGATCGAGAACTTCAATTCCTAACGGTACGTCGTGAGTTCCCGGCGGTCCGCGACGCACCAATCGCGGATCTTCTGCCTTGAGTTGCTGGCGTTCCCAATGCGTTTTATACAAATCGTCGATGGACAAACTGACCACCGCGTACCCCAACTCGTCCAGAATCTCCGTCAGGGCCGCAGCGAGGGTGGTTTTGCCCGTTCCCTGTCCCCCGAGAATCCCTTGAACGAGAGGGCGATCGATCGAACGGCGAATCTCTGCCAGTTGTTGCGATAGCGGCAGCCACAAGGTCCATAGCGTGGCGAAAAACGGGGCGTCCGGTTGCGAAGACAGCGGCAGGCGATCGAGCCTCGTTTGGGCGATTTGGCGCAACAGTTGCCACCGTCGCGCGATCGCCTCTCGAGCGTTCTCTACCGAAATTCCGAACGCCTGCGATCGCCGGGAATCTTCTAACTCCCAATCTACCAGCCACGCCAACGCCGATTCGTCGAGCGATCGCGATCGCGTCGCCGCTCCTAGAACCTCTTCTAACTGCGCTGTTCGATCGTCCATAATTCAGTCAAGGGAGCAGGGGAGAGGGGGAGCCGGGGAGAGGGGGAGTGGGGAAGTGATTACGCAAAAGGTTCGGTAATCACTTCAAGGGAGAGGGGGAGCCGGGGAGAGGGGGAGAGGGGGAGCAAGGGAGAAACTGTCAACGGTCTCCACTGTTGACTGCTCACTGTAAAAGGCTGGTGACTGTAAAAAGTCCCGTTATCACTTCTTACGTCCGGCTTTCGCATCCACTAATTCCAACTCCGACAGTAAGAACGTGACCGAGTGGTCCCAGTTTCCGCCTTCAAACAGAACCGCCGCTTTGCCGTCGCTAACGCGCTGCACCGATCCTTGAAACTCGTAATACGTATCGTCGGGGTTTACGACTCGTACAGCCGATCCCGGAAGAATCATCGTCATGGGTACTCAGTAACTCAGTGTTAAATTTACGTAGGCTCGAGTTCGGATTTTAACCCGGTAGGACTTACGCAGTTCAACCAAAACTACACTAAATGGGGAAGTCGGTGGGCATTGCCCACCCTACAAATGGTGTAGATGCGTAACTCCCGTCCGGTCTGTGGCGCAAATAGCTCGCGCCCACCGACCGCCAATTGTCAAAGGTATTGTACTATTTTGTTCTCTCGGCGACTCGAACCTTGGAAATTTCCAAGAGGAACGACTCAGCCTCAGAATTTCAAACGCTGTCGGTAGTTGGCAACCGATTCCACCAGTCCGAAGGCGATAAAATTCGTCAACAGCGCCGATCGCCCGTAACTCAGCCAAGGCAGTGGAATTCCCGTGACCGGCGCTAAGCCGATGGTCATGCTGATATTGACGATCGCCTGAAAAACGATCGTCGATAACACGCCCACGCACAACAGCGACCCGAAATTATCCTTGGCATTTTGTGCCAGAATCACCAAACGCAGGCAAATCAACCAAAACACCAAGACTACCGATATCGCGCCGACAAAGCCCAATTCCTCACCCACCGCCGAGAAAATAAAGTCCGTGTGCTGTTCTGGGATAAAGCCGCCTTGAGTTTGCGTGCCGTTGCCCCAACCGCGCCCCCAAAATTCACCCGCACCGATGGCAATACGGGATTGAATCAAGTGATAGCCCCCACCGAGGGGATCGCGATCGGGGTCGAGAAACAGAATAATTCGGTCTTTTTGATAGGGTTTGAGAAGGTTCCAAAATACCTCGCCCAACTTCCCCGACAGTAAATTAATTCCCAAGGCGATCGCGGCTCCAATCCAACGTCCGGGGATAGTCAGCCAAGCCAACACGCCCATTCCCGCCACCCACACGAACCAGGCCGGTAACAGCGTCCCGAACAAAATCGCCGACACCAGAGGCGATACTAACAAGACCAACCAACCGGGGTTGGCGTTCGCCCAATACAGCATCCCGATCGTAATAGCCCCGAAGACGAGGGAGGTTCCTAAATCCGGTTGTAAAAACACCAATCCCCACGGAACCGCTGTAACGGCTAGAGTTTGTAGCACTACCGGAAAACTAGCAGCCGTGCGCGATTCCAATACGGCCGCCAGGGTGACGATCAACCCTAACTTGGCGAATTCCGACGGTTGCACGTGAAAGCCGCCGATGGAAATCCACCGCTGCGCCCCCAAAGCCGTCGTTCCGACAAAAATAACGGCCAGCAGAGAGAGGTTCGTAATGCCATATACGATCCACTTCCACTGCACCAGTACGTCGTAACGCCAACGGGCGATCGCCAGTGCGATCGCCAGGCCGATACCTCCAGTTAACCAATGTTGCCACCAGTCGGTATAGTCGGCGTTGAGTTGAGTACTGCGAATCATCAAACCGCCGAACACTGTCAGACCGACGACCGAGATGGCTAAAAACCAATCTAACGACTTCCAAGGCTGTACAAGCTTTTGCAGGCTGAAACGAGGGAGAGATTTTTGCATGAGACGCTGAAACGGTGAGACGAGGCGGCGAGTTTGACGGGGCTTATTTCGACAACGCTGCGACTGAGACTTTTGCCGCAATCTGTTTGGCAACCATCGTCAGCTCTTTGGCCGAAGCGGACTCGGGACGGGAAACGACAATGGGAACACCTTCGTCGCTGCCTTCCCGCAGGGGAATTTCCAACGGAATCCGACCGAGGAGGGAAACGCCGAGTTCCTCGGAGGTCTTTTCGCCGCCCCCCGATCCGAAAATATCGTACTGGCGATCGGGAAGGTCGGGGGGAACGAAGTAGCTCATGTTCTCGATGATGCCGAGGACGGGAACCCCCAACTGCTCGAACATTTTCAGCCCTTTACGAGAGTCGAGAAGAGCGACGCGCTGCGGCGTGGTGACGATGGCGACGCCGGCCATGGGAACCGCTTGCGCTAGGGTGAGTTGAGCGTCTCCGGTTCCGGGGGGCATATCGACAATGAGATAGTCGAGTTCGCCCCACTGCACTTGGTAGAGGAACTGACGGATGACGCCGTTGAGCATAGGACCGCGCCAAATGACGGGTTGGTCTTTGTCGATGAGGAAAGCCATCGACACCAATTTGACGCCGTGGTTGAAGGCGGGTTCGAGGACTTCTTTTCCGTCGGGAGCTTGCCGAACCATGACTTTAGCATCGGCCAGACCCAACATATTCGGACCGTTGGGGCCGTAGATGTCGGCGTCGAGAAGTCCCACTTTTGCCCCGGTTTGGGCGAGGGCGACGGCCACGTTGACGGCGACGCTGCTTTTACCGACCCCACCTTTCCCGCTGGAGATGGCGATGATGTTTTTCACGCCGTCGATGCCTTGGCGATCGGGAAGGGAGGCTTGTTTGGGGGTTTCGGCCGTTACGTCTACTTCCACGGCTTCGACGCCGGGGAGGGTGCGAACGGCTTTTTCGCAGTCTTCGACGATGAACTCCCGCAGCGGACAGGCGGGGGTGGTCAAGACGAGGGTAAATTTGACCGTTCCCCCCTCGATCTCCACGTTGCGGATCATGTTCAATTCCACCAAACTTTTTTGAAGTTCGGGGTCTTGCACCGGGCGCAAGACGTTTAAGACGGATTCGGGGGTCAGGTCTTTCGAGACGGTCGGTTCCACTAAAACCTCCTGATGTTAAACGTTTCGGCTGTGAGTTTCGCGAGCGAACGCAGACGAAAATGTATCTTTTTGTTGTGAAAAATGTACGTTCTTAAACAGTATTCTAAATTGTCCGCAACATTCCTTATGATATTTAAGGCCGCGAACTCTGTGGGAAACGCAGTCGCCCCGAGGAAGACCAGATGCGCCAGCAAGCCCATATACTAAGTCTTCCGAGCTTACGATCGTTTTGTGATATCACTCCGTTATGAATGTAACTTCGAGTCCTTCTACGTCCTCTACGCCCGCCCGTCCCCCGGAAGATTCGCGATCGCGGATCGGCCAGTTCATGAAAGAATTACAGGATGAAATTTGCCAAGGATTAGAGCAGATCGATGGCCGGGAACGGTTTCGGGAAGATTCGTGGGAGCGTCCTGAAGGCGGCGGCGGGCGATCGCGCGTGATTCGCGAAGGTGATATTTTCGAGCAAGGGGGCGTCAACTTTTCGGAAGTGTTCGGTCCGCAGCTTCCCCCGTCGATTTTGAAGCAGCGACCCGAAGCAGAAGGTCACGGGTTTTACGCCACGGGAACCTCAATGGTGCTGCACCCTCGCAATCCCTACATTCCCACGGTTCACTTAAATTACCGCTATTTCGAGGCCGGGCCGGTGTGGTGGTTCGGCGGCGGGGTGGATTTGACACCGTACTATCCTTTTGAAGAAGACGCTGCTGGCTTCCATCAAACCATTAAAGCAGCTTGCGATCGCCACCACTCGGAGTATTATCCCGTTTTCAAACGTTGGTGCGACGAATACTTCTATTTGAAACACCGCCAAGAAACGCGGGGCGTCGGCGGGATTTTCTTCGATTACCAAGACGGCCGGGGCGAACTCTATCGCGGCCCCGACCCGGACGGGCCGGCCGCGACTTACAGTAAAGAACTCGGCGCACTCGAACCTCGGGATTGGGAATCGCTGTTTGCTTTCGCGAGAGATTGCGGAAAGTCCTTCCTTCCGGCTTACGAACCCATCGTTCGACGGCGTCGGGGCATGGAATACGGCGATCGCGAACGCAATTTCCAACTGTACCGACGCGGCCGCTACGTGGAATTTAATTTAGTCTACGATCGCGGGACGATCTTCGGCCTGCAAACGAACGGCCGTACTGAGTCGATTTTGATGTCTTTACCGCCGCTCGTGCGCTGGGAATACTGCTACGAACCGGAACCGGGAACCCCAGAAGCCAAGCTGTACGAGACCTTCCTCAAACCGCAAGACTGGGCGAACTGGACGACGGCGTAACCGGAACGACGGTCGTTCGGGCGCGATCGTATCTTCCCTCGAGGGGTCTTCGCTTTTCCGTCTGTCAAAGGCGGAAGAAGAGATGTTTGGTATCCTAGATCCGAGACGGTAACGCGCTGAAGATTTCTCGGGTAAGGGCGTGAGTTCGCACCCGAATCGCTCTCCCACAGAGCAAGTCCGAACGGACAACACGGGCCAATCCCCGAGCGCGTTTGAAAAGGCCGACGGAAATCGCGATCGAGTTCAAGCGGGAGATCTCGCCCTCGATCGGGTACAATTGCTCGCTGAAACGGTTTGCTAGAGCGTTCTGCTTGGAGGCAGACCGAGTCGAGCGAGAAGTTCCGGAGCGCTAACCGGAACGTGTCGAGTTTGTAAGTGCGAGGAAGGGTCTGTGATCCACATCGAGCAGAAAACACATACTACCCAAGACGGGACGACTGTAATCGTTCTGGCACCTGCAGGTCGTCTTGATATTACGACGGCTTGGCAGTTTCGCCTCAAACTTCAGGAATGCATCTCTAAACTGAGCCGCCACGTGGTCGTAAACCTCGGACAGGTAAATTTCATCGATAGTTCTGGTTTGACATCTTTAGTTGCTGGAATGCGAGACGCCGATAAAGTTAAAGGCAGTTTTCGTATCTGTAACGTGCATCCAGAGGCCAAACTGGTGTTCGAGGTCACCATGATGGATTCCGTGTTTGAAATTTTCGAGACGGAGGAAGAAGCCCTCGAAGGCGTTCCCCGAAACGTGGCCAGCTAATCCGAAACGTCGGTTCTGCGTCCTCCCAATTTGGGAGATCCCCCCGCTTCCGATGCGCTCGGAAACGGGGAACGCGCTACCGTTGCGACTGTCTCGACCGTGACGGGAACGAGACCGCAGTAGGAACGCCCCTAACGCACGCCGTGCTCGGCCCAACGCCAGATCGCGCCCGAGACCTTATTAAGTCCTTCAACCCCCAGTAAACCTCCTGTGGATAACGTCCGTACTGTTTCCGATACTAAACGAGCTTTTTATCGCCTCCACATGCGACCGGTCAATTCGATCTATCGCCGGGTCGTGGAAGAGTTGATGGTCGAGATGCACCTGCTCTCAGTTAACGTAGATTTTAAATACGATCCCATTTATGCCCTCGGGGTGGTGACGGCGTTCGATCGCTTGATGCGGGGGTATCAGCCGGAGCGCGATCGCACGTCGATTTTTGAAGCCCTCTGTCGCGCCATCGACGACGATCCCGATCGCTATCGTCAGGATGCTGCGGCGGCGATCGCTGCCGTCGAACCCCTCTCGACCGAAGAGTTAACGGCAATTCTGGCACAGCCGGAAAGTCGCGAAGCTGACAATCCCGTCGCACAGCAACTTCAGGCGATCGCCAGTCGAGATAACTTTAAATACAGCCGTTTGTTCGCGATCGGCTTGTTTTCGGTTATCGAACGGGTCGACGGAGAATTAGTGAAAGACAAGAAAAAACTGTCCTCGCTTTTGGAAAAAGCCAGCGCAGCCCTACAGTTGTCGGATGACAAACTCCAAAAAGATCTCGAACTCTACCGCAGCAACCTCGAGAAAATGGAGCAGGCTCAAAGCGTGATGGCCGACATTCTCGCCGCCGAACGTAAAAAACGCAGCGAGCGAGAGAACGCCAAACAAACCACAACTGACAAACCCGCACCCGAATCTCAATCGTCATAGCGTCAGAAACGGACATCGAGACTTACACTCTGGGGGCGGACGAGGATTCGCCCCCAGTCGGTTGTTGGAGAAAATCTCAGGCTCGATCGGGCCGAGTACGACCAGATGTAGCTTAACCCGCATTCCACCTAGCCATTGCGAACCTATCGAGATGCCACTTTACCAAACCGGCGATCGCGCTGCTGGTAAGATAACAACGCCTGGCGGAACGCCTCGCGATCGAACTCCGGCCAAAGCGTATCCGTCACGTACAGTTCCGCATAGGCCACCTGCCACAACAAAAAATTACTAATTCGCATCTCGCCACTGGTGCGAATCAGCAAATCGGGATCGTCCAACTCCACCGTGTACAGATGACGGGCGAACAACTCGCGATCGATCGCCGCTGGGTCGAGTTCTCCCCGCTTGACTTGCTCGGCAATGGCGCGACAGGCTTCGACGATTTCTTGTCGTCCGCCATAATTCGTCGCCACCGTAAACTGAATGCCTGTGTTGTGAACCGTTTCCTCCATCGCGCGATCGATTTCGGCCCGCAGCGACGGCGGTAGCGTCTCTAAATTCCCGACAAAGCGAATGCGGACGTTTTCTTCCATCATTTCCCGTAACTGCTGCCGCAACACCCGCTCGAACAACGTCATCAGAAAATCTACTTCTTCTAACGGGCGACCCCAATTTTCCGTCGAAAACGCATAGGCCGTTAGCGCCTCGATGCCCCAATCGTCGCAGCATCGCAACAAATCCTTGAGAGCGTCTACCCCCCGTTGGTGGCCGACGATCCGGGGTAAGCCCCGACCTTGCGCCCAGCGGCCGTTGCCGTCCATAATGACCGCCACGTGTTTCGGCAAGCGAGCGGGATCGAGATCGACAGGTAACGTTCGTAAGAGAGTTTGCTTGGCACTCATACCGGATTCCTCAGTGTTCCACCAGACTGCTCGATCGACTACGCACTGACTCGCTTGCGTTCCCGACGTTAACCCCTGCATTTTGACACACTCCCCGCGAGTCACGCGACGGGGATTCTGGGTTCAAACAGCAAAAGCAGGCTGAGCCTGACTGACTTCACCTAACCCACAGGTCGATGCCCCAACCTGTTTGATATTGATGGCGGCGTTTTCGTCACGCTCGTTTTCTTTCCTACAGGACGGACAGCGCCACCGCCTGACGCTTAAATCTAGCTCGTCCAAAATATGTCCGCAGCAGGAACAAGTTTTACTGGATGGAAACCAGCGGTCGATATAGGCAACGACTTTCTCTTTCTTCTGGGCGACCCATTCCAAGATTTGCAGGAACGACCGAAATCCCAAATCGGATACTTTGCGTCCCCAAAGCCGCTGCATGGCTTTTAGGTTCAACGTCTCGAAATAGAGAACGTCAAACCGATCGGTCAGCCAGTGAGCCAGTTTCCAGAACCAGTCCTCTCGCCTGTGGGCGATATCCTCGTGGCGGCGAGCTAGATTCTTCCGGGCGCGTTCTCGGTTGTTCGACCCCTTCTGCTTGCGGGACAGCTCTCGGTTCGCCTTCTGGATCTCGCGGAGAGATTGCTTGAAAAACAGTGGTGCGTCAATGCTGAAGCCTTCAGAGGTCGTGAGAAATTGCTTCAGTCCGAAATCAAAGCCAGCGCTTTTACCCGTCTCGACTTTGAAGATCGGCTCGGAGGGGGGATCTACCGTGACGAACATAAACATCTCCCCCAAGGGAGTTCGTTTAATCGTCACAGTTTTAACCTTTCCCTCAATTTCTCTAGACTTCCAGAACTGATACACCCGACCGCAGATCTTAATTCGGTTTCCACCGAGAAACTTGTAGCCGTTTTGCTTGAGGGTAAACGACTTGTAATTTTTGACTTTCTTAAACCCAGGAGGGCGAACCCCTTTCTCCTTATGTTTGAAAAACGACTGATACGCCTTCTCGATGCGTTGGCAGATGTCTTGTGCCGCCTGTGCGTTAACGGACTTCCAGAAGGGGTTCCGTTTCCGCAGTTTGGCAATATGCTTCTGAAGTTTGGCGCAGTTCAAGTGCTTGCCCCACATCCGGTAGTACCGACGGTGTAGGGCGATACAGTGGTTGTAAATCCCCCCCGAAGCGTTCACCATGCGTTTCAGGTGACGGTTCCGCTCGTGGTTGTAAAGCTTGAACTTCAGTGTTTTCATGAGAACGATTCTACCAAACCCACGGCGTCCTTATGCCGTGCGAGTCGCTTTTCCACCCCGCGCTGAAGCACCAGGAGATCGAGAGATATCCCGAGCATTTTCGTATACGGTCGTCCCGCGCCAGACGAGACAACGGCGGGGTAATTCCGCCGCCGTTGCCCGAACTGCTGCCATCAATGAGAGTCGTTACTTCTTATCGCTCGAGGCCGAGGACGATCGCCGGAAAAACCGCGCGATCGCCGCCCCACCACGCGAACTCAAGCGACGGCCGAGACTACGCCAGTTCGGAGCGACCACTTCTCCGTCTACCGTACTCGAAAACCGCGCTTCCAACAGTTCCTTTAACTTACTGCTCGTCAACGGACGGTTGAGCGACCCCCGTTCCGCCAGGGAAATCGACCCGGTTTCCTCCGACACCACCACGCACAAACAAGTTTTGACCCGTTCGGTAATCCCCATCGCCGCACGATGTCGCGTTCCCAACTGGCGAGACGCTGTGCGTTCCGACAACGGCAAAATAATCCCCGCCGACACGATGCGCGATGCCCGAATCAACACCGCCCCGTCGTGCAGCAGCGTACTGGTTTGAAAGATCGTCTGCAACAACTCTTTCGACACTTCTGCATTGAGTTTGACGCCGGGGACTGAAAAATCTCGTTCGTCGATGGGTTGTTTCGTCTCCAACACCAGCAAAGCACCCGTGCGGTTTTGCGAAAGTTCCTTGATCGCATCGACGACTTCGTCCACGACACTGTCGGCCTTGGGCAGACTTTCTCTCGAGGACTGAAACAACCCGCCAATATCGCCGCGACCGAGTTGTTCGAGAAACTGGCGGAATTCCGACTGCAACGTCACCGCCATAGCCACGGCCGAGACGATGGTAATTTTATCGAGGACGAAGTGCAGTAATTTGAGATTTAACGTACTGCTGAGACCGGCGGCCAGCACCAACACGACTAGCCCCTGCACCATCCACAGCGTGCGGCGTTCTCCGATCGCCACCAAGATCGTATAGGTCAGAACGAAGACCAATCCGAGATCGATCGCCACCCAGAACTGCTGGATCGATCGCAACAGCGAGGACGGATTCCCGCTGGAGTTCGCTAGCCATTGCTGCCACAGAGATTCCATCGAACTCTGGATTCTCCTCGTACTGCTGTGTTATCCAAAAAACGTCTCGAACGATATCCCAAACGATAAAAGAACGCTGCCTCAACCCGAGCTTGGCTCGACGAAGCGATCGATCTCCCTCGTCATCGTTAGCGATCTTCCATCGACACCAACCGCTCGGGCAAGCGGTCTTGCCGAAGTAAATCGGCGTCAGTTTCTCGCTGTAGGACGATATTGGCTTCTCCGTTGCCAACTAAAACGGCCGCCGGACGCGGTAACCGATTGTAATTCGAGGACATACTGTAATTGTAGGCTCCCGTCCCCATCACGACGAGAACGTCTCCAGCCTGGGTTTTCGGAAGTCGCACGTTCGAGACCAACACGTCTCCGGACTCGCAGTGTTTGCCCGCCACCGTCACCGTTTCAGTCGCCGGGGCGCTCATGCGGTCGGCCACGACCGTTCGATACACCGATTGATAGGTGATCGGACGGGGATTGTCGGACATTCCACCGTCTACCGTAATGTAAGTTCGGATTCCCGGCACGGTTTTCTCTGCGCCGATGGTGTAAGCCGTCACGCAAGCCGACCCCACCAGCGATCGCCCCGGTTCGCAGAGCAAACGAGGTAACGGCATCCCCGCCTCGCGACAGGCTGCGGTGACGTTCTCACAGACGGTTTTCACCCACTCGTCGATGCTAGGGGGATCGTCGGCTTCCGTGTAACGAATGCCCAAACCGCCCCCCACGTTCAGTTCGGTAACGGGGAGACCGTAGGCTTTCGCCCGTTGCCACCAGGACACCATGACTTTCGGTAAGTCGCAGTGGGGCTGTAACTCGAAAATTTGCGATCCGATGTGGGCGTGCAAGCCGATACAGGACAAACTCGGATGTTGGCTGACGAACTCTAACACGGCGTCGAGGGAGTCGGGGTCGAAGCCGAACTTGCTATCGAGATGTCCCGTTTGGATATATTCGTGGGTGTGGCATTCGATACCGGGAGTCAACCGCAACATCAACCGTACGGGGGTCGGACGATGTTCGCTCAGCGATACCAGAATGTTTAAATCGTTCCAGTTGTCGGCGACGATAGTGATACCGGCCTCGATCGCCCGTTGCAGTTCCCGGCGGGATTTGTTGTTGCCGTGGAGGTAAATGCGATCGGGCGATACCCCAGCTTTTAGCGCCGTGTACAGTTCGCCGCCGCTGACGACGTCAGTTCCCAACCCTTCACTGGCGACGATGGCACAGACAGCCAGACAACTCCAGGCTTTCGAGGCAAACAACACGAGACTGTCGCCGTCGTAATAGCGTTGAAAGGCGTCGCGATACTGGCGACAGGCTTCTCGCAGCGTGGCTTCGTCGAGGATGTAGAGGGGGGTTCCGAAGCGGCGAGTTAGGGTGGTGACGTCGCAACCGCCGATTTCTAAGGTGTCGTTGTCGTTGACTCTGGCGGTGAGAGGAAACAGTTCCTGATTGGGGGAACGGGTGTCGGTAGAACCCTCGTTTGAGGGCAGGTAGGACAAACCAGACGTCGGGGATTCAACAGGAGGAGTCGATACCATGATTTGAGATAAATACGCGATCGCGAGTCGAGCAACATCTTCGGCGGGCTACCTGCACGGCAACCGCGCCGACAGGTTTCAAACCGTTTTCAAGGAGACGTTCGAGGAAGGTCGAGCCGAAGTCCAGTAACTCGAACTTACATCTACTAAATCTCTAGTGTACAATCTAGGGCTGCTGATTCCGAACGCTTTCGATCGATTCTTCCCGTGACCCATCTTCATCTCAAACCGCTGTCCGTCGAGGACTTGCCCTCTATTGTCGAACTCGATCGCACCTGTTTCGGCCGACTGTGGACGGAAGCGGGATATCGACGGGAACTCGAAAGTCCCAACAGCGACTTGCCGGGTCTGTTCGCCACGGACGAGAACGGAGTTTCTCTCGTGGGTTTGGGCTGTCTTTGGGCGATTCTCGACGAAGCCCACCTCACCCTTTTGGCCGTTTTGCCTCCATACCGACGGCACGGGTTGGGGCGGTTGTTGTTGCAGGCGCTGTTGCGATCGGCCCGACAGCGGGGTTTAGAGCGAGCTACCTTAGAAGTTAGTACTGCTAATCACGCTGCACGATCGCTCTACGAACAATTTGGCTTTCGAGAAGCGGGACGACGACAGGCATATTATCCCAATGGAGAGGATGCGTCGATTTTGTGGTTAAGTGGGATACAAAATGCCGGTTTTTTACAAAAATTAGAAGATTGGGATCGTCAACTTCTACATCGCCTCGATCGCCAAGGTTGGAAAATCTTAAAAACTTGTTAAATCTCGAGATTTTTACGACGAGAAGGGCGATCGCGTACTGCGAGACTCGCCGCCGTAGCAAGACCCAAGCGAGGTTTGCTATGCTAATTCCTACAAAACAAAAGCGATCGCCGCCGTGACTCTACGCGGCTCGAGCTTGCCTACGAAACGCGACGGGTCGATGTGATTCTCAACTCCACTTTTGACGTTAAGTCCCTTTAGAAACCGCTAACAGGATTGTTTTTGCTAAAATCAACCTACGAGAAGCCAGTCTGGGATCGTTTCAGTCAAGGGTTTTATTCCCGTTCTGAAACGAAAGGCGCGGGGAAGTTCCCCATCTCCCGAGCGCGGTCGGTCAGAAGGTCGAAGCACTTCCCAAGCACCGAACGAGTGCGACAGAGTGCCAGGAGCGCGAGAATCCCCCGCCCCCCGAAATTCCCCTGTCCGGGGAGCGTCCGAGACGTTTTCCCCCTTTGCCTGGGAACCCGCCTTCAACACTGTTCGGTATCGGAAGTACGCCATGTTTGAACGATTTACAGAAAAAGCCATCAAAGTAATTATGCTCGCCCAGGAGGAAGCTCGCCGCTTGGGACATAACTTCGTCGGCACGGAGCAAATTCTCCTGGGTTTGATCGGTGAAGGCACCGGCGTCGCGGCCAAAGTTCTCAAATCGATGGGGGTCAACCTCAAAGACGCGCGCATCGAAGTCGAAAAAATTATCGGTCGCGGCTCTGGATTCGTAGCCGTGGAAATTCCCTTCACCCCCCGAGCCAAGCGCGTCTTGGAACTGTCCCTCGAAGAAGCTCGCCAACTGGGACACAATTATATCGGCACGGAACACCTGTTGTTAGGCTTGATTCGCGAAGGGGAAGGCGTGGCCGCCCGCGTGTTGGAAAATCTCGGCGTCGATCTCTCGAAAGTCCGAACGCAAGTGATTCGGATGTTGGGCGAAACGGCAGAGGTGGCCGCCGGCCCCGGTGGCGGACGCACCAAAACGCCGACCCTCGACGAATTTGGCTCCAACCTCACCCAAATGGCGGTTGAAGGCAAACTCGATCCGGTGGTGGGACGCCAAACGGAAATCGAGCGGGTCATTCAAATTCTCGGACGCCGGACTAAAAACAACCCGGTGTTGATCGGCGAACCGGGGGTGGGTAAAACGGCCATCGCCGAAGGTCTGGCGCAACGCATCGCCAACGGCGACATTCCCGACATTTTAGAAGACAAACGGGTCGTTACCCTCGATATCGGCTTGTTGGTGGCAGGGACGAAATATCGCGGCGAATTCGAGGAACGCCTCAAGAAAATCATGGACGAAATCCGTCAGGCGTCCAACGTGATTTTGGTCATCGACGAGGTTCACACCCTCATCGGAGCAGGGGCCGCCGAAGGTGCGATCGATGCGGCGAACATCCTCAAACCGGCGTTGGCACGGGGCGAGTTGCAGTGCATCGGGGCGACGACTCTCGACGAATACCGCAAGCACATCGAACGAGACGCCGCTCTCGAACGTCGCTTCCAACCGGTAATGGTGGGCGAACCCAGCGTGGAGGAAACGATTCAGATCCTCTTCGGACTGCGGGAGCGCTACGAACAACACCACAAGCTGAAAATTTCCGACGAAGCCCTCGATGCGGCGGCGAAACTCTCCGATCGCTATATTAGCGATCGCTACCTGCCCGACAAAGCCATCGACCTCATCGACGAAGCTGGCTCTCGCGTGCGTTTGCTGGAATCGCAACTGCCTCCGGCAGCCAAAGAACTCGATAAAGAACTGCGGAACGTCCTGAAGGAGAAAGACGACGCCGTGCGATCGCAAGATTTCGATCGCGCTGGGGTGCTACGCGATCGCGAAATGGAAATCAAAGCTGAAATCAAAGCGATCGCCCAAAGCAAAAAAGGCGACACCAGCAACAGCGAAGACTCTCCCGTCGTCAACGAAGAGGACATCGCCCACATCGTCGCCAGTTGGACGGGAGTTCCGGTGAACAAACTCACCGAATCCGAATCCGAGAAGCTGCTGCACATGGAAGACACCCTGCACCAGCGCCTCATCGGACAAGACGAAGCCGTTCGCGCCGTCTCCCGCGCCATCCGCCGCGCTCGCGTTGGCTTGAAGAACCCCAACCGCCCCATCGCCAGCTTCATCTTCTCCGGTCCCACGGGGGTCGGTAAAACCGAACTCACCAAAGCCCTGGCGACCTACTTCTTCGGATCTGAAGAAGCCATGATTCGCCTGGATATGTCCGAGTACATGGAACGTCACACCGTTTCCAAACTCATCGGTTCGCCGCCGGGATACGTCGGATACAACGAAGGCGGACAACTCACCGAAGCGGTGCGTCGCCGTCCTTATACCGTGGTGCTGTTCGACGAAATCGAAAAAGCCCACCCCGACGTCTTCAATATGCTGCTGCAAATCCTTGAAGACGGTCGCCTCACCGATGCCAAAGGACGCACGGTAGACTTCAAAAACACCCTGCTCATCCTCACCTCGAACATCGGGTCTAAGGTCATCGAAAAAGGTGGCGGAAGTCTCGGATTCGAGTTCGCCGACGACCAAACCGAAGCCCAGTACAACCGCATTCGCAACTTGGTCAACGAAGAACTCAAACAGTACTTCCGTCCCGAGTTCCTCAACCGTCTCGATGAGATTATCGTCTTCCGTCAACTCACGAAAGACGAAGTTAAGGAAATCGGCGATATCTTACTCGAGGAAGTGTTCGGCCGCTTGACGGAACAGGGTATCAAGCTCGAAGTCACCGAGAAGTTTAAAGATCGTTTGGTCGAGGAAGGATACAACCCCAGTTACGGGGCGCGTCCGTTACGTCGGGCGATTATGCGCCTCCTCGAAGACAGCCTCGCCGAAGAGATTCTCTCGGGACGCGTTCAAGACGGAGATACCGCCTTGGTGGATGTGGACGATGAAGGGAAGGTGACGATTAATTTGAAAGAGCGTTCTGAAGAAATGCTCGTAGCAACCGAGTAGGTTGAAGGTTGAAAAGCGATCGGAGTGGGATAAGTTCCACTCCGATTTTTTTTGTCTTCACCACAGAGACACAGAGGACACAGAGAGGGCTTGGGGTTCGCGATTATAAGTTGGGTGGGATTCACCACAGAGACACAGAGGACACAGAGAGGGCTTGGGGTTCGCGATTATAAGTTGGGTGGGATTCACCACAGAGACACAGAGGACTTCACCACAGAGACACAGAGGACACAGAGAGGGCTTGGGGTTCGCGATTATAGTTTTGTGATACTTTAGACGCTACAGAGATATGGAAAAATGGGAGAGATTAGTAATATTTCGGGACAGGTGATT
The DNA here is from genome assembly GCF_000332355.1 of Baaleninema simplex PCC 7105. GTDB lineage: Bacteria > Cyanobacteriota > Cyanobacteriia > Cyanobacteriales > Geitlerinemataceae > Baaleninema > Baaleninema simplex. The sequence continues at coordinate 3,840,828 of NZ_KB235958.1, forward strand.
GGAGCGGCAATTGAAGTACATCGAGAGTTAGGACCGGGTTTGTTAGAATCGACTTATGAGGCGTGCTTGGCTCGTGAATTAGAGCAGAAAGGCGTACAGGTCGAGCGTCAAGTCGAACAACCTGTGATTTACAAGGGACTGCATTTAGAGTGTGGATACCGTTTGGATTTGCTTGTCGAAAAACAAGTTATCGTAGAACTAAAGTCCGTCGAAACCCTTCTTCCCATTCACGAAGCGCAGCTTTTAACCTATCTCAAACTTCGCAATCTACGACTCGGACTCCTCATCAACTTTAACGTCCCAGTCCTAAAAAAAGGCATAAAACGTCTGATAAACGGCTACTAAATCCCTCTGTGTCCTCTGTGTCTCTGTGGTGAACAAAATCCGAGCGAGTCTCATCAAAAAAGACTAAACCTCTCTGTGTCCTCTGTGTCTCTGTGGTGAACAAAATCTGAGCGAGTTTCATCAAAAAAGACTAAACCTCTCTGTGTCTCTGTGGTGAATCCCACCATCATTTATTTGATAAAACCGCTTTCGGATATGCAATGCGCTTGTGATTGAACTGTTGCCAAACCTGGACGAAAATCTCGGCAATTTTGCTCATATCCGATCGCGTCAATCCCGAATCCACGAGTTGATTGTCCTGCCATCGCGCCCGAAGAATTTTGTTCACCATCGAAAAGGCTTCATCTGGAGTGGCATCTTTCAACGACCGCAGTGCTGCTTCGCAAGAGTCCGCTAACATGACAATTCCCGTTTCTCGAGATTGGGGAATCGGCCCCTCATAGCGGAAATCCGGTTCGCAAACGTCGCGATCGCTGCGATGTTTGGCTTGATAGAAAAAATAAGCGATGAGCATCGTCCCTTGGTGTTCGGGAATAAACGCCTGAATCGCTTTAGGAAGGCGACTTTTTCTCGCCATCACCAACCCTTCGCTCACGTGCTTTTTAATAATCGAGGCACTTTTCCACGGATCGTTAATGCGATCGTGTTTGTTCGGGCCGCCCATTTGGTTTTCCACAAAACTCAACGGATCGTGCATTTTCCCGATATCGTGATAGAGCGTTCCCGCCCGCACCAACTCCACATTACAGCCCAACGCCTTCGCCGCCGACTCGGCCAAAGTGGCCACGAACAACGTATGTTGGAACGTTCCGGGAGCTTCGGCTGCCAAGCGTTTGAGCAGCGGACGGTTGGGGTTCGACAGTTCTGAGAGACGAACCGGCGTGACCAGGTCGAACAGATGTTCGAGATAGGGACTGACGCCTAAAACAACGATACTCCAGGCAACGCCCCACAGACCTTGTAAGAGCGCTCCTTTCAGGGGAAGCGACCACACCGGCCCGAGAGTGCCGTAGAGGAGCAGTTCGGTCGCGGTGACGAGGAGATAGGCGATCGCCTGGGATACCCCGACACCCACACCTAACAGGGCGAGTTCTTCGCGCGATCGCAAGCGTCCGGCGACGATGCCCCCCAATGCACCACTGACGACGCCAGCGATCAGATAGCCGAACTCGATTTCTAACCCCAAGGGCATGAGGATACCGAGGATCGAAACGACGGTTACGCCCATTAACGATCCGTAAAAGCTGCCCACAGCTAAGCCGATCGCGGGAAGACTCGTCGTCGGAACGCCAAACATCACGAGAATCGGAGCGCTCAGGCTCAGTATCAACACTAACAGGCGATCGCGCTGGCGAATTTTCGGATGGACTCGTTTTTCGATCGCGCAATACAGAGACGTTCCCACCCAGACGACCCCTCCGAAGGCAATCCAGCCCAACCCGTTGACGGGGTCGCGCCGTACGAGGTTAAAGTGATCGAGGAGCGCGAATTGAGACGGCGTGATGGTGTCCCCGGCTTCAACGATGATATCGCCGCGATCGACGCTCACAAAAACCACATCCTGGGCGGCGGCCGCTTGTTCGGCGCGTTCGCGGGTTTTCTCCTTATCCACCGTTAAGTTGGGTTCCAAGGCGCTCGTTAGCAGTACCGTCGCGAAGGCGTTGCTGCGGGCGTTCGGTTGCAGGGCCGACAGCTGCATGGACACGGAAGCTTCGATCGATTCGGGCAGTACCCCTTGCGAGATACCTTGGGCTAACATCTGCTTGGCCACCTGTAAGACGTTTTTTTGCGTTTGCTGCCATTGGGCGTCGGACAAGTCGAACAGGGTGCTGGTATAAATCAATTGCGAGTCGACATAGGGAACCTCCGACAAACTGGCGATCGCGATGGTGTACCGTTGTCGAACGGTCTCGATTTGACGAACGAGTTTGTCGAACTCTTCGTCTGAGGCGCGATCTCGATAAGCGCGAAGTTGCTGTGTCGCTTGACGGGTCAGGCTGTTGGGCGTTTGGAGCAAGTTCGACAATCCTTGAGACACGCCGTTGAGAGCGCCGAGGCGAGTGGCTTGCAATAACTCGTCGTCGGCGTTCTCGAGGCGATCGCCGCTATCTTCGGAGGGGCGATCGAAAGGACTCGAGACTTCAGAATTTTCGGGCGGTTCGATCGCCCATTGAATCGCTTGCCATTCCCACACCGAACATTCTCGCAAGTACCGTTGAATGTCAGTCGACAGAATGCCCGTCGCCACGTAAGGAAATTCGCCAACGAGATCCCGTAGGGCGTTTCCCTGTTCCAAATAGCCTTCGATGGTGTTGAGGACGCGGGTGTTGACGACCGGATCTCCCACGAGAACGGGCGTTGCTCCGACGCGGGCGTTGCGGCGGTTTTCCTCGGTACTTTGAGTGTCTCTGACCTTCGCCGATTCGGGGGCGACAATCGTTTTCGACGCCTGACTTCCCACCCCGAGTTCCGGTTGATTGTAGAAGCGCTGACCCAGCGTTCCCGTCAGACAGAACACAGCGACGGCGATCGACACGGGACTGGAAGTCGTCCGCTTCCGGGAGGATTTTACCCCGAGTTCTGGGCGGTGCCGTCTGTTCGACGACGCCACGACCGCAGGGGAACCGGCCGCACCGCTTTCGCGGCGGTGCGTCGCATTTTCGCGCCACCGATGCCATTGGCGGCCGAGCTGCTGTGTCAGAGTTTGCAGGGCTTTCATACGCGAAACCACGCTCGGTGAGAAGACAGAACCTCACAGGCTATATTATAAAGTCGCCTTGTGGGGATGCAGCACTGGACGACGATCGCCCGACCGATCGCCCAACTGTCTGTCGTCTTCCGTGACAGATCGGGTTGTGGAACCTTCGGGGCGATCGCACGCCACAAAGTCCAGTTGAATAAAAGCGTCGTAAGAATTCCCTCGACCGTCGCGCGATGCGGTCGATAACTCCCGAGGTGACCTGTCCATGTTCTCTGCATCTGTCGTTCCCTTAGCTCTCGGCTCGATCGCTGCAATTCTCTGTGCCGGGGCTGACGAAGAAATTGAATCCGTTCTCGCAGGCGCGATCGCCATCGTCTGTTTCGTCGTCGCGTTGTGCTTGGCGCCGACCGCCGTGCAACTGCTGTTCTTAATCCTGTGTTTGTTGTGGCAGCGTCGCTAACAGTTGGCGCGATCGCCGACGTCTGCCGTAGAACTCGAAGGGGCGCGCTGGGCTAATGGAATCGTTAACGTCACGGTCGCTCCCCGTCCGACCCCTTCACTGTACAGGGAAATCGAGCCGCGCATCATCTCCATCAAGTTTCGAGAAATTGCCAATCCCAAGCCCGTTCCACCAAATCGCCGCGTTCGCGACCCGTCAATCGTAACGAAAGGCTCGAACAGTTTGTCGAAATCTGCTGGCTCGACACCGATACCCGTATCGCTGATTTCGACGACAGCTCGTCGGTCTACGGCATTTTCCGACTCGGGTTCGTCGAGTTCGATGCGGGTTGAAATTGAAATTTTGCCAGTGTCTGTAAACTTAACGGCGTTACTTAAAGCGTTGAGGCAGACTTGTTTGAGCTTGCCCGCATCGGCCCGAACCCACAGCGATCGCTCGTCGTCCGATCTCCCACACAAATTTAACTCTAACCCTTTTTCTCGGATCGCTGCCGCATATAAATCGATGGCTTCTTGGAGGATCTCGTGCAAATCGACTGTTTCGACGGCTACTGTCAGCGTTCCCGCCTCGATTTTAGAAATATCCAAAATATCGTTGATAATCCCGAGCAGGTGAACGGCAGCGTCGTCTGCTCGCTGTAGAAAGTCTCGTTCTTCGTCTTTATTATCGCAAAAGCCGTCCCGCACGAGACGAACGCTGCCGATAATGCCGTTGAGGGGCGTTCGCAGTTCGTGAGAAATTGTCGTGAGAAATTCGCTTTTGAGCTGGTTGGCAGTTTTGGCTTCTTTCCAAGCCGCTTCGAGTTCTTGCGCCCAAGATTTCAACCGTTCGATGGTGCGGTTGAGGGCGGTGGCCAGTTGGTTGAATTCGTGAATGAAAAAACTCTCGGGAATCGGTTCGGAGGCGGTGTTACATTCGACGTTTCGGGCGTATTCGCCGAGCTGTTCGACCGGACGGGCTAAATCTCGGGCTAGATACAACGTCGCGATGAGGTTGGCAGCCAGTAAGCCCAAGACGAGATTGAACATGACTTGACGAATGGGTTCGAGTCCGGCGAGCGCGTCGTCGAGATCCGTGACGGCCAGGATTACCCAGCGATCGCCTTCTTTTCCCGTCGTCAAGGGAGACGGCATGGCGGTATAACCTGCCAACAGTTCTACGGTATCGGATTCAAAGGCAAAGAGATGCAGGAAGTTCTGATTTCCAGCGAGGGCGCTTCCGATGAGGTCGCGCAGACGTTGGCTGTTGGCCGTGGCGTCCACGCTCAAGCCCACCTGGGACGGAATGGGATGTTCCAAGAAGATACCGTTAGAATCGATCGCCACGGTCGAACCGGTGAGCGACCCGGGCCGGTTTTCCGGTTCGTTGGGTTGATACAAGATCGATCGCAAGGTCAGAGCATAACGGAGCGCGTCCGTTCCGTCGTCGGCTCGCACGTAAACGGGAGCGCTAAAGTTGAGATAGGTTTCGCCTCGGGGATTGTCGGTCTCGTCGTCGATATCGGCTGCGATCGGGTCGGGAACGCGGGCGCTCACGTAAATGGCATTGTTATGAAACGGTGACGCCGTCACTCGAGACGCCCAATAGTCCGAAGCGGACGCCTCGAAGATCGGGCGATCGCAAGTACTGGCGATGGGACGTTCGGCCTGCAAGTCCGCCACTTCAACGCAGCGCACGGTCGGAGGAAGAGACTTGACAAAACGATCTAAAAATGCTTGTGCTTCGCTCGGAGATCCCGATTTAATAGCAGCGGCTTCGCTGGCTGCACTGACGCTGACCTTTAAAGCGTTGACGCTCTCGTAAATACTATTGCTCTTACGAACGGCGCTTTCGGTCAAGTTTTGGCGGGCGGTTTCGAGTAAGCTAGAACGAGCTTTGCGATAAGTCACGTACTGTCCGATCGCCAACACCGGAACGCTGAGCAGCAAGATGCGCGATAGCAAAATACGACGAAAGGAAGTCGGGCCGAACATAGGCAAAAGCTTCAAAGGCTGGAACCATCCCGAACGCACAAAATCTCGTCAGCCGAGATCGCCACTCATCTCTACGACAGCGAGGGAGCTAGGGAGCTTCAGTGCGATCGCCCACTGCCGCGACTGCCGAGCGAAAACGCCCAGTGCGATGCAAGCGACATCTGACGGAAGGTTAGGGACAGCGATCGACGAGGACGCCACGCCGTTCTCTGGCGCGATCGCCCGTAAAAGTTACTAGGGGGAAATCCCGAGAATCCGTTGCATTTCACATCCGACAAAGACCGCTATAAAGGGGAGTTGCCAGTTAGGATACAACGTTTATTTGTTCATTGTAGAGGTTTCTGGTTCGAGACGGCGGTAAAGCGAGGGTCTACTCTCCTTTAGAGAGGCTTTCCGATGTTGGAGAAACGACCCATTTCCACAGGGGATGGGACGGCCCGGTACGATGAATGCGGTACAGTTGACGTTCTAAGCGTCGGCGTTCGATCTCCGGCAATCCCCACAGAAGGTTGCGGCTTTGCCACAGGAGGACAGCCAGGGTGTTTCCCGTACATAGCCCTAACCCGATCGCCGCCCAAATACGATGGCGAAATCCATACCACACGGCGACCCAAGTAAAATACTCGACCCACAACGCGATCTCGTGGCGCAACCGCCACAGACTCCAGATCCCGACGCTCGACCACAGTAAACCGACCACGATCCAACGGGCAACGACGGTCAGGCGATGCAGCCGTTGGAGTTGCCGCTTGAAGTTCGGGAGGGTGGGGTCGTCGTGCATGAAGTCGTCGTCGGGACGAACGGGATGCTACCTGGAAAGTTTGTCAGCGAGCGATTACGATCGCTCTTCCTTTGAGGTCGGCGTCTCGGAAACGGTAACGGCTTCGACCGGTTGGGGACGAGACGATCGCCACAAGGCCAGCGCCGCACTCGCGATGAAAATACTCGAATATGCCCCCAGCGCAAACCCGATCGAGAGCGCCAGGGCAAAATACTTCAGCGTTTCGCCGCCGAAGATAAAAATTGCCACCAGGGGCAACAACGTCGTGGCTGTGGTGTTGATCGATCGCGTCAAGGTTTGGTTGACCGCTTCGTCTACGACCTCGTTAATCTCCCACTCAGGTTTGAGTTTGAGGATTTCGCGGACGCGATCGTAGATGACCACGGTATCGTTAACAGAAAATCCGATAATTGTCAAGAGCGCGACCACGAACAAACTATCCGCCTCGAAACTCGAGACGAGTCCAAGCAGCGAAAACAGTCCGACGGTAATCCAAACGTCGTGCAACAGGGCAACGATGGCAAAAACGGCATAATCGAATTGGAAACGAAGACTCAAATACAAGACGATACCCACGCTGGCCGCCACCAGCGACGCCAACCCCGCCCGCAGCAACCGCCGTCCGATGGTGGGGCCGACCGTATCGATTTGCAGTTTCTCGGGATCGAACTGGCCGATTTCCGTTTCTAACGCGTCTTGCAAGCGCGATCGCTGCTCGACCCCCAAATCTCCCGTCCGCACCAACAATCCCTGTTGATTTTCACCGATGACCTGTACGTTATTCCCCAAGCCCTGGGATGTCATCACCTCTCGCGCCACTGAGACATCGATGGGCGCGGCGCAGTTATCGGGAATCGAACAGTCCCGTTCCAACTGCAAGCGCGTACCTCCGGCAAAATCTAAGCCGAGGGGAATCGGGGCCCCAAACTGGCCGAACGATATAGCCATCGCGATCGTTCCGATCGCCGCCAGTGCGATCGACAGCGACCACCAAAAATTTCGTTGTTGGGTAACGCTCAGTTTCATCAGTTTGGGATGGGGAACGGGGAACAGGGAACGGGGAACGGGGCGGGGGTTCCCCAAAACTTGAAAATCTAACTGGGTCGGTTTTCGGGTTGACTCGAAACGCTGTCCCGAAAACCCTTCACTTTAAGATAAACGGGGGGGTTGGGTTGAAATTAGTTGTTCGCCAAATTCGGACAGAACAGTTCCGGTTTTTTGAGGTCGGGCAGAGTCAACACGTAAAACAGCAGCGTTCGGCTACAGGTAATCGCAGTAAACATACTGACGCCGACACCAATGGCTAAAGTGACAGCAAAGCCTTTGACCAATCCCGCGCCGAACCAGAACAGCGCCAAACACGCGATCAGCGTCGTCACGTTACTATCCAAAATACTGGAAAACGCCCGGTAAAATCCCGACTCGACCGATCGATACAAGGTCTTGCCCGATCGCAGTTCTTCCCGCGTGCGCTCGAAAATCAAGACGTTCGCATCGACCGCCATACCGATACTGAGAATAAATCCAGCAATTCCCGGTAAGGTCAGCGTGACGCCCAGCAACGCATAACAGGAAAGCGTCAATACAGCATAAATGGCCAGAGACACGTCGGCAATGATACCGGGTAGGCGATAGTAGACCACCATAAACCCTAACACCAACACCAAGCCTCCGAGACCGGCGTAGATGCTGCTGCGGATGCTGTCTCGGCCGAGGGTCGCTCCGACCGTTCGGTTTTCGACGATTTCGATGGGAACGGGTAACGCCCCAGCCCGCAGTTGAGTCGCCAGCGTGTTCGCTCGCTCTAGAGTAAACTGTCCGTCGATGCGAGCGCCACCTCCCGTAATCCCGGTTTCGGCGTATTCAGCCCCGACACCGGGGTCGCTAATCAGTTCGCCGTCGAGAAAAATCCCCAACCGCCGACCGGTTCCCGCAATCCGTTTCGTCAGTTCGGCAAACTTGTCGCCCCCTTCGCGATCGAAATCGATGGTGACGCTCCAAATTCCTTCGAGTGGAGTCGAGGCCACGTTGGCGTCTTCGAGGTTTTTACCGGTCAAACCCACCTTTTCGTACAGACGAGCGTTGAGTTCCCGAATTTGCTCTTCTTTGGCAGCGATCGCCTGGCGAATTTCCCGCTGCTGTTCGGAAGTTCCCTCGAGTTCGAGCTGTTCTTGCTTCTGCAACAGTTCGAGTAACTCTTCCTGTCGGACTCTCAACTGCGCCCGAACTTCGGGATTTTTCGTTTCCTCTCGAAACTCCAGTTGCGCCGTTCCTCCCAGCACCCGTTCGGCTTGTTCGGGATTGTTGACGCCGGGAAGCTGCACTGAAATTCGGTCTTCTCCCACCGTTTGAACTTGAGGTTCGCTCACCCCCAGTCCGTCGACGCGGTTGCGAATCACGGTCAGTACCGCCTCCATCTCGCGGGAGGTAATCGTCTGGATTTCTTCAGTCGGTTGCACCTGAATGGTAAGTTGCGACCCACCTTCGAGGTCTAATCCCAAGCGAATCGGGACTTGAACCAAAACCACGATCGCAGCTAAGAGCAAGACGGCGATGAGAACGAGTAGAGACTGCTGTTTTCGCATAACGACGACTGGGAGGGGAACCTGCTTTGAGAGTATCAGAAACGAGACGGCTACACTTTTAACGCCACCATGTTCTGAACCGCTTCGACGATTTGATGCGGTTGCACGATCGTCAGCCGTTCGAGCATTCCGTTATAGGGCGTCGGAATGTCTTGTGAAGACAAACGAATCACGGGGGCGTCGAGTTCGTCGAAGAAATGGTCGTTAATGGTGGCGATCAGTTCGGCTCCGACACCGCCAGTTTTCATACATTCTTCGACGACGATAACGCGGTGAGTTTTGCGAATCGAATTTCCGATGGTTTCGAGGTCGTAGGGCTTGAGGGAAATCAAGTCGATAATTTCGGGATCGAACCCCTCTTTTTCTAAGGTTTTTGCCGCTTGCGTGCAGTGGTGGCGCATCCGCGAGTAGGTCAAAATCGTCACGTCTTTTCCGTCTCGCACCACTTCGGCTTTATCGAGGGGAACGACGTATTCGCCCTCGGGTAAGTTTTCTTTGAGGTTGTAGAGCAGCACGTGTTCGAAGAACAACACTGGGTTGTTGTCACGAATAGCGGCTTTGAGCAAACCTTTCGCGTTGTATGGGGTCGAACAAGCGACGATTTTCAACCCCGGAACGGCTTGAAAGTACGCTTCGAGCCGTTGGGAGTGTTCGGCACCGAGTTGGCGTCCGACACCACCCGGACCGCGAATCACCATAGGAATTTTGAAGTTTCCGCCGGAGGTGTAGCGCAACATCCCGGCATTATTGGCGATTTGGTTGAAGGCCAGGAGCAGAAACCCCATGTTCATGCCTTCGATGATGGGTCGCAACCCTGTAATCGCCGCACCTACGGCCATCCCCGTGAAACTGTTTTCGGCGATGGGCGTATCGAGCAGGCGCAGTTCGCCGTATTTTTGATAGAGGTCTTTGGTAACTTTGTAGGAACCGCCGTAGTGACCGACATCCTCTCCGAGGACGAAGACGGTCTCGTCTCGCGCCATTTCTTCGTCGATGGCTTCTCTTAAAGCGTTGAAAAATAAGGTTTCTGCCATTGCAACGGGCTGTGAACAGGGTTATTGATTTTAGTCGATCCAAGTTATTCTACCTGAAACCGCGTCGTTGTTTGGGACTCGAACCAGTCACCAGTCGCCAGTCACCAGTCACCAGTGAAGACAGCGAACAGATCGCAGTGTCTCCTTATCTCCTTATCTCCTCGTCAATAACTGTAGGGATTTTCGGGTTCGGGAACGGATTCGATCGCCTCGGCTAAAATTGCCACCTGTCGTCGGTCTTGTAAGACTGCTGAGAGGATTTTGCCGCGCACGCGCACCCAAGTATCGGGAGGGTAGGCTTGGCGTTCGTCCGTCAGTTTGACCGGTAAACCGACGGGATAGGCATCGGCCGCGCAACAGGTGATGGTGAATCGCGCCACGATAAAGTAATTTTCGGGGAGGTCGGGGGCGTGAATGACGAAACCCACGACATCGACGGGGTCTCCGGCGTAGGCGTCGGGTTCGGGGTACACGCTCAGGGTACGCGTCCAGTCGATAATCGATCGATCTTCTGGATTGAGGTTGGCTCGGAAACTCTGGGGTTCGACGCGAGTAATGGCTAAGGCATCGGTAACGCCGCGTTCGAGGGCGACTTGGCTGGTAAAGGGACGGGGCGTTATGACCAATCCCGCGAAAGCGGCGAGTAGGAGTAAGGCGGAACTCCAACCGGGGGGAAACAGGCTGATGTGTTGTTGGGGAACGATCGGAAGGCGACGACGTTTCCACAGTTGCAGGCTTTTCCAGGTGGCGACGAGGAGAAAGCCGATCGCGGCGGCGACACACAGCCAGGTATAGGCGGGGTGGATGAGAATCCGCAGTTTCCCGTTCAGCCAGTATTTCAGGATCAGAACTCCCCAAGCGGCGATCGCCAGGTTGTCGAGCCACAGAAGCCATTTCGGGTCGGATTTTGGGGCAGTTTGCATCTGTTACTGGGGCTTATCGGGATAACGGACGGTGAGAAGGTGACTGGCGCGAAACAGTCAACTGTACTCACTGCTTGGGGTTCGTCGATCGCGGTCTGCGGCGAACGTCGTCTGTGCGAGTTGTTCGCGAGCGGATTCACAGTCCTGTTGAATTTGGGTTTTCAAGCTGTCGATCGAGTCGAATTTATGTTCGGGACGCAAGAAACCCGTTAAATGTAACGTCACGGTGCGATCGTATAAATCTCCCTGCCAGTCGAGCAGGTGAACTTCGACGGTGGGGCGATCGCCGGCTACTGTGGGACGACAGCCGAAGTTCGCGACGCCGGGAACGACCGTCTCGCAGTTGTCGATTTCGACCCAAGTACTGTAAACGCCCCAACGGGGTAAAAACTTATCGGGAGGCAGTTGTAAGTTGGCGGTGGGGAAACCCAACTGACGCCCGAGTTGTTGACCTTTCACCACCGTTCCGATGAGGCGGTAGGGTCGTCCTAACAGTCGGTTCGCTTGGGCGAGATTGCCCAGTTCTAAGGCATGACGCACGATGGAACTGCTAATGCGATCGTCTTCTAAACAGCGAAGACCGACGATGCTAGTCCGAATTCCGTAGGCGGCGGCCAAGTCTTGCAAATCGACGACGCTACCGGAACGGTTTCGTCCGAATCGGAAGTTTTCGCCGACGCTGACGTGCTTCGCCTCGAGATGGCGCACCAAAATTTTTTCGACGAAGGCTTCGGGGGTCAAATTCACTAATTCGCGATCGAACGGAAGTAAGACCACCTGATCGACGCCGAGGGTTTTGAGATAGTCGACTTTTTCCCGTACGGGTGTCAGTAACAACCGCTTGCGACCGCTGAAAAACTCCTGGGGATGGGGGTTAAAGGTTACGACTGTGGTGTAAGTCCGACCTCCACCCCGCACCTTCGAGTCCTTCGAGTTGAGGTCGACGGAACGAGGGCGATCGAGGTTCGCGCCACTCGGATCGCGGAGCGAGACGTCTGCATCTGGTGTGGTGTCGTGCAGGACTTCCCGAATCACTTGCTGGTGTCCGAGGTGGACGCCGTCGAAATTTCCGAGTGCGACTTTTGCTGGTTTTAAAACTGTGGTTAAAGAAGAAGTCACCCACACAGGCTTGATGGGATAAATAAGGCTTGCAATCTCGAACCCACGACGTGCGTGCGGCCTCTAGACTGAAACTTTAGCATCTTCTGAGGAATCGGGCATCAATACAGCCAGGGGCGAGGCAATTTGTAGCGTCATCCCCTCGCGAGCCATCACGCTGTTCGGAAAAGCTGCTTTGACTTGTTTACCGACGTTGTCGAGAAAGTCGTCGTTGTGAAGAGGGTCGTGATGAAAAATGACGAGTTGTTTGACCTTGGCGGCTTTGGCGACTTTTACGGCTTCTTGCCACGTCGAATGTCCCCAACCTTTTTTACTCGTGGTGGGAGAATGGTACTCTTCATCGGTGTAGGTGGCGTCGTAAATAATCGCGTCGGCGTTGCGAGCTAGATTGAGGACGTTGGGATCGAGGCGGTCTCGGTAGTGTTCGGTATCGGTAATGTAGGCGACGGCGTGGCCGTTCCAGTTGACGCGATAGCCGACGGCTTCGCCGGGATGGTTGAGTAAGGCGGTTTCGACGGTAACGGAGTCGAGGGAGACCGTCTGACCGATTTCGAGGTCGTTAAATTCTAACTGCGCTCCCATAATCTGCAAGGGAACTGGGAAGTTTGGGTGGAGCATTTGGTCGTTGAGTCGCTGTTCGATCGTGGCGCCGTTGGGTGCGACTGCTCCGTAAATCCGAAATTTGTTTCCTTTGACGAAGGCGGGAACGAAGAACGGAAAGCCTTGAATGTGATCCCAATGGGAATGGGTGAAGAACATATAGGCTTCGACGGGCATTTGCGAGAGTAGGTGCTGACCTAGCACCCGTAGTCCCGTTCCTCCGTCGAAGATGAGGCGCTTTCTCCCCACGCGCATTTCAACGCAAGGTGTATTTCCACCGTATCGAACTGTTTCGGAGCCAGGACAGGCAATGCTACCTCTAACGCCCCAGAAATGAACCGTGAATTGGTCTTGCATGCTAGACATGGGTGTTTTTCGCTTCGATTGGCGATAGCGGTTCGGAAGTTAGGTCGGATTTAGGGTTTGGGATTTTTGCGAACGCGCTGACGGAAAAGGGCGCTCTCGCTCCGTCGGCTTGCTGGGTCGATGCGTCGGCTGTCCTCGCCAGCGAACAGCTCGGCTTTTTCATCCTGACGGGGAATGTTTCGAGCTGGCAGTCGGGAAACTGCCGTTGAAGGACGACCTCGTTTCTTTCACTAGCCTAACCTCGATCGCGACTTTTTTGGCAAGTTCGCCTGTCCTTCAGTACGATCTCGCAGCCGAGCGATCGCCGCCGACCTCGAGATGGAAATCGTCGAGGTCGAACGAGATGACTCAATTCGTTTAGCTTAGCAGTTGAAGTTCGCAACTGTCTTCTCGTCAACGGTCGCCCCCCTCAAGGTCAGAAGGTCAGATCGTTTGAAACGAGGTTCGCCGTCTTCGACTCTGACGCGCGATCGAGTCGGGCGAACGTCTGGGGTCTCGATTTCAAACGCAAGCTGACCCGCATTTATGACAACAGACGGGGGTTGGGGTAGCCGAAATTTTACGGGCGATCGCGTTGCTGGCGATCCGACCTTACTCTTCGTCTTCTTCTGCGCCGACTTGTTTCAAATGGATGTGTTTGCGACCTAAAGAGATCTCGAATTCGTCGCCGGGTTGAAGACCCATTTGTTTGGTGTAAGCCGCGCCGATCAGTAAGTTTCCGTTCGACTGCACGCTGATGCGATAGCTGGCACTCCGTCCGCCCCGTCCGTTCGAGGGTTGTTTGCTGTCGAGCTGAATCCCCTCTGCATCGATCAGTGCGTTGAGGAACTTCATCATGTTGACTCGTTCGACGTTATTTTTTGTGACGGTGTAATAGCCACATTGTCGAGCCTTTTCCTCTTTCGGGAGGTTTCCCAGCTCTTTGACTTTTTCTAGCAAAGCTTGACCAGTCAACGGTTCGTTACTCGGGTTACTCATTAACTTCTCTCTAAAACGATAGACAACCTGTCGATACTATTGTATCTTAACTGAAGTTTCATTGAAATAAAATTCTTAATTTCGTATCAACTTATTTTGCAAACTTAGATCGGATCGCCAACGGCAAATCCTCCAACATCCCTCGACGATTGAAACTCCATCTTTACCTGGGGGCGATAGAATCGGGAGAGGCGATCTCAGAGGTTTCGAGAGTCGGGGGACTCTCGAGGTCGGTGCTGAGATGCAAATCGGCTTGAAATCTTTCCCCAAACTCCCAACAAACCGGTAGTGGAGAGTGAGGAACCGATAAAAATTAGGAGAGGTCGATGAAGTTAACCACCCGAGGCCACTATAGCGTCAAAGCTCTCTTAGATTTATGTGCCAACGCCCGCGATCGCCCGACTTCTGTTAAAGCGATCGCCGAACGGCAAGGTTTACCTGCGCCTTATTTAGAAAAGCTATCCATTGCCTTACGTCAAGCGGGATTAGTCACATCTGTACGGGGCGCGCAAGGAGGATATCAACTGGCTCGAAGCCCCGATCGAATTTCCCTCGGACAAATTCTCGAAGCGGTCGGTGAAACGCTCGATCCCTTACCTCATCATACTCCTGACGCGGAGAGGGCTGAAGATTGGGTCACGTTCGTCTTGTGGAACCAACTGCACCGAAAGCTTAAAGAAGCACTTTACAGTATCTCTTTAGAAGATCTCTACCACGACGCTCGCAGTTGGCAAGCGGCGCAGGGAGAACAGACGAGTTTTGTCGTTTAGCCGATGTCGATTACTGGCCAGTCGTGTTATGAAAATTGTGGAAATTCTTTCTGAGGAAGAAATCCGTCGAACCCTGACCCGCATTGCATCTCAAGTCATCGAAAAGTCAGGACAGCCCGATCGATTAGTCCTGTTGGGGATTCATACTCGAGGTGTCCCCCTAGCCCAAATGTTAGCCAGCCAAATCGAAGCGCTGGAAAACGTTTCAGTTCCTGTCGGCGCTCTCGATATTACCTTTTACCGAGACGACCTCGATCGCATTGGCGTGCGAACGCCAGAAAAAACGGATATTCCGTTCGATCTAACGGATAAAATCGTCATCTTAGTCGATGATGTCATTTACACCGGTCGCACGATTCGCGCCGCCCTCAACGCCGTTCAAGAATACGGTCGTCCCGAGGCGATCGCGCTGGCGGTTTTAGTCGATCGCGGACACCGACAGCTACCGATCCATCCCGATTTTACGGGAAAAGTTTTACCGACGGCGAAAGAGGAACAAGTTAAAGTCTACCTGAAAAATTGGGACGGTCGCGACACCGTCGAACTCCTCAAGCCGCTCGACGAAGAGGACGTCGTCACCTAAAGCGTTGGTCTGCGCGATCGATTCGTCCCTCCGTTACGAACTGCGGCGAATCCGGGCGCGCTCCGAGCTACATTTTCGGACGTTTTTAAACGATATACCGGCATTTCTTCTGACGGTTCGTTGTCATTCTACAGGAGTCTTCTCGTGCGTCTTGTCCAATCCGTTATCGAAAGTCGGAATCGAACGTTCGCTATCCCGCGTGTTGACGACGCCTTCTAGATAGTTGAAGTCCGGCGCGATCGGTGTCGGTCGTGCTGACTTCAACTGTATTGTGGTACTGGCGTTTCTCTCGTCCCCAATGTTTGATACAGTGAGGAGCGGTTTTCCCAAGAGTCTTAATTCCTTACCCGACTGGGTAAAATTGTTGAATGTCCAAGCGACGATATAAAAACGCTTTGTTTTGGATCGCGGCGGTGGTGAGTACGATCGCCGATCGACTCGCGAAAATTTGGGTCGTCCAAACCTTCGAGCTGTTTCAATCGATTCCCATCGTTCCCGGCGTTTTCCACTTTACTTACGTCACCAACACAGGGGCGGCGTTCAGCTTGTTTTCGGGGAGCGAATGGTTGAAGTGGCTGTCGCTGTTGGTGAGCTTGGGGCTGATCGCCCTGGCTCTGTGGGGACCTCGTATTAATTTTTGGGAGCAGTTCGGGTACGGATGTATTCTCGGCGGTGCGGTGGGAAACGGGATCGATCGCTTCGTTCGGGGAGAAGTCATCGATTTTCTCGATTTTCGCTGGATTGACTTTCCCGTGTTCAACTTAGCCGACGTTTCGATTAACATCGGGATGTTTTGCTTGATTCTCGTGGCACTGCGATCGCCGAGCGATCGCGAGAGTCGCTAATGTGATGATGGGATGACCTGATGATGGAACGATATCGATTTCTCTCCTCGTCACCTCATCTCTAATGCAGTCGCGTTAAAACGAAATGGGTTCGCGATACTGCGTCAACCGTTGCGCGACGTAACCAAAGCCACGAATCGTCAAAATGAGTTCTGGATTTTTCGGATCGTCTTCAATTTTGGCTCGCAATCGCGCCACATAAACGTCGATCGCTCGTAAGTCCGATTGGCGATTTGGCGGATACCCCCACAACTTTTCTAAAATCTCGGCGCGAGAGACGGGTTCTCCAGCACGCTCGAACAGCAGCTCGAGAAGTTTGAATTCAGTATAGGTCAGCCAAACGCGTTGACTGTTTTTGTAAACCTGTTGGCGATTGGTGTCGATCCGCAAAGAACCGATTTCGAGGGTACCTGGGGGAGTCTCGCGGGCGGGAGACACATCTCGCAACCGCCGTAGGATCGTTGCGATACGGGCTTCGAGTTCTCTGGGACTGAAGGGTTTGACCAGGTAATCGTCAGCTCCGGCTTCGAGTCCGGCGATTCGGTCTTTGATTTGCGAGAGAGCCGAAAGCATGATGATGGGAACTTGCGATCGCTCCCGTAGTTGTTGACAGACCTGACAACCATCGAGTTCGGGGAGCATCACGTCTAACACGATGAGATCGGGTCGTTCGTCCTCAAAGCACTCGAGCGCCGAGCGACCGTCGCCGACCGTCGCCACGTCGTAACCTGCCATCGACAAGCGCACTTGGAGCATTTGACGGATCGCAGCATCGTCATCGACAACTAAGATTTTATCTTTGTTTCGTTTCAAAACTTCACTCCTTCCGTTCTTGAAACACTGCCGGCGATCGCTGCCCTCGACAAAGCGAACGCTGGAATTCCCGTGCAGATGAGTCAACATTGGGTTCGGATTTTGATAACATTTTTTTCAAAATGTTATATTATGTAAAGTTGTTCGGTCAAGTCTCGTTCCGACCGTATCCTTCAAAATCCTTACAGGGTAATGCTTTAAATTATATCTGAGTTTGATTTTCGCGTTTTTAAACCTGAGAGCAATTGCTCTCAGGTTTCGTTACAAATGAAAATCAACAACGTTTTTTAACTTGACAAAAAGCAATTAATGATATATATACTCTGTCCGTTGCAAGCTCGTTAAGGTCTCATCGTAGAATCGATCTTCTCAGTGCTAGAATGGCGACAGCCTTCAGGTTGAAAATCCGCCGATATCGTTCTCCAAACAGGAGAAACGGTTGTAATAGGAAAATAAAAAGGGGCTGAAAATAGCGAAAATCCTTTAAATCGCGAGTTCGCTCGAACTCTGCCAAACGCAAGTTCGGGCAACCTGATTTATGGCAACAGTGGTGTCAACCCAGGCCCACACTGTCCTCAAAAAGACCAAAAAACGACGAGCGCGAACTCTCGGGTCTCGATCCTCCGATCGCCCAAGAGTTATCACTCGGTGATCGCGTCCGGCCTCGCTCGAGGTGAGTTGACGGGAGCGCCGCGCGCCGACCGACTCCCCCGAAATTATCGAGGGGAACCTTCAAATCAAGACTGTTCATGTCTCCTTCGTGGCGGTGAGCTAGATAATCCGATGCCAAATCCATTTCTGGGCGTGAGAATTCCGCCAGACATCCACGAAGCGATTCTCGCGCGAATGCAGGAAACGGGAGAATCCAAATCCGATATCGTCATTCAGTCGCTGCGAGCTTACCTGGGCTTGCCATCGTCCCACGATCGCCTGACTCAGGTTGAGGAGCGACTCGCCATCCTCGAACAGAAATTTCTCGAGCGGGAGTCGATCGAGGATCGATAGCGCTATCGTTCGACGAGCGAGAGAAGGGCGATCGGCCATAAGATAAGGTCACGCAGAAGACCGCAATAAAATTCAGGAACGGCGATCGATCGCCGAGTAGCTTATAGCGCACGTCCGTCCATTTTCACGTCTAGCACGATCGTGACTTCTCCCAAACCTCCTCGCGATCCCCAAGCGCGTTCTCCCCAGACCGAACCTCCACCGACGCAAGCCCCGAGAACGATCCTCTCAACGGTGACGCAAGTCGCACGACACCTTCAGGCGAAGGTGAACTTCGGGCAACTGGTCCTGAAGCCGAACGCTCGCGTCCCCGAGCTGTGGGTTCGAGACGCTCGAGTCCCTAAAGCCCAAGTGTACCCGTTGCTCGGCGATCGCTACCTACTCGGGCGGTCTTCTCAATGCGACATCGTCGTTCCGACTCCCCTCGTCAGCAAAACGCACGTATCTCTAACGCGCGATCGCCAAAACCGCCGCGATCGCTTCGTCCTGCGGGACGAAAACTCGACCAACGGCGTCTACATCCGCAAGCGACGAATTCGCAAACTGCCCCTCAAACACGGCGATATTCTCAGCCTCGGTCCTCCAGACTTAATCGATGCGGTACAGATTCAATTTCACAACCCGCCCCCCTGGTACGCCCGCGCTTTTCGCTGGAGTGCCTACAGTTTTACAGGAATCTGTGCCCTCGGCGCGATGTGGGTTCTCGCCGAATGGCAGAAATTCGCCGTGCGTCCCCTCCCTCGCTCCGTGACCGGCCCCGTCGTCGTCTACTCCCGCGACGGCGAGCAGCCCTTACGGGAACCCTACAGCACCAGCCACGCCGAAAATCCCACGCTCGCCGATTTCGGCCCCTACCTCCCCGACGCCGTCATCGCTTCCGAAGACAGCCGTTTCTACTGGCATTTGGGCATCGATCCCATCGGCGTCGCCCGAGCGGCCGTTACCAACCTGCGAGGGGGCGAAATTCGCGAAGGGGCCAGCACCCTCACCCAACAACTCGCTCGCAACCTCTATCGCGACTACGTGGGAACTGCCGATTCTGCCGGCCGCAAACTGCGAGAAGCCGTCGTTGCCCTCAAGCTCGAAACCTTCTACAGCAAAGACAAACTGCTGTTAACCTATCTCAACCAAGTCTTTCTCGGCATCGACTTGTACGGGTTCGAGGACGCCGCTCAGTTCTACTTCGGCAAATCTGCCGACGCCCTTACCCTCTCCGAAGCGGCCACCCTAGCGGGAATCCTACCCGCTCCGAACCGCTTCAACCCCATCCAAAACTACGATCTCGCCGTTCAGTACCGCGATCGCGTCATCGCTCGGATGCGAGCCTTGGGGACGATCTCCCAAGAAGAAGCCGATCGCGCTCGGCGATCGCGCATCGAGATCGACCCCAGAGCGCGGGAAATTCTCGAAAGTACCGTCGCCCCTTACTTCTACGATTACGTTTTCGTAGAACTCGAACGGTTGCTCGGTGAAGAACTGGCTCGCGAGGGCAACTTTATCGTCGAAACGGGACTCGATCCCCAAATGCAAGCCCAAGCTGAAAACAGCCTGCAACAGTACGTCCGCACTGAAGGCGCTCAACTGGGGTTTTCTACCGGGGCGTTAGTTTCCCTAGACTTCCGCAACGGCGAGATTATCGCCATGACGGGAGGGGTCAGCTATCGAGACAGCCAGTTCAACCGCGCGACTCAAGCTCAACGACAACCCGGTTCGACCTTTAAAGTCTTCGCTTACGTCGAAGCCCTCGAACGGGGAATTTCGCCCGGCACGCAGTTTTCTTGCGCTCCCTTGACTTGGCAGGGTCGGGGATACAGCGGGTGCGAGCGCAGTAGCGGCAGTATCGATATGTATCGCGCCTTGGCGCAGTCAGAAAACGCCGTAGCGTTGCGCGTGGCTCGGGAAGTGGGACTCGAGGCCGTCGTCGATCGGGCGCAGGTCATGGGTATCGAGTCGGAACTCAATCCGGTTCCGGGGTTGGTATTGGGACAAAGCGAGGTGAACTTGCTGGAGATGACCGGGGCTTACGGAATTTTGGCCAACGAGGGACAGTGGAACCAAGCTCACGCCATCCGTCGGATTCTCGATAGCAGCGATTGCAGCGATCGCGACGACTTCCGCACCTGTCGCACCATTTACGATTACGCTGAAGACGAACCGATCGGGCGTCAGGCGATTTCCTCGGAGGTAGCGGCATTGATGACAAATATGTTGCGCGGCGTTATCGAAAACGGCACTGGGGCGAACGCCTATTTAGGGCTGGGAGAAGCGGGAAAAACAGGAACGACCGATTACAGCGTAGATTTGTGGTTTATCGGTTACGTTCCCGAACGGGCGATCGTGACGGGGGTTTGGTTGGGCAACGACGACAACAGCCGAACTTATGGCAGCAGCGGCAATGCAGCCCAGTTGTGGCGCAATTATATGCGTCGGGTTTTGGATTAGCTCGCAGTAGCGATCGCGTGGGGGTTTCTGTCGTCGCAGCCCGATCGCATCCCGTTCGATGTCAAAATAGGTCAAGTTAATTTGTAAGTTGTCAACGAAAACCCTATGACCTTGCTTGCAACGCTACAGCGAGCCTTCGATCGCGGACAAGCCCTCAAAATCATCAGCGGACTGACGAACTTCGACGCCGATCGCGTCGCCCGCACGGTGAAAGCTGCCCATCTCGGCGGTGCTACCTTTGTCGATATCGCCGCCGACGCGGATTTGGTGCGCTCGGCCAAATCCATTACCGACCTTCCGGTGTGTGTTTCGGCGGTAGAACCGGAAAAATTCGTTCCCGCTGTCGAGGCTGGCGCCGACCTCCTCGAAATCGGAAATTACGATGCTTTTTACGCTTTAGGACGCCGCTTTGAAGCGCCCGAAGTCCTACAGCTAACCCGCGAAACTCGGGCATTGTTCCCCGAAATTACCCTGTCGGTGACGGTTCCTCATATTTTGGCGCTCGACGAACAGGTGCGTTTGGCCGAAGCCTTAGTCGAAGCCGGTGCTGACATTATCCAAACCGAAGGCGGCACCAGCAGCCAACCCGTTCACGCCGGAACGCTCGGACTGATCGAAAAAGCTGCGCCGACGTTGGCCGCGGCGGCTGAAATTTCTCGCGCCGTATCGGTTCCCGTGTTGTGCGCCTCTGGGCTTTCTAGCGTGACGGCACCGATGGCCGTGGCGGCCGGTGCGGCTGGAATCGGCGTCGGTTCGGCAGTCAACCGTCTCGAAAGCGATCTCGAAGCGATCGCCGCCGTTCGCGCGTTGAGCGAAGCCTTGGCGTCGGTCAGCCGCGATCGCCTGTCGGTCTAAACGGTCAAGATTTCGAGATAGAAGAGACAGAAACGCGATCGTTCGGTTTCTCTTCTTCACGATCTGCGATCGACTGTCCCTCGATCGACTGTCCCTCGATCGATCCCTTGTGGTGACGTTATCTGCAACGTCCCTACGGGGATCGTTTCGTTGGATTGCAGTTTTTTATCAAAAAAATTTGGAATTTTAATCGAAGCCAGTCCTTTAACTGTTGCTGTGGGCTTGCGATCGACCCTTAGCAAGATTCCTTTAACCCAGGTCGGCCGGGATCGATATTTCGATCGAGATATTGTAATTATTCGCCAACGGATGAAATTTATCTTAATATTGTTGTAATCAACTTGCTAGTTTGATAAACGCTAGCTCGGAAAGCGGAATTTAACAGGAGGAAGTTTATGGCGTTAGTCCCCATGCGCCTGCTGCTCGACCACGCGGCAGAAAACGGTTACGGTATCCCGGCGTACAACGTCAACAATATGGAGCAGATCCTGGCGATCATGCAAGCGGCTGATGAAACCAACAGCCCCGTGATCCTCCAGGCATCTCGCGGTGCGCGTAAGTACGCGGGTGAAAACTTCCTGCGTCACTTGGTGATGGCGGCAGTCGAAACCTATCCCCACATCCCCGTGGTGATGCACCAAGACCACGGCAACAGCCCCGCCACCTGCTACTCTGCCATCCGCAACGGTTTTACCAGCGTGATGATGGACGGCTCCCTCGAAGCTGACGCGAAAACCCCCGCTAGCTTCGAGTACAACGTCAACGTTACCAAAACCGTCGTTGATGTAGCTCACTCGATTGGCGTTAGCGTTGAAGGCGAGCTGGGCTGCCTCGGTTCTCTCGAAACCGGTAAAGGCGATAAAGAAGACGGTCACGGTGCAGAAGGCGTTCTCAGCCGCGAGCAACTGTTGACCGATCCCGACGAAGCCGTGGAATTCGTCGAGCGCACTCAAGTTGACGCTCTGGCAGTTGCCATCGGTACCAGCCACGGTGCTTACAAGTTCACCCGCAAACCGACGGGTGAAATTTTAGCTATCAGCCGCATTGAAGAAATTCACAGCCGTCTGCCCAACACCCACTTGGTCATGCACGGTTCTTCCTCCGTGCCGCAAGAGTGGTTGGATATGATCAACCAATACGGCGGTCAAATTCCCGAAACCTACGGCGTGCCTCTCGAAGAAATTCAAAAAGGCATTAAGAGCGGCGTTCGCAAAGTCAACATCGACACCGACAACCGCTTGGCTATCACGGCGGCAATTCGCGAAGCGGCGGCGAAAGATCCTTCTAACTTCGATCCTCGCCACTTCATGAAACCCTCTATCAAGTACATGAAACAAGTGTGCGCGAAGCGTTACGATGCGTTCGGCACGGCTGGCAACGCCACGAAGATCGAGCAAATTCCGCTGGATGAATTTGCGGCGAAATATGCCAGCGGCGAACTGGCTGCGAAAACCAAGTCTGCGGTTTCCGCCTAGTTGACTGTTTAACTGGCGTCACGTCTGACGTTAACCGAACAAGATTGTAGGGGTAGTGCCTTGGGAACTACCCCTTTTTCAGCGAGCGGCGATCGGTGAGCCGCGAACGGTGTTTTAGACGGAATCCGAATTTCAACGCTTCGGCTCCGCTCGGACTCAACGCTGAGCGGAGTCGAGGACTCAAACAATAATTTCAACGAGCGCGACAAGCTTTTCCATCCCCCGAAGGGAGAGGGGTAGGGGGATGTGGTGAAGACTTCTCGAAACCCAGCCGATCGGAGGAGGGAGTATCAGTCACCCGTTTTAGCCAGCCTTTGACATCCTCTCCCAGCAACCCGTTCCGGGTATGCAGGGAGATTCCTTGGGTCGCCCCAAAGATTTCCTGCTTCACAGCCAGCCAACTAGAATCAGTGACCCGATCCCCCGTCGCCTCGACTCCACAGGCATTTTCGATTTGCCGTTGCCCACGGCTACAGATGACTTGTCCACTCGCCACATCACGGGGCTTTGTTGACCCGCAGTTGTGGCAGTGATGGATTCGAGTTGAGAGGTCTTTACGAACCTCTGCCCCACAATCGGGACATTCCTGAGAAGTGCCACGAGCATCCACCTTGCCGTAATACACATCACGCTTCCAGCACACCCAGGGAAGAATCTGGTTGACAAATTGACCCAATCCAGCATCGAGGGTGTGTTTGCCCAACATTCCCTTAGCCATGATACGGAAGTCGAGATCTTCGACAAAAATCATCCCTGCGCCGTCGCAGAGGTGATGAGCCAGCTTGAAATGCCAGTCTTTTCGTGTATCGGCAATCCGTTGATGGACTCTCGCAATCTTCTTCTGGAGTTTCAGCCAGTTAGCTGACCCCTTCTGCTTTTTCTTCAATCGGCGTTGCAGCGATTTCAGCTTGCGGTGCAGATTGTTGAAGAAGCGAGGTCGCTTGACCTGTTCTCCATCAGACGTTGAAAGAAAGTACTCCAGACCCACATCAATCCCTACCGGATGTCCGTGAGGTATCGTGTCAGGGATATCGATGTCAGCCTGAAGGCTCAGCATAACAAAGTACCCGGATGCCTTACGCACAATTCGAGCTTGCTTAACCTGAAATAAATCAGGAATTTTCCGCGACCACCGAACCCGAACCCATCCCAGTTGCGGCAGCTTTATACCCTCATCAGACACACAGTTTTTGAGCATCTGGGGGAAGACCAACGACCGCATTCGATTCGGCTTTTTGAACCGTGGAAGACCCGAACGTTTTAACCGCCATGACTCCCAAGAAGCCTCAAGTTTTCTAAGGACTTGCTGAAGAACCTGAGCGTTGACAGTCTTTAATCGGGGGTATTCAGTCTTGGCAGCGGTCAAACGCTTAGCCTGAACGTGGTAGTTCGGAAAGGGTGCATCTGCTGGCAAGATCGATTCCTGCCGAATCGAGCACGCATTCACGGGTGACTTGCGGGAATTTAGCCAGTCTTTACGTTCCCGCAGAGCAAAATTCCAGACATGGCGGCACACATCAAGAATGTGTTCGATCTCTGAAACCTGCTTCGCAGTTGGCTCTAGCTTAAATTCCCACGTCATGTTTAGCATATCTAAACTGTAGCAAATCTTTTGTAGGTTACTCCCCTCGGTCGCGCTTCGCTACACCACCAGCCAAGCTTTCAGCTATGGCTGGAGTACTGCGAAGAATCTGGATAGACTGTTAGAGGAAATTTGGGGATTGAGGCCGTATGGAATGGATCGCTGTGATGGTGGCGATCGCGCTGGGTGTGGTGTGGATAACGAGCAAGCTGTATCTCGAGGGGCGATCGCGCCAAAAGCGAGAACGGGAGTTCGCGCGTCGCAGTGTCGACGAAATCTCGACGAGTCGAGGTTCGACCTCCTTAGAGAAAGCATCGCCACTGACTTTAGCTGAGCCTCACGCTCCCCCAGCCTCGCTCGATTTTACTCGCTTAGAAGACTTGTTAAGTCAGGGGAAGTACGAAGCGGCCGATCGCGAAACGCTACGGTTGTTGTTACGAAGCGCTGGCACCGAACAGCGAGGATATTTGGAACTCGACGATTGGGAGTCTCTCGCGGGCGATCGGTTGCGAACTCTCGATCGCCTGTGGCAAACCTACAGCGACGGACGGTTTGGATTGAGCGTTCAACGGCAATTTTATCTCGAAGCGGACGGCGAATATTCGGCCGTCGGAACCCGCGCGCAGTGGGTGAGTGGGGGCAAGTGGTTCGATCTCGATCGCGCCAACTATACGAGCGACGCACCTTCAGGACATCTCCCGTTTGCCGTTTGGCAATCGGTGCTAGATTCGTTCGGATTTGTGGGATTGGCGCTCTGTATGGAAGTTCTGTTCGATCGCGAGGATTGGCATCGATCGCAATCTCCAATCGATCGAGGCGATCGCCGCTGAGGAGACCAAATAAAATTGAGTCTCAATAACGTCCTAGATTTCAACCGACTCAAACCGGGTGCGATCGCAGAGTTCTCTGTCTCGACATCCTCAAGAAGCCCCGAATGCTAGGTTTTTGGCTGCAACGGCACCGCTACCAGTCTTTACGAAAACTTGTTGGAAGATTTGTCCTCTTGTTGCTATCCTAATTGAGAGAATTTTTAATTTGTTGTGTTCGCGAAGCTCCTGCCGAAGCGCTCGACTGCCTATGACCTCAGAAATCCTGAAGCTGGAAGGGGTTTGCAAGCAATATCCCCAAACCACCGTTCCTGCTGTTGAAGCCATTGACTTGACGCTACATCAAGGCCAAATTCTATCGTTACTCGGTCCGTCAGGCTGTGGAAAAACAACGTTACTGCGGTTAGTGGCAGGATTCGAGATGCTCGATCGCGGTCAGATCGTTCTCGACGGACGAGTTGTAGCAGGTCGAGGGCGATCGCTCCCCCCCGAAAAACGGAATTTGGGCATGGTCTTTCAAGAATTCGCCCTGTTTCCCCATCTCAGCATTGCCGATAACATCGCGTTTGGCTTAAAGAAACTCAAGCTCAAACCCAGCGACATCGATCGCCGCGTGCGCGAGGCGATCGCCCTTGTCGATCTCGAAGGACTCAACGACCGCTACCCCCACCAGCTCTCGGGCGGTCAACGACAGCGAGTCGCCCTGGCTCGGGCTTTAGCTCCCCGTCCAGTGTTGATGTTACTCGACGAACCCCTGAGCAATCTCGACGTTCAGGTGCGGCTGTACCTGCGAAACGAAATCCGTAACATCCTCAAAGCCACGGGAACGACGGCCGTGTTCGTCACCCACGATCGCGAAGAGGCCATGGCCATTTCTGACACGATCGGCGTGATGCGCCAAGGCCGCCTCGAACAACTGGGAACGCCCGAAGAAATTTATCGCGAACCGGCCTCTCGCTTCGTGGCCGAGTTCGTGACTCAGGCGAACTTTCTCGAAGCGCGTCGGAACGGGTCTTATTGGGAAACCGAAATGGGGGAATTCGACGTTTCGGCGGCCGGAGAATTGTCCTCAGATGTCGCCGAAGTGATGGTTCGCGAGGAAGACATCGTCGTCAAGCCAGACGAAACGGGCAAGATCGCCGTTCGCGACCGACAGTTTCTCGGCCGGGAACACCGCTATTGTTTGATGATGCCCTCGGGTCAATGTCTCCACGCTCGTAGTTCCGAGCTGTCAGTATTGCCCGTCGGGGCGCGGGTTCAGCTTTCAGTGTCGGAAACGGCCGTGCGGGTGTTTCCGCCATCGCCGGTTCGATCGACGCTGAGTTCTGGCGCGATCGCCGTCGGTTGCGAGTCGGGTATTTATCCCTCTTCGGTCAAATCGGGGTGAGATCTTTGACCGAAAAGGGATAGCGCAATTTACGCCCCGGCGTTTGACGTCAACAAGACCCCTTGACTGTCGTGCAACTCGAACGATCGCACGTCTTCAATTTCGACCCCTGGAGAGGCGATCGCCACCGTCGATTCGTCCCAATCCAACTGCAACCAATCCCCCAACGTCACCGTCAGCGGATCGCCGCCCATATGAACCACCATCGCCACCCGTTCCCCGTTGTCCGGGGCGGTTCGCATTCCGTAATACACCGTGCGCGTGTCTTCGTCGATGTGGTTGAAGCGATCGCGTCCGCCGCAATTGTGTCCCAACCACGGACGCTGTAACCGAAACTGACGCAACGCCAAGTTATACGCCGTCTGTTCCGGGTTCAAAAACTCTTCGTGCAGCCAGACGTTACAAATTTCGTGGGCGTCTTCCATGAACACACGGGCAAAATCCTTCAATTTACCCACGTCTAACTCGGTCAAAATGGGTGACTTATCGGGAACGTTGAGTTTTTGCAACTCTGCCGCCGATTTGCGTTCCGTCGCTTCGGCTTTCGCCTCCTCCGTTTCCGAAAACGCTCCCAAATGACGCTGACAAATCTGCGCCACCGCATCGAGATCGTAGTCGGTTTCTGCGATCGCGTCGTGGAGTCCCCGCATAAACTGACGCAACTCGCCCAACTTACTGAATCCCATCTGTTTTAACCGGGGGAAAATACCCGCATTGGCGTACACCTCGGGTTCGACTTGCCAATCGAGAAATCCCGCTTCCTCGGCAACTACTTTCACCCCGTAGCGATCGTCCGTGTTGCGGAGAAAGCCCCAAGGTGCGCGCATCGTACAGTTGATAAAATCCATCGGAAGACCGGGACTAAACCCATACACCAACATAGAAATTGCCGGATTGTCGTAGGCGTTGTTCAACACCTCTGGCAGCGTTTGCCCTAAATTCCAGTTCACGGGCAAACTGGGATCGACTTGCGTACCTCGGCGTAGGGTGTCGTGGTTGCCGCATCCGGTAATCCAGTTTTCCCCCACTTGCATCACCTCGCAGACGCGACGCCATTTCCGACTCCAGAACTTCGTCAGACTGGGGGTGTTGTGGGCGAAAATCAGCGGTCCCCACTGGAAACTCTCCGGCAAAAATTCGACAATGTCGCGATAGGTGGAAATCTCTTCCCAACCTTCGGCGGGCCAGGGTCGTCCGTCCTCGAAAATGGCGAAGGGATAGCGGCAACTGTCGCCGATTTCCTGGGGAACCCGTGCCATTTCCTGTAAATAGACATCGTCGTATTCGACGCGGCCGGACATAGGGTTGAAATATTTAAAATCCTGCGCCCCATCGACGCGGATACCGTCGATACCGGTGTTGGCTTTGCGTCGCTGCATTTCGAGTAAAATGGCGCGAACCACGGGGTTTTGATGGTTCACGTCCTGGCCGTACATATTCGGACCTTTGAGAAATCGTCCGTTGAGGAGGTTCAACGCCTGGTTGTCGGCATGGCCGTAGACGATATCGTAGATGACTTGAATCGGGCCGCTGTGGAAGTTGTGCAAGGTGGAGACGAATTCCACCACTTCGTCGGGACGCTGGGTTTCGAGAACGGCGGGATTGGTGGCCGCCATGCCGAAAATCACGATGTCGTATCCCCAGTTTTCTGTATCGGGTTTTTTGAGGGTGACGACGATTTCGTCGGTTTCGTATTCGATCGCTTCGCTGTCAGGGTCCATTTTCAAGCGATCTTCTTCGTCGCAGAGAAAAAAGCCTTTCCCATGGTCGCGATCGCCCAAATATTCGACCGTCGGCTCGATGGGTAACAGTTGTACCGCCTCGTACCCCACGTAATTCTGTTCGGCGGGGGTCAGATCTTCCCCCTTGGCGAGTTTGTCGGAAATCCGCTGGAACAGCCGCGTCAGCCCCGCTAAAGACCCTTCTGGAGAAGCGGTGTTAACGTGCAGTTGCAGGATGTTTTGGGGCGATTTGACGCGAACGGGGGTTCCGTCTTCGCTGGCGAAGTTGTGAAAATACCGTAAATCTTCCCGTTCTTGTTGCAGGCGATCGCGATCGTACAGTTCTGCTGGGGCGTACACGCCGTAAGGGAGGGAATCGGCGAGAAAATCTCCGATGGTGCGAATTTCGTTGTCGTAGTCGAGATATCGCAACCAATACAACGACCCGAATCGCTCTTTCGTTCCCGGTTGCATTCCCGTCAACACGCCCCACATATACTCTCCTTGACGTTCGAGGTTGACGTACTCGCGACGGAATTTGACGGTTTGCAAGTCCGAAAAGGGATTAATGGGATCGAGGGGAGTGAAGATTTCCAGGTAAATGTTTTTCGGTTGGATTTCACCGGGACTCAATTCGGGAACCCAAAACCCGATTTCAGTCAGTCCGTCGGAACGATACCATGCTCCTAATTTCGTCGCCAGGGTTTGGGCTTTGTGAAACAGGGTTTCGTCAGAATTTTCGACGGATTCTGCCCAGTCGAGTAATTTTTGTGTTTCTTCTTCAACCAGTTTGATTTTTGATGCAGTGTTTACTGTCGCAACCATTAGAATTTCTCTCCTTTTAAAAAATTCCATCTCGAAATACCGCGATCGATCCAATCCAAAAGGATAATCTATGTTTTGGAGGCGATCGATGGTCGGGTTTTTCAAAAATTTGAACTTGCTGGAACACACCGTCCCTATGGGTGCATCTCAATGGATGTAGAAACACGAAGCTCTGGGGAGGTTGGACTTCGGCAACGCTGCCGTCCACGGGTGGAACGGAGTGGAACCCAACAGCCGCTCGGAAAGCGTCGATCGGTGCGTAGCACTATCGAGTAGGTCAGCTCGTATCCGATGAATTTACATTTTTGAGAGTCACCCGCCCCCATCATGGAAGGCGCGTTATTTTTTAGTCACTCGTCGATCGGCAAAATCAAAAACTGTAGATTGAATTTTGCACGCTCAACCTACAGTTTTGGCGTGTCAAATCGTTACCGTTGCGATTTCTGGGGATTGTATTTAAACACCACTACGCTCAACGGTGGCAAACACAAATCTAAGGCGAATTTCCATTTAGGATTCGACCAGTGAGTCGACCATTTACCGCCCATATTACCCATATTGCTGCCGCCGTAATTTTCCGCGTCGCTGTTGAAAATTTCGTCGTAAAATCCCGGTTGAGGAACGCCAACCCAGTAATTTTCTTTAGGAATGGGCGTGAAGTTACACACCGTCACGACGAATTCTTGAGTGTGTTTATCCTTTCGCAAAAACGAGACGATACTGTTATCGGCATCGTTACAATCGATCCATTCAAACCCTTCAAAGGAAAAGTCTTGCGTGTACAACGCGGGTTGACTGCGATACAACTGATTCAAATCGCAGAAAAACTGTTTGAGTTTCTGATGGGGTTCGTGGTTCAACAAATCCCAATCGAGATCGTCCCAAACGTTCCACTCTCGTCCTTGTCCGAACTCCATCCCCATAAACATGGTTTTCTTACCGGGATGGGTAAACATATAGGCGAACAAACACCGCAAATTCGCGAATTTCTGCCAGTCGTCCCCCGGCATTTTGTCGAACAGGCTGCCCTTTCCGTGAACCACTTCGTCGTGAGACAACGCCAGCATGAAGTTTTCGCTGAACGCATACATCAAACTAAAGGTGACGTGGTTGTGGTGGTAGCGGCGATAGACGGGATCGATGCTGAAGTAATCCAGCATATCGTGCATCCAGCCCATGTTCCATTTGAAGTTAAAGCCCAAGCCGCCGAGATACGTGGGACGCGACACTAACGGCCAGGCGGTCGATTCTTCGGCGATCGACAGAATTCCGGGGTAGTAGCCGAAAATTAAATAGTTGAGTTGGCGTAGAAAATCCGCAGCTTCTAAGTTCTCGTTCCCACCGTATTTGTTGGGTATCCACTCGCCATCTTTGCGGTTGTAGTCGAGATACAACATCGAGGCGACGGCATCGACGCGAATTCCGTCGATGTGGTACTTGTCAAACCAAAACAGGGCGTTGGAAACGAGGAAGTTGCGGACTTCGTTGCGGCCGTAGTTGAACACGTAAGTTCCCCATTCTTGATGTTCGCCTTGACGGGGATCGGCGTGTTCGTAGAGGTGTGTTCCGTCGAAGAAGGCTAAGCCGTGGTCGTCTTTGGGGAAGTGACCGGGAACCCAATCGACGATGACGCCGATGTCGTTTTGGTGGCACTGGTCTACAAAATACATGAAGTCTTCGGGACTTCCGTAGCGGGAGGAGGGGGAGAAGTACCCGGTGACTTGGTATCCCCAAGATCCATCGAAGGGATGTTCGGCGACGGGCATCAGTTCGATGTGGGTGTAGCCGAGTTCTTTGATATAGGGAATCAGGCGATCGCCCAGTTCGCGATAGGTCAAAAAGCGACCTTCGGGTTTTTGGGAGACGCGGACGACTTTTCCGCTTTCGGGGGGATCGTCTGCACGGGTATGCAACCACGATCCGGCGTGCATTTCGTAGATGGAAACGGGGAGATCGTGAGGGTCGCTGTGACGTCGTTGTTCTAGCCAGTCGCGATCGCCCCATTGGTAGGTATCTAAGTCGGCGACGACGGAGGCGGTGTCGGGTCGCACTTCGCGATCGAATCCGTAAGGATCGGATTTGAGGTAAATGTGACCCTGGGGATTTTTGATTTCGTATTTGTAGAGGGTTCCCGGCTTCAGTTCGGGAACGAACAGTTCCCAGATGCCGTTTTGCGTCAGGCGCATTTGGTGTTCGCGGCCGTCCCAGTTGTTGAAGTCGCCCACGACGGAGACGTTGCGGGCGTTGGGGGCCCAAACGGCGAAGTATACACCCGCGATGCCGTCTACGCTGTCTAAGTGCGCCCCGAGTTTTTCGTAAATGCGGTGGTGGTTCCCTTCGCCAAACAGGAAAAAGTCAAAGTCGGTAAATCGAGGCGATCGAAAGGCATAGGGGTCGTAAAACACTCGTTCGCGATCGCCTTCTCTGACTTTGAGTTGGTAGTTCTTCAGTTCGGGAACGTCGATCGCACACTCGAAAAAGTTGGGGTGGTGAACGGCTTTCATGGGGTATTCTTGCCGTTCTTCGGGACGAACCACCCAGGCGGCTTCGGCTTTGGGCAGATAGGCCCGGACGACCCACTGGCTTTTTCCGTTGTCTGAGATTTTGTGCGATCCGAGGATTTCAAAGGGGTTGTGATGTTGGTTGTTGGCAATGCGATCGATCTGTTCGGTGGCAATGGAGGTCATAAAGGAAGATGACTCAGTTTGAGGTTTGCAGAGGGATGGCTTTTCAAAAACGAGCGATCGCCCGATGAATATCGCCAAAATTCAAAGGTTTTGGTGCGACCTTATCTCATCCTCGAGAGGTCGGTCGTCTGTCCCTAGGTAGAGTCTTGGGACGAGGCGGCGGCGTTTTCCCGTTCGATGCGATCGAAGACCGCTTCGACATCTTCGATGGTTTCTTCGGGAGTGCGTTCGGCCGATCGCTGCACGTAATTGATTTTCACTTCTTCGAGAAGGTCGGATAACAAGGTCTGCAATTCGTCTAAGGTCTTCTCGTCTTGAAGTTCTTGCCGCAACGCCACTTGAAATTCTTGGGTCAGTTCGTCGAAGCGTTCCCGTCCGATTTCGTCGGCGTAGGCGTTGGCTAAAGCGTCGCAGGTGGCGTTGGCCAGGTAGTTGGACAAGTTATCGATGGTGTCTTGAGGCAAATGTTGTAAGGCGGGAATGCGTTCGATGAGTTCGACGAACGCCGATTCGCGAAAAGCACTGTCGAGGGAATAGTGCAGCAGCGATCGCAGTTCCGGTTGTACTTCGGGTAAGACGCGATAAATGGTCAGTTGCAACAGGCGATCGGTAATGGTTTCTAGGGTATTGGCGTCGCCGACGCTAATGTAGGACGAGGGTTGCAAAATCGCCCGGGCCATGTCTCCTTCGGTAATTGCCTCCT
Organism: Baaleninema simplex PCC 7105; assembly: GCF_000332355.1. Taxonomy (GTDB): domain Bacteria; phylum Cyanobacteriota; class Cyanobacteriia; order Cyanobacteriales; family Geitlerinemataceae; genus Baaleninema; species Baaleninema simplex. Next base: position 3,873,213 of record NZ_KB235958.1, read on the forward strand.
GTGCCTGGTTTAACGTGCGAACGGTGACGAACTCCGACACGCGATCGGAGAGATACGCTGCTGGTTCGTAGGTAATCTGCGAGAGAATCCCTTCCATGTTCGCCACTTTCGACTGGTGCAGTCTTACGGCGACGGGGATAATTCGCAACCACCGCCAAATGGGAACCAGTAAAAACAGGTCGTACCATCGTCGTAACATGGCGTCTCCCCAGCTTACACCGGGACGACGGCGAGAGACGAAAAAGGTCAGCGCGAGGTATTCGATGGCGAAAAAGGCAATAAACCAAGCGTCGATGCGCCAGTACCAATCGACAGGTTGGCCGTAATCGTCGGTGGGGCGGTAATAGTTACCGTCGAGTAGGGGGGCGATGCGGGTTTGGAAAAATGCTAGTTCCGATCGCACGCCGTAAGTCTGTAAGTAGTCTGTCGTCCAAAAGCGACGCAAGGCTTGTTTGGCGGAATCGCTACCAACGCGATCGCTGACGCGTCGTTGTAGTTTGGCGAAGGTGGCGAATTTTCCCGATCCGGTAAAGGGGTTTTCGTCGATGAGGGCGTCACTTTGCGATCGCAACCCGGTTAGTAAGGCTTCGGTTTGTTGGGATTCGAGACCGGATTCGCCCACGAGATCGACGAGGCGATCGACGCTCTCGAGATATTTTTCGGTTTGAGGGTGGGGTTCGATGCCTTTGACGGGATCGTAAAGGGTCACGAGTTCGGGAACGTAGCGTAAATAGACGTCCCGCATGGTAATGTAACTGAGGTCGAACAATCCTAAAAACAGGTTGAACGCCGCAAGAATCGCCGTGAATTTTGCCCACCAAGCAATCCATTTTTTAGAGGGATATTTGAGGGTCTGTAGCATCGCAATAACGAGAATTTATGAAAGATTGGAGAATAGGATTTGAATGTAAACAAAATCGCTCAGACAACCCCTGTTTCTCTAATACCAAAGGAATAAGCTCAGCGGGAAAGCTGAGCTTGGGCTGTCAGATTCAGTTGATGGGTTTAGAACAAGCCAGGGCCTTTACCACGGCGGTCTTCTCCGACTTCGAGTTTGCCGTCTTCGTCGGTTTCGTTGACGGTTTCTACTTCTTCAGCCCGTTGCTGCTCGAGTGCTTCCTTTTTCTCGCGGCGATCGCCGGGAACTTCGTAATACATTTCCGGTTCGATGGCGTAGTTGTTCGCCAAGCCTTCGCGATCGACGGTGTAACCTTTAGTGGTGTCGATGTGTCCTTCGCTGGGATCTTTGGCCGGTTCGGGAGTTTCTTGAAAGTTTTCACCTTCGCGTTTTAACCGTTCTCCGGTTTCGGTAGGAAGGATTTCGCGATCGTAATGTAGGTTTTCAGCGTCCGGTGTCGGTTTGATACTCATACTTTGGTCTCCTGATTTCGGTTGCTTACAAACAGAGCGTTTTGCTTCGATTCGCGATTGGAAGATTTTTTGACTTTGTTCCAATGCGACGAATTGAGAAACGTCTTGGATTTACTGGTTAGTGTCAATGTCGGGAACGACATCGGGACGTTCCTTATCTTGCCAACCGGGGGGACGTTTGGAGTTATACCAGGCGATCGATCCTAACGTAGCGGCGGCAATGAATCCTACAACACCCACGGCAATTAAAGAAAGCGGGTATTGAAAGGCTTGTTGAGAGCCTTCAACTAATAAATACATACTCAAAGTGTTTTACCTCGCGTGTTTCTTTATCTTCACTTCTTACTTTAACGAAAACGGCAGTTGTCTTACATCTATCTAGAAGTAGATTGTTTTGAGATGTTTGTGAATTTATCTAAAACTCTAGGTAGAGTCATCAATTGTTAGAGATTATCGGTTCGGTCGAGAGAATAAGCATTGAAAATTAGGGCTAACACCTAGGGTGCATCTCACTTTTGTAAAAATATGTATGAGTCTGGGGTAGGTTGGGTTTCGGCTTCGCTCAACCCAACAGCAGCTAAATCGAGGACTCAAGCTTGCCTCCGATCGATTTACATTTTTGAGATGCACTCAACCTTAGCCCTAAATGTATTAATAGATGATAAATTTTCGATCGATTGAGTATTTGTGAAAATATTTCTATAAAATTATTTTAGAAATAAAGAGCAGCGATCGCTCGACCCCCCAGTTTCCCGAGGGAAACTGGGGAGTTCGGACGCTAAGCCGTTAGAGAGTACCGACTTCATTCCAACAAACGGTAATAAATCTGAAGCGATTACCGCACGCCGGTCGGCATTTCTTCACTGACGCTGGATTCGCGACCCGTTCCGTCTGCGGTAACAGATTCACCGCCGAGGAAGGAACGCAGCATCCACGCCATCTCTTCGTGGTCTTCCATCAATCCAGTTAAGAAATCGGCGGTACCTTCGTCGTCAAATTCTTCAGAGCAGCGATCGATATGACCGCGCAAGTTGCGAATAATTTGCTCGTGGTCGTTCATCAAGCGTTCGACCATCTGATTGGCTGTCGGCACGTCGCCGGGATGTTCTTTAATCGACGACAGTTGTAAAAAGCCTTCGACGGTTCCGATGGGATAGCCACCCAACGCACGCACCCGTTCGGCACATTCGTCGATGCTTTCAGTCAGACTGGTATAGTGTTCTTCCCAAAGTTCGTGAAGCGTACGGAACTGAGGACCGACGACATCCCAGTGATATTTTTTCGTTTTGACCAACAGCAGGTATAAGTCCGCTAAGTCTTGATTGAGAAGTTCGATAACTCCTTTACGTTGGCGATCGGTTAATCCAATATTAATCGGACGCATACTATAAAAAACTCCTTTCGTTTCGCTTCACCTCTATTACAACAACGAGCGGGGGGTGCAGTCGTCTGTCAAACGACAGATTGTGCGATCGGGGCGACGTTCGATGGAAAGAGAACTGTTCTATCTCGGCATTTTGGGCGATCGCACCCTCGACTCTCTCTCGAGTGGTAGATGACAAAACGGCAATTTCCGTCTAGGTTAGCGGTGCTTGTTAGGAAGAACGCCGCACGCTCTGCTGCGTTTTTTAAAGGAATCATCAAGATGACTGCATTAATTCAAGAAATTCAGTCCCGCCTGGTTAACCTCGTGGGACAGGCGATCGAACTGCTACCGGCGTTGCTGGTTGCAGCGGTCGTTTTGCTGCTGACTCGCTACGTTTCCCGTTTGGTACAGCGGCTGGTTTCGGCAACGGCGCGGCGCGTTCTCAAAAGTCGATCGCTCCAGTCGTTGACGGTACAAACGAGTTTCGTGGCGACGTGGGTGGCGGGAATTCTCGCGGCGGGAGTCATCGCGTTTCCCGGCTTGCGCGTTGGCGATCTCATCGCTCTGTTGGGGCTGAGTTCGGTGGCGGTTGGTTTTGCGTTTCAGGATATTTTCAAGAATTTTCTGGCGGGAATCTTACTGCTGTTACACGAACCCTTCCAACTCCACGATCAGATCGTAGTGGACGATTATGAAGGAACCGTGGAGGAAATTGCCATTCGTTCGACGCAAATTCGGACGTATCGCGGCGAACGCGTCGTCATTCCTAATTCTCTGGTATTTACGAGTCCGGTACAGGTGCTGACGGCTTTGTCTCACCGCCGCACGGATTTATCGATCGGGGTGGACTATAACACGCCACTTCCCAAGGCTAGAGAGGTTTTCTATGAAGCCCTCCAGGGAGTTGAGGGGGTTCTTGCAGAACCGGAAATTGAAGTGGACGTGGTGAGTTTTGGCGATAGTTCGATCGATTTGGTGGTGCGTTATTGGACGTATCCCGAACGCGCGACAGTCCGGCGCACGCAAACTCAGGTCGTGATGGCACTGAAGGCTGCCTGCGATCGCGCGGACATTAGCATTCCCTATCCCATTCGCACGGTCTATCATTTCGACCAGCGTGAATTTGCTGATTTTATGCCGCTTTCTGCCGATCGCAACGGGAATTAGAGGTTCTTTCTGCTTTCAGTTCTCTAGCGCTTTCTTTCAACGTCCGATCGCACCTCGGTCGATCGGGCGTTTTTTTCTATCCTCGACGAGGGACACGCGTAAAGGTTGTCGAAATTAGAATTTTATAAATGGTTAAGATTTGAAAGCCCGATGCTTTTAGAAAAACTTTAGAGTCCAACGACGATATCGAGACGAAATCGGTATGACTTCACTAGAACTTTGTAGTCTTCGTGGAAATGCCATCGATCGCGTTTTTGAAAAAATCGATCGCAACTCTACCGAGCGATAGGCAGAAATACAACGGATACTCGTTACACTAAACGTAGTTCGGGACAGGTTCGTTGCTTCCCACTGTCCGAGCTATATTTTTTTTATCGCTTTATTTTCGATAAGTGACACCATCGTATTCTAAGGAGGAATTTCATCATGACACGAGGATCTCGACTCCTCGAGACATCTGATACTGCCTACAGCACAGCAGACGAGACCGCCGATACGAACTCGTCCTCGATCGAGTACCATCACCTCAAACATCGCGTTCTTGGGCGTCACGCGGCTCGTTTCGTCACTAAACCCGACGGCACTCTTCTCATCGCACCGGGACAAGAAGTGACGGAAACGATTTTGGAAACCGCCGAGCGCTGGCAGATACTCGACGATCTGCTCGGCGAGATCGAAGGATTTTCACTACCGTCAGGCCACAGGCACGATTCTAAAACGCCTCACCTTTCAACCTCGATCGCCCGAAGTACGATTGCATAGGTTGTGAGTCGAGGTCGGGAAACGGCTAATCTACTGTTTCTCGACCCCGACTTTCAATTATTTGACTTTGGCAGTTGCGCGGCGAAACATCGTCTTGCGAATCAAAGCCAGCAATAGATAAACACTGCTAACGTAGGCGATCGCTAATGTTAAAGTCATCCAATACATAACGCCAATTCCAAACCCTCCAATTTGATTAAAGCATTTTTCTTCAAAGGTGAAAATACAACAAATTAATTCTTTTTTAAAAGCCCTCAATGACCTGTGAAATAAGCAACACAGGATTTATGGATAAGTATTTTGTTAGTACAGTTGATTTACGTTTTACAGACGAAGCGTTCGAGGCGGTACGGCCGGGGAGCTAAGGAGATCGGACGAGATCGACAGGGCCGAACTGCGGTGCATCTCAATTCTTCGATAAGTATAAATACTTAAAGGAGTGAATCCCCTTCTAGCAGTCCTTGAGGAAGATATTGACAAATTGCAGAACTTGTGTATTTGCGAAAGTGAGATGCACCCGCCGAACTGAGACCCGAGATCGAGAATTCGCTTCGCCCATTCAAAACCGTCAGCACCCATTACTCCTGAAGCGATCGCACCTTGCGTCCGAAGACGAACAGTCCCAAAACTAGCCAAAACACCAACAGCCCCCCCGCCAGCAGCAAAACCCCAGTCGCCCCGAACTGAACGATGAGAACTGGAGCCGCCGCCGTAAACAACCCTCCACCGACGATCGGCTCGAAAAATAATTGCTTGTAAGCAAAACTTTCAAACGCCCCCGAGCGGTTGTGAGGGTCTACCATCCGAAGTAACAAAATTCCCGTGGCCGTCACGCCCATCGACTGACCCATATCTCCCAATCCCCGCTCGAACCAAAACGTCGGTAACATACGCGGGGCTAAAAACACGAAGGCTAGGACGTTCCAAGCAATCCCTGCCAACGCCAGCACGGTAAACGGCACCACGTTCGCCCCTAATGCCGTCAGGGAAATCGAGGCCAACGCCGTAACGATCGTCACGTCCAACGCCACCCCAGCGATACGTTCCATCAGCGATCGCATCACTAACGGCGTTAAACGCAACCGCGCCAACATCCCCTGTACGGCGATTCCTCCCAACAACGCCATCGGAAACAGGGGAACGTAGCCCACGATCGTCAAACCGTTCTGTCCCCAGGTGGCCGCTTCGATCGCTTTCAGAAATTCCAACATCAACCAACCGATGGCGATCGCCAACCCCACAAATCCCAAATTCAGCGAAATCGGATCGATGAGCAAATCCTGAGTCAACCGTTTTCGAGCCGCCACGATATCCGGGTTTTCCTGGCGAGCGATTTCGGTTTCGTAAGGTTCCTCCACCGAAGCCGGTTCCAGTCTCACCGAGGCCACCAATCCCCGACGGCGTCCCCAGTTGGCTAACAAAATTCCCGATACGATTCCCGACACGATTCCTATCGTCGCCAATCCGAGAGCTAAATCGCCCCCCTCGGGAAATCCCAAATCCACAAAGGTCTCAGCCATCCCCGCCGCCGTTCCGTGACCCCCTTCAAAGGCAATTTCAATTAACGCTCCCGCGATCGGAGACATTCCGAAGATCGGCGTCAACAAAAACAGCGTCAAAACCAATCCCACCACGTACTGACCCCAGGCGAGACTCTGTCCGAACGCCACCTGTGGGGCAGCTTTGCGCCAAATGTCCCGAGGACTGGGAAGCGTTTCCCCCAAAAATAACGCTGCGAAGACGACGTTGATAAAGACACCGGGAGACTGACTCCAAACGTTGCGAACGTCTTCGGAAAACAAGCCCCCGCCGAGTAGCGAATCGGGATCGAACCATTGTCCGAGAACTTGCGGCCCGAGCAGCAACGCCAACACCCCCGCAACGATCGAGCTGGGGATGTAGAGTATTCGCAAGATCTTCAGCTTTTGGCGGATCGAGCGTCCGGCGAGAATTAAAAGCCCCACGATGACAAAGGCGAAAAACGCATCTTGGAGATCGAAGGTGGGATTTCCTCGAGCGATCGCCGCTACGAGGTTCCACGTACCGAGGGAAAACGGGGACACGAGCATAGGGGTTCGGTGAATCCATCGCGGTTCGTCTTCTCTCCAGCTTAAACTGCTGGGTGTCTCGCTCGGGAAATCGAGAGATTGAGAGAGAATCCTCACTCGCTCGGTCGAGCCTTCAGGTTGCACGCTGTCGCCGATTCGGACGAACGCTCGTCTTTAACTCTAAAGGCAGTTGAAAAGCTACGACTCTCGTTTAATTGACAAAATATAAAGACTTTGTTAATAGGATTGGTTTTCACGAAATCGATCCATAAGTAAATCGAGGTTGAATTAGGAATAGTTATAATAAATTTCGTTGCGATCGCCCTCGATCGAGGGGTTGCATCATCCATTTTTTCCCGTACTATCAGAGATAGTAGATACCTAACAGCGATAGATCGGCGATAAAAACGTCGATTTTTGCGATTAGGAAAGCTTATAGTCTGGAGACAATAATCACATGGCAACTTACAAAGTTACCCTCATTAACGAAGACGAAGGTCTCAACGCTACAATCGACGTTCCCGAAGATGAGTACATCCTCGATGTAGCCGAAGAACAAGGCATCGATCTGCCCTACTCCTGCCGTGCGGGTGCTTGCTCGACTTGCGCCGGTAAAATCACTGAAGGTTCGATCGACCAATCCGACCAATCCTTCTTGGACGACGATCAAATCGAAGCCGGTTACGTCTTAACCTGTGTGGCTTACCCCACCTCGGACTGCACTATCGTCACCCACCAAGAAGAAGCTCTCTACTAAAATCCCAGTTTGGCTGAAGCAGTTCGATAAGCGCTCGCTTCGCCGAGTTGGATAAAACGAGAAATTTGTGAGTCCGTCTGGAGGTTGCGAACTTTCGGGCGGATTTCGCGTTGTGGCGATGGTTGGGGCGATCGCGTTCGAGCTACACTACAGTTGAGGCTTTCTTGCCAATCTCTCCAATTTTCGATGCGATCGGGTCGTCTCCACATCTAGCTGTTTTGCACGGAGTTTTTCGTATCTCCGTTTCTCCTCATCCTTCTGGCGTCAACGAACCCCTATCCCAAAGTGGTATGCCGAAAGTTAGCGTCTGTATCCCCACCTACAACCGCGCCCGTTACCTGACCTACGCGGTCAACAGCGTTCTCGCTCAGACTTATACCGATTTCGAGTTGATTGTTTGCGACGACGCGTCCACAGATAACACCCCCGAGGTGGTCGCACAGTGGGACGACCCCCGCATTCGCTACATCCGCCACCCCCAGAACATCCGGCGCAGTCCTAATATGCGATCGGGATACGAGGCCGCCACGGGAGACTACTTCATTAAATTCGACGACGACGACGCACTCTGTCGGGAATTCCTTGAGAAAACCGTCGCCGTTCTCGAAACTCGTCCCGACATCGACTTCGTGTGTACCAATCACTGGATTATCGACGCCAACAGTCGGCGAGACGAGCGAACGACGCAGGAAAACGCCGCCAGATGGGGAAAAGATAAAATTCCCGAGGGGAAAATTGCCGATTTAACGTTACAGACGTTTCACCATCAAAGCTTACAAATCGGTTCGACGCTGTTTCGTCTCGAGGCGTTGCGAGCGGTGGATTTTATGCGGACGTTTCCCCCCGAGGCTGACGGCTGCGAAGATTTCGATTTACTCGTCCGGTTGGCCTTGGCGGGAAAGCAGGGGTACTATATTCCCGAATATTTAATGGAGTACCGCATTCACGGCGGACAACAAACTCGCCCCGAGCAGAACCTGCGCTTTCTCAACGCCAAAGTCATCTGTCTCGACAGTTATCGATTCGACGACGCGGAGTTAGAACAGTTGCGGCGTCAAAAACTGGCGGGAACTCAGGAAGCTTTGGGGTTGCGATATATCGAAACCGGAGACGCGACGCGGGGACGCGCTTTGTTAAAGCAAGCGATCGCGGTTGGCGGTGGGTCGAAAAAAGCGCGATTGGGGCTGGGGTTGTCGTATCTTCCCTCGAGCGTGCGGAAGTTGGCGTTTCAACTGTTTCGACGGGTGCGATCGCCCGATTATTCAGAACGGGTGCGACAACAGACGGCGAGTTAGGAAAATCGGACGACTCGTTACAATGAAATATCGATGTATTGACAGGCAGAGATGAAAACGCCGAACGTGTTAGACGAAAAATCGATCGGGCTGGGATTTCGCGCCCTGTCAGATTCCCTGCGATTGCAAATTCTCGATTTGCTGTGCGATCGCGAACATTGCGTCTGCGAACTGTGCGATCTCCTCGATACACCTCAATCGAAACTGTCGTTTCACCTGAAAGTTTTACGCGACGCTAAGTTAGTTTCTCCCCGTCAGGAAGGGCGTTGGGTGTATTACAGCCTTAATTTTTCTCAACTTACCGCCTTAGAACAGTATCTCGGAAAATTTCAGCGATCGACTGCCCGACGTCCTGCTCCCCCTTGCTGTCCTTGACGATCGCACGTTGTCAAACCCTGCGTTTCTTCAACTGCGTTGACACCCTCAAATTTAAGACGCGCCCCGCTCCTCTCCCGTACCCAACATCGTGTAACATTTGATGCTTGGGATTGTTGTAACGGTTTGTTACAGTGAGAGCAGTTTGCAGACTGCTTCGCCAAAACCTCACCGCACACCCGGAGTCCTCACACCGTATTTTATGCTTAGACTCGAACGTATCAGCAAAATCTATCCCGGCGGGATCGAAGTTCTCAAAGATGTAACTTGGGAAGTCAAACCCGGCGATCGCATCGGACTCGTCGGGGCTAACGGGGCTGGAAAATCCACCCAGTTAAAAATCGTCGCCGACGAAATCGAACCCACCGCTGGCGAAGTCATTCGTCCGGCGAGTTTGAAAATCGCCTATTTGACTCAAGAGTTTGAAGTCGAACCGACGCGAACCGTCCGGGCTGAGTTTTGGACGGTGTTTGAGGAAGCCAACTGCATCCAGCAGAAAATCGCCGACGTGACGAAAGCGATGGAAACCGCCTCCCCAGAGGAACTCGATCGCCTGATTCACGATCTCGATCGCCACCAACGCAAGTTTGAAGCCCTCGACGGTTACAGTCTCGAGTCTCAAATCGAAAAAATCCTTCCCGAAGTGGGATTTTCTGTCAGCGACGGCGATCGCCTCGTCAGCGACTTTAGCGGCGGTTGGCAAATGCGGATGAGTTTAGGGAAAATCTTACTGCAAGACCCCGACGTTCTCCTCCTCGACGAACCGACGAACCACCTCGATCTCGAAACCATTGAATGGTTAGAAAATTACCTTAAAGGGATTAACACCCCGATGGTTATCGTGTCACACGACCGAGAATTTCTCGATCGCCTGTGTACTCAAATCGTCGAAACCGAACGGGGCGTTTCCACGACCTATTTGGGCAACTATACGGCATATCTCGAGCAAAAAGCCGAAAGTCAACTGGCTCAACTGTCGACTTACGAACGGCAACAAAAAGAACTCGAAAAACAGCAAGCTTTTATCGAGCGATTTCGTGCCAGTGCCACCCGCAGCACCCAGGCTAAAAGCCGCGAAAAACAGCTCGATAAAATGGAACTCGTGGACGCTCCCACGGGCAGCACGAAAAGCTTGAAATTTCACTTTCCCCCCGCACCCCGCAGCGGACGAGAAGTCGTCACCATTGAAGATTTAACCTATACCTACGACGAAAACATCTTGTTTTTGGGCGCTAATTTGTTCGTCGAACGGGGCGATCGTATTGCCTTTCTCGGCCCCAACGGTTGCGGCAAATCGACCCTGTTACGGTTGATTATGGGCATGGAAACCATTGAGGAAGGAAAAGTCGAACTGGGAAAACATAACGTCGTCCCCGGTTATTTCGAGCAGAACCAAGCCGAAGCCTTGGATTTGAATCTAACCGTAATGGAAACGATTCATCAGGAAGTTCCGACGTGGAAAAACGAAGAAGTTCGCACCTTATTAGGACGGTTTTTATTTAGTGGAGAAACCGTTTTTAAACCTGTTTCTGCCTTGAGTGGCGGTGAAAAGGCGCGGTTGGCGTTGGCGAAAATGCTGTTGCGTCCGGCGAACTTAATGATTTTAGACGAGCCGACGAACCACCTCGACATTCCCGCCAAAGAGATGTTAGAAACGGCGCTGAAAGAATACGACGGTACGGCATTAATCGTCTCGCACGATCGCTACTTTATCTCGCAAGTTGCTAACAAAATCGTCGAAATCGAAAACGGCGAATTACATTTGTATAACGGCGACTATCACTATTACTTAGATAAAAAAGAAGAAGTGCGAGTTAAGGCAGATTTAGAGGCAAAGCAACGCGCAGAGGAACAGAAGCGGAAGCAGAAGCGGGAGAAACAAAAGCAGAAACAGTTGGAGAAGAAGCAGAATAAAAAGCAGAAAAGTGCCGTTTGAAATTCATTGATGGTAAAGGAGCGATCGTGTCTGAAGAAACAGCAAACTCCCACCCTGAAATTACCGTTCGCGAAATGGGAATTGACGATATTGCGCCCATTTTCCATTTAGGCGAACAACTTTTTTCGAGCGAATTGTATCCCTCACTTTATCGAACCTGGGATGAATGGGAAGTCTCCGGAGCGTACAATACCGATTCCGATTTGTGTTTGGTTGCAGAAGTAGATGGTCGATTTGCTGGGTTTATTTTAGGCACGATCGTCGAGAAAAAAGCGGATAAAAAATTCAATGTTTACAGTTATATTCGCTGGTTGGGAGTGAGTCCAGACTTTCATCGACTTGGTATCGCCGGAAAATTGGTCGATCGCTTCATCGAACGGACGATCGGACAGGGAGCTGAAACCGTTTTAATGGATACCGATCCCTCCAACGAAGCCGCGATTAATTTCTTCACGAGCAAAGGCTTTAAAAATCCCCGACAGCACGTTTATTTATCGTTGAATTTGAGCGAACACGAGTATTACGGAAAACTGCTCGACTACGAGCGCGATCGCGCCGAACGAATTGCAGGAATGTTGCGCCGCTATCGCCAGTAACTGGCGACTGGCCATGACCCCTCCGCACCTCGACTGAGGCTTCGACGGTGAGCGCTCAGCGGCTCGACTGAGCTCGCCGAACGTCCGAACCGCGCTCGCCAAACGTCCTCCGGTACCTCCCCGCAAGCTCGGGGAGGATGGGTGGGGTTGCGATAACAAAAGTGAGATACGCCCAGTCAGGAGGCTTGATGTTGTGATGGGGTTAGTGCGTTTGCGGAAAGTTCGTGGACTGGATTTCCCGCGAATTAGGTTTGTTTCCCGCGAACGCACCCTACGGGATTTTTGTACCGCTGTTCTAGCTACAAAAAAGCATTTTTGGTGGGCATCGATCGCTCTACATTTTCGACAACCAAATATTAGATAAATCGAGGACAAAACCGGGTAAAAGTGGCTCGCCAGACAACGAGTTAGGACGGTTCAAAACTTGTAAATTTTCCCCAAAACGATAGACTTCCACTTCTTCATTCTCGGGATTAATCAACCAACCGAGGCGCGTTCCATTCTCGAGATATTCCCGCATCTTCTCTTGTAACGACTTTAACTCGTCACTGAGCGATCGCAACTCGACGACGAAATCGGGAGCCAGGGGAAGAAATCGCTTTCTGACTTCGACGTTGAGAGACTCCCAAGTTTGCAGGGGAATCCACGCCGCATCGGGGGAACGATTCGCACCGTTCGGGAGTTTGAACCCCGTAGAGGAGTCGAAGACGTGACCGAGTTCGTGTTGGCGGTTCCACAGCCACAGTTGACCGAGAATTTCTGAATTTTGCCGTCCCGTTTCGCCCCCTGTCGGTGTCATAATAATTAATTCTCCCGTCGCCGTGCGCTCGAATCTCAAATCACGATTCGCCGTACAGATGCGATCGAACTGTTCGTCTGTTAGTTCGATGGATTTGGGAATCGATAGCGTAATCGTATTCATGGACTCTGTTTAGGCGCTATTTTGATGGAATTTGAGTTAGTGTGCGATCGCCCTCACTTCTCCCCACCCTAAGAACTTCCCAACAAACGCTGACGCACGCTGTCCGCAATTTGATTTCCCAAATAATCGGGAATCGCGCACTCATTCGGCCCCAGCAAATACAAAATCAACCGAGTGCGACCGCGCCACACCAACAAATTCGCATTCACTACCAACAAATCCTCTTGCCAAATGGCATACATCACCTTATAAAACAAACCCGGTTGGTTGTCCGCCTCGATTAACAACGCCGGAAGGTGAAACACGGGATCGACGTAAAACTCCGTTTCCACGTCCTCCAACCCCGCATCGAGATTGAACTCCACCGCCAACATCTCTTCGACCTCGAAGTGTCCCGCCAGCGCTTCCTGAACCGCACGCGCCACGTTTTCGGAGGTTTTTTCAGAAAGCGCCTGACCGCCGCGAGACACCACCAACTTAATAAATACCAACATCGGCGGCGCGATCTGGCCGTACAAACTCAAACTGTGAATCGTCAGTCCGTAAGCCGCCAGCACCCCGAAAATATCGCTGAGGAGAAAGGATTGATTGCGATAGGCGAAATGTAGAGCGCTTTTCTGACCTTCTGGACGAAGTTCGATGACCGCTTGGCGCGTTTTGTAGAGATGGTACGCCAACTTCAGGTTTTGCAGTTGGATCTCGCTGCTGACAAACTGCTCGTAAAACTGCGGAAACGCCCGGTTAAAGCGTTTCAACAGGTCTAAGGTAGATGATTTTAAGCCCGGAGCCATAGATATTGTCCAGTTACAGGCCAGGTCGTCGGTCGAGATGGCGCCCCAACGGGAGAGCGCGACTTTGTCAGATGCAACCACGATGGATAACGGAAGAACGCTATTCTACTGTAGGCGATCGATAGAAAGTTAGAGGTTCGGGCGTTTACGGGTCGAACATCGGCTTACCCCAAGCGATTTCGAGTCCTTCGTCCTGGCACGGATAGACGACAATCGTGGATTTGTGGGAGGTCGTCGCTTGGAACAGGCAATCCCCAGATATAATGAAGCTCTAGGGCAACTATCCCATTCGCGAACTTCTACTAACCATTACCACGCCTGCATGGGTTTTTGGAAAAGCATTTTCAGTAGTTCCGATCCGGCTCCGTCGCCGAAAGCACTGTCTTTGGAAGAGTACGCTGCGCCAGGGACGATCGAGCGTTTAGGCACGCAAAGTCGTATCTTCTTCAGTACCGATCGCAATATCGACCTCTACGAACTCGAGGAACTGTGCGACTCGGTCGGTTGGGCCCGTCGTCCCCTCCGCAAAGTGCGCCGCGCACTCGAAAACAGTTTCCTCGTCGTGTCGATGTGGGAAATTCGAGGTGCGAGAAAGCGGTTGATCGGTTTTGCTCGCGCGACCTCCGATTACGCCTTCAACGCCACAGTTTGGGACGTGGCTATCCGGCCGGAATTTCAAGGAAAGGGTCTCGGCCGCGCGTTGATGAACTATTTAATTAGTAAGCTCCGCCGCGAAGATATTAGCAATATCACTCTCTTCGCCGACCCCCACGTGGTCGATTTTTACCGAGGCTTGGGCTTTATGTCCGACCCCGAGGGTATTAAAGGTATGTTTTGGTATCCCCGCTAGTGCAGTCACCAGTCACCAGCGGTAGGGTGTGTGACGCGGCCAGAAAATGTCTTGTATTGACAGCAACATGAGATTTGCCGCGTCACGCACCGCCCCTGACAGGTTTCTTTCAAGAAGGATTTAGCGTTAGCGGCGTTGTTGTCGGAATTCTGAGGGGGTTTGGCGCAGGGGATCGTCGGGATTCCAGATACCTAAGCCTAAGATGCGGGCGCGATCGCGAGCGTGTTGGAGTCGGGTGTCGTATTTAACGTTTGGCGGACGGGATGCGAAAAGTCCGTGACCTCGGGCGATCGCCCGTTCGTTAATTAACGTGCCGTCGAGCCAAATATATCCCAGTCGGCGATCGAAGCGATCGCGGGTCTCGAGATCGAATTCCAACTGCACTGTTTTCCCACCGATGTCGGCTTCCAATGCCATTTTCGCCGCTTCACCCCACGGCACTTGTTGCAAATCCGGCGCGTCGAGACCGAGCAAGCGTACCGTTTCGACTTCTCCGGCGAATTCGACTTCCACCGTTTGACCGCTGACAACCCGCACCACGCGGGCGGTTTCCGTTTCTTGGGGCGACTGAGGCTGACACCCCGCCAACCACAGCCCACATAGCAGCAGTGCGATCGCCAATCTTCTCATCACCCCATCATCCCCTCATCATCGACCTCAACCCAAATGAGTAGGAATTCTTATGAGTCCTGCGGCCATCTCTCCTCACCTTGCAATGTACACTAGAAAAAGTATTGGTAAAAAATCTTCATATTTTATCCGTCAATATGGAATCAGGAATTGACCTTCAAGGCAGTCTTATCGACCTACTCACGAACTTCGGCCTACCGTCCGAAGTCGCGAAAGTCGTGTGGATGCCCCTGCCCATGTTGCTGATGCTCGTCGTGGCAACGGTGGGCGTTCTCGTGGCGGTGTGGTTGGAACGGAAAATCTCCGCCGCCGCGCAACAGCGCATCGGCCCCGAATACGCCGGCCCTCTCGGAAGCCTGCAACCGGTTGCAGACGGGCTAAAGCTTTTGTTCAAAGAGGACATTATCCCCAACCGTGCCGATCCTTGGCTGTTCACCATCGGCCCGGCATTGGTGGTAATTCCCGTGTTTCTGTCCTATCTCATCGTTCCCTTCGGACAGAACCTCGTTATTACCGACTTGGGAATCGGGGCGTTTCTATGGATTGCCCTGTCCAGCATTACCCCCATCGGGCTGTTGATGTCCGGCTACTCGTCCAACAACAAATACGCCCTTCTCGGGGGCTTGCGGGCGGCCGCGCAATCGATCAGCTACGAAATTCCTCTGGCGTTATCCGTTCTGGCGATCGTCATGATGTCGAACAGCCTCAGCACCATCGACATCGTAGAACAGCAATCCGGTTACGGCATTCTCAGTTGGAACGTCTGGCGTCAACCCGTGGGCTTCATCATTTTCTGGGTGGCGGCGTTGGCAGAAACCGAGCGTTTGCCCTTTGACTTACCCGAAGCCGAAGAAGAACTCGTCGCGGGATATCAGACGGAATACGCCGGGATGAAATTCGCCCTGTTTTATCTCGGGTCTTACGTGAACCTGGTACTGAGCGCCCTGCTGTTCGCCGTGTTCTACTTGGGGGGATGGAGTTTCCCCGTTCCCGTAGAAGCGATCGCGGGTTGGTTGGGATTGAGCGAAATGTCCCCTTGGGTGCAAGTGGTTACGGCATCCCTGGGCATCACGATGGTTTTGCTGAAAACTTATTTACTCGTCTTCTTGGCGATTTTGCTGCGCTGGACGGTGCCTCGGGTTCGTATCGACCAATTGCTCAACCTCGGTTGGAAGTTCTTGCTTCCGGTTTCCCTGGCAAACCTGCTGATTACTGCTGGGTTGAAACTGGCCTTCCCCGTGGCGTTTGGCGGTTAAACCAGTTCGTGCAGTTGTCCGCGATCGCGTGAGATATCGCGTCAGACAACGAGATAGATAGGGAGAACACCATGCTTAAGTTCCTCAAACAAGTTGGCGACTACGCGAAAGAGTCGTTTCAAGCGGCCAAATACATCGGTCAAGGGTTGTCTGTTACCTTCGACCACATGAGCCGCCGCCCGGTGACGGTACAGTATCCGTATGAAAAGCTGATTCCGTCGGAACGGTATCGCGGTCGGATTCACTTTGAGTTCGATAAGTGCATTTCCTGCGAAGTCTGTGTCCGGGTTTGCCCGATCAACCTACCCGTGGTGGATTGGGAATTTAATAAAGAACAAAAGAAAAAGAAACTCAACCATTACAGCATCGACTTCGGGGTTTGTATTTTCTGCGGAAACTGTGTGGAATACTGCCCCACCAACTGCTTGTCGATGACGGAAGAGTACGAGTTGAGTGCTTACGATCGCCACGAGTTGAACTACGACAGCGTGGCCTTGGGTCGCTTGCCGGAAAAAGTCACCCTCGACCCGATGGTGACGCCGATGCGCGAGTTTGCGTACCTGCCCAAAGGCGTCAGCGACCCCCACGATTTGCCCAAAGGTTCTAAACGGGCAGGTCTTCGCCCGGAGCAAATTCTGGAACAATTAGAACGGGAACAGGGCGATCGAGACGATGCGGCTTCTGATGCCGAGAAAAACTAGAAACTCGTCAACAGGAAGTCAGGAACGGGTTCGAGTCCCGTTCCGTCGCTCGACCCCGTTCGCAAAAGACAAGAGATAAGGAAAAAGTCGTGAATTTAGCCGAAGGCGTTCAATTCGTTTCGTTTGGAATTTTGGCAGCAACGACGATCGCCGCCGCTCTGGGCGTAGTGCTGTTGGAAAATATCGTCTACTCTGCCTTTTTGTTGGGGGGCGTGTTTATCAGCATTGCGGGAATGTACCTGCTGCTGAACGCGGATTTCGTGGCCGCTGCCCAAGTGTTGGTTTACGTCGGTGCGATTAACGTGCTGATTTTGTTCGCCATTATGCTGGTGAACAAAACGGAAGTGTTCCAACCGATGAAAAATGCCTGGTTCCGCAAAGGAGCAACTGCTTTGGTGTGTGTGGGACTGTTCGCTCTGCTGGCGACGATGGTGCGATCGACCTCGTGGGCGGTGTTAGATAGCGTCGCACCCATCGAAAGCACGGCGATTCGCTTGGGCGAACACTTCTTTAGCGATTTTCTGCTCCCCTTCGAGCTGGCGTCGGTGTTGCTGTTGATTTCGATGATCGGTGCGATCGTGCTGGCACGTCGCGAGTTCGTCCCTGAAGAGACGGACGCTCAGCGCGAAGTGGTGTTCCGCTTGCCAGAGCGTCCCCGCGAACCCGTCGGCGCGATTGGTGAGTCTTCTTCGGCGTCGGAGAACTCCTGACGGGCGATCGCTTCAGCGTCAACTTCGTTTTCGCAATTCGTCACTCGAGAAAATCACGAGAAAATTAATGGAACTGCAACTCCAGTATTATTTACTCCTTGCGGCTGCGCTGTTCTGTATCGGTATCTACGGTTTGATTACCAGCCGTAACGCGATTCGCGTGTTGATGTCGATCGAACTGTTGTTAAACGCCGTCAACCTCAATTTGATGGCGTTCTCGAACTACCTGGACGAAGCCGCTAAAGGACAGGTGTTTTCGGTTTTCGTCATTACGATCGCTGCCGCCGAAGCTGCGGTGGGTTTGGCGATCGTCCTGGCGATTTACCGCAACCGCGACACTATCGATATGGAACGGTTCAACCTGTTGAAGTGGTAAATTACCGAATTCCATTCGTTTTTAGCCCCGTAGAGACGTTGTTGGTAGCGCTTCTACGGGGAAGTCTATTTTTTATCAAAATATCAATTCCCGATCTCGAAAAGTTTTCTGCACCACCAAGGTCTAAATTCTGTTCGATCGTGTTAAACAAAAAACAATCAGAAGAGCGAAATTTTATAGCTAACTCTACACGACGTATACCCTATGGCGTAAGACTTCAAATGTGCTTAAAAAAGAAGAAAAAGTTAAACGCAGACAACATTAGTCTTCTACTGTCTAGTAAGGTTTTTATTAGAAAAAACGAACAACAAGAGCAGATAGAAAACTGTATTGAAACCCGTCACGCAGGCTTTTAAAATCCTGTCCTCCGAGCAGATTGTAGAATTAAGCATTTCCTCTATTGCCATGACTGCTCTAACTTTTCCATTAGAACTCGATCTCAAACTCACTGACGAGCAATTTTGGAATTTATGTCAAAATAATCCAGAGTTGCAATTCGAGCGAACCGCTACGGGAGAACTCATCATCATGCCACCTACTGGAGGGGCAACTAGCGATCGCAACTCTGAAATTAACTTTCAATTGAGAGCGTGGAACCGCACAACTCGACTTGGAAAAGTATTCGACTCTGCCGGAGGTTTCAAACTGCCCAACGGTGCAGATCGATCTCCCGATGCGTCGTGGTTGAAAATCGATCGCTGGAACGCTTTAACCCCAGAAGAACGAGAAAAATTCCTTCCCCTCTGCCCTGATTTCGTCGTTGAATTGCGATCGCCGTCAGACCGTTTGAGTCAAGTGCAAACTAAAATGAGAGAGTATATGGACAATGGGGCAAAACTCGGTTGGCTTGTCGATCCTCAGCGTAAAATCGTCGAAGTCTATGGGGACGATCGCTCCGTCGAAATTCTCGAAAACCCCACCCAAGTTTCTGGCGATCCCGTATTACCGGGATTCGTCCTCGACTTCAGCGAAATTTTTGAAAATTAAGTGAGTTATATGAATGTCGAAACAGTTACTTTATATCGACCCACTGGATCGAAAGAGCTAGAATTGGTAAAAGCATCAAACTATACAAAGTGGCCGCCGAGGTTGGCAGGTCAACCTATCTTTTATCCCGTAACTAACGAACAATATGCTAAAGAAATCGCAACAAAATGGAATACTAGAGATAGTGGTATCGGTTATGTGACAAAATTTAAGGTCAAGAAAAGTTTTATCGATCGCTTCGATATTCAACAGGTCGGTGCGTCTTACCATACTGAATGGTGGATTCCTGCCGATCTTCTAGAAGAACTCAATGCGAATATCGTGGGAAAAATAGAAGTAATTGGGAGATACGAAATATCACCCTAGTGCAGCGTCAACTCTAAGAATTAGGGTTAACGGGAGTATTGAGGTAATCTGTAGGGAGCGAGCCGGAGTCCCATGCAGAAAAAATACATTGTGCGCCTGACAGCAGAAGAGCGTCATCAGCTACAGGCAGTGATTAAGAAACTCAATGGTAGTAGCCAAAAAGTACGTCGAGCGCAGATCTTGCTGAAAGCGGATGCAGACGGGCCAAACTGGACTGACCAGCAGATAGCTGAGGCGTTCGATTGCCGCACGAAGACGGTAGAGAACATTCGCCGACGGCTGGTAGAACAAGGGTTTGAGATAACACTCAACGGAGTGAAACGAACCCGTCCACCGACAGACAAGCGACTGGATGGGGAACAGGAAGCGCAGGTAATAGCGATGCGGTTAGGTCCGCCACCGGCAGGATATGCCAATTGGTCGTTGCGTTTGCTGGCCCGTAAGGTGGTCGAATTGGGCCTTGTCGAAGCGGTCAGCCATGAGACCGTGCGGCAAACCCTGAAAAAAACGGGATGACCAACCGCAAGATAGAGTACTGGGTGATACCGCCGGAAGCGGACGCTGAGTTTGCCGCCCACATGGAAGCGGTACTCGATCTCTATGCCAAACCTTACGACCCAAACCGTCCAGTTATCTGCATGGACGAGCAGCCCGTGCAATTACAAAGAGAGACCCGTACACCTCGTCCGGCGACGGCCAAGCATGGTCAGCGGGTGGACTACGAGTACGAGCGAGCGGGGACTGCCAGTATCTTCATGTTTACAGAACCCTTGGCGGGTTGGCGTCAGGTGTGCGTGCGCCGGAAGCGAACTAAAGTTGACTGGGCTATTGAAGTTGCCCGAATCGTCGAGGAACGCTATGCCGATGGCGAACGAGTACAGCTCGTTTGTGACAACCTCAATACCCATACTAAAGGGGCTTTCTACGAAGCGTTCGAACCCGAACGCGCACGAGCGTTGGTGCGTCGCCTTGACTTTTGCTACACCCCCAAGCATGGCAGTTGGCTCAACATTGCCGAAAACGAGTTGAGTGCCATGACTCGACAGTGTATTGATGGCAGGCGCTTTGGCGACCTCGACCAGTTACGAGCGGAAACCGCTGCTTGGTCGAGCGACATTAACCATTCCCAGCGCGGGGTTGACTGGCAGATGAAGGTAGAGGACGCACGCTGCAAGCTGGCCTCGGTCTACCCTAAAATTAAGTTTTGACGCTGCACTAGTTGACGATATCAAAATCTCAAATGCATCGTTAGCCACCGTCTCCAATGGCTAACGTTATTCTAAACTCGACCTTTCTCTCATCTCGATCGAAGGCGAAAAATCCAGCTTTTCTACTCTTCAATGCTCCAGCCCAAACGAGTCGATCGTTCGTACACTCGTCGCAGCGTCTGCACGTCGCGGGGCGAAATGGACGCAGGACGGCGGACTTGGGAAAAATACATCACGTCGGTTTCCACGTCGCTATGACCCCAAATTCCTAAAGCATGACCGAGTTCGTGGCGAACGGCTGATTTGACGTACTCTCCCACTTGAGTCGGACTGACTAAAATGGAAAATCGGTGGCGTAGCGTTCGATCGTCCCAAAATAACCGATAGGTCGTCCGGGCTGAAGCGGCACGTATATCCCCGTTTTCACGCCTTGGCGGTGGGTTGCGCCGCCAAATAGTAATATTTGCGGTTTCGGCGTCTAGAGCGAGGCTGAGGGGCAAATACGCGCCCCATTCGTTTATAACGGATTCGACAGCAGTTCTCCACTCGGCGGGAGCGTCAGCATCGACGTAAACGCGAACGGGAAACGACGACCAAACTAACGCCCCGACTGGAGTAGATTCGAGGCGATCGCTATAGTCGTCGCCGTCGAGTTCCACCTGTTGCAGCAGTTCGGGGAGGGGATGAGGACGCAAGGGAAGGCGATCGATCGCCGAGTCGAGGGTTTCCGAGATCGATGAGAAGCGAGGTAATTGTGCTGAAACGCCTCCCGTTGCGAACGGGGAATTCCATAAAACAAGGGCGACTGCGATCGCAGCCAGCCCTATGTAATACCATCTACTCGAGACGCAGTGTCGCTTGAGTCGAAGGCGTTTGCGATGTCTTAAACCCATCCTGCACTGAGAAGGAGCGTGCAACCCATAAAGATAATCGTCAGCGTCCAGGTGATGCGGTTGAGGGTGGTTTCGGCACTTTTAGCACTGGTAAACAGTTGCGCTTGTCCGCCAATCCCGCCGATGCCGTCTCCTTTGGGGGAGTGTAGCAACACCAACACGATCAGGCTGACCGCAGAAACGACCCAAGCAATTTGAACGAGTTGAATAGTGGTCATTCTCGAAATGTCTTGTGTAGGTTACAGTTTAGGTTTTGTCTCGGGTTCGAGGAATTAAACGCGCACGGTTACCGGAGTCCGGTTCGGACGCACTTCGTATCCAGCCGGAACGATCATCGATCGCCCCGTCATTTCCGGCGGTTTCGGTAAACCGAGCAATTGCAGGATCGTCGGTGCGATATCGGCCAAGCGACCGTCTTCGCGCAAGACCACGTCGCCACCGTGGCCGGGAACTTTCACCCCTTCCCCTTCTACCAGAATAAACGGAACGGGGTTCGTGGTGTGTGCCGTCCAGGGATTGCCGTTTTCGTCTTTCATATATTCGGCGTTTCCGTGATCGGCGGTGATGAGGGTGGTTCCTCCGGCTTGGCTGATGGCTTCGAGGAGTCGTCCCAAGCAGCGATCGACGGTTTCGATCGCCTGTACCGACGCGTCCATCATCCCCGTATGTCCCACCATGTCGGGGTTGGCGTAGTTGATGACCACCAGGGAGTAAACCTGTTGTCCGATGGCGTCTACGGCGATATTCGTCACGTCTTCGGCGGACATGGCCGGAGCGCGATCGTAAGTGGCCACCATAGGACTGTTGACCAAATGGCGGTCTTCGCCGTCAAACGGCATTTCTTTCCCGCCGTTGAAGAAATAGGTCACGTGAGCGTATTTCTCGGTTTCGGCGGTACGGAACTGTTTCAGTCCGTTGTCGGACACGACTTCTCCGAGGATGTTGGTGAGATTTTGCGGCTCGAAGGCGACCAACACGGGAAGATTCGGATCGTATTGCGTGAAGGTGAGCAAGTGTAGCGGTTCGATGCGATCGCGATCGAAGCCGTCGAAACCCTCTTGCACGAAGGCTTGCGTGAGCTGACGGGCGCGATCGGGACGGAAGTTAAAGAATAGAAATCCGTCGTTGGCTTCCACTGCACCGGGGGCGATGCGCGTGGGAAGGACGAACTCGTCCGTCACCTCTTCGGCGTAAGAGTCTTGCATGACTTCGACGGCTGATTTGTTGACCCTCGGCTCGTTTTCGGTCATGACTCGATAAGCTTTTTCCGTGCGATCCCAGCGGCGATCGCGATCCATGGCGTAGTAACGACCGCTAATGGTGACGATTTCGCCGACTCCCACGCGATCGAGATGCTCTTGTAAGTTCGAGATCGATTGAATTCCCGAAGTTGGTTTCGTATCGCGGCCGTCGGTAATGGCGTGAATACAGATGCGATCGATCCCTTCAGCTTTTGCCAAGTCGATCAGTCCTAACAAGTGATCGAGGTGCGAGTGAACCCCACCGTCCGAACACAAACCGCTCAGGTGGAGTTTCCCTCCCGAAGCTTTTACGGCGTCGAACAGCTTGTTAATCGCCGGGTTATCTCGAATTGTGCCTTCCTCGATCGCGTCAGAAATTCGCACCAGTTCTTGAGGCACCACCCGTCCCGAACCGATGTTGAGGTGACCGACTTCGGAGTTTCCCATTTGCCCGTTTGGTAACCCCACGTCTTTACCTGACGTGCGGATCGTCGTTCTGGGATATGCAGTCCAGAGACTATCCATTACGGGGGTTTTTGCTGTGGCAATGGAGTTATTTTTGGTTTCTTCTCGATATCCCCAGCCGTCTAGAATCACCAGCACCACCGGAGATACAGGTGCTTGACTCATAACTCAGTTGCCCTTTCGCGATTAGAATTCAAGGTCATCATACCATCGACATCCAATCTGTGTGGTAAGGGACGCCACGTCGGAGGCGATTTCTCGGCAACGATCGCCGAAAAATACTCGATTTCGATCGCGGGAGTGTTGCGATCGCATGAGGGATCGAAGGGGTTTTTCCCTCGATGGGACGAGTTTTTTCTATCGCTAGATAGATATTGAGTCGAGCTACGAAATTAACGGTTAAAGCGTTGCGACTGTCAACACGTGGGGCGGAATCCCATCTGGGGGATAAATCCAATTTAAGCGAACCCCTCGCGAGGTATTAGCGGGAATTCTCAACACCGCTAACGGCGATCCCTGCGGTCCGTGAAATTGTGTCAGATGGACGAAACTGGTCATAACGGTTTGGGAAAACTCCTCGTACGTGATTTTGACAGTTCCACGAAACGCCAGTTCGTCGATCGCTTCGGCGAATTCGACGCGATCGCCTTCAATGGCGATGGGAGACGAGAGCGACACGACGACCGATTGCGCCTCGGGTAAATCGTTATAAATGGGAAGGTCGATGTCGTACTCGATCCCCGCGTAAGTGCGGTTAAATCGAGATTCAGAGGGAGCGATCGCGCGATCGACCAGTTCTCGGTTGAGGTGCAAGCAGACTGGCGATCGCGGCGTGGGGATCGTTAAAACGGGCGTGTTGGCGTCGTCCGTTACCCGAGTTCGCCAGCGGGTTCCTCGCAACACGGCGGCGTCTCCCTCGAGTCGTTCTCCCGACTCTAGCAGTTCCAACCATTGCACGAGGGTCGGCGGTTCGTCGCTGGAACGGACTAAACTTGCGACGTATACCGGATCGGAGGTTGAAAGCCCTATGAAGGTGGTGCGATCGTTCGTCGGTTCGCTAGGGGGAATTTCGGCGTTGAGTAACAGCGTGGTTTCTCCCGCCTCGAGGGTCAACCGTTCTGGGAAGATCTCTTGACGGGTTTTTCGCAACACCGCATCCGTCACGCAACTCGCCGAACCCGAAAAAACTGTTCCGTCGGGGTTTTCGACGGTTTCGGGAAAATGCTGAATTGGGGCGTCGGGATCTGTGGCGACACTCGCCGCTGTGGGAATTTCGATCTCGACCGTGCGATCGCTGGCGTTTTGTAGCAAAATTGCCTGATATGAGGGTTTGAACCCGTCGCGATCGCCCCACTGCACCGACTGATGGATTAAAACCTCGAAATTTCCCGTCAACGGGCGATCGAGATGGGCGTTTCCCTCAAGCGGAAACGTCGAAACGAGAATTCCCGTCGTCTCTGCTGGGTGAGACGACTTCGCGTAAACCAAGGGTGTCGCGTTGAGAAAACCGGGAAGTCCTCTGACTCGGGGCGGACGTTCTACTCCCACGACGTATTCGAGGGGAACTCCATCGAGTTTCAATACCCGAGACAGCAACGCCGCGACTTCTCCTCGCGTGATGGGGCGATCGCTTTCTAAGCGTTTGGGGTTGGGGTAACTCACGATCGTTCCCGATCGTGCGATCGCTGCGACTGCATCTCTGGCGTATTCAGGAACGACATTCGCATCGTCGAACCAGTGATTTAACACCTCGAGGCTGTCGTCGCCGTCGAAGCGCAATTGTAAATACGATCCCACGGCGAGAAAGGCTTCGAGACGAGGGATCGGGCGATTCGGTTGAAAGGTTCCGTCGGGATAACCGGAGAAAAAGCCCCGTTCGGCGGCTTGGCGAACGTCGCGATATCCCCAGTAAGCTTTAGGAACGTCGCGAAATTGAACCTCTGGTTTGACGGTTTCTGCATCGGGAAACGCCCGACACACTAACGAGGCGAATTCCGCCCGCGTGAGGTATTTTTCCGGGCGAAAGGTGCGATCGGGGTAGCCGCTGACGATGTCCCGTTGGGCGAGTTGTTCGATGCACAGTTGCGCCCAGTGGTTCGCAATGTCGGTAAACATTTGAGGGTGACGGGTAATCGGTGATGCAGCGATTATATCCTTGTGAGAAATGCTTGGAGATCGATGCGATCGTTTTCTGGACGATTGATTTATGTGTGATTTGTGTGCGATCGTCGAATAGCGTCCGGAATCCTCGAGGCTAAAAAAACAATTTCCTCTTAAAAAGATATTACAAAAAACTTGTATGAGCTTTGTAAATGTAATAGGGGGCAATGCTCACTCTACAAGAGTTTGGCTGATTCAAGACAACCCACAATAAATTAAAAATTCAGGACATTATCTTTTTTTTGATTTTAATAAAAACAAAAATATTTATCTTTTAAAAGCGAGAACCTCGGTATATCTAAACCTCCAAGGTTCTTTGGTAGAGACGATCCGGTTTTGGGTCTTCGGAGTTTGTGGTTATAAATGTATACCATAATACAAAAAATTGAGAATTCGAGAGCCAAAACCCTTGAAATCTCGTGAAGTTAGTTTTTCTGTCACCCTAAACTCCGAAGAGCCCCGGTTTTTAAATTGTTTTTTTACAAACTTGGATTTCCATAAAAATCTAAAACTTGCAGTCCATTCCAAAGATGTTGGTTATCTTTTAAAAATTCTTGATGAATGGGATGAGATTGGTAGCGATCGAGATCTTCCAAACTTTCAAATTCCATGTAAACCGCAATATCGTAATCGGAAATATGAACCGGACGATCGCCCCTGGCTTTTCTCCCGAAATCCACCGTCACGACACCGGGAATTTTCGCTAACTGCACTTCTCCAGTTTCAAACAATTCCTCGATTTGTGAATTCGGAACTTTTGATTTGAGATCCACAAGTACGATATGACGTACTAACGAATCTCGAAACTCTGGGTTCGATTGTGCGATCTCTATGCGATCTCCACCACCCAATGACAAAAGCGTCGCACCAAACATAAACACAACAGAAGGTTTCATACTGTTACTGGTTTTACCAAGTTTCAAAAATATTTAGAAATCATTCTAAAAAATAAAGCGATCGAACCTTAACACAAACGAGAATCGACCGGGGAACGGGGGTTAACTCCATCGCCTAAAATTAAGATCGTCTCCGTTTCTTAACACCCTCCTTTTGTTAACTTAAATTAAGCAGCGATCGCACCCATGACAGCCAGCCATCCCTACGAAGCCAGAACCCAAGAAATCGCCCGCGAACTTCTCGCCGCTACCCGCGAAAAAGGCAGTTTTTTCGCCCAAATGCGCGATCGAATGCGCTGGGACGACAAACTCCTCGACTGGGCCATGAGTAACCCCGGTTTGCGCGTGCAGTTGTTCCGCTTCATCGACTGTTTACCCGCCCTGCAAAGCAAAGCCGAAATCGCCCGTCACCTGCAAGAATACCTCACCACCGAAGAAGTCGAACTTCCCGACGCTCTCAAACAACTGATTAATTTTAGCGGCGGCGACTCCGTACCGGGACAACTCGCCGCCACTACCGTTTCAACTGGCGTCGAAACCCTGGCTTATAAATACATCGCCGGGGAAAACTTAGCCAAAGTCGCCAAAACCGTCGAACGCCTCCGTAAAGACAACCTGGCGTTTACCATCGATCTCCTCGGGGAAGCCGTCATCACCGAAGCTGAAGCCCAACAGTATTTCGATCGCTACCTGGAATTGATGACGACGCTGTCTGAGGCGGCGAAAACTTGGAGTTCCGTTCCGCAAATCGACGAAGCCGAGGGCGAACCCCTTCCGCGAGTGCAAGTTTCCGTCAAACTCACCGCCTTTTATTCCCAATTCGATCCCCTCGACGCCGAAGGAAGCGAAAGCCGCGTCAGCGATCGCGTTCGGGATTTACTGCGTCATGCGGCGAAAGTGGGGGCGGCGATTCACTTTGACATGGAACAGTACGAATATAAAGATCTGACTCTGGCGATTCTCAAAAAAATCCTTCTCGAAGACGAGTTTCGCGATCGCGGCGACATCGGAATGACGATTCAGGGCTACCTTCGCGAGTCGGAACGGGATTTACAGGAGTTAATCGACTGGGCGAAGGAACGGGGAACCCCGGTGACGGTACGCTTAGTCAAAGGGGCGTATTGGGATCGGGAGACGATTCGATCGCAACAACACCACTGGAAACAGCCCGTTTACAACGACAAAGCCGCCACTGACGCCAACTTCGAGCGTTTGACACGGTTGTTGTTGGAAAATCACACTTATATATATGCAGCGATCGGGAGTCACAACGTTCGATCGCAAGCCTTAGCCTGTGCGATCGCCGAAACCCTGAAGATTCCCCCTCGCCGCATCGAAATGCAAGTTCTCTACGGAATGGGGGACAAACTGGCGAAAGTCCTCGCCGGGCGGGGACATCGGGTGCGCGTATACTGTCCCTACGGTGAACTGTTACCGGGAATGTCGTATCTGATTCGGCGGTTGCTGGAAAACACGGCGAACAGTTCCTTCTTGCGTCAGAACTTGGAAAATCGCCCCATCGAGGAGTTAATCGCCCCGCCGCAACCCGATCCCGAAAAACCGGAATTCGCCCCGGATGCGTTACCCTTCCCCAACGCCGCCGATAGCGATTACGCGCAAAGCGAATTACGAGACACTGGATTGACGGCGATCGCACAATTCCACCAGCAACTCGGACAATCTTATCGTCCCTGGATTGATGGAGAACACCGCGAAACTCTCGAGAGTGTAAACTCTCTCAATCCCTCCCATCCCGAGGAAGTGGTGGGAATTGTCGGACAAATTTCCATCGAACAAGCCGACGAAGCTGTCGCTACCGCCAAAGCAGCATTTCAACAGTGGCGGCGAACTCCAGCCAGCGATCGCGCATCCATTCTCCGAAAAGCCGCCGAACTCCTCGAAAAGCGTCGCCACGAACTCAACGCCGTCATGGTGTTTGAAGTGGGGAAACCGTTAAAAGAAGGGGATGCAGAAGTTTCCGAAGCGATCGATTTCTGTCGCTACTACGCCGACGAGATGGAACGTCTCGAATCCGGGGCGAATTACGACATCCCCGGCGAAAACAACCGCTACCACTACCAACCTCGCGGAATCACCCTCGTCATTTCCCCCTGGAATTTCCCCCTCGCCATTCCCACCGGAATGACAGTCGCCTCGCTGGTGGCGGGAAACTGCACCCTGTTGAAACCGGCGGAAGTCTCCAGCGTCATCGCGGCGAAGTTAGCGGAAGTTCTCATCGACGCGGGAATTCCCAAAGGCGTCTTTCAGTTTATCCCCGGAAAAGGATCGACGGTGGGGGCGCATTTGGTGAAACATCCCGACATCAACACCATCGTCTTTACGGGTTCCCAGGAAGTCGGATGTCAGATTTACCGCGAAGCCGCTGTTTTACAACCGGGACAAAAACATTTGAAGCGAGTCATCGCCGAGATGGGCGGTAAAAACGCGGTTATTATCGATGAAAGTGCAGATTTAGACCAAGCCGTGGCGGGTGTCGTCCAATCGGCGTTTGGCTACAGCGGACAGAAATGTTCGGCCTGTTCTCGAGTTGTTGTTGTTGAATCTGTGTACGATAGCTTTGTGTCGCGTTTAGTCGAAGCGGTGCGATCGCTCAATGTGGGGGATGCGTCGAAACCCAGTACGCAAGTGGGGCCAGTCATCGACGCGAAAGCCCAGCAACGGATTCGCGAGTATATTACAAAAGGGAAGGAGGAAGGAAAAGTGGCGATCGAGATTCCCTCCCCAGAACCCGGTTATTTTGTCGGCCCCGTGGTGTTGACGGAGGTTTCGCCAGATGCAACGATCGCCCAAGAGGAGATATTCGGCCCGGTGTTGGCGGTGTTGAAAGTCAAGGATTTCGACGAAGGGTTAACCGTGGCGAACTCGACGAATTACGCCTTGACGGGTGGCTTGTATTCGCGCACTCCGTCCCATATCGATCGCACCATGGAAGAGTTTGAAGTGGGAAATCTCTATATCAATCGGGGAATTACGGGAGCGATCGTTTCTCGTCAACCCTTTGGTGGTTTCAAACTTTCCGGTGTCGGTTCTAAAGCAGGCGGTTCGGATTACGTTTTACAATTTTTAGAACCGCGCACGATTACGGAAAACATCCAACGTCACGGTTTCGCACCCATTGAAGGAACCGAATAGCTTCGGGGTTCGTCGGGTGGGCGATGCTCGCCCGACAACTGTTGAAATATCTCAGTCGGTGCGTTACGCGGAAATCTCATTGACTAGATTTTAAACCCATGTTTTGACCGCGTAACACACCCTACCATTACGACTATGATTTGGTTTAAGTGCGATGCTCGAACAAGAGAAAGACCAGTCTAAGTCTGATTCGATCCATCATGTCATTCCGAATACCTCTGGAGGATGGGCAATAAAGAAAGAGGGTGAATCCAAGGAAATTAAAGTCTTTTCAAATAAAGAAGAGGCGGTAAAATTTGCTGGTGTGTTGAGTCGTCAGCAAGATGTGAAAATTATAATTCACGGACGCGACGGTCGAATTATTTCAACCTATACGAGCGATCGAGGGTTTAGGTGTGCGCGAGGACTCATTATTATATCTCCTGAGTTTGACGATCCGCTCGAAGAGTTTGGCGAGTACGCTCATTTCAAATCATAGAGAATCGTTCGATCGATTAATTGTTGCTCAAAGTAAAGTTGAGGAAATTCCAATTTTATCACTCGATCGAAAATTAGACTCCTATGGAATATATCGACTGCGATGGTGATGCACTCGATTCGACAACGAAAATCTGTATCGCATACAAACAAGGAAATTCAAAATAATGAAATCCACTCGATACGTAACCGCCACCGTTTTACCGGGAAATAAAATTGAAATTCAAGATTTAAATCTTGAAGTCGGACAGACTGTTAAAGTTGTGATTATTATATCGGAATCAACTCCTGATTCTTCTCCCAGAGAAGAGGAATCTCTATCTTTAGAACAACGTCTGGCTTTTCTGAAGTTACCGATGTCCGAACGTCGCCGCATTCTTGAAAGTCAAGCGGAAACGATGCTCGAACACTATCAACAAGATTCTGAATGGCAGGAGTTAATGGCAGGTGACATCATCGACGACTCGATATAACGTACCCAAGCGGTGCTAGATTTGGTTATTAATATTGAATTAAATTTTGAATGATTTTAGGCAAAACTCAAGTTTGAGTAAGAACATAATCTAAATGCGTTATATCTTTCCCATTTTACTCGCGATCGTTCCAGGCGTTGCAGGAGTTTGCATCTTTGGCTATTATGCATTTGTCGATTGGGAGGCGTTGCAAAAAGCCTACGATCGCTTTTCGGAGGTTGTCGCAACTTCTTCAGATTTGTCATTATTATTCGTCGCGGAAGCCCAACAAAACATCCATCGTGTTAATTTATTTGCCGATGGTGTCTGGACGCTTCTGAGTGCAATTTTGGCAGCGATCGGACTTCATACTGTTCTAATGCTTTCGCAAAGCCGAAGTTTGAGATAAATGTAATAAACCTTGAGGCAAGTGGATTAGAACGACCCACAGCATTGTAAAGATTTACGAAGTATTCAAGCACACTGGATTGGCTGTTTATCTATAATACTAAAGAAAGATAGGGCGACTCAAAACACCGATCCATGAACGTTGACGAATTTTTCGATCGCTACGAAGCCACAGAGAGAGTTTTCTCAGAATCTTTGCTGCGAGATGCGAAGTTTCAGGATCGGGTGTTAGAAGATGTTTTCCTCGATCGCTCGGATTTATGTTTTGCTGAATTTAGGCGATCGAAGCTGACGAGCGTAGATTTGAGTCGTTCCGATTTGCGAGGCTCGAAATTTGTCCTGG
This sequence comes from Baaleninema simplex PCC 7105, assembly GCF_000332355.1. Classification (GTDB taxonomy): domain Bacteria; phylum Cyanobacteriota; class Cyanobacteriia; order Cyanobacteriales; family Geitlerinemataceae; genus Baaleninema; species Baaleninema simplex. Next base: position 3,904,171 of record NZ_KB235958.1, read on the forward strand.
TTGAGTTCGAGGATTGCGATCTCAGTCATACCAAGTTTAACAAATCGTCGTTCAGAGAAGTCACCTTCGAGAAGGCGAACTTAGACGAAGCGTGTTTTGAAGAAAGCCAGTTTGCTGGTGTTGAATTTAAGACAGTCGATCTGCGGAAAACCTGTTTTGTGAGATCTCGATTTCACGCCTCTGATTTCGAGGGATCGGATCTCAGTTATGCCGATTTATCGCTGAGTCAGTTTAACGCGACGAGTTTGCGGGGGGCAAATCTCAGTCATGCGAATTTACAAGGTGCAAGTCTAAGGCAGATCGATCTATCTCAATGCGATCTCAGTTATGCTAACCGGCTCTTCGGAGTTTAGGGTGACAGAAAAACTAACTTCACGAGATTTCAAGGGTTTTGGCTCTCGAATTTTCAATTTTTTGTATTATGGTATACATTTATAACCACAAACTCCGAAGACCCTGCTAACCTGAAATGTGCAGACTTAAGTTATGCCTGCCTCGATAACGCAAACTTGAAAGGATCGGATTTTACGGGAGTAAGTTTACGTCATGCCAGTGTTCGAGGAAAAATAATTGGCGATGCAGAATACACTGATGGTTTGTACTTAGAAGGAGCAAATATGGAAGGTTTTGAATATTCCTCAGCTTTACTTGGAAATATTTTCGCAAGTGCTCGTCTCTACCATACAATTGTATCAGACGCTCGAACAGGTCGCATCAAAATCATATCAGAATATACATAATCTTAAATTACTATCATCAATAATTCAAAAAATCTGAAATGGACACGTCACAATTTTTTGAGCTTTACAAGTGCGGTCGCAGAGATTTTTCTGGAATTGATTTTATTGATTTAAATTTAAGTGATTCGAGAGGTAAGCTTGAAAATGTTTCATTTCGAGGTGCTAATTTAGATTCACTTCAATCATCAGAAGGATATATACGGTTTTTTGGTTGTGACTTTCGCAGTGCAAGTGTTAGGTTTTCATATCTGATATATTTCTACCCTAGTGATTGCAACTTTAGTAATTCAGATTTTGAAGGAAGTATTTTTCGAGCGGATATGATAATTCGAGATTGTGACATGAGTCGTTCTTCTTTTCGTAATTCGCGTTTTTTGAGTTCTACGGGTAGATTGATTGAGGTAAATATGTGTAATGTTAATTTGGAAAATGCAATAATCAACGGAATAACTATATTTAAATGTAATTTAAGCTATGCCAATTTGAGAGGTGTTAGATCTCGTGAAATGAAGGTTGACTCAACAAATTTAAGCTATGCCATTTTAGAAGGTGTCAATTTTCACGAGTCATCCAAGAATCTCAATCTAAGTTTTGCAGACTTAAGAGGTGCTAGACTCCATAAAGTCGATCTCCAAGGCTGCGATCTCAGCGGTGCAGATTTGAGAGATACCGATTTAAGTGATGCAAATCTCGAAAATGCAGATATGACACTGGTTCGTCTCGAACGAACGAATTTGAGATATGCCAACCTCAAGGGAGTTCGTGGACTGAATTCAGACGGGAATTCAGAAGAGGAAAACTATGAGTATGATTCTCTATCGAACAACAGAGAGGTTCTAAAAGGTGCTTTTTTGGAAAATACAATCCTGCCGAATGGAGAAGTAATGACTCGAACCGAATAGAGCGCTCTTTTTGAGTTATTTGTCTCATGAATAGATTAAAAAAAGTTCTGCAATTGATGCTTTACAACTCGGAGCTAAAATTCCCATGTTTGAAATTACAGTGACAATAGCTAGGGTTTGCTGAAAAAGTTATCAAAAGCTGGGGGTGGAAAATGAACAAGAAGCCGTCTTGC
>NZ_KB235958.1:3906085-3935209 GCF_000332355.1 Baaleninema simplex PCC 7105
TGTGCCTTGGCAGTCCCAGTTACCCAACGATTTTCTTCACACAACTTGCCTTCAAAAGGAAGTTCAAAGGCTTCTTCGGGCGCGTCAGGATTTTGTGATTTTCGATACATTTTTTCTTGCCGGATGCACGGGAATTTCCAATTTTACCTCTTTTTCGGGTTCTCGAAGCCACGTCAAGACTCCTCTAAGCCTTACGTCGTAAGCTTTTCACTTCTTTTCAGCAAGCCCTAGCTAAGGCGATCGAACTTGACACTGAATAATTTTAGGATTATCAAAAAGTCGAGATTGAGTAAGACATGATTGAAATGCGTTATATTATTCCCATTTTACTGGCGATCGTTCCAGGCGTTGCAGGAGTTTGTATTTTGGCCTACTTTGCCCTAATCGATTGGGAGGCGTTGCAAAAAGCCTACGATCGCTTTTCGGAGGTTGTCGCAACTTCTTCAGATTTGTATTTGCAGCGAAAGCCCAACAAAACATCCATCGCGTGAATTTATTGGCTGACAATCAGTTTTGTTGACATCCTCACCGCACTGGAAGGACGGTGATTCCCAAACCTCGCGATTTGGGTTCCTGCTTCTTTCTCTTCCGAGTTTTTTGCAGTTGCTCTCCAGATCGAGATCCTTCAAGTCTTACACTCGCTCCACAGGCTGAAACGGTGTGTCCCACCGCCTTACAGGGGTCGCGAAGCTCAGCCAAAAGGTTTTTTGCCGCGTTGATGTCTCTGTCGTGAACCGTTCCACATTTGGGGCAAGTCCACTCCCTGACACTCAGCGGCATCGAATCCATTTGGTGTCCGCAACTCGCACACAATTTGCTACTCGGAAACCATTTGTCTACCTTGACGAGAGTACGCCCGTACCACTGACACTTATAGTCCAGTTGGTTGACGAACTCTCCCCAGGCACAATCGGAGATATGTTTGGCAAGTTTGTGATTTCTCAGCAGATTTTTGACCGACAAATCCTCGACCGCGATCGTTTGGTTTTCACGAACGAGTCGGGTCGTCAGTTTGTGCAGGTAGTCGCTCCGAGAATCTTTAATTTGTTCGTGAATTTTGGCAACTTGACGACGGGCTTTCTCTCGGTTACGAGAACCCTTTATCTTTCGAGACAGGGATTTCTGAGCGCGTCTCAGGCGTTTGTAGTGCTTCGTCAGATGGCGGGGATTTTCCACCTTTTCTCCATCGCTGGTGATGGCGAGATGGGCGATTCCCACATCGACACCGACACTTTTTTCGGACTGGGGAAGCGGTTTAACGGTATCGTCGTCCGCCAAGATGGAGACGTGCCAGCGCCCCGAAGGTTCGAGTCGCACCGTAACGGTAGAGGGTTCTGCTCCTTTGGGAAGTTGACGACTCCATCGGATATTGAGGGGTTCTTGGCTTTTCGCCAAATACAGAGAACCGTTTCGCCAACGAAACGCCGCTTTAGTAAATTCGGCGCTTCCTCCGTTCCGTTTCTTTTTAAAACGAGGATACTTGGCACGTCCGGCGAAAAAGTTGGAATATCCCCGATCGAGATGACGCAATCCCTGTTGGAGGGGGACAGCAGAGACTTCCCCAAGAAACTGCAATTCCTCTTCCTTCTTCCATTGCGTTAACATCTTCGAGGTTTCCCGATACCCCACCTTCTCCTGTCGCTCTTTCCAGGCTTGGGATCTTGCTTCCAAGGCTTTGTTGTAGACGAGTCGCACGCACCCCACCGTCCGCCGCAAGAGGGACTCTTGTTCGTGAGTGGGATAGAAGCGGTATCGGAACGCTCGAAGTGTCATTTAGACGGTTTAGCCACTCAGTCCAGTGTACTGTAAAGCCGCCCTAGAAGGCTTGCCCTGAGCTAAGTCGAAGGGGCGGGGTTTTAGACCCAAAATTTTTGATAACTTGACTCTTGAAAAAGTCGCGATCGCCTATCGCCTAAACTTGACATCCGACGCTCCATCACGTCCACGCTCGATAAAACGTCACGTCTTCCCAGGCTGAGGCGAGACGACGTTCGATGTCCGCCATCGCCGCATCTTCGAGGGGGACGAACTGACGCGCCACGGCCACGTTTTCCGTCAGTTGTTGGGGATTCTCTGCCGCGATGACACAACAGCGGACGCCGGGAACCGACAGGCTGTATCCCAAGGCTTCTCGCATTCCGTCGAGACGTCCCGACGCGAACAACTTCCCGTAAGCAGGAACTTTCATGGCGATAACGCCCACGTTCTGCTCGATCGCCACAGGCATCACCACCGGGAGAAACGGTTGCGGGTGATGTTTGTCGGCGGCGTTGACGGGAATTAGTGTCGTATCGAAGGGGTAACGGCGCAATCCTTCAGCGATGACGTTGGGATCGTGGTGTCCGGTGATGCCGGTTTGACATCCTCACCGCCCTGGAAGGACGGTGATTCCCAAACCTCGCGATTTGGGTTCCTGCTTCCTTCTCTCTCGAGTTTTTCGCAGTTGCTCTCCGGATCGAGATCCTTCAAGTCTTCGTTCTCTCGGATGCAAGCTCCGAGAGCTGCGAAGACTGCGTCTTACACTCGCTTCACAGGCTGTAACGGTGTGTCCCACCGCCAAAATTCCAATTCAATTGGAGTTTTAGGCAAACTTACTAACTTGGGTTTCGTTAGCCAGTTTAACCATTCACGTCCATTGTACTGTAAAGCCGCCCTAGAAGGACGGGGTTTTAGACCCAGATTTTTCGATAACGGATTAATCCTTGCTCTTTGGCTTCCTCTAACGCTCGTATCGCCCCCGTTCCCCCAAACAGGCGATCGATCTCTTCGGGTAGGGAAACGTGGTGTAACTGCCATAAATCCAGGCGATCGGTCTTCAAGCGTTGAAGCGATCGCTCTAATTCTCGCCAAGCCCCGTCGCGATCGCGCCTGGCGGTTTTACTGGCCAAAAACACGCGATCGCGATACTCCGGCAAAATTTTACCGAGATAATCCTCGCTCGGTCCGTAACTGGCTGCCGTATCGAAGTAGCGAATTCCCAAATTTAACGCGGTTTCAACTAACTCCAACGCCTCGCCTTCTCGCCCCGGTTTCGAGAGTGGCGTTTGTCCGGCACCTCCCAACCCGAAAATCGGGACGGACTCCTCAGTTCGGCCGAGAACCCGTTCTGGCATCGTCGTGACCGCATTTGAAATGACGTTTGACGAGGTTTCTGACGAGGTTTCTGACGATAAAATCAGATTGCGTTGTTGTACGGCTTTAATGCCGATCGCTCCTCCCGCAACGGCAGCAGTGGTAGCGATAAACTTACGTCGCGTGGGATGTCGTGTCGTGCGATCGCGGGTCATAGTGGCTGGACGACTCTACAATTTCATGGTACGCAAAACCACTCAACTGACAAGAACGATGTCACGCAACTGTCACATCCGCGTCACAGTATCGTTACTTTCAAGCACTACGATGGCACTCAGAAGAAGACGACGTATTCAATGAGGGGATATTTCATGCCGCATTCCCCTCATTGGCTGTACTCGGCTCCATCCTAGGTTCCAGCTTCCCCCATCTCCCTCAGATGGGGGGTTTTTTTCAGGGAAGAGGGAAGAGTGAAGAGTGAAAAGTGGGGACAGTGGACAGTTGATACGTTTTTTCCTCGCCTCCTCACTGGCGACTGGCGACTGGCGACTGAAACACTGCTCACTGTTCACTGTAAAAAGCTTCCTCATCTCCTGACCAGGCTGCGAAAATCGAACTCGACGGCGTTGGGGTGGCACGTGCCGCATTGCTTGATGTCTATGGGGCGAGGAACTTCGACTTCTGGATGCAACGCCTGAAAATACGTCGAATATTCTAATCGATAGGGAATCGTTTCCTCGGCGCTGCGTTTGGGCCGGGAAAAGGTTTGTAGGTAATCCCACACGATATAAATTTGCGGACTGGGGAGAACCTCGACGCGGGTTCCGTAATGTTCTTCATCGAGCAACAATTCTCGCCAAGTTTCCGTCGGAAGTACGGCAGGAGGAATCCCGACGTGACAGGTGGCGCAATGTTCCAAATAAAGCTGTTGTCCGGCTCTAAAACGTTCTGGAATCGGATCGACGGTTCCGATATGAGGGCGATCGAGAACGCCGCGATCGACTTGGGAACGAGCGATTTGAGAGACTCCCCACCCCCAACCGACGCTCCATAAGAGCAGTAATAGACCTAAAATCAAGATCGAGGGTGTTTTTCGACCTAGAGATGCTTTAGCGGGATTCGGCATACTAACAAGGACGCAATCGAGCGAAAAACGAGATTTCATCGATATTCTAGCGTTATCCTCAAACTCCTAAAGATTTCTGAGTTTCGCGGACTGAAGCATCTGACCTGAGTAAAAGAAAGTGTTTCACGAGAGTCTCAGAACAACTCTCCGAGATCGCCCAGGGCCCACAACACGCAGACGATGAAAATCTTAATCTATTCGTATAACTATCATCCAGAACCGATTGGCATCGCTCCGTTAATGACCGAGTTAGCCGAGGGTCTCGTCCGACGCGGACATCAAGTCCGGGTGGTTACGGGGATGCCGAACTATCCCCAACGCCGGATTTACGAGGGCTATCGGGGAAAGCTCTACGTCACTGAAGAACTCAATGGCGTTAAAATTCAACGGTGTTACGTTTGGGTTCGCCCCAAACCCGGTTTTATGGATCGGGTGCTTCTCGAAAGCAGTTTCGTCTCGACGAGTTTCGTGCAGGCCCTCAACGGATGGCGTCCCGATGCGATTTTGCTCACGAGTCCCCCTCTACCGGCCTGCGTTCCGGCAACTGTGGTCAAATGGATTTACCGCTGTCCCGTGGTGTTGAACCTGCAAGACGTTTTGCCTGAAGCGGCGATCGTCACGGGTTTGTTACGCAATAAGTTTCTCGTGCGGATCTTTGAGTCCCTCGAACGGTTTGCTTACCGCAATGCCGATCGCATTAGCGCGATCGCGGATGGCTTTGTGGACAACCTCCTCAAGAAAGGGGTCGATCCGCAAAAAATTGCCCTGATTCCCAACTGGGTCGATACGAATTTTATCCATCCTCTGCCGAAAGAACCGAACGGGTTCCGCGACGAATACGACTTAAATGGAAAGTTCGTCGTTCTGTACTCTGGCAACATCGCTCTGACTCAAGGGTTAGAAACGTTAGTGCAGGCGGCCTCGTTTTTGGTCGACGTTCCTGACATTGCAGTGGTCATCGTCGGTGAAGGACGAGCGTTAGAAGTGCTGCAACGACTGCGCGAACGGTGGGAAGCAACGAATGTCAAACTGTTGCCGTTTCAGCCCCGCGAACGACTTCCCGAGATGTTGTCGGCGGCGAACGTCGGTATGGTGATGCAGAAAAGCAGCGTCATCGCCATTAATATGCCCTCGAAGATTCAGGTGTTACTGGCCAGCGGACTGCCGATCGTGGCGTCGGTTCCCGAGGACGGTACGGCGGCGAAAGCGGTGCGAAACAGCGGTGGCGGCCTCGTCGTTCCGCCAGAAGACCCCTATGCGCTAGCCCAGGCGATTCGGGAACTCTACGACAATCCCGATCGCACGACGGCGTTAGGCCAGCAGTCGCGACAGTTTGCGATCGACAACTATTCGTTCGAGGAAGCGTTGAAGCGTTACGAGGTATTGTTCGCCGAACTCGTGTCTTAGAATGAAGGGGGCAGCAGCCGATCGCTCGTGAGTTAGAGCGATCGGCTTCTGTTGTCAGTCTTGCGAATTCGTCAAACGCCCGTAACGCTAACGATATTCGTCGCCGCAGTCGCCGATAATGGGGAAAAGATCCCGCGATCGCTCCCAAATCGGTTCTAAACGCTGGCGGTCTTCGTCGTCTAAGCTGAAGTCGAACACTCGCGCGTTATCGGCAATGTGTTCGCTCAACCCCAATCGCGCCCCGACGATCGCTCCGGCTACCGCAGGTTGTTCGAGAACGTAGCGCACGGCGACATTAGCCAAGCTGACGCGGTGTTTGTCGGCGATCGCCTTGAGGGTTGACAGTAAGTCTTGAAACAAGTTCCACCCGCCCCAAGCATCGATAATTTGTTTGTACTTGCGAAGCGAGACGGTTTCTAAGCCGAAGGAACCGGGATCGGGATTTCCGATCCATTTTTCGGACAGGAATCCGCCGCAGAGCGTTCCGTAAGCGAGCAGTCGAACGCCCCGTTCTTGACAAAACGGTACCATTTTCACTAAAGGACGGCGATCGAGAAGGGAAAACTGGACTTGGTTCGAGACCACTTCTATGCCGTTCTCGAGAATAATTTGAAGGTGTTCGGTATCGAAATTCGTTAACGCTAAATGTCGAATTTTTCCCTCTTGTTGTAAGTCGCTCATGTGCGCCAACGCGTCGAGATAGTTCGGGTTGCGATAGTCCCACCAATGAAACTGCAACAAATCTAAAGTTTCGGCGTTCGTGCGATCGCGGGCGCGATCGATATTTTTTTCGACGATCGCTCGCGTCATGCGTCCGGGGCGCGGTACCCATTTGGTAAAGGCTCGTATGGTTTCTAACGCCGCTTCACCGCGTTGGTTTGCCAGTCGTCGCCGAAATTCACCGATGAAGTCTTCGGCCGGGCCGTAGTGATCCGCCAGATCCCACGTGGTAAAGCCAGCATCGACGTAATCGAACATGGCATCGATAGCACGTTCGGGATCGATGCGTCCGTGAGCGCCAGACACCTGCCACATTCCGTTGAGAACGCGACAGATCGTCATGTCAGAGGTCAACTGCACGCGGCTATTTTCAGGTAAAGACATGAGAAAATCGATAATTGATAACGTTTTGTACAGTCACCAGTCACCAGTCACCAGTCACCAGTCACCAGTCACCAGTCACCAGTCACCAGTCACCAGTCACCAGTGAAGACAGTTAACAGGTAACAGTTTCTCCCCCTCTCCCCCTCTCCCCCTCTCCCCCTCTCCCCTTCTCCCCCTCCCCTTCTCCTCATCACTGAATTTCAACCTTAACCTCGTATTCATAGCCTTTGTAATTGGAGGGAAATTCGAGGGTGTAATCGCCGCTTTCGGGAAGCCGTCCCCTCCAAGTCGATTCTCCCCTCATTCCCGCCGCGTCGGTGAGTTCTGTTCCGTTGGGAGAGTAGAAAAACGGAAGCGGTCCTTCGAGGGCGGTTAGGGTCGTGGTTTGTCCGGCCGCCGCCTCGAGATAGTATTGGTGAGTTCCAGTTCCGATAAAGCGATCGCCCAAGGTAATGGCGGTGGCGTTGACGGGAAACTGAACTCTGGCGACTTTTTGGTTGCAACCGCTCTCGGTCAGGTCTTTGTAAATCCATCCAGCAACGGGATCGGAAATTTTCCACCAAGACCCCTCGTCGCTTTCGACAGATACGAAGGTTCCGTTATCGAGAGTTCCGACAATATTTCCCTCGGCGACTTCTGGGGCCGATCGCACGTTGAGAGGAGCGCCGGGATCGCTCACTCTCGCCATAGTCGTGGTGCAACTGACGAGACGGACAGCGGCGGGTTGCGGTGTAGGGGCGGGAGTCGGCTCGGGAGGTGGGGTCGGTGCGGATGCGGGGGCTTGGGAAAGCGGTTCGGGCGTTGCGGTCGGCGTGGGTTCGGGCGTCGCGGTTGGCGTGGGTTCGGGCGTCGCGGTCGGCGTGGGGTCGGGCGTCGCGGTCGGTAGGGTTGTCGGAGACGGCGTGACGGTTGCAGACGGATCGGAGGAGGTCGTGCAACTGCTGAGTGTGAAGAGGAAAATCAGGGCGATCGCAGGAGAAGTAAAACGCGGAAACTTCATCGGGATTTGGGGAGTCCAAGGATAAAATCAGGGAGCCGAAATGAGAAAATTTGGTGGTGAGGGACGACTCCGACTCGATTATACGTCTGCGAGGATTTTTCCCTGAGAAGCAATGACTGCCTGTGTTTGGGGATCGCCAATCTTTCAACCGGTGGAGGTGGGAGACAAACCGATCGGAAAAAGACGGCGGATCTGAGAATTCGTCTGTGAAATTCATCGCTCCGCTTAGCAGAAATCGACCCTCGAGTCACCGATCGGCCGTCGATCCCCACCTTTACAATTTGTAATAAAAAATAAAAAAGTCTGAAGAGTGAAGAGGTTAGTGGCCAGCCCTTTGAAGTTATCATCGCTTACCCCCGATAGAATACTGAGGTCTGTTCGATCTTTTCTCGAATCTTTCGATTTTCTTTATAATGAAGGAATACCTAAACTTTTTTAGTAACGCGAGACTGGCAAACACGATCGCTTTTTTTCGCGCGAAAACCCATCGAACCCCAACAGCGATCTGAGGAGCGAGTAGGAGACTTTTCAATGAACGTAGAGGAGCAAACCCAAGATTTAAAACAACGCCTCGATCGTGAGGTTTTGTTGCACCGAATGACCAACCGAATTCGCCAGTCGTTGGAGCTGCAAGAAATTCTCGATGCGGCAGCAGTCGAAACGCGAGCGTTCCTCGAGGTCGATCGGGTCAAAATCTATCGATTCAACGCCGACGACAGTGGCGAAGTCGTGGCCGAATCTGTAGTTGAAGGGCGACTTCCCTCTCTTCTCGGGCTGTCCTTTCCCGCCGACGACATCCCACGGTCAGCTCGAGAACGGTTCGTCAAGGAGCGAGTACGGACTGTGATTAATGTCGGCCAACGTTCGATCGGGTTGAGTCAAACTGAAGCCTCCGATCTGCCAGACGAACACCGAACCCTCGATGGCTGTCACGCCGAGTATCTCACCTCGATGGGGGTGGCGTCCTCCCTCGGCGTTCCTATTCTCCAAGGCGATCGCCTGTGGGGATTGCTCGTCGCCCACCACATCGAACCCCGTCACTACGATCGCCCTAAGTTACAACTGGTTCAAGCCGTGGTCGATCGCCTGTCGATCGCCTTAGCTCAAGCGGAACTGCTAGCCGAAACGCGCCGCCAAACCCAACGCCAAGCCACGATCGACCGGATCTCCACTCTCCTACACGCTCGACCCACCATCGAACTTGAAGCCGCGCTCGAAGCCACGGTCGAAGCCTTCGACGGTGTCGGTGGAAAACTCTACGTTGCCAACGACTCCCCCCTCCATGTGTACTGTGGCGTCTGCCCGGACTTCGGCGAAACTCCGACCTTAGAAAACGTATATCGCGACTGGGGAGAGTCTTGGGTTCGAGACCGCTCTCAAGACAACGGACAGTCTTCTAACCCGCTGTTCGAGACGCAAAACCTCACCGCCGTTCCCGAACTGGCGTCTGTCGCCGAAGCCTTTCTCGATGTGGGGGTTCGCGGGGTGCTGGTGTTGCCCCTCCACTACCGACAACAGTTTTTAGGCTACCTGAGTCTTTTTCGCCCGGAAACCGATACCGAAATCTGGTGGGCCGGACAGTTCGACCCCACCGAACTACAGCAACGCCCCCGTCAGTCGTTTGAGGCGTGGAGACAGCTCAAACGGGGTCAGTCTCAACCCTGGACGGAGGACGATCGACTCCTGGCTCGGGAACTCGGCGAACGGTTTGCCTCTGCCATCCAACAGTATTTACTGTACCGGGAAGCGCAAACTCTCAACGCCACGTTAGAACGACAGGTGGCCGAGCGCACCGCCCAACTCCAACAATCCCTCGAACTGACCGAAGCGCTGGCTCAAATTGCCGACCAAATTCGCGGCAGTCTCGACTCCGAACAAATTTTACAAACCATCGTCCGCGAAGTCCGCGCCCTCCTCGATACCGATCGCGTCGTCATTTACCAGCTCCTCGATGCCGAACGCGGAGAAATTACCGTCGAAGACGTGCGCGGTTCGTGGAAATCCATTTTGGGACAACAAACCCCACCGGGTTGCTTTCCCGAACGGGTGCGCCAGCAGTACCGACTCGGGGGCGCTAAAGCGATCGCCGACCTCGAAGCGATCGATCTGACTCCCTGTCACCGAAGGTTTCTCGACTCTCTACAAGTCCGGGCGAGTCTCATCGTTCCCGTGCGTCGCGATGAGGTCTTGTGGGGACTGCTCGTCGCTCACGAGTGTCAAGGCTCCCGTCAGTGGAGACTCCGCGAAGTCGAAGTCGTCGAGCAACTGGCCAAACAAGCCGCCATTGCTATCTCGCAAGCGGAACTGTTCGCGCAAAGCCGCCAAGCCACTGAAACCGCCAACGCGAAAGCTCGACAGCTCGAACGGGCGCTCGAAGAACTCAAACAGACGCAAACGCAACTGATTCAAAGCGAAAAAATGTCGAGTTTGGGACAGCTCGTAGCGGGGGTCGCTCACGAAATCAACAATCCCGTCAACTTCATTTACGGGAACTTGGTTCATACGACGGAGTATACCGAAGAGCTGATCGAACTGTTGCAGCTTTATCAACAGTACTATCCTCAACCCGTACCGGAAATTCTCGATCGCGCTGAAGAGGTCGATCTCGAGTTTCTCATCGAAGACTTACCCCGTATGCTGGGATCGATGAAAATCGGGGCAGAGCGCATCCGCCAAATCGTGTTGTCGCTGCGGAACTTCTCCCGTCTCGACCAATCCGATCTCAAGCCGGTCGATATTCACGACGGTATCGAGGGGACGCTGACGATTTTGCACCACCGCTTGAAAGCGAAAGCCAACCGCCCGGAAATCGAGATCGTCAAGCATTACGGCGAACTGCCAGCGGTCGAATGTTACGCCGGACAGCTCAATCAGGTGTTTATGAATTTGCTGAGCAACGCGATCGAAGCCTTTGAGGGATTCGACGAGAGCAAGGGCAAGCGCACGATCGAGATTCGCACCGAAGCGATCTCACAAAATTGGGTACGCGTGACGATTCGCGATAACGGCTGTGGTATTCCCGAAACGGTGCGATCGCGCATTTTCGATCCCTTCTTTACGACGAAACCCGTCGGAATCGGTACGGGGCTGGGACTGTCGATCGGCTATCAAATCGTGGTAGACAAACATCACGGTCGTTTTGAGTGCAACTCGCAACTGGGTCTCGGGACGGAATTTCGTCTCGAAATTCCCATCTGTCAGCACTCTAGCGAGCGAGAAACTCACAGCGACAGTCCCGCGTCAGCGGCTAAGATATAATCTAGTCTCCGCAGTCGTCGATCGATCGCGATCGATCGGCCAGATCTCGGCGGCGCGGTAAGCCATCCCCCCGAGTTGTGATGTTAGATCTCGATCGATGGGAACAATTGCGATCGTGCTGTCGAGACGAGGCAGCCTTCGATCGCCTCAAAGGGATTTTAAGAGAGATGGGGATGCCAATCTCGCGAGAGTTACTATCCCCACAAAATCTATCTTCAGAGGCGGCACTCGCTCGGGCGCAGCGTCAAATTCAACGTCAACAAGCGCTCGCGTCCACGATCGCTCGCATTCGCGAATCCCTCGACCTCCACGATATTTTTCATACCACCACCTCCGAACTGCGTCAGCTCCTCGATGCCGATCGCATTGCGATCTATCGGTTTTACGAGGACTTTAGCGGTCAGTTCGTCGCCGAGTCTATCGCACCCGGCAGCGTTCCCCTGTTGTCGAAATACGCCGAGACTGTCGAGACGGCGGTGGTAACGTCCCCAGGGATTCACTTTGAATCCAACAGCTTACCCCTCACCCAATCCGGAAAATCTCCAGCGCAAATCCTCGAGGAACATGGTTCGCCCGTGTCGGCGATCGTGCCGATTTTAGAAGGAGAGTTTTTGTGGGGCTTGCTGGCAGCCAGTCATGCTGAAGCCGATCGCCCTTGGCATCCTGACGATGTCGAACTCCTCGAACAAGTCAGCATCAATCTCGGCGTCGCCCTCAAACAGTCGAAACTGCTCCACCGCACTCAGCAGCAAGCCCAGCAACTGGCGAAAGCGGCACAGCGTCAAAAAATGCTGACGGTGACGATCGAGAAAATTCGGCGATCGCTCGATATCGATACGATTTTTACGACGACCACTCACGAAGTCCGACAACTGCTCGATGTCGATCGCGTGGCGGTATACTATTTCAACCCCGATTGGAGCGGACAGTTCGTCGCCGAATCCGTCTCTGAAGGCTGGACGAGCTTGTTAGAGTTACAGATGACTGTGCCTCAAGTTCAAGGAAATTTGATGGCTTGTCCGAAAATGAAAGTCTTGGTGGACGCGCAAGATCGAAACGACAGCGAGCAGAAGGAGGTTCCCCTTCATCCCCGTCAGGTGTTTACGGTTGAAGATCTCGAACGCGCCGGGTTTCAAGCGTCTTATTTAGAGGTTCTCAAACTCTATCAGTGTCGCGCGTATGCGATCGTCCCCATTTATCAAGGTAATACCCTCTGGGGAATGTTGGCCGCCTATCACAACACCGCACCGCGACAGTGGGAAACGGCAGATGTAGAGCTGTTGGTGCAGATTAGCGAACACCTCGGCGTCGCGTTGCAACAAGCCGAACTCCTCGAACAAACGCGAATGCAAACTCGTCGCCTCGCCAAAACGTTACAGGACTTGCAAAAAACTCAAACTCAGTTAATTCACAGTGAAAAAATGGCGGGGTTGGGTCAATTGGTGGCGGGAGTCGCTCACGAAATTAACAATCCTGTTAATTTTATTTACGGAAATTTGACTTACGTTCGAGATTATGCACAAGATCTGATCGATTTGATCGGCGTGTATCGCGAACAGGTGACCGAGCCGAACGAGGCTGTCGAAGAGAAAATCGACGAAATCGATTTAGAGTTTATCGTCGAAGATCTACCGAATTTGATTTCTTCGATGAAAACGGGAACCGATCGCATCCGTCAAATCGTGCGATCGCTGCGAACGTTTTCCCGACTCGACGAAGCTCAAAAGAAAACGGTCGATATTCACGAGGGAATCGATAGCGTGCTGTGGCTGCTCAAGCATCGCCTGACTTCGAGCCACGACGGACAGATTAAAGTGGTCAAAAAGTATACCCAACTCCCGAAAGTGACCTGCTACGCCGCTGAGTTGAATCAGGTGTTTATGAACTTGCTCAACAATGCGATCGACGCCCTCGAAGACTTAAAAGATCCGAAGAAAAAACCCACGATCGTTCTGGCAACCGAACAACTCGACGAAGATAATATTTTAATTCGCATTGTCGATAATGGTGGTGGAATTCCCGAAGAGATAAAACAGCGAATTTTCGATCCGTTTTTCACGACGAAATCCCCCGGAAAAGGAACGGGTTTGGGATTGTCTGTCAGCTATCAAATTGTTGTGGAAAATCACGGCGGCGATCTCAGTGTGAAATCGAAACTTGGTGTCGGAACGGAATTTGCGATCGAGATTCCGATTAAGTCGATCGATGGGGAAGAATAGTTGAGAGTTGAGAGTTAAGAGTTGATAATTGGAAGGTTGACGGCTGTTTTTCCACTTCGCAACCCATGATAAAACGCGCTCTGCTATTGCTCGGTCTGCTTTGGCTTCCCCATCCGGCTTCTGCTGCTTTTCCCGAACCCGAACGCAGCGAAACGGCGATGGTGGTGTCGGCGCATCCCCTGGCGAGCGAGGCCGGACTTGCCCTGTTAGAACGGGGTGGAAATGCTGTCGATGCAGCCGTTGCAACCACTTTTGCGATTTCTGTCGTGGAACCCTTTTCGGCGGGAATTGGCGGTGGCGGGTTTTTGTTGCACTACGACGCCGACGCGCAGGAGGTTACGAGTTTGGACTTTCGCGAACGTGCGCCGTTGGCGGCGACGGAAACCATGTATCTCGATGAGTCGGGGGAAGCGATCGCGCGATCGAGCCTCGACGGATATCGAGCCGTCGCCGTCCCCGGAACGGTGGCAGGATTGTACGAGGTTCACCAGCGTCACGGAAGCTTACCCTGGGAAACGGTGGTGCAACCGGCGATCGCTCTAGCACGAGAGGGTTTCCCCGTCAGTCGTCGCTTCGTGGGTGCAGTGGAACGGCGACGAGAAATGTTGCTCTCCAACGATGCGGCGAAAGCGGCGTTTACGCAAAACGGCGAGTTTTACGAGGTGGGAGATACGTTAGTTCAACGCGATCTCGCGGTGACGTTAGAACGCATCGCCGCCGATCCCGAGAGTTTTTATACCGGAGAGATTGCTAGGGCGATCGCTTCAGATATGGCAGCCCACGGCGGACTGGTGACGTTGGAGGATTTAGCGGCGTACCGTCCCGTTTGGCGCGATCCGGTGTGCGGTCCGTTTCGTCAAGTGCGGGTTTGTGCGATGGCACCGCCGTCTTCGGGTGGGGTTCACCTGCTGCAAATCCTCAATATCCTCGGCGATACCGAGATCGAAAGCTGGGGATGGCA
This sequence comes from Baaleninema simplex PCC 7105, assembly GCF_000332355.1. Lineage (GTDB taxonomy): Bacteria > Cyanobacteriota > Cyanobacteriia > Cyanobacteriales > Geitlerinemataceae > Baaleninema > Baaleninema simplex. The sequence goes on from NZ_KB235958.1 coordinate 3,920,233, forward strand.
TCACCCGGACGCGTTGCATTTACTCGTCGAAGCTATGCGCGTCGCCTACGCCGATCGCGCTGAGTATTTGGGCGATCCGGATTTTGTCGAGGTTCCCGTCGCCGAACTCACCAGTCCCGAGTACGCGGTACTGCGTCGGGAGGCGATCGACATGGAACGGGCTACGCCCTCTAGCGACGTGAAACCGGCGGACGAGGAAACGTTACGACGGTTGCGGGAATCTCGCGATACCAGTCATCTGACGGTGGTAGACGGCGATCGCAACGCAGTCAGTCTCACGTTTACCGTCAACGGTGGCTTTGGGGCGGGGGTCGTGGCGGCGGGAACGGGAATCCTGCTCAATAACGAAATGGACGATTTCGCGATCGCCCCAGGCGTGCCAAATCTGTACGGGTTAGTCGGCGGTGAAGCCAACGCCATCGCAGCGGGAAAAACGCCCCTGTCGAGTATGACTCCGGCGATCGTTACTGAAAACGGTCAGTTGCGACTGGCACTGGGAGCGCCGGGAGGCAGTACGATTATTACTACCGTGCTGCAAGTATTGCTCAACGTGGTGTTGTACGACATGGACGCCGGGGAAGCCGTGGCCGCGCCGCGACTGCACCATCAATGGTTGCCCGATCGCACGATCGTCGAACGCTGGGGATTCGACGCCGCCACCACCGAAGCCTTAGAAAATCGCGGTCACGAGTTGGCGGTTTGGGACGGTTGGGGTAATGCCAACGCCATCGTCGTGACGACAGACGGGATCTTAGAAGGGGCTGCCGATCCGCGAGGGGAAGGAACTGCGCTAGGGTTGTAAGGCTAGAGTTACTGTTGAGGACGTGGCGATGCCGACTCAGTTAATTGCACTTTTGGCTGCGTTGTTGTTGTCGTGGTTGGTGTTTACCTGGTTAATTCGCGTGGTGAAGACGACGATTACCACGGCAATTTCGATCGCGGCGATCGTGTTGGTGTTACAGGTGGTGTTCGGTATCGATCCCGATATTCTCTGGCAAGAAATTCTTCGCTTTGCTCGGACGCTTCAAGAGATGTTTCAGAATGTCTCTAACGAACCGTCTAGGTTGGGGAAATAGTTGAGAACCACAGAGAAGGCGATCGCTTTAAGTCGTCCAGCAATAGGTAAAGATACCTGTATTTCATAACAACTTAGAAGGTCTTTATCATATTTCGTACCAAAAATAGCAACCTCGTAATAATTCATTACATTCAAAAGCCATTGAGGTGACGACCTTTCCCGATAGAGTTGTCAGACCGTTCTTCTCGGGCGATCGACGAAATCCACGACAAGCTTTTGATAGAATTAGGAACATCTCGCCGCGACCGTTTGCGTCAGCGTTGCGGATCGAACTCGCAGCTCCCCGTCAATCCGGATAACAGTTTTCCAAATGGCGCGGGTCTGCGGTATCCTCATGACGGTTAGCGCCCCACTCTCAAGAGATGGGGACACAGTCTTAACCTTTCGTGCCAGATTGACGACCCCAGTTGGGATTTAATAGAGAATAAGAATAACCATGAGATATCGTGCGTTAATTGCCGGACTCGTCGCGCTCTGCGTTGGGTTCCTAACCGCTTGTAGCGAAGAACCCGTCAGCCTCCTGAGCGATCGAACCTACACCTACGACCAGATAAGAAATACCGGACTCGCCAACAGTTGCCCGCAACTTCCCGAAACCGCACGGGGCGAATTTTCCCTCGACAGCGGAGAGTCTTACATTCTCACCGATTTGTGCTTGGAGCCGACTAGCTACTTCGTCAAAGAAGAACCGACGAACAAGCGTGAAGAACCCAAGTTTATTGGAGCGAAACCCCTGACTCGTTACACCTCCTCTCTCGACCAAGTGACGGGGGATTTGATTCTCGATAACAACGGGGTTTTGAGTTTTAAAGAAAAAGAAGGAATCGACTTCCAAGCGATTACCGTTCAACTTCCCGGTGGCGAACAAGTTCCCATGCTCTTTACCATCAAGAACTTGGTGGCTCAAACCCCCGGCGGTCAAAACGGAATCAGCACGTCGACGGATTTAAAAGGACAGTATAAAGTCCCCTCCTATCGCGGTGCTACTTTCCTCGACCCGAAAGCTCGCGGTCAAGCCACGGGATACGATAACGCTGTCGCACTTCCGGCGGCGGCCGACAACGAAGAAATCGTTCGGGAAAACGTCAAACGGACTCCCGTATTAGACGGTGAAATCGAATTGCAAGTCTCGAAAGTCAACAGCCAAACTGGAGAAGTTGCGGGAATTTTCCAAGCTATCCAACCTTCGGATACGGACTTAGGGGCTAAAGAACCGGTGGAGGTCAAAATTCGCGGTTTGTTCTACGGTCGCGTGGAACCGGCGGTGTAAGGTTTGCGCTTTTAGGCAATTCTTTTTTTCAGCCAATTTTTTGGATTTACTTTGAATGCGGTCGTTTGGGATAACCTCCAGACGGCCGTTTTTACGGTGAAGAGGGAACGGGGAATGGGGAACGGGGAACGGGGAACAGTCAGCAGTGAAGACAGTTTTCAGTTAACAGTGTCTCTCCCTCTCTTCATCTCATCACTGGCGACTGGCGACTGGCGACTGAAAAAATCATGTATTGGTACGACGGACGACTTTACAATTCGACGACACTGCAACTAGACGTGACCGAACCGGGACTGTTGTACGGTGCAACGGTGTTTACAACGCTGCGGGTTTACCAGCAGTCGCTACAGCATCCGCGAACCTATTGGGAAGGTCATTTACGGCGGTTGCGGGAATCCATCGAACTGTGCGAGTGGAATTCGCCAGATTGGAACTGCATTGACGAGGGTGCAAAACGGCTGTGTTCGGACTTTCCGGTGTTGAGAATCGCACTGTTTCCGGACGGACGGGAGTTGATAACGGGGCGATCGCTCCCTGGGGATTTATTGCAACGACAGCAACAGGGAGTTGTGGCGTGGGTGGCGGAGAAACCGCAGTTTCGTCGTGCGATTCCCGAGGCGAAAACGGGAAATTACCTTCCGGCGTGGTTGGCGTTGCAACAGGCGAAACAGCAGGGTGCGGTGGAAGCCATTCTGACAGATAGTTACAGCCGTTGGTGCGAAACCAGTACGGGGAATCTCTGGGGGTGGTGTGAGGGGAAATGGTGGACGCCACCGTTGGAGGTAGGGATTTTACCGGGGTTGGCACGAGAACAGATTTGCGATCGCGCGAGTTGGCACAATATCAGTATCGGTCAACAGCCTTGGTCGGAGTCGTTAGTGGTGAAGTTCGAGGCGATGGCGTATACCAACAGTGTCGTCGAAGTGGTTCCGATTTGGAAGGTGGTAACGGGGGACGCGGAAGCGTCGTTAACGTTCGATCCTAACCATCCGAGTCTTAGGGAATTGCGATCGCTCCTCGTAGGCGATCTTTATTGAATAGTCTGTTCTTCGTCCTCCTCTCAATTGGGATAACTCAGAAACTCTATCCGTGTAATTTGACCGATCGCGCAAGTTTAAAACTCTAAGAATCTCAATAACAACATTGGCATGATATAAGAACATAAAAACTCAATTCCACTTATCGCACATTTGATATTGAACGACCACTGAATCGCCTTAAAAACTCGATGAGTTTTTCAATTTTCAATTATATATCTTTTCCATGACGGACTATCAAATTTTTCTCAAACCGGTTTTCTCTGCACCCGCCGAAGTCGTTCCCAACGGTGTAGAACTCCCCAAACTCCCCGAACCTTGGTCTTGGCGGTGGCATCAAGCAGAAACCTATAAGGCTTTAAAAGACCCAAATATTGACGTTGTGATTAATACGGCGATGACGGGAGATGGAAAGAGTTTTCCGGGGTATTCAACGGTTTTATTCGATGGTGAAGTCGCGTTGGGGATGTATCCCACCAACGAACTGGCACGAGATCAGGAACGACAAATTACGAATTATGTGGCAACGTTTAAACCACCCAACGACCCTCGCGTTAATCGGTTAAGCGGTGCAGAATTAGAGTTATTTTCAGAAAAAGAAAACTTATCGAAAGCCGAAGCGATCGCACGGAGAAGCGACCAATCTGAAGTTTTACTCTCTAGCCTCGATTTGATTCACTATCTTCACCGAGGCGTCTATTTAACCAATTACGAAAACCCCGATACACTCTGGAATCGAGTTGATAAAAATTTCGATCTCTTTATTTTTGATGAGTTTCACGTTTTCGCGCCGCCGCAAGTTGCCAGCGTCATCAATACGATGTTATTGATTCGTCATACGAACCGTCATAAAAAGTTTCTGTTTTTATCAGCAACTCCCGATTTGCAGCTTCTCAAAAAACTCGATGCAGCTAAGTTTCGCTATCGTCTTATCGAGCCTGAGAAAGAAGAAAAATATGCGTTTCCCAGTGGCGATCGAGACCGAGAAATACTTAAAACTCAAGGATGGCAAGAAATTGCCAGAGAAATTCAGCTTAATTTTATTGCGCTCGAATCTACGGGTCAAGCTTCGGAAGCGTGGTTAAAAGAGAATAGCGATCGCATTTTACAACATTTTCTCGACCAACCGGGAAGTAAAGGGGCAATTATCCTCAATTCGATCGCCGCTGTCAAACGTCTGGTTCCCCGATTTCGCGAATACTTTGAACCCCACGGTTTGACGGTTGGCGAAAATACGGGATTGTCAGGAAAACAAACTAAACTCGAATCTCTCGAGGCGGATTTGGTTATCGGAACCAGTACCATCGATATCGGCGTTGATTTCAAAATTAATTTGCTCTGGTTCGAGTCGTCAGACGCGGGGAATTTTATTCAACGATTGGGACGATTGGGACGACATCAGGGATACGAACGAAATGGGGAAAACGTGAGTTTCCATGAGTTTGTCGCCTATGCGTTGGTTCCGAAATTTCTCGTCGAACGGTTATTTGAAAAAGAGAAGGCCGCTTTTGAGGCAGACGGACAGTTCGAGCGATCGCTATTTAATACCGCCATTCGGGATGAATATCGCAAAATTAACGATTTTCGCGGCTATTACAAAAAATGGGGTGCCGTTCAATCGATAAAACTCTATTCCGATCTCAACGCTCCCAAAATTAAAAAACAATATACGGACAGTCGCCAGGGATTTCGTCGAGATTGCGAAGCGGCGTTTGAGGCGAACTGGAATCAGGCGATGGCGTTAATTTTGCAAGCCAAGGAACAATGGAAGGCGGCTTCTGGGAAGTCGAACAATCCCGTCGCCGAGGAAGCTTGGCGGTTTCGCGGTTCGAGTCCGTTGCAATGCGGACTGTATGATGAAACGGAACCTTACGAACTCGATCGCTTTAAAACTTACGATTTACCGGGAATTCTCGGAAACTTGGACATTGAGATGTGGACGGAAGCGGGATTTCTGCGTCGGTTGAAGGACACGAGCGATCGCCTCGGGGAACCCATCGCCAAAGGACGGTTTAAGTATCGTCTCGGGTTCATGCGGTTGAAGGCGTATCGCGAGGAACGGTTGAACTGGCGGTTTACCTATCCTGGCAAGTTGGAGGCGATCGCGAACTCGTGTAAAGTGCAGGTTTTGGCGGGGGTGCAAATTTGGCAACCGGAAAATCCCTGGATTTGGCAGGTTAACCAGGAACTCAAAACGCAGGGGTTGGTGTGTTACGTCCTCCCGTTTCCGGTGATGGAGGTTCGCCAGCGTCTCCGTTTACCGATGCACTTTGCCATTTATCCGATTTCTGACGAAACCAGCGTTCACGCCACAACGCCACCTTATTCGATTGCGATCGGTCAGGCGGCGTTGATGGTGGATGTGTTGGCGAGTGAGTTAAAACGCTAAACGGTTTTTCGCCGCTTAGTCTTCCTCTAACCATCGATCGTAACCGACAGCTAACAATTGCTCTTTAACTTTAGTGAGGGTAGTGATTGAGGGACGGTCGATCGAACTTACGCGATAGATATCGTTCGAGACAACTGCGTAGTCTTTTCCCGTAAAGTGAGCGATAACTTCAGCCAGATTGCGGTTTGAGAGTTCCTCTTCGAGAATGGCGAGAACTACTAGGTAAGTCTCGGACTCCATTCCATCAGGGAAGGCTCGTTGGAGAAGTTCGTCAGTGGTTTTGAGGTAAGGAGCGATCGAACGTTGCATTAGATTAACTCCCAGTCAGAGGATATGGCGGATGAAGATAAACTTGAAATCGAACACCTTGTGCTAAGGCAGCTTTAACGGCTTTAGAATCAGAGGTCAGTGTGACCGCTCCGAGACAATCGCCAGTACCTAAGATAATAATATCGTTTTCACCAATCCGACGGGTGGGTTTTAGCCTCAAAGCTCTTGCCGATGGTCTATCTGGAACAATGTTAACTCGTTGCAACAAATTTTCTCCTCGCCGTTTTTCTGATTCACCTCCTACAGTTTCGAGAATTGCTCGAAATTCCCTCAAAGCCGTTTGAGTCAGAACCATCGGCTTCTCTTGAATATATTGACGCAATGTATAACGAACAGGAGATCCTTCACCAATTAGAGCAATAGCAGCACAAGTATCGAGATTAATCATAAAAAACACTTTAATAGAAAGAAGAATAGAATTCTATTATACCACATCAGTTATAGATTTAGGTTGAAATCATGAGAATTTCTGACATTACACAACTTCGATCGAATCTCGATCTCCTGCTTCAAGAAATCCCCTATCTCAAAATGCTGGTTCTCTTCGGTTCACGAGCCAGGGGAGACACCCACGCCAAAAGTGATTGGGATTTCGCCGCACTTTACGACGAAGAACTTCGCCAACAAACCGTTGAAGGGTTTGGTTGGTTTCGAGATGCGGGAATTCTCGGCGACTGCTTTGGGATTTCCAGCGACAATATCGATTTAGTCGAACTCGATCGCTGTTCGGATTTAATCGCGCACTATATCGCTCGCGACGGACAAGTTATTTACGAACGGGAACCGGGACTGTTTGCAGCCTTTCGCGATCGAGCCTTAATGAGCGAAGGACAGCTTCGAGAATTTTGTCAAAACATGACTCGAAAATTAGAAGATTCCTTACAACGGAGGGGATTATGAGCCGTATCGATCCAGCTGTCGTCCTCAACAAACTCAATTACATGGATAACTATCTAAACGAACTGGAAAAGGTTCGATCGATCTCTTTAGATGAGTATCTGAATTCGACTTTATATCAACGCTCTATCGAACGTTTAATCCAGCTAATCGTACAAGTTGGAATCGACTTAAATTTTTATATTTTAAAATGCTTGAGGCGACCCTTACCAGAAACGAGTAACGAGTCTGTCTTGGGATTAGTCGAACTCAATATTATCGAACCATCTTTGGCTCGAAATTTACAGGAATCTATCAAACTGAGAAATCTTCTCGTACATCTTTACGAAGAAATCGATCCAATAACCGTTCATCGATCGATTTCTAATATTTTTGAAGATTACCCAAAATATCAAAAGTCAATATTAGTTTATCTTCAGCAATCGAATCTATTCGAGTAACTCGATAAAACCATGACCTCATCAACTCCCGAAGACTACGCCAACTTACTCAGTGAAGTCAAACAAAGAATTCGAGACGCACAATATCAAGCACTCAAAGCGGTAAACAAAGAACTCATCGCACTGTACTGGGATATTGGCAAAACCATCGTCACCCGACAACAAGGCGAAACCTGGGGAAAATCGATCGTTCAGCAACTCGCGAAAGATTTACAGTCTGAGTTTCCGGGGATTAGCGGATTTTCAGCAGCAAACCTCTGGAGAATGCGACTTTTTTACGAAACTTACGCTTCAAATGAAAAACTCGCACCATTAGTGCGAGAAATTGGCTGGACGCACAACATCGTTATTTTAGAAAAGTGTAAAGACGACCTCGAACGCGAGTTTTATCTTCGCATGACTCGTAAATTTGGCTGGACGAAAAACGTACTCATTCACCAAATTGAAAATCAAACTTACGAAAAAACGCTTCTCGATCGAGCTAACTTTGACAACGCCTTATCCGAAGACGTTCGCAACCAAGCCAAACTCGCCGTCAAAGACGAGTACACTTTCGATTTCCTCGAACTCAGCGACGATTACAGCGAACGCCAACTCGAAACCGAAATCCTAACGCGAGTCGAACCCTTTTTGCAGGAAATGGGAGGGATGTTCGCTTTCGTAGGAAGTCAATATCGCGTGGAAGTTGGAGACGAGGAATATTTTATCGATCTGGTTTTGTATCATCGACAGCTTAAATGTTTGGTCGCTGTCGAACTCAAAATCGGTAAATTTCTTCCGGAATATGTCGGAAAAATGCAGTTTTATTTATCGGTGTTAGACGATACGGTGAGACTTCCTGACGAAAACCCATCTATTGGCATCATTTTGTGTAAGTCCAAAAACAAAACAATTGTCGAATATACCCTGAGAGATTCCAACAAACCGATTGGTGTGGCGACGTATAAAGTTGTTTCAAGCGTTCCCCAGGAACTCAAACAGCAACTTCCAGAACCCGAACAAGTGGCAAAACTGCTCGATAACATTCAATTCAGTAATTCTCAGTGAAACAGGACGTGTGATGTCTTCTCAATCTCCCGAAAACTCCCAACAACTCAACTTATTTGACATGACGAACAATTTTGAAGAATTTGAAGAATTTGATTTTGAGTCGCTGAGTTCCGAAGAGATCGGCTCGACGGAGGAAGAAGGCGATCGCACGATCGAACTCTCCAGCGAACTGCTCACGCTTAAACTCTTACAAGAAGCGATTGACAAAACCCATCCTGAAGATTTGGTGATGGCGGAGTTTGCGAAGTTCGTATTACCTAACTTACTTAAATACACCATTGGCGTGACGGCGAAAGGGGGATGGTTTTTTGAAGAACTCGATCGACGAGCAGCCATCAAAAAAATTGAAGCAGTTCGTCGCGGTAACACTGAAGAAGAACATAAATCGGTTCGTCGCGACAACGCCGCCGATCAGTCGCTCAATACCCATATTCTCAATGGACTGTTTCCCGCCAACGCGATCGAGCGTAAATTGCAAACGCTCAACACCACCGTTCGCCGAGTTATCGATGACTTTAGCCGAAAAATCGGACTGGCGGGATTCGTTCTCCACGACTTTGAAAAATTCGACTACCATCGCATCCCTGGAATTCCCGACGCTTACCGGGGAATGAGTCGAGACATCGATCGCGACATTCGCAAACTGTCCCTCGACGAACATCGCCAACTGTTTGACGTTCTCGTTCCTGCGTTGGGAATCGATCGATTTCTGTTTCCCGACAATCCCCAGCAGTGGCGAACCTACCGCGACGATCTGCTTGCGATCGCCTACAACACGCAAGCGCAAAACGATACGAATCTCAATTTTTCCGATACCGGGTTAAATCCCGAAATTCGCGATCGAACCTTAAAGAGTCTCATCGATCTCACCTGTCTCGCCGATCGTCTGGCGTCGATTATCAAACATCCCCAAGATGTCGAGAAACGCAGTCTTTTAAAAGTTCTCGATCGACTCAGTGACGGTGAACTCAAATTTACCTATCACGCCATTTCTGAAAACCGAGGCGTTCTCACTAACATCGTTAACAACGCCGTGATGGACGCACATCGCGAACTCGACTATACACCTCTTCTCTATCTTCCCACAGGTGTCATTTATATGACTCCCAAAAATGCAGAGCAAGTTTCGTTAGACGATTTACCCGATCGCGTGGTTTCTAGCATTAAAACTCTCTGTGCAGGTGAACTTTGTCGCAAACAAACGGGATTTGGTCGCGATGGAAAGGGAATGAAGTACGCCGACTATTACAGTCAGTTTTTCGACGATTGCGGCTTGATGGAAGTGGCACTCGATGCGACGCTTCGGATTCTCAAAAATAAAAAACCAGTTTCTAAAAGTCGCAGCGACAACCTGAAAAAATTTCAAACTCAAGGGGTTCTCTCAGAAAATTACGATTTCAACTTTGAGGACGACATTCGGATCGATCGTATTGCTGAATTTGGAGATGTGGCAACTCGTAAAATTTGGGGCGATCGGCGATCGCGCATTGAAGCCTATTTAAAGGAAACCCACAAAGGAAAGAAAGCCAAAGAAGCGATTTCCAAACTTCCCGATCCGAATTTAATTGTTGAAATTGCTAAAGCGTGGCAACTCGAGAGCTATATTCCGCAAATTCGAGAAATCCAGCAAATCAACGAAACGCTCAAAAGCTTAAAACTTAAAGGAAATACCGGCGGCGTTCCCTACGAGTGGTATTTCCTGGCGGCGAAGTATCTCGAAGAAAACCCCGGACAAAGTGACGATGACATTCGTAAAGTTGGAGAACAAATCATCGGCTTCGTTCTCCAGCTAACTACTCCCATTGTCGCTGAATACGATCTCGCTGATGGTTGGGATGACTTGCGAGATTGGACGCGGCGAGTGGTGGTGTTACCCGGTCAAACTCGCGACGAAAATACCGACGATCGCGCCAAAATTTTCCTGAAAGAACTCGAGAACTACCAAGCGGCTAAAAAACCCGGTCGCGGCCGTCAACTTCTCTGTTCTCTCTCTCACTCTCCTTACAGCGTCAGCGAACAAATGGAATCCGCCGTGTTGTTCACGCCGCAAGTGTACACCAACAAGCAAATGTTGGGAGGATCTAACGCCAAACGCAACATCTCTAGCATTGCGGGAACGGAAATGATGTTGCGACAAATCTTGATGAATCAGACTCAAACGGTTGGTAAACGATTTGAAGATGGCAAATATCGCTATCTCTATTTTTACCCAACTTACTATTTTACACCAGAAACCAACAATTTCATCGCTCGTGCCTATGCTAACATCGCACAAACTCGCTTCAATGCAGCCATTCGCGATCGCTTTATCGACCCCAAAGAACTCAAAGCCGATTTGAGTCTCGAACGCTATCAAACCGTCGATGCGTTTATCATCGACGAAGATTTACAGGAGAAAGTCAAGTTACCGGAAGGCAATCCCAATCGCAAGAGCGATCGCACCTTCAAACTGTCTTACCCCCCAGACAAACCGCTCACCTTTTACTTTATTGCTTTACCTCCCGGACGGGAACCCACCGATACCGAATCTTGGGTGATGCCAGCTTGGTTAGCGTTAGCATTTCCCAATATTCTCGATGTCAAAACTGTGGTGTCAGAATCGCCAATTCCGCCATTTCGCGATGGTGCAGAATTTGAAGAAACCGTTTTTCTCGACAGCGCACCCCAGGCGTTCCGAGTTTTGCTCAAACGCGATCGATTCCGACTTCACCACCTTCTCGAAGGTTGGCCGGAACTCGTCCGAAATCGCGAAACTTCAGAACTCGAAGACTTTCTTCATCCGTCTCCCCTCAATACCCTCACCGCCGCTTATACGATTCATCTCGATGTCAATATTAAACGAGGTAAAAAAGGCTACGATGCCAACTGGGGAAAATTTTCCGAACTTGCCAACAATTTAGAAACCAGTCCGCTTTATGTATTTTCCTATCTTGCCAAACGATCGCGTGCGCGGGAAACCGACGCACCGAGTCCCAAACGAATTCAACTGTACGTCTATGACTTGTACCCCTGTTTTGACCCTTATGTTGAGGTCGATCGAACTTTGGAGACATTAACTGTGGGAACTGAATCACCCCTCAACCATCCGAAAAAACTCGTCGAATTGTATCGCAAGTTTTATCGAGCTAATAAAAAGTACAATCCCAAATCGAACGCCGTTCTCAAACCGATCGATATTGCCTCAGACACGCTGTTAAAAGCAGAAACGAGCGTGTTTCACGGGGAAACCCTAGTCGCTGTCGTTGCGGCGGAAGTCTTCAAACTCATGGATCGCGTTCGCGCCTCGAATGCTGAAGGCTATTGGCAAATTCAAGATCGTGAAGCAGAACGTCAAGCGGTTTTAGCGTTTTCTCGCTACTTCGTGGAAGAGGTATTTGAGAAAGCCTTTAAAGGCGATCGAGCGCGTTTGGCGGGAACTCAACTCAACTTACTTCGCGATACTTGCGAATTTCTTTACCGCCTCGAACAAGACAAGGAAAATAAGGCTGACAAAGCCAAAAAAGAGGCATCTGAGGCGAAAATCGAGGAGGAATAATGTCTTGAATCGTCCCGAACTAAACTTACAGATCTAGTAAGTTTCTTGTTCGGAATCTCGTTTTTAAAAAATTGGTGAACTCTTAAACTTTGTATCTTGGACTTTTACCGCGCAGGAGTTACGCCATTGCGTCAAAAAACTCGGTTTTTTGTTATCATTCTGACACTGAAATAACAGGATTTTATTCAGAAACCGAGTTTCGGCATAAGTCCTAACTGCGTTCACCCCAGCCGACTGTTTATCCAAATTGAATTTTTTGCAGGACACCCGACTCATGAAATTTCTCAAAACACTCGATTTCAAATTATTTCACAGCGAAATTCCCTACAAACCGATGGGAAAATACGCTCATTTTCTGACCCTTCGCGTGACAGAATCTTACCCCTTGTTTCAAACTGATGGCGAACTCAACAAAGCTCGCGTTCGTGCCGGAATTGAAAACCGACAAACCATCAGTCGCCTGTCTATGTTCAAACGCAAACAATCCACGCCAGAACGCCTAGTGGGACGGGAACTGTTGCGGAAATACGAACTGGTGAAACCTGAAGAGTGCGAATATAACGTCAAATTTGGCATGGACAATCCCGACTGTATTATTTATGGATTTGCTATCGGCGATTCGGGTTCAGAAAAGTCGAAAGTGGTAGTCGATACTGCCTTTTCCATCACGCCATTTGATGAGTCTCATGAAACCTTTACCCTCAACGCACCTTACGAAAGCGGTACGATGGCGTCTAAGGGAGAAGCGGGTTCTAAACCCGGTGAAGTGACGAGTCGCATTAACCAACAGGATCACATTCGTCCGCAAGTATTTTTTCCCAGCATCGTCACTTTGCGCGATCCGACGGAAGCTAGCTTTTTGTACGTCTTTAATAATATTATGCGGACGCGGCATTACGGCGCACAAACTACCCGGACGGGACGAGTTCGCAACGAGTTGTTAGGGGTGGTATTTGCCGACGGTGAAATTGTCAGTAACTTGCGTTGGACTCAGGCAATTTTCGATCGCTTGCCATCGGAAGTTATCGAGTCGATCGATCCTCTCGACGAAGATATAGTTTTGGAAAAGGCGACGGAGGCAATTCAAGAATTGATGAATGAAGAATTTATCGTTCATACTGATTTTATTGGCGATGATGGGTCTTCGCAAAACAAGGTGATAAGAAAAACTTATTAAGTAAAGCAAGACAGAAAGCGCATTCGCATATTTTCAAAATTTATAAAGCCATAAGCTTGACGCTTTATCAGTTTAAGACGATTATTAATACCCTCCATAACACCATTGGTTGTTCGGCTCAAGAAATAATTACATATTGTGTTAAGATGATTGCGAATTGTCTTGACAGCATCACCATAAATACTCTGTGCTTTACACAACCATTCTTTAAATTTATTTTTTCCGCTCTCTGGGTCTTGAGTTGTTTCATAAATTTCTCTAAAATCCTCTTTAAGCTGATAAGCTTTTCGTAAACGTTTTGACTGTTTTAAAACGGCCTCTAATTTTTCCAATCCCTCTTCTTTTAAGTCTTTTTGGTTTTTCAGCAATAACCATTTTGCTCCTTTGATTTTGATTTTAAACTTCACCTGCTTTCGGATTTTATTTAGATTGTCATTCACCGCTTTCATAACGTGAAATCTATCGACGACAATTTGGGCATTGGGAAACACTTTTTCGATAAGCTTTGGAAATCCTCCCCACATATCTACACTGACTTCTTCGACTGCCTCTCTGACCTCTAACGGTTGCTGTAGAAGAACTTCAGCGATTTCTTCTTGTTGGTGAGAGTCGATGACTTCTATCAATTCTCCTTTCTCTAAATCGCTCACTACCGTCACAAATTTTTTGTGACCTTTATGTTTTGCTATCTCGTCCAAACCCAACCTTTTTACTTGTCCCCAATTTACTTTTTTTTTGCGTTCGTATACCTGTTGATGAATTCCATTTACCTGATGCCAAGACAAGTCTTCTTCTCTTTTAACTTGCTCGACGCTACTAGCGATTACTCGCTCGTAAATATATTCTTCGTACCGCCTAGTAAACCTTCGACCAGTTTCAATAAAGTCTAGTTCTTCTGTAAAGTATTGTTGGCATTTTTTACAGTAAAACTGACGCCGTGGTATTTGCAAATATACGAGTTGACCCGAAATGGGCAAGTCTCGAACTCTAACGGTTCGTGTTTGGTTAAGTTCGCCCGTCTTTTTGCCACAATGAGGACAGGCAACTTCCTCTTCTCTAAAGCCTAGCTGCAAAAATATTGCTTCGCGTTCCCTGACCACGCTTCTCACTCTTACTTTGGGTAAGTTGATTAAGTCTTCTACAAAAAAGTTCATCTTTAGATCCGCCTGCATTTGTTTTCTATTATACTATTATCACCTCAAACTCCGAAGACCCGCGATGATTTTCAGTCGTTGTTGGCAGAGGTGAAGTCTTTGACTTCTTCAGAAGAGGGAATTCAATCGATTTTGCAACAGGCTGACCGAGAAGCCAAGGCTTACGAGAAAGCTCATATTAAGAGCAAGAAATCTACGGCTCGGTCTTAATTAATTGAAGGGTGCGTTACGGCAAAAATTCAATTTGTTTCTGAACCCGATACAATAACTTGGGGAATGGGTTTGACAACGGTGCGTTACGGCGGAAATAAAATGGTTCGTCTTTAGACACACTTTGTTTCTCCGCCTAACGCACCCTACACAATGACTTGGAGATGTAAATTGTGACTTATATTTATCGCTGTCGTCTAGAACTTCACGACAGTTTGTATTTTGCGACGCGGGAAATCGGACGGCTGTATGAAACTGAACCCATTTTGCACAATTACGCCTTGTGTTATGCGTTGGGATTCGTCGATAGCGATCGCTACGGCACTCGTGTCGAAACAGACAATGAGTATCGATATTTTTGTCGTCATCAAGTCCCTCAATACGAGGCACATTTGAGCCAACTCAACCAT
>NZ_KB235958.1:3935309-3968682 GCF_000332355.1 Baaleninema simplex PCC 7105
ATTTAGATTGTCATTCACCGCTTTCATAACGTGAAATCTATCGACGACAATTTGGGCATTGGGAAACACTTTTTCGATAAGCTTTGGAAATCCTTCCCACATATCTACACTGACTTCTTCGACTGCCTCTCTGACCTCTAACGGTTGCTGTAGAAGAACTTCAGCGATTTCTTCTTGTTGGTGAGAGTCGATGACTTCTATCAATTCTCCTTTCTCTAAATCGCTCACTACCGTCACAAATTTTTTGTGACCTTTATGTTTTGCTATCTCGTCCAAACCCAACCTTTTTACTTGTCCCCAATTTACTTTTTTTTTGCGTTCGTATACCTGTTGATGAATTCCATTTACCTGATGCCAAGACAAGTCTTCTTCTCTTTTAACTTGCTCGACGCTACTAGCGATTACTCGCTCGTAAATATATTCTTCGTACCGCCTAGTAAACCTTCGACCAGTTTCAATAAAGTCTAGTTCTTCTGTAAAGTATTGTTGGTCATTTTTACAGTAAAACTGACGCCGTGGTATTTGCAAATATACGAGTTGACCCGAAATGGGCAAGTCTCGAACTCTAACGGTTCGTGTTTGGTTAAGTTCGCCCGTCTTTTGCCACAATGAGGACAGGCAACTTCCTCTTCTCTAAAGCCTAGCTGCAAAAATATTGCTTCGCGTTCCCTGACCACGCTTCTCACTCTTACTTTGGGTAAGTTGATTAAGTCTTCTACAAAAAAGTTCATCTTTAGATCCGCCTGCATTTGTTTTCTATTATACTATTATCACCTCAAACTCCGAAGACCCGCGATGATTTTCAGTCGTTGTTGGCAGAGGTGAAGTCTTTGACTTCTTCAGAAGAGGGAATTCAATCGATTTTGCAACAGGCTGACCGAGAAGCCAAGGCTTACGAGAAAGCTCATATTAAGAGCAAGAAATCTACGGCTCGGTCTTAATTAATTGAAGGGTGCGTTACGGCAAAAATTCAATTTGTTTCTGAACCCGATACAATAACTTGGGGAATGGGTTTGACAACGGTGCGTTACGGCGGAAATAAAATGGTTCGTCTTTAGACACACTTTGTTTCTCCGCCTAACGCACCCTACACAATGACTTGGAGATGTAAATTGTGACTTATATTTATCGCTGTCGTCTAGAACTTCACGACAGTTTGTATTTTGCGACGCGGGAAATCGGACGGCTGTATGAAACTGAACCCATTTTGCACAATTACGCCTTGTGTTATGCGTTGGGATTCGTCGATAGCGATCGCTACGGCACTCGTGTCGAAACAGACAATGAGTATCGATATTTTTGTCGTCATCAAGTCCCTCAATACGAGGCACATTTGAGCCAACTCAACCATCGCGGAATTTACGTGACTCCCGCGCGATCGATCCATCACACTGCTGTTTTGCAGACGTGGAAATATGCAGACAATCGCTATCACGTGGAAATGCAGAAAACACAGAAAAATATTCCCAGTTTCGGACGCGCTAAGGAAATTGCACCGGAAAGTGAGTTTGAATGTTTTGTAATTTCTGAGACTGAGTTACCATTTCCAAAATGGATTCGCTTAGGAAAATGGATGAGTAAAGCGGCGGTGAACGTGGAACCTCTCCCCAAACCGACTTATCGAGAAAATCGATCGGTGACGGTTCCTTATCCGCTCAATCCGCTCGATGTGATGTTTTCCCATCGCGTGATGAGTTTTGATACGATTAATATGCCACCTGTGAGTTTGATTCGGAACGTCAAACTACAAGGTAATGTTTATGAGGTGGGATTGGAGAAAGAAACGATCGCTCTTCCGGCAAATATGACCTATCGATTTAGTTCGTGACGGGTATTCTCGACGATCGATCCGACTCTAAAATCGAATCGATCGCCATCTGAGACGTAGGGAATTAAGAAGAATATCGATCGAGCATTTTTCGATATTCTTGCATCATCAGTTGACGCAGGCTATCGGGAGCGACAACTTCGCAATCTTCGCCGTAGCGTCGAATGTCTCTAGCTAACCAGAAGGGGTTGGCGACGCGACGCACCACCTGGCGAACCTCCTTCTGGCGATCGTCTTTGAAAACTCGGTCTTCGAGATCGACGTTCTCTTGACCTTCGTAGGCTTTGACCATGCCGCGATAAAAGTGTAAGTGTACTTTGATGGTATCTAAGCCGTCTTCTCGCCAGGGTGCGTCTGTGGGGACGATCGACTGAATGCGATCGAGCCGCAGACAGCGATTGTGTAGCAGTTCGGGAAACGGACTGTCGCGAATATCTTCGGTTTCGTCGCACCAAACCTGTAGATAGTAACGTTTTTCGTGAAAGTCGAACTGAGCGTAACGGACGGTGTACGTGTACTCTTCTCCTTGGCTGTTGCGATAGAGAATGCGAAAGGATTGGCGGTTTCTCAGGTATTCTTCGACGACAACGCGCCAGGGTTGAGCGGTTTGACTGGTTTTCCGCATGAGATCCTGACGGCGAGAGGGGTCTAAGTTCCCGCGATCGAGGATGAGTTGTAACAGAGACGTTTCGCGAGAAACCTGCTCGATAAAAACATTGTCTAAATAGCCGCGATCGAGGATGAGTTGTAAGACGGTTTGCGCCGGTTCGAGGGAACCTGTATCGATAAAGAGATTCACAGCCTGTTTCAGAACCTCCACTTGTTGAGGTGTCAGTGCAAATGGTTCGCCGATTTCGTACTGTTCCTCGGCGATCGCGACGATCAAACCGGAAATACTGGGAGATTTGCCCCACATGATGCCGAGACGACGGGCGATCGCCTCCAGTCGCGCCTTGGTTCCTGGGGGAATTGACAGTGTAATCGTCTCTTTTTTGCGTACCATAAATAAAAATACAGTTACAAGCTTGACATTTTGGATAAAAAATGCCAAATTACAAATATTAAAGGTGCAGTAATGTTTTAGACATTGTGTGTAAGTGCGAACAGCACGGCACTAAAAACGCCAGAGATGTTCTCTGGCGTTCAATCCCTAGTAGGTATTCAGAAGGATAGGTCTTGCGATCTCTCGATCGCGGCACTCTTTCAATTCCTGAAAGGCATTGCTGTTGTAATTCTAGCTCAAGAGGGGGTGATATGTGAAATATTTTTGCTCTATCGCAGCACTGACCGTTTTTTTGCTGCTATAGTAAAAAGCGAGCCAGACAAACAGCTAGCCCGCCCACATTTAATTGCTTACCTTCTAGGATAGGGCATGGCTGGTCTGGTTGTACACCTACGCCAATACAACCATGACGGATAGCTTACCGAATCAAATGATTCGCCTCATGTCCGATGGACAGTGGCATTCTGCTGACGAACTGATCGAGAAAGTGAGCCATCGCTTTTCTGCGACTAAACACGTCCTCGAGAAGCGAGGTTACAAATTCGATCGGCGACGTGTGAAAGGGCAACAGTTTGAATATCGCTTGTTGCTCAACGTCAATCAAGATACTTAGCAATCTTGGGTTACAGAAGGAGTCTGTCTGACTTCCTTCTGTAGCTTACTGATATCGATCGAGTCAACGCTAAACCTGTCGCAGCCGGTTCCATCGACCGCGTGTCAGTTTTAGCTGAATAGTTCAGAATACGTCATGCTCTACATCTTGAAGCACAGCAGAGACGAAAAAACACTTGACGAACGGTATTTCAGCGAAATTCGTCCCAAACTGTACCAAAACCACGGAAAACACGCTCAATACGGCAGTCGTCGAGGTCGCAGTCTCGCCGAACATCTCGACTCCGCCTGTCAGTTCGTCCTCACGGTGAGCAAAATTGCCGAGGTTCCAGAAGAGAAGCGATCGCTCCTTCTGGCGGCGATCGCCGTTCACGACTTGAACAAACTCGACCCTCGCGAACGCAACGTTAAAACCCTCGCTCGCGATCGCTCCTTTCTCCGCCAAGAACTCGATCGCGCCTGTGTCGGTGACTTCGTTCGCAATGACGACGATCTCGAATGGGTTCGCCGGATTATCGAACGTCACTCCGACCACAACGTTAGCGATGGAATGCGGTTTTTTCCCGAAGATCCCAATATCGATCGATGGTCGGCGATGGTAGTGGCGGCGGATTTATTCGATTTAGGAATTGACGAGAAAAAGCGAATTCGCAAAGTTGCCAATAAGTTGACGATCGCACTTCAACGGCCTTGCGAGTTATTTCGCGTCAGTTTAGCCGAAGATCGCGGTTACTTCACCTCGCTGCTGCTGTCCGCTTGCGAAAAAGTCTTATGCGATCGCGGTTTAATTCCCTTGGCGATCGAACCCGACGGCGAAATTTTCTTCGGCGAAACCTTTCCCGAAGACAACATCGTCTTTGATATTGCTCGAGAATGGCAAAAACAGATCGATCGCGTCTTCGGTTCCAACGTCAAACAACTGGTTAAAGCCAGTAAAGACGGCATTAAAATCGACTCGCAAGCCATTCAACAAAATCCAGACGACGCACTCGAAGCCGTTGACGAACTTCTGGTTAAAAAAGCCAGGAGCTACAAAGCCGATAAAGTTCGATCGACCCTTGAAAAATACAGTCTCGATGCTGGAGAAGAAGCCGTCGCGATCGCCGCCACCCTTGGCTTGCATCCTGTTTCTAATTCTGACGAGTTTGCTATCTCTGAAGGCTTAAAAGCGGTCTATCTCAGTTATCGAGAAGCCGAAATAAGTCCCAGAGAGGCTTGGGATCGCATTGCCGATCGCGTTGGACTTTCGCCAGAACAGCGAATTGCTCTCGAACCCTTTAACGCTCAATACGGACGCGGTTTATTTGCCGCAAAAGCCGTTTCGGGAGGTTTAGAAAGCGTCTACGCCGCATTACAAGACTCGTTTCAACTGCGAACCACTGAAACTGTAGAAGTTTCCGAAGAACTCATCGAAACCGTTCGACAACTGCTCGATCTTCCCATACCGCGATCGCTTCCCAGTCGCGACGAGTTAACTGCTTACATCGAAGCCAATCCACGTCAGCGATGCTCTTTAGGCGCCACCTCCGATCGCATTGAAGAATTGATTTCTCGAAAAATGCCCCCAGAAACGAAAGTTCAGGCATTTTCAAATCGCCTTCCGGGGGGAATGAGTGCAGAACCCAAACGGCGAGGCGATACCCTTACCGCTCTCAGTTATCAGTTGATGGCGGTGGGAGCAAATTTCCCGAAAAGTGTCAAACAAGAGCCGGTTTATTTACAGTTTGCACTTCCAACTGGTTCCAGTGTCGAACTGCGTCGAATTTGGCGCGACTTTATCAGAGATACCGCTCGGATTAACGAAGAGGGAACAGTGACGGTTAACGAATTGGAACTGTATCGAAATAACGAACTGGCTTTTAACGCCAATAAAGTCGTCGGATTTGCCTTTCCCAAACGTCCCGATTTCGTAAACTCAACAGTGACAATTCCCGTGATTTGGGGCGATGTGAATCACTCCATTTCGCTGCTCAAGTCCTTACGACTGGCTTTAGAAATGAGTTTGGCGATCGATCTGGGATTTCCGTTTATCCTGAGTTCCAACTTAGAAATCAAACCCAACTGGGACGATTTCGGACAAGTCGAAGGAATTCCTTCATCGTTACAGCCATTACTCGGGAACGGACGCTATCAGCGAGAGGGTCATCTACTCGAATCAGAACGTCAAAATGCGCTGACCGCCGAGCGAGTTTTAGAACGATTGCGTTGCATCGGAAAACTGGCGATTTCGGTTTCTAGCCTTCAGAAAAAAGATGATTGTCTGTACGATTTAGCGCGTACTGCCGCGCGTCCGCTCGATTTTTATTACGTTCTGTTGCGCTGGGTTTTACGAGAACAAGACGATCCGAACTTAGAAGCCGTTTGGCGACGAATTCGAGAGCCGTTACGTCAATTACTGGAGAATCTTATGTCAGAGGAACATACGTGCGTTTCTAACTATTTGAAACAAGCAGCACATATTGCTGAAGTGGGTAAGCTGCGGGGGAGTTCGTTTCGTCGAACTGCTCAATCTGAGCCGTTTTCTGAATTTATCAAAGCGGTGCGATCGAAAAAGTCTCATATGGACTGGGATACCGTGTTTGCGGCTCTGGTTCAGCAATATCACACCCGGCTCGATCGCATTCGAGAGCATGGCGTAGGAGGTACGAAATACGAACAAGTCAAACAGTTCTACGAAATCTTGAAAAAGCTGTTTGAAGAGGTTTATAACTGTCGTCCCGAACGGTTGTTGACGGACAGTAAAACCCTCGAGGCAGCCTATCTGTTTTTCTTGCAGGAAGCTCGTCAAGAACTCAACCCTAAAAAAGATAAATCCGAATAGACGAAATTGTTGAATTTTGTCTTCGAGTCAATCTACACATTAAACCCCATTGGAGAAATTGAAAATGTCGATCGAGAAATTACAATCTTTCCTCGCTCCCCACTACGAAAACTTTCCCAAAGGTCGCACCATTGGCGCTGTGGTTCTGCGGACGACCCAATCGGAAACCATTTTCCGAACCGAAGGAACTGGCGAACCCATGTGTCGCGAGTCAGTTCGAGCTGGCGTTCAAAATCTAGAATCAATTCTACGTTTGGTGATGACAAAGCGCAAACAAATCGCACCCGAACGGCGTCGAGGACGGGAATTTTTACGAAGCCACGAGCTGCTTTATCCCGCTCCGAAAAGTCATTCTCCTTGCTCGCTCAACACCAACGCTCCTTGTGAAATGTGCGTAGACTGTTTTTTGTACGGTTTTGCCGCTGGGGGAGAAGGGGCGCAAAAAAGTCGCGTTTGGACAGAAGATGCGTTTAGCGTTTTACCTTCGAGCGAATTAATCGGCGATCGCACCATTAACGCCGTATTTGAAACCGGAACCATGCGGGATGAAGAAGGCAAAGCTTCCACCGCTCTCAACACCAGCGAATACATCAAACCCGGCGTTCACTTTCTCGATATCGTCACCTTGAAAGACGTGACCGCCGACGAGTTGCGTTACGCCTTGGGAAATCTCCTGCTAACCACTCGTTACGGAGCGGTATCCAGTCGCGTCGGACGCATGGAAAACCAAATTCTCGGTGTATTTGGCGGCATTACAGAGTTGCCCAGTTCCCTCGAACTCGTGCAAGGAATTTACGATCGCCTCGTCGCCGAAAACGTTCCCCTCGAACACCCCTTCGACACCACAACCCTCATCGACGCCACCCAACCCATTCTTAATTCTTGGACGAACAAACGGGGAATTTCCGTGAAACTCTCAGCAGAAGAACTCGAACAGCTTATCGACGATATCGATCGCCATTGGTCGATGGAAGAACGAGAAACCTTTCTCAAACGATTAGACGCATCCTATCAACCCTATCGCAAAATCAAAAACGCATCGAGTCAGAAAGGACGCAAAAATCAATCTGAGGAATAAGTCATGCAATCGGAAACCCTCACGCTGACCGATTCCCCACCCTTTACTACTGCCCGAATCGTTCGATTGTGGTGTGCCGAACCGGTGTTTTTCGCCTCGCGGGAACTCTCCGACACCTACTATACCGAAGGAGCGATCGGGAACTACGCCCTCGCCTACGCCCTCGGTTGGGCGAGATCCCCCTATCGCCTGACGGGGAAAGACACCGGACGCCCGAGATATCGGGAGGATCTCACGCCGTTGTCGGGAAAATGCTACGTCCTCCCCGCCTGGCCTGTCGAAAACAGTCCCTCGTACCGTTTCGAGCGATTTAACGCCCTTTCCGATGCCTACTGGTACGCCATGACGAACAACCGCGTCGCCACCGCCAGAGAAGACTTACCGCTCAAGCGAACCGGGAAAAAACCCAACACCTACCGTCCGAGTAACTTTCCGCAAACGGGACGCTTGCGCGTTATCGATCGCGGAAACCGCTTTGAGACCCTGGTTTTCGGCGATGGCGAACTTCCCGAATACGTCCGCGTGGGCAAATTTACCAGCAAAGTTCGCGTCGAAACTGGGGAGGCGTTACCCATCCGACAACTTCCCGTCGATACCTATCGTTGCAACACCTATCTCAACTCGGCAGATTTACCCGCTCGCCTCGAACTCTTTACTTTCGATTTAATGGCAATTCCCCCCGTGTCGCTGTTAAAAAATTTGCAATTTCGCGGTGCAGCGTGGCAAATCGGAGACTTTATCGTTCCGGCAAATCTGAACTTTCTAGGAGGATGCGATCGTGAATAACCTCAAAACGACACCGCTCGAGATTTTCCTCGAACCGGCCAGCATTGCAGCGAGTTCGGAAAACCAAATTCCCGAACCGTTGAAACGAGCCTTTGGCGGGAAAGCGTTACAGCATCAGATCGATGTTTTTGAAGCTGCCAAGGAAAACGATATTATTCTCGTTCTCACTCCGACGGGAACGGGAAAAACCAAATCGAGTTTTGGCGTTATTTTACAAAATCCCCAGCGAAACGTCGTGTACGTTGCACCAACGAACGCCCTCGTCGAACAACAAACTGAAGCCGCCAAACAGTTTGTGAAAGATGCCAGTTTGCCCCATGTGGTGAAAGCGGCGTCGGCGAAAGAGGTGAAAGCCTGGCCGGACGATCGCGTGGGAAAGCGTTCGGGGGAGAAGATTTACAACGTTCTGCTGAATCCTGCGACGCTATTTCCCGAATGTGGCGGCGGACGACCGATTTTGTTGGTGACGAATCCCGATATTTTTTATTACGCGGCATTTTTTCAATACAATCGACAAGATCGATCGAACATCGCCAGTGTCTTTTATAAGAGTTTCGCGACGGTGATTTTCGACGAGTTTCACCTGTACGATGCCAAGCAGTTGGTGAGTTTGCTGTTTTATTTGGCAGTTTCTCACGTCTTCGGCTATTTCCAATACAACCGGAAGGTTGTCTTACTCACGGCGACACCCGAACCCGCTTGTGAGGCGGCGTTGAAAACTCTAGAAATTGACGGCGTTCGCATCGATCGCATTGACGGACAGCGAAACACCGAAAATTTGATTCCTTCTCAAACTGGAGTAAATTTAGCAATTCGATCCTATCCCGAAAAAGACGAAATCGTGCGAGAAATTGTCTGGGAAGTGTGCGATCGCCTTGAAAAACGTCCCGACGACAACGGTGCAGTCATCTTAGATTCCAAAGATACCCTCAACGCCATCGCCAAAGAATTACGCGATCGCGGGTACAAAAATTACTGCGGACGTATCACAGGAGATATACCGAAGGAAGACCGTCTTAAAAATGCCCAAAAACAAGTCATTCTCGCCACCAGTACCGTTGATGTTGGATTCAACTTCGATCGAAAGATCGATCGCGATCGCCAAAACCTAGACTGGTTAATTTTCTCCTCTCGCGATCGCTTTTCTTTTTGGCAGCGTATCGGACGAGTGGGGCGAGTCTTAGGAAAGGTTAAAACCGACATTTCTTCCGATGCGATCGTCTATTTACCCGAAGATGCTTGGCAACAAGGACTTCAAGATTTCGACCTTTCTGGAGGACGAAAGGCACTTCAAGAAACTCTCGAAACTCTCGACTGTTTACAACGACCGTTTCTCGAAATTTACTGGCGTTCCGAAGCCTTTTTAGAAATCGCGCGTCCCTTGCTCGAACTCGAAACTGACCTCGTTAACACGCCAGGAGAAACGTTTATTTCTCAATTATATCACACTCTTCAAACATTGTTGGGAGGTGGTCAAGATTGGCAATACTATCGAAAACGCATGAAAGTCTTACAAGGTGCAGAAAACATTTCCAAAACCTCGATCGAGAAAATTCAAAAAGACTGGAAATACATCAAAGGCGGTCAAAACTGTGTCATGAGTTTTCTCAGAGCCTATTATCCTGAAGACTTAGAGGCGGTAAAGTCTGGACACGTCTCGATCGAGAGCGTCGAAGCAGGCATCTGCAAACGTCGCGATCTCACCGAAAAGCTCAAACACTACGCCACCATTTTACAAACTAGTTACGCACCACTTTTTCGCTTCCGAGACAGTTTGTTTGAGAATGTCAAAATTGAAGATCCTCAAGGGTTTCTTCTCGACAACTGTGGCGAAACCAATCTCGATCCCTTGCACTTATTGCGATTTTACGAATTTGTCTCAGACGGCGATCGCATTCTCGTCCTCGATCGAGCCAAACAAACCTACAACCTGAGTTTCTTTTTAAAAGTCGCCGATCTCGACGATTTTAAAAACACCAAACTGGCAAAACTCTACGCCTTTGATAATTTACAAATCCAGCGCAACCTCGGAGAAATCGTGCGATCGACCTCAAAAACCGCAGAATTCACATCTTCCCTCATTCCCGGCGTTGTGGTCAAAGAACACCTAAAAAATCGCTGGGCAATTCTCAAACTCAAAAAACAAGGATTAGATTGCTATCCACTGACCGTCAGCGACTACAGCGGACGAGAAGACAACTATACCTTTTTCCCGAGTCTGTCAGGAATTTTAGCGATCGCCGCCGCCGGATTTGCCTTAAAATGTCCCGACAATGAAGAATTTTGGTGTGTTTAAAGGGTGCATCTCAATTTCGTAGAATGACCCCTCCGCGCCTCGACTGAGGCTTCGACGGTGAGCGCTCACGACTCGACTGAGCTCGCCGAACGTCCGAACCGTGCTCGCCGAACTTCCTTCAGCACCTCCCCGCGAGCTCGGGGAGGAGGGGTGGGGTTGCGATCGCAAAACAGCAGATGCACCCTTTTACTCAACTTTAATCCTTAACCAAAGCCCTTTCCTTGCTTCGCTTTTTTCTTCTGCAATCGTCGAACTTTCCCCAGTTTTCTATCTTGAATTGCCAGACGAATCGTGCGTTTTTCCTGATAAGATCGAATCTCGTCAGCGAGAGGGCAATCATCCGTCACTCGCACGTGAGTAATGGAGGTTAGTGCTGAAAAATTATCAGAAGACTCCGGCATTTTTAGATCGCAGAGAATCCCACCCATATCGCCCGAATACTGAACGTCATTCACTTGGCAAATTTGACCTTTTTTCAAATTTGCGCCCATCTGCTTGTTAAGGCGATCGCACATAGCCGGTGTAAGTGTCACATCAATGGGTAAGTGGCTTTTGATTTTTTCAGTCAGCTTCTGTGCTTCTTCGTAGTTGTCAATTTGCATAACATCCCATCTCCCAAACGATTCGATCGCAATTTTACCAACTTTATTTGTTTTACAGCAACTTTAAGCTGTTTTACGCTTAAACTACATCGACTCACAGCGATCGACCTCGCTGCGATCGTCGTTCGATCGTTACTTCATGGATTAAACAATGCCTCACAGTCTCGTTTTCAACTTCATCCCCGAAACTCCCATCTATCCCGAATACGCTACGGGGCGACACCTACACGCCCTCTTTCTCACCGCCGTCAACGCCGTAGACTCCTCTCTCGCCAGCTACCTTCACGAAGCCAAAACGAACAAAGCCTTTACCCTTTCGCCGTTACAAGTCGTGCGCCACTCCCGCCGCGATCGCCGCCCTTCAATTCCCTCAACTTTACAATTCCAACATCGCTATCCCATCCAACCGGAAACCCCCTGTTGGTGGCGTGTTTCCCTCCTCGACGATAGCCTTTTCGGAAAACTAAGTCACCTGTGGCTGAATCTCAACTCAGGACAACCCTGGCATTTAGGCGCGGCGAATTTACAGATTACAAGCATTTTGGGAACGCCACAATCCATTCAACCTTGGGCGAACGCTGCCACCTACGCCGAACTCTACGAAAACGCCTCAGATAACAACCGCCGCATTTCCTTTCAGCTTTCCACTCCCGTCGCATTTCGCCAGAAAAAATACGATACCGCCTTACCCAGTGCCGAATCGGTGTTTAAAAGCTTACTGAATTCTTGGAATAAATATAGCGGCATCGAATTACCTGAATTTTCCACAGAGTCCGTCTTTCCCTGCTACTTCAACATTCATACCGAAATTGTCGATTTTGACTTTCGTAAAAAAGGCAAATCCGGCAAATTTATCGGTGCTGTCGGAACCATCGACTATCGCATTTTAGGAGACGTTGCCCCCGAAACCATACAAACCCTAAACGCCCTAGCAGATTACGCTTTGTATACCGGAATCGGACGAAAAACCACGATGGGAATGGGAGTTGCACGAAGAAATTCCCGATGACATCTCGAACATAGGATAACGAACCATGACTGAAGTATTAACCGAAGTGGCGATCGCTTCACTGAACCATTTCGCCTATTGTCCTCACCGTTGCTGGCGGATGTTTTGCGCCGGAGAATTCGTCGAGAACGCCTACACCGTCGAGGGGACGATGTTACACGATCGCGTTCACACCCTCGGAGACAGTTTTCGCGACGGAACATGGCAAGTGCGATCGATTTGGCTTAAATCCGAACGCTACGGATTGGTTGGAAAAGCCGATCTCGTAGAGTCTCAGGAAGGAGAAATTTACCCCGTGGAGTACAAGCGAGGGCGTCCGAATCCTTGGGATAACGATGCTTTACAAGTCTGCGCTCAAGGGTTGTGTTTGGAAGAAATGACAGGAAATCCAGTCACGAAAGGTTATATTTATTCCCTGCAATCTCACCAGCGACAGGACGTATTACTCGACGAAGCCTTGCGTCAAGAAACGATTGAAACCCTCGAGGCGGTACGTCAGATGCTGCACACCGGAAAAATGCCCCCAGCAGCATACGACAAACGCTGTCGCGGATGCAGTTTGTACGACAGTTGTTTACCGCAAGCCACAGCCAAAGTCGACCGATACAGAGAGGCGTGAAGATAGCCCGTAGGGTGCGTGACTTGAAAAATCGGGTGTCAATCCTTAAACCGATCGCTCGTCACGCACCGCCAATGTACACCGCCAACAGACAAAGGTGCGTGACTTGAAAAATCGGGTGTCAATCCTTAAACCGATCGCTCGTCACGCACCGCTACTCGACCGCGTTACGCACCACCTTTTTACAGTCGCCCTATCCTCTCGAGAACGAGAATTTCATCGTACATATATATAAGGAGAAACAACAATGGGAACCGTGTATATCGCCCAAGAAGACGCATTTTTGGGGAAAGTTGACGAGCGGTTGAGCGTGAAATACCAACGCGATCGCCTCCTCGACATTCCGTTGATTAAAATTAACGGTATTGTCGTGTTGGGACGGGCGACAGTATCTCCAGCAGTGGTCGAAGAATTACTCGATCGCAACATTCCCCTGAGTTTTCTGACCCGTACCGGACGCTATCGCGGGCGGTTAGAACCCGAAGTCACGCGCAACATTTTCGTGCGTCGGGCCCAGTGGGGAGCGTCAGGAGAAACCTCCATCTCCACCGACGCCGTGCGAGGGTTCGTGCGTGGGAAGTTAAAAAATTACCGCAGTTTGTTGCAACGCAAACAACGCGAAAACCCGGAATTGACACTAGGAGAAGCGATCGAGCAATTACACCGAGCGATCGCGGCGTTAAAGAAAACCCACCATATCGATCGTTTGCGAGGCTATGAAGGGGCGGGAAGTGCGGCGTATTTCGGCTGTTTCGGTCAACTCGTCCGTGGAGAGGGGTTTAGCTTCACCCATCGCAATCGCCGTCCGCCCCTCGACCCAATTAATTCCTTACTCAGTCTAGGTTACGCCCTGTTGCGTCACGACATCCAGAGCGCGTTAAACATCGTCGGATTCGATCCCTATTTAGGGTATCTCCACACCGAACGTTACGGTCGTCCGTCCTTAGCCTTGGACGTGATGGAAGAGTTTCGCCCCTTGGTGGTGGATGTCGTGGCGTTGGCGGTGACGAACAAGCGTCTGTTGACGCCGGGAGATTTCGAGACAGAACCCGTTAGCGGGGCGGTATCGCTGACGTCGGACGGTTTGAAGGTGTTTTTACGGGCTTACGAGGAAAAGAAACAGTCGAAGTTCAAGCATCCCGTCATGGGGTGTAAGTGTACTTATCAGGAGGCGTTTGAGATTCAGGGGCGGCTGTTGGCGAAGTTTTTGATGGGCGAAACCGATAAATATCCGCCGCTGGTGTTGCGGTGAGCGAGTCGGGGCGAGAAAATCTCGCCCCTAGAAAATAAAGCTGTGTAGAGAAGAACGAGCAATGATGCACGTAGTCGTTTGTTACGATGTGTCTGAGGACAAGCGCCGCACGAAGATTCATAAGGTATTGAAGTCTTATGGGGAGTGGATGCAGTACAGCGTGTTCGAGTGCGATTTGACGGATACGCAGTACGCCCGTTTGCGGCGGCGGTTGCAGAAATTGATTCAACCGGAAACCGACAATATTCTGTTTTATTTTTTGCGCGGGAAGCATCATGGAACCGTCGAACGGATTGGCTGTCCGCCTCCGAGGGATACGACAGTGTTTTTCTGTTGAGTTTTGTAACGATTTGCGCGATCGGGAGGGTGTTTGAGGGAGAGGGTGAGAAAAACAGGCTGTATGGCTGATGGAGCGAGGGTTTGGAGCGCTGGCGGCAAAGGGGCGATTCGCGCAAACGCTGGATGGCTTATGGAGCAAGGGTTTTCGGAGTTGAGGGAGGGGTAATAATTTTGTTTCTGGCTCGATCGATGCTATTATTAGGGGGATTCGCGCAACTGAACCTTGAAAACTGCATAGTATCTAGGTTCTACGGTTGGGCCGTTGAAACCCAATAAAATCCCTTCAAGGGATTGAAACATGAGTCCCCTCGGAATCCCCGATATGTGGCTGTTCTGGGTTGAAACCCAATAAAATCCCTTCAAGGGATTGAAACTAGGGTTGGAACGAGTCCTTGGAGGATGAGTCGTTGTTGAAACCCAATAAAATCCCTTCAAGGGATTGAAACCGATTTTCTCAACTTCGGCGGGTTGGCGGCGATGGTTGAAACCCAATAAAATCCCTTCAAGGGATTGAAACGGAAATTTTAGACCTGACAATTTAATTTTCAATACAGTTGAAACCCAATAAAATCCCTTCAAGGGATTGAAACGTCGGATTATTTATTTCGTAGTTCCCACCGGGAAGGTTGAAACCCAATAAAATCCCTTCAAGGGATTGAAACTAAGCGCAATGTCCGAACTTATTGATGGACTGAAAAGTTGAAACCCAATAAAATCCCTTCAAGGGATTGAAACAAAGCCGACACCGCCCTCTCAGGGAGAGAGTTTCGCGGTTGAAACCCAATAAAATCCCTTCAAGGGATTGAAACCTCGCTAATTTCCAATACAGAAATCATAGCATTTCTCGTTGAAACCCAATAAAATCCCTTCAAGGGATTGAAACCAGAAGTAATCAACTCGAGCGGTACACTCAATTCGAGTTGAAACCCAATAAAATCCCTTCAAGGGATTGAAACGTAAAAAACAGATGCCTAACGACAAACCATCGCAGAGTTGAAACCCAATAAAATCCCTTCAAGGGATTGAAACGATTGCTGTTCGTTTCATGAGTCGAAATGGTTCCTTGTTGAAACCCAATAAAATCCCTTCAAGGGATTGAAACAAGCACTTGTGGAGTGCAGTAGGTACTTATATTGATGTTGAAACCCAATAAAATCCCTTCAAGGGATTGAAACTGTCAAACCCCGAAGGCAATCCTTTGTTGGCGATGTTGAAACCCAATAAAATCCCTTCAAGGGATTGAAACCCTACAGCAGAAGCAACAGCCTTGGCGAGAGCGCCCGAGCGTTGAAACCCAATAAAATCCCTTCAAGGGATTGAAACTTGCTTGTTGTAACCGAACAGCAACAACTGATAGAGTTGAAACCCAATAAAATCCCTTCAAGGGATTGAAACGAAATGCTATTGTGTAAGCAAAAGACCTTGCCTAGTTGAAACCCAATAAAATCCCTTCAAGGGATTGAAACTTTGGATTGAGCCTTAAGGTATCGACGAATTCGCTTAGTTGAAACCCAATAAAATCCCTTCAAGGGATTGAAACACAATTTTGGGGCGGGACTGCTCGATCGCTTTCAAGTTGAAACCCAATAAAATCCCTTCAAGGGATTGAAACGCGTATATCCTGGCGACGGCATACCACGAGAGCGAGTTGAAACCCAATAAAATCCCTTCAAGGGATTGAAACGTGGTCGATTTCGATTCGGGCAACGAATGCCTTCGGTTGAAACCCAATAAAATCCCTTCAAGGGATTGAAACTCCAGCAAAATCAACTTCGATGGATTCGTAATGAGGTTGAAACCCAATAAAATCCCTTCAAGGGATTGAAACCTTATCGCTCCCCCCGAGCGCTACCTCGAAGTCGAGGGTTGAAACCCAATAAAATCCCTTCAAGGGATTGAAACTTTAATCTTTTGCTTCTTGCTTTTTTGGCTCCAGTTGTTGAAACCCAATAAAATCCCTTCAAGGGATTGAAACCGAGATTCAAGGCGGATGGAAGGGACACGCCGAGATGTTGAAACCCAATAAAATCCCTTCAAGGGATTGAAACCCATGTCTTCTACGACGCCTCCCGTGCTTGCAGACGGTTGAAACCCAATAAAATCCCTTCAAGGGATTGAAACCTTTTTGGATCGCCCGCCCGTGTGGGTGCATCAGGTTGAAACCCAATAAAATCCCTTCAAGGGATTGAAACGCCAAACACAACTACTTGAAGGTACGACAAAATGAAGTTGAAACCCAATAAAATCCCTTCAAGGGATTGAAACACATCATCATCGGTCGCTTGCGCTGCTCTGGCTTGTTGAAACCCAATAAAATCCCTTCAAGGGATTGAAACGAGGTTCGCAAAGCAGTATGGGCAGTTGTGGCTAGTTGAAACCCAATAAAATCCCTTCAAGGGATTGAAACTTGATGGCGCCCTCGAGTCGTTTCGGCTTCCGACTCAGTTGAAACCCAATAAAATCCCTTCAAGGGATTGAAACCTCCTGTTGCCCCGGTGAGAACCCGCCTGATGACACGGGTTGAAACCCAATAAAATCCCTTCAAGGGATTGAAACCGATCCTCGGAGCTTCCATCCTTTCGGGGCAGATGTTGAAACCCAATAAAATCCCTTCAAGGGATTGAAACGGTGGATCGACAATCGCCAAGAATTTGGATGCAGTTAGGTTGAAACCCAATAAAATCCCTTCAAGGGATTGAAACGTTCACACCCGCCAACTGTTCGGATTTAGAGAGTGGTTGAAACCCAATAAAATCCCTTCAAGGGATTGAAACTTTTTTCCAGGTTCGTAGCTCTTTGGCTGATAAAATAGTTGAAACCCAATAAAATCCCTTCAAGGGATTGAAACTGTGACCGTCTCGCCCGGCGGCGACAACTGCCGAGTTGAAACCCAATAAAATCCCTTCAAGGGATTGAAACTGAGTTTTTCCGATTCTCTCTCGACGATGACAACCTGTGTTGAAACCCAATAAAATCCCTTCAAGGGATTGAAACTCCCGACGAGATCGCTTGTGAAACGACTGAAGGTATGTTGAAACCCAATAAAATCCCTTCAAGGGATTGAAACCCAATATTTATAAATAAGCAGAGCGGCGATCGCTGCGTTGAAACCCAATAAAATCCCTTCAAGGGATTGAAACTCGGCAGGAGCATCGCACTCGCCGCTGTTGCCATCGCCCGTTGAAACCCAATAAAATCCCTTCAAGGGATTGAAACACTGTCATCTGACGCCCCCGGTATTTCCTGTTAGTGTTGAAACCCAATAAAATCCCTTCAAGGGATTGAAACGTTATCAGGGGGTTTCTGAGAAACTCAAGGCGGGAGGTTGAAACCCAATAAAATCCCTTCAAGGGATTGAAACGGCCATCACGATCACCATCGCGCCGCCGATCGTCAGTTGAAACCCAATAAAATCCCTTCAAGGGATTGAAACTAAACGGACTGCTCCAACAAGCCAAAACGATCGTCGACGTTGAAACCCAATAAAATCCCTTCAAGGGATTGAAACACAGCACCTCGACTCGAGCGAGGTCGAGATTCATCTCAAGTTGAAACCCAATAAAATCCCTTCAAGGGATTGAAACGCGAAATCCTTGAAGGCGAACAGCGAAAAGCCGAGAGTTGAAACCCAATAAAATCCCTTCAAGGGATTGAAACGCCAGGGTTAGCTCGGACTCGCCGCTTGCTCGAATGTTGAAACCCAATAAAATCCCTTCAAGGGATTGAAACATCGACACGGCCGTTAACACGGGAGCGGCGTTCGAGGTTGAAACCCAATAAAATCCCTTCAAGGGATTGAAACCTATTAATTCGTGTTCGAGGTCTGACCCCGCAATAGGTTGAAACCCAATAAAATCCCTTCAAGGGATTGAAACCCTTCTTCCGTCGATCCGGCGTTGTTCGAGTCGAAGTTGAAACCCAATAAAATCCCTTCAAGGGATTGAAACGAACACGTTCACCCGGTCAAACACCAACCTCGAGATGGTTGAAACCCAATAAAATCCCTTCAAGGGATTGAAACTTGTTCGTAGGGAATCAGATGCCTTGGATTTCGAGTTGAAACCCAATAAAATCCCTTCAAGGGATTGAAACACGCTTGCGAGATTGGCGAAAATGGTACGCGAATTGTTGAAACCCAATAAAATCCCTTCAAGGGATTGAAACCTAGAGACCCTGCCAGCTAAGGCTTACGGACTGGGTTGAAACCCAATAAAATCCCTTCAAGGGATTGAAACTTCGGATCCGTATAACAGGATCGCGAATCCTTCGCCGTTGAAACCCAATAAAATCCCTTCAAGGGATTGAAACTCGTCGCTTGGGCGGTGTTTTGTCGCCAGCAACTCGGGTTGAAACCCAATAAAATCCCTTCAAGGGATTGAAACTTGCGATTCAAGATGTTGTTGACGAAATGTCGAATGTTGAAACCCAATAAAATCCCTTCAAGGGATTGAAACGAGAAAAAAGTCTTACAAGTCTAACATCTCTTACAGTTGAAACCCAATAAAATCCCTTCAAGGGATTGAAACCCCCCAGTCGAGGGGGTGGTGGTGTGAGAAGCACCGTTGAAACCCAATAAAATCCCTTCAAGGGATTGAAACAAGACTGCGAATCCTTGAGGGATGATATAGGCGTCCGTTGAAACCCAATAAAATCCCTTCAAGGGATTGAAACGATCGAGAACTCCCCCGCCGGACAATCGACGAGGGCGGTTGAAACCCAATAAAATCCCTTCAAGGGATTGAAACGATTAACGCGATTTGTAGATCGTCTGGACTATGGCGTTGAAACCCAATAAAATCCCTTCAAGGGATTGAAACAAAAGATTGTTGGAGCTATGAATCTCGGTAAGCTCGTTGAAACCCAATAAAATCCCTTCAAGGGATTGAAACTTTTCAGACTGTACGCCCAACCAACCCATTAAAAGTTGAAACCCAATAAAATCCCTTCAAGGGATTGAAACTGTTCTCGGCGGACGATCTCGATATACAATTGATAGAGTTGAAACCCAATAAAATCCCTTCAAGGGATTGAAACATGATGAGGTAGGTAAAGAATTAGAAAGCATCTTGTTGAAACCCAATAAAATCCCTTCAAGGGATTGAAACCTTCATCTAACTTAATCTTAATCCCTTCTTTCAAAGTTGAAACCCAATAAAATCCCTTCAAGGGATTGAAACATAACCCTTGTGTCACCAATAGAACCATACTCATAGTTGAAACCCAATAAAATCCCTTCAAGGGATTGAAACTTTTTATTACATAGATATGATAACACAAAATAAAATGTTGAAACCCAATAAAATCCCTTCAAGGGATTGAAACGGACGCATAGACCACTTTGCTACTCCCCGGAAGCTGTTGAAACCCAATAAAATCCCTTCAAGGGATTGAAACGTGGTGACACAAACTTTGTTTTCAAATTCTAGTTCTGTTGAAACCCAATAAAATCCCTTCAAGGGATTGAAACAAGTTCTAGGATTTCTTCAATAGAATAGTTATATTGGTTGAAACCCAATAAAATCCCTTCAAGGGATTGAAACAGTTGATTCCCTACTTCTATGCTCCCAGTAATCTTTAGTTGAAACCCAATAAAATCCCTTCAAGGGATTGAAACTACACCTGATACCTTTAATACTTAAAACAATGACTAGTTGAAACCCAATAAAATCCCTTCAAGGGATTGAAACCAATCATCCCTAATAATAGCCTAGAACAGAAAATAAGTTGAAACCCAATAAAATCCCTTCAAGGGATTGAAACCTTCAAATAATCCAATCATAGTATTTATGTTAACTAAGTTGAAACCCAATAAAATCCCTTCAAGGGATTGAAACGGCGAGCTGATGTGGGACAAGCGGGGAGATCGAATGTTGAAACCCAATAAAATCCCTTCAAGGGATTGAAACGTGTGGCTGTGGGTCTGAAGTGGCGATCGCCCGTTGAAACCCAATAAAATCCCTTCAAGGGATTGAAACCGATCGAGCGGTGGCAATGGTGGCGAACCCTTCAAGTTGAAACCCAATAAAATCCCTTCAAGGGATTGAAACGAGCAAGATCCTGAAATCGCAGAATTCTACCAACTCAAGTTGAAACCCAATAAAATCCCTTCAAGGGATTGAAACGTGCCGGATATCGGGAAAGTGCGATCGCGCATCGTTGAAACCCAATAAAATCCCTTCAAGGGATTGAAACTACTCGCCGCAACCCTTAAAAAAACTCGCGATATTGTTGAAACCCAATAAAATCCCTTCAAGGGATTGAAACAGGGTTCTTCGATGCGAGACGGGCTAGGCGACCCGTTGAAACCCAATAAAATCCCTTCAAGGGATTGAAACCAGAGGAGGCTGAGACCCAGCCTATCATTGTCATGTTGAAACCCAATAAAATCCCTTCAAGGGATTGAAACCGTTGGCTTCATTGGCGCATTTTTTTTAAAACGCAGAGTTGAAACCCAATAAAATCCCTTCAAGGGATTGAAACCGAGGCGTCAAACGACCCACCCCTGGCGCTCCCTTCGTTGAAACCCAATAAAATCCCTTCAAGGGATTGAAACAATCTCGCAGGCGTATACTTGGGCGTAGGGGAGGGTTGAAACCCAATAAAATCCCTTCAAGGGATTGAAACGATATCGCGATCGCCTCCCGCGAGAATTTTGCACGGGTTGAAACCCAATAAAATCCCTTCAAGGGATTGAAACGTAATATCCGTGCTGCGACACGTCGAGATTTAAATGGAGTTGAAACCCAATAAAATCCCTTCAAGGGATTGAAACCCGAACGATCGCCTCCCTCAAGTCGTCGCCGCACTAGTTGAAACCCAATAAAATCCCTTCAAGGGATTGAAACGCTGTGAATGGGCGTAAAGAAGAATCGAGGTGTAAGAGTTGAAACCCAATAAAATCCCTTCAAGGGATTGAAACCATACCCCCTCCAACTTTTTTAAAAAAAGAGATCGAAGTTGAAACCCAATAAAATCCCTTCAAGGGATTGAAACGAGGTCTTTGAAGGGCTAAGCGACGAAGACAAGAGTTGAAACCCAATAAAATCCCTTCAAGGGATTGAAACTTTCGAGACCTGTCTCACCGATATTCGTAAGGTCAAGTTGAAACCCAATAAAATCCCTTCAAGGGATTGAAACTTTGTCGCCGATCTCGGACTATTACGAGATCGGATTTTTTCGGGTTGAAACCCAATAAAATCCCTTCAAGGGATTGAAACTTTGTCGCACGCTCTGCGTATTCATGTCGTAAAGTTGAAACCCAATAAAATCCCTTCAAGGGATTGAAACCACGTACCGAGATGGTTGCGGTACGGAGATCGATGTTGAAACCCAATAAAATCCCTTCAAGGGATTGAAACAACATCGCAAAAGCCTTGCAAATGCTGCACTCTCTCTGTTGAAACCCAATAAAATCCCTTCAAGGGATTGAAACGGATCGAGAAAGAAATCTCTCTCCATTTAAATCTCGTTGAAACCCAATAAAATCCCTTCAAGGGATTGAAACGCCCCATACCGCCTCGAACTGAAGCGGGTACTGCGTTGAAACCCAATAAAATCCCTTCAAGGGATTGAAACACGGCGCTCTTGAGGCCAGCTTCCCCGATCACAAGAGTTGAAACCCAATAAAATCCCTTCAAGGGATTGAAACAGGATGGGGGTGAACTCCTCAACCGTCCCCACCGCGTTGAAACCCAATAAAATCCCTTCAAGGGATTGAAACCTGTAATTCTCCCACCCAAATTCCCTCACGGTGAGCCGTTGAAACCCAATAAAATCCCTTCAAGGGATTGAAACCTCGAGTACGGTATGGCAGTCTCTCGGGGAACCGAGTTGAAACCCAATAAAATCCCTTCAAGGGATTGAAACGGCTTCCTCTGGAGGCCCTTGGTATCTGCGCCTCGGTTGAAACCCAATAAAATCCCTTCAAGGGATTGAAACCGGCAGAATCAACCGGGTGATCGTCGCTCATGCAGTTGAAAAGTTGAAACCCAATAAAATCCCTTCAAGGGATTGAAACGAGAGCCGAAAAACTACTCGGACGCGCCTATTCGTTGAAACCCAATAAAATCCCTTCAAGGGATTGAAACCTTTTCGGGGAATAGGATACCGGCGGGGGTGGTAAAGTTGAAACCCAATAAAATCCCTTCAAGGGATTGAAACTTACAACGTAGACACGATAAGGGTTCTAGCTGTTAGAGTTGAAACCCAATAAAATCCCTTCAAGGGATTGAAACTAACGGTTTTGTCCATAATGTTCTCTTAGGTGTTGTTGAAACCCAATAAAATCCCTTCAAGGGATTGAAACCGGCGTCGGACTCGGCGCGAAGCTTTGGTGGCTTGTTGAAACCCAATAAAATCCCTTCAAGGGATTGAAACCGATTTGATATCGGGCTGCTTCGATTTCCAGTTCCGCCGGTTGAAACCCAATAAAATCCCTTCAAGGGATTGAAACTTAAATTTAAATGTCTATGAAATAACCCCTTCTAAGGTTGAAACCCAATAAAATCCCTTCAAGGGATTGAAACTATATGAAAATCTAGGACAGGCTCAACAATACTTAGCGTTGAAACCCAATAAAATCCCTTCAAGGGATTGAAACTCATTTAGATTATTTTTCTTATTTAATAGAGTTTTGTTGAAACCCAATAAAATCCCTTCAAGGGATTGAAACAACGAGTTCGACATCTATCCGCCGATCGAGACTGAGTTGAAACCCAATAAAATCCCTTCAAGGGATTGAAACCGTTGCTTTCTGATTCCAGCGTATGGTCTCACTAGTTGAAACCCAATAAAATCCCTTCAAGGGATTGAAACTGCTGCCATTGTCTTTCCTATTCCTAACATCTAAAAAGTTGAAACCCAATAAAATCCCTTCAAGGGATTGAAACCAATGCCCCATCAGATACCTCTATTACATTTTTGTAAAGTTGAAACCCAATAAAATCCCTTCAAGGGATTGAAACTTTCTCTTATAGCTCTTTTGATTTTAGATGGTTTCAGTTGAAACCCAATAAAATCCCTTCAAGGGATTGAAACATCAGATCCAGAGTACGATAGAAAACTAGAAGAAAGTTGAAACCCAATAAAATCCCTTCAAGGGATTGAAACTATTTAAAAGCTGAGGAGTTGACTACTCTTTATAAAGTTGAAACCCAATAAAATCCCTTCAAGGGATTGAAACAACTAGAGTTAATGTACCTACATCTAGAATTTCTTCTCGTTGAAACCCAATAAAATCCCTTCAAGGGATTGAAACGGTTTTTTAAAAAAATGTAATTGACAAACATTGAAGTTGAAACCCAATAAAATCCCTTCAAGGGATTGAAACGAATTTGGTGGCTCTCAGGCTTGGGCTGACGCAGGCTGTTGAAACCCAATAAAATCCCTTCAAGGGATTGAAACACAGTGGGCGAATCTCAAAGGAGAATAATGCCCTTGTTGAAACCCAATAAAATCCCTTCAAGGGATTGAAACTTATTGATAAGCTACCAGTTCCTTCAAATGGATCTGGTTGAAACCCAATAAAATCCCTTCAAGGGATTGAAACCCCGCTGCGATCGTCTGTACCGACCCGTCGCCATAGTTGAAACCCAATAAAATCCCTTCAAGGGATTGAAACAGAATTAACGGAGCGCGGTACGTTTTGGGATTGTAAGGTTGAAACCCAATAAAATCCCTTCAAGGGATTGAAACTTAACCCCCTTTCGTCGTCAGGGGAGAATGACGAGTTGAAACCCAATAAAATCCCTTCAAGGGATTGAAACTTGTTTTCCGATCGTGAAAAGGTAGAGGATTTAATTTGTTGAAACCCAATAAAATCCCTTCAAGGGATTGAAACGGCAAAAAGGCACAGCATTCAAGACTCACGAGAGTTGAAACCCAATAAAATCCCTTCAAGGGATTGAAACCTGTTGCGGGAGGAACAAGGGGTGCGGGTAGTGTATCAGGTTGAAACCCAATAAAATCCCTTCAAGGGATTGAAACTTTCCAGATGGCGGAATCATTCGATCCCGCCCATACTGTTGAAACCCAATAAAATCCCTTCAAGGGATTGAAACAAGTATATTATAATCCTTAAACATTTCCATAACTGGTTGAAACCCAATAAAATCCCTTCAAGGGATTGAAACTAACTTGACTTTAACCCCTTCTTTCAGGTACATCTCAAGTTGAAACCCAATAAAATCCCTTCAAGGGATTGAAACGCTATAAAATTTATAGTAAGAGTAAAAAAGACTCCAGTTGAAACCCAATAAAATCCCTTCAAGGGATTGAAACAACTGATACCAAGACTTTGATTTCTTTAGTGTCTAGGTTGAAACCCAATAAAATCCCTTCAAGGGATTGAAACTTTTTTGTTGGTGGACACACCAAAGAACCTATTAAAGTTGAAACCCAATAAAATCCCTTCAAGGGATTGAAACTCTCCAATCATCCCAAAAGGAAACTTTGTATCGAGTTGAAACCCAATAAAATCCCTTCAAGGGATTGAAACAACTTGTCATGCCGACCCGTCCTTAGATGGGGCATCGAGTTGAAACCCAATAAAATCCCTTCAAGGGATTGAAACTTTCATATTCTGATACTCTACCCATAATTTCCTGGTGTTCCATGTTGAAACCCAATAAAATCCCTTCAAGGGATTGAAACGTAGTACCACACTTAGGGAAACCTACAACTAAAAGTTGAAACCCAATAAAATCCCTTCAAGGGATTGAAACTTAGGAATCATGGATCTTTCTACTTCCCGTAGAAATAGTTGAAACCCAATAAAATCCCTTCAAGGGATTGAAACAACGGTCTGCCACCGTGCGAACACACGAGGGGTGGCGTTGAAACCCAATAAAATCCCTTCAAGGGATTGAAACTAGCCAGTAGCCCTGTCCTGTGTATCTCATCCAGGGTTGAAACCCAATAAAATCCCTTCAAGGGATTGAAACTCAACTTCCTCGTCTTCTCGGTGCTGATACGATGGGCAATAATGTTGAAACCCAATAAAATCCCTTCAAGGGATTGAAACACTGGCGACGAACTCTCAAAGCTCGCGAACGAATTTCGTTGAAACCCAATAAAATCCCTTCAAGGGATTGAAACCGAAGGTGTACTCTTTTGTTCCGTAATTTGGGCGAAAGTTGAAACCCAATAAAATCCCTTCAAGGGATTGAAACTAAGATACTTTTGTTTTTGTGAAAACTGTATATATATAGTTGAAACCCAATAAAATCCCTTCAAGGGATTGAAACACCTATGAGGGCATTGGAGGCTCTAAACGGAGATGGTTGAAACCCAATAAAATCCCTTCAAGGGATTGAAACCATCTTGCCATCATTTCCGAGATCTCCATTTTCTGTTGAAACCCAATAAAATCCCTTCAAGGGATTGAAACAGTATCACTATCAAAGTTTGAATTTAAATTATTTAGTGTTGAAACCCAATAAAATCCCTTCAAGGGATTGAAACCTGTTAGGTTTTTATAGACTTCGCATAGAGCTACAAGTTGAAACCCAATAAAATCCCTTCAAGGGATTGAAACGTGATCTATAAACTCATATGGTCTTAGGACAAGTTGAAACCCAATAAAATCCCTTCAAGGGATTGAAACTGAAATGCGAGGATGTAGTTTATGACTATTGTGATAGTTGAAACCCAATAAAATCCCTTCAAGGGATTGAAACAAAGATGCTATTTCTAAGGGTAGAAAGGTTTTAAGTTGAAACCCAATAAAATCCCTTCAAGGGATTGAAACAAAGAGGGCTTAATAGATATGGTTCAAGGCTTTTGTTGAAACCCAATAAAATCCCTTCAAGGGATTGAAACATGGCACATTTTGAAAAGAAAGGCTCTTTTGCACGTTGAGTTGAAACCCAATAAAATCCCTTCAAGGGATTGAAACAGCTTTGAGATAAACTGGAAACGGGGTAATATGATTGTTGAAACCCAATAAAATCCCTTCAAGGGATTGAAACCGTCTGGGAGTCCGCCGATCGCGTCCGTCAATTCGGTTGAAACCCAATAAAATCCCTTCAAGGGATTGAAACGCGGCACTCCCGACGACGATCGCCGTCATAACCCCCAGTTGAAACCCAATAAAATCCCTTCAAGGGATTGAAACGAGAAACCCGTTCTCCCCAAGTACGGAAAAGATCCTGTTGAAACCCAATAAAATCCCTTCAAGGGATTGAAACCTTTTACCTTGATTTTCCCAAAGCCGGGCAACGTGTTGAAACCCAATAAAATCCCTTCAAGGGATTGAAACGCATCGGGCGATGGAACCACCATAGACGCACCTCGGTTGAAACCCAATAAAATCCCTTCAAGGGATTGAAACTAAAATTAAATTCCGGCTCTCCATTTCGGATAGAAGTTGAAACCCAATAAAATCCCTTCAAGGGATTGAAACACCCAAACCTCGCCAATCCCTTTACTTTTCAACGTTGAAACCCAATAAAATCCCTTCAAGGGATTGAAACGTCTTCCGGGATTTGACGGGGTTTTTCGAGGGTGAGTTGAAACCCAATAAAATCCCTTCAAGGGATTGAAACCGGTATCAAATCCAAAAAGCAGGAACTCGCAAAAAAGTTGAAACCCAATAAAATCCCTTCAAGGGATTGAAACGGTGGCGATCCATACCACTCCCTCGAACACCTGAGTTGAAACCCAATAAAATCCCTTCAAGGGATTGAAACTCAATGCAGCGGCGATCGCCTTCGATCGAGACGCGTTGAAACCCAATAAAATCCCTTCAAGGGATTGAAACCGGCAACGTGAGCGCCGCCACTTCCCAATCGGTTAGTTGAAACCCAATAAAATCCCTTCAAGGGATTGAAACAAAAACACTATTAAAAATCCCTGACTGTTTCCCTTTGTTGAAACCCAATAAAATCCCTTCAAGGGATTGAAACGGGCGAACTGACAATCGGGGGCGCTCCTGCGCCCGGTTGAAACCCAATAAAATCCCTTCAAGGGATTGAAACAATTCCTTCAGTTTGGGCTATCGACAGAAAACGCGAAAGTTGAAACCCAATAAAATCCCTTCAAGGGATTGAAACGTGTTTGTGTCGATATTAACCAACACCGACCCCGTTGAAACCCAATAAAATCCCTTCAAGGGATTGAAACTTCTACTTGGAAGAACTTTGATTTTTCCAAGTATTTTTGTTGAAACCCAATAAAATCCCTTCAAGGGATTGAAACTATTTACCGTTGATCGGCCCTTCTATTTGCATCGCGTTGAAACCCAATAAAATCCCTTCAAGGGATTGAAACAACTCGCAACTATACTTTGCATCGCGTTGAAACCCAATAAAATCCCTTCAAGGGATTGAAACGAGATCTACAACCGGGACAAACGGTTGAAAGAGGAGTACGTTGAAACCCAATAAAATCCCTTCAAGGGATTGAAACCTCGATGCTTTTTGGGCGACTTTAGCTGATACCCAAGTTGAAACCCAATAAAATCCCTTCAAGGGATTGAAACGAGAACGATCTCGAGGCGGGCAACAAAATTATCGATCACCTCGGTTGAAACCCAATAAAATCCCTTCAAGGGATTGAAACAATCCCAACACATCTCCACGCACCCACCGAGACAAGTTGAAACCCAATAAAATCCCTTCAAGGGATTGAAACGAGAACGGTTAATACCATGATTCTATGTCTTCCTCGCGTTGAAACCCAATAAAATCCCTTCAAGGGATTGAAACGATCGCGACGGACGGCTCGGGTTTGGCGATCGGCGGTTGAAACCCAATAAAATCCCTTCAAGGGATTGAAACTTGTCCGGGCTTAAGTGAAACCCGGACGCGGCGATGTTGAAACCCAATAAAATCCCTTCAAGGGATTGAAACGGGACGTTGGATGTGGGGCGTTCCCGCGAGGCGAGCGTTGAAACCCAATAAAATCCCTTCAAGGGATTGAAACTTTATACTGAGTTTTTATATACTGCGGTCTCCCGAGTTGAAACCCAATAAAATCCCTTCAAGGGATTGAAACAAGGAGAGTAAATCATATCCGGGGCAACTTACCCGGGTTGAAACCCAATAAAATCCCTTCAAGGGATTGAAACGTCGTCGAACGTATGCTCGCCCACAAATAACTCGCGTTGAAACCCAATAAAATCCCTTCAAGGGATTGAAACGGGTATGTGTTGGTGAGATAGTTCACACCAAGGATGGTTGAAACCCAATAAAATCCCTTCAAGGGATTGAAACATTACGGACGTACACCGCCTCGAATCAGACCCTTAAGTTGAAACCCAATAAAATCCCTTCAAGGGATTGAAACGAAACGCTTATCTCTTATGGTGTCGTCCCCAACGAGTTGAAACCCAATAAAATCCCTTCAAGGGATTGAAACAAGGCTCAGCGTCATCTGTTGGGCGTCCGTATCGGTTGAAACCCAATAAAATCCCTTCAAGGGATTGAAACGAGTTCCGTCTGTTTGGAAGCGCAACCACCGAGGATGTTGAAACCCAATAAAATCCCTTCAAGGGATTGAAACATCAATCGCGATATCCGTGTATTGGCGAGAATATTCTGTTGAAACCCAATAAAATCCCTTCAAGGGATTGAAACGGGATATTGCCATCTGAAGCGTCGTCGTTTTCCGTTGAAACCCAATAAAATCCCTTCAAGGGATTGAAACAGCTCTAATCTGTAATCGGGCTGTAACAGTTACAAAGTTGAAACCCAATAAAATCCCTTCAAGGGATTGAAACGTCAATGGCTTCCGTGTTGGCTTCGGAGAAAAAGGTTGAAACCCAATAAAATCCCTTCAAGGGATTGAAACTCGAGATGACTGTTGCGTCGATCGTTTGCGCGGTTGGTTGAAACCCAATAAAATCCCTTCAAGGGATTGAAACAAGTAGTCGCGTCCGACCTTGAATTTCCGCCCTGTTGAAACCCAATAAAATCCCTTCAAGGGATTGAAACGAGATCGCTGTTCATACCAGCCCCGCCGCCATGCGGTTGAAACCCAATAAAATCCCTTCAAGGGATTGAAACGCAGGAACTAACAAGCATCGAATTTCCCTTTACAAGTTGAAACCCAATAAAATCCCTTCAAGGGATTGAAACGATCGGGATTTCTTCGCTAAGCGCCTCGAAAATATCCTGTTGAAACCCAATAAAATCCCTTCAAGGGATTGAAACCCGTATTTAGCCAGTATGGAGCTTATCAGGACGGCGGTTGAAACCCAATAAAATCCCTTCAAGGGATTGAAACAAAATTCCCCCGATCGCCAAGCCGAAACCGACACCGTTGAAACCCAATAAAATCCCTTCAAGGGATTGAAACAGGATTGTACGAAGGAATCCCGAACAGATCGAACGTTGAAACCCAATAAAATCCCTTCAAGGGATTGAAACCTATCACTCCTGCGATGGCGGTATCGACACCGCAGGGTTGAAACCCAATAAAATCCCTTCAAGGGATTGAAACCGATGGATGG
This sequence comes from Baaleninema simplex PCC 7105, assembly GCF_000332355.1. Classification (GTDB taxonomy): domain Bacteria; phylum Cyanobacteriota; class Cyanobacteriia; order Cyanobacteriales; family Geitlerinemataceae; genus Baaleninema; species Baaleninema simplex. The sequence goes on from NZ_KB235958.1 coordinate 3,965,003, forward strand.
CAGAGCGTCACCTTTCGATCGATTACGCCTCGTTGAAACCCAATAAAATCCCTTCAAGGGATTGAAACCGGTTGTATGACGACACGAAGGCTGAGATTGGACTCGTTGAAACCCAATAAAATCCCTTCAAGGGATTGAAACGCGGCATTTATCCTCGTGCATGGGATGCGAACGGGTTGAAACCCAATAAAATCCCTTCAAGGGATTGAAACAAAGACGATCGAACTCGATCGCCACGAGCGCATCGTTGAAACCCAATAAAATCCCTTCAAGGGATTGAAACGATCGAAACTCCGAGATCTGGAATCGAGCGAGACGTTGAAACCCAATAAAATCCCTTCAAGGGATTGAAACGTAAAACTCCGAATCTGGTGACGGGGCGGGTCGAGTTGAAACCCAATAAAATCCCTTCAAGGGATTGAAACTTTTAAGTAGATCCTTGAGCGAGTATCCTTCTCTCGTTGAAACCCAATAAAATCCCTTCAAGGGATTGAAACGGCTGAAATAGGAGCGTTGGGAGTTTCGAGCGCATCGCGTTGAAACCCAATAAAATCCCTTCAAGGGATTGAAACGGTGTTTCTCTCGGGTTGGGGCACGGGGGGGCGATCGTTGAAACCCAATAAAATCCCTTCAAGGGATTGAAACCGATTCCGGTTCGGGGTATTCGGTATCTGCGATATGCGAGTTGAAACCCAATAAAATCCCTTCAAGGGATTGAAACGGCGACCACAGCCAGATCGACAACTGAAACGGGAGTTGAAACCCAATAAAATCCCTTCAAGGGATTGAAACGGATGTTTGAGTTTGGCGAGAAAGATCTCGATGAAAGTTGAAACCCAATAAAATCCCTTCAAGGGATTGAAACGAGCTTCCGATATTGTTGCGTATTCGGATCGTAAGGTTGAAAACCAATAAAATCCCTTCAAGGGATTGAAACCGATCGCCCCTGTCGTTGAGAGTCCGGCAATCGCGGTTGAAACCCAATAAAATCCCTTCAAGGGATTGAAACGAAATGCTGGAGCTTTACGAAGCTCCCAACCGGAGTTGAAACCCAATAAAATCCCTTCAAGGGATTGAAACGAAGCCTTCAAGCTTCGTGGAATGATGCTTATCGGTTGAAACCCAATAAAATCCCTTCAAGGGATTGAAACAGAAACTTCATCAGTCCGTGAGCGTCAGGCTTTGTTGAAACCCAATAAAATCCCTTCAAGGGATTGAAACCGATTGGTTGGGGTATGTGTTGGTGAGATAATTCACGGTTGAAACCCAATAAAATCCCTTCAAGGGATTGAAACAATTTTTGAAGCCGCAAAATCGATTTTCGGAGAAGATGTTGAAACCCAATAAAATCCCTTCAAGGGATTGAAACCCGACAATGGGACGCCAGAATACGCGGCTTTTTCGTTGAAACCCAATAAAATCCCTTCAAGGGATTGAAACGTGAAAATCTCGAACCTTGTCCCTGACTTCGACGGCGGTTGAAACCCAATAAAATCCCTTCAAGGGATTGAAACTCGTGAATAAGTTCCCCCACAACGCCAGACACCGTTGAAACCCAATAAAATCCCTTCAAGGGATTGAAACGTTCTTGCACGGCAAGGTCTAGCAAGCGATCGACCCCGTTGAAACCCAATAAAATCCCTTCAAGGGATTGAAACACCTGGGAGGGCATCGATCGTGACGCCTGGGATTGGGTTGAAACCCAATAAAATCCCTTCAAGGGATTGAAACCAATTTCTTCGACACGAACGGCGGTTTGCTGCCTGCGATCTCGTTGAAACCCAATAAAATCCCTTCAAGGGATTGAAACTAGACAGTTGCGAAAGCATTGCCGAGGAATTCCTGGCTCAAGTTGAAACCCAATAAAATCCCTTCAAGGGATTGAAACCTCCTATTTAACAACACTGAGAACACGAACGGACTCCCAGTTGAAACCCAATAAAATCCCTTCAAGGGATTGAAACATTCAGTGTTGCGTGTTCGGCGGGTTTGATTTGAATGCGTTGAAACCCAATAAAATCCCTTCAAGGGATTGAAACAGCAATCGGGCAATTTGCGGGTGGATTGCCAGCGCTGCCAGGTTGAAACCCAATAAAATCCCTTCAAGGGATTGAAACGAGCAATTCCGACCTCGGTTCCGCCGCGTTGTGAGGTTGAAACCCAATAAAATCCCTTCAAGGGATTGAAACTCGTCGTGACACAGTAACCCCATTTTTGAGGACGTCTCGTTGAAACCCAATAAAATCCCTTCAAGGGATTGAAACGGAAGGCTGAACTCGATCGCCCCGTGTTCGAGCGTTGAAACCCAATAAAATCCCTTCAAGGGATTGAAACGTAAAAGCTGAGAACCCGGACACTGATAACGATACGTTCGAGTTGAAACCCAATAAAATCCCTTCAAGGGATTGAAACCTCAAGGGAAAAAGGACGGGGTGGCGATGCACCTCGGTTGAAACCCAATAAAATCCCTTCAAGGGATTGAAACACACGAGTCGGATACCCGTTCGACCCATGAATTTCCAAAGTTGAAACCCAATAAAATCCCTTCAAGGGATTGAAACAGGGCGAGGCAGCGCTTCACTTTGCCGTAGTCAACTGTTGAAACCCAATAAAATCCCTTCAAGGGATTGAAACTGCGACCGTCTCGCCCGGCGGCGACAACTGCCGACAATGTTGAAACCCAATAAAATCCCTTCAAGGGATTGAAACATTTTGAATAATGTCTAGTTGATTTTTTGCGAGAGGTTGAAACCCAATAAAATCCCTTCAAGGGATTGAAACCTACCAAGCTGGGACGAACATCAAACCGCCATTGTTGAAACCCAATAAAATCCCTTCAAGGGATTGAAACGGGCAAATCCTCGCCGATCGAGATCGACAGCGAGAAGTTGAAACCCAATAAAATCCCTTCAAGGGATTGAAACGAAGCATTTAATGCACAAGTCCAGCTCGGGGAATGTTGAAACCCAATAAAATCCCTTCAAGGGATTGAAACCGAGTCAACGGACTTTGGTTTGACGGTGACGACTGGGTTGAAACCCAATAAAATCCCTTCAAGGGATTGAAACAGAGAATTTCTCTCGTAAGGCTTCGAGCGCTTCCGTTGAAACCCAATAAAATCCCTTCAAGGGATTGAAACAACTTCTCGCTCTTCTTCCTCAGTGAGCGATCGCACGTTGAAACCCAATAAAATCCCTTCAAGGGATTGAAACTTTCCTCAAAACCGATCGCAACTGATGAGTAGCGGAGTTGAAACCCAATAAAATCCCTTCAAGGGATTGAAACCGAGTTGACAATTACTGCCTCGACGGGTGGGACGGGTTGAAACCCAATAAAATCCCTTCAAGGGATTGAAACAAGAGCGGGGTGTTCCACTCGTCTGAACTGACGCGGTAACGAAGTTGAAACCCAATAAAATCCCTTCAAGGGATTGAAACTTTAACGTTTTACTCGAGTCGTTGCGGCGCACGTACCGCGGTTGAAACCCAATAAAATCCCTTCAAGGGATTGAAACGAGACCTCGACGACAACACCCTCGATACCGAGATGTTGAAACCCAATAAAATCCCTTCAAGGGATTGAAACATTGCGCCAAAGCACTCAGATCGGCGCGGTTAGCGGTACTTAAACAAATTTCAAGCCCAAACCAAGCCAAAACGCGCTTTGTGAGCGGCAAACAG
>NZ_KB235958.1:3968782-3972862 GCF_000332355.1 Baaleninema simplex PCC 7105
GGTCTTCAAGTTGACGATAGAGATGAGGGGTCATGATGCTGATGTGCTAGTTGAGGAACTCGAACATCGCATCTGACCCCTCTTTTTGTCTACCCCCTTTTTCTCAAATCCACTCCCTCTCTCACTTTCAGGAGTTTTCTGCACCACCAAGGTTGAAACCCAATAAAATCCCTTCAAGGGATTGAAACAGACTTTTTTCTAGGGAAAATCTAAAAGTCTTACAATGTTGAAACCCAATAAAATCCCTTCAAGGGATTGAAACCTCAATCGACCTTTATCCAAGCGAAACGACGTATCGTTGAAACCCAATAAAATCCCTTCAAGGGATTGAAACAACGATCTCCCCGCGACAGTATCGCGACCGCCGAACCTAGTTGAAACCCAATAAAATCCCTTCAAGGGATTGAAACTTGCCTCGAACAAATCCGTGAGATTTTCCCAGACGGTTGAAACCCAATAAAATCCCTTCAAGGGATTGAAACATTTCAAGGCAGCGCTGTACTTTTTTGTAGTCTACGTTGAAACCCAATAAAATCCCTTCAAGGGATTGAAACGAGCTTTCATAAGAAAAAAAGATGAGAGATGAGATTTTGAAACCCAATAAAATCCCTTCAAGGGATTGAAACCAGCAGCAAAAGACGGAGAAGTAAAAACGACCCAAAGTTGAAACCCAATAAAATCCCTTCAAGGGATTGAAACCGATTTGTTCCGCTACAGGCAAGAAACTCTATCTCGGTTGAAACCCAATAAAATCCCTTCAAGGGATTGAAACGAGATCGGCGTCGCTCATGGCTTCCGGCTCTACCGGTTGAAACCCAATAAAATCCCTTCAAGGGATTGAAACTTTTACGACGAACTGGCCAGGGCGCGAATGCCGTGTTGAAACCCAATAAAATCCCTTCAAGGGATTGAAACAGACACTCTAATAACGCCTTGATTCATCTCCTAAAGTTGAAACCCAATAAAATCCCTTCAAGGGATTGAAACTACGGCCATCGGATTCGCGATACTCGCCGCAAACGTTGAAACCCAATAAAATCCCTTCAAGGGATTGAAACACGCTTCCACTACGACGAACCCATCAACCACGTCAAAGGTTGAAACCCAATAAAATCCCTTCAAGGGATTGAAACCAAATTTGCTTGTTATCCTCAATCCCGATTTCCCCTCGTTGAAATCCAATAAAATCCCTTCAAGGGATTGAAACTAAGATGGGTGCGTACTTAGAAACTTTAGGCGAAGTTGAAACCCAATAAAATCCCTTCAAGGGATTGAAACGAGTTCAATCGATAATATACAACAACTGCCCCCGCTGACGTTGAAACCCAATAAAATCCCTTCAAGGGATTGAAACCTCTAATGGGAGAGGATTGGCATTCTCTTTTTCAAGTTGAAACCCAATAAAATCCCTTCAAGGGATTGAAACCTTTTTGGGGAAAGTGTAGGAGACTAACAAGTAAGTTGAAACCCAATAAAATCCCTTCAAGGGATTGAAACAATTCTGACGGCGGGAAACGACCACACAACGACTGTTGAAACCCAATAAAATCCCTTCAAGGGATTGAAACTCGAATGGGGTTGAAGTGATCCGCCGCATTGTAACGTTGAAACCCAATAAAATCCCTTCAAGGGATTGAAACCGGAAGCGGGGGAGGATCTGACGACGCCCCCAATGCAGGTTGAAACCCAATAAAATCCCTTCAAGGGATTGAAACGGGATGAAGGCCCTCGCTTCCTCTCCTACGACTTGAGTTGAAACCCAATAAAATCCCTTCAAGGGATTGAAACCTCGAATACCAGGCGGACGGACTGCTTTACACCGCACGTTGAAACCCAATAAAATCCCTTCAAGGGATTGAAACGCCGAACCATCTACGTGAACGATTTCGACGTAGCGCCCCGCCCCGTTGAAACCCAATAAAATCCCTTCAAGGGATTGAAACAAGGAAGATATCGAAGAATTGTACGGCTATCAAATCGTTGAAACCCAATAAAATCCCTTCAAGGGATTGAAACGACAGAGACAGACGCAATGAGGACGGCGATCGCCACAGCCAAGGTTGAAACCCAATAAAATCCCTTCAAGGGATTGAAACTTGATGTAGTCGAAGGGAAACGACCACGGGTCTAGTTGAAACCCAATAAAATCCCTTCAAGGGATTGAAACACTGATAATACGTGGGGCGAGTTCTCCTTCTCCACGGTTGAAACCCAATAAAATCCCTTCAAGGGATTGAAACGACGGTGCGATCGCCCGGACATCCGACGCCGCCTCGGGTTGAAACCCAATAAAATCCCTTCAAGGGATTGAAACAGAAGCTACCCGGAACGTTGTCGGGGTTCAGCTCAGGTTGAAACCCAATAAAATCCCTTCAAGGGATTGAAACATGGGGTTATCTGTTGTCAACCCCCACGGCGCTCCGGTTGAAACCCAATAAAATCCCTTCAAGGGATTGAAACAATGCGAACAACATTCCGTTGACGGGGAAGTCCGCCTTGTTGAAACCCAATAAAATCCCTTCAAGGGATTGAAACCAATTTCAGGCTCGGGTTCAATTTCAGGCTCGGGTGTTGAAACCCAATAAAATCCCTTCAAGGGATTGAAACGAATCCAGCAACATCGGTACTGTAGACTCCTTCGCCGTTGAAACCCAATAAAATCCCTTCAAGGGATTGAAACGTTGGCTGCAACCTTCCCCCCATACCATTCAGAGAAGTTGAAACCCAATAAAATCCCTTCAAGGGATTGAAACTGCCGATCGCCGACGCCAACTCAGGATTACTTCGAGGTTGAAACCCAATAAAATCCCTTCAAGGGATTGAAACGGGATTATCGACTTGCACGAGAAACCGGAGTTGCGTTGAAACCCAATAAAATCCCTTCAAGGGATTGAAACTCGTCTTTCGGTCGTGGTCGCGGCGCGTTTGCGGCTCGGTCGGTGTTGAAACCCAATAAAATCCCTTCAAGGGATTGAAACGTTTAGACGATCAAAACGTATCAAATATACAAGATAAACGTTGAAACCCAATAAAATCCCTTCAAGGGATTGAAACTTAAAGTATTGGAGAAAGTATGCTAACAATAGATCCAGTTGAAACCCAATAAAATCCCTTCAAGGGATTGAAACTAATAGTTACTTTATACCCAGTTGGAGAAGTTGAGTTGAAACCCAATAAAATCCCTTCAAGGGATTGAAACAAGCTCCTCCACTGCGATAGCTTTCAATTCCGCGATAGTTGAAACCCAATAAAATCCCTTCAAGGGATTGAAACTTGTTCTAATTGTATTTCTTCATTTATTCTATTTTTGTTGAAACCCAATAAAATCCCTTCAAGGGATTGAAACATTGAAGGGCATCTGAATCGATAGCCACAGATAAACCTTTGTTGAAACCCAATAAAATCCCTTCAAGGGATTGAAACGATAAAGTAAAGAATGGTCTATGGCTGATTCAACGTTGAAACCCAATAAAATCCCTTCAAGGGATTGAAACATAAGCAGACTTTTGATAACCAAGCAATATTTATCAAAGGTTGAAACCCAATAAAATCCCTTCAAGGGATTGAAACGGCGTTGGCGATCGCGATCGGCGATAACCTGCCCGGTTGAAACCCAATAAAATCCCTTCAAGGGATTGAAACGTCGAAGGTTACGGTTTGCACTGTCACCACAGCCCGAGTTGAAACCCAATAAAATCCCTTCAAGGGATTGAAACTGGATAAAGCGGTTCGCCGCGCCCCCAAAGGCGGGGGAGTTGAAACCCAATAAAATCCCTTCAAGGGATTGAAACTCTTTGGCATCGTTCTAACTCCTAACGATGCTTTAGTTGAAACCCAATAAAATCCCTTCAAGGGATTGAAACTTTGGGGTCTTCGCAAAACAAGGTGATAAGAAAAATTTATTAAGTAAAGCAAGACAGAAAGCGCATTCGCATATTTTCAAAATTTATAAAGCCATAAGCTTGACGCTTTATCAGTTTAAGACGATTATTAATACCCTCCATAACACCATTGGTTGTTCGGCTCAAGAAATAATTACATATTGTGTTAAGATGATTGCGAATTGTCTTGACAGCATCA
>NZ_KB235958.1:3972962-3974231 GCF_000332355.1 Baaleninema simplex PCC 7105
CAGGCAACTTCCTCTTCTCTAAAGCCTAGCTGCAAAAATATTGCTTCGCGTTCCCTGACCACGCTTCTCACTCTTACTTTGGGTAAGTTGATTAAGTCTTCTACAAAAAAGTTCATCTTTAGATCCGCCTGCATTTGTTTTCTATTATACTATTATCACCTCAAACTCCGAAGACCCAAACTTTGAGCGAACAATGTCGCCGAGGTTCCGTGACGTTGAAACCCAATAAAATCCCTTCAAGGGATTGAAACTTTTTCTAACGAGCGATCGCAACAGATCGAGAAAACGTTGAAACCCAATAAAATCCCTTCAAGGGATTGAAACCGCCGAAAGTTCGCCGAACCTTTCAAGCAGCGCCGAGTTGAAACCCAATAAAATCCCTTCAAGGGATTGAAACGCCACTGGGGACGAGTAGCTTTTCAAGTAGATAGTCGAGTTGAAACCCAATAAAATCCCTTCAAGGGATTGAAACTTTGACGGGTTCGATCGCCAATACCTTCAGGCGATGTTGAAACCCAATAAAATCCCTTCAAGGGATTGAAACTGGGTTAACGTCACCGGCTACCGGCTCTGTAAGGCTATATAGATCTGATGTACTACTTCAAGGGATTGAAACTGGGTTAACGTCACCGGCTACCGAGTGGGCGATCGCAGTTGAAACCCAATAAAATCCCTTCAAGGGATTGAAACAAGAGCTTGTCGCGCCGCCGCCATTCCTTCGGGCGTCCGGTGTTGAAACCCAATAAAATCCCGGGTGCATCCCACTTTTGCAAAAACATCAGTTTTGGGTGGCAAAATTCCCGATTAGCACTTCCGGTATAAGATCCCCGGCATCTCCAAGATGCCGGGGATCTGGAAATTGAGTGCGCCCAATGGGAGCATCTAGTTAAGGCAATGAGTAGAAATACGCATTGACAGAGGTTCGAGAATAGAGAGGAAAGCATTCCCCAGTCGTCAATGACCCCAGAAGAACGTCAAAAACTCAAACAAGCTGCCGAGACGATCGCCGATATCCTGTACCAAAATACCCCTAAAGAGAAAGTCCAAGACTTCGAGAGCATCGAGCTGAGCCTGCGCGACCACTGGCTCGAAACCCTTGGCCCGGAACTGGCCCTATTTTTTTGCCCAAAGCAGCCAGACTCGTAGCGGACGAGAACGAAAAATTAGGAGCTGTATTGGACAAGTCTCCCTAACCAGTAATCAAGCCAAACGCTTAAAGGTTAAGCCCCGCACACGAGTGAGTCCTCATCTAGAACGTTGTTCGTTGCT
>NZ_KB235958.1:3974331-3977186 GCF_000332355.1 Baaleninema simplex PCC 7105
ATATAGAGCGCCATTCTCATCGCTTACCGAATTATGCCCAACGCCAGGAAAACGGCCAGGTCATTGGTTCGGGGGAAGTTGAATCGACTATTAAACGCATTGGTTTGAGAATGAAGATTTCCGGAGCGCAGTGGAATCGAGAGAATGTCAATCCCATGTTGCGTTTACGCTGTGCTTATCTCAATCGCGAGTTGGCTTAAGTATTTTTACTCATTACTTAAAATAGATGCTCCCGCGCCCAATTCGATGAATTTACATTTTTGAGATGTACCCAGGGATTTTATTGGGTTTCAACCGTTATCGACACGGTAAACGACGCGATTGTTGCGTTTCAATCCCTTGAAGGGATTTTATTGGGTTTCAACATCGCCGACTACGACGACACGGTGCGAGAACTCCTGGTTTCAATCCCTCAAAGGGATTTTATTGGGTTTCAACAGGATTTCGGGGTCGTCAAAAACTGTGTGACATTTGTTTCAATCCCTTGAAGGGATTTTATTGGGTTTCAACCGAGGCAAAATGAAATCGTCCAGTGAGCCACCACTGGTTTCAATCCCTTGAAGGGATTTTATTGGGTTTCAACAGTCGTTGAGAATTCTCAATGGATACGCTTCGATTCAGTTTCAATCCCTTGAAGGGATTTTATTGGGTTTCAACTCTGGCCAAGGCTTATCAGCAAGCTGAGAAGGCGTACTCTGTTTCAATCCCTCAAAGGGATTTTATTGGGTTTCAACTCTTGCCTTGGGGTCAGTGAACCCGTGGACGAACGATTTTTTGAAGGTTTCAATCCCTCAAAGGGATTTTATTGGGTTTCAACGATTTACTTCAGACACCAGATGCCAATTGGTGGATCGGTTTCAATCCCTCAAAGGGATTTTATTGGGTTTCAACCCGAGGTCTACAACCATTTAATCGGTCGCCGCGTGTTTCAATCCCTCAAAGGGATTTTATTGGGTTTCAACCTGAACGCCACGGCGTTGAAGGATTGCTCAACAACTCGTTTCAATCCCTCAAAGGGATTTTATTGGGTTTCAACTTGAGCCAACGTCCCCGCGTTTCTGTCCGGATCGAGCTTCACGTTTCAATCCCTCAAAGGGATTTTATTGGGTTTCAACCTGAACGCCACGGCGTTGAAGGATTGCTCAACAACTCGTTTCAATCCCTCAAAGGGATTTTATTGGGTTTCAACAAAATTACCCCCGTAGAGCCTACAAAACCCACGACAGTTTCAATCCCTCAAAGGGATTTTATTGGGTTTCAACCGCCACCGATCCGAACTACGCCGCGATGGTAATCGGTTTCAATCCCTTGAAGGGATTTTATTGGGTTTCAACCTTCATCTACAATCTTATCCCACCAAGAAAATCGGGCAGGTTTCAATCCCTTGAAGGGATTTTATTGGGTTTCAACCTACTTTTGACCCTACTGGAAGCTCTCTTAATGCGTTTCAATCCCTTGAAGGGATTTTATTGGGTTTCAACCCACGGCAAGCTCACCGTCTTTGCTCAGGAAGAGTTAATCGTTTCAATCCCTTGAAGGGATTTTATTGGGTTTCAACATATTGATAAATAAACTCACGTGAGTTATTATTGAGTTTCAATCCCTTGAAGGGATTTTATTGGGTTTCAACCGCAGCCAGAAAGTGGCTAGATGAATTAATCGATGTTTCAATCCCTTGAAGGGATTTTATTGGGTTTCAACGGGAAGAGTCCCCCCCCCAAGAATGTGCCGCGCTAGTTTCAATCCCTTGAAGGGATTTTATTGGGTTTCAACTGGAAAAAGCGGTTGCGATGTCAGTGAGTGCGGTGTTTCAATCCCTTGAAGGGATTTTATTGGGTTTCAACGGGAAAGGGAGTAGGAACCCTGGCGAGAAATCGTCAAGTTTCAATCCCTTGAAGGGATTTTATTGGGTTTCAACAACAGCGATGCTTTCCCTTGTCGCTTGACGAGGATCGATTCCGTTTCAATCCCTTGAAGGGATTTTATTGGGTTTCAACTTGGACGACGGTGAAATCCTTGGGTATTTTCGTCAACAGCGTTTCAATCCCTTGAAGGGATTTTATTGGGTTTCAACGCTGCAAGATTTCTGCCAAGAGCGGGGGGCATCTGATGTTTCAATCCCTTGAAGGGATTTTATTGGGTTTCAACTCGAGCCAGGACAGTGGGTGAATGCTCCATTTCAACCCGTTTCAATCCCTTGAAGGGATTTTATTGGGTTTCAACGTTTGCAGGCGTATCGGGTTGATATCGGGTTGCCTCGTTTCAATCCCTTCAAGGGATTTTATTGGGTTTCAACTGAATGTGTCAGTCGATTGGGGTTGAAGGAGGGTGGGTTTCAATCCCTTGAAGGGATTTTATTGGGTTTCAACGGCCCCAGTTCCTCGAACTTCTCCTGATTATCCAACCAGGCAATTGTTTCAATCCCTTGAAGGGATTTTATTGGGTTTCAACTGTATGTGGGGGTGGGAATACCGTCAACAATCGCGTTTCAATCCCTTGAAGGGATTTTATTGGGTTTCAACTGGACGTGGGAGGTTCTATCGAGCGTTGTAATAGTTTCAATCCCTTGAAGGGATTTTATTGGGTTTCAACTGGTGGTCTTCCTGATACCACCGTAGAGCTTGAAGTTTCAATCCCTTGAAGGGATTTTATTGGGTTTCAACATCGGATTCCTTCTAGCGGAGTTTATCTAGATTCAGTTTCAATCCCTTGAAGGGATTTTATTGGGTTTCAACAGTCATGAGATACTGTACGAAAATCAGTTACCGGTTTCAATCCCTTGAAGGGATTTTGGGTCTTCGCAAAACAAGGTGATAAGAAAAATTTATTAAGTAAAGCAAGACAGAAAGCGCATT
>NZ_KB235958.1:3977286-3978969 GCF_000332355.1 Baaleninema simplex PCC 7105
TTAGATCCGCCTGCATTTGTTTTCTATTATACTATTATCACCTCAAACTCCGAAGACCCGGTATTTTATTGGGTTTCAACAGTCTTTTCACCGTCCTACTTTTGTCGAGCTTGATAGTTTCAATCCCTTGAAGGGATTTTATTGGGTTTCAACTACCAAATGTTGGTCGCTCATTTGAGCAACTAGCAGTTTCAATCCCTTGAAGGGATTTTATTGGGTTTCAACACTACGACATTCTCTATGAATGCCGCCTCGCTGCTTACGTTTCAATCCCTTGAAGGGATTTTATTGGGTTTCAACTATCAATATTAGGAGTTCCCATCCTTGAAGTTACGTTTCAATCCCTTGAAGGGATTTTATTGGGTTTCAACATCGCGGTTGAAGGCGGCGATCGCAGCGGCGTTACAGTTTCAATCCCTTGAAGGGATTTTATTGGGTTTCAACTCCCCACTCTCGAGTTTGTATTCTCCACCCCCTTGTTTCAATCCCTTGAAGGGATTTTATTGGGTTTCAACGTCTCTGTTGCGCCGTGCCGTCACCGGATATCAGAGTTTCAATCCCTTGAAGGGATTTTATTGGGTTTCAACTCGAGAAATCTTTTCAAGCTTGCAAATCGTCAAAAAAACGTTTCAATCCCTTGAAGGGATTTTATTGGGTTTCAACGGTGCAACGACTTTGCTAAAACAGCTCACGCCAGAGTTTCAATCCCTTGAAGGGATTTTATTGGGTTTCAACAGGAGTGGCAAATCCTCGCTAGTTGGTAAAATTGCGTTTCAATCCCTTGAAGGGATTTTATTGGGTTTCAACAATGTTAGAAATCTACCTTTTATCCGGTGATTCTTAGTTTCAATCCCTTGAAGGGATTTTATTGGGTTTCAACTAGCGAAATCAACTGGCGCATCTCAGGAGATAAGCGTTTCAATCCCTTGAAGGGATTTTATTGGGTTTCAACTTGGCAGATGATTCGGCGGCAAATGCGGCGGTAGGTAAGGTTTCAATCCCTTGAAGGGATTTTATTGGGTTTCAACAAAAACGTTTACTAAGGAGTTAGTTAGAACCATGAGTTTCAATCCCTTGAAGGGATTTTATTGGGTTTCAACATTATAGCACGGTAACGTACAAAAAGACAACCAAGTTTCAATCCCTTGAAGGGATTTTATTGGGTTTCAACCGCTTTCCGGGTCAGGGTGGTGTAGTTAAGGAGCGTTTCAATCCCTTGAAGGGATTTTATTGGGTTTCAACCCGGAATCTTTTTGAATTCTCGGCATTTTCAGAAGTTTCAATCCCTTGAAGGGATTTTATTGGGTTTCAACACTGGAGAAGTGCAGTTACATCGAGTTTGACGGCGATGTTTCAATCCCTTGAAGGGATTTTATTGGGTTTCAACCATACTCTTCATGCTCGCCGTTAACTACCATGTCGGTTTCAATCCCTTGAAGGGATTTTATTGGGTTTCAACTAGTTCAATGAATGGCAAAATTGTAGTCAAAGAAAGTTTCAATCCCTTGAAGGGATTTTAGGGTCTTCGGAGTTTGAGGTGATAATAGTATAATAGAAAACAAATGCAGGCGGATCTAAAGATGAACTTTTTTGTAGAAGACTTAATCAACTTACCCAAAGTAAGAGTGAGAAGCGTGGTCAGGGAACGCGAAGCAATATTTTTGCAGCTAGGCTTTAGAGAAG
>NZ_KB235958.1:3979069-3980564 GCF_000332355.1 Baaleninema simplex PCC 7105
GGCTTGTGGCTCGCTCAGACTCAAGCGACCGAGAAGACTTTTACCGTCCGTTTCTTCCGCCTTGGCTGCCGCTGCTGTTTTGGATAAAAAATTTCCCACTTCTGGGCTAACGTGTTCTAATAGCTGATGACGGACGGTTTTTTCGATGCCAGATAGGGTTTGAATCTCTTCTGGGTCACTTCCTTCGTAGAGTAGAGCGGCAATCGCTCGAGCGTGAGCTTGAATTTGGCGACGTTTTTCAGCATCCATGAGCTAGGCTTGACTCCGACTTGGGCAACTCCTTTTAGCTTAACTCCCTTCTCTCAAACCGCTCTAAGTACTCTTACTCATTGCAAAACTGGGATGCACCCAATGCGCTTTCTGTCTTGCTTTACTTAATAAGTTTTTCTTATCACCTTGTTTTGCGAAGACCCGATTTTATTGGGTTTCAACTCAGTGTAAATCTCTGTTCTATCTTCAAACCTAACTTCTTCAGTTTCAATCCCTTGAAGGGATTTTATTGGGTTTCAACAGAACGACGGGAAACGAAAGAAGGAACAGACACGGCAGGAAGTTTCAATCCCTTGAAGGGATTTTATTGGGTTTCAACTCCAGTCACAGCGATCGCCCTTGGAGAACTACCGCGTTTCAATCCCTTGAAGGGATTTTATTGGGTTTCAACTTAGTCGAGAATCGCGACCCGGCTCCAGCGTTCGCCCAGTTTCAATCCCTTGAAGGGATTTTATTGGGTTTCAACGCCGAACTGGAAGCTCACGGCGTCCACGCGCAAGGGTTTCAATCCCTTGAAGGGATTTTATTGGGTTTCAACATTTTCCGGTCGAAGTTCCGAAAAGCTTTAAGGTTTCAATCCCTTGAAGGGATTTTATTGGGTTTCAACCTTTGCCACCGCCGGATGATGATTTGGTGATAGCTTCAGCGTTTCAATCCCTTGAAGGGATTTTATTGGGTTTCAACGCAGGTTGATAGAGCCTCCCGATAGTGTCGGGACGTTTCAATCCCTTGAAGGGATTTTATTGGGTTTCAACAGTACGCCCCTATCCTTAACGAGATGGGCTGGGTGCTGTTTCAATCCCTTGAAGGGATTTTATTGGGTTTCAACCAGGCGTTTCGCCGTTGTATTCTTCTACCGAGGTTTCAATCCCTTGAAGGGATTTTATTGGGTTTCAACCAAAAGGAGAAGAAAATGGCTCTCATTCAATTGGTTTCAATCCCTTGAAGGGATTTTATTGGGTTTCAACTCGGGAGTTTTTACAAATGCCAGTTCGTTGGCCAGTTTCAATCCCTTGAAGGGATTTTATTGGGTTTCAACTTCATAATTGATATCAATTAAGGATTACAACGAATTCGTTTCAATCCCTTGAAGGGATTTTATCGGTACTTAGGGCTTGCTGAAAAGAAGTGAAAAGCTTACGACGTAAGGCTTAGAGGAGTCTTGACGTGGCTTCGAGAACCCGAAAAAGAGGTAAAATTGGAAATTCCCGTGCATCCGGCAAGA
>NZ_KB235959.1:0-94417 GCF_000332355.1 Baaleninema simplex PCC 7105
TTCCCTCGGATTATCCGGTTATGCTTGGAGTCAATCCCTGCTGCTCTGGAGAGATTGGATGTTGGCGCTCATGGCGTTGAAGCCTCACAAATCTCTCCATTTTTAACGAGGGCTAGAGGCTCTATCCCTTGTGAGGCAGGGGGTCTAGCTATGTTGTCACCCTCTCAGGACCGAGGGACTCGAAGCCCGAGGAGAGCGCCACGGACATTCTGTTAAGTATGTCAACCTTCGAGGTCTGAAATAATCCTTTACACACATTCCTTTTTTTCTCTGGGGCTACTTACCACCAAGAAGAATGGTACATAGTCGCCCAATATCTCGAACCCAGTCAGTGTTTTTGGAGTCGCGTTTACGTCGATCCCTACTCCCGAGAACCGATGGTCACTTGTACCGTCGCCATTCGCAGAGACGGTAAATTTTGGGGGGCTGCGACGATCGATCTCGAACTCAAAGGACTACAGGCGTTCGTGAACTCGCTGCAAGAGGAGATAGGCGGATACAGCCACGGACATTCTGTTAAGTATGTCAACCTTCGAGGTCTGAAATAATCCTTTACACACATTCCTTTTTTTCTCTGGGGCTACTTACCACCAAGAAGAATGGTACATAGTCGCCCAATATCTCGAACCCAGTCAGTGTTTTTGGAGTCGCGTTTACGTCGATCCCTACTCCCGAGAACCGATGGTCACTTGTACCGTCGCCATTCGCAGAGACGGTAAATTTTGGGGGGCTGCGACGATCGATCTCGAACTCAAAGGACTACAGGCGTTCGTGAACTCGCTGCAAGAGGAGATAGGCGGATACATTATCCTCGTCGATCGCGACAACCACCTTATCACGCTCCCCCAACACGAAGTCCCCGAAGACCACGACCATGACAGTCACGACCCCTCCCTCAAACTGCTCGATGTTTTCGAGGTCTCCCGACAGCATCCCGAATTTGCCCCCTATCGCGATGCGTTAGCTGCCACCAATCGCGACGTTGTCGCCGGTGCCGATCGTTGGACCGAGCGCCGCCAAACCATTCTCGACGGTCTCGAAGAGGTGCGTACCCCCATCGAGCCCAAGGAAGCCAACCTCATTGCAGCGGCGATCGTCGATCCCCAAAAAGTCGGCTTCGATCGCGGTCAGTTATTACGACAGTTTGAGGTTGAAGAAGACTGGTTGCTCGGCGAATCTGCCTCAGCCTATGTTTTCGGCGTTCCCAATACCTACTGGAAACTGGTCGTTGTCAAACCGATCTCCGAAGTGCTGACCAACTACAGTGCTGTCGTAGAAACCCTCCTCCAAGGCGCACTGGGCATCGTCGGGATTGCTGCCGCTGTTGGCATCGTTGCCATTCGCTGGGCGATCGTCCGTCCCATCCGCCGCTTGAGCGATACCAGTCGCGAAATTGCCTCGGGAAATCTCGATCGCCGGGTTAACGTGCGCGGCATTGGCGAACTCGAAATTCTCGCCGAGTCTTTTAACCACATGGCAGCCGCTCTCACGCAGTCTTTTTCCCGACTCGAAGCCGCCAACGCCGACTTAGAGCGACGCGTCGAAGACCGTACCCTCGAACTCCAAGCCGCCAAAGATGCTGCGGAAGTGGCGAACCATGCCAAAAGCGAATTTCTCGCCAACATGAGCCACGAACTGCGAACGCCCCTCAACGGGATTTTGGGTTACGCGCAAATCCTCCAGCGCACTCAAGACCTCAACCAGCAGCGTCAGGGAATCGAAATTATCCATCAGTGTGGCTCTCACTTGCTGATGTTGATTAACGACGTTCTCGATCTCTCAAAAATCGAAGCTCGGAAAATGGAACTGTATCCCATCGATTTTCATTTTCCCTCGTTTCTCGTAGGCGTTGCGGAAATCTGTCAAATCAAAGCCCGCCAGAAAGGTTTACACTTCGACTATCAAGCCACCTCCGAACTGCCCGAAGCGGTCTGTGGAGACGAAAAGCGGCTGCGTCAAGTTCTCATCAACCTGTTGGGCAACGCCGTGAAGTACACTAAGCGAGGAAGCGTGCGCTTTCGAGTGGGAACGGTACGGGACGCGACGTTGCGATCGCCTGAGAGGGACGCCGTTACGATTCGGTTTCTCGTCGAAGATACTGGAATCGGCATGAGTCCCGAACAGGTCGAAACGATCTTTCAACCGTTCGAGCAAGTTGGGGAAGCCAATCAGATGTCCCAAGGAACGGGGTTGGGGCTGACCATCAGCCAAAAAATTACAGCCTTGATGGGCAGTCAAATCCACGTCTCGAGCGTTCTGGGTGAAGGTAGTCGGTTTTGGTTCGATCTCGAGTTCCCGATCGCGCGAGATTGGGGGACGAACTCAGCCAAAGACGAGAAGGGAAAGATCGTCGGCTATCGAGGGCGCAAGCGATCGATTCTCGTCATCGACGATAAATGGGAAAATCGCGCGGTGCTGATGAATCTGTTAACGCCTCTCGGTTTCGAAGTCCACGAAGCGGAGGATGGAGAAGAAGGGTTCGCGAAAATACAAAAGTTAGTTCCCGACGCGATCGTCACCGATTTAGTAATGCCCGCCCTCGACGGCTTCGAGTTAATTCGGCGCGTTCGACAAACGCCGCAGTTACAAGGGGTCAAAATTCTCGCATGGTCGGCCAGCGTGTTAGAACAAGACCATTACTCGAGCTTTGAAGCGGGGGCCGACGATTTCATTGCCAAACCGATTCGGGCAGAGGAGGCGATCGACAAATTAGGATATCTGATGAAGTTAGAGTGGCAGTATGCCGAAAAAGAGGTATCCGAGACTTACGAAGATAACAGCCGCTCGAACGACATTCAGGAGTCCCCAGACGATCGCGATTTGGTCTTTCCCCCTGAAGAAGAACTCGCCGGTTTAGTACACTCCATTCGACGGGGAGCCTTACGAAAAGCCGACAAACACGCCCGAGCGCTAGCGCGATCGCAACCCGAACTCGAACCGTTTGCCGATCGCGTGTCGCAATTGGTCAAGCAGTTCGACGAAAAGAGACTGCTTCAGTTTCTCTGGCAAAACTCAAATACAGAAGGCAATGGGACGACCGGATGATGCGGAATCCGAATCTCAACGCTTCGACTTCGCTCGCTTCGACTTCGCTCGGACTCAAACACGGGTTTGCCCCAGTCAGACAAGCCCCTCTATCTCTCCAACCATCCCCCCAACCCCCCTTTCAAAGGGGGGCGAAGGGGGGATAGGGGGCTAAGGGGGGATGTGGTGAAGATTTCTTGAAATCCAGCTTATCGGAAAAGGATAGAGTATCATCCCATTATCCCATCATCTCCTCATCACGGGTGACTGGTGACTGTCTTCAGTCAATGACATCTGGCGCAACCACCGCTTCAGGAAAGAGTTCGGCGAATCCTCCCTCTCGAACTTCTGGGGGGTCTTCTGCCCAATTCCACAAACTTTCGTAAAAGAAAAACGACATTCCCGAAAAACCTAACTCTCTAGTTTTTCTAACCTTTTGTCGAATCAGATCGAGTTCGATCGGACGGTTTTTCAAACCGGTCAAAATCGCGATACCGACGGGAATGTGGTGTCTTGCCGCTTCTACCTCCGGTCGTTGCAGCTCCATTGCAAACACATCGATGTCGTCTCGATAAACTTGCAAAACTAACTCTTCAATATATCCGATACGTTCCCAACTTTCCCAATCTTGTAAATATCGAGAATAGGCGAAGTGTTGCGGGTTGGGGGAAACTGAAAATACGGCGTCGGGGTTGACGGCTTTCACAGCGCGAAAAGCGCGACCGACAAACTCAGTGATTTTATCAGCTCGCCAGCGTATCCAATCAGGATCGGTATAATCTTCGGGAGGAGCGGCACCGTCGTGTTCGCTGCGGTAGAGTTCGACCGTGTAGGCATCGTAACCGAACTCGACGGGAAGTCCGAGGTGATCGTCGAGTTGAATTCCGTCGATGTCGTAGTTACTGGCGATTTCAACCAATAAATCGAGGATAAACTGCTGCACCTCGGGATGAAAGGGATTGAGCCAAACTCGCTCGTGTTCCCCTTCCATGATGGTTTGGCTTCCGTCGGAACGCTGCGTCAGCCAGTCGGGGTTGCGCCGCGCCAGTTCCGAGTAAGACGGCGCTTGAAAGCCGAACTCGAACCAGGGAATCACCCGCAAGCCTTTACGGTGTCCGTACTCGATCGCCTCGGCTAACATATCGTACCGTTGCAGTCCCGGCTCGGGATCGACGGCGCGTCCGATAACCGGTTCGGCGACGGCGCTGGGATAGAGGGTATATCCCCAGTTCCAAACCGTGGGATAGAGCGTGTTGAAATTGAGGCGGTGTAAGCGATCGATCGCCTGACGGAGTTCGCGCCGAGAAAACAAGACCTCGCTGTCTACGTTCGTCAGCCACACGCCGCGAATTTCGGGAACGGTGACGCGGACTGCATATTCCTCGGGAATAGAGTTCGGAAAGCCATCTTTGGCGAGAATCAGACACATCGTCGCCGCGACGTCAGCGCGAGTTGCGAGGCGATAGGGATACAACCAGTGCGCGTCTTCACCCGACGGGGAGACGACGACAATTTGGCGTTCCGTAGCGGCGGCGATCGCCGCTTCAATGTCCGGGGGAACCAAAATCGCGTCGCGATAGGTGCGATCGAGGAGCGATCGCGGGGTTTGCGCCGCTCGATAGTCCAAGCCGTCCGTCAGCGCGACCCACATTTCCCATCGTGCCAGTTTACGATCGCTGCCGAAGACTAAATCGAGAAAACTTTCCCAAAATCCCCGCCGTTCCAACCTTGCGATCGCCTCGAACTCCGGCGAGTTCGTCGCCACGTCCGTAAACCGAGTCTCCCTCGGCGTTTCGATCTCGGGAAACGTTCGTTCGAGGGTGCGATCGAGGGTGCGTGCGAATTCGGCGCGAGTCATGGGAACGTTGAGGCGATCGGGAACGTCTTCGAGAATCTCCGCCTCCACCAAATTCTCAACACAGGGTTCGACCCAAGACGTACTGACCTGAGCCTCAGCTTCGGGAACCAGCGCAACGAGACTTGCGAACGCGCCCCCCAACAGCCCCTTTCTCCAACCTCTGACCATCCCCAACACGGTTGTTTTTAACAATTTTCTTTGCGATCGACGAGTAAGTAAGTGGTCATTTTACCCTTTCCCTTCACCTCGATAACACCGCGACGCTCGAAAATAAAACGATCTTTGAGCCGTTCGTAGGTCGCTTCTGTCACCTGAATCGTGTTCGCGATCCCGTGAGACTCCATACGGCTGGCGGTGTTGACGGTATCTCCCCAAAGATCGTAAATAAACTTGTTCGTTCCGATCACTCCCGCCACTACCGGGCCGGTACTGATCCCGATGCGAATGCTGAACGGTTCGCGATCGCCTTGATTGAACTGCGCCATCTGTCGCTGCATATCCAAAGCCATCTGCGCGATCGCTTCGGCGTGATCCGCTCGCGGAATCGGGAGTCCGCCGACGACCATATAAGCATCGCCGATGGTTTTAATTTTTTCCAAGCCGTTCTTTTCGGCTAGTTCGTCGAATCCCGAAAAAATCTCGTTGAGGAGTTCGACGAGTTGCGTCGGAGAAATGCGCGACCAGAGTTTTGTAAAACCGACGATATCGGCGAACAACACGCTGACGTCCGCAAAACTATCCGCGATCGTCCGAGGGTTTTGCTTGAGGCGTTCGGCGATCGCTTGGGGCAAAATATTCAGCAGCAGACGTTCCGACTTCTCCTGTTCGACCCGTAGCTGTTCGAGATATGCCTTCTCCTGGTCGTGTAAGCGCTTTTTTTCGAGACAGGCTCCAATTCGCGCTTTGAGCAAAATCGGATTGAAGGGTTTTGGAAGATAATCCTCCGCCCCAAGTTCGATACACTTAACCACGCTGTCGAGATCGTCGAGAGCAGAAATGACGAGAACGGGAATATCGCGAAGGTCTGAATCGGCTTTCACCTGTTCGAGAACTTGATAGCCGTTCATTCGCGGCATCATGATATCGAGCAACACCAAATCGAACGGTTGCTCTCGCATCAGTTCCAAGGCGCGAAATCCGTCTTCGGCGACGGTGACTCGATAGCCTTGTCGCTTCAGCCGCCGTCGGAGTAAATCGCGGTTGGCTTCGTTATCGTCTACAACCAGGACGCTGGCGTTTTCGAGCGATCTCATTAACGCATTCCTCAATGGACTCCCGTGAAGTCGGAAGGAACCAACAAATGCCGCGCGATCGCAACGGAGTCGCGAGCGTTGCCGTCAAGACGCACCGAATCGGTCTCTACACGCACGGGATTCAGTTGACCCAGTCGGGCAATCGTACCCGATTCTATCGCAATCTGAAGCGTCTCGCTCTGTGAACAGGAGAGCTTCTTCAGTGCAGAGGGAAGAGGGAAGAGTGAAGAGTGAGGACAGTTAACGGGTAACCGTGTCTCCTCATCGCCTCATCTCCTCATCACGGGTGACGGGTGACGGGTGACTGGCGACTGAAACACTGCTCCTCGTCCCCTCATCCAGTCGTCGTCGATCGCGGCAACACGCGGGGTAGGACGATGGTAAACTCAGACCCCACATCGACTTGACTGTTAACGGCGATGTCGCCCCCCATCATCTGACAGTAGCGTTTGCTAATGGTCAGTCCGAGTCCCGTTCCGCCGTATTTTCGGGTGGTGGAGGCATCTCCTTGAGTAAAGGCTTCAAAGAGATGCGCCACTTGTTCGGGAGTCATGCCGATTCCCGTGTCGGTGACTTTGAAGACAACGCGATCGCCGAAGCGGTGCGTCGCACTTTCGCTGTCGACATCTTCCCCGACCTCTCCCTCTAAGCCATCGCGGTAACGCCGGACGGTCAGGCGGACGTTGCCGTTTTCCGTGAATTTGGCGGCGTTGCTGAGGAGGTTGAGCAACACTTGGCGCAATTTCGTAATGTCGGCTTCGATTTCTCCTAGATTCTCGTCGCACTCGAGGGTAAACGTATTGCCGTTTTTCTCCATTATCGGCTCGAGGGTAACGCGAACTTCCTCGATTAAGGCACAGAGATCGAAGGCTTCGATGTAAAGCTGCATTTTCCCCGCCTCGATTTTCGAGATGTCGAGGATGTCGTTAATTAGCGCCAGCAGGAAGTTTCCCGCAGTACGGATTTTCTGAAGATCTTCGACGGCGGTGGTGTTTCCCTCTTCTTCAGCCTCTTCTTGGAGAATTTCGCTGTAACCGATAATGGCGTTGAGGGGCGTTCGCAGTTCGTGGCTGATATTGGCCAGAAAGGCGCTTTTGGATCGGTTGGCGGTTTCGGCGGCTTCCTTGGCGCGGTAGAGTTCGGCTTCGGCCGTTTTGGACAAGGTGATATCTTGCACCGCACCGAGCAAACGAACTGTGTCGCCCTCCGATTCTTGCCAGTTGGGACGGGCGTAATCTCGCAGCCAACGGGTTTCGCCGTCGCGGGTGACGATGCGGTATTCGAGAACGCCTTCCCAGTCTGCCACGCGGTTTTGAGTGAAACGGTGGTGGACGCGATCGCGATCGTCGGGGTGAACGACAGCCGACCATCCCCCCATAGCTTCGACTTCAGCGCGACTGTAACCGGTAATGCGATCGAACGATTGCGTCGCCCACTGTACGATGGGGTTGCCGTCGGGGGTCACGTCGGCGGCGTAGATGTAATCGGAGGCCAGTTCGGAAATCGCGCGATAGCGAGCTTCGCTTTGTCGCAAGGCGCGTTCGGCGTTTTGTCGCTCGGTGATATCCCGCACGGCCGTCACGCGGACTTTATTGCCGTAATAGGGGAGGAGGCGACCTTGAATTTCGATGGGAAACGTCGAGCCGTCTTTTCGCTGTCCCACGAGTTCGAGGGTTTTATCCGATCCCGATCGCAGGGGAGCGATGGCGAGATCCCGACAGGGAGGTGCGAACAACTCCAGCGGGTTCATGCCGAGAAATTCGTCGTCGCGGTAGCCGAAGAGGGTGCTGAGAGCTTGGTTGGTGTCGATAATGGTGTCGTCGGCGTGGATGACGATACCCTCAAAGGTAGCTTCGGAGAGCCAGCGAAAGCGTTCTTCACTTTCCCAGCGGGCGACTTCGGCAGACGTGCGATCGCCCGTTTGCACGGCCAAGGCGACAAAATCGGCGATGGAGGCGGCGAAGGTTTGTTCTTCGGTCGTCCAAGTTCGCGGCGTCTCGGCGTGTTCGAGCATGACGAGACCGATGGTTTTTCCCCCGAGGCGCACGGGCGCACCTAAAACGGCAGCGATCGCGTTGGGGATAAAATACGTTTCGGCCAGGCGTTGCGTGCGCGGATCGCCGATCGCATCGGAGACGGCGAGGTAGCGTTCGGTTTCGAGGGCTTGGAAATAATCGGGATATCGGCTCGCCGCCAGAACTGTTCCAGAGCTGTGGTCGTCGCGATCGCGATCGTAGGCTTCCAAGCACGCGAGCCGGGTGCGATCGTCTTCATACTGCCACAAGCTGACCCGAGCCACTTGCGAGGTGCGGGCGGCGGTCGCTGCGATCCCTCGGAGGGTTGCCGCGACGTTCCCCGTCTCGAACTGTTGGTTTCGGGCCAGTTCCACTAGCGCTCGATTGTGTTTTTCGAGGGTTCGACGTTGGCGAGCTTGCCAGGTGGCTCGAACACTCGCCTGTCGTCCCCACTGCCACATCAGCCAACCGAACACGAACGGCAGGCTATCGACGACCCACAACACGGGATTTTGACTGTGGCGTCGGGCGAACGCGGCCAGAACGCCCCAAAACGTGAGATCGTCGAGGGGAAGCGGTGTTGCTAGGAGGTCGAGACTACCGGCGAGGGCGACGAACCCGCATCCGGCGATCGCACCCATTCCAGCAAATCGAGCGACGCGGTTCGAGGTTGTAGAATCGGTCATGGATCTTGGAGGGGGTCTCGCAAAAGCATCTCGCCTCTGAAGTCGCTACGAGAGTAACGCTTCGATTTTCGAGAGCAAACGCGGAAATTCTACAGGTTTGGTATCGTAGTCGTCGCACCCGGCAGCGAGGCATTTTTCGCGATCGCCCGCGATGGCATGGGCGGTTAAGGCAATGACGGGAATCTTTTTCGTTTCCGGTTTGGCTTTAATGGTCGAGGTGGCTTCCCAACCGTCCATCACGGGAAGACCCATATCCATCAAAATTAGATCGGGGGCTTCGCTGAGAGACATCTCTACCCCTTGGGCTCCATCAGTGGCCACGACGACCACGTGACCTTTGCGTTTGAGACGCCGCGACAGCATATCCCGATTCATTTCGTTATCTTCGACCAGCAAAATTTTAGCCATAGGCAACAGGATACAGCAGCAGCGAGGGGTCTGAAACACCCCAGAAAGATAGCCGGGACGCCGTGAGTTTTGAGATCGAACCTTGGGATTCGGGCTTTTTCGATCGAGGGTGTCTCGGGAAACGACCGACCCACAAGATCGAGTCTCGAACGATTCTCCCGTCGATTTTTATTGTCCCATTTCGAGGTCGCCTCTGTCTGCTCGGGGGGCGAGACTGGCAAAAAGGCGATCGCGAACTTCGTGGAGGAGTTCGTCGCGGGTGGACGCCCCTTTTTCGAGAATGTGCGCGACCGACCCATCGAGACGCTGATAGTCCGCTGCCGTCAGTTCCATCGCCGTAACGACGACCACGGGAATCGATCGCCAGTTTCCAGTTCGGCGAAACTCCGTCAAAAACTGAAAGCCGTCCATGTTCGGCATCATCAGATCGAGGAGAATCAGGTTGGGTGGCTCGGCCGCGACGGCATCGAGAGCAGCCCGACCGTCACAGGCTTCGACGACGTTCCAGCCGAATTTTTCGAGGGTGCGTCGCATCATCTCGCGGGTCATCTCGTCGTCTTCGACGACGAGGATGCGATTTTCCCCCGGAATACTGCCGAGAATGCGTCGCTGTCGGTATTTGTCGAGGAGCCGCGCCAGCCGCTGGTTATCGAGCGGTTTGAGCAGGTAGTCGGACGCTCCCAAGGTAAAGCCGAGGTTTTTTTCATCGACGATGGTGGCGACGATGGCAGGAATGTCGGCCAGTTCGGCATCGGCTTTGAGGGCGGCCAAAACAGCCCAGCCGCTCATGTCTTCCATGAGAACGTCGAGAACGATCGCATCGGGTTTGAGTTCTCGCGCCCGTTTCAAGCCTTCGACGCCGCTACAGGCGGTTTCGACGTGAAATCCTTCTTTACTCAGCCGTCGGGAAATGAGGTCGAGGGTGTTGGGATCGTCGTCGATGGCGAGGACTAAACCCGAGGGTTGGGCGATCGGGGTCGGCGTCGCTGTCGCACTCGGATCGCTGGTGGGTTCGTCGATACTGTCGAGGGGTTCGGCGGGTAGGTAAACGGTGAAGGTCGATCCCCGCTCGGGGGTGCTGTCTGCGGTGACGTCGCCTCCCATCATTTGGCAAAAGTGCCGGGTGATGGCCAGACCCAAACCTGTTCCGCCGTATTTGCGGGTGGTGGAGGCATCGGCTTGGCTGAAGGCGGTGAAGACGTTCTCGATTTGCTCGTCGTTCATGCCGATGCCGGTGTCGGCGACTTCAAAGACGACCCAACCGCGTCCGTTGCTGTCGGTGTTGCGATAGGCGCTGAGGGTGACAGTTCCGTCGTGGGTGAATTTAGCGGCGTTGCTGAGGAGGTTGATCAGAATTTGACGCACTTTGGTTAAGTCGGCACACATGGCACCGAGATCGCCCTCGCCGCTTAATTGGAATTGGTTGTTATTGTTTTCGATGGCGGGAACGGTGGTGGCTTGTACTTCAGCCAGCAAACTGGAAATATCGAACGATTCGATATACAGATCCATACGCCCGGCTTCGATTTTGGAGATGTCGAGGATGTCGTTGATGAGCGAGAGGAGATGTTGTCCGGCCGCGCGGATTTTGTTGAGGTCGGCGGCGATGTCGTCGTACCCTTCGTCTTGGGCGTCTTCGCCGAGCATTTCGCTGTAGCCGATAATGGCGTTGAGGGGCGTTCGCAGTTCGTGGCTCATGTTGGCCAAGAAGGTGCTTTTGGAGCGGTTGGCGGCTTCGGCGGCTTCTTTAGCGCAGTAGAGTTCGTCTTGGATTTGTTTGGTTTGGGTGATGTTGTTCGTCCACAAGATCGCGCCGCCGATCGCGCCGGTTGCGGTTCGCCACGGCCGCATTTCCCACTGATACCAGGCGAGGTTGCCGTCGGCTTGGGGAAAGGGTTCGTCGTCTCCCCGTTCGACACGACCGGACAAACAGGCGTTTTGGCGACGCTGCCAGCGATCGCGGGATTCGGGATCGGTCTGAAATAGGGGAAAGACATCGTAGTGCGATCTCCCTGGCAGGTCGTCGAGGTCGAGACCGTACTCGCTCGCCCATTGCTGGCTGGCTAACAGGTAGTTCATTTGTCGGTCGAACATGGCGACGGCGGTGGGAGCGTACTGCACAAACCGCTCTCGCACGTCGAAATTCTCTCGAAGAGGTTGACAAATTGCCGTAGATGTGGTATTCGATCTCAGGATTTCGACGCGACAGGGAACGACGGAGCCGTCCGCACACCGCCCTTCTAAATCGATCGGGGAATCGAAACAGGTCGTGTCAGCCGGCCAGTGAGGAAATAGAGTTTCGATCGAATCGTGTCGGATGTCCCGGCCGTCATACCCAAACAACGCCTTGGCGTCAGCGTTTGCGCTCTCGATACGCCCGCTATCGTTACAAAACGTCACAATACAAATCATAGTGGTTCTCGCAAGTCGTCCCGAAAACGGCTGACCGACAGGGATCGAGTCAAACGTTGAAGGCTAGGATAGAACAAAGGTAGATGACGACAAAAATGGGACAGTTTGTCAATCTGTCTACGCGGCGATCGCCCGTTGGCGGGAACTCTTAGAATCAGTTCGACGTCAAAGGTTCTTGGTAGCTCCGATCGCCTTAAATATGCCCATGACACATTCTATTTCATTATCCTGGTCTACGGCCTCGGCGACCGTTCCTCAAACTCCCGTGCCTTCTCCCGCCCAATTGTCTAACATCGATTTGGTGCGCCGTTGCCAAGCCGGAGCGCGTCCCGATCGCGCAGCCTTCACCGAACTGTTACATCGGTATCAATCCTACGTCGATCGGGTGTTATATCACTTAGCCCCAGACTGGCAAGACCGCTCGGACTTAGCACAAGAGGTTTGGATTCGGGTCTACCGCAATATCCGCCGCTTGCAAGATCCCATCAAATTTAAAGGATGGCTCAGCCGTATTGCCACCAACTTGTTTTACGACGAGTTACGCAAACGCAAGCGGGTACGCCAACCCCTGTCTCTCGACGCGCCGTTTACCACAGACGACGGAGAGCGAGAATGGGAAATCGCCACCGAAGATCCCGGCCCGGACGACGCTTTAACTACCGACGAATTTTACGATCGCCTGCGCGTCGCCATCGCCGACTTGCCGGAAGTTTTCCGCACGACGATCGTGTTGCGAGAAATCGAAGGGATGGCTTACGAGGAAATTGCGGAAATTACAGGTGTGTCTTTGGGAACGGTGAAATCTCGCATCGCCCGAGCTAGACATCGTTTACAAGCTCAGTTACAACACTATATCGACAGTTAACCTCCCTTGTTTTTAGGTTCTCGTCTTAACAATTGAATTCCGCTTTGAAGATCGATCGCCTTCGATTAAACTCATGGAACGACGAACGGCGATCGCTGCGATCGAATCGTTCCTCAGAAACTTTTTTCAGTGGCTTTCGTCTGTAAAAATACGCAAGTATAATTTGATGGAGAGAGGTCGCTGTCCGCAACCGACAGCCAGGTGGTGACGCAACTATGACCCGCAAGGATTACGACGAACGCAACCGATTCGAGCCGTCCGCTCGTGTAGACCGAGACGAAGACCTGTTCGTGCTTCTCAGTTGCTATTTCGACGGAGAAGTCAGCGAAAGCGAACGCCAGCAAGTCGAGACGCTCTTGGCCGCCGACGATCGCGCTCGGGAACTGTATCACCGTCTCGAACGAACCAGTTTCGGACTCCAGCAACTACCCGTTCCGCCCAGCGAAACCGTACCCGAGGTCACGGCCGAACGGGTGTTCGCTCGCCTGCGCCAAGACCGACAGCAGCGGTGGGCGTGGGGAGGAACGGCGATCGCAGCCCTCTTTCTCGCTGCCGTATCGGGGTTGCCGACCAACTTCTCGTCTCGCACCCCTCAAATCGCTCGCTCTCCCGCACCGACCACCTTCGAGGTCGATAGCTTACCCTCTTCGCTCCCTCATCCCGATGCCTCCCCCGCACCGCTACAGGAAGCGAAAAAATCCCTCACAGCTCGGGCGTTGTTTGTCGAATAGCATCCAACTGGCAGAGGACGGGCATCAAATCGCATCTCTGAGCATATCGATGCCAGTTTTGACGGCTTCGTAGCCGAAAATTACAATCAGGGTGGTCAGGGTCGCGCCCATCGCGCACACCACCAAACCCATCAAACTAATCGCGCCATCGTCCTCGAGCAAACCGAATCCCGTAATGAAAATTCCCATCGCTGGCAGCGTGTTCGTGCCGGGGATGGGAACCATCATTGAAACCGACATCAGGGCGATGGCCAGTCCGAGAACGACTCGCCCGACGACACTCGTGCAAACGTAGCTCAAACGAGGACGAGACAACACTTCAACGCGCTGCAACCAGGGCAGCCCTTTTTTCAAAACGCCCTGCACCGTCGAGAGTGAAATGTCGCGATC
Source organism: Baaleninema simplex PCC 7105 (assembly GCF_000332355.1). Lineage (GTDB taxonomy): Bacteria > Cyanobacteriota > Cyanobacteriia > Cyanobacteriales > Geitlerinemataceae > Baaleninema > Baaleninema simplex. Next base: position 13,643 of record NZ_KB235959.1, read on the forward strand.
GAGCCAGTGTTGCACGAAATAGGGGCGTTCTCGTCCGGCGACAAGCTGCAACGCCAACCACAACATCACGATGCCAAAGGGAATCGAATACCCCGGTGCGGGAATCGGCAACGCTGACGGCAGGGACAACAACACGAACAGAAAGCCAAAACTCCGCTCTCCAGCAATTTCGATAACGTCTGATAGCTTCACGCGATCGAGACGCTCTTCTGAAAAAAAGTAACGGTGGAGTTCCGTAGAAAGCTTAGCCACAAATCGATCGCTCCAGATTTCGTACAGAGGGTTTGCTGACAAAGTTATAAAAAGCAGGGGGTGGAACGAGCAGCTCGTTTTCCTCAAAGCATAAACCCTGCTTTGCTTCGATCGCTTCGCGATCTATATAATAATACTCGAAACAATGACGATATTTTAGAAAAATTGAGATATTTCAATCCGACCATGAAGGGTAAATGCCTGTATGCAAACACTGAAAAGAGATTTTACGATTTCAGACTCTTGGCTGTAAATTATATCAAAAACTTTCATCCTGTAAAAACGCCGATTCAAAACTATAGCATCCCTCAATCAGTTGTGTAACAAAATTGGAACAAAAAGGGGATCGGAAACAGAAAAAACAGAAAACAGGGAACCCTATTTTTTTCTGGTATTTTAATTTTTGAAGATTCATTTGAGACTGCTATAGATTGGCGAGATTTACATTTATTAAAATGGACTCAGACGAGCGAACTGATACGGAATCCGTTTCCGATAAGCTAGGTTTCAAGAAGTCTTCACCACATCCCCCCAACCCCCCTTTGGAAGGAGTGATAAGGGGAGATAGAGAGACTTGTTAGGTTGGGAAAAACCAGTGTTTGAGTCCTCGACTCCGCTCGGACTCAACGCTGAGCGAAGTCGAAGCGAGCGAAGTCGAAGCGAGCGAAGTCGAAGCGAGCGAAGTCGAAGCGAGCGAAGTCGAAGCGTTGAGATTCGGATTCCGTATGACAAACACCGAATTTCAAAATTCAGGAAATTCCAGCGGTGTAAACCCTACTGTAAAGCCAACATTTAAATTTTCTAGAGACTCAACGAGCCAATGTTCGGGATCGAACGGATCGGTTTGATACCGTTCGACTAACCGAAAAATGCGATATTCGAGATCGGATTTCGTGGGAGTTGAAATTAAAATAGTCTTCACTAACATAACCATTAACGGTAAAGAACCGAGGTTCGCCAAAAAATTGGATAGATAAATATGACGTTTATTTTCGGGATCTGCCAATAAGTAGTCGAGAGTCATTTGGCAAGTTTGCATTACTAAAATATTATTGGGTTTTCGTCGATCTGCTTCACAGTGAATTTTTAAAATATAATCTTCTAACTCGTTTAGAAAACGTTTTTTAAATTCAGGGGAATCAATATACAGATCGGCTGTTAAATATTGAAATAAAGACTGTTTAAAATCTCGATAGGTTTCAAAAATTGATGACGATGTAAAAAAGTCTTTCGCACGAACTTGTCCTGACTGAAATTCATGAAACGCTCGAACTAAAGCAATATCGTTTAAAAGCGTAGGATTTTTATATTGGCTTTGCAGTATTGTATCTTGAGAATCTACAGAGAGTTCTAAAAACTGACGCTCGGATCGCCCGTGATGCAAGTATTTAGAATAGCGATATAACTTATTAGCAAACCGCCATTGACGCGTCCGAATAATCTCTTCGACTTTTTTTCGATTGTCGCTCGATCCTTGAATTGTAGATTCAAAATAAGATCCTAAAAAATTATATCGACCTATTTTGTCGGCAATATAAGATGATTTTATGCGTGTTTTTTTGGGTTGTCTCACATTTTTAAACAAAAATTGAAGTGCGAGATATTCATGCGTTCGAGTAAAATAAAAAATAAACTGTCGCAATCTATCGACACAAAAAGATAAACCAACACGATCGCCCTCTAAATTGATGGAATTAAAAACAGCCAGAAAATCAGGAATATAAGTTTTATAAGCGGGACGAATTTGCCAAGAATTAATCACAATGTAACAGCATCGGTGAAGGAGTTTTGCAAACTCGTCACACGTTTCCCTCGTGACGAGATGACGAAGAATTTCTGAGACCTCTCGATCGACTGTTTCGTCGCCTCGAACGAACGCGCGATCGAACCATTCAATAAATTTAGAAGGGGACTGAGTACGAAGAGATCCCTGTAACACGAGATCGAACAGCTTTTGTCGATCGTCTCTCTGAAAAACCGGTTCGGGAATCTTGCCAATATCGATTTGTTTGGTGAGCCAACTTCGATTAAACACTGTCCAATAGAGACGATTATAAACCTTTAAAACTGGCTGGGCAAATTTAAAGCCAATGTTGGCTTTAATCGCTAATCCCGCCAGTCGCAATTCCATTTGTTCGGTAGAGCGATCGATGGGAATTTCACCAAATTTGAGGATTTGACAGTAGCTTTCTAATAGTTTTTGGCGTCGAGGACTGGCTAAAATGCGATCGCGAATTGCTCGTAAGTGAGGCGGTTCGTCGTACATCTCCCAATTTTCTAAAATTTGTGTACGAACCAGGTTTTCGATCGCGTTTGTTTCCGCACCCGATCGCACGATATCCGTCGATCTTGCCACGTACTGACAGAGTTTTTGCGTTAAAAACGGCTGCCCCCCCGTCCATCGTAAAATCTCGTACAGTAGGCGTTTGGGATGTTCTGCGTGAGGTGTCAACCCTTCGACTAAAACATCGCATTCGTAAGGCCGAAATCCAGACAAATAAATTTCGCGACCGAAATCGAAAGGATTTTTTGCACGATCGCATACCAATTCGTTCGGGGTGGCAACGCCCAGTAAAACCCATGTCAAACGATGGTAAGCCGGATACATTTGACGCAATTCGTAACAAGAGCGAATAAAACCAAAAAACTCATCAACTTTGAATCCCAAACTCAAAACGCTATCGATTTCGTCTACAAAGATCGCAAGTTGTCCGTGCGCTTGTTTGAGGAGGATTTCGCGAACAAATACCGCTAATTTTTCATCGTGGCGCAAAAACGGGCGATCGCTCCACCACTCGAACAAATTGATTTTCGAGAGCAGATCGAACCGCCGAGCCAGTTCGTAGGCGATCGCCGCATACCACTGCTTGCAAGACATACAGGAACTTCCCACTTGCAGCAAATCGACGACGCCACAGACAAATCCCCGGTCTTTCAGTTTTTGCATCGTTCGGACTCGCAACGAAGATTTTCCCATTTGTCGCGAATTAAAAACGTAGCAAAACTCGCCCCGCGTAATGCCTTCAAACAGATCGGTATCGGCTTGACGAACCACGTAAGTCGGAGCGTTTTCTGGCAGACATCCACCTACTTGATAGTCGTAGTTCACGATGATATAGCAATCCTAAATCAGTTGTGTAAAAAATTGGGACAAAAAGGGAATCGGGAACGGGGAACGGGGAACAGGGAATCATATTTTTTCTGGTGTTTTAATTTTTGACGACTCATTTGGGACTGCCGTAGTTGATGTTTGATAGTTTCTCCCCTTCTCCCCCTCTCCCCTAAAGGCGAGATTGAAAATACTCTCGATAGAGGTTGTAACGGAGCGTGACGTTATTTCCTAGGAGATTGGCTAACCCCATACTGTACAGTTTGAATCCTTGCATGGAGTCGAGTTCCACGGGAGTTTCCGATCGCACGACGGATTGAAACGCAGCAGCGAGATCGGGGTGTTGTTCTAATACCCATAAATGTCGCCGTAAATGATCGCCGTAAATACCCGAATCCGTGGGAGCGATCTCGAGCAGTTGCGATAAATTCAATTCGCCTCGGGCAATGTAATACAAGCCCAATCGCACGAGATAGGGATGTCCGCCGATGCAGTGCATGAGTCGCTCGATGTCGTTCTCCCCCCAGCGCAACCCGTGGCGATTGGCTAAACCGGCCACCATATCCGGGGTAAATTCGGGTAAGGCGACGGGAAGTCCCACGTTAAAGGGCGATTGGTTGACAGGCATCGGAACGTAGGCTTCTGTCGAGTGGACGATAACCAGTCGCAGTCGCTGCCAGAGGGGATTGTTTTTCGATTCTTCGTGCCACGCTCGCAGCAAGCCAAAGAAATCGGTGGTGAGTTGGGGATAGTCGAAGAGGATATCGACTTCGTCGAGTCCGAGAACCAGGGGGCGATCGATCTCTTGTAAAAGATAGTCTTCAAAATAGCGGGTACAGACGATTTTACTGCCGAGAATTTCGCTGCCTTGCCAATAGCGATCGATCTCTAAGGGAAGTTTCAGCCGCAGGGTGACGATCGCACAAAACCACCGCAGAAAGCGATCGAGGCTCGAAAAGATATCGCATTCGGCAAACTGGAACGTTAGCTGAACGGTTTCGTAGTCGTGACGGCTCGCTTCGTGGAGAATTCGCGCCATTAACGAGGTTTTACCCATTTGTCGCGGGGCTTTGACGCGAATTAACGCACCGGGTTTGACGATTTCTTCGTAACAGCGATCTTCAATACCGGGACGCTCGACGTAAAACGCAGACGCCAGTTCCACTTGACCCCGAGGAAGCTGGGGTTCGGCGTCGATTTTGGGGGGATAGACGGGAACGGCAGCCTCTGAGAGCGACGCAGCTTCGTTTGAGGGATCGACGACGGGGAGTTGCCCGTCATTTGGGAAGTCGTCGAGGAGTTGGCGCACTAAGGCGTCCGTGTCTTTGGGCGATGTCCAAACGAGCGATCGCGCCTCTTCGAGATAGCCGCGCAATTTGTGTCCGAGCAAACTGGGGGGACAGTTGAGGTACGCAGCGACGAGGGTGGGTTTGGGCGACGCTCGGCGAGCGAAAATATGTCGAGCTAAGTTGACTTCTTCTGTAACCATTTCGCTCGAGGCTGAAGATTGAACGCCGGGAGATTGGGACAACAGCAACACCAAGCGATCGCATTGAGACAATCCCGTTTGAATTTGTCGGCGTCCAGTGGCCGTCATTCGCAGGTTGGCATCGGCCAACAGCACTTCGTACTCTCGTTCGCTGAAGGCTCGATACAACGCCAACGCGATTTCCGATTCGAGAGGATCGCTTTGGTGGTAACTTAGGACGATTTTCTGACGAGAGGTCGGCGAAAAGGGAACGCCAGAAAACAGCTCGGGGCGATATTTGGCATACAGAGATACCAATTGAGCGCGACGTACGGCTTTTTCTTCCCCCTCGGCAGTTTCCCAACTAAAGGTTTTGCAGATGTCCGAGAGGTGTTTGCGAACTGTCTGCTCGGTGACGTAAAGATCGCTGGCGATCGCACCATCGTCTTTATCGCCAGGGAGAAATTCCAGTAACACTTCTCGCTGTCGTTGGGTGAGTCGGGCGTCGGCCTGTAGGAATTCCAGAACGTTCATATCGGCGATCGCACCCCTATCGGAAGATGGGTTGTCGGACTCGATCTCTGAATTCACAGGTGTGAAGTACTGAGACTCGGACTTAAAAATCTCAGATCGATGGTCGTGAGAATCGGTGGCGGCAATGGGTCGTGTTAGGGCGAACTCGTAGGAATCGATCGCGCTGCGATCGGACCCGAACGAACTTTCACGAGAGTTCATAGTCATTTCTCGAACGCTTGCATAAGATCGACGTACAACACCAGAGATTCACCCAAACGATCCACGCTTTTATTCTACGAAGCGATTTCAAAAACGTCTCGCGATCGCAAAAAAATTAATGTTTTTTTATGTTTGTTAGACGTTGTTCGAGTTGTCTTCTCGAGCGAGATTGCAATTTCAAGCTAGACGTTCTCATCCAGAACGTACGCTTTTCAATCTTTTGAAAATTGGATTAAAAACACGACCTAAAATTCAGCCCAGATCGAACGACTTGCCGTTTTTTGTTAGGAGAAAAGATCGTGGCACTGTTCGAATCCACCCCTTATCAAATGTTCCCTTGCCCGTTGTCTGCGACGGTCACAAATTCCGTTTCTCCCGAGACGGCCGGACGTGTATTTTTCAAAGGAACCTACTGGCCAGCCCGGTTTTATACCCTACGCCCTCAGACTCTCGTTCGACCGGGACAATCCGTGAATATCATCGGTCGCGACGGCATTACCTTACTCATCGTGCCGCGATCGATCCGTCAAGTGACCTCTACGACCGACCGTCCAAACTTGCAAATTTCCAGCGTACGACCTGCCTGACCACTGCTCTCAAAACCGGCGATCGCCGAACGTTACCAAAAATCTGGGTCTAAAGCCTCGCCCCTTCGACTTGGCTCAGGGCAAGCCTTCTAGGGCGACTTTCATCAAGTCACAACTGTACTACAATATGAGTATGTTAGTCCGAGAAGCCAAACTCAAAGACGGCAGTGCCCAGCAGTATCAAGCCCTCGACGAAGCCATCCGTACCGGACAGTTCGTCAGGAACAAATGCTTGCGGCTGTGGATGGACACTCGTGGCTGTACTCGCGCCCAAATGCAAGCCCTGTGTAAAGATTTAGCCAAGGAATTTCCCTTCGCCAAAAAACTCAACAGTATGGCGCGACAAGCCCACGCCGCTCGCGCTTGGCAAGCCGTCAACCGCTTCTATAAAAACGGCCGGGAAGGGGTTAAACCCGTCGGCTATCCCAAGTTCAAAAAACACAGCCGCTCGGTGGAATACAAAACCTCCGGTTGGAAACTCTCGGACGATGCGAAAACTCTCACTTTCACCGATGGCTTCGCTGCCGGAACCTTCTCTCTCTACTGTAACAGTGCGGCACGAGAAGATATTCTCCGCAGCCAAATCAACCGAGTGCGAGTGGTTCGTCGTGCCGATGGCTACTACGCTCAATTCTGTCTCGATATCGAACGTCAAGAACTGGGAAACTACACCGGAAACGTCCTCGGCATCGATTTGGGACTGACGTATTTCGTCAAAGACCAGAACGATAATGCCGTTGCCTATCCCCAGTATCTCCGAAAATCGGAGCGACGGTTAAAGCGATTGCAGCGTCGCCTGAGTCGCAAACACCGTAAGGGCAAAAAACAATCTGCCAACTCTCACAAAAACAGGAAACAGTTAGGTAGAGCGCACCTCAAAGTTCAACGCCAGCGCAAAGACTGGGCGATAAAACTCGCTCGGGCGCTTGTGGCATCTCACGAGGTCGTGGCGTATGAAGATTTGCCGGTGCGAAATTTGGTGCGAAACCACCATCTGGCTAAGTCGATTTCCGATGCAGCTTGGAGTCAGTTCTCTGATTTTCTCGACTACTACGGGAAGGTTTGGGGTAAGGCAGTGGTAGCAGTTAATCCGGCATTCACCAGTCAAGATTGCTACCAGTGCGGTCGCCGGGTTAAAAAATCTCTCAGCACTCGCACTCACGAATGCGTTTGTGGGGCGAAACTGTGCCGGGATACCAACGCGGCTATCAACATCCTCAATCGAGGGTTGGAAATGTTAGGAATCAGTACCGAAGGGCATTCGGAAACTGCCTGCGTTTCGCAGGAAACGCCTGGGGAGACAAACCCCGCTGCTGTCGATCGGCAACGGTTGGCAGTAAGGGTTGTCACCGAACCAGGAATCTAGAACCGTGAGGTCTGGAGAATCCCCACGCCACAAGGGCTGGGGAGTATGTCAAGTCACGACGCACCCATCGACGAGGCCGCACGGCGATTTTTCACTCGCGCTAACTGTCCCGTGTTGACCGACATCGAGATCGCGTGGGACGGTGCGGGAAACCCCCCGACCGTGTATCCCAATCCCTTACCGGACTTGTTCGCCACCGAACCGCTCGTGTTGTTCGGACAGACGGACAATCGCGGTTCGGGACGCCTGACGATTTCGGGACGACAAGCCGACGGAACGCGATACGAAGAGACGCTGCTCGTCGAGTTTACGGAAAACAGCAATCCCGCCATCGCTCAGTTATGGGGACGCGCTTGTTTGAAGTCCCTCTCGAACCAAACCTTCGAGGTGACACACCACACGATCGTCCGAGAAATGATCCAAACGGCGTTAGAGTACCAATTGCTGTCGCCGTATACAGCGTTTGTCGCGGTCGGTCCAGAGCGATCGCAAGTTGTAGACTTGTCCCCCAGCGTCTGCGCCACCGTTCCCACTCTACTTCCCGACGGAACGAGTTATCGAGAACGAGATTTCGGACGTTCGGTGTCGTCTTCATCTGCGAAACAAACTCCGCTGGCTGGGCGAGGAGATTCGACGCCTCGAGTCATCCGTTCCCGCATCACCCCGTACTCGAACGTCAGTCGAGAGCGATCGCGCTGCCACGCTTCTGGGTTTACAGACGATTGGGTCGCCGATTTTCGCGGCCGAGGTAGTATCTCGCATCCGGCGGCGACATCGATGGGTTTGCCAAACGTCATCTCTTTAAAGACTGCCATGTCGAACCTCGGATTAGAAATCGAAGTCGGTCGTATCGCCGGATTCGAACTCAATACCTTAGAAAACCATCGCGCCCTCGCCAAGCTCGAACAGAGTTTGCACGCCCTCCAGTATTTGCCGAAATTAGGCGCGTTCCAACTGATTTTCGGTTTGATCGTGCGCGACGGTCGAGTGCGGACGGCAGTATGTCGGCGATCGACCGTTGACAGCATCCTTCATTCTTGCGACTTGCAGCGACTACCGGACATCAAACACGCGGTCGAACAGGTGCTGTTAGGTTGGACGTTACCGCCGTATCTCTGTGGCGAAGTTTCGATCGAATTAAATTTCCGTTAATCGATCGGACGAGAACACGGAAGACACTGTTAACAGTCCGCTGCCTTCACTGGCGACTGGTGACTGTCAAAAAGCCTCCTCATCTCTCCGTCTCCCTAAGTGGTGCAGAAAACTTTTCGAGATCTAGGATTGACAAAACACATAAAACCTGTATTGAGACTCGAGCCAGATCCCCGGCATCTTGGAGATGCCGGGGATCTCCGGCAACCATTTACCGATCTGGGATTTTGCGGCCAACCCTGTTAATACGGCGATCTCTTTTCTAACAAGGGTTTCAGGACTTTTCTGTACCACTAAGCTCCGTCTCCTCATCATCCTCCGTCCACAGCAACTTCAGCCGTTGGCGAAATCCCCCTCGTTCGTCGCGGCGTTGTTGCTGTTTGGCTGAAACCGTGGCGCGATCGATCTCGTAGGTTTCCAGTAAGGCGTCGATCGCTTCCGACAAATCCGCCAGTTCCCGAATTAATTCGGCGTCGTCCCTAGCTTCAGCGGCTTCGATGGCTTCCTCGACGAGTTTGTCCCGCAAGGCTTGGCGGTAGTCCGCGATGTCGAGACGTTCGACACCGCAGCGTCGTCCCGATCGGCGAACGATTTCGGGGATGCGATCGCGTACCAGTTTTTGAGGTTCTCGGCGCATAGGAGGTTGACATCCTCTCCCAGCAACCCTATCGGGTATGCAGGGAGATTCCCTGGTTCACACCAAGGATTTCCTGCTTCTCAACCTCTTGACTAGACTTGAACTCAGATAACTTCAAGTCCCCGCCAGAACGATTCCACAGGCTTTTTGTTTTACGTCCACTTGGTGCCCCCAAGCCGGACGGATCTGATTTTGGGTTTTGGGCTTTATGCTCTATACAGGAGGACACGGGTGGCGAACCGAGTTCGCCACCGTGAGATGTCCGTGTTGCCAGTGTCTTAACCGTTACTTCTGGGCTGCCTACTGGATGAGCTATCCGTATGTTTTCAGCGTGTTACCACCTTATCAATTATATTTGATGGCTCGTTTCGGCGCTATCCCCTTCTCTCGCTCTCGCATTGTTCAGGGGACGCACATCAACTCACCGCCGCTTCACCACCAACCAAGCCTATTGGCTATGGTTGGAGCGCTGCGACGAATCTTGGTAGATTTGACCGCGACTTTGGCTGGTGCCAACCTGTCAGAGCAAGTTGGATCGTTGAAGGAAGAATCCCCACGCCGTGATAGCTGGGGAGTGTCAAAGCGGGGTAATGCAGGGCGATCGCAGACTTATCGCGTCCTCGACTGCCAGAGGTGAAGGCGCAGCGACGGCAGTTTCGGGTAATGTAGATATAAGCTCGCCTATCTGGAGCCATCGTCGGTGAGTCTGGCGTTTTTCGTCGAACTGGGTTCCAAACTTTTCACGACGCCTAGCGCAAGCGGTTACAAACATCGATGAGCGTAACGACTTCCATATTGGAAGATTTGCTGCAAGCCCTCCCGAACCTGCGATCGCAGGTGTATTTCAAGTCTTCGCTGATCGCGCTGTCTCACGCCATGGAAGACCAAGTGTTGGCGAGCGACGATCGCCCCTTGGTGGTGGCCAGTTTTCAACGAGAGCGATTTTACCGCATCGAAGCCAAACGATACCTCAAAATTGCCCGAGCGACACCACAAGTTTACGTTCTCGCCGCCCCAGAGAGCGAATTTGCCAATCGCTCCCTCGAATACGAAACCATCGCCTTCGATCCTGGCGAACCCCTCAGCCAAGAATGGAACCTGGTCGTCTTAACTCGGAATTACGGAACCTGTCTCGTCTGCCAAGAACGACATATCCCCGACGGCGAAACCAGTTGGTTGAAAAAAACGGTTCTCGATCTCGATCCGGCTCGACGGTTTGAAGGAATTTGGACTTTCGATCGCGACGCCAGTCTGTTCGCAGCCGATCGCCTGCTCGATCGCATCCTCGTCTACCGCCCCGAACTGGCTGAAAAAGTCGCCGACGCACGGGAAACCTATGGCATCGACAGCCAGGGCCTCGAACCGTCTCCCGAAACCGTGCCTGCGAAATCCCAGCGCGATCGCCTAGTTTTAACGGACAACCCACCCAGCATCAACCCCGGACCGTTTGCCGAACGGCTGATCGCCTACTTGCAAGCCGGACAGTACAAACTGCTCAAAGCCTACCGTTCCATCTCCGCCCAGGAGGAAAAAGAACGCCTCGTCAACTCCATCACCTCAGCCATTCGCGAATCCCTCGATCCCAACGAAATCTTAGAAGTGGCGGTCGGCGAGTTAGGACAAGCACTCGATGTCTGCCGTTGCTCGATCTACCGCTGTAAAGACAACGACGTCACCACCACCATCGCCCACGAATACGCTCGTCCCGAGGTATCCTCCCTGGTGGGCGAAACCTGGCAGTTACGAGATAACCCCTTGTTTCGGGAAGTCGCCACCCGTAAAACGGGCGCGTATGTGGACGATACCAGCGAGGCGAGCAACGCTCTCGTCCGCACGATTTCGCAACTCCTCACTCGGTCTAGCGAGACGGGGTCTTCTGGCCTCGGCGACTCAGAAGCCTTTCGCATCAGTACCGCAGAAGGAAAACACCCAGAGGTGCGATCGACCTTTGCCGAACTCGTCGAACGCTGGGAAATCGGCGCCTGGTTGATGATGCCCGTGCTATATCGCGACCGTCTCCTCGGAATTATCGAGTTACACCATTGTCGCGGTTGTCCCCACGCCTGGGGCGAAGACGAATTGGCTTTGGTCAACACCATCGCCACGCAAATCGGGACGGCGTTGATTCAAGCGGAAACCTACGCTCACCTCGAAGACCTCAACCAGCAACTCGAAGCCTTAGAACGGACGCGCAGCAATTTAATTGCCATTACGGGACACGAACTGCGAACGCCCCTCTCGACGATTCAAATTTGTCTCGAAAGTCTGGCCAGCGAACCGGATATGGCGCCAGAACTGCGGCAAGTGATGCTCAATACCGCCCTGGCCGATGCCGATCGCCTGCGAGAATTAGTACAGGACTTTTTGACCCTGTCTCGCTTTGAAAGCGGACGCGTCGAGTGGCATTTAGAACCGCTCTCGTTACGGGAATGTGTGGATTTGTCTCTCAGTAGCGTTCACACCCGTTACGATCGCGATCGCTTACCCGAACTCGTTATCGACGTACCGGAGGAGTTACCCTTGGTGCAAGCTGACGGGGAATGGCTGGTACAGGTTCTCAGCAAACTCCTCGATAACGCCTGTAAGTTTACGCCCGATGACGGTACGATAACCGTTCGCGCCCACCCGAGCGGTTATCGTACCGTTAAAGTGACGGTAGCCGACACGGGACGAGGTATCGAACCCGATCGCGTCGAAGCCATCTTCGAGCGGTTTTACCAGGAAGAAGGGGCCCTGCGCCGCACCACTGGCGGCACGGGGTTGGGACTGGCAATCTGTCGCCAAGCCATCCAACGCTGGGGCGGCCAGGTGTGGGCGGAGTCGGAAGGCAAGGATCGCGGCAGTCGATTCCACTTTACAATTCCTATCCTCGAAGACGGGCGCAACTCACACCGCTCCCCCGGACAATCCAAAGGGGTTTCGGCGTCCTCGAAGCGTCGGAGATCGTGAGGGGGCGATCGTGAAAACTGTTACATTTGTTGACGATATCGATCGCCCTTGCGGAAGTCGGTGATAGGATGCCGATCGAACTCTTAAATCTCGTTCGATAAACTATGGCAGAAGAACTCACTGGAAAAACTCCGATTTTCGGTGGTAGCACGGGCGGTTTGCTGACCAAAGCGGACGTCGAAGAAAAATACGCCATCACCTGGACCAGTTCTAAAGAACAAGTTTTTGAAATGCCCACCGGTGGTGCGGCGATCATGAACGAAGGGGAAAACTTGCTGTACTTGGCTCGCAAGGAGCAGTGCCTGGCTTTGGGTACGCAACTGCGGACGAAGTTCAAGCCTAAAATCGAAGATTTTAAAATCTATCGGATTTACCCCAACGGTGAAATGGAATATCTCCATCCGAAAGATGGTGTGTTCCCTGAAAAAGTTAATGAAGGCCGTCCCTTCAATAACAAGGTCGATCGCAACATCGGTAAGAATCCCGAACCCGCTAAACTGAAGTTCAGCGGCAAGCAACCCTTCGAGGTTTAGGCTTCGATTTCAGGTTGAGTTTGGAGAATGTGGAGAGTTTTTTACTCTCTACATTCTCTTTTTTGGAAGGCTTCTAGGTTTGCTTTACAAAATGTAGCTGAGTTTACGTAATATGTCTCGATCGATGTATAAAAATATTTTAAAAACTCAAAAATGGGAATTCAATAAAAAATTCTTTTCAGATTTCTGAATTCTATTCTGTGTAGAATGTTCGTCCGATCTTGATGGTTTGTTGGGTATTTCCACTCTAAAATAACCATTTTGTATCTACGTTCGATAAAATAAATTTATATTATATTTGATAAATCCTGCCAAAACCTAGAGCAGTTTTATAGCGTATTGAGAACATTCAAACTATCGCCAAACAATAATATCATCAAATCTTATATTTCTCGATCGCTCCCTCCCCCTCCCCATAACGGCGATCGATCCTTAATGGTGCAGAAAAGTCCTGAAACCCTTGTTAGAAAAGATATCACCGTATTAAAGGGTTGACCGCAAAATCCCAGATCGGTAAATGGATGCCGGGGATCTGACTTGAATCCTAATACATATTTTATGTATTTTGTCAATCCCCCGATCTCGAAAAGTTTTCTGCACCACTGAGGCGATCGATCTCACCGCTGTCACACCCGCTCCAGAGTTTCCGTAAATCCGCGCAGATATTAAAGTTGAAAGAAATTCGCAATCATTCTCATCTATCATGAATCGAGCCGTTGTCTCTCACCGAGAACTGACCGATCGCGAACGGGTCAACTTCAACAAAGGCAGTGATTACACGCAAATTAACGCACTGTCAGAAGTTTGGGCGATCGCAGCCGACCGATTCGGCCAACTCACCGCCTTACACGACCCACACCACTACGACGACCTCCGCCTCAGTTACCACAAACTCTGGCAGCAAATTCGCCAATTTGCAACCGGATTGCAAAGCTTGGGGATACAATTGGCTGACGAACCGCCTCGCGTGGCTTTATTTGCCGAAAATAGCCCCCGTTGGCTCGTCGCCGACCAAGGAATTATTGCAGCGGGTGCGGCGAACGTGGTGCGATCGAGCCAAGCCGATCGCGACGAACTCCTCTACATTTTCCAACACAGCCAAAGTTCGGGACTCGTCGTCGAAGATTTAGCGACTCTCGATAAACTGCGATCGGCCACTGACGACAGCCTCAAATTGAACGATACCTTAACCTGGGTGATATTGCTCTCGGACGAAACGCCACCTGAAGAAATGCCGTTTCGAGTCCTAAACTTCACCCAACTGATGGAAATTGGGGCTTCGGGAGACTTTCGATCTCCCGCCGTCACGCGCGAGACTCTCGCCACCCTCATTTATACCTCGGGAACCACAGGGCGACCGAAAGGTGCAATGCTAACCCACGGCAATTTCTTGCATCAAATTAACGCCTTTCGCAGCGTGTTTCCCCCCGAACCCGGCGATCGCGCCCTCAGCATCCTCCCCAGTTGGCACGCCTACGAACGCACTTGTGAATATTACCTCCTCTCTCAAGGTTGCACGCTAATCTACACGAGCATTCGCCACTTCAAACAGGATCTCAAACAGCACAAACCTCACGTGATGGTAGGCGTTCCGCGACTGTGGGAATCGATTTACGAAGGCGTGCAAAAAACCTTCCGCCAACAGCCGCCGAAAAAACAAAAACTCGCGAACTTCTTCATCGATATCAGCGAACGCTACATCGAAGCGAAACATCGCAGCCAAGGCTTGAGTTTGGACGCCACGCCCCCGTCAAAACTCCAACGCCTTAAAGCCAAAGCCAAAAAAGCCGCCCTATCTCCCCTCCATCGCCTCGGCAGTAAATTGGTGTATTCTAAGGTTCGTGCGGCGACGGGAGGTCACGTCAAATATCTCATCAGCGGCGGCGGGTCGTTAGCCCGCCATATCGATACCTTTTTCGAGGTTATCGGTATTAACCTCCTCGTCGGCTACGGCTTAACCGAAACTTCACCTGTATTGACCGTGCGGCGGGCGTGGGAAAACTTACAGGGTTCTTCTGGTCTCCCGGTCATCGACACGGAAATCTGCATCGTCAATCCTGAAACGCGGGAAGTTTTACCCGAAGGCGAAACGGGTTTGGTGTTGGCGCGCGGTCCGCAAATTATGAAAGGGTATTACCGCAACCCGGAAGCCACCCAAAAGGCGATCGATCCTCAAGGTTGGTTCGATACGGGCGATTTGGGGCGTTTGTTACCCGGTAAATACTTGGTGCTGACCGGACGCGCCAAGGATACCATCGTTTTAAGCAACGGGGAGAACATCGAACCGCAACCGATTGAAGACGCCTGCGTGCGGAGTGCTTACATCGACCAAATTATGTTGGTGGGACAGGATCGCAAACAACTCGGCGCGTTAATCGTTCCCAACTGGGAAGCGTTGACGCAGTGGGCGACGGAACAGGGGATATCCGTTAACGCGGAGGCGACGCCTCCTGTGGATATCGAGGGCGATCGCGTGAAGAAACTGTTTCGCGGGGAACTCAACCGGGAGGTGAAGAACCGCCCCGGCTACCGCACCGACGATCGCATCGGGCCGTTTTGCTTGATTCTCGAGCCGTTCTCGATCGAAAACGGTTCGATGACGCAAACGCTAAAAATCAAACGGCCTGTCGTTCGGGAACGCTACCGCGATACGATTGACAAGATGTTCGAGTAAGCGAGTCTGCCGGTCTCGAACGGACTTTCGACCTTTTGTATACGACAGCTTTTAAAGATTCATGGAACTCGACAACTCGAAACTACTCCTGAAACGGAACGTTACGATTAAAGCGATCGTGACGCCTCGATGGAAAGAAGAAGCCCAAGAGCAACTGCAAAAGCAGATCGATCGCTTCGACAGCCAGCTTCAGCAGCTCGAAATGCAAGCGCAGAAAGCTGTCACAGAACTAAAAACGCAAGGGCTTCAACCGCCCGGACCGCAAGTGCAGCAACAAATCGACAACATTCAAATTCAAGTCAACCAGCGTAAGAGCCAGTTGCTCGAACAAAAAAATCAAGTGTTACAGCAACTGCAACAAGTCGAAACCGTCGAACTCGATCGTGAGGTCAACCAAGGACAAATTGAAAGTCTGTTTTATGCCGGTCAGGGCGATAATTTAATCCAAAAATTACAAACTGAAATTGTAATTAAAGACGGAGAAATTATCGAAGTTCGCGGCGAACTGTAAAAGGGAGAAAAGAAGGACAAGGGAGACAAGGAGAAAAAAAGGGAGAAACTGTCAACTGATTTCCCCCCCTTTTACAGTGAACAGTGAACAGTGAACAGTGAACAGTGTTTCAGTCACCAGTCACCAGTCACCAGTTAAAACAGTTGACAGGTAACAGTTTCTCCCCCTCTCCCTCTCTCCCTCTCTCCCTCTCTCCCCCTCTCCCTCTCTCCCTCTCTCCCTCTCTCCCTCTCTCCCCCTCTCCCCCTCTCCCTCTCTCCCTCTCTCCCCCTTTCCCCCTCTCCCTTTCTCCCCCTCTCCCTCTCTCCTCTCACGTCCGCGACATGGTATGTTTGGGTATTTGCAAACGGTAGTTTTCCTCAAGTGTAGAGCGCGGGAAGTCCCCTTATGATCCACGAAATCTTCATGCCTGCCCTAAGTTCCACCATGACTGAAGGCAAAATCGTCTCTTGGACGAAATCCCCAGGGGACAAGGTGGAAAAAGGCGAAACGGTGGTTGTCGTCGAGTCGGACAAAGCTGACATGGATGTGGAGTCCTTCTACGAAGGGATTCTGGCGACCATCGTTGTCGGAGAAGGCGAAGTCGCCCCCGTCGGCGGAACCATCGCCCTGTTAGCCGAAACGGAAGCGGAAATCGAAGAAGCCAAGCAAAAAGCCCAGCAACAGCAACAAGGGCAACCCCAGACGGCGGCCGCTTCGGAAACGCCGTCAACCCCCCAACCGACTCCAGCCGCAGCGACGGCACAAAACGGCGCGTCTCAAGCGGCGGCTAGCGGACAAAATGGCGGACGCATTGTCGCCTCTCCTCGCGCCCGGAAGTTAGCCAAAGAGCTGAAAGTCGATTTGAACGGGTTGCACGGGAGCGGTCCTTACGGTCGTATCGTGGCGGAAGACGTGCAAGCAGCGGCCGGACAACCCGTCCAACCAACTGCAACGGCAGTTGCACCGATGCCCTCAGCTCCCGCTCCGTCGGCAGTTCCCTCGGTTCCGGCGCAAGCCCCCACGACAACGGCTCCGGCTGCCACTAGCGCCCCCTTGGGTCAGGTGGTTCCGTTCAATACGCTGCAAGGGGCAGTGGTGCGGAACATGACGGCGAGTTTGCAAGTGCCGACGTTCCACGTGGGTTATACCATCACCACGGACAATTTAGATGCCCTGTACAAGCAAATTAAGTCCAAAGGTGTGACGATGACGGGGCTACTGGCGAAAGCCGTGGCGGTGACGTTGCAGAAACACCCGTTACTTTACGCCAGCTACACCGAACAGGGCGTTCAGTACAACAGCAACATTAACGTGGCGGTGGCGGTGGCCATGCCCGGAGGCGGCTTGATTACGCCGGTGATGCGCGATGCCGACCAAATGGATATTTACTCGCTGTCTCGGTCGTGGAAGGATCTCGTGGCGCGATCGCGATCGAAACAACTGCAACCGGAAGAGTACAGCACGGGAACCTTTACCCTGTCCAATTTGGGAATGTTCGGGGTCGATCGCTTCGATGCGATTTTACCCCCCGGACAAGGATCGATTCTCGCGATCGGTGCCTCTCGTCCCCAGGTTGTGGCCACGGACGACGGCATGATGGGTGTCAAACGTCAAATGCAAGTGAACATTACCTGCGACCACCGCATTATTTACGGTGCAGACGCGGCGGCGTTCTTGAAAGATTTGGCAGACCTCATCGAAAACAACCCGCAATCTCTGACGCTGTAAGATTGTTTCCTCGCGGTCTAATCGGGTGCATCTCAAAAATGTCAAAAATGTAAATTCATCGGATACGAGCTGACCTACTCGATCGTGCTACGTACCGCTGACGCTTTCCGAGCGGCTGTTGGGTTCCACTCCGGTCCACCCGCGGACGGCAGCGTTGCCGAAGTCCACCCTACCCAGAGCTTCGTGTTTTTACATCTATTGAGATGTACTCTTCCTCGGGTACATCTCAATTTTGTAGAATTACCCCTCCACCTTCGGCTCCTCCCCTTAGCAAGGGGAGGATGGGTGGGGTTTTTATTGCAAAACTGGGATGCACCCCTCTTCCTCTTTCTCTCTGGGAGAGAAATTTAGGGAGAGAACCGAAAAAAATTATCGCAGCAAAAACCCCAGTTTGTTAGTCAACAAGCTGGGGTTTGACAGATTTTTTAAATCGTTAAAATCGAATTTTTTACTGATATAAAACGAAATAGGTGACCATCGGAATAACCGTCGCCGCAATCAACAACACGACAACAACGGTGGTCGAATTGCTTTTTTGGGCTTCGGTTTCTTCTGCCGTGGCGAAGGTTCCTTCGACTCGAACGGTGTTGTTTAAATCGGGCGCACCGGGGTCGGGTTCGCCGGACAATACGGCAACTAAACGATCTTTGGCGTCCAAGAACGCCTCGTTATATTTGTCCCCTTCGATGAGTG
This sequence comes from Baaleninema simplex PCC 7105, assembly GCF_000332355.1. Lineage (GTDB taxonomy): Bacteria > Cyanobacteriota > Cyanobacteriia > Cyanobacteriales > Geitlerinemataceae > Baaleninema > Baaleninema simplex. The sequence goes on from NZ_KB235959.1 coordinate 32,019, forward strand.
GATACAACAGCGTTTCTTGGGCGACACTTTCAGCAATTTCTGGGTTGAGGGTTTCTGCCGCCGCCTCTCCCACGCGAATCGCGGCGTTGTTCGTCACCACGTCGAGGGCGAGTAATACTTGATTCGCCTGGGCTTCTGGGGTGGGAAACCATTTCTCGAAGAGGGCGTTTGTGAAACTTTCGATGGTTTCGCCGTAATCTAAATGGCGAATTGTCACGGCGCGCACTTCGGTTTCGGTGTCTTGGCGAAGTTTGTCGAAGGCTTTGCTGAGTTGGCTTTCGTTAATGCGGCTGATGGCGTTGCCGTCATCGATAACCCAGGTGGGATCGCCCGGAGACAGGAAGGGCATATCGTAAACCCCCGTAGCGGAGGCAGGTGTGGCGATCGCAAACACGGCGATCGCAGCCAATATCGCCAACCCCATACCCCGGAGGTAGCGTTGACCGAGTTCGATCGATTGGAGGAGCTGTTTCATGGCGTATCTTCAAAAACTCTCGAGCAGTAAGTAATACTAGGATACCGATGGGCTTTCTCATTTCCGACGCGCGATCGCGCGAACTTTACAAATTCACGCGATCGCACAGATGCAGAGGGAGGGCAAAACCTGATAGTTTAGAGGGCGGATCGTCGTGTCGCGACCGACAACGGACGACCGCGAACCGATCGCTCCTCGACGCTTTATCGGCAGTTCACGACTTTACTTACCTCTTCGCGAATCGTGCTAGACATCAAACTCATCCGAGACAACCCTGAAGCCGTCCGAGATAAACTCGCCCTGCGCGGGGACGGCTACGATATTACGGAGATCGTCGAACTCGATCGCCAACAACGGGACTTAGAAACGCAGCGATCGCAACTGCAAGCCCGCAGCAACGAAATCGGGAAAGCGATCGGGCAAAAAATCAAATCGGGAAGCGATCCCAAAGGCGAAGAGATTCAAAGTCTCAAAGCCGAAGGAAACCAGGTTAAAACCCAACTGAGCGATCTCGAACCCCAAGAGAAGGAACTCAAAGCCCAACTCGAAACGCTGTTGCTGAACCTTCCCAACCTTCCCAGCGATTCCACGCCAATCGGAAAAGACGAAACGGAAAACGTGGAAATTCGCCGTTGGGGAGACGAACACAAACCCCAAAACGAGAAAATTCTGCCCCACTGGGACATCGCTGAAAAGATGGGGATTCTGGCGGTCGATCGCGCCGTAAAAGTCGCCCAAAGTCGCTTCGTCGCCCTCCTCGGGGCGGGCGCAGCCTTGGAACGAGCGTTGATTAGCTTCATGCTAGACCGACAAATCGCCGCCGGATACACGGAAGTTATCCCTCCCTTCCTCATCAACAGCGCCTCGTTACAAGCCACGGGACAACTGCCCAAATTCGCCGAAGAAAGCTTCAAATGCGACTCTGACGATCTCTGGCTGACGCCGACGGCAGAAGTTCCCCTCACCAACCTCTATCGCGACGAAATTCTCACCTCCGACGAGTTACCGATTTATCACTGCGCCTATACTCCCTGTTTCCGTCGCGAGGCGGGAAGCTACGGGAAAGACACTCGAGGACTGATTCGACTGCACCAGTTCAACAAGGTGGAATTGGTGAAAGTGGTGCGCCCAGCAACCTCGGAAGACGAACATCAATCGTTGGTACGGGATGCCGAGGCGATTTTACAGGCGTTGAAACTGCCCTATCGCGTCATCGAACTCTGCACGGGAGATTTAGGCTTCGGCGCGAACAAGTGCTACGACTTAGAGGTATGGTTGCCCGCCTCGGGAACCTATCGCGAAATTTCCAGTTGCTCGAATTTTGGAGATTTCCAAGCGAGACGGGGTAACGTTCGCTTTAAGGAAAAAGGGAAAAAGGGAACCCAATACGCCCACACCCTCAACGGTTCGGGATTGGCGATCGGTCGCACGATGGCGGCGGTGTTGGAAAACTACCAGCTACCGGACAACACGATTCGCGTTCCCGAGGTATTACAACCCTATTTGGGACGGGAAGTGCTGTGAGCTACCCCACGTCAAATCAAAGATTATGACGGGGGCTTCGCGTCTCGTCCGCCGAACGGTTTGGGAATCCCCGACCTCAGCGAAGCGGGTCGGGGAGGATGTCATTGACCGGGACGCCAACAAGCCCCGTCCTTCAAGGGCGGGGTGAGAGATGTGGCGGCTTCAGCCTAGCTACGGTAAAATGATACTGCGCTAATGAGTATCAAGTTGTGTTTGTCCTCGAATACAAAGTTAATCCCAAGTCTCACCAAGTTCAAGCCATCGACGAGGCAATTCGGACGGCTCAGTTCGTTCGCAACAAAGTCCTGCGTTACTGGATGGACAATCGAGGCGTGGGGAAAGCTGAGCTATTTCGGTACAACACGCGACTCAGAAAAGAGTTTAAGTTTGCGGTGCGACCCCGCGCCGTCGTACGGCGCTAGGGAACGCGCACCAAGAGAAGTTGAAGAACTGAACTCTCATGCTTGCCAGACGGCGGTCGAGCGAACCCTGAGAGCCATTACTCGTTTTTACGAAAACTGTAAAAGTAAGGTTAAAGGTAGGAGGGGTTATCCTCGATTCAAGCGAAATACCCGTTCGGTCGAGTACAAAATCTCGGGATGGAAGCTGTCAGAAGATCGCAAGCACATTGTCTTTACCGACAAAAAAGGTATCGGACATTTACGTTTAATCGGTTCGAGAGATTTAAATTATTATCACCCCGAACAGATTAAGCGAGTCAGAATTCTCAAAAGAGCCGATGGCTATTACGTTCAGTTCTGCATTAAGCTCGATCCGAGACTGACGGTATCCAAACCTTTAACCCCCTCCCAGAAAACGGTAGGAATCGATGTGGGATTAAAGTATTTTCTAGCAGACAGCCAAGGAAATACCGAGCCGATTCCTCAATTTTACGAAGTCGCCGCAGCCGCAGGAACCTGCGTCCTGCGGAACGGCGACCGGAAAGCCGAAAAGCAACTCAAACGACTCAACCGCCAAAAATCTAAAAAGTTCCGTAAAGGAAAATCCCAATCTCATAACTATCAAAAAGCTAGACAGCGATATGCCCGCAAGCATTTAAGAGTAAGTCGGCAGCGAGAAGAGAACGCCAAGAGAGTGGCGCTCCGCTTAATCCAATCTAACGATTTGGTGGCCTACGAAGACTTAAATGTTGCAGGGTTAGTCAAGAATCGCCATCTAGCGAAATCGATTAGTGATGCGGGATGGACGCTGTTTCGTCGGTGGCTAGACTACTTTGCGGACAAATACGGGAAAATAGCGATTGCCGTACCGCCCCACAACACGAGTCAAAACTGTTCGAGTTGTGGGAAAAAGGTACATAAGTCTTTATCGACAAGAACCCATGTTTGTCCCCATTGTGGCTTCGTCGCCGACCGTGATACAAATGCGGCGATAAACATCCTTAAATTGGGCTTGAGTAGGGTGGGGCGCACCCGAATTCACGCATCGGGAGAGATTCCCTCTTGGTTGGTTGGAGAGATCCTGTCAGCTAATGGAAACTCATAGAACGATGAATCCCCCTGCCTTTCAGGCGGGGGAGAACGTCAACCTTCTGATTATAGGGAAGGGAGCAAAGCCCACGTCTTTTAAGCGTGGGACGAACGCGTCGGAGCTTTTAAGCTCCGTATTAAACCGTTCCTTGTGCCTCAATATACTTCTTAATCGTCGGGTGCATCTCAACAATGTAAATCTATACGAGAGAATAAGGATTTCAGACTCCAATTCTCATGTTTTTGCAAAACTGAGATGCACCCCTCAGCGAACTCGACCACCCTTCAATCTAACTCTAAACCCAGTACGTCGATGGATTTTTTTAACACCTCTTTCGGTCGAAACGGTTTTGTCATATACAGATCTGCTCCCGATTCCATGCCTTTATTTTTATCAAATTCCTGCCCTTTTGCCGTCAACATAATAATATAAACCTCCTTGAGATCTCGGTTTTGCTTGACCGTTTGGCACACTTCAAACCCGTTCTTTTTCGGCATCATGACATCCAAAAATACGAGTTGAGGCTTTTCTTTCTCTATGATATCCAAGGCTTCCATGCCGTTTTGAGCTGTAATCAACTCGACCCCTTCATCTTCGAGATCTTCTAAAGCCTGTTCGAGTAAAATCCGAATATTTGGCTCGTCATCAACAATTAACACTTTCCGCTCCATTAAAACTTCTCCCCTTAACGAGATTCTTGTCGATCGCCGAGTAACACGAACAAAACGTTTTCTAACCCTTTCTCGAACCGCAATGTTTTAACGATATCGTGTTGCTGAAAGAAATCAGAATCGATCGCAATAATATCGGGTTTGAGCGAAAGAGCCTTTTCAATGCACTCGAGATCGGTCGAGGCTTCGGCGACGCTATACCCTTGAGCCGCCAACACTTCTGAGAGAACTTTCAACGCAGAGGCATCGCGATCGACCACCAACACCTTTTTCTTCGACGATCCCTGAGACAGCAACGACCCCACTTCTCGCAACAGCCCTTGGCGATCGATGGGTTTGGTTAAATAGCGATCGACCCCCACGCGAACCCCCCGCTCGCGATCTTCAATAATCGACAACACTAAAATGGGAATCTTCATCGTTTGCGGCTCGTTCTTCAACACCGCCGCCACGTCGAACCCGTCGATATAGGGCATCATCACGTCGAGAACGATGAGATCGGGGCGCGATCGCTTCACTTGGGCGATCGCTTCCACGCCGTCTTTGGCCTGCTTCACCTGATAACCTTGAGCCTCGAGGGACTGGCGCAACAACTCCCGCACGTGTTCGTCGTCGTCCACCACCAAAATCGTTTTCTGCGATCGCGCCGCGTTCGTCTGGCCACCTGTCGCCGTATGTTCCTGTAACTGCTGCATCAACGGCGCAATGTCGATGTTCGGCCGGCCTTCAAGCAACAGGCGTTCTGACGGATCGCCGATCGGTAGGGTAAACGAAAACGTGCTACCTTCGCCGAACTGACTTTCTGCCCAAATCCGACCGCCGTGGTGTTCGAGAATTTGCTGGCAAATAGGCAACCCCAACCCCGTTCCTTTCGGTTTGTCGGTGAGGGTTTCGCCGACTTGCTTGAACTTATCAAACACTTTATCGATATCTTCAGGGGCGATACCGATTCCCGTATCCTGTACGCTGAGACAGAGATAATTGTCGCGATGTTCGACGCGACAGGTAATCGTCCCTTCGTCGGTAAACTTCACGGCATTCGAGAGTAAGTTGATGACCACTTGAATCAATCGATCGCGATCGCCGTAGATTTCCGGTAAATCCGGTTCGACTTCGCGTCGGATCTCGATATTCTTCCCGTCGATTAACGCCGAGGTTGCAGCCAAAGCGCGATCGAGCAACTCTTCAGCAGAGAGGAGCGTCATGTTCCACTCCACCTTCCCGGCTTCCATTTTGGCGATATCCAACACGTCGTTGATCAACACGGTCAGTCGCTCGGCTTCCGAGATAATGATGTCTAAATTTTGCCGGACGCGCCGCACGTGTTTTTGAACCTTGCGATCGCCCTCCAACACCAGCGGAAACACGGACTCTTCGAGTTTTTCCTGTACGATCGAGGCAAACCCCAACACCGACGTCAGCGGCGTTCGCAACTCGTGAGACACCGTCGAGATAAAGTCAGTTTTCATGCGATCGACTTCTTTCTCGAGGGTCACATCTCGAATCAAAATCACCGAACCGCTCCAGAAATTATCGTCTTCAGACGTCTCTTTAAAAACGTTTTTCGCCAACGCCTGACCGGTGCGATTTTCCGAGAGGGGAAGTTCTGCGGTCAACACCTGTTCCGAGGGAGTTTTCTGAACGCGATCGACGAGGGTTGCCACTTCCAACAACCCGCATTCGGCACAGGTGCGATCGATTAAATTCCCTTCAGCCACCTCGAACATCGAGCGTAACTTCGGATTGAAGCGCGTAATGCGTCCGGCGGTATCGGTGACGAGCAGGCCGTCGGCGAGGTTGTCGATAATGGCACTGAGGTCGGCCAGAGTCCGTTGAAGTGTCTCTTCTGCCTGTTGTCGCTCGGTTACGTCTTCTGCGGTGACGACGACACCGATGGCCTGTCCCGCCTCGTCCCGCAACGGGATGCGGTTCGTATCCAAATATCGCACCGTTCCATCGGGCTGGGGCAGCAGCGAGATCGTGTGATATTCGGGCGTGTTAGTGTCCATGACGCGGCGATCGCAGGTGACGTATCCCTCAGCCGCCTCCTGCCAGGGCATATCGCGATCGGTTTTGCCGATCAGCGCTGCGACCGAATCGAGCCCGGCCTGGTCGGCTACCCGTCGGTTGCCGCCGAGAAACACGGCGTCGCGATTTTTCCACACCACCAGTTGAGGAATGCTGTCGATGACCAGTTGCAAGAACTCCTTCGAGGCTTGCAGTTCCCGCTCGACCCGTTTGTACTCGCTCATATCCCGCGTCGCCGTGGCTAAACCCATACACTGACCGGTTTTCGGATGAGTAATCGTAAACAGGTTGTAATCGACGGGAATCGGTTCGTCAGTTTGAAAGTGCCGAAATTGAACTTCGCCGCGCCAGCGACCGGTTTCAAAGGCGACGGGCAACACCTGCTGCTCGATGTATTGAAACGTTTCGGCGGGGAAAAACTCTGACAGGCGACGGCTCGTAACGTCCTCGTCGGGGGAAATTCCCAAGGTCTGGCGTCCGGCGGCGTTGACATAGCGTGCGAAGCCGTTTAAGCCGGCCACTCCGATAATGTCCGAGCTGTTTTCGACGAGAGACACCAGCAGTTGTCGTTCTTCTTCGATCGCCTTTTGTTCGGTGCAGTCGTTAAACCAACCGTACCAGACGACGGTTCCGTCCTCTTGTCGTTCGGGGCGGGCCCGCGCTTCCATCCAGCGCACGGCTCCTGACGGCATGGTCATGCGTCCTTCCCACTCCCAGAGGGCGAGGGTTCGTGCCGATCGCACCACGGACTCGTCAAATTGTCGGCGATCGTCGGGATGGATGCGATCGATGAGGTGAGCGGCGCTTCGTTCGATGTCGCGGGGAGACAGTTCGGCAAAGGCATCGTTGCCAGCGGAAAAATAGGGAAACGAGATCGACCCGTCGGCATCGAGGCGGAACTGGTAAATGACGCCGGGAACGTTGGTGGCGATACGCTCGATTTGCTGCTGGTTTTGTTGGCGCAGGCGATCGAGCATTTCGGCTTGTTGGATGGCCACGTCGAGATGTAGGGCGATTTGACGGGCGAACTCCACGTCTGACTCGCTCCAGGCTCGGGGCGCGCGGCATTGGTGGACGCACAACAAGCCCCAGAGTTCGTCGTTTTTATTGAGGGGAACCACCAGATTCGCCCGTACTTGAAACCGCGACAAAATGTCGACGTGGCAGTCGCTCAATCCAGCGTCGTAAATGTCGGTGACGGCTTGGACGCGGCCGCGGACGTAGTCTCGGGCGAACTCTCCACCGAAACAGTAATCGCGCACTCGGGCTGCTAAGGCCGAATCGTAACCGGAGGCGACATCTTCGGCGATGAATTCGCCGTCTTGGTTGCCGCTTTCGGAAAACCAGCGAAAGATTCCCACGCGATCGGCATCGAGGAGTTGTCGGACTTCACGGGTCGTCGTCCGAAAGATTTCCTCGAGGTCGAGGGTGGCGCGAATGTTGGCGATGACGTTCGAGAGGGCAGTTTGTCGGCTGAGAAAGGAGTGTTCGAGAGCGGACAAGCGCGATCGCAGTTCGGCGATTTCGCGATCGCGGTCGTCGCGGAATTGGGGGTTAGGGTTCGCGAGATCGGACATCGGCTTCAACGTGAGAGGAACCGGAGCGATCGCTCTGAGATCGCTCGTCGAGTTTGAGAGATGCGAGATAGAGCTTGATTAATATCGGCATCGACATCAGCATTTGGTAAATCCGCTCGGGAGAAAAATGCTGAATTTCGGGATTGTAGCGAGCGAGGCGCTCGACGAGGTGTTGGTAACGCGTCGGGTTGCGATCTTGAAAGCGCACGATCGCGGCCGGATCGACCGATCGCGACGACGCGATCGAGGCTTCTACCTCGTCGGGATCGCCGGAAGCTGCTAGTGAGGGTAAGGTTTCTCTGAATTCCGGTGCTAGCGGGAGCCAAATCTCGAACTGCGTCCCTTTGCCGGGTTGGGAGCGACAGTCGAGCCGCCCGCCGTGTTTGTCGACGACGACTTGACGGCTGATGGCTAACCCGAGACCGGTTCCTTTACCGAGAGCTTTGGTGGTAAAGAATGGGTCGTAAATTTGTTTGGCTACATCTTCGTCCATGCCCGGGCCGTTGTCTGCGATCTGAATCACTGCCCAACGGTCGTCGCGAAATTCTGTACCGAGCGAGATCGTGGGTTGGGGAATTCCCGCTTCTTCCATTGCGTCGATGGCGTTGGCGATAATGTTGACGAAGACTTGGTTGAGCTGTCCGGCAAAGCAATCGACGAGGGGCAGATCGCCGTAATGTCGCTCGATTTTGACTTCGGGACGGCCGCCTTTGGCTTTAATGCGGTGGTTGAGGATGAGGAGGGTACTGTCGAGACCTTCGTGCAGGTCGGTGGGTTGGGTACTGTCGCGATCGATGCGGGAGAAGTTTCTTAAGGACTGAACGATCGCGCGAATGCGATCGATACCCACTTGCATCGAAGACAGCAGTTTGGGCAGGTCGTGGTTGAGAAAATCGAGGTCGATTTCGTCGAGAAAGTCTTCGATGTCTTCGTCGGCGTTGGGGTAGCGTTGGCGATAGAGGAGGATGAGGCCGAGGAGGTCTTGGATGTAATCGCAGGCGTGACTGAGGTTGCCGTTGATGAAGTTGACGGGGTTGTTAATTTCGTGGGCGACGCCAGCCACCATCTGCCCCAAACTCGACATTTTTTCGCTCTGGACGAGGTGAGTTTGGGCTTGTTGGAGTTCTTGGAGCGCTGCTTGAAGTTGTTGGGCTTGCTGTTGGGCGCGATCGGCGGCGTCGCAGCTGCGATTGTAGAGCAGGGCTTTTTCGATGGCGATCGCGGTTTGGACGGCGAACAGGGTCAGCAGTTTGAGATGTTCGGCGCTATAGGTCAGGGCGGGGTAGTGGGAGACGGCTAGAACGCCGATGGTGCGTTCGCGGTAGCAGTGCGTGATACTTTCGCGCACTACGAGGGGAACGCAGAGCAGAGACCCCAGTTGGCGATCGCCCGCTTTGGCTCTGGGATCGAGGATTACATCGTTGACGATTTCACTGCGTCTTTGACGGACGATGTCGCCGAGAATGCTCTCGTCGAGTGCGAGGGAGTTTCCCCAGGGCAGGATCGTGCCACTTTGGAAGAGCAGGTGGAGGTGGCGAGCCTCGTCCAGACTTTCAGTGGCACCGTCGGGTTCGCGGGAGTGGGGTAAAGCGCTATCGAGCAGCCAAATCGAGCCACTCGTTAAAGGCATCGAGGCTTGAATTTCTTGTAAGACGAGCTTGGCAATGGTTTTGAGGTCGAGGCTTGCTGTAATTTTCGTGGCTATTTCATAAAACAGGTCGAGTTCTTGATATCGTTCTAAAAGTTCGCGAGCTAGTGATTTTTTTTCAAGTTCTCGTTGAAGTGAAAACACTAAGAGATCGGCGACAATACGACTGTTATCATCCCCGAAAACCCATCCTAAGACGGTATCCGAGATTTCAATATTATGTCGAATGGGAGATATGGTTTTACCCGTTTCGAGTAAGATATTTTGGTAAGTATCGACAATTTGAAACGGTTGGGGTAACGTTTCAGCTAGGCGATCGAGCAGCGATCGCACCTCGGGTTTACTTGTAATTTTTCTTAAAGTCAAACGCGCCATGAGCTTTTGGAAAAAATCGACAGAGTCCCTGACCTGACTCGGAGAGGGGCGTTTGCTTGCAAACGCTATTTAGTCAGTCTAAACGATGTCAAAAATTTCAACCGGAAAAAGAAAGGTCTAAATTGCAGTTTTGTTGCGTTTGAATGATGCTGGAGTCCCGATCGCTCGATATTGCCGAAATTTAGCCTGCGATCTAACAGAATTTGTTGAGATTAAGTAGATAAGTAAATTTTATGAAGATCTACAACAATTTCTGTCGAAGCTGCCCTTTTTCGCCATTTCACTCATGGTAATTTGTATAAGGATGATACAGAATGTAGCGCCATCTTTAAAGACTCTAAGTAATATTACGAATCGCTGGCATCATAACTATCAGGGACTCTGGTTGTGATGAGGAGTAATGCTACCGTGGTTTTTGAATCCTTACCACGAAAGGGATTGTGACTAACCAGCATCATTAGAGTACGGCACTACCAAACGGCGATCGCTACAGTGTCCGGCTCTTACCGAGCGTCACGAGCCAAATGTGATAAAACTTAACCCAGAGCTGCAAACCTCACGACTCCACGCCCCCCATGCTCAGACTCATCACCGATTTCGACGGGCCGATCGTCGACGTGTCCGATCGGTATTATTGCGTGTACCAAGACTGTCTCGAACAGTTGCGCCCCCGCGATCGCCCCGTCAAACGCCTCTCGAAATCCGAATTTTGGCAGTTGAAGCGATCGTGCGTTCCCGAACGCGAAATCGGTGTCATTTCTGGACTCGACCGCGATCGCGCCCGACAGTTCGCCCGACTTCGCAGCCAAACCGTTCACAGTTCCCCCTATCTCCACCACGATCGCCTGATTCCCGGCGCGATCGACGCCTTAGAACGGGCGCAGCGATCGGGACTCGATCTCGTCCTGATGACGATGCGCCGCCAGAGAGAACTCGAAGAAGCCCTCTATCGGTGCGGACTCGATCGCTTCTTTCCCCCCCATCGTCGCTACTGCATCGGCAACGACGAAGCCAAAAGCCTCGACACCCAAGATAAACCCCGCTTGATGCGACAGGCGTTGATGGAGCTTCCCCCAGCGGGCGAACAGTGGATGGTGGGCGATACCGAAGCCGACGCGATCGCCGCCCGTACCTACAGCGTTAAATTTATCGGCGTCCTCTCAGGCATCCGCGATCGACAACGACTGAACCCCTATCGCCCCGATCGCATCGTCGAAGACTTAACCGAAGCCGTCGATCTCGTCGTCGAACGGGCAACCCAAGTCGTCAGTTAACTCGAGTCGGAAAACGAGTCTTACCGCAAAAAGCTCGACACCAACCACAACAAGAAGAACGTCACCCAAGCGGCAAAAGTTTCAGCAGCCACCTGCGCGCCGAGCCATGCCGCCAACTGTCCGCCGATAAGAATTCCCACGATCGTCGCGACTAACGTAAATAAGATCGCCCGTCCGAATCGTTTCTCTTTACGGTTGAGAAAATACAAGCTCGCACCTGCCCCGAACGCGAGGGCGATGGGGGCGTATTCCGCGCTGACCGCACTGAGAACGCTCAACAGGACGAACACGCCTGCCGGCCAGAGAATGTCGCTTTGACTGGGAGTGTCGATGGAACTTTGCAACCAGTCGGGCATTCGATTCGATGCTGTGGGTGTGGCAGTTTGAGGCGGCGCCGGCATCGATCGCTCGGGAAAACGAATCCCCTCGGGGACTTTGATTTTACCTTGTTGGCGCAACCGCAGCCGATCCATCAAAACGGCATCGTAGGCAATTTCAATCTGTTCGATCTGTTTGCGGTCGTTGTTGTGTTGTTCGATTTGACGATCGCGAGCAGCTTGAATTTCCTCGAACGAGGCACCTTCTGTAACGCCAAGTTGTTCGTAAGGATTCTGGTCGCTCATTGCCCGATTCGTGTAAAGTAGCTATCCCTTCTAGCTTAGCAGCGATGGGGAGAAGATGAGAAAGGGAGAGGGGGAGAGGGGGAGAGGGGGAGAAGGGGAGAGGGGGGAGAAACAGTTATCTGTTTGCTGTCTTCACTGGTGACTGGTGACTGTTCCCCGTTTTATAGATTTTTTTGGCGAAAACGTTTGCAAACGAACGATTATAAGTACAATGTACTATAGGCTCGAGTGCCTCGAGCCTAGGATTATCGAGAAAACCGAACTTTTGTATCCTTCTCGAAACGACGACTTGTCCCTTGGGTGCGCGCACGTCGCCGCTCGTTCTCGACGGTTGTGTAGAACTCAACACGCCGAACTGCTCCGTCAGGACGAGACGCTAGGAGCCGGCAGCCCCATACAGACTCGACGTGAGGCCGGATCGAAGTATCGGTTTATCTTAGCCCGTTCAATACACGAAACCGATCGATCGTTCCCTATGGCTCGAACGAAACCCCCTTCTGATAAAGTTCTAACCATCCGCCTGCCGACGGGCGAACTCGAACGGTTAGAACATTACTGTATCCAGCGGGGTAAAACGAAAACCGACGTATTGCGAGAGATGATTCGCAAACTGCGCGTCTAACTGTCGTCGAGGGCGGCGAGAACGGCTTGGGGTTGCAGTTTTTCTTTGAACCAAACCACTTTCACCGGAATGTCGTCGATGCGAACCCCAGCTTTTTCGAGGTTCAACCGCTCCGACACAGCTAAAACTAAGCGGCGATCGAGCGCTTGTCGTACTTGCGAAAATTTCTTTTTTAAATACTCCGGTCGCCAGTACCCGACAATTTCGAGCAAGACATCCCGTCCGTCTGGATGGACGAGGCGGAAGTCGGGAACCATGACGCTGCCGGGAATGGGAATTAAATCCACTTCCCGTTCGAGCTGCCAAGGGGTATCTAAGGTTTCCCAGCGTTCGGCGAAGGACTGTTCGAGCATCGAATCGTAAGGTTTGCCCGCTGGATAGTGACTGACGAGACCACAATCGGAATTTAACGTGAAGCGACCGATGCGGGTCGTTTTTGTTTGGGGATTGCGGGTGTGTAAGGTGGCTTTGAGACTCCAACGAGTGACGTGGAGTAACGCCGGAATCAGTTTGGCAATGGCTAAGCCGTAGCGGGTACTGGGTTTGAACAAACTCGTCGGGCCGTCGATGGTGATGGTAAAGCCGCAGTCGGCGTCTCCTTCGATGTAAAACATCAAACTGAAGAGTTTGAGGTAACGAAAGAGCAACTTATACTGACCGGGGACGTTGCGATGGGCATTAATAATCACGTCGCTGGCGCGGTAGAAAATCCCCTGAACTTGCGAGAGGTTGTAATAGTGCAGGAGGTTTTCGGGGGTGAAGGGATCGAATTCGGTGAGGATGCGGTTTTCTTGTAAGTCGGCGTAGAGTCCCCGCCGAATAGCCTCGAGGGTGACGTCAGATTCGAGTTCGCGGCTGAGTTCTGTGGCGAGGCGATCGAGGGTGGTGACGGCAGACTGGCGACTGGGGACAGTTTGTGCTGAAAGGGCAAATACCCGCTGTCGCAGTTGGGGAGGATCGAGGGGACTGACGATCTCGAAGGTGCAACATTTGCTTTTGAGAAGGTGCGCCAGCCCCCGTCGCAGGCGATAATCGGGACTGTCGCCTTCCCACTCTTTCAGGCGGCGCGTGAGTTCTCCTTGGGTATCGTTGAGGCAGCGTTGAAAAAGATCGATCGCCGCCTGCGCCAGTTGTAAATGGCGATCGTCGAGGGGAAGGCGTTTGGGAGTGAGGGTTTCGCCGGTGTGTCGGTAGCTGAGTAAGTCGGTGGGTAACATGGCTGCAAAGTCAGGCGATCGTAGAAGCTCGAGTTTCTGTTATGGTTTTTTTAAACGTTTTAGATTGGGAGAGGGTGTCGCCTCGTGTCGTTTTTCGATCGCCTGACTTTGAATACGTCGTACCGTCAGTTTAACGCCGTTCGATCGACCCTGTTGGGAGGGGTTGTCGCCCTCGCCACGTTGACACCGCAGATGGCGATCGCGCAGATGGTGGATTCTCTGCCCTTCCCTCCGAGTCAGCAAGCGGAAAACCTCGATCGCCGGGAACTGTTTCGCGAAGGAAACGACTTGTTTCGCGATCGCGACTACGAAGCCGCTGAAGTCATTTTCCGCGAACTGCGCGATCGCTACCCTCAAGACTCCCTCGTTCGCTATAAACTCGGGAACGCGCTGTTTGCCCAATATCGCTACGAAGAAGCGGCCGAAGAATACCAAGAAGCGATCCGCCTCAACGAAGACCACGCTCTAGCCTACAACGCGTTGGGCGATCTCCGCGCCAGTCAAGGCCGTTTAGAAGAAGCCGTATCGCTCTACGAACGCGCCCTCGAGGTCAACGAAGATTACGTTCGAGCGTTGAAGGGGTTGGGAAGAGCCTTAGCTCGGCTTCAGCAGTTTGAAGAGGCGATCGCGACCTTAGAAACCGCCTTAGACGTACTCGTCGAAGAGGGCGAAATCTGGGAGGCGATCGAAGTGGCACGACTGTTACAACAAGTTCGCCGCTGGCAAGACGTCATGTAAAATCTTCAGGGCGATCGCCTCGTCCTCATGTCCCAAATGGCAGTTGCAGCAGCGTTTCACTCCCGTTGCAACAACAGGATCGATCGCGCGGAGACCGACACCGACGAATCTCCTGTTTGACATACTCCCCGGCGTGAACGCACGGGGATTCTCACAAAGTGATTCTTGATTCATCGACACCACTTACTGTTTCAAGTTGCCTATCGACAGCAGGGGTGGTAGTCTCCTCAAGCGTTCCTGGTTCCCCAGCAGTTTCCCAATGCCCTTGGGTACTGTGATTCCACTCAATACCTAGAACGTTCATCCCTTTCTTCAAGATATTTAATGCCGCATTCGTATCACGACAAATTTCTATCTTGCATTGAGGACATTGATGAGTTCTAGTACTGAGTGATTTCTTCACTCGATGACCACAGTTAAAACAATCTTGAGATGTATAATTCGGTGCAACAGCTATCACTGTTTTATCCCAAACTTTCCCAAAATAGTCTAGCCATTGAGTGAATTGATACCACGAAGCGTCAGAAATAGACTTTGCCAAATGATGATTCTTGACCAGGTTTTGTATCTTCAGGTCTTCGTATACCACAACATCGTTAGATGCTACTACGCACCGAGCTAACTTAACTGCCCAGTCTTTACGTTGGCGTTGAACCTTCAAATGAGCCTTGCCCAGTCTAATCCTAGCTTTTTGGTAGTTGTTTGATTGAGGCTTTTTACCCTTAACAAACTTTCTGGATAGCCGTCGCTGTAGTTTCTTAATTCGTTTTTCAGCCCGTCTCAAATACTTGGGATAGGTTGTCGCATTGTCGTTTTGGTCTTTGTAGAAATACTTTAAGCCTAAGTCAATGCCGATCGCATTTCCGGTATAGTTTCCTATTTCTTTTCGAGTGGCATCAAAACAGAATTGAGCATAATAACCATCAGCTCGCCTAATCACTCTCACCCGATTAATTTTGAGTCTGAACAAGTCCTCTCTGGTCTCACGATCGCAAAACACAGAAAACTTACCCGCCTTAAAGCCATCGGTGAAATTAATAGCTAAACAGTCCTCTGAAAGTTTCCAGCCTGAAGTTTTATACTCAACTGAACGAGAATGCTTTTTAAACTGAGGATAACCTTTCTGTTTGGCTCCTTCTCTACAGCGACGATAGAAGCTAGAGATAGAATTCCAAGCTCTCTCTGATGATGCCTGACGTGCCATTGAGTTTAACTTTTTGGCAAAAGGAAACTCACGCGCCAATTCTTTGCATAGCAGAGAGAGACGAGCCTTATCTACTTTAGACTCATCTCGCCATAACCTTACTGCTTTGTTTCTGATAAACTGAGCAGTTCTTATGGCTTCATCTAAGGCTTTATATTGTGCCTTAGACCCATTCAACAACTTGGCTTCTCTTACTATCATGGTTTTATTTTACTGGACTTTATTTTGGATAACCTTGTTTTTAACATAAGTTAACCGTCCTAGAAGGACGGGGCTTTAAACCCACTTTTTTTGGTAAAGCCTTTGACGTGCATCTCGTAGATGACGGTTTCGTGTTCGGGAATGTCGAGGAGGCGATCGCCGTCCCAGTCGAAGGACTCGTCTACAACGATCGCTTTGGGGACGAACTCGGTATCGTCGCGATCGCAAAACGATAGATCTTCGTTGGGGTCGTCCAAGAGATAGCTGAAAATTGCCTCGTCGTACTGAATTTCGCCATCGAGGGCTTTGGCGTAGGGATCGATGAGGAGTTTGTTGGGATCGAACCGATATCCCCGTTCGGGGTCGAAAGGCCCGTGAACTCGGAATCCGTAGCGTTGACCCGGTTCGATTTCTGGTAAGTAGCCGTGCCAAACGTAACTCTCAATTTCTGTTAACGGAACGCGGGTTTCGAGACCGTCGCGATCGAACAAGCAGAGTTCGACTTGGGTGGCGTTTTCGCTGTAAATGGCAAAGTTTGTCCCATGACCGTCCCAATGTGCGCCCAACGGATAGGGTTTACCCGGCCAAACTGTAACCTGCATCGATTTCCCTTTAGATCTTCTTTGTTTTAAGGGTAATACGAGATTCGGTTTTCGTTGCGTTACCGGTTTGTTTGCCGATCTAGTTGTTTTCTGTCGTCACGACGGCGCGTCCCAACTGCTTTAGGATTTGCAATACGGCATAGAGTTCGTTTCCGGGGTTCACTAGCGAAAACAGTCGCGAGTTGGCGTATTGCGCCACGGGTTGGCGAAGGGCTTTGAGAAACAAAAATTCGTTTCCGTTGACGATCGCGCCGAAGCTAGGGCGATTTCCGTGAGGATTTGACAGCATATAGGCGAGTGCTTGGGGAACGGCGCGAGTGACGGAAAAATCGCTGCGTTTGGATTCGATAACCAGCAACCACAGGCGGTTTTTTTGCACTAAAACGTCAATTCGTCCTCGAACAACCGTTCCTTCGTCTTCCATTTCCAAGGTGATACTCGGTTCGGTTTCGAGGCGAAACGGCTTGCGATAAAATCCGGCTAAATCGAGTAAGGGGGCGAGGACTACCATTTTGATGCTGTTTTCCAGCCTCGGCGGATCTTCCCTTAACGCTAAAAAGTTGTCCTTGACGCGATCGAGATACTGCTGTTCGAGTTCGATTAGATTTGGGTGAGTTTCTAACCATTCGGGAAAAAATTCTGGATCTGACGTTTGCTGAAGTGCAAATTTTTGTTTCAGCGTGCGAAGTGTCACTTGACTGGCGGGAATTGCACGTACCATATTTTTTTTGAATTTATTTTTTGGGCTGAATATTTAGCCTTGTTTTATTCATTTAAAACATCCATTTTAGCTTTCACGAGGCGAATTTCTTCGTAACTGTATTCTCCGCCACCTAAATATTCGTAAATTGGCTTGAGTGTTTCAGAATTTAAGGTGCGAACGGCACTGCGAATGACTTGTTGACGTTCTGGAGAAACGAGGCGATCGAGATCGATGTCTTCTCCAGTGCGAATTAAAACTTCGAGATGGGAAAGAACGGTTTTTGGGGAAAGATTGCGCTCTAAGGCAATGTCTTCTAACGCCATTCCTTGTTGAAACAGGGCTAGAGTATGGCTGCGGGTATCGGAATATTGGTGATAAGATGTCGCCGAAGCTTTGACGGACGATCGCATCGACACCGAACTCTGTTTTCGCAAGTATTCGCGAATGAGACCCACAAAGCGATCGCCATATTCTTCGAGTTTGTATTTCCCGACACCAGAGAGTCTTGAAAAAGCCTTCAAGGTTTGGGGCTGCTGTCGCGCCATCAGTTGCAACGTGGAATCTGCAAAAATGGTGTAAGGTGCAACCGATCGCTCGTCGGCGATTTGTTTGCGAAGCGATCGCAACTCGAACAACAGCATTTCTGCATCGATCGCCCCTTGACTGCGGTTGTCGGTTTCCGTCACCGAGACTTTGCGCGGAACGGCGATTTCGACTTTGCGCTGTCGCCGCATAATTTCCCAACTGAGGGGATTGAGTTTCAACACTGGATAACCGTCGTCGGTTTCGTCCACAAATCCCCGTTGTTTGAGCGATCGCGCCAGTAATTTCCATTCTTCGGCGGTGCGATCTTTGCCGATTCCATAAGTCGAAAGTTGGTGGTGTCCGTATTTCTGAAGTTTGGGTTTGCGGGAACCGCGCAACACGTCGATGATGTGAGTAACGCCGAACCGTTCGCGACAGCGGGCGACGCAAGAGAGGAATTTCATCGCCTCGATCGTCCAGTCTTCGACGGGTTTGGGCTGGCGACAGTTATCGCACTGTTGGCATTGGCGATCGAGTTCTTCGCCGAAATATCGCAGTTGAATGGCTTTGCGACATTCGGTACTTTCGGCGTAATCGATGACTTGGCGCAATTGTTGTTTGGCGATGCGCTGTTCTTGGGCGTCGGGTTTTTGGTGAATAATCCACTCGACTTTTCCCACGTCGCCGTAACTAAAAAATAGGATACAGCGAGAGGGTTCGCCGTCCCGTCCCGCCCGTCCAGTTTCTTGATAGTAACTTTCGAGGGTTTTGGGGAGATCGTGGTGGATGACGAAGCGAACGTCGGGTTTGTCGATTCCCATTCCAAAGGCGATCGTGGCGACGATAACTTGCACGTCGTCGCGGATGAAACGGGTTTGGTTTTCCGCGCGATCGCGATCGCTCATTCCGGCGTGGTAAGGTAAGGCAGCAATCCCGTCGTCTTGGAGTTGAGACGCCAGTTTGTCCACTTGGCGGCGACTGAGACAGTAGACGATTCCCGAACCTCCCTGTCGGACGACTTGCAGAATTTCCGAGTAGGTGTTGCGGGTTTTGGGGCGAACTTCGTAGTAGAGGTTGGGGCGGTGGAAACTGGCGACGTGGATGTGGGGTTGGTTCAACGCCAGTTGTTGCATGATGTCTTGACGGACGCGATCGGTGGCGGTGGCGGTTAACGCCATTACGGGAACGTCCGGGTAGCGGTGTCGCAGTTGGGAGAGTTGGCGGTATTCCGGGCGGAAGTCGTGACCCCATTCCGAGACGCAGTGGGCTTCGTCGATGGCGAATCCAGCCAGTCCGATTTGCGATCGCGCAGTCTCGAGAAATTGCAGGAAATTATCGCTCAACAGCCGTTCGGGGGCAACGTAGAGAAGTTTGACGTCTCCGCTGAGAACCGATCGGGCGCGATCGCGAATTTCGATGCCGCTGACGGTACTGTTGAGAAAGGTCGCCCCGATGCCGTTGTTTTGCAAGGCTTGAACTTGGTCTTGCATGAGGGCGATCAGCGGCGATACCACCACCGTTACGCCGGGACGCAGCAACGCCGGGAGTTGGTAACAGAGGGATTTTCCGCCGCCGGTGGGCATAATCACCAGCAGATCGCGGTTTTGAAGGGCGGTTTCGACGATCTGTTGCTGGCCGGGGCGAAAGCGATCGTAGCCGAAATGTTGTTTGAGGGCAAACTCGAGGGATGTCGGTTGCGCGATCGGTGCGGACATGAACCTCCGAAGCTGACGGACACCCCTCTCATTTTAAGGGAGATGGGAACCGATCCGACTATCCCATCAAAATTACGTTGTCGATGACGTGAATCACGCCGTTATCGGCTTCGATATCGGCGCTGACAACGGTTGCGTTTTTTACTTCAAAGCTGTCCGAACAGTCGATAGAAATGGGCGCACCTTCGACGGAATCGAGGGAGGAAACGTTTTCGAGATCGGTACGAGTATACTTCCCGGCAACGACGTGATATTTAAGGATTCGTGCCAATTGCGGAGGATTTTGAACGAGGGTTTGAATCGTTCCGGGGGGGAGTTTGGCAAAGGCGTCGTCGGTGGGAGCGAAGACGGTAAAAGGGCCGGGACTTTTCAGCACGTCCACTAAGTCGGCGGTTTTAACAGCGGTGACGAGGGTTTCAAACGACCCCGCACCTACGGCAATGTCTACGATATCAGGCATTTTGATCGCGTGTTTTTGTATACAAAAAAATATGCTATTTTACAGTATAAGCTATTAGCTAAACTTGTGATTTAAAGATTTAAATTACAAGAATAAAAAAAACTGAACGAAGCGATCGACCGAAAGGCAAATGGCGCGATCGTCCGACTTGGCTTCTCCATTACGCGCTCGAAATTTATGGAACACCTGCAACAACTGCTTCCAGACACGCCGATCGTTCCCTTTACGATTTTGCTGTTAGTCGTGCTGACGGTACCCCCCTTGTTCGAGCGATTGCGCCTCCCAGGACTCGTGGGATTGATCGCGGCCGGGGTGGTTCTCGGACCCGACGGGTTGGGATTTCTCGATCCCGAAGCAGACTCTATGATGCTGTTTACGGACATCGGTAAGATTTATCTGATGTTCGTGGCCGGTTTAGAAATCGATCTGGCGGAATTTCGTAAGAAAAAGGATCGATCGCTCGGGTTCGGCCTCGCCACCTTTGCCGTTCCCCTGTTGATGGGTACGGCCGTGGCGACGATCTTCGGTTTCGGCCCGAACGCTGCGATTCTCATCGGGTCTTTAATGGCTTCTCATACCCTGCTAGGCTATCCGATCGTAACCCGATTGGGGGTCGGTGGCAACGAAGCCATTACCGTGACGATCGGTGCGACGATTTTCACCGACATTGCTGCCTTACTCGTTTTGGCGATTTGCGTCTCGATTCACGCCGGGGAGTTTTCGGCCACCAGTTTGGTGGTGCAATTGGTCGCCTTGGGACTGTACGCCGTTGCGGTACTGGTCGGCTTGGACTGGGCGGGGAAAGAATACTTCCGCCGCACCGGAAACGAGGAAAGCAACCAGTTTTTGTTCGTGTTGTTGGCGGTGTTCGTGGCGGCGGTGGGATCTCAACTGATTAACGTCGATAAAATCGTCGGGGCGTTTTTAGCGGGTTTGGCCGTCAACGATGTGGTCGGACGGGGGCCGGTAGAAGACAAAGTGGAATTCGTCGGTAGTACCCTGTTTATCCCGTTTTTCTTCGTGGGAATGGGGTTACTGCTGGATGTTTCGGCGTTTCTCGAAAGCTTTACCAGCAATTTCGGTTTGATGGTGGCGATCGTGGCGACGCTGCTGGTGAGTAAGTTTCTCGCGGCAATGGCGTCGAAACTGCTCTATCGGTACAGTTGGCCGGCGACGATGACCATGTGGTCGCTGTCGATTCCCCAGGTGGCGGCGACGTTGGCGGCGGCCTTGGCCTTAGCCGGGAATCAGGCGGGATTGTTGCCCGAGTCGGTGTTTAACAGCGTCGTGGTGTTGATGCTGGTGACGTCGGTGGTGGGGCCGGTGGCGACGTCCCACTTCGCCCGGAAACTTCCCCTGTCTCCTGCTACAGCGAAACCGCCGGAACCGGAAACCTCCCCCTCGATTCCGTTTTTCCAGTCGGAAAAGCCGTTTACGGTGTTGGTTCCGGTGGCGAATCCCCTCACCGAACGCTATTTGATCGAAATGGCGGCGATTATCGCCCGTCAACGGGGGGGATCGATCGTGCCGCTGTCGATTGCGCCGGCCCACGCCCACATGGACGAACCGGAGTTAGATGCGGCGATCGCGCGGGGAGAACGGCTGTTGCAACGGGCGTTAGATGTCAGTCAAGAGTTCGAGGTCGAGGCGACCCCCCGCATCCGCATCGATAGCGACGTCGCTCACGGGATCAGTCGAACCGCCCGCGAACAGAACGCCAGCGCGATCGTCATGGGGTGGAACGAAAACATCGGGATTCGGGCGCGGTTGTTCGGAAACGTCATCGATAGCGTGTTTTGGTCGTCTCACTGTCCGGTGGGAGTGATGCGTTTGTTAGACGATCCGTTAAACATCCATCGCATTCTCGTTCCGGTGAAAAGTCTCGCCCCGCAAGTGGTGGAGGCGATGCGGTTCGCCCAGTTGTTCGCCGCTTCCAACGATGCGGAGTTGACGTTGCTGCACGTGTGCGATCGCCTCACGACTCCCGAACAAATCGAGGCTTTCGAGTCGTCGCTGATGGCGGTGTTTTCTCAAACTGAAGTCCAGGTGAAAGCGGAGATGAAGTCCATCGTTCACGACGATATCGCTCAGGCGATCGTCGAAGCGGCGCGATCGACGGAAATGGTGGTCTTGTGTTCCCGTCGTCGCCGAACGGCGGGGGGATTGGCGGTGAGCGACGTCGCCGAAAAACTCCTCAAGCAACTCAATTGTTCGATGGTGTTATTTGGCGAACCGCATTGGTAAACAGGCGGTGCGTGACGCGGGAATGTCATTTTACGGTGGAGGGCGGCATTTTTGCGCCCGCGTCACGGCACCCTACGGTTCCTTTCTCCATCTCTTCATTATCTCATCACTTCCCGGTGGGGGCGGTGCGTGACGCGGGAATGTCATTTTACGGTGGGGGGCGGCATTTTGGCGCCCGCGTCACAGCACCCTACGGTTCGGGTTAATTGACTTCGTAACCGAACTTGTTGGGATCGACATCGCTTAAATCGAGATCGGCTAAGCCGTATTCCGCCCAGCGGCTATCGACCATTTTCGCGACGTCGGGATCGGATTCTAACGGTTCTCCCCATTCGTGTTCGGTTTCGGGGGGAACTTTCGTCGTGGCGTCGATTCCCATGCGTCCGCCCAACCCCAGTTTTTCGCTGGCGAAATCTAAGGTGTCGAAAGGGGTGTTTGGGAGGATAAAGACATCGCGACTGGGATCGACTTTTGAGGAAATCGCCCACACGACCTGACGGGGATCGCGGATGTTAATATCTTTGTCTACGACGATGACGAATTTCGTATAGGTAAACTGCGGTAAGGCACTCCAAAAGGCTAAGGCGGCGCGGCGGGCTTGACCGGGATAGGCTTTGTCGATGGAGATAATCGCCGCTTTGTAACTCAGGGCGTCCATCGGTAGGAAGAAATCTACGATTTCGGACACCTGCTGCCGTAAAATCGGCGTGTAAATGCGGTTGAGGGCGATCGCCATCATGGCTTCTTCTTTCGGCGGACGACCGCTAAAGGTGGTGAGATAGACGGGATCTTTGCGGTGCGTCATGCAGTGGAAGCGAATCAGGGGCGAGTCTTCTACACCGCCGTAATAGCCCATGTGGTCGCCAAAGGGTCCGTCGGGAAGCATTTCGCCGGGGGTAATCGTTCCTTCGAGGACGAATTCAGATGCGGCGGGAACTTCTAAATCCAGGGTTTTGCATTTCGTCAGGGGAACCCCGGAACCGCCGTAAAGTCCGGCGAACAGCCATTCTGATAAGTCTACGGGAATCGGCGTCGCCGCCGCCATGAGAATCAAGGGATCGACGCCGAGGGCGATCGCAATTTCTAGTTTTCGACCCCGTTCGGCGGCTTTCCGCAGATGTCGCGCCCCGCCGCGAACTGAGAGCCAATGTACCGTCATGGTATTGTTCGATTGCAACTGCAACCGATACACGCCCACGTTGGGGGTTCCGGTTTCGCAGTCTTTGGTAATGACCAATCCCAAGGTGATAATTTTCCCTGCATCGCCGCAATAGGGGCGAATCATGGGGATTTTGTTGAGATCGAGGTCGTCCCCTTCCACGACGACTTGTTGACAGGGGGGAAAGAAATCTCGCCCCGGCTTGGCTTTCACCACGTCGAAGAGGAGTTTTCCGAATTCGATGGCTTGAGATATCTTTTTCGGGGGTTTGGGTTGTTGTAACATCCCCAGTTTTTTGCCGAGTTCTTCGAGTTCCTGGGGTTTTTCCATGTTCATCGCCCAGCACACCCGCTGTTCGGTTCCCAACAGGTTCACGGCGACGGGAAAGTCTGCGCCTTTAACGTTCTCGAACAGGAGGGCGGGGCCTCCGGCTTGCAACATCCGGTTGGAAATTTCGGCGATTTCTAAGTCAGAATCGACTAAAGCGTCGATGCGGCGCAGTTGTCCGCGTTCTTCGAGTAGGTTGAGGAATCCCCGTAAGTCTCTTGCCATGCTTTACGTTTTGTTACGGTTGCGTTTTCTTTATTATCGGGGATTTGGAAGAGGACGCGGCGGACAACGGCTTGGAATTGACGAGACCGATCGATTGCTTACAATCGCTTAAAAGGGATCGCCCTGTTTTCTGAAATACTGAGAACTCCTATGTCTGACGGAATTAACCGCATTGTCTTCGTTCCCCCACCGCAACTCGACGATCGCATCGAGACGCACCATGTCACCCGCGAGTTTCATCGAGAAGTTGGATATCGGCGGGATTTCGAGGCGTATTGTCAGTGGTACTACGAAACCGCCGAACGCCACCGTCAGGAATTCGAGAAAATGCAGGGAGATATCAACCTTTTTGGCTGGTTTTCCCGCCGTCGTTGAAATTGCAAGAGACAATTAGTCGGTTTCGCCGTTGACGAGTACCACGGGAACCGCACTGGTTTCTAACACGGTTTGCGAGACGGAACCGACTAAAACCGTTTCCCAGGCGTGATGTCCCTGTTTTGCGATGACGATATCGGTGACGCGGCGCGATCGCGCGACAGTGGTGATAGTTTCGGGAATGACGCCGGGTAAGACGAGGAAGTCGTGGCGAATGTCAGCCAGGAGTCGTCGAATCTGCGATCGCAAATAGTGTAAGTCTTCTTCTTCGGGGCGATCGCTCACGTGCAACACTAGCACTTCGCCGTCGCTGCGACGGGCTAAATCCGCCGCTTTCGCCAAGACCCGAGGTGCCATTTCCGAGGTATCGATCGCTGCTAAAAACACCGGGCGTCCGATGGTGGCGACTTTTGTGGGATCGACGGTTCCTCGTTCTAACAGCGTCGGCGCAAAGGTTTGCGTCGCCCAAGCCCCCACGGGAGCCGTTACCAAAATCGAGAGGGCGGCTAAGGCTAGGATAACATCGCCCCCTTCAATGCCTCGCGCCAGGGGAATCGCGCCGATCGCGGCTTGAACGGTCGCTTTCGCCATATTTCCCGGTAACAGAAACAATCGTTCTTTGCGATTCCAGTCGCTTCCCAGGGTAGACAGCCACCAACCGATCGATCGCCCCACGAGTAACCCTACCGCTAACAGCAACAACCCCGGTAACAACACCGCCTCTAACACCTCAAGCTGCAACGTCGCCCCCAACAACACGAACAAAACGATTTCGGCGATCGTCCAGAGGGCGTCGAATCCCCCTCGCAACCGTCTCGCCAAGGGGGTGTCGAGTTCGATGAGGAAAAACCCCATCGACATCACCGCCAAATAGCCGGAATAGACGGGAACGGCTTTGTCTGCAATGGTTAAAAATAACGCGAGACAGGCGGCGATCGCGACATCTTGAACGGCGGTTTGCGTCCAATTTTGTTTGACGAGAAGCGACACCAACAAGCGGGCGGCGAGATAGCCGAAAAACACGCCTAATACGATTTTGAGAAGGACTTGTAAGGGGAGAAGTTGCACGGGAGACAGGGAAATCGCCCCCAGCGTCAACCCGGTTTGCGTTTGTTGTTCGAGGAATCCCAGTAACAGGCTGAACACCAACAACAGCAAGACATCTGAGAGGGCGCTTCCCGTTAAAATCGCGTCGGGAATCCCTTTTTCGACGCCCCACCCGAGACTTTTGAGGCGCAACATCCCCGGAACGATGACGGCGGGGGATTCTGCGCCGATGATACAGCCGAGAATCAGCCCCGTGGGAACGTCGAATCCAAACAGCAGCGTGGCGGCGACGGCGACGACGAGGGCTTCAGCGGCGGCGGGGAGAAATCCCAAGCGCAACGCGACGGAACCTTGACGGGCGAGTTTGTCGCGATCGAGTCCCAATCCCGCTTTCATCAGTACGATGGTCACGGCGACGGTTCGCAAATCGTCGGCGGAGGCGAGAACCTGTGGACTCAGAACGTTTCCGATTTGAGGTCCGACGAGAATTCCGATAATAATGGTGCCGACGAGGGGCGGAAGTCCGAGGCGACGGGCGATTTGACCGCCGAAAAACCCCATCGCGAGAATCCACAAAGCACTGGCTAACATTCCGTTCTCCTTGAGACGTTGAGTCGAATTTCGTCGTCTGGAGGTTCGGAACGCACGTTAAACTAACTCCTACCCTCCAGTTCGACCTGGAAGTGTAGGAGCCATCAGCCTTAAACTCTGCCGTTTGCGGCGGTTTACAGGCGGTTGGGGCGAGCTCCATCGCCCGTTTTGAAAAAAAACTTATTTTTACAATACCACTGCCACAGGGCTAAAGGAAAGCCTTGCTGAGTCGAATTCCTCGTTCGGACAAGCTTCTAGGTCAAAATACTCAGCGTTCGATCTCAATTACAAATTTCTGCGATCGCTATTCTTTTTAACGGTCGGCGATACGAGAGAAAGGCGATCGCAAGATTCGCTAAAATCAAAGTGTAATTCGATACGAAAACGATGACCAGTCAATCGATCCCGATCTCGATGGAAACCGCGATCCCCACTCCCGATCTCGATCGAACCTCGATCGAGTCCGTTATTTTTGACTTTGACGGAACGATCGCAGATACCTTAGAAACCATCGTCGAAATTATCAACGATCTCGCTCAAACCTTTGGCTATCCCGAGGCGAGTCCTGAAGTCGTCGAACATTATAAAACTCTCAGCTCTCGTCAAATTTTGAAGCAATCGGGAATTTCCTATTTTCAGCTTCCTTGGGTGATTTTCAGAGCGCAACGGCTGCTGAGCGAACGCATCGATCGCCTTAAACCCATTGAAAACATAGAACATTCTTTAATTGAATTAAAGCTCGCCGGGTTTCAACTGGGAATTTTAACCTCAAACTCTCAAAAAAACGTTCGCAAATTTTTAAACGCCAACGGACTCGAACAGTACTTCGATTTCGTCTATTCTGGATTGACCATTTTCGGAAAAGAACGGCTGTTTCGCAAAACCATACGCCGAGAAAACCTCGATCGCGATCGCATCGTTTATATCGGCGACGAAACCCGCGATATCGAGTCGGCGAAAAACGTGGGAATTAAATCGATCGCCGTCAGTTGGGGATTCAATTCTCGCGAAGCCTTATCAAAGTTCGACCCCGATTTCGCCGTCGATTCTCCCCAAGAACTCCTAGACGCGATTCGATCGCTCTAACCGTTCAATCCTCCGGGTTTTCTGTGTCTGGTGTGACGAACTTTAAAAATTCAATTTTTTAATCGAAAACTGCAAACTCCCAAACACTACCAAATTTTCCCCCAATAACTCCAAAAACTCCTCAAACGCAATCCGAAACGGTTCCGCGTCGAGCCAACCGAACGGCTGAAACACCCAATACGATAAAAACCCCCCTAAAACAAACACCCCCAATCCCACCGCTGCGATGGCAGTTTCCCGAGGAAACTGTCGCCACAACCGCCAAAAATCCCACGAACCCAACAGTAGCAGCGACACCAACAAGCCGATATAAATCCCGAACCATTCATCAGACTGGAGAGGAAGATAGCGGTGAAGTTTCAAATGAACTTTGAACACCTCATCGATCGCCGCGTAACCGAGAAAAACTGCGATCGCCACCAAAAACCCCTTTGACGGTGGCGGCGACACCCGCGACACCAGCAACACCACGGCGATAACCGAAATGGCGAACAGTTGTATCGCCTGCAACCAGGAGGGAATCGTCATGTACCCGTTCATATCGAAAGGAGGATACGGCGTTCCCGCAACGTTTAAACTTATCAGGTAAATCGCGACGATCGCCAATTCGAGAGCGATCGCCACAAAAAGCCATGTTTTCATGGATGGAAATACTCGTAAATTTGTTGCGCTAAGCGAATTCCAATTCCGGGGACTTCCGCCAACTGTTCCGGCGTGGCTTGCATTAAATATTCGATCGCATGAAAATGAGCCAATAACGCTTTCTGACGTTGAAACCCCAACCCCGGAATTTCGTCGAGACGCGATCGCCGCATTCGTTCCGTTCGCTGCTGTCGGTGGAACGTCACCGCAAACCGATGCGCCTCGTCTCGCAACCGCCGCAACAACTGCACCCCCGGCTGTTCCGCCTCCGTCTCCAACGGCTGCGAATCCCCCGGAACGAAGATTTCCTCTCGCTGTTTCGCCAAACTCACCACGCAAATCTCGTCTAAAATCCCCAACTCCCGCAACGCTTCTACCACCGACGACAGTTGACCTTTTCCGCCATCGATGACGACAACATCCGGGTAATCTTCCTGCGACGAAATCTCCTGGGAGGGAAGTTTGGCGTAATTGCGAAAGCGGCGGCGAATCACCTCCGCCAAACTCGCGAAATCGTCGGAATGTCCCGCTGTCACCTCTGGGTTGCGGATTTTATAGCGGCGATAATGCTGCTTTGCGGGGAGTCCCTCGAGAAACACCACCCGCGACGCCACCGCATCGGAACCCTGAACGTGGGAAATGTCGTAACACTCTAACCGTCGCGGAAGTTCGGGAAGATCGAGAATTTCCGCTAAATCCTGCATGGCTTCGGCGTTGCGGCTGTCTTGTCGCTGCATTCTCGCCAGTTCGTAAGCGGCGTTGCGTTCCACCATCGCCAAGAGTTCGGCTTTTTGCTGGCGTTGAACCACTTGAAGGGTGACTTTTCGTCCTCGTCGTTGTGTCAACCAGGTTTCGAGAAGTTCGGTTTCGGGGAGTTCGTGACGAACCAGGATTTCGGAGGGAACGGCGACGGGTTCGATCGCCTGATAGTGTTCTTCTAATACCCGTTGTAAAATCGCACCGGGTTCTCCTGGTGTCGAAACAAATCCCAACCGTCCGACGAGTTTTCCGGCCCGAATTTGAAACAGTTGAATACAGGCGTGACGCTCTCCAATGCTGACAGCGACGGCGTCTCGGGAAATGCGATCGTCGGGAAGTGCAACTTTTTGGTCTGCTCCGAGAGATTGTAACCCGAGGATGCGATCGCGCAATGCGGCGGCTTTTTCAAAGTCCAACTGTTCGGCGGCGTGGTTCATTTGTTGCGTCAAGGTTTCGAGAAGTTCTCCGGTTCGTCCTTGGAACACCATCGCCACTTTCTGCACGATTTTACGATAGTCTTCTGGGGAAATTTTTTCTTGACAAACACCGGGACAGCGTCCGATGTCGTAATTTAAACAAGGACGGTCTTTAAACAGGGGTTTGGGACGTTGACGCAGGGGAAAGATACGTTTGACAGTTTTTAGAGTAGATCGCAACAATCGCGTATCCACGTAAGGACCGTAATAGCGATCTTTAGCGTTGGCGATGCGACGTTTTCGGGTGATGAAAATTCGGGGGTAATCTTCTGACCACGTGATGCAGAGATAGGGATATTTTTTGTCGTCTTTGAGGAGAACGTTAAAGTGGGGTTGGTGTTGTTTGATGAGGTTGGCTTCTAACGCCAAAGCTTCAGCTTCTGTGTCGGTGACGATGAATTCGATATCGTACACCTGACGTACCATCATGGCGATGCGATCGCTCAGTTGTTGGGAGTCGCGGAAGTACGATCGCACCCGCGATCGCAGTTTTTTGGACTTTCCGATATAGAGGATGCGATCGGCTTCATCGCGCATGAGGTAAACGCCTGCTTCGGTGGGAATTTCCTGTAAGCGGCGTTCGAGGCGATCGGGAGTTTGGACGAGGGGGGTTCGATGGGGGGTGGCGGTCATTCCGACATCGATATCTGGGTTCTGTTTGTATTGTAAACAATTTACGCAATTCTGGTTTTATAGTTGTAGCTAGCTGGTAGGGGTTGAGATTAACGGTTTTTGATACGGGGTTCACCACAGAGACACAGAGGACACAGAGGGTTTTGAGTTTTGTGCGAGATTTAATTTCTTTAATTCGTAAAAATCTAAATTGTTTTTTGTTTTGAGCATAAATTTTAAGCTAAAATTGTTTTTTAAATCTTAATTTAGAAAATATATTTTGTGCGACACTGAAATTTCAAAAAACTGCTATACTCAAAAATAAGTTCGCCAGTAAAACAGATGGTTTTCAACTCCCTGCACTGGACTACACGAGACCTCGACGCCATGCCAGACGATGGCGGTTGGAAACGGTACGAAATCGTTAACGGAGAACTGTTCGTGACTCGTGCGCCTCACCTTCGCCACCAAAGCGTCGCCGGAAAACTACACGTTCGCTTAGAAATTTGGTCGGAACAAACAGGTTTAGGAAGTGCATTTCAAGCACCAGGCGTTATTTTTTCGCCCCAAGATGCCGTAATTCCAGATGTGGCTTGGATTCGTAAAGAAAGCTTGAAAAATGGAATTGATGACGCCGGACACTTAATCGTTGCGCCTGAGTTAATTGTAGAAGTTCTTTCTCCCGGCGAACTGAACGAACGGCGAGATAAGGAAGTTAAGCAAAAACTCTATTCGTTGTATGGCGTTCGGGAATATTGGATTGTTAGTTGGCAACGCCAACTGTTAGAGGTTTATCGGCGTTCGGAAGCTCAGCTTTCGCGAGTTGAAACGCTGTTTGTAGATGATACGTTGTCTTCACCATTGTTACCGGGATTCAGTACGGCAATCTCGGATATTTTTCAGCAGTAGTTTGGGTTGACGTGTTGATAGGAAACCCAACAGCTAATCTGTAGAAACACAGATATTTATGTAATTCTACGGAATAGGCTTTATAAATATTTACGATCTGATAGAGTCGATCGCAATTTTTTACAGAATTTTTACATAAGTTTATTGCTATTTGGGCGATCGCGCCCAAAAATTTGCTATCTTCAAAGTTAGGATTGTTATCGCTAGTTCGTTACCGAGCGAAATTAAGTCAAAATGAATCAAGATTTACAAGAACGCGCCAAACAAGGCGATCCCGAAGCGATCGCAATTATTTGTGAATTGTGCCAAGCATTAAATGTATTACAAACAAGGGTGGTAAATAGTATAAATATTGTTTCATATAAAAAAGCTCACAATAATTTAAAAATAGATGTTTTCTCAAAACAAGAGGTAGATAAACAAGTTAAAAAAGATTATAAAGCCTCTGAAGTACAGAAAAGACTCCGCTTGTCAATTAGAAACTCGATCGAATCAAACACAGTAGAACTATATAACGTGTTTGTTCCTTATTCCATTGCCCAAAATGGCGGTTCGATTCAAGTAATTTTGAAATCGGGTCACTCTATTGATGCTCAAATTCCAAAAAATGCCCAAAATGGAACGCAATTAAAACTAAAAAACCATGAATTTAACGGGCGCACTATTTTATTAGTATTGCATATACTTCAAGCAGAAAAATTTAATATAGATGACAAAATTCATAAAATAATTAATAACGCTCCGATTCAATTAAATACTAAAAGGCGATGTCGAGAAGTTTACTTTAATCTAAAAGAAGGACAGTCAGTATCCGATTGGGACGCTCTTAACATTTTAGATGTTATGGTGGAATCTTCTAGATCGAAAGAATTAACAAAAAACCGTTATCAAATTGCCAGTGAAAATAGTCGAATTTGTGCAATTCAAGATTGCATTGATATGGCACTAGAAGCGTCAAACTTAAACGAGATCGATCGTAAGGTTTTGCAAGCTGTTTTTCAGTTTTTAAAATCTGGAGAACCGATTTACGAATTCGAGCGACTCAATCAACTCGATGTTATCGTTCGCTCTTCTACACTACATCAGTCTCTTAAAGAACTGTATGCAGTAACGAGTACCAAATCCAAAGCCCTAGCAGTCGATTCGGCAATCATGGGTTTGTTGTATAGTGCCTGTGACAGTCAAGACACTCTCGAGCAACTGAAAAGCGTTTACAGTCAAATTCGAGAAGGCGATCGAGAATTCAAAAAAACAAACCCTAAAGATAAACAAGCCTTAGAAATTCTCGATACAATCGTTTTTCAGTCTGATTTACCCACAGAGTACAAAGTGATTTATCTAGTGGCTCATATGCGTGCGACTCAGTCTGGCGATAAGGAAGAAATCGAAAATATAGAATCTTCAGTAGATGCTTCGGAGGCGGTTAACAAATTACGTAAAGCTGTCGAACGCGCCTCTAAAATTGGCTCGACTACCACAACAGTAATGAGTAGTGTAGGTGTCAAAGCTGGAACCGGCGTTACCATTGCCTCGCTTCAAGGTGCTGCTGCAACCAACGCCACTCTCGCCGCATTAGGTGGCGGTTCAGTGGCCGCCGGTGGATTAGGAATGCTGGGAGGTTTAACGGTTGCTACTGGGGGGGCTGCATTGATGGGTGCCGCTGCCTTTGTATCGATCGCGGCGATGTCGAATATGGACAGCCGAGATAAAGTGAACTTAGGCATTGCGGCGGTGGGTGGAACTCTGACCAGTGCTGCAACTGTCGGTACAGCTTGGACGTTAGTCAGTACCTTTGGTGTCGCCGGTACCGGAACAGCGATCGGTACGTTATCGGGTGCTGCCGCTTACAGTGCGACAATGGCAGCTCTCGGGGGACTTGGAGTCATGACAGGTGGGGCTGCATTAATTGCAGGTGGTGCGGGTTTAGCAATTTGGCAACTTTTGAAAAAAACAAAAGATAATCCCGTTCGCATTATCAAACTCCTAGAAGCGAAAATGTATACCATTTCCGAGGAAATATCGCATCCAGTCCTTTCACAAATCGAACATCATTTGAGCGATTTTAAAGATGTTTCGATCGCTCCTAATATTCCCCTCGATCGCCTCATTGATGAAATCGCCGACATGGGTGGATTGGGAAAAACTGAAAAAGTCTTCGCCTGCCTCGATCTCAAACTTTTAGGCATCAAACAAGGCAGTATATTACTCACGGACTCTCGCATTCTTTGGAAAGAAATGTGGGATAGTCCGAAATCCAGACTCTATCAAGATTGGAAGTACTATAAAGAATCAATTCCACAATTGGGCGAAGAACAGGCAGATGGCGCCTTAAAACGTTTTCTAGATCGAGTTAGCAACCTCTAAATTCGATCGCCCTCTTTTCTAACCTACTTCGCCAACGCCCAACATTCCCCCGCGATCGCCTAGGATAAGAGCCTTAGTGGTGCAGAAAACTCATGAAAGGGAGAGAGGGAGGGGATTTGAGAAAAAGGGGTAGACAAAAAGGGGGCATCTCAAAAATGTAAATTTATAAGATTGGAGTCTCTGCACTGAATCGAGCTATTGTTTAGATTTTGCGATCGCTCCATCCATGAACTGAGCGAAGCCGAAGTCCAATCTACCTCAAACTCATATTTTTACAAAAGTGAGATGCACCCGACAAAAAGAGGTGTCAGAGGTGATGTTCTAAAGTTATATCTTCACTTTCTGAGAGTTTGACTTGCAAGGGCGCTGGCATGATTTTTTCAGCTCTTATAGGGCTGTATCTATTATACGCTTATTTAGGTGGAGCTACTTAGTTCCGACAGTTAGACTAAGTATTGTACGAGCAAAGCAGTTCTCATCTAAAGTCAAGACTATGCAAGGATTTCAGGATATTTTCATCTCTTACGGTCGCCGAGACAGCTTGGAGTTTGCATCTCGGCTCAATCGCTATTTAATCGATCGCGGTTTTAGGGTTTGGTTTGACTTTGACGACATTCCTTTAGGCGTGGATTACCAGAAGCAGATTGACGATGGCATCGAGCGAGCTGATAATTTCCTGTTTGTCATTTCACCCCACTCCATTAATTCACCGTACTGCGGTCTGGAACTGGAATTAGCCCTGAAACATCAAAAACGCATCGTTCCCTGGCTGCACGTCGAGAAAATTAGCTATGAAACGTGGCAGCAGCGAAATCCCAATGGCACAGAAGAGGAATGGGCAGATTATCAAGCAAAAGGACTGCACGACCATTTCCAAAATATGCACCCAACGCTCCGCAAGATTAATTGGATCTACGGACGAGAAGAGCAAGACGATTTTGAAGCCGCCTTTACCGGATTGCTGGATATCCTCGATCGCCACCACGACTACGTGCATCAACATACCGTACTGCTGGTTAAAGCTCTGGAATGGGAACGCCATCAGAAGCGATCGCCCTACCTCCTGATTGGGGAAGAACGGCTCGAGGCGCAAGCATGGCTCGAGGTGCGCTTCAAAGACTCTCAACCCCCCTGTATCCCGACCGATCTCCATTGCGAGTTCGTCACGGAGAGCCGCAAAAATTCCGAAAACTCGATGACCGACGTATTTCTGGCGTATACCGATGAAAATCGAGAGACCGCCGCTCGAGTCTGTTGCTATTTGCGACGAGAAGGCTTTACCGTTTGGACGAACCGGACAGATATTCACGCAGGCGTCGAGTTTCAGCAGGCGATCGATCGGGGCATTGAGGAAGCCGACAATGTCGTGTATTTGTTGTCGAGTGCGAGCGTGCGATCGCCTCACTGTCAGCACGAACTGGAATATGCGCTGTCGTTAAACAAACGGATCGTTCCCGTGTCGATCGAAGCAATTCCCAGCGATCGGATTCCCTTAGCACTCCAGAACTCCCAGTACGTTGACCTGACCGACAACCGGCGAGAGTCCGACCCTTACGAACGCCTGGTTGAAAGCCCACTTTTGCAGGTGTTGCGCCGAGATGCTGCGTATCACACGACCCACAAGCGACTACTGACGAAAGCCTTGAAGTGGGAACGTCAAAATCGTAACCCCACCCTGTTGTTGCGTGGCTACAATCTGCGACAAGCAGAAGCCTGGTTGAAGCTGACCGAGCAAATCCCTGCTTACTCGGCGTTACCCTTGCAGCAAGCCTTCATCGAAGAGAGTTTACGCCAACCCCCAGGAATTTCGCTGGATGTATTCATTTCCTATTCTCGTGCCGATGCTGGATTTGCCCGCAAGCTCAACGATGCCTTGCAGATTCAGGGTAAGCGCACCTGGTTCGACCAGGAGAGCATTGCCGCAGGGACGGCAGATTTCCAGCAAGAGATCCATCGCGGGATCGAAAATGCCGATATCTTTTTGTTTGTCCTGTCACCGCGATCGGTGACATCCCCCTACTGTGCCGATGAGGTGGAGTACGCAGCTAGACTCAACAAGCGCTTTGTCACGCTGCTGCACCAACCCATCGATCCCTCCACTCTGCATCCCGAACTGGCGAAGGTGCAATGGTTGGACTTCCATCAGTCCGAAGACGACTTTTCCGCCAACTTTACCGAACTGCTGCGGATTTTGGATACGGATACCGAGCATCTTCATACCCATACGCGACTGCTCGTGAGGGCGATCGAGTGGGACGAAAAGGGACGCAAGGAAAGTTTGTTATTGCGGGGCGACGACCTCGAACAGGCGGAACAGTGGCTAAGCCAGTGTGTCGCGAAGGAACCCCAACCCACGGAGTTGCAACAATCCTATATTGCCAGTAGCCGTTCCGTAGAGGACGCGAATCAACAAGCGATCCAAATTCTCAAGTCCGCGACTACGAAAGCCAAGAGGCTCGTCTGGATCGCGGGAGGAGTAAGCCTATTGATTGCTGGAGTGGCTGGTTTTGCAGCCGTTAAAGCCCGAACCCTAATTAACGTGGCAGAAATGAGATTAAAAATAGCCACTGCCAACGAGGAACACCTTTCTGGGCAACAATTTCAGGCATTATTAACGACTCTAGAAGCCAGCAAAGCACTCCGCACTCAATTTCGGGAGAACAGCTCAGAATGGAAGGCTTTGCAACCCCGCATCATGGGAACGTTACAGCAGGTAAAAAATGAAATTCGAGAGAAGAATACTCTAGAAGGGCATCGATCTGTCGTTACGAGCGTCAATTTCAGCCCCAATGGAAAGATCCTTGCTTCTGGGAGTGGGGACAATACCATCAAGCTATGGAACGTTGAAACGGGTGAAGAAATTCGCACCCTAGAGAGGCATAAAGCCGAAGTTTTTAGCACACACTTCAGTCCTGATGGAAAGATCCTTGCTTCTGGAAGTAGTGACAATACCATCAAGCTATGGGATGTTGAAACCGGCGAAGAAATTCGCACTTTAGACGGACATCAAAATGTAGTATCGAGCATCAGTTTTAGTTCTGATGGAAAAATCCTCGCTTCTGGTGGTTGGGATAACACAGTAAAACTGTGGAGTGTTGAGACTGGAAAAGAAATTCGTACTTTAGAAGGACATCAAAATTGGGTTGACAGTATCAATTTTAGCCCGAACGGTAAGATCCTTGCTTCTAGCGGGAGTGACAAAACCATCAAGCTATGGGATGTTGAATCTGGCGAGGAAATTCGTACTTTAGAAGGACATCAAAGTCGAGTTAAGAGCCTCGATTTTAGCCCAGATGAAAAGATACTTGCTTCTGGCAGTTTTGATAAGACTATAAAGCTGTGGAATATCGAAACAGGTGAAGAACTTCGTACTTTTAACGGTCATAAAAATAAAGTTTTTAGTATTAATTTTAGTCCGACCGGTAAGACCTTAATTTCTGGCAGTAGCGACAATACTATTAAGTTATGGGATGTTGAATCTAGTGAAGAAATTTTTACCTTAGAAGGACATCAAAGTTCGGTTAATAGCCTAAGCTTCAGTCCTGATGGTCAGATAATTGCGTCTGGGAGTGAGGATAATACTATCAAGCTATGGAATCTTGAAGTCGGCGAAGAAGTTCGTACTTTAGAAGAACATCAATCTTTTGTAAGTAGCCTCGATTTTACCCCCGATGGAAAAACTCTTGCTTCTGGAGGTAATGACAATACGATCGCGCTATGGAATGTTGAGTTCGGCGAAAAAATTCGTACTCTAGAAGGATATCAATCTTTTGTAAATACCCTCCATTTTAGTCCTGATGGAAATACCCTTGCTTTTGGGAGCGATCGCAATACAATCAAACTATGGGATGTTGAAGCAAGTGAAGAAATAATCACTCTAGAAGGACATCTAGATAGACTTACAAGCCTCGATTTTCATTACAATAAAAAAATGCTTGCTTCTGGAAGTGATGATAAAACTATCAAGCTGTGGAATGTTGAAACCGGTGAAGAAATTCGCACTTTAGAAGGACATCAAGACACAGTTTTTAGCATTAGCTTTAGCCCCAACGGAAAGATTCTTGCTTCTGGTAGCAATGACAAAACCATCAAGCTGTGGAACGTTGAAACTGGCAAAGAAATTCGCACTTTAGAAGGGCATCAAGACGCAGTTTTTAGTATTAGCTTCAGTCCCAACGGAAAGATTCTTGCTTCTGGTAGCAATGACAAAACCATCAAGCTGTGGAACGTTGAAACTGGCAAAGAAATTCGTACCCTAGAAGGGCATTACAGTGAGGTTTGGAGTGTCAGTTTTAGCCCCAACGGTCAGATCGTTGCTTCGGGTCATACTGACAATACCATCAAGTTATGGCAAGCGGAAACAGGCGAACTGCTCCACACTTTACAAGGACATCAAAATCCGATTTGGCGTGTCAGTTTCAGCCCCGATGGAAAGACGATCGCCTCGGGTAGTCAAGACACGACTGTTAAGCTTTGGGTTTGGGACTTCGATCGCCTCATGACAACGAGCTGTGATTGGATACAGGACTATTTAATGACTCGTCCCAACGAGCGCGTTCTCTGTGAAGGCTACCTTCCTCAGCTATAGGGAACAATTGAAAGCTTTGTTGCAAGGCTTCTCAGTTAGGTGCATCTCAAAAATGTAAATTTATCAGATCGGAGTCTCTACAGTAAATTGAGCTGTTGTTGGGTTTCGCGATCGCTCTAAAATTTTTGGCCCTTCGGTAGGCTCGGGCACAGTTTTCTAGGAGGCAGTTAATTAATGTATATCTTAATCACTTTTTGTTCGTATAGATATAAAAAAATGGTACGTCTCGCGTTACTTTTGCTGGTGTTACCTCTAGCCGCTTGTGCGATCGAGTCTCCCTCCGCCACAGCTCCAGAAACCGCCTCTGACACGACGACCTTGACTGTCGCCGCCGCTGCATCTCTGACGGATGCGATGACAGACCTAGCCGAGCAGTTTGAGGAACGCTATCCGAATATCGACGTTCGACTCAATTTCGCCGCCTCGGGAACTTTACAGCGTCAAATCGAACAGCAGGCTCCCGTGGATGTCTTCGCCAGTGCCGCGCAGAAACCGATGGACGAGTTAGAACGTCAGGGACTCGTCGATCCCGAAACGCGCCGGGTATTCGCCGCCAACCGCATCGTCGTTGTGGTTCCCCAAGAAAGCGAGGTTTCGCTGAAATCCCTCGACGAGTTAAAAACCCCCGAGATCGATCGCCTGGCTATGGGAAATCCCGATACAGTTCCCGCCGGACGATATGCCAAACAAGCCTTAGAAGCGGCGCAATTGTACGGGGAACTCGAAACCGCACAAACCCTAGTGTTTGCTGAAAACGTGCGTCAAGTCTTGGCTTATGTCGAACAAAACAGCGTCGATGCGGCGATCGTCTATCAAACGGATGCGGCGATTAGCGATCGCGTGCGGGTGGCGTTTCCCATTCCCGCCGATTTCAGCGAACCGATTCGCTATCCCATCGCCGTCGTCGGTCAATCAGAGGAACCCGAAGCAGCGCGATCGTTTGTCGAGTTCGTCGCGGGTTCTGAGAGTCAGGCAATTTTAGACAAATATGGATTTTTGACGGGCGATTAACTCCACACGTTACAATTCAAGATCGTCCCGAGCGATCGCAATCGCACGATCGCTTTCTTTAAATACATAGCGATCGGGATTGACGAAAAATCCCCCATCGAGATCGTGAACGCCGACTAAAATAGCGTTTTGCGTTTTCTTTAAGTACACGAACAGATCGAAAAACGTTTGTCCGACCCATTCTTCAGGAATATTAAATACATAAAACTGATTGCCGCGCTCGTAAGTCATCAACTCAGAAAACAACCGCAACAGTCCGGGGCTGAGGGCAGCTTGTGCGAGTAAAAAGCCACTTTGTTCTTCGCTGACGACGTAATCGTTCACGTGGCCCATATCGAGATGGGAGCCGTATTCTCGATTGATGAGTTCGGCGCAGGTGTAAACAGCACGATTGAGCTTTTCAGCCGTCAACGCCGCTAAAATCGTGCGAGCGTCCGCGTCGCGATCGGTTCGTCCCAAGGTTTTATCTGACAAAATAATACAGGTTTTCGCCCGTCGGATTCCCGCTTTTTCTAAGACCGAAACTTTCGTGAAATCATCGCAAATAAAATAAACGCAGTTTTTGAGTGTCGGATCGGAAAACGGCGGATCTCTATCGAGTTGGGCGATCGCCACGATGGGCAACCGTTTGTTGCGGCGGGCGGCGCGGTACTCTCGAACGATAATTTCGGCTTTTTTATTCCAACCGCAAATAATAATATGGTCGCTGAATTCTTCCCATTCGATCGCCATCGGCTTCGTCCTCAACTGTTCGATCACAAACGCCGATACCGTTCCCGTCAAAATCGCAAACGTCACCATTCCCATCAACAGGACGAACAGCGACACGAACCGTCCCCCAACAGAAATCGGGAGGCCAGGAATCGGTTCCCCAGCAAATACCGAATACAGACTAAACCAAAACGCATCGGTGAGGTTGTCGATCTGGGGATTTCGACCGCGCTCGAAGACTAACATCGCCGCACTGCTAA
This sequence comes from Baaleninema simplex PCC 7105, assembly GCF_000332355.1. GTDB lineage: Bacteria > Cyanobacteriota > Cyanobacteriia > Cyanobacteriales > Geitlerinemataceae > Baaleninema > Baaleninema simplex. Next base: position 71,078 of record NZ_KB235959.1, read on the forward strand.
AGACAATTGTGGTCATCAGCAGTCCGAAGACGAGGAAATATTCCGTCGCACCCCGACGGAGGAACGCGGGTAGGGCTTGAGCGTACCGATACACTGGGTTGAACCAGCGAGAGGTTTGAAACGTCCCTAACAGACGCATCACGCGCACGATGCGAAACGGCCGCAAAATCGGCACGATCGCAAGAACGTCGAGCCAGTATTCTCGTAAAAACTGACGTTTGGCGTGAGCGCAAAACGCCCGCAGCGTCAGTTCGAGGGTGAAGATAATGGAGATGGTGCGGTTGATGCGAGAGAGGGATTCGATTTCAGGAGCGCCTTCAGAAAGCGAAAATTCTGTCAGGACGAGGGAGACAGAGACGACAATCAGTACGATCGCTGCGGCGTTGACCCAAGGGTGACGAAAAAAACGTCGCAGCGATCGCTTGAGGGTAGGGAGGTCGAAAGAGGCCAGATCGTCCAAGGAACTTGCGGATATGACGGGTTTCGGAACGTTACATTCATTATGGCCGACGACGAGAGGCTCGCGATCGCCTATAGTCCGAAACCTTAAAACTCTTTTTAGGTAAGGGTTTGAAGAATTTTTTGCAGTGTCGAAAAAAAAAATTGAAAAAATGTTTGACAAACCCCGATCCTCTAGGCATAATAGATATTGCGCCTGAAGTCAGGGGGCAACAAACTCGCCTCTCTGCACAAGGCTCCCGATATAGGGGACTGTAGTTCAATTGGTCAGAGCACCGCCCTGTCACGGCGGAAGTTGCGGGTTCGAGCCCCGTCAGTCCCGTTTTAACATCTCAAAAGCGAAACAGGGGTAAGGTTGAAATCTTACAGAAGAGGGAGCAAAGCCCACGTCTTTTAAGCGTGGGATGTAGCGTTGAAGCTTTTAAGCTTCGATGCTAAAATCCGGATTGAGGTACAGGTAGCTAACCTCACAAAAAACCTGGCATCGAAAGGTGAGAACCTTGAAAACTGAAGTTTGGCGGTTCCGCGCGGAAAATAGCTCGTGTGGGTAAAAACTTCAAGCGTCAAGCACGGAGACTCAATTTTTTGGCACTCCACTGTACGGTAGGGCATACCGAAACAGGCTCTCTGAAATGGGGGCGAACGCTTGGGGAGATATTGGCCTCTGGGCATTTGACTTCCGAGGCAAATGTGTAAGCCAGATCGTTGAGCCAAGAATCCCACGAATAGAATTCGTGGGAGTGTCAACTCTTTTCTCTGGTTTGGGAACGCACGACAGCGAGAATTCCGCGCGATCGAGATTCCCCAAAACACAAAGATTCCCGTAAGATCGAAAGGTTATAGCGAAGTTCGGAGATAACTAACTGTGTCTGTTCGAGTTCGTCTCGCCCCCTCGCCGACGGGGAACCTACACATCGGCACCGCACGCACGGCGGTCTTCAACTGGCTCTTTGCGAAGCATCACGGGGGTCAGTTCGTGTTGCGAATCGAAGACACGGATTTGGAGCGATCGAAACCCGAGTTTACTGAAAACATCCTCGACGGCTTGCGCTGGCTGGGTTTAGATTGGGACGAAGGGCCGCTGTATCAATCCCAACGGATGGACTTGTATAAAAACGCCGTCCAAACCCTCCTCGACAACGGCTTGGCCTATCGCTGCTACTGCACTCCGGAAGAACTCAAGGCCATGCGGGAAGCGCAGAAAGCGGCCAAACAAGCCCCCCGCTACGACAACCGACACCGCAGCCTGACCCCAGAACAGCAAAAAGCTTTTGAAGATGAAGGGCGCACGGCGGTCGTTCGTTTTAAAATCGACGACGATCGCCAAATTGTTTGGAACGACCTGGTTCGGGGAACGCTAACCTGGAAAGGAAGCGACCTCGGCGGTGACATGGCGATCGCTCGCGCAGCCAAACCCGGCGAAATCGGTCAACCGTTATATAACCTGGCCGTGGTGGTGGACGATATCGACATGAACATCAGCCACGTGATTCGTGGTGAAGACCACATCGCCAACACCGCCAAACAGATTTTGCTGTACGAAGCTCTCGGGAAAACTGCGCCGGAATTTGCCCACACGCCGCTAATTTTGAATCAAAAGGGTCAAAAACTCTCCAAACGCGACGGTGCGACCTCCGTTTCAGAGTTCCGCAACCTGGGTTATACTGCCGAAGCGTTAGCCAACTATATGGCTTTGTTGGGGTGGTCGCCCCCGGACAATGAAGAACGCTTTACTTTAGGAGAGGCGGCGCAAAAATTCGGGTTCGATCGCGTCAATAAAGCCGGAGCGCGATTCGACTGGGATAAGTTAAACTGGCTCAACGGTCAAGTGCTGCACGATCTCCCCGTTGACGAACTCCTCGAAAAGTTGATTCCCTACTGGAAAGCGGCGGGATTTGAGTTCGACGCGGAGCGCGATCGCGCCTGGTTGGTGCAAATCGCCCAAGTTATCGGCCCCAGTTTAACAGTGTTACCGGACGCTGTGGAGATGAGCCGCGCCTTATTTGTCCAGTCTGTGGAGTACGATGAAAAAGCGCAGCAGCAACTGGCGATCGAACAGGTTCCGGAAGTCTTGACGGCGGTTCGCGACAAACTCGCCGAAACTTCGGAACTGACTGAAGATGCAGCGAAAGACATTATCAAGCAAGTCACAAAGGAACTGAAGGTCAAAAAAGGCTTAGTGATGAAGTCTCTCCGTGCGGGATTGACGGGTTCGGTTCAAGGACCGGATTTGATTCAGTCTTGGCTGGTGTTGAACGCTCGCGGTTTGGATAAAGCCCGTTTGGAAAAAGCGATTTCGTAGAGAGTCGTTACAAAGCCAAAATTAAGAGGGTGCATCTCAAAGACGTAAATTCATCGGATACGTGCTTCCGTATTGGATCGAGCGGCTGTTGGGTTCCACGGAGGTTCGCACAATCTACCCAGAGCTTCGTGTTTTTACATCCATTGAGATGCACCTTTGCTTATGACGTTATTATTTACGCGATCGCGACTCATACTCCATCCTTTTCCGATAAGCTAGGTTTCAAGAAGTCTTCACCACATCTCCCCTTAGCCCCCCTTTGAAAGGGAAGTTGGGGGGATAGAGGGACTTGTCAGGTTAGACAAAACCAGTGTTTGAGTCCTCGACTCCGCTCGGACTCAACGCTGAGCGGAGTCGAAGCGTTGAGATTCGGATTCCGTATAAGAGAGGATTGAGCGACGAAACAAGCAGAAAATGCTTTAAATTTACAGCCGTTATCCGTTGTGGCGAGAGTGAAGTTAGTAAAAGCGATCGAATGACTGAAACTGAAGTATAAATTTTATCTCAAATCTTCACTTGAATAAAATCTAAACGCAAAAAAATCTTACTTCTGTATACTTAATACCGTAGAGTTTATATATTTTTGAGTACCTTTATGAAGTCTTCTTCAAAAGAATACCGCAAATATTTGTCTGAGTTAACTCAAGAGTTAGAGTCATCACCTCCCGATCGAGCGAGTGCGATCGCTTACGATGTCGGATTAATTTTTATCGCATCAGGATACGGAAAAGCAGCGTATGAAGTGTTTTCGTGTCTTCTAGAAGGACAACCGCGTTTGAGTCCGTCGAGTTTGCTCATGCCCTCCTTGAAAGATATTATATTTCCCAATCTATGTTACGTCTTAGATGTTGATTGTCTACCTCTGGGATTAGATCGGCAATGTTTAGATGAGTTCGTTCGAGATCGAGAAGGAAAATGCCGTCAAATAATTCTCCTCGACCGATACAGAGTAGATATTCAAGTGCCGCAAAATATTTTGCCTTTAATCCCCAGGGATTTACTCCAACGAAAAATTGAAGCGATCGCACCTGAGTATTTACAAGAGGTATTATCTCCTAGAGAACGAAAATTTCAACAATTTGAAATTCTCGAACTTCTCAAAAATATTTACCGAACCATTCAGGTTTTATGCAAGATACATCACTTTGACGAAGCGATCGACTTAATCGAAAAATATAAAACAATTTGTGAAATCCATAACATAGCACCCACTGATTACATATCTAAAGACATTCAAATTATAGCGATCGACACTTATTTCCAGCTTGAAGAAAATGCTAAAGCCATCGACTGGCTATCTTTGTGGTGGGAGAGCGATGGAGAAACCTCTAGTCTTGGATTTTTTACACTCATCAGTTATCGGACGGTTATGAGAGCCTTTCTCGATGGTGCGCTTCGAGATAAACTTGGAATTTCAGACAAAAAAGTTTCAGATTTCTTAGAAGTTTTCAGAAATTACTCTGATACACCGGAGAATTCAATGTCTCAATTCGTTCCCTCAGTATCTAATTGGACAGAACTAATAGAAACTTGGCAAGATATGCTACTTTCCAAACTTCAATTGGAAGAGTACGCTGTTTTTTTCGGTTTGTCTCCTGAAGAACTCGTCCATAAAAATCGCAGTCGCCGAGGTGCAACGGAAGAAGAAATTCGAGGATTAGAACGTCGTCTCGGAAAATCCTTACCTCCCAGTTACCGAAATTTTCTATTATCTTGTAATGGACGAACTATACTCGCCGATATCCCTATCGAGTTTTTGAATACGGAAGAAATCGATTGGTTTTATAACCTAAACGCCGAATGGGTTGACATTTGGACAGATTCTGCCGATGACGAAATGAGTGATGAAGATTACTTTCAGTATGGGGAACATCAAGATTGCTGCCAGTTTCGCAGTCAATATCTAAAAACTGCCTTACAAATTAGTACAGATTGTGATGGTTATGTTTATCTCCTCAATCCTGAAGTTATTGACGAACGAGGAGAATGGGAAGCTTGGGATTTTGGCAATAAATATCCAGGTGCTTATCGCTATCGATCGTTTTGGGACATGATGCAAGCGATTTACAAAACGGCACAAGCTGCGATCGAATAAATTTTAGATAGGACAGGCAAAAACTATCTCAAAACCAAACTTTTTGATTTAAAAGTGACTTCCACGCCGAAACCACACTGTCAGCTTCTCGCTGAAGTGAATAGGTTTTCGCAATTTCCAAACTGCGATCGCACAATTTTTGTAAATCTCGAGAATCTTCCGAAAAACTCGCCCCCCAAGCTTCGATGCGATCGACAATCCCCTTCAAATCTCCCGGTGGAAGTTGCACCTCTGGCGGTAAATACTCCGTCATCGGTTCGACGCCATACGCCACCACGAGACAGCCACTCGCCATCGCCTCTAACGGTAAAATTCCAAAGCCTTCCTGTAAACTCAAAGATACGAAAATCGCCGACTCTCGTAAAATCTTTGCCACATCTATCTCGGATTTTTCCTCAATCCAAACCCAATCCCAATTTTGAAGCGAATTCAACCCTTGTAGACTGCGCGATCGCAGCATTTGATACGCTGACAAAATCTCGGGATCGTTCTTATGGGGATTCGCTGCAATTTGTTTGCGTTTTTGCGAGAGTTTAGAAAATTGAAAAGTATCGCGATCGATTCCACAGTAAACGCGAAATATCGGAAGGTTCGGATAACTCAACCTCAAGATTTCTCGATTGTGCGACGAGACGGCGATCGCACCGATGACACTCTCATCCAAATAGGGAATTCGAGCCGTTTTAGAACGAGATAAAACCCGAAACCCGTGGAAAATATTTTGATTGAAAATAACCTTCTTCCCCGGAAACGATAAAATCTTGTTCCCTAAATCCTCCGGTAACACCAAAATATCGCGATCGCCTTGGTAAATCCGTTGAAACTGCGATCGATTCACCACGAGAGTTTCGTTTTTGAACCAGGTTATCCGAAACTTGTCTGTAAAATGGACGACATAGGCTTCAAAACCTGCCCGATTGAGAATATCGACGTGATGGTATATCTTTTTATTTCCCCCCGTCGGGCGATCGTGACTAAAACAAAAATAAAAAATTTTCGGTGGCTGCATTAAAGCGAACAAGCTACCATAAACGGCAATCTTCAACGTACTGCGATAAATCTTTATAACATGACCGCCATTCAAACCCCCCTCGATCTCGCCGAAACCTATTTACGAGAGAACGTCGCAGCCAACGCCAACGAGATCGATCGCAATCCCGACGCCTTGCGTCACGCCTTACAAGGCTTAGGCGATCGCTCTTTACTCTCGTTACGTGCAGACAATCCCGAAGCGTTCCGCCGTTTCCAAGAAACCATCACTCGCTATTCCGGGGCGTTGGCATTTTTACAAACCCAACATCAAAGTGCCGCCGCCATGCTCGCCAAAAGTCGCAACGAGACGCTAAAACAAACCTATCTTCCCAACTTAGCCAGCGGAAAACGCTTGCTAGGCGTCGGCTTTTCCCAACTGCGTCGTCGCAGAAACCCTCCCCTAACAGCAGTTTCCGTCGAAGGGGGCTATCGTCTCAACGGATTCGTTCCCTGGGTGACAGGATGGAATTTCTTTGAAGCCTTCGTCGTGGGGGCGATGCTTCCCGATGGAAGTTCCCTATTTGGGATGATGCCCTTAACCAACAGCCAACAACCCGACGGTGGGGCGATCGCATTTAGCGAACCGATGGCGATGGCTGCCTTAACTTCCACGAATACCGTCACCGCCAACGTGGAAAACTGGTTTCTCAGCCAAGACGAGGTTTTGTTCGTCAAACCCCCCAACTGGATGGAGTCCAACAGCAAAACCAACGTACTCCATCATAGCTTCTTCGCCCTCGGATGCGCCCGAGGTGGTTTAGATGTCCTCGCTGACGTCGCCGCCAAGAAATCCTTACCCTTTATCCGCCAAGCTTGGGAAAACCTCGATCGCGAACTCAGCGACTGTCGCCACGCCATCTTCGACGCCGAACTCGAATCCATTAAATCTTACGACGATCGCCTCAAACTGCGAGCCTGGGCGATCGATTTAGCCGTTCGATGTGCCACCGCCGCCGTTTCCGCCTCCAGCGGGGCATCCAATGCCAGCCACCACCCCGCCCAACGCGTCTATCGCGAAGCCCTTGTTTTCAGTGTTTCCGGGCAAACCCACGATGTCATGGCAGCAACACTCGATCGCCTAGTTCGCCATTGATCGTCGATAATCGATCCGTCAGCATACATTGGGGAAAACGTGTTCCGAAAGCAACTGGCAGCCTGGGGAGACGGCGTTATATTAATTGCAGCCTTGGCAATTCTCGCGATCGGCTTGGGGAGTTACGGACTGTACGAACCCCACGAAGGACATTTTGCCGGAGTTGCCCGAGAAATGGTGTTACGGGGGGATTGGATTACTCCGACACTCAACGGCTCACCCTATTTAAACAAACCGCCGCTTTTGTATTGGGCGATCGCAGCCAGTTACAGCCTCTTCGGAATCCACGAATTTGCCGCCAGATTACCGTTAGCGATCGCCGGTTGGTTGGGGGTTGTCGTCGCCTGGAAGTGGGGGCGAGACTTGGGAACTCCTGCCACGGGGCGGATTGCCGCTTTAATGTTAGCCACCGCCTGCGGTTGGTTTATCTTCGTTCATCAACTGTTAATTGACGTTTTTCTCGGTTCGCTGCTGTTGGCGTCTTACTATTGTCTCTGGCGACTGACGGGAGAGACGGACTCTCGAAAATACCGCATTGCCTTTTGGCTGTTGCTAGGGGCGATCGTTTTAACAAAAGGCCCCTCGATGCTGGTGTTTCCTGCCTTAGCTGTTTTGGGTGTCGTCGCCACGCGATCGCCAACTCGCGTATTTTCGGCGTTAGGCTTGCCTTGGGGCGTCCTCATTTTAATCTTAGTCGTCTTGCCTTGGAGTTTGGCAGTCGAACGGGCAAATCCGGGATTTCTACAATACTTTGCGTTCAACGAAAACCTGCAACGCCTCGCCGACACTCGCTATCCCCCCGATTACGATGTCTCGAAAGTGGGAGGATTGGAATATATCGGCATGACTTGGGTGTGGGGGATTCCCTGGGCGTTGACGATTCCCCAAGCGATCGCGATGTTGTGGCAAGAAACGCAACAGGAAAACACCCGAGTTCGGCGATCGCACAGTACCGCACTAACCATTTTAGCGATGGGTGCCGCCGCGCCCATTGTCTTGTTTTTACCAATTTCGTCGCGATTGGTGTATTACGGCTTACCGAGCGTTCCGCCGTTGATGTTACTCTGTGCTTTGTGGTGGACGCAGAGTCGTCGTCGGGGCGATTTATGGGGTCAAAAATTTGCTGGAATTTCCTACGCGGCGTTGGGAGGGTTGCTGTGCGTCGCCGCTGTCGGAATTCCGAAATGGCTGTCTCCGCATTTTCCCGAAATCGTCTCCGAAGCCGTGGTTATCGCCCTGGCGATGGGAAGCGGTTGTCTTCTCGGCGGTGGGTTGCTGTTAAACCGTCGTCCCTATCGTAGCTTTGTGGCGATCGCCTTGGGAATGGTAATTACCTACGGGGCGGTAACGCAGGGATTCGTGAAATTCGCCGACGAACGTTCTTCAAAAACCCTCATCGAAACGGCGACGACTCAACTCGATTCGACCACCGTTTGGACGTTTGAAGGGTCTCGAGAATTGGGGGCGGCGGGGGCGATGAGTTATTACCGCGATCGCGACGGAATCTCGATTTCCGAACTGTTTCCCGAGGGATTTCAAGAGAGTTTGAATTCCCAAGAACTTCCTCTCGGTTGGGTTCGTGGAAAACCGGGTGTAGCCTATCCCATCGTCTTCGTTCTCACCGATGGCGGCGACAATCGCATCCCGCCAGCGTTTCCGGGGAAACCGCCAGACTATCAGATCGATCGCGCAGCGTTACAGGAACTTTGGAATCGCGATCGCCCCGTGGTGTTCGTCACCGATTTTCTGAGAAATCCCGACGACATCACCGATCCGTTAAATCGCAATTTACCCCAAAATGCTGGAGAACCGTTAATGTCTCTCGGACAACGCTATCTTTACGGAAATGCAGCGGCGAGACGGATGTGGAATTTGCCCGACACGATGGACTCGGCGCGTCTGTAAATTTACGGAAAAACGACCTGCTAGATATTACGAAACATGACGAATATTACTCTATTTTTTGAAGTCGGTTAAAATAGCTCTAAAAAATAGTTTCAAAACGCATCATGGAAGTGTTAACCTCCGAACAAGCGGCTCGCATTCCCGAATTTCAAGAGAAGTGGAAGAACATTTACTTATCCACCGAACCGCTCGATCGCGATCGAGCGGAAGCTTCGATTAAAGAATTATATCGGTTAATGAAACAGCCCGATCCGGAAATTGTATTTTGTCAGAGTCCTCGAGAAATTTTAAATTATTTAGAAATTACTTTAAGCACTGAAGGACGATCTGAATCGACCTCACAATCGATCGATTCAGATCGAAGACCCAATTTTTTAATTTTATTGTTTAAGGCATTAATTGGAGCTTTATATAAAAAAATCCGAACCAAACCAAAACCTATTGAAAAAGTATTGTTGCAACTGTCTAAAGCAACAGCCAAGTCGTTCGATCGAGCGGTCAAAAAAAGTTTTAAAGAACATCCAGTCACTCTAGAAGAAGCCACAAAGCAAGTTTTCCTAGGAGATAACTCTCTCTTGGTGAAAACTTTTGAGAGCAAAGCTCAGAAAATTGGACATCCAGAAGACTTCCCAATAGACAATTTTAAAAATCACCAGCTCGACTATAGCCATCTCCCTAAAAACAGGCTAAATATATATAAATTATTTTGGCTGTGGTCTATTAAGAAAGCGATGAGAGATAAGATTGTATATCAAGTAATTGGTTTTCAATTCCCTAACATGAGAGATGCAATCTTACAATCGAGTCCCTCACTTCAAGTCATGTTGTCAAAAGCCGATCGTGAGAAGACTGTATTTATAGGATGGCAACTCTGTCAGCAAGCGATCTGGCTTGACTTTGCAACTTCCGTATTAAACTATCCCAGCGACGTTAAAAAACAAGCCGCATTACAAAATTTTCTCGAACAATGTGGCTGGACAATTACGATCGATCGCACTTGTCTCATTTGCGATCGCCCCACCACCGTTCGCCTCGATGAAGAACAGTTACTTCACGGCGACGGCGAACCCGCTTTAGAATTTTCCGACGGATTTAAAGCCTACGCCTTTCATGGAATCGGCTTACCCGAAAAATATGGAAGCGTCCCCATTTCACAATGGGAGAGTCAATGGGTTCTCGAAGAAAACAACCGTCAGCTTAAAAAAATTATAACCGGACAAATTGGAGCCGTTCGTCTCGTTCGAGAACTGCCAACCGTTGCAATTGAATCTCGAGGAGAGTATAGTTTAGTGCAACTGGAAAATGCCCGATCGACAGACAGCAAAATTCTAAAGCGATCGCACGCCGAAACTGGCGAAATCTCCGCCGAATTTGTTGAATGGATGACGAAATCGATCGATGCAGCACTTCACCAACTGCACCAACGCGGATTGGCTGACGAATTCCCCTTTCCCGAAGCGAACTTATCTTCTGAAGAAGAATAAAATTAAATACGCTCGAAACTTGGGAAAATCGCAACTCGTTGCTTAATCCGACTGGCTTTCTCAATGAGATGTCGGGGATCCGGCTCAAATCTAGGCTCATATTGTGTCTGTTTTGTCAATCCCTAATTTTGAAAAATTTTCTGCACTACCGAGGTCTAAAAACAATAACTCGTCGCTTAATCCGATTGACGTTCCGGTAAAATCACCCCGATCGCATGAGGAATCTCACGCCGAGACTTATCGCTCGATCGCACGAATTCCACCCCGCGAACCATTAACTGCGTCGAACCGCCACCATCGAGCATCATCACCGCCGACGCCCCAAACGCCTGTAACACCCGCGACGCCCGCAGTTGAGTCGAACGCGGCGAAGTCAACACCCACAGCGTTTCGTTCGTTCCATTTCCATCACGATCGCCCACCCCGACAAACGTGCGCCCGACGTTGCGTTTAATCCCCTTATCCGCCCACTCGTTCAATCCCACAATCAAATCGGGAACCGGCGAAAACAGCGGATTTTCAGGAAACCCAACCTCTGGAAACGGGAGAATCTGGGCTTCGTCCCCAGAAATCGCCAATAGAACCTTTTCCCCCGCATATTCTCCCTCACCCGCATAGCCACCACTGTAAATCGTCCCGTTGGCTTTGACTGGAAACGCCAACTGTAGCGGAGAGGAGCCAAAAAACTGACCGTTGAAGACCGAAAACGCGCGATCGCCCCAATCTTCGACTAAATTGTGCCAGTGTTGTCGTAGCGGTTGCGCCCGTACCCGAACGCTAACCCCCGTATCGTACTGAGGGAAATTGCCGTAATCGTCAGCTTGGCTAGCTTCCCCAGGCGCGATCGCGCGATCGTCGAACAGTTGTAGCGAGACGCCCGCACTGAGGTCGATTTCCTGAACCACATCCACCCCATTTCCGTACAACCTGACCCCTTCGGGCTGTTGCAACCCCTTAAACTTCAACGGCGGATCGCTCGAAAGTCCCACAGAAGCCAAGAACAGCGTCGTCGATACCGAGAGCCGCCCCAGAAATACACCTGTCATTTCACCCTCATTTGCATTACTCTAGAGTCCAGTTCCCTGACGCGGAACCGAGTCCTTGCTGAATGTAGGAGAGGGGTTTTGAAGAAATCAAGTCGGTCTGGCAAATCCCTACAGACGACCTCCAGGGCAGCGATCGACGATATTCCAGAAGCCTTACGAGACGCCCCGAACCCTGCCACAGCCCCTCCATTAGCAAAAAAAGGAGGCATGGGTTGGGCGATGGGAAGTCTCATGGCACTATCTGGCGTTGGCGTTCTCACCCTCGGAACAGTACTCTGGTTTGTCTGGCAATCCGAGCGAGCGTTTTTTGCCCGCTCCAACGCCCAATCCGAAGAAACCGCCGAATCCCAATTCTCAGATACCACCGAACCCACTCCAGAAGACGATAACCTCCTCGGACATCTCCCCTACGAGGAAGCGCCCACAGACGACCTCGAACCCATTCTCGCCGACGGGAGCCTCAAACTCCGCCGCGCGGCGGCAGAAGCCTATTTAAACATGGAAGCCGACGCCAGAACCGACGGCGTGCGTCTCGTACCGATTTCCGCTTTTCGTTCCGTCGAAGACCAACAATACCTCTTTTTCGAGGTGAAAGCCCAACGGGGACAGATCGCCAGCGAACGAGCTGAAGTGAGCGCCCCCCCCGGCTATAGCGAACACCACACCGGCTATGCGATCGACATCGGCGACGGTGACGTTCCGGCAACCCACGTCTCGCCAGAATTCGAGAATACCAAAGCCTTCGAGTGGCTGCAAAACAACGCCGCACATTACAGTTTCGAGTTATCGTTTCCCAAAGATAACCCTCAAAACATCGCTTACGAACCCTGGCACTGGCGTTTTGTGGGCGATCGCCACAGCCTCGAAACCTTCTACAAAGCCCACCAACAGCAAGATGAGGGGATGAGGTGAGAAGATGATGAGTCGATGGTGCGTGACGCACTCTTGTCTGTTCGCTGCTCGCTGTAACAAGTGTTTTCTCTCTTAAACTTACTGCAACTGGTCAGTCCGACGCTTCCCCTGGGAGCGTACAGCTACTCAGAAGGCTTAGAAACCCTCGTCGAAACGCAAACTCTCACTTGCGCTGACGACGTGCGACAATGGCTCGAAACCGAACTGCGTCACGGCACGATTCGCATTGAAACCGCCGTCATGGTTCGCGCCTATCGCAGTGTTCGAGAAGAAAGTCTCGCGGATTTAGCCTATTGGAACCGTTGGCTGAGTGCAACGCGAGAAACCGCCGAATTACAACAGCAAAGCTGGCAAATGGGAAATTCCCTCATGCGACTGTTGTGCGACTTAGACGACCCAAACGCACTAGATTTCCATCCTTATTCCGTTGCAGTCGATCGCCCCTGCAACCTCGCGATCGCCTACGGTATCGCCGCCGCCGCCTGGGAAATTTCCCTTCACGACGCCGCTTTAGGATACTTATATAGTTGGGCGACGAACCTCATCGGTGCGGCGGTGAAACTGGTTCCTCTCGGACAAACGGCGGGACAGCAGTTAACTCGCCAACTGCAACCGACGCTAACGGAGGAGAGCGATCGCATCCTCGCCCTCGACGACGACGATCTCACCAGTTGTAGCTGGGGACTCACCCTCGCCAGTATGCAACACGAAACCCTTTACAGTCGCCTGTTTCGCAGTTAAACCCCACAAAATCCATCGAAATTCTGCAAAATTCAATACAATCTCGGATTTCATGAGATTCTAACCTGTGAAAACGACCTCTTAACTCTTCCTTATTCCCCGTTCCCTATTCCCCCGTTCCCCGTTCCCTCTTATGTCACCTTTTCGCGTTGGAATCGCCGGACCCGTGGGTTCGGGAAAAACCGCTCTCGTCGAAGCGTTATGCAAGCGGATGCGGGATTCCCTGCAACTGGCGGTTGTCACCAACGATATTTACACCCAGGAAGACGCGCAATTTCTGGTTAAGGCGGCGGCGTTGACGAGCGATCGCATTCTCGGCGTAGAAACTGGCGGTTGTCCTCACACGGCGATTCGTGAAGATGCGTCGATTAATTTAGCGGCGATCGAACAACTCGAACAGCACTTTAAAACCCTCGATCTCGTATTTCTCGAAAGCGGAGGTGACAATCTCGCCGCGACGTTCAGTCCGGAATTGGTGGATTTAACGATTTACGTCATCGATGTTTCCGCTGGAGACAAAATCCCCCGCAAAGGCGGCCCGGGAATTACGAAATCCGATTTATTGGTCATTAATAAAATCGATCTCGCCCCATTTGTCGGTGCAGATTTGTCGGTGATGGAACGAGATGCGAAAAAAATGCGCGGCGATCGCCCGTTTGTCTTTACCAATCTCAAAACTCAACAGGGACTCGACGACATCGAAGAATTCGTGCGATCGCACATCTTACAGTGAACAGTGTTTCAGTCATCAGTGAAGACAGGGAACAGGGAACAGGGAACGGGGAACAGTTAATAGTTTTCCCCCTCTCCCCTTCTCCCCCTCTCCCCTTCTCCCCCTCTCCCCTTCTCCCCTTCTCCCCCTCTCCCCTTCTCCCCCTCTCCCCTTCTCCCCCTCTCCTATGAACTCTTGGTATGGAAAAATCAAATTGACTTACGCTAAACGCGATCGCACCACTCGCGTTAAAGACGCCTACAGTCAAGCCCCGTATAAGGTGCAGCGATCGTTTCACCCGGAGGGAGACACCATCTGTCACAGCGTAATTCTCCACACTGCTGGGGGACTCGTCGGGGGCGATATTCTCAGTCAAGACGTGCGCCTTCATCCCCACGCGGAAGCCAACTTAACCACTGTCGCCGCCAGCAAAGTCTATCGCAGTAACGGACTCCCGGCGACGCAAACGGCGAACTTCCAATTAGAAGACAACGCCTATCTAGAATATTTTCCGCGAGAAACGATTCTGTTCGATGGGGCGGTGTTTCGTCAGGAGACTCGCGTAGAATTGGGGGAAAATGCGGTTTGGCTGGGATGGGAAATCCTGCGGTTTGGGAGAACCGCCAGAGGGGAACGGTTCGAGTCGGGAAGTTGGCGATCTCAGACGGAAATTTGGCGCAACGGAACGCCGCTTTGGATCGATCGATCTTGTCTCGAAGGGGGTTCGACGTTACTAGACTCTCCCAACGGCTTAAACGGGTCTCCCGTCGTGGCGACGTTCGCCATTATCGGAAAACCCGTTTCTGAAGAGATTTTGAAAAAAGGGCGATCGCTCTGGCAAACGCGAGACACTCAGGGAGATGTAGGGTTAACTCGTCTCGAGAGTGGGTTGGTGTGTCGCTATTGCGGGCGATCGACTCAAGCGGTTCTCGACGGTTTCCTCGAACTTTGGCAACTGTTTCGAGGGATCGATCGCCAAACTTCCGCTGTCAAATCTCGATTTTGGCAAATTTAAAATGGGCTACTTTATTATAGCAAATTAGAGGTTTTTTATGCAACTATCTCCCCAAGAAAAAGACAAACTTTTAATTTTTACGGCGGCACTTTTAGCCGAACGCCGCAAGGAAAAAGGTTTAAAACTTAACTATCCCGAAGCGGTAGCTTATATTACGGCTGGCATTTTAGAAGGCGCTCGAGAAGGGCGTTCGGTAGCGGAGTTGATGAGTTATGGAAAAACGCTATTATCGCGAGATGACGTGATGGATGGAATTTCAGAAATGGTGAAAGAAGTCCAAGTCGAAGCCACGTTTCCCGATGGAACGAAACTCGTCACCGTTCACGATCCGATCGAATAATCGTCGATTGGGATGTTGGCAATTTCAAACTTAGGTACATGGAGAATTTTTGAGATTTATGATACCTGGAGAACTTTTCCCCGCCGAAGGTGCGATCGAACTCAACGCCGATCGTCCAAAAAGTACAGTTTCCGTCGCAAATTCGGGCGATCGCCCGATTCAAGTGGGGTCGCACTTTCACTTTTTTGAAGTGAACGAAGCCTTACAATTCGATCGCGAGGCGGCGAAAGGAATGCGATTGAACATTCCCGCCGGAACTGCGGTTCGCTTCGAACCGGGAGATGAGAAAACCGTGGAACTGGTGGCGGTGGTGGGAAGTCGTCAGATTTATGGGTTTAACGGTTTGGTGAACGGTTCCTTAGATGGAGAACCGGAGGTGGAAGAGGAGGAGAAAAAAGAGAAATCGAAAAAGAAAGACAAGACAAAAAAAGGCAAAGACAAAAAGAAGAAAAAATAGAAATTCGATCGATAAATTGGAGGTCGATCCGTAGGGTGCGTGACTTAAAATATAGGGTGTCGATCGTGAGACCTATAAATTGTCACGCACCGCCCCCAGCGGGAGATGATGAGATGAGGAGATGAGGATATATGGAGGAACTCCAAATTCTCCAGATCCCCGGCATCTCCAAGATGCCGGGGATCTCACACAGCCATTGACCAATAGGGGATTTTGCCGTCTCAACCCCAAATCGAACATCACAGCATTTTTGACCTTTAAAAATATGAGCTATCAAATGGATCGACGGGCGTATGCCGAAACCTTCGGACCGACTGTAGGCGATCGCGTTCGGTTGGCAGATACCGAATTACTCATCGAAGTCGAACGTGATTTCACGACTTACGGCGACGAAGTGAAATTCGGTGGTGGAAAGGTGATTCGCGACGGAATGGGACAATCGCCAATTTCGCGAGAAGACGGGGCGGTGGACGTAGTAATTACCAACGCTTTAATTCTCGATTGGTGGGGTATCGTCAAAGCCGATATCGGCATTAAAGACGGCAAAATTTGCAAAATTGGCAAAGCCGGAAATCCCTACATTCAAGATAACGTCGATATTATTATCGGCCCTGCCACCGAAGCGATCGCCGCCGAAGGATCGATCGTCACCGCAGGGGGAATCGACAGCCACATTCACTTTATTTGTCCCCAACAAATCGAAACGGCGATCGCATCGGGAATTACCACCATGATAGGAGGCGGAACGGGGCCTGCAACGGGAACCAACGCCACCACCTGCACCCCTGGGGCGTGGAACCTTCATCGGATGTTACAAGCAGCGGAAGCCTTTCCCATGAACTTGGGCTTTTTGGGGAAAGGAAACAGTTCGCAACCCCAAGGTTTAGTCGAACAGGTTCTCGCCGGGGCGATCGGCTTGAAACTTCATGAAGACTGGGGAACGACACCCGCCGCGATCGATACTTGTTTGAGTGTCGCCGACGACTACGACGTACAGGTGGCGATTCACACCGACACCCTCAACGAAGCCGGTTTCGTCGAACATACCATCGCAGCGTTTAAAAACCGCGCCATCCATACCTACCACACAGAAGGGGCGGGAGGCGGACACGCCCCAGACATTATTAAAGTGTGCAGTTATCCGAACGTTCTCCCCTCTTCCACGAACCCGACTCGCCCCTACACGACGAATACCTTAGAAGAACACCTCGATATGTTGATGGTGTGTCACCATCTCGATCGCAGTATTCCCGAAGATGTCGCCTTTGCGGAATCTCGCATCCGTCGCGAAACCATCGCCGCCGAGGATATTCTGCACGATCTCGGGGCGTTCAGCATCATCGCCTCGGATTCCCAAGCGATGGGGCGCGTGGGAGAAACGATCCTCCGCACTTGGCAAACTGCCCATAAAATGAAGGTGCAGCGTGGGGCGTTGTCGGGAGACAGCGATCGCAACGACAACTTACGGGCGAAACGCTACGTCGCCAAGTACACCATCAATCCGGCGATCGTTCACGGGGTTTCTCACGTTGTCGGTTCTGTCGAAGAAGGGAAACTGGCGGATTTGTGTTTGTGGAAACCGGCGTTTTTCGGCGTCAAACCCGAGTTAGTGTTGAAGGGAGGCGCGATCGCCTGGGCGCAAATGGGAGACGCCAACGCCAGCATTCCCACCCCACAACCGATTCATATGCGTCCGATGTTCGCCAGTTACGGCGGTGCGATCGCGGCGACATCCCTCACCTTTGTCTCTCAGGGGGCGATCGATGCGGGAGTTCCCCAACAGTTAGGATTGCAGAAAACGGCGGTGGCGGTGTCGAACACGCGCAACATCACAAAAGCGGATTTGAAACTCAACAACGCCTTACCGAAAGTTGAAGTCGATCCCGAAACCTACGAAGTTCGGGCAGATGGAGAATTGCTCACCTGTGAACCTGCTGAGATTTTACCGATGGCGCAGCGGTATTTCTTGTTTTAAAAATGTCTTAAAAACGTCTTAAAAACGTCTTAAAAACGTCTTAAAAACGCCAGTTTTGTTTAAAGAAAAGTGAGATGCTCCCAAGACTTCGGGTGCATCTCACTTTTGTCAAAATATAAGTCTGGAGTAGGTTAGACTTCGGCAACGCTGCCGTCTAGGGGTGAAGCGATAGTGAAACCCAACAACAGCTCAATTCACTATAGAGACTCCGATCTGATAAATTGACATTTTTGAGATGCACCCGAAGTCTTCACCACAGAGACACAGAGGACACAGAGAGGGGTTTGTCAGGTTGGAAAAAAACAGTGTTTGAAATTCGGATTCCGTATCAAGGGGGGCTAAGAGAGGATGTGGTGAAGACTTCTTGAAACCTATAGCAGTTCCAAATGGGTCGTCAAAAATTAAAACACCAGAAAAAATCTGATTCCCCGTTCCCCATTCCCGATTCCCTTTTTGTCTCAGCTTTGTTACACAACTGATTTAGGGTTGCTGTAATTATGTCTCTGCTTTCCCGTCCTGCCAACGTTCTCCCGAAGAGTTTTTCTTTAAGCCTGACTCTCAAACCCCCTTCAAAACTGACTTACAGCCTTAACCTGTCACCATTGGCTGACAGTTGAGAGTTGACTGTTTCTCCCCCTCTCCCTTGCTCCGCTGCTCCCTGCGCCCCGAAGAAGTCCGCTAAACAAGATACAATTATAGGAGACTTAAAAAAAGTTTACAGTTTTCAAAGTAGGACAGTCGATACATCCGTGGAATCGTCTCAACCCAACGCATCCAGCTCGTTTCAGTTCGACTCGATCGAAGCCGCCCTGGCCGACTTACGGGCGGGAAAATGCATCGTCGTCGTGGACGATGAAAATCGCGAAAACGAAGGAGACGTCATCTGTGCGGCGCAGTTCGTCACCGCAGAGACTATCAACTTCATGGCAGTCGAAGCCCGAGGGTTAATCTGCCTGGCCATGACGGGAGAGCGTCTCGACGAACTCGATCTTCCGTTGATGGTGACGCGCAACACCGCTGCCGACCAAACCGCCTTTACCGTCAGCATCGACGCTTCCCCCCACCTCGGCGTCACGACGGGCATTTCTGCCGAAGATCGGGCGCGAACGATTTTAGCGACGACCGACCCGAATACCAAACCCGAAGATTTGCGCCGTCCCGGTCATATTTTTCCCCTACGGGCGAAAAAAGGTGGCGTTCTCAAGCGGGCGGGACATACTGAAGCTGGCGTCGATCTATCGCGTTTGGCGGGGCTATATCCGGCCGGGGTCATTTGCGAAATCCAAAACCCCGACGGGACGATGGCGAGGTTGCCCGAACTCATCGAGTACGCGGACAAACACGATCTCAAACTGATTAGCATTGCTGATTTAATTAGCTATCGCCTGCAAAACGAACGGTTCGTGACCCGAGAAACCGTTGCGGCGTTACCCTCTCAGTTCGGGAACTTTCAGATTTACGCCTATCGTAACGCGATGGACGATACCGAACACGTGGCGATCGTCAAAGGCGATCCGGGGACGTTCGGCGATCGCCCGGTATTGGTGCGCGTTCACTCCGAATGCTTGACCGGGGATGCCCTAGGATCGCTGCGGTGCGATTGTCGGATGCAGTTACAAGCGGCGCTGAAGACCATCGAACAACACGGTGAAGGGGTGGTGTTATACCTGCGTCAAGAGGGTCGCGGGATCGGCTTGCTGAACAAGCTCAAAGCCTATTCGCTGCAAGATATGGGCTTAGACACCGTCGAAGCCAACGAACGACTGGGATTTCCCCCCGACTTACGCAACTACGGTGTGGGGGCGCAAATGCTCAACGATTTGGGCGTGCGTAAAATTCGCTTACTGACAAACAATCCGCGTAAAATTGCTGGGTTGCGGGGTTACGGTATCGAAGTCGTCGATCGCGTTCCCTTACTGATCGAAGCCACCGATTACAACTCCGTCTATTTGGCCACGAAGGCGAAAAAACTCGGTCATATGCTGTTGCAGACGTATCTGGCGACTGTGGCGATGCACTTGAACGAGGAAGATCCTTTAACCGCCGATGGGCGATCGCAGTTGTTAGAAAACCTGCGAGAACTCGCCCGAGACCAACACTTACTCGTGCAAGAAGAAACCCGCCCCGTGACCGTGGCCTTGTTCGGACAACCGACAATTACGTTTCACATCGGCTTCGACCAACCCAACCTTGCCAAAGCTGATTGGTACGAAGATTGTAGCCATCCCTATGTCAAAGCCACAGCCGAGATTTTAGATCGCTTGGCCACTTGGGAGCGCGTTAAATATATCGAATTCTTGATTTCCTCCGGTCGAGATCCGATGACGAACCTGAAAGGAAAGTTAGCCCGCCGGGTTCTCGCCCCTGGAGAGTTACCCTCGACGATTTGCTCTCGTTTGGCAACGCAAAACATCTATCGTGTCGAAGGAACCTCTTGAGAGGTGATGGGGTGATGAAGGGATGGATGATGAGATAAAGGGACTTCACGTCAACCAGCCATTATTCTGACAAACCGTAGGAACGTTGCCAAAAACGTCCCTACGGTTTTGTTTGGCGATCGCGCCACTCGAGAAGAAAAAATGGTGTTGTTCCTTGGGACGGCGATATGTCAATTAAGATGAGATGAAGACCGTATCGCAACTGTCCTGCACCCCCAGTTCGTCCAACTTCAACTTTAACTATGTCCGAACTCGACCTCAGCGCACTGTTTCCCTTCGCCCTCGACGATTTCCAACACCAAGCCATCGATGCCTTAAATGCGGGGAAATCGGCGATCGTCTGTGCGCCGACTGGGTCGGGAAAAACCCTCATCGGTGAATACGCCATCTATCGCGCCCTCGCTAGCGAGCGTCGGGTTTTCTACACCACGCCCCTCAAAGCCCTGTCAAACCAGAAACTGCGCGACTTTCAAGAACTGTTCGGGGTCGAAAACGTCGGTCTTCTCACGGGAGACGTATCCTTCAACCGCGACGCTCCAGTACTGGTGATGACGACGGAAATTTTCCGAAATATGCTGTACGGGACGCCTATCGGCGAAGTGGGAACGTCAGTCCAGGGCGTCGAAACGGTGGTTCTCGACGAATGCCACTATATGAACGATCGCCAGCGGGGGACAGTTTGGGAAGAATCGATTATTTACTGTCCCCCGGACATCCAACTGGTAGGGTTGTCCGCCACCGTCGCCAATAGCGACCAACTGACCGATTGGATTTCCACGGTTCACGGGCCGACGGAACTGATTTATTCGGAATCGCGGCCGGTTCCGCTACAGTTTCTCTTTTGTAACCGCAAAGGGGTCTTTCCCCTCCTCGATAAAGCGGGAAAACGTCTCAACCCGCGACTGAAACCCCGACGCAACAACCCCAACCAGCGACGCAGCAACCGTAAAAACGGCTTGGCCATCAGTTACGTGGTCTCGCAACTGCGAAAACGGGATATGTTGCCAGCAATTTACTTTATTTTCAGCCGTCGGGGGTGCGATCGCGCGGTGGCGGATATGGGCAGCCTCAACCTCGTCAACGACGAAGAAGCCCGACAACTCAAGTTAACCGTCGATGAATTTCTCGGACACAATCCCGAAGCCGCCCGAGACGGACAAGTCGAACCTCTCTATCGGGGCATCGCCGCCCACCACGCCGGTATTCTTCCGGCCTGGAAAGGGTTAGTCGAAGGACTGTTTCAACGGGGATTGATTAAAGTGGTGTTCGCCACGGAAACCTTGGCGGCGGGAATTAATATGCCCGCCCGAACGACGGTGATTTCGAGTTTGTCCAAACGCACCGATCGCGGCCACCGTCTGCTGACAGCTTCGGAATTTTTGCAAATGGCGGGACGGGCCGGACGGCGAGGGATGGACGAACAGGGTTATGTCGTCACCCTGGATACGCCGTTTGAGGGGTCGGTGGAAGCGGCGCATTTGGCAACATCTGGGGCAGACCCGCTCGTGAGTCAGTTTACGCCCACTTACGGCATGGTGTTGAACCTGCTGCAAACCCACACCATCGACGAAGCGAAGGAATTGGTCGAGCGGAGTTTCGGACAATATTTAGCGTCGTTGACGTTGCGGCCGCAACAACAGGCGATCGCGGATTTGGAAGCGGAACTGGCTGCGGCTCAAACGAAGTTACAAAACATCGATCCGCAATTGTTGCGAGAGTACGAAAAGTTACAAGAACGGTTGCGGGAGGAACGGCGCATCCTCAAAACCCTCCGACAGCAAGCCAGCGACGTACAAGATAAGTCGCTGGTGTTGGCGTTGCAGTTTGCAGTCGCCGGTAGCATCCTGCAATTGAAGGGAAAAAACGTGCCGGTTTCCGATCCGCTTCCGGCGGTGTTGGTGACGAAAGCCCCGAGTCCGGGGAAAGCGCCCTATTTGATTTGTTTGGGGCAAAACGATCGCTGGTACGTGGTGACGACGAAAGATGTGGTGAGTTTGCACGGAGAGTTTCCCCGTATCGATGCGGTCGATCGCCTCAATCCCCCGCCGGATATGCCGCTGAAACCCGGTCAGACGCGCCAGGGCGACGCGGAAACTCGGGCGATCGTCGATCGCGTTCCGGTTCTACCGCCGCTAGAAATCACCCCGGAGGTCGTGGAATGGGAAGAACGCGTGGCCGAAATCGAAGCGGAGGTACAACAGCATCCGTTAAAGGCGTTTGGGAATCCGGGAACGCTGCTCAAACGTGCTAAACGCGTCGAAAAGCTACAACGGAAACTGAGCGATCGCACGGACAAAGTTCGCTACAATCTCGCCCGTCACTGGGAAGAGTTTTTGGATTTAATCGATATTCTGTTGGAATTCGGCTGTTTGGAGGAAGATTCCCTCAAACCGACGAAATTGGGCGAATCGACCGCTGCCATTCGCGGAGATAACGAGCTATGGTTGGGGTTAGCCCTCTCGAGTGGCGAGTTTGAAGGCTTGAGTCCCGAACAGTTCGCCACAGCTTGCGCGGCGTTGGTGACGGAGATTTCCCGCCCCGATACTTGGACGAATTACGACGTTTCGGCCGACGTAAATGAGGTGCTGGCAGAGTTGCGCGGGGTGCGCCGCCAACTGTTCCAAGTACAGCGTCGCTATCAAGTGGCGCATCCGGTGTGGTTGGAACGGGACGCGATCGCCCTCGTCGAGCAGTGGGCTAACGGGGTGGAGTGGACGGAACTCT
The DNA here is from genome assembly GCF_000332355.1 of Baaleninema simplex PCC 7105. Classification (GTDB taxonomy): domain Bacteria; phylum Cyanobacteriota; class Cyanobacteriia; order Cyanobacteriales; family Geitlerinemataceae; genus Baaleninema; species Baaleninema simplex. The sequence goes on from NZ_KB235959.1 coordinate 93,808, forward strand.
GTAACAACACGAGTTTAGATGAAGGAGATATCGTCCGGATTTTGCGCCGAACTCTCGACTTCTTATCTCAGATCCCTCACGTTCCCCACATCAGCGATGTCCTGCGAATGACAGCTCGAGATGCCAGCCAGCGGCTCGATCGCTTCCCAGTCAACGAAGAGGTTTGATAATTGATAATTGACAATCGATAAGGTTTTGGGAGTCACGAGGAAAGTTTCATACGGAATCCGAATCTCAACGCTTCGACTCCGCTCAGCGTTGAGTCCGAGCGGAGTCGAGGACTCAAATACTGGTTTTGCCTAATCTGACAAGTCCCTCTCTATCCCCCCAACCATCCCCCCAACACCCCTTTCAAAGGGGGGCGAAGGGGGGATAGGGGGCGAAGGGGGGATAGGGGGCTAAGGGGGGATGTGGTGAAGACTTCTTGAAACCTAGTGCAGCGTCAACTCTAAGAATTAGGGTTAACGGGAGTATTGAGGTAATCTGTAGGGAGCGAGCCGGAGTCCCATGCAGAAAAAATACATTGTGCGCCTGACAGCAGAAGAGCGTCATCAGCTACAGGCAGTGATTAAGAAACTCAATGGTAGTAGCCAAAAAGTACGTCGAGCGC
>NZ_KB235959.1:94517-95398 GCF_000332355.1 Baaleninema simplex PCC 7105
TGGCGCTCCCATTTCCTCAGAAAAATTCTAGGGCATATTCTTCCTCAAATTCTGCCCAGGGAATGAGGTTCGCCAAAATTACCCAACGATTTTCTTCACACAACTTGCCTTCAAAAGGAAGTTCAAAGGCTTCTTCGGGCGCGTCAGGATTTTGTGATTTTCGATACATTTTTCTTGCCGGATGCACGGGAATTTCCAATTTTACCTCTTTTTCGGGTTCTCGAAGCCACGTCAAGACTCCTCTAAGCCTTACACCGTAAGCTTTTCACTTCTTTTCAGCAAGCCCTAACTAGTGCAGCGTCAACTCTAAGAATTAGGGTTAACGGGAGTATTGAGGTAATCTGTAGGGAGCGAGCCGGAGTCCCATGACAGAAAAAATACATTGTGCGCCTGACAGCAGAAGAGCGTCATCAGCTACAGGCAGTGATTAAGAAACTCAATGGTAGTAGCCAAAAAGTACGTCGAGCGCAGATCTTGCTGAAAGCGGATGCAGACGGGCCAAACTGGACTGACCAGCAGATAGCTGAGGCGTTCGATTGCCGCACGAAGACGGTAGAGAACATTCGCCGACGGCTGGTAGAACAAGGGTTTGAGATAACACTCAACGGAGTGAAACGAACCCGTCCACCGACAGACAAGCGACTGGATGGGGAACAGGAAGCGCAGGTAATAGCGATGCGGTTAGGTCCGCCACCGGCAGGATATGCCAATTGGTCGTTGCGTTTGCTGGCCCGTAAGGTGGTCGAATTGGGCCTTGTCGAAGCGGTCAGCCATGAGACCGTGCGGCAAACCCTGAAAAAACGGGATGACCAACCGCAAGATAGAGTACTGGGTGATACCGCCGGAAGCGGACGCTGAGTTTGCCGCCCACATGGAAGCGG
>NZ_KB235959.1:95498-131885 GCF_000332355.1 Baaleninema simplex PCC 7105
ACGCACGCTGCAAGCTGGCCTCGGTCTACCCTAAAATTAAGTTTTGACGCTGCACTAGCTTATCGGGAAAGGATGGAGTATCAGGAGGCGATCGCGTTCAAAACTGCTTAAAATTCCTGTTAGAGCGGTACGCTCGCCGTACTGACAACCTATCCTTTACTTAGCTCCCACACGCGAAAGATGCTATTCTTTTCTAGAAAAACTCAAAACCGCTCGAACGTTTTTAATACTCAAAAAAACAAAAATAAGATACCCAATTATAACACAAAAAAAGAAAAAATAAAAGATAGAAACTCGATCGAACATAACAGTCCAAACCGCGATCGCCACCCAGACCTCGGCTCCCCCTCTCCCCCTCTCCCCCTCTCCCCCCTCTCCCCCTCTCCCCCCTCTCCCCTCTCCCCCTGCTCCCCCTCTCCCCTCAAACGTCTCGCTGTGGCACTTCTAGCCATCTCCACCACCTTCATGGGGGGACTGGCGGCCGAAGCGGCCGAGCGTCTGGGCGTTCTTCGCAGTGACGACAACCTCGATATTTGGGAAGGCATCGAACGGCGTCTCGAGGGATCTGCGATCGACTATCAGGTATTCGACTGGCAAAACGTGCGATCGCTGTCCGATTTCGGTCGCGCGACCGTGCTGTTTCTCCCCGATCGCGAAACCCTCACCCGTCGTCAAGCCGACTTACTCGCGCAATGGGTCGATCGCGGCGGACAGCTTATCGTCAGCGGCCCTTTGGCAGTAGACTCCTCGCGGCGAGTGCGGCGACAGCTCGAAGAACTGCTAGGCGTGCGCTGGACGATCGCCCTACCGCAAGCGGCCTCGCTGCAATTGCTAACCGACCCCTGCGATGTCGAAAATTCCAACTGCTCGAACCCGTTGTGGATGCCCGCGACACACACCCATCCCCGACGGCCCGGCGGTATTCTGCAACTGGTGGACGATCGCGCCCGAGCGTCGGCCTACTGGCGCGTCACCGGACGGGGCGTTGCCATTGCCGTTTCGCCCACTGCAACCTATTTCGGGTGGTCGTGGGGGGCTGGAGACGAGAGTACTGTTGAGTTCGATCGCGCTTGGTTAGAAGGAGCGATGGAGCGTCTGAACGCCGAGAGTCTCGCCGCTTCCCCCAAAACCTCACCGACGCCAACTCCCCAAATTTCGGCGTCTCCGTCTCCAGAACCGACGCCAACTCCCCAAATTTCGGCGTCTCCGTCTCCAGAACCGACGCCAACTCCCCAAATTTCAAGTTCTCCCCCCCCGATCGCTCGCAGCGACAGCGACACGACTGAGATCGAACTGAGCGATCCGGCCTCTCAAACCGCCCCCCCTGGCTTGCAAGTCGAACCCGGCGACGCCCCCATCGACAACGTTATCGCCTTGACGATGCAAAAGGAACTCAGACAACTCCTCGGTCGAGTTGAAAGTGCGATTCTCGCCGCACGAGCGGCGAATCCAACGGATGCTGAGAGTCTCGAACAACTCCAAGCCAGTCGCGATCTCGAAACGGTGTCGTCTTCACCGGACGCCGTGGAACTGGCCGCGTCAGTATTGCGAGCATTTCCAGAGTGGGTCGATCGACAAAACTACCGCCAAGCGCGATCGCAGTGGCTAGAAGCCAGACAGCAACTCTGGAACAGCTATCCGAACGATCGCCTGCGAGCGCAACCGGAAGTCCGAGCCATTTGGCTCGATCGCGGTTCGATCGTCAAGGCGGGATCGAAAGCGGGTTTAGTGGAGATGTTCGATCGCTTCGCCTCCGCCGGAATCAACACCGTTTTCTTTGAAACCGTCAACGCCGGTTATCCCATTTATCCGACAGAAATCGCCCCGGCGCAAAACCCCTTAACGGAAGGTTGGGATCCGCTTCAGGCGGCGATCGAACTGGCGCGAGAACGGGGAATGGAACTCCACGCCTGGATTTGGACGTTTGCAGTGGGAAACGAACGTCACAACCTGCTTTTAGGGCAGTCTTCAGACTTTCTCAGTCCGGTTCTCCAAGAACATCCCGAGTGGGCCAATCGCGACGATCGCGGACAAATTCGTCACCCCGGTTCTCGCAAAACCTTTCTCGATCCGGCCAATCCCGAGGCGCGGTGGTATATCATTCGCGTCATCGACGAAATCGTCCGCAACTACGAAGTAGACGGCATTCAACTCGATTACATCCGCTATCCGTTCCAAGATCCGAGCGCCGAACGGACTTACGGTTACGGAGACGCCGCACGCCAGCGATTTCGGGAGTTAACGGGAGTCGATCCGATGGATTTGTCTCCCCGTCAGGTGGACTTGTGGCAGCAGTGGACAGATTTTCGCGTCGAACAGATTACGTCGTTTGTGGCGGAAGTCGATCGCCATTTGGCCAGTCGCGATCCGGATTTAATTCTCTCGGTAGCGGTATTTCCCCAATCGACACACGATCGCATCCATAAAATTCAGCAGCATTGGGAAACTTGGATCGAAAACGGCAGCGTCGATCTGGTGGTTCCCATGACTTACGCCCAGGATACCAACCGTCTCGGACGTATTGTCGAGCCGATGTTAGAAAACGTTCCCGTCGGCGTTCCCATCGTTCCGGCGGTGAAGTTGCACGGACTTTCTGAAATTGTGGCGATCGACCAAATGCAGTTAATTCGCGATCGCGCCACCAACGGTTATGCGTTGTTTGCGGCGGAAATGTTGGACGATCGCCTCTATGAAATTCTGCGTCGTACTCAGGGGGAAGCGAAAAACGATCCGATTCCTTACCGACATCCGTTTAAAGCAGCCTCGGCGCGATATCGTGCGTTACAGGGAGAGTGGCAAGCGGCTTTGGCGACAGAACGATTGTGGATTGATGATGAGGAGTTGGTGCAGTGGCAAGCGGCGGATTTGGAGTTGTCGAAGGCGCTCGATCGCCTGGCGGAAAATCCCACGAAGGACAATCTTTCAGTGGCGATCGATCGGTTGAAGGGTTATCGATCTAACTTTTCGGATTGGTTGCAGTTGCAGCGGTTGAGCAATCCCTACCAGGTGGCGACGTGGCAAAATCGTTTGGTGGCGATCGAGACGTTGTTACGCTACGGACAACGGAAGTTATAGTTAGGGTTTGTAAAAAAAGTTAGCGGTAGGGTGCGTTAGGCAGCTTGGGAATTTTGGGGAAACCAGACAATTTAATTTCCGCCGTAACGCACCGATTTTCTTGGGGAAAGTTAGCGGTAGGGTACGTTAGGCGGCTTGGGAATTGCGGGAAAACCAGACAATTTAATTTCCGCCGTAACGCACCGATTTTCTTGGGTAAAGTTAGCGGTAGGGTGCGTTAGACGGCTTGGGAATTGCGGGAAAACCAGACAATTTAATTTCCGCCGTAACGCACCGATTTTCGGAAAGTCTAGCTTGGGTAAAGTTAGCGGTAGGGTGCGTTAGGCGGCTTGGGAATTGCGGGAAAACCAGACAATTTAATTTCCGCCGTAACGCACCGATTTTCTTGGTTAAAGTTAGCGGTAGGGTGCGTTAGGCGGCTTGGGAATTTTGGGGAAACCAGACAATTTAATTTCCGCCGTAACGCACCGATTTTCTTGTATGTTGGCGGTGTACCTTGGTGGTGCGTGACGATTTATTGGTCTAAGGATTTACACTCGATTTTTCAAGTCACGTACCCTACCCTCTTACATTTATCTCACAAATTTAAATGGTGTTTCAACTCCGGTAACACCTGTTGGAACGATCGCCACAAACTCGATCGCTCTGACAAATCTACCATCGTTCCTTTAAGAATTTTCAACGCCGTTTTCGCCTGTTTGTGCTTCGCTGGATGGCTTAAATCGCTTCCCGACTCCGCCAACCGCGCGATTTGCAACTCCGCTTCGGCGCGATCGTCTTCATCTAACTCCGGCGAAGTGGCGATTTCGGCTTTCAACCGTTCCAAGCGATCGACGAGGGTTACAGCGTCGGGATGTGGCGAGGATTTCAACCGATCTAACTTACGGTTGACATCGGGTTCGATAAGTTGCGAGTCGATCGCGAGTTCGATACCCACTCGCATCTGTTGAATCTCCTCGAGTTTCTGCTTGGCGTCTACCGAACCCGGTTGTACGGACAAAATACGCTCGAACTGTACTGCGGCATCGTACCAAATTCCCCTTTCAAACAACTGTACGCCATGCTCCCACAACGATCGCACGTACTCTTCCCCGTTGCGAACGCGATCGACGCGATAGGCGCGACGGTAACACCCTACCGCGTTCTCGAATTGCTGGGTGTCCAAATACACCTGCGCCAACTCGAACAAGGCGTGAAAATGGTTGGGGTTGCGATCGAGGGTTTGACGGTAAAGTGCGATCGCCGCCTCGGGATTCCCTTCTAAACGCAACTGTTTCGCGCGATCGTATCGGTGTTGCGCCTCCTTATCCAACCGTTCCAACTCGAAAATCTCCCGCGACACCGGATAGTTTTTCACCAACCACCGCCGAACGATATCCACCACCACGCGATCGCGATGGATGTAATGCCAATCCTCCAACCGCTGGTAAGCTCGATAGAGAGATTCGACAATCTCGACTCCCTGATTTTCCAAAACTGTAAAGGCTTTTCCCGACTGGCGATCGCTCGAAAACACCGCTTGCTGTAAAATCGTCGCAGCGCGTCGGTTGAAACTCTCCATCACCTCAATGTCGGTTTTCGTGAAACTGGTTCGCCATTGCGCTGGCGCTTCGGGCCAGTCTTCGGGATGATAGGGTTGATAGTGTTGGCCGGGTTTAGTTTTGTTCACCAATTGCGTGACGCCGATGAGTTCCCCGTCGGGATTGAGAACCGGCATACAGAGTAAACTACAGGTACGGTAGCCGTTCGCCTTATCGAATTTTTTCGCCGTATGAGATCCGTCATAGTCGTACAAATCGAAAGAAACGTTCGTAATTTGGCGGTTTTGTGCGACTTCTCCAGCAAATCCCTCGCCGATCTCCAGTTGCATTTCCTTTAGCGATCCGTCCGCTCGAGGAATTTTCGTCCATAATGTCTTAGAATTGCGATCGAGCAGCCATACCGTGGCGCGATCGGCGTTGAGAAGCTGTTTCGCCTCTTCCATCACCTGCGTCAGCGTCTCTTCAAAAGAAAGATGGCGTTCCCCGAGAGAGTGTAACGCATCGACGAGTTTATCGACGTAACGTTGACGCTGAATCGCCTCGTAAAACTTCCGCGACGATTCTAAAATCAACAGCAGGAAATTGGCAAATCCCTTAAAGGTTTCAGTATCGCCGTCACTAAATCCCGGTTTTTCGATTTGTTCGCAGAGGGGTGCGTTGACATTGCGATCGCTCTTTAACTTGTTAATAAACTGAATCACCGCCACTAACTCCCCTTGATTGTTCGAGAGGGGAAGCGTCAACATCGTATAGGTGCGATATCCCCGTTCTCGTTCGATTTGTTGCGCCGTTTGCGATCGCGGATCGTCGTAAAAATCGAATTGAATGTTCGTCGCCTCTTTCGACTGCGCCACTTCCCCGGCGATTCCTAAATTTTTGGGAAATCGCAGTTCTTTGTCTTCCCCCTGTGCGACGATCGACCAAAGTTCGTCGTTTTCCTCATCGAGAAGATAAATCGTCGCGCGATCGGCGTTGAGAAGTTCGGCGATTTTATAGGCGATGGATTTTAACATTCCTTCCAAGACTTGGAAGAATTCCCGACTGACGGGTTGGTTTCCAAAGCGAAACTCGTTCGCTTGAGTTTCAGGAAAATTGTCGAGAGAAAGTTGTGCGATCGCCGAAAAGACGACTCGTTCGGGAATCGGTAAACCGTCGCGAAACCAAGCCAAACCCGCTTCGCCAAGTTCGATCGCGCGATCGCAAATGCGTTCGACATCTAGCTGCGTTACAGTTCCTAAAATTGGTGTTTCCAGTCTCGTATGGTTTGGCGATCGAACAGAGTGCGACTCCCGCGCTTGTGCGAACAGCGCGAAACAGACAACTTGCGTAAAATAAGGATGTCCCGCCGTTAAATCGAGGACGGCGCGAATTGCATCAGAACTGTAATTTAAAACACCTTTTGCGGGTTCGATAATGGCGCGTTCGGCGCTTGTTTCATCGAGCAAACTAATTTCTTGGTGTGGCGCTTCTTTAAACAGGTTTAATAACGTCGGAACGTCACTGAGTTGACGTCCAATAGTGGGAATGGCGTAAAGGCGATCGAACTGACGAACTAAGCTGTTTAGATAGGGAAAAAAGTGATGTGCGGCGGCGTCGGGACGATCTTCAACCAGAACGTCAAATTCGTCGAACAATAATACTAAATTTCGATCTTCTAAAATTTCAAATAGATGCGGTAAAAACTCGTCTGCAAAGCGATCGGGATTTTCGAGAAACTCAGATTTTGCAGCGATTTCAAGTTGCGATCGCGACAGTTCCAATTCATCTCGAATATCCCGCGCGATCTCCCATAAAACTTCTCCGAGTTTCTTTTGACTTTTACCTTCCAAAGAAAGATTGGCAAAAACAAAGTTCTCTAAAATAACTTTCAACGGAATTTGTGTGAGTATAGAAGATTTTCCGATTCGCCTCTGTCCGTGAAGTAAAATAATTTTAGAGCCTTGAGTTAAGCTATCTCGAACGAATTCAAACAACCGTTCTCGCCCAAAAAAATTAGACGATTTCCGAATGGGACGACCGATAATATAAGGATTTTCAATATGAACCATTATTCACAAAAATGATATCGAGCATCCTTTGATATCCAATTATTCTCAAAATAGGTTGGATTGAGAGAACCAAAACCCAACAGAGCCAGTTTCTTTGTTTTTAATAAGACCTCAATATCGAAATTTATTTCAATTTATTCTCCGTGTCCTCTGTGTCTCTGTGGTGAACTCGATCGGTCGGGTGCATTTTACCTGTCAAATACAACTCCTCAACCCTCAAACACCCCCAAACTTAGCCACGATCCAAGTCACGATCGACTGAACCGTATCTCGATATTGCCAAAGCGTGCGGATCGTATTCTGAATTTGCGACGCGCGATCGCGGCTCATCAACTTTAAAAATACCTTTTCGCGCCGTTGTAATTCCGCCTCATCGCTATTTTCAATTTCCCGAACCACCCACCATTCCATCACCGACGACGCGAACTCGTAAATTATCTTTTCATCGCGACGAAACTGTCGTAAAACTCCCCGTTCCTCCAAATCGATGAGTTCCCGATTTCGCTGACTGAAAATCAAATCCAAATCGCCGATCGCATACTGGCGATCGTGCAACCGACCCTCTAAATGCGACAACGCCACCAACATCATCAACACCTGTTCGATATCCGTCGAAAACTCCCAAGTATCCCGAAAAAATTGCTCCGTCTGACTGATAAAATCCTGCGTAAAGCGATCGATTTGTGGCGTTTGCTGGTTTTTCTGAATCGCGTAGAGTAAATATCCCGCATTCTGCAACAACGCCGGATGTCCGTCGGAGATCGATCGCACCCCGTCTTGTAACTTCGACGAAACCGGAATCCACAACGGCGAGTTCGAACTAAAAAATCGCGCCTCCACCTCAGCCTCAGAAAACGGTTTCAACGGTTGAAACAAATAATGGTTGTACCACGGCGAACCACTCGGCGGAAGCGTAGGCCCCAGTTCTGTGAGGCGTCGAAACGTCGTGACGATCGTAGACAGAAACTCCCCTTCTCGCCGATGTACCGCCAAATCCCGAAACTCACTCAGGAAAATCAGCATTTCCGCTTCCGTATATTTCTCGTTTGGCGATAACGCACCGTCGTAATCGTCGAGGAGTAACAACAGAAATTTATCGCGCCGTCCCAGTTGTCGCAACAAACTGCGAACGTCAGACATTTCCACGATGTCTTCAGTAAAAATTGTGTCGATTTCCTCAACTAACACCTCGTCCTCTTGCACTTCCTCTCGCAGCTGCATCAACACTTCTCGCCAAAAGCGATCGGGGGTAAACGGTAGAACGCTCGTCGTACAGTTGAGATAGATGGCGATCGCCTCAGAAAAATCCTTTCCCCGCGATTCCCAGACTTGTGGCGAGGCGAGATACCGCAACAGCGACGACTTCCCCATCCCCGGACTTCCGTAAAACGCTGCGTGTGCGCGTTTGGCGATTTGGTCGAAGGCGATGTTGACTTCTAACTCCCGTCCGACAAAATACTCCGGTCGAACCGGGCCACCGACAAAAAACGGATTCGATGCCATAAGTTTGTAGACGCGAGAGGTGGTGAGGTGCTAAACCGATTGTAGCGTCGAGGGAGTTGGCGATGTCGCCACTGAAAAAACCCCTGCTGTAGCGACAGGGGTTGAAGCTTAAAGATGCGGTATCCTCAGACGGAATCTAAACCACGCTGACGAAATCCGTGGCTTCAATCAGCGACGCATCCACGTTTTGCAGCAAGACCGAGGTGTTTTCGTTGAATTCGATGAGTGCGCCGCCCTTAGTGGTGCAGAAAAGTCCTGAAACCCTTGTTAGAAAAGATATCGCCGTATTAAAAGGTTGTCCGCAAAATCCCAGATCGGTAAATGGCTGCCGGAGATCCCCGGCATCTCCAAGATGCCGGGGATCTGGTTCTATTCCTAATACATATTTTATGTATTTTGTCAATCCCCGATCTTGAAAAGTTTTCTGCACCACTGAGGTGCGCCGCCTTCGACGTTAGTGGCGATCGCAGTCCGCGACTGGACTTCTGCCAACAACTCTTGAGGAAGAGCGATCGCATCAACACCATCCTTAAAGTCCGTCACGATATCGTTGCCAAAGCGGAAGCGGTCAAGATATGAACTACCGATGAGGATATCATTCGGTTTGTTACCGAAGCTGTAGTTATTGCTGAAGCTGCTGATAAATTCAAGTTTTAATGGTTTTCAAAATCACTAGGTTTTGCGATCTGCAAAGGAGTTGGTAAAACTCGCCGCTCTTTATATTCATTCTCGTCATTTCCTAGGCGAGGTTGTTGTTTGCGCTCAATTTCCATATAACGCCTTTGCTCTAGATATTCTTGCGATGGATCTTCTTCCCACTTCAGCATTTCCAGAAGCATCTGGATTCGGCGAATATCTTTAAAACTCCCATGTATTCTAAGTTGTTCTAGCATATAATTTTCAAAGAGTTGCTGGCAGTCTGGATCGCTTTCCAGAGTTTCTGCTGTTTGCCAGTTGTTACCCTCAAATAATTGAGTATATCGTTTAGTTCGATCGCTCAAGTACAGCTTAGATTCAATTTTGACGGCTCCCATACCTAAAGGTTTTCCCATTCCGAGCTTTAGGCGATAGCTATCGTTGCGAGCGATATCGAGAACCCACATTAATGCCCCTACCTCTACATGACTTAGGTTTTCAAAGCGGATAGTGAACTCAAATTTTACCCCTTTTTTGATTGGTTTAATCTCAGTTAACTGAGTATCAGGCGACTCCTTTGGATTTGGATGTTTAAAATTAGGGTCATTCCCTTTATGCCAGTAAAGCTTGTGTCCTCGAATAACTGTCTCTTCTCCAGGTTTACTGGCATAGTGTTTTAGATTCTTCTTGTCAGCTTTCGTTTCTTCTGGCTGAACTAAATAGTGTTGAAATGTAGTGGGTTTAGGACTCGCCAGAATTTGAGGAGTTACTCGATCTTCTTGATTGCCAGCATACCAAATACCATTTTCATCGCTTTTATATTTGGCATTGCTGAAGAAAACTCGTCCTGCCCGTTGTTTCTCTATTTCTTTAGGTAATCTCTTTTCTGGGATTTCACGTCTAACCCAACCAAAAATAGCATCTGCCAAATCCACGATAGTTATATCTTTCAAATCGTCAACAATCGTTATATCTTTCAAATTATCTGGGATAAAATCAACAGCAGAAGCCGCTCTTGTTTTTCCCTCTGGTATGTATGGAATTCGGAAATTAGGACTTTGACCAAATAGTCTCACCGATTCTCCACGTTTAGGCTGGCAATAGAAAATAGGTCTACCATCTTCCAAAACACCCCTATCTTCTTGAAATGGATTTTTGTTAGGATTATTTTTATTCTTAAAAAACTTGCCATTCTGAAAACTGGTGAGTGAGGCTTTGTAATCTAAAATTGCATCTGAACTAATTTCAAGACGCTCATTTGTCGTTTTAAGAGGAATAATATAGTGATACTTACGACCCTCCTTGCTGTTCAGTTTATTTTCTCGTTCAGATTCTGTAGTAATATTGCTCGTTTCTAGCATATTACCGCTAGTTACTAGCCAACCTTGGTTGTCTTTATACTCTTGAATATCTTCACTAACCCATACAGATTTACCCTTAACCTTAAAACTTACTTGAATATATTGCGGAAGATAGTTCTCTTCTTTCATTAATACGAGAGAGGGAAGTTGTTTCGCGTTGATGTCATTTTTGTTTCTTGGTTCTTTTATTTTTGTATAGTTATTTCTTCCGATTTTAATAGCCGGACAAATAAGCCATTTTTGAGTGTGTTTATCAAACTTTAAGTAACCGGCCTGCACGTTTTTTAGAATATCTTTATAATGTTTTAGTGGATCTTCATCATCCGCAGCAACAGCACGAAAGAAAAACTTTTGATATTCAGATACCAAATCGATTTTACTGAAGCTAGCTATTTCTACCAAAGTTCTCATCATTCCTCGTAAGCTACTGCCTGGAATCACAGGAAGTTTCGTCTCTTCATCGATGTAGAAAAACTCTGGCAGATCTTTCGCTTCTATTTGCTTTTGAAATTGATCTAGTGTTAGTCCACAGCGAGTGTAAAGAGGAGATGAGGTCGTTAAAGTGCATTCGATTCAACCTGTATTGCGATCTGTGTAGTAACGATCGTTATCTCGCAATTCACCATTAGCATCTAGCTCTGCTTCAACAACCTTATCGGGGAGTTCGACAAAATTATAAGGTGCGATCGCTTTTTTTTTATTGTCCGGAACTTTCTGGATATGCTTAGGTGTCATTTTTTTCTCTGGTACAGGTTTTAACTTAACTAGACGACTGAGAAAAAGTCGAGCAATTCCCGAATCATTATAGTCAATGTAATGACGAACGAGTAATCGCACTGGACGATGTAGCTTCTGTTTATTCTTACTGAAATAATCTTCTCCTACAGATATAGGAACTGCATGTTTCAGTCCTTGAGAACCATCGGAGAGAAGAGTAAATCCATTTCTCTCGCCATCCTCTTGATTATGACCTTTTTCTTTTTGAGTTCCCCAGAGAATTTGCCATTCTTCAAGATAGTCCACTTCTAGGTTATCTTGAACGATGCGAGATTGCCAGCCTTCATCAGTACGCCACAGCAAGATTTCTCCATTGTCTCCAAATATTCGGCACTGCTGAAGCGTACAGATTCGGAGTTTCGGTAAATCTACTCTAAAAATTTTTCCATCGAACACTTCGTCAGCAGTAATCAGCTTGTAGTTATCATTAAATTTCCCCCAAATCACTCCATCTTCAGCATGAGCTAAAAGATATTCGAGTTGCCATTCTTTAGCCTGCTTCTCTATCCAAGCACTCAAAGTATCGTTATTATCTTCTTTTATAATATCCGTAGATAGATGGGAGAGACATATTAACTTATTCATGCTGTCACCTTTACCTTCCTGACAAACTCGCTAACAAAAGATTCTAATTCCCGAGCATTGCTGATTTTTAAGTTTTGACTATTTTGATTTTGTTTGATTGTCCAAGTCTCGTTGCCTTCTCCTGGCGTGTATCGCGTCATTTCTGCCTCGATACCTTCTAAACGACCTCTGCCAATACTACTTTCTCCGCCAACAGGTAAATCACTTGTCCATAAATCTTTCAGCAGTAGCAACAGCAAGCCAATTTCAGCATCACTGGGTTGACGTAACTCTAACTCTAAAGTTACCCGCGTACCATTTTTACCAAAGATGGGTTGTTCGTCGAATAATGCGCCATGATAAGCACCTCCCGTAAAGCGATCGATCGCAATTCGATTTTGTACTAATTCTACAGCATTATAAACAACACTTTCGCGAACAACTAAACGACTTGAATTCGCTTTCTTTGCAATTTCATCTTTATCGATCTTTCCAAATAGATCGTCAATCAGATCGTCAATCAGATCGTCAATCCTAGTTTTACAATCGCCTAAAGTCTTGACAATTCGTTCGGCACGATGTCGCAATACTCCAGCTAAACTTGTTCCCGATAAAACAGGTTCCTGGTTTTCTGGCTGCTGAGAATTTTTTCGATAAGATTTCAAATGTACGACATCGGGAACAGGATCGGTCGAAAAATGACCAGAGCGGATTAGTAGAGAACCTGCTAATTTAAAGGTTGCTTTCATGAAAAAACGACAACGCTTGTCCGATCTTGTAATTTTAACCTTGAGGATATCTGCTATTTTTCCCTGTTGGAAAATAGAATCTTGGGGATTCGGATTACACTTTCGATCGAAAAGCAACCATGCCAATCTTTGTCGATAGCCTTGTAAGTTAAACTGCCAAACATCCCAACTTTCAACATGGCAACGTCCAAATCCTCTGTTCTTTTTCATGCCGATGTTAATTTCCTTGTTTTCTAATCCTTGTAATGCCAAGACTAGAGCCTCAATAAGTAAGTTTTTATCTGTGTCTTTTTCAATCAGTAATTCAAAGCAGAGAGGGAATTCAGTGCCAGCAGCCAGGAGTTCTAGATCGTACTTATTTTTGTCATCTGCTGTTCCCGTTTGATTGTTAATTTTGACTCCATCACGAATTTCAATTTTAGGAACTTCACTGCTAATCGAATCATGAATGATTAAAGGACTTTGGTTGCCATTTTCATCTTTACGTTCTGCACCAAATAAATAAGTTGCCAAGTTTGCTATGTTATTTGGATTTTTTGGCTCATCTTCTTGGTCATTATTTCTTTTTGGGTATCCATACTGATATTCATAAACATAGTTTCGTAAAGCACCCGCGATCGATGCTCCAGTTAGGAGAGCATTAGAACTAATGCTGTCGCGCAGAAGCATCAAGTCAGTAACGCCTTCAGCGTCGCCACTTCCTAAACAGGTTGGTGTATCTAACACTAAAGTTCCGCGAACAATAATACGTTCGATGATGTGACGTTGGCTACGTTTTAAACGCTCGTTACTCATCGACCTTCTCCTTCATGGCATTTTTGGCGATCGCCATAATTAACCGTAGGCTATACTCTCTTTTCAAGTCATCTGTAAGAGTGACTTCTTTCCCTGCAATTTCGACTGGCTCAACACGTTCCTCAAGCCAATCTCCCTTTAATATCTCATCAATTTTTTGATGGAGTTTACTACGTTTGTATTGTTCGCAAGCTTTAGAAGGAAGTTGCTTTAACAAGTCCTTGAGAGGTTTATAACTGTTTTCGTCTAGAGCTTGTCTTGTAACAACTATCAAACGAGATAACTGGCTATTTGTTATCCGATTGACTTCTAACTGGTGAATCTCAACTTGTTCTAAAAGTAACTGCTCTAACTTCTGGCGTAAAATTCGATCTGCCATTTGACGTGCTAGAATCTCTGATTCTCGTTTTTGTAATTGAGGCTGCTTTCGTTTACTTAGCTTTTGTCTATTGGTTTTTTTGACAGGAAATTCGCGTTCCTTTAATCTCCAGTTGACAGCAATCCGTCCAAACCCTTCTACCCTTCGCTCACCAATTCCCTCTGCTTCTAGCTGACGAATTTGCTCGGGAGTAATTCCGACATTCTCATAAACAAATACGCTACCCGCTTTGACGGCTGGAACTTGCGGTAAAGGCAAACCCCATTTTCGATTAAATCCACCAATTACAACACTGTCAGTGTAAGCAACTTTGGGTTTATCTAACTTAATCCCTAACTTTTCTGACAGTAGCTGAGTTGGAGGTATGGCTGCATAGTGTCCCCACTTATCGCGGAGAATCAAGTCACTGAGTAGAGTGATTTTAATAATATCACTTTTAGCTCTTTGTTCTACATGACTTTCTACTTCACTCCAAGAATCCTCAGGTTTAACATCGCCGATCTTAGTATGACCGTATCCTGCACTTCTCGATCCTCCCAACCAAGCATCAGGCGATTGCAGTAAGTCTTGAATCAGTTGAACGAGCTGTTCGTCAGCTTCGTGACAAAGAATAACACCCTGAAAGGTTTGTCCCGCATCTATAGCATCGTAACAGAAAATTTCTCCTTCGGTTTTGGTGGCGCGTCCTTTGCGGCGATCTCGCTGGTTATGAATATTAATTCTGCGATCGACGGTATACTGCCTAACATATCCTTGTTCTTCTACCCAAAATTCATCGCTCGATTGATATTGAACAGAATTTGAACTAGGTTTTTTTACACTAAAATCATAAAAAAGAATACTTTCATCATCAGTTTTAATCTCTTCTCCCTTCTGCTTTCGCCAAGAAAGAAGCGTCGGAGCAGTGCGGTGTCCTTCTTGACTTTTTAAATAGGCATTCAAGTAGCAAGTTGTCCCGTTAAAGAATAAACATCTAGCTTTTTCATCAGATACAATATCTAGATAATCTCTCGAATCTTTGAGATAGCGACTAATTATCACCCCTCGAATCATACTCCCCGGAATATAAGGATAAGACACATCACTATTGGGATCGCCTTGAAATGAAGTTGCTAAAACAGGCTGTATGGTTTTAAGTGAAAATGTAATTGCTTTCATGCTGCTCCCCCCTCAGCTACACCAAAATGATCCACTAAAGTTAAATCTGCTGTAAGTTCCCTTGATGTCGAGTCAAATAAATGACACTGTACATACCCTCGTCCTCGGTTTCTACCACTTCCTACTCTTTTTAAAGCTAGGCTTCCCACTGTGAGCAGTGATAAAGCATCATTACTAGGTTGAATCTCAAAACTTAAGGCTGCTGTAAATCCCAAATTGCGCAACACAACACGAGAAGATCGTAAACTACCTTCGTCTGGCGTTCCTGTTTTGGGATCGATCGCTGTTTGGCGACGAATTGTTGTCAAAGAGTTCAGAATATCAACTGATGTTAATTTTTTATTTTGTAGTTGCATCTGATACGCGACAGCTTGACGCAAATCTTCCGGTAAACAAGCATCACCAACGTGCATTGTTGAAATAGTATCCCGAGTGCTTCCCGGTATCCCAAAGACATTAAAAGCAACATTTTCCCAATACTCTTGCAGACTAGGAGTTGGTAATGCTGTGATTAAATTATCACATTCTTCTCTCAATAATCCCTTTAACGTTCGCCCCCGTAAATACGGAAATCCATAAGCATCGTGTTCCACTTCTCGATCGACTAAACCTGCGACTCCATCCCCACGTCCAAACGTCGTATCACTCAACAACCTCATTCGCAATGTGTAAACAATCATCTGAATCTCCTTGTTTTAAAGGAAAATAAAATTCCATTGCTTCAATCGCATCAAAATAACCACAGCGATCTTCAGTCCAGCCATTAGTTTGTAGATCGTCTAGATCGTATCCTCCTTTCAATAAGGGTAAATCGCCAATACTGTAAGCTTTACGAAATTCGTTAGTTGCTTTCCTACCCTCTCGCAATTTTTCTCGTAACGCGATAATCTTATTACGGCGATTTTTCCAGGTTTGACAGTCTTTTAAATTCCCCTTAAAACATTCAACTGCATCAGTGAAATTAGTCCAAGTACGCCAGCGATCGACTTCATCTTCTATGAAAATAGGACGCATTGTTAAATCGCCCTCATTGACTTGATATTCTCGTTGACGAATTTCACCAATTGAACCCAGTAAACCACTGGATGCGATATGCCAATCCATTGCAGAAAAACTGTTTGTATTCCCTATGTTTTGTTTCTCATCTCTAACAAAACTTTTTGCATTCCTACATAACGCCTCACTCAAGGCATAAGCTCTAGCAAAGGGATAATGAGACTTCACAATACAAACTCCCGCACAAGCGGTCATAGGTTGGCCGTCAGCTAAATATAAATTTGGCTTTTGTAACGTTTTTAAAAAAATTGCTGCTAATTCTAACCCTAATCTGCCATCACAAACAAAAGTAATGTCATCACCTCCGTACACAAGAGGACGAAATGGCAAGTAAGGTTTTCCATCTTGGGTAAAGATAGAAAATTGACCCATAACCTTGCCTTCTGAATCTATTGAATTAATTAAAATTTGAATTACTCTTTCAATTGATTTGAATCCTGCTCGATCTACAGACTTAGATAAATTCCGTATTCGATAAATGTAATCACGGTTTTCAGAGCTATTTTCAACATACTTTGTAAAACGCTCTCCCATGCTATTACCATCAGCGTGAACGATGGCATAGTAGCTATTGTCATCTCTTGTCCGTCCCAGATGATCCATGCGGTAGGGAAATTGATATGGAGTATTTTTTAACACTTCTTGAAATTTCGAGCGTATGGCTTTATTTGCCTCATTTGTTGTTTCTCCATGTTTAGATGAAACAACTCTAAGTTTTTCTTCGGTTTCTCTGGAGATAAAATATATGTCTTCTTCTCTATCTTCTTTGTTAAATTTTATATACTCCTCACTGGTATTAACAGCAGGTAGCTGAGTTGACTGACAGGTTGCTGTAACTCCTAATCCCAATAAAGGCACTGAAGTCCTTCTCGATCGCTTTTGTTTTTCTAATTCTTCTTGGAGCAACTCGACTTTTTCCTTGAGGCTACCATCATCATCCCAATTAAACTCTATATGGGCAGCCACAAGATTTACTCCTGGTGCTTGCTTCAGGAGTTTTCGACTGAGTTTTTGAGTAAATTGTTTGGCAATATCTACCGACTTAAATAATAGCAGTGCATTACCACCTCCGACATAAATTAGTTCTCCTTTAAGTCCACTATTTTTGATTGAAGTTTCCTGTTGATTCCTTGGAGCTCCTAAAGCTTCCAATTCATCCCTGACCCAGTCCCCTGTAGCTCGATCGACTAGATAGGATGCACCAATATTTTCCCGCAGACGGTTACTGTTGAAAATATAAGATTGAATCCCTGTGGTATCCAATGCTGTCACTACATAATTACTCATCGATTTGCCTCCTGATTGTTGCGGTCTATCCAATCGTCAATACCATCAGCTAAATTGGCTAAGTCTTGACGACCAAACACTTGGATTTTTTTGTCAGGAATAGCAAATCTTACCTCATCCTTGATATATTCAGGAAAGTCGTAACAACAAACAAGAGCAACTCGGGCTTCATCACCTCCTAACTGTCTGGCACGCAAATGAGCTTCAAATAACTTTTGTTTGGGTCTTCGGAGTTTGTGGTTATAAATGTATAGCATGATACAAAAAATTGAAGATTCGAGAGCCAAAACCCTTGAAATCTCGTGAAGTTAGTTTTTCTGTCACCCTAAACTCCGAAGAGCCTTTTGTTTGCACAGATCTTTTTCACTACTAGTTGTACAAGAAATGGCGAAAAGTTGGTATCCTTTTATAAAAGCAACATCAAACTCAAATCTTTCTCGCCATGTTTTTTGAGAATCCCTGACATGAAATGACATCATACTTTCTTTGATGCCAAACTTATTCTGAATCTCCTTGACTTGCTGTAAGACATAACTCTCTAGCCAGGTTCCATCGAGCCATTCACAAACATGAGTTAAGCTATCAAACCCCTTTTGCTTCGTAATATTAAGTTGGAGATTCTCTGTAGAGGTATCGAGGTTCTCTCGTAGAATCTTCTTGATAGATTTTGATAAACCATTTAAGCGAATGCGAATGGGGGGGGTACAGTTGAGGTCGTCTTCTTCTTTCCATTTAAAGCCAACTTTAGTTTTCTCTTTAGTTAGAGGATGAAGTTTCTGGCCGCACCAATTTCGCCATTCCTTTTTAAGTTTTTCATTACGATGAAACTCAGCAAACTTAGCTTCGATCTCAGGCAAAACAGGTTCTGAACGAGGAGGTTTATTATCAAGCCACTCGTTATTATTGTGTAGTTTAAAAAGAGTTTCTAAGTTTAAAGGTGGATCGAGGGTTACATCAAATTGTAAAGGTTGATTACCTTCTCGGTCAATCCACATCTTAAGTGTGCGTGAGTCGAGATAGCTAAAAACAGCATCAGCATCGGTATTGCATTCTTGAATAGTTCGATATGCATGAACTGCCATCGCTTTTGTGCCACCTGTATAGTTCAAACCCAACGTTTGTGTGTTGGGCAACTTTAAGCATTTTTTTTGAATTTTCTTGTGTATTTCGTATGCGTTAGATCCATCATTTTCTAAATAAACTTCACAAGTTTTAATATTGTGTTGTTGAAGAACATTCCTGTTCTTTAGGCAGTTTTTTTGACTTTTGGTTTGGTTGGTAAATACAAGATAAACTGTGCCACTTTCATTCAAAAGCGTTCTGGCAGCAACATAATTCGGTAAAGGATTTTCACCGATCAGCAAAAACAGATTATCAACTTTGTAGTCATCCAAATTTTTCATGTATCTCTCGCTCTCTCTAACGATCCCCAAACAATAATTTAAGACTTCAAATCTCTTTGAGTACTTTATCTTACCCTGAGATAAGATCGATCGATAGTTAAATATTTATATTATTTTTTTACAGAAGTTAACACAGGATTTACAACTTGATAACAATTTATCGAGAAATCGATCGCTTCATTAATTCTCACACCTATTCCAACACCATTAGGGGGAATGTCTAGCACGAACACCCACTCCTACTATCTGTCAAGTCAGTCTAAATCTCACTATTATCAATACGCTGTCAGCACTTCCCCTAAACTACTGTTCAGCTTAGTAATTTGAGTAATACCATTTTCCTAAATCCTCGATTTAGTGACAGGTGGGCAATGTCCACCTTGCCCCATCCCCGGACTTCCGTAAAACGCTGCGTGTGCGCGTTTGGCGATTTGGTCGAAGGCGATGTTGACTTCTAACTCCCGTCCGACAAAATACTCCGGTCGAACCGGGCCGCCGACAAAAAACGGATTCGATGCCATTTCTGTCCCCAGTGAGTCGAGATTTACCCCCGAGGCTTTCCAGAAATTCTAACACGGGTGTATTTTATCGATTCGAGATTCGTACGATCGCCGACGGGTATCCGAAGGTTTTCAAAGTAGACGAACGAGACATTCACTTACAGGACAATTTCAATAGAAGCATTGTGACTTCTACTTAATGCCAATCACAGTCATTCCACGAAATAGCAACGGTGTATTCGCGACTAGCTTTCTAAGTGAATAGGGAGACACTTCAAGGATAGTCTCGACAGTTTTTAAAAGCATATTCATAGATTCATTGAGATGTAGTTTTAAAAACATTTTATTTTTGTTCTTTATCCAAAAAACATCCCGAAATCCTGCTTGCAAAAAGATACTGCGAAGTTCGGTTAAAGTATATTCCTTTAAATGAAAGCCCGTGGCAACTTTGTCAAAGTATTTAGAAATATCGTGAGGACCAGACAAACGATTGGGTGTGATGCAAATATAAATACCGTCAGGTGCTAAGGCACGATAGATATTTTTGAGCTGATCGAGTGCGTCCTCTGGGTGTAGATGTTCCATTAATTGATGGCTATAAGCAACATCAACGCTGTTTTCGGGAACTGGAACGCTACGACCGTCAGAAATAATGAATTCAAAGTTGTGGGGGAACTGTAAATTTTTGGTAATTTCTTTTGAGACATCGACAGCATAAACCTGAGTAGCTTGTTTGGCAACCTCAAGAGATAAGCTACAGTCTCCGGGGCCGAGTTCTAAGTAGGTCGTTTCAGGCGTTAAAAACCGTTTCAATAACGACATTCTTCGATCGATAATCCATTTTTGGACATCTGGAGAGGTCGCCCGTGTAATTTGAGGGTGATCGGTAACTTGTTGGTAAAGTTCGTTGTAAAGTTGTGTGTATAGATATTGCCGTTCTTGAAAAGCGGAGTTTTTCAAGCGTTGAGCGAGTTCTTTTTCAATTTGATAGTGTCTCTCAATTTCGGAAATACTTCTGGATATATGTTTTGTTTTTTTCACGTCTTTAGTTAACACTCGATTTATGTAATTTGTAGTTTGTTCGTATTCTGAATTCATTTTATTTTGCATGAATTTTGTGTAATTTATTAGATTTCTTTTGTTTTGTACAATGCAAAACTGAAAATTCGTAGACTTACAGTTTTACGAAGTTCGGATTGAAAAACAAGGGTGCATCTCACTTTTGTAAAATATGAGTTTGCGGTAGGTTGGACTTCGGCTTCGCTCAGCCCATGGGTGGAGAGATAGCGAAACCCAACAACAGCTCAATTCAGTGTAGAGACTCCGATCTGATAAATTTACATTTTTGAGATGCACCCAACAACAATCATCAATTTTGCTTGTAAAACATGATTGTTATATGAAGTTCAGAAAGCAAGACTTTGGGTTTCGACCTCAAACAGCGTTTTACAGTACTGACTTGCGTACTGATTACGAGTCGCCCATCGAATTTTTATTTTTATTTTTTTGATTTACCCAAATTTGACTCTCAAAAAAAGCAAGCCAAAATCAAAAAATGAGATGCACCAAACTAAGAGTTTTTCTATCTTCACAAACTATTACTGTTGTGAAAGAAAATCTCGAGTCTTAAAATCGACGTATCTAATTTGCGTCGAGATAATGAAAATTTGGAAGCCACAGCCTCCGTTGCGAAAGAAGAAAAATAATTTACTGGCATTGTTTGGAACGATTATAGCACCGAGAAGTTTATTCGTGTTTTCGATCGCATAAACTTTAAAAACCCCTGCCGTTACGACAGGGGTTGAAGGTTAAAGACTCGGGTTCCTCAGACAGAGTCTACACCACACTGACAAAATCCGTGGCTTCAATGAGTGATGCATCGACGTTTTGCAGTAAGACCGAGGTGTTTTCGTTGAATTCGATGAGTGCGCCGCCCTTAGTGGTGCAGAAAACTCAGAAGGGTCATAGGGATTGACAAAAAGCAGCCGTTCTGGAGAGAAGAGAAAATCAAGCGGTAGAAACCCGAGCGAACTCAAGGCGGAGTTGCAGATGTCGTCGCTTGCGCCTCGAGGCACAAGCCGTAGGAGGATTGCACCTGGGTAGAGGTGTTAAGAGAGGATAGCCCAAGCCGAGATAAAGGCGACGCTGAATCTCGCGCAACCCCAGTTGTAGAAAGCTCAAACCGCGCTGACTGTGCCAATCGAGGCGCTTTCGTTGCCCGTGAAACATCACCACAAGAGCCAGATGCACTGCCAGTAGATAGGCCAGAGCCAGTAACATCAGCAACCGACTCAGAGCCTCTGCCGAACGCAGGCGAGAACGCAATAAATCGAAAGCTGCCGATTTGTAGTCTTTGAAAAGGGGTTCGATGGCACCAAAGCGTTGGCCGTATTCCGAGAAGGTTTGAAGAGAGGGGTCTTTGTCCGTGACCAACGACCCGGCTTCCCCCGCCTGAGACAGGTTGGCCAGGGCCAGATGACAAGGAATCTCGTCGCGAACTGTAACATGGCGGTAGAAGCGAGCTTCCTCCTTAGGGGGCAGCAGTTGGGAGACCGGATAACGCCGACCGTTCTTCAAAGACACCAGCAAGTCCGATTGAGTGCGAATACACCAATGCCATTGATGCTGCTGACACCAATCCATTAGAGCCAGATGCTCGAAACCTCGGTCTGCCAGCAAAGTGACCGTACAGTCCGAGGGAAGAACTTCTCGAGCTGACTCTAACACCGGACGGTAGGCTTCAAAGGAGACGCTGGCGCTGGCATGTTCGATGACCTCTTGAGCTAGAGGAATCGAGCGTCCTCCCCAGACGAGACTCACCTCCATCAGACAGTATTGATTCCAGAACAGGCTGGTATCTAAGGCCAGAGTCACCTCCATGCCCTTCCATCGAGACAGCCACACTTTCATGACTTGTTGAAAGTAGTCTTGAGAGGTCACCGCCGGATTGTTTAGGAGGTACTCCAAGCGAGCCATGTGACTGCGCCCCTGACAATTTCGGTGGCCTAGATAGGGTAGCCAGTGACTTAGGCAGGCACTTCCCGATTGCAAGATGGCGGCTACCACTTCCGAGACTCCTCGTAAATGTCGTTGGTCTTTGGGCTTAACCCATTGACTTAGCTGGTCTTCAAGTTGACGATAGAGATGAGGGGTCATGATGCTGATGTGCTAGTTGAGGAACTCGAACATCGCATCTGACCCCTCTTTTTGTCTACCCCCTTTTTCTCAAATCCACTCCCTCTCTCACTTTCAGGAGTTTTCTGCACCACCAAGGTGCGCCGCCTGCGACGTTCGTGGCGATCGCAGTCCGCGACTGAACCTCAGCCAACAACTCTTGCGGAAGGGCGATCGCATCGATACCATCTTTGAAGTCGGCCACGATGTCGTTACCGCTATTTTTCCCGAAGCGGAAGCGGTTGACCCCTTCACCGCCAACGAGTAGGTCGTCACCCATATCGCCAGAGAGGGTATCGTCACCGACTTGACCGTACAGTACATCGTTATCCTGTCCGCCGCCGAGGTAATCGTTGCCCTCGCCGCCTTCGACGATATCGTCCTGCTTGTTGCCGAAAACGTAATCGTCGCCGAGTCCGCCAACAACCTTATCGTTCTGCATTCCTGCCGCTAAGGTGTCGTTCCCCTCACCCCCGACGAGAAGGTCTTCCTGTTTGTTACCGAAGAGGATATCGTTACCCGCATCCCCTTGCAGGTTGTCGATCCCTCCCCCACCAACGAGAATATCGTCGTCCTCGCCGCCGAAGATCAGGTCGTCGCCGTCGCTACCGTCGATGAGGTCGTCGCCAGCATCGCCGTAAACCTCATCGTTGTCTTGTCCGGCGTCGATAAAGTCGTTTCCATCGCCGCCGTAAAGCGTATCGACACCGGTATCGCCTCGGAGTAAATCGTCACCCGCTTCACCGAGGATACTGTCGTTCCCTTCGCCGCCGGAGAAGTTGTCGTCTCCGTCGCCAGCTTCGATAACGTCGTTACCTTCGTTCCCAGACCCGAAGTCGTCGCCGTCGCCGCCTTGCAGAATGTCTTCGTTTTCTCCCCCTTGCAGGAGGTCGTTACCTTCTCCCCCTTGCAGGATATCGTTACCTTCGCGTCCGTAAAGTTGGTCGTCGCCGCCGTTGCCTTGCAGGAGGTCGTTTCCAGCGAAGCCGTCAATCCAATCGTTGAGGTCGCCTCCGGTGAGGGTATCGTCGCCGTCGGTGCCTTCGAGGATGTTTTCGATGAGACTGGAGCTGTTGAGAGCGTCGAGGTTGAATTCCATCAGGCGATCGAACAAGCTGATGTCGATTTCACCGGACGCCACCGACTGCAACAGTTGCGCTTGGACGCCTTGCAAGATAACTTGGCGATCGATAATGCCCAACCGAGACGCTTCTAAATCTCCCGATTCTGCCGCTTCTGCCACCAATTCGTCGATGTCGGTGTTGCCCTGTGCGACAATTTGCGCCATCGCACTGACTAAATTGCCGGACAAGCCAGAAGCAGTGGAACGCAACAGGGTTTCGATAATTTCGACGTTACCCATGTCTGCCAGGGATTGCCCGGAATAGAGAATGTCGAGGAATTTCGTCACCACCAAGTCTTCGGCGTTTTCAACCCCCAAACCGATCGCAATGTCGGCCACTTGCGTCAGCGTGGCGTTGATCTGCACTTGTTTGGCGTAAACTTGCAAGCCGATCGCATTTCCGGATTCCATCGCTTCAAACGGATCGAAGCTGCCGAGATCGACGTTGGGTAAGTCGAAGGCATCGAGAACGCGATCGGCTGCTCCTTCAGAGTCGGGAATCGGCGTGGCGTTACCGAGGAGAACTGCCCAAGGATCGACGGCGATGTTGTAATAGCTAGAGTCGATCGCATCCAGGGCAATATTGGACACAATGGCTTCTCGGACTTCTTCGATGGGGGTAGAGGAGGCTTCGACAATGGCCTGGTTGCGGGTTTGGATGTCCGTCACCACCTCGGTAATATCTGCACCGGAACCGATCGCACTGGCGGCGTTGGAAATTAACGCGGTAATCTGTGCGGTATCCGTGAGGTTGAGCGAACCGCCAGACTGAACGAGTTGACCGACTTGCGCCAGTAACGCATTTGCTGCTGCGTTGCGATCGCCTTCTCCTTGCAGTGCGTTCGACCCCAGAATCAACAGGTTTTGCAATTGACCCTGTGCCACCAGAACCGTGACGCCAGTGCGATCGCCCTCTTCAATGGCAACGAAGGGATTTCCTTCTTGTAAATCGAACCCAGAGGGCAGACTGAAAGACCGTTTGAGTTGCGCTTCAATGGCGTCGAGATCCGGTTGCGCCATTCGCAACGCCAACATTGTCAGTGGCGAGGCCACCGTCCATTCCGGAGCCGTGAAGAACGGGAACCGTTGTTTATCGAAGGTGTCGGTATCCGTGCCGTTTTCCACGACGATTTGACCTTCCCGCAAGTCAATTTCGCCGTCGCCGTTGACATCGAACAAATCGAGGGGAATCTCGAGGTTGTAATCTCCTTCTCCGAAGGTAATCGTCGACGGTTCGAGGTCGTCCTGTACGCCGTTAAAGTTGGCATCGAAGAAAACATCTGCCCCTTCAATGAGACCGTCGAACGCCGTCCCAACGCTGACACCATCTTTCCCAACTGAGAATTTAAACAGATCGGTTCGGGGGAGTTTCAGTTTATAGAGATCCTTAGACCAAGTATCGGTATTCCAAAAATCAGGAACGCTCGGATAGCTGATTTCAAATTTCAGGGTTGCCGATCCCGATGCAGAGACTTTACCACTGGCACTAATCAATCGATTGAGAGAATCAATTTGCGGCAAAACTTCGGAGTAGAAACGAACTTTTCCGTCACCGTTGGGATCGGCGAGATCGACTCTTAAATTTCCACCCAAGCCACCCTTCCCAGAAACCGAAAGAAGCGATCCGGCTTCTAAGCCAATATCGAGATTGAGATTCGTGTAGAGTTCGTTAACATCCTTTCCAGTTCCGTCTGGGTTAGCGCGATCGCTCACAAAAAATCCATCGAGAACCAAATCCGCTTGTTCGGGATCGAAATCGGTCGCAGCCCATTTGAACAAGCCCCAGGTATCGAAGCCGAAACCCATCCCCGCACGCAAGTCGAAATCTGCTTCGACGTTCGCTTCAAATTTCCCGACACTACTGAAGAGAGCTTCCACCCAGTCGGGGATGAAGTCCAAAAAGGAGGTAAAGATGGAGGTCTTGGTATCGAGGGAACCACTCGCTTCGATTTTGGGAGTTTCTAAAGTTGCCAGTGTGACATCTTCCTTGCCGAGAATCAGATAAAGTCCCTGAATTGGATCGGTTAAAACCGGGAATTTAATCGATTTCTTATTGCTGAATTGAGAAATATCGAAACTACCCGAAACCTCCGGCAAATTCACCGACCCCAAATTCAAACTCGGTGAGGGAATACGCGGCAGATTCAAATCGGGCAAACTGAGATCGAGTTCGGGAAGCTCGGGGGCTAAGATTTGGAACGAGCCGAAGTTAAAGAAGCCCGTGGGTAAGTTGGCAACCAAGTCGGGGAATCGCAAGAAGTCCTGAATTCCCAATTTGAAATCGCCCAAATTTACATTAATATCCGCAATCCCTTCGAGGAAGTTTTCAAAGTTGAAGGGAGTGACATCAATACCACCGATGCGACCGATATCGAAGGTATCGAACAGATCGCCGATGGGATCGGGGACGATATTTAGATCGAGCAAGTCAGCGAAGAATTCGAGGGGTTCGAGGAAAGGACCGATGCCTTCAAAAATGGGTAAGACGAAATCGCCAATGCTGCTCACGTCGATGCCGAAGTTGTTAAAGGCAACGTTGGGAATGGCTTGTAACGGTTGCAGGCTGTCGCTGTCGCGATCGTAGGTTAACGCTCCCCAGTCAGCATCGAGAGCGAATAGGAAACGGGGAATCGGTGCGTCGCGCAAGCCGGGAATCGCCGTATCGAGGTTGAGTCCCAGGTTGTGAGTGCCGGTGAAGTTACCGTTGGCCAGTTCTTTCTGGCTGGCATTTTCCAGTAACTCAGTCAGCGTCAGGCGGTTACCGTCGTCGGGTTTGTCGGTGGTGAGGATCGTGCCTTCGGTGGGTTCTTCGTAAGCACCGCTACCGTCGAGATCGAAGCGACCGAATATCGGTAACGCGGGGAAGGAACCGTTATCTTGCTGTTCGACGAGGGGTTCGATCGCATCCCAAGACCCGTTATTGTTGGCGTCGAGGAAGCGAATTTGGTTGATGTCGTCGAGGTCGGTCAGCGAGAGGTTGTAATCGATATCGATCGCCGTAGGATTGGTGGTGTCGTTTGTGGCTTTCCCGCCTAACAATCCCGCTCCACCTTCTGCCTTAAAACCGCTGGATGGGTTGACATCGAAAGTCGTGTTGAACTGGGTTTTGTCAGAATCAATGTAGAACCCGAAGTTTTCGTGCCAACCCAGTCCGAAGGTGAGATCGGCGGTGAAGCTGCCATCGAAGTCGCCGTCGAGGTCGAATTTGAGTTCGTCGAGTCCGAGGTTGGGGTTGATGGGAGTTTTGAAGGTATCGCGGTACGCCATGCCAATATCGAAGGTGATTTCTTCGAGATCGACGTTTTCTTGAATCGTCAGATCGACATCGATACCCGCTTCCTCGAAACTCTCCTGTAAAGCGTTGACGATGGTATTGCTGGCGGTGGTGGCATCGGTTGCGCCGAGCTCCGCCAAGTCTGCCAGCAGGCGTTCTTTGAATAAGAACAGGTCGGGAACCAACGTTTCGACAGGATCGGCTAGGAAGGGGAAGGTTTGCGATCGCAAGTTCTCGACAAACATCGTCTCGAAGCGATCGATAACCACCTCCAAACCGTCCGCCGTCTCGCTTCCAACGAGTTGGCGATCGGCCACTTCGATAACTAACGGTGGCGG
The DNA here is from genome assembly GCF_000332355.1 of Baaleninema simplex PCC 7105. GTDB lineage: Bacteria > Cyanobacteriota > Cyanobacteriia > Cyanobacteriales > Geitlerinemataceae > Baaleninema > Baaleninema simplex. Next base: position 122,240 of record NZ_KB235959.1, read on the forward strand.
TGCAGGAATCGTATCGGTTAAACCACCCGTCGGATCGTATTTGGGATCGGCACTGGTGACGGTAAAGCCGAGATCGACGAGTTCGGTGGCTTCAAACTCCGCGTCCTGTTTGGCGAAGATGGGAATGCTGAAGATGGTGTTCCACTCCGACGGTGTCACCACTAAATCGGGAATCGGTTCGAGTTCGGTTCCCGTGTCGAAGGCGATCGTGACATCGGAAATCGGCTGACTGTTGAAGATGACTTCAATGAAGTCGGGGTTATCCGAACCTTCGATGACGTAGTTGCGCGACCCGGTTTGTTGAATCGTCAAGCCGACGAAGTCGTCTTCGGTGATGTTGACGGGGACGTCGTCGAGAATCCACCCGTCGTATTTGGGATCGGCACTGGTGACGGTTTGTTGGAAGGTGGCACTGCGATCGTCGTCGTCGATGTCGTCGTTGATGAGTGTGACATCGACGGTTTGGGGGATATTCCACTCGCTCGGCTCGAATACCAGGGGATCGATCGCCTCTAAATTCGAGGTTCCGTCGATCGTAATGTCCACCGTCACAAGTTCGACGGGTTCGCTGGTGAGGACGATGGTATAACTGTCGTCGATCGATCCTTCCGTTATGTCCGTTGTACCGCCGCTTTGCGTCAGCGTCATTCCCGCTTCGTCATCTTCGGTGACGGCCACTTCGATGTCGTCGAGAACCCAACCGTCATAGTTACTGTCGGCACTGCTGACAGTATGAGTCAGGGTCGTGGTGCGATCGTCTCGATCGATAAAGTCGTCGTCCACCATCACGTTGACGGTTTGCGGCGAACTCCAATTCGAGGCGGTGAACACCAACGGCGCGATCGCCTCCAACCCGGAATCGCTGGCTTGGTTCACCGTCACCGTCACGTCGTCCGTCGGTTGGCTTTCCAACACCACGGTATAACTGTCCGTCACCGACCCTTCCGTGACGCGGGTACTGAATCCCGTTTCCGCCATCACCATTCCCGGTTCGTCGTCGTCGATGAGTTCGACGGTGACACTATCGATCGCCATTCCGTCGTAGTTGCCATCGGCACTGCTGACACTGTGCGCGACGACCTGAGTGCGATCGCCGTCGGAAACGTCGTTGTTCGCCATCGACAACTGCACCGTTTGCGGTACGTTCCAGTTGTTGGCATCGAAGGTGACGCTGGTAACGTTCGGCGTGACCTCCCCCGTGGTGTCGATGTCGATGATGACGGGGTCGCTCGGTTGGCTCGTCAGTTCCAGGGTGTAGCTGTCCCCGGAAACGTTTTCCCGCACCCGGCTGGCGTTGCCACTTTCGCGAACCCGCACCCCGGCGATGTCGTCGTCGAAGATGCTGACAGTTTGGCTGGCGTTCCCCGCATCGACACTGTATCCCGCACCGCCGATGAGTTGGACGGTAATCGTTTCGCCCCCCGTTTCCACGATGCTGTCTTGAACGGGATTGACAATGATGTCACCTCCAGTTGCGCCTTCGGGAATGAAGAGGGAACCGGATAAAACAGCGTAGTCGGTGCTAGAGGTTGCGGTTTGTGCCGTAATTTGGTAAGCGATCGTCACCCCGCCAGCGGGGGCGTCTTGGTCGAGTACCACCCCGAAGCGTCCGGACACCACGCTTTGTTCTGTGGCGGCGTCGGCGTTGACGAGTCCGGCGATGGGACTGTCGTTATCGTCGATGGTGACGATCGCCGGCGTGGTTTCGGCTGCGGTGGGATAGTTGGGGTCAGTGTGGTCGAGGAAGCGATGGGTAACGGTGCTGTTGTGCCGTCCTTCTACGTCGCTATCGTCGATCGCGCGGACGAAAACGGTTTTGTTGCTGGTATCCGACAGGTTCGCCACCACGCTCGTTGCAAAGGTGCTACCGTCGAGGCTGACTTCGGTTTGGTCGTCAGCGAGGATTTCGACGGGAATCGGTTCGCTGGGAAGTTGCGTCAGTGCCAGGGTGTAGCTGCTGGTTCCGCCTTCGCCGATGCGACTGGGGGTCGAAACCAACAATCCATAGCCGTCGTTGTCCAGGTTGGTGAAGTTCAGCGGAGACAGGCTCAAGCTGTCGTAGGCGGTATCGCTGCTACTGACCGTCGGTGTAATGCTGTAGGGGCGATCGCCGTCTTCGATGGTTCCGTCGTCTACGCCGCGCACGGTGACGGTTTTGGCAGTTTTCCACTCGCTGGGGTCGAAGGTGACGGACGCCACATCTAAATCCCCTTCGTTGGTATCGCTGGACGCGAACTCTACGGTAACGGGGTCGGTGGGTTGGCTTTCTAAGCGAATTTCAATCTCGGCGGTGGTTCCGGTTTCGTTGGTGGTGTTGCCGAGTGCCGCCAGACGAACCCCGGCGGTGTCGTTGTCTTCGATGGCAATAACGGCAGTTTGGGCGCTACTGTCAGCGGTATAGTTGCGGTACGGTTCGATAATTTGTCCCGGTGCAGCGGGAGACAAACTCAATTCTAGGGTGCGGTTGGGGGCGTCGATTGGGTTGTCGATCGCTTCGACGCGAATTCGCGCTTGGGTGGCACCGGGGGCGACGGTGACGCTACCGCTGACGCTCACGTAGTCGTCGTCGGCGACGGCATCGCCACCGCTGAGGGTGTAATCGACGGTCAACCCAGTATCGAGGGCAGGTTGGTCGAGTTCGATGAGGAAATAGCCTAACGTACCGTCTTCGCTGGCGTTGGCTTCGGGGGTGAGACGAACTTGATAGAGGTGGTCGTTATCGGTGATGGTAAAGGTAACGGTGTCGGCACTGCCGATGTCGTAGAGTTCGCTTCCGGGGCCGGTGAGTTTGACGGTGAGGGTATCGCCGGGGTCGTAGAGTCCATCGTCGGTGGGAACGACTTGAATGGTTTGTTGGGTGGTGTTTTCGGGGAAGGTGACGCTTCCGGCGAGGGCTGCGTAGTCGTCAGAGGTGGCGGTGGTACTGGCGGAGACGACTTCGTAACTGACGGTGACACCGCCTTCGAGGGCGATCGATCCCAGATTAATCTCGAATTCGCCAGGAGTTTCGCCTTCTTCGGTGGGGTCGCTGACTTTTTGCAGCGTGGCGACGGGAATGACGTCGTTGTCAGCGATGGTGAAGGTGACTTCGTTGTTACTACTGCCGACGGTGTAGAGTTCGCCGGTGAGGGGTTTCAAGCGAATCGTCAGTTCTTCATCCGGGTCGAAGGCGATATCGTCAACGGGGGAAATCGAAACGGTTTTCTGGGTCTGTCCTTCGGGAATCGTGACGGTTCCGCTGAGGGTGGCGTAGTCGTCGGTTGTGGCGGTAGTGCTGGCAGCGACGACTTCGTAACCGACGGTGACACCGCCAGCCAAGGCGACGGAAGACAGGTCGATTCGGAACTGTCCGGCGACGGAACCGGCTTCGGCGGGGTCGCTGAGTTTGGTAAAGGTGGCTTCGGGGATCTCCTCGTCGTCTTCGATGGTGAAGGTGAGGCTATCGTTCGTGCCGAGGACGTACAAACCATCGGGATGAGGTTCGAGTTGAACGTCAAAGGTTTCGCCGCCAGATTCGTATTCTAAATCGTCAGCAACGGTCACTTCGATGGTGACGCTATCGTCGCCGCCGGGAATAAAGACTTTTCCAGTGGTGGTGGTGTAATCGTCTCCTGCTGTAGCGGTTCCGTCGGTGAGGCTGTAGTAGATAAACGTGCCGTTGACGCCGCCTTGGATTTCGGTAGCGAGGGCTGGATTGTCGAGGTCGATCGTAAACTTGGCGTTCGCTGGCCCGTCTTCTTTGGGCGTTTGAACTGAAGCGATCGTTGCTGTGGGCGCAATTTCGTCGTCTGCGATCGTCACCGTCGCTTCGTTGGCGCTGCTTTCTACGCTGTAGTTGGTGGTCGTTGGGGTGAGGGTGACGATAACGGTTTCGTCGGGATCGAGTTCGGGATCGTCGAAAACTTCCACTAGAATCGTGGCGCTGGTGTCGCCTGGGGCAACGCTGACGCTACCGCTGAGGGCTTCGTAATCGTCGTTGTTGGTTGCAGTTCCACCGATGCTATAGGCAATGCTGAAGGCTTGAGGGGCAGGTTTGTCCAGTTGAATTTCAAATTCCCCGTCAGTTCCCGGTTCGGCGGGGTTGCTGTTGGCGACAATGCTAACGAGAGGTTCGTCGTCTTCGATGTCGACGGTGGTGCTAGAGGTGCCTCGGGTGTAGACGTTACCGCTGTTGAGAGTTGCAGAAATCGTTCGACCGGGATTGTAGAGGTTGTCGTCCGGGGCAGAAACGTCAGCGCTGTAGGTGGTGGTGCTGTGGGGGAATACATCGGTAGTCGTCACCCCGTCGATGGTGTAGCGGGTGCATCCCAATCTTGCAAGACTCAGTCTGAGAATTGATGGTTCAGGTAGGCACATCGGTGCTTTAGCACTTGTTGCACGTTGTCTTCGTGCCACTGAGCCCCTGAAATCTTAACCCGTCGCCCAATTTGCTTGACCGTTGACTCAATCTCACCCGAGCCAATTGAAATACCCTCAGCTTGGTAGTAGCTGTAGTTGACAATCCGGTGTCGATGCTTGGTCAGATAGGCGATAAACCGGTCGACCCGCTCATGGGGCCAATCATCGAACAGCTTGACGGCACCCTCGAGATCCCCCTGCCAGAGACAAGCTTCGACCGCATCGAGCCGCCGCTGCGACCCGCCCACCTTGCCCAGATTCTCTATCAGGTGGTACCAGTCTAGAATCTCAAGCCGCTGTATCTGCGGGTCGAGTTGGGCAAATAAATTCCAAATCCCGTCATGCCCGTCGCCCAAGCACACTAATGGAGAGGCCAACGGCTGCTGGTTGACCCACTCAACTAAGCCCTCGCGATCTCGAAAGAACGCAGCGACACTGCACTGATGCAGGTTCACTCCCTTGTAGTCACGCCACTGGCTCGGCTCACCCTTGGGGGTGCGCAGGCGCACTTTCCCCCCGTCAATACTCATCTCCTTGATGCCGCAATCGGCAATCTCTGGCTCGAAGTCTTGGCGATGGACGAGCCGCTGCTGAGTACTTTTGGAGACGCTCACACCCGTGAGCACACCCAGATCATCGGCTGAATGCTGGTAGGATTCGTTGGCACTCAGGAGCAGACAGCATTTCTCTAAATAGGGACTCCAACGGGTCTGAGCTTTGAGCCCTAAGCGCTGACCTTGCTGCTCGCTGATGCTTAGCCGTCCGACGATGCTGGCGACTGCCCGCTGTCGTCCCCGCGTTGTGCCGCTACTTGTGCGGATAAAAAAAGACCGATTTCTGGCCCGACATGCTCTAGCCAATGCCCACGCACTGCTTTCTCTATCCCTTCCAAGCTCTTGACGGCTTCTGGAGCCGTCTCTTCGTAGAGCAATTCGGCTAACTCCTGAGTGAGTTCTTTGAGGCGGGCTTGCTTAGATGCATCCATGGGTCTGACCGGTTTCGTTATGAACTGCCCAAAGCTTAGCTCTTATGCTGCTCTTTAAGGGTAAGCATTTTTGCTTATTGCATAACTGGGATGCACCCGGTGTAGCTGAATTCGAGGGGGTAAGGAAGCGCGGCGTTGAGGGTAAAGTCAATAGTTCCGTCTGCGCCTTCGGTTAACGTGCCGCCGTTGGCAATGCTGAGTTGGGGACGAGATACACTACCAGAGGAAATCGAACTCAGATCGGTTCCGCCCGTGGCGTAAAGCTTAACGCTATTGCGAAGGGCAATTAGCTCGCTGCCTGTATCGGCTAACTCACGAACGACAGGAATCCCATAGTTATAGGCTTTGTCGTAGTAATTATGGCTCTTCGGAGTTTAGGGTGACAGAAAAACTAACTTCACGAGATTTCAAGGGTTTTGGCTCTCGAATCTTCAATTTTTTGTATCATGCTATACATTTATAACCACAAACTCCGAAGACCCGTAATTATTGCTGAAGGTGGTGTCGAGTAAGCGAATATCTGAGCCGATCGCGTAAATGGCTGTTCCCAAGACATAGACATCGCTTAAATCGATCGAACCGAAGTAAATGACGCCTTCATTCCGTATCCGGTCTTTAATTTCACCGTCCAGTAAAGTCTCGTTTCCGATAAATTTTGAATCTGCTAGTTCTATCGATCCTCCCCCGTAGATGGCAGCTCCTAAAGCATTCATACTAACGCTGGGAGAATATTTCGCAACGACAACATTGTCCGCGAACGTAACCTTTGAACCCGCCAAATTAACGCTGTTGTTGCTCAGCCCCGCCGGATAAGCCGCCGGATCGTACTCATAGCCATTGCGGAAGGTAATGTCGTAGACGGCAAGATCGTGATTTCCCCCAGTACCCCGCATCAGGTAGGTCGATCCGCCTCCGTCGATCGCGTAGCCGTTGCCGTAAATCGTGGCATCGCGCGTCAGAATCAGCGGACTGCTAATGTCAATGTCGCGCGTCAGCGAAATAATATCGCCGGGATTCACTGAATCGAACGCGGCTTGCAACGCGACCTGATTCCCGACTTCGATAATATTCAGCACCCCCGGATACGCTGCCAGCACTGACTCCGTCCAAGGCATCGATCCTCGCACTGCCCCAACCACAGCATCGAGAACCCAGCGTCCGCCGCGTTCTGCCGCACCCACGCGCGTCTGCGAAGCCGCCACACTCGCCCCGGTTAACTGTGCCAACCGTTGCAACAATGCGGTATCGCCCCGCGCCACTTCGCAACCGTAGAGGGAGATTTCAGCGTTCTCAGCCAGCCCATCTCGCCATCGTCCCGCCTCCTGTAACGTCTCTGCGGTGACGACACGGTTGCCCAGGTACAGCGTCCCCGGCGCACCGTGACCCACTAGGTGCAACTCGTCCACTGGGGCGCAAGCCTGTAGAATTTCCCGAATTTGTTCGAGTCCGTCGCGGCTGGGGTCGAGAACGGAGCGGTTCACCTGAGAGGCGAGTCCATCCCACAGATGCTGGAGGTTCGGGGTGCGCGAATCGAAAACAACGACACTTTTGACTGAGCCGGTCATAATTGGGGGGAGGTAGAGGTGGGCGATCGCAGCTTATTTTGTTTGAATACTTTCTTGTTTCAACATATAGCTTTCACTAGAAATGTATTTAAAGTTTTAATAAATCTTTTGAGAAGAAAGCGTAAATTCAGTAATTTTACAGAAAAGCAATTTCAAAAATCTCAAAAAAATTCTAATATACGTAAAAATAATTACGTAAACTCTTTGAAATAGCTCGAACAAAATTCAGTAAGTATACGTTCGCACGATCGAAATTTCAATCGCAAAAAAACTCACCCTGTTGTCATGACATTCAACAAGATAGAATAGGCATTAACACCTAGCCTGTAAATACGATCGTTCGAGTCAATTCTTCACGGGTAAGAAACCCGAAAAACTCAATTTTAGAGTGCGATCGCTCTACACATTTTTTATTTATTACCAAAAAAACTTTACCAAAACTGCCAAGCTAACCCCAGCGAGATCGCCACCACCGCCCCGATAAAGGTATTGATGAAATTCACCACTTCGTTCGTCATCCAGTCGAACTCATCCTGCAACGTTGCCCCGATAAAACTCTCCGCATTTGTGGCAACAAACGCCGCCAAAACACACCAAACTAACCCCAAACTGTCAATTAAACCGATACCCCATCCCAAAGCCGCGATCGCCACCGACGCCACTACCCCGGCTAACGTGCCTTCTAAACTTACCGCCCCTTCCGTTCCGCGATCGACGGGTTGCAACGTAGTAATTAAAAACGTCCGTTTTCCGTAAGCCTTTCCCACCTCGCTGGCGGTGGTATCAGAGAGTTTCGTGGCGAAACTGGCAACGTAGCCTAATAACAGAAGGGAGAGGGGGAGAGGGGGAGAGGGGGAGAAGGGGGACACGCCGAGTTTCCAGCTAATAACGAGATAAGCCACAGCGCAGATGGCGGCGGTGAGTGCCGAACCCCAGACGTTTTCGGGGCCTCTCGCACCGCCTCGTTTTTCGGCGATTCCTGCGGCTTCCTTTTCCGCCATCCCGATTCGCGTCACCGCCGAACCGACGAGGAAATAAAACATCACCACGGCGTAACCCCGCCATCCGAGACATCCCCACAGGAGAATACCGAGAATCCAAGCGTGAGCGTAACCCGCCGGGGTGAGGAGTTTTTTGGGAATCACGAGTGCGATCGCCGATAACAGGGAGTTTAAAAGAACCGCGACAATCCAGGGGTTGAGGCTAGAAACTTGAGACCACATGATAGTAATGCAAAGGTGAGAGGACGAACGGACACAGAACTCTGTCTGACGTGAGAGTGATTCTGAGTTGGTTTCAAGTTTAATGGATGTGGCTTGACATCCCGCAGAGTAAGCCTTGCCATCTATTTCGGTATCCGTCATGCAACAAGACATTATTTTTCACCTGGCGTTTCCTGTCAGCGACATCGGACAAACGAAAGCCTTTTACGTCGAGGGTTTGGGATGCGTACCGGGACGAGAATCCGATAGCGCCTTGATTCTCAATCTCTACGGAAATCAGCTAGTGGCGCACGTTACCGAGGAACCGCAAACCGCTCAAAAAGGAATTTACCCCCGTCATTTCGGCCTCGTGTTCTCCGAGTTGCGGGATTGGGAAGCGTTGCGAGATCGCGCCGAACGTCACAATTTGACGTTTTACCAAAAACCGAAACACCGCTTTCCGGGGAAACTCACCGAACATCAAACCTTTTTCCTCGAAGATCCGTTTCACAATCTCCTCGAATTCAAGTACTACCACCATCCCTCGGCGGTGTTCGGCGAAACGGAAGAAACGGAAGTGGGAGAAAGATGAGGAGATTTCGATGAGGTGAGGGTACGATCGAGATGATGAGATAATGCGAAAATAGAAGACGATCGCCCGTTCCAATACATTTAACATCGCGCTTATGGTTCGCATTGCAGTCGTCGATTACGACATGGGAAACTTGCACTCTGCCTGTAAAGGATTGGAAAACGCAGGGGCAACACCGGAAATTACCGATTCGCCACAAGTCATTCACAACGCGGATGCGGTGGTGTTACCGGGAGTCGGATCGTTCGATCCGGCGGTACAACATTTGCGATCGCGCGATCTCGTCGAACCGATTAAAGCCGCGATCGCCAGCGGAAAACCCTTTCTCGGCATTTGCTTGGGATTGCAAATCCTCTTCGATCGCTCAGAAGAAGGAACCGAACCCGGTTTGGGCATCGTTCCCGGCGTCGTGCGTCGCTTCACCCACGAACCCGCGATCGCCATCCCGCACATGGGATGGAACGCCTTAGAACTGACTCAACCGGAACTCCCCCTCTGGCAAAACCTCCCCGATCCGGCGTGGATGTATTTCGTACACTCGTACTATGTCGATCCTGCCGATGCCACGATAAACGCCGCCACCGTCACCCACGGTTCCCAAACTGTCACCGCTGCGATCGCTCGCGACAACCTCATGGCGGTTCAATTCCACCCCGAAAAATCCTCCGACGGCGGCTTAAAACTCCTCTCGAACTTCGTCACCTTCGCCGAGAAGTCCGCGTTAGCAATGGCAGGTTGAGGAGATAAATCGGTAGGGTGCCGTGACGCGGCCGAAAAATGTGGGCCAAGTCAGGTCAATCTGAGAGGGTGACAACATAGCTAGACCCCCTGCCTCACAAGGGATAGAGCCTCTAGCCCTCGTTGAAAATGGAGAGATTTGTGAGGCTTCAACGCCATGAGCGCC
>NZ_KB235959.1:131985-179898 GCF_000332355.1 Baaleninema simplex PCC 7105
AGGCGAGAGGTTTGAAGAGTTTACAGTCGGCATTTAATTTTGGTATTTTGTGCCTACACTTTTATCCTTTGGCATAAGTTGACGGGCGGTTTACGAAGGAAGTGGGCGAACCAACCTTTGGAAACTTTTGTAGATGCTTTAGAGGCTTTTCGGACAGCCATGTCTTTTCGTTTTGTGGCATGGCTGAACGAGAATCGAGACCTGTTTGCCGCTCACAAAGCGCGTTTTGGCTTGGTTTGGGCTTGAAATTTGTTTAAGTACCGGTAGAATGTCGGTAGCATTTTTTTGTTGGGGTGGCCGCAAACGCCACCCTCTTTTTTGGGACTCCTCTATTCTCTCAAACAATTGTCCCGTCTGGCTTCCGTCTACCTTGTCACCCTCTCAGCAGGTCAATATGGTATTGCCGCGTCACGCACCGCCCCCAACCGAAAGATGAAGAGAGGAGTTGAATCGGTAGCACCGCCCCCCAATTGTCAAAGGTGCGTGACGATTTATCGGTCTCAGGATTTACACCCTATTTTTCAAGTCACGCACCCTACGACTGTAAAAAAATTGTCTTTACGAATTTACGGAAATCGCCAACTCAAAACTTTGCCGGGACAAAATACGCGCCCGACACCCGCACGAGTGCGCGAGGCGGTGTTTAATATTTGGCAGGGAGATATTCGCGGCTGTCGGTGGCTGGATTTATGTTCCGGTAGCGGCGCGATGGGGGCTGAAGCGTTGTGTCGCGGCGCGTCGGTGGTCGTGGGAATCGAACAGTTGGGAAAAGCTTGTGCGACGGTTCGGCAAAACTGGCAACAGGTGGCAAAGCCGGAACAGCAGTTTCAGGTGTTGCGGGGCGACGTGGTGAAGCGGTTGTTGGCGTTGAAAGGGCAGCAGTTCGATCGCATCTATTTCGATCCTCCCTATGCCAGCGATTTATACGAACCGGTTTTACAAATTGTCGCGCGCGATCGCCTTCTGGCACCGGATGGAGAGTTCGCCGTCGAACGCGATCCGAAACGCGAGATGGTGGCAGAACCACCCGAACTGGAACTAATTCGCGAGAAAGTTTACGGAAACACAGCCGTTCGCTTTTACCGCTGGGCATCGGCGGAAGGGTGATGGGGAAACGTCCCCGAACCTTCCACCACCAGCCCTCACGACTAGCCGCCGAGTTGGTTGCCGCGACGGTATTGCATATAAGCCGCCACGAACAGACCCGCCAACGTTATGGGGATCAGTCCCAACACGATGCCAGACAGCAGAGGTTCTACCATGATTGCGCTCCTTAAATTTGAAATCTTAATTCGCTAATACACTATCCTAGCAGCGGTTGATGGGAGGTGAGACGAGGAGACAAGAGAAGATACACCTCATCTCATCATCATCTCCTCAACTCATCACCTTTAAAACAACCGGCCGGAAATGCCGAGACGCTGGCGGCTGGTATTTCCAGGGATTGCGCCGTCTCCACCGGGTTCGACGGGTTCGCCGGGAGGATTGGGATCGGGATCTTCGGGTTCCGGTTCGCCGCAAGAGCGAGAGGTGCCGAGGTTGGAAATTTTGCAGATGGCGTAAGCCCAGGCTTGTTGGGCGCGTTGGAAATGTTCTCCCAACCATTCCCCTTTGGCTTCTGGGTCGTTTTCGGCCACGGCTTCGACACCGTCTTGGTAGCGATCGCGATCGAGGATTTGTTCGCCTTCTTCTCGCGTCGGTTCGTCAAGACGTTCGAGGGTGGTTTCGACTTTCTCGGCTTTGGCTTTGGCGTCTTGATAGCGTTGGTTGGCTTCCTGTACGTCGATGCGGTTGCGTTGCGCCAAGTCGTTCTTGGTCGAAGCGGTTTCAACGTAAGACAATTCAGAAAATCGGGCGTTTCCAGTGGTGGGAGTTCCCACGAACGTCCAACCGCGATCGCGCACTTCGACAGTGTTCTCGGGACTCACCAACCGCACAGCGCTAAATTGATAAATTTGCATCTCCGGTTCGCCGGGAACGGGAATCGCCCCAACTTCATCGTCGTATTCGGTTTCGAGACGGTAGCCGTCGCCGTAGTCGATGGCGGTGATGCGATCGCGATCGTCCCGTACTACCGTCGCCGGACGGGGAACCAAGGCTTCCATTCGCGTCTGTTGATATCCTGAAGGAAAATAGGCTCAGGCTTTGTCGCAAGGATCGCATACAGAGTTCTCCGCTCGAATCTTCGGTTAGGCTGGTGTGACGTTTTCTTTCAGGCGATCGCTCTCTCGATCGGGACGATCGCAAACGCTACAGCGATCGCTACTTTAACGCAAGCGGTAAAACTGTCGAGAAACAGCGATCGCTTGTGGCCGTTATGCAACTGTCTCTAGAGTGATATGCGTCACAGGTTTTCAAACTAAGGAGTGTCAATTTATATTAAAGATGAATAAGAAGTTTATATAATCCCGTCCGACGTTGCTCGACCGACGACTTTTGAAGACGCCCGTAATCCACCTCGATGTCGATCGCCTGATCCAGCGCATTGCCCTGTTCGCCCTGGCAGGGTTGCTGACGATCGGACTGTCCGTGTTGGGCTTCCACCACTGGCAGATGTCCGATCCCTACGTGCGCGCCGTTCTCGAGATCGAGGGCGATGTGTCCCACGGTCGCGCCATTTTTCAGATGAACTGTGCTGGCTGTCACGGCGATAGCGGCGACGGTTTAGTCGGCCCCAGTCTCCACAGCATTTCCGCTCATAAAACCCGCGCCAGTCTCATTCGTCAAGTCATTGGCGGTCAAACCCCCCCGATGCCCCAGTTCCAACCCAGCCCCGAGACGATGGCGGATTTGTTGGAATACCTCGAAACCCTGTAGAGTCGAGCAAAAGAGGGGGAGAAGGGGAGAGGGGGAGAAGGGGAGAGGGGGAGAGGGGGAGAGGGGGAGAGGGGGAGAAACAGTCATCTGTTTGCTGTCTTCACTGGTGACTGTTCCCTGTTCCCTGTTCCCTGTTCCCTGTTCCCTGTTCCCTCTCTTCACTGGTGACTGGTGACTGTCATCATCCCCCCGATCGCAGTCGTACCCATAAAGTTCGGTATTGTTCGATCGCTCCCTCGTCGGTGAAGGGTTCGATGAATTCGCTGCGCTGTAAAATCTCGGTATCGGGGAAGAGAACGTCGTTGTCTTGCAGGGATTGCGGTAAGTCGGTGCGCTTTTCGGCAAATAATGCGGGTGAGGCGGCAAAGGTTAACAGCGAGAGTTGACGGGCAATACGAACGTCCCAGCAAAAATCAATCCAGCGATCGACCGCTTTGGTAATTTGCGCGTTTGACGTTTCGGCGTTCGCTGGACGTACCCATAAATCTGCCCAGAGAGAGGTTCCCGACTTCGGTACCACTGCCGCGATCTGTTTGCCGTACTGGGGCATGGCTAAAATGTCTCGCGACGATCCCACCGCCGCCCAAACATCCCCCATTTGTAGCGGTTGTTGGTATGCCGTCGAGGAATACAATCGGGTTTGGGCGTGAAGCGATCGCAGTTCGGGTTCGAGATCGGTGACGCTGGCTAAATCGACGAGATTGTAGGATCGACCGAGTTTTTTTAAGACCAAACCGATGGTTTGGCGAGGACTGTCGAGAAGGGCGATCCGTCCTTGGAGTTCGGAACGCCACAAGTCACTCCAATCGGTAGGCGTCCATCCCAAGGCGTCGAATTTTTCGACGTTGTAAGCGATAACTGTACTGCCCCAACGATAAGGGGCAGCCCAAACGCGATCGCCTGTCGTTTCGCTGCGAGTCACGAGGGATTGCCAAGCAATGGGAGATTGAGGAAGTTCGTCCCAGTGCGTCCACGCTTGAGGGGTTAACGGACGAATTAATTCCGAGGAAATGGCTTTAGGAAGCCAGTAATCGCCGATTAGGGCGAGATCGGGAACATCGGGCGTCGTTCGTCTTTGGAAAAACGGCAGCGATCGCGACGGTTCTTCGGCAGTCTCTTCTTGTGAAACAGCCTTGGCACGAACGAGTAACTCGAACAGTTCTGACAGTCGAGAAACCGAAGACAGCTCGATCCTCACTCCCGCTTCGAGACGGCGGCGAAATTCTCCCAACATGGGAGCGGGAACGGCATCTTTGAGGAATTTAACCGTCAATTTGCCGCCGTTTGAACTTTGACATCCGGCGACGAGTTGACTGAGGCTCAGGGCGATCGCCCCCGCGAGAACCGAACGACGAGAACAGGACAAGGTCGAACATCCCAACCACTTCACAGCATTTTTTAGCTTAGCGCCTTCTGCGATTCCCGGCCAGAAGTGCTTGAGTGCAGATACTTGCACCGATCGAAAGAAGTGTTAAGTAAAGTTTACAAAAATAACGAAGAAACGCTGAAAGTGTCTTTACATAGAGTTTTTTAGCAAAAGTTAAATAATCTAGAGATAAATTACTTTTTCGTATATTTGTCTTTAAAATCGAAAACGACATGGAAGAAAGACAACAAGGAATTATTTTATGGACGCCCTACACACCCATATCCTGACGCTCGATCGCAAAATAGACGGACTCTACGAGATTATCGACCACCTCAGTCACACGCTCTCCTCAGTTATCTCGGAAAATTCCTTGAAAACGGCCAAAAGTGAAGAAAACCATCATGCGATCGTGCCGGATTCGGATTTCACCCATCGTCATTCCGATGGCTTAGAAATCTTAATGGAACATAAAGATGTCCTTGTAGATGGCTCCCATTTGGAAATCGGAAATTCCAGTTCCGAAACGCTGTTGACGCCAGAAGTGCAAATTCAACGTCTGACCGCTCAACTGACTGCTGCCTACAATCGCATTGCAGCTTTGGAAGAACAACTTTTATCGCGTCAGGAAGCGACATATCACAACGCACAAATCGAGCGAGTGCGATCGCGCGACTAGATGAACTGTCGTAACGTTAAAGTGCGAATCGTGCGATGTGTTTCTCGAGTACCTCAAATTTTCACGATCCCAGTGTGCCTCACACACTGGGGTTTTTAACGTCGGTGGAGTCCTTTGAGCTTTCTGAATTTCACGACAATTGTGTTTTCGCCAACTGTTGCGATCGCTCGAGTCGCGCAAACGTGGCGTCGATGTCTCTGACTAAGCGATCGTGCGGCCATCCTGCCAAAGACGCGGCGATCGCACAACCGCCCGCCCCAACCCCTTCTTTGACAAATCCCCGTTCGTAAGCTTGCAACTGCGGATACGCCGACGCAGACAAATTCAGCGGCGTCGCCAGAAGCGGTACGTCCCCGACGAGTTGCGCTAACTCCACCGTCGAACCCGTCGGATCTTCGGCCACCCACCGCGTCGTCCCCACCACCACGCGATCGCCGTTCCACGCCATCCCCGTCTCCCGAACCAATCCCCTCGCTAGGGCGTAAACTGCTAACATCTGCGTTCCCCCGGCCAGTAACACGCCACAGCTACGACTCGCGGCGATCGCCATTCCCGCCACGACGATTTGCATGGGATCGCCCACCGCCGCCACCGCCGAAAATGCTGAGTCGCGCCTTTCATCTCCCGCCGTTCGTTCTCGCCAGCGTCGCAACCCCTCTCGCACCACCGCTCGTTTGAGAGTGTGGTTACAGTGAGGATAACTGCTGTTGACGAGGCCGTCGGCGTCGAGTCCCAACCCCAACAACACTGACAACGCCGTGGTCGTTCCCCCCACCACGCACTCGCCGATAACGAGATAGTCCGCCACGTTTGAAAGGCGATCGCCCCATTTCAATCCTTCCTCGAACAGATGTTCGATCGCCGAGCGATCGAGGGCGTTTCCCGTCGTCAGACATCGTGCGACGCGTCCCCCCAAATCGAGCGATCGCCCGTTCTGTGAGGGGTTCGTCGAAACGGGTAGCGGTTCGGGCAATCCCGCATCGAACAGGTACGTTGGCATCTGCAATCCCCGCACCACCGCCCGAGAAATCACCGCAGGAGAGGCTCCCGCCGCCAAGGGAGGCAGTGGAAAGCGAGGATCGATTTTTTCGCCGCCATCGAGGAGGTATTCCGCGTCTGCTAGAGCTGTTTTACGCCGGTCTGCGGGGGTTTTTCCGGCCGCCGAAATATCCGGTAGCAGTCCTGTTTCCGTAAAGCCAAACACGCAAGCGAAAGCCGGTTTCGCACCGCGATAACACTCCAACCACCTTCGTCCTCGTTCCTGTTGGGTATAAACTCGAACCACGTTAATAATTGATAATTGATAGCAATTTTAAGGGAATAGGGAATAGGGAATAGGGAATAGGGAACAGGGAACAGGGAATAGAAACAAAGGGTTCAAAAAAATTTTTGCTTCGATTTACTATAACTCATTTTTGAATTTTATATATATTTTTATCTGTTTTTTGACGATAGTTCGATCTACTAAATCAGCGATCGCAATCTAATTTTGATAACTTTAAACCTCATTTGATTGTCATGTCGATCGCTTGATTTTTTCGTGTTAAAAACAATTTATCGTGCGAGTTTCGGGACGAGCAATCGCTCGACATTCTATCTAGATTTTACGCGATCGCCTATCAATCTTCAACATCTAAAATCACCTGAATCCAGTGCGGTGGGCGAGGAATGGGGTTCCCCAGGCGATCGAGGAGCAGCAACGCCCCCAAATGAACCACGAGCATATAAACCGCACTGTTGATAAGAATCATCACCACGGCGATCGCTTGAACGACCGATAAGTCTGGCTGCACTAACCAGCCGAGTTTATCGAAAACCCAATTGAGAAATTCCGTAACCTGAACCGTAAAATAAACCCAGAGGTCTTCTCCCAATAAAATCGAAAGCAACCACACCTTAAAAAATACGCCAAACGTTCCGATCAGCATTCCGAGAAAAATTGCCAATCCCCAACTGGCGCGACGCCGCCACAAGACCCCCAACAACACCCCTTGCAGAGCGTAAGGAACCACAAACAAAATACTGCGCGTCGGCCCCATCAACACCGTAAGCAACAGTCCCGATACCGTCGCCGACATCCACGACGCACGAGCGCCCCACCGCAAATATACCAACGCCATCGGCACCGGAAAAAAGATCCGCAGCAGCGGTCCGAGGGGAAAATAGTAGTTAATCAACCAAATTAAACTGGCCGTACTGGCGAGAAATGCCGTTTCGACCATCACCAGCGGCGAACGTGCGGGCTTACTCATCAACCAAAAACCGTCAGGTCAGCATCCGCTCTAAAGCGTACACGTCGGGAATGCCGATCGTTTCGCGATCGCGCTCGATCAATCCCTTTTTCTCCAATTTACTCAACACCCGCGTCACCGTTTCCCGAGCCAAACCGCTCAAACTGCTTAACTCTCGGTGGGGGAGGTTGGGAATTTCCATTCCGCCCGTTTCGTCGGGGGTTCCTTGACCTTCAGCCAAAAACAACAAAATATCGGCCACGCGCGAGGTACTATCGGACTCTCGCAGGCGCAACCGTCGATTGACCTGGCGCAAACGGCGACCCATCAGTTGCGCCAAACGAATTCCCGCCAACGGTTCTGTCTTGACCAAATGAACGAAATCTTGAGCGGGCATATTTCCAATGGTGGTCGGGGCGAGCGTAATCACGTCCGTCGAGCGAGGAACTTCGTCTAACGCCGCCATTTCCCCGAACAGTTCCCCAGTCCCCAAAATATTGAGCGTGACCTCTTTTCCGTCTAAATTGTACGTCCGAATTTTCGCCCATCCTTCGAGAATGAAATATACCGAACTCCCCCAATCGTTTTCGAGCAGGATCACTTGGTTGGGCGGGTGCGTTCGGGTGACGACGTGGGCGAGTGCCTCGTCTAAGACTCGTTCGGGCAGACCAGCGAAGAACGGCGCCGAGCGGAGCTTTTGTTCGAGTTCGGGATTTTGATGCGCGTCGCGAGGATGATACCGGTCTTCCATGAGGTCGTCATGTATCTTTGTATCTGAGATCGTGTCTTCTAGGGCAGCTCGGGTCGGCGTATCGATCGTTGCTCCCTTAAACTGGCGGTTATCGTGCGTTTTCGCACCTCGATTGCCTTAGCCTACCAACTCCGTCGCGTAAGAACGCGCCAGTCAGTAAATTTAATTCTACTCTGTTTCTGGGACTGCGGAAATCTTAACACTTGAGTCGCCTCGAGCTATGGCACTCTTACTTTTATAGAGAGTCTCTCTCAGAGAGGGAGAGGGGGAGAGGGGGAGAGGGGGAGAGAGGGAGAGAGGGAGATGGGGAGAAACTGTTACCTGTTAACTATTCTCACTGCTCACTGCTCACTATTGACTGCTCACTGTAAAAGGTGACTGTCTTCACTGTTGACTGCTCGCTGTTCACTGTAAAAGAGGTTTCACCGTGAGTTTCGATCCCCACACACTGCTTTCAGAAATCGAGCGACGATTGTTCGAACTCGAAACGCTACCGCAGGAGAACACCTCAGACATAACCGATCGCCTGCGACAAACGTTAGAACGAACCCGCGACGAGTTGCTCGAAGCCGCAACCTCCCAGGAACAAACGCAATCGTTGGCGGCCTCCGTCGAGTCCAACCTCTCGAATCAAGTGTCGGGACTGCACGCCGTTCTCCTCAAACCACTGCAACTCGAACTCGATCGCCTGCGACAACGGCGCGATCTCCTGGCTGAAAACGTCGAACGGCTCGAACGCCAGCAAACCAGCCAGTTATCTCTCCAACAAGAACGCCTTCAGCGAGAACAGGCCGTACAAGAGGTTTTGACGGAGTTCCAAAGACAGCTCCAAGCAGCGTTAGAACGACAGATGACACGCGCTCTAACCCAGGCCGAAGCTCAATTTTTTTCTCGAGCTGAAGCCGCATCGCTTCCTCCCGAACCTTCAGACACCGTCGCTCCCCTACTCCACCCCCAACAGCGGCTCGATCGCCTCCAACGAATTCAAGCAGACTCCGATCGAATGTTACTGACCCTCGATTCGACCATGCGAGTGGTGTTCGATCGCCTTCTGTCTAACCTCCAAAGCTATCAAGATTCCCTCTCCCGCAGCGTTGAGAAAATTTACGACATCAGCCAGCAGGGAGAAGCGATCGTCGCGACCTTAGTTCGACACCTCACCCAACGCCTCGAGGAAGAACTCAGTCACCGTTTACCGGAAGGATCGCATCCCGCCGCCGAACTCCACGCCGCCGCCGAACCCCCCGTTCTTCCGTCGAGCCTCGCCAACGAACCCAGCCAAACCGACAGTTCCGAACCCTCAGAACCCGAGGACGATATTCCAACAGCGGTCACAATTCCCCTCGAGGAAGACGATCTCGAGAGCGACATCGTTGGAGATTCCCGCCAAATCCCGACAGATTCCTCGTTCGCGACCGCTGAAAACACCGAATCCCCTGACGAACCCCCTCCGATCGCATCGATGTCACCTGAACCTTCCCCCGAACCGAACCTCGAACCTCAACGTCCGTCAGTCGAACCGTCGCCAGCGTTCTCCGAACTTCCCGACGTTTGGGCCGATTCTGACGACGACAGTAGTTTCGCCTCCTCCGTTCCGCAATTTATCCGAGACTACGCCGAACCCTCGGCCTCCGATTCCGACGACGACTTAACTCGCGATCTGTGGGAAGACGAGAGTTCTGAAGACCCGTCGCTGACGACATCGCCTGTTGAAGTTGAAGACGCAGCCGAAGCATCCATCGAATACGAAACCCTCGACGACCTCGAATTTGAGGAAGAAGAGGACGCGATCGCTCGACAACCGGAAATTGTCGAACCGAAGGTTCCCGAAGACCTCGAAGTTCTCGACGACAGCGACAGCGATTTCGACTGGCCGGGACTTCGCGGAACGACCGATGCTGAGTCTTCTACGATCGCCCCCTCCGACGAAGAGAAAGAGTGGGAAAATTTGGACGACGATTTAAACCCGGAGGAGGACTCCGAAACCTTGGAACCCTTCTGGGAATCTGACGCAGACGCCTCCGAGCGTTCGGACGCTGAAAACATCGCTGAGTTAGAACCCTGGAACGAGGACGGCGACACCGATCTCGAGTCGGACGTCGATCGCTTCCTACACGATCGCGCACCAGAAACAGAACAAGAAGAATTATATTCAACGGCGATCGAGTCTGAAGATCGTCCGAGCGTTCACGTCGATCCCGAAACCTTCGAGTCTCTCGATACGGACGACATCGAAGAAACCACCGATCGCGAAGCCGACATCGAGTCAGAAGTCGATCGCTTTTTAGCCACCCATCCCCCAGCCGCCGCAGCTTCTCCCACCAGGGATAACGAAACGTCAACCGTGGAAATCCGCGATCCTTGGGACGAACCGGACGACGAGAACGAAATCTCCTCTGACGTCGAATCTTTTCCCGAATCGCCTCCCGAATCTCCGCTTAAGTCTGTTCTCGAGGTCGTCACGACGGAGGGATCGGAAGAACCCACGACCCCAACAACTCCTCTCGACATCGAAGCCGAGGAAGAAATAACCTCACTTCCATCGGATGAAGTCTCCCCAGCGGACATCCACCCGCCAGAGATCGTACAATCGGATGAAAAGGCACTAGAGTTGTTAGAAGAGGAGTTTTCTCCATCGCCGCTTCTAGAAGAAAGCGAGGAAGTTAACGACGATTTATCCGCAGCGTTAAGCGAAAGTGTGACTCCCATGTCTTCGCCGTCCGTTCCCGATCCCGAATCGTTAATTCCCGAACCGCAATCGGCCGAATCCGCCGAGGACAGTTTGCTGCAAAGTTTTGAAGAGGATCTGGAGTCGGAGACGCCGTCGCCATCTTCGGAAAACGATGATTGGTTGAGCCTCGAGGAGACACCGCTACGTTGGTCTGAGGAAGACGCCGCCGCCGAACTCGAACGGGAATTGAGCCGATCGGCTCAGCAGTCCATGGAACAGTCACAGCTAAGGTCGCAAACGCTCGATCGCCAGCTCGATCGCTTCTATGACAGTTTGTTCGAGTCGAACCCCGAAACCGCTCCTTCGATTTCTGAGGATGGCGAAGCGGAGGACGACGACGAAGATTCGAGTCCCCAGATTTCGAGTCGCGGCCATCCAACTCCCACCCCACCCTCGCAACGGCGTCAACTCGATTCGTCCCCGACTCCACGGTTAGACGCGGGAGAGGTTTCTGAGGCGATACAGTCAGAGCTGGCGAAAACGGACGAGGAAATTGAAGCCGAGTTAGCTGCGTTCGCGGCGTCTTTAGAGGAAACGGAGGCGTCGTCGCCAACAGAAGCGATCGAAACTGAGGTTGAATCCGATTCGACGGAGGAAACCCGGCTCGATCGCGAGTTCGATGTATTTGAAGCTCTCTTCAGCGACGACGAAACGGACGATGAAGAACAAGTCGAACGAGAGATTTTAGACGAGTCCGACCTCTGTGATACTGAAGAATTCGACGAGACGGTCTCCGACTCTCCCACCGTTGAAGACACTGAATCCGAAGAACAAGTCGAACGAGAGATTTTAGACGAGTCCGACCTCTTTGATACTGAAGAATTCGACGAGACGGTCCCCGACTCTCCCACCGTTGAAGCAAGTGAGGGGGAAACTCGACTCGATCGCGAATTTGCGGTGTTTGAATCTCTCCTCAGCGACGACGAAACTCAATACGAAGAACAAGTCGAACGAGAGATTTTAGAAGAAGAATTAGAAGAAAACCCCCTCGAGTCGTCCTCCCCTGACGAACCGTCCGCGTCCGTAGAAGAAGAGGAAACGGAATCCGAAGAACAAGCCGAACGGGAGATTTTAGACGAGTCCGACCTCTCGGATACTGAAGAATTCGACGAGACGGTCTCCGACTCTCTCACCGTTGAAGCAAGTGAGGGGGAAACTCGACTCGATCGCGAATTTGCGGTATTTGAATCTCTCCTCAGTGACGACGAAACTCAATACGAAGAACAGCTCGAACGAGAGGTTTTAGACGAGTCCGACCTCTTTGATACCGAAACCACTCGAGGCGAGCTGTCCGAACCTGAAGCCGTTTCCGAGGTCGAAGCCACGACAGAATCCGAATCGTCCGAAGCAGAAAGCGATCGCGAATTTGCGGTGTTTGCATCTCTCCTCAGCGACGACGAAACTCCATACGAAGAACAGCTCGAACGAGAGATTTTAGCAGAAGAATTAGAAGAAAACCCCCTCGAACCGTCCGCGTCTGTAGAAGACGAAGATACAGAAAACAAAGACGTAGAAGACGAAGAAGAGGAAATTCTCGCGGCCTTTGGAGAAGATGTTTTTGAAGAAGATTTCGCCGACGATGTCGAAGAAAACTCAACCGACGTCGTACCGGATACCGCCTCTGAGTTCTCACCCGAATCCTCATCAAACCTCGAAGCGATCGAAGACGAGGACGCCAACGACGCAGAACCCGACACCGAAACCGATCGCGACGTAGCTGAGGCGGCGATCGCTCCTTTCCTTTGGTCTGAAGACGAGGACGCCAACGACGCAGAACCCGCAACGGTCGTCGAGGGTTCCGATACGATTTCAGCGTTAACCGATCTCATCGGCGAACCCCTCGTTGCAACTGAAGACAACCTCGACGACGAAGACGTTTCCCCCCGAACGTTAGCCCCCGACGAAGATATTTTACTTCCTGAAGACGCCGGTTCGGAATTCGCCACAGGGGGCGATCGCCGCCAATTCGATCTCGACGAAACGACGCGAAATCAACTCGAAGCCGACCTTCAAGATCTCGAACGTTCCGAAGACGCGATCGCCTGGGCCCTCGATTCAAAATCCCCTTCATCTCAACGAACGTCCGAGAAGGCGATCGAGGAATTAGAACAGGTGTTCGACGAACTGGCTGAGGCGTTTTTCGACGGCGATGAAGACGACGAGTTCGTCAATCCCTTCGTTCTACAGGACGAATCCTTAGAGGAAGCCGCCGTTTCTCCGCCGCGTCCGCCACTTCCCCCACCTCCCCGTCGCCGCGTTAGCGTTCCCCCACCGATTTGGCTGGAAAACGCCAACCATCAAACGTGGTATTTGGGTCTCGATTGGGACGAAACGGGATTGTCGGCGGTTTTGTTCGATCGTCAAACCCAGTCCCTCTATCCGCTGGGGTGGGAACGCGACAGCCACCAACCCCCAGTCTTTCGGCTTCCGGTAGTGGCGGTTCGCCGTGGCGAGGGTTGGACGGTCGGGTTCGAGGCGATCGAAACTCCCTGCGAGGACGGCGAACTTCGCTTAGAACAGTTTCATCCCTGTCTCGAGGTCGGTTTACCCTGGACTGACGACACCGGAACCGATCGCCCAGCGGTACAGTGGTCTGAGACCGTCGAACTTCCCCTTTCGGAAATCTGCGACGCGTGGCGATCGCTCTTAGAATGCGTGGCGACGGCTCGACCTTACGACGCCTCTCACCGCGTCCCCGCAAACGTCCCCGACCTCACGTCCCTCTTTCCCAAACTCGGCGGCGTCGTCCTCTCGGAAAACGCAACCTCCTCGGAGGCGTATCGCTTTAACCTGCGAGAAGCGGTGTTGAAAGCCGGACTCACCCCTCGTCCCGATCGCGTCTTTTTCGTCGATCGCGCGATCGCCGCTCTATTTTTTAACTTACACGGTTCTGAAGCGTCCCCAGATGCTCGAGAATCCCCGTCCCCCAGTCGCGGAACCCTATTCGTCGCGGTAACGGGAACGGACGGACTGTCGCTGACCTTAGCCAACCTCACCGACGGAACCGAGCGTTCGGTTTCCCAACTCTTAGTTTCTGGGTGTTTTCCCTACGGCGATCGCGCCATCGACGAAGATCTCGTCGTGCAGTCGGTTCTCGAAAACGACCCGGACTTACAACAGCAATTCGGGGTCGCTGACGGCGATTGCGTCCCCGAACCCGGCGATCCCGACCTCGAAAACCGCATCGCGTTTCGACAGTTCCTCAACCGTTCGCCGTTCGGCCGCCAACTCCTCGACCTCGCAGCGGACATCAACACAGCTCTGGCCGAAAGCGATTATGTCGAATTCGAGTTTAACGGTCGTCGCCATCGCGTCGAACGCCAAACCCTCGATCGCCAAATTCTCCGACCTTGGCTCGAACGGCTGAATCGGGAATTCAACCGTCTGTCAAGCGTGGCTGGCGTCTCTGTCGAAGGGATCGATCGCGTCCTCTGCACCGGTCGTCCGCTCCTGCGATCGAGTCTCTCGGATTGGCTGCGTTACAAGTTACCCAACGCCGTTTTTCTCGATGCTCCAACGGTTCACCCCGGTGTGAGCGAAATCGCCTCCGGTTTGGCTCTGTTTCCTCGCTACGGGGAAACCTTCGACTCCGCCGACGCCTCTGGAGAGTTTTTAGAACGCCATCAGTACGGCGATTTGTTTCTCTTCCACGAGCTGATCCAAGCCTGTCCCGAGGGATCGTTTTCGTTGCAAGAGGTGTTGAGTCACCTCGAACGACGCGGGATTCATACCCGCAAAACCCGCGATCGCATCGCTCGGTTTCTCGAGGGAGAACTTCCCTCGGGTCTCGTTCCCACCCCACCCCGCGATCGTTGGTTGACCGCCGAGTCCCGAGACTTTCCCCAATACGCCAAACTTCGCCAAATTCCCGCCTTCGTCCGTGAAGGCGATCGCACGTATCGCTCTAACGCCGAACAACGCCACCGCTGGCGTCAGTACTTCCAATTCCTGACCCGCCACGCTCGACAAAGCCTCCGCGACCCCCTCAGTGCGAAGTTAGCGGTCGATCGCTGAGCGGCCGCCGAGATATCTAGAGAAATTGTTTTTTTAAACAACTTTTTTTGCGCGATCGCCCCCTTGACAGTTCGGAAAACAGAGGAGATAATGAAAATATAGGTTATAAGGGTTTGTTCGTATTTATACCTGATTTTTTATTCAACTACAAAAGTTATTGAACGAACCCAGCCTCGAATCTTCACCGAGTCGTTTGCCGTACATCGCTCAGTTAACGACCGTACCAAATCGCTTCAATATCCCGAGCGATCGCCCTTCCCTGCGAGGGGTCAGAGACCAAGGCCGTGGCGTGTCCGAGCTTTCGCCCCGGTCGAGATTCCGTTTTCCCATACCAATACACGAAAGCATTAGGAAGGGCAGCGATCGCCTCCCGTTTATCGCGATAATCGCGGCGAGCCGTTTCGTAGCCCAACAAGTTCACCATCACCGCTGCGGGGGACTTCATCACCGTAGATCCCAGCGGTAAATCGCAAACAGCACGAAGGAGCTGGGCAAACTGAGACGTATCGCAGGCGTCCAAAGAAAAATGGCCGGAATTGTGAGTTCTCGGCGCAATTTCATTGACTAACACTTTCTCGTCCGGCGTCAGAAACAGCTCGATGCCGAACAATCCCACCACGTCGAGTTTTTCCAAAATCCGGCGAGCGATCGCCTCACATTGAAAAACAACGGCCGGACTCACCATCGCCGGAGCCAAAACGCGCCGACAGACTTGGTTTTCCTGTTGCGTTTCCACCACCGGATAAATCGCGATATCCCCCGTCGCACTGCGGGCTGCAATGACCGCCAGTTCGCGATCGAAACGAACGAACTCCTCGAGCAGTACCGAAGGATATCCCCAGCGCTGCCACACGGCGTTTAACGCGTCTCCCGTTTCGACGATAACCGTTCCCTGACCGTCGTAGCCGTGGCGTCTGGCTTTCATGACGAGCGGAAACCCGAGATCGATCGGAATCGTTTCCTGTGGAGCGAGATTGACAAATCGCGGGACGGGAAGTCCCCACTCTCGCAAGCAACAACGTTGGTGGTACTTATCGAGTAGCGGTTCTAACGCCTCTAACCGGGGTCGGAAACAAACGCCCTTCTCGGCCAGTTTCGCCAGTTCCTCAAGTTCGACAAATTCGTTTTCAAAGGTGATGACATCGCAGCGTTCTGCCAATTGGAACGTCGCTCGAGCGTCAGCCACCTCCGCCAACACCGTCTCCGCCGCCAATTCCACCGCCGGATCGTCGAGTTTGGGGGTTTGAACGACGACCTCGAGTCCCAGAGACGGGGCTTCCCGTGCCATCATCCAAGCCAGTTGGCCGCCGCCAATAATACCCACGCGACGGCGAGGAGTTCGATCGCTGTTCATTGTTGTTTTTGTGAAGAGCAAGGGAGAGGGGGAGAGGGGGAGAGAGGGAGAGGGGGGAGAGAGGGAGAGGGGGAGAGAGGGAGAGGGGGAGAGAGGGAGAGGGGGAGAGAGGGAGAGGGGGAGAGAGGGAGAGGGGGAGAAACTGTCAACTCTAAACTGTCTCCACTGTTGACTGTTCACTGTTGACTGTTCACTGTAAAAGCGGTGCGTGACGCGGTAATACCCCATTCACCTGACTTCGCCAGCATTTGCCGGCCGCGTCAAACACCCTACGATTCTGTTCCCTGTTCCCTGTTCCCTGTTCCCTGTTCCCTGTTCCCTGTTCCCTATTCCCTGTTCCCTGTTCCCTCTCAATTTTCAATTATCAATTGAAGAAAACCGGCCGTTGCCACCAAGAGACTCAAGCCCAACATTCCCGTTAAAGGGCGTCCGTCGATGCCGGAGAGCCAAGCCGGGGCGGTTTCCGTCGGGACGATCGCCCCCGTACTGTCGAGAAAAATTGCTGTCCCAACCCATCCGGCGTGCAATCCCCATGCTAAACTCAGAGTTCCGCCATCGACAACGCGAGCGAGGGTTAAAACCATTCCCATCAACCACAAACCGGGAATTTCTGGAAGGGTTTCTCGCCACCCCCAAACCAAATGCGAAGCTGCAAAAATCGTGCTGGTTATCGCGGCGGCCGTCCAGACAGACAGGTGAGATTGCAACTGAGTTTGGACGAATCCACGAAAGAGAAATTCTTCTGTCCCTGCTATCCACAGCGCTAAAATCCCAGCGAGGAAGAGAGGGAACATTACAGTTTCGAGGACGTCGCCCGATCGCATTTTAAATTCCCAGCGAATCCAGCCGAAGATTTTTTGGACGGCCGCGAGAATCGCGATGCCAAATATCCCCAATCCCCATCCGATCGCCAGTGATTTCAGTCCCTCGAACGGCCCCGTCCAACCATAATATGAAAATGGTAAGTTCTCGATCGCGGCCGTTCCGGAGATCGTTACGGGAAACAAAAGGTAGAGCGATCCTACCAAGATTAGCTTTTTTTGGGGAGCGAGGAAGTTTCCTGGATACCAATTCCAGCGTCGAGCTAGGGGAATCGCGATCGGCAACCACAGCCCCAACCAGACTCCAAAAAAACAGCTAATTTTAACCCAGACTCCGACCTCCGAACCGCGATCGAGGAACCCATGCAGCATTAACGCTTCCTAATCATCTGACTCCGCGATCGCCGACGACTGAAACTTTTACGATCGCGGTCTGTTTCTCGGACGAATCGGGGGAATTCCCACTGCTTCGATCGGTAACAATTTTACCGACGCTCGTTTGGGTCAACCCCCGTCGCGACGGGGATTAAGCCTATTCCTCGTCGCTGGCAGACCCGTTTCTGTCGGAGTCTGCGCGATCGATCTGAATCAGGTGAATGTGCTTGTAGCCCAGTTTAATTTCAAACTCATCGCCGGGTTTCAAGCCCATCGCTCCCGTGTAGGTAGATCCGATGACGATCTGACCGTTTTTGTGAACGCTGACGCGATAGGTCGGTTCGCGACCGCGTCCGTCTTTAGCACCTTCGGGATCGAGAGGAACGCCTTTAGCTGCCAGCACCGCATCGTAAAAATCTGTCAAGTTGACGCGGGTTTGGTTGTTTTTTGTGACCGTGTAGTATCCGCAGCGCTTCGCTGTTTCTCGACGCGGTAAGTGGGAGAGTTCTTTAACTTTTGTAAGTAGCGCCTTTCCCGTCAGCGGCGTTGGGTTTTCGGGTAACGTTTCGCTCATTGTCTGTTCAATTCTCCATCTAGACTCTAGATATATTAGATCGAAATCCCCTAAGAATTTGCTGGCTCTATAAAAATATAGCCTCAAATCTCACAGTTTGGTCGCTCTTAAACAAAACTTTCTGCGATCGAGCCGTTAAAATTCCTCGAGCTAGAGAATAGACCGAGAGGTAAAAGACCATACCTATATCCCGTCCGATCGCCTATCGTGCGATCGGTGAAGACGAGGACAGCCCTAGCA
Source organism: Baaleninema simplex PCC 7105 (assembly GCF_000332355.1). Taxonomy (GTDB): domain Bacteria; phylum Cyanobacteriota; class Cyanobacteriia; order Cyanobacteriales; family Geitlerinemataceae; genus Baaleninema; species Baaleninema simplex. The sequence goes on from NZ_KB235959.1 coordinate 149,939, forward strand.
TCAATTGTTCGCTGGTCGGCTGTCCCCTCTTACCTCGAGATCCCGGCGAGGCTTCCTCACTGAAAAAATTAGACAGTTTCCGTTAAGAGCGATTGTTGAGACGGCGTTGAATTTGTCGTAGGCTTTGATAAATTTCCGGCAGTCGTTTGTATAAAGCCGCACTGCGAAGCCATAACGGATTGGCGATCGCCGGAAATCCCGACACCACAGCCCCGGCTTCTACGTCCTGATGAATCCCCGTTTTCGCCGAAGCTACCGCCCCATCTCCGATTTTGGCGCGGTTGGCAACACCGACCTGTCCGGCAAGGGTAATATTGTTACCCAAGGTTACACCTCCGGCAAGGCCGACTTGAGCGCAAATGGCACAATTGGCTCCAATGCGGCAACCGTGACCGATTTGCACGAGGTTGTCGAGTTTGGTATTTTTACCGATCCGAGTTTCTCCCACCGACGGGCGATCGACCGTGGAATTACAGCCAATTTCGACCCCATCTTCTAAGACCACACAACCCGATTGTTCCATCCGCATTAAACCCGAAGGCGTGGGAACGAAACCGAACCCCTCCGCCCCGAGAACGGCACCGCTTTGAATCGTACAGTCGGCACCGATTTGCGTGCGCTCGTGAACGGTACAGTTGGCGTGTAACACCGTGCGATCGCCGATCGTCACCTGGGGATACACCACCACGTTGGCGTGAACGCAGACCTCGTCCCCGAGAACGACGCCCTCGTGAACGACGACGTTTGCGCCGATATGGACGTTTTTTCCCAGGGTCGCCGACGGCGCGATCGCTGCTGTATCGTGAATTCCCGGTTCGGGGCGAAACGGCCGATACAATAGCGCGATCGTCCGTGCGAAAACTTCCCGAGGATGGCGGGTACTCACCCAGGCGATCCCCCGTTGCCTCACCTGTTCCTGTAAGGTTTCATCGTCGGGCAAAACCAACGCACTGGCGCTCGTTTCCGCGATGTACTTGACGAACTTGTCTCCTTCGACAAAGGCGATCGTTCCCGCCGTGGCCTCTTCGATCGACGCCGCCTTCACGATATCTAACTTTTCCTCCGGAATGTAGGAGGCGATCGCATCCTCACCGAGTCGTTCGACAATCTCACTCAATTTCACAGTCGTTCTTCGCAACAGTTCCCCCTGCGATCGCAAATTCAGCAATCTCCCCAAAGAGAACACCGTCGCGCCTCCAGATTTAAGTTTGCACAGAAGAAATTATGCGTTACGAGCAATGCATTAGGAGCAAGGGAGAGGGGGAGAGAGGGAGAGGGGGAGAGAGGGAGAGCTGATAAGGCTATGACTTTTACTTAGGAGGTATCGAAAGCCAAAGAAGCCCCAGGATAGGGAGAAGTACGGTGGCGTCCCCAACTCAAGGGAAGTCCTTGAAAGAGGCGGACGACAAAAGAGATACAGCCAAGGCGCCAACAAGAAAGAGTTCTCGGTCTGAGGGTCGCGGCGGCCAGACCGGTCGAGTCAGAGTCAGTCCGAGGGGAAGTCGAAGGCTTTTGGGAGTCTTCCCGACAAGCCCCTTCGGTGATGAGCCAAAGTAAAGCCACAGACATGGCCAGCCAAAGACACTCAGCCCGGTGAGGATGAGTCAAACGGGTGCGTTGCCAATTAAAGCCATCGCTCTTGAGATCGCGATAAGCCGCTTCAGTCCAAGAGCGAAAGCCATAAAAGGCAGCCGAAGCCGATTGAGGTGAGGCGTCACTCAGCAACAGCCAAGGGTCTTTGTAATCCTCGTCCCATCGGGCTAACAGGGTACAATCGAGAGGATTTTGGCGAAAGCAGCGTACCGGTTGACTAAAACTCTCACCAACTCGAACCACTTGCTCGAGAGGTTGCCAGTCGGCGAGAGTTTCCCCCGAGCGCACTTGGTAATAGCCTTGTGAGTTAATACGTAACAAAGGATGCCATCCCAGAGCCACAATTTCCTCATACAGCCAACAAGCATAGAGTCCTCGATCGGCCAAAACCCAAACCCTGACCGACTCGGGAACCACTCCGCTCAAGCGACGGAGCAAGTCTTGCCACAGGGGCTTCCAGGGGTGTTTCTGGGAAGCTTTCACGATTTTCCAGGCCACGGGAATGCCACTGCCGCGATAGAGTACGTTGAGTGACAAGACGATAAATTTTTGACCGATATGGGTCGCATCTAAGGCCAGGAACAGGTCGTCGCTCTCTCCTAATAGCTCTAAGACCCACTTCAGCAGCGGCGCGAAACAACTGGCTACATCTAGCTCAGCATATTTACGACCGTAAGCTTGGCGTTTTTCTTTGTACCACTGTTGTAGTCTTTGACGTACGTTGGTGAATTTTTCCCCGTTGACTTGGGCAATACACTCTGACACTTGAGTCAGACTTGAAGAGCGACTCATCATCATGCCAAAGCTCCAGGTGGCTAGCCCTGATACTTGTGGCAAGGAAAGATTCGGAAAATGACGACTGACTTCTTGCGACCACTGTTTGAGGTAAGCTGAGTTGTATTTCATGGCTTCTCCTAAACGAGTCTACGGCTTTCTCTTTGTCGGCTCTTTCTCTCTCTCTTACAATCATAGCCTTGTCAGGAGAGGGAGAGGGGGAGAGGGGGAGAAACAGTTATCTGTTTGCTGTCTTCACGGGTGACTGGCGACTGGTGACTGGCGACTGGTGACTGTCTTCACTGCTCACTGTTCGCTGTTGACTGTAAAAGGTGCGTGACGAGTTGGCCGGTAAGACCGGATACTTTTCTTGTCTTTAGGTCACGCATCCTTGTATGTTGGCGGTGTACATTGGCGGTGCGTGACAGAGCGATCGCTCTCAGGATCGACACCCGATTTTTCAAGTCACGCACCCTACGACTGGCGACTGTAAACATCAACTATCGACAGTTTGTCTCAAAGCGCAGCGGAATCTCTGCCCCTCGACGGGAAAGGAGGAGGCGACCGTTTGCTCGCGTCGTTCCCTGGGCTTCCACGATCGCGTCGCCGAGTTTCCAGGTGGATTCTTCAGGCATAGGTAACGCAATTTGTGGCGCGATCGCCCCTTCCGACGCGCTACCGTCCCGAATCCCCGTCGCCTCAGCCGTACCGTACCGTCCTACCGACAAATCGTAAGGATTTTCCGGCAAACCGCCCGTTCCCGTCACCGTAAACTGTCCGCCGCTGTGACGCCGAGTCAAACAACTGTCGGCGACCAAGCGATCGACTCGAATAAAATCGCTGGCCAGTTCGACTAACGACGTATCGAGGCGAACGTCGGGATTGACAATTTCGACTAAACCGCCAAACTCCGCCCCGAGATCGGAACTGGCAGTAATATCGCTTTCGGGAGTCGTGCGATCGCGAAACTGAGTTCCAAAGATCCCTCGCGCGTTGACGAACACCCGGCCGCCGAATCCCGTCTGAGCGTTGGCGGTAATATCGCTGTTATCGAGTGCCACCAACGTTTCAGTATCGATCTCGATATTGCCCCCCGTGGCCGTATCTCGAGCGTTAGTGGAAATCGAACTTTCCCCAGACAGCCACAAATCCCGCGATCGAATCTCAATATTTCCTTCGCGGGCGGTTGCCGTTTCTGCCACCAACCTCGCCCCACTTTCCAAATTGACTCGAGGTGCGTCGATGGCTAAATTTCCCGCCCGTTCTCCTTCCCCAATACTACTGACAACGATTTGTCCCCCCTCGCGCACCGTCAGCTCTTCCGTCATGAGGGTAATATCTCCCGCCGCCCCGATGACATCGGCCGTTTCCGACGGCGGTACGGGAGACGGAATCGCCACGAGCGTCGCGTTCGATCGCAACCCACTACGCAACTGACCGTCAGAACCCGTCCCCGCAATGTCCACCGACTCAGAAGCCCGCACGGTCAACCGCCCCGCCGCTCCCCGATTGGACGTCGAGGTAACGATTTCCCCCCCATCTCGTAGCACCAATCGCGCCGTTGTAATTTCAATATCCCCCGCTGCTCCGCTGCCTTCGCTACGGGTGGCGATATTCGTGGCAACCCCCGAATCGGTACGAGTTCCCGAAATTAGAACGGATTCGGAGGCTCTGACCACCACCGTTCCCCCTTGCGCCGCCCCGAACGTGACCGCTCCAACCCCCGCACCGTCTCGTAGAATTAGATGTCTGGCTCGAATGTTGAGAACTCCCGCTTGAGTATTCGCATTTTGGAAGGCGTTCGCCCCGATGCCCGTGTTAAATACCCCGTTGGGCGTCGTTCCTGACATTTCAATCGTATCGGAAGCGACCAGGTTTACCATTCCACCGTCTCCGCCGCGAAAGGTGGAGGCAAACAAGCCGCCTCCTTCATCGAGGACGATATTACGGGCGTAGACGTTGACTTCTCCTGCGTCGCCGTTGCCTACCGTTTCGGCCACGATTTGCGAGCCGCTCAGATATAGGGTTCCACTCAACTGCACGTCGAGCGTTCCACCGCGTCCGTTACCTCGCGTTGCTGTCGAGACAAACGCACCTTGGCGCAGGGTCAGCGTTTCGGCGTCAATGTCGATCGTGCCTGCATCGCCGTCGCTAAAGGTAGTGGCGTACAGTCCGTTTCCCACCTGGGCGGGATTGTCGATCTCATCGAGGGCGAACAGTCGTTCGAGAATGTCTTGAAGTTTTCCCGCCCCGTCGAGGGTAATCGTCGTGGCTGCGACCCGCAAATTTCCCGATCGCCCGCTGCCGAACGTGGACGCAGAAATTAGAGAATTGTCGAAAACCTGTAGGGTATCGCCGACGATGTCGATGCGCTGTCCGTCCCCGTCGCCGAGGGTGTCGGCGAACAGGTAGGACGTACCGCTCAATTGGAGGTTGCCGCGAACGAAAATAGAACCGCCCCCGTTCCCGCTGACTTCGACGCGAGACCCGTTACTCAGGGCGATCGCGCCGAATTCTGTCGCCTCGATATCTCTCGTGTCGAGGTTCCAAGTACCGTTTTCGAGGGAGATCAGATCGACTTCTCCTTGAGGAGCGCGTACGATACCGTTATCGATCGCGATCGCGCCACCGACAAAAGCGAGGGTTTCTCCAGTATCGACACTCAATCCGACGAAATTTCCCTGACTGTCGCGACTCTGAGAACGGTTGACGATCGCTCCCGGTTGCGACCCCAAACCCAAGCCCACGGGAACGCTCACAGAAAGAATGGCGTTAGAAGCGGTGGTGGTGTTAAAGGCGGTTCCGTCGGCGAATTCGATGCGGTTGGCGGTACTGGCGAAAAACGACCCGCCGAGATCGAGTTGGGCGTTTTCCCCGAAGACGATACCGTTGGGATTGAGGAGAAACAGGTTCGCCGTTCCGTTGGCGGCCAGGGTTCCGTCGATCGTCGAGGGCAGCGTTCCCGTGACGCGACTGAAGATGTTACGAACCTCGGGAGTGTTCTCGAAGACGGCGCGAAATCCCGTGGGAACGGAGAAGGAATCAAAGCTGTGAAAGAGGTTGCGATCGCGAGTCGTTCCCCCGTCGAGGCGAATGGTGTTTCCGTCCGTTTCCACCTGGGAAGGATTGGGTAACGTGCCATCGGGAACGATTTGCGCCATCGCGGGAACAGTCAGGCTGAGATGAAATCCCAAGCCGAGGCAACAGAAAATTTGAGTTTTCACCAGAAAATCGGGGTTGGTAAGGGGAAGGGCGGAAGCCCCTGACGTTCACACATGGGGAGGTGAGCTTTTCCCCTTACATAAACAGCAGCCCGACAGGGCTTCCTTAGAAGCTGTAGGCATAACCGTCCTTCCCCTGAACATGGCTGCAATATTTGGCATTAATCCCCTGAACTAACCCCTTGACGCTCTCCCCCCAACCCTAGCGGGTATGGTCGGAGATTCCTGTTTCACTGGCTCATGCCTAGATAAACGAGCAAGCCCGAATACCCCCGGTCAGAACGCCTTCACAGGCTGTTTGTTTAACGTCCACGATGCGCCCCACCGCAGACATAAGCGAGAATCAAATTCTCTTGACAACACCAACTGGCGATTTTGTGGTTTACCTCCACCACGGGTTTTTCGGGTGTTGCGAACCATACCCTTAGGAGCTTAAAGACCGTTTCCGGTCAGGTAATTTTACCAGTTTGTTCGTTTCGGCGCTATCCCCTTCTCTCGCTATCGCCTTGTTCGGGGGATGCACCGAAACTCACCGCCGCTTCACCACCAACCAAGCCTATTGGCTATGGTTGGAGCGCTGCGACGAATCTTGGTAGCCGTTGAAATGTTGAACCAACCGGTCGAGCGAACGGCTACACGGCCAACATGGGTTCCAGCTTTCTTTCCTTTAGGTACAACCGCTTTAACGAGGTCTCCAGTTTGGAAACCTTTGACAAACCTCGCTCGGCTACGATGCCGAGTGGGAAAACCAAACTTGTTGGTGCCGCACATTTGTCGCGTACCGTGTCCTGTGGCTTTGATTAACAACGGTTGCTCGGTACGAACTTGAATTGACTCCATCTTGCCCACGCAAGCGGCATCTAACCCGTGGGTTTTAGGAAGTCCAAAACGAGTGCGGTTAAACTTCGTCTGTCCGCCCGTTCCCACTTCAATGGGCAAGCCCGTTTCTTTCAACTGTTGGCACAGTTTCCAGCGAGTTGCATTGACCGCCGCCACATCTTTTAATGGGGTTTTTGCTTGTCTCAAGATGCGGTCGAGAACGGACGGTTTCCCCGACAGAAACTCTCGAACGTCGCGGTTGCCCTTAGCTTGGTTGCACGGACGACACGCAAGGGTGAGATTGGAAACTCGGTCGCTCCCTCCTTTCATCCCCCCGTTGCCCCCCTTGGGAAGGGGGGTTGGGGGGATTCGACCTCTAACGGCACGTTTTCGGCATCGCAATAGGCGCACTTTCGACCCCACTTTTGCAACAAGAACTCGCGCACTTCGTAGCCAAACAGCTCGCCCTGCTGGTACTCAACCCCGCTAGTTTCGGGGTTCTGGAGTTTCTGGGTATCAAACCGCACGAGTTCCTGAGAGATAGACGCGATCGGGCAAAGTTTTCGCAAGCGGTTCACCCACGTCATCGTGGTTTCGACCCGATGGTTCAGAGACGGCGGCAACCAACCCTTGGTTCGGGTGCGGTTGAGAAAGCGGGGCTTTCGGTATCGGGTTTTCCGGTGGCGTCGGGAACGACGCACGGCGCGACGTTTCTCTAAAGCTTTCTTGATGGCTTGTCCCCTGTGGGAAAGTTCGCCCGCCCAGACGACTGCATTCCCTTTCAGCAAGGCCAGCCCGGTCGTTTTAGATCCTGGGTCAATCTTCAGTTCGCACGGTTCGGGGTCGCCCTCGAACGCTTTCTTGAGGACGAGGGTGAAGGGATATCGACGAAACACGGCCGCTTTACCTGCCTTCAGCAACCGTCGTGCGGTTCCTGGGGAACATGGGGTTAGCGGTTTTCGGTTCGTATCGATGACTAGGACGTAATTGGACATGGTGTTTGTCCTTAACTTTTCAGTAATGTTCGCTTCGCCAAGGTTCGGAAAGTTTGTCGCGTTTAAAGCACTGCCTTAACTCCGATAGAGCCGTTTAACTTTGAACCTCAGAGCCTAGAACTAGCGACGCATCCTAGGGTGAGATAGCTTTCCGAACGTAGACCTCTAAGGTCTTAGGCTGGTCAGGCGTTTAGATTTCAAGCCCCTGGCTTTAGACATGGGGTTGTTTTCTACGGAGTTCCTGACGGGAACGGGGCAATCTCGTTTTTATGCCCCTATCCTACTCGTCCGTTTTGGAAGTTGCACGATCGCCCCAAATTCAATACAACCTTTCCTCTTCCCTGTAGAAATCCCCGGCATCTTGAAGATGCCGGGGATCTGGCGAATCAATGCCAATTCAAAGGGCGCATCTCAATTTCGTAGAATGACCCCTCCGCCTCCGGCACCTCCCCTTAGTAAGGGGAGGATGGGTGGGGTTTCGATCGCAAAAGTGAGATGCACCCAATTTAAAGCGGGTTTGACCGCATAAAAAAGTCAAATAGTCAAGTTTTTAAAACAAAACTTAACTATTGACTCCCGCACTCACCGGAACGGGTTTCTCAGAAGACTCATCTAAATTGGACTTCGCCTTCAAATAAGCTTCTAACTGCGCTTCGATATTGTGGCGAACCATCTCCCGATATTCAATAAAGTGTTCGCTCAAGGCGCAGGTGGCCAAATAACTGATGACCAACCGGGGTTTTTTGAAATACACGTCCGCCAAATAGCGCCAGAACGTCCAACGGGTGGGTCGAAGGACACCTTGGCGCCAGGCGATCGTCAACAAAGCCCGAATATCTTTCCAGGCCACATTTCCGCGTTTCGAGACAGCATGACGAGGTTCGCTCATACTAATATAGTGACGGTAAACCCGATTCTGGTAGCGAACAGGGTCGTAGAGTTGATAAAAAGCATCGACGTACTCGTTGGCGATGTCCTCAATCGGACGAGTTGGAATAAAGTTCATCAGCGTGGTTTGGTTCACGCCACTCACTTGTTCGAGAAGACGGCCTTCTTTTTTTAAGCGTTCCATCAAGGCCGTATTGGGGAGAACTTGCAGCATACTCACCATGGCTTGGGGGATAGCTGTTTGTTCGACAAACTCGACAATTCGATCGCCCGCCCCTGGTTTTTCGCCATCGAAGCCGATGATAAATCCCGCCATGACGCGCATTCCCGCTGCGTTAATGGCTCCCACTGCCTCCGTCAAAGGATCTCGCGTATTTTGAAACTTTTTTGTAAGGGCGAGACTGTCAGCGTCGGGGGTTTCAATGCCCAAGAAAACACTGTTGAAGTTGCAGTCCGCCATTAAATCCATTAGCTCTGCATCTTGAGCGAGATCGACGGATGCTTCGGTGCTGAGATGAAAGGGATACTGGTGTTCTTTCATCCAGGGTTTAATAGCCCGCAACAGTAGCTTGACGTTGCGCTTGTTGCCGATGAAGTTATCATCCACTAGGAACACCGACCCGCGCCATCCCAACTCATAAAGGGTATCGAGTTCGGCAAGGAGTTGTTCGGGGTTTTTGGTGCGGGGTTTGCGCCCGTACAGGACGATGATGTCGCAGAACTCGCACTGGAAGGGACAGCCTCGGGAAAACTGGACGGACATATTGTCGTAAGCGTCCAGTTCCAGCAAGTCGTACCGAGGAATGGGGGTTTCCGTGACAGCAGGTTTTTCCGTGGCGCGAAAGACGCCGCGAGTGTCGCCCCGTTCGATCGCTTCGACAAACATCGGAAGGGTAATTTCCCCTTCGTCGAGAACCAGGAAATCCGCCCCAGCCTCTTCCAATTCCTCGGGAAGCGAGGTCGGATAGGGACCGCCCACGGCCACGGGTTTACCTCGACGTTGGGCGTGCTGAATTTGCGCCATCATGTCGTCTTTTTGGACGATCATGCCCGAGAGAATTACCAGTTCGGCCCAGTCCCATTCAGACTCTTCGACGGGACGCACGTTGAGATCGACGAGTTTTAGCTCCCAGGTGTCCGGTAAAATGGCGGCAACGGTAATCAAGCCCAGGGGCGGTAAGACGGCTTTACGACCGACCAGTTCCATGGCTTTGTCGAAAGACCAAAAACTTTTGGGAAATCGCGGATATAAAAGTAAAACTCGCATGAAATAAATGTTCCTCACATATTTTCGTCAGGCTAACACAAATATTTCTCAGTTAGCTCGAGGGAGAGGACAGTTGGCGGTGAAAACGCGGTTAAAAATTGCTTAAGCGCGCGATCGCGGGAAAACCGAAAAGAGAAGAACCGAGCGAGTCAATCGTCCGTTTTGGAATTGGGAAACACGCCCCGTTCCTTAAGGGCATCTGAAAACGTCTCACAATAAACCGGGAGATCGAACGTCGCTGGCGTGACGGCATCGGGATAAGTAAAGTGTCGGTATTCCAAACAAAAGCGATCCCAGGGGGACATCTGTACGTTAAACAGTGCGATCGCAATATCGACCGCCCATTTAGGTAGCGGAATGCGGAAGTAAATCCGCTTGCCCAAATATTTACACAGTTCGCTCACCGCGCGATCGACCGTATAAGGCTGAGTTCCGAGAACGTAGCGACGATCGCCGCCAGGGGGATTTTCCACCAAATAACCGACCACTTCAGCGATATCGCGGGCGTGGGCGAAGTGAAAACTCCCGCTGAGACTGACAAACCGCGCCAACTCGACCCATTTCTTCACCTCGGGAAGCCCCGCCGACACGTGAGAATAGGGTTTCGTCTCGTCGCCACCGAGGACGATGGTGGGAAACAGCGTGGTGATGCGATCGGCCACGGGCATTCGATGCAGTTGGCTGAGACAGTCGTATTTCGACCGAATATAGTCCGTTCCCATGTGGGCGGCAGCTTTTAAAACGTTTCCCTCGCGATCGAGCAAACTCGCAGTCGAAAAATAAATCACCTGTTCGCACACCTGGCGATCGAGCAGGTGCATCAACATACAGGTTTTCGTCACGTTAATATCGAAGGTTTCCTGCTGTCCGCCCCACGCCGCCGCGGCCAAAATCGCACAGTGTATGGTAGACAACAACTCCTCGTATTGGTGAATATCCCGTAAATCCCCGTGCAGGACGTGAATTCCCGGCCGTGCGTCGATGTCGATCCGAAGTTTGGTCGGATCGCGAACGAGCATATACAACTCGCAATCTGTTCGTGCAATGAGGGTTTCGGCGACGTAATGACCGATACACCCACTCGCACCCGTCAGGAAAACTCGTTTCATCAATTCGCGAAGGTGAGAAGCGGAGGGGGAGAGGGGGAGAGGGGGAGAAAGGGAGAGGGAATAGTTTCTTCCTTAGTTTGCCTCGTCTCCCTATCTAATCGTCCCGAACTAGGCAGTAGCCAAGAGTTTGTCGGCGTTTTTGGCGGTTTCAAAGAAGAACGCCACGTTTTCTTCCGGGGTGTTGGGAAGCACGCCATGTCCGAGATTGAGAATGTGGCCTCGGTTTCCGGCTTTGCGGATGGTGTCGAGGATGCGATCGCGGATGAAGTCTTGGGAACCGTACAACACGCCAGGGTCGAGATTTCCTTGAACTTTCATATCCGGCCCGAGGCGTTTGCGGGCGTCGGCCATATCCACCGTCCAATCGACATTAATAATATCGGGGCCGGCTTGCGCCATCCGTTCCAACAGTCCCGCACTTCCGCTGACGAGTAGAATTAACGGCGTGTCGGGGTGCGTTTGTTTGACTTGTTGAATAACCCGTTTTTGATAGGGAAGGGCAAAGGTTTCGTAATCTTGGGGGCTGAGTTGTCCGGCCCAGGAGTCGAACATTTGCACCACTTGGGCGCCACAATCGATTTGATAGCGAACGTAAGTGGCGATCGAATCGGAGAGTTTTTCGAGCAGTTTGTGTAGCATGGCCGGCTCGGAAAATGCCATTCCTTTAATAATGGAATAGGTTTTCGATCCTTTTCCTTCCACGGCGTAAGCTGCTAACGTCCAAGGTGCGCCGACGAATCCAAGAACGGCGGCTTCGTTTTTGACTTCTTCCCGCAACGCCTTCAAAATCGGTTTGATAAACGGAAGCGATTCTTCGGGTTCGAGGGGGTGCAGGCGATCGACCTGTTCCTTCGATCGAATCGGCGGGTCGATAATCGGTCCTTTCCCCTCGGCGATGTCCATATCGATCCCCATTCCCGGTAACGGCGTCACGATATCAGAAAACAAAATCACGCCGTCGGGTTTGAACGCTCGCCAAGGCTGCAACGACACCTCGATCGCCACTTCCGGAATTTCAGAGCGTTCGCGGAAGCTTGGATACTTTTCGCGCAAGTCTCGATAAGCTTTCATATACCGCCCTGCTTGCCGCATCATCCACACCGGGGGACGGTCTAGCACTTCACCGCGTGCGGCTCTCAACAAATAGGGAATCTGGGGAGAACCCGTCATTATAACGTTTCCTTAAAAATGTTTTTGATTGCCATCGCTTAGCTTACCACAGTCGAAGAAGAGGGGGAGAGGGGGAGAGGGGGAGAGGGGGAAAAAGGGAGAAGGGGAGAGGGGGAGAAAGGGAGAAGGGGAGAGGGGGAGACCCGGAAAACACTGTTCCCCGTTCCCTATTCCCCGTTCCCTGTTAACAGTTTCACGAGTTTTTCCGCTGCGCCGGGTTCGCCTCGGACGCAGGCGAGGTTTTGGCGAATTCGAGCGAGTTCGGCGGAATTCTCCAGTAAATTAACGGCGTATCGGGCGATGTCTTCGGGGGGAAACTGTCCGACGAATTCAGGAACGATTTGTTCGTTCGCCCAGATGTTCGGCCAGGCTAAGCGGGAACCTCCCGCCTGGCGATCGAGCCATTTCCAGGCTATCCAGCTAAACAGTTTGGTAAAGCTGTCTCCAACGCCGGGTAAGTGGGCTAACAACCCCGGAATTCCATCCCACGCCCGCATGATGTCGAGGCGATGCGTGGGAAGCAAGACTAACATGGGAACGGCGAGGGCGGCGAGTTCGGCGGTATTTGCGCCGACGGTGGTAATGCAGAGGGCGCACTGTTGTAAAACCTCGGTGGCTGGGGTTTGCGTCCACAGGCGCAGTTTGACTCCAGACGAGGTGACGAGATAGGGGATTCCGTCGTCGAAGATCGGTTCGCCTCCGGGCCAATTTAAGGCAGAAATCGCTCGATTGAATTGAGGATCGGCGTATTTGGCCAACGTCTCGAGATCGACGGTGGGGGCGACGGGGACGATAAACTGTACGTCGGGGCGAAGTGGGTGGATGCGATCGGCGATCGCCAAACTCAAGGGAACGCCGAGGGTGAGTTTGAGGGGTTTGGAACCGGGAAGAAATCCGAGAGTTGTGTTGGCGGTATCTGGATTCGCGTCGGTGTCGCCTTGCGCGTCCGCCATGAGATTTCCCACGATACTGAGTTTGTGGGCGTAGCGTTTGGGGGCGTTGTCGATCGCCTTTTGCGTCGCGACGCCGAAGCGATCGACCCAGCGATACCATTGAGCTTCCCATTCGGCATAAACTACAATGCGGTAGCCGAGGCGTTTTCCAACGATAACGGGAAACAGGCGATCGCCCCCGAGGAATAACACGACACCGCGATCGCGCCACTCCCAATGTTCGGCGGTTTTTCCCCACAACAAAAAATCCCAAAACGCCGCTGCACCTTGAACGCGATCGACCTCGGGATAAGACGCCACGATGTCGGCTTCCCGTCCGCTGGCGTGGGGACAGGGCGATAAAATAACGGAAATTCGCACGTTCTCGAACTGTCGCCGCACCTCTTCAACCACCGGACGCACCCACGTCGCAATCTCGCCGGGGCCGTTAGAGAGAATGAGAAGATCGAAGGGTTGAGACATCTCGAAATGATAAACGTAGGGTGCCGTGACGCGGGCTTTCAAATTACGCCGAAATCAAGTCAATGTTAAATTACTGCGTCACGCACTGCGTCACGCACCGCCCCCAACCGGCCGATGAAGAGAGGAAGAGAATCGATAGAATGCGTGACACGGCCGGAAAATGCGATCGAAATTCAGGTTAATGTGACATTACCGAGTCGTGCATCGCCCTCCAATATCAAACCTTATGTTACGACGATTCACAAAATGGAATTGGATAGAAGCAGGGCTGTTGGTGTTCCCGTTAAGTCCGTTTCTCGGCGGTTTAGCAGTGGTTGGCGTCACGCTGGCGGTGTGGTGGCGTCAGTGGCGAGCGTTGTTGAACCGTCCGCTGGTGTGGGGATTGGGAGCGTTTGCATTGTTGGCGGTGGTGTCGTCGCTGATGGCGGGCGATCGACATTCGGCGTTATTGGGATTGTTTAATTTTCTCCCGTTTGTGGTAGTTTTTGGGGCGATGACTTGTCTGATTCGCCGTCCCTCGCAACTGCGACAACTGGCTGAAGCGATCGTCATCTCGTCGATTCCAGTGGTGGCGATCGGAATCGGACAAATGTTTTTGGGATGGCGAGGTCCGATCGATCTGGGGTTGGTGTTGTCTTGGCCGTTGGAACCCGGCGGCGCACCTTCGGGGCGAATGTCCTCGGTGTTCGAGTATACCAACGTTTTAGCCAACTATACCGCGATCGTCTGGGCGTTGGGATTGGGGCTGATGGTGGAGGCGTCGGGACTTCAAAATCGCAACATCGAGCCGAAACGATTGCTGTTGTGGAGTGTTATTTTACTCGGAAACGCCCTCGTGTTGCTTCTCACCTCGTCTCGCAACGCTTGGGGTGTGGCGTTTTTGTGTTTTGTGGCTTATGCGGTGTATTTGGGATGGCGATGGATTTTGCTGGGGTTGGGGGCGATCGCAGCGTCGGTTTTGGGGGCGGCGTTTCTCCCCGACGGTTCCGGGGGAGGGTGGCTGAGAACCCTGGTTCCGCCGTATTTTTGGTTGCGGTTGTCGGATAAGCTGCACCCCGATCGCCCGGTGGAGTTAATGCGGGTGACGCAGTGGCGGTTTGCGTGGGAGTTGGCGGGCGATCGGCCGTTTTTCGGCTGGGGGTTGCGGAATTTTACGGCGTTGTACGAATCTCAGATGGGGCTGTGGTTGGGACATCCCCATAATTTGCTATTGATGTTGTTGGCGGAAGTGGGATTTCCGGCGACGTTGATGTTATGTGCGGTGGTGGGTTGGGTATTGTTTCGCGGCGTTCGGGAGTTTTCTGGGTTGGAATCTCAGGAGCGTTTGATGTTGTTTGCGATGATGGTGGCGTTTGGCGCAACAGCGGTATTTCATGGCTTAGATGTGACACTGTTCGACGCCCGGATTAATCTGTTGGGTTGGGTGTTGTTGGCGGGAATTGAGGGAGTGGTTAGGGAAGCTGAAAGGGTCAGGTTGAACGATGTGAGGTAAACGTCTCATAGCCGTTAGGCGATTCGGTGGGAATAGTTACACTCCACCTTTTCCGATAAGCTAGGTTTTAAGAAGTCTTCACCACATCCCCCCTTCGCCCCCCTTGAAAGGGGGTTGGGGGGATGGTTGGGGGGATAGAGGGGCTTGTCCGGCTGGGTAAAACCAGTGTTTGAGATTCGGATTTCATCTCACGCAGGGTTTTGGCGAATCGATAAGCTTTCCAATTTCCAAATCCTGGAAACGGGATTGAAACTGGCAATCTCTCTAGTGGCGATCGCTTTCTTTTCTAACCTACCTTCGCCAACTTCCAACATTCCCCCGCGATCGCCCAATCCTCCTGAGCGCGAATTATCAACACTCGTACCGTCGAATTCATCGCCGCAATATCCGAATCCTTCACAGACGCAGCGTTTTTGCGCGAATCGAGTTTTAATCCCAAAAAATCTAACCCCGCACAAGTTGCAGCCCGCACGTCGGCGGAATTTTCCCCCACACCTGCCGTAAATGCCAAAACATCTAACCCCCCTAACTGGGGAATCATCGAGGCGATCGCACTCTGCAATCGAGAGACGTACATCTCAAAAGCCAACTCTGCGCGATCGCTCCCGTTTTCCATCGCCTTGAGGATCGATCGCATATCCCCCGACTCCCCAGAAACGCCTTTGAGTCCCGATTCCTTATTCAGCATCTTATCCACGCCCTCAAAATCGAACCCTTCCTCTCGCATCAAATACATGGGAATTGCCGGATCGATCGAACCGCTACGACTCCCCATCATCAACCCTTCCAACGGCGTGAAACCCATCGTCGTATTCACACTCATTCCGTCGCGAACCGCCGCCAGAGAACAGCCATGTCCCAAATGACAAGTTATAACCCGCAACGACGCTAACGGTTCCTCTAGGAGTTCCGCCGCACGTTCGGCACAATAGCGATGGCTGATACCGTGGAACCCATACCGACGGACTCCCTTTTCAAACCAGCGATAGGGAATCGGATACGCCGACACCGACTTCGGCATTTGACTGTGAAACGCCGTATCGAACACCGCCACTTGTGGTACGTCTCCCAACACTTCCTCCACAGCGAGGATTTCTTCTAAATGGGCGGGGTTGTGGTTGGGGGCTAAGGGAATCAAATCTTCAATGGCTTGTTTCACCGCTGGCGTAATAAGCGTGGCGTCCGAATACTCCGTTCCCCCGTGAACCACCCGATGACCGACAATGGCGATTTCCGACAACTTCTCGAGAACCTTCGTTTCGCCCTGCACCAGCGTATCCAGCATTTCCCCCAAACCGTGGGCCCGAGCGTAAATCGAGAGTTCGCTTTTTTGCTTCGTGTCGTTGGCTTCGACAGTTAACAGTCCGTATTCCGTTCCCACGCCCCAATCGATGGTCGCTTCCCAAATCGGTTCTTGGGGCGTATCGGGAAACCCCGCCTCGGGAACGTCGTACAAACAGCTTTTCTGAGAACTCGAGCCAGCATTCAGTACGAGAATCTTCATAATTGAAAATTGATAGTTGAGAGGGAACAGGGAACGGGGAACGGGGAACAGTTTTTTCCTCAACTCCTAATCACGTCCCCGGTCGCGTGCGGAGGCTTTCGTCGAGATAGGATCGATCGGCTAAGGCGTGCATTAACGGCCCGTGTTCGCGAAATTCGACAATACTCACACCGCCGACGGGCATGGCGATGCGATCGCGGAACCGCCCTGGGTCGATTCCTAACAGACTGCAAATCATAATGCGAATCGTCGCTTTGTGAGATACGACTAACACGTTGCCCGTCTCGTGGCGTTCTTGAATCTCGCGAATCACTTCCGACGCTCGCCTGGCCGCTTCGATGCCCTTTTCGCCACCTGTAGGGGCGTTCCAACCGGGATCGGTCAACCAACGGATGTAATCGTCGTGAAATTCCTGGTTGACCTCATCGGGGGTTTTGCCTTCCCATTTTCCATAAGCGAGTTCTTTAATTCCCTCGCGAATCTGGGGCGTTAAGCCCGTGCGATCGCACAAAAACTTCGCCGTCGCCATCGTCCGTTTCATAGGACTGACATAAGCAGCTTCCCACGGAAGATCGGCATAAGCCTCGGCGAACTGGTGTGCCATTTTCGACCCATCTTCCGTTAAATCTGGGTCGAGATCGCCGCAGTATCCGCCGATTTTGCTGTGAGTGGTTTCGCCGTGTCGGATGAAGAAGAGTTTCATGGTTTCTTAGGAGGGGGAGCAAGGGAGAGGGGGAGCAAGGGAGAGGGGGAGAAGGGGAGAGGGGGAGCGAAGGGAGAGGGGGAGAAGGGGAGAGGGGGAGAGGGGGAGAAGGGGAGCAAGGGAGAGGGGGAGAAGGGGAGAGGGGGAGAGGGGGAGAAGGGGAGAGGAGGAGCAAGGGAGAGGAGGAGCAAGGGAGAGGGGGAGCAAGGGAGAGGGGGAGCAAGGGAGAGGGGGAGAAACTGTTACCTGTTAACTATTCTCACTGTTCACTGCTCGCTGTTCACTGTTCACTGTAAAAGGCTGGTGACTGAAAGAATACTCCTCACCTCGCCTCCGAAATCGTGTGGAGTTTGATGAAATTCGTGCCTCGGGAGATTTTCGTGGGGATGCCGCCAACGATTAAAATGCGATCGCCCGGTTGCGCCAGTTCCCGTTCTTGTAAATCCGTTTCTGCATGGGCAACCAACTCCTCAAAGCTGTCACCGTCGTCGTCGATGAGAATGGGTTTGACGCCCCAAATCAAATTCAAACGGTGGTACACGCGGCGAGAGGTGGTAAACGCCACTACCAAGGCTTTCGGACGCTCTTTCGAGGCAATTCGCGCCGTGTAGCCGGAACTGGTGAACGCCGCGATACAGCGTAAATCCAGAATGCGATCGATCGTGTTGAGGGCTTCAGTCAGAGCGTGGGTTTCGTCAGTTTCCGGGGGCGGGTGGTTCTCGAATTCCGCCTCTGGTTCGATCTGACGGGCAATTTTGGCCATCATCTTAACGGCCTTCAGCGGATATTTTCCAACCGCCGACTCTCCCGACAGCATCACCGCATCGGTTCCGTCGAGAATAGCGTTGGCCACATCGCTGGCTTCCGCCCGCGTCGGACGGGGTTCGCGAATCATGCTGTCGAGCATTTGCGTGGCGGTAATCGCTGGAATTCCCCGCATATTACACGCTCGAATGATGCGCTTTTGCAACATCGGAACTTTTTCCGGGCTGACTTCCACGCCGAGATCTCCTCGGGCGACCATTAAGCCATCGCATTCGGCGACAATTTCATCGAGATGTGCGATCGCCTGGGGTTTTTCGATTTTGGCGATGACGGGAACGTGGTTTTCGCCGTGTTTGGCGATAAATTCTTTCAACTCGCGGATGTCGTCAGCAGTACGAACGAAACTCAACGACACCCAATCGACCCCTTGAGACAAGCCGAATTGGAGATCCTGCTGGTCTTTCTCCGTCATCGAGGGCAATCGTAAATCTAAACTGGGGATGTTGACGCCTTTGCGACTTTTGAGACAGCCACCTTCGACGACGCGACAGCACACGGCGTTTCCTGCGATCGCCTCGATTTCAAGTTCCAGCAAGCCATCGTCGAGAAGGATCTGCGCCCCCGGTTTGGCTTCTTCAGCCAGATACGGATAATCGATTCCGGCGGTTTGGGGTTCTTCCCGATATTCCGACACCGGAACCAGCGTCAGCGATTCCCCTTCGTTGATGGGAATTTCACCATCGGGGAGTTGTCCGATACGGATTTTCGGCCCCTGCAAGTCTTGCAAGATGGTAATGGGCGTGTCGAGTTCGGCAGAGATGGCCCTCAAATTCGTAATGGTTTTGGCGTGATCGTCGTAATTCCCGTGGGAGAAGTTCAAGCGGGCGACACTCATTCCCGCTTCCACCATTTGTTTGATGACTTCAGGAGAACTACTGGCCGGACCGAGTGTCGCTACGATTTTTGTCCGATGCATCATGGGTGATTACCTTTTGGGAAAGGGGAGAAGGGGAGAGGGGGAGAGGGGGAGAGGGGAAGAGGGGGAGAGGGGGAGAGGGGGAAAAACTATTAATTAACTGTTCCCTGTTCCCTGTTCCCTGTTTTCACTGGTGACTGGTGACTGGCGACTGGTGACTGGTGACTGTCTTCACTGTTCACTGCTCACTGTTGGCTGTTGACTGTAAAAGGTGCGTGACGAGTTGGCCGGTAAGACCGGATACTTTTCTTGTCTTTAGGTCACGCACCCTACGACTGGCGACTGTAAAGTACGATGCTCGATCGCTCGGCCAGGCGGTAAATGTTACGGTTGACAGGGGACGCGGTTTCGGGGGACGAGATATCCTCGGGAGAGGGTAACGCGGTATCGACGAGGCGATGCCACTGCTGGGATTCGGGTAAGTGGGGTAACTCGAAGTCAAGGGGTTCCCAATAGGCGTTAAAGGCGATGTAGAGAAATTCGTCGGCTTGGGGATAGCGCAAGCTGCAAGCGAGGGTGTGAGAGTCGCGACTCCAATCGGGTTCGCCCAGACAAACGCCGTGCCAGCGCAAACTCGGGCTGATGGGATGGCTACCGATGGTGAGAAATTCTTCGACTTGAAAAATTTTGTGGGTTTGGATGAAGTGGACGAGTTTTCGTGTAAACCGTAAGGTTTCGGCGTGGCGATCGCACAGCGTCCAATCGAACCAGCTCAATTCGTTATCCTGACAGTACGCGTTGTTATTGCCTCGCTGAGATCGCCGCACTTCGTCCCCCATCAATAACATCGGCGTTCCCTGAGACATCAACAACACTGTCAGTAGGTTTTTGATTTGTTGGCGGCGTAAGGCTTCGACGTGGGGATCGTCGGTGTCTCCTTCGACGCCGCAGTTCCAACTGTGGTTGTCGTTCGATCCGTCGCAGTTATCTTCGCCGTTGGCGAGGTTGTGTTTGTGGTTGTAGGATACGAGGTCGTTGAGGGTGAAGCCGTCGTGACAGGTAATGAAATTAATGCTGCGGTTGAGGTCGCGATCGGGCTGTTTGTAAATGTCGGGACTACCAATGAGTCGGGCAGCTAGGCAGGAAACCGTGTTGCGATCGCTCTTGACGAAACGGCGTGCGTCGTCGCGAAACGGCCCGTTCCATTCTGCAAAGCGATCGCCAATGAACGACCCCACCTGGTACAGTCCGGCGGCGTCCCAGGCTTCGGCGATGAGTTTGGTTCCCGCCAACACGGGATCGGATTCGATCGCCCACAAAATCGGCGGGTCTTCCTGGGGTTTGCCGTGGTAGTCTCGCGAAAGTACCGACGCCAGGTCGAAGCGAAAGCCATCGACGTGCATCTCAGACACCCAATATCGCAAACAGTCGAGAATCAACCGACCGACGACGGCGTGATGGCTTCTAAATGTATTGCCGCAACCGCTGTAGTTGCTGTATCGGGCAGGGTCTTTGTCGAGGATGTAGTAAGTTTCGTTGGCCAGTCCTCGGTAAGCGAGAGTCGGACCGTATTCGTTGCCCTCGGCGGTATGGTTGAACACCACATCGAGAATGACTTCAATTTCCGCTTGGTGTAACGCTTTCACCATGTCGCGAAATTCGTCGATCGCCCCGAGGGGATCTTTGCGGGAACAGTAACGGTTGTGGGGGGCGAAAAAGGCGATGGGGCTGTATCCCCAATAGTTGGGGAATCCGTCGGGGGCATCGTCCTCGTCGAACTGCTGCACCGGGAGTAATTCTACTGCCGTCACGCCCAATTCTTTGAGATAGGGAATTTTTTCGACGAGTCCGGCGAAGGTTCCGCGTTTTTCTGGGGCGACGCCGGAACTGGGATGGCGAGTAAAGCCGCCCACGTGGAGTTCGTAGATCACCGTACTGGCGTAGGGAGTTTTGGGGTGGCGATCGCCTTCCCAATCGTAGCCTTCGGTATCGACAACGACCCCTTTGAGAGCGTAGGCACAATTGTCGCCGGGTCGGATGGCTGCGTCGCGATCGTAAGTATCCGTCGCCACCGCTTTTGCGTAAGGGTCGAGGAGGACTTTGGCACTGTCGAAGCACAACCCGCGATCGGGATGGTTGGGACCGAGAACCCGATAGCCGTAAAGTTGTCCCGCCCCGACACCGGGGACGAACACGTGCCAGTAGTGGGAGGTTTTATGACGTTGGGGGTCGAGGGGAATCATCCGCGACGGTCGAGCGTCGTCGGGGCGATCGAACAATAACAACGTCACGGCTTCAGCATATTTAGAAAACAGCGCGAAGTTCGTACCGTTTGACTTGACTGTGGCACCGAGAGGAAAACTCTCTCCGGTTAAAACTGTTCTCAATCCCATACTCGAAGCGATCGCTCCCTCTCTCAACACATTGATGTAAATTGAATCTTACGGACGCCGAGTCACCTCCGTGACCTCTATACTTGTCCGATCGAATTCTAGGTTGCTCTTTTCTTGAAATGTCGCTATTATACGAGCAAAGTCTACACTTGCAAATCTAGGACTTATATTAATTTCAGGTTAAACATTTTTTAAGATTTAAGATTTGGTTGAAATTGTAATTTTTGGTAGCTTTTGGCTTGAAATTTACAGGTTTTATACGTTAAAAATTGAAAAAGATCGAAGGTAAGCCGTGAGTTGCAGACGATTGTGAGGCAGCTTGGAGTCCGTTCGATCTAGCAAATAGAGGCGATCGTGTCGAAAACAGCATCGTGGATTTTTAACATTTTCATAAAGTTATTGCGAGTCGCGATCGCCTACAATCGTCCGTAAATTCTCGACGAGAATAAATCTCTTCCTGAAACAGACTTCACTGGACGATTTGACCTCAGTAAGGTTTCAAACGTTCGATCCCCTCAAAGATCGAAACTAACCTAACAAAAAATTGACGAATTGACATTGCAATTATGACTGTAGCCCCTACAAAACCTCTCGAAGATCGAACTCCCCTCAGTTCCGAAGAACTCCAAAAAATCCATGCTTACTGGCGAGCCGCCAACTACCTGGCCGTCGGCATGATTTACCTCAAAACCAACCCGCTCCTCAAAGAACCTCTCAAACCCGAACAGGTCAAAAAACGGCTTCTCGGTCACTGGGGATCGAGTCCTGGCTTGAGCTTCCTCTACATCCACCTCAACCGTCTCATCAAAAAATACGACCTCAACGCTCTCTACATCGCCGGTCCCGGTCACGGCGCACCGGGCGTCCTCGGCCCCGTTTACCTCGAAGGCACCTACTCAGAAATCTACCCCGACAAAAGCGAAGACGAAGAGGGGATGCGAAAATTCTTCAAACAGTTTTCCTTCCCCGGACATATCGGCAGTCACGTCACCCCAGAAACCCCCGGTTCCATTCACGAAGGAGGCGAACTCGGCTATAGCCTATCTCACGCCTTCGGTGCTGCCTACGACAACCCAGACCTCCTCGTAGCAGCAGTTATCGGCGACGGCGAAGCCGAAACCGGGCCGCTGGCGACAGCGTGGCACTCTAATAAATACCTCAATCCTATCCGCGACGGCGCCGTTCTCCCCATCCTGCACCTGAACGGCTATAAAATCGCCAACCCCACCCTCTTGTCTCGAATTTCCTCCGAAGAACTCGAAGCATTGTTTCGAGGCTACGGATACACCCCTTACGTCGTTGAAGGAAGCGATCCCGAGACGATGCACCAGAAAATGGCGGCCACGTACGAACAGTGCATCAGTGAAATCCGACGCGTCCAACAAGAAGCCCGTCAAAGCGGCGTGGCGACGCGCCCCCGCTGGCCGATGATAATTTTCCGCACCCCCAAAGGCTGGACGGGACCGGCGGAAGTCAACGGTCATAAAGTCGAAGGGTTTTGGCGAGCGCACCAAGTTCCCCTGGCGGACGTTCACAAAAACCCCGAGAACTTAAAACAACTCGAAGCCTGGATGAAGAGTTACAAGCCCGAAGAACTCTTCGACGAAAATGGAACCCTGATCCCCGAACTGAAGGAACTCGCCCCGACCGGCGATCGCCGCATGAGCGCCAACCCCATCACCAACGGGGGTTTAGTCCGCAAAGACCTGAAATTACCCGACTTTCGCGATTATGCCGTCGAAGTCACGACCCCCGGACAGGTCGAAGTGGAAAACACCCGCATCATGGGCGAGTTTCTGCGGGACGTGATGCGGAACAACATGACCAATTTCCGGGTGTTCGGTCCCGACGAAACCGCCTCTAACCGTCTCGGGGCGCTGTACGAAGTCACTCAAAAAGCCTGGATGGGGGAAATTCTGCCCGAAGACGCCGACGGAAGCCTTTTATCTCCCGACGGGCGGGTGATGGAAATGCTCAGCGAACATACCCTAGAAGGGTGGTTGGAAGGTTATCTGCTCACCGGACGACACGGCTTGTTCCACACTTACGAAGCCTTCGCCCATGTCATCGATTCGATGTTCAACCAACACGCTAAATGGCTGGATATCTGTAAGCACGAAGTGCCTTGGCGCGCGCCGGTATCGTCGTTGAACATCCTGCTGTCCTCGGTGGTATGGCGTCAAGACCATAACGGCTTCAGCCACCAAGACCCCGGTTTTATCGACTTAGTGACGAACAAAAGCGCCGAGGTGACGCGGATTTATCTTCCGCCGGACGCCAACTGTTTGTTATCCGTCACCAATCACTGCTTGCGGAGTAAGAACTACGTCAACGTCATCGTTGCCGACAAGCAAAAGCACCTCCAGTATCTGACGATGGAGGATGCGATCGCCCACTGCACCAAAGGTATCGGAATTTGGGAATGGGCCAGCAACGACGACTGCGGCAAAGAACCCGACGAACCGGACGTGATTATGGCCTGCTGCGGCGACATTCCCACGATGGAAGCGTTAGCGGCGACGGCCATCCTGCGGGAAGAGTTTCCCCACATTAAAGTCCGGTTTATCAACGTGGTGGACTTGTTCCGCTTGCAATCGGAAGGCGAACACCCCCACGGACTCTCGAACCGAGACTTCGATAGTTTGTTCACCCCGGACAAACCGGTCATGTTCAACTTCCACGGCTATCCCTGGTTGATTCACAAACTCACCTATCGCCGCAGCAATCAAGAACGGATTCACGTTCGCGGCTATAAAGAACAGGGGAATATCAACACGCCGTTGGAGTTGGCGATTCGCAACCAAATCGATCGCTTCAATCTCGTTATCGATGTCATCGATCGCGTGCCTAAACTGGGGTCTGCGGGGGCTTACGTCAAAGAACGGATGAAGAACGAAATCATCAGCAACTTGCACTACGTCCTCGAACACGGGATGGACAAACCCGAAATCACCAACTGGAAATGGCCGTACTAAATCAGTGAAGAGGGTAGAAGGAAAAGGGAAGAGTGTTTTAGTCACCAGTCGTAGGGTGTGTTACCTAAAGACAAGAAAAGTATCCGCCCTGACCGGCCAACTCGTCACGCACCGACTCCTTATCCTTTTCCCGAATTGATGTAGGACTTACTTCAACGTTAACCACTAAATGTAGAGGTTGGTGGGCATTGCCCACCCTACACTTTTCCAGAATTGATGTTGTAACCAGGAGAAAATATGAGCGATCTCATTGCAGTTGCTTACGACGACGAATATAAAGCTGAAGAAGTGCGCCTAGCACTGATGAAGTTACAAAAAGAGCATCTCATCGAACTCGAAGACGCCGCTGTCGTCATTAAAGACCAAAAAGGTAAAGTCAAGCTCAATCAAGCCATCAACCTCACCGCAGCCGGAGCTGCCAGCGGGGGATTCTGGGGACTGCTCATCGGCACTCTGTTCCTCAGTCCGATTTTCGGTGCGGCTGTCGGTGCGGCTGGGGGGGCTATTGGGGGCGCTCTCAGCGACATTGGCGTCGATGACGACTTCATGAAAGACCTGGGCGAGTCGATGACCCCTGGAAGTTCGGCTTTATTCCTGCTGGTGCGAAAAGTCACGCCAGATAAAGTTCTCGACGACGTGGCTCAGTACGGCGGAAAAGTACTCCGAACCTCCTTGAGTAAAGACAAAGAAGCTCAACTTCAAGAGGTCTTATCCAACCGAGGCATTTCGCTCGAAGAAGCCCCCTCTGAAACCTAACCGAATTCTGTAGGGTGGGCAATGCCCACCCTAATTTTTTGGGCTTTTTTAACGAATTTTTGTGACCCGTCTCGTCAATTTCCCTGCCGTTGTTTCTCGGGTTAACCACCATGACTGAGAATTTTCAAACGCAAATTCAAATCGAAGACGATCGCACTGGACTCAACGTCGAAACCCTCAAACGAGCCTTTGCTGACAACCTGTTTTACATCCAAGGCAAATTTCCCGAAATCGCTACCACCAACGACTTTTACATGGCGTTGTCCTACACGGTGCGCGATCGCCTCCTGCGTCGTTGGCTCAACACCGTTCAGAATTACCTCAAAGCCGACGTTCGCATCGTGTGTTATCTCTCGGCGGAATTTCTGCTCGGTCCCCACCTAGCGAACAACCTCCTCAACCTGGGCATTTACCGACAAGTTCACCAAGCCGTCGAAGAACTCGGCCTCGACTTACAAACCCTCGTCGAGCAAGAAGAAGAACCGGGACTCGGAAACGGCGGACTCGGTCGTCTGGCGGCCTGTTACATGGATTCCCTAGCCACCCTAGAAATTCCCGCGATCGGCTACGGTATCCGCTACGAATTCGGCATCTTCGACCAAATTATCCGCGACGGGTGGCAAGTCGAAATCACGGACAAATGGCTGCAATTCGGCAACCCCTGGGAAATTTCCCGTCCTGAATCTTCTGTGGTCGTAAAATTCGGCGGCCATACTGAAGGCTACACCGACGACGCCGGAAACTACCACGTCCGTTGGGTTCCTCATCACGTCGTCAAAGGCATTCCCTACGACACCCCGATCCTCGGCTATCGCGTCAACACTGCCAACACCCTGCGTCTGTGGAAAGCCGAAGCCCCCGAATCCTTCGATTTCCAAGCCTTTAACCTGGGTAACTATTACGGTGCTGTCGATACCAAAATTGTCTCGGAAAACCTCACCAAAGTTCTCTATCCCAACGACGAACCCCTCCAAGGCAAACAATTACGGCTCGAACAGCAGTATTTCTTCGTCTCTTGCGCCCTGCAAGATATGTTGAGACTACATCTAGCTACGGGGCGCAGCCTCGACAGCTTCGATAAAAAATTCACCGTCCAACTCAACGACACGCACCCCGCCATCGGCGTCGCCGAACTGATGCACCTGTTGGTGGACGAACATCACCTTCCCTGGGAACGAGCCTGGGAAATCACGCAAAAAACCTTTGCGTTTACCAACCACACGCTACTTCCTGAAGCCTTGGAAAAATGGTCGGTGGAACTGTTCGGAAGTCTGCTACCGCGTCACCTCGAAATTATCTACGAAATTAACCAGCGCTTCCTCGACACGGTGCGGATGAAGTACATGGGCGATCCGTCGCACCTCTCGCGGATGTCTCTGATTGACGATAGTGGCGAGAAGTTCGTGCGGATGGCACATTTGGCTTGTGTGGGGTCTCACGCCATTAACGGTGTGGCTGCACTGCACACGGAACTCCTCAAACAGGACGTTCTCAAAGATTTTTACGACCTTTGGCCCGAAAAATTCACCAACAAAACTAACGGCGTCACGCCCCGTCGCTGGCTGTTGTTGAGTAATCCCCGTTTGGCGAACTTGATTACGCTGAAAATCGGGAAAAATTGGGTCACGAACCTCGACGACTTGCGCCAACTCGAACCCTGTGCGGACGACACCGAGTTTCGTTGGGCGTGGCGACAGGTGAAACAGGACGTCAAGCGAGATCTGGCGGCTCGCATTCACAAAGAATGTGGCGTGTTGGTCAATCCCGAATCTCTGTTCGATATTCAGTGCAAGCGAATTCACGAGTACAAACGCCAACACCTCAACGTCTTACACATCATCACGCTGTACAACCGCATCAAGCATTCGCCCCACATCGAGATGACGCCGCGCACGTTTATTTTCGGCGGAAAAGCGGCTCCAGCTTATTTCATGGCGAAGCTCGTGATTAAGTTGATTACTTCTGTGGGAGAGGTGGTGAATAACGATCCTGATGTGGGCGGACGGTTGAAAGTGGTGTTTATGCCCGATTACAACGTCACGAACAGCCAACGAATTTATCCGGCGGCGGATTTGTCGGAGCAAATTTCCCTGGCTGGGAAGGAAGCCTCGGGAACGGGAAATATGAAATTCTCGCTCAACGGGGCGTTGACGATCGGGACGTTAGACGGGGCGAACATTGAAATCCGAGAGGAAGTGGGCGAGGAGAATTTCTTTTTGTTCGGGTTGACTGCGCCGGAGGTGGCCGATCTCAAATCGCGCGGTTACAATCCTTGGGATTACGTCAACGGAAACGCGGCGCTTCGGGAAGCGATCGAACAGCTTGCGTCGGGATACTTCTCTCACGGCGATCCGAACTTGTTTAAACCGCTGGTAGATTCGTTGCTGTACCAGGATGAATACTTACTGTTGGCGGACTATCAATCGTACATCGACTGTCAGGATCGTGCGGCCAAAGCGTATCGCGATCGCGAAAATTGGACGCGGATGTCGATTTTGAATACGGCTCGCATGGGTAAGTTTTCGAGCGATCGCGCGATTCAAGAGTACTGTCGCGACATTTGGAACGTCGCTCCCGTCAAGCTGGAGTTAGAGGAGTACGTGCAAGCCAAAGCCGCTTGGACGAAAGCCAGCGTTTAATGATGGGATGACCGGATGATGTGATGATGAGTGGCTGCGTGACGCGGTAACACAATGTTGACCGGATTTCGGCCACGTTTTTCGGCCGCATCACGCACCCTTGTAGGGTGCATCTCAGTTTTGCAAAAATATGAGAATTGGAGGCTGAAATCCTTATTCTCTCGTATAAATTTACATTTTTGAGATGCACCCCCCTTGTATGTTGTCGGTGGGGGCGGTGCGTGACAATTTATGGGTCTCACGATCGACACCCTATTTTTCAAGTCACGTACCCTACGACTGTCAATGATGATGTTTGTACGCCCCGGATTCTGGCTGAAACGGGGCGATTTCTTCGCGAACGTTGACGTCGAGGTGTTCTAACATTCCTTTCAATACGGGATCGGGAGAGAGGCGCAGGTAATCTGAGGCGATTTCGAGGGAAACGTGGCGGTTTCCTAGATGATAGGCGGCGCGAAGTAAGTCGAGTGGTGTGGCGGCTGTGACGGTGAGAACGGGTTCGGGTTTGGCGACGACGCGCACCCAGCAGTCTCGGGTGTCGGGTTGCAGCCAGTCGCCGTCGTGGAGGACGGTTCCCCGAGTTAATCGCAAGAAGACAGTGTCACCGGAATTTGTGGTGAAGCGGTGTCGGCTACGGGTGCGTTCTTCAGCGGTGAGGGAAAGGGTAAAGTTGGGAGCGATCGCCCCTTCGGGACGTACCAGTTGTGTTAAAACGAGCATTTTGGACAGAAAATCGCGATTTTATAGATTTTATTTTAAGCGATCGCTTTCTCGGTGCTTTATGCAGTGACAATTTATTTTTAGGCTGGAGGGTATTGCCACTGTTGGAAAAGCGTGGTTATAAGCAGGAGAGAGCGATCGCACTGTGACAAGTTTTGAGAGTTTCAGGTGTTTCAGGTACTGAGGCGTTAACGCGCGATCGCGAACAGTATTCGAGCGGGTTATTTCACACGGCAATATAGAGACAAAATTTCAAATGTCTCTTAAAAGTTAGTGCGTTGTTTGACTTCAAAATCGTATTTTTCTGAAACTTCACAGGAGGATTTTATGGCTGCGATCGAACAACACGACGTTATCTATTTTGTCATGACTGATCGCTTTTGCGACGGCGATTCTTCTAACAATCAAGGGGTCGATCGTCGATCGCTCGAATACAAAATAATTTTATTGTAAATCATTCGTACGTGATTGTATATTTATTTAGTTCGTATCCGTAGTTTCACAGATACTTTGTAAAACTTTTTAAATTTAATTCAATAATATGATTGGCGCTCGACAATTCCAGATTATTTGTGTCATCTTGAAAAGGAAAGGCTATTTATTTGAGTGCGAAATTTCGTAATGACGACCCAGAAAAATAGATGGCTTGCGATTTACATCGATCGCCAAAGCATCTCAAAACGACTTGCTACGGCTTCATTCGTAGCAATTAGCCAGATTTTAGGATTAGAACTCATCAGTTCTACCTCAGCATTTTCACAAATCGCTCCTGACAATACTCTCAGCATTCCTTCCCAGGTTAACGTAGGAGGAAATACTTACACCATTGAAGGAGGAACAGCAGCTGGAGGCAACCTCTTTCATTCGTTTGAAGAGTTTTCCGTTCCCACGGGACGCGAAGCTTTTTTTAACAACGCGACAAACATCGAAAATATTCTGACGCGAGTCACTGGAGGGAATCTCTCTCGCATCGACGGCTTAATTCGCGCGGCTCTTCGGAGTTTAGGGTGACAGAAAAACTAACTTCACGAGATTTCAAGGGTTTTGGCTCTCGAATCTTCAATTTTTTGTATCATGCTATACATTTATAACCACAAACTCCGAAGACCCATTCGCGCCAACGGAACCGCCAACCTGTTTTTGCTCAATCCCAACGGCTTGATTTTCGGGCCGAACGCCCGATTAGACATTGGCGGCTCGTTTTTCGGCACGACAGCCGACCGTCTCGTGTTTGAAAACGGACTAGAATTCAGCGCCACCTCTCCCGAAGCGCAGCCGTTGCTCGCGGTCAACGTTCCGGTTGGACTACAACTCGGCGCCGATCCTGCTCCCGTGCAAGTGCAAGCCCCCATCCTAGCGGTGGCACCGGGCAGAACTTTGGCCTTAGTCGGCGGCCACCTCAACTTAGATGGAGCGATTTTGAGCGCTCCTGGGGGTCGCATCGAGTTAGGGGGACTCTCCGATGCCGGAACCCTAACCGTGAACGGAAACCCTGAGAGGGTGACAACATAGCTAGACCCCCTGCCTCACAAGGGATAGAGCCTCTAGCCCTCGTTGAAAATGGAGAGATTTGTGAGGCTTCAACGCCATGAGCGCCAACATCCAATCTCTCCAGAGCAGCAGGGATTGACTCCAAGCATAACCGGATAATCCGAGGGAAAAAACACTAATGATGAGGAAAACCTTGAGGGGTCAGGGTCTGAACGACCTAAATAGGATTGGACGTGAGATTCAAGGAGACGCTGACCCGAACGAGTTGCTAACCAATAGGCTAAAGTCATGAGCAAAATGAGCGCCAAAAGTCGACGGAGGACTGACTCGAGTTGACTCAAGATTGTAGCCGCCA
>NZ_KB235959.1:179998-236611 GCF_000332355.1 Baaleninema simplex PCC 7105
TTGAGGAAAGAACTGCGCTAACGTCGATAATTTGACTTGCCGATGCATTTGCAGTATCCAGACCAGCCACTTTAAGATCCCAATTTGCTTCTCATTGAGATGGATGCGCAGAAAATCTTGGTAGAATGTCGGTAGCATTTTTTTGTTGGGGTGGCCGCAAACGCCACCCTCTTTTTTGGGACTCCTCTATTCTCTCAAACAATTGTCCCGTCTGGCTTCCGTCTACCTTGTCACCCTCTCAGACGGAAACCATACCTTGAGCTTTCCTTCAGAGTTGTCGAGAGCGGACGTATCGCTCGACAACGGCACGCGAGTCGAAGTCACATCAGGGGGCGGTGGTACGATCGCCGTGAGCGCCCGAAACGTGAATTTATCTCGAGCAAGCCAGTTGCGAGCGGGACTCGCAGAAGGATTGGGAACGGCCGAGGCCGTCGCTGGAGACATCATCGTTAACGCGACTGGGAATACAACCCTAGCCGGGGTGAGTACGATCGCCAACGAAGTCGAAGCCAACGCTCTCGGCCGCGGCGGTCGCATCGAGCTAACGACGGGGTCGCTGTCTCTGACCGGCGGATCGCGAATTGAAACGGCAACCCGAGCAGCCGGAGATGGAGGACAAGTCTTAGTACGAGCCTCGGGAACGATCGCCGCTACGGGCGTCAATGCTGCCAACCCCGAATTTCCGAGCGGCATTGCGACCGCGACCTTCAGTGCGGGCAATGGGGGAGACGTGCGAGCGATCGCCCGAGACTTAACTCTCTCAGAGGGAGGGCAGATCCGCTCGTTAAACCGAGGAAACGGACTCGGTGGAAATATCATCGTTGAAGTCAGCGAGTCGATCGTCGCTACGGGAATTAACGCACTCGATACCAGCCTCGCTTCCGGGATCGTATCTTTTACCTCGGGAACCGTAGAGGGCGGCGATATAAATCTCTCGACGGGTCGGTTGACTTTGTCGGGGGGAGCCGACGTCGCCTCCTTCGTGCGCCTGGTGGGAGAGTACTTCCCCGGTGCGGGAACTGGAAATGGCGGCGATGTGACGATCGAAGCCCGCGAATCGATCGAAGTCGGTCGTTTCGGTATGACGGCTGCGGGACGGTTTCTCAATCGCAGCACGTTAGGGACTCGAACCTACGGCGGCGGCGATAGCGGAAACGTGAACGTATCGACCTCAAGGTTGCGGATTACAGAGGGAGGGACGTTATCTACAGGAGTCATCACGACCGCTTCGAGTGCCGGAGATCCCTTACCCGAACGGGGAATGGGTAATGCTGGCAATGTCACGGTCGACGTTTCGGACTCGACCGAACTGGTTGGGTTTAATGTAGAGCGGCTAACGAATAGCGATGTGAGTTCGTTTTCCTATGGCTCTGGCAATGCCGGTAACGTCTCGATCTCCACGCCTCGATTAGAAATTCGCGACGGAGCGTTTCTCATCACTTCTACGTTCGCCTACGGTAATGCGGGTCAACTGACCGTCAATGCCGACTCAGTGTTTCTGGGTGGGGAACCTCCGGTGGGCGCGCCACCTTCTAGTATGTCGGCTTCTGCGAAGATTGAAGCGGCTTCAGTTCGAGGGCGGTTTTCTCTCCCCGACGCTCCGACGGGAGATACATCAGAATTGACGATTAACGCCAATCGTCTAACGGTTGCTGATGGAACTTCGATCTCCGTGCAGCATGAGGGAACGGGAAATGCCGGTCAGTTACAGATTAATGCTGGGTCGGTGCAACTCAACGGTGGGGGGACGATCGCAGCCTCAGCGGCCTCCGGGCGCGGCGGAAACGTCGTTCTCAACGTACCCGGTTCCCTAGTTCTTCGCCAGGGCAGTGAAATTTCCGCCGAAGCTGGGGGAAGGGGCGACGGGGGAAATCTCACCGTCAACGCCAATACCTTAGTTACCTTGGAAAACAGCAATCTGGTTGCTAATGCCTTTGAAGGTCGCGGCGGCAACATCGAGATCGGCACCCAAGGTCTGTTTCAGTCTCCCGAGAGTCGCATCACTGCCAGTTCTCAACTGGGCGTCGATGGCGTGGTGGCCGTGACGCAACCGGAAATCGACACCAGTTCGGCATTCGTGCAGTTGAGTAGCGCTCCCATCGATCCGGCGACGCAGGTGGTATCGGCCTGTGAGGCGGCGGCGAACAATACCTTCGTCGTCACCGGAAACGGGGGCTTGCCTCCCGATCCCACAGACGTTTTACGAAGTCAAACGGTCTGGACGGATACTCAGTTGACGGAAATTCAAGCTTCTCCGTCAGAGGTGAATTCTGAGGGGCGATCGCCTTCTACAGAACTGGACAGTTTACAACTGCAACTCGTCGAAGCGACGGAGGAGCAACGCCAGGACGATCGCACGATGGCGCTGGTTTCAACGCGATCGCCCAGCGAAACCCCAACCGACGCGAGCGATTCTGAGCTAGTCGAAGCGACTCAATGGCGTATCGATGCTGACGGTACTGTAGAATTAATAAGCGATCGATCGTCTCGTCAGGCTCCTTTTTCGACGTTACATTGTCTGTCAGCACGTTAAAAAACATCACAACGCGATTGCTCCTTACAGAAGAGGGAGCAAAGCCCACGTCTTTTAAGCGTGGGATGTAGCGTTGAAGCTTTTAAGCTTCGATGCTAAAATCCGGATTGAGGTACAGGTAGCTAACCTCACAAAAAACCTGGCATCGAAAGGTGAGAACCTTGAAAACTGAAGTTTGGCGGTTCCGCGCGGAAAATAGCTCGTGTGGGTAAAAACTTCAAGCGTCAAGCACGGAGACTCAATTTTTTGGCACTCCACTGTACGGTAGGGCATACCGAAACAGGCTCTCTGAAATGGGGGCGAACGCTTGGGGAGATATTGGCCTCTGGGCATTTGACTTCCGAGGCAAATGTGTAAGCCAGATCGTTGAGCCAAGAATCCCACGAATTCTATTCGTGGGAGTGTCAAAATACTCCAGACAGTAGGTAAGGGGCGATCGTCGATCTAAACTCTGTCGTCCGCATCGAACTTCAACGAGGAACTCGAAATCTGAATTTCATTGTTGGCGATTAAAAGTGTCCGGATTTTTGAGATAAAAATCATGTAAATTGTACAAACAATTACAGCATGATTTGGATAATTTGCAACAAAAGATCTCAACTAAAAATTCGCCAACAAAACCAACAATGAAAACTCCGATCGGTGTTCGACTTTTAACTATTAAACTATTAAAAATTTTAAAAAATTCTGTACTTCTTATATTACTCAGTTCTACCCCAACCGTCGGACAAATCGTCCCCGATAGCACGCTGGTAAACCCCTCCCAGGTTTCGATCGAGGGAAATACCTACACCCTCGATGGAGGAACGGAAGCCGGAAACAATCTCTTTCACTCCTTCGACAGTTTTTCGGTTCCCACAGGTACGGAAGCCTTGTTCAACAACGCCGCTGACGTTCAAAACATCCTCACTCGCGTCACGGGGCGCAACATTTCCAACATCGACGGCTTAATCCGAGCCAACGGAACGGCAAATCTGTTTCTACTCAACCCCAACGGCATTGTCTTCGGTCCCAACGCTCGCCTCGACATCGGCGGTTCCTTCCTCGGTACGACCGCTGAGAGCGTTTTGTTCGAGGGCGGAGAGGTGTATAGTGCCACCCAGCCGAGCCAAACTTCCCTGCTGACGGTGACAGTCCCCGTGGGTCTGCAACTCGGCACCAATACGGGAGACATCCAAGTTAACGGTGCGGGCCACGGATTTACGACCCAAGACACGCCCCTGTCCGATATTCTACGGGCGAACGGCTTCCCGTTCCCAGGGCAACGCTTGCTACGCACCGATCGCAACGTGGGGTTGGAGGTGCAGTCAGGTCGGACGCTTGCCCTCCTCGGGGGCAATGTAGATCTGCCCGGAGGCATTCTCACCGCAGAAAGCGGGCGAGTCGAGGTCGGGGCGGTAGAAAACGGCATCGTGACTCTCAATTCTGCCCCAGCGGGCTGGCAATTCAACTACGAGGGGGTAGAGGGCTTTCGAGACGTTCGGTTTTCTCAGGCGGCGACGGCGGACGCATCGGGATCTGGGGCAGGTATCGTACGCATTGCAGGGCGCGATATCGCGTTTACCGATGGCTCCCTCGCCTTGATTCAAACGACCGGCCCCCAAAGTGGAGGCATCCTGAGCGTTCGGGCATCCGGGTCGATCGAAGCGATCGGCTCCACGTCAGACCCCTTGACAACAGTAGTGAGTGGTATTGAAAGCCAAACGATCGCCCAAGGATCGGCGGCGAGCGTCGAAGTCTTCGCCAGTCGCCTGGTGGTGCGCGATGGCGCTCGGCTCGGTTCGAGAACCTACAGTGAAGGGAACGCCGGATCGGTACGCGTGACGGTGACAGATGCGATCGCACTGCGGGAGGTCTCTCCCCTCAATCCATTTTTGACTCCCGAGATCTTCAATTACACCCTCGGTTCTGGGGATAGCGGCAACATCGAGGTATCAGCCCGGAATTTGTCTCTAGCGGATGGGTCGAGTGTCACGTCCGGTACCTTCGATCGCGGTCGGGGAGGAAACGTGACGGTGAACGTTGTCGAGTCGATCGAGGTCGTGGGCGGGTCGCCCATCAATCTGGCTGATACTTCCACGATTGAGAGTTTCTCTTTTCAGTCTGGCGAGGGTGGTAGCGTAGCGGTCTCGACCCGGAACTTGCGCGCGATCGACGGTGGGGGGATCTCTGCGCCGACCTTCAGCAGCGGTCGGGGGGGAAACGTGACAGTCGATGCGGCCGAGTCGATCGATCTCGTCGGGATCTCTCCTTTCAATGCCAGTATTGCCTCGAGTATCAATAGCCTCGCGTCCGGTTCTGCTGACAGCGGGAATATCTCGATATCGACCCCAAACTTACGCATGAAGGACGGGGCGCAGATTACTGCTGGCACGTTTGGCAGCGGTCGGGGGGGAGACGTGACGATCGAGGTGGCCGAATCCATCGAACTCTCAGGCGTAGCCCCTTTCAATCCAGACGCGATCTCGACACTTTCCATCGATCCGACGACATCGAACATCAATAGCCTGACGTTCGGTTCTGGCAACGGCGGTAACGTTCGGGTATCGGCCCGGAATTTGTACCTCGCCGATGGCGGTCAGATTAGTGCGTCCACCGTTGCCAGCGGTCGGGGCGGAAACATCGTACTCGACGTGTCCGAGTCGATCGAGGCGGTTGGTATATCGCCGATCGATTCGTTTAGCCATTCTGGTATTACCAGCGACAGTCTCAGCCTCGGGAGTAGCGGCAGCGTGACGATCTCAACAGGACGGCTGGTGCTGCGCGACGGTGGGGCGGTGAGTACGAATACGTTCGGGCTGGGAAATGCCGGGACGATCGCGATCGAGGCGGCTAAATTCATTGAGATTCGAGGAGAAGTGCCGAGTGAGGGAGTTTTTTCAGCCGTCCAATCGGCCGCCACCTCTCTACCCGATAGTTTTGGAGAGGCGGCCGAACTCTCGGGAAATTCTGGAAACGTAATCCTCTCTACCCCCCGATTGTCGATCGCCGATGGCGGTCGGGTTAGCACCTTCAACGAGGGTTTGGGACTCGGGGGAACTGTTCGCATCAATGCGGGTGACGTAGCCATCCTCGATAGCAATGCTGGCATTACGGCATCTACCCTATCGGGAGAAGGGGGAAATGTCTTTCTCAACGCCGATCGCTTGCAGCTAACGAGCCAGAGCCAGATCGGTGCTGAAGCGGGGGGAGCAGGTAACGGGGGCAACATCGCGATCGATGCCGACACGATCGCGTTGTTAGAAGGAAGTAGCATCGACGCCAATGCCTTTGAAGGTCGGGGCGGAAACATCGAGATCGTGACTCGAGGTCTGTTTCAGTCTCGCGATAGTCACATTGCTGCCAGTTCTCAACTGGGTGTTGACGGCATCGTGGCCGTGACGCAACCGGAAATCGACACCAGTTCGGCATTCGTGCAGTTAAGTAGCGCTCCCATCGATCCGGAGACGCAGGTGGTCTCAGCCTGCGAGACGGCGGCGAACAATACTTTCGTCGTCACGGGAAACGGGGGTTTGCCTCCCGATCCCACAGATGTTTTAAGGGGTCACAACGTTTGGATCGATATGCGACAGACGGAGATTCGCGATTCGACTCGACCGATCGAAACTCCCTCGAACGAGGAAACCAAACGCGAAGAACGGGCGATCGCACCGCTTCTCGTAGAAGCGACGGGATGGCAACGGCGAGACGACGGCTCGATGGAGTTAGTGGCAACGCCATCACCGTATGGAAACGCTCGATTTATGCCGTTGGACTGTCCCCCCGATTCAGCTCAATTGCACGACAGGCTTGTCGTCGAGCAAGGTATTCAAGGTCAGTAAATCTTTGACGGTAATGCGGAGAAACTGCCGCTCGTCGATGCGAAATCGAACCTCGATCCGATCGCTCCCTGGGAAACCGGGCGGATCGAGATGGGCGATGGTGCGTCCGGCGTCGGTGTCGTTGAGGGGTTTGACGGTGCGATCGCCTCCCACGCTGCGAGTGACGATGCGATCGCCGTCGAAGTATACTTCGGTTGCCGTGTTTTCTGCCCCCAGCTCTCCGATGACCAGTTCGATTTTCGGTTGGTTTTCCGTCGAGGCTCCCAAACACAGTTCGATCGGCTTCTCTGTAGGGTAAGGTTGACCCGGCTGCACGATCGGATGCCAGTCGTGGGCGTTGTTGCGGCGGTTCCAGTAGCGAATGCCGTACCCATGATAGAGAAAATCCTTGAGTTGGACGCCTTGGGTCAGTTGTAAGGCTCCGGTGGCGATGGCGTCGAGGGGGCGATCGCTGCGAATTTTGTCCGCCTCGAAGTATTGATGTATCCAGTTGCGAACGGCTGGAATTTGAGAGGTTCCACCCACTAAGACGACGGCGTCGATGTCCCGAGGTTCGAGTCCTTGGCGTCTCGCCTGCTGCAATACTTGCGTCATGGCGTCGTCGAGGCGATCGAAAAACTGATGTTCTCGCAGAATGTCTTCAAACGCGGGGCGATCGAGCGTCAGTTCGTAGCTGTCAAAGGTTTCGTCGTCGAAATAGACTTCGCTGGCTCTGTCTAACAACGACAGTTGAATTTTCAACCGTTCGGCGAGGCGGGTGGTGAGCGAGGTTTTGGGGAGATTTTGGGTCTCGACAAAGCGATCGACCAACCAGTTATCGATATCTGCACCGCCTAAATTCTGCCCGGATTTCGCTAAGACTTGCGCCGTTTGTACTTTCTGACCGGATTTTTCTGCAAACGATTTATCCCCCCATTTGAGAATAAAGCCGAGGGGATTGTGTTGTTGTTGGATTCCGCGATCGAGTCGAACTAGAGACAAATCCAGGGTTCCACCGCCGAAATCTACCACCAGCAAAACGTCCGCTTCGGCGACACCGTATCCCAAGGCGGCGGCGGTGGGTTCGTCGATGAGTCGCACTTGTTCGATATCGCGAGATTCGACAACGCCTCCGAGCCAATGGCGGTACGCCTCGAAGCTATCGACGGGAACGGTGAGAACGAGGGAATCCAGGGGAAGGGGAACGTCGCCAACGGCGTCGAACAGGCGATCGAGAAACCACGTCCCTACTTGCTCGAAGGTGATGGATTTTCCGTCGAGTTCGGGGAGAAATCCTTGGATATCGGAGCCGATCCCCCGTTTGAAGTTGCAGAAAAAGCGGGAATTGGATTTTACGTCCAACCCGCGATCGAGGGTACTTTGTCCGGCGACGATCGCCTCGGTATCGGCGTTTTCCACATAAACGAGGCTGGGAACGACGGGAGGGTTTTGACCTTGCTGTCGTGTCAATCCCGGTAGTTTGAGGAGTTCGGGGCGTTCGGTGGCGGCGTTCCACCGAGCGATAACGGTATTGCTGGTTCCGAAGTCGATCGCGATCGTCATATTAGCCTTGGGTGGGTACAGTTAGAAATCGAACTGATTTCACAGGTAAGAGACGTTTGTAAAAGATATTTTAAGATAGTCGTTATGTCCGTCGTTTACAGCGACGCTCGATCGAACCCGTCTCAAGGAGTCGCGATTCCTCGAATTCCCTCAACCTGTGCTACCGCTGGCATCTGTACTGCAACCCGTTGGCACTTCAACTTCAATTGCGATCGAATTCTAAGATGACCGATTTCAACTCGAAAACATCCCACAAATCGCGCTTGCGTCGCTCTGTCTTGAAAACCCGCCAGTCTCTGTCGGAAGCCGAACGGCGCGATCGCAGCGATCGCATCTGTCGTCAGTTGCTCTCGAGTTCGGCGTTCGCATCGGCGAAAACCGTCCTCGGTTATTTCAGCTTTCGCGGCGAACCGGATTTGAGTCCCGCCATCGACGGCGATCGCCGGTGGGGATTTCCTCGCTGTGTGGGAAAATCCCTAACATGGCATTACTGGAACCTTGGAGATCCCCTCGTAGACGGCGCGTTTGGCATTCGCGAACCCCACCCACAAGCCGAGGCGATCGCTCCGGCGTCGGTGGATTTAATGCTCGTTCCCGCCGTCGCCTGCGACGCCAACGGCTATCGCTTGGGATACGGTGGCGGGTTCTACGATCGCCTGCTAAGCCTTCCCCAATGGCAACAAGTTCGCGCGATCGCGATCGTCTTCGATTTCGCCTATCTTCCCCAACTTCCCGTCGATGGCTGGGATAGGCAGCTAGACGGCGTTTGCACGGAGTCGCAGTTTCACCTGTTCGAGAAACACGACAATTCCTCAACCGTGAGTTAAACCCCATTTAAAAAAAATTTGATCGAAGGGTTGCGAATTCATAAATTGCTGTGCTACGATTAGAAATCGTCAGGACGCATAGCTCAGTTGGTTAGAGCACCACGTTGACATCGTGGGGGTCACTGGTTCGAGTCCAGTTGTGTCCATTCCAAAACTCCATCAGTTCTAGGTGAGAGCCACGCTCGAAAACGAGCCGAGGTTCGCAGTAGGAGCGTTGTCGGCAATATTCCTACGGGGAGCAGCGAGATTGCTTAAAAAGAGTCTAAATCTCCCCCCTCTCCCCCTCTCCCCCTCTCCCTTTCTCCCTTTCTCCAAAAACCGATCCAGTTTCTACAAAAACATCTCACGCCGTCGGTGGCGTCGATCGCGCTGCAATTCGCACCACTTCCAACACGGCCGGAACCCCCGAAACAGGAGAAACTGAATCGGGAGCTGCCAAACAGGGAAACACCTGTAGCGGTAAGTTACGCTCGGCAAACACGCGATTCGCTACGGTCGTCGTGAGCGGATCGAGAGTCACGAGCGGCAACGAAACGAGATCTAAATGTTGGACGAACACCTCTAAATACGCGGTCGGATCGTCAGAGTTGCCAGTGCGATCGAGCAGCACGACATCCGGTTTCCAAACTTTCGCCAATATGTCGGCTTGTTCGAGGTCGTCCACTTCTACCACGCGATAGTGGTGTTGATGGAACAGGCGATCGAGTGGCGATCGCGCTTCATCCGATCCCTCAGCCGCTCCAGCGTCCACCAGCCACAACACCGTCAGCGAGATTTTTGTTGGCGTTTCTTGACGGGAATCGCCGAGAATCTCAGCCAGTTTTTGTCGGTTGAGGGGAAAACCGAGCCAGGCATCAACCGTATCGGGCAATTTCGGGCGATCGCTCGTTGACGTCACCCACACCACCGATAAATCTCGGGTTTTGGCATCAGCTTTCAGCAACGTCAGCACGTCCGATCCCGATAAAATCGGCAGGGTGGGATGGAGAAAAATTCTACCGGGGCGCAACTGTCGCGCTTTCGCGAGCGCTTCTGGACCCGATCGCGCCAGAAACACTCGATAATCGGCATCGCTGAGGGCATCGATCAAAGGCGTCGCTCGGGCGATATCGGCATCGACGACGAGGGAAAAGCGAGGGTTGCGGAGATCGCTCGCTGGGGCTGGTAAATCTCGGCGATCGTCGAGATCTCGTAGCGGAAGCAACAAGGTAAACTGGCTTCCCCCACCTTCTTGAGACGTAAAGTTAATTTCACCCCCATGCAACCGCGCCAACCGCTGAGCCAAAATCAAGCTCAACCCCACGGGAACAGTACGCTCGAGGTCAGACGCCGGAACGATCTCTTGATAGCTTTGAAAGACGAACGGTTGAGCGTCGGCGCGAATCCCGATCCCCGTATCCCAGACCACAAAAGCGATCCAGTCGTTCCACCGTTCGACGCACACCCCCACTCGACCGTCCGTCGGCGTGCGAGCGATGGCATTCCACAGCAGGTACGACAGAATCTGAGGCAGTCGCACGGGATCGGCAATGGCGGTTTCGGCATCGGCCGCCACTTCTAAACTCAAGGTCGGCAACGCTATCTCTTCGTTAGCTTGGCGGATTTGCCGTTCGGCTTGTCGGCTACAGTCGCGCACGGAAACTCGCTGGGGCTTGAGGGTCAGTTCCCCCGTTTCGATCTGAGTCAGATCGTAGAGGTAGTTCACCACCGTCATCATTTGACGGCTGCTGCGGTAAATCAGTCGTGCGTACTCGGTTTGTCGGGGATTGAGGGGGCCGCAGTTGGGGTTTTGCAGGAGGTTGGACAACCCCAAAAGTCCGGTGAGGGGGGTTTTGAGTTCGTGGCTGATACAGGCAAGCAGCTCGGTTTTGAGGCGATCGAGCTGGAGGAGATCGGCGTTTTTGGCCGAGAGTTCTTGGGTGCGTTTTTGGCGATCGGTCACGTCGCGGGCTAAAACCAACCAGAGGCGATCGGGTGTAGTCGGAAGTGAAAAGGCGAGATCGCAAGGTCGCACGCGATATCCAGCCGACAGTTGAAACGGCAGGGCTTCTACGAAAGGCGTCCAGGGAAACCAGGCGTCGGGGAGGGCGTTTCGACTCGAGAGGAGATCTGGGAGAACGTATAAATCGTCTAACGCGATCCGTGTCAGTTGCCAGAGTTGTCGCTCGCCGTTGTTCGCTCGACAGGCATAGAGGTAGCCACTGTCGGTTTCGGAACCGATCTCGAACAGGTGCGCGGCACTGCAATCGGTTTCGCCTTCGTTCAGAGAGTCCCACCAGCTATGCCAAGCGGAGTTTTGGGCGATCGCCACTCCCGAATCTGTCTGTAACTCGCAGGGAACGGGCAAGCGATCGAGCAGGCGTACGAGAAAGGCCAAAGGCGGGCCGGGCATTTCGATGGCGATCGCGGAGGGTTTGCGATCGGATCGTTCGGCGAAGGCCCGAGTCAACTGCTGGCGATCGAGCAGGCCGACGATTTCACCGTCAGCATCGACGAACACCACCTCTGACGCTACACTGTTCCAGTTGGGAACGTCCCCTTGCAAGCGATCGAACGTTAGCGATGCTGACAGGACTAGGGCGGGTTCGAGATAGCGATCGCACAAATCCGCCAGTGGAGTGTCTGGGGGAACTCCCGTCTGCAACGCCGATCGCAAGCTCTCGGCCGCCACTGTCCCGACCACCTGATTTTGCAGGCCAACGACAACGGCGCGATCGCGCGCTCCCAACGTCTCGATCGCGGTTGCGACTCCCACCGAATCGGGGCAGACGGGTACGTTATGGGTAAATTCCCTCAGCTCGGGGCAGAATACGATGGTTTGGGCGACTCGAACCATAAATCTGTTGGGAAAGCACACGAGACAGTCTTCACGCTCTCCGACCTTTCCTCTCCTCCTTATTTATTATGATGCGCTTGGAATTAAAAGTCTTTCCAGGTTATTATTTCAATTAGTTACAATAACCTTAAATAAAAATTAAATTCCGTTCGATACGGCTGCTCGATCGATCTTATCTTGTTTCGCCAAAATTCGACCGCCCTCAATCTCCCTTGTGTTTCAGTGCTACTTCAACTCTCTATCTGCACCTTAATTCCGACACAAACCCTAGTCGAAGCACTACAACCGTGTCTCGACAGCGATCGCTATACCGTGACTGACTGCACCAGCGATCGCGAGTTCGTCGAATTTGTCGAGCAGAACAAACAATACCTCGACTGTCTGATCCTCGAAGAAAACAAACACCTCCCTTCCCTCGTCGAAAGGCTCAAGCAAACCAAAGTCTTGCTACCATCTGTCATTCTTACCCCGTCCCAAGATCGAGACGAAATATCGCCCGCCAACGAAGAATTTACCTATCACGATGCTGAAGTTTACCTAAACGTCGACGGCTTGGTTCGCGTCTTCGAGGCGATCGACCGGGCGATCGATGGTTTCCTCAAACTGTCTCCCACCCAGCGATCGCACGAATCCGTTGCTCCCGAATCGATGCAAGCGGCCGGTACGGAAAGCTTTCTGATGGAGAAACAACAGCGGCTCGCCGATAAATTGAGGGAACGATTGGGATACTTAGGCGTGTATTATAAACGGAACCCCCAACGGTTTTTAAGAAACTTACCGCGTGCAGAACAAGCTCAACTGCTCCAAGAACTTCAAAAACTCTACCGTCAAATTGTCCTTGACTATTTTTCTCAAGATGCAACGCTCAATCAAGCAATAGATGAATTCGTAAACGTAGCGTTTTTTGCCGATATTTCAGTTACTCATATTGTCGAAATTCATATGGATTTAATGGATGAGTTTTCCAAACAGCTAAAATTAGAAGGACGAAGCGAAGAAATCCTGTTGGATTACCGCTTGACCTTGATCGACACGATCGCTCATCTATGCGAAATGTATCGGCGATCGATTCCTCGAGAGTCCTAAAAAAAGTGCGCCTCTCCAGCGACCCAGCTTTGTTTGACAAGTTCGGCAACCTCAATTAAGATAGAAGATCGCGCGTATGACTCCCCCCAAAAAAACCTACGTTCTCAAACTCTACGTGGCCGGAAACACCACGAACTCCGTGCGAGCGCTCAAGACCCTCAACACCCTTCTCGAACAGGAGTTTCAAGGGGTTTACGCTCTCAAAGTGATCGACGTCTTGAAGAATCCCCAACTGGCCGAAGAAGATAAAATCCTCGCCACTCCTACCCTCGCCAAAATTCTGCCGCCTCCCGTGCGTAAAATTATCGGCGACCTATCCGACCGAGAAAAAGTCTTGATCGGCTTGGACTTACTCTACGAAGAACTGTACGATCGCGAATCGGACGTACAATAACACGGTGCTGCCTTCAACGGTTGAAAAACGGTTTGATAAAAACGTCTCGATAAAAACATGGAAAGTACATCCGATCGGGAGAACCAACGCAAAATAAAAGCGGTCGAGAAAATCCTCACCAGTATCGAGGGCTTCGACGATATCAGTCACGGAGGGCTTCCGAGGGGGCGAACGACCCTCGTGAGCGGAACCTCCGGTACGGGTAAAACCCTGTTTGCCATTCAGTTTATCTACAACGGCATCACCTACTTTAACGAACCCGGCGTCTTCGTCACCTTTGAAGAATCGCCCACGGACTTGATCAAAAACGCTCAAAGTTTCGGGTGGGACTTACAAGGACTCGTCGACGAAGGCAAACTGTTTATCCTCGATGCCTCCCCCGACCCCGAAGGACAAGACGTCGTGGGCAACTTCGACCTGTCGGCTTTAATAGAGCGCATTCAGTACGGCATTCGCAAATACAAAGCCAAACGGGTCTCCATCGACTCCGTTACCGCCGTTTTCCAACAATACGACGCCGCCCCCGTCATCCGTCGGGAAATCTTTCGCCTGGTGGCACGCCTCAAACAACTCGGCGCTACGACCGTTATGACCACCGAACGCATCGAAGAATACGGCCCCGTCGCTCGTTTCGGCGTTGAAGAGTTCGTCTCGGATAACGTGGTCATCGTCCGTAACGTCCTCGAAGGCGAACGGCGTCGCCGCACCATCGAAATTCTCAAACTGCGGGGAACCACCCACATGAAGGGAGAATATCCCTTCACGATGACCAACAACGGCATCAATATCTTCCCCCTCGGGGCGATGCGCCTGACACAGCGATCGTCCAACGTGCGCGTGTCTTCGGGCGTTACCACTCTCGACGAAATGTGTGGCGGCGGCTTTTTCAAGGACTCCATCATTCTCGCCACTGGCGCCACGGGAACGGGCAAAACGCTGTTGGTGAGCAAATTTGCCCAAGAAGGCTGTCTCAAGGGCGAACGGGCTATCCTGTTCGCGTACGAAGAATCTCGCGCTCAACTGCTTCGCAACGCCTACTCTTGGGGCATCGATTTCGAGGAAATGGAACGGCGCGGCTTGTTGAAAATCCTCTGCGCCTACCCCGAATCGGCCGGTCTCGAAGATCACTTGCAGATCATCAAAACTGAGATCGTCGATTTCAAGCCCTCTCGCATCGCGATCGACTCTCTGTCTGCGTTGGCAAGAGGTGTCAGTAACAATGCCTTCCGTCAGTTCGTGATCGGTGTGACCGGCTACGCCAAGCAAGAAGAAATTACGGGC
This sequence comes from Baaleninema simplex PCC 7105, assembly GCF_000332355.1. Taxonomy (GTDB): domain Bacteria; phylum Cyanobacteriota; class Cyanobacteriia; order Cyanobacteriales; family Geitlerinemataceae; genus Baaleninema; species Baaleninema simplex. The sequence continues at coordinate 194,319 of NZ_KB235959.1, forward strand.
TTTTTCACTAACACCACCGATCAATTTATGGGGTCGCACTCGATTACGGATTCCCACATTTCTACGATTACCGACACCATTATCATGTTGCAGTACGTGGAAATTCGCGGGCAAATGTCGCGGGCGATCAACGTCTTTAAAATGCGTGGGTCTTGGCACGATACGGGCATTCGCGAATACACCATCAGCGCCAACGGCCCCGAAATTAAAGACTCGTTCCGCAACTACGAAGGAATCATTAGCGGTTCTCCTTCGCGGATCGCCGTCGATGAAAAATCCGAGCTGTCCCGCATCGTGCGTGGCGTTCAGGGAACGGGGAAAGACGAAGGGAAGTTATAGGAGGAGCGCGAAACCGGAACAGGTCGGGGAGGTTTGTAAACTGTCCCCTGTTTCCCCATAGCTGCGAGGTTCCTCGAGTACGGTTTTCAACAGTTGCCTGTTGTGAGCCATGAGTCGATCGAGCGTTCTGCCCCTATTTTTCGCCGTTCTCGTCAGCGCGATCGCCGTCGCTCCCCAACCGAGCGATCGCGCGATCGAACTTCCCCTCGACGCAGCCGCTCGAGTCTTATCGGCAGAAGCGACACCAGAAAACGACGACGTTCGCGTCGAAGCTCTCGAATTCACCCCAGACGGCTTCGGAGTTCTTTCCTATACGACCGACGGCTTCGTGGGACTGGGAAACGGCGACGCGCCCCGTTCCGATCGCTTTAAATTGGCGGTGGCGGCCGAACAGGTGAGTCCAAACCGACAGACGATCGCTCGACTGACTCCCAGCGAAGACGGCGACACCCTCGTCGAACTGCTCGACACGAACGGACAAGTCCGCGATCGCGTTCTGACGAACTTCGGGTGGGGCGACGATGTCTATCGTTTGCAATGGTCGCCCGACAGTCAATACTGGCTGCTACTGGGGGTCGATGAGGGAACGGTGGGAATTTGGACGCACCAAGGGGACGCCGTCGCGGAATTCCAGCATTCGGGGAGCATCGAAACTCTGGTTTGGAGTCCAGACGGCCGGCGATTGGCGGTGAAAGGGCTTAACGAGACAACAGTGGTGTTGTACGATCGCCACGGTCGGCAACTGCTCGATTTCGAGAGTTCCGCTGCGGGACTCGAGGCGTTGGTGTTTTCCCCGACGGGCGATCGTTGGGTCGCGATCGACACTGAGGAAACCGTTTGGATGTACGATCGTTCGGGCGATCGCGTAGCGCGTCTCGATCGCGGCGACCGACAGCCCTGGCGCCTACAGTTCAGCCCCGACGGAACGCGGGTGTTGATGCAACGACGCGATCGCGCGACGGTGTTGCTCTGGAGTGCAGACGGTCGTTTGCTAGCCCGACTCGAACCCGACGCTGACGGCGTCGCCACCGCAGAATGGAGTCCAGACGGAACGGCGATCGCAACTCGCGTTGAAGGGCGCGATAGTGTGCGCGTGTGGAATTTGGACGGCGACCTCGAGACTACCTTACCGGGCGATCGCTTTCGTTGGCGCACCAGTGGACGAGACGATCGCACGATCCTCTTGACCCTAGCCAAAACCGGAAGCCTGTCCCTATTCGATGTCGCCGCAGACAACCCCGTCCAGAGTTGGCGCGGCCATCAAACCGCCGCTGTTGACGGCCAGTTCAGTCCCGACGGCCAGCAGTTCGCCACCGTCGATGGAGACGGTTTAGTGCGATTGTGGACTTTGGACGGACAGGCCGTCGAACGCTGGCAAATTCCCCGTTCCCGTGTCACCGCCTCAGAAGATGCGATCGTCTCGATTGCAATTCGCCCCGACAACCGAGCGATCGCGATCGCCGAAGCGGACGCCACCGTTTGGCAGTTGATAATTGATAATTGATAATTGATAATTGACAAGCTTACTTAACTTGTCTTGCAGAAACTCTCAACTGTCTTCACTGGTGACTGGCGACTGAAAAAAACCATGTCTCAACTCAGAGCGTTAATTTTCGACGTAGACGGAACCCTCGCCGAAACCGAACGAGACGGACATCGCGTCGCGTTTAACCGCGCCTTCACCGAAGCCGGACTCGATTGGGATTGGTCGATCGCACTCTACGGAAAACTCGTTTCCGTTTCGGGGGGAAAAGAACGCCTCAAACACTACATCCACCATTACCAAAGCGATTTCGAGCCTCCCAGCGACCTCGACGCCTTCGTGCGTCGCCTCCACGCGACCAAAACTGAAATTTACCGCCAACTCCTCCACGACGGCGCGATTCCCCTGCGTTCGGGGGTCAAACGTCTCCTCGACGAAGCTCGCCGCGAAAATCTGCGTTTGGCGATCGCCACCACCAGCGCCCTTCCCAACGCCATCGCGTTACTCGAAAAACACCTCGATCCCGACTGGTTCGAGGAAATCGCCGCCGGAGATATCGTTCCCGCGAAAAAACCCGCCCCGGACATTTACCACTACGTCCTCGACAAAATGGCGTTGACCCCTCAAGACTGCTTGGTGTTCGAGGATTCCCCCCACGGCTTACAAGCATCTCTCAGTGCGGGGTTAACAACCGTCGTGACCGTCAACGACTATACTCGCCACAGTGAGTTTAGCGGTGCAGCATTAGTCCTCGGGAGTTTGGGAGAACCGGATACCTCGTTTGAAGTGCTATCGGGAAATGCGGGAACCCTCGCAGACGCGAACTATTTCGATTGTGCCTTAGCCCGCCGACTGCTGGAGTCGCCTACAGCGAGCAGTGAAGACAGTCACCCGTGAGGAGATCGGGTGAAACTGTTACCCCTCTTCCCTCTTCCCTCTTCACTCTTCCCTGAAGAAGCTCCCCTGCTTCCTCGATCGCAATCGATCGCGGTGTTATAGCACAGACACCGTTTTAAACTGTCCGCAGTTTCGCAGACAAGCAAACGCGATAGGCTTAAGGTAGGAGACGACTACCCATGTCAGGGTTGCGTTTGTCTTCTTCCATCGAGCCACATGACTCAGCTAAACTTGCCTGAAAAACACACCAAAACTTCCAAAACCCATCACAGTAACTCAGTCTCATCTCGAGTTTCACCGTGGCTGAGTGCAATTCTCTATCCTCTCGCTCACTATGTCGTATTACCTGCGTATTTCCGACATATCGACGTACGAGGACAAGAAAACCTTCCCCAGTCAGGAACGGTAATCCTCGCACCTACCCATCGATCGCGTTGGGACCCCATTCTCGTTGCTTATCTCGCCGGTCGTCGCGTCACCGGACGCGATCCCAGGTTCATGACTTCCGCGAACGAAACGAAGGGAGTTCAAGGTTGGATCGTCCGTCGGCTCGGAGCGTTTCCCGTCAATTTAAACCGGGTAGACATTGCAAGTTTGCGACACGGAATTGACTTATTGTTACAGCAAGAAATGCTCGTTATTTTTCCAGAAGCGAACATTTTTTTCGTCAAACGAAATATTGAAAAAAGCAATCCCGACCCCGAACAAATTTATCGCATGAAACCCGGCTTAGGACGATTGGCGATGCAAGTTCTCGAACAACACCCCGATACTGAGATTCATGTCGTTCCCATCAGCCTTCGCTACAGTACGGGAACCCCGAAGTGGCGGTGTGACGTGCGAGTTCGGATCGCTGAAGCGATGGACGTCAACGACTATTTTGATGGTGCGCCTAAACGCAGCGCGAAACGCTTGATGGCCGATTTACAAGATCGGCTCAAAGTTTTACACGAGACCTATTAAGTACTGTTAAATCGCTCGGTTTTTGTTCTAGCCATCCTAAATCAGTTACAAAGTAATCTCAAAAGTCAGGATTCCAGCCTGTGGTACGTTCTGCGAATCCAGTCGAATGGCGGCAGATGGGGTGCATCTCAATTCTGCGATAAGTATAAATACTTAAAAGAGTAAATCCCCTTCTAGCAGTCCTTGAGGAAGATATTGACAAATTGCCGAACTTGTGTATTTGCGAAAGTGAGATGCACCCGATAGAAGATAGAAAGCGCATTATACGGTATACGGTACTGGAGACGCTCAGGTCTTTAACTGTTAACTGTTCGCTGTAAAAGAGGTTATGAAACAATCGTTTTTCGCTGCGTTGCTCGATCGGGAATTCAGACCGACGGCGTTGCGGGTGGCGGCGATCGTGGGAACGTTGCTATTTGCCCTCAACCACGGTTCGGCATTACTGAAGGGAAAAATGACGCGCGATCGCTGGATTTCGGGAGTATTAACGTACTTGGTTCCCTATTCGGTCAATATTCACGGGCAATATGCCAATCGCCGCCACCACCCGTGAGATCGCTGCAACAACCGACCCAAAGAAACCGACTCGAGAATTAATTTTTCGCGATTTTGGGAATTGCTTTCCTTCGTGCTGAAGAGTTAACCGGTCGTTATCGACGAGTCTACCGAGCTGGGAACCTGTTGCAATTTATTCGCGTCGTAGAAATGTAAATATTTGCGATCGAGACGAGTCGATCGTCCTGTCTGAAGCATCGCTGCGAAACATTGAAAATTTTGCGTGCGAGTCCGAATTTAGCTTTCACGAAGAGGACAATCATGACGACAACACCGCATCGTTGCGCGATTTACCGTAACGCAATGGAACCCCTCGCGATCGAGGAAGTCCAGCGACAACTGCGCGAACTTCCGTTAGATGTGGCGGCCTCGATCGATACGAGCGAGGCGATCGCCTACGCGCTCAACCGCTTACCGCCTCTATACGCGACCACAGTTGAAGGATGGACGTGGAACCAAGAGCGAGGACGAAACAGTCTCAGCGATCTCATTAAAATGGCAGCGAGTTGGGGAATTCGCGAAGCTCAACGCAAGCGCAAACCCTTTGTCACGCCGTTATCGAAACCGGACGACTCTGAAACGGCCCTACACGCTTTGCAGAGTTTGCTCGGACGTCCCGATCTCGGATGGAACGAAATCGTTTCCGTTCTCGAACAACGACTGCACGATCGCCGCCTTCGATCCTCGTTCGATCGCATGGCCGGATAAGGATAATGTGAGGAGTTGACCCGATGGGGAAATCAGAAGTCCGTCTCGAGTCTCGAGTGCGAACGCCTACAACCCTGAGTTTTGAAAAAATAGCAATCCCGATTGTAACAGTCCGATAATTACACCGAGTATACCGCCGAGGTTGACGATCGCCTGTAGTTCGCTTTTGACAATTCCTTCGACTGCGGCTTCTAGATTTTCAGGAGAGGTAGCGTTGACGCGATCGACAATGACGCTGTCGATGGCCAAAATGGGAATGACTTTCGCGACAATTTTTTCGAGATCCTTTTCCAGATAGCGATCGAGTACTAAGGCGAGTTCTTGACCGATCAGTTCCAAGGACGAATTGACCACCGTTGACGTTCGCAAGCGGTTGACGATCGCCTGAGCTGCATGCTCGAAATCTACTGAATCCCCCAAGCCGCGCAGCAAATCCGCGCCTTCAGTACGGATGTATTTCCGCACGCTGTCTCGCAGGGTTTTTCGCAGTTGACGAACTGTCGAAACGGGAAGGTTTTGCAGCGACAGATTTTGTAGCCATTCTTTCAGCCGCGACTGCAAATCCAAAGAGTCTATGACTTCGGCTAACTGTGCGTTTGCCTTTTCCTTTTCATCGAGACAGTAATTCCGCAGGCGAACCAGCGTATTTCGCAACCCCAACAAATGGGCGACGATCCAGTAAGTTCCACTACTTTTTTCGCGAAAATTTTCGTCGATAATAACGATATTGCGATCGGTCAAAAAATCCACGATCGCCAACCGTACCGAATTAGGAGACAGCGCCACCTGCATCAACCAATCCGCCAGTTGAGACGCTTGTTGTTCCGTCAGTTGGAACTCTAACAGCACGTCGTCGAAAATTTTATCGACTTGGCGAACTAAAAAATCGTCCCGCCGCGACCAAACCTTTAACAAACGAGGTAACGATTCCCCAAACAGATCGTGTAGAATACCGGCAAGAATGCGGGTAGTTTTGCGATCGCTTCCGGGGGTCAGTTGTTGGCGAGCCATATCGAGCAGCCACAGGATCGCCCCCCGTATCCGTTCGATGGATAACAACCGCCGCGCTAACCCTTGCAGTTCGGCGGGCGTCAACAACGATCCCATAATCGTATCGGCCACGCGCTTGGCGAGGCGTCCCTGATTGCGAGGGATCAGCCCCGGCGTGAGGGGAACGCGATATTTTCCAATATGATAAGCCCGGTAGGGGCGGAATAACATCTTAATGGCGAGATCGTTCGTGAAATAGCCGATGATTCCTCCCGCAACCGGCGGAACGAATAGAAACCAAAGATTTGAATTCAAGGTCAAAACGCAAACAAGCAGCGTACAAAAAAAGACGTTCGGTGTTTTTGGTGCAACTCTGACCCGTTCGGACGCACTTCTGTCTATTTTACGGTTGAGTTTGACGGTCTGTGCGACAGGGAAGCTTCAGTTTTCGTAGATTTGACGGCTACGAGAACCCCCATCGTCCCCCCCGCGATCGGATAGTGAACGGCGCGATCGAACCCCGCTTGACGGGCGAGTTCGACCTGTTGGCTTCCCGTGGGAAAGCGATCGAGACTCGGTTGAATGTAAGCGTATTCGTCCGTCAATCCGAACGACTCGGCAGTGGGAACCACGAAAGTTTCGAGATACCATTGCTGAAAGCCCAACATCGCCGTCGAAGTCGGTCGGTGCATATCCAAAATTGCCGCCGTCGCTCCCGGTTTGAGAACCCGGTACAGTTCTCGCAAGCCTCGGGGAATATCGGTTAAGTTTCGTAACCCGTATCCCATCGTTGCCGCATCGAAGGTTGCGTCTGCAAACGGTAAATTCAGAGCGTCAGCTTGCACCCACTCCACAGACAATCCGCGATCGCGACTGCGTTGGCGGGCGATATCCAACTGCGATCGCGAAAAATCAGCCCCGACGACCCGTCCGCTCCGGCCGACCGTTTCGGCCAGTCTCAAGGCCAGATCGCCACTTCCACAGCATAAATCGAGACAAGTCTGCCCCGCACCTGCCTTAGACCAGGAAATCGCCATCTGTTTCCAAATCCGATGTAACCCCAAACTCAGGCTGTCGTTGAGTCGGTCGTAAACCGGGGCGATGCGATCGAATAAGTTTTGAATTTGCGTGGCGTCGGGGATATTGTCCATGTCTCGAGAAAAGTCTTAAGCAAGGTCAGCACACGTCAAGGCCAGAGCGATTTGCTGGGCGCAACGGTGAATCCATTCGATTTCCTTCTCTTGTACGCTGTTCGGCTGCGTCCATTGCAGCGAGGCCACGGCCCGCAGTTGGCCGCGAAACGCAATCGGTAATACCAAATGCGCTTGAACGCCAGAGCTTTGATAGGAATCGAGTCCAGATAGGTCGGGCTCGGCCGAAACGTTTGCCGACCCTTGAATTTTGCCGGTGGCGATCGCCTTCTCCACCAACGGATCGCCTGCTAGAGACAGCGCGTCAGCGTTGCCGTGACTGGCATAGCCGTCGACGAGACCACCGTTTTCAACCAGTTGCAACACGCAGGCTTCGGCTGAAAAGTTCTCCCCGAGAGCGCGAGCGATCGTCTCGAGGCAGGATGCCGCATCTTCAGATGTTTCAGCAACCTGCATCAGCGTTCCCAACACGGCCATTTGTGCGTGAGACCATTCCAACTCTTCAGTTTTCAACTTGAGGAGTTCGTAGGTATCGGCTGCCCGTTTGACCACACCTCGCAATTCGTTCGGGTCCCAAGGTTTCGTAATGTACTTGTAGACTTGTCCCGAGTTGATGGCTTCGACGAGATCTTCAATATCGGTAAAGCCCGTAAGGATAATCCGTACCGTGTTGGGAAACTGAGTAACCGTTTTACTGAGAAACTCCGTTCCCTTCATTTCCGGCATCCGCTGGTCAGAAACAATAACCGCCACTTCTCCTTCTTTTTCTAAAATATCGAGGGCTTCGATGCCACTTTCAGCTTTATAGACCCGAAACTCTCGTCGAAAGGTTCGATAGAGTAGGTCTAGATTGTCCGGTTCGTCATCGACGACGAGCATTTTAGGTTTCTTGGGTCGCATCGAACTCCTCAATCGATCTCTCAATTCATCAAGCTCAGACATGGTGTCGGTCATATTTCGCCTCCACTCGGAATAATTCTCCCTATGTTGCTAGATTTCACTCACGACAGCCAACAACAACCATAGGGCAAGACACTTTCTACATCATACTTTCTTTCCAATTTAGGAGATGCTGGGAACCCTTGTGAAGTCAAGCGAAGAATCTTCACAGTCGTCGTGCGTCACCAGATATCTCAAGCGTCCGTAACACGAGGATAACCTAGGTACGAACGATCTGTTTTGGGTTGCTTGGAGCGAACGTCCCGACCGACAATGGTACGACAGACTGGTTAGAGAGGATACGAACACCGATGGAAGTCATTCCCGCCATCGATTTACTAGACGGACGTTGCGTGCGCTTATATCAGGGTGACTACAACGCCGCCGAAACTTTCGGCGAAGACCCCGTGTCTATGGCGCGACAGTGGGCCGAACAAGGGGCGACGCGCCTACACTTGGTCGATCTCGACGGTGCGAAAGCCGGGCGTCCCGTTAACGGCGAAATTGTCGCGGCGATCGTGCGATCGCTCTCGATTCCCGTGCAAATCGGCGGTGGCCTGCGCGATCGCGACAGCGTGGCGGAAGTCCTATCCTGGGGAGTCGATCGCGCGATTTTAGGAACCGTGGCTGTGGAAAATCCCGACCTCGTCCGTCAGCTTTGTGAAGAATTTCCAGGGCGCATCGCCGTCGGTATCGACGCCAGAGACGGTTGGGTCGCGACGCGGGGCTGGCTAGAAACCTCCCAAGTCAAAGCCACGGAACTGGCGCAGACTATGGCCGACTTTGGCGTAGCGGCGATTATCTACACCGATATTCACCGCGACGGAACCCTCGAAGGTCCCAACCGCGACGCTTTACGGGAGTTAGCCGAAGCGGTTTCCGTTCCCGTTATCGCCTCGGGTGGCGTCAGTTCCGTCACCGACCTACTGGGGTTGCTGTCCCTCGAATCTCAAGGCGTCACGGGTGCGATCGTCGGACGCGCCTTGTACACCGGAGACGTTTCGCTCAAAGAAGCGGTTCGCGCTGTCGGGAACGGTCGCTGGCAGGACGTTCCGCCGGATTTGGGGTCGTCGGCGTTAGCGTAATTTAGGGAACGGGGAGCAGGGAACGGGGAACGAGGAACAGGCGTAGGGTGCCGTGACGCGCCCGGAAAATGTTGTCGAAGTCAGGTGAATGTTGTATTACCGCGTCACGCACCGCCCCCACCGATCGCAGACAAGGATGCGTGATGCGATCGAACAATGTTGTCGAAGCACCGACACCTCGGCGGTGCGTCAGTTTCACTTGATTTCCCACAAACGTTATCGGTTTTCCAATCTGACGCACCCTACCGATTCTCCTCATCTCAATTCCAACGCTTTGTAAATCGTCACGGCCACCTCGGCGCGGGTCATGTCTTCTAAAGGGCGTAACTGGCGAGGATCGGGGTGGTTGACGACGAGACCAGCGGCGGTGGCTTGGGCGATCGCAGGAACGGCGTAGGCAGGTATGGCGGCGCGATCGCGGTAAACGGACAAGACCTCGGAAGCGACACTCTCGTTGAGGTTTAAACCGCTGACGATCGCGAGAAACGCCTGTAAGCGGGTGACGTTTTGACCGGGGCGAAACGTCCCGTTGGGAAATCCCGTCATGAAGCCCATTCGGTTGGTTTTGACGATCGCCTCGTAACCCCAGAAATTTTGCGGTACGTCGAGAAAGACTTGGGCGTCGCGGATGAAGGGGCGATCGAAGGCTTGGGCGAGTATGGCGGCAAATGCCGCCCGCGTGAGGGGAATATCGGGGCGAAATTGATGGTTTCCGACTCCGGCCACGATACCGCGATCGAACAAACTTTCGATGTACGGTTTGGCCCAATGTCCCGCAATATCCACCAATCCCGTCGGCGTAACGGGTTTTTCCGGGGCGAGAGTTTTCTCGAAGGTTGCCAAAAACTCGGCAAACTCCGGTTGTGCGATCCCGAAAACTTTCGGTAATTTTTGCTGGCGTTTCAAGACGTCCCGTACTTCTGAATTTGAAATCTCGGAAAGCTGTCTTCCCTGACGTAACGCCAACGCCGCCGCAATCCCCACCCCTTGACCGACACCGACGTTAAACTCGACGATACGTCCGGCGGAAGAGGCGTATCCTTCAAATCCCGAGGCGGGACTCACCACCGCTAAATTCGGCACGTCGCGGATTTGGGCGTGGCCGATACCGATGTTAAACAGGGGTTTGGTATGGACGCTGATACTTTGATAGCCCCGATCTAAAGCTTTTCGTCCCAATCCTTCGATGCCACCGCGCACGTCGAAATGATAGCCGAAGGTTCCCAAAGCTTCGCCAATATCGACGCCCCCTTTTAGCATTTTCGCGCCGCTGAGAGGAGAGACAACCCCGGTCACGTTTCCGGCGTGGCGGATGTAGAGTTCTGGGGCTGGGGTCACGTCCCTGGCACCGAGATATTGTTGGAACCACCGCCGCACGTTTTGGAATTCTTTTAACATGGCGGGGGTGGGTTTGGCATCGTTGCGGGCGAGGGCTTCGGCTTCTGACCCGGTGACGAAAAACAGTAGGGAATTCCACGACAGGCGATCGTTGGAGAGAACGGCGACGTTGCCGTTGTCGAGGAGAAATCCGGTGTTTTTGAGGGAAAAGGGTTTGTTGCGGTGGCCGTGGTAGGCGATGCTGAGGGCGCGACTGCGAACGTCGATAAAGTCGCGATCGCTGTAGAGAGTCAGCCAGTTTCCGTCTTTGTCGGTGAGGCTTTGGCGAAGCCAGTTGGCGAGGCTGTCGCTCCCGCCAGAAGCGGCTTTGAACCAGTATTTGCCGATGCTGTTTCCGGGGGTGGTGAGGTGTTTGAAATAGCTGACTTCGACTTGTTTGAGGCGGGAAATGCTGAGGCCGTGGGTTTGGAAGCAGAGGGTGACGGGAAGTTCGGCTTCGGGGAGGCCGAAGGTGGCGAAACCGGGAAGTTTTGTGACGCCTGCGGCTTGGGCGAGTTCGGCGTTGACGGTGGCGTCGATAAACTGTTGGGCGAAGTAGGTATCGCCCCGTGTCAGGTGAATGCCGGAAATGCGGTTTCCGGTTTTGAGGACGCGATCGATCTCGATGTTACTGAGGACGTAAGCCCCGACTTCTGACAGCATTCGCCGCATTGCGGCATCGGCGGCTTGGGGATCGAGGGCAATCCAATCGACACCGGCGCGATCGAGGAATTCTCGGTAAATGCTGGGAGGATCGCCGAAGGTGTCCAGGTTGTAGCGTTGGCGGATGTCGTAGGGAATGCTGCTGCGATCGAGATAGGAAAGTTCGCCCCGGACTAAATGACCGCCGAGTCCCAAGTTGGCGTTGCTTTTGGTCATGACGAGACTGCGGGGGAACTGACCGGTTTGTCGGTGGTATTCCCGTGCGGCACTGACGAGTCCGAGAATTCCTGGCACTTCGTCTCCGAAAGCGATAAAGTCAAAGGTCTGAGACATCGAACGAGTTGAATGAAGTGATTTTAAGGAATGGATGGGGGCGATCGTACGTTCAAAATTATATCGTATTAATTTTTTTGAGTTTACAAATTTCACTCTATTTTGAGAAAAAATACTTCGTTTTTTAATTTACAAAATTTAATTTTTAGCTAAATTTTTAAATTAAACACCTTTTAAAATTTAAGTAAATTAAACATCGCTCAATCAGTTCTTGCAAAGTGACAAATCCAAAAACAAGAAACTGTCGCGTCGGATAATTGAATGCCAATTTAGTCCCGCGCCTAGCTGATGTTAACTACATCAAAAGGTGGAAATTTTCCACCTTAAAAAAAATGAAAAATTCAGAAAATTCACTTACGAAAGTACTTAAAATTTCCATGAATTGCTAACCAAATACAAGGCGGATCGACGCTAGTATAGTCAACACGATGTTTCGTCCGAGCGGGAATTAACAAATAATCCCCACGTTTCAACTTGACTTGAGACCCGTCTTCGTAAGAAACGATCGCCTTTCCCTGTAACAACACCACCCATTCATCGCGGTTTTGGTCGTACCACTGACCGGGTGGCGTCGTTTGTCCGGTGGAGACAATACGTTCGATGAGGGTATCGTTTCCCGTCACGAGGGGTTCGAGGAGTTCGCTGTCGGGGAGTTCCGAGGGGAGGTTGAAGATATTCGACATGACACCGCGATCGATACTACGATCGCACGCAATAGCAGTTTTCCGAAACGATGGCTTTTCCCCCAGCATCCAATCTACGACGCGCCAGGCCAGAGGATTTACCCACTGTTCGCGGCTTGGTGTTGCGATCGCTCCTCGACCCGACTCAACTGCGATGGTCGCAGTTTTGGGTTTTAGAACACCAGAACCAGATTATCGCCTGCGGTCAGTTGCGGGAGTTCGACGGCGTTCAAGAATTGGGAAGTTTGGTCGTCTCGCGGCGTTGGCGACAGCGGGGAATCGGAACGGCCATGGCGCAACATCTTATCGAAGAAGCGACGAAACCCTTGTATCTCGACTGTTTGGGAACACAACTTCGAGGGTTTTACGAAACCCTGGGATTTGTGGAATTGAAACCGTCAGAGATTCCGCCTCAGCTACAGACGCGATATGGAGTTTTGGGACTGTTGAAAACGGTGGTGCGGCTTCCGTTGTTTTTTATGGAATATCGATCGCACGGGTGTATCTCAATGGATGTAAAAACACGAAGCTCTGGGTAGGTTGGGTTTCACTCCGTTCCCTCCAACAGCCGCTCGGAAAGGGGAGCATCTATTTTAAGTAATGAGTAAAAATACTTAAGCCAACTCGCGATTGAGATAAGCACAGCGTAAACGCAACATGGGATTGACATTCTCTCGATTCCACTGCGCTCCGGAAATCTTCATTCTCAAACCAATGCGTTTAATAGTCGATTCAACTTCCCCCGAACCAATGACCTGGCCGTTTTCCTGGCGTTGGGCATAATTCGGTAAGCGATGAGAATGGCGCTCTATATAGTTGAGGAAGTTGACCACTTCTGGAGTACGCCACTGGCCGAACTCGGCCCCCGCGGCTTCGACCTCACCCTGCCACAAATGCTCTCGTACCGCTTCTAAACGTTGGTTTGAACCCCCAACCCGATGCAGATTTTCTATCAAGTGATACCAGTCGAGGATTTCCTGGCGTTGGGATTCCTTGAGGCAATCACGAGCCAAATTCCAGACACCGGGATGACCGTCGGCCACGACACTCACCGACTCAGCCCTTGGCTGTTGGCGTACCCAGTCGGCCAATTGAGCGTTGTCTTGAAAGACGGCGGCACAAACCTGTCCGTGTAGAGCAATGGCTTTGTAGTCGCGCCAGAGACTTTCTTGTCCTTTAGGGGTGCGTAGTCGCACCTTGCCACCATCAACACTCATTTCCCTCACCGAGTCTTGGCTTTGGCTCAATGACAGTGCGTTTTGGCGGGCTTGGCGATGCTGAGTGCCGTGAGAAACCTTGACCCCAGTCAGGACTTCGATATCGACTTCAGCGTTAGCGAAGGATTCGTTGGCACAAAGGAGCAACGAACAACGTTCTAGATGAGGACTCACTCGTGTGCGGGGCTTAACCTTTAAGCGTTTGGCTTGATTACTGGTTAGGGAGACTTCTCCAATACAGCTCCTAATTTTTCGTTCTCGTCCGCTACGAGTCTGGCTGCTTTGGGCAAAAAAATAGGGCCAGTTCCGGGCCAAGGGTTTCGAGCCAGTGGTCGCGCAGGCTCAGCTCGATGCTCTCGAAGTCTTGGACTTTCTCTTTAGGGGTATTTTGGTACAGGATATCGGCGATCGTCTCGGCAGCTTGTTTGAGTTTTTGACGTTCTTCTGGGGTCATTGACGACTGGGGAATGCTTTCCTCTCTATTCTCGAACCTCTGTCAATGCGTATTTCTACTCATTGCCTTAACTAGATGCTCCCCTCGGAAAGCGTCGATCGGTGCGTAGCACTATCGAGTACGGATAGCACGTCTCCGATAAATTTACATTTTTGAGATGCACTCGATCGCACGATTGTTAGGAAACAGACAGGATACCACGCTTCAGTATAGTTACTCGCTCGTATAAACTGAGAGAATCGCGATTTTGTAGGCTTTCAAGCAGTCGATCTAACACGAGTTTAAGCTCGGTTAACGTCGTCGATTGCAACAGTCGAGATATGTCTCGACCGAGCAGATAAATATTCGCGTCGAGAAAATCAAGGGTTTCGTTAGCTAATTCGTCGTAAAGCTCATTATACACTCGTTCGTCATCTTCATATTTTGCGAAAATAAATTCAATATCTTCCAAATCTTTCTGAGTCCGTTCTCCGCGATCTCCCCAAGCAAAAATCTTGAGAGTCACAAATGCGGGAAGCGTCAGAATGGGAATTTCGAGATTTTCAATTCGAGTAATCTCTGAATTGACGCGAGCCTCGGTGAATCCTAAGACATTCATTGAATTTTCACTATCTGACCAAATAATTTTGCCATCGGGTTGAGCGATGTCTCCAAACGGAATGATATCAACTTCTATATTAGTTTCAATATGTACGATTTTATGAAGTGTTGAAGTGGCTCGAAAACGCGGCGCGTTTCCTTGAGTTAGGGTTTCATGTAGTCTTGTGTAAGATTGCCAACTATCGATCGATATTCCTACATCCCAGTCTGTTGTCCCTCGTCCGTCTCCAAATTGTCGGTCGAATATTAAAATTCTCGCTCCTGCACCAACTAAAATTATAGGAATATCGAGGTAATTTGCGATATTTAGTAAATCTGACAAAACTTGTTTGTCTTGCGGATTAATTATATTTTTGGCAGGCATTTTATATATTTGTCGTAAATCAGTTGAGCGGTTTTTTTTAATCGACTATCACTCATCCGAACGAGTTCTGCTCGAATGAGAAACGGACTAACAATATACTTTTCTTGTCGAAAGACTTTACTCCATTGCGGCTCGGGTTCTCCAAAATTTCGCAAAAAAGTAATACTTCCATTTGGATCGGGCTTCAATTTTAAATCTAATGCTATTTTGCGAAGGTTGAAATTAGGATTCAAGTGAAGAGTGGCATGAATTGGACGAAGATATTTTGTGAGTTTAGCAGCAGCCAACTCACCGCCAATTAAATAATCATGAATAGAGGCAAACTGGTCGATCGCTTCGGCAATGTCGAAAAATTTACGGTTGCCAATCGGCGAAAAATTTTCAATCATTAAGGTGTTTCTGAGGCTTTCGGAATATCCTAATTCCCATCGTTCGAGGAGTTTAAGCGGATCGATAATTTTATAACCAGTTTTAACGCCATATTGAATGTAATTTAAGTCTTGAAGTTTGTCTAATGTCCGTTTAACCGTCTTTAAGCTAACTCCCGATAGTTGGGAAACGCGATCGACATCGATCGGCTGTAATGTCCATCGCCAATCTTCCAATACGGCATACATGACTTGCAAAGAAGAATTAGTGATATTTAAAGACTTACGTTTTTGGGATCGAACAGTATTATTTTTGACGAATACATAAAAAGTGGGACGATTGAGATATATCGTTCCTTTAATGTCAATAAATTCAATATTGTTTTGAGCCAACTTTTCGGCGACTAGATTGGACAAATCGCTTGTAATCAACAAAGGACTAACTTCATCTTTGAGTCGAAAAGATAAATTTTTAAAATATTCAGAAATTGCCTCAATCGAATCGTAAGTTAAATGGGTTTTAATTTCACAGATATAGTCGATACTTTGCTGAGAGGTTTTAATTCTCAAGGAACCATCCGCCAAAACATTTTCACTCAAGTAAGGCTCTTCTCTAACGGTCGCTTCCTGAATATTAGGTAATGAGTTGAGAGTTTCAAGGCATTTTTGAAAAATGGGAGTCTTCGGATACATTGACAAATCTAAATTGCTACGATGGAAGATAAAAAATATTGTAATCAATTTGGATTGAGTTGGAATCCAGTCTCAAGGTTCGACTCAGCTATAAATTTTCCTCGTATTCGGCGAATTTATCGGACAACGCCGCCATATGTCGCCATAATTCTAATCCTCCCGCCCAGGTTCGCGAGGGGAGATGACCGACAGGCGCTCTCAGATTGAATTTGAAGGTTTGAGAGGGCGATCGCGATTTGGCTACCGGCCACCCCACGCGATCGCAAAACTCAGGATAGTCGCGATCGACCCCTTCGTAAATCTGTCGTTGAACGCTAAACCCAAACTTGCGGTTGGAGTACTTCACCCACAGGCGATCGATCGTCTGCAAATCCTCACAAGGAAGTTTGGCGATTTCTCGATAGGCGAGATATCCCGCCGTCGAACGACGCACTAGAAAACACAGCAATTTATGCGTCAGGCGATCGCTATCTTTCCACTTCCGCTTCACCAGCAAATCTCGCAGTTCTGTATAATCGACCCCGACTTCAGAAATTAAGCGATCGGGAGTCTTGGGAACCGGACGCAACAGTGTATCGAGGATCGATCGCTTGGGAGGAGGCGCGAGTTTTCCTTTCGGATGGGATTTGACGGGTTTCGGTTGCAGCGGTTGTAAGTCTTGCAACATTGCTTTCGCAGATCGATAGCGTCGTTCGAGAGGAGTTTCGATCGCTTTATCCAACACCAACCCCAGTTGTGGCGAAATGCGAACGCCGTTGGGGAGAAACTGACGCCAACGCCAACACCCGCGAACGATGTCGTAAAGTTCCATCGGAAGCATTCCCGTCAGCAACCGCAGACAAGTCACGCCGAGACAGTAAATATCGGTGGCGGGAAACGCCTGACCCCGCATTTGTTCGGGAGCCATGTATTCAGGACTTCCGATCGCCGTTCCGGTTTGCAATAACGCCGTTTCCGTAACAACCTTCGCCACGCCGAAATCGATGAGGACGAATTCGTTGCTATCCCGCCGCCGCATGATGTTTTGGGGTTTGACGTCCCGGTGAATCGCCTGTCTTTCGTGGACGTATTGCAACACGGGAAGTAAATTTTCGAGGAGTTGGCGAATTTGGACTTCGCTAAAGGTTCCTTTTTCTTTGAGTTCGTCAGCGAGGGTTTCTCCGTCGATCCACTCTTGCACGAGATAGAGTTGGTTGTCTTGCTCGAAATGTGCCAGAAGTGTGGGAATTTGGGGATGTTGACCGAGATTGTCCAGGCTGACGGCTTCGCGATCGAACAGTTCGAGCATCTTTTTCCCGATGGGAGAGTCGCGATCGAACGGATGGAGTTGTTTGACGACGCAATGGGGTTTGGAGGGAAGATCTTCGTCAACGGCGAGGTACGTTTTACCAAATCCCCCCTGTCCGATAGGTTTGAGAACGCGGTAGCGATCGCGCAACAGCAGCTTCGTTCCGCAATTCGTGCAAAAATCACCGTCACCGGGGTTGCGGGGTTGGGTGCAGTAAGGATTGATGCAGTGACTCATCGTTGTTTGTTGTCCGTGGCGATCGCTCTCCTCGCTCGTCTGTCATAACACAGTTGGAATAGTTGACAGGTGGCCGTTGATGTCGTTTTAACGGATACGGTATTCTCGAGAACGACTCGGTGTTTTCGGACTCTGTCTTCTTTGGAGATGGGGAAGCGAGGGCGTTTGGGAAGCGATCGTGATTTTCGATCGTTCTGGGATACTTCACTAACATTTTTGCCAAAAGGGGTTGCCAAAATCTTCTCAAAACTGTTTTAATAGAGAGATATGCGCGTAACGCGCAAACCGAAGAACGGATTCGGGGGTGTGGCGGAATGGTAGACGCTACGGACTTAAAATCCGTTGACTGGTGACAGTCGTGTGGGTTCAAGTCCCACCACCCCCATTTACAGTAAGCCGCAAACAGTGAGCATCGAGCAGTTTTGAGCGACTGTTACGGTTTGTGTATTGTTGCGATTAGAAGTTAAACGCTGTCGATCGAGCGTAAAATTTAGGCTGTGTTTTAGGCTTGCGGTGTTTGTGGACATCGATGCGCGAATCGAGCAGGACAACGCATTGCTTAAATTTGGACATATGGGTGCGATCGCCCTGACCCGCATCAGATCGGGGCGTTTTGCATAAACGTCTTACGGGAAAGCTGCGCTCGTACAAACGATCGGAGAATCGCTCCAACGGAGAGAGAGCGCACTGTAGCGGAATTTTCTAACGAGCCGAGTTGAGTCTGTTGCGGTTGTCGTTCCTTCGCCAGACCTTAAAGATTAAAAATTAACATATAGACAGTCAATGCGATCGCCAAACAGTCAGAATATTTTTTAAAAAATTAGCGATCGCTCACACACATTAGCCCAAAATATTCATAGTCAGCAGACTGGTTTTGGAGTGAGCTTTTTAGAGAAAAACACTTGACAAAAATGCGAATAAAGGTAACGATTTTCGATCGGCTTAAATTGTCCGTGATAGAGTTGTCGCGTAAGGAAAAGATACTTAGACTTAAGCCATTAAAGCTCGATGAAAGGCTTTTGTTTAGTATAACAATTTAGGTAATATAAAGTTATTTTTGTTATATTTTTTAATTTTTGAAATGCAAAAATTACCTAAATTAAATAAATTGAAAATAAACTGCGATCGCTGAGTTCGATACAAATTCAACAAATCGGTAGATCGTAAAACAAAATCACAAACTATAAAGCTACACCAAAAAAACAACAAAATCGAAATCTCACAACATCTTAAAAAACCTAAAAGCCATACAAGTCAGACGAAAAAAACAAACAAAATCGAAAGACATCCTATCGAAAAAAGAGGGGGGTTACATCATGAATACACTCACCTTCGATTTAGACTTTACGACACAAGACCAAAGCCCTTGGCACAATGGAGATGCATTTAATTTTTTAGACAGCCGATTTCTGGGGGTAGATTGGGACAAAACACTATCCCAAAAAATCGGATCTAAAAATATCTTCATCCGACCTTCCATTGCCAGTACTGGAAAAATTGGTTTGCAGTCTGATTTACAAATTCAGGGCGGTCTTGTCAACGCATCGCTCCCTGTCGATTTATGGATTCAAGTTCCCGATCTCGTTAAATCGGGAGATTTGGTGACAATTAAATCGGGGTTTGTGTTAGATAATGCAGCTACGTTTTCAACCTTGAGTCCAGATGCTTCCTATTCTCTCGATGCAATTTTTGGCATGAATGCAGAAGCCAGCATCGCCGGAAAAGCACTCTTCAAACGCTCTCAGTTTGACTGGAAAATCTTTGATTGGAATTTACCTGAAAAAACGACCGATCTTGTCGATATCAATGCAGCAGGTAGTGACATTAAAATTCCCTTAAACGATTTTGGTAATATTGAATTGCGCCTACCAAAAATCGACACAACAGGGAATTTGACTGCTCCAAATACACTCTCGTCATCAGGAAGCGATACTTTTCTTGAAGCAGAACTTGACTTAGACGGTATCGCGACTACGATCCTTCAAAAAGTTGGCGTTCCAGTTCCTCCGCTCGAAAAACAATGGTCTAAGGAATTTTTTGGAGGATTCATTAAATTAGGCGGTGGCTACAACCTTTTAGACGTTGATATTTTACCCGAACTCAACTTCAGTCAAGACTTCAATTTGACCACAGAGGCACTGTCGGGAAATTTGACGCTAGAAAATGGGGATGTTCTCAATTTCGAGATCGGACAAGATTTGACGTTTGCCGTTCCCGATGGCGTCGGTGACACGTTAGAGCTAGATGCTGTTCTCGACCTAGACACGGACTTCACGAATACGACCACGCTAGGCTACGATGTCGATTTGGGTTTAGAAGCGTTGTCTTTAAACGGACAAGTCAAAATTGATTTCAAACGGTTGAAAGACATCGATCGAAGCTTCAGTTTAGGACCTGCCTTGAAGAAACGCTACAACTTGTTAGACGGAGACGTTATCGATGTCTACGATCGCACGTTCGATCTAGGAGGTTTAAACTCCCAAACCTTGAGCTTTAATATTCCAGTTGAAGAAGGAACGCAACCGCCTGCCAATTCGCTGACTCTCGGCGCATCCGCCGATACCTATATTCGTACCGATCTCGATATCAGGCGCAACGATAACTACGGGAAGCAACACTTTATTTCAGTGGGAACCTCTCGCGGAGGTGGAGGGATTCCTTTTGGACATCCTGATGCCATACGATCGCTCGTCCGCTTCGATTTCGACGAAGCGTTTGAAGATCCTCCCGATGCGATCTCCAAAGCCACGTTAGAGCTAACCATTCAAGATTTTAGTGACGGTTCCAACTCCGATCGCTATACCGTAGACGTCCATCACATCGATCCCTTAACGGGAATGGAAAACGGCGATGGAGGGTATGGAGAAGGTGGAACCTGGAACGAAGGAAATGGCTTTGAAGGCTCTCCCGCACCGAGCGGAGCAGTCGATCCCGATACCGCATTTGGCGTAGCTTGGATGGGTGGTGGAATCGATGGCGAAAATAACGAAACTCAGCCCGATTTCGATTCCCTCATTGTTGCGAGTGCCACGATCGATCACAACGTTCACACCATTGGAGACGTAATTCGTTGGGACGTTACGCCACTGGTTCGAGATTGGCTCGACGGAACCGTTCCCAATCATGGAATGATGCTCGTTGACGAAACGCAAAATCCAGATAACTCGTTCCGAGCCGTTCAGTTTGGCTCGCGCGAAGGTCTCTCCTCGGGCTTACCGAATGCTGTGGCAGAACCCAAATTAATTTTAGAGTGGTAGTCGAACGACGCGGGCGATCGAGTGCGATCGCCCGCCATATTGAGAAGTGTCTCGGCGTGCCAAAGCGAGCCAGAACCGTAGAGGTTGGGGCTTGAGATGGCGCGATCGTGCCGCTACGACATCCACCCCCCACTTTGTCAGCGAAGATAGCGGACAATATCTTGTGTGTCCTCTCGTTTCACGATCGCCTTCTACATCATGACCGTATCAGAGCTTCAAGCGCTACGGGTTAGTGAAACAGGAGGCGTATAGTGAAGTAAGACCAATTCGTGTTTTCCCTAGGAGGGTATGTCCGCTTTTTGGCAAACGAGACGACAACTCGGGTGGCGTATTGTGGCGTTAGCTGCGGTTTATGCCGTCGTAACGTCCTCGATCTCCTCGATTCCGAGCGATCTTGTCAAAACAGCACTGGTTGGTGTTCCTCCGGGTCTGGCGTTGGCGGCTCTCCTCCTACAATCGCGATCGCTGTGGGTGGGGGTATTGCTGGGGGCGCTGGTTAGCGTGTGGTTTCAGGAGTTACCCCCCGCACTCGCCCTCGAATGGGCGTTCAGTCAAGCCTTACAAGCCTGGTTGGGGGCAACGTTGCTGACGAGCATGAAATTTCGGACGACCCTAGAACGATTGCGGGACATTGGAGGACTGGTCGTTTTAGGCGGTATCTTGGCAACCTTCGTCAGTACCACTCTCGATGCGACGGCGATCGCGGGATGGGGTAACAGCGAGCAGTTTCGCTCTTGGGAACTGTGGTGGACGCTGTGGTTGGGAAAAGCCACAGGAATCGTCACGGTTACACCTGTCTTTCTCGCCTTAGTCGATCGCCGCTACGATTTGCGATTGGGGGGGGTGCAGCGAGGACGCCGATGGCGCAAACTCGAAATCCTCGCAGTGTTCTTACTAACGGTAGCGGTGGGGTGGGTGGTGTTCTGTTCGCGAACGCGAACCTCGAACTACACCGTTCCGTTGGAATACTTGCCGTTTCCCATTTCCATGTGGGCGGCGTTGCGTTTCGGTAAACGGGGAACTGTTTTAATTAACCTGACGATCGCCACCATGGCCGTCTGGGGAATCGCCCGCAACAGCAGCCCGTTTCTCATCGCAAACGTAGGAGCCGCACAGTCGATCTTATCGTTGCAGGTGTTCGTCGCCACGATCGCCGTTACCTCCCTCGTACTGGCCACGGAAATCGCCGGACGCCAACGAGCCGAACTGTCGTTAAAACAAAGTCAAGCACGACTGGCAAACGCCCAACGCATCGCCGAATTGGGAAGTTGGGATTTCGATCGCCTCACACACGAAATGCGATGGTCCGAGCGAACGTACCAAATTTTTGGCTGCGTTCCCGAGTCGTTTCGTCCCTCCCGCCAAGCTTTGATGCAGTTCGTTAGCCCCGACGATCGCGATCGCGTCGAGGAAGCCTACACAGCCATGTTGTTAGAGCGAAAACCGTTCTGTCTCGATTACCAAATTCAAACTTGCTTTGGGGAAGAACGCATCGTGCGCGAACGAGCGGAATGTCGAGAACTCTATGCCATCGGAACGTTGCAAGACGTGACCGAACTCAAGCGATCGGAAGAACTGCTGCAAGCCAAGGAAGCCGCCGAGGCCGCCAACCGCGCCAAAAGTGCCTTTCTCGCCAACATGAGTCACGAGTTACGAACGCCCCTCAACGCCATCATCGGGTATAGCGAACTTCTCCAAGAAGAAGTCACCGATTTCGGCGATCTCGAACTCGTTGAAGACGTGCGCCGCATTCACGAAGCAGGACGTCACCTGTTGGCACTGATCGGCGATATTTTAGATGTCTCCAAAATCGAGTCGGGTCACGCCGAGGTGCAGATCGAACCGCTCGATTTACCCACACTGCTCGACGAAGTGGCGGTCAAAGTGATGCCGTCGGTGTTGGAAAATAACAACGTTCTGCACGTCTGCTGTGCGGAGAACATCGCCGAGTTGTACGCGGATGGGGTGCGAGTTCACCAAATTTTGTCGAACCTATTAAGCAACGCGACGAAATTTACCCGCGACGGCACGATTTGGCTGACGGTCGATGAAATCACCGAAAAGACCCCCGAACGCATTCGCTTTCAAGTCATCGATACGGGAATTGGCATCGATCCCGAGGAACACGATCGCATCTTCGATCCGTTTTTTCAAGCAGACACCTCCAGTACTCGGCAACATGGCGGAACCGGACTGGGACTGTCACTCGCCCGCCAGTTTGCCGAACGCATGGGGGGAACTCTCACCGTCGAGAGCGAATTAGGAAAAGGAGCGACGTTTACGCTGGAGTTACCGCTTTCTACCAGGTGAACATCACCAGTCGCCAGTTAAGACAGGGAACAGGGAATCGGGAACAGGGAACAGGGAATCGGGAACAGTGTCTCCCTTTCTCCCCCTCTCCCCCTCTCCCCCTCTCCCTTTCTCCTCACCGCACGTCTGTCACGCGCCAGTTGAGTTTTAAGTTAATCCAGAAGTTCCAAAAGGTGACGAGGGCGATCGCCGTTAATTTCGCGATGTATTCGTTGACGCCTAACAGATTAAACAGCAGGTTGACGATCGCCACGTTCAACATCAACCCCGCTAGACAAACTGCGTTAAATTTCAGAAATCGCTTGAACCGCTTGCGCCATCCCCGTTGTCGGCCAGACAAATCGGCAAACGTCCACAAGTCGTTCCACAAAAAATTATTGAAAATCGCGACTTCCGCCGACAAAACGGCACTGCGGGTCAGTCCCCACCCCAAACCGTCGCGCAGCAGGTAAAACACGGCTAAATCGACGAACACGCCGCTCGATCCCACGACGCCGAAACGCAGAAATCGCGCCAGGGGAAACAGATCGACGCGCAGTCTTAGCAGGTGTTGTAAGTATTCGAGATACTGCTTCGCGGTGACTTTGCTTTCACCTTCGTTGCGTTCTTGGAAGACGTACCCCACTTCGCCAATCCAGCGAATGTCGCCCCGTCCGAGAACTTCGATGAGGATTTTGTAACCGACGGGATCGAGGGGTTTTCCGGCGATCGCATCTCGACGCACCATGAAAAAGCCACTCATGGGATCGCTGACGCGGCCCACCACACCGGGAAGCAGAACTAAACCGATCAGTTGCGCCCCGCGAGAGAGGAACCGCCGCGTGAGACTCCAATCGCTGACGCCGCCACCTTCGACGTGACGACTGGCGACAGCGAGATCGGCCCCGCGATCGATCTCCGCCCACAAATTCACCAGCACTTCCGGGGGATGTTGTAAATCGGCATCGATGACAGCTAAGATTTCGCCTCGGGCCGCTTGCCAGCCTCGGATTACGGCAGTGGAGAGTCCCCGTTCGTGGCAGCGGCGGATCGATCGCAGTTGGGGATAGGTTTCGGCGAGGCGATCGGCCAGTTCCCAGGTGCGATCGCGACTGTCGTCGTCCACCACGATCAGTTCGTAATCGTCAGGAATCAGGCGATCGAGCAGTTGTATCAGACGTTCGACCAGTTGGCGAAGGTTGCGGCGTTCGTTGTAAGTCGGAACGACGAGGGAGAGCTTGAGGGGAACGGCGATCGCCGTGCGATCGCTCGGATAGATCCGCAACCCCGCTTCGGGAAACGGCGGCAGAACCTCGATCTCAGAAATCTTGGGTTGGGACATGACCGGGCGTAGTGGGCAAAACACGGATACAACCATACCAAACCCAGACCGTTCTCGGAACAAATTCCCCGCGTCTTCGAGGTTGGCAGGAAGCAAAGTCACCGAGCTATAGTGGAATCGGTTTTGGAGACAGCTCGGTAGCAAACGCCGAGCTTGCCACTTTCAAACGCAACCCGGCACTTCCCCCCACCATGAAATCAGTTTTCAAAGGCATTCTCTCGACCCTATCGTTACTTTGGGTGTCGCCGTTACTGGTTCTGTTTGGGTTGAGTGCCGATCGCGATACGATTCGCTACGATACGAAATGCTGGATCGAAAATCTCGATCGCCCCAATCGATCGCCCCTCGTCAACCTCCTCTATTTACTCGCCAAACATCCTGAATTCCGAAATCTGTTCTATCACCGCATCTTTCAAAGTAACCTGCTTTCCCGAATTGTTCTAGCACTGCTGAAGATCGTTTACCGTCCCTGTCCTTATCTATTTATCGACAACTCCAGCAAAATCGGGTCGGGACTGTTCCTCCAACACGGGTTCAGCACGATTATCATGGCGGATATGGGCGAAAACTGCTGGGTCAACCAACAAGTGACGATCGGCTATAAAGACCGCAGCGGACGCCCTTCGATCGGAAATAACGTCCGGATTACAGCGGGCGCGAAAGTCTTAGGTAACATAAAAGTCGGAGATAACGTTGTCGTGGGAGCGAATGCGGTTGTCGTTAAAAACGTTCCTGCCAACTGTGTTGTTGTTGGGGTGCCGGCTTACATTGTCAAACGCGATGGTGTAAAAGTCAACGAACCACTGGTGTAGTTTCTTGTTCGGACGATGCCCGGTAAAAAATCGAAGAAATCGAAACAGAAAAAAGGTCAGACTCCTCCCAATCCTAACGAGCCAGTTCTGAGTAAAAAAGAACTCGCCGCGCAAAAACGCAAGCAAGCCAAGGAACGTAAGGAACTAATTCAAACCTTCGTGACTGCTGCTGTAGTGGGTGGAATTATTGGTATCGCCCTATTTTTCGTCAAAAATGAAAAACTCGCCATTGCTGGAGGCGGCGGGATTATTGCTTTGTGGATGTCTTATAAATATCCATTTCTCGCTCTCTGGGTATTTATTATTTATATGCCATTTGCTGGAACAATCACCTATTGGATTGGCGGAGGAAATGCTTTATTTCAACTTGCAAAAGATGGCTTTGCATTTCCGGCAATTTTTGCAATTTGGCAGATTCTCAAAAAACAACGAAAACCCTTTATTATCCCGAAATCTCTCAAGACTCCTCTCACGATATTGATGGGAATTCTTGCTATAACCTTTCTCGGCACGAACGTCGCTCAGCAATTTTCAGACACGCCAGGCGAACAACCTATTGCAATGGGGATTCTCGGATTTAAAGTATTTTTAGGATATCTTCCTTTGATTACTTGCACCTATCATCTTCTTAAAGATAAAAAAGATTTTTTACGGTTTACTCGACTGCACGTAATCTTAGTAATCATTTGCTGTTTCCTGGGATTGGTTCAGTATATGATGCTGTCCTCGGGAATTTGTAAGGGAACCGATCACTTGACGGGAGACGATTTATTTAAAGCAACACTCGATGCGAAATGCTTGGTCGGGGGGTCGTTAGTTTTCAGCCCCTCACAAAATATGATTCGTCTACCGGGAACTTTTGTCGCGCCCTGGCAGTGGGCTTGGTTTTTAATTGGAAATATTTTCTTTACGTTTGCTTCGGCGTTTAGCGATCCGTCTCTAATTTGGCAGCTAATTAGTTTTCTGGGAATGGCTTTTGTGTTTATTAACGCCGTGATTTCAGGACAGCGAATTGCACTGTTACTTGTGCCGACAATTACGATTATTTTACTGGTTCTCACGGGGCAACTTTCTAAGCCCCAACGATCTATCCCGATTGTTGGGGGAATTGGCGTACTGATCGTTTTGGGAATGATTTTATTCCCCGATGTCATTCAAGGACGGATCGAAAGTACGGTTTCTCGATGGCAAGCATCGCCACCCACGGAGTTTATCGCACACCAAGCCGAGTTTACGTCAAAAGGTCAGAGTGGTATCCTCGGTCACGGACTCGGACGTGCGACAAATTCAGCCCGAATGTTTGGGGATACGGCGTTAATTGAAACCTATTATCCTAAACTGTTGTACGAAATCGGTCCGATCGGGGTGTTAGGATTTCTCGGGGTGGTTACGTCCATCACGATTTCAAGTTTTAAAATTTGGCGATCGCTCAAAGAAAAACACTTCCGAAGCTATGCCGCCTGTTTCTGGGTCTTTATCTTTTTTATCAGCTATCAAACCTATTACTATCCCCTCGATGTCGATCCAGTTGCTGTTTATTATTGGATGGTGGTCGGGGCGATGTTACGACTTCCCGAACTCGAAGAAAAAGAGCTAGAACGACTAGCCGCACTCGAGGAGTTAGAAGACCAAGATCCAAAACAACGCAAAAAGAAAGCACGACAAAAAAAAGTGACTGCTAAGTAAAGATTGACGGTTCTTTTTTGAAGAAATGCCTTTAAAAAGATTCTTCAGTTTTAGTTACGTTTTGCGTATAGTACGGTTATGTTTAGGAGTTGCTCGCTGTGAACTTGCCTTCGATTTCGGTTGTTATCCCCACCTATCGCCGCGAAGCTGCGTTGCGGGATACGATCGCCGACGTTCTCAAACAAGATTATCCCGACTTTGAAGCGATCGTCGTCGATCAAACGCCCACTCACGAACCTGAAACAGAACGCTATCTTCAAGAACTCGCTGAAGCGAGTAAAATTCACTGGTATCGCGTGGATTGGGCGAGTCTTCCCGGTGCGCGAAATTATGCAGTTCGTCGTGCTACGGGAGACGTTATCGTGTTTATTGACGACGACGTGAAACTCGAACCGAACTATTTACAAACTCACGCCAGAAATTACATCGATCGCCCAGAAATTGGTGCTGTCGCCGGACGGGTTTTCGATCGCATGAAACTCGCCGACTCTGGGGGCGCTCTCAAAATTCAACAACTCCCCCCGGAAGCAATGGATCCCGGTATCGCGTGGTATTACATCGATTTAGTTCACACGGTCGAACCCCAGCAAGTTCTCTCGGCGCGAGGTTGTAATATGTCGTTTCGTCGGGAGGTTTTCGACAAGTTCGGCTTGCAATTCGACGAACGCTATCGCGGAAGTGCGGTTCGCGAAGAATCGGATTTTTGTTTGCGGTTCCGTAAAACCGGCTTTCAAATTTGGTACGATCCCGATGCCTCTTTAATTCACCTAGGAGAAGAAACGGGAGGCTGTCACGATATCAGTACGAAATCCGTTCAGTACCAAATTACATTTTATCACAATCACTTTTTTATGGGGCTTCATAATTTAACGTTCGGACAGTGTTTGCGCTTTTTTGCCAAGCTGTTTGACTGTCACGTTCTCGGACATCCCCCTTGTAATAAAAGTGGTTCTCCCCTCAAGGTGTTAGTCCGGTTTGGATTTTACGCGATGGGATTTTTGAAAGCCCTCAAAACTTGGATTCAATCGCTTTGGGACGACGGACAAATTTACAGTCGTCAAGACGATTTAACCAGTGCGTAGGGTGGATGAGACCCCTTTTATTGAGAGGAGCGATCGTGAAACGAATTATCTATGCGGGGAACCAGCGCATGATTCGACCCAACAGCCCCTGCGACTCCAAATATCAAATTATCAGAACCGTTGCGTTTCCGGCCGGACGCTACCCGTTCAGTCGTCTTTGGTCGCCATTTGGCTGTTTGTCCGCCTGGAAACCCACGTTTAAACGGTACGATATGGTTCATGCTTTTAACAGCATTCCTTATATAAACCGACCGTTTGTGGTGAGTTTCGAGCGAATTTTACCGTTGATGTCCGTCAGTTCCGATCGTCCGCTTGCAAAGTTTTTTTACGAACGATTGCGCGATCGCCTCGCTCGCAACAACTGCTATCGAATTATCGCACTTTCAGATTGGGCGAAACAACGATTTCTCGAACAGCATCGAGATTGGAACGAGAGCGATCGAATCTCCCCTAAAATTGTCACCGTTCACCCGAGTTTTCCGATTCGCGTCGAGTCTCCTAAGCGTTACGATCGCACCCAACCGTTACAGTGTATGTTTATCGGCCGTCATTTCGCGAGAAAAGGAGGGATCGTCGCTCTACGAGTTGCTAAAAAAGCGTTAGAGTTAAATTTACCGCTTCACCTGCACGTCGTTTCTCAACTCAAATTGGGAAGAGGCGTTCCAACTGATTTTCCCGATCGCGATCGCTACAAAAACGATTTACAACTTTTAGACTTAGAAAACGTGACGTTTTACGGTATAGTCGGAAACTCAAAAGTCTTCGAGCTTTTAACGCAAAGCCACTTTCAAATCATGGCCACCCTCAACGATACTTACGGTTTCAGCATCATAGAAGGATTTACCACAGCCACACCAGCCATTACGACGAATATTAGTGCGTTACCCGAGTTTGTCAAAGACGGTGAAACCGGATATTTAATAGAAGTCGATCGCACTCCTCAAAATACTTGGAAAAACCCATTTTACGGACGAGAATCTAAAGACGAATACTGGAATTTTATCGACGGTGTCTACGATCGCCTTGCCGAAAATGTTCTAGAAAGACTAAAGACTTTTTGGGAGGACGATAATTGTTCTGAAACTTACGAAAGATTAAGTACGGGAGCGTTAGAGCGAGCAAAAACCCACCACGACGAGCAAAAAACCAGTCGATTCTACGATCGAATGTACGATGAAGCTATGTCGTCTTGATATTAATTAAAAAATCATGAGAATTGTCGTCGCCAGTCATACCTATATCGTAGATCTCAATCGAGAAAAGCTGCGAGAACTCGCCAACCTCGCCCCCGATGTCGAAGTAACGGTGGTGGTTCCCAAACGCTGGAAACCCGGCGGAGTTCAAAATCGCGTCGTCGAAAGCGAACCGCTAGACGAAGGAGCGTTTCGCGTGGTTCCGCTATCGAATTTTAGTCAAAACCAACAGGGACTGTTAACCTTTGGCTGGGATTTAGTAGACCTATTGCGTCAGTTTCGTCCTCAAATTATTCAAGTCGAACAAGGGGCGAAAGCGTTGGGATATGCCCAAACCATTACCCTTAATAAATTGCTCGGCTTGAAGGCGAAAAACGTCTTTTTTACCTGGTGGAACATTCCCTATACGCTGAAGTTTCCTGTATCGCTGTTGGAAAAGTACAATCTCAGCAACACGGACGGAGCGATTACGGGAAATCAAGATGGGGCGGAAATCCTGCGCGATCGCGGCTACAACGGGCCGATTACGGTACTTCCTCAATTGGGCGTTGACGAAACCCTATTTCGTCCCCAAGAGGTATCCAATCTGCGCCAACAACTCGGACTCGAACCCACAGATTTCGTGGTGGGTTTCGTGGGACGGTTCGTTGAAGAAAAGGGCTTGTTAACGCTGTGTCAGGCGTTAGAAGGATTGCGCGATCGCCCGTGGAAATGGGTACTTCTCGGACGAGGCGTGCTGAAGGAATCTCTAGAACTCTGGGTTAAAGAAAATCAGTTTGAAGACCGGGTGATTTTCGTCGAAAGCGTTCCTCACGACGAAGTATATCGCTATATCAATTTACTCAACACGCTGGTTTTACCCTCAGAAACCACCTATAAATTCAAAACCCTTTCGTCGGTGGGGTGGAAAGAACAGTTCGGCCACGTTCTCATCGAAGCCATGTCCTGTCGCGTTCCGCTTATCGGTTCCGATTCGGGGGAAATTCCCTATGTCATCGACGAGACGGGTTGGGTGTTTCCTGAAGGAAACGCCGAAAAATTGCGGGAATGTTTGGTAACGTTGATGGACGATCCCGAATTGGCGAAACAGAAAGCCCAGCAGGGATTCGATCGCGCCATGAAACGCTATACGAACCGCGCGATCGCCCAGCAGCAACTCGAGTTTTACCAACAACTCCTCGGCTGAACCCCGTACAATCGTAAATCGTGATATTTAGGGATGATTTGGGTTTCATGGCTGAGATTCGATCGCACGCACTCTCGATCGCGGGAACGGATACCGATGCGGGAAAAACTGTCTTGACCGCCGCATTGGTCGCCTATTGGCGCAAATATCGCCCCGATCGCTCCTTGGGGTTGATGAAGCCGCTACAGTCGGGAACCGGCGATCGCGAGTTTTTTACGGAAGTCTTTGACCTCGACCAAAGCCCGGAATCCATTACACCGCAATATCTTCAAGCGCCTTTAGCACCTCCTCTCGCCGCCGAAAAAGAAGGGCGAACCATCGATCTCGCTGTCGTCTGGCGCGAACTCCAACACCTTCGCCAACAGCGAGATTTCTGTCTGGTGGAGTTTTTGGGCGGTTTGGGATCTCCCGTTACCCGAGAACTCACCGTGGCGGATTTGGCGCGAGATTGGCGTTTACCGACGCTGTTAGTCGTTCCGGTGAAGTTGGGGTCGATTTCCCATGCGGTGGCGAACGTCGCCTTGGCGCGTCAGATGAAGGTGGATTTACGGGGAATCGTCCTGAACTGCGTCGAACCTCGGACGGAGGAGGATATCGCCAAGTGGACGCCGAAGGATTTAATCGAATCGCTGACTCAGGTTCCGGTGTTGGGGTGCATTCCTTATTTGGAGAACGTTAAGGATACAGAAAAACTGGCCGCGATCGCAGCCAGTTTGGATTTAGAAACGATGTGGGGGTAAATTCGCCACAGAGACGTTCACCACAGAGACACAGAGGACACAGAGAAGGGAGTTTTAGGGCGATTTACACCGCTAACGGACTGGTGAGACGTTCGAGTTGTTTCACCAACAGACTCAGGAACAAGCCGACATCGGTAACGACGCCGGTAGATTCGACCGAACCGCGATCGCTCAGTTTCGTGACCACCGCCGGGTTGATGTCCACGCAGACCATCTTCACGCCCGAGGGCGTCATGTTTCCGACCCCGATCGAATGCAGCATCGTCGAAAGCATTAGAATCATATCGGTGTTTTCGATAACGCGGGCGTACTGCACTTGGGCTTTAATCAAGTCCATTTCCGTGTCGGGAAGCGGTCCGTCGTCGCGAATCGACCCGGCGAGAACGAAGGGAACGTCATGTTTCACGCATTCGTACATCACGCCGTTGGTAATAATTCCGGCTTCGACAGCGTTGGCGATGCTTCCGTGACGGCGAATCGTGTTGATGACGTTGAGGTGGTGGCGGTGTCCGCCGCGAACGGCGACGCCCCGTTTCATGTCCACCCCGAGGGAGGTTCCCAGCATCGACTGTTCGATATCGTGGACGGCGATCGCGTTTCCGCCGAGAAGTCCTTGGATGTAGCCTTCGCGAATCAGCCAGGAGAGGTGTTCTGCGCCGCCGGTGTGGATGACGACCGGCCCTGCGGTGACGACGACTTTACCGCCGCGATCGCGAATGCGCCGCAGTTCCCAGGCTACTTGTTCGACGACTAACTCCACGCGACGCTCGCTGGAAACCCCAGCCGACATAAAGCTGAACTCTTGAGATCCCCGTTGTTCGCGAGATTCGGGTTTGCGAACGGTGCGGATTCCAGCGATGTTGACGACGACTTTCTCGCCCAATTCGAGATCTCGTAAAATTTTGCACTGGGCGACGAGGCCGTTTTCGGTTTCGCGAACGGCGATCGCGCCGTCCATCCGTTGGTTGTGGACGCGCACCCACTGGCCGTTCATCCGAACTTCTGTCGGATAAATGGTCGTGACGTAGAAGTCGTCGGGGGCGACACCCGCTTGAACGACGGGTTCGAGTTGGGCGTCTCGTTCGTCTTCAGGGAGAGACACCGCCCCCAAGTCGATGAGTTGGGCGACGATTTCTTCCATCACGGCGCTGGAAGGCGCGGACACGTGAACTTCCGCCGAGGAGGTGCTTTGACGCTGTGCGCCCAGGTCGAAGTTCTGGACTTTGAAGCTTCCGCCACCTTCGACGATTAAATCCAGGGCGCGGTTGATAATTCCGGCGTCGAGAAGATGACCTTGGAGGGTAAGGGTTTTTGAGACGATCGAATCGGTCGCGCCAACGTCGCAGGCGATGGGTTCGGTGGTGCGTAATGTCAGACATTTGGCTGCACCCCCGGCTTTTAGGAATTCGTTGAGGGGCGTTTCGATGACGGTAAAGCCTACTTCGGCGAGTCTGGCTTTGAGGTCGTCGCTGGTTTGGTTCATCACCACCACGTCGTTGACGTTGACGGCGTTACAGGCGAAGTTTACGGCGTCGGGTTCGTCGATGGCGATGCGTTTTTCCGCCGGAACCCGCATTTCGATCAGGCGGTTGGAGTAGAAGTCGAAGGCGGGAGGGTAATAGAGGAGATAGCCGTTAGCTAGGGGACAAAAGCAGGTATCGAGGTGGTAGAAGCGATCGTCTACCAGTTGTAGCGACAGTACCTCGATGTCCAGCCACTTGGCCAGGTAGGGGTGAGAGTCGAGTTCGGAACGGAAGCCGTATCCCGCCCACAGCCAGCGTCCTTCGCGATCGAGCAGGGCGTCTCCCGCCCCTTCAAAGGGGAGGTCTTTTGGGAGTTCGTGGACGGTGAAGCCGTTCTTTTCAAACCAGCGTTTGAAGTGGGGTTCTTCGCCTTGGCGTTCGGGGTGATAGAAGCGACTCAGAACGACGTTGGTTCCGAGGACGAGGCCGGCGTTGGCGGTGAACACCATATCCGGCCAGCCTTTTTCGGGTTCGACGAGATCGACGATCGCGCGATCTTTGAGGATGTTATAGAGTCCTTCCCATTGAGTTTCGGCGCGATCTCGGGACGAACGATGGATGTTTCCTTCCATCCAGGGGTTGATAACGTAGTCCACATCGTAATGATGGGGCGGACACATGAGGATGCGAATCGAGTCGGTCATAACGGTATTTACACCTTAGGAGGGTTGCGATCGAGGGTGGTTGCAGGAATTCTCGAAATTCTCGCGCTGGACTCGGTTTCGCAGGTGCGACGCACGACTTTCGCGAACGATAATTCGGAGGGTTGAAAACTCTCGTTCGATCGCGTAAAGGTTTAAGAAACGAGCCAACTTTTAATCTTATTACAGGACAGAGTTGGCAAACTGTAAATAGCAAACGGTTGTTGAGAGCGATCGCAGTTTGTAAGAGGTGGAAAATTTCTCGAAATTGAGGGATTTGAGGGTTTAATCTAGATTATCTGACATTGTTAGAGGGTGATAACATTATGCGAATTGCGATTGTGGGGTGCGGGATCGTTGGGGCTGCGATCGCCTACGAATTGAGCCGAGTTTCGGGGTTCGAGATTACGGTATTCGAGACAGAAAATCCGGCGTCGGGTTCGACGGGGGCGGCGTTGGGGGTTTTGATGGGGGCGATTAGCCAGAAAAAGCCGAAAAGTCGCGCTTGGAAACTTCGAGAGGCGAGTTTGCGACGCTATGAAACGTTAATTCCCGAGTTGGAAGCGAAACTCGATCGCCCGATTCCCCGCAACGATAACGGCGTGTTGAAGTTGTGTTTTCCGGGGGAGAATTTGGAAAAATGGGAAAAGTTAGCGCAAGTCCGTCGAGAACAGGGGTTTCCGTTGGAGATTTGGTCGCCCGAAGCGGTGAAGTCTCGATATCCGAAAATTGAAACCGCAGCGATCGCGGCGGCGGTGTATTCTCCTCAAGACCGACAGATTCAGCCGATTCCGCTCGCTCGGGCGTTGGTAGAGGCGGCTAGAGGCCACGGCGTCCGTTTCGTGTTCGGTGCGACGGTGATGGAAGCGGAAATAGAAACTGGCGAAACGCGCTGTTGTCGCACGCTTATATATAAGGATGCGAACGACGAGACGCGACAACATTCGACAGATTGGGTCGTGGTGTCGGCGGGATTGGGTTCGACGCCGTTTTCTCAGAGGTTGCGAGAACCGGTGACGATTCAGCCGGTGTTGGGACAGGCGATCGAGTTGGCGATCGCGCTTCCGTCAGAGTATCCGGTCGTGACCGCCAACGACGTACATTTGGTGTCGGTGGGGGAAGGACGCGCTTGGGTGGGGGCGACGGTGGAGTTTCCCGACGCGAAGGGGTATGTGATTCCCGATCCGCGTGGGTTACAAATGCTGAAATCTGAGGCGATGCGGTTTTATCCAGAGTTGGTTGAGGCTGCGATCGCGCGTCAGTGGCAGGGGTTGCGGCCGCGGCCGGTCGATCGCAGCGCCCCCGTCATCGGGACGTTACCAGGATACGACAACGTCGTTTTGGCGACGGGACATTATCGAAATGGCGTGTTATTAGCACCGGCGACAGCAGAGGCGGTTTGTATGTTACTCTTGAATAACCATTCAGCTATTTAAGAATATATAGATGAATGTATAAAAATGTAACGACTTTTTAAGGAAGTCACCGCCATCGACGTCTCATATTCATCTCAGACTGGCTTAAAAATGAGAGCGATCGCACGATCGGGAGGAGCCACAGAACCCGTTAACAGCAGCGATCGCCGGGAATTATTAACGACTGTAACGAGACTGCGATCGGCACTGACCGGGTGTTCTACTGTGGTCAACAGTTCCGTAACGAGCGTTTAACCATGACAGATACGATATTTGGGAAGATCGTACGCAAAGAAATCCCAGCAGATATCGTCTACGAGGACGACTTATGCCTCGCATTCCGCGACATTGCGCCCCAAGCGCCGACTCACATCCTCGTAATCCCTAAAAAGTCTCTATCCAGCCTTGCAGATGCCCAAGAGAGCGATCGCGACCTGCTCGGACACCTGCTGCTGACTGCCAATCAGATCGCCCAACAAGAAGGACTCTCTCAGGGATACCGAACCGTCGTTAATACAGGTGCCGAAGCCGGTCAAACCGTGTTCCACCTTCACGTTCACGTTCTCGGAGGTCGTCCGATGGAGTGGCCGCCCGGCTGATTCTTAAAAATTTTCGCCACAACCCTTTACAACCCGAAACAATTGCGTTAATATAATTTACAAGCGAGATACATAAATCATTCTTCTCGCGCCGAACCACATACAACGCAATAATTCATACCTATGACGACCACATTACAGCAACGCGAATCCGCGTCTCTGTGGTCTCGGTTCTGCGAGTGGGTCACTAGCACCAGCAACCGCCTTTATATCGGCTGGTTCGGTGTTCTCATGATCCCCACCCTGCTGACCGCGACTACCTGCTACATCATCGCGTTCATCGCTGCTCCTCCCGTGGACATCGATGGTATCCGCGAACCCGTTGCCGGGTCTCTGATGTACGGAAACAACATCATCTCTGGTGCTGTTGTTCCGTCTTCTAACGCGATCGGACTTCACTTTTACCCGATCTGGGAAGCTGCCAGCCTCGACGAATGGCTGTACAACGGCGGTCCTTACCAGCTCGTCATCCTTCACTTCCTCATTGGCGTTTTCTGCTACATGGGTCGTGAATGGGAACTGAGCTACCGCCTCGGTATGCGTCCCTGGATCTGCGTGGCTTACTCCGCGCCGGTGGCCGCTGCTACGGCTGTGTTCCTGATCTACCCCATCGGTCAAGGTTCTTTCTCCGATGGTATGCCTCTGGGCATTTCGGGAACCTTCAACTTCATGTTGGTCTTCCAAGCCGAACACAACATCCTGATGCACCCCTTCCACATGCTCGGTGTGGCTGGCGTCTTCGGCGGTGCTTTGTTCTCGGCAATGCACGGTTCTCTCGTCACCTCTTCCTTGGTGCGTGAAACCACCGAAAACGAGTCGCAAAACTACGGCTACAAATTCGGTCAAGAAGAAGAAACCTACAACATCGTTGCAGCTCACGGCTACTTCGGTCGCCTGATCTTCCAATACGCCTCCTTCAACAACAGCCGTTCCTTGCACTTCTTCTTAGGTGCTTGGCCGGTGGTCGGTATCTGGTTCACCTCTTTGGGAATCAGCACCATGGCGTTCAACCTCAACGGATTCAACTTCAACCAATCCGTTCTCGACAGCCAAGGTCGTGTTATCAACACCTGGGCTGACGTGATCAACCGTGCCAACTTGGGTATGGAAGTCATGCACGAGCGCAACGCTCACAACTTCCCCCTCGACTTGGCAGCTACCGAAGCTCCTTCCATCAACGGCTAATCATAGCCTCTGGAAGTTAGCGCAAACGGTTTAGCTAACTAAAATTACAAAAAAGCGTCCTCTTCGGAGGGCGCTTTTTTGTTGGAAAATTTCCGTAAAGTCAGCTCGACTATTCCCTTCCTCCTCCCGAGCTAAACGATTCCCTGGGGTTGAAGACAGAGTGGAAATTTCTCACTAAAGTTACTCAACCCTATTCATTTCTTATACTAAAATAACTATATGCGTAAATTTAGGATTTCCGAAGCCGCAAAAATAAAAGGAGTATCGCCATCTACATTAAGACGTTGGGAGTCAGAAGGGAAATTAATCCCTGAGCGCACAGCGTCGGGTCATCGGAGATACGACCTGTCTCAACTGCTTGGTGTTGAATCTTATAAAGCGTACACAATTGGTTATGCACGAGTCAGCAGCCACGACCAAAAACAAGACTTAGCACGTCAAAAAGAAATTATTGAATTGTTCTGCGCTCAAAATGGTTGGGAGCATGAAATCATCCAAGACTTAGGCTCTGGGATGAATTACAGTAAGCCTGGATTAAAGCGTCTTCTGAGGTTAATCACATAGGCGTGAAATTGACAGACTGGTTCTTACCCATAAGGATAGGTTGCTTAGATTCGGCGCTGAACTTGTATTTAGCCTCTGTGAGCAGTTTGGGGTAGAAATTGTAATCATAAATCGTACTGAGGATACCAGTTTTGAGGAAGACTTAGCCAATGATGTTCTGGAAATCATTACCGTGTTTTCTGCTCGTCTTTATGGCAGCCGCAGTCACAAGAACAAAAAAATTGTTGAGGAGTTAAAAAAAGTCAGTGAAGAGTTTTAAGACGAAGCTGAACTTAAATAACCGACAACGAACGCTCATGGCGAAACACGCCGGAGTCGCTCGACACGCTTGGAATTGGGGACTTGCCACCTGTAAGGAAATTTATGAGGCAGGAGGTAAACTGCCCACAGCCATAGACTTACACAAAAAATTAGTAGCGGAGGTAAAGAGTCAGAATCCTTGGTACTACGAGGTATCGAAATGTGCGCCGCAAGAAGCCTTGCGCCATCTAAATAAGGCATTTAAACGGTTTTGGAACGTTAAGGGAACAGGTTTTCCCAAATTCAAAAAAAAGAACGTCAAGGATAGTTTTTACCTTGAAGGAAGTATTAGAATTTCTGGAAATCGGCTAAAACTCCCCCGAATTGGATGGGTAAAAAGCTATGAACAGTTGCCTCCAGTAAATCCTAAAAACGTCACAATAAGTAAACGTGCAGGGGACTGGTATATTGCTTTCAAAATTAATGTTGAACCCAAGTCAACCCCCAAAGTAAGAGAGCGTATCGGGGTAGATATTGGAATCAATACCCTAGCCACTCTGAGTGATGGTAAAACTTATCCCAACCCCAAAGCCTATCGCCAGGCCAAGAAAAAACTAGCCCAACTCCAAAAAGAGCTTTGCCGTCGTCAAAAAGGAGGTAAAAACCGAGAAAAGACCAAACTCAAGCTGGCTAAAGCCCATAGACGCATCGCGGATATTAGAGCAGACCATCTACACAAGTTAACAACTTACTTAGCCAAGAACCACAGCGAAGTAAAAATTGAAGACTTGAATGTGTCAGGGATGCTCAAGAATCATTGTCTGGCGAGTGCGATCGCTGATGGTGGTTTCTATGAATTTCGTCGTCAGCTTGAGTACAAATGTTATGGGTATGGAAGCAAGTTGACACTCATTGACCAATGGTATCCCAGTTCACAAATTTGCTCGAACTGCCACCATAAACAAAAGATGCCACTAGAGAAAAGACAATACGATTGTCCTAACTGCGGCATCTCTATCGATCGTGATTTAAACGCAGCGATTAATTTGGAATGTGCGGATAGCTCGGCCGTTCAAGCCTAGTGATGGAAAGGTCTCCGAAGATCCAAGCTAGGAACTGAACATCAAATGATTAAGTTTGAGTAAGTTTTAGAGAGCGGAAAGCGCTGTTGTAACGCCACAAATGCCGGACAGGGTTCTTTTTTCTGAAAGTTTTCGATTTTACTCCAGGTAAACGGGGCTTCCTGCGCCGCCGCCATCCACAGCAACCGTTTCGCCCGTGTCATCGCCACGTACAACAAACGAAACTCCTCTGCGATTTTTAACCGTTCTGCCATTTGCCAATATTGAAGCGGCGAATCGAAGGGCGAAAACCCTCCTCTCTCATCGGCGCGATGCCAGATCTCATCGGCGCGATGCCAGAGATACTGACGAATTTGCGCTCGCGCTACTTCTTCGAGGGAAAAGCTTCCGAGAAACTGTGTCTGTGGCAACACGCGCAAACTGCCGGGAATCGTATCTGTTTGCAGAAACGGCAAAAATACCACGTCCCAGTCTAACCCTTTGGCTTTGTGCATGGTGATGACCGTCAGTTGACCCGATCGCGTGTATTTCGACTCTGCATCTTCGGTTTCGACCGGCTCGAACCGTTCCGCATTGACAATTTCGCTGAGAACTTCGATATAGCCCGGTAACGACATTCGATCGACGGTATCTCGCAGCACCCGTTCGGCGAGTTTGTCGGCGGTAGCGAGTTCGGTGTCTTCGTATCGCAGCGTCATTCCCAAAAACGAGATCAGATGGGTTTGGGGTAATTCCAACCGCGCCCCGAGCAAGTTACAGCAAAATTTCTTGGCTTGACGGACTTCTGGAGACGGAAGCGGATCGAGAGCGGTGGGATATAGAAACCGTTCGGGAAAACTGGCGAGAGCGTCGAGATCTTGTCGTGGGATGAGTTTGCGTTCGACGAAGACGCTGAGTGCGGCTTTGAGGTTGTCTGGGGAGTGAGGGCGATCGAGAAATTGCAATAAGATCAGGATTTCCGCTGGCACCCGCGAGAGGCGTTCCTGTTCGCCGACATCGTAAACTGAGATGCGATCGCCGTAAATTTGTCGTAGCGTCGTCGAGACGAAGCGTCCCTGGTCGTTAGTTCGAACCAACACCGCCGCCGATCGGTCGTTTTCCTCGTCGAATAGCTTTAAAATCCGTTGTCCGATGCGATCGACCGTATCTTCGACCGTTGGGGGTTGGTGGAGCTCTAAGCCTCCATCGAGAGCGTCGGGGTTGGCGTTTTGTTGGGGATCGTCGGCGGCGACGGGGCGAATCTGTTGCGGCTCGAAGGGTAAGTCTTCCGGGTCGTCCGGTGCTTCGCCCCATTTTCCCTGACGCCAGCGATCGTTAATCCACTCGAGAACGAAATTCGCCGCCTCCATAATAATGGCGCTACTGCGTCCGGCGCGATCGATCGCGGCCAGACGGCCGTTCAAATTGCAATCGTGACAAAACCGACGGAAATACACGGGATCGGCGGGGGTAAACGTCGAGTTGATAGCTTGGTTGGGATCGCCGACACGCACTAAGTTCGGGGACGCCGTTCCATCGGGATCGCTAGCGAGGCGTTTGAGGAGTTTCGTCTGTAGCGGTGAAGAGTCCTGCGCCTCATCCTCGAACACGCCGAAAATGTGAGTTTGCCAAAGTTTGCGGGCGCTCTCGTCCTCCAAAACCCGCAATGCCGCTAAAATCGTATCGTCGTAGTCGATCGCTCGGTTTTCGTGCAGTAAGCGATCGTATTCCCGATATAAATATGCTGCAATTTCCAAAATGTCGTAAGCATCGGGAATCATATCGCTCAGTTGCGAGAGTTGTTCGGGTTGTAATCCCGAGGATTTTGCCTCCCGAATCACCGTATCCGCCAAGTTGGGCAATACTTCCGTTCGTAACACCGACTGACGCCGCAAGCGTTCGGCTTCTTCCCCGTCGAATTGCGTTCCTTCAACGAGACGGCGGTACTGGAGGGGATAGCGATCGATCCACTGCTCGACGCACTGACGGATAATACGATGGCTTTGGTTGACTTGCACGATCGAAACGTCGTCGAAATCCAGTCCCGCCAGTTCCCGGTGACGCAGGGCGATTTTGAGTGCTAAGCCGTGAAGCGTGTAGACGGAGAAGCCCCACTGGGGAAGTTTGAGATTTTTGAGATGGTTGCGAATCTTGACTTTAATGTTGGCCGCGGCCGATCGCGTAAACGTGACCACTGCAATTTGACGGTGGGCGTTAAGCTGGTTGCGAGCGATGGCGATCGCGGCGGCGGCGGCCATTCCCGTGGATTTTCCCGAACCGGGAACCGCCGAAACTGCCAACGATCCCCCCTGCCAGTCTGCCATTTCTCGTTGTCCGGGGCGAAGTCCGTCGCGAATTTTCTGAAGTTGGCGATCGCGCCAAACCTCAGTTTTTTCTTGCAGCGTTAGGCTTTGGGAATCGGCAGAAGTCATAACCAGTATATGTACGTCAGTGAAAAAACGGGTGACGATCGTATTCTTTTGAGTGTATCGTTTATCTTCTGTAGCCTGCTTTCCTCAATTTCATGAGAGAACTTTACCCCCCCATCGAACCTTATAATACTGGAACCTTGAAGGTGTCCGAACTTCACACCATTTATTACGAAGAGTGCGGCAATCCCGAGGGCAAACCGGCTGTTTTTCTGCACGGCGGCCCCGGTGGCGGTTCGATTCCGAGTTATCGCCAATATTTCAATCCGGAAAAATGGCGTTTGATTTTGTTCGATCAGCGAGGATGCGGTCGCAGTCAACCCCATGCAGAATTGCGAGAAAACACGACATGGGATCTCGTCGGCGATATCGAACGGTTGCGCGAGAGGTTAGGGATCGAAACCTGGACTGTTTTTGGCGGAAGTTGGGGAAGCACCCTTGCGTTGAGCTATGCTGAAACCCACCCCGAACGCTGTGCGGGGTTGATTTTACGCGGCATTTTTATGTTGCGTCAGAAGGAATTGCGCTGGTTTTATCAAGAGGGTGCGAGTTATATTTTTCCCGAGGCTTGGGAAGACTATTTGAAACCGATTCCAGAAGCCGAACGCGATGATTTGATGCAGGCATATTACAAGCGGTTGACGAGTCCCAACAAACGAGTTCGGCTGAAAGCGGCTCGAGCTTGGGCGATTTGGGAAGGCAGTACGAGCAAGTTATTCCCCGATCCCAACGTCAAGAAAAAATTCGGTCGCGAAGGGTTTGCTGAAGCGTTCGCTCGAATTGAGTGTCATTATTTTGTCAATCGAGGCTTTTTTAAAAGCAAAGAACAGTTGTTAGAAAATGTCGATCGCATCCGTCACATTCCCACGTTTATCGTACAGGGACGTTATGATATCGTTTGCCCGATGCAGTCTGCGTGGGAGTTACATAAGGCGTTTCCTGAAGCAGAGTTCGTGGTGATTCCCGATGCCGGACATTCGGTGAGCGAATCGGGAATTCTCAGTGCGTTGGTGGACGCGACGGATAAATTCAGCAAGTTGTAAGGTGTAAAATCTAGAGGTTTGGGTGGGCGATGCCCACCTGCGATCGCTTTTCCAAAACGCAAAACTCAGGTAAAGGTTTTTTGAAAATATACCAGAGGAAATCGCTAAAATAGACGCGATCGATGTTGAGTTTATTTCAATTTTTCACGAGCATAAAAATTGGAATCTAAAACCCTTATTTTTTAGGTTCATTTAACTTTGGTAAAAATATGAGTCTGGGGTAGGTTGGACTTCGGATTCGCTCAGTCCATGGGTGGAGCGATCGCGAAACTCAACAGCAGCGAA
The DNA here is from genome assembly GCF_000332355.1 of Baaleninema simplex PCC 7105. Lineage (GTDB taxonomy): Bacteria > Cyanobacteriota > Cyanobacteriia > Cyanobacteriales > Geitlerinemataceae > Baaleninema > Baaleninema simplex. Next base: position 236,278 of record NZ_KB235959.1, read on the forward strand.
ATTAAGTAGGGTTTGCTGAAAAAGTTATCAAAAGCTGGGGGTGGAAAATGAACAAGAAGCCGTCTTACTCAAGGTATAAATCTGAATTGACTTAACTCGTCCACTTTATAAGTTACAATAATATTTCTCGACAAAATTATGAAGTTTGGGAAAAATTGACACAAAAAAAGACAGTAAAACTGCCTCAGCAGCTTCACCAGGTTCATCACTAAAAAGGTCAGAGCGATGGAGGTTTCCGAAGTATTAGGCAGTTTAGCCATAACACGACTTAAGCTGAATCTTCTTTTGGCTTGTCCAAATTTCCCCTCGATTGCATTACGAATGCGCTCATCTT
>NZ_KB235959.1:236711-241868 GCF_000332355.1 Baaleninema simplex PCC 7105
CGATACATTTTTTCTTGCCGGATGCACGGGAATTTCCAATTTTACCTCTTTTTCGGGTTCTCGAAGCCACGTCAAGACTCCTCTAAGCCTTACACCGTAAGCTTTTCACTTCTTTTCAGCAAGCCCTAAGTATTCAAGCTTGCCTCCGATCGATTTAGATTTTTGAGATGCACCCTATGCAAATGGAATAATTCGACAGTGTTTTCCCAAGAAAATAAATTTTAAAATTTTGCCCCCAGAAGCTGTAAAACAAGTAGTAAATTTACTCAGCGATCGCCATCGAGAATTTATTGACTATTCCAGACGTTCCCGGTGTTAAACAAGAGCGTCTGCTTCGGCTGGCACAACAACTCGGAAAAGACGGATACGCTTACGCAGGAGCCGTCAACAACCTGATTAAAAAAATGTTCGATGCAGGGGGTTGGGACAATCTCTCCCCCAATGCCATCAACGACACGATGTTTCCCCAACCTGGCGAAACGGGAAGTGCGGCGGAAGCTGGACTTGAAGCCCCGATGGGAACCAATCCCCTCACCTGCGAAATTTCCTCGCAACCGTTGAGCGAATACATCCGAACCTACGGCGGCGAAACGGCGGGTTCGGTCATTTACAGCGCAAATATGGCTCACGAACAGTTCCATCGCAATACCTGTCAGGCACAAATTCGACAGTCTGGCGGTCGCGGCTACGATATGTATATGCGCGATCCGGCGAACTACCGACAGGACGAACTCGGAGCGTATCGAGCTGGTATCGATCGCGCTCGAAATTGGTATAACGCCAACTGTCGTTGAAGGCGATCGCCTCGACTCGATAGCCTAGAAGCGACGAGTTTTCGAGATATATGAACCAGCAAAAACATATCGTTCTCACCGGAGTTACTCGCGGGTTGGGACGGGCGATGCTCGAGGGGTTTGTCGAAGCGGGTCATGTCGTATACGGCTGTGCGCGAGACGAAGAGGCGATCGCCTCCTTAAACCAACAGTTTGGCCGACCCCACCATTTCGCGAGCGTAAATGTAACGGACGATGACAGCGTGCGTCAGTGGAGTGAGGCGGTGTTGTCGCAACGTTCCGCACCGGATTTACTTGTCAATAACGCGGGGTTCATCAACGAACCGGCGAATCTTTGGGAAGTTCCCGCCGCAGAATTCGATCGCGTTGTAGATGTCAATTTGAAAGGCGTGGCGAACCTGTTGCGTCATTTCGTCCCAGCGATGGTTCGCCGAGGGGAAGGGGTTATCGTCAACTTCAGTTCTACCTGGGGACACACTACGTCTCCGCAAGTTGCGCCCTATTGCGCGACGAAATGGGGCATCGAAGGGTTGACGCGATCGCTCTCTCAAGAACTCCCCTCGGGATTGGCGGCGATCGCCCTCAATCCCGGTGTCATTCATACGGATATGCTCGAAACCTGCTTCGGTTCGAGTGCGAAAAACTATATGTCGCCGGAAACCTGGGGAAAAGCCGCAGTTCCGTTGTTGTTGGGGTTAACGGCTGCCGATAACGGGGCGTCGCTGCGGGTTTCGGCTTAATCGGCGTTGTCTGAAGTGACAAAGCAACAGCGTTTGCGTAGCGGACAGCGATCGCATTTGGGACGGCTGGCGGTACAGACGAGCGCCCCGAAATCCAAAAGGGTTAAATTCCAACGGCTGGCGTTGCGTTTGGGAACGACGCGATCGGCCAGTCCCCACAGCCGTTTGCAACGAGATTTGACCCGTTCTCCTTCGACGCCGAAAAACCGCTCGAAAATCCGTGCGACGTTGGTGTCGAGAACTGCGGCCGGTTTACCGAAGGCATTGGCAAGGATCGATCGCGCACTGTATTTCCCGATTCCTGCTAAGCTCAACAGTTCGGTTTCGGTGTTGGGAACTCGACCGTCGTAGTCGTTGACGACGGTACGGGCGGCGTCTAAAATTCGTGCGGCGCGAAACAACAACCCCAGAGATTGCAAGTGCGTTTCGAGGTCGTTTAAGTCGGCGCGTGCCAGCGTTTCGACATCGGGATATTGTCGTGAACTACCGCTATTGAATCAAAGATTACAATAGCGGCTTCCCTCTTCACTAGGGACTGCGCTAGATAGAACCGAAGTTCTACCCCCTCGTCTTACATCCCCTCCAAGGGCAGTAGAGCGAGTTCCTAACTCTAATATCCGTAAGCCTTCATTTTTGAGGTTAATTGCGGCGTTAATATCCCTGTCATGACGGGTTTGGCAATGTTCGCAAGTCCAGCTTCTCACCTCAAGGGACAAGCTTCCGATTTGATTGAGACATACATGGCAGGTTTTAGAAGACGGAAAAAATTGATCGACTTCTAGATAAACTTTGCCTTCAGATTCAGCCTTGTACTTTAACATCGTACAAAACATTCCCCAACCGACATCACTAATCGCCTTGGCGAGTTTGGGATTGCGAACCATACCTTTAACATTGAGATTCTCGACCACAATCACTTGGTTTTCGTTCACTATCTTACGGGATAGCTTGTGGAGAAAATCTTCACGACAGCGACTTATTTTCGCGTAAATCCTAGCAACTTTTACCCGTGATTTATTACGGTTCTTGCTGCCTTTTCTTTTTCGAGCGTGTTTTTGCTGTTTTCTTTTTAGGTTTCGCGCGTGTTTATCAAAATGCTTGGGGTTATTATATTTTGACCCCTCACTGGTAATCGCAAAATCGGTCAGTCCTAAATCAATGCCAATGGCTTTTCCTTCAGTTGAGAGAAGGGGAGGTTCTTTTGGGTTCTCTACCAAAACGGAAGCATAATATTTACCATCTGGATTTTGGGAGAGGGTGACCGTTTTGATTGTTCCCTCAAAACTTCGATGCTGACGACAATGCACTAACCCTACTTTAGGCAGTTTGATGTAAGTTCCCTCAAACTTAACATTTTGAGGATAACTGATAGATTGCCTTCCATGCTTGGATTTGAATCGGGGGAATTTTGCCCGTTTCTCAAAGAAGTTTCGATAAGCGGTTGATAAGTTCAACGCCACGACTTGCAAACATTGGGAATAGACATCTTCTTTGAGCCAAGGGTATTCCTTTTTGAGAGCAGGCAATAATCCCTGAAGATAACCCCTTGATAAACCTTTTCCGGTCGTTCGATAAGTCTCTTGGCACAAATTTAACGCATAATTCCAATACCAACGACAGCAACCAAAGCTTTTGGCTAAAGTCACTTGTTGCTCGTGGGTTGGATAGATGCGATATTTGTACGCTTTGAACATTATCGCCGAAATGCCTGGATGATAAGATTATAACTGATTTGTCGAAGAGTCGCTTTCATCCCACGATTCACCTTCGGTAGAATCGGGGAATTCCCGCTCCCATTGTTAAAAAAGAGTTGTACGTAGGAAGAACGGCTTCGACCGTCGTTTTTTGCAAGAGCGATTCAGCAATCAAAATGCGATAGGGATCGTGCGTGTCGCGCCAAGGAAACTGTCGCAAGTTTTCTCGACCCCAAGCAGTCAAACGACGGCGAAACCACTGAATATTGAGATCGTCAACAGACATACGATCGCGGGCGTGTTTTGCACTCACAGTATCGCAAAAACCCAGTATCGCAAAAAACCGCGATCGCGCTCCCAGACTATCGGTTCCCCATGCCAAAGGTCACTAACACGCCGAGTTCGACTTCGACTTCTGGCGTATCGAACCCGAGTCCGCTGTCTTCGGGGGGAGGCGCACAGGCGGACGAAACGGGACGGTAGCTGTGAACTTCAATGGTGGCGAGGATCTCTCCGACGGTGGTATTGACCGCCTCGGCCATGGCTTGAATGCGATCGCGAGCGTCGGCGACGGCGGACAGTCGAGCTTCGTTTTCGAGGGGTAGGAAGTCTTCGACGAAGCAGGTATCGTAGGAGGAATAGAGATAGACCGAACCGTTTTCGAGGGCGCTGGTTTCGGCGGCGTCCTTCACGGCGTTGATGGTGGCGAGAGTCGGGTTATCGAGGGTCACGATAACGCTACCCATCGGTTGACCGGGATACACGGTACGCGGATCGATGCGATCGATCTCGACTTCGATGTTGTCAGTGGGAATTCCCAGGGCTGCGATCGCGCTCGCGACTGGCTGTAACATCCCTTCAGAGAGGGGTTCGACGTTTTCGGGATCGAACTCGGGGGACATGGGATCGGTGGTGCCGAAGGAAAAGCGGATTTCGGCGGTGTCGGCGGGAGAACTGGCAATACCGCGACCGTAGGTGGTCATCATGGGGCGATCGCCGACGTACAGTTGGGACAGGCCAGTGGTGTCGTCTGGAGTCGCGACGGGACGGGCGATCGCGATCTCCGACGGTACGATATTAAGTGCGATCCCTACAACAGAGATCGCACTGGCCTCGAACAGCCACGTTGCCACACGAGACGAAAAGGGGTTAGACATTCGGGGTCACTTTTCACGTTAGATCGAGTCTAAGGTAACTCGAAATTTTTACAACCGCTCGCGAACTTCTGCATTCGATCGATTTCCACCTACCTCGAACGTGGCGATCGGTTTGCGCCCGATGAGAATTCTAATTTTTTTCGACAGTCGAAGTTGCTGGATTGGTATTTCGATGAGGGGTTCGGCTGCTATGACCAGTTCGGCAGTCGAGGGAGTTTGACAGCGGATATACAAAATTCCCCAAAAACGAAAGACATTACAGTGCTGGAGAATTTTTAGCTGTTTCAGTTCGGCGAGGTCTTCGCGATAGAAATCCCACAGTAGCCGAACGAGCTGAGAGGTACGTTTCATAATTAATTACGATTATTAAACAATCTCAATAGTCTGTGACGAATCGACGCCGTCACAGGAGATCGACCGACTGCCCGTTGGCAGCGTTTCTAGTTTTATTGAAGCGCAAGCTATCCCGACCGAGATCGAAAACGATAAAAGACTTAATAAGAATTTGATAATTTCAATGTTTTGTGTTTTTGGTAATTTTTCTTTCGATCGCCCTTGAGTTCGATGTTTTCGCGTAAGCGTCATCGCGATCGCGTAAATTTTTTGTTACATCTCTTGATGAACTGCGATCGTTATCGCCGGTCGTACGGCAATCCTGGCTAGCCCTGGGTCAACGAGACAGCTCGAGTCGTTTGATACGGAATCCGAAAGGCAAATACTGTTTTTTTCCAACCCGACAAGCCCCTCTATCCCCCCCAACCATCCCCCCAAC
>NZ_KB235959.1:241968-257018 GCF_000332355.1 Baaleninema simplex PCC 7105
TTTCAAAGGGGGGCGAAGGGGGGATAGGGGGCTAAGGGGGGATGTGGTGAAGACTTCTTGAATCCCCGCTTATCGGAAACGGATGAAGGATGATTTCGGAACGCGATCGGGAAAAATTGCAAAATTTTTCTAAGATTTAGTTTATCAAAACACCTAAAACTGCGATATTAGCGATTTTGCAGCGATAGAAGTCGATTTAACCGCTATAGATTTGACTGAGACAATTTGACGTGACCCGACAGCAGCAAGCAACCCCGACGCTTAGAATTGTAAAATTTTGGTAAAGTGGGTTGCGGGGTCATACCCCTCATGGCTATAGTAAACACAGTAGATGCACCCTGATGGCAACGCCCGGATTTCAGTCCTGGGCGTTTTTTTTCGGGTTGGGGCTGGCTGTGACGCCGGCCGTTAGCGGTTGCGACGGGCGCTTGGCGAGCAACAAGTACGTCGTCATCGTACCTTTCCCTTTAATGTCGATCGCCCCCCGCGACTCGAACTCATAGCGATCTTTGAGACGTTCGTAGGTAGTCTCTGTCACCTGAATACAGTCGGGAACGCCGTGAGATTCCATGCGACTGGCGAGGTTGACCGTATCGCCCCAGAGATCGTAAATAAACTTTTTCAAGCCGATGACGCCTGCAACGACGGGGCCGATGGCGATACCGATCCGCATTTGAAACTGATGGGGATGTCGCCGGTTAAAGGCTCGCAACGCCTGTTTCATTTCCAAGGCCATATCGGCGATCGCCGCGTCGAAATCCGCTCGAGGTTCGGGCAATCCCGACACTGCCATGTATGCGTCGCCGATGGTTTTAATCTTTTCTAATCCGTAGGAATCCGCCAGGCGATCGAACTGCGAAAAAATTTCGTTGAGTAACTCGACCAATTCCGGGGGAGAAATTTGTCCCGACAGTTTCGTGAAGCCGACGATATCGGCAAACAACACCCCAGCGTCCGAAAAACTATCGGCGATCGCGCAGTGACGCGTTTGTGCTTTGAGCCGTTGGGCGATGGGGCGCGGCAAAATATTCAACAGTAGCTTTTCCGATCGCGCTTGTTCTTCAGAGAGGCGATCGTAAGCTTCCTCTAACTGACGTCGAGCGGTAAATTCAGCTCGCTGCATCTTCTCGTAAAACAACACCGACAGATCGCAGATGGCACAAGTCCACCCCAAATAGAGCATCAATCCGCCCTGAGTCAGTTCTGGAATCGGAATTTGTGTCGGAATTCCCAACAGCGTCGAGGCGCCGAGGTAAACCCCCAACGGAATCAGTTGAGCGATCGCGTGCAGTCGCCAATAGACGGGTATCAGCGTCGCTTGAGCGAGAAACACCAGCGGCCACACCATCAACGACGGGGCGAGGATTCCGGTGAAGATCCGCTGCACCAACGGCGTGAGGGTAATCGAGATGGAAAACACCACGAACACCCAACCGAGTCGCTGGTATCCCCAACGCGATCGCAGCCAGCCGAAACACAATCCCGTCGCTGCCAACGTGACGAGCTGTACGACTATCCAATCCCGGTTAAATTTTTCGATCTCGAAGGCTAAATGCCACAGCTCGAGACCGAAAAACGTGAAATACACGCAGCAGACGAGTACCGCGCCCAATATCAAACGCCGCCGCACGAAGCGATCGCGCCACCGCTGATAGTCGGGATGCGTCGGTTGCCTTGGCGAATGTGGCCATGCTTCTAAAAGCCGACACCTTATCGTCCCGAGCCAGTTCTGCATCGATTGTAAATTCATGGTTCCCGCACACCGTGATGGATATAGAACCCGAGAAGGACGCACGTCGAACAGTTGCCTGAGACACTGTCGCGACCGACTGTCACCCCCTCCTACTCTTACCCCTTAATATTGCCTCTTTTTCAACGAGCAGGGAACCGCGAACCGCGAAGACTGTTTTCCGCGAACTGCGGTTTTCGAGCAATACACACAATTGTATTTTTGTCAAGACCTCGAGCGTCGATCGCAGAGGGTGCGATCGCGCTCCAGCAGGCGAGGATTGGTTTGCAAATAATCCCGAACCCAACTACACCCCTGTTGTAACAGACGCTCTAAATTGTCACCTTTCGGAAGCAGCCAGAGTTTCGCCGTTCCGTCCTTACTGGCGGTTGCGAACAGATGGCCGTGCGGGTGGAAACTCACGCTGAGAACGCTGTCGGTGTGCGCTTCAAAATCGTCCAGGAGCGTTCCGTCGCGTCGCCAAAGCTTCACCGTGCGATCGTTCCCCACCGACGCCAAGAGTTCCCCGTCGGGACTGAAACTCACCCAGTTAACCGGGGCGGTATGGCCGTCAAACGCCGTATTCCCCTCAAACGTTTGAAGGTGGAGGCCGTCGCGGTTCCAGAGCTTGACGGTGTTGTCCTTGCTCGCCGTGGCGATCGCCTCGCCGTCGGGACTGAAACTCGCCCAATACACCGAACTCGGCGTTTCGACGCGCCGCAGCAGTTTCCCCTCGAACGACCACAGCGCAAACGTTTTATCATCGCTGGCCGAGAGCAGCGTTCGTCCGTCGGGACTCCACATCACGGCGTTGGCTTGTTCGGCGTGAGCGGCGATCGTCCGGACTCGCACCCCGTCCGACACCCGCCACACCACCACCGAACCGTCGAGACCGGCCGTGGCCAGAAACGTTCCGTCCGGGCTGAAACTGGCACTTTTGACACTGTCGGGGTGGTTTAAGATGGCAACGGGGTCAGTTTGACCTAACCGCCACAATCGAGCCGTTCCGTCGGCGCTGGCGGTGGCTAAAATCCGTCCGTCCGGGCTGAAGGCGATACTGTGAACCCGGTTTTGATGGCCGTTGAGAGTTCGGTTCGGCGTTCCGTCGAGGTTCCAGAGTTTCACTGTCTTGTCGGCGCTGGCGGTGGCTAACAAGTCTTCCGTGGGGCTGAAACTCACCGCCCACACCGAATCTAAGTGACCCGACAGGATCGATCGCCGGGTTGGGTCGCGATCCCACAGGCGTACTGTAGTGTCCGTACTCGCCGTGGCTAACGTTTCTCCATCGGGGCTGAAACTCACCGCCCACACGCGATTTCGGTGTCCGGTGAGCGTTTGACGGAGCGTTCCGTCGCGGTGCCACAGCTTCACCGTGCGGTCTTCTCCAGTCGTCGCTAACGTCGTTCCGTCGGGGCTGAAACTCACGTCGAACAGCAAGGCGTCCGCCGTCGCCGATCGCTGGAGTTGTCCGTCGGGAGTCCAGAGTTTGAGGGTTTTGTCCGTGCTGACGGTGGCGATCGCTCCGTCGGGGGCGACGGAAATTCCCGTGACTTCCCCCTGATGTCCGTCGAGTCGCCGCACTTCCGTCCCGTCTAGCGTCCAGGCGATCGCCACCGTATCGCCTCCCGCCGTCCACAGCGTCGTTCCCGCGCGATCGAACGCCATCGCAAACACGAACCCCTGATGACCCGTCCAACGTTGCAGTAGCTCTCCCGCCACCGTCCACAATTGCACGGTTCCATTGTCGCTAGCGGTGGCCAACATCTCCCCGTTGGGACTAAAAGCCACGCTCGTCACCATTGCTTCTGGCGTTAGCGTTTTTACGAGGGTTCCGTCGCGACGCCAGAGTTTGGCCGTTCCGTCAGAACTTCCCGACACGACGAGGGTTCCGTCGGGACTGACGCTAACGCTCGTGACGGGTTTTTCGTGTCCCGTGAGGACCGCCATCAACGTGCCGTCGCGATGCCACAACCGTACCGTATTGTCCCAGCTCGCGGTGGCCAAAAACGTTCCGTCCGCACTGAAGCTGACATCGACGACGCTGTTGCGATGGCCTTCGAGGCGGTTGCGTTCGCGGGTGGTGTCGAGACTGTGCTGTAAGATCCGCACCGTCTGACTTTGCAACGAGAGATCCGGGGGCGGGTCGAGTTGTTGGATTTTCGAGGCGGCGTAGAGACTTTGTAACAACGCGGCGAAGCGATCGGGGGTCGAGGTGCGACTGGCGGCGGCGTTGCGGGCTTCGATTTCGGCGAGGGCGGCGTTGCGGCGTTCTCGCTGGGCGACGTTGGCGAAGATTCCGAGAACGAGGGTTCCGAACAACGAGGCGATCGCACCGGTCACGAGAAAGCGTTTGAGGCGGGTGTCGCTGTTGCGCTGGCGTTTCTGCGCTAAGGTCAGTTGTTGGAGAATGTCTTTTTCGCGGCTGAGTTTTCGATTCTGCGCCCGCAAGTCCGCTACGGCTTGGGAGTCGGCCCGTTCTCGATGTTGGCGGATGAAGGGAACGAGGTAGTCGTGAACCAGTTGGTAGCGGTTGTCGGGAACCTCGGGAAGTAAGGACACTAAGCCGGATTTGACGAAAATTTCGAGGACTAAATCCAGCACTGACTTGAACATCGAGTCTAAGGTGTCGGTACTGCCGCTCAAGTCCCGCACCAGTTCGCTGTAGGATTTGATGGGGCGGTTTCCGTATTTGTCAGTCAGGTGGTAGAGGAGTTGGCGGGCGGCGTCTTCGTTTTCGGCTCCGCAATCGCGCACGGCGTCCTCGAGGAAGCGTTCGACGAGTTCTTGTTTGGGGTTGGTTCCGAGCTGGCGGTATTTTTCGAGGGTGGTGATATTGTCCTGTTGGAGACTAGCGCCGACGATTTGCAGTTCGATGGGGCGCACGTCGCCGGTTTCGCGAGATAAGTCGCGCACCAGTTCGTCGATGAGTTCGTCCTCGAGTTCCAGGTGAGGTCGGGTTTCGGTGAGGTGGCGAATCAGGTGGCGGGTGTCGTCGGGGGAAAAGTTGCTGAGGTAGTAGCGGTTATTTTTGTTGAGGATGTCGTTGTCGAGGGCGTCGATAACGACTTGACGATCGCATTCGAGAAGGTGGTGCAGGTAGTCTTCGCGCAGAGAAAGAACCACTTTGACGTAGGGGATATCGAAGCAGCGATCGAGAAATTCATAAAAGATGCGGCGGTACTGGCTGGGGGTGCGAACGAAAAAAAATTCCTCGAACTGGTCGAAAATTAAAACCACGATGCGGTTGCGATCGACGACGGCGGTGAGGGCGTCGAGGATTTGCTCGAGGTGCGTCTCGAGGGTGGGGGCGAGAAATTTGACGGCGAGGGATTTGGCGTTGGCGCGGACGAGGGCGGTGTAGAGTCGGCGAGCCAGGCGATCGCACCAGTTGCTGTAAACGCGCAGCACCACGGGAAGGACTTCTCGGGTGGCGAGGGTGGATTGGTGCAACGCCGGAACGAACCCCGCATCGACGAGGGAACTTTTTCCGACGCCCGAGGGGCCGTAGAGAACGATGAGTTTGCGATCGGGACGGGCGATGCGTTCGATGAGGCGATCGATATCGAACTGTCGTGGCGAGGCGAGAATTTCCGGGGCGATACGTTCGCGATTCGGGCTGTGAGGGCGGCGCAGGTTGAGGGCTTGACGTTGGGGTCGGAGTTGACCGGCGCCGATGAAGGCGCGGAATCCGTACTGTTGCTCGATCGAGCGCTGGTGTTGTTTGAGGTGAAACGCAGCCAGATACTGGTGGTGATGGCGGTAGCTGGTTTGCAGGATATCGAGCGATCGCAGGTAGCGTTGGGGGTCGAGTTGGTGGGAGGGATCGCGCAAGGCGTCGGGAAGCTCTTGCAGCGCGCATTCGAGGTTGTCTCGGGCGCGATCGTGCAGCTTGAGGTGGGTTTGGATGGTGACGAGGTCGAGGCGAAACTGTTGGGTCAGTAAGGCTCGGTACGGTGCGGGGCCTTTGGTTTCGGCGACTTTTTGTTGCGCGAGAACCTCCATCGCTTTATCCACCCACAGGTGCGCGCGATACCACCGCTGTTCGATGGCGGAGATTTTGGCTAGAAATCCGTAATCGATCGCCTGTTGGATGGGGTCGCCATAGGTTTGATGCAGGTTGACGGCGCGATGGGCGAGGGTTTGTAAGTCGTCCCACTGGTGCAGGCGATCGAGGACTTCTTCGAGGAGGGTTATCGGGCCGGCGGTGCAGTCTTCTCGTCCGGCGCGATCGAAGATCTCGAGACTCTGGGTCAGGGCGGTTTTAGCGCAACTCAACCGTTCGTCGGTTTCGGTGGCGTCGCAGTAGCGCAGGTGGACGAGTCCGAGGTGCAGAGAGATCGCCGCCTGCTTTTCGAGAACGGGGCGATCGTCGGGTTGTCGGTTCCAGTAGTCGAGGCTGCGATCGAAGTATTGGCGGGCGGTTTCGAGGCGATCGCGATCGTAGGCGTGGCGTCCGACGAGGAACTGTACCGACGCTCGCAGAGACGGCGAGAGGGACACTCGCTGTTGTTGTAAGGTTTGCAAGGCCGATCGCAACTCTTTGCGATCGCGGTCGTCGAAGCCGCTGGCGACGGCTAGCAAGTGAGTCGAGGAAGCGTTGAGAACGGTATGAAAGGCGCGTTCGGTACGGGCTTCGATCCAATGGAGAATTTGCGGGGCGGATAAGCTAAATTCGTACGTGATGCCCCAGCTTTCAAAGTCGGGAACGCGACGCACCAGTTGCGCTAAGAGATCGTCGTTAGCCCACAGCACGATGGGGAAGGGAAAACGTTTGCGAAATTCTTCCCGCACCGTAGAGTTCGCTTGTAACAGGCGCTCTCGATTGGCGATGTCGTCGAGGCCGCAAACGGAGAGAACCGCCGGTTTCTGGGTGGCGGCGGTCGCTTTGACGGCGTGAAACAGACTACAGGCGTCGGGAGACAGGCGCAAGTCGAGGACCTCCACCGAGACGAGACTCGTGAGTTTTTCGAGGAGGTGCGATCGCAAGGCGTCGTAATTGCACCGGGCGAACATCAATTTGAACTGTCCCTGCGCCGATTCGATCGCGAACGCCAATTCGCGCAGTAACGTATCGTTTTGGCGTTCTAAGTCCATCTTCGGCTCCGTCGCTGTAGAAAACGCGATCGCCCCGTCACTCGTATCGATGGGAACGAGACTTTTTCAGTTTAGCCAAAACCCACAACCTTTCGGAATTTCCCGTGACAGGCGAAAGGCTGTCACTTTGACAGTCACCCGTTGTAGGGTGCGTGACTTAAAAAATCGGGTGTAAATCGTGAGACCGATCGCTCTGTCACGCACCGCCAACTTCTCCCCTTCTCCCCCTCTCCCCTTCTCCCCCTCTCCCCCTCTCCCCCTCTCCCCCTCTCCCCTTCTCCCCCTCTCCCCCCTCTCCCCCTCTCCCCTTCTCCCGGTAAATTCCTGACTATCAACGGGATTCGTGAAAAAAGGAATAGACCTCCACAGCTTCGATCGCGCCTTATGTCCGTGCCATCCGCCTCGACGCCAACCCATTTGGCGGCTTCGGGTATTGCAACCCCCGAACCGTCAGACCCGAACCAACCGGTTTACCAACGACTCAAGTTGGCCTTGGCGTTGGGGTTGCGCCGACAGTTGTTTTTAGCCGTCTGCGACGATACGGCGCGATCGAACGCACTGGCGGCTCGACTGCAAGCCGAACTCAGTCCGCAAATCCGACTGCTGAGCGTGCAATTTGATATCAGTCACCCCGAACCGTTGGTGCAAATTCGCCGCGTTCTCCCCACGTCGCGAGACGCGCCGACGCCGCTCGATCGTAAGCCAATGGGAGTGCAAGTCTTGGGGATTTCGGCACTGACGCGCCAGTCGGCGAACAGTCAATGGTCGTTTCTCAAACATCTGCGCGAAATGCCCGGCGCGATCGCTTCTCTCGATATCAGTTTAATCTTTTGGATTTCTCGTCCTTGGCTGCACGTCATCCAACAGTCCGCCCCGGAATTTTGGCAACATTGCACGGGGGTATTCGAGTTTCACGGCGAACCGACCGGACAGTCTACTTCGGCGGTTCCGACGACGACGCCCCCGTCTCGTCCGTCGCCGAAACGCACGTTAGCGAAACGCATTCCGCCGCCTCCGGTTTGGAAACAGATCGATGCGGCCTTGGTGCGTTCGGTTCTCGCTACCCGTCACGAGTTCGAGACGATCGACCCTGTGGCACTGTTACACGATATCGACCGACTGCACGAACGCCGTGCTAGTCCGTCTCAACTGGCCGATCGCTATTACCACTTGGGAAACCGCTACCGCGAACGACTCGAGGGGGATTCGCCTTCGGAAGCGTGCGCCCGCGTCGCCGTTCGACTTTACCGCCGCGCCGTACAACTGTGGCAACTCGATCCCGAGGCAGATGGGGGGCGCTGTCTGGCGGCTCTCAACGACATCGGAACGTTACAGGGGCTGCTCTCGAAGTCGCAACCCCGCGAGGTAAAACTCCGCGACCTCGAAGCAAGTTTAGAGGCGTATCGGGAGGGGTTGTCGCTCCTCGATATGAAAAGGCAACCGCAGATTTGGGCGACGCTGCAACACAATATCGGTTCGGTGTACGCGGATTTGGCGCGGGTTCGCCAACAGCCTCGAGATTGGAAACGGGCGATCGCAGCCTTTGAAGCAGCTTTGTACTGTCACGATCCTGAGACCGACCCGCAACAGTACGCCGCCCTGCAAAACAACTTGGGTACGGCTTACTGGAGTTTGGCGCAATACGGCGAGGCGACGACACACCTCAACGCAGCGATCGCCGCTTATGCGGCAGCGTTGGAATACTACACCAGCGATCGCGACGAACTCAATTACGCCATGTTGCAAAACAACATCGGGACGGCCTACTGGACGCTCTCTCAACAGGCGCAAGCCCCGGAATGTTTGCATTTGGCGGTGGCGGCGTATCGGGAGGCGTTACGCTATCGCACCCCCGATCGCTTCCCCGCTGGCTGTGCGGCGACGCAGAACAATTTGGGAACGGCGTACTGGCATTTGGCACAACAAACGCAGTCCGATCCGCCGACGGCCAAGGCGTATTTGGAACAGTCGATCGCAGCCTACGAAACGGCGATCGCGGTCTCGGACTCTTTAGACTCCCTGACCTTCGACGCCAACGCCACGCACAACAATCTCGGGTTGGCACACGATCGCCTAGCGTTGCAGTGCGATCGCGCCGAGGCTCTCCAACATCTCGAAACGGCGCTACACCACCATCTCAAGGCGTTAGAAGGCTGGCACGATCGCCCCGAACGGGCGAAAACGGCTATCGAGGCGATCGCTCGTTCGGTTCGTCAGTGTTACGCCATTGGCGGCATTGAGGGGCAATCTCGAGCTTTTTCTCGACTTCCTCCGGCTCTGCTGTCTGAGGTGATGGGGAAGTTGTAGTCCTGGGGGCGATCGTTGCGATTTTTATTTTTGTTGAGGTCGAATTACAAGTATTGAATAAAAAATCAAGCGTATATTCAGGTTCGACCCTACAATTATTTTTCTTAGAATCTCAAAAATTGCCCGAGTTGTCAAGAGGTCTTTCGCGGTGCGATCGCCTAAGTTGTTTAAAAAAACAATTCAATCGTTCAAAACTCGGCAAGTCCGATCGACTTACCGAGTATTTGCCTAAAATCTGGAAAAATCGCACAGACTACGAGAGTTTAGCCAGCACTTCCGCCAGTTGCTTGCCTAAATCTTCCACTGCTGCCTGCTGTTTTTCGTTTTTGAGGCGATCGCTCTCGTCAAATGCCTCGTAAGCGTTGGAAATCGACTTCTCGCCGGGCAACACCAACACGCCGATATTTCCGAGAATATCTCGCACGTGGACGAGTCCGCGCATTCCCCCAAAACCGCCAGGAGACACGCTCATAATTGCCGCTGCTTTGCCGCGAAAACAGGTTAACGCTAGCGGCGGTTCTCCCGGTTCGGAACGAGACGCCCAGTCGATGGCATTTTTCAACAGCGGGGTAATCGAGCTGTTGTATTCGGGGCAGGAAATCAAAAAGCCCTGATGGGACTTCATCAACGCTTTCAACTGCATCGCGTTGTCGGGAATGCCCGATTTTGCCTCTAAATCCTCGTCGTAAAGGGGAAGGGGCAACTCTCGAAAGTCGAGATAGGTGACTTTCGCTCCAGCGGCTTCGGCTCCCGAGGCCGCAATTTTCACGAGTTTTTTGTTGAAGGAGCCATCTCTAGCACTGCCTGCAAACGCGAGAATTTTAGGTGTATCGCTCACCGGTTCGATCTCCAATTTCTGCAAATCGTTTTCAATTATGTCCTATTTTCGCGAATTTAAAGCGCGATCGCCGACACGATCGTCTCGGAACGACTGACTGCGATGCGATCGGCTTACAAAATTTGAAGATTTGATTCGTTTTGAAGACAGTTCCTATGAGGTTTTGGTATAACAGAATCGAGCGATCTATTCGTTATTTCTAAAAAAAATGGAAACTAACTCTTCAATTCAAATCACGGTTTCGTTTGTCGATACCGATTTAGACGAGGACGAAAAAGAAATGGAAACTCAACGGCTTTTCAATAGCTTGAAGAAACTCGATGAGGTCGAGCGAGTCGATCGCGTTCTCGATCCGAACCCCCCTCAAAGGAACAAAGCTTTTGGCGGCTTTTTAATTGGCTTGCTGACCGCAGAAGTAACTCGAGAAAATGTTGAAGCATTGTTTAGATTTTTAGGCGATCGCCTGTCTGGAAAAACGATCGATCTGAAAGTTGAAGTAGAAGGCAAAGTTCTCGAAGTATCTGCCAGCAGCCGAGAAGAACTCGAATTTGCGATCCAACAAGCTATGCAATGGGCGAAAGCGTAAGCTCGAACAAATTGCAATACATTTGAATACTTATATAGCAACCCTAGATCGGTTATGTAACAAAATCGAGAACGGGGAACGGGGAATCGTTTTTTTTGGGTGTTTTAATTTTTGACAACTCATTTGGGACGGCTATAAAAACAAAAAATTTAAGTAGAGTATGCTGAATAAAGCAGAAACTTTTATAAAAAAGGATGTTAAGGGAATTGCTCCCTAAAAGGTTCCGAGTTTTTGTCTATAATGAAATTAAAAATTCGAGAGAAAGTCAATCGCGAGTCGCACGCATTCCTCAGCTTCCGATCCCCTGTTCCCTGTTCCCTGTTCCCTTCCCACACTTTAACTTGAATACTTTTTCAGAAAACCCTAAGTAAAATGACAAAAACAGCCCTACTCATCGGCGTGAGTCAGTACGCTGCCGGACTAACTCCCCTTCCCGGCGCGATCGCAGATGTCAATGCCATGAAAGCGGTGCTAGAAAATCGCGAACTCGGAGGATTCGATCGCGTCAAAACATTACTCGATCCCGATCGCCAGCAGATGGAACAGGAAATCGAGCTTTTATTTTCCAACTGTCAAAAAGGCGATCTTGCATTACTCTTTTTCTCGGGACACGGTATCAAAGACGAAAGCGGTCGCCTCTATTTTGCCACCCGAATCACCAAAAAGAGTCAAAGTGGAGAATTGCTCAAATCCACCGCCGTTCCTGCCAATTTCGTACAGGATATGATGAGCGGCAGTCGTTGCAAACGTCAGATCGTCATGCTCGACTGTTGTTTTAGCGGTGCGTTTGCAGAAGGAATGACCGCAAAAGACGATCGCACCGTGGACGTGCGATCGCAACTCGGCGGAGAAGGGCGAGCCGTCCTCACTTCATCGACAGCTATTCAATATTCGTTCGAGCAAGAAAACGAAGCGTTATCAGTTTACACGCGCTACTTAGTAGAAGGCATTCGCACGGGAGCGGCGGACTTAGACGCAGACGGCAAAATTTCCATTGACGAGCTACACGATTACGCCAGACAAAAAGTTCGCGAAGCCGCACCGGCCATGAAACCCAAAATTTTCGCCGTTGAAGAAGGGTTTCGCATTATCGTCGCCAACGCAGCCCAACAGGATCCCGAGTTACGATACCGTCAAGAAGTCGATCGGTTCGTCCGCGACGGTCAAATTTCTGAGGTCGCTCGCCTCGCTTTAGATGCGTTACGGGAACAGTTACAGCTCGATTCTGAAGTCGCTCGACAAATCGAAGCAGAGGTTTTAGAACCCTATCGCAAATATCAAGAGAATCTCGCCCATTACGAGCGAGCGTTCGAGAAAACCGTACAGAACGAATTCCCGTTAAGTGAGGTGACGCGACAGGAATTAAGCCGATTGCGCGACGTTCTGGGTTTGCGGGCCGAAGACGTGGCGGCCATTGAAGGACGCCTGACACCGAAGGTCTCGGAAAAGCCAGCCATCGAGCCAGAAATACCCGAGAAGCCGCACGACGAACCCCCTCGAGAACCCGATGTCAAGCGCGATCGCCGTTTCGTTCGTCGTCGATGGGTGGTGGCTGTTCTCGTGTTACTGTTTGGGGTTCCCGTTGCATGGTGGCAATTCCGAGATTCCCCACCTTCTCCCGAGGATATCGAACGTCAAGAACCCGAACTCGACTCTCTCGTGCAACCATTGGGATGGATTCGCCTCGGTGCGATCGAAGGTACGTCAACCCCGATAGATCCTGGAACGCCATTACTAGAACAGGAACGACAAACCCCGATCGCGATCGAACCTCCTCAGATTCCAGAAACGGGACGAACTGTCACCGTCCGAGTGGAGCAAACGAGTAACATTCGCAGCACTCCGCCTCAAGGTTCGGAATATCTCTTAAATCCCGACATTACCGGTACGGTCAAAAACGGCGATCGCGTTGTCATTTTAGAACTTTGGGCGGGAGTCGATCCGAACTGGCCCTCACGACAGCAAATTTGGGCGCAAGTCGGACGACAATCGGAGCGCGGTAAGAACTACGATCGGTTACACGAGGCGTTGAAAGAACGACGTTGGCGTAAAGCCGACGACGAAACAGCGCGTCTGGCGTTCGAGATTTCCGATCGCACCCAAGCCGGTTTTCTCGACAGACAAAGTATCGATACGTTTCCTTGCACCGATTTGCTGACGCTCGATCGCCTCTGGGGTGAATACAGTCGAGAAATTGTGTCGGGAGAGAGTCGGTTTGGCTTCAGCGTCCAAAGTCAAATTTGGCAAAACGTGGGGGGATCTGCCAATGCAGACGAGCGCGTTCGTCAAGCGTTTTTAGAAGAAGTTGGTTGGCAAAACGCTCGAGCGATCGATCGTCTTACCTTCAGAACGAACGCACCTCGCGGTCACTTACCGTCTGCGATCGGACGGATCGGCTCGAAAATTATCTTAGAAGACAACGAGTCAGAAAAAAACGAGTTTGCCAGCCTTACGAACCGACTCGAATACTGTCGCTAGTCGTCAGGACAGCAACCGTGAAGATTCCGCACCAACACCCGCGATACGATAGAGAATAGCCAGTAGGGTGTGTTCCGGCTTGCAATCCGTTTAAACCTTTACCCCTCCTGGACAACTTGCCGGAACGCACCATTCTTATTACGATCGATCTCTTGACCCGGTATTTCTTTTGTAGGGGCGAAAAATTTTTCGCCCCTACAAAAGCCAGAACGCACCCTTCGCAAACCTCTAATCAAACAAATCCGATACAACACAAGAAAATCCCGGTAGAATCGGACTGGTGAGGGAATCCCTAGAAAATAGAGTTTCTGAGAGGCTTAACCGAGAACCATCCCGGCGATAGACTTTCAATTCCTGCTTGTGTCGATCCAGAATCCAATACTCTAAAACCCCTTCCGATGAATAGAGTTTGAGTTTGAGTTCGTAATCCCGTTGGCGATCGCGTTGGGAGTTCGACAAGACTTCCACCACCAAATCCGGGGCGGCGGTTAGATGGCCAGACTCATCTAAACACGCATCCAGTCGTTGCTGACTCACCCAAGCCACATCGGGGATGACACTGTTGATATCTGAAAAAATAATCCCTGGAGCGATCGCCGTTCGTCCCAATCCCGTTTGACGCGACCAGGCTTTTAAGACCATATAGACATTACCACTAATTTCTTGGTGCTGCCAATGAGGGGCGCGAGTCACAATCAGTTGTCCATCTACGATTTCATAGGAGTTATTCGGGTCATCAAATAACTCTAAATCGGCGATCGTCCAGCGAACCGTCTCTGAGGATACTGGCATAACTTAAACCGTTATCATTCATAAGCAGGAGTAGGGGCGAAAAATGTTTTGCCCTTACTGACGAGGCCAGGCACTTCCCACCAAACACCATTCTTTCCCTCCTATCTTAGCCCATAATAGGGGACGAGCTTCACCCGCGACCACTGTGACCCAACGATCGCTCGCCCTGGATAGTCTGCGAGGATTAGCCGTTCTCGCCATGGTCTTCTCGGGAATACTTATAGCCTTAGATCATACAAGAGGTTCAGGCATCTGTTATAAAAAATGCCCTTCCTCTTGTTTAAGTGTCCAAATCTCCGGCAGGGTTATTTTAGTATAAATAAAAATAATAAAAAAAATTAAAGTTATCACAAAAAGCTATAATTTTCGGGTTAGAGTGGTCATCTACTGAGTAGGGGAGCATCTAGTTAAGGCAATGAGTATAAATACGCATTGACCGGTCTGGGAGAATAGAGGGTAAAGCATTCCCCAGTCGTCGATGACCCCAGAAGAACGTCAACAACTCAAACAAGCCGCCGAAACCATCGCCCACATCCTGTACCAAAATACCCCTAAAGAGAAAGTCCAAGACTTCGAGAGCATCGAGCTGAGCCTGCGCGACCACTGGCTCGAAACCCTTGGCCCGGAACTGGCCCTATTTTTTTTGCCCAAAGCAGCCAGACTCGTAGCGGACGAGAACGAAAAATTAGGAGCTGTATTGGAGAAGTCTCCCTAACCAGTAATCAAGCCAAACGCTTAAAGGTTAAGCCCCGCACACGAGTGAGTCCTCATCTAGAACGTTGTTCGTTGCTCCTTTGTGCCAACGAATCCTTCGCTAACGCTGAAGTCGATATCGAAGTCCTGACTGGGGTCAAGGTTTCTCACGGCACTCAGCATCGCCAAGCCCGCCAAAACGCACTGTCATTGAGCCAAAGCCAAGACTCGGTGAGGGAAATGAGTGTTGATGGTGGCAAGGTGCGACTACGCACCCCTAAAGGACAAGAAAGTCTCTGGCGCGACTACAAAGCCATTGCTCTACACGGACAGGTTTGTGCCGCCGTCTTTCAAGACAACGCTCAATTGGCCGACTGGGTACGCCAACAGCCAAGGGCTGAGTCGGTGAGTGTCGTGGCCGACGGTCATCCCGGTGTCTGGAATTTGGCTCGTGATTGCCTCAAGGAATCCCAACGCCAGGAAATCCTCGACTGGTATCACAGAGGTGGAGAACCTCCATCGTGTCGGGGGCT
>NZ_KB235959.1:257118-288286 GCF_000332355.1 Baaleninema simplex PCC 7105
TGTTGCGTTTACGCTGTGCTTATCTCAATCGCGAGTTGGCTTAAGTATTTTTACTCATTACTTAAACTAGATGCTCCCTACTGTTTTGGCTCCTCCAAACCCGTCCCCGATTTGGTTGTGGAAGTGGTGTTTTCCAGTGGCGGACTCCAAAAACTCCAGCGATATCGAGTTTTAGGCGTTCCGGAAGTGTGGTTTTGGCAAGACGGCTTATTCGGCCTCTACCGTCTGCGCGATGCGGGTTACGCCAAAATTAACCGTAGCGAAATTCCCGAACTGGCAACTCTCGATATTGAGTTGCTGACTCGCTGCGTCTTGATGGCTCAGACTTCTCGATTGGAAGCGGCGAGGATGTTTCGCAATGCCTTAAATTTGGAGTCTCGCTGAACGAGATCGATCGTACACTGGCGATCGCCTAGACGAAACGGAGAGTTCGTCGCGGCGTTCTATCGTCCCTCGCCAATTCGATCGAATTTCAAAACCATGACTGACGCCTTCCCCGGTATCGATGCTTTTCTCCTCGACCTCAACGGCGTGTTTTACGTCGGAAACCGCCTCATTGACGGAGCCGTTGACACCATCAAAACCTTGAAACTCCGAGAGATTCCCTGTCGCTACATTACCAACACGACGACCCAGTCCATCGATACCTTTCACCAAAAACTTCTAAATTTGGGACTTCCTATCGAGAAAAAGGACATCATCAGCGCCCCCTACGCCGCCGTTCTGCACCTGCGACAGATGGACGATCCCAAATGTCACCTGTTGCTGTCGGACGACGCCAAACGGGAGTTTTCCGAATTCCAACAATCCGACACCGAACCGGACGTTATCGTCATCGGCGATATCGGCGATCGCTGGGATTACAATCTCATGAACGACCTGTTTGGAATGTTAGTCCGGGGTGCGGAACTCGTCGCCCTCCACAAAGGTCGCTACTGCGAAGGGGAACGAGGACTGCAACTCGATATCGGGGCGTTCGTCACCGGATTGGAGTACGCCAGTGGAAAAACTGCCACCGTCATCGGCAAGCCGTCGGCGTCGTTCTTTAAATTAGCCTTAAGCGATTTGAACCGATCGCCTTACAACGTCGCCCTCGTCGGCGACGATATTTATTCTGATGTCGGCGGAGCGCAAAAAGCCGGACTGATGGGGGTTTTGGTGAAAACTGGCAAATACCGCCCCGAACTGGCGCAGGAAGCCCCCGTGCGTCCCGATCGCGTCCTCGATTCGATCGCCGACTTAGCCAATTTGCTGTAATGCCAATCCTTGTAACGATTTGACGACGGTTCGGATCTCCTCTCTCATCGTCTTTTGGCAGACTCGTTAAGATAAAGCAACGGATAATTTGAAGTTTTGTTAATCAATGCTCGTTTCTCAATCCGGTATCGATCGCATTAAAGACACGCTCAAAGAAAAAGTCTTGTTCGGCAACGAACCGACGCCCGAACTCTTCGCGATTCTCCTGGTGTACTTCGTCCAGGGAATTCTAGGGTTAGCCCGTCTCGCCGTCAGCTTTTTCCTCAAAGACGATCTCGGCCTCAGTCCGGCAGAAACCTCTGCCCTGTTGGGGATTGTCGCCCTCCCTTGGACGATTAAACCGCTGTTTGGCTTCATCTCCGATGGATTGCCCATTTTCGGCTACCGTCGCCGTCCGTATTTGATTCTCTCGGGGTTTCTGGGGGCGTTTTCCTGGCTGACGCTGGCTACGGTGGTGACGCGCCCTTGGCAGGCGATCGCCGCCATTTCTCTCGGTTCGCTTTCCGTGGCGGTGAGCGATGTCATCGTCGATTCCCTCGTAGTCGAACGAGCGAGAAAAGAGTCCCAAAGCGACGCGGGTTCCCTGCAATCGGTGAGTTGGGGAGCGTCGGCGTTGGGGGGATTGATTACCGCTTATCTCAGCGGTTCGCTGCTGGAAATCTTCAGTACGCGCACCATGTTCTCGATTACGGCGACGTTTCCGCTGATCGTCTCCTGTGTGGCGTGGCTGATTGCTGAAGAACCGACGCGCGATCGCATCCACTTCGACAGCGTTAAAACGCAAGTCGGACAACTGAAAAACGCCGTGACACAGAAAGCGATTTGGCTTCCGACGGCGTTTCTATTTCTGTGGCAAGCGACGCCAACCGCCGACGCTGCCTTTTTCTACTTCACCACCAACGAACTGAACTTTCAACCGGAATTTCTCGGACGAGTCCGTTTGGTGACGAGTATTGCCTCGCTGGTGGGAATTTGGCTGTTTCAGCGGTTCTTTAAATCCGTTCCCTTCCGCACCATTTTCGCCTGGTCTACGGTACTCTCGGCAGTGTTGGGCATGACGGCGTTACTCCTCGTTACCCACGCCAACCGCGCGATCGGTATCGACGATCGCTGGTTCAGTCTCGGCGACAGTCTCGTGTTAACGGTGATGGGACAAATTGCGTTTATGCCCGTGTTAGTCTTGGCAGCGCGGTTGTGTCCGAGTGGTGTCGAAGCGACGTTGTTCGCCCTGTTGATGTCGGTGTCGAACATTGCGGGGATGGTGTCTTACGAGTTCGGTGCGATGTTGATGCACTGGATGAACATCACCGAAAGCAATTTTGACAATCTCTGGCTGTTGGTAATCATCACGAACTTGAGTACGTTACTGCCGTTACCGTTTCTGAACTGGCTACCCTCGAGTAGTGCTTCGGGTGACGGTGGCGACGATGCGGAGACGAGTTTACCGCCGTCGGAAGAGGCCGTGCCAGAACTCGATGCGATCGAAGAAGGTGTGGGCGCTTAAACCCTGTTTCCTATTCTGATGGAGGCTGGTTGTGAACTTTCCTCGCAAATGGAAATACGTGGCGATCGCACTGTTGTCTCTAGCGTTCGTCCTCGGAATTTACCTGCTATACCGAACCTATCCCGGTAGCGAAGCCGTTTCGATGCGATCGCCGAACACCGAAGCCTCAACGCCCGTGTCTCTCCCTCGTTTCGTTAACAATTGCGGAACTTCCACCCCCGGCGAAACCGAGAACCCCATCGCCGCCGCCTACGGAAATTCTGCCTATCCTTGGACGAACGAGATTCGCTGGCAGTGCGTTTACAACATCGAAGATTTCCCCGGAAACAGCCTCGACGAGCGGTTTCGAGTGGCTCGAGATACCGCGTCAAACAACGGCGGTGGCGTGGTGTACTTCCCGGCTGGAACCTATCGTTTTTCGGAGAATTTGGAGTTAGCAGACGGTGTGGTGCTGCGAGGGGCGACGCCAGCAGTGACAGATGCGAAATCCTCGGAGTTTCGACCGCCGACGCGTTTAGAATTTCCGAAATACGAACCTCGATTTTCGGGAAACGGCACGCCCAACGAGACGGCGTTCAAACAGATATTGACAAAAGACGCAAATCGTGATAGTAAAATCGGGTTGGTCGATCTGGATATTGATCGCGCGGGAATCAAATTTTCGGGCAATCCCAAAATTACCGAATCTCGAAATATCGTCGTCTTTGGCATTCGCAGTAACAACGTCGCCGAACCCGATCCGAACGTTCCCGATCGCTCGTTTCAAAAACCGTGGTTTCGTTACAGTTATCGCTTCGCGGCAAATATTGACATCGACGCTCGCGAAAACGTTTTAGTGGCAAACAACCGCGTTAACGATTCGATTACCGACAATTTCGACCAGCCAGGATATACCGTAAAATCCCTCGATCGCACCGAAGTCATCACCTACAATGACGGCAGTAAAGTCCCGTTTCATTACGGGAATCACTACGGAATCATCGTCAATCGATCGGGACGCTTCGAGCCGTCAGAAACCCCAGAAACTGCCCCCGAACTGTTTCGCAAAGGCGTTACAATTCGCGACAACTGGGTGTATCACACCATGCGCGTCGCCATTCACGCCGCCGGAGACGGGTTAATCGTTCGCGACAACGTAATTCGCGACGATCGCAACAAACAATGGTGGACGGACGCGACGGGATTGCGAGAACCGCGCGGGGCGAATACCCTAGAAAATCGGGGGATCGACTGGTCGGGGTGGAACGTTGAGGTTATCGGGAACGACTTCGAGGTGTACCGTCACCGTTTGGGAAGTACCAACTATCTCAGCGTGGATGGGGAAGGAATTTTGATTCAAGCCTGTTGTGGCGGAACGACCGTCAACGGGGCGACAATTCGCGCCAATCGCGGTAACGCTTATATCGGATTGTATAAAGTGGGGGATATTCGCAACGTGGCGATCGCCGACAATGACATCGAACCGCCTGCTTATGCAGACACTTCAGCGGTATACGTCGTCGCCGACACGAACGATCGCCCCCATTCGATGGAAAACGTCCGAGTCGAAAACAATCGCGTTGGTGGAAGTATTACCGTCTCTGCTAAAGCTGGAGGACGCAATAATCTCGTTGTCAACAATCGCGGCGACGGAAGTGGGGCAATTTTGCGATCGTGTCACGTGCAGCTTCGCGACAACCGGGGATTTGAGGAGAAACCCTGTTCCGATTAAGTTTTGAGAGATAGAAGTAGGTGTTCGAGTTTTTTTCGGACTTCCGCCAGTTTTTGCGCCTGCTGGCTGTTGGAGACTTGGCGATTCTGGAATTGAGTCCGGTTCGATTGAATTTGCATCTCGATGTAATCGTAAGTCTCGTCTTCAAATGTCTGTTGCTGTTCTTTGAGTTGCTGCTCGACTTTCCGGGCAATTCCAGCGAATTCGCGATCGATTCCACCTTGTGCTTGTCGTAATTGTTTCGCCTTTTTTTGCTGCTCCGCTAACTCCCATGCTTCAAACCCTGCTCCGACAATCACCAAAGCTGGCCCGGCAAAGCGGGCAACATTTCCGATATTTTTCGCAATTCCAACCGCCTGCCAGGGACGAAATTTAAAACCGACAAATTTACCAACCGCCAAGACACCTTTATGTAAATTACTTCCAACTACATCGATGCTTCTCAATGCCGCACCGCCTCCACCTGATAATTTAAATGCTTGCCGCGTTGCATTCTGAACGATTTCTAAGCCAACTTGACCAGCGATATCTTCAAAAAACTTGACTTGTTGAGACAAATCGTTAAAATTAAACCCCTCTTCTACATACTGAGCCTTGAATTCAGATTCTGCGTTCAGCATAGCGATAAAGCTTTGAACCAAATCGCTGTTTAAAACCTGTTTGACTTCTTCTTGTAAACTTTCGATCGCGCTTTCAATTAATTCTTGAAAAACCTTCTCAGTTTGATCCCAGATTTCCTCGATTTTGCGTTCGATTTCTTTTTGGCGATCTTTAAATTCTTGCTCGTTCTTAAATTCCGTTAAATCGTTGGCAAGTTGGTTTCCTATCGTCCGAATTTCTGAGGTTGCGTCGAGTATAACTTTCTTGAGTTTTATCCGAAATTCGTTTCGTTTTTGATGAACTGTCTTAGCCAATCGATTCAAAGTTTCCAGAAAATTCTTATCCTGTACCGTTCCTTCAGAAAACCAAATTTCTACTTCGTCAACATAGCCTAAAACCCGCCGAATCGGGGTATCGAGTTGAGCCAGTTTATCGCGTTCGCGAACGAATCGATCGAGCGCCTGAATAAACTCAGTGAATCGACTCAATTCGATTAAATCTTCTTCGTCTTCATCCACACCTTCGCAATAATCTTTCGCGTCAAAAAAACATACCGGAAAATCGTCTAAGCTATGGGGCGATAGTGCTTGAGTCATGCTGGCGCGATAGTTGGCAATTTTAACATCATCATCTCCCGCTTCTGATGAAAGTTTGTTAAACACCAGCATCATTTTATGGCTGTAGCGTTTCTCGTATGCTAGTTTTGTAAAATGCTCGACAATACACTTATCAAGCAACATATGCGTCGTACAAAAGACGAGTAAATCGGACTGCTCGATTTCTCGATACGTGACTTCATCGTGGTCTTTTCGTTCGGTGCCAATTCCCGGCGTATCGACGATTTTAATGCCGTTCCAGTCGTAAGGGGTGGCTTTGTCGGTGGTAATGTCCGCCCCAATTTTTATATTTCGGTTTCCCGTCAACGCTGAGATAATCGTAGATTTTCCAGAACTGTATTGTCCGATAAAGGCAACTTTCAGTAAGGGATTTTCCCGAATGGCTTCGGATTCACGTTTCAGTTTGTGGCGGTATTCTTCGGCTTCGTCGCGATCGCTCTTTTCAAGAATGTTGTCGAACATTTCCAAAGCGCGATCGAATTCATCGTGAATTTTCGTGAAGTTAATTTTTTCAATCATGATTCCGTTTGTTTGAGTGAATCAATTATCGAGAAATTATTACATTTTCGCCAAGAATATGACTGCAATTTCGTTTGATTTGCGAGACAGGAGGTTGTGACTTAGTTAGCTGTATTTCAAAATATTCTCCTGGCTTACGGCGAACATGGTAAATGGTTTTACTGAGTCGAGATTCTGTTAACTCTCCTTGTCGATCGTAACAGTAGTCTACAACCCTCAGCGCGAAAAATCCTGTTAATTGATTCTGTGCATTTTTCAGTTTTTCTTCTGTCTCTTCAAGTGCTTGTAGAACTGAATCCAGTTCTGAAATAGTCTGTTCAAAGTAATCCCTAACTAGAGATACAATTTTTTCGTGTTCTTTATCGAATGTTTTTTGATAGTCTCGGAGTATCTTCTTCTGATGAGCTTGAAGACTAGCTTTTAACTCGCTTTCTATTTTTTGACAAGCTTCACGCTGACGCTGCGCTTTACTTTTGGATAAACTCCCTAAAATTCCAGCGACGATCGCACCCCCTGCTAGTATAGGAGGGAATAATCCACCTCCCACAATTGCCGCAACTACTCCCGCAATTCCTAGCAATGCCGCACCTGCTTTAAAGGCAAACTGAAAGTCAAATCCTACCCCAACACCTTCAAATCTAAATCCCGAATCTCCAAAACCAGTAAAGAATTTTAAATCATATATAATTTCTTCAATTGCATTTTGGATTTCGCGTTTGTATTGACTCTCAAGGGACTCTGTAATATTTTTGAGTTTCTCTCTAAGTTTTACGTCTGACTTCAGAAAATGCTCCCAGGCGTTTTCTTGTGATTTTTTGTCCTTTTCCCAATTCCTTCTGGCGAACTCAGGTATTTGATTGATAACCGTTTGAAACATATCTAAAATTTCAATTTCAAAATTTTGGATTGTCTTTTTGCGTATTTTTTCGATTTTCACCTGAAGTTCTTGATATTTACGATTGATTTTCTTTCGTTCTTCTTTGAGATTGTTATGTCTTTTTGAAATGTCTCGATCGAACGCCTTAAGAGATGTCGCTGTTTCACCCAACAAAGTTTGTGAAATCAGCAACGCACTTTCATTGATAATTTTATTTTCAATCCACTCGAGAAAATCTCGGATTTGGCTCGCACGATACAGGCGATCGCATAACTCAGCATTCTCTTTTTGTCGCGATAACTGCGCGGCTAAGAGCATGACAGGTAAAACCTCGATTAGCTCTCCGGTATAATGCCGATCTGCATACTCAGTAATTCGTGTTTTATGCCCTTCGATTTCTTCGTTGGACATTCTCTTTTGAGGATTTTTTATAAAAATATTTAAACGCTTTTCATTTTGCAGATTGTACTGAACGTTGAGTAAAATCAAGAGAGGTTTTGTTTTATTTTTTAATTTTTTGAGAAACTCGAATTCGGATTCCTGAATGCTATCGCTGGTCACGATGTAGCATATCAAATTTGCTTCTTCAACCGCTTTTGACGCTTCAATCTCGTCCAATTCTCCGCCCACAGCAGCGATGCCAGGTGTATCGATTAAGCGAAGATTGTTGCTTAAATCGTAGCGTCGATTTTGACGAGTTTTGCGTTGTTGTCCATCGCCAATTCCGTCATAATCTCGATCGAGTAAAGTAGCGAATAGCGTGCTTTTTCCGGCTTTAGTTCGTCCCATAATGGCGATGGTGAAATGACCGAGCGATCGCTGTTTTGCTTCTAAAGTATCTTGCAACGTCGTTAGATAGATCTCAGCAACTTGGCGAACCCATCCATAAAGTTCTTCGAGGGGTTCCAAAGCCGCATTTTGGGCTTTTGACTGAGAACGAGAGGGAAGAGCACGGCGTCGATGCGTAAAGGACGATTTAAGCTTGTTGAATTGCGCGATCGCTGAAGAGACAACGCGATGGGCGCACTCGTAATCAACATTGGCCAGTGTATCGCTCGAGGCGATCGCTTCGGCATAACGGGGGTCTTCCAAAAGCGGCGTTTGCGTGTCTTCCCGTCTCGCCTCTGGCGGAGGAGATTGACGGTTGGGAGAAGAAGACGTTGCATCGCGATCGATCTCACCTTTGCCTTTCTCGTCTGAAATCGCCTCAGAACTCCTATCGGAAGAAGGATTTGCTTCAGGGATATCCGATGTCGTGGGGGCGAGATAGTCCCGCAGCGATCGCGCCAAGGGAGTGTTTTGCTGAGATAACACTTCTAGGCTTTGCATCCGAGTTGGCCACTGTGCCAGAAGTTGGGGCAAGCGTTGCGGCGGCCACTCCCAGAGCGAGGCCAGATAAAACAGCGATCCGATTTGCGTTGAGAACACTTCCAGTGTCGCGGGATTGTCTTGAAAGTGGTGCGCGATCGCGATTGCCTGCACTATCCAATTTTCGCGATCGCTCTCAGGAAGCTGACGGGCTACCTCGTTCAGCGTCAAACCTGGAGTGTCGGGAGCGACAAATACCTTATAGAGGTTCAGTTGCATCCCAACATCCCCCTGAAGCGTCTCGGAAACCTCTTCCAAAAACCGCGAGTGCGAGGTATGACCGTCATGATGGACTCGCAGCAAATGCGCTAACAAGAGAATTGAAGTGTGAGTCCCCAGGTTCTCCATCTGTCGTGCGATTTGTCTAAAACTTTACCCTGTTTGGTCTATATTAGAGACTTTTAGACGCCCCTAGCGTCCGTGGATATACCCGATCCGATTTCCCAAGTGAGTTTTAGCTCGAACGCCCAAAATTCCTTCGGGGGTTTGCTACAGCACTTTTAAGTCCCACGATTCTCGGTGTAAGAATCGGAGACTGCGATTTTTTATCGAACGGATAAGCCATCGCATTCGATCGCCTCTATCTACCCAGGCCCTCGTTGCCTTAAACTGAGAACCGATCGAGGATTGGCGAAGCTGAGAATCCAAGGGCGATCGCAACGGGTAGGTTTGCGCTTGCGCCCTTAACGTTCCTTGAGATCTCGCGATCCCTCGATTATCATGAGTGTAAATATAAGTAAAGACGTTAGCACCTGTGTTTGTTCTCAGCGGTTACGAGTATTTCCTAGGCTTCCTGATTATCTGCGGTCTCGTGCCAGTTCTGGCCTTGACCGTCTCGAAGCTAGTCCGACCCAAAAGCTTGGGTTTAGAGCGCAACACCACTTACGAGTCCGGCATGGAACCCATCGGCGGGGCGTGGATTCAGTTCAACATTCGCTACTATATGTTCGCGCTGGTCTTCGTCGTCTTCGATGTGGAAACAGTCTTTCTGTATCCCTGGGCGGTGGCATTTCACCGACTGGGACTCTTGGCGTTTATCGAAGCGCTGATTTTTATCGCGATCCTAGTGATTGCCTTAGTTTACGCCTGGCGTAAAGGAGCATTGGAATGGTCATGAGCGACAACGCAAATCTAACAAATTCATCAGCGCAAACACTTTTTAACCCTCCCGAGCGTCCGCAAGTGACGCAAGAACTCTCGGAAAACATCGTTTTGACGACGGTAGACGATCTCTACAACTGGGCGCGTCTGTCGAGTCTCTGGCCGATGATGTACGGGACGGCGTGCTGTTTCATCGAGTTTGCCGCACTGATCGGCTCTCGATTCGACTTCGATCGCTTCGGCTTAGTCCCGCGCAACAGCCCGCGACAAGCGGACTTAATCATCACCGCCGGCACCATCACTATGAAAATGGCACCGGCTGTCGTGCGTCTGTACGAACAGATGCCCGAACCGAAATACGTCATCGCAATGGGAGCTTGCACCATCACCGGTGGAATGTTCAGCGTCGATTCCCCGAGTGCGGTGCGTGGCGTTGACAAACTCATCCCCGTCGATGTTTACATCCCCGGATGTCCCCCGCGTCCAGAAGCCATTTTCGATGCGATCGTCAAACTGCGGAAAAAAGTCGCTAACGAGTCGTTAATCGAACGGGGTCAGAACCAACAAACCCACCGCTATCATACGATTTCTCATAAGATGAAATCGGTCGATCCGATCCTCACGGGTGAATATATGCGCTCTCAAGCGCGTCACACGCCGCCGAAGGAACTCACCGAAGCGATGGGAATGCCCGTTCCCCCCGCTCTTCAATCTACCGTCAAGCAGGAGGAAAGCCGTGGCTGAAGAGTCTCAAAATCAAGCCGAACAAGCTCAAGAAAACCAGGAAAACAAACCCGTTCCCGCCGGTCCGGTGTCAAGTTGGCTGACGGACAACGGCTTTAGCCACGACGCCCTCGAACGGGACAATCTGGGGGTGGAAATGCTGAAGGTAGACGCGGAAGTTTTGATTCCGGTCGCCACGGCATTGTACGCCTACGGTTTCAACTATTTGCAATGTCAGGGCGCTTACGATACCGGTCCGGGTGGTGAGTTGGTGAGTTTCTACCACCTGATTAAAGTCAGCGACAACGCACGCCAGCCGGAAGAAGTTCGTCTGAAAGTGTTTTTACCTCGAACCAATCCGAAAGTGCCGTCGGTGTACTGGATTTGGAAAGGGGCGGATTGGCAAGAGCGCGAGTCTTACGATATGTATGGCATCGTCTACGAAGGACATCCCAATTTGAAACGGTTGTTGATGCCGGAAGACTGGAAAGGTTGGCCGCTGCGGAAAGATTATATTTCCCCCGATTTCTACGAGCTTCAAGACGCTTATTAATGGCGAATCGCTCGACTCGAGTTTGCCCCCAACTTTTTTAAGGTTGGGGGTATTGCTTTTTTTATAAAAATGTGGTACAGAAGCGGGAGTTATTTCGATAAGCTGAGTTTCAACAAATGTTCACCACAGAGAACACAGAGGCAAACAAAACAAGGCGCACAAAACAAATCGACCTCCTCGAGTGAGAAGGTCGATCGCAGGCGAATCTTGAATTTCGCCGTCTTACATCGCCGAACCGACGCCGACGTAAGATCCGTAGAAAAAGAGCGCCAGGATTCCGACTGCACCGAGTCCAGCGATCGTGGCTACGATCCAAAGGGGAATACGGGTATCTCCAGACATGGGGGTAATTTCCTTAGACTTCACTCAACAACAGAGAGGAACGATCGATTCAACGTCGATTTAGTTGAAAAAGTAACTCGAAAACAGAATGCCCAGAACGAAAATTAGCAGCAATCCCAAATAGAGGGACGTGCGGTTTAATTCGACGGGCTGGCGGTTGGGGTTCGGTTCTCTCGTAGGCATGGATAACTCCTAGCGTTGAATGAATTGCATAGCGGCGATCGCGCCCAAGAAGAAAATCGTGGGAACGGCCAGGGTGTGAACGGCAATCCAGCGAACGGTAAAAATCGGATAGGAAACAGGTTCGTTCGAGGGATTAGTCATGGTTAAAACCTCACGTTAAACAGCGATTGTCTCGGTTTATTTGATAAATTCTTCGATTTGCTGGCGACTTTCAAAGCGATCGGAAACGATCGGCAATTCCAGGCGCTGTTTGGTGTAGTATTCATCGGGACGCGGCGTGCCGAACACATCGTAAGCCAAACCCGTACTGACGAACAACCACCCTGCAACGAACAACATTGGAATCGTTACAGCGTGGATCAGCCAGTAGCGAACACTCGTAATAATGTCTGAAAACGGACGCTCTCCAGTAGTACCAGCCATGTTGTTAAATGTCTCCTTACAATAGCTTAAAACTCAAACCCTATCATACAAAAACAGCGATACACTCACAAGCAACCGCCACCCGAAGGCGGCGGCTCGCTTTTCAGTTTACGCTGCTTCTGACGGCCCTTCGTAACGCAGTAACGTTCCGCGTTGACCCAAAATAAAGCCTAACTCCGGGTTAATAAATTTAACGCGGTTTAAGTTAGAGGGAACGTCTTGAATTTCGCGATCTTTCAACCAAGTCTGACCGCCATCAAAGCTCACCATTAAGTTACCTCCTCCTCCGACGACCCACATTTCCTCGGGGGTGCGATAGGCCAAATCGAGCAGTCCCCAACTGGTCGAGAATTCGGGATAAAGCGGTTCGAGCCAACTTTCGGGATCGTTGGGTTCGCTAAACTGCAACTGTCCGCCTCGAGCCAAAACCCACAAGCTGCCGTCGGGACCAAACCCCATATTTTGCAGGCGACGAGAGCTTTGGCGGTTGAACGGTTGCCAGGTATCACCCTCGGGATTCCAAATCGAGAAGAAGTTGCCGCGAGAAGAGACGGCGACATATTTTCCGTCTTCAGCACGAGAAATATTCCGAAACACGCCGAGGGCTTCCTGCACGAGTCCCGTCCAATTTTGACCGTCGTTCTCCGTGCGGTAAATTGCACCGACGTTGGTGGTCATTTCTGCCGAGTGAGGACCCAAGGCGGTAATGGTGCTGGGACTTCCCGGTAGTTTTTCGCTTAAGGGAACGCGATACCAGGTGTCTCCACCGTCGAGCGTGTGAAGCAAGACTGCCGGTTCGCCGACGATCCAGCCCTCGTCACCGGAAAAGCTGACGGAGTTCAACCGAACCTTTTCCCCCTCGAAATCTAAGGGACGAGCTTTCCAGGTTTTCCCGGTATCGTCCGTCTCGAACAGGGTGGCATTGCTGCCGACGAGCCAACCTCGGGAAAGGTCGTCGGTGAAGGCAAGGTCGGAGAACGTCGAGTCGGTGGGTAACGATCGCACTTGCCAGGGATTTCCTTCGAGCGGCGGCGCATAACTGCATCCGACCAGTAGGAAAACTACAGCCAGCGCGATCGCGATCGGTTTGAAACGTTGCAGGATAGCTTTCATCGGGTATTTCAATCGTGGTCGGTCGTCAATCCTCGAAACGCAGGGGTGAGTCGCGAGCAACTCAGGCGAGTTATGGGTGTTAGCTTGCTAGCAGACCGTCTACCTCAAACCGTAGAGGCTGAGCATAAACAAAAATGCCAAGGCTAACCCGCCAAAAATTAACAGTGTTTTTTGAGTCGGCGTGAGTTGGTTGACCCCCAAGCCGTACCCGAAGTTTTCTTTAAACCCAGATGCCGTTCCTTTCGGGCCGACGTTGGCAAAGGCCGTCTTGCGTGCGCCGCAAACTGGACAGCGCCAAGAGACCGGTAACTCCTCAAAAGTAGTTTCCGGTGCGACGTTCCGCGCGTCGTCTCCGAGTTCGGGTTCGTAAACGTAGCCGCAGGCGCGACACTCGTAGCGATCGAGTTCGGGCGATTCCGATTGTCCCTCTCGATCGGGTTGCAGATCGTTGGATTCTTGGGTATCCATGACTCGGCGTGTGGGTGGTGTCAGCCAACCTTAAAAAAACTGTTAAATATTATGACATAGAAGCGTCCGACCCTCGATCGCGATTTTCG
The DNA here is from genome assembly GCF_000332355.1 of Baaleninema simplex PCC 7105. Lineage (GTDB taxonomy): Bacteria > Cyanobacteriota > Cyanobacteriia > Cyanobacteriales > Geitlerinemataceae > Baaleninema > Baaleninema simplex. The sequence goes on from NZ_KB235959.1 coordinate 270,567, forward strand.
AGAAAAACGGCGCAATAGTGACTGTACCTGCCCGTCACGCTTCCGGTAAGATCGAACTGCTTGGCGCTGACGGCCGGACGGCCTCTCATTTATCGAAAAATTTACTGAAGGAACTCGATGACCTACTGTCTTGGCATCTTGAACGCTGACGGTCTCGTGTTTGGTGCCGACTCGCGCACGAACGCGGGGGTCGATTATATTTCGACCTACCACAAGCTTTTCGATTTCGCGCAACCGGGCGATCGGGCGATCGTCTTGTGTACGAGTGGCAACCTATCGGTGACGCAATCGGTGATGCAGGAAGTCAAACGGGACATCAAACATCAAGTGGAACCGAACCTCTACACCCTCGAGAGTCTTTACGATGTCGCCCGTTACATTGGAGCCAAAATCCGCGACGTTCAAGACCTCGATCGCCCTTGGTTCAAGCGAGATAATATCGATTTTCAATGTAACTTTCTCGTGGGAGGACAGGTCGCGGGTGAAGACCCCATGCTGTTTCTGGTATACCGCCAAGGGAACTGCATTCAAGCTACTCCCGAAACGCCATTTCTACAAATCGGCGAAACGAAATACGGCAAACCCATCCTCGATCGCCTGCTCGCCTTCGACACTCCCCTCGATCTCGTCGTCAAGAGTGCTGTTTTGTCGATCGATTCGACGATGAAATCGAACATTTCCGTCGGTCCACCGATTAACGTCCTCATGTACCAGCGGGACACCTTTGAAATTCGCCATCGGCTACGGTTGCGTCTCGGTAGCCCCTATCTGGCGAAAATTCGCAGGTACTGGGAAGACGCCGTTCGCCAAACCTTCGAGCAAATGCCTGATATCGAATGGCAAGACGACGTCGGCGTGAACGGTCAGGAGATTTCGATCGATTGATTTCGCAGAGGGGGAGAAAGGGAGAGGGGGAGAGGGGGAGAGGGGGAGAAAGGGAGAGGGGGAGAAAGGGAGAGGGGGAGAAAGGGAGAGGGGGAGAAAGGGAGAGGGGGAGAAACGATTAACTGTTCCCTGTTCCCTGTTCCCTGTTCCCTGTTCCCTGTCTTCACTGGTGACTGGTGACTGGTGACTGTTCCCCGTTCCCCGTTCCCCGTTCCCTCTCAATCACCGATCGCTTCTTTGAGACGATAGGCGATCGCCTGTTGTTGGTCTGGCGTCAGTTCGGGGAACATGGGTAACGATAACACCTCGCGACAGACTGTCTCGGCGGCGGGAAAGCTGCCCTCGTCGTAGCCTAACTCGCGATAGACGGGTTGGCGGTGGAGTGGAATCGGATAGTACACCATCGTACTGACGCCGAGAGTTTGGAGAGATTCGCGGACACGATCGCGATCGAGGGGGGTACTCAGGCGAATCGTATACTGATTCCACACGCTCTCGCCGCCGTTATCGGACTCTGACGGTAAAACGACGTGAGGAATCGGCCGTAACAATTCCGCGTAACGACGGGCGATTTCTCGCCGCTGGGCGTTCCATTTGTCGAGATACCCCAGCTTGACCTGTAAAATCGCCGCCTGTATTGCGTCGAGACGGCTGTTAATGCCGATTTCTTCGTGGACGTAGCGTCGGGTCGAACCATGTTCTTTCAGCACCCGCAAACGACGGGCCAACTCGGGGTCGTTTGTCGTCATCGCCCCGCCGTCGCCGAAGCCTCCTAAATTTTTCGTGGGAAAAAAGCTAAAACAGCCGATGCGTCCGAAACTCCCCACTTGACGGTCGTTCCAGGTGGCACCGGTAGCTTGGGCGCAATCTTCGACGATCGCAATGTTTCGCGAAGCAGATATCTCCATCAACGCTGACATCTCCACCGGACGGCCGAACAGGTGAACCGGAAGGATCGCTTTGGTGCGATCGCTCAACGCCGCTTCCACAGCCGCCACGTCCAGATTAAACGTCTTCGGATCGATATCGACAAAAACGGGAGTCGCCCCCACCGCACTGATGACTTCCACGGTGGCGAAAAAGGAAAAGGGGGTCGTGACGACCTCGTCCCCTGCTCCAATTTCCAAGGCTCTCAGTGCCAAATACAGGGCGTCCGTACCGGAATTACAAGAAACACAGTGAGTCGTTCCCACGTAGTCGGAAAACTGCTGCTCGAACTGAGTCACGCCGTCGCCGCCAATGTAACGACCCGATGCCATCACCTTCAATACAGCCGTTTCGAGTTCCGAGGCAATGGTTCGATATTGTTGTCCTAAATCGATCGGAGGAATTGAAGTCACACACACACCCACTCAGGATAAATTCCGTTGGCTCTTTACAGAATAATGGAATTCCCAACTGACAAAATATCGTACCGGACAAATCCCCTCCGGGTGCGATCGCCCGGTCGATGAAATACGGTATCGTAACCTGATGTTGTGGTGGTGTGATGTGGGACGCGGGCAAACGATGCCAGATTGGGACACTTCAAAAATTGCACTGGTTCACGAGTGGTTGACCCCAGAAGCGACGGGCGGCTCGGAACTGGTGGTGCGAGAGATTTTACAGCACGTCGCGGCCGATCTTTATGCCCTCGTCGATTTCGAGTCGTCGAATCCCGAGAGTTATCTCTACAAACGCCCCATCACAACGACGTTTTTACAGAACCTTCCGTTCGCCCGTCGCGGCGTTCAGAAATACTTACCTTTGTTACCGCTGGCGATCGAACAGTTGGATTTAGAGGGATACGACATCGTTCTGTCATCGTCTCACGCCGTCGCCAAAGGGGTGTTGACGCGATCGCACCAAATGCACCTGTGTTACTGTCATACGCCCATGCGTTACGCCTGGGATCTAACGTTTGACTATCTTCGGGGATCTCGGGCGGGGCGGGGGCTTCCCGGCGCTCTAACGCGGGCGCTCCTGCATTATTTGCGTCAGTGGGATGTTATTTCTGCCAACCGCGTCGATTACTTCGCGGCCAATTCCCAACATACCGCTCGGCGAATTTGGCGGTGTTACCGACGGCGAGCCGAAGTGATTTATCCGCCGGTGAACGTCGAACGATTTCCATTCGTCGAACAGAAACAAGACTTCTATGTCATCGTCTCTCGACTCGTAAGCTACAAAAAAGTCGAGCCGATCGTGCGAGCCTTCAATCAGTTAGGGGAACCCTTGGTGGTGATCGGAACCGGGCCGCTGCGCGATCGCCTGCAAGCGATCGCCAAACCGAACGTCGAAATTTTAGGCGCACAACCCGACGAGGTGGTCGATCGATACCTCTCGAACGCCAAAGCCTTCGTCTACGCCGCTTGTGAAGATTTCGGCATGGCACCGGTGGAGGCCCAAGCCTGCGGAACGCCCGTCATCGCCTACGGTGCGGGTGGCGCTCTCGAAACCGTGCGCGACTTGCGAACTTGGGGAGAAAACGGAACCGGCCTGTTCTTTGACGAACAAACCGAAACCGCTCTCATCGAAGCCGTCAAAACCTTTGAAACCGTGCGATCGCGGTTTAATTCCGCCGCCGCGCGATCGCATTCGGCTCGGTTTGCCCCTACAATTTTCCAACAGCGTTATTTATCGTTCCTAGAACGCTGTTATCGTGACTTTCGCTCTGGTACGCCAGACGAAGTGAGTGTCCTGTCGTCATAACGATCGCCTCGAGTGCGATCGAAGCCGATCGATATGGCTTTAATATCAGGACAGTGTGTGTGGTGTGAATCGAAAGGAGTAAGATGACTGCCAATAGCCAACTCATCTCCGGTAAAGGACTGTGGGCGTTTGTCAAACGTGGATTCAGTCCCCGTCTATCGGAGGCACTGGCGCGATTCCTCGCTATCGATCTCGACGAACCGAGCGGAGCCGTCAGCAAACGACTGTTCGATATCGCGTTTTCGACTTTTGTTCTCGTCTTCTTTTCGCCAGTTTATCTGTTATTAGCGCTCCTAATTTTTATCAGCTCTCCCGGGCCGGTTTTTTACGTTCAAGAACGCGTCGGAAAAAATCGAAGGATTTTCGGATGTATTAAATTCCGAACCATGGTTCCTAATGCCGACGCCGTGCTAGAGCAGATTATGGAGACTTCTCCTCAACTTCGGGAAGAATTTCAAGACAACTTCAAGCTTAAAGACGATCCCAGAATTACCTGGATCGGTCGCTTTTTACGCTTTACCAGTCTCGACGAATTTCCGCAGTTTTGGAACGTTCTAAAAGGAGACATGAGTGTCGTCGGTCCTCGTCCCTTAGTGGTCGAAGAACTGTCCAAATACGGACGCTATATCGATAAAGTGTTGACCATTCGACCGGGAATTACGGGATTGTGGCAGGTTTCCGGACGCAACGATATCCCTTACGAAAAGCGGGTAAAAATCGATGTCTACTACGTAAACGCTGGCAGTCTCTGGATGGATATTTGGATTGCTGTCAAAACGATCGGTGTCATCGTTTTTCCCAAAAACAACGGCGCCTACTAAGGTCGATCCGACCCGACGAGCAACCGTCACCAGAGCGATCGCGTCAGCCGACTGAACGATCGCCCCTCGATTTCGAGTGTGGACGATCGCCGCTCGGGGAGACTTTAATGGGTGACAAGTGACTTGGGTTCGACCTTGTCGTAAGCGAATGAGGATTCAGTAACTATGACCGAAGCGAAGCGAGCGCTAATTACGGGGATTACGGGTCAGGACGGCTCTTACCTGAGCGAACTTCTCTTAGAGAAAGGGTATCAAGTTCACGGCATTATCCGCAGAACCTCGACGTTCAATACCGATCGCATCGATCACATCTACGTCGATCCCCACAGTGAAGACGCCCGCCTGTTTCTCCACTACGGCGATTTAACCGACGGAACCACCTTGCGCCGTCTGCTCGAACAGGTACAACCCCACGAAATTTACAACCTCGGCGCTCAATCTCACGTGCGCGTGAGTTTCGACTCGCCGGAATATACAGTGGACACCGTGGCCATGGGGGCGTTGCGCTTGCTCGAAGCCATTCGCGACTACCAGCAGCGTACCGGAAACGAAGTGCGCTTCTATCAAGCGGGGTCGTCAGAAATGTTCGGCAAGGTTCAAGAAATTCCCCAAAAGGAAACGACCCCGTTCTACCCTCGCAGTCCCTATTCTTGCGCCAAAGTTTACGCCCACTGGCAAACGGTTAACTACCGCGAGTCTTACAACCTCTTCGCCTGTAACGGAATTCTGTTCAACCACGAATCGCCGCGACGGGGGGAAACCTTCGTCACGCGCAAAATCACGAGAGCCGTGGCGCGAATCGTCGGTGGAATGCAGAAAAAACTGTTTTTGGGCAACCTAGACGCCAAGCGAGACTGGGGCTATGCCAAAGACTACGTGCGGGCGATGTGGCTGATGCTGCAACAGGACGAACCGGACGATTACGTCATCGCCACCAACGAAACCCACTCGATTCGCGAATTTCTCGATTTGGCGTTTACCTACGTGGGTTTAGACTGGCAGGATTTCGTCGAGTTCGATCCCCGCTATTTACGTCCGGCTGAGGTGGACTTGCTCATCGGCGACGCCACGAAAGCGAAGAAAAATCTGGGTTGGGAACCGTCGGTGACGTTCGAGGAGTTGGTTCAGTTAATGGTCGATGCAGATATGGCGGCGTTAGGGTTGCCGTCTCCGCAAGAAGGCGGACAAGCCCCCGACGATCGCGCGTTTATTCGTCAAGAGGCCGTGAATACTGTCGATTAATGCGATCGCCTGAGAATTGGGAGAGATTCGCCGTTCTCTCAATTCTCCCTCTCGGGCAACGTTCGGTACGATGCTCTTTAAGATTCTCGATAACAGCGAGGCACTCTCATGGCTGGTTTAGCGTTAGCGGACAAACGAATTGTGGTGACGGGGGGTGCGGGATTCCTCGGCCGTCAAGTGGTCGCCCAACTGATCGAAGCCGGAGCCAATCCTGATAAAATTACCGTTCCGCGATCGAAAGATTGCGACCTCCGCCAGCTCTCGGACTGTCAGCGAGTGGTGGAAAATCAAGATATTATCGTTCACTTGGCGGCTCACGTGGGCGGAATCGGTCTCAATCGCGAGAAACCCGCCGAATTGTTTTACGACAACTTGATGATGGGGGCGCAGCTCATCCATTCGGCTTACGAGGCAGGCGTCGAGAAGTTTACCTGTGTGGGAACCATCTGCGCCTATCCTAAATTTACGCCAGTTCCGTTTAAGGAAGACGACCTTTGGAACGGGTATCCTGAAGAGACGAACGCCCCTTACGGCATTGCAAAAAAGGCGTTGTTGGTACAGTTAGAAGCCTATCGCCTCCAGTACGGATTTAACGGCATTTACTTGCTTCCGGTGAACCTGTACGGACCCGAAGATAACTTCAACCCCCAAAGTTCCCACGTGATACCGGCGTTGATTCGCAAAGTTCACGAAGCGCAGCAGAGAGGGGAGAAAACAATTCCCGTGTGGGGCGACGGTTCGCCAACGCGGGAATTTTTATATTCAACGGATGCGGCGCGAGGTATCGTCATGGCGACGCAGTTATACGACGATCCCGATCCCGTGAACTTGGGAACGAATTCGGAAATTTCGATTCGCGACCTCATCGAGTTAATTTGTAAACTGATGGAGTTCGACGGCGAAATTGCTTGGCAAAGAGACAAACCCAACGGACAACCTCGCCGCTGTTTGGACACCCAACGGGCGAAAGAACGGTTTGGCTTTGAAGCTCAGGTGAGTTTTGAAGAAGGGTTGAAAAATACCATCGACTGGTATCGTGCCAACGCCGATAAAATCGATTGAGATTTGGATTTTTCTCAAGCAAAATCTTGGGCGAGATCCCTAGCTTCGGGCCAGATCCCCGGCATCTCCAAGATGCCGGGGATCTTTTTTGGAAATCGGGGATTTTAACGCTCTCCGAAGGCTTTGCGATAGCGCCCTAACGCCAATAAGGGGAAGTACAACTGATAGTAGTGGTACTTGAGATAGAAATGGCTGGGGAATCCAGTTCCGGTGAAGTAGGCTTCAAACCAGGAACCGTCGGGCTTTTGCGTGTCGAGGAGATAGTTGATTCCGCGATCGATCGCTTCCCGTTCCCAGGAACCCGTCGCCTCCCCTGCGGCTAACAAACCGATTAACGCCCACGCAGTTTGAGAAGCGGTACTGTCGCCTCGTCCTTTCAACGCAGGATCGTCGTAACTGCGACAGGTTTCGCCCCAGCCGCCATCATCGTTCTGTACGCTGACAAGCCAGGAGACGCCACGATCGCTCGCCTCACGGTGGGTATCTGGGGCGACTAACGCTAACGCCGAGAGCGCACCGCTGGTTCCGTAAATGTAGTTGACGCCCCAACGCCCGAACCAGGAACCGTCGGCTTCTTGTTCGCGAACCACGTAACTCAACGCCTGTTGAAATTGCTGGCGATACCGCTTCAAGGGCGCGTCGTGGGAATCTGACTCCAATTCTCCCGCCATTTCCAAGACTCGCGAGGTGACGTCCGCCGTGGGGGGATCGATCGTAGCTTTTAAATCACTGTAGGGGAGAGCGTTCAGCCAGTCTTTGTCGTTGTCCACATCGAACGCCGCCCAACCGCCATCGCGACATTGCATCGACATCATCCAACGCACGCAGCGAGCGATCGCCGCCTGTTTTCCGTTCTCGTCGGGGAGTTTGGCTTGGTTGAGGGTCATCACCACCACCGCCGAATCGTCGAGATCGGGATAGAAGCGGTTGTCGAACTCGAACGCCCAACCGCCCGGTTCGCCGTTTTTATTTTTCACCGCCCAATCGCCGCGATCGAGGATTTGCTCGTCGAGTAACCACTGCGACGCTTTCACCACCCGTTCGTCGTCGGGGGCGATTCCCGATTCGACTAAGGCGCGAACCACCCAGGCGGTATCCCACACGGGAGACACGCAAGGCTGCACCCAGTAAGCGTTTTCGGTTTCGACGCCGAAGCGATCGATCGCCTGGAATCCTCGCTCGACGACGGGATCGGCCACATCGTACTCCAAGCAGCGCAACGCTAACATAGAATTGAGCATCGCTGGAATAATTCCGCCCCAGTCTCCGGTGGGTTCTTGACGTTCTAACACCCACTGTTCGGCGGCTTTCAAGCCTTCTTCGCGGAAGGGAACCAGGTTTAACTGTTCGGCGAATTTAAAGCCGTTGTCGAGTTCGACGAACCAATCGCCCCAATCGCCGGTTTTGGGAAGATCGTATTTTACGTTTTCGACGCCTTCGCTGTAGAGTTCGTCGAGGGTAAACTTGGGTTCGACCGGAAAAACTGGTTGTTTATCGAAGACAATAATCAGGGGAACGGTACTCCCCCGCGCCCAACTAGACATATCGTAAATGCTGAAGGGGGCGTCGCCGGGAAGCAGCATAATCCAGGGCGGAATGGAAGGAAGTCCCCGCCAGTCGTAGCATCCGATGAGGGCGAGGTGCAGTTTGGTGAAGATGCGGGTTTTGCTGATTCCGCCGCGATCGCAGATGAATTTTCGGGCGTTGACGAGGGCTTCGTCGTCGCGATCGACGCCTAACAAGCGTAACGCCATGTACGCTTCGACGGAGGTACTGAGTTCGCCGCCGTCGCCGTAACAGAGTTCCCAACCGCCGTGTTCTCGCTGTTCTCGACGTAAGAACGCTTCGGCTTTGTTGAGGGAAATACGGTTGGTCGTATTCCAAATTTTGTGGAGTAAAACGACTTCGGCGAGCATGGTGACGTTGGATTCGAGATCCGCCCACCAGTAGCCGTCGGGATGTTGTTGGCTGAAGAAGTAGTTTTGGATGTTTTGGATGCCTGTTCTCAGGCGTTCTGGGTTGACGTTCACTCCTGAGATAACGGAATTTGGGTTTTGCATAAACCTATTTGTTGGGAAAGACCGTTTGATATTGTGCCGTATTTTTTGGTTTTTGGGGGCAGGCTCGTGACAGAGTATTTTTTGTAAGTCAGATATCGGCAAGATCGATCGCCGTTTATCAAATTAACTTGTTTTTTGGCGTAAATTATAACAAAAAAATAGTTTTTTTAGGCTGTTTGGCAATATAAAATGGAATCCGTATTACAGAGACAACTATAGCAACCCTAAATCAGTTATGTAACAAAATTTAGACAAAAAAGGAATCGGGAACGGGGAACGGGGAACGGGGAATCAGATTTTTTCGGGTGTTTTAATTTTTGAAAACTCATTTGGGACTGCTATAGCTAATACTAAGTTGGTGAAGAATTAATCTAAAGGTCGATTAGGGTGGGATCGTCCCAGTTCTGTAGTGAGGGTGCATCTCAATTTCGTAGAACGACCCCTCCGCGCCTCGACTGAGGCTTCGACGGTGAGCGCTCAGCCGAACCGCGCTCGCCGAACGTCCTTCGGCATCTCCCCTTAGTAAGGGGAGGATGGGTGGGGTTCTGGGTGCAAAAGTGAGATGCACCCTGTAGTGATTCAAAAATAAAGCAACAAAAAAGCCAAAGCTCGCTACCGCTGAGTTAGTTTTAAATTGGCAAAGGACAGCCCTAAAATTAGCAAAAACAAGACTAAGCCGATGGTGCAGGCGTAGCTGATTTCCAGGCGATCGAACGCCTGTTCGTACAGATAGTACACCACGGTTTTCGAGCTGTTGCGAGGACCGCCTTGAGTCATCACGTACACTTCCTCGAACACCTTCGTCGCCGACAACGCCGAAATCGTCCCCACCAACAACAAATAAGGACGCATTAACGGAACGGTGATGTCCCAATGTTTGCGCCACCCATCGGAACCGTCGAGAGACGCCGCTTCGTACAATTCCTCGGGAATCGACTGCAACCCCGCCAAATACACCACCATGTAATACCCAAGCCCTTTCCACACCGTTACCGCCATGACGCTAAACAGGGCGAATTTGGGACTCGTCAGCCAGGGAAGGCCGTTTTCTACTCCCAACTGCTGCAAAATTTGGTTGAACAAACCGTTTTCGGCGTAGAGATATTTCCAGGCTAATCCCGCGACGACCATTGACAAAATAACTGGTGTGTAGTAAAAGGCGCGAAACCAGGAAATGCCTTTGAGGGGGCGGTTGACGAGAATTGCCAAACCGAGCGGAACGGTCACGAGGACGGGAACGACGCCCACGAGATAGAGAAGAGTTTGGCGTAAGGTTTGCCAGAAAATCGGATCGCCCCAAAGCCGTTGAAAGTTCGCCCAGCCAATCCACTGGGGGGCTTGGGTGAGGTCGTATTCATAGCGGGTAAAGCTGAGAAGAAAGGCTTGGGCGGTGGGAAAAAAGACGGTGACGAGGAGAACGAGTCCCGCCGGAAGGAGAAAGAGATAGGGGGTCAGCGTTTGTAAAACGCGGCTAGAAGACTGACGCATCACGATCGCAAAAAAACAGGTTCGGGTATCGAGAACGGTCGAACTCGCGTCACGATCGAGGGTTGACGACGGTACCGAGAAATAAAATCGCGTTGGTTTCCGTATCGCAGATGGCAAAGAAAAAGGGGCGATCGAAAACGATTTCTTGCGGAGCGGCTCGCGTTCCGATAATTGCCGTGACAGCGGCCGCTTCCGTTCCTCGTTCGTTCACTTCAACGTAGGTTTTTTGCTTGACGAGATCGATCCAGAATCCATCCGAGACGATGTTAGAAAAATCTGCATCGTTTCTAAATATACTCTCGAGTCCTGCGGATTGGAGTGCTTCGTTGAGTTGTGCGTCGCTATCGAGACGAAAACGAGGAAAACCCACCACGATCGCTCGAGAGTACTGCGAGTCGAACGACTCGAGCCAAGCGTTCCAGTTTTCGAGGGTGAGTTGGCGGTAGAAATCTGCCAGCGTTTTGTTTTCGTGGGGGAGAAACGCATACATGACGATGCGTTCTGAATCGCCATAGGGAAGTTCGATCGCTTGAAAGAGATCGGTTTGCAGCGATCGAAACATATTCTTTTGGAACATCATCGGATGTTCGATTTGCCCGCCGTCGGCGAGAGCGAACGATCGCTGTTCGGTTTTATCTTCGTCGAACGGAAGCGTCCAACCCCCGAGAAAATACAGGGCGTTGGTGAGAACGACGACTGGAGGCGGATCGAGATCGCGGGGGGTTAACAGATTCTGAATGCGGTTTTGGGTGGCGGCGGCCGCCCAGTCGTTAATCTGTTCGACGGCGATGGTAATTTGTTGAAAGTCGATCGATTCGAGGGTCGCTCGATAAACCGTTCGAGCGATTTCGAGGAAAGTGGGGTCGAACGCTTCTCCTTCTTGTCCCCAAACTGCATTGGCCAGATCGAGGGTGTAATCCGAGTCGAGCGCCTCGAAGGAAGTTAAAAGGGTATCGTAGTAACCATCGACCTCTTCAGGCGTCAATCCGGCATATCCCAACGCGAACGCCATATCTGTTTGGGTTTGCGATCGCGCCCCGCGATAGAGCAGTCCCAACAGCACTGACAAACTCGTCGGAGAGAACGCTGCGTTTTCAGTAGGGCGATCTCGGGCAACGGTCGAAAAGACTTGCAACCCCAAGCGGGTGTTTGCGTTCTCGATCTGTCGCATAGCTGGCGTTGTCGATCGCGCGATCGACGTATCGACGGTGCGATCGAGATCTCGAGATGGAGGAGGTTCGGACGCGGCGATCGAGCCAAAGGCGATCGAATGCACGAGGTTACACGCGAGGGCTACCGACAGCCATCGCCCGAACAGAAAGAGTTTACGAGTCATTGTGAAAACAAGACAACATCTCGATCTTTGACTTCGAGCGATCGCTCGAGTTTCGGTTCGAGGGTGAATACCGTAAGTTCCGGCCAACAGAACAACCGTCCGGGGAAATAGGTTCCCAAACCGCGATTGACATAAAGTAAGTTCTCGCCGACGCGGTGCAGTCCCAAGGCGTGTTCCCAATGCTCGACGACTTTCTTACATTCAGACAAATAAGGGACGAAGCGGCGCAGCGGTTTCGGGACGATTTGGCGCATGGGTTCGAGGGCTAACGCCAGCGGTCCGATACCGGGAACGACAATTTGTCCGCCGTGAGTATGTCCCGAAAGGATTAAGTCCGCTCGCCACCGTTGTAACACTTCAGCGCTATCGGGGTTGTGGGAGAGTACCAAACGCGGGATCTCCGAGGGAATCGAGGCAAACAGCGAGGCTGGCTTAAAATCCCGCGCCCAGAGATCCGGAAGTCCTACCAGGGCGACACTGTCGCCGAAGGGATAGGCGACCTGGTTCCAGAGGACGTGGATACCGATACTTTCGAGGGCTTTCGTGACTACCGCTTTCGATCGCCGTCGATACAAATCGTGATTTCCCAAAACGGCGTACACCCCAGCGCGACTTTCGAGGCGTTTGAGGTGTCGGACGAGTTCCCAAGCGGGTTCGGGATCGGTGGTCACGTAATCGCCCGTCAGGACGACGAGATCCGGTTCTTGCTCGTTACAAACAGAAATAGCGCGATCGAGCAGGCGATCGCTCAAACGCAGTCCATCATAGTGTAAATCTGACAGTTGGACGACGCGCATCCCGTGTAAATGAGGGGGAAGAGCTTCGATGGCGATCGCCAGACGTTCGACCTGTAAAGGCCCAGAAAAAACGCTGTGCATTGCTTACCGCTCGACGCAAAAGACCGTTGACTAGATTCACTGTCCATTTTTGACAGCTCGACGACCATTTGCCAACCCCTTTTACAACGAACAGCGAACAGTGAAGCGTAGGGTGCGTGACTTGAAAAATCCGGTGTCGAACCTGAAACCGAGAAATCGTCACGCACCGACCCTGTATACCGCCAACAGACAAAGGTGCGTGACTTGAAAAATCGGGGGTCGAACGCGAGACCGAGAAATCGTCACCCACCGCCGCCACCCACCCCGCACTCGGGACGCAAGATGCCCCAAACGCAAAATTCCCAGGTTTCCCTGGGAACCGCGACTTTAGAAGACCAGGAAAACGGGAGTCAAGAGAGCAGCGTCACGCTCTTCTCCCCCTCTCCCCCTCTCCCTTTCTCCCCCGGCTAGATAGCAGCGGCTTCGCGGGCTGCGGTGGCTTCGTCGGGGTGGATGCCGAGGCGGGTGAGGTTAATGCGATTTTTGTTGTCGATGTCGCGAACCTTCACGATCACTTCGTCGCCGACAGATAACTCGTCTTCGACCTTACCGATGCGGTAGTCGGCGATTTGGGAAATGTGAACCATTCCTTCCTTACCGGGGGCGATTTCCACGAACGCCCCAATGGGAATGATGCGCGTGACGCGGCCGAGGAAGACTTCTCCGGCTTCGATTTTGCGGGTCATACCCTGGATAATGCGGCGGGCGCGGGTGGCGTTGGTGCCGTCCATGCCGGAAATCGTGACCGTTCCATCGTTGTCGATGTCGATTTTGCAACCGGTTTCTTCGGTGATGCCTTTGATGGTTTTTCCGCCGGGGCCGATAACCAAGCCGATGAGATCGGGGTCGATTTTGAGGCTGTACAGGCGAGGGGCGAAAGGCGACAAGTCAGGACTCGGCTGGTCGATGGCTTCCATCATCTTGTTCAGGATGTGGAGTCGCGCCGGAAGTGCCTGTTTGATGGCGTCAGCCACGACATTTAAGGGCAGCCCGGTGATTTTCATGTCCATTTGCAAGGCGGTAATGCCGGAGTCAGTCCCAGCCACCTTGAAGTCCATGTCGCCGAGGAAGTCTTCGATGCCTTGGATGTCGGTGAGGATGCGAACTTCGTCCCCTTCTTTAATTAACCCCATTGCCGCACCGCTGACGGGTTTGAGGATGGGGACGCCCGCGTGCATCAGCGAGAGGGTCGAACCGCACACCGACCCCATCGAGGTCGAACCGTTGGAGGAGAGAACTTCCGAGACGACGCGGATGACGTAGGGAAATTCTTCTTTCGACGGCAAGATGGGAATCAAGGCCCGTTCGGCTAAGGCACCGTGGCCGATTTCCCGGCGTCCGGGCGATCGCATGGGGCGCGTTTCGCCGACGGAGTAAGGGGGGAAGTTGTAGTGGTGCAGGTAGCGTTTTTCTTCTTGGGGGTGCAAGTCGTCCAATTCTTGGGCGTCGCCGGGAGTTCCCAAGGTGGCCAAGGACAGCACTTGCGTCAGACCCCGGTTAAACAGGGCGCTACCGTGGACGCGGGGCGAAAGGAGGCCGACTTGGCAGGAAATCGGTCGCACTTCGTCGAGTTTGCGTCCGTCAACCCGCACGCCGTCTTCGACGATTTGAGCGCGCATGAGTTTTTTGGTGACGCTTTTGAAAACGTTGGAGAGAACTTTGGCGTTTTCAGCGATGGTTTGACGGATGGGGTTTTCTTCCTCGAGTTCTTCGATTTTGGCGGCGATTTCTTCTTTGACGCCATCGAGAGCTTCGTCGCGACTGTTTTTGTCGTGGTCGAAGTTGCTGAGGATTTTTTTGACGGGTTCCGTGGCGGCGTCGCGGACGTAAATTTCGAGGGTATCGTCTACTTCCGGCGGTTCTTCGGTGACTAAGCCGATACCGAGGTCTTTCATCAGTTCCTCTTGCGCCGCAATGAGGTCGCAAGCGGCTTCGTAGCCGAAGTCGATCGCTTCGATGATGTCTTGTTCGGGGAGTTGGTTCGCCCCAGCTTCGACCATGACTACGCCTTCTTTAGTTCCGGCGACGACGAGGTCGAGATCGCCCGTGCGAATTTCTTCAAAAGTGGGGTTGATGATGAAGTCGTCGCCGAGCAAGCCGACGCGAACTCCTGCCATCGGACCTTTAAAGGGAATTTGCGCCAAGATCGTCGAGATCGAAGCCCCCGTGACGGCGAGAACGTCTGGGGGAACGTGTTCGTCCATGGCCAGGGTCGTGGCGACGATTTGAATGTCGTCCCGCAACCACTGAGGGAACAACGGACGCATCGGGCGATCGATCAACCGACTGGTGAGGGTGACTTTTTCGGGAGGACGACCTTCTCGCCGCAAAAATCCGCCTGGGATTTTCCCACCTGCATACAGTCGTTCTTCGTAGTCTACGAGCAGGGGGAGAAAATCAATGCCTTCTCGGCCGCTAGACCGGGTTGCGGTCACTAGAACTGCTGTATCGCCAGATTCGATTAAGACGGAGCCACCAGCTTGTGGAGCGAGTAATCCAACTTTTAGTCGAATATCCCGTCCGTCGAAGGATATTGACTTTTCCATTGCGTTCATGCAGGACTTCAGTTCCAATATGTTTCTTCTTCTTCTTCTGTGGCAATCGTAACACCCTTTTACAGTCACCAGTCACCAGTCACCAGTCACCAGTCACCAGTGAAGACAGCAAACAGATAACTGTTTCTCCCCTTCTCCCCCTCTCCCCTTCTCCCCTTCTCCCCCTCTCCCCCTCTCCCCTTCTCCCCGGCTCCCCGGCTCGAGGAACTCAAACGTGGGGGGTAGCGTCGGAAGACGTAAAAGCATGGATAATCGAACGCGGACAGTACATAGGGATTTAGCCCAGCAGATCGATTGATGGTAAATTTTTCTCCTCTCTCGGGTTCGGCGACGGCGGTGATGGTCGTAGACGGTCAGCCCATCGAAATCTTTCTCGACGGCGCGAACGCACCGATTACGACAGGTAATTTTGCCGATTTGGTGGAACGGCGGTTCTACGATGGTGTGACGTTTCACCGGGTCGTTTCTAATTTTGTGGCGCAAGGGGGAGATCCCAACAGCCGCAATCCGAATTTTCCGCCGGAACTTCTCGGCCGGAGTGGGTTTATCGACCCAGCAACGGGACAGGAACGCGAGATTCCTCTCGAAATTAAGCCGGAGGGAGCGGAGAGGCCGCTTCTCGGTTTGACGTTGGATGAAGCTGGCATTAATGCCGATCCGGTGTTGAAAAACGAGCGGGGAACGATCGCGATGGCGCGGACGACCGACCCGAATTCGGCCTCGTCTCAGTTTTATTTTAATTTAAGAAATAATTCTCGGTCTTTGGATGGGGATTATGCGGTTTTTGGCGAGATTCGGAACGGGTTGTCTGTGATGGATACGATCGCTCAGGGCGATCGCATCGAAGCGGCTCGCATTGTCGATGGCATCATACCGTCGCGAGCGTCGGCGTTTCTGACTCCCGAACCGCTGAATTTTTATGTCAACCGCCTCAATCGCGCCAGTTTGCCCCTCGGATTTCAGGTGTTGACCGACAACGCCGATAACCTCACGATCGATAATGCTCTGAGTGCGGCGAATCCTTCGGGATTTATCGGGTTTGGGGGCAACGACACCATTACGGGTTCGGCGATCGACGACGTGCTGTATGCGAACAAGGGTGACGACGTACTCGCGGGAAATGGCGGAGACGACTTGTTACGCGGCGGTCAGGGGAACGATTTCCTCAGCGGTGGCGACGGAAACGATATCGCCCACGGTAACATCGGGGTCGATACGATTTCTGGCGGGACGGGGAATGATTTTCTGCGCGGCGGACAAAACGAAGATTTGATTCTCGGCGAGGATGGAGACGACGTGCTGCTCGGCGATCGCGATAAGGATACGCTAACGGGTGGAACGGGAGCCGACCGTTTCATTCTGCGGACGGATACGGACGCCGGACAACGCGATCCCAATGCGGTCGATGTTATTACGGATTTCAACAGTGCGGAGGGCGATCGCGTCGTCATTGCTACCCAAGCGACGTTAAACGACGTTCGTTTCCTCCAGTCAGGAGCAGATGTCTTGTTGCAGTTGAGTAACAACGACTTTATCGGACTGGTTCAGAATACGTCTCCGGCTGCGGTTCAGGCGGCGACGACGATCGTTTCACCGTTCGATTTGGGATTGGCGATCGGTTAGGTTTTCCTCGATCTTTCCTTGTGGGTTGGGGTCGGATTTCGGCCCCATTTTTTTGAGAGCGAATAATGCAGTAAAAATCCCTAGAGAAGCGAGATGAATTTTGACGAAATTTTGTAAGGTTTGCTGGTGTGCTTCGGTGAGAACGAACCACTGAGGAAAATAGTTTTTTTAATTTTTATATTAAAAAAACTATACACAATGTTTATTTTAAGAGTTTTTGTGATAAGACTTCTACAAGGCGATCGCAACTCCAGCCCGTTCGATCGGAAACTTGTCCGTCACCAATTTCGACGATCCTCAATACTCCGTCAGTTCTCTGGGCGATATCGATGGAAAAGAAAGGGCTTTGTATCCTTTTGGCGGCAAACCATACGGGTTCGGGACAAGGTTTGCGATTGGGTGAAAACGGTTCTCCTTCGATCGCAAAATAGCGAACTTCTGTATGAGGAACGAATTCTTCAAAACGACGAATACACAAACCTCCTTCAATTTCGCCTCGCAATCTCATCATTTCGTCGATAATTTTTGGAAGTTCGTGAGAGTCGGTAATCACCGAGCCGATAGAAGTTTTAACAGACTTGACAAAGTCTTTGATAAAATACTTGTTCCATGCTAAAGATTCTAGAACGTTTTCAGCAGTTTCGAGATCGGCGATCGCCACGGTTTCTGGAGTATATAAAGAGAGGCGATCGTACCAGTTTGGCAAGTGATGTGTCGCGAGATAGCTACTTGATGATGTAAAGAGTCGGGCATTTTTTTGAAGAACTAACAACTCAAATGTTTGATAGTCTTCTTTTTTGAGCATCCAGCCGCGATAGAGAACAGTTTCTTTTTCTTCTAGATATGCCGTGCCAGGATTTTCTGTTGCTGAATGCGTACTAATTGAAAAGCCCATTTTACGAAATGCTTCAGCTTCCTCTGAATCTGAGAGGGTGACAACATAGCTAGACCCCCTGCCTCACAAGGGATAGAGCCTCTAGCCCTCGTTGAAAATGGAGAGATTTGTGAGGCTTCAACGCCATGAGCGCCAACATCCAATCTCTCCAGAGCAGCAGGGATTGACTCCAAGCATAACCGGA
>NZ_KB235959.1:288386-289159 GCF_000332355.1 Baaleninema simplex PCC 7105
TACTTTTCTTCTGTCGCAATACAGCGTCCGCACCTCGCTTCCTGAGCCAGTCTGCCAGTTTAGCACTCTGAAATTCTCGGTCGCCTACTGCCACCACTGGATAAGGTTTTAATAGCTTCAATACCGGCGCTAATATTTTTTTGCTGTTGCCTCAAGGAACTGCTGCCTAATTGGGGTAATAACTCCCAATAGACCGGTAAAGCATGAGTCCCCCAAATTAGAGACACCATGAACAAATTCCGGTCTCTCCATTGAGTTCGGTCAAGGACGACCACCAAATATTTTCGAGACTTTAAGGTGAGTTGAGGACGCGCTCGTCGCTGTTCCCGATTGAGGTGGTTGCCGCGATATTCAGCTTTCAGCCACCTCTTGATAAGGGGAAACCATAACAACTTGGCACTCAACTGAGGCAACTTCAGAAAGGGTGCATCCCAGTTATGCAATAAGCAAAAATGCTTACCCTTAAAGAGCAGCATAAGAGCTAAGCTTTGGGCAGTTCATAACGAAACCGGTCAGACCCATGGATGCATCTAAGCAAGCCCGCCTCAAAGAACTCACTCAGGAGTTAGCCGAATTGCTCTACGAAGAGACGGCTCCAGAAGCCGTCAAGAGCTTGGAAGGGATAGAGAAAGCAGTGCGTGGGCATTGGCTAGAGCATGTCGGGCCAGAAATCGGTCTTTTTTTATCCGCACAAGTAGCGGCACAACGCGGGGACGACAGCGGGCAGTCGCCAGCATCGTCGGACGGCTAAGCATCAGCGAGCAGCAAGGTCA
>NZ_KB235959.1:289259-420834 GCF_000332355.1 Baaleninema simplex PCC 7105
TGGCCGCAAACGCCACCCTCTTTTTTGGGACTCCTCTATTCTCTCAAACAATTGTCCCGTCTGGCTTCCGTCTACCTTGTCACCCTCTCAGCCTCTGAATACATCTCATCGACTTTTTTAGTATTAAAGTAATCTCCAGGGTAGATAATTCTCATTGAATGGTGCGATTTTGAAGAAAAAAGATTTTAGATCGTCATTCAATTCCTCGATCGCTTTACATTGAGCCAATAAAAAATCAACGCAAAATCTCAACTCACTAAAATCACTGAATTAAAATTTCTCCACTTTCGCTAATTGTAATAGGTGTATTGGGAAAGTCCGATCGCGTCAAATCTCGAATTAAACCGACGGAGCGAAAATAATTGTCGATTCGAGGAATGCCATCGCTGCCTAAATGAACGGGGATAATTTTCCCAGAAACTAAATCCCCATCGAGGTTGACTTTCACTTCTAAAATTAACGAATACGCTAACTGCGCGTCCGTCGAAAGCGTTTCGTAGCCAACGAAATTTCCGAGAGAATAGGCGATGAGCTTGTTTTGATAAAGTTCGATCGCTCGGGGAACGTGAGGGCCGTGACCGAGAACGAGATCGGCTCCCGCATCGATAACTGTTCTCGAAAATCGGACGATATTGCCGCGATTTTCACCAAAAAACGATTCCTGGCGATCGCTGACGTGCATCGCTCCGGTTCCTTCGGCTCCCGCGTGGATGGAAACCACGACGATCTCGGCATTTTGACTTGCTTCGGCGACCAGTTGTTTCGCACCGTCGTAGTCGAGAATGGAGTTGTGATAGTCGTAGGTACTGAAGCCGATAAAAGCGATGGGGATGGTGTTCGCTTGGGTGTAGAGAATTCGATCTTTTTCGCCGACCGTTTGAATCCCGACGTTATTAAAATGTCGAATCGTGTCGGCTAACCCCGGTTCGCCAAAGTCCATCGAGTGGTTGTTGGCGACGTTGAGAACGTCGAATCCGACCTGTTGAAATAAGGACGCGTAACTCGGCGGTGCGCGAAAGGCAAAAACTGCGCCGCGACTGATATCTTTGGCACTGTAGGGATAGTCGGTGAGGACACTCTCGAAATTGCCAAAGGTGAGATCGGCACTTGCGAGATAAGCGGCGACGTTGCTAAAGAAAATATCGGGATTGGCGGGAAGTTTGTGATACGGAAAGTTCGTTCCGGGGACAATATCGCCGACGGCTTTTATCGTAATTGTGGCGGGGTAGGGATCGGGGATTTCAACGGGTGGCGGAAGCGAGTCGGCGAGGTTAGTTTCGGCGAGGCGATCGAGCGATCGAGGTGTCGTCAGTTCGCCAACGGTGCGATCGAAACCTTGGCTGGCTTGGGCGAACGGCTGTTGTAGACTCGTGGGTAACAGGTTGCGTTCGAGCAGTCCCCAAGCTCCGCCGAGACTGAAACCAAACATCCCTAACGCTAACACTAACCGAGGCGATCGCCCTCGAGAGCGGGGAGTTTGATGAGGTAGACTGCGACGCGAAGTCGCTTTCGATGGAGAAACGCCAACAGGCTGGGACGAAGCCGCCGTACCCGTTGCGACGAGTCCGAATTTCTGCACCCAAGTCGGCGTTGTTTCGCCGGTTTTACGACCGTACACGATCGCCGCACGGACGCCGGAAATCTCAACACGACGCAATTCTCGTTTGAGTAAGGGAACGCAAGCTTTCGCGTCTGGGATGGAGTTCGATTCGAGGAGAACTTGCAACCATCCTTGCTGAGTACGAACGCGGACGTTGAGATGTTGCGCTTGGAGAACGCGGCCGACGAGAGCGGCGATCTCCTGAGAATCGCCTCGTCGCGCTAAAGTCAGTAACGGTTGAACTCCCACGAGTGTTGACCCCTCACACCACAATTTCGATAAAGTTCGAGAATGTCGATCGCCCTCGACCGCCGTTTTATCCCATCACCTTACCATTGCACTCGGGAATTCAGAGGAGTTCCCTAGGGCGAGAAATTTCAGTTAACCGAGAGTTTCGTTGTCTGTCCACCGTTCGAGGGCTTTGCGGCGGCGTTGGCGTCGATCGCCGTGATAGGAAACGTACCACGTTGAGGAGCTGCGAATTGCCAGCCACAGCAACAACAGAGCGATGAGTCCCCCTTGTTTCGGTGCGTCGAAGGCGAGCAACACGAGAATCCCACACAGCGCGTCTTGTAATAAAATCGCCCACATGGGGAGTCCTCGCAGGCGGAAAAACCAACCGACTTGGACGAGTTGCAACACCAGAGCCAGCAATCCTCCAACAATACCGATCAATCCCACCAGTAACGCTTCAACCTCCGCCAGTTGTGCCACGGCCATACCGACGATCGCACCGGCGACGGGACTGAAGACGAGCTGCACGATCTGTAAAATCCGCTGTCCGAGTAGCTTTTTCGAGGCGAACAGCTCGAACAACGACCAACTGACGAGAACGCCGACGACGACTTGCGGGGAAAATTTCGATAAAATCGGCACG
Source organism: Baaleninema simplex PCC 7105 (assembly GCF_000332355.1). GTDB lineage: Bacteria > Cyanobacteriota > Cyanobacteriia > Cyanobacteriales > Geitlerinemataceae > Baaleninema > Baaleninema simplex. The sequence continues at coordinate 291,737 of NZ_KB235959.1, forward strand.
TCCGCCCACAGATTCGTTTTGATCAAACCGATCAACAGCAAGGGAAGGCCGATACGGAGACCGGCGGCAGCGGATGCAGACAAGGCTGCGAGAATTTCAATCATGTCGGTAACATCTGCGGGCGATCGCTTCGATATTTTTATTCTTCCGAGAGTCAACGGAAAAATCCCGATATTCGCTAAAGTCTCGCGAATATCGCTCGAAGCACGAACAGCCAAAAAGACTGACTTCTCTATCTAGTGTACGAATCTCGATCGCAAATAGTCGCAGAGGGAATATCTGCGACTGACAACTCTCGTTGAGGTACGGGTCGCGACTGAGGCGAACCCGTGGCGTTCGATCGCCCTCGACGTTCTATAAAATCTTCTCCAAGCCGTAAACGAGAGATTTCAGTTCGGTGACTTTACGGATGGCGAGCAAAACGCCAGGCATATAGCACGCGCGATCGGTGGTATCGTGACGCAGGGTATAGATTTGTCCCGGTGCGCCGAAAATAATTTCTTGGTGAGCGATGAGACCCGGCAGGCGTACGCTGTGGATGCGGATGTTTTCTGAGCCAGTGCTACCTCGCGCTCCGGCGAGTTTTTCTTCCTCGTTAACGATCGGTTGATTGTAGGTTTTGCCGAGTTCGCCGAGCATTTGGGCGGTTTTGATGGCGGTTCCGCTGGGTGCGTCAGCTTTTTGGTTGTGGTGCAGTTCGATAATTTCGACGTGATCGAAGTATTTCGAGGCTTGAATCGCCGCTTGCTGCATGAGGACGACGCCGATGGAGAAGTTGGGGACGACGAGACATCCCGTACTGGCTTTTTCGGCGAATTCCGTGAGATCTTGCAGTTGTTCGGGACTCAATCCCGTGGTGCCGACGACGGGACGCACGCCGTAGGCGATCGCCGCTCTGACGTTATCGTAGACGCCCGAAGGGTGGGTAAAATCGACCATGACGCCCTGTTGCTGCTCTTGGGTGGCCATGACGAGGGTACTTTGCAAGTCAGTTAAAACGGGGACTTCGAGAGGTCCGCATCCGGCCACTTCTCCGATATCCCGACCGGCGACTTCGGGGTTGGTATCGATCGCCCCGAGAAGCATCATATCGTCGGCTTGTGCCACGGCTTTCACGACTTCGCGCCCCATTTTTCCGGCAGCACCGTTAATCACGACAGGGATGGGAGATTGACTGGCCATAACCTCAGCTCGATCGCAGTTTATACAAGTTTCTAGAATACCAGGCATTTCGATGGAAAATCTCGCGGTCGATCGCTGTCGGAGTTCCGATCGCGGACGTGACCATAAAACCCAGTAGTGCTGTACTCTAGGGTTTGCTGAAAAAGTTATCAAAAGCTGGGGGTGGAAAATGAACAAGAAGCCGTCTTGCTCAAGGTATAAATCTGAATTGACTTAACTCGTCCACTTTATAAGTTACAATAATATTTCTCGACAAAATTATGAAGTTTGGGAAAAATTGACACAAAAAAAGACAGTAAAACTGCCGGCTCAGCTTCACCAGGTTCATCACTAAAAAGGTCAGAGCGATGGAGGTTTCCGAAGTATTAGGCAGTTTAGCCATAACACGACTTAAGCTGAATCTTCTTTTGGCTTGTCCAAATTTCCCCTCGATTGCATTACGAATGCGCTCATCTTCCTGGGCTTGTTTTTTGGCTTCTCGGCTGAGGTTTTTAGGAGGTCTTCCTAAAGGCGGTCCGCTGAGACGAATTCCTCTTTCTTTACACCAAGCTCGATTAGCTCGGGTTCGATAAATTCGATCGGCGTGAACCGATGAGGGGTAAACTCCCGTATAGTCTTTGTAAGCTTCGACTTGCGAGATTAAATCTCCACTTTCATTATAATTATCCCAACTAATTTTTTCGAGAAATACATATCCTTCTACACAACTGACTGATAACTTAGCCCCGAATTCCGTAGGACTTGCTGCCTTGCCTCTGACGATTGGACGGAGATGAGGTTGTGTTAAACTGACGATGCGATTTTCGATTTTATTTTTATGATTTGACCACATCCACTGCTGTTGACGGGTAATTTCACTGGAGACTAATAAATTCCTGTATTGCCTTCGGCTTAAGCATTCTAGGCTCGCTCCTTTCTCAATTAATTTCTCAATGTTTCGGAAGTTTCGTTGAAGATATTGGAGTTGTTTTTTGACAGCATTTCTTCTTTCTTTGCGAGAGGGTCTCCTCTTTTTGGCAAATTTGAGATACTCTTTTCGGGCGAGTTTTCGGTGGGTTCTAGGTTTTTTAGACAGTTGGCCCTTCAGGGATTTATATAAAATGTCTAGGATGAGTTCGGTGGTTTTCCTCGCTTGATTTAACAGTTCGACATCGGTGGGGTATTTGATATCGGCAGGTGCGACGGTCGCATCGATTAAGAGTTTCCCTCTATTTTCTTTTCTTCTTTCGACTCCTTCTGACTTTTTTGTGCTAGATTCCTCCCGTTGAAATCCTCGAGCTTGTCGGACAATTCTTCGATTTATTTTTTGAAGTAGAGAGCGACCAATCCTTTGCCGAAAATGAACCATCATTGAAGGATCGAAAGGCGCTTCGTTTCGATAACTCTTTTCCCCGATAAAATACTGTAGGTAAGGGTTTTCTTTAATTTGTTCGACAGTTTCTCGGTCGCTTATTCCCAATTTTTCTTTAATAATTAAGGCTCCCAGTGCCATCCGAAACGGTTTCGCTGGCGCTCCCATTTCCTCAGAAAAATTCTGGGCATATTCTTCCTCAAATTCTGCCCAGGGAATGAGGTTCGCCAAAATTACCCAACGATTTTCTTCACACAACTTGCCTTCAAAAGGAAGTTCAAAGGCTTCTTCGGGCGCGTCAGGATTTTGTGATTTTCGATACATTTTTTCTTGCCGGATGCACGGGAATTTCCAATTTTACCTCTTTTTCGGGTTCTCGAAGCCACGTCAAGACTCCTCTAAGCCTTACGTCGTAAGCTTTTCACTTCTTTTCAGCAAGCCCTACTCTAATGATGCTGGTCAGTCAAAATCCTTCCATGGTAAGGATTCAAGAATCTAAGTCGCATTACTTTTCGTCTCTACCGTCAAACTTAAAACGAACGAATTCCCATCGACAAGACCCCCAGCATTCTTAAAATACCGGGGGTCTTGTGTAGGGCAATCGTGGGGCGATCGCCCACTCATCTGCACGATCGATAACTAGGAATCGGAGAAAAATGCAGAGAATACTAAGATTCGTTCGCTTTATCTTCGGCTGCCTCGATATTTTGAGCGTAAGCTTCTAACAACGTACTCACTTGCGAGAGAACCTCTCTAGGATCGGTTTTGCCGAGGAGTTGTCGCTCTGGGAAGAAGTCTGGATGCGCCAAGTTTTGCTGAATCGCGTCGCTGACTTGTTTGGCAATTAAATCTAACAGTTGTTCTCTAGCGCGGGCCCGTTGGAAATTCGCCCCTTCCTCCGTCGTAGCGTAAAGAGGCGGGAGTCGGTTGAGGGCGTAGGCGGCGATATCTCCCACATCGAGCGTCCTATCTGTCGTGGCTTCGATTTCGGCCACCTTGGCGATCGTTTCCGAGAGAACCAACTCTTCCATCACGTTGATAAACTGCTTGCGAGGCAGTACCACCACGTCCCCGGTTAACAAGGCTCCCATCAAGCGATCGAGCGCCATGTACTCCTCGATCGACAGTTCGGAGGCCGTGTTACAGATTCGTCCCACCTCCGCTTCCATGACGGGCGTGAGATAACCATCTGCCAGCGCCTGTTCGACAATTTTGACAATACTCATAGCCTGTTCGTTGTGGATTACATCGATGTTGACGTCTCCGGCTCAGTCGGTAGATGGGTGCGACGCGGGAGATCGCAAAAAGACATTCCGGGTGGGTGAGAAACTCTGAAATTATACTGCGTTCGTCAGCGCGATCGAAACGGCGTTTCGTCGTATAACGGTGAGGTTTTGACTTCCGAGCGCAACTTCAGGTTTCGATTTCCCTCGAGCGACTACTTCAGCCCCAACCGTTGCCAAGGATAAGGATCGACCGATTCGCCGCGAACGTAAAGCCCCCAATGCAAGTGCGGCCCGGTCGAAATCCCCGTCGAACCCACTCCCCCGATGGTCTGGCCGGCTTCTACCATTTGTCCTTCTCGAACGTCAATTCGACTCAAGTGCAGATAAATTGTCGTAACCCCCTGACCGTGATCGATGCCCACGGTGTTTCCGTGTAACTCGAATCCTTGCTCGACGCGGCCGACGAGGGCGACTCGTCCGCTGGCTGCGGCTCTGACTGGCGCTCCCGTGGCGGCGGCGTAATCGATACCGCGATGGTAGTAATCCCCCGCCCACTCTCCGTTGTAGTAGCGGCGCACGCCGTACACCGTCGTCACCGGCCCGTCGCTCGGATGCAGAAACGGCCCGGTCCAAAAGCGATCGGGCGTGACGAGTTGTTTGAACGCATCGACGCGATCGAACTCGTAATCCGTTCCTACAATCGCGTTAGTTTCGGCAGAAAGCCAAATTTCTTGAATCGGAAAATCGCGATCGCCCACGTTCACCGACACCGTTTCCACCGTTCCGTCGCCGCTGACTTGCAACCGACGCATCCCCGGACGTTCCAACGGTGTCGTCGGTAAAAACGCCCGATAGCGGTTCGTTCCCACCGCAAAGGTTTCGTACCGCCGTCCGCCCGTCGTAACTGTCGGTGCAGTCCCGTCGGAACCGTCGGTTTCCACCAACACTGACAACGTATCGCCCAAGCGGGGATTGTCGGGAACGACGCGCACCTCCAACGCTGCCGCAGGAGAGGTCAGCGAAGCTAGCGCTACCGTCGCCCCTGTCACTACCGAAGCGAAAAATCCGCAGGGAGGGTAAAAACTGAAGGTTCGATCGCAGGTCATGATTAACGTCTTCGCCTACCGCCAAAACTAGCTATCCTGATTCTGAAAGCTTAACACTTTTCCTTTTTCTCCTTTCGCCCGTGCAAGAAGACTTCCGCCTGATTTTAGATTTAGTTACCGTCCTAGCTGCGGCCGCCGCTGGCGGTTTGCTGGCGTCCCTGTTGCGCCAACCGGTTCTGTTGGGATATCTCCTCGGCGGTGTCGCCATCGGTCCGGCTGGCTTGGGTTGGATTAAAGAACTCGTCCAGGTCGAAACCCTCGCCCAGTTTGGCGTGGCGTTTTTGCTGTTTGCCTTGGGCGTAGAATTTTCCCTGACCGAACTGCAAAAAGTCCGAGGTATCGCCCTCGGTGGCGGTGCGTTGCAAATTTTCCTAACCATCGCCGTCGCGACGGCGATCCTTCCCCTCGTCGGTTGGGCGGACGATCCCGTCCAAGGCATCTTTTTAGGGGCGACCCTCTCCTTATCTTCTACAGCGGTCGTCCTCAAAACCCTGATGGAGCGCAACCAAGCCGAAACTCCCCACGGTCAAGTGATGTTGGGAATTCTCGTCGTGCAAGATTTAGCCCTAGGGCTGATGCTGGCGGTACTTCCGGCGTTGAACGCGTCCCCCGAAGAGTTGGGACTGACGGTCGGTTGGGCGTTGCTGAAAATTCTCGCGTTCGGTCTGGCGGCGGTGGCGGCGGCGCGATGGGCGATTCCGCCGCTGTTGCGGTTTTTGGCGCGGCGAGAGAGCGACGAACTGTTTTTGTTAGGAGTCGTCGCGTTGTGTTTGGGCATCGCTATTTTGACCGATCGCCTGGGATTTTCCATCGAAATGGGGGCGTTCGTAGCGGGATTGACCATTTCTGAAGTCGAATACGCCGACCAAACCTTAACCTACGTCGAACCGCTGCGAGATGTGTTTGCGGCTCTATTTTTCGTGGCGGTGGGAACCCTCATCGACCCGCTGTTTCTTTGGGAACATCTCGATTCGATTTTGGGCTTCGTGGCCTTGGCGGTACTGGGAAAATCCCTCATTGTGATTCCGGTGGTGCGTCTGTTCGGTTACGACCTGAAAACCTCGATTTTGGTGGGGTTGGGCTTGGCGCAGATCGGAGAGTTTTCGTTCGTTTTGGCCAGTAAGGGGCAAACGATGGGGTTGGTGTCCGAGTCGGTGTACTTGTCCATTGCGGGAACGACTGCTCTGACGCTGGTGCTGACGCCGTTTATTTTGCAGGGCGTTCCGCTGCTGTTGAACTGGATGGAATCGCAACCGGCTCTTCAGCCCTATTTTGAGGGAACGTCAACGCCGCATATCGAACCGGAAGATAGCGTTCTCGAGGGTCACGTGGTGGTGTGTGGATACGGTAACGTGGGGCGAAATTTGGTGGGGCGATTGCGAGAAACTCCCAACTGTCCGGTTTTGGCGATCGATCGCTCGGAAGCGGCGATCGCGCAAGCTAGAACTGACGGAATCGCCTATTTATATGGAAACGCGTCGAGTTTGCGGGTGTTGGACGCGGCGGAACTCGATCGCGCCCGGACGATGGCGATCGCGCTTCCCGATGCCATGAGTACGCGGCTGTGTTTGAAGCGGGCGTTGGAACTCGCCCCAGACCTCGATATTGTGGTGCAGGCGAACCAGGTACGAGATATCGAACTGCTGTATCAACTGGGGGCGAAAGAGGTGGTACAGCCGGAGTTCGAGGGCAGTTTGGAACTGTTATCGCACCTGCTGGCGGCGTTGGGACTCTCGCCGTTTCGCATTCAACGGGAAGTCGAACAGATTCGCAACAGTCACTATTTGGAATTGCGTCCGCAACGGGAACCCGATCGCGTGGCGCGGGAGTTGCAGGTGGCGGCGCAGGAGTTGAACAGTCGCTGGTTGTCGTTACCGACGGGATCGCCGCTGGCGGGAATGACGCTGGAACAGACAAACCTGCGACAGCTTACAGGGGTCACGCTGATGGCGATTCAGCGGCAAGATGGGGAGGAAATCGACTATCCCGACGCGACGATGGCGTTGTTGCCCAAGGATCGTTTGTTGGTGGTGGGAGACGATGGGGAGTTGGCGGCGTTTCAGCAGTTGGCGACGGGTGAGGTGGCGGTTCCCGACAACCGCCCCGCCTGTTTGTGGTTGGAAGTCCCCGAACATAGTCTTGCGGTCGATCGCACGTTGGCGGAGTTGGATTGGCGTCGTCGGTTTCGGGTACAGGTGCGATCGATTCGACGAGAAGGGCGGTTCGTTCGGTTTCCTCACGGGGAAACGCACGTGCGATCGGGCGATCGCCTGTTGTTGTGTGGAAAAAAAGAGCAGATCGATCGCCTGCGTGAGTGGACGATGTCCGCCGAGTCGGTAGAGGAAGAAATCGTTTCGGAAAGTTGAGATGTCTATAAAGATCCCCGGAATCTTGAAGATTCCGGGGATCTGGCGGATCGGGTGCGAGTCGAACGTTGAAAGTTGACAATCTTTGAAAATCGGCAATTTTACAGTCCGAGTAAGTTACCGATCGCGTGCAGTACGCTTTGGTAAAAGTTTCCTTCAAGTTGTCGAAACAGTTGAAACGGTTCCCCAGGAGCGCCGAAAAACGGACGCAACGTCCAACCGAGTTGGCTGCCGACAAAGGCAAACAAAAACAACCAGGCTTGCAAGAGATTCTTGCGGTTTTTATGACCGTCTACGTCGTCTTGATGGGACATCATTTGCATCCCTTGGTAGAGGAAGAAAACGCCGACAAATCCCGTCAAGCCGAAGATGGCAACGTTCAACAGAATGAAGAAACTATAGTCGGGAGCGGTGATGAGAAAAAACAGGGTGACTGGGGCAAAACTAAAGAGTAAAATACTGATGGAGGCAATGGCGGCGCTGAGGACGGCGAGGTGTTGGGTAATACTTTTTCGGGAGCCAAAAAGCACGTTAAAAAAGTAAAGTGTGGGAAAACAAACGATCGCCGTCATCAGGTATAATATCGGAACTTTTACGGCTGACGAAATGGTTTGCATCCAGGTGCTAAAAGAGCCGATAATCGCTCCATAAACCGCAAAAAAAATCGAACTGGAAAAGAGTAACGCCGTAATTTTATATTTGACTTGTTTGCCTTGGGCGATTTCTGCCATGAACCCTACGCGATCGCGCAGGAGGCTCATGAGTACGGAGAAGTAGCCTTCAACGGACTGGTGTTTTTGAATCGTCATGTTTGACCTCAGTTAGGGCATATCGACAAAGCTGTTGTTGACGAATTCGGTATTGTCAATTCGAGCGATCGCATCGGGATTTAACGCGAATTGGCTGACGGAGTTGTTCTCGAACTTGCAGCTTTCAATGGCGATGGCGTTTTCCAAGTTGGCATCGAACATCGCTGAATACTCATCGGAGACGGTATTATCGTTAAACTCACATCCGTTAAATTCAATTCCGGAAGAATCGGGAACGTAAATCAGAGTAAATTTTTGGTTGTAGGAAAACTCGCAATCGATAAATTGACTGTTAGTAACGGAGATTAACGAGGCGATACCATAGGTGCAATGACGGACGCTCGTGTTTCGGGCGATGAAGTTTTGTGTGTTTCGGCACATAAAACCGTAGGAACCGCTACCGAACAAGTTGCTGTTTTTAATTTCAACAGTGTTGCAACCGGCTAAACCCAAAACACCGCCGCTACAATATCCCGAATCGGGAAAATGTCCGAGTTCTAAGTTATCTAAAACGACGTTTTGGGCGTTAATCAAGCTGAGGACGGTGGCGTAACGAGGACGCACCAGCAACCGGGGCGATCGCTCTCCCAATCCGACGATTTTTAAGTTTTCAACCCCGTAAATATGGAATTGTTCGCCGTCGTGAACTGGCTCGAAATTGACGGCATCGCTGGCGTAGCTGCGATCGACGGTGGTTAAATCGTAACTGCCGGGATTGACGAAAATCGTGCGGTTAGACCCGATCGCTTCGATGAAGGCTTCGGCGGTACTCACGTAAATCTCAGGGGAATCGTCCGCCGCGATACTGCGCCGTTGCGTCGCCAACGCCAGCGAACCTACCGCCGCCGCACTCCAGCCTAAAAACCTCCGCCGACTCGTCAAGCGCTGAATTTGTCTCATCTGTGTCTCCTCACCCGGCAATGGCTGCCTAAAATAGTTACCAAACCCGATCGAACCCATTCCAGAAACTGCGCCCCATGCAAGTTGAATTTCACATCGTCCGACAAACACGCGATCGCGCCCCTCGCATCCAACGCTACACCCTGGACGTGGAACCGAGCGACACGATTCTAACCTGTCTCAATCGCATCAAGTGGGAACAAGACGGAAGCCTCGCTTTTCGTAAAAACTGCCGCAATACCATCTGTGGCAGTTGTTCGATGCGAATTAACGGACGTTCCGCCCTCGCCTGTAAAGAAAACGTCGCCAACGAACTCAAACGGGTGGAAACGACGAACGGGAATTCTCCGGCGATCGCGATCGCGCCGATGGGAAATATGCCCGTGATTAAAGATCTCGTGGTGGATATGAAGCGATTTTGGGACGATCTCGACGCGATCGATCCCTACGTGAGCAGCAACGCACGAAACATCCCCGAACGGGAGTTTCTGCAATCTCCCGAAGAACGGGAAAAGTTCGACAGTAGCGGCAACTGTATCCTTTGCGGGGCTTGTTATTCCGAATGTAACGCCTTGGAAGTGAACGAGGAATTCGTCGGCCCTCACGCCTTAGCCAAAGCCCAGCGGATGCTGTTCGACTCCCGCGACGATCGCACCGAGGAACGGTTGGAGAGTTACAACAACACGAGTTCCGGCGTGTGGGGCTGTACCCGCTGTTACTACTGTAATTCAGTTTGTCCGATGGAAGTCGCGCCCCTCGATCGCATCGGTGAAGTCAAGAGTAAAATTCTCGAAAAGAGCGATTCTCAAGCCAGTACCGCCGTGCGCCACCGTAAAGTTCTGATCGAGTTAGTGCGCGAGGGGGGTTGGATTGACGAACGCAAATTCGGCGTGCAAGTGGTGGGGAACTACTTCCGCGACATCAAAGGCTTGTTGAGTATTGCACCGTTGGGGTTGCGACTGCTCGTCTCCGGTAAACTTCCCCTAGGATTCGAGGCGTCGGAGGGAACCGAGGAAGTTCGCGGTATCGTCGATCGCGTCCGCGAGGAGATTCGGGGATGAAGACAGGGAACAGTCACCAGTCACCAGTCGCCAGTCACCAGTGAAGACAGGGAACAGGGAACAGGGAACGGGGAACGGTTAATAGTTTCTCCCCCTCTCCCCCTCTCCCCCTCTCCCCCTCCAAAAACCGATCCATTGACGCTCTCTCCCCAACCCTAGCGGGTATGGTCGGAGATTCCTGTTTCACTGGCTCATGCCTAGATAAACGAGCAAGCCCGAATACCCCCGGTCAGAACGCCTTCACAGGCTGTTTGTTTAACGTCCACGATGCGCCCCACCGCAGACATAAGCGAGAATCAAATTCTCTTGGCAACACCAACTGGCGATTTTGTGGTTTACCTCCACCACGGGTTTTTCGGGTGTTCCGAACCATACCCTTAGGATCTTAAAGACCGTTTCCGGTAAGGCAATTTTACCAGTTTGTTCGTTTCGGCGCTATCCCCTTCTCTCGCTATCGCATTGTTCGGGGATGCCCCGAACCTCCCCGCCGCTTCACCACCAACCAAGCCTATTGGCTATGGTTGGAGCACTGCGACGAATCTTGGTAGACGCGAAGAACGTCACCTTGTCAGGACTAAACTTCCGGTTCGATTCCTGCGGCGCGGAGTTGTGCGGCGAGACGTTCGGCGCGATCGCGTTCGCGTTGAGCCAGTTCGATCGACCACAGCAACAAGTTATCTTCCTCGTTCCACCAGCGCAACCAAAAACCGCTGCGACTTTCTCGGGTTCCTTCCCACACGCCGAGGCTCAATCCCATTTCTTCAATCCAGTGGCGTTCGGCGTCGTTGGCGGGTTGAAGTTGGTAGTTTCCCGCTGCGTCGAGGCGATAAAGTTCTAAGTTTCCTGTTTCGGGGTTGAAGATGGCGTAGTTGGGAACTTTCAGAACTTGTTCGTAGAAAAACCACTTTCCGGGGGGATAGGTGGGTTTGCTGGAATATTCCTTTCCGTCGGTGTCGGAGAGGAATTCCACCACGATAACGGGGATGTCTCCTTGGAGTTGCGGCGTGTAGCTGCGGGCGATGTCGGAACGGGGAACGCGGATGTTGGGGACGAACGCCCAATCGGGGGCTTTGATGACGAGTTTTCCGTTGACGGTGGCGCAGATGCCGTAGTTGCTTGGGGTGAGGGTGGTTTCGCTGAGTCGTCCCGCCACTTGTAGGCTGTCGGTGAGGGCGGCGGCGAGGGCGGGTTGGTTAATGTTGTCCACGGGATCGTCGGGGAGATCGTAGTCGTCGGGGAGGGGTTCCCAGGTGATTTGGAGTTCGGCGGTGGCAACCATAGGGTTTTGGGAGGTTTGGGGTTCTGTGTTCTACGGTATCAAACTCAACTGGACTCGACGACTAGCCCCCACAGAGCATCGATACCCGCTCCAACATGGGGATCTTCTCGATGGCGATCGAGCCATTCGACAACTCGAGGTAAAACGTTATCTGAATTTTGTCCCAGTTTACCCAACGCCGAGGCGGCCAAGGAACGAACCCATGGTGAATCCTCGTCCTTTAGACGCTCGACTAACATGGAAATCGCGGTCTCGCTGGCTCCTCTTAACTCACCTAACGCCCAGGCGGCTGAGGACCGAACTTCTGAAGCCTCGTCCTTTAGGCGCTCGACTAACGCCGAAATCGCAGTCTCGCTGGCTTCTCCCAACTCACCCAACGCCGAGGCGGCCGAGGAACGAACCTCTGAAGCCTCGTCCTTTAGGCGCTCGACTAACGCCAAAACCCCAGTCTCGCTGGCTCCTCCCAACCGACCCAACGCCCAGGCGGCCGAGGAACGAACCTCTGAAGCCTCGTCCTTTAGGCGCTCGACTAACGCCAAAACCCCAGTCTCGCTGGCTCCTCCCAACCGACCCAACGCCCAGGCTGCCAAGGAACGAACCCGTGAATCCTCGTCCTTTAGACGTTCGACTAACGCCGAAATCGCAGTCTCGCTGGCTTCTCCCAACTCACCCAACGCCCAGGCAGCCGAGGAACGAACCTCTGAATCCTCATCCTTTAGGCGCTCGACTAACGCTGAAATCGCAGTCTCGCTAGCTCCTCCCAACTCACCCAACGCCCAGGCGACCTCGGAACGAACCTCTGAATCCTCGTCTTTTAGGCGCTCGACTAACGCTGAAATCGCGGTCTCGCTAGCTCCTCCCAACTCACCCAACGCCCAGGCGACCTCGGAACGAACCCCTGAATCCTCGTCTTTTAGGCACTCGACTAACGCTGAAATCGCGGTCTGGCTGGCTCCTCCCAACTCACCCAACGCCAAGGTGGCCTGGAAACGAACCTCTGAATCCTCGTCCTTTAGGCACTCGACTAAAGCTGAAATCGCAGTCTCGCTGGCTTCTCCCAACTCACCCAACGCCCAGGCGACCTCGGAACGAACCCGTGAATCCTCATCCTTTAGGCACTCGACTAAAGCTGAAATCGCAGTCTCGCTGGCTTCTCCCAACCGAACCAACGCCGAGGTGGCCTTGGAACGAACCCGCGAATCCTCGTCCTTTAGGCACTCGACTAACGCCGACATCACCGCATCTCGTTCGCCTAACCTAGCGCGATAGCGAAGGAGTCGATCTTCGCCAATTGCATCGCCTTTATCTTTTAGCAACGTCAATGCCAATTGCTCGAAGGCTGTTTCGTTTAAACTTCGTAGGATTTTATAAACAGCGTGGCTAACATTTCCTCCAACTCGGTCGCTAACTTCTAATTCGACAATCCTTTCTAAAATGTCTTGACAGAGTTTTGGATTTTCCGATTGCAAGTCTTTCGGATCTTCCACCAAACAACTCCCAGCAAATAATAAATCCCGATGCAGCCATTCCTCATACTCACTGTTGCAGTCCAATACTGCTTCAATTGCCTTCGCTGCCTTTTTTTGCTTTTGCTGTGCGATGAGTAGCAACAAAACTTCTCGCCAGTGTGAATCGTGAAGATGATTTCGTATAGCATTGAGGACAATATCAAACTTTTCTTCATTGTCTGCCCGATAGTTAATATCTTCGGCTGTTAAATATTCTTGAAACGTTTTATGAACGAAGGCAAAACAATCCTGACCCTGTTCGTTTAACAATCCCGTTCGCTCGCGAATGTAGCTCAGAAACCGCTCTGCTTCTTGCTGAGCTTGATAAAGCTCGATTTGCTTCATCTGCTTAATTTCTCGTGCTAATTTCTCGATGAGCGTATCTCGATCGATCAACGTTCCTCCGTCATCGTCACCCGTATTTCCTTGAGTATGTACCCAATGCGCGATGACTTCCATCAACCGCCGCCAGTCGTCGCTATCGAGATATTTGAAACCCTCTTGTTTGAGCGATTTGTTAGAATCCCACGATTTCAGTAACGTTTTGACAGCGAGATCGTAAAGTTTGTGTCGCTGTTTCGGTAAATGGGCTTCATGCCGATGAATCAGTGCAATAATTGTCAAAAGCAGCGGGTTTCGAGCCAAGGACTTTATTCGATCGTTTTCGTTAAGTGCTTCTCGCAAACTCTCTTTACGTCGTTCTCTGTCATCAGAATCGCTAACTCGACTGTCGTACCACTTGTTAATGAATTCTTCTAGCTGTTCGTCGTTAAATGGTTGCAGCCAATAATGAGGAAAGGTTTCAGTTCGTAAAAAGTCTCGTTTGTAACCTGCGGGGCGAGATGTAACGATCGCAGGGTTTTTATGGTACTTTTCGAGAAAGTTCTCGATTCGTTGTACCACCTCATATCGCTTGGCTTCGTTCGCCACTTCATCTAAGCCGTCGAGTAAAATTAACGCTCGTCCCGTTTCTAGCCAATACTCAAAAAATCCCGTCGGAACTTCGCCTGCGTGTAAGGTTTTTTCTGTAAACTTTTTCGCGTAATCGATCGGGCTATTTTCTAAATTTCGCGCCCAATCTCGAATCCGAATTAAAATCGGTAACCAATCAGTTTTGTTATCGAGTCCGCCTGCTTCGCGATCGTCAATTGTTTCTTCAGAAACAGCAACACCAAAATAACTCAATAATGTGGTTTTTCCCGAACCTGGATCGCCCAGTACTACAACGCGCGTGGCTTTGCTTGGTTGAAAAATATGTTTTGCAGAAAACGTTTTTCCACTGCGATCGCGTCGTGCTAGTTGACGCTGTTCTTGCAACAGTGAGAATTGACGATTTTCAATTTCACTAACTTTTAAAAAATCTAAATCTGTTGCATCAGGACGATTCGAGACTTCCTCTCGAACGTCTGGCATGACAAAAATCTTTTCGAGTCTCGCTGATTTTTCAATTTCCATTCCAGCAAACTTAACATCGTCAAAGTGGCAAATAAATTGTTGGATATACTTCGTTTTATAAACCTGAAAGTGCAAAGCTGCCTGTGTGCTTTCAAAATATCCTTGGCTAAATTGTTCGAGCCATCCTCTTACCGTCTCGTTAACAAGCTTTATTTTTATATCTTCTGCGGAGTTTCGTAAAACCTCTTCTAACAAGTCTAAGTTGGGTTGACCGTTATTTTGAAGTGGCTTCGTGAGTTCTTCAGCCGTGACAGAGTTCTCTAAAAATTTAGAAAAACAAGCTTTTGCTTTTCCTCCATCGCAGTGGTAAAACAAATGACTTTGCAGAGGGCGATCCCCATCCCATTTTTCAGCCGTTTCTACGCCAGATTTTAAAGCCCTATCGAAATCGTTCGGCTTGACTTGCTTGCGAACGGTTTCCCCTAATCGCTTCCAAAGCGGCTCGCTGATTTTGCTGAAGGCGAAACCTGCCAGTTTGCCACCGAGAAATTCTACGACCATATCGTCAACCTTCAAGAGATATCGACTATTATCCCCTCATTTCAGAAGTTGATGCAACCCCTGCGAGATCGCGTTATCGGGTTTCGTCATGATTCGACGCCTGCTGCTCGTCGTTGTGCGGTGAGACGTTTGGCAACCTCGATCGCGCCACAGCCTCCCAACTCCCAGCTCGCTGATGTAAAATCAAATCAGTATTTGAAGATTGAGATTATAGATGAAACCGAACATTACAATTATTACACTGGGCGTCTCCGATCTCGATCGCGCGATCGCATTTTATCAAAATGGCTTGGGATTTCCTCTCCAAGAAAACTCAAACGAAAATATTGCTTTCTTCCAAGCACAAGGTACGACCCTCGCACTTTATCCTAGAGATAAACTCGCTGAAGATATCACCATTGAAGACACTGGCTCGGGATTTAGTGGATTTACCTTAGCCCATAATGTCAGTTCTCCAGAAGCCGTTGACGCAACGTTAAATGAAGCTGTCGAAGCGGGAGCTACATTAATCAAACCCGGTCAAAACGTCTTTTGGGGCGGCTATTCTGGTTACTTTGCCGATCCCGATGGCTTTTACTGGGAAGTTGCCTGGGATCCCTATCTTTCAGAAGATAGTTGACAGATTCAAGCGAAAAACGAACATTCCCCCAACTCGAAGGAGAACGCGATCGCCCTTCACGCTTGACGCTTCTCTCTTCCCTGTGATTCCTCCACCTCAGTAATGCAGAAAACTTTTCGAGATCGGGGATTGACAAAATACATAAAATCTGTTGAGACTCAAGCCAGATCCCCGGCATCTCCAAGATGCCGGGGATCTCCGGCACCAAGATGCCGATCTGGGATTTTGCGACCAACCCTTAAATACGGCGATATCTTTTCTAACAAGGGTTTCAAGACTTTTCTGCACCACTAAGGATTCCCCTCACCATGTCACAATCAAAAGACACCTAACCTCAGCGCAATCGGCATGGTCATTCACTTCGGGCGGGAAATCTGCGGCGAACTCGACACCGTTCAACAGCGAGAATGGCTCGTCACGAACGGCATCGGCGGCTATGCTTCGGGAACCGTCGCCGGATTGCTCACCCGACACTACCACGGTATCCTCATCGCGGCGATCGCACCTCCGGCCCAACGTCGGTTGATGGTGGCCAAACTCGACGAAACCGCCCAGTACAACGGTAAATCTTACTCCCTCTACACCAACCGCTGGGCGGACGGAACTATTGCCCCCCACGGCTACCGCAACATCGAAAGCTTTCGACTCGAAGGGACGACGCCGGTTTGGACGTTCGCTTGTGGGGAAGCCCTACTCGAAAAACGTATTTGGATGGAACGGGGCGAAAATACCACTTACGTTTGCTATACCCTCCATCGCGCCAGTCGATCGCTCGATTTGTCCGTCAAAGCCCTCGTCAACTACCGCAGTCACCACGGCAGCGTCGTGGGGGAAGACTGGCAAATCGAACCTTGCGATCGCGGACTCAAACTCATCGCCTCAGAAGACGCGCAACCCTTCTATCTCCTGTGCGATCGCGGGACGATGACCGAACGCTACAACTGGTATGCTGGCTTCGATCTCGCTCTCGAACAATACCGCCGTACCGGAGATTACGAAGATCACCTACACGCCGCCACCCTCAAAGTCGCCCTCGAACTCGGCGAATCCCTCACCGTCGTCGTCAGTACCGAAGCGAACCCCAGCCTCGACGGGAAAGCTGCCCTCACCCGACGCTACCGCTACGAACGTCAGTTACTCCAAGCCTGGCACGATACGCCGGGTTTGAAAACCGACGGTTCCCCCGGCTGGATTCAACAACTCGTCCTTTCTGCCGATGCCTTTCTCGTACGTCGTCCCCTCGAAGACGGCAGCTTGGGTACGACGGTTTTGGCAGGATATCCTTGGTTTGGGGATTGGGGACGCTGGACGCTGATGAGTTTGCCGGGGTTGACTCTGGCGACGGGACGCCCGGATGCGGCGAAATCGATTTTGTTAACTTACGCCCGCTTTTTCCAAAATGGGTTGTTGCCGAATTTCTTTCCCGACGAAGGCCGTTATTCGGGCGATCGCGCTCTGTCCGATTCGCCGTATTCCCCCGCGTACAATACGGTAGACGCGACGCTGTGGTACGTGGAGGCCGTTCGCTTGTATTTGGCAGCCACGGGCGATCGCGACTTTCTCGCGCAAATTTTTCCTCTTCTGGCAGAAGCGATCGCCTGCTATTGTCGGGGAACGGACTACGGCATTCAACTCGACCGTACTGACGGACTGATCGCTGAAGGCACGCCCGAGAGCCAACTGACTTGGATGGATGCCAAAATTGGGGAATGGGTGGTGACGCCTCGAGCGGGCAAACCGATCGAAGTGAACGCTCTGTGGTATAATGCCCTGCTGAGTATGGGACAGTTCGCCGCCGCCTTGGGTAAGCCGACATCTGAATACGAACAGTTGGCACAACAGGCGTACTGGGGATTTCAACGGTTTTGGAATCCGAGTACCGGTTACTGTTACGACGTTCTCGATACTCCCGATGGCGACGACGCGACGTTACGCCCCAATCAACTGTTGGCGGTGTCACTTCCGGTGAGTCCGCTGACGGGCGATCGCCAAAAAGCCCTCGTCGAAGCTTGCAGCCATCTGTTACTCACTTCTCACGGCTTGCGATCGCTTTCGCCAGACGATCCGAACTACCGCAATCGATACGGTGGAGACGCCGCCCAACGAGATCTCGCCTACCATCAAGGTACGGTTTGGGCGTGGTGGATGGGAGCCTTCGCGATCGCCCACCTGCGCGCGAACGGTGATGTCAACGAGGCGATGGCGTTCTTGTCTCCTTTCGCCCACCACCTCCAAACTGCGGGTGTCGGCTATGTCAGCGAAATCTTCGACGGCGACGCTCCCATGACGCCCCGAGGCTGTATTGCTTATGCGGGTAGCGTTGCCGAACTGTTACGGGCGTGGCTGGCGATCGCAAAATACACGGCGCCACAACAGCCGAAACCGGACGAAACACACCTGCCAACCTAAACCGATCGCCAGTCGAGGGGTTTCGCCCGAATGAATGCTCCCCCACCTGCGTCTCGCGAGGCGGAGGTGTCTTATTACAAGGCGTTAGCCCTTGCGACAGGCGGCATTCTCGCTGTGTTCTGGGAACTTTTACCCAGCAACACCCCCAAGTTGTTTCCACTATGGGGCTTTTGGTTAGTTTCTTTCGCCTAGAGTCCGACGTGTACGAACCGACTCAGAGGACTTATAGGTTGGGTTTCCCTTTCGCTGAGAGGTCGTGCCTCCAGGTGGTTCGCAATCTCATTGCGCCCTTTGCCGTACCGCTCAGGATAGGGCAATTCTAACATAGGTTCGTTGGCAATTCGCCGCCCTAACCCCCACCTGCTGATGCGAGGTGGAGGAATGCGTCGCTATTATTGTTCAAAGTTTGCAAAGAGTTTGCAACGATTTAGTTGTGAAAAAGTTGTTGAAACAACCTAGCTGACGTTAGAGGCGGCAAACGCAACCGCTACGACACCTGCAACGAGTACAGCAGCTAAAGCGCCAAAAACAATGTAATTCCGTTTTTCTTTCTGGGTTGGCGGCTCTGCGGTGTACATCTTGGGTTCTACCGCGAAATTATTCAAACGACCGCCATCTTCTTCGGTGTAAGGCATGAAGTAGTCCTCTACGCTACGTGTCTGCGGATCATCCTATCACAACTAAACGTCACTTTTGTTGCATTTCTTAATATTGTCTTTGCATTTCTTAACGCTTTACAAGTGAGTCGGGAGGAATCCCGAGCTTATAACCCTTGCTGCGTTTGAGTTTGGTGCGCGACACCAGACGACCATCGGAACGATGGTCGATGCTATTTTCTCGCCCGCGTCACGACACCCCACCGCCAACGATGGTGACGATTTCGAGGCGATCGCCTTCTTGGAGTTGTGTTGAGTCCCAATATTGACGGTGTAGAATTTCGCCGTTGTATTCCACTGCAATCAAGCGAGGGTTCAAGCCAATTTGTATTAAAAAATCGGGAAGCGATCGCCCTTCAGAACAGGTTTTTAATTCGCCGTTGACTTTGAGATTGATAGTCATAAAAAAGCCAGAACGTTTTCTTGATAAAGCTTTTGAAATTTAAAATTTTACAATGAATCGACGTTAATTTCAAGGAAAATTATTTTAAAGAAATAAATTTTCTTCTTGAATATCGATCCTGTTTTTTTCGATCTTCAAACAGTTAAAGAAAACAAAACAAGCTTGCATTGAAAGCGACAAAATTACTCGTCGTTCATCTCTCGCATCCGTTCGACCCAAGCCAGTTGAGAGAGAAAGTACTGCGTAACGAGGGTAGGTTGTTCCGCCTCAGCGATCGCTCGCACCATCGCCACGCGATCGCCCCCAGCCGTGAAGATATCCCCGATATTGTTCATATCGATGCCGCCAATGGCGAACCAGGGAATCGGACAGTGTTCGGCAGCGTAGCGCACGTATTCCAAACCTGTCGGTTTTTTTCCCTGCTTCACTGGCGTCGCGTATACTGGGCCGACGCCGATATAGTCTACCCCTTCATCGAGGGCGCGGCGCATTTCCTCCGGGTTCGTGGTCGATCGCCCCACAATGCGGTGAGATCCCAACAACTGCCGCGCCAAAGCCACCGGAACGTCTTTCTGTCCCAAGTGTACCCCGTCCGCATCGACGGCTAGCGCCAAATCCACGCGATCGTTCATTAAAAACAACGCCCCGTAGCGATGGCAAAGTTGCTTGAGTTTCTGGGCCCTTTGCAAGCGGGTTACGTCGTCGGCGTTTTTATCGCGATATTGCACCAGAGACAACCCCCCTTGCAATGCTGCTTCGACCACCTCGAACAAATTGCCAGACGGTGTCGTAACGAAGTATAACCGAGACTGTTCGAGTGCTTGCTGGCGTCGGTACGCCAAAAAGCGACTTTCTAGGGTATAAACTTGGTAGCGCATTTGTTTGCACGCCGCCCCCAAGTCCGGGCGATAAAGCTTTCCGTACTCCTCGAGGACGCGCAGCGCCTCTTCAACCCGACAGAGGTTCGCCTGCAACACCTGTTCGACACTGGCGCGTTGAGATTCCTGGGGATGGGTCAGCTCCGTTCCGGGGTCGTCTGGGGTATTCCGTGCCGCTCGGAGAGTCGGATCGTGCCAACGTGCCAGTTCTTGGCGCAACCCTTTGCACGTCTCCGTCAAGCGAACGTCGTTCAAACCGAAGCGACACCATTCCTCGATAATTCTCAATCCTTCCCGCGCGCGATCGAGGTTGGCGTCTAAAATGCGGCAAACGGCCGGTGGAACGAAGGGTTTAGCGTTGTTTCGTTCTTCCACGAACACTTCTCCCTCGATAACGTTTGGATCTTGAATTTCGCGAACGTTCATAGAAATTGATGGTGATGGGTTCTGCCGTAACGGGAGCATCTGCACGTCGCGAGTTCGACGTTGGTTTCCTCACATTTTGGAGTTCGCCCATGCAGTTTAGGTTTCTCCTGTCGCTCCTGCGAGCGATCGGTCGGTTCGACCGTCTCGGAACGGGTGTCGCCGTTGGGGTGGTTCTGCTTTGCGAGTTGACGTTCGCCCCCTCGACCCTCGCTCAGTCGCTCGAAACGCCCTTCGATCGCCGAGGTGCGATCGCCACCGAGCCTTCCCAAACGCGACTGCTTTATGTCGATCCGGTTCGGGGGAGCGATCGCACCGAGTCCGGCAGTGCTGAAGCCCCTTTCGGCACGATTACCCGCGCCCTCGCCGTCGCGCAGCCAAATACCGTAATTATACTCAGCCGAGGCACGTACAGCACCCAAACCGGCGAAATCTTTCCGATCCGTCTGAAATCGGGGGTGACGCTGTACGGCAATCCCGAGGAACGAGGACGCCAAGTCGTCATCTTCGGCGGCGGTACAGTCTCGACCGCTTCGGGAACGCAGCGAGTGGCGATCGTCGGGATCGACGGTGCGGGACTCAACGGCGTCACGGTTAGCAATCCTGAAGGTCACGGCGTTTGGGTCGAATCTGGCAGCCCTTGGGTCGTCAACAGTCGCTTTTCGGGCAACAGCGGACGAGACATTGCCGTGACGGCCAACGGCCGACCCGTGTTACAGAACAATGTAATGCAGAACGATTCGAACGCGATGGAGAATCGAGTCGAACGCGCCACGATCGCCCAGCGTTCTACGGAAAACTCCGATGGCGTTGCCGTCGTCACCTGGGGCAGCCGTCAGGCGTTTCGCTTGGATGCTGGCAGTCGCCCTCGCCTCAACAACAAACCGCAAATTGCCTATCGGGGAGTCGATCGCCCCTTCTCGATCCCCCAAGCAACCCTCGGCACGCTGCCGCCGCTTCCGGTTCCGAACTCGAGTCCTCCTTTGGGCGATCGCGGGGATTTACCCTTACCCTCAACCGAAGTCATTTCCTGGGTTCCCGGCGCACCTCCACCACCGCCTGCATACACGGACGACTTAGTCACCGCCCGATTGCGCTACCGCATTCTCGTCGTCCCGCGCAACAGCACCGAGGCCAGTTTAGTTCGCCTGGTGGTTCCCGACGCCTTCACCGTGCGCCACTCTGACGGTAGTTTCACGCAAGCCGGAGCCTTTCGCAATCGCGATCGCGCCGAACGAGTATTACAGCAACTGCACGAAAACGGCTTGAACGCCCGTTTAGAGGAATTGCCCTAGGGAGAGGGGGAGAGGGGGAGAGGGGGAGAAAGGGAGAAGGGGAGAGGGGGAGAAAGGGAGAAGGGGAGAGGGGGAGAGGGGGAGAGGGGGAGAAAGGGAGAAACTATGAACTGTTCCCCGTTCCCCGTTCCCTGTTCCCTGTCTTCACTGGTGACTGTTTTTAACTGTTATGGGTTTTCGAGACTTCTTCAACGACCCACGCGAAGGTTTGTAAGACTTGTTGTAACGTCAACTCGTCTTGCATCGCCGATAAGCGGAGGTTGGGAAAGCGGGTTTCCGTGGGATTCGTCGGCAGTGCCATCCCGATCGAACTGAATTTCGATCGCAGTTCGTTCCACTTTTCCGGGTCGTCGAAGGGCGATCGCGAACCGTAGCTTTGGGAGGAAATTTCCAAACCGCCCCAAATCCCCACGTTAAACAAATCTCGTCCCGGCTGACCCTGGCGACTGGGCAACGACACCACGAAGCCACCGTAATTGTCACCTTTGCCCCATTGCACCTCCACCTGTGGGGTCTTATTTTTCGCCCACTCGTAGATTTTTCCGGCGATTTTAGCTTCTTCCCGCCCTCGACGCGCCTCGAATTCTTGGAAAAACGAAGTTTCGTCCCAACGCCGCCGTTCCCGCGTCGCACTGGACTTTTTCAAGCGGGCTTCCGCTGTTTGTCCGAGAACTCGGGGAACGAGCATCCGCAGGTTGTCCGGTTCGCGATCGGTGTATTGCTTGAGTTCGATCGCCAGCACTTCCGCCGGATCGACTTGTTCGTTGAGGAATTCCACGACCCGCCGCAATTCCGAGGGGATGACATCGGCAACGAAGACCAAGCGTAGTTTGCCAGCTTGTAGGTGAGTTTTCACCTTTTGCCAAAACCGTTCCTCGTCGGCTTCCGTTCCCAAAAATTCTTCAAACACCTGTTCCGGATCGCGGCCGAGTTCGCGACAGTTGGTTTCAAACTGCGACACGATAGTATCCACCGGCCAGTAAATGCTGGCGTTGGCGGCGTAGTCGAGCATTTGACCGATAATTTCCTGGCGCACGCGGCTGTTTTCGACCCGTCGCACTTCCACCAGCGTCGGAATCGCGTTTTGATCGATAAACAGGCGATCGAGCGACCAACGGGCGGTTCCGTCTTCTTCAGAGGGAATCGGGGTTTCTCGCTTTACCAGCAACCAATGACGGGGGAGAGCCGTATCGATTTGATCCCCAGCCAGTAGGTTGGGATAGGTTTCGAGAAGTTCTTGCAGTTGTTCTTCGGATTCGTAAGATTGTTCTGACATCTCGACCAACTGCTCGTCGTCCTGAATCAGATAAATGCCTCCACCCATCGATTGTCCTCTGTGCGTTGCTGTAAAGATTGCTAAACATCTGTCTGCGACGGGATTGAATTACCCGAGGCAACCGGAGAACACGCGCTCGGCAGCGCCTGTCATGTAAACGCGCCCGTTATCTTGCGACCACTCAATTTCTAGCGGTCCGCCTGGAAGTTCGACTGTGGTTTTGCGATCGCAACGTTGGGTGAGAACCCCTGCCACGACGGACGCACAAGCACCCGTTCCACAGGCCAGCGTAGCACCTGCCCCCCGTTCCCACACCCGCATTTTTACGGTATTCGGCGCTTTAACCTCGATAAACTCCGTATTAATTCGCTGGGGAAATTCCGGATGGCGCTCGAATTGCGGTCCGATTCGCGCCAGATCGATGGCATCTGCGTCTTCGACAAATGCGACACAGTGGGGGTTGCCCATGCTCACGCACGTAACCGACCACGTCCGATCGCCGACTTCGAGAGGGCGATCGATGACTTTGTCAGTCTCGGCGGCCAGGGTCGTGGGAATTTCCCCGGCGAGCAGTCGCGGCAGACCCATATCCACTTTAACCCGTCCGTCCGTCTGTCGTTGGGGGGCGATGACCCCTGCTAGGGTATGGATGCGGTAGATGTCTTTGGCGCGATCGCCGTCGAGTTCGGCGACGAACTGCATGAAGCAGCGAATTCCGTTCCCGCACATTTCCGGTTCGGAACCGTCAGAATTGAAAATCCGCATGGCGTAGTCGGTATCCCCCACGCCGGGAAGTACGAAAATTACACCGTCAGCACCGATACCGAAATTGCGGTGACACAGCCGCTCGGCGTCTTGGGGGGTCAAAACGGGGCCCGATTGGTGGCGGTTGTCGATGAGAATGAAATCGTTGCCTAAACCGTGATATTTGGTAAATTCGATAGCCATCGTGAGTCAGAGGTGTTGCTGACGGTATGGGGATAGGGACGGACGCGATCGCTGATTTTCCGAATCTTGATGAAGTCGGCGCGATCGCGCAGTCTCACAAAGTGTTGTCCGGCCGGTTGCCGCGATCGCGTCTGTCCGCACCATCGTAGAATACGTTAGGGTCTCTGGTGTCTATTATGTTACAGGAGTGTAAATCATGGCGATCGATCTCGATACGAGCCTTCCGAGCATTCGCTTTTTTCAAGAGTACGTTAAAAACAAAACTCGTTTGGAGTTGCAAACGACTCTCGGCGAGCGACTCGTTGGAAATTTAATGTGGCAAGATCCAATTTATTTTTGTTTTCAGGACGAGGAAGGACATCAGTATTTTGTGAATCGCGAGTTAGTGGTTTATATCAAGCCAACTGAGATACAGAATTCCGAATCTGAAGACTCGGACGAGTAATTCTGTATTTCATGGCTGCCCTGTATTTTTAGAAAAAATAAATATCAGCTCGTTTTTTGCATGAAGTTGTTTTTCTTACGATCGCTTCATGTTTTCCTGGTTTTGAAACTGCATTGCCCGAAAACAAATACTCGATGAATTACCTAAAATTTCGAGACTACACAGTGTAAATTTGTAAATTTTAGGTAAATTTTAGGTAGATTTTAGCAAGATCGCTCGTCTTAATATACTTGCAATCCTTCACAAAAACATCGAATATTGCAATCTTAAAAAATGCAGTTGCGATCGCAATAAAAAGCCTAACGCGATCGCAATTTAAAATTTGGCTGCAATGTCAGTAACTCTCCCGGTTGGTAGCTGTGGGTAATCCGTCCGGCTCCCCGTAAAATCCGAAAATAATTGCGGGCGACCTCGCCACCGTGGGGTGATAACTCGTCGATACCGATCCCGTTACGTCCGAATTCCCGTCCAGAACTGTGAATATATCGATTTTTTCCCAAATACAGCCCCACGTGGTTCGTTTTCTGAGGCGTTCCGAAAAACACCAAATCCCCAGCTTGCAACGCCTCGATCGAAATCGCTTCGGCAAAAGCTTCCTGTAAATAAGCATCCCGAGGCAACCAAATCCCCACCGAAGCAAATGCCGCCTGTATCAACCCCGAACAATCGTAATTCGGACCGACCGTTCCTCCCCACAAATAAAACTCGTGTTCCGCCATCGCGCGATGTGTAAACTCGATAACTTGGGGAATCGCCGCTCGAATTTCCGCTTGACTGAGATCGAGGGGAGAATAAGAGGTTTCCACAGGTTCGAGGTGGCGTACCGCCTCCAGCTTTATCCATCCTGGGTAATCGTCTTCGCACAGGCGCACGAACGCAGAAGGAGTCTTCTCAGACGGCAGTGATACAATTCGCAGGTGTCGCCCTGTCGCCGCTTGAGTGGCCAACGCTTCACAGCGGGGGGAATCGTAGAGGTCGATCGCTGCTAGGCTGCAATATTCAGCGACTCGATTCAATTCGACCATTTCGATAGTGACTTTCAATACTGACTGGACATTTGACGATGACGTTTTTTAGAAAAGACGACCGACTTCAAGAGTACGGCGATCGCATTTTACAAGCGACCTGGGATACCTTTCCGGAGCTATCGGAAAATCAGATCGCCTTAACCTGGATTCCCTACGACCCTCCAATCGCCGTCAACACGGGAGGCGCCCTCAGCGCAACCGAATTTTGGAAGTACCAACCCCGAGGCTTTCATTATCGCGGAGTCGAACGCATCTATCCGGCAAGCGTCGTCAAACTATTCTATCTAGTGGCGGTCTACGAATGGTTAGAAAAAGGGATGCTTCAACCCTCTCCCGAACTCGATCGCGCCGTTCGCGACGCGATCGTCGATTCGAGTAACGACGCCACCAGTTTAGTCGTTGACGTTCTCACCGGAACCACCAGCGGGCCGGAACTTCCCGCCGGGCCCTTTGAAACCTGGAAAATGCAGCGGAACCTCGTCAACCGCTATTTTCACGCGTTAGGATGGCCGGAACTCGAAACGATTAACGTCAACCAGAAAACCTGGTGTGACGGAGCTTACGGTCGAGAACGGGCGTTTCTCGGCACGATGATGGAAAATCGCAATATGCTGACGACGAACGCCACCGCTCGACTGCTACACAGTATTATTGGCGGTGTTGCAGTTTCTTCCCAAGCGTCGCAGCAGATGATGGCGTTAATGAAACGCAGCCTCGACCCGACGGACTTAGCCGCCGACCCGGAGAACCAAGTTACGGGCTTTCTCGGGAACGGATTATCCTTGGATACGGGGGTTTGGTCGAAAGCAGGGTTGATGAGTCGCGTTCGTCACGATGCGGCGTATATCGAGTTGTCGGACGCCCGACCTTACGTATTGGTAGTGTTTACCGAAGGTCCCGAACAAAGTCGCAACGAGAAGCTGTTACCGTTCGTGTCCCAACAAGTCGCCCAAGCCATGCGGGAATTGAGCCAAGAAAGTTGAGGTGAGGGGATGATACGGAATCCGAATTTCAACGCTTCGACTCCGCTCAGCGTTGAGTCCGAGCGGAGTCGAGGACTCAAACACTGGTTTTGTCCAACCTGACAAGCCCCTCTCTATCCCCCCAACCATCCCCCCAACCATCCCCCCAACCACCTCCCCCCAACCCCCCTTTCAAAGGGGGGCTAAGGGGGGATGGGGGCTAAGGGGGGATGTGGTGAAGACTTCTTGAAACCTAGTTGGGGCGGTGCGTGACAGAACGATCGGTCTCACGATCGACACCCTATTGTTCGAGTTACGCTCCCTTGTATGTTGGCGGTGTACATTGGCGGTGCGTGACGAGCGCTCGGTCTCAGGATTTACACCGGATTTTTCAAGTCACGCACCCTACGACTGTTCGCTGTAAAAAGCCCCAGCTTCTTGAGGAAACCGGGGCTTCGTTTTAAAACGGAGAGAGAGGGATTCGAACCCTCGGTACGGCCTTACGATCCGTACAACAGATTAGCAATCTGCCGCTTTCAACCACTCAGCCACCTCTCCAGGCTTTCAGGATAACTATTGTAGCACAGAATTTTTTCTCGTACACCCCCTGACGAACTTTTTTTGGGCAACGGGGAAAAATCCCCGGTCAGTTCGGGGGGTGAGGCGTTGAAGCCGTTGCGAAAGTTCCCCAACGCCTCGAGTTTAAGCGGCTAGAACCGTTCGGATTCGGGGGCTGGGTTGTTGACGCCAGCACCGGGTTCGACGAGGAAGCGGTTGTCGTCGCTGTTGTTTTGATAGATACACTGCACTCTGGGATTGTTGTTGAGATCTCCGGTAAAGCCAAAGGTGTTCAGGCGGTTTTTACAGTCGCGCACCTCTTCAGAGGTTACAGCTTTCATGCGTTCGAGAACTGACCAGTTGTTACTGCGGACGACACATCCAGGTTCCATACTCGGCTGCGCCATGTAGACGTTGAAGGGGTTGAGGGTGACGTAGGCGCGGCTTTCGACGACCATCGCGCTGGCGCCGTACTGGACGCAGACTTCCGGGTTGGGGGCGCTGCGATCGAGAAACTCGCGCGAGGCGACGTTCTGGGCGTTAACGTTGGTGGTGGAACTAAACGCAATCCCGACCCCTACGCCGAGAACGAACACGCCGCCGATCAGGGCGAGTAGAGTGTAGTTAAATGCAGATGTGGATTTGCGTTTCATCGTGAGTTTGGCGTCGCCTCCAAAGCAGTAGTGTTGGGTGAGTTTACCGTAAACTGTAAATTGATGTTAATAATTTAACGTGCGAACTCGGGAACCGTCATTGGGTTGCAAGCGGTCGGATACTTCTAGTTTAATTGTCGATCGAGGAATGCGACCGAACGCTCGACCGAACTCTTCCAAGATGCGATCGCGGGGCATCTTTCCCGATAGAGCATCTATATTACTGAAGAGTGATACAATGAACCGATATCCAAGAACAGGATACTTGTAGGATATGAATCTTTCCCCCCTTGCACTCTTGGCTTTTGCGGCGGCTTCTCCCAGCGCGACAGCACCCGAAAGACCGGAAGTTGCCATTCAACTGCCCGATAACTGCCAGATCGTCGAGTTAACGCCAGCGCAAACCGGACGAGCCGATAGTATTTTCGTCTGTGCGCCCGAGTCGGCTGACGGTCCGGCGCCGGTTTTGGGGAACAATATCGAAATTCCCGAACTTCAGGAAGCGGTGGAGTTTGCGGATTTGGGCGATCGCTGGGAACGTCCCTATATCGAAGCCTTAGCCAGACAAGGCATTATTCCCGCTGCTGAAGATGGGAAATTTAATCCAGATTCACCCTTGACAGAAGCCGAGTTTCATAAGTGGCTCGAAAAAAGTGTGGAAGCCCGTAATGAAATGAACGGGAACGCGGTAGAGGAGACGGACGAAGCCAAAGAGGAAAAGCCATCAGTTCGTTTGGCGCAGTTCGGCAAAACTTTGTTGGGGAAAGTGAACGAGGAGGCAGACAAACCCGAAGCTGTCGCCTCGCGTTTAGAAGTCGTGGTGGCGTTGGCGGATAACTTGGGACTGTCGCTGACGCCAGAACAGAAAGAAAAGAGCAAGTTGGAACTGCGAGATCTCGATCGCGTCCCCGACGATGCTCGAGAGCGGGTTTTAGCGGCGATCGCACATGAAATCATCGTCCCCGATCCCGAAAATCCAGCACTCTATCCCAACTTTGCCGCAACTCGGGCGGACGTGGCAGTGTTGCTGTACAAAACGATGGTGAAAGGGGGCGGACTGGCACCGATCGCCATCGATTCTAAGGGTTCGATCGCCAACGCCGAGATCGATCGCGATCCCAACGCGCAACCGCTGAACTCCCCCGTCGCCACCCCCGATTTAATCGCGCAACTGTTCGCCAACTCCAACACCCCCGGAACCATCGCTCTGGGGATGGCAGAGGGAACCCGCACGGTTGACGGCGGCAAAACCTCCGCTTACTGGGGTCACACCGACCCCGGAAACGGCAAGCGCAACATGGGAACCTTCAGTTTCCAACATGGGGCGCGAACGCCCGAAGAAGCCGATTTCCTACAACTGCAACGACTCTATCAATTCACTGCCGCCTTACAGAATTACGCCCAAGATAACGGCATGAATTTGTCGGCGATCGAGTTAATCGCCGGAATCGACTTAGCCAACCAAGCCCCCCTCGCAGCGCAACATTACTTAGCCAACTTGCAACAGCTAAAAGCTCGCGGGTTTACGGGAATGGACGCCATTCTAGAGGCGCGGGCGTACAGTTACATCAATCCCGCAACGGGACGTTTGGAAGCCTCCGGTTTCCGCAATAACTGGGCGTGGTTGCGCTACGACCAAGCGCGACGTTTGGCTGCGATTCAGTACACTTTGGATTACTACGGCGTCCGGTAAGGGGTTTCGCCAACTCTCGATGAAGGTTTGGTGGCGGCGATCGCAGTTCCCGTTACCGACGATGAGACTTTCGACTTTTCTGCGGTTTTCGAGACGATCGAGAAATGCGATCGCTCGAAATAGAGTTCTAGAAACAGACAGTTCGTAACCCCCACTAACGAACCCCCCAACACTTCGATGTTGGGGGGTTCGCCATCGACGCGCCTACGCCGGATAAATCCGAAGTCGGCGGTTCGGTTCGTCGCCGAAACTATCGGATTTCAACCGGTAGTGTTCGACGAGTTCGTGTTGCATTTTCCGCACTTTCGGCGATCGCGGTAACAACTCAACCGGTTGTCCCTTCGGAAGAACGATTTGTTCGACCGCCAATCGCGCTTCTTCGAGGGCTTCGATTTCGTCGTCGCTGCCGTTTTGAGTAAACAGGCGCAAATCGGCAACATCGGGAACGCCGGGATCTTCCATCTTCAACAAACGGCGCAATGCTCGCGTAATTTGCGGAACCGTACTCGATTTGATGAGATGGATGGGAATTTGTCGGGCTTTCGCCACGTGGCGCAGCTTAGAATGGTTCTTCAGATTCGATCGCAACGCCAACACCGCATCGGCACCGTCCAAATCCTTCGTAATCGCCACGGGCAATTCCAACACATCGATCGTTTGTTCGAGTTGCTGGCGACTGACACCGTAAGGATACAAATAGAACAGTTCCTCCTCATCGGAAATTTCGTTTCCGAAGCGATCGAACTGCGTCGAAGACCCCGCTAAGGACGCGTCCAACAACTGCTCGAAATGCTTCTGGGGCGAAGTGGACGTGGGAGTCGATCGCGATTTAGACCCCGGTTTCGGCAGCGGTTGCATCCGCCCCGACGCCCGCCAACCTCGCGCCCCAGCCGGAGGATTCGGGGGAACCGCCGACAGACTGTCCGGCAGTTCGTGGGTGATCGCGACTTGACCGTTTTCCTTCATCGTCCGCACTTGCGGGTTGGGATTGCGTCCCCGCAATAGCGTATCGACGGTATCGGCAACGCTTTCGTGAACTACCCAGCGATACCGTTCCAGCATTTCTACAGCGATGTCGAACGTGGGAGGGGCTTTCCGTTCGAGGACGGTTTTTTGAGTTCCCCGCCGTCGGGCTTCTTCGTCGCCGAGCGTCACCGATTGAATGCCCCCGATCAAATCCGCCAAGGTGGGGTTTTTAATCAGGTTCTCGATGCGGTTGCCGTGAGCGGTTCCCACCAGTTGCACGCCCCGTTCGGCGATGGTTCGGGCGGCCAGGGCTTCGAGTTCCGTGCCGATTTCGTCGATGACGATGACTTCGGGCATATGGTTTTCCACCGCCTCGATCATCACCTGATGTTGCAGTTCCGGACGAGCGACTTGCATGCGCCGGGCGCGACCGATGGCCGGGTGCGGGATGTCTCCGTCTCCGGCGATTTCGTTGGAGGTGTCGATGATGACGACGCGCTTGTCGAGGTCGTCGGCCAGAACGCGGGCGATTTCCCGTAGAGCGGTGGTTTTCCCGACGCCGGGTCGTCCCAGCATTAGAATGGACTGCCCCCGTTCGACGAGGTCGTGAATTAACCCGATGGTTCCGAAAACGGCTCGTCCGACGCGACAGGTTAAGCCGATGATGTCGCCGTTGCGGTTGCGGATGGCACTGATGCGGTGCAGGGTTTGTTCGATTCCCGCCCGGTTGTCGCCGCCAAACCGTCCCACGCGCTCGATGCACAGGTCGAGTTCGGCTTGGGTGACGGGGGTTTCGGACAGGTACTCTGCCGCACCGGGAAATCGCGCTTCGGGAAGCCGTCCTAAGTCCATGACGATTTCGATGAGCCGATCGCGCTGAGGGTGGCCGTCGAGCCGTTCTTGGATGTCCTCGGGTAGTATTTCGATGAGGCGATCGAGATCGTCGGTAGTGCGTTGGGTCGCCGCATCGACAGGAGTGCTGTTTGGAGAGTTCTCGCCCGCTGCGGGACGGAATTCTGGCGACGCGTCTCGGCGATCGGTTTTGAGAATGTCGGACGAGTTAGACGGATAAATCGGATTGGAGTTGACCATGAATATGTTAAAGGCAACAGGACTGGCGAAAAGGAATGCTAGCGATCGCGACGTTTCAACGGGAGGGTTTGTGTTGAGAGACGAGCGATCGCGCGAGTTCGACGGCAGACCATAGCAAATCTGGATGGTTTTCTAAATACAGGGTGGAGTCACCATTTCGATGCTCTAATTTCTCCAAAATTGGAGAGAGCAGCGATCTCGCATAACTTCCATAGGCAACACCTGCTATATATTTAGCGGCTGACGGGCATTTTGGAAATTGTTTTTTCTCCAATTCTTCAAAATTTAACGAGTTATTAAACAAGTTTAAAGATTTGAGTTTGGAGGCGGTATGATGGTTAGTTCCTCCTGCTAGTTGAACGTGGCCGGGAAGCCCGGAATCGAGAACTTTTTTTCCGAATTCGATCGCGGCCTTAGTCGTTCCTTTTCCGATATCGCCACTCATGGGGCGACCGTCGGTTTGCCAGATGACGGGGTACGGCAAGGGCGACATCAAACGGTAGAGCGATCGCAGGTAGTCGAGGGTATCGGCGCGATCGGGACAGCTAACGGCGATCGCTTTGAGGCGATCGACCCACGGACGAACGGCACGCCACAGCCGCTGGAAATCCTCAAACTGTCCCGGCTGGGTGTGAATTTCGAGGGCATCGACTCCCCTCGACAAGACGAGAGGTGCGACGCTGGCAGGCGTGGCGACGTAAGATCGCGTTTCGATGAAGCCGTAAGGACAGATGGGGATGCAGCGACCGCACCCGTAACAGCGGCGATCGGCGACGCCGTGGACGTCGATGGCATCGGCCGGACAAACCCGCTCGCAAGGACGGGAACAGTCGGGAGGACAGCGATTGGGATCGAATTCTGCTTTGCGGAAATGGGGATCTTCGGCATCATTGACGCTCGCCATGAGTAGGGGAGATGCCGTCTGTGCGATCCGCCCGGCCGCCTCGATGCCTTCCCGTGCCGCTTCGACCACTGCCGGATCTGCGGCCACGTCGATACAATCAGCACCGGCCAGGGTGTACGCCAGGGTTAAGTTACGGACGGCCGGCAGATGTTGGAAGCTGGCTCCGCAAATGAGTTTGAACCAGGTTCCTTGTTGTAGGGACTGTAAGGGACATTTCAGCTTACTCACTCTTATATGCTACTGTGTGGGGTTCAAAATGGGGAGAGCGCCGGAAAGCGTCTTTCCCATTGACCCGAGGCGCGATCGCCCTTGCCTCTTCTCTAGATATGGGGTGCGATCGCCCTTGCCACTACACTATAATACAAACATACTACAAATACCAGTTTTGGATGGAGATTGACGAAGATCTCCAGATAATGGTCGGGGAACCGTTTCGGAACTCTTGAACTCTCTACGTTCTCTCGTCCTTGGATTTTCCCACCTCTCATCGCCGAACACTGACAACTGAAAATATTTGTACTATAATAAGAAAAACAAGGAACGACATCGCGCCTCAACACGGGGCCTTAAAGGTTTCGACGTGTTGGAGAAATCCGAAGCGTGATTCAGGCCGAGAGTGAGTCTCCTCTCGTAAATCCAAGGCTCAAACCAAAAAGTAACTGCGAACAACATCGTTCCTTTCGCTCGTAAGGCAGCTGCTGTTGCCTAAAAACCTCTAAAGGTTCGAGCACTCATAGTCTGACTCCGTTAAGGGCTATGGGTAAACCCCAACGGATGCGCTAGTTCGTCGTCTCTGGTCGGCGCTCTAGCAAAGACTCTACCAGAGCATCCCGCCATCCGGGATAATGGATGGTCCCCGCTCTGAGGGTAAAAAGAGCTAAGCCTGTGAACGATCGTGAGGTCAATACCCAAGGCGGACACGGGTTCGATTCCCGTAGGCTCCATTCCACTTCACGCCAACTGAATCCCCAATTTGGCAAACGACCCGGTTTCCTTTGAGAACGGGTCGTTTTTTAACAGGGGAGAGGGGGAGAGGGGGAGAAGGGGAGAGGGGGAGAAGGGGAGAGGGGGAGAGGGGGAGAAGGGGTGTTCTATTCGATCGTGTTGGAATTTGTTCGATATTTTTTAAAATAGGCTGAAATTGCCAAGCGATCGCACGCGATCGCTTCTTCGCAACCTGGATGTCTGAAACCCCTTGTAATTGTAGTTTGAATGGGTTTTATGCCTCGATCGCCTAAACAACTCCTCTCGATTGGCGTGCGATTTATTTACAAAACATTAAAAATATTTAAAACAAAAAATATTTCGCAAAATTGTGTGAAATTTGCACCCGAAAAGTGACAGCTCGTCAGAAAATGAGATACGGTTTGTTTGACGATCTCGCCATCTTTTGAACTGTATCCAATGCCCGACTCGATCGATCGACCTGGAATTGACCGGGTTTCGCTAATACGACCGTTTTCACCTCACTCGACAGCAGACGGATCTCGAACCTTTTATTCCGACGAATTTGGTGAATTTTTTCACTCGCACCACGGCGCCAAACAAGAAGCCGAGTCCAAGTTCGTTCGATCGACAT
The DNA here is from genome assembly GCF_000332355.1 of Baaleninema simplex PCC 7105. GTDB lineage: Bacteria > Cyanobacteriota > Cyanobacteriia > Cyanobacteriales > Geitlerinemataceae > Baaleninema > Baaleninema simplex. The sequence continues at coordinate 325,268 of NZ_KB235959.1, forward strand.
TTTTGCCCGATCGAGCCAGAAAACCCGTCGTCTATCTTCTGGATATTTGCTACGGTTTGGGATACAATACCGCCGCTGCCCTCGAAACCATTTGGCGAGAAAATCCCTACTGTCAAGTCGTTTGGATGGGGTTGGAGTCTGACGCAACTGTTGCCCCGGCTGCTGTCACCCACCACCTTCTCGACACCTGGTCGAACGACGTTCAGTGGCGTTTGGCAGAAATCGCCCGACACCGGGAGTTTGAAGACGTTCGATTTCGCGGGAAACTGTGGCTGGGGGACGCCCGAGAGACGATCGTAGAGGTGTACGAGTCGGGATTTCGCGCTGACGCGATTTTTCTCGATCCGTTTTCGCCACCGACTTGTCCGCAACTGTGGACGGTGGAGTTTTTACAGTACGTCGCTGACTGCTTGAAGCCGACGGGGTATCTCGCGACGTATTCCTGTGCGGCGTCCGTGCGATCGGCGTTAATCGAAGTGGGGTTGAAGGTCGGTTCGACGGTTCCAGTAGGGCGGAAAACACCGGGAACGGTGGCCAGTTGGAGCGATCGCCACCTTCAGCCGCTGTCGCAACGGGAACGGGAACACTTGCAAACTCGCGCCGCCGTTCCCTATCGCGATCTGACGTTGTCTGACTGCGCTGAAACTATCCGACAACGCCGCCAAGCCGAACAGGAAACCAGCGATCGCGAACCGACAACGCAGTGGAAAAAACGCTGGGCGGTTCGTAAGTCTTTTAACGAGTCTTAGGAGCGATCGCGACTCTAAAGTGTCACGCAGCGCACGGACGTTCCGAGGTGGTTCGAGACCCTTAACGGTACGATCGCCGTCTGACAGTCGATATACTCGTTACCGCTCTCATAAGTTCTGAGAATATCGAAGGCTGGCGTCACGTCTCGCAACAGCGTTCCGCTCCGTCGAAACAGCTCGTCGTCTTTGTTATGCTTCAACGCACCCGCCACGACACCGATGAGATTACCCACCAAGGTGGCGGCGAGTGCAGAGGACAACCCGGCGGCTAAGGTCGCTTTCAGTCCCGCGTTCGAGGCGTGCGATCGCACCGCGTCTTCGACGACCGTACCGAGTTCTCGCAGGTCGCTATCGGATTCCATAAACAGGATAGAATAGGCGACGAAAGCCCCCGGATGGGCGGGGCCGTAAATTAAATGACCCTGTCCGTCAAAGCTAACCGTGTCGCCTTTGCGGACGTTGGGAAACGGAAGCGCGTTGAAATGGATCGTCGGTACGGTGAGACTGTTACTATCGATCGCCACCGAGACGATGTAAGGCTCGGCTTTTCCCGAATCGAAAAAGTTTTCCGACACTTTTTTTAAGGTGAATTGCTTGAGAACGACGGCGATGTTATCGCGGGTTTTGTCGAACGGGGGGGAAGGAGACATAGCGAGTTCGGACAGTTGACGCGCGAGCGAAGGAGGGCGACACTGCCAGCATAGCCGGAGCGGGAGAGGTTCGGGCAAATCGAGCCTTGCTTAACTCAAGGTTCTCGGAGATCGCACATCTGACGGTTCAACGGTAACGAACACACCAATCGCACGGGAGAGGCTTCGACGAGTCCGACTTCGCACACGGTCACTTTATCGAACAGATCGCTCGATCGCACGATGTCGATGGCATTAACGATTTCGTGGGGTTTAAGATGTTGCGCGATGGTACAGTGAGGCACCCAGCGATCGGGTTTGTAGTATTCGATCGAGGTCGCACCCACATTTTCTAACTGTTGGTGAAATCGCCGATGCAATTTTAACAACGGTTCGGTGACGACGGGAGCGAGGAATACGACTCCTGCGTTGGTGGGAAACACCCCAACAGCGGAAAATTGCAACTCGAAACTCGCTTCGCGCATTGCAACCGTCGAGACCAAGGTTGATAGTTCGGAAACGTTTCCGGCTTCGAGAACTGCGAGACTCACGTGAGGACGGGAGTGAAATCGCGATGGCGTTCCCGAGGCGAGCGATCGCACTTGCGCCCAGAGGCGTCGAATTCTCTCAGATGAAGTTTCGTCGAAATACAGTTCGACGGAATAGGTTTTCTGGGAAAACATGGCAATTCCAGCGATCGACCCAAACTCCACTCTAACCCCGATTTCTCGTTTACCGAGAATTTTGGGTTTAAAGCCTCGCCCTTCTAGGGCGACTTTACCTAGATATTTTCGTGGTAAAATAAATGTATCCGCTATGGGTGCTATTGATTAAGTCGAGCTGTGTTAGTCAGAGAAGCCAAACTTAAAGACGGAACCCCAGAACAATATCAAGCACTTGATGAAGCCATCCGTACAGGACAGTTCGTCAGGAATAAATGCTTGAGGTTGTGGATGGATACCAAAAAGTGTACTAGAGCTAAGATGCAAGCTCTGTGCAAGAGTTTGGCAAGCGAGTTCCCTTTTGCTAAAAAGCTCAATAGTATGGCTCGACAAGCCCACGCCGACCGTGCTTGGCAGGCGGTTAACCGCTTCTATAAGAACTGTCGGGAAGGAGTTAAACCCGCTGGTTATCCAAAGTTTAAAAAGCACAACCGCTCGGTCGAATACAAAACCAGCGGATGGAAGCTGTCGAACGATGGATATACCCTCACTTTCACCGATGGTTTCAAAGCCGGAATCTTCTCTCTCTACTGTAATGGTAAAGCTAGGGAAGACATTCTACGAAGTAAAATTAACCGTGTGAGGGTTGTTCGTCGCGCCGATGGGTTCTACGCCCAATTCTGCCTAGATATTGAACGTCGGGAACAAGGAACATATACAGGGGATGTTGTAGGTATAGACCTTGGGATAAAATATTTCATCAAAGACCAAAACGATAACCCAACCCTATGCCCTCAGTTCCTTAGACAGTCTGAACAAAGACTCAAGAAGCTTCAACGTCAATTGAGTCGAAGATATCGCCAAGGGAAGAAACAGTCGGCAAACTACCACAAGGCACGTCGGCAACTCGGGAAACAGCACCTTAAAGTTCACCGCCAGCGTAGAGATTGGGCAATCCCCCCAACCCCCCTTAGCAAGGGGGGCTACGGGGGGATGCGTTAGTGGCATCTAATGATGTCGTGGTGTATGAAGATTTAAGAGTTGCTAACTTAGTCAAAAATCACAATCTCGCCAAATCCATTTCTGATGCTGCCTGGAGTCAATTCACAGGCTTCCTCGACTACTATGGTAAGGTTTTGGGAAAAGCGGTAGTCGCTATCAACCCTGCTTTTACCAGTCAAGATTGTCATAACTGCGGGCATCGAGTTAAAAAGTCTCTTAGCACCAGAACACATAAATGTCCCAACTGTGGAATTGAGATCTGCCGTGATACGAACGCAGCGTTAAACATTCTCAAGCGTGGCATGGAAGCATTAGGAATGGAATGGTCAAACAGTATCGGAGGTCATCCGAGAACTGCCTCGAAAGAGGGAACGACTGAGGAGACTCCCACCTCTGCTGATGAAGGGAAACCTGATTCAGTAAGTGGTGTCGATGAACCAGTAACTGCTTAGCAGGAATCACCGTCCTTCCAGGGCGGTGAGGATGTCAAACGAGACGCACGATGTCGGGAACCGACGCCAAACAAAGCTGTAGCAGCGGATCGTCAGCAGAGCGGTCGTAGGCTTCGATGTAGAGTTGCGTTAACAGGTGTCGTACTCGGTCTTGAGGGAGGGTTTCAGTGCGATATCCCGGTGCGATCGCCAACAACATTTCTGTGGGGGTATCCCCAGCCAACGGTGGCAGAATGTAACGTACGTTTTCGAGGAATTTCGCTCCCAGACGACGGTAGAACTCCAGCCGTCGAGTGGAAAATGTATCTTCGTCGTTCGGGCGTTCGGCTTCGATGAGGAGGTAGCGATCGCGCGATCGCAAGTGTTTCAACACGTCTTTTAAGAACGCCGATCCGATACCGCGATTGCGATAGGCGGCGTCGGTGGCGATGTAACCGAGGAGAACGAGATCGCTGTCTTTGAGTGTATAAAGAATGGTCATGAAGACGACGCGATCGCCGTCTTTTCCGAGCCAGAGTTCGTAAACGCCCCGAGCGATGCGATCGAGAACCTTGTCTCGACCGACCCGTTCTCGGGCGGGAAACGCCGCTTCGTAGATATCGAGCGCCCTAGCGCAGTCGTCGCTGCGAATATCGTCTGTTTGAGTAAATTGAGTCACGGGAACCCGCACCTTAGCTGTCAATAGCGATAAATACGAATGTAGCAATTTATACTAGCGCAGAAACGCGATCGCTGGAAACGATCGGTCTCTCAAACTCGAGAAACGTCACGAGTCATCGAGGGTTTCAGCATTTCCCTCGGGTTGGAGACTCTGCACCATCGCGTCTCGTCGCTGTTGGATTTCGGCGACGTTGGGGCTGAGTTTTTCTGCAATACCGTAAGAACGAATCGCCTCGAGGGGACGATGGAGTTGTTCGAGGATGTCGCAGCGTCGCACCCAGGCGTCGTAATTCCCCGGTTGTAGCTGAATCGCGCGATCGATCGTGGCGAGGGCTTCTGGGTAGCGCATCAGTTTTAACAGCACTTCACTGCGTTTCAACCACAGCGGAAGGTGATCGGGCCACAGTGTCAAGGCGAGATCGTAGGTGTTGAGGGCGTCTTCGTAGCGTTCTAACCGTTCGAGGAGGGTTCCTCGTTTGAGGCGAACGGAAATCTGAGTCGGTTGGAGTTCTTGGGCTTTGTCGTAGGTGGCGATCGCTTTGTCGTAGCGTTGGAGTTTTTCGAGACAGTCGCCTCGTTCCAGCAGCGCCCGATACGCCCACATATCCACGGGTAACGCCACCTGTACCACTTTATCGTAAGCGGCGATGGCGTTGTCGTACCGTTGCAAGTCGGCCAAGACTTCGCCGCGATAGTACCAGGCTTCGGCGTAATCGGCTTGAATTTGAATGGCGTTGTCGAAGGCGATAATGGCGTCGCGATCGCGGTTGAGGAGGTAGAGGACTTTTCCCCGTCCCAGCCAACTGGGGGCGAAATCGGGGTTGAGATGGGTGGATTTGTCGAAGGCTTCGAGGGCTTCCGTGTATTTTTGACTGTCGTAGAGGGCGACGCCTTTACCGTACCAAGCTTGCGCGGAATCGGGCTGGAGTTCCAAGGCGCGATCGAAACACGCCACCGCCGCTTCTCCCCATTGGTGGCGCATGGCCATCCCTTTGAGAATCCAGGGTTCGACGGCGTTGGGTTGCTGTCCGATGGCGCGATCGTAGGTGGCGATCGCTTCCGTGTAGCGTTGGAGGGCTTCGAGGAGGCGTCCCCGCGTCAGCCACAAATCGACTCGTTCGGGTTGGAGTTGTAAGACGCGATCGAGGGCGACGAGGGCGCGATCGTACTCTTGAAGGTATTCCTCGCACTGCGCCAATTTCAGCCACAGCGTCCAATCTTGGGGGGACAGTTGCGTGGCGTGGCGATAGGCGATCGCCGCTTCGGCCAACTGACGAGTTTCGACGAGTAAATCCCCCAGGTGATTCCAAGCGGGGAGGAGGTTGGGCTTGAGGCGTAAGGTTTGGCGATAAGCGTCGATGGCGTCGTTGTATCGCCGCAGTTCCGCGAAGCCTCGGGCTTGGTAATACCAAGGTTCGTAGCGGTTCGCCTGGATTTGGGTAGCGCGATCGAGGGAGGCGATCGATTCTTCGTACCGCTGCATTCGTTCTAACAGGCGACCCCGCAGCAACCATACCCAAACGTCGTTGGCGTTGAGTTGGAGGGCGCGATCGTAGGCGGCGAGGGCTTCGCGGTTGCGGTTGAGTTTGGCTAAGGCTTGACCCCGCCGCAACCACGCCGGACGAAATCGCGGGTTGAGTTGGAGGGCGCGATCGTAGCAAACCACAGCGTTTTCGTACTGGCGAGATTGATACCAGCGATTTCCTTTTTTATATTCTGGGGAGATTCCCAACCAACGGGAGGACATCCCCGCGACCCACTGTTTGACGCGCTGTCCCAGGGGCGGTTGAGGCGGGGCTGCTTGCGGTTGTGGGGGAGGAGAAGACGCTTCGGTAGTGGAACCCGTCACCGTCTCAGGGATCGAGTCGGTGTCCGGTTGCGACGATGAAGCGTTCGCCTGAAGGTCGAATCCGGATGGGTTCGTCATATGGGCGTCTGGAGTAAACCGCGTTTGATGGTGTTATTATAGGCGCTTCGTGCAGGAGTCAGCAATTCTGAAAACAGGGCGATCGCTCGTGCGTTAACTTTGGTACGATCGAAACCGATCGAAAAAGATCGATCGCAGTTTTAACCCTTTTCTTTAATCTGATTGAATCCATGAATCTTTCGGCAGCTCGTCAGATCGATCGATCTGGGAATCCCTCCAAACGATCGCAAGTTTTGCAAGCTGAAATTTCTCAGTTAAAACAGGAAATTCAAGAAGCTCCTGAATCTTACAATCTTTACGAAAAACTCGGCGATTTATTGGAAAAGTCACAGAAAAAATCGGCTGCCATTAAATCTTATAAAACAGCAGTGAGATTGGGAACAAATAACGCAAATACACTTTTTCGGATTGGTTTTTTATATCAAAAGCAAGAACGATATCGCGACGCCATACCGTTTTATTTGAGATGTTTGCAGTTCGCGCCTAAGTTTTGGATGGCCATTGCAAACCTTTCGTCTTCGTATTTTGTCTTGAAAAATCACGATAAATCGCTAGAATTTCAAGATTTACTGAAAAAGGTCGATCGCGATCGCGCTAATACTGGAATCTACCAACTTCTCGGAAAGCACTATTTAGAAATCAGCGAGTTTTCAAAAGCCGTTCGTTGTTTTCAGTCGAGCCTAGAACTCGCCCTCAATGCAAATAGCTATACAAATCTTGGAATTGCTTATCGAAAATTAGGAGATTTAGAAAAAGCGATTGAATGTTATCGTCAATCTTTAAAACTCGATCCCAATTCGAGTTGGACGCATTTTAGCTTGGGTAATGTTCTGTCTGAAGCTCGAAAAAATCAACAAGCTTTAGAGAGCTACAAACAAGCATTAAGGCTTTATCCCAGTCGAATTGAAATATATGAAAGATGTGGCGTTATAGAATTAAGACTCGGAAGACTAGAGCCTGCATTAAATTATTATGTGAAATATTTGGGTTTTTGTCAAGACAATTACAAAATCTATCAAGCGATCGCACGAATTTTTCAGCAACAAGGACACCAACAAGCAGCTCAACTGTGCCTTCAAGGAAAACTTCCACCCCAAATCGAGTCGAAAATCGAGCATTTTAACGCCAATCGTTGGGAATCGTCGAAGCTGTCTTCAAAGTTCTACGATCGTTATTCCGTTTACGAACCGGAAGTGTTCCAAATGTCGCCTCCCAAAACACTCGATCGCACCCTTCACCCAACCTTTCGATCGCAAAAGCGATATCTTCCCGAAAATTTCGTCTTAAAAATCCCCAATGGACAAGCTTTATATAACTTCGATACCAGCGTTTCGACCTCCGAAAAACAACTGGTATCTGATGTTTCCTCAAATCGAGATATTTTGCGCCCGGAACATCAAAAGCCAAATCGATACTTAAACGGAAAAGTGGCATTTATCCCGTTGCGACTCAGCGAAAATTACTATCACTGGACGTTTGATATTTTGCCGAGGCTCGATTTGCTCCGTAAAGCAGGATTCGAGTGGAATTCCCTCGATGCGATCGTCGTCAACCCGATTCAATTTCCCTTTCAGCGACAAAGCCTAGACGCCTTAAATATCGATCGCAGCCAGATTTACGACGCCAACGGCTTAAACTTTACAGCAGACGAACTGCTGGTTCCCACATTAATTGGAGACGTGACGAGTACGCCGACAAAATGGATGTGCGAGTTCTTGCGAGAGATGTTTTTACCGAACCCTCACCCCCAACCGTCTCAACGCATTTACCTACGCCGTCAAAATACCAAATATCGCCGCGTTCTCAACGAAGAAGAAGTCGTCCAATTTCTCCGAGAATACGGATTTAAACCCGTTTCATTGGAGAAACTTTCCGTTCGAGAACAAGTCCAAATCTTAGCGACTGCTGAAGCCGTTGTTGCACCTCACGGAGCCGGAAATACGAATTTAGTTTATTGCGCTCCCGGTACGCCAGTTGTCGAAATTTTTGCCCCCGATTATGTGGTCGATTACTATTGGGCGATCGCCGATCGTGTCGGACTCGATTACGCCTATCTTCTAGCTGACGATCCCGCTGCTTACTACCTTTCGCGAGGGGAACGTCCGCCGCAATATTTCGGTTCTCACTGTCAAGATATTGTGGTGAATCTCGAAGCGTTAGACGCCATTTTAAAGCAAGTGGGAGTCGATCGATCGCTTGCGTCTCGCCGCTCGCGCTAAGATAGAATCCGAAATTGAACTATCTGCCGTATCCTGTTATACCTCAACCTAACAACGCTACTGAACCTTGTATGGTTTCCGATTCTCCAACTCCCACCGATCGCGACGTCTCCTCCGAGCTGACTGACACGGCCGAATCGACTCAGTCGGAAGGACTCAACCTGCACCAACAAATCCGCCTCAAAAGCGACGGCGGCCAACTCGTCGTTCACCTTCCACCTCAAAGCGACAGCGACACCGCCGGAGAGTTGACGTGGCAGGAGTTATGGCAACAACTCAAACACCGCCTGCAAGCCAGCGATCGCTCTTGGCAACCCAACACCCGCGTTCGAGTCGTGGCTGGCGATCGCCTCCTCGACAGTCGCCAACTGCAAGAACTCGACGACGCCCTCAGCCAAGCACAACTCAAACTCGAACGGGTCTTTACCCGTCGGCGTCAAACCGCTGTCGCCGCCGCCACTGCTGGCTATTCCGTCGAACAACCCCTAGCTCAAGACTTACTGCAACAAACCTCCGAACTTTCCGCAACGGCTCTCGCCGAACCGCTATATCTCCATACCACCCTGCGATCGGGAACGGAAATCCGCCATCCCGGTAACGTGGTTCTCGTCGGTGACGTCAACCCTGGCGGAGCGGTGATTGCAGAAGGCGATATCCTCATTTGGGGTCGGTTGCGCGGTGTCGCTCACGCTGGAGCCGCCGGAAACCCCCAATCTCTCATCATGGCGTTACAAATGGAGCCGACGCAGATTCGCATCGCAGATTCGGTAGCCCGTGCGCCATCCGATAAACCCAGTCAATACTATCCTGAAGTGGCTTACATCACTCCCCACGGCATTCGTATTAGTCGAGCGGCGGATTTCGTTCGCCCGACGGCTGCCGTTTCCCCAGACAATTGACGCGATCGCCCCTTCGATCGCTCGTCGCACCCCGAAGTCACTGCCCGATGTCGCCCTCACAGATGGTACATTGAGACCTGTACGCCAGTGGACGGGATCGACCTAGAGGCAACTCTCTCCTCCTGACCGTTTAGTTTTTATCGTTACCGCGTAATGAGTCGCATTATTGTCATCACCTCTGGCAAAGGCGGGGTGGGAAAAACCACAACCACCGCTAACCTCGGCATGGCACTGGCAAAACGAAACCGTAAAGTCGTTTTAGTCGATGCCGATTTCGGGTTGCGGAACCTCGACCTCCTGTTAGGATTAGAAAACCGCGTCGTGTATACGGCGGTCGAAGCCATTGCCGGAGAATGTCGGCTCGATCAAGCGTTAGTTAAAGACAAACGCCACAGCCAACTCGCCTTACTTCCGGCGGCCCAAAACCGCATGAAAGATGCTGTCAGTCCCGCTCAAATGAAACAGTTGGTGATGGCGTTGGCGAAAAAGTTCGATTACGTCATCGTCGATTCTCCAGCGGGAATCGAACAGGGATTTCAAAACGCGGTTTCTGCCGCTCGAGAAGCGATCGTGGTGACGACACCGGAAATCGCCGCCGTTCGCGATGCCGATCGCGTGGTGGGATTGCTCGAAGCCAACGGAATTCGCAAAATTCGCCTTATCGTCAACCGCATTCGCCCGGAGATGGTGGAAGCCAACGACATGATGTCTGTCGAAGACGTTCGGGAATTGTTGGCAGTGGAGTTGTTGGGAATCGTACCTGACGACGAACGGGTGATCGTCTCGACGAACCGAGGGGAACCCTTAGTCTTGTCGGAAGAACCGTCTCTCGCCGGACAAGCCTTCGATAACATCGCCCGTCGTTTGGAAGGAGAAACGGTGGACTTTTTGGAACTGACAACGCCGCCAGAAGGATTTTTATCGCGTCTGCGAAAGATACTGACCACTCGAATTCTCTAGTTTTTACTCGTATTACTGGCTGATGTTCATGGAATGGCTCGCCCGATTGTGGCCGCGATCGCGCAAAAAAAACAGTCGTAACGATGTCAAGCAACGGCTCAAACTCGTAATCGCGCACGATCGCGTCGATTTGAACGCTGCCACGATCGAGGCGATGCAGAAAGAAATTCTCGATGTCGTCTCTCGTTACGTCGAACTCGATACGGAAGGGTTGAATTTCGCCCTTCAAAGCGACAAACGCATGACGTCGCTGACGGCGAACCTTCCCATTCGTCGCGTGAAGCCCTCCTCAGACGACTCGCAGCCCGAGAAGCAAGAGACGGAAAACCTATCTTTGGAAATCGAGTTGACGAGCCAGACCGATTCACCCGCCGCCGAGGACACTCAACCGAAGGAAGACGAGGAGGAGACGGAAAAATCTCAAGATTGAGAGGGGTTTCGTTCCAAGGGCGATCGAATTTTTCGTATATTAAGTAGTGTTACGAAATTTCGATCGCACTCAACCAACAAACCCGTGAACCTCCAACAGTCTTTCAAACTCAGTTATCTCCATCAGTGGTTAAACGACGACTCTCTCAGTACCCTCTGGGAAGACAGCTTGACGGTATTGTGGGGAGACTGGCTCGATTTACGAGTTCGCGTCGCTCAAGTAGCGGCTTCCGGCCTCGTCTCGCCGCTGATTTACATCGTCGCTTTTGGCTTGGGATTGGGGAGTTCCATTCGTCCCGGCACTGCGATCGGTGGCGATTACAGCAGTTACTTACAGTTTATTTTACCGGGAATGGTGGCGCTGTCGTCGATGGCCATTAGCTTCGGCGGGACGACTTTCTCTATTTGCGGCGAACGCCTCTATAGTAAAACCTTTGAAGAAATCCTGCTGCTCCCGGTTCATCCTCTGGCGTTGCACCTGGGCAAAATGATGGCTGGAATCGTCCGGGGACTGATGACCTCAGTTTCGGTGATGGTGGTTTCTGTGCTGTTTCTCGGCTTTTCAGGGGGCGGTTTTTCGGTGATTTGGAGTTTCTTCAACCCGCTGTTTTTGCTGGTTTTAGTTTTAAACTGCGCTGTCTTTTCTGGTTTGGGCGTCATCATTGGCTTAAACGTGAAGTCCATCGAAAGCGTCGGTTTGCTCAATAATTTTCTGATCGTCCCCATGTCGTTTTTAGGCGCAACGTTTTTCGACCCCGCGACGCTCCCTGCTGCTTTAAAAGTGGTGGTGTTTTGTTTACCTTTGACTTATACCAGCGTGGGATTGCGATCGGCAGCTTACGACTCGCTTTCTAATTTTACCTGGTTTAGTCTTCCGGTGTTATTGGTGGTGGCGATCGTCTTATCTTTTATCGGAGCCTATCAATTTTCAACGCAACAAGATTAGTCATAAATTTGGTAGCCGTGTTGTATACAATGCGGCTACTACGGAATTCGTTGAGAATCGATAGTTTGGATAATTCACCACAGAGACACAGAGAACACAGAGAGTTTTGGGGTGCATTTCACCTTAAAAAATATAACCTTCGCGTAGGTTGGGTGGAACGAAGTGGAACCCAACAGCCGCTCGTTCGATTAATTTAGATTTTTGAAATTTACCCAGGTTTGAGAATCTCTGGCGGTTTAAATAAACGATATGATAGGAGTTTTTGGCACTTTTAAATAATTTGCTTTAAATTGTTTTTCGTCTAAAATAGACTCATAAAATACATTTTCAAAATAGAATTGCTATAGTAGAAACAAGCCGAAATTTCTATCGAACCTTATGCCATTTGAATATCCGCAAACGAAAACCATCGAACAAGTCGATACCTATCACGGTACAGCCATTAGCGACCCCTACCGCTGGCTAGAAGACCCCGATTCCGACGATTCGCGGGCGTGGATCGAGGCACAAAATCAACTGACTTTTGGTTTTCTCGAAAATATCGAAGACCGTTCAAAACTCAAAGAGCGCGTTACTCAACTTTGGAATTACGAAAAATACGGAACACCGTTTAAACGCGATCGCCGCTATTTTTATTTCAAAAACGACGGATTGCAAAACCAAAGCGTTCTTTACGTTCTCGACGACCTCGACGGTAAACCTCGCGTCCTTCTCGATCCCAATACTCTCTCCGAAGACGGAACGGTTGCCCTCAACAACTATACCGTTAGTGAAGATGGAAACTTGTTGGCTTACGCCCTGTCTTCCTCCGGTTCAGACTGGCAAGAATGGCACGTTCGCGATGTGGAAACGGGTAAAGATTTACCAGATTTGGTGAAGTGGAGTAAATTTTCTGGTGCGTCTTGGACTCACGACAGCCACGGTTTTTTCTATAGTGCCTACGATCCCCCAAACGAAGAGACCCAGTACGAAGACGTTAACTACTATCAAAAACTTTACTATCACCGCATCGGAACGCCGCAATCAGAAGATTTGTTGGTGTACGATCGCCCCGACCAGAAAGAATGGGGCTTTAGCGGCTTCGTCACCGACTGCGGACGCTATTTAATTATTGCCGTTTGGCGGGGAACCGAACCGAAAAACCTGATTTTCTACCGAGATTTACAAGATCCCGAATCGGCGATCGTCGAACTGATTCCCGAATTCGAGGCACAATACGATTTTGTCGGAAATGACGGTCATATTTTCTGGTTCCGAACCGATTGCGACGCCTCTCGCTACCGCCTGATCGCGATCGACACGGTGACGAAACACCAGCGGGAAATTCTTCCCGAAGGAGAAAACACCCTGGAATTCGTGTCGGTTCTCAACCGTCAGTTTGTGGTGGAATATCTCAAAGACGCGTGCAGTCAAATTCAGATTTTCGACCTCGACGGTTCTTTGGTTCGAGAAGTCGAACTTCCCGATATCGGTTCCGTGGGGGGATTTGGTGGAAAACCCGAAGATGCGGAAACCTTTTACAGTTTTACCGGATTTACCACGCCGACGACGATTTACCGCTACGACATGACGACGGGGGAAAGTACCGTTTTCCGCCAACCGACGGTAGATTTCGACCCCGACGAGTACGAAACCCAGCAGGTTTTCTACCACAGCAAAGACGGAACCCGCGTTCCGATGTTTATCGTTCACAAGAAAGCGATCGATCGCAACGGAAACAATCCCACCTATCTTTACGGTTACGGCGGCTTCAACATTTCCCTAACGCCGATGTTTTCTGTCGGGTTGCTAGTGTGGATGGAACTCGGCGGCGTCTTGGCGATTCCCAACCTGCGAGGTGGCGGCGAATACGGTGAAACTTGGCATCAAGCGGGAACCAAACTGAACAAACAGAATGTTTTCGATGACTTTATCGCAGCGGCGGAGTGGCTGATCGATCGGCGATATACGTCTTCGGACAAGCTTGCGATCGGCGGTGGAAGTAACGGCGGCTTGCTGGTGGGGGCTTGTATGACGCAACGCCCTGATTTGTTTGCGGCGGCGATTCCCGAAGTCGGGGTGTTGGATATGTTGCGTTTCCACAAGTTTACGATCGGTTGGGCGTGGTGTTCCGATTACGGTTCGCCAGACGACCCGGAGGAGTTTAAGGCGTTGTACGCTTACTCGCCGTTGCACAATGTCAAACCGGGAACGGCGTATCCGGCGACGTTGTTAATCACCGCAGACCACGACGATCGCGTGGTTCCCGCCCACAGTTTCAAGTTTGCAGCGGCGTTGCAAGCGGCGGATGCGGGGGACAACCCGATTTTGATTCGGATTGAAACGAAAGCCGGTCACGGGGCTGGAAAACCCACGACGAAGCGAATTGAGGAAGTTGCGGACAAGTGGGCGTTTTTGACTCGCGTTTTGGAAATGGCTTGATGGGATGAAGGGGGCGGTGCGTCACGCGGTAACATTACATTGACCGGATTTCCATCCTATTTTCTGGCCGCGTGACGCACCCTACCAATTTTCCTCATCCCCTCATCTCATTATTACCCCATCATCTTCAATGGGAAGTTCGATGATAAATTCCGTACCACGATCGCTCGTCGATTCAAAAGATAGGGTTCCGCCGTGATTTTCTGTAATGACTTTATAACTGAGAGACAATCCCAAACCCGTTCCTTTTCCCGTAGGTTTTGTGGTGAAGAAGGTCTCGAACAGGTGTGGTTTGACCGCTTCGGAAATGCCACATCCGTTGTCTGCAATGCAAATCGCCACGCGATCGCCCCGTTCGTCCGTTATGTGTTCGGTCCGAATGCAAATCAGGTTGGGATCGTCTTGAATATCGCGGAAACTGCGTCCTTGGTTCGATTCTTCGATGGCATCGATCGCGTTCGATAACAAATTCATAAACACCTGATTTAACTGACCGGGACGACAGGGAACCGGAGGTAAATCGCTGTATTCGCGAACCACTTTAATTTCGGGGCGGGTTTCGTTAGCTTTGAGGCGGTGTTTGAGAACCACGAGGGTACTGTCGAGTCCTTCGCGAACGTCAAAGAGGGTTTTGTCAGCGTCCAATCGCGAAAACTGACGTAAAGACGTCACGATTTCTTGAATGCGTTCTAAGCTGACTTTCATCGACCCCAGCATCGGCGGTAAGTCTTCAACGATAAATTCTAGGTCGATATCGTCCGCGTGTTCTTCAATGTCTGGGGCGGGTTGGGGGACGTGTTGGCGATACAGTTCGAGGTGTTCGCTGAGGTCGCAAATGTACTCTTCGATGTGTTTGAGGTTTCCCGACAGACAACCGAGAGGGTTATTGATTTCGTGGGCAACGCCCGCGACGAGTTGTCCCAAGCTAGAAATTTTTTCGGTTTGTACCAGTTGGGACTGGGTTCTTTGCAGTGCGTCGAGGGTCTGTTCGAGTTGTCGAATTTTTTCCCGTTCGCGGGTTTCGGCTTGCTGGCGTTTGAGTTCGGCGGTGGTACGGGCTGCAAACAGGCGAATCAGGGTTTCGGCGTGTTGGCGTTTGGTCGGAGTCAGGGGGCGATCGTCGAAAATGCAGATGTGACTGACAAAACGGTGGGTTTTAGGATCGCGTAGGGCTAAACCCAAGTAACAGTCGGGGGTGCGTGCGTTGCGTTCGTTGCCTTGCGTGTATGATGCGATCGCCGCATTGGGAATGCAATAGATCGACTCGTCGTCTTGACTGACGGTATAGCTGAGTTGGGGAGGATTTCCCCGAAGACAGAGAACGTCGTATTCGATCGCCTCGCAGATTTCACTGTTTTTGTAAAAACATAGCGATCGAACTCGTTTGGGTTGCGTTTCGTCCCACTGAACCACTTCACCGACAATGGCACCGCCAATCTCGAGCGATCGCGTCAGATATCGCGTTAATTCTTTATAGTACGCTTGTCCGGTGACAGATGCTGTCGCGACGAGCGAATCTGTCAAAATCGAAGGTGACAAGACTGTACAGGTAAGAGAACCGTCGTCTAAACGGATGGAATCGAGAGGAGCGACATCGCGATCTGACATTTCTAATTGCCGAGGTTGCAGCGTGAGTCTCGGGTGTGAGACGATCTCAGGATTTGAGTATAGGCTGAAAAGAATTCTTAAGATACGATCGAAATCACAGACAACGGGGAATGTATCGGTGATGTCGGACGCTATCCGAGAAGTGGTTCTCGTCGGTGGGGGTCACACCCACGCGATCGTCTTGCGACAGTTTGGCTTGCATCCTTCTCCCCATCTACGGTTGACTTTGGTTTCGGACGTGGACAAAACCCCCTATTCGGGGATGTTACCGGGTCACGTGGCGGGATTTTACGATTTTGAAGACTGTCATATCGATTTGAAACCGTTGGCGGAATTCGCCGGGGCGAGGTTCGTTCGGGGGCGAGCGAGCGCTCTAGACTTACAACACAATACAGTACACTGCGAAGACGGGCGATCGATCCCTTTCGATAGTCTTTCTCTCGACATCGGGAGTACCCCCGCCACCGTCCGCGTTCCGGGGGCGATGGAATACGCCATTCCCGCCAAACCCGTTTCCCACTTTTTGCAACATTGGTATCGCCTGCTGGACACTGTGAAAGCCAATCCCCAGCAACCGCTGAGTTTGGGAATTGTCGGCGGTGGGGCGGGGGGCGTCGAACTGGCGTTAAACGTGCGATCGCGGTTGCATCGGATGTTACAGCAGGCGGGACAGTCTTCTGAGACGATCGATCGCCAATTGCAATTACATTTGTTCGATCGCGGTTCGGAGTTGATGTCGGGACACGCCCCCGTTGTCCGCCGCCGACTGCAAGAACTTCTCCTCAGCTACGGGGTTCGCCTACATCTCAACGAAAGCGTGGTGGCGGTGAAACCGGGGGTTGAGGTAATTTGCGAGTCGGGGTTACAGGAAAGGTGCGATCGCCTGTTTTGGGTGACGCAAGCCTCCGCCCCATCCTGGTTAGCAGAGTCCGGTTTAGCCACAGACGAGGCGGGTTTCGTTCTCGTTGGCGACACCTTGCGATCTTTATCACATTCCCAGATTTTCGCCGCTGGAGACATCGCCACGATGCAGTCTCATCCTCGTCCGAAAGCGGGAGTGTTTGCAGTTCGCCAGGGAAAACCGCTGTTTGAGAACTTGCAACGGTTGGGAAATGGGGAATCGCTGCGTCCTTACGTTCCGCAAAAGCAGATTTTGGCGTTGATTGGAACCGGAGACGGACGGGCGATCGCTTCTCGGGGAAGTTGGGGATTGGGACCTTGGCGGCTGTTGTGGTGGTGGAAAGATTGGATCGATCGACGGTTTATGAAACAGTTTTAGAATTTGTATTGACAAAACGTCTTAAATGTGATAAGCGTTCGCCGAACCGCCAAACGCCTGGAGAGCGCTTACCAACTATCGACAATGCTATCCTGTTGAATCACGCGGTTTCCTTCGTAAATGGTAAACGTGCCGTCATAGGGACTTAAAACGTAGGAATACGCGCCATTATTCGCCGAGTAGATCTCATTTCGTCCCGATACCGCTGGCAGCCAATCTAAACCGTTACTACTCATGCCGCCGTAGTCGTTTTTATCCCGACTGAAGTAATACAAACCATCCGAAGCCGAACAGATAAAAACGAAAAAGTTGTTGGTTTCAAACCCCCGAGTCGCCCGCAAACCGTAATCGTTGCAGAGGTTCCATTGGGCGATGTGGGTGTTAGTAGAAGTATTGGGAGAAACGCCAGCGATGGCGACGCCACCACCGCTTAACAGCAGGGCTAAAGCTGCCCCCGTTCCCGCTAACGTCGGGAAAATCGGAAATCGAGATCGATCGCCACTCATGACTTGACATCCTCTCCCAGCAACCCTATCGGGTATGCAGGGAGATTCCCGGGTTCACACCAAGGATTTCCTGCTTCTCAACCTCTTGACTAGACTTGAACTCAGATAACTTCAAGTCCCCGCCAGAACGATTCCACAGGCTTTTTGTTTTACGTCCACTTGGTGCCCCCAAGCCGGACGGATCTGATTTTTGGTTTTGGGCTTTATGCTCTATACAGGTTGCCAGTGTCTTAACCGTTACTCCTGGGCTGCCTACTGGATGAGCCATCCGTATGTTTTCAGCGTGTTACCGCCTTATCAATTATATTTGATTGCTCGTTTCGGCGCTATCCCCTTCTCTCGCTATCGCATTGTTCAGGGGACGCACCTCAACTCACCGCCGCTTCACCACCAACCAAGCCTATTGGCTATGGTTGGAGCGCTGCGACGAATCTTGGTAGACTCCATCAAAACGATTTACCCCAACGTAACACCCCCATTTCAGCCGAAAACCCGCCCTCGAGGTTTCAAAAATCGAGAACAGGTCGGCAATCGCCTCGCTGGGGCGTTATTTCCCCGCCATTTCCTGTTTTTTCTCTTTCTTAAGATCCCGCGATCCGGCGGCTTCGAGTTCCGCATCCATCAAGGTTCGCCCCGTCGCCGCCAAATACACGTCGTCGAGACTGGGGCGAGATTGCGCGATGCCAAACGTCGGCAGTCCCACGTCTTTCAACGCCTGCTGAACTCCCATCAGAGCGTCGCTTTGGGGCGTTACCACCAAGTTGAGGGCGTTTCCTTGGGCGTCGTTGATAATCGCTTCGCGGACGAAGGGCAGTTTTTCGAGAATGTCTTTGGCTTTTTGCGCTTCCTCGAGGGGGGCAAATTCGCGAATTCGCAGAGTAATACGATCGCCCCCCACCTTATCTTTTAACTGCGACGGCGTACCCGTATCGATGACGACACCGCGATCGATAATCGCCACGCGATCGGCCAGGGCGTCCACCTCTTCGAGATAATGGCTAGTAATCAACACCGTGGTTCCCCGTTCCCGCAGTTGTCGCAGGAAGTTCCACACCGTCACCCGGCTTTCGATGTCTAACCCCACCGTCGGTTCGTCGAGAACCAAGACATCGGGATCGTGAAGCAGCCCCGAGGCTAAATCTAGGCGTTTGCGAAGTCCCCCGGAATAAGTTCCCGTTTTGCGATCGGCATATTCTCCCAATCCGAGAAGATCGATAACGCGATCGATCCGTTGGGGAATCTCTTGCTTCGGCAGATGGTACAACGCCGCTTGCAGTTGCAGCAGTTCCCGCCCCGTCAACACTTTATCGAGAGCGACTTCTTGGGCGATGTATCCCAGCAAACGACGGGCGACTCTCGGCTTGTCCAACACGGAAATTCCCGAAACTTCGATGCGTCCGGAATCCGGGTTCGTCAGGGTACACAAACAGCGAATCGTGGTGGTTTTCCCGGCACCGTTGGGTCCGAGTAAGCCGAAAATTTCGCCGGGTTCGATGTCAAACGAAACGTCCTTCACCGCTTCGATATCACCGTAGGATTTTTTGAGATTTTCGATGAGAACCGCAGGAGCCATAGTTTAACCGTTCGGTGTTTAGTTTTAATAGCAAGGGAGAGGGGAAGCAAGGGAGAGGGGGAGAGGGGGAGAGGAGAAGAGGGGGAGAGAGGGAGAGGGGGAGAGAGGGAGAGGGGGAGAGAGGGAGAGGGGGAGAAACTATTAACCGTTCCCTGTTCCCTGTTCGCGCTCTAAAGGTGCGTGACGAGTTGGCCGGTTGGGCGCGAGAAATCTCGGGTCTTTAGGTCACGCACCCTACGACTTCTTCTTAATTTACCGAATTTGGCTGTAGTCGATGCCGTCGCGAATATCGATACCTTGTAGTTCGGTAACTCGTCCTGTAAGCCGTTCTAACTCTTGGCGAACTTGGGCGGAGGTGATGGAATTGAGGGGAACGGCGGCTTCTTTGGCGATCGCGGCGGCGACACCAACTCCTTGTCCGTGGTAGACGTTGGCGGTGTTGATTCGTCCGACGGAGACGGCGATTCCTTCGTATCCCGCCGAACGTCCGGTGACGGCTAGGTTTTCGATGTTTTGGGCTAAGCCGTGTTCGATGCCAAAATTGTACTGCGGGAGCGGCGGAATGGGAATCGACAAGCCGTCTACGCCGCCTCGGAAGTCGAAGTCGTAGGAAAACGTGCCGATCGCTTTTTCGGGTAACGTCCCGCCTTTAAGGATTTCTTGCCCCGAGAGGGGATCGACCACATCGCGAACGCTGACGCTGTGACGCACGTACACTTCTGGGGGAAATGTCAGTGTCAGGCTGTCGTCTCCGGCGTAAGCTTGCAGCCAGGATTCCACGTGCTGCATTTCTGCGAGCATTTCTGGCGTGGGTTGAAAGCCGTTGGCTTCGATCGCCCGCACTTTGTCGGTGGTGTATTTAAAGAGAAAGCCGTTCCACGACAACCGCTGTTCGTCTAACTCGCAGACGTTGGCTTTGTCCCAGAAAAAGCCGTCGAGAGAAAACCGTTGACCGCGATCGAGATGATATGCTGCGCCAATGGCAATACTTTTAAAGTAATATCCGTCTACATAGGCTTGATAGAGCGGTCGCTCGAACCCCGCCAGCCAAAACCCCGCCGTTCGGGGATCTTCTTCGGCGTAGATACTATCGACGATCGCGTCTAGTCGAGGACCGTCGCTATGAATTCCCGCTTCGAGGGTTCTCAATTCTTCGATACTCAACCCTTCCACCACCGGAACGATGGAGGTGGCGAGAGTCGATTGTTGCAGTTCGGGACTTTGGGATTCGTAACCGCGATCGTAGGGCATTCCTGCCGCGATCGCCAACTCGGCCTGTTGCGTGGCATCGATAAACGAATCGGCTCGCAGTCGCTTGTTGTATCCCGTTATCTGGGCGTAGTCGATGCGATCGCCACTTACAACTGGCTCTAACGGTGCGTTTGAGAGCAAACTCACCCCCGCTTCCGCTAGCATTTCTCGCATGGCGCGATCGCCTCGTTCGGCATCCAAACAGGACGCCACGACCTCAGCTTTTTCTAAAAACTCCACAAAACACTGGCTGTACGGCTGAGCGTACCAACCCGGCGTTTTATCGAAGTCTAAATACGCCAGTCCACCCCGCGTCAAAATTCCTCCCAGAAGGGCTTCACTGGGCTGAGAGCGCACTAAAACGACCTTCGACCCCTCGCCGAGACTTTTTTTCGCCCAAATTGCCGCACAGACCCCAGGAAGCTCGTCTCCGTACACCACCACATCATACGTGTAGTATTCCGGCGGTGTCGGCGTGGGTGCAGGTTCGACCTCTGACGGCGTTTCCACCGAAGCCAGTTGCGACTGACTCGGCGAAGGTAATTCCGGAGCGATCGCCCCAAACCCGGCGGCGACCAGAGCGGCGATCGCCCCCAATCCCAAAACAGTCTCTCTTCTCATCACCTCACCTCTTGTACAGTCACCAGTCACCAGTCACCAGTGAAGACAGCCGTAGGGTGCGTGACTTGAAAAATAGGGTGTAAATCCTGAGACCGATCGCTTTGTCACGCACCGCCAATGTACACCGCCAACTCCTTGTCTCCCCGGCTTTCCCTCCGCTCAGCGTCGCCGATAAAACGGCTTTTTCACCACTTGCGCCGGATATAGCTTACCTCGAACTTCCACTTCGAGGGTTCGTCCCACTTTCGCCAACTCTGCTCGCACGTAGGCTAAAGCGATGGGATAACCTAGGGTGGGAGACGGTGCGCCGCTGGTAACGCGTCCGACGACCTCGCCATTGTGGTGGACGGAATAGCCGTGACGGGCGATGTGTCGTCCTTCCATTTTCAACGCCACGAGTCGCTGTGTCAGTCCTTCGTCCCGTTGGCGTTCGAGAGCGGAACGACCGATAAAATCTCCTTGACTCTCGAGATGCACCAACCATTTCAACCCGGCTTCGAGAGGAGTGGTGTGGGTGTCGATGTCCTGGCCGTAAAGGGAAAGACAGGCTTCGAGACGCAGGGTGTCTCGCGCCCCCAAACCGCAGGGTGTCGCTCCGGCTTTGAGGAGTTCTCGCCACAACCGCCGTCCGGCTTCGGGGTCTACCATCACCTCAAATCCGTCTTCTCCGGTGTAGCCAGTACGAGCGACGAAAGCGGAGGTTCCGAAGAGCGTCGGTTCGCTGTGACCGAAAAACGGGATTTGCGATAAATCAGTATCGACGAACGTTTGAAGAACTCCCTCAGCTCGAGGCCCTTGAACGGCGACGAGAACGTTCGATTGAGTCAGATCCTGTAGATCGACCTTATCGTTACCAAGCTGTTGTAAGAGCCACGATTTATCTCGTTCGCGGGTGGCAGCGTTGACGATGAGAAAAACGCGATTTTTCCCTTGAGAATAAACGATGAGGTCGTCGATAATTCCGCCGCTAGGATTGAGAAATACCGTGTACTGAGCTTGTCCCGGTTCTAAGCGGTGTAAATCCGAGGGAACTAGACCTTGTAAGTTTTCGAGAATATCGTCTCCTTGTAAAAGGAATTTTCCCATGTGGGAAATATCGAAAACGCCGATCCCCGTTCTGACCGCTTCGTGTTCTCGTCGAATTCCTTGAAATTGCAGTGGCATTTCCCAACCTGAAAATGCCGTGGTTTTCGCGCTGGATTCTCCGTAGAGGGGGAAAAGCGGAGACCGCGCTAAAAAGGAGGGTTGGGGGGAAGTCGAGCCGTTCGGTACTGTCACGAAGATAACACCTGCTTTCACATTCAGCGCTTTTCTAAGATACGATACAACGAGGGAGCTGCGATGGTAAGACCGCCATTAAGTACATATGACTACGACCAGTACTGCGACTTTTGCCGAACGTCCGTTAGCTGCGATCGCGACTGACCGGGGTAATCCCCTCAGCATCGCCCCGATGATGGATCGTACCGATCGGCATTTCCGCTACTTCATGCGACAGATTACGCGTCGCACGTTGCTTTATACGGAAATGTTGACGACCGGGGCGATCCTACATGGAAAACGTGCGAAGCTACTCGGGTTTTCCCCGCAAGAAAAACCTCTGGCGTTGCAACTCGGCGGAGACGATCCGGCAGAGTTGGCAGAATGCGCCCGTATCGCCGAAGATATGGGGTACGATGAGATTAATTTGAACGTCGGTTGTCCGAGCGATCGCGTGCAGAACGGGAATTTTGGCGCGTGTTTGATGGCCGAACCCGATCGCGTCGCTCAGGCGATCGAGTCG
Organism: Baaleninema simplex PCC 7105; assembly: GCF_000332355.1. GTDB lineage: Bacteria > Cyanobacteriota > Cyanobacteriia > Cyanobacteriales > Geitlerinemataceae > Baaleninema > Baaleninema simplex. The sequence continues at coordinate 347,844 of NZ_KB235959.1, forward strand.
ATGCGGCGTGCGGTGGATATTCCGGTGACGATCAAACATCGCATCGGAATCGACGATCGCGATCGCTACGAGGATTTAGCGAATTTTGTCAGAATCGTCTCTGACGCTGGATGCGAGCGATTTACGGTTCACGCACGCAAAGCCTGGTTACAGGGACTTTCGCCGAAGGAAAACCGCACGGTTCCGCCTCTGCGCTACGAGGACGTTTACCGTCTAAAACAGGATTTTCCCCAGTTGTTTGTCGAGATTAACGGCGGGTTTAAAACCCTCGATCGCATCTGCGAACAATATCGACACGTCGATGCAGTGATGGTGGGACGCGCTGCCTACGATACGCCGTTTCTCTTTGCAACCGTCGATCGCGACATTTACGGTGAAACTACACCACTTCCGACGCGCCGTCAAGTGGTCGAACAAATGCTCGGCTATTGCGATCGCTGGGTGGCGCACGGATACAAGCTACACACGATTACTCGCCATATGTTGCAGCTTTTCGCCGGACAACCGGGAACGAAAGCCTGGAAACGCTACATTAGCGAACACGCGCACTTACCCGGCGCCGGTGCGGAGGTGTTGGAAACGGCCTTAGCCAGAGTCCCGAGAATTTAGGTAAAAGGCAAGAACTGTAGGGTGCGTGACTTGAAAAATCGGGTGTCGATCGTGAGACCGATCGCTCTGTCACGCACCGCCAATGTACACCGCCAACATACAAGGGTGCGTAACACGGGTGTTAAAGTGAACAGTGTTTCAGTCACCAGTGAAGACAGTCACCAGTGAAAACAGGGAACAGGGAACAGGGAACGGGGAACGGTTAATAGTTTCTCTCCCTATCTCCCCCTCTCCCTATCTCTTCCCTGAATTAGAAGCTCTTCAAAATTTCCATAGACTCGTTGACGTGACCCTGAAAATCGAGTTGCGAGTTGAAAATATGGCGGACGACGCCGTCTTTGTCGATAACGTAGGTGACGCGCCCCGGAAGTACCCATAACGTCGCGGGAACGCCGTATAATTTGCGAACGCGATCGCCGCTATCGCTCAGTAGTGTGAAGGGTAAGCTATGCTTGCTGGCAAACTGTCGGTGAGACGACACGGAGTCGCCGCTAATTCCAATGACTTCTGCACCTGCGTTAGTAAAGGTTTCGTAGCGATCGCGGAACGCACAGGATTCGGCGGTGCAGCCAGGGGTGTCGTCTTTGGGATAAAAGTATAAGACGACGGCTTTTTTGCCTCGGAAATCACTTAAGCTCACCGACTCTCCGCTTTGAGACGGTAAAGTAAAGTCAGGAGCCATATCGCCTACTTTGACAGCCATTTTTTAACTCTTGCGATCGATTTTTAACGTTTCTTTATAATGTTACCGTATTTGTTCGATCGCCCCTGGCTCTATTTGTCTGGATTTCCCTCTCGTTCTCCCGATAAAAGGATTATCCTCGCATCGTCTCTTTGAGGCGTCTCGATCGTGTTTAGCCGACTCGTCTGTATTACCTCGATCGCCGTTCTCGGCGCGATCGCTCCCTCTCTTCCGGTATTCTCTCAGTCGATCGTTCCCGCCAACGACGGAATCGGAACGACGGTGACTCCTCACGGCGATCGCCTCGATATCGAAGGCGGTTCGCTCTCTGAAGATCGTTCTAATCTATTTCATAGTTTCGAGCAGTTTAATCTCGAGAGCGATCGCACGGCGAATTTTCTGTCTAATCCCGAAATTCAAAATATTTTAAGTCGCGTCACTGGCGGAGAAGCCTCTTATATTAACGGTCTGATTCAAGTCGTCGGCGGAGACTCGAATTTATATTTTATGAATCCGGCTGGAATCCTTTTCGGACAAGAAGCTCGGCTGAACGTCCCCGCAGATTTTATCGCCACGACTGCCACGGGAATTGGTTTTGAAAACGGATGGTTCGAGGCGTTTCAAACTTCAAATATCTCGAGTTTAATGGGCGATCCAGCTACATTTTCGTTTTTATTATCACAACCTGGAGCAATTGTCAATGAAGGAGTTCTGGCAGTCCTTCCAGGTCGCAATTTAGGGTTGCTCGGTGGTGCGACGGCGAACACTGGCTCGCTGTCGTCCCCAGGTGGAACGGTAATGGTGACGGCGGTTTCGGGACGAGAGCTGTTACGGTTGAGCGTACCGGGAAACCTGCTGAGTTTGGAAATCGCACCGACTTCGATTCCGACGGTGGGATTCGACCCGTTGAGTTTACCGGAACTGCTGACCGGAGGCGGTGTCGATCGCGCCAGTCGCTTGACGGTCAATCCCGACGGAACGGTGAGTTTAGCGGGGTCTGCGGTGCGCGTGAACCCGGAACCGGGAACGGCGATCGTCTCGGGAGCGATCGATGTTTCGGACAACAGAGGATCTGGCGAAATCGGCGTGTTTGGCGATCGCGTGGCGGCGATGGAAGCGAGGTTAGATGCGTCGGGAACTGAAAACGGCGGCCGCATCTTCTTCGGGGGAAACTTGCGCGGTGAAGGATCTTTACCGACGGCGCAGTTTGCGTTTGTCGATCCTCTCAGTTCTTTCTTCGCTGACGGGTTGGGGAACGATGGTGGAGAGATCGTCGTATGGTCGGACGATACGACACTGTTTTCGGGAACGGCGACGGCCCGAGGTTTGCAAAATGGGGGATTTGTCGAAATTTCAGGTCGCGATCGCCTGGCGTTTCGCGGTCGAGTCGATGTGGGTGGGTCGAATCCTGGAACAGTTTTGTTCGATCCAGACAGCATCACGATCGATCGCGTTTCTCGTAATAACGACCCCAACGATCCTAATTTTCAAGATCCTAACGATCCGCCACCCGACCCCGATTTTCAAGATCCTAACGATCCCAATTTTCAAGATCCTAACGATCCGCCACCCGATCCCGATTTTCAAGATCCTAACGATCCGCCACCCGACCCCGATTTTCAAGATCCTAACGATCCTAATTTTCAAGATCCCAACGATCCGGCGTTTCGAGATCCTAACGATCCGCCACCCGACCCCGATTTTCAAGATCCTAACGATCCTAATTTTCGAGATCCCAACGACCCCGATTTTCGAGATCCTAACGATCCCTTCTTAGATCCCAACGATCCGGCGTTTCGAGATCCCAACGATCCTAATTTTCAAGATCCCAACGACCCCGATTTTCGAGATCCCAACGATCCGGCGTTTCGAGATCCTAACGATCCTAATTTTCAAGATCCCAACGACCCCGATTTTCGAGATCCTAACGATCCCTTCTTAGATCCCAACGACCCCGATTTTCGAGATCCTAACGATCCCTTCTTAGATCCTAACGATCCCTTCTTAGATCCCAACGACCCCGATTTTCGAGATCCTAACGATCCCTTCTTAGATCCCAACGACCCCGATTTTCGAGATCCTAACGACCCTCTTTTAGATCCCAACGATCCGGCGTTTCGAGATCCCAACGACCCTCTTTTAGATCCCAACGATCCCAACACTCCCACACCCGATCCGAATTTTAACGATTTCGTCGATGGTATCGATAACAACCCGCTCGATCTCGACATTACGATGACGCCAACCGACTTGGCGAACACCAACGGAATTATCGTTCTCGATGCGACAAACGACATTACCATTTCGACCCCGATCGCCAATCCCAACGGAATCGAAATCTACGCCGGACGGAGTATCAACATTAACGCGAATCTCAACACCAGCATGGGAAACGGCGATGTCGTCGCGATCGCCAACGATCCGGGTGCGGCGTCCGGTTTGCGTCAACCCGGGCCGGCGAGTATCGCTCAAGCACCCGGAACCGAAATCGTCGCCAGGGGTGGAAACGTATTTCTTCGCCTTGAAAACGCGGGAGAAATCGGAGAAATTCGCCTCGGACGGATTACTACCAACGGTACGGTCGAAATAGACGCCAACGGTGGAAATATCGTCCGGTCTTCCGATCCCAACGCTCAGGTTACAGCGAACGTTGGAGTCTTCTTGACGACGGGACGGGGTGGAATCGGAAACCCAAACGCGCCGATTCGTGTCAGCATCAACGACTTACAGGTTCGTACCGGAAGCGGCGGCCAGTTTTTCAATATCGTTGGCGGCCAGCGTCAGACGATCGAGGACAATATTTCTCGAGATATCGAAGCGGACGTTCGGGTTGACGACGTGGGAGAAAAACCCGACGCACCCGATCGCGAATCGCAAGGAGAGTTTGAAGGATTTGACGAACCCGATGGTGAAGTAGAGGGTTTTGATGACGATCGCCGAGAAGGACCTGGAGAATCCGATGAGTTTGGCGATCGCGGAGACGAGGATGCAGGATTTGATGAGGGAGGAGAGGAAGACGACGGCGATCGCGATCGTGGTGAAATTGAAGATGAAGAGTTCGATGTCGACTTTACTGAAGGCGCGGAAATCGCCTACACCGACGAGGTGGAAGCTGTCGCCAGTTTAGAACAAGACCGCCTTCAAGAATTCAGTACCTATCTCGGAAACCTGGCGAATTCGTCGATTTCTATCCAAAGTGCGCGGGAAGCCTTAACGGAAGTGTCGCGTCAAACCGGAACCCAGTCGGCGGTGGTGTACGTGACCCTACTTCCGACCCAACTGGAATTGGTCGTGTTTACCGCTGGCGATCGACCAATTCGACGATCGGTGGCGGTGTCGCGATCGGAGGTTCTCGAGGTGGCGACCCAGTTTCGCGGACAACTGACCAACCCTCGCTATCGCCGCACGACTGAGTATTTAGAACCCGCTCAAAAACTTTACCAGTGGGCGATCGCCCCCATTTTACCAGAACTGAAAGCGGCCGAGATCGATACGCTGCTGTTTTCCATGCCGACGGGACTCCGCAGCCTTCCCATCGCCGCCTTACACGACGGCGAACAGTTCCTCGTCGAACAGTTTGGCTTGAGTCTGATTCCCAGTTTGGGATTGGTGGACACGCGTTACCGCACGTTACAAAATACCAGCGTCTTGGCTATGGGAGTCAGCGAGTTCGGCGAAAGCCTCGATCCGCTTCCAGCGGTTCCCTTGGAACTGACAACGATTACCGAAGAATGGTGGAGTGGTTCGGCGTTCCTCAACGAACAGTTTACGCGAGAGAATTTAGTCCAACAGCGGCGACGCCACGGCTACGAGATCGTTCACCTGGCGACTCATGGCGAATTTCTCACATTTGAGGACTCTTACATTCAACTGTGGGACGAACGCCTTCACCTCAACCAACTGCGACGGTTGGGATGGAACGAACCGGCGGTGGAGTTGGTGGTTCTCTCCGCCTGTCGAACCGCAGTCGGAAGCGAAGAAGCAGAGTTAGGATTCGCCGGATTTGCAGTCTCGGCTGGGGTGAAGTCGGCGTTGGCGAGTTTGTGGTACGTCAGCGACGAGGGAACGTTGGGGTTGATGAGTCAGTTTTACCGACAGTTACGGGAAACGCGCACGAAATCCGAGGCGTTGCGTCAAGCGCAACTGGCCTTATTAAACGGGGACGTTCGCGTTGAAAGCGGAAGTGTTCGCATTCGCGGGGTCGCCGAATCCTTGACGCTACCGGAGGAATTACGGGAGCGATCGAATTTCACGCTCTCTCATCCTTATTATTGGGCCGGATTTACGATGGTGGGGAGTCCGTGGTGACTTTTACAGTCACCAGTCACCAGTCACCAGTCACCAGTGAAAACAGGTGTAGGGTGCGTGACTTGAAAAATCGGGTGTCGATCGTGAGACCGATCGATCGGTCACGCACCGCCAATGTACACCGCCAACTAGAAAATGGGGTCGAAGTCAGGCCAATATTGTCTTACCGCGTCACGCACCGACCTCATCATCCCATCATCCCATCACCTCAAACCTCAACCGGCTCTTTCCCCGAAACCACGGGTGCGATGTGACTCAACGCCAAATCGGGATGGTCGCCTTGGACTTGCGCCACGTTCCAATCGTTGCGGAATAGTAAAACCGGACGCTCCCAACTGTCTTTGACGGTTACCGTGTTAAACAAGCGTCCGGCTTTTTCTAAGGCGTCCCAACCGCCAGTCACCCATCGCGCCACGCTAAAGGGAAGCGGTTCGAGACGGGTTTCGACGCCGTACTCGGTTTCGAGGCGGAACTGTACCACTTCAAACTGAAGTTGACCCACCGCCGCTAAAATCGGATCGCGTTTGGATTCGTCTACGGAATACATAATCTGTACTGCGCCTTCTTCCCGCAGTTCCGATACCCCTTTGCGAAACTGTTTGAATTTCGAGGGGTTGACGTTCCGCAGGTAGGCGAACAGTTCCGGGGAGAAACAGGGAATTCCTTCGTATTCGAGTTTCTTTCCGTTGTAAATGGTGTCTCCGATCGCAAATACGCCGGGGTTGTTCAAGCCGATCGCATCGCCGGGATAGGCTACGTCTAGAGATTCTCGTCCTTGCGCGAAGAGTTTTTGCGGCCGGGACAACCGCACCGTTTTTCCGGTTCGCGCGTGTTTGACGGTCATATCTTTCTCGAACTTCCCGCTACAGACGCGAACGAAGGCGATGCGATCGCGGTGTTTGGGGTCCATGTTCGCTTGGAGTTTGAACACGAACCCAGTAAATTCGGGATAAGTCGGGTCGATGTCGTCGAGGGTACTGTGGCGAGGACTCGGTTTGAGGGAATATTCGAGGAACGCATCGAGGAAAAGTTGGACGCCGAAGTTGGTCATGGCGCTTCCGAAGAAGACGGGAGTGAGTTGTCCGGCGTGGATGCGATCGAGATCGAAGTCGGTTCCCAGTTCGTCGAGAATTTCCAGTTCGTCTTTGAGTTGATAATAGAGTTCGCTGTCGAGTAAGTCTTCGAGGCGAGGATCTCCCAGTTCGAGAATGGTATCTTTGGCGGCTTTGCTGCCGTGTGCGGTACGCTCGAACAGGTGGATTTTCTTTTGGCGGCGATCGTACACCCCTTTGAAGCGATCGCCACTTCCAATCGGCCAAGTCACGGGATAGGTGGCTAGTCCTAACTCTTGCTCGATTTCGTCGAGGAGTTCCAGCGGATCGCGACTGGGACGATCCATTTTATTCATAAAGGTAAAAATCGGGAGCGATCGCATCCGACAGACTTCAAACAACTTGCGCGTTTGCGGTTCGAGTCCTTTCGCCGCGTCTTCCAGCATCACCGCGTTGTCAGCAGCGGTGAGAGTTCGATAGGTATCTTCGCCGAAGTCTTGGTGTCCGGGGGTATCGAGTAGGTTAATCTGGTGTCCGCCATACTCGAATTGCAGAACCGTCGAGGTAATGGAAATTCCCCGCTGTTGTTCCATCGCCATCCAGTCGGAAGTGGCGTGACGTTGCGATCGACGGGATTTGACGGCTCCGGCTTCGTGAATCGCACCGCCATACAGCAGGACTTTTTCGGTTAACGTGGTTTTCCCGGCGTCGGGGTGGGAAATAATCGCGAAGTTGCGGCGTTGGTCTACGGCGGCTTGAAGTTCGGCTCGAAGGTCGTCGGTCATAGGTGCAATCAGAAGTTGAAACGGGGTGGAGATCGGGGAGCGATCGCGATCGTTGGCACTTTTCAAGTTTATCAAACTCGGTTCTCGGGGTGGGGTTGGAAAACCGTCCGAGAATTCCCCAGTTCCCGCCACAGCGATATACTACAGAGCGCGTCGAACAACGAATAGGAGAATTATGACTGACACCCCACAACGTATCGTCTTTTGCGATTTCGACGGAACCATCACCGCCGAAGAAACCTTTGTCGCCATGTTGAGGGAATTTACCCCAGACGTCGCCGATCGCTTGCTTCCTCAAATTTACGAGTTGAAACTCACCTTGCGCGACGGCGTCCGACAAATGCTCGAATCGATTCCCTCCTCTCGCTACCCGGAGGTGTTGGAATTCGCCAAGTCGAAAGCCATTCGTCCGGGGTTGGTGGAACTGCTGGATTTCCTCGAGGAACAACAGGTTCCCTTCGTGGTGATTTCTGGGGGATTGAAAGGAATGGTAGAGGCGGTTCTCGGAGACTTACAACCTCGCGTTCGGGGAATTCACGCCGTTGAAGTCGATACCACGGGAGCGTATTTCCAACCCCACTCGGAGGTTGAAGGGGAGACGGAATTGGTGGCGAAAGTCGAAGTCGTCAAACAGTACGGCGTTGACGATTGGGTGGCGATCGGGGATTCGGTGACGGATTTGAATATGGCGATGGCTGCGCCGTTAGTCTTCGCTAGAACTCGTCTGTGCGAGTATCTCGAGGAACGGGGGAAAGCTTACGAACCCTTTGAAACCTTTTTCGACGTGCGCGATCGCCTGTCGCAATTGTGGTAAGCGTAATGTTCTTCACCACAGAGACACAGAGGACACAGAGAGGTTTTTTGCATTTCGCGAATTCAGTTTGAATTCTGTCTGAGTTCTAGCGACCTTTGAAGCGCGATCGCCGAAACTCCAGAAAAAACAATAACAATGGAAAAACAGCGACACCAAGATCGGCTTGTTGAGCGACTTCCCCATATTTCTTCGAGGTTCCTTGGAGGTGAATTAAGCGACTGCTTAGCTGCATGGCTCCCATTCTCTAAGTGGAGGAAATATCAACGTCTCGATAAGATGCCGCTGTTTTTCGTGATGGGACAGATGTTATGTTCGACAGCGTTTTTTACCTCTTTACTTGTGTGGACTGCGCTGTTGTGTATCTGCCTAGAAGCTATCTAGTAGCTTCTAGCTTTAATGTAGTTTGTTTTTGAGAAGACGACAAGGGCTTGTAACCAAAGTTTACACTCTCGGAAATTCACCTGAATTGCTCGTCAGACTCTTCGATTTCAAACTCAACTTTTATAAGGCGATCGCCTGGCAAAAATACGCCAAAAAACAACAACGTTCGGAGTGGTCTAACGCTTGAATTTCCCCTTATTGCTTGAGTCTATCTGGAGATGCCTTGAGTAACTTTTTTGCAAAGTCTACTTTGGCAAAGCTCCCTAAGAACTAGGTGGTGGAAATTGTCGTGACGCGATCGAACGTTGCTGTTTTTCGTGATGGGACAGACGTTAGAATTGACAGCGTTTTTACCTCTTGAACTTGTTTGGACTAGGCTGTTAAGTAAGTCTGCCTGGATTGAAGCTCCTTTAAGCTTCTAGTTTTAGAATAACGCGCGTCTTTTTTTTTGACAACGACTTGATACTAAACTTTACGTTCGTGAAAGTTTTACTATGTTGGAGGTTCTTGGGGTTTAAAACTGACGCTAAAGATACCCTTGAGAGAGATATCGCCCTAAACCATAACAACGCCCAGATCTTCCGAACGAGTGACCTCTTCTGGTTTTTGAGATTTTCTGGAGATGAACTAAGCAACCGCTTAGTCTCATAGCTCCCATTCTCTAAGTTGAAGAAGTATCAGTTTCTAGATTGGGCGTTGCTGTATTTTGTGATGGGACAGACTGTTGATTTAACAGCGTTTTTACCTCGTTTTAACTACTGTGGATTAGGCTGTTTAATGTCTGCCTAGAAGCTTTTCTTTAAGCTTCTATTGTTAGAGTAATCCTTCTAAAATTTTATGGCAAGGGTTCGACACTAAACTTTACGTAAATCTTAGAAGGTGAGAACGACTCTTGAAACGTTAGTGAATTTCTGAAATTCTTGCTTTGCTCGATCGCCTTCAAATACGACAACACCCACAACCGATGTAACGATTAACTTCCCCAATCTTTTAGACTCCATAGAGGTGAACCAGACATCGCCTAGTTGCATAGCTCCCATTCTCTAAATGGAGGAAGTATCGATTTTTCGTGTGGGTGTTGTGGTTTTCACGTAGGGGACAGGCGTTAGAGTTAACAGCGTTTTTACCTCGTTAGAAATCGTGTGATATAGGCTGTTTTTGTCTGCCTGAAAGCTCTTGTTTTAGCTTTGATTATTACTTTAATGAGTCCTGCGATCGATGACAACCCCTTGAAACCAAAGTTTACTGCCATGATAGTAGTACTTATTTTCTATGAACTTATGCAAAGAATGGGGAATCGGGAACGGGGAACGGGGAATCGGGAACGGGGAATCGGGAATGGGGAATCGGGGAACGGGGAACAGAGCATAGTATCTCGCCATACGCTCCCTATCAAAAGAGCCACTCTAGACAGACTCTAGAGCGGCTTTTGAAGCGAGTTATGGATTGTCGCTGGGAAATGTTGCGAGGATTGCATCGAGACTGAAAACCCTACAGGGCGAATTCAGCCAGTCCTTCGAGAGAGCGACGCAACATTGACTTGCGTACCGTGTCTTTGTGTTCGGTACGATGCATCATCATGTAGCGAGAGCGATCGCTGACGGGACGTTGTTGGTTTTCCTGAGTCGTGCGATACGCCACACCGCGATATTTCAGTTCCACCGTCGGCTGTTGAACCACCGTTTTGTTATCCGTGTGGAACCGCCAGTCTAAACCGCGATATTTTCCAACTGTTTTCACAGGAGGGGTTTCTACTTCAGGAGCAGTGTAGTTATAAGGAATTCCGCGATAAGTGAGTTGCATGATTCGCCTCCTACAGCTATCGAAACGAGTTGAGTGAGGCGCGTTCCTTCGGGAGTTGTCCCTACTTCCGTCCCTTAGCGGTGAGTATTTTTACTTGGTTGCTTGAGGGATGAACGATTTACTTTCTGTATCTATTGTTACCGTATTGGCGAAAATTGTCAAGCATATTAAGAAAATTAATCAGTTGTGACTTAAATCACAGGGTACGATCGCGGCGATCGCTGCCGGACGTTCCGAAAACCTCTCCAAAAGCCGATGGGTTAAAATAATCGGGCAGTTTGTAAATAGCGAGCGAGTGAACGTCAAACCCGACTGGCTACGCGTCAAAGCCCCCCAGTGGCAGCGCGTCGGCAACGTGAAAGAAATCCTGCGAGACCTGAGCCTCAACACCGTCTGCGAAGAAGCCTCCTGTCCCAACATCGGCGAGTGCTTCAACAATGGAACGGCCACCTTTCTGATCATGGGGCCCGCTTGTACCCGCGCCTGCCCCTATTGCGATATCGACTTCGAGAAACAACCGAAAGCCCTCGACCCCCAAGAACCCGAACATCTGGCCGAGGCGGTGCAAAAACTGCGGCTTAACCACGTGGTCATCACTTCTGTCAACCGCGACGACCTCCCCGACGGGGGCGCGTCTCAATTTGTCGCTTGCATCCAAGCAGTGCGTCGCGTGTCGCCGGGAACCACCATCGAAGTCTTAATTCCCGACTTGTGTGGAAACTGGGACGCTCTGGCGACGATCCTCGAAGCACAGCCAGAGGTTCTCAACCACAACACCGAAACCGTCCCGCGACTGTATCGCCGCACCCGTCCCCAGGGGAATTACGATCGCTCTCTCGAACTCCTACGTCGTAGCCGTCAAATCGCCCCCTGGGTGTACACCAAATCCGGGTTGATGGTGGGTTTAGACGAAACCGACGAGGAAATCCGTCAAGTGATGCGGGATTTACGCGAAGTCGATTGCGACATCCTCACGTTGGGACAATATCTGCAACCGAGTCAAAAACATCTCGGCGTGAAATATTTCGCCACCCCGGAACAGTTTGACGCTTGGCGGGAATACGGTGACGCGATCGGATTTTTACAAGTCGTCTCCTCCCCGTTAACGCGCAGTTCCTACCACGCAGAACAGGTTCGCGCCTTAATGGAACGCTATCCCCGTAGCAAATCCACGTTGGAGACGAACGCATGACCGTGTTAGTGGTGGCGACGGGGAACCCAGGGAAGTTGAAGGAGATGCAAGCGTATCTGACGGATACCGACTGGGAACTCCAACTCAAACCGCCGGAAATCGACGTTGAAGAAACTGGGACGACCTTTGCCGAAAACGCCCGCTTGAAAGCCAGCAGCGTAGCCAAAGCTATCGGAAAATGGGCGATCGCCGACGATTCTGGGTTGAGCGTCAACGCCCTCGACGGCGCACCGGGGATTTATTCGGCGCGATATGGAAAGAGCGATCGCGATCGCATCGATCGCGTTTTACGAGAGTTAGGTGACACCGACAACCGAGACGCCCAGTTCGTCTGTGCCATTGCGATCGCTCGTCCTGACGGTAGCATCGCCGCAGAAGTCGAAGGCATTTGTCCCGGCGAAATTCTCACCGAACCTCGGGGAAACGACGGTTTCGGCTACGACCCCATTTTCTACGTTCCCGAACTGGGGATGAGTTTCGCCGAAATGTCTCCCCAGCAGAAACACGAGTGCAGCCACCGAGGCCGTGCGTTTCAGGCGTTGCGCCCGACGCTAGATCGGTTGGCGTGAAGCTGGGGAGAGGGAGAGGGGGAGAGAGGGAGAGGGGGAGAGAGGGAGAGAGGGAGAGAGGGAGAGAGGGAGAAACTGCTGACTGTTCCCTGTTCCCTGTTCCCTGTTCCCTGTTCCCTGTTCCCTGTTCCCTGTTCCCTGTTCCCTGCTCACTGTAAAAGGCTGGCGACTGAAATCACCTCATCATCTCCAAGCGATCGATCGCCTCGGAGACGATCGGCGGGAGGCGGCGCATAATTTTACCTTTTTCGCGATCGACCGCAACGAGCGTGACTTGCGCTGATAGATAGATCTCTGTGCGATCGTCCGACACGATTTGATAGTCCCAGTTCAGGCGAACGCCGTTTCCAGTGTTCATGCGGGTTTTCACGATGCCAGTCGCGCCCATCGGCATAGCTCGGTGGTAGCGCGTCGATAGCTCGACCACTAACAACTCGCAGCCCAACGCCACCAAATCGGCGTAATCGAGACCGATGGATTTAAAACACTCGACGCGGGCTTCTTCCATCCAAGTGATATAGGTTCCGTGCCAGACAACGCCGCCGTAGTCCGTATGGTGGGGATAGGCTCGCACGGGGTACTCAAACCAAACCTCTTCGCCGGTCAGCACCTGATTTTGAATTGCCGTACTCGATTTATCTCGGGGATCGCTCATCACAAAACGTTTCAAAACGCTACATTTCTACAAATTTTGCGTTATGCATGGGGCTTATGCTTAATTTTATAGTTCGATAGAAATTTTTGAGGCAACCGAATTTCACGGCAAGACCTCGCCAAATGTCGTCACGACCATAGTAAACCGATGATTGAAAACATTCTTGTTGCCGTCGCCGGACGGGGCCTGTGCGAAGAGATGCTCAACCAGTTGATGGAGATTCCCGAAATCCAACGAGCGTCGATTACGGTCTTGCACGTCGTCCCACCTCAAATCACGGCCGATGCAGTTTCGGAAAAACTGGAAGAAGGCGGCAAAATTCTCGCCGAAGCCGTTAAATCCCTGAAGGTCGATCCGAGCAAAGTGACGCCCCTTCTCAAACAGGGCGATCCGAAAACCATTGTTTGCGATACGGCAAAAGAAGCCAACGCCGATTTGATTATCATGGGATCGCGCGGACTCGGTCGCCTGGTGTCGATTCTGGAAAACTCGGTGAGTCAGTACGTGTTCCAACTTGCCGATCGCCCGATGCTGCTGGTGAAGGATGACGTGTACGTCAAACGCCTCAAACGAATGATGGTCGCCCTCGACCCCTCCGACGCCTCCAAACAGTCGTTAGAATTGGCGTTATCCTGGGCTAAAGACCTCAAAGACGTGCAACTCGTACTCGCTCACGTCAACCCCCCCGACACGAGCATCCCTCCAGAACAAGATGCGATCTTAGCTGAGGCGATTCAGAAAGCCCGTAACTTGGGCATCAACGCTCGCTGTCTGACGGCCGCAGGGAAAGCCGGAGCGGAAATCTGCCGTCTCGTCGAAGATGAAAACGTCGACTTGCTGGTTTTGGGATCGCCCGATCGCCGACCGACGATCGCCAAAGGCTTACCCGACCTCGATCGCCTCTTGGGTCAGTCCCTATCAGATTACGTTCGCGTTTACGCCAACTGTCCGGTTCTCTTAGCGCGGACGATCGGTGAATAACTCGCGATCGCCAGTTCCCTAAAACCACTGAAAAACCCGGCCTCACAACGAAGCCGGGTTTTTCAGCCAACCGCTCGGGAAGTGCCACGAATTTAAGTGTCTCTTCCTTCGCGACTTTGGGTCTGAATATACAGAATTAACAGAAAGACGGTTGGCACTAGCACGAACAATAAGCTGGCCACAAAACCGAGATCGTTAACTTGCATAGAAAAGCCCTCTCGCGAAGCTCGAAATTTTAGCTTCTTTAGAATATCACGGCTTGGTTTTTACACTCACGGGGCCGTTGACGATGACTTGACAAGCCAGACGATAGGTGTCCGGTTTTTTACGCAATTTCCGCTTTTCAGCTTCTGTTGGTGGCGAGAGATTTTCCATCCCCTCGACGACTTCGACGATGCAGGTTCCACACTGACCGTAACCGCCACAGTTCGTCAGCTTGCCCCAGGTTTTGTAAATATCGACTTTGTTCTCCAGGGCTTTAGTTCTTAAGTTTGCCCCGTCTGCCGCGACGACTTCGAGATCTTCGTTGACAAACTTAATATCAGCCATATTGCTTCTCCGTTGCTGCTTGAAATTGCTAGGGTTCTTTGAGATTTATGTTAACAATCTTTACGATAAAACGTAAAAAAATGTAAAGAACAACCGCCCGTCGCATCGACGAACGATACAGCGATCGAGCGGTTCGAGCCTAACTTGGGTGGATTTCCAGACTGTTACTCAGACGGGAGCAGTGCGTCGATTTCGTCCGAGAACGGATAGTTACTGACCGCCCGTCGAATCTGAGCCAACGCCCGGTTGTACCCGATAATCGCATCGATGAGGTTTCCCTGCGCCTGTGTCAAATCGTCTTGAGCCTGAATCACGTCCGTCTGGGTTCCCACACCCGCTCGAAAACGCAACCGTGCCAGATCCAAACTTTCCTCAGCCAGCGTCAACGCCGTGTTTGAGGTCTGCACGTTTTGCAACCGCGCCTCCAACTCGTAGTAAGCTCGTTCGACTTGCAGGCGAATCTGGTTACGCAAGTTTGAAAATCGAACTTCCGCCGTTTCGCGATTGAGTTCCTCCTGACGGGCCGCTGCATAACTCGCCCCTCCGTTAAACAAGCGCCATTGCATCTGAGCGCCGACGGCGTAGCCATCGGTCAGTCCGCCCACATCGTCCTCAGACACGTCGAGCAGTTGCATACTGCCAAAGATCGAGAACTGGGGCAGCGTTTGCGCCAACGCCACCCGTCGGCGATCGTCGCTAATTTCCCGCTGGACGAGTTGCTGCTCGAGTTCGGCCCGGTTGTGCAAAGCTCTAACGATACTTTCTTCTAAGGTCATTTCCCAAATCCCTTCTAAGTCTACTGGGTCGGCGGCCGCCACGTTCACCGACTGCGGGACATTGAGAACCTGCGCCAAAGTCCGTCGCGCTACCTGTTGGTCGCTCAGGGCTTGAGTCAGTTGTTGCTGGTCGTTGGCTAGCTGTACCTCAGCTCGCAGCACGTCGAACTGAGTTCCAACGCCTGCTTCTTCAAGGGCTTGGGCGTCTTCCAAACTTTGCTGGGAGTTTTCCACAGCCGATCGCGCGATCCTTACGTCCATATCCGACTGTTGAACGTTGTAATAGGCTTCGCTGACGTCCAAACGGATATCTTCGAGTTGACGCTCTAGCTCCAATTCGTTGACCCGTACCTGGCCGCGAGCAGCGCCGATTTGTCCGGCTCGACGTCCGAAGGTGTACACGTCGTAACTGAGTTGGAGTTGGTTGTCCCACGTCACCGACGTCGAATCGGTCTGTAGTGGTGAAAGTACCCCTTGAATCTCCTCCTGACGTTCGATGCTAATGCGCGAACTGGCCGAGTCGTTCCAGGTCACGTTACTCGATAAATCTAACTGCGGAAACAGCGTTCCTTTGACTTCCCGCAGGTTAGCGCGACTGGCTTCGAGAGCCAAACGAGATTCTTGTAAGTCGAGATTGTTGCGAACGGCCAACTCGATCGCCTGGTCGAGAGTAATCGGTTGAATTCCCAACAGCTCGACTTCCTCATCTTCTGTGGGAAAGCGTAGAAGGTTAGGATGGGGATCGAGATACGGCGGCGGTGGTTCTCCTTCTGGAATCGTCGTGACCCCCGACGGTTGAGGAATCGAGGGAATTTCGGGAAGTTCTACGTCCGTAATGTCGCTGTCGGGGGGGTTGGGTATCCCCATGCTGTCTTCAGGTTTCGGTGCTGGGGTCGCAGAGGGTTCGGGTTCGGAACGCTCGCTCGAGGGGGCGTTCCCAGAAGGAGCGCCTGTTCCATCAAGCGTTTGTCGCGGTCGCTTTTTTTCAGGTGGCACTTGCGCCGTGACGGAGGAGTCCTCGGCGATCTCTTCGCTCTTTATCTGAGCGGGTTTAGCCGGAGTTTTCATCGACGCGATCGCTCTCGACGCGTGAAGAGAGAGCGCCGCGATAATACTCACAGCCATCCAATAACGCAATCTGGTCATATGCTCGTTTGGAATTCGCCTGACTTGGGAACTAATGCGACAACTGGGACAACCCCTTTAGCACAATAGCAGCTAGACCCGATCGTTTTCCCCATAAAATCGAAAAAAATTCCGCTTCTCAAACGATCGCCTCACCTCTAGATTTTTGTAACGTTTCTTGTCGAAGGTCTTGACAACTGCGATCGCGTTTCTCACAATTCGTTACTCGTTGGCGCGATCGCGACGACTCCCCCCGCTCCCACAAGACCGATAAAATTGAGGACAGATCCCGCTCGAATCGACGATCGCGCGATTTCGACTCCAGTTCTATTACCGTGTTGTTGTGAGTACCCCCGATCGCACCGAACTCGCCCGCATCCGTTACGAAACCGCCAAAGAGATTTTCGAGCGAGGCCAGTATCGCGAGGCCGTCTCCTTGCTCGAAAACGCCTGTGCCTTAGTCGATCGCGGCACGCCCCTCGGCGGCGAAATCCAAATTTGGCTCGTCACGGCCCATCAAGCCGTCGGCGATCTCAAATCGGCGGTCAGTCTATGTCGCAAGCTATCGCGACATCCCCACCTCACCACCCGCCAACAAAGCCGCCGTCTGTTGGCAATTCTCGAAGCGCCCCGTTTGGCGATGCGTCCGGAGTGGAACGTCAACATTCCCGATTTAAGCAATCTCGAAGAAAGCGTCGCGAGCGATCGCAAAGGTTCGAGTCGCCCCCTCAAACGCAAACCCCGTCCCCTTCCCGCTCCCCAACCCATTGACCCCAGCCAAATCAACACCCAAGACAACCGCTTCGTCTGGGTCGCTCTCTTGGCAAGTCTGGCGATTCTGTCGTCGCTTCTGTGGTTGGCGTGAGGGGGAGAGGGGGAGAGGAGAAGAGGGGGAGAGGGGGAGAGGAGAAGAGGGGGAGAGGAGAAGAGGGGGAGAGGAGAAGAGGGGGAGAGGGGGAGAAACTGTCAACTGTCTCTACTACTTCCCCGTTCCCTGTTCTCCCGTTCCCCGTTCCCTGTTCCCTGTTCCCCCGTTCCCTCATTACTGCAAAATCTGCGTGAGATCGAGGTTTTCGTGAACTAACTCCGCCAAATCCTCGAGGAGCGTTTCCCGTTGCTCGCGATAGTTGGGAATGCCCGTCGGCAATGCCTTAAGACCCCGTTGCTGACGCAGGCGATTTAACCAAGCTCGCCGCCAGGGGCCGCTATCGAACAAACCGTGGAGGTAAGTTCCCCAAATCGACTGATACTTATCGACGACTCCCAAACTTTCATCGTCGAACAGCGGCTGAAACTCCTCTCCATCCGACATCTGAGTGCGACCGCGATGAATTTCGTAACCGACGACGTGAAGTCCCCGTTGAGGATACGCTGACGTCACCGATCGCTGGCGGGCGATTTTGTTGGTAGTAATCACCGTTTTCATCGGCACTAAACCCAAACCCTTGTATCGCCCTTCGACTCCCTCAATTCCTTCCGGGTCGGCGATAGTCTGACCGAGCATCTGAAACCCGCCAGCCATCCCTAAAATCGTGCCACCGGCCGAGACGTAATCCTTAAGTTCTTCAGCCATTCCCGTTTCTTGCAAGACCAGCAAATCGGCGATCGTCGATCGCGTTCCCGGTAAAACGACCGCGTCAGGATAGCCGATAGACTGCTTGGGCGAAACGTATTTGACTTGTACGCTCGGCTCGGCTTCGAGGGGGTCGAAATCCGAAAAATTCGTCATGCGGGGCAACCGCACCACCTTCAACGTAACGTCGTTGTGTCCCCGATGACTGTGGCGTTCGAGGGGGTTCAACGTCTCGCGGTTCGATCGCGCCACCTCGCTCGAGGGAATCACGCCCAACACCGGAAGTCCCGTCCGCTGCTCTAACCAATCGAGACCCGGCTGAAGCAATACCCGCGATCCTTGCCATTTATTGATGACAATACCGCGTACCAACGCCCGATCGAAGGATTCGAGGAGGTCTAACGTTCCCAACACTTGAGCCAGAGCGCCCCCCCGCTCGATATCGACCACCAACAGCGTGGGCGAGTTGAGGTAACGGGCAACGCGAAAGTTCGACAGGTCGCACCGTTTGAGGTGAACGTCGGCCACGCTCCCGCCTCCTTCACAGACGAGGGCATCGAACTCTGCCGTCAGTTGATCGAGACAGTCGCGCACCACAGCCCAACCGTCGTTTTCCGCCCAACTGCAAAAGTCATTAACAGAGATCGTGCCGCCTCCTTTTCCTTTTACGAAGGGTTTGAAGGAGTTGTCGCCCTTGGGTTTGAGTAAAATCGGATTCATTTCCACGGCGGGAGAAATTCCGGCCGCCCAGGCTTGCAGGGCTTGGGCGTACCCCATTTCACCACCGATTTCGGTCAAATAAGACTGCGAACTAAGGGTGACACCTTTAAAGGGCGCGACACGAATGCCTCGACGAGCGAGAATGCGACAAATCGCGGTCGTGAGTACTGATTTTCCGGCTTGAGATGTCGTACTGACGACCGTAATCGCTTTCATGGCGACAACCCTTTTTCAGTGAACAGTGAGCAGCGAGCCGCGAAGCAGTGAAGACAGTTGATAGTTGACAGTGCGTAGGGTGCATGTCGATCGGTGTAGAGTGCAAAGGGAAGGGTGTAGCGTGGGAATTCCGATTAACTCTTCACGCTACACGCTTGATTCTTCCCTGAAAGAAGCACACCGCCCCTCGTCTCCCCATCTCTTCGTCTCCCCATCTCCTCATCTAGAGACAGAAAGTTTGAGGAGAAATTGAGTTGTACTCTTACAAATCGCAGTCTCGAACAGTTTTCAGGATATCTGTCGTTGTCGCTAACATCTTACACGCGATTTTTGGCGATGTCAGGCAAGCAACGCCTGTTGAGCTTGCTTTGAGATGCTGTGTGTCAGATTTTTTCGATCGAATGTTGTATGATGGGAACAGTATGCGGCCGACGGTTCGATCGCTCTCGATGCTTTTGATACGTTTCAAGGATTTCGAGCGAAAGCGCGATCGCACTGAGTCTTTTTAACAACGGCTTTTTCAACATCCAATTTTTCAAAACTCTCGACATCGATCGCCCCCCTTCAAGCGAGAGATGTGACGCGAGACCACCGCAGACACCGCTCGGAATCGTGCCGCAGATGGTATCGTCTCGGACTCGCCGAACTCGAGAGCTAAGTTTCGTTTCACCCTGAATATCGAGCATGGCAATCTTACACGGCAGTTGGCGCGATCGCGAATCTTGTTTCTTTCTCTGGGGCGAAACTTGGCGTCGGTTAGAGACTTCCGTGTCCTCGGACGAGGACATCGCAGACAACCCCTTCGCCCTCAACGGCCGGGAACTGCAAGACTTGCTCGATCGCCTGAGTAAAACTCACCAACTGGCGGTAACAGAGACGTTTCAGCCCGCGTCTCAAATCCTGTTGCTTCCCAGCCAAACCCGTAAAGAGGGCGATCGCGTTCCTCAACATTCCGCCGCCACCCCCGACGGCGAACTCACCTTACATCCCTGGCGCGTCGAAGGATTTCACCTCGACCCCGCCCAAGCTGTCGAACTCCTCCACAGCTTACCCTTGGGACAACTCACGGAGTCCGAGTCTTTTGTCGGGGCAGATTTACAATTTTGGTCTCACGTGGCGCGGTGGACGCTGGATTTACTAGCCCGAGGTAAATTCCTCCCCGGCTTGGCGGTTCGCCCCGACGGTTCCCTCGAAAGCCTCTGGCAACCCCTCCTCGACAGTGCCACCGATACCGATCGCTTCCACCGTTTCGCCAAACAAATGCCGGGAAGCTGTCGCGCCTATCCCGACGCGGAAACGGGAGTTTCGCCGAGTCCCCAAACCCTACTGCGCCGTTTCCTCGAAACCTTCACCGACACCCAAGTTCGGCAACATACAGGCAACGTACCGCTACCGCCTCTCAATTCTCCCGTGAAAGACTGGCTGGAATCTTTGAGTCGCCCTTCGCCCCGCGTGAATTTGGGACTCAAACAAGCCGAACCTCTAGCGACAGCCTTGAATACCTGGATAGCCCCGGTGAGTTCGGCGTTGTCCGGGGAAAACCAGTTTCGGACGGCGTTTCAACTGCACCCCCCGGTGGAAAACGGTAAAGATTGGCGGTTTGATTTTTACCTGCAAGCGGCGGACGACCCGGAATTTCTCGTCTCGGCCGATACGATATGGAATCATGCCGTCGATCGCCTCGCCGTACGCGGACGGGAAATCGATCGCCCCCAAGAAACCCTGTTAAGCGGGTTGGGACTCGCCTCGCGTCTCTATCCCACCCTCGAAGCCGCCTTACAAACCCCTCGCCCTAAAGGATGCGATCTCGATCCGATTCAGGCTTACGAATTCCTCAAAAGTACCCGCTGGCGATTGCAAGAAAACGGTTTAGGGGTGGTGTTACCGCCGAATTTGGAAAACGTCGAAGGTTTATCGGGACGATTGGGGTTAGTGGTTCGCGCCGAACCGCCCAAGAAACGGGCAAAATTGGGATTGAAAGGGTTGCTGGATTTCCAATGGCAACTGAGTCTCGGTGGGAAAACCCTGTCTAAAGCGGAATTCGATCGCCTCCTCACGTTGGGAAGTCCCCTCGTCGAAATCGATGGCGAATGGGTGGAACTCCGCATGGCGGACGTGAAAGCTGCTAACGAGTTTTTCGACGAACGCCAAGACGATTTATCCCTGTCTCTCGAAGACGCCCTTCGCATCGGAACGGGAGGCGACACCCAAACCCTCGGGAAACTCCCCGTCGTCCGCTTTGAAGCCAGCGGCCATCTCCAAGCCTTGATGGATACCATCACCGGGAAACGTCGCCTGGAACCCCTCGACGCCCCGCAGAAGTTCAAAGGGGAATTGCGCCCCTATCAAGCCCGAGGCGTGGGTTGGCTGGCGTTCTTGGAACGCTGGGGCTTGGGGGCTTGTTTGGCTGACGATATGGGGTTGGGTAAAACCATTCAAACCATCGCCTTTTTGCAGCATTTGCAGGAACGCGACGATCTCGACGCGCCTACATTATTAATATGTCCGACCTCGGTGTTGGGGAACTGGGAACGGGAGGTGAAGAAATTCGGCCCCTCCCTGTCGGTGTTCGTCCACCACGGCGACAAACGCCCCAAGGGTCAAAGTTTCCTGAAAACGGTGAAACAGAAACATCTCGTCATCACCAGTTACGCTTTGGTGCATCGGGATTTGAAGGATTTACAGAAAATCGACTGGCGGGTGGTGGTTCTCGACGAGGCGCAAAACGTGAAAAACCCCGACGCGAAGCAGTCGAAGGCGGTGCGTCAGTTGGAAACTCAGTTTCGGGTTGCGCTGACGGGGACGCCGGTAGAAAACCGTTTGTCGGAGTTGTGGTCGATTTTGGATTTCCTGAATCCGGGGTATTTGGGAACGCCGACGTTTTTCAAGCGGCGGTTTGCGATTCCCATCGAACGGTATGGGGATACGGACTCGCTGCAAACGTTGCGATCGCTGGTTCAACCGTTTATTTTGCGCCGTTTGAAAACCGACAAGGACATCATTCAGGATTTACCGGAAAAGCAGGAAACCACGGTGTTCTGTTCGCTGACGGCGCAACAGGCGCGACGGTATCAAGAATTGGTGGAGGAGTCGATGGCGAAAATCGAGTCTTCCGAAGGGTTGCAACGTCGCGGCTTGGTGTTGGGATTGCTGACGCAACTGAAGCAAGTTTGCAACCACCCCGAGTTGTTGGGGTTGAAGAACCGCAAGAACAAAGCCACAATTCTCGATCGCATGACGGGGGGTTCGGGAAAGGTGCAGCGGTTGGAGGAACTTCTCGAGGAATCGATCGCGGAGGGCGATCGTGCGTTGATTTTCACGCAATTCGCCGAATGGGGAAAAGTGTTAAAAGCCCATTTGGAAAAACGCTTGGGGCGCGAAGTGCTGTATTTGTACGGGGCGACGCGGAAAGTGCAACGGGAAGCAATGGTCGATCGATTCCAACACGATCCCCAAGGTCCGCCGGTTTTTATTCTTTCGTTAAAAGCGGGAGGAACGGGATTGAATTTAACACGGGCGAACCATGTTTTCCATTTCGATCGCTGGTGGAATCCGGCGGTTGAGAATCAAGCCACCGACCGAGTTTTCCGCATCGGACAAACTCAAAACGTTCAAGTTCACAAGTTCGTTAGTACGGGAACGTTGGAAGAGAAAATCCACGACATCATTGAAAGTAAACAAGCTTTAGCGGAACAAGTTGTGGGGTCTGGAGAATCCTGGCTGACGGAACTCGACACCGATCGCTTGCGGAATTTACTGTTACTCGATCGCAGTGCGATCGTGGAAGAAGATGAGGTTTAAAAACTTTGTTGTTGTGGCGTTTTCGCGATTTCTGTTGAGTCGTTCAATACCGAAAATTGTAGGAACGAGCGGTTTTCGCCCCTACAGCAAATGTTGTTTTTTCTATTAAATTCAATGATTTACAATCTTTCTGAAGTGAACTCCGAACGTGAATGGTGGGTACAACAATGGCTCGATTTGCTCGATAAATATCGCTTCAAAAAACGTTTAGAACGAGGACGAAACTACGCCCGAAAAGGTAACGTCCTCAGCATCGACTTCAAAGACCAAAAAGTTCTCTCCGACGTACAGGGAACCGAAGACGAACCCTATCATATTTCGCTGTGGCTGGATAACTTTTCCAACGAAGATTGGGAATTTGTTATCAATACTTTGTCAGAACAGGTAATTTTTTCCGCCAAACTGTTAGCCGGAGAAATGCCGACGAATATCGAAGATGTCTTTGCCGCGAACGGGTTGCGGCTGTTCCCGTTCAGTTTACAAGAAATTCGATCGCGCTGTTCTTGTCCCGACAAAGCCAATCCTTGCAAACATATTATTGCCGTCTATCATTTACTCGGCGATCGCTTTGCTGAAGATCCGTTTTTACTGTTTCAATTGCGGGGACGTACCAAGGAACAAATTATCGAAGCCTTGCGGGAACGTCGCGCTGGAGATAACGCCGATTCTGCACCCGTAGAAGTATCTCAGAAAGCGGAAGAGAAACCCATTAAAATCGAGACGTTTTGGAAATACGAAACGCCGCTAGATTCCTCGTTAGTGGTCGTGAGTCCGCCGATGCAAAACGAAACAGTGTTAGATATTCTGGGATTGATTCCCTCTTCAAACGGAAACGGCGGAACCTCCTTAGCCAAGCAAGCTGCCACGAGCGAGCAGGTTCGGGATTACTTGAAACAGGTGTACGCAACAGTGAGTCAGAACGCGATATCGGCGGCGATGGGAGGCTCTTTGACCGACAGCGAGGGAGCATCGACAGATCGCACCGAGTTCGAGGTTCTCTGATTTCCCAAACCGTCGTAACTCAAGACGAACTTTCTTCGACCGACTCGACCACTTTGGGCGGTTCGAGACTTTCTTCAGCCACCGCAGGTTCGACGAGCTTGCGATCGAGTTCTTGACTCGAAAATAGGGGTAAAATTTCCGTAATAAAGGCTTCGGCCGCTTTCGAGCGATAGCGGTTGGGATTGTAAATCACGTTGAGAGTACGTTTGACCACTACATCCTCGATAGTCGTGCGGTGTAACACGCCCATTTGTAACTCTTTTTCAATGGCCGAAACCGAAACGAACGCCGCTCCCAAACCAGACTGCACAGCACTTTTAATCGCCTCGATGGAGTTGAGTTCCATCTCTAGCTTCAAGCGGCGCGTATCGATACCACAACGCGACAAAACCTGGTCGATGACCTTGCGAATCGTCGATTGAGAATCGAGGGCGATAAAATCCAACTTGTAGAGATCTTCTTTCTCGATCGACTCCTGCTGAGCCAACGCGTGAAACGCCGGTAAAATCAACGCCAGTTCGTCTTCAGCGTACGGCACGATTTCCAACGAATCCTGTAAGTCCGTCGGCACTTCTCCCCCGACGATGGCCAGATCGACCTGCCCGTTGGCGACACTCCAAGAGGTGCGTCGCGTCGAATGCACGTGAAGCTGAACCGCCACATCGGGATAGCGTTGTCGGAACGCACCGATCGTCCGGGGCAACAAATAAGTTCCCGTCGTTTGAGACGCCCCGACAATTAACGTTCCGCCTTGGAGATTTTGCAGATCTTCGATCGCGCGACAGGTTTCCTGACATAGCGTCAGAATTTTCTCCCCGTAACTGAGCAACAGATGTCCGGCTTCGGTCAGTTGCGCCCGTCTTCCTCCCCGATCGAACAGCGGTACGTTTAACTGCCGTTCGAGATTTTGAACTTGTAGGCTGACAGCCGGTTGAGAGACATACAGGCTATCGGCGGCCCGTTTGAAACTCCCCTCAGATGCAATAGCTTTGAGGATACGTAACTGATCTAGGGTGAAAGGAAGGTCAGACATAGGGATAAATCTGCAAGGGAAAAGGCGCCTATCGGCAACCCACTGATGCCATTTGTGCGAGCGTTGAGGGCGAACCGTTTTCGATCCCTCTCAAACAACGACCCTACCACAACCTCGAGTCAACTCCTTCAAAGATTTGTTGCTCGATCGCCCGAACTGGGGATCGCTAGAAGTACGACTCGCGGTCTAAGACTTGTAGGGGCGATCCCCTTTTGGTAAAATCTATCGCACAACTGGTACTAAATACTTAAAAACACACCCTTAGTCTTCCCAAACAAGCAGCAGACCTTCTACCTGTTTGGCGATCGCGTTGGGTTGAGGCTAGTTTCGAGAAATGTCTGTGGCGAGCGCCACCGCTTTAGCCCTAGCTTTTTCGAGTTCAACTACCTCTGTCACGGCGATCGGTTCGGGGAAAGATCTCATCCGCAGTAGCATCCAGCTTTCCGAAGGACGAGCTGCGAGCTGGCTTAGCAAGCCTCCCCACGTCTGAGGTCGGTACTCGAACGTGGGAAACTCGCCAAAACAAGTCAGGTAATCTCCTTACCGACGTTCGCAGCGGTAGTCCTCTCTGGTAAGGTAGTCATGGCAATGGGGAAACGCCTCGATCGCCAAGGCTGGAGTCGCCCTTCCCCGATCGACACGAACGTACAGGCTGAGCCTGGCGTACAGTGCGACCTGTGGGAAACGAACTAAAAAATTGAGATCCGGTTAACGGCGGTGAGATACATCGTCGGAACCTGTGAGGGAGAAAGCGGCCTGCCATCCTCCCGAAGCAGGACATCCTAGGAGCGATTCTAGGAGAAACTCAACGCCATCGTTTTAGACTTGGCGTGGGGAGATGTTACACAATCATACGTGTCGATAGAGGAAACTTATGAGCACGAAGCCAGATCGCGTGGTTCTTATTGGTGTTGCCGGGGACTCCGGTTGTGGGAAATCCACCTTTTTACGCCGACTTGCCGATTTGTTCGGTGAAGAAATGATGACCGTCATCTGCTTGGATGACTACCACAGCTTAGACCGCAAAGGACGCAAAGCGGCCGGCGTGACCGCTCTCGATCCGAGAGCCAACAACTTCGACTTGATGTACGAGCAAGTCAAAGCCTTAAAAGAAGGCAAATCGGTCGATAAACCGATTTACAACCACGAAACTGGAGAACTCGATCCCCCAGAGCGAGTCGATCCGAACAACATCATCGTCATTGAAGGTCTGCACCCGATTTACGACGAACGCGTTCGGAACCTGCTCGACTTCAGCGTCTACCTCGACATCAGCGACGAAGTGAAAATTGCCTGGAAGATCCAGCGCGATATGGCAGAACGGGGTCACACCTACGAAGACGTTTTGGCCTCGATCGAATCCCGCCGCCCCGACTTCGAGAAATACATCGACCCTCAAAAACAACACGCAGACGTCGTCATCCAAATTCTGCCGACGAACCTGATTAAAGACGACAAAGAACGCAAGATCCTACGTGTACAGTTGATTCAGCGCAACGACATCGAAGGATTCGAGCCGGTTTACTTGTTCGACGAAGGCTCTACGATTCACTGGACGCCTTGCGGCCGCAAACTGACCTGCTCTTATCCCGGTTTGAAACTGTTCTACGGGCCGGATAACTATTACGGTCACGACGTTTCAGTCCTCGAAGTCGACGGTCGCTTCGACAACCTCGAAGAAATGATTTACGTCGAAGGACATCTGAGCAAAACGTCCACTAAGTACTACGGCGAACTGGCTCACCTGTTGCTACAGCACAAAGAATATCCCGGTGCTAACGATGGAACGGGTTTATTCCAACTCCTAGTCGGTCTGAAGATGCGCGAAGCTTACGAGCGCCTTACGGCTTCTGATTCTAAGGTTCCTGTCGAAGTCTAGAGTTTTTCTAGTTCTATCTCACAGAGGTCAGCCCCTACGGTGTCTGACCTCTTACTTTTTTGGGGAGAGGCGATCGCGTTAACGTTTGTGGGTTCGTCGCCCCCTTGCCCGAAACACTCGCAGGACAGGGTCGCAGGCTGACTTCGACGCCTACCAGAAAGATATGTTACATTTGATTAAGATTATGAGTTAGCAAAGCTGCTTAAAAATAATCGTTCATTGCCGAAACCGGAGATAGCTGCAATATGAAATTTTCTTGGAGAGTCGCTTTACTCTGGGCGTTGCCGATCCTCGTCATTGGATTTTTCCTGTGGCAAGGTGCGTTTTCTTCCTCCGCCGTCACAGCTGGAAATAACGCTGCTGCAACTCGCATGAGTTACGGTCGCTTCCTCGACTATCTCGAAGCCGGTCGCGTAACCGGTGTCGATCTCTACGAAGGCGGACGGACGGCCATCGTCGAAGCCGTCGATCGCGATCTCGACAACCGCGTCCAACGGCTGCGAGTAGATTTACCCGCTAACGATCCCCAACTGATCGCCCGACTGCGGGAAGCCAACGTCAGCCTCGACAACCACCCGCCCCGAAACGACGGTGCGATTTGGGGATTGTTGGGCAACCTGGTATTCCCCGTTCTGTTGATTGCGGGGCTGTTCTTCCTGTTCCGTCGCTCGAGTAACGCCCCCGGCGGCCCCGGTCAGGCGATGAACTTTGGGAAGTCTCGGGCGCGGTTCCAAATGGAAGCGAAAACGGGCGTTCTGTTCGACGACGTAGCGGGTGTCGACGAAGCTAAAGAAGAACTCCAAGAAGTCGTCACGTTCCTGAAGAAACCCGAGCGGTTTACCGCGGTCGGCGCGCGCATTCCGAAAGGCGTGTTGCTGATCGGACAGCCGGGAACCGGTAAAACCTTGTTAGCCAAAGCGATCGCCGGGGAAGCAGGCGTTCCCTTCTTCAGCATCTCCGGTTCGGAATTCGTGGAAATGTTCGTCGGCGTGGGCGCGTCTCGCGTGCGCGACCTGTTCAAAAAAGCCAAAGAAAACGCTCCCTGCATCATCTTCATCGACGAAATCGACGCCGTTGGTCGCCAGCGCGGTGCCGGAATCGGGGGCGGAAATGACGAACGAGAACAAACCCTCAACCAACTCCTGACGGAAATGGATGGGTTCGAGGGCAACACCGGAATCATCATCATCGCCGCGACTAACCGCCCCGACGTTCTCGATTCGGCGCTGTTACGACCGGGACGCTTCGATCGCCAAGTTTCAGTCGACGCTCCCGACATCAAAGGTCGCCTGTCGATCTTAGAAGTTCACGCTCGCAACAAGAAACTCGCCTCGGAAGTCTCCCTCGATGCGATCGCCCGTCGCACCCCTGGATTTACGGGAGCTGACTTAGCGAACCTGCTCAACGAAGCCGCCATTCTCACCGCTCGCCGCCGCAAAGACGCCATCACGATGGCGGAAATCGACGATGCGGTCGATCGCGTCGTGGCCGGGATGGAAGGAACGCCCCTCGTCGATAGCAAAAGCAAACGTCTGATCGGCTATCACGAAGTCGGTCACGCCATCGTTGGGACTCTGCTGAAAGACCACGACCCGGTTCAGAAAGTGACGCTGGTGCCGCGCGGTCAAGCTCGAGGTCTGACCTGGTTCGTTCCTTCGGAAGACCAAACCCTGATTTCTCGCTCTCAGATTCGCGCTCGCATTACGGGGGCTTTGGGCGGACGCGCTGCCGAAGAAGTCATTTTCGGCGATGCGGAAGTGACCACGGGTGCGGGGAACGACCTGCAACAAGTTACGAACATGGCTCGTCAGATGGTGACGCGCTTCGGAATGTCCGATCTCGGTCCGATGTCTCTCGAAAGCCAATCGGGTGAAGTGTTCCTGGGTCGCGATCTGATGACGCGATCGGAATACTCTGAAGATATCGCCGCTCGCATCGACGCTCAGGTTCGCACCATTGTCGAACAGTGTTATGACGATGCGTGTCGGATTATGCGCGACAACCGAGCCGTTATCGATCGCCTCGTCGATTTGTTGGTGGAAAAAGAAACCATCGACGGCGAAGAATTCCGTCAAATCGTCGCTGAATACACGGACGTTCCTGAAAAAGAACAGTACGCTGCAATTCTGTAGGACGTTCGGTTAAGGCAAAAACGATTTTGGGTTAAGAATTCTGATGAATTCAAAACACCTCGGTTGAGTTTCCAGCCGAGGTGTTTTTTGTTAAAAAAAGTCCCCGAAAATCGTTGGATGCTAATTTGTTTTGAGAGCCAACCCGATCGGACTTTATCCTTTTTTGATAAGTTGGGTTTCAGAAAGGCTTCACCACAGAGACACAGAGGACACAGAGAGGTTCTAGCAGGGTTTGGAGAAACCGCTGTTTGAGATGCCCGAAATTACGAATTGCCGGATTGCGCGGTAAATTCCCGCACGCTTTCGACGAGGCGATCGCTCTCCTCCTCCGACGTCAAATAGTGAACGCAGGCGCGAACGCAACTCGGATCGAGAATCGTGCGCGTCATGATGCTGCGACCTTCCAAAAACACCACCAAATTTTTATGAGTACCAGAGTCCAGGGTAAACGAGACTAACCCCGATTCTGGCGGACTCGTCCGCAAACAGGTGACGCCGGAAATTTCCCTGAGTTTTTCCCACAATCGCGCACTAGACCGACAAATTTGGCGATACCGCTCTTCCGCAGTTCCCCATTGACGGTGCAGCTCGATCGCCGCCGTCAATCCCGCGTACAACGGATACGCCGAAGTTGCGATTTCATAGCGTCGCGCGTCTGGCTTCCATCCCGTGGGTTGTCCCGTCCCGTCCACCTCGACGCCTCGCCAGCCGATAAACGTCGGCCGCAACGATTCCATCGCCTCGGGACTCACGTACAAGCCGCCGACACCCTCTGGACCGCACAGCCACTTATGCCCCGTAAAGGCGTAAAAATCGACCCCCGACTCTGCCAACTTCAACGGAAGCACCCCCACCGACTGGGCGGCGTCGGCTAACACGCGAATCGGCTGTCCGCTTTCGGTGGAAACGCCGCGACAAGCCGTCACGATGTCTGCTAGGGGTAACACCTGGCCGGTGTTCCATAAAATGTGACTCAAGACGACTAACCGGGTTTTCGGCGTCAAATACCGGGAAATGACTTCGACCGGGTCGCCTTCGTTGAGGGTGTCCAGAATCGGACAGACCGACACCTCGATGTTAAAGCGGTGTTGGAGTTCTCGCACCGTTGCGATAACGCCGGGATGTTCGCAGTCCGTCATTAACAGGGCGTCTCCCGGCTTCCAGTCGATGCCCCAGAGGGCGACGTTGCACCCGGCGGTGACATCTTCGGTGACGGCCACCGTTTCCGGGGCGACCCCTAACTCGGTCGCGATCGCCCCTCGCAAGGTCTGGGCGCATTCCTGAACCCAGACGTTGGCTTTCATAGAAAACGGCCCCATCTGTTGCAGGCGATCGTAACTCTGCAAAATGGCGTCGCGGGCAGTTTGCGAAAGCGGCCCTTCGCCGCCGTAGTTGAAATAGGTTTTGTTAGCGAGTGCTGGAAATTGCGCTCGAAAGTGCTGTCGATGCTGTTCTGACACCGTTAATTTTGAGGGTTGCGTCTACTTTAAGGATAGTAGCGCGTACACTCGATAAGATTCGTCACCCGCTCGTTTTCTCCGGCACGAATAAAGCCGCCAAACGGGGCGTCGATGGGTTGCCAGATGGTTCCAGAGGCATCCACGATCGCGTTTCCGCTGAGTAAGACGGCCGAACCGTTGTTGAGACGGCCGATAATTTCGCTGTTGGGGTTGGAGTTGCGATAGACGTTTAAGCCGCCGGTATGTCGGATGTTACGGGCGTTATCGACGTTGGCACACATGGCCGGTTGAAACCCGACGACGGGAGGACGCGGGGTCGGGGCGGAGCGATCGCAGAGATAATCGCCCCAGACGTAGCCGCGATAGCCGTTGGCGGCCACGGGTTGCCACGGGCCGGCCGGAGGGGCGACTCGTTCGACGACATCTCCATCGTTGAGAACGGTGAGGATCTGACCGTTAGGGGTTTGGCGCAAGTTGAGGCGATAGCCGTCGGTGCAAACGGCGGCACTCTCGGGAACCGATTGCGCGATCGCACTGTGGGGGGACAGAACCGCTGAGAGGGCGATCGCGGTCAGAGAAAGACGAAATTTCATGGTTTTTTTAGGGCTGAACGCGTCTGCGGGGGGAATTGTTTTGAATTTTACACCGAGTTCTCCGTAAATCCCGCAAAGTCTGAGTCGATCGCCCTACTCGATCGACACGGGAACACCTCCCTGACTGCTCGATTCAGTCAGTCCTCGCAACACTTTCACCAGTTCGACACCGACCCAACCGGAGGAGCGATCGCAGGGTTGTTGCGATCGCACGCTTTTGAGAAAGCCTTCAAACACGCGACGCAACGGTTCGGCTGCGGGAGTTGCGATCGCTTCGGGTTCGACGGCCGACGGGTTCCAATCCCCGGCTTCCGTGCGATCGAGATATCCGCGATACAGGGTCAGCGGTGATGGGCTGAGTTCGTCAAATACCAAAGTTCCTTGGCTTCCGGTCACCGCCAACCGTCGCTGTTTGTCGGGGTTGCACCAGCAGAGGTGAATTTGGGCGCGAAACCCGCTGGGATAGGTCAACGTCGCCCAAGCGACATCGGCCAATCCTTCGGGAAACAAATCTCTAGGGGCAGCTTCTGCGGTCGGTTGCAACCAAACCTCGCCGGTGGCGCTTACTTGGGTCGGCGACTCTCCCAACCAACGGTTGAAAATGGCGATGTCGTGAATCACCAAGTCCCATAAAACATCCACGTCTCGACGCACCGGTCCTAAATGGGTTCGCGCGGCGTATCCGTAGCGCAGTTGTCCCAACGCGCCGCTGTTGACGACTTCTGCTCCCCGTTCGACGGCGGGATTGAAGAGATAGGTATGATCGACGGAGAGGATCAGATTTTTCGATTCGGCCAGGTGACAGAGAGCGATCGCCTCTTGGGGGTCGAGGGTGAGGGGTTTTTCGGCCAGGACGTGACAGCCGCGATCGAGAATTTGCGAAATCGTCTCGTAGTGATCGGTAGCGGGAGTCGCCACGATCGCCGCCTGGACTTGTGGGAGAGGCTTGACACTGGCCCATCCCGTCGTCAAAATCACGCGTCCGTCTAACTGATATTTGTCCGCCACGGCTGCGAGGCGTTCTGGGTCGCGATCGACCACCGCCACCAATTCCGCGTCGGGATGTTCGAGGACGTTGCGAATCAGATGATTGCCCCAGCGTCCCGCGCCGATAACCACGATACCAACCATGAAAACTCTCGATAAGTAGAGGAATATTGAGCTTTAAGAGGTCTCAGCCGTGCCGCTGACTTCCACGTTCCCCCGAGACAGCGCGAAAAACGCTTCTCGTGCGGCGGCTTGTTCGGCCGCTTTGATCGATCGCCCAGTTCCCCGTCCCAAGCATTGGTCTTTCAACCACACTCGAGCGCAAAACCGATCGTCGCTGTTATGTTCTCGTTGCACCTCTTCGACCCGGTACTCCGGAAGCAACCGGTGATGTCCCTGAGTCCATTCTTGCAGCGCGGCTTTGTAGTTGTGTCGTGCCGGATCGCGCAACACCTTTTCGGCCAAGGGTTTAAAGTGGGAGTCGAGCCAGGGGCGAATCAGTTCTGTCGTGTGCGTACTCAGATACAACGCGGCTGAGACGGCTTCTAAGGCATCGGCCAAGCGCGATCGGTAACCCGATTTGTCGGCGGCGGCACTTCCTGCCATCACCAAATAGCGATCGAGTCCGTAGGTTTCGGCAATATCGGCCAGAACGCGATCGCTGACCAACACCGATCGCACGGCTGCGTAATCTCCCACTTTCACCTCGGGATAGGTTTCCCAGAGGAATTCCGCCGCCGCCAAGCGAATCGCCGCGTCGCCGATAAATTCTAACTGTTCGTAGTTCCGTTCGGCGGATGCGGTGGGATGGGTCAGAGCGATATCCAAACAGTCCCAGTTTAACGTGGGGCGATCGTCGATGCCGAACTTAAGAACTAGCTGACGTAACGCTTGTAAGCGACGGGGATAAATTGAGGACATTGAAATTGGCGAACAGACTTGGAAAGGTGACGGGACGGAAGCCGAACACTCGAAAATTCAAACCGATCCCAACGGGCGATCGCTTCAAAGGTCGAGAATTAGAGGTAGAGAAAGCAGTCATAAGCCGGGTTCTGTTCTCGACGCCACCAAGGGCATCGAGGGCAGTTATCTATCTGGGACGCCTGTTACCAGACGCCTCGAGCGGTTCTCCAAAAGCGAGACCGGTAAAAGACCAACCGTCGTCTCTTCGACCTTGCACCCACCTGGGGTTTACCGAGCCAGCACCTCTCGATGCTGCTGGTGCGCTCTTACCGCACCTTTGCACCCTTACCTTTTACAGTGAGCAGTCATCAGTGAACAGTGAACAGTGATGACTGCCTGCTGTAAAAGGCGGTATGTTTCTGTGGCACTGTCCTCACGCTCGCACGCACTGGGCGTTACCCAGCAGGTTCGATCTTTGGGGAGCCCGGACTTTCCTCGAACGGACGTTCTGTCAGGGCGATCTTTGAGGGTCGCCACCGCGATCGTCAGTCCGCAACTGCCTCGCCTACTTTCTCTACCATGTCTAGTGTGACAGGAGGGCGAGGGCGGTGACAAGATCGGCGATCGCGATTCTGAGGATTTGGGGTTGAAATTCGGCGATCGGTGGGGTCTTTAGGGGACGAAAATCAAATCGTAGCGTGTTCGACGCGAAAAACGTTACTGAAAAGGTTCGCGACGATTTGCTTGCCTTCTTGGGTCACTTCGAGGTATTTCAGGGCATTTTTGATAAAGGGATACACCCCGTTCCAGTAGAACTTAGGATATCCGTTTCGCAAGTCTCCCGGTGTTTTGTAGCCGAGGGCTTTGTTGGTTCCCGTTTCCTCGAATTCGTAGAAGAGGGCGCTGATTTTTTGTAGGTAACGGGGATCGCTTAGTTGTCCGATCAAATCCGCCGCGCGAATTAACCCCGGTAAATTAATGGTGTCTTTGTGATCTTTGCCAGCGGGAACGGGAAACCGCGTCAGTTCGATGCTGCTGCGAATTATGTGAGCGTCGATGAGGCGGTGGCCGCCGAAACGTTCGTCGATAAAGAGTTTGCCGCGATCGACGTGGTAGGGGGTCAAGGCAGCGTCCGTGGTACCGGGAGGCAGGTATACCATCGTATCGTCGATGCCCGTCGAGTAGAGTCGCCGCACTGCATCGTCTTTTCGACAGACACCTTTCACGTAGCCGATATCGTGACACAGTAAGGCGATCGTCACGTGAAGCCAGTCTTCGCAGGAAATTCCCCCGTCGCGAATGTGTCGCCCCCGTAGGATCTCCTGTCCGACCAGGGTTACGAAGATGGTATGTTCGACGTTGTGATAGAGAGCGTCGCTGTTGGCAATGTTTTCGAGCGCCATCGCACCCGCCCAGCCGATAATTTCGGCGTAGTCCGCTTTCATACCGCCATAGGTTCGGTGGTAGTTCTCTTGGAGTTTGGGTACGAAATGGTCGATGAGTAACTGAGTGGCATTAAACATCGCCAGCCTTCCTCCCTTGGCGTTCTCGAGTCTCGTTCGTCGTGAGTCAGACGCGACGAGTACAGTTCTGTTTCTCTCGATCGTACAACTTAAGATCCGTTTCGATCGCCCGTCCAAGACACCCACCCCCTCTTGATTGCGTGTAGCAGGCGATCGAGGAGGGCATAGGGGTCTTCGGAGTTTGAGGTGATAATAGTATAATAGAAAACAAATGCAGGCGGATCTAAAGATGAACTTTTTTGTAGAAGACTTAATCAACTTACCCAAAGTAAGAGTGAGAAGCGTGGTCAGGGAACGCGAAGCAATATTTTTGCAGCTAGGCTTTAGAGAAGAGGAAGTTGCCTGTCCTCATTGTGGCAAAAAGACGGGCGAACTTAACCAAACACGAACCGTTAGAGTTCGAGACTTGCCCATTTCGGGTCAACTCGTATATTTGCAAATACCACGGCGTCAGTTTTACTGTAAAAAATGCCAACAATACTTTACAGAAGAACTAGACTTTATTGAAACTGGTCGAAGGTTTACTAGGCGGTACGAAGAATATATTTACGAGCGAGTAATCGCTAGTAGCGTCGAGCAAGTTAAAAGAGAAGAAGACTTGTCTTGGCATCAGGTAAATGGAATTCATCAACAGGTATACGAACGCAAAAAAAAGTAAATTGGGGACAAGTAAAAAGGTTGGGTTTGGACGAGATAGCAAAACATAAAGGTCACAAAAAATTTGTGACGGTAGTGAGCGATTTAGAGAAAGGAGAATTGATAGAAGTCATCGACTCTCACCAACAAGAAGAAATCGCTGAAGTTCTTCTACAGCAACCGTTAGAGGTCAGAGAGGCAGTCGAAGAAGTCAGTGTAGATATGTGGGGAGGATTTCCAAAGCTTATCGAAAAAGTGTTTCCCAATGCCCAAATTGTCGTCGATAGATTTCACGTTATGAAAGCGGTGAATGACAATCTAAATAAAATCCGAAAGCAGGTGAAGTTTAAAATCAAAATCAAAGGAGCAAAATGGTTATTGCTGAAAACCAAAAAGACTTAAAAGAAGAGGAATTGGAAAAATTAGAGGCCGTTTTTAAAACAGTCAAAAACGTTTACGAAAAGCTTATCAGCTTAAAGAGGATTTTAGAGAAATTTATGAAACAACTCAAGACCCAGAGAGCGGAAAAATAAATTTAAAGAATGGCTGTGTAAAGCACAGAGTATTTATGGTGATGCTGTCAAGACAATTCGCAATCATCTTAACACAATATGTAATTATTTCTTGAGCCGAACAACCAATGGTGTTATGGAGGGTATTAATAATCGTCTTAAACTGATAAAGCGTCAAGCTTATGGCTTTATAAATTTTGAAAATATGCGAATGCGCTTTCTGTCTTGCTTTACTTAATAAGTTTTTCTTATCACCTTGTTTTGCGAAGACCCGGCATAGTCCGCTTCGTTGAGGTCTTCATAAAGCAAAAATTCTTTTAATTGATAGCGATGGGTTTGGGTAAGGGTTCCAGATTGCCAAACTTCAAAAAAGAAATCTGATAGTGCGGGGCGCGAGGGTAAAAACGAGGATGACATTTAGAGGTACGGGAACTCTACAGTTAAATCTTTACACTTTTGAGTTTGAGTTTCTGCGATCTCGTTCAACTCAACCTGTAATCTCGGAACTCTTTTAGGGTGATTCGCGTCAAAGGCTGGGGTAATTGAGATCTCTGGGGTTGGTGATTCGATCTATGCTGTTTGTGCGATCGCGATCGCTGCTGTTTTAGTATTTTTTTGATAATACTCGTTTAATGGGGTGAAGTTTTTCTCCACAACTTCTCGGATTTTGATGTCATACCATCTAAATAAGAACCCAAAAACACAAACTTGTTAAACCCGCTTGTCGGTTTACCGATCGCTCTGTTCCTCGTACGCTCTCCACTAAAATCGTCTCTTTTATACAGGGCGATCGCTCACCAAGAGACAAAATATAGGGAACCTCGAAAAATTGATTCTAGCTCAAAATTCAACGGCTGAAACCTTTGGGATTTTGTTCTCTATTCTTGATAGAAGAGCCTTTTTTTAGTAAGTTTTAATTAATCGAGGTTCCCTATAGAAAAAACCTAAATCAGTTGTGTAAAAAAATTGAAACAAAAAGGGAATAGGGAACGGGCAATGGGGAATAGAGAACGGGAAACGGGGAATCGATTTTTTTGGTATTTTGATTTTTGACAACTCATTTAGGACTGCTACGATCGAACAATTTTTTAAAAAATAAATTTGAAATTTTCTCGAAACATAAATCCTACGATCGCTCGTTTGTTGCTCAGTTCGATTGAGAGATTTTTAAAAATGTGGAGATTTCAGTCTAACTTTTTCTTTTGCCAAAATCCGCGTCAATTTGCAAAAAAAATTATATTTTATTGTTTCTTGTTTTTATTTGCAATTTTGATTGTTCGAGCTTTTGGAATACATAAATATTTTTCAGGCTATGTTTTTATGGAATGGATGGTTAACTATAAGGGTGGCTTTGTCAGACGAGGATTGACTGGAGAGATTTTTCTGTATCTTCAAGAACACTACGGCTTAGATGTTTACAGGATCGCTCAAAAATTCGCACATTTGACTTATTTAGTATTTTCTGGATGGTATATTTTAAAGATAAAAAAATGCAAAAAAATAATGAACTGCGAATCTTTGATGGCAGTCTTGTTTTTGCCCTCCCTGGTTTTGTTTCCTCTTAACGATGTGAATGTAATTGGTAGAAAAGATTTTTTATTTTTGTTTGGATTGCTAATTAATTTGTATTTTTTGCAAAAAACATCCACTTGCATTCAGTTGAATTCAAACTTAAAAGCGTCGATCGATCGATATTGTCACCATCTCTTTTTTGCTTATAATTTACTTTCAATTCCAACAGCTTTATCCCATGAAGCAATTCTATTTCTTTCAATTCCTTTAAATACAATTATAACTGCAACTTGGATTGGTGCTTATTTTTCTAAAAAAGAAGTCCTGAAGCGGACTTTTTTGATTTATTTTCCGACAGTTTCCATTGCTTTTTTGTGCTTATTTTTTAAAGGAAATTATGCAACAGCTTTAGCAATTTGCCAGTCTTGGCAAAGCTATAGTCATATTCATCCAAATTTGGCAGCAAACTGCACTGAAAAACTTCCAGAGATTTTGAGATTTTTTGATATTTCATTTAAAAAACTGCTTTTGGAAAATTTGTCTAAAAATGTCATGAGAGATCGAGGACTTGCCTTTATTCTTTGGACGACTGTTTTTGGCGCTAACATAATTATTTTAATGCGTGCTTCATCACAAATATCGATCGAAGCGATCGAAAATATTCAATCTAAAAATCCAGAAGACGATAGATTTTCTCGTTCGGATTCTGCAATGCATATTTTAGCAAGTTTTAGCTTTAAATATGCGTTTATTCCTTTTTTATGCTCGATCGTGCTTTATATAGTTGCGCTCGATTGGGGTCGATGGTTTTTTGTTATTTTTATATCGTATATTATCTGCTGCGTAAGTCCTGCCTTAATTCAGCTTGAAACATTTAGTTATTCTCAAAATCGATGGATATTAAGATGGCTGTCTCCACTTTACTTGCCGTACTCCAGGGCATTTATATTTTTATTTAGAGCGCAGTTTGTTCAAAAAATATATAGTGTATATTCGATCGGGTTATTTTATACGTTATTCTTTGTGAGAGTGCCTCATACAAATATTCAATTGAACGATCTATATCGAGGATTGGGATATACGTTTTCAAGAATATTGTCGTACGTCTTAAACATTTTAGGATTGAATTGAAGTTACTCCTCTGATTTATAAATTTATTGTAAAACATATGTCTTTGATAAGATCGTGTTAGAAGTAGGTTATGTGGAGCGATCGCGAAACCCAAAAACAGATCGATTCAGAGCCGAGACTCCGATTTGATGAATTTACATTTTTGAGATGCACCCTATCGTGAACCATATTTTTTCAATAAGATCGTGTTAGCATGGCTTTAGAAAAACACAAAAAAAACGTCTAGCACTCATTTCAAAAATGTAAATCGCTCGGAGGCAAGCTTGAGTCCTCGATCGAGCTGCTTTTGGGTTTCGGCTTAGCTCCACCCAACTTATCTCTACGATCTCCCTCAATTAAACCTATAATCTCGCAACCCCTTCTAAAGTGATTTTCGTCAGAGATTTGAGTAATTAAAATCGGTGTGATTTGTGATGCAAAATATTTCAGAGAAGTGGTGGCGATCGCTGTCAGTTTTGTTACAATTTGCTATTGTTAAGGGCGATGGATAAAATTCACGCTCGAACCCTATTTTAACGGCTCGAATATTTTGACGGAAACTTTCCCAAGTTGAGGATTTTTGTTCAAAAGAGTTGCCAGAGAAGTATGACGATATATTTTTACAGCACGCGCAAACAACCTTACGGCTGCTTTTCTAATTTTTCATCCCACGGATTCGAGCTTGACGGTTACTGGTGGAAAACCAGCGAACATTACTTCCAAGCTCAGAAATTTGTGACGAGCGATCCTCAGTGGAGCGATCGCATTCGAGACAGTAAAACCCCAAAAGAAGCGGCTCGCTTGGGACGAAGCCGCCAACATCCGTTACGGAAAGATTGGGAAGAGGTTAAAGAGAATATAATGGAACGTGCGGTGTTTCAAAAATTTAAAACACACGCAGACATCCGAAACATTTTACTCGAGACTGGCGACGAGGCGATCGTTGAAAATTCTCCTATCGATGCCTACTGGGGATGTGGAAAAGACGGAACGGGAAAAAATCGCCTCGGACAAATTTTAGAGATCGTGCGCGATCGCTTGAAATCTGAGGAGAGTTCCCCAACCTTCACCCCCAAATCTCCGTGAACTACCACTCATCATCGCGAGGCGATTGATGAGTGGCTTCCAGATTCACTGGGAATTGCCTCGGGAAGCATCGAACGAATCCGACCTCCCTTTGGCCTTACATTCCCTCCACTGGCAGAAGCCCCGGTTCCCGAGGCCCATATCCGCAAGCCTTCATTCTTGATGTTGATTGCCGCATTGATGTCCCGGTCGTGGACTCGCCCACAATGGGGGCATTCAAATGATCGCACGTCGAGTCCCATCTTGGGGAGCGGCAACAGCGTTTCAGA
Source organism: Baaleninema simplex PCC 7105 (assembly GCF_000332355.1). Lineage (GTDB taxonomy): Bacteria > Cyanobacteriota > Cyanobacteriia > Cyanobacteriales > Geitlerinemataceae > Baaleninema > Baaleninema simplex. The sequence continues at coordinate 387,072 of NZ_KB235959.1, forward strand.
GCAAAGGTGAGTACTGGGGAAGAATCGATCCACTTCTAGATAAACCTTCCCTTCCCCCTCTGCCTTGTATTTGAGCCGGGTCGAAAACATTCCCCAGCCCACATCGCTAATCGCTTTGGCAAGGCTGTGGTTCTCGATCATGTTCTTCACCGCGAGATTCTCTACCACAATCACTTGGTTTTCGTTAACTATCTTGCGGGATAGCTTGTGGAGAAAATCCGCTCTGGAGTTAGCAATTTTATTGTGAACTCGCGCCACCAACCGTCTGGCTTTTTGACGGGAATTCGACCCCTTCTGTTTCCTCGAAAGCTTGCGCTGTTTACGTTTTAGGTTGCGCTCGTGCTTTTTGAGGTGACGGGGATTGTTGTATTTTTCACCATCAGAAGTCACCGCAAAATGCTTCAATCCCATATCGATGCCAATGGCTTTGCCGTCGGCATTGGGTTCGGGTTTTTCCGAACCGTCGTCGATAAGGATTGAAACATGATAACGACCGTCAGGATGGCGACTGACGGTTACGGTTTTGATTTGCCCTTCAAACCAACGATGAACGCGACAGTACACTTCTCCAATCTTGGGAAGGTGCAACTTATCGCCTTCGAGTTTGACGTTTTGTGGGTATTGAAGGGATTGCCGTTTGTGCTTACTTTTAAATCTTGGATATCGAGCGCGTCCTTCAAAGAAGTTAACGAAGGCTCTCGAGAGGTTGAGTACCGAACTTTGTAGACATTGAGAATAGGTTTCTCCAAGCCACTCAAGCTCTCGCTTCCATTGCGGAAGCATTTTCTTGAGTTCCATCCCAGAGATGCCTTTCCCCGTTTGGCGGTACGCTTCGGTTGTCAGTTGCAGAGAACGATTCCACACGAAACGGCAGCAGCCAAAGGCTTTTTCCAGGGCGACTTCCTGCTCTTTCGTGGGATAAATTCTCAGCTTGACGACTTTCATTAGAGGCAGCTAGCTTTGCACTAAGGGCAGCATAACAGATCGAACGGCTTGCCCGCCACCTTACCGCCGCGATTCATCTACGCTTCAATCGGAGATTAGAAACGTAGGATTCTCGCGGTTCAGGCTAAACACCTACGAAGAAACCGGCCTCTTTGGTAGAAGCCGGTTTTGAAACTCAAACGCTCGCGTCAAAGGTCGGTACGCAAGCAACAAACCACCTTACGGTCTAGTAAGTTGGGACAGACGGATCGATTTCTTTGCTCCAAGCGTCGATACCACCTTTCAAGTTCGTTCCTTCGATCCCCGCTTCTTTCAAAATCGATAAGGCTTTTGCAGAACGACCGCCGAGCTTGCAGTGAGCGATCAGACGCCGTCCGTTCAGCTTGTCTTTGACCTTATCGATACCTTCGCCGCGTTCGATTTCTGAGAGCGGAACGAATACCGAGCCGTCAATCTTGGCGATTTCGTACTCGTTGGGGTTGCGGACGTCTAACAACATAAAATCGTCTGCACCGCTGTCCATTAACGCTTTGAGTTCGGAAACCGTCATTTCTGGCATACTCATTTTCCGCTTTTCTTCCTCCGCTTTAGCTTGGGGGATACCACAGAACTGTTCGTAATCGATCAATTTCTCGATCGTGGGACGTTCGGGATTGGGCCGCAGCTTCAATTCCCGAAAAGTCATGTCTAATGAATTATATAGTAATAGACGCCCGCTTAGCGTTCGGCCGCGTCCCAAGATAATTTTGACGGTTTCGGTGGCTTGAATGACGCCGATGATGCCGGGAAGAATGCCTAAAACCCCACCTTCAGCACAGGAGGGAACCATTCCCGGCGGTGGCGGTTCGGGATACAAATCGCGGTAATTCGGACCGCCTTCGTAGTTGAAGACCGTCGCCTGACCTTCAAAGCGGAAAATCGAGCCGTAGACGTTGGGTTTGTCCAGCAGAACGCAGGCGTCGTTGACGAGATATCGCGTGGGGAAGTTGTCGGTTCCGTCCACGACGATATCGTAAGGTTCGATAATCTCGATCGCGTTTTCTGAAGAGAGCCGCGTTTCGTACAGATGTACTTCGCAGGTGGGATTGATTTCTTGAATGCGGTGTTTGGCCGATTCAATTTTGGGTTTCCCCACCCAAGACGTCCCGTGAATGACTTGACGCTGTAAGTTCGAGCGATCGACTACGTCGAAATCGACAATTCCGAGGGTTCCGACTCCGGCGGCGGCTAGATACAGCAAGAGTGGAGAACCGAGACCTCCAGTTCCCACACACAGCACTTTTGCCGCTTTGAGTCGCTTTTGTCCTTCGAGACTGACCTCGGGAAGAATCAAGTGACGCGAATACCGTTCGTATTCGTCTTTGGTAAGCTGGATTTGCTCCAGATTGGGATCGAGCATAGCAGTCGAGGTAGGGCAGAGTTAGGATGAGTGGAGACCGATCGGTTTCGATCGCAAAACCGAACGGTACGAAGAGAGAAACAAACGAAAAACTGCCGACGCCTGTAAGCGTTTCAGGTTGCGTAGGCAGGCTTCGATCTCGTGAAGATTCCTCAGACTATTATCCTAGCGAAAGACCTTCGACCTTGGGCAAGCCCGGCCGATCTCGAGATCGATTTCTACGATCGCACCGTTTCCGCTCGGAACTGGTGGTTTTCGTCGAGTTGCCACGATCGCAGATCGATCGCCAGTCCTTCTCGTACCGACACGATGACATAAGAATACTGCGGCCAAGCCCAACTGCGATCGACTTCTGAGGGAATCGCGGGGTGGTTGGGGTGAGAGTGGTAGATACCGAGAATTTGCCAACCGCGATCGCGACTGGTTTTCTGAGCTTCTAACATCACCTCTGCGGCGATGGTATAGCGACGTTCCTGGGTGTTGAATTCTGCCGTCTCGTCGAAGGTCGTCGCCGTCTCGTCGTCCCAGGCGTTTTCCGTTTCCCAGACTTCGGCGACCCGCTTCTCTCCAGCCTCAGCATATCCCAAAATTAACCCGCAGCATTCACGGGGATAACAGCGTTCGGCGTGGAATTCGATGTGTTGGCGGTGTTGGGGAGACAAGCGTAAAACCACAGGCAAATCTCGACACGAACGCGAGCGGAAAACGGGAGGGAGGACTTTTAATAACCGAGTAAGGCTCCCCAGGTGGCCGAACCGACGACACCATCGATATCGAGTCCGTAAGCGGCTTGCATGGCTTCGACGGCGTCAGCAGTTCCCGACCCGAAAATTCCGTCGATATCGCCTCGGTAAAATCCCAAATCCTGTAGGAGAATTTGCAGTTCGACCACCGCCGAGCCTTCCGCTCCTTCTCGCAGGACGGGGAGGTCGTTCGTGGCGACGGTCGATGAAACTCGGTTCGGGGTACTGACGGCAGTTGTGGAGTACGGCATTGGCGTCGGCATGGGAGCGGCTGCCGTTGTGGGGGTGGGACAGACGCAGGTGGTCGAACCCGTGTTGGTGTAAACCGGGGTGGCGATACCGCCGACTTGCATGGGAGGAAACAGGCGGTTCCAGGTGTCGAGACCGACGACGCCATCGGCAGACAGTCCCACCGACTGTTGGAATTGGGTGACGGCGGCGGCCGTTTCGTCGTCGTACACGCCATCGACGACGCCAGGATAGTATCCCATGAGTTTGAGAACCCCTTGCAGTTCGATCGCCGCTGCTCCCTCGCTCCCAACCCGCAGCGTCGGACGCATGGTGTTGGCGTTAGGGAGGATTTGAGCCAGTTGCGGGGTTTTCTCAGTGTTGGCTGGAGTGGCGTTTGGAGCGGCGATCGCGATCGCTCCGCTTCCAAACCACAACAGGCTGAGAGCAGAACTGAGGCTCAACCACTGTTTCGGAGACTGTTTCAACATGACATCTCAACTCCCAAGGAATCCGTCGCGGTTCAATTTTGACTGAGAACGACGAAAAACAGCAAGCGCCTTGGCTTGTATTGTGCTTTGCGATCGCGCCAAGTCTCGGGAGTTAATCGACGGATACGGCGTCTACATCGACAGTGGTGTCGGCATCGTTGGGAACAGACGCCACCTCGGTTTCCGCTTCGGACACTGGCGACGATTGCAACCGTTCTGTCACCATCTGCACGACTTCCGACACGAGCAAGAACGCGATCGCCACGTCGTCGATTTGTCCGATGATGGGAATCACATCGGGGGAAATATCGAGGGGACTGAATAAGTACACCAGGGTTCCCAGGATGACCCACCAGCGATATTTGGGGTTTCTCAAGACGTTGCGATACCAAGTCGTCAGGGTTCGGGTGACCGTGTTCATGGGCAATTTCGGCTTCTCGCCGCGATTCCTATCTCTTTGTTTATTTTGACATTGACGGTTGAGGAGCGAGCGATCGGCTTCGGTTCGGATTTCCGAGTGCGTCTACAGCTAAGGGGGATTGTCTGGGGAAAATGCGGTGCGATCGAGCTGGGTAGATTTCTACACTTACCGCAATCTCGCCAGACCAGAGTTCCGGAATCTTGAAGATTCTGGGACTCTGGCTTTTCTAAAAATCTCTCTTAGAGTCCTAACCAAACGGGTGCATCCCAGTTTTGCAATGAGTAAGAGTACTTAGAGCGGTTTGAGAGAAGGGAGTTAAGCTAAAAGGAGTTGCCCAAGTCGGAGTCAAGCCTAGCTCATGGATGCTGAAAAACGTCGCCAAATTCAAGCTCACGCTCGAGCGATTGCCGCTCTACTCTACGAAGGAAGTGACCCAGAAGAGATTCAAACCCTATCTGGCATCGAAAAAACCGTCCGTCATCAGCTATTAGAACACGTTAGCCCAGAAGTGGGAAATTTTTTATCCAAAACAGCAGCGGCAGCCAAGGCGGAAGAAAACGGACGGTAAAAAGTCTTCTCGGTCGCTTGAGTCTGAGCGAGCCACAAGCCCAGAAGCTAGAGGTCAAAGCACACAGTCGATGGAGTCCCGAGCTGGAGAAATGCTGTTTACTCCTGAGCGCCAACTCCTCCTACGAGCGGGCGGCTCAAGATCTTGAGGTCTTAACGGGCATGACCGTTTCTGCAAGTAGCCAGCAACGCTTGGTACATCGTCAAAAGTTTGAACTGCCCCAACTCGAAGAGACCGTCGCTGAAATGAGCCTCGATGGAGGTAAAGTCCGTCTGCGTACCGCCGTCGGAGACCCCTGTATCTGGCGAGATTACAAAGCCGTCAATCTCCATGGGGCGAGTGTAGGAGCTTTCTTTGAAGATAACGAGGGCTTGGTGAATTGGGTCAATCAACAACCCTTGGCCACGCCTCTAATCTGCCTCGGAGATGGACACGATGGGATCTGGAATCTCTTTGCCGACATAGGTGATACCACTCAGCGGCAAGAAGTTCTCGATTGGTATCATTTGACGGAGAATTTAGGGAAAGTGGGTGGGTCACAGCAGCGTCTCGATGCCGTTGAAGCTTGTTTGTGGCGAGGTGATGTGGAGGGGTCGCTGGCTCAGTTCGAGGATTGGTCACACCCGCGCGTCACCAAGTTGGTGGCTTACGTGCAAAAACATCGACACCGCATCGTCAACTACAGCTATTACCAGTGTGAAGGGATTTCTATCGGCTCTGGAGCCATTGAATCGACGGTCAAGCAGATTGGTCGGCGTCTCAAGATTTCCGGCGCTCAGTGGGAACGTCAGAACGTTCCACAAGTCCTCAAGCAACGCTGTGCTTATCTCAATGGAGACTTTTACGCCTAACACTTGCAAAACTGGGATGCACCCAACCAAACTTGTAAAGACTGCTCTAATCGATCGATATCGACCTTAGCTAACTGTCCGATTTTTTTGATAGCTAAGCTTCGATCGACCGTGTATAGTCCTCGTTTGACCGCTGTTTCAACATTGAGACCGGCTTCTGACCACCTAGTAAGAACAAACTCACCTGGAAGAAGAGAACTCGTCCGGCTTGTTAGTGGAACAACGATAATGTCTTGCGAAATGTGCGGCTCGCTGACAACAACCGCAGGTCTGATTTTTGAACGCGATAAGTCTGAAAAAGGATACCGAACTAAGAGGAGTTCATACTTAGAGTAGTTCGTTGTAGACATCGTCCTCTGAATTGTCCCAAATCTTGTTTAAAGAACTCTGACTAGCCTGTTGCCAAAACTCTTTCTCGTCACTGGAAAGTACGGTAACAAGCACCTGGCTTCCTTCTTCGAGTTCTATAGATTCTAGAAGTTCGAGTTTGCCATCTCGAACCGTTGCCCAAACTGTTTTAACCATTATCTCAATCTCTCTCGAATCGTTCTGACTTACTGCAAAACACTTGCTGGCGGGATGACTGCGCGACCCATATCTTTAGTTTTAACCCACGCTGCCTCACTGAGTCGCATACCACTGCAACGGCGAACCTCACGCGATCGCCCCCCTCCCGAAACCCGACCCACAGGGTAAAATAGTCAGGCTAAACACATCCGTCGAACAAGGCATCAACCGTGCGTATCTCACTCAACTGGTTGCGGGAACTCGTAAACATCGATCTGTCCGCCGAAGACCTGGCCCACCGTCTCACCATGGCCGGCTTTGAAGTCGAAGACATCGAAGATCGCCGAACTTGGGCTGAGGGCGTGGTTCTCGGAAAAATCGTCGGCATCGAACCTCACCCCAACGCCGACAAACTGCGCGTGTGCCAAGTCAACATCGGCACCGACGAACCTCAACAAATCGTCTGCGGTGCGCCCAACGCGAAAGCCGATCTCTACGTCCCCGTGGCTACCGTCGGAACGGTTCTCCCGCAAGTGGACTTGAAAATCAAACCCGCCAAACTGCGGGGCGTTCCCTCTAACGGGATGATTTGCTCTCTCGAAGAAGTGGGACTGTCGAAGGAATCGGAAGGAATTCACGTTTTTGGCGAAGGCGAAGTCGCCGAACTCGACGCGAAAATCGGAAACGATGCCCGTCCTTTTCTGGGACTCGACGATACCGTTCTCGACCTTACCGCAACGGCGAACCGGGCCGACGCCCTGAGTATGGTGGGAGTTGCCCGAGAAGTGGCCGCTTTGACTGGGGCTCAGTTGAAGTTACCTCACTCCGAAGCGGGCGAGGTTCCCCGCAACGATACGCTGAAATTGGATGTCGCCGACAGCAACGCTTGCCCCACGTATATCGGAACGGCGATCGAAGGGGTAAAGATTGCGCCGTCTCCGGCTTGGTTGAAACAACGCTTAGAAGCGGCTGGCGTGCGTCCGATTAATAACGTGGTGGATATCACCAATTACGTGATGTTGGAGTGGGGTCAACCGCTACACGCTTTCGATCGCGATCGCCTGCAACGCCTCACGGGAAGTGACGACCTCAGCATCGGCGTGCGTTTCGCCAAAGCTGACGAACCCCTCACCACCCTCGACGGACAGGAACGCAAACTCAGCCAACAGGCGTTAGTGATTACCGCCAATGACAAACCCATCGCCCTCGGCGGCGTCATGGGGGGCGAGGAAAGCGAAGTCCACGAGGGAACCACCAACCTCGTCCTCGAAGCGGCGTTGTTCGATCCTGTGGTTGTCCGTCGATCGTCCCGCAGTCAATCTCTCCGCAGCGAATCTTCGTCTCGGTACGAACGGGGCGTCAATTTCGCCGAGTTGGAAGTGGCCTGTCAGCGGGCGATTTCCTTAATTTGCGAACTGGCGGGGGGAACCCCGGTGACGCAGGCGATCGCCGATACGCGACCGGAGTTGTCGAGTACGATTCAACTGAGGTGCGATCGCGTCCGTCAGGTTCTCGGAGACGTTCGACTCGGCGACAGTATCGGCGACCTCCCCGAAACCGATATGAAACGCATTCTCGAAGATTTGAGTTTCGAGGTGACGGAAACGGACACCGAAGGCGTTTGGAACGTGAAAGTTCCGCCCTACCGTTCTCGGGACATCGAACGGGAAATCGACCTCATCGAAGAAATCGCCCGTCTCTACGGTTACGATAACTTCTGCGAAACTCTGCCCAAACAAGGGGCGTTAGGGCAACTGTCCCCGGAATTCGCCCTGACGGGACAACTGCGGGAAGCGTTCCGGGCGGCGGGATTGACGGAGTTAATCCACTACTCCCTCGTCAAACCCAGTCAAGACCGTCAAATCAAGCTGGGAAATCCCCTGTTTGCGGAATATTCCGCCCTGCGAACCGAACTGCTTCCGGCGTTAATCGACGCCTTCGAGTACAACTTGAAACAGGGAAACGGTGCCCTCAACGGCTTTGAAATCGGCCGCGTCTTCTGGAAAGAGGGCGAGGAGTATCGGGAAAAAGACCTGGTGGCGGGGATTCTCGGCGGCGACCCCACGATGGGACGCTGGACGACTTCGGGGAAAGAAGATCCGATGGATTGGTTCGAGGCGAAAGGGGTTTTGCAGAGTGCGTTCGATCGCCTCAGCCTCGAGGTGCAGTATCGCCCCGACAGCAGCGACGAACGGTTACACCCCGGACGCACGGCGTCGCTGTGGTTGCGGGGGCGTCAGTTGGGACGCTTCGGACAGCTTCACCCGCAACTGCGTCAGGAACGAGAGTTACCTGATGAGGTATACGTTTTCGAGTTGGAACTGAGTTTGTTACTCGAAGCGTTACCTTCGACGCAGGTTCCTAAGTTCACAGCGTTTTCGACGTTCCCAGCCAGCGATCGCGATTTGGCGTTCTTCGCCCCGGTTTCGGTGTCGGTGTTCGATTTGGAAAAAGTGATGGGTAAGGCGGGGGGTAAACTCCTCGAATCGGTGGAACTGTTCGACGAGTATCGCGGCGAAAACGTACCGGACGGACAGCGGAGTCTAGCGTTCCGGTTAGTGTATCGGGCCGGCGATCGCACTTTGAAAGATAAGGAAGTGGACGACGCCCATCAAAAAGTCCGCAATTCGATCGCCAAGAAGTTCGATGTAGAACTGCGGAGTTAGTCGAGTTCGACGGTTTCTGTCACCGATCCTTCTTCTGTGAGGAGAGGGATCGTTGACGGTACGTCGAGTTCGCGGTTGTATGCGATGCGGTAGCCGAGAGCGTGACGCTCGATCGCGTATCCCACCCAACCGCGATCGAGCAGTTCGGTTTGAGCGACGAAATCGGAATGTTCGATAAATTTCGGTGGTGAAAGGGCGAGAGGTTTCATTTGAGCGTCGGTTTTCAGGACGAAGCGATCGCAGTTCTCGTGAAGTTTGACCAAACGGTAAATCCGAAAATTCAGATTGAGGAAAAGGCGTAAACTGGGATAGTTCGAGGGCGATACGGTCGCCCAAACGACCTCTTTTCCGAGTGTCTTGAGTTCTTGAAGGCTAATTTGAGTTAAGTGAGAGCCAAAGTTTTGCCCGCGATAGGGAGGCAAAATCACCACCCCAGTCAATCTCGCGTGTCGATGAATTTCTTGGGGTGGAATCGGTAGAGCGTCGAGTAGATAAGGCGTGTCAACAGAGGGATAGGCGGTTAGACGAATTCCCACGAGTTCGTCTTGGCAGAATAATCCCAAGCTGAGATTTTGTGCGAGAATTTGTTCGATTTGTGAGGGAGGACGACGATCGAGAAATAAATTTCCGATACTTCGATTCGCGAACGCTCGAATGTTAACAACATCGTCTAAATTTTGGATCGAGAGACGGCAAATTTTATAAGGAAGTTTTTCGCAATGACCCGCTTCATGTTTGGTGAGTATACCGGAGGCGATCGTGATATTTTTCATTGTCGGTAAATGCCCCTTAAGTGTAAAAAACTTTGAAAAACAGGTAGCTTTAAGAAGCAGTTGGTTTTTAGTACGACTTTTTAATCCGATTCAAACCAACTGCTAATTTTTGGTATTTTAAGTCTGTTGAGTTTCGCGAATTTAAGTTATAGGGAATCTGTTTCCGATAAGCTGGGTTTTAAGAAGTCTCTTCACCACAGAGACACAGAGGACACAGAGAGAGGCTTGTCTGACTGGGTAAAACCAGTAGTGTTTTAGTCCTCGACTCCGCTCGGACTCAACGCTTCGACTCCGCTCAGCGTTGAGATTCGGATTCTATATTACATGGTGAGTGCGACCGGAGGGTTTGAAAAACACCTGCGATCGGTGTGGAGCAGAAAACTTTTCAAGATCGGGGGATTGACAAAATACATAAAATATGTATTAAGATTCGCGCCAGATCTCCGGCAGCTATTTACCGATCTGGGATTTTACGGACAACCCTTTAATACGGCGATATCTTTTCTAACAAGGGTTTCAGGACTTTTCTGCACCACTAAGGGTGCTGTGTCCTTCAAGAATAGATGCAAGAAGAGATTCGGGATTTAACGAACTATCATTGGCTGGAATTTGCGGCTTAAAAGTTTAGCAGGTTTGGGAACAGGATTTGGTATCAGGGGCGCAAAAATATCAAACTTAGAGACTGCAACTCTTATGTTTTATTTTTTTGTATGAATTCACGGTTTTGAGATACACTCCATTTCAACGACTTTGATGCCGTCAGTTGTAGCGGCAATAATGCGTTGATTTTCTAAATCGAGGGCGATCGCACGAACGATAGCATCTAAACGATACTCCATTGCAATTCGACCGTCATTCGCACAAATAACTAATAACGAGCGGTTTACACCATAGACTAACCGATCGCGATCGAGCCAAGCGACATCACTTTGCCAGCGATTCCAAGCATCATGCTCGTGACTTAACGCTCGAAATAGTTTCCATTCTGGACGAAGAGGAGGATTATTCCAAATTTCTCCCATCGAACTGTAGTGTTTGGTGGCGTCCGGTAACGTGGCTAATACAGCGCGATCGACCGGTAAACTTATTAATTCAATCCCTTTCCAATATCTCGTGTATACTAGCTTCTGACCGTCAGGCCTAAACCTCAAAGCTCCTCGGTGACAGCGAATTCCACCGGGTGCATCTCAAAAATGTAAATTCATCGAATTGGGCGCACTCAATTTCCAGATCCCCGGCATCTCCAAGATGCCGGGGATCTTATACCGGAAGTGCTAATCGGGAATTTTGCCACCCCAAACTGATGTTTTTGCAAAAGTTAGATGCACCCATTCCACCACTCAATTCTCCCAAGTAGGTTAACTCATCTTTTGGAAAATTTTCAATGCGAAATACACGAACAACTTCATCCATATCTGTCACATTAACTACTAAAAATCATCGGTTTCGATCGATAGCAATTCCATCATTGTAACCCACATTCCGCACTTCAAAACGTAGTATGTTTGTCCGATCTGTCAAAACTTTATGCAGAAAGCTTTATCAAGATCGCAAGTAAAAATACATACTACACAAGTTATTGAAATTTATTTTCAACAACGAAGGCTGTAATGTACTTTCTTCGTTAAAAATCCTGTTGTAGTATGCTTGTGGTGCGGAAAGTGGGATAAAATGGTGTAATGACCTCTTGTCGGCGAGGGTTGTAAATTAGTGTTTTGCAATCCATCGAAACTCGTGATTTATGAAGAAAACGAGGGTTTGGGTAAATACCCTTCCATGACAAAATCTCGACCGACAGAATACCAGCGGGTACGTTCGAGGGTTAACGCTTCGCTCATCTTTTCGATCCCCAAATTGCCCACGGGAGTGGGTGCATCGGTTCCACCAACGATTTTCGGAGCGACAAACGCCAAGACTTTTTGAACTGCACCATCGGCGATCGCACGAGCCGCTAAGGTTCCGCCACATTCCCACAATACCGACGTGGCGTCGCGATCGAACAACAGTTGTAAAACTTTATCCGGCGTCACGTCGATCGCTTCGACGACTTCCACACCGCGATCGCGTAACTGGCGTTGAACCTCTGGCTTGACGCCTTTCTCCGTCACCACCAACGTCGGGGCTTCCGATACGTCCCACAACCTCGCCTGAGTCGGTAAATCGAGAGTTCTCGTCATCACGACGCGCAGGGGATTGCGCGACTCTGTATCGTGACTCGTCAAACGCGGGTTATCGCAGCGGACGGTATTTCCCCCAACAATCACTGCATCGCAGACACTGCGAAGATGATGCACTTCGCTTCTGGCTTCGGTTCCCGTCACCCACGCACTATGTCCGGTGGTACTGGCGATTTTCCCATCGAGGGTCATGGCGTACTTCAAAATCCCAAACGGACGGTGACAGAGAATTCGGTGGAAAAAGGCTTCGTTGAGACGGCGACAGTCTTCTTCTTCGACGCCGACGACGACTTCAATTCCCGCATCCTGCAAACGCTTGACGCCGCCCCCGCCGACTTTCGGGTTGGGATCGACGGTTCCCACGACGACTTTCGCCACTCCAGCATCTACCAACGCATCCGAACAGGGAGGCGTTCGTCCGTGATGGTTGCAAGGTTCTAAGCTGACGTATACTGTGGCACCTTTGGCGCGATCGCCCGCTTCGCGCAATGCGAACACTTCCGCGTGAGGGTCTCCGGCTTTGGGATGAAACCCTTCTCCGACAATTTGACCGTTGCTGACGACGACCGCCCCCACCATGGGATTCGGCGCAGTCCGCCCCAACGCCTGACGCGCAAGGGTCAGACAACGCTGTATCATGGCGCGATCGAAAGCACTGACGGAAGGTTGGTTCGCTGCGTTCATCGTCCTAAAACGGTGCGCGTTTTTCAGTGAAGAGGGAAGAGTTAAGAGTGAAGAGTTAAGACACTCCGAACTGAATCAGTACTCTACACTCTACACTTTTGCAGCGAACAGTGAGCAGTGAACAGTCAGCAGCACTTCAGTCACCAGCCTTTTACCGTGAGCCGCGAAGCAGTGGAGACAGTTGACAGTTTCTTCCTTGTCCCCTTGTCTCCCCCTTCTCCCCCTCTCCCCTTGTCTCCCCCTTCTCCCCCTCTCCCCTTCTCCCCCTCTCCCCTTCTCCCCCTCTCCCCTTCTCCCCCTCTCCCCTTCTCCCCCTCTCCCCCTCTCCTGACAAGGCTATGATTGTAAGAGAGAGAGAAAGAGCCGACAAAGAGAAAGCCGTAGACTCGTTTAGGAGAAGCCATGAAATACAACTCAGCTTACCTCAAACAGTGGTCGCAAGAAGTCAGTCGTCATTTTCCGAATCTTTCCTTGCCACAAGTATCAGGGCTAGCCACCTGGAGCTTTGGCATGATGATGAGTCGCTCTTCAAGTCTGACTCAAGTGTCAGAGTGTATTGCCCAAGTCAACGGGGAAAAATTCACCAACGTACGTCAAAGACTACAACAGTGGTACAAAGAAAAACGCCAAGCTTACGGTCGTAAATATGCTGAGCTAGATGTAGCCAGTTGTTTCGCGCCGCTGCTGAAGTGGGTCTTAGAGCTATTAGGAGAGAGCGACGACCTGTTCCTGGCCTTAGATGCGACCCATATCGGTCAAAAATTTATCGTCTTGTCACTCAACGTACTCTATCGCGGCAGTGGCATTCCCGTGGCCTGGAAAATCGTGAAAGCTTCCCAGAAACACCCCTGGAAGCCCCTGTGGCAAGACTTGCTCCGTCGCTTGAGCGGAGTGGTTCCCGAGTCGGTCAGGGTTTGGGTTTTGGCCGATCGAGGACTCTATGCTTGTTGGCTGTATGAGGAAATTGTGGCTCTGGGATGGCATCCTTTGTTACGTATTAACTCACAAGGCTATTACCAAGTGCGCTCGGGGGAAACTCTCGCCGACTGGCAACCTCTCGAGCAAGTGGTTCGAGTTGGTGAGAGTTTTAGTCAACCGGTACGCTGCTTTCGCCAAAATCCTCTCGATTGTACCCTGTTAGCCCGATGGGACGAGGATTACAAAGACCCTTGGCTGTTGCTGAGTGACGCCTCACCTCAATCGGCTTCGGCTGCCTTTTATGGCTTTCGCTCTTGGACTGAAGCGGCTTATCGCGATCTCAAGAGCGATGGCTTTAATTGGCAACGCACCCGTTTGACTCATCCTCACCGGGCTGAGTGTCTTTGGCTGGCCATGTCTGTGGCTTTACTTTGGCTCATCACCGAAGGGGCTTGTCGGGAAGACTCCCAAAAGCCTTCGACTTCCCCTCGGACTGACTCTGACTCGACCGGTCTGGCCGCCGCGACCCTCAGACCGAGAACTCTTTCTTGTTGGCGCCTTGGCTGTATCTCTTTTGTCGTCCGCCTCTTTCAAGGACTTCCCTTGAGTTGGGGACGCCACCGTACTTCTCCCTATCCTGGGGCTTCTTTGGCTTTCGATACCTCCTAAGTAAAAGTCATAGCCTTATCAGCTCCCCCTCTCCCCCTCCGACTTGACGTGATGGCAAATTCATCGGATGGTGAATGGGGCGGTGTGCGCCCCGACTTCCGCACCTCATTCACTCTCGAACAGTCATGCTCAAACGAATTGCGGCGATCTTGCTGGTTGCAGTGACAGTCACGCTGACGAGTTGCTCGACTTCTCCTACGAGCGGGTTAACCTCGTATGTGGATAGTTACGATGGCTATCGCTTTCTCTATCCGAACGAATGGATCGAGATGGACGCAACGAACCTGACGCCAGATGCAATTTTCCACGACCTCATCGAACGCAGCGAGAACGTCAGCGTGATTATTAATCCGGTTCCGGAAGGTCAAACTCTCGCCGATCTCGGAACGCCTACAGAGGTCGGATACGAGCTATCTAAACGTGCGATCGCTCCGGAAGGATCCGATCGCGTCGCCGAACTGATCGACGCCGAATCGCGACAAGACGAGGACGGAAAAACTTACTATATTTTTGAATACGCCGTTCAGTTACCCGATCGCCTACGACACAACATCGCGAGTATTGCGATTTCCCGCAACAAACTCTTTACGCTCAACGTCTCGACGACCGATCGACGCTGGAAGGAAATTCAAGATAAACTCCGTTTCGTGGCAAAGTCTTTCTTTGTTTACTAAACCTCGCACGCTCGGGGCGATCGAGACGACCGGATAACGAGATGATGCGATCTCTCCCTTTTTACAGCGAGCAGCGAACAGTCAGCCGCGAAACAGTGAGGACAGTTGAGAGTTGACAGTTGCTCCCCCTCTCCCTTGCTCCCCCTCTCCCCCTCTCCCCACCATGAGTCAACCGATTCTGATTCTGGCTTCTGCCTCTCCCGCTCGCCGTCAATTGCTACACAACGCGGGAATCGAACCGATCGTTTGTCCGAGCCATTTCGACGAATCGCAAGTTCAACTGACGAATCCTGTGGCGTTGGTGCAAACGTTAGCGCAACTTAAGGCTGAAAGTATCGCGACGCAGGTTCGTCACGGAAACACCCCGCCGCGAACGACGACGGTGCGAAATCCCGAGTCGGTGCTGATCCTCGCTTGCGATTCGGTGCTGCTCCTCGAGGAACGCATTTATGGAAAACCTGAAAATCCTGAAGCCGCCGTCGAACGTTGGAAAGAAATGCGAGGACAGGTAGGCGAACTCTATACTGGACACGCGATCGTTGACATAGCACAAAATATAACAATTGTCAACTGCGAGACGACGCGAGTTCACTTTGCCCAATTGAGCGATCGCCAAATTGAAGCCTACGTGGCCACCGGGGAACCCCTTAACTGTGCGGGATGTTTTGCCATCGACGGACGCGGAAGTTTATTCGTGGAGAAACTCGAAGGCTGTCACAGCAACGTCATCGGTTTGAGTATGCCGTTATTCCGACGAATGTTAGGTGAATTGGGCTACGATCCGACGGATTTTTGGTCGTGAGGCGTTTGAGGGGTACGGGGGCGATCGCAACTGAGATCGCCTCGAACGTTCTTTCTAAGGTTCTGATGTGGAAAATTCCTTAGATTTCTACATTGAGTTTCACCCACTTTTCGGTTTACATGGAAAGGTGGCATCCATCTCTTTCCTAACCCATGTCTGATGTAGAAGTCGTTGTTATCGGTAGCGGCATTGGCGGGCTTGTCACCGCCTCTATGCTGGCACGATACGGGTTCTCGGTACTGCTGTGCGAGAGTCATACGATTCCCGGCGGTTCGGCACACGGCTTCTCGCGCCAGGGATTTCATTTCGATGCCGGACCGTCGTTTTTTTGCGGATTGACCGATCCCAGCAGTCTCAACCCGCTACGCCAAGTGCTGTCGGTGTTGGATGAAGCGATCGAAACCATTCCTTACGATCCCCTCGGTCACTATCATTTTCCTGATGGAACTCTCGAAGTTTGTAGCGATATCGATCGCTACCGACAGGCGATCGCCGAAATTACCCCCGATGGCGCCCGAGAATTCAGCCGCTTAGAACGGCGGTTAGCGACGATCTACGAAGCGCTGCGAGGCATTCCACCGCTGGCATTGCGCCTCGATTGGGAAGCAATTCCCTTTCTCGTCCGACATTATCCCTTTCGGTTGTTTAAATTACTGCCCGCAATGGGGTTAATGCAGCGAACTGTTGGGGAGTTGATGGACGAGTGCGTTCGCAATCCTTGGGTCAAACGCACGATCGATCTCGAATGTTTCCTGCTATCGGGATTGAAAGCCTACGGTACTATCGCCCCAGAAGTGGCGTTCATGTTCGGGGAACGGGCGCGATCGACGGTAGACTATCCCCTCGGGGGAAGTGCGGCGATCGTGGACGCGTTGGTGAGGGGATTGAAAAAATGGGGGGGCGAGTTACGCCTGAAAACCCACGTCGAGAAAATTTTAGTCGAATCGGGAGAAGTGCGGGGCGTTCGGTTGCGCGGAGGTGAAACGATTTCTGCCCCTGTCGTCATTTCTAACGCCACAGTTTGGGATACGTATCTCAAACTCCTCGATGCGGCCGATTTACCGCCGACTTACCGTCAAGAAAACCTGTCGCTTCCCGCCATCGATAGTTTCATGCACCTGAATCTGGGTATCCGCAGCGATGGTTTAGACGGGTTGACGGGACATCACGTCGTCGTGTTGGACGAACTGGCCGATATTACCGTTCCGGGGAATACCTGCATGATTTCGATTCCTACAGTATGGGATAAAACCCTCGCCCCGGAGGGATATCACGCACTCCACGCTTACACCCTCGAACCCTATCGCGATTGGAAACTCGATGCCGATTACGAACGGCGAAAACAAGAGCGATCGCGATCGCTTTATCGGGCAGTCGAAAAAATTATTCCTGACTTGCGCGATCGCATCGAATTCGAGATGATAGGAACTCCCGTCACGCACGCGCGATTTTTGCGACGCTATCAAGGGACTTACGGTCCGGCGATTCCTCCAATTCGAGGGATTTATCCGACGATTCACACGCCAGTTAAAGGACTGTATCGGGTGGGTGACTCTACGCTTCCCGGCATTGGCGTTCCTGCCGTTGCTGCCTCGGGAATTATGTGTGCAAATACGTTAGTCAGTCCTTCCAAAATGTCAGAAATGTTGCAAGAAGTCGGACTATTATAATTGACAATTGATATTTGATAGTCGTAGGGTGTGTGACGTGGGCATAAAATGTCTTTTATTGAAAGCCCGATGGGATTTCCCGCGTCACGCACCTTTAGAACGCGAACCGCGAACAGTCAGCCACGAACAGTTGTAGGGTGCGTGACCTAAAGACACGAAAAATTTGGCGCGAAACCGGCAAACTCGTCACGCACCGACTCCTTATCTTGTTTTCCTTGTCTCTCTTGTCTCAATCTTAAAAAATTGATTCTTTCAAATCCTCGTCAAGTTGCATTTCTTGCGTTAAAAGATGTCGATCGCAAAGGGGCTTACGCTGATGTTGCCCTCGATCGCCAGTTGGTGAAAGCTCAGTTAAAACCGCTCGATCGCGGCTTAGCCACTGAATTAGTTTATGGCTGCGTTCGGGGGGCGCGATCGCTCGATGCCATTCTCGATCGCTTCGCCAAGAAACCCGCCCACCAACAACCCCCTGATTTGCGGATTTTACTGCACTTAGGATTTTATCAACTCGTGTTTCTCGATCGCATCTCTGACGCGGCGGCTGTCGATACCACCGTCAAGCTGGCGAAAGCGAACCGTATGACAGGGCTATCTGGCGTCGTTAACGGGGTATTACGTCAGTATTTGCGATATCGAGATAAAAACCCTAATAAAAAACCATTTCCAGAAGAAATTCTTCCCGAAGAACCTATTTCGAGATTGGGAATTCGCTACAGTTATCCCGATTGGATTGTCAAAACTTGGAGCGATCGCTTCAGTTTTGAAGAAACCGAACAGTTGTGTCGGTGGTTTAATACACCGCCCAGCGTTCACTTACGAATTAATCCCTTAAAAACTACGATCAAAACGGTTGAAACTGCCTTACAAGAGGCAGGAGCAAACGTCGAACAAATCTCCTACATTCCCCAAGGTTTAAAATTACAAAGTGCCGGAAAAATCGAAGCGTTACCGGGATATGCTGAGGGATGGTGGACAGTACAAGACAGTAGCGCCCAGTTAGTCACCCATCTCCTCGAACCGCAACCGGAAGAAGTCATCGTCGATGCGTGCGCTGCACCTGGGGGAAAAACCACCCATATCGCTGAGTTAATGCAGGATACCGGGACAATTTGGGCGATCGATCCGACGCCGTCGCGGTTGAAAAAAGTTCGTCAAAATTGCGATCGCCTGCAACTCAAATCCGTCAAAATTCTCGAAGGCGACAGTCGCCAACAATCCCAATTTAACGGAACGGTCGATCGCGTACTTCTCGACGCCCCCTGTTCCGGCTTGGGAACCCTCCACCGACGGGCGGATTTGCGCTGGCGACAAACCCCCGAAAACGCGATCGAACTCTCCCAACTCCAACGACAACTTTTAGACGCCTGCGCGAGTTGGGTAAAACCTGGCGGCGTCTTAGTCTACGCCACTTGTACCGTCAACGATATCGAAAACGAAGGCGTCGTGACACCGTTTTTAGACAGTCACGACGACTGGCGCATCGAAGCCCCCGTCTCCGAGTCTCCCGTCGCCTCCTTCGCCTCTCCCGAAGGTTGGATTCGCGTGTTTCCCCACCGTCACAATATGGATGGTTTTTTTATGGTGAAATTACGGCGAATCGAAGGTTAACTGTTTCCCCTGAGATACCACCCATTTTACCCTCGCCCGTCGTCGCAAAACGTCGAAAGGATCGATCGCATCTAACACCACAAACGACGCCGGTTTTCCAATGTCCAAACCGTACTCGTTTTCAACGTTTAACGTTTTCGCGCCGTTCGTCGTCACCATTTCATAACAGGCGTCAATTTCCGCACGCCCCGTCATCTGACAGACGTGCAACCCCATCCACGCCACATCTAGCATATTTCCCGTTCCCAAACTGTACCAAGGATCTTGAATACAATCATGTCCGAAACTGACGTTAAGTCCCTGTTGCCAAAGCTCTTTGACTCGGGTAACTCCGCGCCGTTTCGGATAGCTATCGGTACGACCTTGTAGGGTGATATTAATCAATGGATTGGCGATGAGATTCAACCGCGCCCGTTGCAGAAATCCCATAAGTTTTTGAGCGTAGGCGTTGTTATACGAACCCATCGCCGTGGTGTGGCTGGCGGTAACGCGAGAACCCATATCGCGGCGAATCGTACAAGCCGCCATGACTTCCAGAAACCGCGACTGTTCGTCGTCGATTTCGTCACAGTGAATATCGACGAGGCGATCGCACGTTTCGGCGAGTTCGAACACGGTTTCCACAGACTTTACCCCATCTTCTCGCGTGAGTTCGTAATGGGGAATTCCGCCGATCGCATCTGCACCCAAGGCGATCGCTTCTCGCAGTAACTCCAGATTTTTCGGATGGCTGTAAATCCCATCCTGCGGAAACGCCACCACCTGCACCCGCATCCAATCCGCCACGCTGTCGCGCACCTCCAACAAGGCTTTGAGGGCGCTTAACGTCGGTTCGCTAACATCGGCGTGAGTCCGCACCCAGAGAACCCCTTGGGCGGCTTGTTGTTGGAGCGTTTCTAACGCACGATGTTTGACATCATCGATCGAAAGAGATTTCTTCCGTTCTCCCCAAATTTGAATTCCCTCAAACAGCGTTCCGCTTTCGTTCCAGCGAGGTTCTCCCGCCGTCAACGCCGAATCCAGATGGATGTGAGACTCGACAAACGGCGGCGAAACCAACCGTTCGGCGGCGTCAAGTTCCCTCACAGCGGAGGTGGGAAGATGAGGTGCGATCGCGCCGATACGCGTTCCCTCCACCCCAATATCGACAATATCCCCCTGGGGATAGCGTCGCGCCCGTCTGAGAATGAGAGTGAAATCGCTCATTGTTTAAGCCAGGGGAGGGGGAGAGGGGGAGAGGGGGAGAGGGGGAGAGAGGAATACACTGTTCCCGATTCCCGATTCCCTGTTCCCTGTTCCCTGTTCCCTATCAACTAATTCAAGTTGTATATTCCGCGTTGATGCGAACGTAATCGTAGCTGAGATCGCAACCCCAGGCGAAGCCCTCACCAGAACCGTAGCCGAGGTTAATCTCGATCGACACCGTGTCGTCTTTAAGATACTCTCCGGCTGCCTGTTGTTTCAGGTAGTCGCTGGCGGCGGCGCGATCGAAGTCTAAAGGCTGTCCGTTTTCCATTAAATGGAACTCGCCCAGCTTAATTCGTAAGTTCTCTTGCTCGAAGTTTACCCCAGCGCGTCCAGCTGCGGCGGCGATGCGTCCCCAGTTGGGATCGCGTCCGAAAATCGCCGATTTAACGAGGGAAGAACCCGCCACCGTTCGAGCGATTTTCCGGGCGTCGTCGTCACTGGCGGTTCCCGAAACTCGCACTTCTACGAGACAAGTCGCTCCTTCTCCATCGCGGGCGATCGCTTTGGCTAAATGCTGGCACACGTGCGTCAGCATGGCTTCGAGTTTTTCGGCTTCGGGTCCCTCTTTGACGATCGCCGGGGTGCGGGATTGTCCATTGGCGAAAGCAATCAACGTGTCGTTGGTGCTGGTGTCGCCGTCTACCGTAATTTGGTTGAAGCTTTTATCGGCAGCACGACGCAGCATATCTTGCCACAGTTGGGAAGACACGACAGCGTCACAAGTAATAAAGGCCAGCATCGTGGCCATGTTGGGGTGAATCATCCCCGAACCTTTGGACATTCCCCCCATCCGCACGGTGCGATCGCCGAATTGCGCTTCGATGGCGATCGATTTCGTGACTAAATCCGTCGTGATAATGGCTTCGGCGGCGCTGTCTCCGCCGGTATCTGACAGGGCGGCGGCCACTTTAGGAACGCCTTCCCGCAGGGCGTCCATTTTGATGCGCTGTCCGATAACGCCCGTTGAGGCGAGAAAGACTTCATCGAGGGGAATACTCAAGGTTTGGGCGACGAGGCGGGCGCTTTCTCGCACGTCTTCCCACCCTGCTTCTCCCGTGGCGGCGTTGGCTTGTCCGGCGTTGCAGAGGATAGCGCGGCCGCCGCTCTTGGACTGAAGTTTCTGACGACAGTAATCGACGCAAGCCGCCCGAACTTGGGTTTTTGTAAACACCCCTGCGGCGATCGCTTCGACGTCCGAGACAATTAAGGCTAAATCTTTTGCTCCCGACGGTTTGAGTCCCGCCGCGATGCCCGCCGCGCGATAGCCTCTCGGGGCGGTTACGCCGCCAGGAATTTCTTGCCACTCCACCACGATCGATCTTCCTCGCTGATACGTCGATATCGAGTGGCGATTATATCAAAGTTAAGGGGGGCGCGTTTCGGCCGGCCGCTACCAATCCCCCGAAAAACGCGCAAAAAAAAGGGAGAGCCGCAACTCTCCCCGCCATCAGGGTGCATCTACATACCATATTTTAATAGATTTGGGGTGAGGGGTCAAGCCCCTTTTTTTTGATGTAGGGTGCGTGACTTGAAAAATCCGGTGTAAATCCTGAGACCGAGAAATCGTCACGCACCGCCGATGTACACCGCCAACATACAAGGGTGCGTGACTTGAAAAATCCGGTGTAAATCCTGAGACCGAGAAATCGTCACGCATCGACCCCATCACCCCCTCATCCCCTCATCATTCCCCTTTCAGCTTGGGCGCCAGCAGTTGGTTGGTGAGTTTGGGGTCGGCGCGGCCGCTGGTGCGCTTCATGACTTGACCGACGAAAAAGCCTTGGAGTTTGGTTTTTCCGTTGCGGTACTGTTCCACTTTGTCCGGGTTGGCGGCGAGAAGTTCGTCGATAATCTTCTCGAGTTCGCTGGTATCGGAAATTTGGGTCATCCCCTTGGATTCGACTAATTCTTTGGCCGATCCGCCTTTTTCGAGCAGTTCGGGTAGAATTTCTTTGGCAATTTTGCCGCTGATCGTGTTGTTTTCAATCAACTCGATGAGTTCGGCGAGAATTGCTGGTTTGAGGGCGATTTCCGTAATGCTGAGTTTGGTTTCGTTGGTGTACCCGGCGATGTCTCCCATAACCCAGTTCGCGGCTTGTTTGGCGGGTGCGCCAGCAGCTACGACCGCCTCGAAGTATTCGGCCACGTCTCGTTCTTCAGTGAGGACTCGGGCGTCGTAAGCGGACAAGCCCCACTCTTTTTCGTAACGGTGGCGTTTTTCGGCGGGAAGTTCGGGAAGTTCGCCTTTCCAAGCCTCTCGCTGTTCGACGCTCACTTCAATGGGGCATAAATCGGGTTCGGGGAAGTAGCGGTAATCGCTCGACCCTTCTTTACTCCGCATACTAATCGTTTGCTGGCTGTTTTCTTCCCACAGCCGCGTTTCTTGAACGATGGGTTCTCCCGTTTCCATGCACTCGAGTTGGCGTTCGATTTCGTAGTCGATCGCCTTTTGGATGGCGCTGAAGGAGTTCATGTTCTTGATTTCGACTTTGGTGCCGAACTCCTTCTGACCCACCGGACGGATGGAGATGTTCACGTCGCAGCGCAGCGACCCTTCTTGCATATTGCCGTCGCTGACCCCCAGGTAGCGCACGATGCGGCGCAGTTCTTGGCCGTATTCGGCGGCTTCTTTCCCCGATCGAATGTCCGGTTCCGAGACGATTTCGAGGAGGGCGATTCCCGCACGGTTGTAATCGACGAGGGAGTACGTCGAACCCGAGAGGCGATCGCTTCCAGCGTGGACGAGTTTTCCGGCGTCTTCTTCCATGTGCAGGCGCGTGATACCGATGCGCTTGCGGTAGGGTTCGCCGTCATCGCCGACGAGTTCGATTTCCAGCCAACCATGCTCGGCGATCGGTAAGTCGTACTGGGAAATCTGGTAGTTTTTAGGCAGGTCGGGATAAAAGTACTGTTTGCGATCGAATTTGCTGTATGGCGCGATCTGGCAGTTGAGGGCGAGACCAGTTTTCACGGCGTATTCGAGAACTTTCTCGTTGAGAACGGGCAACACCCCCGGCAATCCCATGCAAATCGGGTCGATGTTAGTGTTGGGGTCGGCACCGAATTGGGTTGAAGAGTCTGAAAAGATTTTGGTTTCGGTGCTGAGCTGGCAGTGAGTTTCTAGCCCGATAATGGCTTCGTACTCGGTTTTCGTCGGTGCGGCTACGGTCATGTCTGTTGCCAATGGAATCGATTGACATCCTCACCGCCGAAAGAAGGACGGTGATTCCCAAACCGTTCGGCTGACGCTCACGGCGAAGCCTCACGATTTGGGTTCCTGCTTCTGTCCCTCGCGGGTTTTTCGCAACAGCTCGACCGGGCGCAATGCCTTTCAAGTCTTCGCAGCTCTCGGAGCTTGCATCCGAGAGAACGAAGACTGCGTCTTAGCGTTCGCTCCACAGGCTGTAACGGTGTGTCCCACCGCCAAAATTCTAACTTAATTGGAGTGTGAGGCAAACTTACTAACTTGGTTTTCGTTAGGCAGTTTAACCACTTACGTCCATTGTACGGTAAAGCCGCCCTTCTAGGGCGGGGTTTTAGACCCAAAATTTTTGATAAAACTGCGTCTGCGCGAGAGTATGCTTCTTATTGTACCCCTTGCGGTCTCGCACGAGCGACGGGTCGAGGGAGAGTTCGACTCGAGGGAATTCAAGTGTTAGAAAGGATATGGTTCGATCGCCCGTGAGAGCGATAGCGAACGATCGCCGATTTTTTTGACCCCCGTGGTAAAATCGAGCCACAGCATTTGTTTTTTTTAGTATCGATCTCTAAAACAAGTTAAGCATGAACGAAATCACTCCAAACGAAATGCGAGAACGCCTCGGAAATATCGACCAAATTCGCGATATTTTGTTTGGCGATAAAACGCGGCAATACGAACGCAAATTCCAGCACCTCGAATCGGAAATTTCGACACTTCGTCACGACTTGACCGAGCAAATCGAGCGGTTGCGAAACGTTTTCACGACCGATCTGCGCTCGACGATCGATGCCATCGAGAAAAAAATCCAATATGTGAACACGTCTCTCGACGAAGAAAGCAACGATTTAAGGAACCAACTCGGTTCGGTTGAAAGTCGTTTTTCGGGCAACTTAGTCGTCGTCGAAAAAACTTTAAAAAATCAGGTCAACGGACTGCAAGAAGATCTCGTTGAAACCCGCGATCGCCTCGACGAAGACGTGCGATCGCTTAAGGTTCAAATTCTTGCCGAACTCAACAAGCGATCGCAAGATCTCCAAAGTGACAAAATGTCACGGGGAGACTTGGCCGAACTGCTGTTCGACGTCTGTATGCGAATCAAAGGAAACGACAGTGGAACCGACGCCTCGGACTCATCCAACGACAGCACCGCAGCACTATTTCTTCCCGAACGACAAAACGAGTACCACAGCGAACCCTCGGAATGACCGCGCCCGAAAACCCGACGCCTCGATCGCCGCAACCCGACACGGACGCAAACGACCCCATTGAGGCGTTGCGTCAGTTGTTGTTAGATCTCGGTGAAACCCCGCCATCAGCATCTGAGGAAAGCGAACCTTCTCCCCCCCCACGGCCGCGACGGCAAGAGAGCCTATCGCTGTCGAACTTGCCGCTACAGTCAGATACCCATCGCATCGAATCGCTTCCGCCAACTCCCTCCTCCAAGCGGCCGACGCCCGAAACTTCGACTCGGAAGACTTCTCCGCCGCCAACCCCTCAAACCCCCCCGCCATCAGACCCTTCGCCTGTCGAGCGAAACCTGCCCGTTTTAGCCGCCTCGGCCGATCTCGATCGCCTCGATCGCCTCGATCGCCAACTACAAGATCTCGAAGATCGCCTCGAGGAAGCCACGGGATCGATGGGGCCGCTGATGCCCATCGTCAAAGAAATTTTGTCGAGTCTCACTCCCGTCGAACTGCGAAACGAAGTGATTAACGCCCTCGTTCCCGCCATCGATCGCGTGATTCGCGAACGGGTTCAACAAAACCCCCACGCCATGCACCAAGCGATCGCCGACATTCTCCCCGGTGCCATCGCCGAAGAAATCGCCAACCGTCCCCAAAGCATCGCCAACGCCCTCGGCCCCGAAATCGCTGCCGCCATTCGCCGCCAAATCGAACTCGATCGAGACGCCATTCGCGACGCCCTCGCCTCGGAAATTGGTCGCTTCATCAAAGCCCAAATCGAACTCGAACGAGACGCTATGGTCGATGCCCTCTACCCCGTCATCGGCAACACCATCGCTAAATACATGGCCGAAGCCGTTCGCGAAATTAACGCGAAGGTCGAAAACGCCCTCAGCTTTGAAGGAGTGCGCCGCAAAATCCGCGCCCGTATGCAAGGGGTATCCGAAGCCGAACTGATTTTACAAGAAGCCTTACCCTTCCGCGTCAAAGCCGCGTTTCTCATCCACAAAGGCTCGGGCTTGGTCATCAGCAACGCCCAAATTTCCCTCGACGACGAAGGACTCGACGCCGATACCATCGCCGGGATGCTTACCGCCATTCGGAGTTTTGCCGCCGACTGCATCGTCCCCGCCGGCCAGGTTTCAGAACTATCCCAAATCGAATACGACACCTTCGACATCACTATGGAAGTGGCGGGGTACTGTTACCTGGCCCTCGTCAGCGAAGGGGTTCCTCCCAAGCAGTTTATCGAGCAGTTTCGCCAGACTCTCGGTTACATCGTGCAGAAATACGGCGACCCCATCGAACAATACGACGGCGACCCCGATACGATTCCCCCCGCTGTGGGCAACCGCGTACAAATGCTCGTCGAAGCTGCCAACACCACTAACACCGAAGACTCCCAACGTCACCCGCCGTTTTTACTGATTTTTTGTGGATTGCTGCTGCTAGGACTCGGGGCTTGGGGCATCCGTACCCTGTGGGTGGGACGGTGGATCGCCAAGGCACAGACGGCGTTGCAATCGACGCCAGAACTGGCGGTGTACCGTCTCGATGTCAGCGTCAAACGCAACGCCCTCGCGATCTCGGGGGAAGTGCCGACGCCGAGATTGCGCGATCGCGCCGAAGCCGTCGTCAGCGAAACTCTCCCCCAACGCCGCATTGACAACCGCATCGTAGCCGTCAACGTCCCGCCAGATCCCGACTCCATCAAAGCGGAAGTCGAACGGACGGCGGCTGCGGTCAACTCCTTAGAAAACGTGGACGTTCGAGTTCAGTATGCTGACGGTCGCGTGTCAGTGTTCGGTGAAATTTCCGATGCGGCCACCGCCGGCCGCGTCAGTCGAGCTTTCGAGCAGATTCCTGGGGTCGATCGCGTCGTGAACACTGCTCGCACGGACGAATCACCCGTTGAAGGTCGGTTGTATTTCGCCCCCGGTTCGTCCACGTTATCCTCGGAAAACCGACAAACGAAACTCGTGCCGTTAGCAGAGTTTTTGTTAGAGTTTTCTCAACTCCAGTTGACGGCGATCGGGCATACCGACCCCACCGGAACGCGAGAGGCCAACCAGAAACTCTCACTCGAACGAGCGAACGCGGTGAAAGCCGCCCTCGTCGAGTTAGGTGTCGCGCCCGATCGCATCCGCACTCAGGGATCGCCCGAACCGCCGCCTGACGTAGATGCTGGGCGATCGCCCCAATTGAGTCGGTGCGTTCGGTTTGAAGTATCGACACCCGAAACCGACAATCGGTAACGTTCGAGAGAAGCAATGACAGTCATATCTAGAAAAATTTGTATGGTCGGGGATTTTAGCGTCGGTAAAACCAGCTTGATTCGACGCTTTGTCGAAGAAAAATTCAGCGATCGCTACCTCTCGACCGTGGGTGTTAAAATTTCTCGCAAAGCCGTCGAAGTCGTACCGGAAGACGCAACAGAACCGAAGAAAATCCAGCTATTGATTTGGGACTTAGAAGGACACACGAAGTTCAAATCCATCGCTCCGAGTTATTTACAAGGTGCCAAAGGCGCTCTCATCGTCGCCGACGTGACCCGAGGCGAAACCATCGAACGCATTCGCGACCACATCGATCTGTTTTTATCGGTCAATCCCCAGGGATGGACGATCGTGGCTCTGAATAAATCGGACTTAGCCAACGCCGACAAACTCGCTCACCTGCGACAAACTGTCGAAGCCAAACAGTACGAGCGTGTCGTTTCCATTTATTTGACTTCAGCCAAAACCGGCGATAACGTCGATATCATCTTTCAGGAGATCGCGACGCTGACCTTGTAAGCCGTAGCGATACCTCCGACCGATCTTCCAAGACCTGGCACAATAGAATTTAACGGCCGAAGACGGTCGGGCTTGCATCGGTCGACCGTTGCCCCTGTCATACCCATTTGCCTAGAGAACGCAAAATGTCGAACGAGGACGCCAACACTTTCTCCCCACTCACGACACGGGAGGCACTCATCGATATCGCAGCGTTGGACGAGCTGACGCTCGGCGATACCGAGTTTCAACAGGAGATTTTAGAAACCTACGTCGAAGATATGCCGACGTGCCTCGCCAAGCTCAAACAGGCGTTCGGCGATCGAAACTGGAACGACTTTGTTTCCCACGCACACCAAATTAAAGGGGCCAGTCGGACGGCTTGTGTCAAATCGATTCCAGACATTGCCGAACGACTCGAAGCTTGCGGAAGCGATCTCGAGGAAAACGAGATTCGCGGGTTAATTGAAAAGCTCGAAATCCTCATCGATCGCGTGAGGGACTGCGCGCGAGATTGGGACACATGAACGACGAACGCCTCAAAGCCGACGCGAAATTGCTGGTCATCGAGGACGATGCGACGACTCGGTTGCTGCTGCGAAAAATTTTGCAGAAAGAAGGCTACGAGGTCGTTTTGGCGAAAAACGGGATCGAAGGTTTGGACAAGGCGATCGAGCTGAGTCCTTCGGTGGTGATTAGTGATTGGGTCATGCCGGGACTCGATGGCATTGAGGTTTGTCGTCGGTTGCGAGCGAACGCCGATTTGTCGGGGACGTTTTTGATTTTGTTGTCCTCCCGCGAAACCGTTTCCGATCGCGTTCAGGGACTCGATGCCGGGGCTGACGAGTTCCTCTCGAAACCCATCGATCCCAACGAACTGAAAGCTCGAGTCCGTGCGGGGTTGCGTCAGTACCAATTGCACCGCCAGCTTAGCGTCGCGAACAGTAATTTAGTCGAAACTCTGCAAAAACTCCAACAAGCCCAAGCACGTTTGATTCAAAGTGAAAAAATGTCGAGTTTGGGACAGATGGTCGCGGGGATCGCCCACGAAATTAACAATCCGATCAATTTTATAGAAGGTAATTTATCTTTTGCGAAAGACTATATTCAAGATCTTTTAGCAATTATTAAACTCTATCAAAAATATCACTCGCAGCCCGAAGCTGAAATTCAAGATAAACTTGATGAAGTCGATCTGCAATTTTTAATAGAAGATTCCGAGCGACTGATCGAATCGATGCGATTCGGTGCGACGAGAATTCATCAAATTGTCAAACATTTAAAAAATTTCGTGCGCTTAGACGAAGCAGAAATGAAGCGCGTTGACGTACATGACGGATTAAAAAGTACGTTAATTATGTTACAAAATCGCATTAAATTTGAAGGAACGAAAGAGATTCAAATTATTGAAAAATATAACGAACTCCCTAAAGTAGATTGTTACCCCGGACAACTCAATCAAGTTTTTTTAAATATTCTCAATAATGCAGTTTATTTTTTACATGAATACACTCGAAAACGTATTATTGACGATCCGATCGTTAAAATTGAAACAGAATTAATTCGAGAGCGATCGGAAATCTGTATTACGATCGCCAATAACGGGCCGAGTATTTCTGAAGACGTTCGCCCGAAAGTATTCGATCCGTTTTTTACGACCAAACCCGTCGGAAAAGGAACGGGAATGGGGCTTTCAATTTGCTATCAAATTATCGTCGAACGCCACGGCGGACAGTTATCCTGTGTCGTTCCCCCGGAAGGCGGCACCGCTTTTATTATTGAGTTGCCCCTCGAGCAAGAAGATCTATAGTCCTGACGACGTTCGAGCGTCAGAACGGACGGATCGCTGCCTCGATCTGCGATTTATCTTCACGACGCGATCGAAAAACGCTCGAATTCGATCGCCTAAAATTAAGAAATATCGTACCAGTCATTTTCTTTATGTTCGACGCCATCGATAACGGGGCGCGTCAAGCCATGGAGCGAACTATACAAGCCTTACTGAACCTGCCTCAACTGGAATATTTCGTTATCGATCGCGATCGCACGATTCGAGAAATCTCGGTGGGGGTGTTGCGTTTTGGCGACCTTCCCGAAGAAGTGCAAATCGGACGAGACGCGCGATCGCCGTTTCCAGAACTGGTCGGGTTAGAAGAAGTTCTCGACGATTTGCTCGAACGACGACGGACTTCCTTCGTCCTAAAAGGAATCGCACGCTTCGCCGACGACACCTCGATGTTTTACATCGACCTGTATTTTTTGCCGAAAATCTTGGCCTCGGAAACCCGCAACGGTCAAATTATCGTGTTGGTTCGCGACTCCACCGAACGCATGGCCACCGAACAAGAATTCGGCCAGATCGCCAAAGAATACAGCATGACGCTGATCGCATTGGAGTCGGCGAAAAACTATATCGATCGCGTTTTCCACGCCATGAAAGATGCTCTGTTCGTGGTGACGGCCACCGGACGCATCGTCACCATCAACAACGCCGCGAAAGACCTGTTCGGCTACGAAGAGTCGGCGTTACTGTTACAGCCAATTACCAAAATCGTTCTCGACGAGCGACTCTCGCAGGCGATCGAAACTCGGGAAAAACTTCCCGAAACCGGCGTTTCCGGGGAGTTTCGCTGTCGGACTCAGCCGGGCGAAATCCGTCAGTTCGAGTTTTCCTGCGCGACGTTACAACAGGAGGACACGATCGACGCCTTCGTCTGTATCGGACGGGATATCACCCAACGCAAACGCCTCGAGACGCAACTGCAACAGCAAAGCCAGCGCGATCGCCTCCTCGGACACATGATGCAGCGTATTCGTCAGTCCTTGAGTTTGGCGGAGATTCTCAACACGACCGTCGATGAAGTCCAGCAGTGTATGGGGTACGATCGCGCGTTGGTGGTTCGAGTGGAAAACGGGCGATCGCTCTGTGGGTGTGTCGAAGCGGTGGCTTCAGGCTACGAGTCGATGCTGACCGGCGATCGCGATCTTCAAGCCGGACAGGATCGCTGTTTGGTGGGAGGGACGGGAGAACTCACCCTCGACGTCCCGATGGCGATCGCCGACGTGGCCTCGAGCGAGCAACTCGACGAGTCTTGTCGCCAAATTTTGCAGCAGGCGAAAGTGCGATCGCAGCTCGTGGTTCCCATTTTCTCCAATGCTCAGACCTCTATTTTGGACAGAGGAGAGGTCTCGAACGCCAGCATCCAGCTTTGGGGACTGTTGGCGGTACAAGTCTGTCGCGACGCTCGCCTGTGGGAGGAGTGGGAAATCGAACTGTTGCAGCGGTTGTCCGAACAGGTTTCGATCGCCATCGAACAAGCTCAGCTTTACGGACAACTGCAAGCCGCCAATCGCAAACTCGAACAGCTCGCCAGTCTCGACGAACTGACGCAACTGTTCAACCGCCGCCATTTCAACGAAGTGTTCGATCGGGAGTGGCGGCGTATGGCTCGGGAACGACAGCCGTTGTCGTTGATTTTGTGCGACATCGACGAGTTTAAAAAGTATAACGACGCGTACGGTCACGTTGCTGGAGACGCGTGTTTAGAGCAAGTGGCGGAGGTCTTGCGGGGGTGCTTGCGTCGCGGCGGCGATTTGGCGGCGCGATACGGGGGCGAGGAGTTTGCCATTATCCTTCCCAACACGGAGTTATCGGGAGCGGTGGACGTGGTGCAGTCGATTCGCGATCGCTTAGCTGCGCGAAATCTCCCTCACCCCGCGTCGCAGGTGAAAGCCCGCGTTACCTTAAGTTTGGGGATTGCCAGTTGGGTTCCCTCGGCGTCTTCTTCGGCGGAAGAGTTACTGAAAGCGGCAGATTGGGCGTTGTACCAGGCCAAGGTGCGGGGACGCGATCGCTATTGCATTTATCCCTACCGGAAATGGAAAACGCCGACCGAGCGATCGTAAAACCCCCGGTTTGGGGGGTAAACCGAGGGTTTTCAGGGCATTGAGAGTGCGGGTTACGGATTCCCCGGTTGCGGGTAAGTGAAGTTTCGCTGCTGTTCGAGAATTTCTCGCGCGTCCCGTCCGGGGGTGTAGGTATAGCCGAAGTTATTGGGATCGGAATCGTCGAGAACGTTGGGGGTCAGCAGAACGATCACCTCTTGACGCTCGTTCTCGCGAACTGTCCGGCGGAACAGCGCACCGAGTAGAGGAATATCGCCCAAAATCGGAACCTTACTGACCGACGTGCGATCGCTATCTTGAATAATCCCCGACAAAATCAGCGTTTGACCGTCGCGGAGACGAATTCGCCCTGACGAAACAGAACGTTCTTGAACCAAGGTGACGAACTGCCCCTCTCCGAGATTCTCTTGTCCGACGGGAGCCGTGACACTGGGGTTGACGCGCAACGAGACAAAGCCGTTATCGTCGATGCGATCGATCGTCACTTGAAGCTGCAACCCGACATCCCGTAAGTCCACCGTTCGCGTTTCCCGCTGTCCGGCGTTGGTATCGGTAAACTCGACTTCGACTCGTTGTACGACTTGGTTCGTCAAATTGACGTTCGCCGTTTGGCCTTCTTGAATCACCAACGTCGGATCGGTCAAAATCTTCGCGTTTCCACTAATCACCTGAGCCTGTAGCGTGGCGAGGAAACGAGTGGGGAATTGGAACAAATCGACGAGACTCGTCGTGATTTCGCCTACATCTCCGAGGGTAACGGTGGGATTGCCATCCTCATCGAACGTAATCACAGTATCTTCTGCCAGGTCGATACCCGTAATGCCGGTATCGAGCGGATCTTCAGAAACCGCCGCTCCCGGTAAAAAGAACTGACCCGGAGGTGCGGGAATTCGCGTAACCGATCCGTCCTGTCCGACGATGACCGTATCCGGTCGCGTTCCGGGAACAGAGATAAATTGGTCGGGATCGAGGAAAATCTCAGCTCCCCCAAATGGGTTGTTGATAATTGGTGGCGTAATCGTGCTACCCGTCACTGTCGCACTCGAGGGGGGATTGCCGCCGCCAAAGTTGACGACTGCCGAACCGCCGTCGCTCGAGACGAAGGTATCGCCCACGCCAAACGAAAAACTCGCGTTGAAGTTTTCCTCGTTATTCAAGAATACGTCAACGATCTTGACGTTAACCGCCACTTGACGGCGGCGGGTTTCGAGCTGGCTGAGAAGTTGCGTCGCCAGTTCCACCTTGCGGGGGTTGCCCACCAGGGTAATCTCGGTGCCGGGTTGGTTGATGGTTTCCGCACGTGCGCCGATGGACACCAACAGTCCCCGCAGCGGTAGCGGCGCGAAGCCTTCATAGGGTTCCTCGCGCGTATCTGCCGCCAACAGTTCGACTCGAGTTTGAGTACTCGTCGTCGTAATGGGGGGAACGCCTTCACCGAGCGATTGCGCCTGAATCTGCTGCTGCACGGTGACTTCGTTCACTTCCGCTCCTTGGGAAATCAAGAAGTTGCGGGCGTCGATGAGGTTGAGTTGATTGAGGCGTAGAGTGCGGCTGATGAGCGGACGGGCGCTATCGGGAAGCTGCGCCCCGACGACGATGGTGTTACCTTCTCGGTTGGCTTCTAACCCGCTCAACCGCAAGACGTTGTTAAAAACCTCTTGCACCGATTCGTTTTCCACGTCCAGGGTAATTCGCCGCCCCTGGCTTTCTTCGTCGCCGTCTTCTTCACCGCCTCCGCCGACGTAAGCCAGGTTCAACCCCGCAGCTCGCGCCAGCAACGACAGAACTTCTTCGACGGAGGCATCGCGCAACACCAGGCGCGGAACCCGTTCGGAAGTTCCTAAATTAATCGTGTAACTGGAGGGGTCGAGGGAGGAAATAGAAATATCGCCGACTGGGGGAGCGACGGCGCGAGGTTGAAAGGCGGGGGCGGGGTTGACGGGAGGGCGACCTTCAACGGGAACGCCATCGATTTCGATGTTGGGGTTGGGAACGAGAATGTCGGGACGGGTTTGCGTTCTCTGGGCGGTTTGTTGGGGCGTTCTCGGGGTTCGAGTCACGCTCGAGTTCGCTTGGGGGTTGTTCGTAATTCCAGGGGGCGGTGCCGACGGTCGCGACTGTGCGGCGGTGGCGCTCGCGTCGGCACTGTAGCTTAAGACGATGCCACGGGGGGCGTCTTGGACGATTTCTCCGTTTGGCGGCGTTCCGTATCCCGTCACGACGACGCGGGTGCTGTTGGAATCGAGGGGAGTTACGACCACGGAGGCGATACCGGGAATCGGATCGCGTTGGCTGTAGCCGTTGCCTTGCGGTAATCGCAGTTTTGTGTTAATGAGGTCGGCCACGATCGACTCGCCGCGACGCACCAGGAAAATCTGGGGGCGATCGCCGTTGGCGGTATCCATCATCAGCACCATACCCGATGGCGTCTGACGAACTTCGACCGAGGTTACTTCTGTGGGGTTAGCCCACGCCACGTCTGGGGCGGCTAAAACCATTGCTGCGCCGACGCACAGCCCACCGAGTCCGAAATAATTCTTCACCGCTCTCTCCTCAACGCCAATGTCAAATCGCGATTGCGATCGGGTTTACCTAGTGCAGCGTCAAAACTTAATTTTAGGGTAGACCGAGGCCAGCTTGCAGCGTGCGTCCTCT
>NZ_KB235959.1:420934-456144 GCF_000332355.1 Baaleninema simplex PCC 7105
GCCTGTAGCTGATGACGCTCTTCTGCTGTCAGGCGCACAATGATTTTTTCTGCATGGGACTCCGGCTCGCTCCCTACAGATTACCTCAATACTCCCGTTAACCCTAATTCTTAGAGTTGACGCTGCACTAGGTTTCCTTAAAAATTCCTATGGAAAGGGATTGCTGACACTGAATCCGAACTGGAATCAGCCCAGACGATCGCGCGTCTGAATCGTATCTATCATAGTTTAAGCGCGATCGCCAAGACACCCGAGTTTAAATTTCGTTGCACCCGTCGACAATTCCCTGAATTCGAGATGCGATCGAGGGGCGATCGCTGCAACCTCTGCCCCCGTATGAAGTCACAGATCCGGCGATAAAGCCTGAGATCGTGGCGTTTTCGAGGTGCGATCGGCGGCGGGGCGATCGTCTCTGCCGATCTCTTATTGAGCGGCTTCTTCGCCTTCGGCTTCAGCTTCTTCTTGAGCTTGAAGGATTTGTTGCAACTCTTCTTGAGTCAGAGGAAGCAACGCCTGCAACGTAAAAGACGAATTAATTTTCGTTTCCGGCTGACATCCGCTCAAGATCCCGTTTCTGTCGAACAAAAACGTTTGGTCTTCAAGCTCGGCTTGAAAGTTTTTGACGACCAATAGGGGCTGAAGTTGCTCCATTTGCGTTAAAATCATGCGCGTTTGGTCGAAATTCCCCTGCATTTCGACTTCGTAGGTCTGACGTTTCACCTGGTTGTCCGCGCTGGCACCGAGAGACCCGTCTTGAACCAACTCGTAACCGTCTTCGGTAATTGCCGCCGCGTTGGTCTGACGGCTCGTTTCGGGAAACACCGGCTCGAAGCGAGTCAGTTTCGCCGTGGCAAAAAACCCGTCTACCTGTCGCTCGAGATCGGCATAATTTTCGATGACCGAGTTCGGACAGCCTTCAGCGACCAACTTCGCACGCACCTCTTCAGGACCGAGGTTCGCGTTACGCTGTCGAACCTGTTGGTTGAGATCGAACAGTAACGTATCGAGACTTTCGGGACTGGCGAACATCGACAGTACGTCCCGCTGAATTTCCTCAGCAGCATCTCGCTCGATCTGCGCGGCTTCGATTTGGGCGACAATATCCCCTTGAGCGCTCCGCTGAGCTTCTTTTTCGGCGATTTCCCGTCGCAAAGTCGTCCGTTGTTCCCACAGGGGTTTGACGAAATTCAGCGCGAGATACACCGACGCCCCCAACCCAGCGGCGGCAATGACTACGGCGAGAATTTGAGGCGACAGCGTAATTCCGAATAGGGCGACACCTTCGGCCGCTTCCTCTTCGCCTTCGCGAAAGTCTTCGTCTGGGTTGACCATCGTTAGATTACCCCTCTACTTTGCAGTTGCTGGATTCGGTTGACAAGTCCTAATGCACCCTTACGCTGCAATTCTTGCAAAATTTCCGTGGCCGGAACTTCGCGAATTTGCGTGACGACTTGAAATTCGACGATCTGCTCGAACTCTAGGCTTCCCGACGCGTCATCGTCGTAAGTTTGACTGCGGGCCGGATAGTCCGTCATTTCAGCAGAAACCAGTTGGGTGGCCGATCCTTTAAACAGGGACGATTCCTGTAACACCACGACGAAATCGTTGACGTCGCTAAAGGATTTGGCGATTCCCGTAATCGTGACCAGCGACGGCGGCCGTCCCGTCTCCGTCGGTTCGGGGGCGGGCAATCCCGACGGCGGACGGCCGGGATCGTATTCGATTTGTTCGATGCCGCTGATGCGAATGCCACTGGGTTGGCGATCGCGCAAATCCTGTAACAAGGCCGACCACGGCGTAATGTAGTTAAACACCCCAGCTAACGCCTGAGTTTGGTCTTTGATTTGCTGGGTTTCCTGTTGGATTTGCTTGTATTGCTGTTCTTTTTGGAGATAGCTGCTGAGTTCGGCGTCGAGATCGGCGATTTCGCCTTCTAGCCGTGGGATCTCAAACTGTTTCAGATAGACAAACGCTCCGCCGACGGCGCCGAGGAACGCCACGGCCACGAGACTCCCAGCGATCAGAACCGCTTTCCCCGGAACTTCGATCGACCGTCGCTCTCCCGTAGGGGCGATCGTTGACTCGGGGCGGTATTCTGGGCGATCGTTGAGAAAATTGATATCGATACTGTACACGGTATTAGACCTCTCGCAATCCTAAACCCAAGATGACGCCCAAACCGGCTCGTTGAACCACAGGAACTTCTTCTTCGTCCATTTCCAATCCTAGCGCAGCCACTGGGTCGATTTGGTTGGTGGGAATACTCAATCGCTGCATGAAGAATTCGTCGAGTTGTCCGATGGAACTTCCCGGCCCGACGAGGAACAACTGAGCGACTTCTAGCCCTTCACTTTGATTGAGATAGAAGTCGATCGAGCGGCGAATTTCGTCAGCCAGTTCTCCGAGAACTTTCATCATCGCTGTCGTTCCCGGATTGTTCCCCCCCATTGTACCCATAGTCATACTGTCGCCAGTGTTCACCGGCAGCGTCATACCTTGAAGCAGTTCGGTATTGCGCGAGGGGGGGAGGTTCATCGCCGCAGACAGGGCGCTTTGAATTTGAAAACTCCCGATACCAATGGTTCTCGAAAACTGGGGAACGCCATCGACGATGACGGAAATTTCGGTACTGTCGAACTCGATATCGGCTGTCACGGCAGCTTCGGAGGGCGTAAACTGTTGCAGTTGGTCGCGGATGCAGCGCAACACGGAAAAGCTGCTGACTTCGATCGCGTCCAAATCCAACCCCGCTTCTTGAAACACGCTAATGTAGCTGTCGGTGACTTCTTTTCGCGTGGCTACGAATAATAATTGATGTCGCGTTTCCCCTTCCTCGTCGACGAAAGACCGCAGCCGTTGAAAGTCTACGTCGGCCTCTTCGCGAGGGTAGGGTAAATACAGTCCCGCTTCTTGGTTGACGTACTCCCGCAGTTCGGTGTCGTCGAGACCGTCGGGAACCGGAATCAAGCGCACGATCGCTTCTCGACTCGGTACGGCTGTCGCGATGTGTTTGGCTTTGATTTTATGTTCCTCGATCGTACTTTCAAGG
This sequence comes from Baaleninema simplex PCC 7105, assembly GCF_000332355.1. Classification (GTDB taxonomy): domain Bacteria; phylum Cyanobacteriota; class Cyanobacteriia; order Cyanobacteriales; family Geitlerinemataceae; genus Baaleninema; species Baaleninema simplex. The sequence goes on from NZ_KB235959.1 coordinate 423,984, forward strand.
AGTTCGGACATCGTGGGCAAATCCAGAATCTGCCCTTCCTCCATAACGCCTTCGGGGACTTCCTCCGTGATGAAGTTGGCGATTTTGTAGCCCTGACCCTGTTTTTGCAGTTTGATCAGGTTGATGCGATCGGGACACAGTTCGATGCCGATCCCTTGTTTGGACTTCGAGAAAATATTTTTGATAAAGTTAACCACGCTGTCCTCCATCGCGAAGCGAGCGAACACACTTCCCGAAAGCCCGCGATCGATGCGCGTTTCGAGAGGTTGACCGGACTGCCGCCTCATCTCTACCACTGTTCTACTATGTGGCTCGAGTGCTTGACAAGCAACGGCGATCGCGCCTCAATGAGCGAAATATAACGAAATCACAACCGAGACGTGCCGATCGACCTGTCTCGGAACCGAACACACACCCATGCAGCACTCTATCGGAATTTCAGTCAAACAGTGGGGAATTCGCCTGGTTCTCGGCGGAGTCCTCGGCGGTCTCGTCAGTTGCGCGTCTGCCCCACCCCCTCAAGATGAGGGAACGGTGGAGTTTTGGACGATGCAACTGCAACCGCAGTTTACGGAGTACTTCAACGACCTCATCGCCGATTACGAAGCCCAACACCCCGACACTCAAATCGATTGGGTTGACGTTCCCTGGTCGGCCATGGAAGCGAAAATGCTGGCGTCGGTCTCGGCTAAAACCGCCCCCGATGTGGCTAATCTCAACCCCACGTTTTCGGCACTTCTCGCCGGTCGCAACGCTTGGCTGAACCTCGACGATCGCGTTCCCGACACGGTACGCCAACAGTACTTGGCCAATATCTGGGACGCCAGCCGCTTTGAGGGTCAGAGTTTCGGCATTCCCTGGTACATTACCACCCGCATCACCATCTACAATCGCCAACTCTTCGAGGCGGCCGGGATCGATCGCCCTCCCGCAACCTACACCGAATTAGCACAAATCGCAAAAAAAGTCAAGAGCGAAACAGGAAAATATGCCTTTTTCGTCACCGTGGTTCCCGACGATTCCGGGGAAGTTCTCGAATCTCTCGTGCAAATGGGCGTCCGATTGGTAGACGACTCGGGAAACGCGGCGTTTAACTCCCCCGAAGGCAAAGCGGCGTTTGAATATTGGGTGAATTTGTATCGAGAGGGACTGATTCCCCGAGACGTTCTCACCCAAGGCCACCAACGGGCGATCGAACTCTACCAAGCTGGAGAACTGGCCCTGTTGACCTCGGGACCTCAGTTTTTCCAAACCATCGCCAACAACGCCCCCGACATCGCCGCAGTCTCCGAAGCCGCCCCGCAAATTACCGGCGACACGGGGAAAATTGCCGTAGCGGTGATGAATTTGGTGATTCCTCGCGATACCGACAACCCAGAAGAGGCGATCGCCTTTGCCCTGTTTCTGACGGATCCCGACAACCAACTGGCTTTTTCCAAAGCTGCCAACACTCTGCCCTCGACGGTCGAAACCTTACAGGACGAGTATTTCAAAACCGCCAACGACGACACCACCCAAATCGACGACGCCCGCGTTATCAGTGCCGAACAACTTCAACGGGCAGAAGTTCTCGTTCCGCCGATGTCCGACGCCAACGAATTACAGCGAATTATTTACGACAACCTGCAAGCGGCGATGTTAGAAGAAAAAACGGTTGAAGAGGCACTTTCCGACGCCGAAACTGAATGGAACAGTTTGTCTCGTTAACGGACTGTTGACGGAGCGAATTAGGGGCGGACGTTATCCGACGTGTCGTAGGCTTGAGACCTTCGGACTTCATATTTTGTAAACGAAAACAGAGTTTGAAACCGCTAAAATCGAGCCAATCGACCCTCAAGACACCGTCTCGAATAGAGTTTTGACCCGTTCGCCCCATTCAGGAGAAATTATGAGCGATCGTTGCATGGTAGCCGTCGCCAAATCCGCCCGAGACTACCGCGTGTTTCGCATTAGTCCCCAGGACACCAACCGCATCGCCACCGTTTTCGACCCCAAAACGGCCGCCTCGTCCCTGGCCGTTTGCGTGGAAATCTTCGACGAAGCTGGAAAAACCCCTCTCCACTGCCACCATCGGGCAGTTGAAATGTTCTACATTCTCAAAGGGGAAGCCCTCGCCACCTGCGACGGTCGCGTATTGCGCTTAGAAACCGGAGATAGCGTCTTGGTTCCCCCCACCGGACTCCACGAACTCTGTAACGTCGGTTCGGGTCGGTTGTACGTGTTGTGCGTGATGGTTCCCAACGAGGATTTCGTCGAAGCCATCTACAATGGAACGCCAGCGGAATTAGATGAGGAAGACTTGCGGGTGCTGCGTCGGTCCGATTGTCTGGTTCCCTGTTAGGGTTGCTTCGCCATCTCCAAGATTTGCTGGGCGATGTTAGTGTTGACGGGCATGACAGACAGGCGATTTCCCCGTTTGACCACCTGCAAGTCTTCGGGGTTGAAGCGTTCTTTTAACTGGGTTAGGGAAATCGGCGTCTCGAACTTCTCCACAAAGGCAAAGTTGACGGTTTGCCAGCGAGGGTTATCCGGCGTCGCTTTTGGGTCGTAGTATTTGCTGTTCGGGTCGAATTGAGTCGGGTCGTTGACGTTACTTTCAAGCACTCTTGCTAATCCGACGATCGCAGGTGGTTTGACGTTGGAGTGGTAGAAAAAAGCCAAATCCGTCGGCTGCATCTGACGCAGGAAATTTCGCGCCTGGTAGTTGCGGACGCCGTCCCAAATTGCCGTTTCGTCTTGCTGCAAATCGTCGATGCTGTAGTCGGTCGGTTCGGATTTAATCAGCCAATAGTGCGTCACTTTTCAGGTTCCTCGATCGAACCGCCGTATTTTACGACGAGGCGGGGAAATAATAGCAAGAAATATCCCATCCACGCCAAAATCGGCACGGCGACGAGTCCCGTCAGCCAGAGTCGGTGAAAGAGAAGCCAACTTCCGGCAATTATCGCGATTCCGGTCAGTAGGATCGACCAAGGCTGACACCACCAGGGTTTGTATTTCCAAATATTGAAGTCGTTGGAGTCAGACATTGAATATTAATCTAGGTTTTTTGTCAAGTTTTTGTTAAAAATATTTATTATAGTTGTCGCGATCGCCCCTAGATTGTAACAGAATTGCAAACTTAATGGAACTGAGGCGATCGCTCGGTTCGGGAAACCCGACCATGCGATCGGTTTTGCGAACGGTTCCTCAAATTTTAGGGGTTCGTTCCTGTGTAGAAAACCCGAAAACTTAGATCGTGAAACCCTATTTGCGATCGCCTGTATTTTTTATACCATTAAAAGTGAAGAAACGAGCGAGCAAACCCAGCAGCAAGGAGGGTTATACGCTATGACACTGGTTCGTTGGAATCCCACTCGCGACATCGACAGCTTACATCGCGAAATGAACCGTTTGTTCGACGCTTTGAATCCGACGCGGTTCGCCTCAGAAATCGAACTCAATTTCGGTCCGCCTGCGGAACTTCATGAAACTGACGAGGCTGTGATTCTAAAACTGGAAGTTCCGGGTATGAATCCAGAGGATATCGATATTGACGTGACGCGAGATGCGGTTTCGATTCGCGGCGAACGCAAACAAGAATCGAAAACTGAAGAAAACGGTACGATCCGCAGTGAATTTCGTTACGGTCACTTCAGCCGCGTCATTTCGCTGCCGACTCATGTAGATAACGGCAAAGTCGAAGCGCAATATCGCGATGGTTTGTTGACGTTAACCTTGCCTAAAGTGGAAGAAGAAAAACACAAATCGGTTAAGGTGAAAGTCGAACGCTAATGTAGTGTTTTGACGGAAAAGTTGACTGAAGTTGTTGTAAGTTTATTTGCCCTCATCTTTAAGGTGGGGGCTTTTGCTCGAGGGAACGATTCACCACAGAGACACAGAGGACACAGAGAGGTTTAATTGAGAACGGATTTTATTGAGTCCAATTCTGCTTCTGATAGGGAACGATTCACCACAGAGACACAGAGGACACAGAGAGGTTTAATTGAGAACGGATTTTATTGAGTCGAATTCTGCTTCTGATAAAGTTGGAAATAGTTCGAGTTCGGTGTAGTTTAAGAAATACTCGTATCCGGCGCGATCGCACACTTGATGTAACAAACTTTGTAAGTCGATTTCCGGCTCTTTATCTTCCGGTCGTAGCGGAAGCGGAAAAACCGGGATGCGATCGCTCAATCCGAAAGCGTACAAGTCTGCCGTTGGGCGAGTTTTAGCGCGACTGACCAAAATGCGATAGGGGGTTGCGAACGAGCGTTCTAAAATCGGCATCGGTTCGCCACCTCGTAACAAATCGATTTCGATAAAATTCGTTTGACTGCCTAAAACTTTCTGGCGTTTTTGTAAGTATTTTTGTCGTCCTTCGCCCCGTTTGTTGGTTGGAGATAAGAGTTCGATCGCTGTCACGACTTCTTTTGTCACTGCATCTCGCACTTCCAAGTAACTTTCGCGAACTTCTTCTAATACCGGAAGCGTGACTCGATAGGGGCGATCGGTTGCCCTTTCCGCGATCGTAACGGATTCGTTAGATGGAGTTCTCGAATTTTGGGAGTCTGGAACCGCCGCCTCAGCTTCTCCAAAAAGCACCCAATCCAAATCCGAAATTTCGTAAATTCGCCTCTTGATATCGACGAAATATTTTGGAAGCAAGGGAGGAACGAGAGCATCGGCTAACGCCACAACTAAGCGATTGTGAAAATCAACCCAAAAATCGGGATGTTCGAGATAAGGATTCATCCCCGGAAACGGTGATGGCATCGTCGAACCTCCTTTTCGCAGTAGTTCTATCCTAGCAACGGCGATCCAACTCCCCCACGTAAATCAGTTATAGTAAAAAACCGGACGTTTATTTCAGATCTGTCGTAACAGACTCGATCGAGAGAGTCGATCGCGTGCAGACCACACAGGAGAAATTTTCATGGTAGCGGTTGCCGTAGATAAGCTACTAACCCCAGAAATCTCGCGCCCAGCCCGCTATTTAGGAAACGAACTCGGGGCGGTTCGCAAACCCTGGAACGATGCAGAGGTGCGTTGGGTGTTGACGTACCCGGAAGTGTACGAAGTCGGGGCGTCGAACCTCGGACATATCATCCTCTACAGCATTCTCAACGCCCAACCCCATCAACTGTGCGATCGCGCCTATCTCCCCGCCCCAGACTTGGCGAAAAAACTGCGGGACGAACAAATCCCCCTCTTCGCCGTCGAATCCCAGCGGGCGTTGACGGATTTCGACATTCTCGGCTTTAGCCTCAGCTACGAACTCGGGGCGACGAACATCCTCGAAATGCTCGATTTAGCTGGAATTCCCCTCACTTGGAAAGAACGGCGCGATCGCGGAATGGAAGACCCCCTCATTTTCGCCGGAGGACAAACCGCTACCTCCAACCCAGAACCCTACGCGGACTTTTTCGATTTCGTCGCCCTCGGAGACGGAGAAGAACTCCTTCCCGAAATCGGCTTCGTCATCGAAGAAGGAAAACGGGACGGACTCAGCCGCGAAGAATTACTGCTGGATTTAGCCCAAGTTCCCGGCGTCTACGTTCCCATGTTCTACGACATGGAAGAAGACGGTTCGGTGCGTCCCAACCGTCCCGACGTTCCCGAACGGATTTTACGCCGCGTAGCGACCCCGATTCCCGCCTATTCCATCGGTTTAGTCCCGTTGGTCGAAACCGTTCACGATCGCCTCACCGTAGAAATCCGTCGCGGCTGCACCCGAGGCTGTCGCTTCTGTCAACCGGGAATGCTAACTCGTCCCGCCCGAGATGTCGATCCCAACCAAGTGGTCGATACCATCGAAAAAGGAATGCGGGCGACGGGATACAACGAATTTTCTCTGCTGTCCTTAAGTTGTTCCGATTACCTGTCGCTTCCAGCGGTGGGAGTCGAAGTGAAAAACCGCCTGAAAAACGAAAATATCTCCCTATCCCTCCCCAGCCAACGGGTCGATCGCTTCGACGAAAATATCGCCAACATCATCGGCGGAACGCGCCAATCCGGTTTGACCTTCGCCCCAGAAGCCGGAACCCAGCGGTTGCGGGACATCATCAACAAAGGACTCACCAACGAAGAACTGTTGCGAGGTGTCAAAACCGCTTACGAACAGGGATGGGATAAAGTCAAACTGTACTTCATGATCGGGCTTCCCGGCGAAACCGACGCCGACGTGCTGGGAATTGCCGAAACCGTGCACTGGTTACAACAGGAATGTCGCGCCCAAGGTCGCAAACGCCTCAGCATCAACTTAACCATTTCTAACTTTACGCCCAAACCCCACACGCCCTTCCAGTGGCATTCCGTTTCCACAGCGGAATTTTTACGCAAACAGGATATGTTGCGCCAAGAATTCCGTCGGATGCGGGGCGTGAAAGCCAACTTTACGGACGTGCGAATTTCCGCGATGGAAGATTTCGTCGGACGGGGCGATCGCCGTTTGTCGTCCGTGGTGCGTCGCGCCTGGGAACTCGGGGCGGGGATGGATTCCTGGTGGGAAAGTCTCGATCGCGCCTTTCAAGCCTGGGAAAATGCGATCGACGAATCCGGGTTGACTTGGAAATATCGCCAAGTCGAAAACGGCGAATGGAACGTTTTCAAAAGCGATTCCGACACCGCCATCGAAGACCGAAACGCCTTCGACGCCCCGCTTCCCTGGGATTACCTCAACACCGGAATCGATAAAACCTGGCTCAAACAGGACTTACAACGAGCCTTAGAAGCCGCCACCGTTCCCGATTGCGCCTACGATGGCTGTTCCCACTGCGGCGTCTGCACCCCCGATTTCGGTCATAACATCGTCGTTCCACCGCCGCCGATTCCCGAATTTGAAGGACATTTCAAACCCAACTCACAGCGAGTACAGCGGATGCGCGTGTGGATGGGAAAACTGGGGTCGATGGCACTCATCGGACATTTAGACTTTGCCAAACTGCTCGATCGCGCCGCACGACGGGCTGCTTTACCCATGTCCTTTACCGGGGGCTACCATCCCATGCCCCGCATTTCCCCCGCCAACGCCTTACAGTTAGGGGCAACCAGCAGCGGCGAAATCGTCGAATTCGACCTCACTGAAGACATGGACGCGGCGGACTTCCAAACCCGACTGTCCGAACAGTTATCCAACGAGATCCCCATCTACCGCGTCGAAGTCGTTCCCACCGACGGAAAGGCCGCCACGCGAGTCCTCGATCGCGCCGAATATTTCCTGAGCGTTCGTTGTCGCGAGGGCTGCGGCGATTGGTATCGCTGGGTCAAAGAAATCCTCGATCGCACTGAAATCTGGAGCGAACACACTACCAAATCCGGCAAAATCAAGAAGATCGACCTTCGCGAACGGCTGTTCGAGTTAGACATCATCGAACTTCGCAGTTCCGAGGAAGCCGTGGTGCGCGTCGTCGGAAGCTGTCGCAACGACGGTACTCTCCTGCGTCCGAGTCAAGTCGTCGAACTCCTCGAACGAGTTTCCGGCGTCGAACTCCAGCTCGATCGCGTCCATCGCCAACAGTTGATTTTACGGTGTTGACGCGGTGATATCACCAGATTTTCCGGCCGCGTCGCAGGTTACATCTGGCGGTTAAACCACTAATTCCTCGCAAATCCTCGCAAACGCTCCCGAGGGATCGTCCGAAGCGGTAATCGGACGACCGATAACCAAATAGTCCGCCCCAGCAGAAACGGCATCTTTCGGCGTCGTGACTCGTTGTTGGTCTCCCGTCGCCGCCCAAGTCGGACGAACCCCAGGACAAACTAAAAGAAACCCCGTTCCACAAACCCGTCGTAACGGTTCGACTTCGCGAGGGGAACATACTGCCCCCGAAATTCCCGATTCCTTGGCTAACATTGCCATGTTGAGGGTGTATTCGGGAAGTTCGACGGGGACTTTTAAATCGAAAGCCAAATCTCGAGAGTTCAAACTCGTTAAAAGCGTAATTGCTAGAGTTTTTGGCGGTTCGACGTTCGCCGCTTTCGCCCCTTCCAAAACGGCTTCACTGGCGGCTTGTAATGCCTGACGCCCCGCCGTAGCGTGTAGTGTCAGTAAATCGACACCGTAACGAGCGGCCGACCGACAAGCCCCCGCCATCGTGTTGGGAATGTCGTGAAATTTTAAGTCGAGAAAAATTCGTTTGTTTCGGTCTTTGAGATGTTGCAAAATTTTGGGGCCGACGCTGACGAACAGTTCCAGTCCGACTTTCCAAAAGGTGACTTCGGGAAGGCGATCGAGTGTGGCGAGGGCGCTGGCTTCATCGGGTACGTCGAGAGGAACGATAATTCGGTTGTTTGGAGATTCCATGCGGGGCGATTCGTAAGCGATCGCTTCAGACTATACCGTAGATTGGGGTTCGGGAGAAATTTGAGAACAGAGTTTTCACCACAGAGACACAGAGGACACGGAGAGGTTTTAACGGGTTTCCCAAAACTCTGGGTTTGACTCGGTTGAAAACAGATCCCCTCGCCGCTCGTTCGAGGGGGGAAGTTTTTCTCTCGCGAACGTCTCGAATTAGAGAGATTGTCGTCGCGTCTCTCGATAAATTCAATCCTTCGATGTCGTTCCAAAATTCGGATTTAAAATGGTCTCGCAGCGGCGCGATCGCCGTCTTGACTTTTTTCTCGATTTAGGAGATACTGAAAATAGAGTTTATAAGGGTTCGTTCGGCTATATTATTGATTTTTTATTCAATATTTGTAATTTCAAAAAAGCAGACCTTTCGTTTCAGATGCTATCCCCTTAACAAAGATCGATTACCAAGGACTCCCGATCGCCGTAAACGCCGCCCAAAAATAGGGACTTTCCAGAGTGCGATCGCGCGATCTCAACTCCGTTGGCAGCGGAATCGTTCCCCCCGAATACACCAACTCTCCATTTTCGATGCGAACCGCTCCCCGCACCAGAGCGACCTGCGCTCGACGCAACGCTTCAGCCTTAATCGGTGCTGTTTTCAACTGATAGTAAAATTCGCTCATCAACGCCAGCGTTCCAATATCGCTGACGTACCACAAACTCGCCAACGCCGTTTTCGCCCCCGATTTCACCGCGAACCCCGCAAATCCCAATTCCGCCTCTTCACTACCGATCGCCGTACGACAGGCACTCAACACGACCAATTCCACCGGCGGATCGTTCCAGTGGAGGCGGCGAACGCTATCGAGTCCCAACCGCGTATCCCACAACTGAATATAAGAATTTTCCAGTTCCGGCCCGACAAACTCGCCGTGAGTGGCCAAATGAACGATCGGAACCGGACGAACATCGCGTTGAGCTTGTAAGTTGTCCAACGTAAACTGGTCGTTGAGAAACGCCCGTCCTGAGAAAATATCCGTGATGATTTGCACTTCCAACGGTACCGCCGGGAGTGGAACTTGAGACTCGAAAGTCGAAGCCCCCATCGCCAACACTTCCTCGCCGCGAATATCGCGATAGCGAGTATCGACGAGGTTCACGCTGGGAATTAACCCCAATGCAAACCGTTCGACTAAAAAGCGATCGCCGTCGAACAACGCCGCCACGGGAATACCTCGCAACCCGCGATCGAGAGCAAACAATAGCGTATCAGTTTCCAACCGTTCCAACTCCGGTAAAATCGGAGCGACGATCCAGTCGTAAAGTTGCTCGGCCGGTTCGCGGTATGCCTCGCGACGGCGCAATCGAGGGTCGATCGCCCCATTGAGGAGTTGAAGCTTCACCGTTTCCACCGCATCGGGAGACGGAAGTGCCACCGACCGATAGATTGCCTCTCCCTCGATCGGAACGACTAACAAATCTAGGCGATCGCCCCGTTGCAGAACGTACAACACCGTCGGCATATTTCCCGTTTCCTCCGCCAAACCTTGCAAGCGATCTTGAAATTCGGGAAGCGAAGGTAACGCTGGCGCGTCCTCGAGATTTAAATACTCCGCAAACTCCCCCACAAACAGCGTTTCGATCAGAGGTACGGCAGTATCCCAATCGCCGATCGCCAAACGTTGGAAAATCTCGACGCGAGTGAAGTCTGGAGCGATCGCACGACCGCCTCGTTGTGGGAAGCGCGATCGCGCTTCCGGTAAAGGAATTCGATCTCTTAACTCTACCGGCGATCGTCCCTGCAAATCCGTCACGACTCGACGGGAGGTTTCTCGCGGAAATTCTTCGGGAACCGGAGTCGGGAACGGAGTCGGAACCGGTGTCGGCGTGGGAAGGGGTGTCGGAACCGGTGTCGGCGTGGGAAGGGGTGTCGGAACTGGTGTCGGCGTGGGAAGGGGTGTCGGAACTGGCGTCGGCGTGGGAAGGGGTGTCGGAACTGGCGTCGGGGTCGGAACTGGCGTCGGCGTAGGAATGGGTGTCGGCGTCGGGGTGGGAACTGGCGTCGGCGTCGGATCGGGATTAATTTGAATCGTCTCGCGAATTTCCGAACCGGGAATCACCGTCACCGGAAAAATCGTGCGATCGGGCGATTCGATTCCCGTCGTAATCGCCCCTTGCGTCCCGTTTTGTCCCGCATCCCCGACGATGAACGGCACGCCGATCGCTTCTCCACCGTGGAAAATTAAAACCGATCCCGGTTCCGTTCCTCCCGCCGCTGAAATACTGGCAAAAACGCCGTTGCGATCGAAAAACCCATCCTCAACCCGTAAAAACTGCCCGGCGTTAATATCGATCGCACCACCACTCGTTCCGCCTTGCGCGTCGATCGCCGCCAGTTCCACATCGGCGACTCCCGACAAAACCACGTTTCCCCCACTTCCCTGAAGACTCGACGTCAAAATGCGTTCGGCGGTCAAACCCCCTTGACTGGCGATCGCCACCGAACCGCCACCGAGTTGGCCGCTGGCGTCGATATCCCCCATCTCCAACCCGAACGCCAAATCGAAGCGAATATTGCCCCCCGTACCGCCCTCAGAACTCGTATCGACAAAAATGCCCTCAAATCCCCCTGGCGCGGCGTTAACAGTCACCGAACCGCCGCTGAGTAAACCGCTGGCGTCCATACCCTCAACTGTCATTCCGTTAGCAACATCGAAAAGGATATCGCCTCCCGTTCCAGCGAGTGAATTCGTCGTCACCGCAGCCCCAACGAACTCGCCCTGACCGACGGTAACCGACACCGCCCCCCCCGCGATCGCCCCGCGAGTCGTCACCGTATCGACCGCAGCATCTAAATTCGACGAAATCGCAACATCGCCACCCGTCCCTGCACTCGAACTCGTCTCGATCGCCGTTGCAGTTAAATTGCGCGAACTGGCGATCGCCACCGAACCGCCGCCGTCCCGTCCCGTTGCCAAAATTGCTGCTCCCAAGAGCAAATCGTCGGCGGCCGCCACCGTCACGTCTCCCCCGAACCCATCGCTCGAACTGGCGTTAAGTGCCGCACTTCCCCCGAGGGAATCGAGCGTCACCCTGCCGTTTTGACTCTCGAGAGCAATACTGCCTCCCCCGAGACGGCCTTCCGTCGCGATCGCCGCATTTCGCAGCAAATCTTCCGCCACGAGAACCGCCACATCTCCCCCGAACCCATCGCTAGACGACGTATCGATCGCCCCACCGACGAACGTTCCCGACAAACTTTCCACCGTCACGTCGCCGCCCCCTTGCGACCCCGTCGAGAGAATTTCGCCGACAGCTACCTCCCCATTGGCCACCACTGAAATCTCGCCGCCCGTCCCACTCGATAAACTCGCATCGAGCGTTCCCGGAATTTCGATCGCCCCCTCGCGACTCGTCAGAGCGATCGCGCCCCCTTCCGTGACCACGCCATCGACGACGATATTTCCCGACGCCTCAAAAATCGCCGGACCGCCGGGAACGATCGCGCGATCGAGGCTGATTCCCGAAAAAGCAGAAATACCGGGCGTGGTCACTTGCGTATTTCCCACCGACGCATCCGGTGGAATCGTCGGAGTATCTGTCAGCACGGCCGCGTCAGCCCGTAAAATTAACGCCGGACTGCCGGTCAGAATCTCGAAATCGGGATCGGGAACCGTCAGCATCGTATCCGGCCCGGTAATCGTCACCGTCCCGCCCACAATTGCACCCTGCGCCTCAATTTTCAGCGACACTCCCGTATAGTCGCCGAAAAAGACATCGCCCGCCGCTCGGATAATGGGGTCGTAGAGACTGACGAAGCGTCCCGGTTGCAACGTCGTATCCAAAATTGCAAAACCGCCGCCGCTGAAAAAGCGAGCGTCGCCGGAGATAATGCCATCGCTGGCGAGGGTGAGAGATCCGCCACTGACGAACGGGACGAGGGGATGGTTGAGGGCGAGAATGTCGATCGCGCGATCGCCTTGAATCCATAAATTCGCCCCCGCCCGAACCGAAACCGGACGGGCGAGGCTGTCGCGAACCACAACGGTATCGCCAGCCAGAAGGCGAGTCGAACCCGAACTTTCGAGGCGGGTTTCCGTCAAGACAATATCGTTCGTCGCTTGAATTAACACCTCGCGAGTTTGCAGGGCGATGGCGTCGGACGGGGGACTGGCGATCGCCACATCCCCCGTTTCGATCGGCAAGTCAGACCCCGACAACACGACTCGGCCGTCGGACGTAACCGACAGTTGGCTGGCGTGGGTGGCGTTTCCCCCCGTTAACCGTTCCGGTAACGTCACGATTTCCCCCGACGAACCCGGCGAACCCGGCGAAGACGGAAGCAGTTCCAAACTCAGCAAATTCCCCGGAACGCTCAACCGCACCCGATTCGTTCCCGCAACCGCCGTGACGATAATTCCGCCGTCGGGGGCGTCGAGTTCTCCCGTATTGACGACCGTTCCGCCGAGTAACCCCAGTTGAAACCCCGGCGAAACCGCGAGGTCGGCCGTATTGATAATCGAAGCCGGTCGAGCGGTATCGAAGCGAAAGGCGTTTGGAGTTCCGACGAGGGCGGCGGTGTCGTTACTGGAAAAGACCTCGAACCAACCGGACTCGAAGCCGAGAGCGTCGGCGGTACTGACGACGAAAGAGGCGGGAACGTTGAGGCGAGCGTTCGGACCGAAGACGATTCCCGCCGGATTGAGCAGGAACAAGTTGGAGTTGCCCCCCGTCACTTGCAGCAGCCCATCGATAAAAGAGGGACTGCCTCCCGAAACGCGCCCCAAGACGTTACGAATTTGGGGCTGCGATCGAAAGTCGGCGGTTTGGCTGCGATCGAGTCCGAAAGCCTCGAAGCTGTGAAAGAGGTTTTCGCCGTCAGCAGAGTGCTGTCCCCCTTCGATGCGAATGGTGTCGCCGTCAAGGATGATGCGGGTTTGAGTGCCGTCGTCAGCGGGAACGATTTGCGATCGCACCTCGCCCGTGTTCCCGAAGCAAACTCCGAACCCTCCCAACATTGCCAAGATCGAGATCGAGGCCGTTCGCCCCACCCAGACGCTTGGGGGGCGGCGTCGTTCGGTCGGGCGAGAGTCCAACGGGTGCGTTTCCAACAGATCGCCTCCAACAGACACAATGCGAAACGTCGAGATTTGACGCTACCTACCAAATTTTACCCTCGCTCGGCGAGTCTCCCAGTGTCTGAAGGATTTAAACCCCGTTAAAATACGTGGAGGCTTTGGGCGGCGTCGAGAAGTTCTCGAACGGCATCGGGAGGCCATTCTCCCTCACAGCCCCGGCCGGTATTGAGGATCAGCCGAATCCGGTAAGCCTGGGGAAATCCTTCGGCTTCCATCCACAACCACTGACTTTCGACCTCGCAGGCGAGGCGTTCTTCGTCCGAGAGTTCGGCGGCGGCGGCTTGCATAGTTTTGTCGAGTCGTACGAGCAACCGTCGGAAGTCTGAAAATTCCGCTTCGGTCAACTCGAACGCCCAATCGTCCGCACCGACGAGGGCAACAAAAATTGTCGTTTTGTCGTCTGAGGGAGAAACGGCATCGGGACGGTAGCCCAAGCGCCAGCCTTGTCCGCGTTTGAGAATCGGGTTCGTCACTGAACTCTCAGAGCAGGGTCTCGAAAACAAAACTTTACCCTATCACACCGAGCGATCGCCCCGACGTCCCCAAGAACCCTCCGGAATCTTTCTGTAAGATTGCGTAAGCATAACGATGAGTGCGCCAAGTTAAACTTTCGGTAAAGAATTCGTAGAAACACGTAGACAGCGATAAAGTTTCTGCAAAGAGCTTGCGTAGATACTTGACGGTTTCATGTCAGCTTGAGAGGCTTGAGTTAACGGCTCGCGCAGCGAACGAAAAACACGATTGTAAGCCTCGTCTCGAGGCTTCTTTCCCGATTTTGTATCGTGTGTGAGAGCGTGTGGTTCGACACCCGCTCCGGCCTTTCGATCGATTCGTGCGAAACGGCTCGCTTCGCACGAGGGAGGGTAATACCGCTCGGGTGAATTGGGTATCGAGAGGCGCTTGTAATTCAGAGTCGCACTCTCTCAGTATTTTTAACCAGTTAGGTGCGAACAATGGCAAAGGTACTTTCCCTACCCGTTCCTCAAAACTGCATCCCCAGAAAACGAATTGTGGGATCGCCGGTTTCGGCACTGAGTTTCGAACGGCAGATGCAAGTGATACTCTCTTGGGCCAGTCATCGAGAACGTCGTACGGTCTGCGTGGCTAACGTCCATATGCTCGTAGAAGCACACTCGAACCCGTCCTTCGCTAAGGTTTTAGAACGCTCCGACCTCGTTACCCCCGACGGAATGCCCTTAGTATGGATGCTTCGCTTGCTCGGCGCGTCCGGTCAAGACCGAGTGGCCGGTATGGACGTTCTCTATAGTTTGTGCCAGCAAGCCCCGAAATACGGCGTCAGCGTGTATTTCTTGGGATCTCACCAAGCGATTCTCGATCGCATGAAACAGCGGCTCGATCGCGAGTATCCCGACTTAGAAATCGCAGGTATGGAACCCTTACCGTTCCGTCCCCTGACCCCCGAAGAAGACGAAGAACTCGTCGATCGCATCGAACGCAGCGGTGCTGGTATCGTATTTCTCTCTCTCGGCTGTCCCAAACAGGAAAACTGGATCGACGTCCACCGCGATCGGTTGCGTGCGGTTGCGATCGGTGTCGGCGGCGTCTTCCCCGTCTACGCTGGGCTGCACCGACACGCGCCCCTGTGGATGCGCGAGGCGGGGTTCGAGTGGCTCTACCGTCTCGTTCAAGAACCGCGTCGCCTGTGGCGTCGCTACGCCGAAACGATTCCGCCGTTCTTGTGGTTGGCCGGACGACAGCTAGCGACACACTACGGGCGCAAAGCCTTCAACCGCGTGCGATCGTACCTCCAGCCTCGCGACAAATTCCGCGAAGACGAATTGCGCGCCCGTCGCATCGGACGCCTGTTACTCGAAGCGGGCTTGATTTCTCCCGAACAGGTCAAAGCCGTTCTCGAAGCTCAATCTCGCGAACATCCCGACCTACGTTTCGGTGAAATTCTCGCCATGCGCGGTTGGCTCAAGCAAGAAACAGTTGATTTCTTCGCCGAACAACTGCCCGCACTCTCAGAACTGCCGTCGCAGTCTCCGATCGGCCACTACCTCAAATCGGCAGCTCTACTCGACGAACACCAAATCGACGAAATTCTACTCGCTCAACAACACGTCGGTTTGCGGTTCGGTGAAGTCGCTGTCTTAATGGGATGGGTCAAACAGGAAACGATCGACTTGCTGCTACGCTTTACTCGCAACGAATCCTCTTTTCCTTCCCTGATGTACCTCAAATCGAGCTGAAGTTTTTTCCTCGAATCGTTCAGGAGTTTTAGCATCAGATGCTGTAACATCTGATGCTTTTTTTGCTTTTTCTGGCGAACTTTCAAACTAGCAAACACGAACGAGCGATCGCTAAAATTGCCGATCGAGTATCGCCGACCACAAACCTCGAGCGATCGCCAAAACATAACGAACTAACCGACCAAATCTCGACGGGGATTAAAGCTTTCCAACTGCCTTAATTTTTCATAGAGTTCCCGCTCGGCAGCGTCGATCTCTTTCGGCACGACAATTTGAATTTCTACCAACTGATCGCCCCGTTTTCCCCCACGCGTCGGATAGCCCTTACCCGACAACCGCAACCGCTGCCCGGATTTGACCCCAGGCGGTAACGTCATCCTCACCAAACCGTCTAGGGTCGGAACTTCGACCGACGCCCCCAGTACCGCTTCGGAAGGCGTTACAGGTAACTGACAGACGATCTCGCTCCCTTCGGTTCGGAAAAATCCGTGAGGTGCCACCGTAATTTTGAGATACAAATCGCCGCCGTGTTCCCCTTGACCTTTCAAACGAACGCGCTGGCCGCTCACCATCCCCGGTGGCATATTCACCTCGAGCGATCGCCCGTCTTCGAGGCGAATGCGTTCTCGCCCTCCCGTATACGCTTTTTCGAGCGGTAACGTCAAACGGGCTTCGATATCGCGCGGCGTCGGACGAGATACCGTATACGCCGTCTTCGTGGTGCGCCGACGAAAAGCATCTCGAGAATCGACCCGTACCCGCGTCCCCGGTGGTGGCGGCGCTTCCGTGCGGGCTGTGGCACGATTGGCGCGACGGTTGAGCAGGTCGTCGAGAAAGCTGTTGAAATCTGCGTACTGCTCGAACTGAGGTTCCGCCGTCGCCGTGCCGTTACGCGTCGCGCGAGCGGGTTTGCGTCTCGTCTTCTTCTGAGACAGAAAGCGACTGAACTGGTCGTACTGCTGTCGTTTTTCAGGATCGGAGAGGATATTGTAGGCTTCACCGATATCCTTAAACCGTTCTTCAGCAGACTTATCGCCGGGATTGAGATCGGGGTGGTACTTCCGGGCGAGGCGTCGGTACGATCGCTTGATATCTTCAGTTGAAGCGTCTCGGGGAACTCCCAGTATTTTGTAGTAGTCTCGGAAGTTTTGCATATCGCCTGATTACGGAAAACGAGAGGGGGAGAGGGGGAGAGGGGGAGCCGGGGAGAGGGGGGAGAGGGGGAGAGGGGGAGAGGGGGAGCCGGGGAGAGGGGGAGAGGAGGAGAAACTACTAACTGTTCCCCGCTCCCTGTCTTCACTGGTGACTGGTGACTGTTCCCCGTTCCCCGTTCCCTGTTCCCTGTCTTCACTGGTGACTGGTGACTGTTCCCCGTTCCCCGTTCCCTGTTCCCTGTCTTCACTGGTGACTGGTGACTGGTGACTGGCGACTGAATTAGAACCAATCTTCGTCGTCCCCCCAATCTTCATCGTAAGCGTTGGTTCGCGCGATGCGGGAGGTGCGATTGCGGGGAGGACGGGGCGGCCGCCGTTGTTCTAAGCCGTAGTTGGGATCGTCTTCTCCGACGAAGGTACGCCGAATGTTCTCGAAAATCCCGTCGCCGTCGCCATCGAGGGAGTATTCTGACACTTCCCGATTGAGTTCGTAAAGCGCGTCTTGGAGGCTGGCCGAGGCCATGTCGAGACCGCGATCGTCGTTGCGGGCGAGGCTGTCCCGCAGTTCTCGTACGAGGGCTTCGATTCGCCGTCTCGGACCTTGGGCGAAAGACAATCCGAAGTCGAAGGCGATCGATCGCAATTCTCGTTCGGCGCGGGCTGCTAGGGTTTCGGCGCGGTTGCGGCGATCGACCTTTTCCCGACGCAGGCGATCGGTTTCGGCGAACTTCTCGGCTTGACGGATGGCGTTTTGGATTTCCACTTCGTTGAGGGTAGACGCCCCTTGAATGGTAATGCTTTGCTCCCGTCCGGTGGCGCGATCGAGGGCGCTCACTTGTAAAATGCCGTTGGCGTCGATGTCGAAGGATACTTGAATTTGTGGAACGCCGCGCGGTGCGGGAGGAATCCCCGTCAGCTTGAACCGTCCGAGGGATTTGTTGTCGCCGGCCATTTCCCGTTCCCCCTGGACGATGTGAATCTCCACTTGACTTTGATTGTTTTCCGAGGTCGAAAAAATATCCGATCGCCGCACGGGAATCGTCGTATTGCGAGGAATCAACTTCTTCATCACGCCGCCGATGGTTTCTAACCCCACCGACAGCGGCGTCACGTCGAGTAGCAGCACGTCGGGAACGTCCCCTTCTAAGATAGCCGCTTGAATCGCCGCCCCCACCGCCACCACTTCGTCGGGGTTGACGTTTTGGTTCGGTTCCTTGCGAATCATGTTGCGGACGAGATCCTGTACCATGGGCATTCGCGTCGAACCGCCCACTAACACCACTTCGTCGATTTGACGGGGGTGCAGTCCCGCGTCGAGAACCGCCTGCTTCACCGGGAGGCGCAAGCGGCGCATTAAATCCCCGCAGCGACTCTCGAACTCCCCTCGCGTCAAGCGAGTTTCGATGTGTTTGGGACCTTCTTCTGTGGCGGTGATGAAGGGGAGGTTGATGTCGGTGACGCCCACGCCGCTGAGTTCGACTTTGGCTTTTTCGGCCGCTTCTGTCAGCCGTTGTAGGGCTTGGCGATCGCGCCGCAGGTCGATGTTTTCGGCTTCTAAAAATTGTTCGGCCAGCCAATCGACGATTTTTTTATCGAAATCGTTACCCCCGAGTTGCGTGTCGCCGCTGGTGGCTTTGACTTCAAACACGCCGTCGCCCACTTCCAACACCGACACGTCAAACGTACCGCCGCCGAGGTCGAACACCAAAATCGTTTCGCTCTCGGCGCGATCGAAACCGTACGCTAACGACGCCGCCGTCGGTTCGTTGAGAATCCGTTTGACTTCCAACCCGGCAATCCGTCCGGCATCGCGCGTCGCTTGGCGTTGGGAGTCGTTGAAATAAGCCGGAACGGTAATCACCGCCCCCGTCACTTCTTCCCCGAGGTAACGACTAGCTTCGTCGGCCAGTTTTCGCAGGATCGTCGCCGACAGTTCTTCCGGGGCGAAATCCCGTTTCAGACGGGGACAGGCGACTTTCACGTTGCCGAACTCGTCCCGACGAATCGTGTAGGGGACGCGCTTAGAAATCGGGTCGAGTTCGGTGTACTTGCGCCCGACGTACCGCTTGATGCCGTAAAAGGTATTTTGTGGGTTGAGGACGGTTTGTCGCCGCGCCAGTTGTCCCACCAAACGCTCGCCGTCTTTGCTGAACCCCACCACGGAAGGGGTAGTCCGCATTCCTTCTGAGTTCGCGATGACGACGGGTTTTCCGCCTTCCATCACGGCGACTACTGAATTGGTTGTCCCCAGGTCAATGCCGACGACTCTTCCCATGATGCTTTTGTTGTCTCCTCGTCGTGTTTCGGTCTACAACCGGAATTGATGCTCCTCCGGCTACGGTTTTATTGTAAGAATTTGTGTGGCGCTGCGGTCGGCGACCGACAGACGGCTCGTCACAATTTTTTCGCATTATCTTTAGTATTGTATCTTGCGCTTGTGGTCGCGTCGGAGGTGAAATTGCCGTCCTCAGCGGACGAAATTTTGGGGGACGCCCTCGCGCGATCGGATAATCGGCTATTATCATCTCGAGTGTTGGGAGGCAAGACGATCGACGATGGGGAATTCGGACAACCACTTCAATACAGATAACCCGCAACTTCAGGCCGTTTCCGAACGAGTCCGAGCGATCGCCCAACAGTGTGACGGCGATGCTAAAGCTTTGCTGGAGTTGTTACGCTTGCTCGAACGGTTGCATCGCGACATTTGCGAGGAACAGTTTCAACCAGCTTTGCCCAAAACCCGCCAGTCTCTTTATGCTTGCTTGCGAGAAATTGAGCTCAAAGGCGGTTGGCCTTATATTCCCCGGATGCGGATGAGAACGCTTTTAGCTCATATCGAAGCTTTGGCTGAGGAAGATAAGGAAAATGAAGAAAAAACCGCGACTTAAATGCTGTTTTTACGCTTAAAAGCATAAAAATTTCCAAAAAGCAGACTTGACAAAATTTGCATTTTGTGATTTTTAGAAAAATCATGTTTGGGGATGGCGTCCGAAATCTCGCAACCGCTAGCATTGCCACGGCTGTAGAGGTACTTTACAAGGCGATTAAATCTGAAACTGTTCGATTCCAACCTCGATCGCCCTCACCCCGGTTAAAGTAGCTAGACGTTGTCCGTTCCAATCGAGGCCGGTGTCGTCTCCCTCATCGACGAGTCTAAGTTCCTCGAAGGATAACCCCTCGCCCAACACGAGTAAATCGGCATCGATCGCGAAATCGACCACGGTAACGCCGTCGCTGTTGGCAGACAACACGAAGCGATCGCGTCCGTCTCCTCCTTCTAAGCGATCGCCCCCGCGATCGCCGCTCAACACGTCGTCGCCGTCCCATCCCATCAAGGTGTCGTCACCCTCGCCGCCGAAGAGAGTATCGTCACCCTCGCCGCCACCGACGAAATCGTTGCCTTGGTTGCCCAAAACCAGGTCGTTTCCAGCACCGCCGCACATCATATCGTCGCCGTCTTCCGTACGACTCAAACTGACGTTCGCCCCGATAAGGGTATCGTCTCCCTCTTCGCCACAGAGGGAGTCGTTGCCGATGTCGCCGTATAACAGGTCGTTCCCTCCATTTCCCCAGAGGATATCGTCGTCTTTTCCGCCGTAGGCGATGTCGTCTCCCTCGCCTCCGACTAAAGAGTCGTCGGCTTCGTTGCCGGATAAGATATCGTTGCCGTCGCCGCCAAAGGCGAGATCGCGTCCGCTGGAATCCGGTAAATCGACGAGTCCACTGCCTCCGGTGAGGGTGTCGTCTCCCGTTCCCCCCACGATCGCGTCGTCGCCGAGGTCGCCTCGAAGGTTGTCGTCGCCGTCGCCGCCGTCGAGTAAATCGTTGTCTCGTCCGCCGAAGAGGGTATCGTTTCCGGTGTCACCGCTGAGGGTGTCTTCGGCTTCGTTCCCGAACAAGATATCGTTACCGTCGCCGCCGTCGAGTCGATCGCGTCCGTCGGTATCGTCAACGTTCGGGTCGAGCGATCGCCCGCTGATGCGATCGTCTCCTGCTTCCCCCATGATGGTATCGCTACCGCGATCGCCCCAAAGGACATCGTTGCCGTGACCGCCGTAGGCGCGATCGTCGTCCTGTCCGGCATAGACGGTATCGCTGCCGCCACTTCCGGCGATAACATCTTCGCCTTGGTTGCCGAAACTTTCGTCGCCGTCGTCGGGGTCGGCGGTGTGTCGATCGAGGCTGCCTACTAAGCTATCGTCGCCGCGATCGCCGATTTGGATGTCTTTGCCCGCTTCTCCCGAAATCCAGTCGCCGTCTCGTCCGCCGTAAATGACATCTTCACCGTTGCCACCCATCACGGTGTCGGCGTTGGCGTTGCCGAACAGAACGTCTGCCCCGTCGCCGCCTTCGATCCGATCGCGACCGGGATCGGCCGAGGCATCGGGATCGCGTTCGTCTCCGGCGATGGTGTCGTCGCCGAAATCGCCGTGTAACCGATCGTGGCCGCGATCGCCCCAAATCAGGTCGTCGTCTTTGCCGCCCCAAATTAGGTCGTCGTCTTTACCCCCGTGGATCGTATCGTTTCCCTCGCTGCCGTTGAGAAGGTCGTTTCCTTCGTTTCCCGCCAGCCAGTCGCGATCGCGATCGTCTCCGACAGAAACACTTCGACCGAGTCCGCCGACGATAAAATCATCGCCGCCTTCCCCTCGGATAATATCGTCACCGTCCATTCCTCGCAGTTCTTCGGCGTTATCTCCACCGACAAAACTGTCGTTGTCCGACGTGCCGATGCGTCGAGTCGCCACTTGCGGCATCGTCTCCTCTGGTGTTGTCACCGGAACGGACACCACAAACGCCGTCATAATATCGAGACTGGGAGCGATCGGTGCCGGAGGACAGCAAGACGGTATTTCCTCGACTTCCGATCCGGGCATACCGATGTCGGGGTCGGGTTGCGGATCGGGGTCGGGTTGCGGATCGGGGTCGGGTTGCGGATCGGGGTCGGGTTGCGGATCGGGATTGGGGTTCGGTGGTGGCGATTGTGCCAAAACGATCGTGCGATCGCTCGCCTCGTTATCGCTCTCGTCGGTTTCCACAACCCCCAGCGGCGGCGCAACGCGAACCGTATTGACTAACGTTCCCGAGGCATTCACATCGACCGTTCCGCTCACTTCCAGAGCGATCGTGTCGTTGGGTTCTAAATCTAACCCCGTCCAAGCCCCAGTTGTGGGGTTGTACGTTCCCTCACTGGGGGAAAACACCGGATCGAGCAATTCTGACGGTAAATTTTCCGTCAGGTTCACCTGGTTGAGAACGGCATCGCCCAAATTTTGGACTTCGATGATGTACGTCAGAGCGTCACCCGCCCGAACTTGTTGTTTTCCGTCCGTTTTAGACACCACTAAATCGGTTTCTGGCGTTGTTTCCACCAGCACCGTATTGTTGTCAGTCGCGGTGTTGTTGCTCTCGTCGAGTTCTGTCACCGCCGAAGGAACTTCTACCGTGACGGTATTCGTGACGGTTAGAGGGTCGTTCGGATCGACCGTCAAACTGTCGTCGATCTCTCCGGTAACCGTTAACGTCACCGTTTCGCCGGGTTTGAGGCTTAATCCCGTCCACTCGCCGGACGTGGGGTCGTAACTGCCGCTACCGTTGGTGTCGAATTCGACGGAAGCGGCAACGAGTTCGCTGGGAAGGTCATCTTCAAGAACGAATTCTTCTAGCAGCGACGGTCCATCGTTGGTCACTTCAATGGTGTAAGCGATGGTATCGCCGGGAGCAACGGTGGTTTGTCCGTCAGTTTTCGTAACCCGCAAGTCCGTTTCGGGGTCGGTGATTTGGGTATCGTCGTCCGTGGATTCGTTATCGCTCGGGTCGGGGTCGGTAATCGAATCGGGAGGAGCGATCGTCGCGGTATTGCCTAAAAACGACCCGACAGACGCGTTGGGATCGATGTAACCCGTGACGGTAAACACGACGGAACCGTTGGCGGGAACGTTTACCACCTCGTCGATATCGCCAATACCGCCGTCCGTCGTCCCGTCGCTGCTTTCGCTCGTCCAAGATACGTCGATGAGGGTATCGGGGAGGTCGTCGACGACGCTGACATCGGGAGCGTCTACATTGCTATTGTTGAGAACTTCAATGGTGTAGACGACTTGCGAGCCAGCTGGGGCATCTGTAACCCCATCGGTTTTGGTCACGCTCAAATCGACTTCGACCGGATCGGGGGATCCCCCCGTCACTTGGGTATCGTCGTCTGTGACTTGCAAGCTATCGGGCGGATCGGCGCCGGGTGTGGGAGAGGTGAGGTTGACGCCGTCTGGCGGCAGGACGGTAACGGTGTTGGCTAGGGTTCCCACGGCCGCGTCGGTTACAGTGGCCGTGATAGTGTAGGTGACTTGAGAGTTTCCCTCGAGATCGACCGTGACATCGATCGCGTTGCCCGTTCCCGAGCGATCGGCGGGGGTGGGAAAACTTCCAGTTCCCTGAGTAATTGCAGCGCTCCACGTTACGTTCGTCAAGCTGGCGGGAACGTTATCGACAATGCGAATACCTCGACCCGTACAAGACGGACCGTCTCCCGAAGATTGATTGGTTACGGTAATGGTGTAGGTCAGGGTATCGTCGACGTTGACGCTGGTGGTTCCGTCGGTTTTCGTGGCGACGAGATCGATTTCGGGTGTCGGCGTGGGGAGAGAGGCAAAGTCGGAAAATGCGACTTCGCCTTCGATATCGGCGACGTAAGTGGCTCGGGCGTTGGTAGGATCGAGGCGATACAGTTTGAATTCGTTATCGTTGGGATCGTTGGGGGTTTCTTCGCGAACGGTCGTGTAGAGGTTGCCGTCTTCGCCGAAGGCTAACGAACCCGCCTGAGTTTTCGGAAGTCCCGTATCGCCGATAAAGGTCGCGTCAAAAAAGGGAGAGCCGGTGTTGGGATCGGTTTTGAGATCGTTGACATCGATCGTGTAGAGCCGATAGATATCTTGTCCGGCATCTCGTCCGGCGACGGAAATATAAAGCCGGTTCGGATTGTTCGGATCGAAGGCGAGATCTCCGCCACCGTTGGTAAACTCGGGACTGCCGCCTTGAATGCGACCGAGGGACGTGGCTTCTCCGGTCGTCGGATCGATGGTGTAAAGTGTGGTCGTCGGCGAGGCCATCGCATAGATGGTGCGATCGCTCGATTGTGCCATTTTACTGAAGCCAAAGTTACCGGTCGAGACGCCTGTGGTTTGGGACAGCGGTGTAACGTTGGCCGGATCGGGATCGGTGGGGTTCCAATAGGCCACCTTGGCGGTACCGTCGGCTTCGAGACCGATATAGTACAAGTTACCGGGGTCGTTGGGATCGTTGGGGTCGTGAGATCTCGCTAAACTCCAGGTGGGAAAGTGGGTGCTACCGACAACGGTTGAGGTTCCGTCTTCGAGGTTGAGAATGCGGATATCGTTGTTGTTATCGACGCCGTACACGAGATTGGGAACGCATCCCAGGATGCCGGTATAGGCGACGACGACGTCTTCGCGAAAGGCGATCGCCGCTCGTCGGATACCGATACAAACGTCGAGATTCCAGGGTTTTCCCCCGCCGATAACTGTTTCGGAGGCACTGACGGGGACTTGCATCAGCCGCTGTACGCGATCGAGAAATCGCCGACCTTCTGTACCGGCCGCCACGCAACAGCCGTACACGAGAACTTCGCCGTCTGGACGCAAGGCACGACGCCACCGGGCGATTTGCGAACCGTACTGACCGAGGGTATTTTCGTCGAGCTGGGCGATTCCCAAGGCGATCGCACCGGGCCGACCGTGGCTGACAATGTGGAGTTCGGTGAGATTGTGGTAGCGCTGTAAAACTTCGGTAATCTGAACGATTCCGTCTTGGAGAGGATCGAGAACGATCGCTTCGCTACCGGGAACGAGTCCGGCAATCAACGCCGATGTACCTTCGACGTTCGCATCGACGAGAACCAGCCGCTTTAACGGGGAAACGACCGGGTGGGTCAAACGGGAGTGCATCATTATCGGTCTCGGGCAAGCGTGGAAAGCTGGCGGCGAACAGACCCCAGCACGCTGGAACCGAGCTACTTTCTCAGCGAAAGTAGCTCGTCTCAAAACATGAAAGACTCACACCAACGACAGGAGTTCGACGCGGCCGCTGTGGTTGTCTTACGAAGGCAGATGCACTAAAAAATGTCTCTCGATAGATTTGCCGAGGGATCTTTCGGCCTGGGGGTAGATCGCGAGAATCGTTGCAGGATTGGTGTAGATACACACCGTTAAGTCTTATAACGTCGAACGAGCCAGTAGATTTCCAGATCCTGCAAGCCGATCGCCTTACCAATATACTAGACAATTACTGAATTATTCAGTAAGACTGCGGAGGAAAATTCATGAAAACTTTAAAAAAAAACTATCGATCGGCGAGTTTTTATGAAGATTAACGGAAGCGAAGAACTGTTCTGCGTGGCAATTCTCCGTATTTTCCGAACTTTTGTCCGCGCGACTCTCCGTATTTTCCACAGTATTTCATCCCTCGGCAACGGGATCGAAAAAAACGAACGATCGATCCGAAAGTCACGCTTCCTTCGTCCCGCTGTCTCGAACGAGTGGGTATTCTCGAGCGAGGAAGACTTCAGCTCGGGCTTTTTGCTCTTCGCGACTCGCTCCATCTCGGGCAAAGGTATCGTCGAGAGTTGCCGCCAGCAAATCGTCGAGCATGGCTTTAAACTGCGGTCCGGGCTTGTAACCCAACCGTTTCAAATCGCGACCGTTGAGAATCGGCTTCACCTGAGACCATTCGACTAAATATCGCCAGATCTGACGGCGAACCTCCCTCGGACTCGACAAAGCCACCAACATGGCACTGGGCCAGTCGTACTGCCGCAACGCCCGTACCACATCGCTCGGCTGGCGAGCGACGGACAATCGGCGCAGGATGTCTTCTCGAACGGATGCTAGCTTTTCTAACCTTTGAATGCTGTCTTCGGGAAGTTGCAGGTGTCGCGCCACCGTACCGCGTCGGTCGGGGCGAACGTGAGACAAAATGACTTCTAAAAGGATTTGCCAGTGAGGGGGAGAAGGGACGGGTTTGCGATCGCCAATATCGCGAAACCGATGTAACCAGCGATCGACCAAGCGAACTTGCCACCACATCTGACGGGTCAACGCCAAACCGGGATAAATACACTGCAACGCTCGCAACTCGTCGATTTTTCGCAAGGCGGGTTTCCAATAGGGCGCTTGCAAGAGGTATTTCAACTCGTTTTTCAAGCGGGTTTGCAACGCCGGAAGGCGATCGCTGGGAACTTTAGGAGAATTCTCGTGAAGACGAGAGCGATCGTACACACCACAGTCGAGAGCGTGGCGAATATAACCCTCAGTCTGTTCTTCGATGTCGAACCCCAACCGCACCGCAAAGCGCACCGCACGATAAATCCGCGTCGGATCTTCGATAAAACTGTTGGGATGCAACACCCGCACCAAGCCGTCTTGCAAATCCAACAGTCCCCCAAAAAAATCGAATAACTTACCGCGATGGGGACGAGTTAACCGCAACGCCAAAGCGTTTATCGTAAAATCGCGGCGGTAGAGATCTTGGCGAATCGAACTGGCTTCGACTTCCGGGTTCGCCGCCGGATAGGGATAAAATTCCGTCCTCGCCGTGGCAATATCCACCCATAAAGAATCGAACACCGGGTCTTTGTGCCACAGCAACGCCGCCGTTTGAAACTGCCCGTGAACGTCCAAACGGGCGGCAGAATGGCTGTTTTGCAGCACCTTCGCCAGTTCGACCCCCGCGCCAACCGTAGCCGAACGATGGAAACCATCGACGACTAAATCGATATCCGTTAAATCGACTTGTAACTCGTCTGGGGGAATGTCTCCCGAGTTCGCCGTTTGAATCGCCAACAGCAAATCGCGAACCGCACCGCCGACGAGATACAAATGCCAACCCCGCTCCTCTGCGGCTTCGGCGGCTTGGCTGAGTAACGTCCACAAGGGTTCGGACACGCTCGATCGCACGATCTCCAGTAAATCCGATTCCCGTTGGAGGAGAAAACGGCCGTTGTCCTTTCCCCCTATCTCGAAACCGCGTCGTTCTGACGCGTGAAGGGGGCAGAGTTTGGTACTGTCTTGATGCAACTCCCGCAAAACGTCGGTTCGGGTAACGATTCCCACCAACTCCCCATTTTCGAGGACGGGAAGGCGTCCGATATCGTATGTCACCATCAACGACTCAATGTCGGGGAGTAAGGTATTCGGTTCGATGGTTTTCAGGTGAGTGGTCATGTATCCCTTGACGGGGGCGTGGTTAAAGCCGTGGTGCAGGGCGATATCGAGATCCCGTCGGGAAATGACGCCGACGAGAGTATCATCTTCGTTCACCACGGACAGACCGGAATGGCCGTAACGCAGCAGAATGCGATGGGCTTCGCCGATGGTGGTTTGGGGGCGAATCGTCCGCACGGGGGACGACATGATATCCCGAGCCGTCGGCGGTGGGGGAATTTGTCGGTCGAGCGCCTCCCGTAGTGTTTTGACGACTTCCTTGGGGTCGGCATTTCTCAGTTGTGCTGAGGCGGCTTTGGCGTGACCGCCACCCCCGATCTGTTGAAAAATACGGTTGAGATCGGTTTCGGGAACGCGCGATCGCCCGATGACGGCAATTCTCGGCTCGTCGCCGTGGGTGGCGTATTCGTGAACCAGAACGATCGCGTCTGTGTCGGTCAGTTCCAGCAGGCGCGACGCCAACCCCGCCAAACCGGGGACGTAGTGCGGTGTCTGCAATATCACTGAGGCGATATCGTAACCCCAGACGGTTTCGGTTTCCACGGTATCCAACGCCTCGGACAGCAAGTTTTGTAAGGGATCGGACAAACCGGGTTCGATATACTCGGCGATGACGGGAACGCTGGCACCTTGTTTCATCAACCACGCTAACGCCAAGGCATCTCGGGGGGTACTGTGGTCGTAAGTGAGCGAACCGCTATCGACGTGAATTCCCAACGCCATGACCGTGGCTTCGTGAACCGTCAAACTCACCTCTCGTTCTTGAAGTTTTTCGGCGACGAGGGTGGTGACTGCACCGAGGGGTTCGATTTCGCGCACGGTGGCGGGAATGTCGGAATTCGTAACGGGGTGGTGATCGTAGAGGGCGATTTCTTGGAGGTGGGGCGCATCGAACCAGTCAGCGGCTTTCCCGAGGCGATCGCGGTATTGGGTATCGACGACGGTAATCGAACGGATGCGATCGGGATTGACCGATCGCCGTTCGATCAGCGGGTATTCGTCGCGATGCAACCGCACGAATTCTTCCACCCCCGGATGACATCCCCCCGTCAATACGATACGGGAACCGGGACGCAGCCGCGCCAGTCCCACAGCCGCGCCCAGGCTGTCGAAGTCGGCGGTGGTGTGACAGAGAATTAGATCCATAGAGGGGGAGAGGGGGAGAGGGGGAGAGGGGGAGAAGGGGAGAAGGGGAGAAACAGTTATCTGTTTCCTGTCTTCACGGGTGACTGCTCCCGGTTCCCCGTTCCCGGTTCCCTGTCTTCACGGGTGACTGAAACACTGCTCCTCACTAGCTTCCGAGTAATTGCAGTTTGTACAGGCTGGCGTACAGTCCGTTGGAGTCGAGAAGTTCTTCGTGACTTCCCGATTCGACGAGTTGGCCGCGTTTGAGGACGAGAATGCGATCGACGTTGCGGATGGTTGAGAGGCGGTGGGCGATGACGATCGCCGTTCGGGTTTCGAGAAGGCGATCGAGGGCTTGTTGAATCCAGGCTTCGGTTTTGACGTCTAAGTTCGCCGTGGCTTCGTCGAGAACCATAATCTTCGGATCGCGAATCGCCACTCGCGCAAAGGCTAACAGTTGCTTCTGTCCGCCGGACAAGTTGGTTCCCCGTTCTCGCAGTCGCGTATCGTATCCTTGGGGGAGTTGTTCGATAAACTGCGAGACGTTGGTTTGTTCGGCGGCGGCTTTAATCGTCTCGAACGGATAGGTTTCGCCTAATGTAATGTTACTCTTGACGTTTCCGGCGAACACGAATCCGTCTTGTAAAATCACGCCGATGTGTTGGCGAAGTTCGGACTGGCGCAAGTTGCGAATGTCGATTCCATCGACGAGGATACGACCTTTTTGGGGTTCGTACAGCCGACACAACAGGCGAATAATCGAACTTTTTCCGGCTCCCGTCGGCCCCACTAACGCCACTTTTTCGCCGGGACGAATGGTGAAGTTGAGATCGCGAATGACATATTCGTCGGGTTTGTAGCCGAACCAAACGTTCTCGAAGCGAATTTCGCCGCTGATATCGGATGCGTTCACCGAAGCGGTGCTTAGCGCGATCGACACGGTTTCGTGGCGTTCGGGATCTTGAATGTCGATGGGTTCGTCGAGTAAGTCGCTGATGCGTTCGACGGCGGTAAATCCCGATTGTAGGGAGGTGAATTTGTCGGCGAACTGGCGCAGGGGATCGAACAACCGTTGTGCGAAGAGAATGAAGGACGCCAGCAAACCGAAGTTCATCTGACCTTCCATGACGCGATCGCCCCCTAACCAGAGTACCCCCGCGATCGCCACCAGGGAAATCCATTCGAGGGTAGCGGAGACGGCGGAATCGTGAAAGATGGTGCGATCGACGGCTTCGATGTACTGTTGGTTGATGCTGCGAAAGGCTTCGGCGTTGTAGCGTTCTCGTCGAAACAGTTGCACGATGCTGATTCCGACGATGTTCTCTTGTAGGGACGAGTTGAGGCGAGAGAGTTCTTCGCGAGCGCGATAGTTGGCTTGGCGAAACTGCTGCTGGAAGTAAATCACCACCGCCGATACGGGAATCAACATCGCCACCAACAGCAGCGCCAACTGCCACTGTACGCTAAACATGACGATGACGATGACCAAGATCGTGGCTAAGTCGGAGACGATCCCGATCGCTCCGGTGGAGAAGACATCGCCGAGGGCTTCGACATCGCTCGTCAAACGGGTAATGAGTCGTCCGACGGGGGTGCGATCGAAGAAACTCGACGACAGAGACGTGACGCGATCGAAGAGATCGTTACGAATTTGCATCGTCATGCGTTGTCCGACGACTTGCACCAGAAAGCTTTGCACGCTGTCGAGAACGGCTCGCAGCGCGATCGTCAAAAACAGCAATCCCACGAGAATGGCAATTCCGTCGGAAAAGGTTTTTCCGTCGAGGAAAAAGTACGTCGGTTCCTGGCGGATGAAGGAAATGGTTTGTCCGACGAGGATCGGCTGAACGGAACCCGCCAACGACAGGGGAACCAGCAACGCGAACGCCACCCAGAGCAATTTCTGGTTGCGTTTGGCGTAGGGAACGAGACGTAAAAAGAGCCGCCAGTCGTTTTCGCGGCGTCTTCGCGGGGTGCGATCGGAGGTCATAGCGGGCAGGTTGTCGGTAGTCAATTACTCATTATCGCGATCGCCGCCCTGTTCGCGCAAACCCGGAGGCTCTCTTCTAGATGGCTGTCGGGAGCGTCTCCGACTCGATATCGATTGGTATTAACGGTTGCTGGCCTCGGGTGAAGTTGCGATCTCTTGTAATTGAGTGACGACCCGTTCGCCGAAATCCGAATCCGTGTTCGCTAAGGTGAGCAGTTGTAAATATTCTGGAGGCGTCAAACCGGCCTCATCGATTAATTCGATAATTTCGGCTTCGAGTTCCCGTTCGACGCGTTGGAGTTCTGAGGTGGTTTCTGCTTCTTGTAACTCGTTTCCTCGGCGATCGAGTAAATCGAGAATTTGTAAATAGGCTGTGGCGAACTGACTGACTTTTTCAGATGAAATCGTATTCGAGTCTACCGTATCGGGAACAGTAACTTCAGGAAGTGTCGTGTTATTTTCCGTGGCGGAGGTGGTGTCGTCGGCTCGGGCGATCGCGCTGAAGTTGAAACAGAACAGCCACACGCTGAGGGCGATCGCAACGACGGCGCGAAAGGAAAAGCGTTTGAAATAACGGTTGGTGAAATCGCTCATGGAAACCTAAGACGGACAGTGCAAAATAGTACGATCGCCTCACAACCGATACTGTCGAAATACGTCGCTGGCAACGCGATGTAGCAAACCGTGGCGATAGGTGAGGGCGTTCGTATCTACACTGTACCCGCCTCCGATGACACAAGCTACCGGGTAGCCCGCCCCGACACAAGTACTCAACACCTGCATTTCCCGCCGAAAAATTCCCGTATCCGTCAGTGCGAGCTTTCCGAGGCGATCGTCGATGTGCGGATCGACTCCAGCATCGTACAGCACCAAATCCGGCTTGACTCGAGACAAGACATCGGGGAGGTATCGCGCCAAAGTTTTTGACATACTCCCCAGCCTGAAGGCGTGGGGATTCTCCAGACCTCACGGTTCTAGATTTCTGGTTCGGCGACAACCCTTACTACCCATTGTTGCCAATAAGTACCAGAGGGATTTATCTCCCCAGACGTTTTCCCCATTACAGAGGAGGTTTCGGTATGCCCTACCGTACCTGATAATCTACTGAAAAATTGACTCTCTGTACTTGAGGACAGGGGTGGCGAACCGAGTTTGCCACTGTGAGATGTCCGTGTTGCTTAGAGCTTTTACCTGTTCGAGCTTTCCCGAACAGAACCCGCTAACTCTAGTTTTCAAGGTTCGGATGCCTCGATTAGAGGCTCGGTTTTTAGACTGGTTAAATACCGTTCCAGTTCTCTGACATCATAGCCAAGTCGCCCTGCAAGGCTTGCCCTGCTCGCACTGCTTGCCCTGCTTGCACTGCTTGCACTGCTTGCACTGCTTGCACTGAGCTTGTCGAAGTGAGCTTGTCGAAGTGAGCTTGTCGAAGTGAGCTTGTCGAAGTGAGCCAAGTCGAAGGGGGCGAGGCTTTAGACCCAAATTTTTGGTAAACCGATGCGTCGCTGCACCTTGGGATCGAGAGTTCCGTCGCAATAGGCGCGGGTGTAGTCCCGCTGGTGAACCCACTCGATTTCCTCGAACGTCGCCAAACGGGGGATGTGAATTTGGTCGGGGGTGGCGATTCCGTCAGCGAGAATGCGATCGAACAGTCCTCCGAATTTCGCCATCGGAAAACGATGTTTGGGGGGAAGCGGCGCGACGTAATCCCGATGGTGAACGATGGGTAAATCCATTGATAATTGATAATTGATAATTGACAAAAAAGGCTTTCTCCCACTCTCCCCTTTTACAGTGAACAGTCAACAGTGAACAGTGAGCAGTGAGGACAGTTAACAGTGAGCCGTTTCTCCCGCTCTTCCCTCTTCCCTCTTCCCTCTTCCCTCTTCCCTGAAGAAGCTCCCCCTCTCCCTCTCTCCCCCTCTCCCTCTCTCCTGATAAGGCTATGACTTTTACTTAGGAGGTATCGAAAGCCAAAGAAGCCCCAGGATAGGGAGAAGTACGGTGGCGTCCCCAACTCAAGGGAAGTCCTTGAAA
>NZ_KB235959.1:456244-457130 GCF_000332355.1 Baaleninema simplex PCC 7105
ACTGGCCAGCCAAAGACACTCAGCCCGGTGAGGATGAGTCAAACGGGTGCGTTGCCAATTAAAGCCATCACTCTTGAGATCGCGATAAGCCGCTTCAGTCCAAGAGCGAAAGCCATAAAAGGCAGCCGAAGCCGATTGAGGTGAGGCGTCACTCAGCAACAGCCAAGGGTCTTTGTAATCCTCGTCCCATCGGGCTAACAGGGTACAATCGAGAGAATTTTGGCGAAAGCAGCGTTACCGGTTGGCTAAAACTCTCACCGACTCGAACCACTTGCTCGAGAGGTTGCCAGTCGGCGAGAGTTTCCCCCGAGCGCACTTGGTAATAGCCTTGTGAGTTAATACGTAACAAAGGATGCCATCCCAGAGCCACAATTTCCTCATACAGCCAACAAGCATAGAGTCCTCGATCGGCCAAAACCCAAACCCTGACCGACTCGGGAACCACTCCGCTCAAGCGACGGAGCAAGTCTTGCCGACAGGGGCGTTCCAGGGGTGTTTCTGGGAAGCTTTCACGATTTTCCAGGCCACGGGAATGCCACTGCCGCGATAGAGTACGTTGAGTGACAAGACGTATAAATTTTTGACCGATATGGGTCGCATCTAAGGCCAGGAACAGGTCGTCGCTCTCTCCTAATAGCTCTAAGACCCACTTCAGCAGCGGCGCGAAACAACTGGCTACATCTAGCTCAGCATATTTACGACCGTAAGCTTTGGCGTTTTTCTTTGTACCACTGTTGTTAGTCTTTGACGTACGTTGGTGAATTTTTCCCCGTTGACTTGGGCAATACACTCTGACACTTGAGTCAGACTTGAAGAGCGACTCATCATCCTGAGAGGGTGACAAGGTAGACGGAAGCCAGACGGGACAATTGTTTGAGAGAATAGA
>NZ_KB235959.1:457230-500392 GCF_000332355.1 Baaleninema simplex PCC 7105
CTCCCTCTCTCCCCCTCTCCCCCTCTCCCCCTCTCCCCCTCTCCCTCTCTCCCTTGCTCCCCTTCTTCCCATCTCGGTTAAACTGGCTGTATGACCGATTGGCATCACAGAGCGAGATAGCTTCTCATGGAATCCCAACTCGTTTGGCAATACGGCAGCAATAGCCCCAATAACTCCGATAATTTAGAGACAATTCGTCGTTGGTGGGGTAAGTTAGCGGGCAAAGAAATCCTTTGGCAGCAGCGTTTGCTTCCCGACGGCGGAAACAGCGACGATTTGGATTGGGAACCGCAGCGATTCGACGATCGCTTTGCGATGACCGACCCAGAACTCAAGGGCATCACGATTTACTGGCGCAAACCCGAGGAAACGGACACGCATAATATTACCGCCCGTCAGTTCGAACTCGACGAATCGCGACAGCAGCTTTACATCTATCCCAAATCTCAGCCTAAAGTCGTGTTACGGGTAGCAGTTCCCACGATCGTTTACGAATCCCTAGAAGTGAAGCCGTCGGCGTTGAACTGCGTCGCAGGAGACGGAAAGGCATTATTGGTATTGCGGGACGAGTCGCAACGGTTAGAAGTTACGGTGAAGTTAGACGGGACGCTGTTAGACAAGCTCAAATCTCAACTGTCTTGAACGCCTATTATTGCAAACTGCCTATTTCGGGTCTTTTTACAACTTTTCTATCTCCGTCCTAAACCGATTGAAGGCGACTCGACTCCTCACCCTGTTAACTTTCCGTCACTCGCTCGAGTTGAGCCGTCCACAGGTCGGGAGAATCGTTATAGGTATCGAGTTGTAGAATACGATAGCAAACCGGGCCGTCTCGTGCCGGAAGGACGAGGAGATCGCCGGATTTAGGGAGATCTCTCGTACTCGTAATATAAGCACTGTTAGCGTCTTCAGTCGGCTCGAAGATATAATCGCTCTCAGCGGACAAACCCGTGTAGTCGTAAGTCCGATTTTTTTCGGAAAACAACCACGAAAGGACTGACTTTAACACAGAACTCACGAGAAACACGATACATACGTACCTTCGTTCGGTACGCCATAAAGGGTTGGGCGAGAAGAGGGCAAGCTAAATAAGTATTTCGACCTGGGCAGTTCAGACCAAACCTCAACTCGACCGACAATGATTCCAGGAAGCTCTGAGGGCGATCACGTTCGATTTTGCTCAAATCTGTCGCGATTCTCCACTCGTCTATCAATTTTCGACGGTCTTCACATCCACCGCCTGCTTCAATGGTTCAGTGGTGCAGAAAACTTTTCGAGATCTGGGATTGACAAATTACATCAAATATGTATTTGAATTCAATCCAGATCCCCGGCATCTTGGAGATGCCGGGGATCTCCGGCAACCATTTACCGATCTGGGATTTTGCGGGCAACCCTTTAATACGGCGATATCTTTTCTAACAAGGGTTTCAGGACTTTTCTGCACCACTAAGGCTTCAATGGAACGCTATCTCGGGCCGGTATCTAAATTACTCTTTAAGATATCGAAGCGATCGCCAATTGGATCTAAATTGAAACTTAAATTTAAGGAGAGATATCGCGATCGCGACGGGCAATACTCCATCCTTTTCCAATAAGCTAGGTTTCAAGAAGTCTTCACCACATCCCCCCTTAGCCCCCTATCCCCCCTTCGCCCCCCTTTCAAAGGGGGGTTGGGGGATGGTTGGGGGGATGGTTGGGGGGATAGAGGGGCTTGTCTGACTGGGGCAAACCCGTGTTTGAGATTCGGATTTCGGAAGAAATGGCCGCGATCGCGCTCTCGCATCAGACTCGGTTCTCGGAAAAAACCCCAGCGTGGGAAGGAGAAGTGGGGTAGCGGTTGACATCCTCACCGCCCTGGAAGGACGGTGATTCCCAAACCTCGCGATTTGGGTTCCTGCTTCCTTCTCTCTCGAGTTTTTCGCAGTTGCTCTCCGGATCGAGATCCTTCAAGTCTTACACTCGCTTCACAGGCTGTAACGGTGTGTCCCACCGCCAAAATTCCAATTCAATTGGAGTTTTAGGCAAACTTACTAACTTGGGTTTCGTTAGCCAGTTTAACCATTCACGTCCATTGTACTGTAAAGCCGCCCTAGAAGGCTTGCCCTGAGCTAAGTCGAAGGGGCGGGGTTTTAGACCCAAAATTTTCGATAACCTTTCCCGTTTGTGGGTCGAAGGCGAGCAGGCGATCGCTCGGAAACCTCACCCACACGCGTTCTCCTGGGGTCAAACGAACCGCTGGCGATGTCAGAAAGTTTAAAATTGGCGGGGTTTTCGCGCTTCGAGAGGGAATCGCCGCCCGCACCAACGTTTCCCGTCCGAGAGGTTCGACAATGCTCACCTCGACCTGAATCTGTCCGCGTTCGGTATCGGCCAGTTCTACGTCTTCCGGGCGAATTCCGAATTCGATCCCTCGTCCGGCTTGTTGAAAAGACTGTAAAGCGTTCGTCGAACTGTCGTCGAGGGGAAATGCGGGCAGTTTTTGCCCCTCGAGATCGAATTGCACTCCGTCGTAAGTGGCATAAAACAGGTTCGTCGGGGGACTTCCGAGAAAAGTGGCCACCATGCGGTTGACCGGGCGATCGTACAACTCCAAGGGCGTTCCGATTTGTTGGATGCGACCGCCATCGAGAATCACGATGCGATCGGCCAGGGTCATGGCTTCGACTTGGTCGTGGGTGACGTAAATCGTGGTAATCCTCAGTTGCTGGTGCAGTTCTTTAAGCTGGGCGCGGGTTTCCTCTCGCAGTTGCGCGTCGAGATTGCTGAGGGGTTCGTCGAGGAGAAACGCGCGCGGTTGGCGAACGATCGCCCGTCCTAACGCCACCCGCTGCTGTTGTCCCCCGGAGAGCTGTTTGGGTTTGCGATCGAGTAAATGGGCGATATCAAGCGCGGTAGCGGCGCGATCGATCCGCTCGCAGATCGTTTTCGGGTCGGTGCGACGCATTCGCAAGCCAAACGAGAGGTTCTCCTTCACGGTCATGTGAGGATACAGAGCGTAATTTTGAAACACCATCGCCACGTCTCGCTGTCGTGCTGGAACGCCATCGATGCAAGTTTCGCCGATGTACAGATGTCCTGAAGTGGCCCGTTCTAATCCGGCGATCGTCCGTAAAATGGTCGATTTTCCACAGCCAGACGGCCCGACCAATACCCAAAATTCACCCCCCGGAACCTCGAAGGTGATGTCTTCAACAGCGGTAACGTTTTGAAACTGACGGGTAATTCGTTCTAGGCGAACCGTTGCCATATTTTAGACTCGAGCATTGAGTTGACTGTTTGGCAAGTAGATGCAACGTGGGGATGCGATCGCCATCGACTCGACGAGCGATCGCCTGCGACGCAGTGGGGCGGGGTTGCAGGTCGATGTTAGCACGTTCGCTTTCCTCGATTTCTCGACGATTCAGGGTCTGATACGCCGCAAATCCAGAGTGAGGGGAAATTCTGCATCCGGTAACGCCTCGACGATATCGACTGGGTGCGATCGCGATCGGGGTACGACAAACCGCTCGCAGCAACGCGATCGCGCCTCTTCTGCATTTTGAGGAAACGTCGTATCCAACGGGCGATCGGGCGGTTCGACACAATAAATACACTCGGCGATCGCCGTATGGGTGTCCGATTCCACGAGGGCGAAATGCAGCGGGGCGTGGGGGGCGATCGCCGGATGCAACAGCGTTTCGTGGGTTCTGGCACGAAATCGCACCCCTGCGACCCACTCGCCGGGCGTTCCAGACCGTCCCAGAGGTACTCGATCGCCGTTGCAGGTGACGGCGTAGTGCCTCAACCGTCGTTCGTCGCCAGACAGCTTCACCTGAACCCGTTCCATCGTGTCGTCGACGTATCGCGCCGTTCCCGATTTCGACATTTCTTCCCCAAGAACGTTCCAGGGTTCGATGGCGTGGCGCAACTCCAGTGTCAATCCGTCCCGATGCACCACGCCGTATTGTGGAAAACGAAACTCGAAAAACGGGGCGAACCAATCTAACTCGAAGGAATATCCAGCCTGTTGTAAGTCGTCGAGAACCGCGCGAAAATCGAGTTCGAGATAGTGGGGCAACATGAAGCGATCGTGTAGCGTCGTTCCCCAGCGCGTTAGGGGTTCGGTGTAGGGAGTTTCCCAAAACCAGGCAACGAACGCCCGCACTAACAACAGTTGTAACAGGCGCATTTCTCGGGTCGGCGGCATGGCGATCGATCGCAACTCCAGCAACCCCAACTGTTGGCGCGGGTTCTTGACTGGAAACAGTTTATCGATGCAAAAAGCAGTGCGGTGGGTGTTCCCCGTCACGTCGATCAGGAGGTTTCGCAACAGGCGATCGATCGCCCACGGCGACAAATTTCGCCCCCGTTCGAGGTGAGAAAAGGCCAGATCTAACTCGTACAAACTCTCGTGTCGCGCTTCGTCAACTCGGGGCGACTGACTGGTGGGGCCGACAAACCGACCGGAAAAGAGATAGGAGAGACTGGGGTGGTTTTGCCAGTAGCTAATGAAACTCCGCAGTAAATCGGGGCGGCGTAACAGGGGGCTGTGCTGGGTGGTTTTTCCGCCGAGGGTGATGTGGGCGCCACCGCCGGTACTCAGTCGTCTTCCGTCGCGATCGAACTTTTCGGTTCCCAAGCCGCAGCGTCGTGCTTCTTCGTACAAAATGGTCGTGCGATCGACCAATTCTCGCCAGGATGCGGCGGGGTGAACGTTAGCTTCGATGACACCGGGATCGGGGGTAATGCAAAATCCCGCGATTCGGGCGTTTCCTGGCGGCGGATAGCCTTCGATCGCCACTTTCACCCCCGTTTCGGCCGCCGTGGTTTCGATCGCCGCGATCGCGTGGAGGAAACACGCCGCCCCCGTCAACGGTGGGACGAACACGTACAACGTTCCCTGGCGAACTTCGACGCACAGGGCGATGCGAATACTGTTGTCCGAGGCTTCGATGGGGGTGGGGGCGACGGCGAGGGTTTCCCCGAGGGGAAGAACGGCTTCTTCGAGGAATCTTGTCGGTTCGGGAAGGGTTTGTAACGGTAAGCGCAACCCCAGCGGTGAATTGCCCTCGAGCAGCGTGAGGGTCGGGGTAGGATGCTTCGAGGGGGAAACCTGCCAGCGACAGGAACACCAGGACACGCGATCGCCGTGAAAAACGGGTAACAGCGGCAAAACATATCCGGCTTTCTCGGACGAGTCGGCCTCGTAAGCCGGACAGATGCAGCGCTCGGACACGCCGAGATGTCGGACGAGACACTCGATAAATGCTGTGGCGGTGTCGAGATCGTAACCGTCGGACTGGCCGTCTTCGGAGAGCAAACGGCGATCGCGCCATATGGCAACGCCGTCTTGTCGCCAGTAGTAGCCCAACGCCCAACGAGGATCGCGTTCGCCGGGATAGAGTTTCCCCAGGCCGTAGTGCAGCAATCCTCCCGGCTTGTCAAACCGTCTGGCCAGACGTTGCAACAACTGTCCGGCGATGTGGCGTTTGTCGTCGCCGAGGGCTTCGGTGCGCCACTGGAGCGACTCGAAATCGTCTTCGGAGACGAACGTGGGTTCTCCCCCCATCGTCAGTTCTACGCCGAGGCGTTGTAGCTGTGTTTCGACCCAATCCCCCAGGCGATCGATCGCTGAAGCCTTTGGAGACGCGATCGCCTCCCTCGTCAGCCTGCTCTCGTGTGACGTACCCACCACAGCCGTCTAACTCAGCCGATGGCCGCAACTTCCACAAAAGCGATCGCTCGCTCCCACGGAGGCGCCGCATTGCGTGCAGAACCGCCGCTGATTTTCCGGGCGATCGCCCATCGACGGCGACGATCCCATTTTCATTTCCATGTTCCCCATCCGCATTTCCATCGGATTGGCGTTCATTTCCATATCTCCCATTTTCATGGGTTTCATGGGTTCCATTGGCTTCATGGGTTCCATGGGTTTCATGGGTTCCATTGACGGTTTCGAGGCAGCGGGCATCTCGTCGATTTCGTTTAAGGGAATGCGTTCGCGATCTGACGAGGCAACGGTTTGACTTTGCATTTGCTGCCCTTGGATTTGAATTGTGCGATCGCCGCGTTCGGTTTGCACGTGCAGCACGACACCGTTCGGCGTGCGATACATCGTCGGCGGTGCCGTCCAAGCTCCCGTTTCAAAGCCGCTGCTCGACTGTTGTTGTTGTCCCGCACCGCTGCTGACGGTGGTGACGACGGTTTGCGTTCCCCGGTTGTCGAGATAAACCCTTCGATCGCCGCCGAGTTCGCATACGTAAGCCATAATTCTTAACCTTGACTGGTCACTCGATAGGCAGATTTTCTATGGTTTTATTTTAGGCTAAGCCTTCAGTTTATTCGTTATTTTTTAATATTAATGTTGGATTTATAAGGTGTTTGTTATGAATTAATGACAGAGGGGATCGTCTCGAATTTTTTAGTAAATTTCGAGTTCGATTTTAACCTCACCTCAACCAGTTTTAACGGGGTCTGATTTTCCACCCTCCTCTTCGTCTCCTCCCCCCCCCATCACCCTCCACGCCTCGCCGCCAAAGAGAGATATGTTATGTTGATGAGGAGAATTTGCAAATGTTAACAATTACGTTGTTTTACTATCCGTTCACCGATCCAACCCTCTATCGACAGCGATCGCAGCCCTCTGAAGACCAGCGATCGGGGTCGAACGTACTGGCAGAACCCGCGTGGCAGGTCTTCGCCGCCGCCGTATTTCTCGTGTCCGTTCCCGTGTTCGCCGAAGCGCCCCTCGTGCGGAACTTCCCGTGGATAAGCGTGGTGCTGACGCTGTTTTGGGTGGGATCGAGCGGCGTATTGCTCTCGCGACGAAAAACCTGGCTGTGGGGCGATTTACTGTTGGGTTTCGCCGGAAGTTGGCTGGCAGGTGCCATTTACTGGGGCTGGTTGCGCTGGGAGCCGCTACTCCACCTTCCCGTTGAATTTATCGCCCTACCGCTACCCCTGTGGTGCATCAGTCGCCGACGCCTGCTCGTCGGAAGTTGGTTCGCCATCGGCTCCTTATTTGGAACTGTCGTAACTGATGTATATTTTTATTTAGTCGATCTGATGCCGCACTGGCGTCAGTTGATGCAAGTCGATGCAGAATTCGCCATGCCGATTTTCCAGGCTGCGATCGCCAAAGTCCAAACGCCGTGGGGCATCGGTTGCGCGATCGTCTTGGGAAGCGTGCTGTTTTTATCGGGAATTTTACCCCTAGGTGCCGCTTGGAAATCCCCCAACACTTCCCTTCACCGTTGGGCGTTTTCCGGCGCAGTTCTGAGTACGATTTTCGTAGATACACTGTTTTGGTTCGCTGCTCTAGCGGCTTAATATGGGGATAGGGTGTATCGAGCCGAGCGGGTTAACCTCGCGTTAGAGGTCGTTCGGGGAAGACAGGTCTGAGAGATCTCACACGCGATCGCCATTGCCGAGCTTCGCGTCGAGTGCGTTGGCGTCCGAACCACCACGCCTTCTGTTAGGCTAGAGTCGCCAAACTCGCGCCAAGACGCGATCGGTTGCGTGCGAAACCAAAAGAGCGCAGATTCGACAAAATATAAAAAAGATACAAAGCGACGTAGCTCTCCCCCTGTTCCGTCAACCTGTCGTAGAGAGAGTGCCTGTGGTGACCTGGAAATCTGCCCCCCATCTCATCCTGCGAACCGAATCTGGCTCGCGTTACCTTCCCTTATCGGGAAATAACTGCTGGACGTTCGGCCGCAGCGATGACAACCAGATTACACTCCCCGATCGATGGGTGTCCCGCGCTCACGCCATGGTTCAGCAAACAGATTTGGGTGAGTTTTACTTAATCGATCTCGGTTCTCGCAACGGTACGTTCGTCAACGGACGACGGGTCAGCGTTCCCGTACGCCTCAACAACGGCGATCGCGTCACCCTCGGCCAAACCGAACTGACGTTCTATTCTCCCACCAAAACAGCCCCCGACCCGGACGACACCGATACAGAAGACTCCGGCGCCACGGCGGTTTTATCAGTACGGCGGTTGATTTCAGTCATGGTGGTCGATATTCGAGACTTTACCGTCTTGACCCGCCAGCTCGACGAACGAATGCTCTCAGAAATCATCGGAACCTGGTTTCGACGGGCCGGAAATATCATCCGCGAAGCGGGAAGTTGGGTCGATAAATATATCGGCGATGCGGTGATGGCGGTTTGGTTCCACAGCGCCCCGGAAATCGGCCAGGAAGGCGTCAGTAAAGAAGAAGTACTCCGCATCTGTCAAGCGTTGGGAGAACTGCACCACATGACGCGGGAACTCAGCGATCGCTACCCCCTCCCGTTCCCGTTGCGGATCGGTGCGGGGGTCAATACAGGATACGCGATGGTGGGGAATACGGGAACCGGCGATCGCCCCGACTACACCGCCCTCGGAGACACCGTCAACGCAGCCTTTCGCTTAGAATCCGCCACGAAAGAACTCCACAAAGACGTGGCCTTGGGCGAAACGACCTATCACTATCTCAGCGCCATCAAAGCCAGTCGAGACCTGTTTGAAGAACACCGCGTCATCCTCAAAGGCTACGATCGCCCCACCCTCACCTACGCCGGTAGTTTCGACGATCTCGATTCCTTCGTGCGCGTCAGCTATCAAGAAATCGAAGTTTGACCGTCCCGACGAGAAAAGTACGCATCGGACGAATTTCGCGCGATCCCCATCGAACGAGCCGTGATAGAGATGTCGTGGAAAATGGTACTATTGACGGTAAAACTTGCATATCATCGAGAGAGGGATTGAATTAATGAAACGACTGGTGCGCCTGTTAACGGTTGTTTGCTTGCTCGTCGGTTTGGCGGGATGGGTCGGACTGCCTCAACCTGCCATGGCCAACGAAGGAGGAGCATTGAAAAACTCCTTCGACGTCAAACTCAAAACGGAGTTTGGAGAGAAACTCGATCTCAACAACACCAACCTCCGGGCGTTCCGCAAATATCGCGGGATGTATCCCACGCTCGCTACGCTCGTGATCGAACACGCTCCTTACGAAAACGTCGAAGACGTGCTAGATATTCCGGGGTTGAGCGAACGTCAGAAAGAAATTCTGCAAGCGAACTTAGATAAGTTCACAGTGACCGAACCCGAATCCTTCCTCATCGAAGGCGACGATCGCATTAACAACGGGATTTACTAAAAAACGATGGGAGATCGCGTCGATCTCCGTCCCGATCGCGAAAACGTTTAAAACTTCCAACGCCCCTTGTACACTGAGGTAAAGAGAAATCGGTTGCGACGACAGCCGGTCTCCAAGGGTTGCCAGCGGCATCCAAATTCCTTCAGGTCAAACATCGAACAAGGGGCGATTTTTATTGTGAGTTCACCGACGTTTGAGGTTCAGTCTCTCCCGACACTCCCGCCGAGCTTCGATGCGATCGTGGTGGGGTCGGGAGCGGCGGGACTCTACGCCGCTTTGTGTTTGCCCGATTCCCTCAACGTCGGCTTGCTGACAAAAGACGAAATTCCACTCTCCGCCAGCGATTGGGCCCAGGGCGGAATTGCGGCCGCCGTAGCGGAGGACGATTCCCCCAAACTCCACATTGAAGACACCCTCAAGGCGGGAGCTGGACTGTGCGACAAACCGGCCGTGGAGTTTCTAGCCGAACGAGCGCCCGACTGTATTCGATCGCTCGTCGAATTGGGCGTTTCCTTCGACCGCCAAGACGACCGGCTGGCCTTGACCCTCGAAGCCGCTCACTCCCGCCGTCGCGTTCTCCACGCCGCCGACACCACCGGACGCGCCGTCGTCAGTACCCTGGGACGACAAGTCGCCCGACGCCCCAACATTACCCCCATCTCTCGGGCGTTCGTTCTCGACCTGTGGCTCGACGAAACGGGACGCTGTCAGGGGGT
Source organism: Baaleninema simplex PCC 7105 (assembly GCF_000332355.1). Taxonomy (GTDB): domain Bacteria; phylum Cyanobacteriota; class Cyanobacteriia; order Cyanobacteriales; family Geitlerinemataceae; genus Baaleninema; species Baaleninema simplex. Next base: position 467,078 of record NZ_KB235959.1, read on the forward strand.
TGGCGTGCTGTATCGCGGTGAAATTTGCTGGGTCAAAGCTCGGGCGGTCGTTTTGGCCACGGGGGGCGGCGGCCGGGTGTTCGCCAAAACCACCAATCCTTCAGTCAGTACGGGGGACGGGGTGGCCTTGGCCTGGCGGGCTGGGGCGATCGTGCGCGATTTAGAATTTTTCCAGTTTCACCCCACGGCGTTGATGAAACCCGGTGCGCCTCGGTTTTTAATTAGCGAAGCCGTGCGAGGGGAAGGGGCGCATCTCGTCGATGCTGAAGGTCGCCGTTTCGCGTTCGATTACCATCCCGAAGGGGAGTTAGCCCCCCGCGATGTGGTCAGCCGTTCGATTTTTAACTACCTTCGCAGTACGGGTCTCGATCCCGCCGAGGCCCACGTCTGGCTCGATTTTCGCTCGATTCCCGAGGAACGGATTCGCAAACGGTTTCCGAATATCGTGCGGGTGTGTCGTCAGTGGGGCGTCGATGTCTTTTCCGAACCGGTTCCCGTGGCGCCGGCCGCGCACTATTGGATGGGGGGAATCGCCACGGATTTACAGGGGCGCACGTCGATCGAGGGACTGTACGCTGTCGGCGAAACTGCCAGCACGGGCGTTCACGGCGCGAACCGACTGGCGAGTAATTCTTTGCTCGAATGTATCGTGTTCGGGGCGCAGTTGGGACATTTGGAACTGCTCGAGACGGCGATCGCAGACACTCCCCCCGCGACGCAGCACGACGCGATCGACCTCAGCGGCGCGCGAGGGGCGATCGAACAGTTACGTCACGATTTACCTCGATTGGTGTGGCAGAGTGCGGGGATTTCTCGCGACGCGCGCACGCTGGAATTTGCCCTCGATCGCATCGCGGCTTGGAAAGCAGAATTCGCCGCCTCGTCCCTTTCGCGACAGATAAACGCCCTCGTTCGAGGTCGCACGGCCGATATCGGTGCTGACGGCGATAGCTCGTCGCTCCTAGCTTGGGGGGAAACGCGCAACCTCCTCGATATTGCCGAATTAATTCTCAAAAGTGCTGCGTTTCGCACTGAAAGCCGAGGCGGTCACTACCGCAGCGATTTTCCTCACAGCGATCCGCAGTGGCGCGTTCATACTCTCGGACGCGGCGATCGACTCTGGTGCAGTTCCATTCTCGAAGACGATCTCGGGCAAAATGTAACTCAAACAACAGATCGCAGCGAAACAGCGTGATTCAATACCGTTTGGGTTGGATCGGGGTTTTTGGAAGTTTTGGGGGGTTTTTAGACTTTGAAGGTGATAATCGAGAGTATTTTGACCGATGCTTGGCAATGTAATTTTTCACACTCTTCCCTTCATTCGAGCGATCGGGGCGAAAATCGCTCGAACGGGTTGAAAGAGGTGTCATTCGTAACAGCGGCTGCCGCTTCCCGGTCCAGTGGGAACACCCGGTTCGACGTCTGGCTCGTATTCCGAGAGTTCCCGAGGAAGCAATACGTCACCTGTCGGGGAAGACTCAGCAGCCAAAACAGACTCTCCGGAGATCGTGCAGGCACCCACTGCCAGAATTACCATGCTAGTGATTTGTAGGAACGTCTTCATCGCTCGAACAGCTCCATCACTACGATAACGAACAATTCGGTCAGATGCAGTCTCTCGAAATGGGTCTGGCAAACTTCTTTCTACGATCTCATTTCTACTATATCAGTATTTTTACGGATATACCTAGGGAGAATCTGGAACATTTCTTAAAATTATAAATTTCTTAACAAGACTATAACAAATACAATAGTTCGTTAGAGTCGAGAGGGGTTTTCCAACTGGAAAATGACAAAAATTCGACGCGTCGAAGTTAAAGTTTTGTAAAGAGCCAGCGATCGCCCGATTCCGACGGGAACGAGTGACATTGAGCGATCGCCACCGCTGCTGCGATACGATCGTTTGTCACATCTTAGCTAACACCAAGTCCGAAGCACCCGCCCGTTGACACGAACTCCCAGACCGGGAGCGTTCGAGGAGCGCGACTCGAGCGCTTGCGCCGAGAGGCTTTGAGGGGTGTTGGGATCGAACAACAACAACTCTGCACGATCGCCTGAACTTAAAGTGGGCGGCGACTGCTGCAAACAGTGCGCCGGGTTCGTACTCGTTGCTTGCCAGAGTTCCAACGGCGTCCATCGACCCGAGGCGACCAACTCGTTCCACAACAGAACAAACGAATATTGTAACCCAATTGCACCCGCTGGCGCTTCCGCAAAGGCTACGGTTTTTTCTTCGTAGGTATAGGGGGCGCGATCGATGGCGATCGCGTCGAGAATTCCTGACTTGACCCCTTCAGCTAAAGCAGCGCGATCGCGAGGAGTTCCCAACGGGGGATCGAGGCGAAAACTCGTATCGTACTCCGCCAAATCCGTCGTATCCCAAATCAAATGCGTCCAAGGGGTGCTAGCCGTGACCGGAAGTCCCCGGCGTTTGGCCTCGGCGACGATTTCCACACTGCGGGCGGTCGAAACCCGCATCACGTGAACGGGGGTATCGAATTCCGCCACCGCCTCGAGTAGAGCAGTCAACGCCGCCGTTTCCGCCATCGCCGGAAGTCCTGGGAGTCCCAATCGTAGAGCATCGCCCCCTTCTCGAGCGACCCCTTCTCCGGCCAAACGGCGATCGCACGGATAAAAGGCCAGAGGACGCCGCAAACCCTGGCCGTATTCCAACACCCGACGCACGAATACCGGATTAGACAGGGGGGAACCGTCCGTAAAGCCGACAACGCCCGCCTCGGCCAAGTCTCCTAACTCCGCCATGCGATCGCCCTCGAGGTTCTGCGTCAACGCCCCCCACACCTGTAGCTGCGGGGGATTCCATCGAGGCGCGATCGACCCCAGTTTTTCCCAACGCGAGTACAACTGGGCGACGCCTGCGGGGGTATCGATGGGAGGAACCGTCTTCGGAAGTAGCGTCACGCGGGTATAGCCCCCCGCGATCGCCGATTTCGCCAAAGATTCCAGAGTATCGCGCTCCTCAAATCCCGGTTCGCCCGTACGACCGTATAAATCCACCAAGCCCGGACCGAGAATCGCACCTCGTGCGTCAATTTCCTCCGTCTCGGGTAGATCGTCGTCCAAGCGATCGGCGATCGCGCGAATCGTTCCGTTATCGAGCCAAACATCCGCCACGCGATCGGTCTTCGAGAGCGGATCGATCGTGCGAACCTGACGCAAGACTTCCTTTGCAGCCATTTCCCTCCTCACAGTGATGTCCCAACAAGACGACGGTTCTACAACGCACCAGCAGCAGTGCGATCGAACAACTCGCCGTTTTCGTTCAAATGAAGCGTGACGTTCGAGGTTTGCAAAACCGGTTTTCCGTCAGGACCGTGGGGATAGTCGATAACGCTGACCGCCCCGTTTCCTTGCTTGAAGTTCCAGAAATGGTCCGGTCCCAAATCGAACAGCGAGGCCAAAATCGCCTTATTAATCGCATCGTGGGCGACAACGATTCCCGTCAGCGGGCGATCGCTCTCCCCATAGGCTTTCACGATTTCGTCCCACGCCAACTTCGCCCGATCCCAAACCTGTTGTAAATTCTCCCCTTCCGGCATCTGTACCGTTTCCGGTTGCGTCTTCCAGCGCTCGAGTAACTCGCCGTATTCCCCTCGAATCTCAGATTCCAGCTTCCCTTCCCAGAGACCATGACCGATTTCTCGCAGGTTCTCGTTCGTCGTCAACGCGACCCCAGGATGGTGTTCCAAAATCAACTCCGCCGTTTCCTTGGGGCGCAACATCGGACTCGTCACCGCAAAGTCTAACTTCACCGACTTCAACAACTGAGCCACCCGACGCCCCTGGGCGCGACCGTTTTCATTGAGCGGAACGTCGATTTGACCCTGAAAGCGCGATTCCCGGTTCCACTGCGTTTCCCCGTGACGTACCAACAACAGCCTCGGGCCGCGATGGGGCTTGCGGGGTGAGGGAAACGGATCTTCACTGAGATGGCCGATTTGGTTCATCGACTCCATCTGAACTGTATCGCTCAAACCGCCCGAGAATCGGAAAATCGAAATACCGCAGTTCGACTGTTGAATCCCTTGATAGTCTTGCGGACCGACCCCTAACGCCGTACTAATCGAGCAGCGGTTAATCCCATTGTGGGCGACCACTGCCACCGTTTGACCGGCGTGTTTCGACAGCACGAACTCCCAAAACTGCTTCGCCTGTTCGTGCAGCGACAAAATCGGGAAATGGTCTCGCGTTCCGCCGTCTTCAGTAGGAACGACCATTTTGAACTCGTGGGGACGAGCTTTCCAGAGGCGATAGTCGTCGGGAAACGTTTCCATCACCTCGTCCCGACGCCGATCTTCCCACAGCGGCAAATCCACTTCTCGCAGTAAATCGGAAACCGTCGGCGTCAGACTTCCATCTTCAGATAGCGTTTGGCAGATAATCTCCGCCGTTTGAGACGCCCGTTGCAGGGGACTGCAATAGACTGCATCGAACGAGATTCCTGCCAACGCGCGGCCAGTTTGACGGGCAGTTTCCCGCCCGAGTTCAGTTAAAACAGACTTGTCGCAGCGTCCTTGAATGCGACCTTCGAGATTGTACGTACTTTGTCCGTGACGGATTAAGATGACGGTAGTAGCCAGGGGTCTGTCCTCCATTAACGTTCGCCAAATCGGTATCTGGCAGGGGGTCGCTTCGTCAGAGTCCGGCAACGCTCGCCACTTTAACGGTACGGCGTCGCAGGTGTTCGCCTGCGATATCTCCCACTACAGCGGAGCGTAAAAACTCGCAAAAATTAAATTTTGAACGATGCTTGACGTCGGGGTCTGTGGTCGGCCGAACGTCAGACGCATCCCAGTGCAGGCGAAGCTGCTCCCTGTGAATCATACCGAAAAACCGTCCCAGACAGGAGAGCTTTCAGATCGGGATGAACTCAGCTTTTACAGTCACCAGTCACCAGTCACCAGTCACCAGTGAAGATAGGGAACAGCGGATCTGGGAACAGCAATCGTAGGGTGCGTGACCTAAAGACCAGAAAAGTATCCGGTCTTACCGGCCAACTCGTCACGCACCGACTCCATAGGGTATTTCTTGTCTCCCCTTCTCCCCTTCTCCCCTTCTCCCCCTCTCCCCTTCTCCCCTTCTCCCCTTCTCCCCTTCTCCCCTTCTCCCCTTCTCCCCCTCTCCCCTTCTTCAGATATTTTTGGTAAAAACCACTATAATTCAGTTAACCATAGGTTAAATCTAAGAAGACGATATCGCTGCCACTGTGTTTACCACTGCACGTTCTCCTCAAACTACCCGCGTTTCAGACCTTCCCGAGGATCTGTTCGAGGCGATCGCCACGCTCAAACGCGACCTCAACGCTGTTGTCCTCGCCCACTATTACCAAGACCCTGACATCCAAGACATCGCCGACTACATCGGAGATTCTCTCGGGTTGTCTCGTCAAGCCGCCGACACCAACGCGGACGTTATCGTCTTTGCGGGGGTTCACTTTATGGCGGAAACGGCGAAAATCCTCAACCCCGATAAATTGGTGATTCTCCCCGATCTCGCGGCGGGATGTTCTTTGGCCGATAGCTGTCCGCCAGAGGCGTTCGCCCAATTTAAAGCCGCACATCCCGACCACCTCGTGGTGTCTTACATCAACTGCACGGCGGCGATTAAGGCGATGAGCGATATCATTTGCACCAGTTCCAACGCCGTCGATATTGTCAACCAAATCCCCAAAGATCGGCCGATTATTTTCGCCCCCGATCGCAACTTGGGGCGGTACGTGATGGAACAAACCGGCCGCGACTTACTGTTGTGGGACGGAAGCTGCATCGTTCACGAAAACTTCTCGGAAAAGAAAATCGTGCAACTGCGTGTCGAACACCCCGAAGCGGAAGTCATCGCACACCCGGAATGCGAACCCCCCGTGTTGCGTCACGCGGACTACATCGGTTCGACAACGGCGTTACTCAAATACGCGAAACAGAGTGCAAAAGACTCGTTTGTCGTCGCTACCGAACCCGGTATCATTCACCAAATGCAGAAAGCGATGCCGCAAAAAGAGTTTATTGCTGCACCGCCAACGGGAAATTGTGCTTGCAATGAATGCCCCCATATGCGGTTGAATACTCTCGAAAAACTCTATCTGTCTATGAAGTATCGCCAACCGGAAATTACGATGCCGGAAGAGGTTCGACAAGCGGCACTGAAACCGATTCAACGAATGTTGGAAATGAGTCGGTAGGTGACCGTCGTTTTCGATATGTTCGTTCTGTCATTTCTTCTGACCTAAATCCAGTATGAAATCGAAGCCTAGATTCATAAAAAATCTGGGCTTTTTTGATTTTTAGAAAATAGCCGTTAAAATAGTCTGAGAACTCAAACGAAATGGCTGAGTATTCCTTGAGATGGTAGATACATTCGATCGCAAATATTCCAATATTCAACGTTGGATCGTAGAACATGACGGATGGATTCAGCTTGGCGACGACCCAGACGGTCCTTTGACCTCGTTCGTTCGCGCTCTCGATATGGGTAGAATGCCTTGGGAAGGTCGCTCGCAATACCGTAGTCTAGACGAGGCATTGCAAGATTTGGATTCAGCGTTAGCCCAAATTTTGAAAAAGCTTTACGGTTAGGCGATCGGCTACAATTTCGGAATGGATTTACTGCGTTCTCTCCCCCTAGGCTTGTACCTGGAAAAACCCGTTACCTGGCTGCACCACCTCGATGCCAGGGTAAAACTCGTCTGGTTGATGAGTTTTCTCGTCACGCCACTTTTAGCAAATCCGATTTGGCGTATATCTCTCGTAGTATTCCTGATTTTCATCACGTTAGCAGCGGCAATTCCCTTACGGGTGTGGCGACAACAGATGGGATGGTTGATATTTTTCTGTCTGACGGTGCTTCTCATCGGCGCGATCACCCCAGACAGTCTCACCGATACCCACCAACCCCGTCTCCCCGCCGACGAACTCGCGTTCGCCCAACAAGAGGCGATCGTTCCCGAAGAACCCGATCGCAATCCCTGGTACGATCCCTTTGGCTGGGGAGTTGAGGAAGAAGACGCCAACGACGCGACAGATACCGCTACCACTCCAACAATTCCCGATTTAACCGAACTCCCGCAACCGACGGACTATCGTTATATATGGTTCGATCGCGGGCCGTTGGCGATTACCCGCCATTCTCTCGATCTGGCCGTTAGCATTAGTACGCTGCTGTTTACGCTGATTTACAGCACGAACCTCTATTTATTGACCACGTCACCCGAAGCGATTACCGACGGGTTAGAAGACCTCATGCGACCGTTGCGTTGGTTCGATCTTCCCGTGACCGAAATCGCCTTGACGCTCACGCTCTCCTTGCGCTTTTTGCCCTTAGTTTTAGAAGAAATTCAAAACCTCTCGCGATCGATCCAAACTCGCGCCATTAACTGGAAAAAACTGGGATTTCGCGGAACCTCAAAAATCTGGCTCGTCGTCGCCGAACGCTTGCTCGAAAACCTACTGTTGAGGGCGGCGCAAATCTCCTCGGCGATGGAAGTTCGCGGTTTCACCAGTCCCGATCGCCATCGCGTTCTCTGGCACGAGTCTCGCTTGCGCGTCTCTGATTTCGTGGCGATCGCCCTGTTAATCATCTTCTGGGGCGTCCGCGTTATCTGGGGATGGGAAGCGTAGTCAGGGAAGAGGGAAAAGGGAAGAGTGACGTGAAATCTTATCTCGTCATCCTCTCATCTCGTCATTAACCGGTTGGGGCGGTGCGTGACGCGGTAATACCATTGACCTGAATTCGATCGCATTTTCTCGCCGCGTCACGGCACCCTACCGATTCTCATCATCCCCTCATCTCATCATTATCTCATCACCTGCCATTAAACCGGGTGATAGAAGAACGCTAAGCCGACGACGGCGTAAGTAGCGATGAGTAATACCCCTTCTAACCAATCCGATCGCCCGTCGGAACTGACGGAATTTGCTAAAGCTACAGCGACGACGACGGCGACTAACTCGAACGGGTTAAAGTTTAAATCCATCGGTTGACCGAAAACCCAACCCGCTAAAACCAATACGGGAGCGACGAATAAGGCGATTTGCAAACTCGATCCCATGGCCACGGTCATCGAGAGATCCATTTTGTTCTTCATAGCCACAGTAACGGCTGTGGCGTGTTCGGCGGCGTTCCCGATAATCGGTACGAGAATCGCCCCGGTAAACAATGCGGTCAATCCCAGGCTTTCGGTGGCGGGTTCTAAGGAATCGACCAGTAACTCGGACTCGTACGCGACGGCGAGGGTACAAACCAGTAAAACCCCCGACCACAGCCAGGGATTGGGTCTTTCTCCCGCTTCGCCAGAATGGGTTTCGAGTTCGGCTTCTCCCACGTCGCAGAGGTAGGCGTGGGTTTTCATGGAAAATAGCAGGGTCAGTCCGTAGACGACGATGAGAACCACTGCTACAGCACTGGAGAGTTGGCGAATGGTGGGTTCTGTAATGCCGTTGGAGGTGATGACGACGGCGGTGGGAATCAAAATCGCGACGGTGGCGAGGTTCATGGCGGAGGCGTTCAAGCGAGCCATGACCGATTGAAAGGTTTGTTCTTTGTACCGCAGACCCCCGAGGAACATGGACAGTCCCATGACAAGGAGCAGGTTTCCGAGAATCGAGCCGGTGATGCTGGCTTTGACCACTTCGATCGATCCGGCTCTCAGGGCAATCAGGGCGATAATCAGTTCGGTGGCGTTGCCGAAAGTGGCGTTGAGCAGTCCGCCAACAGTGGGGCCGACGACAACGGCTAGTTCTTCGGTGGCGGCTCCCATCCAGGCGGCCAGGGGAACGATCGCACAGGCGGCGGTGATGAAAATCCAGGTGTCCCCCCACTCGAAGACTTCAGCGGAGATCGAAATGGGGACGAACGCCAACAATGCAAGAAAAATTAAGTTTTTGACGGACATTGGGTTTCGTTGTGCTGTTGGATCGCAATACCACCGTCCAGCATAAAGGGAGATTTGAATTCTGGTGGCGTTCTGCTGGAAGCGATCGCCCGCTTCGACGGAAAGTTGGGATCGCTGGGATCGCCGCGAGGTCGGAAATTAAGTTGACTTTGACCGTTTTAAAGACTTCGATCGGGATCGTTTGTCATCAAAAACTAGGATCGTTGACGAACTGTAAAATAACGCAATTGTTCGTTACAAGATTTGAAAATAAGAATGAGAGTGGTACAATAAAGCAAATTAAAACTGCGATACACTTAAAGTCCAGCGTCGCGTTTTAGGAAAGTTTTTTTCAGTCGTTCGAGCGCTACAGAGAACACACTTCAAAAGATTTGAGGTGGGTGTCTCGTCCGCTTTTAACCCCCATCGCACGCCATTTTACGTCGTCTCGATCCCTTGCATCTCGAAAGACGAAACACGGCGATCGCGAACGTGACGAAACGCTCGAAAAACTAACGCAAGAAGCGAAGAGAATTCCCATGACTTTCACGTCCAAAGCTAACTCCATCGGTGCAACAGAGGGACAGTCCGCTCCAGCGATCGCACCTCGCGTTACGGCTAAAGGGGTGTGCGTCACCCTCCACGGACATTTCTACCAACCGCCGCGAGAAAACCCCTATCTCGACGCGATCGAACACCAACCGAGCGCTCGTCCCTTTCACGATTGGAACGAACGCATCCATTACGAATGCTATCGTCCCAACGCCTTCGCCCGAGTTCTCAACGATCGCGGCGAAGTGGTCGAAATCGTCAACAACTACGAGTATCTCAGCTTTAACATCGGGCCGACCTTGATGAACTGGCTGGCGCGGTACGACTTGGAAGTCTACGAACGCATCCTCGAAGCCGATCGCCGCAGTTGCGATCGCCTCGACGGCCACGGCAACGCCATCGCCCAAGTCTATAACCACATCATTCTTCCGCTGGCGAACGATCGCGACAAACGCACTCAAATTCGCTGGGGGAAAGCCGACTTCAAATCCCACTTCGGACGAGATCCCGAAGGAATGTGGCTGGCAGAAACCGCCGTCGATTACCCGACCCTCGAAGCCCTCATCGACGAAGGCATTAAGTTCCTGATTCTCGCCCCGTCTCAAGTCGAACGCTGTCGGGTGTTACCGAACGAAGACACTCCCGATCCCGATTGGCACGAAGTCGGCGGCGGACAGATCGATCCGACTCGTCCCTATCGCTGCTACCTAAAAAATGCAGACGGACAGCCCGATTCCACCCGTCCCTACATCGACATCTTTTTCTACGACGGGCCGATTTCTCGAGACATCGGCTTTAACGACTTGTTATCCAACGCCAACACCCTAGCCGGTCGGTTGGGGATGGCCGTTCACGGCGATCGCCGTCCCGCACAACTGATTTCGGTTGCGACCGATGGCGAAACCTTCGGCCACCATAAAGGCGGAACCGAAAAATGTATCGCTTACAGCTTCACCCAGGAATTCCCCAACCGGGATTGGACGGTGACGAATTACGGCCACTACCTGAGTCAAAACCCGCCGCAGTGGGAATGCGAACTCAAACCCGTCACCGCTTGGAGTTGTTCTCACGGGGTCGAGCGCTGGCGAGACGACTGTGGCTGTGGCGGCGGCGGCGGAACTCAGCAGAAATGGCGTCGCCCCCTGCGAGACAGCCTCGATTGGCTGCGCGATCGCCTGGTAGACCTCTACGAACGAGAAGCAGGGCGCTTGTTGCGCGATCCTTGGGTCGCACGGGACGAGTACATCGGGGTGTTGAAAAATCGCTCGAAAGAAAACGTCGCCGCGTTCCTGTCCCGTCACCAACGACACGCCCTCAACGCCGAAGAACAAATCGACGTCCTGCGTCTGCTGGAAATGCAGCGACACAGCCTGTTGATGTACACCAGTTGCGGTTGGTTTTTCGAGGAACTGTCCCGCCCTGAAGGGACGCAGATTTTACGGTACGCCGCACGAGCGATCGAACTGGCCGGACAGGTAACGGGGTGCGATCTCGAACCGGAATTCGTACAGCGGTTAGCCCAAGCCCCGAGTAACGTTCCCTTCTTCAAAGACGGGGCGGCGGTATACGTTCACAACGTCAAACCCGCCCAAGTCAGCCTCGAACAAATCGCCGCCCACTACGCCATCAGTTCCCTGTTCCAGCCCTACCACCCCGAACAGCGGGTGTACTGCTACCAGGCGCGACAACTGGACTACCAACTCCAGCGCATGGGAACTCTGACCTTGGCGGTGGGTCAACTGCAACTGACCTCAGAAATCACCTGGGAAACCCTGAATTTGAGCTTTGCGGTGTTGCACCTGGGAAGTTTAGATTTTCACTGCTGCATTCAACCGTTTGCCGGTCGCTTAGAATACCGTCAAAAATCCCAGGCGTTGTTCGAGGCGTTGGAATCGACGAGTGCGGCGCAAACCATCTTGACGATGAATCACTACTTCGACGGGAAAACCTTCGGCTTGTCCGACTTGTTCGCCGAAGAAGAAGAGCGGGTGATCCATCAAATCGAACGGGAAACCCTCAAACGGCTCGATCGCCTCTACGCTCAGGTGTATCGGGAAAACTACGGCGTGTTGAAAGCCTTCCAGCGCAACGATTTACCCGTACCGCGCGAGTTACAAGTGGCGGCAGAAATCGCCCTCAGCCAACGCTGTCTCGAAGCCGTGCGCGGTTTGGTGCAGCAGGTGGGACGCTTGGCCGATCGCCCGTTGAAAAAAGACTACTGGGTGGAATTGGAGGCGATCGCCACCGAAGCCGTCAGTTTGCGCTGTCACCTCAACGTACCGGAGGCGAAACAGTCCCTCGAACAGTTGATTTGGCGAACCCTATGGCACGTGTTGCACGCTGACGATTTCGCCGGAGGTCTCGATCGCGTCCTTGAGATCGACAAACTCGTTCGACTGTCTGACAAACTGCAATTGGGCTTGTCTCTCGATCGCATTCAGGAATTGTATTACAACTGGTTGCACGGTCACGTAGGCAATTGGTGTCCGATGTTAGCCGCTGTCGAGCCGGACTTCGCCGCCGTTCCCGACACCCTGAGCGCCTTGTTAGAACTCGGCAATTCCCTCGGTATCGATACCACAGTTTGGCGCAGTTAAGAGAGGGAGAGGGGAAGAGGGGGAGAAAGGGAGAAACTCTCAACTCTCAATTGTTTTCTCTCCTCATCTCATCATCCCCTCACCTCGCTACAACAGTCCTCGATAGCGGATAAATAGTAAAATGGCCGCCCAAGAGCCCAACGCCACCTTAATGGCTACCAAAATATTCAAAATCGGTATCCAACCGCCGCTGATGAGGGTTCCCACCTCGCCGTGGGGCGGTTCTATCCCCACCAAAGACAACCCGGCCAGCACAATAAACACCAATACCGAAATCTTCTCCCACGTCGCGGCGTGCCAGCGTTGGTAAATCGCTTCCATCCACTGAGGCGAAGAGGTAATCGCCACCAATCCGATCGCCGTTCCGCCAGCCACCCCAGCCGCAAAACCACCGCCGGGACTGAGATGTCCTCGAATCGCCAGTTCGATGCTGATGAGAGCCGAAATCGTCGCCCCCAGACGGGCCAGCACGATCGACGGGCCGTCGTTAAATTGATAGACCGTACAGGTGGGGCGTTCGTCCGCCAGCAGAAACCGCACCCCTAAAATTGCCAACGTAAAGACCACCACTTCAAAAATCGTGTCGTAGAGGCGATTTCTAAAAATAATGCCCGACACCGCATTGGGGACGCCGCTGTCTTGCACGATGGTTTCAACGATCGAAACATCCGTCAAGTTGAGATCGGGATCGGGAAAAAACAGTATTTTCAAGCACAGAGCGATCCCCGCAGCCAAATAAACCCACTTCATGATGAAGTCTCCGTTGAATCGTCCGACATTCCCATTTCCGGCGGCTTCTTCAAACCGCTCGAGTCAGTGGGGTTGACATAAACTAACTCCGCCGTAGGGGGGAGTTGCCCCTGTAAGATCTCGTAGAGCCGCCGGACTCGCGTCTGAAGCTGGTAAACGGGCGCAGAATCTGACGCCGGAGACTCTGCCGGTTCTGACTTCAAGGTCTCCTTCGAGGTCAGCCAAATCGTATGCACGTCTTTAGTCGTTAGAGCAGCTTGTAACGCCAGCGGACTGGCGTAAGTCACCAGTTCGAGACGCATATGATATTTTCCCAGAGATTGCCGCAGTGCCGAGAGAACTGGAGCCGTTGGGTGAGATCGATCGATCTCCGAGACGGCGACGATCTCAGCCTCACCCGACGTTGAGATGGTCTCGGGAGCCAGAACCCCAACGCGCATCATCAAAGAAGAGCGCACCGCGATCGCATACAGCGTAATCGAGAGCATCGTCCCGACGAGAGCTTCCGTCAGCGCCACGTCCGCCGCCCCAAACAGAGCGTACACGAGGGCAGCGACAGCCCCTAAAATGCCGCGAATCACCAGAGCGTGGTAGGGATTGACCTGCGTGACCAACATTCCCGCCGTTAACGGCAACAAGGCGACGATCGCCACCACGTACCAATCCTCAGTCATTGCCTCCTCCCTCCGTCGAACAGTAGGCCAGCACGTAGCCCAGCACCGTATTCCAGATGGCCAGAGAAATCAGCGCCAGTACCAACAGCGGCCATTCCTTGGGAATTTTCAGCAGTAGACCGACAATGACCGCCATCGATCCCAAGGTATCGGAGACCGAGAGGCTATGGAGTTTATAGAGTACCGATCGATGTCCCAAAAGCGGCCAAGTCCCCCAAAACCAGAAGACAACGCCAAGTCCCATCAATCCATAACTCAAAGCATCTATCATAATTCGTTTAAGCGTCTGAGAACGTGAGCCAACAACATTAACGCCGCATTACCGACACTTAAAATCAATACCCCCACCACGCCGATCGTCCAGTCGTCCCGCAAGACGGCAACCACCAAAATCAAGATCGACGTTTTCGTTGCGATGCTGGCAAAAGCCAGCATTTTTTGCCAGATGTTGTCATCCTGCCAAGCTTCGTAAATCGGAAGCAGCAAGGCCAAAATCATGGTAATTAAGATGGCGTTCATCATGGGGTCTCAGGCCCTCCCCGCTCCTGTACTCTCCCGTTTCCGCGTCGCTGCCGACGCACCCAATGCACTTTATACCATCCGTCTTCTTGGTATTTCAAAACAATGGTCTTGGGCGTAAAGGTAATCAGAAAAATATCTAGAAAAATCAGCCCGAGGGTGCGATTGGGCTTAACCTGTTCCCGAGTCTGAACTTCCTGGGGATGGGGACGAAAGATCATTTCTAGGGCTTCGAGGTAAGCGATGGGAATGGCCTGGAGAATTTCCCAAAGAACGTGAAGCCAGTCTTTGAGGACTGCCCGTTTTGTCGAGCTGCGCGGTAAGAGGAAGGCCACCGCCACCCCAATGAAGATATTGGCCGGGCTGAGGTCGGCGGTGAGTAAAAACCAGATCGTCAGTCGCAGCAGTAAATCTAGATAGCCAATCATGCGAGAACCATCCAAAAGAGAGCGATCGCCACTAAACTCATGACTCCGATTAGATGCTCGAATTCCTCGAGAACGCGGGGGGGCTGTACCAGGACTCGCCGAAATACCAGCCCGTAGGCCAGCCATCCGAGGGCGATCGTGGCTAAGGGTTTAATGATGTTGGTCGGGTTGTACGCTTCGTAATACACGCCGTTGGCAACGAAAAGCCCTGCCACCAACAACCCAACGGCCAGCCAAAACCCCGGTTTTGCCTTCGATTCGGCTTGAGTGTCGTGGGGCAGAAAAACGAACTTGGCAAAAGAAATTGCCGTTCCGACGGCGGCTAGATTCATGGCGACGACTTGCCAGGGCAGAAGGTTTTTCATGGTCAGGACTTTCGCTCCAAATCCAGACAGCAGGGGAAAACCCGAAATTGAAAAGCTGGCAACGGCCAAGGGCAGCCAAACTTGGGTGGCGATCGGTTCGAGCCGAAGTGTCTTGAGGTTGCGGCTCGGTAGGTTTCCGGCAATGAGAAAGAGTGCGGATTTGACGAGTCCGTGGGTGAGGGCGTAAAATCCCGCCACCTCGGGCGCGGCCAGAACGAAGCCCAGTTGTGACACGGTGGAAAACGCCAGCATCCGCTTGGTGTCTTGTTCTAAGACGGTGTAGACCACGCCCAGCAAGGCAGCGCCGACGCCAAACAACCGCACGAGGGGATCGATTTCTTCGGCGAGCAAAGCGCAACGGACGAGGGGAAAGACTCCGGCTTTGACGCCGATTCCCGATAACATTGCCGAGACTGGGGTTTCTGATTCTGAGTGAGTCAGGGGCAGCCACAGCCCGGAGACGAAGACGCCTCCTTTGGTGAGCAGTCCGACAAAGATCAGAGCTTGGGCTTCTGTGGGGGCCTGTGCGAGTCCGGTGAAGGCGAAGGATTGGTGGGTTTGATAGACCATCGCCGCGCCAATGAGATAGAACAGCATGGCGGTGTTGCTCACGAACAGGTAGCGCAGCCCCACCCAAATCGATCGATTGCTGCGGGGGTAAGTGATGAGGAGAAAGGCAGCAATGCCGATGACTTCTAAGGCCACGTACAGGCTGATGAAGTCGGCGCAGATGAAAGCGGAGTTGACGCTTCCGTGGAGGAGGATAATTTGGGTGAAGAAGAACGCCGGTCGATCGCCAGCCCAGCAGTAGAGTAGAACCGCCAGTGTTACGAGGGCGTTGGTGAGGATAAAGAAACCGCTGAGGGAATCGATCGTCAGTGTCACCCCGAAGTTGTCGAGGAGTTGTAAAGTAACCGGAGACGACCGTAGCACCTGCTGCATCCCGTAGCCCAGGGATACGAGGGATACCGCCACAGCCAGGTAGCGAGAGAGCTGTGGCAGTAGGTAAATGCTAAAGCCGACTAAAAACGGCAGAGTAATCCAGGCAATGGAGATCGCAGTCATGGCGTGTTATTTTTTTCGATTTCACGAATCTCCAGGGTGGGCGTGTCCCGCGACAGTTTCATCGCTCCCACGAGAATTAGGGCTTGGATGGAAAAGCCAATGACGATCGCCGTCAGAATGACCGCTTGCGGGACGGGATCGGCGTAGTCAACGGCTTCGCCTCCGGTGTCGATCGGTGCTAACAGACCGTCTCGTGCTGCCACCCAGACGTACCAGGCGATGACTCCTGTACTCATGACATCCATCGCCAAGATTTTCATCATCAGGTTCCGTTTCCAAATGATGCCGAAAAAACCGCAAAAGACGGTGGCAAAAATAAAGGCTTCTAAGATAGGCATGGCTCGGCTCGATCGTCGATACGGGCGGTAGGAGAGGGGTTGAGTTGTGGAAAGGTTAGGCTGGGTCTTGCCCCACACTGCGCGATAACTGATGGGGAGAACGTTTTAGCGTCTCCGCGTTTTGCGCGCAAACTCCATAATAAAGGCTAAAGGTGTCATCACACTGTTTTTGACTGACTTTTCAACTGTGGAGATCGATCGACCTGTCGAGAGGTAGTACCCTCTCGAGAGCGCGTTTCCCTCGTCTCTCAGCATGGTTGGGGTGCGTTTTTGGGTAGTGTGAGTCAATGTGAAAGTTGAACGATCGACTGGTATGTGATGGGAATTAAGTATAAATCGGTGGATCGACCGAGATTTAAAGTCGATTTAACTTGCCAATAATTTCCTGCCATTTTTGTTTGTGAATGAGTTGTATTTCTTTGTCTTTTTGTACTAAATCAGAATATCGAGATACAAAATCATCCAAGGAAGCAATAAGCCTTAGATAATATTTGAGAGTGGGAACTATTCCATTCACAATAACTTGACAGCCGTGTTTTATGGCGATTTCTCTTGTCTGATTTTTAATGTTTTCATAATTAATTTCATGCGAAGAAAATATACAATAGCGGCGTGGATTGAATTTGTAAATTTTCTCTCGAGCAATCGCGATCACTGAGGTGTCGATCGGTTTGTTGTGTTTAATTTCAATAGCTTCTGTCAAATTTTTCTCAGCATCCAAAATTTCAATATCTCCCGCTGTCTTAGATTTTAAGTCTGAGGCTGTATGACTTCCTAAATCTTTCAAACTACAGTCATGATATCTCTCAAGCTGTTGCAGCAACACAGTGAAAATCGCATAAAATGCCAAGACAGGTAACTTAGACGCACCGCGAACGCCATACGTACTGTTGAAATGCAGTGAAAGGCTTTCGACGAGAGAGTCAATATCCAAACGTTCGGGATTTTTTAACGGCGAAATTTCGATATTTTTAGCGCTATCGCTTATTGTTTTAACCTGCTTGAGTAAAAGCATTAATATAGTATTAGCACAATCGAGATCGATGATTTGAACGTAATAGACGAGTTTTAAAAAAGCCTTTTTAACCTTTTTATCGCCAATTTTACCTTCATAATTCAAAGTGTAAGGATACGGTTGCTCGAGGGAGCGAGTCAACCAGCCAGTTTCTGCCATTGCTGGGAGTTCTAAATCTCGTAAAGTGGGTGTAATATACTTAGTGTCTATAGTGCGCCCAGAAAACCCATTCTCTAATTGTTCTTGATGATATCGAATATCTTGCTTTGGGTTTAAAATTTTATGAACTAAAAGCGTCACTAAGACCGTATAAACGCCTTTGAAAGATAGTGATTTTTCAGCAATCGTGCGTATGTGCTTTTGGACATATTCAGGTAATTCACGTTCTAATTTTGTAACCTGAGACTCTTCGAGATCGATAGATTTTGAATATAACTCTTTCAGTTTTTGCGCGTGGTTCATGATTACAAGCCAGGAATTGTTAGTTGCACCGGGGGTAAGGGTTGTTTAACCACCGCATCTGGTTGATACCTCGAACTCGAACTAAAAATCTTTTGATTTATTACTTCACGAATCAGTTCTCGTACAACCGTTGTCGCGACGGAATTTCCAATTTGACGATAAGCATCTCCGATAACCGAGCTTTTTTTAAACTCTTTCGGAAAACCCATTATTTTATAGCATTCTTTCAATGTCAATTTACGAACTCTATCTTTCTCGGGTAAATAGATAAAAAATCGTCCAGAAGACTCCTGTGAAGGAAGCGTGGGATGAACGCCGTCAACGGAGTAAATTCGATTGGGTTGGCGATGGACTCGCGATAAATGCTCGGTATTCGGACGAATTCCCGTTTTCCAAATACTCTTATTTCGATATCCGACGAAAATCAGTCCTGAATCCTGTTTTTTGGGATTTTCAATGAGAGTGTATTCGTCGGGGGATAAATACTCAAAATTTTCTTCGTTGTCTAAGAAATCTTTTAAATTGGGAACGGGTTCAATTTTTTGAAGTTTAGAAAAATCGAACTTTTTATACTTAGAACCGACAATAAAAACTCGCTCTCGATTTTGAGGAAGTCCGAAATCTTTAGCGTTTAGTAATTTATAGGTGACGAGATACCCCAAGCTTTGAAGCGTATTTAAAATGACTTTAAAATTTGAACCTTTGGCAACGTGAAGCAAATGTTTGACATTTTCTAAAATAATGACTTCGGGTTGCTTCTGTTTTAAAAATTCGCATAAATAGAAAAATATGGTTCCTCGTTCGTCCGAAAAACCGCGACGCTTTCCGCAGATGCTGAACGGTTGACAGGGAAACCCCGCTGTGACGACGTTCACATCGGAAATTTGGCTAAAGTCCACTTCAGAAATATCGCCATCGGGGTAATCGCCAAAATTTTCAAAATAGACTTGGCGACAGGATTCGTTTGCTTCACACGAATACAGACATTTCAATCCTGCTTGTTCGAGTGAAAGTCGAAATCCGCCAATTCCGGAAAATATATCTGCGAAGGTTAACGAAGACATTGCTGATTGAATCCGATCTGAGACGATTCTGTGGATATTTCAAAAAGTACAATTTATTATTATATCATAAAAATAATAAAAAGACGATCGAACGATTGGATTTGAAGCGATCGCTCCCCCCCGTAAAAGCATTTCAGATCGTTCCTCTACGGGGGAGTTTTACAGCCAAATTTTCAAGCAGATTCCAAAGTTTCAGCTTACCACTACACCAAATGCTGGCGAACGGCAAACACTAAATTTTCCGCCCAGCGATCGGCCAGTTCGGCGTTAACCGCTTCTACCATCACGCGAACCACCGGTTCGGTTCCCGAAGCACGAACTAACACGCGACCGAGATCTCCCATTGCCGTTTTCGCCTGCTCGATCGCCTGTTGTAAGGGATCGCAATTTTGCCAGTTCGTCCGCAACTCGCGATCTTCCACGCGCACGTTTTTCAACAGTTGCGGGTAAGTTTGGAAACTATTATCGACTAATTCCGAAAGCGAAGTTCCGCTGCATCGTACTAACGCCGCCAAGTGTAACGCCGTCATCAATCCGTCGCCGCTGATGCCGTAATGACTGCAAATCACGTGACCCGATTGTTCGCCGCCTAACATCGATCCGGTTCGGCACATTTCTGCATGAACGTAGCGATCGCCTACCGGAGTCCGCAGCAGTTTTCCGCCTTGTTTTTCCCAGGCTCTTTCAAATCCCAGGTTCGCCATAACGGTGGAAACAATGAGATTTTCGGGGAGTTGCTGGGACTTTTGTAGGTGT
Organism: Baaleninema simplex PCC 7105; assembly: GCF_000332355.1. Classification (GTDB taxonomy): domain Bacteria; phylum Cyanobacteriota; class Cyanobacteriia; order Cyanobacteriales; family Geitlerinemataceae; genus Baaleninema; species Baaleninema simplex. Next base: position 486,550 of record NZ_KB235959.1, read on the forward strand.
TGACCCCACAGATAAAGGATATAGTCGCCGTCGATGGGGCGTCCGCGTCCGTCCACCGCCAACACGCGATCGGCGTCGCCGTCGAAGGCAAATCCCAAATCGGCGTTGTGGTCGAGAACCGCCGCTTGCAGAACTTCCAGATGTGTCGAACCGCAGTTGACGTTGATGCGATCGCCGTCGGGGCGATCGTGGAGACAAATGACGTCTGCACCCAGTTCGCGGAAGGCTTGGGGGGCGACTTGACTGGCGGCACCCCAGGCTAAATCGAGGACGACGCGCAGTCCGCAAAAGTCGCGATCGCCGTTGAGGGGAGTTTGCAGCGAGGAGAGATAGTCGCCGACGAGTTCGGGGCGGTTGTAGTGATGCCCCCAACTGTCAATTTCGCGAGGGTGCAGTTGGCCGCGGATTCCGTCTTCGATTTGGCGTTGTACGTCGTTGGGGAGTTTAACGCCGTCCGCCCCGAAGAATTTGATGCCGTTGTCTTCGGGGGGGTTGTGACTGGCGGAAATCATAACACCACCTACAGCCTCGGAACAGTGGGTGAGGTAGGCAACGCAAGGCGTCGGACACAAGCCGAGATCCCACACTTCCAATCCGGCGGCGGTTAATCCCGCTGACAGTGCTGCCGCCAGCATACTGCTGGAGTTGCGCGAATCTTGTCCCAAGACGATCGCCCCGGTTCCGTAGCGTTCGCGGAGGGCGAGTCCCGCCCAAAATCCTACTTGTAGGGCGAGGGGGGCGTTGAGTAAATCGCCGACTTTACCTCGGATACCGTCGGTTCCGAACAGGGGCGATTTAGGCAGCGACAGGGGACTCAGGGCAAACGGCGATCGCACCGTTACCGAGCCGTTAAGTTGTCGAACAGCCGGAGACATCACCATATTCAAGTCACTCCACACAGAACACACTCAACAGGAGAATAGCACGGTTGCACCCGACTTGAAGTCGTACTTCAAACCTCTAAAGCTCGTCGCGTCGTTTTAAAATTGTGATTTCAGGGTTGATTTTGTTCAGGTTTCCCGTTCGATACCTCGGATTTTCTATTGCTTCGTAGCCGTCTAAATACAGTAGGTTCCAAATCGGTTTGGTTTGGTGTTTTAAAATAGTCTCGTAGCCCGAATCATCGCCATAAAGTTGGACGAAAAAGCTCCAATTTGGAGACGATGGCGTATAAGTGTTTAAATTCATAAGACTCGTTGTGACAATGTATTGAGGGGATTCTCGGACGAGGTCTTCAAACTCAAAGGTTTTATCGACCGTCACTTCAAAGTCTGCCATTTTGTTTTCTCGCGGTAAATACCGTTCGATGCCATACATTGTAAGAGTATCGCCGGGTTGTAAATTCTGTTGCATCCAGTTTTCGACGTAATATCTCGAGTCTTGATGCATGAGTAGATCGATCGACGATCCATAAAAAAAGCTGTAGATAAATAGGGCAGAAACTAAAATTTGAGTCAGAGGATTTGACACAACATTCAAAATTCCATCGATCGACTTACCGCCAAATAAGGAAAGGACGATGCAAACTGGAATTAAAAATCGTTCTCGACAAAATGCGATCGGCATTAAAAAAAAGATGTAGTATGAAATCACAATAATTAAAGTGCTTAATAAAATTTGGTTTCTTCGTGGGTTTCGGAGAGCGAGAACTACACCTGAAAGACAGACTGCAAACAAGGGAAACCCAAACGATACGACTAAATCTTTTAAAAAACGATGGAACAATCTTAACTGTTCGATCCAATTATGTTTGTTTTCTTCGCTGATTTCTACCCCACTGTAACTCGCATCACCAAGGATTAGGTCGAGATGTTTTACAAATCCATCCCAGTTAAACAGGAAATTGTGATATATCGCAAACAAACTAACACCGATCGCAATGGGTAAATAGATTCGCCGATCGCAAACGAGATTCCAAGCCGAAACTCGAGGGTGTTGTCGATTTTTATATTGGTACAGCTCGAATACGATAAACAACACGGTTAAAATATATAACCCATAGGCTTGGTCTTTGGTACAAACGGAGGTCGTAGCTGTTGCCGCAAAGAGAATATAGTCTCGGAGTCGATGGTGTTTGAGTATCTTGATGTAAAACAATAAAGATAAGCAAAACCAAAAGACATAAGGAATGTCTAGGTTGACTGTTTTCGAGTAATAAATGACCGTGACGGTTAAAGTCACAATCAGCGATGAGAAGAGGGCTGCTCGTTTGGAAAGTAGTTCTCGACCACATAAGTACGTGATATAGATCGATGTGGTTCCCATTACCAAGCTGAGACAGCGTCCGACATAGTATAAAAAGTTATAAACCGGAAGATCGTAAAAGTCTAAGAGTTTCAGCTTTGATAAAAGCCAAATAGGTATATATAGAATGCTAAGTATGTAAAAATGAAATGGAGCATACTTAGAATGCCAACCGTTAGAAAACCGTTCGGATATGCCATCCCAAACTTGATAGGGAAGAATTTCATCCATCGCCCAGCCTAAAAAACTTGGCAATCCCCACCAAATCGCATAAAGATTTAATAAGAAACTCAGTAGGAGAATATAAAACAGCGGTCTTTTAACAACTTGATGTCGAAAGAGAAGTGATAACATGGTTCGCTATTTATCTAACAGGTATTATTGGACTATGTACAGTTGTATGAGGTCGTCGATCTAAAGCGTTCGACGACAATATTGTTGTAAGACTCGGGCAGTTTTCGGCCCGGTTTTATCCCAACTAAACTGATGCGATCGCTCGAGTCCGGCTTGTCGGAGGTGCGATCGCATCGTATTATCTATGACGACTTGATGCATAGCAGTCGCGATCGTTTCACTATTATAAGGATCGATGAGAATTGCAGCATTTCCGGCAACTTCTGGAATTGAAGCCACGTTGGAGGCGATAACCGGACACCCACAGGCCATGGCTTCGAGAACGGGTAAGCCGAATCCTTCCCAGAGAGACGGAAATACTAAAGCGATCGCTTGATTCGTCAAAATGGGGAGATCCTCTCGTTTGACGTAATCGAGAAATTTGACGCGATCGCCGACTCCCAACTCGATGGCTTGAGTTTGCAACTGCGGCGTGTAGCGGCGATCGAACGATCCGGCGATCCAAAATTCGCAATCGATGGATTTGGGAAGTTGGGAAAAGGCTGCGATCGCGCGATGTAGGTTTTTATAGGGATCGTGACGACCGACGTAGAGGAAATAGTTTTGAGTCGGAAGGTCGAGAAAACGGTAGAGGGTGCGATCGAACCCCAACGGAATCGACACCAATTTGGAAGCGGGAACGTCATAAAACTTCATGGCATCGTTGGCGGTGGATTCGGAAATACAAATAACTGTTTCTGCCTGTTGCAACACCTGGGGAACGTAATAGCGGTGATAGAGCGTCATCGGCGAAAACCGCTTGGGAAACCGCAGTGGAATTGCGTCGTACAGGGTTACGGCATAGCGTCCCTTCCAGCCTAACGGGGCTTCGGTGATGGGAGAAAACAGGAAATTAGACTTCAGTTTTCGGTCGATTCGAGGTAAATCAAACTGCGTCCACCACAGCCGTTTGAGATGTCCGCGAATGCCTTGTTCTGGAGTTTGTCCGGCGGGAATCGGATAATGTTTGAATTCGGGAAAATGCGATTCGTTAAACGGACGAGCTACCAGTAAGGTAGGGTCGAGATTTCGCAAATGAGGAACCACGTTCAGCGCATACGTGCTAATTCCGGTGGGTTTCTCCATTAAAAACGAAAGGTTGACGAGCAATGTTGCGATTTCCTTTTAATGTTGTCGATTAATTTGTAAGTTAGGTGTAGAAGCGGAACCCAACAGTCAATCGGTTCGTTTTTTGGTCGATTTTTGTAGGTTGGGTGTAAAAACGGAACCCAACAGCGAACCGGATTGTTTTTTGTGGTTTTGGGACGGATAAATTTAAAATTTTACAATTTGGCTTAAGCCCGAAATTAAATTCCTAAATTTATCGTTTTTGGGTTTCACTATGTTCCACCCAACCTATGAAGATTTACTTTGAATATCGATTCAAAACTCCGAGTATTTCCTCAAACATACGATCGCTGTCAAACAATTTTACCCGTTCGAGTCCCCGTTCTCGTAAGTGCGATCGCAAATTAGAATCGGTGGCGACGCGGTAAATTCCCGCCGCGATACTCTCGACACTCCACGGATCGACATATTCGGCTGCATCGCCGCAAACTTCGGGAATTGAGGCGGCGTGAGACGCCACAATCGGACATCCACACGCCATCGCCTCCAGAGGTGGAATTCCGAACCCTTCGTAAAGGGAGGGAAACGCAAAGGCGATCGCATTCCGATATAACGCAGCCAGAGACTCGTCGGGAACGAAGCCCAGAAATTTGACGCGATCGCCAATTCCGAGGTGTCGGGGATAATCGATAATTTCGCGATCGAGTTTGTTGAGTTTTCCTGCGATCGCCAACTCGAGGTTTTCCACGTTGACACGAGAAAAGGCTTCTATGAGACGGCGTATGTTTTTATAGGGACGAGTTTCGCCAACGCACAGAATAAAGAGTTTTAAATAATATTTATTAAGAATTAATGTATCTCTCTTTCTGCGTTTAATGTTAAAAACATTATTTTTATATCCTTGATAAATAACGTGAATTGGCTTTTTGGTTATGTTAAATTGACTTTCAATGTCTTTTTTTGTATTGTCAGAAGTTGTCACGATCGCTTTCGATTTCTTTAAAATTCGTGGCAAAATATATCGAAAATAATATTTTACTCTCGGATAGCTATCGGGAAAAACTATCGGTAAAAGGTCGTGAACTGTAACGATTTGCGGACAAACCGGAAATAACATTCCTTCCGGTACGGGCGAGTAAAACAAATCAGTTTTTCGTTGAATCAACGAAATCGGCAATAGGGTTTGATGCCAAATTAACCGAGTTAAATTATGTTTAAAATCATTTCTGTCGATATTTTGAAACGGAATTCTCGAAACCAAATTTTCGTAATTTCGATTTAACAACTTGTCTGCCGTATAAATCGTAAAATTCGAGACATTTGAGTTGAACAACGAACTCAAAATCTCGCCCGTGTAGCGATTTAAGCCGTCGAACTTTTCGTGATGGTAGCCACTGGCGTTAAAAGCGAAGTTCGACACGGTAGAATAATAAAAGTTTAAAAAGACAGAATCACAAAAATTCCTGGCACAACTGGCGGAAGCGATCGCCCCGAACCTCAAAATTCGGAAACTGGTCGAAACTCGCACAAGCCGGAGACAACAACACCGTCGCGACGTCGTATTTCGGGGCGATTTCCTGCGATCGCATCACTGCCCGTTCCATCGTTTCCACAATTTCGTAATCCGAGTATCCCACGCTGTCGAGTTTCTGAGCAAACAGCGACGCTGCCTCGCCGATGAGTAACACGAACGCCGCTTTCTCCTGAATCTTGTGCAACCAAGCGATCGCGTCCCCTTCCTTCGGTTCCCCTCCCGCAATCAACACCGCAGGAGACGCCACCGACGCCAACCCCACCAACGCCGCATCGTAATTCGTCGCCTTGCTGTCGTTGACGAACTGCACGCCGTCGCGACTTCCCAACACCTCCAAACGGTGGGGAACGCCGGGAAACGTAGCAATAGCATGGGCGATCGCCTCGGCATCGATACCCGCCAATCGAGCCGCTGTCACGGACATTAACAGATTTTGGCGGTTGTGGGAACCGGGCATTTTCAACGCCGAAACCGAAAGAATTTTCTCACCATCCACCATCACCGCATCGCCGTCGAGGTACGCAAAGGGTTTCAACACCGCCTCGTTCGTCGTACTCGTCCAATAAGCATTCGGCCATTGCGACGCCACACTTCGCAAATAGGGATCGTCGCCGTTGAACACTTGCAATTCCGACGCCTTGAGGAGTTTGGCTTTAATGTTGTAGTAATTTTCGAGGGTTTTGTGGCGGTTGAGGTGATCGGCGGTGAACGTCGTCCAAACCCCAATCCGAGGCGTGATGCTGTTGGACGACTCGATTTGATAGCTGCTGATTTCGGCAACAATCCAATCGAGAGGTGGCTCACCGTTGGCTTGACTCAACGCCAACTCACAGGCAGCGTTTCCAATGTTGCCACAAGCGGGGGTATTATGTCCGGCGGCTTGGAAAATCGCGGCGGTGAGGGCGGTAGTGGTGGTTTTCCCGTTGGTTCCCGTAATTCCCACCCAGGGACAGCTTTGCAAATGTCGCCAAGCCAATTCCATTTCGCCGATGGTTTCGATCCCCAGTTCCCGCGATCGCTCTAAATTGGGCAAATCCCAGGGAACACCGGGACTGACGACGAGTAAGGCTAAATCGGTATTCGCCTCGGGATCGAAACTCGTTTCCAAGCTAACGGGAATATCCTGTTCGGTGAGTTGCTGTTGTTGGCGTTGGAGGCTGTCGCTGGTTCCGCGATCGCTCGCCGTCACCCTCCAACCCTTGCGTTTCAACAACTGAGCAGCGGCAACCCCTGACTTTCCTAAACCGATAACGTGAGCCTTTGGCATAAGCGATCGCAACTCTGACACCAATTCTCACAATCTTATCAGGAATCCTGAGTCTAAAACTTCATTGAGTAATCTGGAATCGTACTATAGCAGTCCCAAATGGATCGCCAAAAATTAAAACACTCGAAAAAATCTGATTCCCCGTTCCCCGTTCCCCGTTTCCAATTCCCTTTTTGTCTCAATTTTGTTACACAACTGATTTAGGGTTGCTATATATAGCAGTACGACTTCGTTTGCGGCTTGTTTTCAGGATAGATCGTTACGATATGGGGTTTTCAGCCGATCTGTTTCCGCAAACCATCTAGGATTGCCATAGAAAACTCAACTGAGTCGTAAAATCTCGAACCTCAAAGTACCGCAAAACAGTAAAAATATGAGTCTGGGGTAGGTTGAATGGAGCGAAGCCGAAACCCAACAGCCGCAAAATTGAGTACTATAGCAATTCTAAATTAGTTGTTTGACAAAATCGGGATAAAAAGGGGTCTTCGGAGTTTGAGGTGATAATATAGCAGTATGACTTCGTTTGCGGATCGTTTTCAATATGAATCATTGCGGAATGGGGTTTTCAGCCGATCTGTTTCGGGTGCATCTCAATGAGTGCAAAAACATCAGTTTGGGGTGGCAAAATTCCCGATTAGCACTTCCGGTATAAGATCTCCGGCATCTTGGAGATGCCGGAGATCTGGAAATTGAGTGCGCCCAATTCGATGAATTTACATTTTTGAGATGTACCCGGAGGATTTCCAAAGCTTATCGAAAAAGTGTTTCCCAATGCCCAAATTGTCGTCGATAGATTTCACGTTATGAAAGCGGTGAATGACAATCTAAATAAAATCCGAAAGCAGGTGAAGTTTAAAATCAAAATCAAAGGAGCAAAATGGTTATTGCTGAAAAACCAAAAAGATTAAAAAGAAGAGGAATTGGAAAAATTAGAGGCCGTTTTAAAACAGTCAAAACGTTTACGAAAAGCTTATCAGCTTAAAGAGGATTTTAGAGAAATTTATGAAACAACTCAAGACCCAGAGAGCGGAAAAAATAAATTTAAAGAATGGTTGTGTAAAGCACAGAGTATTTATGGTGATGCTGTCAAGACAATTCGCAATCATCTTAACACATCTTAACACAATATGTAATTATTTCTTGAGCCGAACAACCAATGGTGTTATGGAGGGTATTAATAATCGTCTTAAACTGATAAAGCGTCAAGCTTATGGCTTTATAAATTTTGAAAATATGCGAATGCGCTTTCTGTCTTGCTTTACTTAATAAGTTTTTCTTATCACCTTGTTTTTGACGTTCTTCTGGGGTCATTGACGACTGGGGAATGCTTTCCTCTCTATTCTCGAACCTCTGTCAATGCGTATTTCTACTCATTGCATTAACTAGATGCTCCCACCGTATTACCGTATCTCTCCATCACCTCGTTTCCTTACCCGAGCGATCGCAACACCCGACACCACCTCGCCGCCAATTCCACATCCGTAAACGGAACGTTCACCGACGGTTGCCACTCGGGAAACACGAACTCCAAGGCAATAGATTTACTCTTGCGGGGTAAATTCTCTTCGTCGATCGCTTCCCCGTTAACGAGCAGGCGAATCTCCTTAACATCTTGTAAAGAAAACGTTTGCAAGTCCACCATGCCCTGACGGGTGGCTTTCCCCCAGGTGATTTGATGGTCTTTTTGACCCAATACCGCCAAAATGTCGTACTTGGCGCGATCGAATCCTTCGGCCCAACTGCGATACGCCTCCACTTTCTGAAATTCGTTCCAACCCGCCCAAGCCAGGCCGAAAAACAACGCCAATAAGGGCAACCAAATCAAACCCCGTTCCATAATCAGTTCGTCCTACAAACTCAACGATTGAAACTTGCACATCTGACTCGCTGTTGCTCTCTCAATCGAAGAATTTCGTTTCAACTTCTCTTTCTCTTCCAGTTTATCTTCCCATCGATCGCCCGTCAGCAATGCGCTATCGTGGAACAAATCTCAAGATCGCGCTCTGCCGAACACACGACGAACCGATTATGAAAAAGCTTTTACTGACGTTTCTATTTCTCCTCGGCTTGGGGTGGGCGTTATCCACCTTTCAAGGACTCGCCGCCCAAGGCACGTACGACTCGATCGTTCTCGACTTTCGTGAAGACATTCCCCCGGCACAAGTCGAACAGCAACTCGAGGCGATTCGCAGCCAATACGACCTGCAACCCCGTCTCAACAGCGAATTTTCCGGCACAGACAATGTTTATATCGTAGAGGGCGATCGCCAGAGGCTGCGCCAACTCAGAAAAGAGTTCGGCAAATTTGTCGAAGCGATCGAACCCAACTATATCTACGGCTTGCCGAAACCGGAACTGTACCGAGACAGCGACTGTTCCACCTCTACCCCAGAGGATAACGCCGCCCTCTCCCCCAACCGCCCCAACGATCCCCTCTACAGCAAGCAGTGGAACCTGCAAGCGATTAACGTAGAAGGGGCTTGGCTCGACAGCGACGGTGCAAACGTGACTGTAGCGGTCATCGATACCGGAATTACCCAAGTTCCCGATCTCGAAACCACCGAACTCCTTCCCGGTTACGACTTCGTCAACGATCGCGAACGAGCCGACGACGACAACGGCCACGGAACCCACGTCGCCGGAACCATCGCCCAATCGACAAACAACAACTTCGGCGTCGCCGGTATCGCCCACGGTGCCAAACTGATGCCCCTGAAAGTCCTCAGTTCCCAAGGAGGCGGAACCGTCAGCGACATTGCCGAAGCCATTAAATTCGCCGCCGATAACGGCGCAGATGTCATCAACCTCAGCTTGGGCGGAAGCGGCGAAAGTCAACTGATGCAAGAGGCGATCGACTACGCCTATAACAAAGGTGTCGTTATCGTGGCCGCTGCCGGAAACGCCAACCAAAACTCTGCCGGATATCCCGCCCGCTATCCCCGCGTTGTGGGCGTTTCTGCTGTAGACGCCTCTGGCGACAAAGCCCCCTATTCCAACTTCGGTGCAGGGGTAGACCTCTCCGCCCCCGGTGGCAACACGAAAAATGGCGAATCGGGCGGTATCCTGCAACATACCATCGACCCCCAAAACGGAACGCCCGCTTTCTTAGCCTTCCAAGGTACGAGTATGGCATCTCCCCACGTGGCTGGGGTTGCGGCGTTGATTAAAGCGGCTGGCGTTGACGATGCCGAAGACGTGGTTCGCATCCTCAAAGAATCGGCTCGTCCGGTACAGGACGACACCCTCAACCATTTTGGCTCGGGACATCTCGATGCGAAATCTGCCGTGCAACTGGCGGTTAACGGTCAACTGACGTTTCGCGACTTCTTCCGCTGGTTGCGCGATAACGGCTATTTGAACCCCCGCTTCTGGATAGACGGCGGAACGATCGCCCTGTTGCCGAAAATTGCGATGGTTGTGGGTTCCTATCTCTTGGCGTGGTTGTTGCGGAATTACTTCCCCTTCCGTTGGAACTGGAATCTAGCCACGGGGTTGGTGATGGGCAGTTCCGGCGTCTTCGTGTTGCGGAGTCTGTACCTGTTCGATTTACCCCAATGGCCGCTGCGGGTCATGGGGAGTTCGTTACCGGAGTTAGGAACGGCAATTCAAGGGAATCCGGCTCTCAACCCCATTTTTGCCAGCGTGTTGATTCCGGCTGGGTTAATCTTGTTGCTGCTGGGACATCGCGATTGGAAATGGTTTGCCGTTGGAACGACACTGGGCGTTGCCAGTTGTTTGGCGGTGAGTGCGGCGATCGATCCCGCGTTGGTGTGGCTCGGTAGCGGTTGGGTGGCTCGCGGCTTCCTGGCGGCGAACGCCCTCGCCTGCGTTGCGCTGGCTCGTTTAGCAGTGAGACCTGGAGGTGTGACAGGATGATGGTAACGGGAACGGTCAAACGGGTTGCGATGGGTACTGGAACCTGGGCGATCGAAGCTGACAACGGGACGACTTACGAAATTTATCGAGGTGCGCCCCCGGAATTGCTCGAAGATGGCCTGAAGGTAGAGGTTAACGGTTCGGTACGCGACGATGTGATGACGCTTGCCGCGATCGGGCCTGTTTTGGAAGTTCAGTCGTTCGAGAAGCGATAAACTTCTCTTCCTCTTGTTTGCAATACAGAACTCTCCGTCTGGGTACGGGGAGTTTTTCCTTGGCTGGAAATTCGCTGTGTTGGGTGGGGTGAAGAATTGATTGCGCCTGTAGTGATGTGCTGATACTCCGTCCTTTTCCAATAAGCTTGGTTTTAAAACACCTTCACCACAGAGACACAGAGGACACAGAGAGGTTCTTGCAAAGTTCAGAGAAACTTTGAGATAGGGATGGGATATAGCCAGACCAACTGATTCGTGAAATCCTGTAATCTGAAAGTACTGTAGCACAGCAATCCCAACTACAGAGGGCGTTCACAACTCAAATGATTCTGCTATATGAAGGAGAAACTGGCTCGAGGCGATCGCAATGTCTGAAGCTTTGACCGGATGTTGAGCCTGAGTATCTGTGGATGTTTTGGCAGTGGTGATTGCGGGTGTAACTAGCATTATGCTGCGCTGTATTGTTCTTGAATATACCGAAAAATCTTCTCGGTATAACAATCGATCTCCTCTTCACAGTAATCATCCTCGGGTAGACCCGTCTCTGCGTCGTAAAGACGATTGCGAACGAGCGTGCAAACTTTTGCCCGAGTCTGCTCTTTTTGCGACCAGCCTTCAATTTCAGCTAACTGCGATCGCACGATATCCAACAGTTCTCGGGCAACGGTTTTGACGCGGGCGATCGATTGCTTGCTGAGGCGATCTTTCCCCTGGCAGAGTAAATCGAAGATGGCGAGATATTCGTCGTCGAGTCCTTCGCGAACGGCGCGGCTGTCTTCTTCGGAAATGTCGCGGACGAGGGCAATCAGAGCCTCGAAGGTTTGTTCGATCGCCACTCGGTCAGTTTCGCGGTTGTAGTCGAGGACGATTTGTTGGTAGCGATCGTACAGGTCGAGGCGTTTTTGGTTGCGGTTGCCTTGCAGCATTCGATCGAGCTGATGTTCGATCGCCGTTTTCAGGTCTTGGACGTTAACGTTTTTACGGGGCGATCGATCGAATTCGGTTTTCAGTAAATCCCAATCGATGGAACCAATATCGTAGAGTTGCCCCGAATCCGCCCCGGCGTCTCGTTCTCGTTCGACGCGAATCGAATCGCCGATCGACCGTTGCAACTCGAACAGAACGCGATTGAGATCGGCACTGGCTTCGCGGCGTTGGTGAAGTTGCTTGTAAATAGCATCGATCGCGCGATATGGTTTGTCGTAAGGACGGGCGATGTGAGAATAGCCCGAGAGCGATGTTTTGATGTTGAAAACCTGACGGGCGAGGACGTTAAATTTGGCGCGGCTTTCGTCAGTGCTGCAAATGGCGTTGAGAATCGAGCCGTCATTGTGTTCGTCGAGTTGAGCGAGTTTGTCGAATCCCTCGGCCTCGATAAGCTGTTGCAAGTCGCAGCCGAGATGCTTGACGTGCTGGATGCAGTTGTCGATCTAACTTTCGTAGGATTGCTTGAGTTCGGTTTCGATATCGGGGTAAAGGCTGGTGTCCTCGGTGTCCGTCTCGTCCTCTGAAACTGGGGCTTCACCTCGGGCGTATTTGGAGAGGGCAGCTCGGAGGCTTTTCAGCAAGCCGTTGTAATCGACGAGGAGGCCGTTACGTTTGCCCTCAGCGACGCGATTGGCGCGGGCGATCGCCTGCATGAGATTGTGTCCCTGCATGGGTTTGTCGATGTACAGCGTCGAGAGGGTCTTCACGTCGAACCCTGTCAGCCACATGGCGCAGACGATCGCCAGACGAAAGGGGTGTTTGGGGTCGCGAAATTCAGTGTCGAGTTTTCGGGTTTTAATCGTCCTGCGGTGGGGTTCGATGTCGATGTCCCACTCGCGAAAGGTGGCGACTTCGTTTTGAGATTCGCTCACCACTACCAGATATTCCGTTTCGGTCAGCCACTCGAGATGCTCCCGTTTTTCCGTCGCTTCTTGCTCGTCGCGGGCGTGTTTGAGCCGTTTTCGTTGTCGATCGATCGCCTGTTTCCAGTATTTATCGATGAAGCCGTGAATCCTGACGGCGGTAATTTTATCGAGGCAGACGAGCATGGCTTTTCCCGTTTGCCAGCGTTCGAGATAGTGAGCCACGAGGTCTTCGGCGATGCGATCGAGTCGGTCTTTGGCGGTGAGGATGGTGTAATCTTTTCCCAGACGGCGGCGGATACTGGCTTCGTCGTCTGCGTCGAGGTCGTACCGTTCCAGTTCTTCGGCGATTTTGCGGTTGAAGGCTTCGTCGTTGGAGACCGATGTAACTCGACCGTCGTACTCGAACGTGAGTTTTTCGCCTCGGTTGTCGTAGTACAGGGGAACCGTCGCCCCGTCTTCGATCGCCCGCTGGAAGTTATAGGTGGAAATGTAGTCTCCGAAGGTTTGCCGGGTTTTCTGGTCTTCGGGGGAGTTCATCAACGGCGTCCCCGTAAAGGCGATGAAGGCGGCGTTGGGCAGTCCGGCCCGCATATTATCGGCGAGGAGTCCGTATTGGGTGCGGTGGGCTTCGTCGCAAATGACGATAATGTCGTCTCGCTGGCTGTAGATGGTTCCCGGCTGGTTGAACTTGTGAATCAGCGTGAAGACGTAGCGGTGGTTTTTGCGTAAGAGTTCGGTGAGGTGTTCGCCGCTGGTGGCTTGGGTTTTGTCGGTGTTCGCCCCGAGGTTAGAAAAAGTACTGGAAATTTGGTTGTCCAGGTCGTCGCGATCGGTAACGATGACGAAGGTGTAGCTACCGGGTAAAAGACGGTGGACTTTTTCGCCGAGAAACGCCATCGAGTAAGATTTGCCGCTGCCTTGGGTGTGCCAGAACACGCCGAGTTTGTCGGGGTTGGGACGTTCGAGGCGATCGCGCACGGCAGTAAAGGCGCGGTTCACACCGAGATATTGGTGGTTGCGAGCCAGAATTTTTGTGGTGGGTTGGGTGGTTTCGTCGAAGAAGATGAAGTTTCGCACGAAATCGAGTAAGTTGGCGGGGGTGCAGAGTCCCATTAGCATCGTTTCCCAATCCACGCGCCCCGGTTCGCTTTCTTCTAGCGGGACTTAAAAGGTAAAATAAAAGCAAAACCCTTGACTGACAAGGATTTAAGGTGGAGAGTGTCCCCATGAGAGAGACCACCCCAGCCGCTATGCCACCCTGCTTTGAGAAGTGGTGCAAGCGTTTCGACCCCGACTTCAAAACCCAAGAACAAAAAAGGGGTTTAGACACTATTTGGGAGGATTACTCGGGGAAAGCCAGCGAAAAAAACATAACTCAGATGGCAAACGACTC
>NZ_KB235959.1:500492-502684 GCF_000332355.1 Baaleninema simplex PCC 7105
AACTGGGGTTGCGCGAGATTCAGCGTCGCCTTTATCTCGGCTTGGGCTATCCTCTCTTAACACCTCTACCCAGGTGCAATCCTCCTACGGCTTGTGCCTCGAGGCGCAAGCGACGACATCTGCAACTCCGCCTTGAGTTCGCTCGGGTTTCTACCGCTTGATTTTCTCTTCTCTCCAGAACGGCTGCTTTTTGTCAATCCCTATGACCCTTCTGAGTTTTCTGCACCACTAAGGGGATACGCCGGAACCGGGAAGACGACGTTTCAATCCCTAGAAGGGATTTTTGGGTTTTTCAACGAGGCGATTGAGCGGGAACCTAAAATTTCAATCAGTTTCAATCCCTAGAAGGGATTTTTGGGTTTTTCAACTACAACCACCGACCGAGCCGGGAGAATGGACTTTGAGTTTCAATCCCTAGAAGGGATTTTTGGGTTTTTCAACCGCCGCCGCCGCAGAGGAGCGACAGCGAAGCAGGCAGTTTCAATCCCTAGAAGGGATTTTTGGGTTTTTCAACGAACGCAACAGCGCCAAAGCAAAAGCGGGGTTAGTTTCAATCCCTAGAAGGGATTTTTGGGTTTTTCAACCGAGGGCGGCGATATTGGTGCGGGGAAATCTCGCCTCGTTTCAATCCCTAGAAGGGATTTTTGGGTTTTTCAACAACTCGGGCAATTTCGTCATCGCCCCAGCCCTCTCGGTTTCAATCCCTAGAAGGGATTTTTGGGTTTTTCAACTCGACTCTTTCCCCACTCGCTGACGATGAAAGCCATCGTTTCAATCCCTAGAAGGGATTTTTGGGTTTTTCAACATCCGATGACTTCGTCGATCGTCGTTTGCGCGTCAAAGAAGTCAGTTTCAATCCCTAGAAGGGATTTTTGGGTTTTTCAACTCTCGCTCTGGCGAAACTGTTCCAGTCACAGCGATCGCCCGTTGTTTCAATCCCTAGAAGGGATTTTTGGGTTTTTCAACTTGAGTTCGACAAAAATATCGAGCTTGATGATGAGTTTCAATCCCTAGAAGGGATTTTTGGGTTTTTCAACTGGGGAGATCGTCCCCTGTTTGGTCGATCCAAAGCTGTTTCAATCCCTAGAAGGGATTTTTGGGTTTTTCAACGGAAGCCCCAAAAGCGTTGATTCGCGAAAAAGGACTTGTTTCAATCCCTAGAAGGGATTTTTGGGTTTTTCAACTATGACCCAAAAAAATACCGCGCTCCATTGATCCTGTTTCAATCCCTAGAAGGGATTTTTGGGTTTTTCAACCGAGCCATCGGGAATGGCTTCGATCGAGGTTTTTCCCGTTTCAATCCCTAGAAGGGATTTTTGGGTTTTTCAACTGTACTTAAGCCTAATTTGATTATCAATTTGATTATCGTTTCAATCCCTAGAAGGGATTTTTGGGTTTTTCAACCTCGGCGCGTCACAGGGACTTTCGGGCGCACCCGCATCGGTTTCAATCCCTAGAAGGGATTTTTGGGTTTTTCAACAATACGCTGGCGTTTGCTGTTCGTACAACTTATAGTTTCAATCCCTAGAAGGGATTTTTGGGTTTTTCAACATTCACCGCTCGGAGGGGCGATCGCCGAACTCAGTGTTTCAATCCCTAGCGGTACTTAAACAAATTTCAAGCCCAAACCAAGCCAAAACGCGCTTTGTGAGCGGCAAACAGGTCTCGATTCTCGTTCAGCCATGCCACAAAACGAAAAGACATGGCTGTCCGAAAAGCCTCTAAAGCATCTACAAAAGTTTCCAAAGGTTGGTTCGCCCACTTCCTTCGTAAACCGCCCGTCAACTTATGCCAAAGGATAAAAGTGTAGGCACAAAATACCAAAATTAAATGCCGCTGTAAACTCTTCAAACCTCTCGCCTGGCATTCCCTCCAACCCAACCATCCTTTGGCTTCCCGATAGAAGACTTCTACCCAGTTTCGCCCTGAGTAAGTGTTCACGACCCATTCGGCAGTCACTTTTTCGGAGTCTTCATTCGTGATGAAATAATCAATTTCTGTCGCGTCCGCATAAGAACTTGCATCTTGGTGGTGCAGAAAACTCCTGAAAGTGAGAGAGGGAGTGGATTTGAGAAAAAGGGGGTAGACAAAAAGAGGGGTCAGATGCGATGTTCGAGTTCC
This sequence comes from Baaleninema simplex PCC 7105, assembly GCF_000332355.1. Taxonomy (GTDB): domain Bacteria; phylum Cyanobacteriota; class Cyanobacteriia; order Cyanobacteriales; family Geitlerinemataceae; genus Baaleninema; species Baaleninema simplex. The sequence goes on from NZ_KB235959.1 coordinate 502,614, forward strand.
TCAACTAGCACATCAGCATCATGACCCCTCATCTCTATCGTCAACTTGAAGACCAGCTAAGTCAATGGGTT
>NZ_KB235959.1:502784-506703 GCF_000332355.1 Baaleninema simplex PCC 7105
CTGGATGTAGAAATCTATCAGCCAGCCAGTTCCTTACCCTCAGGCAAGAAAGATCCCTCTTTCAAAAAGAACCCGAAATCGCCTTAGAATTAATTGACCGGAGTTTAAAGAGAGGGTATCGACCGGGAATCGTCCTCATGGATGCCGGCTATGGTAACAACACAAATTTTTTAAAGGGACTCGAATCTCGCCGACTGAAGTATCTAGGAGCCGTCGCCAAAAATCGGAAAATCTGGCTGAATCAATCGGGAGAAAATTGGCAAAAGATTCGCCTTGATGAATATGCCAAAAGCTTACCAGAAGAGGACTTTACGCCAGTTTCTCTAAATTTAAACAAGCCCAAAACCCTGTGGGTGGCGACGGGTACGGCAGAGCTGTCACGTCTACAAGGAGAAAGAACCTTTGCTATCGTCATGAATGCAAGTTCTTATGCGGACGCGACAGAAATTGATTATTTCATCACGAATGAAGACTCCGAAAAAGTGACTGCCGAATGGGTCGTGAACACTTACTCAGGGCGAAACTGGGTAGAAGTCTTCTATCGGGAAGCCAAAGGATGGTTGGGTTGGAGGGAATGCCAGGCGAGAGGTTTGAAGAGTTTACAGCGGCATTTAATTTTGGTATTTTGTGCCTACACTTTTATCCTTTGGCATAAGTTGACGGGCGGTTTACGAAGGAAGTGGGCGAACCAACCTTTGGAAACTTTTGTAGATGCTTTAGAGGCTTTTCGGACAGCCATGTCTTTTCGTTTTGTGGCATGGCTGAACGAGAATCGAGACCTGTTTGCCGCTCACAAAGCGCGTTTTGGCTTGGTTTGGGCTTGAAATTTGTTTAAGTACCGCTAGTTGGCGTCGGCTGGCGATGGCAATCCTAAAAGTTTCAATCCCTAGAAGGGATTTTTGGGTTTTTCAACCGGATTCTGGTATTGATTCTGAATGACTAACCACGTTTCAATCCCTAGAAGGGATTTTTGGGTTTTTCAACAATGCCGTTTCCACTTGTAAAAGGTATCTTTCCCGTTTCAATCCCTAGAAGGGATTTTTGGGTTTTTCAACCTTTATCTCGCTTGAGGTGACTTTGCGACTTGCTGGTTTCAATCCCTAGAAGGGATTTTTGGGTTTTTCAACAAGCAAAGCCAACAGCAAGCACCAACCCGACAAAGTTTCAATCCCTAGAAGGGATTTTTGGGTTTTTCAACTTCGCCACGCCGTCTTGTCCTCGTCGCTTAGCCCCTCAAAGTTTCAATCCCTAGAAGGGATTTTTGGGTTTTTCAACCGAATTCGACTGTCGAGCCTGCAGGAGTCGAAAGTTTCAATCCCTAGAAGGGATTTTTGGGTTTTTCAACAATCTTCGGACTAGGTGGGGGCATTAGCGAACTGGTTTCAATCCCTAGAAGGGATTTTTGGGTTTTTCAACTCTTGGATTCCGCTCTGGGCGATCGCAATCTGTGTTTCAATCCCTAGAAGGGATTTTTGGGTTTTTCAACTCGCGAAGGCGATCTTGGAATTGAGGGTGCGATCGAGTTTCAATCCCTAGAAGGGATTTTTGGGTTTTTCAACCGGCGGTTTACAAAACTGGCGCTCAAATTGAGGTGTTTCAATCCCTAGAAGGGATTTTTGGGTTTTTCAACGGTCATCGTGCGAGCGTGAGCGACAAATACGGCGTGTTTCAATCCCTAGAAGGGATTTTTGGGTTTTTCAACAAGAGATCGTCGTGAGAGAAGTTGAACAACAAAAGTTTCAATCCCTAGAAGGGATTTTTGGGTTTTTCAACCTTGGACGAAAGCGACGTGGCAAATCCACCAAACAGTGGAAAGGTTTCAATCCCTAGAAGGGATTTTTGGGTTTTTCAACTTTCAATTTACCAACAATTGGAGACGTCAATATAGGCGTTTCAATCCCTAGAAGGGATTTTTGGGTTTTTCAACCATCCCGATGGGTCTCGCTGTACTAAGGCTGAGTACAAGTTTCAATCCCTAGAAGGGATTTTTGGGTTTTTCAACTCATGCAAGGGAGGCTTACCGTTTGCTTCCATCAGTTTCAATCCCTAGAAGGGATTTTTGGGTTTTTCAACTGGAAAACGCGATCGCTCGATTGAAACGGTTGGAAGTAGTTTCAATCCCTAGAAGGGATTTTTGGGTTTTTCAACTTGTTCGACAAATTCAGGGAGGAACTAAGGATGGGAGCCAAGTTTCAATCCCTAGAAGGGATTTTTGGGTTTTTCAACGATATGTTCGCGTGAGCTGAAATGGAGTGTTAGAGGTGTTTCAATCCCTAGAAGGGATTTTTGGGTTTTTCAACGATTAACGCAATTTTCAACTAGGCGAAAAAAATGGTTTCAATCCCTAGAAGGGATTTTTGGGTTTTTCAACGGGGGCAAACCACAGCGATCGCGCTTAGCGTTGCGTTTCAATCCCTAGAAGGGATTTTTGGGTTTTTCAACCATCAACGAGTGTATAGGTTTGTAAGGGGTTGTCAGGTTTCAATCCCTAGAAGGGATTTTTGGGTTTTTCAACCGAACCTTCAGCTTGCTCCGTTGTTTGAGTTTTTAGGTTTCAATCCCTAGAAGGGATTTTTGGGTTTTTCAACCTGCATGGTTGCAGGCGGGACGATCGAGCCATTCGTGTTTCAATCCCTAGAAGGGATTTTTGGGTTTTTCAACAGCAGCGACCTCCTGGGGATGGGTGGCGCAGTCGGTTTCAATCCCTAGAAGGGATTTTTGGGTTTTTCAACAGAAAGATGAAACTGATTGACTCACTCAAAGATGCGTTTCAATCCCTAGAAGGGATTTTTGGGTTTTTCAACTCCCCCAGTTCCCTCCGATCCCTGAAGCGATGGTGTTTCAATCCCTAGAAGGGATTTTTGGGTTTTTCAACCTGGCGCGACGGGTTCGGCTTGTATCGGGGGAATCTCGTTTCAATCCCTAGAAGGGATTTTTGGGTTTTTCAACATTAGATCGCCTCGACGATGACGCACCAACCGCCGTTTCAATCCCTAGAAGGGATTTTTGGGTTTTTCAACACAGCACCGAGTTGGCGCGGTAGACGACGCTATCGTTTCAATCCCTAGAAGGGATTTTTGGGTTTTTCAACGCGGGCGGTTTTCCTCGCAAGCCTTGGCTTCGGTTTCAATCCCTAGAAGGGATTTTTGGGTTTTTCAACTTGCCCTCATCGATATCAATCGCGAGTAACTCATAAGTTTCAATCCCTAGAAGGGATTTTTGGGTTTTTCAACGTTCGATCGACTTCCGAACGGAAATAAAGTTGGCAGTTTCAATCCCTAGAAGGGATTTTTGGGTTTTTCAACTGGGAGGAAGATTCTCGGCTCGATCCTGAAATCGGTTTCAATCCCTAGAAGGGATTTTTGGGTTTTTCAACTCGCCCGGTTCGCATCCTTCCAAGAGGCATTTGGAGTTTCAATCCCTAGAAGGGATTTTTGGGTTTTTCAACAATACACCCGCGAACGCGGCAAGAAACAGCGTCGAGAGTTTCAATCCCTAGAAGGGATTTTTGGGTTTTTCAACGATGCTTTCGAGTCCTTTACTAGTCCAGTCGCACTTGTTTCAATCCCTAGAAGGGATTTTTGGGTTTTTCAACGCTTGAGGGATACGCCCTTGGTGGTGCAGAAAACTCCTGAAAGTGAGAGAGGGAGTGGATTTGAGAAAAAGGGGGTAGACAAAAAGAGGGGTCAGATGCGATGTTCGAGTTCCTCAACTAGCACATCAGCATCATGACCCCTCATCTCTATCGTCAACTTGAAGACCAGCTAAGTCAATGGGTTAAGCCCAAAGACCAACGACATTTACGAGGAGTCTCGGAAGTGGTAGCCGCCATCTTGCAATCGGGAAGTGCCTGCCTAAGTCACTGGCTACCCTATCTAGGCCACCGAAATTGTCAGGGGCGCAGTCACATGGCTCGCTT
>NZ_KB235959.1:506803-519247 GCF_000332355.1 Baaleninema simplex PCC 7105
CTCCACCTTAAATCCTTGTCAGTCAAGGGTTTTGCTTTTATTTTACCTTTTTTACCGTTTAAGTCCCGCTAGAAGGGATTTTTGGGTTTTTCAACCTGAGATCGGGGCATCGCTGGCGGTCGGTTTTGGAACCTTGTTTCAATCCCTAGAAGGGATTTTTGGGTTTTTCAACTGCCACGAGGCGGGCGGCGATGTGTGATTTTCCGTTTCAATCCCTAGAAGGGATTTTTGGGTTTTTCAACCGTTGAGTGGCATCTCGTCAAGGCAGCTAACCCGGTTTCAATCCCTAGAAGGGATTTTTGGGTTTTTCAACGCATCGCGGCGGTCAATGCTATTAAAAATCTCAAAGTTTCAATCCCTAGAAGGGATTTTTGGGTTTTTCAACCGGATCGTGGTTCGCCAACCGATCGAGAATCTCGGTTTCAATCCCTAGAAGGGATTTTTGGGTTTTTCAACTGGGCGACAATCGTGCGGTTGATTCCATCGAGCCATTCGTTTCAATCCCTAGAAGGGATTTTTGGGTTTTTCAACGCTAGACATGGCGCGATCGCATTCTTACAACCCGGTTTCAATCCCTAGAAGGGATTTTTGGGTTTTTCAACTCTATTTGGGCGTCAGCGTCTGGCAATTTGTCAAAGTTTCAATCCCTAGAAGGGATTTTTGGGTTTTTCAACTTTTTCTGACGAGCCAACTTCCGTTGCAGTTGTCGATGTTTCAATCCCTAGAAGGGATTTTTGGGTTTTTCAACCGCTAGAAAGTCTTACAACCCTTACGTCGTCTGCGTTGTAAGTTTCAATCCCTAGAAGGGATTTTTGGGTTTTTCAACATTGCGATCAGCTCTTGTTGCATCGCCTCGCGGAACGTTTCAATCCCTAGAAGGGATTTTTGGGTTTTTCAACTCGAACGCTGCACCAGTATTGACGGCGGTGTCGATGTTTCAATCCCTAGAAGGGATTTTTGGGTTTTTCAACACTATCGGTCCGAGCCGTTCCGGGTTATCGAGAAGGTTTCAATCCCTAGAAGGGATTTTTGGGTTTTTCAACTTTCGGGTCATTAACTAGGGAGGTTTGGCAGATTTCTGAGTTTCAATCCCTAGAAGGGATTTTTGGGTTTTTCAACCTCAGCAAAATCTGCTTTATCATGTTCTGTTTTGGTTTCAATCCCTAGAAGGGATTTTTGGGTTTTTCAACTTTCCCCGTACATTGAGACTACCGATGCCGCGAAAACGACGTTTCAATCCCTAGAAGGGATTTTTGGGTTTTTCAACCGAGAATCTCGAGGCGATCGTCGCGGGATTAGGCGTAGTTTCAATCCCTAGAAGGGATTTTTGGGTTTTTCAACACATTTACTCGCTACAAATCATGTTCGCTACATTAATCGTTTCAATCCCTAGAAGGGATTTTTGGGTTTTTCAACTGTCCAAGAATCTAAGTCTTTTGAAATGTGTGTAGTTTCAATCCCTAGAAGGGATTTTTGGGTTTTTCAACCGTCGCAACCCTACTCAATGACCCGAAAATCTATCGTTTCAATCCCTAGAAGGGATTTTTGGGTTTTTCAACGTGGCAGGCGGCGACCGCCTCCAAGTAGAGATGATGTTTCAATCCCTAGAAGGGATTTTTGGGTTTTTCAACGTTCGGAGCGGAAGCGGCGAGGTCACCAGAGAATGGGTTTCAATCCCTAGAAGGGATTTTTGGGTTTTTCAACCTGCAAGTCACCCAGGAGCCGCGACATCGCAAACTGGTTTCAATCCCTAGAAGGGATTTTTGGGTTTTTCAACTGGGTGAATTCCGTCACTACGGCGTGATAATGGGCGCGTTTCAATCCCTAGAAGGGATTTTTGGGTTTTTCAACGCGGTTTGGAGAGTTTCGCGTCGTCGTGGACGACAAGTTTCAATCCCTAGAAGGGATTTTTGGGTTTTTCAACGGGATTGATGGCGTTGTCCCGTTGGGATTTATAGGGGTTTCAATCCCTAGAAGGGATTTTTGGGTTTTTCAACTCTCGGGATTAATTTTTAAGAGAGTATTTGTGAATTGTGTTGTTTCAATCCCTAGAAGGGATTTTTGGGTTTTTCAACAAAAAGCAGAATAAGCAAAATACCCCGAAACTACTGTGTTTCAATCCCTAGAAGGGATTTTTGGGTTTTTCAACGGCCTACCTCTGAAACCTTGATTCTATTTGGTTTTCAAGGTTCAGTTGCGCGGATCGCTGCCATCCTACCATGAAACTCGACAAAAATGCCATATTGCACTTCTTCCTAAATCTCTCAAACACATACCAGATAAGGCTTTCAAAGATTGCGCGAATCGCCTCCGACTCTTTAGAAGCTCAAACCTAGACGCTGTAAGCCTTTCACTTCTCTAACCGCACATCCTCTTCTCAAACACCTACCCATTCGCGCAAAAACGCTCTTCTCACTCCTCCTTACGGTATCTCGGGCGGGGCGATGCCAAAATGGGGGCAACGCAAACAACATTACCAGAAACACATCGAGGTTCACTATGGTCTTTATTCCCGTCATCCTCGCGGGGGGAAAAGGGGAACGCTTCTGGCCCCTCAGTCGTATTCGACGCCCCAAACAGTTCCTCTGCCTCGACGGAAGCGGAAACAGCCTCCTGCAAGCTACGGCCGATCGCCTGTTACCTCTAGCGGGAAACTGGGATAATCTCTGGGTCGTTACCGCCTCTCATTTGGTTGACGGGATTCGCGAACAACTCCCCCAACTCCCCGACGCCAACCTCTTGGTGGAACCGGAAGGCCGCGATACCGCTCCAGCCGTGGCCTGGACGACCCTCGAAATTTCCCGACGCTACGATAATGAGGCGGTGGTGGGCTTCTTCCCCGCCGATCACGCGATCGCCGATCGCCCTCGCTTTCAAACCACGCTCAAAGCCGCAATCGAACTGGCCGCCACTGAAGCCGCGATCGTGACCTTGGGCGTCAAACCCACTTATCCCGCCACGGGTTACGGCTACATCGAACAAGGTACGGCCTGCGGAGATGTGGGCGGACTCCCAGCTTACCGCGTCGCTCGCTTTACGGAAAAACCCGACGAAGCCACCGCCAAAGACTTTCTCGCGTCGGGACGCTTTAGCTGGAACAGCGGTATTTTCGTCTTCCGGGCTGGCGTCACCCTCTCGGAATTGAAAACCTACGCCCCCACCCTCATTTCTCGCCTGTCTCAAGAAGGGGTCGCTGCTTATCCGACGTTGGACAAAATCAGTATCGACTACGCGTTGATGGAAAAAACCGATCTGGCTTACGTTTTACCAGTGGATTTCGGTTGGGACGACCTAGGGGATTGGAACGCTCTCGAACGCCTCCACGATGGCGATCGCACTAATGTAGAACTCGCTCGCCACATCGGACGAGATACGACAGGAGCGATCGTCTACAGCAGCGACGACGACGAACTCATCGTGACCATCGGCTTAGAAGACGTGGTGGTGGTACGGGACGGAAAAGCCACTTTAATCGCTCGCAAGTCTCGTACTCAAGAGATTAAAACAGTTCTCAAACATCTTAAAGACGACCCCGACGGCCAACAGTTTCTTTAACACAGCGTTGGCGAAATCCCGATCGCGATCGTCTACACTGAAAGCATCTCTGGGTGTCTCTCAACCGTTCGGGTCTTCCCCATCGCTTCAGAACGTCGATCGCTCCCGATCGATCGGCGTTCTAAATTGTTTTCACTCGAATTCCGACTCTCCCCCCACCAACGATGGATATTTTGACAGATGGCGGCGATCTCCTCCAAGACCGCGATTACACGATCGCGATCGATCGCAGTGCGACGATGACACAAACCGACTCCAACAGCGGCCTGACGTTGCAAGCCATTTTGCAGGACGCCACGCTCGCCTTCGTGACCCAGTGCGAACAGTTCGACTTCGACGGGATTACCTTATATTTCTACAGCGACACGTTCGATCGCTTCGATCGCGTCACCTCCACCGAAGTCGCCAAACGCTTTCGCGACTATCCCCCCTCGGGTCGGTCTTATCTCGCCAAACCGCTACGGGACGCCATCGACCTCTACTTCAACCGCCGTCGCCTGGGACTGGCCAAACCCAACGGCGAAACTATTTTCGTCCTCACGGGAAGCATCCCCCAAGATATCGCCGAAGTCCGCAAAACCATCATCGCTGCCTCCAACCAAATTACCTCGGACGAAGAACTGGCCATCGAAATCGTGCAAATTGGAGACGATCCCCGCTTGCGGGAACTCCTGCTGAATCTCGACAACGATTTGCAAAAAATGGGGGCGGCGTTCGATATCTGCGATACCGTTACCCTCGACCAAATCGATCGCGAAACCCTCTCGGAAGTCTTAATCGCTGCGATCGTTGATTAACACTTAAAACTCGTTTGTCAAGCATTTTTTACAACTCGTAACATCAAACGACGATCGCCCCCGGCTCGATCTCGCTCCTCAGATCGACGCCCCGATAGGTAAGACAATTATCACTGTCGTTCCGCGATCGATCCCCTCACTTTCAACGGCGATCTGTCCCCGCATCAACTCCACCAAACTTTTAGCCACAGCTAACCCCAACCCCGGACCGCGACAGTGTTCGGGACAGCCTTCGAGCTTGGCAAAGGGTTGAAACAACTTCTCTTGTTGGTCGGGAGCGATGCCAATACCCGTGTCGGAAATCGAAATAATGGCTTCAGGAAGTTCGTGATAGCTGGTTTTGCCCATCGGGGCGGTAATCGCCGTCCGAACCACGATTTCACCGGATTCAGTAAACTGAATCGCGTTTTCTAAGACGATCGACAACACCTGTTCGAGCATTCGGCGATCGGCCCGGACGTACAGAGGCGGAGGAAAATCGTGACGGGACAGTTGCAGCGATTTCTCGTCGAGATCCGAGCGATGTTGGGTAATGATGCTGTCGAGACAAACCTGAATATCGACGGCCTCGAGGTTCGGCCTCAGTTGTCCCGAGTGAATCTTCGTCAGATCGGAAATTTCCTGCATTAACTCCAACAGGCGAGTTCCAGCACGCACGACGCGATCGAAACGCTGTAAGTCTTCAGGAGGATAGCGATCGCGGCGATCGAGCAAGGCTTTCGCATTGTCGATGGCTTTTTGAATGGTCGGTTGAAACTCTTCAGCTAAATTGAACAAATACAAATCCTTGAGGCGATCGGTTTCCCGCAGGGCTTTGTTTTCCGATTCCAACTCCGCCAAAGTCGTTTGAAGCTGTGCGGCGGTGCGGTTGAACGTTGTCAACAGGGTTTTGATTTCTCGAGTCCGCAGTAACAGTCCCCCCGATCGCACGTCTAAAAAAGACAGCGTTTTCCACTGACTCCCCAACTTCCGCAACCCTTCCGTCAACCGCTGCAAGGGACGCACGATGCCCTGAGATACCTGCCAACCGACAAAGGTGGCGACGGCCAATCCAAAGACGCACAGGAGGAGCGTGACGCGAGCAGTTCGGCGAACGGCACTGGTAAAGTCGGCTTGGGGAACGGTCACCACCACTAGCCAATCGAGACCGCTGGGATCGCGAAACGGTGAAACTTGCAAAAAATACTGATGGTTTTGCAACTGATACCGTAAAATCTGCGTTTCTTCAATTTGATTTAAGTTGTCAAAGTGGCGTATCAGATGGGTCGCAGCCGCTTGCACGGTACGATCGCGGCTTTCGGTAGCCCGAATCCCACCGAGGGGGCGATCGTCAGAACCAAGAAACGCGTCGGTTCCCGAGGTGGCCACCAACACCCCTTGGCGATCGATGGCGAAGGCTTGTCCGGCCCGGCCGATTTTCAACGTTCGCAAAAACTGAGCGATGCGAGACAAGCGCAAATCGACGCCCAACACGCCCAACAAGTCCCCGTCTTCGTCGTAGAGGGGATAGCTGGCCGATACCGCTGGGGTGTTTTGTCCTGGGGATCGAACCGATCCTTGCGTCCAGACGAACTCCCCCGCTTCGACAGCTTGGAGGTAACCTCGATCGCGGCGAGGGTCGTAGTCGTCGGTGATGTCGAGGACGGTGACGCGATCGCCAAAGCGGTTGAGTTGGTATTCGTACGCTCGAGTCGGATCGCGATCGAAATTCCGTTCGGTGAGGACGAGGCGACCGTCATTGCGGCGATAAATCCCCACGAACTCTCCATCGGAACTGGTGAAGTTGAGGTCGCTGACCTCGAACACCTGCATCTGTTGCCAGAAATACTCGGCGGTGTCGGCTAAATTCGTCGGATCGAGGGTTCCGGCTTCGATGGCGGCGGCGTTTAAGGCGGTTAGTTGGTTGGGGGTTTCGAGATAGTCTTCGAGGTGTTGGACGATGCGGCGGCTAACTTGGTCTTGCAGTTGGGTGCCGAGGTCGAGAATGGCCTGTTGTCCTTGTTGGTAGGACAGGTATCCGACTAGCCCCGTAAAGGCGACCAGTTGCAGGGCGAACGGAATGGCGATCGCCGTTCGCAGAGAAAATCGTTTGGAGAGTGCAGTGACGAGCGATCGGTGGAACACGGTCAGTCAGAGTGGGAGGTGCGATCGGGGGTATTCCGTGGTTCCGTTGCCTCGGTTCCCTCTAGGATCTAGGATATCGCGCCCTTGGAACGGACACTTTTCGCTAGACTGAAGTAACGAGCCGAGACCGGTACGATCGCGCTCGAGATCCCGATTTTGGGCAAGTTGTGAGACGAGTTTTGAGAGTTGAGATATGGCCGTAACACCCCGAACGCTGGTGCGTTGGAAACGCGAACATCGTTCGATCGTCACGTTGACTGCGTGGGATTATGCGATCGCGAAGGTTTTGGACGAAGCCGGTGTCGATGTGGTTCTGGTGGGGGATTCCCTGGCTCAAGTGGCGTTAGGGTACGAGACGACGTTACCCTTGACCCTTGAGGAAATGTTGCACCACGCTAAAGCCGTTCGTCGCGGGGTCAAGCAGGCGTTGATGGTCGTGGATTTACCGTTTTTGACCTATCAGGAAAGTCCCCAGCAAGCTTTACAGTCGGCCGGACGCATTTTGAAGGAAACGGGAGCGGCGGCGGTGAAACTCGAAGGCGGGTATCCGGCGATGGCGGAAACGGTGGCGGTCTTGGTGCAGGCGGGAATTCCGGTGATGGGTCACGTGGGACTGACGCCTCAGTCGGTGCATCAGTTGGGATATCGCAAGCAGGGGACGACTAACACTGAAGAATCTCGGCTGGTTTCCGAAGCATTGGCGTTAGAACGGGCGGGGATCTTCGCCCTCGTTCTCGAACATATCGATGGGGCGTTAGCGGAGAAAATTTCTCAGAAACTGACGGTACCGACCCTCGGTATCGGAGCGGGTTCGGGATGCGACGGACAGATTTTAGTGACGCACGACTTGCTCGGATGGTCCGATCGCCAACCGCCTTTTGCCAAGGTTTACGCGAATTTACGGGAGACGATTTCTGAGGCCGTTCGACAGTACGGCGACGACGTGCGATCGCGTCGGTTCCGAGTATAGCGACGCAATGGGGATCGCGGCAAACCTATCGATTTTCCGCTTCTTCGCTCCGTACTATCACGTACTTTTCTCCAATCGATCTCAATTTTGTAATGTCGATTACAACCCCGAGATCGTAGTTTTGGGGAGAAGTTTTTTTGTAAACTTTTGAATCGAAACCCTCCAGTAAACCGCGCGATCGAGCTATACTAATAACGTGAAATAGCGGGACGAGACCGATCGCAAACTTCGAGAACGTGGGATTAAAAACACCCATTCAATCGAATACAAAATCGTTTACAGACAAGATTATTCCGAAGCGATCGAACCGTTTTTTCAAGAATTTCGCGATCTAAAAAAAATAGCGATCGCCTCAGTTGTCCGAAGAACAACTGACAACTGAAACATTATTTTAGGGAGGAAAAAATATTATGGCTAGATCTGGTGTTGCAATCGAACGAGCGATCCCTCAATCGTGGACTGCCGACCGTGCCACCTCGACTTCCCTGCGAAATACCTCCTCGCACCGTCGATCGCGCCGACGGGTTGCCAGCGATCGCTTTGGCTTTGAATCCCACGACATTATTAATGACGACGGCGAGTCCGTCACAGTATTCCTCCCTCATCTCGGCGGTTCTCGTATCTAGGACAACACCCCAACCGAGATCGGTCTCCTGAGAAAACCCGAAACCCTACGTTTTGGGTTTTCCTGTTTCTGAGGTCGGGAAACCCGAGAGAGGAGAGTTCGTCAGGAAAACGGGAAGCAATCCGAATTTTTCCTCTCCCCTCGATACCGTCCTTGTCGCTTCCCTGGGGAAATCCCACCGCCTTCGGACAGCAGACAAGTACGATACACTGAAAGCAGCCAACAGAAATGAGGTTCAGTGAGGTAAATTAAAGTCAGGGTTAGCAAAGAGCCGACCCCAACCGTCGCACTGTCCACAGTCGAAAGTTCGCGTCATCGAGAGAGTTTCCCTCGCAACCGATGAACCCTGACGTGGGGAGTCGAAACGAAACCGAGAGCCGAGTCGTCTCCCAACCCACCTGTCGCGCCTCGACTGGCAAGCGAGCGTTCTCCAAGAGCCAAACTTCCCGAGACCGATTCAGGACACGCGCTCTCCGAACGAGTGTCGAACTGTCGAATTCGTCCAAGCCCACATATACCCCTAACCTTTGTGCCGGGTCAGCTGCTATCCGTGAGTTATTGCATTAACCCCCAATGCCCTAACCCTGCCGAACAGCCCAATCCGAAAGATCGCGTCTGTCCCCATTGTGGAGCGGACTTGGTGCTGCAAAATCGGTATCGGATTCTTGGGTTGCTCGGGAGTGGCGGTTTCGGCAAAACCTTTGAGGCAGCCGAAGGCAAAAAACTCAAAGTCATTAAAGTTCTCTACAAAAACCATCCCAAAGCGGTTTCGCTGTTTCAACAAGAAGCCAAAGTCCTCAGCCGCCTGAGTCATCCAGGCATTCCCAAAGTCGAGCCAGACGGGTATTTCGTCTACTGGCCGCCCAACAGCGAAGAACCGGTTCACTGCTTGGTGATGGAAAAAATCGAGGGGTTAAACCTCAGCGAATGGCTCGAAGAGCGTAAAAACCAACCGATCGATAAAAAAGTAGCGATCGCCTGGCTCGAGCAACTCGTCGAAATTTTAGAACAAGTCCACAAACAGCATTACTTCCACCGGGACATCAAACCCCATAACATTATGCGCCGTCCCGACGGACAACTCGTTCTCATCGATTTCGGAACGGCGCGAGAAGTGACGGGAACCTATCTCAACAAAGTTGGCGGCGGACAAAACGTCACGGAAATCATCTCGGCCGGTTACACCCCTCCCGAACAAATTAACGGAAAAGCCGTCCCTCAATCGGACTTTTACGCCCTCGGACGCACCTTCGTCTACTTGATGACCGGCAAAAAACCTACTGAATTTCCCGAACACCCTCGCACCGGGAAACTTCAATGGCGAGACGGTGCGCCTCAAATTCCCGACGCCCTGGCCGACATCATCGATTACATGATGGCGCCGTTTCCCGGCAACCGACCGCAACACGCCCAAATGATTTTGCGCTCGTTAGACGAGGCCAAACCTCAACTATCTGCCTCGAATACTGGCTTTAAGTGGCCGTTCAAACCCAACGATAGCGCTTCGAGTTCTCCAGCTCAAAAAACGCCACGGGCGTCGCGAGCGTTACCGACAGACTCGGGACTCTATCGCAGCGGTGCGCCGGATTTGCGATCGACCGGTTCGGGATTTCGCAGTACGGGGGGCGGACGCAGCACTCAATCACGCCTTCGCAAACGTCAGACCAGTTGGCGCGATCGCCTACACCTGTCTTGGCAGTCTGTCGCAGCCGGGGCGATCGCGATTCTGGCCGCGTCTCAACTTTACAGCTATTGGCGTTACGGACTGTTTCCGGCCAGCCCGTGGTTCCCCCTGTCTTCTCTCCCCAGCAGCGGCTTTTTCGACTTGTTGCTGGCCCGTAACGCCGGAGGACGAGTTTACAGCCTCGCCGTGTCGCCACAAAACAATATCGTCGCCAGCGGGAGTTTTCGCGATCTGGGCATTATCGCCCTCAAAAACGGCGTTCTACTGTACGAGCGATCGGTTCACGACGACTGGATTCGTGCCGTCGCTTTTACCCCCGACGGCAATACCATCGTCACAGCTAGCGACGATACCACCGTGCGCCTCTGGGACGCCCGTACGGGCATTCGTAAGTTAACGCTCGGCGGACACAGCAAAGCCGTCAACGATATCGCCATCTCCACCGACGGCCGCATTCTCGTCAGTGCCAGCGACGATCGCACGATTCGCGTGTGGGATTTACGCAGCGGGCGATCGCTCCACACCTTACAAGGTCATACAGCCGAAGTCACCAGCGTCGCGCTGTCTGCCGATGGTAATACCTTAGTGAGTGGGGGAGCGGATAAAACCTTGCGAGTCTGGAACGTGTCTCAAGGGGTTCAAATTCGCGCGCTGACCGGTCACGACGCGGGCGTGCGATCGGTTGCCTTGTCGCCGGACGGCACCACCATCGCCAGCAGTAGCTTCGACAATACCTTGCGTTTGTGGAACGTCTTCCCCGGAGCGGAAATCGATCGCCTCGAGAAAACGCAGGTCGATCTCAGTACCGCGATCTTTTCCCCAGACGGTCGGTATCTCGTCGGGGGAGGCGAAGCCATTTTTTTGTGGAACCTCGAAAGCGGAAAACGAGAGTATCGGTTGCACGGCCATCGCGGCGAAGTCAGTGCCTTAGCGTTTGCCTCGAACGGTCGCCAGTTAGTCAGCGGCGGATTAGATAAAACGATCAAACTGTGGGAGATGCCGGTGGCTCCCTGACAAGTTTCGCGATTTAATAGAGTCAAAGTTCGTTTTCGATCGAACGTAGTACTTGAGGAAATTTAGACGATGTATTCGTTTCTTGCCGCCATCGTTTTAGGGTTTGTCGGGTACACCGTCGGAGGCGTCAAAATTATCAATCAGGGCAATCAAGCACTCGTAGAACGGTTGGGAAAATACCACCGAACCCTCAACGCAGGGTTGAATTTGACTGCTCCGTTTTTCGATCGCATCGTGTGGGAAGATACGACCCGCGAACAGTTCATTCAAATCGAACCGCAACGGGCAATTACGAAAGATAACGTCTCGTTGGAAGTTCAAGCGGTGGTGTACTGGCGTATTCTAGATTTAGAACGGGCGTATTACGAAATCGAAGACGTTGCTGCTGCCATTCAGAACCGCGTCAGTACGATTTTAGGCTCGGAAATCGGTCAGCGAGAACTCGATCGCACGGTGACATCGCGAGGGGAAATCAACCAAGTGATGTTAGAAAAAATGGATGAAGAAACGGGAAATTGGGGCGTTAAAGTCACGCGAGTCGATGTTCAGAAAATCAATCCATCCAAAACGGTTCTCGAATCTATGGAAATCGAGCGAGCGGCGGAAATTAAAAAACGAGCGTCGATTTTAGAAGCCGAAGGAACGGCGGAATATATGAACCAAATCGCCAAAGCCTTGGAGTCAAAACGTAACGCTCGAGAAATTCTTCACTTTTTTATTACTCAACGCTACGTCGATTCGAGTTTTAAACTCAGCCAAAGTGAGAATTCTAAAGTGGTCTTTATGGATCCGAAAGCCCTCTCGGAAGCCCTCGAGCCAGTTTTGGGCGATCGGCTATCGGAAAATACTTCCTCAAACGGTTCGGAACCGGAGAATTGAGGTGAAGAGATGGGGAGATTTTGCCTCATTCCCGACAAATCTCTCGAGAGTTAGACGAACGCGATCGCCCCACTGCGTTAGGATTCAACGGGTGCGGCGATCGCTTTCCAGCCATTCAAGCCGCTTTTGAGTTCGGCGACGCGCTCGAATCCAGCTTCTCTAAGAGTCGTAGCGGCGAGGCGAGTTTCGTCGTCGTCGTTTCCGTAGACGTAAATGTCTCGCGTGGTCTCGAAGTTCGCTCGAGCTTCCGAGACGAGTTCGGACATCGGTAACGGAACTGCGCCGCGAATGCTTTCTTTGTTAAACGCCTCGCGATCGCGCACGTCGATGATAGTTAACGCGGGTTCGCCCCAGTTGAGTCGAGATTGGAGTTCGTCAGCAGTAGCTTGCGATTGAAAAGGAGGGGGGGTCGGAAGATTGGATTGAGTAAAAGCCATAATTTTGTCAAGTGTTTCAACATTACAGGAGTTACGAATCTACACCATTTGTAGAGTGGGCAATGCCCACCGACCTCTCCATTTAGTGTAATTTCGGTCGAACTGCGTAAGTCCTGCATTAATTAACACTTAACAAGGGGAACGGGGGGTTAGTATCCCTCTAAAGGTGGAGTTGGGAGCGATCGGGGAAGGCGAAGCAATATTTTTGCGGCTAAGCTTTAGACTGAAGTTCCCTCTTAAATAGGGTTTGCTGAAAAAGTTATCAAAAGCTGGGGGTGGAAAATGAACAAGAAGCCGTCTTGCTCAAGGTATAAATCTGAATTGACTTAACTCGTCCACTTTATAAGTTACAATAATAT
>NZ_KB235959.1:519347-520317 GCF_000332355.1 Baaleninema simplex PCC 7105
GCCTGTAGCTGATGACGCTCTTCTGCTGTCAGGCGCACAATGTATTTTTTCTGTCATGGGACTCCGGCTCGCTCCCTACAGATTACCTCAATACTCCCGTTAACCCTAATTCTTAGAGTTGACGCTGCACTAGGTTTCAAGAAGTCTTCACCACAGAGACACAGAGGACACAGAGAAGGGTTTGTCAGTTTGGAAAAAACCGCTCTTCCGACCTTGGTGTGTAGGGTAAATGCTTGTAGCCTATATCTGGAAAAGAATTTCGCGATTTGAGCGGACTTTTTATACAGTTTAGCAAAAACTCTTGTCCTGTAAGGGTTTCAGCGATTTCTTGCATAGTAAGTTCGGAAGAGCCATATTTTTGTAGTTGCAACGATTCAGTTTTTCGGTACGTTAAGCTCTACGCTTTGACACTCCCCAGCTATCACGGCGTGGGGATTCTTCCTTCAACGATCCGACTTGCTCTGACAGGTTTGCACCAGCCAAAGTAGCGGTCAAATCTCCAGAAGCGTTCACCTCGACTGCGCTCGGTGAGCGAAGCCGAACCGAAGTTCCGGTATGCCCTACCGTACTCAAGGCAGCGTTCAGGATATTGATGGCGGCATTGTGGTCTCTGTCTAACTCAAAACCACACCGACAAACGTGAGTTCTCGTCGAGAGAGATTTTTGAACGATCGCACCACAACTCGAACATTTTTGAGAGGTATAGGCAGGATTCACCGCAACGGTAATCTTGCCAAACTTCTCTCCAAATTGTTCGAGCCACTTCCTGAACTGATACCAACCGGCATCGTGAATCGACTTGGCGAGACAGTGGTTTCTCACCAGATTCTTAATCCTCAAATCTTCGTAGGCCACCAGATCGTTAGATTGGATGACGCAACGCGCCAGTCTCTTGGCGTGTTCTTCACGTTGCCGACTTATTTTGAGGTGTACTCGCCCGAGTCGATTGACGGCTTTTCTTCGGTTGGTA
>NZ_KB235959.1:520417-563920 GCF_000332355.1 Baaleninema simplex PCC 7105
ACAATATGCTTGGGATCGAGTAACTTCCAACCTGAAGTTTTGTACTCGACAGAACGACTGTTTTTCTTGAACTTGGGATATCCTTCTCTTGGTGCGCGTTCCCTTCGACTAAGCTCAGGGCAAGCCCTAGCGCCGTGCGACGGCGCAGGGTCGCACCGCTTTTTGCCAGGAACAGACTTGCGACAGTTCTCGAAGAAACGAGAAATTGCCGACCAAGCGCGTTCGGCTGAGGCTTGACGAGCCGTGCTGTTGAGTTCTCGGGCAAAGCCATACTCTCGAGCCAGGACTCGACAGTATTTGTTGAGGTCGTATTTGTTAACACCTCGGTTATCTATCCAATAGCGCAGTGCCTTGTTGCGAACGAACTGTGCAGTTCGGATCGCTTCGTCAATCGCTGCGTATTGGTGGGGTTTACCTTTGACTTTGAACTCGAGAACAAGCATTGTCGTTTAGCTTGATTGTTCTGAATATTTTAGAACAAAAAACAGGATTGTCAAAAGCCGCCCTAGACGGGCGGGGTTTTAGACCCAAATTTTTTGATAACACCCCCCTTCAACGATGCGATCGCCATAAACCCCGTAGGGGCGTTGTACTTTACACACAACGCCCCTACGAAAACCAAATCAATATCGCCTGTCTACACCTTCATGGTTTGAGAACCCGCATCTTGAGAACTGGCGTCGTCCTCGTTATATTCCAAATCCCGAGGCGCACCACACGCCGAAACGGTTCCCGCAAAATCCACGTCGGCGGCCAGTTCCGGATGTTCCTGTTTGCGTTTGGCGATTTCTTCCCGCGAGAGGATTTTCGTTTTGTCGAACCCGAGTTCGATTTCCATCCCCAACCCTTTCTGTTTGACGCGGCTGAGGTTGTAAAACCGCTTGTTCAACGTCGTTTGAGCGAAGGCTTTCAAACATCCCAACAAATATTTTCGTTTAAAGGGATCTTTAACGAACCAATACTCTAACGTCTTCCACAGGTAGAAACGAGCGTAGTTCCGCAACACACCTTTGAGAACGTCTTCCCGTTCCATCGCGTCCGGTTTCATAATCGGCGTCACGAAGTTGTACTGGGAATAATCCCGTACTTCCACGCGATCGCCCAAATCTTCAAACAACTCGGAAAACGGCCAGGGCGTAAACATATTCCAGTTTGCCATGTCCGGTTTCCAATCCCGCGCCATGCGATAGGTTTCTTCGATGGTGTCGGGGGTTTCGTTTTCCAAGCCCATGATAAACTGCGCCTCGGCAACGATGCCGTTATCTTTGAGCAGTTTAATCGCCCGTTTGTTCTCTTCAATCGTCGTTTCTTTGCGGAACAAATTCAGCTTCAGTTGTGCGGCGGCTTCCGTTCCCAGAGACACGTGAACTAAGCCTGCTTTTCGATACAATGCCAACTCGTTTTCGTCCCGCAAAATATCTGTTACGCGGGTGTTGATGCCCCAGTGAACGTCAAGATCGCGCTTAATCATTTCCTCGCACAAAGCGATAAAGCGAGGTTTGCTGATGGTGGGTTCTTCGTCGGCGAGAATGAAGAAACCCACGTTGTAGTCTTTGACGAGTTTTTCGATTTCGTCAACGAATTTTTCGGGGGTACGAGAACGGTATTTCCGCCAGAACTTCCACTGGGAACAGAAGCGACAGCGAAACGGACAACCTCGGGCGTAGTTAGGAACTGCCAAACGCACGTTAAGGGGCGTGTAGTAGTAATCGTTCCAATCGAGTAAATCCCAATCGGGATCTAGGGTATCGAGATCGCAAATGGGAGGATGGGCTTCGGTGGCGACGACTTGTCCGTTTTCAAAGAAGGCGATACCTTTGATGTCGTGGCGATCGCGTTTGTCGGAACCGCTTTCGATCGCCTGCATCAAATTCACAGTGACTTCTTCTCCTTCACCGCGAATAATGTAGTCCACCCAGGGCGCTTCGTGCAGCACCTCGGAATACATATACGTCGGGTGAATGCCCCCCATAATCGTAACGGCGTTGGGGCAAGCTTCTTTAGCGATTTGCAGCGTTTTTTGAGACTGGTAAATCATCGGCGTGATCGCCGTTGCCATCACCACATCGGGCTGGTTGGCTTCGATAATGGTTCCGAGGGTTTCGTCGTCAATGTACTTCGTCATCGCATCGACGAAACGCACGTTATCGAACCCGGCTTTTTTCAACGCGCCGCCCACGTAGGGAACCCAACTCGGCGGCCAGTTTCCGGCAATTTCTGCACCGCCGGAGTGGTAGTTGGGTTGAATCATTAAAATCTTCATAGGGCTTTCGATCGAAGTCTAGAATGACAAGGTTCGGACTAACAAGTCAGAGGGTTTATCGAATTCGATCGAGATTTTGTTTAAAAATCTTTAGAAAAACTTCACAATAGAAAAGGATGGGAATCTCGATCGATTATCTTAAAGCGATTTTGTTAAAGGAGTTTCACCACAGAGGCACAGAGGACACAGAGGACACAGAGGTAGAAGGAGAAAAATCGAGGCGTATCGTCATACGCCTCGACTGAGAGAGGATTAGATGGCTTTCGAGAACCGTTGGTGTTGGCGCTCTTTGGTGTAAGCGTCGAAGGCAAAGGCAATGTTGCGGATGAGAAGCCGTCCGCTGGGGGTGACTTCAATGCGATCGGGGAAGTTCATCAACAAACCATCGTCTTCTAAGTCTTTTAACTCGGCTTCTTCTTCAGAAAAATAGGTATCGAAATCGATGAGATATTTGTTTTCGATTTCCCGTTTGTCGAGGCGGAAGTGACACATCAATTCCATGATAATTTCACGGCGCATGATGTTGTCGTCTTCGGCGAGATGAACGCCTTTTTCGATGGGTTGTTCTTGGCGATCGATCGCGTTGTAGAAGTCTTTGAGGCGTTTGTGGTTCTGCACGTAAACGTCGTGCAGCATACTGATAGAAGTCACGCCAAATCCAAACAGTTCGGAATCGGGCTGGGTGGTATAGCCTTGGAAGTTGCGATGCAGTACTCCTTCCCGTTGTGCGATCGCCAACTCGTCGTTGGGTTTGGCGAAGTGATCCATCCCAATGAAGACGTAGCCGCCTTCGGTGAGTTTGTCGATCGTCATGTGGAAAATTTCCAGTTTCTCCGCCGCCTGGGGTAAAGCTTCTACCGGAAGGTTTTTCTGAACGGGTTTCATCCAGGGAACGTAAGCGAAGTTGAACACCGCCACGCGATCGGGATCGAGACGCAGGGTTTTGTCGATGGTGTCGCGGAACGTCTCGAGGGTTTGGTAGGGTAAGCCGTAAATCAGATCGACGTTGACGCTTTCAAATTTGGCTTCGCGAATCCAACTCATGACGTTGAAGAGCATTTCTTCGGGTTGGATGCGGTTGATGGCTTCTTGAACTTTGGGATCGAAATCTTGGATACCGAAGCTGATGCGGTTGAAGCCGAGTTTTCTTAAGAAGTGGATGTAGTTGCGATCGACGTAGCGGGGATTGACTTCGATCGAGATTTCGGCGTTTTCGGCAAAAGTGAAGTGTTCGTGGATTTTGTTCCACAACATTTCCACGTGTTCCGGGGTGAGGTAGTTCGGGGTTCCGCCGCCCCAGTGCAGTTGAACCACCGGGCGATCGCGATCGATTAACGCCGCCGTCCGTTCGATATTTTTAAAGAGGTATTCTAAATAGGGATTGACCACGCGATCTTTCAATCCCGTGATAATCACGTTGCAGCCGCAAAAGTAGCAGGCACTTTCGCAAAAAGGAATGTGAAAATAGAGAGAGAGCGGTGTTTTTTTAGCGTTGCCCCGTTCGATGGCAGCTTTAAATTCTTCTTCTGTAAACTCGCCGTGTAGCTCTGTAGCGGGGGGATAGCTGGTGTAGCGAGGGGTGGGGCGATCGTATTTAACCAGTAACTCAGAATTGAAACGAACGGTTTGAGTCAGTGCTTCCATTGGTATTTGAATCTTAAAAGATCTGAAATGGTTCGATGTTTGAATTCAGTATTTTTTTGAATTCAATAAAAAATTAGTCACAATGGGTTAGAAATTTTTTTACTCGATCGACCGGTGCTTGTCAGTTTAACGGTTAGTTTTGAAGTTTTTGTAGAAAAACCTCAAAAAAGATAGAAAAAATCGATCGAGTAAAAAATGGTCGGTGTTGGTCGAAAGCTGTGTGGAGAGGAGGGAAACGTTAACTGATGACCGAATCCCCCCAATTTCCTAGGTTGCGTTGAAACCCGTTGTAAGAAAAGGTAGGTTGGATCGAGAGATAAAACCCAACCTACACTACTCCGTCGGAACTAAATTTGCAGGTTGTCCGGGGGCGCGTTCGGTACTTCCCGGTTTGTCTTGGCGCGTCACCAAATCGAAAACGTGGTCGCCGATCGCGGCTTTCACCTCGTCTTCCAAATCGTGCATGACGTTGCGGTTGAGTTCAAAGGCCAAGTTCGCTTCGTCTACAATGCGAGGGGCGATATCGTCGGACACCGGTAAGGCGTTGAGGGTGTCGCGGTAGCGGAATTTAAACGCTCGTCGCGCTTCCGGGGTGGAAATCGCATCGAATTCGTGTAACCCGGTTCCTTTGTCTTCCGGTAAATCTAACGCCGATCGCGCGATGTTTCGCAGGCTTTGTCCGCCAGACAAATCGCCCATATACCGGGTGTAAGCGTGCGCCACCAGCAATTCGGGTTGAGTTTTGGCCACTTCCCGAATGCGATCGACGTACACTTTTCCGGCTTCCACGGGGGCGATTTCCTCGCGCCAGTTGTCACCGTAGTAGTAAGCGAGATCGGCTTCGAGTTTCGCGGTACGGTTGAGTTCGGGGAAGTAAATCCCTTTGACGGCGGGATTGTCCAAATGGTTTTGGATTTCTTCCTCAAGGGCGCTATAGACCAAATATAAGTTTGCCAGGAGTTTGCGGAACGGCTCTCGTTCCACGATCCCTTTGAGGAAGCATTTCATAAAAGCGGTGTTTTCGGCTGCGGTGTGGGAGTGCTTCGTCCCTTCCCGTAACAGACTGGCTAAATTGCTACTCATATGCCTGACCAAAGCGTTTTTATACTTTAATCACTTTATAGCGATTAAACAGAACGACAAGGGGGAGTTCTCAAAACTTTACATTTCGAGGCATTGAGGTAAGTAGAATTGCTTAACTTCGTTTCATTTAAGATCCCCGGCATCTCCAAGATGCCGGGGATCTGGCGATCTGGCTTGTATTCAGAAAATCGCGCTACTGCTTTTCCGTCTTCAACTCGTAAATGTGAAACTGACGAAACCCGCCGAGGGTGTGAGCTTCAACCGCCGGAACGCCGGGAATCGGAACCGAAAACTCCGTATGGTACAAACTGAAAAGGACAAAGTTTTGGCGATTCGTGTTGTTGGCGACGAGGCGTTGTAACTCCGGTTGACTCGACTCCACCACAGACTCACAGGTATTTTGCAACGGCCCCGCTTGACTGCACGCTTCCTCTTTTAAATAGGTTGACAGTCGATCGCCAGCGTACTCCTGATAAGCAGTTTCGCCAGGGTTCGTCACCGCCATCGCCGCTCCCACTCCGAGAACCACGACTCCAGCTCCAACAACAGCTTTCATAGATGTTTGGATTTCCTCAACACAGGGAACGAAGTTAAGTTGCTTCCTCTTCCATGTTAGCCACGTGCGCCAAAATCTCGAGCGGTTTGCTGTTTTTAAGCTGCTGTAACTGGGTTTCGTCGCGCACCAGCAAAGCCCCCGCGAATCCCAAGGCGTTGACGGAAATTCCCTCGAAGCGATCGCGCACTCGGGGAACCACCATCATCCACTCTCGCGTCGCCAAGAGGTTGTAGGGTTTCGTTTGTCGCTCTGTCGTCGGTTCCCCGTCGAGGAGGTTCACGGCGTTTAACAGGCGGTAATAGGTTTGTAAGACGGTTTCGGCGTCGGTGTCGGGAGTCAGAGGTGCGATCACGTGAGGGAAGGGAAAACTCGGCGTTTGTCCGATGTCGCCGTCGTATTGCGTGCGAGCGATCGCCCGTTCGATGGGAAGTCGCCCCCCATCGGGCATCATGGGAAGGGGAACCAGTTGTAAGTGTTTGTGTTTCTGGCTGGCTCCGGCTTCTCTTCCACCGTTGTAAAACGCCAAACCGTCGATTTGCTGCAAACAGACTTGCATCGCCTTGAAGTCAGACGTGGTGAGCCAAATTTCCTGATGCTCGAAGTGACGAGTCACGATCAGAAGATGGTGTTCGACGACGTTAAACTTGTTTAATAAGCAAAGATGAGTTTTGGAAATGTCGGAGACAAAGAGGTTTTTTTCGTAAGGAAGAAAGGGATTGAAATCTTTTTCCGTTTGTTTTAACTGCTGTTTTCGGTTTTTTTGAGCTTTTTCTTTCCTAGCCAAATTTGAGACAATTCGAACCAGAAATCGCACGTCTCCTCGTTCGAGGTATTCGTAATTCGTAGGAATCGGTTGCAGCGCACCGCAGTCGAGGGCGTATTGCGTCTGTTCGAGAGTGCGTTTCCAGAGGGTGTCGGGTTGCAGGAGAATCGGCGTCTCAAGGGTGGATTGTCCGTCAGACATGGTGAATTTTTAGAGGTTCCTGTAATTTTCAATACTTTTTTTATGGTAGCGATCGCCCCTTTACAATTCTGAGGTTTTCGCAATATATCGTTACAATCTTATCTGAAGTCGAACATTAGACAGCTCATCTTCCATATTTATATGGAAATGCCGATTCAAAAATGAAATCATTTATACTCATAGAATTACAATTTAGCATAGAAGAATTACGTGAAAAACTTTCATGAGTCAATCTATAACAATTTAAATTACCTAAGCTGTCCTATAAGATTTATTGCTGTTTTAGCATCTAAGCAAGCTTGTTCTGCTTGACTTTTTGTTATCACAGTACTTATCTCATAATCAGCGTTATTTCTCTTTTTCCTTAAGCTATTTAGTTTATTGGTTATTCGTTTCCCGTTATTGCCAAATCTACTTGCATAATAATTTTTAACCTTTTTGTGAACGTTGCCTCCACGAGTTATAATATTTTGCCAATTTGTAGGATTTTTGACTTTAATATATTCTCGAGCAGTCAAAAAGACCGCGTAGTATGCACGACTAATTGACGTTCTATAAGATGCCTCACTAGGAAATTGACTATTCTTCAAGATTTTCTCAGCGAGTACCAAAAAATTTTTACCGTCAAAATTATTCATGACCTATTCAACTTCAACACAAAATACTGAAGCTATATCGCAAGGAACATTATTGATATACCATTCTTCTTCAAATTGATTGAGTAATGTAACTGACTCTTCCGAACTTACGTTTGTCTTAATTATCAAAAACAAACATTCGTCTATTTCTGTCAGTTCAAAACCTAAATTTTCACTTGCTACCAAGGTTTCATCCTCGTAGTTGTAGCATATATAGTCAAGGATGTATTCATCAGATTTACATCCAAATAGCTGTTTGGCTTTCTTCAAAGCATCTTCAAGAAGATCTAAAATAGCGGGATGTTTCTGCACAAAACACTTGACTTGAGAAGGATTTCGCAATTCAAAACTTTCAAGTAGTGCTACTTGTTGCTGCAAACGATTGATTTGTTGTTGGTAATCGCGAATGCTATTTAAGATTTTGTTATAATTACTATTACTGCCGATCGACCATTCTCTTACATCACGCTTTAATTCTAAGTCAATTTTATTTTTAGAGATACGATCTCGATCTTTGTAGATATATTTTTGCCCTTTTGGAATTTCTGAAAATGGTAGCTTGAATGTCTTCATCTCTATCTCTGTTAAAAACTCTTGATTTATTCAATCAATGCTATCTTCTTAACTGATGCGAAGAAATCATAGGAAGCCAATACGGTTTTGTGCTATTACATTTTGTGCTATATCATGCTTCGTTTGAATCATGCAACTCAAACATCCGAGTCCGTTTAATCTGGATCTTTATCTATATTTGAATTAATGCAGCTAGTCCCTAATTCTTTTAATTTATCTTCGATCAGCCTCGATTTTTTGCTTGCTCTTTGGATTTGCTCTTGCAACTCTTGTAAATCGCTTCCATCCAGAGCAACGAAGAATTCTTTACTTCCCTCTTGAGAACTGTATTGAATTCTTAAACTGTGAACGACAATTACACTTTTAAAGTCATCTTTTTCAAAAACCGGTCGAATATCAGTTAATATTCTAGAACTAGAATATATTTTTTCGTACTCTTGTGTTAGTAAATTTGCCTTCAAAAAAAAGCTAATTTCTGGAATTTCTAAAAATTCTTGAATCCGATCCTTGAATACTTCTTTTTGGTTTTCTTCTAATTCTAAATTTAAAGTTAGATCTACTAAGATTTCTTCGATATCATAGCCTCCATACTCTATAAAAGCTTTTAAGGAAAACAAAGAGCTTATGATATCTAAAACTACCCTCTCACTCAGACCAGAAGCCGCTTTTTCAAAAACTTCCCGAGCGATCGCGCCTAAGTCTAGCGATCTCTCGCCTATACTATTTAATGCGGAGACAAGGGAATCCATTTCGGATGTACTTATAGATCCTATTTGAATGAGTCCTGGTTTGTACTTATCTGGAATTGCGATCGGCATGGCTAATGCTTTTGTTTATTTTGGGGTA
The DNA here is from genome assembly GCF_000332355.1 of Baaleninema simplex PCC 7105. Lineage (GTDB taxonomy): Bacteria > Cyanobacteriota > Cyanobacteriia > Cyanobacteriales > Geitlerinemataceae > Baaleninema > Baaleninema simplex. The sequence continues at coordinate 528,985 of NZ_KB235959.1, forward strand.
TTGTCTAGGTCTTCAAGAAAAAAATGAAATTTAATTTATATTAGCTACAGAGTTTATTTTATACCTTTTACCCAAAAAAGTCAACCCCAATAATATCGATCTGAAGTTTTTTAAGATGGAGAACGATCTAAATTAATTAATCGTTACAATAAAAAATGTTGTAGAACGATTAAGCTTAATTCGATCGAATATGCATCTTCAAAGCTGCTCGACACAAGCTATTTATAGTCGCGAAGATTGGAAACGGGGCTACCTGTCCCAAACCCAAGAGTCGGCGTACTGGATAGACGACATTGAGGGAGAAATTCCCCCAGACTTAACCGGAACCCTGTTTCGCGTCGGCCCCGGTTTGCTGAATATCGGCGACTATCCCGTCAACCACCCCTTCGACGGCGACGGAATGGCCTGTGCGATCGCCTTCAAAGACGGTCGCGCCTTTTTTCAAAACCGCTTCGTGCGTACCCAAGGGTTTGTCGAAGAACGAGAGGCGGGAAAACCCCTCTATCGCGGCGTGTTCGGAACCCAGAAACCCGGCGGTTGGCTGGCGAACCTCTTCGACTTGCGCCTCAAAAACATCGCCAACACCAACATTATCCACTGGGGCGGTAAACTGCTGGCGTTGTGGGAAGCGGCCGAACCCCATCGCCTCGATCCCCACACCCTAGAAACCCAAGGACTCGATCGCCTCGACGGACTCCTCGATACCGGAGATGCGTTTTCCGCACACCCCCACATCGACCCCGCCTCGCAGTTCGACGACGGAAAACCCGTTCTCGTCAACTTCTCGGTAAATCCGGGGTTGTCCACCGACATCACCATTTACGAATTCGCCCCGGACGGAACGCTTCTCCGCCAACACACGCACGCGATTCCCGGTTTCGCCTTTCTCCACGACATGGCGATTACACCGAACTACTGCGTCTTTTTCCAAAATCCCGTCACCTTCAACCCCCTTCCTTACCTTTTGGGCTTTCGCGGTGCGGCGGAATGCGTGAAGTTCGACCCCGACGCCCCCACGAAAATCGTCTTGATTCCCCGCGACGGTTCGCGCAACGTGAAAATTGTCGAGACGGAACCTTGTTTCGTGTTCCACCACGCCAACGCTTGGGAAGACAACGGAGAGGTGGTTGTGGATTCGATTTGTTACGAGTCGTTCCCGCAACCCGATTCGGACTCTGACTTTCGCGACGTGGATTTCAGCCAGATTCCCGAGGGTCAGTTGTGGAATTTCCGGGTGAATTTGCAGAATGAGAACGTCCGTCACGAGGTTATCGAACGCCGCTGTTGCGAGTTCCCCGTGTTACATCCCGAGACAGTGGGACGGAAAAATCGATATTTATTCATGGGAATCGCCCACCCCGAACGAGGAAACGCACCGTTACAGGGCGTTATGAAGGTCGATCGCGAAACGGGGACATCTCAGGTGTGGAGTTTTGCGCCTCGCGGGTTTGGCGGCGAACCGGCGTTCGTTCCGCGTCCGGGTGCGACGGAGGAAGATGACGGATGGGTGCTGTTGTTGGTGTACGACGCCGAAAAGCATCGATCGAAGTTGGCGATTTTCGATGCAAAATCCATCGACGCCGGGCCGATCGCTCAGTTGAACTTAAAGTATCACATTCCCTACGGACTGCACGGGAGTTTCACGTCGGAGTATTTCGGACGATAGGGAATGCGTTGAATTTCCGCCTCGGGGCGTTGTCGATCGCGTCTCGAGGCGATTTGTCGTCAAAATCAGTCGTGAGGAAGAGGATGTCGGTCGAACTGCGATCGCACGATCGAATTGAGACGAAGCCTACAGACGAGTTTTTGGAGCCAATACCGTGGAAAATCTCGAACACCAACGTTGCGAACCTTGTAAGGGAACGTCCCAACCACTGAGCCAAACTGAAGTTGAAGAACTTCAATCTCAGATTCCGTCTTGGGAGGCGATCGAGGAATATGGAGAGTTACATCTCCAACACACTTATCAGTTTCCAGATTTTAAAACTGCACTCAAATTTACCCAACGCGTGGGGGAGGAAGCTGAAAAAGAAGGCCATCATCCGGTGTTGTTGACCGAATGGGGAAAAGTCACGGTGACCTGGTGGACTCACGCCATTAACGGACTGCATCGTAATGATTTTATTATGGCGGCAAAAACCGATCAAATTTCTAAAGAGTTCGAGTGAAAAAGTATTCAAAACTAACCATCAAATTACGATCTTATGTTAAAAAATCAATAAGAACTGGCAGATTAATATTGCGATCGCACGGCATCGTATTAATATCATCTAATTTTATGCGAAATCCATTAGGACTTACTTCCAGATCCCCGGCATCTCCAAGATGCCGGGGATCTTATACCAGAAGTGCTAATCGGGAATTTTGCCACCCCAAACTGATGTTTTTGCAAAAGTGAGATGCACACCTCAATGTAGTGGTGGGCAATGCCCACCCTACTAATGATGTAAATGTGTAAATTTTGTCCGTTTTAAAACACTATTTTTTGCGATTTTTACTAAAAATTTTGGTGTATCTCAAAAATGTCTATTAAGATCGAATTGTAATGCTTTAGAAAATTATGAAGTTTCGATCGCGCAACAGAAGCACAGAAGTAATGAGAATAGTTAAGTCGAGTGTTAAATCTCTCTCTCAATATTTAGAGAGTGAGTCGATCCCGTCAGGCTGTTCTGACGAATGGTTTAGCATTCCTTTCGGAATCACAAATCGGGGGAAACGACAAAAACCCCGAACCTCATTACTCGACTCAACTATTTTAAAAACCGTCCCGATCTTCGAGTGCGATTGCGTTTAAAATCGTTCGGACTCTAATTTTTCACTTTCTTCCTGACGTCGTTCTCCTTCGGAAGAAATATTTCTAAAGAAATACTTTGGGCTAAACAGCAAAACTCCCCAAGGTGTTTTGTTAGATCCAAACAAAACTCTATCTCTTTAGCTTTTAGTATAACGAGAATTTTTAAAAACTCCAAATCAAGACATAGACTCGAGATGCGATCGCCCTCTAGAAAATCCGATCTTGCGACGAATATAACGAGATAAACGCGACACAAATCGCTCAAACACTCAATTTGTCCGTAAAATCGAAGTGAGATCGACAGTTAGACGATAAACGTGACATCATAACAAAATCCCTTCGATTTACTATCTCCGAGCCATCGCAAATGTCCGATCGGAAATCCCCAACCCGACTTCGACTTCTAGAAAAAAGAGTCAAAAAGGCTCTAAGTTTAACTCATCTGAGCGATTAGAATTCCGATAACTCAAACGTCCCTCCGCGCGATAAAATAGAAGACTACGCTTAAACCAAGTCTGTGCGCGATGAGTAAGGGAACATTATTCGATAAAGTCTGGGAAGCCCATAGCGTGGGAACGCTGCCTTCCGGTCAAACGCAACTGTTTATCGGGTTGCATCTCATCCACGAAGTCACCAGCCCTCAAGCATTCGCCATGCTGCGAGAACGGGGTCTGAACGTCCCCTATCCTCAGCGAACCGTGGCCACCGTCGATCACATCGTCCCCACGGAAAACCAAGCGCGTCCCTTCGCCGATACCCTCGCCGAAGAGATGATTCGAGCCTTAGAAAACAACTGCAAAGAACACGGCATTCGCTTCTATAACGTCGGTTCCGGCCGTCAGGGAATCGTCCACGTCATCGCGCCGGAACAAGGACTGACCCTGCCGGGAACGACCATCGCCTGCGGTGACAGCCACACCTCCACCCACGGCGCCTTCGGAGCGATCGCCTTCGGTATCGGCACCAGCCAAGTCCGCGACGTTCTGGCCTCCCAAACTCTGGCCATGAACAAACTCAAAGTTCGTCGAGTCGAAGTTAACGGCGATTTGCGCCCCGGTGTCTACGCCAAAGATGTCGTCCTCCATATCATCCGCAAACTGGGCGTTAAAGGCGGCGTGGGCTATGCCTACGAGTACGCTGGCACCACCTTCGAGAAGATGTCGATGGAAGAACGGATGACCGTTTGCAATATGTCCATCGAAGGGGGCGCCCGTTGCGGTTACATCAACCCCGACACCACCACTTACGACTACATCCAAGGCCGCGAATTCGCCCCGAAAGGCGAGGATTGGAAGAAAGCCGTCGCCTGGTGGAACAGCATTCGTAGCGATGCCGATGCCGAATACGACGACGTGGTGGTGTTCGACGCGGCAGAGATTTCCCCGACGGTGACGTGGGGAATCACGCCGGGACAAGGTATCGGGATTGACGAATCGGTGCCGACGCCAGACAGCTTACCGGAGGGCGATCGCTCGATCGCCGAGGAAGCCTACAAATATATGCAGCTGTCCCCCGGAACCCCCATCAAAGGCACGAAAGTCGATGTTTGTTTTATCGGAAGCTGCACCAACGGACGCATTAGCGACTTGCGGGAAGCGGCGAAATTCGCCCAAGGCCATAAAGTCGCCAACGGCGTGAAAGCCTTCGTCGTTCCCGGTTCCGAAGAAGTCAAGCAACAAGCCGAAGCTGAAGGCTTAGATAAAGTCTTCCTCGAAGCAGGGTTTGAATGGCGCAACGCTGGATGTTCCATGTGTCTGGCCATGAACCCGGATAAGTTGCAAGGCGACCAAATCAGTGCCTCGTCCTCCAACCGTAACTTTAAAGGCCGTCAAGGATCGTCTTCGGGACGCACGCTGTTGATGAGTCCTGCGATGGTGGTTGCGGCTGCGGTCAACGGTTCCGTCGCCGACGTGCGCGAGTTGATGTAATCGCGTTCAAAATCTCCGTAATACGGGCATCTTGCCTGTCTTTGAACCTGTTTCGAGAGGGTTCGTAAGCTAACGGTGGGCATTGCCCACCCGACAACTCCAGTTTTAGTCACTCTGCGCCGAAGAAAGATGAGTCAAATCAAAAACATTTCTGGACGAGGTATTCCCCTGGCTGGCGACGATATCGATACCGATCGCATCATTCCAGCCCGTTATCTGCGTTGCGTTACCTTCGACGGCCTCGGCGAACACGCCTTTAAAGACGATCGCGTGCAAACCAACGGTCAACATCCCTTCGATCGCCCCGAATACCAAGGCGCCAACGTCCTCGTCGTCAACGCCAACTTCGGCTGCGGTTCGAGTCGCGAACACGCGCCCCAAGCCATTCGTCGTTGGGGAATCGAAGCTCTCGTCGGCGAAAGCTTTGCCGAAATTTTCTTCGGAAACTGTGTCGCGATGGGCGTTCCCTGCGTCACCGCCGACGCCGAATCTGTCGAAACCCTGCAAGGGGCGATCGCCAAAAACCCCCAAACTGCGATCGCGGTGGATTTGGAGAAAATGGAAGTGCGCTGCGGCGATCTGACGGTGTCCGTATCGATGCCCGAAGGGGCGCGTCAGAGCTTCCTAAACGGCGTTTGGGATAGCTGCGGACAGCTCGTCAACCAACGCGACGCCGTGCGAGAGACGGCCGCGAAACTTCCCTATTTGGCTTGGCGTTAAACGCAATCCGAGGCAGCCTCGGGTCAGAAAAACCGTTCGTGAGAAAAAGACGCGGGTTGGAGCGATCCGCGTCTTTGTTTCGAGCGTACCTGCTATTGAGCCCGTCTTTACTGCGACTTCGTGCGACGAACGCGAGTTTTACCCTTCGCGCTTCGAGAAGCAGAGGATTTCGTACTCGAGGTGCGCGTTCTGGATTTCGTGGTTGGCGTTTGGGTTCTCGGCGTTTGGGTTTTCGGCGTCGAACTCATAGGCATTCCCCCCGCCGCATTGCTGCGGGTCGTGCGGAACGTGACGTTAACCCCTTCGTTGCTTTGTTCGAGAACCAACAGTGGCGTCGGTTTGGCGTTTTGATCCCAATGGATGTAAGCCACGCGCCCTTGTAAAGCGGGTTGCCAAGTGTCGTTGTCTCCCGCCGGGCTGAGATAGGTTTCGATACAGTCGATAATTTGACTGATGGTCGCGCTCGTCGGTTGAGTGGGAAGTTTGGTGAGCTTGATTTGGATACGGAACAACACCCGTTTTTTGATGTTGGCGCCCGATCCGGTTTCGTACTCCACATCGAAGATTTCGTTGACTTGACGGCCGGTACCTCGATTTTCGGCAGTCGGACGCAACGCCACAGAAATTTTGCTTTTGACCTTGACTTTGATTTGGTTGACGATGCCGAAGTGGAAGGTTTCTTCTTCCATCCGCATTCGCAAGTAGTCGAGGTTGAATTCCCGCGAGTGGATTAAGTCCGGATTGCGCTCCATCTTGGAAATCGTGTCGATGGCGCGTTTGTATTTTTTCTGAAGTTCGCGGTTTTTAAACTCTTCGGTGCGAAGTTTCTTTTGCAGGCGATCGCTCGTCACTTTATAGGCGACACCGAGGCCGATCGCGGCCACGAGGAGCAATCCCGAAGCTCCCATCCAAATGACAGGGGGAGCTGCCGATCCTTCTGTAGAGGTCGGGGGGGCAGGGGCTTGTGCCAACGTCGTTTCGACGGGGATGGCGGGAGTTGACATGGTCGATAACTCCATGGGTTCTTGACGGGTTCAGCAGGTAGCGCGACGGGCTTCGCCTCATTGTTAAGATGCCCGTTCGACTGAATCTCGATATCAGTTGCGATGGAAAACGATCGCTTCGACACGCCAATGCCACCCCGAGTTTGCCCGGAAGCTGGGACAATAGACTCCATAAAGCCGACTGCACTTCACTGGGTCTAGTATAGTGGCTGGCTTGCAAGCGCCGTTTTCTGGCCAGAGCGAAATGAGAGCGCGATCGAAGGTTCTGGGTTAACCTTCAGTCTGCCTATCCAACGAGCGTTGTTGCGCTCGATCGCTCTTCACTGGATCGATCTATATTCAATTGTATTCTCTATGCCGTTTCTTGCACTATCTGAGTCGGTCGCCGCGCGATTTTCCTCCAAGATTCGCCTCGTTGCCACAGACATGGACGGGACGATGACGAGCCGGGGAAGGTTCGCGTCGTCTTTGTTTCGAGCGTTGGAAGATTTAGCCGAGCGGGATATTTCCGTTCTCGTGGTCACGGGGCGTTCGGCCGGTTGGGTCGGCGGTTTGGTGACGTATCTTCCCGTATCTGGGGCGATCGCGGAAAACGGCGGCTTGTTTTACACTCACGGCGACAAGCCTCCGGTTCCCCTGGTTCCCATTGCCGATTTCGCCGAACACCGCCGGGAACTGGCGCAGACGTTTCGCGCGTTACAAACGGACTTTCCGCAAGTTCGCGAGTCTGAGGACAATCGCTTTCGCTTGACGGATTGGGCCTTCGACTTGTCGGAACTTTCACCGCAAGAGTTAGACCGAATCGCCGCCTGGTGCGACGATCGCGGTTGGGGGTTCACTTACAGTTCGATTCAGGGACACCTGAAACTCCCCATGCAGCATAAAGCCAAAGGGGTGTTGCAGGTGTTGGGCGATCGCTTTCCCCAACTCTCCCCCAAGGAAGTCGTCACCGTCGGCGACAGTCCCAACGATGCCAGTTTGTTCGATGCTGCCGTGTTTCCCCATTCCGTCGGCGTAGCCAACATCGCCAAATACCGCGATCGCCTGCCCTATCCAGATTCTTCGCAGTACTCCAGCCATAGCTGAAAGCTTGGCTGGTGGTGTAGCGAAGCGCGACCGAGGGGAGTAACCTACAAAAGATTTGCTACAGTTTAGATATGCTAAACATGACGTGGGAATTTAAGCTAGAGCCAACGGCGGAGCAGGTTTCAGAGATCGAACACATTCTTGATGTGTGCCGCCATGTCTGGAATTTTGCTCTGCGGGAACGTAAAGACTGGCTAAAATCCCGCAAGTCGCCCGTGAATGCGTGCTCAATTCGGCAAGAATTTATCTTGCCAGCAGATGCACCCTTCCCGAACTACCACGTTCAGGCTAAGCGTTTGACCGCTGCCAAGACTGAATTTCCTCAGCTCAAGACGGTCAACGCTCAGGTTCTTCAGCAAGTCCTTAGAAAACTTGAGACTTCTTGGGAGTCGTGGCGGTTAAAGCGTTCGGGTCTTCCACGGTTCAAAAAGCCGAATCGAATGCGGTCGTTGGTCTTCCCTCAGATGCTCAAAAACTGCGTGTCTGATGAGGGTATAAAGCTGTCGCAACTGGGCTGGGTTCGGGTTCGGTGGTCGCGGAAAATTCCTGATTTATTTCAGGTTAAGCAAGCTCGAATTGTGCGTAAGGCATCCGGGTACTTTGTCATGCTTAGCCTTCAGGCTGACGTCGATATTCCTGCTGTAGCCCCTCACGGACATCCGGTAGGGATTGATGTGGGTCTGGAGTACTTTCTTTCAACGTCTGATGGAGAACAGGTCAAGCGACCTCGCTTCTTCAACAAACTGCACCGCAAGCTGAGATTGCTGCAACGCAGGCTTAAGAAAAAGCAGAAGGGGTCAGCTAACTGGCTGAAACTCCAGAAGAAAATTGCCAGAGTCCATCAACGTATTGCCGATACGCGAAAAGACTGGCATTTCAAGCTGGCTCATCACCTCTGCGACGGTGCAGGGATGATTTTTGTCGAAGATCTCGACTTCCGCATTATGGCGAAAGGAATGCTAGGCAAGCATACCCTAGATGCCGGATTGGGTCAGTTTACCAACCAGATTCTTCCCTGGGTGTGCTGGAAGCGTGATGTGTATTACGGCAAGGTGGATGCTCGTGGCACTTCTCAGGAATGTCCCGATTGTGGGGCAGAGGTTCGTAAAGACCTCTCAACTCGAATCCATCACTGCCACAACTGCGGGTCAACAAAGCCCCGTGATGTGGCCAGTGGACAAGTCATCTGTAGCCGTGGGCAACGGCAAATCGAAAATGCCTGTGGAGTCGAGGCGACGGGGGATCGGGTCACTGATTCTAGTTGGCTGGCTGTGAAGCAGGAAATCTTTGGGGCGACCCAAGGAATCTCCCTGCATACCCGGAACGGGTTGCTGGGAGAGGATGTCAACTGCCCCAGTACGTCACGCAAGCAGAAGAAGGGGACGGATTTTGCGAACTGGTAGACTACTTGCGATCGCCGATCCGAAAAACTTCATAGAAACAGTACCGTACAAACGTCCCAACAACGGGAGTTTAGCGACAATTTTTTCGACTCCCTGTCGCGATCGCCCGGAAACTGTCCGTTAAATTGTAAAATTATGTAAAGAGACCGTCTCTCAGACACTCTTGGAAACCCGGACGTTTCGAGCAAATACGGCACTCATGGCCAATTCGATGACCACCTCGATCGCGATTCCCACCTTGTTACTCGCCGTGGGATTAGTCTTTTTCATCCGTGCCGCGTCCAAAGACTGCACTCAAGAAGTCAGTTTGGCTAGCGATCGCGCCCCTGAAGACCTATCGTCGTCTCTCAAACAATACTTCACCCAACGGGCTTATCGCGCCGCCGCCTTCGATCCTGACGACAATCGAGTCATATTTGAAGGACGAGTTCGAGCGAGTTGGTTTCTCGCCATCTTTCTCAGCCTTCTCGCCGCTGTCGGACTGCTCTGTGTTGCCTTGGTCTTCTCGAGTTTGGTTCCCAAACTTTCAAACTTTGCGCCCCTACTCGTGATAGGATCTCCCCTTGCTGGGGTCTTGTACTGGAAAAGTGCCAACCGCAGCGAACGGGTGACGGTAAAAGTCGAGGCCGCCCGCGACTGCAATGCAGCCGAAGGCAGCCGTGCGACTGTAATCGCTCATCGCGACGAATTGATAGCATTACAGCAGGCGTTGCCTGACTTACGCAGTGCCGAAGCGACGACAAACTCGAAGACCTCGAAGATCTGAGTCGCTAGGTTCGTGCGACGGATCGAAGCGGTTACTTACCGCTGGCCGTCTGCGTCCGCTCTTGCTGCTCGATGACCAATCGCAAACTGGGAAATAGGAAATGGTTTTCCTCGACGTACTGGGCGCCAAAGAGACCTTTTTCAGCCCAAAAGTAGCGATCGGTCGTATGTTCGTTTCGCTTGACGAGGAGCAGAGCAGGCGGCGCAATTTGCGCGGATTTGATATACTTACGTGCAGCAGTGACCGGTTTGTCTTCCCCGCTTTCAATACTGTACTGAGGCACGTGTTCTAAGATTCTTCGTCCTTCTTGACGGCGACGGCTCTTTCTTTTGCGTCTTCTTGCCAAGGTTGTCTACCTCCTCTTGTTGCCGACGGGTTGTAGTGATAGCTACCAAAACCGAGCAAAATATATCAGATCTTGACAATAATTTCAACTGTTTTTTAGGAATTCGATAAGTTATTTAAAATAGTCAAGAGACGATCGCCCTCACCGCCGCAAAAAAAATTCCAATCCTCACGACTCTCGAGCGCAACGAAGTCATCGGCGGTTTGGTTGAGTTCGGTCGATCGTCAATCCCATTCTGTTGCTGAGGTCGGTGTTGTCCTGCCACTTCGACTTCAACATCGACCGAAACGACCTGGCTCGAGCGAAATGTCTTATGACGATTTCTGTCAGCAACGAACTCCGAACTCTTTGTCGGGAGCAAGTCACGCTCCTCGAACGCAACTTAGGGGCTTCGCCGATCGTCGTCTACCTGGCCGATCGTGCGATGGGAGGTTCGCAAGGTAAGTTAATCCCCGTCGTGGCCGAACCCGAAAGCCAGCGCGATTGGGAAAGCATTGAAATTCCGATGACGTTCGACGAACCGTCTTCAGACGTGGAACGGAGTTCTTACCGTCCGTACCGACAATTGCGATCGGCTCTTCCAGTATCGACAGACCCTTTAGTCTTCGCGCTCAGTGACGACGAGTCCCCCAAAGGAGATGCAAGCGCCAGCGAGGACGCCGTCCCCCCCGAATCCGATCGACTCGTCCTTCCGCTCGTTCACGATAACGTCGTCGTGGGGCTGCTGGTGATAGCGCGTCCGGGGCGACCCTGGAGCGAGGGCGATCGCGAAACGGTCGAACGCACCGCCCACACCATCGCCATCGCCTGTCTGCTCGAACAACGAGGTCAGTGGGCCGAACGCAACTATCGCCAACAGCAGCAGCTTCAAACCCAGCGACACGACCTCCTGCACGACTGGCTGCACCAGTTCCGAAATCCCCTCAGCGCCCTCCGCATTTTCGGAAAACTCCTCACCAAACGCCTCAATCCCGATGACGAACGGCGACAGTACGCCGATAACATCGTGCGAGAGAGCGATCGCCTACAAGATTTATTGCAAGATTTCCACGAGGCGATCGATACCGAACCCTTCGTCTTACCCAAGAGTGTCGATTTCGAGGCTGACGCCGACGAAGTCCCCGCGCCTCTTCCCCTACTACCCTACAGCGACGATCGCCCCGACCCCGTCGATTTACACGAGGTTATTGCCCCGCTGGGCGTGTCCGCTCGTGCCATCGCCAGCGATCGCCACATCGACTTTCACGCCAGCCTTCCCGACGACCTTCCTACAGTACGAGGCGATCGCAAAGCCTTAATCGAAGTGGTCAACAACCTCATCGACAACGCCATCAAATACACCCCAGAAGGCGGACGAATCCGCCTCGACGCGGGAACCTTCCACCACGATCGCCTCGGAGAAGGCGCTGCCATCGCCATCAGCGACACCGGCCTCGGCATTCCACCCCAAGACCTAGAACATCTCTTCGAGCGGCGATTTCGGGGCGTACGAGCCGACAGCAACATCCCAGGCACCGGACTCGGACTCGCGATCGCCCGCGACCTCGTGCGTCAAATGCACGGCGAAATCGAAGTGTTCAGCCCGCCCCAACATCCCTGGAACACCTTCGAGCCGTCAGATACCGGAACGACCTTCCGAGTATGGCTTCCGTTTTACCACCCGTAGGGTGCCGTGACGCGGGCGCCCAAATACCGCCGAAGTCCGGTCAATGGGGTTTTACCGCGTCACGCACCGCCCCCACCAGGAGATGGGGAGAGGGGGAGAGGGGGAGATGGGGAGAGGGGGAGAGGGGGAGAGGATGTCAACGAACACTGGATATTACTGGTTAACGACTTCCACGCGGGAGGTGACAAACCGATTCATCCACTGTTCCAAAAAGGCGCGGTTGGCTTTGCGCTGCTCGATATCCGTCGTATCGAGAGGATGGGGCGCCAACCCCTGAAGCGCAGCCGTGGTTACGCAAAACATTGACTTTTGGAAACTTTGGCAAATTTGCACCCGCAAATCGTCTTCCTGTCGCTTCCCTTTTCGATAAATCTCGTGCAGGTAATCCGGTAAAAAGTGACGCATATCTTGCATCAGTTGCGTCGGTGGAATTCCCGCACCTCCAATCGGTAACGGATCGGCGTAAAGCGCCCCGTAAGTAAAATCGCCCTGTTCGGCCGGAATTTGGAACGCTTGGGCGTTATAAGACACCGTACCGGGGAAAGGAGCGCCTCGGAAAAAAATCGATTCCACGTAGGGAACCGCCGTGTCTACGAGAAAGGTTAATCCGACAGATTTGGGGATGATATCGTAGGTTTCGCCGTCGATTTCTACGCTGAAGGTAATGGGGCGGTTGGCGTCGGCCACCAAGCCATTGAGGATATGTTGGACGACTTGCGGAATCGATTGAATTTCGCCGCGATCGTAGCGATCGGACAGCGAGAGAAACATATCGCTCATGACCCGCCAAAATTGCCCCAAGCCGCTGTAATAGCAGGACTGACGAACTTGTTCGGGGAGGAAATCGGGAAACAGCCCGTTTAACCCTTGCATAAAGGGATTTCCACGCAGTTTGGCGCGAATGGCACGAACGGCAAGGTTTTTAAATTCATCGGTGTCGAGATATTCGTCTAAACCATTTCCTCCGTGCCAGAGCATCGATCGCATACAGTATTCGGCATATTCGTAATTGATGCGATCGTGCCACCAAAATTTCAACAATTTCGAGAGCGTGACCTCGCCGTTGAAATATTTAAAAAAGGGAAACAATCTTAAAAATTGATGTTCGGCAATGTAAATCAGATTGCGAGAATAAGCATCGAGAACGACACCGTAACTCTTTAAAATTCCGACGACTTCAACCACGTTTTTGGGCGTATCTTTCAATAACGCCTGACCGCTTTCAAGGCGGTGAACGTATTCAGCCAGGGGATGGCTCGACGGAGCCAGAGGTGTACTAACCATAACGAGCGATTACATTAAAGTTGGCGATCGGGGAATCAAAAATCTTGCAAAAAATTCCGAAACTCGATAGTTTAGAAGACTTCCTTTGAGGGGGGAATTTCAATCGCCGAAGTTTGTATCGTTTGGACGATCGAATAACCCGGCACTAAGGTCGCGGCTTCGGCATCGCTCCAACGGACGAGCCAGTTCGGTTGTATGCCAAAGATAACGAGTAACAGTGCCAACACGATCGCCGGAACGCGATCGCCCCACTGTACGGGGGGTAAATCGGTCACGATGTCAGACAAACGACCGAAAAATACTCGGTTGACCATCAGCAAGAAGTACACCGCCGTCAAACCCGTTCCCACCAAACAGAGTAACGTGGCGATGGGGAATACGGGGAAGCTGCCGCGAAACACCATAAACTCGGCGATGAAGCCCACCATACCGGGAATTCCCGCACTGGCCATCACCCCTACAATGGTCAAACTTCCCACGAGGGGCAATCCTCGCTCGGGGTTGAGCAACCCTTGCAGTTTGTCGATATCGCGAGTTCCCGTCTTTTTACCCACCACGCCCACGAGTAAGAACAGCATCGCAGAAATCAGACCGTGACTGACCGATTGGGCGATCGCCGCCAACAAACTCAGATGGGTTGCAGCAGCGGCGGCTAGGAGGATATATCCCATATGGGCGATCGACGAATACGCCACCATTTTCTTCATATCCTGTTGGGAAATCGCCGTCAGCGCCCCGTACAATACGCTAACAGACGCCCAAATCGCCAGTGTCGGCGCGGCGACCGACCACCCTTCGGGAAACAAGCCGACGCAGAACCGCAACAAACCGTAAGTACCCAGTTTCAGCAACACCCCCGCCAACAAGACCGATACGGGGGTCGAAGCTTCTACGTGAGCGTCGGGAAGCCAAGTGTGAAACGGGAAAATGGGGATTTTGATACCGAAGCCGACAAGCAATCCGGCTAACAGAATCAGTTGCGTCGTTACCGGAAGACTCGCGGTTAAATTCGGGTTGTAATCGAAGTTTTGCGCTCCCGTCAGCCACACCCATCCCAGGAATGACGCCAGGATAAAAATGCCCGATACCGCTGTATACAGCAGGAATTTCGTCGCTGCGTAGCCTCTGCGTTTTCCGCCCCAGATCGCAATCAAGAAATACAGGGGAATCAGTTCGATTTCGTAGAACAGGAAAAACAGCAGTAAGTCTTGGGCGAGGAACGCTCCTGAAACCCCGGCGTTGAGGAGTAACAGCAGAGAATAGTAAAAGCGAGGACGTTCGATATTCGACGCACTGGCGAAGACGGCGATAAGGGTCAGTCCCGCGTTGAGAACCAGTAGCGGTAACGAGATTCCGTCAACGCCTAAGTGATAGTTCAATCCCAACCACTCCACCCAAGGGAGGCGTTCGGTGAACTGCATCCCGGTTTGGGTCAGGTCGAACTGTGCGGCGATCGCGATCGTCCACAGAAGCAATCCAGCCAGCGGAACGAGGGTAATGCTACGAAATCGCGACGAGGGAAGCGTCGTGGGTAACAGAAAAATGAGACCAGCCCCGAGAACGGGAACGAAAATTAACGCGCTGAGCATTCGTCTTTTTAAAAATTGAGCATTGACAATCGATCGTTGATAAGGCGGCCGTAGGGTGCGTGACTTGAAAAATCGGGTATAAATCCTGAGACCGAGAAATCGTCACGCACCGACAATGTACACCGCCAACATACAAGGCTGCGTGACTTGAAAAATCGGGTATAAATCCTGAGACCGAGAAATCGTCACGCACCGACAATGTACACCGCCAACATACAAGGCTGCGTGACTTGAAAAATCGGGTATAAATCCTGAGACCGAGAAATCGTCACGCACCGCCCTCAACCAGGAGATGAGGAGATGGTGTGAAATCTCCTCATCTCCCTATCTCAGAACGGCCAGGTCAAGGCCAGAAAGACGAGAACGCCGGTTCCGACGAGAATCGTCAGGACGTAAAACTGAGACTGACCGGAAACGCTGTATTTGAGGGCTTGACCGCTGAAAATGGCGACCCATCCGACGAGGTTCACAGCGCCATCGACAATGTATCGATCGAAGGTGGAGGCGAGGCGAGAGAACAGTGCGACTAAGGCAACGACGGTCACGCGATAGATGCGATCGATATAGAAGTCATAAGCGAGCAAGTCTTGCCAAAACCGCACGAGAATGCGGCGCGATCGCGCCCCAGTCCGCTCGAGGGGGATGATACTTCCCGCCATGACACCGAGGAAGCCGCTTAACACCAGCAAGGGAACGCCGAACTGAACCAGGGGATTGTGAGAATATTCCCAAGGGCCAGTCCAAGTTAAGAGCAGTTGCCAACGTTGCAAAATTAGCGGAACCAACAGCGTCACGACGATGAGAGACACCATCGGAACGGCCATCGGCCAGGGGGCTTCGGGAGCGCGACGGGTTTTCGGTTGGGCAGACCCTAAGAAGATCGATCGAAACACCCGCGTCAAACTCAAGGCGCTCAGTCCGTTGACCACCAGTAAAATCGATACCGCCCACCAGGGGATATCTTGAAAGCCGTTGACCCAACGGCGCAGCGTCCAGAACCCACCCAAAGGAAGCAAGGCGACGAGTCCGGCGGAACCGACGACAAAAGAAGTCGTCGTGGCGGGCATTCGCGACCACAGACCGCCCATTTCGGTGATGTTTTGGCTGTTCGTAGCCAGAATCAAAGAGCCAACGCTCGTAAATAGCAACGCTTTGGCAATGGAGTGGGTAAATAGCAGCAACAGGGCGATATCGACTTGTCCGAGACCGACTGCGATAAACACCAGACCCATGTAGGCGCTGGTGGAGTGGGATAGAGTCCGTTTAATATCGATTTGAGCGATCGACATTAGGGACGCGCCGATGGCGGTAATCGCACCGATGACGATGAGGCTGTCAGCTACGACGGGAGACAGCGTAAAGACGGGTTGTAGGCGAATGAGAACGTAGGCACCGGCCGAGACGACGACGGAGTTTCGCAAAATCGAAGCGGGACTCGGGCCTTCCATAGCTTCGTCGAGCCAGAGGTTGAGGGGAAATTGGGCGCATTTTCCAAGCGGCCCGGCAATCAGTCCCAAGCCCAGCCAGGTGGCCGTCCAGAAGGGCAGGGGGTTGGTTTCGGCCCAGGCTTCGAGTTCGCTGAAGGTCAAGCCGGTTCCGTAGCTCGAGAGGGCGACTAAGCCCATTAATAGCAAGATATCGCCGACGCGCTTGGTGAGGAAAGCATCGCGCGCGGCAGTGACAACCAGGGGTTGAGCGTACCAGAAGCCTACCAGGAGGTACGTCGACAGGGTGAGCATTTCGAGTAAGCCGTAACTGAGGAAGAGAGAATCGCTCAGGGCAATTCCACTCAAGGCGGCTTCAAAGAAGCCCATCATGCCGAAAAACCGCGCCAGAGACCAGTCTTTTTCCATGTAGCCCAGGGCGTAGAGTTGGGCGACGAGGCTGATTCCCGTCACCAGTTCCATCGCCCCCAGGCTGACTTGGGAGATTTCGATCGCTAGGGACAAGTCTAAGTCTGCCGCTTGCAGCCACGGAAATATAAGTTGTTGGGGTTCGCGATTCCAGGTTTGGAAATAGGCGATCGATCCGTGGACGAACGCCGCCAGCGTCATCAGTAAGTTGATGTAGGCCGCCGGACGCTGTCCGGTGCGCTGCACGATACTGAGAGACCACGGTAACGTTAAAATTGCACCGAGCAGCCCGTAAATGGGGACGAACCAACAGGTCTCCAAAAGCAAACGAGTCATTATAAAAAAATCTGTAAAACGGACAACCATTACCAACGCACGCCGCGATCGAGGCCAACTGCACCGATCGCCCGCTTCGGGAATCTCCCGCGCGGAAGAACGATTGTTGTCGGTTTCGCAAACGATCGGTTCGGGTGTCGGTTCGATCGATCGAACACAGCAACTTTATCGCCTCTGCAATAGCTGGCAGGGGCGAAAGTCAATCGATCGATGAAAGGATAAAGAAATTATAAGGCAGTTCAGAACGCCCGACCGAGAATCGTCGCGATCGCGAGAACCTTGTCCGAGAAATTCGGCCGTTAACTTTTATTAAACCATCCGATTTAAAAATATCATCTTGATTTATATTGTCAAAGGTGCCAAAGTTTCCTACCCTTTGTATTGGGATTGAATAATTTAGCCTTCCCCGTCCAAAAATTGCTGGGTTACTTGTTTTCGGTACTCTGAGAGGAATCGACTCGCCGGTCGAAGAAGCCAACAGTCTTGTCCGAGACACCGCCATGGCGAGAACGAAACCGAACCGTCGAACAGAGCTGAAACACAATAACCGGGCTGTTTTTGCATCGATTGTATTTTGTCCGCGTTTTCGATCGTGGCTCAGGAATATTAAGGAGCGTCAATATGTCAATTGCGGTAGGAATGGTGGAAACGCTGGGGTTCCCGGCGGTGGTTGAAGCGGCTGACTCGATGGTGAAAGCGGCTCGCGTCACCTTAGTCGGATACGAAAAAATCGGCTCGGGTCGCGTGACGGTCATCGTGCGTGGCGACGTGTCGGAAGTGCAAGCCTCCGTGGCCGCAGGGATCGATGCAGCCAACCGCGTCAACGGCGGTCAAGTGTTATCGACGCACATCATCGCCCGTCCTCATGAGAACTTAGAATACGTCCTGCCGATTCGCTATACCGAGGAAGTCGATCAATTCCGCACTTATTAAGTTCGTGTCGTTCGATCGAGTTGGTCTGCGATCGCGGCACGAGCGAAAGTTCGTTAGCTGAGGTTTGCATCACAGACCAACTATAAAGACGGCCGTTGACCCAACGGAATCAGAAATTTCAGGAGTTTGAGAATATTATGTCGATTGCAGTAGGAATGATCGAAACCCTCGGGTTTCCGGCGGTCGTCGAAGCCGCCGATGCGATGGTGAAAGCAGCCCGCGTAACCTTAGTCGGATATGAAAAAATCGGTTCGGGTCGCGTGACCGTAATCGTGCGTGGTGACGTGTCGGAAGTGCAAGCTTCCGTCGGTGCGGGTGTCGATAACGTCAAACGCGTCAACGGCGGTGAAGTTCTCTCGACCCACATTATCGCGCGTCCCCACGAAAACCTAGAGCACGTGCTGCCGATCCGCTATACCGAGGCGGTCGAACAGTTCCGGGAAAGCGTCGGTTCGCCGCGCACCATCCGCCGTTAAACGGAAAACTTAGCGAATGCAGATTGCAAAAGTGTGCGGCACCGTTGTCAGCACCCAAAAGCTCGATAGCATGAGGGGTTTGAAGTTATTGGTGTTGCAGACGATCGACAGTGACGGCCGAGCTCGACCTCAATACGAAGTGGCGGCGGATTTGGTCGGCGCTGGCGTGGGAGAGTGGGTTCTCGTCAGTCGCGGGAGCGCGGCGCGAGTGGAATCGGGTCGCGAAAATTGTCCGATCGACGCTTTGGCCATCGGCATCATCGACACCGTTAGCGTGGAGAACGGGCAGCTCTATAACAAAAAAGACCAATACTAAACAACGAGGTGACGGAATCTCCGTCAGGAATTAACCCGATCCGCTCCGGAGTGGCTCGAGTTGGAAAGGTTGAATTGGGAGGATCGAAATAGTTATGGTTGTTCGCAAGCGCGCGGCTCCACCGCCATCGCGGTCGCGGGAGCTTGGCGAACCGAAAATTCAAGAAACGGCTTACGTCCACTCCTTTGCAAATCTCATCGGAGACGTGACCGTCGGCGAAGGTGTCGTTATCGCTCCAGGTACGTCTATTCGAGCGGATGAAGGGTCTCCGTTTTATATCGGAGATCGCAGCAACATCCAAGACGGTGTCGTCATCCACGGATTAGATGGCTCCAAAGTCCTCGGCGACCGACAAAAAGAATATTCGGTTTGGATCGGTCGAGACACCTGCATCGCGCACATGGCCTTGATTCACGGCCCGGCTTACGTGGGAGACGACTGTTTTATCGGGTTTCGATCGACCGTCTTCAACGCGCGAGTCGGGAAAGGCTGTATCGTCATGATGCACGCTTTGATTCAAGACGTGGCGATTCCACCGGGGAAATACGTTCCGTCGGGGGCAACGGTAACGACGCAGGCTCAAGCCGATCGCTTGCCGGACGTGCGAGATGTCGATCGCGCCTTTGCCGCTCGCCTCTTGGAAATCAACGCGGCACTGCGCGAGGAAGCCCAGCAATCCAACGGCACGGGCGAAATGTCGCCTGTACGAGATCTTAAAAGTGACGAGCTTCGACGAGCTGTATCCAGCGATACGTCAGTAGGGAAGATGACTTTCAATCGAGAAACGACCGAGCAGGTCAGAAGACTGCTCCAACAAGGATATCGAATCGGTATCGAACACGCCAACGCCCGTCGGTTCAAAACCAAATCCTGGCTGACGGCCGGCACGCTATCGAGCAACCGCCCCGATCGCGCGTTAGCCGAACTGCAAGGCGCTTTAGCCGATTATGAAAATGAATACGTGCGCGTTGTGGGTATCGACCCCGACGCCAAACGCCGCGTGGCTGAAATTATCGTCCAACGGCCGGGAGAATCTGCCCCGACGGGGAACGGATCTTCCGGTGCGTCCTCTTATCGGGCTAGCCGTCCGGCCGCGTCTCGCGGCGGAGGCACGACGACCGCCAGTGGTGACTTGGATGGCGATGCGGCCGAACAGGTGCGATCGCTGTTGCGGGCTGGCTACCAAATCGGCGTCGAACGCGCCAACGCCCGTCGGTTCAAAACCAAGTCTTGGTTGACCGTCGGAACCCTCGAAAGTAAGCGGGAAGCCGACGCCATCGCCGAACTGAACGAGATTTTAACGCAGTGCCAGGGCGAATACGTGCGGGTTATCGGGATCGATGCCGAGGCCAAACGCCGCGTCGTAGAAACCATCGTGCAACGTCCTGACGGGTCTTCGACCCCGACGAAAACCGCCGCGACGAAAGTGGCTGCGGTGACGGGGAACGCTGGCGTCGCCTCCTACGGTCGCAGTGGTAGCACGAGCCTGAGTCCCGAAACGATCGACCAAGTGCGATCGCTGTTGTCTCAGGGCTACCGCATCGGTACGGAACACGCCACGCCGCGCCGCTTTAAAACCAAGTCTTGGAAAAGCTGCGCTCCCATTCAAGCGACGCAAGAACGGGAAGTGTTGCGGGAACTCGAAGCCTGCATGGCCGAACACGCTGGGGAATACGTGCAGTTAATCGGTATCGACCCCGGCGCCAAACGCCGCGTGTTGGAAACGATTATTCAACGCCCCGACGACAAACCCGCACCGTCGAGTGGATCTCGAACGGCTGCAAGTTCGACCGGCCAAGGGTTCGGCGCGAGTGCCGCGAGCTACCAAGCCTCGAAAAACGGCGCGTCGAGCGATCGCCTCGATCGCGAAACCCTCGACCAAATTCGATCGCTGTTGGCGCAAGGTTGCAAAATCGGTACGGAACACGCGACGCCCCGTCGGTTTAAAACTAAATCCTGGCAAAGTTGTGCCCCCATCGACAGCACTCGCCTGTCGGATGTGGTTCCCGCCCTCGAAGCCTGTTTGCAAGAACACGATGGCGAATACGTGCGGCTGATCGGTATCGATGCCGCTGCCAAGCGTCGGGTGGCCGAAACGATTATCCAACGTCCGTAAAACCGCGACTCGTTCAGTTCGAGATCGGGAGAAATCGACGCGGACGCATACTGACTGAAGCGAACGGGAGATAACTGTCATCCCTCGATTTCTCCTGCCTGAAGACGAGACGCGTTGGTAAACCTCTGACCGATTACCCGAATGCAACGGCTACCGATATCTAGTTTCGATCGCGTCAGCGGAGCAGAATTCTCTCGCGACGATCTCTATATTTGTGGGGAGGTCGCGATCCATCCGAGTGCCGCCATCGCAACGGGCGTGGTTTTGCAGGCCGGAGCGAACAGTCGAATTTCGATCGCGGCGGGGGTGTGTATTGGCTTGGGAACGGTGATTCACGCCCACAACGGGGCGATCGATATCGAAACGGGGGCGAATTTAGGGGCGGGCGTGCTGTTGGTGGGCGCGTGTAAAATCGGCGCTCACGCTTGCGTCGGCGCGGCGTCGACAGTCATCGATCGCGATATTGCTGCCAATTGCATTTTGCCGACAGCCTCCATCGTCGGCGATCGCAGTCGCCCCATCGTTGGAGAAACGCCAGTCGAGGACGAGACTTCCGAAATTTCGCCATCCTCGGATCGCGATCGACCCCGTTCTCTCGAAACCTCCGAAGACCCGACTCCGCCGACACCGGAACCTGAAGCGGAGCCAGATTACTGGCAAGACTCGCCCGAAGGAGATGCCGCGACCACTCCAACAGATACCCTGGAGAATTCCGAGCGATCGCCCGAAGACGTTCCTGAAAATTCGTCAGAGCCACCCGCTGAGGTCAGTCAAACGCGAATTATCTATGGAGAAGTCCATCTCAATCGGATTTTGACCACGTTATTTCCCCATGCCAAGCGTTCTGAGTCTGAGGGTGAGAACACTCCCTAATGGGCGTAAATTTTACCGTCCCTCGGCAGTGTTTCCTCGGTCAATTTGCAGTCGCTCCTACTTAAATTGTAAATATTTTTATCGGGACGTGCAGCAATACCCTAATTTTCTTTTCTAAATGTAAAAAAATCTCCCCGAGTCTTGAAAGATCTGACAGAAGTGAAGTCGGATATCCGAGGAGAAACTGTCAAAATTAAAGGGTTTTTCGTCCGTTCTTTGTAGCGATCGGGCGGGTTTTTCCGTGTTTTTATTCTTTACTTTTTGTGATATTCCTTTACAAGTAAATTTGCATTAGTTAAACTAATCCGACTCAGAAAAAAAAGAAATCTAGATATCTTCATAAACGCGAGATTTTTTTAAGAAAAAATCCCGAACCGTGTTAAGATATGTCTCGGTAAGGAAACATTCAATCCAAACTGTTGGCTTCAATAACTTCTCGACTCTCGATCGCTTTTCGAGCGATGCGCTCGCGGCAGTAAAATTCCGTTAAAAAGCGGCAACGGAGAGCGCCAAAAAGTTTTGACCAGTCAAGCGGTTCGCTGGGGACGGGTTTTCACCCAGAAAGACTGTCGAGACCGAGAAGCAAACAGGCTTAGCCTGTACAGTGCGACCTGACAAAGCAAGTCTCGCTTCGTGGCGATCGTGCCGAACGGCGGTAGGCACGACTCTGACATCGGCAGCGATGGAAGAGCAGACGACGGGACAGACGCTTACGACGGTCAACGGTCGCGTTCTGTCGATATTGAACCTCTGATATTAAGGAGATAGCTGAGGAAATGGTACAAGCGAAATCAGCCGGGTTTGAGGCAGGCGTTAAGGACTATCGCCTGACGTATTACACCCCCGACTACACCCCCAAAGACACCGACCTGCTGGCGTGCTTCCGCATGACCCCGCAGCCTGGCGTTCCCGCCGAAGAAGCAGGTGCAGCAGTAGCCGCTGAATCCTCCACCGGAACCTGGACGACGGTGTGGACGGACGGACTGACCGACCTCGATCGCTACAAAGGTCGTTGCTACGACATCGAAGCCGTCCCCGGCGAAGACAACCAATACTTCTGCTTCGTCGCCTATCCGCTCGATCTGTTCGAGGAAGGTTCGGTCACGAACATTCTGACCTCGATCGTGGGGAACGTTTTCGGATTTAAAGCTCTCAAAGCCCTGCGCCTCGAAGATATCCGCTTCCCGGTCGCCCTCGTCAAAACCTTCCAAGGACCGCCACACGGTATCACCGTCGAACGGGACAAACTGAACAAATACGGTCGTCCTCTCCTCGGTTGCACCATCAAACCGAAACTGGGTTTGTCTGCGAAGAACTACGGTCGCGCCGTCTACGAATGTCTGCGCGGTGGTTTGGACTTCACCAAAGACGACGAAAACATCAACTCTCAGCCCTTCATGCGCTGGCGCGATCGCTTCTTGTTCGTCCAAGAAGCCATCGAAAAAGCACAGGCTGAAACCAACGAAATCAAAGGTCACTACCTCAACGTGACCGCCCCCACCTGCGAGCAAATGATGCAGCGGGCCGAATTCGCCAAAGAAATCGGCACCCCCATCATCATGCACGACTACCTCACCGGTGGTTTCACCGCCAACACCACCCTGGCGCGTTGGTGCCGTGACAACGGTGTTCTGCTGCACATTCACCGTGCAATGCACGCGGTTATCGACCGTCAGAAAATCCACGGTATCCACTTCCGCGTCCTCGCTAAGTGCTTGCGTCTCTCTGGTGGCGACCACCTGCACTCTGGAACCGTCGTCGGTAAGCTCGAAGGTGAAAAAGGCATCACCATGGGCTTCGTGGACTTGATGCGCGAAGATTTCGTCGAAGAAGACCGTTCTCGCGGTATCTTCTTCACCCAAGACTGGGCGTCTCTGCCCGGCGTAATGCCTGTGGCGTCCGGTGGTATTCACGTGTGGCATATGCCCGCACTGCTGGACATCTTCGGTGACGATTCCTGCTTGCAGTTCGGTGGTGGAACCCTCGGACACCCCTGGGGTAACGCGCCGGGTGCAACCGCCAACCGTGTCGCGCTCGAAGCTTGCGTCCAAGCCCGTAACGAAGGCCGCAACCTCATGCGCGAAGGTGGCGACATCATCCGCGAAGCTGCCAAATGGTCTCCCGAACTGGCCGTGGCTTGCGAACTGTGGAAAGAAATCAAGTTCGAGTTTGAAGCGGTCGATACCCTCTAATCGCTGAAAAGCTGCTAGTGGTAGTAACGAGCGTTCGAGTAGCGATCGTTACGACTACTAGCACCGCAAGACGAGGCGGTTGAGGGAGGGTTAGGTTCGATGTATCCGAAAAAAGTCGCAAACCAAACAGCCGAGGTCTTACAAAGTTATTTGACCTATCAGGCCGTTCGGACGATTATCGACCAGTTATCGGAGACGAACCCGTCTCAGGCAATTTGGCTCAGTCAGCGTTCGGCAGAAAACCGGATCCAAAAGGGCGAAGTTTTCCTGCAAGAATTGATGCAGGACAATAAAGAGTTGGTGTTGCGGATTTTGACCGTTCGCGCCCACTTAGCCGAGGAAATCTTGGATTTTCTTCCGGAGATGGTTCGAGCGAACATCGCCAACTCGAATACTGACTGTCGCCGCCAAATTCTGGAACGTTTGACCCAAACCGCTGACTCGTCCTTGGAGTCTTCTACGGAAACTCATCCAGAAATCGAGTCCAACGACTCTCAAGATTGAATTCCGACACGACCTTTAGGAGTTATTTGAGATGAAAACGCTGCCGAAAGAGCGCCGCTACGAAACGCTGTCTTACTTGCCCCCGCTGACCGACCAGCAAATCGCCGCCCAAATCCAATATATGTTGGATCAAGGGTTCATCCCGGCGGTGGAATTTGAAGCCGATCCCCTCCCCGGCGACCACCACTGGACGCTGTGGAAGTTGCCCCTCTTCGACGCTCGCACCCCCCAAGACGTTCTCAACGAAGTCCGCGAGTGCCGTTCTGAGTACTCCAACTGCTACATTCGCGTCGTCGGTTTCGACAACATCAAGCAGTGCCAAACGGTGAGCTTCATCGTTTACAAACCCGGTCAAGGTATCGGCCGTTACTAAGGTTCTCGCGAATCTTTAACGCTGGGACTTTAGGCTAGTGAAACCCCATCGATCGCTTTATAAAGTGCGATCGATGGGTTTTGTATAAAATAGTAAGATTATTTTAGGTTGTTTTTGTATGCAATAGTCGCGTAAGTTGGGTTTCGTCATCTCAACCCAACCGCCGTAAACATAGGCGCTTTTCGTTGGGTTGAGCGAAGTCGAAACTCGATCTACGATTTCATGACAAGCGATCGGTGTGTTTTGTATGGAATAGTAAGGCAGCGATCGCGCCAGATTTCACGCCAACATCGGATCGAGTTTCCCCTGACTGTCTAACTCGTAGAGATCGTCACAACCGCCGATATGCTGGTTGTTGATAAAAATCTGCGGCACCGAACGGCGTCCGTTCGCGCGTTCTGCCATTTTCGCACGCGCTTCCTCATTACCGTCGATTTTATACTCTGTAAACTTCACCCCTTTCCACCACAGCAGCAACTTCGCGCGAATACAAAACGGACAAGTCTGCCAAGTATAAATTTCAACATCAGCGTTGACGCGCTCGGGATGGCGTCCTAATAGAGAATTGAGCCAGTCAAACATTGGAAGTTCTCCTAAAATTTTTATTTTTTTAATGTTGTGGTTACTTTTAGTTTTACTGTATCGAACTCAAGTCCCGACGACAACTCGTCAATGGCTATAGGAAATAGGAAACCACAGAGATACAGCGTCAAACAAAAAGGATAGGCGATCGCCTACCCTCTTAATGTACCGATAATGTACCGAATGTCTGAATCGCGGACTCTCCTAACCCATGATGTTCTTGAAAAACGCGATCGTCTCCTTCAACGCCGCCACAAAGCCATCGATTTCCTCGCGAGTATTATAAAAATACAAACTCGCCCGCGCCGTCGAAGACTGCCCTAAAATCTTATGTAACGGCTGCGTGCAGTGATGCCCCGTGCGAATGGCAATGCCCGCCTCGTCCAACAACGTCGAAAGGTCGTTGGCGTGAACGTCCGCCGACGTAAACGACGCTAACGCCGCCCGTCCGCTGCCGTCGGCTTTCGGTTGCGGGCCGTACACCGTAATCCCCGGAACCGTCGAGAGTTTGTCGAACAAATACCGACAGAGTTCGTGTTCGTACTCGGCGACTTTATCCATCCCGAGATTCATCAAATAATCTACCGCCGCACCGAGAGCGATCGCTTCACCAATCGCCGGAGTTCCCGCCTCAAACTTATGGGGAAGTTCGGCATACGTAGACGCTTCCAACTCCACATCAGCAATCATCTCGCCGCCGCCCAAAAACGGAGGCATGGCTTCGAGAATCTCCAATTTGCCGTATAAAAACCCGATTCCCGTCGGCGCACACATCTTATGTCCCGACGCCACCAGCCAGTCACAGCCGATTTCCTGCACGTCGATGGGCATATGCGGCACACTTTGGCAGGCGTCGATTAACACCTTCGCCCCCCGTTGGTGCGCCAGTTCGGTAATGTCGCGAACCGGGTTGATGCAGCCGAGGGTGTTGGAGACGTGAACCACGGCGACGAGTTTCGTTTTCTCCGACAGCAGGCTTTGATACTGCTCGAAATCGAACTCTTGCGTCTCCGTCATTTCGACGAATTTCAACACCGCCCCGGTACGCTGCGCCACCAACTGCCAAGGCACAAGGTTACTGTGGTGTTCCATCACCGAGAGGATAATTTCGTCTCCCAGTTGCAGCGTGTTCGCCCCCCAGGAATACGCCACCAAGTTGATGGCTTCGCTGGCGTTGCGGGTAAAGACGATTTCGTTGCGAGACGCGGCGTTGACGAAGGCTGCCACTTTATCGCGGGCGGCTTCGTAGTTCTCCGTGGCGCGGGCGCTGAGGGCGTGGACGCCTCGATGAACGTTGGAGTTATCGAATTTGTAATAGTGTTCTAGGGCGTCGAGAACCGCGTTCGGCTTCTGGGATGTCGCCGCGTTGTCCAGGTACACCAGGGGTTTACCGTGAACCTGCTGGTGCAGGATTGGGAATTCTTCCCGCACGCGATCGGCTAAGGTTTTTTCAGTAGCAAGAGTCATGTTGGGGCTTCAGCGTTCGGACGTTCGCTCGGTATAGTGCTAGATAGTTCTAGATTAACGATTAACGAGTCGTTGGAGAACCCAGACTTCGAGATTACAACTCGACGCGACAGGCGACGCATTGGGCGATCGCTTTCCGCAGGGACTCTAAAGGAACCTCTTGCAGAATTTCCGCCGCAAACGCATCGACGAGGAGGTTTTCGCTGGTGGTTTTGTCCAACCCGCGACTTTGCAGATAAAACACCTCGTCCGCTTCGAGTTGACTCACCGTCGCGCCGTGGCTGCACTTGACGTTATCGGCCACGATTTCCAACTGCGGTTTCGTGTTAACTCGCGCCTTCGGCGACAGCAACAGGTTGCGGTTGAGTTGGCTGGCGTTGGTCATCTGCGCCGCTTGGGGGACGACGATACGCCCGTTGAAGACGGCGTGGGCTTTATCGCCGACAATGCACTTGTGCAGTTGGTTCGCCGTTCCGTTGGGATAGTTGTAAGCAACAGTGCTGTGGGTATCGGCGGTTTGCGTTTTGCCGATGAGAGTCAACCCGTTTAAGGTGGTGGTCGTCCCTTCCCCAATTTGATGAACTTCGATGTTGTGTCGCGAAAGCTGCGCCCCCAGCGTCAAAGCGTGGAAGCGATAGCGACTGTCGCGGGCTTGGGTGACAGCGGTAGTGCCGATGTGGAACGCCGAACCGTTGTCCCGTTCGAGGCGCACGTGATTCACGTCCGCGTTTTCGTGCAGCCACACTTCCGTCACGGCGTTGTTGAAATAGGCGACACCTTGGGAATCGGGACAGCCTTCAGTGGTGGCAATATACTCTTCAACCAGCGTCAGGCTACTGTTGCTTTCCGCGACGACGAGACAGCGGGGTTGCGTCAGCATTGCCTTATCCGTTGGAGACGCCACAAACATCAGTTGCAGCGGCGTTTCGACGATTTTTCCGCGCGGAACCCAGACGATCGCCAAATCGGTAAAACTGGCGGAGTTCAACGCGGTAAAGACTTCACCGTGGTTCGGATGTCGGGCGAGATAGTCGCCCAGTTGCTCTTGTTTTTCCGGGGGAAGTGCGCTGACGTTCCCCGCCCAAACACCCTCTGGCAACGCCCGAACGTCCGATAGACTTTCAGTGTACGCACCGTTGACGAAAACGAGCCGACTTTGCGGCGCTTCCGGAAGCAGACAAGTTTCGATGCGCGACTGCTTGACGTCTACCGACGGCGCGGTGTTGAACTCCACGTTCAGCAGCGGCGACAAATCAGTAAAGCGCCATTCTTCATCGCGCGTCGTGGGAATCGCCAGTTCTCGCACCCAGGCTTCCGATCGATCGCGCAGGGTTTTCAGCGCCGTCACCTCTGTAGCGAGGGGTTCTCGCAGGTTCAGCAGTTGGGTGAGCGACGAAACTTGTTGTTTGGTAATCGTTTCAGGACTCATTTACACCCCCACCGTTGCAAATTCTTCGATCGCCCAATCGTAACCCTGCTCTTCCAGTTTCAGGGCTAAATCTTTATCGCCGCTGGTGATAATGCGTCCGTCGTACATCACGTGAACGAAATCCGGAACGATGTAGTCCAGCAACCGCTGATAGTGAGTAATCATCAGCGTGCAATTGTCTTCTGTGGCGAGTTGGTTCACCCCGTTGGCAACGATTTTCAGCGCGTCGATATCCAACCCGGAATCCGTTTCGTCGAGAATGGAAAGGGTGGGTTCGAGGAGCGCCATTTGCAAGATTTCGTTGCGTTTTTTCTCCCCACCGGAAAAGCCTTCGTTGACACTGCGGTTGAGGAACTCGGCTCTCATTTTCACGACGTCGAGTTTTTCTTCAACGAGATCTTCAAAATCGAAGGTGTCGAGTTCTTCTAAGCCTCGAGCTTTGCGGTGGGAGTTATAAGCGACGCGCAGAAAGTCCAGGTTGCTAACGCCAGGGATTTCAATGGGGTATTGGAAGGCGAGGAAAACGCCTGCGGTGGCGCGATCGTCGGCTTCGAGTTCGAGGAGGTTTTCTCCTTTATAAATGACTTCGCCCCCCGTTACTTCGTAGTCGGGATGTCCGGCGAGAATTTTGGAGAAGGTGCTTTTTCCGGAACCATTAGGTCCCATAATGGCGTGGATTTCTCCGGCTTTGATTTCTAGGTTCAAGCCTTTGAGAATTTGGGTTCCCTCGACGTTGGAAGTGAGGTTTTTGACGGATAGAATGGTGGGTGCGTTTTCGACAATCATGGGTTTAGCGGTTGACAAAGTTTGAATTTTGAAACGACCGAGATAGATTTTATTTTATCTCGTTTGGTGCTTCAGGATTTTGGCTCTTCGGAATTTAGGGTGACAGAAAAACTAACTTCACGAGATTTCAAGGGTTTTGGCTCTCGAATTTTCGATTTTTTGTATCATTTTATACGTTTTTAACCACAAACTCCGAAGACCCAGGATTTTCGATTTTTTCTAAAGCGTCTAAGCTTTCTTGGATTGAGACTTGAAGTTCGCTCGATCGAGCCTGTAAACTTTGAAGATATGCCCGAATGCTTGCCATTTTAATTTTTGGAACGCGACTGGTCTGTTTGAGGATATCGCTTTTTCCTGAAAGAAAACTTTGAATTTCATAGATTTCTTGTTGAATTTGATCGACCTCTAATTTCATTGCCGAAATTTGTATCTCAACCTTTTCGGCTATAAACTTTCTTTTGTAAATTTCGAGTTTTTGACTAATATCTGATTCACTCATTTGGATTCCTCTAAACCTTTTTTTACATCTTTGGCTGCATTAAAAGCCTCTAATAGGCTTGTATTTACACTTTTTAAATACTCAATCACCGCTTTGGTTTTAACCGATGCAACGTTACTCCGAGTCAAAGCATTATTGGAAGATATAATACTTTGAACGCGATTTGCTTCAGTTTTTGCTTCGTTTAATTCGGTAATCGCTGCATTAATAGCAGCTTGGATAGCTTCTAATTGCTGTTTTAGCTTTTCAGACTCTTCAGACATTTCCTTAATTTGAATTGCCAGAAATTTAATTCGTAGTGACGGCGGTTCAACCCGTTTCGCTGAATTTTCAAAAATTTAATTCCGCCGTTACGCACCGATGTTTGGATTTTTCCGACACATCAATACAAAAATCAAACGGAATTGAATTTACCTCAACAAGGGGGTGGTGCGTGAGGGTAAAAATTCCCTTTGGGCGGTTTCCCGAAGCTTCTTCACCGCCGTCACACACCCTACCTTTCATTGCTTGGGTGGCGCGCGGTGCGTGACGGCGGAAATTCCATTTTTTGGATATTGCCGAAACTTCTTCACCGCCGTCACACACCCTACGGAAACTCGGTACATGATTTGTTGGTTATACCCGAAAGTTTTGCGCCGTCGCGTACCTCACCGATCGCATCGGAGAGAAGAATCAGGTGGACCGCAGCGCCCACCTGATGCGATTGAATTAACCGACGGTTCCTTCGAGTTTCAAGCTCAACAATTTATCGGCTTCCGCCGCAAATTCCATCGGTAACTCGTTGAAGACATCTTTACAGAATCCGCTGATAATCATAGACACCGCGTCTTCTTCCGAAATCCCCCGCTGCGCGAAGTAGAACAACTGATCCTCACCAATTTTGGAGGTGGAGGCTTCGTGTTCGACTCGCGCCTTGTTGTTACTCACGTCGATGTAGGGGAACGTATTCGCTTCCGCGTTGTCCCCAATTAACATCGAGTCGCATTGGGAATAGTTCCGGGCGCCGGAGGCTTTCGGCCCCATTTTCACCAAGCCGCGATAGCTGTTTTTCGACTTCCCAGCCGAAATCCCTTTCGAGATAATGGTGCTTTTGGTGTTTTTGCCGATATGCACCATTTTCGTGCCGGTGTCGGCTTGCTGGCGGTTGTTGGTGAGGGCTACGGAATAAAACTCACCCACGGAGTTGTCGCCAACTAAGACGCAACTGGGATATTTCCAGGTGATGGCGGAACCGGTTTCTACTTGCGTCCATGAGATTTTGGAGTTCTTGCCTTTGCACAACCCCCGTTTGGTGACGAAGTTGTAAATTCCACCTTTGCCTTCTTCGTCTCCGGCGAACCAGTTTTGTACCGTGGAGTACTTGATTTCGGCGTCGTCGAGTGCCACCAGTTCCACCACCGCAGCGTGAAGCTGGTTGGTGTCGAACATGGGAGCGGTGCAGCCTTCGAGATAGGTGACGGATGCCCCTTCTTCGGCGACGATGAGGGTACGCTCGAACTGTCCCGCTTCTCCATTATTGATGCGGAAGTACGTCGACAAGTCCATCGGACATTTCACGCCTTTGGGAATGAAGACGAAGGAACCATCGGTGAAGACAGCGGAGTTCAAGGCGGCGAAGTAGTTATCGCCCACGGGAACCACGCTTCCGATGTATTTTTTCACCAGTTCGGGGTGTTCTTGCAAGGCTTCTGAAATCGAACAGAAGATAACCCCGGCTTCGGCGAGTTTTTCTTTGAACGTCGTCGCCACCGATACGCTGTCGAAAATGGCATCGACGGCGACGTTGGCGAGGCGTTTTTGCTCCGAAAGGGGAATTCCCAGTTTCTCGAAGGTGTCGAGAAGGGCGGGATCGACTTCGTCGAGGCTTTGTTTTTTCTTGTCGCCTTTTACTTTCGGAGCTGAGTAATAGACGATATCTTGATAGTTGATGGGGGGATAGCTGGCGTGTTGCCAGTTGGGTTCTTCCATCTTCAGCCATTGGCGATAGGCTTTCAGACGGAATTCCAACATGAATTCCGGTTCGTTTTTCTTGACGGAAATGGCACGGATGACGTCTTCGTTTAATCCGGGCGGTACACTTTCGGTTTCGATATCGGTTACGAAACCGTATTTGTAGGGCTGGTTGACTAGGGTTTTGACGGTCGCACTCATCGATCGAGTTCTCTCTCTTACGAACGGGGTTGAGTGGGAAAGGTTGGGAAAAGGTGGAATTTAAAGTGGGATTGAATCGGGATCGAACAATCGAGCGGTGGCTCGGGGCGAAATCTTAAACTTCTCGAAGTGTTATGCACTCATGCGATCGGTCGTTTCGCGAATTTCTTCGATGCTAATGTCTTGTTGGTCGCCTGCGAAGTCGTTATCTTCAGTTAGGAACAACATACAGTGGCATTCTTTTCGTTCTCGCATGGGAACGCAGGGGCAGTTCCAATAGGTGGCTTTGACTTCGGCTTCTTTATCTTCGTAGTGGCGACAAGGACACAGCGGCGCACCTAACTCGTCTTTGTGTTTGGCTAAGCCTTCAATGACGACAGCCGTGATGCTTAAGTCCGAACAGAAGTAAGTTCCGGTGCGCTTGGCGTACTGTTCGGAAAACTTCCGCATGGCTTCTAAATTCTTGTCGGTTGCCTGCTGGGGACTCGTCGGTGCATTCATATGACACTTGATTCAAACAACTTCTGTCTATAATGGAGTGTAAAGCAACAAGGGTGTTGTTTTATTCCTTACATTAAGGTTACTTTAGCAATACCCTTGTTGTCAAAGTCGAAATCGATAATTCTTATAATACGTTGCTGCAATGGGTTTGGGGATAACCATGACGAGGGCGACCACTCAGCATAGTTCCACGAAAGGCGACATTCTGCAATACTTGCTCAAATACGGGCAAGCGAAAGCGCAGACCTTGGCCGAGGCGTTGAAAATCAGCCCGCAGGCCATTCGCCGCCATCTGAAGGATTTAGAAGGAGAAAACCTGATTCAACATCGTTCGGTGCAAGCGGGAATGGGACGCCCGCAGCACGTTTACGAACTCACGAGTGCCGGACGCGAACGGTTTCCCAATCATTACGACGAGTTTGCGGTGTCCTTGCTCGATACGCTGGCCGAAACGGTCGGTCAAGACGAGATGGGCAAGGTTCTCGGCAAGCAATGGAAACGCAAGGCTGAGTTCTATCGCCAGAAACTCGGTCGAGCGCCGCTTCGAGAACGGGTGGAACACTTGGTCGAACTCCGCCGCGTTGAAGGTTATATGGCGGAATTGATGGAATTGGAGGCGGAGGACGACAACGCCAAGCCGCGATTTGTGGTTGCAGAATATAATTGTGCGATCTCTAATGTGGCTGAATCGTTTCCGAGCGTGTGCGGTCACGAATTGGATATGTTTACACGGGCGTTACCGGACTGTCACGTGCGACGCACTCACTGGATGATTAACGGCGAGAACCGCTGCGGCTATTTGATTCAGTTGAAGGAGGGCGACGAGCCTTCGCCACCGTCGCACCGATCGCAGTGAAGCGACTTCGAGAGACAGTTCAATGCCGAAAACGAAATATCGCTCGGCGCGATCGCACGTCGCGGACAGTCTGAGTGAGGGGTTCAGTAAATCCCATCTCTCGAACGTGCGATCGCTTAGATTGCTTATACGCTTACGGCTGTACTCGACCACAAGCGCCGAGCGAAGGAGTATTGTTGTCGTCTAGGTATCTCTGTCTTGACTCAAGCACCAACGGGTTGGAAACCGTCGCAAGACATGACGGGGGATTCCAACGTGCCGTTGAGAGCGCAAGATTTGTTGACACACAGGGCGCAGTTTGCGGTACGATAACTGCTACACATCGTCACGGGAAAGTCCGCAGAACCGCTCAGAGGGCAGTTGAGCGACAAGCAAGCTTGACAATTAGCTGTTTGCAGTTGTTGCGATTGGACTTCCCGAACAGTAGTCGTAGCCATGATGCTTCTCCAAGGTAGATAGTTGATGCTAAGGAAAACCCAGTCGGCGATCGGGTGACGTGGAATCGCAGCACGAGTTTCAGAGGCGATCCTTCGTAATACCGATGCTTGAGTGCGTTCTTCCTCTAGCTGTCATCAGCTTACTACTCTCAACAAAATATGTCTATTGACTTTCAATAAGCCAATCTTGCTGCAAATTCTCAATAAGCATACTCTCCTGCGCCCGATCTCAAAGATCCACAGGGGTGAACTTTTAAAGCCTACAGTCGAGGCTTATCTATTTAACTGATAACAATCTTCAAGTGTAAGTAACAAAACTTTACATTAAAGGATAGATCGGCTTTGGCAGCGATCGGTGTTTGAGCTGCGCGTCAACTGTGATAAGACGCGTCAGTTCGCTGCGTTTCCTCTGTTTTTCGGGTTTCCAACGCTTCGCGAACGACGTGCGTTGACATCCTCTCCCAGCAACCCGTTCCGGGTATGCAGGGAGATTCCTTGGGTCGCCCCAAAGATTTCCTGCTTCACAGCCAGCCAACTAGAATCAGTGACCCGATCCCCCGTCGCCTCGACTCCACAGGCATTTCGATTTGCCGTTGCCCACGGCTACAGATAACTTGTCCACTCGCCACATCACGGGGCTTTGTTGACCCGCAGTTGTGACAGTGATGAATCCTGGTTGAGAGGTCTTTATGAACCTCTGCCCCACAATCGGGACATTCCTGAGAAGTGCCCCGCGCATCCACCTTGCCGTAATACACATCGCGCTTCCAGCACACCCAGGGAAGGATCTGATTCACAAATTGACCCAATCCAGCATCTAGGGTGTGCTTGCCCAGCATTCCCTTGGCCATAATGCGGAAGTCGAGATCTTCGACAAAAATCATCCCTGCACCGTCGCAGAGGTGATGAGCCAGCTTGAAATGCCAGTCTTTTCTCGTATCGGCAATACGTTGATGGACTCTGGCAATTTTCTTCTGGAGTTTCAGCCAGTTAGCTGACCCCTTCTGCTTTTTCTTCAATCGACGTTGCAGCGATTTCAGCTTGCGGTGCAGATTGTTGAAGAAGCGAGGTCGCTTGACCTGTTCTCCATCAGAAGTTGAAAGAAAGTACTCCAGACCCACATCAATCCCTACCGGATGTCCGTGAGGGGCTACAGCAGGAATATCGACGTCAGCCTGAAGGCTCAGCATGACAAAGTACCCGGATGCCTTACGCACAATTCGAGCTTGCTTAACCTGAAATAAATCAGGAATTTTCCGCGACCACCGAACCCGAACCCAGCCCAGTTGCGGCAGCTTTATACCCTCATCAGACACGCAGTTTTTGAGCATCTGGGGGAAGACCAACGACCGCATTCGATTCGGCTTTTTGAATCGTGGAAGACCCGAACGTTTTAACCGCCACGACTCCCAAGAAGCCTCAAGTTTTCTAAGGACTTGCTGAAGAACCTGAGCGTTGACCGTCTTGAGCTGAGGAAATTCAGTCTTGGCAGCGGTCAAACGCTTAGCCTGAACGTGGTAGTTCGGGAAGGGTGCATCTGCTGGCAAGATAAATTCCTGCCGAATCGAGCACGCATTCACGGGTGACTTGCGGGAATTTAGCCAGTCTTTACGTTCCCGCAGAGCAAAATTCCAGACATGGCGGCACACATCAAGAATGTGTTCGATCTC
>NZ_KB235959.1:564020-611526 GCF_000332355.1 Baaleninema simplex PCC 7105
GAAGGGGGGATGCAGTTTTTGAGCATCTGGGGGAAGACCGACGACCGCATTCGATTCGGCTTTTTGAATCGTGGAAGACCCGAACGTTTTAACCGCCATGACTCCCAAGAAGCCTCAAGTTTTCTAAGGACTTGCTGAAGAACCTGAGCGTTGACCGTCTTGAGCTGAGGAAATTCAGTCTTGGCAGCGGTCAAACGCTTAGCCTGAACGTGGTAGTTCGGGAAGGGTGCATCTGCTGGCAAGATAAATTCCTGCCGAATCGAGCACGCATTCACGGGTGACTTGCGGGATTTTAGCCAGTCTTTACGTTCCCGCAGAGCAAAATTCCAGACATGGCGGCACACATCAAGAATGTGTTCGATCTCTGAAACCTGCTCCGCCGTTGGCTCTAGCTTAAATTCCCACGCCATGTTTAGCATATCTAAACTGTAGCAAATCTTTTGTAGGTTACTCCCCTCGGTCGCGCTTCGCTACACCACCAGCCAAGCTTTCAGCTATGGCTGGAGTACTGCGAAGAATCTGGGATAGGATAAGTTGGAAACGCGCGATTCCTTATCATGACAGCAGACCGACCGATTACTGTTGAATTTCTCAACCCCGAAGAAGCGGCGAAAGTCGATGCGGCGCTTTTGTCGTCTCAAGAAAAGTTTTTGGCGCGGGTGACGATTTACGCACTGCGATCGCTCGGTCAAATTTCCGCCGAACGGGGAATCGATATCGAAGAGATTACCCCCGATCTCGTGGCGGAGTGGGTACAACGCGATCGCAACATTCACCAGCAGGTGGATATGGATGCAAGCTTCGTTACCTTTTTCAGCAACCTTATCGTCTCATCCCTCAAGCCCCTGCGTCAGATTTCCGCCGAAAGTGGAAAACCCATCGCCGACATTACCATCGAGCAAGTTCTCGAGTGGTTCGAACGAGAAGCCAAGCGGCGCGTCGAAACCTAAAGCCTCCTTGTTTTTCTGTCGATACAACCGCGATTCCCTCGCCTCAAAGGAGTGGAATCGTTTTTATTGCGAGCGTTCGGGACAGTTTTGTTGAGAGACTATTGCAATAGACAAGATTGAACGATAAAGTAGATTTCTGTTTCGATCCTTATTATGTCGAGGTCGATCGCGCGATCGACCCATCTTACAACTGATAAAAATTACAGACTAAAACTGACCCACTCATGAAACGATTCAAATATTTTTGGATGGGTATCGCGAGCGCAGTCGTGGCGATCGTCGTCGGCTGCACCGCTCAACCCGACGTTCCCGAGACTCCCTCAGCCGCCACCGACACCGGAAACGGCGAACAGGTGGTCAACCTATACTCGTCCCGCCACTACGACACCGATCGCAGCCTCTACGAGAACTTTACCGAACAAACCGGAATCGAAGTGAACCTCGTCGAAGCCAAAGGAGACGAACTCATCGAACGCATCAAGAGCGAAGGCGTCAACAGCCCAGCAGACGTTTATATTACCGTCGATGCGGGGATGTTGTGGCGAGCGCAAGAAGCGGAAATTTTACAACCCGTCGAGTCGGAAATCCTCGAAAGCAAAGTTCCCGAGAACCTGCGCGATCCCCAAGGTCACTGGTTTGGACTCTCCAAACGCGCTCGCGTCATCGTTTATAACAAAGACGCCGTCGATCCCAACGAACTTTCGACGTATGAAGATTTGGCCGATCCCAAATGGGAAGGGAGATTGGTGATTCGATCGTCGAACAACATTTACAACCAATCTTTAGTCGGTTCCCTTTTAGCCGCCGACGGAGAAGAAGCCACCGAAGAATGGGTTAAAGGGGTGGTTGAAAACTTCGCGCGTCCCCCCGAAGGAAACGATACGGCGCAAATTCGCGCGGTAGCGGACGGTTTGGCCGATATCGCCGTGGCCAACAGTTATTACGTGGCGCGGTTGGCGAACTCTGACGATCCTGAAGATCGAGCGATCGCCGAAAAAATCGATATGTTCTTCCCCAACCAAGACGGACGGGGAACTCACGTCAATATCAGCGGTGCGGGAGTCGTCGCCAACGCGCCCCATCCCGAGAACGCGGTGAAGTTTATCGAATATCTCGTGAGTCCCGAGGCGCAGACGGTGTTTGCAAAGGGAAATAACGAATTTCCCGTGGTGGAAGACGCCGAATTAGACAATCCGTTTTTGGAAAAATACAGTGGTTTCAAAGAGGATTCCCTCAACGCGGGAATTTTCGGGAAAAACAACGCTGAAGCCCTCATGATTATGGATCGCGCCGGTTGGAAGTGATGGGGAGATGATGAGGTGATGGGATGATGAGGGATGAGGGGATGATGGGGGCGGTGCGTGACGCGGTAACAGTCCATTGACCGGATTTCGGCGCCATTCTTCGGCCGCGTCACAGCACCCTACCACTCTCTCTGGCGACAGAGTGGGCAATGCGGAAATCCCTGAACTATACTTACGGAAATGGAGTTGTGGGAGTTCCTGAAACCATGATGACGCAAGGGATTTTCGGAGACGATCGCCTCTCGGCTTCGGTGCGATCGCTCCTCGTCGGCGGAACCAGTGCGCTGATGCTGGCGGTAAGTTCGCTGGCGTCTGTGGCGATCGCCGGCGATCCGTTTCGCAGCGAAAATCCCCACGACATCGGCGATAAAACAGAAAAGGCGTTCGAGGCGTTTTTCAAAGACAGCCACTATCCCAACGCAGAAGCCTACCTCGACGACGCACTCGAGAGCGAAGCCGACGATCCCATCGTTCCGGCGATGAAAGCCTCACTACTCTACCTCGAAGAACCCGACGAACTCGAGGCGGAATTTCAAGAGTACGCCGCCGCGACTCTCGCCGCTGCTGACGCTTTACTGGAAAACGATCCCCTGCGAGGGAATATTTATCTGGCGGTGGGTCACTTTTTAGAAGGGGGGTATATCCTCAAAACAGAAGGGGTGGTGCGTGGCGTTCCCAAAGCATTACAGAAGTTGCAATTAGTCTTTCAACATCTCGATCGCGCCGCCGATATCGACGCCACCGATCCCGAACTCAACATCATCAAAGGCTATATGGATTTGATGTTAGCGGTGTCGCTTCCCTTCGCCAATCCCGATCGCCCCATCGAACGCTTGCGAGAACACGCCGCCCCGGAATATTTGGCGCAACGGGGGTTAGCCGTGGGATATCGCGATTTAGAGCGTCTCGACGAAGCGATGGAAGCCGTCGATCGCACCTTGGAACTGACGCCGAACAACCCGGAAGTTATGTATCTTAAAGGTCAGATTTACGTCGAAAAAGGTCAACACGCCGAAAGCTTGGCCTGGTTCGATCGCGCCTTGGCGATGCGAGAACAACTACTCGACGATTTAGTCCGTCAGATCGAACGGGAACGCAACAAAGCCCAGCGGGAAGTGGAGGAAAACGGTGACGCACCCGAGGCGTCGTGAGGTATCCTAGGAAAGCTCAACTCGTGCGCCCGTCAAGTATGCAAGTCCAGTTTCGCGAATTCAATCCCTTCGACGTTTGGTTTTGGATCGAATTCAGCACCACGCCGTCGCCACAGGAACAGCAGTATATTGAAGAACTCTTCGACTCGTGGTTTTTCATCGGAAAACTAGGAGGGTTCAACGCCGAAAACTTGCAAGTGCAAGAAGAAGGCTTAGAAATCGGCTATATGGACTATAGCGAGCGAGTCGCGGACGATTCCATGTTGGCGTTGATGCACAATATGGGAGAGTTCGAGTATTGTGCCAATTGGGGGCGGTGTTGGTTCGATTTGGGAACCAGCGACGCGATCGCCCTCGATGTTTTGGCGAACTCGCTGCGTCAACTGAGTCTCGATTACGTTTCGATCGAGCGGTTGATTATCGGCGGACAAAACGAAGACTGGCCGATTCCCGAGTCTCACGAAGCGCAATTTGCCGATTATAATTAACCTCAGTTCGGCATCGATCGCGACGATGGAACGGAGAACCTCGGGTGGATAACGTCCACCGACCGAACGTTTATCGAAATTTCCGTTGAAATTGCGTAAGTCGTAAAAGTATTTTCAGCTTGCAGTTCGCTTTCAGTTTTCATGGGTAAATACAATTCGATTCGCGTCTTAGCATTGGGATTAATTCGCGACGGCGATCGATTGTTTGTAGGAGAAGGATTCGATCGCGTAAAAAAGCAAACATTCTATCGCGCTTTGGGGGGTGGAGTCGATTTTGGAGAACTGAGTATCGACGCACTACAACGAGAATTTCAAGAAGAAATTCAAGCCGATTTACAAAATATTGAATATCTGGGCTGCCTCGAGAATATCTTTCAATATAAAGGAAAAACAGGACACGAACTCATTCAACTGTATCGTTGCGACTTTGTCGATCTGAAGTTGTATGACATCGCTCGCATTCCTTTTTCGGAAGGAAAACGCA
Source organism: Baaleninema simplex PCC 7105 (assembly GCF_000332355.1). GTDB lineage: Bacteria > Cyanobacteriota > Cyanobacteriia > Cyanobacteriales > Geitlerinemataceae > Baaleninema > Baaleninema simplex. Next base: position 568,398 of record NZ_KB235959.1, read on the forward strand.
AAAAAGAAGCCATGTGGATCGACATTGAAAAATTTCGATCGAACGAATTAATTTTATACCCTGAAGGCTTTTCAAAATTCCTGTAATTTCTCAAGTGCGATCGCTTCTCCTCCGGTTTTAATACACGAAAAGTCTAATTTGTCAAGACAAGGTAGGAGAGATTTTTTAGGGGTCGAAGCCGGCCCGAAACGCACCGAGTCCCCCGTATCGTTAAGATACTGGGGTTCTTTTGATGCCAAACGGTACAACGTGGCGGCAATTTTGATAACTAAATGGTAATATAACCGATCGCATCCTTTTCAGTGAAGAGGGAAGAGTGGTAGGGTGCGTCACTTGAAAAATAGGGTGTCGAAAGTGCTACGCACCGCTTCCGCGAACGTGATACCGATCGATCGCGTACCGCTCCCTTGTCTCCCCTGCTCTCCCCCTCCCTCTCTCCCCCTCTCCCCCTCTCCCTCTCTCTCCATGCCGGATTCTACCCAACTCGATCGCGTCCGATCCACAGAAAAACCCAGAACATCGGGAGTTTCCCCCGAACAAAAGCCCGTTTTAGCCGTATTGATGGTGGCGGCGTGCATTACCACCCTAACGGGAGCGGCGATCGCACCAGTGTTTCCCGATATGGTAGACCGACTCGCTCTCGACCCTCGCTGGGCGGGACTGCTAGTGAGCGCTCCCAGACTGACCATCGCCCTCGCCAGTCCAATTTTAGGCTTGCTGGCCGATCGCATCGGAAAACGACGCGTTCTCGTCTCGTCCCTCCTCGGATTTGCCATCTTCGGAATGATGGGGGGACTCCTACGAACCTTCACGCCGTTGTTAGTAGTGCGGGGACTCGTCGGCGTCGCCAACGGCGGCATTTCAGCGGCGAGTTTGGGATTGGTGGCCAGTTGGTTCGACGGCGAAACGCGATCGCGCCTCATCGGATACACCACCAGCGCCATTTCCCTGACAACGACCGTCGTTCCCCTCATTGCAGGGGGACTCGGCGCGATCGGTTGGCAATACGCCTTTAGCCTCTACGGACTCGCTCTTCCCGTAGCGATCGCCACCCTATGGATTGTCAAAGAACCCAAACGCAGCAGCAACGGCGGCACTCTCGGCGACGTATCCCTGGCCTCCGTGGGGCGAGATTTGCGGCAGTGGAAAATGCTAGTTCTGTTCGTCAACCTCGCTGCAACCTCCATCGTGTTCTACACCGTCATCGCCTACGCGCCGCAATACTTCCAAGAGGCGATCGGTGCCGATTCCCCCACCAACGGCATCATTTTAGCCACTCGCGCCATCGGTGCCGCCATTATCGCCGCCGTCGGAACCCATACCGTGGCGCGGCGGTTCGGATCGATCGCGGCTGTCGCGTTGGGATTTGGAGCGATCGCGCTCACCGTGGCGACGATTCCCGTCGTCGATAGCCTGTGGCTGGCACTGGTGGCGGCGTTCGGCTTCGGTGTCGGCTTCGGTTTGGTGATGCCTAACCTGTATAACCTCCTCCTCGATCTCGTCTCCGAGAACAATCGATCGACCCTGCTGGCGTTGGGGACGGGGTTTGCCTCCCTGGGGCAGTTTTTCGCGCCGATTCTCCTCGGGGGAATTTGGAAGAGCGGATATACCGATGTTTTTGTCGTCGCAGCCGAAATCGCCATTGCCAGCGCTTTGCTGCAACTCGCCAGCAGTAAGTTCCACCGCTAACTTTTACCGTTTACCTTCACCTCGTTCTGACAGAAGCAACGTCTATGTCCAGTATTCTTCAAACGCTCGTCAGCCCCTACGCGCGATCGATAACGGGGCAGTTTTTGCGAAAAACCCAGCAGGCGAACCGCGTACAACGGGCGTTTTTATTGTCGCTGGTGCGGCGTCACCAAAGCACCGAATTCGGTCGTCGGTATCAATTCAACCAAATTCGTAGCGTCGAGGAGTTTTTAGCGCGAGTACCGGTTCTGTCTTACCGAGACCATCAACCGTACACCGAAAAAATCGCCCGAGGCGAGTCGAACGTCCTTACCAGCGATCTCGTTGTCTACATGAACATGACGAGCGGTTCGACGGGTCAGAAAAAACTCATTCCCGTCACCGCGCGATCGCAGCGAATGCGAAACAAAGCCCATCGTACCGGACTGTGTTTCGGTCTCGAAGCCCTTCGGACAACCGGGCGATCGCTCGGGAAAATTCTAGTCACCAGTGCGATGGAATGGTTCGGCGAAACCGAGGGAGGCATTCCTTACGGTCCCGTCAGCGCGAACCACCTGCGAAACGCCGACGCTCTCGAACGACACTTGTTCGCCCACCCTTACGACGCTCTCGCGCCCAGCGATAACTTAGCACGTCACTACGTTTGCCTGCTGTTTGCTCTGAACAACCCCAACACCCGCTTTATCGGGGCGAACTTTCCCGTATTAGCGTTGCAACTGGCACAATATCTCGAAGCCTATGCTGACTCCTTAATCGACGACTTAGAACGCGGTACGATCGCCCCTTGGCTGAATCTCGAACCCCACTTGCGATCGCGCCTAGAACGTCAGCTCTCTCCGACTCCCCAACGCGCTCGCCAACTCCGCCAAATTCGCGATCGCACCGGACGTCTCACCCCGATTTTAGCCTGGCCGGATCTCTCCCTCATTACGACAGCGTTGGGGGGAACCTCCGATTTCTACTTACAGCGATTTCCCGAATACTTTGGCGACATCCCCGTGTTTGGCGGAATTTATTCTTCCTCCGAAACAGCCTTCGGAATTTACCGCGACTTCAACGACAGCGGAAGTATCCTCGCGATCGAATCGGGATTTTTCGAGTTCGTCCCTTCCTCCCAATGGAACGTCGAACAACCGACGACTCTCCTCGCCGAAGAAGTCCAAATCGGACAACACTATCGCATCCTCATCACCAACTACAACGGCTTATATCGCTACGACATCGGCGATGTGGTGGAAGTGGTGGGATTCTGTCACAAAACCCCCGTTATTACATTTCGCCATCGCCGAGGAGGATTGCTCTCGTCGACGAGCGAGAAAACGACAGAATTCCACGCCATACAAGTAATGAAACAATTGCAGCAAGACTTCGATATTGCTTTAACCAACTTCTGCATTACCCTTTCAGAAAACGAAACGCCACCGTCTTATTTAGTCAATATCGAACTGGTTTCTGGGCAAACTTTATCAAATCCTGACACCTTCCTCGAACAGTTCGATCGCCACTTACAAGAAATTCACACCTCTTACGCTTTCAAACGCCAACGCAACCAAATCCCACCGCCCCGTCTGCGCGTTTTGGCCTCGGGAAGTTTCGATCGCGTGCGCCAGCGATTACTCCAGAGAGGAATTCCCGAACACCATCTCAAATTTCCCCACATCAGCGAAGATCGCCAATTTTTAACCGGCGTCGCGATCGAACAAGAAGTATATCTTTCAGTCAACTGTTCTTCGTTCTTTAAGTCTTAACCCTGGGGTGCATACCAGTTTTGCAATGAGTAAGAATATTTAGGGCTTGCTGAAAAAGACGGTTGGTAAAGGAAGGGAACAGCAGATCTGGGAACAGGGAACAGTTTGGAGGATTGGCGATCGTTTAATTTCCGGCTCTTCCGACCCTGGTATGTAGGGTAAATGCCTGTAGTCGAACTCTGGAAAGGGATTTCGCAATTTCAGCTCTCTTTTTATAAGTTTAAGCGAAAAGCTTTACTCTGTAAGGGGTTCAGCGATTTCTTGCATAGCAAAATCGGAAGAGCCTTTTTTTTATATCAAACTAACCAACAGTTCGTCACTTTTATCCCATACTGATTTTAGGGCTGTCTTTTGTCAATTTGAAACTATAGCAGGGTGCATCTCAATTTTGCAAAAACATGAGAATTGGAGGCTGAAATCCTTATTCTCTCGTATAGATTTACATTTTTGAGATGCACCCCTATAGCAGTCCCAAATGAGTCGTCAAAAATCAAAACCTCAGAAAAAATCCGATTCCCCGCTCCCTGTTCCCCGTTCCCCGTTCCCTTTTTTTCTCAATTTTGTTACTCAACTGATTTAGGGTTGCTATAACTCAGCGTTAAGGCGTTTTTGTGGTTTACCGATCGCCCAAAATTTGGCTCAACTCCGTCGAAAGTCGAGACGCCGTTCGCGTGTCGTCGAGTTCCTGGGCGATCGCGATCGCCCCTCGATAAAACCGAATCGCTTCCTCAGTCTGTCCCGCCGCCAAATACAACTGGGCGAACTCCGTTAACGTCCTCATCTCCTGACGCAAACTCCCCAGTTCCCGCGACAGTTCTAACCGTTCCTCCAATAACTCCTGCGATCGCAAAAACCGTCCCACACTGCGATGCGCTTCCACTAACCCGTCGATCGCTCTCAACCAATTTTCAATATCCTCGTTCAGCCGCGCCAACCGCAACGCCGAACCGTAAGTACCAATGGCGTTATCGTAATCGTTCAACGCCCAGTACGCATCGCCGAGATTGTTCAGCGTATTAGCTTCCCCCGCTGTATCGTTCGCCCGCATCCGCAACGGAAGCGCCGCCTCGTAAAAAGCGATCGCCTCCTCGTAATTCCCCCGCGAGGCTTCCACTAACCCCAAATTACTCGTCGAGAGTCCCCGCATTAACGTCGAGTTCGTGCGTTCGGCTAACATCAACGCCTCGCCAAACGCCGCCTGCGCCTCGGCAAATTTTCCCCGTCGTAACAACGCCGTCCCAAAATTGTTCGATCCCGCCATCAACCCCTGCAAATCGTCCCGCCGTCGCGCCATCGATACCCGCGCCGCAAACATCTGTTCGGCGGTAGCGAAATCCTCTAAGCGAGCGTAGGCCAATCCCAAAAGATTATAGGCGCGTCCCATGCCCTCCCAATCGTAATAGTCCGTATAGATCTCGAGGGCCGTTTCCCACGCTGCGATCGCGGCTTCCCAATCTCCCGCGTTTTGCTGCTGGCGTCCCAACTGCAACAACTCGTCCGCGTCGTCTCGCGACGGTTGGGGTTGAGAATTTTGAAACGGGGCGTCCGTCGTTTGAGCGATCGTTTGAGCCAGTGTGGGGGTTGCCCATCCCAAACAGACCGAGAGACTGAGGGCGCTAAGGTAGGGTTTCATGAGAGGTGACTGGGGACAGAAATTCCAAGACGAGAAACACGGACGGTCGATCGAGGGATCGGGCGTGATTCAAGAAGGCGTTCCGTTGTTGGGCGAAGGAAACGACGATCTCGGGCGATCGCGATCGAGTGCTTCGTACCCGTAAAGATAAATCGTGCGAATATCTTCAGGTAGCGACTCCTCCAGTTGTCGGTATCCCTTGGGAAGCTCTCGGGCAACGTCGGCCGGCGTCACCGTTTCCCCTTCTGCTTGTAAATACGCCGCAATGCGCGTTTCGCTCCATTTAAACGTTTGCGACATCACCACCATCAATCGAATCAGAGGAGAAAGGGTGTCGAGGGCTTGTTGGAGGTAACACCACAACGGCGGGGGGGCTGCTTCGATGGAGTATTGAATCGATTCGACCGGAGGCAGCTGTGCGTTGTCGATCGACATCGCCGTCAGTTCGATCAGCCAGTTTTGTAACGTCACTTCCCCCGTTTGGTCGTTGTTGGCTTCTAAGCTGGGATTGAGATCGAGGGTTCGCATTTCGTGAAAAATGCGCTGCCAAATCAAGGCGAAGAGATAATCGGCTCGGACGGGGGACTTCGCCGAATGGCGAACTAAGGTGTAAACGATCGCGCTGTAACGGCAAAAGAGAGCCGTGAAGTATTTACCTTCGTCTGGGTGTCGTTGGTACAGAGTCAGCAACTCTCGATCGCTGTGATGAAACAGCGATTTGACGATCGGGTGATTCGCTTCGGGAAACGTGGGGATTTGCACGGTTGTTCGGCAGTCGGCAAAGTTTGTAACTAGAATACCAAGGAGACACCCGTATGAGATTGTTTCCCCTGCGGGGCAATACCTCCCTCTAGGATATCTGTTTCCTGTTAACCGTATAGGGCGATCGCACGACAATTTGCAAGTTCGGCACGAGTTCGGCATCCGTTCGATGGATCGCCTCGATCGCGGCCCGCCTGTACAAATCGGGAAACGAATGCGAGAGCGAGGTTTTCGATACAATTAGATACACTATAGAAATAGACTGTCTGTTTTAATCGATGGTTCACACAGGTTTTACTCTCTCGACTGACAGCGTTGTTGTCGCAGCCTTACCGTTAGTCGATACCTTATTCTCGACCCAAGGCATTATGGTCATGCTGCTGGCGGCTTATGCAGTCGCCATGTGGATGTTTTTGACCAGCGCGCCTAAAGTTCATACGGTGATGGTGTCCGACCTCGAGATCGCACGACAGTTTTACGAAGGAGAGTTGCAACTTCCCGCCGCCGACGTTCCACTTCACTACTATTACAACTACGAGCAAACCTTGGGAGCTGCCACGGTCGATCCGCTGTATCTTTCGGCAGATATCGGCGTTCCTCGTCGCAACGATGCTCCAGACGGGCTGTGGTATCAACTCAAGAAAAACGCGCAATTACACGTGATTAGTGGTGCGAGTTTGGGTCAGAAACACCGACAGCGTCACGTCTGTTTCGATCGCGACTGCCTCGAAGAAGTGTTACTTCGCGCTCAAAGTTACGGGACGAAGTATAAAATTCGTAGCGAGAAACCCCTGAATTTCTTGGTTAAAGACCTTCAAGGCCACGTCATCGAGATGGTCGAAGCCAACAGTTAAACAGTTTTGGACGTTTGATGCGATCGCTTCGACTCGTTTAATCTCGGATCGTTATTGATGATGGCCGTAACGGCGGCTTGAGGGCGATCGAGATTGAAGTGAATTTCCTGCCCCCGAAAGTAAATCGTCTCATAAGCGGCAACGGTTTCGGCTGGGGATAAGCCTTCTTGAGAACGAGCGATCGCCCGCTCTAACGCGGTTTCAAAACTGCACTGAATCCAAAACGAAACGTCATAATAACTCTGAAACTGACGTTTCAATAAGTAAATTCCTTCGAGCAAAATGACATCAATTTTATCAAATTGATAGGTGTGCTTGCGGAAAGCTGTTGCTGTTTCTTCGGCATAATTGGCTTCAAGATAAATAGAGCCGCGATCGCGAAGCGGGAACACCAATTGAGTAAATAATTCATCAAAGCGAATTGCATTCTGATAGAAATGCTTCGCTGGATTGGTTGGGCTAAACCGTTTTTCAGGTAGATCGAGCCAGCCATCAATGTTAAGAGTTGCGATTTTCAAATCCCGTTGCTCGAGCAAGTTAGCAATTTTGCTAGTGATATAGCCCTTCCCCGAACCATCAATTCCTGAAATTGCCACGAGTAAAGCTTTTTTCTCAGTCAACACAGCTCGTTGATTGGTGATGATTTCACTAGCTCGGTCAATGTCGATCGTTAGGTTCATGGCCTTGGTGGTGCAGAAACCTGAAAAGGATAGGACTTACACAGAAACCGGGTTTTGTCGAACTCAAGAGAACTCAAAAAGCCCCCCAGTCTCTTGAAGAGGCGAGGGGGATGAAAAATTAATATTGACAAACAATAGCTTGTGTGGTATAGGAATCACCAAAACAAGGTTTCCTCATAATAATCCTCGCAGGAAATTTGGTGAATCTCTTGAACAAGATCGCGACGCACTCCCCCACCTCGCGGGACGCAGGTGGGGGTCAAGGAGCCGCACCACTCAAAGCCTTGAGTTATCATACCGTTATGGTAATCCAGAAACCTGGCCAGATCGTTCGCACCGATAAATGGAGTCTTAACCCCACAAAAGAACAGCGACGACTGTTTCACGAGACGGTTAAGGTCTATCGTCGTGTGTGTCGGCACTTGGTCGGAATTCTATTTACCCATTGGTCTTCTCTGGCGGGGTTGTCCAGCCAAAAACGGGTACTGGCGGTTGAAAAACTGATTCACCAAACCGAACAGAATCCCCACCCTAAATATCCTCAGTTCGACTCGACCTTTTACAAATTCCCCAGCTACTACCGAAGAGCCGCTATTGTCTTCGCCGCCGGACAAGTCAGTAGCTACATGACCCGGTATCGGGAATGGCAGAGTGGCATTCGCCAACATCGCAAGGCCAAGCCACCCGTCCTGAATGCGAATACCGGATGCTATCCCACCTTGTACAAAGGTCAGTGCTACAAACTGCACGGGTACGATCGCATCGAAATCAAAGTATTTAACGGAACAGATTGGATTTGGACAACCGTTCAGATTACAGGTCTACGGGAACGGCATACGGTAGACAGCAACAAACTACTGTCACCCTCACTCATTTTTAATGAGGAGAAGAAGGTCTGTCACCTCTCAGTTCCGTTTGAGTGTCATCCACCCCAACGGGAGGTAGATGGCAATGTAGTGAGTGTTGACCTCGGTATCAATACCACCGCAACCGTTGCAGTCGTGAATTTTGACGGCACTGTAATCCATCGGGAGTTCGTTCACCCTGGAAGAGACATCGACCGTCGGGATAAGCGACTGAAATCGGTATCGAAACGAGCCAGTAAGACGATGGGGAAAGGTGGAAGTCTCCAAAAAGGCTTCTGCTACCATACCTATCGCAAATGCCGTAATATCAACCGTCAAATCGGGCATTTAGTCTCGAAGCGTATTGTCCAGATTGCCAGACAATTCAAAGCCGATGCCATTGTCTTTGAGAACCTGAAAGGATGGAAAGCTAAAGGTGGACGAAAACGGTCTAACCTGCGCCAGCGCTTTCATGGTTGGCTCAAAGGGATGATTCGAGATTTTACTGAAATGAAGTGGCTTGAAATTGGCGGTAAGGTTGTTGATGTCGTTGCCGCTTATACCTCAAAGCTGGCTTATGACGGGAGTGGAGTGGTGCGACGGGACTCCAAAAACTATACACTGGCCAAATTTTCTTCGGGCAAGCGGTACAACGCAGACCTCAATGGGGCGCTGAACATTGCTGCCCGAGGCATTCTTAAGCTCACTTGCAGAAATGACAGTGAGGAGCGTTCCCGCCAAAGTTCTGGACGCTCGCCTAGAAGCTGGGCTTGTCTGTGTGATCTGTGGACTAGCACAGTTCCAGGTTAGCACCGACACCCCCACCTCGCGCCCTAGCAGGTGGGGTGAGCTTCATGTCCCAAACTTTCGAGATGACGAATCCAATCGTCCGGGGTATCGTCACCCGCCAGCAGCCCGATTTCCCGCGCCACGTCCGCCACCCAAGGCTGCGTCGCAACGCGTTAGCCTTGCCAGTTCGCACGAACCTCTAACCAATCGGGAAGCTGAGTCTCGTCGAAGTGCGATCGCACAGATTCGGCTCGAAAACAGTAAATTCGATCGGTGTGGCTCATGTAGCAGTGAGCAGTGAGCAGTGAGCAGTGAAGACCGTTTTCACCTCGTCATCTCATCATCCCTAGAGGGGTCGATACACGCGATAGTCGATGCTCGGGAAAATATTATCGATCGCTTCGACCTTCTCGAGCCAACCCGAATCGATTTTACCCGCGTTGATATCGTCGTAAATCTTGTGTAACCGCATCAAGTGCGATCGCGTCCGACGTACCGCATACGGCACCATCGTCCCCGTTCGCATGATAAACGCCCAGTCTGACGACTGTGCCAACAGCAACTCCCGCGCCGCTTGATTGAGCGCTCGCCACTCTAACTCGTCGGCTGGTTCCCGTTTGCTCAATTCAATCGTGCGTTCGGTGGCTTTGTGCAAATGGGGATACACCCAGGCGTTCGTCTCGTTCAACCAATACTCGTGAAACCCCTTAAAGCCCCAACTCGACTGAGACGGCTTACACACCTGCTGCGTCGGGTTCGTCCGCAGGTAGTCCGCTAAATGAGTCATCTCATAAGTGTTCTGGTCGTACCAAGACTTGCGGAACAAATAATCGATAAACCACGGTCCCTCGTACCACCAGTGACCGAAGAGTTCCGCGTCGTAGGGAGAAACCACGATCGGCGGACGTCCCATAATCCCGTGGAGGTGTTCGACTTGACGCTCGCGGTTGAACATGAAGTTCGAGGCGTGTTCGGCGGCTTTCTCCCGCGCCCAATAGGGATCGTAAAGCGCTTTTTGGCTCAAATCCAACCCGCGCCCGGTAATCTTGTGATACTTAATTCCCGTATTTTTGCGCTGACCGTTGGGCATAATATACGGCTTAATGTACTCGTATTCAGCCTCCCAGCCCAAATCCTTGTAAAACTCTCGGTATTCCGGCGCACCGGGATATCCCACTTCTGACGACCACACCTGTTGAGACGATTCGTGATCCCGCGCGAAAACGCCCACGCCGGTTTCGGTGAAAATCGGCGCGTAAGTCCCGAAACGGGGACGGGGACGCGCGTAGAGAATTCCGTGACCGTCTGTGAGAAAGTAGCGCAGTCCCGCATCGGCGATTTGACGTTCTAAGCCTTCGTAGTAGGCGCACTCAGGCAACCAAATGCCTTTAGGCGGCTGGCCGAAGTTCTCTTCGTAGTGTTCTGCCGCCACGCGCAACTGCGCCCACACCGCTTGGGGATACATCTTCATTAACGGCAGGTAGCCGTGAGTTGCCCCGCAGGTGATGATATCTAAGTTGTTGCTGTCGAGAAATTGCTTGAACGCGGTTACGAGGTCGCCGTTGTAACGTTCCCACACCTTGCGAGTATGCTGGAATTCCGTCGCGTAGTGTTCGGCTAGATACCGCAGGTGTCCGTTGTGTTCGTTATGCTCGATTTCTTGGGCGACTAGCTCTTCGAGCTTGGTGAGGTGGGCGTCGTACCGCTCTTGCAGGAGGGGATCTCGAAGCATCGACACCAGCGGCGGCGTCATGCTCATCGTCATTTTGAAGTCTACCCCGTCCTGTTTCAAGCCCTCAAAAACGCGCAGGAGGGGAATGTAGGTTTCTGTAATTGCTTCGTACAGCCATTCCTCTTCTAGTACGTAATCGCTTTCGGGGTGTCTGACGAAGGGTAGGTGTGCGTGCAGCACCAGAGCGACATAGCCAATAGCCATAATTTGAGAACCTGTGGGTTGACAGCGAACGCGACGGGAGATCGCACCGAGGGCGCTCGACAACGAGAGCGCTCGACAACGAGAGCTTCGATACAACTGTAGCAAGGCGATCCCAGCACTTTAAAAATTGCTTAAGGATCGATCTTGGTTAGAACTATACCGCTTAATTCGCGTTCTTGTTCGTTCGTCGCAGTCAATTTCACAGAAGACCTTGAATTGATGGAATTACCCAAGTCGCGATGGCGCGATCGCGCAATTCATGTAATATCCCTCTCGGTCTACCGTGCGATCGCGTCTTGGAAAGAAAAGAGTATGATGAAGACAAACTCGGCCTGACGAACGAGATCGCACGACGGCACAGTTGGAACGCGATCGCGTCTGTTTAGGTGTGAAGTCCTCGAACGCACGCCTCTTTTGGCGTTGACCCTTCGTTCTTGCTGTTGGATCGTTATGAGTCCTACCCCCAATCAGTTACTCGATCAGGCGAAACAGGGCGATCCAAAAGCGATCGCCGCACTGATGAACCGTTCGACGCAACCGAAAGGCATTTCGGTCAAAGCCTCCCTCAACGACCGGTGCTTGCAAGTTCTTCTCGAAGGGGAAAACGCCCCGAGCCAAACCAAAAGCGTTGGCTTCGTGCGAGAGGGAATGCTCAAGCTCGATATCGCATCGATCGATCGCGTGCGCGTCTACGGCCGTCAAGTCGGTCGCGAGACTCCCGTTTGGCAAGACGAAATCGTCCTCAAAGAAGCCCCTCCGCCTTCGACTCCTCCCGAACTTTCCCATCGAGCGGTTCCCCTCGACGAACTGGCTGACGAAAGCCTCCTACCCGACGACCTTCTCGAAGGGTATTACAACGAAGACGGCGAGACGCTAGAAGCTTCGGAAGACTTTCCCGAAGTTCCCCCCGAGGCAGAGTCGTTCCTCAACGACGAGGAGCAAGACTACGACGAAGAACTCGAAGAAGAGGACGACGAGGGGCAAGACTACGACGAAGAACTCGAAGAAGAGGACGACGAGGGGCAAGGCTACGACGAAGAACTCGAAGAAGAGGACGACGAGGACGAGGACGAACCCCCTTCCAAACCGAAGCAAAAATCCTCTTTAGTGGGGTTGCTCGTCCTGCTGGTGCTGGTTGTTCTCGCTGGCGGCGGCTATTACCTCTACACCACCCGACCGGAACTGTTCTCGAACCTTCCCTTCTTAAATTTAGGCGGCGAAACGGGTGACGAAACGACGCCTTCAGAAACGCCGACGACGCCAACGGAGGACGCTCCCGACGCGACGACTCCCGAAACTCCCGATCCGTTCGCAACGGCGGTCAACGCGGCGATGAGTGCGGCCGAGAGCGCACAAACGGCTTCGACCCCGGAGCAGTGGCAACAAGTGGCGAACAACTGGCAAACGGCGATCGATCGCATGAACGCCGTGCCGCAAGACCATCCGCAATACGAGGTCGCTCAGCAAAAGGCTCTAGACTATCAAAAAAATCTAGATTACGCACAACAACAAGCACAGTAACGGTTTTGACCGACGTTCGCGAGAGAAGTTTATGAGTGAAAAACGTTCTGACCATTGGCTCGATACGGTGGAAGGATTGTCCCTCGTGGGGGCAGTTTTGGGAACGGGAGCGGGGTTCGCGTTTCAACAGATAACGTATGTTGCTGCCCCGGTGACGCTGGCTTTGGTGATGAATTTCGTCAATCGACAACGTCACCAAGATCGGATGCAGCAACAGACGATCGCGCGCATTGCTGAGTCTCGGCTCGCAGTCGAACGTCAAGTTGAGTTACAAGTGCAAGATTTGCGCGAGGAAACCCTCTCGAACACGGCGACTCCGATGGCGATGGCGTCTTTCGATATCGCCCCGTTGGAAACGCAAGTGCAAGCGTTACAAGCCAACGTGGAGCGACCGATGGCGGCTGTGTCAAGTCTGGAAGGGCAAATGAAGGATTTGGCCGCCCAAATTGCCGCGATCGCCGCCCAGAGCGGTCGACACCTGGTTGACGCCAACGGCAGTAACGGGGCGACTGAAATTCTGCCGTTACCCGGCGACGGCGCAGCCGGCGATCGCGCGAACCAGTTTTGGCAACAGTACGAGTCGGGCGTGCGATCGTTCGTGGGAATCGATTTGGCTGGGGTGGATTTGACGGAACCGGAAATCTATCTCGACGGGATCGATTTTAGCGAGGCGAACCTCGAAGATGCTGTGTTGACGGCGATGAATTTGGGAGAGGCGACGTTGGCGCGATCGAACCTTCGAGGGGTGAAACTGGACAACGCCAACCTCGCCCACGCCGATCTGACGGAGGCGAAATTGGTCGATGCGAACTTACGAGGGGCGAACCTGCGCGGGGCGAATCTCGAGAGAGCCGATTTGCAAAATGCCGATCTCGCCTACGCCGACCTCACTCACGCCAAGCTGCAAGGGGCCAAACTGGACAACGCCAACTTTTATCGAACGCGGCAAGTGGGGACGGAAATGCCAACAGCCGTGGCGATCGCGCAACGGGTCTGAGAAACCCGATTTTCGTCGGTCGTTGAGGTCGTTAAATCACGTCGTTAAAACTGAGGATCGACGGAGGGAGCGATCTCGAACAGCAGAGTGCGCCATTCGCGCACAACGAAGGGAGGAACGGGAATTTCGACGGGACGACGATCGCCGAGAACGGAAAACGACAGCCGTAGTGCTGTATCGGTCGAGAGCTGCCGCGCGATCGCCTCGAAGTCGTACTGGACGATGTTGGACGGCAACGGCTCGTCGGTCGATGCCGAGGCCGAGCGATCGCGGACTTGCCAAGATCGACCGGTGGCTGCATCGACCTGTAACGGAACGTCGCGATCGATCCTCCGACCGGGAAATCCCACCACTCGCAAGAAGATCCCCTGAAGCTCCGTGGGAGTCCGACGCTCGAACAAAACGAGCTGCCAACTGCCATCGCGGATATCTCTGAGGCTTTGCAGCGATCGCACCACGATCTCGCCGCGAGCCGGGTCGGGATACGTCTCGATCGCTGCCCGTGCGGGCAATCCACTCCCCCACCACAGACCCCAACAGCACAACAGTAATAGAAGCACTTGCCAGGGAGAAGGACGGCGAGAAACGTCGAACCCTCGAAACATCGGTCGAAAGTCAAGCATGGCGTTACGGATATCGTTGTATTTTATTTGGAACGGGAGCGCTTCTCGGAATATCGCGCCAAACCCCCAGTTTGCAAGAGCTTTAGAGATGCGATCGTCTCTTGACACTCGCGTTCGAGATCGGTTATCTATTCGGAGGAAGACCGTACGATGACCCAAAGCGATCGCTCGATTTTCACTGCGCTCGATCCACACAGACCGAGTCGATCGTAGTAAAATAGTAGGATACTCCTGCAAAACTCGAGAAGGTAGACGCGCGGCAATTCCCCGCTCGCTCGACGCGACCTACGCGAGATAATTCTCGCCTCTGGCAGAGATAACATTCCGTTAACCTGCCGGTGATACTCTGAGCGTACCCTGAGTACAGCTAGGTTCCATATTTTGGTTCCGTTTAGAACTGTTGCCTAGAGTCCGCAAAAGAGTTGGCCTTCGAGAATTTGTTAACTTTTGCAGAACGTTCACAGGTGTGAGAGTGAAAGAACGAACGAATCAAACAATGTTGAGATCCCTCCTGCGAGTCTCCCCTCTACTCGTAGGACTCGTCTCTCTGGCTTGGGCAACCGATGCCTCGGCCAAAGAAGCGACAGCAACCCAAAGCCAAAAATCCGCTCAGGTTCTGTCGACTTCTAAAGGTCTCAGTGAAGTCAGCAGCCTCGAGACCCCGCAACAACTGGCACAGAACGTTTCCGTCGACGAACTGTCGGCCTACGAACTGACCGAGAACCTCGACCAAGTGACCTCAGTGTCCCAACTGTCCGACGTTCAGCCGACGGACTGGGCGTTCCAGGCACTGCAATCGCTGGTCGAACGTTACGGTTGTATCGCCGGTTATCCCGACGGTACCTATCGCGGTAACAGCTTCATGACCCGTTACGAATTCGCTGCGGGTGTGAACGCTTGTTTGGATCAAATCGTCGCCCTCATCGGTGGTGGAGAAGCCATCGACCCGGAAGACTTAATAACGATCCGCCGCTTGCAAGAAGAATTCGCTGCTGAACTGGCCGCCCTGCGCGGACGGGTTGACGGCTTAGAAGCTCGCGTGGCCGAACTCGAAGCCAACCAGTTCTCGACGACCACCAAACTCGGTGGTGAAGTCATCTTCTCGATCAACGACAGCTTTGGCGAAGAAGTCGACTTCGACGACGACAACGACGGCGACGATCCCACGCAAACTCAGTTTGCTTACCGCGCTCGTCTGAACTTCGATACTAGCTTCACCGGACGCGACTTACTGCGGACTCGCCTGCAAGCTCGCAGCACGGTTCCGTTCGACGACGGCGTCACCGGCACCGACATGACCCGTCTCGGCTTCGACGGCGACTCCGGTAGCGATGTCCAAATCGACGATTTGTTCTACCGCTTCCCCGTCGGCGATAACGTCAACGTCTTCTTGGCTGCTAACAGCTTTGAAGCTCGCGACTTCATCAACGAAGTGACGCCTCTGGTAAGCAGTGGTAGCGGTGCGGTGTCTCGCTTCGGTCGCCTCAACCCGATCATGCGTCAGTCTGACAGTGGCGAAGGGATCGGCATCCAAGCGAAATTCGACGCCTTCCAATTCGATGTCGGTTACTTGGCCAACGTCGCCAACAGCCCCGAACGCAAAGAAGGTCTGTTTAACGGCGAATACGGTGCGTTTGCTAACGCCAGTTACGCCGTCAACGACGACATCGAAGTGGGCGTATTCTACCAACACTATTACGCTCCTGGCGGTACGGTTAACTTGACCGGAAGCACTGGTAGCTTGAGCGCCCAAAGTCCGTTTGGCGACCTCGTGGCTACCTCCTCTGACTCCGTCGGCGGTCAGTTCTTGGTGGGTCTCGGTCCGGTCGACCTCTCCGGTTGGTTCGGTTTCACTTGGGCGCGTGCCGAGAGCGATGGCGACGGCTTTGAAGAAGACGACAAAGCAGACGTGATCAACTACGCTCTGGCGCTGTCGGTACCCGATCTCGGTGGTGAAGGGAACTTGGCTGGTGTGATCGTCGGCGTTCCCCCGCAAGCGACTCGCATCGAGCGTTCTAGCTCGACCCTGATCGGGGAAGAAGACGACGATACGTCCCTGCACATCGAAGCCTTCTATCGTTACCAACTCACCGACAACATCGCCATCACGCCGGGCTTCTTTGTCGTGACTTCGCCGGAACACAACGACGAAAACGATGCCCATTGGGTGGCAACTCTTCGGACGACCTTCAAGTTCTAGGAATTAGGGTTTAATACGATTCTCTAGAATTCGATCGCTCGAGTTCGATAAAAGGGAGGGCTTATCACAGCTCTCCCTTTTGCGATCGTGGAGGTTTGCGATCGCCCCCACTTCGGAAATCACCACATTTTAGTTGACAAAATTGCATAAATGTGATATGGGGCAACTAGCTTAGCTCCTCTTCAGCATTCTCCTCGCGAGAGTCAGACACCTCATCGCGATGGGCAAAGTTTTTTAATTTCGAGTGAAGTTGAGAACTATCTAGCGACGGCGTAAAGCGATCGATTTGAGGCTGAGGCGTCAGAGAGGGGGCTTTCTCTTCAGGTTGGTCTGCGGTCTCGACTTCTTCAGCCGTGGGAATCTCGGGAACCTCTTCTAGAGGGGGGGCGGGCATTCCAGGGAGGCGATCGCACACCAAGCGCTCGAATTCGTAACTGTAATGTTGAAACGGACTCTCCCGCCGCAGCCACAGTTGCAGTAAGTGTTCGACGGAAATTCCTTTATAACGCCCTTGATAGAGGGCTTCTAACACCGACAAGCGCAGCCAAGCGGCCGGAACGCCGCCGAGCCAGCGATCGACGAACTCCTCGGCGGTTTCCCCCCCGAGGTCGAAACTGTAGTACTTCAATAAAGCAATCGCCTCGATCGCCGCTGTATCGCGCGTCATATTGTTCCAAAGACGATGTACGATTTCCCGAGAGATCGCGCACCCCACGCACGTTCGATATTATCTTACGCAGCGCAGTCCACCCATAACTTCACAGGTTTCCGTATCGCTAAACGCCCCCGTGTTGCCGTTCCAGTCGAAATCGCTAATCCGAAACGTCAGCGAGCCGATTTCCCGTTCCGGGTTGACCAATAACGTAATACCGTGCGTGCGGCGACTGTACTCCAGTACTAAATTCGTACTGAAGTTTTCGCCCGAATCCAGGTTCAACGAGGCTTGAACCCCAAAGCGGAACGGTCCGACGAGCTGTTGAGTAAAGCCAAACCGCAACACGCGGCGATCGGCGGTGCGATCGAAGAAAAAGGGCGACTCGCCTTCTTGCAACGTTTCCGAATACTCGAGGTTAAATGCCGTGTAATCGAGGAAATTTCGCGAAAAATGCCCGAACTGCGCCTCGAATCCCGCTGTCCCTCGTAACGAAATCTCTGAATCGCCGTTGCTGTAAAAACTGCCGATCCCTCGCCCTCCTAAATAAAAGCGCACGAAAGGAACCACGGGAATCGGAGAAAACCGCAACCCTTCCTCAGCCGTGGCCGGAAGTGCTTCGCCCTGCCACAGTGTAAAACCGCGACGCGCCACGAAACTGCCTTGAAATCGCGTCAAGGTCGCCCGGTTGTTGTCTCGAATCGGCTCGAGTAAGTCTAAATCGTCCGTATCCGCCTCGACTCGGTTCACTCCTAACTGATATTCGAGATTGATGCCCGTTCGTCCTAACATCAACCGAGGCGATGTCAAAACGGCACCAATGCTACTGTGAACGGTTTGAAAGCCGAGAGAACCGTTAAACAGACGGTTGCGGAAACTGTACTCGCCTGTCAGGGTGTGGTTGGCGACTTTTTGGGACAAGCGGACGCTGGCTCGTAGGTCGTCGTCGGCGTCGAAATTGCCGAAATCCAAACTCGTGAGACTTCCTTCGGCTCGCAAGGTCGTCGTCGGCGAGAGGAGCGACTGGAGGCGAAACAGACTGCCGAACTGGTCTAAGTCTAGTAAATCCCGCTCGTCGTACCCCTGCTGCACGAAATATTGAGGGGCGACGCGCAGGGAGAAACGAGGGGTGTCGATGACGGTAAAGGAACGCTGGATAAAGAAACCGCCGCGATCTTCGCGATCGAATCCGAATTCTAAAAACGGTTGCTGGCGTTCCCGGCGATCGATAACGTAACGGCGCTTGAGAATGGGAAGGGAAAACCCGCCGTCGAACACCAAACGAGGACGACTCAACAGCAACTCGTCTCGGAGGGGATCGATCGGCGTCAGCGTGGCGCGATCGGCTCGGATTTCTAATTCGGGCGGTGAAAACGGATCGTTGGTGATGCGAACTTCCGTTCCGACCCAACCGTCGGGGGTAAATTCGACCTGTTCGGCCTCGAAGCGGAAGCTGTTGATGGTTCCCCCGCCTTCGGCGTCTTGGTAGCCGCGGCCGGCACCGACACCGATTTGGACTTCTCCCCCGCGAGCGACGTTGAGAGGCTGTTCTCGGGCAATACGATCGCTCTGGGGGGCGTCAGACAGCCCTCGCGCGGCGATATCGACGGGTAGTAGGGTATTGACTGACGGTACGGCGGTCGGGGCGTTTTGGGGCGTTGCGGTCTGTACTCGCGTCAAACTGCTGATTTCCCCTCGCGCCTGGTCGATGGTTCCGATTTCTTGAACGAAGTTGTAGCGAAATAACTCGCCGCGCAAGACCTGTCCGGGTTGCGTTAGGGCGACGTTTCCTTCGGCTCGAGCCATGCGCGTGAGTAAGTTGACTTGCAGCCAGTCGGCATCGATGACGGCGTCTCGGTAGCGCATGACCACGTTTCCCGTCGCCGTGAAAATTTGGCGATCGTCGTCGAATTCTTGATAGTCTGCGGTTACTTCGATGGGGGTTTCGAGTTCGAGGGGTTCTTGCAAACTCGAACCGTCTACTGTTGGGGCGTTGGGTTGTTTGTCTGGGGAAGTGTCGTCCGTTACGCGATCGCCGTTTTCGATCTCGTCAAGTTCGGAATCTTCAATTTCGCGATCGCCGTTTTCGATCTCGTCGAGTTCGGAATCTTCAATTTCGCGATCGCCGTTTTCGATCTCGTCAAGTTCGGAATCTTCAATTTCGCGATCGCCGTTTTCGATCTCGTCAAGTTCGGAATCTTCAATTTCGCGATCGGGAACCCGTTCTTCAAACTCGATCGCGGGAAAAGAGGCCGGTTCGTCGCGGGGCGTAACACTGTCTTCAGTCGATTCCATCGCCGACAACACCGCCGATTTATCGGGTAAGCGTTGCGGTGGAAGCAGTTCGTTCGCACTCGGTTCGACCCAACTCACCTCGGGGGCGAGGGGATCGGGGCGAACACCCGACCACGGATCGATCGTCTCTGGCTGGCTTACAGACAGCGGTTGACCGGTTTCCGGCGAATCGATCGCGCGATCGCTGCGATGCGAGGAAAACTCAAACTCGGGTTCCGCCAATTGCTTCGACGGAACCACCTTCACGATCGGCGGCGGTTCGGGAGGCTGCACCGGGTAGGTCATCGTTTAAGGGAATAGGAGCGACGGATAAGGTGAGACGAGATGCGATCGAGCATGGTACTCGCCACCGACCCCACATAGCAAGCGGGGGTACGGCAAACCGCCCCCCGCCTAGTTTTCGTTCGAGTGGTGCCGAATTCGACGTTACTCGAAATCCCGACGACCGGGGTTCCGAGACGGGTCGTTAGACAAAAATCCGAAGATAAACAGCAGGACGAAAAAGGCAACAACGATGTAAACGGTGATTTTAAGGGCTAACATTCTCGATTACTCCAGTCTGTTGAAAAAAGCTTCAATTTGTCTGCCACGGTCGCAGGCGGTCGCGATCGCAAAACCCAACCGATTCAATATTCTGGCATTTTATTCCAGCAAATCCAAGGCGATTTTAGAAAATTCTCGAACCTGGCGATCGAAGGGTTTCGCTTGGCAAGCCGTTCGCTTTACCATGCGAGCGACAGCTAAGTCCTCTCGATTCTACCATTATCTCTACTTCCTTTCTGACGGGGGATCGGTAGAATGCGACTGAAACCTTTCTCGTTGCGATACGATGCACAAAGGGTCTTGTGAAGAGATCGAACCAAGGGTCAATCTATGTCGCGTCCCGTTCTTTACGTTGCCGTTACCAACCACGGTTTCGGTCATGCCGTCCGTGTCGCTTCCGTCGTCGCTGAAATCCAACGCCTCAACCCGGACGTTCTCGTGGCGATGGTGACGACCGCCCCCCGCTGGTTGCTCGAATCCTATATCGAAGGAGACTTTCTCTACCGCCCTCGCGCCCTCGATGTGGGAGTCGTTCAATCCGACAGCCTCAACATCGACCGAGACGCCACCCTCGAGAAACTACAGGACATCCGACGTCGCCAAAACGACCTGATTGCCGCTGAAGTCAACTTCATCCGCCTCAACAACGTCAAACTCGTTCTCGCCGACATTCCCCCTCTCGCCGCCAAGATCGCTCGGGTTGCAGGGGTTCCGGGGTGGATGATGAGTAACTTCGGTTGGGACTTCATTTATCGCGACTGGGGGGGCGAATTCCTCGAGATTGCCGACTGGATTCGCGAATGTTTTCAGCAGTGCGATCGCCTGTTTCGCCTCCCGATGCACGAACCCCTCGCCGCCTTTCCCCACGTTACCGACACGGGACTAACTGGCGGAACTCCTCGCTATAGCATCGACGAACTACAGCAGTTACTCGGAATTACCGCACCGCGCGATCGCACGGCATTACTGAGTTTCGGCGGTTTGGGACTGCAAAAAATTCCCTACCGCGTCCTCGAACATTTTCCCGACTGGCTGTTTCTCACGTTCGACGCCAACGCTCCAGATTTACCGAATCTCGTCAAACTGCTCGATATCGAACGTCGGATGGAGCGATCGCAGCGGATTCGTCCAGTGGATGTCATGCCTCTGTGCGATCGCGTCGTCTCTAAACCCGGTTTCAGCACCTTCGCCGAAGCCATGCGCCTCGAGGTTCCAGTCGTCTCCCTGACTCGCGAAGGATTCGCCGAAGCGCAACTGCTTCTCGACGGCTTACAAAACCGCGCCCCCCATCAAATTATCTCTCACGAGGAATTTCTTGCTGGGAACTGGGACTTTTTACGACAGCCCCTCAAACCGCCCAAAACTCCACATCGCTTTGCCAAAGACGGCAACGAAACGATTGCCCGTGCGGTTGTTGAATATTTCGAGAAACAGGCATAACCTTAAAATAAGTCCAAACTTAGCCGAACCCTGAAATCATCATGCCAACTGTCACTCAACATTATCAAAAGTCTCTACGCATTCAAACTTCTGGAAAATCTCTACAAAAAATCACCTCACAAGTTCAAAATATCGTTAAAGAATCGGGAATCGAAACAGGGCTGTGTACCTTGTTTTTACGCCATACTTCAGCAAGTTTGATTATCCAAGAAAACGCCGATCCCGATGTTTTACGAGATTTAGAAAACTTTTTCTCAAAACTGGTTCCTGAAAGCGGACATTACATTCACAGCACTGAAGGTCCCGACGATATGCCCGCCCACATCCGCACGGCGATTACTCACACTTCCGAACAAATTCCAGTTTCTAGAGGGCGTTTAGTTTTAGGAACTTGGCAGGGAATTTA
The DNA here is from genome assembly GCF_000332355.1 of Baaleninema simplex PCC 7105. GTDB lineage: Bacteria > Cyanobacteriota > Cyanobacteriia > Cyanobacteriales > Geitlerinemataceae > Baaleninema > Baaleninema simplex. Next base: position 590,011 of record NZ_KB235959.1, read on the forward strand.
CATTTGGGAACATCGCAGCTTTTCTCACGCTCGCGAACTCGTGGTTCATATTAGTGGGAGTTAGATAAATTCTTAGATGTATTAGTGTGGGCTACGCCCACCTTTTTTACAGGCGTTTCTCGATGTAAATTCAACGGATTGGAGATCTTTCATACCAAATTTTTTATCGAACAACATTATGTTGTTTTTTTGCACTTCCAAAGTATAGCAATCCTAAATCAGTTGCGAAATCTCAGACCTGTCAAACCCCGCCCCGCGTCGTACAGGCTTCCAGCCTGTGATTCTTTCCGTAAGTCAATTGGGATTGCTAAAAATTTTTATTCCTGACTTTCTTCACTTTCTTCTTCAGATGCTGCTTTACGACTTTCACCACTTTCTTCTAAACCCAACCAACTTTTAGCTCGCTCCCAGAATGTCGTCGGACGACCTCGATGATGTTTGTACTGCTTTTCTAAATAACGAGTTTTACGTTTGTCTAGAGGAGTGGGGTGACTCCATCGTGTTTTAGAGAGCTTATCTTCAGTAAAAATTTTAGGTTTGAGTTCGTTTGGTTCAGTTTTATCGTTCCAACCAGAAACCGTAACGCTTCCCGCAATTCCACCGGCGATCGCTAACACAATACTCAATAACGGATCGTATCCCAGCAGCAGAAAAATGATGAGAAACGCCGAACCAAACTGAATTGCTAGAGTTAAATCGTGTTTTGACATTATTTTTTGAGTTTCAAGTTGATTAAGAAAAATATATCGATCTATATTTTTCTTTTTTATTTGTTTCAAATTATGTATTTTTTTTGAGGTACAGCAATATTTTGCGAAAGTGTTAAATATTCCTTAAAAATCGTGCGTAATTTTTGAAGCTCGAGCTAAGCTCGCTGTATCAAACTTCACAATTTCAGGAGCATTAAGTATGAACGAAGGCACAATTGGAGAAATTCGACTTTTTGCGGGAACCTTTGCGCCAAGAGATTGGGAATTTTGCAACGGACAAGTATTAGAAATCAATCAAAATGTAGCGCTGTTTAGTATTCTTGGGAACAAGTACGGTGGTGATGGTCGCACGACTTTCGCCTTACCCAAGATCGCGCCAGTCCTGGGGGCAGAAACCGGGGCGACTTACGACGATCTCAACTATATTATCTGTATGAATGGATGGTATCCCTGCAGATCCTGATTAAGCGTTTAAGCTGAGCTTAAACATCGATCGAATCCTCGAACTTCCCAGGAATTCTCAAACCTGGGAGGTTCAGATCTCTATCCGATCGCATTGTAAACCGTTAACTGAAACGCGATCGGAAAAAGTCGATCTAGGAAAGTCTCATCGAGAAATTCCTCAAAAGGTTCAGCCAACAGACGTCAACTGCATCTCGAGATTTTGTGTCGTGTCGATTTCCACAACTCTCGAGAGTTCGTCTTCCGTAAACCCCTCCGCTTTCGCCTGTTGACTGGCGAGTAAATCGGCGGTGGCGTCGGCGATATCTCCCGTTCGGCGATCGAGTCGATCGCGCAACACGGACATCGGTGCGGTACAGTGGAGAATCTGCACCGGAATCGAAGCGGCTTCGGCGCGATCGCACGCCATCTTTCGCCACTCTCGGCGATCGTACTTCGCGTCTAAAATAACCGTCCATCCCAACTTCGCCAACATCGCCCCCAACTCCGCCAGGCGATCGTAAGTGCGGCGACTCATCTCGAACGTATAAATCTCGTCGCTTCCCCGTTCGTCTAGGGGAATTCCCGCTAAATGCTTGCGAACCGCGTCCGATCGCACTTGTATCGCCCCCAAACGGCGCGCCAGTTGACGAGCTGTGGTACTTTTCCCCGAACCCGACAACCCCGACATCACGAACATTTTCCCCGAATGCGATCGCGTGTACTCCCACGCCAACCGATAATACTCAGACGCCGTTTTCGCCGCTTTCGCTTTCTCCTCCTCCGATACCGCCTCGTCATCGAGGAGAAACGACGTCACTTTCGCTCGCACGTAAGCCTGACGGCTCAGGTACAACGGTAACACTCGCAAGCCATCCCAGTCGCCCGTGCGTTCGATGTAAGTGTTGAGAAACGCGTTTCCGAGATCTCGCCTTCCCCTGGCTTCGCAATCCATCACCGTAAACGCCACGTCGTACATAACATCGACGAAGCGAAAGGGTTTGTTGAACTCGATGCAATCGAACAGTAAAATGCGATCGCCGTCGAGGGCGATGTTGCGAAGGTGTAAGTCGCCGTGACACTCGCGAATCTTGCGCTGGCGAACCCGCGACTCGAACCAATCCCGATGGCGATCGAACGTGCGATCGGTGTAAGCTTTGGTTTCGTCGAACTGTTGCTGGGTCTGAACTCGCCCGATATAGTTTTCCGTATAGCGATAGTTGTCGTCGATGGCTTCGCGAATTTGTTCGACCGTTCCGAATTCGAGAATTTCCTCGTTAACCGGAGCGTTAGCGTGGTAATCTGCGACGATGCGCCCCAACTGTTCCATTAAGCGTTCTGTGAGTTCCCCGCGATCGAGCAAATCTACAAACAGACAGTTCGGGGGAAACTGCTTCATCTTCAACGCATATTCAACAATGTCATCGTCGTCTCCCGATGCGTCTCCCAAAACGAAGCGATCGCCCTTTTGAACGATTGGAAGTACGTCTAAATAGATTCCTGGCGCACCCCGTCGGTTCATCCGAAGTTCCTCGCGACAGAAATGTCGGCGTTTCTCCAGCGTCGAGTAATCGAGAAAGCCGAAATCGACAGGTTTCTTGAGTTTGTAGACGAACTCTCCTGTCAGCAACACGAAGGAGACGTGAGTTTGAATCAATTCGATCGCCTGCGTTACCGGATGGGGGTAAAACTCCGGTTTCAGCATTTGCTGGACGAGAGGAGGGAGAGAGGCTGACATAGTTGTTGATGGAGAGGGAGCAAGGAAGCTTTTTCAGTGAAGAGGAAAGAGAGAAGAGTGAAGAGTGGGGAGTTCTCCTCATCTCATCATCTCATTATCACTGATGACTGGTGACTGGTGACTGGTGACTGTTTTCATCACCTCACCTCCAGATTCGCGATACACTGACGATCGCACGGTATCTTCACGTTATTTTCTATGGGTAACTTCCAAAAGTTAAAAGCGATCGCCGCGACTTGTGCGATCGTCGTGTTGTCTTGGCTGTGGACGCCAACCGCCTTCGCCTTGGTTCCCGTCGAACTCTCCGATCTCTCTTATCACGAATGTCCGCCAGCCCTCTCAGAAGGGGCGGTAGTGAGCGGTTCGATGCAAGCAGCGAACTGTTTTATCGTCACGGGAAAGGCGGAAAATAAATCGGGAAAACCCGTCGTCAACGCCGATATTTTCGGACGCATCTACGACGCCAACCATAACAACGTTTTCCCCAACCGCACGCGACTCGGGGCGATCGATGAGGTTCCCCCCGGCGTCAGTGATTTTGAGTTACAGATTACAGTCGCCGCAAACCAACCGCTCCCCCTTCAATTCGAGCAGTTTAAAGCTTCTGGCTTTACGGGGCGCGTTCGCCGTTAATTCAATTGTTTTGATTTTTTTGTTCGACCTTCATCGGGCTTCGGTCGATGGGGGTTGACCCGTCCCGTTTTCGGCGCTAGAATATAAGTATAATTATATGGCCTATCTCGTCCATATACTTGATTTTTTAATCATCAACAATATTCATAAAAATCCAACTAAAAAGAAGAGGCGGAACCGAGACGCCGCCTCGATCGAACCGGAAAAACTTCTCAACCTGAATTAAAGCGCCGATTAAACCAACTGCATCAAGACAGAAGGAACCAGGGATTGAACCACTTGAAGCAGTAAGATAGCGATAATCGGGGAAAAGTCCAAACCGCCCAAGGGAGGAATAATCGATCGAAACAGATTGAGGTAGGGATCGGTTAATTGAGAGAGAATCGAGAACGGCGGATCGTACCAGTTGACGTTGGGAAACCAGCTCAACAGAATCCGAATAATCAGCAGAGCAAAATAAATATTTAAGAACGTAACCAACGTTTGCGTCAGCAACAGAACGATCGAAGACATAATCTTAAAGGTTGAACTCGCGTCTGGACAGGGTGAAGTTCGCAATTCACTTTATCCAGTGTACTCGATCGCCACTCAAGTAAGAGGTTCGGTTCACCAAACCCCGGCAGGATGCTCCGCTTCTAATCTCTGATTGAAGCGCGGGAGGAATGCCGGGACAGCAACTTTAAGACTTGCGCGGCAACCCTCAAATAATAGTACAATTATCGCATGGAACAAATCCTGACTGTCGTTTGCCAGTTAAAGGCCACCGCCGAGCAAAGTGCCGCCCTCTTGCGAGTTGCACAAGCATTTGCCGCAGCCTGTAACCTTACAAACTCTGTCGTTCGTCCGGCTGTGACCAGCAAAACAACAATTCAGTCGTTGGTCTATCGGCAACTGCGAGAATCCTTCGGACTGAGTGCCAATCTTGCGGTTCGGGCCTGTGCGCGAGTCGCCGCAAACCGAAAAACGGCAAAGGCAAAAGGGCGCGAAGTCAACGCATTCAAACCCACCAGTGTCGATTACGATGCGAGAGTGTTTTCATTCCGGGAAGACGATTGGACGGTTAGCCTTTCTACAACGAGTGGGCGGGTTCGAGTCCCCATCGTTGCCGCCCCTTACCAGAAAGGGAAACTGAGCGAACAAAAGCCGACTTCGGCGCAACTGTGCAAGCATCGCGACGGTCTGTATTATCTCCACATCCAGGTCAAAAGGTCAGCGCCAGAAATGTGCGATTCGCAAAGTGCTGTGGGTGTGGATCTGGGACGCCGCGACATTGCCGTAACGTCAAAAGGGCAGCGCTGGAACGGCAAAGACATTCAGGAAAAGCGAGACAAGTACGCTCGCGTTCGGGCGTCGCTCCAAAAAAAAGCCTCGAAAGGCACAAGGTCAACTCGCCGTCGGGCGAGACAGGTCTTGAAACGGCTGTCGGGCAAGGAGCGACGCTACCAACAATGGCTAAATCATAATATCAGTCGTCAGATCGTCGATTTTGCGAAACAGCAAGGCCTATTTATTGCCATCGAAGACCTTTCCGGGATTCGAGAGCGAACCAACCAACAGCCTCGCAACCAAACCGAACGCCGCCGCTCGAATAGCTGGGCGTTTTATCAGTTGCGGCAATTTCTGTCTTACAAGGGAATAACTGAAGGCGTGTTGGTGCTTGCCGTGCCGCCTGCTTATAGCAGCCAAACGTGCCATCACTGCCTGCATATCCATCCGGTCAAAGGAAAGTCCTATCGTCAGGGTAAGACGTTTCGATGCGGGAATTGTGGCTGGCTTGGCGATGCTGACGACAATGGTTCCAAGGTTATCGAATTGATTGGGGTCGCCGTAAACCGGCCCGGAGGTTCGGGGCTGTTTTGCAGTCTCAGGGCTACGGAAAGCCATTTATCTATCGCTTAGCGATGATGAATGGTAGTTTACCCACCGCCACCGGCGAGCAACCGCTAACGTTCTTCGAGTTGTGACGGTTCGCGATCGCCTCTGGCATTGCCGTTGACGACGTGAAGTTGTTCGCGCACGTCGTCGATGGTTTCGTTGAGTTGCGCGATTTTATCTTCGAGGGTACGTCGAGCCGACTCCATACCCTCACTTCCCGCCAGACGTTCCCCCCGCGTTCCCTCAGCGGGAAGGGTGCGGCGATCGTCGTCGTTTAACGTTGTATTCGAGGATTGGCGAGACGCCAGCAACGCCCCAACAACACCGCCGATAACGCCACCAAAGACGGCTCCAGCCAAAAAACCACCTGTAAAACCACTGCGATCGCTCATGACCTTATCTCTCCAGTTCCATCTATTTCTAGAGTACCGTGTCGCGCGGGGCTCGTAGCGATTCAACGGGTTGCGCCCTCAAATTGCAGTTGTCAAGTTCCAAACGTGCGATCGCCCGCATCCCCCAACCCCGGAACGATAAACCCGCGATCGTCGATCGCCGGATCGATCGTAGCCGTATACACCACCAACCCCGGATAAGCTTCGTTCAAACGCTGTAACGCAGGCGGTGCGGCGACGACAGATACCACGCGCACCCGTTCGATGGCGATTCCCCGTTTCGTCAACTGCGCCATCGTTTCCGTCATCGTTCCCCCCGTCGCCAACATCGGTTCGCTGATGACGACGTGAGTGTTATTGGGAAACCGTTCGGGGAGTTTGTTGAGATAACAGTGAGCCTCCAAAGTTTCCTCATCGCGTACCATTCCGAAGTGATATACCGACGACGCCGGTAACACCTCTTGCATCCCGTCGAGGAGCGCCAAACCCGCCCGCAAAACGGGTACGATCGCCAACGGAACATCCGATCGCACCATCGTTCCCTCACAGGGAGCTAACGGCGTGTTTACCGTCACTTGCTGCACCGGGAGCCATTCCCGAATCGCTTCGTAAGTAAGCCAACGTCCCAATTCCTTCATCGCCGTGCGAAACAGCGGCGTCGGTGTCGAAGCTTCCCGCGAGAGGGTGAGCCAGTTTTGAATTAGAGGATGGGGGGGAACGTAAACGCGAAGTTTAGAAGTCTCGGACATTATTTAAGTGGAGCGTAAACGACAAAGAACGCCGAATTATTCTAACTTGCAGCCTAACGAGTCAGCGCGAGATCTCTAGTCGAACAGTACGCCAAATCGGGCGCGATCGCGGCGAGGCGGGCGACCAACACCCCAATATTGGGGTAGAATTCTTGCAGACTCACGACGAGCGATCGAGTGCGAACTTTCCCACACCCGCCACGAGTCGTTCCAGTTTCGACCCGGTTCGAATCCCATCGAACGGGAAATCTTCATCTCGAAATGACGAGTGAGTCGAATTAGTCGAATTGAGGCGTTTCAGCGAACAGTGACATATAAAGTCGGTTTACTTGGATTAGGCACAGTTGGCACGGGAACGGCAAAAATTTTAACCGCTCCAGAGGGACGCCATCCCCTCATGCGGGAATTAGAAATCGCGAAAGTGGGCGTGAGAAGCCTCGAGAAGCCCCGCGCCATTCAGTTTCCGCCCTCCGTTCTCACCACTGATTTCGACGAGATCGTCACCCATCCAGAAATCGACATCGTAGCCGAGTTGATTGGCGGCGTGGAACCCGCGCGATCGTGGATTCTCAAAGCGATCGCCCACGGAAAACACATCGTCACCGCCAACAAAGCAGTAATGTCTCGCCACGGCGACGAAATCTTCGCCGCCGCCAACGAAAAAGGCGTGTACGTGATGCTAGAGGCGGCGGTAGGCGGTGGAATTCCCGTAATTTCTCCCCTCAAACAAGCCCTCGGCGTCAACCGCATCAAGCGCGTCACGGGAATCGTCAACGGAACGACGAACTACATCCTGACGCGGATGAAGAACGAGGGAGCAGATTTCGAGGCGGTTCTCGCCGACGCGCAAAAGCTGGGATACGCCGAAGCCGATCCCACCGCCGACGTAGAGGGATTAGACGCCGCCGATAAAATTGCCATTCTCGCCTCGATCGCCTTTGGCGGACGCATTAAACTCGAAGAAGTCTTCTGTGAGGGAATTCGCCACGTCACCGCCGCCGATATCGCCTACGCGGAGAAACTGGATTTCGTCATCAAGCTGTTGGCGATCGCCCAAGAAGACGTAACCGAAGATCCCAGCACCGACACGCCGCAACAGTTAGCCTTGAAAGTCCATCCGACGCTGCTGCCGAAATCCCATCCGTTGGCCAGTGTCGATGGCGTCTTCAACGCTATTTTAGTCGAAGGAGAACCCCTCGGACAGGTGATGTTTTTCGGACCCGGTGCTGGGGAAGGAGCGACCGCCAGTGCCGTCGTTGCGGATATGATGAACATCGCGGCGATTTTGAAGACAGAAACCGAACCGATTCCCCATCCGTTGTTGAGTAGCACGCACCAACATTACTGTGCGATCGCGCCGATTGAAGAGTCGGTGAGTCGGTTTTACGTGCGGGTGTTAAGTCAGGATTCCCCCGGCGTTATCGGAAGTTTGGGAACCTGTTTCGGCGATCGCGGCGTCAGTCTCGAGTCTGTGGTTCAAACTGGGATGAGAGACAACCTCGCCGAAATCGTTCTCGTCACCCACCACGTTCGCGAGGGCAATTTCCGCGAAGCTCTCGACAGCATTTCCAAACTCGACGACGTGAAGGAAATTCCTAGCGTCATTCGCGTTTGGTAGGGGTTTTATTAAAAGGAAAGTGCGAGATCCCCGGCATCTCCAAGATGCCGGGGATCTGGAAATTCACCCGACTCTTCACGTATTTTCCGCACTGATATTCGTTCCTTCTTCCAACAAGGTGAAGTCCACTCCGGCGTAAATATCGCTCGACGCCAGGGGCAAATTCAGCGAAGCCAACGTTATTACATCATTTTGAGTTTCATAGTCGCTCAAGAGCCATCGATCGCCTTCCTGTCGTAAGTGCTGTAACACCCGCCAGCGAGACTGTTCTACGAGTAGATATTCCTGAAAACTGGGTAAAGAACAATAGTAATCAAACTTATCGCCGCGATCGTAGTTCTTCGTGGATTTCGACGCAACTTCCACGATTAGGATAGGATTTATCACGGTGCTAGTACCTGCCCCGTGATAAATCGGTTCCCCAGGAATCACCATCACATCTGGATAAGTATAAATCCGATAGCGTTCGATCCATATTCGCACGTTTTCCGTAAACAGCCGATAGCCCCGAGTACGAAGCTGTGGCTTGAGTGCCACACACAAGTTCGTCACGATCTCGTTGTGGTTGGTTGTTCCCCCTGCCATCGGCACGATATCCCCATCGCGATATTCACTGCGAAAATCTGCCTGTGCTTCGAGTTCTAAATACTCTTGAGGACTGTAGTAACGTTGGCCAACTCGAACAACCATGACGTTTCTTCCGTGCTAATTTCAACAACAAACAGCAATCGATCGATCCCAGGAAAATATATTTTAAATATAGCATTTTCTGAAATCTAAATTCTTCAAAAAAGTCTTATTGAATTAAACAAATAAAAACTCTCCACACGATCGCATCAACCGTTCTCGTTCTCGATCGTTATGTCGAAGCATTTCGTGATTCCACAACTCACTTTGAGAATGGGGACAATCTCGAGCAAGTTCGTTCCCGATCGTCTCGAAACTCATCTTGACAGTCGAACGTAAAGTTTCCGGTTCGTCTCGCACGCCAAGAACAAACGTTCTCTCTTTAAGATCGGAAGGAATTCGACTGTCAATATAATCCAATCGTCTTTGGATGTTCGAGCGATCGGGATCGTTGACAAAAAATTCATCATCAAAATCAATCAACAGCAGAATTCGTCTCTGCCGAAACTGACGCATTTTAGAAATATGGTCGTGTTCAAATTTTTCAAAAACGTCTTTTGTGCCTTTGGCAAATGGTAAAATTTGGAGCGATCTAGTATTGACGTTCAGACTGTTGTGAAAGCCGTTTGCAATATCTTTTGTGGCTTCGTCCTCTGGTAAAATTAAGAGATGAGGGCTAAATTTGTTCGGACTCAAAGCTCGATATCTCCACAAACTAGCGAAGTAATAATATCTTCCGAAAGATTGAGTTCTTCTGCCAATCGAACGAGCGTCGGTTCCAGATGGCTTTTTCGATCTAACACGAAGATATTTTCTCGAGAAAATCTTTGAATCGCCTCGGGATTGTGAGACGTAACTAAAATTTGACTTTCACTTTGTTGAAACGATTTTCTCAAGGACACTATGAAATGTCCGACTTCCGATAAAGATAAATGGTTGTCGGGTTCGTCCCAAAAACAGAACAGAGAACGATAAGCTCGGTTTGCAGCTAATACGGCTGCACCGACAAAAAAGCATTTTTCGCCACTTGACAAGTCTTCAAAACTTAATTCAAAGGTCGATCGTCCCTCAAAAGTTACTTTTAATTCTTTAGAGTATTTACCCGTCGGCTCGTATCGAAATTCTCGCAAATCCGGAATGACTTGTCTCAAATACTGCTCGAAAACCGAATAGGATGCCGGATAACGAGACAACAAACCCGTCAGCCAATTACTGATATTCTCTGCGTAAAGATTAGGATATAGCGTTTCTCCACTCGATTCTGACAACATTAAATGCGGAACTGGAGACAATAAAATAATACGTGAAAGCCAATCTTTCCAGATGCGAAGCGGATCGGATGAAGATTGTTCTTGAATAATCGGCAAGGCAATTAAATGCCAATCTACTAAAAATTGAACTTCCCTTTCATCCCGAGTAAGTGTCACCTGTGCGAGTTCTCGAGAGTAGAGTGCTTCCCCGTCCACCTTTAGCGCTTCTTCAAGGACTCGATATTCACTAAAATTTTCGGAACGCTCGAAGGCCAAATGATATTCATAGATTCGATCGTCTATTTCAACTTCGATTTCAAAGCGAATTGGAATCGAAGTTCGATAATACGAGGCATCTTTTACGTCTACAATCTCTTTAACCCGATTCGTGCCGCGCCCGATTTTTTGAAAAATCTCGAGAACGCTCATAACCGTCGATTTTCCCGAGCCATTTTTTCCAATCAGCAAAGCGGCATGACAGTCGATAAGCTTAAGCTCGAAATTTTCAAAGCAGCGAAAATTGTTGACGTAAATCCTGTTTAGCATATCGAGATAAATTCTAAAATAAAAAGCTATCAATCGAGCCAAAACAGTTCTAATTTTATATCATATCATTTTTCTCAAGAGAGAAATAAGTTAATTTAAAAAACTTAGGATAGTCTGCCAAAAGTCGGTTGGCGATCGCCCCGATCGCTCTCATCCTCCGACGCCGACACTGCCCAAAACGAGAAATTCATCATAAAATACAAAAATATCGACTCGAGCGAAACTTTAAAATCCCACAAAATAACCTCTCTGTGTCTCTGTGGTGAAGTCCCCATAAAAAACCATGTTCTCCCTCAAATCCTCCTCAAAAAACGACTGGAAACGCATCGCCAAAGCCTTTGAAGAAATCCTCGGTAAAAACAGCGTCGTCCAACGAAAAGAAGAACTGCTGACTTACGAATGCGACGGCTTAGCCAGCTACCGCCAAAAACCCGCCCTCGTCGTGCTTCCCCGCACCACCGAACAAGTCGCCGAAGCCGTCAAACTCTGCGATCGCTACAACCTGCCCTGGATTGCCCGAGGTGCCGGAACCGGACTTTCCGGCGGTGCGCTACCCGTCGAAGACTGCGTTCTCATCGTCACCGCCCTGATGCGAAAAATCCTTAACATCGACTACGAGAACCAACGAGTCGTCGTCCAACCCGGCGTCATCAACAACTGGGTGACGCAAGCCGTCAGCGGCGGCGGATTTTACTACGCTCCCGATCCCTCCAGTCAAATTATCTGTTCGATCGGCGGAAACGTGGCCGAAAACTCCGGCGGCGTCCACTGCTTGAAATACGGCGTCACCACCAACCACGTCCTCGGCTTAACCGTCGTGCTTCCCGACGGCTCGATTTCTCAACTCGGCGGCGAAATCCCCGAAATGCCCGGATACGACCTCACCGGCTTGTTTGTCGGTTCCGAAGGCACCATCGGCATCGCCACCGAAATTACCCTAAAAATCCTCAAAACCCCCGAAGCCATCTGCGTCGTTCTCGCCGACTTCACCAGCATCGAAGCCGCCGGAAGTGCCGTCGAAGACATCACCAGTTCCGGCATTATCCCGGCGGGAATGGAAATGATGGACAACCTCAGCATCAACGCCGTCGAAGACGTAGTGGCGACAGGTTGCTATCCCCGCGACGCCGAAGCGATTCTACTGGTAGAACTCGACGGCTTAGACGTAGAAGTCGCCGAAAACAAACGCCGCGTTGCCGAAATTTGTCGAAAAAACGGGGCGCGAAACATCACCTCTGCCCGCGACGCCGAAACCCGTGCCAAACTCTGGAAAGGACGAAAAGCCGCCTTTGCCGCCGCCGGACACATGAGTCCCGATTATTACGTCCAAGATGGCGTAATTCCCCGCACCCAGTTAGCCGGAGTTCTCAAAGAAATCGAAGCCCTCAGCCAGCGTAGCGGCTACAAAATCGCCAACGTCTTCCACGCCGGAGACGGCAACTTACACCCGTTGGTACTGTACGACAACGCCGTAGAAGGACAACTCGAAGAAGTCGAAGAAGTCGGCGGCGAAATTTTGAAACTCTGCGTGAAAGCCGGAGGGTCGATTTCTGGAGAACACGGAATCGGGGCGGACAAACGCTGTTATATGCCGGAAATGTTTACGGACGCCGATCTCGAAACCATGAAATGGGTGCGAGACGCTCTCAATCCCAAAGGACTGGCGAACCCTGGAAAGATTTTCCCGACGCCGCGCACTTGTGGCGAAGGCGTTCACCCGAAGGCGAAGGCGTATCCGGGCGTTCCGCAGTTTTAGAGCGGTTGGAGACGGTCGGCGACGGGATAAAATAGCTTGTCACGAACGTTTTTAAGCGTTTTTCTGACAGCGGCGACCGTCCCGGCGGACAGCATTCTCCAAACTTCTAGAAATCTTCTGGATATTTTTAACGATGAAACCCGATCCCAAAGCGTTACTCGATCGCCTAACAGCCCTCGAATCCGAACTCGCCCAACTCGGTAACGTCACCGACAGCACTACGTTAGGGGCGTTGAAAACCCTGCTGCAACAACAACAGGCTACCGCAGCCCGCGATCCCAAAACCTCGGCGATCGCCCTTCTCGATCGCTTCTTGGCGTTAGACCATCAAGACCAACCGGGATTTCCGCCCCTGGCCCAATACAAACAGCAGGTGCGCCAGTTTCGCACCCAAGTCGAAAACGCCTCCGAAACCGACTTACCCGCCGATGTCAACCAATTGCTAACGGGCAAACATCCCGTCAGTCAACTCCTCAAGGCGATCGACGAAGGGGACAACCTCACCGACGCCCAATGGTCGAGTTTACAAAGCGTCCTGGTGAAAGTCTTCGGTCAAGCAGTTTCCATCGCCGCCTCGCGAGGTAAACTCTACGTCGCCACCCGCCAACCCCAACCCGCCGCCACCCCAGCCGCAGCGACCCCTAAACCCGCTTCCCCCAACGAAGACTTACTGATGTGGGGCGACGCCACGGAAAAAGCCGCCCAACCTTCCGCCGAACCCTCCGACGACGAACCGTTAATTGTCTTCGGTGCCAAGAGTCTGGGAATTGAAAACCAACCCGGTGGAACCGTTCCTCTCAACGTTTTGGTTCATATCCAAGGCTTGGGCGATCGCCAGTTCGGGGCGCGAGAATTCGCCGGAACGCGGGGTCAATCGAAGGCGATCGAAGGATTGCAACTCAGTTTCGCCTCTCCCGTCGCCGGATTGAACATCGAGTACATGGCGCACTTAGCCGGTGTCGGCGATACCCCCTGGATGTCAGCAGGGCAATATCTAGGAACCCGGAACGAAAACCGCCAACTCGAAGGGTTCGCCGTTCGGTTAGTCGGTGCCGAAGCCAGCAAATACAGCGTGTGCTACTCCGCCCACGTTCAGAACATGGGAGATACCCCCGTTTACGCTGACGGACAGTTTTGTGGAAGCCGGGGTAAATCCCTGCGCGTCGAAGGTTTGCGCGTCTGGGTACAGCCGAAAGCCTAAGCAGGCGATCGAGATTGACCATTACAATGAGAGCGATTGCAGATGATGGGGAGATGAGACAATTGATAATTGACAATTTCTCCCCCTGCTCCGCTTTTACAGGGAACAGGGAATAGGGAACAGTGTCTCCCCCTCTCCCCCTCTCCCTCTCTCCCCCTCTTCCCTGCTCCAGAAGCTCAGCCAGAGGTACTCGAATCGTGACGGTCTCTTCTCCCCAAATCCAACCGACGCAAGTTGTCGAACTCTCGCCAAGTTACGCCATTCCAGCGGTTTTGGTGTTAGCGGCGATTCCCCTGTTACTCGTCCAGGTGTGGGTGGCGTCTGTGGTGGCGTTATTCGGACTGTTTCTGATGGTGCAGGCGGCGACGATTCGACTGAGATTCACCGAAACGGATCTCGATGTCTATCGATCGAACGAGCGGATTCGCCGATTTCCCTATCGCGAATGGCTCAATTGGAAAATCTTCTGGCAACCCGTCCCCATTCTGTTCTATTTTCGCGAAGTGAAGAGCATCCACTTCCTGCCCGTTCTCTTCGACGCCAGTACGTTACGCGCCTGTCTCGAACAACGCTGTCCCAAGGCTTAGCGGCGTTCTGATGCGGTGCTGTTGTTATTTGAACAAACGCTTCGATGAATCCCGAAGAAAATCAAACTCCCGAATCTCCAGCAATTCCCGATCCCTTTGACGACGATCCGATCGAACCGTCGGATACTGAGACTGACTCGCCTGCGATCGCACCGACTTCTTCTTCAGTGGAGTCGGACGAGAACGCGGTAGAGGAACCCCCAGCCGCTACGGAAATCGACCTCGAGGCGTCTTCTGACGAGGCTGCAATTGAAGCCGAACCCGTCGCAGCAGAACCCATCGAGGCGGAATCGGTCGAAGCTGAATCATCGGTTGAAAGCGAAGCGATCGAAGCCACGATCGAACCGGAACGCGAACCGGAAATGGAAGCCGAAGCCGCCGAAACCCCTTCAGAGGAAACCGCAGCAGCGGCGAATCCCGTGGTGAATCTGGAACCGACACCGATCGCACCCGATCGCGAGACTGTCGCCGCAGAAGTCGATCGCCTCGAACAACGAGCCGAAGAACTGCGCCGAGACATTTCAGCACTCGAAGCCTCCAGAGCCGAACTGCTGAACTCTCAGGCGCAATTACAAGCGGATTTGGGACGACTGATTCAAGAAGGACTCAGCGAACTCGAAAAGCGCAAACAACAGCTTAAGGTATCGATCGAAAAACTCGAACGCCGCCAAGATCGCATTCGCCAAGAAATGCGATCGACCTTCGCCGGAGCCTCCCAAGACTTAGCCATTCGGCTGCAAGGCTTCAAAGAGTACCTCGTCGGAAGCCTGCAAGACTTGTCCGTCGCCGCCGAACAACTCGAACTCGCGCCTCCCGAACCCGCACCCCCACCGCCACAGCCGAAACGGGAATCCGCAGAACCCGCCGCCGCTTCCCCTCAATTTTCCGATCGCGGCTTCCAAGAACAGCGTCGCGCCATCCGGCGACTTCTCGAACAATATCGCAACAACCCAGATTACTACGGCCCCCCGTGGCAACTTCGCCGCACCTTCGAGCCAGTTCACGCCGAGCGCGTCTCCAACTGGTTCTTCACCCAAGGGGGACGAGGTGCGCTGAAATCCACCAACAGCCGTTTGCAAAACATCCTCATCGCCTCAGCGATTATTTCGATTCTGCACGTACTCTACGGAAAACGGCTGAGAACGTTAGTTTTAGCTAACACTCCCGAACGCCTCGGAGAATGGCGTCGCGGCTTACAAGACTGTTTGGGAATTACGCGCACCGATTTCGGTCCCGATCGCGGTGTGGCGTTGTTTGAAGCACCCGAACCCCTAGCGCAACGAGCCGATCGCCTGGCGCGATCGGGATTGATGCCCCTCGTAATCGTAGACGAGTCGGAAAGCCAACTGAATCTATCTCTGTTGCAATTCCCCCTCTGGTTGGCGTTTGCTCCCGATCCCGATTCAGCCTTCGTTCGAGAGTGGTAATGAGATGTTGAGATGAGAAACCCGGTTTTTTGGAAAAAGCCGGGTTTCTGGATTTAGGGTTTCTATTCCATTCTCATCTCCCTGCAAAAACCTCTCTGTGTTCTCTGTGTCTCTGTGGTGAAAATATTTTCAAACCCGCTTCATCGAAGGGCGATCGCATTTTCCAAACATAGGTATTCGTTGGATTTCGCAAGCTTCACCCAACCTACAGATTAAAAAATTTACGATGATAAATTATTTCGCATAAACACTAAAATAAAAATTCCAAAAATTACGCGATACCAAACAAAAACCCAAGTGCTTCTAGTTTGTAAAAAGCGAATCAACCAAGCGATCGCCAGATAAGAAAACACTCCCGCCGAGAGTAAACCAGACGCTAACGGCATCCAACCCACTTCGCTGCTGGTTTCAAATACATCCTTTAATTCCACCAAACCCGCCAACGTAATCGCCGGAAGTCCCAACAAAAACGAAAATCTAGCGGCGGTCGCCCGTTCCAAACCCATAAACAAACCCGCCGTAATCGTAGAACCCGAACGGGAAACACCGGGAACTAATGCCAAAGTTTGAGCCAATCCCATGAGAATTCCATCTTTCGCAGAAAGCGTTTGAAACCCCCGTTTGTGACGACATAATTTTTCCGCCAAACCGAGTAAAACACCCATCACGATCGACACGATCGCAATGACCGCCAAACTGCGAACGTTGGCTTCGTAAAACTCTCGAAACACGAATTTTACCAACAAACCAACCCCCACAATCGGCAACGTTCCGATAGCAATTCCTAACGCAATCCGAAACTCGGGGCTGTCGTAATCCGATTCTGAAATCGCCCGTATCGAACCGCCGACGACTTGTACGAGATCCTGCCAGAAATAGCCGAACACCGCCACGATACTACCGAGTTGAATCACCGCCGAAAACGCCGAACCGGGATCGCCCCATCCCAACAGTTCGGGAACCACTTTCAGATGGGCGGTACTGCTGATGGGGATAAATTCCGTCAATCCTTGCACCATTCCCAACACCGCCGCTTGAAATACGTCAGGCGTCCAGGTGACGAGTTCGGACGTGGCGTCTGTAGCGTTGAGGGGAAGAGCGATCGCCACGCACAGAGAAACCGTACTGACGAACAGAAGCGTTTGAAGTTTGGTCATCGGCGTTCGAACAACATAAAAGGCTTTCCCATCTTAAAGCGAGCTGTTGGGAAACGGGGAGGACAAGGGAGAAAGGGGTTCTACAGTTGGCTGCTGGCGGTCAAAAGACTGCGATTTTCCATCAACGCCCCTGGATAAGTATTTCTGGCTTCAAATTCCGTTGCGATCGCCTGTAAAATTTCCGATTTCGTCACCTCCCAGCGAGGCGCAATCAGCGTATCCCCCAACGTATCCCCCACAAACCGCTGTACCACCGTATTTCGTGGAAGTCGTTCCAAGACATCGCACGCCAAACAGACGTAAGCGTGCGGCGTCAGCGTCTCCACCCGTCCCGCTTTGTATTCCCAAGCGAGTACCGTTCCCTTCACGATATGGAGATGGTGGAGTTTAATGCCAAACGTCGGTAAATCCACCTGTGAAATCAACTCTCCGAGTCGCTGTGCGGTTTCTCGCATCATCGTCGGCGTTTCACCGGGAAGTCCCAGAATCAGATGAACGCACAAGTTAATCCCCCGTCCCGACAGGCGACGCACTGCATCTTCAAACTGCGCCCAGGTGTGACCGCGATTGATGCGGCTTAACGTGCTATCGTGGCTGCTTTCGAGTCCCAATTCCAGCCAGAGATGGGTTTTTTGGGCGTACCCTTGCAGCAAATCCAAAACTTCGTCAGAAACGCAATCGGGACGGGTGGCGATGTCCAACCCCACCACTCCCTCAACGGTGAGGGCTGCATCGTAAAGGCTTTCTAACACGTCGACGGGGGCGTAGGTGTTGCTGAACGATTGAAAATACGCCAAAAACGCATCGGTGTTGTGGCGACTGTGACGGAGGCGATCGATCCCGGCTTCGATTTGTTCGCGTACCGACTGGCGGCGATAGGCGGTTCCCTCGCTGAAACTGCGGTTGTTGCAGAAGGTACAGCCCCGTTTGGCGACAGTTCCGTCGCGGTTGGGACAGGTGAATCCCGCATCGATGGAGATTTTGCGAACGGGCTTCCCAAACGTCTGTTTTAAATATTTGCCAAAGGTGTACAGCGTCATTATGCGTCCCCTCCCATGAAGCATTGTTACAATTTTTGCCTTCCCCTCTAGCCGAAACCGGGCAAGCCGTTATAACTTAATATAACCATCTGGCGATTAACAAACCGATAATAGACTTACGGATATGACGAACACGGCGACCAAACCCGCGATCGAAGAACTCAAACCCGGTGTCAAAGCCCCTGTCAAAGAAACCCTCCTTACGCCGCGCTTTTACATCACCGACTTCGACGCGGTGGCGGAGATGGACTTATCTCTCCAAGAAACGGAACTCCAGACCATGTTGGACGAGATGCGGGCTGACTACAACCGCCATCACTTCGTCCGTGACGAGGAGTTCGAGCAATCCTGGGATCACATCGACGAAGAGACGCGCCTAGCATTTATCGACTTCCTCGAACGGTCTTGTACCTCCGAGTTTTCCGGTTTCCTGCTGTTCAAAGAGCTATCTCGCAAGCTCAAAGACCGCAATCCGCTTCTGGCTGAGATGTTCCACCTGATGGCTCGGGACGAAGCGCGTCACGCCGGATTCCTCAACAAGGCGATGGCGGACTTCAACATCTCCCTAGACTTAGGGTATCTCACCAAGAATCGCAGCTACACGTTCTTTAAGCCTGAATTCATTATTTACGCCGTGTACCTCTCTGAAAAAATCGGGTACTGGCGTTATATCACCGTGTTCAACCATCTGGAGAAACATCCCGAACATCGGTTCTATCCTCTCTTCAAGAAATTCGATAGCTGGTGTCAGGACGAAAACCGCCACGGTGACATTTTCAAAGCTTTGTTGCGCTCTCAAGAGTCGATGTGGAAGAGTTTAAAAGGTCGTCTGTGGGCGCGGTTCTTCCTGCTGTCGGTGTTCTTCACCCATACGTTAACGGTGTTGGAACGGTCGGATTTCTATCAATCTTTGGGAATCGATCCGGTGGAATACGATAAAGAAGTCATTCGCCAAACTAACAACACCTCAGCGCGGGCGTTTCCCGAGATTCTCAACGTCGAACATCCCCAGTTCTTCAAGCGCCTGCACGAGTGCGCCGAACGCAATCAAAAAATGCAGGAAATCGACAGCAGTAACGCGCCGAAATTTGTGAAGTCTTTGCGGAAGTTCCCGTTAATGGCTGGAATGTTTACAGATTTCGTGCGGTTGTATTTGATTAAACCCATCGACGCTGAAGCGACGCGCGGACAGGTTTGTTAAGGTTGAGTTCGCTTGTTTCTGTGCTGCGATCGCACTGCTAAGAATCCTAGCAAGTTGAATTTTTGAGACGTGGAAGACGTGCCGTTTGGTGCGTCTTTTTCTTATCGAGCCTGTGGAGATAGACTGTAGCGCTTTGCAACGGCACTGTAAAGCAACGTGACAATTTCGGGCGATTCCCGTAAAACAATGAAATTTCAAGCGAGAGAAAGGTAGAGGGTTCATTTACCAATTTGCGTATTTTTACGAAAACGATAACAAGTTGTATCGATCGCTTTTCGGGGGTGAAGTTTTCCGCTACAGTAATACTGTGGTACGATGCAATACGCTGTTAACGCTGTGCGGTATGGCCAGGAAACCTTTTAGCGTAAGACTCCCCGATGAGGTGCGCGATCGCCTCGAACTCCACGCCACTGAAACGGGATGTTCGATGTCGGATATCGTGACGGAAGCGCTGGCTAATTATTTTTCGATTTCCTCACCGAAGTCTCTCAGTGACAGAGTTTCACGGATCGAGCGACAGTTGGGGTTGCTGGAAAGTTGAGCGATCGCCCTTCGTTTTAGAATGCCGTAGGGCGATCGCACTGTAACGCCTCAAACCGTCTTTATCGATTCATCAATGTTCGAGCAAACGTTTAAAAATATCGACGACGTTCTCTGGAAAGAAGCCGGGTGCGCCACCGAACTCGACTACACCGAACAAACGTCCTGGCTGTTGTTTTTGAAGTATCTCGACGACCTCGAACGAGAGCGATCGCAGAAAGCCGAATTAATGGGGGAGTCCTACGACTTCATTCTCGAGGAACCCTATCGTTGGTCGTACTGGGCGGTTCCGAAAAAGCCCAACGGTGAAATCGACCGCGATCGCGCCCAGACGGGAGACGACCTCATCACCTACGTCAACGAGGTTCTGTTTCCCCATTTGCAAGGGTTCAAGCAACGCGCCGCCAGTTCCGATACCGTCGAATATAAAATCGGCGAGATTTTCGGCGAAATTAAGAACAAGTTTCAAAGCGGTTACAGTCTGCGCGAAGCGTTGGAGTACGTAGACGAGTTGCGGTTTCAGTCTCAGGACGAGAAACACGAGCTGTCTCACCTCTACGGGAGGGAGTAGTTCGGGCTTGCTGTATAAAACTGAAATGCAGACCCGGAAAGAGTTTTGAGGATTTTTTTGACCCGCTAGTGCAAGGTTTTCCCATCGAGACGCTCAAAAACCTTGCATTTTCGTCGGCGATGGCCGATTTAATGGGGAAGCTAGAGTCCAAAACGACCATTGGGCAAGCTGTACGGCATCAGAATTCGCTCTGTTCGTCTTTTTCAGCAAGCCCTAGTTCGCTTAAGCCTAGGAAACAAATATTTATTTCATAGGCTATAATAATTTCATGCTAAACATGACGTGGGAATTCAAGCTAGAGCCAACGGCGGAGCAGGTTTCAGACATCGAACACATTTTGGATGTGTGCCGCAATGTCTGGAATTTTGCCCTGCGGGAACGTAAGGATTGGCTAAATTCCCGAAAGTCGCCCGTGAATGCGTGTTCCATCGTGCAGGAATACATCTTGCCTGCGGATGCACCATTTCCCAGCTATGCGCGGCAGTGCAAGTCCCTAACTGCGGCCAAAGCTGAATACCCCCGATTGAAGACTGTCAACGCTCAGGTTCTTCAACAAGTCATCCGAAAACTGGAAGCCTCCTGGGAGTCGTGGCGGTTAAAGCGTTCGGGTCTTCCACGGTTCAAAAAACCCAACCGGATGCGAAGCTTTGTCTTCCCCCAGATGCTCAACGCTTCGGCTCCGCTCAGCGTTGAGTCCGAGCGGAGTCGAGGACTCAAAAACTGTGTGTCTGATGAGGGTATAAAGCTGCCGCAACTGGGATGGGTTACGGTGCGCTGGTCGCGGAAAATTCCTGATTTATTCCAGGTTAAGCAAGCTCGAATTGTTCGCAAGGCATCCGGGTACTTTGTCGTGCTTAGCCTTCAGGCTGACGTCGATCTTCCTGCTGTAGCCCCTCATGGACATCCAGTAGGGATTGACGTTGGACTGGAGTACTTTCTTTCAACGTCTGATGGAGAACAGGTCGAGCGACCTCGCTTCTTCAACAAACTGCACCGCAAGCTGAGATTGCTGCAACGCAGGCTTAAGAAAAAGCAGAAGGGGTCAGCTAACTGGCTGAAACTCCAGAAGAAAATTGCCAGAGTCCATCAACGTATTGCCGATACGCGAAAAGACTGGCATTTCAAGCTGGCTCATCACCTCTGTGATGGTGCAGGGATGATTTTTGTAGAAGATCTCGACTTCCGTATCATGGCCAAAGGGATGTTGGGCAAACACACCCTCGATGCTGGATTGGGTCAATTTGTGAATCAGATCCTTCCCTGGGTGTGCTGGAAGCGTGATGTCTTTTACGGCAAGGTGGATGCTCGTGGCACTTCTCAGGAATGCCCAGACTGTGGAGTGGAGGTTCGCAAAGATCTCTCAACTCGAATCCATCACTGTCACAACTGCGGGTCAACAAAGCCCCGTGATGTGGCGAGTGGACAAGTTATCTGTACCCGTGGGCAACGGGGAATCG
>NZ_KB235959.1:611626-617475 GCF_000332355.1 Baaleninema simplex PCC 7105
ATGCCCGTGGCACTTCTCAGGAATGTCCGGATTGTGGAGTGGAGGTTCGCAAAGACCTCTCAACTCGGATTCATCACTGTCACAACTGCGGGTCAACAAAGCCCCGTGATGTGGCGAGTGGACAAGTTATCTGTACCCGTGGGCAACGGGGAATCGAAACTGCCTGTGGAGGGGAGGCGGCGGGGGCTGAGTTGGCTCAGTCTAGCTGGCACCTGTTGAAGCAGGAAATCTTTGGGGCGACCCAAGGAATCTCCCTGCATACCCGGAACGGGTTGCTGGGAGAGGATGTCAAATGGCATCGACACGCCGAACATCGTCCACACGAACACGCTGACGGAGAGTCTCAGCGATATTCAGGATAAGGATCGTTTTGAGGTGATTCTCGCAAATCCGCCGTTCGGGGGGAAGGAACGGAAGGAGGTCAAGCAGAATTTCCCGATTCAAACCGGGGAAACGGCGTTTCTGTTCTTGCAGCACTTCATCAAGATGCTGAAGCAAGGCGGACGCGCGGCGATCGTTATCAAAAATACGTTTCTCTCGAACGCGGATAATGCTTCAACGTCGCTGCGAGAGGAGTTGTTGACGACGTGCAACCTCCACACGATTCTCGACTGTCCCGGTGGAACGTTTATCGGGGCGGGGGTGAAGACGGTGGTGCTGTTCTTCGAGAAGCGCGATCGCCAGCAGTGGGGAACGGAACCCACTCAGGACGCTGACGGACAGTTACGTTTTGCGACGCCGATGGCGACGGAGAAAATTTGGTATTACCAACTCGATCCGGGGCGCAACCTGGGGAAAACCAACCCCCTCAACGATGAGGATTTGCAAGAGTTTCTCGAGTTACAGGCGACGTTTGCAGAGTCCGAGAAGTCGTGGACGGTGGATGTGGCGGATATCGATCGCGAGACGTTCGATTTGTCGGTGAAGAATCCGAACGCGCCGGAGGAAGACCCGTTGCGAGAGCCGTCTGAGATTATGGCGGAGATTGCGGTGTTGGATCAAGAGAGTGCGGAAATTTTGGCTGAGATTGGAGGGATGATTTGATGTGGTTTCGGCTTCGCTCAACCACCAGGTGGACTCGGTTTCGCTCAACCACCGGGTTGGTTCAAATACCGGGTTGGTTCAAATACCGGGTTGGTTCAAATGGACTCGTATTTGTCAATATGCTGAAGTTAGGTTGCTCGAAGAGGATAGAGTTGAGTAATGCCTTATATGTATATCCTTGAATGTTCGGATGGTTCTTTTTATACAGGAAGCACGAAGGATTTATCTCGGCGCTTATGGCAACATCAAAATGGTTTTGGGGCAAATCATACAAAAAAACGATTGCCTGTGAAGTTGGTGTATGCGGAGTATTACGATCGCGTGGCGGATGCGTTTTATCGAGAAAAGCAGGTACAGGGATGGAGCCGTAAGAAGAAAATCTCGCTAATAAATAGTGATTGGGATCGGCTTCATATTTTAGCAGAATGTCAGAACGACTCACATTATCTAAGGGCTTCCACTGCTGGGGCGGGGGTGGTTTCGGCTCCGCTCAACCACCCCCAATACCATTCTGGTGAGAGCTAAGTCAACTGAACCAACCTATGAGAACTAACCCACGAGAACCAATCCATGAAAACGAACCCATGAAAACGAGCCAACGAGGGCTGAGCGAAGCCGAAGCCCGGCTTATGTTGAAAATGAATAGATGTCTGTTGGAGATTGCGGCATTAGATAACGAGAGTGTGGAAATTTTGGCTGAAATTGGAGGGATGATTTGATGAAGGGGTGGACTAAAAGAAAATTAGGGGCAGTCTGTACTCTTCAAAGAGGATTCGATTTACCTAAAAAATCTAGAAAACAAGGCTGTTATCCTTTATTTAGTTCAAGTGGCTGTATTGATACTCATTCTGAGGCTAAAGTTAAAAGTCCAAATGTTGTTACAGGAAGAAGTGGAAGTATCGGATCTGTGTTTTTTGTCGATGAGGATTTCTGGCCTCTCAATACAACGCTTTATGTAAAAGACTTTCATGGCAATAATCCTCGATTTATATTTTATTTGCTCAAAAATCTAAATCTAAACCGATTTGCAAGTGGTAGCGGCGTACCAACACTTAATCGAAATATCGTACATAAAGAATTAGTAAAAGTTCCTTGTTCACTTTCTGAACAAAAACAGATTGTGGCGATACTGGATGAGGCGTTTGAGGGAATCGATCGCGCGATCGCCAACACCGAGAAAAACCTCGCCAACGCCCGCGAACTCTTTGAAAGCTACCTCAACGCCATCTTTACCCAGAAAGGCGATGACTGGATTGAGAAAACACTTAAAGAAGTCTCAACTCAATTCGGAAGAGGTAAATCTAAACATCGACCCCGTAATGACAAAAAACTTTATGGGGGACAATATCCCTTTATTCAAACAGGAGATATTCGGAAATCAAATCATATTATCTCAGAATATTCCCAAACTTATAATGAAGTTGGATTAGCACAGAGTAAGTTATGGCCAAAAGGAACCGTCTGCATAACGATTGCAGCAAACATTGCAGAAACAGGAGTATTGGATTTTAATGCTTGTGTACCAGATAGCATTATTTGCTTAGTGGTAGATGATTGCCAAGCAAATAATATGTTCGTTGAGTATATGCTTCAGGCATTTAAAGTAGTCTTACAAAAAAAAAGGAAGGGTAGCGCACAAGATAATATTAATATGGGAACTTTTAAGAATCAGTTGTTTCCTTTTCCAGACATAGAACTTCAAAAATCTTTGGTTTCCAGACTTGATGCTTTGTCGGAAGCTACGCAACGCCTCGAATCCATCTACCAACGCAAACTCGAAGCTCTGCAAGAACTCAAACAATCCATCTTGCACAAAGCCTTCACCGGAGAACTCACCAATCCTCAAATTAAGGAGGACGTGGCGTGAGCGAACTGGATACCAACGCTGCCGGACTGTTCGACGAGATTCGCCGTCTCATCGACACCGCCCAGCAGCGTGCCGCCACGGCCGTCAACGCCGAACTGACGCTCCTCTACTGGCACGTCGGACATCGCATCCACCGTCAAATTCTCAACGGCGATCGCGCCAGGTACGGCAAACAAATCGTCAGCACCCTCGCCCAACAACTTACCCAAGCCTATGGCAGAGGTTGGAGCAAACGGCAACTGTGGCACTGCGTTCGCTTTGCCGAAGCTTTCCCCGACCGGGAAAAAGTGAACGCAGTGTGTTCACAATTGAGCTGGAGCCATTTTCGGACGCTGAGCAGCATCGACGATTTCCTAAAGCGGGACTTTTACCTCGAACTCGCGCGACTTGAAGGCTGGAGCGTTCGGCAACTCAACGAGCGCATCGACTCAATGCTGTTCGAGCGCACGGCTCTCTCTCGCAAACCCGATCGCGCCATCCGCCAGGAACTCGATCGCCTCAGCCAAGACGATCGGGTGTCTCCCGACTTGCTGCTGAAAGACCCCTACATCCTCGATTTCCTGCAACTGCGCGATCGCTATCTCGAAACCGACCTCGAAGATGCCATCCTGCGCGACCTCGAACAGTTCCTCCTCGAACTGGGGGCGGGGTTTACCTTCGTTGCGCGTCAAAAACGCCTGCAAATCGACAACGACGATTTTTATATCGACCTGCTGTTTTACAACCGCAAGCTAAAACGGCTCGTTGCCATCGACCTCAAACTCGGACGCTTCAAAGCCGAATACAAAGGTCAGATGGAACTCTACCTGCGCTGGCTTGCCAAGCACGATCGCGAACCCGATGAAGCTCTGCCCTTGGGCATTATCCTCTGTGCCGGAAAGCAACCCGAACAAATCGAACTGTTGGAACTGGACAAAAGCGGCATCCACGTCGCCGAATATCTGACGGTGCTGCCTCCCAAACCGGTACTACAAGCCAAGCTCAGCCAAGCGATCGCCGCTGCTAAAAAACGATTTGCCAACCCGGAGGAACTGCCGTGAACGAAGCCGAAACCCGAGCCGAACTTATCGACCCCGCCCTCAAAGAAGCGGGATGGGGTGTCATCGAAGGGAGTCGCGTTCGCCGCGAACTCATCGCCCCCGGTCGTCTCATTGGCAATGGGAGACGAGGTAAGCCCAAATACGCCGATTACGTCCTGGTCTATCGCAACCGAAAACTTGCCGTCATCGAAGCCAAATCCGACGAGTTACAGAAGAGGGAGCAAAGCCCACGTCTTTTAAGCGTGGGACGAACGCGTTGAAGCTTTTAAGCTTCGATGCTCAAATCCGGATTGAGGTACAGGTAGCTAACCTCACAAAAAACCTGGCACCGAAAGGTGAGAACCGATGATTACTGAAGTTTGGCGGTTCCGCGCGGAAAATAGCTCGTGTGGGTAAAAACTTTAAGCGTCAAGCACGGAGACTCAATTTTTTGGCACTCCACTGTACGGTAGGGCATACCGAAACAGGCTCTCTGAAATGGGGGCGAACGCGCCGGCGTGATATTGGCCTCTGGGCATTTGACTTCCGAGGCAAATGTGTAAGCCAGATCGTTGAGCCAAGAATCCCACGAATTCTATTCGTGGGAGTGTCAAACTACACGCAAGGCGTTCAACAGGCGAAAGAGTACGCCGAACGCCTTCAAGTCCGCCACGCCTACTCCACCAACGGCGATCGCCTCTATCGTATCGATATGCACACTGGCGCGGAGGGAGAGGTCAAACGTTATCCTAGCCCCGATGAACTCTGGGCAATGACCTACCCGCACCCCAATAACTGGCGCGATCGCTTCGCCGATGTCCCCTTCGAGGACAAAAGCGGCACTTGGGAAGCTCGTTACTACCAGCACAACGCCATCGCCAAAGCCTTAGACGCCATCGCAGCCGGGCGCGATCGCATCCTGTTGACCCTAGCCACGGGAACCGGAAAAACCTTCATCGCCTTTCAAATCGCCTGGAAACTCTTTCAAAGCCGCTGGAACCTCAGCCGCCAGCCGACTCGTCGCCCTCGAATTCTGTTCCTGGCCGATCGCAACATCCTCGCCAACCAAGCCTTTAACGGTACTTAAACAAATTTCAAGCCCAAACCAAGCCAAAACGCGCTTTGTGAGCGGCAAACAGGTCTCGATTCTCGTTCAGCCATGCCACAAAACGAAAAGACATGGCTGTCCGAAAAGCCTCTAAAGCATCTACAAAAGTTTCCAAAGGTTGGTTCGCCCACTTCCTTCGTAAACCGCCCGTCAACTTATGCCAAAGGATAAAAGTGTAGGCACAAAATACCAAAATTAAATGCCGCTGTAAACTCTTCAAACCTCTCGCCTGGCATTCCCTCCAACCCAACCATCCTTTGGCTTCCCGATAGAAGACTTCTACCCAGTTTCGCCCTGAGTAAGTGTTCACGACCCATTCGGCAGTCACTTTTTCGGAGTCTTCATTCGTGATAAAATAATCAATTTCTGTCGCGTCCGCATAAGAACTTGCATTCATGACGATAGCAAAGGTTCTTTCTCCTTGTAGACGTGACAGGGGTACATCTCAAAAATGTAAATTTATCGAATTGGGCGCACTCAATTTCCAGATCCCCGGCATCTCCAAGATGCCGGGGATCTTATACCGGAAGTGCTAATTGGGAATTTTTCCACCCAAAACTGATGTTTTTGCAAAAGTGAGATGCACCCGATGCGATCGCTACTTTTAAAAACCGTTTCTTGAGATAAAAAGCGAGTAGTAAAACGCGAATTTCGACCGTATAATAAACTGCACGACAACGAGTAACCTGCAACCTTCTCCCCCTCTCCCTTTCTCCCCCTCTCCCTTTCTCCCCCTCTCCCCCTTTCCCTTTCTCCCCCTCTCCCCCTCTCCCTTTCTCCCCCTCTCCCTTTCTCCCCCTCTCCCCCTCTC
>NZ_KB235959.1:617575-623112 GCF_000332355.1 Baaleninema simplex PCC 7105
CTCCCAAATAGTGTCTAAATCCCCTTTTTTGTGCTTGGGTTTTGAAGTCGGGGTCGAAACGCTTGCACCACTTCTCAAAGCAGGGTGGCATAGCGGCTGGGGTGGTCTCTCTCATGGGGACACTCTCCACCTTAAATCCTTGTCAGTCAAGGGTTTTGCTTTTATTTTACCTTTTTTACCGTTTAAGTCCCGTTAACGCCTTTAACGCCTTTCCCGACGATGCCCTGGTTCGCATCGACCCCGACTCGATTCGCAAAAAGGGCAGAGTTCCCAAAAACGGCAGTCTCTTTTTCACCATCTTTCAAACCTTCATGTCGGGAACCGACGACGACGGCAACCCCGCCCCCAGTTTCGGCGAGTATCCCCCAGACTTCTTCGATTTCATCGTCATCGATGAATGTCACCGAGGCGGGGCCAGCGACGAAAGCACCTGGCGGGGAATTCTCGAATACTTCTCCCCCGCCGTCCAACTGGGCTTAACCGCGACGCCCAAACGCACCAACAACACCGACACCTACGCCTACTTCGGCGAACCCGTCTACACCTACGCCCTCAAAGACGGCATCAACGACGGTTTCCTGACGCCGTTCAAAGTCAAACAGTTTGAAACCGACCTCGACGAGTACACCTACGACGATGACGACACCGTTCTCGCCGGAGAGATCGATCGCGATCGCACCTACGTCGAATCTGACTTCAACCGCACCATCGAAATCCCACAACGGGAAGCCTACCGCGTCAAGGTGTTTATGGAAGCGATCGACCCACGGGAAAAAACCCTGGTGTTTTGCGCCAAACAAGACCACGCTCTCGTAGTGCGCGACCTCATCAACCAGATGAAAGTCATCCCCGATCCGAATTACTGCGTCCGCGTCACCGCCGACGAAGGCCAACTCGGCGACCAACACCTGAAACACTTCCAAGACAACGAGAAAACCATCCCCACCATTCTCACCACCTCTCAAAAACTCTCCACCGGCGTCGATGCCCGTAACGTCCGTAACATCGTCTTACTGCGTCCCATCAACTCCATCGTCGAATTCAAACAGATTATCGGTCGCGGGACGCGGTTGTTTGAGGGGAAAGACTACTTCACCATTTACGATTTCGTCGAAGCCTACCGCAACTTCAACGATCCGGAGTGGGACGGCGAACCCGAAGACCCCACACCGATCGCACCTCGCGAACGGCGATCGTCTGAGGAGAGCGATCGCCCCACCGACAGCGAAGAGACAAACGAGAGGCGATCGCGTCCCGAGAAAATCGTCATCACCCTCGCAGACGGGAAAGAACGCACCCTCAGCCACACCGCCACCACCCGGTTTTGGAGTCCTGACGGCACACCCATGTCGGCGGCAGAATTTATCAAAAGCCTGTTTGGAGAACTCCCCGAGTTGTTTGAGAACGAAGCGGAATTACAGGAAATCTGGAGTCGTCCCGACACCCGAACCAGCCTGTTAACGGGTTTAGCCGAGAAAGGCTACGGCGACGAACAACTCGCCGAAGTCGCCCGCATCGTAGACGCCCAAAACAGCTACCTGTACGACGTACTCGCCTATATTGCTTACGCTCAAAAGCCGGTCAGTCGTCGAGAGCGTGTCATCGCCCACAAGGGGCTGATTTTCTCCCGCTATACGGGAAAACAACAAGAGTTTCTCGACTTCGTTCTCGACCAATACGTCAAAGAAGGCGTCGGCGAACTCAGCAACAGCAAGTTACCGCAACTGCTGGAGTTGAAATATCACAGCGTCAGCGATGCCGTTCGGGAACTGGGCGAGGTTGCGACGATTCGCAATCTGTTCGTCTCGTTCCAGCAGCATCTCTACCGTTCTGACGATACCGTAGTGTAGGGCGATGAGTAACGAATTTTTGCAATTTTACAACGTGGAATCAACATGAAAGCCATTGAAGAACAACCCAATCCAACATCCGAACCTTTACAGGTTCTAGATAAAAAAATTCATACTCAGCTTGATATCATCACTGGAATTATTTCTGTATTTGCGGTCGTCATTGTTTTGGCTTATGCAGCAAAACTGATGGGAAAACGTTTTTGGGAATAAAAATAAAACTAAAATACCAAACAGAAACTATACAAACTCTAAACACGTTTGAAATCCGATCGCGGTGCGATCGCCGCACTCAAACCAAAAATATCGCTGTTAAGGCTATCAAGTACTACGGCGTTTTAAAATTTTATAAGATTGAGTAGGAGATCGGCATATTTGGGTTTAAACGAGATTTGTGCTAATCGTTAGATTTAGAAAAGTCGTTGCTGTCATTTCGAGAAAATCGACGCTGACTTTTGGGTGTGGATTGAGGTTCTTTACTTGAAGTTTTTTGGGGTTGCTCTTTGGGTTCTTTAGATTTTTTATTTTCAGCCATGATAATTCCAGATATTGAGTCAGATGAAGACAAAGAACGAATTTCGTTCATCTATGATTATATCAAAAGATCCATTGAATCTAACGAAAACAGTCTTCGCAGCTCCGACACTAAACTGGCCTCTATTATTGCATTGAGTGGCACTTATTTACTTTTAATCAAAACACTTCCTATCAAGCCATTTACCGAAGAAGCTATTTCGTATACTTGTTATTCTTTGATTTTTTTAAAAATATTAGTTTGCATTTGCCTCATTATAGCAATTATCTTTGCTTTTGTAGGATTTATTCCTAAGAAATACAACAACGAAACGTCACCTTCAAGACTTATAGAGCTACGAAATAAATGTAAAACAACACAATATATTAAGCTCGAAATCATATATACTTGGCTCGAAGAGCTTGATGAATTTGATAGATTGAGAGACGACAAAGCAAAATATGTGAAATACTCTCTAATCAGTTTGTCTGCTGCTGCGATTAGCGCTACACTCAACCTTTTACTTGCCTCCTTGATTCCTATTCTGTAAAGAATATGAGCAAAAACCAAAAAAAACAGAAAGATTATAATTCCCAAAAACCGAAAAATTCTAACGCATCAAATGACAAATCTAAAGATCCTTCAGCAACTCCAAAAGATAAGCGGCGTAACTCTCTAAACTTCAGTCAAAGTGATGACGATAACATTGCTAAATTCTAGATAAGTCTTCTCGAGCGCCCTCCCTCACCGCCGCCGAAACTCCCAGGGAAACTCAGGCTCAACGTCCGGTCAACCCCCCAGAGCCTGCGATCGCCTCTAACCCGTTTCCCCCTCGGTGCATCGATACAGGCGAAATCGATAGATTTGCAAGTCAGAATATGCAACAAATTTTTAATTTGAGGCGACAAAACCCAAAATAATAAAGAAGCTCGAGATACCCTGCTCCCCCGCTTGACGAGCGGCTCGCTCGAAGTATGACACCCACCAATCCCAACCTCGACCTCTCCCAAACCACGATCGCCCTACGTCCCAACCTCACGATCGATCGCCAAAAACTCACCGAACTGTGCGATCGCTGGCAGATTACGAAACTGGAACTCTTCGGTTCCGTCCTTCGCGACGACTTCCGCCCCGACAGCGACATCGATCTCCTCGTCACCTGGGACGATCGCAGTCGTTGGACGCTCCTAGACTTCGCGCAAATGCACGAAGATTTCGCGCAACTGTTCGATCGCCCCGTCGATCTCGCCAGCAAACGCGCGATCGAACAAAGCGACAACCCCCTTCGCCGCGCCGCCATCCTCGAATCTGCCCAACTGCTCTATCGCCAACCATGACCGATCGCGATCGCCAGTCGTTACGCGACATTATCAATTCAGCTAATCTCGCCGCCGATTACCTCAACGGCAAAACCCAGGCGGATTTCGAGCGAGATCGAATGCTTCAAGACGCGATCGTGCGGCGCATCGAAATCGTCGGCGAAGCCGCCACTCGACTGTCACAAGAAGCCCGCGACGCGATCGCTACGGTTCCTTGGAAGCAAATCGTCGGCATGAGAAACATCATGATTCATCAATACGATCGCGTCGATCTCCAGCTAGTTTGGGATACTGCCACCGTCGCGTTACCCCAGCTTGTCCGCAGTCTTCAGCCTTACGTTTAACCCAACTGTCCCCAAAACCATGAGCGCCGAATACTCCGAAGACATCCTCGTTCAACGAACCACCGCCGAAAAACTCCACACTCTCGGCTGGAAACCGATCTTTGCCTACGACGAAGAAGATTTCGGACGCGATAGCCTCCTGGGACGCACCGACAACACAGAAATCCTCCTCAAACGCAGTCTCTACAGCGCCCTAAAACACCTCAACCCCGGACATCCCGACAGCGCCTATACCGACGCGATCGATCGACTCGAACAAGCCAGCGTCACCAAAACCACCCGCCAGCACAACCAGGAAAAATACAAACTCATCCGCGACGGCATTTCCGTTAAATACACCGACGAGCGCGATAGTGCTACGCACCGCTACCGCGAACACACCGAAACGCACCGCCTGCGCCTCATCGACTACGACAACCCCCAAAACAACGAATTCCTCGCCGTTCGCGAACTCTCGATACAGGGGCAAACCCACCAATGCCGTCCCGACATCCTCGGTTACGTCAACGGAATCCCCTTGGGAGGAGAAGCGTATTAACGAACGTCGTTTAAAGGTGGTGGACTCCTGCCATCAAACCCGAGTGGGTCGGGGATTTGCCTTGCTGCTCGATGATACAGGACAATCGAAAAAGCGGCAACTTCACCGCAGGTGTGGGAAGACAGTACATCGGAGAAATCGGCAAGCTCGACAACGGAATCGTGGCGGTAACGACCCATCTCTATGATAGGCAAAAAAATTTGCCTCTGGATGTAGAAATCTATCAGCCAGCCAGTTCCTTACCCTCAGGCAAGAAAGATCCCTACTTTCAAAAAGAAACCCGAAATCGCCTTAGAATTAATTGACCGGAGTTTAAAGAGAGGGTATCGACCGGGAATCGTCCTCATGGATGCCGGCTATGGTAACAACACAAATTTTTTAAAGGGACTCGAATCTCGCCGACTGAAGTATCTAGGAGCCGTCGCCAAAAATCGGAAAATCTGGCTGAATCAATCGGGAGAAAATTGGCAAAAGATTCGCCTTGATGAATATGCCAAAAGCTTACCAGAAGAGGACTTTACGTCAGTTTCTCTAAATTCAAACAAGCCCAAAAACCCTGTGGGTGGCGACGGGTACGGCAGAGCTGTCACGTCTACAAGGAGAAAGAACCTTTGCTATCGTCATGAATGCAAGTTCTTATGCGGACGCGACAGAAATTGATTATTTTATCTACGAATGAAGACTCCGAAAAAGTGACTGCCGAATGGGTCGTGAACACTTACTCAGGGCGAAACTGGGTAGAAGTCTTCTATCGGGAAGCCAAAGGATGGTTGGGTTGGAGGGAATGCCAGGCGAGAGGTTTGAAGAGTTTACAGCGGCATTTAATTTTGGTATTTTGTGCCTACACTTTTATCCTTTGGCATAAGTTGACGGGCGGTTTACGAAGGAAGTGGGCGAACCAACCTTTGGAAACTTTTGTAGATGCTTTAGAGGCTTTTCGGACAGCCATGTCTTTTCGTTTTGTGGCATGGC
>NZ_KB235959.1:623212-624451 GCF_000332355.1 Baaleninema simplex PCC 7105
GAGGTTTGAAGAGTTTACAGCGGCATTTAATTTTGGTATTTTGTGCCTACACTTTTTATCCTTTGGCATAAGTTGACGGGCGGTTTACGAAGGAAGTGGGCGAACCAACCTTTGGAAACTTTTGTAGATGCTTTAGAGGCTTTTCGGACAGCCATGTCTTTTCGTTTTGTGGCATGGCTGAACGAGAATCGAGACCTGTTTGCCGCTCACAAAGCGCGTTTTGGCTTGGTTTGGGCTTGAAATTTGTTTAAGTACCGCTAGGGATTGAAACAGTAAAGACATTGCGTATACCGGGTGCATCTCAAAAATGCAAATTTATCAGATCGGAGTCTCTGCACTGAATCGATCTGTTTTTGGGTTTCGCGATCGCTACCCCCCTGGACGGCAGCGTTGCCGAAGTCCAACCTACCCCAGACTCATATTTTTACAAAAGTGAGATACACCCGCGTATACCTTTGTAAATGTTCGTTCATGTTGAAAAACCCAAAAATCCCTTCTAGGGATTGAAACTTAAGCCGATCTCTGCCTTGTAACTCGGCTCCAGTGTTGAAAAACCCAAAAATCCCTTCTAGGGATTGAAACGGAACTCAGAGGATAAGAGTGTATCCGTCACAGTCTACGTTGAAAAACCCAAAAATCCCTTCTAGGGATTGAAACCCAAGAAAATATACGGTTCCTGGTTCGATTGTTGGTTTTGTTGAAAAACCCAAAAATCCCTTCTAGGGATTGAAACTGTTACCACCGTTCTTCGCAACACGACACCCCAGGTTGAAAAACCCAAAAATCCCTTCTAGGGATTGAAACCCCTGCATCCCGTAACATTGCTAACTGCATTTCGGGTTGAAAAACCCAAAAATCCCTTCTAGGGATTGAAACTTGAAATCTACCTCTTTCGCCGTTGTCTCGTCAGTATGTTCGAGTTGAAAAACCCAAAAATCCCTTCTAGGGATTGAAACTTGCCAGTCGATACTGCGTTGGACTCGCTCGCGCCTCGTTTTCTCTGTTGAAAAACCCAAAAATCCCTTCTAGGGATTGAAACGGGAGTGCGAAATTGCGGGCTGGTGGCGGGGAGTTGAAAAACCCAAAAATCCCTTCTAGGGATTGAAACGGCTGCCTATAGCTCCTATCGGTACTTAAACAAATTTCAAGCCCAAACCAAGCCAAAACGCGCTTTGTGAGCGGCAAACAGGTCTCGATTCTCGTTCAGCCATGCCACAAAACGAAAAGACATGGCTGTCC
>NZ_KB235959.1:624551-637935 GCF_000332355.1 Baaleninema simplex PCC 7105
TGCTTTACTTAATAAGTTTTTCTTATCACCTTGTTTTGCGAAGACCCTCCATGAGGACGATTCCCGGTCGATACCCTCTCTTTAAACTCCGGTCAATTAATTCTAAGGCGATTTCGGGTTTCTTTTTGAAAGAGGGATCTTTCTTGCCTGAGGGTAAGGAACTGGCTGGCTGATAGATTTCTACATCCAGAGGCAAATTTTTTTTTGCCATCATAGAGATGGGTCGTTACCGCCACGATTCCGTTGTCGAGCTTGCCGATTTCTCCGATGTACTGTCTTCCCACACCTGCGGTGAAGTTGCCGCTTTTTCGATGTCCTGTATCATCGAGCAGCAAGGCAAATCCCCGACCCACTCGGGTTTGATGGCAGGAGTCCACCACCTTTAAACGACGTTCGTTAATACGCTTCTCCTCCCAAGGGGATTCCGTTATAAAATGATGTAAGCGGTTGTAAACCACTCCCACCGAGTCGTTTGCCATCTGAGTTATGTTTTTTCGCTGGCTTTCCCCGAGTAATCCTCCCAAATAGTGTCTAAACCCCTTTTTTTGTGCTTGGGTTTTGAAGTCGGGGTCGAAACGCTTGCACCACTTCTCAAAGCAGGGTGGCATAGCGGCTGGGGTGGTCTCTCTCATGGGGACACTCTCCACCTTAAATCCTTGTCAGTCAAGGGTTTTGCTTTTATTTTACCTTTTTTACCGTTTAAGTCCCGCTATGACTACCACGATCAGGTTGAAAAACCCAAAAATCCCTTCTAGGGATTGAAACTCCTGCAATTCAATTAGACATTTCTTCGCAATCTCTAGTTGAAAAACCCAAAAATCCCTTCTAGGGATTGAAACTCATTAACTTATAAAAGCCACAAGCCTCCAGATATATCCAAAGTTGAAAAACCCAAAAATCCCTTCTAGGGATTGAAACCTGTGGATATAGGTGTCTATTTCGCATTTTTCCCCCTGTTGAAAAACCCAAAAATCCCTTCTAGGGATTGAAACTGTTGCAGGGAACCCCGCAGGTTCGATCGTCGAACTCGTTGAAAAACCCAAAAATCCCTTCTAGGGATTGAAACGATGAGTTCCCGCAACACCGACAACACTGGCGTCACGTTGAAAAACCCAAAAATCCCTTCTAGGGATTGAAACGCGATCGCCCCCGAGGACGACGATATAGACTGGGGAGTTGAAAAACCCAAAAATCCCTTCTAGGGATTGAAACTTCTGCGATTTTCTTCTTATTGCTTTGGTATGATGTTGAAAAACCCAAAAATCCCTTCTAGGGATTGAAACGCCTTGCATCGGAATACGCTTGCCATGTATCTGGTTGAAAAACCCAAAAATCCCTTCTAGGGATTGAAACAGGATTTTGCCCAATCCACCGAACGCGACGGATTTGTTGAAAAACCCAAAAATCCCTTCTAGGGATTGAAACCTGCCTCCCATTCTTGAAAGTCTTGGAGTTCAGTTGAAAAACCCAAAAATCCCTTCTAGGGATTGAAACTGCGTCTCGTCCCATGGCGTCGTCGTTCGCGTCCGCTGCGTTGAAAAACCAAAATAATGATTCTAAATCATTTTCAAAATTTCAGATATAGAAAATTTCGTAAATTTAGTATTTTATTTTGTGAGGTTTGAGCTTTTCTACAAATTAAGTAGAATTTTGAAGGATAAAAAATATCATTTCGGCTTAAAAATAGTGAATGCAATAGAAGTTTTTTGCTAATACGATAAATATATTGAGGCTTTCAATAATTCCCAAAAATATTATTGACTGTATTGCGATCAAATTATCAGAATTGTGAAAACCTCAAAGATATCAAATATGTTTTTTTGTGAAAGCTTTAAAATCTTTAATAGAAATAAAAAATATTGTTTCATGGTCAACAGAATCGTAAATTTATACTTTTAAAATGTCAACTGTGACATCCGTTCGCAACTCAAGCAATAGCATTCGTTAGCTCGAAAATCGTACTGCGATCGGGATTTAGTGTAGACTGTAAACTGCAAGGATCGGGATAAAAGTTTCACCTTTCTTTGTCGTTTTGTATTGCTATTATGCTATCGATCGAAACCGTTCGTTATCGCGATCGCGCTGAAATTATCCGCCATATCCGAACCCAAGTATTTCAACTCGAACAAAACATCGCCCCCGAACTAGAATTCGACGGTCTCGACGACGCCGCCACTCATCTCCTCGCCTGGTGGAAAAAGACGCCAGTCGGAACCGCTCGGCTGAGAGCGATCGCCCCCCACACCGGTAAAATCGAACGCTTAGCCGTTCTCCCCGAAATGCGGCGACGGGGAATCGGACGCCAACTGATACAATACGCCCTCGACTCCTTCCAACAACAGGGAACGAACCGCGTCGTCCTCAACGCCCAAGCCTACATCACCCCACTGTACGCCCGACTCGGCTTTCAAATCCACGGCGACCCCTTCGAGGAAGCGGGAATTCCCCACGTTTCCATGGAAATTGCCCTCAATGGCTCTTACTCTGACTCTTGAACGGCGAAATCGTCCCGTTCGGCTCCAGACTTGGCGTGGTTCGCCACAACTGCTCTAAACGAGTGGCGGGAATCGTCAAATACAAAACGTCTCCCACCCGCAACTCGAGATCTAACAACTCCCATCCGTGAACGGTTTTTCCTTGGGTTTCCGCGTACAACGGGACAAAATCCCCCTTCGACGCTGCCATCTTCACTCGCTGTCCCCAAAAGGGATGTTCCGGCGTAATCGTCGCAGACAGAGCAATCCACAGACTCCCTGCCGTCATGCCGTTGCCGAAAATCTGACCCCCCAACGCCGCCGCCGCAAAGGAGGGGGCTGCCAGTTCCGTGGGACTGAGAACCGCATCGAACTCGAACACCTGCTGTACCATAATGGCAAAATTCGAGTCGCTGTCTCGAACCACCACCCGCAACCCCGGCTCGAGACCTTTGGCAGTGAGGCCGATTTCCAAGTTAGTCATGTCGTCGCTGGTGACGGCAAACAGAGCGTTACAGCGGTGGACGTTGGCCGATTCGAGACAGTCTGAGAGCGTGGCGTCGCCGTTGACGACTGGGAGTTTGAGGCTGTGGGCGGTACTGAGAAAGCGGCCGTTGGGATCGCGTTCGACGACGACCACGTCGTAACCGTTCTCTTGCAGGTATTTCGCGATTTGGATGCCCATTCCCCCTAAGCCACAGACGATGTAGTGATTTTTGTCGGGAACGGGGGTCGCGTACCACAGTTGACGGAAGCGAGTCCCGAGAACCCAGTCGTTGAGGAGGGCGTAGGCGATACCGATAACCCCCGCTCCGAGGAGCATCATGATGGCGGTGAAGAGTTTGATGGCGTCGGGAGCGGCTTCGGCGACTTCTTCGTTACCTCCGGCTCCTGTAATCATGCCGACGGAGAAGTACAGGGCATCGATGAAGGAGGTTTCGAGGTTAATGGCCGTATACGTCACTGTAGCGATAAAAATGGTCGCTAGAAGAACTAACGTCACGGCGACGGTGGATTGAATTTGTTGGCGGAGGGTTTTGAGCCAGCTCAGGAAACTCGAGAGGCGATCGAATAGGGATTTGCGATCGAGCCGAACGGTGGGTTTGGTGGCGACGATGAGACGATCGCCCACTTGCAGCGGCTGTCGGTTGACGACACCGGAAACGAGATCGACGCGATCGCTAGCCGAGAGGTAGTAAATCAACATCCGCGAGCGATCGTCCCAGAGTTCGTCGAGACTGCGATCTTTCCAAGGATGTAAGTCGTGGATGTATTCTTCGTGAATGAACCAGGTTTGACGAAACAGTTTCAGGTGTCCGATGGCTCGACTTCCGAAGGCGGCGAAGGCAAAAATCGGAGCGGCGAGGGCGGATACGCTGAGACTCGCATGATCGACGAGGGTGTTATCGAGACGTTCGCCGAGGCGGTGGTTGAACAGGCGGTTGATGATGCGAATCTTGGGGTTGATGAGGCGAGCTTGCACCAATACCGCTAGGTTGAGAGCTTCATCAGCACTAGCGAGAATCAAGGTTTGAGCGTTCTGCACGCCTGCGGCCAGCAGCGTCGAGGTCGATCGCAAATCGCCGACGACGATATTTTCGGGGTTGTTCGGTAGGGGCGTCCGACCGATTCCTACAACGGGAATTCCTTGATGTTGCAACAGGCAAAAGATTTTGTATCCCGTGCGACCCAATCCACAAACGATAATTCGGGGTTTCATGGTGGCGATCGAGCGTGAGCTAACAACTCGATCGACGTTTCGCCTCGACGGAAGAGGGCGATCGAGCTAATTCACTATTCTCGATCGCCTCGGGAAATTGTGCTGTATCGCGGTACACGCCAGAGGTGGGGATGATGAGATGAGGAGGTTAGAACTTCTATAGAACTGTGCTATCTCGAAAATGCTGGGTTCTTTTCTCTGTAACGCTCCTCACCTCTTGGCGACTGCGGACGTGACGGTTGGAAGAAAATCAAGCCAGTTGCAGCTCTGCGGCGGCGTCTAGCAGGCGATCGCGCAAGGTATAACTGGCTCGCACGATTTGTCCCCGAACTCGTGGGTTAATGCTGCTGTAAGGTTCTCCGCCGATCGCATTCCGCTGAAAATAAGGTTCGATAACCTGTTGGGCGGCTTCGTAGGCTTGGCGAACGGCGTTAGCCGTGTTCTCGTTGAGTACCGACACAAACGGCTGAAACTGGCTGTAAATCCCGTTCCAGTTTTGGCGGAAAATCATCAAGCTGCGATCGGACCAAGTTTCTTCTTCGCTGGAGATTTTTTTGGCCGCCACTTCCGTCGCCAAGGCGATACATCCTTCAAAATGCTTTTGGCTGCTGAAGTTTTCCCGGCGATCGAGATCTCCGATGAGGGTGTTTACACTTTCGATGAGTCCTTCGGCGTAAGGGAGGGCTGCGCGAAGATCTCCGTCTCGGAAAATCAATGCCTCGATTTTGTGAATGCTGATGAATTCCGGATCGAGTTCGCCACCGTCAAAGGAGTAAGGACGCGCATCGATGTCACTGTCCGTTTGCTCGAAACTGGCGGCGAGAACTTCAATTTGTTCGTAGGGAGGGCGCGATCGCACGTAGGCGGTACGCGCTCGCTCGAGATCGTTGCTGCGAATAGCTTCTAGTAATTGCTCGGCTAAATCGAGTTGTTCGACTGCTAGTCTTTTGAAATATGTTAAGCCTTCATCGACGCGATCGGCGTAGGGATCGCTCGCTATAGTGGGGTCTTGCGCGATGCCTCGCCGCGATAAAACGGTCAGCGCCAGAGTTCCCGACACCCCTACAGTCGCCGCCTGAAGCAAATTTCTTCGTTTCATTTTATTGGGAATATATTTCAATTAAAATGTCAAAGGCAGTATAGCGATCCTCTTTGCTATTGTCAATTATTGTCAATAATTCCCGAAGTCCCCAGCAGATAGGGATGATGAGGCGAAACGATTATCTGTTAACGGTCCTCACTGTAAAAGCGGGTTGATATCGAACCAGGAGCCGTCATCGTCGCGGTACTCGAAGACGAACATACTGCGGACGAGAGTACGATAGGCGTCGTTGTTGTCGATGCGTTTTTCGCGGGCGACTCGTTTCAATAACGTTCGTTCTTCAGGAGTAATCGACAAGAACAGGCGATCGCGACGTTCTCGCATCGCGGCGTCTAAACTCTCTCGAGAGAGGGGAAAGGCTCGTTCTTTCTCAATTTGGTGATGCAGCAACCGCAAGAGATTGCGGACGTGACCCCCGCTGGCGTAGCAGAGGAGATCGAGGGTTTGGGGGCGATCGAACAGTTTGGGAACCAGCGTCAAACGCTCCTGGGGTGACTGTTGGGGAAACGCTCTCGCTAACACCATCTGACGCAACAAAGACAAACCGGGAGCGAAACGCCGTCCGTCGCGTCGTTTGACAGACACCATCGGTAACACTTTAGGATCGATCCCGAACGCGAGGGTCAACCGGCTGAGTTCCCGAGAAAATAGCAAGCTCAGAGGAATCGTATAGACGACGTGACAACTAAGTTTAGATAAGCGATCGCCGCGATCGACAAACAAATATTCCGGTTGCGATCGCCCCCAGGGTTTTTGAGTCATTTCAATGCGATCGAGATTGTCGATCGCAATAACTAATCCCTGTTTTCCCTGTTGTCGTAACACCGCGATCGCCGGTTCGAGCAGTTCCCGATTGAGAGCGTCGAGAAACGTTTGAATGCGAGGTTCGAGATATTGACGCAGTTGTCCGCGCAAATCCGGGCGTCCGTGGGTTTTCTGGCTCAACCGCCGCAGTTGAGAACGCAGAGACCCCGATGCACCGTCCGTTTCGACAGCCGGAATTTCCGTCGTCAGTAATCGATCGGCTTTTTCCAACATCGCCACTAGCGTTCCCGAGGTGCAGGCGTCGGACACTTCAACGAGATTTTCGCTGACCTGACGGGCGATCGCCAGTAAAATATCCCCCACATCGAGATCGGCCATATCGAGATCCTGAGACGACTCAAAATAAATGACGTAAAATCCTCGATCTTGCAAACTCGCTTGCAACCGCCGCAGTTCCGTCGATTTCCCACAGCCGATATGGCCGGCCAAGAGTTGACAAGTGGGTTCGTTCGGAGAAAATAGCGTAATGTTGGCGTCGAGTTCGCCCGTAATGTCCCCCCCTCGAGCGGCCGCTAAGTTAATGTAATACGCCCGTTCGTCGGGATGGTTGACGTTTAAAGTTTGACTGGGGTTACAGGCTCGGTAAACCGTGGCGATATCGGGAGACGGGAACATGGGAGCAGGAGAGAGGGGGAACAGGGGAGAGGGGGAGACAAGGGGACAAGGGGCTGTCTTCACTGTTGACGGTTCGCTGTAAAAAAAGCCTCTGTGTCCTCTGTGTCTCTGTGGTGAAGTAGATAAGCGATGTTGCTGCAAGGTTGCAGGGTCAATCGTCGCAGTTTCCCAACCATTCACATTTGTCTGATTCTTCGCCTCTTCCTGCCATTAACACAGTATCAGCGTCGTTTGAGTCTGACGCGTCGCGATCGCCAAGAAGATGGAAAAACCCCACTTGGGAAATAGCAAACCCGAATATCGCGATCGCCATTGCCAACGTGCCGAGCCGGTATCCGGTCGGCGGGATACGGAATATTACGAGAGTCCTCATGTTTCGGAAGTTCCAAACGCTGCTCCAACGGGGGAAATGGAGTCGAGTTTTCACATTGCCCCTACTTCTTCTTTCAGGGGGTTCGCTCTCAATTCTGGGCAATTTGAGAGGGGAAATTCCCGAACTGAGGACTCTTTCGCGGCTGTCAACGTAGTAGTGTTGGCGATCGCGGATCGATCGCCCTCTGCTAGAGGCTGCAAGCTCGCGTCGTGACGACTTTAGCGGCGATTCAATCCCAGCGTTCGTCGCACATGGCAAAATACACGCAACGCTGGCATTTTTCAGCTTCGGGGGTCGCGGCGATACGGCCCGATCGCACATCTGTCACGATCGACGCCAACATCTCTTCGTCTTCCTTTTGTATTTCTGCGACGTTCCACGAGTACAGTTTTTCATGTCGCAGGTCGGCTAAAATGGCCCGGGATTTGTGGAGTTTTCGCGCCACAGCTAACAGTTCTAAGCGACGGCACTCGGTTCCGACGATGCCATCGACACCGAGGCAGGGATCGAGTCGGATTCGCACGTCGAGAACGCCATCGTCCCCGAGTTCGATAACCGTTCCGCGCAGGGCTAAACCGTCAAAGTTCGAGGCAAATCGCAGTTCGCCGCGCATCGGGATTTGGCGAAGTTTGGTAAAGACGGCGTGGGTGTCGAACTGGGTGAGTGCGTCTGTCACCAATGCCAACGATCGCTCGTCTAAATCGGGATCGATCGCCGTCAAAGCTTCCGCGTCGCGCAGGTGGTACGCGATGGCTTTGCGAACCAGGCGATCGCACCGCTGTTGTATCAATAGAGTTTCATCTAAACCGGGATGGCCGTATAAATGACGGTAGGCGAACTGTTTGGGGCAGACGGCATAGTCGCTCAACGCCCCGAACGACAGCACGTCCGCCGTCAAGGGAACCGTTCCGAGCAGTGCGGGAGCGGTTTCTTCAGGCATTCGGGGCAGTTCGGGATCGTCTAAATTCAAATTCTCGGGAAACGCCCAAGTTCGCACGGGGATTTCCGCCGCTTCTAAACCCGGAGACAGACGATCGAGATAGCCTCCAGAGCGATCGCAGGCCGTCAAAATCAGGCGGTCTCTCGCCCGCGTCAGCGCCACGTAGGACAATCGAAGGGTTTCCGCCTCTTCCCGCTGTTGCTGGAGTCGCTGCAACCACACTTGTAACACTGGTTTTCCCGAGATCTCGAAATCGTCGTCGAACGTCACCGCCACGCCGTACTCGGGATCGAACGACACCACCGACGAAGGACTCGGGGAACTCGAAGTCATGTCCGCCACGAACACCACCGCCCACTCTAACCCCTTGGACTTGTGAACCGTCATCAACGACACGGCGTTACTGGCATCGAGAGGAAGTCGGGGAATTTTTACCTCCGCCGCCACCAACCGCAACAATCCTCGAACTACGCCGTACAAACTCTGGTGTTCGGTTTCCAACTTGCGAACCAGTTCTCGAAACCCCCGCCAGTCGGCTTCTCGCCGTGTAGAACTGGGAAGGTTGGCCAAAATCGCCGTATATCCTGTCAAGCGATCGGCCAGTTGCAACAGTCGCGAGGGAACCTCTCGAAAACTTGCGGTTCGGAGTTTTCGCAACACCTCCACCGGGTTGAGGTGGGGTACGTCGTCGAGACTCTCCCAATCTACGGTTTGCAATCGCTGCCACCACGTCGGCGGTTTCTCAGACGGTTGCGGCGGCGTCGTCAGGACGATTTGCAGTAAGGCGCGATCGCTGACGGCGAAAAAGGGACTGCGAAGCACCGCCACTAACGCCAAATCGTCGTCGGTGTCGGCGAGAAAGCGTAACAGGGCGAAGGCGTCTTTGGCTTCGCGGGTGTCGAGGAGGCTGTCTCCCCCGGCGAGGGCGACGGGAATACCTCGGGATTCGAGAACGTCGGCGTAAGTTTGCAGCGGACTCCAGGTGCGGGCGAGGATGGCGATATCACCGTAGTCGATGGGGCGCAGGCGATCGCTCTCTTTGTCGTGAACGGGGGTTTTCTCCGCCACTAGCTGCGTCACGAGATCGGCGAGTTTTTGGGCTTCCGCCCGTCGTTTTCGGGCTTTGTTAACCCCTTTGGGGGCATCGAGCGTCCAAACTTCGATATGGGGATCGTCGTGAGGGGGTTCTTGGCGGTGGGCGACGAGATCTTGGTGGAGACGATCGAGGAGGGGTTGAAAAATGCGGTTGACGCGATCGATCAGGGGATGGTGGGTGCGGAAACAGAGACTCAACAGTACGTCGTCGCCGTTTGCTTGGGCGATTTGATGGCGCACGCGATCGAAGACGCGAACGTCCGCCCGTCGAAATCCGTAAATGGACTGTTTGGCATCTCCAACGATCGTCAGTTTCGCTTCTGAGGCTAAAGCGTCGAGAAGTTGAGCTTGGACGGGGTTCGTATCTTGAAATTCGTCGACGAGAAAGGCTTTGAACCGTTGGTGGTAGAACTGTCGAACGCTGTCGTGGCGTAAGGCGTTGAGGGCGCAGACTTCTAAATCGGCGAAGGTTAGCAGGCGCGATCGCCGTTTTTGTCGCATCAGGTCTTCCCAGGTATACTCGAAAGCGTCTTTGAGGGCAGGGAGAATCTCGGCGAGGCGATCGTCGAGTTCGCAGGTTTGCAAGCTGACGAATCCGGTATGAA
Source organism: Baaleninema simplex PCC 7105 (assembly GCF_000332355.1). Classification (GTDB taxonomy): domain Bacteria; phylum Cyanobacteriota; class Cyanobacteriia; order Cyanobacteriales; family Geitlerinemataceae; genus Baaleninema; species Baaleninema simplex. Next base: position 634,301 of record NZ_KB235959.1, read on the forward strand.
GGGCGTTTCGGACGAGTTCTCGCAGGGGTTTGACGGCGGCTTTGACGCGATCGAGTTCTCCCGTGTCCCAGTTTTTTTTACTTCCGCCGCGCAAGTCGATGCTGGCGAGACTGTCGAGATGGCGGGCGTCTTTGTCTCCGGCTTGAATGCGTTCGATGGCGATACAGGCGTTTTGACGCTGGGTTTCCATTTTGTCCCCCGCCGTTCCGATGCAGTGTTGCAAGACTTCCACGCTGTCTCGCCAAACGGGATGGCTTAACAATTCCTCAAACGCTTGGTTTCGTAGGTTGTCGGCGAGTTCTTGCCAGCCTTCGCCGCCGTGACGGAACGCCCGTCGTACTGAGATGGGATCGTCGAGAAGCGGCGGTAAAACCGCTCTTAACAGGCGATAGGGTAGTTTCTCGTAGATGGTTTCGGGGAGGCGATCGAGTACCTCTAAAAGTGCTTCTTCGAGCCAAAGTCGGGCTTCGATTTCGTCGAGAATGCGAAAGTCCGCCGGAACTCCCGCCGCGTCGGGATGTTCGCGACAGATGCGGGCGGCGAGGCTGTGAAAGGTGCTGATGGGGGCGGCTTCGAGTTCGGCGAGAACGTCGTTAAACGCCGTCTCGGAGGTGCTGTCGCCGTTGGACGGTTGGGTGCGAGGCTGTTGCTGTCGGGCGAGGCGGCGAATGCGCGATCGCAGTTCTGTCGCGGCTTTTTCCGTAAACGTCACCGCCACCACCTGCAACGGCGACAGCCCGTCTTGGAGGAGATGGTACAGGTAACGTTCGGCGAGGGTGAAGGTTTTCCCCGTTCCCGCCCCAGCCGTAATCGCGACGCTGTGGGGGGCGTGGGCGGCGCGGTGTTGTTCGGGCGTCAGGCTCATTCGATTGCGGGGTAAGGTCGGGGAATTTTTACATCGATCTGTAAAATTGTATCGAAAGCATCTTGCATTTCGTCACGTTATCGTCGGTTACAGGGCATTTAAAAAGTTATCCTTTGTCTGTTGCCTTTTTTCGCGGCCGTTCGCTAAGATATTTCAGGACGGAGCGATAAACCGTCTTTACCTGATAAATACTGTCGGCTACCGTTTCATAAAAAAGCCGATCTATAGTAAGGACATACTCAGTTTCAAGAGAAGCTGGGTATGTTCTCGTTTTTCGATCGTTTTCGATCGCAGTCTTAATTTTATCTCGAAACTTTCATGTCTCGATCGACCGTCCGTCCCGCCCTCGTCACTCATGTTTTATCCCATTCGATCGCCGAAGACATTGGCTTTCAACCGGGCGATCGCTTGGTATCCGTTAACGGAATTGCCCCTCGCGATCTGATCGATTACCAGTTTCTCTGTGCCGATGAATTTCTCACCTTAGAAGTTCTCGACGAGGCGGGAGAAACCCACACCGTCGAAATCGAAAAAGACTACGACGACGATTTGGGACTGGAGTTCGAGTCGGCTCTCTTCGATAACTTAATTCAGTGTAACAACCGCTGTCCCTTTTGTTTTATCGACCAAAAACCGCCGGGAATGCGCGATACGTTATATCTCAAAGACGACGATTACCGCCTCAGTTTCCTCTACGGTTCGTATTTGACGCTAACGAACTTACCGCCAGCGGAGTGGGAACGCATCGAACGAATGCGACTGTCGCCGCTGTACGTCTCCGTTCACGCCACGGAACCGGAGGTGCGATCGCGCCTGTTGAAAAATTCTCGCGCCGGGTTAATTTTAGACCAATTGCAGTGGTTTCAGGAGCGCCGCTTGCAAATTCACGCCCAGGTCGTCGTCTGTCCCGGTATCAACGACGGAATTCACCTAGAACGCACCTTACAAGATTTAGCCAAATTCGGCGGCGGCGAAGTTCCCGCCGTGGCCTCGGTGGCGGTGGTTCCCGTGGGGTTGACGCGGTTTCGTCCCCCGGAAGACGAACTGGTTCCCGTTTCTCCAGACGATGCTAAAGCCACGATCGCGCAAGTTCGCGCCTTGCAAGCGGAGTTTCGCCGTCAGTTGGGTTCGACGTTCGCATGGCTGGCCGACGAGTGGTTTTTAATCGCCGGAATGGAGATTCCCGATACCGTCGATTACGAAGATTACCCACAAATCGACAACGGCGTGGGGTCGATTCGCCTGTTTCTCGATCGCTTTACCGAAGATAGCGATCGCTTGTTACCGGCGTCGGTGTCTCCCCCCCGTCGCCTGACGTGGATTGTCGGAAACGCCGTCCGAACCGCTTTCGACCCCATTCTCGATCGCCTCAACGCCGTCAACGGCTTAACGGTGGAAACGATCGCCCTCAATAGCGACTTTTGGGGACAGGAGATCAGCGTCACGGGAGTTCTCACCGGACGAGATCTGTTGCAAGGGTTGAAACATCGCGATTTAGGGGATGCGATCGTGTTACCCACAGTGATGTTGAAACACGGCGAAACCCGCTTTCTCGACGACGTAACCGTTGCCGATTTAGAACGAGAATTCGGCGTTCCGGTATTGTTAGCGAACGGAACCGAGGGACTGATTCAATGCTGCATCGATACCGTCCCCACCGTAGCTACAGCCTGACGTCTGGTAGAGTATCAGTTGGGCTGGCTATAGCAATCCTAAATCGTACTCCATCCTTTTCCGATAAGCTGGGTTTCACCACATCCCCCCTTAGCCCCCTATCCCCCCTTCGCCCCCCTTTGAAAGGGGGGTTGGGGGGATGGTTGGGAGGATAGAGAAGGGCTTGTCGCGTTCGGCCGAACCGCTGTTTGAAATTCCGATTCCGTATGAGATGTTCGAGGGGTTTTTGCTATGGTACGAACTTCATCTAAACCGTTGACGCTGGAGGCGTTTCTCGAACTCCCCGAAACCAAACCCGCTAGCGAATATCTCGACGGAAAAATTATTCAAAAGCCGATGCCCCAAGGTAAGCACAGCATCCTTCAGCGGGAGTTGAGTTTTTCGTTAATGGCAACGTTTAAAAGCGATCGCACGGCTCAAGCTTTTCCCGAGTTACGCTGTAATTTTGGGGGGCGATCGCTCGTTCCCGATATTGCCGTTTTCCGCACGTCGCGAATTCCGAGAGATAGCAACGGAGATGTCGCCAACGCGTTCGATCTCTCTCCCGATTGGGCGATCGAAATTCTTTCGCCGAAGCAAGGTCAAACGAAGGTCGTTCGTAACCTGCTCCACTGTTTGAACCAGGGAAGCGAAATGGGTTGGCTGCTCGATCCTGAAGAATCCTGTATCTTTGTCTACGATGCTGCCCGAGTCGTACGGGTGTTCGACGACGCCGAAACCGTTTTACCCGTCCCCGAATTCGCCGCAGCCGTGCAGTTAACGGCGGGAGAAATTTTCGATTGGTTGAAATTGTAAAACACCTTTACCGCCAACGAACGATCGCCCAAAATCAGAACCTGTATTGTTAAGGATCGAGGCTGAGGCTGTTGCATGGTACGAACTTCATCTAAACCGTTGACGCTGGATGCGTTTCTCGAACTCCCCGAAACCAAACCCGCTAGCGAATATCTCGACGGAAAAATTATTCAAAAGCCGATGCCCCAAGGAGAACACAGTACGCTACAAGGGGATTTAGCCTGAACCGCGAGAATCCTACGTTTCTAATCTCCGATTGAAGCGTAGATGAATCGCGGCGGTAAGGTTGCGGGCAAGCCGT
>NZ_KB235959.1:638035-643400 GCF_000332355.1 Baaleninema simplex PCC 7105
TGGTTGGGGGGATAGAGGGGCTTGTCTGACTGAGTAAAACCAGTATTTGAGTCCTCGACTCCGCTCGGACTCAACGCTTCGACTCCGCTCAGCGTTGAGATTCGGATTCCGTATCAGTTGCAACATCCCAGACCTGGCAAACCCCGCGTGGTACAGGCTGGAAGCCTGTGATTCTTTCCGCAAGTCAATTGGAATTGCTCTGTTTCCGTCTCGATAATTTCTTAACGGTTTCTCAACTGCGTTTCCAGAGTTTCCACATCTTCAGCCAGAACGATCGCCAAGTGACCGATAACGGGTTCTATACCCTCCCGTTCGGTAATTTCAATCCAATAGCCGAAGCGATCGCCCTTCAACAACACCCCTCGATAAACGTCCTGCATCTCCCGTCCGGCGGGACTCACGTAGTCGTACACCACCTCAGCATCTCGATAATCTCGATAGATATCGAGATCGTAGATCGATCGCAACGTCGAAACCAGGCGATCGCGCGTCACCCCATTTTCATAATCGAGAACTTCCAGGCGTTCGCTGCGGATGTAGCGTCCTCCCACCACCAAATTCGAGTCTGTCGGTAACGTCTTCAAGGCGGTAAACGTAAACCGCTGACCCGGAATATCACTGCGACTGACGCGCAAACTCCCCTCGAGTCCCCGAGGTAACAGCGGATTGGTTTGAATCCAAGTTTGCACTTCTTCGACGGTTTGACCCGGAAGCGCCAAACTCGGCGAGGTTCCCACAAGAACCCCAGCGATCGATCCCAGTGCGAATTTCCAAACAGCCATCTCAGTTTCAGTGAAAAAACTTCGGTGAAAAAACGACCGTAGGGACGTTACCGAAAACGTCCCTACCCAGAGCAAAATCGAAAGCCTGTCGTCACAACTACAGGAGTTTCGAACTGAATTCCGACTTACATCGCTTCGTCTTGCACGTCTTGTAAATCGAAGAGGAAGGGAATCGCAGGAGAGTCATCCCCCAACACTAGCACTTTCGGCATTTGTGCGCCGCCTTCGCGCCAGGCTTGAATCGTCTCCTTCTGCAACACCAAGCGTCCCCCTTGAGATTTCAGGGTTTCCGCTAACAGTTTTTGCGCTTCTGCTTTCCCTCGGGCGCGGTTGATTTCCGCTTGCGCTTCTTGTTCGGCTTCTTGAGCAATGTAAACCGCCCGTCGCGCTCGCTGTTCGGCGATTTGCTTCTCTTCAACGGCTTTGGCGAACTCCGTGGAGAAGTTCAAATCCACGACACTGGTATCGAGAACGATGACGTCGTATTTCTCCAGTCGGCTTTGTAAAGCGATGTCGAAATCCTTTTTCAGTTCGCTGCGCTGGGTGATACTTTCTTCTGCGGTGCGTTTGGCTGCGGCGATTTTAAACGCCTCTTGGGTTTGGGGAGCGATGACTTTCGAGACGATGTTGGCCAGGGTGCCTTGAGTGCGTCGCACCTCTACCACCTTAGCCGGATCGAGTCGGAAGTTAATCGCGAAGCGTCCTTTTAAGTCTTGTAAGTCTTTCGTCGAGCTTTGGGCGGGAACTTCAAACTTCTGCACCGTCACGTCGTAGACATCGACTTTCGAGATTAAGGGGGGTTTGAAGTGCAAGCCTTCGAGTAACGCGCCGTCTCTGGCTTTCCCCAGAATGCTGATGACGCCAGCTTCGCCGGGGGAAATGATGACGAATGAACTAAATCCGATGAGGGCGATCGCGGCCAGGATGACGCCGATGAGTATCGATTGTATGTTCGGTGAGTTGGGTTGTGCGCTTTTCAAGGTTGCCTCTCCTTTCGGTGCGGTCGGTTTCCTTACTCAGGGTATCGCACGGTTTGAGAGTCGGTACAGCTTTAGGGGGAGGGTGCATATGGGCTGAGCGAAGTCGAAGTCCAATCTACCCCAGACTCATCTTGTTACAAAAGTGAGATGCATCCCACAGGTATGAGCTACATCTAGCATTGCAAATTCGGGAGACCCCTTGGAGGTTGGGGACTTGCGGCAATTGCCTACGGGTCGGTCAACTCCAGTTGTCGGCGGAAGGAGCCAATTCGCAGAAGAGTTTTCTGGGCACTTTCTAAGTTCATTATACCTTGCCGCTCGGCTATCCCGGCCGCCGCTCACCAAGCACGGGTAGAGCGCGGGGCTTCTCGCCGAGGGAGCTAATTTCAGTAAAAACACTGAGGCGGTTTTAGGGTGACCTCAGTAAAAATACGCAAGGGTTCTCTAGGTTTGTAACGCCAACTTAATCTTTTCTTGTGAGTGACACCGTTCGACGGCAGAACCTCGTCCAGACTCGTGCCATCCTAGCAAGGAGTTCGCTCAATGATTTCCTCTCTGGTCACTTCGACCCCCTCTAGCATTGCGAGTGTCAGCCTACTGGCTCCGAACGCCGTCCCTCGCGACGGAAGTTCCCTACCCTATACCGTGACTGTGAGTTATCACGGCGATTATACCCTCGATCCCGCCAGTGTTGACGATACCGACATTATCGCGACCGATGGGGGGGGTTCCGTTCTCGATGTCTCCGTCGTCGAAGTCAACTCAGACAGCCGAGGCAACCCTGCTAACGTTACCTACGCGATCGCCCCTCCCGGTAGAACGTGGGATACCAGCGACAGCGGCCCTTACCGCATCACCCTCGAACCGAACGCCGTTCGCGATGTCGATTTCAACTTCTACGACAGCGGCAGTCTCGGCAGCTTCAACTTCGATATCGGAACCCTAATTCCTAGCGAAAATATCGTCTTTCCCGACGACTCGGGAGTCGTTGACGTAACCGCCTTCGGTGCTATTCCAGACGACGGCATCGACGACACGGCCGCCATCCAACAAGCCCTCGACGCCAATCCTTCCGGTAACACCATCTTCTACCTGCCCAACGGTGTCTACGACATCAGCGACGCCCTAGTGTACGCCGGAAGCCAAAAGCGCAACATCCTCCAAGGTCAAAGTCGCGATGGCACGATCCTAAAATTACAAGATAATTCCGGTCTCGATACGCCCGTCATCTTCACGGGGAGTCCGCCAGCCCAACGCTTCCGTAACAGTATTCGCGACTTAACCGTCGATATCGGAATCGGCAACCCCGACGCTTCGGGAATCAGCTATATTGCCAACAACCAAGGCACCTTACGTAACGTCAAAATTCTGTCTCGGGACGGACAGGGGCAAATCGGCCTCGACCTAGCCCCGGACGAAAACGGCCCTGCTTTGATTGAAAACGTCGAAATCGTCGGATTCGACATCGGCATTCGCACCCTCAATCCCACTGCGAGTCTGACCTTTGAAAATATTCGCCTCGAAAATCAAAATCAGTACGGTTGGACGAACTTCAACGAAACGATCTTTGTCAGAGGTTTAGACAGTATTAACGCCGTTCCTGCCTTGTGGAACCAACCGAACGGCCTCAACAGTGTCACCCTCATCGACGCGAACCTCCAAGGAGTGGGCAATGCCGAAAACGAAGCGGCGATTTTTAACGAAGAACAGCTTTACGTCCGCGACCTCAACACGTCGGGGTACGAGTTTGCTATTGACGGAAACCTCCAAGAACCCGATGGATTCGTTGAGGAAGCGATCGCCCGAGGGGAGTTTCAAACCCTGTTCGACAGTCCCCAAACCTCGTTGAGATTGGAGGTTCGCGACACACCAGACGTACCGTGGGACGCCCTGAGTCAGTGGGCGAGTCCGCTAGCCTTCGGTGGGGTTCCCAGCGACGGAATCGACGATACCGATGCCATTCAAGCGGCGATCGATTCTGGTGCGACGACGGTATATCTGCCCAACGGAACCTGGCAAATCGAGGGAGAAATCGAACTGAGAGGGAACGTCCGTCGGCTCTTGGGAACTGAGGCTCTGTTACAAACTCAGACGGGGGCAAACGTGCGCTTGGGTGACGGAACAGCCCCGGAAGTTGTCTTCGAGCGGATTGAAGCCGGCGGTATCGAGTTCGTTCACGACAGCGATCGCACGTGGGTTTTATCGAGTTTGTTTGTCAGCAGTTACCGCAACACTGCCAACGGAACGGGAGATTTGTTCGTTCGAGACGTGACTGGCGGTCCTTGGGAGTTTACCAATCAAAACGTCTGGGCCCGACAGTTCAACCCGGAAGTTAACCGAGGCGGCGTCCGCGTCAAAAACGACGGGGGCAACCTCTGGATTTTTGGATATAAAACAGAAGACGAAGGTACTCTCGTCGAAACCGTCAACGGCGGACAAACAGAGGTTATCGGCACTTATCTTCTCAATGGCGATTTCGGAGACATTCCGGCGTTTATCAACACCGAATCTTCTCTCAGCGTCGTCAATGCCGGTTTCTTGACGTTTGCTGGCGGGTCGGTTCCCATTGGTTTTGAAGAAACTCGTAACGGAGTCACGCGGGTTAGCGATGGCTTGTGGGGCTTTTACGCGGGGTTCCCGCAACCGTTACCGCCCGATCCCGATCCGATGCCCGATCCCGATCCGATGCCCGATCCCGATCCGATGCCCGGAGATGATGGGGTTGAAGATACGGCGAACGGTTCGGGGAGCGAGTCCGATCGCGAGGAAAGCTTTATCGGCGATCCGCTAACGAATCCTGGGGAACGTGAAGGGTCTGAGGGTGTCTCGGGCGATGTAGACGTATCTGACGGTGAAGGGAAACTGGCGATCGATCCCCTGACGAACCCGGAGGCGGACACGAGCGACGCTCCAGCGATCGCAGATGGAACGGGCGATGGGTTTGAGATGACGGCCGCGATGTCCTCGGGCGATCGCCTACCCTCTCAGCACAACGCGATCGCGATGTTTGAAGGCATCGAAGACAATCCGTTTGTCGAAGAAGTATCGGTCTTCGCCTCAAACAGTGTCGCTCTCGGAACAGACATCTAGATTAGGCGGGTTGTTTGAGTTCGGTTTCGATCGCGACGGAGGCGAATACCGTCTCTGTTGCGATCTCGTCCGTCTCCAAACGGGACGCTGTAACCGTTTTGACGTATTCTCGCAGTTTTGTCGCGAACTGGCGACTTTCATCGTCGGTTCTCGAGGCTACACGGACGATGTACGAGTCGAGTCGGGTCGTTGTGCGCCAGAGATCGTCTCGTTCGTATTCATAGCGATCGAGTTGGGGTAAATCGATCGCGCTGACGATGACGTTGGGTTGGTGGTGACGGGCTAATTGACGCTCTCCCCCCAACCCTAGCGGGTATGGTCGGAGATTCCTGTTTCACTGGCTCATGCCTAGATAAACGAGCCAGCCCGAATACCCCCGGTCAGAACGCCTTCACAGGCTGTTTGTTTAACGTCCACGATGCGCCCCACCGCAGACCTAAGCGAGAATCAAATTCTCTTGACAACACCAACTGGCGATTTTGTGGTTTACCTCCACCACGGGTTTTTCGGGTG
>NZ_KB235959.1:643500-668014 GCF_000332355.1 Baaleninema simplex PCC 7105
TTACCAGTTTGTTCGTTTCGGCGCTATCCCCTTCTCTCGCTATCGCATTGTTCGGGGGATGCACCGAAACTCACCGCCGCTTCACCACCAACCAAGCCTATTGGCTATGGTTGGAGCACTGCGACGAATCTTGGTAGACTCCTAGCCAGCGATCGCTGGTACTGATAACGTTACCGTGTTCGATCGCGATCGGACACTCGAGATCCCGCTCGAGAGCGCCGTTGGGTTCGATGAGGAGTACATTGACGTTCTCCCCCGCCAATTGGCAGGGGGATTCCGGGTTCGTCGATCCACCTTTAAATCTCCGCCAAGCCAACTGGCTGACTCGAACCCACTCTCCTTCAACTCTCCGACTGGATTGTTTTGAGACAATGGCTGAAGACCCCAGAGGGCTAATCTCCCCAGGCTTTTTTACGTTTCCGTGCGCCCCACGGTACGTTGGACAGCATTTGAGCAAATGCTCGACTTTTCTGGTCTCGCGACTCTTTTGAGTGCTTGCGTTTTTAAAGAGGTCTCTCGCACCTCTGCACCGATGTCGCAATGGTCGTTAAGACCCTTTACGGGCTGGGCTACCGACGAATCACCCTGCACCGGACTGACTTTAGCATTCAAATGCCGCCCTAGAAGGGCGGGGATTGAAACCCTCAATCTTTGGTCAAATTCATGGAAATTCGAGTCTTTCGGAAAGTCGGTAAGCGGGTATGTCTCAATCGATATCGGACGTGGGATCGCCATCGTTGGGAATGTCGAAAATTTCTTCGAGCATTAAGCCACCGACACCGGAAGCCATTTGCTGTAACTGAATTTTGGCCGCATCGCTGAGATGGAGACGACCGCTGCGATCGAACCAATAATCGCGATCGCAGCTGCGATCGTCTCGAGTCAGAACCTCGATCGCCCACTGACGAGCGACCTCTTGTAAGTCCAGTTCGGGCATCAGTAGGTCGCCGTGTTGCAAAATCCACCGACACGCCGGTCGATCGAGGTCGCCGAGTCGATACACCGCCTGCTTCAACACCAATTCGAGCGTGCTTGGAGTCGGTAAAACGGTCAGGAAGTCTTTCAAGGCAACGATCGCTCGGGGATCTCGCGCACGCATAATATCGACGGCAAGACTGATGTAAGCTTCGACTTGAGTGTCGCTCGTAGAGTTTCCCGGCCAGTTTTCACCTTGAGTCCTCATGTAGCAGATCGCTTGGGGAATAGCTGTCGAGCGAGAGCGATCGACCCTGTTGTTGCGATACTTAAAATTCGACGCTCGACCTTCTTGGTGTTCGGTCGGACACTTTGAAGGATTGACGTTTGTTCGCTCTGCAACCGTCGTCATAGAGGCACTTAGTCGAGGACTATCGGTTGCGTCTTCCGGTTTTCCAGATCGTTTCAACACGGGTCGTAGACTCCCACACGCATCGACTTTTACAACAGTTTTAGTTTAGAGACTAAATGTGATGTTCTTGTGACAACATGACAGTTTATCGTGATTTTTACGAAAAATCGCGTTCACTAATGCACTTCTATAGCAACCCTAAATCAGTTGTGTAACAAAATTGAGACAAAAAGGGAACGAGGAACGGGGAATCAGATTTTTTCGGGTGTTTTAATTTTTGACGATTCATTTGGGACTGCTATATGTATTTAGACTCGAGCTAGATCCCCGGCAGCCATTTACCGATCTAGGATTTTGTGGCCAACCCTTTCATACGGCGATATCTTTTATAATAAGGGTTTCAGGACTTTTCTGCGCCACTAAGATTGATTACCTTATCAAATCCAGCCATCTCTCTCTTACGAGGTTTCGATCGAACGAATCGCACTTTAAATGCACCCTCACGATCGAGAGTGGAGATCGATTACTATTATTGTTGAAAAAAAACGAGCATTTTCAATAGTAAGTATTTTCGATTTTTCCACAACTCACTAAAGTTTTTCAGATAGGGCTATAAACGCAACGCCAACCACCATCACCACTGCACCAGATAGCCGTTCTTTCAAACCCACTTCTCGAAAGAGTAGCTTTCCCCACAAGACGCTAAACACCGCACTAGTACGCTTGACTGAGATAACGTAGGCGACCAAAGTGAGACTTAACGCGGTCATTTGACAAGTGAGGGCGATCGCATTGAAAAACCCGATCGCCAACAACGGAACGCCGTTCCCCTGAAGTTGCAGAATCACCCGTTTCGACTTCACTAACACCAGAGGAAACAATACCACCGCGTTAATCGCGTAGATCGCCGTTACCCAAAACAGCGGCGAGGAATTTTGCAAGCCGATTTTGTCGATGTTTGAGGTGAGACTCCACAAAAACGCCACTGTCAACATTAATTTTGCCCCAGTGTCTTCCCACAAAGCCCACAAGGGAGCAAAATACCCTCGATGTCGAACCGAGAAGTTCAACAAATACGCACCGACGACAATACAGAGAATTCCGACAATTCCCAGCGGATGGGGAAACTCCCCCACCAGCAGCGGCGAAGTTCCCAGCAGAAACAACGGCGTCAGCGTGGTTAAGGGGGCGACTTTCGACAAATCCGACAGTTGAATTGCTTTGACAAATAGCAAGTAGGCGATCGCGTTGAGGAGACTTCCGGCGATTAACGCTCTCACGAACCCCTCTCCCAACTCGGGAATTCCCACCCACACCAAACCGGGAAGGAGAAATACCGCCGTCGTCGCGTTCAACGACCAAGCCACCACGTAAGCATCGCTAGCTTGTAGGGATTTTTTGTTGGAGACATCCCGCAGCGACTCGGAAAAAGCGGTCACGAGAGTCAGAATCAGCCAAAGCATGGGGAACGCGAGGGGAAAGAACCAACAGCAGTGAGGATGTCAATTCTCCACGGAAACGGTCACCGCTGCCACTGCAATTAACATATCGTCGTTTTTATCCTCGAGTTCGGGAATGGCGCGACCCACCGTCACCATCCCCCCAGCTTCCACGGTGAGGGTTTTTTGTCCGAAGGGTAACACCGATAGAACCTCGTCTGTGCGAACCTGTTCGGGATAGGGAACCGCCACCTGTACGTCCACGTACATCTGATTGGGGTGGTCTAATCCCGCCACTTCCCAAACGCCGGGGAGAGCGTTGTGAGCGATCGCGTTGCGAACGGCCCGTTTGGCGGCGACGGTGGGGTCTTGTCCGTGTTGGTCTACCCCCATTCCCATTTCGATAATCAAGCGTTGGCGAGTCATAGAATTATGAAAAAGTAGGCGAGATCGCTTTAACAAATCCCCCCAAGGCTATCAGCTCGACTCGTGACCGCTTCTGGAGAGAGAGTCAGAATCAGCCAAAGCACTGCCTTTGCGCCCGCATCTTCCGTTAAAGTTCAAGCGCGGGAGCTATCAAACGACGTTCTCGTGGCGGCGAAGATATCGAAGAGAACAGCCACGAAGCTGCAAGCCGCTCCCATCCACAGCAAGGCGACCAGGGGAGAACCTCCGCCGAAAACCTTGAGAAACCAAAGGAACTGACGCACCCCCTCCTGTCCGACAGGGGCAACGGTGGGAATGTAACTCATCGAGAGTAAACTGGCTAAGACTGCGCCGACGACCAACCAGGGAAGCGCAAAACTTAAAAGGCTGGTTAGGATCGTAGAGCGCAAGCGGGATAAGATATCCTGCATGAAGGACGACTGCGCGGAGCAGTGAAGTAACAACGTGGGGGTCGGTTCGATCTGCCTTTACCATAAAGGCGATCGCCTCGACCGTTCGATAATCTGTAGAAATCTTAAATAAACCTAAAGAAACTTGTTATCTCCCGTAATGTTACTTTGCAGTTCGGCGTCGTTGTTGTCGTTTTGCAACGCTTCTGACAAAAAACGTTGGCTCAATCTAGTCTTGGAAGATGGAGTCGCCGCCTGTTCGCGGCGATGTTACTCGGCGGTCAGGTGGTCGTCCATCTGCTGTCGGGCAAAATTCACCGTCGAAACACCCTCGATCAGATGGCAATGGTGGGGCCGCAGTCGCTCCTCATCAACACGATTACCGCTGCGTTCGTGGGAATGGTATTTACGATTCAAGTGGCGCGGGAGTTTCTGAACTTCGGTGCCGAGTCTGCCGTTGGTGGCGTTCTCGCCTTAGCCTTAGCGCGGGAGCTGTCCCCCGTTCTTACTGCGGTCGTGGTGGCGGGTCGGGTCGGGTCGGCGTTCGCCGCAGAAATCGGCACGATGCAAGTCACCGAACAAATCGACGCCCTGCATATTTTACGAACCGATCCCATCGACTATCTCGTCATTCCGCGAGTTCTAGCCTGTGGTTTGATGGTTCCACTGTTGACGCTGTTTTCACTGTCGATCGGCATGAGTGGCGGTCTGCTGATTGCCACGAGTCAATACAATCTCGCCCAGTCTGTATTTTTAAATTCTGCGCGAAACTTCCTGGGATTTTGGGATATCGTTCACGCCATGACTAAAGGCGCCGTGTTTGGCGGACTCATTGCCATTATCGGCTGTAGTTGGGGACTCACGACCTCTGGCGGTGCGAAAGGGGTTGGGGAATCGACGACAGCGGCGGTCGTAACGTCTCTGATGGCGATCTTTATTGCGAACTTCTTTCTGTCTTGGGCGATGTTCCAAGGGATGGGGAGTGCCTCACTTCCGTGAACAGAGCGCATTTTCCCCTCGCGTGTTGCTTCAGTGACGACTCGACGACGTGGCTAGGGACAGAGTACAGGTTTGGGGATTCGGAGAGTGCGTCTCGATCGTAATATCGTCGTATCTGGCCGCTTCTAAAATGTTGCGAACCACTGCGGCTGCTTCCTGATTGGCTTTTTCGAGCAGTCCCTCTTGACAAGCTTCTTCTCGAATTTGTTGGAGGGCTTGGCGTTGCGCTTGCGTATACAGTTCCGTTTCTGTATTGGGCGCAAACCAGGCACGGTTGTGTTCTAACACTTCCGATCGCTCGACGTCTAAATCCATTTGAACGAGGTACGGCGGCGGGAGATGCAGGGTAATTCGTCCGGTATCGCGATCGATCTGTGTGACTTGGAGTTGGCTGAGGTCGATTCCCGCTCGAACGCGACCGATTCCCTGATACACGACGGTTGTTTCACCGAGATAGAGATGGCCGAGCGTGCGTTCCTGACTGGTTTTGACGATAGTTTCTAAGGCAACCTCAGCGGTAGTTAACTCTGTTTTCCCTTCCAGGCGATCGACCAACAGGGATTTTACTTCGGTTACGGGTGGCGGTGCGGGGGGAAATAACGCCTGCGTGACCTGTTTCGTGATGCGCTCGGCTTGAAACGCGGCGATCGACACCACGGCGATGGAGGACAATACGGCTGGATGCAACAGCTTTTCTGCCAGAGAGACGGCAACGGATTTGTTTTGAGTCATGGGTGGGTGCGAGGGAGAAACGGCAGACTTGTTATCCTAGACCCGATCTTGAGGAGCGACGTTCCCAGGGAGAAGGGGAGAGGGGGAGAGGGGGAGAGGGGGAGAAGGGGAGAGGGGGAGAAGGGGAGAAACTATTAACTGTTCCCCGTTCCCCGTTCCCTGTCTTCACTGGTGACTGGTGACTGGTGACTGTCTTCACTGTTCGCGGCTCACTGTAGTAGAAGGTGCGTGACGAGCTGGCCGGTTGAGGCAGATACTTCTTCTGTCTTTAGGTCACGCACCCTTGTATGTTGGCGGTGTACATTGGCGGTGCGTGACAATTTATTGGTCTCACGATCGACACCCGATTTTTCAGGTCACGCACCCTACTGTGTTCACTGTTCCCCGTTCCCTGTAAAAGTTGCGCTCGACTAACGCTAGACTATCTCTATCTCAAGCATATCGTGACGAATTGATGGGAGAAACATAATGGGAGATTTCGAGCGCGTACCCGTTGGCATCGTTGGGGCGTCCGGCTACGGCGGCGTACAACTGGTACGTTTGTTACTCGACCACCCGCACGTCGAACTGGTGTACCTGGGCGGACAAAGTAGTGCAGGGAAATCCTTTTCCGATCTGTATCCCCACCTCGAGCATCGGGTCGATTTGACTATCGAACCTGTTGACGTTGATACGATCGCCCGTCGTTGTCGCGTGGTGTTTTTGTCTCTCCCGAACGGTCTAGCCTGGAAAATGACACCGGCGTTATTGGAAAAAGGCTGTCAAGTTCTGGATTTATCGGCAGATTATCGATTTTTCAATCTCGAGACCTATCGGGCTTGGTACGGGGGCGATCGCACGGATGGTGAGGTGGCGTCGTTAGCGGTGTATGGTTTGCCGGAATTGTATCGCGATCGCGTGCGCGAAGCCCAGCTCGTCGGTTGTCCCGGTTGTTATCCGACGGCGAGTTTGTTGGCGATCGCACCACTTCTCAAACAGGGGTTGATCGTTCCCGAAACCTTAGTCATCGACGCCAAATCGGGAACTTCTGGCGGAGGGAGACAGGCGAAAACCCATTTATTGTTAGCCGAAGCCGATAGTTCGATCGCTGCTTACGGGGTAGCCCGACACCGCCATACACCGGAAATCGAGCAAATTTGCAGCGAACTCGCCGGTCACGAAATTCTCGTACAGTTTACGCCGCACCTCGTCCCGATGGTACGGGGGATTCTCTCAACCGTGTACGCCACTTTACGCGATCCCGGTCTCGTCCGCGAAGATATCGCCACGATTTACAACGCGTTTTACCGAGCGTCGCCTTGGGTCAAAGTGTTGCCAGCGGGAGTTTTTCCACAAACCAAATGGGCTTGTGGCTCGAACCTCAACTATATTGGCATCGAGGTCGATCAGCGTACCGGCCGCGTCATTGTCTTGTCGGCGATCGATAACTTACTGAAAGGTCAAGCCGGACAAGCCGTTCAATGTATGAATTTGATGTTAGACATTGAGGAAACTACAGGACTGCCGACGTTGGGCTTTTATCCGTAAGATGAGGAAAGAATTGACAATTGACAATTGATAATTGATAACGGGGAACGCTCTCCCCCTCTCCCCTTCTCCCCCTCTCCCCTTCTTCCCCTCCAATTATCCCGTCATTCCCTCGGAATTCGATCGCCAAAACTCCTTGAGGGCTTCATAGGCTTGACGGACGCGGATGAACTCTCGTTCGTTACCGCCAGGAACGTCGGGATGGGTTTCGCGGGCGCGGCGGCGATAGGCACGGTTGAGGTCGTCTTCTGTAAACGGATAGGCCAGTTGCAGGATCTCGAGATGGGGACGAACGGCGAGAAATTCGCGATCGCTCTCCATTTCTTCCATCTCGAAAATTGGCATTTCGTACCAATTTTTAAACTCGGTTTTTTCCTGATTTTTCGTGTAAAGTTCGCGCTCGAAATCTTTCGTCGCCTGTTGCAAAAACTTCCACAACACGAATGGAAACAACACGAACAACACGACAATAAGCGGAATTGCCGATGAAGGGTCGATAAGGGCGACGACCAACACTAAAATCGGCAACACTTGTAAAATTAAAATAATAGACGATCGATCTTTCATCGCCTCCGGTCGCTTTAGCGAAGTTTGCGATCGCACCTCGCCTTTAACCTTTAGTCTAGTGGAGGTTTCCGAAATCGGCCGAGCTTGGGCGAGGTTGGGTAGAATATCAGTCGTCGGTGACGGTCGTTGTTGGCTGTTACCCTCGGCGATCGCGCGTCGCTGTTTCGGTCAATTTTCAAGTTCGAGTAGAGTTCGAGGCAAACTATCGTGTCTAAAAAGCGTTCTGGCTGGATTACCCGCATCATGTTGTCAGTCGGGCTTTTGGCCTTTCTTGGGTTTTCGCTGTTTCCGCTGCTGAGCGGCGTTCTCGAAGCCCGTCAAACCAGCCAAACTCCGACGCCTTCCCCGACCTCGGCCGCAAACGCCGTATCGGAGGACGATCTTAGCGCCCAGGCGCGGGGATACGAGCTGGTATTGCAGCGCGAGCCGGACAACGAAACAGCGTTACGGGGCTTGATCGACGTGCGACGCCAGCAGGGAGACATCGAAGGGGCGATCGAACCGCTCGAGCGCCTGGCTGAGCTGAATCCCGACGAACCTCGCTATACAATTTTACTGGCACAAACGAAGCAGTATCTCGGCGATCTCGAAGGGGCGGCCGAAACCTACCGCAACCTATTGACGCGTGAACCGGGGAGCATTCAAGCTCTGCAAGGTTTGGTAGACTTGCTCCTCCAAGAAGGCCGACCCGAAGCCGCCGTCGGTGTCATTGAAGAAACGCTACAACTGGCTCCTCAAGCAAATCAAGATGGAGCCGACAGTATCGACGTGGTGTCCGTGCAACTGTTACTCGGTCAAGTGTACGCCTATCAAGGTCGCACCGAAGACGCTCTCAATGTTTACGAAAACTTGATTCAAGAGCATTCTGACGATTTCCGTCCGCTGGTTGGTAAAGCATTACTTCTCGAACAATCGGGGAAAGTAGACGAAGCAAAAGCGACCCTCAACACAGCCTTGAGCGTCGCCCCACCTCAACATAAGGATCGGATTCAAATTTTAATCGACCAACTGAACGAACCTGCACCGGAACCCGCACCGGAAGCGTCTTCGGAAGAATCCTCGGAACCGAGCGAGGAAGAGTGATGGGGAGATGGTGAGATGAGTAAATACTGTTTTCACTGGTAACTGGCGACTGTCTCCACTGCTCACTGCTCACTGTTCGCTGTTCACTGTAAAACACGCACCCTACGACTGTTCGCTGTAAAAGGGAGTTCAACTGTGGCATCTGAAGAAATTGTCCGCTTCTTTATTGAGGAAGGGAAAGAACATCTCAATACCTTAGAAAACGGGTTGCTCGACCTTCAAGCAACGGTCAAAGATCCCGAACAGGTTAACGAGTTGTTTCGAGCGGCACACTCGGTTAAGGGTGGGGCTGCGATGTTGGGATACAGCAGTATTCAGAAGGTCGCGCACCGTCTCGAGGATTACTTTAAAATTTTGCGGGACAACCCCGTCAATGTCGATCGCCAACTCGAAAGTTTGTTTCTCAAAGGAATGGACGCGCTGCGGGAGTTGCTGGAACTGCTGCAAGGGCCGTTTGGATTGCGTGCTGAAGATGCCGAACGGACGTTAGCAGAAGTCGAACCCGTGTTCGCGCAACTGCAAGACCACCTCAACCACCTCGTTGAAGGGGGTGGTGCGGCGACGGCGACACCCTCGACTGTAACGGATATCGAGATTCCTTCGGATTTTGCCGAACAGGTTATCGAGATTCTGCGCCAGATGTTGCAGGTGTTCAAAAAAGCGGAAAGTGCTGAAACGCGACAAAAACTCTCGTCGTTTTGCCAACATTTGCAGGAAATTGGAGGAGCGTCGGAGGGTTGGACGAGTGTAGTCGAAGCGGTCGATCGCGCGATCGCCAACGTTCACAATCCCTATCGCATTTTGGCACCGGTGGCGATCGTCGAACTGCGTCAAGGGGCCGAACGCCTGAGTGACGACCCCGAGGCAGATATCGCTCCGAGTGCGAGTTTGAACCATTTGGCAGACATGGAATCGGGAGCCTGGACAGACTACATCCTCGTTCGCAACGAGCCGAAAGCGGCGTTTCAGTCGCTGACGCAGGTGATGGAAAAGCCTAAATTGTTAAAACTTGCCAAATTGCTTTACAAAGCCTCGCAATCCTGATTAAGGTGAGTCTAACCTCATTTTTACGCGGCGATCGAAACACGATACGGGCGATCGACGTCGTGTCGTGAGGAATACGTTTGAAAATTGGGGTAATCACCAGATGAGTGAGTTGACTGCTCGACGCCCTCGGATCGCCGTACCGACCAGCAACGCTGACGATCCGACTTATGTTGTCGAACCGGGCAACGGTTTCGACGGTGTGGTGGAAATCACCGACGCGGAGGGCGGAACTTGTACGGGAACGCTCTTAACGACGGGACGCCACATCTTGACGGCAGCCCACTGCTTCAATACAGAAGACGGCGCCGCCAATCTCGATCCCGATACGGGTAACTATACGGTTGCGTTCGATTTACCGGACGGACGCGTGACGCTCGATGTTTCTCGTATTTTCGTGCATCCCGCGTGGACTGCCGATCTGGCCTCGAATAACGATATCGCTATTATCGAACTGGCGGAAACTGCCCCCAACGATGCCGATCGCTACGATATTTATACGGCAACGGACGAAGTGTCTCAAGTTGGCGTTAAAGTCGGGTACGGCGGTAAAGGAACGGGAACGGAGGGACAGTTGAGCCTCGATCCCGATATCGATTCCGATGACATCGGCGATGATTCGGGTATCAAACGCAGCGGACAAAACCGCTACGATGCGTTTACCGATATTCTCAATTCGGTTCTTGGGGAACCGTTCGAGACGGAAATCCTCTCGGAAACACAACTGGCTTACGATTTCGACGACGGAACGGAAGCGACGGATTTCTTCGGAACCTACTTCGACATCGCCGATACGGGACTCGGAGCGCAAGAAGTCAATTCGACTCAGGGCGATTCCGGCGGACCGACGTTTATTGATGGGAAAATTGCTGGGATTACGTCTTACGGTTTCAGTCCCATCGATTCCAACGAAGACGGACAACTTCTGTTTTCGGGATTGTCGGGCGAGGCGAATACGGACGTGAGTTTTATTTCGGGGGAAGTCCTCGAAATCGATACGGTGGGCGAAATTGCTCGGGCGTTCGTGCAGGCGACAAATTCGTCGTTTGGGGAGTTTGCTTCGGACACGCGAGTTTCGGCGTATGCAGACTACATCGCCCAAACTCTCGCTGAAGCTCAAAGCGGCGACGATTCGATTTTGGGAACGACTCGCGACGATACTCTCAACGGAAACGCTGGCAACGATACGATTGAAGGTCTCGAAGGGGACGACATTCTTGCAGGCGGCCAGGGCGACGATATCGTCTCGGGTGGCGAGGGTCTCGATACGCTGTTGGGTAATCTTGGAAACGACGAGTTGTCGGGTGGTGAGGAAAACGACGTGGTATTTGGAAACGCCGGAAACGACGAGTTGTTTGGGGATGCTGGCGACGACGAGTTGTTTGGCGGTGAAGGCGCAGACTCCATTTTTGGCGGTGTCGGGAGCGATACGGCTTTCGGTGGAGACGGCGACGACCTTATCGACGGCGGCGAAGATGACGATCTCGTTGTTGGGGATCTCGGAAACGACGAGATTACCTTAGCTGACGGGGACGATACGGCCTTCGGCGGTCAGGGGGACGACGTTCTCAACGGCGATGCTGGGGACGATCGCATTTTCGGCGGCCAAGGAAACGATACGATCGTCGGCGGTGAGGGGAACGATACTCTCACGGGCGATCTCGGTCGGGACGTGCTGACTGGCGGCGACGGTGAAGATGTTTTCGTTCTGTCTCTGGATGCGGCGGTGACGGATATTAACGAGGCCGACATCATTGAAGATTTTTCCTTCGATGACGATCGCATTGGGTTGACGGACGGATTGGAAAATACGGACGTGGTTCTCGAAAACGCTACCCTCGGCGATCGCAGTGGGGTCGTGGTGAAGGTTATCGCCACGGACGCGATTCTCGGTTTCGTCGCCGATATCGATACGATTCCCTTTGTTTCGGTTGAGGGCTAGTCGGAACAAAATTATCGGTTTGTCCTTCAAGTACAATTGTCGAGGCGATCGTGCCAGCGCGATCGCCTCTCTCGTCTGTTTGCCCGACGTCTAGTCTTTCCCGCCAAACTCGCTATGTTGGACGCTACTTCAAGCGGCGATCGCCGTCCGCGCATTTCGGTTCCCGTCGACGATCCCGATGCTCCTGAGTACATCGTTCCGTCTGAGGAGTGGACGGGAGTGGTGGGCTTTGGTACGCAGGGGGAAATTTCCTGTACTGGGGCGTTGTACCTGACGGGTCGCCATGTCATCACCGCCGCTCATTGTTTCGATATCAACGAGACGACGCCGAATCTCAACCCCACTCCAGAAGACTATCGCGTCTTTTTCGACCTTCCCGGCGGCCGGGTGTCGGCGGAAGTTGCAAATATTTTCATTCATCCGCAATGGTCGGCCGATTCTGCCTCGAACAACGATATTGCGATTATCGAGTTAGCTCAAAGCGCTCCGGAAACCGCCGATCGCTACGATGTGTATACGGGAACGGACGAAATCGGCCAGGTTTTCCAGCGGGTGGGCTACGGGGATAAAGCGACGGGAAACGAGGGAGAGTTCGAGGATACGTCTAACGGGGTCAAACGCACGGGAAAAAACGCTTACGAGGCGTTTGGCGAGATTTTTAACGATCCTGGAGGTAACGCGATCGCTCTGCCGGGTACGCAACTGGCTTACGATTTCGATAACGGCAACCCGGAAAACGATGCGTTCGGGGTGGAATTCGGTCTCTCCAATTTGGGATTGGGTCTCGAGGAGGTGGGAACGAGTCCCGGTGATTCGGGCGGTCCGTCGTTTATTGGGACTCGCATCGCGGGAGTCGCTTCTTACGGCTTGAGTCCGACGACTCCTGGGGTAGATGTGACAGAGGAAAACGATACCAGTTTCGGTGAGTTTTTCGGCGATACGCGGGTGTCGGCGTATTTGAGTTGGATCGGAACGACGATCGCCGCCTCGAACGCGGGAGACGATTTGATGACGGGGACGGACAACAACGACACTCTAGCGGCTAACGGCGGCGACGATACGCTCGAGGGGCGCGGGGCGGACGACATTCTCCTCGGCGGTCAGGGAAACGACGTGCTGACGGGAGAGACGGGCAATGATGCGATCGCGGGTAATATCGGTCAGGACGGCCTCGAAGGCAACGACGGCGACGACACGCTCCTCGGCGGACAGGACGACGATACGCTTGTGGGGGGGTTGGGTAATGACGTGCTGATCGGCGATTTCGGTCAGGACGTGCTGACCGGCGGCGAGGGGGAAGATATCTTTACGTTTCGTAAGGCAACGGCGGTTGAAGACCCGACTCTGGTGGATATCGTGACGGATTTTCAGGTGGGGAGCGATCGCGTGGCGTTAACTCAGGGTCTAACGGAAGGGGATTTGACTCTGATTCCGTTCAATCTCAACGGGGGCGGCGTGATGCTGCGCGAGACGGGAGCGATCGAGTACCTCGGTTTCGTTCGTAATGTAACGGTTGAGGAGTTGCGAGGCAGTTTTGTGGCCGATGAGTTTGGGTTCAGTTAAGCTTATTGACTAAAAAGTCAAGAGTATAGCCGAGCGACCCCCTATAGTTTCACTTCCATTATCGCGCCGACGCCCCGATTTGTCAATCCTTCCCATCGGGCGCGACAAAACTTAACAATACCCGCGAGCGAGTCGAGGGTGATGAGGTTGGCGATCGCCTTTCAACCGCGTTGTCCGGTCACGATATAGGTGACGCGTTGACCGATGTTGGTGGCGTGGTCGGCCATGCGTTCGAGATGGCGGATGGCGAGGGTCACGAGAAGGATGGGTTCGAGGATACCGGGATAGTTGCGTTGGTACGCCAGTCGTTGGTAAAGGCGATCGTAGGCGTCGTCTACCGTAGTATCTTTCTGTTTCATCTGACTTCCCGCCTCGGGATCGAGTTCGACGAGGGCTTTTAAGCTCATGGCCAGCATGGCTTGAGTTTCCCGAGACATCCGTTCGATTTCCGCCATGCAGTCGAGAGGCGGGTAGGGAAACAGCTTCACCGCGATTTCTGCCAGGTCTTTGGCGTAGTCGCCGATGCGTTCGAGGTCGCGAACCAGCTGCATGAACGCGCCTAGAACCCGACAGTCTTGGGCGACGGGGGCTTGGAGCGTCAGCAACATGATACTGTCCGATTCGATCTGTCGGTAGAAGCGATCGATCTGTTTGTCGAGCTTGACCAGGCGTTGGGCGGCCGCCAAATCGCGATCGAACAGGGCGCTATGGCTCAAACGACAGGCTTGTTCGACCAAAGCCCCCATTCGCAAAACGTCTTGTCGGAGGCGCTTGAGTTCTCGCTGGAAGTGTTGGCGGCTGGAGTTAAATTTGGAGGAGGAAAAGTTCACCCGAGATTGTATTACGCCGAACGATGCTAGTGTGACTTCTCC
This sequence comes from Baaleninema simplex PCC 7105, assembly GCF_000332355.1. Lineage (GTDB taxonomy): Bacteria > Cyanobacteriota > Cyanobacteriia > Cyanobacteriales > Geitlerinemataceae > Baaleninema > Baaleninema simplex. The sequence goes on from NZ_KB235959.1 coordinate 657,432, forward strand.
ATTGTGTGTCAAGTTTTTAGTTTACAACATATTTCGTGCGAAATTTTTACTAACGATCGCCTATTTTTAGCAAACTTTTAGAAACACGTTAACCTACTCTTCACAACTCTGAAGGTTCTGCTCGAGGAAGCGACACCTGTAACCAAGCACCGCCAGTTTCGGGATGGTTTTTAGCCGCGATCGCCCCCCCGTGGGCGAGAACGATTTGCTTGACGATGGCTAATCCCAAGCCGCTTCCGCTGCTCGTGACGGGTAAGGTTTCAGCGTTGTTGGTGGGGGTCGTTCGTCCCCGTCCGAGATCGCCGCGATAGAGGCGATCGAAGATATGGGGTAAGTCTTCCGGGTCGAACCCACAACCGGAATCGATGGTGTGAACCCGCACGCGATCGTCCCCGATGATTTCGGCTTCGACACGAACGGTGCTGTCCTGGCGACTGTAGCGCACGGCGTTGTCGAGGAGGTTGAGAAACACCCGGTACAGCCGAGATTCGTCTCCTTCGACGTACAGGGCTTCGGGTTCGCGATAACTCAAGCGTACCTGCTTTCGACCGGCCAGGGGTTCGAGGGTTCGCCACACTGACTCGATTAATGGCTGCAATGCAATCGGTTCGGTATGGAGCGATCGATTAGCTTCGAGATGGGTGAGTTCCAACCAATCCTGAACCAGTTGAATCAACCGTTTCGTTTCCGGAAGCAGTCGTTCGACCCAGGATTTCATCGGCGGTTCGAGGCGATCGACGAGCGTTTCGACCACCAGTTGAATCGAGGTGAGGGGCGTTCGCAGTTCGTGGGCTAAATCCGACATCCACCGGTTGCGCGACTGCATCGATTCGACGATGGGTTGGCGGTTTTCGATAAAAACTCCCACCTGTCCGTCGATGGGTGGGAGACTATAGGCGCGTAACGTTTGCCCTCGTTGGTTGTCGATTTCGTCGGCGTCGAAGGAAGGGGCGTAAAACAGCCATTCGATTTGAAGGGGGAAGTTATCGGTACGGGTTCGTTCGATGAGTCGGTCGAGTTCGTAGGAGCGGACGACTTCCAACAACACGCGCTCGCTTTGAGGAGACCATTGCTGGATTTTCAGGAGCGATCGCGCTTGAGGATTGCACCGAACCAGATGGTTTTCAGCATCGACTTGCAGGTATCCCCAGGGGGCTTGTTGCAACATATGCTGCAACAGGGTGAGATCGGCGGCGAGTTCCTCTTGACGCTGGCTCATTTGAGTCAACACCAAGCGCATCTGAGACGCCGGTGCCAAACGAACGGACGAGACATCCGGCGAGAGATCTCGAAGCACGCGAGTCCACTGCCGATGTCGCACCGCCAAGTGCCACAGACCGATTCCGAATCCGACTGTCAATCCTAAGATAAATGCAACGACCGCCGACATAGGCTAGAAGAGTGCGAGTAGAGAGAAAATATATCTCTTCACCCTAACCGATAGCCGAATCCTCGCACAGTAATAATGTATTTAGGATTGCTGGGATCTTCTTCGAGTTTTTCGCGCAACCAGCGAATGTGAACGTCTACGGTTTTGCTGTCGCCGACGAAATCGAATCCCCACACGCGATCGAGCAGTTGTTCGCGCGACCACACGCGGCGAGGCGATTTCATAAACAGTTCGAGTAGGCGAAATTCTTTGGGAGCGAGACTGACTTCTTCGCCGCGCACTAACACGCGACATTGTTGGGGATAGAGCAGGAGTTCGCCGAACTGCAACACGGTCGGCTGTGCGGCAAATCCAAAACGATGACGACGAAGCAACGCGCGACAGCGAGCGATGAGTTCTCTCATGCTGAAGGGTTTGGTGAGGTAGTCGTCTGCGCCGACTTCCAACCCCAGGACGCGATCGGTTTCGCTGCCCTTGGCACTGAGAATTAAAATCGGAACGGGATTTCCTTGCTGTCGTAACAACCGACACAGATCGAGACCGTTCACTTGCGGTAGCATCAGATCTAATAAGATTAAATCGAACGGAAACTCGCCAGGTTGTAGTTGCGGGTCGTGGAGAAACGTTAAGGCCATTTGGCCGTCCGTTGCAGTTTTGACCTGATATCCCTCATCTTCGAGCGCGAGGGAGACCATATCTCGGATGAGGTCTTCGTCCTCGACCACGAGAATGCGGTTAGATTGACCGATCTCGGGCTGAGCGCGGTTCGTTCTTGACTCGAGGGAAAGCATAACTCGGTAAGCTAGATGTTAAGACCCACCTTATTCATATATCACTTTGGCTCGTCCGAACATCTCTTGACAAATAAATTAAAATATGCGCGGCAGATAAAATCTGTTAAAACTTGTAAAACGAGACAGACAAAATAAGGCGATTTTCTCGATAATCTCGATAAACGGTGAGAAAATCGCCTTTGTTAAGATTCGCTTAAAAAAACGAATGTTTAGCGAAAAATGACGATCTGCCGACTTGTGGTTTATTAACGGGCGGCAGTGACGCGCTCGAGAACCGCCTCGAATTCTGCCAGTTCCACAGCTCCCGAGAGTCCTTCGCCGTTGATGAAGAAAGCAGGAGTTCCGTTGAGACCGAGTTCGTCGGCCAGTTCCAGGTCTGCCTGAACGGCTTGTAAGGATTCGTCGCTGTTGCGATCGCGATCGAACTGTTCGAGGTCGAGACCCAAATCCGTGGCAATTTCGACGTACAAGTCATCTCCGAGACGGTCTTGATTTTCAAACAGGGCGTCGTAATACGCCCAGAACTGCCCCTGTTGCTGGGCTGCCCAAGCTGCCTGTGCCGCTGGAAGTGCTTGAGGGTGAATGCTGACTAGGGGGAGGTGTTTGTACACTAGCGTCACGCGATCGCCGTTTTCTTCCATAAAGGCTTTGACGGTGTCGTGGGCTTTGGCACAAAACGGACATTGAAAATCCGAGAACTCTACCATCACGATTTCTCGGGATTCAGCGCCTTTGACGGGAGAATCGCCAATCACTGAGGCCGGATCGGAGGCCATTTCCGCAACGACGGCGCGACGGGCTTCTTGTGCCGTTTCCTGCTGTTGCTGCTGGTAGGCTTGAACTGATTCGAGAATCACTTCCGGGTTGTCGCGGATAATTTGCAGCACTTGGGCTTCCAAATCTTCTGACGCGGCGTCGTTCGACTGCGCGGGAGACGAGCAACTACTGAGAGCGATACAGACTAGCATTGCGCCGACGAGACCGATCGATGCTTTGGGCGATCGCCGTACTGTCAAAAAAGGGGTTGCGTTCATAAAAAATCCCTAAAAATCCCTTGAAATTCAAAAATCTCTTGAAATTGCGATCGATGCCGCGATGGCTCGATTCAGTTCCCTCCAATCCTAGCGAAATCGTGCCGGAGGGCGATCGCGATCGGGGAGAAGCGTTAAGATTTCGATTCGTCGATCGCTTTAGTCGAAACGTCGATCGCCTGCACGTCAATGGTTCCCGGCGGCGCACTGCGTTTGAACTGTTTGTCTTCGATCGCTAGCATCTCGCCACAACTGGGACATTGCAACCGTTCCTGTTGTTCGAGGGCGACCAACTCAAAATTACACACCGGACAGCGATCGCGCACCAAACTGCGCCCCACCCACCAGCGCACGCCGAAGACCGCTGCAATACCCAACAACGGCAACAACGCCAAGATCAGAAATATCGACTTCACCAACCATCCCAACCCCACAGCACTGAGCAAAAAGATAACCAGTAAAACGCTCAACCAGAAGCTCAGCCCCGATAGTTGTAGCTGGGTGATGTTGGGATCGTTGGAATTCACGACAGTATCCTTTTCAAACTCGATGCTCGATATTACTTCAATATTAGCAATGCGAGGAACGGGGAATAGGGAATAGGGAATAGGGAATAGGGAACGGGGTTTTCCGTGTCTCCCCCTCTCCCCTTCTCCCGATCGCATCATCTCCCCCTATCAAGATTGCGGCAAAATCTCCCGCAACCGCTTCGCTAACACCTGACTGCTGAAGGTGGCCAGGGTTTCTTGGCGCAGCCATTCCCCGTCGCAGCGGCGATCGCCCCCTTTAAGAATTTCAATACAAGCTTGTGCTACCGCTTCGGGATCGCGATGGGGAACTTGCCAACCGAGGCGTCCGTCTTGCAGGGGATCGGCCGAACCGTCGCTGTCGCCGGACAACACCGGAATTCCCGTGGCCATCGCTTCGAGATAGACGATGCCGAAGCCTTCTTGAGACGGCATGATATAGGCATCGGCCGCGCGGTAGTGGTCGGGCAGTTCTTCAGTGGGAACGAACCCAGCAAACACGACGCGATCGCCGATTCCCAACTCTCGGGCTAGATTTTCCAACCGGGGTTTGTCGTCGCCGCGTCCGATGACGAGGTATTTGACATCGGGACACACTTCGAGAATTTTCGGGAGGGCGCGAATCGTCACGTCTACACCTTTATAAATATCTCCCGACCACAGCCTCGCCACCGTCATCAACACCCGAGATCCGTGTAAATTGTAGCGATCGAGGAGATGTTGGGGTTTCGGGGCGGGGGAAAACACCTCCCCGTCCACCGCACAGGGAAGCATTTCAAACTTATCGGGATCGAGGTGGTTGGACTCGCAGGCGCGATCGCGACTGTAGCGACCGATCGTCCAAATACTCTTGGCGTGGCGGAGCGATCGCCGATCGCGAGGGGGTAAAGGTTGCCAGACTTCTTTTCCATAAGTCATGACCGTATAGGGAATATCCAGCCACCGACCCAAGAACTCCGTTAGCGGTGCGAGTTTGATGTGTCCGCAAACGAGCCAATCGGGTCGATCGCGAACGCAGCGTACCAGCAACGCCCACGCCAACCGCAACCGTCCCAACCACGCCCAATTTGACTGACAGTAGTGAAAGCGAAATACGTTGGGAGCGTCCCGATGCTTGCGGGGGTCGAAGGGGTTGTCGCAATCGACGGGATCGCGCAATAAATAGACATCGGCTTGAGGAAACTGCGAGGAATTCGAGACGCTGACGGCCTGTTGGTACGCGTCGAGAACGTCTTTCACGTAGGATTGAATGCCGCCCTCACAGGCAAAAATTTCCAGAAACACGAAAACGTGAGGGGGCGCGACGGGGGTTTTAGGCTTGTCCTTCATGGGGCGGGGTTCCGTGCAGCAATGCGTAACAGTAGCGATCGTCAAGCGGAGGTCGGTTCGGAATTCAGACGTGCATCGACCATCATGCGAGCGACATCGTGCATATCGTATCGAGCTTCCCACCCCATTTTCTCCTTGGCTTTGTTGGGATTGCCACGGCCGATTGAAATATCGGTGGGACGATACAAACTTTCATCTGTCGTGACGTGGTCTTGCCAGTTCAGTCCTAAATACTCGAATACGGTTGCGACGAAATCTTGAAGTTTGTAAGTTTTTCCCGTGGCGATGATGTAATCTTCGGCCGCATCTTGTTGCAGGATGCGATACATTCCTTGAATGTATTCTGGGGCCCAACCCCAATCTCGTTGGATCGAGGTATTGCCGAGATAGAGTCGTTCGGGGCTACCTTGGGCGATGCGACAGGCGGCGGCGACAGTTTTTTGGGTGACGAAGCGTTCGGGACGCAAGGGAGATTCGTGGTTGTAGAGGATACCGGAACAGGCGAAGAGACCGTAAGCTTCGCGGTAGTTGGCCACTTCCCAGAAGGCGGCCGCTTTGGCGACGCCGTAGGGACTTCGGGGGCGAAAGGGGGTGTTTTCGTCGGCGGGTTCGCCTCCCGTGTCACCGAAACATTCGCTCGAGCCAGCGTTGTAGAGTTTGATGGGGGCGCCGATGAAGCGAATGGCTTCGAGGAGGTTGAGGGTTCCGGTAGCGATGCTGTCGAGGGTTTCGACGGGTTGGTTGAAGGACAAGCCGACCGAACTCTGGCCGCCGAGGTTGTAGACTTCGTAAGGTTGAGCTTTATCGAGAACTTGTAAGACGCTGCGAAAGTCGGTCAGCGTCATGGATTCGAGTTTAACGCGATCGCGGATGCCCAATCGGACGAGGTTTCGGAAGGAGGACATTTGGGCGTCGCGAGACGTGCCGCAGACTTCGTAGCCGCGATCGAGTAAAAATTTTGCTAAATACGAACCGTCTTGACCGGAAATTCCGCAAATCAATGCCTTTTTCATCTGTTCGGTCCAGCGAGCGTGTTGCCTCTAGTATAGGGAATCGATTCTCGAGAATCGATCCGTTGCCGTGCGCGATCGTCGGGGGCGTCCGGGGTCTCGTTACGCGGTGTTCGAGTCGTTCTGAGATCTCCTTTCCAGTCTTTTTTGGAGAATCAGACAATTGCGGCGATCGCTACAGCGTTCGTAGACGACGCGATCGGAGAGTCGTCGCAGGAGGAACCAACCGTAACCCCCTTGACGTAAGGTTCCCGGTTCGGGTTCTTCGACGTCGTCGGGGTCGAAGGGATCGCCGTAGTCCCAGATGCGAATTTCGAGGCGATCGGTGTAGAGACTCAGTTCGAGGTCGATGGGCGTTTCCGGCGGGCGATCGTGGTGGGCGTGGCGCACGGCGTTACTGAATCCTTCGGCGATCGCCAGTTTGAGGCAGTACAGTCGCGCGTCAGTCCAAGTTGAAAGGGGTTTGTTCTGGAGGCAAAAATCCTCGAACCATTCCTGCACGCGAATCAGGACGCTCAGGTCGCTGCGAACCGTTAGACGGCATTGCCTCAAGGACACGATCGATCGATCTCCTGGTGCTTGTAGCGGTTGAAGGTTGGTACTGGGCGAAAAGAGATGCCGAGGATGCGACGGTTCGCGGGGGGCGAGCAGTCTGCGAGGGGGCGATCGCCTCGAGGATCGGTTCCCATTTCGATTATAATTACCTGGGGTAGAGTGAAACGAAAACGTCTCACAATTCGACGGCACGCACCGATTTTAGCCGAGCAAATTCATGAGTATTGTAACACTACAATCGATCGAAAAAGACTTTGGAATCAAAGAAATTTTACGGAACGCGACGTTCAGTATCGATGCGGGGGAAAAAGTCGGTTCGATCGGTACGAACGGCTCGGGAAAATCCACGTTATTGAAAATAATTGCGGGAAAAGAACCCTTTGACGCGGGAGAAAGACTGGCCAACCGCAACCATCGTATTATTTATCTTCCCCAACAGCCAGAACTCGACGAAAATCGTACGGTTTTAGAACAAGTTTTTGCCGATTGCGGTGAAAAAATGTCTTTGGTCCGTCAGTATGAGGAATTGTCCCATCGAGTGGCGCAGGTAAGCGGAGCGGAACTCGATCGCACGTTGTCTCAACTCACGCGTGTCACCGAACAAATGGACGCCGTCGGAACGTGGGATTTGGAAACCGAAGCGAAAATTATTCTCTCGAAATTAGGGATCGAAGATTTCGATACGAAAATCGGAACGTTATCGGGAGGATACCGCAAGCGAATTGCATTGGCAGCGGCGCTGTTAGCCGAACCCGATTTGTTGTTGATGGACGAACCGACGAACCACTTAGACGCCGAGGCTGTCGAGTGGTTGCAAAACTATTTACAGCAGTACAAGGGGGCGGTGGTGTTAGTCACCCACGATCGCTATTTTCTCGATAAAGTCACGACGCGAATTTTAGAAGTCGATCGCGGAGATTTGTACGAGTACTCGGGCAACTATTCCTATTATCTCGAAAAGAAAGCCCAAGCCGAAGAAATTGAAGCCGGTCGAGAGCAGAAACACTACAATCTCTTACGGCGAGAACTCGAATGGATTCGACGAGGGCCGAAGGCCAGAAGCACGAAGCAAAAAGCGAGAATTCAGCGGTTTGAAGGGATACAAAATACTGAATTCAAGCAATCTCTCGGAAAAGTCGATATTTCCACCGCCAGCCGTCGCATTGGCAAAAAAGTCATCGAGCTGGATAACATCGGAAAATCTTATAAAAATCGAACGCTGTTTGAAGGTTTTAGCTATAGCTTCGATCGCAGCGATCGTGTGGGTATTATTGGCGGAAACGGTGCGGGAAAATCCACCTTACTCAACATTATTACCGAACGAGTCGAACCCGACACGGGAACGGTCGAAATCGGTGAAACCATTCACTTCGGCTACTTCGACCAACATTCAGACAGTTTAATCGAATCGGCCAACCAAAATCAGCGAGTCATCGACTACATTAAAGAGGTCGCATCTTTTGTCAAAACTGCCGATGGCAGTGAAATTTCCGCCTCGCAAATGTTGGAACGGTTTCTCTTTCCTCCCAGCCAGCAATACGCTCCCCTGCACAAACTCTCGGGAGGAGAAAAGCGTCGGCTGTTTCTGTTACGAGTGTTAATGGGAGCGCCCAACGTCTTAATCCTCGACGAACCGACCAACGATTTAGACGTGCAAACCTTAGCGGTGTTAGAAGACTATTTAGACGAATTTAACGGTTGCGTCATTGTCGTCTCTCACGATCGCTATTTTCTCGATCGCACCGTCGATAAAATTTTCGCACTCGACCGCAGCGCGATCGTCAAACAATACCCTGGAAACTATTCTGTCTACCTCGAATACAAACAACGAGAAGACGAACTCGCCAAACAAGCCGAAGCCGAACAAGTCGCCGCGCAAGTCAAAACGACTCCCAAACCGAAGAATACCCCCAAGAAAGACAAACCCCGTCGATTGTCTTTCAAAGAAAAACGAGAATTAGAACGACTCGACAGCGAAATTCCCCAACTCGAAGCGCAAAAAACAGAGCTCGAAGCGATGCTTTACGAAAATCCCCCCAGCGAACATCAAGAACTGGAAAAATTGTCGTTACAACTCGCCGAACTCACCCAAACCATCGACGATTCAACCCTCCGCTGGTTAGAACTGGCCGAACTCGAGTCTCGATCGAGCTAGGGTGATTTTGAGGAGTAATACTACTTTGGTTGTTGATACTCCATCGATTTCTGATAAGCTAGGTTTCCAGAAGTTTTCACCCCAACCTCCCTTAGCCCCCTATCCCCCCTATCCCCCCTTCGCCCCCCTTTGAAAGGGGGGTTGGGGGGATGGTTGGGGGGATGGTTGGGGGGATAGAGAAGGGCTTGTCGCGTTCGACAAAACCACTGTTTGAGTCTTCGACTCCGCTCGGACTCAACGCCGAGCGAAGTCGAAGCGAGCGAAGTCGAAGCGTTGAAATTCGGATTCCATATAGCAGTCCCAAATGAGTCGTCAAAAATTAAAACACCAGAAAAAATCCGATTCCCTGTTCCCTGCTCCCTGTTCCCTTTTAAATTTTGGAGACCTCTTCTATTACGCTCTACGGTCACGAACTCTCGGGAAATGCCTACAAAGTCCGTCTGTTTCTCGAACTGCTGAATTTAGACTACGAATACAAACGAGTCGATTTAATGAAAGGGGAACACAAACAGCCTTCCTACTTGGCAATTAACCCCTTCGGTCAAGTTCCAGCACTCATCGATAGCGATCGCCTGTTGCAAGATGCACAAGGAATTCTCACGTACTTGGCACGTCAGTACGGCGGTGAGGTCTGGCTTCCCAGCGACGCGATTTCCTTGAGTCGGGTAGTGCGTTGGCTGTCCGTGACGGCGGGAGAAGTGCGTCAAGGCCCTGAAAACGCCCGTTTGTACCATCTGTTCGGGGCAACAACCATTAACATCGATCGCGCCACGGAGAAATCCCACCAGATTTTAGGACAATTGAACGTGTGGTTGAGCGATCGCGCCTGGTTAGCGGGACTTAAACGGTAAAAAAGGTAAAATAAAAGCAAAACCCTTGACTGACAAGGATTTAAGGTGGAGAGTGTCCCCATGAGAGAGACCACCCCAGCCGCTATGCCACCCTGCTTTGAGAAGTGGTGCAAGCGTTTCGACCCCGACTTCAAAACCCAAGCACAAAAAAAGGGGTTTAGACACTATTTGGGAGGATTACTCGGGGAAAGCCAGCGAAAAACATAACTCAGATGGCAAACGACTCGGTGGGAGTGGTTTACAACCGCTTACATCATTTTATAACGGAATCCCCTTGGGAGGAGAAGCGTATTAACGAACGTCGTTTAAAGGTGGTGGACTCCTGCCATCAAACCCGAGTGGGTCGGGGATTTGCCTTGCTGCTCGATGATACAGGACATCGAAAAAAGCGGCAACTTCACCGCAGGTGTGGGAAGACAGTACATCGGAGAAATCGGCAAGCTCGACAACGGAATCGTGGCGGTAACGACCCATCTCTATGATGGCAAAAAAAAATTTGCCTCTGGATGTAGAAATCTATCAGCCAGCCAGTTCCTTACCCTCAGGCAAGAAAGATCCCTCTTTCAAAAAGAACCCGAAATCGCCTTAGAATTAATTGACCGGAGTTTAAAGAGAGGGTATCGACCGGGAATCGTCCTCATGGATGCCGGCTATGGTAACAACTACAAATTTTTAAAGGGACTCGAATCTCGCCGACTGAAGTATCTAGGAGCCGTCGCCAAAAATCGGAAAATCTGGCTGAATCAATCGGGAGAAAATTGGCAAAAGATTCGCCTTGATGAATATGCCAAAAGCTTACCAGAAGAGGACTTTACGTCAGTTTCTCTAAATTCAAACAAGCCCAAAACCCTGTGGGTGGCGACGGGTACGGCAGAGCTGTCACGGGGTGCATCTCACTTTTGCAAAAACATCAGTTTTGGGTGGAAAAATTCCCGATTAGC
>NZ_KB235959.1:668114-674139 GCF_000332355.1 Baaleninema simplex PCC 7105
GGAAGACCCGAACGTTTTAACCGCCACGACTCCCAAGAAGTCTCAAGTTTTCTAAGGACTTGCTGAAGAACCTGAGCGTTGACCGTCTTGAGCTGAGAAAATTCAGTCTTGGCAGCGGTCAAACGCTTAGCCTGAACGTGGTAGTTCGGGAAGGGTGCATCTGCTGGCAAGATAAATTCCTGCCGAATCGAGCACGCATTCACGGGCGACTTGCGGGAATTTAGCCAGTCTTTACGTTCCCGCAGAGCAAAATTCCAGACATGGCGGCACACATCAAGAATGTGTTCGATCTCTGAAACCTGCTTCGCAGTTGGCTCTAGCTTAAATTCCCACGTCATGTTTAGCATATCTAAACTGTAGCAAATCTTTTGTAGGTTACTCCCCTCGGTCGCGCTTCGCTACACCACCAGCCAAGCTTTCAGCTATGGCTGGAGTACTGCGAAGAATCTGGATAGAAAATTTTGAGTCTAAAACCCCGCCGCCTTCGACTTGGCTCACTTCGACAAGCTCACTTCGACAAGCTCAGTGCAAGCAGTGCAAGCAGTGCGAGCAGGGCAAGCCTTCTAGGGCGGCTTTACAGCACAATGGGCGTAAATGGTTAAACTGGCTAACGAAACCCAAGTTAGTAAGTTTGCCTAAAACTCCAATTGATACTCCATCCTTTCCCGATAAGCTAGGTTTCAAGAAGCCTTCACCACATCCCCCCTTCGCCCCCTATCCCCCCTTCGCACCCCTTTGAAAGGGGGGTTGGGGGGATGGTTGGGGGGATGGTTGGGGGGATAGAGGGACTTGTCGGGTTGGGCAAAACCAGTATTTTAAATTCCGATTCCATTTGAATCCTTGCCACAAAAGGATTGTGATTGACCGGCATCAGTTTAGATAGAGTGCAGCACTACCCCCACCCCGAACGCCGAACCGCAGTGCGTCCTCGACATGGCGTTGAAGGCATTGAATCGCAGCCAATCCGAAGGCGGCGATCGCGTAGTTTTACAGGCGTGTTACGATTTGGGGTCGAAGCTCCAAGGCGGTGAAGCGATCGCTAAGCGATCGCGATCGCTCGTCTCGAGAGATCGACAGTCGGGGAGGGCGTCTAGCACAGCCGAAAGACCGTTCGTCGAGTCGGGAGCCAGTCGGACAGGATGCCACACGCACGACCCCGAGCCTCTGCGATCGGAGTAGGTCGCTCGAACCGAGGAGGATGTCAAATTATTGATTTATGATGTCTGGTAGGGGCTTGCCTGCCGCAACGACCCGAACTCACCCACGGCGATCGTTCGACTCCTCAATAACACCCAGTTGAGTCGAACGCCGTCGGAAGTGTGTACTACGATCGAAGTGCGGTCAGGTCGCGTCGTCCGAAGCAAAAAATGCTTTTGGGGTTGTCCCAACGAGCGCAGTTTAGCGACAGCGGTTTAGCGACGGTCGCCACGTTTTCTTTGTATGTTTTCCCATGCCCAACGGCGAAAATTCCCCCGTATCGTCCACTATTTCCCCCGACGCAATGAGTAGTTCTTCTTCCCAGGTGTCGAAAGGCAATATTTTGATCGTTGACGATACGCCAGCCAATCTCGAACTGCTCAATACAATTCTGACCCGAGCGGGATACGACGTGTGTGTCGCGGTGGATGGGACGACTGGGTTAGAAGGCGCCCGTTACGGACAACCGGATTTAATTCTCCTCGACATTATGATGCCGGGCATGAACGGTTACGACGTCTGCCGCCACCTCAAAAAAGACGACACCACCCGTCATATTCCGGTCATTTTTATTAGCGCTCTCGATGACGCCCTCGATAAAGTTCGCGCGTTTACAGTCGGGGGAACCGACTACATTTCTAAACCGTTTCAGTTTAAAGAAGTGTTGGCGCGAGTTCAAAATCAACTGACGATTCGCGACTTACAACAACAACTGCGCGATCGCAACGCCCGACTCCAGCAAGAAATTCACGATCGCACCGTCGCCGAGGCCGAAGTCCGACAGCTCAACGAACAACTCGAACAGCGCGTGGCGCAGCGCACCGCCGAACTCGAATCGGCCAACCGCAAACTCGAACGGGAAATTCTCGAACGCAAGCGGGCCCAAGAACAACTGATGTACATGGCGTTGCACGACGCCCTAACGGGATTGCCCAACCGGGTGCTGCTGATGGAGCAGCTCGACAAAGCGCTGGAACTGACCCGAACTTCCCCCACTTATAAATTTGCCGTCTTGTTTATCGACTGCGATCGCTTCAAAGTCGTCAACGATTCCCTGGGCCATCTCGCTGGCGATCGCCTGTTGAGCTTGATTTCCCACCGCCTCGAGTTGTGCTTGCGTCCCGTCGATACCCTGTTTCGCCTCGGGGGAGACGAATTCACCATCCTCCTCGACAACATCGACAGTATCGATGACGCCATCGCTACCGCCGAAACAATTCAAGCGCAACTGATGTCTCCGTTTCACGTCGACGGTCACGAAGTCTTTATCGGTGCTAGCATCGGTATCGTCTTGGGAACCGCCGCCTACGAACGTTCCGAACACGTGTTGCGAGACGCCGACGCCGCCATGTACTGCGCCAAGGACTTGGGAAAAGGCCGCTATCGCGTTTTCGATACGGGAATGCACGTCCGCGCCGTTAACTTTTTACAATTGGAAACCGACTTGCGCCGCGCCCTCGAACGGGAAGAGTTTCGGGTTCACTACCAACCGATCGTAGACCTACGCAGCGGTAAAATTGCCGGGTTTGAAGCTCTGGTGCGCTGGCTCCATCCCGAACGGGGATTAGTTTCGCCAGTGCGGTTCATTCCGGCGGCGGAAGAAACCGGACTCATCGTTCCCATTGGGGCTTGGGTGTTGCGACAAGCCTGCTCTCAACTGCACGAGTGGCACCAACGGTTCCCCCACGCGCGACATTTGACGATCGCCGTGAATATTTCGGTCAAACAGTTCGCCCAAACCGATCTCCTCGAACAGATCGATCTCATTCTCGAGGAAACGAAACTCAACGGAAAATTTTTAAAATTAGAAATCACCGAAAGTACCATCGTCGGCAATTACAAAGCGGCTAAAGCGATCCTCGAAGAACTCCGCAACCGTCGCATTCAACTGAGTATCGACGATTTCGGAACGGGCTATTCTTCTCTCTCTCACCTGCACCGCCTTCCCGTGGATATGCTCAAGATCGATCGCTCCTTTGTCGATCCCATCGACGACGACAGCGACGAACGAGAAATCGTTCAGGCGATCGTGACCCTAGCCCACAGTTTGAATATGACAGTGATCGCCGAAGGGGTCGAAACCGCCGTTCACGTGGCTCAGTTGAGAACCCTCGGTTGTGAGTTCGGACAGGGGTATTATTTTTCCAAGCCCCTCGATTGTGAGGGTTGCACGGAAACGATCGCCAACAATCCGCAATGGTAAACTTACGGGGTTGCGAACCGATCGCGCAAGTCACTTTAACGCAACTTTGACATCCTCCCCGACCCGCTTCGCTGAGGTCGGGGATTCCCAAACCGTTCGGCTGACGCTCACGGCGAAGCCTCACGATTTAGGTTTCTGTTTCCTTCCCTTACGGGTTTTTCGCAACTGCCCTCTAGACTCGTGTCCTTTGGGTCTTATGTCCGCTCCACAGACTGACACGGCGTGTCCCGCCGCCAAAAGGTTCTTCGCGGCGTTGAGGTCTCGGTCGTGGTGCGTCCCACATTCAGGACAAGTCCACTCTCTAACGCTCAACGGCAACGATTCGACGATATGTCCACAGTGTCCACATCGTTTACTACTCGGAAACCACTTGTCTACCTTGACGAGAGTTCTGCCATACCACTGACATTTGTAGTCCAGTTGGTTAACGAACTCGCCCCAAGCACAATCCGAGATGTGTCGGGCAAGTTTGGGGTTCTTCACCATGTTCTTGACCGACAAGTCCTCGACCACAATCGTTTGGTTCTCACGAACGAGTCGAGTACTCAGTTTGTGCAGGTAGTCTGTCCGAGAATCGGTAATCTTGGCGTAAATCTTCGCCACTTTCCGACACGCTTTCTCTCGATTCTTCGAGCCTTTCATCTTACGAGAAAGGGCTTTCTGGGCGCGTCGCAAGCGTTTGTAGTGTTTGTTAAAATGTCGAGGATTGGTAATCTTCTCGCCATCAGAGGTGACGGCCAAAGAGTTAATCCCCACATCGACGCCGATGGATTTCTCGGTTGTGGGAAGAGGCTTAACGGTGTCGTCTTCGACCAACAACGAAACGTGCCAGCGTCCCGAGGGGTCGAAACGGATGGTAACAGTCGAAGGTTCGGCTCCTTTGGGAAGCTGACGGCTCCACCGGATGTTGAGGGGTTCGCTAGATTTAGCAATCCACAACTGTCCGTCTTTCCAACGAAAGGCAGAACGAGTCAACTCCGCACTGCCACCATTCCGTTTCTTTTTAAACTTGGGATATTTGGCACGTTTGGCGAAGAAATTGGCGAACGCTTTTTGAAGGTGTCGCAATCCCTGTTGGAGGGGAACGCAGCTCACGTCATTGAGAAACTGCAACTCCTCTTCCTGTTTCCATTGCGTCAACATCGACGAGGTTTGAGCGTATCCAATCCGTTCTTGTCGTTCGTACCAAGCCTCGGTTCGGGCAGCCAAGGCTTTGTTGTAAACCAGACGAACGCAACCGAGCGTCCGATGCAGGAGGTGTTCCTGTTCGGGGGTCGGGTAGAAACGGTATCGGAACGCTCTGAGTACCATGCCTCACATATTAACATTTTAACTGTAAACCCACCAGTGGAGGCGCGTCGTTCCTCCCCGATTCGGCTATCGCCTGAAATCGGGGTCTCCCGACGCGATTTTCGATGACTAAACACGTCACCATCTTAGGAACAGGGGCCTGGGGAACCGCACTCGGCCATCTCGCCAATTACGGCGACAACCGCGTGACCTTTTGGTCCCGTCGCGGCGAACTGAGTCTCGAAGCGGCGATCGCCAACGCCGACGTTCTCGTCTCGGCCATTTCGATGAAAGGGGTGGCCGAAACGGCTGAAAAAGTTCGCCAAATCGGACTTCCCAGCCATACGATTATCGTCACGGCCACCAAAGGACTCGACGCCGCCACCACCCGCACCCCCTCGCAAATTTGGCAAGAAACCTTTCCCAACCGTCCCGTCGTCGTCCTGTCGGGGCCGAATTTATCGAAAGAAATCGACGCGGGACTTCCGGCGGCCACCATCGCCGCCAGTCGCGATCTCTACGCCGCCGAAACGATTCAAACGGTGTTTTCGTCGGACATTTTTCGGGTGTATACCAATACCGACCCCATCGGCACCGAACTCGGCGGAACCTTAAAAAACGTCATGGCGATCGCCTCTGGGGTGTGCGACGGCTTGAATTTGGGAATTAACGCCAAATCTGCACTGTTAACGCGAGCGTTAATTGAAATCGTGCGCGTTGGAACGACGATGGGAGCGGATGTCGAGACGTTTTGGGGACTGTCGGGGTTGGGAGATCTTCTCGCCACTTGTAACAGTAATCTCAGTCGGAACTATCGCGTCGGTTACGGTTTGGCTCAGGGAAAATCTTTAGAAGGGGTTCTCGAAGAAATTCAAAGTACCGCCGAAGGGGTAAATACGACGAACGTTCTTATCGATTTGGCACGAAAACAAGAGGTTGAGGTACCGATTTCTTATCAAGTCTATCGCCTGCTCAACGGTCAAATTTCGGCTGAAGAAGCAGTGGCGGCGTTGATGGAACGGGATCTCAAGCAGGAAGTGGTGACGCCGGAAGAGTAGGGAATTGGGAGGGTTAAAAAAACCGGCGATCGCTTTGATAGACTACGGCGATCGCTCGGTTTTTTAATTTTTCTGAGTTCGCTAACGTGGCGAGTTCGACTCGAAATTTCCCAGGTTCCCACGTAATTCATAGGGAATCCGAATCTCAACGCTTCGACTTGGCTCGCTTCGACTTGGCTCGCTTCGACTTGGCTCGCTTCGACTTGGCTCAGCGTTGAGTCCGAGCGGAGTCGAGGACTCAAATACTGGTTTTGCCTAATCTGACAAGTCCCTCTAT
>NZ_KB235959.1:674239-676568 GCF_000332355.1 Baaleninema simplex PCC 7105
GGGGAAGGGGGGATAGGGGGCGAAGGGGGGATGTGGTGAAGACTTCTTGAAACCTAGCTTATCGGGAAAGGATGGAGTATCAAGTGCGATCGAGGACTTCTTCGGGGCGATCGCGTTCGCGGAGAATGCGATCGAGATCGGATTCGAGTTTAGCTTTGCGGCGATCGTGCAACGCCTGTTTTTCTTCGCGATCTTGACGCAATACACCCCACAGATGCACCGCCGCTAACGCCACTACACCGGTCGATAACACGTAGCTGTGGAGCGCATACATCCGTTGTAGCGTATCGGTATTAATCCCGCCGCCTCCGGTGAGGAGTTCTCGAATCGTGGAACCGACAACGGGAAGGGATTCAATAATTCCCAATTCTACCGACAGTCGCCAGAAGCCTTCTTGCGTCCACCCGAGAACCATGGCCGTCCACGCTAGGGCAATTCCCGCTAAAATGAGCAAGATGCCACTCGTCCACGAGACCGTCCAACTCAGACGAGATTGACGAGAGAGAAACATCAGAACCATTTGAATCAGTCCCAATGCAATAACGAAATTCCCAGCGTAGTGGTGAATTCCGTAAACGATCGCGCCGAAGTTTACTTCTGTGGCGATCCGAGACAGCGATCGATAGGCTTCTCCTGCGGCGGGTTGGTAATAAAATGCTAGCAAAATGCCAGAAATTCCACTGAGAGCCACTAAGCTGACGATCGCTACGGCGATAAGGGTGGTCGATCGCCGCAAGAGATAGTTGCGGTTGATTTGAGTTATCATAGTAAGTTTAGTTCGATAGCGACAAAGTTGCATGGTAAAAGACCGGGTCAGTGCCGATAGCACCTCCCGTTTCGCTCGTACCGTTCTTTTTATTTGCCCGAATGTAAGTCTGCTTATCTCGAGCTTAACAAATATTTATGATTTGTGAGAGTCTGCGATCGCCGTTTCTTCGTTCGATCTCGATAATTGTTTTAATTCGTTTAAAATAAGTGTTTTTAGCGGATATATTTTATATTTTTAAAGATAAAACGACTCTCAGTCTGTTTTACGATGTCAGAACGCGACGATCGCTTCGCATTCTTACGTTGAAGCTTGGGGTTGTCGCCTTGGAATGTCAATGATGAATTCTGCCCCTCGTCCAGCTTCAGAACGACACCGAAGCGTTCCACCATGTTTTTCGACAATAATTTGGTGGCTGATGGACAAGCCGAGACCCGTTCCTTTCCCGACCTCTTTTGTGGTAAAAAAAGGATTGAAGAGTTTATCTTGAATTTCGACTGGAATTCCGAAGCCATTATCGACAATCCGAATTGTTATTAGATCGGAATTTTTAAATTCTGTATAAATTTCGATCCGATTGGGATCGTTTTGAATCTCTTCGTAAGATCGCTGTTTGTTACGTTCTTCTACAGCATCGATCGCGTTACTCAATAAGTTCATCAACACCTGATTGAGTTGACCGGGATAACATTCAAGTTTGGGAAGTTGTCCGTAGTGTTTGACGACTTCGATCGCCGGACGATCGGGTTTAGCTTTCAAACGATTGAACAGAATCATTAGCGTACTGTCGATCCCTTCGTGAAGATCGACTTCTTTAATTTCGGCTTCATCGAACCGAGAAAAAATGCGTAAAGATTTAACAATTTCTCGAATTCGCTCTGTACCGACTTGCATCGATTGAAAGAGTTTTGGAAGATCGTCGCTTAAAAAATCGAGTTCGATCGCTTCGATCTCGTCTTGAATGTTAGAATTGGGATTGGGATATTGCTCTCGATACAGTTCGACTAAGCCGAGCAAATCTCGGACGTACTCGTCTGCATGGACGAGATTTCCGTGAATGAAGTTTACAGGATTGTTGATTTCGTGCGCGATTCCAGCGACCATTTGTCCCAAACTAGACATTTTTTCGCTGTGAACCATTTGTATTTGTGTTTGCTGAAGCTGTTGCAACGCATTTTGAAGATCGGAATTTTTAAGCTGGAGTTCTTGCGTTCGCGATCGCACCTGCTGTTCTAAATTTTGACTGTACGATTCGAGTTGTTGGTTGGCTTGAATTTGTTCGTCGAGTAGCTGCTTGACTCGTTCGATAAGATAATCGATCGATGTACCTAGTGCAGCGTCAAAACTTAATTTTAGGGTAGACCGAGGCCAGCTTGCAGCGTGCGTCCTCTACCTTCATCTGCCAGTCAACCCCGCGCTGGGAATGGTTAATGTCGCTCGACCAAGCAGCGGTTTCCGCTCGTAACTGGTCGAGGTCGCCAAAGCGCCTGCCATCAATACACTGTCGAGTCATGGCACTCAACTCGTTTTCGGCAATGTTGAGCCAACTGCCATGCTTGGGGG
>NZ_KB235959.1:676668-678340 GCF_000332355.1 Baaleninema simplex PCC 7105
GTTTCTTAATCACTGCCTGTAGCTGATGACGCTCTTCTGCTGTCAGGCGCACAATGTATTTTTTCTGCATGGGACTCCGGCTCGCTCCCTACAGATTACCTCAATACTCCCGTTAACCCTAATTCTTAGAGTTGACGCTGCACTAGGGTTCCAATTTCATCTTTAGTATCGATAGATGCTTTGCGATCGAAGTTGCCATTTTCTGCGGCGTCCCATGCAACCTGTGTTACTTTTTTAAGAGGACGTGTAATTTCCAAGCTCGTATAAATACAAAGGACGATCGCGAGTGCGATCGAGACAATTAAGCTGATTTGAATGACCTGATTTTCAAGATTTCTAGCTCGTCGCAGCTTAGCATCCTCTTCAAGCTCGAGCTGGCGAGATTCTCGAATGATTTCGGTTAAGTCTCGATTCATGCGATCGAGTGCTAATGCTTCTTCAGAGTTCGCGAATTCTAGTAGAAATTTTTGACGACTTTCAATGTCTAGAGTTTTGTCGTTTTCTATCTTTTTTAAAACATTTTTTAATTCTTGTTGATATTGAGATATAGTTTCTTGATGTTCTTTTAAAAAGAGTTCGATATTTGTTAAATGTGAATCAATATCGTTAGATTGAAGTTCGTTGAATGCAAATTTTTCAAATTCAAGAATTAATTCTTCGATTTGTTGAGAGCGATCGATTAAATAGTAGCTATAATTTTCCAACAGTTCTGGATTTTTGAGATAAACGACGATCGTCGATTTTGATTCGAGAACTGAATCTTTGATTTCAGTTAAAAATCCGAATTTTTTTTGTTCTAATTCTCGAATTTGAAAAGCAGGCTTTTCAATAAAAGTTTCAGCGATGAGATGTCCTCCTGTTGTCCCCAAGGCAGCGACACCAATTCCAATAATATATCCAATTGCAATTTTTTGTCCGATATTCAATCTAGAAAAATTGTATTTCAAACAAGATTTCTGGGACAGAATAGATCGAAACATATTTTTATGTCTGGAAATATTTGATGCTTTAGATATTAAATCAAACATGATTCTTGTCGCCTCTGTTTTTTTGCCTAAAAGCAAATATTAAATCAGTATTGGCGAATTGTTCGTTATTATATAGCAATCCTAAATCAGTTATGTAACAAAATTGAGACAAAAAGGGAATCGAGAACGAGGAATCATATTTTTTCTGCTGTTTTAATTTTTGACAACTCATTTGGGACTGCTATACGTCAGTTTTTTAGTTTAAATTTGTTTTAGGTGTTCGATCTAACCTGCTCGATCGTCAATGTTATTCACTTCTTCTTGTAAAAAACGATTGGATTTTTTGACAAGCGCTATCCGAGCGATCGACTGGTTTTTTAAGCTCGTATCTTGTTTAATTTAAACTGAGACGCTCGAAGTTGAAAACGCTAAATTTTCGGAATTATATCTCAGTAAATTTCGCGATCGAAGTATCCGTGTTTTTACAGACATTTTTTTATCTTCGTCGATATTTTTCTTTAGCGTACTGTAAATTTTACTGCGATCGCTGAAAAAACATAATTTTATGATTGTTTTAGCAAATAGGCATACATAAATAATACAGAATCCGAATCTTAAATACTGGTTTTGCCTAATCTGACAAGTCCCTCTATCCCCCCAACCATCCCCCCAACCATCCCCCCAACCCCCCTTTCAAAGGGGGG
>NZ_KB235959.1:678440-691851 GCF_000332355.1 Baaleninema simplex PCC 7105
ATAGGGGGCGAAGGGGGGATAGGGGGCGAAGGGGGGATGTGGTGAAGACTTCTTGAAACCTAGCTTATCAGGAACGGATTCCGTATAAGAATATAAAATAACTTACTTGAGGCTCACAGAACTAGGACTTACGCAGTTCGACCCAAATTACACTAAATGGAGAGGTCGAGGGGCATTACGCTGAAATAGTGTAGATGCGTAACTTGCTTGAGACTCACAAAACTTGAATTGCGAACTCGAACGAATAAAAAAACTCGAACGATACAATATATAGCAACCCTAAATCAGTAGTGTAACAAAATCAGGACAAAAAAGGAATCGTGAACAGAAAATCGAATTTTTTTAGTGTTTTAATTTTTGACGACTCATTGGGAACTGCTATATAAATATAACAGGTATGCTTATAATCTAAAAAACAAAACAACTTAATAAAATAGGGAGATCGCAATTTCAATGAAGTATCGACGAATTTTTAGCCTGTTTCTTACGGTCGTTGGTGGGATACAGGCGTGTCACCTTTTTTCAGAAAATAATTTAGGATCGAATGCCAAAAATAAACTCCTCGTTTCTGGATCGAGTACCGTTGCTCCCTTAGCTGAGAAAATCGCCGATCGCTATCAAGTCAAGCATCCTAGAATTCAAATTCAGATCCAGACTGGCGGATCGTCCAAAGGCATTGAAAACGTTCGTCAAGGTATTTCAGATATTGGCATGGTGTCTCGAGATTTAACTGAAGACGAAGCCGACTTATTGGCTTTCCCCATTGCTCGAGACGGAATTTCAATTTTAGTTCATCAGGGTCTTCGGAGTTTGTGGTTATAAATGTATAGCATGATACAAAAAATTGAAGATTCGAGAGCCAAAACCCTTGAAATCTCGTGAAGTTAGTTTTTCTGTCACCCTAAACTCCGAAGAGCCGTTCATCAAAACAATCCAGTTGACTCGCTATCCAACGAGCAGATCGTCAAAATTTATACGGGTGAAATTGAAAACTGGAGCGAGGTGGGAGGCGAGAATGCAAAAATTTCCACGATTAGCAAACAAGAAGAACGAGCAACTTACGAGGTTTTTGTCGAGTATTTCGATCTCCAGTCGAGTAAGATAGAAATAAATGTCGAAATTGGCGATAACTCAGAAGCGATCGAGACCGTTCTCAACGATCCCCATGCGATCGCCTACGTTTCCATCGGCGCAGGCGAATACGAAATCGTCCACGGAACGCCCATCAAATTACTCCCGATTAACGGGGTAGACGCGACGATCGCCAACGTTCAAAACGGAACCTTTCCGATTTTGAGGACGCTCAATTTCATCACGGCGTCGCCACCGACAGGTATTCAAAAAGATTTTCTCGAGTTCGCAACGTCCGATCGCGTCAGCGATCTCGTCCGAGAACAGACTTTTATTCCCATTGCGCCCTAACACCTGTCGAGACTGAAGAAAATCCGAGTATCCTAGTTGTTTGTGGCTCCACCTCGACCATCATCACCTCCAACCATTATGAGTGCCGAACTAATCTGCGTCGGAACCGAACTCCTCCTCGGCGACATTCTCAACACCAACGCCCAATACATCGCCCAGCAACTAGCCCGTCTCGGAATTCCCCACTTTTATCAAAGTGTAGTGGGTGACAACCCCGATCGCATCAAACGGGTCGTTCGCACGGCGATCGAGCGATCGAACCTCCTCATCTTCACCGGAGGACTCGGCCCCACTCCCGACGATCTCACCATCGAAACCCTTGCCAGCTTCTTCAACACCGAACTCGAAGAACGTCCAGAGGTGCTGCGAGACATTCAACAAAAATTCGAGCGACGGGGACGCACCATGTCGCCAAGCAACCGCAAACAAGCCCGATTTCCCCGAGGGGCTAACGTTCTACCCAACCCCATCGGTAGCGCCCCTGGCATCATCTGGCAACCCCGTCCCGATCTCACAATTCTGACCTTTCCCGGCGTTCCGGCGGAAATGCAGCGAATGTGGCAAGACACTGCCGTCCCTTACCTGAAACGCCAGGGTTGGGGTAAAGAACTCTTTTACAGTCGCCTGTTGAAATTTTGGGGCATCCCCGAATCGGAACTCGCCGAAAAAGTCTCGCACCTGTTGAACTCCGCCAACCCCACCGTCGCCCCTTACGCCAACTACGGCGAAGTCAAACTGCGCATTTCTGCCAGGGCTGCTTCAGAAGCCGACGCTCGAACGTCGATCGATCCGGTAGCGCAGCAAATTCAAGAGATTGCCGGGTTGCACTACTACGGTTGCGACAGGGACACGCTCGCCTCTGTGGTGGGGCAGTTGCTGCAAACTCGAGGCGAAACCCTTGCCGTGGCCGAATCCTGTACGGGGGGCAGTTTGGGCAAAGCCCTCACGGAAATTCCCGGTAGTTCGGTTTACTTTTGGGGGGGCGTCATCGCCTACGATAACCGCATTAAAGAAGAGTTGCTGGGAGTGAACGTCGAAGATCTCGCCACGTACGGGGCAGTCTCGGCGACAGTAGCCAAACAAATGGCGTCGGGAGTGCGCGATCGCGCTCGGACGAACTGGGGCCTCGGCATTACGGGAATTGCAGGGCCTGGCGGTGGCACTCCCGAGAAACCGGTGGGGTTGGTGTATATCGGCTTGGCGTCTCCCGACGGAACGGTCGAAAGTTTCGAGTATCGCCTCGGGGATACGCGGGGACGGGATTGGGTGCGTCGCGTCAGTGTCAGTCACGCTCTCGATCGCCTGCGTCGGGCGTTACGATTTTAGCGGTCTCGTTGTCTGCGGGATTTTCGACAATACGAACGGGGATGGATAGACTGCGATCGCTATGCGATTTCGGGTGCATCTTGACTTTTGCGATCGGAATCCCATTTATCCTCACCAATGTTCTCCTAATTTTTGCTGAAATTTATGTTTTGTGGGTGAGAAAACGATATTTCGTACGATCTCGTTTACAACCTGGAGTTGTGGAAGTGTTGGCGTGGTACGACGAATGGGGCGATCGCTATCTCGCACCGAAAAAGGCGCTCGAAGCCACTCAACGCCAACCCGATCGATATCGCTAACAGTTTGGTGGATTAAGTGTCTGAACTCTAGTTGAAAAAGTTTCACCAACTTTCCTGTTTCGGCGGTTATGCTATGGAAAACTTCTGTAATCCCAAGATAGAACAGATGCGATCGTACCGATGAACCCTATTTTTCGTCGATCTGTAGTTTTAGCAACTTTAGTATCGATAAATTTTATTGTCCCAGACAAGACAAAATCGAAAAACTTACTTTTGTCACAGAATCCCTCTGGGCAGCCTTCCTCAATACAACTGACACCCGATCCAGAAGTCGTTAAGCTAGAAAAAGAGAAATTAAAACGAGAAATAGAAAAAATAGAGGCAGAAAAAAGCAAAATCGAAAATGACGATCGCAACAATAGTCGCGATTTAACCACCACTCGAGGGTGGATTAATTTACTATTTGGCAACGGTTCGGTTATTATCGCAATTATACTTGGATTTAGCGGATTCGTTCGCTACTTACAAGAACTTCGTGAAGAACGGAAAAACAAAGAAGACGAACGATTTGAATCGATCGTTAAAAGTCTCGGCAGCGAACATATTCAAGAACGCATTGGGGCGGCGGTACTTCTGCCGACTTTTTTACGCCCGAAGTACGAGCGATTTTACATTCAAGTTTTTAACTTGGCGGCTGGCAATTTAAAAGCATTTAAAATTATCTACCAAACTCGAGAAAACGATCGAACAAATTCTCAAAATAATTCGTTAGATCCCTTAGAACCAATTTTGGCTAACGTGCTGAGAGAGTCTTACTCTCAAGCTCGCGATATGTTGTTTTTTTGCCCTCATTTAAAATATCGAAAGATATGGGCTTACTGGTTTTCTAAAAAATATTTTTGGAATCGCATTTTACATAAAATAAAAGCGATCAAAATTTCTGATGAAGATTGTTTGGAGATGGTTAGATCTCAGCTAAATGCAACGGCTGTTCAGTTAGATGAAAGTTATCTTTCTCATGCCGATCTAAGATATATTTGGCTCAGACACGCCTCTTTACAAAAAGCAACGCTCTCGAATTGTGTTTTACAGAACGCCAATCTAGAGAAGGCGAACCTAGAGTATACCGTTTTCTACAAAGCTGATTTAAAAGGGGCGAACCTCAAATACGCGAACCTCGCCGGAGCCAATTTGAACGGAGCGAACTTGAGTGGAGCGAAACTTTACAAAGCGCACCTCGAGTACGCTCATCTCTACCAAAGTACACTACAGTCTACCGATCTCAAGGAAGCTAACCTACGAGATACAAATCTCATTGGTGCGAAATTTATCGGTGCGAACCTACACTTTACCAAACTACCACGCGCCAACTTACAGTATGCTAACCTAAAGGACGCAGATCTATTTTGCGCGACCTTAGAGTCCGCGAATCTAAAAGGAGCGAACTTCCGAGGAGCTAAAAATCTACTCCCAAATACCATCAAACAAGCCTGTTACTGGCAGCAAGCTGAATTTGACGACGATTTTTGGGCAGAACTGAACGAAGCTCCCAATTCAAACCCTCCACCGGATTGTAGTATCTGGAAGTATTTGGAAGACTATAGCAGTCCCAAATGAGTCGTCAAAAATTAAAACACCAGAAAAAATCTGATTTTCCGTTCCCCGTTTCCTATTCCCCGTTTCCCGTTTCCCGTTTCCCGTTCCCCGTTCCCTATTCCCGACTTTGTTACATAACTGATTTAGGGTTGCTATAGTAATTTGAGCTACCGTAAAAGTAGAAAAGTTTATAATATTAGGTTTGAATTATGGGACGAAAAGCCAAACTCAAGAAACTCCGCAAAAGTGCCAAAACCGATCCAGAAGCGGCAAAACGGCGACAAAATATCGACGATACGCAGTTTGTGAAGGACTTGCAACGGCAAGGATACGATCTCAAGGTGGGCGATCGCGCTCCCGACATTCCCGAATCGAGTCCCGAACCCCAAGTTTGATTACAGTCACCCGTCGAATTGACAATGAGATCGGTGGGGAAACTGTTACCTGTGAACGGTTCTCACTTTTCCCGCTTCCCCGAAGAAGCTCCCCCGCGCCCAAATTCGACTGTTGGAGCGATCGCGCTCTATGTCAAACTAGAGGATGTCGAAATTTTAAGCATCGATTCGATCGCCACGAGGCGGCCGAGTTGATGGGTTCTGTGTCGTCTCAAGCACTCCTCATGGGCAAACAGCGCATTCTCTCCGGTGTTCAACCCACAGGTAACTTACACCTCGGAAACTATCTCGGGGCAATTCGCAACTGGGTCGAAAACCAACACCAGTACGAAAACTACTTCTGCGTGGTGGACTTACATGCGATCACCGTTCCCCACAACCCCGCCACCCTGGCCTCCGACAGCTACACGATCGCAGCGCTGTACCTCGCCTGTGGCATCGATCTCGACTGTTCCAACATTTTCATTCAATCTCACATCAGCGCTCACAGCGAGCTGACCTGGCTTCTCAACTGCATCACCCCCATCAACTGGCTACAGGGGATGATTCAGTTTAAGGAAAAAGCCCTCAAACAAGGGGAAAACGTAGGAACCGGACTCCTCGATTACCCGGTTCTCATGGCCGCTGACATCCTGCTGTACGACGCCGATAAAGTCCCCGTCGGGGAAGACCAAAAGCAACACATCGAACTGACCCGAGATCTCGTCATTCGCCTGAACGACCAGTTCGGCGACCCGGAAAATCCGGTGTTGAAAATGCCCGACCCCCTCATCCGCACGGACGGGGCGCGGATTATGAGCTTGACGGACGGGACGAAGAAAATGTCGAAGTCCGATCCTTCAGAAATGAGTCGGATTAACCTTCTCGACTCCCCCGACGTCATTACCAAAAAGATCAAAAAGTGCAAAACTGACCCCGTGCGCGGTTTGGAGTTCGACAACCCAGACCGTCCCGAATGTAACAACCTCTTAACGCTGTATATGCTGCTGTCGGGCAAAGATAAAGCCACGGTAGCCGATGAATGCGCCGATATGGGATGGGGTCAGTTCAAGCCATTGTTAGCTGAAACGGCAGTCGAAGCCCTAACTCCCATTCAGACGAAGTATAAAGAGGTAATGGACGACAAGGAATATTTAGAGTCGGTTCTGCGTCGCGGCCGCGAAAATGCCGAACCGATCGCCCAAGCGACCCTCGCTCGTGTCAAAGACGCGATGGGCTTCTCGAAACCTCTCTAGTCCTCACTTGCTCCTTACAGATGTCCGAGAACCAGCATGACTTGCTTCCGCAACGCCATTGAATCGAAACAATTCTTAATTACCGCCGAAGTCGCGCCACCGAAGGGGGGAAATCCCGCCCATATGGTGGAGATGGCACGGGGTTTAAAAAATCGCGTTCACGCGGTCAATATTACCGACGGTTCGCGGGCGGTGTTGCGGATGTCATCGTTGGCAGCGTCGGCGATTTTGTTACAACAGGGTATCGAACCGATCTGTCAAATGGCCTGTCGCGATCGCAATCGCATTGGCTTACAAGCAGACTTAATGGGTGCCCACGGCTTGGGAATTCGCACGATTTTAGCCCTGACGGGCGACCCGGTGAAAGCCGGAGATCATCCCGGTGCGAAAAGCGTCTTCGACATGGAGTCGGTGCGCTTGTTACGGCTTATTCACAATCTCAATCGGGGCATCGACTTCAACGACAAACCCCTCACGGACGGGAAAACGGACTTGTTCCCCGGCGCGGCGGTCGATCCTCAATCCAAGAGTTGGTCGGGATTGCAGCGTCGCTTCGAGAAGAAAATCGAAGCCGGGGCGCAGTTTTTTCAAAGTCAACTCATTTCGGATTTCGATCGCCTCGACAAATTCGTGACTCAAATCGCTTCAGCTTACAACAAGCCAATTTTGGCAGGAATTTTTCTAATCAAATCGGCAAAAAACGCCCATTTCCTCAACAAGAAAGTACCGGGAGTTCAAATTTCTCAGGAGATTATCGATCGCCTCGACCGCGCCTCCGATCCCTTGCGCGAAGGGATGGCCATCGCTGCCGAACAAGTCCGTTTAGCCCGAGATCTCTGCCACGGCGTCCACATGATGGCCATTCGTAGCGAACATTTGATTCCCGAAATTCTCGACATGGCTGACGTCGAGCCAATTGAAAGTTGATAAAGCTCCTGATTCTGTTCCCCATCTAAAGTCGAACTCAGGCTTGTGTTCGATCGATCTAGGTTTTTGAAGAGCGTTCTTTACAAATCGAGGGTCTTCGGGAATTGCGGTGTAATTTGTTATTTTGAATGCGAAATTGGGCGGGGGCGCATTGCCATGACGCCCCTAAATTAAGGGTTTTACTTACCATAAAATCAGCTTATCACCTTAAACCCAGAAGACCCCAAATTGATAGTATAGCAGTCCCAAGTGAGTCGTCAAAAATTAAAACACCAGAAAAAATCCGATTCCCTGTTCCCGATTCCCTTTTTGTCCCAATTTTGTTAAACAACTGATTTAGGGTTGCCATATTATATTCAAACTGAATATTTTAGATCGAACGACTTGCCAAAAACTTAATAATATCTAAAATGCTGGCATTGCGATTTCGATAAAGTTCAATGTCTCGTCGATCGATTTCAGGTCGTTCTGTTTGATATTGCAGATCGATTTTACGAACTGCCGTTGCATACGCATCCATCACTAATTTTTTGACATCTAACTTATCAGATTGAGGGGGGATTTTGAGCTGAACGAGTAGCGATCCGTTTTCACTTTCTTCAAGTCCAAAAATCGCTAAATTTTCGAGATTTTTTTGCGATCGCACCGTTTCGATCGCCTCGAGTAACGATGCCCACTCAATGCCCTTCGAGAACATCAACTCGATGGTGGCGTACATCTTTTGAAACAGTTGCGTCAGCTCTCCCGGTGCGAAACTGCCCAAACGAGGGCGACAGTCTTGGCGGTTTTGCTTGAGATAGACATACTCGCAGATCGCAAAATCCAAACAGGCCGGGCGATCGAGCGACCAATCTTCCACACAAGCCCCTGTTAACCGCGTGCGATCGAGCTTCGTATGCAAAATTTTACTGCGGCTGAGGTCAGCCTCGCTCAGATACGCCTCGCTCAAATCGGCTTCGCTCAAATTCGCGTCGCTGAGATCGACTTCTCGTAACAAAGCCCCCCGCAGCGTCGCCCCCGTCAGATCGCAGCCGTGTAAATTCGCTCCGATCAGATAAGATTCCGACAGATCGCTGGCTCTCAACGTCGCTTCCGCCAAATTCGCCCGCCGCAAATCGACGTGGCGCAAGTTCGCTCGCGACAAATCCCGCCCTTTCAGATCGGCGCGAAACAAATTAGCCCGAACTTCGGGATGGGCGCGACGCCAGTTATTCCAAATCTCGATCCCAGCTCCAAGTCGCTCCAAATGTTCTTCGTTTGCCATACCATCCACCTCTTCCCGTAATGGCGTTCGGTCTCGATCGCGCAACACTCGTTCTTTCACTGCTCGACTGCCATCGTCAGTATAAATTCTTCCATCTAGCTTAACTGCGCGATCGACCCGGAGATGAGACGCTCGAATAATGTGATGATGTTAAAAAGAAAACAAGAACAACAATAAGGTAAGAGGGTAAAACAGTTAACGACTCGCTGTCATCGCCGTTCGCCGTTCGCCGCTCGCTGTAAACAATGTCCTCCCAATTTTGGCTGACCCTTCCGACTTATCTCATCGTTTTCGCCCTCGGTGCGTCCGTTGGGAGTTTCGCTAACGTGGTGGTGTATCGCCTTCCCGCCGGACTGTCGCTGCTGTGGCCGCCATCGAGATGTCCGCACTGCGGTCATCGGCTGCGACGACGCGAAAACGTTCCCGTCTTTGGTTGGTTGTGGCTGCGAGGACGTTGCGCCCACTGTCGCGCCCCCATTTCCCCTCGCTATCCCCTCGTCGAAACGGCGACGGGGCTGTTGTTCGTTCTCGTCTTTTGGCTGTACGGGCTGTCTCTGACAACTCTAGGATACTGGCTATTTTTTACAGGATCGCTCGTGTTATCCCTCATCGACTTCGATACGATGACCCTTCCCAATCCGATTACCCAACTGGGGGTTGTATTGGGGTTGACGTTTCAAACTGCGTTGGGATGGCAAAACGGCGCGGCGATCGAAGGTTTGATGGCGGGAGTTATCGGCGCAGTCGTGGGAATTTGGCTCGTCGATGGAATTCGCCTCGTGGCGTCCGCGGCCTTAAACAAAGAAGCGATGGGCGCCGGAGATGCTAAACTCACGGCGGCCATCGGGGCGTGGCTGGGTTGGAAACTCATGCTCGTGGGTGGGTTTCTCGGCTGTGCTATCGGCGCGTTCGTTGGAGGAGCCGCGATCGCCTTGGGTTGGCTGCGGCGATCGCAACCGATGCCTTTCGGTCCGTTTTTAGCTCTCGGCGGTGCAGTGGCAGCTCTCTGGGGAGAGGCGATCGTTCAGAGCTATCTCGACCTATTTTTTCCGAGCTTGGGCAGCTAACCGAGAAAAACAGTGAAGACAGTCACCAGTCACCCGTGAGGACAGTTGAGAGTTGACAGTTTCTCCCCCTCTCGCCTGAAGAAGCTCCCCCGCTTCTTTACTCCCGAATCGAACCGTTGTATTCGAGGTCTATCGCCCAAGTATCGGGATCGACAGTGACGACACTTTCGACCGTGTAGGTTTGAGATTCCGGGGCCCGCCCTAAGAACGTAAACGTAATCGTGCCATCTGCATTGATTTCGTAGGGAGCGTCAGCAGAAGGACCGTGCATCGCGGGTTCTGCTCGGTATTCTCCCAAGCCGCCGTTAGCTTGCTCGGCCGCTTGACGGGCGTAGTTTTTCGCCCGATTGAGATCCATCGGAGAAATTTCAGCTTCAGCCAAACGCGGATCGAGTTGCAGTCTGACGTTGGCAGAGGCAGGAAGTGCGGTCAGGCTACCCGCCAGCACTGTCGCGATCGCGATCGGGGTCGTAGCGCGTTTCAAGCGCTCGATGGTTAATAATATCGTGTCACTCTTCATCGTATTCACCCAAACAAGACCGTTTTTCTGCATTAGACCTCTTGCACGAATCAAAATCCTCCCCCTTAATCCCCCCTTGTTAAAGGGAGAGACTCGCTCCCTCCCCGTGCGAAGGAGAAGATTGGGGTGGACTCAGAAATTGATGCAGGAGGTCTATCGTTAACGTATCGCAGCTCCGGCTCGGGCGATCGCGAGGGACTCCCAGATTGCGATCTGACACAGTTCGGATGCTTTCGAGACCGGAATTTGATACGATGCGATCTGTATCTAAGATCGTACTTTTTTAAGATCGCGAAGATTCGTTAAAGATCCCGAGAAACTTCATGTCTCTATTCGATTGGTTTGCAGATCGGCGCAAATTAAACTCAATGGGTCAAAAACCGCAGGAACGCGAAATCGCTGAAGGACTATGGACCAAGTGCGAGTCCTGTGGCGTTTTAACCTATACAAAAGACTTGCGTGCGAACCAGATGGTCTGTCCCGAATGCGAACACCACATTCGGATCTTTAGCGAGGAGCGCATCCAGCAACTGATCGATCGCGACACCTGGCAGCCCCTCGACGAACATCTGCGTCCGACCGATCCTCTCGGGTTCCGCGATCGCAAAGCCTACCGCGATCGCATCAGCGACTACCAAAGCAAAACCCAACTCAACGACGCCGTACAAACCGGCTTGGGACAAATTGACGGTTGCCCCGTTGCCCTCGGCGTGATGGACTTTCGCTTTATGGGGGGGAGCATGGGGTCGGTCGTCGGGGAAAAACTCGCTCGCCTCGTCGAACGGGGAACCCAAGAACGCCGTCCCGTGGTCATCGTCTGCGCCTCTGGCGGCGCTCGGATGCAAGAAGGGATGCTGAGCTTGATGCAGATGGCGAAAATTTCGGGGGCCCTGCAACGCCACCGAGCAGCTCGCTTGCTCTACGTTCCCGTGTTGACGCACCCCACCACCGGCGGCGTCACCGCCAGTTTTGCCATGCTCGGCGACATCATTCTAGCCGAACCGAAAGCCACTATCGGCTTTGCCGGACGCCGCGTCATCGAACAAACTTTGCGCCAGAAGCTACCGGAAAACTTCCAAAGCGCTGAAGACTTACTAACCCACGGCTTTGTCGATGCGATCGTGCCTCGACCGCAACTCAAAAACACCCTAGCCCAACTCGTTCGCCTGCACTCGACCCCTCCCGAATCCTTGGGCGGCCACCTCAGCCACGTCCAGACTTCGGAAATCGACTTTCCCTCCACCGTGACAAATCCCTAAAACCGACGCGCCAAAGTTGCCGGACTCTGGCATGATATTCATATTGACAAAATGCTCGAAATGTCGGGCGTCCCACGGATCTGCCGTGGGATAAGTCAACAAGTTTTAGAGGAAAACTATGCTAAAAAGAGTTTTTGGGCTAGCAGTAGCCACAGTGTTCTTTGCGTTTCAAATATTTGTCAATAGCGCGGCGGCCTTAGACCTCGACGCTGAAACGCGTACGGTTCCCTTGAACGCACAGGGCGATACCGTGACGCTCTCCCTCGAGCAAGCTACCCGCGGTCAGCGCCTTTTCGGTGATATCTGCGCTCAGTGTCACCCCCAAGGAATTACCAAAACCAACCCCAACGTGAAGCTGGGACTGGACGATTTAGCCTTGGCTACGCCCCGTCGCGACAACGTCGAAGCACTGGTGGATTACATGGAACATCCCACCACCTACGACGGCGAAACTGACATTTCGGAACTGCACCCGGCCACCTCGAGTGCGGATATTTTCCCCGAAATGAGAAACCTGACGGAAGAAGACTTGTTCGATATCGCCGGTCACATCTTGATTCAGCCGAAGCTGCGCGGTGTGATGTGGGGGGGCGGCAAGGTTTATAACTAGAACCGGTTGCCTCGAGAGAACTGTCCCGGTGTTCGCGTTCGGACACCGGGAGCCGATATTAAGTCATAAAAATTTACACTTTAGAGTATGTCTTTTCGATTGCCGACAGCCGCGATCGCGACGATGGAGTTTCTCCGTCGCCTGTTCGCGATCGCGTTGCTTTGTAGCAGCCTCGTTGTCCTAGCGACCCCAGCTCGCGCGGGAGCGGTCGATCGCGACGTGAAACGCTACTTAGTTTCCGAGGGGCCGGCAGCGGTGAAACTCGACGACAGCGGTAACACGCGAGAATTTACGGGGGAAGCCCTCACCCGAGGACGCGAGCTGTTTATGGAAAACTGCGCCTACTGTCACTCTAACGGGTTGACGCTGCCGTTTCCCCCAGTATCTTTAACGCTAGAAGACTTGGCAGGTGCGACGCCCCCTCGAGACAATATTTCCGGGTTTGTCGAGTATATGCGCTTTCCGATGACCTACGACGGCTCGGAACCGACGGTTTGGTGTCGGGAAGTTCCCGAAAGCTGGCTGTCTCGTGAGGAACTCGAAGAACTGGCAGCGTTTACCTTGAGTGCAGCGGACAAGGTTCCGGGTTGGGGAACCGTCCCCTCTCGATTTTAACTTTAGTCCCGACGAGACCAGAGGTCTCGAGTTGAGCAGAACCGCCGCGCATCCTACGATTCGACCGTAAGGTGAATCGATAGTTAGCGGCGGACAACAATGTACTATAATCAAAATTAGCCAAGTCGAGATTGCCGATCGGACGCGCAAACTCTTCGCCGCCGTATCGGTACAGCCAACTGTTCGTTGACATACTCCCCAGCCTGAAGGCGTGGGGATTCTCCAGACCTCACGGTTCTAGATTTCTGGTTCGGCGACAACCCTTACTACCCATTGTTGCCAATAAGTAGGGCTTGCTGAAAAGAAGTGAAAAGCTTACGGTGTAAGGCTTAGAGGAGTCTTGACGTGGCTTCGAGAACCCGAAAAAGAGGTAAAATTGGAAATTCCCGTGCATCCGGCAAGAAAAAATGTATCGAAAATCACAAAATCCTGACGCGCCCGAAGAAGCCTTTGAACTTCCTTTTGAAGGCAAGTTGTGTGAAGAAAATCGTTGGGTAATTTTGGCGAACCTCATTCCCTGGGCAGAATTTGAGGAAGAATATGCCCAGAATTTTTCTGAGGAAATGGGAGCGCCAGCGAAACCGTTTCGGATGGCACTGGGAGCCTTAATTATGGGTCTTCGGAGTTTGTGGTTATAAATGTATACCATAATACAAAAAATTGAGAATTCGAGAGCCAAAACCCTTGAAATCTCGTGAAGTTAGTTTTTCTGTCACCCTAAACTCCGAGGAGCCTTAATTATTAAAGAAAAATTGGGAATAAGCGACCGAGAAACTGTCGAACAAATTAAAGAAAACCCTTACCTACAGTATTTTATCGGGGAAAAGAGTTATCGAAACGAAGCGCCTTTTGATGCTTCAATGATGGTTCATTTTCGGCAAAGGATTGGTCGCTCTCTACTTCAAAAAATAAATCGAAGAATTGTCCGACAAGCTT
>NZ_KB235959.1:691951-726208 GCF_000332355.1 Baaleninema simplex PCC 7105
TGGTTTATGGTGTATTGCGGACGACGTTTACGTTCTAATCGTTGCATTTTTCTCTGATAAATGTCCCCGTAGAAACGGTTTGAAAAACGTCTCTACGGGGATTTTTAAATAGGGCTTGCTGAAAAGAAGTGAAAAGCTTACGGTGTAAGGCTTAGAGGAGTCTTGACGTGGCTTCGAGAACCCGAAAAAGAGGTAAAATTGGAAATTCCCGTGCATCCGGCAAGAAAAAATGTATCGAAAATCACAAAATCCTGACGCGCCCGAAGAAGCCTTTGAACTTCCTTTTGAAGGCAAGTTGTGTGAAGAAAATCGTTGGGTAATTTTGGCGAACCTCATTCCCTGGGCAGAATTTGAGGAAGAATATGCCCAGAATTTTTCTGAGGAAATGGGAGCGCCAGCGAAACCGTTTCGGATGGCACTGGGAGCCTTAATTATGGGTCTTCGGAGTTTGTGGTTATAAATGTATACCATAATACAAAAAATTGAGAATTCGAGAGCCAAAACCCTTGAAATCTCGTGAAGTTAGTTTTTCTGTCACCCTAAACTCCGAAGAGCCTTAATTATTAAAGAAAAATTGGGAATAAGCGACCGAGAAACTGTCGAACAAATTAAAGAAAACCCTTACCTACAGTATTTTATCGGGGAAAAGAGTTATCGAAACGAAGCGCCTTTTGATGCTTCAATGATGGTTCATTTTCGGCAAAGGATTGGTCGCTCTCTACTTCAAAAAATTAATCGAAGAATTGTCCGACAAGCTTGAGGATTTCAACGGGAGGAATCTAGCACAAAAAAGTCAGAAGGAGTCGAAAGAAGAAAAGAAAATAGAGGGAAACTCTTAATCGATGCGACCGTCGCACCTGCCGATAATCCCCCCGTTGCCCCCCTTTCTAAGGGGGGTTGGGGGGATGGTTGGGGGGATAGAGGGACTTGTCGGGTTGGGCAAAACCAGTATTTGAGTCCTCGACTCCGCTCGGACTCAACGCTGAGCGAAGTCGAAGCGAGCGAAGTCGAAGCGTTGAAATTCGGATTCCGTATCAGCCGATTTTGACGAGTCGCAACCCATCTCGATCGCCTCACGACTCTTGCAGGCGATCGCCCACCTCCCAACTGCTGGGCAAACTGGCAAAACCTCGAGCTGGGAATCGACCCCTCACCGCAAGTGCCCGCGAGAATTGCAACCGTATCAGTTGGGAGCGATCGAGAAATCAGGCAAAATAGCTATAAAGGGAACGACCCTGTCCGTATTAAAACCCTCATGCCGCTTCAGCCTCCTTTCCGTAGACTTGCCGACATCCTGCTGTGGGTCGATGCGACCGGCCGCATCGTCGCGGCCGACCAAAACGCTCGCCATAACTTGGGCGAGGATGGCGATCCCGTCGGCCAACCGATCGCGCGTGTCGTGACCGACTGGAACGAAACCACTTGGAAACAATTGTGGATAGCCGCGAGTGCGGGGGAAACGGTGAGTCTCGAAACCCAACTGCGCGATCGCCGCTGCCGAGAGGTTCCCGTTACCGTTCGTCTCGAGAGTATCGACCTGAACGCTGAAACCTACTGCTGCGTGACGGTCTCTCCTCAGTCTGCCCCTTCCTCCGCCACTCTCGAGTGCGATCGCTTCCGCCAACTGGCCGACAACGCTCGCGATGCGATTTACTGCTACAGCCTCGTTCCCGAACCCCAATTCGAGTACATCAGTCCTTCGATCCAAACCATTACCGGCTATTCACCTCAAGACTACTACGCCGACCCCGAACTCCCTTTCAAGCAAGTTCACCCCGACGATCGCGACCTGCTCGGTCACCTCTTGCGATCGCCGCGCGAGTCCGACTCCCTTGTGGTGTTACGCTGGTTTCACAAAAACGGTCGCGTCGTGTGGACCGAACAGCGAGACGTACGCATTTACGACAGCGACGGTTGCTGTATTGCCATCGAAGGCATCCTGCGCGACATTACCGAACGCCGCCAAAGCGAACTGGCCTTGCGCCAACAGGCCGAGCGAGAACGACTCGTCAGCGCGATCGCCCAGCGCATCCGCCAATCTCTCAACCTCGAAGATATCCTGCAAACGACCGTTACCGAAGTCAGACAGTTTCTGCAAAGCGATCGCGTCTCGATCTATCGCTTCGATCGAGATCCCTGCGAAGTTTCTAACTGTCCCGGTGTCGTCGCGGTCGAGTCCGTCGACGCGCCCTGGCCGCCCATGCTCGACACCTCCATTCCCGTCGCGTCGTCCGCTGAAGAACTCGAACACTATATCGAGGGTCGCATTCGCACCTTCGACGACGTGCAAACCGAGGGCGAACCGAGCTTACATCCCCTATTCGAGCGGTTCGCCATCAAATCGAGCCTCATCGTCCCCATTTTGCTGCAATCCTCAGAAAGTCGCGATAACAGTCACCTGTGGGGATTGCTCGTCGCTCACCAGTGCAGAGAACACCGTCACTGGACGTCGATCGAAATCGAACTTCTCGAACAGCTAGCCACTCAAGTCGCGATCGCCATCCAACAATCTCACCTATTCGAGCAAGTCCAGCGACAAGGTGTAGAACTCGAGCGACAAATCCGCGAACGCACCCAACAACTCCAACAAGCGCTCGAATTCGAGGCCATGCTCAAGCGCATCACCGATAAAGTGCGCGACAGCCTCGACGAAAGCCAAATTGTCGAAACGGCGGTTCGCGAAGTCGCCGTCGGCCTCGGTGTCAAATCCTGCAACGCCGCCCTCTACGACCTCGAACGGGGAACCTCCACCATTTGTTACGAATCTGCCCCTCTCATCCCCACCTCTCAAGGGCGAGTGTCTCGCATGGGGAACTTTCCTGAAATCTACACCCAACTCCTCACGGGGAAATACTTCCAGTTTTGTTCGCTGATTCACAATCCCAAACGAGGGCGAGTTGCCATGCTCGCCTGTCCCATGTTCGACAACCAAGGGGTTCTCGGCGACCTCTGGCTCGTTCACGATCCCGACTATATTTTCAGCGATCAAGAAATTCGCCTGGTGCAACAAGTCGCAAACCAATGCGCGATCGCCATTCGTCAGGCGCGATTGTATCAAGCCTCTCAAGCCCAAGTGGCCGAACTCGAAAAACTCAATCGCCTCAAAGACGACTTTCTCAGTGCCGTCTCTCACGAACTGCGAACGCCCATCGCTAACATGAAACTGGCGATCGAAATGTTGAGGATCTTTGCCCCCGGTCGTGAAGAAACCTCCGAACCCGAACTGCTCGATCGCGAACAGATCGGACGCATTCAACGCTATCTCAAAATTCTTTCGACCGAATGCACTCGCGAAGAAGAACTCGTCGAAGACCTCCTCGACCTCCAGCGACTCGAAAACAACGCCTATCTGATTTCTCTATCGCTCATCGACCTCAACGAATGGATTCCCTCGATCGTGCATCCGTTTTATACCCGAATCGCCGATCGCCAACAATCGCTGCACGTCGAGCGTCCCGAAAAGTTAGCTCCCTTCGTGGGCGATCGTATCAACCTCGAACGCATTCTCGTCGAACTCCTCAACAACGCCTGTAAATACACTCCCAACCGAGGAGAAATTCAGTTAAACGTTTGCGAGTCCCAACAACAAGACGAGAACAGCGGTGAAAGTATTCCGACCCTCGAGTTTACCGTCGGCAATCAAGCCGATATTCCCCCCGAAGAACTCCCGAAAATTTTCGAGAAATTCTATCGCATCCCCAACGCCGATCCTTGGAAACAGGGGGGAACCGGTCTCGGTCTAGCATTAGTCGAAAAACTCGTCACCCAACTCGACGGCAAAATTCACGTCGAGAGCCAACAGGGTTGGACGACCTTTACGCTCGTCTTCCCCAACCAGCGTCACAAACTCAACAGCGAGGAGGATAATCGATCGTCGATCGTCGATCGTTTTTCCTAGCTCCCCTTTTACAGTGAACAGTCAACAGTGAGAAGTGTTTCAGTCACCAGTCACCAGTCACCAGTCACCAGTGGGAACAGGGAACAGGGAACAGGGAACAGTTTCTCCCCCTCTCCCCTTCTCCCCCTCTCCCCTTCTCCCCTTCTCCCCCTCTTCGGAAGCTCCCCATTGTGAACGCTCCGACGATTCACTGCTAAGCAGTAGAATCGCGGCTTCCTTGTCCGGCACTCTCCCCTACGGAGCAGCTACAGTTGTCCAAGATAGGCGGCGCTCTCGCCTACGGTCAGGAACTTTGGCCTTGACCGCACTCCGAGTCGTTTCCGCTCGTGAGTTTAAGTGATTATCGACAATGCCATACCAACTTTTGACCGGCTCCCTACTTTTAACAATCGGGCGATACCGGACTTACAGGTTTAGCTGTACCTTACCGAGCAGGTCTTGTATCTACCCGGTACTCCAGAGTTCTTATTCTGGCGGGTAATAGTGCCGTACTCAGCTAATTCAATAATAGTACACTGTTGCCCGCCGCTAACTAACGATTCACCTGACGGTAGAATCGTAGGATGCGCGACGGTTCTGCTCAATTCTCGCCTTGGTTTTGGCGTTCTTGAAGTTTCAGGACGATTTCCTCGTGAACCTCTCGCGTCAGGGGATAGAAATAGGCCAGAATCGAACCGATAATTAACAAGGTCGTCGGCAGCGGTCCGATCGCCAAGCGAATCGCTAACAATGCTGACTCTGGCTGTGGAGGGAGTGCCTGTCCGGGAATGGGTTCGACGAATCCTGCCAGTTCTAACATCTGGCCGACGAGGAACAATCCCAACGCCAAACCGATTTTTTGGAGCAACACCATAAACGCGTAAAACACCCCTTCGCGACGATGGCCGCTTTGGAGTTCGTCCAAATCCGTAACGTCCGTCAGCATCGACCAAGGAATTAAATAGGCCGTCGCGACGCCCAATCCCGCCATCGCACAGAGGACGTACAACAGATCTACGCGATCGCTCGGTAAGAAAAACAAACCACCTTGGGCGACGATCCATAAGATCATCCCCGAAAAATACGCCGCTTTACGGCCGTAGCGGCGACTGATGGCACTCCACAACAACAGGGAGACCATCGCCACCCCCTGCACCACCAACGCCACTATAAAATAGGATTCTAAGCCCATCCAGCCGATCGCGTAATAGGGAATTACGGCTGCCGTCAGTTGAAACGCCAGCCAGGAACAGAGATAAATTCCGATGACGAATAAAAACGGTCGGTTGCGAAAGACAACTTTAAGTTGTTGTTTCAACGACAGAGAGGTTTCTTTTCTAACCTCCGTCTCCGCTTCTGGTTCCGGGCGGTTGGGATCGAAGGCCGTGCGATCGGTGGTTCCCCAAATGCACCAATAGAGGGGTAACACCGCTAAAATCGCACAAATGCCCCCGAGCCACAGATACTGTTGTCGCGGGTCGTCGATCGCGCCAGCCAACGCAACGCCCAAAGCCAGAGACAGCAAACTGCCCCCGATCGAGAATACAAAGCGAAAACCCGTCAAACTGGTTCGTTCGTTGTAATTTTGCGTTAGCTCAGGTGTCAACGCCGTATAGGGCAAATTGACCGCTGTATACGCCGTATTAAATAAAATACTGACAACCACGTAATACCAAAACAGCCCCCATTGGTCGGCCGGGTCGGGACTCGACCATTCCGGCACCAACCAATGCAAGAAAAAGAAAATGCCAAAGGGAATACCGCCCCAAATCATCCAAGCGTGTCGTCGTCCCCAGCGAGAGCGGGTGCGATCGCTCAAAAAACCCACGATCGGGTCGTTGACCGCATCCCAAATCTTACCGATCAACAAGACCGTTCCAGCCAATGCCGGTCGTAACTGAGCCACATTGGTTAGAAAAATCAAAAACGAAAACGCCAGCAGTGTCGCTGTAATCCCCGCACCCATATCTCCAGCACCGAAGGCTAACTTCGTCGCCACACTCAACTTTCGTCCTCGCAACTCAGACCCAGGCGCCGAATTCTCGCTCATGCGATCGCTCCCCTCTCAACACGACCCCCATTCTAAGCCATCCCCCTTCCTACCCCTCGCCGAACACTGCTCGCGTGTATATCGTCGGCGGGGGCGGTACGTGACGCGGTAACAGTTCGTTGACCTGACTTCGGCCACCTCGCCCGCGTCACACGCCCTTGTATGTGGGCGGTGTACATTGGCGGTGCGTGACGATTTATGGGTAAGCACGATTTACACCCTATTGTTCGAGTCACGCACCCTACTACTCCGTTCACTTCCCACTCTGCCCTCTGCCCTCTGCCCTCTTCACTGTAAAATCCCCCCTTGCCAAGAAACCCAGACAATCGGACACTTGATTTTGAGAGTAGGGGCGGGGTCTCGTGTCCGCCCGCAGCCGATGGAGGTTTTCCGGTGAAACGAGTTTTAGGCATCATTCTCGGAGGGGGCGCAGGGACGCGTCTCTATCCACTTACCAAGCTCAGAGCGAAGCCCGCCGTTCCCCTGGCTGGCAAATATCGCCTGATCGACATTCCCGTTAGCAACTGCATTAATTCCGACATTCAAAAAATTTATATCCTGACGCAGTACAACTCGGCGTCTCTCAACCGCCATATCTCGCGGACTTATAACTTTTCTGGGTTTAGCGACGATTTCGTGGAAATTCTCGCCGCCCAGCAAACATCCGACAGCCCCGGTTGGTTCCAAGGCACTGCCGACGCCGTGCGTCAGTACATCTGGCTGATGCAAGAATGGGATATCGACGAATATCTCATTCTCTCGGGCGACCACCTGTATCGCATGGATTACAGCCAATTCGTGCAACGTCACCGGGAAACGAACGCCGATATTACTCTGTCGGTGATTCCCATCGACGAACAGCGAGCGTCGGATTTCGGTTTGATGAAAATCGACGATTCCGGTCGGGTGATCGATTTTTCTGAAAAACCCAAGGGTGACGACCTCAAAGCGATGCAGGTCGATACGACGACGTTGGGTCTCGACGCCGAACAAGCGGCGAAAAAACCCTACATCGCCTCGATGGGCATTTATGTCTTCAAGAAAGAGGTGTTGAACGACCTGCTGCAACGATCGCCCGACCAAACGGACTTTGGGAAAGAAATCATTCCCGGTGCGGCGTCAGACTATAACGTTCAGGCGTATCTGTTCGACGGGTACTGGGAAGATATCGGAACCATCCAGGCGTTCTACGAAGCGAATTTGGCGCTGACAAAGCAACCGCAGCCGCCTTTCAGCTTCTACGACGAGAACGCACCAATTTACACCCGCGCTCGCTACCTGCCGCCGAGCAAACTCCTCGACTGTCAGGTTACGGAGTCCATCGTCGGGGAAGGCTGTATTTTGAAAGAATGCCGGATCGATCGCTCGGTGTTGGGGGTTCGCAGCCGCATTAACGCCGGGTGCGTCATCGAAGATACCCTGATCATGGGGGCTGATTTCTATCAACCGTTCGCCGAACGGCAAGGGGAACTCGACGATCGCAAAGTTCCCATCGGAATCGGCGCCAACAGTACGATTCGCCGGGCGATCGTCGATAAAAACGCTCGCATCGGTAAGAACGTTCGCATTCTCAATAAAGAAAACATCGAGGAAGCCGATCGCGAAAATCTCGGATTTTACATCCGCAGCGGCATCGTCGTGGTGTTGAAAAACGCGACGATTCCCGATGGGTTCGCGATTTGAGGTTTGGGGAAACCCATCGATCGCCCGTGTTTGACCGCCAAACAGCGATCGCCAACGGCTCGAACGTCCTCGGCGTTCGCTCGAGTTCGGGTATTGCCATCGTTTTCGGAAGCGATACCCGAACTCGACGGGCGAAAGAAATCCATTAAACTAGGAACGCAAGGAACAATTGCGATCGCGATACGGATTTTAAAGTGCAATGGCTGCAACGGACTTCAAAGACTATTACGCGATTCTCGGCGTAGACAAGACGGCGAGTAGCGACGAGATCAAACGCGCCTTTCGTCGCCTGGCTCGAAAGTATCACCCAGATATGAATCCCGGCGATCGCCAGGCCGAAGCGAAGTTCAAGGAAGTCAGCGAAGCCTACGAAGTTTTGTCCGATGCCGAAACGCGTCGTAAATACGACCAGTACGGCCAGTATTGGAAACAAGCGGC
The DNA here is from genome assembly GCF_000332355.1 of Baaleninema simplex PCC 7105. GTDB lineage: Bacteria > Cyanobacteriota > Cyanobacteriia > Cyanobacteriales > Geitlerinemataceae > Baaleninema > Baaleninema simplex. The sequence goes on from NZ_KB235959.1 coordinate 700,000, forward strand.
CAACGGCGGTTCGGCTTGGGGCGGTCGCAGTCCCGCTGGCGCACCGAACGGCTTCGATTTCGATTTCAGTCAATACGCCGACTTCGACGAGTTCATCGAGTCTCTACTCAGTGGTATGGGCGGCGGCCGGACGCGCACGCGTTGGTCTTATCAGAGCAGTCCGGGGGGGCGTACGTCGTCCGGGTTTGGCAGTGGATTCGAAGACTTTTCTCGCTACAGCAGCCGCCAACCGGGAACGTCTCTCGATCGCGAGGCGACGTTATCGCTGAGTTTTTCAGAAGCGTTTCACGGCGTCCAAAAACGCCTCAATATTGGCAGCGAAGTGATTTCAGTTCGCATTCCCCCCGGTGCGAAGTCGGGAAGCCGCGTGCGCGTCAAAGGAAAGGGCAAGAAAGACGGCTTCGGACGACAAGGGGATTTATATCTCAACATCGAATTGCAACCCCATCGCTTCTTCTCCTTCGAGGGCGATAATTTGGTGTGCGAAGTGCCGATTTCTCCCGACGAGGCCGTCTTGGGCGCGAAAATCGACGTGCCGACTCCCGACGGTTCGGTGACGGTGAGCGTTCCTCCCGGCGTGCGTTCGGGTCAAATGTTGCGCTTGCGCGGGAAAGGGTGGCGCTTGCCGAAAACGGGCGATCGCAGCGACCAACTGGTGAAGGTCGAAATCGTACCGCCGAAGTCGCTCAGCGCCACCGAACGGGAATGTTACGAAAAACTGCGAGAGCAGCGCAGCAGCAATCCCCGAGAGGATTTACAGGGGATCTCGATTTAAGGCCCCCCAAAAACGGCGTTTTCTACGTCTTGGCGGCTTAGGGAATACTTGAACGAACGCTGGATGTCTTCTTCATCGTCGGGTTTTCGATAGCAGACGACGAGCTGGTCGATATCCAGCCAGATTTCGGCTCTCCAGGTTTGGCGATCGACCCACCAGTGGTTGAGTTCGTCGCGGTCTTGCTGGCATCCTTGGGTACGGAGCCAGTCTTCAATATCCGGTAAGGGATGGTTGTAAAGCGGCGTGGTAGCGGGCGGTGTCATCTTTACTTTACGAAACTTAAAACTCAAACCTCTCTATTACAGCGGATCGCCCCTGAGCAATGCAATCGCGATCGCCAGAAACAAACTCCCTCCCAAAGAGGCGCACAGGAGAAATAACGAGAAAACTTCTCCTGGGGACAGGGGGCGATCGACCGGATCGAGATAGGCAGAAGAGGGACGGGGGGCAGAGTCAGAGGTGGGGCGATCGAGGTCGCGAGACGGTTGCACGACCCGAATGCGAGAATAGCGAATTTGAAGGTCGTAAGCCGCCCGCCGTTCGGGATTGCTGAGGGTGGCGTAGGCTTCGTTTAACTGTTGGAATTTCGAGGTTGCCACCGCGTGGGGCAGTTCGGTGGTGTCGGGATGATAGCGTTTGCTCAGCTCCCAGTAAGCCCGCCGAATATCAATGACGGAGGCGGAGGGATGCAACCCCAACAGGGCGTAGTAGTTTTTCCCTACAGCGGCAACAGTTTCGCGCAGGGCGTCTCGGTTGGTACTGGCTCTTTGCTGTGTCACGCTGCTTTTCCGTGGCGAAGGTCTTTCGGGCGAGCATTTTACCCATTGTAACGAGAGATTTTCGGAGTGTTAAGCTGCCCGATTCCCCCACTGTGGCGTTTCAAGAAATACTGCGCCGGAGTTTCGGAGGTTGCGCCGAAGTTGTGGACTATTGCATGCGATCGATCGTCCGATACTGCACCGCTTCGGCGATATGATGGCTTTGGATGGCGTCTTCTCCGGCTAAATCGGCGATGGTACGGGCGACTTTCAGAATGCGATCGGTGGCTCGAGCAGAAAGTCCTAACTTGCGAATCGCCCCTTCTAACAACTGTTGCGAGGTCTCGTCCAACGGACACCACTGCCGCAAGTGACGACTCTGCATTTCGGCGTTGCACTGAATCGACTCGTTAGCAAAGCGATCGCGCGATCGCTTGCGTCCGTGCAACACTCGTTCTCGCACGGTTTTCGAGTCTTCCCCCATTGACTGGCGCACGATTTCTTCCGGTTTCAAGCGATTGACCGCGACCTGTAAGTCAATGCGATCCATTAACGGCCCCGACAACCTCGCCCAATACTGGTTTCGCTGGCGAGGGGAACAGGTACAGGGTTGAATGGGGTCGCCGTAATACCCGCAAGGACAAGGGTTCGTACTGGCGACCAGGGTAAACTGGGCGGGAAACCTTACCGATTGACGGGTGCGGGTAATCGTGACGAAGCCGTCTTCGAGGGGTTGGCGCAAAAATTCTAAGACGTTTCGCTGGACTTCCGTGAGTTCGTCTAAAAACAAAACACCTCGATGAGCCAGGGAGATTTCCCCCGGTTTCGGATAACTGCCACCCCCGACGAGAGAAGGCCCCGATGCCGAATGGTGGGGACTGCGAAAGGGACGCTGGCTGACGAGAGTACCGCGATCGCGCAACAACCCCGCGACGGAGTGAATTTTGGTCACTTCCAAAGCTTCGGAAAACGACAGGGGCGGCAAAATTCCCGGCAACCGCCGCGCTAACATGGTTTTACCGCTGCCTGGGGGGCCGACAAAAATTAATTAACAATAGCTCTAAATAAATATTCCATATAGTAAACAACAACAACAAAACTGTGCTACAGTGTAGCCTCTAGAATAAAAAACTAGATCTAGTCCATACCGTCTACAAAGTATGCACAGTGAAAGTCCAGCGCGTTTCATTGTCCGACGCAAACCAGCACACTTGGATGCTGGTCGGTGACGACTACCTGCCCGTCGAGCCAGTTCAAGAATTTCTAGACTACCTGCGGAACGTGGGGAGGTCTCCCAATACCGTGCGCTCCTATGCGTTCCATCTGAAGCTGTATTGGGAGTGGCTGCAAGAGTCCCACCTCCAATGGACTGATGTGAGCATCGCAGAACTTGCCGATTTTATGCTGTGGCTGCGAACACCAGAACCTACAGGTGTGGCCTCAGTCGTCGAAAGAGAGTCAGCCAGGACGGAGTCTACCGTCAACGCAATCCTGACACCGGTTTGTATGCTCTACGACTTTCACGAACGGAGCGGCAAAGTCCCGCACATCCCGCTTTATCGGTCGCAGGTCTTACCGGGTCGTCGATATAAGGGGTTTTTACACCACATCACAAAAGGCAAGCCCGTCAGAAGCCGCTTATTAAAACTTAAAACCCCAAAGCGACAACCAAAAACCCTTTCCTCAGAGCAGGTTCGAGCGGTTGTAGATGCGTGTCATCGAGTTCGGGACAAGTTCTTACTTTGCTTGCTGCACGAAACCGGAATGCGGATCGGACAGGCGCTCGGATTGAGGCACGAAGACATACGGTCGATGGATAACGTCGTTCAGATCGAGCCGCGAGACGACAATGAGAACGGCGCTCGCTCGAAAAGTCGAGACCCCTACTCCTTGGACGTTTCCAAGAGTTTGATGGAGCTTTACACCCAATATCTCAACGATGAGTTCATGGAAATTCTGGACGATAACTTTAGCGAATATGTCTTTGTGAATCTTTGGGACGGGCCAATCGGAGCGCCAATGACCTACAACAACGTCATGGCGCTGTTCCGACGCATTAAAAGGAAAACGGGTATCGCGATAACGCCCCATATGCTGCGGCACACGCACGCCACGGAGTTGATTCGCAGTGGCATGGAAATGGCTTATGTCCAAAAAAGGCTCGGACACGCCAGCATCCAGACCACCATCGATACATACGTTCATGTCAGCAACGAAGACATGAAACGGGAGTACCAGAAATACATCGAAGATCGCGATACCAATGGAACAACTCAATCTCTCCAACTGCCTAACGATTCTGGGGCAACGCCAGTCTAACCCTGTTATTGTTTGCCCGAATTGCGGAAGCGAGGAATATCGAAAAAACGGCAAGAACAAATCGTCGGGAACTCAGATTTACTACTGTAAGCGGTGTGGGCGCGATTTTACTCCCCTACCCGCAACACCGGGGTTTGCGGTAAACCCCAAAGCGGAATACGAAAAAGACTGCTGGGATTGCCGACGTTTGGGACTCGATGGAGGGGTGGGTAAATCCAGTTACAAGCTCAATTTCAGTCAGCTTACGCAGCCCTGGCTTCGTCAGTCTGCCAAAAAATATATCAAGGTCTGCCTCAGCCGCATTACGTTTTCGTCCACTCAGGAAAAGCTGTACTCGTTGCGCCGCCTTTCTCGATTCTTGTCTCAGAACTACCCAGGTATCCAGCCAGAGGAGATCGACCGCGACGTAATCACCGAATACATCGTCTACACCTCTGGGGAAGGACTGTCGGCTTCGACTCGCCACAAGCTTTTATGTGATGCAAAGCTTTACTTTGATGCTTGCTATCAAAATCAATGGCTCGATGTTTCGAGGTATTTGGTTCGGTCAGAAGATTTTCCAAAGCAGCCAAAATCCCTACCTCGATACATCCCCGAACACGTCATGCAGCAGCTTAACGGATGTATCGATGACCTTCCAGAGCCGGTCATGCGAATGGTGCTGGTGTTGCAGGAATGTGGGATGCGAATTTCGGAGTTGCTTCACCTCAAGACTGACTGCCTGCTACAAGACCAGGCAGGAGACTGGTTCCTCAAGTATTACCAGTTCAAGATGAAAAAGGAGATTACGATTCCCATCTCTCGCGAAGTGGCTCGAGTCATCCAAGAGCAACGCCGCTACATCCAGTCGCATATTCCTCGCCACTTGGGATTTGACTATCTGTTCACTGCCAACGGCGGTGTAAAGCATCCTGATTTCAATCCTGTTCCCAAGGTGATGGAGCGACGGACGCTCCCTCGATACCTCAACCAACTAGCCAAGCGACACAACATTTGTGATGAGACGGGAGAAATTTGGCACTTCCAAACCCATCAGTTCCGCCACACCGTTGGAACTCGCATGATCAACAACGGGGTTCCACAGCACATCGTTCAGCGATACCTCGGCCACGAATCACCCCAAATGACTGCAACCTATGCCCGTATTCACGACCAAACGATGAAAGAAGAAGTCGCGAAATTCCGAGGCAAGGTGGTCAACATCGCGGGGGAAATCGTCGAACCAAACGACGTTGAGGCCGACGACGCCGATTTGCAGTGGGTCAAAAAGAACGTTCAGGCGCAAGCCCTCCCAAACGGGTCGTGCGCTCTCCCAGCAATTTCTCAGGGATGTCCGCACGCCAATGCCTGCCTAACTTGCACTCATTTCCGAACGACAGCCGAATACCTCGGCGACCATCACCGCCAACTCGAACAGACTCAAGCCATCATCGCGAAAGCGAAGTCCAACGGCTGGCAACGGCAGGTGGAGATGAACGAGAAGGTCAAAGGGAATCTGGAGAGCATTATTGCTGGGTTGACGGAGTGCAAAAAATGAAAGCTAAACGGAACACAGCAGGACTGAAGCATGGCGCACAACGCAAGCGCAAAGAGGCTTTCGAGAAATTAGAGAGCGGCATACAGACTTTGCTTAAGGAAGGGCGAGCCATCAACTTCAACAGCGTGGCCAAAGCTTCGGGAGTCAGTAAGGCGTGGCTGTACAAAGAACCGGAGGTTAAAAGCCGCATAGAGCATCTTCGAGCGAAGCAAAGTGGCAAGAAACGTCAGCCTGTAAAGGCTTCAGCTTCTGAAGTGTCTCTCAAGTCTATGGTTGGCACTCTTCGAGAACGCATAAAAAAACTCGAAACCGAAAACCGAGAACTCCGAAAGCAAAACGAGGTTGCTTATGGGCAGGTGATGCGGGTTCGAGAATTAGAGAAGGAGAACGAGCGGCTGCGTGCTGAGAATGTTCGATTGCGTCAAGCAGGTAAATCGCCTGAAATGACTGCCTCAAGCGACTTTGTAGAACAGTTAAGGGAGCTTGGAGTCGATCTGAATTCGACCCTGGAGCGGCTTGTCTCCAAAACGCCGCGAGCAATTGTCGAGACGGCTATCGAGTCGCTACGGGAAGCCGCCAGCAACGGGAACGTGCGGAATCCAGGGGGTTTCCTGAATAAAGCGATTCGCGATGCGTGGCATCCCAACGAAGCGTATCAAGAGAAAAGTGAGATGGAGGAGTTTAACGAGTGGTGGCGATGGGCGTATCCACAGGGGTTAGTGATTGCCTCACAGCGTTGTGATGACGGGGTTTTGCGCGTTCTGACACGAGACGAAGATTGGGTTGAGTTTGATGTAGTTAAGCATAGAATAACGTGCTAAAATCAAAGTGTTGACAAAATGACAAAAAAAAGACAAACTGTTGCGTAAGACAAGCTTGTCAACACTTTTGTAACGCTGATGGCCACATTTCATATCGCAGATCTCCAGAAAATTTTGTCGCATAATTTTTCGGAGGCCCTCGAAATCGCAACCCTGGAAGCAATCGATATTTCATACCAGCAAACTCGCGAACACCTAACGCTTCCTTATTTTGATAGGGGAGCGTCTCGAGATCTGCGAGGACATTATTTACGAAGTCGTGTTGAAACAAATTGGAGAAATCTTTTACAGGGATTATCTGGAGCAACAACAGGAATTCAACAAAACAGTCAAAAAACTTATTATCATACATGGGTACGATCTGGACGATTACTATTGACAGCTTCGGCTGTTTCAGATAAATTTAAGAATCCGAGGATAGCTTTATTTCGTAAAACATATGCTTGGGATGGCCAGCTCGATCTTCTTAATCCAGAAAAAAATATCATTAACAATAGCGGTGGTTACATATACGGACTTTTAAGATATGGTCCTTCAAAAGCTTTGTTTCCTAAGTTTGTGAATATATCGTTTCCAGACGCAAATAGTGGCAAATACATAACTATTTTAGATCTTTTGAAAAAGCATCCTGGATCGATTAATTTAGGTAATTTAGCTGAAGAAGAATATCAAGAGGAACCCATTCCAGAAATCGCTGCTTTGCCTGAAGAGGAAATTCAGGAGCCTCAATCCCCCACTTTCCGACCACGGCCTAAAAGAGTTGGAGAAGAAGAGTTATGAAATTATCAACAGATGCGTCTAATTTTGTCGGTGAACGTCTTTTGCAAGCTCGAAAAGCACGAGGCTTGACAATGGAACAGTTAGCAGGGAAAGTGTCTCTTAAGCGTCAAGCAATTTCTAATTACGAGCGAGGGAAGCGTTTTCCTTCTTCTGAAACGAAAGATATTATGGCAACAATTCTTGATTTTCCACCCTCTTTCTTTGGAAAAGAATTGATTTTAGATCGCACCAAGCAAGAGACTATTTTTTATCGCAGTATGTCTTCTGCAACAAAAAAAAGTCGTGAAAAAGTTGAAGTAGAATTAGGATGGCTGGTTTCTTTGTTCGATCTTCTTGATTTATATTTAGAGATGCCTAGCGTTCGTTTCCCCGATTTTGACATACCGCAAGATCCAACAAGGCTATCAGATCGTTCAATCGAGGCAATTGCAGAAAAAACTCGTATTTTTTGGGGATTAAAAGATGGTCCTATCAGTAACGTGGTATGGCTACTTGAAAATCATGGGGCAGTTGTAGTTAGAAAGTCTTTATATGCTGAAAAGCTAGATGCTTTTTCTATGTGGAAAGACGATCGACCGTACGTTATCCTGTCAAGCGACAAAGATTCAGCAGCACGATCTCGATTTGACTTAGGACATGAACTAGGTCATTTAATTCTACATAAAAATCTTCCGGAAATTTATGTGAATGACTCTAAATATTTCAAATTAATTGAGCATCAAGCAAATCTTTTTAGTGCAGAGTTTCTTTTTCCTCAAACATCTTTTGCTAGAGAAGTTCCTCGTGTAAACCTAGAACTTTTCCGTGTTCTAAAAAAGCGTTGGAAATTGTCGATTGGAATGATGCTTTACAAAGCCAAAACACTAGGATTTATTGACGAACAAAGATATCAAACTCTTCAGCGTAGTTATACTCGCCATCAATGGAGACAATCAGAACCTTTCGATGATGAAATCCCAATTGAAACTCCAAAGCTCATAAGGAATTCTGTAGAAATTCTTTTAAAAAATAATGTCATCAGTCGAGAAGATATTCTTGACTATCTTGGCTTATATCATTCTGACGCAGAAATTTGTGCTGGATTACCTGAGAATTTTTTAAATCCAAGAGCAGGAGAAGTTTACAGTTTCCGTCCTAAGCTGCGAGCTGGTTTTTCTTCTGAAAATAATAATTCAGATCCTGGAACAGTTATTCATTTTGAAAACTGGGGTCAACAAGACAGGTAGAACTAAAAGAGGTGGCATCAGGAAATGCCACCTCTTTCTTATGGGCGGCATTTGGTATCAGTGGGGCTTCCTAATCCTGTCACTGGGGGGTTCAATTCCCCTGCCGTCCAAAAGTCTGTTATATCATTTTTTAAAAATTAGTGAATGTCAGCAGTATAACGGAAGCGATTGTGATTTAGCCCAGAAAACACCCATTTCAACTTTTATACCTACGGAATTCAGTTTGCTTCTAGCGGCACGAAAATGAGCGCCGCTTGTCAAAATATCATCCAAAAGTAAAAAAATTGACTTTTTTGTTTTAGAGACTTTTATTATTTGTAACCAGTTTTTATCACACTCTAAAGAATTACAAATATCTTGCCAATCACGTGCTTTACTAGAAGAGCTTGTCTTTTCTCGGTCATGCTTTGTATACAAAATAGGTAGATAATTGCACTTAAGGCGACAAGAAGCTCTACACGCTACTTGTTCAACTCGATTATCATATTGAGGACTATCTCTGCTTTTGGAGGGTGGTATGGGAATAATATAGATATTAATATTATTGCTCAAAGCATAAATTGATAAATGCTTGAGAAACAATTCTAACTCAGTAGTGAATTTTTCGATGGCCTGCTTTTTATAAAAAAGCTCACTGCTTGTAGCAGATGGTGATTTTTTAAAATTAAATATCAAATTATTAGTTTCCGAATAGCTAAAACCCTGCTTTGGAGTATAAATCCGACTATATGCAAGTACAGACGTTTTACGCTCTTGAACAGGGAAGTTTATTAGCCAGTCAGATTCATCTACTATATGCCAATGTAAACCATCACTCACTTTTTGATGTCCTCTTAGTATTTACTAGCAATCTTGTTTTTGAATTTCTTCAAGAATTTCAGAGCCGTCAACTACCTTGATAGCTCCTTTTTTTAAAAATTCATGTGGCCACTTTAATCCAGTCTGGAAACAGGAATTCAAAATAAATAGTTTTCTGCCTTGACTTAAGGCAGCTCTAGCTTGGGTTAAACTACCACTGGTTTCCGATGCTTCGACGATCACAGTTGCCTTACTAAGAGCAGACATAGTTTTGTTGCGCTCTGGAAAGAAAAAGCGAGTAGCTTTGTAGTGCTGATTGGAAGTCCAGTAAAAAGGAACTTGACTTACTAGCAAGAAATTTTTTGCAATTTTAGCTTGCAGGTCTTTATTGGATGCCGGATAACTTTTGTTTAAAGGAGTCCCAATCACAGCTATAGTTTGTCCACCTGCTTCTATTGCTGCTGTATGAGCAGCAGTGTCAATCCCCTCTGCAAGTCCTGATATAACAGTAATATCATTCTCAATCAAAATATGTGCTAACTTCTTTGCTCGACGAATTCCTTCGTTACTTGCTTTTCGTGCACCAACAATAGCAATAGAAGGAGATGACAAAATGTCTAAATTTCCTTGAAAATATAAAATTTCTGCTGGATGCTGTGCATCTTTCAGGCGAGAAGGGTACTCAAAATCATTGTAAAATAATGCAGAATAATCTGTAAAAGATAGAAAATTCTCTAACTTTTTTTTTATTTTTTCGATTTCCTCAACTAAAATTCCTTCGCTGGAAGCGACAGTAGAAGGGAGTGCGTGATTATATTTTTGAAAAATCGTTGAAATTCTTGCTACACCAGGATTATGAGTCCATAGTGCTTCGTAAGATGAAATCTCCAAAACTGGACTTATGGTTTTTTGAATTTTTTGAATTACGTTTAGCATTGTTGTAGAAACACAAAAAACAATATACTTATTTTTATGCAAAAAAATAATAAATGACAAGGAAATACTTAATAATATTTGTTTAAAGATATTTGTGAGACTCGCTAATCGAGTTAAGGTAGTCAATAATATCTGTGTAAGTTCCCGTCAGGCTATTAAGCTCTTGACGTGACAGTAAGAAGTATTTTGCTGAAATAGTCAATACACGAAAGAGCTTGATATCTAAGTGTCTAGCATGATTTAGCTAAGTGTCAATTGTTTGTTAAGTTTTGTAATATTCGTTTAGCTTTTTACAACTGCATGGATATGTCTACAAGGTAAAAAACTTTATTTGATAAGCATTACAGCGAATTTGCTATAGATAAAATTAAATTATGACCGCCTGCGGCAGCGATTTCCAGGGCGCGGCGAGCGTGAGCTTGTCCTTTCACGTCTTTGAGGTCGAGGTGAAAGGCGCGATCTTGGCTGAAGAGGCGATCGAGATCGACGCAAACGGGGTCTTTCACGTCGGGGTTGTTTAGCAACTCGACTACGTCGGTAATACTGTGACAGCCGTATACATTCAAATCTCGCACGACGGCCGCTTCGCCTGCGTTCGCGGCGGGAACCACTAAGCCGCGAATTCCCATCTGTGGGGCTGCGGCGGCGATGGGGAGAACTCCGGTGACGGGGCGCAAGCTACCATCGAGAGAGACTTCCCCGAGAAACAGATAGTCTCCGAGAAGTTGTGGGTTGACTTGTTCGGAGGCGGCGAGAATGCCGAGACTAATGGGGAGATCGAAGCTCGGACCTTCTTTGCGTAAGTCGGCGGGGGTCAGGTTGACGACGATTTGTCGTTGGGGAAAGGCAAACCCCGAGTTTTTTAAAGCTGATTTGACTCGTTCGCGCGATTCTTGAACGGCGGTGTCGGGGAGTCCGACGATGGTGGTTCTCGGCAGTCCTCCAGTGACGTCTACTTCGACCCCGACGCGCACCGCTTCGAGACCGTATAGGGATGCACTCCAAATTCTGGCTAACACGAACTCGCTCCCTGGATGGGTTTCTCCGATCGATTCAGTTAAATTTTTATTGTCGTACGTGACGAGGATCGCTGACGTGACTGACATCACGTTTCGCAAGTGAAGAAAAATAAAACCTATCTATATTTAAGTCCGTAATTTCGCGTAGTTTTGCGTAGTTTTAACGCGATCGCAATATTTTTGACACGATCGCTCGAATTTTAACGAATTCTGTCCGTTGCACTCGCGTTTTCCATCGGCTTAGTCTCGCGCCAACTGGGGACGAAAATATCTCGGTTGTGGTATGACAAGAGGGCGATCGTGTTGAAAAAGAGTTAAAACAAAGAAGGGAGTCAAGTAAACAACTGTGTTTTTTCATCAATTCTAAAGAGTTTTCAGGTTAGTTTACGTAAAAACACGGATATAGTATCCTGTGGATATACGCTATTTTACATACAGATCTCGCAGTAAATTATTAGCTAGAGATTAAACGTCGTGTTCGGGAGCGATCGCGCGACGGTTAAAATGTCTGCTGTCATGTAACTCGTACCAGACGCTGACATTAAAACGATTGAAATAAAGCCAGACCCAGCGTTTTTTTACCATGAACGGTTTTCTCAAAACTCAACTCGTTCGCATAGCGACTTCCTCAATAGCGATCTGGTGTGCGAGTTTGGCAACGCCATCTTGGGGTGTGGATTTATCAAAATATTTCAACGCGATCGAGTTGCAAGAAGTAACGCCAGAACTCCAAAGTCTCGAGTTTGAAGAACTAGCAGAGTTGTGTGCGAATGCCAGTCCTGTCGACGCGATCGAAGCCTGCTCGTTGGCGGTTCAAATGCGAAGCTGTCACGAACCCCTCGAAGAAAGCGATCGCACTCCTGAATGCGTCGTACTGCTCGATAACTTAGGTGCGGTCTTAGAACAAGTCGGCCGTTACGAGGACGCCCTGACAGTATTGCGCTACGCGTTGCAACTCCAACCCAACGACGCGAACGTTTGGTACAACCTCGGCATCGTGTTCGCCAAACTCAACCGATACCAACAGGCATTAGATGCCTTTGAAGAAGCAGCACGTTTGAATCCTAACGATACACAAGCACAAAAACAAGCAGACTTGTTGCGCGAAATCCTCAGCTTCTAGCCACCACTGCGCTTGGCGGGATACCCTTTCTCTTTCAAAAACGCAACGACGCGATCGACGAACTCTCCCTGAATCTCGATCGCGTTGTCTTTTACGGCGCCCCCCGCTCCACATTGACTTTTGAGCGCTTTCGACAAGGCTTTAAGGGTTTCCGGTTTCGCCTGAAACCCTGTGACGATCGTAACTGTTTTTCCTTTGCGCCCTTTGCGCGTCGCTTGCACGCGCAAGTCTTGCTGTTGGGGAGGAAGTTCCTGCACTCGCTCCGGTTCTCGAGCCGTGGCGTCGTTACCGAACTCCGAATACACTAGGCGATCGCGATTAGATTTGTGTTTGGACATGGAAATAGTCGAATTCGATTCTGCACTCAAGTTGACATACTCACCGCCCTAGAAGGGCGGTGATTCCTGCTAAGCAGTTACTGATTCATCGACACCACTTACTGGCTCGGGCTTCCCTTCGTCAGCAGAGGTGGGAGTCTCCTCAGTCGTTTGCGGTTTCCCGCCAGTTTCCCAATGCCCTTGGGTACTGTTCGTCCATTCCATCCCTAGAATTTCCATTCCTCGTTTGAGGATGTTCGACGCGGCGTTAGTGTCGCGGCACAACTCGATTCCACAGCTCGGGCATTTATGAGTTCGGGTGCTAAGCGATTTTTTGGCTCGATGTCCACAATTATGGCAATCCTGGCTAGTGAAAGCCGGATTTACCGCTACAACCGCTTTATCCCAAACTCGCCCGTAGTAGTCCAGAAAATCAGTGAACTGACTCCAGGCTGCATCAGAGATAGACTTCGCTAGGTGGTGGTTTTTTACCAGATTCCGCACCTTTAAGTCCTCATACGCCACGACATCGTTGGATGACACTAGCGCCCGAGCTTGCTTGATAGCCCAGTCTTTACGCTGGCGGTGGACGGTTAGGTGCTGCTTGCCTAGCTGTCGACGAGTCTTGTGGTAGTTAGACGACTGTTTTTTGCCCTTTTGGTGTTGGCGACTAAGACGGCGTTGTAGCCGCTTTAATCGCAACTCCTCTCTCCTGAGATACTGAGGGTAGACAACGGCATTATCGTTCTGGTCTTTGATGAAGAACTTAAGTCCCAAATCGATGCCTACCACGTTCCCCGTGTAGGTTCCAGGTTCTTTTCGCTCGAGAGCGAGGCAAAACTGTGCGTAATAGCCATCGGCTCGACGAACAACCCGCACTCGATTGATTTTGCTGCGAAGAATGTCTTCTCTAGCTTCACCGTTGCAGTAGAGCGAGAAGGTTCCAGCTTTAAAGCCATCGGTGAAGGTGAGGGCATATCCATCGTGCGATAGCTTCCATCCACTGGTCTTATATTCGACCGAGCGGCTGTGCTTTTTAAACTTTGGATAGCCAACGGGTTTAATCCCTTCCCGACAGTTTTGGTAGAAGCGTTTAACCGCTTGCCATGCTCGGTCAGCATGAGCCTGTCGAGCCATGCTGTTGAGTTGTTTGGCAAAAGGAAACTCGATCGCCAAACTCTTACACAAAGCCTGCATTTTGGCTCTCGTGCAGTCACGGGTATCCATCCACAGTCGCAAGCACTTATTTCTGATGAACTGTCCGGTACGGATCGCTTCATCAAGTGCTTGATACTGCTTTGGCAAACCTTTGAGTTTGGCTTCTCGAACTAACATTGCTGTTGTTGATTCCCCGATATCCTTCCATCTTGCCACAAGAATTGTCGGGTAAAGTCGTCCTAGAAGGCTTGCACTGCTTGCACTGCTTGCACTGCTTGCACTGAGCTTGTCGAAGTGAGCTTGTCGAAGTGAGCTTGTCGAAGTGAGCCAAGTCGAAGGGGCGAGGCTTTAAACCCAGCTCTTTTGGTAACGCAAAAGAGGGGGAGCGTCTTCAGGGAAGAGGGAAGAGGGAAGACAGGGAGCCAGGGAACAACTGTTAACGGCTCGCCGTTCCCTGAACAAGAACCCCAGTATCGTGGAAATACTGGGGTTCTGGCAGTCTAGCTGCAACGAAAGGCAGATCTGACGAGGATTAGCCTAAAAGTGCTTTGGCTTTGGCGAGAACGTTATCGACGGTGTAGCCGAATTTCTCCATCACAGTGCCGCCGGGAGCGGACGCACCGAAACGATCGATGCTCACCATATCGCCTTCAGCCCCCATATAGCGTTCCCAACCGAAGCGAGTAGCTGCTTCGACGACGAGACGCTTGGTAACGGCGGAGGGTAGCACGGATTCGCGATAGGCTTCGTCTTGTTCCTCGAACAGTTCGCAGGAGGGCATGGAGACGACGCGCACTTTCTTGCCTTCGGCGGTGAGTTTTTCAGCCGCTTCCACGCAAAGGGAGACTTCGCTACCGGTTCCGATCAGAATTAAGTCGGGGGTTCCCTCGCAATCCGAGAGGATATAAGCCCCTTTAGCCACGTTGTCGGCGGAACCCCCCGCCAGGTTGGGCAGTCCTTGACGGGTAAACGCCATCAGCGTGGGACGCTTGCGGTTAGCCACGGCCACTTTGTACGCCCCAGAGGTTTCGTTGCCGTCTGCCGGACGAATCACCACCAAGTTGGGGATCGCTCGCAGCGAGGCCAGAGTTTCCACGGGTTGGTGCGTCGGACCGTCTTCGCCCAGGGCGATCGAATCGTGGGTCATCACGTAAACGACACCCGCTTCGGACAAGGCCGACAGGCGAATTGCCGCGCGCATATAGTCGGCGAAGACCAAGAAGGTCGCGCAGTAGGGAATCAAACCGGAGTTGTGCAGGGCGATGCCGTTACAAATGGCACCCATGCCGTGTTCCCGAACGCCGAAGCGCAGGTTGCGGTTTTCGTACTGGCCTTTTTGGAAGTTACCGGAACACTTGAGTTCGGTGAGGTTGGAGTGGGTCAGGTCAGCAGAACCGCCGATGAGTTCCGGCAGGTTGGGGGCGAGGGCGTTGAGGCAAGCTTGGGAGTGCTTGCGGGTTGCCATGCCTTTGTCGTCGGGGGTGAAGCTAGGCAGGTCGGCATCCCATCCTTGAGGCAGGTCGCCGCGCAGCATCCGCTCGAACTCGGCGGCGTCGCTGGCGTACTTGCTGCGATAGGTATCGAGCAGTTGGTTCCACTCTTGCTCGGCTTCGGCTCCGCGATCGACCGCCTTGCGGAAGTGGGACAGTACGTCTTCGGGAACGTCGAAGGGGTCGCGATTCCAGCCGAGGTTCTCGCGGGTGGCGGCCACTTCGTCAGTGCCCAAGGCAGCCCCGTGGACGCCTGCGGTGTCAGCTTTGTTGGGAGAGCCGTAACCGATGGTGGTGGTGACTTTAATCAAGGACGGTTTGTCCGTCACTTGCTTGGCGGCTTCGATCGCCTTGTCGATGGCGTCGAGGTCAGTGTTGCCGTTTTCCACGTGTTGGACGTGCCAGCCGTAAGCCTCAAAGCGTTTGGCAACGTCTTCGGTGAAGGCGATATCGGTAGAACCGTCGATGGAAATGTGGTTGTCGTCGTAGAGGGCGATCAGTTTACCCAGCCCTAAGTGTCCGGCCAAAGAGCAAGCTTCGCCCGAGACGCCTTCCATGTTACAGCCGTCGCCGAGAATGACGTAGGTGTAGTGATCGACGAGGGTGCAATCGGGTTTGTTGAAGCGAGCGGCCAGGTGTGCTTCCGCCATGGCCAGACCCACTGCGTTGGCGATTCCCTGCCCCAAGGGGCCAGTGGTCACTTCGACGCCTGCGGTTTCAAAGTTTTCCGGGTGTCCTGGGGTGACCGATCCCCACTGACGGAAATTTTTGATGTCATCGAGGCCGACGCTATCGTAGCCCGTCAGGTAAAGCAGGGCGTATTGCAGCATACAACCGTGACCGGCGGAGAGAACGAAGCGATCGCGGTTGAACCATTGGGGATTTTTGGGGTTGAACCGCATGAAGCGATCCCACAGCACGAAGGCCATGGGGGCAGCGCCCATCGGTAAACCGGGGTGGCCGGATTTCGCTTTTTCGACGGCATCGATGGCGAGAAAGCGAATGGCATTAATGCAGAGTTCTTCGAGGGATTGGGTGGCTACGGCCATAGTTTCTATCTTCTTGACAACGGTTTGCTCGGGGCTGGGTACGACCCGTTTTCTGTTTCTGTAAAATGGGGTGAAAGTCTTTCGAGTCGGAATGATTCTCGGGCTGCTTGTCGGGCGATCGCTCCGTTTTTACAGCGAGAAACTCCAGAGACCTTTTCCCATTTCACACCGATTCGATCTCGCGGTTTTATCGAGCAGGCTGGCAAAAGGCAAACTGCCGATCGAGCGAGCGAAACCCCAGATTTCTCTAAGATTTCAACGTAGCTCTGTCGGGTTGGGAGTTGCCAGCACCATACCGATTCGACGTGCCGTTTCGCACGAGGATCTCATAAACGGTTCGACGATATCGTTTCGCTGCGGCGATCGTCGTGTCGAGAGGCGACAAAGCGGTTTCGACGATCGCGATCGCCATCAGAGTGAGTTCTTTCGTCCCCATCATCCCATTATGGGGATCGGGGAGCAAGAGGCCGCTCGAAACGAGTCTATCGACCCCGTTTTGATGATGTTATTGGTATTTTTTAAACACGAGCGTTACGTTATGACCGCCGAAGCCGAAAGAGTTCGACAAGGCCACGTTTACCGTATGCGATCGACTTTGCTTGGGTACGTAATCGAGGTCGCAATCGGGGTCGGGATTTTCGAGGTTGATCGTCGGCGGGACGCGATCGCGAGCCACGCTCAACACGGACAGGACGGCTTCGATGCCACCGGCTCCACCTAACAAATGCCCCGTCATCGACTTGCTCGAACTGATAACGATGTTTCTCGCGCAGTCTTCCCCGAGAGCGGTTTTCAGTGCGGCGGTTTCAGTGCGGTCGTTGGCCGCAGTACTCGTTCCGTGAGCGTTGACGTAACTCACGTCGGCGGGAACGAGGCCGGCATCTTTCAAAGCTAATTGAATCGCGCGGGCTGCGCCAGCACCGCCGGGAACCGGAGAGGTCATGTGATAGGCATCGCAAGTCATGCCGTACCCGATGATTTCCCCGTAAATTTTTGCCCCTCGACTCAAAGCGAACTCGAGTTCTTCGAGCAAGAGAACGCCCGCTCCTTCGCCCATCACGAATCCGTCGCGTTCCGCATCGAAGGGACGGCTGGCGCGGCTGGGTTCGTCGTTGCGCGTCGAGAGGGCTTTAGCCGAGGCAAATCCAGCGACAGCCAGGGGCGTAACGGCGGCTTCAGTTCCGCCGCACAACATGGCTTGGGCGTACCCTTGCTGGATCAGGCGAAAGGCATCCCCGACGGCGTTCGATCCGGCGGCACAGGCGGTCACGGGGCAGGAATTCGGCCCTTTAGCGCCTGTATGAATGGCAGTCAGTCCGGCGGCCATGTTGGCGATCATCATGGGTACGGTGAAGGGGCTGACGCGAGACGGACCGCGAGCGAGGTAGGTTTCCTGTTGGTCTTCCATCACTTTCAGCCCGCCGACTCCCGTTCCGATGATGACGCCGATTTGTTCGGCGTTTAAGTCGTCGATGGTGAAGTTTGCGTCGGCAAGTGCTTGTTGACTGGCTGACACCGCAAACTGAGCGAAACGAGCCATGCGTTTCGCCTCTTTACGATCGATATAGTCGTGGGGATCGTACCCTTTGACTTCTCCGGCGATGCGACAGGCGTGTTTTGACGGGTCGAAATGGGTAATCTGCCCGATACCGCTACGCCCATCGATCGCCGCCTGCCAAAAGTCTTCGGCAGTGTTGCCAATCGGCGTAATAGCACCGAGACCTGTTACCACAACACGTTTCGGTTTGAAGTTGGTCATGATGTCAGTCAGTGTCGAGGGATTTTACAGAAAAGGGAGCAAAGCCCACGTTTTTTAAGCGTGGGACGAACGCGTTGAAGCTTTTAAGCTTCGAGGCTACAATTCTATTTGAGGCATAGGTAGCTAAATAGGTAGCTAACCTCACAAAAAACCTGGCACCGAAGGGTGAGAACTGATGATTACCGAAGTTTTTCGGTTCCACGCGGAAAACAGCTCGTGTGGGTAAAAGCTTCAAGCGTCAAACACGGAGATTCAGAATTTTTGACTCCACTGTACGGTCGGGCAGACCGGAACAGGTATCCCCCCTTAGCCCCCCTTACCAAGGGGAGTTGGGG
The DNA here is from genome assembly GCF_000332355.1 of Baaleninema simplex PCC 7105. Classification (GTDB taxonomy): domain Bacteria; phylum Cyanobacteriota; class Cyanobacteriia; order Cyanobacteriales; family Geitlerinemataceae; genus Baaleninema; species Baaleninema simplex. The sequence continues at coordinate 718,200 of NZ_KB235959.1, forward strand.
GGATGCGAAACGCGCCGGCGCGATATCGACCTCTGAGCATTTGGCTTCCGAGCCAAGTGCGTAAGTCGGATGGTTGAGCTAAGAATCCCACGAATTCTATTCGTGGGAGTGTCAAACCCAACAAATGCCTTGTACCGTAAAGAAAAAATAGAGGAGCGATCGAGAACTGAGATTCGTGGGGGAAGCGAATCCCTGGAACTCAGCTCTAGCGATCGCGGATCGATAACTTGTCGTGTTTAAGCTTTCGCGACGGGGGATTTTTCGCAAAGATAATCGACGGCTGCTTGGATCGTCACCATCTTTTCAGCGTCTTCGTCGGGGATTTCGATATCGAATTCTTCTTCTAACGCCATGACCAATTCGACAACGTCGAGAGAATCGGCTCCCAAATCGTTCGCGAAGTGGGATTCGGGTTTAATGGTGTCGGGATCGTCGATTTCGAGTTGCTCGGCGACAATGCTTTTAACTTTTTCAAAAACTGTTTCTTGACTCATCGTGTACGTCCTCGATAAATGGCGAAGCCACAGTCCGAACTCAACTGAGGCACTTCCGAGTATTCGGCGGGTTCCCCGTTTCAGACAACCGACACAACCGTTTGACTCGGACTGGCTCGCGCTAGTCCTGTCCTATATTATCGGAAAGCGCGACGCGATACGCAGTGTCGATCTCGATCGATTCTGTAAAATTCAGCACGATCCTTAATTTACTGAGGATTCGCGGGTTCGATCGCTTCGGCTTCTCCAGCCCGGACGAGGGCGCGGTAGGCGATGGCCGTGACGTCAGCTCGGGTCGCGGCGCGATCGAGGTCGAGTTCTCGGTTGTCGGGGTACGCGCCGAGCAGTCCGGCGTTGACAGCGGCCGCCACGGCGGGTTTCGCCCAGTCGGGTACGGTGTCGCGGTCGGTATAGTCGCTCAAGACGGCGTCGGGATTTTCAGGACTCTCGAGTCCCAACCCAGAACTAAGCGACAGCAACACTTCAAAGCGAGTAACGGGTTGTTCGGGTTGGAACACCTGACCGGGATAGCCTTTGAGAAATCCCAGTCGCACGGCTTCGTTAATCGCTTCGACCGCCCAGTATTCGCCAGAAATGTCGTTAAAGGCGATCGCCTCGCTCGAGGAGGTTCGTCCTTCAAAGATTCGTCCGATTAAGGCGGCGAACTGCGCTCGAGTCACGGGTTCTTCGGGGGCGAAGCGGTTTTCTTCGACGCCTTCGACAAGATTCCGGGCGGACATGGCGTCGATGTAGGGTTTCGCCCAGTACTCTTCGGGAACGTCGACGAAGCCGATGGGAGTTCCCGGTTCGGCTAGGTTCGGATCGACTTGGGCGGGGGGAGCGGTGGCGGTTTCGGTCGGCGTCTCGGGGGTTGGAGGTTCGGGAGTCGTCTCTAACGTCGTCTCGGGAGAGATGGGTTCGGGGGAAGAGGTGGGAAACGCGCCTTCTGTATCGCCGGACGCGTCGCGGTTGGGGTCTCGTTCTGAAGCGGGAGTCGAAGCGATCTCCCGATCGCTCTGTCGCCCGATCTCAGTATCGGATTCGGCTTCGGTTTCGAGGTCGGGGGTATCGGTTTCGGGTTCTCCGAGGTCGAAGGCGATCTCGCTAGTTGGGGTTTCCGTTTCGGTTTCGCTCTCGGACTCCTGACGAGGTTCGCTCGGGGAGGCGATCGCGTCGGACGGAGCGGTTTCTACGAGAGTCCAAGTGCGATCGCGATCGCCCAGCGCCCAAACTCCGATACCGCCCATGACGCCGAGGGCGATAAAGATCGCGATCCACTCGTCGCGACTGACGCGTCGGGAGGAGGGAGGTTCGGGGGGAGTGGGATTGACCATGCCGATCGCCTGTTCTTTCTTCCGTTTCCTTACGATACTATCAGCGAGCCTCGAATGTTGCTCGTCGATCGAGGATTGTTAAGAATTGGACTCCAATTGACGCAAAAATCGCTCGATGAGTCCGACGGTGACAGCGGGGAGTTCTAGTTGAGGCGTCAACCCCACGTCTTCGAGAACTTCAAACTGTCGTACGGCGTCGCGGTTGAGGTCGGCCAGGCGTTTTCCGACATCGTAACTGACGAATTGGGTTTGTTTGCCCCAGAGCATGGCGGTGGGAACGGTGAGTTGGGGAAGATAGCGAGCCAAATCGAAGCAGCAGTCACCGCGAACGAAGGATAAGGCGGCGTATTCGGCGTTGGGTTGCGTGGCCGATTCGAGATAGGCTTTGACGATTTCGTCGTAAATTCGGTTGGGTTCGGCGAACTGGCGTTGTTGGAGAAACGACTGAATTCCGCCGGAGGTCGCGATCGCCGTGGTGTACAGGAGGCGATCGAGCAGGGGCGTTTTCACCAGTTGGGCGAAAAAGGTATTGTTGTAATCGTTTCCGAAGTCGGACAAGCCGCTGGGATTGGTGAGAATCAGGGATTTAAACGCTTCGGGGCGATCGATGGCCGCTCGGATGGTAAATGCAGCGGTCAGAGACGACGCGATAACCGTCACCGCTCCCTCGCAGGTTTGCTCTAAAAATTCACCGATGGTCGTGATGTAATCTTCGGGTTTATAGTCTCGTTCGGGATGGTGCGATCGCCCCCAGCCTATTAAATCGGGAGCGAGAATCCGATATCGTGAGGCGAAGGCGGGATACACTTTCGACCATTCGTAAGCCGAGGAACCGCCCCCCAATCCGTGAAGGAACACGAGGGTTGGCGAGGGCGTTTCTGACGGTGCGATCGTCCACATTTCCCCGCTGGCCGTGTAATACGCCATACGTCCGAGGGACGTTTCGATCGATTTTTGCTCGAATCCAGGTGGAATTAACATAATTGATAATTGAGAGGGAACAGGGAACGGGGAACAGGGAACGGGGAACAGTCACCAGTGAAGACAGGGAACGGGGAACAGGGAACGGGGAACAGTCACCAGTGAAGACAGGGAACGGGGAATCGGGAATCGGGAACGGGGAATCGGGAACGGGGAATCGGGAACGGGGAACTTTTACAGTTAGCAGTGAACAGTGAAGACAGTTAACAAGTAACAGTTTCTTCCTTAGTCTCCCCTTCTCCCCCTCTCCCCCTCTCCCCTTCTCCCCCTCTCCCCATCTCCCCCTCCGCTAGTTTTCTTCACTAAACGAATCCCTTCAATTTCCATCGTTTTTTCCAGGGCTTTGGCCATATCGTACAGCGTGAGGGCGGCGACGGAGACGGCAGTGAGGGCTTCCATCTCTACACCCGTTTCAGCTTTCGTTTTAACGGTCGCTTCGAGGCGATAACCCGGAATTTCGGAATCGGGGCTGATTCGCACGTCAATTTTCGTCAGCGGAAGCGGATGACATAGGGGAATCAGTTGAGAGGTTTGTTTGGCGGCGAGGATTCCGGCCAGTTTGGCAGTGGTGAGAACGTCCCCTTTGGGCGCGTTTCCCGATTCGATCGCTTCGAGGGTTTCCCGTTTCATGCGAATGACTCCAGCGGCTACGGCTTCTCGTACTGTGGGGGATTTGTCCGAAACGTCTACCATTCGGGCGTCACCGCCCTCGTCGAGATGGGTTAGAATTTTTTTCGGTTCGGGGGGTTGTCTCATCCAGAAATCTCTGTTAAGATGTAAATCTAGTGACGAGCGCGGTTTGCGAGTCACGAAGGGGCTTGTAGCTCAGTGGACTAGAGCACGTGGCTACGGACCACGGTGTCGGGGGTTCGAATCCCTCCTAGCCCGTTTTAATTGTAAAAGGGTCGTTCCCAAAAAGGAACGGCCTTTTTGCAGTGAAGAGACAAGAGTGGGGACAGGTAAAAGTTTCACCTCATCACCTCACTGGTGACTGGTGACTGTATTAACTGTCTCGCAAGACGTACCCGACACCACGAACGGTTTGAATGAGGCGTTTTTCACCTTCGTTTTCAATTTTTAGGCGAAGATAGCGGATATACACTTCAATCACGTTCGATTCGCCCATAAATTCGTATCCCCAGACGTTTTCGAGGATTTGCTCTCGGGTGAGAACCTCTCGGGGATGTTCCATGAGAAACTTGAGTAACTCGAATTCTTTCATGGTGAGATCGATCGCCCGTCCACCTCGTATGGCTTGACGAGACGATAAGTCGAGAACGAGATCGACAAACCGCAGTTGATTTGTATCCTGACGTTCCGGCTTCAAATAAAATTCCACCATACAGAGGAATTTCTCGCTGGAATAGGGTTTCATCACGTAATCGTCCGCCCCAGCTTCCAAACAGGCTACGCGATCGTCGACGGTATCGCTGGCGAGAAGCATCAAAATGGGAACGCGATGTCCTGTACTGCGAAGGTGTTTGCACAGCCACAGCCCGGAATTTCCCGGTAAAATGCGATCGATGGCGATCAGTCCCGCTTGGACTTCATCAGCTTGCGTCAAACCGCTATTGGCGTCGTGGGCGAGAATCGGGTTGTATCCCCCTTCTTTCAAGTCTAAGGCGATCCGTTGGGCTAACGTCACGTCCGATTCGACAACCAACACGCAAGACTGACAGCCAAATCCGGTTGAATCGACACGATCGAGTAAAGCAGCATCCATAGGAAACTTCAGGGAGTTTGAGGGTTGAAACTGTGGCGTTGAAAGCGTTTGGAGCTAATGCCGCAACATCACCACTATAACAGTCGTCAACTGGAGCGGCGCAATGCCCTTCGTGCCAACATCCACCTAGGATAGAGTTGAAAGAGGTTCGATAGTTTGGGTTCGTCTGACCGTATCGGACGGAAATTCTTATGACTTCCTCGTTTTTTGATGGAAAACGCCAGTTTTTCGATATCTGGGCTTCAAACTACGATTGTTTGTTGACGACGGTATTTTACCAGGCGATTCACCAACGGCTGTTGGAATTCGTCGAACTTCCACCGTCGCCTCGGCTTCTGGATTTGGGATGTGGAACGGGGCGATTGCTCGATCGCTTCGCGAGAACCTATCCCGATTTGCAGGGAACGGGACTCGATCTTTCTTTGGAAATGATACAACAGGCCCGAAAGCGAAACGCCTTCGACGATCGCCTCGACTTTGCGGTGGGAAACGTCGAAAGCCTCCCCTTTGACGCCGAACAGTTCGACGCGGTATCTTGTACCGTCAGCTTTCTACACTATCCTCGCCCCGAGGTGGCGATCGCGGAAATCGATCGCGTTTTAAAACCGGGAGGGCGATTTTATTTCGTCGATTACCTTCCGTTTGAAGGGTTTGGCGAAAACAGTATTTATCCGGTGTCTCCTGGGGGCTTGCGGTTGTATGCGCGATCGCAGCGAGAAGACTTCGCTAAACCCGTGGGTTGGCGGTGTGAAGGACACTATCACCTTCTGATTCGTATCGTGTTGACGATATTTGTCAAATCGGAAAATTAAAGTCTAAAACACTCGGGATCTGAGATAGACTCGGGTTTAGGGGTTAACGCTTTGAGAAATACTCGTCGATCGCCGATCGACTGTTTTTGAGATACCCCACAAAAAACAACCCAGACGATCGCAACTTTGGCGAAATTATTAATGAGCAAACACGTTACTATTTACACCGATGGAGCCTGTAGCGGTAACCCTGGAGTCGGGGGATACGGTACGATTTTAAGTTACGGCGAACATCAAAAAGAACTTTCAGCCGGATTCCGAAAAACCACGAACAACCGCATGGAAATGATGGCGGCGATCGTGGGATTGCAAGCTCTCAAGCAACCTTGTAAAGTATCGCTTTATTCTGACTCGAAATATCTCGTCGATGCGATGAAACAGGGATGGGCGAAACGGTGGAAAGCCAACGGTTGGCGACGCAATAAGAAAGAGATGGCGAAAAATCCCGATTTGTGGCAACAGTTACTCGAACTGTGCGATCGCCATCAAGTGGAGTTTTTCTGGGTGAAAGGACACGCGGGACACCCGGAAAACGAACGCTGCGATGCTCTTGCGGTGGCGGCGTCGCGACAAGATGAGTTACTGGTCGATGAGGAGTATGAAAACGTTTTTGGAAATTCTACCAAACCGCTATTTGAGTAAGTATTTTATCTCGATTGGTTTTTGTTTCTTTCAAGAAACATCACTTATCTTCCTAAATGCTTAAACAAGTAGGTTAAAAAGGTATAAAAATGGGAGTGAGTTCAGTTTTACAAGTCCGCGATCGCCGGTTTGTTTGGGGCGATCGCACGTATATCATGGCCGTTCTTAACGTGACTCCCGATAGTTTCAGCGACGGCGGAGATTTTGACGATCTCGAAGCGGCGATCGCCCAAGCGAAGCGTTTAGAAGCGGCGGGGGCGGACGTTCTCGATATCGGCGGACAATCTACTCGTCCGGGGGCGAAAGAGGTGTCTCTCCACGAAGAAATCGCTCGCGTCGTTCCCGTTATCGAAGCCGTGCGATCGCACAGTTCGATTCCCATTTCCATTGATACTTATCGTTCAGAAGTGGCGAAAGCTGCCCTCAACGCAGGGGCGGATATCGTCAACGACGTAACGGGAGGAATCGCCGACTCAGAAATGTTTCCCTTAGTGGGAGAACGACAGGTTCCGATGGTGTTAATGCATATGCGCGGAACTCCGAAAACCATGCAAAAACTGACACAGTACGAGGATTTAGTCGGAGAAATTAGTCGGGTATTAGACCGTCATATCACGGCAGCTACTGCCTGCGGCGTCTCACGCGATCGCATTATACTCGATCCCGGAATTGGTTTCGCCAAAACCTACGAGCAAAATTTAGAATTATTGCGCCGACTTCCCAAATTTCGAGAGTTAGGATATCCCCTGTTAGTCGGCGTATCTCGAAAAAGTTTTATCGGACAAATTCTCGATCGCAAAAAACCTAAAGATCGGGTTTGGGGAACAGCAGCAGCTTGTACGGCAGCGATCGCGAATTCAGCAGACATTTTGCGAGTTCACGACGTCGCAGAAATGAGCGATGTCGCCCGCGTTGCCGATGCTATTTTTCGAGACTCCCTGCTTCGAGACTCGCCAGACGACGGTAGAGACGTTACGAAAAACGCCTCTACTGCCAGAGAAGAACGGGAATTAAATCTTAATTCAACCCAGATTTGACGATACATCAATTACACGGCTGCACCTTCAGCGGGTTCGGCTCCCATATTCACGACAGCATTCCGTAAAATGGTGATTTGCTGTTGAAAGTCCAGCCGAATTATGGCATCGAACAGTTCTTTCGCCTCGTCGGACAGTTGATAGTTATCTGGCATAGGAATGATGGTTCCTTCGTCCATTCCTTGAGCTAAGTAATACCAGAATGCCAGTTTTGTATTGGCACTTAGTGCTCCGTATTCGCGACTAAATCGCGTACTAGCTTTTCGGGCGATATCGCGCATAATTTGCAGTTGTTCTTCCTGGGGAGTTGCTTTGACTTGTTCGTACAACCCACCGGCTACGTCACGAGCTGCTGTGGCGGGAGCAGCGGGAGTAACCGAATCGCCCATTTCCTTATAAATAAACCACAGTAGAGCTAATTGTCGATCGGTTTGAAGGCGATAAAATTGTTCGATCGCCGCGTCGAGATTCATTTCGATTTCTGCAAACGTAACCATAAATAAACTCCTTCGAGTTGCTTCAGCACAGCGAGGTTTAACGACGTTGCAACCATCGCTGCTGTTATAAAAGTTAACAATTACGATCGCTCCACCACATCTAACGATTGAAGGGAATAGGAAATTCTGCCATCTCTATCGAGAGAGAGACGCCAGCAGTGCGATCGATTCGGTAAGGCTAGAGTAGCTGCCGAGACTTCCTTTCGATTATGGTTTACCCAAAAAAGTGGGTTTAAAGCCCCGTCCTTCTAGGACGGTTAACTTATGTTAAAAATAAAGTTATCCAAAATAAAGTCCGGTAAAATAAAACTATGATAGTAAGAGAAGCCAAGTTGTTGAATGGGTCTAAGGCACAATATAAAGCCTTAGATGAAGCCATAAGAACTGCTCAGTTTATCAGAAACAAAGCAGTAAGGTTATGGCGAGATGAGTCTAAAGTAGATAAGGCTCGTCTCTCTCTGCTATGCAAAGAATTGGCGCGTGAGTTCC
>NZ_KB235959.1:726308-727710 GCF_000332355.1 Baaleninema simplex PCC 7105
TTAAGTTAGCTCGGTGCGTAGTAGCATCTAACGATGTTGTGGTATACGAAGACCTGAAGATACAAAACCTGGTCAAGAATCATCATTTGGCAAAGTCTATTTCTGACGCTTCGTGGTATCAATTCACTCAATGGTTAGACTATTTTGGGAAAGTTTGGGATAAAACAGTGATAGCTGTTGCACCGAATTATACATCTCAAGATTGTTTTAACTGTGGTCATCGAGTGAAGAAATCACTCAGTACTAGAACTCATCAATGTCCTCAATGCAAGATAGAAATTTGTCGTGATACGAATGCGGCATTAAATATCTTGAAGAAAGGGATGAACGTTCTAGGTATTGAGTGGAATCACAGTACCCAAGGGCATTGGGAAACTGCTGGGGAACCAGGAACGCTTGAGGAGACTACCACCCCTGCTGTCGATAGGCAACTTGAAACAGTAAGTGGTGTCGATGAATCAAGAATCACTTTGTGAGAATCCCCGTGCGTTCACGCCGGGGAGTATGTCAAGCTATCACGACACCAAAGCCCAAGCCACCAACACCTCCCATTCCCCCAGAACCGAGACCGAATCCGATTCCGCAACCCATTCCCACGCCATCCCCACAACCGACGCCGAGTCCCGCTCCTCAACCAATTCCCGAACCGAGGTAATTGAATGGTAAATTCAGAGTGAGACAGCGATCGAAACTTCCCGTCACCTAGGCGTTGACTCTGCGATTTTCAAATCGTAAAAATTTTGAAAAACTTCGCATTACAGCCCAAGAAACCTAAAAACTCTCCATATCTCAACAAAAATTATGGATTTACAGCTTGAGAATAAGACTGCATTGGTGACAGCGTCGAGTGGCGGTATCGGACTCGAAATTGCGCGATCGCTCGCCGGAGAAGGTTCGGTTGTCATCGTCAACGGACGTTCTCAAACCTCTGTCGATACGGCGATCGCATCGATTCGAGAGAGCTTCCCCAACGCCAAACTGGAGGGGTTAGTCGCCGACAACTCCACAGAAGCGGGATGTCGAGAAACCCTAAAACGCTTTCCCGATGTCGATATTTTAGCCTGAACCGCGAGAATCCTACGTTTCTAATCTCCGATTGAAGCGTAGATGAATCGCGGCGGTAAGGTTGCGGGCAAGCCGTTCGATCTGTTATGCTGCTCTTAGTGCAAAGCTTGTTTCACCTAATGAAAGTTGTCAAGCTGAGAATTTATCCCACGGGGAGAGCAGGAAGTTGCCCTGGCGAAAGCTTTTGGCTGCTGCCGTTTTCGTGTGGAACCGTTCTCTGCAACTGACGACGGAAGCCTACCGCCAAACGGGGAAAGGCATCTCTGGGTTAACTCTCAAAAAGATGCTTCCGCAATGGAAGCGAGAACTGGAGTGGCTCTCAGACACTTATTCTCAA
>NZ_KB235959.1:727810-741561 GCF_000332355.1 Baaleninema simplex PCC 7105
CCGTTCGATCTGTTATGCTGCTCTTAGTGCAAAGCTTGTTTCACCTAATGAAAGTTGTCAAGCTGAGAATTTATCCCACGGGGGAGCAGGAAGTTGCCCTGGCGAAAGCCTTTGGCTGCTGTCGTTTCGTGTGGAATCGTTCTCTGCAATTGACGACTGAAGCCTACCGCCAAACGGGGAAAGGCATCTCTGGATTAACTCTCAAAAAGATGCTTCCGCAATGGAAGCGAGAACTGGAGTGGCTCTCAGACACTTATTCTCAATGTCTGCAAAGTTCGGTACTCAACCTCTCGAGAGCGTTTGTAAACTTCTTCGAGGGACGCGCTCGATATCCACGATTTAAAAGCAAGCACAAACGGCAATCCCTTCAATACCCGCAAAATGTCAAACTTGAAGGCGACAAGTTACATCTTCCTAAAATTGGAGAGGTGTACTGTCGTGTTCATCGTTGGTTTGAAGGGACAATCAAAACCGTAACCGTCAGTCGCCATACTGACGGACGATATCACGCTTCAATCCTTATCGACGACGGGTCTGACAAACCCGAACCCAATCCTGACGGTAAAGCTGTTGGGATCGATATGGGGTTGAAGCATTTTGCGGTGACTTCTGACGGTGAAAAATACAACAATCCACGTCACCTCAACGCTTCGGCTCCGCTCAGCGTTGAGTCCGAGCGGAGTCGAGGACTCAAGAAACACGAGCGCAACCTCAAGCGCAAACAGCGAAAACTTTCGAGAAAACAGCAAGGGTCGAACTCTCGTCGAAAAGCCAAACGGTTAGTGGCGCGAGTTCACAGCAAGATTGCCAACTCTCGAGCGGATTTTCTCCACAAGCTATCCCGCAAGATAGTCAACGAGAACCAAGTGATTGTGGTGGAAAATCTAGCCGTCAAGAACATGGTCAAGAACCATAGCCTCGCTAAGGCAATAAGCGATGTGGGTTGGGGAATGTTTTCGACCCTGCTCAAATACAAGGCCGAGGCGGAAGGAAAGGTCTATCTGGAAGTGGATCGATTTTTCCCCAGCACTCACCTCTGTTCTGAAACTCTATTGCCGTTACCCAAGATGGGACTCGACGTGCGATCGTTTGAATGTCCACATTGCGGGCAGATTCACGACCGAGACATCAATGCGGCAATTAATCTTAAAAACGAAGGCTTGCGGATACTGGCCTCGGGAACCGGGGCTTCTGCCAGTGGAGGGAATGTAAGGCCAAAGGGAGGTCGAATTCGTTCGACACTTCCCGAGGCAATTCCCACTGAAGTTGGAAGCCACTCATCAATCGCCTCGCGATGATGAGTGGTAGTTCACTCAATAATCTCGGGATTTACGAAGCCGTTGGATTTTTTGAGGAAACTGACGAATCTTGGAAACACCTATTTGAAGTCAATATCTTAAGTGGCGTTCGCCTGTCTCGCTTTTACCTTAAAACCATGCTCGAAAAAAATTGGGGTCGAATTCTCTTTATTTCGAGCGAGTCGGGGGTGAATCCCGCACCTGAAATGGCGCACTACAGCGCAACCAAGGCGATGCAACTTTCTATTTCTAGGAGTTTAGCAGAACTGACGAAGGGAACGAACGTGACGGTGAATTCTGTCTTGCCGGGACCGACGAAAACAGCGGGTGTCGTACAGTTTATCAAGGATATTTTTCCCGATCTTCCCGACGCAGAAGCTGAGAAAAAGTTCGTCACAGAAAATAGATCGACATCTCTCATTCAGCGACTCATTCAACCCGAGGAAATTGCAGCGTTTGTGACCTTTTTGTGTAGTCCGAAATCTTCGGCAATGAACGGAGCTTCTTTACGGGCTGACGGTGGGCTCGTTCGTCATATTCTCTGAAAGTTTGAAGCTATCTAAAACATCACATACTCACAATGGCGAAGGTCTTAAAAATTAATTTACATCACGATAAAAGATGTTACAAAAAATACAGAAATTTTGAGATTTATCTACTATGACAACCCTAGATCGGTTGTGTAACAAACTCGGGTGCATCTCAAAACTGTAAATTTATCAGATCGGAGTCTCTACAGTGAATTGAGCTGTGGTTGGGTAGAGCCATCGCTCCACCCCTGGACTGAGCGAAGTCGAAGTCCAACCTACCCCAGACTCATATTTTTACAACAGTTTTTACAAAAGTGAGATGAACCCACAAACTCTCGATCCAATCTTTTGCATCTGTTGCAACAGGCTCTATAATTTCTGTCCTGACTTAAGAAAAAAGGATATGACGTCCCAAGCTGACGATCGCGTATCGATCGGGTTCGATCCCGGTCGCGACAAATGTGGCATCGCTGTCGTGCGAGAAAACGGTAACGTTCTCGAAGCGGCTGTCGTACCTTCAGAGCAAGCGATCGACACTTTAAAATCGACCTGTCGCACCTACAGAGTCGATCGCATTGTCATCGGCGATCGCACGACCTCCAAACAATGGGAGCGCGACATTTGTGAAGCCTTACCCGACCTCGAGATCGCCCGGATTAACGAACACAATAGCACCCTCGAAGCCCGCGATCGGTATTGGAAAATGAATCCACCTCGGGGATTATCGCGTATAATCCCACAAGGAATGCGTGTCCCCCCAAGACCGATCGATGATATCGTAGCTATCTTACTTGTAGAACGCTATCTAAGTCGGCACTGACGACGGATGAATTTGAACCCCAAAACTCGAATCGCACTCACTTACGGGAGCGCGATCGTTGCGTTTCTGGCTGTAGTTATCGCGTTCGGGCCTCGTAGCCTGACCGAAAACTTACACCCGCTCACCTCTTCGACGACTCGTTTCGATTCCGACTCTCAAGCCGGGTCTTGGTGGTCGAAGCAAATTGCCAAAGCCAAAGCCGAAGCGAACCCCAGGTATATCAACGCCATTTCGCAAGGTCGAAAAAATCTGGAAGCCGAACACTACACCGACGCCATTGCCAACTTTAACCAAGCCGTGCGACTAGCTCCAGATAACATCGTGGCGTATCACGGTCGCGCCTTAGCCCGATTGAAAGTCGAGGATTACAACGGAGCGATCGCCGATTTCACGCGCATCCTCGAACTCGATCCCGACGACGTTCGTGCTTACGGAAATCGAGGTAGCGCCTATCAAAAACTCGGCGACATCGACAAAGCCCTCTCAGACTACAATCGCGCACTCGAACTGTCTCCCGAATATACCTTTGCCTATTTCAATCGCGGTAGCCTCTACGTCGAACTCGGCGAATACACGAAAGCTTTGCAAGACTTCAACCAAACGGTCATCCTCGAACCCGAGTACGCCAAAGCGTTTTACAATCGCGGTATGGTTTACGCCAGTCTCGACGACATCGATGCAGCCGTCGCCGATCTCGAAACCGCCGAAGCCCTATTCCGCAAACAAAATAACTTCACCGCCTCCGAACTCGCCCTCGACGCGATCGCCGATTTGAAGTAAGAGAAGCATGAATCGAGAGAGCTTCTTCAGGGAAGAGGGAAGAGGGAAGAGTGAGGACAGGTAACAGTTTCTCCCGATCCCATCATCCCATCATCCCATCATCTCCTCACTGGTGACTGGCGACTGGCGACTGGTGACTGGTGACTGGCAACTGAACCCCTGCGGCCGATCGAACCGTATGATAAAAGACGTGACGAATTGAACTTGACGAATTTAAGTGTGGCATGGGCATCGTTTGGGAAATTGATTTTTACTCCCGTCCCATCGTGGACGAAAACAAAAAAAAGCGCTGGGAACTGCTCGTCTGTGAAAGTCCCCTGACAACAGTGCGATCGCGCGACAGTCTGTTTCGTTTCGCCCGTTACTGTCCGAGCGATACCGTCAACTCAGCCTGGCTAGCTGAAACACTAACGCAAGCGATGGAAGAAGCCCCAGAACCACCGACTAAAATCCGCTTCTTCCGGCGTCAGATGAACAACCTCATTGTCAAAGCGGCCAAAGACCTCGGCATCGATGCCAGCATCAGTCGCCGTACCGTAGCCTTGTATCAGTGGCTAGAAGAACGCCTCGAAACCGTCTATCCTCAAGATCCCAACTATCAAGCCTCTGCCGCTCAGTCTCCGTCCGTAAGCTACCAACCCCAAGCCCCGAAATCGCTGCCCGACGCCCTTGAAGGACAACGATGGGCGTTCGTCACGCTCGCCGCGAGCGATTTTGCCGATTTTCCCGACTGGGAAATCGATTTTAGTGAAGCCTTTCCCCTCGAGCTGCTCGACTTAGACCCCAACACCCGCATTCCCGGCGTCATCGTCTTTTCCTCGAGAGCGTTTCCCCTGGCTGCTTGGATGTCTGGGTTAGAACTCGGCTTTCTCAAATTCGTGACGACACCGCGTCCCCAACTGGTTCTCGAAACGGGAGCCGACGATAGCTGGCGTTTAGCCAACGTGAGCGACGATCGCACCCTGACTGAAGCCAAAGGGTTTGAATCGGTTAAAGAGCAGTCTAGGGGCGTTCACTTTTTAGCAATCCAGTCCGATCCCAACGCTGAATCTTTTGCCGGGTTTTGGCTGTTGCCAGAACTCAACTTAACCTAGGCGATCGGTACGGATATCTAGACAGGGCAAAGTGAGAAGGATCGATCGTTTGTCGCGCTGGGGCCGGTCATGGTAGAAAAACTCCTAGATCTCGCGCTTCGTGCTGGAGCTGAAGCGGCTGAAGTCTTTCTGTCGCAATCTCATACGCGACCCGTTTACTTTGAAGCAAATCGCCTCAAGCAACTCGAAAGCGTGGAGTCGGACGGATTGTGCTTGCGTCTGTGGAAACGAGGACGCCCCGGATTGGCCGTGGCTTACGGTGATGTCGATCCTCAAGATCTCGTCGATCGCGCGATCGCCATTAGTTCCCTCAATCCCCCCGAAGCCATCGAACTCAGTCCGTCGTCGAACGCGAGCTATCCCGATATCGGAGAGGCGGTTCCCCTCGATCGACTCATCGAGTGGGGACGAGAAGCCATCGACATCGTGCGATCGCACTACCCAGAAATTCTCTGCACGGCGGCGTGGGAATGCGAAATGGAAACCACCCGCATCGCCAACACCTACGGCCTCGATGCCAGTTATACCGACACCACACTCAGCAGCGATCTCGCCGCTGAGTGGGTACGAGGTGAAGATTTTTTAAGTATCTGCGACGGGCAAACCCAGCGGGATACCCTCGATTCCCAAGAACTGGCCGATAAAATCCTCTTGCGTCTGGCTTGGGCCCAGGTCAACGTCTTACCGCCGACGGGTCGCGTTCCGATCCTGTTTACCTCGAAAGCCGCCGATCTCCTGTGGGGTACCATTCAATCGGCACTCAACGGCAAACGAGCGATCGAAAAATCATCGCCGTGGTGCGATCGCCTCAGCGATCGCATTCTCTCCCCCCATCTGACCCTATCCCAACATCCCGACCTCGGCCCTTACAGTTGTCCCTTCGACGACGAAGGGACTCCCACTCGTCCCATCGTCTTTATCGAAGACGGAGTTTTGCAACTGTTTTACACCGATCGCCGCATCGGTCGAATTCTGGGATGTGGCAGTACGGGCAACGGATTTCGCCCTGGCTTAGAAGGCTATCCCACCCCCGGACTGTTTAACCTCATCGTTCGTCCCGGTTCCGGTTCCCTCGACGACTTAGTCTCCCAACTCGACGACGGCCTGATCGTCGATGAAATGCTCGGCGGGGGAGGCGGTTTGTCCGGTGACTTCTCGATTAACGTCGCCCTCGGCTATCGCGTTAAAAACGGCCGAGTTATCGGCCGCGTCAAAGATACGATGGTGTCCGGTAACGTCTACACTGCCTTACGGAACGTCGTCAGACTTGGCGGCGACGGAATCTGGAACGGCTCCTGTTACACTCCCTCACTGATCGTTGAAGGCTTGTCTATCACCGGACGCGGTTGAGAAATGGGGAGTTGAAGACAGTCACCAGTCACCAGTCACCAGTCGCCAGCCTTTTACAGGGAACGGGGAACGGGGAACAGTCACCAGTCACCCGTGAAGACAGTCGCCAGTCACCAGTCACCCGTGAAAACAGGGAACGGGGAACGGGGAACAGTTAATCGTTTCTCCCCCTCTCCCCCTCTCCCTCTCTCCCCCTCTCCCTCTCTCCCCCTCTCCCTCTCTTCCCCTCTCCCTCTCTCCCCCTCTCCCCCTCTCCCTTTCTCCCTCTCTCAAAAACTACAACGAACTCGAATCTAGACTTTCCGCTTCTCCGTCCGTTTGCGGGAGGTGCAAGCCGCACTCTTGCTTGAGGCCGCGAAACCGCGTATCTCGTTCGTGTTCGTCGTCTGCTGTCAAGGGACGGCTCGAATGCCAGTCGCCGACGCTCGTATATCCGAGGTCGAAGTAGGGATGGTACGGTAAATCGTACTTCGTGAGGTATTGGTAAACGTCTTTGGCGTTCCACTGCAAAATGGGATAAACCTTGTAGCGATCGCCCTGCAATCCAACTCGGTTCAGGTTTTGACGATGTTGCGTTTGGTCGGCTCGCAACCCAGCCAGCCACGCCGTCGCCCCCAACTCTCGTAACGCTCGCTGCATGGGTTCGACTTTGCGAATGGAATCGTAGCGGTTGAGCGATTCGACGTCGTGTTTCTCCCACAGTTTGCCATACAGGGCTTCCATGCGAGCCGGTGACAGCGGTGATTGATAAACCTTGAGATTGAGATTTAAGCGTTCGGAGAGTTGTGCGGCGAAGCGATAGGTTTCGGGGGGAAGATATCCGGTATCGATCCAAATGACAGGAATGTCCGGCTTCACGCGCGTCACCAGATGGAGCATGACGGCGGCCTGAATCCCAAAGCTACTACTCATAACTAAGCCGTCGCCAAAGGTGGTAACAGCCCATTCAACCACTTCTGTCGCAGAAGCGTTCTCGAGTTGTTGGTTAACGGCTTCGAGATCCAAGCCTGTTTTTTCGGGTGTGAAAACGGTCATACAGCGCGATGGTTAGTAGAAAACAGCGTGATTGCGGTACGGACGAGACCTCTAGCATCTATCTGGGGTGCGTGTGGGCGCGTGGAGAAGGAACGAAACACGATCGCGCGTGAGGATCGAGCGCCGATCGCGCACCGCTGACAGGACGGGTACGAGTGTCCTCAGAGGTACGAGAGGTCGAGAAATCTAGACCAGGTTAATTCTACAGCAGTTTACAAACGGTCAAAGACGCGAAAAAATACGGACGACCGAACGTCAAACCTTTAATTTTTCTAAATTGCGGCCCTTTTACAGCGAACAGCGAGCCGCGAACCGAGATCGGTGAAGACAGGTGACAGTTGAGAGTTTTTCCCCATCCCATCATTACCTCATCTTCGGTTCAACTATATTGCAGTACCAGCGTGGCGTCCATCGCACTGGTGAGGTGCAATCCTGACATCGTACCGCTCGATAAGTAGTATTTCTGCTCGTCAACGCGATGGAGGGTTTCAAAGCCACTTCGTCGCTGTTTGTCGTCGATCGTCCAATACCGCTGCACGATCGACTCGGGGGTAATCCAACCTTCCCCTTCGACTCGCCCGAGTTCGCTGTGTTGGAGAACGAAGGTATACTGACGTTCGCCGCTGTCGAGGCGACCGCGATATTGAAAGGTGATGTCGTCTCGTTCAGTGTTCGGAAAGGTGAGTTTCGTAACCATGCTGTACCAGTTATCTTGACCCCACGCAACGATCGTCCTGCCCGTGACAGCGATCGGCAGGTTGTGGCGTTCTAACCAGTTTCCTTCTAAACGCCACCGACCTTGTTCGAGTAGAAACGTATGAGCCACCGCTATCTGATGAGTTATCGTCTGAGTGAACCGACACACTCGCGCGTGTCGGGGGGGGGGATCGAACGGGAATTGTCGATCGCCTGTAGGACGATCGCCGTATCTCCGGGTTGGGGGGGCGTCGTGCTAGTTTGCGCCCTACCCGTTCGCTCTAAGAGCATCTTATGGGATTTCGGGGAGGGCAACGAGCGATCGCTCTCCTAAAACGACGGCTCGACTAGCTCCTGTGACGGAGGGTAAATTCCCCGGTAGGTTTAACCCGCGCCAATAGGCTAACACGGCAAAGGCGATCGCTTCTTTGTAATCGGCGTTGACGCCTGCGTCATCGGTCGTTTTTACGGTAACGTTCTCGAGTCGCGCCTGCAATCGCTGTTTGAGATAGCGGTTACGACTCCCGCCGCCACATAAAAACAGGTCGTCGGGAAGTCGGGGTAAGAACCGACTGTAATTGTCGACGATCGCACTGACGGTAAGTTCCGTCAGAGTCGCCAACCAGTCAGCGTCGTTGAGGGCTTCGGCCTCGAGGCGACATCGGTGTAGGAATTCCCGTCCGAAGTGTTCGCGTCCGGTCGATTTGGGGGGCGGTTGTCGGAAAAAGTCGTCTTGTAACCATCGCTCGACGAGGGTGAAGTCTGGATGTCCCGATGCAGCCCACGCCCCATCGCGATCGAAGGTTTGCGCTCCGTCGGTTAAGTCGGAGACGGCGAGATCGAGGAGGACGTTTCCGGGGCCGGTATCCCATCCCCGGACGCGATCGAACTGTTGCAGACATCCGGCGGGGAGATAGGTGACGTTCCCGATTCCGCCGAGGTTCTGGACGCAGCGATCGCGATCGTGACGGCCGAACAAGCACAGGTCGAGTTTGGATACGAGGGGCGCTCCCTGTCCTCCGACTTCGATATCGGCGGCGCGAAAGTTGCTGACGGTGGGAATTCCCGTGAGGGCGGCTAGGGTCGCTCCCCGTCCGAGTTGCAGGCTGTAGCCGAGTTCGCCATCGCGGGGGGGACGGTGAAACACGGTTTGTCCGTGGGAACCGATGATGCAAGCGGGGGGATGGTTTTTCTGGAGGTCGATCGCTGCGTTAGCAAAGGCTTTCGCGATCGCTTCGTCTAACTCCGCCAACGCCGCCATCGAGATTTCGCCACCGCTACAAACGTCTAATATGCGCGATCGTAAGTCCTCGGGATAGGGGTAGGTCTTCGCCGCCAGTACCTTAACCTGTAAATCGACCTCGGTTCCCGTCAGTTCTACCAATACCGCATCGATGCCATCGACGGACGTACCGCTAATCGCGCCGATCGCGCGAACGGGTGAAGCATCCTTCGCTATGATGTTTTCTTGAATCTCCGATCGCTCGTCTGTCATTTTTTTACCCGTGTTACCTGACGTTTTACCGCCCACTGCTGCCGCACTCACTGAAGCGACATCCATCGAACAAGCTTCGCATATCCAGCGTCTCGATATTGCGACACCGTTACGCGATCGCCCCGTTCCGACAACTTACGTCAAACGGGGAACGGGAGGGACGCCAATTTTACTGTTACACGGTTTCGATAGTTCGGTGTTGGAGTTTCGACGCCTGCAACCGCTCCTCGCCTCTCACCGGGAAACCTGGGCGGTGGATTTGCTCGGTTTTGGGTTTACCGAACGGGGCGAAGACCTTTCGTTTTCCCCGTCTGATATCGAAGCGCATTTGTACGGGTTTTGGCAAGCGGCGATCGCTAAACCCGTCGTTCTCGTGGGGGCGTCGATGGGGGGTGCGGCGGCGATCGATTTCGCCTTGACTTATCCCGAAGCCGTCGAAAAACTCGTGTTACTCGACAGTGCGGGGATCGGGACGGGGCCGGTCGTCGGCAAATATCTGTTTCCGCCGTTAGACTACTTCGCGGCTGAGTTTCTGCGTCGTCCTGGCGTTCGCAATAATATTAGTTATACGGCATATTTCGACAAGCAGTTTAATTCTGAAGATGCCCGCTGTTGTGCGGCGTTACATTTAGAGTGCGATCGCTGGAATCGAGCGTTAATTTCGTTTACGAAAAGTGGCGGTTATCCCTCGTTCAAGTCTCAACTTCCCGATCTCGACGTTCCGACATTAATTTTGTGGGGTGAAGACGATAAAATTCTAGGAACAAAGGACGCTCCTGAATTCTATCGTTTGATTCCGAATAGAAAACTGATTTGGATTCCCTGTTGCGGTCACGTTCCTCATTTGGAGCGACCGAATACGACAGCTCGCCGAATTTTAGAGTTTGTTGAGTTCAATAATTAGAACATCGTCCACTTTTTAGGAATTTTTTGAAACATCAAAGGGTTGAAGTGTAATTCATAAAATATGGGTGCATCTCACTTTCACAAATACACAAGTTTGGCAATTTGTCAATATCTTCCTCAAGGACTGCTAGAAGGGAATTTACTCCTTTAAGTATTTATACTTATCGCAGAATTGAGATGCACCCTAAAATATAAAATATCAACCAATTGGGTACATTTCACTTTACTGCAAAAGTGAAATGTACTCCTTATCGCGTTCGGAAAAATCATACTAAATGGAGAGGTCGGTAGGCATTGCCCACCCTACAAATGGTGTAGATTCGTAACTCTTGAGACAGTTTAATTTAAAATGTATCTTGAGGAACTTGCAAAGTAACTTAAGGGAATTTCAATTAATTCAAACTTATTGAGAGATAGGCTCTACTATCGAGAATTTGAAACGAGAGTTCAAGGGTTTCAGACATTAGTTTTTAAGCCACAATCAATTTTTCGAGGTGCCTTTAATTGATACGATCGAAACTCTATAGTGAAGACGTTTTGTGGAATTTTTCCGATGGCGTTTCCCAAAAGCTGAGAGAGGAAGGCTACAATCGAGTCGATCGCCTAGAGTAGTTCGTTTTTAGTTAATTTCTTACTTTTTTGATGATGAAAGGTTCGATCGTTGTAATGGGAGTGCTGCTATTGTGGGGAAGTGTCGGCGGAACCGTCGTCGTACCCCCGACGATCGCACAGCAAGTTCCGGTACGCTCTCCGGCAGAACCCCAGTTAAATCAAGGGTTGCAATACGTACAGCAAGGACAGTTGCAACAAGCGATCGCCGCCTTCGAGTCGGCCATTGCTATCGACCCACAGTTTGCTCCAGCGTACTATAATTTAGGATTGGCATTACGTCAGACTGGACAGTTCCGTGCCGCCGCCGATGCGTTTTATCGTGCCACGCAAACCGATCCGGGGTTTGCCTTAGCTTACGGAAATTTGGGAGCGATCCTGCTAGAAGCCAACAATTTAGAGCGAGCGACGCAGTATTTAGAACGAGCGATCGAACTCGATCCGCAATTAGATTTTGCGTATTACAATTTGGGGTTGGTTCGCTTTCAAGAAGGAAACGTCGAAGCGGCGATCGAAATGTTTCGTCAAGCCAAACGCTACAGCGAAAACGCAGCAGAACCCTATTATTATCTAGGTGTTTTATATACCGAGCAAGGAAATTTAAGACGAGCGAGATCGGAATTGAGGCGGGCGATCGAACTCGATCCGAATTATGCCGAGGCACACTATCAACTGGGTTCGATTTCGTTCTCTCAAGGAGATTTAGAAGACGCATTAAATTCATTTCGCAGAGCTAGAGACGCCAATCCACAATATCCCAACGCCTATTACGGAGCGGGGTTAGTTTTTTTAGAACGACAACAGTTCGATCGCGCTCGAGAGGTTTTAGAATACGCTCGACAGTTGTATGCCGAACGGGGTTTGTCTCAGTGGGTAAATACAACAGAACAGTTGTTACAACGAATTCCATAAGTATTTTTTTACCACAGACACACAGAGGGGTGGCTTATCGCATAAGATCCCTGGCATCTTGGAGATGCTGGGAATCTAGATCGATCGCTATCCGCTCGAACAGGGGTTTTTAGAATTAATTTTCTGAAATAAGTATCCTAAATTAAACCTATTGGGTATTGCATTTAAATCAGCAAAATTTTGTGTCGATTTGAGTCGAACGTGCTATATTCAAACTTTAATCGTTTTTCAATGTCTCTAGAACAATACAACCTCTGCGTTGGAAATTCTCGACTCAATCTTCGTAAAAAAATATACCCATGAGTACGATCGGGCGAATTTGGCAGTACGTCAAAACCGTTTTAGGTATCGTTTTCCGGCATCCCATCACCGGAACGACTTTAATTCCGTTACTTCCCAACGGCGAAATCGTGTTAATCCTGCGACGGGACACCCGAGAGTGGGGACTTCCCGGCGGAATTATCGACTGGGGGGAAGACATTCCCCATGCAGCCAAACGAGAGTTGCGAGAAGAAACCGGCCTCGACTTACTGCGATTGTGCCGTTTGGTGGGCGTGTATTCCCACCCCGATCGCGACCCGCGCATTCATTCGATTTCGATTTTATTGGAAGTGGAAGCGGACGGAAAACTCGGCGCCCGAGACACCCACGAAATTCTCGAGGTGCGATCGTTTCCCATCGAAGCCATTCCTCTCGACAATCTCTGTCACGACCACGAACGCCAACTGAAAGATTATCTCAAAGGTGCGACCACGGTAGCTTGAAACTGGCGATCGCTCCCAAGAGCGGGGTCGAGGACAAATCAGTCCGCAAGCTTCGATAACGTCGAGTGGGGCTGAGAGGGTGACAAGGTAGACGGAAGCCAGACGGGACAATTGTTTGAGAGAATAGAGGAGTCCCAAAAAGAGGGTGGCGTTTGCGGCCACCCCAACAAAAAATGCTACCGACATTCTACCAAGATTTTCTGCGCATCCATCTCAATGAGAAGCAAATTGGGATCTTAAAGTGGCTGGTCTGGATACTGCAAATGCATCGGCAAGTCAAATTATCGACGTTAGCGCAGTTCTTTCCTCAAACCGATAAAAATACGACAGTCGCGTCACCAGCTTGCAACGATTTCTGAAGTTGCCTCAGTTGAGTGCCAAGTTGTTATGGTTTCCCCTTATCAAGAGGTGGCTGAAAGCTGAATATCGCGGCAACCACCTCAATCGGGAACAGCGACGAGCGCGTCCTCAACTCACCTTAAAGTACTCGAAAATATTTGGTGGTCGTCCTTGACCGAACTCAATGGAGAGACCGGAATTTGTTCATGGTGTCTCTAATTTGGGGGACTCATGCTTTACCGGTCTATTGGGAGTTATTACCCCAATTAGGCAGCAGTTCCTTGAGGCAACAGCAAAAATATTAAGCGCCGGTATTGAAGCTATTAAAACCTTATACCAGTGGTGGTAGTAGGCGACCGAGAATTTCAGAGTGCTAAACTGGCAGACTGGCTCAGGAAGCGAGGTGCGGACGCTGTATTGCGACAGAAGAAAAGTACCTATGTGGCGGATGCCAAGACTCGATGCGGGTCTTCGGAGTTTGTGGTTATAAATGTATAGCATGATACAAAAAATTGAAGATTCGAGAGCCAAAACCCTTGAAATCTCGTGAAGTTAGTTTTTCTGTCACCCTAAACTCCGAAGAGCCCTCGATGCCAAGCCTTAAAACACCGAGGCTTTCAACCGGGACAGTATCACTTCTTTGAAAACGTTAATGTCAACAAAGAAGAACCAGTTCGCGCTCTTAATCTCGGCGTTTATTGGAAACGTCGTTATCGAGGGAAAGGAGGGAAAGAACCTTGGTTATTGCTGACCACTCTCTCAGATGCTCAATTAGTTCGCCAAATTTACAGAGCGCGGTTGGGGCATTGAGATGATGTTCCGAGACTGACAAAAGTGGCGGCTACAATCTTGAGTCAACTCGAGTCAGTCCTCCGCGACTTTTGGCGCTCATTTTGCTCATGACTTTAGCCTATTGGTTAGCAACTCGTTCGGGTCAGCGTCTCCTTGAATCTCACGTCCAATCCTATTTAGGGTTTGCTGAAAAAGTTATCAAAAGCTGGGGGTGGAAAATGAACAAGAAGCCGTCTTACTCAAGGTATAAATCTGAATTGACTTAACTCGTCCACTTTATAAGTTACAATAATATTTCTCGACAAAATTATGAAGTTTGGGAAAAATTGAC
>NZ_KB235959.1:741661-763430 GCF_000332355.1 Baaleninema simplex PCC 7105
TGCTGCTCTGGAGAGATTGGATGTTGGCGCTCATGGCGTTGAAGCCTCACAAATCTCTCCATTTTCAACGAGGGCTAGAGGCTCTATCCCTTGTGAGGCAGGGGGTCTAGCTATGTTGTCACCCTCTCAGCGAGTGGGGTTGAACCTCCGAGAAGTTTAACGGCGTTTTGGCTGTGCTGTTACAGCCTGTCACTTGAGACACCGTACAATGATTCACAAAGGCGATCGCTCTCATTGCTATGTTTAGAAAACCGCCGCAACGCATCGAACCCGGTTCGGGTCAAGAATCCGTTTGGGACTATCCCCGTCCTCCCCGACTCGAAGACTCGTCCAAACGCATTCGCGTCGTCTTCAACGGTGAAACCATCGCCGACACCCACCAAGCCAAGCGGGTTCTCGAAACTAGCCATCCCCCGGTTTACTACATTCCCCCAGAGGACATCAAGACAGACTGTCTCGTCAAAACAGCTCGTTCGTCCTTTTGCGAGTGGAAAGGCTCAGCGAGATATTACACCGTTCGAGTGGGCGATCGAACCGCCGAAAATGCAGCTTGGTTTTACCCCGATCCCACTGAAGCCTTTGCGGATTTGCGAGGGTACGTGGCCTTTTATCCGAGTCGTATGGAGGCGTGTTATGTCGAGGACGAACGCGTCAAAGCGCAAGCTGGAGATTTTTACGGCGGTTGGATTACTCACGACATTGTCGGCCCCTTCAAAGGCGAACCGGGAACTTGGGGCTGGTAAGACGGTGTTTTGACCGTTTTGAGGGTCGAGTTAAGGTCTGACGAGGTTTCCCCAAAAGGCTAGACGCCCGTGCTACAGCGGCTCGAACGAGATTTTAAGAAACAGCGTCGCCGGTGGGTCAGGGTGCTGTCGTTCGGTATGGCACTGTGGCTGTCTGTGGCGAATCATCTTTGTGTCGCTCCTTCAACGGCGATCGAACCGTCAGAAGGTTTACAAATCGAACGTTTACAACCCGAGCTGTTCCGAGAAGTGCGATCGCTCCAACAGGAAGGGCGCTATCGACGGGCCGCGTTTCGACTCGGTGAAGCCCTGGGGTTGTCGCGGGAAAGTCTCAGAGCGATCGTCACCGATCGCCAACTCGATCTCCTCGAGGATCTCGAAACCGTTCCCGTCACAACAGAGTGTCTCCTCTGGCTCCAGCAATTCGGAGAGATCTTAATCGAGCTAGGAGCCGTTCGCGCTGCCGAAAAGGTCTTACAAACGGGATTGACCCTCTCCGAACAGTTCGACAATCGCGCCCAGGTCGCCCACCTGTTGGTAAGTTTGGGGAACGCCCACCGCGCCATCGCTCGACGGTATCGCGGTTACGGGCGATCGACCGAATCGGCAAACAAAACCGCCGCGAACTTTTACCGCCAAGCATTACAAATCTCGACTTCCGAGACGGTACGGCGTCGCGCCCGACTGAATCTGCTGAGTTTGGCGACTGAAATCGACGGCGACGTGCGATCGCTACAACGATCGCTCTCCCAAAGTCTCATCGCCCAACCGCCGAGTCGCGACAGTATTACCGAACTGTTGAACTTCGCCCACAGCCTTACCTGTCTGAAGCTGGCGTCTGAGGACAACTCGCGCTCCTTCAATTACGTGTCTCCTCTCGTCCGCCACTGTCGCCCCCCCTCGGCCACCACCGACTCGGTATCTTCGATCGACATTGCAGGATTCCTCAGCCACGCGATCGAGGACTCTCGAACCCTCAACGATCGCTGGGGAGAAGCCTACGCCCTCGGACAGTTAGGGGAACTTTACGAAATCGCCGGACGTTTCGACGACGCCGAAAGGCTAACCCGAGATGCTTTGGCGATCTCTGACGCGATCGACGCCCCCGCGATAACCTATCGCTGGCAGTGGCAACTGGGGCGGTTGTCGTACCAGCGAGGCGATCGCACGGCTGCCCTAAACGCCTATCGTGGCGCGATCGAAACCCTACAAGCCTTGCGTCGAGATATTGCTGCGCTCAACCCCGATTTACAATACGATTTTCGCGACGAAGTCGAACCCGTCTATCGCGAATGGGTGGGGTTGCTACTGGCCGATCCCTCGCCGACTCCCGAGGCACTGACCCAGGCGCGAGATGCCATCGAAGCGTTACAGTTAGCCGAACTCGATAACTTTTTCGGCGATGCGTGCATCGAGGTGGCCGAACGCCAACTGCAAGATCTCGACCCGAACGCGAACGCCATTTATACGATCGTTCTCCCCGACGGGTTGCACCTGATTTTATCGGTTCCCGACCGGCCGTTACGCCACTATCGATCGCCCCTTCCCACTCCCGATTTAGAAACCTTTGCCCACATCGTCCATTAATCTCTAGCTCGCGATTTTAACTGGCAACCCGTTCTCGAAAAAGCCTACGACGTTCTGTTTCGTCCCCTCGAAGCCGACTTACAAACTCGAGAAGGTACGACTCTCGCTTTCGTTCTCGACGGGGCGTTACGGAATATTCCCGTGGCAGCGTTATACGACGGCGATCGCTATTTAATCGAACGGTATGCTATTGCGATCGCCCCGAGTTGGAAACTTCCCCCCTCCGATCCCCTCGACTTCCAACAGTCGAAGTTGTTAGCCGCCGGACGGGCCAGTTTCAGCCAAACAGACTGGACGCAGTTTCCCCACCTCAGCCAAACGACTTGGTCGGATTTGCCCTACGTGCGCGAAGAACTTCAGGCGATCGCGGCTCTGGTTCCCAGTGAAATTCTCTTCGAGGACGAATTTCTCAGCCACCGTCTCGACGCCGCCGTCAACTCCAACCGTTTCGCCGCCGTTCACATTGCCACCCACGCCCAATTCGACGCGTTTGCTGAAAATACCTTCGTTCTCACGTGGAACCGTCCCCTCACCCTCGATCGCTTCGCGCAGATGTTGCAAGGGAACGGGTCTCGCCGTCAAAATCCCCTAGAGTTGTTGGTCTTGAGTGCCTGCGAGACGGCGGAAGGGAGCGATCGCACGGTCTTAGGGTTAGCTGGAATGGGAATTCGTTCCGGGGCACGCAGTACCGTCGGCAGTTTGTGGAACGTCAACGATCGCTCCACCGCACGACTCATGGCGCAGTTTTACCGGATGTTACGCGACCTCAGCCGACAAGAAACCCCCAACAAGGCCGAGGCTTTACGACAAGCCCAACTGGACTTACTCCACAGCGAGAATTTTTCAAGTCCCCACTTTTGGGCGCCGTTCGTCCTCGTGGGACATTGGCGGTGAAGGGAAGCAAGGGAGAGGGGGAGAGAGGGAGAGGGGGAGAAACTGTTATCTGTTCCCTATTCCCTATTCCCTGTTCCCTGTTCCCTGTTCCCTGTTCCCTGTCTTCACTGGCGACTGGTGACTGGTGACTGGTGACTGGTGACTGCTCACTGTAAAAGGTGACTGTCCAAAACGCCACAACATTCGTCAACGCTGCGACCTTCGGTCATGGCTTCGACGAGGGCGTTGTAGGCGTCTTGATGGGTGGAGATGAGGGTTTTGGCTTGGAAAATTGCCCAGCGTTCCCGTTGGACGATGTCGGTGATGGCGGGACGGAGTTGTTTGAAAATCTGCCGCAGTTGCAGGCGATCGCCGTC
Organism: Baaleninema simplex PCC 7105; assembly: GCF_000332355.1. Lineage (GTDB taxonomy): Bacteria > Cyanobacteriota > Cyanobacteriia > Cyanobacteriales > Geitlerinemataceae > Baaleninema > Baaleninema simplex. The sequence goes on from NZ_KB235959.1 coordinate 745,242, forward strand.
TCCGCCGATTTCCGTGTCGTTGTGGAGTTGTTCGGCGGCGATTCCTGCCATCCAAACTTTGGCGTAGCGATCGAGCGTTCGGGCTGAAAGGGTTCCTTGTTGCAGTTGTTCGAGGAGGTGGCGATCGTCGAACTGGACGCCGCCGTAGCCGCGATAGCCCCGTTTGACGGCATCCCAGGCATTGAGGGTGTAGTCGGCGATGGGAATGTCGAGAAGATACGCCACGAGGAAATGTCCGGCTTCGTGGCGGACGATGCGATCGCGGCGATCGCTGCTCGTATTGCCCAGCCAATCCAGTAATACCATCGTTCCTTGACCGTTAAAGCCCAAGGTGTCTACGGTGGCGAGTCCCAAAATGCCGAACACTGTGGCGGCGGGAACGACAGGCGAGAGGTTCACCATCGGCCCGATCAGCGTCATCATGGTAATGCTGAAAATGCCGATGGCTAAGACGTTGAGAGAGAGTGAATTCATAAAGCAGATTTTTTTAGGCTTCTTTTATGGTAATGTCAAGTATTTGTTGTAAATTGTAATCATTTTTTTTAAAAAAAGAAAATCGGTTTCTATGGGGGCGTTGCAGACAACGCCCCGGCGACTGGGTTAACCCGCGACAGCCGTTTGGAACCATTCGTGTTCGCGAATCGAGGCGAAATCGTGGTTCGACTGAGCTTGGGCTTTCAAATCGGGATCGAGTTCGATGGCCTTTTTCAAATTTTCGATCGCCTGCTCGCTATAGCCGACGAGGGAGAAACAGCGAGCCTTTCCATACCAACCGTTGGGAAACTCAGGACTGACTTCGATGGCGCGATCGTAGGACGACAGAGCTTCCTCGAACCGTTGCAGTTTGGCGTAAATCGCCCCCCGTTCGCACAGCGGTAACGGATGGCCGCCATCGATTTCAATAGCCTTATCGAAGGCGGCGATCGCCTCAGTATGCTGACCCGCCGCCGCCAGTTCCCGGCCTTGACGCAGGTGCATTTCAAACACGTCCTTGAGGCGAGTTCCCAGCCGCTCTTGCAAATCCATCGAATTTTCGATGGTGTGGCGTGCGTTGTCCATCACGTTTTGTACCGACAACGCCATCGACACCATATCTTTCAACTGTCCCGGTTCCTGGCGTTCGGCTAAAGCGCCCCCACTCCCCGGAAGCGACGCACGAGTCTCGAATTCCGCCTTTAACTCGCGGCTGACTTCGTCTTTGAGGTCGTGGCTGAGGCGATCTTCGACAATTTCCACCACGCGATCGATCGCGTTGCGACGCATCGACCACAACAGAATAATGCCGACGATGGGGAACAGAATCAACAGCAACAGGAGAATATTGAGCAGGTTAAACGTCCAAGCGAAATTGTCGTCGACCGCTTCGTCGATCGCATCCTGTACGAGATCGTTATCTTCGAGGCTTTCTTCAACAATTCTTTCGATTTCCGCACGGTCGATCGCAGCGGGGGCGGGTGCAGCGGCGGGGGCGGTGGGAACGGCGGCCGGAGGCGCGGGCGGTTGTGGAACGGGGGTCGGCGCAGCAGTGGGTTGAGGCGGCGTCACCGTTTGCGGTGGTGGAGTGGTGGGGGTCGCGTTGGGGGGAGTCTGGGCGGTGGCGGCTTCGACGGACACCCAAAGCGTCGAGAGGACGAGGAGCGAAGCGTGCTGAAGTTTCATCAAAATCTCCTTTGTGGATACCCCGCTTGAAATCTGCGATTCAAGCGCGGGAGGAACAAAACGCGGGTCGAGTGGGGTTCGATGTTCCCAAGACCAGCAAATTCGTGTTGGGGGCGAGCAACTGCACTTTAGAAGCGCTGAACTGTCCGAGCCGTTTCCAGTTAATGTCGCTGACAGACACCTGACGAGCATTATCTCCAGAGACCCATCCGAGATATTGGCGTCCTGCCCTGGACGCCCGAACGAAGTCGCCTTTTCTGAATCCGTGCCGGGTGACGGTTCCGCCATACTTGCGACGCGTTCCACCCTTGGCGGGTTGCAGAAGGTGCAACTGTCTCCGACAGATGGGAGGACGGCGAATCACTCGAAACAGTGTGGGAGTAATGCAAACACTACCCTTCCACCGATGTCCGCGAACGTTCGTTCCGTGGAACGACTCATATCGAACGAACTGAGACGACGCCAGGGCAATGCCGTCTACCGCATGGGATTCTGGCGAGGCGTCGTCTTTGTTGCCGGACTTAACCAACCCCAGTTCTCGTCTGAGGTTGGCAGTTTCCCAACCCTGCAACTGCACCACTGGGGCGATTTTTCCCATTTCTCGGATCGCCCAACGCTGCCCCACCATTACGGGAGAAAAACCCCTCCCCGAACGAGCCTTTCGCCGTCCGCTGGTTCGATCGACATCCGCTCGAACGTATTCCCAGACGATGGTAGAAATGGGAAATATCGCCGCCAATTCCCTAACGACTCGTAGTTCGAGTTGTCGGTTGGCACGGATACTCGGTGGGAGCTTATTTTGGCGACGGTTGTTAAACCGCGACGAGCGATGGTTGCGAAACTTAAACGGCGCGTTGCGGTTAATGCGGCGAGACCGTCGAGTCCGTCGCATCGTGCGCCGTTGTTCCATCCGTTTCTTGACCGTCTCGAACGGCAAAATCAGATGTGCCATGAATAGGGTGGCTTTAGCCGATTGCACGGCCACACCCGAAAAGTGCTTGCCGGGGTCTACTTCCACCGCGACTTCTTGGGTCTGGGTGTCGCTCGGCTCAACGGTCAGTTGGACGTAAAACACTCCAACATCTGACCATTTTTTGACAGCTTTTCCCTCTTTAAGCCAACGTCTCGCCCGACTGGGTTGGGTTGGCATCAGAGGAACACCTTCTTTTGATACGACAGGGACTCGCATTTAAGATAATTCTCCATTTGGAGTTGTTGGGTTGCCTCTTCGACCACAGCTATCAAGATGTCCTGTCCGACAGCACCGAGGGATTTCTCGGTTTGGAGAGGGCAGAACTAGAGGAGTATTCTGCCGTCCGTTCCAGATAACTGCTCTGAGGTCTAGTCAATGCTTCTGTTGAGGGATGACCCCCCTCAAGCCCCGATTGGACTGTCTTGTGGTCAATCGCGGGTCATTGACAAGCCTTACCTGATTCGTCGATTATCGTCAATGATGGGGAAATTTATTCGTAAATTAAGGTTTTAAACCGTTCGTCATCCCGAATTCCGTCGAACGCGCGATCGCGTTTCGCGTGTTCTCGATACGGATGGGGGGCTAAACGAACCGCTTCTTCTAACGCAGCGATCGCCGGAGCGACAAAGCCGCCAACGCTATAGCAACAAGCTTTGTTATACCAAACGTCGGGGGCGGTCGGGGCGATGTCCGTGGCGCGATCGAAGGCTGAAATCGCCTCGTCGTACTGTTGGAGTTTCGCCAGGAGGCGACCGAGATAGAACCACGCCGCCGGGTCGTTGGGGGCCAGTTCCGTGGCGCGAACGTAGGACTGTCGGGCGTCTTCGTTCCGTTCGAGGGCGAGTAAAGACGCGCCGCGATTTTTCCAAGCTTCGGCGTAGTCCGGTTTGAGTTGGGCGGCTTTAGCGTAGCAAGGAAGCGCCTGTTCGTGGCGGTTGCTGGCGGCTAGAGCCAAACCGCGATTGTTCCAGGCTTCGGTGTAGTCGGGTTTTTGTTTGACCGCGCGATTGTAGGAGGCGATCGCCTCTTTAAACCGTCCGAGTTCCATCAACGCCAAACCGCGATTGTTCCAGGCTTCGACATAATCGGGTTTGAGTTGTACCGCGCGATCGTAAGAGGTAATCGCCTCCTCAAACTGGCGTAGTTTCGTCAACGCACCCCCTCGGTTGTTCCAGGCTTCGGGATAGTCAAACTTGAATTCCAAGGCGCGATCGTAGGATTCGATCGCCGCCTCGAACCGTTGTAGGTGGAACAGGGCGCTACCGCGATTGCTCCAAGCTTGATGGTAGTCCGATTTGAGGGCGATCGCGCGATCGTAAGCTTCGATAGATTCGGCGTACCGCTGGCTGAAAAACAGGGCGTTTCCTTGGCGACAAAATTCTCGGGCGCTGTCTTCGGCGTTCGTCGCAGATTCAGAAGGGGGAGGCGGCGGAATTCGTTTGACGTTACCCGTTTGGGGCGCGTTTCCGTTTTCGGAGTCCTGAGATTCGATCGCCCCTTCTCCGGGATCGCGTTCTTCGTCTTCCTCGAATACCGCTTTTAGGGTTTGAGGATCTTCGGGTTTCGGGGCTTCTCGGACGGTTTGGGGCGTTTCGTCCTCGTCCTCGAACAACAAACTTATATCGTGAGGGGCGATCGCAGTTTCGTCCTCGTCCTCGTCCGTTTCCTCGAGGATCTCGTCCCTTGGCGAAACGTCTTCGCTGTCGTCCGTCTCTTCGAGAAGATTCGCGATCTCGTCCTGGGGCGGGAGTTCGACAGAATCGGCTTCGCGGTCTGGAGGGGGTGGTAAAATTGCTTCTCCGTCGGGGGGCGGCGCGGGATCGGGCGGTTCTTCGGCCACAAATCGATCGCTCGGGGAACGCTGTACCGAAGGCGATGTCGTCGAGGTCACCACCGGAAGCGGAACTTCCATATTGTGTTGGATGCGATCGAGAACCGTTTGCGCCTCGGCGACTAACGCCGTTAACTCGGACATGGCGTCGGCTTTAAGGCTTTCGAGTTCTCGGGCGTAGGCCGAGGCGCGGTTTTCCAAGCGATTGAGAATCAGCCACACCGCGATCGCGCCGAGAATCGGTAACAACGCCAGGACGACGAACAAGGCGGTAATCGGCGGTCGGTTGGCGGCCACGGCCTCTTCGACTTCGGCGTCGATGCGATCGCGCAACACCGTACTTTCGGCGAGGCTGCGCTCGACGTTTTCTCTGAGAAACTCGCGATCGCGAAACTCTTGCAATTCCGACCGTTCTCGGTCCGAGAGCGTTTCCGTTTCGGCGTTCTGTTCCTCCGTCGTATCGGTCGGTTCGACTTGAGCCATCGAACTTCCCGCAATCAGTGCGATCGAGGCGATCGCTACGGCCAAGTGTGTCGGATACCGCGCCCAACTCATCCGTCGTCCCCTCTTTCAAACCGTTAAAGTATGTTTTGCCCTATTTTCCCGTAGTCTAACCCGTCTGCGATCGCCTCGACTGTACCCAAGATTGCCCTGGGACGGAACCGATACAAACGACCGAAATTTGATAGAATCAAAATTTGTGTTTTATGGGCGTTTTCTGTCAACAGTCCAGTCACCTAGAACTTCGGTCGATGGGCAATGCCCACCCTACCACTGGTGTAAATGCGTAAGTTCTGGCAGAAACCGCCGTGTTGTCAGCCCACCCACCGAGTTTTTCCAAGGAGAAGTCCCCATGGCTCGTATGTACTATGACGAAGATGCCAATCTCGACCTGTTATCTGAGAAAACTGTCGCCATTATCGGTTACGGGTCGCAAGGTCACGCCCACGCCCTCAATTTAAAAGATAGCGGCATCAACGTCATTGTCGGACTGTATCCAGGCAGTAAGTCCGCCCCGAAAGCAAAAGATGCGGGACTGACGGTTTACAGTGTCGCCGAAGCAGCAGAAAAAGCCGATATGATTATGATTCTGCTGCCCGACGAAGTGCAAAAATCCGTTTACACTCAAGAAATCGCCCCCAATCTCAAAGACGGAAATATTCTGGCCTTCGCCCACGGCTTTAACATCCACTTCGGACAAGTGGTTCCCCCGGACAACGTAGATGTCGTGATGATCGCCCCCAAAGGCCCCGGTCACTTAGTCCGTCGCACCTACGAACAAGGAGAAGGGGTTCCCTGTCTGTTCGCCGTGTATCAGGATGCGTCCGGACAAGCCCGCGATCGCGCGATGGCTTACGCAAAAGGAATCGGCGGAACCCGCGCCGGAATCCTCGAAACCACCTTCCGCGAAGAAACTGAAACCGACCTGTTTGGCGAACAAGCGGTTCTCTGCGGCGGTTTGAGCGCCCTCATCAAAACCGGATTTGAAACCCTCGTCGAAGCGGGATATCAGCCGGAACTGGCCTATTTTGAATGCTTGCACGAAGTCAAACTCATCGTGGACTTAGTAGTAGAAGGCGGTTTGGCCACGATGCGCGACAGCATCTCCAACACTGCTGAATACGGCGATTACACCCGTGGACCTCGCGTCGTTACCCCCGAAACCAAAGCAGTGATGAAACAAATTCTCGGGGAAATTCAATCGGGTCAGTTCGCGCGGGAATTCGTATTAGAAAACCAAGCGGGTAAACCGGGCTTTACCGCTATGCGCCGCCAAGAAGCCGAACATCCCATCGAAGAAGTCGGGAAAGACTTGCGGGCGATGTTCTCTTGGTTGAAGAAAAAATAAGTTGAAATAGAGTGTTTTTTCGTGAAGAATTGCCAATTTTGTAGTCAAGAAACTGCGTAATTTCCTTCAATTTTTCTCGAACGGCTTTTTCGAGTTGGTAAGTTTTGGATTGCCAACTGCGAAAACCCCGGTATCTGGAAGATATCGGGGTTTTTTACAGAAAACAGAGAAGAGAGGGGTTCCCAACAGTGTGGTCGATCGCTTTTGGGTGCATCTCAATGGATGTAAAAACACGAAGCTCTGGGTAGGTTGTGCAGACGACCTCCGTAGAACCCAACAGCCGCTCGGAAAGCGTCGATCGGTGCGTAGCACTATCGAGTAGGTCAGCTTGTATCCGATGAATTTACGTTTTTGAGATGCACCCATCGCGTTCGAGATCGACGCAGAAGACCAGAAACCCGGTAACTCCCTCCTATGAAACCCCAATTCTCAGTCCAGAGTCGAGAAAGTTCGATACGCACCCCGCACCGTTTCCCGTATCCTATTATTTACTAAGTTATTGTTTGAAACGTCGAAACTAATGGTCACAGAACGCACAATCCCCACGTCCTATAGCAATACGGCTGAAATCAGCCGGGAAGAAGGGCTGCGAGTCTACGAAGACATGGTTTTAGGGCGCTTCTTCGAGGACAAGTGCGCCGAAATGTACTATCGCGGTAAAATGTTCGGCTTCGTTCACCTCTACAACGGTCAAGAAGCCGTCTCCTCCGGGGTTATCCAAGCCATGCGCCCCGGCGACGATTACGTTTGCAGCACCTACCGCGACCACGTTCACGCTCTCAGTTGCGGTGTTCCCGCCCGTGAAGTGATGGCGGAACTGTTCGGAAAATCCACCGGATGCAGTAAAGGGCGCGGGGGATCGATGCATATGTTCTCGGAACCCCACCGACTCCTCGGCGGTTATGCGTTTGTCGCTGAAGGTATTCCCGTGGCGATGGGGGCGGCGTTCCAAGTGCGCTATCGCAAGGAAGTCATGGGCGATTCCTCTGCAGACCAAGTGGTGGCCTGCTTCTTCGGCGACGGTGCCAGTAACAACGGTCAATTTTTCGAGACCTTGAACATGGCGTCGTTGTGGAAGCTACCGATTATTTTCGTCGTCGAAAACAATAAATGGGCGATCGGGATGGCTCACGACCGGGCCACCTCGCAACCGGAGATTTACAAAAAAGCCAGCGTGTTTAACATGGCTGGGGTCGAAGTGGATGGAATGGACGTGATGGCGGTGCGGGCGGCGGCCCAAGAGGCGGTCGATCGCGCGCGGGCCGGAGAAGGTCCCACGCTCATCGAGGCGTTGACGTACCGCTTCCGGGGACACTCTCTCGCCGACCCGGACGAACTGCGATCGAAAGAGGAGAAGGAAATCTGGTTCTCTCGCGACCCGATTCACCGCTTTGAAAACTACCTGACGGAAGAAAACCTCGCCAGTGCGGAGGAACTCAAGGACATTCAGAAGAAAATTCAAGAGGTCATCGACGACTCGGTGGAATTCGCCGAATCCAGCCCCGAACCCGACCCCAGCGAACTTCGTCGCTTTATCTTTGCCGAAGACGAGTAAGGTTGCTGGAGACGTTTGGCGAGATCCCCGGCATCTTGGAGATGGCGGGGATCTCAAGTGTTGGACGGTCGATCGCTCTATCGCGACATCGCTGCAAGAATTTCGTCGTCGGTGGAGAAGTCCGCGTCGGCTTTATCTCGTCCGTTGGCGAGATAGTCGGTTTGGAAGGAATCTTTCAACCCAGAAATCAGGTCGAATTCCGGCGTCCAGGTCAACTCGTCTTGGGCTTTGCGAACGTCGCAGAAGAAATGTTGCGATCGCAGGGGGAAGGCTTTCCGTTTGCCGAAATCGAACTGCTTGGGATCGTAATGTACCAGTTCCAAGGAATCGGCAGATTTCCCCGCCGCCACCGCACAAGCCCTGGCTAACCCGTCAAACGTAACGTAGCGATCGCCCGAGACGTTGTAAATCTGACCGATGGCGGTTTCGTTGCCCAATACCGCCACCATCGCCTTCGCCAAATCCGCACAATGGCCGAGTTGCGTGATTTGCATTCCGCTACCGGGAATCGGAATCGGGCGATCGCGGACGATGCGATCGAAAAACCAGGCTTCTAAGGGATTGTAATTCAAGGGTCCGTAAATGTATGTCGGACGGATCGAGGTAAAGGGAACCCCCTGTCTGGCAAGATAGTCCTCCGTCTCGAACTTCCCGCAATGGCGACTTTCGGGATCGAGGGCATCCCCTTCTCGGTGGGGCATCTCGTCGGATTTGAGGTAGACTCCCGCCGAACTAACGTAGATGAAATGCTGGATTTTATCTTTAAACAAATCGGCTAACGGTTGCGTGTCCCCGAGTTTGCGGCCGTTGTTGTCGAAAATGGCGTCGAAGGACTCGCCAGAGAGCTTGTCGCGCAACTGTTCGGCGTCCGTGCGATCGCCGTGAATTTCCGAGACACCCTCGACTGGGGCGCTTTTGTTGCCCCGGTTGAACAAGACCACATCGTGGCCGGCGTTGACTAATTGCTTCGTCAGGTAAACCCCGATGAAGCGGGTTCCACCCATCACTAAAATTCGCATCTGATATCCGTTTTATCTCGTAGTCGTTATGACGGCTATCTTACCAAGATGGGTTTGGAGCGAGGCACAATGGAGGCCGACTCGTGCCTTGTCGGAATCGAACGGGGAATCAAACATGGTCAAACGGCTTGTGGTGTTCGCCATCCTGATATCGAGTTTACTGGGGATTGTCGCGCCCGTTCTCGCACAAACCCAAACCAGCGGACGAGACACCGCCCCCGTCGTTCTCGATGGTCTAGAAATTTTCGAGGTGAGTGCGTCGGGAGGCTTTGCAGCCGAAGAGCGGGCCGATCGCACTAACGAAATTCTCCAAAACGCCAGAGAAGACGCGTCTCGAACCGTTGAAATTGCAACCCTCAACGGAAGCACGACGTTACGACTCGACGACGTTCACCTCGTCACGGTTACTGAAAGCGATATCATGCCAGGAATTTCGATCGCCGAACAAGCCCAGATTTGGAAGCAGGCGATCGAAACTGCCTTAGAACGCGCCAAACTCGAACGAACGTCCGAATACGTGAGGCGATCGCTGCAAACCGTTTTTCGCGTTCTCGCCGTTCTCATTGTCGTGCAACTTATCTTGTGGGTGCTTCAGCGGGAGTTATTGCGCCGCCAACGCCGAACCCCCGTCCCCCCCGCGCAACGCAAACGCCAGCAGGTGTTTCAACTGCTCCTCAACGGCGTTCGGAGCCTGTTATGGTTGGGTTTCGCCTATTGGTCGATAGGTTTGTTTCCCATCTCGCGAAGCGTCCGCTACCATGTGGTTTCGACTTTTACCGAACCGATCGTTCCCTTTGGCGATCGCTACTGTTCGATTTTGGATTTGTTGCTGTTGCTGGGGGCGATCGTCGTCCTGTGGGTGGTGGTGGGATGGTTCGCCAACTGGTTTAAATCGCAAATCCTCCAAATCGCCGACGATCGCAACGTTCGTGACGCCCTTGGGGTCTTAGTTCGCGCGGGAGTGACGTTTATCGGAATTTTGGCGATTTTGCAAAGTTGGGGAATCGATATCGCGTCTTTGGCGGTGGTGGCCAGTGCAGTGGGGGTCGGCGTCGGCTTCGGTTTGCAAAACATCGCCAACAACTTTATCAGCGGTATTATCATCGCCTTCAACCGTCCGATTCAAGTGGGGGATTTCGTTCGAGTTGGCGATCTCGTGGGAACTGTCGAACGCATCGGATCGCGCAGTACAGAAATTGTTACCCTCGATCGCGTTTCGATTATCGTCCCCAACTCCCGATTTCTCGAACAGGAAATTATCAACTGGACGCACGGAAATCCCATCACTCGCTTACAGGTTCCGGTGGGTGTGGCTTACGGTTCGGACGTTCGTTTAGTTCGTAAAGCGTTGTTAGAAGCGGCGAGAAGCCATCCCGAGCTTTTACGCTATCCCGCCCCGCAAGTTTGGTTTCAGGCATTTGGGGACAGTTCTCTCAATTTCGATTTGTTTGTTTGGATTCGCGAACCGCAGAAACAGTTTAAGTACCGCAACGAGTTGAACTATCGGATTTATGGGAGTTTAGAAAAATACGACATCGAAATTCCTTTTCCCCAGCGAGATTTACATTTAAAATCGCCCAAACTCGATCGCGCGGTATCGGCTTGGATGCGTCAGACGGGAGTTTCTGAGTTTGAGGTGGAGGAAACAACGATGCCCATGCCACAGATGTCGATCGAGCCTGTAACCGCCGCGTCAGACTTCGATTTTGAGGACGATCGCTGCGATCTCGAGTGTTTGGATTTAGACGAACTGGTCAAGCAAATGCGGGGTTCCGAGGGGGTGGCGATCGCCACGCGACGTTTTGGCTTGAGAACCTATCCGAAAACCTTTGTGGGAACGGAGGCGGTAGCATGGTTGATGCAAACCCAAAAATCCAGTATGAAAGGGGCAATTCAGTTAGGACAACTGTTAATCGATCGGGGCATTATCCATCACGTCCACGACGAACACGATTTTAAAAACGAACGACTCTTTTATCGCTTTTACCAAGACGAGTAATTCTCGTGTTTCTAACGAACTATAGGGATAGAAAAGCGAAAGGTACTCCCCCGTCCGAGTTCGCTTTCGACTTCAATTTGTCCCCCTTGAAGTTCCACCAATCGCCGGGTAATCGCTAACCCGATTCCCGTTCCGCCGGAATGACGACAGCGCGATCGCTCGGCCCGCCAAAAGCGATCGAACACGTGAGGTAAATCTTCTGGAGAAATCCCAATTCCCGTATCGTTGACTTCTACCCACACCATTGAATCCCGACACCCGGCTCGAACGCAGATTTTCCCGTTATCGGAGTAGCGTACCGCGTTTCCGATTGCAAAATATCGCTAATATTCCCAATCACCCGCCGCAGATACCTCGAACTCTCGACCGATAACCTATCAGCGCGGTCAGTGTGCATTGGGGCGGTTAGCCCATGACTGTAGCTACTCACGATTTCCTGTGGAATTCGCTTGGGGTGGATCGATCCGATTGACCCAAAGTGCTGTTGGAATCATCGGCAACATCGGCAACAAGCAAATCAGCCATTGGTTCCAGGTCAGGGGGGCTGTGGCAAACAAGACGTTCATCACACCCCACTGGCTAAACAGCACTTGCAGGACGCTAGCAGTGGCGATTCCCAAGAGCAGGATCGGAGCATTGGCGATCGCACTCATTTGACCGCGCAAATATTGCCCAACGTTTGACCCCAACTGGCTGATGCCGATCAGATAAACAATTCGTGCGGCAACCAGGGCTTGAATCGCCATAGTCCGCGCCACTGCGATATCCCCTGTCGTTGCCCGCGCCCATTCAAACAGTCCAAAAATCAAAATCCAATTGAACACCGACACCACCAGAATGCGACGGAACAGTGTTGGGGTGAGTAACGGTTCGTTGGGGTCGCGAGGCGGCTGTTGCATCACCCCCTTAGATTTGGGTTCAAAGGCAAGGGGAACCGTCATAGTAATGGAGTTGATCATATTGAGCCAGAGGACTTGCAGGGACAAAATTGGCAACTCCCGCACCAGCAAGGCACTGATTAAAATCGTCATAGATTCCCCGCCATTCACCGGCAGGAGAAAGGCGATCGCCTTGCGCAAGTTCTGGTAAACCGTGCGTCCTTCTTCGACGGCAGCTTCGATCGAGGCAAAATTATCATCTGTCAATAACATCGCGGCGGATTCGCGGGCAACTTCCGTGCCGCCTTTGCCCATAGCAATGCCAATATCCGCCTGCTTGAGGGCTGGGGCGTCGTTCACCCCATCTCCCGTCATGGCGACGATATTGCCTCTGGATTGGAGCGCTTCCACGAGTTGGAGCTTTTGCGCGGGGGCTACTCTGGCAAAGACAGATCCCTCGACGGCAGCATTGTGAATCTCTGGCTCACTCATTTGTGCTAACTGTTGTCCGGTAAAGGCAACAAAACCTGAGTCCGCTTGAATCCCCATGCGTTGGGCGATCGTCCGTGCTGTGGCAATGTGATCGCCCGTAATCATCTTGACTTGAATCCCGGCAGACTGACAAGCATGAACCGCCGCGATCGCCTCCGGACGGGGCGGATCGATCGCGCCCTGTAGTCCCAGAAACACCAAATCGGTCGCGATGTCCTCATGGTCGATCGCGTGCTGATGGGTTGCTGCCGTTTTTTGAGCAAATGCCAGCACCCGTAACCCCTGCCCTGCCATGTCATCGACTTCCCGCTCGATCTCAGCTGCATCGAGGGGAATCTCCTGTCCTCGGGGATCGAGCCTCTGGTTACACCGACGCAGCAATGCTTCTACCGATCCCTTCACGTAAATCATCCGGGGTCGAGCATCATGTAGCGTTGCCATGTACTGATACTCAGACTCAAAGGGAATGGCATCCATGCGAGGGGTTGCAGCCGCGAGTCCTGCTTGACTCAACTCTGCTTTTTCCGCTGCGGTAATCAAAGCTCCTTCCGTTGGGTCGCCCACCACCGACCAACCGGCCTCCGTTTGTTGGAGCTGGGAGTCGTTGCAGAGAACACCTGCCATCAAACATTGGGCTAACGCCGGTGGCAATTCCGCTTCATCCAGCGCCACCTCGCTGCCGTTGTCGATCCGGGTTATCTCACCTTTGGGACTGTAGCCCCCTCCACTGACGCGATAGTGTTGCCCCCCGGCATAAATGGCCTGAACCGTCATCTGGTTTTCCGTGAGCGTCCCGGTTTTATCGGAACAAATCACGGTGGCACTGCCCAATGCCTCCACTGCCGGCAATTTGCGAATGATGGCATGGCGTTTCGCCATCCGGTTCACACCGATCGCCAAAGTAATTGTTACGACCGCAGGTAAGCCTTCGGGAATCGCACTGACTGCTAAGGCGACTGCTGCCTCGAACTCATCGACCCAGGATGCACCCTGCCCCAACCCTACCGCAAAAGTGAAGGCTGCCAAGGTCAAGATGGCGTAGAGCAGAGTGCGGCTAAATTTCTCAAACTTCCGGGTCAGCGGGGTACTGAGGTTGACGCGATTTTCCATCGAGCGCGAAATCTGACCCATCTCAGTGGCGTTGGCGGTGGCGACGACGATGCCTTGCCCCTGTCCGAAGGTGATAAAACTGCCTGCATAAGCCATGTTGCTCCGTTCGGCGAGGGGAGTCTCTTCAGGAAGGACTTGGGTAGATTTCTCAACCGGAACGGATTCCCCCGTCAGGGCAGATTCATCTACCTGTAAGTTGCGTACCCGCAGCAACCGCAAATCTGCCGGGACTTTATCGCCCGATGCCAGCACGACTAAATCTCCTGGCACTAAATCCCGCGAGGGTATCCGCAGGGGTTGACCTTCACGCAGGACGGTGGTTTCAGTAGTGACCGCTTTGGCTAGAGATGCGATCGCTCCTTCTGCCTTGGCTTCTTGTACATAGCCAATGATGGCGTTAATCAGCGTCACGCCCCAAATTACCCAAGCATTCGTCCACGACCCTAAAAACGCTTTAACGGCTCCAGCCAGGAGCAAAATGTAGAGGAGTGGCTGATTAAATTGCAGTAAGAACCTTAGCCACGCAGGTTTTCCAGGCTGAAATTGCAGTTCGTTCCAGCCATACTGCTCGTAACGACGAGCCACTTCCTCAGGGGTTAAACCACTTTCTGCACTGCTGCCCAAACTTTTGATAATTTCATGGTCGGGAAGTGCATGAAAAGAACTTGAATGCGAGTGAACGATCGTCACATCCTCCAATTCTTAGAGCTAATTTCTAAAGTAGATATTAGGGGATCTTCCAGAATGTTCATAGCCAACGAGACGTTAAGATCGGCTTAAACCCTCGAACAGCAGGAGATTCAGGAAAACGAAGGTAGTGATGAGGAGTAAGGCTACTTGGATTCTTACATCCTTGCCACATAAGGATTTTGGCTGACCTGCATCATTAGAGTGCAGCACTACCATCGCTTTTACCAAGACGAGTAATTCTCGTGTTTCTAACGAACTATAGGGATAGAAAAGCGAAAGGTACTCCCCCGTCCGAGTTCGCTTTCGACTTCAATTTGTCCCCCTTGAAGTTCCACCAGTCGCCGGGTAATCGCTAACCCGATTCCCGTTCCGCCGGAATGACGACAGCGCGATCGCTCGGCCCGCCAAAAGCGATCGAACACGTGAGGTAAATCTTCTGGAGAAATCCCAATTCCCGTATCGTTGACTTCTACCCATACCATAGAACCGCGACACTCCGCTCGCACGCAAATTTTACCGTCATCGGAATAGCGGACGGCGTTTCCCAGCAAGTTGACGAGAATTTGTTCGGTGCGATCGCGATCGGCCCGAACGTCCGGTAAATCCTCGGGACAGTCTAAGTACAAACTCAACTCTTCGGGAAGTTGTTCGCAGAGGCGATCGACTAAAGACTCCAGCAACGGCTGCAACTGCATCGGTTTAGCATTGATGGTGAGATATCCGGCTTCGGCTTTCGAGAGTTCTTGGAGATCGTTCACCAGCCGTTCGAGGCGTCGAGTTTCCCTGGCGAGTTTGTAGTAAGTTTCCGGGGTGGGATCGAGGCGTCCGTCGGCGAGTTCTTCGAGATAGCCTCGCATCACCGTCAGCGGCGTTCGCAGTTCGTGGGTCATGTCGCTGATGAGGGTACGGCGACGCTGCTCGATATCGATGATGCTGTCCGCCATGCGGTTGAAACTGAGGCTGAGTTGGTTAAATTCGGGAATTTCACTTTTAGGCATCCGTTCGTCGAACTCTCCGGCGGCGAATTTCTGCGTAATTTGTCGCATTCGCCGCAAGGGTTGGGTAATGCGTTTGGAGAGCCAATAGCTGAGGAGTCCGGCGGCGGAAGCTCCCGTGATGACCGACCAAAAGGTGCTGCGATTCCAGGCGATTTCAAAGCCTTTGACGAGATAGGTCTTAACCGAACGCACGCTGAAAAATTCGGTGTGTTCCATGCGTTCGATTTGCAGGAGGAATTGACGCGGAGAGTAGATTTTGCTAATGAGGATAAAACTCCCTAAGCCGACGAGCATTACGAGGAGATGAGAGAGGAACAAGCCTCGTCTGACGTTGAATTTAACCATTTTAGAGGGGTTTGGGGGGTTCACCACAGAGGCACAGAGGACACGGAGAATTAGAGGGCTTGAATGGGGGCATCTCAATGGATGTAAAAACATGAGTTTTGGCTAAGTTGGGTAGAACCCAACACCCGCTCGGAAAGCGGCAGCGGTGCGTGGCACTATCGAGTACGGAAGCTCGTATCCAATGAATTTACCTTGTTGAGATGCACCCGCTTGAATACGAAATTTTAATTTTGTTTTAAGTTATATTTTATGCGATTTTCATAAAAAATGTCGAGTTACTTGAGGATTTTTCGAGCAATCGGGTAGTCAGATCCCTGCCATCTTCAAGCTGCCGGAGATCTCAATCCACAAATTTTATTTATTGAATTTATTGATTTTTTGAAAATTACAACGATCGATGTTTAAATGTTAATTTAATCGAGATTTGTCAGTCGAAAAATTTTTAAAATTTATCAAAAAAAACAAATGAATTATCAAAAATTAAAACACCCGAAAAAATCTGATTCCCCGTTCCCCGTTCCCGATTCCCTTTTTGTCCCGATTTTGTTACACAACTGATTTAGGGTTGCTATAGCAGTGCCAAATGAGTCCTCAAAAATTAAAACACCCGAAAAAATCTGATTCCCCGTTCCCCGTTCCCCGTTCCCCGTTCCCGATTCCCTTTTTGTCCCGATTTTGTTACACAACTGATTTAGGGTTGCTATAGTAATGTTTGATGTCATCTCCCGAACACGAGTTACTGAAAACGGCTATTGCTCGGCTTTTGGAGTGCTGTGCGGAAGCAATGGATACTCCACGTCACAGGTACAGTTCGACGACGTTTCGACGAGACGTCAAGGCGAAGGGTTGGGAGCTGGTTGAATGTTATTGTGTGGGCGAGCTGAAAGAGATTCCCGATTTTGCTGAGGGAAAATAGAGGATAGGTCTTTTTCCGTTCGCATATTGTTTAGGAGACCCAAATTATGAGCAACACGAGTAATTTCAGAGAAGCTTGGATGCAGGCTCGCGGAAACGCGATCGTCGGTCCGAACGTCGTCGCCAACGCCCTCCCCTTCCTCGGAGGTGGGTTAGTGCTGACAGCGGCGGGAACTTACGGCGGACTCGCTGTTTTGAGCAGCAATCCCGGCATTTTTATGCCCACCTTCTGGGTGGCGTTGATTGTTGAAATCGTCCTGTTTTTCGTCGTGCGCGGCATTGCCGAAAAAGCAAACAACAGCGTCGCTTTACCGCTGCTGGCCACCTATAGCCTGCTGTCTGGCTACACTCTCAGCGGTTTGGTGGCCTTGGCTCTGGCCACTCCCGGCGTCGGCATTACGGGCATCGGTATCGCGGCTTTAGGATGTGGCGTTACCTTCATCGCCGCTCGTCAAATCGGGTCGAACCTGTCTGAAGAAGACGGGATGGCACTGACGAAAACCATTCAACTCGGTGTCATCGCCCTGTTAGTGGTGTTAGTCGGACAACTCCTGTTTTCCCTGTTCGGCGTGTTCACCCCCACCTGGCTCGAAGTCGGAATTTCTGGCTTCGGCACTTTACTGTTTGTCGGCGTGGCGGTGGTGGACTTCTTCGTACTGCCTCGTACTTACCGCAACGAACAGTATCTCTCGGCAGCCCTGTCGATGTATCTAACGTACATCAACCTGTTTATTTTCATCTTGCGGCTGCTAATCGCGCTCAACAGCCGCGACTAGGTGGCTGACCGTCACCCGTTCGGGACTTGACGGCTAAAACGATACAAACCCCGACCTCCGGTATCTCGTCGATATTGGGGGTCTTTATTTACTGTAAGGCGCGACGACCGTTCTCAGGTCACGTTCTCACCATGTCATAACAAATTGCAAAACGCCGATCGATTGTCTACCGAAAGAAGGATGTAAACAGCCATGCTTTTTTCTGCAATGGAAATAGATATAGACAAATTCGAGGTGTTTACTTTTATGACGATTTCGATCGCTTCCTTTATTCAATCTGAGCTAGAAGATTTAACTCAAATCGATCGCGATCCCTGTGTATCTCTCTATATGCCGACACACCCGGCGGGAGCGCCATCGGTACGAGAAGATCCGGTACGTTTAAAAAACCTCGTCAGCGAAGCGGAACGACAACTCCAAGAGCGAGGTTTACCGAGATCGACGATCGACAACATCCTGAAACCTGCCAGACAACTCATCCAACCGGAAAATCGGAATTTTTGGCAATCCCAAAATCAAGGACTGGCCTTGTTTTTGACTGAAGGAACGTCCTACCATTATCGCCTTCCCCAGAGCTTCGAGCCGTTGGCGGTCGTCGGAAATCGTTTCTACCTCAAGCCTCTGTTCGGTCTGTTGTCTGAGGACGGACATTTTTACATTTTGGCCTTGAGTCTCAATGGCGTCCGCCTATGTCGGGCGACTCAACACCATATTGAAGAACTCAGCTTCGATCGCGCCCCCCAAGGTCTGGCGGAGGCTCTGCAATACGACGATCCCGAAAAACAGGTACAGATCTATACGGGCGGTTCGAGTACCACTGTGCGCTACGGACAAGGGGCAGCTGCGAGCGATCGTAAAGAGACGATTCACCGGTATTTCCAACAGGTCGATCGCGCGGTTTGCGAGACACTGGGACACTCGAACCGTCCTCTCGTCTTAGCAGGTGTCGATTACCTACTACCGATTTATCGAGAGGTCAACAGCTACCCGACCCTTCTCGAAAAAGGCATTGAAGCCCACATTCCGCACTTCAACTTGTAGTACGCCAAGTAGCACGAGAAGGGGATGAAATTAGTCGGGAGTTGGTTAGGGATTAAGAC
>NZ_KB235959.1:763530-780113 GCF_000332355.1 Baaleninema simplex PCC 7105
GGGAAACAACCATGCGGAAAATTCAAAAACTCAAAACCCCTCGTCTGCAAACCAACGACGAACAATGGTGGCGCCAGCCTGTTATCCACCGCCGAGCTTGGACTTGGGAAGACTCCAACAATCTTTCCCATAACGGCCAGTGGTGGCAGCACGCTGTCATCTATCAAATTTCACCCTTGAGTTTCTTCGACTCCAGCGGCAACGGTATGGGCGATCTCCAGGGCATCATTCTTGACATCCTCACCGCCCTGGAAGGACGGTGATTCCCAAACCGTTCGGCTGACGCTCACGGCGAAGCCTCGCGATTTGGGTTCCTGCTTCCTTCTCTCTCGAGTTTTTCGCAGTTGCTCTCCGGATCGAGATCCTTCAAGTCTTCGTTCTCTCGGATGCAAGCTCCGAGAGCTGCGAAGACTGCGTCTTACACTCGCTTCACAGGAGGACACGGGTGGCGAACCGAGTTCGCCACCGTGAGATGTCCGTGCTGTAACGGTGTGTCCCACCGCCAAAATTCCAATTCAATTGGAGTTTTAGGCAAACTTACTAACTTGGGTTTCGTTAGCCAGTTTAACCATTCACGTCTATTGTACTGTAAAGCCGCCCTAGAAGGCTTGCCCTGAGCTAAGTCGAAGGGGCGGGGTTTTAGACCCAAAATTTTCGATAAAATGGACTATCACATGATGGCGGCGTTGCTGTTGTCTTTGCCCGGAGCGTTTTGTCTCTATCAAGGGGACGAGTTGGGACTGCCCGAAGCTAAAATTCCCAAAGACATTCCCGAGGACAAAATTCGCGATCCCTTCGGTAAGGCACTGTATCCCAAAGTACCGGGTCGAGACGGGTCTCGCACGCCTATGCCTTGGGATTCGCGGCAAAAACACGCTGGGTTTACCACCGCTGAAGAATCGTGGCTTCCGATTCCCAAAAACCATCTCAGCCGCTCCGTCGACCGACAGAACAGCGATCCCGAATCCTTGCTCAATACCTGGCGGCGGTTGCTGCATTGGCGTCGCAGCCAACCTGCGTTGATTGCGGGAGATTTTCAACTGTTGGAAACCGACCCGCGAGTTCTCGGCTTTGTGCGCGAATATGCCGAACAGCGGCTGTTGTGTCTGTTCGACATTAGCGACGAATCGGTCCGGTACGATCTGACGGAAAACGCCGAATGCGAGTCGGTGTTCGGTACCGAATGCGACGTACTTTCGCCCGACAGCATCGCAGAACCTTCTCGAGGCAACGCGATCGTCCTGCGCCCCTACAGTTGTTTTTTCGCCAACTTGCTCAGTTCCGAAAATCTCGAGGCGGAACTCGCGGTTTCAGAGGAGACGACCTCGGAGGATCGCGAGGACAAGAACTCCCTAACCACCTCAGCCAGCGGGCGAAACTCCCCGTCTACAGCGTAGTTCATCGCCTGAATGTCGGATTCGCTAATTTGTCCGGCTAACTGTGCGATCGCCTCCCTCACTTCGGGATATCGTTCTAAGGTCTCCCGCGAAAACACTGGAACTGCTTCGTAAGGCGGAAAATACTGTTTGTCGTCTTCTAAAACTACTAAATCTAACTTTCCCAGCAAGCCGTCCGTGGAATTGGCCGCCACCACATCGACTTGATGGTGGACGAGGGCGCGATACATCAACCCCAGTTCCATGATGTCGGGCGATCGCGCGAAGTCGAGGTCGTAAGTTCTTGCCAAACCCGGATATCCGTCGTCTCGCTCGATAAACTCGTACCCGAATCCCGGTCGCCACTCGTCCGCTTGTCGTTTCAAATCTGAGAGATGCTGCAAATTGTAGCGTCGCGCGTCCTCCCCGCGCACCACGATCGCGAAGGTGTTCTCGAAGCCGAGACTGGACATCACTACCAGATCGAACTGTTCTTTATAAGCTTTTTTAACTTCTTGCTCGACCATTTCAGCATCGGCGATGGGGTCGCGGTTCAAAATCCCCGCAAACGCCGTTCCGGTATATTCTACGTAACCGTCGATCTGTCCCGATTTCACTGCCTCGTGACAGATAAACGTTCCCCCGAGGTTAAACTGTCGTCCTACAGTTAGATTAGTATTATTCTCGATTTGCTGTGCCAGGAGTTCCCCGAGAACGACCTGTTCGGTGAAGTTTTTCGAGCCGATGGCGATATCTCCCGAGGCGGGGGACGTGGAATCCGAAGGCGAATAGAGCGCGATCGCCCCCAACAGCCCCACCAACACCAACAGTGCCAAACCCCGAGGCGTCGAGCTTTTGCGCCACCCTCCACCTTGACGGAGGACTTTCTCAACCTGTCCGATGGCGAAATCTGCCAGCAGAGCCATAATCGCCGCTGGAACCGCCCCCGCCAAAATCAACGAATTGTTCACCGTGGCGATGCCGCGAAAGATAAACACGCCCAAACCGCCCGCCCCGATCGCCGAAGCAATAGTAGCCACGCCAACGCTCGTCACCGTCGCCACCCGTACCCCAGCGATAATCACGCCCATCGCCAGGGGAAATTCCACTTTCCACAACACCTGGCGATCGGTCATCCCCATACCGCGCCCCGCTTCCACGATCGCCGGATCGACGCCCGTAATTCCGGCGTAGGTATTGCGGACGAGGGGCAGCAGCGCGTACAAAAACAGCGCGACGATCGCGGGAATTTTACCGATTCCGCCGAGTAAGGGAACGGAGATGAGAAAGCCAAAAATCGCCAAACTGGGGATCGTCTGTACCGCGTTGGCGAAGCCGATAACCGGCGGTGCGAGTTGAGGGCGTCGCGTCACCAGCAACCCCGCCGGAATGCCGATACAGAGTGCGATCGCCACCGAAAGCGCCACCAGCAGCAAATGCTCTCCTGTCCTCACCCAAATTTCAGAACCATACTGAAGCATAATTGACAATTGATAATGGAACAGGGAATCGGGCACCGTCACCAGTCACCAGTGAAGACAGCAAACAGATAACTGTTTTTCCCTTGCTTGGCCTTTCCCCTTTTACAGTGAACAGTCAACAGTCAGTCAAAAGCTTGTGAAGTTACCCACTGCTAATCCTAGCGGCTTCCTTCGGGGGCTTCCTAGAATAAGGACAACTGCATAAAGTCGCTATCCCCATTCCAGGCTTCTTGCTTCGCGGGCTATTGCCGAAGCATCCACAGGCAGACAAGACGAGACCCGCCTCGTCGAACACACGGTTGAGAATCTTGACCGCTGCGTTCTCGTCGCGATCGATTGGAGGTTAATGTTGGAGTCCTTGACGAGTGTTGGTGAATTTTTCCCCGTTGACTTGGGCAATACACTCTGACACTTGAGTCAGACTTGAAGAGCGACTCATCATCATGCCAAAGCTCCAGGTGGCTAACCCTGAGACTTGTGGCCAAGAAAGATTCGGAAAATGACGACTGACTTCTTGCGACCACTGTTTGAGGTAAGCTGAGTTGTACTTCAAGGCTTCTCCTAAAACGGTCTACGGCTTTCTCTTGGTCGGCTCCTTCTCCCCTTCTCTCAACGATGAATCTTCCTCCCTGGCTCGTTATCGCCGTTGTCACTGTTCTCGTCGCTGTCGTCACGAATCGATCGCTCAAGCCTGACGATATGCGCTGGTTCAATCGCCTCCAACGCCCGCCCTGGTTGACGTTTGAAGGGGCGATTCCCCTCATTTGGACGATCGTGTTTATCGGTGGAGCGTGGTCGGCGGTGTTGGTCTGGAACGCCGATCCCGGAAGCTTGCAAACCTGGGGATTGATGGCGTATTACCTGGTGTTGGAATTGGTGACGCTGTCGTACACGCTGGTCATGTGTCGAACGCGTAGTTTGCGGGTGGGTACGATCCTCGGCGGAACGGGGGCGATTCTCTCGATTCTCTTGGCGATCGCCGTACAGCCTGTTTCTAGCGTTGCGGCGTGGCTGCTACTTCCTTATATCCTCTGGAGTCCCATCGGCACTTACACCACGTTTGCGATGGTTCGCTACAATCCTAACGACGCCTAAACTCGCCGTTTAAACTGGTTCTCGATATCTCAAACACGTTGAATGATTCCCGAAGTTTCGTCGATCGAACTCGCACAGCTTGCCTCGGGAGATATTCTCTCTCTTCAAGTTTACAAGTTTCGGGGTGCGACGCCCGGTAAAAAAGCCTATTTACAAGCCAATCTTCATGGAGCAGAAATTGTTGGTAATGCGGTCGTCTACCAGTTAATTGAATTTTTGAGCGAACTCGATTCCAGTCAGCTTACTGGTGAAATTTGGCTGGTTCCCGCCTGCAATCCATTGAGTACGAACCAACGCTCTCATCACTTTTCGAGCGGTCGTTACAATCCCTACGACGGTCGAGATTGGAACCGTATTTTTTGGGATTACGAGAAAACAGATGAAGCGATCGCCGAATTTGCCAAAACTCAGGTACATCTCGATCCCGAAACGATTCAGCAAAACTTCCGCGATCGCGTGCTGAGGAAGTTCGCAACGCTGCGTCAGAAAATCGACGCCCCCAGCAGCGTTCCTTACAGCGATCGCTATTGTTACGCGTTGCAGTCTCTGTGTCTCGATGCTGACTACGTTATCGATATCCACAGCAGCAGCAACCAATCTTGCGACTATATTTACTGTTTTCAAACCCGAGAAGACAGTGCAAAATATTTTTTGTTGAATTATGGAATCTTACTGAACGAGTATGATGGCAATGCCTTCGATGAAGCGTTTTTAAAACCTTGGCTCGCTCTCGAACGGGAACTGGCGAAACTCGAAAACCCAACCTACTTCGATCTCGAGTCTTGGACGCTTGAACTCGGATCGGGCATGAAAATAGATCCCGATTCTGTTTATCGTGGCGTTCGCGGCATTAAAAATTATTTTGCAGGTAAAAAAATATTAAATATTGTCGGATTTCCACTCGTACAAACCTCGTCTCAAAAGGTCGAGTTTTTTCAGAAAAGCCATCTTAAGAAATACTATGCTCCCCACGGTGGATTCGTGCGATCGCGCGTTGCCCTCGGAACGATCGTGCGATCGCAACAGTTACTTTATCAACTGTTAGTTTTGAATAAATCCGGGGAACTTCCCGAAATCGTAGATGTTTGCGCCGAACGGGGTGGAATCGTGTTCGATTTATCGACAAACCAAGCCGTCAATCAAGGAGAGTACGTCCTCGGTTTGTGGGAACGGGAGAGGTGAAACAGAAAAGCACTATCGAGGCAAAATCTCGTCTAAACGCAGTTGCAACGCGGGAAACAAAGGCGATGCGATCGCCTCCCCGAGTCGATATTGCTGCTGGCGATACTCGTCCCCCTGAAGCTGACATACGGTAAACATCGGCTGCTTGGGTTTGCCGATAAACGCCGTTCCGACGAGGCCGCGATAATCGACGATCCAATATTCTGGAATGCCCAACAGGGCGTATTCCTCGACTTTTCGAGCGTAGTCCGTTGCCCAGTTGGCACTGACCACTTCCACCACGAGTTTAATGGAACGTCCGAGGGTGATGACGGGTTCCCGCTGCCACAGCGGTTCGTTGCCGAGGAGGGTTTCGTCGAGATAACATTGGGACGGCGAGCGGTGGCGACATCGGAAAAGGGTCGAACGAGGCAAGTTCGGGGAACGAACCAAGGTTGTCCCGTGGCGGCGATCGCCATGCCAATTTGTGCGGCCAGTTTGCCCGCGACGGTTTCGTGGGATCCAGTGGGTTCTATGTCGATGAGTTCTCCGTCAGTCAGTTCGTAGCGGGGGTTTTCGCTGTATTGAGCGAGAAAGTCTTTGACGGTGAGGGGTTGGGTTTGCTCAGAAGTGTAAGCCATCGCGAACGCCGATCGAACCGCGTATTTTCCTGAATTTCGATCCAATCTCTCGATATCGTCCGCTGCTCTCCGTTAGATTTTAAAATTTAATGAAAATAATTTGCAATAATTAGGATCGATCGCCTATCATAGTCCTTAATTGATGATAGCTGTCAATAACTAACATCGATCGCTCGGCAAATTGTCGTCCGATCGGTACTAAAAGCCAGACAATTGCGTCTTCTCAGCCAAGCGGCATCTCGGGCGATCGCTCTCATATTATTGCAAGTTATTCTAAATAACTGCCCAATATCCGAGCGATCGCATCAGACGTACCCTTGTTGTCGGTGAAACCGGGTGGGAGGGAGACAGACCGACCGTCCTTCGACCTCCTTCCTTTTTTCTGCGAGATAGCTAATCCTTGGGAATCAGGGACTGTTCCACAATAAAGTTGGCGAACATCTGGGCTTTCAGTCGCGAACCCGCTTCCGTCACGTGAACGCCATCGCTGAAATACCGTTCCTGTCTCGGGAACGTCGCCGCAAAATCAAACAAACTGACGTTGCGACTTTGAGCGATATCTTTTAAAACTTGATTGTGTTCGGCGATCGCGATTTGATATTCCTGGGACGCCGCTCGCTGGTCGATGTTGGGTCGTTGAGAAAACAACGCCATCGTCGCCAACATCACCTTAATATTGCGCGATCGGGCGATCGTCACGATATTTTCAATATTGCGCTGATAGTAAATCGGAGGATTCGCCTGCAAAATCTCCCGAACCGTCATCTCCTCGAATTCGTCCGTCGGATAAGTCCCATCCGCTAACTGATCGTGAAACTCGTCTGCGAGATAGCTTTTCGGCGAACTGTTAATCGTATTGTAGGAAGTATGCGGTTCCATCCAACCCGATAAAATCGCCACAATGCGATACAGCGTACTGTACTCCAACCATCCCGGCATATAAACCCGTTCGATCATCGGCGCCGCTCGTCCCGAATTATCACCCTTGTACGACTCCGGTTCCACGACGCGGGGCTTAAAGTCGTTGTATCCCGAATACAGGATAATCATATCCGGGTCGAGGTCGAGCGATCGCAACTGGAAATCGATTAAAAAGTTCCAGCTTTCCCACCCCGGAACCCCAGCGTTGACCACGTTAACGTTCGTATATCCCCGTTCTTGAAGTTCCTTTTCCAGCAAGTCGGGATAGGACAGTCGATAATCGTCAACCCGCGTCGTGTAGGTGGTCGAACCGCCGATACAGACGATGCGAAACTCCCCCTCTGGCTTCGGCTGTACGAGTTCTTCGCCGCGATACCCGAGGGCGTTATGTCGGTTTTCGTCGTCTTCGTAATTCGGCGTTAACGTATATCCCAAATAACGATGGTGGGAAATTTGCGGGTCGCCCCCCACTTTCCCCTGACGACTGGCTTTTTCGAGTTGTCGCAACGAGGCGAAGGTCGTAAAGTCGTCGTCGGTGGCGAAGTGAAATAAATACGCTCGCGCACCGAGTTCTAGGAAAATGAGAGTAAAGAAGGCGGAAACCCCAGCCAAAATCAGATTGGGGAGAAACGAGCCTTTGTGTTTTTGGGTGGTTTTTTTATCGGTCACGACAGTTCGAGAAATAGCGTTCGATCGAGCGACATCTTCGCGTTTCAGAGTTTGCTTGAAACAGACAGTTTAGGATTTCCGCACTACGAAACCGTCCATATATAACGAGTCGATGCCGCTTTTTCCAAAGGATTTAAGGGCGTTTTCCGGGGTGTTGACCATCGGTTCGCCCCGCAGGTTAAAACTGGTGTTGAGCAACACCGGAACCCCCGTCGCCTCCTCGAACAGTTCCAAGACGCGATGGTACAGCGGGTTCCAATCCGATCGCACCGTTTGCACCCGTCCGGTTCCCCCATGAGACACCGCCGGAATCTGCGCCTGTTTCGAGGAGCGAATCGGCTGCACCATCAGCATATATCGCAGCGGATAGTGGGGTTCCGGGTCTTCGACGCCCTCGAAATACTCCGCCGCCCGATTTTCCAACACCACCGGGGCGAAGGGGCGGAAGGGTTCGCGGAATTTGATTTTCCGGTTGACGATATCTTTCATTTCCGACCGTCGGGGATCGGCGAGGATCGATCGATTCCCCAACGCCCGCGGCCCCCACTCGAAGCGGTCTTGGAACAGCGACACCACTTTTCCCGCCAGTAAGTCATCGACCATCATGGTGGCGATTTTGTCGCGATCGCTCACGTCTTGATAGGCGAATCCCGTATTGTGAATCGCACTGCGGGCGGTATCGGCGGTATGATGCTGTCCCCAATAAGCGTGTTCCATCACGAAGCGGCGAGGGTTCCCCAGCAGTACGTGATAGACGTACAACGCCGCCCCCAACGCGCCCCCAGAGTCTCCAGCCGCCGGTTGGACGTACACGCGATCGAACGGCGTTTCGCGCAAAATCCGTCCGTTAGCCACGGAATTCAACGCCACGCCCCCCGCCATGCAGAGATTTTTACATCCCGTTACCTCGTAAGCGTGGTTGGCCATTTTCAACAGGGTTTCTTCCGTTACCCGTTGGATGCTGGCGGCGATGTCGGCGTAATACTGGTTTTGACGGGCGAGGTTGTCGTCCCACTGGGGAACAGATTTGTCCGGGTGCGTGGTGAGGGTGTAGAAGTCCGATTCCGGGGTGCGCGGTTTCCCGAAGTGTCGCACGAATTTATCGCTAAAGGTGCGGGTGGTGGAATGGTGGAAGGTGAAATAATCGAGATTGAGGTTGAAGCTTCCGTCGTCCCGCAGGTCGAAAATGTCGTAAATTTTATCGACGTACTGGGGTTCGCCGTAGGGCGCCATCCCCATGACTTTGTATTCCCCTTCGTTGACGCGGAAACCGAGAAAGGCGGTAAACGCCGAGTACAGCAGCCCCAGGGAATTGGGAAATTTGATTTCTCGGAACAAGTCGATACTGTTGCTGCGCTGGCTGGCGTCGGCGTCGTTTTCCCAAAACGCCGTTCCGCGTCCCAAACTAGCGGTCGTCCATTCGCCCACTCCGTCTACGGTGAGAATTGCGGCGTCGTCGTAGGGGGAACAGAAAAAGGCGCTGGCGGCGTGGGACAGGTGATGTTCGACGAATAAGAGTTTTTCGGTAGGAAGGTCGAGTTTGTCGAGAATCGTACCTTTGACCCAGAGTTTTTCGTTCAACCAGGCGATCGAAGCTTCGCGGAAGGTTCCCCAGGATTTGGGAAAGGTACTTAACGCCGTCATCAAAATCCGCTCGAATTTAAGCAGGGGTTTTTCGTAGAAAACGACGTAATCGAGGTCTTGGGGTTTTATACCCGCCTGTTGCAAGCAAAAATCGATCGCGTGGTGGGGGAAGCCATTGTCGTGTTTGATGCGGCTGAAGCGTTCTTCTTCGGCAGCGGCGACGAGTACGCCATCTTCAATTAACGCGGCGGCGGAATCGTGATAGTAGCAAGAAATACCGAGGACGTACATACTTTAGAAACTGAAGTGAAGGGGGATCGAACGAGGGTAAACCTTAGTTTTGGAAGGGTGCATCTCAATGGATGTAAAAATATGAATTCGAGGTAGGTTGGACTTCGGCAACGCTGCCGTCCATGGGTGGAGCGATCGCGAAACCTAACAACAGCTCAATTCATTGCAGAGACTTCGATCTGATAAATTTCCGTTTTTGAGATGCACCCGTTTTGGAAGCTCTACATAGGGTGAATAATACCCACAGTTTTCTCCATTTTAGGAGTTAGAACTTAATCCAAGAAGTGACGTTTAAACGTTGTTTTTGTGGGTTTGAGTTTGAGTTTGGGGTGGTGGTCGATGCCCACCCTACGACTCAACTAATCCCGTTAAAACTGATATTTAGAATCGCGAAGTTTGAGGTCTCGAGTTTGTTGATCGAGCCATAAACTTTTATTTTGATGGGGTTTGCGTCCGAGGGGATCGAGCAACAATTGAGTAACGATCGCAAAAGGAGCGAAAATAATAAAGTAAAAAATCGTTAAGACAAAACGGGCGATAAAGTTGCCCATGAAATGCCCGAACGCCTGCCATATTTTCCACGTACGTTTGAGAAGATTCACGCTCGATCGAGTCCTCAATTGACAACAACAACTTCAAAATAATGAAGGGAATTAGAACAAGGTATAGATAAAAGGAGCCAAACCGGAAGCTGAGGCGAACACGAGGAACAATCCGAAAATGAGAAGTAACGTCACCATCGGGATCAGCCACCACAGGCGACGTTCCCACAAAAACGCCAGCATTTCGCGGGCGACATCGACGTTAACGGACATTCGGCGTAAAAAACGCAGCATTCCTCTCTCCTGAATGGGTATGTCGGTTTTGAAAATCGTGGGGTTTGACGATTGAATCCGACTTTTAGAAAGATTTAACCATTCACTTTAACATATTGCAAATGGGTTTTTGTGGGCGATCGCGCAACGGCACTCTTTCTGCTCGAGACGCCTTACTCAATATTCACCTGAATTTGCTAAAAACAGTCAATTCGATAAATTACTATTCAGTAATCTCGAGTGGGGAACCATAGCTCTCGGGTACTGTTTCAGAAAAAGGTAACGAGACGGTAACGACGACACAAAATCCTAGCAGGATGTTGTGGACGAGGATTGTCGCCGTCCCGATTCCGTCAGGTGCGATCGCTCTAATCCTTAAGGATCGACCACGAACGTCAACACCGTTTCGTCAATGCCCTTCAAGTGAAGCGGCCGAAACTTCGCAATGTCCGCGTCGTCCAAATAATCCGCCACCGCTGCCGACACGAGAATGCGACCGGGATCTGCTGCTTCTTGCAACCGCGAGGCAATGTTGACACTCGGCCCGATGGCCGTATAGTCAGCGCGATCGCTTCCGCCAAACATCCCCACCACAGCAGTACCCTGATGAATCCCGCAGCGAAACTGCACCGGAGACAGACCCTGCGCCGTCCACTCTTCGTTGAGGCGATCGAGTTCCCGATACATATTGCGCGAGGCGACGATCGCCCGTTCGACTTGTTCGTGGGGCTTCATCTCCTCCGGTGCGCCGAAAATCGCCATCACCGCATCGCCGACGAACTTATCCACCGTTCCTCCCGCCTCGAAAATCGCTTGCGTCATCTGGGCCAGATACTGGTTGAGAACCTGCGCCACCCGTTTCGATCGCAGCGTGTTCGCCAACTGCGTAAACCCGACAATATCCGTAAACACCACCGTCACCAACCGGGGTTCGGGACTCAAATCTAACTGCAAATCGCCTTTGGCTGCCTTCTCCACCAGCGACGGCGGCAAAAACCGCTTCAAGACCGATTCCGTTAAATAGGAATTTAACTGGGCGATTTGCCGTTCCCGTTGCTTGAGGGCTAGCAAATTTCGCACCTGGGCCAGTAACTCGCGATCGTTGAACGGTTTCGACAAATAGGCATCCGCCCCTTGTTCGACACTTTCGAGGCGAGTTTCCTCGTTGGCTTTCGCCGTCAACAACACGATGGGAACCCCCTGTAAATCCGGGTCTCGCCGCACCGTCGCGATTAAATCCAACCCCGACACCAAGGGCATCATCAAATCAGTGACGATCGCGTCGGGACAGTGACGCCGCGCCAATTCCAACCCTTCGGCCCCATTACGTCCCAGCAACACGCCGTATCCAGCCCGTTTTAACACGTCCGCCACGTACACCCGCAAATCGTGGTTGTCTTCGACAAACAACACGGTCAGAGAAGGGGTGGGAGAGGTCAGAAGCGGATTCGTCAGATGTTGTAGGGGCGATGCGACTGAAGCCGCTTCAGACGTTATCGCATCGGCGTCTACAGTAGCGGCCGACATCCCGTCTTGAGAGAGTTCTCTGGCGAGACTTTTCGCTGGCGTTTCGATCTCCGCGTCGAGATCTGCCAGTTCGATGGCGATGCGATTGGCTTCCGCCGACACCATGCGATCGCCGAGTTCCAGTTCGGTCGATCGCTCGAGAACTCGTTCGGGATCGAGGTGAGATTCTCCCACGGGTAACCATACGGTGAAGGTACTGCCGCGATCGATCTCAGAATCGACCGCAATCTCGCCGCCGTGGAGTTCTACCAATTCCTTCACCAAGGCCAACCCCAAACCGCTGCCTTCGTAAGAGCGGCTGACCGATCCTTCGGCTTGATAGAAGCGATCGAACAAATGGGGCAGGCGAGCGGGATCGATGCCGATTCCCGTATCCCGCACTTGCAGCGCACAGCGATCGCCGATCGCTCGCACGGAAACCTCGATTTCACCTCCCATCGGTGTAAACTTCATCGCGTTCGAGAGCAGGTTGTAGAGAACCTTATCGAACTTGTCGAGATCGAGATACAGCGGCGGACAGGGTTCGAGGGTGTCGCGCAGGTGCAATCCCTTTTTCTCGCAATAGGGACGAAAGGAATCGAGAATGTGACCGATAAAGCCAGTGAAATCGCAGGGACGAAACGACGGCTGCATTCGTCGGGCGTCGAGACGCTGGATATCGAGGAGTTGGTTCACCAACCGCAGCAAGCGGCGACAGTTTCGCAGGGCAATTTCGGCCCGTTCTGGAGGAAGGGGTTCCTGTCCGGCCACGGCCGCCTCGAGAGGCCCCATCATCAAAGTTAAGGGCGTGCGGAATTCGTGAGAAACGTTTTGGAAAAACTCGGTTTTTTGGCGATCGAGTTCTAACAATCGTTCGGCTTGTTGGCGGGTTTTTTGATACAACCACGCCTGTTGTACGGCGATGGCCGCTTGAGCGGCGACCGCTTGCGCCAGAGAGAGTTCTTGAGGTTGCCAAGAGCGCGATCGATGGTTTTGTCGCAGGGAAATACTCCCGATAATCTGTCCGTCGGCCACGAGCGGAACCACCAGTAACGCCTTCGCGTGTAGGTGAAAGGCGCGATCGACCCGGTTTAAGGCTGGCTCTGCGTCCAAATCGGAAAGCACCACCGGTTCTCGGGTTTCGAGAAGTTGTTGGAGAACGGGGTTTCGGGCGATGGGAACCATCGATTGAGGCAAACCCCCAGCCGGTTCTATATCGTCTGGCTCGAGGGTGTAGAGTCCCACACATTGAACGAACTCGTCCTGTTCGCTCCACAGGGACAGGGCGCACCCGTCGGCGTCGAGCGCTTTTCCCAATTGTTCGGTGATGGCGGCGAAGATGTCGGGGGGGTTGAGGCTCGAGCGAATCGTCGTGGTGATGGCGTTGATGAGCCGTTCCCGCTGGGCTAACGCCTGCATTTGTTCGTAGGTTTGAGCTTGAGCCAGCGTCAGGGCTGCTTGTTCGGCCACCATGACCACCAATTGCACTTCGTCGTCTTGCCAATGACGGATTTCGCCGCACTGGTGCAAGGCGAGAACGGCGACTAGGAAAATTTCGCCGGGGCGATCGTAAGATTGGGCGCTCAGGGGAACGACCAGGCTCGAGCGGATGTTTGCTCGGCGATACGTTTCGGTCAGATCGGGATCGGCAGCGATGCGATCGTCGGCGGCTGCGTCGGAAATTACGGCGATTTCGTCAGTTTCCCAGAGGGTGTGGGCGAGAACGGGATCGAGGGAGCCGTCGGCGTCTTTGAGGTCGGGGGAGAGGGAGGAACCGGCATAACCGAACCATTCGGACGCCATGACGCCATCTTGAACCGACCGCAAAATACAGCAACTGACCTCGAACATTTGACCCATCGTTTCGACGATGGTTTGTAAGATTTCGCGGTAGTGGGTGCGCGATCGAATCGTGTTGGTAACGGCGTTAAGGAGAGATTCTTGGCGCAGGGTGCGACAGAGTTGTTCGGTTCGCGCCTTCAAGACGTTATGGGTATCGACGGCTTGACGGACGACGGTGCGGAGTTCGTCGACGTTCCAAGGTTTCGTAACGTACTTGAAGACTTTACCGCTGTTGATGGCTTCGACGAGATCTTCGACGTCGGTATAAGCGGTCAGGATGATACGGATAACGTCGGGGTATTGGGTCGCGGTCAGACTGAGAAACTCCGTCCCGCTCATTTTCGGCATTCGCTGGTCGGACACGATGACGGCAATGTCGCCGTCTCGCGCTAGACAGTCGAGGGCGTCTTGCCCGCTCGTCGCCCGTATGACTGTGTAGAGAGGGTGTAATACGCGCTCGAGCAGGTCTAGGTTGTCGGGTTCGTCATCGACCACCAAGATTTTTGGCTTGCTGTTGTCTCGAGCTGTCATTCACTTATAAGATCTCAAGAGGCTCCCGTCACCGTCAGGGAGAGTGTCGAGGGGCAGAGTGCCGCATGGTGACTGCCGGATCTCAACGCTCGTCGCTCCCTCATCCGATTATAGAGTCGCCAGCAAAACCCACGATTTAAATCGTAGAACGTGGCGTTGAAACTTTTCAACTCCGTCACCGCCTGTTTTTCTCTTATGCTTGAAATCCTAGCTCGACACTCCCAGCGTCTTTTGAGGCTTGGAGTGTCAAACTATAGAGAATCGTAACAGCGTTTTTCAAAGAGTTGTGCGGTGGAGTTTCGCGACGCCGATCCCCCACTCGATCTCGAAGGAGCGATACCTTTCGTGAATTCCAGTTCCCCTAGCTTTCCCACCTCCTCGGTCTCGAGAGAGGCATCCGTTTCGTTTCCGAGAGCAGACGAAACGGAACCTTTGCCCGCTTGCAGGGTTCGTCCGGCGACGGCTCTGGATTTGCGGGAGGTATCGGATATTCTAGCTCGGAGTTTTCATAGCGATCGCGGTTGGAACGGTTGGCTGTATCCGTTGCTTCGCTTGGGAATTTACGAGGACTTGCGACATCGCCTTCGCGAACCGAGTCCCCCTTATTTGTGTTTGGTGGCCGCTTGGGTCTCGCCGACCGACCGGCAACGGACTGAAGAGTTAGCCGGAACGGTGGAGCTGAGTTTGAAAACACAGCCGACAGCGTCTCTCGATTGGATGCAGTATCCTTATGTTTCTAATTTGGCGGTGGAGATCGCGTCGCGACGGCGCGGCATTGCCAAGCGACTGCTCGAAACTTGCGAGCGACAGGCGATCGAATGGGGATTTTTAGATATTTACTTGCACGTTTTGGAAGATAACGCCCGAGCGCGATCGCTTTACGACAAGTTAGGCTATCGCGTGCGGCGAGTCGAATCGACGTTAGGATCGATGTGGTTCGGACAACCTCGCCGTCTTTTTCTTCATAAGCGGTTGTCGCGGCGATCGCCCGCTTAGTGGTGCGACACAGCGATCGAGACCTGGGATCGGGCGATCGACTCAATACCTTCTCGATTTCCTTCAAAGTATGAAGAAATGCTAAGAAACTACCCCCTCAATCTAAAAAAAATATAAATATAAAGATCAGATGAAGTAATTTCGACAAAAGCCTTCGATGTACCAGATTATCGATCGCTTAATTTAAAGAAACGGCAAATTTTTCGGGAAAGACTTACATTCGTTCCGATTTCGAGTCCACAATCGAGATCGATCGGGGATAATAGACATGAGATCGAGCCGAGTATTCAACCGAAGCAGCACCGCTCGAAGGTTATTCTAGCGTTGGCAGTCTGGAGATCGATTTGAATACACTCTTGAAGTCGAGCGAATTCACCGCTTATAATCAAGATGATTTGTGTGCATCTATGGTTTTCCCGAGTAAGTCCGGCTATGGGTAGCCGATCGACGACTTGCGGAGTACTCCATCTTTTTGAGAGCTACTGACATGTCCCGACTCAGCCTTGTTAAGTCTTCACAGCCCGCCGAGCTACTTTCGCAGCTTAACAGCGGTCAGTTGCTCGTTGTCGATAGCCGTCGCCGCAACGGTCTGATCGTTTACAAACGCTACCACGCCGAATTTGCCGGTCCGGGAGCGGCTGTTGGGGGGTTCTTTGACGTTGGAACGCAGCGGACGATTCCAGTCGGAGATCTAGCGCTCATCGCCCCAGAAAAATACGAACAGCGTCAAAAGGCGTACTCGATCCGCCGTCACTGGATTCGACTCACCGAGCAACTGACGGAAAACCCCGTACCGTTGCAACGTGCGAAAATGTTGTTAGCTCAGTTCGAGCATTACTTCGATATCGAGACTGTCGATTCGCTACCCGATGATGCTTTAGCTAACCTCGTTGGAGTCTTGCCCAGTACGATTCGCATGGTGCGTCGTCCGAAAGCCGTCAGGCAGAGGCAACTGGTTAGCGTTGGATAGTTTCTCTCCCAACAACCGTCATATCGATTAAATCAGCTTCGATCGACCTTAACAAAAATCTAAAGAAAATCTTTTGCCTCCCAAACAGTGTTGGGATGTTTTTTGATGTTTGGGGTCACAAAGCCTTCTCATACTCCATCCTTTTTCGATAAGCTAGGTTTCAAGAAGTCTTACCACATCCCCCCTTAGCCACCTATCCCCCCTTCGCCCCCTATCCCCCCTTCGCCCCCCTTTGAAAGGGGGGTTGGGGGGATGGTTGGGGGGATAGAGAGGGGTTTGTCAGGTTGGACAAAACCAGTGTTTGAGTCCTCGACTCCGCTCGGACTCAACGCTGAGCGAAGTCGAAGCGAGCGGAGTCGAAGCGTTGAAATTCGGATTTCGTATGACAAAGAGTCTATAATGCAGACTGGATAAAAGTTACAGCCTGTTAACCCTTGAGATAACCCCCCCCATCTGCTTGTCTAGCTTTATAGTCAATAAGGCGAGTGCGGTACTTTTTAGATATTGCCAAAAATCTCTGTCCTCACTCCGTTGTGTCCATCACCTAAACAAGCGAAGAGGGTAGCTAAGGGTTGAGCTTTTACCCAAAATAACAAACCCTTATTGGGTGCATCTCAAAAATGTAAATTCATCGAATTGGGCGCACTCAATTTCCAGATCCCCGGCATCTCCAAGATGCCGGGGATCTTATACCGGAAGTGCTA
>NZ_KB235960.1:0-4194 GCF_000332355.1 Baaleninema simplex PCC 7105
TCATCTTTAGATCCGCCTGCATTTGTTTTCTATTATACTATTATCACCTCAAACTCCGAAGACCCTGTCAAGTCCGGTTTTTAATCGGAGGTGTGGAAGGTCGACTTTCCCATCGACCGTAACAGCGATAGCGAAACCCAACAACAGCTCAATTCACTATAGAGACTTCGATCTGATAAATTGACATTTTTGAGATGCACCCAGTCCATCACCATTAACCGACGTTCGTTAATGCGCTGCTCCTGCCAAGGAGATTCCGTTATAGAATGATGTAAGCGGTTTGCAAACCACACCCACCGAGTCGTTGGCTATCTGAGTTACGTTGTTCCGCTGGCTTTCCCCGAGTAATCCTCCCAAATAGTGTCTAAACCCCTTTTTTTGTGCTTGGGTTTTGAAGTCGGGGTCGAAACGCTTGCACCACTTCTCAAAGCAGGTTGGCATGGCCGCTGGCGTGGTTTCTCTCATCGGAATGTCTTCCACCTTGCATCTCTGTCAGCCCAAGGGTTGGCCCTTATTCTACCTCTTCTTTTCGTTTAAGTCCCGCTACGATGCAGAACGCCGAACACTCGATCGCTCGGTTTTTCCAGTTTTCCCACCATCAAACCGATTGGCAAACCGAAACCCTCGCTGGCATTACCACCTTTATGACGATGGGGTATATCCTCGCCGTCAACCCCGACATTCTCTCGAACGGAATTTTTCTCGCGCAACCGGGAGACTTATTCGCTGAAATCGCGATCGCCACCGCCCTCTCTGCGGCCTTCGCCACCCTTTTCATGGGTCTCGTCGCAAAATATCCCTTCGCCCTCGCCCCCGGAATGGGCTTAAACGCCTTTTTCGCCTTCTCCGTCACCTTGGGCATGGGGATCGAGTGGCGCGTGGCGTTGGCGGCTGTCTTTCTCGAAGGGATCGTCTTTATTTTCCTGACTTGGGCGAACTTACGTCGCTGGATTATCGCCGCCATTCCCGGTTGTCTGCGATCGGCAACCGCCACCGGAATCGGCCTGTTTCTGGCCTACATTGCACTCTCCCGTTCTCCCGAAGCCGGAGGTGCGGGCATCATCGTCGCCGATCCCAACACCCTCACCCGTTTGGGAGATTTCAGCCGACCGGAAACCCTGTTAGCCGTCGTGGGAATTCTCCTCACCGGGGCGTTCGTTGCCCGTCGCGTCACCGGGGCGTTACTGTGGGGAATCCTGGCGACGGCAGTATTGGCGTGGATTTCTGGGGTGACACCCGCCCCGACGCAAGTGTTCGCCTTGCCAGAACTGCCGAAGGATTTGTGGGGTCAGGCATTTGTCGGTTTCTCGAGATTGGGAACCGTCAGCGTCGGTCAATTTCTCTCGGTTCTGTTCGCCTTGCTGTTCGTGGATTTATTCGATACCGTAGGAACTCTCGCCGGAGTCAGCCTTCAGGCAGGATATCTCGATCGCCGAGGCGAACTGCCTCGCGCCAACCAAGCATTTATGGCCGATGCGGTAGGAACCACCGTCGGGGCGATTCTCGGCACGTCCACAGTGACGACGTATATCGAATCGGCGGCTGGAGTCGCAGTCGGCGGACGCACGGGGTTCGCATCGGTGGTGACGGCGGCATTGTTTGCCCTGTCGGTGTTTTTTATTCCGCTGCTGGCCTCGATTCCAGCGTTCGCTACAGCACCGGCGTTGTTAGTCGTGGGAGTGTTGATGACGCAGAACGTGCGATCGATCCGTTGGGACGATCCGGCCGAATCGATTCCGGCGTTTTTGACGATTTTAGTGATGCCCCTGAGTTTTTCGATCGCCGATGGGTTAGCTGTGGGATTTATCAGTTATCCACTCATGAAAGCGTTTCAGGGGAAAGTACGCGAAACCTCCATCGCCAGTTGGGTTTTGGCCGTGGCGTTCTTCTTGAAATTTACCTTCGACGCGACGGAAGCACTTTAGATGTAGCACTTTGGTAATAAACCGTGTTACACTGCGAGGCGTTTCTGTTATCGCCTTACCGAATTATCATGGCTTCGTTTCGGGATATTATTCGATACTTCCGCCCCTACTGGTCGATGGCGACGTGGAGTACGGTCGGAACGGGACTGTTTGAAACGATCGATCTCGCCGTTCCCTACGCCATCGGACAAATTCTCAATGTTCTCTCGGGAGAGCCGATCGATCCCCTCGTCAAACCCTTAACAGTCGCCGTCGCGAACGGGTTCGGCGTCACCGAGGGAAAAACCGTCGAACTGGCAGTTTTAGTAACAATTATCTTTATTATTGCCGTCGTTCGCGCCCCGATTCAACCCTGGGTCAGCGGTTGGTTTCACTGGGCGATCGCCCTCGAAGCTCGACGCGATAACTCTCGAAAAGTTATCGCCCAAATTTTGAATTTACCGCTCGATTTTTACGACGAAAACAATCCCGGTCGGATTGCCGGACGAGTCGCGAAAGGTTTATCCAACCATACTTGGACGTATCCCGAAGTTGCCGGACAGCTCGTCCCTAAGTTAATGCGCGTTCTGGGGATTTTTATCGTCATTTGGCTGATCGAGCCGTGGATTGCGGCGGCGTTCGCTGCCTCGTTTTCGGGAATTCTTCTGTTTAGTTTGCGAGATTTGCGAGCGATCGTTCGTCAAGAAGAAAGGATCGAGCGATACATCGAGAATACCGAAAGTCGTACCTCTGAGATTATTACCAACATAAAAACCGTTAAAGCTTTTGCCACTGAAGCGAACGAACTCAAACGACAAAATCAACGACTCGAGCGCGAACACAAAGTCATTATCAACCGCATTCATCGCCAGTACGTCATTCTCGAAACCTGGCAAAAAACTGTTATTCAATCGTCTCTGTTCGGCATTTTAGTATTAACCCTTTGGGGAACTATTAGCGGTAGTATCTCGCTGGGACATTTTATTACGACCTTTACCGTCGCGAGCTACGCCTATTCCGAACTCGAACCCATCAGCGTAATTGCCGAAGTGTTCGCACGCCGATATACCTCGATGGTGCGATTTCACGAGTTTATGAAGCGTCCGTCTGGGAAAGACGCCGCCAGTTTAATTCCCGAACTTCCGTCCGACAATCCCTATCGGTTTACGGGGAAACTGGAATTTAATGCGGTGACGTTTGGCTACAACAGCGATCGCCCGGTACTGCAAGCGATCGACTTTCTCGTCGAACCCTACCAAACTGTCGCTCTCGTGGGGCGATCGGGATCGGGAAAATCAACCCTCGTCAAACTACTGTTTCGCTATTTCGAACCCGACAGCGGACGCATTTCGATCGACGGCGAAGATATCCGAACGCTCGATATCGCACGATATCGGCGACGATTGGCGATCGTTCACCAAGAGGTCGATATTTTCAACGGAACTCTGTTAGACAATCTCATCTACGGCAACCCCCAAGCCTCTTGGGAACGCGTTCGATCCGCCTGTGAAATTGCCCGTGTGGACGAGTTTATCGACGAGCTTCCGAATGGATACTACACCGTCGTCGGCGAACGGGGTGTACGGCTGTCGGGGGGACAGCGACAACGAATCGGCATCGCACGAGCGTTAATTGTCAATCCCGACGTTCTCGTGTTCGACGAAGCCACTTCCAGCCTCGATTACGAGTCCGAGCGATCGATTCAACTGGCAATGAAATCAATTTTTGGAACTCGCACGACGATCGTCATCGCTCACCGCTTGAGTACCGTTCGCGACGCGGACAAGATTATCGTGTTAGACAACGGACGTATCGCCGAAATTGGCAGTCACGAGGAACTGTTGCGGGGTGAGGGGTTGTACCGTCGCTTGCACGCTTTGTCTGAAGCGGGGGAGTTGGTGAATTGAGTATCGATACGGAATCCGAATCCCAACGCTTCGACTTCGCTCGCTTCGACTTCGCTCGCTTCGACTTCGCTCGCTTCGACTTCGCTCGCTTCGACTTCGCTCGCTTCGACTTCGCTCGCTTCGACTTCGCTCGCTTCGACTTCGCTCGCTTCGACTTCGCTCGCTTCGACTTCGCTCGCTTCGACTTCGCTCGCTTCGACTTCGCTCGCTTCGACTTCGCTCGCTTCGACTTCGCTCAGCGTTGAGTCCGAGCGGAGTCGAGGACTCAAATACTGGTTTCGATCGACCCGACAAGCCCCTCTATCCCCCCAACCATCCCCCCTTCGCCCCCCTTTCAAAGGGGGGCGAAGGGGGGATAGGGGGCTAAGGGGGGATGGGGGGGC
>NZ_KB235960.1:4294-93199 GCF_000332355.1 Baaleninema simplex PCC 7105
CCTTCGCCCCCCTTTCAAAGGGGGGCGAAGGGGGGATAGGGGGCTAAGGGGGGATGTGGTGAAGGCTTTTTGAAATCCTGCTTAAAGGATGCTGTATGACAGTTGGGCGATGTGAACGCTCCGACGATTCACTGCTAAGCAGTAGAATCGCGGCTTCCTTGTCTGGCACTCTCCCCTACGGAGCAGCTACAGTTGTCCAAGATAGGCGGCGCTCTCGCCTACGGTCAGGAACTTTGGCCTTGACCGCACTCCGAGTCGTTTCCGCTCGTGAGTTTAAGTGATTATCGACAATGCCATACCAACTTTTGACCAGCTCCCTACTTTTAACAATCGGGCGATACCGGACTTACAGGTTCAGCTGTACCTTACCGAGCAGGTCTTGTATCTACCCGGTACTCCAGAGTTCTTATTCTGGCGGGTAATAGTGCCGTACTCAGCTAATTCAATAATAGTACACTGTTGCCCGCCGCATCCTACGATTCTACCGTCAGGTGAATCGTAGGATGCGCGACGGTTCTGCTCAAAATCCGATTCCCAACCTGTTCGAGATAGCGCGATTTTCGATCGCATTTCTGAAGACACCTTGAATTTTGACAACGTAACAAAATCGTCACTTTTGTTTGTCACATTGAACCCAGTGACAACTGCACTGTACTGCACCGTAATTGACGAGGGCGCACCCGTTGCGCCCCTTCTCCGTTTGGGAGAATTTGGGATACCTTGAGAGAACGCTCTTGTTATCCGAAATGAAAATTCTCTTAGTCGAAGACGACGATCGCATCGCTTGTGCTTTGGCCGAAGCCCTCAGCGATCGCCATTACGTGGTCGAAACCGCCGCCGACGGGCGATCGGGTCTCGATTTAGCAGAAGCCTTCGACTACGATCTCATCCTCCTCGATTTAATGCTGCCGGAACTCGACGGAATTACCCTCTGTCGAAAGTTGCGCGATCGCGGCGATCGCACTCCCATTCTCATGCTCACCGCCCGCGACAGCAGCAGCGACAAAGTTATCGGCTTAGATGCGGGGGCAGACGATTACGTCGTCAAACCCTTCGACTTACCGGAACTG
The DNA here is from genome assembly GCF_000332355.1 of Baaleninema simplex PCC 7105. Lineage (GTDB taxonomy): Bacteria > Cyanobacteriota > Cyanobacteriia > Cyanobacteriales > Geitlerinemataceae > Baaleninema > Baaleninema simplex. Next base: position 5,365 of record NZ_KB235960.1, read on the forward strand.
CTGGCTCGGATTCGCGCCTTGTTGCGTCGGGGCAGCACTGCCCTCGCACCCCTGTTAACCTGGGAAAAGTTACAACTCGATCCCAGCACCCTACAAGTCCGGTACGGCGAAGTTCCCCTCAACCTAACCCCCAAAGAATACGGGTTAGTCGAACTGTTCCTACGCAATCAAAGGCGCGTTTTAACGCGAGAACTCATTCTCGAACGGCTGTGGTCCTTTGAAGGGGACATTCCCGGCGAAGACACGATTAAAGTTCACATGAGACGCCTGCGTCAAAAACTCCGAGTTGCAGGCGCTCCCAACGATCTCATCGAAACCCTGTACGGCCTTGGCTACCGACTCAACCCCAACCTCGAACCCCCAGTTTAACTCTCAGTTCGATCCTCGGTTTCAATCGATCGGGACGCGCTTGTTGCTGTCCTATTTGGTCGTGATGACTGCCATTTTAGGCATATCCGGCGTTTCGATCTATCACCTGTTAGCGCGGCGACTGCACCAACAACTCGACAATCACTTACAACGACTCGCACAAACCTCAGCCCGAACCCTCGGAGTCGTCCGCCACGAATACGAAGAACATCGAGACAAACGTTACGGATACGACAGCAACGATCCCGACTTGCCCGAAAACTTGTCGGAGTTGATGGCAAAGTACCGCCAAGAAGGTATCTTCGACGTGCCGTCCGACTATCCCTTGCCCGACGCGCAAGGGGTCGAGTGGTTTGACGATCGCCGCCAGTTGATGATTCGCGAAGGGAATTTATTTCCCGATTGGGATATTTCTGCCAACGTTCCCGAATATGGATTGACAAAACACAAAAGTTATGTTAAGTCGTACGCCATTCCCGTCTACGGAGATCTCAACGGGAAACGTCCGTTAATCGGCTACGTGCGAGCCAGCGAATCGACGGCAATTCTCGAAGCGGAGTTGCGACGGTTGCGTTGGGGCTTGGGAATTGGCGGTCTCGTGGCGCTAGGACTGACGGCCATCGGGGGAACCTGGCTGACGCGGCAGTCTCTCAAACCCGTCGAACGCAGTTTCGATCGCCTCAAACAGTTTACGGCCGATGCCTCCCACGAACTGCGATCGCCTCTCACCGCCATTAAAACCTCCGTGGCAGTGATGCAAAGCCACCCAGAACGCATTCACCCCAACGACATTAAAAAAGTGGCCGCGATCGCCAGCGCCGCCGATCAGATGTCGGAACTGGTCGAAGACTTATTGCTGCTGGCGCGGATAGACGATACGTCGATGCCCGAATCGATGGAACTGTTTCCCGTTCCCATCGACGAAATCGTCGAAGATGCCCTCGATCGCGCGGCGATCGCGGCGTCCCAAAAAGAGATCGTACTGCACTATCCCGACGCCAGTATCGAGAACGTCGAAGTCTGCGGCAACGCCGGACACCTGCGGCGACTGTTCGGCAACCTCATCGATAACGCCGTTCAGTACACTCCCGAGGGGGGAACCGTGACTGTATCGATACAGCGTCAAACTGCCTCAGTCGTCGTGAGCGTGGTCGATACCGGTATCGGCATCGCTTCGGAAGACTTGCCTCGAATTTTCGATCGCTTTTGGCGGGCGGACAAAGCGCGATCGCGCCGTCAAGGAGGAACGGGACTCGGACTCTCGATCGCCTGTACCATCGCCCATCGCTACGGGGGGGAAATTACCGTCTCCAGTCAACTCGGCGTGGGAACCCAGTTTCGCATCAAGTTCCCCCTAGCCAGCTCCTATCGCGAGTCCGTTCGCCGCTTTACGACCCCGTAACTTTTCAGTCGTACCGTAAACTGTGACTGATGCCCCCGCGAAACACTCGTTTTCGCACGACCAGCCCTTCGCATCAGTCTTTTTTATGGGAAAGCGATCGCCCCGGCCGCGAACCGCGAAAAACCGACACGGCCAACTCGTCCCGTAGGGTTGTCTGTCAGTTTTCGTGACGGCGATCGCGGAAACGAGATATCGTTGAGACAAGATTTAGAGCGTTGACGAGCGGTCGAGAGACGATGAGAACACAGATATCGAAATTCAGTGCCGTTCTGAGCGTTTGTGCGGTGTTAGCTGTTGCAAATCCAGGGCGGACGCAGGAATCCGCCGACCCAACGGTTATCGAACGCTGGAACACCGTTGAAGGAAACTGGGAAAACCAGTACGAAACCTATTTCAGCAGTAACTTAACCGATCGCGCCGTTTCGGCCGAAGACATGGCCGCCGCCCTCGATCGCCTTTCGACCGAAACCGGGCAAAACTCGGCCGTACTGTACGTCATCCCCCAGGACAGCGAACTCGAACTGATTTTAGTGACCGCGAACGCCCCTCCTCAACGGCGGGTGTTGCCAGATGTCGATCGCGAGACTCTCGTGTCCACCGTTCGCCAATTTGAAGAGGAAATCGTCAACCCGCGCCGACGACGCAGCGACGACTATCTCGACTTCGCCCGACAACTCCATAGTTGGATCGTCGAACCCGTGCGATCGCACCTCGAACGACAGCAAATCGAAACCCTGATTTTCTGCTTGGGCGGCGGACTGCGGGCGATGCCTTTAGCCGCTCTCCACGACGGCGAAAAATTCCTCGTCGAACGGTATAGCCTCGGCCGCATTCCCGGTTTCAACCTCACCAAAGCCCAACCGACCGATTTACGCAACGAGCGGGTTTTGGCCATGGGGGCTTCGCAGTTCGACGACTCGCCTCCTCTTCCCGCAGTTCCCATCGAACTGGCGTCGATCGTGCCGCGACTGTGGCCTGGTGCGGCGTTTCTCAACCAGGACTTTACCCTCGACAACCTGCAACAGCAGCGACAAAACGGCGACTACGCGATCGTTCACCTGGCAACTCACGCCGCCTTCGTTCCCGGCGAACCGAGTCAGTCGTACATTCAATTTTGGCAAGACCGACTGTCGCTCGATCGAATGCCTCAAATTCAATGGCAAACGCCCGCCGTAGAACTGCTGGTTCTCAGCGCCTGTCAGACGGCACGGGGCGATGCTGAGGCGGAAATGGGATTTGCTGGAATTGCCGTGCGATCGGGGATTCCGTCTGTTATCGCGACCTTGTGGCCGGTCAGCGATCGCGGAACCCTCGCCCTCATGTCAGAATTTTACGCCCAGTTGAAAACCGCTCCGACGAAAACCGAAGCGCTGCGACAAGCGCAACTGGCGGCGATTCGCGGACAGTTGCGCGTCGAACCTCCCGAAGTAAGCGGACTTCATCCCCCAGGAACCTTGATATTTTCCGAACTGCCCGAGGAGGGAACCCTTGATTTATCGCATCCTTACTACTGGTCGGCGTTCACCAACATCGGTAACGCTTGGTAGCGTTTCAGTCACCCGTCACCCGTCACCCGTGAAGTGGTAGGGTGCGTGACGCGGCCGGAAAATGTGGCTGAAATCCAGTCAATGTTGGCCTACCGCGTCACGCACCTTTGGAGCGTGAACAGTGAGCAGTGAACAGTGTTTCAGTCACCCGTCACCCGTCACCCGTCACCCGTCGCCCGTCGCCAGTGAAGACAGTTTTCAGTCCGTAGGGTGTGTGACGCGGCCGGAAAATGTGGCTGAAATCCAGTCAATGTTGGCCTACCGCGTCACGCACCTTTGGAGCGTGAACAGTGAACAGTTAACAGTTTCTTCCTTGTCCCCTTGTCCCCGTTACTCTTCACTCTTCACTCTTCCCTCTTCCCTCTTCACTGTAAAAGTCCCCCTCCTTCAACCCAAGACAGAATCGCTACAATAGCGAAAACGGAACGTTTCGGTTGACATTCTGAGACGATCGATTCAGTATAAGTGGTTAAATAACCATCAACGAATTTGTGGGGGAGTATCCGTCTATGTGGATTGCGATCGCCGTTGGTCTCGTTGCATTTATCTTTTCGAGTTTTGTCGAGTATTGGGTGCATCGCTTCATGCACAAGTGGGCGAAATTCGGAGAGCGACACCGCGACCACCATCGCCGTAACGAAGGACAAGGCGTAATTTGGGAATTTCGCGATTACGTCAAAGGCAGCTTTATCGCCATGCTCGCGCCGTTCCTGATTTCCGTAGAAGTCGGGACGGGTTGGTTCGTCGGTGCGCTGGTTTACGCCGCGTTTTCAGCCTACGCCCACCAACTCCAACACGAAAATCCAAAAAAATGCTTTTGGATGTCCATGCCCGTTCACTACGCTCACCACAAATATCAGATGTGGGAGCATAATTTTGGATTAGCTGTCGATTGGTGGGATTACGTTTTCGGGACGTATAAAAAAGTAGACTGCTTCGCAGAAGAGGAACACAACCAGCCTCAAGGGAGTTACTTACAGCTTCGTTGGTGGTAACGTTTCTCGAGTGTGACAGATTCTCGATCGTCTCCTACTTTAGATCTCCGAATTTAGAAATTTACGATCGATCTGGCGATGAAGGGTCAAATCGATGCTATCTTGTCAGGAAACTGGACGGTTTGCTGTCAAGGAGTATTCACCGATGAGCCTGTTTCAAGACGCGAAGGAACACTTCATCGCCTCTCACCAACATCCAATCAACCAAGCATTACATCACACCACGAATATTTTGGCGATTACGGCTATCGTGATGTTATTTTCCAATTGGAAAATCAGCGTGTTTTGCTTGGTTCTCAGCCAAATTTTCGCTTGGGGCGGACACGCAGTGTTTGAAAAAAACAAACCTGCCTTTTTTAAATATCCTGGCATTACGATTTTAGCGTCGTTTGCATGGTCGTTTGAAAACTGGTTCGGACTGCGTCAAATTTTAGCAAAATCTTAGTCTCGAAATCTCAGCTAACTTCGACGCTAAATCCAAATTCAACTCTAAAAAAATCAGCGATCGCCATACCGTTTAAGTTAGATTTCAGACTCAAACACCTCTTTCGATCGCCCGTTCGATCGCAAATTTGCGATCGAAACCTTCTCGTTTGAAGGAAACACAACCTCAAATTGAGAATTCGACAAATCCAACTTGTTCTCGCGTGAAAAATTCGTTATCTTCAGAGGCAGCTTTCTTTGAAAAGTCCTCAATTTGGCAAAGACAGCGATTTTTTCGGATTCATTTTAAATCTTTCATCCCATACCAAGGAATCATTCATGTACGACGGATTGTTAGTCATTGACGCCGACGCGCACAAAGTCGAAAACCCGCTCATCTTGCGCGATTACGTCGAGCCGGAATACCGCGATCGCATCGGTATGATTGTCGATAGCCTCGGCGACCAACGGGCAAAAGTAGTAGACACCAACCCGGAAACCGGAAAACCCGATTTCGTTCGCATTTTCCCCAAACCCCAAGGTTTCGGGAAAGGGGGCTTCCGCAACCTGCACCCCGACACCACCCTCGGTGCGATGTTCAACTCTCGCCGCATCGAAGACATGGACAAAGAAGGGATCGACATTCACGTCATCTACGGAACCTTCAACCTGACCTTCTCCAGTATCTTCGACAAAGACCTGGCCGTCGCGCTGTGTAAAGCTTATAACAATTACATGGCCGACGATTGCCGTCCTTGGAGCGATCGCCTCAAACCCATCGGCGTCGTTCCCCTACAAGACGTCGAAGAAGCGGTCAAAGAAATGCACCGCTGCGTCAACGAACTGGGAATGGTCGGCGTCGCCACCTCCCCCAATATGCCGATTCCCCACCCGGCGGCTCCGAACGCATTCCCCGAAATCCGCTCCTGCAAACATATCAGCCACCCGGATTTCTACCCCATCCTGCAAGCCGCCGTTGACTTAAACATCGCCCTCGGCTTGCACGGCGGTCCCGGTTCCGACATGATTGGAGGCATCGCCGACCACATGGAAACCTTCGTTCTCAACCACATTTTCGTCCAGCGCAACCAGCAGCAAATGGCCATGGCGCGAATGGTGTTCGACGGTGCGTTTGAGAAGTTCCCCACTCTGCGCGTCGGCTTCGTCGAAGGTGGCTGCGGTTGGGTTCCCGACTTGGCGCACTCCTTCCACGAACATTGGGAAAAACGCATTCGCGACTTCGACCCCAAAAACCCCTACCGTCCGTCGCTCAAGGACGTCACTCAACTGATGGTGCAGGAACGGGGCAACAACAGCGTCAACATTATCAGCCAGGTGAAGAACCTCTTCGATATGTTGTGGACGCGGGATAAAGATCCCAAGAAAATCGAAGACGAAAGCCTGTACGAACATTACAACTTGCGTCACCGCGATCCGATGGAATATTTCGAGCGCGGTCAGGTTTACGTGACCTTTGAATCCGACGATCCCGGCCCGGCCTATTTGGTGCAAGGACTCGGCGAACTCGGCAAACGTATCGCTTGCTTCTCCGGTGATTACGGACATTGGGACGGCGTGTTGCACGATTGCGTAAAAGACGCTGCCACTGTGACGGACTACGATCGCGACCATTTGGCGCGGTTGTTGGCTGGAAACGCTCTCGATTTGTACGGCGATCGCCTGCGGAACTCGATTCCCAACTTCACAGAAGCGACCGTTTCGGTATAAACGTCACGGACTGCTCGCGACCGAGCCAGACCCTTTAATTTGAATTCTCGAAACAGAACCCCAGTGCGATCGTACTGGGGTTCTATCGTTCTTATGTGCGTTTTTAAGACTGCTGTTACTGTATTTTCATTCAACTGAAGTCACCGTGAATTCAGTGCAAGTTACGATGCGGTAGTTCACCCCAATAGTGCATCTCGAATCGTGAATCTCGACATTCGCGATCGCCATCAACTGTCACCCACTTCTCAAACTTGTTGGCGATCGTCAACCCGGAACAGAGATTCTCCCAAGATCGAGCTAGGAACGTCTTCGCGCAAGCGACGACGGCCACTTCCCCGATGCGGTGCGAGATCGTCTTTCTGTTCAGTTTGTGCCGAGAGGAAGGCACGGCTGACCGTCTCTTCAGACAGACGGCTTTGAGGTTGGGCAGAATTCCAAACAAAACCGAGTAGAAGCGCAGAAAGTAAAAGAGAAATACGCATATTTGGAGAATCTGTTTCAGGTGTTCTGTTCCCTGTTACAGGTCTCCGAATATGGCGTCAGGACGATCTGAAGCGACCGGTTAGAATTTTTATGGACATCGCCCCGTCAGCGATCGGCAATCGATTCGACGAGCAACCAATTCCCGGCAACGTTGAACCGTCCCCATCCCGAAATCGGTCGTCGGTCGGGATAGGTTTGCAACGCACGATCGATCGTCGGGTGTAACGTCACCACCCGCCAAGAGCCGTCTGGTGTTATCAGTTCGTAATCTTGGGTTCCGTGACAGCGAAACTCTCCCGAAAAAGCGTGTCCGTCCTTGGGAATCGGTGCCGATGCCGGAGTGTTGGGCGATCGCCCGTTGAGGGGGTACGTATCCGGGCGATCGAGATAGTATTCTTGCCAATGTCGCCAATCCGGGCGATCGGGAAGACTATCGAACAGCGGAACCACCGACGCCGCCGCCGCTGCATCGTCCAACAACGCCTCTTGCAACGCTCGTACCGGCAGTTCCCTCGGCTGGCAGTCCCGTTCGATGCAGAGGGCTGCTGCCATTCCCGCCGCCTGTCCGATACCCATGACAACCGGCTGTAAGCGCGTGCAACCGTTGGCAATATGAGATACGGAAATATTCTTCTCGCAGGCTAACAGTCCGTCGATCTCTGCCGGAATCAAACAGCGATAGGGGAGCGAAAACGGCGTTCCCGTCACCCGTCCGCCCCAACGCAGGGTTTTCGAGACCACGGGAAACGTCCGATCGGTATAGTGATGGTCGTTGGCATAGTTACCCACCGCCACAGATTCCACGGCATCGTCCCACAGGGGTAGGGGGGCCACCGTTCCCCCCGGCATGGGCAATACGTCCTGTTCCCGTACCGTTACGGCTCCCACTAGGCGGCGACTTTCTCGGAAATAGGGATGGAGTGCCAGTCCCGATTCTTCGTGGGGGAAAATGCCTCCCGCGCAGCCATACCGCCGTCCGAGTTGCCGTTGTAGGAACCGCGCGAAACTTTGCGATCGCCATTTCGCCTCTTGCAAACACGCCGCTCTCGCCTCGGTGGACTCTACCAAGCGATTTAACCCCTCGCCGTAATCGTTGCCGCGATGGGGCCAGTTGAGCATAAAGCGTTTTCCGGGCAACCGTCCGTACCGGAGAAATTTCTTGACGCCGTAATCCGTCCACGCACCGACGAAGCGATCGGGGGTATCGAGGGGGGGCGCGTGAATTTCGGGGGCGGTATTGCCTTTTCCGAAATCTTGTAAAATCGCGACCCAAGTTATCGCTTGGACGGGATATCGTTGAAACTGTTCGTCGAGGGTTTCTGGAGCGCTCGGTTCGTCGAATTCCGCTCGGGTTTCCCATCCCCAACGATACGGGATTTCGCCAAGTTCGAGGAGATCGCCGAGTTCGGTGCCGTCGAGGACGATTTTGGCTTCGACGCTGAAATCTTCAAACCGCACGCCAAAAACGCGATCGCCCTCTCGTCGGACTTCTTGGGGAACGCGTCCGGAAATCCAATGCAAGTTCGGTAGTTTCTTTACCCAATCTTGAAAAATACGTTCGCCGATGCGAGGGTCGAAGGTAAAGAAACTCACCCAGGCGTTATCGAGTCCGCCCGGTTGCCGCTGGCGAAGTTCCCGTAAAAACGCTCCCCACAGTCCGGTTTGAAAGGCGTGCAGTTCGTTGCCGTCCGGGGCGCAGACGCCTGCTGCGGTCAGCATTCCGCCTATCCAAGAGCGATCGCTAACCAGGAGCGTGTTCGCACCGCGTCGGGCGGCCTGAATGGCGGCGGCCGTTCCGCCCGTACCTCCGCCGACCACGAGAACGTCTACGTTGTAGTAGTCTAAGGGTGACATAGTAAGAAAGAGTGAGACTTTAAATACCGAAGTATTTTGTATTGATTGTAAAAGTATAATCGTAAATGTAAAGTTACAAAAGGATGCGCGATCGACTATTTTTTGTTAACCTTTTTTTGATTTTTTTTAAATAATCAATGATACAGAATCCGTTTTTGAAACCTAGCTTGTCAAAAACAGATTCCGTATAAAAACAAGCTTTAAAAATATACAAAAAAAGCCCAGTATGTTGGAAATACTGGGCTGAAAAATGTGGTGATTTTCGTGCTTAATTCTCGAGGATTTGCGCTTTGTCCTTCGCTTCAGCATAAAAACTAGCAACGATCGCCACGGATAGCCACCAGAGAATATTAATTTGCGGGCGATACCACACCGTATCGAACAGACCGTGTGCCATAAATCCCGCCATCGTCGCCAGAGACGCCATCAGCCAGAACCCCGATCGCTCTCGAGTTTGGCGCAATCGCTGGAGTTCGACAATGCCACGATTGACGGTGACGAGTAACAGCCACAGAAAACAGAACAAACCGATAAATCCCGTTTCGACGGTAATTTCTAACAGTACCGAGTAGGCACTCAACGCCGTATATTTCGGGCGCATAAACAGCGGATAAACCTTGTTGAAGGCATCGTTACCGGGGCCGATTCCGATGAGGGGGCGATCGCGAATCATATCGACCACCGCCGCCCACACGTTGAGACGAAAATTATTGCTGCTGTCTTCCCGTCCGGCGAAAATACTCGCCGCGCGATCGCGCAGGGTAGGAACCGACACCACCGCCAAACCCACCACCAACACCGACGCCCCTAACACCGTGGGAATCGCCCATTTTCGCCATTGTTGCGGGAGGCGATCGCTCCACCAATTCACCAACAACAGCGCAAAAACGAACAGTGCGGCCACAAAGCCAATCCACCCGCCGCGACTGAGGGTCAACACCAACGCCGTCGAATTCACTGCCAGCATTGTGACCGCCAAAGCTTTCGCCGTCCAGCGTTGCCATACAAACACCGCTGCCAGACTGAAGGCGACAGCGGGAATGAGATATCCTGCCAGCAGGTTGGGATTACCCAAATAGCTGTAAATGCGGGTAGCCTCTGCTGTCGTCGAGGAAGTATCCGTCCAGGTGGCCAGAGGATCGACGCCGATGCGGTACTGATACAAACCGTAAACGCTGACGGCGAGGGCGACGTGGAGGTAAACGCCGACGACCCAATTGCGAAGCGATCGCGATCGCAAGATGCGGGCGCACAGGGCAAATAGCAGCAGGTATAGCGTCAGTTTCACCCATCCCCCAAACGCCGCTTGACGCACGGGAGATAGCGTCGTGGCCACGGTGGCGACGCCCCAGTACAAAGCGACGAGGAGGTGAATGGGGGTAATGCCGATTTGGGCGTCGTCGGAGAGCAGCAGTAACAGCAGAAACGCCGCACAAGCGACCAACAACACGCCGATGAGCGTCGTCGAAACGAACGGGGCCAAAGCGAACAAAACGCTCAGCAAAATCGCCCCGATGGGTTCGGCCTGCTGCATCAACCAACTGCTCGATCGCCAGTGTTGCAGCGAACCGAACAGGAGACGATAGGTATAACTCGCCCCCTGCCATGCTCGAGGCGACCAATCCGATAACGTGACCTGATTCCAAATCGAAGCCATATGTCTTGACGGTCATAGAGTTTGCGAAAAGTCGCGGCCGCGAGCGATCCTCAAAAACTGAAAAAACCAGGCCGAGAGCGACCTGGTATCGTTATCGAGGCAACCTCGATGCCAACAAACGAACTAGGAGTTCGTGGTTTGGGTAGCGAGCATTTGTTTGAGTTTCGCCAGTTCGTCCGCCCAACGGGGATCGGGTTGTGCCGAACCCGAATCGGAGCTAGGGCTACTGCTGCGAGAGCGATTGCTGCGACGGCTAGATTTTCCGCCGCCACCGCTAGAAGACGAGGCCGCAGGCGCTTCGGAACCTTCCTTACCTTTCTTACGAGGCAAGGCTTTCTCGATTTTGATCTGGCTGTCTTTGAACTCGTTGCCGTTGTAGGCTTCGATGATGCGATCGGCTTGTTCGTCGTTTTTAACCGTGACGAAACCGAAACCGCGACATTTGCCCGTTTTCCGGTCGGTGATGACTTTAACGGACAGCATTTCGCCCGCATCTTTGAAAAAGTCTTGCAGTTCTTGACGCTCGACTTCTTTGGGCAAGTTACCAACGTAAAGACGGATAGACATGAATGTAAACCTCCAGAGTTAGAGAGATATTTAACAACTTTAAAAAACGCGATCGCTCGTTTGGAAACCGTTCGGGTCGTGGGGTTTTACCCGTGTCAAACCTCGATCTTCCTCAACGCAGCAGACCGTGCGTCTCGACGAGTCGCGCCACTTCCAAGACCGACTCGAACGAACGAAACCCGCGCGATCGCAATCTGTTTTCTGTAAAGAAACCTGTCTGGCAAGGATTTTGTAGCGTAAAACTTCAGTCATGCGTGAGGCCCAAAGGCTGCATCGGTACACTAAACGAGTAAACAAACTGCGATCGAATCTGGTCGATGTCTTGAGATTTGAAGACCGAACCCCCGAGTGCATCGGAGTCAGCGAACCTGTCAAACCCAAAGACTCATCTTAGACTTGCAAAACGCGCGACTTGGCAAATGGCGTCTGTTCCTTACCGATCGAGCGATCGCGAATTAAAATCTCCTAAACGATCGATGTCGCTTGTTTGTTCGATAGCGCAGTTTGCTCGAACCTAAGCAAACCCTCCTCTACGGTATCACAGTCCCAACGCCAAATCGAGCCAGACGCCCGACGCGCGAGCCGATCGTTTTCCCTAAAAATTGAAGGCCGGGGTTTGACCGAGGACTCCAAACAAAGCGGTTAAGTATCATACGCAAGCGGCGTATCTTTTGGCAATAGCAACTCTAAGATTTCTGTCAAAGCGTGATTGCAAACGTTACTAAATGTAACAAAGAAGAGATAGTAAGGCAAATCGCCCCATCACAACCCACCGCGAACGAGCAGATACGCGCCCCACACGGCCATCAACACGGCGACGATCGTCGAGCGAATCGGATGGCCGTCGGGACTGGTTTTCCCCTTCGGCGTTTGTAGCGTATCGATATCGATCCAAGGCACCGCACCGCGACGGAACCATCCCGTCACCGTCACCGCGCGATCGAGACAATCGACCGGGCGCACCGGTTGCGGTAAAAAATTCCCCAAACTGCCAAACCGCGTGCAATAGTGCAACCGAATCGCTCCGTCGTCCGTGTGCAACGTCAAATCTTGACCGAGCCAATTTCCCGTCCCCGATCGACCGACGAGTTGCCCAGAAACCTTCACCAACCGACTTTGAGTCGGAATCGATCGCCCGTCGGAAAACCACTGTCGCCAATTGGGAGACAGATCGAGACGAGAGGGTTTCAAATCGGGAAAATATGCGTTAACGCGTAAGAACGTTCCGAGAGAAAACCCCGTCATGGCCAAGCCTCCCAGCAACCACCAACGATCCTCGTACACCCAGGCCACGACTCCCACGTCGAACAGGTTGTCTACCCAACCGATCGCCACCGGAACCAATGCTAACCCCACGGCGATCGCGGTTCCGAGAAACGGCGCACCCTGTAACGGAAGCAGTGTCTGAAGTCGGCGTGTCGGTTCGAGCGGCGTCGCGTCGCCCCACTGTAACTGCGTCTCTAACTCCCAAAACTGAGCGATGCGCGTCAGTCGATACAGCCGTTTTCCCAATAACGGATGGCTGCTGTTGAGGGCGAACCAGTGACTGTAAGGATTTTTGACATCCCACGCCAACGCCGACTCTGGAGAAATCTGAGGATACAAACTTCCGAGAAACCGAGCTTGTGACGTTCCCAACGGGGCTAACATCTCCCATCCTTCATAGAGATAAACGATATCTGGGCAAGAGGCGAGGTGTCGCGACATTCCCACCGACAGCGACAGCAAGGCGCGAGTCAAGCCGTTGGGATTTCCCGTGACGTTGACAACATCCGTATCGCTCGCCGTTTGACAGCGACGAGACAGCGCCAGTAAAGGATATCGCAACAACTCAAACAAGCCGTAAGCTAGCGTCGAAACAGTCGCCACACCCCAGAACCCCGTTCCCCAGAGAATCCATAACGGGAGGCGATCGCGATCGCTCTGTTGGTGCTGTCGCAACCAATCCCCCAACCGCGATCCTTGCCAATAGAGGGTATAGGGAAGCTGTAACAGTGCCACCAGCCCCGACATAACCGCCAAATCCCCCGTCAAATTGCCGCGATCGAGTCGGATCGCTTGCGCCATGACTAACGCCGCGATTTCGTCATCTGACAGGCGATCGAGCAGTCCCTGACTAACGACGATGCGAGCCGTTTTCGGCAAATGACCGTAAGCGAAAACAATCGGAGCCGTCTCGGGTAGCAGGCGAAATTCAGGAATCGGTAACTGACGGGTTTTACAAAACTGACGCACCGACTGCGCCGCTTCGGGACTGAATTTCTTGAGCTTGCTCAGAGAAAACGGTTTGCACCCGTACCCAAACCGCAACAACCCGTCTAACAGCCAGGGAGACACCGCAAACAGCACCACCAAAAACCCGGCAATTTTTCCAGTATGGTTTCCGTAAAACGCTTGTATCGGACGCCAAATTGAAAACGTATAACGAACGAGAATTTCGTTCGTTATACGTTTTCAATCCGTGGAGTAGCAAGCACAACAACAGAAATGTCGCCAGAACTGTCGCGAATTCTAGCCAACGCAACTGTGCCAAATTCGTAGATTTCAGCGGCTTCCAATTGACGGCTCTCGGTGCGTTGCGTTCTTGCCAAGTTGTCGGAGGTTCGTTTGGCGTCGGGGGCGTTTCTGGCGATTCCGTCTGCGGTGTCTGACGGGATGGAGTTGTCGAGGTGTCTGGAGACGCGTCTCGGGAGGGGCGTGTTTTGGGGGAGCCTGGAGGTGGCGGTGGTGGAGAGATTTCTTCGGGAACATAGGCGATTTCCCGAGATGCGGCGACGGGGAAAGTCGGCGACGACGAAGCCGTTTCGAGCGGCTCGAATCCCAGTTCGCCAGGAGTCGAGTTCGGGTTGTTCGGGTTGTCAAACGGCTCGAATCCCAATTCGCGGGGTGTGGATTCCGGGTTTTCCGAGTTGTCAAACGGCTCGAATCCTAAAGATTCCGGTTCGTCGGCGTCGGGAAATCGTTTGAGTAATACTTCGAGGGTTTGTTGCGCCCACTGCTGGACTTTGGGGTTTGGGGTTTGGCAGAGTTGACGAGAGAGTGAGATCGCCTCTCGAGGGCGACGACAGTTCGCGTAGGCGTTGACGAGTCCCATCTGCGCCTGACAAATATTTTTCGGGGACTTGGAAATTTGGCAAACTTTTTGTAACTGAGCGATCGCCGTGTCGTACTGCTTGCGTTTGAGGCTAGCCAAACCTTTCTTTAACAGCGATCGCGACGTTTCACCCGATTTAGCTCGATCGGCAGATGAGGACATATCAGCACAACAAATTCCCACCTCTCCTACGATAGCTTTCGTTGGCGGAGAGATGGGAACAGTCACCAACCTTTTACAATGAGCAGCGAACAGTGAAGACTGTTGACAGTTTCTTCCTTGTCCCGGCTCCCCGGCTTCCCCTCTTCCCTAGCGGGCGATTTCGCGGAAAATGACTTCGAGGATTTCCGTTGCGCCTTGTTCCCGCAAACGGTTCGCCAGCGTCACACCTAGGGTTTCCGCGTCGGCGGTGTTTCCCGAAACCGTGTCTTTGACGAGTTGCTGGCCGTCGATACTGGCTACCATTCCTGTTAACGTCAAGCGATCGCCTTCGATGGAGGTATTCACGCCGATGGGAACCTGACAACCCCCTTCGAGACTCCGTAAAAAGGCACGTTCGGCGAGACAGCGTTGGGTTGTCGGCACGTCTTCGATCGCTTTGAGGAGTTCTAAAATCTCAGTATCCCCTTCGCGACATTCGATCCCCAACGCCCCTTGTCCGACAGCGTGTAACGACACCTCAGCGGGAATCGCTTGATGGATGCGATCGCCCATACCGAGCCGTTGCAATCCCGCCACAGCGAGGATAATGGCATCGTAATTTCCTTCGTCGAGTTTCGCCAGACGGGTGTTGAGGTTGCCCCGAATGTCTTTAAACTCTAAGTGGGGGTAATGGTGGCGCAGTTGAGCCAACCGACGCAAGGATGAGGTTCCGACCACCGCGCCTTCGGGAAGGGTTTCGAGTTGTTTGTCTTTGTGTTTTTCGTGAACCACGAGGGCGTCGGCGGGGTTTTCCCGTTCCGTGACACATCCCAGCATCAACCCTTCAGGAAGATTCGTCGGTAAATCTTTGAGGGAGTGAACGGCGAAATCTGTCTCGCCAGCCAGCATTCCCACTTCCAGTTCTTTGGTAAACAGTCCCTTATCGCCGATTTTCGCCAAGGCGACATCGAGAATTTTGTCCCCCTGGGTACTCATGGTGTGGATTTCAAACTTGCGATCGGGGTAACTCTCTTGCAGGCGATCGCGTACCCAGTGAGTTTGAACGAGTGCCAGTTGGCTTTTTCGAGAACCGATGCGAATCGTTCGGGCTTCAGCAGAAACAGAGGAGGTCATGGAACGCTTACTGAAAACTTTTCATTATACACAGACCCGATCTAGAATACCGCACTCGCGTTGAGATGAGGTGAGGTGGTGAGGAGATGATGGGACGTTCCGGAATCCGTTTTCGATAAGTCGGGTTGTAAGAAGTGTTCACCACATCCCCCCTTAGCCCCCCTTTCAAAGGGGGGTTGGGGGGATAGAAGGGTTTGTCGCGATCGGCAAAACCACTGTTTGAAATTCAGATTCTGTATGACTCTCTTTGGTCGTTGTCGGAATGAAAATTTCGATCGCAGCTATTTAATGCTTGTCGAGCTATTTGCAGGGTGGGCAATGCCCACCGACCTCTTCATTTAGTAGGGTGGGCAATGCCCACCGACCTCTTCATTGCGTGTAATTTCGGTCGAACTGCGTAAATTTTATAAAGATTAAAAATTAAACAATTTTCTTTATTTTTTTTGCCTGAAATTTATGTATTTAAATTTATGAAATTTAATATTATATTGTTTTTAGATCGTTTTCTCAGACAAATTTACTTAAACGATACCAGTCATAAAAATCTCGAACAAATTCAGCGATCGCCATGTCTGTATTCAAGTCGGGATCTCGAACCGAAGCCTTTCTCAGTTGTTCTTGTGTAAATTCAACACCTAACTTTCGTTCGACCGCTTCGATAAAATCTTCAGTATAAAAGCCAATATCTCCGATATTTTTCCAGAATGGAAGTATTACCAGTTCTTCAAAAGATGACTCGGCACGAATAAATTGGCGATCGACGCCTCCAAGCTGAGCGATAGACTCACGAATTGCGATCGCTACTTTTTTCAGCTCTTTTGAGTCGTCTTCAAAACAATATTCAACAAAACTAAAATCCGATTGTGGTGGATTTCGCGACAAATAAATTGCTCGTCTTTCTTCAACTGTGAATCCTTTCAATAACTTTTGAATTTTGCGAAAACCCGCTCGAAATTTACTCCTGAGCAAGACAAAGTTTTATACCATAAAAAACAAAAAATGTAAATCAGGATTTAAACGAGATGCCAAACTGCTACTGAGAGATCTCCAGAGACGGAGCTACAGAGAAACATCATGCGATCGCCGTTTCCCTTCCCGGCTGAGTTTGCCATAATTCTCAAAGACCACCACAGGAGATCGTCGATCGTGGAAAAAACGAAAAACGTCCTCGGACAACGCTTAGATCCCTGCTGCTTTTCCCCACGCACGGGATTTTATCGCGATGGATTTTGCAACACCAGCCCCCAAGACTTTGGATCTCACGTCATCTGTGCCGAAGTCACCGCCGAATTCCTCGACTATACCAAAGCGCAAGGAAACGACCTCAGTACGCCCGTTCCGGCGTTTCACTTTCCGGGGTTAAAACCGGGCGATCGCTGGTGTTTGTGCGCCTTGCGGTGGAAAGAAGCCCTCGAGGCCGGAGTTGCGCCGCCAGTGGTGCTGGCTTCGACTCACGAAAACGCTCTCGAGGTTGTTTCCTTAGACCTTTTGCAAGAATACGCCTCAGACAGCGCAGAAAGCTCGACTTAACCCGAGTTTCCCCCTTTCCCTCGTTCCCCCTCTACCCAGCCCACCCTACCGTCGCTCTAAACTCGAACCCAGAAAACGCCATCCAAACGATCGACAGGCGTTAATCCCCTGAGTACAATGGAAACTCGACCGTTCGCTTTATCGAAAAGCGGAGTCCTTCACGAGAGAACATGGTGCGACCGATAGCGATCGATCTGTTTGCTGGGGCAGGTGGAATGAGCCTCGGCTTCGAGCAGGCGGGATTTGACGTGCGAGCTGCCGTCGAACTCGACCCGATTCACTGCGCCGTTCACGAGTATAACTTTCCCGAGACGCCGGTTCTCTGTCGGAACGTCGCTGACGTAGAGGGCGACGATATTCGCCAAGCTGCCCGCACGGACGAGTTTGACGCGATCTTCGGCGGACCGCCCTGTCAGGGATTTTCCCTCATGGGCAAACGCCTCCTCGACGATCCTCGCAACAATCTCGTATTTCACTTCGTTCGTCTCGTGTCGCAGTTACGGCCGAAGTACTTTGTTCTGGAAAACGTCAAAGGCATGGCCGTCGGCAAACACAAACGCGGTGTCGATATCGTTATCGAGAAGTTCGAGGCTTGCGGCTATACCGTCGTCACCCCTTACCGCATTCTCAACGCTTCTCATTACGGCGTTCCCCAAAATCGCGAGCGGTTGTTTCTATTAGGCTACCGCGACGACGTTGCGCCTCCTGTCTATCCCGAACCTCAAACGCGCCCAGCCAACGGGAAACCCGCCCAAAAACTCAGTTCTCTTCCCCTCTCTCCCACCGTGGCAGACGCGTTACAAGACTTGCCCGAAATCGAGCAGTACGACGAACTACTGAAGGGAGATTCGGTCGAGGCAGAATTCGGCGAACCCAGCGAGTACGGGGCGATTTTACGGGGGTTGGCGATCGAACCGAACGATTACGCCGCTCTCCGACACTACGATCGCCACCGTTTGACGGGAAGTTGGCGCACCCGACACAACGCCACCTCGATCGAGCGGTTTAACCAAACTAAACCGGGCAAAGTCGAACCCATCAGCCGCTTTCTGCGACTCGATCCCAACGGGATCTGTAACACGTTGAGAGCGGGAACCCCCAGCAGTCGCGGCGCGTTTACCTCGCCCCGTCCGATCCATCCGACGTTTCCCCGCTGCATTACCGTCCGCGAGGCGGCACGATTGCACAGTTATCCCGACTGGTTTCGCTTCCACGCCACGAAATGGCACGGTTTCCGACAAATCGGTAACTCCGTCCCCCCTCGATTGGCGAAGGCAGTGGCCGATCGGATTGTCGAAGCGTTGGGGGTCACGCCAGTCGCCAGCGATCGCGTACTACACTTAATCGATTCCCCTCTCTTAACTCGCCCGATGAGAGATGCTGCCCGACACTACAGCGTCTCTCATCACGTCATCGCCCCGCGATTGCTAAACCGGTAACGGGTTCCATCTCTTTCCAACGATGCGATCGTTTTAACCCGATGCGATCGCAATATCGCTCGAAAATCGACCGTTTGACACCATCAGCATCCCTCTGTTTCTCCGTTATTTTACGGATGTCGCCCGATTCGGTCTGGCTCGACGTTTGAAGATGACTGTTCGGTGAATTTACCCATGAAGTTTTTGCAAACTTCCCCTCAAGAATGCTGAAGTACGTTTACGGAATTTAAGTCTTCAAGCAATTGCGAAATCCGCAAAAACCGATCGAGACCAGATGGGTTCTGTGTAATAAACTAGGATATAAAGTCTTGAGCCACCTCAAACCACGAACCCTATAAATTTCGATGGACACCTCATTACGTTTCCCCCATCGGGAACGGCAAGTTTGGCGTTTAAAACATCTATCGGCGACTCTACTTGCCAGTTTCCTCGTCTTAGTAACTACGGAAACTGTTCGATCTGAGATCGTGCTTACCTCCGTAGAAGTACAGACGATCGCGCAACGTTCGGCCACAGAGTTAATCGACCGGGGTTTACAATATTCCGCTCGAGGTGAGTACGAAGCTGCGATCGCCAGTTTCGACCGCGCCATTACACTCAACCCCGATAGTGCCAACGCCTATATCAACCGTGCGATCGCCTACCGGCGTCGTGGCGAGTATCGTGCGGCGATCGACGACTACAATCGAGCGATTCGCTTGGATTCGACCTCTGCGATCGCCTACTACAACCGAGGCTTAGCGTACTACAACCAAAATCAGTATCGAGAAGCCATTTCAGATTACAACCAAGCCCTGCGACTCGATCCCAACTTAGCAGAGGCTTACACGAATCGCGGTTTAGCCTACTACGCCCAAGAACGCTATCGCGAGGCGATCGCAGATTTCAACCGCGCGATTCAACTCGATCCCAACGAAGTCAACGCCTATTTCAATCGCGGGAACGCCTACGCCGACCAAGGGCTGTACGGCGAAGCCATCGACGACTACAACCACGTTCTCAGCATCGATCCCGACGACGCAGACGCCTACCTCTGTCGGGGAATCGTCTACGAAGCCTGGGACGACATTAACAGTGCGGCACTCGATTTTGAAACGGCCGCCGAGCTATACCAGCAGCAAGGTGAAGTCGCTCGCTATCAAAACGTGATGGAACGTTTGGCACGCTTGCGCTAGTTGTCCGTTGCCAGGGATCGCGCGAGGAACCAGTCCGCACTCTGGAAAACCGCCGACCACCCTCCAGTGTGTCGTTAAGTGTTGCGAGTCAAGGTGTATTTTGTTGTTTTCCGAGCTTGCCAACGTTGACGCAGCGATCGCACGTCTGCCACTTCGCCACGGTAACGCCAGCGCACGTAAGCCTCGACGATCGCGTCGATAGTGTCGGCGAGATCGGCCGGATAGCGATCGCGGGCTAAACTCGCAAATTCTAGCGGAGTTTGAGCGGGATGTTTAGACAGTCCCCGACCGGCCAGCGTTCGTAACATTTGACGATACAACCGTTCGATGGCGGGCAGTTTGGCTAACCGGCGACGATACGTCCATTCTCGCCATCCCTGCCAACTCAGCCAGCCCAGAAATCCGAAACAGGCCAGAACTAACAACCCCGAGAGAACGCCGAACCAGCCTTTAAAGAACAATCGCAACACCCACTCGATCGCGTTGCCGATAAATTGGAATAGACCGCCGATAAATCCAGCCACGGGGGACGGCAACCATCCGGCTACCCAATCCCAAAACTGACGCAAAACACCGAAGGCTTCGTATTCAGAAATCGAGGGAGGCACTACATCGCGGCCGGGAATCGGATCGAAGGCAAACCAACCGTATTGAGGAAAGTACACTTCAGTCAGGGCGAAGGCGTCGGTGTTTTTGACTTCGTACAGTCCTGTAAAGGGGTTGAACTCTCCAGGGGCGAATCCGGTGGCTAAGCGAGCGGGAATGCCGATCGATCGCAACAGGACGGTTAAAACGGTCGAGAAGTGGTCGGGATAGCCGCCGGGAGAGCAGAGTTGGGGATCGGGAGCGCTTTGGCACCGAAACAGAAAGTTCGTGACGAGGTCTTCTCCCTCTGCCAGATAGGGCAACCCGAAGGGATTTTCAGGGATGCGGTAGTTTTGTTTGAGGTATTGAGCCAGATAGAGCGATTTTTCATAAGGGTTCGTCAGCGGGTTGGGGGCGTCGGCGAGGACGTTTTCGGTAAACTCCCGCAGGCGATCGCGCAAGTCTTCGGGAACTTGGAAATAATGGCTTTCGATGCGTTTGGGGTAGTCGGTGGGGGCTTGTGCGAGTCGGGTGCGAGCGCGCTCGGACACTTGGGAAATCACCGTGTAGGTCAATCCGTCAGTCAAGAAAACGGGCGATCGCAGCGATCCTTCAGGGCCGACGGCGATTTCTTTCGTGGGAAAGTAGATAAATTGAGGTTGGTCGAGGGCGGGAATCAACCCCGGCAGGTCGGCGACGATACTGTAGGTTTGGATGACTTCTCGGGTGTTGCTGCGGACTTCGATAAACGGCAGAGTAAATCGAAACGTCCACGGCGATCGCGCCACGTTTCGCACGTCGTCGTTGCGGGAAATACGCCATCCCTGACCGGTATATTCGTCGAAAGCGGTAACGCGCCAAAATCCGGGGGCTTGCGATCGCACCCGCATCACCACTTTCGGCGTCATCGTTCCTCGCAGGTTTTGATTGATGCGATCGCTGAAGCCGTAATAGTACGTGTCGTCGAGTTCTCCAGGCCCTTCGGCGGCGTTACCCGTCCCGCCGTTTCCCCCGACTTCGCTCCCCTCGCTCCCCTCGGGGGTGACGATGTTGCGTCCGTCGAACTGACCTCGAAAATCGATGGTCGTACTAACGGGAAAGCTGCGAAGTTGATAGCCGGGAACCCGAGGCATGACGGCGAACAGGATTAAGCCCAAACTCAATACCGCCGCGACCAAGACGATGCTGGCTTTCCAGGGAAACGACTGACGGAAACCTGCTAGGGGTTGACGAGGGGGGCGTCTGGCGTGTTGGCGCGTCAGTCCCAGGCGCGATCGATAGTCGAACATGAGGGCGGGAACGGCAAAGGCTAGAAACAGAATCAGAAACAGCCCGAAAGCCATCGTTTGGCTGATGGTTCCGGCAACCCCCAGTAAAATTAGACCGATGACCATCGAATAGCCGAGATCCTTACGTCGAGGCAGGTCGAAGGTGTGTAGCACTTGAACCTGAATGAGAAGCTCGGCTAAGATCAGACGCGTATCGTTGAGCGTCGTGACGAGATTGCTTAAAAACGCCACTAAAGACACGAGCAGGGCGATCGCGAGGATAAATTTCGTCAGAACGTTGCGATTGTGGCGTCGATACCAACTCCAGGTCGCACCGACGAGACTCAGCGGTACAGCCCACAAACTGATTTGAGTCTCTGCTGCGACGTCAGTGGCGACGATTCCAATCACGACCATCCCTTGAACGAGAACGCGCAGGGCGATCGAGTCTTCGGGGACTGGAGGAGGAAGCGATCGTAAACGCTGCCATAGCGGCCGTAACCGGGCGATGTCAGAGAGTCTCAGACTTGGAGATTCAGACATTTCGACTATCTTAGAGATATAGACAAAGACGTAGACGACGACGGGCAGTCTCTTTCTCAATGTGACATATTTTTGGACTCGGCGACTTTACGGATCGCGTTCCGATCTCGCTAACATAGAGGGAGCGACCACCGAGGCCAGCGACCCCACAGCGGCCATTTCCGAGTTTTTCGGGATCTAGCACCCGCAAAAACACGCAATTCTTCTTACGAAATGTAATTTAAAATGCGTATATCCACCAAAACAGAAAGTTATAACTCTCGAGAAAAATGGCACTCAAAAAAACATAAAATAGTCGTATCAATCTATATCAGCAAAGCTTTTCAGGATTTAAGGTCGGCTTTTGTTAGAGGTCTACCACATCAAAAATTTACATGAAGCGTCCGAAACTTTACAGAAAGTTTTCAGTTCTCTAAAAAAACTGTGCTTCTATTAGGAATAGAAGGGGTATTTCCTGTTTAGGGTTAGGAAGGCAATGCAACGATATTTAACACTGATACTAGGCGCTGCCCTATCGCCGGTCGTTGTCCTCGCGGCAACCCCAGCTAGGGCGGGTTCCTTAAACTTTTCAATTTCCCCGTTTACGGGGAGCAACGCCGAAGTTGACATTTGGCTCAGCGATCTCGACGATGGCGGAGTTCAGTTCGACTTCAGAGTCGATGAATCGGTCAATCTCGCCGATTTGCGCGGTATTTTCTTCGATATCAACGATTCGTCTCTCGTCAGCGGCTTGAACGTCACGGCAAACATCAACCCGTTCTCCGATCTCGACGACGACAATTTCTACAGTTTGACGAGTCGCGACGTATACACGAGTTCGGCGGGAGATCTCATCAAAGCGGATAAAGCCGCTCTTAACGGTCTCAAGGCCGACGGTTTCAACCTCGCTCTCGAAATCGGCAGCCAAGGACTCAAAGGCGGAAAAGACGACTTCCAAGGCACGTCGTTTATCGTCAAACACGCGACGCAAGCGCTTTCGCTTGAGAACTTCGCCGGCCAGGAATTTGGCGTTCGTATGCAAAGCGTGGGAGCCAACCGTCAAGGCAGTACGAAGATGTACACCCAATCTCCGACTGCGGTTCCGACGCCGATTCCAACTCCCGCACCGACGCCGCAGCCGAAAGAAGTTCCCGAACCGTCGGTGGTGTTGGGCTTGATGGCAGTGGGCGCAGCGTTCGAGCGTACTCGCCGCCGTCAACTGGGTTAATCGCCGAACCGTCTGATGGGTTTGCATCTACTACTTTAAGTTTTGCTTGAGCAGTTCGACGACCCGACACCACGACGGTTTTTTGATGGAAATTTCTGGAAATTTCACCGTCGATAGCAGAGATCTCTACCCTCGCTCGGGTGAGGTGGCGATCTCGTGCGATCGCCACTCGAACTCTCCTCGGACGAGAAGTGCGGGTCGCCCTCGTTACCTCGCGTCACCGTACTTCTCGTTGGTGTGACGTTCTGAAATGGCGATCGGCGTTTGGGTTCTCGCGGTGTGCGTCATCTTCAACGATCGACCGATCGCGATCGCCCCAAAAAAGCTGATGGTTCCTTAGTCTTACAAGTCCCAATCCAACCTTGTTTGTCAGTAACTTCCAAGGCGCGTGGCAACGACTGGTCTCAAAGTCCGTTCGCACGCTCGACGAAATGTTAGACGATCCGACCGTGTCAGTGCGCGATCGGGCAGAAATCGCACTCCAAGTTATCGCTCTCCACCACAAAACAGAGTGCGAACCGTCGTTCGGCGAGACTGAGGCGATCGCGCCTTCTACTCCATCGGGGGGAGACGTTGAATTTCCTAACCCTCAACCGATCCCCCTCGATCGCTACGTTCTCCTCGAGAACTTTCTCTCTCCCGAAGAGAACCAACAAGCCTTGAACATTGCCATCGATCGCTGCGAGCAGTTCGTTTCTTCGGGAACCACGAACCAAACCACGAACTACCGTCAATCTTCAGTTCTCTACGCCACCCTATATACCGAGTTCTACCATCTCCTCAAACAGCGCATTCTACAGGTATTGCCAGAGGTTCTCACCCAACTCGATCGCACCCCTTTCCGCATCGCCGAACTCGAAATGCAGCTGACAGCTCACAACGATGGCGGGTATTACAAAGTTCACAACGATTCCGGTTCCCCCGAAACCGCTACCCGCCAACTCACCTATGTCTATTACTTCCACCGCTGCCCCAAACCGTACTCAGGAGGCGAGTTACGGCTTTACAACACCGATCTCGCCTCCGGGCGCGTCGTCGATTCCGACTGCTTTACTACCCTCGAACCACAGAACAACAGCATTGTCTTTTTCGACAGTCGCTGCCAACACGAAGTCATGCCCGTTCGTTGTTCCTCAAAACACTTCGAGGACAGTCGCTTTACCTTCAACGGATGGTTGCGGCAGTGAGGGGGAGATGAGGAAGCGTTTTTACAGTCACCAGTCACCAGTCACCAGTGAGACGATCCGGCTAAACTTTTACCTGTTCGCTATGCTCACTCTTCCCTCTTCCCTCTTCACTCTTCCCTCTTCCCTGAAAAAGCTCCCCGACTCCAAAAGCTCCTAAACGCTCGGACAAATGGAAAATACCAAGGGAGACTGTTCGGAGGCATCGAGGCGTACTTCCAAGGTATAGATGCGATCGCATCGCACGTCGGGAAGCTCCACACAGAGATCTCCTGGGTCCGAACGCTGAGCGGTGGCGAGTTTGGCATCGCCGCACAACTGCACGCGTCCGCCTTCGGGAAGCTGACAGAGCGCGTAGAGCCTCGGGCGATCGCCGTCGTTGCGGAAGTCGGCTTCCACAGTCAACAACCCGTGGCTGGTGAGCCACTGGCGTCGTTCGGTCGGACGTGCTGGGGAAACGTGCAGCGATAGAGTTTCGACGATTTCTTTAGCAGCTAACAGCGACAGCAACATTTGTTGGGTCGGGGTCGCCGCATCGTAAGATGGAGGAAAGTTATCGGCGGCGTCGGAGGAGGCCAGCAGCTTGTCACCGCTGCGACTGGCCGACCAAATTAACAGGCGTTCCGTCCAGAGGTTGAGTTCGTCTTCGCGATCGGGAAACAGCGTTTCTACAGCGGCCATCAACCGCTCTCCTTGGCGAAGTGACGACTGCACGAGCTGCTGAGAGCGACTCAACAGCTCCGATAACACGTCTTCGGGAAGCGTGACGGGAAGGTCGATCGCTTGTAGTTGTTTCAACCACAAGAGGCTGGGAACTCTTACCCCAGTTCGGTCGTCAACGGGATCTGTATCGTACTCCAGCACTTCCGTCTCCCAGGGAAAGAGCGGTAAGTTATCTTGGAGTTGGTCTTGGAATCGGCGCTTGAGTAGCGCTTGAAAACGGTCTTGCACGGTTGGTTCGTCTCCTAGATCGATCGATTGATAGTTCGGTCGGGCTTCGGCATCAAGCCCGACCGGTTCCGGAACGTCGAGATTCGTCACATCGACGTTTACCTCGTTGTCTGCGGGGGGCGATGCCAAATCGTCCGTCGGATCTCGTAGAAGCCACGCAAAGAAACGATCTTCGACCGTTTCTCGGTCCCTGTTGGGGGAATTCGTATCATTATTCATCGCTGCGTTCGTCTCCTCCGGACACTCGTTCGTTGCGAATTTCCCAAGCCCGTTTGAGTAATTGAAACCAGCGTCGTCGGATTTGGGTTGGGGTGCGGCCGAGTTGTTGGGCGATATTGTCTTCGGACTCGCCGCGACGTTTGCGTTGCAGTAATTCTACTTCTTCAGAACTACAGGAATTCAGGAAAGATTGCCACTGACTCGAGGCCATACCGAGATCGCGATCGAGATCGGCGTCGAGCCATTCGTGAACTAATTCCCAGCGGTGAGATAAAGCAAAGCGAATTAAATGATATTTAAACCGTTGTTGGAGGTAATCTCGCTGTCGCGACGTCAAACCGAGAATGGCTTCGATCTCTTGGGTGGGGAGATCTTGCAAGCGCAAAACGAAATAGTCGGCGCATTCGCTTTGGTTGTTGGCTTCGAGGTAAGCAATCAGTTCGTCGATGACGCGCGATCGCAGTAAGTCGTCGGTCGGATCGGGGGTCAGGTCTACCATGCGATCGCGCACTTGACTCGTGGGCGTATCGCTCCAGGTCGTATCGGTATCGTTAGGTTTTCCGTCTCCAGCGCGATCGAGATCGACGGCGAACTCGGGCGGTTGTTGTTGGGCGAAGGTTTGCGCTCTTAAAATGACGAGCTGTTGGCTGCGACCCCGTTTTAGAGTAATGCGCCGTTTGGCGTAGCGCTCGGTAAACGCCATGTATTCCGACAACTCTAACAACGTACGCGGCGAATAGGTGGCCTCGAGATCGAATTCCCGTCGTAACGCGTTGAGGGATTCGACATAAAAGCCCTGTAGGAAATCTTCGATGAGTTGCAGCCGTCCGTAGTAACTCGACTGCACTGACGGCGGCGTAATATATCGATAGATAATGGCGCTCAGCGTGCTGTGAAGTTCGACCCGTCCGCCCCGAGATCCGAGGCGGTAGTAGTTCAGACATTGCTGAACCCGATGGCGTGCGAGCTTGTCCGCCCAAGCTGCTACTTCACCGGACGCCTGGATGCGTTGGCTTTGCGTACAAGTCCGTTCGACTTCTTCGACAATGCGAGCGGCCACCGTTTGACAGTTTCCTTGACTAGCACGTGTGGACTGATGGAGATCGCGAGCGACTCTCTCGACCAGTGTTTCCGTATCTTGACGATCTGCTTCTTGCTGACTACCCGTCACCATGACCCTCTCAAGTTTACAGCGAGATCGACTTCCGGAGATCTCGGCCGGAAGTTCGGCGGCGGTAGATGCAAGGTTTGACGAATCGAATCTGACAACCCCATCCGAGCGAGGCGGTGCGATCGCACCGATCGATATACGTGGGGGCTTCGAGCGATATCGAAGTGAATATGCTACGCTTTGTTTAAGGAATTTGACGCCATCGACACATCAATGGGTAAGGTTCTCGTCCTGAACGCCTCTTACGAGCCACTGAATATTACGAATTGGCAGCGGGCGATCGTATTGGTATTGAAGGGGAAGGCGGAACAGCTCGAACACAACGGTAAGTTTGTTTATCCAGAGTGTCCCCTTCCTACGGTTATTCGACTGCGTTACTACGTGCGAGTTCCTTACAAAGAGATTCCTTTAACTCGTCGCAACATCTTTTACCGAGACGCACACACTTGTCAATATTGTAACTACACGGGAGAGGAGTTAACCCTCGATCACGTCGTTCCACGATCTCGCGGGGGAGGTGACAGTTGGGAAAATTTGGTGACTGCCTGCGTGCGCTGTAACGTCAAGAAGGGCAATCGCACGCCCCAGGAAGCGGCCATGTTACTCAAACATCCCCCCCGACGACCTCACAGCAGTTTGTATTTTGAAGTTCGCAAATATCTCAAAAGTGGAACGCATCCCGAGTGGCACAAGTACGCCATCGGGATTGATTTTTAAAGGCCGGCTGACGGGATGACTCGCGGGGGTAAGCTCACCCCATCTCCTCTGCTTCCCGTCGAGCCTCCCGCTTGGCTAGCAGGCGATCGAGCTGTTGTAAAGTGGCGATGACGATGGCGATGCTGGCAGCGAGAACCAACCAAAATCCGTGAGCGAACGCTTCGGTGCGATCGAGGGCAAACCCTCCTAACGGCGGACCGACGGCGTAGCCGACTGCCCAACACAGGGAATTGATCGACAAGTACACCCCCCGCAAGTTATCGGGTGCCAGTTCGACGACCAACGCCGAGGCGGAAGGGGTGTACGATACGGTCGCGATCGCCATAACGCCCAAGGTGATAACTGCCCACACGAGCGGACGTTCGGTATTGCCCGTCGTCCACACGCCGACGAAGCTCAACGCCCAAAGTACGGCCGAAACGGTTAACGCTCGAGCGTGATTGAAGCGACCGAGCAGTTTGGCAACGGGTAGTTGTAACAACACGGACACGGCGACGTGCCAGGTAAACAAGCCACTGAGGACGTTGGGAGGAAAGCCGTTTCCGTCGTCTACGGAGAGAAAGTTACTTAGATACACCGGTAAGGCGGTATCGGTTTGGGAAATGTAGGTGGTAAAGAGAACGTTGACGGCGACGTAGACGAGGAGAGTGCGATCGCGCAGGGCGATCGCCCAGTTTTTGAAGGGATTTTCGGATTTTTCAATCTGACGCCCCGTTTCGACAATGGCGATCGCCAACACGGTAAAAAACAGCAGGTACGAGACGCCATCGAGGACGAACAGCAGACGATAGTTGTCGGTTCGAGCGATCCACGCACCGCCCAAAATAATGCCGAATTCCAAACCCAAGCTATCGGCGAGACGGTTGAGGGCGTAGGTTTCTCGGCGTTTGTCGGGAGGAGTCAGATCGGCCACGACGGTTTCCGACGCCGGCCAGTACAGCCCGACCCCCATTCCGTTGAGTAAGTTTCCGGCGACGAGGGTGGCGAAATCTTGAGTCGCAGCCAAGACGAACGATCCTGCTGCCGATAAAATCGCAGAGAGCAGTAAGGTTCGCTTGCGCCCCCAGTTGGGAGAGTCGCACATCGAACCGCTGAGGATGCGGCCGGCAACGCCGGAGATCGAGGCACTCCCTAACCCGATCCCGACTGCCGTAGCCGACAATCCAACTTGGTTGACGAAGAAAATCGAGGCGTAGAACAGTGTAAATCCCGTTCCGATTTGGGAAATAAAGCGCCCGATAATGAGAATCCAAACTTGTTTTTGCGCGTCGTTCACGTCTCGAACCGTTCGGCGTTCCGAACGGATAACAGCAAAAGTCCAGATCGTTATGATATCGAGTCGCGATGTCGAAGCCCCGATCTCAGGTGGGGCGATCGCTCTGAGGTAGGCAGTCGCTGCGTTAAGGTGAAAGGGAAAGCGGGACGGTAGTTTGATTCGCTCAGTTGGCAGCGCCTCCCGCAGCGAGAAGCTTTGCAGACAGGATTGAGAACATGATACGAACGCTTCAGAATGCTTTGGTGACGTTGGTTTTAATCGTGTTAGGGGGGTTGGGCGTTCCGACGATCGCCGTTGCTGTGGAAACCGAAACGGTCGAAACCCTTTCGCCAGAAGCCGACCGACTGTTTCGACAGGGGGTCGGCCAGTTTGAGGGCGAGAATTACGCCGAGGCGGAACAGACGTTTTCGGAACTGATCGATCGCGAGTCGGATTTACCGGAAGCCTACTTTAACCGGGCGCGATCGCGGGAGGCGTTGGGACAGTTCGAGTCGGCGATCGAAGATTATAGCGACGCGATTCGCCTGCGTTCGGAGTACGTCGAAGCGTATATCAATCGCGGTAACGTTTATTTAGCCGCAGCCGCGCAACTGGGCGATTTGGAAACGGCGTTAGCAGATTTCGATCGCGCTCTCGAACTCGATCCCGATAATCCAATTCCGTATCTCAATCGCGGTAATATTTACGCGGCGCTGGGAGAGATCGAAACGGCTTTGGATAATTACGATCGCGCCCTCGAACTCGATTCCGGTTACGTTGAGGCTCACTACAATCGCGCGCTGACGCTGGCCGAACTCGGACGCGCGGAGGCGGCGTTGACGGGGTACGAGAACGCCCTCGCCGCCGTTCCCCCGGAACAACTGCTGTTGCAGGTTCCCATCTATCTCAACCGGGGGATGCTTTGGTTGCAACAGTCGAACCCTCAAGCGGCGATCGCGGATTTCGAGCGGGTTCTCGACATTAATGGGGAAACACCCGAAGCCTTCGGCAATCGAGGGTTAGCCTATGCTACGCTCGGGGAGTTCGATCGCGCCATCGACGATTTGCAACAGGCGGCGCAATTGTTCGAGCGACAGGGACGCTCTGAAGCGGCGCAGCAAGCTCGAGAAGCGGCTCGGTATTTGCAGCAACAGCGGTAAGGAGAGAATTATCGTGACAAAACGTTATCGGGCGATCGCAATTGGGGTGGCGTGTCTCGTTTTTCTGTTTGCTGGTTTCGCCCGAGGCGCTACGGGAAACGTCGATGCTGAGACCTGCACTGCGAACGGGTTTTCGCTGTTTGGCAAAGTGCGTGTCGTCGAATCTTTTCCCGATTTAACGGTAAAGATCGTCGATGCGTTTCCCGATCTCAACGTACAAGTGGTCGATGCGTTTCCCGATCGCTGCGGTCAGTGGGAGTTTGTCGAATCTTTTCCCGATATTGAAATTAAATTCGTCGAATCTTTTCCCGATATTGAAATTAAATTCGTCGATGCGTTTCCCGGCATTCCGTAATTTTGTTTGTTTTTTTGAGGATGCCATTAA
Organism: Baaleninema simplex PCC 7105; assembly: GCF_000332355.1. Lineage (GTDB taxonomy): Bacteria > Cyanobacteriota > Cyanobacteriia > Cyanobacteriales > Geitlerinemataceae > Baaleninema > Baaleninema simplex. The sequence goes on from NZ_KB235960.1 coordinate 35,548, forward strand.
ACTCGCCGATAGGCTTACAAGTCTTAGAAACTATGAGATAAGTCTGTCGGACGAGTTCGAGTTTTTTGCCATGAAAGTGCCGTACGTTTTTAAATCGCAGCACATTTTGGACTGCTTCAAAGATATCCAACATTGCGAATGACGGCGACCGTTTCCAACTCGCGTGCGACCGATCGCATCTCGTCTTTATCTTTTTGAGACCAAACTCGAGGAGACCGACAGTGATGGGCGACTAACAATCCCCACAACTCACCATCTTGGAGGATGGGGGCGACGAGGTTGGCTTTCACACCGATACTATTTAGAAATTCCCGATGACAAGGATGTATCTCTGCTGTGTCTACGTTATCGATCGCCTTCAAACGACCTTCGAGATAGAGCTGAGCGTATTCGCCCGTGAAACAATCGTCAGCTCCCGTCGAGCCTAAAATCGAGAACTCTGGAGAAGACAGAGATTCAAACGTCACTTGTCCTTTCCATTTTCGGTAGAAATAATACAGCACGATGCGATCGACATTTAAGCGATCGCGAAGTTGCTGCGTTTTACTTTGAATTAACGCATCGCCTGCTAGGGATCTCGACAGACGATTGGTGAGGATTCGCAATTGACGGTCTAACATAAACTTTAGATTTTCAACCCCAATTCGAGCGATCGCATTTTTTATCTATGATATAGCAACCCTAAATCAGTTGTGTAACAAAATTGAGACAAAAAGGGAATCGGGAACGGGGAATAGCGGATCTGGGAATCAGATTTTTTCGGGTGTTTTAATTTTTGACGACTCATTTGGGACTGCTATAGCTAAAAACGATTCGAGATTTGAAATATAGAACTTAACAAAAATAAATATACAAAGACGGAACGAGAACCCGAACTCGCGATCGTCTCGCTTCAACAACATGAGGTCTCGTCTCGATCGCTTGTTTCCCCCCACATTTCCCATCCGAAGGTCTCGATCCGCCTTGCAAAAAACAGCAGTGCGTTTCTCGGATCGTTCCGCAACACCTAAATTTCAACCCCGAAACCGTCAATTCTTTCCCCATCGAGGGTAAAATACAAAATCGCTTTGTTGAGTCTATCGATCGCCAGGAGAGAAACCGTTGCAAACCCTGTTACGTCTGTCGCGGCTCGTCGATCGCGCCAACGAATCGATCGGTCGTCTAACAGGCTGGCTCGTCCTTCTCATGGTCGTTGTGGGAACCTGGAACGTCATCGGACGGTATGCGGGCCAAGCCATCGGTATCAAACTCAGTTCCAACGCTTTCATCGAAACCCAATGGTATCTCTTTAGCTTAGTGTTTTTATTAGGTGCTGCCTACACCCTCAAACATAACGAACACGTGCGAATGGACGTGTTGTACAGTAACTGGTCGCCCCGCCGCAAAGCGTTAGCGGATGTCATCGGAACCCTACTGTTTCTCATACCGTTTTGCGCTGTCGCCCTGTGGTTCGTGCGATCGCCGATTCTCAGTTCTTGGCAAATTCAAGAAACCTCCCCCGATCCCGGCGGCTTACCCCGCTATCCCATCAAAACCTTCGTATTCGTCAGTTTCGTTCTGCTGATCTTGCAAGGCATTTCCGAAGCTATCAAAAAATGGGCGGTGTTTGTCGGCGAGATCGGTGCAGAGGCCAATTCCCACGACGCAAATTCTGAAGGCACAAACACAGAAGAGGACGGTCGAAATGACTGAATGGTTGGGAATTTCCATGTTTTTCGGGGCGCTCGTCCTGTTGCTGCTGGGGTATCCCGTCGCCTTTACCCTCGGCGGTGTCGCCATCCTCTTCAGTCTCATCGGCGTCGCAACTGGAACCTTTAGCTTTTCTTTGTGGGGGAGTTTTCCGCTACAGGTATTCAACACGATGTCCAACTACACCCTGTTGGCCATTCCTTACTTTATTTTTATGGGGGCGATGCTGGAAAAATCGGGAATCGCCGAACGCCTCCTCGAAACTATTGGCATTCTCTTCGGACGGATACGGGGCGGTTTAGCTTTAGCAGTGGTTCTCGTGGGCGCTTTGTTAGCGGCCACAACTGGCGTCGTGGCGGCGACCGTCGTGGCGATGGGATTGATTTCTCTGCCGATCATGCTGCGCTACGGCTACAACAAAGAATTGGCGACGGGAGTAATTGCTGCATCGGGAACCCTCGGACAAATTATTCCCCCCAGCGTGGTGTTGGTGGTTCTCGGCGATCAGTTAGGCATTTCCGTCGGTGATTTGTTCGTGGGGTCGATGATACCGGGATTGCTGATGACTGGAGTATTTGCCGTTCACGTTTTGGCGATCGCGACGATTCGACCCGACGCCGCCCCAGCTTTACCGCCAGAAGTGCGAAATATGCGCGGTCGCGATTTGGGAATGCGGGTGTTGAACGCGATGGTTCCGCCGCTGCTGTCGATCGTCTTGGTTCTCGGCAGCATTCTTTTCGGCTTTGCAACGCCTACAGAAGCCGGGGGTGTCGGTAGCGTCGGGGCGATTTTGCTGGCCGCAGCCAACCATCAGTTAAGTTGGGATTCGCTGCAACGCGTGGGCGATGCGACTTTACGAATTACCAGCATGGTGGTGTTTATTTTGTTGGGATCGGCGGCGTTTAGCTTGGTGTTCCGAGGACTCCGGGGAGAACAGGTCATTCAGAACGCGTTAGGCAACCTTCCCGGCGGAGAGGTGGGATTTTTGGCGGCGAGTATGGCGATCGTGTTTTTTTTGGGATTTTTTATCGACTTTTTCCAAATCGCTTTTATTATCGTGCCGCTGTTTGCCCCCGTCGCCCAGCAGTTTGGGATGGATATGGTGTGGTACGGCGTGGTTTTGGGGGCGAACTTACAAACTTCGTTTTTGACGCCGCCGTTTGGATTCGCGTTGTTTTATCTACGAGGCATTACGCCGCCAGAGGTGAAGACGCAGGACATTTATCGCGGGGTGATTCCCTTCGTGTTGCTGCAAATTCTGGTATTGGTCGCGATCGTTCGTTTTCCAGCGATCGTGAGTTGGCTTCCTTCCGCTCTCTAAAACTTACTCAAACTTAATCATTTGATGTTCAGTTCCTAGCTTGGATCTTCGGAGACCTTTCCATCACTAGGCTTGCACGGCCGAGCTATCCGCACATTCCAAATTAATCGCTGCGTTTAAATCACGATCGATAGAGATGCCGCAGTTAGGACAATCGTATTGTCTTTTCTCTAGTGGCATCTTTTGTTTATGGTGGCAGTTCGAGCAAATTTGTGAACTGGGATACCATTGGTCAATGAGTGTCAACTTGCTTCCATACCCATAACATTTGTACTCAAGCTGACGACGAAATTCATAGAAACCACCATCAGCGATCGCACTCGCCAGACAATGATTCTTGAGCATCCCTGACACATTCAAGTCTTCAATTTTTACTTCGCTGTGGTTCTTGGCTAAGTAAGTTGTTAACTTGTGTAGATGGTCTGCTCTAATATCCGCGATGCGTCTATGGGCTTTAGCCAGCTTGAGTTTGGTCTTTTCTCGGTTTTTACCTCCTTTTTGACGACGGCAAAGCTCTTTTTGGAGTTGGGCTAGTTTTTTCTTGGCCTGGCGATAGGCTTTGGGGTTGGGATAAGTTTTACCATCACTCAGAGTGGCCAGGGTATTGATTCCAATATCTACCCCGATACGCTCTCTTACTTTGGGGGTTGACTTGGGTTTAACATTAATTTTGAAAGCAATATACCAGTCCCCTGCACGTTTACTTATTGTGACGTTTTTAGGATTTGCTGGAGGGAACTGTTCATGGCTTTTTACCCATCCAATTCGGGGGAGTTTTAGCCGATTTCCAGAAATTATAATACTTCCTTCAAGGTAAAAACTATCCTTGACATTCTTTTTTTTGAATTTGGGAAAACCTGTTCCCTTAACCTTCCAAAACCGTTTAAATGCCTTATTTAGATGGCGCAAGGCTTCTTGCGGCGCACATTTCGATACCTCGTAGTACCAAGGATTCTGACTCTTTACCTCCGCTACTAATTTTTTGTGTAAGTCTATGGCTGTGGGCAGTTTACCTCCTGCCTCATAAATTTCCTTACAGGTGGCAAGTCCCCAATTCCAAGCGTGTCGAGCGACTCCGGCGTGTTTCGCCATGAGCGTTCGTTGTCGGTTATTTAAGTTCAGCTTCGTCTTAAAACTCTTCACTGACTTTTTTTAACTCCTCAACAATTTTTTTGTTATTATGACTGTGGCTACCATAAAGACGAGCAGAAAACACGGTAATGATTTCTAACACATCGTTGGCTAAATCTTCCTCAAAACTGGCATCCTCAGTCCGATTTATAATCACAATCTCTACACCAAACTGCTCGCAGATGCTGAACACAAGTTCAGACCCGAATCTAAGCCACCTATCCTTATGGGTAAGAACCAGTCTGTCAATTTCACGCCTATGTGATTAACCTCAGAAGACGCTTTAATCCATGCTTACTGTAATTCATCCCAGAGCCTAAGTCTTAGATGATTTCATGCTCCCAACCATTTTGAGCGCAGAACAATTCAATAATTTCTTTTTGACGTGCTAAGTCTTGTTTCTGGTCGTGGCTGCTGACTCGTGCATAACCAATTGTGTACGCTCTATAAGATTCAACACCAAGCAGTTGAGACAGGTCGTATCTCCGATGACCCGACGGGTGCATCTCAATGAGTGCAAAAACATCAGTTTGGGGTGGCAAAATTCCCGATTAGCACTTCCGGTATAAGATCCCCGGCATCTTGGAGATGCCGGGGATCTGGAAATTGAGTGCGCCCAACTCGATGAATTTACATTTTTGAGATACACCCGACCCGACGCTGTGCGCTCAGGGATTAATTTCCCTTCTGACTCCCAACGTCTTAAGTAGTTATTTTAGTATAAGAAATGAGTAGGCTTGAGTAACTTTAGTGAGAAATTTCCACTCTGTCTTCAACCCTCAGCAAAATCCAAGGCTAACCGAACCTCTCAACGACTCACTGCAAAAACTGCCCGCTGTCTACTGCCCACTGTTCACCGCTCACTGCAAAAACTGTTCGCTGAAGAAAGGGGGGAGAGAGGTATGACGACGTCGAACCCAGGCTTCGCCATCGCCGATACACGACCCAGAAACTCCCCCCCCCACTAATATCTCGGGAAAAATCGATGAGTTTTACGGGAATGCCCCGGAATCGTTACAAAACTTTATAGAAAATACCGGAAAAGCCATGAACGAAATTGGAAATGCCTTACGTCTGTCGTTACAGGTGGCGGCGATCGCGACGGTATTCGTGGCTGTCATCGGTAGTAGTCTCGGTTATCTCCTGGTGCGGTATCGTTTTCCCGGTCGAGATTGGCTCGAAGCGATCGTGACGTTACCGCTGGTGTTACCGCCGGTGGTGGTGGGATATCTCTTATTAATATTGCTCGGACGCAACGGAGCGATCGGGCATTTACTGTACGAACTGACGGGATGGACGCTGGTGTTTACTTGGCAGGGTGCTGCGATCGCCGCTGCTGTCGTTGCCCTACCGCTGATGGTGAAAACCACGAAAGCCGCGCTTGAAAGTGTCGATCCCGCATATTTAAAGGCGGCGTCTACGTTGAGACAATCCCCCTCGAAGGTGTTGTTTCGGGTATGGTTGCCCCTGGCGTGGAAAGGGATTTTAGCGGGGGTCGTCTTGAGTTTTGGGCGTGCTTTGGGGGAGTTTGGGGCGACGTTGATGGTGGCGGGGAACATTCCCGGCGTGACTCAGACGATGCCGATGGCGATTTATCAAAAGGTGCAGATGGGGAACGATCGCGAAGCGGCGGTGTTGGTGGGGATTTTGAGCGCGATCGCGATCGCCGTGGTGTTTTTGAGTAAATATCTGGAACGATCGAACGCAGCGCCGTAAAGAAATGGTATGGCAATGTGTTTGATGGGTGATGTCCGTGGTGCTTTCTACCGTTACGACGGCTCGAAAATCTCGCTGGGTTCGCTGGCGTCGGCGCGAGTCTGGGGAATCTTTACGGCTTTGGATGGTTCTCGTCGTCGCGTCTTTGGGAATTCACGGGGTTGTGTTGGGATGGCTCAGCCTTCGCGGATTCGAGACGAGGCGATCGCCGTCGGATCGCTTGGAAAACGATGCGATCGAAATTTCGGTTGTGGAACGAGCGATCGTGTTCGAGAAAGCTTCGACTTCTGAACCAACGGTTTCAGACTCTTCGACTTCTGAACCAACGGTTTCAGACTCTTCGACTTCTGAAGCCGTCGAAGACAGTCGAGATGGAGAAAACGAAACCGGTGCGATCGGCGCGTTACCGCCAACGCCGACACCCACGCCGGTTCCGACTTCTACGCCAGTTCCCACACCGACACCAACTCCTGTTCCCACGCCAGTTCCGACTTCGACGCCAACACCAGTTCCGACTTCGACGCCAACGCCAGTTCCGACTTCGACGCCAACGCCAGTTCCGACTTCGACGCCAACACCAGTTCCGACTTCTACGCCAACACCAGTTCCGACTTCTACGCCGACGCCAGTTCCAACTTCTACGCCAACACCAGTTCCGACTTCGACGCCAACACCAGTTCCGACTTCGACGCCAACGCCAGTTCCGACTTCGACGCCAACGCCAGTTCCGACTTCTACGCCAACGCCAGTTCCAACTTCTACGCCAACGCCAGTTCCGACTTCGACGCCAACGCCAGTTCCGACTTCTACGCCGATTCCGACGCCCACGCCCACACCCGTTTCCGATCGCTGGCGCATCGGAGCGATCGCTGCTGAATTTCCCGCCGACTTACCCGATCGCCCAGAAAATCCCGCCAGACTAAGTAACTCGTCTCGTCAAACCCTCGATCGCGCGATCGTTCCACCGGACTTAAACCACGGCGATCGCTTCCGAGTGCGTCTCATCGTCGAAACCAACGGACGAGCGGAAGTTGCCGGGGTTTGGAAACAACCCGGTAACGTGGCGATGGGCGATGGATACCGTCGTTTCCTACAAGCCGTCATCGACGACTGGCAATTTCAGCCTGCCAACAATCTCGTTAACGGTAACCCCTCCCCCGTCGTCTCTAACCTCGATCTCACGCTGTCGATCGAGAAATTTTGAAAAAATCTTTGCCATCGAGAAAAAGTATGTTATTCTAGTTCAGGTGCGCGATAGCGCGGGCGTAGTTTAGTGGTAAAACCTCAGCCTTCCAAGCTGATGATGCGGGTTCGATTCCCGCCGCCCGCTTTAAAAAAATGCTTTTGTGAAATTCCAACCTTGAGAGATTAAGGTTAAAACAAAAGCGTAACAACCCACTCAACAAAGCGGAGCGATCGCGCCGATGTCACCTCGGCAAATTCCCATCGGCCAAGAGACTGCCCTGAAATTTCTCCATGCGGCGATCGACTGCGATCGCATCGCACCAGCCTACTTATTCGCCGGACCAGAGGGGATCGGGCGAGCGATCGCGGCGCGGTATTTTGCCGGACTGCTCCTCGGCGGACACCGCGACAACCTCGACAACCATCCGGATTTTCTGTGGGTAGAACCGACGTATCTCCACAATCAGAAGCTGCTGACGCCCGCCGAAGCCGAAGAAAAAGGCTTAAAACGCAAAGCGCCCCCGCAAATTCGCCTCGAACAGATTCGCGAAATCGGAACCTTTCTCAGTCGTCCGCCCTTAGAAGCTTCGCGGAAAGTCATAATCCTCGATCGCGCCGAAACGATGGCAGAACCTGCCGCTAACGGACTGCTGAAAACCCTCGAAGAACCGGGACGCGCCACGTTAATCCTCATTGCACCTTCAGCGGAATCTCTCTTATCGACTCTCGTTTCTCGCTGTCAGCGGATACCGTTCTATCGCCTGCCTCCCAAACACATGGAACAGGTCTTACGAGAAACCGGACACGAAGAGATTTTAGGCTACCGAGCCATTTTAGCCGTCGCGCAAGGCAGTCCTGGGGCAGCGATCGAATCCTGGCAGCGACTGCAAACCATTCCCCCGGAAATTCTACAACGGGCGCGTCATCTCCCGCGAACCCTGCGAGACGCCCTCGACTTCGCCAAAGCGATCGCCTCTACTCTCGACACCACCGAACAACTCTGGCTTCTCGACTATCTCCAACAAAGCTACTGGCACGATTACTGTGACGAGGGCGGAACGCTACCACCGCTGCAAAAACTCGAAGCCGCGCGAAGTTACCTCCGCAGTTACGTCCAACCCCGTCTCGTCTGGGAAGTTACCCTGATGGAATTGGCGTGTAGTTACCCGTGAAAATCGGTTTGAGAAAAACGAGGCAAACGCAGAGACTTGCCCCGACGGAACGATTTCTATACCGCCTTTTCCTGCTGCCATTGCTGCAACGCCAAACGGTGAACCTCTTGCCAACTCAACTTCTGTTTCCGGGCAACTTTGGCAACGTCTTCGTATTCCGGTTGAACGTTGATGACGTTTCCTTTGGCATCGCGGGCGATTTTCACGCGAACTTCGCTGTCAAAGAGGGTTATCGATCGAAACTCTCGCGAGAGGATCGATCGCTCTTGGAAACTGTGACGAATGCCCAAGGTTGTCGTTTCTCGGAACAACACCGCCTCGCAGTCGGTTTGTTTGTCGGGAGAACAAATCACCGTCAGCAACACGCCGGGACGATTTTTCTTCATTCCCACCGGCTGCGTGAAAACATCTAACGCCCCAATATCGAAGAGTTTGTCGAACACGTAGCCGATCGCCTGGGGGCTGATATCGTCGAGTTGAGTTTCTAACACACAGACGCGATCGCTCGCCGACGGTTGCGTGTCTTCTCCAATCCACAATCGCAAAACGTTCGGAATCGGAAACTCTCGGGAACCTGCCCCCAACCCCGTCTGTTGCAACGTCATCGCCGGAGGAACGCCGAACGACTCCACTAACGTAACCGTTAACGCTGCCCCCGTGGGGGTGACGAGTTCGCGATCGATCCCGTTTCCGTACACCGGAACCTGGCGCATTTCCCAGAGTTTCAACACCGCCGGGGCAGGAACCGGAATCCGTCCGTGAGCGGCTTTCACCGTTCCGCCTCCCGTGGGTAACGGCGAACAGTAGAGGCGATCGATCTCCAACCAATCCAACCCGAGACAGGTTCCGACAATATCGACGATGGCATCGGTAGCCCCGACTTCGTGAAAGTGGACGCGATCGAGAGAAACCCCGTGAACCGCCCCCTCAGCCGCCGCCAACCGGCGAAACACGGCTAAACTCCATTTCCGGGCGCGATCGGGAATGTCCGCCGATTGCAACATTTCCTCAATTTCCGGTAAATAGCGATTTCCCTCAGAATGGTGGTGATGGTGATGTTTCTCAGCGTCGAACGTGGGCGGTTCTTCCGTCATATCGCGCAGGTCCACGTAGGCTTTCATCGCCGAGATGCCGTTACGACGAACCCGTTCGACGCGCAAACTGTAATCTTCTCCCACCCCCAAACGGTTCAAGTGTTCGGTGAGGTAGTCCACGGGAACCCCCGCATCCACCAAGGCTCCCAAACACATATCCCCAGCGATACCCGTGGGGCAATCGAAATATGCAATCTTACTCATTTAATATCCGCACGCGCACCATCCAAGTAACTATTCCCACCGCTAACCCTTACGGCTATAGCGGGGGCTTTATCCCTAACCCGTACCTACCGGGAACCAACTCAGTTGCCCCTCTAACTGGCAAGCATAGGTCGAGATTTCAGGCTGAGTTACAACAGCCCCCAGTTGAGCGATATTTAACGCTCCGTTTACATCAGCATCATGTTCAAAGCCACAAAAGCCACACTTAAACCGCTTGCCGTTGCGATAGGATTTACCTCGTTCGGGGTGAACGTGGTGGCATCGAGAACAAGTTTGGGAAGTGTAGCGAGGATCGACAGTAACAACCTCGACTCCTACGATGTTCGCCTTGTACTCGGTAAACAATTGAAGTTGGTAGAACGCCCATCGGTGAATTTCGGTTCGGGTCTTTTTCTTGAGCTTGACGTTCAATCGAATCCCCGTCAAATCCTCGAAGGCAATTACAGACTCGGTAGCTTTGGCTTCTCGAACGAGTTCCTTGCTGATGTTGTGATTGACCCAACTTTGAAACCTCGATTCACGCCCAGAGAGCCTTCTCAAGAGGCGTTTCGCCCCTTTCGTGCGTTTGGCTTGAATCGAGGCTCGAACACGAACGTACTTTTCGCGAGTCGCCCTCAATTTCTCTCCCTCCCAGGATTTCCCGGTGGAGGTGGTGGCGATATCTCGCAATCCCCGATCGACTCCCAAAACCTTGGGGGTTCTCCCCTTCGGTTGGGTGAGGACTTCCACAACGATGTTGATGTAGTAATCCCCTTGTCGGGTTTTCTTCAGCGTTGCACTGGTGGGGCTTTGACCTCGCAACAGCGCAATTTGATAGCCACCCATCTTGAGATCGAAGTTGACTCGTCCCGACTTCAGTGTTACACAGACCTGTTGTTTGGACTCGATATATTTGAACGTCCGAACGTCGAGACCGACGCTGGTGGGGCGAAACTTGTGGATTTGTTGGGTGGCTTTTCGTTGATTGACAACGCGGCGAATTGCCTGACAAACGTGATTGGCTTTGAGTTCGGTGGCTTCTCGAATTGGCTTATACGTCAGGTGATGCAGCTTGGTCGTGTTCCAGACATTGTGTTCTTTAGCTGTTTGCAATATTTGGTTGCAAGCCTCAGCAAAGCCCACCAGAGTCTCATCGATCTTTTCGGTCAACTCGGCTGGAACTATCAGCTTGCATTTAACCGTTATTGCTTGAGTCATGTTCCCATTTTAATTCATCCAGAAAGCGATGTAAACCTAACATTGGAGGCGGCACTTCCTCCCACCGCTAACCCTTACGGGTATAGCGGGGGTCTCTGTGCCGAAGAAAGATGAGATTATATGTGTGTTTTGCCAAGGGGATTTCCTTCGCGGCGTCCCCAACCGCAACCTGATAAAAAAACAGACTTATGGCCGAGCTTTACGAAATTCATCCGGAGACGCCGCAAGTGCGTCGAATAGAGCAGATCGGGGATGCCCTATCCGACGGGGCGGTGATGTTGTACCCCACCGATACGGTATACGCCATCGGTTGCGACATCAACGCCAAATCTGCCGTCAAGCGAGTTCGCCAAATCAAGCAACTCGCCAACGACAAGCCGCTTACCTTTTTATGTCCCTCGTTGTCGAACATTGCCAGTTATGCCAGGGTCTCCGATCCGGCTTATCGGATTATGAAGCGTCTGATACCAGGACCGTTTACCTTTCTCTTGCCCGCGACGAAACTCGTCCCGCGTTTGGTGATGGACCCCAAACGTAAAACCACGGGGATTCGCGTACCCGATCGCCCCGTGTGTTTGTCGCTTCTCGAAGCCTTGGGACATCCGATTATTTCCACGTCGGCGTATTTGCCCAGTCAGGACGATAACACGCCGATTCCGACGGTGAAGGTGGGACGAACCCTCGATAAGGCGGAACTGTTCGATCGCTGGGACAAGTTAATCGATGTCATCGTAGATGATGGATTGGAACCGGGTTACGACTTTTCGACGATTCTCGATTTGACGGACGACAACCATCCTCAAATCGTGCGGAAAGGCTTGAATTGGGAAGCGGCAGAGGCGTGGATTTGAGTTTCGACTGTGCCAGTTGACTGTGCCAGTTGGGACGGTGGCGTGAATAGCGGCGATCGATCGGTAAACCGTCCACCGTTAGCAGTAGTGAGTCAGACAGCGAGATGGTTCGATCGAACCCTGACGGGGTAATCGATCGCGAGTTTGGACGCCGATCGTCAGGCAGTGAATTCGGATAGGGCGATCGCGGAATTGGTTCGAGACGAGCGAACAGGTTCGGATAGTGGCATTTTCGCGCCCTGAGTGCAGTTTTCGCGCTCCTAAAGTTGAGATGTAGACGGAAAGGCACTGCACTGCCACCGCTACATCTCTTCTTCAGACCAAGTGCGCTACCTTCAGGCAAGATCGTGAACATTAAACTCGCAACTTCCTTCAACCAGGGCATTGACGATAACTTGAAAACGGGACGTTCCGCCCCGCCTCCATCCCCAGCTACCGCTGCCGAACCGCCCGCCGATCCCTTTGCCGATACGGTGTTCCGCCACTTGCAAGCGGAGTTAGACACCACCTCCGGCAGTGGCAAACAAGTGGCCCGACGTATCGCCCGCGAAGTCGAACGCATCTGTGACAAGAGCGATCGCATCCAGCGTTCGGGGGACGTGGAAAAGTGGAAACTCAACCTCGCCCACCATCGCCTGACCAAAATCTCCTCTTACTATAAACTCGGCTCGAAACAGGGTCGTGTGGAACTCCACAGCAACCTTAGCGTGATGGTGTACCGCCACATTGCCCCGACGAAAGCGAAACTCGGGTTTCAAGGTCGATACAACCTCATCGAAGACTTTCTGCAAGGGTTTTATATCGAAGTCCTGCGGGCGTTTCGTCGCGAACACGACGTACCGGAAGATTACACCCCTCGGACTCGCGTGGAGTTGGCGGAATACATGGCGTTTACAGAACAGTACGCCAAACGCCGCATTTCTCTTCCGGGTCATAATTCCCAGCAACTCGTGATTTTGAGAGCGCAAGGATTTGCCAAAGGTCAACCCCCGGAAACTTCAATCGATATGGAACTGGCGGTAGAGTCTGGAAAAACCGAAGAGGAGGAAAGTCACAGCCGTTCTGCGGCTGCCCGTCAAGTTCGCGAACAGATGGTTTCTGAAACCGTCGATCCCTCGGAAGCGGTGATGCGCGATCGCGTGATTCGCTCTCTCATCAACTATTTGAAAGAGCAAGGTCAATCCGACTGCATCGATTATTTAGTCTTGAAGTTACAAGATTTGTCGGCTCACGAAATCGACGAAATTTTAGGACTGTCTTCTCGAGAACGGGATTATCTGCAACAACGGTTTAAGTACCATGTAGAAAAGTTTTCTCGGGCGGGAAATTGGAAATTGGTGCATCAGTGGTTGGGAGCAGATCTCGATCGCAATTTGGGGATGTCTCCGGCTCAGTGGAAAGAGTTTTTGGAAAAACTCAGCCCCCAGCAACGGAAACTCATCGCCCTCAAGCAATCCGGCGTCAGCGACAGCGAGATTTCTTCTCAGCTCAAATGCACGCCCAAACAGGCTCAGAAACGCTGGTCGAAATTACTGGATTTGGCTTGGCAACATCGCAATGGTTAATTTTTCGGGGAAGACGCGATCGAAATGGAAAGTCTTCCCCTTTTTATATTTTTGGGTTGCTGTCATAAAAAATTGCCACATTCCAAACAATTTGAAAATCAAAGATTTGTTGGTCAAACAACTCGATTTTTAAGTGAATTTCGTTATTTTTATAGGAAGATCGGAGCAAAAAACCGGGTCTCTGAGTAAAATTTAACGGAGGATACAGAGAATTGACTATAGGACGAGTTTTTATAAAAGACCTAGATGTTACCAGATGTTGCCAGATCCCCGGCATCTTGGAGATGCCGGGGATCTTGAGTAAAATAGATATCTTATAGAACTTTTTGTTAGTAAAAATATTAATCGATCGGTTCAATAGATAAAAAAACAAAAAAGATATATAATAGAAAAGAAAAGCCATAACGATCGAGAAGCAATCTTGAAAGAGATTCGCGACTTAAAACAAGAAGTCGAACAGTTCAACCAAAAATTCGAGAATTACCAAAAGGCCATTCAAGGGGTGGTTCAGTTAGCCTTCAGCCTCATCGCGGCGGCCACCGTCACCGTTATCGTGTCGAGCGTCATCGCCAAGTGACGCACCCCAATATCCCCCCAATTCCCGCTTGAGATTTATACTGATTCGTAAGCAACAGTACTCATCTCATATCGATCTCATGGCAGAAGACGCAAACCAAGAGAAGAAGAAGCCAGCCGCCGCCAAAGGCGGGAAAGCCAAAAAAGAGAAACCCCCCGCCGTCGAAGACAAACCCTTCGCCGACTTCATGCACCAGGATTACCTGCCTGCCTTGAAAGCGGAACTGGAAAACCAGGGAATCGACGATCTCGAACTCAAATTTGAAAAACATCGAGTTCGTCCCATCAGCCCTTCCGACGAGTGCTGGCAAGTCATCGGCACCTGGCAAGGGGGCAAACGCCGTTTTGTCGTCTACTTCCCCAAAGCCGACATCAAAGGACCTCGTGCCTTCTCCTGTTCGGCGGACGGCACCCAACCGAGTACGATCGAACCCTTCCTGATGGACGAACGCAGAATCAACTTACAACTGCTGGTTTTCGGCGTCGTACAACGGTTGAACGCCCAGAAGTGGCTGGCCCGAAACTAGATTCAGTCACCAGCCTTTTACAGTGAACAGTGAACAGTGAACAGTGGAGACAGTTGACAGTTTATTCCTTGTCCCCTTGTCTCCCCTGCTCCCCCTCTCCCCCTCTCCCCCTCTCCCCCTCTTCCCCTCTTCACTTACAATAAACCCTGTGGTTTTGTCCCAGGACGAGAATGTCAACGCTTTCCGAATCTCCTTTTTCCCCGGCAGAACTCTCTGCTGAAGGTATCAAACCCGAAGAATACGAGGAAATCGTCAAGCGGTTAGGCCGCCATCCCAACAAAGCCGAATTGGGAATGTTCGGCGTGATGTGGTCGGAACACTGCTGTTATAAGAATTCCCGACCTCTCCTCAAACAGTTTCCCACCACCGGCGATCGCATCCTCGTCGGACCTGGGGAAAATGCCGGAGTGGTCGATTTTGGGGACGGATTGCAACTGGCGTTTAAAATCGAATCCCACAACCACCCCTCGGCTGTCGAACCGTTTCAAGGGGCAGCCACGGGCGTAGGCGGGATTTTACGGGATATTTTCACGATGGGGGCGCGTCCCGTGGCGGTGTTGAACTCCCTGCGCTTCGGTTCCCTGGATAACCCCCGCACGCGACGCATTTTCGCGGGTGTCGTTGAAGGTATCTCTCATTACGGGAATTCCTTCGGCGTTCCCACTGTCGGCGGTGAAGTCTATTTCGATAAGGCTTACACGGGAAATCCCCTCGTTAACGCGATGGCGATCGGGATTATGGAAACTGAGGCGATCGTCAAATCTGGGGCGTCGGGTATCGGAAATCCGGTGCTGTACGTGGGATCGACCACCGGACGAGATGGTATGGGCGGCGCGAGTTTTGCCAGTGCCGAACTCAGCGACGATTCGATCGACGATCGCCCTGCGGTACAAGTGGGCGACCCGTTTTTAGAAAAAGCGCTCGTCGAAGCCTGTCTCGAAGCCTTCAAAACCGGCGCAGTGGTGGCCGCCCAGGATATGGGGGCGGCAGGTATCACCTGTTCGACTTCAGAAATGGCCGCCAACGGCGGCGTCGGGATCGATTTAGACCTCGATAAAATCCCGGTGCGCGAAACGGGGATGGTGCCTTACGAATATCTGCTCTCAGAATCCCAGGAACGGATGCTGTTCGTGGCGCAGAAGGGACGCGAACAGGAACTCATCGACATTTTCAAAAAATGGGAACTGCACGCCGTCGTCGCCGGAGAAGTCATCGAAGAGCCGATCGTCCGCATTCGCTACCAAGGGGCGATCGCCGCTGAAATCCCCGCCACTGCCCTGGCAGACAACACCCCCATTTACGAACGGGAAATCCTCTCCGAACCGCCGGAATACGCCCAAATCGCTTGGCATTGGACGGTCGATCGCCTGCCCTATTGCCAGGAAAAAGGCATCGACATCGGCGGCGAACTCAAAACCTGGAACGACGTGCTGTTACAACTTCTCGATACCCCGAGTATCGCCTCGAAACAGTGGGTGTATCGGCAATACGACCACCAGGTACAAAACAACACAGTCATCGTTCCCGGTGGGGCAGATGCGGCGGTGGTGCGGTTGCGCCCCCAAGAACCCCAGGCGGGAAGCGACAACGCGAACAAAACTTGGAATCGCGGCGTTGCGGCAACGGTCGATTGTAACTCTCGGTACGTCTATCTCGACCCCTATGAAGGCGCGAAATACGTCGTGGCTGAAGCTGCCCGCAACCTCAGTTGTGTCGGTGCCGAACCCATCGCCGTGACGGACAACCTCAATTTCGGCAGTCCCGAGAAACCGATTGGATATTGGCAACTGGCTTCGGCGTGTAAAGGGTTAGCCGAAGCCTGCGAAAGCTTCGGAACGCCGGTGACGGGAGGTAACGTTTCTCTGTATAACGAAACCTTGGACGCCGACGGCAACCCGACGCCGATTTACCCGACGCCTGTTGTGGGAATGGTGGGGTTAATTGAGGATGTAACCCGAGTTTGCGGTCAGGGTTGGCGCAATGAAGGGGATTCGATTTATGTGTTGGGGCTGAAAACCGACTGCGATCGCTCTGAGTTGGCTGTCCCCACCCTCGCTGCGTCGGAATATCTGGCTGTGGTTCACGAGACGGTTGCTGGAAAACCCCCTCGCTTGGACGAAGAGTTGGAACGAGTGATTCAAGCCACCTGTCGCTACGGTATCCGTCAGGGTTGGCTGAATTCCGCCCACGATTGCGCTGAAGGCGGTTTGGCGGTGGCGGTAGCGGAATCCTGCTTGGCGGGCAAACTCGGGGCGAAGCTGTCGCTTCCGGTTCCGACGGCGTATCGTTGGGACGAGGTGCTGTTTGGGGAAGGCGGGGCGCGTATTGTCGTCTCGGTGTCGCCGGAAAATGTGGAGACTTGGGAAACGTATTTGGCGGAAACCCTGGGTGACTACTGGCAAAAACTCGGAACGGTGTCTGGAAACGCTTTGGAAGTGGTATCTGGGGAATCGACGGTGTTGGATGTCACGTTAGCGGCGATGGCGGAACGCTACGAGGGCGCGATCGAACGTCGTTTGGGTTAGTCGTTCACCACACCAGACACAGAGAACACAGAGCCGCCTGTAGGGTGCGTGACTTGAAAAATCGGGTGTCGAACCTGAGACCGATCGCCCGTCACGCACCGACAATGTGCGCCGCCTGTAGGGTGCGTGACTTTGAAAAATCGGGTGTCGAACCTGAGACCGATCGCCCGTCACGCACCGACAATGTGCGCCGCCTGTAGGGTGCGTGACTTGAAAAATCGGGTGTCGAACCTGAGACCGATCGCCCGTCACGCACCGCCCGATAGATTATCGGGCAAACAGAGATTCGGCGCACAGAGTCCCGAAATTGCCAGTGTAGCCAGTTCTCCGGTGTCGATATCCAATACTCGAATCGCGTGGTGGTTGGTATCGGCGATGTAGAGACGGGTTCCCAGGAGACTCAACCCCGAGGGTTCCTCGAGTCCTTCTACGAGGAGGGTTTCGCAACGTCCTTCGGGGAGTCGAACTCGTTTGATTTTGTGGTTGTAGGTGTCGGCGAGGTAGAGAGTTTCTCGTCCGTAGGCGATGCCGAGGCAATGTTGCAAGCGCACCGCTTCGCCGATGCCGTCTCTGTCGCCGAAGTCGAAGAGTCCGCCGCTACCGCAGAGGGTTCGCACTTCGGCATCTGCGTCTAGTCCTACGCTGCGAACGGAACTGATTTCGCTGTCTGCCACGTACAGAATATCGCCGTCGGTAGCCAGTCCGCTGGGTTGGGCGAAGGCAGCATCGTCTAAGCTGCCGTCAAAACAGCCTTCTGCCCCAGTTCCGGCGTAGAGTCCGAGGGTATTGTCGTCGAGATCGATCGCCCAAATTTGATGGGAACCCGCCATCGCGATGAAGAGGATATCGCTGAGAAATTCAACGTCCCAAGGCGAGTTGAGTTCTCGGGAAACGGTGGAGACGCAACGACGGCGAAAGTCGAGACAGCGTATGGCGTGGTTGGCGGTGTCGGCGAGGTAAAGGCAGGATTTGGCGCGATCGAACGCTAAGCCTTGGGGACGGTTAAATTGCGCGTTGGCAAACTCGCCGTCTGCGAAGCCAGGGGTTCCGGAACCGACGGTTTCGAGGAGTTCTCCCTCGGCGGTGACGACGACGAGGCGGTGATGTCCGGTGTCGGCGATGTAAATCGCGTCTGGGGTGGCGAGGACTTTACTGGGAAACGCCAGGGGTTGGCGGTGGGGGCGACTCTGTTTGTCTAACTGTAGCGGAACTGGATTTTCGGGGGAAGCAGCGGTGTCGAGAAGGGATGCGATCGCCCCGTCGAGTTCGTCGCGATGTCCTTCTCCGAGGGCGCGTCCGACATCGTAGCCTCGGGAATCGACCAGAACGCAAGTCGGCCAGGCGCGAACGGCGTATTGTTCCCACACCGACAAGTCTGCATCGAGAACCACGGGATGGGTTATATCGTAACGTCGCACGGCTTGACGCAGGCTAGTTTCGGTTTTTTCGGTGGCGAATTTGGGGGAGTGAACGCTGATGATGACGAGGCGATCGCCGTATTTGGTTTCGAGATAAGCTAAATCCGGCAAAACCTGGAGACAGTTGATACAACCGTGCGTCCAGAAGTGCAGCAACACCACGCCCCCCCGCAGTTGCGATAGTGTCAACGGGCGATCGACGTTCAGCCAAAGGGCGTTTTGGGGCAGTTCTGGAGCGCGAACGCGAGGCGTTTTCAGGGGGGTCATAGCAAAAGTACCGAGAAGATCGAGGGAACCCGGAAGAGACTGTCAGCTCCGAAGTGTTTTCACTCCTCGCTGTAAAGGCTAACCCTTAAAGATTCTAGCTCGGGTCGCACCCCGAAACCCAGCACTCGCGGCTCTTTCTTCGACAAACGACGGTCGTTCGACCTATGCTGAGGCTCGAAAAAAACGAACTCGCAAGCCGTCTTTGGGATGTCGCGTCGGAACCGCAACGGCTTCTAAGCTTTGGTCGGGCAAAATCTCCCAATCGTACTCTCGCAACAACTGCGATGCGACGATTTTCATTTCCAACTTCGCAAAGGCCATCCCCAAACACACCCGAGGTCCGCCGCCAAACCCGATGAGACTGTACGGTTGCGGGCGTTCTACAAAGCGATCGGGGTCGAAGCGTTCGGGATCGGGGTAAATATCGGGTAGGCGATGGGTGGCGATAATCGAGTAAAGTGCCAACCACCCCTCGGGAACGCGATACTCACCAAATTCAAAGGGTTTGACGACGCGGCGAAATCCACCGCTGACGGGAGGGTGCAACCGTTCGACCTCCATTAACAGGCGATCGAGATAGGGCATTTGCGACAGTTGGCTTAACTCTAACGGCCCCCGTTCAGCCAGTTCCCGCTGTTCCGATCGCGCCCGCTGCCACAGTTGCGGGTGGCGTCCCAACTCCAAACACAGCCAGGTGAGCATCGAGGTCGTCGTTTCGTGACCGGCAAACAACAACAACATGGCTTGGGCGGTCAGTTCTTCTTGGCTGAGGGCGTTTCCCGCTTCGTCGCGGGCTTGTACCAACAAACTTAACGCATCTCGCGTCGGCTGTTGCTGCCGTTGTTCGACGACTCGATCGAGATGTTGCAGCAAGCGATCGCGCGCGGCTAACGCGCGTCCGAAGCGGGTTCCGGGAATGGAAAGCGGTAATAACGCAAACAAACCGTTCGTCAGTTCGGTAAACCAACGACTCAGCTGCGCCACTTCTTCCCCGGAATCGGCCCCGACGAGCAGTTGCGAGGCGATGTCGAAGGTGAGTTGTTTCATTTCTTCGAGCCAGACGAACTCGCCGAGGCGCAGCCAGCGATCGCAGTACCGCCGCGACACGGACACCATCGTCTCGAAATACTGCGCCAACGCTGCCCCGTGAAAGGCTGGCATCATCAGTTTGCGGTTGTGTCGGTGTTCCTCGCCATCTTGTAAAAACAGCGATTCTCCGAGCAAAATACGAAACGATTCCGGCCAGCCGCCACGCCAGGAAAAACAGTCCATCTGGCTCGATAATAGAGCTTCGACTGCCTCGGGGCCGATGAGAAACACCGTCGGCTCTCCGAGAAGGCGAGTTTTAAAAATCGGGCCGTAACGGTGATATTGTTTGATGGCGAAGTCTCGATCGAATAAAAAGGCGAACGTTTGCCCGACGACGGGCAAGCCGAACTGTCCGGGGGGAAGTCGATCGACTGAGATAGAGTGCATCTTTTACAGTGAACAGTCAACAGTGAGCAGCCAACAGTGAAGACAGTGTTCAGTTAACCTTGTCTTCGTTGTCACGACAGATCAGGGTGCGTCTTTTACAGCGAGCAGTCAACAGTGAGCAGCCAACAGTGAAGACAGTGTTCAGTTAACCTTGTCTTCGTTGTCACGCTTTTGCGATCGCTCTCGGTGATTTTACGGTGTATCGCGCTTAGAATAATCGGCAGCAGCATCTATCCGACGCCCTTCGATGGCAACTACTCCACCTCTCTCGCCAACTGAACTGCTCGAACGCGGCGTCCACGCCTGGAACCAGTGGCGCGAGAACCAACCGAAAAGTTGCCCGATCTTGCAGGGAGAAAATTTAGTTCGGCAACGCCTGCGCGAGATCGACTTTAGTTTTTGTAATTTAATCGAGACCGATCTGGCTAAGGCCGATCTGTGCTTGGCGAACCTCGAACACGCTTTGCTCGATCGCGCCAACCTCTGCGACGCGATTCTCTACACGACCGATCTACGCTACGCTTCTCTCAAAGAAGCGAATTTAATTCGAGCCGATCTGACCGAAGCCAGCCTCGTTAAAGCCGATCTCTCCCTGGCCAAACTCCAACAAAGCAAACTCAATCGCGCCGATTTATCCGACGCCGTTCTCTACACCACGACGTTACGACAAGCGGATCTCTCCGACGTCGAGTTAATTCGCGCCGATTTGCGGGAAGTGGACTTAACGATGGCAGCTTTGGGAGAAGCCGATCTGCGCGACGCGAACTTGAGTTTTGCAGTCTGTTCTCTGGCGAAATTTGTCGGGGCGACGTTGTGTCACGCGAATTTATACCGGGCGAATTTGAGTTTAGCTAACCTCTGCGTCGCCAATTTAATGGGGGCGAACCTCACCAAAGCCAGTTTTATCGGCGCGAACCTCATTGGGGCAAATCTGTATTTAGCGAATTTGCGATTTGCCAATCTCGCTCAAGCGGATCTGCGAGAAGCCAGTCTCCGGATTACCAACATGACCGGGGCGAACCTCGCCGGTGCTAACCTCAGTATGGCCAATTTGACGGAAGCGACGCTGGTACACGCGAACTTGACGGGGGCGAACTTGTCTCGGGCAAATCTATACCAAGCGAATCTCAGCGGCGCGATTCTCAAAGGTGCCATTATGCCCGATGGAAGTCGGCATCCTTGATTTGGGGACAAGGGGACAAGGAAGAAACTGTTACTTGTGGAGTCGGTGCGTGACCGGTTGGCCGGTTTCGCGGCATATTTTGAGGGTCTTTAGGTCACGCACCCTCTCAGATGTTGGCGTTGTACATGGGCGGTGCGTGACGATTTCTCGGTCTCAGGATTTACACCGGATTTTTCAAGTCACGCACCCTACAACTGGTGACTGGCTTCAACAATTCTTAGTCGCCTGTTAACCCAGACCATTTGTCAAGTGGTTATGATATACGAGAAGAATGTGTAATTTGTTACAGACTTTTGTAAAACGATTAGTCAATAACTGGAGATTCGCTCGATGAATATGCAAGAAAAAGCTCGGATGTTAACGGCACGTCGTCGCCACACGAAAGCCCATCGCCGTATGACGCTGTTCTGCCGTTCGGCGGCTGAGGTCGGCGTGTCGGAGATGTCTCGAACGAACGAATCCCTGAAATAGGGATTGCTGAAAAGTCATTAAAGTTAAAGTGATGAGAGGGAACAGGGAACAGGTAACAGGGAACAGGAGATCGGAGGGTGGGAAATGTGAGCATATCGATTGCTATTTTCTCTTGAATTTTTGCCCCATACTGACCGAAAACTGGGGACTTTTTTCGGATCGATTCCCTTAAAATTCCTTTTTTATAAGGATTTTAGCTTTATTCAGCAGACCCGAAATAGAGGCGCGATCGCCCGACGCGAATCGCCAGCAACGAACCCCTAGACGTTCATTCGAGAGCGAAACCATGAAATTCTGTTATCGCGGAGTTTGGTACGACAGCAACCCTTCCCAGATCGAAACCCAGGAAGGGCCGACGATCGGAAAATATCGCGGTGCGACTCTTCGAGGGCGATCGCTCTCAGAAGTGCCGACACTGACAACTTGCATAAAAGGCAAATATCGCGGCGTCGAAGTCAACGTAGCGTTTTAACGGTCGTTAATTCGCTGCCGTTTGGTAAGACTCGACGATTTCTCGCAGGGTTTGTTCGACCGACCGAGGCGTCCACCCGAGAACCCGTCGCGCCTTACTGCTATCGACTCGCACGCAGCGATCGTAAACATAGTGAACCCGCTCTCGACTCAGGGGCGGGTTCCATTTGGCCAGGCGTCCGATGGGGTCGAGAACGTTTCCCACCAAACGCACTACGGGTTGAGGCACTTCGCGAGGGGGACGCACGCCGGAAACCCGACTGAGAATCTCGAACATCTCCCGAGTGGTGAGATCGCCTGCGGAGATAATATAGTGTTCGCCGGGAACGCTTTTCTCGGCAGCCAGAATCATCGCCTCGGCTAAATCGTCTACGTGAACGATCCCCGTAACGCGATCGCCCCCCGCCCAAACCCCCAGTTTTCCGTTGAGGAAGTTTTGAATCACCGGTCCGAAATGGGGATCGTCGGCGCCAAAAATCCCCGAAGGCATGACGCTGACAACCGGAAAGCCGTCGTCGGCCGCGCGATCGACTAGTTGTTGGGCTGCGTATTTCGTGCGATCGTAAGCCGAGGAAAAGTCCGCTTGCGTGCGTTGAAAGGTTTCGTCGACCGTGTTGCCTTCGGTGTCGCCGTAAATACCGATGGTGCTACAATAAACCATTTTAGATACGTTCGAGGCTTTGGCCGCATTTAAAACCGCCCGCGTTCCCTCGACGTTCGCCCGCTCCATTTTGGCTTCGTCCACGAGTCCCAAGTCTACGAAGGCGGCGGTGTGAAATACCCAATCGACCCCCGCCATTCCTGCTTTTAACACCTCTTCGTCGGTCACGTCGCCGTAAATGAGGTTGACTTGGCAATCTTTCAAGCGAAACAGGTTCGGCGATGTAGGACGGGCTAAACCCGTGACGGTATGTCCGCGATCGCGTAACGCTTTGACGAGGTGCGATCCGGTAAAGCCGGTTGCCCCGGTGACGAATGCTTTCATGGTTACTGTTCTGTGATGGTTTTTGTTCGTTCGCGGAAGCGGTGCGTAGCACGTTCGATCTCCTCGGTTCACCATCATCGCATTTTGTCGGAGTGCCGATCGCCCGGCGATCGCCGGTCAAACCTCATCTTTCTCAGTCAACGCGGCGCGAACCAGAACCACCGTCCGATCGCACCGTCGGGCAATTTCTCGGGGAATGTTGCCTTGCAGCGCCCGACCGAGCAAACTGCGACGACTCGCCCCGATCAGCACGGCATCGTAATCGTGCGATCGCGCCAAATCGACTACCGCATCTGCCACCGATAGCCCGAAGGAGGGCAGGGCGAACACGCGACCCTTCAACTGGCGATCGAGCTGTTGGGCGGTCGCATTGAGGAAACTCGTGTCTGGCTCGTTCGGCGTCGGGGGAAACACCTGACACAAGCGCACGGTCGTCTGTTTTCCCAAAGAGACCAACCCCGGAAGCAACCGCAACCCCGCCGACGCGTTCGCCCCACCACCGACAGAAACCAACCAGCGATCGAGCGAGAGAGAAGAAGTACGACTGGTTTCGAGCGGGACGAACTTGCCCCATTTCACCAAAATCACTTCGCAAGCGGCTTGATGTAACAGCGTATCCGACACGTCACCGAAGATCCGTCCCGGCGTGCGCGTTCCCCCCTTCCATCCCATCAACAGCTTATCGATATGGCGTTCTTGCAACGTCTCTAACACCGCCGCCGCTACGTCGTGGGCGACCCGAACCTGAGTGTGAACCGGAACGTTCCACTGACGGCCGATGCGGGACGCCGTTTTGAGCAGGCGACGGCTCGAGGTCGTTCGCACGGGGGTTTCCGAAGGCGATCGGTGAGGGGGAACCGCCACCACTTGCAAACATTCGAGTTCGTAATCGTTCGCTTTGGCGATCGCGGCGGCAAACTGCAACAACAATGGAGCGGTTTTCGGATTCGCCAACGGTACTAACACCCGCCCTTGCCCCACAGCGGGATCTCGCGTCAAATAGACCGGATAAGACGGTTCGACCTTACGAAACTCGTCCCCTCGACCCGTCAGTTTCCTCGATTCGGCTTGGATGATGTCACTGCGGGTGACGATTCCCACCAGTCGCCGCCCGTCGACGACTGGAAGCCGACTGACGTTGTGGCGTTCGAGGAGGTACAGCACCTGCGTCAGCGTATCTTCAGGACGGACGACCACCGGTTTCGGCGTCATCACCTGCTCGAGAGGCGTGTCTTCAGGCAACTGGCGTGTCGAGATATTCGTCAAATCAGCTTGGGTAATAATGCCCACCAGTCGCGAGCGATCGACCACGGGAAAGCCACGATGGTTCGATTTGGAAAAGGCTGTCATGACGTCTTTCAACGCCATGTGACTGTCGAAGGTTTCCACTTGACGCTGCATGACCTGCGCCGCCACCAGTTCTGAGAGAACTTGACCTTCGACGCTGGCCGTCGGGGCGCTCCAACCGCGCATTTCCAGTAGGCGATCGTACAGCGACCCGCTCGAGACCTGTTCGGCCACCACGTAAGCCGTTACCGACACGATCATCAACGGCAACACCAAATTAAAGTCGGTGGTAATTTCAAACACGATGACGATCGCCGTAATCGGGACTTTCGCCACCGCCCCGAAAAACGCCCCCATTCCGGCTAAAGCATATGTGGTGGGATCGCCGATGTCGAAAAGGGTTTGGCTCGAGAGTCCCACCAATCGCCCCAAGGCCGACCCCAACACCAGCGTCGGCGCGAACAGTCCTCCCGACGCTCCAGAGCCATACGCCACGAGGGTAAGCACGAATTTCACCACCAAGGCCACGGCGACGATCTCGATCCCCGCTTCTCCGGTACTGATAAACTCCCGCAGTCCGGTACTGTCGCGAAAGGGTGCGGGTAACGCGGCGATCGCTGCTCCAGAAATCGCCCCCGCTAAGGCGATCCGTCCGGGTAATCCGAACGGCAGGCGGCGATTGAGTTCTAAACTGGCTACGATCCCCCGGTTGAACCAGCCACTCAACACCCCGGTCGCGATCCCCAACAGCAACAAAAACGGAATGTCTAAGGCTGAAAACTGCGCGAGAGACGCGGTGAGTTCGAGGTTGAGATCCCAGTTTTCACCGCCGAGGATGCGCGAGACGACCGCCCCGACAAAGGAAGCCAGAATCACCGTTCCTAACGTCAGACTGGACACGTCGTGTAGGAGTTCTTCGATCGCGAACAACATCCCCGAAATGGGAGCGTTGAACCCAGCGGCGAGTCCGGCTGCGGCGCCGGCGGCAATGGTTTGGCGGCGGTAGGTGGGGGAGGTGGGAATCCAGCGACTCATGGAGGCGGCCAGCGCGGCGCCCATGTGAACCGTCGGCCCTTGGCGACCCAGTGCCAGACCGGAACCGGCAACGAGGATCGTACTGAGGAGTTTGACGGCCGCCAAACGCAGGTTGAGGGTAAATCCTTGATGGTTGAGTTGAGGCGAGGCCAGTTCGGCTTTGACGTGGGAGACGCCGCTTCCAGTGGCTTGGGGCGCAAAGCGATCGATGAGCCATCCAGCGATAAGACCCCCCACCAGGCCAAACAGGGGAAGTTTCAGCCAAACGGGAAATCCTTCGGTGTGATGGACGCGCAGTCCCCCCACCAGGCCGATCCCTTGTTTGAGGAGAACGGCGGCGAGGCCGGAGACCAATCCGATGAGACAGGCTTCGAGGAGTGCTACGCGTCGGGGGTCGAGTAGGGAAATCCACAGCCGACGTGGTAACAGTCCGGTGGCGATACGGGCAATCTCAGAGTATTTCTTGAGCCACACAGATTCCTTTTGGGCGATCGAGCGATAGGTTTGCCCTCATTATGGCCGACGACGAGAGGCTCGCGATCGCCTGGCAGCCGATCTTCAATGGCGCGTTTCAGGCAAAGATCCGGCCGTCTGGTAACGTGGCACCGGTCCAAATGGCTTCGAGTCGATCGATCGCGTTGAGGGTGGCGTTGCGAAGGCTGGCTTCTCGGAGGTTGGCGCGAAACAGATTGACGCGATCGAGGTTGGCCTTCCATAAATAGGCTTTGTGCAAGCAGACTTGGGTTAAATTCGCTCCTTGTAAGTCGGCGAGGTTCAAGTTGGCTTCGCTGAGATCGGCTTGGCTGAGATCGGCGTTGCGAAGATTGGCTTTGGTGAGGTTCGCCCCGCAAAAGTTCGATCGCACCAACAGCGCCTCTTCTAAATTCGCCGCCCGCAAGTTGGCCTTTTGCAGTAAGGCTACCCGCAGTTGGGTTTGGCTGAGGTTCGCCGCACTCAAGTTCGCCCCTTGGAAATTCGCGCCGCTCAGCTTGGCTTGGCTGAGATCGACGCCGTCTAAATCGACTCCGTGCAAGTCGGCACCGTTGAGGTACGCGCCACTGAGATCGATACCCGTGAGGCTGGTTCCTTCGAGGTTCGCGCCGCTCAACCGCGCTCCTGCCAGTTTGGCCCAACTCAGGTTCGCCCCCCGTAAGTCTGCCCCGCGCAGGTTGATTTCGGTGAGGTTTGCCCCGCACAGGTTGACCCCGCGCAAGTCTGCTCGTCGCAGGTTGACTCCGGTTAGACTGGCTCCGCTGAGTTTGGCTCCGGTCAGGGTCGCCCCCACCAGATAGGCGCCGTTGAGTTTGGCTTTGGTGAGATCGGCCTCGCACAAATTAGCTTCGTAGAGTTTGGCATAGCTGAAATCGGCACCGCACAGATACGCACGGTATAAATTAGCGCGATCGAGCAACGTCCGTTGGAAATTGGCGGAGCTGAGATACGCTTTGGATAGATCGATGTCTTTGAGATGAAAACTCGAGAAGTTCCCGCCGATGAAATTTCCTCCGCTAAAATTACGATTTCCGCGCTCGTAGTTCTCGAGCAGTTCTGTACGACTTTCCATTTCGATAACCTTAACGTCTTCCCTCGATACCAACGGTTTGCTTTTGACAGCACGCACCAAACCGTCTTATTTTAAACTTTAATAATTGCTCGCCGATCTGAGCGAGGCTTTATCAAAAAAACATGAAGACTTTAAAAGAATTTTAAAAAACAAATTACGCCAACAATAGGATAATAAATCGCGTCACGATCGCGATCGTTACGAAGATAAAAATTTGTTTGAAAACAGATACCTCACTAACGATTTAAAATTATTGTAACGCGATACGAGACACAACGATAGCCTTCCGACCCCGGCTGTTATAATTATTAAAAAAATGACCGTACGAATCGAGCGGCGAGACCGTCGGAGATCCCATGAGTACGGACGATCGCGATCGAGTTTGCCACAAAGCTCGATCGAACCCCCCCGAACGGGCTACGCTAGTTGAGGTCTTTTGATTAGGGGACACAGCAATTATGAAAGCCATCGAGATCGCACAAACTGACATCGTCACCGTGCGCGGATCGGCCACCGTCGCCGAAGCCGTGCAGTTGATGAAAGACAAGCAGGTGCGAGCGCTCATTGTCGAACGACGCAGCGACGACGACGCCTACGGGATCGTCACGGAAACCGACGTGACCTATAAAGTCGTCGCCTTCGGCAAAGATCCGAAATCGATGCGGGTATACGAAATCATGAGCAAACCTTGCATCGTCGTCAATCCCGACCTCTGCATCGAATACGTCGCCCGCCTGTTCGCCAACACGCGCATTCACTTCGCACCGGTGATCAAAGATAAACTGCTCGGCACGATTTCGGTCTCCGACATTCTAGAAAAAGGGGACTTTATCGACTCTCCTCGCAGCGTCGTGCTTCAAGACAAAATTCAACAAGCCATCGAAGAGGCTCGAGCTGTTTGTGCCGATAAAGGCCCGCGATCGAAAGAGTGTGCTGCTGCTTGGGACATCGTCGAAGAACTGCAAGCCGAAGCCGCTCACCAAAAAGCCGAACGCTTGACGAAAACGGCGTTTGAAGAGTATTGCGAAGAATATCCCGACGCTCCTGAAGCTCGGGTGTACGACAACTAACGTCTGTTAGAGGGAAAGGGAGTTAGGAGAGCGAAGCGGTTAGAGTCAAAACATCCACCCTCTTGACTCTCCCCCTTACCCTCTTCTGTGAGGAAACTTCCTCATTTCCATCGCCGACGACGCAACGAACGATAACCAGAGGATACTTCAAGGATGGACGAGTTTTTAATTGGTGACGCCAATAATAACGCTCTCAACGGCACGGAACTGGCCGATACGATTATTGCTCTCGGCGGCGACGACACCGTGAGCGGCGGACTGGCTGACGACGTGTTAGCCGGTAACGCCGGATTGGATATTCTCTCGGGAGACGAGGGAAACGACCTCATCGTGGCCGGACGAGACGAAGATACCGTTCGTGGCGGCGTTGGAGACGACGTTCTCTCGGGAAATATCGGATTGGATCTCGTGTTTGGTGACGAGGGAAACGATTTGCTCCTCGGCGGTCAAGATGAAGATATTCTCGACGGTGGAGTGGGTGACGATACTCTGATCGGCGATTTCGGCGTCAACGGGTTAAACGGAGGCGACGGTGCCGATGTCTTCGTCTTGCGAACGGATGTAGCGCGTACCGATCCCAGCCGTTCTGAGATCGGCGGACAAATTCCAGCCGATGTCATCATCGATTTTCAGACGGGGATCGATAAAATTGCGTTAACGGAGGGGTTGACGGAAGCCAACCTCGTGTTACAGGAGTTCAGCGTGCCTCTGGCTGCCATCGGCGACCAGTTAATCGATCCGCGATTGCAGGCCGCTATTGACAACTTGAATCTCGACCCGGATGGGAACGGTTCTCTAGAACTGACCTTCGTACGCGAGGCCAACGGCCCGATGTTAGCGGTCACGCTCAATACGACGGCCGCCGAGTTAAGCGGAAACTTTATTAGTATTTAAACGGACGTCTATTGCCGTGTCGATCGCACTGTCTTCAGTTCGAGGGATCGCCTTATTGCTACCGATCGCGATTCCCTTTTTACTGTTTGGTTATGCCAACTTGGCCACCTATCCCTATCGGTTTGGTGACTTGGAGAATATCGAGCCGCAACCGGTGGCGATCGTCTTCGGTGCGGGGGTGTGGGAAGACGGAACGCCGACCCCGATGTTAGCCGATCGCGTTCTGGCAGGAGTCGCACTCTACAAACGCGGCACGGTCGAAAAGCTGTTAATGTCCGGCGACAACCGATCGCCCGACTACAACGAAGTCGATGCCATGCGCCGTTACGCCGAGGCTCGCGGGGTTCCTAGAGAAGACATTTGGCTCGATCGCCTGGGGTTGAGTACCTACGAGACGTGCGATCGCGCGAAAACCCAGTTCGGGATCGATCGCGCCGTTCTCGTCACGCAACGCTATCATCTTCCCAGAGCTGTGTATATCGCTCGCGGTTTGGGTATCGAGGCGGTGGGGTTCGGGGTTCGCGACTGGGGAATTTACACGCGAGGATCGATGCTGTCCTACAGTTTGCGGGAAGTTCCCGCCACCGTCAAAGCGATCGTTCAGGTGTCGCAAGCCTCCTCTGAAGACTGATGAACCACGATCCCAGATAAATCGCTCGAGGACAAGCGAGACTCGGGTTCGACGACGAGGGTGATGTCCTCGCGGCCGACAACCCGGACGACCGCCCCCGGAGGTAACGTCACGGCTCCGCGACAGATGGCTTTCCACCACGATCCTCTAAACTGAACTCGACCGGGTACGGACGGACCGATCGCTTTAGAAACGATCGCAAAGCCTTCAAAAAATTGAAACGGGTAAGACATACGCAGTTAAACTCCTCCGCCTAACGTGATGTCCGAGGGGGCGATCGCTCCCTGCGGCTAAATTTGGCGTCGTGCGGGTCTTCGGTTGGGTTAAGTGGGTTTCTACTAATCTCTCGGGATCGAAAAGGGGTTTTTTCCGAGACGAGGCGAAAATTGTCATAAATTTTTAGACTCGCGTTTAGACTCGCGAGCGATCGCCCCCCAAACTCCATTTTTGAATTTCAAGCCGTCTCGATCGCCGTTTCTCGTTGTGGACACCTGCGTTGCTTATGGCTTTTCTCAACTTCTCCAAATCGCGCGTTCGCGATATCGCCGCAGCGATCGCCTTGGCGACGACCCTCGGTGTCACCGCTCTGGCCTCGATCGCGTCCCGCTACGGTTGGTCGCCCTCGCTCGAACTGCTCTCTCACTTCCAAGTGCAATACTTCCTGCTCAGCGCGATCGCCGTGGTCGTTCTCGTCCTGAGTCGCCGTCCGATCGCCCTGTGGATCGGACTGTTTTGTAGTGCGGTGTTGGCCGTACAAGTCGTACCGTGGTATCTGCCTCCCATGCGGCTTTTACCCCAACCCGAGGCTGACTTGCGCGTTCTCGTCAGCAACCTCCACGATCGCAACCAGAACTTCGATCGCGTGCTGTCCTTCGTCCGACAAGAAAATCCCGACTTCGCCGTATTCATCGAAGTTAACGCCCAGTGGACCGAACAGCTCGACCGACTCCGCGACATTCTGCCCTATCAGTTCCGACCCGATCGCGTCGAGAGTCGCGGTATCGCCGTTTACAGCAAGCGTCCGCTGCTCGATCCCCAGTTGAAACAGTTCGACTCCCACAAAACCGCCAGCATCGTCGGCGAACTCGAAGTGGCAAACCGACGGTTATCCATTATCGCCACCCATCCGTTACCCCCAGTCCGAGCCTGGCGGTTTCACCTGCGAAACCAACACCTCGATCGCCTCGGCGAATTCGTACAAACCTTAACCCAACCGACGCTGGTTCTCGGAGATTTCAACACGACCATGTGGTCGCCCTACTACAAACGACTCGTCAGACGAACCGGACTGAAAAACGCCCGTCAGGGATTCGGCATTTTACCGAGCTGGCCGACGCGAAACAACTTTAACGCCCTTCCTTTCCCGCTGGCGCGACTGTTTTCAATTCCCATCGACCACTGTTTGTTAACTCCAGATCTGCGGGTGGCGAACGTGCGAACCGGCCCCGATATCGGCTCCGATCACCTGCCCTTGTTAATCGATTTACACGTGAGCGCGTCGCGCTAAAATACGAACGTCGCCCGCGATCGCTGCGGACTGAGATATTAACGACCGTCCGACACCGGCGATCGCGATCGATCTGTCTTTACCCCGAGTCCGAACCCAATGGCAACCGCCGATTTTATCCGTCAACTCAACCCGTCCCAACGTACTGCTGTCGAACACTTCTGCGGACCGTTACTCGTCGTGGCCGGCGCCGGTTCGGGGAAAACGCGGGCGTTGACCTATCGCGTTGCTAACCTCATTCTCAAACATCGAGTCTCGCCTGAAAACATCCTCGCCGTCACCTTCACCAACAAAGCGGCGCGGGAAATGAAGGAACGGATCGAAACGCTGTTCGCCCAGACGATGGCTGCCGATCGCCACGGAAAAGCCCTAGAAGTCTTACCTCCCGACGAACAAACTCGCATTCGATCGCACGTTTGGCGCACCTACATCAAACATCTATGGATCGGGACGTTTCATAGTTTGTGTGCGAAAATTCTTCGCTTCGATATTAACAAATATCGCGACGAAAACGGTCGCGAATGGACGCGCAACTTTTCTATTTTCGACGAGTCCGACGCCCAATCTCTCGTCAAAGAAATTGTCACCCACCAACTGAATCTCGACGATAAAAAATTCAAGCCGAAAACGGTTCGCTACGCTATCAGTAACGCCAAAAACCGAGGTTGGTCGCCGTTAGATTTAGAACGCAACGAACCGGACTATCGCGGACGCACGATCTCTGAAGTGTACCGGGTCTATCAAGATAAACTCGCCGAAAACAACGCCCTCGATTTTGACGATCTCATCCGCGTTCCCGTGGAACTGTTTCGCCAAAACGAATCGGTTCTCGGATATTGGCACTCGAAATTTTCTCACGTTCTCGTTGACGAGTATCAAGATACGAACCGAACTCAGTACGACTTAATTCGGTTGCTAGTGGCGAACGGAGCAGAACCGCGATCGTTCGATCGCTGGGAGAATCGATCGGTTTTTGTCGTCGGGGATGTCGATCAGTCGATTTACAGTTTCCGCATGGCCGACTTCACGATTTTGTTGGAGTTTCAAGAAGATTTCGGCGACGGCTTAGCGGACGATCGCACTCAGACGATGGTGAAACTCGAGGAAAACTATCGCTCGACCGAAACGATTTTAGAAGTTGCCAATACCCTCATCGAACGCAATACCGAACGCATCGAGAAAATTCTTCGTCCGACGCGGGGACAGGGGGAACCGATTTGTGTCTACCGCGCTGACGACGATCGCGAAGAGGCGGATTTTGTCGTCCAACAAATTCGCAACCTCAACATCGAAAATCCCGAACTCGATTGGGGAAAATTTGCCATTCTTTACCGAACGAACGCTCAATCTCGCAGTTTTGAAGATGCTTTAGTCAAAGCGAATATTCTCTATAAAGTCGTTGGCGGACTTCGATTTTACGATCGCAAAGAAATTAAAGATGTGATTGCTTATTTGCGGGTCGTCGTCAATCCTGCCGATACCGTCAGTCTCAAACGCATTATTAATACGCCCAAACGGGGCATCGGAAAAACGACTCTAGAAAAAATCGACACGATCTCCCAACAATTAGGAGTTCCGTTGTGGGAAATTCTCAGCGACGAGACTTCTGTAAAAACGGTGGCAGGGCGGCGATCGAAGGCGATTTTAAACTTCGTCGATCTGATTCAAAAGCAACAAGAACGCGTTGAAAATACTGACGCAACGGACGTTTTTCAAGATATCGTCAACGAGTCGGGTTATATCGAAGACTTAAAACAACAAGGTACGGACGAAGCCGAAAGCCGACGCCAAAACGTCGAGGAACTTTACAACGCCATGCAGCAATACGCCGAAGATAGCGAAGATGCGTCGTTAACGGGGTTTTTAGCCAATGCGTCTCTCGCCTCGGATTTAGACAATCTCAACGAGGGAGAATCGGCGGTGTCGCTGATGACGCTACATTCAGCAAAAGGCTTGGAGTTTCCCGTGGTGTTTGTGGTGGGAATGGAAGAGGGACTGTTTCCGAATTTCCGCAGCAAAAACGATCCTCGAGCGTTGGAGGAAGAACGACGACTGTGTTACGTGGGGATCACGCGGGCGCAAGAGCAACTGTTTATTACCCACGCGTTGAGTCGGAGTTTGTGGGGATCGTATCAAACGGCGTTGCCCTCGCAGTTTTTAGACGAGTTACCGTCGGAATTTTTAGTGGGAAATACGATAAAACCCAAGCGACACCGAACCTCTAAGGGGGCGAAATCGGCTGGAAATACTGCCCTGTTGACGAAAGATTGGAAAGTGGGCGATCGCGTCGTTCACGAACAGTTCGGCATGGGAGAGGTAACGCTGGTGTTTGGCAAAGCGCCTAAAATTTCGATGGCGGTGAAGTTTGCCAAAGGCGGCCAGAAAATCCTCGATCCGAAACACGAACCGCTCGAACGTTTGAATTGACCCGACGCGATCGCCTGGAGACCGACTCGAGGTTAGGCCGAAACCGCTTCGATCGCTCGCCGACTGCTCGAGAGAGCGAAATCGGGGATACAGTTGTCTTCCATGTACGCTCGGTATTCTGCCACCTGGCGATCGCAATCGTCCTGACTCCAACCGCAATATTTTTGCAACACCTCCGTCACCGTCGGGAGCGTCTGCAATCCGTAACAGCAGTGCATCGAAATCGTCGTGCGACGGCGCAAAATATCGATGAGGTGATGGGCGTACTCGACCTCGACGGCGTGGACGATTTGCGCTTTGATGTCCGGTAACTCCGGCGTAATCTGACCGGCGAGTTCCGGGTTTTCGTCGATGCGGACTAAGATATCCGGCGTTTGGGAACCGTAGGCATCGAAGAGATGGTACATCGTTTGCACAGAAACGCGATCGCGGTAGGTTTTCACCGTTTCCGCCACCTCGTCGTCGCTGGGTAACGTCGCCCCCGGTAACGGCCGCGTTAGCGTCGGACAGGAGGGTGCAGATTTGCCCATTTTCGCAAAGGCCGCATCGACCATTTCCTGCCCCACGTGGCGATAGGTGGTGAGTTTACCGCCGACGAGCGAAATGAGGTTTTTCACGCCTTCTTTCTCGCGATCGACGAGAATGTGTTTTCGGGTAATGCTTCCGGCGGATTTCCCGTCCGCGTACGGCAGCGGACGCACGCCAGAATAGGTGAATTTGACGCTGTCCCGCGTCAGTTGGGCGCTGGGGATGATATTGTTCGTTTCTCTGAGGAGATAGTCGATTTCTTCGTCGTTGGCTTTGATGCGATCGAGATTGCCATCGTAAGGAATGTCCGTCGTTCCTACGAGAACCTGTCCCAGCCACGGCACGATAAAGAAGGGGCGTCCGTCCGTTTTGGCTTCGACGTAGAGGGCAGAATCCGGCGCACCGGGGAAGCGATCGACGATGATGTGAGAGCCTTTCGTCCCGCCAATTTTCCGAGTGTTACCGATGGGTTTGGCCTGGCCGTCTTCCACGCCAAGCTGACAGACAGCATCGACCCAGGGGCCCGAGGTGTTGATGACGACAGTTTTCTCGTGGCCGCGCACGTCAAAGGTGTCTCCCGTCAGCTTGTCTTCGCACGTTAAATGGGTGATGCGATCGCCATCTCTGTGTAACGCTGTCACCTCTGCGTAATTCAACACCGTCGCCCCAGCGCGATCGGCGTCGATGATATTCTCCAAACAGAGCCGTTCGGCATACACGGCCTGGGCGTCGTAATACTGCGCTCCGCCGTTGAGGTTTTCCGGGTCGAGACTGCGGAAATGCTGAAGAAACTTGGTTTTCGGCAGCATTCGGTGAGGTAACAAACTTTTATCGAAGCTGAAGATGTCGTAGAGAATCATCCCCGCCCAAATTTTCCAATAGGGACGCGATCGCTTCCCGTACACCGGAACCGTCAACATCAGCGGTCGCACCAAATGGGGCGCGGTTCTCAACAACAGTTCACGTTCGTGCAGCGATTCCCGCACCAAAGAAAACTCGAAATACTCTAAATACCGAAGTCCGCCGTGAACCAGTCGCGTCGACCAGCTCGAAGTTCCGCTGGCAAAGTCGTTTTTTTCAATAACGATCGTCTTCAAACCGCGCAAGGCCGCGTCTCGTGCGACACCTGCCCCGTTGATACCGCCGCCGATAACGATCAGGTCGTAAGGTTGACTTTCGATGGTTTGATAGTCGCGCATTGCTTGCATGGGTTCGGTTTGGTGGATATCTATCTCAACTTAACGAAATTTCCGAGACTGCACCGATCGGTCGCCTTCTTTCCCAGGGCTTCTTGACAACAGCCGTTAACACAGCGAGCGTGAAGCGCGAACCCGGTCGCGCCCCACGCTCGATCGCAGTCCTTAAAGGCGGACGTTAGACTGCGGCAGGTTCCTTATCGGCAACCGTTTCGGGTTCGATGCGTTGGAAAATCTCGAACAGGCGGTCGGCCCAATACTTCACGTCGTATTTCGTGACGGTATCGTACATTTTCGTCATGCGCTCGGCTTTTTCTTCGTCCGACATCGTCAGGGCGCGATCGACGGCCTCGTCCATGCGATCGATCGAATAGGGATTCGTCAAAATGGCTTCGGGCATTTCCACCGCAGCCCCGACGAACTCGGAGAGGATCAACGCGCCGTCTTTGCCTTCGTGAGCGATCACGTACTCTTTCGCCACCAGGTTCAACCCGTCTCGCAGCGGTGTCGTCCAACAAATATCTGCCGCTTTGTAATAAGCGATCAAATCCGTAAACGGAACGGGTTGCGTAAACAGCAGAATCGGCATCCAATCGAGTCGGGCGAAGCGTCCGTTAATCTTCCCTGCCAAATGCTCGATTTGCTGCTGTGCCGTGCGATAGACCCGCATTCCGGCGGCCGGTTGCACGCAGGTCATCACCAAGCTGATTTTACCGTGCAGGTCGCTACGGCGTTCGAGCAGGCGTCCGTAACATTCGAGCAGTTCGCGGTTGCCTTTGACGTAATCGACTCGTCCGGCGGCGATCGCCAACGTACGACCGTGCAGCTCTTCTTTAATTTCCTTCACTCGCTGCTGAGTTTCCGGTTTTTGCAGCGTGTTGAGAATGTGTTGCGGGTTGGTTCCGACTGGGAAAGCATCGACATTGACCAATTGATCTTTGTAACGCAGTTGCGTTACCACTTCCGGTTCGGCTAAGGCCGTGCCGCACTCGGTAATATGTTCGGGAACCGCTTCTTTCTTGACGACATCGACCTCGAACAGACTACGAGCCACGTTGACGAAGTTCTCGGAGTAACGGGGAATGTGGAAGCCGACGATATCGCAGCAGAGCAAGCTTTCCACGATCGCTTCCCGCCAGGGCAGAATGTTGAAAATATCCACCGAGGGGAACGGCGTATGGTGGAAAAAGGCGATGCGAGCGTCGGGTTTGAGTTCCCGAATGTATTTCGGCGCCAGCCAAAGGTTGTAATCGTGAACCCAAATTAGGGCGTCGTCAGCGGCTTCGGCGCAAGCGGCTTCGGCGAAGGCTTTGTTGATGGTTTTGAAGTTTTCCCAATCCGAAGACTCGTATGTGAAGTGATAGGGGAACGAGTGCAGGATCGGCCAGAAGGCTTCTTTACTGGTGATGTGGTAGAAATGCTTGACTTGGTCGGCACTGAGGGGAATGCGACGGACGTTGTAGTTGCTCCCTTCGATGTTGACTCGCTCTTGGAACTTGCTTCGTTGTTTGGCGTTAACCTGCTTCCAAGCAATCCACGTTCCTTGACTGACGTTGTCGAAGAAGCTTTTCAAAGTCGGAACGATACCGTTGGGGCTTTTTTTGTCCCGGTAGTGAACGACTCCGTTTTCATCGACGACTTCGTCGTAAGGTTCGCGGTGATAGAGAATAACGAGAGATGATTTCATGTTGGATGTTTGTTAGTGTTAACGCTGTGAAAGGATCGTTTGGGGACGAGATTGAGATGGCCCGGTGATGGGATGATGAGGTGATGGAAAATCTCCCCCTCTCCCTGGCTCCCCCTCTCCCCCTCTCTCCATCTCCTAATCCAAAGTCTTACCGTGGTATTTCAGACCGTCCCAAATGCCCGAGGCTCCTGGATGCTGGCTGATATAGACGTGGGGCATTTGCTGGACGCGATCGACGAGTTTGGGTTCGGCATTGCCTACGGCGATGCCTTTGAGTCCCGTGTCGAACAGAGAGAGATCGTTGAGGGTGTCCCCGGCGACAACGGTATGGTCGGTTTCGACCGCCAGGGCGGCCAGGGTTTTCAACAGAGTCGGGCCTTTGGCCACGCCTTTCGGCATGACGTCGAGGAAGCGATCGGCGGAGAGAATCGCGTCGAATCCCGCGTTTTCGAGTTTGTCCAGGGTGCTGTCTCGAAAGGCGTTGGGATCGTAGTAGTAAGAGACGCGATATTGAGGTTCGATCGGTTGTAGGTTCAGCCCCGGTTCGTCTTTGAGTAGGGCTTTGACGCGATCGTTGGCGTTTTGCCAGCGATCGCTTATCCAGTTTTGAACCTCTGCCAACGGCTCGAAGGTTTTACCGCACGTGACGCTCGTGCCGACGTCGCCGATAATGTAATCGGGACGAGGAAACACGGGTTCCTCGTAGAGTTCTTTGACGAGACCGAGATCTCGTCCGGTGACGAAAATCAATAAAACCCGATCGCGATGGTGTTGCAGATATTGATAAAATTCGGTGCGATCGCCCTCGGAACCTCCGAGAAAGGTTCCGTCGAGGTCGGTAGCTAATATCAGGGAATACCCGGAATTCATGTGCGGTTGACTCGATGCAGTTGACCTTCTATCGCTCGATTTTCGGTCTTTACAGTCCTCGTCTGCTATCTTTTTTCTGTATTTTTACGGTTTCTGCTGTGCAGTCTAACATGAGTCGTTTGTTTTGACGGTCGGTTCGATCGCTCTTCGATCGCCTACCCGTTTTATCTTGCGCTAAAGGGTTTGTAATCGACGAGATTTTTCATCGAAATCTCGATAAATCCCCGATTTTTTACAGTTTCCTATTGTAAACGATCTTCGCCGCTTGGCAAAGGTTAATTCGGGGTTAAGCGAGTCAGGATAGCTGTTTCCCGACTTCGTGCGATAGTATTTGTTTAGTACATTATACACACAAAATACCCCAAAAACCGATTTGACAGTTTTTTGAGGTATAACAAGTAAAAATATTCCGGAGATCGCAATCCTATGGTCAACGTCGAGACAACGTCTATGCCTTCGATCGAGCTAATAGAAGAAGCAACCCAAGACCTGCTCGAGTGGGCGGCGGAGATCGACGCTTCACACGCCACCTATTTTGAGAAAGGCCAACAGCTAGCGCGGCGACTCGGCGCTCACTACCGGGAAGACGGGTTGACCGAAATCGGCTTCTGGGCGCCGGAACTGACAGCCCAGGTCATGCGGAAAAAAGAAATCTATCTCGAAATCCTCACGCCCCTCGACGACATTGACTTTCGCCAAGGTCAACAAGTCGTCCGCTTCCATCGAACCCGCCTGAACCTCGAACAACAGGGGGAATTTTTCTGGGGAGTTTTATCGGGAATGCGACCGGGTTCGCGCGATCGCGCCGGGTCGTTTTACTGGATGCGCTACATCGACCAACAAGGAATCTTAGAAGCGATTCGCGACATCGTGCCGTACTCACTTCCTTACGGCGTTTTCGGACCGGCAGAACTCTACGACATCGACAGCTTACAGAGCGATCGCCGCGACCTCGACTATTTCGCTCGCACCAGCGCCTCCCAACTCCCAGACTTCTTTACCACAGACCAACACAGACCCGAAATCGCCATTCCCCGCGTTCACGCCCCCCGCAACATCCTGCAACTGCACATAGGAACGGCCACCCGAGAGGGAACCCTCGAAAGTCTGACGCGGCTGTACCAGCGCATTTCCGACAAACTCGCCAACGACGACCCCCTCACTCCCGCCGAAGAGAACTTCGTCGGCTACGACGCCGTTCAGTTGCTTCCCACCGAACCGACGATCGAATTCCGCACCGACTACAGCCCCGAAAGTGAATTTTTCGTCTTCATCAGCCAAGAAGAGGACGAACTGACCATCGAACTGAACAAACCCAACACCCAAGACTGGGGATACGACGTGCCGCTGTTGGGATCGAGTACCACCAACGCCGCCCTGTTGGGCAGCTTGCGCCCCGACGAAGTAGTAGATTTCATCGCGACTCTACATAACTTTTCCACCGGACCGATACAAGTCATTTACGACCTGGTTTACGGCCACGCCGACAACCAATCGGAACTTCTCGTCAACCGGGAATACCTGAAAGGTCCGAATATGTACGGGCAGGACTTAAACCACCAACTGCCGACGGTTCGGGCGATTTTCCTCGAAATGCAGCGACGCAAACTCAACACCGGATGCGACGGCATTCGCGTCGATGGCGGTCAAGATTTCCGCTTTTTCAACCCGCTTTCGGGAGTCGTCGAACAAGATGATGCCTATTTACTGGCCATGAGCGATGTGGTGCAGGAAATCGGCGACTACAAACGGTTGATGTTTACCATTTTCGAGGACGGTCGCCCCTGGCCGTCCGAAGGATGGGAAGATACCTCGACCTATCGGGATCTCATTGAGAAAATGCCCGAATCCTACCAGTGGGGGCCGTTGATTTTCGCCCACAACACCCCAACGCTCAAGGGATTTTGGGAAACAAAATGGCGTCGCGTGTTGGAAGTGATGCACATCGGGAGTAACTGGATTACTGGATGCGCCAACCACGACACAGTACGGCGAGGAAATCAAGTCGAGCGCGATCGCCCCATCAACTGGAATTTAGGCGATACGCTCTCAGAAGTGCTTCGCAACGCTTACGACAACCCCGCAACGACGATGTGGGTGTACGGATTCAGCCCCGGCCTTCCGATGGATTTTATCAACGCCCTGTCTCACGCTCCCTGGATGTTTTTCCGCAACACCGACGAGCGTTACGGGGTGAAAGTTGTCTCCGAAGAAGTGGGATTTCTCGAGTGGCAGGTGACGCCAGAAATTTACGATCGCCCGGAGTTGTTCCAACATTTAAAATCTCTCGGATTTACCCAACTCCCACAATTGCGAGACTTCGGCCACGCCCTGCAAGAAACGATGGTCGAGATGGATTACGACCTCGAACGGGTCGCCGAAGCCTGTCAGGAATGTTTGGGGGAAGACACGACCTCCTGTCGGATCGATCGCCTGCGACTCCTCAACCATCCCGAAATGGTGCAGTTCCTCAAGACCCTCGATATGGCACAGTTGAAAAAATTCGCTCTGTTATTTATGGAGGACTGTTACGAAGCCTGCAAAGTCTCCTATTACGAAGATAATGTCGATGCAGTGAGGGCGACGTTCAACCGACAGTTACGAGAGTTTCGCCACGGGCGACCGTGGCTGGGACAGAGCCTTATCGGAACCGATCGCTTCGACAAATACAGCGAGGGCGATCGCACTATTTTCTACGGCGTCCGCAGCAACCCCAACGACGGCTCCGAAGGCATTGCAATGGTTGCCCACATGGGGGGCGAACCGATGAAAGTTCACCTCGGCGAATGGTTGGGAATTAACCTCAATCAGTGGAAAGTGGCCGTAGCCTCACCCGGACTCGATCGCGATGGCAATTTAGACGATCTCAACAGCTTCGAGTTAAAAGATTCCGAGGGCGTTTTACTCTGTTTCGCCCCCAAACCGTGAGGTATTGACAAAACACATAAAATCTGCATTGGGGTTCGAGCCAGATCCCCGGCATCTCGGAGATGCCGGGGATCTCCGGCAGCCATTTACCGATCTGGGATTTTGGGGCCAACCCTTTAATAGGGCAATATCTTTTCTAGCAAGGGTTTCAGGACTTTTCTACAGGAAATCATGATAATTGACAATTTCTCCCCCTCTCCCCCTCTCCCCCTCTCCCCCTCTCCCTTGCTCCCCCTCTCCTCTTCTCCCCTGCTAATCAAGGCTCCTCCGAAAACGGCAATTCCAGGGGAATTTTCCCGAGGGTGCCTTTACGGAAATCGTTTAAAAGCTGACAGGCGGTACGTTCGACATCGTTTTGATAGCGTTCGGCGGCCAGCAAATGTAAATAAGATTCCCCCGTCATGCCTTTGGGATCGAGGTCGTAGCGAGACAACAAGGCGTCTTGCGGAACCATGTCGTTGCCCAACCTTTCGACTCGAGCGATCGCGTCCACCATTGCCGACGCGATCCGTTGGTTGTCGTAAGCAGCCTCACCGATATCCTCGCAAATCGCCAACTTCACCGCGTCCGCCTGTTTGTCCAACCTCCACGGAATAATACCCGGCGAATCGAGAAGTTCCAAATTTGCCCGGTTCGCCGCCCCAGATTTCCCGCGTTTTCCGTCCCGTTCTGACAGGCGAATCCAGCGCAACTGGCGCGTCACTCCCGCACGTCTGGCACTTTCGACCACTTTCCGCCGCAACAAGCGGTTGATCAACGCCGATTTTCCCACGTTGGGAAAGCCGATAACCACAGCCCGAACCGGACGAGGGCGCATCCCTCGAGACACGCGGCGTTCGTTGAGTTTGTCCCCCACCGCCTCAGCAGCTTTAGCCACCTGAGCGACCCCCGTTCCCTGCTTGGCGTTGGTGAAATAGGCCGTTTCGCCGCGATCGGAAAACCAGTTCGTCCAAGCCTGACGGACTTCTGAGGGAATCATATCCACGCGGTTGAGGATGAGAACCCGCGATTTTTCTCCCAACCACTGCGCTAGTTGCGGGTGATGGGTGGCCAGGGGAATTCGCGCGTCTCGCACTTCGAGAACCACGTCCACGCGGTTGAGTTGTTCTTGCAGTTGCCGTTCGGCTTTGGCAATATGACCGGGATACCACTGAATCATGAACAGGGAACAGGGAATAGGGAACAGGGAATAGGGAATAGGGAACAGGGGTAAGGTGCGTGACTTGAAAAACCGGGTGTCGAACCTGAGACCAATACATTGTCACGCACCGACTCAGAATTTCTCCTTATCCCATCATCTCATCATCCCATCATCCCATCATCGCCATTACGGAACGACCAGCACGGGACAGGGGGACAGGTTGATGGTTAAGTTGGTGACGCTTTCGGCAGCGCCTTCTTCCGTTAAGCCGGTGCCGCGACTGCCCATTACGATTAAGTCGACGTCGAGTTCGTCGGCCACGTCGCAAATGGTAAAAGCGGGTTTGCCTTCTCGTTCGATCGCTTCGGCTTCGATACCCTGTTCGGCGAAGACGTCCTGAGCGCTTTTCAGTAATTCTGCAATGAGTTCGGGAGAGTTCATCCGCGTGGGTTCGCTGCCTTCTGCAGGCGGCTCGACCACCGATAGGATAATGAGGCGGGCGTTGTAGGTTTTCGCTAAATCGGCCACGATTTGGGCAGCGTGGTGCGATTCGCGACTGCCGTCGATGGGAAACAGTACGCTCTTAAACATTGTCGTCTCTCTAATGTCCGGTCTCCGGTAGAATTGTGACGGCGCGAAGTCTCAACTTGACCGCCAGGTACGTGGAAATACCAGAAAAATAAGTAGATATAGGAGGTCAAAGTGCCTAAGAAAACTGTAGCAAATTTATCGGCGTCGGATTTATCGGGTAAACGGGTTTTGGTACGGGCGGATTTCAACGTACCTTTGGATGATTCGGGCAAAATCACCGACGATACGCGGATTCGCGCCGCCCTCCCAACGATTCGGGATTTGACTGAAAAGGGTGCGAAAGTGTTGCTGTCGAGCCACTTGGGGCGTCCGAAAGGGCAGGTCAAGGAAGATATGCGCTTGACCCCCGTGGCGCAACGTCTCTCGGAACTGTTGGGCAAACCGGTTATTAAATGCGACGACTGCGTTGGTGATGCGGTGAAAGCTGAAGTGGACAAACTGGCCAACGGCGGCGTGCTGCTGCTGGAAAACGTCCGTTTCCACGCTGGAGAAGAGAAAAACGATCCTGAATTCGCCAAACAGTTGGCGTCTCTGGCGGACGTTTATGTTAACGATGCGTTCGGAACGGCTCACCGAGCCCACGCTTCGACGGAAGGGGTCACGCAACACATCGATACTTGCGTTGCGGGATATCTCATTGAGAAAGAGCTGGAGTTCTTGCAAAACGCCATTGAAAACCCCCAGCGTCCTTTGGCGGCGATCGTTGGCGGCTCGAAAGTGTCGAGCAAAATCGGTGTCATCGAAACGCTGTTGGAAAAGGTGGACAAGCTGTTCATCGGCGGCGGTATGATCTTTACGTTCTTCAAGGCTCGCGGTTTGAGTGTTGGAAAGTCTTTGGTGGAAGAAGACAAGCTGGAACTGGCAAAAGCTCTCGAAGCCAAAGCCAAAGAGCGTGGTGTGGAGCTGTTGTTACCGACGGATGTGATTGTTGCTGATAATTTTGCCCCCGATGCCAACGATCGCACTGTAGCGGTCGATGCAATTCCCGACGGTTGGATGGGTCTCGACATCGGGCCGGATTCGGTGAAAACCTTCCAAGACGCCCTAGCAGACTGCAAGTCGGTCATTTGGAACGGACCGATGGGCGTGTTTGAATTCGAGAAATTTGCCAAAGGTACCGAAGCGATCGCTCGCACGCTGGCAGATTTGACCGGACAAGGCACTACCACCATTATCGGCGGTGGCGATTCTGTGGCGGCGGTGGAAAAGGTCGGTGTGGCTGACAAAATGAGCCACATTTCTACGGGCGGCGGTGCGAGTCTCGAACTCCTTGAAGGTAAAGTGCTGCCCGGAATTGCAGCTCTCGACGACGCGTAGGTTTGAGCAGAACCGCCGCGCATCCTACGATTCTACCGTTAGGTGAATCGTTAGTTAGCGGCGGGCTATTATTGAATTAGCTGAGTACGGCACTATTACCCGCCAGAATAAGAACTCTGGAGTACCGGGTAGATACAAGACCTGCTCGGTAAGGTACAGCTGAACCTGTAAGTCCGGTATCGCCCGATTGTTAAAAGTAGGGAGCTGGTCAAAAGTTGGTATGGCATTGTCGATAATCACTTAAACTCACGAGCGGAAACGACTCGGAGTGCGGTCAAGGCCAAAGTTCCTGACCGTAGGCGAGAGCGCCGCCTATCTTGGACAACTGTAGCTGCTCCGTAGGGGAGAGTGCCGGACAAGGAAGCCACGATTCTACTGCTTAGCAGTGAATCGTCGGAGCGTTCACAGGTAAGGAGGCGATCGGATGGGGAGATAACCCGATGATGGAAGTGTTTCAAATCTCCTCATCTCTTCAACTCCTGTTGGATCTGCTGCGTGACGCGGTAACAGTCCCTTAACTGGATTTCAGTTCTATTTTCTGGCCGCGTCACACTCCCTACGACGGCCGAAGCGATCGAACCCGATCGACGGGGTGATAAACCTTGCATTTGCCGGATCTCGATTGCGGTTGGCGAGGTTTGGGATGGGTTCGCTGCTGAAATGTCTGTTGTTGAGATTCTTAAGGATTTTCCAAAGCTGAGGAAAACTGATATTCGAGCTTGCTTAGAGTTTGTAGGCGATCGCGATCGTCGTCTCGTTGCTTCGGTGAGTCATCCTGACTTACGATCTCTATCTTTAGAAGCCTGTAGCACTTTCAACATTGTATCTGCTACCTCATCGGCATCATAGGGCGATCGCTTGGTGCAGGGCAATCGCTTTCCAATCAGCCGCGCATCCGTCGAGTTGCTTCAGAGCGATCGGGGTTGGGAATTGAGGTTCTTCCGAAGTTACTATGCAAGAAATTGCTGAAACTCCTACAGAGTAAGACTTTTCGCTAAACTGTATAAAAAGGGGTCTAAAATCTCGAAAT
Source organism: Baaleninema simplex PCC 7105 (assembly GCF_000332355.1). Classification (GTDB taxonomy): domain Bacteria; phylum Cyanobacteriota; class Cyanobacteriia; order Cyanobacteriales; family Geitlerinemataceae; genus Baaleninema; species Baaleninema simplex. The sequence continues at coordinate 80,296 of NZ_KB235960.1, forward strand.
CCCTTGCGAGATATAGGCTACAGGCATTTATCCTGCATCCCAAGGTCGGAAGAGCCAGGATTCTTTCCTTTAGAATACGAGACGTTACCTTGCATATGGACACCTCGATTAATTCAAGCTTATTGAGTCCTCGACTCCGCTCGGACTCAACGCTGAGCGAAGTCGAAGCGAGCGAAGTCGAAGCGAGCGAAGTCGAAGCGAGCGAAGTCGAAGCGAGCGAAGTCGAAGCGAGCGAAGTCGAAGCGAGCGAAGTCGAAGCGAGCGAAGTCGAAGCGAGCGAAGTCGAAGCGAGCGAAGTCGAAGCGAGCGAAGTCGAAGCGTTGAGAAAAAGGCTATACTATCGAGAATTGATAAGGAGATTTCAAGGGTTTCAGCCATTTGAGTTTGAGCCAGAATCAATTTTTCGAGGTTCCTATATAGCGTTTCCCTGACCTGTGAAGTACACATAAACCTTACTACACAAGGAGTTTAGCTATAAACTTGTACCTCACTAGACTGAGGAACGCTGTATAAAACATTAAATAGGTATTATTTTTAGATATAAACATACATGGGATTGTAATTATTTGACAACTCCCCGATCTGACAACTTTGGTCTTTGCCAAACCCCTAAAAATTGCCGATTCGCCTAAAGGACTCGCCCGATCGCACCCCCACCACCACCCATCTCAAACACCTCACCCTCAGATGCGGGATCGGATCGATCGCCGATATTCGATCGATTTGGCACAATAGAGTTATCCCTAATCGGCGTTGTCGAAGTCGTTGTCGTTCCCGGCGGAGGTCGCCCGACTCACCTCAACGCACATCGCACAAACGCACCATCGTCTCGCGTTTTTGCAGGATTCCCTCAAGAAGGTTAATATAAGTTAACACTGACACTCATAAAACCGAGAAAAGAACCGCTCATAAGAAACGAGGAGGAAGAACCCCGGTGAACAAACGGTGGAGAAATGCAGGCTTATACGCACTGTTGGCGATCGTCGTCATCGCCTTAGCGACGGCGTTCTTCGACCAGCAGCCCCAAGCCCGACAAACCGCGAAATACAGCGAATTTATCAGCGCGGTCGAAAGCGGCAGAATTGAAGGAACCATCAACCTGAGTTCCGATCGCACCCAAGCGATTTATACCGACCCCCAAGGCAACGGCAAAGTCGTCGTCAACCTGCCCAACGACCCCGAACTCATCGATATCCTCACGGATAACGGGTTGGACGTGCGGGTGATGCCTCAAAGCGACGATGGCTTCTGGTTCCGCGCCCTGAGCAGCTTGTTCTTCCCGATCTTGCTGTTGGTGGGACTGTTCTTCTTGCTGCGCCGCGCCCAATCCGGCCCCGGTAGCCAAGCCATGAACTTCGGGAAGTCTAAAGCACGGGTTCAAATGGAACCCCAAACCCAAGTCACCTTTGGCGACGTGGCAGGCATCGAACAAGCCAAACTCGAACTGACGGAGGTTGTGGACTTCCTGAAAAACGCCGATCGCTTTACCGCTGTCGGTGCGAAAATTCCCAAAGGCGTGCTGCTCGTCGGACCGCCGGGAACCGGTAAAACGCTGCTGGCTCGCGCTGTGGCTGGGGAAGCTGGGGTTCCGTTCTTCTCCATCTCCGGTTCTGAATTCGTCGAAATGTTCGTCGGTGTCGGAGCCTCCCGCGTCCGCGACCTGTTCGAGCAAGCTAAACAAAACGCTCCCTGTATCGTCTTTATCGATGAAATCGACGCCGTAGGTCGCCAGCGGGGTGCGGGTTTAGGCGGCGGTAACGACGAACGGGAACAAACCCTCAACCAACTCCTCACTGAAATGGACGGTTTCGAGGGCAACACGGGCATTATCATCATCGCCGCCACGAACCGCCCCGACGTTCTCGACGCTGCGTTGATGCGCCCCGGTCGTTTCGATCGCCAAGTCGTGGTCGATCGCCCCGACTACGCCGGACGCTTGGAAATTCTCAACGTCCACGCACGCGGCAAAACCCTCTCCAAAGACGTAGATTTAGAAAAAATCGCCCGTCGGACTCCTGGCTTTACAGGGGCTGACCTGTCGAACCTGCTCAACGAAGCGGCGATTCTGGCAGCCCGTCGCAACTTGACCGAAATCTCGATGGACGAAGTGAACGACGCGATCGATCGCGTCCTCGCCGGTCCCGAGAAGAAAGATCGCGTCATGAGCGAGAAACGCAAAACCCTCGTGGCCTATCACGAAGCCGGACACGCCCTCGTCGGTGCCTTGATGCCCGATTACGACCCAGTTCAAAAAATCAGCATCATCCCGCGCGGTGCTGCTGGCGGTTTGACCTGGTTCACTCCCAGCGAGGAGCGCATGGATTCCGGTCTCTACTCCCGCTCTTACCTGCAAAACCAAATGGCAGTCGCCCTCGGCGGTCGCATCGCCGAAGAAATCATCTTCGGTGAAGAAGAAGTGACTACCGGCGCGTCGAACGACTTGCAACAAGTGGCTCGCGTGGCGCGTCAGATGGTGACGCGGTTCGGCATGAGCGAACGCCTCGGTCCCGTGGCTTTGGGTCGCCAGCAAGGGAATATGTTCCTCGGTCGCGATATCGCCGCCGAACGGGACTTCTCTGAAGAAACTGCCGCCGCCATTGATGAAGAGGTGAGCAAGTTAGTGGACGAGGCTTACACTCGCGCCAAACAGGTGTTGTCGGAAAATCGCTCGGTTCTCGATCGCCTCTCTGAAATGTTGGTCGAAAAAGAAACCGTCGATGCCGAAGAACTGCAAGACCTACTCGCCAACAGCGACGTGAAGATGGCTGCGATCGCCTAAAGTTCTCGATCGCCTTTTCTCAAAATAATTTACATCGCACTTAGAACGAGGGAACGTCAACGCGACGATCCCTCGTTTCGTTCGATCGCACGCCGATACAGGACAACCCCCCCTCGACTCTAGGCGATCGATGCGCCGTCTTCTCGGTAAATTGCTACAACCGCAGGTTTCGGCGGTTCGTTGGCTTGTTTCCCCGGCCAGTTCGACCCGATCGGTACGTTTCGCATCTGGACGATTTCCTCGCCCTCGGGAGTTTTCACGACAAACTTCCGCGTTTCCATGCGGTAGTTTTGCCGCGTTCCGTGGGATTCGCCGGGATGTTGAATGCCTAAAAACAAGGTGGTTTCGTCCTGAGTGAAAAACGGCCCCGTCGTCTCGCACTCCATCGGCCCGATACCGAATAAAAACGCTTTCCCCGCATCGCGTCCCGACGTGGGAACGTACCAAATCGAGTTGTTGCCATACACGCCCAACAGCTTCGATGACGGTAACGGGTTGCCCAGATCGTCCGTCCGGCTGGCAACGGGGCGATTGTGCTTGCTGGTGGACATATCTGTTACCATCCAAATGTTGCCGCTGCGATCGACCAGCAAGTTATCAGGGTTGGCAAACCCCAATCCGCCCTCTGCGGGTTCCCCTCCCATCGCCACCATCTGCCAGCGAAAACGCATCGCCGCCGGATCGCTGTCGTCCTCCTCCAATCGCATAATCCAACCGGGTTCGTAAGGCACTTCGCCGTTGGGACTCTTAAAAACGCGGGCGTCGGGGCCGCCGTCGCTATCGGGAGAGCCGGAGGTAAAGCTAATATATAACGACCCGTCTGGGGCGATTTCGGTGTCTTCCGGGCGAGCGGTACAGGTGACGCCGACGGCGTTGGCGGCAAAGTGAGCGTCGATGAGAATTGCCCCCTGTTTTTCTGCGGGGGTTCCGGTGTAAATGTCGTCGAGGGTTTGGTAACTGCGTTTGTAGGCGGCGATTTGGGCGTCGGTGGTGGCGGCGAAATATTGTCCGTTCGACGGTGAATGTAAGATGAGCTGTCCGCCAACGATTTGACTGGGAGAGTCGGGATCGACGGGAGTTTCAGGAGTCAGCGGAATCCAGATTCCGGTTCCGTCAGGGTTAAATTTCGCCCCGTACAGCATTCCGTCGGCGAGGAGTTGCGAGTTGGCTTTGTCGGTGGGGTTGGTGACGCGATCGCGACTGATAAATTTGTAGACGTGGCCGCCTCGGCGATCGCACCCGGAATAAAACGCCAGGGGTTTTCCGGTTTCTGCCCGCACGCCGACGGCTTCGTGGCGATAGCGTCCCAGCCAGGTGTGTTTGGTTCCGTAGTCGTTGGGGTTCGCCGGGTCGATTTCGACGATCCAACCATATTTGTTCCCTGCCAGTTGGAAGACGTTCCCTTGTCCGTAGAGGGCGTCTTCAGTCATGAAAAAGGGCAGTTGCGAGGGATCGACGGACGACCCATCGAGGTTGACGGCTTCGGGAACTTGGGCGTGAAAGTTTTCTTCAGCACTGAGGACGGTTCCCCAGGGCGTGGTTCCTCCGGCACAGTTGGCGAAGGTTCCGATAACGCGATCGCCCAAACCGTCGTCGTATCCCTGTTTGTCGGTTTTGCGGAAAATCACCGTCGCCGCTCCGGTACTTTTGAGATAGCGATCGTCTTCTAAACCGGAAATTCCCGTCACGCGGCGATCGGCAACGTCGTTGTTACGAATCCATTTTCCGTTTTCGTCTCGACGCAGAGATACCACCCCCAACCCTTGGTCGATTAGGGCTTCTCGGCAAATGTGGCGAATTTGGGCTTTTAGGGGGTTGTTGTCGCCGAGGGCGAAGGCGTTGAGGATTTTACCGCCTGTCGCCTCGAGAACGTCTCGGACGGGGAGAGACGTTCCGATAACGGATTCGTAGGTTTCGAGCCAAGTTTTGGCACTGATGTACTCGAAGTTAACGGTCAGATAGCCTTCGTTTTCTCCGGTTTCGACGAAACTTAGATAGTCGTTGTTGTAGCCGACGCGGGAGTCCCCGAGGCGATCGCCCCAGGCGAAAAGAACGTCGTACTGAAAGCCGTCGGGAAGAACGAGATCGTCGAGAACGTCGTAGGTACTATAGTCCCCCGCGCGATCGCTCTTAGACGGGTTGTCGTGACTTAAAGGAATCGGCCCTTTAACGGGGGAAAACTTACTAAAAACGCGGTTTTGGCCGGAATCGATCGCGTCGAAAACCGACTGAGCGGTGTCGCTGCTGCAAGATTGCAGAGAACTGAGAGCAACAGTTCCTGCAGTTCCTCCGAGGAAGAACAAAAAGTTTCGGCGGTTGATGGACATGGGAATGATGTGCGATGGAGCGATGTCGTTTTAGATTTTAGACGATGTTAGATCGTTCGATTTAGAGTTTAGATCGGCCAGCAAGTTTAAGATCGGGTTAATTTTAAATTTTGCTTTGATTAAGTCAGTTTAAAAACACCACTCAAGAACGCAAGAATTTCCGATCGCACGCGAATAATACGGAATCCATTTTCGATAAGTTGAATTTCAAGAGGTCTTGACCACATCCCCCCTTAGCCCCCCTTGGGAAAGGGAGTTTAGGGTATGGAAGGGCTTGTCGCGTTCGGCAAAATTGCTGTTTCGTCAATTCAAGTTTGAAATTCGGATTTTGTATAAAACGCCAGTTTTGAAATCGCTTGATATTTCGATCGCATAAAAAACCCTCCCCCAGAGAGCTACATTTTACTTTTGTAAAAGTCTGAAAGAGTTTGAATGTAATTATAACTTAACTCAACGAAAGCCAAGTCGAATATGAAAGAAACTTTATATCCAATGATTTTCTAGTTTTGAGATGATTTTTTCAATTGAATACATCTCAGTTTTGCAATTGAACAACAAAAAGATTTCGTGCTAATCTGAAAATCAGTAAAGGGTTAATCGTAATTTTGGCATAAAATCAGATTCACGGATATGAAATATCGCGATTCTTTACAAATTTTAATTATCGCTTTAACGGGATTGCTGACTAGCTGTCAGGGGATTTCTCAGACAGTTCCCGAACCCACACCCGAACCTCTCATACCCACCGCCGAAATCCCACCTTCTTCAGAAAATTTTGACTATCCGTTCGAGAAATGGTGTTCCGATCTCGATTCACTTCCCGCAGAAACCCGACAGACCGTAGAACAACTGTTGAGAATCGCCAGAACTCGTGAAGAATTGTCGAATGATTCTCGTCCGACTTGTCGTGAAGCCAGTCAAAGATTAGCCGAACGCTCTCAAGTCGAATTGGTCGGTCATCATATTTCTGATTTGAAACCTTTTTCCGATTTACCGCATCTGACTTCTCTCACCCTTATAAATAATCAAATTTCCGATCTGAGTCCGTTAGCGAACCTTACCCATCTGACTTCTTTGGCTCTCGGACAAAATCAGATTTCCGATCTCACCCCTCTGTCTCACCTTAAAGAACTAACTGAACTCGATCTCCACTCGAATGAAATATCCGATTTGACTCCTCTTTCTAATCTGACTAAATTGAGCAAAGTTCGTTTTTCTACTAATCAAATATCTGATTTATCTCCTTTACAAAATCTTAAGCAATTAACTCATATTACCGTTGAAAGTAATAACATCGAGACCTTGCCGGACTTCTCAGCGCTCGATCGATTGACCTATCTGTATTTGAATTCCAATCAAATTAGCGATTTGACGCCTCTGGTTTCACTTCACGCTCCCCTTCAAGTCTTGAATATTGGCAACAATAAAATCTCTGACTTAAGGTATTTATCCCATTTTTATCAGATCGAAGAACTTTCTCTGGGGAGCAATCAGATTGATAATATCAGTCCCTTGTCTAATCTTAGAAACTTAGAAATTTTGTGGCTCGATCGCAATAAAATTTCTGACTTGAGTCCTTTAAGTGATTTAAACTCATTAGAAAAATTGTGGCTGAATCACAATGCCCTTAATTCAAGTTCTCTAAGATTTTTAACAAATCATAGCAATATCAAAAGCCTTCAGCTAAGCTATAATCAAATTGACGATTTAAGTTGGCTGTCTGGATTGACCAATCTTGAAACATTGCGGCTTGAAGAAAATCAAATCAGTGAGATCGCTCCTCTCTCTGGATTAGTCAATCTACAGCATTTGGATCTCAGCAAGAATTCGATTACAGACTTAACGGCTTTGTCTGAATTAGTTAGGATATGGAGATTAGATTTAAGTGATAATGCTATTACAGATATCACTCCTCTCGCGAATCTAACTCGTCTATGGAAATTAGAGATTAATGAAAATGCTATTACAGATATTACTCCTCTTACGAACTTAGTTCGACTGTATTACTGCCGACTAGGAAACAATCAAATTGAGGACTTTAGTCCTTTATCTTCTTTACCAGAGTTATGGAAACTTGATATTCAAGGAAATCCGGCAACTAGCCAAGGCTGTCCGTTACGGCGGCGTCAAGCTTGTGAGTATTATAAAAACTATAGTTTTTAACGAGATAAACTCACTTGTTTTATCGATCGAGTTGAGAATTTAAAGAAATTAATAATAACTTAGGATTGTCATACTTGGAGAAATGCTCTAATCAAAATAGCATTTAAATTCTTCAAGGTTTCTCAATTTAAATGATGATGTTCCAGAGGTATTTGGTAAAATAGGACATTCTTCTAAACGAATTGGATTATTGCGAAGATCGAGAGAGAAAGCAACCGTTAGATTTTCTAATTGTTGAAGCGTATCGATCTGATTGTTGGCTAAGTTCAGAGACAAAATTTCAATGTTATTAATTGGTGTAACGTCTGTAATTCTATTGTAGCTTAAATCGAGAACACTGATCGTATCGAAATTAGAAAGGGGTTGAAGGTCGCTGATGCGAGCGTGACTAAGCCTAATATCAATCATTTCAAAACCTAAGTTTTTAGCGTTTTTTAATTTAGCCAGTATCCCTAAAGTTTGAATATCCTCAGTGTTCGTATGACTCAAATTAATCGATGAAAGATTTATAAGTCTAGCTAAACTTTCTATGTTGTGAATTGGGTTATAACTCAAGTCTAAGTAACTGATGTCTTGGTTCTGAGCTAGAGGAAAAATATTGCGGATATTATTGTGACAGAGAGACACGTCGTTTAATTTTTTAAACTGAGAAATGTTCCGAATTTCTTCAAGCTCGTTATGACAGAGATCGAGTCGTTGAAGAAATTGGTTTATGCCTCGACCTTCGCTCGGAACTGGTGGCAATTCTCTGATTTTATTATTGGAGAGGCCGAGTATTCGAATACTCGACCCCATTAATGGTGACATATCTTCAATCTCATTATTAGATAAATGGACAATTGATAACCATCTTAATTGAGATAATGGAGCTAATTCTACAATTTTACTATTTTTGATAACTAAAGTACGGAGATGAGGATGGCGAGAAAGTGGTTGTAGATCGCTGATATGAGTACCAGACAACTGTAGCTCGCGCAATTCGCTCATTTTCTCGAAGAGATACCAATCTTCATCTTCAAGAGGGATTCCGAGCATTTCGAGATACTTCATTTCAGTTAAATTTGCAATCGGCTCTAAATCCACAATGGGATTATTATCAAGAGATAAAGAAATAAGATTGGTTAGATCTTTTATTACTTCTATATTTTCAATAGAGTTATTTTCAAGCTTTAGAACTCTCAGTTGAGGAAGTTTGGTAAGTACCTGAATATTTGTGACATTGTTGTTCCTTAAATTCAGACGGGTAAGATGGCTGAGCGATTGTAAAGGACTCAAATCTTCAAGATTTGAATCTGGCATATTTATGTCTCGAGTGGTACTCAGAAATAATTCAGCTTCTTGGCAATTATCAATATCGCGACCTTTCAAGATACGTGCTTTGAGCATCAGTTTATCGACAGTACGTTGGGTCTCTGGCTGAAGCTGGCTGCGTTGTTCGCACCAACTTTCAAAACTCTCTACATCTAGAGCAACCTCTGGACGATCTTGTGGCTCGGAGGATTGGACGTTAGATAACCTCAGAAAAGCATAGCCCAGCAAAGAAGCTAATAAGAGTAATAGATAGAAGAGCCGATTTCGTTGGTTCATGGTTATGTTTTGCTATTTTTAAATGATTTTATTTAGACCTGTTAAGGCTAGGGATATAAGCCAAACTTATTCTGGTAAAAAACATGATTGAGAGGTAAACTGTTTGCACTCCAATTCTGTAATTTTTTTGGTATTTGCGACAAGTTGACCCACAACTTCAACAGAACCGTTGTGAGAATTCTCAAAGTTCGAGGTTTGAACAATCTGGCTTCACTTTCTCTGGACACTGAAGAGACGATCGAGACCTGTTTTTAAAAAAGCTCGACAAAAAGCGACGAGCTGATTCTCGAAAGGGTCGTTTGAATTGGGAAGTCGATCGACATCTCGTCTCAAACAATCAAACAATTTCGTGCTAAACTCGAAATTAGAAAGAGTCAGTCATAATTATTTTGGCAAAAAATCAGATTCACGGATATGAAATATCGCGATTCTTTACAAATTTTAATTATCGCTTTAACCGGATTGCTGACTAGCTGTCAGGGGATTTCCCAGACAGTTCCCGAACCCACACTAGAACCTCTCGTACCCAGCGCCGAAACTCCGCCTTCTTCAGAAAATTTTGACTATCCGTTCGAGAAATGGTGTTCCGATCTCGATTCCCTTCCCGCAGAAACCCGACAGACTGTAGAACAACTGTTGAGAATCGCCAGAACTCATGAAGAATTGTTGAATGATTCTCATCCGACTTGTCGCGAAGCCAGCCAAAGATTAGCCGAACGCTCTCAAGTCGAACTGGTCGGTCATCATATTTCTGATTTGAGACCTTTTACCGATCTACCGCATCTGACTTCTCTCAATCTTATAAATAATCAAATTTCCGATCTCAGTTCGATCGCACAACTGACTAATCTAACTTATTTAGGTCTCGGACGGAATCAAATTTCCGATCTCACACCTCTGTCTCACCTTAAAGAACTAACTGAACTCGATCTCCACTCGAATGAAATATCCGATTTGACTCCTCTTTCTCATCTGAGTAAATTGAGCTTGGTTCATTTGGCGACTAATCAAATATCTGATTTATCTCCTTTACAAAATCTTCATCGATTAACTGAGGTTAATGTCCGAAAGAATTTTGTGGAAACTCTACCAGACTTCTCGGCACTCGTTCAGATAACATACTTGAATTTAGGGAACAATCAAATCTCTGACTTAAGCCACTTATCTCATCTGTCTAAATTAAAAGAGCTTTCGTTATCTGATAATCAGCTTGACGACATCAGCCCTTTGTCTAATCTTGAAGAACTAGAAGTTTTGCGCCTCAACAACAATCAAATTTCTGACTTAAGCCCTTTAGAAAATTTTAATTCATTAGTGATGTTGGGGCTGAATAGAAATTCTGTAAATTCAAACTCTTTAAGATTTCTAACGAATCATAAAAATCTCAAAAATCTCTCTCTTAAACACAATAAAATTGACGATCTGAGTTTTCTAAGTGGGTTGACTAATCTTGAAACATTATGGCTTGGAGGCAACCAAGTTAGCGATCTAAAACCTCTATCTGGATTAGTCAGACTACGAACTTTGAATCTAAGTGGCAATGCTATTACAGAGTTGACGGCTCTGTCTGAATTAATCAGATTAGGGAGATTACATCTCAATAAAAATGCCATTACAGATCTCACACCTCTCGCGAACCTAACCGATCTATGGGAATTAGAGATTAATGAAAATGCGATTACAGATATTACTCCTCTTACGAACTTAGTTCGACTGCGTTACTGCCGACTTGGCAACAATCAAATTGAAGACTTTAGTCCCTTGTCTACTCTACCTTTGTGGGCGCTCGATATTGAAGGCAATCCAGAGACTCGCCAGGGCTGTCCGTTACGGCGGCGTCAAGCTTGTGAGTATTATCAAAAGAGTCCCTTGGGCTTACTATAAAAACCAAGGGGGTTAGGATTGCTGCTTCACGGCGACCGAGCTGTATTCCTTGTATCACTAGGGCTCTGCCATCGATAAACCCAGCCGATCGCCGCAATACCAAGAGAACTTTTAAATTTCAATTCCCAACAAAACTGAACTTTACTTTTCGCCTTGAACTGGTGGGCATCTCGAAAAATTGATTCTGGCTCAAAATCCAATGGCTGGAACCCTTGAAATCTCGTTTCTAATTCTCGATAGTAGAGCCTATTTATCAATAAGCTTGAATCAATCGAGATGCCCTGGTGTTATAAACACTATTCTAGCTCTTCTAAGGCACGCTCGATCGAACCTCTTAATGCCCTCGGAGATACCCAGAAAGGGGAGGGGGCGTCGCTGTTAATATATTCGTCTAGGATCGCTAAAGCATTTAAAAGTGCGGCTTTTGCATAATTTCGACTGAGTGTATTGTTCCCATCTTCTCCCGCTAAACTTAGCCAAGCGTAGGCCACTTGATACAGTTCGTGTTTGTCTGCTAAAAAATCCGAGAGATTTTGCCCTTCTGGCTTTATCCAACCTTCACTCTCATGCATACCATCGAGGTCACCCGATAACGCCGCCCTAACTAGATCGAGCTTTTTTCCATAAAATTCTGCAGCAAGTACTACTTGTATTCTAGGGTTGCCTATGAATTGTTCAACAGTCACTCCTTCATCTGCGATATCATTAGCAGAAAGTTGAAAAGCTCCATAATGTCCCTGGCGATTATCTGCTGTCCAATCACCACCACTAGACTCGGTAGGTACAATAGACATTAAAAATAACCCAACTTCCAGGCTGACAACCCCTGCCTCTATGAACTCGATCATGTCCTCTACAAAGTCTTGTCTGAGAGGCCCTGGAAAGATTCCCTCAGCGGTCGCTTTGAAAATCTCACCTTCGAGGACGTACTCATCCGAGTTTTGAGCAATTTCTCCCACAGGTGTTTCGGGTGCTACATCTTGCTCGATCGCCTTGGTTGCTGCGGTTTGCTCTTCCTTTTCCCATTCATCGAGCACCTCAATTATCTCGAATCCGAGTTCCTGTAGCGTTTGTTGCTCTTCCTCAGTCAGCGTTGGTTGAGTTTGCTGTCCTTCTTCTGTCGGTTGTGACGCTTGTTGCTCTTCCTCTGGCGCAAAATAGGGCAGATTCGCCAACTCTTCCGAACTCGGAAAGAAACCGTCAGTCTGTGGAGAAGTCGCCTCAGCCACCCCCTGAGCGGCTCTGCGCTCGTGGCTCCAAGCCAAAGGTTGCGGGAAAGGGACGCTCGGCTGTGGGACCGCCTGGGGAGACGCTTTTTTAGAATGAGAGGCTCGTTCCACGATCGACCTTGTTAAACTCACCAATCTGACTTTAAAATTACCCCCCAGATCGTTAAAGTTTTTTCTAATTTTCCAATCTGAACCCAACACCAGACCCATGACACTCGATCGATCCGCTCAGTGGCCGGCTGGCGATCACCGCTATCTCATGGCTGAAATTGGACTCGTCCGTCAAATGCTAGAGGCCCAGGGAACGAACCCCACCGAAATCGCCTCACCTTCCCCCAATCCCAACCCCAATACACCGATCTTCATCGCCGAAACAATGGCGTTTCCCCCCGCACTCGATCGACTCTGTCAAACCTTTTCACTCTCAACCTTCGAGCGTCGCGTTTTAGTCTTCTGCGCGGGCATGGAATTAGACCCAACCTTTGAAAGACTCTGCCAAAAAGTTGCCGGAGACGCTCAACGCGCTTATCCCACCTTTCAACTGGCAATGGCGTTATTTTCAGACTTTCATTGGACGGCACTTCGCGACAGTTCGCCCTTACATCACTATCAACTCATCGAAGTTCGCGAGAGTCCTCTCATCTCGAGCGCCCTGAGAATCGATCGCTCCGTTCTCTATTACTTAATGGGTCAACCTTATCGAGATCCCTATCTCTTTCCCTTTTTCCAAGAACTCAACTCCCTCGAGACTTCCATCCCTCTTTCTTCAAACGCTCGAGAAACGATCGCCAAAATCGAGAATTTAAACGTCGATCGAACATCCCAACCCCCAACCCACTTAGGGTTTGCTGAAAAAGTTATCAAAAGCTGGGGGTGGAAAATGAACAAGAAGCCGTCTTGCTCAAGGTATAAATCTGAATTGACTTAACTCGTCC
>NZ_KB235960.1:93299-108501 GCF_000332355.1 Baaleninema simplex PCC 7105
CGTCTTCGTGCGGCAATCGAACGCCTCAGCTATCTGCTGGTCAGTCCAGTTTGGCCCGTCTGCATCCGCTTTCAGCAAGATCTGCGCTCGACGTACTTTTTGGCTACTACCATTGAGTTTCTTAATCACTGCCTGTAGCTGATGACGCTCTTCTGCTGTCAGGCGCACAATGTATTTTTTCTGCATGGGACTCCGGCTCGCTCCCTACAGATTACCTCAATACTCCCGTTAACCCTAATTCTTAGAGTTGACGCTGCACTAGATTCCTCCCGTTGAAATCCTCGAGCTTGTCGGACAATTCTTCGATTTATTTTTTGAAGTAGAGAGCGACCAATCCTTTGCCGAAAATGAACCATCATTGAAGGATCGAAAGGCGCTTCGTTTCGATAACTCTTTCCCCGATAAAATACTGTAGGTAAGGGTTTTCTTTAATTTGTTCGACAGTTTCTCGGTCGCTTATCCCCTAATTTTTCTTTAATAATTAAGGCTCCCAGTGCCATCCGAAACGGTTTCGCTGGCGCTCCCATTTCCTCAGAAAAATTCTGGGCATATTCTTCCTCAAATTCTGCCCAGGGAATGAGGTTCGCCAAAATTACCCAACGATTTTCTTCACACAACTTGCCTTCAAAAGGAAGTTCAAAGGCTTCTTCGGGCGCGTCAGGATTTTGTGATTTTCGATACATTTTTTCTTGCCGGATGCACGGGAATTTCCAATTTTACCTCTTTTTCGGGTTCTCGAAGCCACGTCAAGACTCCTCTAAGCCTTACGTCGTAAGCTTTTCACTTCTTTTCAGCAAGCCCTAATTAAGGGTGACAAACTAATGAAAGCCAGATACCAATATCGTTTTTATCCAACAGACCAACAAAAGCAGAGCTTAGCTTGTTTATTCGGCTGTGTTCGTGTTGTCTATAACGATGCTTTGGCTATCTGCAAACAATCTGAGAAAAAACCTAAGTCGTCCGAACTCCAAAAAATAGCGATCGCTCAGGCAAAAAAGACTGAAGCTAGGGCGTGGTTGAGCGAGGTATCAAACATACTTTTACAACAGTCTGTAGCCGATCTAGAGACAGCTTTTAAGAACTTTTTTGGTTCTTGTAAAGGCAAAAGGAAAGGTCGTAAAGTTGGTTATCCTAAGTTTAAAAAACGGACTAATAGCCAATCAGCAGTCGGCATGGGGCATCGGCACGACCTTAAATGTACGTCGAGAGATGGTCAGACTACTTCGGTAGCACAACTCAATGAAGCGTAAAGAATCCCCACGCCTTCAGGCTGGGGAGTATGTCAATTTCCCGTTCTCCCTTACTCTTCCACGACCCAACCGCGAATTTCTGCATCCGTCAATGGTCGTTCGAGCTTCAAAGCTTCGAGTTGAGCAGCTCTCAGCAGATGCTCCATGCTGAGCGATCGCTCCTCGTCGTCGGCGGCTAAAAAGGCAGCGTTCAAAGCCACACTGCGGATGTTACCCCCGGCCACGTTTAACTTCGCCAACTTGCGAACATCTTTATCTTTGTCGATCTGAGTGGGTAATTGCTCGGGAAAGGCATTTTGCCAAATATGACGCCGTTGCTTGGCATCGGGAAAGGGAAACTCGACAATGAATCGCAGGCGACGCATAAAGGCGGCATCTAAAGCATCTTTAAGGTTGGTGGTCAAAATCGCCAAGCCCTGATAGTCCTCCATTCGCTGCAATAGGTAGCTCACTTCAATGTTGGCGTGTCGGTCTTGACTGTCTTTGACCTCGGAACGTTTGCCAAATAGGGCATCGGCTTCGTCGAAGAGCAAAATCGCACCGCTGGCTTCGGCCGCATCGAAGACTTTTCTGAGATTCTCTTCCGTTTCGCCGATATATTTACTGACCACAGAACTAAGATCGATGCGATAGAGATCGAGATGTAACTCGCGTGCTAACACCTCTGCGGCCATGGTTTTTCCGGTTCCACTGGGGCCGTAAAACAAAGCCGTTGCCCCTAACCCGCGTCGGCTTTTGGCGGCAAATCCCCAAGATTCGTAGACCGTTGCTCGATGTCGAACTTGGGCGATGGTGTCTTGCAAAATCTGCTTGCAGCGATCGGGTAACACGAGATCGTCCCAGGTAGCGGACACTTCTAACGGTTGCGCCAGATCGCCCATTTGTGGGCGAGCGAGGGTCCGGCAACTTTCCCAGAGTGCGGAGATGGCTTGCGATGCACTCGGGGAACCCTCTACAAACTGACTCGCCGTTCCCTGACAGGCGGCCTCGATGGCGGGAAGGCTGAGATCGAATTGGTTGATGAGGTGATTAATCCCCTCAGTGAGTTGCTGTGGCTCTAAACCAGTCCAGGTTTTGGCGATCGCCGTTTGCCAGACTTGTCGTTGTTCTGCCAGAGACAGCTTGGGTACGTCAAAGGTGACGAGGGGACGATGTCGCTCTGGAAGACGGCCCGACGTACTCACAACGAGGGCAGAGGTGACGCGATCGAACCAGTACAAGGTGGCGTTGTGTTTGGCTGGATCTCGTTCGACAGCGGCCGCCTCGTGTTCGAGTAACAAGACACCCTGAGTCAGTTTGGCTTGACGCTCCCACAGTCGCAACAGGCGATCGAGATCGTCGGGAGCAACGGGTAAAAATTCTGGAGACAAGCGGTAGATCTGGCGTCCGAAGCGTTGGCAAGTTCGCTGAACCACCGATCGCCCCGTCACGCGATCGCCGCACAACTGTACGATAGGCAACTTCGCAGCATCCTGCCATAAGTGCTGTAACCGTTCGACGAGGGTTTGCTGAGAGGGTGGCAGATCGAACTCGCTGTCTTCGACTTCGAGTTGACTGACGACACCGACGAGATCTTCGGGTAGGTAAATTTCTCCCATTAAGTAGTGAACCACCCATTCACTTACGTGCAGGGGGTTGGTCATCAGGGTCGTTTCCGGGCGCACGCTAATCAACTCCCAATGTCTGAGGGGAGCAGGGGGTTTGGTTGCACTCCAATGTTTGAGTTCGGGAAATAGGGCAAAGGCTAAGCCAAATGTGGGATAGGTGCGATTGAGATGTTCTTGAGCCTCCGCACAAAGCCGCAAGACTTGCCAGTCGAGTTCGACGCTGACACAGAGTAAGAGGATTTGACGCTCGAATTCTGTCAGCTTCAGTTTTCGGGCTAGTTCGTCGAGGGTCGAGGGTGTGGATTTTTGGATTGGGCTGGATGTGACGATCGCCCCCTCAGACTGTCCCTTCCCTTGCTCGATGTATTGTTGCAAGCGTAGGCGCATTTCCTCGATATCGGCCATCAAGGAGGTTACGGCGTTTTGTAAAGTCATGACACAACTAATTTAGGACTGTCATAGCGATCGGTTGTGGGATTGATGTTCAGACGACTTTCTGCACCATCAACCTGAACTCGAACTAAATATTCTCCGGCGACAACACCTTCAATTTGGAATTGAGGTTCTCGCGTTCGGCTAGAGGAAGAGATTTGGCGAAATACATAAGCTTTCTCCGTTTCCAAGCTATTCAGAAGCACAAATGCTTGTTGGTTGCTCTCGACCCAAACATCTAAGCCCACAGTTAAAACCCCTGAGTATAAGCCATATTCATTTTCATCGATATTCTCCAGTTCTAAGGTCTCATCGGTGGTCACAGTCGGACAAATGGCTAAAGGAACGACATTAGAAGAAACCCGGCTTTGCGATACGCTATGGTTGCCGATACTTTGGGTTTGAACCACTTTTAACCCGGCGACACCCGCCTGAATCCCTTCGGCTTCTGTTCTATTTAAGTTCTCTAAATCTAGCTGTAATTCTCCATCGCTCATTTGATGCGGGGTAAGTAAGGTTTGACCGATTTGTAAATAGGTGCGATCGCCGAGTAATTGCTGCCCTTTTATAACTAAAGTTCCTCTAGCTACAATTTGATTTGCAATTCGTTCGAGGGGTGTCAGGTCACCGCCCGGTTCTAAAAAAGCAACACTTTCAATTTTGGGAATTTGTGGTGCGACAGAAATCGAAGGCGGACGACGGAGTGGCAGTCCTTTTTCTCCAGCGCGATCGCCTTCAATTAAGATAACAGTGCCTTGATAAGCCAAAGATAGAGAATAAGGTGTTTGAAAAAAGACCGACCAAATTCGCGAAAGATCTTCTGTAGTAATGTTGCTCGGCATGAGTCGAACTCTTTGAACTTGATCGGCTAAATCGGATTCGGCCAGGTAACTATAGCTTGAGGCAAGCATTTGATTGCGACGGGTGTAGCGCCGCAGGATATCGGGATTTAGTACTGGTAGATCGACGAGACTTCGCACCGCACTTCCCAGCAGCCGCTGTGGAATTAGCTCTCGTTCGTCTCCATAAAAAGTTAAAAGATAATGTAAGTCTAGTCCAGCTTGACGTTGTTTGCTTAAATCTCCTTTCGGGCGTCGCGTACGTAAATCGGAATTTCGCCAGGCAGGGTTAGGGCTAACTTGGTAAAGGTAAAGATTGATGCCTGGCTTATCGAGATCGATCCCCTGTTTTTGGTCGGGTCGAACGGTTGTGACCTGCGCTCCTGGAAGATCTGTTTCTACAGTTTCTTGAAGAATTTGTTGGAGGACAGCAGTGACGGTGGCGATCGCTAAATAATTACTCACAATAAATGACTTCTGGTAATTTTATGAAACATTAGTAGCACTTTTTCTTGTTGTAGGCTATAGCCGGTCACAAAATCAACCCTTCATCTCATCCGTAATCCCGAAAATTTTCCATTGTCAAAAATCCCTGATATTATTAAGTTTGATTACAATTCAGCGCGATCGCCGAAAAAATGGAGGGATAGTTCCGATATATATAGGGATGGTTCCGATATATATTATGAAGGTTTCCCATCTTTGAGGGAAATCCCCAATCTGACTGGGGGATTACAGCCCTGTAACCCCCTAGTTCAAACCTAGAACTCAAGAAAGTGGGAGAAGAACATAGTGGCAAGACTTGATTATTTTGCCCCTGGTGTCTACATCGAAGAAGTCAATCGTGGCAGTCGCCCCATCGAAGGCGTCAGCATGAGTGTGGCAGGCTTCGTCGGCTTTACGGAAGCTATACGAGGCAAAGCTAAACCCTTTACCCCTCAACTCATCACGAGTTGGGAGCAGTATCTCGAAAATTTCGCCGAGCCAGGCTCTGACGGTTTCACCGACTTTGGAGCTTATTTACCCTTTTCCATTAAAGGCTGGTTCGATAATGGAGGCGGTCGCTGCTGGGTGGTCAGCCTGGGTACGCAGCTTCCCCATCAGCCAGGCAAAGAGCCAGCTCCCAACGACGAAGCCATTAGCTTAACGGTCACGACATCGAGCAAGCGCGAGAGTCTGCGCTTTAAGCGAAAAGACGCTCAAAGTCAGAGCAAAATTGTCATAGAGATCGCGCCGGACGAACCTTATCAGCCCGAGAATTCAGACGAAGAACCTTTCGATACCGGTGAATACTTTCAACTGACCGTGAAAACGGAGGGAGGCGAATCTGACAACGGTTCCGAGCGCAAACAAGAGTATCGCCACTTGACGATGAACCCGGAACCGGGTGAAACCGGAACCTATGTCGCAGAAGCCTTACGAGATGCTGTAGACCTAGACGTTGAAATTCTGGCTGAAGAGGGTCTGCCGTTAGCCATGCGTCCGAGTGATGGGCGATATGAAGTTAGCTTGCCACCCGTGGTCTACGAGGAGGCTAAGCTTCACAACCATATGTACGGGATGCGTAAAAAGCGCACGGGCTTGCAAGGGCTGTTTGAGATCGATGAAGTCGCGACGATTGCCTGTCCCGACCTGATGATGGCATACGAAAAAGGTTATCTCGATACCCAGCAAGTCAAAGGCTTGATGGAAATGATGATTACGGGTTGCGAAAACGCCTCTCCGAATCCTCCCTATCGAATGGTCGTTCTCGATCCGCTGCCGGGACAAACTCCCCAAGAAGCGGCAGACTGGCTTGAAAATTGGGGACGGCGATCGCAATTTGCCGCCTTGTACTATCCCTGGCTAGAAGTTCCCAACCCTCGTAATAACGGCCGTCCCATTGCTGTTCCCCCTTGCGGTCATATGATGGGCGTTTGGTGCCAAACCGACGAAACCCGAGGCATTCATAAAGCACCGGCTAACGTGACCCCTCGTGGTGTCATCGATTTGTCCTACGACGTGAACTTCCGCGAACAGGAATATCTCAACCCTAAAGGGATTAACTGCATCCGCGCGTTTCCCGGTCGTGGCATTAAAATTTGGGGGGCGCGGACGTTGGTTGAAACCGATGACGTGCAATGGCGTTACATCAGCGTGCGCCGTCTGATGAGCTATATCGAACGTTCGATTCAGTCTGGAACCCAATGGGCAGTTTTCGAGCCAAACGATGCCGACCTGTGGGCGCGAGTGACGCGAACTGTTCGTAACTTTCTCGAACGACTATGGCGCAGTGGGGCGTTGTTTGGCAGTACCCCAGACGAAGCATTCTACGTAAAATGTGACGGCGAATTAAACACCCCTGAAACGATGAAACTAGGGCGACTGTTTATTGAGGTTGGTATTTGCCCAGTTCGTCCGGCAGAGTTTGTCGTCTTCCGCATTAGTCAGTGGGATCCGACCCAGTAAACTCAAGTGTTAAACTGCATCGTTTCAGTGTAGCTTAAGGAAACGTGAAAGGAAGTTGACTGGCGTGAGCTTCCTTTCCGAATTCGGTCAGTTGTAAGTTGTTTATGGATTTTTTGCAGCTAGGAGATAAATACTGTGGCTGAACTCTTAACAAGTTGTCGGTTTTACTTTGAAGCCGACGGCGTGGCTGAAAAGCAAATCTTAGAAGTTGCGGGGCTATCCGTGGAGTCCCCAGTCGCTGGCGACGGTGGTGTTTTAGGCTCAGGTAAAGGTGGCGTCAAACTCCGCCAAGCCACCCCCACCAACGAGAAGTTTACGAACGTGACCGTCAAAGTCATCGCCACGACTGACTTAGATTTATATCGTTGGTATCAAGACTGTAATACTAACGATGGCGGGGCTTCGAGCTGGTCGGAAAATCGCCGAGCTGCTTCCGTGAGTGCTTACGACCAAGCGGGGAATATGCAAGCCCGATGGGAAGTGATTAATGCCTACCCCTGTAAATATGAAGGACCTCAATTTACGGCAGGGGACAACAACATGGCGAACGAAACGTTAGAAATCGTTCACGAGGGCATCAAACGCGTTCAATAGCCGTTACTCACGAGAGGATGGGAAGGTCAGATCGAACCCTAACCGATTGGCTGACCTTTCCTCTCTCCGTTTTGTTCTTCTGCTGGAGTTTTGTCACCAACGCGATCGCCATGCCAAGTCAAAATCAACCCATTGCGCCGCCAGGCGGTTTTATCGAACGCTTAACCGCCTCGCGATTTTATGTCGAGTTAAAAGTTCGCGGTAGCGACAGTGAAGTCGATGCAATTTTTAGCGACTGCCAAGGCGGAAGCACCACCCAAGAGGTGGTCGAAGTCTGCGAGGTCACGCCTCAGCGGTGGGGCAGCAAATCCGCACGTTACGGTCGCCTACAACGTACGAAAGTCCCCGGAAGTCTGAAAACTAGCAATATCGTTTTAAAACGAGGAATGACGCAGTCGCAGACCCTGTGGCAGTGGTTTGCTGCTGTGAGTGAAGGCAAGTGGGCCGACCAAAGACTCGACGGGTCGCTGTCGATTTACGACCAAGCCGGTCAAGAACGAGCGCGATTCGAGTTTCTGCGAGCCTGGCCGACTCGCTATCAAATCGCCGATCTCAGTGCGGGTAGTAGCGACATTGAAATTGAAGAACTCGAACTAGCTGTGGAAAGCTTCGTTCGCGTACCACCTGCTTAAATGCCGAACGTCTAGAAATTAATGTTTCAAACCGAGTTTGAATTTACGTTACCAAAAGGATATGTCGATGCGGATGGTAACTTGCACCGCAAAGGCATCATGCGTTTAGCCAAAGCCATCGATGAAATTGCCCCGATGCGAGATCCTCGCGTCAAGGCGAATGCAGCTTATTCGACCGTCATTATTCTGGCACGAACCATTACACGATTAGGTGCGATCGAAGATATTTCTCCGACTGTGATCGAAAATTTGTATGCGTGCGATCTCAACTACTTACAGGATTTGTATCGCCAAATTAATGACATCAAAGAATAAGCGTTACTGAGTCTTTCAGAAATTGCAAAAAATAGAGGTAGCTGACTTAATCTTCCAAGCCAATGCAAGATTTTTCAAGTTCTCAAACGATATTTGATTTTGTCTTACCTAAAGGATTACTAGATAGCCAGGGCAATCTTCACCGGAAAGGGAAAATTCGCCTGGCCACGGCTCGCGACGAAACGATGGCAGCGAAAGATCCGAGAGTTCAAGAAAATCCCGCCTATGCTACGCTCGTGCGTTTGTCGCGAACCATCGCTCGATTGGGCGATCGCTCGCATCTCGAACCCCAAGAACTCGAAAATCTCTTTACCGTCGATCTCGCTTATCTTTGCGAACTTTACAATCAAGTCAATCAAAAAGGACACCCCCATGCCACCGTACAATGTCCTCACTGTCAAAAGGACGTGCGCGTAGATTTAAGCAACGCGGGGGAGCCACTGGCTACCCCTTAGCGCAGTTGCACGAGGAGGTAGCCATTATTGCTTTGAATTTTCATTGGTCTTTAGAGGAAATCTTAAACTTGGAGCATCGCGATCGCCGGCTGTGGGTTGCCCAGATTTTCAAACAGAAAGGTAACACAGCCTCGATGTAAGTTGGGAGTCAGCCTCAGACCGATAGGCGATCGCCCCCAAACTGGCAAGCTATTCAACTGTTACTTGGGTACCTCGAAACATTAATTCTGGCTCAAACTCTAATGGCTGAAACCCTTAAAATCTCGTTGCCAATTCTCGAGAATATAGCCGATTTCTCAATCAACTTGAATTAATCGAGGTACCCACTTGCCTCTTGTCCCAGTGTTGTTCAGCATTTAGCCATTGTGGTATCGAATCCGAACGCTCGCGATTATATTGGTTCCGGTATTGCCTTTCCCTTGCAGATTAACCTCCAAGGCAACCTCAAAGTCAGTAGCTATCACGCCAATATTCAAGAATCCATTCGCATTATCCTCGGAACCCAAATTGGGGAACGTGTCTATCGTCCCGAATTTGGTTCGCGTCTGTCCGAACTCGTCTTTCAGCCACTCAATCGCAATACGCTCCTGGAACTGAGATTGCGCGTCGAAGAAGCTCTAGAAATGTGGGAACCGCGCATTATCGTTCGTAACATCATGGCCGAACCCGATCCCCTCGAAGGGAAAGTCTCGCTGACCATCACCTATCAACTTCGCGACTCCAGCAACCTCTACGACACGCGAAGTATGGTTTATCCGTTCTACATGGAACCCCAATCCGAGTAGCGCCATGGATTTTGACTTTCTGCCCAATCTTCCCAAATCCGACCTCGACGATCGCGGCTTCAACGATCTCATGCAGGAGTGCTTGCTCCGCATTCCCCGCTACTGTCCCGAGTGGACGCATCACAACCCCAGCGATCCCGGCATTACCATCGTCGAACTGTTCGCTTGGCTGACCGATCAAATGTTGATGCGCTTCAACCAGGTTCCCCGCCGCAATTACGTCGCCTTCCTAGAACTGCTCGGCATTCGCTTGCAACCGCCAACGCCCGCCCGCACTGAGTTAACGTTTTATCTCTCCCGCGAGCGTCAGTTCGCCTACATCATCGAGGCGGGCGCGGAAGTAGCCACCGAACGCACGGAGGGCGAAGAATCCATTATCTTTAGCACCGATGAAGATTTAGCGATCGGTACGCCTCATATTAAACATCTGTTCGCCGTTTCCCAGGTGGATCGATTGCCCGAGCGACCGATTAACGCTGTCTTTCTCGGCTCGGATCGTCTCGCCATCAACTGGCAAAAAGACCAGGAGACGGGGCGTTGGACAAACAATTTCGCTGCGACCGAACTGTTTCCCGGCGCTCAAGTCAATAGTTGTTTTTATTTAGTTCTCGAACATTACGCTCGACCCAACGACAACGATCGCATCGAACATCCCTTGCGTGGGAACGTCCTGGCGATCTCGTTTCGCGGAGAACCAGCAGGCGGAACGGGGAGTAATCCCAACCATCCCCCTCGTCGTTGGCAAGCTTGGGACGAACGCAATCAATGTTGGCAAGATATTCTGGCTCAGGAAGCCGACGACTATACCGACGGCTTTAACTTCGACAGCACCCCCGAAGCCGATGTAAAGTTACATCTCCCCGTGACCTGGGAACCCGTCAACTTCAACACCGACTACACGGGCTACTGGATTCGCTGCATTCACGAACTCCCCCCCGAAGCCCCCTATCGCTACATGCGATCGCCGCGCATTACGGGATTGTCCGTGCGAGCCATCGGCGGAACCGTCATCGCCAGCCAATGTGCTTGGATTCGCGAACCCGAACTCCTGGGAATCAGTGATGGAACCCCAGGACAGCGATTCCCCCTTCAGGCTCGTCCCGTACTCAAACGCAGCGAAGAAGAATATGTCGTCGTTTGTCCGCCGGGAACCCCACTTCAGGCCGACTTACACGAAGACTGGGACGCCTATCGCTGGCAAGAGGTCAACGATTTTGCCGAATCATCCCCCGAGGCTCGGCATTACACCATCGACGATCGCACGGGAATCGTTCAGTTCGGGCCGACGATTCTCGAACCCGGCGAACTGCAAGGACAAACCCTCCAGCGTGCTATTCGCCAACCCCACGACAGCTACGCCAACGGGCGAGTGCGGGATATCGATCGCTATTTTCCTAGCACCACCCCCGAACCCCTCGACCGTCGCGGCGAACGACAGTACGGAGCGATTCCGCCCAAGGGTCACGAAATTTATATCACCCGTTACCGCTGGGGAGGGGGCAAACGTGGCAACGTGAAAGCTGGAACCCTGACCAAGTTAATGCAAGCGTCTCCTTATGTGAGAAACGTCGTCAACGCCAAACCTGCCCTCGGGGGTACCCAAAGCGAATCCTTAGAAGATGCTGTGATGCGGGTTCCGGCCTGGTTGCGATCGCGCGAACGGGCAGTCACGCGAGAAGACTTTGAATATATCCTCAACCAATTTCAGGATGTGGCACGAGTTCGCTGTCTCGATGTCATGGAAACGAAAATTCCGGGTAAGGTCGAACTCCTGGTGGTGCCAGCGGTGGCCTATCCTGACGATTTCTCGAAGGGAATGGAGCCGAGGCAGTTTACCCTAGACAAACAAGTGCGCGATCGCCTGCAAGCCGAACTCGACGATCGCAAACTCCTCGGCGTGAACGTCGAAGTGCGCGAACCCGACTACGTGGGCGTGAAGGTGCGAGTCCAGATCGTGCTAAGCCCGGAATATGCAGAAAGTCAGAAACTGCAAGAAGAAGCCGAAAAAGCCCTAAAAACGGCGCTGTATACCTTTCTCAATCCCGTGGCTGGGGGCGTCCAGCAGACAGGCTGGAACTTTGGGGCTTCCGTCCATCGCTACGAGATTGCTGACTGTTGCCAAAAAGTAGCCGGAGTGAGTTCCGTTCTCGATATCGAACTGCTCCGTTTTGAAAAACGTCCAGGCACGCAAGACGAACGTGAGGAATGGCACTGGCAAAGCACGGAAACAGATACGATTAAAATTCCCCAGACCTGCGTGGTGTGTTCCTGGGCAAACCGTCCTGCTAGCCAGTCTCCAGTAGCCAGCGACGCCACCCGCTTTACCGATCACGATATCTATTTCCTCAACGGTTTCGAGCAGTACCAGCCCCCTCTACGATGACGTTAGCGAAATCCCAGCAATTTCAGCCCACAGTTGCCTTGCAACTCCGTCCCCAGCAATCACCCCGGCCTCAGTCCGATGCCCCCTTACTGTCGCGGGACAATATCGCCATCGTTGAAACGCAAACTCTGGTTGTAGAACCGGGGGCTTTTCGCTCGGTGATGGTGTTGTTGAAGCACAATTGGCGATCGCCTCTAAAACTTCATTTAAACCTACAAAATTCCCTGACTTTACCGGCTGGATGTTTTTGCGGCTGGCACCAACACAGCGACCCCTATCAACTCGGACTCGACAAGCTGCCTGAAACCTCTATGGCACTGCCTCAACTTACCCTGTCCGACGTGCAACCCAACACCACCGAATGCTGGTATTTATTTTTCTACTTGCCCAAAGATTTCTTCGAGTCCTCGCAAGCCGTGACAGCAGCTCGACCGCAGCTCAAGTTAGATTACCCGCTAGAGCTGCGCGTTGAAGCGTCTGGGGAGGATTTCGGGCGACAACTTGCCAACCGACAGGCGTTTTCGCTGCAATTTCGTCCGTTGAGCCTGTACTTTAGCTGGCTACCGGGAATTTTCCAAGCGAACGACTTCCTCGAACGGTTTATAAAAATTTTGGAGGAAGCCTTTTCGCCCACCGTCACCACCCACGGCCTGCTCTGGGCGTATCTCGACCCCCGCATGGCGCCCGAGGCACTGTTACCCTTTCTCGCCCATTGGGTGGGTTGGCAAATCGACCCGCGATTGACCACCAGCCAGAACCGCCAACTGATTCGCCATGCAGTGAATCTCTATCGCTGGCACGGAACGCGGGCGGGATTGCGACTGTATCTCCATCTTTACACTGGGCTACCCTTAGATGACGCGCATATCGAGATTCAAGAAGTCTTCAATCGCGGTTTCCGCCTGGGCAACACCGAGTTAGGCATCGATTCGACGTTGGGCGCGGGACGCGCCTATCACTTTACCGTGGTGTTACGCCCACCTGCGGGGATGGAGATAGACGAACCGCTAGTGCAAGACGTTATCGAGCGGTGTAAACCGGCATTTTGCACTTACAATTTGGCGATCGCACCCCCAGTACAACCAACACCGGCAGACCGCGAGGAGGGCGATCGCCCCTAATCTCGATTTGGCGCTGTGACGATGTAGCTGGTGACGGTAGGTTAGCACTGAGATAAGCCCCTCTAGCCCCCCAACCCCCCTTTGAAAGGGGGGCGAAGGGGGGCTAAGGGGGGATGGGGTGAAGACTTCTTGAAACCTAGCTTAAAGGATGTGAAGTATCAGCCGCCGATGAGAACGGTCGGACAACCGGTTTGAATGGTCGTTGCTACGGGAACCGGACCACCGGGCGTTATGGTTGCGCCTGTGACTGCTGAGGTAACACGCGCCGCTGGAAGACCGCAGATCTTCACGGTTGCACTACCACTGACAATCACGCCGGGTCCGGCATTGATGACTGGCCCCATCACAGGGTTGCCAACCGTGGCAGCGGGTTGTTTGCCAATGAGGACGTTGGGGACACCGGGAGGTAATACGGCATCTGCGGTAACGGTTATATCGCCCACGCGAGCAGCAGGAAAAGTCATAGCAAGTTTTAGGAATACTTTAGAGATGAATAGAACGTCGCCCGCAGCGAGCGGGTCGCTTGCACCCAGTTTAGGCGATCGCCCTAAAAAATCGACTGAAGAAATGTATCGATTGCCTTGTGATTTTTGAGTGAGCCGATTACAATTGCGGTGATCTTGTAATCGATCCAGCTCAAATAGTATTTTAATAGTATTTTGATTTTGGCAAGCTTTCAGCGACACAGCATCCCAGGCTTTTAAGTTGCGGTTCTCAAGTTGCCAGATACTTCAAATTGGCTCTGTGACCCCGAGCCGGACAGATGTAAATTGAGTTCGACCGAGCGGCGAGAATGTGTCGCCGAACTCGCTTCATACTTTGCCAGTCATGGGAGACCAGTCGCAGATTTTCCGTAAGCCCAGTTCGGCCATGCAGCCGAGAACTTGGGCGAAACAGAAAGATAGCGAGCGATCGGGCGATCGGGCGATCGATCTGTTTGGCTGGCAGTCTCAGAAGAGTACCGCAGCGGGCGCAACCTTGCCCACGGGCGGTTTCAGCATTTTAGATTCCCCCATGCCCGTCCAAACTCGGCTCCAGCGGCAGGAGGAAGAGGGAGCTGAAGCGGAAGGGTTACAGGTTCAAGCAAAGTGCGATCGATGTGAAGCCAAAGAAAGGGGCATTCAAGCGAAAGCCAACCCTCCCGCTCAAGTGCTGCAGCGTAAAGAATGAGAATCTAGATTTCCAGACCAAGCTGACGATCGGCCAGCCCGGAGACAAATACGAGCGCGAAGCTGACAACATGGCGGCTCAGGTAATGAAGATGCCGGAGCCGAGCGCAGGGAACCAGAAGGTTCAGCGCACGGCAACAGGCGATCGCGATGGGGCGACGGATGTACAGAGCAAGTCTCTCGCCGATGGAATTAGCCAGGGCGTACAGCTTAAGGGTGGTGGTGCGTCTGGTGGGAAAAAGTCTGGTAAGGCAAAGCAAGCGGGCGGTGGCTTCGAGCAGATGCTGAAGCGCCAGCAGGGTCAAGGTAGTCCCTTGCCAAGTGAGACTCGTGATTTTATGGAGTCTCGCTTTGGCGCGGATTTTGGTGGCGTGCGGGTGCATACGGATGCCGCTTCAGTGCAGATGAATCGCGATGTGGGTGCGAAGGCGTTTACCCACGGAAAGGATGTCTTTTTCAATTCGGGGCGGTTCAATCCGGGGTCGAGTTCGGGTAAGGAGCTGATTGCCCACGAGTTAGCCCATACGATTCAGCAAAAAGGGAAGGTCAGCAAAGCGACTGGGGATGACTCTGAGTCTGCAGTTCAGAAGGCTGAAATGTCTCCGAGCCTGACTGGAGAGCCTATGGTTCAAGGCTTTGAGATTTTTGAAGACGCTGGCAAAAAGTTAAAAGGTGGTATGGACTGGGCTGGCGATCGTCTTGAGGATGGTGCGGAATGGGTTGGCGATCGTGTTGAAGATGGAGTGGACTGGGCTGGCGATCGCGTTGAAGACCTCAAAGACCTCGGAGAAGATGCATTTCCCGAAATGGTCGAGCGTCTGTCTCCAGAGCTGGCGGCATTGATGCACGATGGCTCGCTCGGTATGATTCGCGATGAAATTGAGTCCGGTTTGGAAGGATGGGTTGAAAGTGCTTTAGGAAGTACCAATATTGATGAAGCCGTGGTTGGCTTTCAAGAAGACTTTAGTAGCATTTTTACCGAGCTTCAGACAGCCACTGAAGATGGTGGCGAGGACTGTCAAGCTTTTGTTGGCAAGCTCGACGGTATCCGATCGGTCATAGAGCGTTTGAGCGAGAGCGACGCCGTTCAAAACTTGCAGGATGTTTTTTCTAGCGGGACTTAAACGGTAAAAAAGGTAAAATAAAAGCAAAACCCTTGACTGACAAGGATT
>NZ_KB235960.1:108601-112838 GCF_000332355.1 Baaleninema simplex PCC 7105
GTAGATGCTTTAGAGGCTTTTCGGACAGCCATGTCTTTTCGTTTTGTGGCATGGCTGAACGAGAATCGAGACCTGTTTGCCGCTCACAAAGCGCGTTTTGGCTTGGTTTGGGCTTGAAATTTGTTTAAGTACCGCTAGTGTCACTAGTGGCGTCCAGAAAGTCCTCGATTTACTCATCGCTCCGGTATTTGACACAGCGATGGAAATCGCAGGCGGTGTGTTGAATGGCGTAACAGAATTTGCCCAAAATATTTGGCAGTGGGGTAAGCCGATCCGCGATGTCCTGGGGAAAGCCTGGGATTGGGTTCTCGGAAAGTTAGGGATCGGTGGAGATGGTGAAGGCGGAATTTTAAATTGGGTCAAGGAAAAAGCTGCGACGATTTGGACGGAGATACAAGAGCGGTTTGCTCCAGTCATTGAACCGATGCGGAAGGTCGTTGGGGTTGTTATTGCGTTTTCGCCAGTCGGTTTACTAATGGGAGCGGTGAAGTTTGCTCCGCAAATTATTGAGGCGATCCAGTGGTTATGGGAAAACAAGGATAATCCCAATATCGTCAAGGATGCACATGAGGAAATGGGGCATACGATTTTGCCTAAGCTCCTCTCGGGCGCTGAAGGGTTGAGCAATGGCTTCCAGTCTGTAGTTGAGCCATTTACGACACAGCTCGCGCAGATTGGCGAAAGTCTACTCGGTCTGATGAGCGCAGTTAGCGGCGTTCCGTTACTCAACGGCGCAACTGAGTTTTTCCAGAGCATTTCTGAAAATGTTGAAAATCTCAAGAAGGCGAGCGTAGAAAAATTCCAGTCAGCAGTCGAGAGTACGAAGCAGTTTTCCCAAAAGGTACAGGAAAAGCTTGCGCCGTATGCCGAAGTCTTATCTTCGCTGGGTGTTGCGCTCGTAAATCCTGCAATGATTCCCATGATTCTGGCGGGAAATGCTTGGTTGGCATTGCCGGACTGCTACCAAGGAGCCATCATTGATGTCATTTTGGATGCTCTGATTGCAATCCTCTCGACTGCTTCAGAAATTCCAGCGTTTGGGCCGCTCTGGAGTTTACTCCAGACAGGCATACTAGGATTTCTTGAAGGCTTACGCGGTCAAGCTACTGACATTAAGGTTCAAATCAGTCAAAAGATCGCCAAGATTATTAGCGGACGAAGCCTAGATTTTATTTTGGGCTTTGTTAAAGGGGTTTTGAAAGGAATTTGGGAAGGGCTTTCCGACCCATTCGTGCTGATGTACCAGGGCGTGAAGGCTATTGGTTCACTCATGTCTTGGATTGGCGGTCTGACGAGTCAGCCAAAGCAGTCTGAAGGTCGGTCTGGCGCGAGTTCGTCTCCGGCTGTCGCGAATCCTGCTACTGCCGCAGGGTCACCATCACAGGAGTCGAGCGAGGTAGATCGAGAAGACATCTCACAAAGTCTGACATCGATGGGAACCGAACTCGAAACCCCCGCTGGGGTCGTGCAAGAAAACTTTATGAGTGGCGCTCAGGATGCGTTCAGTGCTGGAGAAGGATTGACCTATGCAGGGTTGGTTGAAAAGCTGGGCAGTCTGTGGGCGTCTATCGAGGAGCAGATTCGGAATGCGGGTTCGCAAATCGCGCAGGGAGTCTGTGATTTCCTGATGGGCGATGGTTCGGAAGGTCAAATGGGCGAGTCGGTGGGCTGGCTAGCCGGAACGATCGCGTTTGAAGTGGTTCTGGCAATTCTCACTGCGGGTTCGGTGACGGCGGCGAAGGGTGCGATGAAGGTCGTGAAAATCGTCGCGAAGGTATTGGATTGGACGGGTGAGGCGTTGGGTGTGGCGTTCAAGATGCTGAGCAAGGTTGGTGGTTATGTCATTGATATTGCGAAGGGTCTGGGTAAGTTGGTTGGTAATGCGAGTGGTGGTGCGGCGAAGTTGGTGATGGAGTCAGTTCAGCAGATTGGGGATATTCTGCTGCGCTATGCGGATGAGTTGCTTGGGAAGTTGGGTAAGGGGGCTGTTGGTGAGGCGGCGGAGACGGCTGGGAATCGGGGGGCTAGAGAAGCTGCTGGTGAAGGGGTAGAGGCTTCAGCAGAGAAAGCAGCGAAAGAGACATCAGTACCAGCTGGTCAGAAAGGTCACTATGACGAGCCAGAAATTGAGCCTGGCATCGTTGCGAAGCGTCCAGTTGAGGGAGGGAAGCATCATTTAAAAATAACGAAGGATGGCCGCTTAATCCGCTGTTCTCGGTGTACCGAGCTAGAGAAAGAATATGAATTTATACTTGCAAAAAATCCAGAATTAAAAACAGAGCTAGACAGGGTCAAGAAGCTATCTAAAAATCAAAAAGAAATTGAGGCAGAAAAGGTAATTAGTCACCGCAATAAGAGGTAGGTATTGACAAGGGTGGCAAGTGGAGTAGAGTGGGTCGTATGAAGAAGCCCAACCCCAAAACCCTGTCTGACGAGGTGAACCCAGAAGAATTGGGAGCGCGGTATTGGTATGAAAGATACTGCGAGCAACGAGCGGAAACAGAAAGTCTCAAGAAACGGGTATCCGACCTCGAAGAGAGCCTCGAGAGCCTGAGTGAGAAACTGCGAAAACTGACACAACGCAACAGCCAAAACAGTTCCCAACCCCCCTCATCAGACGGATACAAGAAGCCAAGTCGCCCCAAGAAAAAGCCCGGGCGCAAGCGCGGTCCGAAATACAACCATCCCGGTAAGACCCGTAATGGCTTTGGCTACGTAGACGAGAAGGTGGTCTTGGAAGTCGGCCAATGTCCTAACTGTGGAGCTGACCTGGAGGTTGAAGCGGGAAAGGTCAAACGGCAACAGGTGGTGGAGTTAGTGCCGAAGTTAGTGGAGGTTAAAGAATACGAACGACCCGGATATCACTGCCAAGAGTGCCATTGGCAAGGGCAAGCGGACTTACCGGTTGGATGTCAAGAAGGATTCAGCTATGGGGGACGATTGAGTAGCCTGGTGGGTTGGCTCGGCTATGGCGGTAACTTATCTTGGTCAAAACAGCGTGAAGTGGTGAAGAGCTTCTTGGGGGTTCCGCTGTCTCAAGGTAGTTTGTGCCAAATGCAGAGCGTGGTTTAATCAGGCTTTGCAACCGGCTTACGAACGGTGGCGGCAGTGGATTCAACAACCCGGCGTGCGCTGTGTTGACGAAACCAGCTATCGAGTCAATGGAGTCAATCATTGGATGTGGGTGGCCACGGCGCCAGAGTGCTGCGTTCTCTTTCTCGCCCCGACCCGGAGTTCAACCGAGGTGAAAAAGCTGTTGGGAGAAGACTTTTCCGGCATCCTTAGCAGTGATTGTTGGTCGGCGTACAGTCCTCAATCGGCGGCCGCCAAGCAGAAATGTTTGGCCCACATCGAGCGAAAACTCAAGGAACTCGAAGGCTCTCGTTTGGCAGCTAATCGCCACTTCGCTCAACAAGTCTTTCCGATTCTCCAACAGGGACGCCAAGCCCACCGAGACTATCATCTCGGAGAGTTGAGTTTAGAGGCGTTACAAGAAAAGCGCCCCCAACTCGAAGAGGACTTGAGAAAAGTTTTAGACCATCCCCCCAAGGGAGGATGGGCTGCCGATGCCCAAACTTTGGCCCATCGCTTTCGACGACACGAGTCGGAGTGGTTTACCTTTATGTCTTATCCTCAGGTCAGTCCCGATAATAATGATGCCGAGCGTGCTTTACGCCCGGTGGTGATTCATCGAAAAGTCAGCGGGGGCGCTCGCAGCGACTGGGGCGCTCAGTTAGTGGCCATGATGTTCAGCTTTCTCGAATCGATGCGCCGACAAGGTCGTAATGCCATCGACCAACTCTTTGAGTTGTTATCGTCCTCGGGTTGTTCTCCACCCCTGCCGACGAACCCAGGATAAGGTGACTCCGGTTTGTCGTGACGAGGTTTGAGGCTTTTTTCATTAAGCCTCACCTGTTGCGGTGACTAATTACCAGAAAAGCTCGCAAACGGGTGCATCCCAGTTATGCAATAAGCAAAAATGCTTACCCTTAAAGAGCAGCATAAGAGCTAAGCTTTGGGCAGTTCATAACGAAACCGGTCAGACCCATGGATGCATCTAAGCAAGCCCGCCTCAAAGAACTCACTCAGGAGTTAGCCGAATTGCTCTACGAAGAGACGGCTCCAGAAGCCGTCAAGAGCTTGGAAGGGATAGAGAAAGCAGTGCGTGGGCATTGGCTAGAGCATGTCGGGCCAGAAATCGGTC
This sequence comes from Baaleninema simplex PCC 7105, assembly GCF_000332355.1. Lineage (GTDB taxonomy): Bacteria > Cyanobacteriota > Cyanobacteriia > Cyanobacteriales > Geitlerinemataceae > Baaleninema > Baaleninema simplex. Next base: position 112,806 of record NZ_KB235960.1, read on the forward strand.
TTTTTTATCCGTCACAAGTAGCGGCACAACGCG
>NZ_KB235960.1:112938-126905 GCF_000332355.1 Baaleninema simplex PCC 7105
TTCGATGATTGGCCCCATGAGCGGGTCGACCGGTTTATCGCCTATCTGACCAAGCATCGACACCGGATTGTCAACTACAGCTACTACCAAGCTGAGGGTATTTCAATTGGCTCGGGTGAGATTGAGTCAACGGTCAAGCAAATTGGGCGACGGGTTAAGATTTCAGGGGCTCAGTGGCACGAAGACAACGTGCAACAAGTGCTAAAGCACCGATGTGCCTACCTGAACCATCAATTCTCAGACTGAGTCTTGCAAGATTGGGATGCACCCCTCGCAAACAAGCTTGCTGCTATCAAAAACATGCATGAGGGGACTTCTCTACAGGTAGTTCAACCGGGAACCAAAGAGTGGGATGAAGCAGTGGCTAGTCTTTCAGGCTTGGGCAAAGGAAAGCAAAATTACAGGACGAGAACTGCTACAGAAGCAAAGCAACTGCTGCAGGAAGCGAGTGGGAACATGAATAGATACAAGCAATACACACGGAAGAAATACAAAAAGGGATACGAGATGCACAATGACAAGAACTTGAGAGAGCTAGAAGCGGGAAATGATCTACAGCACTTGAAATTCAAAGATGGCAAGTCCTCCGGCCACATATACTATGACAAGCCTAATTAAGCAGGCCAAGCCAATCGTTAAGGTCGTGTTGTGGAGGTAACAATGCCCCCTATTCTGCTGTTGCTCCAAGCTCGTAAGAATTTATTTCTTTACTTGCGCCACTCAGCAATTTCTTGACTCTGCTGTAAACGAATCGACCAAGTCTAAATCATGCTTCCTATAGACAAGACATTTTATAGTGACTACTTTGAGAAGCCGAGTTCATCAGAGATATATCTCTTGTCGAAAGACGTAGCAGGTAAACTATGGGACAGGGATATATACAGTGAAACATCCTGTTATTTTGACTTACCAGAAGAGTGCTGGATTGTAGCCAGTCAGCGGACATCACTTGGAAGATGGATTGCTGCATACAATGACGGTCGCTACAGAGAAGTGGCCGATCTACTGGAAACTGCAATGACTTGGAGCAAAAAAATGACAGTCAGATTCTTCGTTAACCGAGAGGTCATTTTTCAGACAGCCTGGTCTAGCTTCCTGGAAAACTGGGATGATTTCTTGACAGCCCATGATGACTGTCCCCTAGTAATTCCAGAGGCAGATTCAGCTCGGGAAGCAGTACTGTTTACATCTGGCAGTCTTTACAAAATTCTTCGATAACTAGACCAACTACTGAAACTATAATTGTGGAGTTGGAGACGCTCAAGCCCTTACGTTTCCGTAAGCTCACACTTGCGAAACCTCATTTCCTTGCTCGTACTACTTAGAATTTGAATTTATTTTCTAGCGATGACAACATCATCATGCTTGGTAATTCCATACTGCTTTCAACAGACTATACGCAAGGAGTAAACCTGTGTTTATTCTGAGAAAACAAGATATACTAAAGCTTCACCAGTGGTACTAGAGTCTGTCTAAGTGATGAGACCTCAATCTCAGATATTCCAAAAAGCTAGCTCTGCGACCCAACCGAGAACCTGGGCTAAACAGAAAGACCACATCTCCTCGATCGATCGGGCTATCGACCGGTTTGGCTGGCAATCTCAAACCGAATCCCAAGCAACAGGCGCAGAATCACCAACCGGCGGCTTCAGCATCCTGGATTCCCCGATGCCCGTTCAAGCCAATCCTCAACAGCCGGCCGACAGCGAGACAGATTTGGGCATCCAGGCAAAATGCGATCGCTGCGAAGCCGAAGATAAGGAAATCCAAGCCAAAACCGAGCCAGGGAGTCAGCTAGAAAACAGCAGATTCGACCTGGGTCGCTCATGAGGATGCCAGACCCCCTCATAGAGACAGAAAGCCTCCAGCGTCAGGCACTCAGCACCTCAGAAGAAGAAACCGAGTTACAAGCCCAGGCTGAAACCGACGAAACCGAACTCCAGACCCAAGCCGAATCAGGCATAACCACCGAAGACGAAACCCTTCAGCGCCAGGAACTCGACCCAGCAGAAGATAGCACCGAACTCCAGGCCAAGCTCTCGATCGGTCAGCCCGGAGACAAATACGAACGCGAAGCTGACAGCATGGCCATGCAGGTCATGAAAATGCCCGAAACGAGCGGCGAGAGCGAGATGGTTCAGCGCACGACGACGAACGACGACGAGACCGATACCAGTGTCCAAGCCAAACCGCTGGCAAAAGCGATTACCAAAGGCGTACAGCTCAATGGTCATCGGCAACTTCGAGATGGACTACAGCGACGGCGAAATCCGCTATAAAACCAGCATCGACGTCGAAGGCAGCCAACTCGACAACGCCCTCATCAAACAGCTTCTCTACACCAACCTGCTGATGATGGACAAATACCTCCCCGCGATCGAAGCCGTCATCGCAGGTACACAGACCCCCGAAGAAGCGATCGCCCTCGTCGAAAGCGACCTCGAAGACGACGACGACACCAACGAAACCGCCGAATCAAGCTAACCCCCGACACCCGCCATGAAACGCCGAACTCGCCCCCGCCAAACCAGCAACCGACCCCGCACCTGGGCGCAACAGAAACAGCGCGATCGCCCTCGAAAATCCACTGAAGAAATGTATCGATCGCCTTGTGATTTTGGAGTGGGGCGATTACAATTGCGGTGAGCTTTAATTGACCCAGCTCAAACAGTATTTTGGCAAGCTTTCGGCAACACAGCATCCCAGGCTCTTGAGTTGCTATTTTCAATTTGCCAGACTTTTCTCATTGGCTCTGTGACCCCGAGCCGGACAGATGTAAATTGAGTTCGACCGAGCGGCGAGAATGTGTCGCCGAACTCGCTTCATACTTTGCCAGTCATGGGAGACCAGTCGCAGATTTTCCGTAAGCCCAGTTCGGCCGTGCAGCCGAGAACTTGGGCGAAACAGAAAGAGAACGAGAGATCGGGAGATCGGGCGATCGATCCGTTTGGCTGGCAGTCTCAAAAGAGTGCCGCAGCGGGCGCAACCTTGCCCACGGGCGGTTTCAGCATTTTAGATTCCCCTATGCCCGTCCAAGCTCGGCTCCAGCGGCAGGAGGAAGAGGGAGCTGAAGCGGAAGGGTTACAGGTTCAAGCAAAGTGCGATCGATGTGAAGCCAAAGACCGTCAGATTCAGGCTAAAGCTGAACCGGGCAACGTGCTAGAAGAGTCTGAGCCTGATTTGGGGAGCTTGGGGCAGTTAATGAAGATGCCGGACTCCCTCACGGAAGAGGAGACCGTTCAACGACAGGAACTCGACTCCACGGAAGAAAACACCGAACTGCAAGCCAAGGTTGAAACCGAAACTAACGACACCGAACTGCAAGCCCACGCCGAAACCAGCGATCTAGCCGAGGAGAAGACCGTTCAACGGCAGGAACTCGACTCCACGGAAGAAGACACCGAACTGCAAGCCAAAACGCTTCAGCTTCAGGACGAGAGCGAAACCAACAAAGACCTAGACCTACAAACCAAGCTGACTGTTGGCAAGCCCGGCGACAAGTACGAACGGGAAGCCGACAGCACGGCGGCTCAGGTCATGAAGATGTCCGAGCCAATGCCCGAAGAGGAGACCGTTCAGCGGGAAACCACGGGTGAAGAAGAGAAAGATATCAGCGTTCAGACGAAACCTCTCGCCAGCCAAATTAGCCAGGGCGTTCAGCTCAAAGGCGGACGGAAACTCAACAAGGGCAAAGCGAGTAATGGCTTCGAGCAGACCCTAAAACAGCAGCAGGGACAGGGAAATCCTATTCCCAACGAGACGCGGGAGTTCATGGAGTCTCGTTTTGGCGCAGACTTCAGCGGCGTGCGCGTACATACTGACACGGCTTCCGTGCAGATGAACCGGGAGGTGGGTGCTAAGGCGTTTACCCACGGGCAAGATGTGTTCTTCAACGCCGGACGCTTCAATCCGGGGTCGAGTTCGGGCAGAGAACTTCTGGCTCACGAGCTAACCCATACGGTGCAGCAGACGGGTGGCAAACTGCGAACCAAAACGAAAGCTAAAGTCGATCGAGCAACTCAGACAAATCAAGTCAAATCGAGACGAAGTGAAAGCGATCGCCTTGCCAAGACCGAAAAGGCTAAGGCCGAAGCCAATTCTGGTGTTAAGAATAAGATCGAGACCGACGACTCTAAAGAAAACAAGAAGCAGCTAAAAGTTGGCAAGAACAATCTTTTAAAAGAGGGACAAGGAAACTCAGGAGAGAAAAAGGGTCAAAAAGAAGCTGCACCAGGGGCTAAAGCTGGGAAAGAAAAGACACAGGAAGCCAATGCGACTCAAACACCGAGTACGGTAGACCCCCAACTTGCCCAACTGGGTGCAGAGTTAGGTCAAAAGCAGACTCAGGCAGACCAGCAAGGAAGTCTTGCCTCAGCAGTCGCTAATAAAGCTGCGTCTGGAGGGGGGGCATCTGGAGGTGGAGCCGCTTCAGCCGCACAGCAGGCATCCGGTGGCGGGCAGGCCAACGTCAACGCGGCGGCGAACACTGCCAAATCGGAAGAGGTGGATGAAAAATCCGAAGCCGAGGCCATCCAAAAGCGGATGCGCGAAGCTGCCTCCGATGACGATAACAGTACGCAACTGTCTCCTGGTGAGAAGAGCGTGGCGATGGCGGAACTGGCGTCGGCTACCGCACCTGCTGGTGCGACGGGTGGCGGCGGTGGTGGTGGTAGCGCCATTGAAGCGAAGCCCGCTCCGCCTGCGCCGAACGTTGCGAATTCCGAGCCGGAAGCGGCGCTATCGGCGATCGCCAGTCTGCCGCCCGCACAAATCAAAGCAAGCTTGGGCGGTGTCGGTTCGGCGATCGCCAACACGGCCAACAAAGAGCGCGAAGCCCTAGCCGCAGAGCCGCCCCAACTGGAAACGCCGGACGGCAAGGAAATGTCAGTCGCGGAGAAAGAAGTTCCGCAAGGGGAAGAAGCCCAGCCCGTTGAGAAAGCGCCGGAAAAAGCGGAAGTTCCCGTGCCACAGCCGGAACCGACGCCCGCTGCGCCGCCGTCGCCACCGATCGCGGCATCAGCGCCGCCGATCGCAGGTGATGAAGAGGGCAAGCTGTCCGAGTCGGACGTGCAAAATCTTCAGTCGTCGGTCAGCCAGATCCCGACGCGCGATCCGAGTCCTCCGGCCTGTTCGGCGGGGACTGCACCACCATTAAAAATGCAGGGCAATGCCGACCCGCAGCAGACCCAAGAGCAAAAGGCTGAGGTCGAGAAGAGTGCGGCAGATGCGCGACTGAAGGGCGAGCAGGAAGCCGCGCAGCCGATGGGTGAGGACGAGCTGTATTCGACGCTGCCGACGGAGATGTTGACGGCACAGACGACGGCGCAAGGTGCGGGCGGTGATGCGGCGGCGATCGCGGAAGGTGCGTCGGCGCAGGTTGCGGATATGGCGGGTGGCGTCGATGCGGCGTCGATTATCGCGCAGGAAGAAAAAGGAGCCGAAATTCAGGCGGCGATCGCCCAGGCGCAGGGCGGCATTGCCAACGAGCGGGCGCAGCATCAGGCCAAGGTGGCGGAAGAGGAGGCAAAGTCAAGCCAGCAGATCGAGCTGCTCAAGCAGGAGAATGCGGCACAGCAGGATGCCGAGCGGACGAGAGCGCAGGGCGAGGTGGAACAACTGCGCGGCGAGTGGACGCAGGAACAAGAGGCGATGGTGGCGGAGGCGCGATCGGAGTCTGATGTGTTAGTCAGCGATGGCTTGGCGGAGGTGGAGTCCGAGCGACTGACGGCGGAGTCGGAGGCGACGCAGGAGATTCAGAAGGGCGAGGAGAACGCCGAGGCGGAGCGCGTCAAAGGGGAGGAGAATGCTGCGAAGGAGAAGGCGGCGGGTGAGGAGAAGTCGAAGGGGTTCTTCGGTAAGGTTGCCGACGCGGTGGGTAGCGTGTTCGAGGGCATCAAGAATGCGATTAAGGCGGCGATCGATAAGGCGCGGCAGTTGATGTGTGCGGCGATCGATGCGGCGAAGAAGCTGGCGACGGCGGCGATCGAACGGGGTCGGAAGGCGATCGTTGGCGTCATCAAACGGGTTGGTGAGGGGTTGATTGCGGTGGGCGATCGGCTGTTGGCGAAGTTCCCAGAGACGCGCGATCGGTTCCGCAACACGATTCAGGAGAAGGTTCAGCAGGCGGAGGATGCGGTCAATAAGCTGGCGGAGGATCTCAATAATGGGATTCAGGAGGCGCTGGATCTGTTGGCGACGGGTCTGGATGCGGCGCTGGGCTTAATGGAGGCCGGGATGCTGGCGGTGGTGGATACCGTGGCGGGTGCGGTGGATGGTGCGTTGCAGTTTGCGGAGAATGTGGTGGCAACTGCGGGGCAGTTTGCGGCCATTATTCCGGATATTGCGGCGAATCCGGGGCAGTGGGTGAGCAATATGGCGGCGGGCGCGGAGGATGGCGTTCAGAATCACCTTTGGAATGCGTTCCAGGCGCAAACGCGGGAATGGTTCTCGGGTAAGGTGACGTCGATTTTGGGTGTAGCACCGGAGACGATCCAGCAGTTGGTGTCGGGTGGCATCACGATGCAGGATATCGTCCAGAAGGCGTGGGATGCGATTAAGGTGGCGATTCCGGCGGCGTTGATTGCGTTGGTGATCGAGAAGGTTGTTTCGATGATCGTGCCTGCGATCGGGGCGATCAAGACGATTATCGAGGGGCTGATGGCGGCTTGGGGATCGGCGGGTGCGATTCTGGCGGCGTTTGATGCGTTCCTTGGTTTCCTGAAGGCGGTGAAGGGTGGTAGTTCGGGGCCGTTGTTTGCTGGGGTGCTAGCTGCTGCTGGTATTGCGGTGATTGATTTTGTTGCGACTTGGTTGATTAAGCGGCTGAAGAAGGCGGCGAAGATGTTCTCGGCGAAGATGAAGGGGATTGCGAAGGGGATTGGCAAGAAGGGTAAGCGTAATAAGGATAAGAAGAAGGGTGAGAGTCAGCGGGAGGATTCTAAGGGTACTTCTAAGAATAAGGATAAGGATAAGGATAAGGATGAGGACGATGATGAGAAGGAAGAGACTTCGGCAGAGAAGAAAAAGAGACTCGATCGCGGCTTGAGTGCAGCTGAGAGTACGATCAATCGCCGGTTTGGAAGCAAAGATGCTGAGCAGTCAGAGGTTGCGGCTGCTCTTGCGCCCATCAAACGGAAGCACAAGCTCAAGATTCTCAAGCCTGTTAAGCAAGGACAGCGATGGGGAGTTTACGGAAAGGTAAATCCAGAGGGAACAAGATCGACGAGTGCTAATGTCTTGGCGAGTCGGGACTACGATTCCATGACTCCCGAGCAACGCTCAATGACTCCTCAAGAATGGAGAGAATGGGATAGGCAGGAGAGGATCAAAAGATCTAACTCTCCTGAGAAACTTAGCTTTAGCAGAACGTCTGCGAATCATGCCAACGATGTATCAAAGCAAGGTGTTCCTACAAGGCCATATGTCAACTCGCCGCTCACTCTCGGCGAAATTGTAGGGGCAGGAAATGCACGTCCTGACCCACAGGGGGTTCCTGGCGCACTGAGGTGGGATGCTCCTGGATCTTTCAGAGGGAGCGATGGTGTCTGGGAACTTGTTATCGACCAAAAAAACAAAAAAGTTCTACACTACAATTTCACTAAACCCAAGAAAAACAACCCCAAAAAGCAGGCCAAGAAGAACAAGTAGCAATGAAATTTAATGGCTTCTCTAATAACTCAAAAGTTCTCGGTAGCCTAAACTACTGGATTGATGAATATAGCTTTGACTTTCAGTCAGAAGCTGACAGAGCTACAGCTTCTATTTCAATAGGAACCCTACAGATATCAATTAACTCTCAAGGGAAATTCTTGGGTATATGGGGATACTATCCCTACACTTTTTGGAAGAGAAAAAGCCTTCACCCTCCAGTACCTTTGCCAGGAGAAATTTATGCCAGCCTCGAAGAAAAAATAGTTCCTGGCATTTCCGAAGAACTTGTGAGTACCGGAGAGTGGGTTACATCATTTGACCCAGGGAACGGATGGCTGTGCATCAAATCCCCAGAATGGAACATGAACCCATCCTCAACAACTATCGAATTTGCTTCTAACTGTATCGGTGTTATTGACGATCACAGATTAATGGAGATATGGATTTATATTAATGAGGCGCAGTGTGAGAAGTTAAAGGATTTGGTTAGATAGCGCCAAGCATGTTCTTTTCGTGCGCTCAATGTGACATTTCTCAGCCAAGTATCAACTCATTAACAGCGTGGGAAAATCGGTTTTCGTATCGCGCCTGTTGATAAATTACAGAGAAGCCTATGATGTCAAATCAGAAGATAAAGGAGTCGAAATTTCGACAAGCGCTAGGCATAGTTGGGGCAGGGCTATTTCATTCTGGATTTGGCAATTGTGTGCCTCGATGATTTTGCGTGGTTCTGGGCTCCTGAACTCTGGGCGATAAGCTCCTGAAACCTCGAAAGTACGTAACTCAATTCGAGAATGAAATGACCCTGATAGTTTGGGTATGAGTTCTAGCCAGAGACGGGCAGACGTATTGTAGATTTAGTAAAGCTGGATTTTAGTCATGATAGATGAAGGTACACCAAATTCTATAAATGAGGGAAAGGGTATCCAAGAAATCAAGCAGGTCATGGAGCAAGAAATCAGTCAAATAATTGACACAGCTAACAATCACCTTACTAGTGCGCTCGAAGAACTATCTAGCTCAACGGCTGAGTTCTTGTCCCCGCCCAAGCTAGAAAAAGTATCTCTACTGCGAGCCCTTGTACTCTTTTTAACAGAAGATGATTGGTCTTTTGCCCGAACAGAAAGTGAAGACACCGTGCGGCTCATTTTTGCTGGCGATAACGGCACATGGAACTGTGTTGCCCAAGTGCGAGAAGATGATGAACAACTCCTCGTCTACTCCATCGCCCCCCTCAAGACTACCCTCGAGAAACGCCACGCTATCGCCGAACTCCTAACCCGCGCCAACTACGGCATGGTCATCGGCAACTTCGAGATGGACTACAGCGACGGTGAAATCCGCTACAAAACCAGCATCGACGTCGAAGGAAGCCAACTCGACAACGCCCTCATCAAACAGCTCCTTTACCCCAACCTGCTGATGATGGACAAATACCTCCCCGCGATCGAAGCCGTCATCGCAGGCACACAGACCCCCGAAGAGGCGATCGCCCTCGTCGAAAGCGACCTCGAAGACGACGACGACACCAGCGGAACCGCCGAATCAAGCTAACCCCCGACACCCGCCATGAAACGCCGAACTCGCCCCCGCAAAACCAGTAACCGACCCCGCACCTGGGCGCAACAGAAACAGCGCGATCGCCTGCGGAAACGCGCCACCGACCCCTTCAACTGGCAGGCTCGGCAGAACATGGCGGGCGATCGCAGTACCCATCCCTTCCCCCCCGACGCCTACCATATCCTAGAGCGCCAACTGCCCACCCGCGATCGCAGGTGATGAAGAGGGCAAGCTGTCGGAGTCAGACGTACAAAATTTGCAGGCGTCAGTCAATCAGATTCCGACGCAAGATCCCAATCCTCCGGCCTGTTCGGCGGGTTCTGCATCGCCGTTAGAGCTTCAAGGCAATGCCGACCCGCAGCAGACCCAAGAGCAAAAGGCTGAGGTCGAGAAGAGTGCGGCAGATGCGCGACTGAAGGGCGAGCAGGAAGCCGCGCAGCCGATGGGTGAGGACGAGCTGTATTCGACGCTGCCGACGGAGATGTTGACGGCACAGACGACGGCGCAAGGTGCGGGCGGTGATGCGGCGGCGATCGCGGAAGGTGCGTCGGCGCAGGTTGCGGATATGGCCGGTGGCGTCGATGCGGCGTCGATTATCGCGCAGGAAGAGAAGGGAGCCGAAATTCAGGCGGCGATCGCCCAGGCGCAGGGCGGCATCGCTAACGAGCGGGCGCAGCATCAGGCCAAGGTGGCAGAAGAGGAGGCGAAGTCGAGCCAGCAGATCGAACAGCTCAAGCAGGAGAATGCGGCACAGCAGGATGCCGAGCGGACGAGAGCGCAGGGTGAGGTGGAGCAACTGCGGGGCGAGTGGACGCAGGAACAAGAGGCGATGGTGGCGGAGGCGCGATCGGAGTCTGATGTGTTAGTCAGCGATGGTTTGGCGGAGGTGGAGTCCGAGCGACTGACGGCGGAGTCGGAGGCGACGCAGGAGATTCAGAAGGGCGAGGAGAACGCCGAGGCGGAGCGCGTCAAAGGGGAGGAGAATGCTGCGAAGGAGAAGGCGGCGGGTGAGGAGAAGTCGAAGGGGTTCTTCGGTAAGGTTGCCGACGCGGTGGGTAGCGTGTTCGAGGGCATCAAGAATGCGATTAAGGCGGCGATCGATAAGGCGCGGCAGTTGATGTGTGCGGCGATCGATGCGGCGAAGAAGCTGGCGACGGCGGCGATCGAACGGGGTCGGAAGGCGATCGTTGGGGTGATTAAGCGGGTCGGTGATGGGTTGATTGCGGTGGGCGATCGGCTGTTGGCGAAGTTCCCGGAGACGCGCGATCGTTTCCGCAACACGATTCAGGAGAAGGTTCAGCAGGCGGAGGATGCGGTCAATAAGCTGGCGGAGGATCTCAATAATGGGATTCAGGAGGCGCTGGACTTGTTGGCGACGGGTCTGGATGCGGCGCTGGGCTTGATGGAGGCCGGAATGGTCTTGGTCGTTGATGGTCTCAGTGCGGCAATTACAGGCCCGTTGGAACTTGCAGATAACTTCATTGCGACGACGGGAGAGCTGGCGAGCGTCATTCCGGATATTGCAGCGGGGCCGGGTCAGTGGGTACTCAATCTGGGTGCTGGCGCTAAAGACGGGACGCAGAAGCATCTCTGGGGGGCAATGCAGTCTCAGATGCAGCAATGGTTCTCAGAGAAGGTCACGGCAATTATCGGCACGTCGCCGGAAGAGCTACAGCAGATCGCCGAGGGCGGCATCTCGATGGGAGAGATTGCGACGCTGGCGTGGAATGCAATTAAGGTAGCAGTCCCGGCAATATTGATCGGTCTAGTTATCGAGAAGATTGTCTCGATGATTGTGCCTGCGGTGGGCGCACTGAAGACGATTGTTGAGTTCCTGATGGCAGCTTTGGGAAGTGTGGGGCCGCTGATGGCAGCTTTTGGAGCTTATGTTGTGTTCCTGAAGGCCGTGAAGGGCGGCAATGCGGGGCCGCAGTTTGCGGCGATGGTTGCATCAGTTGGGGTCGCCGTAGTTGATTTCATCTCGAACTGGTTGATCGAGAAGCTGAAGAAGGCGGCAAAGAACTTTGCAGCGAAGTTGAAGGGCATTGCGAAGTCGGCTTCTAAGAAGTTCAACCGCACGAAGAGTAATAGTAAGGGTAAGAAAGATGCGGGGTCTGAGCCTCAGAAGACGAATAAGGAGAAGGAGACTCTGAAGAAGACTGAGGATAAGGATGATATCAATAAGCTCACGGATGAGGAGTTGAAGACTGAGCTAGAGATTGCCGAGAAGAAGAATGGTGGTTTGAAAGATGGGGAAGAGGCTCCTGTCGGAAATGGACATGAGCTGACGTTGTCTAAAGGTATGATTTGTCGTGCTTCAAAGAAGCGGAAATGTAAGAAGATACCGTCTAGTCAGAGTGACAGCGTTAATTCTCACGCTCTTAAAGCGGGCGAGCATTCTACACCTGAGAGTCACTCAAGCAATACTCAGAGAACATATGAACCGAATAGTAAGCATGGCCAAACAACAAAAAGGACAAAACGAGGTAATGCAAATCCAGCACCTTCTAATCCACATACATCATTAGAGAACTCAATTGAATTACCAGGTAATACGACCCGACGAGTTAGTATAGATAAGGAGGCTGGAGAGTTCGTCGTGTTTGACGAGCATACACCTGGGAAGTTTCACGGTCATACACGAGAATGGTCAGAATTGAGTCAAACTATGAAAAACGTGCTGATTAAAGCGGGACTTGTTAGTAGAAAAGATAAAGTGAAATAATGCAATACGAAGACACACCCAAGCTGACTAAAGAAGACTTTATAATACAAGTTAAAAATGCCTCTCAAGAAGAGCTGTGCTTGTTGCTACTTGGGATATATGAGCTAAACGACTGGAAATGGATTCAATCTACTTATTTAGATTATCTAAAACACCAGGATAAATGGGTTGCTAGCGCTGCCATCATAGGTCTTGGACATCTTGCAAGAGTTCATGGAGAAATTGAGGTAAAGAAGGTAGTATCGTGTCTAGAGAAAGTAGCGCAGTGTAGACCTGAATTAGAAGGAAAAGTTGAAGACGCTATTAGTGACATCAATATGTTCTCTAAGTAGAGATGCGAGAGAACCTTCTAGCACTACTCCACAGAAACTATGACGTTATCTCGACCTCTATGAGCAAGTCCACTTCAGGGAAATATCTCAAGAGAATTAACCTGCTAAGAAATCAGAGGTGGTTGATGGCATAGTCATAGTTTGGGCGGTGTCGTTGTGCTGATAGTGCTTTAAAAAAGGTAGAAGTCTTGATCGATAATGACAATATGAGAGACGAGCTGAATACGGATAAGACAGTCAATACTGAGCAAGCCTTCAAAAATCTAGAGCAAACTGTATCTCAAGAATTTGAGCAGGTAGCGGAGCAAATTAACGATCAATTTAGTGATGCACTTGAGGAGATATCTAGATCGACGGCTCAACTGATATCTGTCTCCAGTAATAAGGTTAGCTCCGTACTCGCGACCCTCATACTTTTCTTGACTGAAGATGAATGGTCGTTCACCCGTACAGAGGCAAGAGACACGATACGGCTTGAATTTTCCGGTGATAACGGCACATGGACTTGCGTTGCCCGAGTCAGAGAAAATGATGAGCAGCTCATAATCTACTCCCTCGCCCCCCTCAAAGCCCCCCCCAGAAAAACGCCCTGCCATCGCCGAACTCCTCACCCGCGCCAACTACGGCATGGTCATCGGCAACTTCGAGATGGACTACAGCGACGGCGAAATCCGCTACAAAACCAGCATCGACGTCGAAGGTAGCCAACTCGACAACGCCCTCATCAAACAGCTCCTCTATACCAACCTGCTGATGATGGACAAATACCTCCCCGCGATCGAAGCCGTCATCGAAGGCACACAGACCCCCGAAGAAGCGATCGCCATCGTCGAAAGCGACCTCGAAGACGACGACGACACCAACGAAACCGCCGAATCCAGCTAACCCCCAACACCCGCCATGAAACGCCGAACTCGCCCCCGCAAAACCAGCAACCGACCCCGCACCTGGGCGCAACAGAAACAGCGCGATCGCCTGCGGAAACGCGCCACCGACCCCTTCAACTGGCAGGCTCGGCAGAACATGGCGGGCGATCGCAGTACCCATCCCTTCCCCCCCGACGCCTACCATATCCTAGAGCGCCAACTGCCCACCCGCGATCGCAGGTGATGAAGAGGGCAAGCTGTCGGAGTCAGACGTACAAAATTTGCAGGCGTCAGTCAATCAGATTCCGACGCAAGATCCCAATCCTCCGGCCTGTTCGGCGGGTTCTGCATCGCCGTTAGAGCTTCAAGGTAATGCCGATCCGCAGCAGACAGAGGAGCAAAAAGCCAAACTTGAAACGAGCGCGGCCGATGCTCGAGTGAACGCTCCAACGATTCACTGCTAAGCAGTAGAATCGCGGCTTCCTTGTCCGGCACTCTCCCCTACGGAGCAGCTACAGTTGTCCAAGATAGGCGGCGCTCTCGCCTACGGTCAGGAACTTTGGCCTTGACCGCACTCCGAGTCGTTTCCGCTCGTGAGTTTAAGTGATTATCGACAATGCTATACCAACTTTTGACCGGCTCCCTACTTTTAACAATCGGGCGATACCGGACTTACAGGTTCAGCTGTACCTTACCGAGCAGGTCTTGTATCTACCCGGTACTCCAGAGTTCTTATTCTGGCGGGTAATAAGCAGGTCATACAAAAAAAAGGAGGTATATTACAGATTATAAAGTGTTTCCCCAGAAAGGAGTCAGAGGTATGGGAGCCAGACT
>NZ_KB235960.1:127005-128241 GCF_000332355.1 Baaleninema simplex PCC 7105
GCCACCCTACTGTTCCGAAATGAATCCCATTGAATTGGAGTGGGAGCATCTTAAACGTGATGAATTAGTCGGACAGATGTTTGAATCCGAGTCCGAATTGGCTTTTCACGTGACCGAGGGACTCGAAGCCCGAGGAGAGCGCCACGGACATTCTGTTAAGTATGTCAACCTTCGAGGTCTGAAATAATCCTTTACACACATTCCTTTTTTTCTCTGGGGCTACTTAATACCATCAGTATCTTCAAAAATTCCTAGTCCCTTCATAATCATAGAGAACTGCTTTGAACGATCTATATTGTGTTGACTGCCAGTAGCTCTACCAAAGAGAAAATCAAATTTCTTAGATTCTACTACACCTTGCAGATCGCCACTAACTTGCCCAACATTACTGCTTAGACCTGCAACCTCAACTTCCGTCGCCCCAGCATCGCCAATAATATTGTCAGCACTCTCAGAGACAGAAGTGTTGTTCTGGAAATCTCGATTCCTGCTGCCACGATCGCTCTGGCGATTTGAGTCACCGCTACCATCAGTTTTCCGACTCGGTGGGTTAGAGCCATCACGACCAGGTAGACAATCACCATTGTTAGAAAAACGACACCAAGTCTCATCAGGTTGGGTGCATCTCAATTCTTCGATAAGTATAAATACTTAAAGGAGTAAATCCCCTTCTAGCAGTCCTTGAGGAAGATATTGACAAATTGCCGAACTTGTGTGTTTGCGAAAGTGAGATGCACCCATCAGGTTTCCGTTTCCACTCGTGACCGTTAGGTAACTCCACCTCCTCCACAAACGGCGGCTCGTTAATCCGCTGACGGGGTAACTCATCGACCGCATCGAGCTCGGTCTTCAATTCCCGAGAAGATAAGGTATTCAACTGCTGCTTGGGTGCGGTCTCGGCTAAAACTTCCATGCGCTCGGGATCTTCGGCCAAGCGTCGAACGGCGGGATTGTCGGGAGTTCTCAACCCTGTCTCATCTAGATGAAGCTCCGCATTCCTAGCGGTACTTAAACAAATTTCAAGCCCAAACCAAGCCAAAACGCGCTTTGTGAGCGGCAAACAGGTCTCGATTCTCGTTCAGCCATGCCACAAAACGAAAAGACATGGCTGTCCGAAAAGCCTCTAAAGCATCTACAAAAGTTTCCAAAGGTTGGTTCGCCCACTTCCTTCGTAAACCGCCCGTCAACTTATGCCAAAGGATAAAAAGGTGTAAGGCACAAAATACCAAAAATTAA
>NZ_KB235960.1:128341-132056 GCF_000332355.1 Baaleninema simplex PCC 7105
AATCAATTCGTTGAGTAATTGGGCGGCTTGAATACCGGATTTGAGTAACGCTTCTCGATAGTCTTCTTTGAGGCTTTTTGAGTTGGGGTTTAAGGGGCTGTCTGAAGTCTGAATTTCTCGATCGTCCATAACGGAAATAATTTCGATTAAATTGAAAATTACTCAAGTTTTATTATACTGCATTGAGGGCAATAAGGTTACTGATGTAACTTTATTCCATAGATCGGCCTTTTTCTTCTTCATATTGAAAGTCGAAGTAAACGATTTCAAGAAGCTGTATCGTTGATAGACACAGTCTAATTTTATCAGCTAGCAAAATCGATTCCCTCAAATCAATTCATAAATAACGATCTCGAGTTTCCCAATCAATTTCATGCAAGAATCGAGGCTCTCCCGAAGTTAATATGCAAGAAATCGCTGAAACCCTTACAGAGCAATAGTTTTTACTAAACTGTATAAAAAGAGAACTCAAATCGCGAAATCCATTTCCAGATGGAGACTACAGGCATTTACCCTACATACCAATGTCGGAAGAGCCAAAATCTAAAAAGTTCGATCGTGTGGGTGTATCCCAATTGTAAAATACTCAGATGAGCTGAAAATTTTGAGATACCCCAAAACCAAGAAGTTAGAATCAGGTGGGTCGGATAATTAAGCGGTGACGTCGCCCTAACTCCTCAATATCAACGTTGATTTGCTTTTTCTCCAAGCGCAAAACACTTAATCGAGGAAGCTCCAGTAACACAGAGAGATCGCAATCTTGAGGAGACTGATTTTCTAAATCTAGCTTTTTCAAACGTTTCAGTCCCCGAAGTCCGCTCAAATCCTCAATCGGTGTCTTGCTAAGATTCAACTCTTCAAGTTCGGTGGCAAAGCGCAAAGCATCTAGATGGCGAACCTGTGTTCCCTCGAGATTGAGATAACGTAGCTGACGACAAGCACTCAGTCCATCTAAAGAGCGAACGGGAGTGTTTTCTAAGTTTAATTTTTTCAGATGAGTTAATCCACTCAACCAAGTTGTCTCTTCAAAATCTGTCGATCTGAGGTTTAGAACTCGCAGTTTCGACAAAGCCTCGAGCCAAGTGGGAACTCCAAGTTCCCACTTGGCAACATTTAGTTCTTCAAGATAGATAAGACTCGATAAAACCTCTAAAGGATGGCTTTTAGATGACTTAGAAGAGTCAACAGACACCAGAGCCAAGCTCAGCGAACGTAATTCAGATAAATTCTCGAGAGGTCGTAGATCTTTGACCTTATTTAAATTGAGATTGAGCTGGCGGAGATGGACAAATTTTTTCAGCCATTCTAACTCTTTAATTCCACTGTAACAGACGCTCAAGCTTTCAAGATGGTTTAAGGCCATCAGTTGCTCGGGGGGTGGTGCTTTGATTTCCTCAATATCGAGATGTCGAAGAGCCTTGAACTGAGTTAGCCCTTGTAGATCTTCTAACTGACATCCATAAATATCCAGCCTCTCGAGAGTATTTACCAAAGAGCCGAGTGGCAGCTTTTGGAAAATTGTAAAGGAGAGATCGAGATGTTTGAGTCCCGACAAGGATTCGAGCGGCGAAAGATCGGGAAGTTGTTGGGGTGGGGTGGCTGAAGTGCTAAGCCTGAAGGTGGTAAGATTTTCTAAGGTAGATAAAGGACTGAGATCTTCAAGAACACAATCTTCTAACAACAGTTCCTTTAAATTTGAGAGATTTCTCAACGGACTGAGGTCTTTGGTGGGAGTTAAACCGAACGACAGTTTTTCGAGAGCCGAAAGTTCTGTAATGCCATCGAGACGTTCGAGAGGAGTTGAGTGAAGAGACAGTTCTTTAATTTGAGAACATCCCTTTAGAGCTGTCAGATCGTTGAGAGGAATATAATCGAGAATTAACGATCTCAACGTCCTGACCTCCGCGAGATCTGAAAGTTCGTTCAGGGGAAATCGATTGAGAAATAGTTTTTCTAGGTTGGGAATTTGACGGAGGGGTTTGAGATCTTTTAACTGAAGACAACGTAAGGATAGTGACTTCAGTTGAGGCATTAAAGTTAAAGGCGTTAAGTCGTTAACTGCCGTCCCTTCGAGGTCGAGATGTTCGAGATTTCTGAGGGAGGGGAGTTCGTCGAGTCGGTCTAAACGGCTCCACGCTAGGGAGAGTTCGGTAAAATCTTCTACCATCTCCAAGGGAACGATTTCTGAAAGGGTTAAACCCCCTCGAGGGGGAACGGAAATACCCGCCGCTCGATTGAAAGTGTCGATGTCGTCGAATTCTTCTACAGATTCAGAAGGTGTCAGTCCTGAGTCTCGGGTTAGGGTTAAGAGACTTTTCGTACTATAGAAACAATAGGGAACCGCATCAGCCACGTTACCATGAGTCGTTAAGACCCAGTCGCTGTTCGAGACGACGTCGTGAAACTGGCGATAGTCAGCCAGCGGCAAAGATGCTGTTTTTTTGTCAGTAAGTTCTTTAAATAATTCATTAACCTCTGAAGACTGGGTCATCGCTTCGGGAAGACCAGCAACGAGATAGAGATGATGAAATTTTTTAGTTCCTAAACTCCGCAAAGCTTTTTGGCGCGTTTGTGCATTATCGAGAGGAACCCAGCCTGGATTAAAGTTTCCTTTCCAGGACTTCCCAATAATATTGTCAACCCAGATTTTTGTATGTTGCGGTAGTATATTTACAGGTCGAAGAATTCTTTGACTAAACACCAAATAGACTGGAGCGGGCCAGTACATGACTACCTGTTCGACAAATCTTTCAGTTACCGCGTCCGTTTGGGGTTCGTAGATGCAGTTGAAGTGCAATGGCGGTTCGGGGAGCGCGTCGGGAGTGAGATATCTCGACAGGGGAGCGATGACGAGTGGTTCGTCCTTTACAGCATGGCTCATCTCACTGTAGGTTTGACTAACGTAAGCCTCCTGTCGGGGCCTGCCTCCAAAAAGATATGTCGTTCTTAGATATTTAGAGGTGGGCAAGTTCCAATGGTGCTTTTCAAAGGCGAGACCGGCATCGTGCCAATACCGTTCGATGCGAGTTGGGTTAAGGGGAAATTCGTGGTAGAGAAGGGCGGTCATAATGGAAGTGGCGATCGATGAATGTGTAAAAAAAGAAAGCTACTTGAATCTTCGACGATCGTACACGATCTTTAAGGATCTTCAGGCTTTGCAATAAAAAATGTAGTTCGATCTAAAAAAAATAAAAAATTCGATCGCTGAGACCCTTGGTATCACGCGATCTGGATATCGAAAACCACCATATATCAAGAAGAGCCATCTTTAAAGCTGTTTGTCTAAAAATCTTGAATTTTGAATTTGATTTTGCAACCTCTCAATGCGATCTAACACTTCTTATTATTCCCTCCAGTAGATATGTATGTTTATCGGATCTTTATCTCGTCACCCGTACAGATATTCTGCATTGAAGTGCCTCGAGCGGTTAGCTCCATTATCCGGTTCAGGATGCCACTCGGGTCCCCGAAATGGTAAGTTTGGACGTTGGTCTCTATTAGGATTGAAGTCTTCAGGTTGTAAGTAATTAGGATCGGAAAGTTTTTCAGGACCTCTAGCGGGACTTAAACGGTAAAAAAGGTAAAATAAAAGCAAAACCCTTGACTGACAAGGATTTAAGGTGGAGAGTGTCCCCATGAGAGAGACCACCCCAGCCGCTATGCCACCCTGCTTTGAGAAGTGGTGCAAGCGTTTCGACCCCGACTTCAAAACCCA
>NZ_KB235960.1:132156-136200 GCF_000332355.1 Baaleninema simplex PCC 7105
CGGACAGCCATGTCTTTTCGTTTTGTGGCATGGCTGAACGAGAATCGAGACCTGTTTGCCGCTCACAAAGCGCGTTTTGGCTTGGTTTGGGCTTGAAATTTGTTTAAGTACCGCTAGTAATGACACTGCCGTCATTAACCATTTCATCAAGCGTCTGAAAAATGCGTTCTGCCTGTTCGCGTGATTCTACCCAGAGAACTTCTCGCTGATTGGCGATCGCATCAACAATCAACGAACGATCGGCTTCATCAATAGATGGATTTCCTCGAACAAGAGCTTCATAATTCCGTTGAGAATCTCTAATTTCCTGCTGTGTTTCTCGATAAGACAGCTCGCGATTAATCCAATCTCTGCGCCCTCTAATGTCACTCCGATTTGATTTTTTTAAGTCTTCCAAGAATCTCTGCATAGCATGAAGGTCTTCTATACTCATATTCGTCGGATTTAACGGTTGAGTTGGATCGGGTGCATCTCACTTTTGCAAAAACATCAGTTTGGGGTGGCAAAATTCCCGATTAGCACTTCCGGTATAAGATCCCCGGCATCTTGGAGATGCCGGGGATCTGGAAATTGAGTGCGCCCAATTCGATGAATTTACATTTTTGAGATGCACCCAGTTGGATCGACTGCTTTAATATTAGGAGGTGAAATTTCTTCCCCCTTAGCCAAAGTAGATAGATCTGTCCAGTTCTCTGTTTTTAGCTTTTGCGCTAAGCTCACTTCACTCATCTTTCGAGTCCATCCAAGTCGGTTTAGGCGGTTGTCAATGTTAGCAATTTGTTCGAGGGTTTCCTCGACTTCTAGATCTGTCTTGACATCACGGTTCTCCAGCTCCTCCCATAACCGTTGTAAACGATCTCGATACGCTTCATCTGTTTCACCAACCTGGCGCACCGGTGAAGAGTTCCCACCGACATACATCTTCTGGCGCGTTCGATCGAAATTCTCAGTAACACGATTCTCAATAACACAAATTTCGGCATTAGAATGGCGACACCAACCCCCTCCTGGCTGCTCGATCCATTCATGCTCGCCAATCTTGGCTGTGCGATTGGGAGGTGTTCCCTCAAGAATATTGGAGTTATTTCTAATATGTTCTAACTCATTGTGAATTTCCTGTTCGCTGAGCAGATTGCTTTCCCGATGGCCGCTCTCACGTACACTCGCCTCACGAGCTGATGCAGATTCTGGCTTACCATTACTGATATCTGCTGTTCCATCCGCATTCCTAGGCGCAGGAGACTCCGGCTCAACAGAACCCCGACGGTGTGCCTCCACCTGAGAACGAGGTGAAGCCGTCGGAGCCTCTACGTCAGGGACACGAGAACCAGGTGTCGGCATGGCCCCTCGAGGCGGCGCCACCGTCTCCCTGCTGACTTCCCCAAGCCATAGGTTCGAGTCCTTGACGACCCAGGCGAGTGTTCCCTTCGAGTCAAGAATCTTTGAGATTGATGGATTTATTTAATTTGTCTAATCCTTCGCTCGACTGTTGGGAAATTCTTGTTCAGTCGATCGAAATTCACCTTTAAGACATCGAGTTGCGATCGTCTTGAAACTTCAGAATATCGTCCGGTGTTGAATTGATGGTTTTTATTAACTCTAACGCCACTTCAGCCATTTCCTTCGCACGGGGATCGGGCATGAGTTTTAACTCAATCAATTCGTTGAGTAATTGGGCGTCTTGAATACCGGATTTGAGTAACGCTTCTCGATAGTCTTCTTTGAGGCTTTTTGAGTTGGGGTTTAAGGGGCTGTCTGAAGTCTGAATTTCTCGATCGTCCATAATAAAATTTCAAATTTTACTATACAAATTACTAAAATTTATCAATTTTTCTCTTGCTTGTGCCCCTCAATTCTTTCAATTCAGTCCTTCCTTCCTTTCATTTTTTTAATATATTTTTTATGGGGAGAGTCTGAATAAATTTCAATCATTTTCTCAAGAAAATCAGAAAAAGTCTTATATTTAACTTTTGAGTCTCCTAATCCTCTTCCCCCTTCTTTCCAAAAATAGACTGGAGGATTCTCTCCTTCTGTGAGTTTAAAATAAGTTATATTCGATGCTAAATACTCTTCTAACACAAAAATTTCAGGATCGATATAGTCTTTTCCTTCTTCTTCTTCCCAAGCTTGAAGTACATCGATAACCTCTTCATAATGCTCCTCTAGCATGGATTTTGCATAAGAATATGAAAAATCTTTCATACTGAAAAGACCTGCCATTTTTCTACCACCATATAATAGAAACTCTTTGTAGGCGGCAGGAAGTTTATAAGGTGGAAACAAAAGTTTTTCTAGCTCTGTCACTTCTTCTAAAGTGCAGGGAACTATTTGAACATTGTCTCCTTCAATGCAATTTTCAAAAGCAGAAATTGCTTTTTGTATATATTCAAGTTTCATGTGATTTTTATTTAATTCATGTCTTCAGGTAGATCATATTCTACTCCATGCTTGACATTAATATCAAGATCACCTCCAAACATATTTTTAAATTGGTTCTCTATGATATCTTCGCAGGAATCACAAGGACTCTGCTCTGAATAGAGTTCAACTGTCCCAGAGAAGCCTAGCCCCTGATAGTTTCCCTCATAATTCAATCGAATTCCAGACTTTTCTTCCATTTGCCTTAAAATCTCTTCAATCAATTTTCTTTCGCTGTCGTCACTCTGGCTATCAATAGTATGCTGAACTCTACGATGATTTTCCTCTGGGACATCTGGTATGATAGTTCGCCCTTCAATGGACTCACTAACATTATTATCAATCATCAGTTTAGAGTTTTGATAACCACTCACCGAAACAAATTCATCAGTAATAGTAGTAACATTACCTTCTCGACCTGTAAAACTTATATCAAAAGATCCATAAGCAATATTTCGGCTTTTTAGGCTTATGCGCTTTTGCTGATTTTTATTCATTCCTGAGTTGCTCAAGGCTTGTCTCATTCCTGTCCTCAGATTGTGAACTTGTTCTAAAACTTCTAAACGCTCTTTGATAGATCCCCCCCCTCAGAGCTGCCAGTTCTCCAGTTGTAAAATGTCGAACTAGCAGATTATATCTCTTCTGCATTCTTCCGCTAAGAAAATTTATATACTCATCGTTAAAGACGATGTCGAGACGATCGAGATCGTTGTGGTCGAGAGCATTAAAAACCCGTTGAAAACTTTCAAAATCTTCACAGGAACCAAATCGGTTGAGTACACGATTTCCTTTATTCGGATCTGTGGCAACGAGATTTTGGTACAGGCCCCTGCTCTCTTCAGGAACTTCTTGGAGCAGATCGTCAAGTGCCGGACTCTCTGGAGTCTCGTTAGGATCGCGAGATCTTTGACCCTGTGGAGTCTCGCTCGGATCGCGAGGTCTCTGACCCTGTGGGTTAGAGCCATCACGACCAGGTAGACAATCACCATTGTTAGAAAAACGACACCAAGTCTCATCAGGTTTCCGTTTCCACTCGTGACCGTTAGGTAACTCCACCTCCTCCACAAACGGCGGCTCGTTAATCCGCTGACGGGGTAACTTATCGACCGCATCGAGCTCGGTCTTCAATTCCCGAGAAGATAACGTATTCAACTGCTGCTTGGGTGCGGTCTCGGCTAAAACCTCCATGCGCTCGGGATCTTCGGCCAAGCGTCGAGCGGCGGAATTGTCGGGAGTTCTCAACCCTGTCTCATTTGGATGAAGCTCCGCATTCCTAGGCGCAGGAGACTCCGGCTCAACAGAACCCCGACGGTGTGCCTCCACCTGAGAACGAGGTGAAGCCATCGGAGCCTCTACGTCAGGGACACGAGAACCAGGTGTCGGCATGGCCCCTCGAGGCGGCGCCACCGTCTCCCTGCTGACTTCCCCAAGCCATAGGTTCGAGTCCTTGACGACCCAGGCGAGTGTTCCCTTCGAGTCAAGAATCTTTGAGATTGATGGATTTATTTAATTTGTCTAATCCTTCGCTCGACTGTTGGGAAATTCTTGTTCAGTCGCTCGAAATTCACCTTTAAGACATCGAGTTGCGATCGTCTTGAAACTTCAGAATATCGTCCGGTGTTGAAT
>NZ_KB235960.1:136300-210525 GCF_000332355.1 Baaleninema simplex PCC 7105
AGAGCGTTCTTTCTTCTTCACGGTTGAGAAACACTCTCAGTCTGGCTCCCATACCTCTGACTCCTTTCTGGGGAAACACTTTATAATCTGTAATATACCTCCTTTTTTTTGTATGACCTGCTTAGCTCCCTTATATTTGTCAAAAATTAAGAGATCGGGTCGCTTATGTTTGAGTTGTTTAACTAGATTTTCTAAATTGCGATCTGGATCGGAAAAATGAATTTCTTTCAAATTTTGACAGTCAGCCAAACTCAGGATAGTACTTTCGCTTAATGAGGTACGTGCAAGTATAATATTAGACAACTTGTTGAGTCCATTGTTACAAGCAATTGCATTAAAGACACGATCGTCAACACCCGACTGACGTAACGAAAGCCTAGGAGCTGCTATCAACTCTTTAAAGGAATCTAGACTCTCGAGGTATAAAAATTCAAGCTCTTCTTTGTGAGTTTCGATCCATTCAAAATATTGTTCTTTAAGCCAAAGAGATTTTAATTCATTGTTAAGTTCTATAGAAATTTCAATAAGATAAGTACTATACTGACGTGAATGTATGCAGTAGTAAGCTAGCGTGCGATCTTCGTACCAACTATAATGTTCAGTAATATCCCCTTTTTCAAGTACTAACCTTGCCAGATCGCCTCGATCGTTCCAAGCGACATAAGCTAGAGGCTCACCTTCCTCGAATAAATATTCTCTTCTAGCAACCTCATCATTTCTCGAGAGTTCATAAGCCACTCCTGAAAAATATTGACCTTTGTAAGTTGTTTCTGAATCTATAAATCCTCCGGGTAAGTCAAGGTCTTCGTCTTCAAGATCGACATGGATTAGATCTTCACTCTTGTATTTAAAATGTTTAGCAAAATACTGATTTTGATAAGTGCCAACAAATTTACCATTTTTGAACTCATGCAAATCTTCTAGCTGTTTGTCAGAAATCTTGAAGGTGACTCCAGTAAACGGTTTTCCATCAAGATAGTATCGATCGCCTTGTTGGGTGAGAGTTTTGATGTTTCTCAGCATTTTATACTTTTGAGATAAGTTTTTGGGCTGACCTGAGAAGGCTTAGTGTCTTGCTTTTTTTCCCGTCAAGATGGTGACGACTTCATCCAGAATGTCGGTGCAGTTTGGACAAGCCGGAAATGCATCTCCTCGAGCGACCGATTCACTTTGCTTGCCTAGCTTATAGGTAGCGACTTGTATTTCCTTCAAAACTTCAGGTGTCAGTTCTATTCCCATGCTATCTATTTGATGCAAGATTGAGTTAACTGCCCGCACTTCGGCGTGAAGTGCAGGGTGTTATAAAACATTGAATTTTTTAGAATTAAAGGTTTGATTTAGTAAATTGAAATACTCTAGCTTCCATGTTTCAAGGCTTTCATTAACACTAACTTCTCCGGAATTCCTCATTAAGATGATAATTTCATGATTAGACAAAAATACACAGTCACCTTCAACTCTATTCAATATATGTGCAGTAAATATAGCTAGAAATTTTATTTGAATTTCTCGGTTTTTAAATTTATCCAATCTAAAATTAACATTAATATTTGCATCCAAGCCATTTAATTCTTCTTTAAGAAGCTGACGCCAAGATTTACTCGCATATTGAGCATTAATTAAAATACCATCCTGAGTTGTTAAGATAATTTTTTGGGATTTTATCAAATCGTGAACTTCATAATCAACACCTATAAGGTCTAAGGAGAGTATAACAACATTTTCAGGCTTAAGATCGGTAGAAATACTGAGTTGATATTCTATGGTCATTAGACTTCTTCTCCATATTAACTAGGGCCAGAATGGTATAACATTCCCATTTTGTACTATGATTACTTCTTTTAGTCCAGGAATCTCCCATTCACTAAATTGTTTTTCAAGTGCATTCAATGAAAGATTGTTATCGTTCAAGTTTAGTATAATCCTTTCCGTTTGTCCACTTGTGACTTTTTCTTGCACTATCGTCCAAATACTGCGAACATTTCTTGTGGTTGGTGCATAGTTGTCAAAAACACGCCCTTCAATTCTATAATCTGGATTTCTCGATGTTTCAGGGATTCTTGGATTTTGTTCGACTTGATAACCCTTTTGAGCTAAGACGATCGCCGAATCATTTTCTTGTTGCAAAGCGCGAATATTTTCTGGAGACTCATTAGGTCGTATTCGGGCTGGACGGCCTGTAGGAGTTGCACCTACATCTGGCTGTCTAGAGGGTTTTGTTTGCCTCGCCTCTCGTAAAAGTCTGTCTAAATCGTCAATCTCGTCAATAACACTTTCTGGATCGGCTTGAGCTTTGGCCTCAAGCTCTTTAAATTTTTGGCGTAGAGGTTGATAGTCAGGATCGTCTAATATATCTTGATACTTATCATAAAATTCTCCACAAGTCGAGCAACGAACTATCTTGCCATCGGAGAGAACTTTTAAAGTATGGCCGTCGGAGGTGGCTCGTTTGGCGAGAGTTCCCTCCTGGAGCATCTCAATGCCTTCCTCACGACCATATCGATCGATAACATCATTTCCCTGTTCGCGGAATCGCCGAGCCGATTCAGGATTGGGGGCCGCCTCGGCTAAGGCTTCGATCCCATTGGGATCTTCGGCCAAGCGTCGAGCGGCGGGATTGTCGGGAGTTCTCAACCCTGTCTGCTCCGCATTCCTAGGCGCAGGAGACTCCGGCTCAACAGAACCCCGACGGTGCGCCTCCACCTGAGAACGAGGTGAAGCCGTCGTCGGAGCCTCTACGTCAGGGACACGAGAACCAGGTGTCGGCATGGCCCCTCGAGGCGGCGCCACCGCATCTAAATTGCGCCCGTTGGCTAAATTACTGAAAGGTCGCAGGAAGTTTTCTCGCTGACGACCCGCCAACTCCAACGCACTTGCGCCTTGAGTACTCATCCAATCCGCCGCACGTCCTCCCTGTTGAGCGGCCCAGCCTAAACCCTCCGAAGCCCGCCGCCCCAGGCGAGTGTTCCCCGCCCCTTGTAAAGCCTGGCTTCCCCATCGACCCACTGGGGTATTCCCCACCCATTTACCCCCTTTGCCCAGAAGGTTTCCAAAAGGAACGAAGCCGATCGCTGTGAACGCTGCATTGAGAGTGGCTTCCCGAGCTTTCTCACAATCCCCTTGAGCCGCGTAATACGCCGCTTCGCTACCATACCAAGCGGCGTTGATTCCATCGGCAAAATTTCCGATGACCTCATTCGAGACTTGAGAGCCTTTCTCTTGCAACCAACGGGTGAGGTCAGTTACTTTATTACTTTTATGATGGGTTAGACGATCGAGTGAGGTTTTCTAGATTTAATATTAAAAGTTATTTCAGTAGACTGGGATTAGCGAGTTGTTGTCTTCTTCAAACTTCTGAGTGCCTTTCCGTAACGATCGAGCGAGATTAGATTGACCTTGAAGTGATTTCGATCGAAATTCTTGGAGTTAAAAGAAAGCTCGATCGAGGACAGAAAGCTGTATCAAATCATACAGCTTAAGTCAAGAATCTTTGAGATTGATTAATTTTTCTAACCCTTCGCTCGATCTAAGACATCGAGTTGCGATCGTCTTGAAACTTCAGAATATCGTCCGGTGTTGAATTGATGGTTTTTATTAACTCTAACGCCACTTCAGCCATTTCTTTCGCACGGGGATCGGGCATGATTTTTAACTCAATCAATTCGTTGAGTAATTGGGCGGCTTGAATACCGGATTTGAGTAACGCTTCTCGATAGTCTTCTTTGAGGCTTTTTGAGTTAGGGTTTAAGGGGCTGTCTGAAGCCTGAATTTCTCGATCGTCCATAACGGGAATAATTTCGATTAAATTGAAAATTACTCAGGTTTTATTATACTGCATTGAGGGCAATAAGGTTGGTCATACAACTGTTTGAAATGAATCGAGCTTTCCCTCTATTGTTATTGCTAGATTTGAGGTGATTATTTCAAGATATAATGGATAAAATTCACCTGAATTGACTTATAAAAACCAGAAACGTTGTATTACAAGGGCTTAGCTCCCTTATATTCGTCAAAAATCAAGAGATCGGGTCGCTTATGTTTGAGTTGTTTAACTAGATTTTCTAAATTGCGATCTGGATCGCAAAAATGAATTTCTTTCAAATTTTGAAGGTCAGCCAAACTCAGGATAGTACTCTCGCTTAATGAGGTATATGCAAGTATAATATTAGACAACTTCCTGAGTCCATTGTTACAAGCAATTGCATTAAAGACACGATCGTCAACACCCGACTGATTTAACGAAAGCCTAGGAGCTGCTATCAACTCTTTAAAGGAATCTAGACTCTCGAGGTATAAAAATTCAAGCTCTTCTTTGTGAGTTTCGATCCATTCAAAATATTGCTCCTCAAGCCAAAGAGATTTTAATTCATTGTTAAGTTCTATAGAGATTTCAATAAGATAAGTACTATACTGATGTGAACGTATGCAGTAGTAAGCTAGCGTGCGATCTTCATGCCAATTATAATATTCATCAATATCCCCTTTTCCAAGTTTTAACCCTGCTAGATCGCCTCGATCGTTCCAAACAACATAAGCTATCGGATCACCTTCATTGAATAAAAATTCAACCATTGCAACCTCATCATTTCTCGAGAGTTCATAAGCCACTCCTGAAAAATATTGACCCTTGTAAGTTGTTTCTGAATCTATAAATCCTCCGGGTAAGTCAAGGTCTTCGTCTTCAAGATCGACATGGATTAGATCTTCACTATTGTATTTAAAATGTTTAGAAAAATACTGATTTTGATAAGTGCCAACAAATTTACCATTTTTGAACTCATGCAAATCTTCTAGCTGTTTGTCAGAAATCTTGAAGGTGACTCCAGTAAACGGTTTTCCATCAAGATAGTATCGATCGCCTTGTTGGGTGAGAGTTTTGATGTTTCTCAGCATTTTATACTTTTGAGATAAGTTTTTGGGCTGACATGAGAAGGCTTAGTATCTTGCTTTTTTTCCCGTCAAGATGGTGACGACTTCATCCAGAATGTCGGTGCAGTTTGGACAGTGGAGGACATTCTAAATTGAGACTATATAGCAATCCTACTGGATTCGTGGAAAGAATCACAGGATGCAATGCTGGAAGTCCTGAATCTGCGGGGTTTTCCATGTCTGGAATTTTGCGACTGATTTAGGATTGCTATAGATTCTTTTCGGCAAAGAAAAAGTTCGTGACGAAGGAATAACATCAGTTAACCACCAGTTAAAAATATCTCGTCTTCCTTCAGAACCAGGGATTATCGTATACCCTTCTAAACAATCATCTCAAATTTAAAGAAGAGCATCAGACCCAACTAGTTAAGATATAGCAATCCTATTTGATACTAAATCCATTTCTGAAAGTGGCATATTGCTATTCTCTAGAATCTTTTCCAGGAGCGAATTTAAGAGATTGCCATAGTGCTACTACGACAATTGGATTTGGTATGAATCGTGGAAAGAATCCCAGGCGGTCAGCCTGGACTCCGTGGGGTTTAGCCTTTTGAGATTTTGTAGCTGATTTAGGATTGCTATATATTTTAATTCACATTGTTTCTTTTCGTAAATATTGCCTATGGTAGGAATTCACTATTGAACGACCTGAATAAATTCTGGTGGAATGTAATCAGACAACCATATATTTTGATTGGCCGAATAAAAATTAACATTGCTGCATTGATAAGCTTTTAATGCTTCGATCTGTAAGATCTCTTGTTTGGAAGATTTCCGCTGAGCTACCCTCAAAGCCGTCTCTATGTCTACAGAAAGATGTACATATTGTCTTTTCATCGGCTTTAGTCCTTCTTTAAGGATTATCTCTTTTGCTTTATATGATGTTCCATGAAACAAGGTAAATGGAGGAATTGCAATAGATTCAAATTCCCTGAACTTGCCTAGGATGGTGTGACCATAAAGAGCTCTGATTTTGTCACCAAGAATCTCATGACGATATTTATCTGACTGAGCAGTCATATTAAATAAATCTTTTTTTGTAAATTCTTCCAGGCAGGTTTACACTTTTGTAATGCTAATAAAAGTTCTTTAATTGAGGCCCATCCTTCTTCGTCTAATTCTAGATCGTAACGCCAAGGTTCATGTCTTAAAGCATGGGAAATTACTGTGCTTAATTCTGTATAGTTCATAGAATCACTTTTATCAGAAGCCATGACTATTTAGGTTAATTGCGACAAGAAGTTGCTTGTCTCGTCAGGATTTCTAAAGTAAATATTAATCAGGTGATAACTATTACTGTATATACTTTCAAACTCGCGATATTCCTCAATAGCGTCTTCTAGCAAGCCATCTAAGATTAGGGCTTGTATGAGAGAAAGATGATAAAAAGCCTGTTGCTGTTCTGTGCCTTTTTTCTTTATATTAAAACTCAATTCTCCAGGAGCATCAAAAAGTAGCAAAGGCTTCATGCAAAAGGCTTTATTAAAAAAATCAAAGCTATCTTGGTACTGTTCATTCAGTAGCAAACAATCACCTAAGATAAATAAAGCTTCAGCAGATTCTGGAAAGTACTCACTTATTGCTTTGTAAAAGTCAATAAGTGCAGCATAATTTCCTCTTGTGTAAAGATATTCACTTCCATAACTCCCTTTCAGCCTAGATTCGATCTTCTTAAGCCATTCGGACTTAATTTCCGAAGCCCCGATTAAGAGTTTCTTGGCTTTTTCTAATTTGGAGGCACTGGAAGTGTTGGTTTCTGACAGAATCCTATCTAATTTTATAGATATTTTATCTTCGCTCGTCATTTTTATATACCCTGTAGTGTTACTGGAGATGCCACTCAAGTATGTGTTTGTTGCTTCTGGAACGCCCCTTCAAAAATAAAATACAACGATCTCTGATTTATGACTACGCCAATTCAAGTTTGAAATGCAACGGTCTCCGATCCCTGACTAGAAAATACCTCAGAAGGGGTTCGATAGTCAAGAGGTTTTCGTGGACGCTCGATCTTATACCGGAAGTGCTAATCGGGAATTTTGCCACCCCAAACTGATGTTTTTGCAAAAGTGAGATGCACCCGGTTGAAGGTTTATTTAAGCTTGGAGAATGGATGGAAACAGCTATCAAACATTTTCCAGAAAGCTCTTAAACAATTCGGCGTTGGATTGGCGAGATAATTGCTTATTTCGTTCGCGAAGCGGAACGGAGTTCTTTCGAGGAACGACCCAAGGTATTGTGAAATGTTTAAACAACAAGTTAAAGCTGATTAAACGCAAAGCTTATAGATTTCGTAATTTCTGCAACTTTGAGCTTAGGAGTCAGCTTTCTATGATTTTTTCAGATTGATTCTGCATCTTAAGTTCGGAAGAGCCTAAAATAAAAGGAGAAGAAAGCGTTTAAAACATACTGCGATCGCGTTTTCTTCGCTGTCCGTGCCGTCAACGCCACATCTCGATCGCGGCGATCGCTCCGAGAGCAGACCTCATAAAGCCCCACCCTCGGATGTGACGGATATCACAAGAAGTTTGAGATTTCACACACGAGTTTTCCCGGCCACCTGTCACCCCAGTCCATCGAACGCATCACCGTACTTCACCCGATACCGTCACTGAAGCGATAGTGATTTCAGGAGATAGTAAGACCAACAGACGCGCAGCCCTATTTTTAAAACAAGATGTCAACCCAATTAAAAATGCGTTACGGTTCGATTGACGAGCTTTTTGCCCAAATTTGGCAGTCTGGCTACGTCAACAGCCACGCAAAACGAGTTTTAAAAACTCTGCTCCTCGAACAGTCCTACACCCAAGACGAACAAGCGACGATCGATCGTCTGTTGTACGCAGTACGTCGTGGATGGCTGAAAGTCGGACGCGACACCACCGAACTCAACAACGTGCCTTCACTAGAAGAGCTTTTTCGCTTGAGAGCGCCTCGTTCTCGCGTGTACGACAATTAAATAGCGACTCGACGACAACAACCGAAGCGTTTCAGCACTAGATCGCATGGAGTCCCCTCCCATGTCAACTATATATTCCATCCGTCTATTTGAAACGGACAGCCCACCAGCGAGCTGTCCGTTTTTTTCAGAGAGCGCACTGACGAAGTAACTCGATTCAGACGACTCTGTTTGACTGAATGCGGAACCCGGGACTTGAACCCGGAAGTCCTTGCGAACACTAGAACCTGAATCTAGCGCGTCTACCAATTCCGCCAGTTCCGCTTATTTTATTTTTCGTGCCGCGATTTACTATTATGCAGTCAAAGATCGGTTTTGTCAAGCCTATTTGGGAAGATTATCACCCCATCACCAGTGAGGTGGTGACTGGCGACTGGTAACTGGCGACTGAAAAAAGCCACCTCATCATCTCACCTCCGTTGCGCTGTCTAGGGCGGCTCTCAACTGTCCTCGATGCCGATCTAGGAGCGATCGCGCGTCGTCGATCGCCAAACCCGACCAATGGACTAATAACGCGAGTTTGACGTGATTTTGGCAGCGATCGAGCAGGTGCGCCGCCGCTTCTCGCGAGAGTTCCGTTAAATCGACGATGGTGCGAATCGCGCGATCGCGTAGCTTACTGTTCGTGACCGATACGTCAACCATACGGTTTCTGAAAACTTTCCCCAAGCGCACCATCACGCTGGTCGATAAAATATTCAAAACCAGTTTCGTCGCCGTTCCCGCCTTTAACCGCGTCGAACCCGCGAGGACTTCCGGCCCCACCAACAGGCGAATGTCGGCGTCGGCGTCGATCGCCACCTGTTCGACGGGAACGCAGGCGATAAAAACCGTGGTGGCGTGGCGTCGTCTGGCTTCGGCGATCGCTCCGCACACGTAAGGCGTGGTTCCTCCGGCGGTAATTCCTACAACCACGTCCGTCTCGCCAATATTTCGCTGGGCGATCGCAGCTTCCCCATCTTCAGAGCGATCTTCTAACGCTTCCGAACTGCGAACCAACGCGTCTCGCCCTCCAGCGATAATTCCCTGCACCAACTCCGGCGGCGTACAGAAGGTAGGGGGACATTCAGCGGCGTCTAACACCCCCAAGCGTCCGCTGGTTCCCGCCCCGACGTAAAACAATCGTCCGCCCCGTCGTAGGGCGTCTGTCGTCAAATCGATCGCCCGAGCGATCGCCTCCCGAGAAGCCGCCACCGCCTCCACGGTTCGGGCGTCTTCGCGACAGAACAAGTCCACCAACCCCAACGCATCGAGGCGATCGAGATCCTCCGAATTGGGATTGCTCTGTTCGGTCAGTAAATGTCCGCGACTTTCAAACTGATTCATCGAATTCTCGAAAATTTTGTCTTAACCCGTCGCCGTTAAAGCAACCCTTCGAGACGACGGCGAATATCGTCTAACTGGGCGCTCGACATCTCCGAAGCCTCTTCTGGCGACGGTTGCGACGGTGCTTCGGCGCCCTCTTCGTGTTGGCGTTCCCAATCCGTATCGTCCAAGTTCGTCTCCGGCGGCGACAAGAAAATGCGCTCCTCCGCCGACTGCGGAACGAAGCCTTCGGGGATTAACTTCGCCTCGTAATTACAGGTACCACAGAACTCCTCGATTTCCTCAGAATCGAATTCTTCGACCGTAGGAACGTGGAAATCCTGCGCTTCCAGTAACAGAGCATACCGTTCGGCGTCGTCGCGAGACTCGAACATCATTACGATATTTCGTTCTCTCCCGTCTGGCGTTGCCAAACGAATCGTATGAATACCTTCGTTTTCCGTGCGAGCATTAAACAACAAGACATGGATTCTCATCGTCTCTTCTCCGGATTCTTTCGTTTCTCACTTTATCTGAAATCGATCCCCTAAACCCTCCACTGTCACAGAAGCAGGTTTCTCGCTAGGATGTCCGAGGTACAGTATCAAAGCAGAGGAAAGCGTGTTTCAGTCACCAGTGAAGACAGGGAACGGGGAACGGGGAACAGGGAACAGTGTTTCAGTCACCAGTTACCAGTCACCCGTGAAAACAGGGAACGGGGAACAGGGAACAGGGAACAGTTAATAGTTTCTCCCTCTCTCCCCCTCTCCCCCTCTCCCCCTCTCCCTCTCCCTTGCTTTCTCTCGACGCACCGTAAACGCGATCGCCGATGACAGAATCTCCCGAACCGACCCCTCAAAACGAGCCACAACCGCCTCGCAAGCGGTTCCCAAAACTGCGCCTGACCCTCGCGGTACTCTGTTTGACGGGCGTAGCCGGTGGCGTATGGTGGGGATGGCGGTTCGTTCACTTACAACTGGCGCCCCTGCTGTCGCGGGAACTGGAAAAACTGTTCGATCGCCCGGTGGTGGTGGGGGAACTCGACAGCTTTTCCCTGACACGGGTGCGCTTTGGTGAGTCTGAAATTCCCGAAACCCCCGAACACCCGAGTCGCGCGGAAATCGACGCCGTCAGCGTGCGCTTCAATCCCCTACAAATTCTCTGGAATCGCACCCTCAGCCTCGATATCGTTGTAGAAGATCCCGACATCACTCTCAATCAAACAGAAGCAGGAGAGTGGGTGACGACACAAATCCGCACGGGGGGCGAACCGGGATTCGTCAAAATCGACTTAGAGACGATCGCCATCGAAGACGGAACGCTGACGCTGCAACCGCAACCCAAAGCGGAAATTTCCCAGGGAAAAACCATCGGAAAAGAGACGAAACGCTTCGTCGAAACGCCCGCACTCTCTCCAGCAGCGATCGTGTTGCGACGCCTCGAGGCGGAAGTAGAATTTGAGGACGAGGGAACGATCGTCTTCGACGCCACGGGCTATCACAACGTCAAAGAACGTCTCAGCGTTCAGGGAGAATACAACCCGGAACTCGAACTCGTTCGCTTGAACCTGTCGGCGCAATACTTAGCGGGAAACGTCGTCGCACCCTGGATTCCCGACGCGATCGATCTCGACGGCGGCGAAATCTTCGGAAATTTGACGGTCGAAATCGCCACGAACGCCCCCGGCGAACTGCCCAATTTACAGGGAAACCTGCGATTTAGCGATCTCGATTTGCAAATTGGCGGCGTTCCCCAAACGATTCGCGACAGTTCCGGACGATTGCGCTTTCAAAATACTCTCATCGCCATTGAGGAAGCCGAGGCGAATTACGGAAACGTCCCGATGCAGGTTCCCCAAGGGGCGTTGAGTTTGGAGGAAGGCTACGAAATCCCGATCGCCGTTCCGCCAATCGAGTGGCAAGTGGTGCAAAATACCCTCGGGGTCGATTTTCCCGTGGAGGTGACGGGGGAACTCGAGGCGGCGTTGAAATTGGTAGGCCCCCTCGAAACCCCGGTGTTAATCGGGGAAGCTCAAACGACGGACGTGGCGATCGTCGATCGCATCCCGTTTTCAGATTTGACCGCTCGGTTTGCGTTATCCACCGCCACTTCGGAATTCGTCATCGAACAACTCAACGCCGTTCCTGAAGGGGGCGGACAGGTACAAGCGGCGGTCAAAGTGCAACTTCCACAAACGTCGGAAGACGCCCCGCAGGTCCTGTCGGAATTTCTGATCCGAGATGCTTCGGCGGACGCGATCGCCCGTCGCTACGAACTCCCCACCACCTCCGACATCGGACGGTTTAACGCTCGCGGTCAGTTCGAGAGTAACGAGGACGGGGCGATCGTACGGCTTCCGATCGTTGAAATCGCGGGGGGTCAAGCCCAGGGAGGAATTCTCCTGGCCGACGATCGCTGGCAAGTGGAACTGGCAACCGAGGGCGTATCCCTCGACAGCGCGTTTCCGACGGAGTTCGTCAATACCTTCGAGGTGGGGAACTACAGCGGAGAGGTGGTTCTCGGCGGCGACTACGAGGCCACAACCCTCGAAGATATCGAAGTGTTGGCGCAGGGGAATTTGGGATTTTTCGGGCAACCGACGCAAGTACAGGCGGTGTTGGCGCGAGGGGGTCAGTGGGAAACGATCCTCGCGGCAGAAAACTTCGTCGTTCCTCCCTCGAGGTTAGCCCCGACGCTACAAAACCTCGGGATCGCCCCCCTGTCGGGGAATTTGCGCCTGACGGGGGATCTGTCCTATTTCGAGACGGGAGATTTGGCACAGATTACGGCGGAAACCTCGCTGACGACGGCGATCGCCGGGAGTCAGACGCGCCTCGACGGGCAACTGGCAGGGGGACGGTGGCAAGCAGCGATCGCCAGTGAAGGACTTCCTGTTACGCCCTTCGTCACCCTCCCGCCGGAGTTAGCCCAGTTGGAAATCGGCCGCTTTGCCGGACAAGCGCAAGTGGCGGGAACCCTCGACGCGCTAGAAAACCCCAGTCTCGACAATATCGAAGTGGCGGGAAACGGCCGTCTCAGCGTCGAGGACGGGGCGATCGAGTTGGGTTTCCAGGTAGCGCGGGGACGACTCGAAGGTTCGGCCGTCGGACAGGAAGTCGAGATTACGCCGTTGCTTCCCGTCTCGGAATTGGGACGCGTGGCGTTGGCGGGACAGGTGAATTTTACCGCTCCGGTGGCCGACCTGTCCCCCCAAACCGTCACCGCCGAGGGTCAGGTGGCGTTGCTGGCGGAAAACGGCGTGTTAGAGGCAGGGTTCCAAGTGGCGAACGGACGATGGGCGATCGAATCCGAGCAGTTCGCCATTCCCCTCGACCCCTTTATCGATGCCCCCGTGACGCTGACGCCGCTGCAAAATATCGGCAAAGTCGCCCGTCTGTCGGGATCGGTTTCGGATTTGCGCCCGGAAGCGGTGTCGGGTCAGTTTCAGGTAGGGTTTGGGTTCGGCGATTTGAGTCGAGGGAAAGTCGATCCCTCAGAGGTGGGGAACGTGGCGATCGACGCGACGCTGGATAAGGGACAGTGGCGAGCGCAGGTGGTGGCGCGGAATGCCGACCTCGGGGTGTTGTTACCGGCCTACGACACGGACATCGCCACGGCGAACGTACAAGGACAGTTAGGCGGTGCGGTGTTGCTGTCGGGGGGATGGAACGGGTTCGTCCCGGCTAACGTGGAAATCGGCGGCGGCGAGGTTCAACTGGCGAATTTACGCCTCAACGATACGGCCTTCGATCCTCTGTTCGTGGGGGCGATCGAATCGGACGAAACGGGCGTAAAAGTAGATTTGCAAGGGGTTCCCGTCATTGTGGACGACGAGCCGGACGAAATTTCCGTGTGGCTCGATCGCGACCTGACGCTGCGGGAATTTTCCATCGATCTCGACGATGCAGAAGCCTCGGGAACTTTAGAAAATGAGGTGTTGCGCTTCGACCTCGAGGGGTTGCCCCTGTCTTGGTTTGACGTTCGACCGCCCCTCGATCGCGGGCCGCTTTCGGGTACGCTGTCGCTGAACTTGACCGCCGACTTACCCCGACAGCGCGTGGCGGGATCGGCACGCCTACTCGATCCGACTTTAGGTTTGACACAAGCTGACGTTCTCCAGGGACAGTTTTTCTTCGACGACGGCGTTTTAGCATTAACGGACGTGGCGCTGCGGAAAGAAGACAGTTTCTACCGCTTTAGCGGACGAGTCGGAACCGATGCCAACGCAGAAGTACGCGGCGTTCTCGATATCCAACAGGGACAAATTCAAGACATCTTAACGGCGTTGCGCTGGTTCGACCTCCGCGATATCGCCCGAGGACTCGACCCGGCCACCTATGCGGGAACCGACGCGATCGATGTGGCGGCAGTCGGCTTACCGCAAGCACCGATCGTCTGGCAACTGCGCCGTCTGGCGGAAATCGACGCGTTGCTGGCACAACAGCGACAGGCGCGGGAAGATGCCTCTCCGCTGCCGGAACTGGAAACGTTAGCGGGAACCTTTTCGGGTGAGGTGCAGTTAGCCGGATCGGTGAAGTCGGGCATCGATTTCGGCTTTGCACTCGGCGGTGAAGACTGGCAGTGGGAAGATTACGCGATTCACGAAATCGCCATTTCGGGCGAGTTTGCAGACGGTCTGTGGCAGTTGGAACCGTCGGTCGTTCGGGCGAATTTGTCGCCGGATATCGAAACGCGGTTGCAATTTTCGGGGTTAATTGGCGGGCGGGAGCAGTCGGCACAGTTTCAACTGACAGGGTTGCCCGTGTCGGTGGTGTCGGAGTTCGTGACGTTTCCGCCTGCGGTTCAGTTAGATGGCAGTTTCGACGCCAGTGCTACCCTCGCGGGGAGTTTCGAGAATCCCCGCGCTCGAGGCGAATTACGCTGGACGAACGGACGCATCAACCAACAGCCGGTCGTATCGGCACAGGGAGGGTTCGGTTACGACGATGCTCGCTTGAACTTAGGGGGTGCGATCGTTCTGGTCGAACCCGAACCGATCTCGATTCAGGCCAATATCCCGGTGGAGTTTCCGGGGGCAACGGTACGACCGGACGATGAGTCGTTTCGGGTGAGCGTGGACGTCGAAAACGAGGGGTTGGCGATTCTCGACGCACTGACGGGGGGAAGTTTGGCCTGGCGAGGGGGCGAAGGATCGATGCGGTTGACGGTGGAAGGGGAACGAGTCGGCGGTGGGTTTAATTATTTACCGACGAGTACTCGGGGAATTGCGGAGTTTCGCAACGCGGCCTTCGATTCACCTCAGCTTCCCGAACCGCTCACCCAGGTTAACGGGGCGATCGAGTTTCGCGACGATACCATCGTCGTACCGGAGTTGGTGGGACAGTTCCGTCAGGGATCGGTCAGAGCGATGGGGGAACTACCGTTGTTGTCGCCGCAAGCGGTGGAGATGCCGTTACAGGTGGCGTTCGATCGCGTGGGGTTGAACCTCAAGGGTCTCTATCGCGGCACTATCGACGGCTTGGTGGGGGTGGGAGGATCGGCGTTATTTCCCGAGTTGGGGGGCGAGTTGTTGTTGACGAACGGTCAGATCCTCATTCCCGATCCTTCGACGACGACGGTGTCGTCAGCGCCCGATCCCGATGCGGTTCCGGAAATCAGCTACGACAATTTAACGTTGGAACTCGGGCGCAACGTCCAGATTATCAGTCCGCCGGTTTTGAATTTCGTCGCGCGAGGCCAGTTGGAACTCAACGGACTCTTCGACAACCCACAACCGCAAGGAACGATTTTCTTGCAAGACGGCCAGGTCAACGTGTTTACGACGACGTTCAATTTGGCGCGGGGACGCCATACGGCGACGTTTTCTCCGCAGTACGGGAGCGATCCGGTGCTGGACGTGCGTTTGAGGACGGCGGTACAGGAAACGACGCGCCCCCGCATCGTGTCTCCGGTGGGCTTTAACGAACTCGGAACGACCGCCGAAATTTCCGAACCGGCGATCGAACGGGGGGCGGTGGAAACGGTTCGCATCGAGGCGCGCGTTCGCGGCCGGGCGAGTCGTTTGTTTGAAAATTTGGAGCTGACGAGTTCTCCGTCTCGCACGCAAACGGAAATTTACTCGCTGATCGGGGGCGGGGCGTTGGGAACGTTCGGCCAGCAAGATACGTCGTTGGTGGTGGCCAGTTCGGCGCTGTTGACGCAGGTACAGTCGATTATCGGTCAGGCGTTGGGATATCGCGATTTTCGCTTGTTTCCGGCGGTCGATCCCCGCACGTCGGCGCTGGGATTGGGGGCGGAAGTGGGAGTTAGCATCACGGACGATTTGGCGGTGTCGGTTTTAACGATTCTCGATCGCGACGATTCGACTCGGTTCAGTATTCGCTATCGCATCGACGATAATTGGCTGATTCGCGGTTCGACGAATTTTGAGGAGGACAATCGGGCGGTGGTGGAGTATCAGTTGCGATTTTAGCGGCTTCACGCTTGTGAAATGTTTTTTTGGCGATCGCTGTCACATGGGCGAGCGGTTCTGCACTATTGAGTGACACGGTCGAACGACACGCTCGAACTTCACGATCGATCCGATCTCGAGTCGATCGTGATGATGTGTTTCGACAGTGCGAGACGGTTAAAACGATAGAGAGTTTTTAAAGTCTGTCTCAGGGGAACGCAATTTATAGGATGTAATGCTATGTCTGGAAATATGTCTGGTAAACCTTTGGAAGATACGCCACTGACGGTTACGCCCGAACGGTTACGTTTGTTTCGCGAGTACTGTTATCTTGCATCTCGTCCTTCACTGTCCGATGGCCAAGGCGATCGCATGGCCGAACTGCTCGAACGGGCTGAAATGGATAGTTGGCTGAATTTTTGGATCTGCGAAGCCGATCGCTTTTTCGTGCGTTTTTTGCAGTTAGGCGATCGCTCTTCGCTCGAACTGTCTGAAGATCGGTTATCGCGCTTGCAGGAATACGTTGCGGTTCCCGATGATGCAACGGTCGGTGTGTGGTCGGGCGAACTGAAACAGCGGGTTTCGCTGTCGTTAATGGAAGTCCAAGAAACGCTGAAACAGTGTGGCTTCGATCCGGGGAAAATCGACGGTCACGGCGGGCAGAAACTGGTCGAGGCACTCAAACATTTTCAGCGCGATCGCCATCTCGATCCCGATGGCATCCCCGGTAAACAAACTCAAGAAGCTCTAGGGTTGCTTTGAGGGGATAAAAGGACTCGTACCGGCCGTCAAATGCCTCGAACGCGTTCGACAGCCTATGGTTATGGGCTGTTTTTTTATGCGACAGTCTGCGATCGCACTCGATCGAGTCACGTTTTTAAAGTTCGCTCACTATTAAATAGTACGGATTGAGAGAGATTGCGATTATGTTGCCCGATCGTTACAATCATCAGGTTCTAGAATGTCCGAAATGCGGTCGTTTGGGATTCGTTCCCTACAACAACGATTCGTATAAATGCGTATACTGCAATCACAAACATAGTTTGAACGAAAATGGAGACTGGGAAATGCCAAACATAGCCTTTTTTATTTTGTTAGTGATGGGAGCTTTAGTGATGGCACTTTCTTAAGATGATAGGGCATCGGTGCGTTATGCGGGTATTTTATCGATTCGACTGCCACTAACTTTTATATCTTGCTAACGTACCCAGCCCGATGAGGGAACAGCATACGGAATCCGAACCTAAAACAGAGGTTTTTACGACCTATAACTTTAGTTTTTTTATCTTTTCTATTTCTGTAATTAACTGTTTTTAAACTGGCATTTTTAAAATAATTCTGTATCGTTCGGCACTTATTCGTGTCTTTAATATCGAAATTTGCTAAAAATTTAAAAAAATGGCGTTCGTTAAAGCCTGTTGTTATGCGAAATTTACAAACAGAAACTCGACCGATCTCAGATTGTAGCTCGGTCTAAAACCATAATTTGAGTGTTTGTAGAATTGACAGGATCTCGAGCGTAACGCTACGCTAAATTTCAGAATTGAATTGAGTGTAAACTCGGAAAACGAACGTTTAACACGACCGAAGGCGATCGTAAAGCTGACCCAAACGAAGCACTGCGCGAGATCCCCGTTTTCGTAACGCCTCCAACGTCAAGCAAGTGCCTTCGAGTTGGAACCAGCGATCGCGAACTTCTGCCCAAGACAGTTTTTGAACGATGTGCCAATCGATTAATTGTCGATCGGTTCTCGACAGTTGGCGATAGGCGGCGATGACTGCCCGAAGATCGGCTTGAATTTCTTCTTCAGCGACTAAACTGTCTAAACCGTACTGCTTCGGATCGCGCGTGAGGCTATCCTGTTCGGTGAGTTCGCTATAAGATACTCGACTTAAACGCTGTAGGTCTCGGCTTTTTTCACGAACGATATTGAAGGCGGTCGTACGAATCCAGGCTTTGGGGTTGAAAATTTCTTCACCTCTGTGAATTTTCTTCACCCCTCGAGAATAGGCTTCGATGAGAATATCGATTTCGTCGCAACGGTCGTACAGGTTAAATTGATAGAGATAGCGACGAATTGCGCTGAAAAGCGAGTAAGCATACGGATTCTTCGGTTTGAGTAATGCTTCTACCGCTCGATCGAAACGTTGTCGGTCTATGGAAGCAAACGATGGAACTTGCATTAGTTTTGCAATCCTGACTTCAAATAAATAGTGAGACAACTCCCCCAAACGTGACAGGATTCGCATTCGCCTATTTATACTCAGATCGGATGTCAACGAATGAAATTCGGGTGAAGTTTTAGTTACATTTTTTAAACTCGAACGAAATGCGATCGCCAATCCAACATTTCTAACCCTTTTGTTTTCGTTCGACTTGACACACTAAAAAAATAGCTCGATCGCCCAAAAAATAAGAAAAAAGACAACAAAATTAATTGAAGAATTTTATAGGTTTGCAATACTCTAGAGACAATTTCGTTTTTTTGCTATAATAGAATGTTATTGAGTTTAAAATATACCTCCAGCTCAAAGATCTAAATAAGCTGTCCGTTTAATAAATGAGTCTCGATCGCGCCGTTTCAGCCGCGCCATCTCACAATATTATTTAAATCTTCCTCCGACCAGCGATCGTAATATCCCGTATCGGCCAGGCGATCGCTGGCGGCTCGTAAATGACTTGCCTTCTGCACCAACACTAGGGCATATTTACCGTTACTCGTGTTCGTATGGCTGGTAGTGGTGGCGGGATGGTTGGGATAATCGACCAACGCCACGAGATCGTATCGCGCGAGTTGGGCGTTGGTGCAGCGAACCCGGCGATCGAGAACGGCTGCGTCGATATCGTCGGGGGAACAGGCGAGAATCGAAACGTCGAGGCGATCGCTCCAAGTTTCGGCCACCTCCACGAGCTGAATTTCGAGTTTGTCGATCTTGAAGTCTCGAACCTCGACGCGATTCTCTAACCACGCTTGTTGACTGAAAGGACAAGGCGGCAACCCAGCAAAATGGGGATGCGGAACGCTGAGAAAGTTGGAAATCCAGGCTCGAATCTGTTGGCGCAAATCCTCAAGTTCGATCGGTGTCATACGTTCTCAAAGCAATTGCGAAAAAATTATAATCGATGGCGATCGCCCGTAACCCAATGTCCCTCTCCATCCAACTTCCCCCACCTCTGCAACCTGGCGACCTCCTCGTTAGCATCGCACCGAGTGGCTGTGTTCGTGACAAAAACGCCTTTGAAGCCGGTGTAAACCTTTGGCGTTCCCAAGGCTATCGGGTCGAAATCTCGGGGATCGACGATCGCCACGGTTATCTCGCCGGAACCGACGCCCAACGACGCGATCGCCTATCTCGCGCCCTCAGCGATCCCGAGGTAAAGGGAATTCTCTACGCCAGAGGTGGATACGGCGGAGCGCGACTCCTCGAACATTGGGATTGGAACGCGGCGACAACTCCAAAATGGTCGATCGGATTTTCTGACATCACCGCTCTACTGTGGAGTTGGGCGAAACAGGGGATTTCCGGGGTTCACGGGCCGCTGCTGGCCACGTTAGCCCAGGAACCCCAGTCCTCTCAAAACCGACTGTTCGATTGGGTTTCCGGTGGAGCGATCGCCCCGTTAACCGGTCGGGGGTGGGGCGGCGGAACCGCCATCGGACGACTGTTTCCCGGCAATCTAGCTGTGGCCACGCACCTCATCGGAACTCCCCACGAACCGGATTTGACGGGGGCGATTTTAGCCTTTGAAGATATCGGCGAAGCCCCCTATCGCATCGATCGCCTGTTAACCCACTGGCGAATGTCGGGACGTTTCGACAACATCGCCGGAATCGCCCTCGGACGCTTCAGTCGTAGCGATGTCGCCGTTCCGGGTTTCACCGCCGAAGAAGTCTTACACGATCGCCTGTCGGATTTGGGCGTTCCCGTCGTCTCCGACTTACCCTTCGGTCACGATGGGATTAACTGCGCCTTACCGGTTGGCGTCGTCGCCGAACTCGACGGCGATCGCGGTTCGCTCGCGATTTGTCCTCGCTAAGTTTCACGCCGAGCCGTAGAGGGATTTTACCCAGTCCCACTCGCGACGCAATCCCTCCTCGATCGAGACCTTCGGGGCGTAACCGATGAGTTTTTGCGCCTTCGACACGTCCGCACTGGTATGGCGAGCGTCTCCTTTCGAGCTTTCTTGGTAGTCGATGCGAATCGGTTTCCCGACGATTTTCTCGATCGTCTCGATGGTTTGCTTGAGGCTGACGCGACTTCCCCCACCGATATTAAGCACTTCCCCCACCGCCTCGGGTGCCGACGCCGCCGCCAGGTTAGCCGCGATCGCATCTTCAATAAAGGTAAAGTCCCGCGTTTGCTGGCCGTCACCGTAAACGGAAATGGCTTCCTCCTTCAACACCGCTTTTAAAAACTTATGAAACGCCATATCGGGGCGCTGTCGCGGTCCGTAAACTGTAAAGTAGCGCAGCGACACGGTCGGTACGCCATAGTTGGCGTGATAGAGTCCACAGAGATGTTCGGCGGCCAGCTTCGTGACGCCGTAGGGAGAAACCGGTTTGGGAAGGATACTTTCAGAGGTGGGGAAGGAGGCGGCGTTTCCATACACTGAAGAGGAAGATGCGTAAACGAAGCGATCGAGCGAGGCATTTTTCGCCGCTTCGAGCAGAACTTGCGTGGCGTTGATATTGCGTTCGGTGTACGCACGAAATCCTTCCCCCCAACTGGCGCGAACCCCCGCTTGTGCGGCTTGGTGATAGACCACGTTCACGCCGTCGAGAAGTGCGTTCCAGTCGAGCGCTTGCACGTTGTCTTCGATGAGTTGAAAGTTAGAACGTCCGAGAGCACCAGCAATATTTTTTCGTTTGATGGCGGGATCGTAGTAGTCGTTAAACTGATCGACGCCGATGACAGTTTCTCCGCGATCGAGTAAGGTCTCGACGAGGTGAGATCCGATAAATCCTGCTGCGCCTGTGACGACAACTTTCACCATTTTTGTGGGGGGTTAACTCATCGGCTCAATGGTATCCGCTCTCTCGGCAAGTGTCAATTGAAATTCACTTAATATGTCAATCACAAAATAGAAAAAAATTAAAACAAACATTCAAAATATCCGTCAAAACCCTCGAATACAAAATTGAATGTTTGAATACAGTTTATTGTGCGATCTAAACTCAACACAAACAGCGATCGCCCCAACTGTTATTCACTCTCAATTATCAACGATCGATTATCCGAGAGTTTGGTACGATAGGCGAGGTTAGCCGTTCTTTTCCAACTCACCTCATGGCGAACGTTTCTCCCCTGACGACTTTAGCGATCGCGTATTTAGGCCCTGCGGGAACCTATACCGAAGCCGCAGCACTGGCCTATTCCAGTTGGCTCGATCGCTGCGATCGCTTGCAATGTCAACTGTTTCCCTACTCTAGCATTCCTCAAACCTTTCGATCGCTCGAACGAGAAGAAGTCCAACTGGCTGTCGTTCCCGTAGAAAACTCCATTCAGGGGAGCGTAACCATCACCCTCGATACCCTTTGGCAGCGAGAAACGCTACAAGTCCAACAAGCCTTAGTGCTTCCCATTCACCACGCCTTAATTTCTCGTTCCGTATCGCTCGATCGCGTCGAAACCGTCTACTCTCACCCGCAAGCCCTCGCCCAGTGTCAGAAATGGTTGGAGCGCAACCTTCCTCACGTGAAGCTGCGATCGACCAATTCCACCACGGAAGCCTTACAATATCTCGGTGAAGATTCGACCCTCGCAACGATCGCTTCAGAACGCGCCGCACAACTCTACAATTTGCCGATTTTAGCCCATCCGATTAACGACGCTGCCGAAAACTGTACGCGGTTTTGGGTGGTGCGTTCTCCTCATTTAAAACCCGAACTCCCCATCGCTCCGGGTTCGCAATACGTCTCGATCGCCTTCAGCCTTCCCAAAAACGCACCGGGCGCTCTCCTAAACCCCCTACAAGTTTTAGCCCGCTGGGGGATTAACATGAGTCGTATCGAGTCCCGTCCGACTAAGCGAT
Source organism: Baaleninema simplex PCC 7105 (assembly GCF_000332355.1). Lineage (GTDB taxonomy): Bacteria > Cyanobacteriota > Cyanobacteriia > Cyanobacteriales > Geitlerinemataceae > Baaleninema > Baaleninema simplex. The sequence goes on from NZ_KB235960.1 coordinate 157,937, forward strand.
CGCTCGGAGAATATCTCTATTTTATCGACTTTGAAGCCGACAGCGGCGATCGAGTTTGGAAAGAAGCCCTCGCCGAATTCTCCCGCTGTACGGAAATTTTAAAAGTATTCGGAAATTATACCGTTTTGCAGTGCGACGAATTGGTAGGATTAGAGATCGAGTAGCCGGCGATCGACGCAGGGGGACAGTGCGTCCTCGAATCGGCAAGTTTTAAACTCTAGACTACAGCAATCCCCCAAATTAATCTACTCGTTAAGTTGCTCTGGATCGACGGAATCCGTTGAATTTTGACTAGAAAACAATCCCAGTAACGGAGCCAACAGCGCACCAAAAACGAAGCCTCCAGCGTGCGCCCAATAGGCCACCATATTTTGCATACTGCCGACGTGAACTTGAACTTCAAAACTGGCAATACCGTTAAAGGCTTGTTGGACGAACCAAAACCCCAAGAAAAATAGAGCCGGAACGCGCACGGTAAAGAAGAAAAAGCCCAAAGGAATTAAGGTGATAATTCTCACTTGTGGAAAGCGGAAGATATACGCCCCCATCACCCCGGCGATCGCACCGCTGGCACCCAACGTCGGAACGGTAGAAGTAGATTCAAAAAACCATTGAACCAGGGAAGCGAGAATTCCGCAGACAATGTAGAAAATCGTAAAGTTAAAACGTCCGAGTTCTTCTTCGATATTGTTGCCAAAAATCCACAGATATAGCATATTAAAGCCAACGTGGAGGATGCTACCGTGGAGAAATTGCGCGGTGACGAGGGTTAACGGTTCGGGAAATACAGAGTCGGTGGCGATACCGCGCAGGCTTTGACTGAATTCTTGGGGAACGAAGGCGAACTCGTGCATGAATTGACTGAGTTGTCCCGAACTCAGAAGGAATTCACCGAGAAAAACGACGAGGTTGATGACAATTAGAGTATAGGTAACGACTGGCGTAATTTGAACGGGATTTTCATCTTTTAAAGGAACCATACGTGAGATGCGGTGTTTTACAAAACGTCATGACAGCCAAGTGAAGGCAACAGGGAATCGTACCAGTGTGGGACGGGGATTTAACCGGGTCTCACACGATCGCCCCAAGGATCGGGGCTTCTGACCCCTCGGTAGGTCGAGAAAACGAACCGAAAACTCTTCGAGAGTATCTAACCCAAACCCTTTACTGTTGCCCGTTGCCTGTTGTCTGTTCCCGAAGGTCGGTGAATAGCTCGACTATACCGAAGTCGAGTCGATGTCGGCATCTGGCATAGGGTAGATCTCGATCGCCTGCTGCGCGAGAGTTGGAGTTACGGTTGGATGTCGAGAGAGCGATCGCCGGTGTCGCCGCGAGCGTCCTTGGCTTTGGCGAGTAATTCCACCGCATCGGCGAGGGCGCTGGTGAGATCGGCGCGGGTTTTGGCGCGATCGGCTTTCTCGGCTTCTAAGGCTTCGATGAGTTCTGCGACTTGTCCTTGCAGGCGATCGCGTTGCAAGCAGGCTTCGACGTATTTTTCTTGTAACGCGTCGGGCGTTAACCGAGCGATATCCTCTTCGGCGCGATTGCGGGTTTCGGCGTCTAAGACTAAAGGGCGATCGCTGCGACGGTCGAGTTCGGCTTGGAGGCGATCGATGCGTTCTCGCGCCGCTTCCGCCTCGCGACGGCGTTGTTCGGCTTCGGTGTTGTAAAGCTGTCGCCAGTGTTCGGCGCTAGCTTCGGTGTCGGCGATCGCTTGCTGGGCGTCTGCGAGTTGCTGTCGCAAGGCGGCGATTTCAGCTAGCCATTGTGTCACCTCTCGGGTGAGTTTTTCGGGATTGTCCATAAGTTCGATCGAGCGTTCGAGCGGCGATGGAGTGGTCTCGATATATGGCGACGGTTAACCCATCTAAAATGCGGGAAGAGGACTCCCGTTATATCCGACAGGATTAGCGGGAGGGGAATTCCCGCCAACAAACGAACTGCCCGACAGGGCATCCTTATTTCGAGAATCTGTATTCATAGCCGTCTGATTGATGAACAGTCGTTAGATATTTCGGATGAACGTCGAAAGGTTTAACCCCAGCGTTCAGTCGAAAGGAAGGGCGAAACCGAATAGCAATCCGCCCCGTGTAATTTCCGGCGAATTTTCCTTGAGGAATTGTCGCCTTGACTATATCGCCGGTTTGGAAACCTTGAAAGGATTTGGCTTTCGGAGCGTGAGTTCTCGGAAAACCGTATTTATCGGGACGACATCGTTGCCGAACCCCGTGACCTTTGGCTGCAACGAGTAAAGGTTTCTCGACCGCGACATCTAATCGATCGGGAGTCGATTTCCCGACGCAAGCCGCATCGAGCCAGTGAGTTTTCGGCAAACCCAATCGAGTCCGATTAAACTTAGTCTGTCCGCCCGTTCCCACTTCAACGGGCAATTCAGTTTCTTTCAACTGTTGGTACAGCTTCCAGCGAGTTGCGTTGACTGCTGCCGCATCTTTTAACGGCGCTTTTGCCTGTTTCAAAATACGGTTGAGAACGGTCGGTTTGCCCGATAGAAACTCGCGAATATCTCGGTTTCCCTTAGCTTGGTTGCAAGTATGGCAAGCCAGCGTTAGGTTAGAAACTCGGTCGCTCCCTCCCTTGGATTTGGGATGAATATGTTCGACCTCTAATGGTAGGTTCTCAGCACCGCAATAGATGCACTTCCGACCCCACTTTTCTAACAAGAACTCGCGGATCTCGTAACCCAACAATTCGCCCTGCTGATACTCAATACCACTCACTTCGGGGTTTTGGAGTTTTTGGGTGTCGAACCGCACGAGTTCTTGAGCAATCGAGACGATCGGACAAAGTTTTCGCAAACGGTTCACCCAGGTCATCGTAGTTTCGACCCGATGGTTGAGAGACGGTGGAAGCCAATCCTTCGGACGAGTACGGTTAAGAAAGCGAGGCTTTCGGTAACGAGTTTTTCGATGGCGTCGGGAGCGTCGTAAAGCGCGACGCTTCTCTAAGTCGTTCTTAATTTGCTGTCCGCGATAGCTGAGTTCGGACGCCCAAATGATTCGGTTTTCGGACAGGATAGCCAACCCAGTTGTTTGCGAGCCGGGATCGATTTTGAGTTGAGTTTCCGGAACGACACAATCTTTGGCTTCAATCTCGTGCAAGATAAGGGTAAATGGATAGCGACGAAACACCGAAGCACGACCGGATTTCAGGAGCCGCCGCGCCTTGGCTGGATGGCATGGTGCTAGGGGTTTTTTGTCTTTGTCTAGAACGAAAACGTGCATAATACACAACTCCCAAAAGGGGTAACGTTTGCCTCGCCAAGGTTACGTCTCGGTACTCTCTGAAAAGCACTGCCTTAACCCGTTTAAAGCTGTTTAACTTTTCAGTTCTAGAGCGACAAGCTGGCAACGTACTCGTCGGTAGGAACTTAAACTCTCGGACGTAACGTAGTCTTCGGAAGACTTAGGCTGGTCAACTTGTGGGCTTTTTCAAGCCCCCGTCATAGCCAACAGGCTTGACGGCGGGTTGTTGACTATCCCTCAACATCTCTCAACCGATGATGCGTTTGAGAAGGCTGAGTTGCCATTGATGATAGGGCGCGTAACGCCAATTGAGATCGAACCAAAGTCCTTTGTTGAGGACGCTTTTGAAATGGGAGAAGGTATCGAAACTGGCTTTTCCGTGATAGCTTCCCATTCCGCTGTCGCCGACGCCGCCAAAGGGGAGATCGGAAACGGCCAGGTGCATGACAGTGTCGTTGACGCAGGCTCCGCCGGAGGAAGTCTCGCGCAAGACGCGGTTTTGGAAGGGTTTGTTGTTAGAAAAGACGTAGAGGGCGAGGGGTTTGGGACGGGAAGCGACGCGATCGATGGCGTCGTCGAGACTGTCGTACTCTAAAACGGGCAGAATCGGGCCGAAAATTTCGTCTTGCATCACCGGATCGTCCCAGGATACGTTATCGAGGACGGTGGGGGCGATGTAGCGATCGCTGCGATCGCACTGTCCGCCGACGACAATCTCAGCATTTCCCCGATTGTCTAACAACGAGGCGACGCGATCGAAATGGCGATCGCTCACCATGCGACAGAAATCGGGACTTTTGGCGGGATCGTCGCCGAAAAACTCGCGGACTTGCTGGCGCACCGCTTCGAGCAGTTGGGGTTTAACGCGGCGATCGACGAGCAGGTAATCCGGCGCGACACAGGTTTGTCCGGCGTTGATAAACTTTCCCCAAACGATGCGTTTGACAGCAACGTCGAGTTTCACGTCCGCATCGACGATACAGGGGCTTTTTCCGCCGAGTTCCAGGGTAACGGGGGTGAGGTGTTTCGCCGCCGCTTCCATGACGATCTGGCCGATGCGGGTTCCCCCGGTAAAAAAGATTTTGTCGAATTTCTGTTCGAGGAGGGATTGACTGGTTTCGACTCCGCCTTCGATGGCGGTGACGTATTCAGGGGGAAAGGTCGAGCGAATCAAGTCACTGACGACGGCTGCGGTGTGGGGGGCAATTTCCGAGGGTTTGAGAACGGCGCAATTTCCCGCCGCGATCGCGCCGACGAGGGGACTCATCGTCAGTTGAAACGGGTAGTTCCAGGGGGCGACGATTAGCACGACGCCCAACGGTTCGGGGTGAATGCGGGCGCGAGACGGAAACTGATCGAGAGAGGTGGATACCCGTTTGGGTTTCGCCCAAGATTTCAGGTGTTTGATGGCGGTGTTGACTTCGGCGATGGAGGCGATCTCGAAATAGGCTTCAAATTCCGGGCGGCGCAAGTCAGCCCCGACTGCTTCGACGATTCGGTCTCGGTAGTCGAGAATCGCGTGTTTGAGGCGTTTGAGTTGTTCGAGGCGGAAATTTACGTCTTTGGTTTTGCCCGTCGCGAAGAACGCCCGTTGCGCTCGGACGCGATCGCCGACTGACGATGGAGTGTGCGGCGATGGAGTTTGCACCGATTCCATAGTTTCCCTCTAAAACGCAGCGAGCGAGATGCCCGAAGGCATCTCACTCCCCATTGTAAAGAACGGTTTCGAGAACCGCTGAAAAAACGGCGGCGATCTTGCGGTCGGTCTGTTTGCCTATTTCCCCTCTTGCATGAGGCGTTGCAGGGTACTCAATCCGCGTTTCACGCGCCGCGAAACCGTTACGGAACTGATTCCCAAACGTTCTGCGGTTTCTTTCTGTGTGAGATCGTGGAGAAATACGAATTCTAAAACTTTGCAGGTTCCAGCCTCTAGCTTCGCGAGGGCTTGTTGTAGCAAAATCCGATCCTCTTCCGCCAGTTGAAAGCTGCGATACTTGCGATCGGGAACCGTCGCGCCGAGGGAAATCGTTTGTTCGTCCTCGTCAGAAATCGGAGCGTCTAGACTCAGCGGCGAGCGGTTGCGCCAACTCAGTTGAACGTCTTGCCATTCTTTAAGAGATACGCCGAGTTCGCTGGCGATTTCTTCGTCCGTCGGCATCCGCTGGAGGTCGTTGTAGAGTTGTTGGACGACCTTGTTGGCTTGCCGTTGCAGCGTCAACCACTGACGCGGAATTTTCATCGACGGGCTGCGATCGCGCAGGTAGTGTTGAATTTCTCCGCGAATATACGGAATAGCAAACGAGCTAAAGGCGTGACCTTTAGACAAGTCAAAACGTTCGATGGCGCGGATCAGCCCCAAACACCCGACTTGTAATAAATCGTCGTAGGTTTCCGAGCATTGCTGGCGCCAATGGTGGACTTCTTTACGAACTAAACCGATATTCAGTTGAACGAGTTGGTTACGCAGCTGGGTCGAAGGAGACTGTTGGTACTGGCTCAGCAGCTCCAAGCTTTCGTTTTTAAGTTCCCTAGATTCTTTTATAGTCATGGTGACATAGGGTGAGTCAAGCAATTCTCGAAGTTTGTAGATGCAATGGAGAGCAAAGTTGCCGCAATCGAAAACGATCGATTCTAGCACTAATTCGATCGTATCACATCTATTTTGGGTGTCGAGAACGTAAAAATACGCAGATCCTGGGTGGTTCTGACGCGAGTATAGAGTTCGATTGTTTAGAATACAATTGGATGTTACAAAATATTAATCTTCGAGATGCAACTTACCTATTTAGATAGTAATTCCTGGTCGATCGAGATCGCTGGGGTGAACGTACTCCTCGATCCGTGGCTCGTCGGGCCGTTAGTATTCGGGAACCTACCGTGGTTGTTCAAAGGGACTCGTCGCAAAGCGAAAACGATTCCCACGCAAATCGACGTTATCCTATTGTCTCAGGGGTTAGAAGACCACGCCCACCCGCCGACGTTAGAACAACTCGATCGCTCGATTCCCATCGTCGGATCGGCCGGTGCAGCTAAAGTCGCGAAAAAACTGGGTTACACCGACGTTACGGCATTATCTCACCGTCAAATTTACACCGTGGGCGATCGCCTGCAAATCCAAGCCGTTCCCGGTTCGCCCATCGGCCCGACGACGGTTGAAAACGGCTATCTCCTCACCGACTTACAACGGGGAACTCGCCTGTACTACGAACCCCACGGCTACCACGACGAAATGTTACAGAGTATCGGCTCGGTGGAGGTCGTCATTACCCCGATCGTCAACCTCGAACTTCCGCTCGTGGGGCCGTTCATCAAAGGTCGAGAGAGCGCCTTGGAGGTGGTGAAATGGCTCGAACCGAGGTATATCCTACCGACGGCGGCCGGTGGCGATGTAGATTTTGAAGGGTTGCTGGTGTCGGCGTTGCGGGCTGTAGGAACCCTCGAGAGCTTTCGCGCCTTACTCGAGCAACATCACTTAGAGACGGAAGTTATCGATCCCACCCCCGGCGTTCCCGTAGAACTGTCGTTTCCGGCAGTTGAGGGAACGTCATCCGTCCGGGGTGAAGCGTGATATATCGATCGCTGCGATCGCGAAAAGACTTGTAGAACGTCGAGGCGATCGGGCGAACCCCTCTAATTTTCGGCGAGCCAACATCCGCCGACGACAAAGAATAGACCCAAATTCGTTCGAGCGAGGCTATTTGCCGTTTATCGGCGGGGTCGTCGCCGAGTCGAACCGAGGGGACAACCTTATGACGGGTTGGACGGGGGCCGATACGATCGCGGGAAATGCAGGCAACGACTCGATCGAAGGTCGAGGTGGCGACGATATTTTGCTCGGCGGACGCGATAACGACGTGCTTCGCGGAGAAGCCGGAAACGACGCGATCGGTGGAAATTTCGGAAACGACATCGTAGAGGGGAACGACGGCGACGATATTCTCTTTGGCGGCCAGGGTGACGACGCCCTATCGGGAAATGCGGGAAACGACGTGCTAGTGGGAGATTTCGGTCGGGACGTCATGACGGGAGGAGACGGCAGCGATACGTTTACGCTGCGCCGAGGGGCTGCCGCAACTGAGGCAATTCAAGCCGATATCGTCACAGATTTCGTCGCGGGGGTCGATCGCATTGCCCTGACTCAAGGATTGACGGAAGCCAATTTAACCTTAGAACTGGTCGATCTCGACGGTTCGGGGGTTCTCGTGCGCGTTGCGGGAACCTCGGAGTTTCTCGGATTCGTGCGTAACGTCACAGTCGAAAGCCTGCAAGGAAGTTTCGTGGCCGATTCGCTGGGGTTGAGTTAGCGAGTCAAACCCGCTTGTCGAACGGGGGCAGCCGAACGGTTGGGTTTCGTTGGTCTGTTTGATATCCCCGAAATCTTGGAGATTCCGGGGATCTAGCCGTTGCAGGTTCGCCAAACGTTCGACCGTCAGAACTACAAGTTCAGTTATTATTGACAAAATTGGATTTTTATGATACTGAAAACTCAAATCACCTCAAACCCCTCTGTGTCCTCTGTGTCTCTGTGGTGAACTCTCTCCAAGATTCCATTGAAACTCAAATCACCTCAAACCCCTCTGTGTCCTCTGTGTCTCTGTGGTGAAATTGCTCCACTATTCCCACGACTCCAAAACTGCCAGCCAATTTTGCAACGCCGAGACGATTTGTTCTCGTCTGGCCTCGAAGGTGGCGGCGACCCAAATCAGAATTAAGCCGAAAGCCAGACCGCCCAGCCATTTCGAGAAGGAATACATCGCGCCGAGGAGAACCAGTTGATGAAAAATCGCGATCGCAAATACGGCAGTTCCCACGAATAGAAACGCTCGCACCCGGAGAATCGCCCCCAGCAACAAACACCCCAAACTCAAAGCTGCAACAACTAGCCAAGGCGTACTCTCGTAAGCGGCGGCGAAAAACACTGCAAGCGTCACAATACGGAACAGATGGCGGAGCGATCGCTGTTTTCCTTGGCGGAATGCGGGATCGAAGGCTGCGAGGTAAAGGAAAGACAACATCGGCGGTGTCGTCCACGCCAGCAGGTTTTCAACGTCCCACACCCGAAAGCCGCGAAATAGCAAAACGTTCGACACCCCGATTCCGATATAACTCCAGCGCAGCGATCGCTCTAAAATCGCCAACACCCCGTAAAACAGGGCGATCGCCCCCAAACTCACCGGATGGATCGTTTCGATCGTCACCCACGCCACCACCAAGGGCAAACCCCGCGAAACCCGATACCAGGGACGGTTCGGCCAACCCCAACTTTGCCAGGGGAGAATGCGGAAAAAGTAGGCCAGTAACGCCGCGATCGCACCGTACCAGGGCAAAAGAAAGTTGTGCCATCCCAAACTCACAACGGCAAAGGTCAAAATCCCCAAGCCTTGTAACACGCCTAAATACACCCATAGTTCTGCAATCTCTAAACGGTTGGGTTGGCGTCCTTGGACTAAGGCATAACGAGTTAAGACGATGCCTGCCCCCAACGCCAGCCACGGCAATTTCACCGGAAAGGCGGCGGCCGTTGCCAGAGATACCGTTCCTATGAGCCAATGGCTATGGGCGAACAACTGCACCGTACCGGGAACCAATCCGAAATATCGCGCCAATTGAGGAAGCAAACGGCGATAGAGAGTGAGAATACCGACGCTTAAGGCAGCCGCAGACACCCAGCGATCGCCCGTTGCCAATCCCCCCAGTTGTGCGCCCAACAGTTCGTAAGCCGACGCGGAAACCCCCGCCAAACCCAGATAAACTAAGGGTTGAAACGTCGCTTCTCGCCGTCCGAGACCCAACAGAACGACGGAAAATCCCAGGGTAATCAGTCCCGTTTGCGGGCCGAATTGAGTCGAGCGAAATAGGGTGGCTGCGATACCGTACAGGATCGGAATTGCATAAAAGCTGTAAAGCCGATCGCGATCGCCGTGACGACGCAACCACCAATCTCCAAACACCTGACTCAGCAATCCCAAGCCGATATTAGCCACGGCCAGGGCAAACCAAGACGGATTTAAAACGCCCAAGGTTTCCACCACCAACACTTCTAACCCCCAAGCCAAACCGTATAAGCCCCAGTTCGAGAGATAGGGGATTTGACGAAAGGCGATCGCCCCGACGGTGACAGCAGAGGCTAAAATCGCCCAAACCGAGGGTTCGACCGCCCATCGCTGATACACCAGAAACGAGTGCAGCGTTAACACGAACAGTTCCAAGACACACAATCCCATCGCCCAGGCGTCCGTCCCCGGAAGGTACAACGCCGACAGTCCGCCGCCGCGCAAGTCTCGCCAACGCCAGAGTCCCCACAACGCCAAGGGTACGATCGCCCCCACGACCAACCAACCGTCAAAGGTCAGGGGAAAGGCTTCCCACAGCGTCAGAACCGTTAAGACGACGCCGAATCCCACCGCCACCGTTGCCGGATTCGATCGCTTCAAGACGCGCACGTTAACCAACATCAGGATCGCCGCGATGCCCAAACTGACGAGGCGCAACCCCGGAACCCTGTAGGTTAAGGCTTGGGCGGCGATCGCACCGCCGATGCTCGATCGGGCTGCCAGAATACGATAGCGGGGCGACCCAAACTGCGCGATCGCCGTCAACACCACGGGAATCGCCCACCACCACAACACCCACAACGAAGGAAGGACGAGTTCGGTCGCGGCCAGAAATACCAGAAAACTGAAACTTCCCAGCACGTATCCGGCATACCAGGCGCTGGTTTGCCAGAGCGTTTTCAGCGAAGATGACGCCGAAGCGGTGCGATGGGGCGGTAAGTTTGCCCCCAGCCATTCCAGTAAGGTCGCAACGAGGGCAATTTCTCCCCAATCCCAGAGGGATAAGGTGGGAATTTTCCAGTACAGCAGCGACGCCAACCCCGCGATTCCCAAACCTTGCGTGATATAGGCCAACTGTTGCACCGGATAGCGACGGTGGGTGACGATACCAAGGGTCGAAGCGGATAAGATGAGGGCGATCGCTCTGACCCCCGGATGCGCCACGCCGATCGCGACGAGAAACGTTCCCCAGCCCAAGGCCAGTACGTCGCCAAACTTCGCTAGTTCGGTGTCTCTGACCGAATCTCGACGGCGCAACCATGCTGTTATCCCCAACATTGCCCACAAATAGGGAAATCCCGCTACACCGATCGAGGCGAAGGTCGCCCCAGAAATTCCTAACCCGTCGAGGAGTGGCTTCGTCGCCTCTGGTGGAAACATCGACCCCGCTAAGCCATAGCCCACCAGTCCGATACCAAATAACATTGCTAAATGGCGATGTCGGCCGAAACGACACAGGCGATCGAACAGTCGATGCAAGGCCGAAACCACGACGCCGAGAGCTTGCCAGGGTTGCGATACGACGGACGCGGCAAACCCCGCCGCCATGACGATACCGCCGACGAGTCCGCGTTTGGGTAGATTCGGCAGTTCCATCAGACGCCATCCCACCAATCCCAACGCCAACCCCAAGGCGTTCAGTTCGGGTAACGCTCGAACGAAGAGTGTCGCCAGGGCAAACAGAAGCAATCCCGGTGACGGATTTCGGGTCGTTTGCCAGCCAGCGGTGAGAATCCAGATCCCGGTTCCGACGTACGCCGCCGCGACGGGGACTCCCAGGAGATGGGTTCCCCCGTGTAGTACGCTTAGCAGTAATAGCAGTACCGTATCGATGCGATCGCGTCCTTGACTGGCGAGAGCGATCGCCCCCAGCGATAGAGTGGCGATCGCCATCGTTCCCATCCCCAGCAGCGTTTGCCAGAGGGTGAATTCGTCCATCGCCCAAAAGTTGAGGGGAATCAGACACAACGCCACAATTTGCAGGGTTTGGGCAGTCAAACGGAGTTTTGCGCGAGGTTGCGTCCAGCGACTCGCCAGCCAAAACAGCATCGTGTATCCCCACAACACGCCGTATTGTCCCGAGGCGGGAAACCGTTCCCATTGACTGGCTGCCAGCAATCCCGACGATACCAGGACGACGAACACCCCCAACCACAGCAGCCAACGAACGCTCAGTTCTTCTTTTAACGCCTCAGACCACTGACTCAATCGGGAGGGTTTGCGAGGGGTTGGCGTTAGTTGCGGCGTCGGCGATGGTACGAGGGGTTTTGGGATCGGCGGACGAGTGGGTTCGGGGAGGACACTGGAGAGATATCGCTGAGCTAAAAATTTAACCTGTTCGTCGGCGATCAAGCCCAGTTCGAGCCACGCGTCGAGTCCGTCGAGAAAGCGAGGATGGGAGGGATCGACGCTCAGGTTCAGGTGTTGGGGAAATTTGGGATCTCGGGAACGGCGAGGCGGCGATGACATAGACGTTTCTGGTGCTGCTGCGAAACGATAGTTCCAACGTATCCGCAATGTTACGGAATCGGTACGATCGCGCGACAGTTCGAGAATTGGAGAATTGTTAGGTATTGCGCCGAAACCCCATGCCAGGTACTCGGTCAGATCGTCAGATCCCCAGCATCTCCCAAGATGCCGGGGATCTAGTCAGCGAACCCCTCAGACATTAAAACTGCAAGCCAACGCCACCTTGCACGGAAACGCCACTTCCCCCGTCTTCGTAGCCGTCGAAGGCAATAATCGCGTTACCGAACACCGTCAGTTGACTGCTGGGGAGCGCGTGATCGATACCGGGTTGTAATACGAACGCCGTCGAATCGCCAACCGGGGTTTCGTCGCCTCCGGTAAACGAAACGCCTGCGCCGATGTAGGCTTCTGTTTGCCAGTTCAGCGGGATATCGTAAGATACCGTGGGAACGATCGCCACGCCGCTACCGACGAGTAACTGAGTCCGAAACGAAATCGGCAGTTCGAGAATACGATAGCGAAACGCCACAGCTCCCGAAGCATTCGTTCCGTCTCCAAAGCCGACACTTCCTCCGACGCCGACATAACTACCGTAGGCGGCTTGAGCCGAGGCAGGCTCGACGTAACTCACCGCCGTTACCCCTAACGCTAGGCTACTGAAGGCACTGAGCCAAAGCTGTGTTGCCGATTTCATGGCGTTGTTCCTCACACCTTGGGGTTCAATAAAGTCTGACCGATTCTAACAAACGATTTCTCGGCCGCGATCGCCACTGACGATAGAGAACGGCGTTCGGGGTGCGTTCGTGCTGTCTGAGAACGCCACGGAACTCATGCCAACTCTGCCATAGAAAAATCCCACCGTATCGGTGGGATGTCATTAACAGGAGCGAAGAGTAACGTTCGTTCGCACCTTAGACCTTCTGAAAACGCTTCGATTTCGGGAAAGTCGATCGTTTCGAGACGTTACTGAACGAACGGGCGATCGCTCGTCCCAGGTGCGATCGGGACAAGCAGCAACTGGGATAAGTCAGCACGAAAACTACCTCAATGATGCGAAAAATAGGGCAAAATCTCCCACTCGCTGAGTTTGACTGTGCCAACTTCCCATTTTTCTAGGTCTAGCCTTAGATTACCCAGATTTTCCCTTAGAACGAACATCAAACGGCAACTTTTTTTCAAAACTTTCAAAAAAGTGCGATCGAGGGGTTGACATTCTTGCGTACTACATACATAATACAAATGCGGGTGGTTATCCGAAAGGGAGCCACCAAACCATCCTTATACGGTGCTTGTCCTGCGGGAACGAAGTATTGAGGATTATCGCTCCAACGGAGATGTTAGAGAGGGAATAAAATCCATTTCTCTAACATCTCTAGTCCACAAATTTGCCTAAAACATTTGAATTGTTTGGAGTCAATTATGCGGCGGTAGCTCAATGGGTAGAGCAATGACATTCCTTATTCAAAACTTGCTCTTTGGAGACGCAGAATGAGGGTTATCGGCTGTTAACCGAAAGGTTGGAGGTTCGAGTCCTTCCCGCCGCGTTTACAGTGAGCAGTGAAGAGACAGGGTAGGGTGTGTGACGCGACTAAAAAATTTGGCTGAAATCCAGTCAATGTCGTATTACCGCGTCACGCACCGCCCCAACCGACCACTTTTAACATACGCTAAAAATTGTTTTGCATGGGGTGGAAATGTCCTTGTTAAGTGATTTGTCCGAAAGGAACGATGTAACGAGGATTATCGCTGGTTTAGTAGATTCGAATCCTTCTCCACCCCCCTCTTTTCAGAGTAGAGTGAAGAGGGTAGAGTGAAGAGTGATGGTTTTGGGGTGTCAGTGTGAAGAGTCAGGTTTATGATAAGGCGTTTAAGTTTGCGATTCGGATTGTTAATGCTTATAAATATCTGGTTCGAGAGAAACACGAACAGACATTATCTAAGCAGTTTTTGAGAAGTGGAACGAGTGTTGGGGCGAATATTGCTGAAGCTCAAGGCGCTTTTTCTAAGGCTGAATTTGCTGCCAAAATGTCCATCACGTACAAAGAATGTCTGTAAACTAAATATTGGCTATCTCTTCTCAAAGAGACGGGTTACATCAATGTTGACGCTTTTAACAGCATTTATGCTGAGGCCGACGAAATCTCTAAAATTTTATCTGCCATCGTAAAAACTAGCCGAGAAAACTCCTAACACTCTTCCCTCTTCCCTCTTCCCTCTTCACTGAACATGGGGTGGGTTGCTAGTGGAAAAGCACCAAATTTTGCCCTTCGGGGACGATGCGTTGAGGGTTATCGTTCTTTAGTCGAACACCTATTCCCTTACGCCCGGAGATTGCAGGTTCGACTCCTGCTCCACCCCCCTCTTTTCAGGGAAGAGTGGAGAGGGAAGAGTGAAGAGTGACAGGGTGTGTGACGCGGTCATAAAATGTCTGGTGTTGACAGTAACGTGAGGTTTTCCGCGTCACGCACCAACTAATAGTCACGCTGTGTTTTTTTACAGGTTTGGAAGTGTTTTTTCCCGGAAATGGTGAGGAGGCGATCTATGAATTATAAGTTTTATACGCAGCCGACGCGGACGCCTCAGAGTCAGCCGATTCCGGGGCGGGAAAAGGAAATGATTCGCGGACGGTCCGGCGGGTATATGTTCGATGCGGGACTGTGGGCGATGGTGCGTCGCTGTTTGTTGGTGGGTACGGCGCAAAGTACGTACTACGCGAACAAGCGGGAACTGACTAACGAGTTTGTGGACGTGCTGTTTCAGGCGATTGATGAAAACCCGGAACGGGTGGCTCATGAAATCGTCTACGCCAGTGACGGGCGATCGCTCAATAACAGTGCGCCGATCTTTGCGCTGGTGTTGTTGTCGATGGGTGAATCTCGCGCGGCGAAACAGGCGTTTTCGGACATCTTTTTGAAAGTCGTGCGAACGGGAAGCCACTTCTATGAATGGCTGAGTTACACGAAATCCGTACGCGGATTCGGGAAAGTCGTACGCGAAGCCGGTCAGTCTTGGTTGTCTCACAACGACGCGAAACGCTTGGCGTATCAACTGCTGAAGTATCAGCAACGTCATGGGTTTTCTCACCGAGACGCGTTGCGCCTGTTCCACGTCAAACCCCTGACGGAAGACCACGATCGCTTGTTCGATTGGGTCGTCAAAGGATGGGACGAACTCCCCGAAACGCCACCGTCGGACGCGTTGGCGCAGGTGTGGTGGTACGAATGGCTCAAACGCCATCCCGATCGCACCCACGAGGCGATCGTCGGAGGTCGGTTGACTCACGAAATGGCTGCCCCAGTGGGTAATATGGACGCGCAAGCGTGGCAGCTACTGTTTGAGGGAATGCCGATCGGGGCGATGTTGCGAAACCTGGGATCTCTGACGGAGTTAGGGGTTCTGGGAACGGGAACGCGTCAGAATCTCGATCGCGTCGAGACGGTTCTCAACTCTGCGACGCACCTGCGACGGGGACGCATTCACCCGATCGATGTCTTGAAGGCGTTGAAGACTTACCAGTCTGGGGGTCGCCTCGGACGCAGTCGGAAAACCTGGACTCCAGTTCAGCGTGTGGTGGACGTTCTCGAAAAAGCGGTGGAACTGTCTTTTGAGGTGATGGAACCAACCGGAAAGGTGTTTCTGCACGCGGTGGACATCTCGAGTTCGATGTCGTACTACACCGTCAGTTCGGTGGGGTTGACCTGTTGCGAAATTGCAGCGGCGATGGCGTTGGTGACGGCGAAAGCCGAGAAAAACTACGTCATTCGTGGGTTTTCGACGGACTTTAAGGATTTAAAGATTTCTCGTCGAGATTCCTTTGGGACTGCGCTGAGTAAGGTCAGCAACCAGAACTTCGGCGGAACGGATGCGTCGGTGGCTTACGACTGGGCGATTCGTCACAGTTTTAAAGCAGACGTCATCTGTTTCTGGACCGACAGCGAAAGCTGGGCGGGTCGCCGTCACCCGACGGAGGCGTTGGCGGAATATCGCCGCAAGGTGAATCCGAACGTGAAGGCGGTTTATGTCACTCTGGCACCGTACCGAATTACGTTGGTCGATCCTAAAGATCCGCTGTCTTGGGATATGGGAGGGTTCGACCCCGGAACGCCTCGGCTGATTCAAATGTTGGCCGCTGATGAATTGTAGTTGTTTGCTTGGTTCGGCTGGGCGATTCTTTCGGGAATCGCCCTTTTTTTGGGTTGACGATCGCTCGACAGTGTTCACCCCAACGATAGGGCGTTCTGCACCTCGACACGGGTGCGATCGGCGACGACGCCTAATACTTCTCCCGTCGAGATTTGACGAATTACTGTATCTAACGCCATCGTTCCCACGTTGGTAGTAATGAGGAGTAATGCTACTTTGGTTTTTAGATCCTTGCCACAGAAGGATTGTGACCGACTAGCATCATTAGAGTGTAGCACTACCAAATTCCTCCATCATTTCAGCATATCGTTTTTTAGCTCGCTCTAGGTACATCTAAGTTTCTCCCTCGATTGTTGCTGTATTTTTATTTCTAAGAGTTGTCTTTAATTTGATTTTAGAGTCTCATATAGTTCGACTAGACTTAAATTTTTTTAAACTTATTTCGTAAAAAAGTAAACTCTTTTTTCTACTCTCATAAAAGAAGCCACTCTTCATTATTTTAGGATCTTCTGAGTTTGTAAAAAAATGTATTTTAGGCTGAAAAACCTAACCTCGATCGCTAAAACCTTCAGTATCACCTTGTCTGGACACAAAAAACTACCGTATATCAATAAGACCCTTATTTTATCAAATCGATTTATCCAAACTGGTATTAATATTCTCCATTTCTTTCTGTAATTCTCTTAATATAATGTTTATGAAGATGAGTGACATACACATTTATTTTTCTTGCAATAAACTCAGAAAAACTTTTATAATTCATTCCTGGTAAATCTCTATATTTTATTTCTGAAAGCTCTAGCCCCACTTCGTATTTTTCATCCCAGTAGTAAACTGGAGGATTTTCTCCTTCTGTCAATTTGATATAGTACATATTCGATCCCAAATGCTCGACTAATGCAAAAAAATCAGGATCGAGAGATTTTCTTTTTTCAAAGGATTGAAGCATATCAAGAATATCTCGACCGTTGGTTTCTACAAGAAATTTTGCAGATTGGTATGAGAAGTCAGTTGCATTAAAAAGTCCTGCAATTTGATGGCCACCATACAGCAAAAACTCTTTATAAGCAATTGGTAATTTATAGGGGGGTGATAATAGCAATTCGAGATCGGTTACTTCTTTTATAGTGCATGGTAAAATTCTTCTCTCTTCTTCTTTGACATGACTTTCAAACAAATTAATTGCTTCTTGAATATATTGAAACTTCATTAGCACTTCTTCAGTCTGTTATTAAATGCCAGAACTATCGGCTTGAGGATCTGGACGATCGCGATCGCTCATCCCCTAAACTGTTCCCTGTTCCCCGTTTCCTTCCTCCACCAACCGTCTTTTTCGGCAAACTCTAGTTAAAAACTGGAGTTCTTGAAATTTAGAAAAAATAAAACCCAAATTTAAACTGGCGTTGAAAAATTATTTCAAATTCAACTGAATCCAAAACAAAAAAAGAACGTCGAAAACTTGTAAACTTATAAAAAGTCAGGAGGTACAATGCTCCCATTGAATTGTTGTTGAAGATCTTCTAAAATTAGGAGCGATGCCTCTTTATCATCTTCTTCGATCGCCCGTTTAATATCTTTAATGCGATCGTGAATATCTTCACGGGTTTCTGGCAAGACTGTACTGAACTGCATCCAGTTATAAAGATGGTAAATGAGGTGATAAACTGCGCCAATATCTAATTTATGGTTTTCGGGATCTCGTAAAAAAAGCTCCACATCAACAAGCCAGTCGAGAGCAGCGTGAATTCCGTCAACATAAATATGAAAAACTGCTGTCCCGATCGCAAAGTCAGGAGCGCTAGGGTACGCCGATCGAAACGCTTTGCGAGCTTCGTCGGGAATCTGTTCTCGCTCTAGCAAGGCTTGGATGATTTCGAGTTTTTTTCGGCGAGAAGGTTTTAAGTGTGAGAAGTTTTGAGAGTCAGACATGGCGATTTTGATAAAACAAACAGCGTTTATTGAGATATTTTTTGGAGTTTGAATTTTAGATATTTTTTAATAAGATAGATTCGATCGGGTTTAGAGAAGCCGAAATTCAAACGTAATTCGCTAAAACTTTCAGTCTTATATTTGATTTTTGCTTCTAAAAAATACGTTTTAAAAAGATTTTTATATTTTTGTTGAGATTGAAAATTTAATCGATGGATTTATTTATGGGAACCTCGAAAAATTGATTCTGGCTCAAACTCCAATGGCTGAAACCCTTGAAGTCTCGTTATCGATTCTCGATAGTAGAGCCTGTTTCTCAATAAGCTTGAATTAATCGAGATGCTCTGTAGTCAAACAGCTTATTTAGTTCGATTTTAAATTTTCAACAAACGCGACGATCGCCGTTTAGAGTGGTAGAAACGAACAAGCTGAATACACTGTCCACCCGATTCTACCTCGATTTTATCCCGATCGCCTAAAAGATACATCGCGTCACTCGTCGAAGACAAACCACACCGAGAAACCATCATGAAATTTGAAACCACCGTTCAAGAAGCCTGTTTCGATCGCATCGCCGGATGGATGCGAGAGTTATTCGGAAAACTTCCCTGTGCGCGTCCCGACGTTCCCGGTTTGGGGGTTTTCCGAGGTTCGGCACTCGTGGAAGTATTCGTATTCCCCTGGGGAGACGACGAAGCCGTCATTCACACGCGATCGTCGGTCATCAAAGGGGCAAACCTCACCCCAGACTTAATGAAGTTCCTGCTCGAAGTCAACGCACAAATGCGATTCGGAGCCTTCGCCCTCGATTCAGACGGCAATATTTTATTCGAGCATACGATCGTCGGCTCGACCTGCGATCGCAAAGAACTCGAAGCCTCCGTCAACGCAGTGTTAGAAGTAGCCGACGAGTACGACGACTACATCCTCGAAAACTGGGGCGGACAGCGGGCGCTCGATCGCCTTCAGGTATACTCCCCCACCGCCGCCTCGTCTTAATCGCTCAATCGTCCATCTGCCACGGTTGGATTAAATGCCCCTCGTCGAGAATTCGTTTCGGGCGCAAAATCAACACCACTTGTCCGAGAACAGTTTCGGCCGGGGCTTCATCAAACCAAGCAACATCGACAGTATCGCCCGTTTCGACCAAAAAGTAGCTGTTGGGATTCCACGCTCGCACGGCGCGATCGACCACCACCACCACCTGTTCGGTTCTGCCCTCGGGAGCGTTGGGTAAATCGGTACTGCGCGTGAGAACGGCGACGGGATCGGCAGCTCTAAGAACCACTTGCCAACCTGGAACGGGAATGCAAGCGGTATTCGGAGGAACGGTGGTGATGCGAAACGGTTCGATCGCCGTCACCGGAGAGAGCGTTTCGATATCCGACGCCGAAAGCGGGAACTCTCCCGCCACCGGAACGAGACGGGGCAGTTCGTCTTCTTGTTCGAGACGGTAAAAGGGCAGTCGAGGCGCTTGGTATTTCGGCGGAGCGCTAATCTCACTCAACAGCTTTTCTAACTGTTGGCGAGCGCCGTCGGTTTGCACGAACTTCAACCCTCGAGCGATGAGGCGAGTTCGCTCGGCGAGGTCTTTTTTCTGACGAGCTTGTCGCCAGCACTGATAGGCAACTGCATCCCCCGGTCGAGACGTAAAGCCCTCTGGTAAATTCGACAGACGAGAAGTCAGTTTCATATCGCGGGTGAGGCTGTGAGCGTCATCGACATCGAACTGTTTTTCGGCAGCCAGTTCCACCGCAGCAGATCGTTGTTGGCGGTTTAACAGGCGAAATTCGTAGAGAACGTCACTGTGGGGACCTTCGCTGTAGGCTTTGGCGCGATCGGAAACGCCGACTTCGACGATGCTGTCATACACTTGCGCGGCGACGATGACTTGATTTTGGACGGCCGCTTCAAATCCCGTTTCTTCAAAAATATTGTTGGGGTCGTATCCTGCTTTGTGGAGTTGGTGGCAGGCTTTCCCCCACGCGATCCAATTTCCGTCTTTATGACGGAGCGATCGCAACAAATCGCGGACTTCTTCGTCAGACAGTTCGAGGCGGTCTCGGCTGTGTTCGCTCATTTCCAGGCAGATATGTATGAATCGAAAGCGTTTTTAGTATAAGAGGAATCGCAGGGAGCGATCGCCCTCGAGGGAAAGTCCGAGTCTTCCTCAAGGGCGAACTCCCTCAACTTTGGGATTGCCGATACAATAGTAGGGGCGAACGGCGTTCGTTAACGATCTAACATTTGCAAGCAGTTTGCAGCCGCTTGACAACCACGAGTTTCAATGTCTCAACCCCCCATCTCTCGTTTTCATGCAACGACTCCTCTACACAAACCACGGGAGCGGTTTCAATTTCAAGATACAGCTTTAGGCTTAGTTTCGACCCGCAGCTTTCCGGCCATCGTCGGTACGGCCGACATGATGCTGAAATCGGCCGACGTCACCCTCGTCGGTTACGAGAAAATCGGCAGCGGTTACTGTACGGCGATCGTGCGCGGACGCTATCCCGACGTACGTTTAGCGGTTGAAGAAGGGGCGAAAACGGCCGAACAGTTCGGACAGTTAGTCTCGAAGTTAGTGATTCCGCGTCCGATGCCGAATTTAGAGGTGGTGTTTCCCCTGGGCAGTCGCTTGGCGGAACTATGTCAGAAGCAGCGAGGTTACTCTCGCTTGAGCAATCGCGCGATCGGTTTGTTGGAAACGCGGGGCTTTCCGGCGATGGTGGGGGCTTCCGATGCCATGTTGAAATCGGCCGACGTGCAACTGGCGGCTTACGAAACGATTGGAGATGGGTTGTGTACGGCGATCGTGCGCGGTACGGTGGCTAACGTCGCCGTGGCGATCGAAGCCGGAATGCACGAAGCCGAACGTATTGGGGAACTGCACGCGGTGATGGTGATTCCCCGATTGCTGGAAGATTTGGAAAACGTGCTTCCGGTGGCGAGTTACTGGCTCGACGAACAAGCACCGCTGCCGGTGTTGGTGTCGAGTCCTGTAGAAGAGAAACGAGCCGAACCGTTGAAGTTACCGGAACTGGAAAAAGTCCCCGTCGAACTCGAGCGGGTCGAGGAGGTCGAAGAAATCGAGATCCGCCCCGAACCCCTTCAAGAACCTCGTCAACTGCCGCAATCTCCGCCCCAGGAACAGTCGTTCGAGTTAGATTAGCGCTCGTCGAACAAAGGATTTTGACTGACCAGCATCATTAGAGTGCAACACTACCCTAATTCTTTTTGAAGTTTCAGACCTCCTTTAACCTTATGACTGCCGATCTGACTCGAACTGCTCGACTACGTGCTGAAGTTGCTGCCATACCGGATTGGTTGCGCCGTCCGATCGGAAATGCCAGTGAAATCTCGACGGTACAGCGCATCGTCAAGCAGCGTCAGATTCATACAATCTGTGAGGAAGGTCGCTGTCCGAACCGAGGGGAGTGCTACGCCAACAAAACGGCGACGTTTTTGTTGATGGGGCCGGTTTGTACCCGAGCTTGTGCGTTCTGCCAGGTGGACAAGAAACACGCGCCGATGCCTCTCGACCCGGAAGAACCCCGTAAAGTGGCTGAGTCGGTGCGGTTGTTGGGATTGCGCTACGTCGTGTTAACGTCTGTTGCGCGAGACGATTTAGCTGACGGGGGTGCTGGGTGGTTCGTTAAAACCATCGAGGCGGTTCGAGAACTCAATCCCCAGACTCAGGTAGAGGTCTTGACACCGGACTTTTGGGGGGGAACTTCAACGGAGTTTTCTACCGACGAGTTACAACGTCAGCGTATCGAAACGGTGGTTCGCGCGAAACCTGCCTGCTTTAACCACAATGTCGAGACGGTGCGACGGTTGCAGAATCCGGTGCGACGGGGCGCGAAGTACGATCGCTCTTTGGGAGTGTTGCGAACGGTAAAAGAAATCGATGCGGGGATTCCCACGAAATCGGGGTTGATGTTGGGACATGGGGAAACCGAAGCGGAAATTCTCGAAACTCTGCGAGATTTGCGAAAGGTCGGGTGCGATCGCGTCACGTTAGGTCAGTATATGCGTCCGTCTCTCGATCGTCTTCCAGTCCAGAAATATTGGACGCCTCAAGAGTTCGATCGCCTTGGGGATTTCGCCCGTAAATTAGGGTTTTCGCAAGTGCGATCGGGGCCGTTGGTTCGCAGTTCTTACCACGCTGGAGAAGGGGAAGACGAGATCGTTGAATCCGGCGATCGCTTAGAGTTTTAAAATGTTTATTAAAAAAAATCAATGGCTCGTCAGTGAGTAAAGATTCGCAAACAATCCCCACAACTCACGTGAATTAGCGCTCTATTGACACTCCCCAGCTATCACGGCGTGGGGATTCTTCCTTCAACGATTCGACTTGCTCTGACAGGTTTGCACCAGCCAAAGTAGCGGTCAAATCTCCAGAAGCGTTCACCTCGACTGCGCTCGGTGAGCGAAGCCGAACCGAAGTTCCGGTATGCCCTACCGTACTCAAGGCAGCGTTCAGGATGTTGATGGCGGCATTGTGGTCTCTGTCTAACTCAAAACCACACTGACAAACATGGGTTCTCGTCGAAAGAGATTTTTGAACGATCGCACCACAACTCGAACATTTTTGAGAGGTATAGGCAGGATTCACCGCCACGGTAATCTTGCCAAACTTCTCTCCAAAGGCTCTTCGGAGTTTAGGGTGACAGAAAAACTAACTTCACGAGATTTCAAGGGTTTTGGCTCTCGAATTTTCAATTTTTTGTATTATGGTATACATTTATAACCACAAACTCCGAAGACCCTCTCCAAATTGTTCGAGCCACTTCCTAAACTGATACCAACCCGCATCATCCCCCCAACCCCCCTTTGAAAGGGGGGCGAAGGGGGGATAGTGGTTTCTCACTAGATTCCGTATCCTCACGTCTTCGTAGGCCACCAGATCGTTAGATCGGATTACGCAACGCGCCAGTCTCTTAGCGTGTTCTTCACGTTGCCGACTTATTTTGAGGTGAACTCGTCCAAGTCGATTGACGGCTTTTTTTCGGTTGGTAGAGCCTTTCTGTTTTTTGCCTACCCTTCGGTGGGCGCGTTTCAGCTTTTTCTCAGCGTTTCGGTAAAACCTCGGATTCGGTTCGCATTCTCCGTTTGAATCGGTGTAGAACTCTTTGAGTCCGACATCCAACCCCACGGTATTTCCTGACGGTTCGAGTGTTTCTCGAACCTCGACACTAACGCAGAACTGTGCGTAGTAACCGTCAGCCCTGCGAACCAGTCGAACCCGTTTGATTTGTTCTGTACTGTAAAACGCCAAATCCCAGGTTCCAACTAGCTTCAGTCGTCCGATATTCTTCTTGTCCGTAAAGACAATGTGTTTGGGGTCGAGTAACTTCCAACCTGAAGTTTTGTACTCGACGGAACGACTGTTCTTTTTGAACCTGGGATATCCTTTCTTGCCGGGAACAGACTTGCGACAGTTTTCGAAAAAACGAGAAATTGCCGACCAAGCGCGTTCGGCTGAGGCTTGACGAGCCGTGCTGTTGAGTTCTCGGGCAAAGCCATACTCTCGAGCCAGGACTCGACAGTATTTGTTGAGGTCGTATTTGTTAACACCTCGGTTATCTATCCAATAGCGCAGTGCCTTGTTGCGAACGAACTGTGCAGTTCGGATCGCTTCGTCAATCGCTGCGTATTGGTGGGGTTTACCTTTGACTTTGAACTCGAGAACAAGCATCGTCGTTTGACTTGATTGTTCTGAATATTTTAGCACAAAAAACAGGATTGTCAAAAGCCGCCCTAGAAGGCTTGCCCTGCTTGCCCTGCTTGCCCTGCTTGCCCTGCTTGCACTGCTTGCACTGCTTGCACTGCTTGCACTGAGCTTGTCGAAGTGAGCTTGTCGAAGTGAGCTTGTCGAAGTGAGCTTGTCGAAGTGAGCTTGTCGAAGTGAGCTTGTCGAAGTGAGCTTGTCGAAGTGAGCTTGTCGAAGTGAGCCAAGTCGAAGGGGGCGGGGTTTTAGACCCAAATTTTTTGATAAAACTAGACCTCTGCCGAAAGAGGGAGTCGATCTCTTGTGGAGGAAAAAACGATGCCTCGACTCTATCTCGGAATGCGCTATTTAGCTTGGGCTTGGCTTATCGTTCTTGGCGGTCTCATCATTCCACCGACGGGCGTAATTGCTTGCACGATTTGCTCGAATCTTGCAGCCTTCATTGTGGGGATTTTAACGATGGTATTAGGTGCTGCGGGATTAGTGACGGAGATTCGCGGTCTTCACCCGATGCGTCCAGAGCATTAGGGGGTTCGATATGTTCCACTCGAGCGATCGAAGCGTCCGTCAAATGTCGAGAGTGCGAGATGACATTCGGTTCGCAAGATGTGGTATCGTCCGAGCTTAAATTTGGCTCAAAGGTGCTGTATGCAGCACCTTTTTTATCGTTTGAGAGTACCGTTAAAAGAGTTTGCAAGGGTGCATCTCACTTTAGTAGGTTGAATTTTAAGAAGTCTTCACCACAGAGGCACAGAGGACACAGAGAGGGGCTTGTCGGGTTGGGAAAAACCAGTATTTGAATTTTGTATTATATGGTTTAGCGCAAACTCTCACTCTGTAATAATTTCAAAAAATTCTTGCAAAGTAACTTTGGAAGAGCCAAATTTACATTTTTGAAATACACCCGTTGTTCAGATTTTTCGAGAGTAAGAACTTAGAGTTTTCGGTAACACCGCGTTGTAATTAGATGAGGATGGAAGACTTCGAGAAAATTGGATTGCAAGACTTTAAAAAAGTTTTCTACAATTTCAGGATCGTCTAAATGGAAAGGGAACTCGTTCCCAAAGCCTTTGGAAAAATACCAGTTGACGAGTAATTTACCGTCGTCGCTCAACAGTTTGTGGAATTGCAATAACTGCGAACTGGGATCTTTCAAATGTTCCATGACATCGAAACACATAATCGTGTCGAACGGATCGTCATCGTCCAACGTCGAGGCCACGTGGAGTTTGTCCGACAAACCCAACTGTTCGGCTCGATAGCGGACGAACTGGCAGTTCGTGGGATTTAAATCTAAATAAAGAACCTCTCGTACCTCGGGACAAGAGGCCGCAGCGATCGCGTGGGTTCCGATACCGCCGCCGAAATCCAAAACTCGACCGTTTGCGAAATCAGCGATCAAGCGCACCATATCGCCGATATAGTCGCAGCTTTCGAGATGCCACGCCGCCAACTCGAAAATATAGGCCGTTCCCACGCGATCGCGGTAGAAATCGCCCACCAGTTCCCAATCGAAGTGCTGGCCGAGTTCGGCGACGGCGTGACGGCGTTCTTGCAGTTGAGTTTGCAGCGTCTCGCGATCGAGCTTCAAAAACGTTTGTAAGTGATCTTCGAGATCGAAAGAATTCGTCCAGTAAGCGTCTAGAAAGTCTGGTTTCGGGGCAGTTAACATAGAATGACCGACAGAGTGACTGACACGCCAACCGCGCGATGTAGGGAGCGATCGGCTCGCTCTCGCTGGGGTTGAAGCTCTTTGACATTGTAGAGGTAGAGGGGAAGTTTGTAAGATGCGATCGCCATCGAAACACGGATTGTTCGGCATCTGGTCAGTTCTCCTGTGTGGTTGGCTGCTGACGGCCTGTCAGTTCGCGGCGACGGTTCCGAACGATGTCGTCCAACTGACCCTGTGGCACGGGATCAACCCGCCTCCGAATCGGGATATTTTCAACGAATTGGTCGAGGTTTTTAACGCCGAGCATCCCCAGATCGAAGTCCGTCCCCTCTACGTGGGACAACCCGACCAACAACTCCCCAAAATCCTTACCGCCGTTGTCGGCGAGGCCCCCCCCAACCTCCTTTGGTTCGGACCGTCGATTACAGGACAATTGGTCGAGTTGGGAGCGTTGCGTACCATTGAAGACTGGTTTGCCAATTCTCAGGCCAAAGCGAAGCTCGACCCTTCGCTGCTCGACGGAATGACCCTAGACGGCCGCATTTGGTCGATTCCCATGGCTGCGAACAACGTGGGATTGTTCTACCGTCCGAGCTTGTTGGAAGCGGCAGGCGTGACGGAACTTCCCGGCACCTGGGAGGAGTTGCGACGGGTGGCCGAACAACTGACTGAAGACCTCGATGGGGATGGAACGATCGATCGCTACGGCTTGTTACTGCCGCTCGGGAAAGGCGAATGGACGGTGTTCGCCTGGCTGCCCTTTTTGTACGGTACGGGAGGCGAAATTATCGACGGCGATCGCCCCAATTTGTTCAACTCCGAAGCGATCGCGGCGTTGCAGTTTTGGGCGGATTTAGTGGCTGACGGCTCGGTGGCTCTGTCGCAACCCGAGCGAGGGTACGAACTCGACGACTTTCTTAAAGGTCGCGTCGCTATGCAGTTAACCGGTCCTTGGACGCTGGGACAGTTAGAGCGAACTGGGGTCGATTACGCCGCGATACCGATTCCCGCTGGTACCGAACGGGCAACTGTGGTCGGCGGCGAACACCTGTTCGTGACTCGAACGACCCCCCGAGAAGAAAACGCCGCGTTAGAATTTCTCGATTTCGTTCTCAGCGATCGCTTTCAAATTCAGTGGGCGTTAGGAACGGGCTATCTTCCCGCCTCGCTGTCGGCCCGTCACAGCCAACAATATCGTGCTTACGTGGCCGAGCGGCCGCTTCTCGACGTGTTTCTCAAACAAATGTCCTGGGCGCGATCGCGGCCGATCTTGCCCAATTACGCTCGCCTGTCAAACAGTTTGGGACGAGCCATCGAGCAAACCTTACTCGGACGCGATCCCGCCACTGCCCTCGAAGACGCCCAACGACGGATCGAACTCGTTTGGCCCGAGGACGCGTCCTCGAAGCCGAGCGATCGCGCAGTTCGATCGCATCACTAACTTTGCCTTAGTGGTACATAAAAGTCCTGAAACCCTTGTGAGAAAAGATATCGCCGTATTAAAGGGTTGCCCGCAAAATCCCAGATCGGTAAATGGCTGCCGGAGATCCCTGGCAGTTTGGAGATGCCGGGGATCTGGTTCGAGTTCCATAACATATTTCATGTATTTTGTAAATCCCCGATCTCGAAAAGTTTTCTGCACCACTGAGCTAACTTTGCATTTCTTTAACAATTTCTAATAAGACTTCACAAATTATTAACACATCAATATCGATCGCCATCGAAAAAATTCGGTAAGGTTAAACATAGGTGCGTTTGTCTACTGTATCGTCGTGTCTGCTTGAAAAAACACCAGTTCGCAAGTCGATCTGACGGGAAAACGCGAACAATTGGGAAACTTTTGTCCCAATCGGACTGCTGCTTAAATCCTAGCGCGTCAAGTTGCACTGCGATCGCCCGCACGGGCAACCCGCCTCCTCTAGCAGCTCGCTTCACCGATCCCGACACCGATCGTTTCGCTGTCCGCGCGATCGCCACATCCAAGACGAAACGTTATTTTGTGGGTTTCTAGCATCACTGAAACCCTCTCAGGCAATCTTCTGAAATTCAGTCGAACGCCCGAGTCTTTCTCTCCTACTCATCTCATTTGCGATTAGGGAATTCATTCATGTCTTATTTTATTGACGCCGTTCTCAAGAGTGACGAAAAAATCGAACTTCGCCAATTTCTCCACGAACTTAGAGCCAAAGACCAGCGTTACTTACTGCGTAACGACATCGAACGCGCCTTTACCGAGTACTGTGAAGATCACGAAAAATCCGAAGCGTTCCAGCACGTCTCGAACCTCGGAAAACTGATCTTCTACACCCAAGAAATCATCGTCGAGGACGAAAGTGTCTGCGCGATCGTGCGTCCGAAAATTGCTTATCAAGAAGCCTTTCGGATTCACGAAGACTTCACCTACGACAAAATGACGGTGCAAGACCTTCTCGACACGCGCGATCGCTTCGTCGATCGCTACAAGCCCCAAGAAGGAGACGTTTTCGAGATCGATTTCGAGCCGTTTTACGACTATTCCCCCACCATCCGCGACCCAAAAAACATCGGAAAAGGGGTGCAGTTTCTCAACCGCTACCTCTCGAGCAAACTGTTCCAAGCTCCGCGACAGTGGAAAGAAACCCTGTTTCAGTTTCTCAGCCTCCATTCCTACAACGGCTTGAAACTGATGATCAACCCCCGAATCGGGAGCTGGGAACAACTGAGCGATCGCGTCAAACAGGCGATCGGCTTCGTCAGCCAACGCCCTGAAAACGACCCCTACGAAAACTTCCGCTTCGACCTCCAAGACATGGGATTCGAGCCGGGATGGGGAAATACCGCCAACCGCGTCCGCGAAACCCTCGAAATCCTCGACGAACTGATCGACTCTCCCGACGATAGCGTTCTCGAAGGCTTCCTCTCGCGGATTCCCATGATTTTTCGGATCGTCTTGGTGTCCGTTCACGGCTGGTTCGGTCAAGAAGGCGTCCTCGGTCGTCCCGACACCGGCGGTCAAGTGGTCTACGTCCTCGACCAAGCTCGCAGTCTCGAAAAACAACTGCAAACCGAACTCCAACAAGCCGGTTTGGACGTACTCGGCGTTCACCCCAAAGTGATCGTCTTGAGCCGGTTGATTCCCAACGCCGACGGAACCCGCTGCAACGAACGGCTCGAAAAAATCTGGGGAACCGACGACGCCTGGATTTTGCGCGTTCCCTTCCGCAAATTCAACCCCAACGTCACAGACAACTGGATTTCTCGCTTCGAGATCTGGCCGTATCTAGAAACCTACGCCATCGACGCCGAAAAAGAACTGTTAGTGGAGTTTAAAGAGAAACCCGATCTGATCGTCGGGAACTACTCCGACGGAAACATCGTGGCGTTTTTACTGTCCCGCCGCTTGAACGTGACCCAGTTCAACGTGGCTCACGCCTTGGAAAAATCCAAATATCTGTTTAGTAACTTGTACTGGCAGGATTTGGAAAACCAATATCATTTCTCGCTGCAATTCATCACCGATTTAATTTCGATGAACGCAGCCAACTGCATTATCAGCAGCACTTACCAAGAAATCGTCGGACGCACCGATAGCGTGGGTCAGTACGAATCGTACCACTGCTTTACGATGCCGGATTTGTACCATGTGGTGACGGGTATCGAACTGTTCAGTCCGAAGTTTAACGTGGTGCCGCCGGGAGTCAACGAAAACATTTATTTCCCCTACACCCGTCAAGAACAGCGGGTTCCCGACGACGCCGAACGGCTCGAAGAGTTGCTGTTTACCCTCGACGACCC
The DNA here is from genome assembly GCF_000332355.1 of Baaleninema simplex PCC 7105. Taxonomy (GTDB): domain Bacteria; phylum Cyanobacteriota; class Cyanobacteriia; order Cyanobacteriales; family Geitlerinemataceae; genus Baaleninema; species Baaleninema simplex. The sequence continues at coordinate 186,752 of NZ_KB235960.1, forward strand.
CTCCCAGGTGTACGGGAAATTAGACGACCCGAGCAAACGGCCGCTGTTTTCAATGGCTCGACTCGATCGCATCAAGAATTTGACGGGACTTGCTGAATGCTTCGGACAGAGCAAAGAACTCCAAAAACACTGCAACTTGATTTTGGTCGCGGGGAAACTGCGGGAAGACGAATCGAACGATCCCGAAGAAATCAGCGAAATGCGGAAGCTCTACGAAATTATCGATCGCTACGAGCTACACGGAAAGTTTCGCTGGTTGGGGGTGCGTCTGCCCAAAACCGACTCCGGGGAAGTGTACCGCGTCATCGCCGACCGTCGCGGCGTGTTCGTCCAACCGGCGTTGTTCGAGGCGTTCGGTTTGACGATTCTCGAAGCAATGATTTCGGGAATTCCCACCTTCGGGACGCAGTTCGGGGGACCGCTCGAAATTATTCAAGACCGGGTCAACGGTTTCTACATCAACCCGACGAACCTCGAAGAAACGGCGCAGAAGCTGATCGATTTCGTCACCAAATGCGAACAAAACCCCGATTACTGGCTGGAGATTTCTCGTAAAGGGATCGATCGCGTGTACACCACCTACACCTGGAAGATTCACACGACGCGGCTGTTGTCGATGGCGAAAACCTTTGGATTCTGGAACTACTCCTCCAAGGAAAATCGCGAAGATATGATGCGTTATATCGAGGCGTTGTTTTACTTAATCTACAAGCCTCGGGCGCAGGCACTGCTCGAAGACCATATGCAGCGGTAACACCATCTGAGTTCAGAGACTCGGTGTCTGGCGAAATATCGGGTTTCTCAGTCGTTTACCGCCAGCGATTGGGAGACCCGCACACCAAGCCCACGACGGACATCATCGTTCCGGGGCCTTCACGGCGATCGGCTCGAGCGGGTATGGCATCGCCCCACTGGCCGTTCGTGATGTTGCGAACCGTTACGTTAGGGCAGTACACCCGATAGGTACGCCTCCAAGTTCGAGCGACGTGGGGCGGTTCGGGACTGTTCTGATACACCGTAAAATCGACGATATACAATCCCGGCTCGTCTTGGGGAACGGCACGGGTTAGGAAAAGCCCCGAGGGAGTTGCCGAGGCGAGACTCGACAGACCGAGAGAGAACAGAACGGGCATGGAAACCCACAGGATTTTTGAAGGGTTGAGGGACATTCGATCGACCTCTCAATTCAGATTCAAGATTAGAACGTTCGGTAGAATCCCCTCGATATTTGGTGGCGATCCGAATCGATCGCGAGATTAGTCGCAAAACACGACGCGAACGCGATTTCCGGCTACCCAGCCCGTACCGTCGGGCGGATTAAAAACGACGCGATACCAACCGTTTTGTTCTTCGACGATCGCGACTTGAGTGCCGTTATTGAGTTGTCCGATAATTCTGAAATCAGTTCCCGGCCCGCTACGAACGTTAAGTGGCGGATCGGGGTCGTCGACGATCGCACAGGAACGTCGAGCGAGACTCTCGGACGTCAGGTTAGGCAGAGGTATGGAAGAGGCTACAAGCCACGGGGCGATCGCCAAATTCGAGGCAACGATAGAGGTCGCTACAGTCATCGAAATGAATTTCATCGTCTTGCCACTCCAACTCATTCAAACATGGGATAGTTTATAGACTGTTGTTTTAAAGTTGCTTGACGAGCGAACTATTCGAGCGTTTTTTACTATAATATTTTTGAAATAAAGACTGTGCCAATATCGTGTTTAAAATGCTACAAAAATTCAAAAATATTGATATTTTTTAAACTTAAAAATCATTGAATGAGTCGCAATTTACAGATAGCGATCGCACTCGAACGTCAATCCCTCGATCGCTCGACTCAAAAACCGCAGATCCGGAACCGCGCGATCGCCCCTCGTAGGATCTCTTCAGTCCCCAACGCCACACGAACGAACTTCATGTCGCACTTGCCACGCTTTGCTTATCTTGCCCTCGGGTTAGCACTACTGGCCGCCGGATGCCAAAAAACCGCAACACCCGATAGGACTGGTCATCGATCGCCTTCAAGTGCGATCGCGTCAGCAGTGCGTAGTCCCATCGCCCAAGCCTCGACGAGCGATCGCGACCACTCCACCGCCACCAACGAAACACCTGCGATCGATTGCAGCAGTCCCCAAACCACCATCGAAATCAACGAATGTGCGGCGCGAGACTACCACAACGCAGACGATCGCCTAAACCGAACTTACGACGAACTCATGGCCGCCCTCAACGACAGCAACCGGGAAAAACTCATCGACGCACAACTGGCGTGGTTAGAATTCCGCGATGCCAACTGCCAATGGGAAGCCTTCCGCTACGACGGCGGAACTATTCAAACCTCCATTCGCCTCAACTGTCTCGAACGCCTCACCCAGCAGCGAATTCAGGATTTGGAGAATTACCGGGACGCAGCCAGGTGAGGAGATGACGAGCAGTGTTTCAGTCACCAGTCACCAGTCCGTAGGGTGCGTGACTTGAAAAATAGGGTGTCGAACTTGAAACCGAGAAATCGTCACGCACCGACAGTGTAAACCCCCAACATACAAGGGTGCGTGACTTGAAAAATAGGGTGTCGATCGTGAGACCGATCGCTCGTCACGCACCGCCAACGTACTCCCTTGCTCCCCCTCTCCCCCTCTCCCCCTCTCCCTTGCTCCCCCTCTCCCCCTCTCCCTGGCTCCGCTAAATCCCCAAATCCACGGCGATACGGTGGGCGCAGGCGAAGCCAGAAAAGGCCACGGCGTTCAATCCCTGACCGGGAAACGTGCTGTCGCCGACGCAATATAAGCCAGGAACGGCGGTTCGGTTAAACGGCATTCCCAACAGTCCCCACAACTTACGTTGGGGAATCGGGCCGTAAGTACCGTCGTCGCGGCCTAAAAAGCGGCGGTGAGTGCGTGGCGTTCCCACTTCGAGATAGTCCAATCCCGCGTCTAAACCCGGAAAAATCCGTTCGAGGCGATCGACGAACTGCCAAGCGGCCGCTTCTTTTTGCCGTTCGTACTCTGTTGGGGACAGGTTTTGCCAGCGATCGATCCGATCGGGGGTAAAGGCATGAATAATGTGATAGCCTTCCGGGGCGAGGTCGGGGTCGAGTAACGTCGGAATCGACACGAACAGCGTTCCTTCGGCGTCTTCCATTTTCGCCCAGTCTTCAACGACGATATGGTGACAGTCTGTCCCCGGCGGTAACGTGTCCGCTTCGACCCCCATGTGCAAACTCAGGAAACTGGGAGATTTACAATAGCGTTGCTGCCACTTCTCTTCGGCTAAGGGCATTTCCGCCTCGGGCAACAGTTTCTCGAAGGTATCCCAGCGGGTAGCGTTGGAAACGACCCGCTTGGCGTAGAATTCTTCTCCCGAAGCCAGTTTGACGCCGATCGCCCGATCGCCCTCTTTGAGAATTTCGGTCACTCGAGCTTGATAGCGGATGTGACTTCCCGCTTTTTCCAACCCTTCAACGAGTTTTTGGGCGATTTGTCCGACGCCGCCTTTCGGGTAGTTGATGCCACCGTAATGGCGATCGCTAAACACCATTCCAGCGTTGATGGCAGGGGTCTTGTCGGCCGGAACCACCGACCAACAGTAGCATTCTATATCGATAAACTTCAGAAGTTCGGGATCTTTAATGTAGCGTCGGGCGATGTCACCAGCGTTTTGTGGTAGGTATTTCACCAATCCCAAACAAGCCAGCGGGTGCTCGAAGAAAACCCTTGTCAGGTAGCGGGGTTCTTCCAACGAAAGGAGTTCCATGCTGTTGAGACAGTTAAACACCTTCCAGCATTCGTCGTAAAACTTGCCAATTCCAGTGCGTTCGTGGGGGAATTTGGCGCTGAGTTCCTCGATAAAGGCATTGTAGTCGCGATGGACTTTGACCTCGAGGTCGTTGGGAAGGTGGTAGTGAATTTGAACCGGGTCGGGAATCGTTTCGAGACTGACGTTTACGGCATCGAGAGCGCGAGTGAGGAGGTTCGTCGTGCCTCGATCGCCGAAGCCAAAGATCATCGACGCCCCGACATCGAAGCGATAGCCCGATCGCTCGAAATACCCTGCACTGCCGCCGGGAATCAGATAGCGTTCGAGAACGAGAACGGTTGCGCCTTTACTGGCGAGTTGGGTGGCAGTGACGAGGCCGCCAATTCCTGAACCGATGACGATAACATCGTAGTCGGTTTGCGCCGCAGTTGCAGTCATATTGGATGTTGTTAAATATGTTTTCTCAACTTCTTACTGTACTGTATCGGATTTAAAGCGCGATCGCGATCGCCTGCGAGTTTCCTTGGATTGCTAATCCGAACGGTCGATTCGATCCTTTGCGTGTTTTTTACGATCGGAATCCCCCTAAAAATACTGAGGAGAGTTATGAATTTTTTCGGATTTTAAAAAACAAACTAAAAATTCAAAAAAAACTCATAAAAAATAAATTGTCTTGCAATAAAAAACGAACATTTGGGGTATAATAAAAAATGTAAGGATCGAGAACGACCCAGATTCTCCCTCCTCTTTTACAACACGATGGATCGACCCAACACGCTATTGAATAACAGTGTAGCGTCAAACTGTAAACGTACCCGAAATTGCAAAAAAACGACATAAAACTGTAGGAGATCGAACGATCGCGCCCAGAGCTTTAAACGATAGTTCGATCGCTCCCCGACAGTTTCACCCAGGATATCTCGCATCTTGAATATCGATCGAGGTCGAGCAATGCGCTCGAAACTGAGCCGTGCGTTCGTCTCGTCGGTCTCAAGCGATCGGGTTCGTTTGTCGTAATCGGTTGAATGCTAACCCCATTCAGCCGATTTTTTTTGGCGATCGCAGCAAGCCGAACGTTGACAGTCTCGTTATCTTAGAAGAAAACCCAAGCTGTTGTACCTCCTCGATCGTCAGGTTCGTTCATGTCTGCGACTCAAAACCTCCTCAACCAAATCCCTGGGAACCCCTCAAAAGGCTTAGCATCCGCCGATCGCCTGTGGCGAAACCTCCGCGACAACGATCGACCCGTTCCCAGTGTCGTACACCAAAATTCCCAACCTCTCGGAGAAACCGATTGGGATGTCGTTATCTGCGGGGGAACCCTGGGAATTCTCCTGGGTGCGGCGTTAGCCAGACAAAATTGGCGCGTTGCGATCGTCGAACGAGGAATGCTCAAAGGCCGCGAACAGGAGTGGAACATCTCTCGCGACGAACTGCAAACCTTCGTCGAGATGGGATTGCTAACAGAGACAGAATTAGAACGGGCGATCGCCACCGAGTACAACCCCGGCCGCATCAGCTTTCGCGGCGGTTCCGACATCTGGGTTCGCGACGTTCTCAACATTGGCGTCGATCCGGTATATCTCCTCGAAACCCTCAAACAGCGGTTTTTAAACGCGGGAGGAACCCTCCTCGAAAACACGGCGTTTGAAGAGGCGATCGTACATCCCGACGGCGTGCGCGTCAACGTCGGCGACAGCAAAACCCCAGACAGCGGACTCACCACTCGTCTGCTCATCGATGCGATGGGTCATTTTTCCCCCGTTTCCCGACAAGTGCGAGGACAACAGAAACCCGACGCCGTTTGTTTGGTGGTGGGAACTTGCGCTGAGGGCTACCCTAAAAACGAAACTGGCGATTTGTTCGTTTCCTTCACGCCGATTTTGCATCAATGTCAGTATTTTTGGGAAGCCTTTCCCGCTAAAGACGGACGCACCACTTATCTGTTTACATATCTCGACGCCCACCGCGATCGCTTCAGCTTAGAGTTTTTCTTCAACGAGTACGTCCGACTGTTACCGGAGTACCAACAAATCGACCTCGAAGCCTTGAATTTCAAACGCGCCCTTTTCGGCTTTTTCCCCTCGTATCGCAAGAGTCCGTTACAGTCGCCGTGGAATCGGATTCTTCCCGTGGGAGACAGTAGCGGGAGTCAGTCTCCGCTGAGTTTTGGCGGATTTGGGGCGATGGTACGTCATTTAAAACGGTTGAGTGAAGGTGTGGGGGAAGCCTTGAACGCGGACTGTCTCGATCGCTCGGCGTTATCGTTACTTCAACCCTATCAACCGAATTTGTCGGTGACGTGGATGTTTCAGCAAACGATGAGTGTCGGCGTTAATGAAACGGTAACAGATCCCGATTCGATCGATCGCTTGTTGGCGTCCGTTTTCGATGCGATGCAAGACGCCGGAGATGAGGTGTTACGTCCGTTTTTAAAAGATGTCGTTCAGTTTGGAAGTTTGTCTCAGGCGTTGTTCCGAACTTCGATTTCTGCACCGCTGACGGTGACGAACATCGTTCCGAAGATTGGGATTTTTCCGTTGTTGGGATGGATGCGCCACTATTTGAATTTGGGGGCGTACAGTGCGCTGTCACCAATTGGAGAGGCGATCGCAGATTGGAGTAAAACGGCGTCTCCCCAACAACGATATTATCTGCATCAGTGGGCGCAAGCGTGGCAGTACGGTTCTGGGAGAGATTACGATCGCTAAACTCGACAGAAATTAACTTACTGGACTGCGATGTTGTCGAGATCGATGGGTGCATCTCACTTTTGTAAAAATATGAGTTTGAGGTGGGTTGGACTTCAGCTTCGCTCAGTCTATAGATGGAGCGATCGCGAAACCTAGCAACAGCTCAATTCAGTGCAGAGACTCTAATCTTATAAACTTATATTTTTGAGATGCACCCTTTGAATGTCGATCGCCGTACTGTATTTTTAACAGTATAATAGATCGCAAGAATTTCTATGTTTAAAAATGAACGATTTAAGAAAAACTATAGAATCGCAAAACATCGATCGACTCAAAGCGTTAATTCAGCAAGAAATCGACCTCGACGAACCCTTTGAAGACGGCGACACCGCCTTAACCCTGGCGGCGCGACTGGGGAACAAACCGATGGTTCGCGCACTCGTGAAAGCCGGTGCAAACGTCAACCTCCGAACCGAGTCAGGGGAAACGGCGTTACAGTTAGCCGCAAACGCCGGTCATCGCGCGATTTGTGAATATCTCAACATCCTCAGCGAGCCGTCCGAACGCGATCGCGCTCGAGAAATCCTCGATCGCGTCGCTCCGCCAGAACCTTCGCCTCAAGAGAAAATTAACGCATTGGTGGCCGCTGCCAAAAACGGCGATCTCGAAACCGTGCGTTCCTTAATCGATCGCAACGTCAATCTCGACGGAACTAGCACCGAAGTTGTCAATAAAACTCAAACCGCGTTGTACGTCGCCGCCAGAGACGGTCATCTCGACATCGTTCGCCAACTCATCGAAGCTGGTGCGAATCTCAATTGTGTCGTCGAGCGAGACGATCGCTGGACTGGGGTAGAACGAAACTGTCCGAAATGTGAGACGGCGTTTACCTCTATTCAGAATTACGGGAAATGTCCGAATTGCGGTCACGAGTTTTATGCCAGTCTCGCCGATCGCGATCGCAATTCCCCAGAATCAAATATTTTTGAGAGTGCCATCGTTCGCGAACCCGAACCAGGAATTCGCATCACAACAATTCCCCCCAAAGCCATACGAGAGCGTTCGTCTCCTCCGCGTCTCGAGGCAGTTTGGAGCCATTACACGCCGTTGATGGTTGCAGTTCGCACGCACCAAACCAATATTGCACGACTGCTCGTCGAGGCGGGAGCGAGCCTAGAGTCATCCAATACTTACGATCGATCGCCGCTGCACAACGCCGTTGAAACTGGACAACGGGAACTCGTCCGATGTTTCATAGAGGCGGGAGCCGTTCTCGATCGCTTTGAAGGATCGATGGCTGATGACAAAACGCCGCTGATGTTGGCGGTAGAACGGCGAGACTTGGAAACGATCGAACTTCTCCTCAATGGGGGAGCCAACCCCAACGCCAAAAGTCAGTATGGCGATACTGCACTGACTCGAGCCGCTGAAATTGGCGATCGCGCGATCGTCGAGCGGTTACAAGCCGCAGGCGCAAGTCACGACGGATTAGATGTCATCGAACTTTGCATCGCCGCCGAACAGGGAGATCTCGATCGCCTGCAACGGTTGCTCGCCGCTGGCGTCGATCCCAACCGAGCCGATTTTCGCCGTCGCACAGCATTAGCTCAAGCAGCAGGTAGCGGTCAGGTGGAGGCGATGCGAGTGTTGCTGGAGGCGGGTGCAGATGTCAATGGAAGCGATCGCTACCACATACCCATCAGAGCAGCAAAGTATTACGGTCATACTGAGGCGGTAAAGCTACTCCTCAAAGCAGGTGCGGTAAATGTTCCAGGTGCTTTTCTCGATCGCGCAGAATCATACCTATGGGGCGATATTATGAGGAAGACGAGCCAGACTTTGGCGATGAGGACGAATAGCGAAATTGACTCAAATCGAAGGAGAGAACCATGTCGTTAATTGCAGGCGTAAAAGCGAAAAACGCCAACGAAGTCCGAAACGCGATCGCTCGTGGAGCGGATGTGAACGAACGCGATCGCAACACGGGTTATACTCCCCTCAGCTTAGCCGCCGAGATGGGGTGTTTAGAAATCGTCCGAATTTTACTCGAAGCGGGTGCCACTTTGGATTCTGAAAACGACTCTCCCTTAAAAGAGGCTTGTTGGCACGGACATCTCGAAATTGTCCGAGAAATCACTCGGTTTTATCCTTATTCAGAAGACCTTCAAGAAATCTATGCGGAGGCACTTCATGTTGCCACAATTTTTGGCAATGTTGATATTGTTCGGCATTTTATAAATATTGGAACGAATGTCAATATCCCGAACGATCGTGGTGATACCGCATTACATCGTGCAACAGATCGAGTTCTGGCAATCTCTCCAGACGATTTATATGATGAAGATGAAAATCTAGAGGAAGATGAGGACAGCGATAATCGTCTATTTGATGCAGCATGCAGAGCGTTAGAAATTGTACGACTGCTGATCGATGCTGGAGCTGATGTGAATTTACCCAATTGCAATGGAACGACTCCCCTCGAGATCGTCTTAGAACAAGGAATGATGGATTGGATCGAGCAATCAGCAGAAATGGTAAAACTGCTGATTGAAGCAGGAGCAGATGTAAATGTAGCAGGCGATCGGGGAGAAACGCCGTTGATGAAGCTTGCTCGGTACAATCGGAAAGATATTTGTCAACAATTGCTGCAAGCGGGAGCCACCGTCAATACCCAAGACGATCGAGGAAAAACAGCCTTAACGATCGCCAGCGAATTTGGCAGCAGTGTAGTGGCTAAATGTCTCATTGAAGCGGGTGTTGATGTGAACCTAGCCGATCGCAACGGAAATACAGCACTCGATTATGCAGCATCGGAAGTTCTTGGCGACACGTCAGCCGAAGAGAATGCAACTGAAACATCTCCTTTTTCTGGCGATCGCTTCCGTAACAAATTAGAACAGCAAAAGAGAGCCAGACAACAACGGATTGCCAAATATTTACGCGAAGCCGGTGCGATCGATCGCACGCGAGAACTGATGTTAGTTAAAGCGGCGAAAGACGGTAAATTAGGTGAAGTCGAAGCACTTATCGATACGGGAACGCCAGTCGATCGCATCGTTCCTCAATACGGAACGGCACTTTTACAAGCGGTAAAGAACGGACATCGTGAAGTTGTCGCAACGCTCCTCGAAGAAGGAGCCAATCCGAACATCGTCGGTGAAAATAGGTATCATGACATTCCTTTAATTGAAGCCGCAGAAAAGGGATTTATCGACATCGTGCGATTGTTACTCGATGCAGGGGCAAATCCTCACATGACTACTTCCGATAGTGAAGAAGAGTGGGAAGGAGAGACAGCCGCCGATCGCGCTCAGATGAAAGGACATTGGGAGATCGTAAAACTGTTACGCGAAAAAGGCGGACAGCGACAAACTCGATTTCCAATTTCCGAGCAGCGAGGCTTAGTTTCTGACTGTTTGAACGATAATTTAATTCTCGTTAAGGGAGATGTCGAACAAGTCGCTGAAGCGTTGTGTCGAGTTCGCAATGCGACGGTTTGGAAACACGATGTCTTCGAGCAAGAAGTGGAACTGACAAACGAATGTTTTATTGTTTTTAAATTTCACGGACATTCGTGGACGGTGATTCACGAAGAAGTGGTTTATTCTTGGAAAAACGGACTCAAAGATAAAGACGCTCGGGCGATTTCTCAGCAGCTTCAGACACAGGCGATCGAATATGGCGTCAGCGATACCGCCGGTGTAATTGGCTATAAATTGTACGATCGCGGAGAGTTATTAGAAGAATTTGAAGACTTCTGCGAGAACGATTTCTCCGATAAACAATCTAATCCCGAGCCAAATACGCTCTATGGAGATTCTTGGAAATTTTACTCAACGCGACGACAAATCGAGCCGAACGATGTTAAAACTCCATTTGATTTTGTCGATGAATTTTTTAAATCTCAAGACGCTTACGTTCCGGCGTGGGGAAGCCGTGGAGTGCATACTTGCGGAACCGGAAAACGCCAAAAACTAGGGGTTATCGGTATCGAACCGTGGGATATCCGTATGGATTACGTCGCCGTTCGAGATTAGGCGATCGCTTCTTGAAGATGATAGATTTTAGGTTGGATTGACGTTAGGAAACCCAACGAAAAGTCCCCAAATTGATGGCTGTTGGGTTTCGTCCCCTCCACCCAACCTACACGACTCCATCCTTCTCTCAAACAGCGGTTTCTCTGAACTCTGCATCCCCCCCCCAACCCCCCTTGGGAAGGGGGGATGTAGTGAAGACATTTTGAAACCTCGCTTATCGGAAAAGGATGGAGTATCACTCCTCTATACTTTTCTTACCCAAACTGCCCGTTAGCTCGCGGCAAGTTCGGCTTCAGACTCGACCGGCGCAGGCAAGAAGCCCGTTTCAATTAAGTAGGAAAAGTAAGTTTTCAGGAGCTTATCGTCAACTGGGGGACAGATAATGTCCGTTTCCGCCAGTCCGTCCCAGGTATTTTGACAGTCGAATTTGAGAGGTTTGGTTTGGAAATAGGTTTCGGGAACCGACATCGACTGTCCGGGGATGCGTTCGGAAAAGAACGGCAAAAACGGATAGAGTGCGTTATCGGGAGATTGCGGCAGGCGATCGATGGTTTGGGCAATCCAGTGCTGGGCGGGTTGCTGCTCGATGGAATAACCGAACTCCTGCATCCAGCGTATCAGTTGGTTCCAAGAGATGGCGCGAGGATTGGAGTAGTGAAACGCTTTATCGAACGAACTCTTTTGACGGCAGATACGAACGATCGCGCGACTGAGGAAGTCCACGGGAACGATATCGACGCGCATTTGCCAATCGGGAGCCGTTCCAAACTGAACGCAACCGGCGATCGCACTGCGTAAAAAGTCCGATTTGTTGCAAACTCCCGTTTGGCTGTGTCCTTCAATCCAGAAAGGACGGTGAATCGTGACGGGTAAACCGCGATCGCGAGCCGTTTCGATGAGTTTTTCCGCCACCCATTTACTTTGCGTGTAGCCGTAGAGTCCTTCGGTGCGATCGAGCGCATCTCCCTCTCGAACCACATCGCGATCGCCGTAAGCGATCGGCGAAAACACGCCAACCGTCGAAATAAAATGAACGGGTTTGACCTTCGCTTGACAGGCTAACCTCAACACTTCATGAGTTCCCTGAACGTTGGCTGCTTTGAGAACCGAGTAGGGATAGAGAAAGTTGACCGATCCCCCATTGTGGTAAACCACATCGAGCGTCTTTGCCAAATTATCGAACTGGGTGGGAGACAAACCCAATAACGGAACGGATAAATTACCTAAAACGGGAACGATGCGGTTGCGTTTCCGTTCGTCCCAGAGTGAATACTGTTTTAGGGCATTCTCAAGGCGTTGAAACCCGGCTTTTTCATCTTCTGCTCTGACTAAACAGTAAATCGTCGCTGGGGTTTGCTCGAGAAGTTCGTACAGTAAGAACGCTCCTAGAAAGCCAGTCGCTCCGGTTAAGAAAATATTGGCAGTTTTTTGGCGTGACTTCATCGTTTTCTCCAAATCTTTTCGACTGTTGGCGCAACAGGTGCGATGCGGGTAACGTTACACGAGTGCGGCAGCATGCGGGTCGATCGCCGGATCTAATACCGCTTCAGCATACAGATCGAGAACGACATCGCTGGCTACGGTATCCGTTCCCGCTTGCTGAGCTTCGACGCATCGAGCCAGTCCCTCGATCGTGGGAGCCTCGAAGAAACTTTGCAGCATTAGATCGACTTGAAACACATCCCGAATTTGGGCGACGAGTTGAATCGCTCGCAGCGAATGACCGCCGAGATCGAAGAAGTTGTCATAGATCCCGATGCGTTCGACGTTCAGCACTTGCGTCCACAGGTCGGCCAAGACCTTCTCGACCCCCGTTCGCGCCGGAACGAAGCGCTCGGCCAGTTCCGGACGAGTGCGATCGGGAGCCGGTAGAGCGCGACGGTTCACCTTACCGCTGGGGGTCAGCGGTAGGCGATCGAGAAATACGAAGCTTGCCGGAATCATGTATTCGGGCAGTTGCGTTTGTAGAAACTGGCGCAGCTGAGTGGAAAACGGCGTAAACTCGTCGGCCGATTCCGCCGAAGCGGGAACGATATACGCCACCAACTGCTTGTCTCCCGGTACGTCTTCGCGGGCGATCGCCACAGCTTCTCGCACGCTGGGATAGCGTTCGAGCAAGGCTTCGACTTCTCCCGGTTCGATGCGGAAGCCCCGGATTTTCACTTGTTGGTCGCTCCGTCCCAAATACTCAATGTTGCCGTCGCTGCGGTAACGGGCTAAGTCTCCCGTTTTATAGAGTTTTTGAGATTGACTTTTCACCTCAGATGTGATATGCGAGCTGGAAATAAAGCGCTCGGCAGTGAGGTCGGGACGATGGAGGTAGCCTCGGGCTAAGCTGACGCCGCCGATGTAGAGTTCGCCGGGAACGCCTACGGGAACCGGTCGCTTCTGCCGATCGAGGAGATGAATTTCAGCATTGGCGACGGGGCGGCCGATCGGCGGTAGTACCGGCCAGTCCTGGGGAGATCCCGTCAGCGTAAATGCCGTGACCACGTGGCTTTCCGAGGGGCCGTAGTGGTTGTGTAACGTGCAGTTCGGCAGGCGATCGAACCAGTTGGCGATCGCAGAAGTAATCCGCAACTGTTCCCCGGCGGTGATGACTTCCCGCAAGCTCGTCGGGGCGATTCCTTCGGCCTCGGCCACTTCAGCCAGATGTTGGAGTGCCACGAAGGGGAGAAACAGTCGCTCGATCGCCGCCGTTTCGAGAAATCGCAGCAAACGGAGACTGTCCCGCCGCAATTCTTCAGAAATTAAAACGAGAGTTCCCCCCGTGCTGAAGGTCGCGAACGTTTCTTGAAACGAGACATCGAAACTGATGGGGGCAAATTGCAGGGTCGGCGTACCCGTCGAGGCGATCGAATTGCGCTGCTGCCACGCAATCAAGTTGGTGAGGGGGCGGTGAGGCATGGCGACCCCTTTCGGTTGCCCCGTAGACCCCGAGGTGTAAATGACGTACGCCAGAGCGTCGGGGTCGGCCTTACAAACCGGAGCGGTTTCGTCTTCGCGAGCGATCGCCGGCCAGTCTACATCCAAACAGATGGGAGACACCCCCTGCACGGGCAAGTTACCGACGAGCTGGCTCTGGGTCACGAGAACCGAAACCTGGGCGTTGTCCAACATGAAGGCGAGGCGTTCTGTGGGATAAGCCGGATCGAGCGGTAAGTACGCGCCACCGGCTTTGAGAATGCCCAGCATCCCGACGATCGCCTCGATCGACCGTTCGAGACAGAGTCCGACGGGAACGTCGGGGCCGACCCCCCCCTGAGACTGGAGATAGCGAGCGAGTTGGTTCGCCCGCCGATCGAGTTCTCGGTAGGTGAGGCGAGCGCTGCCAAACGTCGTGGCGATCGCGTCGGGGGTTCGTTCCACTTGCGCCTCGAACCACTGATGGACACAGCGCTCGGGATAGTCGGTTTCAGTGGCGTTCCAAGCCGTTAACTGCTCCCGTTCGGCGATCGTTAACAACGGCAGGTCGGACAAGAGACACTCTCGATTCGCCACGAGTCCCTCTAACAGCGTCTGGAAATGTTCCACCATCCGGGCGATGGTACTGGCGTCGAACAGATCGCTACTGTATTCAAAGTATCCCGAGATGCCGTCGGACGTCTGAGCTAACTCGAGAAACAGATCGAACTTCGCCGTACCGTTATCGACAGGAATGCGGGTCAGGGTGAGATCGGAAACCGACCAAGATGGCTCCCCATCGCTTTCCCAGTTAAACAACACCTGAAACAGCGGATTTTGAGTGAGACCGCGCTCGGGATGGAGTTCCTCCACCAGTTGTTTGAAGGGTAAGTTTTGGTGTGTTAAAGCGCCCAACACCACCTCTTGAACCCGAGCGAGCAACTGCCGAAAACTGGGCGCACCGGAGAGATCGCTTCGCAGGACGAGAGTGTTGACAAAGAACCCGATCGCCCCTTCGAGTTCCGAACGAGGACGGTTGGCTGTGGGCGACCCCACGACAATGTCTTCTTGCCCCGTGTAGCGATAGAGCAACGTTTGAAACGCTGCCAGCAGCGTAACGAAGGGAGTCACGCCTTCCTGATAGCTCAAGGCTTTGAGTTTTTCCGTTAAGGATGCGGGCAAACTGAAAAACTGACGCGCCCCGCGATAGGTCGGCACCGGCGGACGGGAGCGATCGGTCGGCAGTTGCAGGACGGGCAAGCTGCCGCTGAGCTGTTGTTTCCAGTAAGACAGTTGCAACTCACGCATCTCTCCCTGGAGCCACTGTCGCTGCCAGATAGCAAAGTCCGCGTATTGCAGTGCGCTCTCGGGGAGAGACAAGGGCGCATCGGTCGTGGCCGCCGCGTAGAGAGCAGCCAGTTCGTGCAGCAGCACGCCGATCGATCGCTCGTCACAAATAATATGGTGGAGATTCAGGAGTAGAACTTGTTCGGTATCCCCCAGACGATAGAGCGTCGCCCGTAACAGCGGACCTCGAGAGAGATCGAACGGTTGCCAGGTTTCCTCAGCGATCTGCCGCCCCATTTCCGTTTCCCGGTCGGTCTCGGGTAAGTCCCGCAAGTCGATCGTCGTCAGTTGGCAAGGCAGGGAAGGATGAATGACTTGTACGGGTTTCCCGTCTACGAGAGAAAAGGTCGTCCGCAAGGCTTCGTGGCGATCGACCAGCTCTTGAAGACAGCGTTCTAACACCGTCACCTCTAACGACCCGTCGAGGCGAAAGGCTTCGGGAACGTTATAAAACGGATTGTTGGGAACCAGGCGATCGAGGAACCACAACTGCTCTTGCATTAAAGACAGCGGAACGTTTTCGGTTCGAGCGGCGGGTCGTATCGGCGGCAGTTGACACCCTCGCTCGTGCTGCTTTGCGTTATCCAGATGTTCGGCGAGATCCCGCACGGTGGGCAGCTCGAACAGACAGCGTAGGGGCAACTCCACTTGGAAGGTATCGCGGATGCGAGAAACGAGTCGCGCGGCCAAAAGGGAATGTCCCCCCAGTTCCAAGAATGAGTCGCAAACCCCCACCTGTTCGAGACCCAAGATGTCCGCCCAAATCAACGCTAAGGCGGCTTCGGTGGCCGTTTGGGGAGCGATCCGGTTTTTGGTCTCGGCGGTCAGTTTGGGAGCGGGTAAGGCGCGGCGATCGACCTTACCGTTGGGGGTCAGGGGTAGCGCGGGCAGCAGGACGAAACGATTGGGCACCATGTAATCGGGCAACCGTTGTTGGAGAAAACGGCGCAGTCGGTTCGCGATCGCCGGGTGTTGCGAGTCGAGATGTCCTTGAGTTTCGAGTAGGTGCGTCACGCTCTGGACGAGGAGGGGTTGTTCTTCCGGTTTGAGGTCGAATTGAACCTCGGCTCGACCGTTCTGCCAGCGGGTCACGCGCCCGGCCAGCCAACGTTCGGAGGCGATCGCCGGTAGCGGCAACTGCAACCGCACGAACCGACCGGGTTTGCAGTCTGGCACGTTCGCCAGCTCGACCCCGTGACAGGATAGGGTCAGGAGTTCGACCGCGCGATCGCTCCCCTCGACGCCATCGAACTGTATCCGCCCCGATCCCTGTAGGGGCAGTCGTTCCGGCATGAGTGCCGACACCACGTAAGCCACCAGTTGTCTGTCGCCAGGGAGGTCGTCTCGCGCGATCGCCACCGCCGATCTCACGTCGGGGTGCTGCCAGAGGAACGCTTCGATTTCGCCTAACTCGATACGGAAGCCCCGAATCTTAACTTGTCCGTCGATCCGTCCCAAATACTCGAGGTTGCCGTCGCTGCGATAGCGAGCTAAGTCGCCCGTTTTATACAGTCTCGAGGGTTGGCGTTTTTGCTTGGAGGTGCTGCGCGGGTTGGGAACGAACCGTTCGGCGGTCAACTCGGGACGGTTGAGATAGCCCCGGGCCAGACCGCAACCGGCCAGGTACAACTCCCCGATTTCGCCCGGTGCGACGGGCTGGCGTCGTTCGTCGAGGAGATAAACTTGAGTGCCGCGAATCGGCCGGCCGATGGCGGGAGACTCGCTCGCCCCTCGCGGGACTAGCGTATAGGTGGAATAGGTCGTGTCTTCAGACGGACCGTAGAGATTGAAGACTCGCTGCGCTTGGGTGCGTTCGTAGAGCTGTTGCACCAGAGGTAGGGGCAGCGGTTCGCCCGCTAGGTTCACCGTGCGGACGGAGGCGGGAATGCTGCGGGTTCGCAGGAGTTCGGCGATCGCCGAGGGAACGGTGTTAATGAGGGTTACGTCTTCGGCAGCGGGCAAGGTGGGTAAATGGAGGGCGTTCTGCGCCAGGACGACCTTACCTCCGTAACTGAGGGGAACGAACAGCTCGAAAACCGATAAGTCGAAACAGATCGACGTCGAGGCTAAAACTCCCGCTAAATCTTCGGGCGGAAAGACTTCACCGGCCCATTCGAGTAGCGCGATCGTACTTCGATGTTCGATCGCCACCCCTTTGGGTCGTCCCGTAGAGCCAGAGGTATAGATCGTATACGCTAAGTTACAGTCGCTCGCGTCGTAGGCGGGATCGCGATCGCTGTGTCGGGCGATCGTTTCCCAATCGGTATCGAGACATACGGTACGAGCGTTATGAGGGGGTAAAGACTCCAGCAACGCCTGTTGAGTCAACAAAACCGGCGATCGGGCGTCTTCTAGGATGAGGGCTAAGCGAGTTTGTGGATATTGAGGGTCGAGAGGAACGTACGCACCGCCAGCTTTTAGGATGCCCAATAAGCCGACGACCATCTCTAGAGAACGAGGCATACAAATTCCCACTAAAACCTCGGGGCCGACGCCCAGTCCTTTGAGATGGTGCGCGAGTTGGTTCGCTCGGCGGTTGAGGTCGGTATAGGTCAGTTGTCGGCCTTCAAAATCGAGGGCGATGGCATCGGGCGATCGCTCCGCCCGAGCTTCAAATTTTTGTTGGATTAAGACCCAATCGTTACGGGATTTCGGATTGGGTTTCGTCGGTACGGTGTCGCGATCGCGTTCGGGGATGGCGGACGAGTCTGTGGCGGCAAACTGGGAACTTTGCATTTTTTTTACCGTATCTTCATCGAAGATTTATAGTGTTAATCTAACAACGTGATAATACGGTTGCCATCCGCAATCCCACGTATTAAATTACTCGATTTTGACGCTCTCAAAAACTTCATACCGGAAACTACTGACGCAAACGATACAGGGTGTAAGAGAAAACTCCCAATCGAAAAAAAATTGTTAAAAAAAATCGGAAAAATCCTCATAGAAATTGACTCGAGATTTATGCTAAGTTCTCGCGTTGGCCAGGACGTTACGGTCGATCGGGATCGCGCGATCGAACATAACGATTTGTCCGTTAGTTCGTGTATTTTTTTTGAGATTTGAAACGAAATCGATCGCACCGATCGGACTCTCTTCAACAGGAGAGCCGGACGATCTCCCCTGACGTTCGCCGACAAAGCATTGCGATCCCCGTTTCTAAACTTTGAAAGTTTTACTGGTGGGCAATCCCCGCCATACAAGGCGATTGACTGTTCGAGTACGGCACGATTTTTGTAAAATGGTCTCAAACCATTTTCTGTAACGTCAGTGCGGCTTGGTTGAGATCCTGGCTACCGAGGCGAGTTTGACTGATACTGCTAGCCGTTTCGCCGACACCGCGATCGAGGGCGTTCATGGCCTCGACGAGTTGCTCGATCGCCCGAGCTTGTTGATTGGCAGTAGCGGCGATTTGTTGAGACCCGATCGCGATATCTCGAATCGCATCTTTCACCCCGACGAATTTCTCTGCCGTACTGGTAGCGATCGCCATCGTCTTCGACAGCGTTTTCGTTCCATCTTCAGTCGCCGTCGCCGTGGTCTCGATGGCCGATTGAATCGTAGACACGAGGTTGTCTATTCTTTGTGCCGAACTTCGGCTTTGGTCAGCGAGTTTGCGAATTTCGCTGGCGACGACTGCAAAGCCTTTTCCGTGTTCTCCAGCACGCACGGCTTCAACCGAGGCATTAAGGGCTAACATATTGGTTTGGTTGGCCAGATCGCTCACGAGCGTCGAAATCGTTCCGATTTGACGGGTGAAGTCGCTCAATTGCGAAATTTGTTCGGCAATGGTTTCGACTTTATTCTGTACGTCGTTCGTTCCCTTTAAGGTTTGTTCGACGAACACCGTACCCTCTTCTGCCAGTTGCAACACCTGTCGAGCTTGAAGTTCTGCGGCTTGCGCCCGTTCGGCCGATCGCTGAGAGGAAGCGTTGAGTTCGTCCGCCGTTGCGGTAGATTGGTTGACGGAAGCAGCTTGCTGTTGGAGAGTCCGTTCTTGTTGTTCGACCGTGGACGCCATTTCGCTAGAGGCGCTGACGATCGTTTGTACGACGGAAGTAATGCGCCGAACCATCGGTTCGGTGATGAAGAGGCTGACGGCGATCGCGATAACCGCGACGCTGGCGAGGGTGGCGACGCTGCCGAGGCCGATGGTTCGTAGGAGTTGGTTCGAGGTGGCAAAGGCAATTTCGGGATCGACATCGACGATAACGCTCCAGTCGAGGGGAGCTATGCGATCGGCGTTTCGTAGCGGGACGACGGACATCAGCCGTTTTTCCTGACTTTCGAGACTCTCGACGATATCGATGGCGAGACGGTCAGTTTCGTAGGCGTCTCGAACCAGGGGAAAGGTGTTAAAAATGTTTTCGTCCAGTACGTCGCTGTTGATGTTGATAAATGTTCGTCCCGAGCGATCGACGATGTGGATATGTCGCCGATCGGAGTTGTTAACGACTTGAATTAAGTTTTCGAGGACGTTGACGGGAAGCCTCGCTCTTAAAATTCCGAGTAGTTCCCCCGTCTCGCGATCGCGTATGGGCGATGTGATATAAATCGAAAGTTTTTCTGTGGCGGGAGAGCGTTCGGGTTGGCTGATAATCGGGCGATCGCTCTGTTGGGCGAGTTGGAAATAGGAACGATCGCTCTGTTGGGGCGTGACGTTTCCCTGCGATCGAAACAGAACGCCACCGTTGCGATCGAACACCGCCAAGCTATCGTAAATTTCATAGGCATCTACAACGGTATTCAGTAGGTTTTCTTTTTCCTCTGTCGATAGAGTTTGGGAAACGCGAGGGTTAGAAAATGTCGGCAGATGGGACACCGACCACAGATCGCCATAGCGCTCCAGCATAAAATTGTAGAGTCGATCGGCAATTTCGACAGTATGCTCGGTTTGGCTTTGCAAAACTTGCTGGTGTAGGCGTTCGTTCGTACTTAAATAAGACAAACTCCCCACAATGATTACGGGAATCGTTCCGAGGCTAACCGCAATCGCGGCTACTTTCACGCGTAATCCTTTGCTTTTTATCGTTCGCTTCATTTTTTTGACCCAATGGGAACAAACGGAATTCGCTCGAATTGCCTGAAATTTATGATTTTTCAAGCAATATAAATATAAAATATTTAATAAAAAATAGCTTAAGAAATTTATTGTTTCTCATACAAAGTAACAATAAATTTATTGAAAAATAGTTTTTTTTAACAAAAAATAAAATTAGACAGACCGGCGATCGGTCGTCGGCGCGATCGCCTCTCATGAGTGAGTTCTGGAAAAGAGAGGGTTTAAGATAGAGGGTCGAACTCGCCTTTGTTGGGAAAACCATGACCGTTCGGATTTTCGGAATTCGCCATCACGGGCCCGGCTCGGCTCGCAGTGTCCTACAAGCCTTCAACACCTGGAAACCCGACGCGATCTTAATCGAAGGGCCGCCCGAAGCCGAACCGATCCTTTCGCTGGCGGCTCGTCGTGACATGGTTCCACCAGTCGCCCTCCTCCTCTACGTTCGAGATCGACCCCACCAGGCAGTGTACTATCCCTTCGCCGTCTATTCTCCCGAATGGCAAAGTCTCCGCTACGGCTTAGAACGCGACGTTCCCGTCCAGTTGATAGACTTACCACAACAGCATCGGTTCCCCCTGCAAGAAATGCCTCCCCGCGAGGTTCCCGAAACGGTCAAACAGATTCGCCGCGATCCCCTCGGACAACTAGCCCGAGCCGCCGGTTATACAGACGGCGAACGTTGGTGGGAGGCGATCGTCGAACAGCGTCGCGACGCCAGCGATTTATTCGAGGGCATTTTAGAAGCGATGACGGCGTTGCGAGAACGACTCCACTGGCTCGAAGATATCGAAGCCATGCGGGAAGCCTATATGCGAAAGACAATTCGCAAAGCCCAAAAAGCAGGGTTCGATCGCATCGCCGTCGTCTGTGGGGCGTGGCACGCTCCGGCCTTGGCACAGATGCCTCCGGCCAAGGTCGATAACGCCTTACTGAAAGGACTACCGAAAACCTCAGTCTGCGCGACTTGGGTACCGTGGACTGACGATCGCCTCTGCGATCGCGGCGGCTACGGGGCGGGCGTTGCGTCTCCAGGGTGGTATCGTCATCTCTGGGAGGTGGGCAACTTGCCAGTTTCGGACGTGGCCGTCCGGTGGATGGCTCGAGTGGCGGAGTTTCTGCGCGATCGCGGATTGGAGGCATCCTCAGCCGGAGTTATCGAAGCGGTGCGGTTAGCCGAAGCCCTGGCCGCGTTGCGCGATCGCCCAGTTCCGGGGCTAGAAGACCTCAACGACGCCACGACAGCCGTGATGGGCAAGGGGTCGGAGGTATCGATGCGTTTGGTGTGGGAACAATTAATCGTCGGCGATCGCATCGGAGAAGTGCCATCAGAGGTTCCCACGACCCCGCTACAACAGAATTTACGGGACTTACAAAAACGACTGCGCCTCAAACCCGAAGCGACTGCGAAAACCCTCGCGTTGGATTTGCGAAAACCTCTCGATTTAGAGCGATCGCATCTCTTGCATCGTTTGAAGTTGCTGGGGATTCCCTGGGGACAGCCGCAACGAGCCGACGGCTTGGGTACCTTTAAAGAAGTGTGGGAACTGGTGTGGCGTCCCGAGTTAGAAGTGGCGCTCGTCGAAGCGTCGGTGTGGGGTAATACCATCGAAGACGCAGCGGCCGACTGCGGCTCTCAGCGAGCGCAAACCGCCGAAACGTTACCTCAACTGACAGAACTGCTCGACGAGGTTTTACTGGCGGCGTTACCCCAAGTCGTCCCGAGCGTTCTCGATCGCGTCGAAACGGTTTCGACCGAAACGTCAGACGTGGCGTGTTTGCTCGAAGCACTCCCGGCGCTAGCACGGGTTCGGCGTTACGGAAACGTGCGTCAAACGGATACGGCGGCGATCGCGCGAGTGTTAGAGCGATCGATCGTGCGCTGTTGTCTCGAGTTACCGGGGGCTTGTGTGTCCCTCGACGACGGGGCGGCGCGATCGCGATTCCAACAAATTTGGACAGCTCACGGCGCGATCGCCCTGCTGCAACGGGACGACTATCGCCGACAGTGGTGGAACGCCTTGCAAACTCTCCTCGATCGCGATCGCGTTCCCGGCTTAATTCGCGGCGGGAGTTGTCGTCTGCTGTTCGATAGCGGTGCGATCGATGTCGAGACCACCTCCCGATACACGAGCTTAGCCCTCTCGCGAGCCAACGAACCCACTCAGTCGGCGGCGTGGGTCGAAGGATTTTTACAACAGAGTGGCTTGTTGTTGGTTCACGACGATCGCTTGTTGGAGATTCTCGATACTTGGCTGCGATCGCTTTCGGAAGACGCCTTTATCGCAGTTTTACCGCTGCTGCGCCGGACGTTTGCCCATTTCACCTCTGCCGAACGCCGTCAACTCGGACAGCTCCTACGAGGTGAGGAACGCAGTTCTGCCCAAAAATCCACGGGACTCGACGGCGATCGGGCTGATGCAGTCCTTCCAGGCTTAGAGATGCTGCTCGGACAATAGCCCACTCGACCGCAATATAATATTGCGGAAAACTGCCACCGACCTCGAAAAGTCGGGGAAAATTTTCGTCGTTCTCCGTAAAATTTCTGAGCTGCGCGATCGCCTTCTATTTTTTGTCGTCACAACCATCTAATTAAAAACACTTAAGCTAAAAAAATAACTCGGGGTTTTCTCTGTATTTTCAAAAAGTTTTATCAACACTTTAATTTAAATTTATTGCCAATCAAATTTAAGATGCTACCTTCATAAATAGGAGGTTTATGCCGCTGAGAAGGCCGCAAAGAACTCAAATTCTATGGAATTCTCAGATAGCCGACGCCGAGGTCGGGGTGTATTGACAAACAAATCCGGCTCTGTCACAACTCAGAGAATGCTGCCACGCTTTGCTAGCAAGTTCGAGTTGTAACAAGACCAAACATCTCGGTTGTCAGGTTAGACCAAAACTCGCTTGAATTACGAGAACCGATCCCATGAAATTACAAACACTGACATCGATTTCTGCCACGGCTGTCGCGAGTCTCCTAGTTGCGACAGTTCCAGCCCATGGATTTGAAATCAAATCGAGAGACGAAGCCCCAGACGAATTTCAAAACATACTTCCCGAACTGTCCGACTTTGTCGGGAAAGAAGCACGAGAACTCGATCTCGAAACTATTGGTGCTCACAGAATCAACTTATCGGCGTTCGAGCTGAAGTACGACCATAGCGTTAAAGCCTATTTCATCGGCGAGACCGCCGGAGGCTATCGCAACCAGCTCGACTTCCGAGCTTGGATGGGCGACACTATCGTCCAAGAACAAACGAAAATTTTCGGCGACACCTCTTGCAGCCCCAGCGAACAGTCTAGTCTCGACGGATTCAGCGACTTCTGCGCCAATCCCAACACGGCCTTGGCAGGAAGTTCGGCTCAAGACAGCCCCCTCAACGTTGGCGATTTCGTCGAGTTGGGAGACTTTAAAGCGGGAACGGTACTCGATTTCCTTCTCGTCGCGAACGGACGCAACGGCGGTGTCACCCGAGACGTAGACGGACAGAGCGTCGATGCTGTCTACGGCGTCGATACGGCGGCCAACCCCGACGGAAAACAGCACGCGATGGGATATTTCTACAAAGATTTCCTCATCGTCGGCTACGAAGACCTCTGGGGCGGTGGTGATGGCGACTTTAACGACGTCGTATTTGCCATCGACTTCGGTGCAGCCAACAACCGCGAAATTGGCAACGCTTCAGTTCCCGAACCCTCTACCGTTCTGGGACTCTCTGCCATCGCCGGTGCGCTAGCGTTGCGTCGCCGTCGGTCTCAATCTTAAGCTCTGTCGCTTTGCGAACGGGCTGACTCGGTGAAACCCAACACCCCCCAGTGTTCTGACGACACCGGGGGGTTTTTTTGGTGAGATCTCGATCGCACGGTCTCATACGGAATCCGAATCAAATACTGTTTTTTCCCACCCGACAAGCCCTCTATCCCCCCAACCATCCCCCCAACCATCCCCCCAACCCCCCTTACAAAGGGGGGCGAAGG
>NZ_KB235960.1:210625-262688 GCF_000332355.1 Baaleninema simplex PCC 7105
GGGAAGGGGGGATAGGGGGCTAGGGGGGATGAGATTTTTTGAAACCCAGCTTATCGGAAACCGATGGAGTCTCAAAACTGATAGCTGCGATCGCGTATCCACAAACTAACGGGAACGGCGCGAGCGCCATCGTCGATTTTAACTTCGACCACGAAGGCTTCGGGAGCTTCTTGCTGGATTTGTCGGATGGTGGCGTTGATTTCCTCGCGACGGTGTTCGGGCATATAGTACGTTTCGAGTCCGTAGGTAATTCGATCGCGACGGTATTGTCCCCGCAAAGCGATTTGCTCCCCAGAGAGGGTTTCGGGGCGTTCCTCACTCACGCGCACGGGAACCCAAGGACGCGGCGGTTGCGATGGCGATGGCGACGTCGGTTGTGAAGGTAACGGTTCTGGAGGCTCCAACACCACGTAAAAATCGTAAGAATCGCCCCATCGGTAATCTGCGAACACGCGATCGCCCCCCGGCAAGCTTTTCAAGGTTTCAAGTTGAGAAATGTCGTAGCGCAGAGTTTGATAATACCCGCGCATGACATCGTAGGGATCGATCGGTGCCGTTTGCAGCACCACGCGCGTCCCATAAGCCATCGTATAGGCGTCGCGGGCGGGAACGACCAGAATTAACAGCGTTTGCAGAGCTAGGGGAATCCCCAACCGCCACCAGGAAATCTTGGGCTTGGGCGGCGACGAGGGTTGAGATTGCGTGTCGGGAACGACAGTTGAAGATTGAGGTTTCACGAGGTTTTCTCCGGTAAGGTATCAGAACGAGACGCGTTGCGCTCGAGTTGCACGTTGCGCTCGAACCACAGTCCGGCGGCGATGACGCCGAGTCCGCATCCCGCAAACACGAAGGATTTCAACAAAAGACCCGTATCGTACTCCAACATCCGCGTGACGATTCCCACGACGAGCAGCACCATCCCGCCCCAAAAGGTGCGGCGACTAGCAAAGCCCAACCCGTCGCGAACGGCACTGATGGCGAGGAAAAACAGTAAAACGTTGAAGATTAATGGAGCGAGAACGGGCAGCGGTTTCAGGTGTAAATGAACGTACGTCGTTACGCCGCTGGCGAGGAGCATTAAGGCGACGATTCCCGTGTTGAGCGATCGCGCTTGGAACGGCTGAAAACGAGCGGGGCGATCGAACAGTCTCACCCACAACCACAGCGTCACGGCTGCGACGATTAAACTGTCGATGGCGACGTGACGTCCCAACTCCGGTCGAAAGCCAACATCGGCGAGTTCGAAATAGATCCAGGTGTTGAACGACAGAACGTAGAAGGCGCTGGCTGTCGCGATAACGGCGAGGCTACGGGCGATCGCATCGAAGGCGGGACTCTGCAACCGACGCGGGGGACGCACGCTGTAAGCCCACAACAACGCTGGTGGCAGAACGATCGCCGCTTCGATACCCCAACCGCCTAAAAACGCAATGTTGCTGAAGACCGCACCGGACACTAACACGCCCGTCAGTCCGAAAGCAATGTTGGAACGACAGCGACAGGCGAGGGGAACCCACAACAGGAGCGCGAGGGTGGGAGTATGGAGAGCGGCGAAATGCCACAGGTTAAAGTCTCTGGCCTCTGCCGCGTCGAAGATACCGGGAACGTAAGCAATACTGAGTAGTAAGGAGGAGAGAATCGCTAAAGCGGGCAAGGACAAACTGGCCGCCATCAGCCACACCCCGAAGCTCCAAGCAAAGAAGAGTTGGTACAGCGGCCCGCTTTGGTGGAACATTTGGGACACTAAGGCTAAGTTTGCCCCCAGAACCAATCCCCCGAAGAGCAGCAAGGCCGCACCGAGTTTGTGGGTTCCACCGCGATCGCGCGATCGCCACAGGTAAAACCCCACGGCGTTGATGACGACGAACAGCGTTAATAAGAGTGTCAGCTTGACCTCGCGCGACCATACCATCCAGTTGGCGGCGACGAAGCTGATAACCCCCAAACCCAGGAGGATGCCACCCAAACCGATGAGGATCGTCGTGAAGCGACTGCGAGCTTCTGATTCGAGTTCTGAAAACCGATAGCGATCGGACAGCTTACCGTATAGTTCGGCGTCGATCGTCCCGTCTTTCCACCACTGCTCGGCTTCTTGGCGCAGTTGGCGGCGAAATTTTTCCGAAGTCACGGGATGCTAACTCCCCCATCTACGATTTGTTTTTACCATAGCGGCGCGATCGTCAGTGCGTCAGAAGAGAGTAGACATTTCGTCCGCTGGTTCTCAGATGGGGTGATGAGAAGATGATGAGATGAGAAATCGTAGGGTGCTGTGACGCGGGCGCCAAAAGGTGGCCGAAATCCGGTTAATGGGATATCACCGCGTCACGCACCGCTTTTACAGTCAACAGCGAGCAGTTATCGTAGGGTGCTGTGACGCGGGCGCCAAAAGGTGGCCGAAATCCGGTTAATGGGATATCACCGCGTCACGCACCGCTTTTACAGTCAACTGTGACGCGGGCGCCAAAAGGTGGCCGAAATCCGGTTAATGGGATATCACCGCGTCACGCACCGCTTTTACTCTACACTCTTAACTCTTCCCTGAAAGAGGCGCACCGCCCCCACAGGAACTCTTAAGCTCCCAAGAGTTTGTTTTCGTTTTCGTCCACGCGGGGCAAACCGTAACTGTAGTTGTTAACGCGGTTGTTGAGGTTGTAGCTGACTTGACCCTTAAAGAGCATCGATCGCACGAAATGCTCTAAATCCGAGCCGATGCGTCGGAGGTTGTATTCAGTTAACTCTTCGCCGTCGTAGGACGCCACGAGTTCCTCAAACTTCTTGTAAACGGCGTTTAACGCCTCGTCGTTCCAGACCAGTTCGTTATCAGGATCGACATCGAGGGTTAAAACGTTATTGTTCGTAACCAAGTCTTTTTCTTCAACTTCGGCGGTGAAAATACGAATGTGGCGTGTTGTCGATTTGAGAAACATAGCTAAAAATTTAAGTCTCCGAAACAAACAGATAGGCGATCGATCGGGCCGGTGCGAGAACAGAGGGTTCGGGCAAACGGCACTCTCAACTTCATCATTATTGTAAAGCTGCGTTACATATTGGCTCAACCGCTGTCGGGTTCGCTGTCGCCGACCCTAACTTCATGCGATCGCGCCCCAAAGCGTCTATCAAGATCCGTCGCAGTACTCCGCCTATACCGCGAAGCGGTTAGGGGGTGGTGAAGCGGCGGTGAGTTGAGGTGCGTCCCCTGAACAATGCGATAGCGAGAGAAGGGGATAGCGCCGAAACGAGCAATCAAATATAATTGATAAGGTGGTAACACGCTGAAAACATACGGATAGCTCATCCAGTAGGCAGCCCAGAAGTAACGGTTAAGACACTGGCAACACGGACATCTCACGGTGGCGAACTCGGTTCGCCACCCGTGTCCTCCTGTATAGAGCATAAAGCCCAAAACCAAAAATCAGATCCGTCCGGCTTGGGGGCACCAAGTGGACGTAAAACAAAAAGCCTGTGGAATCGTTCTGGCGGGGACTTGAAGTTATCTGAGTTCAAGTCTAGTCAAGAGGTTGAGAAGCAGGAAATCCTTGGTGTGAACCAGGGAATCTCCCTGCATACCCGATAGGGTTGCTGGGAGAGGATGTCAACCTTGTAACTGAAGTGAGTCACTGAGCTAGAGTACTGAGGAAGTCGGTGTGAAAGATCCGTTCGTTCGGCAGTCTCATCGAGTCGACCCGGCCGATAACATCGTCCAACAAGCCCGCCAAGGTAGTATTGCAGCGATCGTACAGGTTCTCAACGACAACCTGACGGAGTCTGGCCTGCGAACGCGGGCGGTGTTTGCGGATGGATGGCTACAGCTCTTATGCGAATCTCCGAACGCCGATCGCATCGAACCAGAGGAGGTCGTCGAACAAGTTCGCACTCTCCTCGAAGAAATTTCACCGCGCAACATTCGCCGAGTCAACCTCAATTGTCGCATCGCGCGGGAAGAACAACTGCTCTGGCTCGAGGAGATCGAACGCGACCCGGAAAAACAGCTATTGTGGTCGCAACAGCTCGTGTTACGCCGACCGAATCCGATCGCACAGCTTGTTGACAGTCTGAAATCGACTCGAGGACGCCGAAAAGTAGCGCTTCCGAAAAAGCTTCCCGTTTCGATGCCGACGCGACCGCGCGATCGCCTGCAACAAGGCTTGATTTTTGGCTTCGTGGTGAGCTTGCTCCTCGTGTTCGGGTTGAACTGGCTGTACCAGCGGACGCGATCGACCGCCTCAGATCCTCCCGAAACGACTTCCCCAACGCCTACACCATCGCCAACAGTTCCCGCACCGCCCGATCCGTTTACGCAAGCGGTTCGTCTGGCCGAGCAAGCTTCGATCGACGGTCAAACGGCGGCGACTCGGGCTGAATGGCTCGATTTGGCGGCGAAATGGCAACGAGCGGCGGATTTGATGGCGCAGGTTCCCTCAGACGACCCTCGCTATACGACGGCGGCCGATCGCGTTGAAGTGTACCGCCAAAACAGTCGCGTGGCTCAACAACAGGCCGAGCAAACCCCCCAGTAAGCTCGCGATCGAGATTTTACGGGAAAATACTATTGACTTTTTTGTCGTTCTGTGGTAAAAGAGCGCTACATCGCCCGTTTGTTCGCTTCGATCGCCTCGCTGTAGCGACCGAGTTTCTCCAAGGCGATGCCTTTATGAATCCAGGCATCTTTCGCCGACGGTTGCAGTTCCAACACTTTATCCCAACCGGCGTTGGCATCTTCCCACCGTTGCAGTTGTTGCAGCGCTAAGGTGCGCGTCCACAGCAGCAGCAAATCGTTCGGATATTTTTCCAAGCCGCGATCGCAACTGGTCACGGTCTCGTCGAACTGCCCCAACTCCCGTAAAATACGGCTGCGTTGCTGCCAAACCTTGAGGCGATCGGCGTCGGCGTCGAGGGCGCGATCGAGGAATTTCAACGCGGCGTGAAGGTTTCCCCCATCGTACTGCTGGAGGGCTTGGCGATATAACGTATCGACTCGCTCGGGATCGTCGGCCGCCGCTGGGGTTTCCGATTCCTTCGCCTTCGTCGGTTCGGCTGGAGGGGCGTCGGTTGCGGCCGCATCCAACCCGAGGGCGCGATTGTTGGCTTCGATCGCCTCTTCGTAACGGCCTAACTTTTGCAGGGCGACTCCCTTATTAATCCACGCATCGCGGAAATAGGGATCGAGTTCGAGGGCTTTGTCCCAACTTTCAACCGCTTCGTCCCATCGTTCCATCGCCCCGAAGGCCACGCCGCGACGGAACCAAATTTGAGCGTCGTTGCGATCGAGATCGAGCGCCTTATCCCAGACGGCCAGCGCCTCCTCCCAACGTCCTAAATCCAATCCCAACGCCACACCTTTGTTAATCCACGTTTGAATATCTTTCGGATTGAGTTCTAAAGCTTTATCCCAACTGGCGAGGGCGGCTTCGAGCTGTTTTAGCTCCTGTTGCAGATCTCCCAAATGTCCCCAAACATCGGCATTTTCCGGATCGAGCGCCGCTGCCTTTTCGTAGGCGGCCAGGGCTTCGGACGAGCGTTTGAGTTCGGCCAGAGCGTCGCCGCGACCGATCCAGGCGCGAATCAGGTTGTTATCTAACGCCAACGCGCGATCGAAGGCCAGCAAAGCAGCATCGAAGCGATCGCCTTTTAACTGCTCTTTTCCACGAGAGATCCAGCGGCGAGCTTCCTCGTCCGGAGATTCTCCCCGCGTGGCGGGTGTAGGGGAAGGCGTCGTCACTCGAGGGTCTGGGGAAACCTCCTCCGAGCGATCGGAGCGTTCGGGTTCGGCGGGACGAGACCGTTCGGGTTCGCTGGAACGAGCGAGCAACTGGTGTCCGATGTTTCCCGCCAACAACGCGACGGGTCGAGAACTGCGATCGCTCAACTGCACCATCCGACGCCCCAACTCCACTTGAGGCGTTTCGTCCTGAGTCCGAGCGTTTCCGAACTGGCGCAACCACGCCATCCAGCGATCTTCCGACGCGCGATCGGCCAGCGCGTCAAAGAAGCGATCGATCTTCACCCGATCCCATCCTTGACTGACACCGTCGAGAAGCTGCAAGAAATAAAACTCGCATTCCGCATCGCTCAAAGGCGTTTGACCGAGGGCGTCGCGGTCTGCCTGTTGGGGAGCGCTTCCCCCGAACAGCCGCCGAAAAAAGTTCGCTATCGCCTGTACGATCCGCCTAAGCATTCGCCGTCCCTATCCTTATAATTCGACAAATTCGACGTTTTCGATTGTACGTCTTCCGCTCTCTGTTGTGGACGCACCCTTAGAGAATGGGAGGGAGACAAGGGAGACAAGGAAGATACACCTCATCACCTCATCTCCCCATCACCTCTCATCTCCCCATCACAACTTCGTACCGCATTCAGGACAGAAGTGGTTAGTCGAAGCGTTTTTCGCGCCGCAGTGGGGGCAGTACATCAACTCGACCGCTCGATCGAGAAATGTTCGTTCGGGCAATCCCAACATTTGCGAGTTGCTCTTACCCGGTGCCACCATCGGATAGCAGTTTTCCGTTTTGTGAACGCGAACGTCGAGAACCACCGGGCCGTCGTGAGCCAGCATTTCCGCGATCGCGCCTTCGAGTTCGTCGCGATGCTCGATCGCGATGCCCTTGAGACCGTAGGCACGGCACAGCAACTCGATATCGGGCATTCCCACTTCCAAATTAGAAGACGAATAGCGCTCTTCATAGAAAGTTTGCTGCCACTGACGCACCATGCCCTGCCAACCGTTGTTGATAATTACGGTCTTCACGTTAATACCGTATTGAGCGATGGTACCGAGTTCTTGCAAGTTCATTTGGAAGCTGCCGTCACCGCTAATGCAAATGACTTCACGATCGGGTAAGGCCACCTTCGCGCCCATCGCAGCCGGAACGCCGTATCCCATCGTCCCCAACCCCGCGCTGGAAATCCACTGACGGGGACCGTTTTTCAGGAACTGCGCCGCCCACATTTGATGTTGTCCCACGTCAGTCGTGTAGTAGGCATCCGATGCTTGACGGGCGAGTTCGACGATAACCTCTTGCGGGGCGAGAATGTCGTCGTAACGAGGCACGGTCAGGGGATAATCGGAGCGCCATCGGTCGATGCGATCGCGCCAGGCTTGAGTTTGACTGGGATCGCTGGCCACGCCCAACTCTTTGAGGCGGCGCAACACATCCAGCAGCACTTGGCGCACGTCTCCGACGATCGGCACGTTGGGGGCGCGGTTTTTACCCACTTCGGCCGGGTCGATGTCGATGTGAACGACTTTGGCGCGAGAGGCGAACTCGTCGAGTTTTCCGGTGACGCGATCGTCGAAGCGAGCGCCGATGGCCAGCAACAAGTCGCACTCGCTCACGGCAAAGTTCGCGTAAGCCGTGCCGTGCATTCCCAACATTCCCACAGACAAGGGGTGCTGTTCGTCAAAGGCTCCTTTCCCCATTAACGTCGTGGTGACGGGAATTTGGAAATATTCGGCCAGTTCCAACAGTTCGGCGTGGGCCCCGGCTGCGATCGCGCCACCGCCAACGTACATCAAGGGGCGTTCGGCATTGCGAATCAGGGCGATCGCCTGTTCGATCTGACGGGGGTTGCCCTTGACGGTGGGGCGATATCCCGGCAGCTTCAACGAACCGGGTTCGATGGGAACGTAATCGCACTCGGCCAGTCCCACGTCTTTCGGCACGTCGATCAACACCGGCCCGGGGCGACCCGTACTGGCGATGTGGAAGGCTTCGGCCACGATCCGCGCCATATCAGCCGGATCGCGCACCACGTAAGAATGTTTGACGACGGGCAGCGTAATGCCAAAAATATCAGTTTCTTGGAAGGCATCGGTGCCGATGGCGTTGCGCGGCACTTGTCCGGTGACGACCACCATTGGAATCGAGTCCATGTGGGCGGTAGCAATCCCCGTCACCAGGTTGGTCGCACCCGGCCCCGAGGTTCCGAAGCAGACCCCCACTTGACCCGTGGCGCGGGCGTAACCGTCGGCGGCGTGGGCAGCGCCTTGTTCGTGGCGCACCAGGATATGCTGTATGTCTCCTGCCGCTTCAAAGCGGTAGAGTTCGTCGTAGATGGGAAGGATCGCACCACCGGGATAACCGAAAATATGTCGAACGCCGTGGCGCTTTAAACTATCAATTAAGGCATACGCGCCCGTGACGCGCTTGACAGCCACTCTTTGCAATTGCACGACAGGAACCTCTCGAAATACTCGAAAAACGGATGAATACAATAACAGTTTATTGACATCCTCCCGGCGCTAACGCTTCACGTATAGCGCGGGATTCCTAAACCGTTCGGCTGACGCTCACGGCGAAGCCTCACGATTTAGGTTCCTGCTTCTTTCCCCTTCGACTACCCTTCGACAAGCTCAGGGCGGTGCGCTCAGGGGTTTTTCGCAGTTGCTCTCCAGAACGATGTCTTTCAAGTCTTACACTCGCTCCACAGGAGGACACGGGTGGCGAACTCGGTTCGCCACCGTGAGATGTCCGTGCTGTAACGGTGTGTCCCACCGCCAAGAGATTCTTTGCGGCGTTGATGTCCCTATCGTGAACCGTCCTACATTTCGGACAAGTCCACTCTCTGACACTCAACGGCATCGAATCAGCTTTGTGTCCACAACTCGAACACAACTTACTACTCGGAAACCATTTATCTACCTTGACGAGAGTTCGTCCGTACCACTGGCATTTATAGTCCAGTTGGTTAACAAACTCTCCCCACGCACAATCACAGATGTGTTTGGAAAGTTTGGGATTTCTCACCATCCCTTTAACCGACAAGTCTTCCACCACGATGGTTTGGTTTTCGCGCACCAAGCGGGTTGTCAGTTTGTGCAGGTAGTCGCTCCGAGAATCTTTAATTTGTTCGTGAATTTTGGCAACCTTACAACGCGCTTTCTCTCGATTTCGAGAACCCTTCATCTTGCGAGACAAGGCTTTCTGGGCGCGTCTCAAGCGTCTGTAGTGCTTCGTCAAATGGCGGGGATTCTCCACTTTTTCACCGTCGGAAGTGATGGCAAGATGAGTGATACCCAAATCGACACCGATGCTTTTCTCGGACTGGGGAAGCGGTTTGATGGTATTGTCATCTACCAAGATAGAGATGTGCCAACGTCCCGAGGGAGAGAGTCGTACCGTGACGGTAGAGGGTTCTGCTCCTTTAGGGAGTTGACGACTCCATCGGATGTCGAGCGGAACTTGACATTTTGCCAAATACAGAGAACCGTCTCGCCAACGAAACGCCGATCTAGTGAAAGAAGCACTCCCCCCATTCCGTTTCTTCTTGAAACGGGGATACTGAGTGCGTCCGGCGAAAAAGTTGGCATATCCCTTATCGAGATGGCGCAATCCTTCTTGAAGCGGGACAGCCGAGACTTCCCCAAGAAACTGCAACTCCTCTTCTTTTTTCCATTTCGTCAACATCTTCGAGGTTTCGCGATATCCCACTTTCTCCTGTCGCTCTTTCCACGCCTGCGATCTCGCTGCCAACGCTTTGTTGTAGACGAGCCGCACGCACCCTACCGTCCGCCGCAAGAGGGACTCTTGCTCAGGAGTGGGATAAAAGCGGTATCGAAACGCTTGAAGTGTCATTTAGACGGTTTAGCTATTACTGTTTATTTTACCCGAAACCGAGGACTCGGCTATCCCGGCCGCCGCTGATGCTTTGCATACAGCGCGGGTCTTCCCGCCGAGGGAGCTAACGTCAAGTTCGACGTTCGACGGACATTTAAGATAAATTCAAGTTTATCGGGAATCTCGATAAAATAACAACGAATGTCTTTTTTGAGTTGAAGAATTTAAATAATGAGCGATCGAACGTCCGAACCGACGGGAAAGCGCCCTCGTGCCGCTCGCAACCTCAGTGAAGAAAAATATCAGCGTTTGGTTGCCGAGGCTAAAGCCCCCTATCGGGGTTTGCGCCTGTTCGTGTACTTCGCCTTCGCTGCGTCGGGAGTTATCGGGGCGGTGGTATTCTTGGCGCGTTCGCTGACGGGGCGCGACCTGAGTTCGGATTTGCCCAATTTCGCTCTACAGTTAGGGGTGATTGCCTTGATGGTGTGGTTGGTTCGCCTCGAAACGCGATCGCGGACGAGAGGGGGAGAGTAAGGAGCAAGGGAGAGGGGGAGAAGGGTAAAACTCGAACCCTCGATTTGGTGAGGGGTTCCTCGCCAGTTCCTCAAATTGATACGTTTATCAGTTTCTTGGGTTGGAAAAACGATCGCCTATGTGGTCAGGGTTGCGTCGAAAAAGGTTGCTGTGGTTGAGTTTGAGCGTGGTGGCATCCCTGGCGATGGCGTCGGTCGTCGTGCGCGAAGGGATCGGGGCTTATGTGGTTCAAGACGACGCGCGACAGCACGTTTTTTGGATGCAGCGATTTAGCGATCGCGACTTGTTCCCCAACGATCTCATCGCTGATTATTTTCAATCGGTCGCCCCGGCTGGATATACGGCATTGTACCGTGCCGCGTCGATGTTGGGACTCGATCCGTTCAGTTTCAACAAACTCTTACCGCCGATTTTAGCGGTCGTCGCTACGGTGTTTGCGTTCGGCGCGACGGTACAGTTGTTTCCCGTACCTTGGGCGGGATTCTGTACGGCTATAATTTTCAACCTCAGTCTGTGGATGAAGGACGATTTGGTGTCGGGAACGCCGAGAGCGTTTGTTTATCCGTTGTTGACGGCATTTTTATATTTTCTGCTGCGGCGAAAAACTTGGAGCGTCGCGCTTTCTGTTGTCGCCACTGGGTTGTTTTACCCGCAATACGTCCTCGTGGAAGCGGGAGTTTTGGCGTTGTACGGCGTCGAGTTTCCTCGGTTTCGCCTTCGTCGGTCTGCGATCGCCCTAGCCCTCGTCGGCTGTATGGCGGCGGTTTTGGTTCTGTTACCGTTCGTGTTCGCGACGAACGAGTTCGGCCCGGTCGTTACGTTGCAACAGGCGCAGCAGTCGGCGGATTTTTATCCGAAGGGGCGCAGTGCGTTTTTTTATTCGGATAGTTTCTATTTTTGGTTGAGTGGTGATCGCAGTGGTTTGTTGCCGGGACGAACGCCGTTAGTGTTGTGGATTGGAGCGTTATTTCCTGTATTTTTGAAATTCAAAAAACAATTTTTTGATGTTAGAAAACTGCGCCAATCTCAAGTATTTCTGCAATTGCTTGTTTCTGCATTGTCGTGGTTTTTATTAGCACATTTATTTTTATTTAAACTGCATCTTCCTAGTCGATATACTCACCATAGTTTTCGTGTTTTGTTCGCTATCGCCTCGGGAATTACCATCGTTATTTTAGTCCGAGAAATTTGGCGGCGATCGCTTCAATTTAAGGAAGTTTATCGAATTTTGGGGCAAACGATCTCCGTCGCTTTGCTTTTTTCAGTTCTCGCCTCTCCGCTCTGGCTGTCAGATTCCTTCCGAACCGCCTATCACGAAGCGCCTGAAGTGGAACTGTACGATTTTTTTAAGACGACGCCGAAAGATAGTGTCGTGGCAGGAATTGATGGAGAAGTTAATAATATTCCAACGTTTTCTCAACGTTCGATTTTGGTGGGAATGGAATATGCAATTCCCTATCATCTCGGCTATTATGAAACTATCAATAAACGAGCGATCGACCTCATTCGCGCTCATTATAGTTCAAATTTAGATTTTATTCAAAAAATCGTAAAATCGTACGATATCGATTATTGGGTAGTTGCCAAAAACGATTTTTCGGAAGCGTATTTAGAACAAAATTATTGGCTCGAAAAAATTGAAGAGTCGAAAATGAAGGACGATCCGCTAGTTCGAGCAGTCGCAGACGTGTTTGAATCGGTGAAAGCGGGGCAAATGGTAGCGTTACAATCGCAGCTCGATCGCTGCTCGGTGTTTGAGTCGAATCGATTCGTGGTGTTGGAGGGCAATTGTATTGTAGGTAATTCACCACAGAGACACAGAGGACACGGAGAATTCTGAGAAATTTACGATAAATTGCGACTGGAGAAGTGTCGGGAGACAATCAAAACAATATCCACCACAGCGCCACTGCAACCGCTAAACCAACCATCCACCAGATGCGGGAGACGACTACCCACAACCAAAACCGAAAGCGCAAATCCCAGAGAAATCGCCAGCGTTGGCGGTTGTGGGAAGCAGGGTTACGTTTGTCGCTGTACCACTGTTGTTTTCGGTGAACCGAGCCGTGACAGCGGCGACACAGGGGAACCACATCCCAACCGGGAATTTCCCGTCCGGCGATTTTACCTCGGAAGTCGCGATAGCGGAGATGGTGGACGGCTTCGGCTTTGTGAAAGGGATTGAGAACGCAACGATCGCGGGCGAGTTCTCGGGTTTGGCGGGCGATCGTTTGCCATTTTCCAGTGTAACGGGCTTTAAATTTGTCGCGTCGGCGCGATTTCTTGGGTTGCGATCGAGACGGTCGGGTCATAGCTTTAGCATTATGCCGTTCGATGGCGC
Source organism: Baaleninema simplex PCC 7105 (assembly GCF_000332355.1). Lineage (GTDB taxonomy): Bacteria > Cyanobacteriota > Cyanobacteriia > Cyanobacteriales > Geitlerinemataceae > Baaleninema > Baaleninema simplex. Next base: position 223,055 of record NZ_KB235960.1, read on the forward strand.
GATCGCCCAAGCTCGTCTCTCCTGACTCGGGCGAAACTCCTGCGTCCCGAAAACGTCTAAAAGATTAAGCTAAGTAGTAAAGGACGTGAGGAATCGATCGCTATGAGAATACAGAAATATGGCGCGATCGCCGCTCTGATGACGGTGTTTTTCTGGGAACTTCCCGCTCGAGCCGTCGATTATGACGACCTCGATCGCCTCTACCGAACGGGAAATTGCGTCCGCTGCGACTTGCGCCGGGCGAATTTGGAAGAGGCCGATTTACGCAACGCCGATTTGCGAGAGGCCGATTTACGAGGCGCAAACTTGGAAGACGCCAACCTACGGGGTGCGAACCTACGGGATGCGAACCTACGGGATGCAGACGTGCGCGGGGCGGATTTTCGCAACGCCGAGTTACGGGGAATTCGCCTCGACGGGGCGCGAACTCGCGATGCTCGAGGTTTGGGACGGTATATCGATGACGACGACGACGACGATTATACGTCGAGTCGCGCTCGGGCTGCGGTGAACCGACTCTATCAAGAGGTGTTGGGACGCGACGCAGATTCGAGAGGGTTGCGCGAGTACGCTAGGGAATTAGAACGCGGAATGGCCTTGAGCGAAATTCGGGAAGATTTAGCCCGCAGTGAGGAAGCTCGCGATCGCATCCGTCAAATGTATCGGGAAATTTTAGGGCGAGACGCCGATCGCGACGGGTTGCGTCACTACCGCGAACGGCTCATCGACGGTTGGAGTCTCGATCGCGTTCGTCAGGATCTCGCCGACAGCGATGAAGCTCGCGATCGAGGTCGCCGTCGTTAACTGTTGTTGCGAACCGATCGCCATGCGATCGCGCTACTCTAAAAAAAACGCAATCTGACGAAATTGAAAACCCATGCGACTATTACACACGATGCTCCGAGTCGGCAACCTCGAAGAGTCTCTTAAGTTTTACGGCGACGTATTGGGAATGAAACTCCTGCGTCAGAAAGACTATCCCGGCGGTGAGTTTACGTTGGCGTTCGTCGGTTACGGGGACGAATCCGACCATTCGGTTATCGAACTGACCTATAACTGGGGGGTTGACAGCTACGACATCGGCGACGGTTACGGTCACATCGCCCTCGGCGTAGACGATATTTATAAGACTTGCGACGCAATTAAAGACCGAGGCGGGAAAGTCGTACGGGAACCGGGGCCGATGAAACACGGTTCGACAGTCATCGCGTTTGTTGAAGATCCCACGGGTTATAAAATCGAACTCATTCAACTGGGAACGCAAGGTTCGGCGAAGCCAGAGTCTGAGAAGCAAGCGGCTACGGCTTGATTTTGGAGGGGAGCAAGGGAGAGGGGGAGAACAGATAATGTTTGGGTGCATCTCAAAAATGTAGATTCATCGAATTGGGCGCACTCAATTTCCAGATCCCCGGCATCTTGGAGATGCCGGGGATCTTATACCGGAAGTGCTAATCGGGAATTTTGCCACCCCAAACTGATGTTTTTGCAAAAGTGAGATGCACCCTAATGTTTCTCTCTCTTTTCTACTATTCTCAAATTTCTCCCTTTCCCCGTAGGTGTGTTTTGTGAAACGCACTTACGGGGATTTTCACTTAATCCAGACCTCGATATAGATCGGCGATCGCAAATTCTAAGTCAAGGCTCTTAAGGAAGACGCGATCGCCTGCTTTATAGACGACCGTTTCCCAAGTATTTTCAGAGGTGCGACGGCGACATTCGACGCACTGGCTCTCCTGGGAAATTAATACATATTCTTCTAAGGAGTCGAGCTTTCGATAATCGTTAAATTTTTCACCGAGATCGAAGGCTTGCGTGCTGGGTGAAAGGATTTCAGCAATGAGTTTGGGGTAGCGTTTGATGTAGCGATCGCTCCGATCCCGTAGGTCGCAGGTTACGAAAGCATCGGGATAATAGTAAAACTCGTCCTGGTAATTCACTTTGACGTTACCCGAATAAAATCGGCTATTGGTGGGATCGCTGAAGCGATCGTCAATGAACTTCAGGAAGTTGAACGTGATGCGATCGTGATTATCAGTACCGCCAGCCATCGCGTAAACTAAGCCACGCCGATATTCATGTCGAATCTGGCTCTGGCGCTCAATTTCAAGATATTCTTTTGGGTCGATGTAATGAGGAACGGCAATCATATATTTTTCTCTTATCTAAAGTGCAGCTAATTTCATTATAGAGGGAGCATCTCACTTTAGGTAAAACTATAGCAACCCTAAATTAGTTGTGTAACAAAATTGGGATAAAAAGGGAATCGGGAACAGGGAATCGGGAACAGGGAATCATATTTTTTCTGGTGTTTTAATTTTTGACGACTCATTTGGAACTGCTATATGAGTTTGGAGTAGGTTGAATTTAGGTGCATCTCAATGTATGTAAAAATATGAGTTTGAGGTAAGTTGGACTTCGGCAACGCTGCCGCCCATAGATGGAGCGATCGCGAAACCCAACAGCAGATCGATTCAGTGCAGAGACTCCGATCTGATAAATTTAGATTTTTGAGATGCACGGGTTGGCTCGAGCGATCGCGAAACCTAAAAGCAGCTAAATCGAAGACTCAAGCTTGTCTCCGATCGACAGAGCAGCTAGGATATTTTTAAGTCTGGAAGTCATACACAGCCAGAGCTAACTCTCTTCACTTAATTGGCGATCGCGATAGCAATCTAAGGAATCGAAAGCAGTTACGAAATTAACAAAAAAGTTAGTCAAAATAGTAATTGCGATTTTTTTAAGATCGATCGAAATTATTTTCTTACTTATTATTGTTAATCCAAAAATATAAAAAAAATTCAAATAATATATCTTCAATCTAACATTTAGAGTATAATAAAAACGTACATCAATTTGATATTTGAATGGAGTTTTTCATCAAAAAAGATCTCGTTTCCTATCTCAGCCAGTTCGTCACCGACGCTCGCTGGCAAAAAATGCAAGAGGTATTAAACCAGCGCACGCGACGGCTGACCGTGGTTCTCGAGGGAATTCACAAACCCCATAACGCCAGTGCTGTCTTACGCAGTTGCGACGGCTTTGGCATTCAAGACGTGCATATTGTCGAACGAGACACCGAATTCGATCCCAATCGCCAAGTGAGTATGGGGGCCGATCGCTGGTTGACGCTGCATCGCTACGACGACGTTCGGACGAACAATACCGCCGCCTGTCTCGATCGCCTCAAAGACAACGGCTATACCCTCGTCGCCACGACGCCGCACGATCCCGACACGACGATCGATCGCGTTCCCGTCACTGAAAAAACAGCCATTTTGTTCGGTTCGGAACTGCGCGGCTTGTCAGACTACGCTTGCCGCCACGCCGACATTCGAGCGAAAATCCCCATGTACGGATTTAGCGAAAGTTTCAATATTTCCGTCAGTGCAGCCCTGTCTTTATACGAACTGACAAAGCGACTGCGCGGCGAAACCGATAACTGGCAACTGGGCGATCGCGAACGCGTAGATTTACAACTGGCGTGGCTGCGTCAGTCGATTCGGGCGAGTTCCCAACTCGAAGAAGAATTTTTGACTGCACGGGCAAACTGTTGAATCGGGGCAAACCCCGGAATTTGGTGAACTTTTCTCAGTTGACCTAAAATCTCTATAAAGCCGAGACTGTACGCCCGAAACGTTCTTAACCTCACCATGAACGACGCCAACTTAGAACCCAAAGTCTATTTCGGACAGTTTGGAACCTACCAAATCACCGATCGCGATCGCTGGGAAGTCCGCATTTATCGTACCGGATTGCTCGTCGCCGCCCTCTGTTTCGCCGTCGGAACGGGGATCGTCTTCTGGCAAGATAAAATTCCCGGTGCGATCGAAGCCGTGACGCCGCTATATATCGTGTTTTGTCTGGCACTCGGCGTCAGCCTGCTGACGATTCACATCTACATGGCGGCATTACATCGTCTGTTGCAGGCGTTTTGGTTGGTGGGGTTCGCCTCGGCGATCGATCTGATTTTGCAAAGCGAACAGCCTTTCGCCCTCGCCGTGTACGACTACCCCAACAGCCTCTGGGGAATCGGATTTACCTTCGCCGCCTTAACGGGCATTTTCTTTAAAGAAGCCTTTTGTTTCGATCGCTTCGAGACGAAATTCCTCACGCCGCTGATTCCCATTTTGCTGCTGGGACATCTGACTGGATGGCTTCCGGAAGACGCCAAACCTGTTTTACTCGGAACTTGGGCAGTATTGTTTTTTATTTTCGCCGCCCGCAAAATTCCCCAATCCATCCCCTCAGACATCGGCGATAAAAGCGTATTCGAGCATTTACGCCAAATCCGTAAAAATCCGGCGTCGGAAACCTAACCTCTGAAAGTGAATGGACGAACGCGCTTACTGGGTGGCTTGGGTGCAAGTGCGAGGGGTCGGTTCGATTTTACTGCGCCGCCTCGACGATCGCTTCGGTTCCCTCGAGGCCGCTTGGCACGCCTCACCCGAGGAACTTCAAACCGTCGAAGGTTTGGGAACGCGAAAAGTCGCCGATATCGTCGAAGGGCGATCGCAACTCGATCCCGCCTCGCTGTTCGAGACACACCTCGAACGAAACCCGCAATTTTGGACGCTGCGCGATCGCGACTACCCTCACTTACTCAAAGAAATCCCCAACCCACCGCCGATTCTGTACTATCGCGGCGTTCCCGACGCTGACGAAAATCGAGGCGTCACCCCGACTGTGGCGATCGTGGGAACCCGTCACCCCACCGAATACGGCAAACGCTGGACGCGCCGCTTCAGTCGCGTCCTCAGCCAGCGAGGATTTACCATCGTGTCGGGACTCGCCGCTGGAATCGACGCCGAAGCCCACAAAGCCTGTCTCGAGGCTGGCGGACGCACGATCGCCGTATTCGGAACGGGAGTCGATGTCGTCTATCCCCACGCAAATCGATCGCTCTACCAACGAGTTTTGCAATCGGGGTTAGCCGTCAGCGAATATCCCGCCGGAACCCAACCCGATCGCAAACATTTTCCGCAACGCAACCGCATCATCGCCGGATTGAGTCGCGCGATCCTCGTCACCGAAGCCCCGCAAAAGTCCGGGGCGTTAATCACCGCCTACGTCGCCAACGACTTCTGCCGCGACGTTTACGCCGTTCCCGGTTCCCTGGACAACGCCAACTCGCGGGGATGTCTGGGGTTGCTCTCGCGGGGGGCGAACTTGGTTCTCGACGAGGGACACTTACTAGAAATGTTGGGAGAAATGCCCCAGGTGGATGTCACGCCAGCGACGCCGACGGTTTCCGAATCCGTTCCCGCCACGGTTCCCCCAGCCAAACCCAAACCCAAGTTACCGCCGAATCTCGATCGCGTGTTTGCGGCGATTTCCGGCGAACCCACCGCCCTCGATGTTATCGTCGAACAGTCTGGACTCGAGGCCGGCATCGTCTTGAGTTCCTTAGCTCAGCTAGAATTGTTGGACTTGGTGTCGAACCTACCGGGGATGCGATACCAACGGCTTTGATGGGCTTCTGATTCGATTCTTATTTGCTTCTCGTTCACTTTCCCATTTGTATGAAACTCCTCATCGGTAACGACGACGGCATTTTTGCGAAAGGCGTGCGGAGTTTGGCCAACGCTCTGGCCGAAGACGGACACGACGTCACTGTAGTTTGTCCCGATCGCGAACGATCGGCAACGGGTCACAGCCTCACGATGCACCAACCGATTCGCGCCGAACCCGTGCAAGCCATGTTTCACCCGGCGGTTAAGGCGTGGTCTTGTTCGGGGACGCCGTCGGACTGCATTAAACTCGCGTTGGGGGCGTTGTTAGACAGTTTCCCCGATTTCGTGTTAGCGGGAATCAACCACGGTGCGAATACCGGAACGGATATTCTGTATTCGGGGACGGTTTCGGCGGCGATGGAAGGCTATATCGAAGGGATTCCCAGCATCGCGTTCAGTCTCACCAGTTTTACATCTCAGGAATTCGGTTCGGCGGTGGAGTTCGCGCGATCGTTTATGGCGCAGTTGAGCGATCGCCCTCCCCAAGTGCCGATGTTGTTGAACGTGAACGTTCCGGCGGTTCCGAGCGATCGCATCGCAGGCGTCACCCTCGCCAGACAAGGGGTTCGTCGCTATACCGATGTTTTTCAAAAACGCATCGACCCTCGAGGAAAAACCTACTATTGGTTAGCCGGAGAAGTCCTAGAAGAAATCGACGACGAAAAAGGGGAAAATACACTTCCCATCGACATGGCTGCCATCGCCGACAACTACATCACCATCACGCCCCTACAAGCCAAACTCATTTGTCGAGACACCTTATCGCAGATAGAACAGTGGCAATGGCTAGAAAAACTATCTTTTTCTCGATCTCAAAAATCACTTTTCGATTAAAAAATAATTCAGAAAGTAGTTTTTGTGTTTTTTTAAACCCTTTACAAGTACGGAATTGAAGTTGTTTGAAACCCTCTGTGTCCTCTGTGTCTCTGTGGTGACTCTCCCCCAAAATTCATGCAATTAAACCCTCTCGGAAACAGCGACCTCCAAGTCTCCGAAATCTGCCTGGGAACCATGACCTACGGGCAGCAAAACACCATCGAAGACGCCCACCAACAACTCGATATGGCGATCGATCGCGGCGTCAACTTTATCGATACCGCCGAAATGTACCCCGTTCCCAGTCGTGCAGAAACCCAGGGCAGAACTAGCGAATATATCGGGGCTTGGTTAGTCAAACAACAGCGAAACAAACTCATTGTTGCGACAAAAGTTGCCGGGCCGACCTCGCGAATTCCCTGGATTCGGGGGAAAGACCGAAAACTCGATCGCCCCAACCTCGAAAAAGCGATCGACGACAGCCTCAAACGCCTCCAAACCGATTACGTCGATCTCTATCAAATTCACTGGCCCGATCGCTACGTTCCCCTCTTTGGCGCACCGTCCTTCGACCCGAAAAGCGATCGCGAAACCGTTTCCATCCTCGAGCAATTACAAGTTTTTAAAGACCTGATAGACGCGGGCAAAATCCGCTATTTAGGCTTAAGTAACGAAACCCCCTGGGGCGTCTGTCAGTTTTGCCACCTCGCCGACAGCCTGGGACTTCCCCGTGTCGTCTCCATCCAAAACGCCTATAGCCTCCTCAACCGGGAATTTGAAACCACCCTCGCCGAAACCAGTTATCGGGAAAACGTTCCCCTCCTGGCGTACAGTCCCCTCGCCTTCGGCTTCCTCACCGGAAAACACCTCGAAGGCCCCAAAGAAAACTCTCGTGTCGCCTTGTTTTCAGGGTTTGGCAACCGCTACAGCAAACCTAACGTCGAACCTGCGACTCGGGAGTACGTGGCGTTAGCGAAGAAATTCGGACTGTCGCCGACGCAACTGGCGTTAGCCTTTGTGCGTTCTCGCAGTTTCGTCGCCAGTACGATTATTGGGGCGACAAGTCTCGAACAGTTGCAGGAAAACCTCGATAGTGTCAACGTTGAATTTACGCCGGAAATGTTAGCTGAAATCGATGCAGTACATTTAAAATATCCCAATCCCGCACCGTAATGGAGCGATCGCAACTCGATCGCAATGGGTCTCTTGGTGTTGCAGTGATAGGCTTGGGTTACCGATGGCAGAACCCTCGTGATATAAGGGATACCACTCAATTTCTGTCAATTTCTGTCAAGTGGCGATCGTAATTTCCCCGGTTTTCACTATAAGTCCAAGAGACCCACTTTATCTTTTTCTAAAAAGCCCACAAATTACGTAGGAGCAATTTGGAATTTCGTCCATCGCGATCGGGCTTCAATTCGCGATCGTCATCTTGACATCCTCACCGCCCTGGAAGGACGGTGATTCCCAAACCTCGCGATTTGGGTTCCTGCTTCCTTCTCTCTCGAGTTTTTCGCAGTTGCTCTCCGGATCGAGATCCTTCAAGTCTTACACTCGCTTCACAGGCTGTAACGGTGTGTCCCACCGCCAAAATTCCAATTCAATTGGAGTTTTAGGCAAACTTACTAACTTGGGTTTCGTTAGCCAGTTTAACCATTCACGTCCATTGTACTGTAAAGCCGCCCTAGAAGGGCGGGGTTTCAAACCCAAAATTTTCGATAACTGAAACTTGTAGAAAAAGACGAATAGAGCGAATCCTGATACCGTAGGGCTTGCCCAACGATCGTTTTAAACTCTCGTTTCTTCATGAAATCGGCGATCGCCGAACGTTCAGTCGAGCCGCTGAGCGAAGTCGAAACGTCGAGCATCTCGATCGGGAAACCTTGCACTATCCCCTCGAAAAAATCCTCAAAACCTTTACCAGCCCTACATTTCAGTTTTATACAGCCAGCCCTAACTATGCATGACTCTACCCATACGGAAACGGCCAGTCATATTGCGGCGATCGCCTTCAGTCTCGATGGAAACGTCCCGATCGGCAGCGATATTTATGATGTTTAACACTTAATTGTCTTAAGTCAAGCTTGTATGTGACACTTATGTAAGTGGCATACAGATCTAAGTGTTTCTGTCGTTTTCCCAATACTTTGGCGTTATCTCAGTAATATTACGGATTTTTCAACAAGCTTCAGGGAAGTATCCGCAATTTCACTTAAGTAGTCTTAATGCCCGCACGACCCAGATAGTACAGTCTTGCATATGGGCATCTCGATTCATTCAAGCTTATTGAGTCCTAGACTCCGCTCGGACTCAACGCTTCGACTTCGCTCAGCGTTGAGAAACAAGCTCTGCTATCGAGAATAGCGAACGAGACTTCAAAGGTTTCAGCCATTGGGGTTTAAGCCAGAATCAATTTTTTGGGGTGTCCACATCATCTCGATCCCGATGCGTCTTGGTGGACGTGATGATGGCGATCGCTGAAAAGATTTAAACAAGTCTAGAGCGATCGTAGACGAAAAAATCCTGATGATTGAGTCGGTCTAACTCCAAAATCTTTCAACAATCCACTCATTCTGAATATTTTGCTGACAGAGACATCCTTGAAAGGAGTATCTTACAAAATGAGCACAATAAACATCCTCTGTGTCATTGACGCGGAATCACTCGTTAAAAAATATCCAGCCGCCGCAAAGAGTCGTCAAACTCTTAACCATACACAACTACATCCGTATGCGCGCATGATTGCAAAGCAAGATGACGTTCTTGCTAGTCAAGCCAGCGACGATTTATCCATCAAAGTTAAGCAAGGTGATACCGTCAAGTGGCGAGCCGTAAGTCTTACCGACGATCGAGAATATCAAGTGGATATCGATGGCTTTTCTAGCGTTGATACTGGGTTTCCCCCGTTTGAGTTAGGCAATACCGATACCTGGCAAACCATGATTACCCAGCTCCCTGGGAGTGGGAAAGACGCCTATTGGGTCAGTTTTAGCGTCAAAGATCCGAACGGAAAACGCTATCAATTTAATTGGGATCCGTATATTACAGTGGTCTAACCATTCGATCGGTCGCTCGAACAGTCGCTACCTGTTTATCGCTTATTGATAAGCAATTGAAATTCAGGTGCAGGGCAAACACATCTTGTTTCGATTCTCAGCAAGCCTCTCATTAGTTTCATGAACAACTGCTTATTAATAAGAGATTGAAATCCGAGAGGATTGTTGACGCTCGAGTTGAGCGAGACAATCTGGATTGGCAGGCAATTCACATCAAGGCGATTCCTTTCAAGCCAAACTTAGATATGTCTGCCCTGCGGTAGAGCCACGCTTTTTAAGAGTAGATAAGTGCTTGTGCTGTACCACTATCCACCTACGCTCTATATTCCATTTCTTGAAGTGCGTAACTCCTAAATTTTGGAGAACACACCACAGCAGACGAGTTTTAGCTATCTTGGGCAGCTTCACTGTCTAAAAAAAATCAAGGGTTTCAGCTATTGGAGTTTGAACCAGAATCAATTTGTCGAAATGCCCTTATGGGTCAGTGATTCAAGATTGATGTCCTCTTTTATGTAGGAGTTTATTTAAACAATGGTTAAATCACAAACAGTTCTTACCTTTGACGGAAATAATTTTGTAAATTTGGATAAAAAAGATCGATTTAAAATCAAAAAAAATATTACATTAGAAGCTTGGATTTATGCAATAGCTAATCAAGAATGGACTGGCATTATCTCTAACGTTTATGACTCGGGTTATACTGAAAGTGGCTATGGTATTCTTCTCGACGGTAAGAGTGGTGTCTATTTTGGCTTAACAATTCCCTCCCAAGGAATTCAGTATTTGAGTAGTGGCGTCGATACATTGAAGCTAAATGAGTGGCATCATATTGCTGGAACTTACGATGGTCAACAGATGACAGTATATGTTGATGGAGTAGCCAAAGCGAACAAAAGTATTTCTAGTTCCAGCATTAATTATAATCCCGAAAATGACTTATCGATCGGGATGTACAAAGATAATAATGAAACCTATACTTTCAAGGGTAAAATCGCTGAAGTGCGTCTGTGGGATCGAATTCGTTCCCAAGACGAGATCGAACAATCCATGAACTACCGACTTAGGGGAGATGAACCTGGACTGGTTGGCTATTGGCCCTTAAATGAAGGTTCTAGTAATATCGCCCAAGACAAAACTGCAAACGGAAATAATGGCACTATCAACGGCGCAACTTGGGAGCAATCTGAAGTACCTCTAACTAGCATAATTAATGAGGGAATTAACTTACGTCCGTGGACAGCTGAATCAGTTGACAAGCTGGTGAAATATGCAAAAGCATGGGTGTGGGCTCACCAGCCCACCATTGCTTCTTATAAACCTTCTAGTTGCTATCAATATAACTCTTATCGCAACAGAAACGATGCCAACACCATCACTCATCAAGGAACAGGACAATACACAGTAGAACTTCCTGGGTTAGGGAAAAAAAATGGAATTATCCATGTTGCTCCCTATGGCAATACCAATCATTCCTGTCAGCTCGCCTCTTGGGAAACATCTGGAACGACCAAAAAGATTAAAGTCTGTTGTTTTAAAGACGGTCATCCGTTCGATGGTCGATTTACATTGCTTTTTTATAAAGAGTCTCGTAAAAAAACAGAAAGGGATGGCGCTTATCTATGGGCAGATCGACCGACAGATGACGAATATATACCTAACAAAAAATGTCAATGGAACTCTAAAGGAGTATCCAATACAGTGCGTCACTTAAAAACGGGAGTTTATCAAATTGAAATACCTGAAATGTCACAATCTAGCGGAGTATTTTTAGCAACTGCCTGTGATTCTCCTGAGTCCCAACGCACGGCAAAAGTGAAAAATTGGAAATACGACGGTAACAATCTCATTGTTGACATCAATTGTTTTGATGCCCACGAAAACCTAGCCGATAGTCAGTTCACGTTTACTTATATGTCCGACAGCGACATTCCAATCGAAAGCGAATTTGAGTATAACGATGATGATGACACTGGCGAACTTGTAAAATCTGCAAAAGCATGGGTATGGGCTAATCAAGTCAGAGTTCCCTCCTACGTACCTCACCCGTTCGCTCAATACAACTCTTATTACAACCGCAACGATTGCAACAGAATTTTCTGTCAAGGAACAGGACAGTACCTTGTCGATCTACCTGGCTTGGCAACAAGTCGGGGAATCGTTCACGTTTCGCCCTATGGCAACAGCAACCATTCTTGTCAAGTGAACTTTTGGGGTCCGGCTGGAACGACCCAAAGAATTCAAGTCTATTGCTTTAAAAATGGTTTCTTAACCGATGGTCTATTTACTTTACTTTTTTATAAAGAATCTCGTCAAAAATCTCAAAGAGAAGGTGCTTATTTATGGGCGGATCGACCAACAGACGACTACTATACTCCCAACAAAGAACGCCAATGGAATTCCAAAGGATTCTTAAACAAAGTATGCCGCTTAGACACTGGGGTCTACCAAATCGAACTACCCGGTCTGTCGCAATTTAATGGAGTAGTTTTAGCAACTGCTTGCAGCCCCATTTCTGCAAAACGCTTAGCAAAAGTGAAAGGCTGGACACATGACGGCAGCAATCTTGTTATTGAAGTTAACTGTTTTCACCCCAACGGCCAGTTAGCTGACAGTCAGTTCACGTTTAGCTATATGTCTGATGTGCAACTGGGACAATCGGAGTCTGACGAGCAACATCATGGAGGATTCATTACCTATACCCCCTCCCAGGTCCATCAACTCAATACTCAGGGAGTTGCGAACAGTGTTCAACGCAGTTCAGCCGGAAATTATATCGCTAGATTACCCAATTTGCCTCCTACCCAAACCACTCAAGCTCTGGTAACTCCCATTGGAGAAAGTAGCAAAGAGTGCGTTATTAGATGGTGGGGTAACTATACCGACTTATACCTAAGCTGTTTAGATAATCCAGAACGATCTGTAGATTCTGCTTTTAGTTTGCTCTACCTGACAAATCATAGAATTTCAAAGTAAATTTTAAGCCAATTATCCTCTAGAATTACTCCAAGTTCAGAGATTCAAAAAATTCAATACTCATGCAAAATTTATTGATTACACTCGAACTTCAAGCCAAGAACAACTCATTAGAATATGTCAAACAGCTTCCGGGGATTAATGAGTTAGAAATCGATGAAGAATATGGTTTAGTTCTCATCAGTCCCAAGCGACAGCTCTACGTTATACGTGTATCGGGAGATATGGATGTAGAGCAGCTAATGTCGATTCAGCCAGCCGTCAAGGGAGTCTATGGAGATCCCAAAATAGAAGCGATCGATGAATCTATTGAATAAGGAGAGAAGAAAATGCGTGTATTAATCCAGATGCGTCATAACCCTGAAATTGCTGAAGCTAGCATGGGCATGAATATGGTTCCCTATTACTTGCCTATATCTTCTGAAGGGTTCTCGTTTGACGCTAACTATATGCCCGTTCAATTACCTGACAAGCAGCCTCGGGAGGCTGTTGGAGCAATGGAGGTAGGACGGTTGTACAGATTTGATACCCAACCGGAAGTTTCGACCTACCTGGTTCGGGGAGAAGTGGAAAGCGAAGACGCCCTGGCTCGGTTAATGGATGCTGTCGAACGGGATGACGACGGGGTGGGAGTGTTTGCAGATCCGCAAATCGAACCGATTATTGTTTGCGGCGGTCCTCCGGTTGGCAACGACCAGACTGTTGAAAACTTACTCAAAGTGCTGCAACTCCACGCTAAAGGCATGGATGGTTCTAACGTTATGGTGGCGATCGTCGATACCGGCATCAATCTGGCCCACCTGAAAAGCAAGGGAAAAACGCCGAAATTAGATGCCAGCAAGAGTTGGACTCCAAATCCAAGCGTTCCCCCAGGAAATGCCCGAGTCGGTCATGGAACGATGTGTGCCTTTGATGTGTGCATTGCCGCTCCAAATTGCACCCTCCTCGATTATGCTCTCCTGCAATCGACGCGATCGGGAGGGTCAAAAATGGACGGTTTCCTGAGTGATGCAATCAGGGCATTCAGCCAACTGCGCGATTTGCTTTCAGCTGCCCCAGAACCCAAACCGGCTCTGGTCGTTAATAACAGTTGGGGGATGTATCATCCATCCTGGGATTTTCCGGTGGGACATCCGGGGAATTACAGCGACAATCCTCACCATCCTTTCAACATTACCGTGGAAAGTTTGGAGGATGCTGGTGCTGACATTCTCTTTGCTGCCGGTAATTGTGGTGCAGACTGTCCCGATCCGCGATGTAAAGGAGTCACGAACAGACCCATATATGGAGCTAATTCTCATCCCAGTGTCCTTTGCATCGCTGGAATTGATATTAACAAATCCCGAGTGGGTTATTCCTCTCAAGGACCTGGGCGTCTTGATTCCAAGAAACCCGACCTTTGTGCCTATACCCACTTTTCAGGTTCGGAAGCCTTCGGGGCGGGAAGTCCCGATTCGGGAACTTCGGCCGCCTGTCCAGTTGCCGCTGGGGTCGTTGCCGCAATTCGGAGCTTCAAGTCTCCCACAGATCTCCCTCCGACTCAATTGCGGGAGTTGTTGCGCCGAACTACTGAAGATTTAGGGGCAACTGGATTCGACTACAACCACGGCTACGGTGCGATCGATGTGGCTTCTATCTTGGGGGCGTTGGATCGGCTGGATATTCAGGAACTCCCAATCGGAGGAAAGCTCTCAGGTCGCTTGAATAAGACCAACGACTCTACCCTGTTTCGTATCAGTGTGGACAAACCCATCATCCTGAAGTTGGACGGGCCGTCAGGGGTAGATTTTGATGTGTACCTGCGGCGGGAAGCAAAACCCACCCCCAGGGAATTTGACTACCGGGGCTATACCAGCTCTGCGGATGAAGAGGTTCACCTGACTGCGGTAGACCCTGGAGAATATTTGATCCTCGTTGATTCTTACCGTGGAGCGGGAGAGTTTACCCTCCAGGCAGGGGTTCTCTAGCCTCTTTTTGCAATCACATAAAACCTCGCATTGGTAAAGGACAAAAGGCATGGTATCTGCAAGTATTGTTGGAACTTGGGACGCGGCGACGGGTAGCGATTCGTCTAAACCTATTACTGAGCTGATAGGTCTTAAGACGAAGCAAATTAGCTGGGGAAAACCCTTTATCAAGGGTGATAAGCCAAGTTCCTATGTTTTTGAAGGAAAAAGCTCTGTAGAAATTCCTACGGATTCCCCCTTTGAACTAGGAGAATTCAAACATCTCAATTACAAAATAATTGATGGCAATTCTTTGGCTGCTGCTACGCTAAAAATCGAATTTCAAGGAACTGTCAAAGGAGCGTTTAATCTCAAGTTTGAACATGACGAAACACCAGATCCAGAAAAATCTATAGGAGAACCCGATGTTGTTTCTATTTCCAACCTAGAAGTTATCGAGGCTGTAGAAATTAATGGCAAAAAATACGAACTTTCTTTTGAAGGCTTTTTCGACAAAGATGGCAACACCCAACGCCAAAAGTTTGTCACCGCTGAAGAAAAGGATAATGTCGCTACATTAATGGGGAAATTAAAAATTATGACACCTGAAAAACCCGATCCCGGCAAACCCGACCCCGGCAAACCTGACCCCGAAAAACCCATACAACCGCAGCCAGGAGGCTATACCGTGCTAGTCTGTCCGCCCGCTTATCCCTACACAGGGGGCTATCCCTGTTCTCCGGGTTATCCCTATGCAGGGGGTTATCCCTATGCAGGGGGCTATCCCTGCTCTCCGGGTTATCCCTATGCAGGGGGTTATCCCTATGCAGGGGGTTATCCCTGTCCACCCGCTTATTCGTATTCGATGCCTTATTCCTATGTCTTGATGCCAGGCCCCTGTCCGCCTGAAACGGAGAAACCGAAAGGTAGCTCATGATTCATGTGGCCTTAACTGGCTAAACCGTAGTTAGGTCTAATAGCACTGTTCGATCGATATTTGCGATCGAAATTAAACTCTGAACATCTCCCATCCCTTGCTTGAATTCAGGCTTTTGGGTTTGGCAGATTGGCAATCTTGATTCTGTAGATATAAAGGAGGAAGAATATGGCAACTGCAACGACTTCTGGTACTTGGATCGGCGCTATTGGCGTCAAGGGAACTCCAGATGTTACCGATCTAACAGGACTCAATACCAATCAAATCAGTTGGGGGAAACCCTCTAAAGGAAACAACCCAACTAAAGACTTCAATCCAGATTTGAAGCAAAGTTCGTATGTTTTTGAAGGAAGCAAATCTACGAATATTCCTCTAGACGGTACAGACTTTGAACTAGGAACGTTTCACCATCTCAATTACACCATTACCGGAGATAATAACCTGGCTAAGGCCACCTTACATGTGGAGGTGACAATTGCAAAGAATCCCATTAAAGGGCAGTTCAATCTCCAATTTGAACACGACGAAACACCCAACGATCCGGACACAAATATAGGACCCGATCTCGTGGCTATCCCTAAGATAGATGTTGTGGGTACCTTAAAAATTGATGACAAAGAATATAAGGTTGTTATTCAAGGGTTCCTTAACACAGCTACCAAAGCCCGACAAACCAAGTTTACCACCAAGGAAGGAGAGGATAATGAAGCCATCATCATCGCGAAGTTAGTGGAGGTTCCTGTACCTCCGCCAAAGACCAAAAAACCCAAACCGGAAAACAAGGTATGCTACTACCTGGTGCCAGTCTGTCCGCCAGCTTACCCCTATCCGCCGGTTCAGCCGTATCCCCCGGCTTACCCCTATCCCCCGACGCCTTGCTATCCCCCGGCTTACTCCCCCTATCCCCCAGCTCAGCAGTATCCACCTCCTCATTACTGCTCGTGTCCACCGCCTGCTAAGCAGTATCCGCCTTCTTGCTACTCGTATCCCCCGGCTTACCCCTGTCCGCCTGCTTATCCGCGTTCTTGTTGTTGATTCGGATGAGTTGCCCCGATCCAATTGGGTTCATTTATAGCGAAGAAAAAGTCACTAGACCGCTCCTGAATAATGAGATGAAGTTCTGGCAAGAGCTTGGCTTCATCTCGCGATCTGGGGAGGTCTGCTAACAAGAGGTCTTGAATTATGGCTGATAAAGTGAAAGTCGATCTAGTGGTTCTCATTGACACTAGCGGGTCAATGAGCGATGAAGCACAGGCTCTAGATAAGGCAACCCAAACTGCCGCCGATCGAGTTGCTGCCAAGTGTCCCAACGATCTTAGAGTGAAGCAACTCGGAGTTGAAGGTACCTGGCCAGGTACCAAATTTGATATGAGTCTCCGGGATTATCTGACCCGGGAGGTTGGAGTTCCTGAATCAAGCCTTAAAGCTGCCAAACAGGGAGATCCAATCAAGAAGGGACTTCCTCAAGAGGATGGTGCTCCTTCTATTGAAGATATCTGTAATTTCTTTGATTGGCGGACTGATGCATTGCGAACGATTCTTTACCTGAGCGATGATGCCCTAAAAACAGGTGGAGGTAGCGTTGACGAAGAGGACAAAAAGGCTGCCACTAGCGCTATTGCCACAGCCAAGAAAAAAAATGTGACGGTCTTTACCTATCTCGGAACTGGTGGAACTCCAGAGATGGAGAAGGAATATGCTCGTGTTGCCAATGAAACTGGAGGTAAGCCGTTTACTTCTAAGAATGCGATCGGCGGCTTTGCGGATATTTTAGCTGATGTTGTTTGTGCGACTAAAGCAAAAGGAAAGGAGAATGGAACGGAGGAAACAAAGCACACTACTTGTCCTTGTTGCGTTCCCGTCTATGTCTATCCGACTCCCATGCCATGCATACCCGCACCGTGGGGCTATCCGATGCCGCCGGGATATCCCTACCCCTGTGTACCAGGAGGCTACCCGATGCCGCTGGGATATCCGCAACCGGGGATGATGGGAGGTCATCCGATGCCGCAACCGGGGATGATGGGAGGTCATCCGATGCCGCACCCGGGGATGATGGGAGGTCATCCAATGCCGCACCCGGGGATGATGGGAGGTCATCCAATACCACATCCGGGGATGATGGGAGGTCATCCGATGCCGCATCCGGGGATGATGGGAGGTCATCCAATGCCGCCGGGATATCCATCGTCCCCCTACTCAATGTAAGTCTCTTATCGAGAGCATCATCCCTATTCCGAAAACATTTTCTGGGTCGTTAGAATACGCCGAATCGAGTCTGAGAAAAGACCTCGAAAGTAAAACTCGAATTGACGGATCGGCAGGAATTTCCGAGTATTGGGTGGTCAATTTACAAAAGCGAGAATTAATCGTATTTCGAGAGTGCATCTCAAAAATGTAAGTTTATCGGATACGAGCTTTCGTACTCGATAGTGCTACGCACCGATCGACGCTTTCCGAGCGGCTGTTGGGTTCCACTCCGTTCCACCCATGGACGGCAGCGTTGCCGAAGTTCAACCTACCCTAAGCTTCGTGTTTTTACATCCATTGAGATGCACCCTGTTTCGATCGAATACCACACGAACTCAGGGTGCGATTTTTTACTTAGCGTTTCTCGAGGTAAAAATCCAGGGTAAGTTCATATAAATATGTATTAAAATTTACAGATTTTTAGTCATATCGCAACCCTAAATCAGTTGTGTAACAAAATTGAGACAAAAAGGGAATCGGAAACGGGGAATCAGATTTTTTTGGGTGTTTTAATTTTTGACGACTCATTTGGGACTGCTATAGATGTGTATTGACTCCCGATCGGGCGTAAAACTTGCTTTCCAGTGCGATCGCTGCCTTCACTTTTACCCAAAATACATGGATTTTTGTAAAGACAAAGAGCTGCTCATCTTAACAATTTAGGCTCTCATGGGAACCTAAAAATAGGTCAATTCTTTGCTAGGCAAGCAACTCATGATATAGGCGGCTTGTCAACCTTTGTTAAGATGCGCTGACCCTAGGGTATCGCGAAACCTCGAAGATGCTGACGCACAAGAAGAGGCGTTGCAGTTTCTCGCAGTTTCTCACAGAAGTCTCTGCTGTCCCCCTTCAGCAGGGCTTCGCCGTGAGCGTCAGCCGAACGGTTTGGGCGATCGCAGTCCTTCCAGGGCGGTGAGGATGTCAATCTTCCTACACTTGGAACGATCGAGTGAGCTTGTATGCTCAGTTTTCTGATAACCAGTTAGAATATTTGTCAATTCGTGCAGGAGCAGAATGTCGAAAAAATACTGATCCTGACGACGACAAGGCAATAAAGTGGAATTGATAAAGCTCAGATTGTAGATAGCAAAGTCGTCGATTTTTGAGGAATAGTTGTGAATCCAAAACGATACTGTGGGGCAGTTTTAATGGGGGGACTACTCAGTTGCATCGGATTACCCAGTCAAGCCCAAGATACCACGGCACAATTAAATCAGGCTATTTGTATTGAGGATTGGGACGGTGCGATCGCGATTCTCGATAATGTCATCTCAGATTATCCTAACAGTCAGAATACACTGGGAGAATATCGCGATCGCCTCCAACAACTCTCTACTACAGGATTGAGTGAAGAACAAAAAGCCCAATACTGTTCTTTAAACCCAGACCCATCAGATTTCCCGCTTCTCACTGCTGATGAAGAAACTCCTCTCAGCGCTCGTGTTTCAGAGTATTACCAACAACTCAAATCCGGTATGAGATACGATGACATTGCTACCCTCATCGGTCGTCCGGGAAAACTAGATTATCTATCTTCTTCCTACACTTGGATAGCTGAGAATACTTCTACGTTAAGCGCCACATTTTCAAATAACGAGTTGGAGGATTTGACCATTGGCGAATCCATAGACTGTAGAGAAAATGGCGAGTGTGACGCCATTATAGCTGCTCCGGCTGAGTTTAAGAAACTACAAGAACGCTTAGAAGTAGGAATGAACGCTCAAGCGGCTTTACAATACATTACACGGGAATTAGGAGAACCGACATGGCTAGGAGAAACGGTGATGTACGATTGGCAATTTCGAGAAGAAGGTATCTATTGCCGGATTTTTGCATATTTTGCTAACAGGGATGGACAGGTAACAACCTACGGAAAATTGTGTGTCAAGGAAACACAGGTAGAGATGTAGCCGCCGCCCAGGTAGTAAGGCAACGTGGACTTGCAGCCGTCAGGCATCCCCCCGTAGCCCCCCTTGCTAAGGGAGGTTGGGGGGATGAGGGGTTAAGCGTAGGATCCCCTTAGACCAAAGAATCTCCATGCCGCGATAGCTGGAGAGTGTCAAATCTAGGGTACAGTCCTCAAACCCGCAAAAGGTGATAAATTAGAAGCTCTATACTCTATCGGAAATTCTTCAAACCCAAGTCCCGTGGCCCGAGCGTCCTATTCACGACAACTTCTAGACAGCGTGCGAGCGTTCGTGCAACCGCCACCGCCGCGCCGCGCGTCTCGTCGAAAATCCCCAAACCACTTACGAGAATGGGGAGGTTGGGTGTTGGCTGCCGTTCTCGCCGCGACGATGCTGGTATGGAATTGGAAACTTTTCCTGGCCACGGGAATCGGAATGTCCGTGACAGTGGGGGCTTATCTGCTGTCTCAGTCTTCTTGGACAGTGCGCTGGGCCGACGTGCGCCGTTGGCTGTCCGACTTAAACCGTCCCATCACGGTGGCGGTTGTCGGTGGGGGACTGTCCACGGTTTCCACCTACATGGCCGCTGAAATTTGGGCAACGGCGGAAAATCGCTGGATGGCTGGCGGTTCGATTTTGCAAGGATTGGCGACGCTGGGTATTTTACTGCTGTTAACCTGGCAAACCCTCAGTCGCGTGTTAGGACGCGAAGGGGTCAACGTCAACGCAACCCTCGATCGCCTCAGTGAAAACGACCCCCTCAAACAACTGGTGGCGTTGCGACAACTCGAACGCTGGGTGACAGGGGGAACGGTCGATGTAGGCGAACGTCGGACGATTGGGGAGTGTTGCCGGGTGTTGCTGTCGCGACAACTCGAGCCGGTGGTTCGAGAGGCAGCCTTGGAAACCCTCAGTGCGGTGAACGCTCAAGCTGCGCCGTCGTTACCGGAAGGGGCAACCGCCGCGATCGATTTGCGTCCTTCGAGAAAGGCGGCGACGCGAAAAAGAAAAATTTCGTTGTAAGGTGCGGCGATAAGCTGCACGCCGAGGGGTAAACCCGTCGGACGGCGGACGGGAACGTTGAGGACGGGCAGTCCGGCGAATGAAATCGGCTGGGTAAACAGTCCCAGATGAGGGCGCACGAGGATGTCTCGACCGTCGAGAACCATCGTTTTCTGTCCCAAATGCGGCGCAACGCAAGGCGTCGAAGGTGCTAGGAGAACATCGACGTGTTGGAACAGCTCGCGCAGGCGATCGCGATACCAGGTTCGGAACCGTTGCGCTTGCAGATACCAGTTCGCGGGGATTAACGCTCCAGCCAGGAAGCGATCGCGCGTTGCGGGATCGAACTCGTCGGCCTGCGATCGCAAGTCGTCTAAATGGAGGTTGCTGCCTTCGCTGGCGGTGATGAGATAGGCTGCTGCCCTCGCGCGAGCTGCTTCGGGAATCGATACCACCTCAGTCGCGTTTAGGGCGTTAGCGATAGCTAAGACGGCGTCTAACGCCTCTGTTTTCGCATTTTTAGAAAAATAGTCCCCCAAAACGGCGATGCGAATACCGTCGATTTCGGGCTGGAGAAGCGGCGAGACGGGAGCGATCGCCCGTGTCGTACACAGGGCATCGCGCGGATCGGCACCTTGCAGAACATCGAAGGCCGCCGCCAGATCTCGCGTCGATCGCCCAAACGGACCGATACAGTCCAAGCTTCCCGAAAACAGAACCGTTCCCGCCCGCGACAGTCGCCCGTAAGTCGGTTTCAAGCCGAACGCGCCACACAAGGCCGCCGGAACGCGAATCGAACCGTTCGTATCCGAGCCGAGAGTCAGAGGAACCAACCCCCCAGCCACCGCCGCCGCCGAACCGCCAGACGATCCCCCCGCGATGCGCGTTAAGTCGTGGGGATTGCGCGTCGCTCCGTAGTGGTGGTTTTCCGTGACGAAGCCGTAGGCAAACTCGTCCATGTTGAGGGTTCCCAGCAAGATCGCCCCGGCTCGTTGTAGGCGCGTAATGGCGGTGGCGTTAACAGAGGCAGGGGGACGGCTGGCGTACAGTTTCGACCCGGCCAGGGTGGTGAGACCTTCGACATCGAAGAGGTTTTTGACGGCGAAGGGAACCCCCGTCAGAGAGCCGAGACGTTCGCCGTTTGCCCGTTGGCGATCGATCTCGTTCGCTTGCTGCAAAGCGCGATCGCCCAACACCGTCGTAAAACAATTCAGTGACGAATCGGCGCGATCGATGCGATCGAGGGCGGCGCGAACCGCCTCTGTCGCCGATACCGTTCCCTGTTTTACCGCTTCGGCGGTGGCGATCGCGTCGGCGGTATCGAGATCGAAACTCATGGCTCGAATTTAGGCGATATTTCAATGTCTTCAGGCAGGGGAAACGCCATCACCGCTTGCGCCACCTGTTGCAACGTCTCGAAATTTTCAACGACACCGGGCATCTGTTCCTCTGAAATCGATAAATCGAGGAGTTTCGCCGTAATTTCGACAACCGCTTTGGAGTCTGTCGGTGTTTGATTCATTCTGACGCATCCATCACGATCTCGAATTCCAACCCATCGCGATCGCGGAAATTGTAGGTAAAGTGGTCGGTGACGTTCGTATCGCTCAGTTCCAGGTTATAAAATTCCATCGCCTCGGCCTCGAAATAGGGACCGGCGTGCCAAGTTCCCGCCTCGAGTTTAATAAAACAGTTTCCCGGTACGAGAAACGCCGCCAAGCGATCGCGATCGGGGCGATCGTCCGCACTCGGCGGTGCCACCGCGATCGCCCAGGATTTGCCCCCCAACGACCCCAAACATTGCGTACAGCGAACGTGGCGGGTAATGCGATCGAAGCGAAGCCCGCGATCGCGCAACCGCATAATATAAAACCGAGGCGTTCCCCGAGCCAGATCCAGTCGAGCGTCCGTCTCGTCGAACGGCTTCCCGTCCTCACTAGCAAAAATTGCCTGACCGTAGGGACGAAAATTTTCCGGCGTCAGCGGCTGAGCCGTTAACGGTTGCAGTGTCGTCGTCTGACTCATCTTACATCTAGCTCCCGAACCATTGCGATCGCTGCGATCGAATTTCGACCTTAACACGACCGAGTCTCCCGAAAAGACTTCTCCCGAGCGTTCCCAGAGTCTGATAAACTTCCCCCTGGTAACGGATAACGGACGACTGGTCGCATTAAAGGTGGTAGTCTTTAAGATGGCATATTTTAACAGTCTGTAATACTGCCACCCCCTTCTTGACAGACGAATCACATATACAAGCATGGTCACCACGGCAGAAAAAACCAATACTGGCTACATTACTCAAATCATCGGCCCCGTTGTGGACGCCAAGTTCCCGAGCGGTCAATTGCCGGAGATTTACAACGCCCTGAAAATCGAAGGTACCAACGAAGCAGGTAAAGAGATTTCTTTGACCTGCGAAGTTCAGCAACTTCTGGGCGACCACCAAGTTCGCGCCGTTGCGATGAGTTCCACGGACGGCTTAGTGCGCGGCATGGAAGTCGTCGATACCGGAGCTGCCATTAGCGTTCCCGTCGGGAAAGCCACCTTGGGCCGCATCTTCAACGTCCTCGGCGAACCCGTCGACCGAAAAGGTGACGTTCCCACCCAAGAAACCTCTCCCATCCACCGCGAAGCCCCCAAACTCACCGAACTGGAGACCAAACCCTCCATTCAAGAAACGGGGATTAAAGTGGTCGACCTGCTGGCTCCCTACCGTCGCGGCGGAAAAGTGGGTCTGTTCGGCGGTGCTGGCGTGGGTAAAACCGTCATCATCATGGAACTGATCAACAACATCGCCAAAGCTCACGGTGGCGTGTCCGTGTTCGGCGGTGTGGGCGAACGCACCCGTGAAGGAAACGACCTTTATAACGAAATGATGGAGTCTGGGGTTATCGACGAAGAAAACCTAGAAAACTCCAAAGTCGCCCTCGTCTACGGTCAGATGAACGAACCCCCCGGTGCGCGGATGCGTGTCGGTCTGTCGGCTCTGACGATGGCTGAATACTTCCGCGACGTGTCCAAACAGGACGTGTTGCTGTTTATCGATAACATCTTCCGCTTCGTACAAGCCGGTTCCGAGGTGTCGGCACTGCTGGGTCGGATGCCTTCTGCGGTGGGATACCAGCCCACCCTGGGGACGGAAATGGGCGAACTGCAAGAGCGCATTACCTCCACCACTGAAGGATCGATTACCTCGATTCAAGCAGTTTACGTCCCGGCGGACGACTTGACCGACCCCGCTCCGGCCACGACCTTCGCTCACTTAGACGCGACCACCGTGTTGTCTCGTGCGCTGGCGTCCAAAGGGATTTACCCGGCGGTCGATCCCCTCAACTCCACCTCGACGATGCTGCAACCGGAAATCGTCGGCGACGAACACTACGGCACCGCTCGCGCCGTTCAAGCAACGCTGCAACGGTACAAAGAACTGCAAGACATCATCGCCATTTTGGGTCTCGACGAACTGTCTGAAGACGACCGTTTGACGGTGGCTCGCGCTCGTAAGATCGAGCGTTTCCTGTCTCAGCCGTTCTTCGTGGCGGAAGTGTTCACGGGATCGCCGGGTCAGTACGTGAAGCTCGAAGACACCATCAAAGGCTTCCAAATGATTCTCAACGGCGAACTCGACGACCTGCCCGAACAAGCGTTCTACCTGGTCGGCGATATCAGCCAAGCGAAAGCCAAAGCTGACAAACTCAAAGCAGAAGCGCAGTAGGTTGCGCGGATGGCTTCTCCTCGCTCCTCTTCCACTTAACGGAAGAGGGGTTGAGGTCGAAAGCGACTGCTTTGTCACGGTTAACGATTTACCACGCCAAAAAAATTGCCGAACATAAATTTATGACTTTACAAGTTCGCGTTATCGCACCGGATAAAACGGTTTGGGATGCGGAAGCCGAAGAAGTGATTTTACCGAGTACGACCGGACAGCTCGGTATTCTCAGCGGTCACGCTCCGTTGTTGAGCGCCCTCGATACGGGCGTGATGCGCGTGCGCCCCGGTAAAGAGTGGGTGCCGATCGCGCTGATGGGTGGATTCGCTGAAGTCGAAAGCGATTTGGTCACGATCCTCGTCAACGGTGCCGAACGGGGCGACAGTATCGATCGCCAAACGGCTCAGGAAAACTACGATAAAGCCCTCCAACGCGTTGAAGCGTCGGTCTCGGCGGCTCGCGTCGAACAAATTCAAGCCAAACAAGCCCTAAAACGCGCTCGGGCGTTGTTGCAAGCCGCAGGTGGCACGGTTTAAGCACTGTGCGATCGAGCAATTCGCGATCGCACGGCGATCGCCAAAAAAGGGGAGTGTCGAAACCTCCCCTTTTTGAGTTGAGGTCGCAAGGGCCTCTCGGGATTCTGTCGCGATCTTGAAAACGCGGTAGAACTTGAGAAGAGTGGAACAAACCGATCGATCGCAACTCTCGAACCTACCTCATGAAGACGCTTTTTCGCAAACCGAAACGCCAACGGCCGCGCCCTCGAAAAACCCGTATTCTCGTCAGTCGGATTGGAAAATACCGCCTCATCGAAACGGGAATTCCCGGCTTCGATTGGAGCGATTTGTATCACTGGCTGTTGAGTTTGTCGTGGTGGGGCTTTTTAGGACTGGTGGCTGCCACCTATCTGGTGGTCAACCTGCTGTTTGCTACGGCTTACGTCCTCTTGGACGGCAACGGTATCGCCAACGCCGAACCGGGGTCGTTTTCCGATGCCTTTTTCTTCAGCGTGCAGACGATGGCCACCATCGGCTACGGGGCAATGTACCCGCAAAGTCTCGTGACTCATTTACTGGTGGCGATCGAGGTGTTGGTGGGATTGTTGGGCGTGGCGATGGCGACGGGGTTGATGTTCGCCCGCTTTACGCTACCGAGCGCGCGCGTGCTGTTCAGTCAAGTGGCGGTCGTCTGTCCCTATCGGGGAATTCCGACGCTGATGTTTCGCGCGGCTAACCGACGGGGGAATTTTATCGTCGAATCTCAGTTTCGCGTCAGCGTGTTGCTTCCGGAAACGACAGAGGAAGGCCACGCTATGCGGCGGTTACACGATTTGAATTTGGTGCGATCGGAAACGCCCTTTTTCTCGTTGTCGATGACGCTGATGCACCCGATCGACGAATCGAGTCCGCTGTTTGGTAAGTCGCCGTCGTTTTTAGCCGAACTCGACACGCAAGTTGTCGTGATGATGACCGGATTAGACGAAACTCTCTCCCAAACCATTCACGCCAGTAAGTTCTACACTGCCGACGATTTGCGCTGGAATGCCCGTTTCGTCGATATTATTTCGATTTTGCCTAACGGCGATCGCTATGTCGATTACGACCATTTTCACGCGGTCGAACCGATGGCGATCGATAGTGAACTGACGGTTGAAAATCGGTAAGGCTGTCTCGAGAGCCAAAAACAGAAGCATCTCCGACTACCCGTTACCCTGTAAGATAAATTTGCTCAAGGTAAATACGATCGAGATTATATGGACGCGGCCGAACTGATACATCGCTACGCCGCAGGCGAACGAGATTTTAGTGGTGTCGATATCCGACGCATTCGTTTGAGTCGAGCTGACCTGTATCAAATCTGTCTCAAGGACGCGATCCTGTCTGGGGCATCGCTAACTGATGCGGACTTGCGCGGGGCAGATTTGACTCGTGCCGATCTGGCCAACGTCAACATGAACGGGGCGTCTCTGGTGGGAGCGTCTTTGTACGGCGCGGATTTGACCGGGGTAGAAATGCGCTACGTGGATTTGTACCGCGTCGATTGTCGCAACGCCATCCTGACCGGAGCGGATTTGTTCGAGGCGGATTTGCGAGAAACGAATTTGGAAAACGCGGATTTGTGCGAGACGATCTTACGAAAAGCCAATTTACGTCAGGCGAAACTCGATGGCGTCAAACTTCACGATGCGGATTTGCGCGATGCGGATTTGCGGGGCGCGAGCTGGCAAGGGGTGGAGTTGGTTCGCGCTTGTTTTGAGGGGGCGAACCTCAGTTATACGAATTTGCCCGAAGTCTCGCTCAACGAGGCAAACTTGCGTAAGGCTAATTTGAATTCTTCGATTTTGAGTCAAGCCTCGTTAAGTGAAGCCGATCTCAGTGGAGCGTCTTTGAAAGGGACTAAACTAGATGGAGCGAATCTGTTCGGTGCGAATTTGAGCGGTGTCGATCTCACTCAAGCCGATCTAAAAATGGCTGATTTGACTGGGGCAGATTTGAGTTACGCCAATTTGACCGGGGCAGATTTGTGGGGCGCTCATCTGACAGCGGCCAATTTGCACGGGGCGATCGTTCCCGACGGAACGCGGCATAATTAGCCGGGAAGAGGGAGAGGGGGAGAGCCGAGGAGACAAGGAGACAAGGAAGACAAGGGAGACATGACGGTAACTTCGACGGATTTGGAAACGCAACTGAGCGAACTTCAGCAACAAGCCACGGCAGAAATTGCGGCGGCGGACAGTCTCGAGGCTCTCGAGAGTTTTCGGGTGGGCTATCTCGGGAAGAAAGGGCAACTCTCGAAAATTCTCGGCGGGATGGGTAAGCTCGACGCCAGCGATCGCCCGCGAATCGGTAAGCTGGCTAACGAGGTCAAGACTGCGCTGCAAACAGCGTTGGAAACGAAACGCGACGATCTGCAAGCGGCTGCAATTCGAGCGCAGTTGGAGGCTGAAACCCTCGACGTGACGATGCCAGGTGTGGTGCGTCCCCAGGGTCGCCGCCATCCTCTCAACAGCACGATCGATCGCATCCTCGATATTTTTGTTGGGTTGGGCTATACCGTCGCCACGGGACCGGAAATCGAAACGGATTATTACAACTTCGAGGCGCTCAACACCCCCGCCGATCACCCGGCGCGAGATATGCAGGATACGTTCTATCTTCCGGGCGATCGCTTGTTACGTACTCATACGTCGTCGGTGCAAATTCGCTATATGGAACAGCACGAACCGCCGATGCGCGTTGTCGCCCCCGGACGGGTCTACCGCCGCGATACAGTGGATTCGACTCACTCGGCGGTGTTCCATCAAATCGAACTGCTGGCGATCGATAAGGGGATTACGTTTACGGATTTGAAGGGAACGGTGCGGGAGTTCGTTCGCCAAATTTTCGGCGATGTGGAAATTCGCTTCCGTCCGAGTTATTTTCCGTTCACCGAACCTAGTGCGGAAGTAGATGTGAAGTGGAAGGGGAGCTGGTTGGAGGTTCTCGGCTGCGGAACCGTCGATCCCAACGTGTTGAAGGCGGTGGGGTACGATCCCGAGGTGTATACGGGATTTGCGGCCGGTCTCGGCGTGGAGCGATTCGCGATGGTATTGCACCAAATGGACGATATTCGTCGCCTCTATGGGAGCGATCTGCGCTTTTTACGACAGTTTTAACTACAGCTACCTTCGCCGACCAGATTGTCGGGACGGTGGGGGTAACGCTCTGTCAAAGACCGCCCAAAAAATTCGAGCCAATTGTGAAGATTTTCGCCTGAGAATTCCGTACAAAGACGGTTGTTTTTGGGAAAAATTGAGGCTAATACAGCGCGATCGCTCTTAAAATACGGTAGCGATCGCGTTTTTTTATCTCGATCGCCAGATTTTCCGTAAAAATACGGCTGTAGATTTGCCGTTGTCGGTCGCTCGCTCGACCGTTAGGTTAGAGACAGATTACACAATCGTTTCATGCGAGCGTCAACCCCTCATGCCTGCCATCTCTTTCGACACATCTACCCCGTACGATGTCTTTATCGCAGCCTGGAACACCGGCTCGATCGGTCTAGACGAGTTGAACGACGCCCTCAAAAAGATTTCGAGTACTGAAGATCGGGTCGTTGCGTCTCGCTTGTTTTACGCCATCCGTCGCGGTTGGTTGCACCTCCACACCGGCCAGTCTTCCCCATCAGCGACGGTTTATCACGGTGTCGTTCCCTATGGCGATCGCGTTTCCAAAACTTGCCGTTTAAGCTGAAAAGGCACTCCCCCCGATCTCGCATCGCTGACTCTCGAACCCAGTATATACGTGAGTCGATTTATCGATGGGTCGGCGATCGCTTCTCAATACAATTTATAAAAATATATCAAGCTTTATGAGAATCAACCGATCTATCGGATCTTCTGGATATACGGTGATTCTCTCTTTCTCAATAAGGTGATAATCGGGGTTCGAGCGATCGAATCTCGATCTTTTGTAGTTCAAGCTACATTTGTCATTACAAGCCCGGAAGACCCATCTATTCTATTGTGTCCGATGAATTTACATTTTTGAGATGCACCCCTGCGAACACAAAAGTTCGGGAATACTACGGAACACGACCCAGTAGTAAGGTGTGGTGTGTCCGTAAAACCCCCGAGAATTACCCTCTAAAATTTACTGAAGTTGACTTCTGAAATTTTACGAATTCTCATGTCATATATTGATGCGTTAGTATCGTTGTAGATTGATTAATATTTAGGGCTTGCTGGAAAAGCAAGTGCATCTCACCTTTGTAAAAACATGAGTCTGGAGTCAGTTAAATTTCAGCTTCGCTTAACTCAACCGCAGCTAAGTCGAGAACTATAGCCTGCATCTGAACAAAATTACATTTTGGCTTTCAATTGGAATACTACTTTGATTATTTTTTATGCCTAAAATAAATTATAAAGTTATTCATTTTGTAAGATAGTTGTTTGAAATTTACGCTCGAAAAGTATTATTTGGAGGTTTAGAACAAATGACGATCGCGACCAAAAAACATCCAAAACAGCAAAGCCCGTATGCGTCCTACTCGGTTTATGGGATTAGCCTGCTTTGCTTTGTCGTACTAAACGTTCGACCTGCCTTCGGACAAATTCGTCTCGACGGCATCTTATCGATCGATCGTTGTTCGGAACCACAACACGAAACACCCTTAACTGAAAATCTTATCTCAGAACCCGAAATATCGTCTCCACTCGATCGCTTGTCTCCAGAAGCGTTTCAATATCCTTCTGTTTTTGGAACTCCGACGCCGCCACGCGATCGCCCACAAAACAGCGAGGATTCTAACGAACTTCCCGAACTCATAGAAGCAGAGGGATGGCGCATCGACGCCAACGGTAATATCGAACTGGTCGGCAACCAGCCTCGCGTTCAGCCGTACTTGTCACCTAGCTGTGCTGCACAGCAATGACACTGAAGAAGATCGCGGTTAAAATACGAAGGACTACATAACAACAAGACTCAAGTTGTTGTTTTTCAAGCTATTTAGGAAAGATCGATCTGCTTGTCAGTTTTCGGAGGATCGATAGAAATCCAATGCTGCCTTCAATTTACAAGCGATTATTCGCTCGATCGTTCGATTGTGATTTATCCGTGACATTAAGAAATTATTCACTTCTAATGTTACTGAATGTCACTCTAAATGTCACTCCTGCTGTCGGGCAAATCGTTCCCGACGGTACGCTTCCCAACCCGTCCCAGGTTTCAAACGAAGGTAATACCTTCACCCTCGACGGGGGAACGGAGGCCGGAAGCAATCTCTTTCACTCGTTTCAAGACTTTTCCGTCCCGACGGGAAGCGAAGCGTTTTTCAACAACGCCACGAACATTGAAAACATCCTCACCCGCGTCACAGGGGGTAATATTTCCAACATCGACGGGTTACTGAGAGCCAACGGCACGGCGAACCTGTTCTTAATCAATCCCAACGGCATTGTGTTCGGGCCGAACGCACGCTTAGACGTGGGTGGCTCCTTTTTCAGCAGCACCGCCAACAGCATCGTTTTTGAAAACGGCTTAGAATTTAGCGCCACCTCTCCCGAAACACAGCCTTTGCTTACCGTAAGCGTCCCCATGGGTTTACAATTTAACGGGCAAGGGGGAGACGTTCGGTTTCGCGGTAACGGTTACAGTTTTCAACTCTCCAGTCCGAGGGCTGAACCGGTTCTTGAATATCCGAACGTTCTGCAAGTCAACCCCGGCCAGACTCTGGCGTTCGTGGGCGGCAACGTTCTTTTAGACGGTGCGGCGCTGACGAGTGCAGGCGGACGCATTGAATTGGGAGGTGTTGGCGAAGGGTTGGTTCGTTTGGAAACTCTTCCCGACAGCCATTCGTGGAATTTAAACTACGAAGGGGTATCGGATTTTGGAGACGTTAACCTCGTCGGGCAATCGGCAGTCGATGTCAGCGGAAGCGGTGTGGGTTCGATGCAATTTGTCGGCCGGCAAATTACGCTAGACAACGGGTCGAACGCCATTCTGGAAAATTCAGGCACGCAAAGCTTCGGCGCAATGCGAGTGCAGGCGGAAGAGTTGCTGGCGTTAACGGGAGCGACTCCCGACGGGCGCGTCGTCAGTGGCATTCGGCAACGGACCTTGGGGGTGGGGGATACTGGTGATATCAACATTGCCACCGGAGAGTTAGTCCTTCGTGACGGCGCGCAAATTCTCAACAGATCCTCCCCAGGACTGGCCAACACGGGCAATATCAATGTTCGAGCATCTGGACTCGTCGAATTAGATGGTTTTGCCCTCGCTAACCCTGCCTTGACCAGTACGATTGTCATCAGGAACCTATCGACGGGTTCAAACGGCAATGTTACAATTTCAGCACGGAATATCATCCTTCGCGGTGGGGCACGCCTAGGGACTACGACTGTGAGTTCGAGTGCGGCGGGTGACGTTCTTGTCAATGTCACGGAAACCATCGAGGTAGCCGGAGTCGAACCCAGAACGTTCAGACAGAGCCAGGTGGGTTCGGTTTCGCTGAGTTCGGGACCGACGGGGAATTTAACGATTAATACCTCGAGGGCAATAGTGGGAGATGGAGGAAGTATTACTACCTCAACCCTCGGTGATGGTGATAGCGGCCGAGTCATCATCAACGCCACCGAATTTGTGGAAGTGAGCGGAAGCACGTTTGGTTCTGAGGGGATAATTCCCAGTCGAATCGAAGCCATTGCCAGGCAGGAAGATGAAGCTGGGCGACAATTTTTCGGACTTCCCGAGTTCCCCACCGGTTCTTCAGGAAACTTGGAGATTAATACGCCCCAGTTAAACGTCTTCAATGGGGGAGAAGTGACCGCTCGCAACGAAGGCCTCGGACGCGCCGGGAGTCTCCTGGTGAATGCAGAGGCCGTTTTCCTCGATGAAGGCGGAGGAATTACGGCTTCGACGCGATCGGGGGAAGGGGGAGATATTTCGCTCCGCGTCAACGATTCGTTGCAACTGCGCCACGGCAGCGAAATCAGTGCTGAAGCGGGGGGAAGTGGCAACGGTGGCAACTTGGCGATCTCTGCCGATACCATTGCCCTACTCGAAGGAAGCCGTATTAATGCCAATGCCTTTGAAGGCAGTGGGGGCAATATTGAAATTGCCACCCGAGGTCTGTTTGCCTCTTCCGATAGCCGCATCACTGCCAGTTCTCAACTCGGCGTTGACGGTATCGTGGCTGTTACTCAACCGGAAATCGATACCAGTTCGGCGTTGGTTCAGTTAAGTAGCGCTCCCATCGACCCGACGACGCAAATCGTTTCGGCGTGTTCGGCAGCTCGTGAAAACTCTTTTGTTGTCACGGGAAACGGTGGACTCCCCCCCAATCCGCTCGAGCCGTTGCAAAATCAGGCCGTGTGGGTCGATTGGCCCGATCGCTCTGAAATCACACGACTGTCTGAGGTGGACGAGCGAACTCGAGAGGATACCCCGACAGAGGTTCTCGATTCCGATCTGGTAGAAGCGAACGGCTGGAAGATCGACGGGAACGGAAACGCCGAATTGGTGAGCAGTCAGTCTCGAAATGCCTCTTTTATGCCTTTAGAATGTCTGTCCGAACGTTAAAAAAATCAATCGAGGTTTGAAACTATGTAGAAACCAAAAATTAATTTTTTAAGTTATACAAGAAAGAGTCATGCGATCGCACGCCCGACAACGAGGGAACTCAAATGAATGTATTCGCTGGAGATCGACTGTTCGATCGAAAATTGTCAGAAATCTTGAGCATTTCTGCAATTCTCACATTACTAAATGTCACTCCTGCTGTCGGGCAAATCGTTCCCGACGGTACGCTTCCCAACCCGTCCCAGGTTTCAAACGAAGGTAATACCTTCACCCTCGACGGGGGAACGGAGGCCGGAAGCAATCTCTTTCACTCGTTTCAAGACTTTTCCGTCCCGACGGGAAGCGAAGCGTTTTTCAACAACGCCACGAACATTGAAAACATCCTCACCCGCGTCACAGGGGGTAATATTTCCAACATCGACGGGTTACTGAGAGCCAACGGCACGGCGAACCTGTTCTTAATCAATCCCAACGGCATTGTGTTCGGGCCGAACGCACGCTTAGACGTGGGTGGCTCCTTTTTCAGCAGCACCGCCAACAGCATCGTTTTTGAAAACGGCCTCGAATTCAGTGCGACATCTCCCGAAGCACAACCGTTGCTCAGCGTGAACGTTCCCCTCGGCTTGCAATTCAACGGACAAGGGGGAGACGTTCGGGTTCGCGGGAACGGTTACACTCTTGAATCAACCGCGCCGTTTATGCCGCCAGTTTTGGAATATCCTAAAGCCCTGCAAGTCAACCCCGATCGCACTCTGGCTCTGGTCGGGGGGAACTTAACCCTCGATGGCGGTGTAGTTAACGCCCCCGACGGACGCATCGAGTTGGGGGCTGTGGAAACCGGCCGTGTCGGCCTCAATGCGACCCCATCTGGCTGGAGCCTAGACTACAGCGACGCATCGAGCTTTGGGGATATCCAACTGTTAAACCAAGCCTTAGCGAGTACCGACGGTGCGGGGACGAGTGCCATCCAGGTGCGCGGTCGCACGATGGAAATCCGCGACGGCTCGATATTGCAGATGCAGCATTCGGGCTCGCAACCCGATGGTACGCTCGCCGTTAACCTCAGTGACCGTCTGATTCTCAACGGCGCTTCCGGTGGTGCTCCCGGTGGTGCTCCCGGTGGTGCTCCCGGTGGTGCTCCCGGTGGTGCTCCCGCTCCCCGCCAGTCATCGGGGTTGCAAACCACCGTGACTGGGGACGGTCGAGGTGCGGATATTGAGATTTCCGCTCGTCAGTTAGAATTGACCGATGGTGGGCGCATTAAAACGACCACATTGGGAGAGGGACGGGGCGGCGATGTGCGCGTCAATGCGACTGACTCAGTGGTCATCGACGGCGATTTTGGGTTTGTGCGTTCGGGCATTGATGTGAATACAGCGGGTTTGGGACGGGCCGGAAATATCGATTTGACAACCCAACGGTTGGTTATCCGCAATGGTGGCGATTTGCGATCGTCAAACAGTGGCTCCCCTGGGGGGGGCAATTCTTCTGCCCCCGCCGAGGTATTAACAGGCTCGACGGGCGATCTGACCATCAATGCCAGCGAGTCGGTGGAAATCATAGGTGCTCCGTTTCTGTTTACGGGGATTTTTTCTGTAACGACTAATGACGGAAAAGGTGGCCGAGTAACAGTCAATACGACGCGGTTGACACTGCAAGATGGAGGAGCGACCATCTCCACAGGAACGTTGCAACGAGGAAATGCAGGAAGCTTGATTATCAATGCTTCCGAATCCGTGACTGTTACAGGGGCAAGCGAGCGTGCCCCGAGCGATATTAACTCGGGGGCGCTTCTGTTAGGCCTCCCATCTAGGCCGCTGGGCGATGCGGGTAGCGTTACCATCAACTCTCCCGTGCTGCGAGTGCTAGATGGAGGACGAGTGGCTGTGTTCAATGAAGGTCCACGAGGAGATGGCGGTACGTTACAAGTCAATGCCAACTCGATTCTCGTCAGCGATGGCGAAGTCACAGCCTCGACCGCTTCAGGAGAAGGCGGTAATGTCATTCTCAATGTGGCAGATGCCGCGATCTTGCGCCAAGGTGGGACGATCTCCGCTGAAGCTGGGGGAATGGGGAACGGGGGCAACATCAGCCTCGATACCCGAACCCTAACCCTTCTGGAAAACAGCAGCATTACGGCCAACGCTTTTGAAGGTCAGGGCGGCAATATCGAAATTTCAACCCAAGGTCTGTTTGTCTCTCCCGATAGCAACATCACCGCCAGCTCTCAACTGGGGGTAGACGGTATCGTGGCCGTTACGGAACCGGAGATCGATACCAGTTCGGCGTTGGTTTCGTTAAGCGAAGATCCCATCGATCCGACGACGCAAATTGTTTCTGCCTGTGGGGTCGCCCGCGAAAACTCTTTCGTCGTTGTGGGAAATGGCGGACTTCCCCCCGATCCCGTTGACGATTTCCTGCGGGGTCAAACGGTGTGGGTCGATCTGCGCGATTTTTCCAATTTAGAAGGAGAGAACTTATCCGAGGTCGATGGAAATGGCGAAACTGACCGCTCGGAAGCAGAGAAATTGCAAGGGGAAGCCTCTCCAGACGATACCCATTTCGAGTTAGTGGAAGCCAACGGATGGCGAGTTGATGCCAACGGAAACGTTGAATTGGTCAGTCATCAGTCTCGAAATGTCCCTTTTCTTCCTTTGGAATGTCTGTCAGAACGATAAAAAACACGCTCGATCGACGAATGGATAGGCTACTGAGGGTATTGTTTCCTTAAGTGAAGCTCTCAAGCAAGTCTAAAATGCTGTTAAGGGGGCTGTTAAGGGTGCTGGCGCTCTCTCGTTAAGGTTTTGAGTTCACGACTTTTCCAGGCAATGTCAACAATGAAAAGCTTACGTTTTTATTTAATTTTGGGGCTGACAAGCCTTTTCTTTGTCACAGCGGGCGTTCCGGGCGTAGCTCGCCTCGCTGCATCCCCCAACGCCCCAACGTCTATTGAAATCGAGCAGCAAGGACAAGCTGAAAATCTACTCGATCGCGGTCGTCAGGCTTACGAAGCCGGAGAGTTCGCCCGTGCGGCCGAACTTTGGGAAACGGCCGTCGAAACCTATCGCGATCGCGGCGATCGCCTACAATACGCCCTGAGTTCTGTCTATCTCTCCCTGGCTTACCAAGATTTGGGCCGCTGGGACGACGCCCGAGATGCGATCGCGCTGAGCTTAAACGTTCTCGACGAGATTTCGCCGCAAACTCAAGAAGTCTCCCGCGTGATAGGCATGGCCTTCAACACCCAAGGACGCTTGCTGCTCGATCGCGGCCGAGCTACCGAAGCCCTCGCCGCTTGGCAAGATGCTGAAGCGGCCTACGAACGCGCCGAAAACGAATTCGGACAACTCGGTAGCCGACTCAACCAAGCTCAAGCCCTGGAAAACATGGGGCAGTATCGACGAGCGCACGAGCTACTCGAAGAGCTCGCCGCTCGAGTTATCGAGCTGCCCGATTCGGCTTTGAAAGCGGAGACGTTGCGAAACCTGGGCGTGACGCTACAAGCGATCGGCAACCTCGATCGCTCCCAAGCCGCACTCGAGGCCAGTCTTGCGGCGGCGCGATCGATCGGCGCGACGAACGAAATCCTCGCCACCCAGTTTGCTCTCGGAAACACCGCCCGTATGTCCGGTGATGTTGCTTTTGCTCTGTCGGCGTACCAACAAGTCGCCAACGCCAGTCAAGGCAAACTTCGTCTCGAAGCTTTACTCAACCAATTCAGCCTCCTCGTCGAAGGCGATCGCCCCCGAGAAGCATTAGCTTTGTTACCCGCACTTCGCGAGGAGATCGACGGCGTATCGGCGAATCGTTCCTCAATTTACGCTCGCGTCAACTTCGCTCACAGCCTACAGAAACTTCACGCCATCGACCCCCAAGTTAACCTCCGCGAAGTCGCCGACTTACTCTCGCAAGCCGTCGAACAAGCCCGAGATCTCGACGACGCTCGCGCCCAATCTTACGGACTCGGACAACTCGGTGCGCTCTACGAAAGTCAAAACCGATGGGACGACGCGCAACAACTCACCGAACGAGCGCTGACCCTGGCTCAAAGCATCGATAGCTTCGATCTCGTCGCGCGATGGGAATGGCAACTCGCCCGCGTTCTCGTCAATCAAAACCAAGCATCAGAAGCGATCGCCGTTTATCGGAACACCATCGACGTATTGCAAGACTTGCGAAAAGACCTCGTCGCCATCGACCCGGACGTTCAATTTTCCTATCGCGAGAGCGTCGAACCCGTATATCGAGAGTTCGTCCAACTCCTGATCGTCGAAGCCGATCGTGCGGCAGGCGATCGACAACAACTCCTGCTGAGGGAAGCGCGGGAAACCTTGGAAGCTTTGCAACTGGCTGAGTTAGATAACTTTTTCCAAGAAGCCTGTTTGGATGCGAAACCGGTCGATATCGAGGAGATCGACGATCGCGCTGCCGTTCTCTACACCGTGATGTTACCCGATCGACTCGGGATCGTTCTTTCGATTCCAGGCGAACCGTTACAGCTTTACCAAAGTTTTGTTGCCCAAGCCGAACTCGAGCGCCAACTCGACCTCTTACTGCAATCGCTCAACCCCGCTTATGGGAACGAATACCGCCTACAATACTCCGAACAGATTTACGATTGGGCGATCCGTCCGGCTGAAGCTGCGTTGCAACGCAGCGATACGACAACCCTCGTGTTCGTCCTCGACGGGATGCTGCGAAACGTTCCGATGTCCGGCTTGTACGACGGACAACAGTACCTCATTGAAAAATACAACGTTGCCCTCACACAAAGTTTGCAGTTACTCGAGACGCGATCGCAAACCGAGGAACTCAATGTCATCACGGGAGGATTGAGTGTATCGCGTCAGGGCTTTCCCGCCATTCCCGAAGTGGAAACAGAGGTGAAACTCATTTCTGACGAAACGTCTTCTTTCGTGCTGTTAAACGAAGGATTTACTCGGGAAGCGCTCGTTCGAGAAATTCAGAAAAACGATTTCGATATCGTCCATCTCGCCACCCACGGCCAGTTTAGTTCTAACGCCGAAGATACCTTTCTGCTCACCTGGGACGGTCGAATTAACGTCAAAGATTTAGATACGGTCTTGCAAGCGAGCCTCTCTCGTCGCAATCTCAAACCCCTCGACCTGCTCGTTCTGAGCGCGTGTCAAAGTGCGGCCGGTGACGATCGCGCGACCTTGGGACTGGCTGGCGTGGCTTTGAAATCGGGCGCTCGCAGTACTATTGCGACATTATGGTCGGTACAGGATCGACCCACATCGATGTTGATGGTGGAGTTTTACCGACAACTCAGCCGCACCCCCAACCTGTCTAAAGCTGAAGCCCTACGTCGAGCGCAACTCAACTTGTTGCAAAGTGACGATTACAACCATCCGGCGTTTTGGTCGCCCTTCGTGTTAGTGGGGAACTGGTTGTAGTGAGAAATGGGGTGGCGTCACCGAGGATTCCGAGCCATCCCCGAGTATCGAAATGGTGTAGAAACAACGTTGCGATCGACGATCGGTACTACCAAGATCCGTCGCAGTGCTCCGCCCATAGCCGAGGGCTTGGGGGGTGGTGAAGCGACGGGAGGGAGTAGTTCGCTTAAGCCTAGGAAACAAATATTTATTTCATAGGCTATAATAATTTCATGCTAAACATGACGTGGGAATTCAAGCTAGAGCCAACTGCGGAGCAGGTTTCAGACATCGAACACATTTTGGATGTGTGCCGCAATGTCTGGAATTTTGCCCTGCGGGAACGTAAGGATTGGCTAAATTCCCGAAAGTCGCCCGTGAATGCGTGTTCCATCGTGCAGGAATACATCTGGCCAGCGGATGCACTATTTCCCAGCTATGCGCGGCAGTGCAAGTCCCTAACTGCGGCCAAAGCTGAATACCCCCGATTGAAGACTGTCAACGCTCAGGTTCTTCAACAAGTCATCCGAAAACTGGAAGCCTCCTGGGAGTCGTGGCGGTTAAAGCGTTCGGGTCTTCCACGATTCAAAAAAACCAACCGGATGCGAAGCTTTGTCTTCCCCCAGATGCTCAACGCTTCGACTCCGCTCAGCGTTGAGTCCGAGCGGAGTCGAGGACTCAAAAACTGTGTGTCTGACAAAGGGATTAAGTTGCCTCAGTTGGGATGGGTTCGGGTTCGGTGGTCGCGGAAAATTCCTGATTTATTCCAGGTTAAGCAAGCTCGAATTGTTCGCAAGGCATCCGGGTACTTTGTCGTGCTGAGCCTTCAGGCTGACGTCGATCTTCCTGCTGTAGCCCCTCACGGACATCCGGTAGGGATTGACGTTGGACTGGAGTACTTTCTTTCAACGTCTGATGGGGAACAGGTCAAGCGACCTCGCTTCTTCAACAATCTGCACCGCAAGCTGAAATCGACGAGCGACCCCGCGCCGTCGCACGGCGCTAGGGAACGCGCGAGTTGCTGCAACGCCGATTGAAGAAAAAGCAGAAGGGGTCAGCTAACTGGCTGAAACTCCAGAAGAAGATTGCCAGAGTCCATCAACGGATTGCCGATACGCGAAAAGACTGGCATTTCAAGCTGGCTCATCACCTCTGTGATGGTGCAGGGATGATTTTTGTCGAAGATCTCGACTTCCGCATCATGGCTAAGGGAATGCTGGGCAAACACACTCTAGCGGGACTTAAACGGTAAAAAAGGTAAAATAAAAGCAAAACCCTTGACTGACAAGGATTTAAGGTGGAGAGTGTCCCCATGAGAGAGACCACCCCAGCCGCTATGCCACCCTGCTTTGAGAAGTGGTGCAAGCGTTTCGACCCCGACTTCAAAACCCAAGCACAAAAAAAGGGGTTTAGACACTATTTGGGAGGATTACTCGGGGAAAGCCAGCGAAAAAACATAACTCAGATGGCAAACGACTCGGTGGGAGTGGTTTACAACCGCTTACATCATTTTATAACGGAATCCCCTTGGGAGGAGAAGCGTATTAACGAACGTCGTTTAAAGGTGGTGGACTCCTGCCATCAAACCCGAGTGGGTCGGGGATTTGCCTTGCTGCTCGATGATACAGGACATCGAAAAAGCGGCAACTTCACCGCAGGTGTGGGAAGACAGTACATCGGAGAAATCGGCAAGCTCGACAACGGAATCGTGGCGGTAACGACCCATCTCTATGATGGCAAAAAAAATTTGCCTCTGGATGTAGAAATCTATCAGCCAGCCAGTTCCTTACCCTCAGGCAAGAAAGATCCCTCTTTCAAAAAGAAACCCGAAATCGCCTTAGAATTAATTGACCGGAGTTTAAAGAGAGGGTATCGACCGGGAATCGTCCTCATGGATGCCGGCTATGGTAACAACACAAATTTTTTAAAGGGACTCGAATCTCGCCGACTGAAGTATCTAGGAGCCGTCGCCAAAAATCGGAAAATCTGGCTGAATCAATCGGGAGAAAATTGGCAAAAGATTCGCCTTGATGAATATGCCAAAAGCTTACCAGAAGAGGACTTTACGTCAGTTC
>NZ_KB235960.1:262788-282506 GCF_000332355.1 Baaleninema simplex PCC 7105
ACATCGAAAAGCGGCAACTTCACCGCAGGTGTGGGAAGACAGTACATCGGAGAAATCGGCAAGCTCGACAACGGAATCGTGGCGGTAACGACCCATCTCTATGATGGCAAAAAAATTTGCCTCTGGATGTAGAAATCTATCAGCCAGCCAGTTCCTTACCCTCAGGCAAGAAAGATCCCTCTTTCAAAAAGAACCCGAAATCGCCTTAGAATTAATTGACCGGAGTTTAAAGAGAGGGTATCGACCGGGAATCGTCCTCATGGATGCCGGCTATGGTAACAACACAAATTTTTTAAAGGGACTCGAATCTCGCCGACTGAAGTATCTAGGAGCCGTCGCCAAAAATCGGA
This sequence comes from Baaleninema simplex PCC 7105, assembly GCF_000332355.1. Lineage (GTDB taxonomy): Bacteria > Cyanobacteriota > Cyanobacteriia > Cyanobacteriales > Geitlerinemataceae > Baaleninema > Baaleninema simplex. The sequence continues at coordinate 263,139 of NZ_KB235960.1, forward strand.
AAAATCTGGCTGAATCAATCGGGAGAAAATTGGCAAAAGATTCGCCTTGATGAATATGCCAAAAGCTTACCAGAAGAGGACTTTACGTCAGTTTCTCTAAATTCAAACAAGCCCAAAACCCTGTGGGTGGCGACGGGTACGGCAGAGCTGTCACGTCTACAAGGAGAAAGAACCTTTGCTATCGTCATGAATGCAAGTTCTTATGCGGACGCGACAGAAATTGATTATTTTATCACGAATGAAGACTCCGAAAAAGTGACTGCCGAATGGGTCGTGAACACTTACTCAGGGCGAAACTGGGTAGAAGTCTTCTATCGGGAAGCCAAAGGATGGTTGGGTTGGAGGGAATGCCAGGCGAGAGGTTTGAAGAGTTTACAGCGGCATTTAATTTTGGTATTTTGTGCCTACACTTTTATCCTTTGGCATAAGTTGACGGGCGGTTTACGAAGGAAGTGGGCGAACCAACCTTTGGAAACTTTTGTAGATGCTTTAGAGGCTTTTCGGACAGCCATGTCTTTTCGTTTTGTGGCATGGCTGAACGAGAATCGAGACCTGTTTGCCGCTCACAAAGCGCGTTTTGGCTTGGTTTGGGCTTGAAATTTGTTTAAGTACCGCTAGATGCTGGATTGGGACAATTTGTGAATCAGATCCTTCCCTGGGTGTGCTGGAAGCGCGATGTCTTTTACGGCAAAGTTGATGCCCGTGGCACTTCTCAGGAGTGTCCGGATTGTGGAGTGGAGGTTCGCAAAGACCTCTCAACTCGAATCCATCACTGCCACAACTGCGGGTCAACAAAGCCCCGTGATGTGGCGAGCGGACAAGTTATCTGTACCCGTGGGCAACGGGGAATCGAAACTGCCTGTGGAGGGGATGCGGCGGGGGCTGAGTTGGCTCAGTCTAGCTGGCACCTGTTGAAGCAGGAAATCTTTGGGGCGACCCAAGGAATCTCCCTGCATACCCGGAACGGGTTGCTGGGAGAGGATGTCAAAACAGCGATCGAATGTAGCGTTGAAGTATCTGGCGAATTGTCAATTCTCTCTCGTTCTCTATTTTAAGGCTTGCCGAACGAGTCTCCAGAGCAAATTTCGATGCGAGATAGTTTGACCGGCGATCGTTTTGGACTCTAACGTTCCCATTGAATCGGCAATCGCCGAACGTCCGAAGGGTCGGCGTCGAGTAGTTTACATCCAGTTGCCCACCAACACGTAAGGCGCCCAAAAATAAGGCGGAAAATACTCCCCTTGCTCCAACAAACTCAACTGTGCTTGTCGCAACGCTTCGGCTTTCGTGATTCCCGGTTGCGCCAGCGCCCCGTAAAACGCCGACATAAACAACGACGTGGCGGCATCGTCCACTTGCCACAAGGTCGCGAGGGTACTTCGCGCCCCAGCCCGCACTGCAACCCCTGCCAGTCCCAACGCCGCGCGATCGTCTCCGGCTGCGGTTTCACAGGCACTCAATACCAAGAGTTCGATCGCCTCCGAGGTATCTTCCTCCCGCCGTTGCAGCAAAGATTCTAACTCCCGCACGTTCACGGGGCGATCGTAAGCCAGGATAAAGGTTTTCTCGGCTTGGGAACTGAACTGTCCGTGGGTGGCAATGTGAACGATCGGGGCGAGAAAATCCCGAACTTCCCGTTCCAGGGAGGTTCGAGTAAAGCCGCTATCGAGTAACTGGTGACTCGACGTCACCTGAGAAGTAATATTTTCCAGTTCCCTGGGAACGTTGACCAAAGGCGGGAAGCCGTGACGTTCTTGAGAGAGTCCGGCGGCGAGGGTGGCGAGTCGATCGCGATCGATTTTTTCCCCCGTTTCCAAAAGCTGCATTCCCGGCGTTAAGACGACGCCGTATCGTTGGACGAGATAGCGTTCTCCGTCGTGTAACGCCGCCATGGGAACGTTTCGCAGCAAGCCATCGAGGACGAAGGTGAGGGTTCGCACGTCGCTACGATTTAAGGCGGGTTCCAGGGGGCGGATTACCCAGTCATACAGTTGCTGCGATCGCGCCAGCAGTTTCGGGCGATCGAACACGCGACTGGCCACTTGCACCCGAAACTCCCGCAGCGTTTGGTTAATCTGCCCTTGAGAGACTGGGGTTTCGTAAAACTGCAACGGTTCGCCGGGAAGTGACAGAATCGTCGCCAGGCGATCGGGCAAAATAATCGAATAGACGACGGCAGCGTTGGCGTCGATTTCCTCCACAGAAACCGGCGTCGTATCCAAACAAGCATCTCGGAAAAAATTGTCCAGTTCTGCCAGTTGTAAATCTTCGATCGCCCGCCGTGCCAGTTGCAAGTTCTCTTGACTCGGGGCGTCGTCGGACAGCAGCAAATCCACGTATTCTCGATAGACGGGTTCGACAGCTTCGCGAAAATCGTATTGAATATCCGTACTGATGGCGACGAGGTCGCTGCGGATGGATTTGAGAGTTTTGACGGCGACGCCGTAGGCATCCCTGGCGGGTTGCGTTTTCTCTTGAACTTTCAACAATCGTCCTAACTGCCATTGCCAGCGATAGGCGATATCTCCCGCGTCGATAGCTTGAGCGAGAACTAGAGCGTTTCGCGTCAGAGATTCCGCCGTTTCCCACTGTTGCGTGGTTTCGTAGAGGGCGGCTAAGTTTCCTAACGCATAGGATTCCGCCCGGCGATCGCCAATTTCCTTGGCCTGTTGTGCTGCCGTCGCGAGAATTTCGGCAACCCTGCGGGAGTCTGCCCCAAACGCCTTCAAACTGTGGGCAAAGCGAACTCGGGCGTAGATGCTGCGGCGACTGGGGGGCAGTTCCTCGAGGTGAGTGGCGATCGCCGCTTGAAGCCCCGACCGGTCGCGGTTTTCTCGTTCCCGATTTTCCAGCAATGACAGTTGGTTCAGTTGTGCTTCGACCCGCACGATCGCCCGTTGTGTGACGGCGGCCGCTTGGCGGTAAGCCGCGAAACTGGCCGTTCGTTCTGCTTCCGCCATCGTCTCCTGTCCCAAGATTTCCGCCCGGTGGGAGAGGGCGTTGGCGGTGTTACCCAAACTCAAATAGACTGAGGCGATCGCGTCTTTATCGCCCGTAGTTTCGGCAATGTCGAGGCTCTGTTGCAAGACGACTCGCGCCTCTTCTAACTCGCCGATGGCTTGCAGCGTGTTGCCCAAACTCCGCAATCCCGTTGCTTTGACGACGGAGTCGGGGCGTTCCTGTAATTGGGTGGCGACGGCTTCGAGGCGATCGCGCGATCGACCGTAGAGTCCCAAGGCTTGCATCGCTTGCGCTTCGTTAATCTGACTGGCGATCGCGCCGTCGGCATCGTCGGCAGTGTCGTAGGCGTCTGTGGCCTGTTGCCAGGTTTCGAGGGCGAGTTCAGGCTGTCCCGAAGCCAGATAGAGATGTCCTCGGATGTTGAGAACTTGCGCCAAAATTGCCGACGGTGCGGGGGGTTCGGCTTGGAGGAGCGCAATACTGCGATCGCTGGCGTCTCGGGCAGTTTCCCACTCTCCCAGTTGTTGGCTGGCCAGGCTGAAGTAACTCAACGCCAGAGCCTGGTAAGAAAAGTTGCCGTCCGTCTCGAACTCCGTCGCTGCCCGTTCCCAAATTCGGGCGGCCTCGGCGTAGCGTTGCCTGCTGTAGAGCGATCGCCCTTGCTGCAACAAAGTAAGATTTGGCGTGCGATCGCCGGTCTCGACGGCGACAGCCACTGTCTCGTCGGGCGTTTCTAGAGGAGTGACGACACCCCGAGCCGGAGTCGCCAGGAGACAGAAACTCAGAACCGATAAAGTTAGAAAGGTGCGATCGAGCATAAGTCACCTCAGCGAGTTGAATTGTTTGGCGAACAGGAGTCGGGTTGGGGTTGGGGAAGGTTCGGTTCGGCGTTGGCGGTTTGGGCGGACAGGACAACGTTTCCCTCGCTGTTGACGTACCAACCTTGAGCTTCCACCAGTTGGGCGGTTTCGTCGTCCGGGGTAGAAGTCAGTTCGGGGGTGGCGGTGTGGGGCGATCGTAAATCGACCCAGGTGGCGTTGCCGGGAAGGATGCTTTCGGGATTGGGGGGTAAGCCGCCCCGTCCGGTGATGTAGAATTCGCTGTCTCGCCCGGTGGCGCAGGGATCGGTGGCGAGGATGGCGGCGGCGTCTACCGGATTTGCCGACAGATCGACGAGTCCCGATGTAGTGTCGATATTGGGAGTATTGAGTTCGACGGTTCCGCTGAATTCTGCTCCCAGTTCGGAGGTGGCGGTAATGTCGCTTTCGGGGGTAAGTTGGTTGCGGAATTGCGTGCCGAAAATGCCTTGGGCGTCGATAATGACTCGTCCACCTGCGGAGTTGAGGGCGTTGGCACTGATGTCACTGTTTTCCAGGGCGGCGAGAACGCCTGTATCGATCGTGATATTGCCCCCTGGAAAAATCCCCCCCGCATTGGTGTTGATGAAACTACCGTTGCGTAACACGCTCACTTGAGCGTCTAGTTGTATATTGCCCCCTCGCCCAATAGTAAAAGCAACCATGCCACTCTCAGTCATGTGGATAGAGTCAGCTTGAACGATAACGCTACCTGCTGAAAATTGATTGAAATTGTTGGAGAAGTTAATTGAAGATAGTAAAGAGCCGTCACGCACTTCTACAGTGTTGGCCAGAACTCTAACATCACCAGCGTTGCCTTGTCCTTCACCAACCACCTCGCTAAGCGCAACCCCATTAGAGAAAACGACAGAGTCGGAGGCTTCGACGCTGACAGTTCCGGCGTTTCCTATTCCCAAGGTACTTGAATTTAACGATGCGCCGTCGCGCACTTCCACGGTGTTAGCGACTACCCTGACATTGCCCGCATTGCCTCGTCCTCCATTTCCCACGACACTGAACGCAGCACTGGGGGATTGCTCAGAATTCACTCCAGAGAAAACGATAGTGTCGGAGGCTTCGACGCGGACGGTTCCGGCATCGCCTTCTCCCAAAGTGCTTGAATCCAACTGGGCGCCGCCACTCACTTCTACAGTGTTGGCTATCACACTAATCCCACCAGCATTGCCTATTCCGCCTTCTTCCACTGCGCTTAGTGCATTCCCGTTGAAGAAGAGGACAGAGTCGGAGGCTTCAATGCTGACTGTGCCTGCATCTCCTATTCCTAACGTGCTTGAATTTAACGATGCGCCGTCGCGCACTTCTATGGTGTTAGCAACCACCCTGACATCTCCTGCATTGCCTCGTCCAGTCACTGCAACATTGCTAACTGCACCACTAGAAAACCCAGCAGGACTTACACCTGAAAAGACAACAGTACCCGTCGCTTCGATACTAACTGTGCCTGCGTCTCCTATTCCCAACGTGCTTGAAGTTAACAACGCTCCGTTGCTCACTTCTACCGTGTTGGCAACTACTCTGATATCACCTGCATTGCCTTGTCCTCCTTCCTCTACCGTGCTACGTGCGGCACCAGAAAACCCTTCGGAATTTGCTCCTGAGAAAATAACAGTGTCAGCAACCACGCTGACTGTGCCTGCATCTCCTAGTCCCAACGTGCTGGAAGATAATTGAGCAGCATCGCGGACTTCGACGGTGTTGGCGACCACGTTAATACCACCAGCATTACCTTGTCCGCCCTCTTCAACATTACTAAATGCATTCCCGTTAGAGAAGAAAACGGAGTCGGTCGCTGTGACGCTGACGTTTCCAGCATCTCCTTCTCCCAAGGTACTTGAACTCAGTAACGCCCCGTCGCGGACTTCTACGGAACCAGCAACTATGTTGACATTACCGGCGTTGCCTTGTCCTATAACGCCACTGACCGCCCCTCCGCTAGAGAAGACCACAGCATCGGTTGCTATAAAACTTACTGTGCCTGCATCACCTTCTCCCAAGGTGCTTGAATTCAATACCGCCCCATTGCGAACTTCTATGGTGTTGGCAACGACTCTGATATCACCTGCATTACCTCTTCCTCCCTCTTCCACGATACTGAGTAAAGTCCTATAAACCTCTTCAGAACCCATCCCCGAGAAGAACACGGCGTCAGTAGCTTCGAGGCTAATAGTTCCTGCATTTCCTTCTCCTGAAGTGCTTGAAGATAACTGAGCGCCGTCGCGAATTTCGACAGTGTTGGCGACCACTCTAACCTCACCAGCGTTACCTCGTCCTTCCTCTTCAACATTGCTGGCCGCACCACTCGCAAACCCTTCAGCACTTATGTCTGAAAAGATGACAGTGTCAATGGCTTCGACACTGACGGTTCCCGCATCTCCTTCTCCCAAGGTGCTGGAATCCAACACTGCCCCGTCGCGAATTTCGACGGTGTTGGCGACCACTCTAACCTCGCCAGCGTTGCCTCGTCCTTCTTCTCCCACCTGGCTGAACGCACCACTAGAAGCTCCAACAGAACTCACCCCTGAAAAGAGGACAGTGTCAGTGGCTTCGATGCTAATGGTTCCCGCATTTCCTTCTCCGTCAGTGCTTGAAGATAACTGTCCTCCATCGAGAATTTCGATGGCGTTCGCAAAGATCCTGACGTCCCCCCCATGACCTTGTCCATCTTCCAGGACATTACTGAGTGCAAAACCGTTGGAGAAAACGACAGTGTCCGTAGCTTCGATGCTGATGGTTCCTGCATTTCCTTCTCCAAAAGTGTTGGAATTTAACTCGCCCGCATCGCGGACTTCTATGGTGTTGGCAAGTACCCAAACCTTACCAGCGTTGCCCTGTCCGTCTACTCCAACTCCGCTGCCCACAGCACTGCCAGAGAAAAAGGCGGTGTCAGTAGCTTCGATGCTGATAGAACCCGAATCTCCCTGTCCCAAGGTGCTGGAAGATAACACTGCCCCCTCGCGGACTTCTATAGTATTGGCAAAGACTGTCACATCACCAGCGTTGCCGGTAGAACTCACTCTGACATCATTGCGAATGAAACTCCCTGCTCCGATTGCCATGTGTCCCGTCGCGTTTAGCTCGATATCCCCGGCTCTCGCCCCTGGAAATCCCGCACCTTCGACAATCCCCGCACTCAAAAAGCTACTTTGAATCGTTAAATCGGAGGCACTGACGGCAATCTCGCCCCCACTACTGCCCAACACATTAATATCAGTGCCGTTTAGCGAAATCGGCAATCGGGTGAGTTCTACGGGCAACTCAACGCGACTCTCCTGCAAGATGGCGTTCCCCGGATGACTCGCCGCGGCCAGTTCGACTCGTCCGCCGGGGGCTTCCAGGGTGGTGCTGTTAAGTGAAATTTCTCCCCCCACTAACGTCAACGCTTCGCCGTTGGGTACAGTCAAGGCTGACCCCCTTGCTTGAATTGCGCCCGGTGCGTCGTTAAATTGCAACCCTAACGGCACGTTCACGCTCAGCAACGCCGTACTGTTTTCAGGATTGGTGGCGTTAAACTCCAATCCGTTCTCGAACAGCACACTATCGGCGGTACTCGCCAAAAACGATCCGCCGATGTTTAACTGCGCGTTCGGCCCGAAAATAATGCCGTTGGGATTGAGCAAAAACAAATTTGCCGTTCCGTTGGCTCGCAGCAACCCGTCGATATTAGAGATCGATCGCCCCGTGACGCGACTGAAAATGTTTTGCACTTCCAAAGCGTTGTTAAACAACGCCTCGCGGTTCGTGGGAACGGAGAATTCCTCGAAACTGTGAAATAAATTGTTCCCCCGCAACGCGCCGCCGTCGATTTGAACTCCCGTATCAGTCGGAGAAATCGTCGAACTTTCGGTTCCCAAGGTTCCGTCGGGGACGATTTGCGCCTGCGCTGCGTTTTGTCTGACGGGAAATGCCAGAAAATACAGTGTTAGGAAAATCAGGGACGTGCGATCGCGCATAAGTCGCCTCAGCGAGTTGAATTGTTTGGCGAACAGGAGTCGGGTTGAGGTGGGGGAAGGTTCGGTTCGGCGTTGGCGGTTTGGGCTGAAAGAACCACGTTTCCCTCCCGGTTGACGTACCAACCTTGAGCTTCCACCAGTTGGGAAGTTTCGTCGTCCGGGGTAGAAGTCAGTTCGGGGGTGGCGACTTGGGGCGATCGCAAATCGACCCAGGTGGCGTTGCCGGGAAGGATGCTTTCGGGATTGGGGGGTAAGCCGCCCCGTCCGGTGATGTAGAATTCGCTGTCTCGCCCTGTGGCGCAGGGATCGGTGGCGAGGATGGCGGCGGCGTCTACTACGTCCACTTCGGGTAAATCCGGTTGTTGTACGTCGATGTCGCCTTCGATCGCCAGTTGTCCGGTGGCGTTGATAAGGCTGTCGGGAGATTGCAACACCACGAGATCGTTCTCCCACGGACGGATTTCGATGTTGCTTCCTCCTTGGGGATCGGCGGAACTGGTGACGATTTGGCTCCCTTCGAGTAAGGCGAGAGTTTCGGTATTGAGGGTGATGTTTCCGTCAAAGGTGGGATCGACGGGACTTCCGGCGGCTGACATTTGGCTGCGACGACGCAACCGTATGTTTCGGGCGTTGATGTTGATATTTCCCCCATTTCCAGTGACAGAGGAAGCGGCGATTCGTCCTCGGTTGTCGAGACGCAGGCGATCGCCAATTTGCAGTTGCACGTTTCCCGGTTCGCTGATTCCGCCACTGCTGACGCTGATAGTACCGCCGTCGCGAACCTCGAGGCGTTCGGCGTCTACGGCGATCGTCCCCCCTACGGCTCGAGTTAATTCGATAATGCTAGAGAGATCGGCGGTGGGATCGCTGCCGCCGATTAAGTCTGTAAATCTGGCGGGATCGACGATTATTCCACCATTGGCTTCGGCTAACAAACGGCTCGACGAGCCGATAATTTGCAGGTCGTTGGCACGAAGGTTTACGGTTCCTGCATTGCCAATTCCGAAGTTGGATGAGGTGACGCTCGAACCACCGCGAATTCTCACGCGATCGCCGTCTAAAATAATGTTTCCGCCCTGACTGTCGGTGTTGACGCTGACATCTCCTAGGATTTGACTCCCGCTGTCTAATTCCAAGAGTTCGGAGGCTCGAACGGTAATCGTGCCACCTCGTCCGACGTTTCGATCGCCTTCTAGGTTAAACGGATCGGGAAACGAGGCTCCCGAGGTGAGAGTCGCACCGTCTGACAAGCGCACGGTTTGCGCGTCGATCTCGATCGCGCCAGCATTCCCCGGTCCGAAGGTTTGGGTGGAAATAGTCCCATCGATCGCCTGGAGTTCGGTGGTTTGAATGGCGATCGATCCGGCGTCTCCTTGCGAAAACGTCAAGGCTGAAATCTGTGCGCCGTTGGAAATGGTAATGCGATCGGCGTTGAGGGTGAGAGTACCGCCTAACCCCGTGACGACGGCGTTCTCGGTAAAGACATCTGTGGTGATTTGTGTCGGCTGAGGCTGTAAGGCATTTTCCAATATTTCACCGTCTAAGAGGATTTCGGATGCCTCGACTCGAATCGAACCGGCATTGCCACTGTTTGTGGTGGCTGTTGAAATTCGGGCGCCGTTGGTTAACGTCAATCGTGCGGTTTCGATCGAAATATTTCCGGTATCTCCCGTTCCCGTGCTTTGAGTATTAATAATAGTGGGAAATTGAGACAATCCGATTTCTTGAAATCCATCGAGCGTCATGTCTCCTGTGATTCTTAAGTTGATTTCTCCGACGTTGCCATTTTCGGCTTGCGTCAAAATTCTCGCCCCATCCGCCAATCTCAGACGAGAGGCTTCAATGGAAATATTTCCGGAATTTCCCACTCCTAAAACTGAGGAGGAAATGGAACTATTTGTATCGAAATTCGTTCCTTGGAGTTCGAGAGTGTCCCGTACTCTAATATTAATATTTCCCGAACTGCCTCGCCTCAGTAAATCTGGTACAGATTCATCGTCAAAAATGTCGTCTAAGATTGAAGTCGATGTTGCTGAAAAAATTGACGAACCGTTGTTGAGTTTTAGGGAGTTTGCAACGATGGTTATATCTCCACTCATTCCATCGGTAAAAATAGAAGTTCCAATATCCGAGCGATCGAGTTCGATTTCGTCTGCGACAACCCTCAATTCACCGGAGATTCCGCTTCCTGCGCTCCCGAGAAACACTCCGGATTCAGATAGGTATATTCGATTGGCTTCCAGGGTTAAGTTTCCGGCATTGCTTGAGTTGAATCTCGGGAAAATTTCGATATTCGATCGCACTAAATTCAAAGTTTCAGCTTGAATGTTAATATTCCCAACACTCCCTGAAGATCCCGGTTCGGCAGCATTGTAAAATCCTGAAGAACCGAATAAAAATTCTGCACCAAACACTCTATCTTCTACTGAATTTACGATGTTTGAATTAACGATAATGTCGCCACCATTTCCATCTCCTGCCAAAAATATAAAAACTATTCCTTCAGAGGCGATCGTTAACTCTGAAGAATTCAAAATAATATTTCCGACGTCTCCCTGACTTCCGGGTAAACCTTGATTGAAAAATCCACTGCGAGTTTGGTTGACGTTTCCCGAGACATCAATGCGATTTGCAAAAACTTGAATATCTCCACTGTTTCCGTTTCCTGTGGTTCCAGCAATAAATCGACCGCCGTTATTTGCGGTTAAACGATCTGCGTAAACGACGATATCGCCCCCGCCAACGCCTCGAACGCTGGCTCTCGATAAATTTGTTAACGTAATATTTCCGAGATAAATAGCTTGCGAAAAATCCAATATTGTGGTAATGTTTTTGGCATTTAATCCAACAATTCCTGCTTCTGCCAATCCTCCCATTTCTAACCGACCGCCCGGTGCGTTAACACCGCCACCATCGAATAAGATATCGCCACCCACCAAGGTTAAACTTTGAGTTGGCTGGACTTCTAAACCCGTGATATTTCCTTCAAGACTCGTTGTCGATGCGCGATTGATAATATCGCCGGGATTCCCGTTAAACTGCAACCCTAACGGAACGTTCACGCTCAGCAACGCCGTGCTGTTTTCAGGATTGGTGGCGTTAAATTCCAATTCGTTTTCAAACAGCACACTATCGGCGGTACTCGCCAAAAACGACCCGCCAATATCTAATCGCGCGTTCGGACCGAAAACAATGCCGTTGGGATTGAGCAGAAACAGGTTTGCCGCTCCGTTGGCTCTGATTAACCCGTCAATGTCGGAAATGGAACTTCCCGTGACGCGACTGAAGATGTTGCGAACGTCGAGATTGTTGTTAAACAACGCCTCGCGGTTCGTGGGAACGGAGAATTCCTCGAAACTGTGAAAGAGATTTCCTCCCCGCAACGCTCCGCCGTCGATACGCACCCCGGCTTCAGTCGGTGACACGAGCGAACTTTCGGCGCCCAAGGTGTCATCGGGGACGATTTGCGCTCCTGCGACTCCCACGTCGGCGATCGCAACGCTCGTTCCTACGGCGATCGCCACTCCCCATTTCCACAAAATCTGTGTCATGACGTTTATCTGGACTCGATTGATTCCAATACGGAAACTTCGGAAAACTCAGCCAATCCCGCCGATTCTAAAAACTCCTGCCAACGCTGCTGCGTCTCTTCATCGCTAGGCGATGCTTGCACCTGACGCGCCAAGCCCGACAACGCGTCGTACCAAATGCCGTTTAAGCCGTAGACGAGCGGTTCGTTGCGCTCTGGCACGCCCTCGAGTTCTTGAGTTAAGGCTTCGCTCGGTTCGACGCGACGCACCCAGCCTTCGGTGACGATCTCTCGCCGAGCGTTCGTGGCGTCCGCCGGACAGACGATCGCAAACTGCCATCGATAATCTTCCTCCGCCGCTAACGCTTCTACCGCCTCGGGAAGCTCGAGTTCGAGGATTCCGGCTTCGGATAACGCCACTTCTTGACGGTACAGGTCGTTCCACTGGCGATCGCGCAGTACGAAAATGCCCTCGGACGCGACGGTTTCGGGAACGTACACCCACAAGGTCGGACGCGGCGAGACCGTCAACGCCCAGTCGCCTTCTTCGGGATTTAACCTCGGTACTAACGCGGTCAGTGGCGGTTCGGGGAAGACTTCGTCTTGGGGACATTTACCGCGCGTTCCCGCACTGCCCGGCCGGACGGGGTAGTCCCCCTGTGGCGGAACGTATCGCGCCGACCCGCCGTCTAAGGGGGTTCCGGGCGTACCGCGATCGGGTGGCTCGAACTGTCGCGCACCGCCTCCATCTAGACCGTCTTCGGGCGTACCGCGATCGGGCGGATCGAATTCTTCGATCGCCTGACTCCTTCGGGGCGATCGCTCGATTTCACTATCGTCGAGGGAGGCTGGAATACTGTTCGATACGATGCTAGCTTCGAGAACTACTGCTACGAGAACGACAAAGGGGAAAGCAGCCATGCGTTCTATTAGAAAAACAACACACAAAGGTTCGAGGAACTCACACGAAGAAACGACTCGAGCGAATTTTTGAAACGCGTCTGAAATGCCCTGCTCGAGATCGATCGCAACAGTTAAAACAACTCGCCTCTCAATTGAGGGGAGATCGGTTCGCCTTTGTCTGGGTTCAAAAGGCTCTTCGACAACTTTCCGTAATTCTACGGAATCTCAATCCGAGTATAACAGGTTGGAATATCTTCACGAAAGCATTGCCTTGGCTGGGTTTCGTTTCGCCTTCTCCGCTTGGCGGAAGTGGGAACGCTAGCGCCATTCGCCCTGAAATACGAACGCCGCCCAATAAAACGGATTGCGCCATACTCTCCCTATCGCCTGTATCGCCTGCTGACGGATCTCGAAGACATCGTGGCGGAGTTCGGGGACGATCGCGATCGCCTCTTCCGTATCGTTCCGCGAGTGCGTCAGTTTCTCACCGACGCGCAATGGCTCGAAGCCTTTTACGTTCCCCCCGATCCCAAAAAAGGTTGGTCGGTCTCGAAATTGTACGACGAACCGGACTATCCGTTTACGGTGCAACTGGTGGCGTGGACGCCGGGAGCTACATCGCCAATCCACAATCACGCGACTTGGGGAGTCGTCGCCATGTTAGACGGTTCTGAGAAAAACAGTTTTTGGCGGCGAACGGAGGGAGACGCGATCGAGAAGGTTGGCGATCGCCTTCTCGAACCTGGTGAGGCGATCGCCTTTACCCCAGACACCATCCACTGTATTGAAGTTTTGGGAAACACGCCGACGGTCTCGTTTAATCTTTACGGAAAAACCGACTACACGAAGCGGTTTGAATTCGATGCTGTCGCCCACACCGCCAAACGATTTTAAACGCTATCAAAACACATAAAATCCTCAGTTAGTTTTCATTCCTCAACCCAAGCTTTTAAAAGCGACAGCATTCGATCGACAGACACAAAAATTCTCCGTGTCCTCTGTGTCTCTGTGGTAATTTTCCCTAAATTCTGTGGGTTTTCGTCCAAACTACAAACCTTCAAAAAAACTTGCAATTATAACAAAAATATGGTAAAAAACACCGCACCATAAAATCGATCGCCCACAATGCCAGATTTTCTCATTATCGGCGCGCAAAAAGGCGGAACGACTTCCTTATTTTACTACCTCAGCCAACATCCCCAGGTACGAGTTGCCCCGCAAAAAGAAGTTCATTTCTTCGACTTGCACTATCATCTCGGCGTCGACTGGTACGCCAGACAATTTTCCGACACCCCAAACAGTGCGATCGCCGGAGAAGCCAGTCCCTACTACATCTTTCACCCCGACGTACCCCGTCGCGTCGCCGCTACTTGTCCCCAGGTCAAACTTATCGCACTGCTGCGAAACCCAGTCGATCGCGCCATTTCCCAATACTTCCACGAAGTCAAACAGGGTTTCGAGACCCTTTCTCTTCAAGAAGCCTTGCGCCAAGAACCCCAACGCCTCGCCACCGAAGCCGAAAAACTCCGGAACGACCCCCACTATCGCAGTTATAACTACCAACACCATAGTTACCTGGCGCGGGGACGTTACCTCGAACAACTCCAACAATGGTGGAACCACTTCCCCCGAGAACAAATGCTCGTTCTCAACAGCGAAGCCTTCTATCGCAACCCCAACGACACCTTAACGCGGGTGTTGTCCTTCCTCGACCTTCCCCCCATCTCCCTCGAGGCTTACCCCAGTCTCAACACAGGGAACTATTCAGATATCCCGCAGTCACTAAAACAACAGTTGCAGACGTACTTCGCTCCCCACAACCGCGCCTTGTTCGACGAGTTGCAGCAAGACTGGGGATGGAACGATTCGCTCTCGTGATATTCTGCCAGTACACCAGACTTGTCGAGAATGCGATACCATATCTGACTTGGCATCGCGCGGGGTCGTCCGTGTCGCTCTCGCGTCTAGCCGTTGGCTGGAAACTCCGAATCCGTCAAACCGCCAGTTCCGAACTTAGCCGCCATGCGTGTTTTATTCCTGCACCCGAACTTTCCCGCTCAATTTCGCCACGTCGCGACGATTTTAGGTCGAGATCCCGAGAACGAACTGGTTTTCGGGACGAAAAACGAGCGTCCTGAGTGGAAAATTCCCGGTGTGAAGAAGGCGTTGTTTACGCCGAGTCGCGATCCCCGGCCGGAAACCCATCACTATGTCCGACCCCTCGAAAGTGCGGTGTTACACGGACAAGCGGTGTATCGAACCCTCATCGCCTTGAAAAATCAAGGCTTCGTTCCCGATTTGGTGTACGGCCATTCAGGATGGGGACCGACGCTGTTCGTGAAGGATGTCTTCCCCGAGGCGAAGTTGATGTGTTATTTCGAGTGGTTCTACTGGGCCCACGGTTCTGACGCGGACTTCGACCCCGCCGATCCCCTCTCTCCCGACGACGAGGCGAAAATTCGGGTGAAAAACGCGCCGATTTTGATGGATTTGTACGCTTGCGATTGGGGACTCTCGCCGACGATTTGGCAGAAATCCCAGTTTCCCAAGGAGTTTCAGCCGAAAATGACGGTGATGCATGACGGGGTGGATACGGAGTTTTTTAAACCGAAACCTGGTGCGAAGTTGGTTCTTCCCAATCTAGATTTGTCCCACGCGGAGGAAATCGTCACCTATGTTTCGCGGGGAATGGAACCCTATCGCGGTTTCCCGGAATTCATCGAGTCGATCGCCTATCTTCAGGAAAAACGACCCAACTGTCATGTGGTCGTCGTCGCCGCAGAACGGGTCTGTTACGGAAAATCGCTTCCGAATGGAAAAAGCTACAAAGAAGAGATGCTGGAAAAGGTTCCGTTAGATATGTCGCGGGTGCATTTTGTGGGAACTCTTCCTTACGGACAATATTTAAAAGTCATTCAAGCGTCTGACGCACATATTTATTTAACGCGGCCGTTCGTGTTGTCGTGGTCGATGATTGAAGCGATGTCCACTGGATGCGTTGTCGTCGGTTCGGACACGCCGCCGGTTCGAGAGGTAATTCACGACGGGAAAAACGGCTTTTTGGTGGATTTCTTCTCGCCGAAACAAATCGCCGATCGCGTCAGCGACGTTCTCGAAAACCCGACGAAAATGGCGCATATTCGGGAAAATGCACGAAAAACGGTTTTGGAACAGTACGCGCATTCGGTTCTGCTTCCCAAACACATCGAGTTGATGAAACAAGTGGCGGTGGGACAGTTCCCCGAACCGCAGCCTCAAGTTAAAGTGCGCGAACGGGAAATCAGTCACCCATCACCCGTCACCAGTCACCCGTGAAATCAGTCACCAGGAATCGGTAGGGTGTGTGACGCGGCTAGAAAATGTATGGTGCTTACACTAACCTGAAATTTTCCGCGTCACGCACCTTTTCTTCGTTGTCAATTATCAATTATCAATTCTCAATTCTTGAAATGAGTGTAGTGGAAGCGTTAGCGGCGGCGGTACGATCGCACAGAACGGGAGATTTAGACCAGGCCGATCGACTCTATCGGGATATTTTAAACGAAGACCCCCAGCGAGCGGAGGCGTTACACGGTCTCGGTGCGGTGGCGTATCAGAAGGGAGAGTGCGATCGCGCCATCGAACTCGTCGAACGCGCCATCGAACTCGACAGCCGAAATCCGGTGTTCTACAACACGCTGGGAATGGCCTATCGCGCCAAGGGAAAACCCGAAGCTGCGGTCGCCAACTATCGCAAGGGAATCGCCATCGAACCTCAAAGCGCTACGCTACAGGCGAACCTGTCTCGCGCCTGGTACGATCTGCTGCAATGCGATCGCACGGCGGCGTTAACTCACTTGATTCAAACGGCGCGTCAGTTTCATCGCGCGGGATATCTCCAACAGGCTGAAAAGCTTTACCGACAACTGCTCGATCGCGAACCCAACCATCCCGATGGGTTGCAAGGGTTGGGAACGCTGGCGTACCAACAACGCCAGTTCGATCGCGCGATCGCCTTTCTCCAACAAGCCATCGATCGCAGTCCCGACAATCCCAGCTACCACCACAATCTCGGTGCGGCGTACCAAGCGCAACAGAACATTGCTGAGGCGGCGGCCTGTTACCGACGGGAGATCGAACTCGACCCCAGTTTAGAACAGCCGCGCCAACAACTCAATACGCTGCTGCGACAGTTACGCCATAGCAATCTCGAGGCTTGGAAACGGGAACTTTTACAGTTAGCGCAGCTATTTCAGCGTCAAGAAGACTACAAACAGGCGGTTTATCTCTATAAAAAACTCCTCGAAGGCGATTCCAACAACGCTGAAGCACACTACGGGTTAGGGTGCATCGCCTACCACCACCATCAAAGCTATCAAGCCGTTCTCGATTTACAAAAAGCAGTCGAACGCGACCCGCAAAATGCGACGTATCAAAATGCGTTGGGATTGGCGTGCGAATTGCACGGCGTTCCGAGTAAGGCGTTAGAACATTTTAAAAAGGCGTTGGAACTCGAGCCGGAACGGGAAGAAATTCAAGAGAATTTCAATCGCATTATCGATTATTTCTTGAATTACTATCATTATATTGGTAAGTGGAATTACGACCTAGAAAATTATAATACTGTTGCGGGATACGAGTTCGAGACCGGAAACTTTATCAAAGAGCATACTGGACGAATTCGCACGGCATTACGCTACTATCGCCGCGCCTTGGTATTGAGACCGGAATTTCCCGAGGTTCACCATACGCTGGCAGAGTTATATTTAGAAGAAAAGAATTACGTGGCGGCGATCGATGCGTGCCGAAAAGCGATTCAAGGCAAACCGGATTTTGCCGAAGCGTATAAAAGTTTGGGAAATGCCTTTTTAGGGCAGCAAAATGGCTCTGCGGCGATGAACGCTTATCAGCGAGCGATCGCGATTAAGCCTGATTTTGCTGAGGTATACTCGAACATTGCTAGTCTTTATTTCTTCCAAAATCAGCCGCAAGAGTCGTTAAAACTTTATCAAAAAGCACTTTCGATCGACAATAAAATTCCTGGCATTCATTGGAATTTAGGGAAGGTTTACGAGCGCCTGGGTAAAGTTGACGAAACCATTCAATGTTGGAAACAAGCGTTAGATCTCGATGCTGAATTTGGTGGCGGTGAGTCCTATCGTTTGCTGGCGAACAAATATTACGGTAAAGGGGACAAACAAACGGCGATCGGATTTTATAAAAAAGCGATCGCACTCAAAAGCGACCTCAGCGAAGCCTATTGGAGTTTGTGCGAGATTTACAACGTTCACGATCAAGCAGCGGCGCGAGACGTTTCGCTGAAATACTGTGAAAATACGAAAGGGAAAGATGCAGTAATGGCGTCGCTGGCCGCGATTAAGGCACATTTGAACTCGGGGGTCAGCGATATTGCGATCGCCAAGTTTCAGGAGATGGAACCGCAAATTTACGAACTCCTCAAAGGAACCCTCACCTATCAGGATATCGTGCGGCTTTATCTCAATATCGCTTTCGATATGCCACACTTACGAGATGACGTTCCGGCGAACGCCAAACTGTGTAAGAGTTTGGCACAGTTTTATGTTAAATATCTCGAAGCGAAATCCAACGCCGAAAAACACAAAGAGATTCCCCTCAACCTGCGATCGCACCCCAGTCATCCACTTCGCATCGGCTTTTTATCGAAACACTTCCGCCGCCATTCCGTTGGCTGGTTGAGTGTGGATATTATGGAGGAACTGTCGAAACTCACGCCGCACATTTTCCTCTACGTGACCGGAGACATGGGACGAGACGAACTCACACAGCGGTTCGAGACCTATGCAGAAAAGTTTAGCCGACCCCAAGGCGCACAAGCTAAGGCGATTTTGGCGGAAGTGGCGAAAGATCGGTTAGATGTTTTAGTAGATATGGATTCGGTGACGGTGATGCCGAATACTGAAGTGTTTTACCACAGTCCGGCCCACGTTTGCGTGTCCTGGTTGGGATTTGACGCGCCGTATTTGACGCCGAAGAATTACTATTTAGGAGATTGGCAAACTCACCCCGCTGGTGTAGAGGAACACTACATCGAACAGGTGGTGCGCCTTCCCGACTCCTTTGCGGCGACGCGGGGACTTCCCATCAAAGCGGTCGATCGCGAAGTGTTGCGGCGATCGATGCGAGTTGCGCCGAATCAGGTGGCGTTTCTCTGCGTGGCGACGGGGAACAAGTTCTGTCCCGAGTTGGTAGAAGCGCAGATTCGTATTTTGTCGCAAGTTCCCGACAGTTTGCTGTTTTACAAGGGTCGCGTCGGGGATTTGGTGGCGATCGAACGCATTTATAAGGAAGAATGTCAGCGTCAAGGCGTTCGTACCAACCGCATTCGCGTCTTACCGCGCACTCGCACTGAAGAGGAACACCGTTTAATTTACCAGTTCGCCGACGTTCTCATCGATTCTTATCCTTACAGCGGTGCGACGCACGTGGTCGAGGCGTTGTGGTTCAATATGCCAGTGGTGGCGTTGGTGTCGCAACAATCCTTCGGTCGTCAGGCGTACTCGTTGATGAAAGCGTCGGGAACGGACATGGGGATTGCGTGGACGTGGGACGAGTATATTGACTGGTCGGTTCGCTTGGGACGCGATGAAGGGTTGCGCCAGCAGATGCGACAGCAGTTAGAACGGGGGAAACAGACGGAGACCCTCGCGCCGTTGTGGAATCCCAAGAAGTTCGCCAGCGATATGTACGGGATTTTTCAGGAGTTGGTGGCGAAGCAGGTTTCTCGAGGATAGAGTTTGTTGTAGTGAGGAGTTTCGGGGGGACGCGGTTCACCCGATTTTCTTAGGAAAGTCGGGAGTAGGTTGAGGCTCTTTAGTGTTCGTCTGCTCATGGAGAAACGTAAAAAAGACGGGTGCATCCCAATCTTGCAAGACTCAGTCTGAGAATTGATGGTTCAGGTAGGCACATCGGTGCTTTAGCACTTGTTGCACGTTGTCTTCGTGCCACTGAGCCCCTGAAATCTTAACCCGTCGCCCAATTTGCTTGACCGTTGACTCAATCTCACCCGAGCCAATTGAAATACCCTCAGCTTGGTAGTAGCTGTAGTTGACAATCCGGTGTCGATGCTTGGTCAGATAGGCGATAAACCGGTCGACCCGCTCATGGGGCCAATCATCGAACAGCTTGA
>NZ_KB235961.1:0-1771 GCF_000332355.1 Baaleninema simplex PCC 7105
GCATATCCTACTATTTTTGTCAAGTCAGTTGGCTCTTGAATGTTATTTTCAAGTCAAGGGGTCAGTTGGCTGAGTCGAAATACCTAATTCTTTTCCGATTCAATTTATACTACTTATACACTACATTTGAAGTGCGGAATGTGGGTTAAGATGATTGCGAATTGTCTTGACAGCATCACCATAAATACTCTGTGCTTTACACAACCATTCTTTAAATTTATTTTTTCCGCTCTCTGGGTCTTGAGTTGTTTCATAAATTTCTCTAAAATCCTCTTTAAGCTGATAAGCTTTTCGTAAACGTTTTGACTGTTTTAAAACGGCCTCTAATTTTTCCAATCCCTCTTCTTTTAAGTCTTTTTGGTTTTCAGCAATAACCATTTTGCTCCTTTGATTTTGATTTTAAACTTCACCTGCTTTCGGATTTTATTTAGATTGTCATTCACCGCTTTCATAACGTGAAATCTATCGACGACAATTTGGGCATTGGGAAACACTTTTTCGATAAGCTTTGGAAATCCTCCCCACATATCTACACTGACCTCTTCGACTGCCTCTCTGACCTCTAACGGTTGCTGTAGAAGAACTTCAGCGATTTCTTCTTGTTGGTGAGAGTCGATGACTTCTATCAATTCTCCTTTCTCTAAATCGCTCACTACCGTCACAAATTTTTTTGTGACCTTTTATGTTTTTGCTATCTCGTCCAAACCCAACCTTTTTACTTGTCCCCAATTTACTTTTTTTTTGCGTTCGTATACCTGTTGATGAATTCCATTTACCTGATGCCAAGACAAGTCTTCTTCTCTTTTAACTTGCTCGACGCTACTAGCGATTACTCGCTCGTAAATATATTCTTCGTACCGCCTAGTAAACCTTCGACCAGTTTCAATAAAGTCTAGTTCTTCTGTAAAGTATTGTTGGCATTTTTTTACAGTAAAACTAGACGCCGTGGTATTTGTCAAATATACGAGTTGACCCGAAATGGGCAAGTCTCGAACTCTAACGGTTCGTGTTTGGTTAAGTTCGCCCGTCTTTTTGCCACAATGAGGACAGGCAACTTCCTCTTCTCTAAAGCCTAGCTGCAAAAATATTGCTTCGCGTTCCCTGACCACGCTTCTCACTCTTACTTTGGGTAAGTTGATTAAGTCTTCTACAAAAAGTTCATCTTTAGATCCGCCTGCATTTGTTTTCTATTATACTATTATCACCTCAAACTCCGAAGACCCGTTATTACCCCAATTAGGCAGCAGTTCCTTGAGGCAACAGCAAAAAATATTAGCGCCGGTATTGAAGCTATTAAAACCTTATCCAGTGGTGGTAGTAGGCGACCGAGAATTTCAGAGTGCTAAACTGGCAGACTGGCTCAGGAAGCGAGGTGCGGACGCTGTATTGCGACAGAAGAAAAGTACCTATGTGGCGGATGCCAAGACTCGATGCCAAGCCTTAAAACACCGAGGCTTTCAACCGGGACAGTATCACTTCTTTGAAAACGTTAATGTCAACAAAGAAGAACCAGTTCGCGCTCTTAATCTCGGCGTTTATTGGAAACGTCGTTATCGAGGGAAAGGAGGGAAAGAACCTTGGTTATTGCTGACCACTCTCTCAGATGCGGGTGCATCCCAGTTTTGCAAGTGTTAGGCGTAAAAGTCTCCATTGAGATAAGCACAGCGTTGCTTGAGGACTTGTGGAACGTTCTGACGTTCCCACTGAGCGCCGGAAATCTTGAGACGCCGACCAATCTGCTTGACCGTCGATTCAATGGCTCCAGAGCCGA
>NZ_KB235961.1:1871-40277 GCF_000332355.1 Baaleninema simplex PCC 7105
TCCATCGAGACAGCCACACTTTCATGACTTGTTGAAAGTAGTCTTGAGAGGTCACCGCCGGATTGTTTAGGAGGTACTCCAAGCGAGCCATGTGACTGCGCCCCTGACAATTTCGGTGGCCTAGATAGGGTAGCCAGTGACTTAGGCAGGCACTTCCCGATTGCAAGATGGCGGCTACCACTTCCGAGACTCCTCGTAAATGTCGTTGGTCTTTGGGCTTAACCCATTGACTTAGCTGGTCTTCAAGTTGACGATAGAGATGAGGGGTCATGATGCTGATGTGCTAGTTGAGGAACTCGAACATCGCATCTGACCCCTCTTTTTGTCTACCCCCTTTTTCTCAAATCCACTCCCTCTCTCACTTTCAGGAGTTTTCTGCACCACCAAGGGGTTAAAGACAGTTTTGGGTACATCTCAAAACTGTAAATTCATCGAATTGGGCGCACTCAATTTCCAGATCCCCGGCATCTCCAAGATGCCGGGGATCTTATACGGGAAGTGCTAATCGGGAATTTTGCCACCCAAAACTGATGTTTTTGCAAAAGTGAGATGCACCCACAGTTTTTTCTAAACATCACTATCTTTTTATCTCCCCCGTAGACGCGTTTCAAGTGATACCGCTACGGAAAAAATTTTAAAAGATTGTCTCGTTTGACGTTGTTATTTTCTTTCTTTGTTGACAGCCATTCCTCAAACAATCTCCTCAAACATTATTTTTTTAATCTTATTTCGACGCGATCGGCACTTGCGTTTGCAGCAAGTCGATCGCCCGAGCGTAGAAAGGATCGGAATGGGTTCCGAGTAAATTGGGATCGACACTCAGCAGCAGTTCTTCTTCACCAGTCATCCGAACGCGAATGTCGGGAGAGATCCCGCGATGACTGATATCCGTCCCGTGGGGGGTATAGTAATGGGCAACAGTGACGGCGAGTCCCGATCCGTCGGAGAGGGTGTTAACGGATTGAACGAGGGCTTTACCAAAGGTTTGACTACCGATGACAGTCGCCCGGCCGTGATCTTGCAGCGCTCCGGCGAGGATTTCACTGGCACTGGCGGAGTGACCGTCTACGAGAACGGCTAGGGGACGTTCGGTTAAAGCCGTGTGGGTTGCTTCGATATTTTCGCGGTTGCCGTAGCGATCGACCATTTGCACGATCGAACCGCGATCGAGCCACATCCGGGTAATTTGCACGCTGACATCGACCAGTCCGCCGGGGTTCCCTCGCAAGTCGAGAACGAAGGCTTCAACGTTCTCCTGTTTGAGATCTTCGATCGCCCGATACATCTGTTCGTGAGCGTGAGAGGTAAATTCGCTCAAGCGGATGTAACCGATGCGCGTGTCGCCTTCGAGTCGCAGGGTATGAGTGACGGCGGGCAGTTCGATGCGACTGCGAACTAAGGTAATGTCGAAGTTGCGACCGCTGCGGGAAAGGGTGAGGGTTACGGGAGTTCCTACCGCGCCACGAATCAGGGTCGCCGCGCGATCGACGCTCATATCTCGCGTTGGTTCGCCGTCGATCGCCATCACGCTATCCCCCGGACGCACCCCTTCGCGGCTGGCTGGAGAGTTCGGCAAGGGTTCGACGACGGTGAGGTGGCGATCGCGATCGTTGCGCTCGAGACGCAAGCCGACCCCCGAGAGTTCGCCCGAAGTTTGGTTGTTGAGGGCTTCAAATTCTTCGGGATCGAGAAAGCGCGTATAGGGATCGTCGAGTTGCGATAAAGCGCGACGTAATGCCGCGTAAGCTTGTTCGCGAGAAGTGTAATCCCGGCTGAGGAGTTCTTGACGAACGGCTTGCCAATCGTTTTGATTGAACTCGCCATCGACGTAATCGCGGTTGACGATTTGCCACACTTCGTCGAGGACGGCTTTCGGACTGGTTTCGAGAGCCGCGTAACTGCTGCGACTCCAGGTCGGACTCAAAAGTGAGAGGGTTGTGGTGACGATCGCGCCACCGATCGCGGCAGCTTTGTTCCAAGAAGACAGGTCTGATGAGCGGTTCATGCAGGATCGCGTGGAGTAACGGGGTCTATAAATCAGTCAAACCGAACGAGCGCGAGTGGAGCTACCTTGACCTACAGGGTCGGTGCATCGAATTCCCGAACTTTCGCTTGAGAATTGCGGCGAGTCCACGGTCATCTGAGTTCGAGGGCAGTTGTCAGTCGATCGACAACTCGCTCGACATTGCCGACTTCCAACTCGAGGGAACGATGGGGGCGGGCAAAACGAAGGATAACGTGCAGTCGCGAACGCAGGCTCTGGAAAGAGAATTGTTTCTAGAGTATTTCGGCTCTCTCGTTCAATGTATCAATTCTATGGCAGTTCGCCCAGTGTCCTCGATCGCAATCTTGCGATCTATGCTGGAAGCAGTTGTGTTGGAAGCAGATCGATGAAACACGCTCGGTATCCCTTCCGGTTTCTCCTCGAGTTCGTAGTGGCTGGGATTGCCGCCGCTGGAGCGATCGCCATGCAGTGGAGTCGTCTCGATCGCATCTCGAGTCGGGAAATCGATCCGGTTCGAGCGGAACGACAAGCGGAGATTCAGTTGGAATTGCTCGAGCGATCGCCGACGTTGGGATTCGACAACCTCGTTGCCGATTGGGTGTTTTTACAATATTTGCAGTACTTCGGTGATGAGGAGGCTCGACAACAAACTGGATGCGATCTCAGCGATCGCTATTTCGAGCTCGTCACCCAACGCGATCCTCGTTTTTTAAATTCGTATATGTTTATCTCCTCGGGGGTATCCTACTGTCAGGGCAAACCGGAAAAAACGATAGAACTGCTCGATCGCGGTATCGAAGCGATTTCGCCCGCAATGCACGATAGAGCCTTCATCCTCCCGCTCTTCCAGGCGTTAGACCGATTTTTATTATTAAACGATATTGAAGGAGCGATCGCCTCTTACGAACTCGCCGCGAACTGGGCTAAAGAAGCCCGATTTACCTCGGCAGCCGAACGGTACGATCGAACGGCGCAATACTTACGGGACGATCCCAACAGCGTCGAAGCTCTCTTTATCGGCTGGCAAGAAGTCTACAGAAACGCAATTGACGATAGCGTGCGCCAACGTGCGATAACGGAACTGGAGAGCTTGGGAGCGCGGGTCGAACGGCAACCGAACGGAGAAATTCGGTTCGTGCTACCGGAGTCTGCCACAAACTAAGCTCACAACTCGTTCGGAGCTTGCGATGTCCTCGCCCACCTCGTCCACCCGGCGTCGAAAACGCTGGTTTATTGCCATCGGCGTCGGATTGTTCTTGGCTTTGCTTCTCGTAGTCGGTAAAGGATTTGTCTTGGCTTACCAACACGCCAAGCTTCCCCTCGATGCAGTATTCGTCCTCGGTGGCAGTATCAAACGAGAACTCTATATTTCCAAATACGCGCGATCGCACCCAGACATCCCGATTCTAATTTCCTCGGGATCGCAACCGCCCTGTATTTATCTGATTTTCCAACGAGACAACGCACCGATGGATAACGTGTGGTTGGAAAACTGCGCGCGATCGACCTTCGATAATTTTTACTACGGCCTGCCGATTTTAGAACGATGGGGGGTTCGTCGGGTCAAACTCGTTACCTCTGCCAGCCATCTACCGCGATCGCTCTGGCTGGCGCAAATCGTCCTCGGCGCTCACGGCATTTGGGTCGAACCCGAAATCGTCCCCGAAGTCGGCGTTCCCGGCAATAACGAATTCTTTATCAAAACGATCTTAGACGTAATGCGAAGTCTACTGTGGGCAGTCATCAGTCAAATTTACACCCCTGCCTGCCAACAAGAAACGCACCTCGCCGACGTCGATATCGAAGCCTGGAAAACCAGCGGCTTCCGCTGCGAACACCAAGCCCAAATCAAAGACGACAGCAATTAGAAAGACACTGGAAAGACACTGACAACTCCCAACTGATACGGAATCCGAATCTCAACACTTCGACTCCGCTCAGCGTTGAGTCGAGGACTCAAACACTGGTTTTTCCCAACCAGACAAGTCTGTCTCTGTGTCCTCTGTGTCTCTGTGGTGAAGACTTCTTGAAACTTAGCTTATCCGAAAAGAATGGAGTATGAAAACTGTCCCCACTGCTCACTGTTCACTGTAAAAAACCCCCTCGCTCCCGAAGGAACAAAGGGGGCTTTTTCAATTACCTAACGGAAGAAGTTCAGATTAACCGAACTTACCCGCCGTCGAAGCAATCAGGAACGCGGCGTAGGTGAAGATGTAACCCACAGTGAAGTGAGCCAGACCCACGAGGCGAGCTTGCACGATGGACAGAGCCACCGGCTTGTCTTTCCAGCGAACCAGGTTCGCCAGAGGCGTGCGCTCGTGCGCCCACACCAGCGTTTCGATGAGTTCTTGCCAGTAACCACGCCAGGAGATGAGGAACATGAAGCCCGTCGCCCAAACCAGGTGAGCGAACAAGAACATCCAAGCCCAAACCGACAGGTTATTGACACCGAACGGGTTGTAACCGTTGATGAGCTGAGACGAGTTCAGCCACAGATAGTCGCGGAACCATCCCATCAAGTAAGTGGACGACTCGTTGAACTGAGCCACGTTACCTTGCCACACAGCCAGGTGTTTCCAGTGCCAGTAGAAGGTCAGCCAGCCCAGAGTGTTGAGCATCCAGAACATTGCCAGGTAGAAAGCATCCCAGGCGGAGATGTCGCAGGTACCGCCACGGCCGGGACCGTCGCAGGGGAAGCTGTAACCGAAGTCTTTTTTGTCCGGCATCAACTTGGAGCCGCGAGCATCCAAAGCACCTTTGACCAGAATCAAGGTCGTGGTGTGCAGACCCAGAGCGATCGCGTGGTGGACTAAGAAGTCTCCAGGACCGATGGTCAAGAAGGGCGTACTCGCACCCGCGCTGTTGATGGCATCGAGCCAGCCAGGTAGCCAAACGTTACCGTTGTTGGGCCAAGCAGTGGTCGCAATGCTGTCGGCGTTGGAAAGCAGCACGTCGAAGCCGTAGAGGGCTTTACCGTGAGCCGCTTGAATCCATTGTGCGAATACGGGTTCGATGAGGATTTGCTTCTCGGGGGTGCCGAAAGCAACCACTACATCGTTGTGAACGTACAGACCCAGGGTGTGGAAGCCCAGGAACAGAGACACCCAGCTCAGGTGAGAGATCAGCGCCTCTTTGTGTTCCAGCATGCGAGCCAGAACGTTGTTTTTGTTGGCTTCGGGGTCGTAGTCACGGACGAAGAAGATCGCGCCGTGAGCGAACGCACCCACCATCAGGAAACCAGCGATGTACTGGTGGTGAGTGTACAGCGCCGCCATTGTCGTGTAATCCTTCGCCATGAAAGCGTAGGGAGGCAGCGAGTACATATGCTGTGCGACCAGGGAGGTGATGACCCCCAGAGACGCCAGCGCCAGACCGAGCTGGAAGTGCAGAGAGTTGTTAATGGTGTCGTACAGACCTTTGTGTCCGGCACCGAGAGCGCCACCGAAAGGCGTACCTTGCGGGGGATTGTGAGCGCCCAGAATCTCTTTAATGCTGTGACCGATTCCGAAGTTGGTCCGGTACATATGACCCGCCACGATGAAGATGACGGCGATCGCCAAGTGGTGGTGAGCCATGTCCGTGAGCCACAGGGACTCGGTTTGCGGGTGGAAGCCACCTAAGAAGGTCAAGATGGCAGTTCCCGCACCCTCAGACGTGCCGAAGATATGGCTCGCCGTGTCGGGGTTTTGAGCGTACGCGCCCCAGTTTCCGGTGAAGAAAGGCGCTAAGCCCGCCGGGTGAGGCAGCGTGGTCAGGAAGTTGTCCCAACCCACGTGTTGACCGCGAGATTCGGGAATTGCAACGTGTACCAGGTGACCGGTCCAAGCCAGAGAGCTGACACCGAACAGACCTGCCAGGTGGTGGTTCAGGCGAGATTCGGCGTTTTTGAACCAGGAAAGGCTGGGACGATATTTCGGTTGCAGGTGCAACCAACCTGCGAACAGCATCACGGCTGCTAACAGGAGTAAGAAGATCGACCCTTGATAGAGGTCGGCGTTCGTCCGCATACCGATGGTGTACCACCAGTGATACACGCCCGAGTAGGCGATGTTCACGGGGTTGGACGCACCGGCTTGCGTGAAGGCGTCAACGGCACCTTGACCGAACTGAGGGTCCCAGATCGCGTGAGCGATGGGACGGACGTTGAGGGGATCTTTAATCCACTGCTCGAAGTTGCCTTGCCAAGCGACGTGGAACAGGTTGCCCGAGGTCCACAGAAAGATGATGGCGATGTGGCCGAAGTGGGAAGCGAAAATCTTTTGGTAAAGATTTTCCTCCGTCATGCCATCGTGACTTTCAAAATCGTGAGCCGTGGCAATCCCATACCAGATCCGCCGTGTGGTCGGATCTTGCGCCAAGTCTTGGCTAAACTTTGGGAATTTCGTTGCCATAAGTCCTACAAGGAGATGCGTTCGAGTATCATCCTACTGAAATAATCCGTGCCAGGAAGAACGCCCATGTAGTGGCGATACCTCCTAACAGATAGTGGGCGACGCCAACCGCGCGACCTTGAATGATGCTCAAAGCACGGGGTTGAATCGCGGGAGCGACTTTCAGTTTATTGTGCGCCCAAACGATCGATTCGATCAGCTCTTGCCAGTAGCCGCGTCCGCTGAACAGGAACATCAGGCTGAAAGCCCACACGAAGTGAGCGCCCAGGAACATCAGACCGTAAGCAGACAGGGCAGAACCGTAAGAACCGATGACTTGCGATGCTTGCGCCCACAGGAAGTCACGCAGCCATCCGTTAATGGTGATGGCACTTTGGGCGAAGTTGCCGTAGGTGATGTGAGATACCGAACCATCAGCAGCAACGGTACCCCAAACGTCCGACTGCATTTTCCAACTGAAGTGGAAAATCACGATCGAAAGACTGTTATACATCCAGAACAGACCCAGGAAGACGTGGTCCCAACCAGAGACTTGGCAGGTACCGCCGCGACCGGGACCGTCGCAGGGGAAGCGGAAGCCCAGCTCGGCTTTGTCTGGAATCAGACGAGAGCTACGGGCGAACAGGACGCCTTTGAGCAAGATCAGCACCGTCACGTGAATCGTGAAGGCGTGGATGTGGTGAACCATGAAATCCGCCGTACCCAAGGTGATGGGCATCATGGCGACTTTACCGCCGACGGCGACGACATCGCCACCAAAGGCAGGACTTACGCTTGCTAAAGCGTTGGGAGCCGTGTTACCCGGCGCCAAGGTATGGATGTGTTGAACCCACTGCGCGAAAATCGGTTGCAGTTGGATTCCGGTGTCGGAAAACATATCCTGGGGACGTCCGAAGGCACGCATGGTGTCGTTGTGGACGTACAGACCGAAGCTGTGGAAGCCCAGGAAAATACAGACCCAGTTGAGGTGAGAGATGATGGCATCCCGGTGGCGAATCACCCGATCGAGCAGGTTATCCACGTTTTTGGCCGGGTCGTAGTCGCGCACCATGAAGATCGCAGCGTGTGCGCCCGCACCGACGATCAGGAAGCCTCCAATCCACATATGGTGGGTGAACAGAGACAACTGAGTCGGGTAGTCCGTCGCAATGTACGGATACGGGGGCATCGAGTACATATGATGCGCCACGATGATGCTCAGCGATCCCAGCATAGCCAGGTTGATCGCCAGTTGTGCGTGCCAAGAGGTGGTCAGGATCTCGTAGAGACCTTTGTGTCCTTCTCCGGTGAAGGGACCTTTGTGAGCTTCGAGCAGCTCTTTCATGTTGTGACCGATACCCCAGTTGGTACGGTACATATGTCCGGCGATGATGAACAGCACGGCGATCGCCAAGTGGTGATGTGCCGTGTCGCTCAGCCAGAGACCGCCCGTTTGCGGGTTCAAGCCACCTTTGAAGGTTAGGAAGTCGCTGTAAACACCCCAGTTCAGGGTGAAGAAGGGAATGACGCCTTGAAGGAATCCCCAATCGACGTTGGGATACAAATCTGCCATCAAGCTAGGCTTGAGGATGAATTCGTGCGGCAGGGGAATGTCCTGCGGCGCAACGCCTGCATCGAGCATTTTGTTGATGGGCAGCGAAACGTGGATTTGGTGACCGGCCCATCCCAGAGACCCCAAGCCGAGCAAACCGGCGAGGTGGTGGTTGAGCATGGACTCCACGTTTTGGAACCACTCGAGCTTCGGAGCTTTCACGTGATAGTGGAACCAGCCCGCAAACAACATCAGTGCCGCCATGACTAAGGCACCGATCGCCGTGCAGTACAGTTGGAATTCGTTAGTAATCCCGCCAGCCCGCCACAGTTGGAACAGACCAGAGGTAATTTGAATGCCGTGAAATCCACCGCCGACGTCGGCGTTGAGGATTTCTTGACCGAAAATCGGCCAGACGACTTGAGCGCTGGGCTTGATGCCCGTCGGATCGCTCAGCCAGGCTTCGTAGTTGGAAAAGCGAGCGCCGTGGAAGTACGCACCGCTCAGCCAGATGAAAATGACTGCCAGTTGACCGAAGTGCGCGCTGAAAATTTTGCGCGAAACTTCTTGTAAGTCACTGGTTTGACTGTCGAAATCATGAGCGTCAGCATGGAGGTTCCAAATCCAGGTTGTGGTTTTGGGACCTCTAGACAAAGTGCGATCGAAGTGACCGGGTTTGCCCCACTTCTCGAAGGAAGTCGGAACCGGGTTCGTATCGACCGAGACTTTGACTTTTTTTGCCTCCCGCTCCGGGGGACTAATCGTCATCGAGTCTCTCCTCTCTCTAGACCAGTAACGAGGACAGCAATATCCTCAACTCGCTTCGCGGAAGATTCTCCCGTCTCTCTATAATTGGATACCGAAATGTTGGGATTTGTTAATCCCATGTTGAGTTTTTTATCTTTTACGTCGCTTGCAGTCAGCTTCATGTTAGAGAGACGGGGATTTTATCGAGTCTAAACCTCGTGTTTAGAGCCAATTTGAATCCCCTGAAGTCATAGCTAAGAATGTATGTTTGTGATTATAGGTCTTCTGTTGAAATAATTCAAACCAAAATTTCAGACAGATCGAGCGTTTAAATAACGAGACTAGACCCAAAAGTCAAGCTAAATTACCGAATGTTTACAAAAATTAAATTGATTTAATAAAACGAAATAATAATCGAGAGAGGTCGATCTTTATCATTATATATAAGTGTATATAGAACGGCTCGAGCTGAGTCAGCGTCCGATCGCAGGTTCGATCTCACGGGAAGTTGGGGATTTCCCCAGACCTGCCGCAGAAACGACATTTTCCGGTATAGTGACTGACAAGTCCGTCCAGTCGCTCTGACGGGTACTGTCGTGTTGAGGGAGCGTGTAAGGCGTGCAGAATTATAGCGATCGCCGATCCATTTGGAAAAGTCTGCTGGCGTTCCAACTCTCTATATTGTTGGCGCTAGGTCTGGTCAGTTGCGGCGAACCAGAACTCGTCGTGGAAACGGGAACTGGTCCTAGAGCGACATCTGCGGCGGCCGATCGCTCGCCGCAAGTGACGGAAGTGTCGCCGCCGAAAACTATCCAAGGACTACGATCGCTTCTCGATCGCTATCGTCCCCAAGTTTCCATCGAAAGCCCCAACCCAAACAGTATCGTTAACGACGATACCGTCACCGTGCGCCTGAACGTGCGGGATTTGCCCGTTTTCAAAAACGAAACGTTCGGCTTAGGCCCCTACATTCAACTGTTTCTCGACGACAAACCCGAACGCGCCATCTACGACCTCGACACCCCAATAACCCTCGAGGGACTGTCGCCAGGAACTCATACCCTGAGAGCCTTCGCGGTGCGGCCGTGGCACGAAAGCTTCAAAAACGAAGGCGCTTACGCTCAAACCACCTTCCATATTTATACGAAAACGGGAACTCACACCCCCGATCCCGGTGCGCCGCTGCTGACCTACAACCGTCCTCGCGGGACTTACGGTGCTGAACCGATTCTTCTCGATTTCTATCTGACGAACGCTCCCCTGCACATCGTCGCGCAAGAATCCGAGGACGATGACATCGCAGACTGGCGCGTTAAAGCCACCGTCAACGGCTACAGTTTCGTGACCGATCGGTGGCAACCGTTCTATCTCAGCGGATTCAAACCCGGTCGGAATTGGGTCAAACTCGAATTCATCGATGAGAAAGGCGATCCCGTTCAAAAAACATTTAATACCACGGCCGAATCGATCGTTTACGATCCTAATTTTACAGATACGTTATCTAAATTAGTCTCCGCCGAACTCTCTGCCGAAGAGTTACGAGGGATTGTCGATCCTAGCGTGACCACGGAGACTCAACCTCCCGAAGTCGAACGACCCGAGCCGCTACTTCCACCCACCGAACCCCTTCCCGAAATTATCGAACCGTCCCCCGAAGAAGAAGAAAAACTCGAGCTTCCCGCCGCTCCCGTGGAAGTCGAACCCGAGGCTGAAAGCGAGACGCAGACGGAAGAACCGAGTCTTCCCGAATCCGACCTAGAGGTCGAAGAAGTTCCCGAAGTTCCCGAAGCGCAATCCGAAGCAGAAGCACAACCCGAACCCGTCGAACTTCCCGAAGCGCAATCCGAAGCAGAAGCACAACCCGAACCCGTCGAACTTCCCGAAGCGCAATCCGAAGCAGAAGCACAACCCGAACCCGTCGAACTTCCCACCGAACCCGTCGAACCCGAGATCGAAATTCCCGCCCAACCCGTCGAACCCTCTGGCGATCGCACGCCAGCCGAACCTCCAGCATCTGAAGAACTCGAAACTCCCGAAACTCCTCCAACGTCTGAAGAACTCGAAACTCCGCCTGTGGAAGAATCCTCCATCTAAACCGTGACCTGGTCTTTGCTGCGATCGCGACGCTCGAACCGTCGCTTCTTAAGGCGAGCGTGGGTCGTTTTCGTCTCGATCGCCTCGACCTGGACGATACAAACCACCTTCGATCTCGCCAACGCACGCTCTTATCCGCCTTCAACGCCGTCCCCAACGACTCCAGGTTATCTCTGGCCGGTGTTCGCCAGCGATCGCCTGCGTCAAGTGTTGCTTCCGTCTCGCGACCCTCTCGATCTCGAACTCCTCGAAGCCGAAACTGTCGATCCCGAGGTGGTGGTTCGTCGCGATACCATTTCTCAAACTGGATTGACAGAACCGAGTGTGTGGTGGGTGGCCGAACAGTTCGGCGGAAAACTCCTCGAAACCTGGTTGGCGTATCCCCAAAAACGCCGCATCGACCTCGTCGTCAACCGACAACTGTGGAGTTTGCGCGACTACCTCGAACGGTACGAGTTCGTCAACCACATGGGACTGGTGGCGCGATCGCATCGGTACGACCTACGCGTGTTCGATCGCCAACAACCCGATCTCGTCCTCGCCGCTTACACCTGTCTTTTTGACATCGAACCGGTTATCTGTACGGTAGATTTAGAACGTGGCAGTCAGTCGGGATTTCGAGGCTATCGTCCGTGAAGTCCCCGCCGCGCCACCGTCGTTGTCTCGTTCTCGCCGTTTCGTTCTCGCAATGGTCAAACTCCTCCACCTGTCCGACATTCACATCGGAAGTGGGTTTTCCCACGGACGCATCGATCCCGAAACCGGACTCAACACCCGCTTACAAGATTTCGTCTCGACCCTGAGTCGCTGTATCGATCGCGCCCTCGAAGACCCCGTCGATCTCGTCGTGTTCGGCGGCGATGCGTTTCCCGACGCCACCCCTCCCCCTTACGTCGCCGAAGCCTTCGCCAGCCAGTTTCGCCGCCTCGCTGAAGCGGACATTCCCACCGTGTTGTTGGTGGGAAATCACGATCAGTACTCTCAAGGCCAGGGAAGCGCGAGTTTGTGTATCTACCGGACTCTCGCCGTTCCTCGATTTATCGTGGCCGATCGCCTGCAAACGCACCGCATCGAGACCCAACACAGCCCGGTTCAGGTGGTCGCTTTACCCTGGATTACGCGATCGACGTTGATGACGCGACCGGAAACGGAAGGGCTGTCTCTGGCTGAAGTCAACCAGTTACTGATCGATCGCCTGCGGATCGCGCTCGAGGGGGAAATTCGCCAACTCGATCGCTCGATTCCGACGGTTTTCTTAGGACACTTGATGAGCGATAAAGCCAAATTTGGCGCAGAACGGTTTCTCGCTGTCAGTAAAGGGTTTACCGTTCCCTTATCCCTACTAATCCGTCCAGAATTCGATTACGTGGCCTTGGGTCACGTCCACAAGCATCAAAATCTCAATCCCCAAAACGATCCCCCGGTTATCTATCCCGGTAGCATCGAACGGGTGGATTTCAGCGAAGAGAAGGAAGACAAAGGATACGTCATCGCCGAGGTCGAACCGGGTTCCTGTCGCTGGGAGTTTTGTGCGCTTCCGGTGCGATCGTTCGTGACGGTTTCGGCAGATTTGTCAACCTCGGACAATCCCCAAGATACGCTGTTAGCGGCGATCGCCAAGTACGACATCGAGGATGCGGTCGTTCGCTTGCGGTACAAACTCCGCGCCGACCAGATCGATCGCATCGATTCGTCAGTCCTGTACGATCGCTTGAAAGCCGCTCATACCTACACCGTTCAACCGGAACTCGCCAGTCAGTTGAGTCGTCCTCGTATCGCCTCCCTCGACAACGGAAATCACGTCGATCCGATCGAAGCCTTAACGCTCTATCTCGACAGTCGCGAGGATCTTAAAGACATCCATTCCGACATCCTCGATGCGGCGCAAACTCTGTTAGACGAAGACGAACGGGTATTACTGAGTTAACTCTCTGGGTTCTCTGGGTCTGGTGGGGTGAAACATCGCGATCGACGAACTCCTAACGGCGGTGGGTTTTCGAGGAACCGGCAAGAACTTGCAGAACGAATAGAAAAAGTTAGAACATTGCTTCATGGTTGTATTACACTTTGAGACGTTAAGAAAGTTTTAAATGTGCCATCTTATACAGAAAAATTTACAGCTTTTTAATCATCGGACGTTTCCCAAACTGGTTGACTGGGGGTGAGGCGGAGTCTCCACAACTTAGAATTGGGGATTTGGATGTCTAACCGGCCGCTGTTGAGGTCTTGATTGACGTAGGGACTTTCTAAGACGGGGCGTTCGGCCAGATCGCGATCGCGTCCGTTGATGGTTGCGTCTGCGATCGCACGATCGGGAGCGTACTGCATTTGGATGCGATCGCCCGCTAAGCTGGTGTAACCAATTTCACCGCGAGAGGCGAGGTTCGCGTCAGAAATCTCCGTTTCCCCTAACGCTTCAGTAAGGCCATCGAACGTCGGATAGTCTGCAACCCTGACCACGTCAGTAATCCAAGCGGTATTCGTTCCCTGCGCCACCAACGCCAAATAGTCCTCGTCACCGCCGACGACGGGATTTTCCAAGGCGATCGTATCGCCCCAAACGCGCGCGCAGAGCCAAACGTTTTCGATGCGCCAAACGTACCACTCCCCAAACCGCTGAGGTTCGCCGTACTCTCGGGGAACGACGAGATGAGAGCGATCGGGAACTCTGGCTTGACGATCTTGCTCGTTGAGGCGTAATTGATAGAGTACCGTTCCCTTTTCCTGAACCTTGCGATCGCCGGGACTGCGCCCCGTAGCCATCGGTGTATGATAGGTTCCCCCCAAACTGACGACGGCGTTTTTTCGCCCTTCCACATCTCGAACCACCAGTTTGTACGTGGCGTATTGAGCGTTAATGGTTCCCCGCACCTGATACGATCGCCCCGGTGTCACCAAGGTTCCCAAGGTGTAATCTTCCGTGGCGTAAAAGGTTTCCCAAAATTGATTGTCTGCGTGATAGGTGTAATACGCCGGATGGCTGGCTCGTAACTGAAACGGAAGCGGAACCGTTTTGAGGGCGATCGCTCTGAGTTCGGCGGGGGGACGATAGCTGCTGGTGGCGGCGAGAACGGCTAACCGCGAGCGTTTGGTGTCCGTCTGCGAGGCGATGCGATCGATCTCCGAGCGATCGTCCGATCCCCACCAAATCCAAGCCACCGTACCGATACCGCTATCGTACCAAGTGCCGCGATCGAAGCCGCGACTTTCTGCGCCCCCAGCAGTTCCCCAACTCAAGCGTAACGCCATGTTCGTCGCCAGCCAATCTAACGCCGCTTTCGCCAAGTTTCGCAATTGGGGGGTTTCGGCGAAATCGTAGAGGTTCAGCAATCCCCCGATGGTAAATCCGTAATACGTCGACGAGTGAAACTCTCCTTGTCCGATGGTGAGATATTTCCAAACCTCCGATCGCAGCCACGCTTCGTTCGTCGCCAGTAAATGGGGTGCAGCCACAGGGAAACCGCTTCCGTCCATCATCGCCAAGCCAGACAAGTATTGTTGAGAAATGTGGTTTTCCGTTCCTCCTTCTCCCCACTCCAACACCCGAGGACTCGACACCATCGTTTGATAAGCGTTTCGCACGTCGTCAGGAAGTTCGTCGCGAAACAGGAAAAAAATCCGCACGTCGTAGATACTGCGGAAATGGTACAAATCGGACGCATCCCGTTCCAGGTTTCGCCAAATTTCCCAAATTTCGTTTTTTTCTTCGGGTTCCGCGAGGCTCAGTTGCGCTAACATCGGCGGAAGTAAGTATTTATGGGGATCGCCAATGTCGCGCGATCGCCACCAGTCATCGAGTTCGACTAAATCTTCTTGCGCCAGTTGTCGTCGCACTGCGAGACTGCGTTCTCGAAACCCGCGTTCTTGCGACTCGTCGAACCGGCGATTCTCAGAACTTTCCTCTAAAACGACTTCAAAGCCTCTCGACTCTGGCGGTTGCAAATTCACTGCGCTCGTACATCCGACGAATACCACTGCGATCGCCGAAATCGAGCGTCGCCCAACTCCTGATATCGATCTCACACGAAATCTCTCCACGCTTCACTCTCCAACCTCTTACCTTAGCGCCCCCAATCTCGCGAGGAAAGTGGGGGCGTTTGAGTTGAGGGGATGTGGAGGACACTTCGACCGTACCGAGGAGTTCAATCGACCGTCCAGGGAACTTCTTCTTCTGACTCCTGTAGGACTTCCTCTTTACGGCGTTCGTAAACCTGTGAAAACGGTTCGATCGGTTGCGCGAACGCCCCCGAACTGTGCGCTCGGCGTTGTTCGGGAACGATGACGCGCTTGATGAGAAAATCGATGGTTTGCTGTTTTACCCAACCGCGATCGACGATGACTTCAGAAAACTTCTTACCCGTTACCTGTTGGTCGTAAGTCGCCACTTGGATTTGACCGGGACTCAGCAATCCCGCTTCCAGCAAGTACGCACCGAGACGCTTACTTCCCAAACGTGAAGTCGGTAACTTCCGTTTTCTGGGTACGCTCTCCTGAGTCGGAAGTGTAGAGTCGTACCGTTTTCGCGTGAGTTGAGACGGGTTTCGATCGTACATTGCTAAACCTTCTGTATAACTAACGCCCCCCGTACTGCGATCGAGCAGTCGAGGAGAGGTTGAGTGGATGCCACCCTGACTGACGAGCCTTTCGGACGACGCGCATCTGGGGCGTTTACCGGGCTTACTGGTGTAGCGTCTCTCTCAAACCAACGACGCTGCCATTTCCTCGGGTTCGGTAGATGACCGTTAACCAACTGTGTTGAAATTTTGTGCAGTTTTGGTTATTCACTTATTATATATCGTAAAATTCTGCGTAGATATACGCAAGATATATTGTTACATTTCTTAATATAATAAGGAACTCGATCGAGAAAACATTCAGCCGACAAGGGTTCGAGCGCAATCGCTTCGATCGAGGCGTCGAGCGTAGACGCTCTGGAGACGAGGGAGCGATCGCACTTACAAACTGTCACGTTCTCAGCTCAGCTCCGTGAAATCACAGGCAAACGCCGAGTTAAAAAGGACAGGCGATCGCCTCCGACCGAAAACCGGTACTTAGAAGCGCTTGCCTGCCCTAATACGATTCAATTTACAGAAACCGCGATCGCCCGTCCGGACGAACGAGAAACTCAGGTAAAATTCCTGAATTTCCTCAAATGTGGTTTCAAACCGTCACGATGTAAGGCGAGTCTACGGCGGGAAGATCCCATTTTCCAGCTTCGCGCAGCGCTTGATAGACCATGGCCACCACCTCAGCCCGAGTCGCATCGCGATCGGGATACAAGCGATCGAGATCGGGATAGTTGACCACCAACTGCTTCTGCGTCGCCGTCGCCACCGCCGCTTCAGCCCAAGTCGGAATCTCGTCGCGA
Organism: Baaleninema simplex PCC 7105; assembly: GCF_000332355.1. GTDB lineage: Bacteria > Cyanobacteriota > Cyanobacteriia > Cyanobacteriales > Geitlerinemataceae > Baaleninema > Baaleninema simplex. Next base: position 18,008 of record NZ_KB235961.1, read on the forward strand.
TCGTTATATCGATTCAACAGCGCCGCCGATCCCCCCGATAAATCCTGTCCGTTGACGAGAGACAACAGGATTTGGAGCCGCGTGACGTTGAGTCCCGGTCCGAACGTATTTTCCGAAAATCCCGAAAGAAATCCCCCTTGATAGGTTTTCTGGATGGCGTCGTGCGCCCAAAAGCCACGCGGTACGTCTTGGAACGTCGTCGTAGCGCGTTTCGGACGCGGATCGAACGCTGTGGCTAACACCGCCGCATACTGGGCGCGAGTCATCTTCGTATCGGGACGGAAAGTCCCATCGGGAAATCCGTTAATAATGCCCTTACCCGACAATCCCACCACAAACTCTTTCGCCCAGTGATTCTCAATGTCCGAAAACGACGGGGCGGGAGTCGAGGTCGGTTTGACAATATAAGGAGAATCGATCGCCGGTAAACTCCCCTCGTTCACCAAAGCTTGATAGACCATCACCGCCACTTCCGCCCGACTAGCCTGAGTCATGGGATTGAGCTGTCGCACGTCGGGATAGTTGACGACGATTTCCGCTTCGGTGGCGTTGGCGACCGCACTAGCAGCCCAAGGTGCCACTTGCGACCCATCGCGGAACAACGACAGGAGATTGAGGTTACCCCCACTGAGATCTAAGCCGCTGTTGAGGGCGAGGAGAACTTGCAGGCGCGTGACGTTCTGTCCGGGTCGAAAGGTATTGTTGGGAAAACCCGTGATGAATCCCATGCGGGTGACTTCCGTAATGGCGTCGTAGCCCCAGAAGTCCGGCGGAACGTCGAGAAAGGTTTTGGCAGGGTTTTGCAAGGGGCGATCGAACGCTTTGGCCAACAAGGCGGCAAATCCCGCCCGCGTGATGGGGGCGTCTGGCTTAAAGGTTCCGTCGCCCATACCGCTTACGAGTTGGCGATCGAACAACGCCCGAACGAACGGTTCTGCCCAATGTCCGTCGATATCCGTTAACTCAGTTGGGGCGGGTGTGGGTGTAGGGGTCGGCGTAGGTGTGGGGGTCGGCGTAGGTGTGGGGGTCGGCGTGGGAACGGGCGTCCCACTATCAACGGCGATAAACTCGACCGATCCCTGAACCTTCGTGGGGTTGAGCTGGTTTCCGGCTGAGATGAAGGTTAAAGACGTAGCGTTTTGTAGGTCTTGCTTGCCGTTATTTTGAAATACGTTGCCGCCGGGATCTTGCTGTTTGCCCAAATCTGGGAGGGCCGAAGAAATAGCCGAGAGGCCGTAATCGGTGTTTTTTTCGATAATGTTACCGCGCAGAACGGGTCGGGCGCTGTGGGTCAACAAAACGCCAATGCGGTTGTCGAGGATGTGGTTGTTGGCCATCAACGGTGCTGAATCGTCCCCGATCGAAATTCCCGTTCCCGTGTTTTGACAGGTATTGTTGCGAATTTCGCCTTTGGCTTCCCCGAGGAACCAAATCCCGTAAGAGTCGTTTTGGACGAAGAGGTTGTTTTCGATGAGGGGTTTGGCGGTTCCCGAGGCGCGGACGCCTTCTCGCTTGCATAATGTAAAGGTGCAGTGGGCGACAGTGGGATCGGTCGATTGAATCCAGACCCCCGTTCCGCGCGTTTCGGTATTGGAAATTTTGACGCCTCGCAGTTCCGTATCGCCTTCGAGCCAGAGGGCGACGGGTTGCGGTCCGGCGTTGGTCGAGGCCGTGCCGCTACCCGAGATGAGGATGTCTTTGCCTTGATTGCTTTGGTTGCCTACGAGTTTCACGCCAGTCGGAACGGTGAGGGGAAAGGTTTCACCGCTGTTTTCGGTATAGCTTCCCGGCGAGAGTTGGACGGTCGTTCCCGACGTGGCTTGGGCGAGGGCGTGTCGGATTGTTTTAAACGGCTGGGAGGCGCTCCCGTCGGCGGTGTCGTTTCCGGTATTGGGGTTAACGTAAAGTGTCGGCATAATTTTCCTCGAGCGATATTAAGATTGGTATTCCCTCTCGCTGAGATGCGATGGGGCAATTGGTGGAACTCCTTAAACTCCTTTCTAGTCTAAAATCGAGATTGCGCCCCGAGACACGAATTTTGGTGTGTTTTAACGAAATGTCTTCGATCGCTCGAGAAATTTTCGAGGACGGGTACGATCGCGGTTCTATTTAACGTTCTCTTTCAGTTATCCTTTCTAGTGGTCGGATCGGTACAGACCGAACGGATACCGAGGTGAGGAAAATGGCCGTTCGTGACAAAATCGCTTTTTATCTCGACGATCTCGAAACCCCGCTCGGGCAAGCGATTAATTTAACGATTGCCATTTTGATTTTTGTGTCGTCGGGAATTTTTGTAGCGGAAACCTATCCCCTTTCTACGACGGTTCTCCGAGAACTCGAGATTTTAGATACGTCGATTTTAATTATTTTTGCAATTGAATATTTAGTACGGTTGGGCGTCGCTCGCGATCGCCTACAATTTTTATTCAGTCCGCTGTCTTTAATTGACTTGTTTGTAATCTTGCCGTTTTTTTTTGGAATTAACAGTCATAGCTTTATTCTTACATTTCGGTGGTTTCGGATGCTTCGAATCGTTCGTTTCTTAAATATAAATTTTTTTATTTTTCGTTTGGGGAACGAAGAACGAATTGAAGAACGATTTATTCTCGTTCGTATTTTGATGACACTATTTATTATTATTTTTATCTTTTCGGGATTGATTTATCAAGTCGAACATCCCAGCAATCCCGAAATTTTCGACACCTTTCTCGATGCCTTGTATTTCGCGATCGTTACCATGACGACTGTTGGGTTTGGCGATGTCATTCCCTTTTCAGAAACGGGTCGGCTGCTCACCATTTTAATGATTTTAACGGGCGTCGCCCTCATTCCCTGGCAACTGAGCGAATTAGTCGAGCAACTCGTTAAAAGTGCCAAACGTATCGAATTAGAATGTTCGGTCTGTCAGTGGTCGGTTCACGATGTCGATGCCAAATTTTGTAAGCGATGCGGCGCGAAACTGCCCAAAGATACAGCGACTCGATAAAAAAACGATCGCATTACAGAACGGACAGTTTGCATTGCGATCGGGTCAATTTCAAAGGGTGCATCTCAAAGCTGAGAGGGTGACAAGGTAGACGGAAGCCAGACGGGACAATTGTTTGAGAGAATAGAGGAGTCCCAAAAAAGAGGGTGGCGTTTGCGGCCACCCCAACAAAAAAATGCTACCGACATTCTACCAAGATTTTCTGCGCATCCATCTCAATGAGAAGCAAATTGGGATCTTAAAGTGGCTGGTCTGGATACTGCAAATGCATCGGCAAGTCAAATTATCGACGTTAGCGCAGTTCTTTCCTCAACCGATAAAATACGACAGTCGCGTCACCAGCTTGCAACGATTTCTGAAGTTGCCTCAGTTGAGTGCCAAGTTGTTATGGTTTCCCCTTATCAAGAGGTGGCTGAAAGCTGAATATCGCGGCAACCACCTCAATCGGGAACAGCGACGAGCGCGTCCTCAACTCACCTTAAAGTCTCGAAAATATTTGGTGGTCGTCCTTGACCGAACTCAATGGAGAGACCGGAATTTGTTCATGGTGTCTCTAATTTGGGGGACTCATGCTTTACCGGTCTATTGGGAGTTATTACCCCAATTAGGCAGCAGTTCCTTGAGGCAACAGCAAAAAATATTAGCGCCGGTATTGAAGCTATTAAAACCTTATCCAGTGGTGGTAGTAGGCGACCGAGAATTTCAGAGTGCTAAACTGGCAGACTGGCTCAGGAAGCGAGGTGCGGACGCTGTATTGCGACAGAAGAAAAGTACCTATGTGGCGGATGCCAAGACTCGATGCCAAGCCTTAAAACACCGAGGCTTTCAACCGGGACAGTATCACTTCTTTGAAAACGTTAATGTCAACAAAGAAGAACCAGTTCGCGCTCTTAATCTCGGCGTTTATTGGAAACGTCGTTATCGAGGGAAAGGAGGGAAAGAACCTTGGTTATTGCTGACCACTCTCTCAGATGCTCAATTAGTTCGCCAAATTTACAGAGCGCGTTGGGGCATTGAAATGATGTTCCGAGACTGCAAAAGTGGCGGCTACAATCTTGAGTCAACTCGAGTCAGTCCTCCGCGACTTTTGGCGCTCATTTTGCTCATGACTTTAGCCTATTGGTTAGCAACTCGTTCGGGTCAGCGTCTCCTTGAATCTCACGTCCAATCCTATTTAGGTCGTTCAGACCTGACCCCTCAAGGTTTTCCTCATCATAGTGTTTTTTCCCTCGGATTATCCGGTTATGCTTGGAGTCAATCCCTGCTGCTCTGGAGAGATTGGATGTTGGCGCTCATGGCGTTGAAGCCTCACAAATCTCTCCATTTTCAACGAGGGCTAGAGGCTCTATCCCTTGTGAGGCAGGGGGTCTAGCTATGTTGTCACCCTCTCAGATCTCAAAGATGTAAATTTATCAGATCGGAGTCTCTGCACTGAATTAAGCTGTTGTTGGGTTTCGCGATCGCTCCACCTATAGACTGAGCGAAGCCGAAGCCCAACCTACCTCAAACTCATATTTTTACAAAAGTGAGATGCACCCGTTTCAAAACCGTTTCGGTCTACGCCGTCGTCGGGGCGATCGCCCCAGATATCGCACTGAAATTCGCAAAAATGCTAGCGAATACGGTAGCCGATATCGCGGCGGTAGTAACAGTTTTCAAACTCAATTTTTTCAACGGCGGCGTAGGACTTGGCGATCGCGTCCTCAAAATCTTCACCCACTGCGGTTACGCCCAACACGCGACCGCCACTGGTCACGAGTTGCTGCTGTTTGAGTTGCGTTCCGGCGTGAAACACGAGTGCGCCAGTTTCTTCAGCCTCGAGAATTCCTTCGACGAGTTTACCTTTTTCATAAGACCCCGGATAACCGCCGGACGCCATGACCACGCACACCGCCGCCCCCTTTTTCCATTCGATCGCCGGAAGTTGTCCGAGGCGTTTTTCCACGCAGGCCAACATCAACTCGTATAACGGCGTCTCCAACAGCGGTAACACCGCCTGAGTTTCGGGATCGCCGAAGCGACAGTTAAACTCGAGAACCTTGACCTCTCCCTCTGGCGTCACCATCAACCCAGCATAGAGAACGCCACAGTAGTCGATTCCCCGCTGTCGCAACGCGGCGATGGTCGGTTCGAGGATCTCTCGCTGGACTTGCTTGACCTGTTCCGGCGAGAGTACGGGGGTCGGAGCGTAAACGCCCATTCCTCCCGTGTTCGGGCCCGTATCCCCTTCTCCGATCGGTTTGTGATCTTGGGCAGGTAACAGCGGTACGATGGTTTCGCCGTCGGTGAGGGCGAGAACCGACACTTCTTGACCGGAGAGAAACTCCTCGACGACCAAGGTATTACCCGCGTCGCCGAACTGACCTCGAGCGATGCCGTCGATGGCGGAGAGTGCCTCTTCAAGCGTGCGGGCGACCGTCACGCCTTTTCCGGCCGCGAGTCCGTCGGCTTTGACGACTACCGGCGCACCGACGGCTTTGACGTAGGCTTTGGCGTCTTCGACTTGGGTGCGATCGAACGCGGCCGATCGCGCCGTCGGAACTCCTGCCTCTTGCATCAATGCTTTCGCCCAAGCCTTACTCGATTCGATTTGCGCTCCGGCTTGCGTCGGGCCGAATACGGCAATGTCCTGCGCTTGCAGTGCGTCGGTAATCCCCAAGGCTAGGGGGAGTTCCGGTCCGACGACCACGAAGGCCACCCCTTGCACCAGGGCAAACCGCACGATACCGTCGAAATCATCGACTGACATCGCTAAATTTTGACACTTCGGCATCGTTGCCGTCCCGCCGTTACCGGGGATGCAAAACACCTTCGTCACTTTCTCTGACTGGAGAAGTTTCCAACTTAGGGCGTGTTCGCGCCCGCCATTTCCCACAACTAAAACTTTCACAAAGACCTCCTAGCTGCGATCGCCAGGTCTCTCATCGCCCGTCTAACTTTCAATTTTAAAGTTCGCTTGAGAATATACCGCACTCCATTATGCCATGGGATGCGAAGGCTAACTCTCGTCTGCATTCGGACTCGGGAACGCTCCTCTCCTCGAAAAAAGACGGCCGACGCTGTATAAGATAAGGACAGTTGAGTTAAAAGGCGTAAAATTTCAGATGTTTATGTCACGATATCGTTCGATTTTGGCCGGTCTTCTGGTTTGCGTCGCGGTGTTTCTCGTGAGTTGCGGCGGCCCGGCAACGGTGGAGGCTCCCACTTACACGCCCGAAACTCTCGAACGGATTCAGTCTTACAGTACTGAGGTAACGGAGTTGCGCGATCGCATGGGCGAACTCGAAGACCTCATCGACGCCAGAGATTGGGTCGATGTCGATAACTTTATCCACGGACCTCTCGGAACGTTGCGACAAGACATGAGTTTGATTAATCGCAACTTGCTTCCTGACGAACAGCGTCAAGGCCGAGACTTGGCACGAAATCTGTTTCGTCATTTAGAAGAAATCAATTTGGCGGCGAAAGAGCGAGATTATGCCCAAGCCGTTCAAAACTACCGCGAAAGTTTGGCTGATTTCGATGCCTTTTTAGATATCCTTCCTAAATCGAATACGGCGAGTTAGGCGATCGCGAGTTGAGATAAAGCGGCACTCAGGTAAGACAGAACGAGTGTCGTTTTTTTGTCTAGAACGCCGGTACAGAAGTCAGGAGGCTTGATGTTGTGATGGGTGGGTGCGTTCGCGGGAAGTTCGTGGACTGGATTTCCCACGAATTAGGTTTCCCACGAACGCACCCTACGCGATTTTTGTACTGCTGTTCTAGTTTTTTCCGTTATTTTACGGTTCGCGATCGTCAATTAAGATCCATTTTCTCACTGAATTCTGACGCTGCTCCTGGTGTTGATGTCGTATGGTTTTTAGCCAAATTTCCCAAGCTTTCCAACAGAAAACAGCGGGAAACGCCACTCGAATACTCGTCAAAATTTTACCTTGCTTTAGCGCCGCCCAAGCCCATCTCAAATGAATGTAGTGTCGTAAATCCTTTAAGTAGGGAATTTGCGAACTATATTTTTTTTGTAGAATATCGTATATTTCTTCAATTAAATTGGTGTTGGCCTCGATTCGTTCTCGAATTGGAATTTTTTTGATTTGCCAGCGTTGGGGAAATCGGTAGTAGATTACATCTTTTAGCAAGTTTAAGAATACTTTTGTTCCTAATTTTAATCCCGATTTTACTCGTCCTTGTCGAATCGCAGCTAAGCTCCATTTAAATTGTAAAATTTGACGCTGTCGTTTGAGATAGTTTTGAATGTCGCTGTTCTTAAGATTCGTGCGTTCGGATTCGTATTTAGGAGGAAAATTGAAGCTGTAATCTTCAAACCACTTCGATCGCGCCAGCCAGGGACTTTGGCGAAACAACGTCGCGCGAACGAACAGTTCCCACGCTTTCCAATAAAAGAACGTGTGAAACAGGAGTTTAAATCCTTCCCAAAACCGCCCTTGCTTGAATGCGACGACTCCCCAGTGCAGCTTGAGATAAGCGGCAACGTGTTCGACTTTCGGAATATGCGATCGATACTTCGGACTGACGAGATGATAAATTTTCTCCTTCATTAAAATATTGGTCGTCAAACGCTTTTGTAGGGCGAACTTGCGGTTGTAAGCCCCCTGCCAAATCGTGCGATATGCCAAACATTGATTGATAAAAATGGCATCGCCAAATTGCCCGATTTTAATCCAAGAATCGATATCGTCACAGTTTCCGTCAAACTGTGAATCCCATCCTCCAGCTTTCCAAAATGCTTCTTGTTGAAATGCCACTTGTACGGGAGTCCCAAACGGTACGATTTCTAACAGCATTCCGTAATGAATGTCTTCCTGGGGAATATAAAATGCTTTTCCCGGCCCGGTGGGTGGAGTCCGACTGAGTTCGACTTCTTCGGGATTGACTTGAGCGGCTTGACAGGAGCAAATGACTGCTTCGGGGTGGCGTTCGATCGCTCGCCACATTTCGCTGAGACAGTTAGAGTCGAGATAATCGTCGTCGTCGAGGGGTTTGATCCATTTCCCCGAAGCCGTCTGAACTCCCGCGTTCATCGTCGCCGAATGTCCGCTATTGGTGGAATTGCGATGATAGATCAATCGTGTATCGCCGATCTCGGCTAATGCCGCTTGTAACTCTAAAACGTACTCTTGAGTTCCATCGCAAGAGCAATCGTCAGCGACGATCACTTCACAGGGCAAGGTTTGAGCCAAGGCTGAGTCGATCGCACGTTTGAGAAGGTATAAGCGGTTGTATGTCGTTATAATAATACTAAAATTCATACCGCTCGGATAATTTAGGAATTGTAGACGCTTGCCCCAACCTTAACGGCTCGAGAAGCACTGCCATCCATCGAGCCATCGTGCGGTTAAAGATACCTCGCCAATACGATCTCGTCGATCGCGAGAGGAACGTTCCTAATGTTTATTGTAGTCTTCCCTTGGATGGCATTTTCCCCATCAGACACCCAAACGTGGAGATTCGTTGAGGGCGATCGCACGGCTACGCTCGGGATAGGATGTCGGATCGGGCTATGGGAGATCTACACCCAAGATCGCACGCGATCGGGCTAGCCTCGATCGGCTTGCTAAAACTTCACAAACTCCTTACAGCCGATTTACAGTGGTTTGGCCTCGACACCCTCGAAGGGACTTTCGGCAATCCACAACCGCCAGCAGCCCACCGTGACGACCGAGTCAGGTACACTTTCCTCTACCCGACTCCCGAGACAGGACGAGGGAACTCAAACGGTCTCGAGCGAGTCGGGATCGATGGAATCGAGACAGCGTTGAGGCGATCGCGCGACTTGAATTTCCGGTCTCGAGTGTCCGATCGAGGTCGAATCGAGTACGGAACTCGGCCGCCGCTGTCTCCCCAAACCACCTATCGATACGGCCGACCGTCGCGATCGCCTGCTGGTCGAGAATACCCTTATTTCGCAGCACGCTTTTCACTATGACCCTTTCAGCCATTCAACTCGGAAACGATTTCGACTTTGCGATCGCGACGGATGGAAACGACATCATCGATTATGTCGCTCTTCCTCTCGAACAACGCCAGCAACTCGCTGCGTCCGTGGGGATCGACGCCTTCGTCCTCGCGGCGGGAAACGACAGCGGTATAGACGACGGGGGCGATCGCATTTATTTCGGAAACGAAGGGGACGATAGCATCTTTGGGAACGCTGGCGACGACACGATCGCCGCCGGACGCAACAACGACTTCGTCGCCGGAGGAGACGACGAAGACATTCTCTTCGGAAACCTCGGCGACGACCTCCTCCTCGGTGGCGACGGCGACGATACGATGTTTGGCGGTCAAAATAACGACCTCCTCAACGGCGAAGGAGACGAAGATTTCCTTAGCGGCGATCGCGATAACGATACGCTCAACGGCGGCGACGATGACGATACCCTCATCGGGGGAGACGGAAACGACGTTCTTTCAGGAAACGACGACGACGACCTCCTCTTCGGTGGATTCGGGGTCGACGATCTGCGGGGTGGAGAGGGAGACGATACTCTAATTTTCCGTCGGGGAGAGGCGGTGAATGACGTCCTCGATGCTGATGTCGTTATCGATTTCGACTCCGACGACGATATTTTGGCACTGAATTTTAACGATTATGCCCTCGACGATAGTGTAGATTTGTCGAATCTCCTCAATTTCGACGGTGCAAACGGCCCGGAAGTCGATACGGTCGTTCGCATCGGCCAAACTGGCCCCATCGTCGGCGTGGTTATCGATATTACGGCTCGAGAGCTTGAAGACCGGACGCGATCGATCTCGATTCCGTCGCTCGGGATTTGAGGTCGAGCGTTCGTGTTTGATGTTAGTATGGTTTTTTGCTGTCGCCGCCCGATCGCGCGATCGTCGTCCAAAAAGAGACAAACCAACGCACGAAGCAACTGACATTTTGCATCGAAGCGTTCGAGAGCATGGCGATCGCCCGCGAGACAACCTCGCTGCGGCACAAAGCTCTCTTCACGTCGTACGAACTTTATCAAACATGGGTTATTACCTCATGTACTTCAATTTGTCAAGTCTTCGTCCGAGCTAAATTTTCGATGAGTGGACCGACCGAACGAATTTATCGAGACCTCAGCCAATTGAACGAGGAAATCGCCGAACTCGCTCGAGGCTTCGATCGCACCTACACTGACTATTTAACCGCTTTGGGGCAGGCGATCGGCCAACAAGCGATCCTCGCAACCTATCACCTCTGCACCCACAGCTACCCCGAAGCGTTTTTACAGTTGTCGTTCGAGCGGCGACAGAAATTTCAGGAGACCTTACGAGAAATCGCCAAAGGAGTCGATCCGCTGCTACAGCGCGTGCGTCTCAGTGCGATGCTGCGCGTTCTCCAAGAAGCGGCCGCTGAGGAATTCGAGGACGACGAGGATCTCGACGAGGACGAGTTTTCCGATGGCGACAACGAAGACGAAGATCTCGACGACGACGAAGAAGAAGAGGAGGACGACGACGAGGAACTCTTTGCTGAAGAATTTCAATCCCTCGAGCTATCGTTGATGGATTTAGAGAGTTTTGACAGCGTCCCGACCCTATCGCAACATCAGCCGATGACGCCACAATTTCTGTTGCGATGGCAGCAGGCGCTCGAGGCGGGAATCGTGCAGATTTTGGCGACGATCTCCAATCAAATCAACCAACTGCTCCGAACCTATAAAGTCTTACCGCCCAATTTACCGCCGCCGTTACTCGAGGCGGCCAGTCAAGCGGAAGCCACCTCAGAAAGCGTCTCGGGGCCGCCGAACGTGTTGAGCTTGCTCATCGAAACCGAAACCTCCAACGAATCGGCACCGAGCAACGTGATGCAATTGACGACGGTTCACCTGCGGCTGTCTGAAATCGAGTTTGCCGATACTCAGGTCAAGAGTGTGCGCGATCGCCTGCGTCAGCTCTCCGGACAACTCATCAAACTCGGAAAAGCCTATCAGAAGAAGCAACGAGAGCGGGCAGTCATCGAAGCTGAGTCGGCCTGGCGATCGAGTTGGTTCGACGATTGAGTGCGAGACGGTTGCGGGTGGGGCGTTTAATTCTCGTCGCCAAAATTAAACAAGCGGAAGAAGCGATCGAAAATAAACAGGTTCCCGATCGGGCGCACGATATTACTCAAGGTATCTGAGACGGCGGTAAACGTATTGCGTCCGACTAAGATAATGTCGTCGTTCTGCAAAATCGGGTTAGTTTCTTCGTTGACGCGATCCTCGAAATCTACTGAAATACGACGGCGAGATACCGTTCCGTTGGGATTGAGGCGGATGAGCGTAATGCGACGGCGAGCGCGAGCGGTGTCGAACCCTCCCGCCGCGAGAAGGGCTTCGTTAAGTGGCGTGTTGGGGGGAACCTGAATCGTTCCGGGGCGCGCGGCTTCTCCGACGACGTTTACATCGATGGCGTCGGGAGAAAAGCTCGCCGAGGCGATGGCCAGAGCTTCGTCGGGTGGAATTTCGATCGCCGTCGGAACCAGAATCGAGTCCCCCGATTGCAAAATCGGATCTCGATCGAGATCTCCCGATTGCAGCATTTCCCACAGGTCGAGTTCGATGGTTTGCGTTCCGGCTTGGGTGCGTCGGTACAGCGTAATGTTGCGAATGTCCGCCAACGCCGTAATTCCGCCAGCCGTCTCGATCGCTCGAGTCAGGGTGGGGGGCGTTCCGTCTCCCGCGACGACGTGCGGTCCGGGTCGAAAGACTTCCCCGACGATGGCAATTTGGAGCGGTTCGGCGGTATCTGGGGCGAGGTTTGTCGCTTCTAAGCGTCTCGAGAGTCCCGGCTCGAAGGTTGTGAGGGTGGGAACGATGACGCGATCGCCGTCGAGGAGAACCGGATCGCGATCGAGATCGCCGTTTTCGATCAGTTCCCACAGATCGAGAACCATCGTTTGCGGTTCGGGAGTACTGCGTCGCAGTTGAACTCGAGATAAGTCCGCCGCTTGGGTAATCCCTCCGGCGGTTTGTAACGCTTGGGTGAGAGTGGGAAAGCCGCTGTCTCCTGAAGGGGCGATGGTGTAAGCCCCCGGACTGCTGACTTCTCCAGATACGGCGATGCGAAGGGGACGGGGAGCGGTTAGGTCGAGGGTGACGATCGGACGGCGCAGAATGCGAGCGTATCGCTGGGAGATTACGTCGCGAGTTTGGCTGAGGGTGAGACCGCCGACGTTGACGGAGCCGATGACGGGAAGGTTGAGGGTGTTTTCGAGGGTGACGGCGTACTCGCCGCTGTAGTCGGGAACGCCGAAAATCGTAATTTGCAGGCGATCGCCGCCTCCAAGGGTATAGGTGGGGGTTTTCGGCGGCGAGGTCGTTTCGGGGAAGGATTCGGGGGGACGATCGGGAACGGGTTGCGATCGCCTCGGTTCGGGAAATTCGACGGGAGACTCGGGAGGAAAAGACGGCAGGATCGAGGGTAAAACGCCCTCGCTGTCTCGTTCGTTTTCGCGGTCGTCTGGGTTTTCGACTTCGCGATCGATTTGGATTTCGATTTCTTCGTCAAAATAGGGCAAGCTGGGCGGTTGCGACGCTTCTGTGGCGATCCCGAAAGTACTCCAACTGGCAGCGGTTGCGAAGACTCCCAGGAGCGACTGTCGAAATTGTGGGCGATCGCCCGGAGCGTGACTCCCACAAAGCCAGCCAAAACAACGCTTCATAGTTACATTAGAACGTTTTTTGCGATCGAACTCGTGTGGAACTGCGATCGTCGCGATTAAAATTGTAGTCCAGGCAGAAAAAATCTGCGATGTGGCTGTTTTTCAGTCTATAGCAACCCTAAATCAGTTGTATAACAAAATTGAGACAAAAAGGGAATCGGGAACGAGGAACGGGTAACGGAGAACGGGGAATCAGATTTTTTCTGGTGTTTTAATTTTTGACGACCCATTTGGGACTGCTATAATTGTGAACTTGAAGAAGTTTTCACCAGATCCCCCCTTAGCACCCCAAAAAAGAGGAGGTGGGGGATAGCAGGGCTTGTCAGGTCGAGCAAAACCAGTATTTGAGATTCGGATTCTGTATCACCCCATCATCTCCTCATCCCATCACTAGCGACTGGCGATCGCGAACTTTACACTTGTTGACAATTCTACTGATTAGTTGTAAAGTAATTTATAGATTGCAAAAAGTTCTCAATCCCAATTGTCAGACGCGCCAGGGCGTCCAGTCGGCTTATACTGTCCGAACTGGCGCGTTTTCTGGATATTTCATTCTCGATCGCCCGCCTTCTTAATAGGAAATTTTATAGATTAACGACGGGCGCATGGAGGATCGCGATTCAACTTGCGATCTAAATATCGATGCAGTGCCATATAGGAGGAAAGTTATGGCTGAGAGTTTACCACTCGAACAACCGGATATGTCACGCCGTCAACTGCTGAATTTCCTAACGGGGGCGACGGTCGCGGCTGCTGTTGGCGGTGCGGCGTACCCCGTCGGGAAATACTTCACGCCCCCGGCTGAAGGGGACGGAAGCGGCGCACTCGTCGCCAAAGACAAACTCGGGAATATCATTCCCGCTTCGCAAATTCTGTCTCAACCCGTAGGAACCCGCGCCCTGATTTCAGGATTGGCGGGAGAACCAACCTATCTCATCGTAGAACCGGGTCAAAAACTCAACGAGATGGGCATTGTGGATAACTGCACCCATTTGGGCTGTACTTTCCCCTGGAACGACACCGCCGCAGAGTTCCAATGCCCCTGTCACGGTTCCCGCTACGACGGTCAGGGGAACGTCTTGCGCGGTCCGGCGAACCGTCCGTTGAAATTGGTGAAAGTCGCCATTCGCGACGATCTCATCTGGGTTGCCCCTTGGACGGATCTCGATCCGCGCACGGGTGCGACGCCTTGGTGGGCTTAAGTCAGTGAAGCGTGAAGCGTGAAAAGATCCCCGGTTGGGTAAGCTCAACCGGGGGTTTTTGTTAGTTTCCGATGAAACAGAGGGCGTCGGGGTTGTTGGGACAGAGTTGGCGGGCGACGGGGTTTCCGTGGACGAAAGCCCGCTCTAAGTTGGGTAGGGCGTAAAGTGGGTTGACGTTGCGGATTTGGTTGTTGCTGAGGGCGAGTTCTCGCAAGCCTGTCATAGACGAGAGGGGAGAGACATCGCTAATTTGGTTGAAATTGAGAAAGAGTCCTTCGAGGGTCGTTAGAGAAGAGAGAGGGGCGAGATCGACGATTTGGTTGGAACCGAGATAGAGGCGATCGAGATCGGTCATCGTCGAAAGAGGAGAGAGATCGCTAATCTGGTTCGAGTGAAGGAAGAGTTGTCGGAGGTTGGTGAGGGAGGCGACGGGGGCGACATCGACGATATCTTCATCGCCGAGAAGAAGCGTTTGTTGGCGCGCGAGAAACTCTGTAGCGAGATCGCAATCTTTCGTTCCCGCCCGTTCGAGAAGGACTTCGACCGTATGGGCGGCGTCAGCGGATAAGGTCGATCGATTGGCACACCAATCGGTGAAACTTTCGTAGGTTTCGAGTTGTTTGGACTCAACGGCGGAAGTTGCGAACTGAAGGCTTCCCAAAATCATTGTTAGTACGAAACCGACGAAACCGAACCGTTTTACGTTCATTGTCGTTACGATCGTCAAAAAAGAACTAAGGTATTGATACCATTGGTTTACGGCAAGCGATCGCAAATTTCCCGATTTTTCCTTGAGATTCAATTGGGATATATAAAGTGCGACCAAACGTTACCGTCAGTTCCCGCCTTTTCGATCAGATAGTTGTTGGGATAGAGTAACTTCGCGCCATAGGTGTTGGTGTATCCCGTCAAAGCGTTTCCCCAAGGGTCGTTGACGATGAGTCCCGAGGGAGTGTAGCCGATGACGGTGACGATGTGACCTGTTGCGGTAAAGTATCCCGGTAGAATGACCGGACGACCTTCGGCGATTTCCTTATCGATTTCCTTCCAACGGCAGTTCGTGCGGAAAACAGTACGGTAGCCGTAGGCGCGAATCATTTCTGAGAGGACGGCGTGGTTCGTCTGCGCCCCGACGCCGTAGCGTTGCACGATCCATTGAAACAGTTCTTCTTCGAGTTGAGAGCTGTAGGTGGGGCGCAAGCCGTAGTAATAAAACACCATCGCGATCGCCGTCGTGTTGCAGGTGGCCCAGGAATAGCTGGGGTTGTCCCGTTGCGAGAAATAGGGAACCCCGAGTTCCTTGCGATCGGGCATTTTCGGAAACAGGTCGATGGTGGTGCTGCCGCGACGAACCCAGGCGTGTTCGGCGAAAATATAGCCGGTGTTACCGTAACCGGGGAGTTCTTCAGTGAGGGCGGCTTTGATATGTCCGGCTTCCGTGGCGTAACTCGAGACGCCGTAAACCCGTCCGAGGGGAAGCGTGGTTTTGTCGCTGCTGGGGAGTTGAGAACTTTCGACGGGGCGACGTTTGAATGCCGTTTGTTGCAAGATAGTAATCGTGAGCGCCTCGGGATCGTAAGGTACAGATTTCCCCTGACGCAAGAGTTCCACGTGGTTGGCGTAGACGTAACCGACGTTGCCGAAACCGGGGATGGATTCGGCCAGGGTAACGCGGAAATGACCGGCGATGGAGGCGTAGCCGAAGACTCCGAAGGTTTGGCCTTGCAGCAGTCGTGTTTTGCGGTTGGCGGGTAAACTGGACGCCGAATCGGTGGAAACTTTGATGTGGGTGGTTTCTGTGACCAACAGTTGGCCGGTGAGGGGTTGTTCGGGAACGTTGGCCACTTGAAACACGAGGATGCGATCGCCCTTTCGCAGTTGTACGTGGGGTTCGTAAAAATAGCCAAACTCGCCGACAGGGGTGAGGGAGGTTTTCAGGCGAACTTGTAAATGACCGTAAACATAGCCGTAAGAGCGCACCGGTAGAACCGTATCGGCGGGGATTTCGATAGCCCGATCGATATCCAGGCGATCGGAATCGATGGGTGCCACTTTAAACCAAGTATCCCGTACCGTTCGGATCGTGAGTTCTTCGCCGAGGGTGAGGGGATCGGTACTGACCGTAATATAGATAATTTGGTGGTCTACAGCTGCACCGCTGCGGTTGGTGGCCTTCAGACGCAGCCAGCGCAATCCCGCTTCCTGAAAGCCGCGATCGAGCCGAACGACCCAAGTTCCCGCCGTCGAATTCGCCGTGACGGGAAGCGCGTGTTTGTCTTCTGCAACGACAGACACCGTCGTCACCTGGTTTGGATCGAAGCGTCCCGAGAGGGTCGTCGGTTGACGGACTAACACCTCCGTCGGTCCCGTGTAATCGAGAGTTGGGGAGAGACTCAGCGGTTCGTCACCCCGTTTGAATTCCACGAAATCGGGAAACAGATATCCCGTGTTGCCGAAACCGGGAAAGTTTTCGGTCAGGGCGACTTTGATGTGGCTGGCTTCCCACTGGTAGCTGGCGACGCCGTAAATGCGGGTGGCGGGAAGTTGGACGTATTCCGATTCGGGAAGTAGCGACGAATCTGTGGGACGTTTTTTCAGCGGCGTATCCCGTAAAATCGTGACGGTTACTGCTTGGGGATCGTACGGCAACCACTGTCCGTCTTTATTGATGCGAACGTGTTGGTTGTAGAGATAGCCGACGTTGCCGAAACTGGGAATTCCCATGCCTTCTTGCAGCGTGACGCGAAAATGTCCGTTGACGCAGGCGTATCCGGTAATGAAGAAGACTTGTCCTTTGAGGAGTTCGGCTTGCTGCGTCGGCGGTAGCAGCGTCGAACTCTCGGGCATCATTTTAATTTTCGTGTCGCGGGTAATCCACAACAGATGAGTTCCCGGTGGGGCTTCGGGAAGGCGGTTTTCGTTGAATTGCAGGGGCAGACCGCCGACGTACAGTTGGATGTGAGGTTGGTAGAGATAGCCGAAGGTGCCGACGGGGGAGAGGCGATCGTCGAGTTCGACGGCGATATGGTTGCCCCGTAGGGTGTAGCGGTTGGCTTCGAGAGTCGTACCACCCTCGACGCGAATTTTTTGGGTGTCGTCCAAACTCGAGGAGTCTAGGGGGGCGGCTTTAAACCAAGTTTGTTGGAGAACTTGGACTTGAAGGGAGTCTGCCGTGACGAGAGGTTGCCCGCTAACGGTCAGGTAAAAGGTTTTGGTCTCGAGAACCGTTCCGTTGGCGTCCGCTCCCTTGAGGGAGAACCAGCGAACTCCTGCGGTGTTCAGACCGCGATCGAGCTTGACCTGCCAGGTTCGACGACTGGGATCGAGCGTGACGGGAAGCGGATATTTATCTTCTGCGGCGACAGAAACTTTCGCAATCTGTTGCGGGTCGTAGGTTCCCGTGAGGACGGTCGGTCGCTCCACGAGAATTTCTTGCGGACTGGAATACGTCAAAACACCCATAAGGAGCGCGAAGAATCGAGAGTTGAATCCATTCTACCTCTCGATTCTTCACTGCTGGAACGGATCGGGCGTTCGACTAGGAGACGATCTCTAATACGTCTTGGGCGTGGCTGGAGGTGTTGACCTTGTCGAAGACTTTGGCGATTTTGCCGTCGCTGTCGATAATATAGGTGACGCGCTTAGCGTAGCCACCGCCTTCTACGTCGTAGGCTTTGGTGATGGAACCGTCTACGTCGGCCACCAGTTGGAAAGGTAAGCCGTATTTTTCTGCGAACTGTTTGTGTGAGGCTTCGTCGTCCATGCTGACGCCGAGAACGACGATGTCTTTCCCTTGAAATTCGGGATAGGAATCGCGGAAGCCTTGGGCTTCTTTGGTGCAGCCGGGGGTGTCGTCTTTGGGGTAGAAGTACAGAACGACGGTTTTTCCTTTAAAGTCCGAGAGTTTAACGGTGTTGCCGTTGGTGTCTTTGGCAGTGAAATCGGGAGCAACAGAGCCAGTGGATAGTGTCATGGAAGCTCCTTACAAAACTTAATATTTTCTCTTGTATCGTATCATTCTTGACGGAATCGTGCAGAATCCCGACCGAGATTTGGGGGTTTCGTTCCCCGAGAGAGCCGGAAATCGAGCCTCCTAAGAATTCCCAGCTTCTGGCGGGGAACCCGAGCCAAAAAATAGAGGGACGTTGCGCTGCAACGTCCCTCCGGTGGGATTTAAAGGAAGATGTCAAAGAACGAGCCGCCCGACTTATGCCGACATCGCTTGAATGATGTAGTCGAAGTAAGGGGCTGTTTCCTCAGCATCTTCAGAACTTAGCAACGCCAAGGACGCGTCTTTTAGGCAGCGCATGGCTTCCACCATTCCCGGCATGGGAACGCCCAGAGCGTTGTACATTTCCCGCGCACCGATAATTCCGATGGTTTCGATGGGTTCTTTGTCGCCTGCGAGGACGCCATAGGTCACCAGACGCAGATACCAACCGTAATCGCGAATACACTGGTTGCGTTCGCGGTTGCCGAACGCGTTACCGCCAGGAGCGATAAAGTCGGGGCGACGCTTCCACAGTTCTTGACTCGCCTTGTTCACGATTTTTTTCTCGTTTTCAGCGAGAGTTTCGACAATGCGAAGCCGCTGTTCGCCCGTTTTAAAAAATGCTTGGATGCCCTTCAGCTCGCCGCTGCTGGGGTAACGGAGTTCGTCGTCGGATTTTAGAATAACTTGACTAACAACGCTCATGGTTTATAGAAATCGTCTCAAGATACGAATACTATAGGTAGTTTAGCGACTTTGCGACTCTCAACGAAATAAATGTCAACAATACAGCCGTCGGATAACACGCTTTGGCAACAAGGGCAATCGATCGCCCTCGATATTGAGGATCTCGCCGATAGCGGGGATGGTGTGGGCCGTTGGCAGCAGCGGGTGGTGTTCGTTCCCGATACGGCCATCGGCGATCGCGTGTTGGTGCGTTTGGTGCGGGTGAAACCCCAGTACGCCAGGGGTAAGGTTCTGGAACTGCTCGAACCCTCTGCAAACCGACAGCGACCGCCTTGTATTGTTGCAGATAAGTGCGGCGGTTGTCAGTGGCAACACATCGAGTACGGGGCGCAGTTACAGGCGAAACGCCAGCAGGTGGTACAGGCGATCGCGCGGATTGGCGGCCTCGAGAACGTTACTGTCAACGAGGTTCTCTCGACGGGGGAGTCTCTGGGATATCGCAATAAGGCGACGTATCCGATTCAGCGATCGCCTACGAAACAGATTCGGGTGGGGTATTTTCAAAAAGGAACTCACAAGCTGGTTAATTTGAATCAATGTCCGGTTCAGGACGATCGCCTCGATCCGTTTTTGGCGCAAATCAAACAGGATATTCAGGCACGGAAATGGTACGTTTACGACGAGAAAAGTAATAAAGGCGAAGTGCGCCATCTGGGATTGCGAGTCGGACGGCGCACGGGAGAGGTGCTGTTGACGCTGGTGTCGCGATCGACGGAGTTACCGGGGTTGGAAGCGCAAGCGAAAGCCTGGTTGCGGGAATATCCCGAGTTGGTGGGGGTTTGCGTCAATATCAATGGAAAACGCACGAATCGGATTTTTGGTGAGAAAACGGAGTGCATCGCTGGAGAGTCGTTTTTGACGGAGGAGTTCGCGGGGTTGCGGTTTCGGTTGGGTGCGACGGCGTTTTTTCAGGTCAATACGGAGGCGGCGGAGTTAATTTGGCAGGAGATCGATCGCGAGTTGGATTGGAACGGTGAGGAAACGGCGATCGATGCTTATTCTGGAATCGGGACGTTTTCGCTGCCGTTAGCCCGTCGGGTGCGTCGGGTTATCGGTTTGGAAATTCACGAGGATTCTGTCAAACAAGCGCGAGAAAACGCTCGATTAAATGACTTGACAAATACGGAGTTTTATGCAGGTAAAGTTGAGTCGTTGTTGGGGGAGAATTCGCCGATTTTCCAAGGGGAACCGGAACTGAAACCGCATTTGGTGTTACTCGATCCGCCGCGTCAGGGATGCGATCGCTCGGTGTTGGAGGCGTTGTTACGACTGAGGAGCGATCGCATTGTTTACGTCAGTTGCAAACCGGCGACGTTGGCGAGGGATTTAGGGATATTGTGCGAGTCGGGAGTGTATGCGATCGATCGGATTCAGCCGGTGGATTTGTTTCCTCAAACGGCGCATATTGAGGCGATCGCGTTTTTACACAAAACGGAACAGTAATCTGTGAAGTTTCTCGGTGTTCCGGTGTCGTTGGCGTTCGAGACTGAAGGTTACAATTCAAGTCAGTGCGGGAGGGCGATCGATGTCCGTAACGGTACAGTCAAAACAGTTTACATTGGCGGACTATCACCGTTTAGTCGAGGTGGGATTTTTCCGCGAAGGCGATCGCACTGACTTCTTCAATTTGGCTCAAAACGGGTGCATCTCAAAACTGTAAATTTATCAAATTGGAGTCTCTGCGGTGAATTGAGCTGTTGTTGGGTTTCGCTATCGCTCCACCCCTGGACGGCAGCGTTGCCGAAGTCTAACCTACCCCAGACTCATATTTTTACAAAAGTGAGATGCACCTCTCAAAACCTCTTCAACCCAGGCTTTCAGATATTCTTCAATCTCTTTTTTATGCGTTTTTCTAGCAAATTAATTAAATTTCCAGTGTCCAAATCCACGAACACTTCATAATAATTTTCTTGTCCTTTCACAACGGCAATTTCGTCAATCTCCAATTGTTTCAGACCTTGAGGCTTTTTTTGAATTAGCTATTTTCCTAAATCTTTGAGCATTGTTTCAATTTCTCGTTCGCTTAGTCCATATTTTCGAGCGGTTTTGCTGAGAGTTCCTTCTAAAGTTTCTTGCACAACTTTCTGGCGAAATCTTTTTGTATATGTTCGCTTTTTGGGAATGGCTTCTAAATCTTCGCTAAACTTCTTTCCACAGTTTTGACACTTCATTTGTCGGCGGTTAACTTGCAGGTAAACTGATTGTTCCATTAAAGGCAAATCTCTGACAACATATCGATGATTTTGGTGAAGTTTACGGGTGCTTTTTCCACATTGGGGACAGGGTACTGCTCTGGGTTCATGTTCGATATAAAGGGTGATTCCTACTTGTTCTATAAATTGATAATCTTTTACCTTCATTCCGTCTAAATTGAGGAGTTTTGTCATTAGTTTTAGTTCGGGGTTAGAAGGCATTTGAGTTCTCCAATTATAGATCGAGTCTAAATAATTGCATTTACTCTACACCAATTAATCGCTCTATGTCAAGTCCTGCAATCTTTACAGAATTTCAGCTTTGAATTTTAAATATCAGCATTGAGGTTAAATCAATATTTTTTTGCATAATAAAATCGAAAGAGCCGTAATTTCTGTAACTTTGAGCTTAGGAGTTAGCTTTCTATGATTTTTTTTAGATTAATTCTACATCTTAAGTTCGGAAGATCCATATTTTGTTTAGATTTCAGGAGATCGATCTAGTCAAGTCGTTGAAAGCATTGGGTTTTGTTTGTTTTGGTAAAAGTTGTCAAACAAATCAAGAATGGTAAACTCGAAACGAGACTCAAAAATCTAACTTTAACGACCAGGCTGCACGAACTCACATTCCAACCTTTTATGAATGCGATCGCTCCTATCGGTACTTAAACAAATTTCAAGCCCAAACCAAGCCAAAACGCGCTTTGTGAGCGGCAAACAGGTCTCGATTCTCGTTCAGCCATGCCACAAAACGAAAAGACATGGCTGTCCGAAAAGCCTCTAAAGCATCTACAAAAGTTTCCAAAGGTTGGTTCGCCCACTTCCTTCGTAAACCGCCCGTCAACTTATGCCAAAGGATAAAAGTGTGGGTCTTCGGAGTTTGTGGTTATAAATGTATAGCATGATACAAAAAATTGAAGATTCGAGAGCCAAAACCCTTGAAATCTCGTGAAGTTAGTTTTTCTGTCACCCTAAACTCCGAAGAGCCAAAAGTGTAGGCACAAAATACCAAAATTAAATGCCGCTGTAAACTCTTCAAACCTCTCGCCTGGCATTCCCTCCAACCCAACCATCCTTTGGCTTCCCGATAGAAGACTTCTACCCAGTTTCGCCCTGAGTAAGTGTTCACGACCCATTCGGCAGTCACTTTTTCGGAGTCTTCATTCGTGATAAAATAATCAATTTCTGTCGCGTCCGCATAAGAACTTGCATTCATGACGATAGCAAAGGTTCTTTCTCCTTGTAGACGTGACAGCTCTGCCGTACCCGTCGCCACCCACAGGGTTTTGGGCTTGTTTAAATTTAGAGAAACTGGCGTAAAGTCCTCTCCTGGTAAGCTTTTGGCATATTCATCAAGGCGAATCTTTTGCCAATTTTCTCCCGATTGATTCAGCCAGATTTTCCGATTTTTGGCGACGGCTCCTAGATACTTCAGTCGGCGAGATTCGAGTCCCTTTAAAAAATTTGTGTTGTTACCATAGCCGGCATCCATGAGGA
>NZ_KB235961.1:40377-41817 GCF_000332355.1 Baaleninema simplex PCC 7105
ACCACGCTTCTCACTCTTACTTTGGGTAAGTTGATTAAGTCTTCTACAAAAAAGTTCATCTTTAGATCCGCCTGCATTTGTTTTCTATTATACTATTATCACCTCAAACTCCGAAGACCCTTTTTGGCGACGGCTCCTAGATACTTCAGTCGGCGAGATTCGAGTCCCTTTAAAAAATTTGTGTTGTTACCATAGCCGGCATCCATGAGGACGATTCCCGGTCGATACCCTCTCTTTAAACTCCGGTCAATTAATTCTAAGGCGATTTCGGGTTTCTTTTTGAAAGAGGGATCTTTCTTGCCTGAGGGTAAGGAACTGGCTGGCTGATAGATTTCTACATCCAGAGGCAAATTTTTTTTGCCTATCATAGAGATGGGTCGTTACCGCCACGATTCCGTTGTCGAGCTTGCCGATTTCTCCGATGTACTGTCTTCCCACACCTGCGGTGAAGTTGCCGCTTTTTCGATGTCCTGTATCATCGAGCAGCAAGGCAAATCCCCGACCCACTCGGGTTTGATGGCAGGAGTCCACCACCTTTAAACGACGTTCGTTAATACGCTTCTCCTCCCAAGGGGATTCCGTTATAAAATGATGTAAGCGGTTGTAAACCACTCCCACCGAGTCGTTTGCCATCTGAGTTATGTTTTTTCGCTGGCTTTCCCCGAGTAATCCTCCCAAATAGTGTCTAAACCCCTTTTTTTGTGCTTGGGTTTTGAAGTCGGGGTCGAAACGCTTGCACCACTTCTCAAAGCAGGGTGGCATAGCGGCTGGGGTGGTCTCTCTCATGGGGACACTCTCCACCTTAAATCCTTGTCAGTCAAGGGTTTTGCTTTTATTTTACCTTTTTTACCGTTTAAGTCCCGCTAATAGCTGATGACGGACGGTTTTTTCGATGCCAGATAGGGTTTGAATCTCTTCTGGGTCACTTCCTTCGTAGAGTAGAGCGGCAATCGCTCGAGCGTGAGCTTGAATTTGGCGACGTTTTTCAGCATCCATGAGCTAGGCTTGACTCCGACTTGGGCAACTCCTTTTAGCTTAACTCCCTTCTCTCAAACCGCTCTAAGTACTCTTACTCATTGCAAAACTGGGATGCACCCCTCAGTCGAGGCGCGGAGGGGTCGTTCTACGAAATTGAGATGGGGTGCATCTCAAAAATGTAAATTCATCGAATTGGGCGCACTCAATTTCCAGATCCCCCGGCATCTTGGAGATGCCGGGGATCTTATACCGGAAGTGCTAATCGGGAATTTTGCCACCCCAAACTGATGTTTTTGCAAAAGTGAGATGCACCCTTGAGATGCACCCAACGGGAAACCGGAAATCGGTTTTTTTCTGGTGTTTTAATTTTTGACGATTCATACTACATCTTTTTTTCGATAAGCTAGGTTTCAAGAAGTCTTCACCACATCCCCCCTTAGCCCCCTATCCCCCCTTCGCCCC
>NZ_KB235961.1:41917-91023 GCF_000332355.1 Baaleninema simplex PCC 7105
GCATAGCGGCTGGGGTGGTCTCTCTCATGGGGACACTCTCCACCTTAAATCCTTGTCAGTCAAGGGTTTTGCTTTTATTTTACCTTTTTTACCGTTTAAGTCCCGCTATCGAATCCAACGAAACGCCCAACGTAACGACCAGTTCTAAATTTACTTACTTCCCCCCGAAGACCGCGTTCGACGCCAAACACGTTCTCGTCAAACCCAACCTCGGCTATCCCGTCGCCGCTCCCGTAACCGTCAGCATTCCTGTTTTAAACACAGTGTTACAAGGATTGCGTCGCGCTAGCCCTAACGCCACAATTTCGATCGTCGAGGGCGTATGTTCTGCTGTATCTTTAGCTGAAATTGCCAGTCTTCACGGCGTTTACGAACTTCTCGACGAGGGAATGCAACTCCTCGACGCGGACACCTTACCACTCAGTGAATATCCCAACCGATCGCCCTCTCCCGTGCGATTTCAAACCCTGCTCGCACCGAAGCTATTACAAACAGTCGATTGTCGGATTAGTGTCAGTGCGTTCAAACGGACGCAACTTAAAGGGGAACCGTTAATTTCTGCGTCCTTAAAAAATCTCTACGGCTTGTTTCCCCGCGCCAAATATAAAGCGAGAAGTCCTAACTCGCGCGGACAACTGCACCGTCCTTCCGTTCCTTCGGTGTTGCAAGATGTCTATTTTTCCATCGGACATCTGTTCGATGGCGGTGTGGTCGATGTGACTCAGAAGTTCGTCAGTCACGACTGGAAACCCGATCGCGGCGAGGCGATCGCAATCGGAAAGATCGTCTGGGGAAACGATTTAATCGATGTCGATCGCACCGCCTGTCAAATAGCTGACGAACCGAATCCGATCTATCTCGACGAGATCGATCGAATTCGGACTGGCGGACGTCAAGTGTAATGGAGAAATCAAGCCAAGTCGAACAACAACACTTCTGCTTCAGACAGAGCAGAAACGTCTAACGCTTCCGTTTTCTCCACGGACACCGCATCTCCGCCGCTGAGGATCGTTCCGTTGACTTCAATGTCGCCGCGTACCACCTGCAACCAAGCGTAACGCTGCGGCGAAAGTGCGTACGTTAGTGTTTCTCCAGGCGACAGAATTGTGGCGTACAGCAGTACGTCTTGATGTACCGTCAGCGATCGCTCTCGTCCGTCGAGAGAGGCGACGAGACACCACCGTCCCCGTTTGTCCGCTTCAGAATAGGTTTTCTGTTCGTAACTCGGCGGGAGTCCCCGTTGGTTGGGGAGAATCCAGATTTGCAACAACCGAACCGGATGCTGCTGCGAACCGTTGAATTCACTGTGAGCGATTCCCCTTCCCGCCGTCATCCGTTGCACTTCTCCGGCTCGAATTCGCGATCGCCCTCCCGTACTGTCTTCGTGTTCCAACACCCCTTCGAGGACATACGAAATAATTTCCATTTCCCGGTGAGGGTGCGTGCCGAACCCCGTTCCACCCGCCACTGTGTCTTCGTTCACGACCCGCAAACTGCGAAATCCCATAAAATTTGGGTCGTAATAATTCGCAAACGAAAAAGAATGGTACGATTTTAGCCATCCGTAATTTGCTGTTCCACGTGCTTCAGATTTGCGAACTGCTAACACGATTTGTCCTCCCAAACTCAGCGATCGCCTTGCATTTCAATTTAGTCTAGCTCGTTTCTAAATTGTTGTGACTCCCATCACAAAACGGTGGATTTTGTGTCGCTTTACACTGACACAGTGCCACCTTTTTAGAGTCTGACACTTCAAAGCTGACAGGTGTAAACTGCGTCCCTTGGTGAGAGCCGTCGCAGAATGGTTGTCCGGTAGAAAGACCACAAGAACACCAGTAATAACTTCCCGGTTCTAGCGTCGAGACCCAAGGATTTAAATCTGCAACTTTCGGAGATTCCATAATCGTTCTACCACAATTTATAACAACTATATTTACTGTAGCAACCCAAAAGATATACTGTAAAGTATGCACTTTAAAGTAAGCCAGTACCCAAAAAGAAACTATGGGACTTGCCCACGTCAACCCAGAACGGCCGACCTGTCCGGTTGAGACCACCCTCCGCGCCATTGGCGGCCGCTGGAAGGTTCTCATCCTGCGAGAACTGTTTCAAGAGGTCAAGCGGTTCAACCAACTCCACCGCGCCCTCGACGGTATTACCCAAAAAATGCTGACCCAGCAATTGCGGGAAATGGAAGCTGACGGACTGGTACTGCGAACGGTATATCCTCAAGTTCCACCGAAAGTCGAATATTCTCTCACCGAACTGGGAAGGAGTCTCAAGCCGATTCTCGATGCCATGCACGATTGGGGCGAACAGTTTTTCGAGCGTCGCCACTCTCTACCTACTCGCTCGACCTCAGCCGAATCGAGATGATGTTTGACCCGTTGACACTTAATCCGCAGTACGTTGAGTTTTTGAACAAGTCCCCGCAAGAGCGTTTGTACGACTTACAACAGCTCGGTTGGGCTGGATATGCCGATGTTCTGACGCAGATGCCGCTAACGGCAAACAACGTCCGATGCGTCGCGCACCTGCTGGAGAGTTCCCCAAACACCGATCCGACCTCCCAGTTTCTCGATCTTGCAGAAGCGGACTTATCGGGTTTAGTTCTCGACGGAACTCACTTGGTTCGTGCCAACCTGTCTGGTGCGAACTTACAAGGCACTCGTTTGATGAAAGCCGATTTACGTTTCGCCAACCTATCCGGTGCCAATCTCGCCGATGCCGACTTGCGAGGGGCAACTCTTTACCAAACCGTGTGGATCGGGGCGAAGGTGATGGGATGTCGTTTCGATCGCAGTATCGGATTGACGCTGAAACAATCTGCCAGTTTGAAACGTCGAGGCGGTCTTCTCAAGCTGGCGATGCCATAATTTGGGGTCGGTGTAGAAACGCTCGAGCGTCGGCGGTTGTCACTGACATGAAGCTCAGCGACGCGCAATGGAAGGGTTAGTGCGGGCCGATCGCCCTCTCTACGAGAGGAACGGTCAGTTCTGGTTCTTTCAGCTCTCGACTCTTAACTGTTGAGGGTGGGTTCGGTTTCGCCAGAGCGATACTGCATCGCACTTCTGGCTGTAAACACAGACCCACCCCGGAGAGAGAGAAGATTTTGGAATAAGTAAATTCAGGCAAGGTTGGAATTGAAACGGCTCACAATCGCGAACGCAAATAACAAATCTCAAGAACTGATGGTATAGGATGCACCCGACTGAAAAACACGAGAAAGAGAGCGTAGTGTTCGAACGCAAACGAGTGAGGTCGGGACTCACCATCTAAGCAACAGCGGTCTCGAAGGCGCTGTGACTGTCAAACATCTCGAAAACGCGATCGAGTTGGGTTAACTCGAAAATAATGCGGATTGCGGGAGATACCGAACACAAACCAAATTTGATGTCGATCCGGTGTGCCAGTTTTAAGGCCGACACTAATGCCATCAATCCCGCACTATCGAGGGATTCCGTTTTTGCCATATCGACCAACACCACAGGCGTTTTGCGAGCCGAGACAGCAGAGGTCAGTTGTTGGCGCACTTGCTCGGCGTTAGCAGCGTTGAGATGACCTTCAAGGCAAACAACGGTTACGTTCGGGTGAGTCGTAGCGGTCTGCATAACTTTATCCTTATACTTAAACTGAACTGTTGCGTGTCATGTTACGACGATATGCTATCCCTCTCGGAATCGGCTACCCAACCCCTTTGGGTTTGCGGAATCTTTGTTTTACGACCCCGTTATGTAAAGATTTCAGAAAGGCTCGTTTCGAAAAAGTATCTCTAAATACCATCTGAAATCTTTATGTTAGGGTTGGACGGCAAATTGACATAAAAGTTCCCCACGTCGAACCGGTGTAATTTTGCAGCGATCGAGATCACGTTTTTAGGCATGACGCGATCGCATGAGTTGAAGGCACTTCGACCGAAAATGATGGATATCGCATTCTTTTAATACCCATGAAAGCGTCAGCGGCAATCCGTCATCTCGTCGAAAAAGCGCTGTACATTAAACGCTTAACGCCCGATCTCGAAAACCAGATCAATGCCGAGCTAACTCGGATGGGATACATTTCTGATGTCGATTACGAGGCTTTAGAGCTATTGATGGACGAGATGGATCGCGGCCGCATTCAACTCGTCGCGAGTCCATAGAGGGTTCGATCGCCCGATTTCCATCGTTCTCAAAAACAGTTTTAACCCTTAAGTTTTCTAAGCACACTTCGAGTTTCATAAACTCTCAAATTGTTTGACTCGAGCGACATAAAGCTTTGTATCGATATAAAAATTAACGATGTCGAAATCAATGTTTCGGAGACGGGAACAGTTGTAGCGGGTTTCAGAGGGGCGATCGCTTGAAATCCACTCGCGATCGCGAGCCACAAGCGGTTACGATCGAGTGCATCTCAATTTCGTAGAACGACCCCTCCGCGCCTCGACTGAGCGCTCGCCGAACGTCCTTCGGCGCCTCCCCTTACTAAGGGGAGGATGGGTGGGGTTCCGATCGCAAAAGTGAGATGTACCCGTTACGATCGAGATCGTGCAGCCGAAGCATCGATCGAAGAGACATCGCAGATGACGCCAGACCTCCAAGAGCAGATCTCAACCCTTCAAGCTACTATCGACACCCTAGAGAAAGAACGGGCTGCTTTAGCCGTTCGTCCCGTCCTTCCCGAGAGCGACGCCCCCGAAGCGATCGTCGAAGCCTACCGTTCCCACGCACGAGCGACGGCTCGACAGGCCGCCGAAATTAAAGGGATCGACGACGCCATCACCGCCTTAAAAGACAGACTGCGAGAAACGAAAGCCCTCATCGGCCGCTATCGCGAACACCGACGCGATCCCGTCCGCGAAGAAATCGAACGAGCGAAAACCGAAGCCGAACGCCACGCCGATCGCATCAACGAGCTGGCGATCGAACTCACTGACGAAATTCGCGCCCTCAAAGCGATCGCCGACGATCTCAGCCCTTTATATTGGCAATACGAAGGAAAACCCTTCATCACCGGATTCAAGCGCATCACCGTTCCCGACGTGCGCTCCGACGGTGCTGTCTGGCGAATCGTCAACCGCATCGTTTGAAATGGAGAGGGGGAGAGGGGGAGCAAGGGAGAGGGGGAGCCAAGGGGATGTAAAATCGCCTCATCGTCTCTTCACCTCTTCTCCTTCACTCAACTCAGCTAGTCCACGATCGAAGTCGAACACCTCAGCAAAAGCTACGGAAACCGACAGGTCTCACCTCTTCATCACCTCACCTTCCCATTCCATCGTCCCAAAACAGCTACGCCATGATCGAAGTCGAACACCTCAGCAAAAGCTACGGAAACCTACACGCCGTCCGCGATTTATCGTTCTCCGTCGCCGATGGCGAAATCTTGGGATTTCTTGGACCCAACGGTGCGGGAAAAACGACGACGATGCGAATTCTCACCGGGTTTCTTCCCGCCACTTCGGGAACCGCTCGGATTGCGGGGTTCGACGTTCACGATCGATCCATGGAAGTTCGCCAGCGCATCGGCTACCTTCCCGAAAATCCGCCTCTTTATCCCGAAATGACCGTTGAGGGGTTTTTACACTTCGTCGCTCGTATTAAAGGCGTTTCCGCAGGCGATCGCACGAACCGCGTAAACATCGCCATCTCTCGCTGCGGCCTCGTTGAATACCGTAAAACGCTTGTTCGCAAGCTTTCCAAAGGCTATCGCCAACGGGTGGGAATCGCCCAGGCGATCGTTCACGATCCTCCCGTTATCGTTCTCGACGAACCCACCGTCGGCCTCGACCCCCGACAAATCATCGAAGTCCGCCATCTCATCAAAAGTTTAGCGGGCGATCGCACTATTATCCTGTCTACCCACATTCTCCCCGAAGTAAGCATGACTTGCTCTCAGGTCGCCATTATCAACCGAGGAAAACTCGTCACCACCGATACCCTCGACAACCTGATGGGACAACTGACGGGAGGAACCACCTACGACATTGAAGTCGGTGGCGACGTAGATGGCGTCGAGTCGGCGATTCAGTCCTACTTGGGAAATCTTCCCGAGGTGCAGTCTGTCGAACCGTTATCGAACGCCGAACTCCCCGAGTACCGTTTCCGTTTCCGCGTGAAAGCCGAGCCGGGTTGCGAACCAGGAAGCGAGATCGCCGCCGCCGTCCTTCATGGAAACTTAAAATTGTTTGAGATGCGACGAACTCGAGCCAGTCTCGAAGAGATTTTCTTGCAACTCACCACTGAAGAGAAGTCTGAAGAAATGTTAGAAGAGGTATCTCGAGAAACCTCTGAAGAGGTCTCCGTGGTTGGTTCTGAATCGTCGGACACTGACTTGTCGGATGCGACATCTACGATCGCGATCGCCCCAGAAGGCGAACCGTCCCAAATCTCCGACACAACCCACAGCGAAACGAGTAACGACGGCGACGCTGACGACTTCTCCGATGAAGATGAAAACGACACCTCAAAATCTGAGGCTTAATGCTTGAATTGAATTTAAGATCGACTCAAGCTTTCGATATTAAATTGTTTAATTCAATCGAGCGATCGTGGATTTTTAAAAACATTTGAAATCATGAAACAAGTCCTCTCGAACATTATCGCAATCTATCGAAAGGAGCTTCAAAGCTATTTCGTGTCTCCCCTAGCAATGGCAATTGCTGGAATTTTCTGGCTCATTGCAGGCTTCTTTTTTACTACCATCCTCCTCGATCCCCAGCGAGGAATTCTCGCACAAGTCGCCGCCCAAACTGCAATGGAAAGTCAAATGGGAGTCGAAGCCCCACCCATCGACGTTCCCTATCAATTCATGCAATTTTTTCTCAGCACGATCGCATCACTTTCCTTATTTATTCTTCCCATTTTATCGATGGGACTCTACGCCGAAGAACGAAAACGAGGAACGCTAGAACTGCTCGCCACCTCTCCACTTTATAACTGGACTGTCGCCACAGGCAAACTACTCGGCGTCGTCACCTTTTACGCCACGCTGACCGCCCCGTTACTCCTCTACGAAGCCATAACTTTCAGCAGTGCAGAACCGCCGTTTCCACCGACGATTCCCCTTCTCGGACACTTGGGATTAATTCTACTGGCGGCCAGCGTGCTGTCCTTGGGAATGTTCGTCTCCTCCCTAACCGATAGCACCATTCTCTCGGCCGTTCTCACCTTTGCCCTAATTCTCTTTTTATGGGTGATAAACCTCATCGCGGAAAACATCGGCGGTGCGTTTGGCGAAGCCTTGGGACATCTTTCACTTCTAGAAAACTACAACACGCTCGTCCAAGGAATCGTCGATACCAGTAGTATAATTCTGTTTGCGAGTTACATCTTTCTGGGGATCTTTCTCACCGCACAGTCGATCGAAGCCCTGCGCTTCCAACGTAGCTAATTCACAGGCGAACGACTTTTCCTATGCGCGATTTCCTTCAAAAATACTGGAACGCCTTACTCTGGCTGGGCTTGTTTCTCGGCGTCGCCGGATTGTCCGCCGGGGGCGTATCTGGCGTTTGGGTTCCCGTTCCCGCCATATTGCTAATCGTGGGAATCGTTCTGTTGGGAATTTGGCTGATTTACCAAGGACAGTTTAGTCAGGGTTTTTGGAAGCGGCGATCGACCGAAGCGGGAACGAACGCCCTCTTCGCCACCCTCTCCGTGTTCGTTATCTTAGGAATCGTCAACGTTCTGGCCGTTCGCACCTCCGCCCGTTTCGACTTGACCGAAACCCAACGGTTTACCCTCGCCCCCCAAACCCAAGAAATCCTGCGAAATCTGGACGAACCCGTGAAAGTGTGGGTGTTCGGTAACCAACCTAGCGCCACGGATACCGCCCTTCTCGAGAACTACGAACGGTTAGCCCCCCAACAGTTCGAGTACGAATACGTCGATCCGCAAACCAATCCCGGCTTAGTACGGGAGTTTAACGTCGGACAAATCGGCGATGTCTACCTCACCGCAGGCGAACGACGCCAGTACGTGCAAACCGTCGGTGTCGAACCGCTCTCCGAAGCCAAACTGACGAACCGTCTCGCCCAACTCTATAGCGGCGATCGCTTCACCGTCTATTTTCTTCAGGGTCACGGCGAACTTCCCATCGTCCCCGGTGGCGAAGATTCCCTGTCTAAAGCCGTTCGCGCCCTCGAAGACCAAAACGCCCTCGTCGAACCCCTCAACCTCATCGAAGCCGGAAGCGTTCCCGACGATGCGTCTGTCGTTATCGTCGCCGGCCCGACTGAGGAACTCTTCGACCCAGAAATTCAAGCCTTACAAGCTTATCTCGACAACGGCGGCGGCGTGTTACTCCTCATCGATCCCAATACCGACCCCGGTTTGACGGACTTTCTCGAGGCTTGGGGCGTAACCTTAGACGATCGCATCGCCATCGACCCCGAACGCTGGGTTCAAGGTTTCGGCCCCGCAGCCCCCCTCGTCATCGACTACGGAACCCATCCGATTACGACAGATTTCGGGCGCAATTACTCCCTGTTTCCCGTCGTGCGTCCGATGCAATACGACGACGTGGAGGGAATCGACACCTCGCCGCTGCTGTTTACCAGTAATGCGAGTTGGGCCGAACAGAATATCGACGAAGGCCCCGATTGGGAATTGAATCCTGAAGAAGACCGCCCCGGACCGCTGGTGTTGGCGGTGGCGTCGAGTCGAAAACTGGAAACGCCGGAACCTCAAGAAACCCCCGAACCCACAACGGAAGGGGAAGAGAATTCAGAAACCGAAACGGACGCTGAAGCGGAAACGTCTGAAGAGACTAACGCTGAAGAACCTGTCGAAGAACCGGCCGATGAAAACGCCGAGGCCGAAACAGAAACGCCGGAAGCGACAACGGAAGAAACGGTTGAGGAGAACGCCGAGGCGGATGCAGAACCCCCCGAAACTGAAGCAACTCCCGAACCGACTGCGTCTCCCGATACCGAGGCGGCTGAAACGGAAGACTCTGAAACGGAAGACTCTGAAGAAACCGTTCCCGAGGCGCGATTGGTGGTCGTCGGCGACTCCGACTTTACGACCGATGCGTTTTTCGACGGACAACTCAACGGCGACTTTTTCCTCAACGCGGTGGAATGGCTGAATCCCGAGACGGAAGAAACGCTGTCGGTTCGTCCGCGAGAAGATGTCGATCGCACCATCGCCATGACGCCCCGACAAGCGCGACTTCTCGGGTGGACGGCGTTAGTCACGTTTCCAGTTATCGGGTTCGCCGCCAGTGCGATTTTGTGGTGGACGCGACGATAACATCCATTTAGCGGGAGATCGTTTCCGTTCCTGCGATTTCCCCAAAAATTTCTGTGGACAACTCGTGCAGTTCTCGATCTTTGAAAATTTCGAGATAAGTCGGGTCGTGGATAAAGTTTTGAAACCGTTCTAAAACTTTCAAATTCCTCGCCTTTCCGTCCAAACTTTGCTTGTCAAAGGAACTTCCTCCTCCGTGGTGAGTAATGGTATTTAATCCATTATCTGTGAATTGCAAATCGAGCTTTCGGGCGAGTTGATGACGGTATTCTCGATCGAGAAACCAGTGGTTAAAATTGATAATGACTTTGCGATCGGGTAAATATTGCGTTTCTCCAAGGAACTCTCTCGCGTAAGATTTCCATAGCTCGATAATCTCCGGCGTGATTTCCCAATCGGCTTTTAACCAACTTGCAAAGGTATTGTAGGGATCTCGCAGGATTAACAGCGAGTAGAGATCTTGGCTTTTCCCGACATGGGAATTTAAGTAGTCTTGATTTTTGAATATTTCTTCAAGCGATCGATTTTCGTAAGAACAAAGCAAGAGTTCTTTGGCAACTAGCGCTCCTGACTTATCGCGATCGCTCGGCCAGTATTCAAAATTGCGATAAAAAAGCCCCCAGTTTTTATACCAGGGATTCTGTTGAGGAAAAATGCCATTAATGAAGCAAGTTTTGAGAGGTTTTTGGGAGATAATCCAATTAATAACGGCGTGATTTCCAGAGCGTTGTAGTCCACAAAATTGAAACAACTTTTCGTTAATTGGATATCCCAAGCTCGCCCTGAATTTTCTCAGCGACGATCCCAAACGATAAGTCGTTCGTTTCAAACTGTTCATGAAGGCACTCGACCTCTCAGCGCGATCGCAAAATTAACTCGAACTGAATCAAAGTCTAGTTTGAATTGAGTGCGATTGTCGTTCCATCGCGAACTATTTAAGAAAGTGCGTTGGAAAACGGCTCTCAATCCTTCAGTTCTAAGGCAATCTTATGCGATGTACGTGAGATTTGTCAGGCGATCGGGGCGAATTCCTAAAAATTCGATCGCGTTTCCCTTACCGCACTTCAGACACCGCTTCCCCAACGTACTGAATTCGGTAAATGCGGTTGTTGGCTTCTTCGGTAAATAACAAACTCCCATCCGGTAACACTAACACCCCCACCGGACGACCCCAAGTTGTGGGAACGCTGGGGTCGAGGAGAAATCCCGTCAGGAAATCTTCGTAAGTCCCCAGGGGACGACCGGATTCGTCGAAGGGGACGAATACGAGTTTGTATCCCGTTCCGCGATCGCGATTCCAACTTCCCCGAAACGCCACAAACGCGCCGTTACGATATCTCTCGGGGAAGGTTTCGCCATCGTAAAACTGTAACCCCAACGCCGCCGAATGGGACTGAAACAGTACGTCTGGGGTTTGAGTTTGCGCCGCTAAATCTGGGTTGGTGCTTTCTCCGTTGGCTTGGGTATGTCGGGGATCGAGGAAATTCGGCGACAAATACGCGTAAGGCCAGCCGTAAAATTCTCCCTCGCGAATTCGTGTCAGATAGTCAGGAACCAGGTCGTCCCCCAACCCATCCCGTTCGTTGACGGCGGTGTAGAGTTCTCCGGTTTGGGGGTGAAGGTCCAATCCGACGGGATTTCGCAACCCTGACGCAAATACCTGCGCGTTGGACCCGTCTAAATTCATCTCCATGACTGAGGCGCGAGGAAGGGGTTCTTCGCTGACGTTCGATCGCGACCCAACCGAAACATACAATTTATCGCCTTCTGGGGAAACCACCACGTTTCGCGTCCAATGCTGGCGATATCCCTGTCCGGGGAGGTCGGCGATTTTCTCGAAGTCTCCTGAAATTTCCCTTTGACCCTCGGTATAGGGAAAGCGAATGACCGCATCGGTGTTTCCGACATAAAAAGAGTCCCCCGCAAACGCCATCCCGAAGGGAATATACAGTCCGTCGTCTGCATCGGCGAAAATTCCCGTTTCGTCCGCGACGCCATCGCTGTCGGTATCCTTCAGCCAACGAATTCGCGTTTCGGGGGTTTCTGTCACCAACACTTCCCCCGTCGGCGTCAACGCCAACCATCGCGGACTCTCTAAATTCTCCGCGAAGACGTTGACTTGAAATCCGGGGGGAACGTTCAAAACGGGATTTTCGGGAATCGGAACCACTCGCGGCGGATTGGAGGCGCTTTCGGTGTGGTAGGGTTCGGGAAGGTCGGAAACTTGAATCGCGATCGCTTCGGGAGATAATTTCGCCGTCGAAATGACTTTTGCGACTGAAGCGGGACTCGGTGTCGTCTCAGACGAGTTTTGTGAATTTGGTAAATTTGGCGAATCCGTTGGGGACGACGTAGAACTTGGGGTTTCGACAGCTTCGTCTGAGGCGCACCCCGTAGCGAGGAATATTGAAAGCAGTACAATAGAAACAATTTTGGCTGGCATCGATCGAGACCCTCCGCTGTGCGAAACCATTGTTAGCGAATGAGATGATGGGCGAATGAGACGAGGCGTTGGGGCGTGACGCAGAAAGTTGTCAATTTCGGGTCTACACTCAAGATTTTGCGGCCGTGTCACGCATCCTTGTCTGTTGGCGGTGTACATTGGCGGTGCGTGACGGTCGATCGGTCTCGCGATCGACACCCAGTTTTTCAAGTCACGCACCCTACCACTCTCCACTCTCCACGCTTCACTGATAACGCCTCCATGCTGCATAATGGTAAAGTTTTCCAGTTTTGTCCTAGCGCGTTAATCCCACTGTTTCCACTATGCGAACCCACTATTGCGGCACTGTCCGAAAAGAACACATCGGCAAAACAGTAACATTCTGCGGTTGGGTCGATCGTCGCCGCGATCACGGGGGCGTGATTTTTGTGGATTTGCGCGATCGCACTGGCGTCGTTCAGATCGTCGGCGACCCGGAACGTACCCCTGAAGCATACAAACAAGCGGACGCCCTTCGCAACGAGTACGTCGTTCGCGTCACGGGAACGGTTTACGAACGTCCCGAAGAGTCCCTCAACCCGAAACTCCCCACGGGAGAGGTGGAAGTTTACGCTGAGACGATCGAACTTCTCAACAGCGTCCGCAAACAGCTTCCGTTCCAAGTCAGTACCGCCGAAGCGGAAAACGTGCGGGAAGAGTTACGGTTGAAATACCGCTATCTGGACTTGCGGCGCGATCGCATGGCGAATAACATCAAACTTCGCCACGAAACGATTAAAGCCATGCGCCGTTTTTTGGAAGATGAAGAAGGATTTCTGGAAGTCGAAACGCCAATTTTGACGAAATCGACGCCGGAAGGGGCGCGGGATTATTTGGTACCGAGTCGCGTCAATCCGGGGGACTGGTTTGCACTTCCCCAGTCGCCACAATTGTTCAAACAGTTGTTGATGGTGTCGGGGTGCGATCGCTACTATCAAATCGCCCGTTGTTTCCGCGACGAAGACCTTCGCGCCGACCGACAACCGGAATTTACGCAGTTGGACATGGAAATGAGTTTCATGTCCTACGATGAAGTCATCGACCTGAACGAAAAACTCGTCGCCCATATTTATAAGGCGGTGAAAGGGATCGATCTTCCCCGTCCGTTCCCCCGGATGACCTATCAAGACGCGCTCGATCGCTACGGAAGCGATCGCCCCGATACCCGTTACGGATTGGAACTGGTAGACTTGTCGGATTTGATGAAAGATTCCGGCTTCAAAGTCTTTTCCGGTGCGGTCAAATCCGGCGGAATCGTCAAAGCTTTACCAATTCCCAACGCCAGCAAACTCATTTCTAACGTCCGCATCAAACCCGGTGGTGACTTGTTTAAAGAAGCCGCTGAAGCCGGAGCAAAAGGGTTGGCGTACATCCGCGTCAAAGAGGGTGGAGAAATCGACACCATCGGCGCGATTAAAGACAACCTCAGCGACGAACAACGCCAAGAGTTGTTAACGCGAACCGACGCCGAAGCCGGACATTTGCTGTTGTTCGGGGCGGGAGATGCAGATACGGTCAATAAAACCCTCGATCGCTTGCGTCAAGTCATCGCCCGCGAGTTAAACATGGTAGACGACAGCAAAATTAACCTGCTGTGGATTACCGATTTCCCCATGTTCGAGTGGAACGCCGACGAGAAGCGTCTCGAAGCCTTACACCACCCTTTCACAGCCCCCAATCCCGAGGATTTGAACGACCTCAAAACAGCGCGTGCGTTAGCTTACGATTTGGTTTTGAACGGAAACGAAATCGGCGGGGGAAGCCTGCGGATTTACCAGCGAGAAATTCAAGAAAAGGTATTTGAAGCCATTGGCTTGTCTCAGGAAGAAGCCAACGAGAAGTTTGGTTTCTTGATGGAAGCCTTTGAATACGGAACGCCGCCCCACGCTGGAATTGCGTATGGGTTAGATCGTCTGGTGATGTTGTTAGCCGGAGAAGAGTCGATTCGCGATGTCATTGCCTTCCCGAAAACGCAACAAGCCCGCTGTTTGTTAACCGATGCGCCCTCGCCTGTGGATAAGAAGCAGTTGAAGGAACTCTACGTTTCTTCGACGTTCAAACCGAAGGAGAAGAAGGAGTCGTAATCGCCTGTTGTGGGGTGAAATTCTCCAGATCCCCGGCATCTCCAAGATGCCGGGGATCTTATACCGGAAGTGCTAATCGGGAATTTTTCCACCCAAAACTGATGTTTTTGCAAAAGTGAGATGCACCCGTCGTAATCGCCTGTTGTGGGGTGGAATTCATCCACCCCAAAGGTTACAGAATTCACCAATCTGAAGTTGTCTTCTGAGATGCACCCCTTTTCACCTTAAACCCGGAAGACCCTTAAATCTCTGCTTTCCATAATAGGTGTGACCATTTTTGACGCGATCTTCACTGCCGCATTGGGGACAAATCATAAGCATAAACCACAGAAAAATCTTTTCATCATTACTGTATAATATCACCGATTTACAGCAAGTTGGCTTGAGATAATTTCGCGATCGCCTCTACTTTTGAGTTAACCCCCAGTTTTTGATAAACTCGCCGTAAATGCGTAGCCACCGTCCAAGGACTAATATTCAACTGTTTGGCGATGCACTTGTTCGGTAAACCCGCCGCCACTAACTCAACGATCGACTTTTCTCGAGGACTCAAATGGATGTGGTGAAACGTTTCAGGATTCTTCAAAAGACACCGAACCACATAATAAGGCGTTCCGTCGATATCCGATTCAAAAATCACTTCGTGAACTGTGTTTCGATCGCAATGTAAAACCTTTTTCGAGGAGGTCGTCTCAATTTGCTGGACGAGACGTTGTAATAAAGTTTGAACCATCATGGTATTGATCTCAGGGAGTGCGTTCGATACCCGATCGAGCAGTCTTAAAGAATTTCTAAGAGATAAAACTCTAGAAGAACACTCAACCCACATTGCAACCCCGATGTGTTTCTAAACTAACGTCGGTCTACGTAAAAACACGTAGAGCTGTGTCGCTTTTACAGGCGGTTATAGAGGAGGTGACTTGTTGGGGGTGGGGGGTTCGACCCGTTCGATGCGGTCTGACAGCGCGATCGCTCGCTCGGATTGTGTTTGCGTTTGCTACCACAAAATCGTAAAAATGTCAAATCTTGTCAGACGATCGCGTCATCGTCCGATCGCCGATCGGCTTGAGATTCCTATCCCTCGATCGAGTGTCGCTTAAAAATGGGACTGAACGATGGGTGCAGGCGATCGTTACAACGGTAAGCAAGTCAAGCAACCCAAGTTACCCTCACCGACAACGCAACCATGCAAAGTAGCAGTCAACTCCCCAACCGTTTCAGTACCGAACTCCTCATCGAAGGACAAGTACAACTCCTCAAAGATAGCGATTGTCCTCCCGACAACTTACCGCTTGTCGCCTACGCCTTCACCCCACAAGGTCGGTTTCTTAGTTCCGACAACGTCGAAGCCAGCGGAAGTTTCAGCATAGCGGTGAAACTTCCCGAACCCAGCGACATCGATCTGTACGTCGGCCCGGAAACCGACCCGAAAAAAATTCGCCAGTCCTCCGCTTACCGTCAAACCTTCCGAGCCAAAGAGTGGATTCAGGACAATACGGGATATCGACTCAAACCCGTTTTAGACATCCCCCCCCTCGTCTGGCGTCCTTGGTGGCCGCGTTACGTTTGCGTGTCCGGTCACGTTCGCAAACTTCTCGGGAAAATTGGGAATTTCCCCATCGGGTGTTCCGTTCCCTACGTCAAAGTCGAGGTGTTCGATGTCGATCGCGAAGCCTGTTGGTTCCCTTATCTCGATCGCCTGCGGGACGTTCTGCGCGATCGCCTGACGATTCCCGTTCCCGAACTCCTCGAACGCGTTCCCGAACCCATCGACCCCATCGATCCGCCACCGCTGGCCGCCTTCTCGAGAGCGATCGCCGAACCCTTACCCACGCAAGTCGCGCAACTTCCCCAACTGACCCTGACGTCCCGACTCGCACCTTGGTATCTTTTCCCCCGTTGCTTCTACAGCAAACAAAAACTCTGCGAAACCCGTACCGACGAAAACGGCTTTTTCCAATGCTGTTTCCGCTGGTTCCCCTTCTCGATTCGTCGCGGACGCCTGCGGTACGACGCCAAACCCGATATTATCGTGCGCGTGACGCAAATTATCGACGGAATCGAGCGGGTACTGTACCTCGACCCCTATAGCAACACCCGTTGGAACGAAACCAACGCGCACATCGATCTCTATCTCGAAGACGACGATCTCGACTGTGGAGAAGGTGGAACTCCCCAACGTCCGCCGGGAAACCAGGTGTTCTTTACTCGCATCGGCGACGATGAGGTGTACGACATCGACCAAACTTCGGGATCGTACGAAAAAGCTCCCTATCAAAACGTGGTCTATGGTGGTTTTCTGCGAATTTACGCGCAGTTTGGCGATAACTTAAGCGACGGTTCGCCGAAACGCTACTATCGTTTATCCTACGCCGCTAAGGGAAGCAGCAACTTCAAGCCGATTAAACCTCGGGTTCTCTCGGATACGCGAGTCGATAAAACCACCCTCGTCGGCGAAACTTACACCCTCGGTCCGACTGTCGTGGGAAGCGAAGCGGGGTTGTACGAAGTCCGCAACTTCGAGGATTATTACTGGTACAATCCCGATCTCATCGGATATTGGAACACGCCAGACGACATCCCCGATACGGGTGCGATCGCTCTGCGGTTGGAGGTGTTCGACGACAGTGGAAACAAACTCACCTCGGCGACGGTAGACTATCGCGACGGAACTACGACACCGGGAAGCGAACTCGCTACGATGACGGACGCTTGCGATTTGGTGTTGACGGTAGACAACAATCCACCGGAACTGGTGTTAGACACCCCTGCGAAAAACCCATGCGGCGTGATTCCGTCCTCGCAGATTCCCACTCTCGCCTTTGGTGTGAAGGTCTCTCAGAAATACAACCGTCTTTATAGCTGGAGTTTGACTTACAGCAAGGGAACGACGAATTCTTTCCAATACGCGACCGACGACAATCCGGCGACTCCCGGCGTCAACGAACGAAGTGCGCGTCGCGAAACCACAGGAATTTCTACCCCCGTCGATACGTCCTTCGCCGGAACGAAACTCACTACGGGTTTGACGCATACTTGCGCGTTCGTGGTTCGGTTGGTGGCGTATCCCCACATTCGCGACGGTCGCCAGTTTATCTATCGCCGTGAAGTCGAAAAGGCGATCGCGATCGATTTCTAGCCTCGATTTTGGGTTTTCAAGTTTGCCTCGTTCCTCAGTGCAACCGTCCCCGTTTCTCAAAAAACGGGGATTTTTTTAGATCGATTTTCTATAGCAGTACGACTTCGTTTGCGGCTTGTTTTCAGGATAGATCGTTACGGTATGGGGTTTTCAGCCGATCTGTTTCCGCAAACCATTTAGGATTGCTATAGTAGACTTTCCATTAGCCCTGAAGTACTGGGATTCGAGCGTTTATTTTGAATCTCGATCTCGACGACGCCAAAACTCATCTGTTTCCGCTTGTTGTGCTTTCCAGTTTTGACGATGAGCTTCTTCTAAATTGTTATTAAAAATATCGACAATCCCTTTTTCTATTTCCTTATATTTTTGACTGCGAACTGTATGGACGGGTTGAATTGCGGAAATTGCAGCGGCTCCCAAACTTTTTACAACACTCTTTTGAGTTTGTTCTGAATAGCGCTTTCCCCTTTTTACGTACCAAGCGAACATTTCACAGTTATTCGTACAAATATTGTACATTCCAAAGCGATCGCCGTACTCGTTCGCTCGCGATCGCTCTGCTTCTGTCAATTTCACCGTTCCTCGCCATTCAACCCCTGCTGGACCCCATCCCACGGAATTCTTGAAGTCCCCATTTTCGCTGAGATAGTAATGACGAGCGATTCCGGCAGTGGTTTCGATAGGAATGCTGTAGATTCCAACGCAACTTTCCATAAAATCCAGTGCTTTGTCAAATATTGCTAATTTTAGCGAATTCTCCCACTGTGCGATCGCCCCAGTTTATAGTGTTGACTTTTTGTTCAATATCGAGCATACTGAAACTCGTCCCGAATCGCTTCTCATCTTCAAGGCTTTGTCACAGCGTTGTCACAATTGACGAGTACGCTAATGAAAAATTCCCAAGGGAGAGAGACTCCATACATCCACTATCACGCCGATTACTGCCATGAAACCCAACACGACTCACCCCCTCACGCAGTTTTTGCGACAGGACTTAAACCTTTCTGAAGACGCGATCGCTCTGGCGACTCGTCAGGCTCCGACCAGGCATCACCTGCCGATGGTACTGTGGCAATACGGCTTGGTAAGCTTGAGCGAGTTAGAGCGCATTTGGGACTGGGAAAGCAGCGAAGCCTAAACACTACATTTTTAGACTAAGGCGGCGCATTTTTCCCAACGTCCGGGCTTTCATCAACTGACGGAACTGTTCGGGGGTAAGCGATTGCGGACTGTTAGAGAGGGCTTTGGCCGGGTTTGGGCGAACTTCGATCGTCAACGCATCCGTCCCAGCGTCGATCGCCGCTTTGGCCAGGGTGGGAAAACGACACCCACCCCGTCCCATAATTGGGATCGATGGTAATGGGAAGGTGCGTCAGCGATCGCAACACCGGTAACACGGCCAGATCGAGGGTGTTGCGGATGTAACGGCAAAGATTCACGTTCCCACGTGCAAAGATTAAAAAATAATAATTATGGGATATTGTACTCAAATACATCGGGTGCATCTCACTTTCGTAAATACACAAGTTCGGAAATTTGTCAATATATTCCTCAAGGACTGCTAGAAGGGGATTTACTCATTTCAGTATTTATACTTATTGCAGAATTGAGATGCACCCAATACATCTGTAGTGTGTAGTAATATGTGGAATGACAGAGTGAAAACAGTGCGATAAAAGGCAGGGTGTATTCCGAGCTGCTCGAACTTTAGGTTTTAGCGAAAAGCTTGAAACTGCTGTAACACGTCACTTTCAGCTCTTTAGTTATACCACATTGGTAAAGTACGTCAATCCTTAAGAGTGCCATGCAAACCTCCCAAAAACAATTAACTATAGATCGAATAAAACAGATCGGTTATATAGATAGATACGTACGGAAAATAAAGAATGTCGTAACAATCTGAAACAAAGTGCAAATCCTTTACCAAGAGATACATACCGCTGGAGTTTTGGCTAATTCAAAAAATACGTTATTGAGAATGTATTGGTTTTACAATAAGCAACTAGATATAGTGGTTTATTGGGGTCTTCGGAGTTTGTGGTTATAAATGTATAGCATGATACAAAAAATTGAAGATTCGAGAGCCAAAACCCTTGAAATCTCGTGAAGTTAGTTTTTCTGTCACCCTAAACTCCGAAGAGCCTTTATTGCATTTAGTCAAAAGGCCAAATTCCAGTTTTGCAATTGAAAACCCACCCCTCCTTTGCGAGAGTTAGGGGAGGTTCCGAAAGACCTTCGACGAGCGCAGTTCGGACGTTCGGTGAATTCGATAGAACTGTCGAGTCGCTGAGCACTCATTGTCGAAGCCTAAGTCGAGGCGCGGAGGGATAATTCTGCAAAATTGAGATGTATCTTTATAAAGGTAAGAATATTAGAGCTTCGATCGGTACATAACAAAAGTCGGGGTGGTAATTTTTGTCATATTTACAGTAAAACTGCTCCTACCTTCTGGTTTGCTAATAGCCAGTAAATCCGAAAATTGGGTTTCGTGAATCCAATTTCATTAATCTCTTTAACGGGTGCATCTCAATGGGGTGCATCTCACTTTTGCAAAAACATCAGTTTGGGGTGGCAAAATTCCCGATTAGCACTTCCGGTATAAGATCCCCGGCATCTCCAAGATGCCGGGGATCTGGAAATTGAGTGCGCCCAATTCGATGAATTTACATTTTTGAGATGCACCCATCTCAATGGATGTAAAAATATGAGTTTGAAGGTAGGTTGGACTTCGGCAACGCTGCCATCCATGGATGGAGCGATCGCGAAACCCAACAACAGCTCAATTCAGTGCAGAGACTCCGATCTGATAAATTTACATTTTTGAGATGCACCCTATTCAACACTCCTACCCTCAAAATCAGGGAATTTAGGGAATGGAATGTAATTAGTTGTGTAAACCAAGACAATTCACACAAAAATGAAAAAACTAATTAATTTTAGCATGACGCTAATTTTAGCGTTGTCTATTAGTCTTTTAGGCATTGGAGATGCCTCAGCAACCACATTAAAAGTCGAACTGTATCCGTGGGTTCCTCGGATCGACCAATTTGAAACTGCCATCAAAGCCGAATGGGCAAACGTTCGACCTGATGTTGATTTAGAGTTCATTTCTTCGAGTTCCGATCCGAGCCTATCATGGGATGGAGGGTATCATACCGACCCTTCCCCAGACGCGGATGTGTATGTGTTCGATGCCATGTTTTTTGACTACTTTCGCAATAAAAACTTGCTCGAACCCATACAGGCGAGTGAAATCAACAATTTGAACGACTTCGTTTCCTACGCGATCGATGGAGTTCAAGTCAATGGAACCTATTACGCCATTCCCCAACTCGGCTGTGCGAATATCCTGTTTTATCAAAAAGGGGATACTGCAATTGCCAAGGCAACGAACCTCAGTGAAATTAAAAATGAGTTGTGCTCTTGTAGCTATACCAGCGAGATTCCGCCCGATCGTCGAGGTATCATGCTCGATATGGTGGGTAGCACGACCAACGCTTCTCTTTATATCGACATTGCCCATAGCTTGACCGGACAATATCCCTTTCCATTACCTTGGAACCAATCGCAATTGAACGCCGAGGCGATCGACAATATG
Source organism: Baaleninema simplex PCC 7105 (assembly GCF_000332355.1). Classification (GTDB taxonomy): domain Bacteria; phylum Cyanobacteriota; class Cyanobacteriia; order Cyanobacteriales; family Geitlerinemataceae; genus Baaleninema; species Baaleninema simplex. The sequence continues at coordinate 62,448 of NZ_KB235961.1, forward strand.
CAAGAGTTGCTCGCCATGTCAAGCTATGAGAATGCAACCGATCCAGACGGTTCGATTAAAGCCTACGAACGAGCCGCATGGTTTAGTGACGGTTGGGGACGCGCACTCATGGGCTATACCGAAGCCATGTCAAACATGAGTGAGAAGACGCGGCAAAACATTGGCTTTAAAGTCATGCCGCTTTCCAATGAAGACGAATCCTATCCCGGAGTCTTCTATGCTGATGTCATTGGGGTGAATACGACCACCGAACAGCGGGGAACCCGCGACTTAGCGGTTCAGTTAGCCAATACAATGGCAGCCTCCACCACGATGGTCGCCAGTATTGGTGCAGATGCCAGCAATTCCTATCCTCAGTATTTGATGGCCACTCGTCCCAGCGTCTTCAACACCCTGAAACAATCGTTCCCACTGTATGGAGATATGTTTAGCCTCATTACGGATAACAATCCCATTATGTTCAAGGTGAACGAGCAGTCTCGTACCTGGCTCGGCGAAATGGCCAGCGAGATTCGGACTGACGCGAGGGAGGATTATTCTTGCGGGTGCGATTATAGCTCGAGCCAATTGATTCCTAACAACAGTGCGGCGGCGGCAATTTGCGAGGCGACCTGTAGCGATCGTGGTGGCTGGAGCGGTCAGTGGACGAATGCATACCCGGCGGCGGAAAAACCAGGAACCTCTGTTTGCGGTTGCAACGCCTGTTCTTTCTGATGAGTCTGACGGCGGATCTCAGTGAGGTTAAAAACTCCTCAACCCCTTTTCCTGTTGGGTCTCGGGGAGTGTCAAAACCGAACACGTTGAGGTGAATCTCACGGTTCGCCAAGAGAGTCGCAACAGAATTCTCGAAGCCCGTCTGGTTTGTCAGATCCCCGGCATCTCCAAGATGCCGGGGATTTCATAGAGTACTGAGCTGTTCTTGATAGGATTTTGCCGCAAACCATTTAACAATGCGGTATGTCGGTTGAAGGGAGTTGGCTTGCTCGATCGCAGTGGAACGACGCTTCGTATGAATACTCTTCCACCTGCGTCCTGCGAGGTGGCGGTGTCTTGATTAGAAGGGCTTATCCCTCCCGACAGGCGGTATTCTCGCCGAACCGCCAGAACTTTGGCTGGACTGCTCCCCCAAGTCGTTTCCGCTGTGGGGCTTTTGGTTAATTTTTTTCGCCTAGAGTCCGACCTGTACGAACCGACTCAGGGGACTTATAGGTTGGGTTTCCCTTTCGCTGAGAGGTCGTGCCTCCAGGTGGTTCGCAATCTCATTGCACCCTTTGCCGTACCGCTCAGGATAGGGCAATTCTAGCATAGGTTCGTTGGCAATTCGTCGCCCACCTGTTCCTATGTGGTTGAATGCGGGCTAATTTTGTTTCAAAAAAATAAATCCAATCGCTCCGGGCAAACGAACAATAGTCAAGAGAGCAAAATTCTTCAGGAAATCTGACTCGCCATGAAATCTCTAGTATTTTCCGCCATTTCTGCTTTTATCGTCATCGCAGCCCCTGTTTCTCTTCCGGTCTTAGCTAAAACTTCGATTCCCGAACCCGTTTCGCACAAGCAAGCCAATCGATCGACCCTCAGATCCGGAACCTTCGAGGCAGTCGAACACCCCACCCAAGGCAGCGCTCGCATTATCGTCGAAAACGGACGGCGTTACCTAGAAATCAGTCAAGATTTTCGCACAGATGAGGGCCCCGATCTGTTCGTCGTCCTCCATCGATCGACCTCTCCCGGCCTGCACTTCAACGAAGGCGACTATCTGACTCTCGGAGCCCTTCAAAGTACGATGGGCGTACAGCGCTACGAAATCCCGAATAACGTCAATCTGTCTGATTACAACTCAGCCGCCGTCTGGTGTCGTCAGTTCAACGCCACCTTCGGCGCTGCCACCCTCAACTCGGTGATGTGAATTGTCCCCACTCTTGACGCTTCACGGTAGAAGCGCGGGTTGTTTTTCCCAACGTCCGATGGCTTTACCAATGACGGCGAGTTCGTCCATCAACTGACGGAACTGTTCGGGGGTCAGCGATTGCGGCCCGTCTGAGAGGGCTTTCGCCGGGTTCGGGTGAACTTCGATCATCAACGCATCCGTCCCGGCGGCGATCGCTGCTTTGGCCATGGCGGGAACGAACGGCGCCCAACCCGTCCCGTGACTGGGATCGATGGTAATGGGAAGGTGTGTCAGCGATCGCAACACCGGTAACACGGACAGATCGAGGGTGTTGCGAGTGTAACGGCGATCGAAAGTACGAATTCCCCGTTCGCAGAGAATCACGTTGGGATTTCCCGCTGCCAGGACATATTCTGCCGCCATCAACCATTCTTCGATGGTGGCGGACATTCCCCGTTTCAAGAGAACCGGTTTTTCCTGCGCCCCAACTTTTTTCAATAGGGCGAAGTTTTGCATATTGCGAGCGCCAACTTGCAATACATCGGCCACTTCAGCGATTTTCTCAATATCTTCGGCGTCCATCACCTCGGTTATCACGCCCAATCCAGAGGCTTCGCGGGCTTTCGCCAATAGCTCTAGGGCGCTTTCGCCGTGGCCTTGGAAGGCGTAGGGAGAGGTACGGGGTTTGTAGGCTCCCCCCCGAAGGAACTTCGCCCCGGCTTCTTTAACGCGCAGGGCAGTTTCGACGATCGCCTCTTCGCTTTCGACCGAACAAGGGCCGGCGATCGTGACGACGGGATGGTGTTCGCCGAACATCACGTTTCCCTCTGGAGTCGCGACGCTCACTGCACTCGGTTCGCCGTGACGGAACTGTCGGCTGGCGCGTTTGAAGGGTTCTTCGACCCGTAACACCTGTTCGATCCAAGGGCTGATTTCTTGGAGTTGCAGGGGATCGAGAGCGGCGGTGTCACCTACCAAGCCGATGACGACTTTGTAACGTCCGACAATGTTTTCGGGTGTGAGTCCCCAGTTCTCCATTTCTCGGTTGAGGCGATCGATCTCCGCCTGAGGAGTACCGGGTTTCATCACGATAATCATACGAACTGCTCTCCCACGATCGTTGTCAGCCAGCGATGCCAGCTCGGGTTTTACTTTCTTTTCTAATTGTAGTGAATTCGAGTGAACTGCCACTCATCATCGCGACGCGACAGATTAGTGGCTTCCAGCTTCAAAGGGGATCGCCTCCGGGAGCATCGAACGAATCCGACCTTCCTTTGGTCTTATCCCTCTTTTGTCATTTTCGGAATAAAAATTGCGATCGCAGCCGTTTAATGCTTGTCGAGGAGAGAGTTTGAAAAATATTTCGACTTGAATTCTACAACTGGTAGACTTTTGGCGAATACAATCTCCCAAGTTCAAGCACGTTACGAGCTTCAGGATCTTTTTCTAATCGGACTCGACCCCAGTTTGTTGACACTCCCCAGCTATCACGGCGTGGGGATTCTTCCTTCAACGATCCGACTTGCTCTGACAGGTTTGCACCAGCCAAAGTAGCGGTCAAATCTCCAGAAGCGTTCACCTCGACTGCGCTCGGTGAGCGAAGCCGAACCAAATTTTTTGATAAATTTCAAGCGATCGCCAACCTGATAAATTCCATCCCACTATCCCATCGATCGGGAATCGCCAAAACCCCTATTAAGAGCGCTTCCCACTCTCCATCGGTTCGTGGACGAAACGAATATAAAGATGTTTGAAGGTCGATCGCAACACTCGGGGCAATCCAAAATCGATCGGCATCAACGCCTCGGGAAGTTTCCAATCCGCTACGGCTAAATCGGCCGGTTTCGCGAGGGGAAATTCCAGAGTCTCGAACTTCGGACAAACCCCCAACCGCTGCGAGGCGACGACTGTGGGAACGATCGCCGGATCGACGTTGAGGAGATGCAGCAGCGCCAAATCCAAGGCGAATACGTCCGTCGAAGCCGCCAACACGCCGAGTTCGCGGGGTTCGCCGCCACTCGGGCCGTTGCCTTCGTGACCGATAATACCGTCGAGAATCGTTAAATTGGGGGCGATCGATCGCGCCGTTTCCACCAACATTTCTGCAAAGCGATCGACATCCTTTCCCGCTTCGACGTGCCACCAGGCTTTCATTTTCCCCGGAACGCAACCGAAGAGGTTCTTGACCCCCATCGTCATCGTCAACTGGACGTGAGATTTAACTTTAGGCAGGTTAATAACCACATCGGCGTCCATCGCCTCTTTCCCCAACCGCAGATGGTTAAAGTTGCCGTTTTCAGTGTTATAGCGTTTTCCGCGAAATTCCACAATTGGCAAATTCAAGGCGTCCATGAGGGGAAGATAGCCGTTGGCTTTAGCAACACCTTTAGCACTCCCAAACGCTGGACTGTCGCCAAGAAACGGTTTTCCGCCGACCTCCTTCACCATCTGCGCCACCGCGTACACCACCTCGGGGCGAGTGACGCATTCCTTCGTCGGACGGGAACCCGTGAGAAGATTGGGTTTGAGCAGTACGCGATCGCCCGGTTTGACGATCGCCCCCATTCCTCCCAGCGGTTCGAGTAACGGCTCGAGAGACGCCCGCAGCGCATCGGTTTCGTAGTAGCGCGATCGTATTAAACTGACAACTGACACAGTGATTTCCTCGTCAAGCGTTTTTTCGGTACGTTAACACAGTCCCTCTGTCCTATCTCGCCAAACACCTTCTATGCTTAAAGGTGAGGCAAAAGGCAAAAGGTCGAGAGGCAAAAGACAAGAGGCCATACAGCACTACTTCTCCTTTCCCTCGAGCCGGAAGCTCCCTTGCTCCCCCTCCGACCACACCGACACGGTAATATAGGGCGATCGTCGTATAGCAGTCGAACCGAATGGATACGCGGGAACTGAAATTTTTATTGAAACTGTTGGGGATGCCGGACTACCGAGCGCCAATTTCCCAAGTCAAGCCCAACAATCGCACCAAAGCGGCCGAGCGCGATCGCCTCTGCCATACCTTGTGCGATCGCGGTTTCGTCGATTGTAACGAAGAAATCGTTCAGTTTCGCATCGCACCGCCGGGAAACGCGCTGCTACGTCTCGATACGAGTCGGCTTCCCGTGACGGAAGATGAAATTAAAGTCTTGAAAGCTTGCGCGGAAGAGAGTATTTCCCCCAAAGACACCGATCTCGATACGGAACACCGCCAAGTCGTGATTCGCAAACTGGTCGAACGGGGCTTGATTAAAGCCGAAAAAACCATAATTCAAGAGGTTTGGCTGACACCTCGCGGCCTCGACTACCTGCGTCACGAATACATCCCCAGCGGAAGCGCCCTGGAACTGAATTTGAACCACCTCGCCTGCTACCTTCAGTTTCTCCGCAAATTCGACAGTTCCCAAACCGATACCGAAGCCAAACCCCCGTCGAAACCCGTCCCCAAACCGGTCAATCCCCAGCGGCGTTTGACAGAAAAGCCCAACGACACCGATATTTGGTACGCCGTCGAAGAACTCGACCGACTGCTCGGAACCGATAACTACTTACCGATCTTCTACTTGCGCGAACGGCTACAGCCTCCCCTAACGCGGGAAGAACTCGATCTGGCCTTATATCGCTTACAACGAGGCGATCGCATCGAGTTAAGTTCTCTGCAAGAGGCCGCTCACTACACGAGCGAACAAATCGAAGCCGGGATTCCTCAAGATATCGGAGGTCCGCTGTTCTTTATCATCCGTACCTAGACGTATCGCTTTGTCGCCGAGGTGAACTATGACCGCGATCGATCGCATTATCCAACGGGAGCCGAACCCGTTCGACACGGAAACCTTTTGGTCGGGGAATTTTTGGCAAGAAGTCCAAAATCCCGATCTCACCGTCGATTCTATCCACCAAGACGCCCTCGACGAAATCGAAGCGGTTCTCGATCGCGTGGCGGACGACCGGCGATCGCGTACCATTCTCCTCGAAGGAGAAACGGGATCGGGAAAAACCTATCTTCTCGGACGCCTCAAGCGATCGATTCAAACCGGTAACGCGGACTCCGCCAGTCCTCGCGCCTTTTTCGTTTACGTCGAACCCTTCACCGCCAGCGATTACATTTGGCGACATATCCTCCGCTACACCGTCGACAGTCTCCTCGAAAAACCCGAAGGCCAAGACAAATCGCAAATTCTCCTCTGGCTCGAAGACCTCTCAGACGTTCAACAAGGAGGATTCATCGATTGGCTGCGGGGGGGCGTCCGTCAGATTTTCGTCCGCAAACTCCTCGAAGCCTATCCCTCGGGAATCTACAACGCACAGGAGTTTTTCGGCGCTCTCTACCACCTCACCAACCCCGAGTTATACCCCATCGCCTGCGAGTGGTTGCGCGGCGACGACCTCGACGAAGACTCGCTGCGAAAGTTGGGCGTGCAATCGACCATCGACACGGAAGACGCCGCTCAAAAAACCCTAGCCAACTTCGGACGCATCGCCGACGCAACACAGCCGATCGTCCTTTGTTTCGACCAACTCGACAACATCGCTCGCAACAGCGACGGAAGCCTGGATTTACAATCGCTGTTTCGCGTCAACGCCATGCTCCACACGCAGAAAGTCAAAAACTTTCTGTTCGTCATCAGCATCATTACCGATACTTGGAGACAAAACCAGGCTCGCATTCCCGCCACCGATCGCGATCGCATCGATACGACGATTCGCCTCAAACAAATCACCCTCGATCAAGCCGAAGCCCTCTGGGCCAGTCGCCTCTACCTGTTGCACCGCCAAACCTACCCCCAACCGGAATCTCCCATTTATCCTCTGGCTCGCCAATATCTCGACGATAAATTTCCGGGGGGAAAAACGCGACCCCGCAACACGCTGATTTTGGGGCGGCGACTGTATCAGGAATCGAAACTCGACCGACTGCAATCGGGGATCGTTCGCAATGGTGGAACCGAGTTTTCTCACAACGGGTCGAGTCCTTCGCTCCCGCCAAAAGTTCCCACAGACGCCACGAGCGACCCCGCTGCGGCGTTCAAACTGGTGTGGTTGAAAAAATTCAAGCAAACGGAAGAACGGGTCAACCGCCTGCGTCAGTATGCCGCTCCCGAGTTGATGCAAATGCTGGCTGAAGCCCTCAGCGTCTTGAAAGTCGAAGATGTGCGATCGCGCCTGCTTCCGAGTCGGACTTACGCCAGTTATTCGTTAAGCTATCGCGCCCCCGGAACCCCCGATCGCGTGGGGGTGGTGTGGTCGGAAGATGCCAATATGGTGAAGTTTTTCAACCTCCTCAAAGCCTGTCGCGAAGCCCTCGATCGCAAGCTCTGTCACACGCTGCAACTGGTTCGCGCCGAAGGAGTCGGCTCGCCGAGCAATCGCGGCTATCAACTCTATACAGAGATTTTCAGCGACGATCGCAACAACCATTTCATGTCAGATTTGGTGTCGGTGCGCTATCTTTCGACCTATCACACCCTCGTCAACGACGCCCTGTCTGGAGAACTGGTGGTGGGAGAAGAAACCCCCGACCTCGATCGCCTCGAATCTCTGACTCGTCAAACGGAGGTTTTGACAGACTGTCCGCTGTTGCAACAACTGGGCTTTTTTGAAACCACCGTCGCCCGCGAGGAAGCTGAAGCCTCCCTTCAAGCCATCGAGGATTTCATCATCAACCGCGTCGTCAACCAACAGTGTATGGCGATCGAACAACTCATCGAAGAAGCGATCGCCCAATTCGGCGGCGTCAGCAAACAACAGGTTCACCAACTTATCGAAACCCTTTCCCTCAGCGATCGCCCCGTACGAATTCTCGATCCCGACCTTCCCCTCGAAGAACAGCTCGTTATCGCCCAAACGTAAATGGTGACCCGAGACTGGTGACTGGAGACTGATAACTATGGCTTCTATCGAGCAGCTCGTCCAACGCGCCGTCAATCCGTTCGACTCGACGACCTTCCGGCCGGGGAATTTTTGGCACGAAGACCGCCCAACCCACGCTACGATCGAATCGATCCACCAGGAGATCGTCGCAGAAATCGAACGGATTCTCGAGACCGTCGCAGGCGATCGCCGCAGTCGCACGATTTTACTGTCGGGGGACTCGGGATCGGGGAAAAGTTTTCTGCTGAGTCGCCTCAAACAGCGGTTGAATCCCCAAGCTTTTTTCACGTATATCGGCCCCTGGCCTGAAAGCGATTATATTTGGCGTCACACCCTACGCCACACCATCGACAGTCTGACTTACGTTCCCGAGGGAGCGCAGGAATCGCAACTGTTGCTGTGGTTGAAGAGTCTCTCGGCCTTTCGCGATCGCGGCTTTCTCAAACGTCTCATCGGCGAACGCCATCTCTTCGTCCACAACTTCAAATCGACCTATCCCACGGGAATTTACAACGCCAACGAGTTTTTTAGCGTTCTCTACCACCTCACCGATCCACAACTCTATTCTCTGGCGTGCGATTGGCTCAAAGGGGACGATCTCGACGACGAAAGTTTGAAGGCGTTACACGTCAGCAGTTCCATCGATACCGAACACAAAGCCCAGAGTATTTTAGGAAACTTCGGACGCATCGCCACCGCAACTCAGCCGATCGTGTTGTGTTTCGACAACCTCGATAACGTCGATCGCAGCGATCGCGGCTATATCGACTTACAGGCGTTGTTTAATGTCAACTCCATCGTCCACAACCAAAAGCTGAAAAACTTCCTCGTCATCGTCAGCATCGTCACTAATACCTGGAACGAAAACGCGCGACACGTCCAACCGGCCGATCTCGCCCGCATCGATACCGAACTGCACCTGCGCCCCATCGATATCGATCGCGCTCAGCAGCTTTGGGAAACCCGTTTAGCCCCGCTTCACCGCCAAGCGGACAGTCCGCCCCCTTCTTCCCTGTATCCCCTGTCTCGGGAGGCTCTCGAACAGAAATTTCCCGGCGATCGCGCCCTTCCCCGATCGGTGTTGATGTTAGGGCGATCGCTCTTTCAACAGGCGAAAATCGGCGTCGCCAACGGGGGATCTCCCCACTTCGAGACGCCTGTGATGTCGGAGGTTGAAGACGGAGGCGATCGCCCCACTGACGAACTGGCCGCCTTCAAACTCACCTGGGAAACCGAACTGGTACAAGTCCAGTCGAAAGTTCGCCACATCCGCCAGTTTTCAGCACCGGAACTCATGCAAATGTTGCGTCAAGTTCTGGAAGTTTTAGGCGTGACGGGCGTTCGCCCCAAACTTCTTGAAAGTCCCACTTACGGACGTTATTCTTTAAGTTTTTATTGGTCGTTCAAATTCGGTCGCGTCGGGGTTATTTGGATTGAAGAGCCGAATTTAGTCAGTTTTTGTCGGGTGATGAAAGCAGCTCAAGAGGCTTTGGAGAAAAACACCTGTCAGTTTCTATATCTCATTCGGGCTGAAAATTTAGGAGTTCCCAGGAATCAAGGATATCGCCGTTATAAAGAGTTGTTTGTCGATTCGATCCACCGTCACATCATTCCCGATCTCGACTCGCTTCATATTTTGGAGACTTATCACAACTTCGTAAATTCTGCAAAATCGGGAGATTTCGTCCTCGGCGATCGCGCGATCGATTTTGAAGAGTTGAAAGCGTTAACGGTACGAGCTGAAGTGTTACAAGATTGTCGATTGTTACAAAAACTCGATGTCTTCAGTCACGATTTGGGAAGTTTGCTCGAAATTGAAGAACGCGATCCCTTCGATCGCGTTAAAGAATATATTTTCGCCCTCGTCAAAACTCAACAACTCATCGGACGAACGGTATTAGTCGAAAGTACCAACGCGCAATTTCCCGATTTCCAAAAAGATGACATCGATCGAGCCATTTCAACTCTTTGCCAAGAAAATCGTATCGCTATCCTCAACCCCGATTCTAACCCGGAAGAACACCTGATCGGTTACGTCATATCGTCGTAACGTAGCCTCACTGTCAAATATCCAATCGAAACTGAAATTTCTGGAATTAACCGAAATTGGTGTTTGCAAACAAAAAACTCAATTTAAAATCAATTGGAATTCCGAAAATAGTAAGGTTGGGTTTCGGCTTCGCTCAACCCAACCTGCGGCGATCGAAACTCAAAGACTACTGAAATGCTTCCATTTGTTCCGGTTCTTTCAACGAACGACCGAAGGGAAATAGCGACATGGGAATCAATTTAATATGTTGCTTCGCAAAGGGCAATCCCACAATAGTAATCGCCAAAATTGCCGCATGGGTCAAATGAGAAATTGCAATTTCCCAGCCAAACAACACGATCCAAACGATATTAAAAATAATGGTAAGCGTGCTGTTGGCGCTCTTATCTTCAATGATTTCCTTACCGAAGGGCGTCATCGTCGCAAAACCCAATTTAATGGTTTGCAAGCCGAACGGAATGCCAACAATGGTGACGCACAACGCCAAACCTCCGATAATATAACCGAGTCCCGACAGGAACCCGCCGAAAATCAGCCAGATGATATTTCCAAGTAAACTCATTGGGAACTCCCGGTCTTGGTAAAGTTTGAAGACGCGACTCGCAGACTCGACCCTCGCCTCACTATCGATCTAACACAATTTCTCTCATGGACGACAAAACTGCACGAAACTTTCTCATCGACCAAGGAATGACGTTAGAGACACGGCGCAATCCCGATGCGTTCTTAATGCTCCTCGAACGGGGAAACGCACCGATTCCCGGTCAGATGACCTCGATTTTGCTGGCGTTGAAGGTGTTGTATCGATCGCTCGAAGGTCGATCCCAGATCGATCGCGAGTTGACTTACGCCTTGCATCTGCTGGTGTTGGAAAGTCAGCGTCAGTTCGAGCGAGGTCGCAATTGCGGCGTGTCCTGGCCGCCGCTGTTGGCGGAGGATTTGAACCGCTTGGAACGCGCCGTGGCGAGCATTTTTACCGGGAAATGGCAGGATTGAGACCAGATGTAGTGAAACCGTTCGAGAAACTTTCACGGATGTGAGCGATCGCCGGGAGAGGTTTGGGGAAGGCTAAGGCTAGGCTTGGGGTGTCTCCCGCGATCGCCATCTCTGCGGAATGGCGATCGCCTCTCCTGTAGCCGTAAAACAGCCAAACCGCTACCGATCCTCACTCGAACCTCCCCAACTGCGATGACTGACCTCGCCATCGAAACCCGCGACCTCAGCAAACAGTTCGATCGCCAACTCGCCGTCAACGAAGTCGACCTCAACATCAATTACGGTGAAGTGTACGGTCTCATCGGACCCAACGGCGCGGGAAAAACCACCCTGATTCGGATGTTAGCCGCGATCGAAGAACCCACCACCGGAGAAATTTACTTCAACGGGGAACGGCTGCGACCCGATCGCCCTAACCCCAATCTCCAACGACATCTCGGCTACCTTCCCGACGACTTTCCCCTCTACGACGACCTCACCGTTTGGGACTATCTCGAATACTTCGCGCGACTGTACCACCTGCGAGAACCCACGCGATCGCGCCGCCTCTTCGACGTACTCGAACTCGTGCAACTCGTCCCCAAACGCAACAGCCTGATTTCCACCCTTTCGAGAGGAATGAAACAACGGCTGAGTTTGGCGCGAACCGTCATTCCCGCCAGCTCAACCGAGTCGGCCAGTCTGAAACCAAGCCGCTAATGGCGGGTATAGATTTTTAATGTTGTGCCTGAAATTTGGGAGCAAACCGCTATTTTAACACTACCCAAAAAGTCTTCACCACATCCCCCATTAGCCCCCCAAAGGAGAGGGGGGTTGCGGGGATGGAGGGACTTGGGCATCTCTATTAATTGACTATTGGACTTAAATCATGAGATAATTAAACAGTACAAATCAAGGATAATGCCATGGGTCAAAAAGGTTTTTGGGATTGGGAAAATCGCCATGCTAAGCTAAGCAATAAAAAAATCTTGCTTGACCAGATTGATGAATTGATACCCTGGGAAGAATTTCGTCCAATCCTCAAAGTAATTCATCAAAAGCCTCGCCTCAGTAATGCAGGTCGTAAACCCTTGGATACGATCTTAATGTTCAAATTAATTGTGTTACAAAAACTCTTTAATCTTGGCGATGATGAATTAGAATATCAAGCCAACGATCGATTATCCTTTATGAAATTTCTACATCTCGGTCTTGAAGACTCAATTCCGGATGCAAAAACGGTTTGGCTTTTTCGAGAACAACTCACCCAACACGGATTAATTGAAGAGCTATTTAATCGATTTGACGACTATCTGCGAGATCGAGGATATGAAGCTGAGGAAGGGCAAATTGTGGATGCGACTCTCGTGCCAGTCCCTAAACAAAGAAATAGCCAGGAAGAGAATGATAAAATTCGCCAAGGAGAAACTCCAGAAGGATGGGAAAAAAATCCCCATCGCCTTTCCCAAAAAGACCTTGACGCTCGTTGGACTAAAAAGAATGGACAAAGTTACTATGGATATAAAAATCATATTAGCATCGATGTAAAATTTGGTTTTGTCCGAAGTTATCATGTAACAGATGCATCAGTTCATGACTCAAAAGCATTAGGTAAAATTATCGATGGTGAGAATTTAGACGATCGAATTTGGGGTGATAGTGCTTATCGAAGTGAAGATATTGAATGGGTTTTAGAGCAGCTTGAATTTGACAGTAAAATTCACGAAAGAGCTTACAGAAATAAGCCTTTAAGTGAAGAGCAAAAGTCAAATAATCGTCAAAAATCAAAAATCCGGGCTAAGGTCGAACACGTCTTTGGGGCTTGGGTGATGAGCATGGGCGGAAAACTTCTACGTTCAATTGGAAAGATTAGAGCTAACGCCAACATTGGCTTGAAAAATCTAGCCTACAATATCCGTCGATATATATTCTGGGAAACTCAAAAAGAATAACAGAATATTCTCGTTCTAAAACTTCTAAAATAGATGATTTTTCTCAAGAAAATACCTCTTAATATAGAAGAATAAAAAAGATGGTCTTCGAGATGTGAAAGACCATTTTATTTTTTTATTTTGAACTCAAATAATGAATTTTTCGAGGTTCCCACTTGTCTGAGTGGGTAAAACCGCTGTTTGATACGGAATCCGAATTTCAAATACTGGTTTTGCCTAACCTGACAAGTCCCTCTCTGTGTCCTCTGTGTCTCTGTGGTGAAGGCTTCTTGAAACCTAGCCTATCGGGTAACGGATTCCGTAACTAACCACCCTTCGCCCACGAGAAACCCGGTATCTTTGATGAAGATACCGGGTTTTGCAGAGTGCAGAATTCGATCGAACACTCTTCACGCTACACTCTTCATCCTTAACTGACTTACGTTCCCGACTGCCAGGAATTGATATATTCGATCTGTTCGGGGGTTAGCGTATCCATCTCGATGCCCATCGCCTTCAACTTCAGGCTGGCAATTTCACGATCGATCTCTTCAGGAATCGAGTGAAGACCGGCTTCGAGCTTTCCTTTATTCTTCACCAAATACTCACAAGCTAAGGCTTGGTTGGCGAAACTCATATCCATCACCGCACTGGGATGACCTTCCGCCGCCGCTAAGTTCACCAGGCGACCTTCACCCAACACGATGACCGATTTTCCACTGTTGAGCTTGTACTGTTCCGTAAACGGCCGCACCGTTTTCACTTCGCTCGTCATCTCCTTGAGAGATTTCAGGTCGATTTCGATGTCGAAGTGACCGGAGTTACAGACGATCGCGCCGTCTTTCATCGCCTCGAAGTGTTCGCGGCGAATCACGTGCTTGTTCCCCGTCACCGTTACGAACAAGTTCCCCAACGGTGCTGCTTCTTCCATCGGCATCACGCGGAAGCCGTCCATGACCGCTTCGATAGCGCGAACTGGGTCGATTTCCGTCACGATCACGTTAGCGCCCATGCCGCGACCGCGCAAGGCGACGCCTTTACCGCACCAGCCGTAACCGGCGACCACCAGGGTTTTACCCGCCAGCAGCATATTGGTGGCGCGAATGATGCCGTCGAGGGTCGATTGACCGGTTCCGTAACGGTTATCGAAGAAATGCTTCGTATCGGCATCGTTGACGTTCATCGCCGGGAAGGTCAGCACGCCATCGTTGAACATGGCACGCAGGCGCACGATTCCGGTGGTGGTTTCTTCGTTCGTCCCGATGAGTTCGGGGAGTTGGTCTTGACGCTCTTTCACCAGCGTCGCTACCACGTCCGACCCGTCGTCGATGATGATGTTGGGGTGGTGGTCGAGAGCGATTTGAACGTGGCGCTCGTAAGTTTCGGCGTCTTCCCCTTTAATGGCGAAAACAGGGATGTTGTGGTCTACAACCAAACTCGCCGCCACGTCGTCTTGAGTCGAGAGGGGATTGCTGGCAATGAGCAGAGCGTCCGCACCGCCTGCTTTTAAGGCGATCGCCAAATGTGCCGTTTCCGTGGTGACGTGGCAGCAAGCCACTAATTTAATGCCCGCAAGGGGCTTTTCTTGCTCGAAGCGATCGCGGATTTGCGCCAACACGGGCATTTCCCGACCTGCCCAATCGATACGTTGTTTACCCTGGGGCGCCAGAGCGGGATCTTTAATTTCGTGCTTGATAGCCGTTGCGGTCATATGTCAGTGACTTCCTTTACAAAAAGACAATCTTATCTAGGGTACTCCGTCCTACTGAGAACGAACAGGGCAGGGGAGAGGGGGAGAGGGGGAGAGGAGGAGCCGGGGAGAGGGGGAGAGGGGGAGAAATAGCCAATTGTTTTTCCTCCTCATCTCATCATCGCCTCATCTCGATCTATTTTTCGATTTTGACCGATTGAATCTTGTCGCCTTGAGCGATCGAGAGAACTACGTCCATGTCGTCTGTTTGGCCGAAGACGGTATGAACGCCGTCGAGGTGGGGTTGGGGTTCGTGACAGATGAAGAATTGGCTTCCACCCGTGTCTCGTCCGGCGTGTGCCATCGACAGGGTTCCGGCGACGTGCTTGTTCTTGTTGATTTCGCACTTGATGGTGTAGCCGGGGCCGCCGGTTCCGTTTCCGTTGGGACAGCCGCCTTGAATCACGAAACCGGGGATGACGCGGTGAAAGATCAGACCGTCGTAAAATCCTTTTTCTGACAGTTCGACGAAGTTTTTTACAGTGCTGGGCGCGTCTTCGTCGAAGAGTTCGAGGTTAATCGTTCCCTTGTCTGTTTCCATTATGGCTCGGGTCATGGCGTTCTCGTTTTAGGTGCGGGTTATTTGCAAACTGACCTATATTAACGCACTGTTGCTGCGGGTTCGAGCTGGGCTTCGGTAGAATAGCGAGCGGTTTACGAGAATTCGATCGAAATTAGGATGGCACAGTATTTTGCAACGGTGGCGCGAGGTTTGGAAGCGATCGCGGCGCGGGAATTGGAGAGTTTGGGGGCGCAGTCGGTGCGGCCGGAGTTTGCTGGGGTGGCGTTTGAAGGCGATCGCACGCTGTTATATCGCGTCAATCTGTGGGGAAGAACGCTGTTTCGGGTTCTAGTCCCGATCGCGGCGTTTCGCTGTACTTCGGTGCAAATGCTGTATCGAGAGGTTCGCGATATCGACTGGGAAAATTATCTCAGTCCCGAAAATACGTTAGCGGTCGATTGTACGGGGAAAAACAAACAGCTCAACCACACGCACTTTAGCGCCCTCCAGGTCAAAAATGCCATTGTAGACCGCCAGCGAGACCAGTTTGGGGTGCGATCGAGTGTGGATGTGGCAACTCCCGATTTGCGCCTCAACCTTCACATTCACCGCGATCGCGCCGTGTTGAGTCTCGACAGTTCCGGCAGCAGTTTACACCGTCGCGGCACTCGCCCGGCTGTGGGAGCTGCACCGTTAAAGGAAACTCTGGCGGCGGCGTTGTTGGAGATGGCGAATTATTCTCCTGAAATCCCGTTTTTAGACCCGCTGTGCGGTTCGGGAACGCTTCCGCTAGAGGCGGCGATGAAAGCGGCGAACGTGGCACCGGGGTTGTTTCGCGATCGCTTTGGGTTTGAAACTTGGCGAGATTTCGACGCGGGAGTTTGGGCGCAGTTAAAACAGGAGGCGAAGGCGGCGAGAAAACTGGAACTTCCGGCGTTTGTGGGGGGAAGCGATCGCGATGCGGACGTTCTCCAACAGGCGAAAACGAACGCCGAACGGTGTGGGTTGGGGGGAAAGATTGCGTTTCAGTGCGCCGACGTGCGCGAAATTGAAGCACCCTGCGATCTCGGAATTTTGATGTGCAACCCACCTTACGGAGAACGCTTAGGCGATCGTCAGCAACTCGGGGCGTTTTACAAACAACTCGGCGATACGTTCAAACAGCGATTTAAAGGCTGGACGGCGTACGTTCTCACGGGAAGTAAAGACCTTGCCAAACAAGTCGGATTGCGAGCGTCTCGCCGCGTTCCCGTCTCGAACGGGGGGTTAGATTGCACCCTTTTGGAATACGAATTATATTGATTTTTTGGTGTCTTTACTGAGAAAAAACTTCAAAAATATGGCTCTTCGGAGTTTAGGGTGACAGAAAAACTAACTTCACGAGATTTCAAGGGTTTTGGCTCTCGAATCTTCAATTTTTTGTATCATGCTATACATTTATAACCACAAACTCCGAAGACCCAAAAATATATCTTAGGAATTGAATTTAAATTGATAGTTTTTTCTCTGAAAAAACAATCTCAAAAAATCGACGCTAATGCCAAAAAAACTTTGAGATTAACATTTTTGGAGTTGAGAAAACCGAAATTCAACCTACTGCCTGTTCCCTGTTTCCTGTTCCCTGTTCACGGAACGCGAATTTGTGCCAAATACGTATCGCGATAGTAGTGGGAGAGAATTTGACGGTAATCGTACCCCTGTTCGGCGAGATATTTCGCCCCCCATTGACTCATCCCGACGCCGTGGCCGAAGCCGCGACCGGAAATCGTAAAATATCCGCCGTAGGAAGTGACGGTAAACAGCGAACTTCGCAGTCCTAAAGCCGAGCGAATGCTGTCGCCGTCCACCATCGCCGTTCCCCCGTCACCAATGACTTTCATCATCACGATGCGGCCGTTGGGAGTCGTCCGTTCGGGCTTCATGTCGTATACATTACCGACACCCGATAAGCTGTGGGTAACGTCCCACTGGGACAGGGTTTCCGTCCATTGATAGTTGGGGGATTGGCGATCGAAATCAGGAACGCCCCGCAGATAGGGTTTCGCTTCGTCCCAAATCGCTTCGGCGTCTTCGGTATGTCCTCCCGAAGAGGAATGAAACACCGCTTCGATGACTTTTCCGTCGTGGCTGAGGACTTGTCCTCGGGTGGCGTGAGTGGCGGCGTGGGTGGCGGCGGCTTCTTCTTCCATGCCTCGATACACTTGCCAAAAGGTATCGTCTCCCACATCGTAAACGTCGTTTCCGTACCGCTGTCGTTGGTAGAGGACGTAAGACCGAGCGGCGACGGCTTGAGCTTTGAGGGCTTCTCGCGGCCAGTTGGGACTCATTTCCGCCCCGAGAACGCTGTAGATGTAAGACTCAATATCGACGTAGTTCACGGCGGTCATGCCGTAACCCCGAGGGACTAACAGCACTTTGCCTCGATACCAGCGATCGCCGATGTAAACGTAACCACGATCGCTCGGTTCGATCCACAACCGCCCCGCTTGCCACTGAGACAGGGCGACGCTTCCCTCGGAACTGCGTGCGAGATGGGCGTGCATTCCGGTTAGGTTGCCTAAAACGTTGCCCGAACTATCGCGAATTCGGGCGGGGGTCGAACTACCAACCGTCAGTTCGCTGACGTCTTGTCGAACGGCAACCCGCAATTCTAAAGCGGAACCAGGCGTCCAGACGAACGCCCACCAGACTAGCGAAATCCACCAACTTTTGAGAAACGTTCTCGAAATTTGTCGAGACGGTTTTTTAGAGTGGCGATCGAGGGGTTTTTTGGGCGTCGGACGCGATCCCCTCAGTCGAGATCGCCTCGTTTGAGGCGTTAGAGATACTGTAGAATTCGAGCGCAGCATCCGTTACTTTCTCCTCACAATTGTCAAAGCACAGAAGCACAGACCTCGTCGATGCTAGAATAGCATAGGAGTTTGAAAACCCCGATCCCAGCGCTGCGGATCGACGGTCGCCCTCCCGTGCCTTACGGCTCGACGCAGACTTTCACGAGATTCGATCGCGTGCAAATTACGTTTTTAGGAACGAGTTCGGGCGTCCCAACTCGGTCGCGTAACGTTTCCAGCTTAGCCCTGCGCTTGACAGAGCGGGGGGAAATTTGGCTGTTCGATTGTGGCGAGGGAACGCAACACCAACTGCTACGGAGCGATTTAAAGGTCGGACGCATTCGCCGTATTTTTATTACCCATATGCACGGCGACCACGTTTTCGGGTTGATGGGGTTGCTGGCCAGCATTGGCTTGGCCGGAAATCCCGATCGCTTGGATCTTTACGGACCGCCGCAACTCGAAGACTACTTGCACGCTTGTACTCGTTATTCTCACACCCATTTGTCTTACCCGATTCGGGTTCACAAGCACCGGCCGGGTCTCCTGTTTGAAGATGAGGACTATCGCGTTACCTGCGAGCGACTCGACCATCGGGTGACGGCTTACGGCTATGCGGTCGAAGAAAAGGAACGTCCCGGCCGCTTCGATGTGGAAAAAGCGAAGTCGCTGGGAATTCCCCCCGGTCCAGTTTACGGACGGCTCAAACGGGGCGATCGCGTGATGCTCGCCGACGGTCGCAAAATCGATGGGAAACATCTGTGCGGACCGCCACAACCGGGTCGTAAAGTGGTGTATTGCACCGATACGATTTACTGCGACAACGCGGTGAAACTCTCTCGCGATGCCGATGTGTTGGTTCACGAAGCGACTTTTTCTCACCTGGATGCTTCCATGGCCGAGCAACGCCTGCACTCGACCTCGACGATGGCAGCACAGGTCGCTCTGGCGGCCGGCGTCAAACAGTTGCTTATGACCCATTTCAGTCCCCGTTACGCACCGGGAAACGATATCCAGTTAGAGGATTTGTTGGCAGAAGCTCGGGCGATTTTCCCCAATACCGATCTGGCTTACGACTTTATGACTTACGACGTTCCCAAGGTGCGAGATAATGTCGCGGCGACCGCGTAAACTGCGTCAGCTGTTGAGGTTGCTGCGGGAATGGGAGGACGACGATGGACCATCCCCGGTTTCGGCGATGCGACGACAAAGTTCGCGGAGGCTAACTTGCGTGTTGACCTGCAAACGAGGTTTCGGGAGTTCGTCGTTCGGCCAGAAGGAAAGATCGTGACAGGGACAGGTGGCGCAGGAGGGCGTCCCGTGCAGTAGGATGGGAACGGGCATTTGACAGCGAGCGCAGGGGTCGATGTCCCACTGAGGTTCGAGAAGTTGGCGAACGGTTTGTTGCGTGCCTTCGAGATAGCAATCGCCCGAATCGGGCGATACGCAGAGTTCCCAGCAGTCGTTAAAGGCTTGGCTGTAGCGATCGCCGTGAAAAATGGGTTCGGGCAATAGGGTCTCTCCCGACTTTTCAACGACGAGCTTTTTGCCGAGTTGAAACCAATAGGCTAAATATTGTTTGACTTGGGTTTCGGAAGCCATACTTGCTCGAGGTGTAAAAGTCGTGGGTCTGTATTCCTATGCTAGATCCGATCGGTGAAATTCACTCTGTCTAAAGTTGTATATAAGATTAAGGTTCCTGTTGGCAGTGCCGAGACAGACAAAATCGGAGATCGTGGAGATCGCGTGAGGAAAAGGGACTCGGAGATCGCTGTATTTCCAACTGAAAAAATTGGGAGAAACACCCCCCAAGTCCTATATTCGGGCGAAGTAAATTTAGCGATCGGTCAGTTTGAAAACAATTAAATTCTGTATTTTTCGATAAAATTTCAGAAGATTTCAGGGGTAGGCGGGGTGTGGTCGAGTTTGAATCCTCGGGATATCGAGAACGCCGACTGACACGCCAGACGGACGGGACGATCGAGTTTCAAACTCACAGGTCGCGTGCCACTGCGATCGCGCTCGGATAAGGCGATCGCAGCAATTTTGCCGACGATCTTCCGCTGCCATGTCAGTATATAGGGGACGAGCAGGCAATCTTTGGGGTTCGCAACGGTTTCTTTGAAGGGTTATCGAGCGTGGAAGAACACGAGCCAAAGACAGACCGACTGTACCGAGAACTCGAGCTAGCGAGAGAGGAACTCGAACGACTGCGGGTCGATCGCACCCTCAGCGACGTTCAAACGGAGTTACTGCGAACCTTGTTAGCCTTCGGGGAAAAACCGACGCGATCGCTGGCCCTGAAATCGATCGCCCAGCAAATTTTGAAATCGGTTAACCAAATTGCCAACATCTCCGAAAGCAGTTTGTTTCTGCTCGACGAGTCCGGCGTCGTCGTTGAAAGTATCTTAGCGCGAGGCGCGACGATTCGCGATCGCAAACAGTCCATCGTCGGACAGGTTTTAGATAGCGGTTTGGCAGGATGGGTCTACCGAGAACGTCAGATCGCGATCGTCACCGACACGGCCGCCGACGATCGCTGGATGCCGCTTCGGAACACCCCCTATCAGGTTGGTTCGGCGTTGTGCGTGCCGATTTGCCGCAAACAACGAATTTTGGGAATTCTCACGCTCACCCATCCCCAAACCGCCTATTTCCACGCTGAAACGGCGAACGTCATGCAGGAACTGTCCCATCGTTTGGCGTTGGTTCTCGACCTCGTTTGGTCGTACGCAGACGACGGACAACCTCCCGTCTCTCCATCGTCTCCCCCTCGACCTCCGACTCCACCCTCTCCCCTACCTCGATCGCCGCAGCCGGAGTTATCGCGTCCCACGCCGTCTCCCGTGAAATCTCCAACGCCCGATACGAGCGACCGTCCGCCCAAAACCCTACCGATTCGCTCGAAAGTTCCGCCGCCTCCCCCCCGCACTCAGCCCCCGATTTCTTCGCGTCCGCCGTTAGACGTTCCGTTGAGTCGGTTATCGAAACTCGGGTTGTACATCGTGGTGTGGGACGGTAAGTTTCTCTACGCCAATCGGCAACTCGCCCGAATTTTTGGGTATAGAACTCACGAGTTAGCTTCTCTCAAAACGATGTTTTATTTGATTGCCGATTCCCATTACGATATCGTGTCTGAGAAAATTTATAAGTGCGTTCGCGGTCAAACGAAGTATCTTTCTTGTCAGTTTCTGGGAAAATGTAAAGACGCAACGACGATCGACGTAGAAATCTATGGCGTTCGCACGCAGTTTTACGGAAAGCCGGTGATGGTTGGCGCGCTGCGAAAGCTCGAGGTGTGAAACGTTCGCGCGATCGATAGAATTGAATTGATAAGTAATGCTATTTGGATTTTTTAAATTCTTACTACGGAAGATTTTTTACGGAGCAGCATCATTACTGTGCATAACTACCCAAAAGCCCACTTCAGTTTCTTTACATTTGAGTTACCGAACGTTCGAGAATGCGTGGATTGACCGACCGTTCGTAAAAATTTACAATAGAAGCAATAGAATGACGCATTTTATCCCTCGGATCGAGTTCGGCATCGAGAACGCGCTTCCACACGGCCAAAGCATTTCGCCGCGATCGCCCCAACACCACCGCCGATGTCAGCCACGGGATATCCAATCCTTGCAATACCATCACGATCGAAGTTACAGTCACCGCTTCGTCTGGTAACGCCTCTGCATCTACCGTGACCTGAAGTTGGCGTTCCTCAACTGCCGCCGTCACCCGAGCGTCGTTTTGCCAGACGGCAACGTCCAGCAGTTGCGAGAGAGCCTCTGAGTCGCCGCCTTTAGCTTTTTCCCACACGCTCGAGGGAATTAGGGCCTTCACTCGGGTTTCGAGAGCGGCGATGGCGTTCGCGTCACCGAAAACGCTCGGCAACTCAAACTCTTCTTTCCAAAGCGGTTTGCTCGCACCCTCTAGTTTGGCCGACACGCAAACCTGCGAGATCGCTTTCGGGTTCAACTGCATCAGTCCGACGCGCACCCATTGCTCCAGGATCGTGCGGTCGGGAAGGCTGCCTTTGGCGCTGATTTCAACCTGCAAACAGTACTCTTGGCGGCTCGCTGTCACTCGGACGTGTTGCCATTGGAGTTGGTGGTTCATGATCGCGGCGATCGCCGTGGGATTCCCACGTTTCGCGAGCTGAAGAGCTTGAGCTTGAGTCATTTCGCCAACTCCGGTTTACCGCGTCCGTTAACTTTACTTATAATTTATCTAATATTCGGCAAAGACGGGATCGGTGTTTGTACCTGTCTTTGCCTCAAAGTTTACACTATCCTAAAACTCAGTAATTTCACTTAAGTTATATCGATTTTGACAATCGCTCCTACCGAAAAACACCGATCGCTCTCCGCGTAAGACCGAGGAGCGGCTCAAAAAAATACCCAAACACTTTGAATGCGATGAGTCGCGATCGCCTCACACGAGCAACGCAACGAGATGTCGGACGATCGGGGCGTGATAAGTCAACAGATAATCGAGGCGATCGACCAACAAACTTAAAATTAAATCCTCGTATTCCATCCCGTATTCCCGCAATCCCTGAACCACCAAACTCGTTTCTGCTTCAGTCGGACGTTTGAGATCGGGTTTGGGATTGGCCTCGAGAACGTAAAGTTTGCCGTCGGCATCCGTGCGTAAATCGATTCGCACCAAGGCATTCAAATTAAAATCCCAATATACCTGTTTGGCTAAGGAAATTAACGCTCGAGACATATCGGCATCCTCGTTTCCGAGCAATCGCAGTCGGTGTTCTGTAATTGCCCTGCGATCCATCGACGTAAAGATCCGTTCGTTGGCTTCTAAGACGCGTTCGATCGTCGAAAAGGCAAAGGGTTCGGGGTTTTTTCGTAACGTTCCGCCCGCACAGGTGATGTAACCGCACACCGACACGCAAAACTCCCGCCCCGATAAATAGGTTTCGATCGAAGCGGTATTGCGCGTTAACCGGTGAACCTCCGCCACAGCATCCGGTAAATCTGCGGCGTCGTCTACCACGAAAATATTTAACGACGCTCGCCCGGAAACGGGTTTGACTACGAACGCCCCGCGATAGTGTCCGAACGTCGTCAAAAAACGAGGGTTCGTGCGAGGATTGAGAATACCTTGGGAGGGATGCCAGGTCATAAACGGTGCGGTTCTCACCCCGAACGCCTGGAGTTCTCGCTTGAAGACGTGCTTGTTGTCGAGAGTCGAGCTGTTGAGCGGATCGTGTCCCACGTAAGGAACCCCTAACATTTCTAAGATGGCAGGGGTGTGACAGACTGGATCGTATCCCTGGACGCCTCCCGTGTTCAGCCACGCAAAATGAATGTTTTCTTCTTTGAGGCGTTGGGGTAGCGTCATATCGTCCGGCATGACGCTGACGTACTCGAACCCCAAGTTTTTTAAAGCTTCGGCGATATCCCAGGCAACTTTTTCGTAAGTTTTAGTCGATCGCGGGTTATGGGTTTTGTAGATGACCGCCCCGTCGCGATCCTTATCGCCGCCATGAATGACAGCAATCCGCAGCTTCGATCGCAGGCGATCGAGATAGTCTGGAAAGCGATCGAACGAATAGGTGAAATGTAGTTCTGTTAAGTCAAGCGTCATCGACATTCCAAAGTTCAGAAGGCTACAAGGGAGAGGGGGAGAGGGGGAGCCGGGGAGAGGGGGAGCCGGGGAGAGGGGGAGAGGGGGAGAAACTGTTATCTGTTCGCTGTCTTCACTGGTGACTGGTGACTGGTGACTGGTGACTGTACAAAGCCTCATCATCTCCTCATTTTTAGTGAGAATGGCTCGATCGAGCGAAGTAGATTCCGATTAGTACAACGAAAAAGGCGATCCAGTTCGTCCAATTCAAGACTTCTCCGAAAATCGCCCAGGCGAATATCGCGGTCAAAATTGGTTCGAGTAGCAGCAAAATCGCGACGAATCCCGAGGAAAACTGTTTGAGGCTGTAAACGAGTAACCCTTGTCCTAAAGCCTGACAGATAACCGCTAAAGCAGCAACAGCAAACCAACCTTCCCAGGTTTGGGGAAACAGGCGAGCTTCGGACAGCCACGCAACGGGAAATACCAGCATCGCCCCCACGCTACACCGCCACAGTAAAATCGTCGTGGCTGGATACTTGGTTCGCAAGCTCTCGACGAGGAGCAAGTTCGCCCCGTACAGCATCGCTGAAACTAGGGCGATCGCATCGCCGAGAAGATGTTCGGCCGAAATTTGTAAGTCGTCGAAACCGATAAACGTCGCTCCGATGACGGCGACACCCGTTCCGATAACGAAGCGGCGATCGAACTGCTGTCCCAACAGCCACCACCCGCCCAAACTGGTAAAAATTGGGGTCAGGTTCCGTAAGACGGTGGAGTTGGCGACGCTCGTTTGAGTCAGAGACCACGCCCACAATGCCACGGAAGTCGAGGCGACAGCAGCTACGGCCACTAACCGCAGAATGTCTGAGGTGGTGTAAGGGGTGTTGGGTGGTGTGAGGGAAAAGTCGCGATCGTCTCGCCACTGTCGCAGGACGTCGAGCATCCAAAATACCACGGTGGCGATAATGAGTCGGTTGAAAATCGTGGCGTTGGGGCCGATTTCCCGTTCTGCCAATCGAATGAAAATCGCCGCACAGGAAACGGCGACGAGGGCGATCGCGAGGGTGAGAAGAGGGAGGAGGTTAGCGGAAAAAGCGGAGAGAGAGAAGGGTTTCTGGTGAAGTTCCAGATTGTCAGTCATAGTGTGGGTGAACTGCGATCGAAGCGTTTGGCGTTTGTAGGCTCGCGAGTGGGGAACGCGAGGGAGCGGCGATCGAGGAACGTTGGGAAGATTCGGAGTCGGAGGAAAACAGAGGGGCGATGAGGGCGAAAAGGATGCCGCCGAAGACGAGTATTTCGGCGATCGCGAGGAGACGAGAGGGAGGGTTCGACATTTACGGTTTCCAAATTGACTGGATTTGCGGCCACCACTGGCGAGGCGTGTCGTTATCGCGAGTGTGCCACGTCCACATCGATCGCAGCAAGGAGAGACCCCCGACCCAAAAGGCGGTTACGAGGTGAACGATCGCGGCGATCGCCATTGTTACCCAAGCCCACAAATGTAGGGTATACCAGGTTTCGTATAGTTCTCCGGCGGGCAACCACGCTTCTTTCATCATACGCCCGGTGATGAGGGCAAAGGTGGCGGCCAATAGCATCACGGTATTGACGAGGCGATGCAGGGCGTTACGTCCGGCGGGACGATGGAGTTGTCGGAGTTGGCGCAACGTGTTAGCTCCGACGAGCCGATTTTGCCCTAAATGGAAGCTGTACAGGGCAAAGAGGGGTAAACAGAATAGTAACGCTACGCCAAAGGTTCCGTGAATGCCGATGATATCGGGAATTGTCGGTACGGACAGTTGCAGTAAGCGTCTGTCGTAGGTCAGATACACCCAAGCGGCACTGAGTAAAGCCAGCAGGATAACAACAGCGGTGAGACCGTGGAGCAGACGCAAAAGTGAAGGTTGGTAGGGCTGCGATCGCGACATGGCAAATGTAGAAATTCAGACGGGTTTTCGAGCGATAGATTTGTTTATAGCACAAGTCTCGATTGGGTTCGTCTCTATGGGCGATCGCCGAACGTTCGAGCTTGAGTTTTTTTAGAAAAATTCAAAAAAATTGAAATATTTATATTTTAAAAATATGAGCGATCGCGATTTTGGGTTGGTTCGGTTGTTTAAATCGCGGCTTCGATGCGATCGAACGGTAAAACCAAAAGGGCGCATCTCACTTTTGCGATCGGAATTCCACCCATCTTCCCCGAACTCACGGAGAGGCGCCAAAGTTAGAAATGGCGTTCTACACGATTGAAATTAATTTAATAATGTAAATAATTGATTTCGTAAAACAACTAATTTTAGGATAACATCAAAATTTTGATTCGCAATAACTTTTAAAATTCAAAAATCAAATTTTAAATAATTTATGATGTAAAAATGAATCAAAAATGATATTTTTTATATTTTTGTGAAATTCATTTTTTTTGATAAGATTAAAAACAGTAAGACTTTTAAAAACGTCCGAATCTATCATGGAACTGACCCTCTTAAGCCTAGAACTCACCACAATAACGTTAGTGGCGATCGGGTTGGCAGCCGATGCCTTCGCCGTTTCGCTGACCAGCGGCTTAGCGATTCGCCACATCAAACTCAACAAAGCCCTTAAAATTGCTCTGTTTTTCGGTGGGTTTCAGGCATTCATGCCCTTACTGGGTTGGGGGATGGGGTTGGGATTCCGTCAGGCGATCGCCAGCATCGACCATTGGATCGTCTTTGTGCTGTTGGTATTTCTCGGCGGACGCACGATTTACGAAGCTTGGCAAGATACGGACGACGACAAACCGTTTAACCCTCTCAGAATCGAAACGTTGTTAGTGCTATCCGTTGCGACGAGTCTCGATGCCTTAGCTGCGGGGTTGGGATTTTCGGTGTTAAAAATGCCAATCCTACTGGCGATTTCGATCGTGGGAAGCGTGACCTTTAGTCTGTGCGTTCTCGGTGTTTACATCGGTCACTATTTTGGCGATTGGTTCCAAAGCAAAGTTGAGATTGTCGGTGGGCTAATTTTAATGGGAATTGGCAGTAAAATCCTGTGGGAACATCTCAGCGTCGAGGTATTTCAAAGTGTAGGTTGACCGCCTAAGTGGTGCAGAAAGCTTTTTGAGAGGGTCTTCTGGGTTTAAGGCGATAAGCTAATTTTATGATAAGTAAAACCCTTACTGTAGGGACGTCATGGCAATGCCTCCCCCGCCCAATTTCGCATTCAAAATAACAAATTACACCGCAATTCCCGAAGACTCTTTCGAGATCGGGAATTGACAAAAAACATAAAATATGTATTTAGGGGGTGTCATCAATTAGGAAACTTGACTAAATCACCGTGATGTGTAAGAGGGGGATTCAGAGCAACCAAATTACATCAGAGCAACCAAATTACAACCGCTTCGACAAACAAGCGGTTATCACCGGCGGTCACTCCGACTGTACCGGGGCGACCGGGTAGCAGGTCTTTGATACGTTCCCATTGGTCATCACGAAGAGCGTAGCGCCGAGTCATGGTGTTTTCGTGAAGCTGGAGTGGACGGACAGCAGATTATCCACATCACCCCCTCTTTGTCAACCCTGTTAATTGATGACACGCCCTAGTAAGCTTAGCTAAGGTTTAAAATATGTAAATTATAAAAAAATAACTGCTTAAAAAATTTAATATTATATTTGTCTCGATTTGAAGAAAATTACTATAATTGAGAGACTTGCAAGAAGATAAGCTGATATCAGGTTCGCGATAATTTAAAATAATTTTTACTTATCGCATTGAGGTTATATATAGCAGTACGACGTCGTTTGCGAATTGTTTTCAGGATAGATCGTTACGGAATGGGGTTTTCAGCCGATCTGTTTCCGCAAACCATTTAGGATTGCTATAGATCCGTTGAGTTATGGAGTCCAACAAGTATGTCTGAGTTTCAGCGTGTTCCCCCATCGTCTAAAACCTCCGACGCTCACGTCCCCCAAAGCTCTCGATCGAATTCCAAGTCATCTCAAAAGGACGCTTTGAACCAACCTTCGATGGAAGGGTTATCTTTTCCCGAGCGTTCCGATCTGCCTCTGACTCGCGAGCAAGCTGAGGCGGGACGGGTGAGAGACGAAATTTCCGATACTAAATCGATTCCACAGGAAACTGAAGGGTGCATCTCAATTCTTCGATAAGTATAAATACTTAAAGGAGTAAATCCCCTTCTAGCAGTCCTTGAGGAAGATATTGACAAATTGCCGAACTTGTGTGTTTGCGAAAGTGAGATGCACCCAAACTGAAGCTTCAAATTTACGGGCAGAAACATGGCCTGGACAAGTTACCTTTAGGCTAGGTAGTAATGCCTCTGAGGATCTATTACAACACTATGCGATTATTCCACCTGACCCTGATGGTGTAGTTTCTCTAGTTACTCAAGCTACAACCTATGGGGTGCATCTCACTTTTGCACCCGGAACCCCACCCATCCTCCCCGCGAGATCGGGGAGGTGCCGAAGGACGTTCGGCGAGCGCTCAGTCGAGGCGCGGAGGGGTCGTTCTACGAAATTGAGATGCACCCTTAAAATTAAACGCAAAGCGTATTGATTTCGTGATTTCTGCAACTTTGAGCTTAGGAATCAGCTTTCTATGATTTTTTCAGATTAATTCTGCATCTTAAGTTCGGAAGAGCCGAAAAAACCAGTGTTTGAAATTCGGATTCCGTATAAGACGCCATCGTTACATTTGGCAACTGAAACTCCAATAGCGATCGCGAGCAAAGGTCACAGCACGAGATTTTGCACTCTCATCGACCGTTACGGATTCCCCCGCACCGTGAAAAAAACGAAGGCACGAGTCAACGGCTTACAGGCAGGCGACATCGTGCAAGCGACCGTGCCGAACGGGAAATATCGCGGACAGTGGACCGGAGCGATCGCCAGAGTGAGAGAAAAACGCCCTCCCGCCCTGCGTCCCTTCGGAGGAAAGCAGCTCGATTTAACCGCTAAAACGCAAATTCATGTAATTCACAAACAGGATGGTTATGAATACGGCATCAACCCGTGCGGGCATTCCTCCCGACGCTGACCGCAAGCGGTACAACGCGGGTTCCCTGCCCGCTTAAGCTGGGCGCGTTTTAACCTGCGATCTCCACAGCTAATCTAGTGCAGCGTCAAAACTTAATTTTAGGGTAGACCGAGGCCAGCTTGCAGCGTGCGTCCTCTACCTTCATCTGCCAGTCAACCCCGCGC
>NZ_KB235961.1:91123-94088 GCF_000332355.1 Baaleninema simplex PCC 7105
CGCCCCGTCAAAGCGTCCGACATCTCGAACCCGTGGGACTGCCTTTTGAAACCCGCGTTATCGACGAACAGCCGATTGCCGTCTTTCAGTTCGATCGCCTCAAACCCCACGAAGCCCGAATTTTTGGATGGAGAGCCATCTTAGAAGTGCGGGGCATTAAATATCACTTCAAACCCCGCGACGTAGACGATTTACCAGAAATGCCGCCGGAATACCAACAGCGGTATCTGGTGGATAACGATAACTTGGCGATGGATACTGAAACCGTACAACGGGCAGCCCGCAACGCGATCGGCACTGAAACCAACCTGTTACGCCAAGTTCTCAACATCCGCGATTACGTCTACGATCGCCTCGAATACGGCATCAAACCCCACATCGACACCCCCGACATCGTCCTCAAACGAGGAATGGGATCTTGCGGCGAGTACGTCGGGATTTTACTGGCACTGCTGCGACTCAACGGTATCGCTTGCCGAACCGTCGGACGTTACAAATGCCCCGATCGTGCCGAATCTCGAGAAGTTGCGCTACAACCGGACTTCAACCACGTTTGGCTGGAGTTTCTCATTCCAGGCTACGGTTGGATTCCCATGGAATCGAACCCAGACGATATGCACGATCGCGGTCCTCATCCCCTGCGGTTTTTCATGGGGTTAGCTTGGTATCACATCGAACTCGTTAAAGGGGTGAAGTTCGAGAGTTTAGTTCGCGACGGCAAACGCATCCCTAAAGAAGAAGTGTCCTTGGGCGATTTGGCTATCAACCACGTGCGCTTCCGCATTTTGGAAGAATTACCCCCCAAGCGGTGATGGAGAAGCACCCACATCCTTCGCAAAGGCTTCAAAGACTACATTGTAACGACGTTTCCAATAAACGCCGAGATTAAGAGCGCGAACTGGCTCTTCTTTGTTGACACTAACGTTTTCAAAGACGTGATACTGTCCCAGTTGAAAGCCTCGGTGTTTTAAGGATTGACATCGAGGCTTGGCATCCGCCACATAGGTAGGGCTTGCTGAAAAGAAGTGAAAAGCTTACGACGTAAGGCTTAGAGGAGTCTTGACGTGGCTTCGAGAACCCGAAAAAGAGGTAAAATTGGAAATTCCCGTGCATCCGGCAAGAAAAAATGTATCGAAAATCACAAAATCCTGACGCGCCCGAAGAAGCCTTTGAACTTCCTTTTGAAGGCAAGTTGTGTGAAGAAAATCGTTGGGTAATTTTGGCGAACCTCATTCCCTGGGCAGAATTTGAGGAAGAATATGCCCAGAATTTTTCTGAGGAAATGGGAGCGCCAGCGAAACCGTTTCGGATGGCACTGGGAGCCTTAATTATTAAAGAAAAATTGGGAATAAGCGACCGAGAAACTGTCGAACAAATTAAAGAAAACCCTTACCTACAGTATTTTATCGGGGAAAAGAGTTATCGAAACGAAGCGCCTTTCGATCCTTCAATGATGGTTCATTTTCGGCAAAGGATTGGTCGCTCTCTACTTCAAAAAATAAATCGAAGAATTGTCCGACAAGCTCGAGGATTTCAACGGGAGGAATCTAGCACAAAAAAGTCAGAAGGAGTCGAAAGAAGAAAGAAAATAGAGGGAAACTCTTAATCGATGCGACCGTCGCACCTGCCGATATCAAATACCCCACCGATGTCGAACTGTTAAATCAAGACGAGGAAAACCACCGAACTCATCCTAGACATTTTATATAAATCCCTGAAGGGCCAACTGTCTAAAAACCTAGAACCCACCGAAAACTCGCCCGAAAAGAGTATCTCAAATTTGCCAAAAAGAGGAGACCCTCTCGCAAAGAAAGAAGAAATGCTGTCAAAAAACAACTCCAATATCTTCAACGAAACTTCCAAAACATTGAGAAATTAATTGAGAAAGGAGCGAGCCTAGAATGCTTAAGCCGAAGGCAATACAGGAATTTATTAGTCTCCAGTGAAATTACCCGTCAACAGCAGTGGATGTGGTCAAATCATAAAAATAAATCGAAAATCGCATCGTCAGTTTAACACAACCTCATCTCCGTCCAATCGTCAGAGGCAAGGCAGCAAGTCCTACGGAATTCGGGGCTAAGTTATCAGTCAGTTGTGTAGAAGGATATGTATTTCTCGGCTCTTCGGAGTTTAGGGTGACAGAAAAACTAACTTCACGAGATTTCAAGGGTTTTGGCTCTCGAATTTTCAATTTTTTGTATTATGGTATACATTTATAACCACAAACTCCGAAGACCCTATTTCTCGAAAAAATTAGTTGGGATAATTATAATGAAAGTGGAGATTTAATCTCGCAAGTCGAAGCTTACAAAGACTATACGGGAGTTTACCCCTCATCGGTTCACGCCGATCGAATTTATCGAACCCGAGCTAATCGAGCTTGGTGTAAAGAAAGAGGAATTCGTCTCAGCGGACCGCCTTTAGGAAGACCTCCTAAAAACCTCAGCCGAGAAGCCAAAAAACAAGCCCAGGAAGATGAGCGCATTCGTAATGCAATCGAGGGGAAATTTGGACAAGCCAAAAGAAGATTCAGCTTAAGTCGTGTTATGGCTAAACTGCCTAATACTTCGGAAACCTCCATCGCTCTGACCTTTTTAGTGATGAACCTGGTGAAGCTGCTGAGGCAGTTTTACTGTCTTTTTTTGTGTCAATTTTTCCCAAACTTCATAATTTTGTCGAGAAATATTATTGTAACTTATAAAGTGGACGAGTTAAGTCAATTCAGATTTATACCTTGAACAAGACGGCTTCTTGTTCATTTTCCACCCCCAGCTTTTGATAACTTTTTCAGCAAACCCTACCTTAGGCATCACCACTGACCGTCTCCATTCCGCCGCTGCAACGATTTGTTATGCTGCGCCGCGCTTGCCTAGACTAAGGGTTTTGAATCAATTCTTGAACTAAAGATTCAGCACCTTTATTCATTTTCTCCTCATCTTCGTTCCTTAGTCGTGAATAAAGCCAG
>NZ_KB235962.1:0-54496 GCF_000332355.1 Baaleninema simplex PCC 7105
CCTGGGAAGATAGCTCAGTGCCAGGTTAATTTTTTACAAGAAACCTCCTCAGACCTTGAGGGGGTTTCTTTTTGGTTCGGTTTCAAGCACTCTTCCCCCCATCCCCCCAACGCAGCGGGGGGATGGGGGGATAGAGAGACTTGTCGGGTTAGGCCAAGCCAGTGTTTGAGATTCGGATTCTGTATTATCTGTATTACTGGATGTGATGTGTCGTTTTAGTCGAGTTGGCGTCCTGTGAGTTCGACGAAGATGTCTTCGAGGTTGGACGATCGCACCATCATTCCAGTTTTATCGGGTTGTTTGTCTAAATAGATATTGGCATCTTCGATGGTGGGGAAAAATTGGTACTCAAGGCGATCGCCCGTTTGTTTGACGAGGATTCCTTCTCCGTGTTTCGAGCGAAACTCCTCTAAAGTCCCCAATTCGATTAACTCTCCGCTGTCCATAATGCCGATGCGATCGCATAAATATTCGACTTCCTCCATATAGTGAGTCGTCAACAGCATCGTCATCCCTTGCTTGTTCAAATCTAAGATAATCTCCCATAACCGACGTCGCGTTTGGGGGTCGAGACCCACTGTCGGCTCGTCGAGAAACAAAATTTCCGGTTCGTGTAATAAGGCGCGAGCGATTTGCAACCGCCGTTTCATCCCGCCAGACAAGGTTTTGACCAACGCATCTCGACGATCGCTCAATTCCACGTAGTCGAGCCAGCGATCGATCCGATGTTGTCGCTCGACTTTCGGAATATGGTGCAACCGTCCGTGATACTCCATATTTTCCCAAACCGTGAGATCGACATCCACGCTGGTTTGCTGTAGGACGACACCGATGCGCTGCTTGGCGTATCGTGCCTGATGCACTACGTCGTAACCCGCTACCTCAATTTGCCCGCGAGTCGGCTTGGTGAGCGTCGTGAGCATCCGAATCGTGGTCGATTTGCCAGCGCCGTTGGGGCCGAGCAAACCGAACATCTCACCTCGGGCAATGGCAAAGGATAAGTCTTTGACAACTGGAACGTTGTTATAATTCTTGTACAGGTTTTCGATCGATACCGCAGCTTTCATGTATCTAAGTAGAGAGAGGATTCAATGAGGTCGTTCTCGAGGTAGAGTTGGGATTCTATCCTTAGATAGATGTTATCAAACAACGTAATTTCTTACGATAAAAGATGTTTGGAAGTTTCAAAAAATTGGACTTTTAAAAAATCAAATCAATTTTCAGTAGTTGTTATACAGCACAAAAATTTGACAATCTCATTCAAAAAAACTAAAATAAGTATTAGAAAAAGTCGTAGAGTTACTTAAGAAAAACAAAAATCTTAGAAATTATTAGATCTGAGTCGAAAGATTGAGATCTGTTGCAGTCCAATAAGGGGGATCTGACTGAGTGAGTTTGAACACGGCGACGACACCAACGCAATCCATGCCTACATCCGAGGGTGACAGCACCGCATCAATTGCTGCCGCTCGTCCGACCGGGTATTCCAAGAACGTTTCAGACGATGCGGTCGGTGCGTTTTTTAAGGAAATGGCAAGATATCCATTGTTGAGCCGCGACGAAGAAATCGCTCTCGCCCGCCAGGTTCGCGAACTCGTTGGCGTTCGAGAGCGGCGTCGGGAACTCAGCGAACGTTTGGGACGCAAGCCGAGCCTCGCCGAACTGGCCGATGCGATGGAAACGAGTCCAGAACAGCTCGAAAAGCGAATCCAACGCGGTCGTATCGCACAACGAAAAATGGTGCGATCGAACCTGCGACTGGTGGTTTCGAT
The DNA here is from genome assembly GCF_000332355.1 of Baaleninema simplex PCC 7105. Lineage (GTDB taxonomy): Bacteria > Cyanobacteriota > Cyanobacteriia > Cyanobacteriales > Geitlerinemataceae > Baaleninema > Baaleninema simplex. Next base: position 1,773 of record NZ_KB235962.1, read on the forward strand.
CGCCAAACGCTATCTCAACCGAGGCGTGCCGTTTCTCGATCTCATTCAAGAAGGGGCTTTAGGCTTGAGTCGCGCCACCGAAAAATTCGATCCCGAAAAAGGCTATAAGTTCTCGACTTATGCGTATTGGTGGATTCGCCAAGGAATTACCCGCACGATCGCCAACGACGGAAGAACGATCCGCTTGCCGATTCATATCGTCGAGAAACTCAACAAACTTAAGAAAACCTATCGCAAGCTCGGGCAGGAACTCAACCGCCAACCGACAGAAGCCGAACTTAGTGAAGCGCTCGAGTTATCGCCCAAGCAACTCCAACAACTGCAACGGGTTAGCCAGCGATCGCTCTCGCTCAACCACTATGTCGGCGACGAAGACAACACGGAAATTCTCGATCTTCTCGAGGATACGGACAACAAATCCCCCGACTCCCAAGTCACTGAAAACATGATGTGTCAGGGGGTGCGTCAAGTCCTCGACGAAGCGTTGACGGCGCGGGAAAGCGAAATTCTGGCGCTCCGTTACGGTCTCAACGGGGGTCAGCGTCAGACACTTCAAGAAATCAGTAACCTGTTTGATTTGTCGCGGGAGCGCGTCCGCCAAATCCAAACGACGGCAATGCGAAAACTGCGTCGACCGCAAGTGGCGAAGCGTTTGCGTGGCTGGTTGAAATAGGATCGAGGGTCTGACAGGAGAGATCGATTTTTAAATAATAAATGCGGGTGGCTGGCCGCCCGCATTTTCTAGGCTCTAGAATAACTTGAGTGTGGCGATCGCCGTTCGAGATCGCGGTAGCGTTCAAATTGACATCCTCACCGCCCTGGAAGGACGGTGATTCCCAAACCGTTCGGCTGACGCTCACGGCGAAGCCTCGCGATTTGGGTTCCTGCTTCCTTCTCTCTCGAGTTTTTCGCAGTTGCTCTCCGGATCGAGATCCTTCAAGTCTTACACTCGCTTCACAGGCTGTAACGGTGTGTCCCACCGCCAAAATTCCAATTCAATTGGAGTTTTAGGCAAACTTACTAACTTGGGTTTCGTTAGCCAGTTTAACCATTCACGTCCATTGTACTGTAAAGCCGCCCTTCTAGGGCGGGGTTTCAAACCCAAAATTTTCGATGAATATAGATTTTAATTCAAATGTCAAAGTCCGTGCGGCGAGAGTCGATGACGTCGATGCAGTTTTCGGCTTGATTCGAGCCTTGGCAGCATACGAAGGACTGTCTCATCAGGTCGTCGGAGATGCCGAAACCCTCAAAGCTCATTTGTTCGGCGAACGGCCTTACGCAGAGGTTTTAGTGGCGGAACGGGACGACAAAATTGTCGGGTTTGCCCTGTTTTTCCAGACCTACTCGACGTTTCTGACGAGAGCGGGACTGTATCTCGAAGATTTGTTCGTACTTCCCGAGGAGCGAGGACAGGGCATCGGTACCGCGTTAATCCAACAGGTGGCGAAAATTGCCGTAGAACGTCAATGCGGACGGGTAGAATGGGCAGTTCTCGATTGGAACGCTCCAGCGATCGCCTTTTACGATAAAGTTGGAGCGTCCGTGTTACCTGACTGGCGAATTTGTCGAGTCAGCGATCGCGCCTTACAACACTTAGCAAGTTCCCGTATTTTCACGGATAAATGACGTAAGTTGTACAATGGATCTGAAGTCGCAAGCTGACTTTCCGAGCGATACGACCCCGAATTTGGCGATCGCGAATTGCTCGAAACCGGGGCGACGAGATGCCATTGCTACCGCGAACTGTCTGTGACGTGAAACGGCTCGCTCGCGCCTTCACCTGCCTGTCCGATTGCTGTTGGTAAGTTTAGACTGACATTATGACCGATCCGACTCCTACGTCCGAGCGCAGCAAACATCAAGTGGAACTGTCGATCCAGCTCGATTCTGAATTGCTCGAACAAATCGAACATCTAACGAACGATCCGAGCAAAATTATCGAGACCGCGATTCGTCAGTGGCTCCGAGGTGAAACCAATCGCGACGAGGAACTCAGTCGCCGTTTGCAGCGCAATCCTCCCGTACCTCCTCGGGGAGAATGGAACGACTAGCCGCGAACGCGGAGGCTGTCGCGTCGGATTGGCGATCGCACTTCGATCTCAGCCGTTAGACTAAGGTGCGAGGCCAACTCGGGATTCAACGCTTTCGTTCTCGATGCTGACTGTTTTTCTGTGGGTTCGATGACCTCTTTTGCTGACTTCCGCATTCCGCCTGCGGCGCCGACGAATTCACACACTGAGACGGAAGACCAGAGGACGAGCGATCTTTCGTTTCTCGGAGTCGAACTCGCCTATATTCAAAATCGCGCCGGTCAATACCGTTGCTTTTTTTGGAAAGACGCTCGTAATTACGGATTGATGGCCTCCCCTAACGTGGAGGCGTCCAATGGCGAGGGAAACGCGACCGACGTGTTCCAACCGGTCGATCGAGTGAGCTATATCGCCCAACTTCGGGAAATTCTCGACGGAAAGATTCCCAAACACATCACCTGTCTGTTTGAAAGCGGGCCGCACGTTTTTCCCTTCGAGCTAACGATTTCGCCGATATTAACGGACAGCTCTGCCGCCTCATGCGTCCTCGCGATCGGAAGACGCATCCGTCCGATCGAGGAATTTTGCGCGACCTCCTCGCTGTTAGTTCGGGAATCGGCCTTACACCCGACCCAGCGATCGATTCCCTCCGACTACGACTTACTGCTAACGCGGATTTCCTATCCCAAACTGCTAACTCAAATCGCCCGCAAAATCCGCCAGACCCTCGACCTCGACACCATCTGGCAACAAACCGCGAACGGTTTGGGATCGGCCTTGAGCGTTTGGCGGTGTTCGGTTTACGCATACGATGCAGCAGCCGCGTCGGTGAAACTCGTCGCCCGACACGTTGCTCGTCCGACATCTCCAATTCAGGACAGCAGCCAGCCCAACGACCTCGATCGCGACATTGCCCTGGCCGATCGTGCTGACTTCCACCAGGCGATCGTGCGTCAGGAAACGGCGATCGTCGAAAGTCGAGCGGAAGACGGAACGCGGCGATCGCGTCTCGTGGTCGCCACCTCCCACCAAGGACAAGTCAACGGAGCGATCGTCCTCGAACGAGCCGAAAGCGATGCGGTTCGGCCGCCGGCCGACGAATCCGATTCCCTCTGGCATCCCACAGAAGTCGAAATCGTCGAAGAACTGGCCGACCAAGTGGGGACGGCCATCGCCCACGCCACCCTGTACCGAGAACTCGAAATTGCCCGCCAACAAGCAGAAGAAGTCTCTCGCCTCAAAAGCGACTTCCTCGCCAACACCTCCCACGAACTGCGAACGCCTCTCAACGGGATGATGGGGTTTCTCAAGCTAATTCTCGACGGGATGGCCGACGACCCCGAAGAACAGGTCGAATTCATTCGAGAAGCCTATCGTTCCGCCGTTCACCTGCTCAACATCATCAACGATATTCTCGATATTGCCAAAATCGAGGCGGGTAAAATGCAGCTCGACCTCGAACCCGTCAATCTCGAAGACCTACTCAACCACCTCAAAGATTTCGTTCAAGCCCAAGTTCAACAAAAACAGCTTTACTTTCAAATGCAGCTTCCCGATACGGAAGACCGCATCGTCGTGTACGGGAACTACCAACGCCTGTTGCAAGTGCTGTTGAACCTGGTGGGGAATGCCATCAAATTTACCCACGAAGGGGGAATCACCATCACCACCGACATTATCGATCGCGAAGTGGTCGTCAAAGATCGCACGCTGCCGGGAATGGTGAAAGTCCAAGTCGCCGATACGGGTATTGGCGTGTCTCTCGAGGTGCAAGACCGGCTGTTTCAAACGTTCAGCCAAGTGGACGGTTCCCGAACCCGACAGTACGGCGGAACGGGTCTCGGACTCGTGATTTCTCAAAAACTCATCGAAGCGATGGGGGGCGAAGTGCATTTTTACAGTATGGGGGAAGGTCTCGGCTCGACGGTGACGTTTACCGTACCGCTGTTTCAAGAGCCGGTGATGATTCCCACCAGCGACACCCTCGACGCGATCGACATTTTGCTGGAAAATTAGTCGGCGACGAGATGGTTCAGTTGCGAGCGTTACGATCGCTCGGTGTCGCATCGTCGGGTTCCGTGGAGTTCTCTTCCGGGGTGGTGGCGTCGTCGTTCGAGTTGTCTAATTGTGCTTCGATGGCGTCGAGGCGATCGCGGAGTCGTCGGAGTTCCATTTGACTCGAGGCTACGTCGTTCGTCACGTCGTCGAGGCGATCGGGAACATCCCGCTCTAGCCGCTGCAACCGACTTTCGAGCCGATCGATCTCCGCCACGAGGTCTTCTTGCATCGCCGTTACGTCTTCTACCGATCGGCGAGCGATTTGCTGCTGTGAAAACGAGCGATAGGCATACCAGATCGCAATGCCAAAGGCGATCGCGATCGCCAGCAGCAAGCCACTCACCAGGGTTTGAAAGAACACCCGAAATCGCTCGATGTCTTTGTGAATGCGTTCGACATCGACTTTCAGCTCGACTTGTTGTTGTTGCACGTCTTGAAGCGTTTCCAGATAGGTTTCTGGAGACACCTCAAAATCTGGCCGGTCGTCACCCGATCCAGCAGAGGAAGGATTAGTCATAAGCTTCGCGAGACGACATTGCCATTACGATCTTCTTACTTAATTAAAACATTTCACGTCCCGATCGGTCATTTAAACAATTCCTTAAATCGACATGGGCGAATCGAGATAGACCATCGACTCCGGTACGGTAAAGCTGAGATTATAGGCGAGTAAAGTGTTGGCAATTTCTTCGTTAGCCAACTCTAACAGGCGCTTGCGGAGGTTTAAGGAATCTTGGCTAGAACTCGAAATAAAAAAGCTCACTCGGACGCGACTTCTGAGTGTTTTAGGAAGTTGCGAAAAATGAACGCGCGTGCTGCCCCGCTCGATCCCCCAAAAGGATTCGCTCGTATCTTCGATCGCTTGCTGAACGAGGGCTTTTTCGCTTTCGGATAACAGCTTGTAAAAATCCAAGCAGACGATCGCCATTACTTTTTTACCTCGGGTAATATTTTCGATCTTCATCCCTGCCATCATCGAATTGGGAACGATAACGAGGGTATTTTGTGCCGCCGTGCGAATTTTAGTAGACCTCAATCCGATCGATTCGATGCGACCGTAAACGTCTTCTGCAAAGGGGTTGAAATTGACGCGGACGTATTCTCCAGGGACGTAGGGGCGATCGAGATAGAGTTCAAAGGTTCCGACGAGTCGCTCGAGGGCTTGACGAGAGGCGAAGGCGACCGCGACGCCGCCAATGCCCAAACTCGCCGATAATGCCACGAGATTCAGCTTCAATCCCTGAGCGAAGATCGCGACGGCTATTAGGACGATGATAATGTTGGTGAAGGTTTCAAAAACTAAAATAATTTCGTTGACTTCCTGACCCCGACGTCGCAGGCGATCGATGGCGACTTGGCGAATGACGCGCTGTACGATTTTCGAGGCTAGTAATGCCAGAGAAATTGACAGTGCCATGTAGACAAAGAAACCGAGAAATGTATAAAGTTCGGGATATTTGACGAGAAGATTCAGAGACAGGGCAATAAAGAGAAGGGTTCCCGTGGTAGTGATATAGTTTTGGAAGGGTTTGATAAAGCGATCGAAGGTATCGTCGGGATCGACTTCGATTCGATGGAGGGTAACTTGGAGAACGAGGCGACTCAGGTAAGTCAGCGATCGCCCGAGTGCTGGAGAAATGACGACGGCAACAAAAAACAAACCGAGCCGGATTGCTAGCTCGATTATGTAGCTTGAAATATCCCGATCGAGTTGAATGAGATCCATTGCGATCGCAGCGAAGAGGAAATCCTAAGAGAATTATTTGATTTTATCTTACGAGACAGCTTTTATGGAGGGTTGGCAAATGGCTTAAATATTCATCGGTTGAGCGATGTCGAGCGTCTCGACCTCGAATTTAAATTTAATACCATATTCGTAAAGCTGCAAAATAATTTTTTCTCGAGCGAGTTCGAGGAGATTTTTTCTAAGCTCTACAGAGTTTTCACTCGCTCCTAAAATAAAGAAGGTCACTTTGGCTCGTACTTGTTTGCGATCGCCGTCCGGTTCGACCCAATCTTGAAAATCAACTTTTGTGAGTTGATGGTCGATGCCTAAAATATCGCAAGTACTCGAAAGAATAAGCTGTCGAACGAGCGCTTTTTCTTCGTTTGTCATCGCACAAAAAAAGGTGATATTCACCATCGAAATAATACGCCTGGCTAAGGTTAAGTTTTCAATATTGATTTGAGCGAGATTGCTGTTAGGTGCGATGACAAGAGTATTTTTTCCTGACAAACGAACTTTAGTCGAACGCCAACCAATCGACTCGACGCGACCTAACGTTCCGTCAGGTAAATGAATGTAGTCGTCTACGTCGAAGGGGCGATCGATATAGAGAACGACGCTCCAAAGAATCTGTTCTAAAACTTTTTGAGAAGCGAAAGCGATTGCAATTCCTCCAATCCCCAAACTCGCAACTAATCCCACTAAATCGACGCGGTGGGTTTGGGCAAATAAAAATACTGTTGTTAAAACAATAACTGCTTTACTTAAAAACTTTGCTAACGCCAATAGTTCGGTGTTGATTTTGCTTTCGTCTTCTAAAGAAATTCCGAGAAGATAATCTTCAAAAAAGCGATCGAACGCTTTGAATCCTACTGAAATCGTACCGCCTGCGATCGACAATCCCAAAGGAACCTCGAACACGCGCACCCAAGCAGGAAGTGGGGCGACTAAGATGGCGTTATCGGCGAGGGCGAGAATTACCAGAGCGATAATTTTTTGTCGGTCTGGTTCGATAACGTTTTGATAAATTTTTCCGTATTCTGTTGAGGTAGCTTTGCGAATTAAGGCATCACTTAATTTAGATAGTTGTAAGTACGAAATACCTGCCATTAACAAAAAAAATAAGAAAATTACGACCGCTAAAAGCAGCGCAATTCCCAATTGAAGGGTATCGGGAAATCCCGCACCATCTCGGATGAATCTCAAAAAGTTATTCATGAACAAATCGGTGATTTTGAAAACTCGTTTTTGCAAGTAAAAAAGGATGTTTTGTCATCCGAATCTGAATTGATTTTACCTGAATTTTCTGGGGAAAGACTAGATGGTTTTGTAAAGAAAACTTAAAGGAAAGCGTTAACAAAACTGAAATATGAGAAAAATCGTACAGAAAGAGTTTTCGAGTCTGTCTTGGAGGATATCTTTAGGCGATCTCCGTCGGATAAGATCCCCGGCATCTCCAAGATACCGGGGATCTAGAGAGGTCTATAAAATCTCGCTAATTTTTCCGATAATACTCGTTTTTTGAGAATTATGCGAAATATTCGACATCGAATCGCCGATCGATTCCGATTTTTAGGGTTGACAAAATTTTATAAGTATGTATTGGCAGCAAAATAAAGACCTCGTTAAAATAAGAAAGAATGTAAAGTTTTTTTACGAAGCCGCAAATCATGAGTGTCGTTAATCTGAGTCAGATTTCCACGCAACTCGAGAGCGAGAACGCCCGCGATCGCCTGTTGGCGCTGGTGTCTTTGCGAAACGTCCCCGCGACTGACGCCGTACCGCTCATTAAAAAAGTCCTGAACGACGAACATATGCCGCTGCGATCGATGGCGATTTTCGCCCTGGGCATCAAACAAACCGATGAATGTTACGACATCCTCATCGATCTACTGCGTCACGATCCCGACTACGGCATTCGCGCCGATGCTGCGGGCGCCCTGGGCTACCTCGAAGATCCTCGCGCGTTCGAGCCGTTGGTGCGCGCTTTTCTCGAAGAAACCGACTGGCTGGTGAGGTTTAGCGCCGCCGTGTCTCTCGGAAATCTGAAAAATCCCGAAGCCTACTCCGTTCTCGTCCGCGCCCTCAACAGCCAGGAAGTCGTACTGCAACAGGCAGCGATCGCCGCTCTCGGCGAAATTGGTGCCACGCAAGCCGTCGAGGACATTTTACGCTTCGCCCGCTCTGAAGACTGGCTCGTGCGACAGCGTCTCGCCGAAGCCCTAGGCCACCTCGACCACCCCAAAAGCCGCCCGGCCTTGGCATACCTCCAAAAAGACAGTCACCCGCAAGTTTCCCAAGCGGCGACGGTGTCTCTCCAACGCTTAAACAGCGATGTTTGATGGGGCGATCGATGCCGCGCGATGCCGTTTCCAGCCATTCACCGATCGGATGTCCGTGTTACAACGCAGCTTGGGGCGTTTCGTGCAACGCCCCGAGGGGATTGTGGGGTCAAACGTGCCACTCCAAACCTTCACGGGCTAAAAAGGCGTTGGGAAAGGCTTCGAGAACCTCTTTCGTCATCTCGTCGAGAAAATCGTCCGAGTGAGTGGGTTCGTGATGGAAAATGGCCAAATTCTTCACCCCCGCTGCTTTGGCGATTTTAACGCCTTCTTGCCAGGTCGAATGTCCCCATCCCACCTTGGGAGATTTGGGGTTGTGATACTCCTCGTCCGTGTACATGGCATCGTAGATCAGCAGATCGGCACCTTGCGCGAGGGCGAGGACGTGTTCGTCGAGGCGATCGGGAAAATGTTCGGTGTCCGTACAGTAGAACACCGACCGTCCGTTCCAATTAATCCGATATCCCATCGCCGTATTCGGGTGGTTGAGGGGAGTCGTTTCAATGGAAATATCGTCGATTTGGAGCGCTTCGCCACAGACGACATCCACGAACTTCATATCGGCGTGCAGTCCGGCTAAAGGAACCGGCGAGTTCGTATGTAGCACGCGTTCGGTAAAGTGTTTCTCGAGGGATTCTCCGTTTTGAGGAACCGCCCCGTGAATCTTCAAACAGTGTCCCTCGACAAAAGCGGGTGTAAAAAACGGAAACCCTTGAATGTGATCCCAGTGGTAGTGGGTGAAGAACATATAGGTTTCCGGCGGGAGATCTCGCATTAAGTCTTTGCTCAACTCTTGCAAGCCCGTGCCGCCGTCAAAGATCGTGCGTCTTCCTCCTATTCGCATTTCAACGCAGGAGGTGTTCCCGCCGTAGCGTACCGTGGTTTTCCCTGGGGTGGGAATACTTCCGCGCACGCCCCAAAACTTCACTATAAATTCAGACGAGGTAGCTGGTTCCATAGACCGGTCGGGGACAGGACGACAAGACGATCGCTGGCGATCGAGACAACTCAAACTCGTTGCCTTTTACCAGAATAGCGTTTTAACGCAGAGGTCGATCGGCGTCGAGCGTTCCGCACTGCCCTTGATGAACGAGCAAGCGATCGCACAGGACGAGTGCCACCATCGCTTCGACCATCGGCACAGCCCGAGGCAAAACACAGGGATCGTGTCGCCCCCGAGCGGCCAATACGGTTTCTTCCCGATCGCGCGTGACCGTTTTCTGTTCTTTCCGAATTGTAGCAGTGGGTTTAAACGCAACGCGGAGCGTCAGGTTCTCGCCGTTAGAAATTCCGCCTTGGACGCCCCCCGATCGATTGGTACGGGTGCGGATGTTTCCCGCGTCGTCGCGGAAAAACTCGTCGTTGTGTTCGCTTCCCATCATCAGGGTTCCAGCGAACCCCGATCCGATTTCAAAACCTTTCGTCGCCGGAAGCGACATCACTGCTTTAGCCAGTTCAGCTTCTAACTTATCGAAGACGGGATCGCCCAACCCTCGGGGAACCCGACGCGCTACGCATTCGACGACGCCACCGAGGGAATCGCCCTCTCGTCCGGCGGCTTCGATGGCGGCGATCGCCTTTTCGGCAAATTCTCCGTCGGGAGAGCGCACGATATTACTTTCGACCTGTTCGAGGGTGACCGTTTCGGGATCGACAACCGCTTCGAGATCGCGAATTCGCTTGACGTAGGCGACGATTTCGACCCCGGCCACCTCTTTCAAAATTTTCTTGGCGATCGCTCCGGCGGCCACGCGGCCGATGGTTTCTCGAGCCGACGATCGCCCGCCCCCTTGCCAGTTGCGAATGCCATATTTCGCGTCGTAAGTGGCATCGGCATGAGAGGGGCGATATTTCTGCTGCATCTCGCTGTAGTCTTGGGGGCGCGCGTCTTTGTTGCGAACCACGATCGCGATCGGCGTTCCCAGGGTTTTTCCCTGAAACACCCCCGAGAGAATTTCACAAGTATCCGTCTCTTTGCGGGGGGTCGTAATTTTACTTTGACCCGGCCGCCGTCGGTCTAACTCGAACTGAATTTCTTCTTGGGAGATTTCCAGTCGGGGCGGACAGCCATCGATGATGACACCCACACCGCCCCCGTGCGATTCGCCGAAGGTTGTAATCCGAAATAAATGCCCGAAGGTGTTTCCCACGATCTCGATCGAAAACGACTAAAGCCTGTTTATTTTAGCAGCTTCCCAGTTCCCGAAAGAGACTGTGGGGCGGGCAGTCAGACCGAGCGAGTCTCCTTACGGCTTCCAAAACTCAACAGCACCTTCTGGTAATCTCGCAAGTAGCCGATCGAAGGCTTCTTCATCTACATGGCGTCGCAAGGCTCGAGCCACGTCCTGAATTGCCGTTTCTGTTGAAAAATTGTGTTCCGAACGCAAAGACTTCACCTCTTGAGTCATCGTTGCGCGATCTTCAAAAGGCTTTTTTGGCTCGTTGGTATCCCAATCCGTCACGAAAAGCGCTCTCAGACCAATGGGAAGTACGTTCGCAAACGCGATCGCCTCTTGCGTTGAGAGCCGACGACGAAATGTCTGAAATACTGCCTGCGTCATTGTATAGGTGACGTGAGTACTCCAAAGACCTGCTGTCTCCCGTGCGTCTACTAAGTACTCATAGAAGCGATCGGAAGCTCGTGCGTATTCGGGGGGGACTGGCATCTCAATTTCCGTAGGTTCGGGGTTTCTCTGTGCTGAACTCCATCTCGAGATTTTCCAAAACCCCAGCGAGGGCGGCTTTCATCTCTTCGATGGTGGTGGTGGCGGTTCCAAATTGGCGCACGACGATACTGGCGGCCAAGTTTCCCAATACCACAGCTTCCCAGGGCGATCCTCCCGTACACAAAGCCAGCGTTAACGCGGCGACGACGGTGTCTCCGGCTCCCGTTACGTCGAAAACGTCGGTGCGGTTGAAGGCGGGAACAGTTTCGACGGTTTTCGAGGGATCGAACAGACTCATCCCGTCGCCGCCTCGGGTGATGAGGACGTACTTTGCTTTAGTGCGATCGAGTAAATCCACCCCCGCTTCAATTAAGGTTTTTTCGCTGTCGATGGCGTATCCGATTTCTTTTTCGGCTTCGGGAACGTTGGGGGTAAACAGGGTTGCCCCAGCATAGCGCGTGAGGTGGTTTTGGGTATCGACGATCGTGCGGTGATGTTTCAGGGCAGCTTCGATCGCGCGAGGGGTCAACACGCCGTCGCCGTAATCGGAACAGACGATCGCCTCGACGTTGTTAGCTTCTTCTTCGATGTACGCCCCCAGTTTTTCCTGTAACGCCACGGAGGGGGGCGCGTCGGATTTGCGATCGACCCGAATCACCTGCTGCGTCACGGACTGACGAGCGTGGGCGGAAATGCGGGTTTTGGTGACGGTGGGGCGTTCTCCGTCGATGAAAATTCCCGAGGTGTCGATTCCCGCGTTGTTGAAAATCTCTACGAGGGCGCGTCCCTGTTCGTCGTCGCCGACGAGTCCGGCCACTTTCACCTTTGCCCCCAGTGTCGCTAAGTTATACACGGCGTTCGCCCCACCACCGGGAACCCGACGAGTCGATTCGTGGCGAATAATGGGAACCGGGGCTTCTCGGGAAATGCGTTCGACTTCCCCGGTTAAAAACTCGTCCAGGGTGAGATCTCCGGCCACTAACACCGATACCTCGGAAAAGCGATCGAGGAGTTCGAGCAAACGCCCTTCGGCGTCGCGCAGTCGCTCGGCGAACTCGTGAAACTTGGGAAAATTGGCGTCAATCATGGCAAGTGGCGAATGCAGCGCGATCGCGCTCGGTAGAATCTCCTGATAGCACGCATCGTTGTCGGGTCGATTCTCGCAGGCGATCGATGGCTGCATCGATTATTTCACATCCGGAGGCCACGGATTCAACCCGACTCAACTGGTCTCGCAACGTCCCCGCCCCCGGAAAGCCTTTACAGTACCAGGCGAGGTGTTTGCGAGATTGTTGGATTCCCCGTTCGCCTTTATATTCCCAAAGTTCCTGTAAGTGTTCTTTGGCGCATTCCAAGCGTGCGATCGCCGTGACGGGGGGCGTGACTTCTCCGGTTTTGAGGAAGCGATCGATCTCGCCCACCAAAAACGGATAGCCCAGCGTCCCTCGCGAACACATCACGCCGTCAGCCCCAGTTTCCTCCAAACAGCGAATCGCCGATTCGACGGAGTTGATATCGCCGTTCGCAATCACGGGAATCTCTAAAACTTCCTTCACGCGACGAATCCAATCCCATCTCGCTTTTCCGGTATACCCTTGCTTGCGCGTGCGTCCGTGGAGCGTCAGCATTTGCGCCCCCGCATTCTGCATCCGCCGCGCAAAGTCAAGGATGTTGATTTCGTCGTCAGACCAACCAATGCGGGTTTTGACGGTGACAGGAACCTCCACGGCGTTGGCGACGGCTTCGACGATCGCTTCAGCGACATCCGGTTGACGCAGCAGAGAGGAACCGCCCCCTTTGCGCGTAATTTTGTTGACGGGACAGCCCATGTTGATATCGATGGTATCCGACCCTTGACCGACCGCCAGTTTCGCGGCTTCTCCCAGAAAGTCGGGGCGACAGTCAAACAGTTGAATACTGATAGGGTGTTCGTCAGGATCGACTTCCATAATTTGAGGGACTTCTTTGAGATGTTGCAAACTAGAAGCTTGTACCATCTCGGTATAAGTCATGGACTCTGGGGCGTAGCGACGCACCAACCGCCGGAAGACTAAGTCCGTCACGCCGGACAGGGGCGATTGAAACACGCGGCTGTTGACTTCCACGTTGCCGATTTTCAGCGGTGTTGAAAGGCGTTCCATAATTGTCGTCGAGGGTATCGGGGGTCTTATCGGGATAAATCGTTTCGATGCGGCGACCTAGAGCATCGTAACGGTATTCGGTACGATTTCCCCGTTCGTCGATGTGGGCTTTGACTTCTCCCGTGGCGTGGTATTCGGTGGTGGTGCGGGGATAGCGACGGTCGTCGAGATAGCTTGGCGTCTCGTCGGGATAGACCACCTGCGTCCAATCGACATCGGCGAGGGTGCTTCCCGTCAGTCCCAACGCCTCGAAGAAGGGGGTCAAGCCGTTGTCGTCGGCGTTCGGCGCGATGGTTTCGATGAGTTGTCCGACGGCGTTGTAGCGGAAGTGGGTGACTCGTCCAGCTTCGTCGCGCCTCCCTCGACGGCGATCGCCTTTGTCGTAGACGGTGACGCTGCGGGGGTTATCCTCGAGGGTATCGGGGGTGTCGTCGGGATAGAGGGTATGGAATATGTTTTAATTACCTTGAGATTCTATGATTAGAATTCCATTTTTTATTTCTACTTTTTTCAATCTTTCTAATATTTTTTCTGCCTTCTGATATTGAACAGTTTTGCTAAAATCAGTAAAACCATATGGAGATATTGAACCGCCAAAAATAAAAACAATTAGTGCAGATCTTTGAATTGGTCTTTGAACTTCGTCTTTTGGTAGAGATTTTTCTTGTACTTCCAAAATATTTAAATGCTCTACAATCTTTTTTTGGGAAGAGAACCAAATTTCTTTCTTTTCAAAGTAGCACAAAGTAAAAGCAGGGCCGAAAGCAGGCCATTCAATCATATTTTCTATAATTTTATCATCTTGTATTTCGTAATAAATATACCTTCCTGGCTTATACTTGTCCAGACAAACTCCTTGTGTATAAATGTCATTAATTTCTGCCTGATTAAGTTTAAGTTTAGATTGTTTATTGTTTAGACAAAGAGAAAAAAATTCATCAATTTTTAGTCGAGTGCTTGCATATTCTTCTTGTGAAGATGTATGCATGGGAAACTGTTGCAGTATTTTAGGTATTTTCCCCTTTTTTATATCTGATTGTTTTTTCTGAATAACTAAATAGGAAACAAGAAGAAATGTTGAAGAAGCGACAATTATAATGTTCAATATTGCTTGTATTATTGTTTTTAGTATCTATGGATTCTTGACAATGTATGAGTAACAAGATAGGTGACTAAAATCTGTGACAAACGAATTTTTATCTTACATTATTACATTATTACATTTAATTGAAGTCGCCATGTTTTGTTTCTGGTTACTCTGGAGTAATTTGTTCTAATCGCGTTTCCTCCCCATGTATAGGTAGTGATAGACCAGTATTTAAGTTAATTGCAGTATTGAAATCTGTACTTAGCGCTGCAACATCGATCGTATCATCAAATCGACCTATACCAAATCCCACTGTGAATGTGATTATACTAAATTGACCAGATCCAGCACCTCCGAAAAGGACTCCCCCAGTAAATGTACCTGGGTGTGCACCAATAGCTCTAGGTGAAGGGGTGCATCCCAGTTTTGCAAGTGTTAGGCGTAAAAGTCTCCATTGAGATAAGCACAGCGTTGCTTGAGGACTTGTGGAACGTTCTGACGTTCCCACTGAGCGCCGGAAATCTTGAGACGCCGACCAATCTGCTTGACCGTCGATTCAATGGCTCCAGAGCCGATAGAAATCCCTTCACACTGGTAATAGCTGTAGTTGACGATGCGGTGTCGATGTTTTTGCACGTAAGCCACCAACTTGGTGACGCGCGGGTGTGACCAATCCTCGAACTGAGCCAGCGACCCCTCCACATCACCTCGCCACAAACAAGCTTCAACGGCATCGAGACGCTGCTGTGACCCACCCACTTTCCCTAAATTCTCCGTCAAATGATACCAATCGAGAACTTCTTGCCGCTGAGTGGTATCACCTATGTCAGCAAAGAGATTCCAGATCCCATCGTGTCCATCTCCGAGGCAGATTAGAGGCGTGGCCAAGGGTTGTTGATTGACCCAATTCACCAAGCCCTCGTTATCTTCAAAGAAAGCTCCTACACTCGCCCCATGGAGATTGACGGCTTTGTAATCTCGCCAGATACAGGGGTCTCCGACGGCGGTACGCAGACGGACTTTACCTCCATCGAGGCTCATTTCAGCGACGGTCTCTTCGAGTTGGGGCAGTTCAAACTTTTGACGATGTACCAAGCGTTGCTGGCTACTTGCAGAAACGGTCATGCCCGTTAAGACCTCAAGATCTTGAGCCGCCCGCTCGTAGGAGGAGTTGGCGCTCAGGAGTAAACAGCATTTCTCCAGCTCGGGACTCCATCGACTGTGTGCTTTGACCTCTAGCTTCTGGGCTTGTGGCTCGCTCAGACTCAAGCGACCGAGAAGACTTTTTACCGTCCGTTTTCTTCCGCCTTGGCTGCCGCTGCTGTTTTGGATAAAAAATTTCCCACTTCTGGGCTAACGTGTTCTAATAGCTGATGACGGACGGTTTTTTCGATGCCAGATAGGGTTTGAATCTCTTCTGGGTCACTTCCTTCGTAGAGTAGAGCGGCAATCGCTCGAGCGTGAGCTTGAATTTGGCGACGTTTTTCAGCATCCATGAGCTAGGCTTGACTCCGACTTGGGCAACTCCTTTTAGCTTAACTCCCTTCTCTCAAACCGCTCTAAGTACTCTTACTCATTGCAAAACTGGGATGCACCCTAGGTGAAGTAAGTGTTACCTGGTTATCAATAATAGCAAGATTTGGGGCAATACCCGCTAATGCTCCTGTATTAATTCCACCAGTGACTATCATCCACTTTCCTGAAAAACGGCGAGAAAGACCGTATCCAAAAATCCTGGTAGCTGCTAGTACTCGAGCAGATAATATACCACCATTTGCACTCACGAAGAAATTAGCATCAATTCCTTCAATGTCTCCTTTCCACTCTAAGCTGTTGTTTGTACCGGTTTGTCCAACAACAGATACGGTTGCCTGTCCAACTGACAATCCAATGATAGGAGCAGCTACTGAATAAACTGTTGATAGTGCAACAGAAAGGGTTGAAGCAATAGCCGGAGCGCTAAGTGTACTAGCAACTTCCCCACTCGGATCTTCAAAAACAACAGGATTAGCGTTTCCATAAAGATAGCGATGGCGAGAAACCGGACTTTCCACCATCCCCTCAAACGGATCGGTACTGAGAAAACGCCCCGTTTCCGGTTCGTAATACCGCGATCGCAGATACTGCAATCCTAACTCGGAATCCCACGACTCACCGCGATAAAGATAAGGATTCTCCGTCGCACCCGTCGCACTCAAAACCTCACCATACGCTCCATACTCGTAAGTATCCGTTACCGTCCCTAACTCGTCCGTCAGCAGGCGCACGCCACTGTGTCCGTCTTGCAGGTAGAATCGAGACTCGTCCCCACGCTGCTGGGAAATCAAATCCAAACCGCGCACGTAAGCCGTCTGGGTTTCCCCGTTCGGTGCGTACTCCTCGATAACCTCTGCATAAGGACGATTGGCATCGACGAGATAGCGAGTTTCCACTTCATTTACTCCATCGAATTTCTGTAGTCTAAGCTACATCGATCGTCGCAAACCCAGAAGACCCTGGATTATGTATTTTCATTCTTAGCCACGTATAAAGTTATCAATAAAAAAGCAAGATAAAAAGCACAATAAATGTAGGATAACGCAATAGCTGCATTATCAAAATAGCTTTCATAAGGAATATTGAATAAATTT
The DNA here is from genome assembly GCF_000332355.1 of Baaleninema simplex PCC 7105. GTDB lineage: Bacteria > Cyanobacteriota > Cyanobacteriia > Cyanobacteriales > Geitlerinemataceae > Baaleninema > Baaleninema simplex. Next base: position 18,456 of record NZ_KB235962.1, read on the forward strand.
ACCACAGATTTTATGGCGATGGAGAGCAAAAAAATTATGCCTTGAACAACCATTAATAGACTCGCTACTATCCGTTTTTTTGCACTGTAGTCTTGAAAGTTTTGAAGTTTTTTATGCCACTCGCCTACAGCATGACCATCTATTATACATGGCAAAAAAAGGGCTATATAGAACGGGCTGGGATAGTAAAAAAGATGAAAGAAGTTATTCACGATCTAGATTTGGGGTGAGAATTACTATTTTTTAGCTGGGAGTGCTTGTGCAGGGCTGCGGAAAATCTCCTACGTTATAAACTGGAAAACTAAATCGGGTGCATCTCAAAAATGTAAATTCATCGAATTGGGCGCACTCAATTTCCAGATCCCCGGCATCTCCAAGATGCCGGGGATCTTATACCGGAAGTGCTAATCGGGAATTTTGCCACCCCAAACTGATGTTTTTGCAAAAGTGAGATGCACCCACTAAATCTAAGAATGCCACTAAAATTAACATCAAATCCCCTTGAGGTTTCTCCATTCAGAGCAGTCCCCGTAGGGTCTTCGGAGTTTGTGGTTACAAATGTATAAAACGATACAAAAAATTGAGAACTCGAGAGCCAAAACCTTTGAAATCTCGTAAAGTTAGTTTTTCTGTCACTCTAAACTCCGAAGAGCCATAGATCCTCACCTCTAAAGGGTCGAAGCCAACCACCTGCCGGGGACGGTTGAGGTCGTCGTAGCGGTAGGATAGAGTGCCTGCGGGGGTGGTCACGGTTTCGACTCGACCGGCATCGCCATAAGTATAGGAAATTTCCGTTTGGTCGGGTTCGGTACGCGAGAGCAGCTGACCGAGAAGTCCGTAGTCGAAATCAGTGGTTCCCCGTTCGTCTGTGGCTGCATCCAGGCGACCGGCAGTATCGTAGGTATAGGAAATGAAGGGAACACCTCACCCAGGTCGGTATCCAGTTGTCAAGGTTCTGAGACTGCTACGGTCATCACCCCATTTCCTCATCACCGGAAGCTCGACAGTCTCGCAGCCAGTTGCGAATTCCCGAGGCGATCGCGCTACTGCTGGTTTCTCGGGGTGGGGTGACAATGTTATCGCGGGCGGTGTCGAGACTTGAAAACATGGTTACGAGCCACCAATCTCCATTTTCGGCTTGGGTGAGAAACAGCCAGTGAAAATGTTGGAGTTGGTGGATTTTGTCGGTGGTATAGGTGCGCTCTAGAGTTGTGATAAAGACTTGACGGACGTTCTCGGGAGGGTCGCGATCGAGTTCGATCGCCTGAAATTCTGGACGCCCCGCCACGAGAACGGTACTCCGAGCGAGAGGATCGTTGGTCGTTTGCGATCGCGCGGTCACGCGGTTGATATAACCGGGAAGCTCGGGCAACATTCGAGCGATCAGCGGTTCGAGGTCTTTCGGACAGGTAGAATCGGCTAGGGTTCGATCGCCCGACAGCACGATCGCGGCGAAGATGCCGAGAGGGGCGATCGCTCCGAGCCAGAATCTTGATTTCACAGGAAACGGTTCGATAGGCTACGCTTTATTATTGCAATCATTGCAGTTTTATCGAACTTCGCTGGGTTGTTCTGGCGTTCGTCTTCTGCCATCGTTTTTATTGTATACTTTTACAACGAAATATTGACAATAAAAATATTTGTGATATGGATTGCATCCGAATTTCAAATTTACGCTGTTACGGATACACGGGATTTTTGCCCGAAGAACAGGTTTTAGGGCAATGGTTCGACCTCGATCTGACGCTGTGGGTGGATTTAGCCGTCGCCGGAAAGAGCGATCGCATTGAAGACACCCTCGACTATCGCGGGGCGATCGAATCGGTCAAAACCATCGTCAAGACGCAAAAATACGCCCTAATCGAGCGCTTGGCTGAAGCGATCGCGGAAGAGTTACTCACGCGCGATCGCCTAGAACGGGTGCGCGTGCGTCTGAGTAAACCCGCCGCTCCCATTCCCGATTTCGGTGGAAAAATTACAGTAGATATCGCCCGTCCTCGCACGCCTGAAAAGATAATCGAAGGCGGGGAAACAGAAAGCCTGGGTTAAACAATCTCAATCAAAGATGGTATGCACCCCGATGTTAACCTGCTCTCGAGAGAACTGCCGTGACCCCAAGTGAGTTCGAGTATCTCATTCGTCAAACCATCGTCTACCTGGAATTTCACGACGACGACTCCGCTAAACGGCTGATTTCACAATGGCGTCAAATGCTCGATCGCGTTCGACAGCTCGAGCAGAACAACACGAAAGGCGATCGCTAACAAGGAACCGACTGCGGGTGAGATTGGGACTGACGTTCCAATAACTCCCGCGATTCCTGTCGAACTTTCCCCTGCATCGCCGCCTGTTGCAGTCGCACGAACGCATGAAAATCTTCAAGATCGTACTTTTGCGTCAAACACTGGCGCAGTTGTTCTTCAGCTTCGACTGAAAGATACCCCGTCTCTAGCGCTTCGCGCACGAGATCGCGAATTGAAATGATAGGTCGGTTCAAGATCGTCAATCCTAATAACTCGTTAAGTCTAATCCCAGTATCTGAGTTTCCGAGCGTTCGCGACGTGACGCGATCCCGAAGTGTGCCGTGAGATTTAGGGGGAATTTTAGCGATCGAGCCGTTTAAGTTTTGTGATTTCGATCGCCATTTCACCAATTTATTACGAAATGTTTCCGAAATACCTACCGTTCTTTACTTTTCTGGCTTAGGCGAGTCCTCCTCGTCATCGCGATCGGTACTCTCTTCTGATTCCCGAACTTCGATATCGTCGGACTCGTCCGTCATATCCTCGGCCTCGGGAATTTCGGCGGTTTTCGATTCGGCTGTATCTGCACCCGCGTCGGACACTTCAGCGGCGTCAGGTCGTTCGACTTCAGACACGTCTTCCACTGACGCTTCGACTGTATCTTCAGGTTCAGACACGGCCTCGGGCGATCGGTCAATTTCAGAAGTGTCTTGGCTCTCCTCGTCCTCAATTCCCTCTTCAACCGTCGAATCTGCCTTCACCTCGTCTTCCGTAACGGGTTCGGTCTCCGAACTGTCCGCCGCAGAGGTTTCGCTTTCCAACCTGTCTTGCAGAAAAGTCTCTTGAGGTGTCTCGTCTCCAGTGTCAGTTTCAAACGGCTCCTCAGTAGATTCAACCTGGGGTTTCTCCGAACTCGGTTGGGAAACAGGCGATCGAGACGGTTGGGGCTTAACGCGACTAAACAAACTGCCAATTCTCCCGAACAGCCCTGGTTTGGCTTGACTGGCTGAAAGAGCAGTCGGTTCGGGGGTCTTCACTTCGGGTTTGGCGGTGTCTTCCCCTTCAAGCACATCTTCGTCCTTCGCCGTCGCACCTTCAGACGGGGCTTCAGGCGTCGTGTCTTCGGCTTCTGCGATCGTCGATTCCGGTGTTTCCGTCGCGTCCGGCGCTTCAGGCATCGCGATCGCCTCCTCCGCAGCTTCCTTCGTTTCAGCCGAAGGCGACTCTGTTTCGCCAGGTTCCTCAGCTTGCGGTGTCGTAGCAGGAGGTGTTTCTCGAGACAGCAGTTCCGACGCTTTTTCCTCCAAAGCATCCGTCGGCGTTTGACGATCGCGAGGTGTCACCTCCCGACGCAGTCGTAGCGTTTGCCACCCCAGCCAACCGATGAGTGTGACGCTGGCGGTTTGACCGAGTAGCACCGCCCCCGTGAAGCGTCCGGCGCAAAACCACAGCACCAGAGCGTAGAAAAACCCTACGCCACTCCAGACGAAATCTCCCTTTCGGTAGACCTCTGGGAAAAAGAAAGCTGCCATAAAGAGAATAAAGCTGCCCAAACCAACGGCAACAGCAAGCAGATAGGCAAGCATTACGTCGTTAACCCCTAAATCTCTCTACTGCTTTATTCTACAGGTCAGATGGATTTGACAATTGACAATTGATAATTGATAACGCAGAAGCGTCTCCCCCTTTACAGTGAACAGTCAACAGTGAGCAGTCAACAGTGAAGACAGTTGACAGTTTCTTCCTTCTCCCCCTCTCGCCCTCTCCCCTTCTCCCCCTCTCCCCCTCTCCCCCTCCTCCACTCTTAACATCTTCTTCCCCATCTTCTGAGGGGGATCGGGCTACCCTGAACAAAGAATCGAAGCATCGAAACATCCCAAACAGTCGAGTTGAAACGATATATATGGCTTTACAGAATTTTGGCGTCATCGGTCTCGCCGTAATGGGTGAAAACCTGGCGCTGAACGTCGAGCGCAACGGCTTTTCCGTGGCTGTCTACAACCGCACGACTGAGAAAACGACGGCGTTTATGGAAAATCGCGCCCAAGGTAAGAACGTCAAACCCGCTCACAGCCTCGAAGAATTCGTCGCGTCCCTCGAACGCCCCCGAAAAATCCTGCTGATGGTGAAGGCGGGTAAACCTGTCGATGCGGTTATCGAGCAACTCAAACCGCTCCTCGAACCCGGTGATATGATTATCGACGGCGGAAACTCGCTCTACGAAGATACCGATCGCCGCGTGGCCGATCTCGAAGCGGCGGGGTTGCGCTTTATTGGAATGGGCGTCAGCGGTGGTGAAGAAGGCGCTCTCAACGGCCCGAGTTTGATGCCTGGCGGAACGCGGGAAGCTTACGAGGCGATCGAACCCATCGTCACGAAAATCGCCGCCCAAGTCGACGACGGCCCCTGCGTCACCTACATCGGCCCCAAAGGCGCGGGGCATTACGTCAAGATGGTTCACAACGGCATCGAATACGGCGATATGCAGTTGATTGCCGAAGCCTACGATCTCTTGAAAAACGTTCTCGGGTTGACGAACGAGCAGCTTCACGATGTCTTCGCCGAGTGGGACGAAACCGAAGAACTCGATTCGTTTTTGATCGAGATTACCGCCAATATTTTCAAGAAAAAAGACGATATGGGCGACGGCTTCCTCATTGATAAGATTTTGGATGCCGCCGGACAAAAAGGAACGGGACGCTGGACGGTGGTGAGTTCCTTAGAACTCGGAGTTCCCATTCCCACTATCACGGCGGCGGTGAACGCCCGCGTCATGTCAGCCTATAAAGACGAACGGATGGCAGCAGCCAAAGAACTAGCGGGCCCCGGCGGGAAGTTCGACGGTAACACGCAAGGGTTTATCAACAAGGTTCGCGACGCGCTCTACTGCTCGAAAATGTGTTCTTACGCCCAAGGGATGGCGCTGCTCGGAACGGCATCTCAGGAGTTTGAATACAACCTCGATTTGGGCGAAATCGCGCGAATTTGGAAAGGCGGCTGCATCATCAAAGCGGGATTTTTGAATAAAATCAAACGTGCTTTCGATGAAAATCCCAATTTGGCGAATTTGCTGCTCGCGCCGGAATTCAAACAAACCATTCTCGATCGCCAAGCCGCTTGGCGAGAAGTGTTGATGGCGGCGAATGGCTTGGGGATTCCCGTTCCTGCGTTTAGCGCCTCTCTCGATTATTTCGACAGCTACCGTCGCGAACGACTTCCGCAAAACCTCACTCAAGCGCAACGAGACTATTTCGGCGCTCACACTTACGAACGCACGGACAAATCGCGCGGTGAGTTTTTCCATGCTGAGTGGTTTTAAGCGGTAAATGCCTGCTTTGACACAGTTTTTCCCGTGGTGACTTTTCCGGTTTCTTTTGAGAAGCCGGTTTTTTTGTTGATTTTTTTGTTGATTTTTTTTGTTAAATTACTGGCGCACCCTCCCAGTTGTTATAAAGTGCTTCTGCATAGACCATGATGTCTTCATTGGGTAGATGAATTTTGGGTGTTTGCCGGGGATATAAGCTTTCTAAACATTGTGTATCTTGTTGGACAACAATCGAAGCGGCGTGAAGTAAAGAGTCTTTCATGACTGGTTTTAAGCTCGGATCGCTGAATTTTGCATACAGCAAAATAAACGTTTGAGTTCGATTTTCAGTCTCGGGGTACAGGATATGTCCTTGATAGGTTTGTACTTCTGGCGACTGCAAGCAGAAAAACTGAGTTGAGGGAAAGACATATTCCAGAAAATTATTCATCACATCTGGAATTGCGCCCAACATGGGGTTTTCTGCGATCTCTTCTGGTGTATAGTCATCTTTTTCGACGACTTGTGAAACCTTGGCATAAATGCCTTCTTTTTCGATGAACTCAGATCGACAGGATTTGCACTTAAAAAACTCTCGATGCGTTCCATTTTGATGGTTGTGGTCGTAGTTGATTTTCAGGCAGCTTAGAAAATCGCTCTGAATGCTTTTTTGAGCGGTTACACCCAAGAAATCGTAATCGTTTGCAACTTTTTGATGTAGGTCGGGAACTGGGAGTTGAGGTTGAAAGCCGCCGTAAGTCCAGATGAAATCGCCGTCAACAATTAATTTTAGCGGTTCGATGAAAGACGTTCGACTCAATTCTCCATCTCGAAAAAGTCGCCCCAAACCGTCAAACTCTAGTGCGTGAAACGGACAAGCGATCGTGTTGCGCTCTTGACAAATCCACCCCTTCGATAAGGGAGCTTGCATGTGAGGGCAAATATTACTCAGCGCAGAGATTTCCCCCGATGTATTTTGCCAGAGTACGTAATCTCGACCGTTCAAGGTGAGCGGATAAGGACGATTAACGCCCAGCATCGAGCGGTGAGCGACTAGCCAAGGCGCTCCTGGAAGAATAGGTTTCATAACCTGTGGATTTTAATTAAACAACTGTTTAGTTAGCGTAGCAAGGTCTATAGATGGATGTCAAGGATTAAAGTAGATAGAGGAGTCTGATTTGCCGATTGGGTTGCAACCATGCCGAAAACACCCCGCTTCACCCCCAAGCACAACGAGGAAAAGCAAAGCCGGAATGCAGAAGTCACGAAAGCCAACATTCTCTCGGCTGCAATCGAGGAGTTTGCCCAGTATGGTTTATCTGGGGCGAGAACTGAAAATATTGCGAAGCGCAGTGGTGTGACTAAAGCGATGATTTGTTATTATTTTAAAAATAAGAAAACACTGTATCAGGCTGTATTAAATCAGCTCGTTCTAGAAATTAACGAATCGTTTGAAGCGATCGATATCGAACAACAACCTGTCGAACAGGCTTTAGAGTCTATCGTTCGTAGCTATATAAAATTTGAGTCTAAAAACCGATGGCATGGGATGCTCTGGTTTCAAGAAGCATTGCAAAACCAAGGGCGCTACGGCGAGCAGACTGGGTGGCAAGAAGGATTTCAATCTATTGTAAAATTGTTAGAAAAAGGAATAAATGAGGGAGTTTTTCGTAAAGTCGATCCCTTTTTAACTGCAATTAATATTTTGGGAATTTGTTCGTTTTACTTCGACGCTCATGAAAATTTAAAGTATCTCGAGCCTGACAGAGAGCTTTTGAGTTCTGAAACGATCGAACAACAAACAGATGCTGTTCTTGACTTGCTCGTTTCAGGCTTGATGGCTTCGTAATGGGTGCATCTCAAAAATGTAAGTTCATCGGATACGAGCTGACCTACCTAAGTGGTGCAGAAAACTTTTCGAGATCTAGGATTGACAAAACACATAAAATCTGTATTGAGACTCGAGCCAGATCCCCGGCATCTCCAAGATGCCGGGGATCTCCGGCAACCATTTACCGATCTGGGATTTTGCGGCCAACCCTTTAATACGGCGATATCTGTTCTAACAAGGGTTTCAGGACTTTTCTGCACCACTAAGGCTGACCTCCTCGATCGATCGGCTGTTGGACTCCACTCCGTTCCACCCCTGGACGGCAGCGTTGTCGAAGTCCAACCGACTCCAGACTTATATTTTTACAAAAGTGAGATGCACCCAGTGCATCTCACTTTTGCACCCGGAACCCCACCCATCCTCCCCTTACTAAGGGGAGGTGCCGAAGGCGGAGGGGTCGTTCTACGAAAGTGAGATGCACCCTTCGTAACCCGTTCCCGATTCCCTTTTTTCTTTTTCACACCACTGATTTAGAGTCGCTAGATAATTTATTGAAGCTTGAAGTTTTAAAATTGAAATCATTCAAATTGTGGATTCAAACGATCGAATTACAGTCAGCGAAACACCCGTTGTAACAACAGCGGTGAAATCTCGTTTAACGGCAGAACGTAGTGTGCTGCTTTGAGTGCGATCGCCTCTTTCGGCATCCCAAACACGACGCTACTGGCTTCGTCTTGTGCGATCGTCAATCCGCCGCTGCGTTCGATTTCTAACATTCCTATCGCACCATCTTTCCCCATTCCTGTTAACAAAACGCCCACAGAACGGCGACCGTAACACCGAGCGACAGACTCGAACAAAACCGTTACCGACGGGCGATGTCCCGACAGAGGCGGCAGGTTAGAATACCCAAAACGGCCGGCACGATCGAAGATTAAATGTTTGTCTTCAGGCGGAAAATAGGCCGTTCCCGGCCGGGCGATCGCGCCAGCCGAGGCAATTTCGACGGAAATTTTGGTTTCTGAATTCAACCACGCCACCAATCCCTGTAAAAATCCCCGACTAATATGTTGAACGCAGACGATGGGAACGGGAAAGTTGTGCGGAATCGTCGATAAAATTGACAGTAACGCTTGCGGTCCGCCCGTAGACGCTCCCACCACCAAGATTTGATAAGCACGCTGGCGTTCTTCGCGAGTTATCGTCGGAACCCTTACCGCAGGCGTCGTCCGTCGTCGGTGGGTAAACACGGCCACCCCAGACAAAATCCGAATTTTCATGAGGAGTTCGTGTTTTAAATCGTCCCAGTTACCCACGGAACTGTCGATGGGTTTGGGTAAAACGTCCACCGCCCCGGCGTTGAGTACCTGAAATACGTTTTGAGTATCTTCGGCTTGCACCGAGGCGCTCAAGACGAGAATCGGACGGGGCATCGTTGCCATAATCTCTTCAGTCAGTTCTAATCCGTCCATTTCGGGCATATGGAGATCGGTGCAGACGACATCGGGGCGTACCCGAGGTAAGAGGTCTAACGCCTCTTTTCCCGTGCGTGCCATACCGACGAGTTCGATATCGTCACATCCTGCAAAAATTCGCCTGAGAACGATTTGAACGACGGGGGAATCTTCAGCAACGAGAACGCGAATAGGCATCTTTTGAAAGGAACGGCGAGCAGCGCGATCGATTTTTCAAACAACTTTTGAAAACAGTGTTTTATCGCTTGAGAAGTGGCAAGACAAACCTTGCTCACTCTACAAGTTTACAGTTTTTAACAGATTCTCGAAAGCGAAACGATACGTTTGAAACCCCACTGCGATCGAAAATCTATACTAAACGCCTCAACGTTTCAACTAATACCTCTCGATCGAAACTGCTTTTTGTGATATAAGCGTTCGCTCCTGCTTCAGCCCCTTTGCGGCGGTCTTCGTCGGTTCCCAGGGAGGTGACGAGGACGATGGGAAGTTCGCTGTACTGCTGGTGCGATCGAATCCGTTCGGTCATTTCGAGACCGTCGAGGTTGGGCATTTGAATGTCGGACACCACGGCATCGAACGGCTGGGCGCGAAGTTTGTTGTACCCGTCTAACCCGTCAACGGCCGTGACGACTTCGTAACCCGCCGCTTCTAAAATCCGTTTTTCTTGGGTGCGAGTGGTGATGGAATCTTCGACTAACAACACGACGGCTCGAGGTCGGTCTTCGGGAGGTTCGACACCGATGTCTTCGGAGGCGACCGATACGGAAGTCGTATCTCGTGTCAGTGCAGACAAGCGGCGGGTGCTATGTAGCGACTGGACTAAATCGACGGGGTTGAGAACGATACAAACTTCTCCGGTTCCCAAAATCGTCGCCCCCGAAACGTTGCGAACGCGAGCGAGTAGTTTGCTTTGGGGTTTGAGGATGGCGTCTTGTTCGTCGATGAGGCGATCGACGATCGCCCCGAGCCAATCGTCGCCGACTTTCAAAATAATGCAGGACAGAGCGCTCGATCGCGCCTCGCGCTTTGCCGAAGTTTCTGGGAGTTCTAACAAGTCTGCCAACGTCGCAACGGAAATGGGGCGATCGCCGAAGAGAACTGTTTCTCGACCCTCGATGGCGAAAATATCGCTTGGGTCGATCGTACAAGCGGTCTGCACGAACTCGACTGGCAAGGCGTAAGGTTGTCCGTTAACTTCGACGAGCAGCACGTGGGCGGTGGCTAAAGTCGTCCCCAAGTGCAGTCGGATGGTACAGCCTTTTCCGGGTTCGGATTCGACTTGAATCGAGCCTTTGAGCCGTTCGACATTAGCGTGGACGACGTCTAACCCCACGCCGCGCCCCGAGACTTCCGTAACGAACGATCGCGTGGAAAATCCGGGCATGAAAATCAGCGATTGAATTTGGTTCGGCGTCATCGTTTCTAAGTCTTCGGGACGACACACGCCGTTTTTGAGGGCGGTTTTCTTAATTTTTTCGAGATCCAATCCCCGGCCGTCGTCGGAGACTTCGATCGCGACGGTACTGGCAGTTTGATATCCTCGCAGCGTCACGGTCGCGCGTTCGGGTTTTCCCAGCCTCACCCGTTCTTCAGGCAGTTCGATGCCGTGATCGATGGCGTTGCGAATAATATGGGTGAGGGGATCTTTCATCTCTTCGAGGATGCGCTTGTCGGCGCGGGTGTCTCCTCCCCAAATCGACAGTTGAACGTTTTTGTTTTGCGATCGCGCTAAGTCTCGCACCAAACGCGGGTACAGGTTGAAAATCGTCGACAGCGGCAACAGTCGCAACGTCCGCACGCCGTCTTCAATTTCGTCGGAAATAGTATCGAGTCGCGCGGTATCTTCGGCGATGGCGTTTCGCAGGCGGTTGACCAGGTTTCCCATGCGTTCGAGACGATCGCGGGACAGTTGCTGAAACGACTGCATCTGTTCGAGAACGTTAGCCCGAGTTCCGTTTCCGTTTTCGCGACCGTTGACTCGGAACTCTTCCCACAGAAACCGCGAGGCGTTGGTGTCGCGACTCCACTCTTCCCAGAGGCTGACGATTTCTTCGATTTCGGACAGTCGGTGAGCGATGCGAATTTTCGTGACGGTGAGTTCTCCGGCTTGGGTCATCAAGGCGTCGAGGTTGTGGGTGGCGACGCGGATGGTATCGATGCGATAGTTTCCGTCTAGATCGTTTTGGACGTTGCCGTTGGGGGAACTGTCAGACGACGGTTTGGGGGAGGTCGCAGCGGGTGCAGGAGCGCTCGCGGCGGTTTGGGTTGGGGACTGCGGGCCGATGTTAGGGCGATCGACGGCGGTGTCGGGTTCGACTGGACTCCAACGGCCGGTTACGGCTTCGTTGACGAGTTGGCGAATTCTGTCTAATTCTCGGTAGAGGCGATCGCACAGTTGGGGGGTTAGCGGGACGTTGTCCTGTTTGATGGGAACGAGGTGTTGTTCCCAGTCGTGGGCTAGTCGAGCGATGGTGTCGATCCCCAACATTCCCGCATCGCCTTTGATGCTGTGGATTTCTCGCAAAACCCGATCGAGGCGATCGCGATCGTCGGGATGCTCTTCGAGATGCAGCAATCCGTCCTCGAGTTGTTGTAAGTGGTCGTCGCAGGCGATGCGGAAGGTATGGCGGAGTTCGTCGTCCTCGATATACGGGATTTCGCCGGAAGGGACGGTGCGATCGTCGGCCGCTGAGGCGGTGTCTGAGGAGCCGTTTGAGGTGGAATCCGGTCGCTCTAGAGGAGGGGTGACGGCATCGCTAATCTGTTGGCGGATGGTGTCGAGGTCGCGAAACAGGCGATCGCAGAGGTCGTCGGTGAGGTCGGTTTTTCCCTCTTTAACGGGTGTGAGTTGGTGTTCCCAAGCGTGGGAGAGACGTGCGACGTTCTCGACGCCTAACATTCCCGCATCGCCTTTGAGACTGTGGATTTCTCGCAAAATGTCGTCGAGGCGATCGCGATCGTCGGGATGCTGTTCGAGGTGCAGCAGACCGTCGTACAGTTGTTGTAAGTGGTCTTCGCTGGCCAGTTTGAAGGTTCGACGGAGTTCTTCGTCCTCGATGTAAGGCGTCGCGGGTTCGGTCGAGGAGGGTGGCGGCGTCGCGGGTTCGGTCGGGGATGGGTCGGGCGTCGAAACGGGCGGTTCCTCACCCCGCAATACATGGCACGCGGTTTCGAGGGATAGCGACCCGACTTCTCCGCTCACGGCGTTGTTGACGAACTGGCGGATCGCGTCTAAGCCCCCGTACAGGCGATCGAACAGTTGCGGCGAGAGATCGAGGGTTTTCTCTTTAACTGGTGCGAGTTGCTGCTCCCAGAGGTGAGCCAGTTGCGCTACGGATTCGACGCCTAGCATTCCCGCATCGCCTTTGAGACTGTGGATTTCTCGCAAAATGTCGTCGAGGCGATCGCCATCGTCGGGATGTTGTTCGAGATGTAGCAGTCCGTCGTCGAGTTTTTGTAGGTGGTCTTCGCTGGCAATTTGGAAGGTTTGACGGAGTTCCTCGTCGTCGAGGTACGTCTGGCTGGGATCGCTGTGGGAAACCCGAGGACTCGGGGACGCTGGCGGAGGCGGTGGAGATTCTGGCAGCGTTTCGGGGGTGTCGTCAGAGGGAGGCGGCGGCGAGGCGTGTCCTCCCATCAAAGCCGCTAAGACGTAGAAGGTTTGTACGCCTGAAGGTTCGCCGGTAATGGCCTCGTTTACCAGTTTTTCGATCGCTTCGAGACCTTGCTGGAGTCGTGCAAATACATCTTCTGACGGGGAAGTGTCGCTCTGTTTGAGCGTTTCGAGAACGTGTTCCCACTGGTTCGTCAGCATGGCGAGGTCTTTGAGACCCAGCATTCCCGCATTGCCTTTGAGGGAATGAACGTTTCTTAATAGATCTTCGAGAACGTTGCGATCGCTGGGATGCTGCTGCCATACAGACAAGCCATCCTTAATATTTCTTAACTCTTCTTCGCTTGCTTCTTTAAAGATGCCTTGCAGTTCTTCGTCTTCGATCGTCATAGCGATCCGACTCCCAAATTCTAAGCTAACGTCACACGATATTTCGATCCGATCGGCGTTGGAAAGCCCCTTGCGCTTTCCTTATTTTAGCCGATCGCATTTTCAGCATTTTTACCGATCGCGTTCCTTCAAAGCGATTTCGCAACGATTAAAACAGATCGATTTCGTGTTTGTTTTCGAGACTCCTACTTGAAATTTACAATTCAAAACTACTCAAAAAAATCTCGGCATCTTGAAGATGCCGAGACTCAGAGCGATCGCGTTCTTTCAGTCAGTTAGATCGATCGGATAGGTGCGATCGCTTACTTCCCACGTTGCTGGTTTTTAGCTTGTTCTAACGCAATATCTTTCACCGCTTGCAAAGATTTATCGTTTGCCGTACCTTCGATCGCCTTGACTGCCAACTCTTGCGTTTGCTTGAGGGTGGTTTCTAACTGCTGCGTCAAATTGGCAATGCGAATCTCGCGATCGTGAATCGTTTCTTCCAACGCTCGAACTTGCAACTCGTACCGCTGCTTTTCACCCTCAATTTCTTTCTGCCGCAACTCTGCATTCGCCTTCGTTTGAGCGATCGCGATGTTGCGTCCGACTTCTTTTCCGCGTTCGATCTGTGCTTCTTTCTCCGCCGGGAACGCTTCGACTTTCGCCATCACTTCTTCAAACTCAGTTTCGCGTTCGGAAATTGCTTTTTCCCGGTCTTCCCAAGCTTTTTCTTGCTGTTGGCGAGTTTCGTCGAGTTGGCGATATAACTCTGCTTGCTGCTGCTGATATGCTTCAGCGTCTGTCTGGCGTTGTAAATCGCGATCGTAACGATACTCTCGCTCGTCTCGCTCGCAGGCTTTACGATACTCTGCATTGCGTTCTGCGATCGCTTCGTGGCGATCTTCCCGTTCTTTCTGCCACGCCGTTTCTTCTTCAAAAAATGCTTGTTCTAGAGTTTCCCGTTCTGTTTCAAACACATCGGAAAACTGTTTTTTACTCTCTTCGTACTCGCGAATCAAGTTGTCGAGCGTCTCGTCTTGGATATCTGAGAGATCGTACAGTTGCGTCAGGCGAGCGATCGCTTCGGAAACTTGACTTTGAACCTCTCCCAACTGCGAGGCTTCGCGGGTAAGCTGTTCGGAAAGCTGGCTCACCGAACTGCCAAATCCCAACTTCAATCCGGTTAACTGTGCGATAGTGTCTTGCATCCGTTCCTGTTCGGTTTTTGCAGAAGCTCGAGTGCGATTGGATTCGACCGTTGACGGGGTAGAATTTTCTGACTGAGATTTCGTGCCTTGTTTGAATTTAGCCTCCAACGATTTCTTTTCTTTTTGAAGTTCTTTGTATGCAGCGAGAATTTCTGATTTGGTGTTGCGAGAATTGACCACAGTTCTAACCTCAAAGAATGAAGAATTTGCAAAAAATTCAGTAATTTTTTGTAGGTTGGTTTGAGTGAAACGAAACCCAACAGAACGAAACTCTCGAAAGAAGTTTGGCTATTGGATTTTATTCCGTTCGATTCAACTTATACCGAACGAAGGTTTTGAAAAATTCACGCGTTAACTTCCTCGATTTTTCAAAGAAATCTGACGGTTGGATTTCACTTCGTTCGACTCAACCTACAGCCATTAAGAACGATTGCCAAACGCCTGAATTGCTAACTCTCGAGATTGCTGAGCGGCAGCTTGTAACTGTGCCGAAATTTCAGCAATTTGCTCGTTTTGACGCTGGATCGTCGTCTCTAATGCCGAAATTTTAACCTCGTAACCTTGTTGAAGACCTTCCCACTCTTTCTCGACTAAATTCGCCTTCACTGACGCATCTCGATTGACCTTGCGAATCGCCTCTTCCTTGGCGCGATCGAAGGCTTGTTGCAACTCTGCCTCGAAGGTGGCAACGCGCTGTTTTTTCTCGTCAAATTCTTCTTGGCGATCGCTTAAAAACGCTTCCCGCTCTGTCCAATCTTTCTCTTTTTCGCGGTTTTGTTGCGACAGTTGCGCTTCCAACTCCCGACGCTGGCGTTCGTACTCGTCGGCATCGATTTTCCGTTGGCGTTGTAACTCGTATTGGAAGTCAGCCGCTTCCTGTTGCCGCTGTTTCTGCAACATTGCCTCGGTTTCCGCCACCTGCGTCTCGAAGGCTTGTCGTTCTTTTTCCCAGGCTTTGCGGGTTTGAGTGCGTTCTTTTTCCAAGGCTTCCTGCTGACGCGCCAGTTTGTCTTCCAAGGCGCGGCGTTGTTCTTGGTGTTCCCGGCGCAGTAGGTGCAACGCGTCGGCGACGATACCGACTTTTTGCAACTGCTGTAGGGTCTCAGTTTCGATTTCGATGGATTTGCGGAGTTCGTCCAGTTTCTTGGCTTCGGTTTCGAGGCGATCGGCGAGGCTGGTAACGGTGGTGTCGAACTCCAGTTGTAAGTCCGCAAAGCCGCGAACGATGCTGTCTGGGGTGTAGGTGGAGGCAATTTCGAGGAGTTCTCGGTTTTTCTGAGTTTCGGCTTCTTCTTCTTTGGTGGCGACACGGTACTCCTGACGCTTGCGTTCGGCCAAAACCTGTTGGAATTGCTCGAGTAACTGGGATTTGTTGTCGAAAGACGCTTGAGTCACGGTTGGAAACCTCCGGTTGGGAACGGTTGGTGGGATAACGCAGGATGTTTCGGAAAAGTCAGGCCAGGCGCAGTGAGAACGTCTGACCTGACAGTCTGCTGCGTCGTTCTCGCGTGAGTTGACTTTTTAATCAACTAAATTCAGTATAGCGATCGTTGATTTTTTTGTCAAGCATTCGCTAAAATGCGCGTAGGAAGGAGGATCGACCTCAACGCACTCCGTTAGGCGTCATGCGATCGCCTGTCGTTCGACCGAGTTGTACAGAAGAGGAGCCAACCGTGGAAGAAAGCTTTGGAACCGTCATTCGCCGCGCGCGCACCGATTTAGGCTTGTCTCAGCGCGAGTTAGCGAAAATGCTGCGCGTGGATTTCACGTATTTATCGAAGTTAGAGAACGATCGCGCCGACTACGCGGCCAAAGAAGACGTGATCCGCTCGATCGCTCAACATTTAGAGTTAGACGAAGAGTCCCTCGTGTTTCTAGCGGGACGCACACCGCAGCGATACGAGCAGTTTCTGAAAAAGCACCATCGAGAAATGCCCAAGCTATTCCAGCGCATGGCAGAAAACCCCGCCTTCGCCGAACAAGTCTTTCGCGCCGCATCGGGAGAGGGGAAGTTGAGGTGATGGGATGATGAGATGATGAGAGGAACAAATCGCGTACATCCACTCTTGTCAATTGAATGTCGATCGAACTGCTTTCATTGCTGCTGGTGGGAATCTTCACCGGAATCGCCGCAGGTGTTTTGGGAATTGGCGGCGGCTTGCTCATGGTTCCCGCGTTGATGGTGGGTGGCTTGACGATCTTGCAAGCGACGGCGACGAGTTTGGTGGGGGTCGTTCTCAGCGCCACCTCGGGAAGCGTGCGAAATTGGCGCACTGGCGATCTCAACCTTACAGTGTCGTTGGGATTGGCGCTGGGTGGAATTCCCTTGGCACAGGTGGGAGCGTGGCTAGGAAACCAGCTTCCTGCTGCGATTTTGGCCTTTTGCTTTGCTGCGTTGCAACTTGCGGCAATTTACTTAATGGGATTGCGCCGTTACCTGGCGACGCAAGAACTCGAGGATATTTCCACGCAACATCAGTATCGTGTCAAAACAATCGGAATTGGCAGTTTAGCGGGGTTGTTGTCGGGATTGTTTGGGGTTGGCGGCGGTTTGGTGATGGTTCCCTTGCAAATGCTACTGTTACAGTCACCGATCAAATTCGCAATTCGTACCAGTTTGGGAGCGATCGTCTTGATTGCGATTTCGGGATTAGTGCGCCACGGAATTCAGGGGAACGTGTTGTGGTTGCAAGGTGTGTCTCTCGGCGTTGGCGGGATTCTCGGCGCTCAGTTGGGAACGCGCGTCTTACCCAAACTTCCCGAACGTTGGGTGAATTTACTCTTTCGGTTCTTGCTGTTGGCGATGGCAGGGTATACGATCGCCGAAGGACTCGATGCCATACCAGAGTGAGGACAACATGACTGAAATTGCGACCTTTGGAGCGGGCTGTTTTTGGGGTATCGAAGCAGCATTTCGTCGCGTTAACGGCGTTGTTTCGACCTCTGTGGGATATATGGGTGGAGATTTCCCAAATCCCTGCTATTTAGACGTTTGCGCTCGAATCACGGGACACGCGGAAGTGACACAGGTTGAATACGATCCAGATCTCGTTTCTTACGAGGACTTGTTAAACGTTTTTTGGGAAATTCACGATCCCACCTCTTTAAACCGTCAAGGTCCCGATCGCGGCGACCAATATCGATCGGTCGTTTTTTATCATACTCCCGAGCAAGAAAAAATCGCCCGACAATCGAAGCTAAAGTTACAACAATCTCAGAAGTTCGATCGAGATATTGTTACGTTTATCGAACCTGCAAAAGACTATTATCTCGCCGAAGAAGAACACCAACAGTATTACGAAAAACATCGTGTAAAAAAGTTTTAAATCATAAAAATAAATCTTCTATGAGATCTTTTCTATGAGATCTTTATGAGATCCCCGGCATTTTGAAAATGCCGGGGATCTAGACAGCAGCACCCACTGTTTAGAAAATTTATGGGCTGTAAAAGATCGGAAAATTCAACTCGATCCCGAACTCTCTTGAAAGAGTCTGGTGGGCATTGCCCACCAGACTAAATCCAACTCTGTGTTCTCTGTGTCTCTGTGGTGAGACCGATCGAAGCAATGTTAGGTTTACCGGCTTCAAATAAAATCAATTTCCGACAAAAACGAAGGATTAATTCCCACTAAAATCGCGATCGCCTCTCCCGTCACCCCGTCGCGAACCAGAGTTTCGAGTTGTGAATTAGAACCGACTTGTCGCACGAATTCCAAATCCTCAAACCTCAAACCGTTGGTCAAACTCAGTTTGTCCTGTAACACCTGGAAATCGTTAATCGTATCCGGTGCGCCGTTGCGTTCGAGAACGAAGATATCGTTTCCGTCGCCGCCGCTGAGGATATCGCTCCCCGAACCGCCAATTAACTCGTCGTCGCCGAGTCCGCCGAACAACCAATCGATATCTGCTCCCCCTCGCAGGCGATCGCCTCCCTCACCGCCAAACAGAACGTCGATCCCAGACTCTCCATCGAGGTCGTCGTCGCCGAGTCCACCGTTGAGATAGTCCGTCGCTTCACCGCCGTTGAGATAGTCGTCGTCGTCGCCACCGTAAAGGCGATCGACATCCCCGTTCCCGAAGGCGGCGTCGTTTCCCCCACGGAGATAGAGATCGTCGCGGCCGTTACTCCCGGCGATCGCGTCGTCTCCCTCGCTAAATCCTAAGATGGAAGCCTCGTCGATCGCGACATCCTCCCCCGGAAAACTCATGGGATTTGTCACGGTGACAGAAACGTCCTCGAGGAAAAGACCATCAAAGGCTAAATCTTCGCTGGTGACGGTGTGAGTAATTGCGAAGGTTCCCGCAGCCGTCTCTAACGGTGCGGTGACTGTAACCAATTGCGGGACGTTCCAATTTGCTGGGGTAAACGTCAGTTGCGAAGCATCGAAGGTCAGAGTATCCGCCGACAAAGTCACGGTCACGTCCTCAGACGGAGACAGCAGAAGTTGGATTTCGTAGGTATCGAAACCGTAACCGCTGCGAAAGCGAGTATTTCCCGCCGATTCGACGAGGGCGATCGCGTCGCCAGTTTGCACTTCCACCGATCCGATATCCATCGCCGATCCCGCCAGACGCGGAAATCCCCGCTGATCGATAAGAAGCGGTTGCGAGGTCGTCGGATCGATCGCCAACGCGATGTTTCCACCGTCGATGGCGAGGCTGTCGTCGAGGGGAAGGTGAGTCAGCGTCGGCCCGCCGTTGTCTTGAAGCGGACTCAAAAGAGGATCGAGCGGAGCGATCGCAGTTCCCGCGCGATCGCCGATCGCGTTGAAAACCCCTTCCGGATCGATGCCAACGAGATTGAATCCCAAACTGATTCCGGGCGGAAGCGTCGAAAAACTCGCAATATCGTCGTCGTCGGTCGCATTGCGGTTACCGGCCAGGATCGAGTTGGCGATCGCGAGACTGCCACCATCGAGGCCGATTCCCCCGCCAAAGTCCGTGGCTTCGTTCTCGACGATGGTACTGTTGCGAATTGAAAGCGTGCTGATAATGTTGGCAATGCCGCCGCCAAAGGTGGGAGACGACAGCATTTGATTGCCTGAAATCGTGCTGTTGGTGATTTCGACAGTACTATCAAAAGCATTCAATCCACCGCCACCCGTTTCACCCCCAAAACCTCGGTTGTTCGATACGGTGCTGTTTAGCAGTTGCAGCAATCCCGAATCGATCGCGATACCACCACCGCTGAATCCCGCTTCGTTGCCGTCGATCGCACTGTTGAAGATGGCGATCGCACTGCCGATCTCGCTGTAAATTCCACCACCGTCCTCGCTGGCTTGGTTGTCTGAAATTTGACTGTTAAACAGACGTAACGTTGCCCCAAAGTCGTAAATCCCGCCGCCAAATTCCGCTTCGTTGTCTTCGATGACACTGTTCGAGATGTTAGCCGTTCCCCGGTTGGAAATTGCCCCGCCGTTAGCTGCCGCGATATTGGCAAAAAAGAGACTGTCCTCGACGAACAGTGTCCCGCTACCCGTGTTTTCGATCGCCCCTCCATCATCGATCGATTCGTTGTCCGTCATCGTAACGTTCGCCAGCGTCACCGTCCCGCGATTGAACAGCGCACCACCGCCGTCTACGATGCTAGAACCACCGCGCAGGGTCAGATCGTTGAGGGTGAGATCGCCGTTGTTGATGACGTGAAACAGGCGAAAATCTTCAATGCTACTCCGTTCGATGGTGGCATCGTTGCCTTCGATAGTGAGGGTTCCCCCGACGGCGACATCAACGATGGACGGAAGGGCGTTATCGCCGTTTCCTCCCGTACCGTTGTTTGAAGTGGTGATGGTGTAGGTTCCGCCCCCGAGTTGGATGGTGTCGTTTTCTGGAGTGCTGTTGGCGAGGGCGATCGCGTCGATGAGGGCGGTTTTGTCTCCAGCGGGAACGGGAATCGTGGCGAAGTTGTGGCGGTAGTTGTCTCGGGTGACGCGATCGATCGCCACCGCTGTTTCGAGATCGCCCCAACGAACTTCAAAGTCCCAATCGCCGCCGTATCCGGTTAAATCGTCCGACGCCGCGACATCTGCGTTCGTGAGGGTGGCAAATGCTTCGATAAATTCGCGGCCGCGAGTTCCGGCGGCGACGTTACAGCCGTAAAGGAGAAAATCGCCGTCGGCGTCGAGAGCGTTTCCCCAGTCAGTGAGGATATCGGCGGAGTCGTCGAGGTGATGTCCGTCGAGACTCGCGTTACCGAGTTGGAGGCGTCCGGCGTCTCCGTGTGTAATCAGGTGAATCGCGTCGAGGTCGTTTCGATCGGCGAGAACCTCAGAAATTTGTTGGAGGCCGTCGGTGGTGGTGTCGAGAACGACGGTTTCGATGCGGGGATCGAGACCGGAGAGGAGAGTTTGGCGATTGGCGATCGCGCCGTCAACGATGACAAGGGTGCGATCGCTCGCGTCGGAAAACGCAACAGTTGGGTCGAACATGACAAATTAAACGAGCGTCCTCGCGCCTCGCGTCCTGGGAATTCATTCGAGCGATCGCCTCAACCGTCGGGAAACTGCCAACAGGCGATAGATTCGACTTGGCGACTCCCGCAAGAACAAGGTTCCCGACGAGACGACACCCATTCGCGATCGCAGCTTTTGCAATGACACAACAGGTTGTTGCGGTTGGCTTGTTCGATTTTGGCTTGCCAAATACGAATTTCGTCGGGATCGATCGCAGACGAGTCGGACATACAAACGCGACAACAAAATAGAGATTCAGAGATGCCTCGATTCTAGCCTGAAGAACTCGGCGACTCGACGGAACCTAAGAACCCGTTAAGCTGAAAGACTAGAACGATCGCCGTCCCCCCATGTCCCCGAAACGCCGTCCCGAAGCTACCACACCGCCGCCCCGTCCGAGCCTTTCCACGGGCTTCTTCAGCGTTCTGGCGAACACGCCGCGACTCGTCAAACTGGTGTGGAACGCCGCACCGGGATATCTTCTGACCTCCGTGACCGTGACGTTCTTACAGGGCTTGCTTCCCGTCACCGAACTGTACGTCACGAAATTACTGGTCGATCGCATCGTCGCCAGCCTCGGACGACCTGACATCGAATGGATGGCAATTTTCAGTTTAGTGGGGTTGCGCTTCGGCGTGAATTTCCTCTTTGAAGTCACCGGCCAACTCAACGTTTACACCCTGCAAGTTCTCAAAGATCGCTTTTCAATTTACGCCAACCGCGTGTTAATCGAGCAGGCGGTTCGTCTGGATTTATCGCACTACGAACTCCCCGAATTTCACGACACCCTCAATCGAGCGCAACAAAGCGGAAGTGACTACCCCGTGCGGCTGTTGGGAACGTTGACGAACCTGTTGGGGCAAATCGTCAGTTTTCTCAGTTCGATCGCCTTGCTGCTGAGTTTCAGCCCGCTGGTGATGCTGTTGCTGTTGCTGACTTCCGCCCCCGCTCTGTGGGTGGGCGTCCGATTTTCCGGGCGTCGGTTTTGGCTGTCGCGATCGCAAACTCAAGCGGGACGACGGGCGGATTATTTACAGCGAGTATTGACGCAAAACACCTTCGCCAAAGAAGTGAGGCTGTTTCGCTTGGGCGAATACCTACTGAGTCAGTGGACGGAGATTCGATCGACATTCAACCGACAATCGGCGCATTTAGCCCGACGCTTCGCCACCGTGCGCGGTTTCGCGGGAACCTTGGCGACGTTGGGCTATTACGGGGCGTATGGTTGGACGATCGCCCGCACAGTACAGGGCAGCATTTCCATCGGCGACCTTACCATGTATTCCGGCGCGTTTGCCCAAGCTCAATCTGTCTTAGAGCAAATTTTGCAAAGCATCGCCGGGACTTACGAATACAACCTTTACGTGTCCCAATATTTCGAGTTTCTCAGCCTCCAGCCACAGGTGGTCGATCCCCCCGAACCGACCCCGTTTCCGCGGACCATCCAGCAAGGGTTAGAACTGCGAAACGTCAGCTTTACCTATCCCGAAGCCACCAAACCCACCTTGCAAGATCTGAATTTGACCGTGAAACCCGGTGAAAGCATCGCCCTGGTAGGGGTAAACGGGGCGGGAAAAACCACGTTGTTGAAGCTAATTACGCGGTT
Organism: Baaleninema simplex PCC 7105; assembly: GCF_000332355.1. GTDB lineage: Bacteria > Cyanobacteriota > Cyanobacteriia > Cyanobacteriales > Geitlerinemataceae > Baaleninema > Baaleninema simplex. The sequence goes on from NZ_KB235962.1 coordinate 40,560, forward strand.
GTACGATGTCAGCGAGGGCGAAATTACCCTCGACGGAATTGCGATCGATCGCTTTTCCCTGGAAGACTTGCGCCAAAACATCGGCGTGATTTTCCAAGATTTCGCCCGGTACAGCCTCACCGCCCAAGACAACATCGGCTTTGGGGATTTGTCGAAACGGGACGATCGCGATCGCATCCAACAAGCCACCGCCGACGGGGGTGCAACGGAAGTCATCGATTCTCTCGAATACGGTTACGACACGATTTTAGGAAAAATATTTTCCGGCGGCACGGATTTATCCGGGGGACAGTGGCAGAAAATCGGTATGGCGAGAGCGTTTATGAGTTCCGCCCCGATTTTGATTCTCGACGAACCCACAGCGGCGTTAGATGCGATCGCCGAAGCGGAATTGTTCGATCGCTTTCGCCGCTTAACCGCCGGAAAAATGACCTTTTTCGTCAGTCACCGTTTTTCCACCGTTCGCATGGCCGATCGCATTGTCGTCCTCGACAACAGCCACATCGTCGAAGTCGGAAGTCACGAGGAACTGATGCAAAACGACGGACTTTACGCCCAGATGTTTCGCTTACAAGCCTCGAGTTACGTGGAGGAATCTTGAGAGACAAAGGGGGGAATCTCACGTTTGTAAAAATATGAGTCTGGGGTAGGTTAGACTTCGGCAACACTGCCGTCCAGAGGTGGAGCGATCGCGAAACCCAACAACAGCTCATACGGAATCCGCCAACCGTACCCCCTTATCCCAGATCGGTAAATGGCTGCCGGAGATCCCGGAGATCCCCGGCCTTGGAGCTGCCGGGGATCTGGCTCGAGTCTAAATACGGTTTGCTGAGTAAAGCCAGAAGCTAGACTTGGAAAGAGTTCCTGCGTTTTAGAGCCGACAAAAGTGCAAGATTTTAGGTATGGGGAGATCTCCAGACCTAGCCCGATCGCTTTCTCACCTTCGGAAATTAAACGATCGCCAATCCCCCAAACTGTTCCCTGTTCCCAGATCCGCTGTTCCCTTCCTTTACAAACCGTCTTTTTCAGCAAGCCTTAAATACATATTTTATACATTTTGTCAATCCCCCGATCTTGAAAAGTTTTCTGCATCACTGAGCGTTGGAGAGGATGTCAAAGGACTAATCCCAATCCCAACAACACGCCGCTGGCAAAGTGCAAATTGACGGCGATAAACTTGCAGTTACTGACGAGTTCGGGGCGATCGTGGTTTTCCCCCACGTGCTGCACTAACTGCACCGCCAGCGGAAGACTTGCCAAACACAGTAACGTCCAGGGCGAGACGCTGCCCGATATCACTGCGATCGCCACCGCACCGAACATCGTGCCGCTGAGCCAGGGTAACACCTTCGCCCCCCGTTCGGTACCCAGACGTACGATGGGCGATCGCTTCCCAGCGGCCAAGTCGTCTTCGACCTGGTGGAAATGAGAACAAAACAAAATCAAACTCGTGGCCAGTCCCACGAACGTCGAAGTGGCTACAAACGGCAGTGGGTTCGCTAACAGTCCCGCCCAGCTTTGGGTTTGGCTGTAATACGCCGCCGCCAGTGCCATCGGTCCGAAGGTGACGAAACAGATCGATTCGCCGAGGCCGTGATATCCCAGGCGAAACGGCGGCCCCTGGTAGCTGTAACCCAAAGCGCAGCAGGCGAGAACGATTTCGAGGACGGTGAGATCCCGCTGCCACGCGGCGATGGCGAAAATCCCTGCAATCCCCAACGCTAAAAAGAGGTTAGACATCCAAAAAATCAGCGATCGATTCCCCGTTAAATTCACCAGAGAATGAGCTTTATTTTTATCGATGCCTGTATCCGAGTCAAACACATCGTTACTGAGATTTAACCAGGCAAGAATTAAAATGGCAGAAATTAAAAATGTAGAAAACGATCGCACCTCGAGACGATGGGTTTCCGCAACGGCTACCGCCGTCCCCACCCAAATCGGAATCACCGCTACGGTGTACATGGGTGGTTTGATAGCCGCAAACCAGAGTTTTGATGTGTTTGGAGCCTGTGAAGGATCGGATAGCGTTGTCATTTTGTGAATTTTAGTTGTTTTGATTTTTCGCTTTCTGAAGTCTTTTGTATTCTATCAATGGTTCTTAAACCAACGGTAGATACCTTTGGAAAAAGCCCTCAAACTGTCTGAAACCCACACCTGTGCTTTCTTCTTTCCCCCGGTGCGATCGCCTCCCTCGACCCCCTTAAACCCCGCGTTTTTCAGGTATCAGTGGTAATTTGGTACTCAGGCGGCGAGTCTGACGGGACATCTGCGCCAAACTCCCCTACCGGACTGGCGACCCGTTCGCAGCAGTCGGACGCCGTTCTTAGTTTAATAAAACTTTACATCCGTCCGGTTCATGGCAGTTAAACCCAATCCGACAAAACTTTTTCAAACTTGTCAAGACCTCGAAGCATTTCTTTTCAATTGTCAGAAAAGATCCCTTGAAAAATGTCAACCGCACTGGATCAGTCTGTCGTGGGAACTGCCCGCGATCGATCCCCTGGTGGCCTTTTCCCGCCTCTTCGACGGCGGAGAACAACTTTTTTACCTGGAAAACCCCAACCAAAACACCGCTGTCGCGGCTGTCGGAACTGCCTGTCATCTCAACGTAGACGACAAAAACCGCTTTGACGTGGCGCGGGAATTTGTCGAAACCTGCCTCGATCGCGCCATTGTGGGCGGAGACAGCCAATCCCCCGACAGTGGAATGCGCTTTTTTTGTAGCTTCACCTTCTTCGAGCGTACCAGCGATCGCGACGCCCCATTTCCCGCCGCGACCGTCTTCCTCCCTCGCTGGCAAATTTCTCGACGCGGCCGCCACAGTACCGCCGTCTGCAACCTCCGTCTCGACGCCAACAGCAACCTCGATCGCCTCACCCGTCAAATTTGGCGCGTCTTGCGCGACCTGCGATCGCTCGGATGTCGCAGCCTGACCCAGCGTTCCCCCAAACGCAGCCAAACGGACTTCCGCTATATCGATCGCTTCAAACAATCCGTCGAAAAAGCCCTCGACGCGATCGCCACCCAATCCCTTCAAAAAGTCGTTCTCTCCCACGCCATCGACCTGCAAGCCAGCAGTCCCTACAACCTCACCGGAACCCTCAACAACCTACGTCACCTCTACCCCGACTGCTACACCTTCGCCGTCGGAAACGGTCGCGGCCAACAGTTTATCGGCGCCAGTCCCGAACGCCTCCTACAAATTCGCGACGGGGAACTCCTCGCCGACGCCCTGGCCGGATCTGCACCCCGAGGCATCACCACCACCGCCGACGCCCACCTCGCCAACAGCCTGCTGTGCAATCCCAAAGAACTCCACGAACATCGAGTGGTGTTGCACTTCATCCAAGAACACCTGCAAGACCTCGGTTTGACCTTGCACCCGATTCCCCCGATGCGCCTGTTGCAACTATCCAACATCCAACATCTGTGGACGCCCGTACAAGCCACCGTTCCCGATGGCGTACATCCGTTGCAAGTTCTCGAACGCCTGCACCCGACGCCCGCCGTGGCGGGGGTTCCCCGTTCCCTCGCCTGCGACGCCATTCGCCAATGGGAACCGTTCGATCGCCAACTTTACGCCGCCCCCCTCGGTTGGCTAGACGGCGATGGAAACGGCGAGTTCGTCGTGGGAATTCGATCGGCTCTCCTCGACGGCGATCGCGCCCGTCTCTACGCCGGAGCGGGGATCGTCCACGGTTCCGACCCCGAAAAAGAGCTCGCCGAAATTCAACTCAAATTCCAAGCCCTCCTGAAAGCGTTGGCTTAGAAGAGGGGGAGACAGGGAGAGGGGGAGACAGGGAGACGGGGAGACAGGGAGAGGGGGAGACAGGGAGAGGGGGAGACAGGGAGACGGGGAGACAGGGAGAGGGGGAGCAGGGGAGAAACTGTCAACTGTCTCCACTGTTCACTGCTCACTGTTGACTGCTCACTGTAAAAGGCTGGTGACTGAAACACTGTTCACTGTTCACTGTAAAAGGTGACTGTCTTCATCACCCGGTACATGGGCGATATGAACGATACCGTCCCCTTGATTGACTAGGGGATTCTGGGTTATCCCCACGATCGCCCCGTGACAGGGGGCGACGACTTTCGCGCCGATATTGCCGAAAACATCGACGATGACGCCGAGTTTTTGCTTTTTGACTACCTTTTGCCCTAATTCTACGTTCAGGAGCAAAATTCCCCCCATCGGCGATCGAATCCATTGGGTTTTTCGCACTTCCACCGGGGCGAAGGGTAACGGGTGCAGTTGCGTTTCGTACATCTGTAGGGCGTTCATCACCCGCAACACCCCTTCGACACCGACTTCGATGGCCTGGCGATCGAAGCGCAAGGCTTCCCCCGCTTCGTACAACAACACCGGAATTCCCTGCTGTGTGGCCGCTTGGCGAAGCGAACCGTCGCGAATCGTCGAATGAATCACCACCGGAACGCCAAACGCCATCGCACAACGATAGGTTTCCGAGTCGTCCAAGTTGGCGCGGATTTGGGGTAAATTGGTGCGGTGGTCTGAGGCAGTATGTAAGTCGATGCCGTGGGTGGAGTGGTGGACGACCTCTTTCATGAACAAACTGGCCAGCCGCGAGGCCAACGACCCCCTCGGAGAACCGGGAAACGAGCGGTTTAAATCGCGGCGATCGGGTAAATATCGCGATTGTTCGATAAAGCCAAAGACGTTGACCACCGGGACGGCGATTAAGGTACCGCGAAGCTGTTCGGGAACCACGCGATCGAGAACTCGCCGTACGATTTCGACCCCGTTGATTTCGTCTCCGTGAATCGCCGCACTCAGCCACAATACCGGCCCGGTTTCGGAGCCGTTTACGACGGTGACGGGGAGAGAAATCGGGGTTTGCGTGGCCAGTCGCGCCACGGGAAGTTCGAGTTGAACGCGGGAAACGGGGGGAACGGTGGTGTCTCCGATATCGATCGCGTTAGCAGCACGTAAATCTTGCAAGCGGTCTTCCATGAAGCGTTTGAAGTCGAGAAATCGTGGATTTGTGAGTGTTTAGATGTTCGAGTTTCACCTGATAGCTTTTTACGATAACAATTTTTTCCGAGGGTCTGTCTGCGTTTGCGAGATCCTCTCCGCCAGATATCCAGTCTCGTCGCCTGACTCAAACCGTTCGAGATCGACCGGATTCTAACAAGGTTCGAGTCTCTCCAATCTTAATTTTTCGTTCGTTGGTTTTTGTTGAAATACATATCGATTTTAATTTACTATTTTCGTTTAAATCTCGCCAAATGACAGTTACAAACTATAAAAAATACAATCTTTTGAAAATCAAAAAAATATCGAGACACAACTCGAGACACAAAAATACTTGCAATTTAATGTCATAACCTTTTAAAATACAAAGAATATTGTGGAATTAAAACGACTCGATCGCACAGTCCCAAACCTGAAGAACCGCGATAAGTTTAAAATTCCACATCAACACTTATCCAGCAATCGATCGCCATCTCGCGCCATGTGGAATCTCGAAGCCTTCAGCGTGCGCCCCGACTTTTACTTTCAAATTGCCTTTACCCTCGTCGTCAGTGGAATTTTCTTCTGGCAAGTATGGGTTGCGTGGAAAGCCGTGCGCCGCTAATCCCAATCAATGCAACAACACCGCGATCGCACGGACGACTCGCTGTCGCCTCCCTCCCCTGAAGTCCCCCTCCAAACCGTGTATCTCGTCGGGGCGGGACTCGGTGACGTCGGCTATCTCACCGTTCGCGGAAAAGACGTACTGCGTCGTGCCGAAGTCTTGATTTACGACGCCCTCGCCGACGATCGCCTGTTAGAGTGGGTCTCGTCCGACTGTCTTTGTCTCAACGTCGGAAAGCGAGGCGGACGACCGAGTACCCCCCAATCAGAGATCGATCGCCTCCTCGTCGCCTACTGCTTACAAGGACGGCGCGTCGTGCGTCTCAAAGCCGGAGATCCCTTCGTTTTCGGGCGCAGCGCCTCAGAAATCCGCGCCCTGCGACAAGCCCACTGTCCCTTCGATATCGTCCCCGGAATTTCGTCCGCTCTCGCCGCCCCACTCCTGGCCGGAATTCCCCTGACCGACGCCGCCCTCAGTTCGGGATTCGCCGTTTTCAGCGGTCACGATCCCGACAAACTCCCCTGGGACGCCCTCGCCCAACTCGAAACCCTCGTGTTTTTAATGGGACGTCGCCGACTTGAAGAAATCTGCGATCGCCTTCTCCGTCGCGGAAAATCGCCCCAGACTCCCATCGCCCTCGTCAGTTGGGCCGGTCGTCCCCAACAGTCCGTTTGCACCGGAACGTTAGAGAATATAGTCAAACGCACTGCGGGACAACCTCCCTCGCCGACCGTTATCGTCATCGGCAAAGTCGTGCAGTTACGTGAGGAATTCCGAGATTTTGAGGAGTTTATGGCCACGAAAACCGGTCTTTTAGCTGGAAAAACCATTTTAGTCACGCGATCGAGCGTCCAAGGGAGCAATTTTCAAACCCTGTTAACCGACGCCGGGGCGAACGCCCTTTCTACCCCCGCCTTAGAAATCGGGCCGCCGTCGAGTTGGGACGAATTAGACCGAGCGATCGATCGCGTATCTCAATTCGACTGGGTGGTGTTTTCCTCCAGTAACGGCGTCGAATACCTGCTCGATCGCTTACAAGAAAAAGGTCGAGACGTTCGCAGCCTCAGCGGACTCAAAATCGCCGTCGTCGGTCGCAAAACCGCCAAAATCCTCGAACAACGTGGGTTCAACGCCGACTTTATCCCCCCAGACTTCATCGCCGACTCCCTCGTCGAGAACTTCCCCGAACCCGTCGCCGGAAAGACCTTCCTCTGTCCCCGCGTCGAAACCGGCGGACGTACCCTATTGGGAAAACAGTTTACAGAAGCCGGAGCGATCGTCGAAATGGTTCCCGCTTACGAATCCCGCTGTCCCGCGTCCCTCGAACCCGCCGCCCTCAACGCCTTACGTCGCGGAACCGTCGATGTCGTCACCTTCGCCAGTTCCAAAACCGTGAGAAATTTCGCAAAACTCGTCAACGATGCTGGGGAGATTTCCTTAGACAACGTGGCCTTGGCCTCCATCGGTCCCCAAACCACCGAAAGCTGTCTGTCCAACTTCGGACGCTGCGACATCGAAGCCGAAGAATACACCATCGAAGGTCTGTATCGAGCGATCGTCCGTTGGGTTAACGCTTAGGTGAGGAGACGAGAAGCGTAGGGTGTCGTGAGGCGGAGCGACAAATCCCGTCGAAGTCAGGAAAAAGCGCTTCCCGCCTCACGCACCGCCCCCACCAGAAAAGAGAGAGACAAGGATTTCTCTCGTTGAGATGACGAGGAGATGAAAACGTAGGGTGTCGTGACGCGGGGCTAAAAATCCCGTCGAAATCAGGAAAAAGCACTTCCCGCCTCACGCACCGCCCCCACCGGAAAAGAGAGAGACAAGGATTTCTCTCGTTGAGATGACGAGGAGATGAAAACGTAGGGTGTCGTGACGCGGGGCTAAAAATCCCGTCGAAGTCAGGAAAAAGCACTTCCCGCCTCACGCACCGCCCCCACCAGAAAATGGAGAGAAAAGGATTTCGACAATTGCGGGCGGCCGACATCGAACCCGACCTTTGATGATGCGTTGACATCCTCACCGCCTTGGAAGGACGGTGATTCCCAAACCTCGCGATTTGGGTTCCTGCTTCCTTCTCTCTCGAGTTTTTCGCAGTTGCTCTCCGGATCGAGATCCTTCAAGTCTTACACTCGCTTCACAGGCTGTAACGGTGCGTCCCACCGCCAAAATTCCAATTCAATTGGAGTTTTAGGCAAACTTACTAACTTGGGTTTCGTTAGCCAGTTTAACCATTCACGTCCATTGTACTGTAAAGCCGCCCTAGAAGGCTTGCCCTGAGCTAAGTCGAAGGGGCGGGGTTTCAAACCCAAAATTTTCGATGATAAAATTAGCACTGTCGGGAGATCGATCGCCATGACCACATCGACGCAGTGGCAATATTTCCTTCGTAACCTGGGGGCTTGGAAAGGTTCCTTCACCCAACTGTCGCCTCGGGGGGAGATTCTCAGCGATACACCAACCCTCGTCACCTTCGAGGGATTGGACGACAACCAACTCGTCAAACAACAGGTTTTCAAATATCCTCCTGGCGAACCGGAACCGCCACCGCTAACCTTGGAATATCGCACCTTGGGACGCAATATCCTGTTTTTTGAAGACGGAGCGTTTTCTATCGGTTCGGTGCAGTTTTCCCCGATCGCCACCTTTGGCGCAGAATTAGGATTAATTTACCGCGATCGCCGAATGCGGATCGTGGAACTGTTCGCCCCCTCCGGGGAGTTATCCGGTTTGACATTGATTCGCGAATGTCTCGAGGGACGCAACGCGAGGGAATTTCCACCCCTGACTGTCGAGAAACTCATCGGCGAGTGGGAGGGAACCGTCACGACGATGTATCCCGACTATCGAAATCCTGAAGTATCGTCTTCTCGCCTCTCGATTCGTCTCAACGGAACCGCCCTCCACCAACACTTGCAAACTCCACAATTCGAACTGTCTTCAACCGGACGAGTTGAAGGGTCTCGCATTCTCTTCGAGAGCGGTAAAACTCCGATGCAAGTCCTATTATTGCCCGATGGCGCGTCTTGTAACACGCCTCTCAAAATTCCCAGAGGATTGCCGTTTTTACTCGAATCGGGCTGGCTGGTCGAGGAAAACTTGCGCTATCGCCTCGTTCGCAGCTACGACGCCACCGGACAATGGACGAGCCTCACCCAAATTGTCGAAAAAAGACTTGACAAATAAAATAATCTATGATGATAAGATTTTAAAATCACCAGCGTTAGGGAATAGGGAATAGGCAACAGGCAACAGACAACAGTTAATCGTTTTTCCCCCTCTCCCTTTCTCCCCCTCTCCCCCTCTCCACAAGCCCCTCAAGACTGACGGCGAGGACAACTCAGAAGGGGATAACTTAGCATTTCCGTAGCACGATCGACCGGTACGGGAGGCGAAAACAGGTATCCCTGGCCTAACTCGCAGCCAAGTCCCCGAAGCCATTCCAACTGTTGCAGGGTTTCGATCCCCTCGGCGATCGCGTTGAGTTCGAGCAAATTACTCAACGCCACGATCGATTCTGCAATAACCTGATTGCGGGCGTCGGACTCGGACAAATTCACAAAAGCGCGATCGATTTTTAGGGCGTCGACGGGCAAACCCGACAAATAACTGAGAGATGAATATCCCGTCCCAAAATCGTCGATACTCAAACGAATTCCTTTGGCTCGGATGCGATCGAGTAAAGCACAGGTCACCTCGACGTTTTGCACCAACATACTCTCCGTAATCTCGAGAACTAAACTCTCGCTTTGGAAGCCGTAGGTATTCAGCAAATCTTCAAGTTGTTGCAACAGTCCTTCATGAAGTTGTCGCGCCGACAGGTTGACGCCAATCTTAATCGATCGCTCGGGAAACTGAGTTTGCCACGCCGCCAGTTGTTGACAAGCCGCTTGTAAAATCCAACGACCCATCGGTTCGATTAATCCCGTGTCCTCCGCGATCGGAATAAATTCCCCCGGCGACACGATCCCCCGTCGGGGATGCTGCCAGCGGATTAACGCCTCGAACCCGCGCAAGATATGCGTTTCCAAGAACACGATCGGCTGGTAGTACAGAACGAACTCTTCGTTTTCCAGCGCTCGACGCAAATCGTTTTCGAGGTGCAGTCGCTGCACCACCTGAAAGTGCATCGCCGGGTCGAAAATGGCATATTGTCCCCGTCCGCCGTGCTTGGCTCGATACATGGCGAGATCGGCGTCCCGCAGCAAATCTTCGGGGTTGTTGCGATCGCGAGTTCCGGCCGCAATTCCCACACTCGTACTGGTAAAGACCTCTCGACCGGCGACTCGTACTGGCGATCGCAACGTTTCCAAAATCCTCTGGGCCACTCGCACCGCCGCCTCGATACCCTCGAGATTCTCCAGCAGCAACACGAACTCGTCACCTCCCAACCGCGCCACTAAATCGGTTTCGCGCACGCACTGCTGCAACAGGTCGCCGACTGCTAAGAGCAGCTCGTCGCCGACACAATGACCGAGACTATCGTTGACGACTTTGAAATTGTCCAGATCTAAAAACAAAACCGCAAACTGAAACGATCGATAGCGTTTCGATCGCTTGAGTGCCAAGTCGAGCCGTTCCATGAGAAAGTTACGGTTGGGCAACCCCGTCAACCCATCGTGGAGAGCTTCGTGTTTCAACTGTTTCTCGGCTCTCACGCGATCGCTGACGTCCCGCGAAGTCGTTTGCAAGTGCAAAATCTGCCCCGCGTCGTCCAAAATGGCTTGGGTGAGGGTTTCGAGCCAGATATATTGTCCCGTTTTCTGACGAATGCGATAGGTAATCGCCTTCGGCTGTCCCCGCAACACAGACTCGTGGGCGTCTCGGCGCACGCGATCGCGATCGTCGGGATGAAAAAACTCGTAAGGATCGCGGTCGATTAACTCCTCGGGAAGATATCCCAACAGCGTCTCGCTCGAGGGCGTCACGTACAGATAACGTCCGTCGGGGTGGTGCAAACACACCAAATCGCTCATGTTCTCTGTCACCAACCGCAGGCGTTCTTCACTTTGGCGCAAGGCGCGATCGACCTGCTTCAATTCCGTAATATCGCGCCCCACCGATTGAATTTCGACCAGTTGTCCCGACTCGTTAAAAATTCCTTCGTTGAGCCATTGCGTCCACCCCACCGATCCGTCCGACCGGGTATCTCGATTTTCGACAATACATCTCGGGTTCGTCGGACTCAGTCGAGTTAATTCTTTAAAAACGCGGGTTTCTAAATCTTCAGCGTTGGCGAAATCGCTCCATTTTTTGCCCACCATCTCTTCTAAAGACGTTCCCAACGCCCGACAGAGAACCTCGTTGGCGAAGGTAATGGTCGTGTCGGGCAGCGATCGCAAGATAAAATCGCTCTGAGATTCGACCACGGTACGATACCGCGCCTCGCTTTCGCGCAGGGCAACTTCAGCTTGCTTGCGATCGCTGATATCGAGAGAAGTGCCAAAAAGCTTGACGATTTGACCGCGATCGTCGCGCATCGCTTCAGCTCGAACTTCCATATATCCCATCGATCCGTCGGCCCTAAAAAACCGTAAATCGATATCGTAGGAAATTCCCTGCGTCATCGCCGCCTCGATCGCCCGTTCCAATCGAGAGCGATCGCCCCGATGAACGTGGTTCGACATCATATCAGCGAAATCCGGCTGAGTCTTCGCCGGATCGAAACCAAAGATCCGACACAGATTCTCAGACCAACGAATCTCTCGAGTTGCCACCTCCAACTCCCAGTTTCCCAACTTGACCATCTGCTGCGCTTGCACCAGAGCCGTTTGACTCTCGAGGAGTTTTTGCCGTTCTCGCGCCACTTGCTGGTAGAGTTGCGCCTGCTGGATGGCAACTTCTAATTGGCTGGCGATCGCCCGAACCAGTTCCACCCGCTCGTCCGTCCACGCCAACGAGTATTCTGGAGCGTTCAGCGTGAAACTTCCCCAAATTGTATCGTCCACTGCCAGGGGAACCAACAGCCAAGCCCCCGGCAATCGTTCGGCCACGTCCCGATTAATATCGTCTTCGAGTCGATGGGTATCTTCGACCCGCACGATCTCGAATTGCTTGAGTCGCGACGCAAACGGATTTCCCGCATCGGGAATTTCCAAACCGAGGGTCGACGGTAAATCGCGATCGCGACGAAATTCCGCCACGTGTCTCCACAATCCCTCTTCGGAACGATACTCAACCACAAAACAGTCCATCCCCGGTAACAACCGAGCAGTTTCTGCGGTTGCAGTGGCAAAAATCGTCTCTAGATCTAAAGAGTTGCGAATCGCCTGAAGCACTCGGTTGAGCGCTCGTTCTCGCCGAACTTGCTGCTGTAAGCTCGCTTCAAACTGTTGGCGATCGCTGAAATCCGTTACGAGCGTATCCCACACCACATCTCCGTTTTCCTGTCTTTCCGGTTTCCCCGAAGCTTCGAGCCATTTCAGCTTGCCCGACGGCGTCGTAATCCGCCACTGGCAACACCACGGCTCTAGCGTCCGAGCAGAAGCCAACAGCGACTCGTACATCGCCTCTCGGTCTTCTAAATGCACCATATCCCAAAAAATTTGGGCGTCTTCTACCACCGCCTCCGCTTTGACCTCCCAAAGTTCGTAACAGCCAAAACTCATATAAACGACGCGATCGGAGCCGTCGGTATGCAGAACGTAGCGAAAAATCGCCCCTGGGACGTTGGCCGCCATGTTGTGAAACCGTCGCTCGCTCTGACGCAGTGCTTCTTCAGTGTGTTTGTGGGCGCTCACGTCTAAAATCAAACCGTCCCACACCACATCTCCGTTGCGATGTGCTTGGGGTTTGGCTGCCCCTTGCAACCACTTTTGCCGTCCCGAGGGGGTGGTAATGCGCCATTCGTACTCCCAAGGGGTTAAAGACCGAGCCGACGCCAACACCGACGCCCGCATTTCAGCGAGGTCGTCTGGATGCACGAGACGCCAAAACTGCTCTGTATCCCGCATCGCCGCTTCAGATTCGACTTCCCACAAATCGCGGCATCCCGAACTGACGTACAGCAGTTCGTCCGACTCGTCGGGATGTAAGACGTAACGATAGATCGTCCCAGGAGTATTGTCAGCTAAAACTTGCAGGCGATCTTCAGCCTGTAGGCGACGTTCGATCTCTCGCTGCAAGCAACGGTTCCAAATGGCAAAGGTAACGAGGCCGATGGCGGGGATGTAGACTGCCAGATCGACAAACAGGTGGCGCAGTTCGATCCATCCAAAGTAAGGTTTGGCGTCGAGACACCATTCGCTCGCCCCCAAACACTCGCCCCCAAATCCCGCCGGTTCGCCGCTTTCCTCGACCCACACCTTGGGTTCGTTTGGGTCGATGCCGACTCGTACCGTCGTACCGGCCTCTTGCTCTCGAGCTGGATACTCTCCCCCTCCCAAAAATACGAAGGCAGCGATCGAGCAACCGCTCAGTGTTTGTGCCAAATTCATAAACGAATGCGAAGCCGCTATTCTGAAACAGACGGTCTTCGATCTATCTTAAGTAGCCCCAGAGAAAAAAAGGAATGTGTGTAAAGGATTATTTCAGACCTCGAAGGTTGACATACTTAACAGAATGTCCGTGGCGCTCTCCTCGGGCTTCGAGTCCCTCGGTCACGTGAAAAGCCAATTCGGACTCGGATTCAAACATCTGTCCGACTAATTCATCACGTTTAAGATGCTCCCACTCCAATTCAATGGGATTCATTTCGGAACAGTAGGGTGGCAAGAAGAATAAGTACAGTCCTTGAGCTTCCCATTGAGAGAACTTCTGCTGAACTACCTTACTCGTGTGAATCGAACCATTATCGAGTACGATGACGCGGATTCGACCCGTAAGTTCGTAAATTTTCTGGGCTTCATGGGCTTGCTCGTCCATCAGCTTGATGAAGTCTTCACTTTTCCAACTGCCCAAGGCCAAACTACAGACAAAAGTCACTAAGGGTTGCCATAGCCCTAACAGACTCACTCGTTTCCCTCGTTTCTTCGTCTGTTCTTGCCGTTTCTGTTCTCCCTTGAAGTAATAGCTGTAGCTGGCGGCACTCCACAAACAGCATCCCGATTCGTCCGTGTAGAGTAAGTCAATCTCTCCAGCCGCGGCAGCGAGTTCGAGCATTTCCAGGTCGTTTTGCTTAGCTAGGCGCTTTTGGGGGTCTTGTCGTTGTTGATGGCTTATTCGGGTCCGCTTCCAAATGACCCCCTTTTTTTGAGGATCTGACGCAGATACTCAGGACTCAGGTTCACTTGTCGTTCGCGGCGCAGTTTTTCCGCCAGTTGCTCGCTGTTATAGGTTCTTGGGTCATTTCTGAGGCAGTTTTCTAGATATTCGATGTCTTCTTCATTCCAAGTTTTTTTC
>NZ_KB235962.1:54596-75089 GCF_000332355.1 Baaleninema simplex PCC 7105
CACTCGTTTCCCTCGTTTCTTCGTCTGTTCTTGCCGTTTCTGTTCTCCCTTGAAGTAATAGCTGTAGCTGGCGGCACTCCACAAACAGCATCCCGATTCGTCCGTGTAGAGTAAGTCAATCTCTCCAGCCGCGGCAGCGAGTTCGAGCATTTCCAGGTCGTTTTGCTTAGCTAGGCGCTTTTGGGGGTCTTGTCGTTGTTGATGGCTTATTCGGGTCCGCTTCCAAATGACCCCCTTTTTTGAGGATCTGACGCAGATACTCAGGACTCAGGTTCACTTGTCGTTGGCGGCGCAGTTTTTCCGCCAGTTGCTGGCTGTTATAGGTTCTTGGGTCATTTCTGAGGCAGTTTTCTAGATATTCGATGTCTTCTTCATTCCAAGTTTTTTTCCGTCCCCGTCCTTGGGCTTCCCACAGTCCCCCTAATCCCTTATCTATCCAAGTCTTGAGAGTTTTCCTCACCGTCTTTACCGTTTGGTGCAGGTGCTCGGCTATCTGTTCGACATACCACCCTTGGTGGCTCAGACGAACGGCTTCGGCTCGGTCTTTGACTCGCTGACTCACCGTCGTTGCCTTCCTCATCTCCCAGAGCGTTCTTTCTTCTTCACGGTTGAGAAACACTCTCAGTCTGGCTCCCATACCTCTGACTCCTTTCTGGGGAAACACTTTATAATCTGTAATATACCTCCTTTTTTTTTGTATGACCTGCTTAGTTCAGCCTCAAAACACAGGTTTTCGAGAAATTGAATTTGGAACGAATCTTATTGTTACCGACACGGTTCGCATTCCGGGGAGATACGATCCGGCAATGTTAGGGTGCGATCTTTGCCAAAAGCTGCCACGCTAACTTCGCCGCTCCGATCGTTCCGGCTCGATTTCCCAACTCGGCCGTAAGCACTTGCAACCCCTCTCGAGAAGTCGGAAGGACTCGACACTCGATTTCGGCTTTCATGGCTGGAAAAAACAAGTCCGCTCCGGCTGCAATGCCGCCACCAATCACCACAGCCTCTGGCGTCAAAATATAAATTAAACTGGCAAGTCCCGCCCCAAGTCGCCGTCCGTATTGTTCCCAATAGGCGATCGCGTCCTTATCTCCGGCTTCGGCTTTCGCCGCCAATTCATGGGGTTCGAGTCCCGTCTCGCGTCGAATCGCCCGCACGGAAGCATACTGTTCTAAAGATCCGTTATTACCGCTATTGCAGGGTGGACCGTCGGGGTTGAGAGTAATCAACCCCAACTCCCCCGCCGCACCGTGACGCCCCACAAACAGGCGATCGTCCAACACGATCGCCCCTCCGACTCCCGTTCCTAACGTCAATAGAATGAGGTCGCGAAACGATCGCCCAGCCCCCAACCAGGCTTCCCCCAATCCCGCACAGTTGGCGTCGTTGGCCAACACCACGGGTCTCCCGATTTTGGCTTCGAGAATATCAGCCACCGGAACGTTGTTCCATCCGCTGAGGTTGATGGCCACTTTGGCAATGCGTCCGGCTTCGTCGGCGGGGCCCGGCGTTCCCAATCCGACAGCCGAACAGTCCCCGTGAGGATCGAGACGCGCGATCGCCACAGCGATCGCTTCGAGAACGGCCTTGGGTGTCGCCGGTTGCGGCGTGTCCATTGTCAGCAGAGCGCTACAATTCCCGTCGCGATCGAACCGTCCCAACTCGATCGACGTTCCACCCAAGTCGATTCCTAAAACTTCTTGCTTCACGATGTCCCAAACTGAAAAGAAAATCTCGGTCGTACCATCATCTCATCATCACTGCATCTCTCGACCCTTCTGGCGTTTGCGAATCGCTTCGCTAAATCCCAACACCACTACGATGTTAGAAAGCGTCAAAAATACTTCCGCGCCGCCGTGTAACCAATCCACGTTCGCCAGTTTTTCCCCGTAGTGGACTTTGGCGTAAATTCCCGCCGGAATCGTCACCGCTACGAACACTAACAAAATGTAGAAGCCAATCAGCGCCAAACGCGGCGTTTGTTTCGATCGCGTCAGGAAATATAAAAAGCCCAAATAGGGAAACAGCGACACGGCAAATAGCGTATCTTTGGAAATCATAAATCTCACCCGCCGGATAAGGGGACGGGGTTTATTTTATCGCTCCTCGATGATGAAATCACAGACAGGCGATCGCATCCTCTCTCTATCGTTCTCGATCTCCAATATTGTTTTTTTAAACAATATTGCCGACCGCGCCGCCATCGAAACCGGGGTTGCGATCGCCGTCGCGAAGCTGTACAATTAAGTCTATAAGGGTTAATTCGTCTACATACTTGATTTTTTATTCAACAACCCAATGAGGCAATAATCCAAATCCCCAGCATCTCCGAAGATGCCGGGGATCTAGAGGGGAAACGATAGCCGATCTAGCCTCGCTCCGAGAAGAGCTAAGCGATCGAGGATTCGTGACCGACCGAAGAATCGATATCCTTAACCACCATATCTTTCGGCAGCTTGCGAGAGCGATCGCCGTAATACATCAACGGAATCACGAACAGCGTCAACGCCGACGAGGTCAACATCCCGCACAACAGCGTCCAAGCCAACCCCGACCAAACTGGGTCGCTGAGAATCGAAAGAGTTCCCAACATCGTCGTCACGCTCGTCAGCAGAATCGGACGGAAGCGAACCGCTCCCCCTTCGAGGATGGCATCTTTGAGAATCGCCCCTTCTTTCATCCGTTCGCCGACGAATTCCAACAACACGATCGCGTTACGAACCACGATCCCCGCCAGTGCGATGACCCCGATCATAGCCGTCGCACTAAAGTACACGCCGTTAAGAGAGAACCCGATAAGAATCCCGATCAACGCCAGCGGGATACTGCCGAGAATAATCATCGGCACTTTAAAGCTGCGGAACTGACCCACCAAAATAAAGTAAATCAGCATCACCGCCACCAGCATCGCCAGTCCCAAATCGCGGAACACGTCGAGAGTGAGTTTCCATTCCCCATCCCATTTGATGTAATAGCCTTCCGGTAACGGATTGCGGAAGAAATAAATCAACTGATCGAGAACGGCATACACCGACGAGCGATCGCCCATTTCGCCCATCACGTAAGTTACCGGCTTTTGATCTTTATGAAAAATCGGCAGATCGACGATCGTGGGTTCAAAGGAAACCAACTCCGTTAGCGGTACTAAATTTCCGCTTTGCGTCGGAATTTGAATGCGGGTCAAATCGTCTACACTTTGGCGATCGGGATAAGCAAAGCGCACCTCGATCGCAACAGGAGTCAGTTCGCCAGGAACTTGCAGCGTCGAGACTTCCGCCCCAGATAACGCCATATTGAGCGTTTGAGCGATTTCTTCCGTCGTCAACCCCGCTTGATTGACCTTCGCGCGATCGACCGATAGCTTCATCTGCGGCATCGGATTTTTCACCGAATCGTCGATATCGACAACTTCCTTCGTCTCAGCGAACACCAAGCGCACCTCTTTCGCCAAATTCCGTAACTTGTCGTAATCCGGCCCGTAAATTTCCGCCAACATGGTCGATCGCACCGGAGGTCCCGGCGGATCTTCGACGAGTTTCACCACCGCGTTGTTCTCGGCAGCAATTTCCGCTAACTGCGGTCGCAGGCGGAACACGATCCCTTCCGAGTCGATTTTCCGGGCGTTGTTGTTGGTCAAGTGAACCCGAATATCGGCGTAGTGTTCCCCTTCTCGGTCCGTATTGCCTCGCAGCAAGCCGTTAAAGTCCACCGGGGCGCCGACACCGCTGTAACTCTCAAATTGAACCACTTCGGGATCTTGCGTGAGGACTTCTTCCATCTCGCGGACGACGCGATCGGTTTCGACTAACTCCGTTCCCAGCGGCATATCTAACTGAACCAAAAAGCGGTCTTTATCCGCTTTCGGCAACATTCGGAACCGCACCGCCTGAGTCAGCGGCAAAATAAACGTCGCTAACAGCATTCCCACGATGACGAAAATCACGAAACGGCGTCGCGTTGCCGAATCGAGTAACGGCTCCATAATTTTTCGATACCACTTATAAATTTTGGTATCCGTCACGTCGAGATTTTCTTCACCCGGTTTGTGGGGTTTGATTTTAATCAGCCGCAATCCTAAATAAGGCGTCACCGTCAACGCCAAGGTGGTACTGATGGTCATCGCCACCGGGAGGTTAAACGGCATCGGTCCCATGTAAGGCCCCATCATCCCCGTCACGAAGCGCATGGGGACGAACGCCAGAATCACCGTAATCGTCGAGAGGATAATCGGGCCGCCCAGTTCGTTGAGGGCTTCGATCGCCTCCTCTCGTTTTTCGGCAAAGGTCATCCCCGGCCGCATCTCGAAGCGTCGGTGAATGTTTTCTGTGGCAGCGATCGCGTCATCGACCAAGGTTCCCAAGGCCAGAATCAACGCGAACAGGGTAATCCGGTTGATCGTTTGTCCGGCCATCCACCCCACCAGCAGCGTTCCGCCCAGCGTCAGAGGAATCACGAAGGCCACGATCGAGGCTTCCCGCCATCCCAGGAACACTACCAGCAGCAGCACCACCACACCGATGGCTTGAAACAAACTGGTGTACAAGTCTCCCACAGCTCGGGCTGCGGTGCGTCCGTCGTTCCGACTCACGGCGATATCAATGCCGGGGGGAAGTTGCGATCGCAGTTCGTCCACCCGCTTGAAAATCTGTTTGGCTACCGTGACGGCATTCGTGCCTTCTTTTTTGGCGATGCCGATAGTGATGGCCGACTGACTGACGAAATCCTCTTCCGGGTGAAGTTTCGGGTCGGGATAGGGATCGTTAAAGTCCCAATCTTGGCGGTAGTGAAGGCGCGAATACGTGATGCGTTCGCCGTAGTCGTCGCGGACGGTGGCCACGTCTCGAAGGTAGATAGGAGTGCCGTTGTTGTCTCCGGTGTAGCCGACGATAACGTCTCGGATGTCTTCGGCGGACTCGAACAGGCTCCCCCCTTCGATAAACAGGCGATCGGAGCCGACTGAAACGTCTCCGGCGGGAAGCTGTACGTTTTCGTTTTCTAATCGCTGGGCGATCGCAGCCGGAGACAGGCGATAACTGGCCAGTTTGTTGGGGTCGAGATCGACGCGAATCGCTCGAGGCTGTCCGCCAGTAATGGTTAAGTTGCCCGTGTTGGGGATCGATCGCAAATCTTCCAACAAGCGTTCTCCCACGCGCCTGAGTTCGTTATCGCTGTAGTTTTCCCCCGTCACCGTCAACGTCACGATCGGTACGTCGTCGATAATCAGCGGTTTGACGAGGTAAGACACCGTCGGCGGTAGAATGTCTTGCCAGTTGTACAGGTGGTTTTGCAGTTTGAATAGCGAATCTTCCCAGTCTTCCCCGACGAAGAACTGAACTGTGACTTTCGCACTGGAGTTCTGGGAGACTGAATAAACGTACTCGACCCCCGTGAGTTCTCGGATTTTGGCTTCGACGGGTAGAGTAAGGGTTTGTTCGACCACTTCGGCGGGGGCGCCGGGGTATTCGAGGTAAACGTCCGCTCCCGGAACGACGATTTGCGGGTTTTCTTCCTTGGGGGTGAAGAAGGCGGCAGCCAGTCCGAACAGGACGAGCGCGGCAATCAGCAACAGCGTCACTTGGGAGTCGATGAAATAAGCGGTGATTTGCCCCACGAGGTTTCGTTTTCGGGGCGCTGCGGGTGTCTCTGACATGGTGGTGGTGTTTCCGGTTGTACGGCTCGTTGGGACTTCGGTGAAGTGTTCGCGAGCGATCGCGTCGTGTTAGGATGACTCCAACTCCATAATATAACTGTGTAGTTATGCAGTCAATACAATAACCAATTTCCTCGAACTCGCTCGGAATTCTTTACTCAATATCTCAATGATTGTCAAGACTTTTGCTAAAAAATGTTGCAAGAAAAAGTGGAGACGTAAAAAAAATCTGGAAATCAAGATAAATTAATACTTTCAGCGATCCAGATCGGGCGAACACCCCTTAGAATAAATCAGTGAAATATCGGAAGAACGGGAGTTACAGGCATTTGCAGCCGAAATCTCGCTCGATGTTTCTCGATTAAACTAACCACAGCTAAGCCCTCGGGCTGAGTTATACCCCTACTGTACGAATCAAAGGAGCATCGATAATGAACAAAGGAGAACTCGTCGATCGCGTAGCGACGAAAGCTGGCGTGACGAAAAAAGAAGCCGATGCAGTTCTGACCGCTGCCCTCGAAACCATCGTCGAGGCGGTCTCGAGCGACGACAAAGTTACCCTCGTCGGTTTCGGCTCGTTTGAAGCCAGAGAGCGCAAAGCTCGCGAAGGTCGCAACCCCAAAACCGGT
Organism: Baaleninema simplex PCC 7105; assembly: GCF_000332355.1. Taxonomy (GTDB): domain Bacteria; phylum Cyanobacteriota; class Cyanobacteriia; order Cyanobacteriales; family Geitlerinemataceae; genus Baaleninema; species Baaleninema simplex. The sequence continues at coordinate 60,876 of NZ_KB235962.1, forward strand.
GACAAAATGATTATTCCCGCGACCAAGGTTCCTGCCTTTTCTGCCGGGAAACTCTTTAAAGAAAAAGTCGCCCCCAACTAAAACACGCTTTAATAAAGTGTTAATTGGGCTTCGGCCTGCCTGGGCAGCCTCTTGCTGGCTGTCCAGTCACAATGACAATCCCATCAGAGGCGATCGCTCACGCCACGACTAACGTGTCGGGACTGCGACGGGAAAAAATTTTAAAACTTTTCAGATCGGGAAATTTCGATAATCCGGCGTTCAGTGCATTTCGCACCGACAGTCCCGTGGCGAGTTTTCCATAAAAAATTTCTAAAAACGGCACGAGATGCTGGTAGGAAATGGGGTGTTCGGGGAATACCGCCGCTGCAACCCCTGCCTTAAGAAACGCATCGGAGAGCTTCGCCGCACTATAAGCTCCACTGACCACGACTTTATCTCGCCATTGCACGATCGACTCGATATCCTGGGGAGAGAGTCGTTCTTGCGGTCGGCGATCGCGGATCTTTTCTGCATTCGACCACCGCATCACCAACCCGTCGCGATCGCCGTGTAACGCCAGGTGAACCACTTTCGTATCGGTATCGCTCAAACAGTTCTGGAACAGCGATCGATTCAAAAACGTCCGTTTCGTCCAAATACCGTCGTTGCTGTAAACCTCGCACTCGATGCCGCTACGCTTGCAAAACTCCGATAGCATCAAGGTTTCCGTCTGCTTCTCAATCTCGGGATTTCGACAAACCTCAAAGATAGCCACCTTCATTTCGATACCCCCGCGATCGCCTTGGGTGCATTCTATCAAAGCTTCTAGAGTAAGGGAGAGGGGGAGAAGGGGAGAGGGGGAGAGGGGGAGAAGGGGAGAGGGGGAGAAACGATTAGCTGTTCTCAGATCCGCTGTTCCCTGTTAACCGTCTTCACTGCTCACTGCTCACTGCTCACTGCTCACTGCTCACTGCTCACTGTAAAAGGGGAGATGGAGAAAATGCAAGAATGTTGAAATGGGAAAACTTAACTTGATTGTCAATTGCGATCGATCCGCCTCGCTGGTGACTGCCAAAGGATCGCGATCGATTGTCGATTGTCAATTCTTAATGGCTTTCATGGTTCACATCAAACAAATCGAACTCACCAATTTTAAGTCCTTTGGCGGCACGACGCGGATTCCGTTCGAGCCAGAGTTTACCGTGATTTCCGGACCCAACGGTTCGGGGAAATCCAATATTCTCGACGCACTGCTGTTTTGCTTGGGGATTGCGTCGTCGAAGGGAATGCGGGCCGATCGCCTTCCCGATTTGGTGAACCAGCAGCAAAGTAACCGCAAGTCTACCGTCGAAGCCAGCGTGACGGTAGTGTTCGATCTCGGAGACGATTCGTTACCCGATACCGTCGATGAGGAGTTGGATAAGCCGTTAGCGTCGGAGGGTGCGTCGGAAGACGCGATCGAGGCGATCGCCTCGGAAATCGACTCGCCGGAAAACGAGAATTTAGACGGTGATTCAGACTCTCAAAACTCAGACTCTCAAAATTCGCCGAAAAGCAACGAGTGGACGGTAACGCGACGACTGCGCGTCACGAAATCGGGAAGTTATACCTCGACGTATTACATTAACGGCGAACCCTCGACGCTGACAGAGTTACACGAAAAACTCAACAATCTGCGCGTCTACCCGGAAGGCTACAACGTGGTATTACAGGGAGACGTAACGAGCATTATTTCCATGAACCCTCGGGAACGTCGCGAAATTATCGACGAACTGGCGGGGGTGGCGGCGTTCGATCGCAAAATCGATCGCGCGAAACAGAAATTCGAGGAAGTCGAAGAACGCGAAGATCGCTGTCGCATCGTGGAACGAGAACTGATCGCGCAGCGCGATCGCCTCGGGGAAGATCGCATTAAAGCCCAGAAATATCAAGCCCTCCGAGACGAACTCCACCAAAAACAAGCATGGGAAATCGTGCTACGGTGGCACCAACTGCGATCGCAAGAAGCGCAAGTGCGAGAACAAATCGAAGCTGGCGATCGCACCCGCGCCGAACTCACTGAAGAACTCTCGCGCCTCACCCACCGCATTCAAACCGCCTCCGAGGAACTCGACGCCCTCAACGCCAAAGTCCGCGCCCTCGGCGAAGACGAACTGATCGCCCAACAGTCCATCCTCGCTCAACAGGAAGCCCAAAAGCAACAACTCCAGCAGCGACGGGAAGAGCTTCGCGAAGACCGGGAAAAGACGCAAAATGCTTTAACACAAACCGAACAAAATATCCAGCAATCGCAACAAAAGTTAACCGAACTCCAACAGCAACAGCAACATCTGGAAACCGAAACCCTGGCGGCACAAGTTCGAGCCAGAGACGAGGCGAAAGCGGAACTCGATCGCACCCGAGACGCCGCCAACGCCCTAGCCTCAACAGCAGAAGCCTGGGTGCAGGAACAAACCCAACTGCGGCGAGAAACGGAAACCCTGCTAAAAACCCTAGAACCCCAACGGGCGGAACGGGCGCAACTTTCCGAACGGGTGACGCAACTCGCCGAACAAATCCGCGATCGCCAACAGTCACTCACCGATCTCGAAACGCAACTCGGCGAAAAACAGCAAACCGCCGAAAACCTTTCCCAAGAAGAAACCGACGCCCAAAACCAGCGCGATCGCCTGGAATCCGTCGCCAAAGCCGCCGAAGAAGAACTGCAAATCCAGCAAGACACCCAAACGCGCCTGCTGAAAGAACAGCGAGACAAACAGCGCAAACTGGACAAACTCGAAGCCCAAACCCAGGCGATACGGGAAGCCTCCGGCAGTTACGCCACCCAGTTGGTGATGCAGTCGGGGTTGAGTGGCGTATGCGGCTTAGTGGCGCAGTTGGGGCGCGTCGAACCTCACTATCAAATGGCGTTAGAAACTGCGGCTGGGGGACGCTTGGGCTTCCTGGTGGTGGAAGACGACGTCGTGGCGTCGGCGGGAATTCGGCTGTTGAAGGAAAAACGGGCGGGGCGGGCGACGTTTTTACCCTTGAACAAAATTCGCGCCCCGCGATCGCTCTCCTATCCCGACATCGAACGCAGCCAGGGATTTATCGATTACGCCGTCAACCTCCTCACCTGCGAAGAACGCTACGACGAAGTATTTGCCTACGTTTTCGGCAATACCGTCGTGTTCGATCGCCTCGACAACGCCCGAACCGTCTTAGGAAAAGCGCGAATCGTCACCCTCGACGGCGAACTTCTCGAAACCAGCGGGGCGATGACAGGGGGCGCCAGTCGCGGGAACGCCTCTCACTTACACTTCGGATACGCCGAAACCGGAGAATCGTCAGAAGTGCGGGCGTTGCGCGATCGCTTGGCGCAAATTTCCGAAATTCTCGAACGCTGCGACGCCGAGATTACCCGCTGGGCGACAGAAGTAAAGCTGGGTTCTAAAGCAGCGATGGAAGCCAAACAGCAACATCGCGAAATTCAGTTGAAAGCCGAACGAGTGCGCGACGAAATCCAGCAACTCGAACGACAGATCGATCGCACGCGATCGCAACTCCACAGCCAACGCCAGGAACTCGACACCAACCAACAGCGACTGCAACACCTCGAAGCCGAACTTCCCCAGCAAGAACAACAACTGCAACAGCTTCGCGAACAACTCGCCGAACTCGAAAAATCCCAAACTCACAGCGAATGGCAAGCGTTGCAGCAGCAAATCCAAGAACGCGAGACAGTATTGAGCGATCGCACCCGCGAGGTGCGCCAAACCGAAGAACGAGTGCGGGAACTGGCGAACCAACAAGAACGCCTCGCCGAAAAACGCCAAGACAGCCAAGAACACCTCGCAACCCTACGCCAAAAACTCGAACAATACGACATTCAACAAACCGCCTTGCGCGATCGCCAAACCGGGATCGATCGCCAACTCGAACAAACACAGGCGGCGATGGTGGAAATCGAAGCCAAACTCGGCGAAGAAAAACAAACCCGCGACGCCGCAGAAGTCGCACTGCGAGAACTCCGCGTCACCCAACAACAAAGCCAATGGCGGCTCGAAAAACTTCAAGAAACCCAAGAAGGGCGACACGAACAGTTAAACCAAGTGCGATCGCACCTGCAACAAATGCAATCGGAACTGCCCGAACCCCTTCCCGAAGTACCGCCGAACCAAAAACTCGACGCCCTCCAAAAAGAATTAAAAGCGATCGCCAAACGCATCGAAGCCATGGAACCCGTCAATATGTTGGCATTAGAAGAATTCGATCGCACCCAGACACGACTCGAAGACTTATCCGAAAAACTAAAAATTCTCGAAGGCGAACGCAGCGAACTCATGCTGCGGATCGAAAACTTTACCACCTTACGATTGCGGGCATTTCGCGAAGCCTTCGACGCCGTAAACGAAAACTTCGCCGCCATTTTTGCCGAACTCTCCCAAGGAGACGGACACCTACAACTCAACGACGAAGACGATCCCTTTAGCAGTGGCTTGAACCTCGTCGCGCACCCCAAAGGCAAACCCGTCCAACGCCTCGCCTCCATGTCCGGAGGCGAAAAATCCCTCACCGCCCTCAGCTTCATTTTCGCCCTACAACGCTATCGTCCCTCACCCTTTTACGCCTTCGACGAAGTCGATATGTTTCTCGATGGGGCAAATGTGGAACGATTAGCTAAAATGATCGAAAAGCAAGCACAGCACGCACAATTTATGGTAGTGAGTTTGCGTCGTCCCATGATTGCCTCCGCCGAACGTACCATCGGCGTGACCCAAGCCCGTGGAGCGCATACCCAGGTGTTGGGGTTGAAGTTACAGCACCAGCAACGCGCGTCTGTGTGAGATTGCAGTATATTAAGTCAGGATTCGACTCGTAGGATTCCGCCTAGAATGACCTCCGAACATATTCGCCAACGCTCCGATCTACTAGGAACTCAAGTCATTACCCGCGATACCGGGAGACGGTTAGGGGTAATCAGTCAAATTTGGGTCGATATCGATCGACGCTCCGTCGTCGCCCTGGGAATGCGAGACAACATCCTCGCCGTGACCGGGCTACCTCGCTACATGCAGCTCGATCGCATCCGCCAAATCGGAGACGTAATCCTCGTCGATGATGAAGAGGTTATCGAAGACGACCTCGACGTCGAAGCCTACAGCAACCTCATCAACAGCGAAGTCATCACCGAAACCGGAGAACTTCTCGGACGGCTGCGGGGCTTCAAATTCGACACCCGCGACGGCACCCTCGTCTCCATTATCATCGCCTCCATCGGACTGCCGCAAATCCCCGAACAGCTCCTCAGTACCTACGAGTTACCCATCGAAGAAATCGTCAGCAGCGGCCCGAATCGGCTCATCGTCTTTGAAGGAGCAGAAGAACGCCTGACGCAGCTTTCTGTCGGCGTCATGGAACGACTCGGACTCGGCACCGCCCCCTGGGAACGAGAAGAAGAAGAAGAATTCTACACCCCCACCGCTCGCCCCGAAAACCAACTCGGCAGCGGCATTCCCGCCACTCCACCCGAAACCGTCCGCCGTCCCCCCATTCAAACCCCCGTCGAATCCCAGTGGGACGAAGACGAATGGACGCAGCCGGAACCCGAACCCCTCTACGAAGCCGAACCCGAACCCGTTTACGTCGAATACGAAGAAGACAACTGGAGCGAAGCCAGTTCGACTCGCTACGAACCCGCTTATCCTGAAGAACCCTATCGAGACGAGCCGATTTACGAAGAAGCAGAATATCCCGAATACGCCGAACCTGCCGATTATGAAGATGTAGAAGCAGACGCCTGGGCTGAAGAAGAAGATCGTCGCGCCTACAATCCCCCCAAAGTCAACATCCCCGAAAAAACCACACAGCCGGAATACGAAGAAGGATAGTGAACTACCGCTATTGAATCAAAGATTACAATAGCGGCTTCCTACCCAAAGAATAGCTTTCTATCTCGAAAGATAGCGAGTCTTAACATCCTGGCGATAGGCGGAAAACCCTCGTCCCGAAGGCCAAAAAAGTTTCTTGCAACACTGCCCATAAAACTTGGTTTTCGCTTAGGGAGAAGTGGGCAAAATGCCTTCACCATAACATCCGTTATGCTCGCTGTCATCCCGCGCTTCAATCGGAGATTAGAAGCGGGGACTTCTCGCTTGCAATGTTAAAGACGTAGGGTGCCGTGACGCGGGCGCTCAAATCTCGCCAAAATCCGGTTAATGTTGTATGACCGCATCACACACCGCTTTTACAGCGAGCAGTCAACAGTAGAGACAGTTGAGAGTTGACAGTTTCTCCCCCTCTCCCCCTCTTCCCCTCTCCCTCTCTCCCCCTCTCCCCCTCTTCCCCTCTCCCCCTCTTCCCCTCTTCCCCTCTTCCCCCTCTTCACTCTTCCTTCTTCCCTCTTCCCTCCCTATCGCTACTCCACCCCCACCACACACAGCCGCATTCGCAGTGATAGAACTCCTGCCATTTGCGGTGGTGGTCTTCCGTATACACGGGCGCTCGTCGGTTGAGCCAAACTTCTGTCGCGTCGCGACTGCTGGCACCACAAGACGGACAACAAAACTCGAACGCATGAACGGCAGATTTCGTCCAAGCTGGGGGAATTGGCGCAAAAGCATCCATAGGGGACAATAATAAAACGGTAAAAATCCCTTTTATCTATTTTGGCTGCTATCGTGCGATCTGCAAACGCCGCTGAGTTCCCGTCGTTCTCCAATCTATCCATGAATCCAGCCCCCGAGATTCGCCGCTTGCTCGATTTAATGCCCGCCTCCGGGCGCATGATGACGAAAATCGTCAGCCAACCGACGCTCCCTAAAGTCATCGAGACGCCGTTTCCGCTGCCCTGGAAGCGCGATCGCCCCATCTTTATCAACTTTGACTACTGGCGCGATCTCTCTCAACCCCAACGGGATTTACTGCTGTTACGAACCGTCTGTTGGCAGATCGAAATTCGCTGGTTTAAATTCGACGTATATCGCGGTTTGGGATTGGCGGGAATCCTCGCCACCTCTGTTGAAGTCATGCAAGGAGACCCCGTCGGTATCGTCGCAGCGGGGGGATTTACCGCTATTGCCTTAAACCAAGTCTGGCGCAAAACCAAATCCTCTGAATCGGAACTGGCCGCCGACGAAGCCGCGATCGCCATCGCTCAACGTCGCGGTTATTCCCAAGCCGAAGCTGCCAAACATCTGCTCTCGGCCATTAAAGCAGCGGCGGATATTGAAGGTCGCCCAGGACTGTCGTTTACTGAGTTGATTCGCGCCCAAAACCTCAGAGCGATCTCGGGGGCGTCCCCTGTCGGCGTTCCCGACGCCATCCGCCAAGAACCTTAGACGCGCTAGGATCGCCATAGGTTCGAGCTGAGAACGTCGCCAGTTACAAAGAAAACCTGATGGATAACAACAATTTACTCACACAACTATTGATGATCGGCGTGGGAACGACTTCCCTCGTGGCGGAGAAAATCAAAGAAGTCAGCGATCGCTGGGTGAAAGAGGGCAAAATCGACTCGGACGACGCCAAGTCCCTCATCGACGATTTCATGGGAAATCTAAAGTCGGAACAGGGCAACTTGGAAAAACAGCTCGAACGTCAGCTTCGCAACGCCATGCAAGACTTGGGCGTTCCCCGTCAAGCGGAAATGGACGAGTTGCGCGGACGGCTCGATCGCCTCGAACGACAAGTTCGCGATCTCGAAAACAAGCTTTGGCGATAAGCTAGTCTAGGCTTTGAGATAAGCTCTGCCAATCGAATCGATACAGGAGGACTGATTTTGCGACCGATTTTGATTAGCTTGAGCGTGATGGTGGTTTGTGCGCTTGTCTTGGTCTTCGCACTCATCGGAACGCAGCGTCAAACTGCCCTCGCCAACGAAACGCAACAACCGCAAGCCGTACAAACGGCTAGTCCCGAGCGAGACGAACCCACTCTCGTCGCTCAAGCACTCGACAGCGACGCCGAAATTGCCGACGACGAGAACGTCGAAGCCACGGAATCCGGGTTACAGTACGTCAAACTCGAAGAAGGCGACGGTGCCAGCCCTCAACGGGGTCAAACAGTGGTGGTTCACTACACCGGAATGCTCGAAGACGGTACCGTCTTCGACAGCTCTCGCGAACGAGGACGGCCGTTTTCGTTTCGCATCGGCGTCGGCCAAGTCATTCGCGGTTGGGATGAAGGCGTCGGTATGATGCAAGTCGGCGATCGCTGGAAACTCATTATTCCCCCGGAACTGGCTTATGGCGAACGAGGTGCTGGCGGCGTGATTCCCCCGAACGCGACGTTAATTTTCGATGTAGAACTCCTACGCATTGCAGGATAGGTGTACGGTGAAGCGGGAAGTGTGAAGGGTTCGGCGTGAAAGATGCGGAACGACAACGGATTGCAGGGTAGTCGCCGCTGTTCTGCTTCAAGACTTCCCCCTATTTTTTCAGTAGAGGTTGGTTCGCCAGCCTCTACTGTTTTTTTTTCTCAGTTAACCGTAGAAGTAACTTTTTACAGCAAACAGCCAGCAGTTTCTCCCCCTTTCTCTTTTTTTCTCTCCGGTCGTGACTTGTCTCGCTTTGCCTCAAATGTTTCTGTTGATGACGATTAATGTTAATAAAGTCTTTAGAAATCAACCTTGTTTCTCAGCAGGGATTGCATTAGTATTGATAATGACTTTCAACAAGTAATGCGATTCACGTCGCTCGATCGACCAAAAATTCACCCATCAATCTTGGAGTTTTCAAAAGAAACAATTTTCAAATCAATGCCACATCATGGTTGTTAAAAGTTATTCAAATTTAAATAGCTGATTGGCTATATTGTGATAATCGATCGCAACCGCTACAATTAAATGAGAATTTATATAAGCTACTGCTTCAGGAGTGAAAGCTTATGCCAAGACAACGCCAAGCACGGGGTCGCCACCAACGTGTCGGGAAGGGGTGGGGATTTACCTTTTTAGGAGGTAGTCTCGACCCGAACCGTACCGAACGAGGCGAAGCTTCCCTGAGCGCATCGTCGTTTTCTCTGTCCGAGGCGAAAGTGGGCGATCGCCTGTGGGTGGTCGAATCCATCGGCGGCCAGCGATCGCACGAACTGCACGTGGGAGACGAACTCACAGTCATCAATTTGACGAAAAGCGGCTCTGCGATCGTGGAAGTCAACGGCGATCGCGTGGGGTTGTGCGCCCGTCGTACCCAAACGACCCTCGTATCTCGCGAGGCTAAAGTGGTCGCCGACTTGCAGCACCTGCGAGATTTAAACGTTGGAGCCAAGGGGCGCGTCGTCAGCTACGACTGTCCCCGACGGAGCTACCGCAAACGCTTGCTGTCTATGGGACTGACGCCGGGTGTCGAATTTACCATCACCCGTTACGCCCCCCTCGGCGATCCCATCGAAATCAAAGTGCGTGGGTTTAGTTTGACCTTACGCAAAGACGACGCCGATGCGTTGGTAGTCGAGCGCGCGCGCTAGTTTCCAACCTGTTGAAGATCGTCCCACGTTCGAGGCGATCGCACTGCATCGGGTTTGACACCTGAGACGATCTCAAAAAAAACGCGAAACCGCTGTACCGTTGGGAGGGATTCGAGAGTAGAGTGTGGCGTCGTCTGAAGCATCGAGCGAAACGGTCTTCCGAGAGGGGCAAACGACAAATTCTGACTGTACAGGAGATGGCATGAACAGACGCAAACGAAATCGACAACACCACGGACAACATCAGCGACAGGGATGGGAGTTTACCTTTCTCGGAGAAGTCGGTGACATCGACAGCTCGATCGACCCTTCGGACGCACTTGCCTCACCAGGCAGTTTCACGCTGTCCGAGGCGAACGTCGGCGATCGCTTGTGGGTGGTCGGACTCGCCCGACAATGCGGTTTCAAACGCTTACAGGGAATGGGATTAGTTCCCGGTGTCGAACTTCGAGTTCTCAGCCGATTGTCTAGCGGTTCTGTGGTTTTGGCAGTGCGCGACGATCGCCTAGGACTCGACGCCGGAATGGCTCGCAAAATCTTCGTGTCGAAATCAAACCAAAACAGATCGAATATGGAAGCACCAACCCGTAAATCGTTAAAAGACTTCACCGTCGGAGCGAAAGGAAAAGTCGTCGGCTACAACGCTGCCGCCGGGGGCTACAAAAAGAAATTACTCGCCATGGGACTGACGCCGGGTGTCGAATTTACCGTCAATCGCCACGCCCCCCTCGGCGATCCCGTCGAAATTTGCGTTCGAGGGTTTAACTTGAGCCTACGCAAAGCCGAAGCAGAAGCCCTCGTGGTTGAGGAAGTGTGAGGAAGAGAGAGGAAACATGACTCAGAAAACGATCGCGTTGGTGGGAAATCCCAACTGTGGAAAGACCACCTTGTTTAATGCATTTACCGGAACGAACCAACGCACGGGGAACTGGCCCGGTGTCACGGTCGATCGCAAAGAGGGTGAATACCAACACAACGGACTCAAAGTTACTGTCGTGGATTTACCCGGTGTTTACGCCCTCGACGCCGAAGACGACGATTCGGGACTCGACGAACAAATTGCCCGCAACTACTTGATGTCAGGGAACGCCGACCTCGCGGTGAATATCGTCGATGCCTCGAACTTAGAGCGAAACCTATATTTGACCACGCAGATTCTCGAGATGCGCCTCCCCATGTTGGTGGCGTTGAACATGGTCGATCTTGCCGAAGACCGGGGGATGTCGATCGATCCGGTCAAGTTGTCGGAACGGTTGGGGTGTCCCGTGGTTCCTATCGTCGCCTCCAAAAGCGACGGCGTAACTCTCCTGTGCGATGCGATCGAACGAGAATTGCAAAAACCATCGGTTCCACGGACTTACGTAGCGTATCCCGCTGTCGTCGAAGACGCGATCGCCGAATTGTTTCCCTACATTGAAGAACGGCGATCGAATACCTACGTCGATCCCCGCTGGACGGCGTTAAAACTCCTCGAATACGAAGATTCCGTCGCCCCAGACCTTCAGGGACGAGACCTCGATCGCATCGTCGTTCCCCACCGCCGCCAAATTCGCCAAGTTCTCGGGGAAGACCTCGATTTAATCGTCGCCGACAGTCGCTATGGATTTATCCATCAAGTCATCGAAGGCACCCTCGAACGAACCCGAGAAGTCGATACGACCGTGTCCGATCGCATCGATCGTATCGTTCTCAACCGCTGGCTGGGAATTCCCGTTTTCCTGCTGGTGATGTATTTGATGTTCTTGTTCTCCATCAATATCAGCAGTGCCTTTATCGACTTTTTCGACATCCTCGCCGGAACCATTTTCGTCGATGGCTTGGCGAACCTGATGGGAAATCTCAACGCCCCCGGTTGGGCGATCGCGTTGCTGTCCGACGGGGTCGGCGGTGGGATTCAAACCGTGGCGACGTTTATTCCCGTCATCGGCTTCATGTTCCTGTTTTTGGCCTTTCTCGAAGACTCCGGTTACATGGCGCGGGCGGCCTTCGTCATGGATCGATTTATGCGCTTCGTGGGACTTCCCGGTAAATCCTTCGTGCCGATGCTGGTGGGATTCGGCTGTAACGTTCCGGCGATTATGGCGGCGCGAACCTTGGAAAACCGGCGCGATCGCATCATGACCATCATGATGAATCCCTTCATGTCCTGTGGCGCGAGGCTTCCCGTGTACGCCCTTTTTGCAGCGGCGTTCTTCCCCCTCGGCGGACAAAACCTCGTGTTCGGATTGTATCTCCTGGGAATTGCCGCAGCAATTTTTACGGGATTAGTTCTGAAAAACACGCTCCTCAAAGGCGAGTCCTCTCCCTTCGTTATGGAACTTCCCCCCTATCACCTCCCCACCGCGAAGGGTATTTTGTTCCGAACTTGGGACCGACTGAAAGCGTTTATCTGGAGAGCCGGGAAAGTCATCGTGTTGATGGTGATGGTGTTGGGATTGTTGAACTCGATCGGAACTGACGGTTCGATCGGCAACCAAGACAGCCAGAATTCCGTCCTCAGCGCCACCAGTCAAGCCATTACCCCTGTCTTTGCGCCGATGGGACTCCGCCAAGAAAACTGGCCGGCCACGGTGGGGATTTTTACGGGTGTATTTGCAAAAGAAGCGATGGTGGGGTCTCTCGACGCCATTTACGGTCAAATTGCCTTGGAAGAAGCCGCCGCAGAGAACGTTGAAGAAGAAGCCTTTGACTTTTGGGGTAACATCGGTGCAGCCTTTGCCAGCATTCCGGCGAACTTAGCTGAAATTCCCGGAGCTTTACTCGATCCCCTGGGCTTGAACGTGGGAGACGTGCAAGATACCGAAACCGCTGCCGAAGAACAGGAAGTGGCAGTAGGAACCTTCGGGCAGATGGTGCAACGTTTCGACGGCAAAGTGGGAGCGTTTGCGTATCTGCTCTTTGTCCTCCTGTATTTTCCCTGCGTGTCGGCCACCGCAGCCGTTTACCGAGAAACCAACTGGCGTTGGACGCTGTTTTCAGCCTTGTGGACGACGGGATTAGCCTACTGGGTCGCAACGGTGTTTTATCAAGTGGCAACGTTTTCCGAACATCCCGGCTTTTCTACAACTTGGATCGTAGCGATGCTGGTGTTGATGGGGGTCACGTTAGGGATCTTATGGAGTTTGCGCCCCGCCCGACGCGATCGACAGCGTTTTTCGGAGATTTGAGGGAATTGGGAGGTCGAACTTGGTGAATATGCGATCGGTTTGCGATCTCCACTGTTCGCCGTTCGCGGTAATCAGTGCGTGACGTCGGGGAAAAATGCCCGGATCGGAACACTCAAATGCCCTGCGTCACGTACCTTGCCCTACTTCAAATTTAATCGATTATTAATAACTAAATTTCGATAGAGCGTTAAAATAGTAATAAGAACGTCTTACATGGAGGTTCGCGCACCATGATTTTACAAGAATTACAAACCTATTTAAAAGAACGAAATACAGTTCCTTTGTCCGAAATTTCGACTCGTTTTAAAATGGATTCGGATGCCCTACGTCCGATGTTAAAAAAACTGGTTCGTAAGGGGCGCATCCGTCAAATTCAGGAAGCGAGTACTTGTGGCGAGTGTTGTAAATGCGATCCCGCCTTACTTGAGATGTACGAGTGGGTGAAGAATTGAAGACTTTGTACTATAGCAACCCTAAATCAGTTGTGTCACAAAATTGAGCCAAAAAGGGAATCGGGAGCGGGGAACGGGGAACGGAGAATCAGATTTTTTCTGGTGTTTTAATTTTTGACGACCCATTTGGGATTGCTATACCCTTTTTCACAAACCTTGAAACTTCATAACCCGTTCCCGCAGCTAGTTCGCTAAGGGTATTCGCTAAGGTTTCTCGTTCGATTTGACCTCTTGGTGAACTACCACTCATCATCGCGAGGCGATTGATGAGTGGCTTCCAACTTCAGTGGGAATTGCCTCGGGAAGTGTCGAACGAATTCGACCTCCCTTTGGTCTAACATTCCCTCCACTGGCAGCAGCCCCGGTTCCCGAGGCCAGTATCCGCAAGCCTTCATTTTTGATATTTGTTGCCGCGTTGATGTCTCGGTCGTGAACCTGCCCGCAATGGGGGCATTCAAACGACCGCACGTTAAGTCCCATTTTTGGGAGCGGCAGCAGAGTTTCAGAACATAGGTGAGTACTGGGGAAAAATCTATCCACTTCCAGATAAACCTTCCCTTCTCCCTCTGCCTTGTATTTGAGCAGGGTCGAAAACATTCCCCACCCCACGTCACTTATCGCTTTCGCGAGGCTATGGTTCTTGACCATGTTCTTGACGGCTAGATTTTCCACCACAATCACTTGGTTCTCGTTGACTATCTTGCGGTGCGACCCCGCGCCGTCGCACGGCGCTAGGGAACGCGCACCAAGAGAGCGGGATAGCTTGTGGAGAAAATCCGCTCGAGAGTTGGCAATCTTGCTGTGAACTCGCGCCACTAACCGTTTGGCTTTTCGACGAGAGTTCGACCCTTGCTGTTTTCTCGAAAGTTTTCGCTGTTTGCGCTTGAGGTTGCGCTCGTGTTTCTTGAGTCCGAGCGGAGTCGAGGACTCAACGCTGAGCGGAGCCGAAGCGTTGAGGTGACGTGGATTGTTGTATTTTTCACCGTCAGAAGTCACCGCAAAATGCTTCAACCCCATATCGATCCCAACAGCTTTACCGTCAGGATTGGGTTCGGGTTTGTCAGACCCGTCGTCGATAAGGATTGAAGCGTGATATCGTCCGTCAGTATGGCGACTGACGGTTACGGTTTTGATTGTCCCTTCAAACCAACGATGAACACGACAGT
>NZ_KB235962.1:75189-84985 GCF_000332355.1 Baaleninema simplex PCC 7105
AACGTGGGAGACGTGCAAGATACCGAAACCGCTGCCGAAGAACAGGAAGTGGCAGTAGGAACCTTCGGGCAGATGGTGCAACGTTTCGACGGCAAAGTGGGAGCGTTTGCGTATCTGCTCTTTGTCCTCCTGTATTTTCCCTGCGTGTCGGCCACCGCAGCCGTTTACCGAGAAACCAACTGGCGTTGGACGCTGTTTTCAGCCTTGTGGACGACGGGATTAGCCTACTGGGTCGCAACGGTGTTTTATCAAGTGGCAACGTTTTCCGAACATCCCGGCTTTTCTACAACTTGGATCGTAGCGATGCTGGTGTTGATGGGGGTCACGTTAGGGATCTTATGGAGTTTGCGCCCCGCCCGACGCGATCGACAGCGTTTTTCGGAGATTTGAGGGAATTGGGAGGTCGAACTTGGTGAATATGCGATCGGTTTGCGATCTCCACTGTTCGCCGTTCGCGGTAATCAGTGCGTGACGTCGGGGAAAAATGCCCGGATCGGAACACTCAAATGCCCTGCGTCACGTACCTTGCCCTACTTCAAATTTAATCGATTATTAATAACTAAATTTCGATAGAGCGTTAAAATAGTAATAAGAACGTCTTACATGGAGGTTCGCGCACCATGATTTTACAAGAATTACAAACCTATTTAAAAGAACGAAATACAGTTCCTTTGTCCGAAATTTCGACTCGTTTTAAAATGGATTCGGATGCCCTACGTCCGATGTTAAAAAAACTGGTTCGTAAGGGGCGCATCCGTCAAATTCAGGAAGCGAGTACTTGTGGCGAGTGTTGTAAATGCGATCCCGCCTTACTTGAGATGTACGAGTGGGTGAAGAATTGAAGACTTTGTACTATAGCAACCCTAAATCAGTTGTGTCACAAAATTGAGCCAAAAAGGGAATCGGGAGCGGGGAACGGGGAACGGAGAATCAGATTTTTTCTGGTGTTTTAATTTTTGACGACCCATTTGGGATTGCTATACCCTTTTTCACAAACCTTGAAACTTCATAACCCGTTCCCGCAGCTAGTTCGCTAAGGGTATTCGCTAAGGTTTCTCGTTCGATTTGACCTCTTGGTGAACTACCACTCATCATCGCGAGGCGATTGATGAGTGGCTTCCAACTTCAGTGGGAATTGCCTCGGGAAGTGTCGAACGAATTCGACCTCCCTTTGGTCTAACATTCCCTCCACTGGCAGCAGCCCCGGTTCCCGAGGCCAGTATCCGCAAGCCTTCATTTTTGATATTTGTTGCCGCGTTGATGTCTCGGTCGTGAACCTGCCCGCAATGGGGGCATTCAAACGACCGCACGTTAAGTCCCATTTTTGGGAGCGGCAGCAGAGTTTCAGAACATAGGTGAGTACTGGGGAAAAATCTATCCACTTCCAGATAAACCTTCCCTTCTCCCTCTGCCTTGTATTTGAGCAGGGTCGAAAACATTCCCCACCCCACGTCACTTATCGCTTTCGCGAGGCTATGGTTCTTGACCATGTTCTTGACGGCTAGATTTTCCACCACAATCACTTGGTTCTCGTTGACTATCTTGCGGTGCGACCCCGCGCCGTCGCACGGCGCTAGGGAACGCGCACCAAGAGAGCGGGATAGCTTGTGGAGAAAATCCGCTCGAGAGTTGGCAATCTTGCTGTGAACTCGCGCCACTAACCGTTTGGCTTTTCGACGAGAGTTCGACCCTTGCTGTTTTCTCGAAAGTTTTCGCTGTTTGCGCTTGAGGTTGCGCTCGTGTTTCTTGAGTCCGAGCGGAGTCGAGGACTCAACGCTGAGCGGAGCCGAAGCGTTGAGGTGACGTGGATTGTTGTATTTTTCACCGTCAGAAGTCACCGCAAAATGCTTCAACCCCATATCGATCCCAACAGCTTTACCGTCAGGATTGGGTTCGGGTTTGTCAGACCCGTCGTCGATAAGGATTGAAGCGTGATATCGTCCGTCAGTATGGCGACTGACGGTTACGGTTTTGATTGTCCCTTCAAACCAACGATGAACACGACAGTACACCTCTCCAATTTTAGGAAGATGTAACTTGTTGCCTTCAAGTTTGACATTTTGCGGGTATTGAAGGGATTGCCGTTTGTGCTTGCTTTTAAATCGTGGATATCGAGCGCGTCCCTCGAAGAAGTTTACAAACGCTCTCGAGAGGTTGAGTACCGAACTTTGCAGACATTGAGAATAAGTGTCTGAGAGCCACTCCAGTTCTCGCTTCCATTGCGGAAGCATCTTTTTGAGAGTTAATCCAGAGATGCCTTTCCCCGTTTGGCGGTAGGCTTCAGTCGTCAATTGCAGAGAACGATTCCACACGAAACGACAGCAGCCAAAGGCTTTCGCCAGGGCAACTTCCTGCTCCCCCGTGGGATAAATTCTCAGCTTGACAACTTTCATTAGGTGAAACAAGCTTTGCACTAAGAGCAGCATAACAGTATCGAACGGCTTGCCCGCAACCTTACCGCCGCGATTCATCTACGCTTCAATCGGAGATTAGAAACGTAGGATTCTCGCGGTTCAGGCTAAATTCAAGAACATTTGTTCGGCATCGTCAACTGAAGCGGAAACTTCTAAGCCATCGACAAATGGATGGTTCATAGTCAATAAAAATGCTAAAGCGGCAGCTTTGTCGATTAGACTTGGATAGAGATATTCACCGCCAAAAGTCATCTGTGGTTGTGTCACAGATGACTCTAACGCACCCAAATTTTTAATGCCAACCGCTCCTCCCGATCTGGCGATCGCCCTTTTCAACTCGACCTAAGCCTTCCCCACCGCAGCCACGGCATCTTCCAACGCCAGCGCCACCTGTGTCCAATGGGTTCCCCCCTGACAGAACGCGATATAAGGCTCTCGCATCGGGCCGTCTGCGGAAAACTCCGACGTACTCCCATCGATAAACGTCCCCCCCGCCATCACCAGTTTGCTGTCGTATCCCGGCATTTCCGCCGGAACCGGGTCGAGGTACGAATCCACAGGAGAATTGCGCTGAATGGCGCGACAGAACGCTACCAACTTGTCCGGCGTCCCCAATTCGATCGCCTGAACCACGTCACAGCGAGGTTCTTCGGGAAGCGGTTTGACGCGATACCCCAAATCCTGAAACACCTTCGCCACCAAATGCGTACCTTTAATAGCTTCTCCCACCATCTGCGGCGCCAGGAACAAGCCCTGAAACAACAACCGATTTTGGTCGAACGTCGCACCGCCAGAACTACCGATTCCCGGTGCCGTGAGGCGACAGGCGGCCGCTTCGACTAAATCCGCCCGTCCGGCCACATATCCCCCAGCCGTAACGATGGTTCCCCCCGGATTTTTAATCAGCGACCCCGCCATCAAATCCGCCCCCACCGCTGTCGGTTCCCGGTCTTCGACGAATTCCCCATAACAGTTATCCACAAAACAGACCGTATTGGGATTTTGTTGTTTGACCAGGCGAACGATTTTTGCGATATCATCGATCGAGAGGCTCGTGCGCCACGAATAGCCGCACGACCGTTGAATGAGGACGAGGCGAGTTTTTGGCTCGACCGCAGTTGCCAGCGCGTCCCAGTCCACCGTTCCCGCATCCGTAAGGGGCAAAACTCGATATTTCACACCGTATTCCATCAGCGCCCCCCGGCCGCGTCCGCGCACACCAATCGCTTCTTCGAGGGTGTCGTAGGGCGAACCCACCACCGAGAGCATTTCGTCTCCCGGTCGCAAGACCCCAAAAAGCGCACAAGCGATAGCATGGGTTCCTGAGACCATCTGCACGCGCACGATCGCCGCGTCTGCGCCAACGACCTGGGCAAAGACGCGATCGAACGTATCGCGGCCTAAATCGTCGTGTCCGTATCCCGAGACACTGGCGAAGTGGCGCACGCCAACGCGATGTTCGTGGTAAGCGTCCAACACCCGTTTCAGGTTGTCCTTGACTTTTGCGTCGATCTCTGAAAATACCGTCGCAGTCGATCGAATTGCATTTGTTAAATCAATCTGAAGATTCATGGAATACGGTCGAGTCTAAGGTAAGAGGACAAACTAAAAAATCCACTTTACCTCTTTTTCCCCATATTTTGATAAAATCCAACAGGTCGATTCCAAAACTTAGAATTGTTCGAGGTCACTGCATGACAGTTGCAAAACCCCAAAAACTAGCCCTAGATTGGACCACAACTCTGTGGCTTGTAGGACTCCATTTAGCGGCAGCTTTGGCTTTTTTTCCAAGTAACTTTTCCTGGGCGGCAATTGGCGTCGCCTTGGTACTTCACTGGGTGACAGGAGGCTTGGGCATCACGTTGGGATGGCACCGTCTCATTAGTCATCGTAGCTTTCAAGTTCCCAAATGGCTTGAGTACTTTTTCCTGTTTTGCGGCACGCTCTCCTGTCAGTCGGGGCCGGTCGATTGGATCGGGATGCACCGCCTTCACCACAAGTACTCCGACACGCCCCTAGATCCCCACGATTCCAACAAAGGATTTTGGTGGAGTCACGTAGGCTGGATGTTGCACGAGATTCCCATGAAAAGGGAAGTTGACAAGGTCACGAAAGATATCGCGGACGACCCAGTTTATCAATTTTGCAATAAATATTTTATTCCCATTCAGGTCGTTTTAGGTATATTCCTGTATTTCCTAGGTGATTACCTAGTGGGTAATGGATTGTCTTTTGTGGTCTGGGGAATTTTCGTGCGGGTTGTTGCCGTTTACCACTGCACTTGGTTCGTCAACAGCGCCACACACCAATTCGGCTATCGTGCTTACGAGTCTGGAGACGATTCTCTCAACTGCTGGTGGGTGGCGTTAGTGACTTACGGTGAAGGCTGGCACAACAACCACCACGCCTTCCAGTATTCGGCACGCCACGGCTTGAGGTGGTGGGAAGTCGATTTAACCTGGATGACGATTAGCTTGTTGAAAGCTTTGGGCTTAGCCACCAAGGTGAAGTTACCGCCTGAAGATGCCAAGCCTGTTTCGGCTAGTTAAGATTCACGTCAAAACCTTAATGCAAAGAACCCGGTTCGATTGAGAGACCGGGTTTTTCTTTGGGATTTTAGGCGATCGCGTCGGTGTTAAAGTTCGATCGCCCCTTTTCAGTGGAGTTTGGCTGACGTTCGAGTCAAGGTTAGCGCGTGACGAGTTGTCCGGTAAAGGAAGTCGGAACGCCGTCGCGCCACTGCTGGAGTTGCAATCCGTCCGCGTTTTCGGTCAACTGATACGATAGGTCGTCCGAGACAGCCACCCGTCCGGTCTCGTCTCGATAGCCCCCCCGAACTGTTTCTCCGAGGTGAATTTCGACCCATCCCGAGGCGTAAGTCGTTACTTGAGTTGGGGTATCGCGAACCGTTCCGATATAGGTTTGAAGCGGTGTTTCAGCACATCCGTCTGCGGGAGTGGGGTTCGGGTTACATATGCCTTGAGAGAACGCAGGGAATTCTCCAAAGCCGAAGAGAAGAGAGACAAAGCCGATCGCCAGTGCTAGGGTCGTCCGAGACTGCATATTGGGTTCTCCAAATTCACGATCGCCTAGGTCTATTTTAACGGCGATCGCGATCGCAAAATTCGGAATAAATCGCGAGACGATACTATTGTTGGGCGGAAGACTTGAGGGGGTTTCCCAGTCTTCAACTGCAACCGTCCGAAACTTGCGATCGGCAGCTTGCTATTTCCAGCTCGATCGAGCTATACTAGACCGGCGCGGGCATGTAGCTCAGTCGGATAGAGCATCAGATTCCGGTTCTGAGGGTCGGGGGTTCGAATCCCTCCATGCTCGTTTAAAACACTCAAAAAGCGGGGCGAAACGATCGTTCCGCTTTTTGTCTGTCAACTTGCAGTACATTTTACAACAGCGTTAAATCGCGCTTCAAAACCCCACAAATCGCCGGTCGGCGACGACCCCCAAGGGCAACCACGCCAAACCATCCCACTCGCCAAACAGAGCGATCGCCCTTCCCCCACTCACCGCCATTAACTGCCAATTGTGCTGAAACTTGGGCGAAATCGGTAACGTATTCCCCAGTTCGTCGGTCACTCGGGTTCCGCCGTCGATGGGAATTACCGCAGACAGCGACAAGGGAAAGCGATCGCACCAGGGATTCTTCCCCAACGCCTCCGCATATGCCCTCAATCCCGCGTCGATATCCGAAAACCCCGGTAACTGCGCGACGAGTTCGACCCCCTCATCCCGAGACTTCACCACCCCCCGCAACGGATACGCCCCCTCGTAAAATACCACTTCCCCCTTCCATGCCGTACCGGGAACGAAACAGTCATCTAACGGTTGGCGGTGGTGAACGTAATTGACAACGACGGCCCAGCGATGGCTTCGTTCCCCCACGAGCCAGGTTCGCTGAGCTTTTAACGTCGTTGCCCCAGTATGTTCGTTCTCCACGGATTGCCCCGCCACCAACCAGCGATCGCACTCCCCGGAACCCCGCACCACTTCACTTTGACGCTGCGTCCAACCAATTTGAGTGCGAATTTCCGCTTGCATCCCCGGCGGTAAACGCTCGATGCGCTGGTAGCCTTCCACCAACAGCCACAACAACCCCAGTCGTTCCAACAGTCGCTCGTGCCATTGAGTACCCGTGTAGGGAATTCGCGCTATCTCCCGAAGCTGTTTGGCGATTCCGGGGGCTTGAGCGTCGATCGCTCGGGCAGCGATCGCGTCCCAATCCACATTGCTCTTTCCCTGCACCGACGCCAACCCTTCCCGCATTACGTCTCGCAGCCACAGGGACAACTCCTCCATCCCTCCTTTGACGTTCGCCGCACGGCGATCGCTCCGCTGACTCGACTTCGTCTGAGTTTTCCCCGATTTCACCGATTTCGCCCCCGTGGCCGTGCCTCGATATCGACGTTCCACCCCCTCTTTCACCCACTCTGGCGGCGTCCGTTCCGGAATGTCTCTAGCGGTACTTAAACAAATTTCAAGCCCAAACCAAGCCAAAACGCGCTTTGTGAGCGGCAAACAGGTCTCGATTCTCGTTCAGCCATGCCACAAAACGAAAAGACATGGCTGTCCGAAAAGCCTCTAAAGCATCTACAAAAGTTTCCAAAGGTTGGTTCGCCCACTTCCTTCGTAAACCGCCCGTCAACTTATGCCAAAGGATAAAAGTGTAGGCACAAAATACCAAAATTAAATGCCGCTGTAAACTCTTCAAACCTCTCGCCTGGCATTCCCTCCAACCCAACCATCCTTTGGCTTCCCGATAGAAGACTTCTACCCAGTTTCGCCCTGAGTAAGTGTTCACGACCCATTCGGCAGTCACTTTTTCGGAGTCTTCATTCGTGATAAAATAATCAATTTCTGTCGCGTCCGCATAAGAACTTGCATTCATGACGATAGCAAAGGTTCTTTCTCCTTGTAGACGTGACAGCTCTGCCGTACCCGTCGCCACCCACAGGGTTTTGGGCTTGTTTGAATTTAGAGAAACTGACGTAAAGTCCTCTTCTAGTAAGCTTTTGGCATATTCATCAAGGCGAATCTTTTGCCAATTTTCTCCCGATTGATTCAGCCAGATTTTCCGATTTTTGGCGACGGCTCCTAGATACTTCAGTCGGCGAGATTCGAGTCCCTTTAAAAAATTTGTGTTGTTACCATAGCCGGCATCCATGAGGACGATTCCCGGTCGATACCCTCTCTTTAAACTCCGGTCAATTAATTCTAAGGCGATTTCGGGTTTCTTTTTGAAAGAGGGATCTTTCTTGCCTGAGGGTAAGGAACTGGCTGGCTGATAGATTTCTACATCCAGAGGCAAATTTTTTTGCCATCATAGAGATGGGTCGTTACCGCCACGATTCCGTTGTCGAGCTTGCCGATTTCTCCGATGTACTGTCTTCCCACACCTGCGGTGAAGTTGCCGCTTTTTCGATGTCCTGTATCATCGAGCAGCAAGGCAAATCCCCGACCCACTCGGGTTTGATGGCAGGAGTCCACCACCTTTAAACGACGTTCGTTAATACGCTTCTCCTCCCAAGGGGATTCCGTTATAAAATGATGTAAGCGGTTGTAAACCACTCCCACCGAGTCGTTTGCCATCTGAGTTATTGTTTTTTCGCTGGCTTTCCCCGAGTAATCCTCCCAAATAGTGTCTAAACCCCTTTTTTTGTGCTTGGGTTTTGAAGTCGGGGTCGAAACGCTTGCACCACTTCTCAAAGCAGGGTGGCATAGCGGCTGGGGTGGTCTCTCTCATGGGGACACTCTCCACCTTAAATCCTTGTCAGTCAAGGGTTTTGCTTTTATTTTACCTTTTTTACCGTTTAAGTCCCGTTATTGGGTTTCAACCTGGCGTCGATCTCAACTCGATCTCGAACGTTTTTATCCATGTTTCAATCCCTTGAAGGGATTTTATTGGGTTTCAACATCAGTCGATCCAAACCGCCTACAGGTTACTTGAAACGGTTGGTTTCAATCCCTTGAAGGGATTTTATTGGGTTTCAACGACGAGTCGATCGCGACCGACCAGGGATTTAGTCCGTTTCAATCCCTTGAAGGGATTTTATTGGGTTTCAACACGCCTTCTATCTGGGCGTCAACGTCCGGTAATTCGTCAAAGTTTCAATCCCTTGAAGGGATTTTATTGGGTTTCAACTCCTCTTGAGTTTCTCCAATTAGATCCATCGCGAGGTTTCAATCCCTTGAAGGGATTTTATTGGGTTTCAACCTTCGAGGTTTTCGCGGGGTTCACAAACCCCTTATTGACGTTTCAATCCCTTGAAGGGATTTTATTGGGTTTCAACGTGGTGGCGAAGAACCTAGGGGATTTCCTGCTGATTTTGTTTCAATCCCTTGAAGGGATTTTATTGGGTTTCAACCTCGCCAGCGTTTTCGACTTGTAAATGGTCAACGTTGGCGTTTCAATCCCTTGAAGGGATTTTATTGGGTTTCAACTTTTTCAAGTGCCTGCTTCCCCTCCTACGGGCAAAGTTTCAATCCCTTGAAGGGATTTTATTGGGTTTCAACTTTACGCGCACAGTAGGGAGTGTGATGTTGATTATGTTTCAATCCCTTGAAGGGATTTTATTGGGTTTCAACGCCTCAAAGTCGCGATAAGACATACCCTCGGCGAGGTTTCAATCCCTTGAAGGGATTTTATTGGGTTTCAACCTTGCAGATGTTACAATCCCTCTCGATTGAGGCTAAAGGCGGTTTCAATCCCTTGAAGGGATTTTATTGGGTTTCAACCTTTGTGGCGCTTCTTCGTTCCCGAGGAGTTGCGGTTTCAATCCCTTGAAGGGATTTTATTGGGTTTCAACCGACAAGAGGTCGTTAAGTTCTACCTCGATCTATGTTTCAATCCCTTGAAGGGATTTTATTGGGTTTCAACAAAGATCCGGGGGGCAGCCAGATTGTAATAGACACGCAGTTTCAATCCCTTGAAGGGATTTTATTGGGTTTCAACTTTGCAGTGATTCACCTGCCCCTTTACGTCTTTCGCTTTGTTTCAATCCCTTGAAGGGATTTTATTGGGTTTCAACAGCATTCTTCAGGAATTAAAAGAGAAACGATCGGTTTCAATCCCTTGAAGGGATTTTATTGGGTTTCAACTCGATCGTGACTCGCTTACTGAATTCCGGCGGAATTAAACGTTTCAATCCCTTGAAGGGATTTTATTGGGTTTCAACAGGAATATCCCCTTTTTGCCATGCCCTAGCATAGGTTTCAATCCCTTGAAGGGATTTTATTGGGTTTCAACTTTCTAACGGGACTTAAACGGTAAAAAAGGTAAAATAAAAGCAAAACCCTTGACTGACAAGGATTTAAGGTGGAGAGTGTCCCCATGAGAGAGACCACCCCAGCCGCTATGCCACCCTGCT
>NZ_KB235962.1:85085-151932 GCF_000332355.1 Baaleninema simplex PCC 7105
CACTCCCACCGAGTCGTTTGCCATCTGAGTTATGTTTTTTCGCTGGCTTTCCCCGAGTAATCCTCCCAAATAGTGTCTAAACCCCTTTTTTTGTGCTTGGGTTTTGAAGTCGGGGTCGAAACGCTTGCACCACTTCTCAAAGCAGGGTGGCATAGCGGCTGGGGTGGTCTCTCTCATGGGGACACTCTCCACCTTAAATCCTTGTCAGTCAAGGGTTTTGCTTTTATTTTACCTTTTTTACCGTTTAAGTCCCGCTAGGATGTTCGGCAAAGAGGAACAACAATCCCAAAGCGTGTTTGCAGGGAACCTTGCGACTGGGGCAACTGCACCGAAACGCCGGTTCGTTCAAATCGACTTGGGTGCGATAGGGGGTTTTTCCGCGTCCGAGACATTCTCCCCACACCGCGCGATCGCTCCGCCCACAAATCTTCCACTGATGCGGTTTGGCAAGGGATTGCGCCGCTTTCTGAGATTTTTCGTCGGTGGCGAAGCTGGCAACCCGCTCGATCGTCCAACCCGATGACATTGAAAACCTGTCGATCGTATTTTCTCGATGTGTTCGAGTATAAATGCCGATCCCCCCGATCGAAACTTTAAATTTTATAAAGGAGTTTTTGAGAAAAAATCCTCAAATCGCGATGTTAGCGACCCTACAGCCCGTCTACTGCAATTTTTACAATCGGAGTCGGCAATCGCACCAACACGAAAATTCGTATTACAGTGAAAATAGGATTTCCCAAAAATGCCGATCGAGACCGCAGCCACTTTCGGCACATCGAAGCATTTAACCTCGTCTCGATCGATAGTTTGGTCGTACAGTCTATCGCGGCATCGGCTATGAGCGCTCCCACTTCTAACACTCACTCAATTACCTGTCCGATTTGTCACCATACCGATAAAATTCACGCAGGGCAACTGTTTAATGGCTTATATACTTGTCCGTCCTGCCAAACACGCCTCGTAATTTGCTGGAGCGGTCATTTCGTCCGCGATCCGTTTTCTCTCAGTCGTCTCGACTTCGGACAGATTCTACGCCGCCAGAGTCGTCCGTTTTCCCGAATCTTGCGAGATGTGGGAGCGCTCAAGTGGTTCGCCGCTCTCGGTGCCGTTGCCCTCGGCGTCACCCTGTTGTCCCTGCACGCGGGGGAGTCTTCTAATTCTGCAATTCCTGAAGTGCTGCCCTTCCCCGACTCCATCGAATCGCTGGAATAAACCCGAAAACGTTAGAAAAATTGGAATTTTTCTGGAATAAAGGACTCATCTAACTCGCCGACTCCCTCGTCTTTCCCCGATCGACAACGCGATCGGACTCGATAATTTCCGGGTGACAGAGTAAATGCCATCCTTCTGCCCAACCGCGATAGTCCGCGTTCGGGAGCGAAAGCGCCTTTAACGCCTCGATATCCAGCAACAGACAAGTTTCCTCGCTTTGATTCCACCGTTGCTGTAATTCCTCGAGGTCAGCACGGACGATGGGGCGATCGGTGTAAAAATCTAACGAGGGACGACTGTAGGGATGGGAGGTATAAATCGAACGGGCATCGGTTCCCTGACGCACCATCGCCGCCACCGGCTTGACGGGATAATCTTCGTTCAACTCCCACACCCACTGTGAGGAGGTGACGAACAGCAGCAGGGACAAATACAATCCCCACACCAAAACCAGCATCACCTGGGCGTCTCGCCGCCAAGTCAACACCGCCGCCAACGTCATGGTCGTCGCGACAGCGATCGCCGCTACGACTAGGTTCGCGTCTACGGTGGTGGCTTCAGCGAAATACTGCTGTGCGAAAACGGCACTGCCCCCCCATCCCCCCACGGCTAACAATGTGAAGGTTCCCAACCACAGTTTGGGATAGGGTTTCGGCGCTTCGTCTAACATCCCCGTCACCGCCGACTCGCGCCAAAATCGATCGATAGCCACCCCACACAGCAGAGCCAATGCTGGATACAGCGGCAACAGATACCAAGGGAGCTTCGTTCCCATGAGGGACACGGCGACGAAGTAAACGCTGCCCCAGACCAGCAGCAATTTCGACCAACTCAGGACGCGATCGCCCCACGCCAGTTTGAGGCCGTAGGGAACGATCGCCAACCAGGGAAACCCGTATTTCAGCAGTTCGCCGAGGTAATACCAGGGAGGACCGCCGTTATTTTCTACAGAAGTCCACACCCGTTCGGCGGACTGAAACAGCAAATTGCCTTCGACAAACGAGGTGCCGTACAAATGGATCTGAGCGACGTACCAGGCGGCGGCGGGAACGGTTCCCAACACGACCCCACCCCACAGCCAGGGACTCTGAAGCAAGCGGGGCGTGTCCCATCGCAGAAACGCCACCACGATCGCCCCGAGTAGTAGCCCCAACATGACCCCTTTCGTCAGACAAATGGCACCGAAAGCAAAGCCGACGCCCAGGGTGTAACGCAAATCCCGGCGCGATCGCAACACCCACCACACCAGCAACGTCCAAAAACACAAAATCGCCCCGTCCAACATCGCTAAACGTCCGTGACGCACCACCGGAAGCCAGGTGAGATACACGAACGCTGAAAACACTGCCATCGATCGCCGAGGCCACAGTTCCCGTCCGATGCCATATACCAACGGAACCGACACCGCACTCAGCACGGCACCCGGAAGTCTCGCCATCGCTTCATTGACGCCGCCGAAGTGATACGCCAGGGCGATAAAACCGTGCATTAACGGGGGTTTGTTTGTGTAGGGCGCTCCGTGCAGCGTGGGATACAGCCAGGATTGAGGATATCGCCAAATTTCGCGAGCGACTTGAGCGACGATACCTTCGTCCCAATCCCGTAACGGTACGTCGCCGAGGTGAAGGCCAAACAGGATCGAGGCGGCTAGGAGTAACGCCAATGCCCAAGCGCGATCGGTCGCGCGATCGATCGAACGAGGGGTAAAACCCCACGCCCTTTTTTGAAATTGCGGACGCATCATAGCCAGAGAAATCGAGACAAATTTGTTAACAAAGCGAAGCGATCGGGAAATTAGGCTTTACACTATGTTCAGTTTGTTCGCGTTCTCCCGAGATTCCGTTCGATCGAGGCATAACTGATGAATTTACCACTTGTTGTCGATATTGCTATTGGTATTATTTTTATCTATCTCATTTTAAGCTTATTAGCCTCAGAGATACAAGAACTGCTGACCACAGTTTTCCAATGGCGTGCCGAACATTTGCGTCAGTCGATTCAAACTTTATTAGAAGGCGGCGGAAAAACCAATCGCTATAGAGAAACAGATCGCCTTTCTGAAGAAGTCGGGAAACTGACAGAACGATTGTACTCCCATCCTTTAATTAATACGCTAAACCAAGAGGCAAAGGGTAAACTTGCAACGTTCAATCGAGATATTTTTAATAAAGTTATTAATTTCATTTATCGAGTAGCATCGTGGATTTATCAAGGACTCAATCGCTTGTTCGGACGTAAGGCGACACCTCTGACGAATCCCTTTTCCAAACAACCGAGCGCACCGTCGTACATTCCTGCCGAAGCGTTTGCATCGACGATTGTTGAAACGTTTCAAATGTCAGAAGTCGGTAAACTGGTCAGTTTGTCGCGGTTAGAAAAGTTTCAACAACGGCAAACTGCCGAAGTTCTCAAACAAATTCGCTATCTCAGCGATCCCGAATCTCGACGGTTGGCAACCGAGCGTTTGCGCCAATCTACGCGAGAATGGAATCGGGCGCGAGAGGATTTTTCTAACAGCATTACTCCGCTTTCAGCTACGATCGATCGCATGGAAAATACGTTCGGTGCGTATTTTGCGTATTGTAGCGAATTCATTCAAGAACCCGAGAACGTTAAAAACTTTTTCGTTCACGAACTGAAATTTATTAAAGACAAATATTACAGTACCACTGAAAAACCTGCGGTTCTCGCGGCCTTAAAACCCAGTTTAAACGAACTCGTGGAACTGGTTCGCGAAAAACCTAGACTCTATCAAGAACTCGAAAACGCCGTTCGCGACAAAGACAGCCCCGCCTATCAGAAGTTCGCACAAATTATCGAGAGTTTACCCGATCTGCCCGAACCCGTCCAACGCAGTCTCAACGCCCTCACTTCCCGCATTAAAACGACGAAAAATAATGTCGAAGAGGAAGTTCAAGACTTACAGGCAGAAATCGAACGCTGGTTCGATAATTCGATGGCTCGGGCTAAAGGGGTTTATCGTCGTAACGCCAGAGGAATCGCGATCGCCATCGGTTTTCTGGTGGCCATCACCACCAACGCCGATACGTTGTTTATGGTCGACCATCTCTCAAAAAATTCCACGTTGCGAGAAACCGTCAACGAATACGCCAAAACGCAAGCCGAACGACAACCCAGTCCAGACGCTCTGAAAAATAACGTCCGCGACGCCCTCAACGATCTCTCGCTCCCCCTCGGATGGTCTGAAAATATCCAACAACAACAAATTCCCCCCGAAAAAGCGACGATGGTAGCAATTCCCCGGACTAACCGCAGCATCCCCAACCCGATGCCCTATCTGCGTCGGGCTTTTGGATGGTTCATCAGTGGCGTTGCGATTTCGATGGGATCGGCCTTCTGGTACGACTTGCTCAAGAAAGTGATTAACGTCAAGAATACTGGCGACCAAAGCAGCAGCGACGTACAAGTCCAGCGATCGCGCGATCGCCGCACCTTGGAAATTCAGGATTTCCGTAACGACTGATTGACAGCCACCTTTTACAGTGAACAGTCAACAGTGAGAACAGTTAACAGTGAGCAGTTTCTCCCCTTCTCCCCTTCTCCCCCTCTCCCCTTCTCCCCCTCTCCCCTTCTCCCCCTCTCCCCCTCTCCCCCTCTCGACCTCTAACGCAACTTCTCCCGTAACTCGTCAGCTTTCGCCAGCAAATCCGATCGCGTCCAGGTTTCTTGTTCTCCCGTTTTCAACCATTTGAGGTTGACGGTTCCCGCTTCAGCTTCCGCGTCGCCGAGAACCAAACAGGCCGCTGCACCGCTGCGATCGGCTCGTTTGAACTGTTTCCCAAAGGCACTTCCGCTCAAGTCCATTTCGACGCTGAATCCCGTTCGGCGTAACTGTTGAGCGAGCAGTACAGCCGTCGATTCGGCGCGATCGCCACGAGACACGAGATAAAAATCGAGGGCGCGATCGCTCGTTTTCCCGAGCTGCTGCAACAGGTAAATCAACCGCTCCAATCCGATCGCCCAACCCACCGCTGCTGTAGGTTTTCCGCCGAGTTGTTCGACTAAACCGTCGTAACGGCCGCCGCCACAGACGGTCGCCTGAGAGCCGAGATCGTCGGATTGGATTTCAAAGGCGGTGTGAGTGTAGTAATCGAGTCCCCGTACCAAAGTCGGCGTCAGTTCGTAAGCAATTCCCAACTGTGAAAGTAACGCGCACACGCGATCGAAGTGCCGTTTCGAGTCGTCGCTGAGATAGTCGAGGATACTGGGGGCGTTTTTCGCGATCTCGCCGGTTTTCGGGTCTTTACTGTCGAGAATTCGCAGGGGATTGCGCGTCAGACGGTCTTGAGAGTCTTTATCGAGATCGTCTTTGTAGGGAGTAAAGTACTCCACTAACGCTTGACGGTACGTTTCGCGATCGTCGCCCCGTCCGACGGAGTTAATCGCCAAATGCAGGTTTTTCAGCCCCAGGGTTTTGAAAATATCCGTGGCGATCGCGATGACTTCAGCGTCGGCTCGAGGATCGTCAGTTCCCAACACCTCGACGCCGATTTGGTGAAACTGACGCTGGCGTCCAGCTTGAGGACGCTCGTAGCGGAACATCGGCCCCAAATACCAAAGACGCTGAACGCCTCCAGCGGCGTAGAGGTTATGTTCGATGTAAGAGCGAACCACTCCAGCGGTTCCCTCGGGACGCAGGGTAATCGAGCGATCGCCACGATCGACGAAAGTATACATTTCTTTTCCTACCACGTCCGTCGCTTCCCCAATTCCCCGCTCGAACAGTTCCGTTTGCTCGAAAATGGGCGTCCGAATTTCGCGATAGGCGGCTTGTTGGAGAATCTCTCTCGCCGTCTCTTCAACAGTTTGCCAGTCAGTGGATTCCTCGGGAAGAATATCCCGCGTTCCGCGAATTGCTTGCAGTTTAGACATCGATCGACCGTAACTCTAAAAATTTCGTTAAATCTCGACAACCCATCTTTAAGATTCGACTTCGATGGCCTGCCAAGGCCCGAAGCGATCGCCATAATAGGCTAACACCCGTTCGAGGGTCGATCGACAGGTAGCGTCGGCCTCTGTCGCCGTTTCGATCCACAATCCGCCGATTTGACTGCGATAGTAATCGAAATCCGTCGCCGTTTGCGGTAACAACCCCGCATCGACCCCGTCGATTTGCCGTAAATGGGCGACGACTTCGCGATAAACGGTCAGGGGCAACGTGGAAATAGAAAAATACTGACGAGAGCGATCGGTCATGACATCCTATCCTTTAACACGAATTTTGCGATCTCAAAAAATTCACGATTTCACCCTTCGCGATCGAGGGGATTTCGCGGTGACACGGTCTGCTACAATTTGACGTTACACCCAAACCTCAAACTTGCAGACAAACGACAATCTCAGCAGGATATAAATTTTTATACCCTGTTTTTCCGATTTATTTCAATTCAACAATATTCGTCAAGGGTAGCACTCAAAAAAGAGACGCCCCGAAACCTGAAAAAGATCGCTCAAATTCTAGATCGACGCCTTGGACGAGAATCAAATTTGAGATCGAGGGGCTTCGATGCGACGAGACACCCGAGGTTTAAATCGAATAAATCGAACGAATAACACCCTTAAGAGGCCACTTCCGGTTCGACACTATCGACCGGTTCTCCAACCTGTTCGAGCGGACGGTTCGAGTGAGAAGCAAAACTCGGTTGAGGGAGCGTGCAGCAATTCACATCGTCTAAACAGACTTTGCCCCAACGCAATGCCCATCTGACCAAAGCTACTCGATTCTCCGTTTCCGTTTTACTCAAAATATTACTAATATGGTTATCGACGGTGCGTTTGCTAATCTCTAAACTATCGGCAACTTCTTGATTGGTTAATCCCGAAGCAACCAATTCGATAACCTGTAACTCTCGATCTGACAAGAGCGGTAGGGCGTGGGATTCAGTTCCGGACATAACCTTTACTTATCCGTGTATATCTACTTATTACCATTTTAGGCAATTTTGCGCGAAAACTCACGCCGAAACGGGGTTTTAAACTCTAGAAATCTCTCGTTCGAACAAACGATCGCTCGCGTTGAGGGCGAGGGGGTACGAAAAATCGCGCAGACTCAAATCTAAAACATGATGCAATTGTGGACATTGACTCGACGACAGCGGAACGTTCTCCTCGCAGCGGCCGCCGTGTCCTCCGCCTGCGGGCTGGCGATCGAGTTGTTACTCGGAACCCTCGCCAGCTACCTGGTGGGAAATCAAGCCCTTTCGTTTGGCGTCGCGGTGGGAGGATTTCTCGCCGCGATGGGGTTGGGGTCTTATCTGAGTCAGTTCGTCGCCGTGGAGGACACGCCGGGAAAACCCCTGAAGACCCAACTCCTCGAACGGTTCGTTCAAGTGGAACTGGCCATCGCTCCCGCTTCGGCGTTTCTACCGTTATTGCTGTTCGTCCTCTTCGTTGTCAACCGTTCTCTGTGGTTGGGACTGATTCTCGTCACGGTGATTTTGGGAATTTTGGCGGGGTTGGAAGTTCCCCTGCTGACGCGGATGATGGAGAGCGATCGCGGCGTGAAAGACGCTCTGGCTGGAGTGTTAGCTTTAGATTACGCCGGGGCGTTGGTGGGGTCGCTGGCGTTTCCCGTATTGCTGCTTCCGATATTCGGACTGTTTCCCACCGCCGCGATTCTCGGGTCGTTTCCGGCGTTGATGGTGTTTCTCATCGGGCGATCGTTCCCTGAAATGAAACGTTGGGGACTCGTCGGACTCGCGACTTGCGCGGCTTTGTGGGCGATCGCCCCGCTAACCGTTCCCCTCGGCGATCGCCTCGAAAGTCGATTGTACGATGCTCCCGTCGTGGCTCGCGTTCAAACTCAATACCAACGCATCGTCCTCACCCGCTGGAATCGCGACGTGAGACTCTATCTCGACGGCGAACTTCAGTTTTCGACGGTAGATGAATACCGCTATCACGAAGCCCTCGTTCACCCAGCCATGAGTGCGAGTGGAACCCCCCGACGGGTGTTAGTCATGGGGGCCGGAGACGGGTTAGCCTTGCGGGAAGTGTTGAAATGGGACGCCGTCGAGAAAGTGGTGTTACTCGAACTCGATCCCAAAGTGGTCAAACTGGCCAGCCAACATCCCTTTTTAGCGCGATCGAACGAGAATTCCTTTTCCGACCCTCGCGTTGAAGTCCGTTACGGCGACGCCTTTTCCGTCGCCCCCAGCTTGTCGGAAACCTTCGACGTTATCGTCGCCGACTTTCCCGATCCCGATCGCGAGGCGATCGCCAAACTGTACTCTCATGGATTTTACCTGAGACTGCGATCGCGCCTGACTCCCAACGGCGTCCTCGTCACCCAAGCCTCGAGTCCCTTCTTCGCCACCAAAGCCTTCGCCTGTATCGCCGCCACCCTCAACGCAGCGGGCTTCTCCTCCCATCCCTACACCATCGACGTACCCAGTTTCGGACCTTGGGGATTCGTCCTCGCCACCCAAACCGAATTCGATCCCGCAACACTCCGCCTTCCCATCGCGACTCGCTTTCTGACTCCCGACATCCTACCGGGGTTGTTCCACCTTCCCGCCGACATTTCCCTAGACAACGTTGAAATTAACCGACTCGTCCATCCTAAAATCGTTCAATATCAAACTGAAGGACGCTGGCAAATGTATTAATCGATCGTTGATAGGGAACGGGGAACGGGGAACAGTCACCAGTCACCAGTCACCAGTCACCAGTGAAGACAGTTAACAGATAACAGTTTCTCCCCCTCTCCCCCTCTCCCTTTCTCCCCCTCTCCCCCTCTCCCTTTCTCCCCCTCTCCCCCTCTCCCTTTCTCCCCCTCTCCCCCTCTCCCTTTCTCCCCCTCTCCCCCTCTCCCTTTCTCCCTCTAAAACACTATGGTTTTTCTCTTCTGGATTGCTGTTATCGTCGTGGTTGGTGTAGCGATTTACTTCGTGACCAATCAGAAACGCCTCGCCTCTCAACGTCCCGTCGTGGAAGAACTTCCACCGCTGAATCGAACCCTATTTACGTTGCAAATCGGCGATATCGTTCAGTTTGAAGATCGCGATTGGGTGGTGGAGGGAAAACTGACTTACGATGACGACGGCTTTGTTTGGTTGGAATATATGGTTCAAGACGGCGATGACATTCGCTGGCTTTCGGTCTCCGAAGACGACACCATCGAGGTGTCTTGGTTGGAATCGATCGCGGACGACCTCGAAATTTCGGGGAAACCGCCGAAAACCCTCGAATACGGCGGCGAAACGTTTACTCGTGTGGAATCGGGAAAAGCGAATATGAGTCGCATGGGGACGATTCAGAAGCGTAAAGCCGAATCCTGTCGGTACTACGATTACGAAGGCGACGGCGATCGCGTCTTGTCTGTTGAGAATTGGGACGGCGATATTGAAGTGAGCGTCGGTTACAGTATTCGTCCTTCGCAACTGTCGTTACTTCCCGGTGGCGGTGGAAGTGTTTATCGCTCGATGTGAGACTTGCTGCGAGGTCGCTGGCTCCACTCCCTCGTGTTCGATCGCCGTTCTTCACGATCGCCGTTCTTCTCGATTACTGGAGGGCGATCGCTGCTATTTTCAGTCGCGGAAACAAAAAGTCGCACCCCAAGTCTCAACAAATTATTTTACTCAGTATTTATACTTATGTTTTTAGAAAACTACATGAATTTTTAAGAAGAAAAATTAAGATTGATTTGAATAGTGGTATTTCTCCGTAAAAATGACTAGGTTAAAACAAAATAAGTATAGCAGATTTTACGGAGATCGGACGATGAAACCGATGATTTGGCATCCAGAACCGGAAGACCAACAAGTCAACCACTACCTTAAAAACGTCAACCACGCCCCTTACTTCAC
This sequence comes from Baaleninema simplex PCC 7105, assembly GCF_000332355.1. Taxonomy (GTDB): domain Bacteria; phylum Cyanobacteriota; class Cyanobacteriia; order Cyanobacteriales; family Geitlerinemataceae; genus Baaleninema; species Baaleninema simplex. Next base: position 95,126 of record NZ_KB235962.1, read on the forward strand.
TATTGCAGCCGTTGTAGCCGTTGCATTTTGTCTCGTAACGTTTGCGATCGTAATGGGTGCTATTTAAATTGATTTCAATCGAATTGTTGCCATCAAACCTCGAGAAGCCAACCTCAGATATAAGAGAGTTGGCTGTTTTTTGAGATAACTATTTTTTTAAATAAATTTATAATTTAACAACACGGCGATCGAAAATTAAAGATATTAATATTTAGAAACGTCACAGTGTTTTAACTTCACCTAGGATTGTCGAAGTAATAAGCAAAAAAAGACGATTCACTCGATGGAAAATCGATCTAAAAAACGAAACAGATCGATCCAAAACCACAAAGATTTCGACGGTAACGAAGACAGAACTCAGCCATCCAATTTTCGATCGCAGGGGAAAGTGTGGCAAACTAGCGATAGAGGACGAAAGTAGCGAGGCAGCAGTCTCGGCTGCGAGGAGGTCATCTTGACAAACCCATTCGATCGCAACCCCAATTCCGAATTTATCGATAGCGATGACGAATCGCAAAACCTGCTGTGGGAGTACGTCCGATCGCTCGAGCCAGAAGTGGTGTCGCATCTATCCAAACCCGGCTCGACTGAAGTTGTTCGAGTCATGGAACGAAACATTGTCGGCTTGCTCGGAAGCCTACCTCCCGAACACTTTGGCGTCAGCGTCACGACGAGTCGCGAAAATCTGGGACGGCTGCTAGCCTCGGCGATGATTAGCGGTTACTTTCTACGCAATGTCGAACAACGTCTCAATTTCGAGCAGTCTGTTCGTCGATCGCCATCACCCCGTTCGGAAGACACAGAGGATTGACCGTTCCGCAGAGCGAAGACCCGTTTGGCGTCTTCCCCCACCCACGAACGCCGACACCTCAAAGCAAACGAACTCAGCATCACTTTCGTCGCGACGCGCGACTGTCTTCTTTCTAATTCGAGATCCCCTCTCTTGTATCGATATCTTCTGTTTTACAAACCTTACGACGTGCTGTGTCAGTTTACCGATAACAGCGACGCCCCTCGGCGTACCCTCAAAGAGTACATCGACGTTCCATCGGTGTACCCCGTCGGGCGACTCGATCGCGATAGCGAAGGTCTGTTGCTGCTGACTGACGACGGATCGCTCAAGCACCGACTCCTCGATCCGAAATTTGGTAAGAGCCGCGCGTACTGGGTACAAGTCGAACGGGTTCCCGACGAAGCCAGCTTACAGCGCCTGCGCGACGGCGTCACGATCCGTCAGTACCGCACGCGACCCGCCCGCGTTCGACGGTTGGCGATCGCCCCCGACTTACCGCCGAGACATCCCCCGATTCGCTTCCGTAAAAACGTTCCTACCTGCTGGCTGGAAATGAGCCTCACAGAAGGGCGAAACCGCCAAGTCCGACGCATGACCGCCGCTGTGGGACATCCGACGTTACGCTTGGTGCGCGTCGCCGTCGAAAACCTAACGCTAGACGCTCTGCAACCGGGACAGTGGCGAGATCTCAGTCTCGCTGAAGTCAGCCAACTCCAAAAGCGGTGTGGGTTGTCCGCCGTCGCGTCCCGTTCGGGCGATCGAAATCGCGCACGATATAATTAATAGCTTTCGATCGCCGTCGCCATGTTGGTTTGCCCCCACTGTCACACCCTCAATCCCGAAGGTCGCCAATATTGCTCGCAATGTGGGGCGTCGATTCCCTCACACAAACCGGTTTGGTTCGCCGCCATCGTCTCGACGAAGTTTACCGCCTCGACCCTTCCTCCCTATCTCGATCCCAAACAACGCTATCGTTTCTTCGATCTGGGAAAACTCAACGAGTACGGCGACATCGAAACTCGCGCCTACGACCTCCAACCCCAGCTCCCCCCTTATTTCAACTCTAGCGTCAGTTCTTACAGCGCGGACAGTCACGTTCCTAAGTTGGCGCGGCCGTACTGCGATCCCCGCTGTCAGGCGAATTCCGCCTTTCCGCGACTTCACGATACCTGGGAAGGCGACGACTATACAGTCGTTCTGCTCGAAGACCGCTCGCATCTGTCCCGTCCCCTCGATTGTTGGCGAACGGTTTCGCCGCTGCAACGCCTTTATTGGATGTATCAAATGCTCGATTTGTGGTCGATTTTAACGGCGATCTCTTGTCGAAATAGTTTGACACAACTGCACAACCTCCACCTCGACAGCGATCGCGCTATCTGTCTGCAACGACTGTATGCAGACCCGAGCGATCGCCCCCCGACGCTAAAAACCCTCGGGAAAACCTGGACGACCCTATTTCAGCCTCTGTCCGAACCGCCGCCGCCAGATTTAGGGGAATTCTTGCAACAGGTAGAGCGAGGAGTCCTCGCCGATTCCGACGCGATCGGCGATCGCCTCGACCGCCTCATCGACGCTCTCGAACGAGACGAGACCGAACCTACCGCCTGGGAGGACTTGGAGATCGTAGAGGAAGACGACGCAACCCTCACCGTTCCCATTCCCCCCGTCGTCTATCTCGCTCACGGTGGAAAAACCGACATCGGACGCCATCGTCCCCGCAACGAAGATACGTTCGCGATCTGGATACAGCGAGATTGGCGAGAAACCCCTGCCGATCGCACGCTAACCTCGCGTGGGTTGTACGTTCTGTGCGATGGGATGGGCGGCCATGACGGCGGCGACGTTGCCAGCGCGATCGCTTCGGAAACCGTTATCGAGACCCTATCCCGTCAGTGGAACGACGGACTCCCTAGCGAAACTGCTATTCGAGATGCCATCGATCGCGCCAACCAAGCCATCTACGACCTCAACGACGAACAAAGCCGTCATGGAAGCGGACGCATGGGAACGACTCTCGTGATGCTCCTCGTCGATGGCGATCGCGCCGCCGTCGCCCACGTGGGAGACTCTCGCCTCTACCGCCTCACCGTTCGGGGGGGACTGCAACTACTCACCACCGACCACGAGGTCGGACAGCAAGCCATTCGACAAGGGATCGACCCAGCAGACGCCTACAGCCGTCCAGAAGCTTACCAACTGACCCAAGCCCTCGGTCCGCGAGATAACGCCGCCGTGCGCCCGGACGTGCGTTTCTTGAACCTGTCGGAAAATACGTTATTTTTGTTAGCCTCTGACGGCTTGACCGATAACAACCTCGTCGAAGCCCATTGGGAAACGCACCTAAAACCGTTTCTGAGAGAACCCAGCAACCTCGACGCGGCCGCAGAAAAACTCATCGACCTAGCCAACGACCGCAACGGACGCGATAACATCACTGCTGTTTTAGTTCGCGTCAGCCTGCGATCGCCGTGAGGAGAGGGGGAGAGGGGGAGAGGGGAAGAGGGGGAGAGGGGGAGCTGACAAGGCTATGATTGTAAGAGAGAGAGAAAGAGCCGACAAAGAGAAAGCCGTAGACTCGTTTAGGAGAAGCCATGAAATACAACTCAGCTTACCTCAAACAGTGGTCGCAAGAAGTCAGTCGTCATTTTCCGAATCTTTCCTTGCCACAAGTATCAGGGCTAGCCACCTGGAGCTTTGGCATGATGATGAGTCGCTCTTCAAGTCTGACTCAAGTGTCAGAGTGTATTGCCCAAGTCAACGGGGAAAAATTCACCAACGTACGTCAAAGACTACAACAGTGGTACAAAGAAAAACGCCAAGCTTACGGTCGTAAATATGCTGAGCTAGATGTAGCCAGTTGTTTCGCGCCGCTGCTGAAGTGGGTCTTAGAGCTATTAGGAGAGAGCGACGACCTGTTCCTGGCCTTAGATGCGACCCATATCGGTCAAAAATTTATCGTCTTGTCACTCAACGTACTCTATCGCGGCAGTGGCATTCCCGTGGCCTGGAAAATCGTGAAAGCTTCCCAGAAACACCCCTGGAAGCCCCTGTGGCAAGACTTGCTCCGTCGCTTGAGCGGAGTGGTTCCCGAGTCGGTCAGGGTTTGGGTTTTGGCCGATCGAGGACTCTATGCTTGTTGGCTGTATGAGGAAATTGTGGCTCTGGGATGGCATCCTTTGTTACGTATTAACTCACAAGGCTATTACCAAGTGCGCTCGGGGGAAACTCTCGCCGACTGGCAACCTCTCGAGCAAGTGGTTCGAGTTGGTGAGAGTTTTAGTCAACCGGTACGCTGCTTTCGCCAAAATCCTCTCGATTGTACCCTGTTAGCCCGATGGGACGAGGATTACAAAGACCCTTGGCTGTTGCTGAGTGACGCCTCACCTCAATCGGCTTCGGCTGCCTTTTATGGCTTTCGCTCTTGGACTGAAGCGGCTTATCGCGATCTCAAGAGTGATGGCTTTAATTGGCAACGCACCCGTTTGACTCATCCTCACCGGGCTGAGTGTCTTTGGCTGGCCATGTCTGTGGCTTTACTTTGGCTCATCACCGAAGGGGCTTGTCGGGAAGACTCCCAAAAGCCTTCGACTTCCCCTCGGACTGACTCTGACTCGACCGGTCTGGCCGCCGCGACCCTCAGACCGAGAACTCTTTCTTGTTGGCGCCTTGGCTGTATCTCTTTTGTCGTCCGCCTCTTTCAAGGACTTCCCTTGAGTTGGGGACGCCACCGTACTTCTCCCTATCCTGGGGCTTCTTTGGCTTTCGATACCTCCTAAGTAAAAGTCATAGCCTTATCAGGAGAGGGGAAGAGGGGAAGAGGGGGACAAGGGGACAAGGGGAATAAGGGCGTGGAAACTGTGTGATAGGATCGACGGATCGAGCGGTTTTGGCGGGGAACAGCCGTCAAACGCAAGGGGGAAAGTTCGGTGAAAGTCCGACGCTGTCCCGCAACTGTGTTGAGGTCTAAACCTCTGAGTCAGGATGCCCGCCGCTTGCAATCGACATAAACATCACATCTGCGAGGTACAGATGACGGATTTTTCGACAGCAGATCCGACGCTGTTCGTTTGCACGACCTGCGGTATCGCTTGGGAAGACGGCCGGCGCATCGGAAAAAGCGGCGGTGAAAAACTCCTCGAACGGTTGCGAGCGATCGCCGACAGTTCTCCGTTAAAAGACCGATTGTCCTTGTGTCCCGTCGAATGTATGGACGCTTGCGATCGCGGTTGTACGGTATCTCTTTCGGCTTCGGGAAAATACACCTATCTCTTCGGCGACTTAACCACCGACGACAGCGGACTCGACAGCATTTCCGCTTCCGTCTTGGAATTCGTCGATCGCTATTGCGAGTCTCCCGAAGGCTTGTTGCGTTGGTCGGAACGTCCCAAACTCCTCAAAAAACGGATTATTGCCAAAATTCCGCCCGTCGCCCCACAGGGCTGATTCGACAAAAGGGCGACGGGCGATCGTCCACTAAAAAATGCCTCCCTCAAGACCGAGAGAGGCAATTCTTTCATCGAGAGAAAGATTTAAAAACCGAGATCCGCGAGTTACGCGCCTTTCCCTAAGTCGGTGACACTCAACAACCCTTGAGAGTTGGCCGTTTCTGGAGCGAACAAACCACCCGAGAACAATTGGTTCTGTTGGCGTCGCTGTGCGAAGACCGGTAAAGCATTTCGGACTTCAGCGGCGACTTCAGTGGTTTTGACATCGTAAGTTTGCGTGGCGATTTTCGGATAGAAGCCAATTCCGATAATCGGCAGCAACAAACAAGCGGTGATGGCGATTTCCCGAGGTTTGGCGTCTAACCAAGAATCGACTTCGATTCCCGTTTCGCTACCGTAAAACACGCGGCGCAGCATCGAGAGCAAGTAAATCGGCGTTGCGATCAAGCCTACGGCTGACAGCAGTACCACCACCAATTTGAACGTGTTGCTGTAAGCGTCGCTCGAGGAGATACCGATAAATACCGTCAGTTCGCCGATGAAACCGCTCATACCGGGCAGTGCCAGCGAGGCCATCGCGCCAGCCGTGAACAGAGCAAAGGTTTTCGGCATCGTTTTCGCTAAACCACCCATTTTCTCCATCGAAAGCGTGTGCGTGCGTTCGTAGGTGACACCGGCGAGGAAGAAGAGCATCGCCGCAATGAGTCCGTGAGACAACATTTGCAGCACAGCCCCGTTCATCCCCACGTCCGTAAAGGACGCGATACCGATGAGGACGAAGCCCATGTGAGAAATGGAGGAATAGGCGAGGCGACGCTTGAGGTTGTCTTGGGCAAAGGCTGTCAGCGCCCCGTAGACGATGTTGACGACACCTAACACGACTAAGGCCGGGGCGAAGTAGATGTGGGCGTCGGGCAACATTTCCACGTTGAGACGGATGAGTGCGTAGCCGCCCATTTTCAGCAGGACGCCAGCCAGAATCATGGAGACGGGAGCGGACGCTTCGCCGTGGGTATCGGGAAGCCAGGTGTGCAGGGGAAAGATGGGAAGTTTGACGCCGAAAGCGATCAGCAGCCCCGTATAGGTGAAGATTTGGAAGGCGATGGGGAAGTGCTTGGCCCCCAGTTCTGCCATGTCGAAGGTAACGGTGTCGCCGTAGAAGGCCATGGCTAGCGCGGCGACGAGGATAAAGATAGAAGCTAGTGCGGTATAGAGAATAAATTTGGTAGCTGCGTACAGACGCTTGGCGCCGCCCCAAATGGAGACGAGGAGGTACACCGGAACGAGTTCGACTTCCCACATGAGGAAGAACAGTAACGTATCTCGTGCGGCGAACACTCCGATTTGAGCGCTCAGCAAGACGAGCATTAAACTATAGAAAAGACGAGGTTTACGATCGACGTTCCAAGCTGCGGCGATCGCCAAGACGTTTACGAGTCCGGTGAGAACGATCAGGGGAACGGAGAGTCCGTCTACTGCCAGCGACCAGTTCAAACCGAGTTGGGGAATCCAAGATACTCGCTCGACAAGCTGGAAACTCGGGTCGCCAAAGTCGTAAAATCGTCCGAAAGCATAGAGCATTAGGGCGAAATCGACGAGTCCCACGCCCAAGGTGTACCAACGTAGCGTTTTACCACCTTTATCTGGCAAAATCGGGACGGCTGCAACCGCCACGAGGGGCAGGAGGAGGATGGCGGTGAGCCAAGGAAACTGTGTCATCGATCTAAAGTGAGCATATATACTTATGTCTTGAACTCCATTGTATGGACTCTTATGAAGTTATGCAAACTTTTTTTTCAATATATTAAAACATTATACAGAAAATAAAATTTTCTTATTGCGGGAAGGCGAACGAGTACCGCAGGAGAAAGCACTTCGAGCGCTCTCCTGAAAATGTCACTTGCATCTGACACCCGTATAAATACGGGACCCTATCGTTGTCGATACCAGATTTACTGTGTAAGCTCGTAAAGAACGCTTGTTCTCAACTGGACGCCTCGAGGCTCGATCGGGGTTTCGGTTCGATCGTGTTGGTCGAAATATCCAGATATAACGGTTAAAACACGCCCCCTCCCGTTCGTGACAAACGGGCGATCGAGCGGGGGCGTTTTCTACAGCTTTCGATCGGCGAGCTGCGATCGAACAGTGATTGGAAAATCGAGGTTGAGGTTTCTACCTCGAGCTGTCTACCGAAAATTTTGGGGTTAGAGCCTCGCCCCCTTCGACTTGGCTCACTTCGACAAGCTCAGTGCGAGCAGGGCAAGCCTTCGACTTGGCTCACTTCGACAAGCTCACTTCGACAAGCTCACTTCGACAAGCTCAGTGCAAGCAGTGCAAGCAGTGCAAGCAGTGCGAGCAGGGCAAGCCTTCTAGGGCGACTTTTTGATTGCATATTTCAACAATCTTTGCTAGTCCAAAAATAGGTTATGCCGTTTTTAGGTGATGATTAACCTCACGTATCAGTACAAGCTTGCGCCCACCCAACAGCAGCAACAGACCTATGACGAATGGTTAGAAACCTCTCGTCGGGTCTGGAACTATGCTTTGGCAGAGCGCAAAGACTGGTACAAGTCGAGAGCCTGTCCCATCGACCGATGCTCTCTTCGAGGTGAGTACGTCATGTCCCCCGACGCGCCCCGACCCAGCTTTTCAAGCCAATGCAAAGCCTTAACCCAAGCTCGAAAAGTCTATCCTGAGTTAGCTTTGGCTCACGCTCAGATGTTGCAGCAAGTGCTACGACGTTTAGAAAAAGCCTTTGTCTCAATGTGGGAGAGAGGACACGGATTCCCCAGATTCAAGAAACCGGGGAGATTTCGTTCTCTGCTGTTTCCACAATTGGGAAAAGACCCCGTTCGGGGAAACCGCGTCAAACTCCCTGGGGTGGGTTGGGTGAAAATGCGACTCTCACGACCGATTCCCGAAGGCTTCGTTGTCAAACAAGCCCAAGTGGTCAAACGTGCTTCCGGCTGGTACGTGATGCTAACCCTTCAGTGCGATCTTGAAGTTCCTGACATCCTACCCCACGGGGAAGCCTTGGGAATTGACGTAGGATTGAGCAACTATCTGGCCACCTCCACCGGTGAGTTAGTACCAAGACCCCGATTCTTTGTAGACCTCCAGAGCAAGCTGAAATTGCTGCAACAGAGAGTGTCTCAAAAGGCTAAAGGGTCAAATAACTGGCGTAAAGCTCACCATAAGGTTGCCAAACTGCACGAATACATCCGCAACTGTCGTCAGGATTTCTTCTATAAGCTGGCTCACCGTCTCTGCGACGACGTGGGGATGGTGTTTGCAGAGAAACTCAACTTCAAAGCTTGGGCGAGAGGGGTGTTCTCAAAGCATACTCTCGATGCAGCTCACGGTGAGTTTTTGAGAATCCTGAAGTGGGTGTGCTGGAAACGCGGCGTCTTCTATGCGGAAGTGGACGCGAAGGGAACCAGCCAAATTTGTCCCAGTTGTGGTACGAATACAGGTAAAAAAGAGCTTTCAGTTCGCGTACATCGCTGTCCTGAGTGTGGATATACCACAGATAGAGATATAGCCGCCGCGCAGGTGGTCGTACAACGTGGACTTGCAGCCGTCGGGCAGACGGTCAAGATGTTTGGCGAGGGGTTAAGCGTAGGCTCCCCATAGACCCAAGAATCCCCACGCCTTCAGGCTGGGGAGTGTCAATAACTGAGAATTTTCAAAAGCAAAATAACCCGAGCGGAGCGTTCCCGTATCCGGGCGATCGCCACAGTTCGATCGATTAGTATCGATTAGTTAATATTGGCGATCGAAAATCCCATCACGCACTCGTATCGGTTGGGATGTTTATCAGTGAGCTTCCCGACAGCGTGTCCGCAATCGAGTTTTCCGTGATGCCAACGAGGTTGTCCGTTGCGATCGGCGAGCAAACAACCTTGGCACACTTGACAGGGGGGAAGCACTCGATCCTCCATCAGAACGACTAGCATTTCTGCAACACCTCCAAGAATTGCCTAAATTGCCCTATTTCCATTGTAGACGCAGTGTTTCAGTCACCAGTCGCCAGTCACCAGTCACCAGTGAAGACAGTTGATGGTTGATAGGGAATCGGGAACAGGGAATCGGGAACAGGGAACAGTTTCTTCCTTTTCTCCATTGCTCCCCTTCTTCCCCGCGACGCCCAAACGCGGTAAGATAAGAAATTTGGAGGCGTTGAGAAGGTTGGAGAGTTTCGATCGCTCCAAACTGGTTCTCTGCAAGATCTCAACCCCGAATTTTTGTCTCGATCGCACTGTCTCGATCGCACTGTCTCGTCCGTCCGACCTTCCTCTGCCCAACCGTCAGATACCCTAAACTATGACTCAGACGAACTTAGACTTCCTCGCTACCACCGATCCCGCTGTCTCCGATCTCATCGGACGCGAACTCCAACGCCAACGGGATCACCTCGAACTCATTGCCAGCGAAAACTTCACCTCGGCCGCCGTTCTCGCCGCCCAGGGATCGGTACTGACGAACAAATACGCCGAAGGACTCCCGAAAAAACGCTACTACGGCGGTTGCGAATTCATCGACGGTATCGAACAACTGGCCATCGATCGCGCGAAAGAACTCTTCGGCGCCGCCCACGCCAGCGTTCAACCCCACTCCGGCGCCCAAGCCAACTTCGCCGTTTTCCTCGCTCTCCTCAAACCCGGCGACACCATCATGGGGATGGACTTGTCGCACGGCGGACACCTCACCCACGGTTCCCCCGTCAACGTTTCGGGGAAATGGTTTAACGTCCAACACTACGGCGTCAGCCAGGAAACCGAACAACTCGATTACGATCGCATTCGCGAACTAGCCTTAGAACACCGCCCCAAACTCATCATCTGCGGTTACTCGGCGTACCCGCGCACCATTCACTTCGATAAATTCCGTGAAATTGCGGACGAAGTGGGAGCGTACCTCCTCGCCGACATCGCCCACATCGCCGGGTTAGTCGCCACCGGACATCATCCCAACCCCATCCCCTACTGCGATGTCGTCACCACCACCACCCACAAAACCCTGCGCGGACCTCGCGGCGGTTTGATTTTGACTCGCGACGCCGATTTGGGTAAAAAATTCGACAAAGCGGTATTCCCCGGAAGCCAAGGCGGTCCTCTCGAACACGTCATCGCCGGAAAAGCCGTGGCCTTTGGCGAAGCCCTGAAACCCGAATTCAAAACCTATTCCGCCCGAGTCATCGAAAACGCCAAAGCGATGGCCGCGCAACTGCAAAATCGCGGGTTAAAAATCGTTTCAGATGGCACCGACAACCATTTAATGTTGCTAGACTTGAGATCGATCGGCATGACGGGTAAGAAGGCCGACGCCCTCGTTAGCGACATCCACATTACTGCCAACAAAAACACCGTTCCCTTCGATCCCGAATCGCCGTTCGTGACGAGCGGCCTGCGTCTGGGATCGCCCGCGATGACCACTCGGGGCATGGGCAGCGAAGAATTTACCGAAATCGCGAACATTATCGCCGATCGCCTGTCGAACCCCGAAGACGACGCGATCGCCCAACAGTGCCGCCAGCGGGTCGCTACCTTATGCGAGCGATTCCCGTTGTATCCACATTTACGGATTCCGGTTGCGGCTCTAGCGTAACCTAGATTCTCGCGATAACAGAGTTGTCGGGCAGTCTTGCGGGCTGCCCTTTTTTTGTCGCGAATTCGCCGCGAAAACGCCCACGTCCGAATTTTGAAGTCTATTTTTTTATAGCGCGATCTGCCTCGATCGCGGTACACTAAAGCGCGATCTCGTCCCCCCAACATTTCAGATGCCCCAACATCTGTATCACGTTCTCGCATTCCTAGTCTCGGCCGCTGTCGTTCTCGTTACAACGCCCATCGTCAAAGCGATCGGAGTGCGAAGCGGGCGAGTCGATCTCCCCGGCGATCGCAAAGTTCACGATCGCCCGATGGTTCGTTTGGGCGGCGTTTCGATTTTCCTCGGAACCCTCATCGCCCTGCTCCTCGTTTGGAGACTCGGGGGATTTATCGATACAGACGGACAAATTCTCGATCCCGCCACAGAATACGAAATTTGGGGCGTTACCATCGGCGGCTTATTCTTTTTCCTCATCGGCTTGGCGGACGACTTGTTCAGCCTCTCCCCCGTCACCCGTCTGTTACTGCAAGTCCTCGTTTCCAGTTTAGTCTGGTCGATTTGCGGCGTTCGCATCGAGTTTTTGTCGATCCCCTTCATGGGCGTTGTAGAACTCGCCGATGTGGTGAGTTTGCCCGTCACGGTAATCTGGTTGGTGGGCATGACGAACGCGATCAACTGGATCGACGGCTTAGACGGCTTAGCTGCGGGCGTCTCGGGAATTGCAGCGGTCGTCATGCTGGTGGTGAGTTTGTTTATGCAGCAACCCGCCGCCGCCTTAATCGCCGCCGCCTTAGCTGGTGGAGCGTTGGGATTTCTTCGCTATAATTTCAATCCCGCCCAGATTTTTATGGGAGACGGGGGAGCGTACTATCTCGGTTTTACGCTGGCGGGAGTCGGCGCGATCGGATTGGTAAAAACCACGGCAGTCACGGCGGTATTGCTACCGTATATTATTCTGGCGGTTCCCATTTTCGATATGTCGGCGGTCATCGTCGATCGCGTTCGCAACGGAATTTCGCCCTTCGCCGCAGACAAGCGACACCTCCACCACCGCTTGCTCGATGCGGGGTTGTCTCACCGTCTCACAGTACTGTTTATTTATGCGTTGACGCTGTGGGTGGGCGGTTTGGCGTTGGCGTTCGCGGGACTCCCCAGCGGACAAGCCTATGCGTTAGGCGCAACGTCGTTACTCGGATATGCTGTCTGGAAAGCCCGACAACACGCGAGATAAAGAACAAAAAGGGGACACCCGGATTCGAACCGGGGGATGGGAGATTTGCAGTCTCCTGCCTTACCGCTTGGCTATGTCCCCAAGACGATAACCCTATCATTATAGCACATTTGCATGGAGTGTCAAATCGAAAAAATTGGATCGGCGAGATGCGATCGCCACCTCTCCACTTGTACCCGCAACCTCGGCGACAGCCACTCGTCGAACTGCGGATAAATCGGAAGTCGCCGCTGTAACCGCCACTTGGCGGGGTCTAGAATCTTCCGCAAGGTGCGATCGTGGGAGTGAGGATAATCTGGGTTCACTTCGTCTCGCGGTCCGATTCCGCCCAAATCTCGCGCCCCCGCCTCGAGACAATCTAGGAGAATTTCGGGAGTTTGCACCAAATTCGGCGGAATTTGAATCGTCACCTCGTCGGGTAAAATCTCTCTCGCCAACGCCACCACCTGGGGAAGTTGCGCCGCCTCAAATGCCGTTCCCGCCTCTGCTTGCTGGGTTCCAATGCTGTGAGGCTGCAAAATGACTTCTTGAATATGTCCCCAGCGACGCTGAATCCGGGCGATTTCCGCTAAGGTATCTCGCCAATCTTGGGGCGTTTCGCCAATTCCCAGCAGTAATCCGGTGGTAAAGGGGATTTTGAGGGTTCCCGCCTGTTCGAGTTGCTGAATTCGCAATTCGGGGCGTTTGCTGGGGGCGTTGCGGTGAACGGTGTCGAGGAGTGTGGGGGTGACTTGTTCCAACATCAACCCCATCGAGACGTTGACGGTTTTCAACCTCGCCATTTCCTCAAGTGTCAGAGGTCCGACGTTGGTATGGGGGAGAAATCCCAGCGATAAGCCTAATTCGCACAAGTCGTAAATTCGTTCAAACCAGGTTTTTCGCCGGGGATGGTTGGGGTGAACTTCGCCGCTGAGAATCAGCAGTTCGATCGCCCCGCTTCCGCGAAGTGAGGTTAAAATCTCTTTTCCCCGTTCTAGACTCATCCACTCGTCGCCTCCCGGTTCCACGCGAAAGTTGCAGTAGCTGCAACGATTGAAGCATTCGTAGGTGGGAACGAGGGTATAAGCGGGGCTGTAGGTGAGGGGAATTTGAGAGGGGGAGAGGGGGAGAGGGGGAGAGGGGGAGAAAGACATTTTCAGCCAACAGCGAACAGCAAACTGTGAAAACGGCGATCGGGTTACAGTGTCTTTATCTCATCACCCGATCGCCTCGGCTAGATATCCTCGGGAGAGAAAGGGAACGTCTACGACATCGGCGATCGCATCGCCAACGGTGACGGATAAGCCTTTTCCTCCGGCTTTGGTTCGGATGTAGCCTAAACCCACGTACCCGTCTTCTGTTGAAACGATACTGGTGAGTTTGCCGATTTTTGAATCTTCTAAGGTAATTGGCGTTCCGGGTTCGGCGGCGGAATTCAGACGCAATCCCCAAAGTTGCTGTTTGACGCCTTTGTAGGTGTTGAGGCGGGCGATCGTTTCTTGTCCGATGTAACAGCCTTTGTCAAAGGAGATGGTATGCCACAATCCCGCTTCTAAAGGATTGTAATCGTCGGTGAGTTCGGCGTCGGGGGCGGGGCGTCCCTGTTCGATGCGAAGGCGGTTCCAGAGGGTTTCACCGAGGGGAGTCGCACCGGTGTCGTACAGCGTTTTCCAAAGTTCGGCGGCGGCGTCGGCGTTGCAGATGAGAGTGTAGCCAGGGAGAGATAAGCCGCTTCCGGCGGCGATGCGGAGTTCGTGGGTGTTGAGGGTGACGAGGCGGTGGGTTCCGGGGGAAATGTCGTCGGAGATACCCAGTTTTTCGAGGAGCGATCGACTCTCTTCGCCAATGAGGGTAAAACAGGCGGTGTCGTCGGTGCGATCGCTCAATTCGACTTTATCGGCGGGGAAGATGTAGCGATCGAGCAGTTTCATGAGAGTTTCGCGACGACTGGGGGAAACGAGGAGTAATAGGGCGTCGTCGGTGATGTAGGCGGTGGCGAGATCGAGGGTTCTCGCGGTGTTGGTGAGGAAGACGGTATCGCACGCTTCACCGGGTTGGCGCGAGTTGAATTCGTTGGTACTTTGGTTGTGAACGAAACGCAGGCGATCGCCCTGTGTCAGTTGTAAGCGTCCCCAAGCGGTGCGATCGTACAGTGCGACACCGGTTCTCGCGGCGTTGAGGGCGTCGGCGTCGTTTCCGAAACTCAAAGGCGCCTCGACTCCCGGCGCAATTTCGCCGAATTTCGCTCCTAATGCGGTTTGGATCTCCCGTAAAGCCTGATTCATGATAAGTCGTAGCCGAATTGAATACGGATTGGTTTTATTAGCTTAATCGGAAGGAGACAGGGGAGACAAGGAAAATGCGGTAAACTGCCCCCTGTCTTTAGCTCGATCGTTCTGAAGTGTTCTGAATTATTGGAGAAGAGCCTGTTTTTCGAGAAAGAGTTCGTGGCGATAGTATCCACAGCGTTGTTGAATGGCCGCCAACATCTCGAACAAGCTACTGTTCGAGAAAAGGAGATCGGTATGCTGGTTAATTTCCGGAAGATGGTATCCTTTCGCACATTTTCTAAGCGCGTTAGAAGCACTTTCAAATATCTCGAAGTCTTCTTCCTCTAGTGAATAAGTCAAAACGCTAGCTGCTGCGTCACCTCCAACATTTCCTAACGCCTCAGCCACTCGATCTCGGGCATAAAAGCCTTTATCTCTCGATAAGTCTTCTTCATCTTTGAATAAATCGATGAGAGCCTCTACAGCAGCATCACCACCAATTTTTTCGAGCGCGTTAATTGCAGCTTCCAAAACATCGCAACGCAAATCATATAACGCTTCACCATCAGGATCTAAGTAAGCTTCTTCATTATAAAGTGTGTGAAGAATACTAGGAATAGCACGATCATCACCAATTTTTCCCAAGATTTTAATAATTTCAGGATAATATTTAATGTTTTGAAGTTCATCGCAGTTGAGAAAGTTAACAAGAAAAGGAACTGCTCGATTGTCTCCTATGTTTCCCAATATTTCAATCCAATATTGACATAAAGAATATTGTTTCTCTTTAAAAGCTCGATCGAGTGCGTCAAGCAGTGCAGGAACGGCTCGATTGTCTCCCATTTTTGCTGATATTTGGAGAAGAACTTCATGTTTAACAGGATTCTTTTCTTGGAGAAGAGCATCGATCGCTGTATCAGTGCTTATTTTATCAAGGTGCATTTTCCGAAGTGAACTAATTGCGATCCGACTGATTTGCAAATTCTCATCATCGACAGCCTTCAGTAAAGCAGAAAAAGCTGTATCGCTGCCAATTTCACGAAGTGCAGAAATAACAGAACCACGGTGTATTTTCGATTCTTTATTATTGAGGACGCTAATTAGAGCCTCTACAGCCAAGTCACTGCCAATTTCCCCTAATGCTACAGCAGCGCAGCTACACGCTTGATAATCTTTATGGCTTAAAACTTTAATGAGAGCGTTAACCGCTGCTTCGTTTTTGACTTCTTTTAATGCTTTGATTGCAACTTGGCGATCCTCTGAACTTCTATCATTGTAGATATCGATCAAAGTATTCACGGCTTCTTGACTGCCAATCTTCGCCAAGGCATTGATAACAGCTTTACGAAAGCCTGCATCCTCATCATCGAGCGAATTAATAAGATCGGGTATCGCCACATCACTACCAATTTTACCTAGTGTAGAAACAACTTCTTTAAGTAGCTTGTTTTTTGAGAAGCAGACTTGAAGAAAGTCCTTGACATAAATACTATCTGGATCGGACACAGAAGTATCGAGACTATTTAATCTTTCTAGCAGATTCCGTTCGTTGAGAATTCTAAGAAGAAAAGGAAGCGCATAGTCATTACCTATTTTTCCTAAAGTAACCACGATCTCCCAAGTCAAAGTAGGTGAAGTTCCATGAAACAAGAGTTCTTTAGCTTGATGTAAAGTTAATTTTTTATCCAACCAAGGAAAAATAGAGCGATGGAGAATTTCTACAATTCCGGGAACAGCAGCATCACTACCAATTTTTTTTAAGGCTTCAGCAACATAAAATTTATTAATGTTACGATCGAGTAAATCTAAAAGCATAGGAATAGCTGATTTAGATTTTGTGTTTCCTAATTCTTGTATGATACAATCGCGAAAGCCTCTGGGAAGCTTCTCATGATGTAAAATTTCACATAGAGCGTGTACAGCAGCATGACTGCCAATTTTACCTAACGCTGATATAACGGATGAGATAACATTGTAGGTGTGTGGTTGCTCGGGATATTCTTGAATTTTGATACAGAAAATTTGCATCAGGGCATTGACAGCAGCCCGACTTCCTATTTTCTCTAAGACTTTAAGAGCCATTAAACGAACCCGAATAGCAGTCGGACTTGCTCCTGCACTGAGTGCTGCATCAAGAAGAGTAGGAATCGCTGCATTGCTTTCAATTTGCTCGAGTACTGATTCTTTACAAACCCTTGTTGAGTCTGTCAGTATATCGAGAAGGGTTTGTGTTTCGGTCTCACCCGCTTGACGTGCGATCTTTTGCAAGGCTTCAGTAACTTTTGCGTACAAATCCCAGTTTCTTGTAGTTAGAGCTTCATTGAGAGCCAAAATAGAAGCGTTCGAGCTAATCTCTCCTAAAGCTAAAGCCGCACGTCCGCTTACATTTAAAGATTGACTGTTGAGGTAATCTTGTAGAAAGGGAACCGCAGCAACCGATTTTGTTGTTTTCAGCAGCTCGATCGAACCCTCTGACGAACATTCCCACTCGGCGATCGATCTCACGATTTGCGCTTGAAACGGCTCCCGAACCGCTCCCGCTAACCGCGCCCCCAACATCCAATCTACCTGCACGAACGCCAACCACACTACTCGCACCGCCAGCGCCTCATCCTCCAGCAATCCCAACGCCAGCACCATTGGCTCCGTCCATTTGAGAAAATTGAGATAATCCCGCGTCAGCACCTCATCGCTCAAATGCGGCAACCGCTCTAACAAGACTTCGGCGGCGAAATACGACTGTAACAGTGAATGGCGAAACTCAATTTGTCCATCTACCGGTTCTCGTAACAGGCGATGGCGTAAAAAACGATTCAGCCAAGATGTCGCTGCTTCCTGGGATTCCGAAACTCCCACTTCTCTGAAACATTCCGCGAATCCAATCAAAACTTGCTGGCGAGACATCACCCTCGTTCGCGCCGTCAGTCCATCTCCTTCGAGGCTTTGAGATGCCAACTGCTTCAACAGTCGATTCCCAGCTTCCCGCTCCGACTCGTCTGTTTGTTCGTCATCGTAACGTGCGAAAGCTCGCAACATCTGCCCGAGATTTTCGGGAACGGCGCGGAGTCGATCGAATGCGACACAGAGCATTTGCAATTGCAGCGGCGTTTCGGCGAACTCCTGCGATCGCCCGTACAATTGGGGCAACAACTGCGCCGCAATTTCAGGAAAATATTCCTCAATAAAATCGCTCGCCTGGGACGTTCTGAGCCGTTGTACCGTCAGCTTTTTCTCGATGCCAAACTCTCTCTGAGTCGGGAAATCCTGCATCGCCAACACCGTCGGCATGGTGTGATATCGATCGAGAAATTCCCACAAATCCTGTTGCGCTGCTTCCGTTGGTAACGCCTCCACGTCGTCGAACAGCAGGAAAAACCGCCCCGCTTGCAACTGCTGCGTCAGTTCCTCCACTGACAGAGATAGGCCATGTCGCGCCAATTCTCCCAGCAGCAAATCGATGACAGACTCGCGATACAGCCGTAACTTCACCAATACGGGAATTTTGACCGTCGAGTCGGTATTCTCCCGCGCAGTTTCAGCTAACTCCAGCAACAGGCGCACGAGTGCCGTGGACTTTCCCGATCCCGGCGCACCGCACAGCAAAACGCGATCGAGAGCGTAGGTTCGCAATGCCTCTGACAAATCGAGCAACCGAGCTTTTGGACTGCGACCGGAGGCTTGCACTTTCAACTCGAGATTCAGCCAAGACTCTTGTGACGGTTGTGCCTCTCGATCGCGCCTGGCTAAATCCACGAGCGCGTCACGCTCCCACCAGCGATCGAACTCCCGTTCGATGGAATTCAGGTAGCTTTGCCAGTCCGTCACGGCACTTCTCCTGTTAGATCTCGAAAAATCGATGTTTCTGTTTCTATTTTAGAGGGAAGAGAAGATCTGAAAAACCGCGATCGCCAGGTTTAAGTCCCCAGTGAAGACAGAAATAACTGCTTGTCCTTACTCTTCCCCAAACACGCCTCGGGCGATCGCTTTGGCTTTTTCGTCGAGACGTTCCCAGTCAATTTCGTTTCCGTCAAACAGGCTGGTATCGATTTCGACTTCCTGGGTTTCGCTGGGGGTGTGAGTGGGTTGGTAGTCGAGAAAACACACTCGATAGCAGAGTTCCCAAATATCGATAGTTTTCTCGGAACCGTTGCGTTCTAATCGCAATTGATACCCCGGAATTGGAACTTGAGTTTCGTGATAGGTTCCCTTCCACGACGATCGTTCGAGAAGTTTTCGTAAATTGTCGAGAATGCGAATTAAGGCAGGTTGCATCAATGCTTGTGCTTGATGCCATGCCAGTTGGTTGGTGAATTTGGGTTTCATAACAAACGTTTTATAGATCGTCTTTCACCATCTCTCGTGCAACGTTTAACGCCTCGCGAACTCTGTCAAACCCAGTTCCGCCAAAGCTGTTTCGGGCAGAAATCACCTGTTGCGGTGCGATCGCATCGTAAATATCAGCCTCGAATTTTGGATGCAAGTCTTGCCATTCTTCTAGCGTCAAGTCTTTGAGTAACTTATCCGACGCCAAACAGGTACGAACCACTTTTCCAACTAGGTTATAAGCTTCGCGGAAGGGAACCCCTTTCGCCGCCAAGTAATCGGCGACATCGGTGGCATTGGAGAAATCTTCGGTGACGGCTTCTTCAAGGCGTTGGCGGCGAAATTCTAACCCCTCGCGAAACAGAATCGTCATGGATTCTAAGCAACCGCTGACAGTTTTTACGGCGTCGAAGAGGGCTTCTTTATCTTCCTGTAAATCCTTGTTGTACGCCAAGGGCAGGGATTTCATTAACACTAACATTCCCTGCAAATGTCCGAAGACGCGCCCGGTTTTTCCGCGAACCAGTTCGGGAATGTCGGGGTTTTTTTTCTGGGGCATAATGCTCGAACCTGTCGAACAGTTATCTTTTAACTGAACGAAATTGAATTCTTGCGACGCCCAGAGAATCACTTCTTCAGAAAGGCGACTCAAATGCACCATAATTAAACTGGCGGCGTTGAGGAATTCGATGGCGAAGTCGCGATCGCTCACGCCATCTAAGCTGTTTGCGTAGGGGCGATCGAATCCCAGGAGTTCGGCGGTATAGTGGCGATCGATAGGAAATGTCGTTCCGGCTAACGCCCCGCATCCTAACGGCGAAACGTTGACTCGCTGGTAGATTTCCCCCAATCGTTCCCAATCTCGCTGAAACATCTCGAAATAGGCGAGGAGGTGATGGGCGAGACTGAGAGGCTGAGCGCGTTGTAGGTGTGTATAGCCGGGAATGGGCGTCTCGACGTGCTTCTCGGCTAAGTTGATTAAAACGGTTTGAAAATCTCGCAAATATTGGCGAATTTTCGTAATTTTATCCCGCAGGTACAGCCGGGTATCGGTTCCCACTTGATCGTTGCGCGATCGCGCGGTGTGGAGTTTTTTTCCAGCATCGCCGACGATTTCTGTTAATCTTCGCTCGACAGCGAAATGTACGTCTTCGGCATCGATTCCGGGGTTGAATTCACCGTTTCGGTATTCTTTGCGAATTTCTTCGAGTCCCGAAATCAATTTTTCTTTCTCTTCTTCCGAAATAATTCCTGTTTTTGCCAACATTTTGGCGTGGGCGATCGATCCCGTCAAATCGTACTCGATCAGTTCGATATCGAAACCGATACTGGCGTTAAAACGAGCGATCGCCGGATCGAGAGCAGTTTCAAATCGTTGGCTCCACGTATTTGGGTTAGTCATAAGAACGAGGAATTAAACGGTTAAAAAACAGACACAAAGAAGGAAAAAAGAAAAACGATTATGACGGTTCGGTTTTTTGTAACACAACTAGCGTCATATCGTCGTCGTTGGACTTGTGAGGGCCGATAAACTCGTGGACGCGATCGAACATATAATTTAAGATCTCTTCTGGGGTTTGGTGACGCTGACAGATGGTGTGAAACGCCTCCACTAAATTTTCTTCATCGAAGCGATCGCCGTGTTGGTTTGAGGCTTCAGTAAAGCCATCCGTATAAAACAAAATCGTATCGCCGTCTTCTAACACGACGCTGTCTTCTTCGTACTCCGTTTCCGCATCCAACCCCACTAACATTCCCCAGGTATCTAACCGAGACATTTCGTCCGTTTTCGACATCCACAGTAACGGTGGATTGTGAGCGGCGTTGCTGTAAGACAACGTTTCCGTTTTCGGGTCGTACTCCGAATAGAATAACGTGACGAAACGGTGGGAATTTTCCAAATCCGCGTACATGGCACGGTTGAGATGTTGTAGAATCCGCGCGGGAGAATGTTGGTTCAACGCCTCCGATCGCAACATTCCCCGCGTCAGGGTCATGATCAACCCAGCCGGAACCCCTTTCCCCATCACGTCACCGATCGCGATCCCCCAGCGGCCTCGTCCCGACGCTTCCGAGCGAGGCGATCGCACCAAATCGTGACTCGTGGGAATAAAATCGTAATAATCCCCGCCGACGCGGTTGGCCGTTTGACATCGCGCCGCCAGTCGAATTCCCTGAATCTCGGGACATTGACTCGGAAGCAAGCGCAACTGAATTTCCGCTCCGATTTCCAACTCGCGATCGAGCCGTTGTTTCTGTCGCAACTCCGCCGCCAGTTCGTCGTTGACGATCGCCACCGCCGTTTGATCGGCCACCAGTTGCACCAACTTACGCCGCGTTTCCGTCCATCGGTAATTGGGATCGCAACTAAAAACGTACAGCCGTCCCCGTTCCTTATCTTGAATCGAAATCGGCGTTCCGAACAAGCGCAACTCTTCTCCTAAATACTGAGCCACTCGTTCGTCGAGTTCTCCCGGCGTCGCACCTTCGGGTTCTAGCTGTCGCGTTACCGTCTCGATGGCGCGGCGCATATCCGTACAGGACTGGCCTTCTTGGCAGTGTAACCGTTGCAGGCGGATCTGACCGTCGGGTTTGAATAGGATCAGCGCACCTCCTTCAGCATCGGTTACGCGACTGGCGACTAAAGGAATCAGTTCGAGAAATTGATTGAGATTGTTAAAACTTCGCAGCGCGAACCCCAGAGAACTTAACAAATCTTGTGTTTTGTTTTGTTCCCGGTGCAATCGCGCCACTAACGCTTTGAGTGCAAACATGGGAGTCGGCTCGGAAGGTGGAGTCGGCTCGTTCGGTGTGGCAGGCTGTAACGACACAGACACAGCAGGTAAGGGATTTAAATCGGTTCGCTCGGGTGACATATCACAGCGAGCTGCCTTCTCGACAGGTTCGCCAAATCCTTTTAACAGAATTTTTTAACAAAATTTTCGGGGTATCCGGTGCGCCGCAACTCGAGACATTTCGCTCGAAGAACGAAATCCCAGTACGGAACTCGAACGGGACGACAACAATGCGGATTTAGGGTTAGTATCGCAAAAGTGTACGGTGTTTGGACGAAATTAGCAATAAACTTTGGCAGTTGGCAACCGCCGCGCGATCGCCGCTTCCGAACGTTGCGACTTCCTCGATAATAGATTGGCGTCTAGCGTGGAGACCCAACGAAACTGTGCCTCAGTCTATACCTCGATCTCAAATGCTTCCGTTTATCGGTGAAGAAGTCGATGTGGGTTACGATAACGCCCGAGTCGTGATTTTACCGATTCCCTACGAAGCCACTACCACATATCGCATCGGATGTCAATACGGTCCGGCAGCGTTGTTAGCGGCTTCAGATCAGTTGGAATATTACGATGTGGAATTGGAACGCGAAACCTGTTTCGAGGTGGGCATTCACACCCACGCTCCCGTCGCCGATACTCGCCAGGGAGCGGTCTCTGAAGTCGAAATGCTCGCGGCAGTCCGAGAGGCGATCGCCCGCTGCACCAACGATGGTAAATTCGTCGTCAGCATCGGCGGCGAACACAGCATCACCGCAGGCGTCGTGGCAGGATACCGTCAAGCATTGGGGGACGATCCCTTTACTGTCGTGCAAATCGACGCTCACGGGGATTTACGTGCCGAATACGAAGGCTCTCGTTACAACCACGCCTGCGTCATGCACCGGGTATTAGAACTCGGCTGTCCCTCCCTACCCATCGGCATTCGCAGTATCTGCCGCGAAGAAGCCGAACTGATCCGAGCGCGAAACATTCCAGTATTTTGGGACGACGACATCGCAGGCGATCCCAACTGGATCGATCGCGCGATCGACTGCATTGGCACCGAAAAGGTGTTTCTCACCGTCGATCTCGACGGACTCGATCCGAGTTTAGTACCGGGAGTGGGAACGCCGCAACCTGGAGGTCTCGGCTGGCACGCCACCCTCGAGTTTTTACGTCGCCTGTGTCGCGATCGCACCCTCATCGGCGCCGATATCATGGAACTATGTCCCGTCGCCGACTCCGTGGTATCGGAATTTACGGCAGCAAAATTGACCTATAAAATAGTGGGGTATCGCGAAATTGCGCGATCCCGACAGGGTGCATCCATCGAGAAAACGCCGTTAACTTCTACGCCAAACCCTCCGAACCAAAGTTCGGGGGAACCGTTCGAGCGCAAGACAGGTTGAAAAAACGTCTATGAGCGTCACAGGAACAGCCGTCGGGAATTACGCCCCCGACTTCGAGCTTCCCGGAACCCGAGGCGAGGTGCACCATCTCGCCCGCTATCTCGACACCCACCCGGCCGTCGTCGTGGTCTTTTTAGGAAACACTTGTCCCCACAGCCGCACCTATTTCGAGCGCCTCAAACAACTCCAAACCGACTATCGCGATCGCCGAGTGACCCTCATCGGCATCAACGCCAACGATTCCGAACAAAGCCAGGGCGATCGCTTTGATGACATGAAAGCCCTCGTCGAAGACACTCGACTGAACTTTCCCTATTTGCGAGACGTGACTCAAGAAGTGGCTCAAAGTTTCGGAGCCAGCGTCACCCCTGAAGCCTTTCTCGTCGATCGCAACGGAGTCGTCCGCTATCACGGTTGCATCGACGACAACCCCGACAACCCACAGGCGATCGCCAACCCCTATCTTCAAACAGCTCTCGATCGCCTCCTACAAAACCAACCCATCGATCCCGTCAGTACCCCACCCGTTGGCTGTCCCATCGTCTGGCGTCGCTAGAAAGAGAGGGGGAGAGGGGGAGAGAGGGAGAGGGGGAGAGGGGGAGAGAGGGAGAGGGAGAAACTATTAACTGTTCCCTGTTCCCTGTTCCCTGTTCCCTGTTCCCTGTTCCCTGTTCCCTGTTCCCTGTTCCCTGTTCCCTGTTCCCTGTTCCCTGTTCCCTGTTCCCTGTTCCCTGTTCCCTGTTCCCTGTTCCCTGTCTTCACTGGTGACTGGTGACTGGTGGCTGTCTTCACTGCTCACTGTTCACTGCTCACTGCTCACTGTAAAAGGCTGGTGACGGTTCGCCTCTCTTCCTCCTCTCAACACCGCGACCTGGTATAGTTGGAGGCGGTTCACTAGGGGAAGTAGGACATGGGAACGCCTTACCGACGAATACTACTCAAGTTAAGCGGTGAAGCATTAATGGGCAACCTGGGATATGGTATCGATCCCGTGGTGGTTCAAGACATCGCTCAGGAAGTCGCCAACGTCGTGGCAGAAGGCATAGAAGTGGCGATCGTCGTTGGAGGCGGAAACATCTTTCGCGGCATCAAAGCAGCCTCGGCGGGAATGGATCGCGCCACCGCCGATTACATCGGCATGATCGCGACGGTGATGAACGCGATGACCCTACAAGACGCCCTCGAACAAATTGGCGTTCCGACCCGCGTACAAACCGCGATCGCCATGCAGGAAGTGGCAGAACCCTACATTCGCCGCCGCGCCATGCGCCATCTCGAAAAAGGTCGCGTCGTGGTGTTCGGCGCGGGTTCGGGCAATCCCTTCTTTACCACCGACACCACAGCTGCACTGCGGGCGGCCGAAATCGATGCCGAAGCGATCTTCAAAGCCACAAAAGTCGATGGCATCTACGATCGCGATCCCACGGTCGATCCCGACGCTCACCTCTACCAAAGTTTGACGTACGCCCACGTCTTATCGAACGACTTGCGGGTGATGGACAGTACGGCGATCGCTTTATGTAAAGAGAACAATATCCCTATCATAGTGTTTAACCTATCCAAACACGGGAACATCCGTCGCGCCCTGACGGGCGAACCCGTTGGAACGATTGTAGGAGGATCTTGCGATGTTAACTGATGTAGAAGATCGAATGCAGAAAGCGGTTGAGGCAACGCAACGGGCGTTCAATACCGTTCGCACCGGCCGCGCCAACGCTTCGCTGCTCGATCGCGTCATGGTGGACTACTACAACACCCCCACCCCCCTAAAGAGCCTCGCCAGCATCAGTACCCCAGACGCCAGTACGATTATGATTCAACCCTTCGACCCCAGCAGCTTGGCTGTGGTAGAAAAGGCGATTTCCACCTCGGATATCGGGTTGGTGCCGAACAACGACGGAAAAGTCATTCGATTGAACGTTCCGCCGCTGACGAGCGAGCGCCGTCAGGAATTCGTCAAAATGGCGTCGAAATACGCCGAAGAGGGCAAAGTCTCAATTCGTAACATTCGCCGCGACGCCGTCGACGACGCGCGGAAACAGGAAAAAAACAGCGACATCTCCGAAGACGAGTCCCGCGACTTGCAAGACGAGATTCAAAAACTCACGGACAAATACACGGAGAAAATCGACAAACTCTTGGCGGCTAAAGAGAAAGATATTACTACCGTGTAAGTCGGTCTGAGTAGGCAGGTCTGAAAATCTGTGCTAGGGTTGCGTCCGTCAGGGTTTGCGCGTAATTGCCAGACTAATTGAACTTTGACGGATTTCAAGAAAAACACTCGATGACCGAACTCTACGATTGCATCGTTATCGGTGCAGGGCCCGCTGGCGGTTCGGCCGCCTATCACCTCGCCAAACAGGGGCGATCGGTACTCGTCCTCGACAAGCAGCCTCAGCCGAGATATCGCCCTTGTGCCGGGGGCGTGTCTCCGGCGGTGGCGCAGTGGTTCGACTTCGATTTCTCCCCTGCCATTTCGCGGAAGGTGAAGACGGTTCGTTACACCTGGAAGTACGACGACCCGGTCGTCGTCGAACTCGAAACTCACGAGCCGATGTGGATGGTTCGGCGCGATCGCTTCGACGATTTCTTAATCGCGCAGGCTAAGTCTCAAGGGGCCCGACTGCGGGACGGGACGACGGTAACGGGAATTCGCTTCGAGAGCGATCGCGTGTGGGTCGAAACGGACACCGAGCCGGTCGCCGGTCGCTATCTCATCGCGGCAGACGGCTCGAACGGTGTCTGTGCTGAATGGCTCAAGCTCAAAACCCCGAAAACGCGATCGGCAGCCACGTTAGAAGTGACGATGGAACCTTCGGCGGAAGCTCCCATCGATTTCGCCTTCGGACAGGTGAAAAACGGCTTTATCTGGCAGTTTCCTAAAGCAGACGGCGTGTCAGTTTCCACGAGTACGTTTATCGGGGGGAACGGCAAAAACCTCTCGAAAACCCTCTCGGAATACGCCGATCGCGTCGGACTTCCCGCCGAAAACCGCCAAATTACCGAAGGAGCGGTCTTGTTGTGGGACGGCGATCGTCAGCTCCACAGCCAAAATGCCCTGCTCGCCGGGGAAGCAGCGGGATTCGTCGATCCCCTCACCGCCGAAGGCATCCGCCCATCGATGTTTAGCGGACTCAAAGCCGCCGAAGCGATCGATCGCGCCTTGTCTGGCGATACCGACGCACTCGAAGGCTACACGCAAACCGTTCGCGACAGTTGGGGGGCTGACATGACCTGGGCGTCGCGGCTGGCCGGCGCCCTCTACCGCTTTCCCGGTCTCGCCTACAAAGTCGCCATCAAACAACCCATCGCCACCCAGATCATGCTGAAAATCCTCTGCGGCGAACTTCGTTATTCCGACGTAGCCGACCGAGCCATCCGCAAACTCAGCGGCGGTCTCATGGGACGGTAAGGAAACTTCGTCGGTGAAGAGGGAAGAGGGAAAACCGCAAACGGGTAAACAGTATCTCCCTCGTTCCCTCACCTCACTGCTGCCAGCGCGATCGTCACTTCCGCATATGGGATGGAAGTTCCACATTCGGAACGATGGGACGCAAATCGTCAACGGACACCGGGCCGTATTTGAGGATAGTCGGACGATCGAGGGTGCAATCGACCATCGTTCCACCTCGACCGTACTTGGACGAACCGCCATCGACGATAAAGGACACGCGATCGCCAAACAGTTGTACGGCTGCCCGACAGTTCGTCGCTTTTAGGTCAGACGAGATGCTAGCAGAGGCGCAGGCGAGGGGAAACGGACTTTCGCCGACAAGCTGATAGATGAATTCGTCGGGACAGCAAACGAGGAGCGAGTCGAAGCCTGCCGTGACGCCTTCGGGGGCTTCATCCGTTTTGGGTAAAACCAAAGTCACGGGATAGGGAAATTTTGCGATTAACGCTCTGGCGTCGGCATTGGGGCGAGCAAAGCGATCGATCGTATCCAAGCGAGCGAACAACGCCAAAGGCTCGGAAGACGATTGCTGTTTGAGTTGGCGAATCCGAGCGATCGCACCCATGTCTGAGGCATTACCGACCAGGGCGTAAGTCGTCGCAGTCGGTAAAAGGACGACCTCTCCCCCTTGGAGTCGGTGCAAAATTTCGGGAATTAAACGGACACTAAGTTTCGGGTTTCGAGCGGACATCCGACAACCTCGTTAGCAATAATCTCGAAAACAATCTGTTGTCCTCGATACCGTTTATGCTACCAGGCAGTCACCAGTCACCAGTGAAAACAGGGAACGGGGAACAGGGAACAGTTAATAGTTTCTCCCCCTCTCCCCCTCTCCCCCTCTCGACTAAGGTTCTTCGTTGACGACGAGTTCTCCCTTGGTGAGAATCTTGTGCATATCTAAAACCGTTAGAGCTTTACCCCGATAAGGAGCGGTTCCCCGTAAATATTCATCACCAGTCCGTCGCGCCGCCGTCGGGATCGCCGACATCGTAACGGGATTGACGCGAACGACATCGAACACTTCATCGACCGCGACTCCCGCGACGATATCGTCCACTTGGACGACGACCGCTTTCTTTGCCTGACGCTCGACGTTCGGCAGGTTTAGCAGTTCGTCAACGGCGACGAGAGTTAAAATTTCGCCCCGTAAGTTCATATTCCCCACGATGCGAGGGGGACAGCAGGGAACCGGCGTCACCTTGCCGACGGTGGCAAACTCGCGCACCATCTGTAAATCGATGCCGAAATACTCTTCGTGCAGGCCGACGACTGCCAGAGACACGACGTTCTGTACGTCTGGAGCCTCTGTGACCATCCGCAATTGAGCCGCTCGTTGGCGGAAAATCTCCCGCTCTTCGGGGGTGGCGTTGGGGCAAAATACCGACAGGTCAGGGGCTTCTGAGGTCGAGATGTCTTCCTCTTCTTCGGCTTCGGGCGTATCTCGCGCGTCCGCAGCGCGATCGCGGGTGTCTCTGACCAAGGCTTCGCAATCGAGGAGGGCGACGAGATCGGTTTCGACTTGGGCGACTCCCTTAATGAAACGCTGTTCGGGAAAGTTTTCTCGACCGTAAGACAAGTCAGAGGTAACGTCTCGGGTCTCGACTGCGACGACTTCGCGCACGCGATCGACCACCATTCCCAGACGAAAGCCTTTCCATTCGACGATCGCGACGCTATCGCTGAGTCGGTAGTCCCGTCGGAGAACGCCGTGACGTTGACGGAACGTCCGGCCGAGGCGAAAGTTGAGATCCATCACCGGCACGATCGCGCCCCGCAGGTTGAGAACGCCGACGATATCGGGGGGCGCTTCGGCGATGGGAGTCACTTCGGGTAGAAAAAAGACTTCTCGGACGACGCGAGCGTCGAGTCCGTAGCGAGTCTCGTTGAGATCGAACAGTAGATAGTGATAAGTCTCCATGATGCGATCGGCTGCAAAGGATTACCGGGACTGGCCGCGAACGTGTTGTAACAACTCTCCGGCGGTCAAGTGTCGTTCGGCATCGACCACCGTTTGGGGGGGGAGTGTTTGCAAAATTTCGACAGCCGTACTTTGCATTTTACGAGCGCGATGTCGGTCGCCTTCGGCTCGATACAGTTGTGCCAGTTCTAGATAGGCGATCGCCGCGTGGGGGTCGATATACACGATCTTTTTCAAAAAGCTTTTGGCCCGTTCGGGTTTGCCTTGTAGTTCGCCCAAGTGTGCCAAAAGATAGTACGGTTCGACGGCCAGAGAATCGATTCCAAGGGCTTGCATACAGTAATAAGTGGCTTTTTGGTAATCGCCGAGGTTGGCATAGGCGCGGGCGATGAGGGTGTAGGCGTCGAGATGCTGCGGTTCGTCAGACAGGACGATTTCGGCGCGGGCGATCGCGTCGGCGTAGTCCTGGTGTTGGTAGCAGGCGAGCGCTTGAGTCCAAGCCGGGGAGAGTTCGCGAGGGGAGGGTCGATCGGGGCGATCGCGCCGCAGTTTAACGCTCGGACGGGAGGGGGAGAGTTCCGCTCGAGAGGTAACGGCGGGAACCGTTGGAGAAGAGGGCCGATCGCGGGTTTGAGATGGAACGGACGACCGTTCGAGGATGCTGACGCGATCGCCACGAGCGATACTGTCTCCGGCGAGGCGATCGCACCGCTGGTACACCACAGACTGGGGAAACAGTTGAGTATGAAAGGGCTGGGTCGCTTGTCCTTGCAGTTCGGCGTGCGCGGCGATGAGATATCCTCCAGGGGCGAGGGTACGGTGAAACTTTTGTAGAACGCGGTCGATCGAGGTGCGATCGAAATAAATGAAAACGTTGCGACAGAGAATGAGGTCGATCTCTGCGAGGGCGAGATCGGCATCGGGCAACTCGTGACGAACGAGATTGAGTCGATGGAACTGCACCATCCGACGCACGCGAGGATCGATCTGATAGCGATCGTGGCGAGTTTGGAAATATTGCTGTTGAATGCGAGGTTCGACTTGGCGGAACGACCAGGCGTTGTATTCGCCCTGTCGAGCGCGCTCTAACACCGACTCGTTAATGTCGGTGCCAAAAATAACGAGGTTCCAGTCGTATAAATCCTGTAGGAGTTCCCGCAGTAAAATTGCTAGCGAATAGGCTTCTTCTCCCGAAGCACAAGCCGCACTCCAAATTTTGAGGGTGGGTTTCGCGCCGTTGGCTTTTTGGGCGGCGAGGTTGCGGTTTTTGACGATAAGTTCTGGTAGGATGCGAGTCCGCAGGAGGTCGAACTGACCGCGATCGCGAAAAAAATAACTTTCCGTCACGACCAAGAGTTTGACGAGTTCTCGCCATTCCCGTTCGCTACGGAGGCGATCGCTCGGTGCGACGACAGCATCCGAACGTCCGGCATCGAGGAGTTGATAGTAAGAGTCTAGGGAAGATATCCCCAGTGCTTTCATACGAGCTTGCAGCTTCGCGAGCAGTCCGTTTTCGTCTTGAGGACGAACGCACAAACCTGTTTGCTGCGAAATGAGTCGGACGAACTTTCGGACGAGATCGGAATCGAACATCAGCTTAAACAGGGCGAACTGAATGCAAACGGACTCCGTCCGGCTTGCGCGAACGAGATCGGCTGCCCTTCTCTGTCGCTCGGCGTTTCCAAGGACTTCTCGAGCCGCGATCGCCCAACCCTACCATCGGGATCGTTTTTGACAGGATGTCTATAGCCTAGCTCAGATCGAAGCCGGAGCTAGGGAGAACGGGGATCGGCGCTATGATAAGAGAGTTGGTTAAGTTCTGTTAAGACCATTGACTGCGACGTTTAGACATCCCGACCGCGTCACTCAATCCCTCGCCTGGCACGCCCTCGATCCCCTGTGGCAAGGCGACGAAACTGCTGTTCGAGACGGCTTACCCCACGAGCAACTCGCACCGGCTTGGCAAATCCTACTGCTCGGAGACGGCTCTCCGACGCGTCACCTGAAGTTGCTAACGGGAGAACCCACCGAAGTCGATGTGACCGATATGTCCGCCATCGGCACCGACACCGACGGAGCGCCGTCTTTAATTCAAGAGATTCCGACGCCGCGACTGCGACGACAGGTTTGGTTGAGAACGGCGTCGGGTCAACGTCTCGCCTATGCAGCGTCGTGGTGGGAAGCCAGCCACATCGACGACTATTTACAAAATCGATCGCTGCCGATTTGGGAAAATCTCTCGCGCATTCATGCGGAGTTATATCGCGACATTCGCGGTCTTTACTACGGTCGATCGCCTGCGTTGGAAGAGGCATTTGAGGAAGCCGGGCCGTTTTGGGGTCGTCACTATCTGTTTTGGCATCACGGTAAACCGCTGACGCTCATTTACGAGGTTTTTTCGCCCTATTTACAAAGGTATCTCGGGTCGGTTCGAGGGACAGAAGACGACCGAGATCGCAACGGCTAAAACGACGATCCGGGCTGTTGCAGAAATTCTCGTTCTGCTGGGGTACTTTCGCGACCTAAAATCTCGTTTCGGTGGGGAAAACGCCCGAATTTTTCGATGACGTTTCGGTGTTGGTCGGCGTAATCGAGGGTGCTGGCACTGTCGGGATCGTCTTTTAAGGTCTCGAACAGGCGCACGGATTGGTGTTGATGTTCGAGATTTTCTGAATGCTCGAAGGGTAGATAGAAAAACCAACGTTGGACGGGAAGCACTTGTCGGTCGAACTGGCGATCGATGGCTGTTTCGGCGACGTGCAAGGCTTTATCGTCAGTGGCAAAGGCTCGCGGCGTATTGCGAAATAGATTTCTAGGAAATTGGTCGAGGGCGATCGCTAATGCCAAACAACTGAGGGGTTCGGCTTGCCAACTGTCGAGATCGCCAGATGCCGCTCGGGAATAAGTGTCGAGAAACTGCGATCGCACGCGATCGTCAAACGCACGATCTTTAACAAACCATTGTTTTCGCGGTTTTCCGTATTCGGAACTCTCGAATTTTCCAAACCAAAACTGAATCACATCTTGCCAAGTTTTCATCGTGATTTTAAATTTTAAAAAATATAAAAACTCTAAATTAGTTGTGTAACAAGATTGGGAATAGGGAATAGGGAACGGGGAATAGGGAATAGGGAACGAAAAATCTGCGTTTTTTGGTGTTTTAATTATTGAAAATTCATACGAAATCCGTTTCCAATAATCTGGGTTTTAAGAAGTCTTTACCACATCAGATACAGTGATTTGGATAGGAATATAAAAAAGTATTGCGTGAGATAATATTCAGATTTTTCGATCGGATATTTTTCGATTTTTTGTAATTTCTCGATCGCGATCGTTGATTTAAAATTTTACAGGATTGTAAATTTGCGGAGCCGTGCATCCGCAAATTTACTTACAAGCCAATAGCGATCGTACATATAATACTTTAGTTTAAACTCTGTAAAAATACAAGTATCGCGTTTTGTGAATTTGTAACACAACTAAACAAACATACATTGTGACCTTGCAGCATAACTTTTCATGGTTTATGTCGGTCAAACAACTTAGTTCGCAGAGCTACTGTATTGCAGAGATCTTTTATTTAATGCTATTAAGAACTTAGGAGTGACAGATCGTACACAACTGACAGTCAGCTCGAAGGCAATCTACTTAGGTGCATCTCCAAAAGGTAAATTCATCGGATACGAGCTTTCGTAATCGATAGTGCTACGCACCGATCGACGCTTTCCGAGCGGCTGTTGGGTTTCGGCTTCGCTCAACCCAACCTACCCCAAACTCCTGTTTTGGCAAAAGTGAGACGCACCCGATCCACGTTCTTTAATATGTCAAGAATTATTGATTTAAATGAAGTTTACATTTTGTGTCAGTCGCCGGACTGAATTTTTCGCATGATGCTTAAAACGAGAGATCCTTTTACAGATCGAGATGTATCTCTCAATTGCCTCAACAGAGAGCCGTTTAGCCTCGATAGCGATCGCTCCTCTCTCCCTCACCCACCTGCGCGATCGCTCTTCGATCGCCACACCAACTTCACCCAGCCTTCATCCTTGACGCTACCTCTTCTAAGAATTCAGGCTTCTTCGAGAGTTTTCGGCTCTGTTCCCGAACGAGCGCAAACTCATACTCAATTTGACAGATTATTTGGTAACGCGAATGCTTAACTTAGCTGGCTATCGAGAAATCGACCTTATCTATACCGGGAACCACACCCTGGTCTATCGCGGACAACGGACTCAAGACAGCCGACCCGTCATCATCAAAGTCTTACGCAACCCCAACCCCAACTTTAACGAATTAGTCCGGTTCCGCAACCAGTACGTCATTACCCGCTCTCTCGTCTCTCCCTATATCGTTCGCCCCCTAGCCCTCGAACGCTACGGCAACGGTTACGCTCTGATAATGCCCGACGAGGGAGCGATTCCTTTGTCTAACTACTGGCAACAGTCGTCACGTTCCTCAAGCGACTTTCTGTCGATCGCCATTCAACTAGCAGAAGCCCTGCATTTTCTCGCTCAGCAGCGAATCATCCACAAAGACATCAAGCCAGCCAACATCCTCGTTTGCCCCAACACCGGGAGGGTGAAACCGATCGACTTCTCGATCGCCTCCCTACTTCCCAAAGAACAACAACAGCTCACCAATCCCAACGTTCTCGAAGGAACGCTGGCCTACATTTCCCCAGAACAAACCGGACGGACAAACCGGAGTCTCGATTACCGCAGCGACTTCTACTCCCTCGGCGTTACGTTTTTCCAACTCCTAACCGGACAACTTCCCTTTATCGCCACCGATCCGATGGAGTTAGTGCATTGTCACATCGCTCGCGGGGTCAAGTTTCCGCTCGGCAGTCCCGTCCCCGAGGCGATACAGTCGATCGTTCTCAAATTGATGGCCAAGAACGCCGAAGATCGCTATCAGAGTGCGTTGGGATTGAAATACGATCTCGAGCGATGTCGGCAACAGTGGGAAGACAAAGGGGCGATCGAACCCTTTGAGTTAGGCAAGCGAGATCTCTGCGATCGCTTCGCCGTTCCCGAAAAGCTCTACGGACGAGAAGTCGAAGTCCAAGCCTTGCTCGATGCCTTCGAGCGAGTTTCCCAAGGCCGAACCGAACTCATGCTGGTGTCGGGTTTCTCGGGCATCGGTAAAACTGCGGTCGTCAACGAAATCCACAAACCCATCGTGGCTCGCCGGGGGTATTTCGTCCGAGGAAAGTTCGACCAGCTCGATCGCAACATTCCGTTTTCAGGGTTCGTACGAGCCTTTCGAGACTTAATCGAACAACTGCTCGGCGACTCAGAAGCCCAACTGGCCGTCTGGAAGGTCGAGATTCTCGAGGCTGTCGGAGATAACGGTCGAGTTCTCATCGATGTGATTCCCGAATTAGAACAGATTATCGGTCCGCAACCGACCGTCCCCGAACTGTCTGGCAACGCCGCTCAAAACCGCTTTAACTTGCTCTTGTCGAAATTTATGGCGGTTTTCACGACGCCCGAACATCCTCTCGTGATGTTTTTAGACGACTTGCAATGGATAGACTCGGCGTCGATCGACCTTATGAAAGTGTTGCTCGGTGAAAATCGGAGCGGTTACTTACTATTGCTGGGAGCTTATCGGGATAACGAAGTCTCTCCCGCCCATCCTTTAATGTTGAGTGTAGCGGAGTTGGAGAAAAACAAAGCCATCGTTTCCACGATCGCACTGCCGCCTTTAGCTCGACATCATATCGATCGCTTGGTTGCCGAAACGCTTAATTGCAGTCAAGAACTCGCACAGCCTTTAAGCGAGTTGGTTTATCAAAAGACTCAAGGCAATCCGTTCTTTTGTATTCATTTTTTAAATAAATTATATGAAGATAAACTGATTATATTTAATGCAGCGATCGGATTTTGGGAATGCGATCTCGCCCAAATTTGCGATGCAGCACTGACTGATAATATTGAAACATTGATGGTAGAGCGATTGCAAAAACTACCAGAACCCGCACGAGAAAGTTTGAAGCTAGCAGCTTGCTTGGGCGATCGCTTCGATTTAGAAGCCTTATCAGTTGTTTGTAACAAGGACGAAGAGGAAATCGTTACGGAAATTTGGCCGGCTGTACAAGAAGGACTCGTTCTGCCGATCGGCAAAGCTTATAACTTTTTCCAAAAAGATTTCAACAATACCACTACCCAGTCATCAACCGTCAGCTATCGCTTTCTACACGATCGCGTCCAACAAGCAGCCTATTCTCTCATTCCCGATTCTCAAAAACAAACCACTCACTACCATATCGGTCGACGTTTACTCAACAGGATACCGCCAGACGCCCGAGAAGAGCAAATTTTTGAACTCGTCAGCCAACTCAACTACGGCGTTGCGTTAATGAACGATCTCAGACAACGAGACGAACTCGCACGACTCAATCTCGTTGCTAGCCGTAAAGCCCGCAGTTCTACGGCTTATCGAGCGGGTTACAGCTATGCTCGAACCGGAATTTTATTACTCCAAGAAGATGCTTGGTTGCGGCAGTACGATATCAGTTTAGAGTTGCACGAATTCGCCGCAGAATTTGCATTACTGTGTGGCGAATTCGAGGCAATGAATCAATTTATCGAAACGGTTATCGATCGCACTGAATCGATCCTCGATCGCATTGCCGTTTACCGCATCAAAATTCAGGCGTATACCTCTCAAAACAAACCGCCACAAGCGATTGCCGTTGCTCTAGAAGTTTTAGAACAGTTCGGTATTACGTTCCCAAAAAATGCAACAGCTAGCGATCTTCGGCAAAAAGTTGCGGAAGTCAAAACACAGTTGGAAGATCGAAAAATTGAAGACTTAGCTCGTCTTCCCCTTATGACAGATCGTGAAAAAATTGCGATCGTCCAAATAATTAGTCATATCATGCCTGCGGCTTATATGTCAGAACCTTCTTTATATACAGTTCTAGCTTGTTTGTCAGTAGAAATCTCCATTCAATATGGAAACGTCCCCGAATCGACTCATGGATATGCAGGATATGGATTTCTGGCTTGTAATCGCTTGAAAGATGTAGAGACGGGCGTGCAGTTCGGCCAACTCGCTCTTCAATTAGTTTCTACTCTAGAGAAAAATGCAGTCAAACCTCTGGCTGCATTTGTCGTTGGATTTGTTATTTTACATCGAAAATCTCACATTAAAAAAACGCTGCCGCTACTCCAAGAGGTTTACAGGCTAGGACTAGAAGTCGGCAATCTAGAATTTGTCGGATATAGTGCTGGAACTTTGTGCTGTCATTCGTTTTGGTGCGGTCATTCTCTCTCTACTTTAGAGCTAGAAATAAAATCTTACTGTCAAGCGTTGATGCAATTCAACCAGCTTACAACAGTCAATTGGTGTCGCATTTATTGGCAATCGACTTTAAATTTACTGGACGCGACAGAACGTCCCAGTTATTTAGCAGGAGAAGGTCTTCAAGAAGCAGAATTTTTACCAAAACTGCTAGAATCTCGCGAATTCACAGCCTTGTATTTCTTCTATTTATCTAAACTGATGCTGAGCTACATATTCGGAGAAGTCGAATCGGCTCGCGATCGCGCTGCCGAGTGCCAGCAATATTTGATGGGCGGTACGGGAACCATCGGCGAACCCATCTTTTATTTTTACGAGTCCTTGAGCGCGATCGCCTCGCTGGGTGAAGTTTCTACCAACACTGACGAAGGATTGCAGAAGGTCGAGCGAAACCAAAGAAAACTACAACACTGGGTAAACTACGCTCCAACGAACTATCAACATAAAGTCGATTTAGTCGAAGCGGAAAAATGTCGAGTTTTAGGGTACAAAGCCGAGGCGATCGAGCTGTACGATCGCGCGATCGCCGGTGCGAAAGCCAACGAATACATCCAAGAAGAAGCCCTGGCTAACGAACTGGCAGCCAAATTTTACCTCGACTGGGGCAAAGACAAAGTGGCGGCCAGCTACATGAGCGATGCCTATTACAGTTATGCCCGCTGGGGGTCTAAAGCCAAAGTCGAAGACTTAGAAACCCGTTACCCTCAACTGCTGGCACCTTTACTCCAACAGTCGAACCCGCGATCGCGTACCACTACGACCTCAATTTCCACCCCTACCGGAGCCGTCACCTCCAGCAGTACCACCAGTTCGCTAGACTTAGCCTCCGCCATCAAAGCCTCCCAAGCCATTTCCGGGGAAATTCAACTCGAACGATTGCTTTCCCAATTGATGCAAGTGGTGATGGAAAATGCCGGAGCCTCCAAGAGTGCGTTACTCCTGCCCCATCGAAACACCCTAGCATTGGTCGCTCTGGCATCTTATACCGAGGCCGACCCAACCATTCGAGTCGCCTCTCTCGGAGAATCCCTCACACTCGAACCGGAACGAGAAGTTCCCGTTAGCATCGTCAATACCGTCTGGCGAACCCAAGATCCTCTGATCCTTCAGGACACGATCGCCGAAACCAAATTTTCCACCGATTCCTATCTCGTTCGGCATCCCCCCAAAAGCATTCTCTCTATGCCGCTGCTCGATCGCGGCAAGTGTATCGGGGTGTTGTACCTGGAAAACCGACTTACCACAGATGCCTTTACCGGCGATCGCCTACAGCTTCTGAACCTCTTCTGCTCGCAAGCGGCGATTTCCATCGAAAACGCCCTGCTCTATCACAATCTAGAAGAAGCGAACCAACAGCTAGAGAGCTATTCTCACACCCTCGAACAAAAAGTTGAAGAACGCACCGCCGAACTCCAACAGGCCAAAGAAGCGGCCGACGCGGCCAACGCGGCCAAAAGCGAGTTTCTCTCCAACATGAGCCACGAGTTACGAACCCCCCTCAACGGCATCCTCGGCTACGCGCAAATCCTCCAACGGGAACGCAACCTCACGCCTCGCTTTAGCGAAGGATTAAACGTCATCCGCCAAAGCGGTCGGCACTTGCTGACGTTGATTAACGATATCCTCGACCTCTCGAAAATCGAAGCTCGCAAGATGGAACTGTATCCGTCGGCGGTGAACCTCTCGGCGTTTCTCAACAGTGTCGTGGGCATCATTCAAATGCGAGCGATCGAAAAAGATATCTACTTTGACTGCGATGCTGCTCCTAACTTACCCGTGGGGATTCAAACCGACGAAAAACGCCTGCGTCAAGTTCTCATCAACCTGCTGGGAAATGCCGTTAAATTTACCGACTCCGGACAAGTGACGCTACGAGTTTCTCAAATTGCCCGCCGAGAGGCGATCGCCACCCTTCGCTTTGAGATCGTCGATACGGGAGTGGGGATGAGCGACGACCAACTCGAAAAAATCTTCCAACCCTTCGAGCAGGTGGGAGATACGACGCGTCGAGCGGCCGGAACGGGGTTAGGCTTAGCCATTTCCCGCCAACTGGTGGAGTTGATGGGGGGACAACTCCAGGTGAGCAGCCGACTTGGGGAGGGTTCGACCTTCTGGTTCGAGGTCAGCTTTGAAGCGAAGCAGGACAACCGTAACGTCACCCGATCGGCGAGCGGCGATCGCATTGTCGGCTACCAAGGACGACGACGCCGTATTTTAGCCGCCGACGACAAACTCGAGAGTCGCTTGGTGTTGTTGAATCTACTGGAGCCGTTAGGGTTCGAGATGATTTTGGCCGAAGACGGCCAACAAGAATTGCAGTTAGCTCTCCAGCATCGACCCGACGCCATTATCACCGATTTAATCATGCCGGTGATGAGTGGGTTTGAAGCGATACAGGAGCTTCGTCGTCACAGCGAACTTCAGGAGATCCCGATTATCGCGATTTCTGCCAGTCTGCTCGACCGCGACGGACAGAGTCGAATTTCCCGTTGCGATGCCTTCGTGGCCAAACCCATCGATGCCGAGTTGTTGTTGGCGGCTCTCGGGGAGCAGTTGCAACTCGAATGGGTGTACGAAGCGATCGAGGTGGAAACCGAACCGTCCGAGGAGGCGGTTAGCGGACCGATCGTGCCGCCGCCACCGTCGGAAATCGAGGTGCTGTACGACTTCGCGAGGATGGGCAATATGAAGCGAATTCGCGATCGCGCGGTCTATCTCGAGCAGCTCGATCCTCAATATCGTCCGTTTGCCCGAAAACTTCAAGACTTGGCTCGTGGCTTTGAAGACCGAGCGCTTTTAGCCTTCATCGCGCAATCTCGATCCGTGGAAACTGGAGAACCGAAATGATGACTGAAAACACGACCCTTCTTCCTGGCTACAGTCACCTCGAACTGTTGCACTCTAGCTCTCGAACCTTGGTTTATCGGGGACGGCGAGCGATCGACGGTCGAGCGGTGATTCTCAAACTGCTCGATGCCGAGTATCCCAGTTTCCGCGAACTGGTCAATTTCCGCAACCAGTACGCCATTGCCAAAAACCTCGATTGTCCCGGTGTGGTCGAGCCTCTGGCGCTGGAGAACTACCGCAACAGTTGCATTTTGGTGATGCCCGACGAAGGGGCGATTTCTCTAGCCCACTATGCCGCCGACCGGCCTTTAAGTCTGGGGGAATTTTTGCCCGTTGCCATAGCTTTGGCACAGATTCTCGAGGGACTGTATCGAAGTCGGGTGATTCATAAAGACATCAAACCGGCAAATATTCTCATTCACCCCGACACCAAGCAAGTGAAACTGATCGATTTTTCGATCGCCTCCCAATTACCCAAAGAACAACAACAACCGATCGACCCGAACGTTCTCGAAGGTACCCTCGCTTATATTTCCCCCGAACAAACCGGACGCATGAATCGCAGCATCGATTACCGCAGCGATTTCTATTCCCTCGGCGTTACCTTTTACGAGCTGCTGACGGGACAGCTCCCCTTTATTGCCAGCGATCCGATGGAGTTAGTGCATTGTCACATCGCTCGCGAGGCTAAGTTTCCTGACGGGAGTTCGGTTCCCGAGGCGGTGCGGGCGATCGTTCTCAAGTTGATGGCCAAGAACGCTGAAGACCGCTATCAGAGTGCGTTGGGGTTGAAATACGACCTCGAGCGATGTTGGCAACAGTGGCAGGAAACCGGAGCGATCGAACCCTTTGAGTTGGGAGAGCGAGATGTGTGCGATCGCTTTACCATTCCCGAAAAGCTCTACGGACGAGAAGCCGAAGTGCGATCGTTACTCGAGGCGTTCGATCGCGTGGCTGGCGGTGTCACAGAAATGATGTTGGTGGCGGGTTTTTCGGGGATTGGCAAAACCGCCGTGATTAACGAAGTTCACAAACCCATCGTCGCCCGACGGGGGTATTTCATTAAAGGCAAATTCGACCAATTCAACCGTAATATTCCTCTGAGCGCCTTCGTACAAGCTTTTCGAGATTTAATGGAGCAACTGCTTTGTGAATCGGACGAAGAACTGGCCGCCTGGAAAGCCAAAATTCTCGACGCCGTCGGAGAAAGCGGTCGAGTCCTCATCGAAGTCATTCCCGAGTTAGAACACATTATCGGACCGCAACCGTCCGTCCCCGAACTGTCGGGTAATGCCGCTCAAAATCGCTTCAATTTACTTTTTCAAAAATTTATTGAGGTTTTCACCACCTCCGAGCATCCTCTAGTCATTTTTTTAGACGATTTACAGTGGGTCGATTTAGCCTCGCTCGCTTTAATTGAAGTGTTGGCGATCGAAAATCGCACGGGGTATTTGTTGTTACTGGGAGCGTATCGCGACAATGAAATTATTCCAACTCATCCATTAATGTTGAGCCTTAAAAAAATTAAGGAGCATCAAGCAATTGTTTCTACAGTTTCTCTGCAACCTTTAAAACGAGATAGAATCGATCGCTTGATTGCAGAAACGTTGTGCTGTGACAAAAAATCTGCTCGACCGCTGACGGAGTTAGTGGAACTCAAAACCCAAGGAAATCCCTTTTTTGTCATCCAGTTTCTTACAACACTTTACGAAGAGCAACTCATCGTTTTTAATTCGACTTTGGGACATTGGGAATGCGATCTTTCTCGCGTACGAGAAGTAACGCTTACCGATAATGTGGTGGAATACATTGTCAAGAGTTTGCAAAAGCTACCCGAAACAACTCGAGATGTGTTAAAGTTAGCAGCTTGTATTGGTAGCCAATTTGAAATCGAAACGTTATCGGTAATTTGTGAAGTATCTGAAGAAGCGATCGCCGATCGAATTTGGGTGGCACTTCAAGCGGGTTTGATTTTGCCAGTGAGCGAATCTTATAAGTTTTTTCATCATTTAGAGACAGATAAAACATCGATCGATTTCAGTAAAACTGATAGTATTTCAGTTGGCTCTGTGACCTATCGTTTTTTACACGATCGCGTTCAGCAGGCTGCTTATTCACTTATTCTAGAAGAGCAAAAACAAGCAACTCACTTCAAAATCGGGCGACGGCTCCTTGAAAAAACCCCATCGGAAAAGCAAGAAGAAACGATCTTCTCCATCGTCAGCCAGTTGAATATTGGTTACAGATTATTAACCACACAAGTCGAACGGGATTATCTCGCTCAGCTTAACTTGAAAGCCGCACAGAAAGCCAAACTTGCTACCGCTTATGCCGCCGCACAATCGTACTTGAATATAGGGATAGAACTGCTCAGCTTTGAGGGTTGGTCTCGGCAATACGCCCTTACGTTATCGCTTTATAAATTGGCAGCAGAGATAGCATATCTCAACGGCAACTTAGAGGAAATGGAGGTTTTGGGCGATCGCGTTTTACAAAATTCTAAAAATATTGTCGAAAACATCAAAATTTACGAAATCAAGATAACAGCTTACACGTCACAAAATCGTATCGACGAAGGAATTGAAGTCGGATTGCACGCTCTCGAAATTTTAGGAATTGTGTTTCCTAAAATCCCCAAACCCTCAGATCTGCAACGCGAACTCGAAACAGTGATGGCGAGTTCTATTGGAAAAAAACCGTTGGCTGCACTCGATTTTTCAGAAATGACCGATCCGGTAAAACTCGCCGCCATGAGCCTTTTATCGACCTTATTTCCTCCAGTTTATCTGTCTTTTCCCGATCTGATGCCACTACTCGTTTTAGAACAAGTGAAGTTGTCAATTCGATATGGAAATTCTCCTTGGTCGGCTTTAGCTTATGCAATTTACGGCGAAATTCTCTGTGGGATTGTCGGTGACATTGAGTTAGGTTATCAATTTGGTGAACTTTCGTTAACATTACTTGACAAGTTTAACCAAAAAGCAATTCACGCTCGAACCTTAGACATTCTCGAAGGGTTTGTTTTTCATTGGAAAGACCATGCCAAAAGTACGATCGAGCCGATGCGTTGGGCATATCAATGTGGCATGAAATCAGGTGAGTTTGAATGGGCCGGCTACACGGCGTTTAAAATCTGTCAGTATTCACTGTTTATCGGAAAAGAACTCACGGCTCTCGAACCGGAAATGAGTCTGTGGAGCCAAGACCTCGAGCGACTCCATCAAAAAATGGGAGTCAATTTAATTGCAGTGACGCGACAGACAGCTTTAAATTTAATCGCTCAGAGTGACACTCCTAGTTGTTTGGTGGGAGAAGCGGTCGATGAAAGGCAGTTACTGCCCACTTATTTAGAAAACAAAAATGGATACGGACTCCATTATTTTTATTTAAACAAACTTATTCTATCCTATCTATTTGGAGAATTCGATTTAGCCATCCGCTATTCTGAATCTGCCGCCGACTATTTAGAAACTGTTACCGCCGCCCTCGCCGTTCCCGTCTTTCATTTCTACGATTCTTTAGCGCGACTGGCGATCGATGCAAATCTCGACTCGGACGATCGCCTGAAAAACCGAGACAAAATCAAGCAAAACCAAGACAAAATGAAAGTTTGGGCTGATTGCGCCCCCAGCAACTATTCCCATAAATTTGCTCTAGTCGAGGCAGAACGACATCGAATTTTAGGTGAAGACCTCGAAGCGATCGCACTGTTCGACCGAGCCATTGCCGAGGCCACTACGAACGACTATATCCACGAAGCAGCCCTAGCGAGCGAACGTGCCGCTCTCTTTTACCTCGATCGAGGAAATCTGAAAAGTGCCGCCAGTTATATGCAAGAAGCGTACTCGGGTTACGAACGATGGGGAGCCACCGCTAAAACCGAGCGACTGTTAGCCCAATATCCTCAACTACTCCAACCCGTTATTAATCGCCGAGATGCTCCGCTGGCTTCCCAAGAAACCATCGCGCCACTTTTTCCTCAAAGTACTCTATCTCACCTTTCAAGCAGTAGCACCACTTCCGAAGGTCTCGAT
Source organism: Baaleninema simplex PCC 7105 (assembly GCF_000332355.1). Taxonomy (GTDB): domain Bacteria; phylum Cyanobacteriota; class Cyanobacteriia; order Cyanobacteriales; family Geitlerinemataceae; genus Baaleninema; species Baaleninema simplex. The sequence goes on from NZ_KB235962.1 coordinate 137,524, forward strand.
GCAGCCAGTCTCCTCAAAACTTGCCACATCATCTCAAGCGAACTACAACGCGATCGACTCATTGCTAAACTCACTGGCGTTTTAATGGAAAATGCCGGAGCGACGAAATGCGCCTTAATGTTACCGACTGATTCTCACTGGTGCGTTGAAGCCCTGGCGACTTTAAAAGAACAACAACAGTTTGCTCAACATCCCCTCGAAACCAGCACTGAAGTTCCCGTTTCTCTGATTCGTTACGTTCGCCATCTCTGCGAAGCCTTAACCTACGACAATATTACACAAGAGGAACGCTGGAGCAGCGATCGCTACATTCAAAAAAACCAACCCAAAAGTATTTTGTGTCTGCCCATTCTCAAACATGAGAGCTTTTTAGGTATTCTCTACTTAGAAAACGATCGAACCGTTGCCGCTTTTCCCCCTCGCCTGCAAGAAGTTCTGAAACTCCTTACCGCTCAAGTCGCGATCGCCATTGAAAACGCCACTCTCTACCGCAACTTAGAACGTGCCAACCAACAACTGGAAGACTACTCTCACACCCTCGAACAAAAAGTTGAAGAACGCACCGCCGAACTCCAACAGGCCAAAGAAGCGGCCGATGCGGCCAACGCGGCCAAAAGCGAGTTTCTCTCCAACATGAGCCACGAGTTACGAACCCCCCTCAACGGCATCCTCGGCTACGCGCAAATCCTCCAACGAGAACGCAACCTCGCTCCTCGCTTTAGCGAAGGATTAAACGTCATCCGCCAAAGTGGTCGGCATTTGCTGACGTTGATTAACGATATCCTCGACCTCTCGAAAATCGAAGCTCGCAAGATGGAACTGTATCCGTCGGCAGTGAACCTCTCGACGTTTCTCGACAGTGTCGCCGGAATTATTCGGATGCGAGCGATCGAAAAAGATATTTACTTTGACTGCGATGCTGCTCCTAACTTACCCGTGGGGATTCACGCCGACGAAAAACGCCTGCGTCAAGTTCTCATCAACCTGCTGGGAAATGCCGTTAAATTTACCGACTCCGGACAAGTGACACTACGAGTTTCTCCAATTGCCCGCCGAGAGGCGATCGCCACCCTTCGCTTTGAGATCGTCGATACGGGAGTGGGGATGAGCGACGACCAACTCGAAAAAATCTTCCAACCCTTCGAGCAGGTGGGAGATACGACGCGTCGAGCGGCCGGAACGGGGTTAGGCTTAGCCATTTCCCGCCAACTGGTAGACTTGATGGGAGGACAGCTCCAGGTGAGCAGCCGACCTGGGGAGGGTTCGACCTTCTGGTTCGAGGTCAGCTTTGAAGCGAGTCAGGCAAAGACTTCAGTTACTTCATCTCGGGTCGGACGGATCGTCGGCTACCAAGGACGACGACGCCGTATTTTAGCCGCCGACGACAAACTCGAGAGTCGCTTGGTGTTGTTGAATCTACTGGAGCCGTTAGGGTTTGAGATGATTTTGGCCGAAGACGGCCAACAAGAATTGCAGTTAGCTCTCCAGCATCGACCCGATGCCATTATCACCGATTTAATTATGCCGGTGATGAGTGGGTTTGAAGCGATACAAGAGATTCGCCGTCACAGCGAACTTCAGGAGATCCCAATTATCGCGATTTCTGCCAGTCTGCTCGACCGCGACGGACAGAGTCGAATTTCTCGTTGCGATGCCTTCGTGGCCAAACCCATCGACGCCGAGTTGTTGTTGGCGGCTCTCGGGGAGCAGTTGCAACTCGAATGGGTGTACGAAGCGATCGATGCGGAAACCGAACCGTCCGAGGAGGCGGTCAGCGGACCGATCGTGCCGCCGCCACCGTCGGAAATCGAGGTGCTGTACGACTTCGCGAGGATGGGCAATATGAAGCGAATTCGCGATCGCGCGGCCTATTTCGAGCAGCTCGATCCTCAATACCGTCTGTTTGCCCGAAAACTTCAAGACTTGGCTCGCGGCTTTGAAGACCGAGCTATTTTAACGTTTATCCAACAATATCTGTCTTAAAACAAAACTTGTTTTACAACAGATATTGCAATTGACCCAGAAAACGAACGATGACTGAAAACACGACCCTTTTACCTGGCTACGAGAATTTAGAACTGTTGCATTCTAGCTCTCGAACGCAAGTTTATCGGGGGCGACGAACGGCCGACGATCGCACGGTGATTCTCAAACTGCTCGACAGCGAGTATCCCGGCTTTCACGAACTGGTCAATTTCCGCAACCAGTACACCATTGCCAAAAACCTCGATTGTCCCGGTGTGGTCGAGCCTCTGGCGTTGGAAAATTACCGCAACAGTTGCATTTTGGTGATGCCCGACGAAGGGGCGATTTCCTTGTCGGACTATACAGCCCAGCAACCTTTGAGTCTGGGGGAATTTTTGCCCGTTGCCATAGCTTTGGCACAGATTCTCGAGGGACTGTATCGAAATCGGGTGATTCATAAAGACATCAAACCGGCCAACATCCTCATTTGCCCCAACACCAAGCAAGTCAAACTGATCGATTTTTCGATCGCGTCTTTGTTACCCAAAGAAAGCCAAGTTTTAAAGAATCCCAACGTTCTCGAAGGCACCCTCGCTTACATTTCTCCAGAGCAAACCGGACGCATGAACCGGAGTCTGGACTACCGCAGCGACTTCTATTCTCTCGGCGTTACCTTTTACGAACTGCTGACGGGACAGCTCCCCTTTCTTACCAACGATCCGATGGAGTTAGTGCATTGTCACATCGCTCGCGAGGCTAAGTTTCCTGACGGGAGTTCGGTTCCCGAGGCAGTGCGGGCGATCGTTCTCAAGTTGATGGCCAAGAACGCTGAGGAGCGCTATCAGAGCGCGTTGGGGTTGAAATACGATCTCGAGCGATGTTGGCAACAGTGGGAGGAAACCGGAGCGATCGAACCCTTTGAGTTGGGAGAGCGAGATGTGTGCGATCGCTTCGCCGTCCCCGAAAAGCTCTACGGACGAGAAGCCGAAGTGCGAACCCTCCTCAATGTATTCGAGCAAGTCGCACGAGGTCAAACTGAGCTAATGTTGGTGTCGGGTTTCTCGGGTATCGGTAAAACCGCCGTCATCAACGAAGTTCACAAACCCATTGTCGCCCGACGGGGATGTTTTATTAAAGGAAAATTCGACCAGTTCAACCGGAACGTTCCGTTTTCTGCGTTCGTCCAAGCGTTCCGAAATTTAATGGAGCAGTTGTTAAGCGAAAGCGACGAGCAACTGAAGGCTTGGAAGGCTGAAATTCTCAAGGCTTTGGGAGACAACGCGCAGATCGTCATCGATGTGATTCCCGAGTTGGAAATCCTTATTGGCAAACAGCCTAGCGTACCGGCACTGTCGGGAAGTGCCGCCCAAAATCGCTTTAATCTTTTGTTTCAAAAATTTATTAGAGTTTTTAGTACAAAAGACCACCCCTTAGTCATCTTTTTGGACGACCTTCAATGGGCAGATTCAGCTTCGCTGAAGTTGATGCAAGTGCTGATGGACGACCGAGATCGAGGCTATTTGTTGTTGTTGGGGGCGTATCGAGATAACGAAGTTTTTGCGACTCATCCCTTACAGTTGACGTTAGATCGTATTGCTGAATCCGGTGTCAACATTGAAACGATCGCTCTCGACCCTTTAAGTCAAATCGATCTCAATTATTTAGTGGCGGAAACGCTGAGCTGCGAGTTAGAACTTGCCTTACCTTTAACCGAATTGGTGTACGAGAAGAATCAGGGAAATCCATTTTTTGCAGTTCAGTTTCTCAAGGGACTACATGAAGATGGATGGATTACCTTCGATCGCGATTTGGGTTACTGGCAGTGCGATCTGGCACAAGTTCGGGAGTTGGCGTTAACCAACAACGTCGTGGAGTTTATGGCGAAGCGGTTGCAGAAGCTACCTGCCAAAACTCAACAGATCTTGAAGCTGGCAGCCTGTATCGGCAACCAGTTCGATTTGGGAACGTTAGCCATTGCTAGCGAACAGTCTCAGGCTGAAGTGGCAAATTGTTTGTGGGAGGCATTGCAAGAAGAGTTGATTTTGCCTCAAAGCGAAACCTACAAGTTTTTTCAAAGCACCGATCGCGAAGACAAAATGTTGACTGAGAACATCTCAGTGGGCTATAAGTTTTTGCACGATCGCGTTCAACAAGCCGCTTATGCTTCGATCGCCGATACGAAGAAACCCGCTACTCACTATGCGATCGGTCGTAAACTTTTATCGAATTTATCGCCTCAAGAGCAAAGCGATCGCCTTTTCGATATTGTCAATCAACTCAATATCGGGCGCACGGCAATTGAAGAAGAAGCTGAGATCGAACAGCTCGTTGACCTGAATTTAAATGCCGGACAGAAAGCTAAGCAGGCGACTGCTTGTGATGCTGCAAAAAGCTATTTTCAGATCGGCATTGACTTGCTCGGTCAAAACTGTTGGACGACAGACTACGATCTGACGTTTCAATTTCATGTTGAGTTAGCGAAAACTCAGCTCACGATCGCAGATTTTGTTGCGTTAGACCAGACGATCGACATCTTACTTTCTTTTGCGAACTCAGCCGTCGATCGCGCGAAATCTTACGTTCTCAAAGCAATTCAATACACGATGCAAGGTTTGTACAGCCAAGCTATTCAAGTTGGGTATGTTGGCTTGCGAGATCTCGGGATTCAAATCGAGCGAGACGATCTCAAAACCCTTATTCGAGAAGAGGCTGAGGAAATCGAAAAGATATTACGAGATCGTCCGATTATCTCTTTGCTAGATTTACCTGAAGTGACCGATCCGGAAGTCAAAGTCACGATCGAGTTGTTTGCCAATATATTACCTGCGGCCTACATTGCCTCAGATGTCGATCTCTACGGTTTTATCGCGTCGAGAAATGTACATTTGTCTATCGAGCATGGAAATATCCCAGAATCTATTGTGAGTTATACGGCTTATGGTTTCTTTTGGTCGACTTTAACAAAAGGTGAGTACCAACGAGGAATGGAGTTTGCAAATCTCGCCCTACAACTCAGCTATAAGCCCAATAGCAAATTTCAGCGATCGAGCGTTTGTTTTTTACTTGGAGGTTGGATTCAGGTTTGGGCTAAACCCATCCAAGGTGCCGCTCAGAAAAACTATGAAGGTTTCTTAGCGGGGATGGATTCTGGAGAAATTCAATATGCCGGATATAATCTAGGCGCTAATATCTACAATCGACTCTTTCAAGGAGAGAACTTAGACACGATCCTCGCCGATCTCGACAAATATTGGGCGATCGTCGAAAAGAATCAAAACGATATGGCGTTGGGGGTTTTGACAGCTTGTCGAACGTTCGTCAACCAGCTCTCGAACCCGCTCGACGAGCGAGAGCAACGCGATTTGCTGACAAAAGAACGCGATTGGATCGAACAGTGTCAAGCCACACGATCCTATTTGCCTCTCGGAATTCACTATATTCTACAAATTCAGCAAGCTGTTCTGAGCCGGGATTTCCAGCGAGGGGCTGACAACTGGATTAAAGCCCGTCAATGCCTGACGGCTTGTCAGGGATCTACCCTTTCGGTTGGCTATTACTACTACAGCTCTTTAAGTTTGTTAAAACTGTATCCCAGCTCGAACGAGCGAGAACGCGATGAAGCGCGATCGCACGTTGACGCCAATCAAGCACAGCTCAAACAGTGGTCTGATAGTTGCTCGGAAAACTTCCTGCATAAATATCTGCTTGTAGAAGCAGAAAAATGTCGAGTTTTAGGCAAGAAGTACGAAGCCGGAGAGTTCTACGATCGCGCGATCGCCGAAGCTCGAGCCAACGGCTACGTTCAAGAAGAAGCGCTCGCCAACGAACTAGCGGCCGAATTTTACCTCGATTGGGGTCGAGAAAAAGTCGCGCTCAGCTATCTCACCGATGCCTACTACAACTATGCACGTTGGGGCGCAAAAGCCAAAATTCAAGACTTAGAAACCCGCTACGCTCGACTGCTGGCTCCCATCCGAGAGCGGCAAAATATACCGACAGAAGTGAGGACGACCACGACATCGCGCACGACGAACAAACTCGCCTCTCACAGTACGACCCACGAGCTAGATTTGTCGTCTGCCATCAAAGCCTCACAAGCGATTTCAGGAGAAATTCAACTCGAAAACCTCTTGGGACAATTGATGCAAGTGGTGATGGAAAATGCCGGGGCGTCTAAAAGTGCGCTGCTGTTGTCTCAGGAAGAAACACTCGCGTTAGTCGCCTTGGCTGAAGCTCGTGAAGACACCCCCAGCATTCACGTCGCTCCCCTCGGAACGTCTCTGACTCGAGACCTCGCGCAAGAAGTGCCGCTGAGCTTGGTTCATCGGGTGTGGCGAACTCAAGAACCGTTGATGTTGCCGGATGCAAATGCTGATATCGGCTTGGGAACGGATGCGTATCTGCGGGGAGGACGAGCTAAAAGTATGCTCGGTATGCCCCTGCTCGATCGCGGTAAGTGTATCGGGGTGTTGTACCTGGAAAACCAACTGGCTGCAAAAGCTTTTGCGCGCGATCGCCTACAGCTTCTGAACCTGTTCTGCTCGCAAGCGGCCATTTCCATCGAAAACTCTCTGCTCTACCACAACCTAGAACGCGCCAACCGACAACTGGAGGAGTATTCTCGCACCCTCGAACTTAAAGTCGAAGAACGCACCCAAGAACTCCAACAGGCTAAAGAAGCAGCCGACGCGGCCAACGCGGCCAAAAGCGAGTTTCTCTCCAACATGAGTCACGAGTTACGAACTCCCCTCAACGGCATCCTCGGCTACGCGCAAATTCTCCAACGGGAACGCACCCTCAATCCTCGCTTTCGTGAGGGATTAAACGTCATCCGACAAAGCGGCCAGCACTTACTGACGTTGATTAACGACATCCTCGACCTCTCGAAAATCGAAGCTCGCAAGATGGAACTGTACCCGGCTGAGGTCAATCTCTCAGCCTTTCTCGACAGTCTTGCGGGTATTCTTCGGATGCGAGCCAACGAAAAGGATGTGGTATTCGTCTGCAACGCTGCCCCAGGTTTACCGTCTGGCGTTCGCGCCGATGAAAAACGCCTGCGTCAAGTTCTCATCAACCTGCTGGGAAACGCGGTTAAATTTACCGATGTCGGACAAGTGGTGTTGCAAGTCTCTCAAATTGCCCGCCGAGGGGCGATCGCCACTCTTCGCTTTGAAGTCATCGATACGGGGGTGGGGATGAGCGAAGACCAACTCGAGCAAATATTCCAACCCTTCGAGCAGGTGGGAGACACGAAGCGTCGAGCGTCGGGAACGGGGTTAGGTTTAGCGATTTCCCGTCAACTGGTGGAGTTGATGGGGGGACAACTCCAGGTGAGCAGCAAACTCGGGGAAGGTTCGACCTTCTGGTTCGATGTGAGTTTTGAGGTCGTGAAGGCGAAGATTTCTGTTTTATCGCCGAGTCGCGATCGCATTGTCGGCTACTCAGGACGACGACGCTGTATTTTAGCCGCCGACGACAAGCTCGAGAGCCGTTTGGTGTTGTTGAATCTGCTCGAACCCTTGGGGTTTAAAGTGCTGCTGGCTGAAAACGGCCAGCAGGAGGTGCAGCTTGCTGTTCGGCAGCGACCCGACGCGATCGTTACGGATTTGGTGATGCCCGTGATGACGGGGTTTGAAGCGGTGCAAGAGATTCGCCGCCATAGCGAATTGCAAGACGTGCCGATTATCGCGATGTCTGCCAGCCTCATCGACAGCGACGAACAGAGTGAAATTGCCCGTTGCAACGCCTTCGTGGCCAAACCCATCGACGCTGAGCTGTTGTTGTCCGTTCTCGGGAAACAGTTGCAACTCGAATGGGTATACGAGTCGGTGTCGCCGGAGACTGAACGGTCCGAGGAGGCAGTCAGCGGGCCGATCGTGCCGCCGCCACCGTCGGAGATCGATCGGCTCTACAAACTGGCGAGGATGGGCAATATGAAGCGAATTCGCGATCGCGCCGCCGATCTCGAGGGACTCGACCCTCAATACGTTCCGTTTTCCCGAAAACTGCAAGCGTTAGCTCGCGGTTTTAAAGATCGAGCGATTTTAGCCTTCATCCAGCAATATCTCTCTGAAGAGGAATCGCCGTAGACGCAGCAACTCCCTCACCATCGAGAGTGTAGAGGGGCGATCGCGATTTTCGTGACAAATCGATCGCCCCGCGTTAAGATGTGACTAGCCGGTCATGTGACTGGGTAGTCACACGCGAGTTCGAGTCCGTCGCCATGCCTAAACCCACCTTTTTCAACCTTCCGCCTGAAAAACAAGACACCATCCTCGAGATCGCCATCGAGGAGTTCGCCCGTCACGACTACGGGGTGGCGTCGATTTCTCGACTCGTCAAACAAGCCCACATCTCGAAAGGGAGTTTTTACCAGTATTTCGAGGACAAACAGGATCTTTACCTGTACCTCGTGGATTTAGCGATCGAGAAAGAAGTCGAGTTTCTCCTCGCCGTCGAACCGCCCGAATCTCAAAAGGGGTTTTTCCCTTATCTGCGATGGTTGTTCGAACGCAGTAGCGATTTCGTCACCAACGATCCCCGTTGGTGTCAATTGCTATACCGAGCGTCGTATGGCGACTTTCCTTTTCGCGATGAAGTCCTACACCGCACGCAACTGACCTCGCGATCGTATTTACAAGACCTCGTTAAAGCTGGAATCGAACGGGGTGAAATCACCGAGGACATCGATACCGATTTAGCCATTTTTGCGATCGATGCGTTGTGGGAAGGTTCGCGGTATTGGATTCCTCGAAAACTCGCGATCGATTTTAAAAATATCGATCGTGAAGATATCACTGAAGACAAAATAAAATTTGTCCGACAGTGGTTTGACGGTCTAACTTACATTCTCGAAAACGGAATTAGTACTAAAAAACATCGAAAAACGCCTCATCAACCTTAAAAACATCTACTCGAATCGCATCAAAAAATTATAAATTGTTGGGCGCACAAACAATTTATAACTGTTTTTAAAGTTTTTATCTTCAATCTGAGTGCGTACAAATAAAACTGGCGATCGGCATTGAGAAGGTTTTAAGCCCAAATCTCTTACTGTCAAAAAAGCTAATCCATCGACCCATGAACCAACTGTCAGAACCGTCTTTTTCCCAACTTTCCCAACCCAAAAAGATCGCAAAACCGGCATCTAAACCCAAACGATACAAACCCTGGATTTACGCCGCTTCGATCGCCACCTTCAGTCTTTTGACAGGAATCGCGATCGTCAGTCGCCTCGAAGAACCGACCCAAAGCGCCTCTGTAACAGAAGTGGCCGGATTGCCCGTGCGTACCGTTGCTGCCCGCACCGCTCCCATTCAAAGCTGGGTGTTCGGAGACGGCAACGTTCGCGCCGTCCGCGCCAAACACCTGACGTTTGAAATCTCGGGAACCGTCAATCAGATCGCCCAAATCGACGGACGGGAGTTGCGAGAAGGCGATCGCGTGTTCGCCGGACAACTCCTGGCTCGAGTCGACGATCGCCAACTGCAAGCGGACTTAGCCCAATCTCGCGCCGCCGCCGCCGAAGCTCGCCAACAAGAACTGTCTGCGATCGCCCAACAACAGCAAGCCCAAGCCCAAGTCGGACAAGCTCAAGCCCAAGTCGGACAAGCCCAAGCCCAAGTCGCCGCCGCCGAAGCCGAGCGATCGCGAGCGGTTCAAAACGTCACCCGCGCCGAAGCCGACGTGCGCCGGGCCGAATCGAACCTCGAACTGGCCGAAGCTGACTTCCACCGCTACCGCGATCTCGTCGAGCAACAAGTGGTCGAACGGCGACAGCTCGACGTGGCGCGAAACGCTTACAACGAAGCCCAAGCGAGCCTCGAGTCCGCCCGTGCCGCTCTCAGAGCTGCCCACGACGACGTGCGAGCTGCCGAAACCCAAATCGCGGCCGCCCAGAGCCAAGTGACCGCCGCCGAACAAAACGTCATTGCGATCGAAGGGAGCGTGCGAGCAGCAGATTCCCAAATCCAAGCGGCCCGAGCGGGAATCGAATCCGCCGACGCGAACATTACTCGCAGCAGCGTCGAAGTCGAAGACAGTCAAATCGTCGCCCCCTTCGACGGGATCGTCGCCTATCTCAACGTTCGCCAAGGGGAATATTGGAACCCGCAAATCGTCAATTCCGGCAGCTATCAAGACCTCATCGAATCGATTCCGATCGTCATCATCGACCCCAGCCAGTACGATGTCGAAATCGAACTTCCCGCCTATGAAGGGCAGCAAGTGCGCCCCGGCCAACGGGCGATCGTCGTCCTCGAACAAGATATGACCGACGCTTCGCAAACTGGGTTGACGAGCGAACAACTGACGGAAATCGCGGTGGCTGAAGGGACGGTGTTTTCTGTGAGTCCTTCCGTGACGCCGGGACGACGGGGGGTCGAAGTCACCGTTCGCATTTCTGAGGGGGAAGAAAAGCTGCAACATGGGGCGCGGGTGCATACCTGGATTGCGACTGATGAAAATCCCAACGCGATCGTCGCGCCTTATCGCGCCTTTGTGTACCGCGATCGCAACCCCCATGTCTTTGTGGTGAATCCCGACACCCATCGCGTGGAAGAGCGCACTGTGGAACTGGGAATCGAAGGGTTGTCGCAACAGGAAATCCTGCGAGGCGTCGAACCCAACGAAGCGATCGTGGTCGAAGGCCAAAACCGCCTCGTGAACGGAACGCCGGTTGAAATTATCGAGTAGGCGATCGCCTCACTTTAGAATTAGGTCGAACGATGTCCGAACCTCCATTATCTACCCACACTGCGAGCGATCGCGTCTCGCCCTTGAGTCGGTTTTTCTTCCTCGAGACGATCTTTGGAATGCTGCTGGTGCTGTTGCTGGTGATTAGCGGCCTCTTGGGGGCGACCAGTATGGTGAAAGAAGGCGATCCCGATATCGACGTGGCGATCGCCAGCATTTCCACCACTTGGCCTGGTGCCGATCCCGAAACCATCGAAAACCAAGTTACCGACGAACTCGAAAAAGAACTCAAATCTCTCAAAGGACTCAAAGAACTCAGTAGCGCTTCCTTTGACAGTCAATCGGAAATCGTTGTCGAATTCGTCGCCGACGCCGAGACGAACGAAGCGATCGCGCAAGTTCGCGCCAAAGTCGACGAAGCGGAAGCCGAGTTACCCGAAGAAGCAGAAAAACCGACGATCGAGCAAATTTCGAGCCAAGACACCCCCATTTTGAGCGTTGCTTTATACGGCGACATCGACATGGCGGTGTTGAGTCGCGCCGCCGACGAGTTGCAAGACCTCCTCGAACGGGTTCCCAACGTGCGCGAAGTCAACCTCGGCGGACAGCGCGAAGAGGTGGTTCACGTGCAACTGATTCCCAGCCGTCTCGCCACTTTGGGAATTTCGCCGACGCAGGTAGCCCGCGCCATCCAAACGGGAAACCGCGATGTTCCCTGGGAGCGCATCGAAAGCGACGACATCGGGGCGCAAGTTCGCTTTTACGGTCGATTTCGCAGCGTCGAAGCCTTGAAACAGCTTCCGGTGGTGCGGTTGGGTAACGCCAGCGCCTCTAAATCCGAGGGACGGGTGGTGTTACTCGGGGAAATCGCCGAGGTGCGGCGAGATTTGGAACGGGAGGACACCCGCGCCTTCGTCAGTTACGAGGGGAACGCATTTCAGCCGACGATTAACGTCGATATTGTCAAGGTTCCCGGTTCGGACACCATTCAAACCATCGAAGCCAGTTTGGAAGCCTTGGAAGTGGCGAAAGCCGATCCGAATCTCTGGCCGCACGGGATGGATTACCGCGTCATCAACACCGACGCCGACACGATTCTCGAAGACCTCGACAACCTGTTTTCTAATGCGTGGCAGGGGGTTTTGGCGGTGTTCGTGGTGTTGTTGTTGGCGTTGACCTGGCGCGAAGCGATTATCGCCGGATTGTCGATTCCCCTGACGTTTTTGGGAGCGTTGGCGCTGTTGTGGATTTTTGGCTTTACCCTCAATACGATGGTTCAGGTGGGGATGATTCTGTCGTTGGGGCTGTTGGTGGATGTCTTCATTTTGATGATGGAGGGGATGCACGAGGGAATTTTCGTGCAGGGGTTGCCGTTCGATCGCGCGGCGATGAAAACGTTGAAAACCTATGCACTTCCGGCGTTTTCAGGTCAGTTAACGACGATTTTGGCAATGGTTCCCTTGATGGCGATCGGGGGAACGATGGGGAAATTCGTGCGCTTGATTCCCTTGAGTGCGATCGCCTGTTTGGTGTTGAGTTATATCATCGCCTTGTTTGTTGACGTTCCCCTGTCGCGGTTTTTGTTGGGGAAAGTGAAGCACACGGGAAAAGCCAGTCGCATCGATCGCCTGTCGAAAGCGGCGTCTGATGGGTTTCGCCAGTGGAGTCTGCGGAATACGGTTCGCAACAAAGCCACGGCGCGATTTTGGACGATGGGTGCGTTGAGTGCGTTCGTGTTGAGTGTGGTGTTAGCGGGATCGTTATCCTCGAATTTGTTTCCCGACGACGACGCGCGAAAACTCAGCGTTAATGTGGAACTTCCGCCGACGACCACGTTAGAGACTTCTCAAACGGTGGCTGACGAGATTGGCGAAATTCTGCGATCGCAACCGTATCTCGAAAGCGTGACGAAATTCGTCGGTCAGCGCAGCCAACTCGTGGAAGAAAGCGGGATTCAAGCCAATACGGGAACCTATTTAGTGGGGTTTTCGGCGATGTTTACGCCGCAACGAGAGCGCGATCGAATGTCGTTTGAGTACGTGGAGGAACTGCGCGAGGCGTTGCAAGTGGCGATACGTAAGCATCCCGGTGCGTCGTTGGTAGTGAACCGTCAGTTAACGGGGGAAGGCGGCGATCCCATTGCGATCGAGATTTCGGGTTCCGATATGGACGAACTGCGGCGCATTTCGGGAGAAGTGCAGACGGCGTTACGGGAAATTCCCGGTTCGGTGGACGTTCGCGACGACTTAGGTGCGTTGCGTTCGGATATTAAACTGCGGCCGCGACGGGAGGCGATCGACTTTTACGGCTTCGACGCGGACGATTTGGCGATGCAAGGTCGTTATTTGATGACGGACAACGACATCGGCGACTATCCCATCGGCGGCGGCGAGGAGGATTTGGAAATTCGTCTGAGTACGGTTTGGCCGTCTCGCGAGGGGGCCGTTGGCGGCCCGACGCGCCTCGACGAGTTGGAGACGCTGCGGTTGGTTGCGCCGGATGGAACGTTGGTGGCGGGGCCGGAAGTGTTCGACCTCGAGTTTGGCGTCGCACCGCTGTCGATTACTCACCAAGACGCACAGCGAACGGTAACGGTTTTGGCGAAAAACAAAGGTCGTAGTCCCGGTGAAATTGTATTTGAGGATTTGGTTCCCAAGTTAGAGGAACTGGAGAAGACCTGGCCGCAGGGGTACAGTTATCAGATTGCTGGGGAGTTGGAAACGCAAAGCGAAACCTTTGGGTCGGCGGGACAAATGGCGATGGTGGCGTTTTTCCTGGTGTTTTCGGTGTTGGTGATTCAGTTTGGATCGTTTACGCAACCGTTGATTATCATGTTGGTGATTCCGTTTGCGTTAATTGGGACGTTTGGCGGATTTTTCCTGTTGAACATTCCCATTTCCTTTCCGGCGGTAATTGGGATTATCGCGTTGTTTGGGATTGTGGTGAACAATGCGATCGTAATGGTGGAAACGATGAACGCGCACCGCGAGAATGGGATGGACGTTCGCCACGCGGCGGCGCATGGGGTGTCCGATCGCCTGCGTCCGATTTTAACCACCAGTATTACAACGATCGTGGGGATCGTTCCGTTGGCGTTGAGCGATCCGATTTGGTTTCCGCTGGCGTCTGCGATCGGGTTTGGGTTGGTGGCGTCGACGTTAATCGCGATGTTGGTGACGCCGGGGTTGTATTTGCAGTTAACGCCGGAACGGAAAAATAAGGAGGCGATCGCGCTTCGAGAAGGTGCTGAATTGTCGTAGTCTTCAGTTTTGACGCTCTCCCCCCAACCCTAGCGGGTATGGTCGGAGATTCCTGTTTCACTGGCTCATGCCTAGATAAACGAGCAAGCCCGAATACCCCCGGTCAGAACGCCTTCACAGGCTGTTTGTTTAACGTCCACGATGCGCCCCACCGCAGACCTAAGCGAGAATCAAATTCTCTTGGCAACACCAACTGGCGATTTTGTGGTTTACCTCCACCACGGGTTTTTCGGGTGTTGCGAACCATACCCTTAGGATCTTAAACCCACATTCCGCACTTCAAATGTAGTGTATAAGTAGTATAAATTGAATCGGAAAAGAATTAGGTATTTCGACTCAGCCAACTGACCCCTTGACTTGAAAATAACATTCAAGAGCCAACTGACTTGACAAAAATAGTAGGATATGCAGAATGACTTCCGGCAAGCTTTTCTGTCATCAATCAAAAAATGTAGCCATACAGAAAAAGGAAGAGACTCTGTCATCAATC
>NZ_KB235962.1:152032-171204 GCF_000332355.1 Baaleninema simplex PCC 7105
TCGGTCTTAATCCCTAACCAACTCCCGACTAATTTCATCCCCTTCTCGTGCTACTTGGCGTACTACAAGTTGAAGTGCGGAATGTGGGCTTAAAGACCGTTTCCGGTAAGGCAATTTTACCAGTTTGTTCGTTTCGGCGCTATCCCCTTCTCTCGCTATCGCCTTGTTCAGGGGATGCACCGAAACTCACCGCCGCTTCACCACCAACCAAGCCTATTGGCTATGGTTGGAGCGCTGCGACGAATCTTGGTAGGGTGGGCAATTCCACCCTACAAGAATTTCGGGTGCATCTCACTTTTGCAAATACACAAGTTCGGCAATTTGTCAATATCTTCCTCAAGGACTGCTAGAAGGGCATTTACTCCTTTAAATATTTATACTTATCGCAGAATTGAGATGCACCCGTTGTTGTTGGGTTTCGAGTGCGTCGCCTTCCCAGGAAAGACGGCCGATTAAATCGGAGAAATCGCAATTCGGTTGTTGTGAAGGTTCGATGGGTTTGAGGATAATTTCGCGATCGCGGACGGATAAGGTATAGTCACCACTAAGGTTAGGGCGATCGCGCAGGCTTTGGGGGATGAGAATTTGTCCGTCAGGCGTAATGTGAATCGTGGTCTGAGTCATGACAAATTACAGAATGGCTTGATTTTGAGTTTAGAAGCGATCTAATCGTTATCGCGATCGCTCGTTATTCATGGTCTGTCGCGGCTTCTGCTGTTGGAGGTACAAAGGTTACGTCTTCGTAAATCGTAGCGATCGAATTATCTGTATCTTCATAGAGCAACTCAGGAAACTTTCTGTAAATTTCTCGTCGATGAGCCACACGCTGACAAGTTAAGGTACGATTAGAGCGATCGCACGATATCCCAATCCTGTAATCTCCAACTCGAATTTTGTATTTATCTGAATAACCCTGCATTTTTTGGAGAAGTCCAAGATTAAATGGATTTTCTGCTTTCAGCTCTTGAAAAACAATGACTTCAACCCGTTCTCTTGTTTTAGATGGTAACGCTGCCAGCTCTTTCAAAAAGCGCTTCTTATATTCAACTTTCCACATTTTCCTTTAAGGATTGATAATAGAGAAGCGCCTCGTCTTCAGCTAGGGTTTCCTCTTCTTCTATTTCCTCCATTAATTGAGACAATCCAAAATTTTCTAAAATTTCTTCAATTTTCTCAAATTCTTCTACAGGGATTTGAACTGCAATCGGATTTTGATTTTCGTCCATCACATAATTTTTATGAATTTTAAGCATTTTTGTCTATTATTCCTTGCTGACTGATTCAATATTTCACACAAGCTTAAGCTTTAGGCTTGAGTAAATTCTATACCATCAATTCCACTCATCGCGAAGTTGCTGTTGGGTTTCGAGTGCGTCGCCTTCCCAGGAAAGACGGCCGATTAAATCGGAGAAATCGCAATTCGGTTGTTGTGAAGGTTCGATGGGTTTGAGGATAATTTCGCGATCGCGGACGGACAAGGTATAGTCACCACTGAGGTTAAGGCGATCGCGCAGGCTTTGGGGGATGAGAATTTGTCCGTCAGGCGTAATGTGAATCGTGGTCTGAGTCATGACAAATTACAGAATGGCTTGATTTTGAGTTTAGAAGCGATCTAATCGTTATCGCGATCGCTCGTTATTCATGGTCTGTCGCGGCTCCTGCTGCTGGAGGTACAAAGGTTACGTCTTCGTAAATCGTAGCGATCGCACACTCGAGTTCGAGACTGGCAAAGCAAACCGTTTCACCAACAGTATAGGGTTGAAATTCCCAAGTGCGATCGCCCGTGCGACGAAAGACATCGACGGCGGGATGAGTTTGACTGACGAGAATGTATTCTTCGAGGCTTTCGAGTTGGCGATAGTGTTGAAATTTGTCGCCTCTGTCGAAGGCTTCGGTACTTTCGGAGAGAATTTCGACGATGAGTTTAGGATGTTGTTTGTAGTAGCGGGTATCGCGATCGCGCGAGTCGCAGGTGACGAGTAAATCGGGATAGTAAAACCGATTGTGCGTTTCGACGCGCACTTTCATATCAGCGAAGAAAGTTTGACAAGGCGATCCGCGTAAATGCGATCGAAGTACGGTATAAAGGTTTCCGGTAATGAGGTTGTGATTATCGCTGGCTCCCGCCATAGCACGAACTTCGCCGTCGTGATATTCATGTTTGATGGGAGAGTCGCGTTCGGCGGTGAGGTATTCTTCGGGGGTGAGGTGGATGCGATCGGGTTGAGCAATCATCTTAGCAATCTATATCATCATTCAAATAACTAGCTAGTAATTGACCACATCTTTGACACCTAAATCTCAAATAAATCCCATCTGTATAGCTTAAAGGTATATGTCCTTCAGATCGACAAATCAAATAGTTGTCATTTTTTATTTGCTCTTCTCGCAATGTTTTAAGTTCTTGGGAAGATGGAATAACAATACTCCGATCTTCGAGTTCTTTATATTTTTCAAGTGCTGAAGGCAAATCAGAAAAAGCAAATATTTGATTTGAATCAATATTTTTTTGGATAAGCTCTTCCATTAAATATGGATTTAAAAATGATTGTCCTTGATACTTTTTGACAAAATCAGAATCTGCCGAAACAACAAATATATTACCTTTACATTCGACGATAGAATCCAAAAATTGCTCCCATGAAATTTGATCTCCAAGAGGATCTTTAGGCTTTCCAGGTGGATTTCCCAGTTCTTTACGGAGCCTAGCTCTTTTAAGCTGATCTATGGTGTAATCTGTAGAAGACTTAAAAATAGCTTCTAGAACTTTAGAAATTTTGTCTTTCCCTTGATAAACATCCTGAAGAACCTTTTTATATACTTTTTTGTTATCTTCGTTTGTATTTGAACATGAGAACCAATCTGGATAGTTTGGATGTTGTAATTTTTGATTTTGATTTGAGTTATTAGCTTTTTTATTCTTGTCGTCCTCAATATTTTTTATACATTGACAAGTGATATTTAATCGATTTCTCACGACTTCGTTTCTGATTTGCCGTGTAACAAAAATATAATTACTTATTTTTTGGATGGTATCTAAAAAGCTTATAGCTGATTTTGTTGTATACAATGTTATGTAAATATTTGCATCAATAAATATCTTCATGGCGCACGAAAGATTAAATTTTATCTTTGATTGTAACGGTAAAATCTTTATTTGTAAACCTTCCAGTGTTCATTGTGCTGTTGACTCAAAAATCATATAGTTGAGAAAGGTAGAGATAGAGCCTAATAAGCTTTTTATTACTATGTTGAGAACACACATCCCTAATTGTTGGCTTATAGAAACTGTGAGTTTTTTTATTATAAGAAATTGAAGCTTCATTGTAGCACTACGCGATCGCCCTATTTTACAAGACCACCTTAAATACCTGACCGACTACTTGAAAATCCTCGGTCTCGTTTCGTTCTAACTTCAACTTCAGCTCTTCTAACTTCCGAACGTCGCTTAAGTTATAAAAACGTTCGCTGCAAACCTGACAAACTAGAGTTTCCAGGGTCAGTGTTACCGTATTTCCACCACCACATACCACTTCTGTAACGGACTTACGCTCGACGGTTCCGCCACAGACAGGACATTGCTCGATCGCCTCCATCATCAGCTTCTCCGAATTCGCCGATCTATCCCAGTATGCCCGAAATTCCCTCAATCTTCAGGCTCGCTCTCCAGCCAAAACCCATCGTCGAACACCGCCTCGATCGCATAGGGACACTCTACCGGAAACACCTTCAACGGTAACACCGTCTCCGCACTCGCCTGCTGTCGCGCCCGAGGATACGCCCAAGTCAACACTTCGGGTAGATAACGTCATAACTCGTTTACTCCAACGAATGCGATCGCACCCCAGCCAAAACCTATCGTCTAACACTCGATCGCGAATTCTTCACAGTTCGGCGTCAGTCAATGGCGATCGCTCGTTATTCATGGTCTGTCGCGGCTTCTGCTGCTGGAGGTGCAAAAGTTATCTTCGTAAAAGTTTGAGAACCGGGTAGTCGCACGTTTATCGTGACGTGCGGCGTTTGTAGATAAATAACTCGCCTTCCGCGTTAAAGTGTTTATGTTTATGGATTCCCATTGGCATAAATCCACATTTTTTAGCGACTGCATGAGCTGCGAAATTTTCAGGATGGCAGTAGGCTCGAACTTCAGCATCTTTCGATAGCGTTTCAGCTAAAACCTTTACGATTTCTGTAGCGATTCCTTCTCCGGTGCGCTCTTTGTTGATACTATAATAGCATTCTAGAATTCCGCGATCGTAGGGTGCAAATCCACAAGAACCGACATAATTGTTCGACTGTTTTTCAGCAATTGCATAGGAACATATCGGCTCGGTAGAGTCATAAGAAGCACACACAGCCTCGAACAGTGCTGTCGCGCCGTCTTGAGTTTTCTGTTCTTCGTCAAACATCAAATACTCGGTCGATTCTCGATCTAACATAAAAGCTAAAAACCCTGTCAGATCTTGCGGTTGAAATTGACGAATTATGAATTTTTGAGTTTCTAAGGGAAGTTTCATCTTGCAATTTTACGAGCGATCGATACTTTGGAATATGGAAAAAATCACAGTATAACACGCGACATATAGCAGTCCTAAACGATTCACAGCAAAATCTCATTTCAGTGAAGGGTGGCATAAGATCCCCGGCATCTCCAAGATGCCGGGGATCTCGATAGATCGTCTGACCCACGAAACGGAGTTTCAACAGGTTATTTGCTATAAATAATTTAGGATTGTTGTATAGAATTTTTGAGATAACTCAGTCACCATCAATAGCATTTGCTTTAATACTATAGCAACTCTAAATCAGTTGTGTAACAAAGTCGGGGACGGGGAACAGGGAACAGGGAACAGGGAACAGGGAATCGGGAACGGGGAATCGGATTTTTTCTGGTGTTTTAATTTTTGACGACTCATTTGGGACTGATATAATAGTCGAGCGATCGTTAAGCAGTTTTTTTTACCCGTTACCACTCGCCTCGATCGAGCGTTTTCGACAGTAAAAAAGGCGGGCAAACCACCCGCCTCAAGATCTAAATTTGAAAACTGTGAAGAACCGATTATGTCATCACTGGTTCCGGTTCGGCGGGAACGTCGGGAACCCCTTCAAACCGATGGCCGTTGAGGGACGATAAATCCAGATTGCCGTAGTACGCATCCAGAATTAACTGTTTCAACTCGCCAATGAGTGGATAGCGGGGGTTCGACACCGTACATTGATCGTCAAAGGCGCGATCGGCCACCCGTTCGAGTTGGACGTGAAACTCTGCCTCGTCTTGCTGCATGGCGTCTTTCATCGCCGCCGGAATGCCCACTTCTTTCTTCAGGTTTTCCACCGCCTGAACCAACAGCATCACCTTCTCGTCTTCCGTTTCGCCGCCGAGTTGCAAGTGGTCGGCAATGCGAGCGTAGCGCCATTTGGCGTTGGGATACTTATACTGTGGGAAGGTGGCTTGTTTGAAGGGTGCGTCCGTGGCGTTGTAGCGGATGATGTGGGAAATCATCAGCGCGTTGGCTAAGCCGTGGGGAATGTGGAACGTCCCGCCGAGTTGGTGGGCGATCGAGTGACAAATCCCCAAGAAACCGTTGGCGAACGCCATCCCCGCCATCGTCGCCGCATAGTGCATTTTCTCCCGCGCCTTGGGATCTTTTGCGCCGTTGTGGTACGCACTGGGCAGGTATTTGAAAATGAGGCGAATCGCTTCGAGGGCTAAGCCGTTGGTGTATTCCGAGGCTAACACCGAGACGTAGGCTTCGATCGCGTGAGTCAGGGCGTCGATACCGCCGAACGCCGTCAGACTCTTCGGCATATGCAACACCAACTCGGGATCGACGATCGCCATGTTCGGCGTCAGGGCGTAGTCCGCCAGAGGATACTTGATATCGTTCTGGCGATCGGTCACCACTGCAAACGGCGTCACTTCCGAACCCGTTCCTGAAGTCGTCGGAACCGCCACCATAATCGCTTTGTCACCCAGCGGCGGTAAATCGTACACCCGTTTTCGGATGTCCATAAACCGCATCGCCAACCCTTCAAACTCAATTTCCGGGTGTTCGTACATCAACCACATGATTTTAGCCGCGTCCATCGGCGAACCGCCGCCGAGGGCGATAATCACATCCGGTTTGAAGGTATTCATCAACGCCAAACCGCGATTGACCGTATCGAGAGAGGGATCGGGTTCGACGTCGTAGAAGATATCGTATTTCAAGCCGATATCGTCGAGAACGTCTTCGACGTAAGCGGTCATTCCCAAATCGTACAGGGGCTTGTCCGTGACGATAAACGC
Source organism: Baaleninema simplex PCC 7105 (assembly GCF_000332355.1). Classification (GTDB taxonomy): domain Bacteria; phylum Cyanobacteriota; class Cyanobacteriia; order Cyanobacteriales; family Geitlerinemataceae; genus Baaleninema; species Baaleninema simplex. Next base: position 158,322 of record NZ_KB235962.1, read on the forward strand.
CCGTTCTTTCCCTGCAAGTTCTCGCAACGCCACCGGAAGCGATCCGTATTTGAAATACACTTTCGGCGGAACCCGGAACCACAACATATTTTCCCGCCGTTCGGCGACGGTTTTGATGTTGAGGAGGTGGTGGGGTTCGACGTTTTCGCTGATGGAGTTTCCGCCCCAGGTTCCACAACCGAGGGTTAGAGAGGGGTCGAGGCGGAAGTTGTACAGGTCGCCGATCGCCCCTTGGGACGAGGGGGTGTTGATGAGAACCCGCGCCGTCTGCATTTTGTCCTCGAACAGTTTGATGCGATCGTACTGGGAGGGGTTCACGTAGAGGGCGGCGGTATGTCCGCGTCCGCCGAATTCCACCAGGGCTTCGGCTTTATCCACCGCTTCATCGAAATTCTGCGCCCGATACATAGCTAAAATGGGCGAGAGTTTTTCGTGGGCGAAGGGTTCCTCGTGGCCGATGTTTTCCACTTCTCCGATGAGAACTCGGGTTCCGTAGGGCAGGCGAGCGTCAATCATTTCGGCAATTTTCTCGACGGGTTGTCCGACGATGCCGCTGTTGAGGCGTCCGTTAACGATGAGTTGGCTACCGAGGCGTTCTCGTTCTTCGGGGGATAGGAAATAGGCTCCGCGATCGATAAACTCCTGTTTGACGGTATCGTACACGTCATCGAGTACCACAACGGACTGTTCGCTGGCGCAAATCATGCCGTTGTCGAAGGTTTTACTCAACAGGATCGAGGACACCGCCATTTTGATGTGGGCGGTAGAGTCGATGAGTGCTGGGGTGTTCCCCGCACCGACACCCAGGGAAGGATTACCGGAGGAATACGCCGCTTTCACCATTCCCGGGCCGCCGGTGGCCAAGATGAGTTTGATATCCGGGTGCTGCATCAAGGCTTGAGAGAGGGGAACCGTGGGTTCGTCGATCCAGCCGATGATGTCTTCTGGGGCCCCTGCGGCGACGGCGGCGTCTCGGACGATTTTCGCGGCGGCGATCGTGCAGTCTTTGGCGCGGGGGTGCGGCGAGAAGATAATGGCGTTGCGGGTTTTCAGGGTCACGAGTGCCTTGAACACCGCCGTTGATGTGGGGTTCGTCGTGGGGACGATTCCGGCGAGAATACCTACGGGTTCGGCGATTTTCTGAATCCCGAAGGATTTGTCTTCTTCGATGATGCCGCAGGTTTTTTCGGCTTTATATTTGTTGTAGATGATTTCGGAAGCAAAGTGGTTTTTAATCACTTTGTCTTCCACGACGCCCATTTCCGTTTCTTCGACGGCGAGTTTCGCCAGGGGAATTCGGGCAGCGTTAGCAGCGAGGGCTGCTTTTTTGAAGATGGTATCGACTTGTTCTTGGCTGAAGTTCGCGTAAGCCGTTTGAGCTTTTTTGACGCGAGAGATGAGAGCTTCAAGTTGTTCGAGGTTCGTGACAGGTTCGCTCACGATGCGCGTCTCCTTGAGTGCGACATTAGCTAGAGAACGTTTTCAACGACGGGGATTTTGCCGCTTGCCATCGGGAAATCGACGATTTCGATACGCCCTGTGTCGATGATGCGATGTCGATCGCCCTGCGTCGGTTACGACTGCAAAAGCTCGAAAGAATCGAAGAACTGTTGCGCTTCGGGGAAGTCTACATTTCCGTCTTGTGCGCCGACGGCGAGTTGATAGAGGGCAGCGTTTTCAGTATCGGCAACGAGCAAGACTTGAAAACGAGTCCCCTCCTCGGTAGACATGAGGATCGATCGCGCGGGAAGTCCGTTACTTTCAATGTTTTCTTCGCTTTCCACCGTCGCGTTGAGGTTGGTTTGCGTGGTGTTTTTCATGTTTTCGAGGCTGGTTTCGATATCGAATTCCACCCCTTCGGGCATGACGTTCGAGGCGATGATGTACGCCCGTCGCGCGCCGGTATCTTCGTAAATAACTAACGTTTGTTCGATGTCTCCAGCCCCTTCGACGGGTACGTTTTGGCTATCTTCGATCGGTTCTCCGGGGAAGCGAGCGGTATAGTTCCCTGATTCGTAGGTGTACCAGTCGCCTTCGGCGGTTTCGCTGGCGCTGTCTTCGGGGTCTGTGGTATCTGTAGCGGTTGCTCCGTCTTCAGTATCGGGGGGGTCTGTGGCGGTGTCGTCAGTGGGGGCTTCTGTCGTCTCGTCCGTAGTGGTGTCTGGGCTATCGGCGGCTGTGTCGCCACCACCACAAGCGGTTAACGGCAGGGTAAAAGCCAGCAGTAGGGCGAAAAATTTCAGCTTCATCGTCGAGCGTTCTGTTCTAGCGTTACGTTTAGTTTAACGCGATCGCATCGGACGCTCGCGGTCTTTAGAGTTATTTCAAGTTTTGTGTCTCAATATTGCTCGATAGCCTGTAGAGCGGTGCGATCAACGAATTTTTATTACGAGTATTACCCGTATTTCTTCGTAAAGTGTAATCCAGTTATCAAAATTGTTAGAAATATTTAGATTTGGTTAATGTTTTGCGAGGAAAAAATAGGGGAGTTGAAGGGGAGCGATCGGTTTACTTTAGACTCTCCTCGTCCTCTCGCGGCGAAATGCCACACATAGCGCGATCGTCGTCTGTGGCGTTGGGATTTGTCGTCAGGTAGTCGTGCAGCCATTCACAACCGCGATCGAGCAGCTCGTCCAACGTATAAACTTACCACAGCCGGGCTGTGCCGTCTCCCGAGGCGGTGAGGATGCGCTCTCCGTCCGGGCTGAGCTGGGCGCTCCAGACCCGAGCCTGATGCCCCTCGAGGACCGCCAGTGACCGCCAGCGGGTTGCCTTGGGCGTCCCACAGCCGCGCCGTGCCGTCGGATGAGGTGATCTATTTGTTGTAGATGATTTCGGAAGCAAAGTGGTTTTTAATCACTTTATCTTCGACGACGCCCATTTCCGTTTCTTCGACGGCGAGTTTCGCCAGGGGAATTCGGGCAGCGTTAGCAGCGAGGGCTGCTTTTTTGAAGATGGTATCGACTTGTTCTTGGCTGAAGTTCGGGGTGCATCTCAAAAATGTAAATTCATCGAATTGGGCGCACTCAATTTCCAGATCCCCGGCATCTCCAAGATGCCGGGGATCTTATACCAGAAGTGCTAATCGGGAATTTTGCCACCCCAAACTGATGTTTTTGCAAAAGTGAGATGCACCCGAAGTTCGCGTAAGCCGTTTGAGCTTTTTTGACGCGAGAGATGAGAGCTTCAAGTTGTTCGAGGTTCGTGACAGGTTCGCTCACGATGCGCGTCTCCTTGAGTGCGACATTAGCTAGAGAACGTTTTCAACGACGGGGATTTTGCCGCTTGCCATCGGGAAATCGACGATTTCGATACGCCCTGTGTCGATGATGCGATGTCGATCGCCCTGCGTCGGTTACGACTGCAAAAGCTCGAAAGAATCGAAGAACCGTTGCGCTTCGGGGAAGTCTACGTTTCCGTCTTGTGCGCCGACGGCGAGTTGATAGAAGGCAGCGTTTTCAGTATCGGCAACGAGCAAGAATTGAAAACGAGTCCCCTCCTCGGTAGACATGAGGATCGATCTCGCGGGAAGTCCGTTATTTTCAATGCTTTCTTCGCTTTCCACCGTCGCGTTGAGGTTGGTTTGCGTGGTGTTTTTCATGTTTTCGAGGCTGGTTTCGATATCGAATTTCACCCCTTCGGGCATGACGTTCGAGGCGATGATGTACGCCCGTCGCGCGCCGGTATCTTCGTAAAGAACTAACGTTTGTTCGATGTCTCCAGCCCCTTCGACGGGTACGCTTTGGCTATCTTCGATCGGTTCTCCGGGGAAGCGAGCGGTATAGTTCCCCGATTCGTAGGTGTACCAGTCGCCTTCGGCGGTTTCGCTGGCGCTGTCTTCGGGGTCTGTGGTATCTGTAGCGGTTGCTCCGTCTCCAGTATCGGGGGGGTCTGTGGCGGTGTCGTCAGTGGGGGCTTCTGTCGTCTCGCCCGCAGTGGTGTCTGGGCTATCGGCGGCTGTGTCGTCACCACCATAAGCGGTTAACGGTAGGGTAAAAGTCAGCAGTAGGGCGAAGAATTTCAGCTTCATCGTCGAGCGTTCTGTTCTAGCATTACGTTTAGTTTAACGCGATCGCATCGGACGCTCGCGGTCTTTAGAGTTATTTCAAGTTTTGTGTCTCAATATTGCTCGATAGCCTGTAGAGCGGTGCGATCGACGAATTTTTATTACGAGTATTACCCGTATTTCTTCGTAAAGTGTAATCCAGTTATCAAAATTGTTAGAAATATTTAGATTTGGTTAATGTTTTGCGAGGAAAAAATAGGGGAGTTGAAGGGGAGCGATCGGTTTACTTTAGACTCTCCTCGTCCTCTCGCGGCGAAATGCCACACATAGCGCGATCGTCGTCTGTGGCGTTGGGATTTGTCGTCAGGTAGTCGTGCAGCCATTCACAACCGCGATCGAGCAGCTCGTCCAACGTATAAACTTGCCACAACTGCGCTGTACTCTCGTTTGAGACGCTCAGAACGTACTTTTCAACCGGGCTGAACTGAGCGATCCTGACGAAACCAACAGTTCGCCGTCTCGTCTACCGCCTCCACAAACTCCCTCGCCGAACTTTCAAACTTCGTCGTGGTTCCCCAACTCTCAAAATCCGGTGCAACGCGAATCAGCGATCGATGGGTTTTATCCGTAATCCAAAACAGTAGTGGAAAGGGAAACGACTGACGAAACTCCTCCCGCATGGAATTCATCGCCGTTAACGCCGACTCCTTCACCGCCTCTAACCCCACGACGATCGACACATCTGGGACATCCTCCCCAAGTCGCTGGCGAATGTCACTGTAAGGATGGCGGGTATTCGACGACAGTTCGAGGATTCGGATACGTTGCGGACAAATTGCCGCAAAACCCTCTAACAAGCGATCGCGCGTTCGTGTATCGTTACAGCAAGCAAACAATAACGAAAACTTCCCCAAAGACATCTCTACAGACCAAGCGAGTTCAGCTAACGCTGCTTCGTTTGCTGTCTCCATATTGTTTGTGGCTCCTCTGACCGCGTGCATCTCAAATTCGATAACTCTCTCCTGAAACCCCTCTCCCGCTCGGAACAAAAGACTCGGACGGGGCTTCCCTTCGCTCGAGCCTAAAACGAGAGGTTGAAAGATTGGAGATCGACGATCGACACTCTTCCGTACGTTGAGATGCTCCCTCTCGTCTTCGATCGCGTCTCTCCTCTGGGGAACAATTTAACTTGCTTCACCGTCTTATACTGTTTTTATCCTCTCTTTATTGAAGTTTCAATAGTAACGTCGAAATCTCGATTCGATACACTGGGAAAATAACTCACAAATCGCTTAATTCCTCACACACAGTCTTTTGAATGCTGCAACCTGACGATCCCGGTTTGAGTTTGGCGATCGCGCCGTTAAACGTCGATGTCGGCGAAGCTGGCGATCGATATGCGATTTGGGTTTTGCAAGCCCCCCACCCCGGCGGATACGTCCATCACGACTGCTCCTGGTCCGATGTCCTCACCCAAACCTGGCGGGAGTGGCAAGATCTCTTTTCCCTGAACCGCCTCCCCGTTCCCACACCGCCCCAACCCGCTACCGTCGGCGTTTCCACTCCCACCGCCGACCCGTTCGTTCCTGCCGAAACGCCCCCGATGGGCAGTTACAGCAGTCGCCTCATGCAGCAGTTAGGCTTAGAACTGTGGACGTGGCTGTTTGCGGGAGCGGTGCAACGTAGTTTCGCTCAAAGTCAAGGAATCGCCCTCGGACGGCGGATGCCCCTGCGGGTACGCTTAGACGTGCGAGATCCCGCCCTCATCGGGCTTCCCTGGGAAATCGCCCAGCCGCGTTTGGGAAAACCTGCTTTGTCCCTGGCGCAAAACATCCTCTTCAGTCGCACCACCTGCGATGTCGATCCCCTGTCCCTGCGGAATGCCAGTCGATCGCTGCAAATGCTGCTCGTCTTGGGACAACCGAACGACAGCCGGGCGTCGGTGTTAGACTTGGAAACCGAAGCCAGCGAAATCGCCGAACTCTTCGCCAATTGCAGCCGTCAAGACGCCGTAGTTCCCTATCGCGTCGATACGCTCATTCAACCGACTCCCGCCGAACTGCTCGATCGCCTGGAAACCAAACAGTACAATATCTTGCTTTACTCCGGTCACGGCGTTCCCTCCCCCGAGGGCGGCCGCCTGTTCCTGCGGGAAGACACCACCCTCACCGGAACGGAGTTGGCTCAAGTGCTAGTGCGATCGCAAGTGACGTTAGCCGTATTCAACACCTGCTGGGGCGCGGGACCCGATCGCGAAAACGATCGCCTGATTCCCCGCAGCAGCCTCGCCGAAGTTCTCGTCCATCACGGCGTCCCGGCGGTGTTAGCCATGCGAGACGCGATCGCCGATCGCGAAGCCCTCAGTTTCATTCAAAGCTTCGCCCAAGCCCTCGCCCAACGCCAGCCCATCGATCGCGCGGTAGCGATCGCCCGCCAACAACTGCTGACGCTGTACAAATTCAATCAGCCCGCTTGGACGCTCCCGGTTCTTTACCTCCATCCCGAATTCGACGGCCACCTCCTCGAAGCGCCCCATCAAATCGTCACCGAACTCCCCGAAAATTCCACCACGCGACTCGATCGCCTCTCCACCAAAGCCTGTTTGCGATCGCTCGATCCCGACGACACGGTATGGCGCATCCGTCGCGGTTTACTGCGCGTCGGACGCACCGAAGACAACGACGCCGTCGTCCCCGAACGCTGGGTGTCCCAACGCCACGCCGAAATCTTTTACCGCCACCTCCACGACTGTTCGTATCCCACCTACTTTCTACGGGACTTTTCCCGCTACGGAACCCTAGTGCGCGAGGATGACGACTGGCGCAAAATTCACCATCAAGAAATCTCGCTCTCCTCGGGAACTCAACTCAAATTCGGCAGTTCTCAAGGTCAAGCCTGGGAGTTCGTCGTTGACAGTTGACAGTTGACAGTCGCCAGTCGCCAGTCACCAGTCGCCAGTCACCAGTGAAGATAGGGAACAGGGAACAGGGAACAGTTAATAGTTTCTCCCCCTCTCCCCTTCTCCCCTTCTCCCCCTCTCCCCTTCTCCCCCTCTCCCCAGCTCCAACCACGGTTGCGGAAAGCCCAGAAATCGTGATGTAGTTAAGAAAAGTTCGAGTGTAGACAGTCGAATAACTGTCACAAGCTCCTGACTGTCTTTTAGACCGTCGTTCTGTCGTGTTTTTCCAATGTCTTATGATGATGTCCTCTCGGCAATCTACCTCTGCTGCATCGGGTCAAGTGCAAGCCGAACTGGATTTGCTCGATGCGATTTTGCTCGGTGACGACTGTTCGTATCCCTGGAATCCCGTCGATCGCGAAGCGAACGCCCGATTCAACCGTCTCGAAGAAAGCCTCGATCTCGAAGATCTCGAAATCGGCGATCGCTGTTCTGCGTTTTTCCAACGTCTCGACGCCTGTTGGCTGGAAACCCAACTCCACCAGAAATTCGGCGCTCGAGTTCCCCGAGAGATCCTCGAGGCGATCGCCTGTCAAGCCACCGAGTTGGCTGCCGCGAATTTATCTGTTGCCGATCGTTTGGTACGCTGCGTACAAGGGTTGTTACCCAACTGGTCGATCGACGACCTGCAAGTTCTCGCCCGTCCTTTCGCCTATGCCATGCGCGGCGATCGCGCCGACCTCGTGTCGAACTCAGAGCGGAGTTGGGCAGATCTGTCTTCGATCGAACGCGCTCGCCTCAGTTTGGCGATCGCTCGTTTCACTCTGTCAAACCTACACCGCGATGTCTGAATTACCACCGTTAAACACCGATACAATTTGGGCAATTCTCAACGAAGACCTTGACGACGATACCGTCAACCGCATCGTTTGGCACTATCTCGGGTATCGATACGACGAGGCGACCCAGCGTTGGGATAATTCAGAAGTCTCTGAAGACTGGAAACAGGACTATCCCGAACCGCCGAATTTCATCGCCAACCGTCCGCCAACGGTCAAACTCACGCGATCGATCCCCAAACCCAACAAACAGCTTTTAAAAGAAAAGCTGGGCTTTAAAGGCTACAAAATTGGCGAGTTCGATCCGCGAGACACGCGCCGCGCAACGATGGCTAACTGGCTCCTCAGCTACATGAACGATCGTCCCGAGGTCGTACGGGGATAAGATCGAAACGCTCGACAGAGAAACCTCGAGACATCGCTTTGGCAGTTCGCGACACCTCACACTCGAACTTAACTCGCACAGTTTTTCGGTAATTCAGTAACGCTCCCGTCTCGAGCGATCTCGTATATGCCCCCGATCTCGAGCCAAAAACCCCGGTATCTCTAAAGATGCTGGGGTTCTCGTTCGGGGCGAATCTCTTCGTTCGACCGATCCCAAACCGACGGTATCCCTCGAAATCCACCGCCGGATTCGACGCGTATTCAAGACAAAGACCCGATCGCGAGAGCCAGTACCGACGGATGAGAGGAGCGATAATTAGCGTGAGTCCCAAAGCCACCTTACCCATGTCTCCAAGCGATATCGAACTTTATCAAAGCCTCCAAGCGGGAGACTCCTCTGCACTGGGAACGCTGTACGATCGATACGGGGGCATTGTGTACGGCTTGGCGTTGAAAGTTCTCAAAGCTCCTCAAGAAGCCGAAGACCTCACCCAAGAGATCTTTTTAATTCTGTGGCGAAAACAGAACTATAATCCCCAACGGGGGTCTCTCAGTACGTTCCTCACCATGCTGACGCGATCGAGAGCGATCGACCGACTGCGATCGCGCGGACGCAAACAAAAGTTTTTGGGCAATTGGGGAACCGCCATGAGTGAAGATGCCATCGTTTCCACAACACCGTTTGACGAAGTGTCCCTACAAGAACGTCGAGACCGAGTCCGCGATGCCCTCGACGACCTGCCATCGAAATACCGCCAGGTTCTGGAACTGGCTTACTACCAAGGCATGAGTCAATCGGAAATTTCCGCCTATCTCGATTTGCCTTTGGGAACGGTGAAAACGCGATCGCGCCAAGGTTTGCTCAAACTCAGAGAACATTTACGAGATTGGATTGGCTAACACAGGGACGATGACTAACGCTTTACCTCCAGAACGATTACAGGAACTCGCCGCAGGCTACGTTCTCGGAGATTTGTCTTCCGAGGAAGCCGAATGCTTTCAAGCCTACTTGCAACAAGACCCCCAACTGGCCGTCGAAGTGGCTCGATTGTACGAAGTTCTCGGCGTCATGCCTTACGGTCTGCCGAACGCGCCGCCACCGCCACGCCTGCGGAATAACATCCTCGCGGCCGCGATCGCCGCCGAACCTTCCGAAGATCCCGCTCGACCCAAACCCAAGATCGCCCCGTTTCCTGAATCTCCTCGCCGCTTCCGTCGTCGCTGGGGCGGGTGGCAAGTGTGGACGAGCGGAATTGCAGCGGTGGCAGCGGTGGCGTTGGCGGCGGACAACTTCCGCTTGCGTCAGAATTTACAGGACGCTGAAGTCGAACTGGCATGGGAACGTGCGGACTTTGGGGCGCTCGTGATGCCGTCAGAGGCAGTTCTGGCGAACAATTGGGACGGCTTGGAGCAACTGGCCGACGATCATATGGATGCCATGAGTCGCGAACAAGGACCGATGGATTTCAACTCCAGCGATCTCGCAGCTATTATCGATCGCTTCGATCGCCAGTTCGAGTTCGACGACACCACCCCCACCATCGCGCGTCGCGACGTTCGGTTAATGGGGGGGAGTCTGTGTGAATTCGGTAAAATTCCCGGTTTGCGCTACACCTACACCACCGACGACAACCACACGATCTCGTTTTATCAAATCGATACGCGAATCGATCGCCTGTCTCTTCCGAAAACGGGATCGGGCAAACTCTACATCAGTCAGCCGGGAAAACCTCGGATCGTCTTGTGGGCAGATGACACGTATATTTACGCAATCGTCGCCGAGCTACCCCCTGAAGAGTTGAAAGATCTCTCTTATAACGTCGTCATGCAGTGAATTCAGTTACTTTCGGTTAAGTTGTAATTGAGTTTGAGCGAGATATTCAGCGAAAAAAAGCCCTCAATCTGAATTAAATGTTCGGATTGAGGACTATTCGAGCAGGTAAAAACGAGAAATCAAAGTGTTCGCATTATCCCAATGCTGGGCTAGTTGTTGTTAGCGGTTGGGATGGAGCGGTCATCGCGGCTTGACTGTTGTAGCGAACGCCACGATAAACTAAATTTTGAACTGAGCGATCGCCGTTGAATTCGGTGCGAGACAGGTGGTACATCAAACCTCGGTATTTAGCACAAATTTTGCTTTTTGTTGTGGAAATATCTTGAAGTGCGATCGAATAGCAAACACCGCGATACGTTAGTTTCATATCGTTTAATCTCCTGTTTTCTTGAAAATCAGACAGTTACAGCCAAACAAAACTAGAAACAATATCGTTAGTTGACTACTGAAATAGGTTGGCTCGGGTAATAAAGTGTGGGTGCTTCTGTTTTCAGTCCCGTGGCGTAGTAAATACCGCGATACGCTAAAATTGCTCGAGGGCGATCGCTGAATTCTGTAATGGCTTGAGGTTGATAAGCAACGCCTCGATATCGTAAGGATCGATCGGCGATCTCGGGCTGACGTACGGACTCTCGAACTTCGTAAGCAATTCCGCGATATTTCAGTTGCATAGCTTTGGATGTCTCCGAAATTTCTATGCTTATAACTTAGCTGCGTCTCTAATTAGGTTGGCGTGATTTCAATCTTTTTTATCTGAGACATTTATCAGTAATTTAGGCGATCGTCATCGCATACCTACGCGATATTACGCAATTGCATAGGCGATCGGCATCACAACACTGTAGAAATACAGTGTTAAAATAAAAAGCCGAATAAGTATTTTTACTGAACTTAAAACTTGCCGATCGCCTCCCTCAACACCGGCGATCGCGTGTTTGGGATCGATCTCGATCGCCGTGGGGGAGGTTCTTGGGGTACGTCGTGCGTCCGAGCGATCGCGATCGAACCTACGATCGTCCTTTGGCTCTGGCTTGTTTGAGCATATCGATTAGCGTATGGTGGGCATCGTCTGCGTTTTTGAGATCGCGATCGAACCCGATGCGAACGGGAACGGTATCGCTGTCCGTTCTGACGCGTAGGTTCATCCCTTGCGGGTCGATAGCTTCCATGACAGCCGATGTGGCCTCGGGGCGATCGCCATACACGCGAGCGTACAACAACACAGCATCGGCGTGGTCGTCGTTCATGTGCTTGCAAATGCGATCGCTGACGGCTGGAGTAATCGCTTCGTCGGTCATAGGTGTCGCTGCCAAATAACTGCTAAACGTCCAATTCCCTTAAGCTTACCGGTTAGAACGGGTGGCGATCGCCTTCCGTCTGGCTTATATCACCCTTAGTATCACTACTGATGGAACGAAGTCCTTCTAAAATTCAAGTTGCGATCGTCTTAGCCGTTGGCATTCTCGCCGTTTCGACAGCAGCTATCTGGGTTCGCATCGCGGTTAACGCAGTAGGCGAGGGAAGCGTGGGACTGAGTCTCGTTCTGGCGGCGTCGCGGCTACTCGTGTCGTCGCTGCTGCTGATACCGACGTGGTCGAAAGTTCGCTGGAAAACCGTTCCCGAAGCCTTGGGGTTAGCTGTCATGGCGGGGGTATGCTTGGCGGCTCACTTCGCCACCTGGACGACATCGCTGTCTTACACGTCGATCGCGGCGGCGAGTACCATCGTGACCAGCAATCCTTTATGGATCGTTTTGTTATCGTGGTGGTGGTTCGGAACCCGCATCTCGCGACGAACGGCGGTGGGTATCGCGATCGCCCTGGTTGGGGGAATTGTAGTGGGAACTAGCGAGGTGGGCGAAACGTCGATTTCGACGAACCCCCTGCTCGGAAACGCGCTGGCCTTGCTCGGGGCTTGGATGGTGAGTTTGTACTTGCTCCTCGGACGGGAAGCCCAGCGTCGAGGTTTGGGAACGACAGGATATATTGCGATCGCCTATACAGTCGCCGCTGTGATTCTAGTTCCGACACCGATGGCCTTTGGGGCGAGTTATCTGGGGTATCCCTGGCCGGTGTACGGTGCGATCGCCTTAATGGCGTTACTCTCTCAATTAATCGGCCATACCAGTATTAATTGGACAGTTCGCTGGGTGTCACCGACTCTCGTAACTTTAGCGATTTTATTAGAACCCGTCTCTTCGAGTTTGTTAGGATATTGGGTGTTTGGAGAAATCCCATCTTTAGGCGTGTTTGCCGGTGCGATCGTCCTTTTAATGGGAGTTGCGATCGCGGCCCTCGATTTATCTCGCAGTTAATGCGATCGCGATCGCAATTTTAAGTGACAGCGATCGCTAGATCGAACGGTTTCGATCCTGACGTTCCGGAAAAAAATTGGCATCCTAGTAAATAGGAAGAAGAGTAGGACAACGGCAGGTCGCATGAACGAGCAATCTTTAAAAAAAAATAAGGTAAAACGACGCGAGACCGACATCCACGTCTTATCCGCGAACGAAATTTACCAGCGCGATACGCAGAAATTCTTGAATTCAATGACCCATCTGTTTGCGACAGATTTACTGGTCTCGATCGTAACGGTGAGTCGTTAGTCAATTCGAGTGCTGAATTTTCAAGTCAATTTGGCAGCGTTAACCAACCCTCTCAGTATCCTTCACGAGAGGGTTTATCTTTTAGGTTCGATATTTGAAATTTATTCAACAAGATCGAGTATAGCTCGAGCGATCGCGACGTTAGATTTAACTCAAATTATTCAAGCATATCGACAAATAAATGTTACAAGAATTCAAAAAATTGGGTCTTCGCAAAACAAGGTGATAAGAAAAACTTATTAAGTAAAGCAAGACAGAAAGCGCATTCGCATATTTTCAAAATTTATAAATCCATAAGCTTGACGCTTTATCAGTT
>NZ_KB235962.1:171304-178344 GCF_000332355.1 Baaleninema simplex PCC 7105
GTAAGTTGATTAAGTCTTCTACAAAAAAGTTCATCTTTAGATCCGCCTGCATTTGTTTTCTATTATACTATTATCACCTCAAACTCCGAAGACCCAAAAAATTATTTTCGTGATATTTTAGAACAAAATTTAAAAATCGACAAAAAAATCGATCGCCACTCCTAGAGAACAGACAGCGAATCGATAACAATATTACCTAAATTACCTAGCGTTTCAAAACATGGCGATCGACTCGCGATCGCATTCTTCTATCGTTATTCGACCCCATATCGCGATCGCCATTTCGAGATTAAGAGGAACTTAGAAATCTCGGGGTTTTCACGGAGCGATGTTACGATCGAAATTCAAGCCGACCTTTCCCCATTCCCCCGCAGTGTCATGAATTTTTCAGCAAGTTTTGCAGCCCCTCGCAAGCTGTTCGTCGCCTTTCTCCTGGCGATGATGCTGGTTGTCGGTGGCTGTCGCAACCCCCAAACCCCCGCCCCTCCTTCAGAAACTTCCCAACAAGTTCAACCCGCTGAAGGAGGAGCCGTTGCGAGCGACGCCGTTCCCGGTAGCGCGTTCAACAAATTCTTTCCCGCAGGAGGCGACGGCTACGAGCGCGTCTATACCCAAGAAAAAACGGGATTCGCCGAAGCCAAACTCAAACGCGACGGACAAGACATCGCGATGCTGGCGATTTCCGACACCATCAGTACCCCCATCGCCGCCCAGAAATTCCAAAACAGCCAGGCGACGATCGCCGGATATCCCGCCGTCACCGTGGGAAATACCCAAACCGCGATTCTCGTCGCCGATCGCTTCCAAGTCAAAGTTATCTCGCGCAGCCCCGACTTTACGGAAGCCGATCGCGAAGCCTGGATTCAAAGATTCGATTTGTCCGGCTTAGCCCAACTCAAATAAAAAGAGAGTTACCCCCGCCATGAGTAAACCGATTAACCAACGGGTAGACGAACTACCGACCAAAAACGTTACCATTTTTTCCCTGCGATCGCTCGATTTCGTCCTTCCCGATAAATGGGAAAACCTCGTCGGATGGGACAACACCATCCGCACGATTACCGGAGAAACCGACGACAGCTTGATTCAACTAGTCGGCGATCGCGCGATCGCCCTCTACAACGACAAATCTCAAGGCTATCAAACCGCCCTGTGGCTGTACGATACCATCGACAGCGCCGGAAGCGCCCTGGGAACGGCGGCGCTCGCCAACAAAGTCGGCGAAAAAGTCCCGCTGTTGGGATTTCTCAACAAACTCACCCCCAAAGCCGACAAAGCCCAAACCATCGATTTGACGTTAAAACTCGTCGTCGAAATCGTCGCTTTTTGCAAAATTAACGGAATTCCCGGCGACAGCATCGGCGATTTCGTGCGATCGCTCGGCGACTACAGCGGCGAATCCCTCATGCGGATGGCGGCGTTAGTCTGCTTCGACGGGTTGATTCCCCTCGGTCCCGACTTCGTCCAAGCCGTCGGAGAACGTCTCGGAATGCTCAGCCCCAGCGAACTCGAAGACAATCAAGAGTTCAAAAAAATTAAAGATGAAATTCCAGGGAAAAATGCCGAACATAAGCTAGGCTTCATGGGAGAAAGTTTCGAGTCAGTTCGGGGTTGGATGAGCGAGTTCGTCAGCTCTCACGACTTGACCCCTCAAAAGGTTAGCAATCGCTTGCAGAGCTTTATCGAATTTAGCGACGATCGCCTCGACTATCTGGCCGCTTTTCTCGATATGAGTACGGACTACTACCGTCACACCGGCGTACAAACCCTCGCTCGTCGGTTAATCGAGCGATCGCTGGCTGAGATTTAAGCTCGCTGGCTACACTCCCTAACTCAAACCAGAACAACCGCATTTACACCATTTGTAGAGTGGGCAATGCCCACCAACCCCTACATTTAGTGTAATTAACGTTGAAGTGCGTAAGTCCGTATCAAACAATCGAGTTTTAGACTTTAGAGACGTTGTCCGCGACGTCTCTAAAAAAAACGATCGAGTCGGCATTTCCTCGTTTTTGAGGTTTGCTTTTCTAGAATGTTTCATTACTGATAAAGGATATCTAGATCGTGATTCTCACAACCCTTGAAGGTGTTCCCGGAAAAGAAGTCATCGAGCATTACGGCATCGTACAAGGTAGCACAGTACGGGCAAAAAACGTCGGTCGCGACATTGCCGCAGGATTTAAAAATATCGTAGGTGGAGAGTTGAGAGGCTATACCGATCTCCTCAACGAAGCCCGACAAGAAGCTCTCGATCGCATGGTATTACAAGCCAAACAACTGGGAGCCAACGCCATCGTTAACGTCCGTTTTGCCACCTCTTCAGTCGCGCAAGGTGCTGCGGAACTGTTCGCCTACGGAACCGCCGTTCGGGTTCGCTAGAACCCCGCTTCAAATCGTTCGAACTCTATCTTCACCACTGCGATCGCTATGGACGAAATAATCGTTATCCTCGTTCTGTTGGGGATTGGATATGTGTTTGGTGTGCTGGCAGAAAAGCGCCATTACAAAGACATCAAAAAACGAGAGCGCGAAACCGTTTTTCTTCCCGTCGCCAGTTTTGGAGCCAAACAACCCCTTCCCGACGCCCGAGATGCTATGTTGTTTTCTGGAGCTGTGGTCATTTCCTCAGACTATTTCAAAACTTTCGTGATGACGTTACGAAACCTCATCGGAGGTCGAGTGATTGCTTACGAAAGTTTGCTCGATCGCGGTCGTCGCGAAGCCTTACTTCGAGTGAAAGAACAAGCCATACAATGGGGCGCACGAGAAATCCTAAACGTGCGCTACGAAACGTCTACCATCGGAGGCGGTGCGTCAGGAAGAACCGGGCCGGTATCGATCGAAGTCATTGCCTACGGAACGGGAATTCGTTAAATTTTAAAACTGTCGATATCGGGGGGTTTTAAAAGGTGCATCTCAAAAATGTAAATCGATCGGAGGCAAACTTGAGTCCTCGATTGAGCTGCTGTTGGGTTCTATTCCGTTCCACCCGTGGACGGCAGCGTTGCCGAAGTCTAACCTACCCCAGACTCATATTTTTTCAACAGTGAGATGCACCCATTTTTAAAAAACGCCTCGATCGAAAGTCAGGTATTTCGACTCTCCCAAATTAGGTAATAGTAATGTTCTCCAGACGTGCCAGCCTAGCCAACAAGTAATACCTTCCTTAAATCTGAAAACTTCAGAGTCCCGAACAACGCATTCTTTTTAGATATTTTCACAATTAAACCCTTAAAATTTTCAAATTTATAGACAATTAGAATTTTTTTAAAACCCTAAAATAACCTCTCTGTGTTCTCTGTGTTCTCTGTGGTGAAGACTGTTTTCAAACCCAGCTTGTCGAACACAAAATCCACATTATCCGAATTTTTTTGTAAAAAGACTCTAAAACCTGTAAAAACAAAAAATCAAGATTGATGAAATACACCCCAAGAGAAATCACAGAAGAGGTAAACGTTTCTAAAGTTCATCCTCTAATCAACTTCGGTTATCTCATCGCGACCGTTGTGGGTATAACGCTGGTTTTATATTTCGGCTTAGGACTAGCGGTCGATTGGTTCGTACCTCGGATTAGCGATCGCCGAGAAAAAGAAATTGGCGACGCCCTCGCCCCCACCGTTCCAGCTCAATTTGCCGGAGAGGAAATCGAAAGCGATGCTCGCCTCGCCTATCTAGAAGATTTAGTCGAAACGCTGCGGAAACCGGGAGATATGGCAGAAATCCCGCTGGACGTACACCTGATCGACACGCCCATTGTCAACGCCGCCGCTTTAGCGGGCGGTCACGTTTTCGTCACCACATCGTTTTTAGAAGAAGTCGAATCGGAAAACGAACTCGCTTTTGTATTAGCCCACGAAATCGGCCATTTATCGGCCCGAGACGCCCTCAAAGGAATGGGACGATCGCTCGTGGTTTTGTTTGGAGCGATCGTGTTGGATGTCGGTACCTCGGGCACGACAGGAACGCCGGATATCGTCCTGCAAACGATTAATCTCAACAGCTTAAACTATAGTCGAAAGCAGGAATACGCCGCCGATGTCTACGGGTTGGAATCGGTGGTTCGCGTTTACGGCCACGGCGGTAACAGTCTCGACTTTTTCAAGCGGTTGGCGGAAACCGAAAGTCAGTTTCCAAACCGCGTGTTGACGGTTTCGGAGTATTTTCAAACCCACCCCCTCACGCAAAACCGCATTGACGCCCTCAATAGCTTGGCCAGCGATCGCGGTTGGACGATGGAAGGAGAATTAATCCCGCCGCCGGATGGGTTGGGTTGTCCGAATTTTCAATGTGAGGAAGAGGATTGACCAAAAAACTGGGATACAAGCCCCGTCCCTTCGACTTGGCTCAGGGCAAGCCTTCTAGGACGGCTTTTTACTGGGTTCTGGAAAACGAGCAATTAAACTTCTAATTAGTTCTGATTGTGTCATACCACGCCTAGCAGCTTCTTCTACAAGCTGTCTTTTTTCATATTCGGTAACTCTCAAAAATATTTTCTCGGTTTTCATATTCTCTTGGTGCGCGTACCCTTCGACTAAGCTCACTTCGACAAGCTCACTTCGACAAGCTCACTTCGACAAGCTCACTTCGACAAGCTCACTTCGACAAGCTCAGTGCAAGCAGTGCAAGCAGTGCAAGCAGTGCGAGCAGGGCAAGCCCTAGTACCGTACGACGGTGCGGGGTCGCACCGCAAATTGTCCGGTCAAATAGCAATATATACAGTATACTATAATTAAGGGTGACAAACCCATGAAAGCCAGATACGAATATCGTTTTTATCCAACAGATCAACAAAAGCAGAGCTTAGCTTGTTTATTCGGCTGTGTTCGTGTTGTCTATAACGATGCTTTGGCTATCTGCAAACAATCTGAGAAAAAACCTAAGTCGTCCGAACTCCAAAAAATAGCGATCGCTCAGGCAAAAAAGACTGAAGCTAGGGCGTGGTTGAGCGAGGTATCAAACATACCTTTACAACAGTCTGTAGCCGATCTAGAGACAGCTTTTGAGAACTTTTTTAGTTCTTGTAAAGGCAAAAGAAAAGGTCGTAAAGTTGGTTATCCTAAGTTTAAAAAACGGACGAATAGCCAATCAGCACGGTTCAGGATTGGAGGTTTCTCCATTAAAAACAAAGGTGTTTATCTTGCAAAGATTGGCGTTGTTAAGCCTGTCTGGTTAAGAAAGCTACCCGCAAGTCCTACCTCTGTAACTGTTATTAAGGACTGTGCTAACCGTTACTTCCTAAGCTTTGTCGTAGAAGTTGAGCCAATCAGTATTGATGCTAAAAACCAAAGCATTGGCATTGATTTAGGAATTAAAACTTTTGCTGTGATGAGTAATGGTGAAAAAACGGCAAGTCCTTGTTACAAGCATTTAGACCGCAAGCTTCGCAAACTTCAGCGCAAGTTAGCACGACAGCAGAAAGACTCAAAACGCAGAAACAAAACCCGTATTCAGATAGCCAAACTACACAATCAGATTGCAGACACTCGCCAAGACTTCCTACACAAACTATCAACCAAGGTCGTTAGTGAAAACCAAACTATCGTTTTGGAAGATTTGAACGTGTCAGGAATGGTTAAAAACCGTAAGTTGTCTAGAATTATCAGTCAACAAGGCTGACGAGAGTTCAGGGTATTGGTTGAAGCAAAGTCTGAAAAGTACGGACGCAAGTTTGTAGCGATCGGACGTTGGGAACCCACCAGTCAAACCTGTTCTAATTGCGGTTATAGGTGGGGAAAAATTGATTTGTCTGTGCGGTCAGTGATTTGCCTAAATTGCGGTACAGAACACGACCGAGATGATAATGCGTCTAAAAATATAGAAATGGTCGGCATGGGGCATCGGCACGACCTTAAATGTACGTCGAGAGATGGTCAGACTACTTCGGTAGCACAACTCAATGAAGCGTAAAGAATCCCCACGCCTTCAGGCTGGGGAGTATGTCAAACTCATCGGGCAGCAAGCCGCGATGATTCTTGGGTTATGAAGGAGCCGGAGTTTAACCACTTCCCGGTGGAAAGCCTAGCCTCTCGCCAAGCATCCAAGGTGTGTCCCACCTCAGTTTTTTTCGAGTCTATCCCAATGCGCGTATGCAGCGAAAGTGCTACGCACCGATCGACGCGAACGGCGCATAGCACTTAACGCAAATTTCAATCCTCTGGCTTCGTTGAAGGGGAGTCAGACGAACTCGAACATCCTTTTAGGTGAAGCCAACCCAATACCACATACTCCATCTTGACACTCCTCAGCTATCACGGCGTGAGGATTCTTCCTTCAGCGATCCGACTTGCTCTGACAGGTTTGCACCAGCCAAAGTAGCGGTCAAATCTCCAGAAGCGTTCACCTCGACTGCGCTCGGTGAGCGAAGCCGAACCAAAGTTCCGGTATGCCCTACCGTACTCAAGGCAGCGTTCAGGATGTTGATGGCTGCGTTGTGGTCTCTGTCTAACTCACACCCGCACTGACAAACGTGGGTGCGAGTTGAAAGCGTCTTTCTGACGACCGTGCCACAACTCGAACAGGCTTGGCTGGTATAGGCAGGTTCGACCGCAACGGTTATCCTGCCAAACTTTTCTCCAAACTGTTCCAACCACTTCCTGAACTGATACCAACCGGCATCATCCCCCCAACCCCCCTTTGAAAGGGGGGCGAAGGGGGGATGCAACGCGCCAGTCTCTTAGCGTGTTCTTCACGTTGCCGACTTATTTTGAGGTGAACTCGTCCGAGTCGATTGACGGCTTTTTTTCGGTTAGCAGAGCCTTTCTGTTTTTTGCTCACCCTTCGGTGAGCGCGTTTCAGCTTTTTCTCAGCGTTTCGGTAAAACCTCGGGTTCGGTTCGCATTCTCCGTTTGAATCGGTGTAGAACTCCTTGAGTCCGACATCCAATCCCACGGTATTTCCTGACGGTTCGAGTGTTTCTCGAACCTCGACACTAACGCAGAACTGTGCGTAGTAACCGTCAGCCCTGCGAACCAGTCGGACCCGTTTAATTTGTTCTGTACTGTAAAACGCCAAATCCCAAGTTCCAACCAGTTTTAGTCGTC
>NZ_KB235962.1:178444-192870 GCF_000332355.1 Baaleninema simplex PCC 7105
ACCTCGACTGCGCTCGGTGAGCGAAACCGAACCGAAGTTCCGGTATGCCCTACCGTACTCAAGGCAGCGTTCAGGATGTTGATGGCGGCATTGTGGTCTCTGTCTAACTCAAAACCACAACTGACAAACATGGGTTCTCGTCGAAAGAGATTTTTGAACGTATCGCACCACAACTCGAACATTTTTGAGTAGGTATAGGCAGGATTCACCGCCACGGTAATCTTGCCAAACTTCTCTCCAAATTGTTCGAGCCACTTCCTAAACTGATACCAACCCGCATCGTGAATCGACTTGGCGAGACAGTGGTTTCTCACCAGATTCTTAATCCTCAAATCTTCGTAGGACACCAGATCGTTAGATTGGATTACGCAACGCGCCAGTCTCTTGGCGTGTTCTTCACGTTGCCGACTTATTTTGAGGTGTACTCGCCCGAGTCGATTGACGGCTTTTTTTCGGTTAGCAGAGCCTTTCTGTTTTTTGCCCACCCTTCGGTGAGCGCGTTTCAGCTTTTTCTCAGCGTTTCGGTAAAACCTCGGGTTCGGTTCAGTCTGTCCGTTTGAATCGGTGTAGAACTCTTTGAGTCCGACATCCAACCCCACGGTATTTCCTGACGGTTCGAGTGTTTCTCGAACCTCGACACTAACGCAGAACTGTGCGTAGTAACCGTCAGCCCTGCGAACCAGTCGAACCCGTTTAATTTGTTCTGTACTGTAAAACGCCAAATCCCAAGTTCCAACCAGTTTTAGTCGTCCTATATTTTTCTTATCCGTAAAGACAATATGCTTGGGGTCGAGTAACTTCCAACCGGAAGTTTTGTACTCGACGGAACGACTGTTCTTTTTGAACCTGGGATATCCTTTGTGTCCAGGAACAGACTTGCGACAGTTCTCGAAAAAACGAGAAATTGCCGACCAAGCGCGTTCGGCTGAGGCTTGACGAGCCGTGCTGTTGAGTTCTCGGGCAAAGCCATACTCTCGAGCCAGGACTCGACAGTATTTGTTGAGGTCGTATTTGTTAACACCTCGGTTATCTATCCAATAGCGCAGTGCCTTGTTGCGAACGAACTGTGCGGTTCGGATCGCTTCGTCAATCGCTGCGTATTGGTGGGGTTTACCTTTGACTTTGAACTCGAGAACAAGCATCGTCGTTTGACTTGATTGTTCTGAATATTTTAGCACAAAAAACAGGATTTTCAAAAGCCGCCCTAGAAGGCTTGCCCTGCTCGCACTGCTTGCACTGCTTGCACTGCTTGCACTGCTTGCACTGCTTGCACTGAGCTTGTCGAAGTGAGCTTGTCGAAGTGAGCTTGTCGAAGTGAGCCAAGTCGAAGGGGGCGAGGCTCTAACCCCAAAATTTTCGGTAGGGTCACCCTACCGATCTTCACGGCTCACTGCTGACGGTATAACCGAGGGCGTCGCGAACGGCTCGGGCCACTTCAGCGACTTCGTGGGGGTAAGCTTGTCGGTAGCGATCGCCTGCGGTACGAATCGAGGCTAAATGGCTTTCGAGACTGTCTCCCGTGAGTAAAACGCCGAAATCCGCCGGAAGGCGATCGGAACGCGGAGAATCGTCCGCGATCGCCTCGAGAATCACATCGCCGAGTTCCTTTTTATAGTGTGAGGCTTCGAGATACCAACGCATTTGTTCGGAACTGTTTTCGGGGGGAACGGCTTCGGTAGTAATGCTGTTATAGCCGCTAAAATCCCACAGGGGAATTCTCGAGTTTTGGGAGTGGCGGCGAGCATCTTCTTCAACTATCGCGACGAGTTCCCGTTTCCAATTCTCGAAGTCTTTATAGCGTCCCAATTCTCGCATTTTTTCCAGTTGTCGCGCGTGAACGGGGGAGATAAACACCTTGAGTTCGATGTTATGTTCCCGACAGTCGGCGATAATATCTCGTAAAACGTAGAGGGTGTCTTCAGAAAATGCTGGAATGCTAACATCCGTTTCTTCGACGCCAGCCAGAGAATAGTTGAGTTCTTCGCGAAACAGCTTGCGGGCGTTAATAGATTTGGGTTGACGTTGTTTGAAACCGCGATCGGTTTCGATGATGTCCTGTTCGTAGTCGATCGCGTTTTTAGCGATGGTTTTCAAAGAGTCGATCGTCGTGTGACGAGAAATCAGGCGATCGAGATAGGTCAAATAGACGTTGCGATCGACAAATCGAGACTTGCTAAAATCTTCTCCGGGCTTCCAATTGATGCTGAAACTTCCCATATCCAATCCCAAGATTACGGTGTTTAAGGACTGGTGTGCGATCGCAAACCTTAAAACCTCGCGAATTTCGTAAATATGCGAACCTTCTAAAGCAGCGTTGTACGCAGACGATCCCTCAAATATCGGATGTCGCGGATCGATGCCGTTGTGAGTGCGCGAAGTTCCTAAAATCAGCGTGTCGTAATTTCCCCGTTCGAGATCGAGGGATTTCACCGTTCGTAATACGGGTTCAGAAACTTGGTATTTTTCCTGATTGAATCGCTCGATTTTAACGGCACGAAATAAATGTTGCGGATCGATGACAAAGTTAAAACACGCCAATCCTAAAAATCCCGTAGCCGCAAAGGTTAAATATTTACGAACGTAGGCTTGTGAAGATTTCATCATGGGTTTGCAACAGAGGAAAGCGTTTATCTAAAAACTGGAGATCGCTTTAGAACTGGAAGTAAATAAACTCATTTTCTTGGGAAATAAACGACGCAGCAATCACTAACGCCGTCGCACCAAATAACGCCCAATGAGGTTCGTGCGTCCACTGCCACCGTCGGCTTTTCACCAACGCCGTTTCCGCAGCATCTTCAATCTCGGGAAGGGTATCCGAAATGAATTCTTGCGTGTTGGGGGCGAAAAATGCGATACCTAAGAGCGCGACAATCCACACCACCGCATCTCGCGAGGCGATCGCATCGAAACCGTTAAGTCCTACCATTCCCTGCAATACCGCCGTTGCAGCCGCTAAATCCGTCGCACGAAACAACACCCAACCGACGACGATCGCCACAAACGTAACCGACTGTGCGCCGAGACGATACCACCAAGCTCGAACGGAGGGTGTATTTTTCTCCCACCAGCGATGGACGACTAAATAAAATCCGTGCAATCCACCCCACAATACAAACGTCCAACCCGCACCGTGCCACAATCCCCCTAACAGCATCGTCACCATTAAGTTGACGTAGCGTCGCGTTTCGCCTTTACGATTTCCACCGAGGGGAATGTAGAGATAATCTCGCAAAAACCGAGATAGCGTCATGTGCCAGCGTCGCCAAAAATCAGCAATACTGACAGATTTGTAGGGCGAATTAAAGTTGAGTGGCAGACGAATTCCAAACAATCGCGCTGCCCCGATCGCCATGTCAGAATAACCGGAAAAGTCGAAATACAGTTGTAACGTATAGGCTAAGGCACCGACCCAACCTTGAGCGAAGCCGATTTGTGCGCCGTTCGCTGCCGCGTCGAATACAGGATTAGCAAAGGTGGCGATGGTGTCGGCAAACACGACTTTTTTAAATAAACCGATGGAAAAAGTCGTCAATCCGATCGCCATATCGTCGCTGTCGAACTTTAATATTTTTCCCTGAGAAAACTGTGGAATTACGTCGTCGTGATGGACGATCGGACCAGCAATCAATTGAGGAAAAAAGCTGACGAACAAACTATACTTAAAAAAACTATATTCTTTCGTTTCGCCGCGATAGGCATCGACGAGATAAGCGATTTGTTGAAAGGTAAAAAACGAAATCGCCAGGGGCAACACGATCGCCCCGAAATCGAACGTCGTTCCCAACAGGTCGTTGGCAATGGAAGCGAAAAAGTTAGCGTATTTGAAATAGCCAATCAACGCGAGGTTTACAGCAATTCCGCCGACGAGTCCCCATTTACGAACGGAAGCCGTGAGGGTATCGCGACTTAAGAACCGTCCGACAGCGTAGTTAAAGGCGATCGAAAACAGCAGCAGCAGTAAATAGGGTGGATTCCACCATCCATAAAAGAACAGCGACGCCGCCACCAGCCATCCAATGGCGAGCCGAGCGTATCCCCAACGGTTAATGGCAAAAAAGCCGATGAGGGCAACGGGCAGAAACCCAAATATAAACGTGTAGGAATTAAACAGCATGATAAGTTCGCAACATCAAGAATTGATAACGTTTTATTTCACTGTAGGGTGCGTGACTTGAAAAATCGGGTATAAATCCTGAGACCGATCGCTTTGTCACGCACCGCCAATGTACACCGCCAACATACAAGGGTGCGTGACCTAAAGACACGAAAAATATGCTGCCCAACCCGCCAACTTGTCACGCACCGACTCCACAGGTTTCTCTTATTCCCCTTGTCCCCCTTATCCTCATAACAACTTTTCCCTTTTCACTCCGTTCGCCTTGCCTCTGCAATTAACTGATTGAAAAGAGATTGATAGAGACGGGCTTGTCGATCGAGGGGAAAGGCGACTTCTGCCTTTTGCCGAGCTTGGTAACGCAGTTTGTCGTGACGTTCTTCGTCTTCGAGTACCCACGCGATCCCTCGGGCGAGGTCGTCGATATCGTAAGGTTTGACGAGATAGCCGTTTTCGTGGGAATCGACGATATCTTTCGGCCCCGTGGCGTCGAAGGCGACGACGGGCGTTCCGCAAGCCAGGGCTTCCGAGGCCGTTTGCCCGAAGGATTCGTAGATAGAGGGAACCACCATCACATCAGCAGCGGAATAGACCACCGCGAGGGATAAATCGTCGCTGAAGCTGCCCAGGTAGTGAGCGTTAAACCCTAAATCCACGGGATCGTCGGGAGCCTCGGCGCCGAACACCACTAACTCGACCCGTTCGCCCCACCCGTTTTGGCTGAGTTGCTGTAACGCGGGCATCAGCAAGTGAAATCCTTTGCGGCGATCGGCGGTGGCGGAGATCGCCCCGAACAGAACGAGTTGTTTGTCTTGGGGGAGTCGCAGCAAGTCCCGCGCCACTTTGCGATCGATGGGACGATAAACCTGAGTGTCGAGGCAAAAGGGAATCGTTTCGACGCGTCGGTTGCGAAATAGAGAACTGGCTTTGACGCAGTCGCTCATCCAGCGACTGGGCGTAACGATGGTGAGGTTCGCGTCGCGCCAGGCGTTCTGTTTGCGTTTCCACACGCGACGAGAGAGATCGTTGTCTCGATCGCTCTTGAGTTGCGGACAGCGACCGCAGTTGTCACTATAGCGATCGCAGCGTCCGCTATAGTGACACCCGCCGGTCAACGGCCACATATCCTGTAACGTCCACACTAGGGGTTTGTTCAGTTTGGACAACGTTTCGATCCGCACGAAGCCGTTACAAACCCAGTGCAAGTTGACGAGATCGGGGTCGAACTCCTTAACCCGACGGGCGATGTTGTCGGGAAACCATTGGGTAGAGAAGAGTTGGCGTTCTCGCTGGGGATACTTTCGCAGCGGTAGCCCCGTCGAGGGCGGCCCGAGTTTGGTTAACAGGCTTTTGTCGGCGACGACGCTGCGATCGCCGCTGGATTTCGCCCGCACGAGCATCTGCGACGGAACGCCGATCGCGCGTAAGCCCTGGTGAAGTCGGTAGGCCGCACGAGCAGCACCACCTCCGATGTCTGATGTACTGAGAAGGAGCGGCCGCATAGTCAGTTAAGAGCAAAGGGGATCGAGGGACACGTTAACGGGCGGGGCAGATGCAACATCTCCTAATATCGTCTTGAGAACGCTCTCGAGATAGGCGATCGAGTGTTGTTTGAGGTAGCCGTCGAAGTCGAAGGACAGCGAATCGTCGTGCGTCCCCTCGAGTAAGCGATTTAAGGCGTCGGTACAGGCTTCGACATCTCCTTCGGGAATACTCGTCCCCATGCCGAACCGTCGAACTCGCCGTTCCATGCAGTATCCTTTGCTGACGACGAGCGGTTTTTTAAACAAGGCTGCTTTGGTTAGGATATTGCTGCTGTATTGGAAGTTTTCATAAGCCGCAAACAGTACGTCGCAACAGTCGATAACGGCGTTAAACGAACCGTCGTCGGGAATCGATTCAAAACGACACAAGCAATTTTCAGGATGGTTGTCGGCGAAGGTTTTAAATTTCACATAGTCGTCGTTCAAGTCGCGATCGAAGTCTTGGTTGAACATCGCCATCGACAGCGGCCCGGCAAAGACGAAAAACCAGTCTCGATCGCTCGATCTCCGGGCGACTTCCATTAGAGTTAACAAGCCCTTGCGTTTGCTCAAGGAACCGATGAGTCCGATAATTTTGCGACCCTTGGCTTTCTCGCGAATTTCCCGTACCAGTTCGTAATTGGATTGGGGTGGAGTTTCGTCGGTAAAATCGGGAAACGGAAAGACCGGTCGGGGAAGTTGCCCTTGAAGTTGTTGGGCGATGTCTTCGTCGAGGAGCGTTAACGCCTGAGCGCGAGATGCTTTGGCGATCGCCCAGTGATCGAGGGAAACGTTCGACAGAGGAAGTTTGCGATCGCCGAATCTCAGAGAACCGGGACGAAAGTACAACCCAGACCAAGGATAAGGAAAAATGCGATCGACGATCGCGCCGCTGAGATAGTAACTGAAATAGTTATCTAGCCAGTTGAAAAACACCAAATCTGGCTCGACTCCGACGGTTTCAGTGGCTTCGCGAATTTTGCGGGCGGCGTAATTCCAACGGGCTAACACGGCGATCGGCTGGGGCAATCGACCGAGAACGGGCAGGTTTTCGGGAAACTGCCCGAAAAACGGAATGTCTTTCTGTTTGAGTTTGGACATCTCCACCGGATGGAAGAATTCGAGGGAGTTCGTGCCGCGTTCTTCGAGCCAGTCGCTCACCGCATCGGGATCGGGGTAAAAGCAAAACACGCGATACCCAGCCTCGAGCATCGTTTTGCAAAACCCGCGCATATAAGTCAGGTGATGGCCGCTGCCGTGATTGGTATCGATAAAGGCGATGCTTTTCATAAATGGCGCATTAAGGGTTGGAAATGTCGAGTTGTTTTAAAATTTCATCGACCGCGCGATCGCTCGATCGTCCGTCGAGGGCATAGGTTAAATCTTCGACCACCTGTTGTTGAAATTCGACCGTCGGTTGAGGGGTCGTCAGAGCGGTTTCCAGGGTCGATCGCAGCGTTTCTGGATACGCGGTCGTATAACTGCCGTATTCTTCGAGGTGTTTGTACCCGCAAGACGGCCCGTCTTCAAACAAATCGAAGGCGATCGCTTTTTTACCCATCATCAGCGCTTCTTCCGCCACGGTCGAACATCGTGTCACCAGTACGTCGCAGATGGTCAGCAAGCGATAAACGTCGAGTTCGGACACCTCCGGTTCGATAACTAACACGGACGCTTCGACGCCCAACGCTTCGGCGGCCTCTCGATATAAATTCGGGTGTTGGCTATCGAGGGGGTGCATTTTGACGATGGCGAACGCGCGATCGAAGGGGAGATTTCGATAGAGTTCCCGAATGTAATCTCGATATAACTGGGGTTCGTTGTCGTATTCGCGATACTCGCTGTGCAGACAGGTCGCGATGAGAACCAGGGATTTTCCAGCGAGTTGGGTTTGGGTGTCGGGATACAGTCGAAACAGCGTCGCTCGAACGTTTTCAGCCACTAAATTCGCGATGCGATCGTGGAGGGGGTTGCCCACCAATCGCACTCTCGAGTCTTCGACATCGTACTTATCTCGTAACTCCCGCTGTACCCGTTTTCCCCAAACCAACACCACGTCTGAGGCGGCGGTGGCCAAACCGCGAACGCAATCCGATCGCGTTCCCCCATGTTGGATCGAGAGGGTTTTCACGCCGAATTTGGCTAGGCGATCGGCCGTATCGACGCCGCAGCGATGGAAGTCGTAAAGGTAGCGGTGATCGAGACACATCACCACGAGTTTGTTGTCGGGATGTTTGCAGGCGCGAATTAAGGGGAAATAGTCGGTTTCTGGCGTAATTCCCAACGCTTCAAACGTCGCTTGCGTCGCGGGGGTCAGGGTTAACTGATGGACGTTGGGCAGAAAAACGACGGTGACGGCGATCGCTCCAGTTTCCACGGGCGATCGCCGACATAAATTCGCCAGGAGGGGAACGAGCAATCGCTCTCCGGCTTTAGAGTAGAGCAGAACGATAATTTCGGGTTTCGCCTCTGACGCCGACGAGACTCGAGACTGAAACGCTTTTTGTAACAGTCGCCCTTTGTCGGCAAAAGAGAGATAGTCTTGCAGCGAAAAGTAATAGTCACCGAGGAGGGTTTCTTCAATGGGTTTGAACGCCTGTCTCAACCAAGTTGTTACTTTAGCCATCGCTGCTTTCTTCCCTCGTAAATCCTTCGTCCTCAGCCGTCCGACCTCGTTTTAGCCGACGCGATATCGTCAACTCTTGGTTTGACGACAGGCCACCAGCAGATCGCAAATTTCCCGAACTGCTCCTTCGCCGCCACATTTGCGGGTGACGTAGGCCGCCACTTCGAGGTTTGCGGCCATGGCATCAGCGACAGTCAGGGGACAACCCACCCACTCGAGAACGGGAATGTCGTTGGCGTCGTCTCCGATGTAGGCGACTCGATCGCGATCGAGGTTTAAGGTTTCGCACAACCCTTGTAACGTCGAAAGTTTGTCCTCAATCCCCACATAAACATGGGCAATTCCCAAGGTTTTGGCCCGGTGGCGCGTCGCCGACGCACCGCTGGCGCTAATAATGGCGATGTCGATTCCGGCTTTTTGGGCGAGTTTGATGCCCTGGCCGTCTTTGACGTTGAACTTTTTCATCTGTTCGCCGCTGTCGCTGTAGTACAGGCCGCCGTCGGTGAGAACGCCGTCTACATCCAAGGCCAGCAGTTCGACACGAGCGAAGCGATCGCGCAAATTGTCACTGAGATCGACGGTCATGCTAATACGGGAATCGCGGTTTCGTTGAGGGCTTCGCGCACGCGCAAAATCGGACGCAGTACGTTTTCGAGTTGCGCCAGGGGAATCATGTTCGGTCCGTCGCTGAGGGCGCGATCGGGATCTTCGTGAATTTCCATAAATAGGGCGTCGATACCCACCGCGGCCGCAGCCCGTGCTAAAACCGGGGCGTATTCTCGCTGTCCGCCGGATTTAGTCCCCTGACCTCCCGGCATTTGGACGCTGTGGGTGGCGTCGAAGACGACGGGATAGCCCAGTTGTCGCATTTGGGGCAAACTGCGAAAATCGACGACGAGGGCGTTGTAGCCGAAACTGGTTCCCCGTTCGGTCAGTAGGAGTTTGGTCGCACCGGCCGCTTCGAGTTTCTTCACCACGTTTTTCATGTCCCAAGGGGCGAGGAACTGACCTTTTTTGACGTTAATCGCCCGTCCGGTTTTCGCCGCCGCCACGAGAAGGTCAGTTTGACGGCACAGGAAGGCGGGAATTTGCAAAACGTCCACCACTTCGGCGACGGGGGCGGCTTGGTAGCTTTCGTGAATGTCGGTCAACACGGGCAGTCCGAACTCGTCCTTGACCCGTTGCAGAATTTTCAACCCTTTATCGATCGCCTGTCCGCGAAAGGAATCGATCGAGGTGCGGTTGGCTTTGTCGAAGGAGGATTTGAAAATATAGTTGATGCCGAGTCGATCGCTCGCTTTGGCGATCGCTTCGGCCATTTTTAAGGTAAAGTCTTCCGATTCGATGACGCAGGGGCCGCCGATGAGTGTTAGGGGTTGGCCGTCGCCGATGGCGAGGGTTTCTGTAATTTGAGTGCGAATCATAATAAAGGTTGAACGGTTCGATCGATACTGTAAAATAACTGGTTTCGAGTAGAAAGTCGGTAAGATCGACGTAAAAATTAACGGGGTTTTAGAAAATCGCGGCTGCAATCGAGGGCGCGATCGTAAATTTCCTGAGTTTGCCGACTTATCCAATCGACGCTCTCGGGAGAGAGATCTTGGCGAGAACTACCCGTTTTTCCTCGACGAAGGTTATATCTGAGTTGTTTTAGATCTCTTTGTTTTAAAAGTTTTTTTCTATTTTTAAACGACTGATTGTCTGCGGCTTTTTGAAAGTTTATTCGATCGAGATTTAGATTCAAAAAAATTGCAATTCTACTTAAAATTGAGGTTGCATTTCGATCGAGTTCCTCATAGCAAACCCAAGCAATCGATCGAGGTTGGCGATCGCAAGCGCCTATCGCTCGTCGAACGTGGTCGATCCAGCGAGGCAGGTTTTGGAGGCAAAACTCATCGACTGAGAAACCTGAGACTTTTTCCACGTTTGACGTTTGCGGGTGGTTTCGTAAAAAGTAGTATTGAGAGCTCAAAACATCAGAGGCTTTCCGAAAAATGTAAATCGTTTTGCGATTGTCTGCATCTTTCCATTCGTGGCTTTTTACCACGCGATAGGGAAGACAATTTTTCGGATCTCGGGTAACTCTCAAGTTATTTTTATAAATTGAAGGCACCCATCGCTCGAACTCGTTTTCGTGCAATGTCGAGGTAGAAACGCCGTGATGCTGTAGCATCATATCGGCAATGAGATGACGCGTCCAACTGTTCCCCGAGCGAGGATAAGACAGCAAAATTACATCGTTATCCCGTAGGTTGGCTCGATTTTGGGTTACGCTGCGAACGAACTGAGACGGCCTTGCGAGATTCCGAACGCGATCGCCTATCCGTGCAAGGGTTTGCATAGGTTGCATGGGAAACTACCTCGATTGGATATACAGCTGAGCTTTGTCTAAATCGTCCGGCGTGTTAATTTCGATCGCGGCTTTTTCGGTTTGACACACGCGAATCGCGTATCCGTGTTCGAGAACGCGCAACTGTTCGAGTCCTTCGCACTGTTCGAGAGGGGTTGGCGTCAGTTTGGCATACTCGGCGAGAAAGTCCTGTCGAAACGCATACAATCCCAAGTGATGGTACACCGGGGCCGAACCGCGATTGCGATAGTAAGGAATGGGAGCGCGCGAGAAATACAGGGCGTGTCCTCGCACGTCGCACAACACTTTCACGGTGTTGGGATCGCGGTAATCTGCTTCAGAGTCGAGGGGACAGCCTAACGTCGTCATTTCCGGCGTTTCCCCTTGGAGGTAGGGATCGAGGAGTTGCGAAAGGGATTGGGGCGTGACGAAGGGCTGATCGCCTTGAACGTTGGCCACCACTTCCATTTCGGGGTAGCGTTCGGCCACTTCCGCCACGCGATCGGTACCGGTTAGATGGTCGTCTCGCGTCATTTCGACACGACCTCCGAACTCGCGCACGCAATCGGCAATTTTGTCGTTATCGGTGGCGACGACCACGCGATCGAACAGGGGACACTGACAGGCGGCTTCGTATACCCACTGCACCATCGGACGCTCCCCCAGTCGCACGAGAGGCTTACCGGGAAAGCGTTGAGATTGGTAGCGGGCGGGAATGACGGCGAGAATTTTCACGTTAAAAATTTGGGAGATTGGAGAGCAACACGTCTTTAGAACACTACGGGGACGAACATCGACGGCTCGTCGAACGCCTCGCTGAAGTCTCGTGCGGCTCGAGCCGCCGAAGGACGATACAATTAACCCATGCCGAAATTGCTAAAGGCACTGTCGCTACGCAGAAACGGTCGTGGAGTAGGCAAGTGTTGGCGCGAAACACGCAAACTGTAGCACTGGGGGCGTGTGGGGCAACTCGCTTGTAGAAACAACATTGGGTGTTCTAGCTCCTTTGAGGTTAGAGGGGAATCCCAAACGTAAGCGGTCCCAACAACTCGGCAATGGCATCAGTCCCGCAGTCAATGCGAAGGGATGTCAAAGTCAGGGTTTAAAACCCAAGAAGCGAGGCAGCGAAGAGCCACCGCGCTCTAGGGTAAGCTTACAGCAAGCCACTCCGAGCGATGTCGTGCAGTCGCAGCAGTCCGATGCAGCGCCGATCGCTATCGATGACCGGTAACACGGCGATCTGCGAGGGGCGGTCTTCCATAATTTTCAGGGCATTGTACGCCAGCATATCGGCCGTAACAGCAATGGGGTTGCGCGTCATGATTTGACCGGCTTGCAGTTGGGCTAACTCGCTGGGATCGATTTTTTGAATCGCCCGCCGCAAGTCGCCATCTGTAATAATTCCGATCAGGCGATCGCTGTCGATGACGTTCACCGCCCCGAGTCCGCCTTTACTAATTTGCGTGACGGCATCGAGCCAGCTTGCTTCGGGTTCGATGACGGGGTTGTCGTCTCCGCCGTGCATCAAGTCAGACACGCGCACGGTCAACCGTTTGCCCAGCCGTCCGGCGGGATGGTTGAGGGCGAAATCTTCTGGAGTCAATCCTTTAAGTTGCATCACCGTCATAGCCAAGGCGTCTCCGAGGGCAATGGCGACGGTGGTGCTGGTGGTGGGGGCTAGGTGCAAGTGACCGGCTTCTTTTTCGATGGTGGCGTTGAGAACCACGTCAGCGTTGCGAGCGAGGGTCGATCGCACGTTGCCGACGAGGGCGACGATCGGAACCTTACGCTGTTTCAAGCAGGGCAACATGGCCAGCACTTCGTCGGTTTCGCCGCTGTTACTCAAGGCGATCGCGATGTCGTCTCCCGATACGATCCCCAAATCGCCATGTAGGGCTTCTGCGGGGTGGAGAAATACGGCTACGACCCCGATACTCGTCAGGGTGGCGGCGATTTTTCGGGCGACGATCCCCGATTTTCCCACCCCGGACAGTACGATTTTGCCGCGACAGTTCGCCATTAAGTTGACGGCTTTATTGACTTCCTCGGCGTGAAGTTGTTCGGCGACTTTGGCGATCGCTTCGGCTTCGAGTTGGAGGAGTTCGGTAACTTGTGAAAAATGATTTTGTGGGAGAAACGAGATGGGAGACTGCATCGGTTGCCCCTTGAGTTCGATAGATATGCGGACGCGAGTTCGGGGTTCGCGTCGTCAAACGGCTATTGTTCCTGTAGCGTACGCGATCGATTCTCGGATTGCCAAGCGTTTCTCCGTATCTTCATCAAAACAATAAAATCGATCGCCGAGTGTCAACCGTATTTATACGGGTTTTGGATTTTTCGATTCGGAGTGCGATCGCATCTAACCAAAACCCCCTACTGTTGCCCGTTCCCCGTTTCCCGTTCCCTCGACCGAAGGTCGCTGTCCAACGGTTTTTGAAGGTTTGATGAAGCTCGCGATCGCGCGGCCGGAACGCTATCGTACGAGCGGATTCAACCACGGCCCTCGTGCTTTCGGCCGCCCCACGAGTTGCGGAACGGTGGCGTTTAACAGTTTGGCGACCGGCCAGGCGACGAGAAGGGACAGCACGGCCAGGACGAACGCCAGGAGGTTGGCGGTTCCGCTGTGGTTGAGGTCGAAGTAAGGAGCGATCGCCCGCACGATCGAGAGGTTGAAGCTATCGTCGAGGATGCCGTTTAAACCCAGTAAAATCAAGGTGCTGCGACCGATATCGAGCAGGGGAAAAACGGCCGGGGTTAGTTGGGCGATCGCGATCGCGGCCAAGGCTCCGGCTAAGGCCGTCGGGACGAATCCCCACCATTGGCCGTAACTCCCGACTGCCATCGACACGATATCGACCGACCCGCGAAACGGCCCGGTGTTGAGGTCGAAGGTCAGCAGTGCGATCGCCACACCCGCGATCGCCACGACTAGGCTACGTTTGCGATCGATTTGACCGAGACCGTCGCCGCCAAACAGTCGAATGCGGGCGCATCCGATCCCGAACAAATAGAACGAATACGCCACGATCGCCTCGTAGACAAACCAGACATCTCGTTCGATTCCGGTCAGCGAAACCACGAGATCGAACTTCCAATTGACAATCGCACCGACGAGAGAACAAGCGATCGCCGCTCCAAAAATTCTCGGCGTCGATCGCAGATATCGTTTCGCTCCAAAATGAAAAATTTCGACAACAAACAAACAAACTAAAAACCAAGTCGCCGCGTTAAATACAGGAAATCCGCGCACGAGTTTCAGCCAATGAAATAGATAAGCTTCTAAGTTCCAATCGACCTGTCCGCCAGTGGGAAATAACAGCGCAACGCCCAACCCAACTGTATTAAAGACAGCAACCGGCAACAAACGCGACAACGCATGATATTTAAAAAAATGCCCGAACCGATCTAACTTATCTTTATAAACATATCCCGAAAGCACAAAAAATAGCGGGATATGAAACGAATGAACGAACTTTAATGAAGGCAATAATTCCAAATATCTGAGATCGACAAAACTTTCTAACAAATGCCCGTAAAAAACGAGAAAAATGCCGTAAGCTTTTGCAATATCCAACCAAGCAACCCGGACGGGCTGAGTCTTTTTAGGCCGTTCGTTTTGTAAGAGCAACATTGTTTCGACACAATTTCCTCAACACAGTTGTCGTTTTTTCTCATAGGGAATCCGAATCTCAACGCTTCGACTCCGCTCGGACTCAAATACTGTTTTTTCCCAAACCGACCAGCCCCTCTATTCCCCCAACCATCCCCCCAACCCCCCTTTCAAAGGGGGGCGAAGGGGGGGTGTGGGGAAGA
>NZ_KB235962.1:192970-206791 GCF_000332355.1 Baaleninema simplex PCC 7105
CAAAGGGGGGCGAAGGGGGGATAGGGGGCTAAGGGGGGATGTGGTGAAGACTTCTTGAAACCTAGCCAATGGAGTATCAGTCAGTCTTGTATTGCCCCCTTCCATCGTCCGCGATATCGCCATCGCGACGGCCGAGACGCGGCCGTCGCCACAGATAGAGTGCGATCGGCTAGAACGCGATCGGCGAGAAATTCCGACTCGAGCGAACGCTTAACGGGCGAAGACTCGCTTGACTTTATGCCACAGGCGATCGGGCGAAGTCAGCGTTTCTAACTTGTTGGCGATCTGACCTTTGCACAGTCCCATACCGTAAAGACTTTCCGTGCGTTTGAGGTACTTCAGATAGCGCGTTCCCACCGGCTCGGAGGTCGTATTTTCACCCGTTGCGGCCGCCAAACACAGCTTGACCCACAGTTCCGGCGACTTCGACCAAGGAGTTTCGAGTTCGGCATCGGGAACGACTTTTTCGGCACAGTACCCGGCTCGACTGGCTAAACGCTGCACGCCTTCGATCGAGAAGTTGTATTTGTGCGCCAGGTGCAGGTACATCAACAAATTCCCCACCGCTGCCGGATGTCCGATTTCGTCAATGTGATAAATATCGGGAACGATAACGAGGATTTGCCCGTTGGGGTTCAAAAAGTTCCGACATTGGTTTAAAAACGCCACCGGATCGGTCAAATGCTCGAAAACGTGGTGCAGATAAATCAGATCGAATTTGACCTCGGGCATGGCGTTGCCGATGGCGTCGATCGAACCGTAAAACAAATTCGCCACGCCGTTTTGTTTCCCGAGTTCCATGACCGTCGTGTCGTAGTCGCATCCAGCAACGTGAAACCCCCGGTCTTGAATGGTTTTCAAGGCTCCGCCGCCACCGCAACCCACTTCGCACACCCAACCGCCTTCAGGCAGTTCGTCGGCGACTGTGGCGAGGATTTTCTCGGCGTAGCTGCGTTGGCTGGCAAAGTAACTGTCGTAAGTGCCTTCTTCGAGATCCATTCCGTACATTCGACGGTAGGTGTGAGTGTAAAAGTCGCCGAGGCTGGCTTCGTCGAGGTAAGGGTCGATGCGAACGGTTCCGCAACTGAGGCAGAGAACGGATTTAAACGGTAAGCCGTAGCGATCGATTTCGGACAGGAGAGCGTCGTTTTTCTCGGCACCGCAAGGACAAGTGGTCGGGTGCAGTCGATACTCGCCAGCGTCGAGCTTCGATCGCACTAAGTCGATGAGTTCCCGCTGGGTGGCAGAGACGGACGGTTTAAAGGGATGGGTGGGATTGAAGGCGAATCGCGGTGAAAGCACTTGAGACATCGCTAAACCTCTTCAAAAAATAGAAATAGGGAAAAAACGAAAAACAACACTCGGGCGATCTCGAACACTTATTGCAGGGCTTCGGGTTCGAGGACGACTTCGGAGTAACTCCCCGATTTGACGACGCGACCTTTTTCCATCAGGTAGATGCGATCGCAGTGTTCGACGGTGGTGAGACGGTGGGCGATGATAATGAGGGTTTTCTCGCCGCTGAGGGCTTGAATCGACTGGTTGACGAGATGTTCGGTTTCGTTATCCAACGCCGACGTCGCTTCGTCGAGAACCAAGATGTCCCGTTCGTGATACAACGCCCGAGCGATGCCGATACGCTGTCGCTGTCCTCCTGAGAGGCGAACCCCCCGCTCGCCGACTTGGGTGTCGATCCCCTCGGGTAAATCCTGCACCAGTTCGCTGAGTTGGGCGGCGTAGATGGCTTTGTCGAGGCGATCGGCGTCGATATACTCATCGTGTACTCCAAAGGCAATGTTGCGTTTGATGGTGTCTTCGGTCAAGAAAATCGACTGGGGAATGTAGCCGACGATATTCTGCCAAGCCCGCAAGTCGCGATAGATGGACACGCCATCGACGCGAATGTCTCCAGATTGGGGGAGGAGCAACCCCAAAATCGTATCGACGAGGGTAGTTTTGCCCGCCCCGGATTTCCCGATCAGCGCGATCGACTGTCCTTTTTCGAGAGTCAGCGAGACGCCGTCGAGAGCGTTTTCGTCCGCCATCGGGTAACGGTACACCAGCTCGTCGAGGCAAACCTCGTTTTGAAAGCTCATGGTACGGCTGGGGGCGTGACTCTCGTTGTCTGAGGCGGCGGTCAGATACCCATCTGGCAACCGTTCGGAGTTGCGCTGAGATTCGAGTTCGCGGATATCGGTGTAAATCTTGTTCAAGGCGTAACTCGAACTCCGCAGGGTTTGCGTGCTGTTTACGAGGTTGGTAATGGCGGGCATCAGCCGAATCGACGCCAGGGCGAAAATTCCCAACACCCCGGTTAGGTTGTCGATATTGTTGCCGAGGAGCAGGAAAATCGAGGTAAACCCGACGACGACGATGACGAGCATCGCTTCGACGACAATGCGGGGAATGAGTTTGATCGACAGTAAGGAACTGGCCGACTCTTCGTATTCTCGAACCCGCTGAGATAGGGCTTCTTCAAAGTAGTCGGCACATCCGATTACCTTGGTTTCTTTGATGCCGCCAATGCCGTGGTTGATCGTGCGGATCGTGGCTTCGTTAGATTTACTGAGGCGTTTTCCCCATCCCCGGACGCGATCTCGGTATGTATGCAAAATGAAGATTAAAGGTAAAAACAGCGCCAATATGACGACGACTGCTAACAGGTTGGTGGCGCAAAGTAAAATGCTTAACGAAATAATGACGATGAGGTTGGCCGCCGAGTTCAACAAGGTCATTAAAACGGAGTTGGAAAACGATCGCGTATCGTCGATAATGCTTTGAATGATATAAGCGCTGCTTTTGGAGAGGTGAAAAGTATAGGGTGCGTTGAGATACGCATCGATTAGTTTTTTGCAGAGTTCGCCTCTTTGATGGAAGCTAAAAACAAAAACGTAGCGTTTGACGTGCCAGGTAATCCAAGATTTAACAATAAAAATTATACTAATAACAAGACCGAGTAAAGCAACAAAAACTCGTTCGGAAGGAACGTTAAGAGTGCTGTAAATTGCGTTCGAGACAGGGTGGACGTGAATCGTTTCGGGATTGCCTGCTAAAGACAAAAACGGACCGATCAAACCAATGCCGAAAACCTCCAAGCTCGAAACAAATACGAACAACCCAATAATCCAAAAAAGACGCTTTTTAGGGGCAGGAAGAACGTACAGAAATTTTTTTAGATACCCTAACATTTGAACTCTCTAATACAATAAAAAACAAAGCGTTCTGTGCTTTGAGTTCCAGGGAGTTCGCGTCCGATCGCGCGACTCTTGCTGGATTGGTCTGAGTGTATTTTGTGGGCGATCGCAAAACGGAGAGGGGGAGTTATGAAACTTTGTCGGTTATAAAAACGTAAAAACGCGACGCCGTTGGGTCGAAAACATAGCCCGTTTGTCAAGCAGTTGCGTTCGTGCTTTGCTGTTGAAGATAACACAGGGTCGTGAGACGGCGCTCTCTGTGACGAAAAAACTTAGCGAAATTTTAAATTTGACTGAGACATTTAAAGATTTGTTTGTGAATGCAGTGCGACACAGTTTGGATACTTGTCGCGGGAACGGGTACGGAGGAAACGCGATTTTACAGGTCGCCCGGAACCGATGGCAGTTTCGATCGCGATGATGGGGATCTCACGGAGACGCCTCGTTGAAATTACGGAGACGCTCGGGATTTCACTGTTGTAACACAAGTTCTCGCGCGATTGAAGTTGAGAGGTTCGCCAGCTTCGACTCGCGGGCGATCGCGCCGAACTTTGACACGATCCGGAAATTTCAGCCTATGCTAAGCACTAGGAGCTATGCCCTGTAAGGAGAAATCAGCCGTGTCGTCAGCCAAACCGACGATTTTAGTGACCGGAGGCGCGGGATATATCGGCTCTCACGCCGTTCTCGCCTTAAAAGATGCTGGATATGAAGTTCTCGTTCTCGACAATCTCGTCTACGGACATCGCGATTTACTCGAAACCGTCTTGAAGGTGGAGTTCGTCGTCGGCGACACCACCGATCGCCCCTTGCTCGATCGCCTCTTCCAAACCCACGACATCGCCGCCGTCATGCACTTCGCGGCCTACATCTTCGTCGGCGAGTCCGTCACCGATCCCGCCAAGTACTATCACAACAACGTCGTCGGAACCCTCACGCTGCTCGAAGCCATGCGATCGGCTTCAGTAGACAAGTTCGTGTTTTCTTCGACCTGCGCCACTTACGGCATTCCTCAGTTTATGCCGCTGACGGAAGACCACCCGCAAACACCCATCAATCCCTACGGTTACAGCAAACTCTTCGTCGAACAAATGCTGTCGGACTTCGATACGGCTTACGGCTTGAAGTCCGTGCGTTTTCGCTATTTCAACGCGGCTGGAGCCGACCCCCAAGGACGGCTCGGAGAAGATCACGATCCCGAAACGCATCTCGTTCCCCTCGTGTTACAAGCGGCGTTGGGAACGCGCGAGTCGATCGCTATTTTCGGAACGGACTACGACACCCCGGACGGAACCTGCGTTCGCGATTACATCCACGTCTGCGATCTGGCTCAGGCTCACGTTTTGGGATTGGAATACTTGCTGAAAGGGGGACGTTCTCAAACGTTCAACCTCGGAAACGGCAACGGTTTCTCCGTCAAGGAAGTCATTGAAGTGGCACGGGAGGTTACGGGGCGAGAAATTCCTGTCAAACTCGGAGAACGCCGTTCGGGAGATACACCCGTGTTAGTGGGCAGCAGTGCGAAAGCTCGCGAAATTCTGGGCTGGCAGCCTCAATATGCAGAGTTACACGATATTGTCGCCCATGCTTGGCAGTGGCATCAAAAACGCCACGGTTTTCGGTAACGTGAAGGCGATGGGGTCGGCGTTCGGTGGCGAGAGCTACTCGAGGCTGAAGCGGGGAACGGCAACGATACGACCGTAGAGGAAGTTCGGGCGGTCGATCGCCTCGCGAGCGGAGGTTTGGGGCGGCTGACAGCATAGGGCGAGTTTCGAGATGCCCGGCATTAAGTCCATGATTTTACCGACGAGACGTTCGGCGACGTTGACGAGTTCTTCGGTGTCGTCGAGGCTCGAAGCGATGATGAAGAAAGTCTGTTCTCCGGTCGGACTCGGGGCAAATCCGAAACTGCACTCGTACAGTAAATCTTGCAGCGAGTCGTCGAAAGCCTGACAAAAGTACGTCAAGAGGGCTTCGTGGAAATTTTGAGTCAGTTCGCGATCGCGAGAGCTGTATTCTGAAAGCATGGTGGGTATCCTTGAATTCTGCGCCGGGTGGGACGCTCGTATAACGCCTCGTCCTCTCTATACATCTACTGTGACGCGAAATAGGGAAAATTTCGACGATCTAGATCTATGACGGGCGCGATCGTCGATAGGTTTCGCAGCGATCGAGATGGGGTTTCGCTGAGATCTCGATCGCACGGGGTCAATCTGCCGTTTTACCGATAGTAAAAATCAAACTCTTTTAACGCTCGCAACCGCGCCCGATTCAAACGATAGTGATAGCCGAGGCGTTTGCTGAGGTTTTGCCATAGCGTCGGTTTGGGGCGACTGTAGGACGCGTCGAGATGTTTGCAGCAGGCGGCCAGGTCTTTAAAGCCGTCGAGTCGTGCCGTCCAGTCTACTTTGGCGGCGGCCAACCCCATCAGGTTTCCATCGCCACTATACATCCCTTTGAGTTCCATGTAACGGGCGATTTTGTCCCAAGCCCGCACGAATTCGATTTCTCGTCCCTCGTC
Source organism: Baaleninema simplex PCC 7105 (assembly GCF_000332355.1). Taxonomy (GTDB): domain Bacteria; phylum Cyanobacteriota; class Cyanobacteriia; order Cyanobacteriales; family Geitlerinemataceae; genus Baaleninema; species Baaleninema simplex. The sequence continues at coordinate 198,686 of NZ_KB235962.1, forward strand.
TCGGGCGACGATGTAGAGGGCTTCGCCGATCCAAGTGGCGCGATCGAACGCGGCCTCTGGAATGTCGAGTTTCTCTGCTACTCGTTTGAGATCGGGAAGGTTTTGCGGACGGTATTTCCCGACGTGTTGAAGAAGGTTCTCGCTGCGGGCGGTAATTCCGGGTTTCCACTCGATTTCGGGGAGATCGCCGACGAGTTCGGTGTCGGCGTCGATGTGAATCGCCACGCGGAACATGGAGAGGGCTTTTTCGATGAGGAAGCGGCGATCGTTCGAGCAGCGTTGAATTCCCTGTTGTGCGTGTTTGAAGGCGATGACGTTTTCGCAGTCTTGAAAGTCTTCGGGGCGATCGCTAAAGACGACGAACGACGTACCGGGCGATTTCTCGCGCAGTTGAGCGGCGAGGTTTTTGGCAAAGTCGCGGTAGCGTTGGCTAATCGCGATCGAGCAGAAGCAGTAGTCTTTCTCTGTTGACATCGTCTCCAGTTCCTTGGTGGGGTCGAGTCGGGATTTTAAGAACAGTGTCGTACTTTTTGGTACGTTTTTGGTTGTTAGATTTGAATACCTTAAGGCTTGAATTTTCTCAGGACTGATTTGACCCGATCGATCGCCTGTCGCGTCCAGCTTTTCGGAGGTGGTGCGATCGCCGGTCGGTCGGGAATCGGTTCGCCGAGATAGCGGTAGTGTTGCCAAATCTCCCAGTAGGGACAGCCCGGTTCGATGCGGACTCCCGCCCAGTGAAGATATTGCAGAGGCTGGCCGGTTTTGGGATCGAAGAGGCGATCGCCTTTTTGCTCGAAGTGGGGACTTCCCGCCCAGCTTCCGGGAGCGCCACCGGGACGACGCACGACGTTAAACCGACGGGAAATCCGTTTGAGAACCAGGTAGTTGAAAATGGGTTGGTCGGTGGTTTTTTGGGAAAAGTCGAAGTAATCGGGATGCTGGGCGCATTCGGTAAAGGTATCGTATAAATCCTGCACGGAAAACAGATTTTTTTTCGAGGCCCACCACCCGCTGTTAAACACGTCTTTGAGGTCGTCTTCGGTAAATACGCCCTCTTCTAACACTTTGGGGGTAAAGACGTTGGCGATGCTGTTCGTGTATTGATAGTCGCAACACAAAAAATCGTATTTGTCAAGATATTTTAAATTATCGATAATTTTTTCAAACACGACTATATCGACATCGATATAGAGAAATTCGTCGAACGGTCCGAACCAGCACGCCTGTTTTCGTTGTTTGTTGGGATTGTTAAAAAAGTCTTTTCCAAAAATCTCGTGAAGTTGCTGACAGAGGGTTTCGACGAATTCTAAATCCTCGTAAAGCTGCACGCCGTATTCTTTCGTGACGATTTCGGCGACCTTTTGATGGTTGTCGTCGAACGGAATCATGACGATCGGCGTTTCGGTGTCGCGGTGGCGAATGCTTTTCAGTAGGGCGATCGTCTGTTCGTAAACTTTATCGTTGGCGACGATATAAATCCCACGAGTCATAGTATTGACCAGGTATACTGACGAGATATCGTGACAAAGAAGGGGGAGATAAAAAGTTGTTTAAATCCTCGTTCGAGATCGCAACACTTGTTGTTTGTTTGGCAAAATACGGTCTCGTGAGAGAGTTGCCCGCAAACGATGAAACTTAGCTTTGCAAACCCTCAAGTGTTGGCACGAATTTTAACATTAGCGCGTGAGGTTGAGTTTTTTAAGGATACGTTGCGTCAAAGTCGGTTTGGGGTTGTAAGGCTTGGGTTTTCCGGTGAGTTTGGGGCGTTTTTCCGGCTCGTGAAGGTAACGATAGTGTAAAAACAGGTCGCGATAGGGAAATTCGACGTTTTCTCCCGTACAGACTCGCGAGAAGGCGTTCAGCGGAATCCCGATGTAATGAAGATAAGTTAAACGCCGACCTTTATCGTAAAGAACGTTATTTCGATTTTCAAAATGAGGCGAAGTGACGCAACATCCTGTTTTTTCGTCGTCCGATCGATGGTGAGCGAAATTGTAAACGGACTTGTGCGATCGCATCATCATGTAATTGACGATCGACTGATCCGGACCGTTGACGTAGAGAATGTCCGCCTCGTCAGATTTAAGATGCTCTAACAGTTCCTTTCGAGCCTCTTCGTCAAACAATCCCTTTTTCGTTCCGTAAAATCCCGCACAAAAAATTTCCGATTCGATGCGTTCTTTCGGAAAAATATCGTAAAGTTTTTCTGAGGTTACGTCGTAAACGTGAGACGGATCTTTATATTGAAAATCGTATACGACGCAATCGTAAGTCTCGAGCTTTTCAAAAATAAAATCGACCGAATCCATCAACAGCGTATCGCCGTCCATATAGATAAAGCGATCGAACGGCCCGTCAAACCCACAAAACCGTCGGTGCATTCCGACTCGATTGAACCGTTCTCCCGGCTGCAAGTTCCAACGTTGAAACGCCGTCGGGTGCGTTTTCCAAATCTCTTCTGCAAACGTTTCCCAGCGTCGGATCGACTCAGTATCGTCGTACAGTTGGACGTTGGGACGGCGGGCGATTTCGGCCGCGACGCGATCGACGTTCTCGTCGTAGGGAAAAACGCAGACGGGCATCTGCGGTCCCTGCACGGCTTCAATACTGTTGAGGAGCGCGACCAATTGATCGTAAACGCGATCGTTGGCCAGAGTACAAATTCCATCCATAAGGTTCGCTCGTGCCGTGGATTGGTTGTCAGTGAATCGGGTCAGTTCGTGGGGACGATCCCAAAAACTGCTCGGTGACAGAAAGTAGGGGGTAGATGCCGATACTGTCCGTATCTTAACCGCTTTTTTCGCGAGTCGCGAGGGGCGATCGATCGCGAGTTCCATCGGATGCGATCGCCGGTTTTCCGCTTCGACGATTTACCACAAATCCGACCGGACGTAGGACTCTTGGCGATCGAGCCAATCCCGTCCGAGTTGAATCGTGATATCCGACTGCAAAACCCCCGTACTTTCGACGCGCACTTCCCCAAATCCCAGCGAACGACGCAAATCCACCGCACTGTCGCGATCGCCGTTTTGAGCGACGATGCGCGTTTCCCGCAACGGTTCGGTCCACTGATAGTCTTCGTAAACGTTGCGGTATCCCGCCTCGACCAACTTGTTAATCAGTGCGTCGACCGCTTCGGGTTGGTTCGTACTATCTTGAATCGCAATGCGAATATAGTACGGATCGGCCATCCACGCCTGAGCGGGGGCTTGTTCCCGTCCAAAATGTTCGGCGACCAACGCATCGATACGATTGTAATTGGGAATCCAATAACTGGGGTCTTGAGGCGTTACGGGGCTGTTAAAGTCCCCCGGAAGCATGAGCATTTGAGCGTTTTCGCGGCTGGTCTGGCTGGCGAAATTCAGCAACGCCACCAGTTCCTCGATACTCAAGTTCGTATCGACGTGTTCTTGAATCGCCGAGAGAATGTTGGGAAGGCGCACGAGGGTCATGGGATTGACCGCTTGTTCGATAAACGCCCGCATCAAAATTTGTTGGCGTTGGATGCGGCCGATATCTCCTAACCCGTCGTGACGGAACCGCAGAAATTGCAGAACTTCGTTTCCGTTGAGGCGTTGCTCTCCTTCCTTGAGGTCGATGTAGAGGTGTTGCGTCTGGTCGATGTACTTCATATCTTTGGGGACGTACACCTTCACGCCACCGAGGGCGTCGATGAGTTTTTCGATCCCCTGAATGTTGACGCGAATATAGCGATCGATCCCCACGCCGCCGAGTAAATCGCTCACCGATCGCGCACTTAACGCCGGACCGCCGAGAGCGTTGGCCTCGTTGATTTTCGTGTCGCCGTACCCTTCAACCCACGCCAGGGTATCGCGAGGAACTGACAGTAACGTCAGTTGGTGGCTCTCTGGCTCGAAGCGCACTAACAGCATACTGTCCGACAGACCGTCGAGAGAGTTGACGAGGGGATCGTGACCCGACCGTTCGAGGGGTCTCCCCAAATCGGAGTTGAGAACCTTCGTCCCCAACACCAAAATATTGACCGGTCGCGTCAGTTCCGGCATCCTCATGTTGGTCATCGCCAGGTCGTCCTGGCTGAAGATCCCGCGATCTTCAGGACGCAGTTTCGTTTGCATTAAGGGAGTGCTGGAAAGAGAAACTGCCAACAACGCTCCAGCCGTAGCCGAGAGCATCGCCACTCCCGTAAGTCCCAATCCCAACCACAGCCAACCCAACCCCGATTTCGAGGAGTTTGGGGACGAAGCAGCGCGATCGGGATGTTTCAGGAAAGATCGATCGGAACGGTTCTGTGCTGACACGGAATTCCTCACACACGAAAAGTCTACGAAAACGACGGTACTCGCTCGCTACCATCTAAAATGCGGGAAGGGGACTCCCGTTATATCCGACAGGATTAGCGGGAGGGGAATTCCCGCCAACAAACGAACTGCCCGACAGGGCATCCTTATTTCGAGAATCTGTATTCATAGCCGTCTGATTTCTGAACAGTCGTCAGATATTTCGGATGAACGTCAAAAGGTTTAACCCCAGCGTTCAGTCGAAAGGAAGGGCGAAACCGAATAGCAATCCGCCCCGTGTAATTTCCGGCGAATTTTCCTTGAGGAATTGTCGCCTTGACTATATCGCCGGTTTGGAAACCTTGAAAAGATTTGGCTTTCGGGGCAACAGCCCTCGGAAAACCGTATCGATCGGGACGACATCGTTGCCGAACTCCGTGACCTTTGGCTGCAACGAGTAAAGGTTTCTCGACCGCGACATCTAATCGATCGGGAGTCGATTTCCCGACACAAGCAGCATCGAGCCAGTGAGTTTTCGGCAACCCCAATTGGGTACGGTTGAACTTGGTTAAACCCCCCGTTCCCACTTCAACGGGCAATCCAGTTTCTTTCAACTGTTGGTACAGCTTCCAGCGAGTTGCGTTGACTGCTGCCGCATCTTTTAACGGCGCTTTTGCCTGTTTCAAAATACGGTCGAGAACGGACGGTTTGCCCGATAGAAACTCGCGAATATCTCGGTTTCCCTTAGCTTGGTTGCACTGATGGCAAGCCAAAGCGAGGTTAGAAACTCGGTCGCTCCCTCCCTGAGATTTGGGATGAATATGTTCGACCTCTAACGGCAGGTTCTCAGCACCGCAGTAGGCGCACTTTCGACCCCACTTTTCTAACAAGAACTCGCGGATCTCGTAACCCAACAATTCGCCCTGCTGATACTCAATACCACTCACTTCGGGGTCTTGGAGTTTCTGGGTATCGAACCGCACGAGTTCTTGAGCAATCGAGACGATCGGACAAAGTTTTCGCAAACGGTTCACCCAGGTCATCGTAGTTTCGACCCGATGGTTGAGAGACGGTGGAAGCCAACCCTTCGGACGAGTACGATTAAGAAAGCGAGGCTTTCGGTAACGAGTTTTTCGATGGCGTCGGGAGCGTCGTAAAGCGCGACGCTTCTCTAAGTCGTTCTTAATTTGCTGTCCGCGATGGCTGAGTTCGGACACCCAAATGACTCGGTTTTCGGACAGGATAGCCAACCCAGTTGTTTGCGAGCCGGGATCGATTTTGAGTTGAGTTTCGGGAACGACACAATCTTTGGCTTCAATCTCGTGCAAGATAAGGGTAAATGGATAGCGACGAAATACCGAAGCTCGACCGGATTTCAGGAGCCGCCGCGCCTTGGCTGGATGGCATGGTGCTAGGGGGTTTTTGTCTTTGTCTAGAACGAAAACGTGCATAATACACAACTCCCAAAAGGGGTAACGTTTGCCTCGCCAAGGTTACGTCTCGGTACTCTCTGAAAAGCACTGCCTTAACCCGTTTAAAGCTGTTTAACTTTTCAGTTCTAGAGCGACAAGCTGGCAACGTACTCGTCGGTAGGAACTTAAACTCTCGGACGTAACGTAGTCTTCGGAAGACTTAGGCTGGTCAACTTGTGGGCTTTTTCAAGCCCCCGTCATAGCCAACAGGCTTGACGGCGGGTTGTTGACATATTAGCGTTATCGATCGCGCGGAGAATCAGCAATTTCCGATCCCGAGTTTTTCGTAGATTGACGACCGTGTGTTTGCGGTCTGTCAGGGAAGGCGATCGCTCAGATTACTAATTCCCGGCAACCATACCGAACGCCCGAAATAGAGCCTCACCATCAATCCAAAGCAGGTGAGGAAATACGTCGTCGTCCAAACGCTACCGATAGCGAGAAGCGGTACAGTTCCCACTTCAGTCGCATTCACGGCAGTTCCTAACAAAACATACCCCAGCAGCCAAGTTAACGCCAGCGTCACGGACAAACGGCTTACCGCATTTTGATTTCGGCTGCCGTTTTTCCGATACAGCGTCCACCAGGCGAAAAAGAAGCCAAAAACCGGCGTCGCGTAAAAGAGTAAGGAACGAAGTTCGGGATCTCGTGAGGTCATAGCCTTATCAGGAGGGGGAGAGGGGGAGACAGGGAGAGGGGGAGACAGGGAGAGGGGGAGACAGGGAGAGGGGGAGACAGGGAGAGGGGGAGACAGGGAGAGGGGGAGACAGGGAGAGGGGGAGAAACTGTCAACTGTTTCCACTGGTGACTGGTGACTGGCGACTGGCGACTGAAACACTGTTCACTCTTCACTGTTTGTCACCGTCCACCAGGCGAGGGCATAGTCTTGCTCGGCGTCGTTGACTTGGCGGTTGTAGACGACGCGGAGTTTGTACCGGCCGGTTTCGGGGACGGCGTGAAAGACGTGTTCGACGCTATCGACGGGACTCGTCGAAGACCAGATGCTGTCGGAAATGTCGTCGGAATCGGCAGGCATTAGGTAAAGGTCGAGGTTGTTGAGGCCGCGATCGCTAAACGTCTCGCCTTGGTCGTACAAGCCGTTTCCGTTGGCGTCGTCGAGATCGACTCGGCGACTCCAGGTCAGGGTGGCGGCCACGTAACTGTCGGCTTGTAGGGGTTCGTCAATGACGTAATCGCGATAGTTGTTGGTTTCGACTCGGTCAAAATCCCAGCCGATCGCAGGAATCTCGTCGCTCGGTCCCCACTGACCGGGACTGAACTGCTGGTACGCTCGAAAGGCGTTGAGATGGCCGGTTCCCATGCCCCGATGTAACGGCACTTCGGGGTTGTTGTGGGCGTCGGAGGTGAGCCAGTTTCCTTCTTGGCGATCGCCGATGGTGCGCGTCATTCCCTGTAACAGCCCGTTTCCACTATCTTGCACTTTATCGGCGGAGTTGAGGAGTACCGCTTTCATGACTTGGTGGCGGCGACTGTCAAGGCTCCAGTGAGGGGCGTTTTGGCTCAGTTGGCGATCGCCGTATTCTTGTAGTAACGCCACGACTCCCGCCACGTGAGGAGCGGCGAAACTGGTTCCGGTACTTTGAAAGACCGTACCGTCGGGACGCAGGAGATCGACGTTGCGACCGGGAGCTAAAAGACTGACGAGGCGGCGTCCGTCGATGTTGGTTTCGAGTCCCACGAGACGACTGCGAACGCCTTCAAACACGCTACCGAGGTTGGAAACGTCCACGCGATCGAACACGCCGTTTTCGGCTCGACTGAACGCCACGTTCACCCCGTTAAAGTTATCGGTGGGAATGGGAATGCCGCCGTTGCCTTGGTTTCCGGCGATGACGTAAAGAACGTCGTGCTGGTTGGCCGACCAATCGATGCAGAGGGTCAAATGGGCGTTTCCGTCGAGAACGGCATTGTCGCGGGGATCGAGCCAGAGGGGTTCGCCGAAGCTGAAGTTAATTGCCCGCACGTCGTCGCTGTTCTGCAACGCGACGTGTTGGGTGGTGGCGCATTCTTGGGCTTGGCGGTTCGCTCCCATTTCCGTCGCGGCACCTGCCGAGTACAGTTGGGCTTCTGGAGCGACTCCTACGGCCTCTTTATGATTGCTCACCATCACCCCGGCGACGCTGTGGGCGTGGGCGTCGACGTTGGTTTCCATTTGGGCGGGGGCGTCTCGCATAAACACCCCCGCGAGGTCGGGGGCGTATTGGGTGTAAGGCGGAACGTCTTTGTCGAGTCCGAATTGAGCCGGACGCCCGATTTCAACTTGTCCGATGCCGATTTTGCGCCCCAAGAGGTTGTAGGGTTCGGCATGCAGGCGTTGGGCGTCGATCCCTCCTTCTCCGGTCGAAGAGGTGGCT
>NZ_KB235962.1:206891-216831 GCF_000332355.1 Baaleninema simplex PCC 7105
ACAGGGAGAGGGGGAGACAGGGAGAGGGGGAGACAGGGAGAGGGGGAGAAACTGTCAACTGTTTCCACTGGTGACTGGTGACTGGCGACTGGCGACTGAAACACTGTTCACTCTTCACTGTTTGTCACCGTCCACCAGGCGAGGGCATAGTCTTGCTCGGCGTCGTTGACTTGGCGGTTGTAGACGACGCGGAGTTTGTACCGGCCGGTTTCGGGGACGGCGTGAAAGACGTGTTCGACGCTATCGACGGGACTCGTCGAAGACCAGATGCTGTCGGAAATGTCGTCGGAATCGGCAGGCATTAGGTAAAGGTCGAGGTTGTTGAGGCCGCGATCGCTAAACGTCTCGCCTTGGTCGTACAAGCCGTTTCCGTTGGCGTCGTCGAGATCGACTCGGCGACTCCAGGTCAGGGTGGCGGCCACGTAACTGTCGGCTTGTAGGGGTTCGTCAATGACGTAATCGCGATAGTTGTTGGTTTCGACTCGGTCAAAATCCCAGCCGATCGCAGGAATCTCGTCGCTCGGTCCCCACTGACCGGGACTGAACTGCTGGTACGCTCGAAAGGCGTTGAGATGGCCGGTTCCCATGCCCCGATGTAACGGCACTTCGGGGTTGTTGTGGGCGTCGGAGGTGAGCCAGTTTCCTTCTTGGCGATCGCCGATGGTGCGCGTCATTCCCTGTAACAGCCCGTTTCCACTATCTTGCACTTTATCGGCGGAGTTGAGGAGTACCGCTTTCATGACTTGGTGGCGGCGACTGTCAAGGCTCCAGTGAGGGGCGTTTTGGCTCAGTTGGCGATCGCCGTATTCTTGTAGTAACGCCACGACTCCCGCCACGTGAGGAGCGGCGAAACTGGTTCCGGTACTTTGAAAGACCGTACCGTCGGGACGCAGGAGATCGACGTTGCGACCGGGAGCTAAAAGACTGACGAGGCGGCGTCCGTCGATGTTGGTTTCGAGTCCCACGAGACGACTGCGAACGCCTTCAAACACGCTACCGAGGTTGGAAACGTCCACGCGATCGAACACGCCGTTTTCGGCTCGACTGAACGCCACGTTCACCCCGTTAAAGTTATCGGTGGGAATGGGAATGCCGCCGTTGCCTTGGTTTCCGGCGATGACGTAAAGAACGTCGTGCTGGTTGGCCGACCAATCGATGCAGAGGGTCAAATGGGCGTTTCCGTCGAGAACGGCATTGTCGCGGGGATCGAGCCAGAGGGGTTCGCCGAAGCTGAAGTTAATTGCCCGCACGTCGTCGCTGTTCTGCAACGCGACGTGTTGGGTGGTGGCGCATTCTTGGGCTTGGCGGTTCGCTCCCATTTCCGTCGCGGCACCTGCCGAGTACAGTTGGGCTTCTGGAGCGACTCCTACGGCCTCTTTATGATTGCTCACCATCACCCCGGCGACGCTGTGGGCGTGGGCGTCGACGTTGGTTTCCATTTGGGCGGGGGCGTCTCGCATAAACACCCCCGCGAGGTCGGGGGCGTATTGGGTGTAAGGCGGAACGTCTTTGTCGAGTCCGAATTGAGCCGGACGCCCGATTTCAACTTGTCCGATGCCGATTTTGCGCCCCAAGAGGTTGTAGGGTTCGGCATGCAGGCGTTGGGCGTCGATCCCTCCTTCTCCGGTCGAAGAGGTGGCTGAGGAAGGGGAGGGGGCTAGGGTGTAAGCGATGCCGAGTGTGCTGACGAAACCGGCTCGGAGCGTTGCAAAAAATCGCGATCGAGCGTGCGACGGTTTTCTATCCTTCAAGGGTTTACTCCTATTGAATCGATGCAAAAAACGGGCGTTGTTTGGGAGCGACTCGCGAATTTTGCCGACATCTTTTGTTAAACTTTGGGAAATCATGTATCGATCGTAACAAGTATATCGGGAAGACTGCGACATGGCAGAGACGCAATCTCAAAAACAAACGGTTATCGCTCCTTCGATTTTATCAGCGGATTTCAGCCGTTTGGGTGAAGAAATCAAAGCTGTAGACGAAGCGGGTGCCGACTGGATTCACGTGGACGTGATGGACGGTCGTTTCGTTCCGAACATCACCATCGGCCCGTTAATCGTGAAAGCGATTCGTCCGGTGACGAAAAAACCGTTAGACGTTCATTTGATGATCGTCGAACCGGAAAAGTACGTTGAAGATTTTGCTAAAGCTGGGGCGGATATTATTTCGGTTCACGCCGAGCATAACGCTTCGCCGCACTTGCATCGAACCCTCGGACAAATTCGCGAACTCGGAAAACAAGCTGGGGTCGTCCTCAATCCCGGCACGCCGCTCGAATTGATCGAATATGTTTTAGAATTATGCGATCTGATTCTAATTATGAGCGTTAACCCCGGTTTCGGCGGTCAAAGCTTTATTCCGGAAGTGGTTCCCAAGATTCAAAAACTCCGTCAAATGTGCGACGAACGGGGTCTCGATCCCTGGATTGAAGTCGATGGCGGCCTCAAACCGGCTAACACTTGGCAAGTTCTCGACGCCGGTGCTAACGCTATCGTCGCGGGTTCTGCGGTGTTTAAGGCTCCGAGCTATGCTGAGGCGATTGAAGGGATTCGTAACAGCAAACGCCCGACGCCGGAAATGGCGACGGTGTAGGTCGTTTTTCGGGTATTTTCTCTCGTTCCCAGCCAAGAGGCTGGGAATGCAGTTTTCTAGGGTTCACACTTCGTAAGCCTGCATTTTTTGAAAGTCGTAAGCCCCCATTAACGCGCCCCACAAGCCCCGCCCCGTTTCGGGATCGACGCCACGATCGCGACTGCGAAACCGCCCCGCACTCGCTTCAAACCCCAACACCACTTGACGGGTTTTTCCGTCGTACTGGAAACAGCATTTTGCGCCTTCTGGCGGTTCGGCGACAAAGACACCCTCGCGATCGCTCACCTCTAATACGCAACCGGGTAAGTCTTCCAAATCCTCTACAGTCAAGCTCTCGAGCAATTGAGGATTCGCCCCCGCCCCTTTAAATTTCTCCGGTTCCCGAAACGCCTTATACTCGACGCACAACGGCGAGACCTCGCCGAGTTTCAACACCAAAACTCGCTGACGATAGGGCTGTTGGAGTTTCAAGGCAGGGGCTTGTTCGGCGAACAACGCCAAATCTCCGTCGATGGAAATGGGTAGGGGACGATGCCACAGGTGAATGTGGACGAACCAAGCAGGATTTTCTCGGGCTTGCTCCCCGTTGTCGAATTCTCCGGCGAGGAGACGGGCGAGGATGTTGACTTGCACGGGTATTGACATATTTTATAGATTATGGTATTAAACAAAGCTTCCTAATGAAACCTTATCAAACGATCGCCATTCGAGAGTGCGGCGAACCTTTGGTGTCGATTCCCGAAGAGGTCTTTTCCCGAGAGTTACCGCATCCTTACGCGAAATTGGGCGCTCCCTACGGCGATCGCTCTCCGTTTTTCGTGCGTCGGGGAATTGGCGATCGCCTCCTGAGTGCCCAAAGGACCCTACAACAACATCGTCCCGGTTGGCGAATTCGCATTTTTGACGCCTATCGTCCGATTGCGGTACAGCAGTTTATGGTGGATTACACCTTTGCCGAAGTGGTGCGATCGAAACAGCTTTCTCCCGATGCTCTAACCCCCGAACAGCGTCGAGACCTCTTAGAAGAAGTGTATCGATTCTGGGCGCTTCCGAGTCGCGATCGCGCCACGCCGCCACCACACAGCACGGGAGCGGCGATAGACGTGACGCTGGTAGATGAGTGCGATCGCCCCCTCGATATGGGATCGCCGATCGACGAACTTTCAGAGCGTTCCTATCCCAACTACTTCATCGACGCTAAGTCCACCGCAGAATGTCAGTTTCATGCAAACCGCCAACTGCTCGCCGACGCCATGACGTCTACGGGATTCGCCCAACACCCGAACGAATGGTGGCATTTCAGCTATGGCGACCAACTGTGGGCGTGGCTGACGCAGCATTCTACCGCCATTTACGGACGTAGCGACGACTGATACGGAATCCGAATTTCAAACACTGGTTTTGTCCAACCTGACAAGCCCCTCTCTGTGTCCTCTGTGACTCTGGGCGTGAAGACTTCTTGAAACTCAGCTTATCGGAAACGGAACGAAAAAAGCCCCAGCCACCCAACGACTGGAGCCAGTAGCGAACAGGAGATTACCCAACATGACTGAGGCGGGACACTAGACCAAGCCCACCTATTGCAGCCCTGTCGTTGTTACGAATTGTAACACAACATTAAGGTTTGTAAAGTCTCGTTTAACAAGGTTTTGGTGTCGTCGCCTCGACCTGTCCCCACATCGGCGAACCGCGAACGCAGCAACCTAACGCCTCTAACCAACGGACGACGCTATGGTTGCAGGTATTGAACGCCCAGTACGACTCAGCGTCGGGAACGAAATACAAGCCCACTGCACGGTTGTACTGGGGAGAGGCGAAACTGCTGTCGTAGCGGCGATCGAGTCGTTCGAGTAACGCCTCGACGCGATCGCGATTCGCCACCACCGGAAACACATCTCGTTCGGCGCGATTTCCCTGTTGTAACCGTCGTTTTAAATCTTCGATATCCTCGCCATCCCAGGCGATCGCGCGACGCCCCAACGTCCCCGGTGTGGGATATACCACAGCTCTGAGCAAACTCGGCCAAGCATTGTTATTCTCCGCGTAGACCGCGCGATCGCCGAAGGAATATTCGACAAATCCCTCTGTTGTCGGTAATACGAGGCTGTTGTGGCCGAGCTGACCGAGAATCTCGTAAGCCACCACATACACCGTCGTCGGACGTTCCGGTTGTAACGGCGGAACCACGATCGCCCGTCGGTTCGCCCACATCCCCACTGCAAAAACTGCCACGATAAAGATCGCCCCCCACCGTCGAACCTTGCGGTTCCAAAGGTGAGAGGCGAGCGATCGCGGCGATCGCTTAGGTAGAGACACCGTTGTCAGTTAATTGGCTGTCTTGACGCAAGTAGGCTTCGATAAACCCATCTAAATCGCCGTTCATCACGTCGTCGATGGAATTGGTTTCGACGCCAGTTCGCAAATCCTTCACCATTTGATAGGGGTGAAAGACGTAATTTCGGATTTGGTTTCCCCAAGCAGCTTCTACCATATCGCCGCGAATATCAGCGATTTCTTGAAGTCGTTGTTCTTCAGCGATCGCCAATAATTTCGCTTTCAACAACGCTAGGGCTTTTTCTTTGTTTTGTAACTGCGATCGCTCCTGCGTGCAGCGTACCGCCAACCCCGACGGAATATGAACCACGCGCACGGCAGTTTCAACTTTGTTGACGTTTTGACCGCCTTTTCCCCCCGATCGCGAGGTGGTGATTTCCAAATCCTTTTCGGGAATGTCCAGCGTCACCGAACTGTCTAAAACCGGCATCACATCCACCCCCGCGAAACTGGTTTGGCGTTTTCCGTTGGCGTTGAACGGCGAAATCCGCACCAAGCGATGGGTTCCTTTTTCCGATTTTAAATAGCCGTAGGCGTAACGGCCTTCAATTTCGAGGGTGACGGATTTAATCCCCGCTTCGCCCCCTTCCGAGAGTTCCGTTGTCGTGACTTTATAGCCGTGCTGTTCGCCCCACCGCGTATACATTCGCAGCAGCATTTCCGCCCAATCCTGAGCGTCCGTACCCCCTGCGCCCGCGTCGATGGACAACACCGCACCGCCTTTATCGTAGTGTCCTGACAGCAGTTGTTGCAGTTCCCACTGTTCCAACTCGCGATCGAGTTGCTTGACATTTGACGCAGCTTCTGCTACAAGCGCCTCGTCCGTGTCTTCTTCTAACAGATCGAGAACTGCTTGTGCGTCTTCCAAACTCGAGAGCCAGGTTCGATACTGCTCCAAGCTCGATTTCAAATCGTTCAACTCTTGAAGCGTAGACTGAGCTGTCTCTTGGTTTTCCCAAAATTCCGGTTGTGCGGCGATTTGCTCTAAATCCGCGATTTTCGCCTTCAGTGCAGGCGGGTCAAAGATAGTCCTGGGTTTTTCCCAGGCGATCGGAGAGCAGTTCGACTTCGCGTTTGATATCTGCGACTTCCATAGTCGGTTGAGCTTCTGTAAAGGTCGTCTCTACTCATTGTGCCATTTTTGTGGGGAAGCGTGAAGGAGCAGGGGAGCTTCTTTAGTGCAAAGGGAAGAGTGGGGAGTTCTCCTCACTGGTGACTGGCGACTGTAAAAGTCGCGATCGCGATAAAATGCTACATTCAACAGCAGATATGTCCGCATTCGTTTACTGCGCCTGTTTGCGAAATGATGATGCTCGTCCGAGAAGCCCTCGATCGCCCCGAAGTTCTGCTACAACTGAAGTTAGCCCTCAGCCGTGCCCTCAACCGCGAAGAGAAAAATTGGGGATATTTCAAAACTGTTCGGAGCCACGACGGAAACTTCCATCTCGAGATTCCCAACCATCCCTCACTGAAGTTCGTTCAAAACCCCGATCGCTACATTTACAAACTCTACTGGGGGCGTGCGGAAAAACCGTCGGTCTACACTCGTAAGAAGAAGAAAACCGTCACCCACCCCAAAACGCGACAGGACAAGATTCAGCGTACTTACGAAGTTCTCTTTCTCGCCGACGGGCGATCGAGCGTTCGCACGATTAACCGACTGTTGGCCACTGAAATTCGCGATCGCATCGCCGCCCACGTTTCCGCCCAATCTGACGACGAACTCGAACCCTTGGTATTGCTAACAGAAGCCAACTAGAAAGGGGGACAAGGAGACAAGGAAGACACTGTTCCCCGTTCCCCGTTCCCCGTCAATTATTAATTATCAATTGTCAATTATCAACTATCAATTGCCATGAGTGCTTCTGAGAAACTGCAAGAGAGTGCTGCAACGATCGAGCGATTGCGAGACAATCTCAGTCGCACTATTGTCGGGAAAGAACGCGCGATTCGGTTAGTTCTCGTCGCCCTACTGTCGGGGGGACACGCTTTGCTCGAAGACGTTCCGGGCGTGGGAAAAACCCTGTTGGCCAAGTCTCTGGCGCGATCGATCGGCGGGAAGTTCCAACGCATTCAATGCACCCCCGACTTACTTCCAACGGATATCACCGGAACCAACATCTGGAATCCCCGAACTGGAGATTTTGAATTTCTTCCGGGCCCCGTTTTCGCCAACGTTCTCCTCTCTGACGAAATCAACCGCGCCACTCCCCGCACCCAGTCGGCCCTGCTGGAGGTGATGGAGGAAAAACAAGTCACCGTTGACGGCGTATCTCGCGGCGTTCCCCAACCGTTTTTCGTCATCGCCACTCAAAACCCCATTGAATATCAGGGAACCTTTCCCCTCCCCGAAGCACAAATGGATCGCTTTACCCTGTCGCTGTCGCTGGGATATCCCACGGAAGCCGAAGAGTTGCAAATGCTGCAACAGCTTAACCACAGCGTCCCTGTGGGGAAACTCGAACCCTGCTTGAGTCTTGACGAATTGAGAGATTTATGCTATGCCTGCGGCAACGTTACCGTCGAGACACCGCTCCAGCAATATATTCTCAACTTAGTTCGCGCCACCCGAGACGACGACGAGATTACGTTAGGCGTGAGTCCGCGCGGTGCGGTAGCGTTGCAAAAAGCCACTCAAGCCTATGCGTTTCTCGAAGGACGAGACTACGCGATTCCCGACGACGTGAAAGCGATCGCCCCTCACGTTCTCGCCCACCGTTTGATTCCCGCTGGGGGACGTAAAGGCGACGCGATCGTGGCGCGGTTGCTGGAAACTGTCGCCGTTCCGTAAGTTTGGAGGGGGAGAAAGGGAGAGGGGGAGAAAGGGAGAGGGGGAGAGGGGGAGAAAGGGAGAGGGGGAGATCGTTCCCCGTTATCAATTTTCAATTTTCAATTTTCAATTCTCAAAGCGGCTAATTGCGCCTTCGCTTTGGAGAGCGACTCGAACCATTCTCGGGTAGGATCGCTGTCGGCGACGATTCCCGCCCCCACTTGTCCCCAGACGCGCCCTCGAGACACCAGTAAGGTACGAATGAGAATGTTGAGATCGAGGAATCCTCGGATGTCGAGATAGCCGCAGGAGCCGTAAAACAAACTGCGACGAACGGGTTCGAGTTCTTCGATAATCTCCATACAGCGGACTTTCGGACATCCGGTGATGGTTCCGCCGGGAAACAGGGCGCGTATCAGATCGATCGCATCTCGAGATGTCTCCATTTCCCCAATGACGTTACTGACGAGGTGCATGACGTGACTGTAGCGCTCGATCGCCAGTAACTCGTTGACGCGCACGGAACCCCAACGACAGACGCGCCCGAGATCGTTGCGTTCTAAGTCCACTAACATAATATGTTCGGCGTTTTCCTTGCGGTTGTCGAGGAGTTCGGCTTCTAAGGCTTTATCGCTTTCGGGGGTGTCTCCACGGGGGCGCGTTCCGGCGATGGGGCGCGTTTCGGCGATTCCGTCGCGCAGACGCACCAACCGTTCCGGGGAACAACTCACCACCGCACCCCACGGCGTATTCCAATAACTGGCAAAAGGTGAGGGGTTGATTTCGTGCAAGGTTTGATAGAGTTGCCAAGGATGCTGAGCGGTTTGTGTCTCGAACCGTAGCGAGAGGTTGGTTTGGAAGATGTCTCCGGCGTGAATGTAAGCTTTGGCGCGACGCACCATCGTCTCGTAATCTTCCTGGGAAGAGAGATAGGTCATGGGGGAATTCGTCGGCTGAGATTTCGGGAAAACCAACGCATCTTCGTCTCGGGTTTCCCATTGTTGCTGCATTTCGTCGAGTTGTTGCGGCGAGGAGGCGGCGAACCATAGGGTATCTTGGAGGCGATCGAGGATGGCGAAGCGTTCGGGTTCGTACCAATACGCCACTGGAAAGGGAAGACGATCGCGGCGACGGTAGGGTAAACGTTCGATTTCCCAAGCGAGATCGTATCCCAACCATCCCAACCATCCGCCGATAAAGGGAAGGTGGGAAATGTTGGGATTGGGTTCTGGGGTGGAGTAGCGATCGCGCAAACGTCCCAAAAAGGGTAAAATTTCCCCGATCGCGGGGGTATAGAGTTGTCGTTTCCCCCCGAGAACCCGAGGGTTTCCCGCACAAATGGAAAACCGCGCCAGTTCGGGATTTTCGCAGCGAGTCGGACTTTCTAAGAGCGTGGAAATTTCGTCGCGGAGAAACAGGGCGCGAAAGACATCTCGGGCGGTGTGAGAGTGGAGGGAGAGCGATCGCCAAAACCAGGGAGTTCGCAAGGTCATCAAAACGCTAAAATTGGCAATTTACGATGTGGAATGATTAGTTATCTTAAAGGTTCGATCGCCAGCGTTGACGTATCGACACCCAATCGAACGATGCTGACTGTCGAAGTCAACGGAATCGGCTACGAACTGCAAATTACACCCCGCTTGGCGAGACGCCTTCCGCCGTTGGGGGAGTCGTTTCAAGTGTTTTGCGATTTGCAGCAACGCGAAGATCGTCCGGTTTTCTACGGCTTTGGAAGCGTCGCCGAACGAGATTTGTTTCGCCAACTGATTCGCGCTAGCGGTGTCGGTTCGCAACTGGCGTTGGCGCTTCTCGATACTTTGGAACTGTCGGATTTGGTACAGGCGATCGTCACGGGAAACCACCGAATTCTCTCGCAAACCCCCGGTGTGGGGAAGAAAACCGCCGAACGAATTTCGTTAGAGCTTCGCAGCAAACTTTCGGAGTGGCGTCAGCGGGTGCAGTTAGAAACGGTTCCCGAGGCGGGATTGACGGCGGAGATTCAAGAAGACGTAGAGATAACGTTGTTGGCGTTGAAATTCAGCCCCGAAGAGGTGATGAAAGCCATCAACGCTTTGGCGCAAGATGCGACATTTCGCGATCGCCACGACGCCGAGGCTTGGATTAAGCGAGCGATCGCCCTGTTGTCGGCGTGATACTCCATTCTTTTCCGAGAAGCTAGGTTTCAAGAAGTCTTCACCACATCACCCCCTTCGCCCCCTATCCCCCCTTCGCCCCCCCTTTGAA
>NZ_KB235962.1:216931-219456 GCF_000332355.1 Baaleninema simplex PCC 7105
CCTTCGGCACCTCCCCTTACTAAGGGGAGGATGGGTGGGGTTCCGGGTGCAAAAGTGAGATGCACCTTTTTCTTCACTCTATACGCTTCAATACTTGTCAAGCTCCCCAAATTTTAATAGTTGTATCCTGACTCCCACTGATTAAACCGGTTCCATCTAAATTAAACGTCAGCGCTTTCACCGCTTCTGTATGACCGCTGAGCGTGCAAATTTCAGTTTGAGTCTCGAGATTCCACAACTTAATTGTTGTATCTTCTCCCCCACTGGCTAACACTTTTCTATCGGGACTAACGGCGAGGCTGCAAACCACACCCGAATGTCCTTCCAGAATACAGAGTTTTTGAAAAATTTGAGTGTTGTAGATGTGAACGTTACCGCGATCGTCTCCGATAAAAATAATTTCTCCGTTGGGCGTGATGGCGAGAGATGAGGTCTCGTGATTCATCGCCATACAATACCGCCGCTTGTCTTTTGGTTCCCCCAAATCCCAAACTTCCAAGATTCTGAGTCGGATACCGATACCGGCTAATACGGAGGAATTTGTACTCACGACCATACGAGCTAGACCGATCGATTCAGGATCGTAGACATGACCGAGCTTTTTAAAATTAAGATCGCCAGTTTGAACTTCCCAAGAACAAACTCGATCTTCGCAATTTCCCCGGTATACAATCTTATCGTCTGGACTGAAAACAACTGACGTCACAGGAATTTTCTTCGGGATAGATGTTATTCTTCCTCGAGGTTCCGAGATATGCTTGATTTTTCCACGAGGAATATCCGTAACCTTTACCGCGCCATCCTCACTTCCACTGGCTACAAAAATTCCATCTTTCGTGAGTGCCAGTGTCGTGACTGCCTGTTTGTGGATCTGCCAGCTTTGTATTTTTTGTTCCGTCAGCATATCCCAAAATTTTATGGTTGTATCTTCGCTACCGCTGACCAGTAACCGTCCGTCTCGACGCAAGACGAGGGCATTGACACCTCCCTCATGTCCAGACAGCGTGTTCGTGCAATTCCACTGACTTTGACTCATCTTATTCCTCCCAACTCTACACTCTTAACTCTACACTGTATCTTAAGCCGCTCCCCAAATTTTAAGGGTTTTATCCAAACTCCCACTCACTAAAAGTTTGCTGTCTGGACTAAATGCCAGATCCATTACATATCCTGTATGACCGGTAAGAGTGCAGATTTCCGCTTGAGTTGCGAGATCCCACAATTTAATGACGTCTCCACCACTGGCTAAAACCTTTCCGTTGGGAGCGATCGCTAGGGCTTCAACGGTATCGGAATGTCCCTTCAAAACACCTTGAGTTTGACCTGAGTGAGTGTTCCATAGGTAAATTTCTCCATTATTATGTCCGCCTAAAGTTAACGAACTGTCTGGAGAGATGGCGACGGCTGAAATGACATTTCGAGGTGTACTTATCGTCTGCTTGGTCGGCATAGTCTGCTTGGCCCGCACGCGAATTAGGTCTTTTATCTTTAAGTCACTTAAATAGGCACCCACCAGAAACTTCCCATCAGCGCTGACTGCCATTCTTGACATTGAACCCAAATAACCTAAATGTTGTCCGGTCTTGACATCCCAATAGGAAGCACTGCCTCCATCAGTTCCCATGAACAAAATTTGGCTGTCATGGCTGAAAGCTACTGAGGCAATTTGAGGATGGCCTTGTTCCCCGAAGCTTCTGAGTGTGTGTTGGATTTCTCCCGTTTGGAGATCGACTAGCTTAGCCGTTTCGTCCCGACTGCCACTAGCTAGGGTTTTTCCATCTGGACTCAAGGCAATGGTCGCGACAATATTTCGATGAATCTTCCACGTTTGTTGTTCCTGTCCGCTGGGAAGGCTCCAAAATTTAAGCGTTGCATCTGAACCCCCACTCACCAAGAATCTCCCATCGGGACTGAGCGCTAAGGCTTGGACTCCCCTTGAATGACTCGTTAATGTGTTTAGACACTGAAAGTGATGGTATAGCATCTGTAGTCGTTTGAGCGGTTCAAGCCGCTCCCCAAATTTTAAGGGTTTTATCCAAACTCCCACTCACTAAAAGTTTGCTGTCTGGACTAAACGCCAGAGCCTTCACATATTCTGTGTGACCGGTGAGGGTGCAGATTTCCGTTTGAGTGGCGAGATCCCACAATTTAATGACTCGTTCGTTTCCGCCACTGGCTAAAACCTTTCCGTTGGGGGCGATCGCTAGGGCTTTAACGGTATCGGAATGTCCCTTCAAAATACCTTGGTTTTGACCTGAGTGAGTGTTCCATAGATTAATTTCACCGTTGTGATGTCCGCTTAGACTTAACGAACTGTCTGGAGAGATGGCGACGGCTGAAATGACATTTCGAGGTGTACTTATCGTCTGCTTGGTCGGCATAGTCTGCTTGGCCCGCACGCGAATTAGGTCTTTTATCTTTAAGTCACTTAAATAGGCACCCACCAGAAGCTTCCCATCAGCGCTGACTGCCATTCTTGACATCCAACCCAAATAACCTAAATATCGTCCGGTCTTGACATCCCA
>NZ_KB235962.1:219556-221530 GCF_000332355.1 Baaleninema simplex PCC 7105
GAATCTCCCATCGGGACTGAGCGCTAAGGCTTGGACTCCCCTTGAATGACTCGTTAATGTGTTTAGACACTGAAAGTGATGGTATAGCATCTGTAGTCGTTTGAGCGGTTCAAGCCGCTCCCCAAATTTTAAGGGTTTTATCCAAACTCCCACTCACTAAAAGTTTGCTGTCTGGACTAAATGCTAGAGCTTTCACGCTTCCTGTGTGATCGGTGAGGGTGCAGATTTCCGTTTGAGTTGCGAGATCCCACAATTTAATGGTTCGATCTCTTCCGCCACTAGCTAAAACCTTTCCGTTGGGAGCGATCGCTAGGACTCCAACGAGATCGGAATGTCCCTTCAAAATACCTTGGTTTTGACCTGAGTGAGTGTTCCATAGATTAATTTCACCGTTGTGATGTCCGCTTAGACTTAACGAACTGTCTGGAGAGATGGCGACGGCTGAAATGACATTTCGAGGTGTACTTATCGTCTGCTTGGTCGGCAGAGTCTGCTTGGCCCGCACGCGAATTAGGTCTTCGATCGCTAAGTCACTTAAATAAGCACCTACCAGAAGCTTCCCATCAGCGCTGACTGCCATTCTTGACATCCAACCCAAATAACCTAAATATCGTCCGGTCTTGACATCCCAATAGGAAGCACTGCCTCCATCAGTTCCCATGAACAAAATTTGGCTGTCATGGCTAAAAGCTACTGAGGCAATTTGAGGATGGCCTTGTTCCCCGAAGCTTCTGAGTGTGTGTTGGATTTCTCCCGTTTGGAGATCGACTAGCTTAGCCGTTTCGTCCCGACTGCCACTAGCTAGGGTTTTTCCATCTGGACTCAAGGCAATGGTCGCGACAATATTTCGATGAATCTTCCACGTTTGTTGTTCCTGTCCGCTGGGAAGGCTCCAAAATTTAAGCGTTGCATCTGAACCCCCACTCACCAAGAATCTCCCATCGGGACTGAGCGCTAAGGCTTGGACTCCCCTTGAATGACTCGTTAATGTGTTTAGACACTGAAAGTGATGGTATAGCATCTGTAGTCGTTTGAGTGGTTCAAGCCGCTCCCCAAATTTTAAGGGTTTTATCCAAACTCCCACTCACTAAAAGTTTGCTGTCTGGACTAAACGCTAGAGCTTTCACGCTTCCTGTGTGATCGGTGAGGGTGCAGATTTCCGTTTGAGTTGCGAGATCCCACAATTTAATGGTTCGATCTCTTCCGCCACTGGCTAAAACCTTTCCGTTGGGACTAATTGCTAGGACTCCAACGAGATCGGAATGTCCCTTCAAAATACCTTGGTTTTGACCTGAGTGAGTGTTCCATAGGTAAATTTCTCCATTATTATGTCCGCCTAAAGTTAACGAACTGTCTGGAGAGATGGCGACAGATGAAATGACACTTTGAGGTGTCTTTATCGTCTGCTTGGTCGGCATAGTCTGCTTGGCCCGCACGCGAATTAGGTCTTTTATCTTTAAGTCATCTAGATAAGCACCCACCAGAAACTTCCCATCAGCGCTGACTGCCATTCTTGACATCCAACCCAAATAACCTAAATATCGTCCGGTCTTGACATCCCAATAGGAAGCACTGCCTCCATCAGTTCCCATGAACAAAATTTGGCTGTCATGGCTGAAAGCTACTGAGGCAATTTGAGGATGGCCTTGTTCCCCGAAGCTTCTGAGTGTGTGTTGGATTTCTCCCGTTTGGAGATCGACTAGCTTAGCCGTTTCGTCCCGACTGCCACTAGCTAGGGTTTTTCCGTCTGGACTCAAGGCAATGGTCGCGACAATATTTCGATGAATCTTCCACGTTTGTTGTTCCTGTCCGCTGGGAAGGCTCCAAAATTTAAGCGTTGCATCTGAACCCCCACTCACCAAGAATCTCCCATCGGGACTGAGCGCTAAGGCTTGGACTCCCTTGAATGACTCGTTAATGTGTTTAGACACTGAAAGTGATGGTATAGCATCTGTCGTCGTTTGAGCGGTTCAA
>NZ_KB235962.1:221630-222909 GCF_000332355.1 Baaleninema simplex PCC 7105
CCCCTTGAATGACTCGTTAATGTGTTTAGACACTGAAAGTGATGGTATAGCATCTGTAGTCGTTTGAGTGGTTCAAGCCGCTCCCCAAATTTTAAGGGTTTTATCCAAACTCCCACTCACTAAAAGTTTGCTGTCTGGACTAAATGCCAGATCCATTACATATCCTGTATGACCGGTAAGAGTGCAGATTTCCGCTTGAGTTGCGAGATCCCACAATTTAATGACGTCTCCGCCACTGGCTAAAACCTTTCCGTTGGGAGCGATCGCTAGGGCTTCAACGGTATCGGAATGTCCCTTCAAAATACCTTGGTTTTGACCTGAGTGAGTGTTCCATAGGTAAATTTCTCCATTATTATGTCCGCCTAAAGTTAACGAACTGTCTGGAGAGATGGCGACAGATGAAATGACACTTTGAGGTGTCTTTATCGTCTGCTTGGTCGGCATAGTCTGCTTGGCCCGCACGCGAATTAGGTCTTTTATCTTTAAGTCATCTAGATAGGCACCCACCAGAAACTTCCCATCAGCGCTGACTGCCATTCTTGACATTGAACCCAAATAACCTAAATGTTGTCCGGTCTTGACATCCCAATAGGAAGCGCGGCCTCCATCAGTTCCCATGAACAGAATTTGGCTGTCATGGCTGAAAGCTACTGAGGCAATTTGAGGATGGCCTTGTTCCCTGAAGCTTCTGAGTGTGTGTTGAATTTCTCCCGTTTGGAGATCGACTAGCTTAGCCGTTTCGTCCCGACTGCCACTAGCTAGGGTTTTTCCATCTGGACTCAAGGCAATGGTCGCGACAATATTTCGATGAATTTTCCACGTTTGTTGTTCCTGTCCGCTGGGAAGGTTCCAAAATTTAAGCGTTGCATCCGAACCCCCACTCACCAAGAATCTCCCATCGGGACTGAGCGCTAAGGCTTGGACTCCCCTTGAATGACTCGTTAATGTGTTTAGACACTGAAAGTGATGGTATAGCATCTGTCGTCGTTTGAGCGGTTCAAGCCGCTCCCCAAATTTTAAGGGTGTCATCCAAACTCCCACTCACTAAAAGTTTGCTGTCTGGACTAAACGCCAGAGCCTTCACATATTCTGTGTGACCGGTGAGGGTGCAGATTTCCGTTTGAGTGGCGAGATCCCACAATTTAATGACTCGTTCGTTTCCGCCACTGGCTAAAACCTTTCCGTTGGGGGCGATCGCTAGGGCTTTAACGGTATCGGAATGTCCCTTCAAAATACCTTGGTTTTGACCTGAGTGAGTGTTCCATAGATTAATTTCACC
>NZ_KB235962.1:223009-245272 GCF_000332355.1 Baaleninema simplex PCC 7105
TTTAAGCGTTGCATCTGAACCCCCACTCACCAAGAATCTCCCATCGGGACTGAGCGCTAAGGCTTGGACTCCCCTTGAATGACTCGTTAATGTGTTTAGACACTGAAAGTGATGGTATAGCATCTGTAGTCGTTTGAGTGGTTCAAGCCGCTCCCCAAATTTTAAGGGTTTTATCCAAACTCCCACTCACTAAAAGTTTGCCGTCTGGACTAAATGCCAGAGCCATCACATCTTCTGTATGACCCGTAAGAGTGCAGATTTCCGTTTGAGTCTTGAGATCCCACAACTTAATCGTTGTATCTTCTCCGCCACTGGCTAAAAGTTTTCCATCTGGGCTGAAAACTAGGGTTTCAACTACGCCAGAATGTCCTGTCAAAGTGGTAAGTTTTCGAGCTGACTGAGTTTTCCATAGGTGAATTTCTCCATTATGATGTCCGCTCGCAATTATCGAACTGTCTGGAGAGATTGCTACTGCTGAAATGACATCTAGATTAGTTCCTAAAGTTTGTTTAGTCTGGCCACTTTTCGGATCGTTTATCACTAAATCGTCTATATAAGCGCCAACTAGAAGTCTACCATCAGCACTGACTGCCATTCTTGAAATCCAACCCAGATCGCCTAAATATCGCCCCGTATTAGCATCCCAATAGGAACCGTTGCCTCCATCAGTTCCCATGTACAGAATTTTGCTGTCACGGCTAAAGGCAACTGAGGCAATTTGAGGACGACCTTGTTCCCCTAAGCTTCTGAGTGTATGTTGGATTTCTCCCGTTTGGAGATCGACTAGCTTAGCCGTTTCGTCCCGACTGCCACTAGCTAGGGTTTTTCCATCTGGACTCAAGGCAATGGTCGCGACAATATTTCGATGAATTTTCCACGTTTGTTGTTCCTGTCCGCTGGGAAGGTTCCAAAATTTAAGCGTTGCATCCGAACCCCCACTCACCAAGAATCTCCCATCGGGACTGAGCGCTAAGGCTTGGACTCCCCTTGAATGACTCGTTAATGTGTTTAGACACTGAAAGTGATGGTATAGCATTTTATGATTTCTCGTTTTAGATCAGTCGGAATTTGGATTATTTATGAAATACTCCCCAGCTTCAAGATTAACATCAATTTGTAAGTCTAACAAAATGCGTCTCCATTCTGATGCATTTGAACCTAGGATATCAGAGTTTTCTCGAGCTATAGATTCAGCTTCTTCATCTTTCGCCTCATCAGTTTGAAGTTTTTCATCCTTACTCTTTTTAACCTCATAAAGTAACCTTTGGACGAGCGGTTTCAAACGCTCGACTCTTTCTATCACTTCACTCAAAGCCTGTCCTTCCGTCTGTTCTTGAATTGTTTTGATCGCGAAAATGATGCGATCAACATACTTGGAAGTTTTCCACAAAGCACGACCGAAGTTATTTTCATAGTGGGCAATTTGCTCTCCAATAAATGCCATTTGCTCGTTGATAGACGCTAAATATTGAGGTGTAGGCAGTCTAACGTTCAAGCGCATTTGCTGGTTGAGGACGACTTGCTCGGCAGCGATCGCCGTCATATAGGCTTCGTTCGCAAAAAACAGCGCGCGGCTCTGAAGTTCTTGCAACTCGAACCTCGATCTTTGGATCTGTTCGAGGGATGCGCCAGCCTTTTCCTCGCGGCGAATTTCGGCTAATTTGTCTCTGACTTTCCTTAAATACTCCACATACAGTAAGTTATTTGCCATCAAGCGCAGGTTTTCATCTGTATCGTTGGGACGTTCCCGGCGCAGTTCGCTGATTTTTCTTGTACGTTCTTCCCTGAGTTCGTCGTGAATTTGACCAGCTCGATAGAGCTGCGCTCTATTTTGTTCTCGTAACATTTCTGGTACTTCATTTCTCGTCATACGTTCTTCTACATAAGTCCAATCAGTCGATGCTGTTTCTCCTGGGTTTGCCTCATTCAAAAACTCTCTCATGTGAACGAGAGACATGACATAAGAGAGTTCGTCAAACTCGGGTCCAGCACCATATCTTTGCTTGCTGTCTAGATACTGTTGCCTTACAGCCTTTTCCAATTCTCCTTGTAGTGGGCGGACTTGCCTAGAAAACTCATCAAAATTGCTTTCCTCCAAGAGAGGTAGCCTTGTGTCATTTTGGACGTTTCTTAATCCATCGATTTCAGAGACGATCGAATTAATCTGTTGCCGTTCTTCTATGCCAGGTTCTCGGTTACCAATTTCATCTAACAACCGAACGATCCGGTTGACTAAATATAACTTTCTGCCATCTCCAAAAAATGCCTCGGGACGCATATGCCCAGAAGTATAGACATTCGTGTCGAAAACTGTACCCGATTCTAATCCCCATTGCTGTCTAAACAATTCATTAAATAGTTCGACGACATAGATCTCTAAAGCTTCAAAGCCTGCTGGAGCCGAAGCGGTGATATCGTAGTCAGAAGTGAATTCAGTACTGCCCGCCGCCACCAGGCTGACCAAAGAATGAAGGCTAAGTTTTGAATCTTCAGTTAACAATATCTGGATTTTATCTAGAAGATCTGGATCGTTTATAAGCTGTGAATTATCTAGTATGCTATTCGCCGTTTCTGCTACAGCTTGAGTTCGGTAATCAATTATCTGTTGCATCAATCCACGGTACATTACATAGTTGTTGAGAACATTCTTCCAACTTCCGGCATGGCGGACTAACTGGCCAATCTGTTCGTCGTTGAGTACCTCTCCATTGGCGATCGCTTGGATCTCAGCTTCAGAAGCTATAGAAATACCTAAAACTTCAGAAACCAGCTTAGTCAAAGGTTCAAAATCGATCGAAGCTGAATCTGTTTCTGTTTCTGTTGTTGAAGTGTCTGAATCTGTTTCTGTTTCTGTTGTTGAAGTGTCTGAATCTGTTTCTGTTTCTGTTGTCGAAGTGTCTGAATCTGTTTCTGTTGTTGGAGTGGGAGCTGGAGCAACATTGAGTGGCTGACGCTCAGGTGGTGGGTCGGCGAAAGGTCGAGGGTTGGTCTGAAGTTCAGGGAGGGGTTGAGGCTGAGGTCCTACAATCGGAGGTTGTTCAGTTGGGCGAGTTCCCGGCTGAGGTCCTACAATCGGAGGTTGTTCAGTTGGACGAGTTCCCGGCTGAAGTTCAGGGAGGGGTTGAGGCTGAGGTCCTACAATCGGAGGTTGTTCAGTTGGACGAGTTCCCGGCTGAGATCCTACAATATCGCCTAGACTACTGCCCGGAGGTGATGAGGATCCGGGTTGTGTTGGCTGGATACCCCCACCCCCAGAAGAGACAATTGGAGGGAAAAACGGTCTACCATCAGGAGATGAACCACCAGGATTCCAAAGAGAACCACCAGGATTCCAAAGAGGACCACCAGATCCTCCAGATCCTGAAGAAGGAGAACCACCAGATCCTGAAGAAGGAGGACCACCAGATCCTGGATGTCTTGATGGATTGAAAGGTTGGCGAGGATCGAATAGAAGTCGATTTGATGGCGAAGAGCTTTCAACACGAACGAGAACGTGATTCGGATCGTTGGGATGGCGATATGTATTCAGTGTTACCCCAGCATAATGCTCGGGAAGGCGAGGGTGACTCGGCCCGGAACGTTGTAACATTGCTTGTAAAGCTCGGAGCTTTTCTGGGGCAAGCTGTTTTTTGATAGCCTGATTAGATAGCAGCGCCGTTAAAGTGTAAAAGATCAGCCATAAAAAATGCCGAGATGCTTTAGCTATTTTTTCAGGATCTCCATTGGCTTCAGCTGCAGTTTCCAGCCAACTGGTCAATTCTATTACTCCCTGCGTAATAGAAATAAAAAATGAAACACCTAAGACGGTAAAAAGAAAAATCTGTAAAAAAACTGCGAGCGCTTTTGAGAGACCTGTTGGTTCGGGGATTCCCACTAACAAACCCACGCCCATTTCGGCAGCAATAATTGCTACAGCGATACCCGCCATCATCGGCCAGTGTTCTTCAACTAACTCCCAGAGTTCGCCTAGAATTTCAGGAGCATATCTAGGAGATTGCAAGATTGAGTCAAGAAGATCTTTAAAGAATTGTAGTCCACGCCTGAAGAAGCCTTGAGGCTCAGACTCTTCTTCTTCTGACTCTAGGCTCAACAGTTGCTCGATAGGAAAGTCTTCTATCTCTATTTCCGGATTTTCGATCAGCGTTCTAACGTAGTCTCGGCTTTGTGTATAAATGCCGAGGGATTCTTCAAGGAGATATAGATTTCCTTCAACCGCGAATCGTTCGGCGATCGGTTGATAAAGCGTGAATTCTTCAGGACTTAATTGGTTGAGTTGCGTAGCAATCCTTTGAACTTGTGGAAAGCGATCGCTGTCTTCGCTTAAAAAAGTTGGATCGATCGATAGTCGATCGATCGGATCCTCGTTAATATTTGAAGGATCTTGAGGAGCTAATCGATCGCGAATCATCTGCTCGTAATCGTCGAGGGTCTTCGGAGTTTGAGGTGATAATAGTATAATAGAAAACAAATGCAGGCGGATCTAAAGATGAACTTTTTTGTAGAAGACTTAATCAACTTACCCAAAGTAAGAGTGAGAAGCGTGGTCAGGGAACGCGAAGCAATATTTTTGCAGCTAGGCTTTAGAGAAGAGGAAGTTGCCTGTCCTCATTGTGGCAAAAAGACGGGCGAACTTAACCAAACACGAACCGTTAGAGTTCGAGACTTGCCCATTTCGGGTCAACTCGTATATTTGCAAATACCACGGCGTCAGTTTTACTGTAAAAAATGCCAACAATACTTTACAGAAGAACTAGACTTTATTGAAACTGGTCGAAGGTTTACTAGGCGGTACGAAGAATATATTTACGAGCGAGTAATCGCTAGTAGCGTCGAGCAAGTTAAAAGAGAAGAAGACTTGTCTTGGCATCAGGTAAATGGAATTCATCAACAGGTATACGAACGCAAAAAAAAGTAAATTGGGGACAAGTAAAAAGGTTGGGTTTGGACGAGATAGCAAAACATAAAGGTCACAAAAAATTTGTGACGGTAGTGAGCGATTTAGAGAAAGGAGAATTGATAGAAGTCATCGACTCTCACCAACAAGAAGAAATCGCTGAAGTTCTTCTACAGCAACCGTTAGAGGTCAGAGAGGCAGTCGAAGAAGTCAGTGTAGATATGTGGGGAGGATTTCCAAAGCTTATCGAAAAAGTGTTTCCCAATGCCCAAATTGTCGTCGATAGATTTCACGTTATGAAAGCGGTGAATGACAATCTAAATAAAATCCGAAAGCAGGTGAAGTTTAAAATCAAAATCAAAGGAGCAAAATGGTTATTGCTGAAAAACCAAAAAGACTTAAAAGAAGAGGGATTGGAAAAATTAGAGGCCGTTTTAAAACAGTCAAAACGTTTACGAAAAGCTTATCAGCTTAAAGAGGATTTTAGAGAAATTTATGAAACAACTCAAGACCCAGAGAGCGGAAAAAATAAATTTAAAGAATGGTTGTGTAAAGCACAGAGTATTTATGGTGATGCTGTCAAGACAATTCGCAATCATCTTAACACAATATGTAATTATTTCTTGAGCCGAACAACCAATGGTGTTATGGAGGGTATTAATAATCGTCTTAAACTGATAAAGCGTCAAGCTTATGGCTTTATAAATTTTGAAAATATGCGAATGCGCTTTCTGTCTTGCTTTACTTAATAAATTTTTCTTATCACCTTGTTTTGCGAAGACCCATCGTCGAGCGTAGTCTCTTCGTAATTTTCTAGAAGACTAAAGTTCTGTAGCTCCTCTTCAGATAGATTCTCAAGAAGGAGATTACTAATCCTCAAAAGTTGTGTATATCGTTGAGGGTGATTTAAAGCATCACTTCCTAAAAGTCTATTAATATTATTATCACTAAGATTGTGTTCTAATAATGCCTTTTCTCTAAGCAATCCAGCCTCGATCTGCCGTAACAAGTTGGGATAGGTCGGGATCATTGCGTCATTAAACGTTATTTCTCCTGTCCATTCTTCATATCTGGAACTTATTGCGGCTCTCCAATGAAGTCCCATGGGTGAGTAGTAGGCATTAAAATCGCCACGAGGAAAACGTTCTGGTGTTTTTGCATCCTCCTCTGGATTTGGGAGCTGCCTAAAGCTTTCAAATTGTGGCTCGTTCAGAAGAGTTTCTCGATCGATTCCTAGTAAATTTGCTCTTCCTTCTTCATAAATCTCTCTAGCTATGGAGGATCTTATAGTTGCTAGGTTTTCTTCAACGTTTACGCTCTCTGACGATCGATCCGACAATCTGGAATTCAAACGGTTTTGAAGAGCTTCTGCCTCTTCCAAGCTAATCTGAAATAACTGGGAAAAAGTTCTTTCTCTGAGATCTTCTTGAGAATGATTTCCGTGATCCAATACCACTGGATACTCTATAAATTCTTCTGACGTTTCTTCTTGAGGCGTTTTAGAATTCGATTGATTGGAGCTTTCTAAACCGGGCTGAGACGACTTGTGATGAGAAGCCTCCACATCCGATCGAACCCTGAGAACGGAAGACTCAAGACGTGGCGTTTTGTCAGTTTCTTCACCCTCGACTCTTGCTAACGCTTCAGATGCTTCCTCCGTGGGAAGGGGTGGTGCTTGAGACGTCACAGAGCGTTCGTTCCCGCGAACCTCCTCTGGCGGCTCTTCCTCCCTTGCCTCATCTCCCGTCCAACTGAACCAGTTGTCATCGAGAGTTTCTACCGGTTCGGGTTCTTCAATCGAGGGAAACTGAGAGGTTTGAGGATGAAGAGACTCAGGAGAGATGGCTTCGCTCGAGTCCCCTTCAGTAGAAGACTCTTCAGAACTCTCGTCACTTTCAATCCCCGTTGGGAGCCATCCCCAGCCGTCCACCATTCCCATCTGCTCGAGTTCCTCCAACGACGGAGGCGGTGTCGCGTCTTCGGGACTCTCTTCGACCGACTGCCAACCCTCAGAAGCACTTATGTCCTCTCGATCGCTCTCTTCCTCAACCTCGTTCTCTTCCCCCTCGTCCTGGGGAGACATGGGAATGTCGCTTTTCGGCTTGGGCTTCGGAAAAAACTCGAAATCGCTCAAAACGATCCTCCTGTTCGATCGAAAAGGATAAAATCGAACTAAATTTTAATTACCTTAGCACCTATGAAGTCTGAAGCGGCACGCAAGCGAGACCGCGACACCCTCATCGAGGCTGCCCGCAGTGTGCGGCAAACTATACTCAAACGCCTCGAAGGTGAAACCGTTCACCTCCCCAAGGTATCGGCACCACCCGTTTCTGAAGAGACTGAATCTTTACCCGCTTTAGAACGGATCTGTCGAACCTTTGGACTCGGACGCTTCGATCGCGATGTCCTGGCTCTCTGTGCGGCGGACGCACTCTGGCCGGATTTTGGCAACCATTGCGCTCGCCTCCAGCACAACACTAAACTCACTTATCCAACTTTTAGCCTTGCCCTGGCTCTGCAACCGCTCGGCAATTGGTCGAATTTATTACCGGAATCGCCCCTGCGATATTGGCAACT
Organism: Baaleninema simplex PCC 7105; assembly: GCF_000332355.1. Lineage (GTDB taxonomy): Bacteria > Cyanobacteriota > Cyanobacteriia > Cyanobacteriales > Geitlerinemataceae > Baaleninema > Baaleninema simplex. The sequence goes on from NZ_KB235962.1 coordinate 230,481, forward strand.
CATCGAACTCGATGCTCGCAGTCACGATCCCGTGTCTCTGCGGCGATTGATGATGCCAGAGTGCATTCTCAACTATCTCATGGGAGAAAACTATCACGATGTCCGGCTCGATCGACAAGCCGAACGCCTGACGGCTTTTCCTGAAACGCTCCTCCCACCGAGTCACGACGTGGTAGTGACTCAACTGACGCGCTTTCTCGACAGTTCCACAGGGTTCGTGCGACTCTATGGTAGCGATCGCCTGACGCAACGCGAAATTGCGGCCGCCGCTTGTCGCCGCCTCGAACGCCCCGGAAAACTGATTTCGATCGCTGCCCTTCCCAAAGATCCCGTCGCACTCTCGAAGTGGTATCGGCGTTGGCAACGAGAAGAACGCTTAAATGGCAGTTTGTTACTCCTCGATACTCACGATGTTGTTTCTCGCGAGTTGCCGAACGTCCCCGACTTGGTCTTTTTCCTCTCTCAGCGAGACACCCCCGCCGTTCTCTTAAGCGATCGCGACTTCAATTTAGCCTCGCCGGAAACGCGAACTCTCGAAATTCCCGAACCCACCCTTCAAGAACGCCAACAACTTTGGCAAATTCATTTAGGCGATCGTCTGCTCGATCGAATCGATACCCTCGCCACTCAATTTCATCCGAGTCCGAGTACGATCCAACATCTCTGTCGAGATTCTCTGGGCTTCACTCAAGACGACGCCGAACTCGAACACTATCTACGCGGAGAAATTCAAAAAAAAAGCCGTCCGCCCCTCGACGCCCTCGCCGAACGTGCAGAAACTTCCCTCACCTGGGAAGATTTAGTGCTGCCAGAAATACAGCTTAAAACTCTCAGAAATATTGTCGATTACGTTCGCCAACGCTGGAAAGTTTACCATCAATGGCAATTTGAAAAGCGATCGAATCGGGGACAGGGGATTACAGCTCTGTTTAGCGGTCAGAGTGGAACCGGTAAAACGACAGCGGCTGAAATTATTGCGAAAGAACTCCACCTCGACTGTTACCGGATCGATCTCAGTCGCACGATTAGTAAATATATTGGGGAAACAGAAAAGAATCTAGCAGAGGTTTTCGATATCGCACAACGGGCGGGAGCGGTTCTTTTGTTTGATGAGGCAGATGCCCTATTTGGAAAACGCTCGGAAGTGAAAGAGGCCAAAGATCGTTATGCAAATCAAGAAATCAGCTATCTGTTACAGCGAATGGAAACTTATCCGGGTTTGGCGATTTTGACGACGAATCTTTACAGTTCGATCGATAGTGCTTTCGAGCGTCGGTTGAAGTTTATCGTTCGATTTCCATTTCCGGCGTTGTCCGAACGCAAACGAATTTGGCAACGGGCTTTTCCGTCGGAAGCCCCGACGCAAGGGTTAAACTATCAAACGTTAGCTGAGTTGAGCGCTACGGGTGGAGTCATTGCTAACTTAGCCTTAGATGCGGCGTTTCGCGCAGCCGTTGAGGGAATTCCTATCCAAATGCAACATATTCGCGAGGCCGCAATTGAAGAACATCGGAAATCTAAGATTGATTTACCCGATCGTTTTTTTTACGATTGAACGAAAATCGCGACGCCCAAACCCCCACCTCGGAACAGATGGGGGTTAAGGAGCTGAGTTTGCCCCCCGACATGAAGTCGTTTGTCAAAACTCATACTCTATCCTTTTCCGATCGGCTAGGTTTCAAGAAGTCTTCACCACATCCCCCCTTCGCCCCCCTTTCAAAGGGGGGTTGGGGGGACGGTTGGGGGGATAGAGAGACTTTTCAGGTCGGTCAAAACCAGTATTTGAGATTCGGATTTCGTATCAAGTGGTGACTGGCGATTGGCAATTGGCGATCGCGCAATTCAACCATTGGGGAAGAAACTGCTCGAGCCACTGGTTGACGGCGACGGTGTGGCGTCGGTATCCCCGTCGGTGGAGATGTCCCGATTGCGCTCCGGGTTGGCTGAGTTGGGAAGCACCTGACGCCAGCCATCGCGCGAGGATGCTGCGTGTCATTTCCGGGTGAAATTGCAAGGCGTAGGCGTTTTCGTAGCAGAAAGCTTGGTTGAGAAATCGTTCTCCGGTGGCGAGTCGTGTGGCGCCGGGGGGAATCTCGAACCCTTCGCTGTGCCATTGATAGACATAGGATAAATTCCCGAGGAGCGATCGCCCTTCTGGGGTCGCTTCAATAGGATAGTACCCTATTTCGACTAAATTATCGGGGTGGCGAGAGACGTTGACGCCGAGAACTCTCGCCAGCAGTTGCGCCCCCAGACAAATTCCTAAAAACGGCTTTCTCGAGTTCAAGGCGACGGGAATCCAGTGCAATTCTTGGCGAATGTGGAGCAATTTGTTATCGTCGTTGGCGCTCATGGGACCGCCGAAAACTATGGTGGCGCTGTGACGATCGAGGGTTGGGGGAAGTGCTTGACCGACAGCGGGAATCCGCACGTCGAGATCGTAACCCATTTCTTGCAAGCACGCACCGACACGGCCGGTATCGGAAGTGGGTTGGTGGACGATGACGAGAATTGGAAGTGGTTTCATGGGCAAGCGATCGCCGAAAGTTAGGGTTCGTTTTTTTAGGTCTAATTTATCTATCTTAGCTTGGGATTTTGCTGAAAATAGTAGCTCGTCGAGATAGGAGAGGTGATATAAAGTAATAGAACTGTCCCGAGAAGTCGATGGTAGCTTAATGGAAAAATATCGAAGGTCGGCAATCCGATAATGAGGAACGTTCCCAGCCAAGGGAGTTGAGGGCGATATTTATATTGTGTGACGATCGCCCAGAGAACGAGGGGAACGGCGATGACATAGTGATGAACCCAGACCGAGGGAGAGATTAACAAACTTAAGGCGATCGCGTCGAGTGAATGTCCGTAATTTCGATAGATCGCACAGCTCGTCTCGTTGAGGTTGCTTCGTAAAATTTTATATTGTTTTTCTCGTTGTATTAAACGGCGACAAAATTCGAGAATAATAAGAAAGGTTAGAACCGCAACGAAAGTATCGATCGCTTGAAACACCCAGTCTGTTTCGTTGGGAATTCCCAAAATACGCAATAGACTTTTGAAACTATTATAAACTAAGCTATAAATACTGTTGTTGCGATAAGCGGTTGGCTTTTCAACTCCTCGAGAGATATAATTTAAAAAATCCTGCCATACGCTCAAGTTACTCGCTTGATGGGTTTGAAAAAATAAAACGATAAAAAAGGTTGAAATTCCACTTAAGATCGCTGTTCGAGTGCGAGCGATCGCCCACGGTACAGCGAGTAAAATGGGGTAAATTTTTAAATGAACTCCTAACGCTACGGCAATTCCCGACGCGATCGCGCGGTTTTGCAGCAAAACGATCCCCATTAAAAAAGCGTTGAGAATCCAGATATTGATTTGATTGAAGTGAAAGGTTCGATAGAGTGGTTCGTTGATAATAAATGTTGCTGTTACCAACATTTTTGAAAAGAAACGGGATCGAAAACCAATATCTCGCACGAATTTTAACGATAAAAAGTAAGCGATCGCGATCGCGAAGTATTGAAGGCATTGATAAATATAAAATACGGCATCCCACGCGGGAAGTTCTTGGGGAGCGCCAAAAATATCATAGAAAAAAGCGATCGCTCGATAGCCGTTTGCCAAAAGTTGTGCGAGCAGTGGTGGATAAATATAGAGTTGAGCGCGATCGGCGTAAAGTGCGCCTCCTTCAATGAGGGCTTCGGCTGCTTTTTGATAAGCGATATAATCTCGACTGACTTGAGAAAATTCAGTCGTTATAAATAGAAAAACTAAAAGCGTTAAAAATGGCAATACAGTCGGTAAAATCGATCGGATCGAAAAATATTTTAAACTTTTTATTGTTCGATACCCCAAACCTGCTATAAAAATTGAGACAAAAAAGCCAAATAAATCGAAAACGCGATCGAAATACAATGGCAAATCTAAACAAATTAAAACAATAGGCATTAAAATTGAAAATATGGCTGCGATCGCGATCGCCAAACCCCAAATCGTTTTATTCATTTCTGTAATCTATCGCAGTCCCCAATGAGTTATCCAAAATAAAAACGCCAGAAAAAAATTAGATTTCCCATTCTCCGTTTCCGATTTTCTTGTTGTCTGAATTTTGTTATACAACTGATTTAGGGTTGCTATATATTTTATGCTAAAAAGTTGAAAACAGGAGCTATTGAAAGAATGAAGGAATCTGAACCGTGAAAACAGTATTAGTGACGGGAGCGAGTGGCTTTCTCGGATGGAATTTCTGCAAACTCGCCCGAAAAAATTGGCAACTTTCTGACGTACGCATCAGCGGAACCTATTACACCCATGCCCTTGACATAAAAGGGGTAGATATGATAAGGCTCGACCTCACAGACGAACGATCGATACGCGAAATCTTCGAGACCGTGCGCCCCAACGCTGTCGTTCACACCGCTGCCGTATCGAGTCCCAACTTTTGCCAAACGCACCCAGATCTGTCTTACGCGGTCAACGTGACGGCGTCAGTAACACTAGCAACAATCTGCTGCGATCGCTCGATTCCCTTCATCTTTACCTCCAGCGAACAGGTGTTCGATGGCGAACGCTCCCCTTATACCGAAACCGACGCGGTTTGTCCGATAAACCTGTACGGCGAACACAAAGCGATCGCCGAACGGGAGATCTTACAACGTTACCCCATCGCGACCGTCTGCCGAATGCCGTTAATGTTCGGTTGCGTTCCTCCAACGGCGAGTAGCTTCATCCAACCGTTCCTGAGTGCGATGCGAGACGGACGAGAACTCAAACTATTCGTCGATGAATTTCGTACCCCCGTCAGCGGCGAGACGGCGGCGAAGGGATTGCTAATCGCTCTCGACACGGGTATGAGTATCCTACACTTAGGGGGGCGAGAGCGGATTTCTCGCTACGAATTCGGACTACTGTTAAAAGAGGTTTTCCAACTCGAACGAGCCCGAATCGAGCCTTGTCGTCAAGCCGACGTTAAAATGGCTGCCCCTCGCCCTCGCGACGTCGCCTTAGACAGTTCCAAAGCCTACGCCCTCGGCTACAATCCGCCTTCACTGAAAACCGCCCTCTTAGAAATTCGAGGTAAAGTGTAAACAGACGGTACAAAACGACCGTCGGAAAGCCACATAGTAGGGTGCTTTGGCTTGCAGTATTTCCCAACAGCGAGGATCGATCGCCCGTGCGCTGCGCCCCAAACCTGAACGATGCCTAAATTCGAGCGTTTAGAGCCGATCGCCAATTCCATTCCGTCTGCTCGCGAAAATCCCTATCCTGTTTTACAAGTCAGCCGCGACGGAATTCTACAGTATGCGAATCCGGCCAGTTTAGCCTTGTTTGAGGGACGAGAGGACGCCACCGGCGATCGCGTTCCTCATTTGTGGCGAAGGGCGATCGCGACATCCATCGATACAGAAACGACACAAACCTTTGAAGTTCCCATCAAGCATCGCTGCTTTGAGTTTACCGTGGTTCCGAGTTCCTCCGACACGGCGAACCTCTACGGCGTCGAGATTACCCAACGCCATCGCGCCGAACTCGCCCTACAAACGGCCAACGAACAACTTCAGCTCATGGTACAGCAGCGTACCGCCCGGTTGAAAAACAGCGATCGCGAACTGCAACTTCAGCTATGGGAGCAGCTATCGCTCCAAAAACACCTTCACGAACGAGAACGCCAACTCGACGCCATTTTTCGCGAAGCCGCCATCGGAATCGCCCTGTTGGACGTTCGCGGAAACATCGTTCGCAGCAACCCCGCCTTACAACGGATGCTCGGGGAATCGGACGTCACGTTTTCGGAAAAGTCGTTTCGAGAGTCCATCGCCTCGGGAGAATGGGAAGACGCCGTTAACGAAGCCTTGACGCGAGACAATTCACTCCCCAAAAAACTGGAACTGCGCTATCGTCACCGCAACGGTTCCACCTTCTGGGGAACGCTAACCCTGTCAGCGATTTACGACGAGAGCGATCGCGTCCAGTATCTCCTGGCGATGGTGGAAGACATCACCGACAGCAAACTAGCCCGAGACGCCCTACAGTTAACCCAGTTTGCCATCGATCGCGCCGCAGACGCCGCCTTATGGATTTCACCCTCGGGAACCTTCGTCTACGCCAACGAAGCCGCTTGCGACGGGTTGGGATACCCCCAAACTCAACTGCTGACGATGCAGTTTTACGAGATCGCCCCGGATTTCGACCCTCGAGACTGGTCGAGTTTTTGGGACAGTATTCGCACCTCCAAAACCTTCGCCTTTGAAACGCGGATGCAGCGTTGCGATGGCGAAATTTTTCCAGTGGATTTGAGTCTCAATTATATTGAATTTAACAGTCGTCAGTATATTTGTGCTTTTGTTCGCGATATCACCGAACGCAAACAAGCCGAAGAAGCCTTACGCACCGCTCAAGAGCGCTCCGAACGGCTGTTGTTGAATATTTTCCCCAAAGCGATCGCCAAAGACCTCAAGCAGCGCATCAACGAATATCGTCAAGTGGGGGCGGCGATCGCACAACGGTTCGAGGACGTTACCGTATTGTTCGCCGATATCGTCGGCTTTACACAACTGTGCGCCAATAGTCCGCCGTCCGAGCTAGTCCGAATGCTTAACGAAATTTTCTCTGCTTTCGATCGCCTCACGCAAGAACGAGGACTCGAAAAAATCAAAACCATCGGCGATGCGTATATGGTCGTCGGCGGACTCCCCGAACGTCGAGACGACCACGCCGAAGCCGTGGCAGAATTAGCCTTAGCCATGACGAACGAAGTCTCGCGATTTAGCGCCCACACCGGAGAACCGATTATCCTACGGGTGGGAATTCATACTGGACCGGTCGTCGCTGGCGTTATCGGACTGAACAAGTTCAGTTATGACCTTTGGGGCGATACGGTGAATTTAGCCAGTCGCATGGAATCTCAAGGAATTCCCGGTTGTATTCAGGTGACGAGAGTTACTTACGAACGACTCCGCCATCGTTATGTGTTCGAGAAACGCGGGAAGTTATTTGTGAAAGGACGTGGCGATACGATCGCTTATTTGTTGAAAGAGAGACGAAGAAGTTGAGGGGGGACAAGGGGACAAGGAAAATTCTCAACTTTTAGCGTTTAAAATTCCATTGACTGACAGTTGAAGTTCGGGAAACAAACGAGATGCGATCGCCACTTCACCACCAAACACCGCTTCCTCGTAAAACCCAGCTTCGAGATACAAAACCGTCACTTTCGCCTCTAACGGATCGACAATCCAATACTCGGGAACTTCGATCGCCCCGTACTCCGATCGCTTGTACCGATAATCCTCTTCTACCGAACTCGGACTGACGATTTCCACCACCCACAACGGCGTCACCTGCAATATCGCCGACTGTTGCCACAGTCCCTTCGCTGCATCGGCGGCGACAACCATCAAATCGGGCAACCGCGACTTGGCAAACCCTGTCCGCACTCCCGCTTCCCGAAGACACATCCACGGTTGCTGCAACCGCTGAATTTCAGCATCGATCGCCCGTTCGAGAAATTTGGCCACGACAATATGTTGAATACTGGGGGGATTCATTGCCTTCAAACGACCGTTAACGAGTTCGTAACGGGTTGCGGTTCCGTCGTCGAAACTGCAATAGGACTCGAAACTGAGGGGTTGAGACGGGGTGACAACAGACATAAACGTTTGAAGGGAGCGATCGCCTAGTCCGAGTGTACTGCAAATGCAGTGAAGCCCGTCTCTCCAGATCCCCGGCATCTTGGAGATGCTGGCGAGTGTCAAGCGGAAAGTCCCCATTCAGGACGTTCACAACAGTTCAGATGTATCCCCGATCGCCCTTGATGGTTCAGAAAACTTTTACAAGCCTGGGATTGACAAAATTCACGAAATATGCAGTAAAACTCTAATTCAATCCGCGATTACCAAGTCGGATCGATATAGAGATCGATAGTAATTTCGTCTTTTCCCGGCGGAACCGCACTGATACAAGAACAAATGGCTTCGCCGTCAAGTTCCACTTCGCAAGCGTGACAAGACCCCATCAAACACCCCGTCGGAATATCGATTCCCACCCGCTTCGCCACATCTAACAACGGTTCGCCCACTTCCGCCGTGGCCGTCACATCGTCGGGCAAAAATTGCACTTTCACGCTCATGGTTCTCAACGATTCCTTCCATCTACCCGTCCCGGTGACATTCCCTACAGACAACGCGGGACGTTTTGTATCAGAATATGAACTACTTCTATTGTGTATTCTGCCGCAAGGCAACTGCAACAACCTCAATGGCTCGATCGAATTCTGTGGGAAAAGTGTATCTCGTCGGTGCCGGCCCCGGCGATCCCGGTTTGCTGACCGTGAAAGCGAAAACGCTCCTCGAATGTGCGGACGTGGTGCTGCACGACGCCCTCGTCAGTCCGCCGATTTTGGACTTCATCAACCCCCAGGCGATCCGAGTTCACGCCGGAAAACGTCGCGGACGCCATTCGTTGTTGCAGGAAGAGACAACGCAACTCCTGATCGAATACGCGCAAACACACGCCGTCGTGGTACGCCTCAAAGGAGGCGATCCCTTCGTGTTCGGACGGGGCGGCGAAGAAATGGAAGATTTAATCGAAGCTGGAATTCCCGTCGAAGTAGTTCCTGGTATCACGTCGGGAATCGCCGCCCCCGCTTACGCTGGCATTCCTCTGACCCACCGCGATTACAGCTCGTCGGTGACGTTCGTAACGGGTCACGAAAGCGTGGGGAAATACCGTCCCCAGGTGAACTGGGAGGCGATCGCCCGAGGATCGGAAACGATCGTCGTCTACATGGGCGTTCGCAATTTTCCCCATATTGTCGATCGCCTTCTCGCCGCTGGAAAATCCCCCGACACGCCCGTCGCCCTAATTCGGTGGGGAACTCGCCCCGATCGCGAAGAACTCATTGCCACCCTCGCCTCGATCGCCGATCGCATGGCAGAAACGGGTTTTGAAGCCCCCGCCGTGGCGGTCATCGGAGAAACGGTCAACTTACATCAATATCTGGCTGCGGCCCGCCCGAGTACGATCGCTCTAAAAACTGAGTCGCCGCCTCCGCACTGAGGGGACGAGCAAAAAGATAGCCCTGACCGTATTCGCAGCCGAGATGCTTCAAAATTCGTTTCTGAATGTCCGTTTCGACCCCTTCAGCCACCGTATTCATCTTTAAGTTGTGGGCCAGAGCGATAATCGCTTGGACGATGGACGAGGACTCGCGACCGGTTTTGAGGGGGTTGATGAAGGAGCGATCGATTTTCAGGGTATCGAACTGAAAGCGGTGTAAGTAACTCAAGGACGAATACCCCGTTCCGAAATCGTCCATCGATAGTTGAATGTGGCGTTCTCGCAATTGAGCGAGGGTTCGACTGGAGAACTCGGCGTTTTTGATGACAACGCTTTCAGTCATTTCCAGTTTGACGCGATCGCTCGACACCCCCGTTCGTTCTAAAATGCGATCGATCTGCGGTAACAGTTGCGGGTCGAGGAGTTGACGCGCCGACAAGTTCACCGACATCGTCAGCGGGGCGAAATCCCGAAACTGCTGTTGCCAGCGTTGGAGTTGGCGACAGGCGCGATAGAGAACCCAAATCCCCAAGGGAACGATTTCGCCGCTTTCTTCAGCCAGGGGAATGAATTTCCCCGGTGAAATCACCCCCAGTTGCGGGTGATCCCAGCGGGAGAGCGCCTCGAACCCCACGACACGATCGCTCGAGAGGGACACGATCGGTTGAAAGACAACGCGAAACTGGCTCTCGTCCGCCGCACTGCTCTCTGGAGGCGTCGAGGCAATCACCGATACCGCCCGTCGAAAGTGATTTTCCAGTTGGTGGCGTTCCAACAGTCGATTGTGCATCGCACTGTCGAAGATTTCGTACCGCTGACCGTCACTGGTTTTAGAATGATACATGACGATATCGGCATCCCGCAGAATTTCGTCGGGTTTGGTGTAGCGATCGGCGCTGGGGGCGATGCCGATACTGACGGTGAGATACACGTCGCGATCCTCGATCCGAAACGGTCGATTGAGGCTGGCGTAAACGCGATCGGCGATGCGCGTGGCGTCTCCCAAATGCCGGATTTCCCGTAGTAAAATTGCGAATTCGTCTCCCCCTAACCGCGCGAGAAGATCGCCGTAGTTGAGACAGGTGAGGAGGCGCGAGGCGGTTTCGACGAGGAGCTTGTCGCCAAAGTCGTGGCCGAGGCTGTCGTTGATGATTTTGAAGCGATCGAGATCGACGAACAACACGGCAAAGGCAGCGTTGCGATCGCGTTTGAACTGATTGAGGGAGGCTTCGAGTTGTTCGAGGAGTAGCGCGCGGTTGGGCAGTCCCGTCAGGGCGTCGTGATAGGCGTTGTAAGTCAGTTGGCGGTTGGCCGCTTGCAGTTCGGCCGTTCGCTTCCAAATGCGATGTTCGAGTTCGGCGTTCAAGCGAGCGAGTTCGTCTTTGGTTCGCTGGCGCGTCACCGCCGCCCCAATATTGGCCGCCGCCGCCCGTAGCAGGGTCTGTTCCTCGTCCGACCACAGGCGATCGTCGCGACAGCGATCGAATCCTAAAAACCCCCACAGCCCATCCTCGACTTGGACGGGCAGCAACAACAGCGCTTGAATGCCCTGTTCTTCGAGCGCAGACCGTTCGAGAAGGGGCATATGGCTGACCGGTTGGCAGATGGTACGATTGCTCGCTAACGTCTCGAACAGGTCGTAAAAGGTGGATTCGTAGGGCATATTTTGGAAGTACGGATCGTCGGCATACGACCGCATCCCGGCCGCGACCCATTCGTGACGCTGGCTCATCACCCATTTTTCGGTGACGGGGTGGAGGTGTCGTTGGAACAGGTACGCGCGATCGGCGTCGGCGGCCTGTCCCAACACAGCAACGGTTCGTGCGAAGGCCAGCTCGAGGTCGCTGAGAGTTAACAGGGCAGTGGTAGCTTGAGCGACACCGTCGAGGAGGCGATCGCGGAGATCGAGCCGTTCCCGAGCTTGGTAGCGAGCGAGCGTCCCGCCGACGCTCCCGGCCGCCGATCGCAGGATCGACAGTTCGGTATCCGACCAGTTCCGCCGGCGATCGCAATCTAAGCCGAGAAAGCCCCACAGTTTGCCTTCGAGTTCGATCCCCACCACTGTTATGGATTGGCAACTTCGACACGGCGAGTGAAGGGACTCGGGTAAGTCGAGCGGAGATAAAATCGACGACTGACCGCGAACGAGTCGGTCGTAGATCGTCTCGAAAAGGGGAGTGCGGGGAAATTCCTGCCAAACGCGATCGGCACGAGGGAGGCTGTGAGATTCGCAGATCCATTCGTATCGACAGTTGACGCGAATGCTCTCGGCCGTCGGGAGATTCACTTCCACGATATAGGCTCGCACGGCAGCAGCGGCAGTTCCTAACAGGTGTAAGGCTTGACTGATGACCTGTTGGGGATCGTCGTCGCGGGTAAGGAGGAGATGGTTCGCCCAGTTGACGCCGTCGAGAAGACGTAAAAACTCCAAGTTAGAGTAGGTGTCTTCCGATCGCCTCGGGTTAGAGTTGGCATCCCGTGCTAGGGCGTGTCCGAGCGTGGTAACGGCAGTTTGGAGGATCTGGCGCTCTCGCGCAGGGCGTTCTCGTACCGGACGGGGGGTTTCAAAGCTGGCGATGCCCCACAGACGACCGTCGAACACGATGGGAATTAAGAAGACGTGCGAGGTTTGGTTTTCGAGCAAGCGAACCCGTTCGTCTTCGGGAAGGGTGGGATCGTCGCTAGTCACGATCTCGCTCGTTTTGAGCCGTGCCATCGTGATGGGGAACGTGTTGTCAGGCTGGAGATGGCGGGAGAGGGAAACGACGCGATCGCCGTCGGGGTCGCTCGTCCAACTGGACTGACAGAGGAAACGACCGTGGCCGTCGTCGGCATACAGTTCTAAGCGATCGACCTCGGCCGCACTGCCGAGTCGCGCCAGGGCGATGTCGATCCGTCGAGATGCGGTGGCTTCGCCGGTCAGGAAACTATGAAGGGCTTCGGAAACGCCAGTCAAGAGGGGGTCGAGCGATCGCGATGGGGTGGCGAACGGACGCTCGAGACTCAAAATTGCCGTTTGGGTGTCGCTGCTGGCGATGGCGTGCAGTTCGATTTCGTGCCAGCGATATCCTCGGGGCGTGCGGACGCGAACGAGATCGTAATGGGAGCGATCGCGCGCCCTCGAAAGCCGTTCGAGGAGATAGTCTCCAGTCTGAGAGTCATTGCATCGCGCCTGAAGGGACGTTCCGTTTTTGCCTCCGTCGCCGTAATAGCATTCGCTGCTGGGGTCTTGCCATACCAACTCGCCGTTTTCGCGGTAGAGGGAGACCAAAACGGCATCCTCGTCGTTTTCGGGAGGAACCGCCCGCACCACGAGCCACGGATTTCCTCGGTCGATCGAGGTTTTTGCGCAGAAATAGGGAGCGCTAACCGGAGAAGTGGCGTCCTCGAACTGGCCGTCTGCGATCGCGACCTCTCCGTCGGGAACCTCGGCCGCTGATTGCCACAGCGATCGCGCTAGGTCGAGAACCTCCCCCGCTCTGCCACCACTTTCTAAAGCGACTCGTTCGGCTGCGGCGTTCGACCACAGCGGTCGTAAGTTGGGGGGTTGGTTGGGTCGGTCGTCGATCTGAAAAATCCAAACCGGAATTTGCTTCGGAGCGCGATCGCTCTCCTCGGGGTTGAACTCTAAGCGATTGGCAGGCACCACAGATCGGTTGTTATGAGTACGGTACAATCGAGCTAGCCGGCTGGGGCGAGTCGAATCTCTTCACTGCAATTCGACGAGTCGCTTGCTGTCTAGCGAAGGTTCCAAGAGCGGCGTCGGTTAAAATGGGATCGGAGAATAAAAGGAGTTATTCTCTAGCTTTGTTGCGAGCTTAACATTTGCCGATCGCCTTTCGCACGGCCGACCTTCCCACTTCATTAAAAATTTACATTAATTTCTAACAACTAGATATTTAATTTTAATCTTAACGGGCGCAAACCACAAGACCGAGTTTGTTCTTTGAAATATCCTCGGATCGCCCCTTCTCGACTGCCTTTAAACCAGACGCACGCAAACTATTTCTCGATAAAAAAACACCTAAAAATAGCAAGGCGATCGCGGTTTTCCCGAGGGAACCTTTGCGATCGCTACCTTGCGCCAGACTGATGAATTATTGGAAAGCCGGAACCGGATTTTTCTCGAGATCGTATCGAGAAGTCACTTCAGATTTCATCTCTGGCTCGAACCCTCGAGGGAGTTCGGTGATTTTGGCTTTCTTCGCGTGTAAGGCCGTCGTCAGAAACTCGAGTGCTTCTTGAGGATTACCTTTCCCGCAAAAAAAGAGATCGGCCGCGAAATAGCCGTATTCAGGCCAGGTGTGCAGCGCAATATGAGACTCTGCCAAGGTAGCTGTCGCAGTCACCCCATGGGGACTAAACTGATGTACGCATAAATCGATCAGCGTTGCTCCTCCTGCTGAAACCGCATCCACGAGCGCCCCACGAATACGCTCTGGGTCGTTAAGTAAGTCTGTGGGAGACTCCCATGCATCAACGACCAGATGGGTTCCAATTTGTTTCATTCTATCAACGATGCTCCATAGAGACGAACCATATTATTTTTAACACAAGTTCTCTAACAACGGAGCGATCGCGAAGGATTGGAAACGATCGTTCGTCGGGATCGCATCTCCGTAAAACTACGATATTACCGATTTTGACGACCTTCCATTTTTCGATAGTAATGTTGGCGATTTCGGTCGATCGAAGCCGTCTCGCGCCATTGAAGAGTCGGGGGATGCGACAAGTGCAAGTACAACAGATCCGAACAGCGACACAAAGACCGACCGTCTTCTAAATACCGCTCGATAACATCTTGGTCTTCTCCACCCCAACCGATAAACTCCTCGTCCCACCCGTCGATCTCTAACAGTCGCTGGCGATCGAACAGCGGCACGACCCCGAAACGCTCTCCCCGTAGCAACTGCTTCCACAAGGCACTCGGACGGTCTTCTGGGGAGATTTCTGCCGTCTCTAACGCCTCGGACAACTCGCTCGTCGCGACCGTCTCCGCCGCCGCCATGACCCGATATCCCGTCACTAAAAACTGCGGCGATACCCGTGCCAGCTCCCCGTGACGCTCTAACGTCCGTCCCACGGGCAATAAATCGACGTCGAAAGGGGCGACGAACGCTCCCACACACCGACTCAACGCCAGATTGAGGGCGCGAGTCTTGTGAAATACCCCCGTATTTTCACAGAACAGGTATTCAAACCCCGTTCCTGCTAACATCGTCTCGATTCCCTCCGACGGCGTCTCGTCTGCTTCGACTAAAATCCACTGACAAGTCCGGCGCAACTGAGGCGATGCCTGGGTGTTCCACCACGCCAACAGGGTCTTAAGATGGGTCTGGCGTTTTCGATAGGTCACGATCGCCGACAAGCAAACCTCTTTGACATACTCCCCAGCCTGAAGGCGTGGGGATTCTTTACGCTTCATTGAGTTGTGCTACCGAAGTAGTCTGACCATCTCTCGACATACATTTAAGGTCGTGCCGATGCCCCATGCCGACCATTTCTATATTTTTAGACGCATTATCATCTCGGTCGTGTTCTGTACCGCAATTTAGGCAAATCACTGACCGCACAGACAAATCAATTTTTCCCCACCTATAACCGCAATTAGAACAGGTTTGACTGGTGGGTTCCCAACGTCCGATCGCTACAAACTTGCGTCCGTACTTTTCAGACTTTGCTTCAACCAATACCCTGAACTCTCGCCAGCCTTGTTGACTGATAATTCTAGACAACTTACG
>NZ_KB235962.1:245372-286327 GCF_000332355.1 Baaleninema simplex PCC 7105
AGACTGTTGTAAAGGTATGTTTGATACCTCGCTCAACCACGCCCTAGATTCAGTCTTTTTTGCCTGAGCGATCGCTATTTTTTGGAGTTCGGACGACTTAGGTTTTTTCTCAGATTGTTTGCAGATAGCCAAAGCATCGTTATAGACAACACGAACACAGCCGAATAAACAAGCTAGGCTCTGCTTTTGTTGGTCTGTTGGATAAAAACGATATTGGTATCTGGCTTTCATGGGTTTGTCCTCCTTGAATTATAGTATACTGTATATACTGCTATTCGATCGGACAATTTGCGGTGCGACCCCGCGCCGTACGACGGCGCGAGCGCTTGCCCTGCTCGCACTGCTTGCACTGCTTGCACTGCTTGCACTGAGCTTGTCGAAGTGAGCTTGTCGAAGTGAGCTTGTCGAAGTGAGCTTGTCGAAGTGAGCTTAGTCGAAGGGTACGCGCACCAAGAAGAATATGAAAACCGAGAAAATATTTTTGAGAGTTACCGAATATGAAAAAAGACAGCTTGTAGAAGAAGCTGCTAGGCGTGGTATGACACAATCAGAACTAATTAGAAGTTTAATTGCTCGTTTTCCAGAACCCAGTAAAAAGCCGTCTTAGAAGGCTTGCCCTGCTCGCACTGCTTGCACTGCTTGCACTGCTTGCACTGAGCTTGTCGAAGTGAGCTTGTCGAAGTGAGCTTGTCGAAGTGAGCTTGTCGAAGTGAGCTTGTCGAAGTGAGCTTGTCGAAGGGACGGGGCTTGTATCCCAGTTTTTTGGTCATGGCTTTCCCGCCTCCTGCATCACGGTCAACTCCCCAAACGGCGTTTTCCAACGACGCCCCGAAGGTAAATCGCCCCAAAACTGACCCCGAGACAGTTCGGTGAGGCTCAAAACGAGATTGCGATCGCGCGTTTCAACGGGATCGCGACTGCCGAAAAAGTGATTGCGAACGGCGTCGGAATGGGACAAATGCGTCACTTCTCCCATCGCGTCCGTCGTCGCACCGAGTAATTCCGCCCGCATCAGCAAATCTCGATCTTCCCATCCCCAACCGCGAAACCTCTCTTTATATCCTCCCACCCCCTCGAAAGTACGACGGCGAGCGCACAACAACCCGCAACCGGGGCGTCGGACGTCTCCCCCACCCCCCGAGACGATCGCCACCCGTGCTGTTTTCCCTTCGAGAGTACATCGATAACTGTAGCGGGAACGTCGCAGGGCGATCGCCTGGGAATCGGTTTCTCGCACCCGTGCCACACCGCCGATGCGCCGCGTTCCCTCCCGTACCCACTCGACCAGCTTCACCACAGTTTCGCGATTCCAGAGAATATCGGCATCGGACGTTAAGAGAATCTCTGAGGAGGCGTGACGAATCCCCCAATTGAGCAGTTGTGCCTTATTGAACTGTGGCTGAGGCAATCGCAACACCGAAACGCAGTCGTAGGATTCTAACTCTGCCAACGCCGCCAGACAGTTGGGTTGAGTCGAACCGCCGTCGCAGAGAACGAGGTGACGCACGGGAACCGCTAACAGCGATCGCGCCGCCTCTCGAATTTCTGCCCGATCTTTCACCGGAGCGATCGCCGTAACCTCAACAGTTGAATCGACCATTCTCTGAGTTGAAGACAGTCACCCGTGAAGACAGGGAACGGGGAACAGGGAACGGGGAACGGGGAACGGGGAACAAGGTTTCAGTTATCAGTCACCCGTGAAGACAGGGAACGGGGAACGGGGAACAAGGGAGACAGTTGACAGTTTCTCCTCCTCTCCCCCTCTCCCTTTCTCCCCCTCTCCCCCTCTCCCTCTCTCCCCCTCTCCCTCTCTCCCCCTCTCCCTCTCCCTTTCTCCCCCTCTCCCTTGCTCGTTACAGCCCCAGGCGCAACGCCAAACTCGGCGTAAAAGGAATCAACGTCATCAACATGACCAACAGTGCCACGAACGCCAAAATTGCACGGGTGTCGTCGGGTTCGGTAATTTCGTTGAGACTCGGACGTTCTAAATCCCGTTGGATGACCAAAATCACGATCGCCCAGTACAAGGCTAACGGATTGACGAAGGAAGCGATCGCTAACACGATGAGGGTAGCGATCGTCGATCGCCCTGCAATCCGACGACCGTAAATCGCCTGCATGACGCGCCCGCCGTCTAACTGTCCGGCTGGAATCAAGTTGAGGGCGTTAATGACTAACCCCAGCCAACCGAGAACGACCAACGGATGCACGTCTACCAAACTCTTCTGGAGTGCCTCACCTAAAAACGCCTTTGCCAGCAATCCCACCAAAACCGACCCTCGGAAAAATTCGCTCGGAAGTTGAAACAAACTCCCGTCGTGGGACAGGACGAACCCGACCGCTAACATTCCCAAGGACAACAACCCACCCGCGACCGGCCCGGCGATGGCAATGTCGAACAGGGTCGAACGGTTGGGCAGCAACGACTCGAAACGGGTAATCGCACCGAAAGAGCCGATTTGCCAGGTGGGAAGGAAAAACGGCGGCGAGAGCGCAATGCCATATCGTCCGGCTGCGATACGGTGGCCGAGTTCGTGAACGAGCAATATCGCCCAAATTCCCAAAGCGAGGGGCAGTGTTTCCGTCCAGCGGTTCAAATTCTCGAACAAGTCGAATCCGAGAAATGCCCCCCCGGTTTCGAGAGTGGTTACGATCGTCGCAACGAACAATACGACCGCTAAAATCTGTTGGTTCGTCGTGAGCGGTTGGGGATCGTTACGACTCGGCAAGACGACGACGACCGTTTTTTCGTCGGGATCGTT
The DNA here is from genome assembly GCF_000332355.1 of Baaleninema simplex PCC 7105. Classification (GTDB taxonomy): domain Bacteria; phylum Cyanobacteriota; class Cyanobacteriia; order Cyanobacteriales; family Geitlerinemataceae; genus Baaleninema; species Baaleninema simplex. Next base: position 248,135 of record NZ_KB235962.1, read on the forward strand.
GACGAAAAACAAACGGTAGCGATCGCCCACGCGATCGTGCAGTTTTTTCGACAGTTCCTGATGGGTCGCTTCGACCTCTCCCCGAAGGTTGCCTTTGAAAATTGCTCCCGACTGGTAGGGGATCGTCTCTGTGGCGAAAAACGTATCGATTCCGAAGATTTTTTGAATGCAGTGTAAGTCGTCCTCGGGAACGGATAGGTTCTGAAACGGGCGATCGCTTTCTCGATCGCGATCTCGGACAGAGGCGGCGACTGGCTCCGTCGGTCGTGCGGTCTCCGGAGACGGTTCGGCCGCTTCAGAGTCTTCGGACGGTTCGGCAAGATCGGAAGTTTGAGAGGACTCGTCAGATTTTGAAGACCGTTGGGCGTTCGCTAGTTTTTCTAAGTACGCTCGCTGTTCGGGATCTCGAGCTGCCGCTCGCAGTTGCCGTCCCAGCCCGATGTAAGTTAAAACGGACGCGACGATGAGGAACAACACGCCTGCGAAATTGATGAAAATCCCGGCTGAGAACAGGGCGAAAAACAGCAGCCAGGGAGCTGTGACAGAAACCGACTGTAACCAAGACAGCAAGCCGATTTTGCCGTAGGGTCGAGCGCGGTAATACCCCCAGATTAAAATTCCGGCGGCAAACAACACGATCGAAATTGGGGCGAGTTTCTCTGCTGCAATACCCATCAACGTACCTTATATCCGATTGTGAACCTGTCGTGCAGGTCGTCTGTGCGTCTCTCTAATGTAACTTTTTCGGGGATTGAGGCGAAAGGCGATCGCTGCGGTCGGTTCGGATCGATCGCGGTAGATGTCTGAATCGAGGTCGGCTTAAAATGGACGGGGATTCTTGCGGCCGGATGTCGGGCGATCGCGATTTTTGAAGATTTTTGAAATCCTTCTACCGCTTCTTTTGCTTTTACGCGCGCTTATGAAACAGGTTCCACTGTCCGCAGTTTGGGCGGCGATCTCCGTTGGCATCGCCGTTGGCAGTGGTGTCGTCGTTCTCGATCGCCTGGAAGCGCAGCGGTTCGACCGCCAGTACCGCCAAACTGTTCTCGATCGCCTCAACACGGTACGGGCAACCCTCGAAGGCGCTCTGCAACGACATCTTTTCGCGACGCGATCGGTTGCTGACTTGCTGGCGAGCCAGCCGGACGCGACGCGGGAACAGTTCGATCGCTTGGCCGAACGCACCCTAAACGGTTCGGAGTCGTTCGATCGCCTGCTTTGGTACGGTAACGACGGCGTGCGCTGGGCGTATCCCCTCCCAGCAGAAGAACTAAATCCGTTTCTCGTCGAAGCGCAGAGGACGATAAGAGACGAGGTCGATCTCGAGGTGCGGCGTCAGACAGACGGAACCCCAGAAATTTGGATAATGACCTCGGGAAGCGATCGACGGGGAACCGCCCTCGCGCGTTTGGATTTTGCCGACTTGGTACGAAAAACGGATCTGAGCGATCGCGTGCCTGACCTAGAATTCGGCGTGCGGACGACGGCTCCCGTCGGAGACGCTCTGGCGGTGTTGTTCGGCGAGGCCGATCTGTTCGACGCGCGACCGGTGACGGGAGACGTGCGCTTCGGAAACGGCCGCTGGCAAGTGGCGGCGGTTCCGACTCAGGGGTGGTCGGCGCGATCGCCGTTACGGGGATGGATTCGCCTCGGCGGGCTGGTGTTGGTTCTCGGGGCGAGTGGGTTGACGTTTCAAGTGGTGTACGAACGACAGCGGCGGCGGGAGGCGATCGCGGCAGCAACGGCTGATTTGAGCGATCGCTTAGCGCACTATCGCTCTATTGTCGATCGCGCGACGGCAATTCTCTTGTTGTTAGATGCGGAGGGACGGACGATCTTTGCCAATCCTTACGCCCAACATTTTTTTGGCTATGGGGAAACGGAACTGCTGGGGATGTCGTTTGCCGAACTCGTATCGATGAAGGTCTCCACCGAAGAAGCGCCGACTCAAACGGTCGGCCCTCCCGAGATGCTCGCTCCCCATCGCCCCGGAGAACTCTGTCGCCAAACCCTCTGTCAGCGACGAAACGGCGATCGCGTCTGGGTCGAATGGCACAATACGGTTTTGAAAGACCCCCAAGGGAACGTCACTGGCTTGCTGTGTTTGGGGAACGACATCACAGAACGATACGCTGCCGAAACTGCACTGCGTCAAGCTGACCGCCGACTGCAAACGCTGTTGTCCGCCGTTGCCGATTCGATCGTCGTTCTCGACGGCGACGGCCGCTATCTCGATATCGTCCCGACCCCCAACACGGTTCTCTGGACGGGACGACAAAACGGCGATCGGATAAAAGACGCGCTGTCGGGCGATCGCGCGATCGCCATTCTCGCAGCGGTTCGTACCGCCCTCGACGCGCAAACGATACGGACGCTCGACATGGAACTGTCCGACTCGCCCAACGAAATGTTTGCCGTGACCGTGTCTCCCCTCGATCGCGATGCTGCGGTGGTCGTGGCGCGAGATATCAGCGATCGCCGTCGCATTGAAGAAGAACTCCTCGCCGCGAAAGAAGACCTCGAACGGCGAGTTCGGGAACGAGCCGGACAAATTCAACAAACGAACAAACGTTTGCAGCGGGAAATCGTCGAACGGATGCAGTCGGACGAAGCCTTACGCTTGAGCGAGGAACGGGAACGGGAAAAAGCGACACAACTCGAGCGGGCGCTACTCGAACTCAAACGCACGCAAGCGCAACTCGTGCAGACCGAGAAAATGTCCAGTCTCGGACAATTGGCTGCGGGTATGGCTCACGAAATTAACAATCCCGTCAACTTCATTTACGGCAACCTCTCCCCCATTCGCGATTACGCTCGGGATTTGCTCGCCTTGGTCGAACTCTATCAGCAAGCCTATCCCGATCCGCCCGAGGCGATCGGCGATTGGATCGAAGAAATCGATTTACCGTTTTTACAGGAGGATTTTTTCAATGTCGTTACTTCAATGCAGGAGGGCGCCGAACGCATTCGTAAAATTATCCTGTCGCTGAAGAATTTTGCCCGTCTCGATGAGGTGGGAATGAAGCGTGTCGATCTCCATGAAGGCATCGAGAGTACGCTCTCGATCTTGCAACATCGCTGTCGCGGACAGGGCAAACGTCCCGATATCGAAATCGTTCGAGCGTTCGGTGACGTTCCAAAAGTTGAGTGTTTCGCCAGTCAAATCAATCAAGTCTTGACAAATTTACTAGAAAATGCTATAGATGCTCTCGATGAAGCGATTCGAGAAAAACAACTCAGCGATCGCCCCTGTATTACAGTCGAAACTAGCGCGATCGGCGATCGTAAAGTGTTAATTGCGATCGCAGACAACGGCATTGGCATTCCCGAAGCCATTCAACACCAAATTTTCAACCCCTTCTTCACGACGAAAGCAGTTGGCAAAGGAACGGGTTTGGGACTGTCGATCGCCTATCAAATCATCCACGATACCCACGGCGGAACCTTATCCTGCATCTCGTCCCCCGGTCGAGGAACCACCTTCCACATCCAACTTCCCATCTCTCAGCAAGACGAGAGTTGAGAAAGGGAGAGGGGGAGCAAGGGAGAGGGGGAGCAAGGGAGAGGGGGAGAGGGGGAGAGGGGGAGCAAGGGAGAGGGGGAGAGGGGGAGCAAGGGAGAGGGGGAGCAACTGTCAACTGTCTCCACTGTTCACTGTAAAAGGCTGGTGACTGGTGACTGAAACACTGTTCCCCGTTCCCCGTCAACAGTCGGGGGATTGGATTTGTTAGACTCGGACTTAACAAGACTTAACAAATCAGAGGATCGATATGACCGTTCAATTCAAACACGTCATGCTGATGGTGAAAGACGTCGCGGCCACCGTCAAGTTTTTCAACGAAGGACTGGGATTGCCCGTGAAGATGTCGAGTCCCGGTTGGGCGGAATTAGACGCCGACGGTACCACGATCGCCCTGCATTTTTCCCACGGTGCAGACGTTGCAACGGGGAGTTCTCCAATTCTAAGCTTCCACGTTGACGACGTGCATCAAACCATTTCAACTCTCGAATCGATGGGTGCCGAACTTCAAGGAGACGTTCGCGAACCCTCTTTCGGGAAAGTCGCCGCTATGCGAACCCCTGACGGTCATCTCCTCAGCCTTCTGCAACCGGCTGCCGTCGAAGCGAGATAAGAAAATTAGGGGATTTTAACAGCGAAGAGGGAAGAGTGAGGACAGCAAACAGGTAACAGTTTCTCCTCACCTCCTCATCTTCTCACTGGCGACTGGTGACTGATGAAGCTCCCTTGTCCTCCGCTACATCATCTCTTCGTCGCGAATGTTGGGCATCAAGACGTTACCGTCATCGCCCGAGAATCTGGGGACATCACCCCGATGACTGACACCGTGTTTGAGACTGTACATCAAACTAGCCATTTCAATGGCGTTCATTGCGTAACTCCAACCCAAGTTACTTTTAATTCCCGCCCGTTCTAGGGCTTGCTGCATGGTGTCGGTGGTGACGACGCCGAACACAATGGGAACGCCAGTTTGAAAACCTGCCGCTGCGACCCCTTTCGACACTTCTGCGGCGACGTAATCGAAATGAGGCGTTTGGCCGCGGATGACGGCACCGAGGCAGATAATCGCATCGTAACCCCCGTTGAGTGCCAGTTGACGAGCTACGAGGGGAACTTCAAAACTACCGGGAACCCAGACGTAATCGACTTGTTGTCCGTCGGGATCGACATCGATGCCGTGGCGTTTCAAGCAATCTTGGCATCCGGCGAGGAGTTTTTCCGTGACTAAGTCGTTAAACCGGGCAATGACGATCGCAAAGCGAAATGGTTTGTCGCTGGTAAACGTTCCTTCAAAAACTGCCATGTTGGAGAGGAGTTAAGTGAACAACGGTTTGACTTTTTGGTGTCGAACCGACAAGGTCGATCGCTGGCGAGCCGAGTCTGGACGGGCTGACAACAAACTGAACCCGGCATCTACTCAGTTGCCGGGTTGGAAAACAGCTACGAGCGAGTCGTTTAGATGACGAAGTAGTTGAGTACGCCGACTGCCAGCACGAGAGCGACCCAAATGCCCGATCCTAACCAGAGTAATCCTTTGGATCGATCCCAGTTTTGAGGAGAGGCGTACGCAACGGGAACGCCAATCACCATTAGAAACGACCACAGAACTAACGCAGCCAACGCGATCTGAAAAAGAATTGAAAACATTGTTTTGTTTTGTAAATAGGATGCTGAGCTTTCCTCATATACTTATCATATTTCGGCCGGTCTTTGTCCCGGTCGGAGAAGCGATCGCAGGGATTTTAGCGCGATCGCTCTGGAGGAAAGAACAGCACTGGATGCCAGCTTCGACGAAGGAGTTTGTTGGCGAAATTGGGACGCGACCATTCAAGCAGTCGAGGAACGCTCGGAGAGGTCACGGCGACGGCACTGACGTCTTGTTCCATCGCCAAATCCATGAACTCTGTGAGGCGATCGCCGTTTCGGACGGCCGTATCGACGGTTAGCCCCAAGGATTCGAGTTCGGTTTTGACGCTGTCGAGTTCGGCTTGGACGCTTTCGGTGGTTTCGGATTGGGGAACGCCAAAGCGGCCGTGATGCTCGATAACCCAGCCCAGCAAGCAGGTTTCGAGAGATTCTTTGGGACGCTGGCGGGCTAACTCAGAAATGTCTCGGACGAGGTGCTTGGCGCTGTCGCTACCATCGTAGGCAATCAGAAGATATCGCAGTAAATGGCGACAGCGTAAGTCGAGTTCTTCGTTCGTGTAGGTAGAAATCAACGCCGGACGCATCACGAGCATGGGAATCGTAATGCGTTCGACGAGGGCGGCGGTGGTGCTGCCAAAGACTTTCTCGTTGAGTAAGGTTTTGTTCTGCGTCCCGAGCAAGACGAGATCGCACTCGTGGTTTTTGATGGTTTTGAGAATGTTCTCGACGGTGCGGTCGGAATCGATTTCGACGTGCACGTCAACGCCTTCGGGAACGTTTTGTAACGCGACAGATAACTGTTCTCGGGCGAGGTTGAGGGCTTGTTGGTCGATTTTGGGAATACCGCGATCTTCTTTCAGAGAGACGGAGTGGAAGAATACGATGCGACGTATTCCAGTAGCGGCCAGGCTGGGAACGAAGCGAACCAGGCGATGTAAGCCATCTTGAAGATCGGTACAAATGAGAAGGTTGTGAAACATGGAACGTTGCTTAACGATCGAGAGACCTATTCTTAGATTAGTCGAATTCGTTCGGTCTCGGTGCAAAGCGATCGCTCGAGCGTCGGTTCGGTTGCAGTGGGGACAGCTTCCGTGACGCCCCGACATCCCCAGATCTTTTCCTCGGCGAGGAACGGAGCTAGAGAGGGAGGTCGCCGACTCAGAAGCAGTTGCCTAGGTCGATTGCGGCGGTGAGAAACCGCCATCGACGCCCCATTGATGTTTCAGTAGGTTTTTGTAGGTGACTTCGCGAAGCATCATTTGTTCGTACAGTTGCAGGAGAAACTGTTGAGCTTGTTCGCGACTCATCTTGGCAACCTGGGTTTCAAAAGAACGCAAGTTAAATTGCTGTTCCAAGGTTAGTTCGATCGGTCGATCCATCGGTTGTTCCTCCTCATCGATTCGGATGCGATCTTGCTTAGTCTTAGGATTCCCGTTCGCTCGTCGAGCGATAAACAGACTCTGACGTTCGATTTACGGGAGGCTCACCCAAGCTTCAGACAAGTTGTTACAGAATATAACAAACATTTGACAAAAGTGCCAACTTCTGTGATTAGACGTTGTTGACAGAGACGGGGCGAGCCGTCTTCAAGTTCCGCCTTGGTGGATGTTGTATCAATTTGTCAACGGTAAAAATGCTCATCACGAACTGAAACCCCCGATTTTACGTTGAAATCGGGGGTTTTCAAGGGTGCGAACCGCGTTCGAACGGTGTTGAAATTTTTATAAAAAATTTTGGGTCTAAAACCCCGCCCTTCTAGGGCGGCTTTACAGAGGACTGCCCAAAGCTTCCATTTCTTGCTAAAATTTTCCGGTGAGGAACAGGTAACTAACCTCTTTAAAAACCTGGCACCGAAAGATGAGAACCGATGATTACTGAAGTTTTGCGGTTCCACAGGTCAAACAGCTCGTGTGGGTAAAAACTTCAAGCGTCAAGCACGGAGATTCAGGATTTTTGGCTCCGCTGTACGGTGGGGCAGACCGAAACAGGTATCCCTCCTTAACCCCCTTACCAAGGGAGGTTGGGGGGACACGAAACGCGCCGGCGTGATGAAGACCTCTGGACATTTGGCTTACGGGTCAAATGTGTAAGTTTTGTCGTTGAGCCAAGAATCCCCACGCCGTAATAGCTGGGGAGTGTCAAAAAATTCGGTCAAGGGGTGGGCGAGTCGTCTGCATCGACGGCCGCGATCGCGATCGAGATGACCGTAATATTGTCCCGTCCGCCCTCTTCTTTAGCCGCTTCGACCAATCGCACGACCGACGTTTCGCAATCGCGATGATTTTCCAGTTCCAAAGCGATCTGCTCGTCGGACAACTCCTCGGTCAGTCCGTCGCTACAGAGCAAAATGCGATCGCCCGGTTGCAAATCTAAGGAAAAGATTTCCACCTCTCCCATATCTTCGCGTCCCAGACACTGAGACAGCACGTGACGCCAGGGATGAACGCGAGCCTCCTCAGCCTGTAACGCACCGGCTTTTACCGCCTGCGCCACCCAGGTATCGTCTTCTGTCACCTGTTCGAGATGGTTGTCTCGGAACCGATAGATCCGCGAATCACCCAAATTCGCGCACCACAACTCGGGGGGCGCACTGTCTTCGGGTTGGTAAAGCAAAGCCGCCACCGCTGTCGTTCCCATATCGGCGTTTTCTGGATGCACCGTTTGATCTTCGATAATCGCCCGGTTCGCCGAACGAAACGCTTCTTTGAGGAGAACTTCCGGGGTCTCCATCTTGACAAGGCGTTCTTCGAGATACGCACAAATCGTTTCTTTGGCGATACGACTGGCTTCTTGGCCGGCTGCGTGGCCGCCCATTCCGTCGGCCACGATAAAAAAGCGACCTTGAGGATCGATGTAGTAAGCGTCCTGATTGATGGCTCGGACGAGACCTTTATCCGTGCGACCAGCAAAGGCGGATTTCATAGCAAGAAAGACAAACGTTAAAAGCGATCGGCGCGATCGAGCCGGGCGAGCAATCTCAACAGTGCTACCACGAGGGCGATCGCCAGCAAAGCAACCGCGCCCGCAATCCACACGCGGCCGTTAACTAATAAAATCGTAGCCGATAATGTAAACGCACTGATTAACAAAGTATAGTTCGTACTCAACTGCATCCCGACCGTGCGCCGCAATACGCGATCGGTATCCGTCGCGCGAACCCGAACGCGAATATCGCCCCGTTCGAGCTTTTCGAGGGTGTCCTCAATGCGGCGAGGCAACCCCAACGCCGTCGAACTCACTTCGCTAGCTTGGCGACTGAGTTCGCTGAGGATACTGTTGCCGTACTCTTCTCTTCCTTCGTTCATAAGATTTAAGGCAAAAGGCTTGGCCACCTCCATAAAATTAAAGTCTGGATCGAGACCTTTGCCTACCCCCTCCAGGGTCGAAAACGCCCGCATGACGAACGTAAACGTTGCCGGGAAGCGAAACGGCTGGTCGTAGGCAATTTCGTAAAGGTCGTCTGTAATCGCTTCGACGGACTGCTCCTCAAAGGGCTTATCCATCAAATTATCGAGAATATACTGAATCGCACGGCGCACGGGACCGGGATCGTCCATCGGCGCGAGCGCTTCGACTTCGACTAACGCCACGACGACGCGATCGGCATCTCGTTGCGCGATGCCAAAAAACAACTCCATCATTTTTTGGCGCAGGTTAGACGTAATCTGCCCCATCATGCCGAAATCGTAAAAGATGAGCGACCCTTCCGGGCTGACTGCCAAATTTCCCGGATGGGGATCGGCGTGGAAAAATCCGTAATCGAGCAGTTGCTTTAAGTAGGCCATTGCCCCCAAACTCGCCAGTTTCTTACGGTCGAGTCCGGCGGCCTCGAGGGCGTCGTAGTGGCTGATTTTAATCCCCGGCACGTATTCTAACGTCAGAACCCGAGACGAGGTATAGCGCCAGTACACGCGGGGAACGCGCACCCACTCGACACTGCGGAAGTTGCGGCGAAAGGTGTCGGCGTTGCGCCCTTCGTTGAGATAGTCGATTTCGAGATAGAGGATACGACAGCACTCGTCGTAAATCCCCATCCAGTCCCGTCCTTTTCCCCATTCCGAGTGGTTCTGTAAATATTGCGCCACCCCTCGAGCAATGGACAAATCGATATCGAACAGTCGCTTGAGTCCCGGTCGTTGCACTTTGACCACGATTTCTTCGCCGCTGTGCAGTTGGGCTTTGTGAACTTGTCCCAAACTCGCCGCCGCCAGTGGCACCGGGTCGAAAAAGCGATAGAGTTCCTTCGAGGACTTGCCGAAATCTTCTCGAACGATCGCCTCGGCTTGCTCGTAATCGAAAGCCGGAACGCGGTCTTGAAGCTTCGACAGTTCCTCGACGTATTCGGCCGGGAACAAATCCGATCGCGTTGAAAAAAGCTGTCCGAGTTTGATAAACGTCGGTCCGAGGTCGAGAAAGGTTTCTCGAATCCAGCAGGCGAGGCGGCGGCGACGTTCGGTCGCTTTCGCGTCCGTGTAACCGCCTACATAACTCCAGCGACGTTTGTTGAGCCATAACGTAAAGAGAAACCGAGAGACGAACGACCAAACCTCGAGGCGGCGACGAGTTTTCGAGTAGTTCTTGCGGTTCCAGCGATAGGATTTCGAGGCATAGCTGACGCCGCGATCGCCGCTCGAGTTCGAACGAATTCGGTCGATCGCCGCTCGGTCTCCAAGGGGGGCGCGACCGTTGCGAGCGGGTTGGGTAATAGAGTCCTCAGACAGGGCAGACACTCGGTTTCCGTTCCTGGGGTTAACGTTAGCGGTTTGGGCAGCAAGACAACAAGACGACGACACCCTCGGCCGCTCCTATCGAGATCGATAGGGAGTTTTGGGGGGCGATCGTTTGGCCGGGGATACCGGGAGAGTTATTCCGACGGCGCGGTTTGGTTGCGATACCGTTGGAGTTCCGAACGCAGTTGAGCGATTTCAGCCCGCAGGTTATCGACGAGCGCTTGTAAGTCGGTATCTGTCGAGACGGCGGTACTGACGCCACTGATGGCGCTCTCCCGAGACGTATCGGTTTCGAGAGACTCGACACGCTCCATGACGCGATCGGAGAACTGACGGAGATTTTCGCGCTGTTCGGCGTCGAATTTTCCCAGTTCGCTCAAGGAATTGGTCAGGGCTTTTTCGAGCGTCGAACCGATTTCTTCAGCGAGGACGCGACCCACAAGAAAGGCGTGGACGGGAGATTTGCTCATGACGCGATCTGATTATTAAGCTTCCGTAACAAAATTATAACGTTCGATCTCGAGCATCGAACACGCGAACGGGGAGGATTGGGGAAATTTCACGGCGACTTCCCCCGTTTTTCCCGTTACGAGGTCGAACTCGAAGGGACTTCTTTAAACGGCTCTAGGTTCTCTTTTTCGGGGGAGAGTTCGGGGACGGGTTCCGGTTCGACCGGCGTGTTTTTGAGATCTTCCCAAATCGGGGGCTCGCCAGACGGCGTCGCCTCTACGGGTTCGGGAGACGCATCCGACCAAACGGTGGGCGCTTCGGGGTCGGTGGCGGTAAACGGTTCCTCGGATAAAACGGGTTCGGATTCGGATTTGGCTGTCGGGGCTTCGGTTTGAACGGGAACGAATCCAGAATCGTCGTGATAGGGTGCCGAGGTCGGTTCCGCCCAGGAAGGGGTCGGCTCGACGGTGGAGTTGGGGGAGTTCGCTGCGGGCCAGTCGTTGCGAGAGTATTCGGTTTCTGTTTCGACCGGTGGGGTATAGGTCCAATCTCCCGGTTTTTGGAACGGCTCCTCGAAGACTTCGGTATCGGGATTGGGGAAGTCCTGGGGTAAGGGAGGTGGGGTCGATCGCAGCAGTTGGGAAGGGGGCGCGTCGGGGCGATCGGCCAGTCCCGATTTTAGGGCGACGACGATCCCTGCTCCTCCGATGGCGGCGACGATGGACGTGGAGAAAAACAAGGCCGGCACCCACGGACGAGCGAAGATGGGTTTGGGGGGCTTGCTGGGTTTGGCTGTTTTCTGAGGTTTGCCAGTCGAGGGGTTGGCCGAGACGCCGACGACAGGACGATCGCGGCGAGACGGCGGTAACAGGGCTAACCATTCGTTCACCCGAGTCGGGCGTCGTTGGGGATCGAGTTCGAGTCCTTTGGCGATCGCGCGATCGAGGTCGGGGTCGAGCGCGGTTCGATCGGGCCGCAGTTCGTTGAGGGGAACGCGATCGCGTAAGGCGGCAATGGTGGGCGGTTGACCGCTCAGTAAGGTGTAGAGGGTAGCGGCGAGGGCGTAAACGTCGGTCGCGGGGGTTCGCGGTCGGTGGCAATCGTACTGTTCCGGGGCGGCGTATCCCGGCGAGAGCAGGTTGCTGTGAGTCCGCTCGACCTCGGGATCGAGATCGCGCGTCAGTCCGATTTCGACGAGAACGACGCGATCGCTACCGATGGTGCGGATGGCGTGTTCGGGTTTGACGTCTCGATGTAGCAAGCCGTTTTCGTGTAATGCTTCCACTGCTTCGGCGAGTTGTCGGACGTAATCGACCGCGCGATCGACTGCCATCGGCTTTCCGTCGCGAACCAATTGCGCTAGAGTCGCTCCGGGAATGTAATCCATGACCGCGAAGGGCTGACCGTTTTCTTCAAACAGGTCTAAAACGCGCGGGAGGTTGGGATGGTGACAACGTGCGAGGAGGCGCGACTGCTCGACGAACCGACGTACGAATTCTTGGCTGTCTGGGTGTGACAGCAGGGTGTCGCTGAGGGTTTTGATAACGACCGGTTGCCATAGCCGAGCGTGGGTCGCGCGGTAGGTCGTGCCGAAATATCCCTGACCGAGCGTGTCTTCGATGGCGTATTTTCCGCCTTGTAGGAGAGTGCCTGCCCGAACCTTCATAAAATTCTCAATGTGAATTTCTACTTATCGAAAATTTTGGGTCGAAAACCCCGTCCTAGAAGGACGGCTTTAACTTAGCATGGTAGACTAGATACCACTGGTTAAACTGACTAACGAAAACCAAGTTAGTCAGTTTAGCTCACATTCCAATCGAATGCGATCTTTTGGCGGTGGGACACACCGTTACAGCCTGTGAAGCGAGTGTAAGACGCAGTCTTCGCAGCTCTCGGAGCTTGCATCCGAGAGAACGAAGACTTGAAGGATCTCGATCCGGAGAGCAACTGCGAAAAACTCGAGAGAGAAGGAAGCAGGAACCCAAATCGCGAGGTTTGGGAATCACCGCCCTGGAAGGACGGTGAGGATGTCAAGCTAGAGCAAGTTGCTCGTTCGAGAAAGGGAGATGGGGAGAGGGAAGACAGTCACCTTTTACAGTGAGCAGTGAACGGTGAGGACAGTTGATAGGGAACGGGGAACGGGGAACCGGGAACCGGGAACATTTTCTTCCTTGGCTCCCCTGCGTTAAGAAATGTTGAAAAAATCAGGGAATTTTGAAGGAATGGGGACGAACGCTAACTTGTCCGTGTTCGTCGAGACAGAATTCGGGTAAGTTGACGGCGTAGATATGATGGCAGTCTCGAGCTTTTAATGCTGTTAGCTGTTGTTTGACGGTTTCGATGGCAGCGTTCATCGCTTCGATGCCTTTTTGGGCTTCGGTTTCTCGTTCTAGGCGACGGCGAGCTTCGGCAATTTGTTCTTCGAGACGTCGATGCTGCTGTTCTTCCTCGGCGAGACGTTTGTGAATCCAGTCAAGGGCGACCTGTAAGCCTTCGGCTTTGGCTTTCCAGGTATACCGAGCTAACGCCGACTGCGTGGCGGACTCTAACAGCGTTTCGGCTGAGGTTCCCGTAGGGGCTTCTGGGGGTTTGGCAGCTTCAGTTTTGGCAACGTCTAGCTGGGGAACCAGGCGATCGCGTTCCTCGCGCAGCGATCGTAAACGCTCGGTTAGCTCGGCTTGACGGGTGACGAGATCGTCGAGCCAAGCGGGAAGATCCTTGGACATGGCTGGAATGAATTCCTCAAACGGCAACAAATAGCAACTCGATAACTCGATAAATGGTGCGGGAAAGAATTGCTCGGGCAACTTCAAATTCTTAAATTCAATGTCTGGTTTTTTTCTATTGAAGTCAATTCTTCGAGGTTTCGGCAACTGGAGATCGCCTTACGCGAACCTATCGGTCAGCCCGGTTCGGAAAATGGCAGCCCGAGAATTTATCGAGTAGAGTAGAATTGGTGTCGTGCTGAGTCGAGATCGCGTCCGCCCAACCCCAACTGTTTCGATTGAGTTTCCTCGTCTAATCTCTCGAGTCGCCTGAGACGGAACGCGCCACCATCCAAGCGACCCTCAAGGTCTCGAGAATCGAAAACTCCAGCGTCCGTCCGTTTGAAGCGCGATCGCGTCGAGTCAGACCGCGCGAGGTGGAAGAGGCGACTCTTAAAGCGCACGGGCGAGACCCATCCAAGCCGGTCAGTTACCAAGCTAGTTCGTTAAGAAACCCGAACAAATATCTCGATCGATATTTTAAATATCCATATCTAACCCGTACCGAGAAGAATCGAGATCGTCTAAAATTGCCACCAAGCACGCGAGTCAGGGAAACTCACGAGAGGGATCGATGGATTTAGAAATCGCCTACCAACGCTGTTTAGACTGCCTGGTTCGATCGATCGACGAACTTGCAGCACCTCCTCCCCTCGAGCAAATCGAACCCATCGCTTCGCTGATCGTACAAGCCATGACGGGTCAGTGGCGGTACTTCCACACGCCGTCTCATATTTTTGAGGTGGGAGGTTCTGACGATCCGATCGAGGTTTTGGCGGCTTTGTTCCACGACTTGGTATACGTTCAAGTCGATTCGGGCATTAACCTCAATGTCAGTCGCTACATCTCGAGTTACATCAAGGAAGAGGACGGACAGATCGTCATTTTAGACGAGGCCGAACTTCCCGACGATCGCGGTTTTGAAATCGCCCTGCGGGTGTTCGGGTTTAAAGCCGGTCAGATCCTCGATCCGTTTCGCGGACAAAATGAATTTCTCAGTGCGGCGATCGCGACTTGTGTGCTATCGCCGTTTCTCCCCACGACAGATCTCGTGGCGATAGCGGCCTGCATCGAGGCGACGATTCCCTTTCGCGGAACGTCTCCTGAAGGACTGACCGCCAGCGAAACCCTACAGAAAAATATCGAATCGATCGACCGAGACTGGAATCTCGGATGGACGCTCGAAGACGTGTACGCAATCGTCCAGCGAGCCGTGCGTCTCGCCAATCGAGACGTGGAAAACTTCGCGCTCCCCAACTCGGCGGAATTTCTCGACAATACCTGGAATTTGTTACCGGAAACGAATCACGAGTTGATCGGTGCCAATTCTTACACGGTTCGGGGCTATCGTCGCTCGATTCAAAAAATGGAAGGATTTATTAATTTCCTGAAGCCCGAACGGGTGTTCTCGCAGTATCGGGGGGAACCGGACGACGAAACTTACCAGTGTTTGCTGGAAAATACCCGTAAAAATTTAGAAACGGCGAAACTGTACTTAGGCATCAAGCTGATTACGATCGCCGTTCTCGAAGCCCTCTCCTATCGACTCGGTCGCAACGTTCACATTTCGACGTTGATGGGCGAGTTTCCCGAACCCGGCGTTCGCACGCCCGCCCTAGAACAGTATCTTCCGCCCATCTCGATCGAACATCCGCCGCGTACCGCCTTGGAAGCCGAAGTTCTAGCCCTATTGAGCAAAGGACGCACCCGCGAGTCGGCTTACGATTTGAAAAACTCTCCGGTGGCGACGTTCATTATTCGAGCGGTGGGCTTTGAATGCGTGACGGATTTGTTGGTAGCGGCGAAGGAGTTTTTAGCGGGTAAGCTGCCGTCTGAGGCGTTTCTCCAGCATAAGCTGTTACGAAACAGTCAGGTCGATATCGTCGAAACCCTATCGCGGGGCGTGGTGCGACTGGCACAGAGTCGGGCTTTGATGTTCGATCTCGATCGCGATCGGGAAACCGACTCGATCGATCCGATTCGCGTTTGAGATCCCGGCCGACGTCGCTGCGGACTCCCCAAACGAGGCGATAACGGGGTCGGGACGACAGGCGAGCGAAGGACGAAGAGACGCCAACCGTCACGCGATCGCGGTCGAAAATAGGGCGAGGAGGTGGGGCTTACCTCGAGAAAGGCGGAGGTTTCGACGCCTAATTGTCCCCTGGCCGGGATAAAATTTGCCAATGTGCTAGATCCGCATCGCTGACATCGACGATCTCGAATGACTAACACCGTTACCGTCACCGTTCCTGCTACCACGGCGAATTTGGGACCCGGATTCGATTGCTTGGGGGCAGCTTTGACCCTCTACAATACGTTTGAGTTTTCTCCCCTGAAGCCGAAGGCAGGGCAGTTACGCACCTTTGAGATCGCCGTTCGGGGCTTGGAATCCGAGCGCGTGACCACTGACGACAGTAATTTGGTTTATCGCGTTTTTGCCAAATTGTTCGAGAAGATCGATCGCCCGATTCCTCCTGTCCGTATCGAGATTTCTTTGGGAATTCCCCTAGCCCGTGGGTTGGGCAGTTCGGCAACGGCGATCGTTGGAGGGTCGATCGGAGCCAATCAGTTGGCTGGAAACCCCCTGAGCCGCCACGAGTTAATGCGTTTGGCGATTTCCATCGAAGGCCATCCCGATAACGTGGTTCCGGCTCTCTTAGGCGGCTGTCAGTTGGCAGCCAGTGACGATCTCGATTGGTCGGCTTGTGAGATTGCTTGGCATCCCGATGTGGTTCCCGTCGTCGCGATTCCCGAATTCGAGCTATCGACGGCCGAGGCGCGACGCGTCCTTCCCGATCTCTATTCCCGTAGCGACACGGTGTTTAACACGGCACACTTGGGTCTTCTTGTCAAGGGTTTAGAAACGGGAAATCGGAAATGGTTGACGGCGGGAATGCTCGATCGCGTCCACCAACCCTATCGCCAGAAACTCATTACCGGATACGCGGCCGTTCGCGCCGCAGCGATCGCCGCTGGAGCTTACGGGATGGCTATTAGCGGTGCCGGGCCGACCCTGTTGGCGTTGACCTCGAGAGATCGCGCCGATCGCGTTGTCGAAGCGATGAAAACCGCCTGGGATGCAGCGGGAACGACGGCCTTCGTGCGATCGCTTCAAATCGATACGAAAGGCGCGAAACTCCAAATAAATTGAGAATTTCTAACTCGAAAATTCTCGAATCTCAACCATTCCAGAAACCGACGATAAGCTAGATCTAGGGGAAATCTCAACAGAGGTAGCGCAAGAGCGCTCGCAAGCATCATGCAAATCTACTTGGATCACAGCGCGACGACACCCACGCGCCCGGAAGCGATCGCCGCGATGACCGAAGCGTTGAACCATGCTTGGGGGAATCCCTCGAGCTTACATCACTGGGGTCAGACGGCCGCCACGACGATGGAAACCGCGAGAATTCAAGTGGCGGGGCTACTCAACGCCGAACCGGACGAGATTCTGTTTACCAGTGGCGGAACTGAGTCCAATAATTGGGTGCTGTCGGGAATTGCGCGTCAATACGAGACTCCCCAACATCTCATCGTCTCGAGTGTCGAACATCCGGCGGTGTCCGAACCGGCCCGCGAGTTAGAACGTCAGGGATGGCGCGTGACGTACTTAGGGGTCGATCGCGCCGGACGAGTGAATCCGAGGGATTTGCAGGAAGCGTTACGCCCCGATACGGTACTGGTTTCGGTCATTTACGGACAAAGCGAAGTCGGGACGGTGCAACCGATTCGCGTCCTCGGAGATATCGCGCGATCGAACGGGGTACTGTTTCATACAGACGCCGTACAGGTGGCGGGACGACTCCCGATCGACGTGCAACAACTTCCAGTGGATTTTCTGTCTCTCTCGAGTCACAAGCTGTACGGTCCGAAAGGGAGCGGGGCGCTGTACCGGCGGTCTGGCGTCGAATTGTTGCCCTTGTTGAGCGGTGGCGGTCAGGAAATGGGATTGCGATCGGGAACTCAGGCGGTTCCGAACATCGCTGGGTTTGGCGTGGCGGCGGAACTGGCGATGCAGGAGTTGGAAGCCGAAGCTCAACGGTTGACGCGACTGCGCGATCGCCTCTTCGATCGCCTGTCTTCAGTTTCCATGTTACGACCGACGGGCGATCGTACTCATCGACTCCCCCATCACGTCAGTTTTTGTTTGACGGACGCTGACGAACGCCTGACGGGGAAAGCGATCGTGCGTCAATTGAACCTCGCTGGAATCGCCATTAGTTCCGGTTCGGCTTGTCACAGCGGGAAACTCTCCCCGAGTCCCGTGTTGTCGGCGATGGGATACAGCGACACCTTAGCTAAACGGGGAATTCGTCTGACCCTCGGACGCAGCACCACCGAAGCCGATATCGACTGGACGGCGATGGTGTTGAAACAGATTTTAGAGCGATCGCGATCGATGGCCGAAGCTGTGAGGTCACGACGAACGTGCCAGCGATCGCCCTAAAAGTGTATAGCTCGGCACAAAACGTCAAGGGGGTTTTTTAAAGTTTTCGTAAAGCTCCCATCAGTATTCGGAGTCTTCTTGTGAAGTTTTGTATAAGTTCCGTGAAGATACTGAGGAACTCTCGACCGGATCTGTGCTTCAACTCTCCCAGGTTGGCTCGAGCCGTCTAAGCTGAGCCAGCAGCGATCGCCATCGGCCGACCGTTCGATAACCATCACGAGTCTGCCCGATCGAGCGATCGCCGTTTAGGTGCGTCGATCGTCGTCCAAATTTAACCGGGTTCGTCGTCGGGGTGGACAGTTTTCCATCGCGATCGCAGGACAGATAACGTCCGAGAACCCGGTTCGCACGTTCTTATCGTCGAGACAGAACAACACATGAGTAACGGCATCGGTCTCACCGGATACTACTACGACCACGACGGCAAATCCCCTGACTTTGCCAATCTCGTCCTCACCCGCCTCGATCCCACCATCGACTTCAACTGGGATAACGACGCCCCCGCACCCCAGCTAGACGACAATACCTTCGCTGTGCGTTGGCTCGGACAAATCGAACCCCGATACTCCGAAACCTACACCTTCACCACCACCAGCAGCGACGGCGTTCGGTTGTGGGTCGATGGAGAACTCCTCATCGACAACTGGAACGTCCAAGCCCCCGGCGAACATCGAGGGACGATTACTCTCGAAGCCGGAAAGCAATACGACATCCGCCTCGACTACTACGAGTATTTAGGACGCGCGGTGTCGCAGTTGGAATGGTCGAGTGCTTCCCAACCCCGCCAAATCGTCCCCAGCAGTCAGCTATATCCCGATACCGCCAACCGAGGCAGTGCGGGAACTCTGCAACTGACCGCCTCAGAATACAGCACCAACGAAGACGGAACTGCGATCGCCGCCGTGACCGTCAGTCGCACCGGAGGTATCAGCGGCGACGTGGCCGTGACCCTCGACCTCAGCGACGGAACCGCCACCAGTCCCGAGGATTACGACGACACGCCGATTACCGTCACCTTTGCCGACGGCGACACCACCGATAAAATCATCTCCATTCCAATCGTTGACGACGACGCGATCGAAGACGACGAAACCCTCAAACTCACCTTGCGAGATGCCAGCGGCGGCGCGTCGGTAGGCGTGCAGGACAGCGCGATCGTCACCATCGTCGATAACGAAGTCGCTCCCACGCCACTCGGACGGGGTAGCGGATTAACGGGCTACTACTACGACCATCGCGGCTCGACGCCAGACTTTTCTAACCTTGTCTTAACGCGCACCGATCCCACCGTTAACTTTAACTGGGACAACGAAGCGCCCCATCCCCGACTCGACGACGATACCTTTGCCGTGCGCTGGCAAGGACAAATCGAACCTCGCTATTCCGAAAACTATACCTTTCATACCACTACCAGCGACGGGGTGCGGTTGTGGATCGACGGCCAGCTCCTCATCGACGACTGGGACATCCAAGCCCCCACCACCAACCGCGCCACCATTACCCTAGAAGCGGGGAAACAATACGACGTTCGCCTCGACTACTACGAGTATTTAGGACGCGCCGTGTCGCAGTTGGAATGGTCGAGTCCGTCGCAAACCAAGGAAATCGTTCCGACGAGTCAGCTGTATCCCGATCGCCAGCTCCCCCGAGGCCAGTTAGCCTTTAGCGCCCCCGAGTTCAGCCTGCGCGAAGACGGAACCGCCGTTCTCGACGTAACCGTCCGTCGTAGCGGGGGCAGTACCGGAATCGTCGGGGCGACGATCGCCCTCAGCAACGGAACCGCCACCAGTCCCGACGACTACGACAACGCGCCGATTACCGTCACCTTTGCCGACGGCGACACCGCCGACAAAGTGATTTCCATTCCGATTGTTGACGACGATCGCATTGAAGGCGACGAAACCCTCGACCTGACCCTCACCGATCCCACCGGCGGCGCGACGCTGGGTACTCAAGACACCGCCACCGTCAATATTTTCGATAACGATATCGCTCCCAGTACTGGAACCGGTTTGACCGGCTATTACTACGACTACGACGGGCGATCGCCCGACTTTTCTAACCGGGTAGTTTCCCGTCTCGATCCCACCATCGACTTCAACTGGCAGAACGACGCGCCCGATCCGAGGTTAGACGACAATACCTTCGCCGTGCAGTGGTTCGGTCAACTCGAAACCTATAGCGACCCGGGAGCTAATACAGTCGCCAAGAATCGCTCCAGCGAAGAGTACAGCTTTTACACCACCAGCAGCGACGGCGTGCGCCTGTGGGTTGACGGGCAACTCCTCATCGACGACTGGGACATCCAAGCCCCCACCACCAACCGCGCCACCATTACCTTAGAACCGGGGCGTAAATACGACGTTCGCATGGATTACTACGAATACCTCGGACGCGCCGTTTCGCAGTTGGAATGGTCGAGTCCGTCGCGATCGCGGGAAATCGTACCGACAAGCCAACTCTATCCTCTGGCGGCGAATCCCGGCGCGTTGGCATTTCAAGCCCCGACGTTCCGCCTCAACGAAGACGGAACCGCGATCGCTGCTGTCACAGTGGTTCGTACCGGAGGCATCGAAGGAGACATCGCGGCGGCGATCGCCCTCAGCGACGGAACCGCTACCAGTCCCGCCGACTACGACAACACGCCGATTACGGTTAAGTTTGCCGACGGCGACAACCTCCCCAAAACCGTCGAAATTCCCCTCGTGGACGACGATCGCATCGAAGACGAAGAAACGCTCGTCCTGACCTTAACCGACGCCATCGGAGGCGCGACCTTGGGAACCCAAGACACCGCCGTCGTATCGGTCGTCGATAACGATTTCGTCAAAGCCAACGGAACCGGGTTGACGGGACAGTATTTCGACGGACGGAATTTCGATCGCCTCGTCGAAACCCGCACCGACGCAACGGTGAATTTCGACTGGCAAGGGGGCAACCCTGCCAGCGGCTTAGCCGACGACGGCTATTCCGTTCGCTGGACGGGGGAACTCGAACCGCGTTTTAACGAAACCTATCGCTTTCATACCATTTCCGACGACGGCGTGCGCCTGTGGGTCGATGGCGAACTGATTATCGATAAATGGCAGTTACAGGGGCCGACCGAACATACGGGAACTCTCGACCTCGAAGCCGGTCGACGCTACGACATCCAACTCGAATACTTTGAAAACAAAGGAGGCGCAACGGCACAGTTACTGTGGTCGAGTCCCTCCCAAGACCGCGAAATTATCCCCCAAAGCCAGCTTTACCCCTATCCCGATTTGACGGTGGACGACGCCGAAGTTCTCGAAGGAAACGCGGGAACCACGCGGGATTTAGTATTTGCATTGCGGCTGTCTGCCCCCAGCGACGACCCGGTGACGGTGGAGTACGTCACCCGAGACGGAACGGCGGCGGCGGGAGACGATTACCGTGCGACCTCGGGGACAGTGACGTTCGATCCCGGAACGGTCGAACAAACGGTGACGGTGTCTTTGCAGGGAGATGGGGCGATCGAAGACGACGAAACCTTATCTCTGGTTCTTCAGAATCCGAGCGAGGCGATCGTAACTGACGGGGAAGCGATCGGGACGATTCGCAACGACGATTTCGGGACGCCGGGACGGAATTTGCCTCGGGGGACGAAGATTGCGAACGTGCGGGATTACGGAGCGAAAGGGGACGGCATCACCGACGACACGAAGGCTATCCTGGCGGCGATGGCGGACAATCGGGCGGTATATTTTCCCGACGGTACGTATCTCGTCAGCGAGACGTTAACCTGGGGCGACGATCGCCGGTTGTTGATGCAGGGAGAGAGTCGCGACAAAACGATCGTGAAGTTAGCGGACAATCTCGACAGCTTTGGCAATGCGGCCGATCCCAAACCCCTCGTCGATACCTTTTTGGGAGGCAGTACGGGACAAGCGTTCCAGAACTCCATTTTCGATATCACCTTCGATGTGGGGGCGAACAATCCCGGTGCGATCGGGGTCGATTTCCAGAACAACAACCAGGGCGGACTGCGAAACGTGACGGTGCGATCGAGCGACCCGGACTTTGCCGGTCATACGGGGTTAGCCTTGACGACGCCCTGGCCCGGCCCGTCGCTGACGAAAAACGTCACGATCGAAGGGTTCGACGTGGGCGTCAAAACCGACCACAACGAATACAGCAACGTTTTTGAAAACCTCACGCTTTCTAACCAGCGCGTCGTCGGATTTCACAACGAAAACAATATTTCGACCTTTTATAACCTCACCAGCAACAATCGCGTCCCGGCGTTACGCAATATCGATCGCTTTGCGGTGGTAACGATGGTGGACAGTACACTCAACGGGGGAGATGCCGATCGCTCGGCCGTCGAAATGAACGCGGGAAATCTCTACGCCCGCAACATCAACATCTCCGGTTATGCTTCGGCGTTGCAGAATGCCAAGGTCAGGGTTCCTGGGAACGCGATCGACGAATACGTCTCGACCCGCATTCACAGTACCTTTCCCTCGGCGCAAACTTCCCTAAATTTACCCGTCGAACCCATGCCAGACGTGGTGTACGACGAAGTGGAAAACTGGGTCAACGTCGAGGAGTTTGGAGCGATTCCCAGCGATGGCCTCGACGACACGGCGGCGATTCAGGCGGCGTTGGAGACTGGGGCGACGACGGTGTACTTTCCCCAGGGGAACTACAATCTCAGCGACACGCTGGTCGTTGGCGACGGCGTGCAGACGATAACGGGGTTATCCTACCAAACGATTTTTACCATCGACGACCCCCTCAAAAGCCAAGAGAAACCCGTGTTTCGGTTTGAAGGGACGACGACTCCCGTGGCGATCGAACGCTTTTGGGGCAACGCTGGGGGCGGCGATTTCCACTGGTTCGACCACGCCACGACGCAACCGCTGACGGTGCGAAACGTCCTCACCAGTTCCGGGGAAGCCTATCGCAACAGCGTCACTGGGGGGAAAGTCTTTCTCGAAGACGTGACGATGAGCGGTTGGGAATTCGATCGACAGCAGGTTTGGGCCCGCCAACTCAACGTCGAACTCCCGACGACGAATATTATTAACGACGGGTCGGACTTGTGGATTTTGGGGTTGAAAACCGAGAAAGAGGGGAGCGTTCTCGAAAACCGCAACGGCGGCCGTACGGAAATCCTCGGTGGGTTGATTTATCCCTCCGGGGGCGGCGATCGCATTCCCGTCGATCGCCCGGCGTTTATCAACACCGACTCGCAACTGACTGTCGCTGGCGTCGGAGAATCCCGTTACGGCGTCGGGAGTTATGAAATTCTCGTCGAAGAAACCCGCAACGGCGTCACGAAGCAAATTCTCAACAACTTCAGCTTTAGCCAACGGGGGACGGGCATTTTATTTCCCCTTTACGCCGGATCGAACGAAGGCGCAGAAACGCTCGAGGGCGACACTGGCGACAACCGCTTTAACGGCGGGGCGGGATCGGACACCCTCGCCGGAGGTGGGGGCGTCGATACCTTTGCGTATACCGTTCCGCAAGAGGGGGCCGACGTTCTCAAAGACTTCGATCGCGACGATATCCTGTCCGTCTCGGCGGCGGGATTTGGGGGCGGTTTGAAAGCGGGCGTTCCCCTGAGTTCTGGGGCGGCGAAAACGGGTACGTTCGTCAGCGAACCCGATGCCAAACCGATCGGTGCCGACCCGACTTTCCTCTACGATACGAAGACCGGACAGTTGAGTTTCGATCGCGACGGAACGGCGGCCGGGGCGCCGGTAACGCTCGCCATTTTAGAGACGACGCCCGACCTCGAAGCCCGTCAAATTGCAGTGGTGGCGTAAGCGATCGTTTCCACACACTTTTTAAAGATTCCGTAAAGCGATCGCAAATTCACGCAGAGTTTGCGATCGCCATTTTTATAGATTCAGTAAAGATACGGAGACGAGTTCGGAAAAGCTCGATCCCCGACTCCATAATGAGGTTGAGACTCAAAGAATACACTGAATTTACTTACAAAAAACCTTATTTAGTCCTTTGCTCCGCTCTGGCATCCCGTTGGCAGAGTGTTGTAGAGCCTAAACTTCCTTCGCGTCCGACGCTGACGTGTTTTTGGGTGCAGTGGGCTTTGACCCCAACCGACTCGAGGTTTTTACCGAACGAGAACGAGACGACGACCCTGTTTATCCCACCTTAAGAATCATGAGTAACGGCATCGGTCTGACTGGATATTACTACGACCACGACAGCAAATTTCCCGATTTTGCCAACCTCGTCCTGACCCGTATCGATCCCACCGTCAACTTTAACTGGGACAACGGAATGCCCGATCCCAGCGTGGACGACGATACCTTTGCCGTGCGTTGGCAAGGTCAAATCGAAGCCGAACACTCCGAAACCTATACCTTCTATACCACCACCAGCGACGGGGTGCGGTTGTGGGTAGACGGCCAACTCCTCATCGACGATTGGGAAATCCAAGCCCCCACCACCAACAGCGCCACGATTACCCTGGAAGCGGGGCAACAATACGATATCCGCATCGATTACTACGAGTATTTAGGACGGGCGGTGTCTCAACTGGAATGGTCGAGTGCCTCCCAATCCAGAGAAATCGTCCCGACGAGTCAGCTTTATCCCGATTCCGCCAGCAGCAGCGACGCCGGAACTCTAGAACTGACTGCCACCGAGTACAGTTACGACGAAGACGGAAGTGCGATCGCCGCCGTCACCGTCAGCCGAACCGGAGGCAGCAGCGGCGCGATCGACGTCACGCTCGATCTCAGCGATGTCACCGCTGTCAGTCCCGACGACTACAACAACGCGCCGATTACCGTTAGCTTTGCCGACGGCGACGACACCGACCAAGTCGTCTCCATTCCCATCACCGACGACACCCTCATCGAAGGCGACGAAACCTTCGACGTTACCCTCGTCAACCCCACTAACAGCGCGTCTCTCGGCGCTCGAACCAGCGCCACCGTCACCATTGCCGACAACGATTCCTCCTCGACTCCCTCCGGTTCCCCTGGAAGCGGAACTGGCTTAACTGGCTACTACTACGACCACGACAGCAAATTTCCCGACTTTGCCAACTTGGTGCTGACCCGCACCGACGCCACAGTTAACTTTAACTGGGACGGTGGCGCTCCCGATCCCAGCGTGGACGACGACACCTTTGCCGTGCGCTGGCAAGGTCAAATCGAAGCCGAACACTCTGAAACCTATACTTTCTATACCACTACCAGCGACGGGGTGCGGTTGTGGGTAGACGGCCAACTCCTCATCGACGATTGGGAAATCCAAGCCCCCACCACCAACAGCGCCACGATTACCCTGGAAGCGGGGCAACAATACGATATTCGCATCGATTACTACGAGTATTTAGGACGGGCGGTGTCTCAACTGGAATGGTCGAGTGCCTCTCAATCCCGAGAAATCGTCCCGACGAGTCAGCTGTATCCCGACCCCAACCTACCGCGTGGGAGTCTGGCCTTTACCGCCCCCGAATTCAGCATTCGCGAAGACGGAACGCCCGTCCTCGACGTGACTGTGAGTCGCAGCGGAGGCAGTACTGGGGCAGTCAGTGCCACCATCGAACTCAGCGACGGAACCGCCATCAGTCCCGACGACTACGATAGCAGTCCTATTACCGTCAGTTTTGACGACGGCGACGACACTGATAAAGTCGTTTCGATTCCCGTCGTAGACGACGACCTCGTCGAAGGCGAAGAAACTTTCGATCTGACCCTGACCTCTCCTGTTGGGGGAGCGACCCTCGGCGTTCAAAACACCGCCAGCGTCAACATTGTCGATAACGACGCCAGTGTGGGAACCGGAACCGGGCTGACGGGATATTACTACGACCACGACAGTCAGTTTCCCGATTTTGCCAACTTGGTGCTGACCCGTACCGACCCCACCATCGATTTCAACTGGGACAACGGAATGCCCGACCCCAGCGTCGACGACGATACCTTTGCCGTGCGCTGGCAGGGGCAAATCGAACCGCTGTACGCCGAAGAGTACACCTTCTATACCACCACCAGCGACGGGGTGCGGTTGTGGGTAGACGGCCAACTCCTCATCGACGATTGGGAAATTCAAGCTCCTACGACCAACAGCGCCACGATCGCGCTTAACGCGGGGCAACAATACGATATTCGCGTCGATTACTACGAGTATTTAGGACGGGCGGTGTCTCAACTGGAATGGTCGAGTGCCTCTCAAAATCGGGAAATCGTCCCGACGAGTCAACTGTATCCCCTCGATACGAACCCCGGAACTCTCGAATTCAGCGATTTGACCTTCAGCGTGCGAGAGGACGGAACGGCGATCGCAGCGGTACAAGTAGCCCGCAAAGGCGGTATCGACGGCGAAGTCGGGGCGACGCTGAGCCTCAGCGACGTGACGGCGACGAGTCCCGATGATTACGACAACACGCCCATTACCGTTAACTTTGCCGATGGGGATAACACGACGCAAACCATCGCGATTCCCCTCGTCGACGACGACGCGATCGAAGGAGACGAAACCCTCAACCTGTCCCTAGACAGTCCCACAGGAGGGGCGGCGATCGGGTCGCAAGATAGCGCTGTGTTAACGATCGTCGATAACGATTTCGTCAACGCCAGCGGTACGGGATTGACCGGTCAGTATTTCAACGGGACGAACTTTAATACTCTCGTGAGAACGCGTACCGACGCGACGGTGAACTTTAGCTGGGGTGGAGGTGCTGCCGCTGGCGGACTCGGTACGGATTTCTACTCCGTGCGCTGGACGGGGGACATCGAACCCCGTTTTACCGAAACCTACACCTTCCACACGATTACAGACGACGGCGTGCGGCTGTGGGTAAACGACGAACTGATTATCGATCGCTGGCAACTTCAAGGGGCGACCGAACACACGGGAACCATCGCCCTCGAAGCCGGACAGCACTACAACATCAAACTCGAATATTTTGAAAATCAAGGGGGTGCGACGGCGCAGTTGCTGTGGTCGAGTTCTTCGCAAGCGCGTCAGGTGATTCCTCAAAGTCAGTTGTATCCGAACCCGACGGTCACGGTTCGGGACGTGCTGGTAACAGAAGGAGACGCGGGAACGTCGAATCTCGTCTTTACGGTGACGCTCTCGGACTCCAGCGACGAAACGGTGACGGTCGATTACGCCACCAGCGACGAAACGGCGACGGCGGGAGTCGATTACACGGCGGTTTCGGGAACGCTGACCTTCGCCCCCGGAACGGTCGAACAGACGGTGACCGTTCCGATACAGGGTGACGGAGACATCGAGGACGATGAAACCTTTTCGCTCGCTCTCAGCAACGCGACGGAGGCGGCGATCGTCGATAACGCGGCGATCGGTACGATTCTCAACGACGATTTCGCGACGCCGGGATTCAATTTGCCCAGCGGGGCGAATATCGCCAACGTCAAGGATTACGGCGCGACGGGAAACGGCGTCACCGACGACACGGCGGCGATTCTGGCAGCGATGGCCGCCAACCGCACGGTTTATTTTCCCGACGGTACGTATCTCATCAGCGAGACGTTAACCTGGGGCGACGATCGCCGCTTGTCGATTTTGGGCGAAAGTCAGGAAAATACGATTATTAAAGCCGAAAGTGGTGTCGAAGTGTTCGGCAACACGAACAGTCCGCAGCCCCTGATCGATATGTTTAACGGCACGGGTAGCACGGGTCAGGCGTTCCAAAATTCGATTTACGATATCACGATCGACGTGGGATCGAACAACCCCGGTGCGATCGGTGTGGCGTTCCAAAACAATAACCAAGGGGGTCTGCGAAACGTCACTATTCGATCGAGCGATTCCAACTTCCAAGGCAGTACGGGATTGGCGCTAACGACTCCCTGGCCCGGCCCTGCACTGATTCAAAACGTCAATATCGAAGGGTTCGACGTGGGGATCGAAACCGACCACAACGAATACAGCAATGTTTTTGAAAACGTTTCGCTGTCGAACCAACGGGTTGTCGGCGTCCTCAACGAAGGGAACATCTCCACCTTCTACAACCTCACCAGCAACAACAGCGTCCCGGCGATTCGCAACACCGAACAACGGGGTATCGTCACGGTTCTCGACAGTACGTTTAGCGGCGGGTCTTCGGGGAATTCTGCGATCGAAATGGACGCCGGAACCCTCTACGCTCGCAATGTCGCCACGTCCGGTTACGCGTCGGCGTTAGACAACAACGGCGTCGTCGTCCCCGGAAACAGCATCGATGAATATGTTTCTCAAGCGATTCACAGTACGTTTCCCTCGGCGCAAACCTCGTTAAACTTACCGGTTGAAAACGCCCCCGAGGTGATTTACGGCGATGTGGCGAACTGGGTCAGTCCGACGGACTTCGGGGCGGTTCCCAACGACGGTCTCGACGATACGGTGGCGATTCAAGCGGCGTTGGACAGTGGGGCGGCGACGGTTTACTTCCCCAAAGGAAATTACGATATTAACGATACGTTGACGGTCGGCGACGGAGTGCAAACCATCACGGGTTTGTCCTATCAAACGATTTTTTCGATCGGCGATCCCCTTAAAAGTCAAAATCAGCCGGTGTTCCGGTTTGAGGGGACGACGAACCCGGTGGCGATCGAGCGGTTTTGGGGCAGCAGCGGCGGCGGTAGCTTCTACTGGTTCGACCAGGCGACGACGCAACCGCTGACGGTACGGAACGTTCTGACCAGTTCGGGAACGGCGTATCGCAACAGCGTCACGGGCGGTAAGGTTTTTATTGAAGACGTGACCATCGGCGGTTGGGAGTTTAACCAGCAGCAGGTTTGGGCCCGCCAACTCAACCCGGAAGTGGCTACGACGAACATCGTTAACAATGGCTCGGATTTGTGGATTTTGGGGTTGAAAACCGAGAAAGAAGGGGTCGTCGTGGAAAATATCAACGGCGGTCGCACGGAAGTCCTGGGGGGCTTGATTTATCCGGCGGGAGGCGGCGATCGCATTCCGGTCGATCGCCCGGCCTTTATCAATACGGACTCGCAACTGACGATCGCGGGCGTTGGAGAATCGCGTTACAGCGTCGGAAGTTACGAGATTCTCGTCGAAGACACGCAAAACGGCGTGACGGAACAAATCCTCAATACCACCGCGTTCACGCAACGGGGAAACGGCTTCTTAGTTCCCCTCTACGCCGGGTCGAACGAGGGGGCGCAAACCCTCGACGGCGACGCCAGCGACAACCTCTTAAACGGCGGTGCGGGGTCGGATACGATAACCGGCGGCGGCGGTGCGGATACTGTCGCCTACAACGCCCCCAGCGAGGGAACCGACGTGCTGACAGATTTCGGTAGCGACGATGCGATCGAGGTTTCGGCGGCGGGATTCGGCGGGGGTTTACAAGCGGGGGTCGCTCTCAGTTCCACGGCTTCGGACACGGGAGTCTTCGTCAGCAGTGCCGATGCGACGCCTCTCAGCAGCGATCCCACGTTCCTCTACGATACGGCTACGGGACACTTGAGTTTCGACATCGATGGAACGGCCGCCGGTGCCCCCGTACTCCTGGCAATTTTGGAAGGAACGCCGTCTCTGACTGCGAGTCAAATTGCTGTGGTTTAACAGGTTCAACCGGAAAGATAAGGAGCCAACCCATCTTGTCCTGGTGGATACTACCGCTCGAGAATCGATCTCACCTCTGCATCGAGTTCGGAAATTTTGTTCGCCACAACATCCCAAACCAGATCGTAATCGACACCAAAGTAATTGTGAATGAGGCGATCGCCCGCCATTCGATGGCATTATATTTTTGTCGCAGCGAATCCGGCAGTTGTTTGACAGCTTCGTCGATTATTTCGAGGCTCCGAACGTAAGCCCGTTTGAGCGTTTCATTCTGTAGAAAAACTGCCTTATCTAAACCGACGGAATGGGTGATAATATAATTGGTTTCTTGGAGAATATTTTGCAAATACTCACGAGCCGAAGGAGACATATTCAACCTCATCGAGAATGCGGGGGGCGATGTAAGGACTGGGTGCATCTCAAAAATGTAAATTCATCGAATTGGGCGCACTCAATTTCCAGATCCCCGGCATCTTGGAGATGCCGGGGATCTTATACCGGAAGTGCTAATCGGGAATTTTGCCACCCCAAACTGATGTTTTTGCACTCATTGAGATGCACCCTGGGCTTTCGTTTGTACGGGCATTATTTTCCTTGAATTTCCAGGTGTTGTTGCATCTATTATAGTAGGTTCATAACATAACAATATATAGCAGTACCAAATGAATCCTCAAAAATTAAAACACCAGAAAAAATCAGATATCCAGTTCCCCGTTCCCCGTTCCCCGTTCCCTTTTTGTCCCGATTCTGTTACACAACTGATTTAGGGTTGCCATAGTACATCTAGCCCCCAAACCCCCAATACTGGGGGCTTCGATCGGATGTAATTTTGGCTCGTCATGTCATGTTGCTATAGTTGCTATAAAATATAAATGTAGCGTTGCGAGATGCCGAAGAGAAAATTCCATGATAGAAATTATTTTTTTAGTTGAGGACGACCCGGAAGGAGGCTATGTCGCCAAGGCAATGGGTGAATCTATCTTTACTCAAGCTGATAGCATTGAGGAATTGCGAGAAATGGTAAAAGATGCCGTCCGTTGCCATTATGATGATGAAGCGACTCGTCCAAAAATCATCCGTTTACATATCGTGCATGATGAGGTGATTGCTTCGTGAAGCTGCCGAGAAGCTTGTCCGGTGATGAACTCGCCAAATTCCTTCAAAAGTTGGGGTATACAGTCGATCGCCAAACGGGAAGTCATATCAGAATGACAACTCAAGAGAAGAGAGAGCATCATGTGACGATTCCCAGCCACAAACCGATTAAAATCGGTACACTGACTGCAATCTTAAGGGATATCGAAAACCACTTTAGCATGACTCGTGATGAACTTCTAAATCGACTTTTTTCTTGACATGAGCAAGGCTTATGTTTTTGTGGAACTGAGGCGCTTGGTAGGCGATCGCACTCATTTTGCTTGTGAGTATTGAATGATATTCGGGAATTAAAGCTATTATGAAAATTATCAGCCTGGAACAATTGGTGGGTGGTATTATACAGTAATGATGAAAAGAGCTGATAGTGGTTTGCATTGGGTGCATCTCAATGAGTGCAAAAACATCAGTTTGGGGTGGCAAAATTCCCGATTAGCACTTCCGGTATAAGATCCCCGGCATCTTGGAGATGCCGGGGATCTGGAAATTGAGTGCGCCCAATTCGATGAATTTACATTTTTGAGATGCACCCGTTTGCATTGGCGCCTCGGGTGCATCTCAGTTTTGCAAAAACATGAGAATTGGAGGCTGAAATCCTTATTTTCTCGTATAAATTTACATTTTTGAGATGCACCCTGGCGCCTCTCAGCAGCGATCCCACGTTCCTCTACGATACGGCTACGGGACACTTGAGTTTCAACATCGATGGAACGGCCGCCGGTGCCCCCGTACTCCTGGCAATTTTGGAAGGAACGCCGTCTCTGACTGCGCGTCAAATTGCTGTAGTTTAACAGGTTTAACAGGAAAGATAAGGACACTGGTGACTGTAAAAGGGGAGAGGGGGGGAAACTATCAACTGTTCCCCGTTCCCCGTTCCTTCAAACAGATTTTTCCGCTTGCAGACAGCTTTCGCAGAGTCCGAAAAACTCGAGGGTATGGTAAAAGATCTTGAATCGGTGTTGGGCGTGAAGGCGTTCTTCGAGATCGCGCACGGGACATTCACCGAGAGGGATCGATTCGCCGCATTGCAAACACGTCAGATGGTGTTTGTCCTGGTGGGGAGGACAGTACAGCGATTCTCCGCTGGCGAGGGTTCGGACTTGTACTAAACCTTCGAGTTTGAGGGCTTCGAGCGCTCGGTACACGGTGGCTAAGCCTACACTCTGGTTGCGCTTGCGGAGTTCGACGTAGATGTCTTGAGCCGAGAGCGATCGCTTTTGGCTATTGAGAAGATCGAGAATTTTTTCTTGGGAGCGGGTACGCCGGATTTTCATTAGTCAATTTTGGATTGCTTCGATCGCGAAGCGGAACGGAGTTCCCTCGCAATGCGTGACTCGGAGTTCGATCGCTGTCGCCGAACCTGCTTCTGGGGTAACAGCTTTGTTTAGAGTGCTTTCGGAGTGAGTTCGATCCGATGTAACTTAAGATGTAACTTAAATGTAAGTGTAAGCGGTAGCACCTCTGCTAATCTTTTTCCAGGCATTGCTGTGAGTCAACGTTATCAAGCTCAAATCTATGTTACCCTCAGACCCTCTGTCCTCGATCCGGCAGGGACGGCGGTTCGCTCGGGACTGCAACAACTCGGCGTTGAGGGAGTCGGTGACGTTCGCATTGGAAAGTACGTCGAACTGACCTTAGACGCCGACGACGACGCCGACGCCAGACAGAAGGTCGATTTGATGTGCGATCGCCTTTTAGCCAATCCCACGATCGAAAACTATCGTTTCGAGGTCAGTGCGATGGCTGAGGAGGTTCGCGCATGAAGGTTGGCGTTCTCGTCTTCCCCGGCTCGAACTGCGATCGCGATGTAGTCTACGTTACGCAAGAGATTCTCGGACAGCCGACTCGTAAAATTTGGCACCGCGACACGGATCTCGGCGATGTGGACGTGGTGGTGATTCCCGGTGGCTTCAGTTACGGGGACTATCTCCGCTGTGGTGCGATCGCTCGCTTTTCCCCCATTATGCCTTCGGTGGTCGAACACGCCCGTCAGGGAAAATACGTCCTCGGGATTTGCAACGGCTTCCAAATTCTTACGGAGGTGGGATTGCTTCCCGGTGCGTTGGTTCGCAATCGCAACCTTCACTTTATTTGCGATCGCCTCCCGCTAAAAGTCGAACGTACCGATCTTTTCTGGACACAACATTACCGGAGCGATCGCCCTATCGTCCTTCCCGTCGCCCACGGTGAAGGCCGCTATCACGCCGACGCCGAAACTCTGGCGCAACTCGAGGATAACGGACAAGTTCTGTTTCGTTACTGCTCTGCGACGGGAGAGGTGACGGACGAGGCCAATCCAAACGGCTCGTTAAATAATATTGCAGGAATTTGCAATAATGCACAAAATGTGATAGGCATGATGCCACACCCAGAACGTGCCTCCGATGCGATCGTTGGCGGAACGGACGGATTGGCTCTGTTTAAAGGGATTCTCGAGTCCGTCGCCGTTGCTCGATAATATCGATACGTATAGATACAAGGTCAACCCATGCTAAAACTCAAGGTTCCTGACATGGCGTGTTCGGCTTGTGCGGACACCATTACGAAAGCCGTTCGCCAACTCGACGACTCCGCCAAAGTCGAAGCGGATTTAGACCAGAAAACTGTGGCGATCGAAACCCAACAATCTGAAGACGCCGTCAAAGCAGCGATTACTGAAGCGGGATATTCGATCGCGTGATGGGGTGATGGGATGAGGGGAAGAAACCTGTTCCCCGTTCCCCGTTCCCTCTCAATTATCAATTTGATTGATTGGAATGACGATCTCAAACTCTGTCCCTTCTCCTTCAACAGAACGACAGGTTAGGGTTCCGCCGTGTTTGTCCGTGATGATTTGATAGCTGATCGACAGTCCCAAACCCGTTCCTTTTCCGATCGGTTTCGTGGTGAAGAACGGCTCGAACAAGCGATCGCGAATTGTTTCTTCAATCCCCAGACCGTTATCGATAATGCGGATGCTAACTGCATTATCACCATGTTTGGCAGTACAGATACGAATCGAACTCGGATGAGCTTCGACCTCTTGATACGTGCGATCGCGATCGCGTTCTTCGAGAGCATCGACCGCATTACTAATAATATTCATAAATACCTGATTCAACTGTCCCACGAAACACTCGATTTTAGGAAGATCGCTGTACTCTTTCACGATCGCGATCGCGGGACGGTCGGGTTTGGCCTTGATGCGGTTTTGTAAAATCGTCAGCGTACTATCGATACCTTCGTGTAAATCCACCAGCGTCATTTCCGCTTCGTCCATGCGAGAGAAGTTTCGCAGAGACGCCACGATGTCCTTAATCCGATTCGCCCCCACCATCATCGACGACAACAACTGCGGTAAGTCGTCTACCAAAAACTCTAAATCGATGGCGTCGGCTTCGTCCTGAATTTCAGGACTCGGGTTACTGTAGCAATCTTGATACAACTGCAACAACCCAAGAATATCTTCGGTATACTCTTTGGCGTGAACCAGATTTCCATAAATAAAATTAACCGGATTGTTGATTTCGTGAGCGACTCCGGCGATGAGTTGTCCCAAACTCGACATTTTTTCAGTTTGCATCAGCTGCATCTGAGTTTGGCGCAACTCTTGTAGCGTTTGAGACAGATGGTTCGCTTTTTTACGCAGTTGAGCTTCGCTTTCCCGCAAGGCGATTTCAGTGTGTTTGCGTCGCGTGATATCCCGAGCCACTGCGTAGATCAGTTGCTGTTCGACCAGAGAAATCGCAGTCCACTGCAACCAGCGATAAGAACCGTCTCGACAGCAATAGCGATTTTCAAAGGTTTCGTGGACGCCCCCTTCAGCGAGGGTTCGAGCCGCTTCGAGGGTGCGTTCGAGATCGTCGGGATGTACCAGTTCGACGAACGGCCGCGACTTCAAGTCTTCGAGACTATATCCGAGAACGAGTTCCCAAGCGGGGTTGAGCCTTTTTAAATAGCCATCGAGACCTGCGATGCAGTGTAGGTCTGGAGAGAGTTTAAACACGTTACCCCAGCCGAAATCCGCTTGTTCGGCTTCGGAGAGCATCTCTGTTGTCCAGATTACCCCACAGAGGTTATCCGTTTCGTCTCGCCACGGGGCTAGCTTTCCCTGCATCCATGTGGCGGTTCCGTCGGGAAGCGTCAGCAGGTGAGGTTCGCAGGAACTGGTGTAGCCTTGTAGCGTGCGCCGATAGGCATCTTGCCACTGTTTGGGCGTGTGGGAAACGAGGTCTTTATAGCTTAAACCCGCGAGATCGCGATCGCCGAGGCCGAAGTCTTTACGCCATGAGTTGCTACAGGCGACGAGTCGCGTCTGGAGGTCGAACAGCGCGATCGCCACGGGAGACTGTTCGATCGCGAGGCGAAGTCGATCTGAGTTGAGAGCGTTTGAGTTCTCCACGCCGTCGCGCTAACCTCCAAGTTCTGCTAAATCTCGATCCTCCACGTTAGTTAGGGGTTACGAGAGGATTGCCTTTTTGATAGTAGCAAATCTCACGTCGGTTTTTGACGGTGGAGTGAAAGCCAACCCGCTTTGAAAGCGGTTTTGCGGGTTCGGCTTCCATCGAAGTCGATGGAAAACCTGAATTTTGACGGTCTATGTTGGGGGCGATCGAGAAAGTGACCGTTTTTTCTCTCGATTTCGGGGATCTCCTGGCTACGGTGAAGCTAACGCGTTTTGGAGAGTTTGAGGTTGATGGACAAAACGATTCGAGGTCAGTGGCTGTTCGGTGCGATCGCCGCGATCGTTCCTTGGGGTGTGGGGATGGTGGGGGTTTCCGTCGTTTCTGGCGCGATGTCCCCCAACCTTCCTTCTCGAAATATCGTACAGACGTTGTCGTTTCGCCCTTTATTTGAGTTTGACGCCAACAGTTCGGTGTGGGATGTCTGTTTCAGTCCCGACGGACGAACCCTCGCCACCGCTGCGGCTTACTCTCTCGAGTTGTGGGGACGCGATGGAACGCGTCTCGATTCGGTGTCTCACAGTCTTCCGGTACGCGTCGTCGAATACAGTCGAGACAGTTCGAGAATTGCAGCGGCGTTAACGACGCCAGACGAGGCGTTCGAGATCGACGACGTTCACAAAACAGTCGAACTGTATCGGGTCGCGGGCGATCGCCTGCAATCCCAGCATACGCTCGTTCACGGCTCTTGGGTCGAAAAGCTGGGTTTCAGCGACGACGGCGCACTTTTGGCGACACTCGGACGCGATCGCACCTTGAAACTGTGGAACGATCGCGGGGTCGATGTCAGAACCCTATCCGCGACGGATTTCGCCTTTGGTGAGGAGATTTTGGTGACGGGAGACGAGGCGGGAACGGTGACGGTGTGGCGAGTTGAAAACGGCGACGCGCGATCGCTAATCTCTTTTGACAACGGTGCGCCGATCTCGAGTCTCGCCTTAAGTCCCGATGGGTTGGCGATCGCCACGGGAGACGAGGCGGGAACGGTGCGGTTGTGAACGTGGAAAGGCGGCGTTTCTGGCGTCTTCGAGGCGATGGGTTCTCGCCTGCGCGATCTCCGGTTCAGTCCGAACGGGGCGTTTTTGGTTTCCGTGAGTGAAGAGGGTTGGGTACGACGCTGGATGTTGTCTGGAGAAGCGACCTTGACACAACGAGGAACGATGGCACGATGGAGTGCGGACGGACGGTTTCTAGCAATTTCAGGGGGAGGATACGATGCGGTGACGCTGTGGAACCGTCGCGGTGAATTTGTCACCTCGATCGATCCGTCCGATTACAATTACAGTGGCGTCCGGTTCAGTCCTCATAGTGCGCTAATGAGCGTGTCGTCTGGGGATAACGTAACGGTGTGGGAATTTTAGGAGTCGGCTCGAGAGTTGCAGGCGATCGATTCGTTCAATTTGAAGCAATCAGATTGTTGAACTCTATCCCAACGAACCAATCGCCTGCTATTTTTATGTTGCTTAAATTTTAAAGATAAACGAATTTCTAAACTCAAAAAAATTAATAAACTTGAACCGTTCTAGCTTTGAAATTCTAAAAACTCAGATCGATGTTAGTTCGACTGCTCGAAGTAATTTGGTATTATCGAAGAGGATGGCAAACCATTAAATATCCTCATCCAGATTGGTTTACCATTGAGTTTTGGATCGATCGCATGGATAGAGATAAAATTCCCATTTTAGACCTGCACATCGGCGAACATATTCCAGGTGACGAGCCAGAGCTTGCTTTAAATATTTTAGGAGGTCGTGACGAATATGCTCTCATGATTTACGATCGCGGCAATATTTTATACTATTATGACAGTTCGAGAGGGGATTCGGCTATTGAAATTTGGGAAAGCGATCGAGGATCGTATCAAAGCACTAAAAGTCTTTGCAACGATCGCAATTTGCTTTTACTCATTACTCGGTATTTTGCAGAAACTGGAAAGGCGTTCCCAGGAGTGGAATGGAGAGATTAGTCGCTCGGCTAAAGTTGTCAATCGCATACCATTTTTTTGCTTACTTGTCAATCCTTCAAGTGCCTAACGTTGAAATGGCGATCGCCTCAATGCACACCTCGCACAATCCAACAAAATTTATCTTTTTCGCTCAGTTTTGACCTAAGTCAAAGCCAGCCTATCGTCTGTCAGGATAGCCTGAACCCGTGCCAAATCGGGCAACGTAAAGCTTGAAATTGAAAAACCATGACGACTGTATTTGAACAACTCGGCGGCTCAGAAGCCATTGACGTAGCAGTAAATCGATTTTACGATCGCGTGTTGAAAGACGAGCGAGTTGCATCGTTCTTTACCGATGTAGACATGGTTCGACAACGGGCGCATCAAAAAGCCTTTCTCACCTATGCTTTAGGGGGAACCGATCGCTATGACGGTCGGTATATGCGAGAAGCACACAAAGAACTCGTGGAAAAACAAGGCTTGAACGAGTCGCATTTCGACGCGATCGCCGAAAATTTGATGACAACTCTTAAAGAAATGGGAGTGTCTGATGAAATGTTAGAAGATGTCGCTCGTATCGTCGCAGCCCCCCAACATAAAAAAGAGGTATTAAATCAGTAGAAATCCCATCAGCTTACGGGTAACGTTCCTCGATCGCGCGATCGGGGAACGTCATAAATTAAGAAATCTAGAAAACCCGAACCAGTGCGATTTAATGCTCTTTAAAATTTTGGTGATTTTACACACGCTGGGGGCGACAGTTTGGACGGGAGGACATCTGATTCTGGCTGTTACCGTCCTTCCTGAAGCCCTCAAACAACGCGATCCCGACATCGTTCGCCAGTTTGAAGACCGCTTTGAAGAGTTCGGGCTGGCTGCATTGCTGTTGCAGGTGGTGACGGGATTGTGGCTGACCTGGATTTACTTTCCCGGTTTTCAACAGTTTTGGGCGTTCGACTCGTTTTTGTCGGTTTATATCGGCATTAAGCTCGGTTTACTTTTAGGAACCTTGGCTTTGGCAATTCACGCTCGCTTTTTCATCGTTCCAAACTTAACGAAGGAGACGCTGAATTCCTTGGCGTATCATATCGTCGGCGTGACGACTTTCGCGGTGTTATTTGTGGTGTTGGGGGCGGGAATTCGTCTCGGTGGATTAAGTTAGTTATTCGCCGAGGCTGTTGTAGAGGGTGCATCCCAGTTATGCAATAAGCAAAAATGCTTACCCTTAAAGAGCAGCATAAGAGCTAAGCTTTGGGCAGTTCATAACGAAACCGGTCAGACCCATGGATGCATCTAAGCAAGCCCGCCTCAAAGAACTCACTCAGGAGTTAGCCGAATTGCTCTACGAAGAGACGGCTCCAGAAGCCGTCAAGAGCTTGGAAGGGATAGAGAAAGCAGTGCGTGGGCATTGGCTAGAGCATATCGGGCCAGAAATCGGTCTTTTTTATCCGCACAAGTAGCGGCACAACGCGGGGACGACAGCGGGCAGTCGCCAGCATCGTCGGACGGCTAAGCATCAGCGAGCAGCAAGGTCAGCGCTTAGGGCTCAAA
>NZ_KB235962.1:286427-298547 GCF_000332355.1 Baaleninema simplex PCC 7105
GCGTAACTAAATATCGAAGACCCGTGCTAACTCGAGAGGGTCTGGTGTTGATAGCGGTACTTAAACAAATTTCAAGCCCAAACCAAGCCAAAACGCGCTTTGTGAGCGGCAAACAGGTCTCGATTCTCGTTCAGCCATGCCACAAAACGAAAAGACATGGCTGTCCGAAAAGCCTCTAAAGCATCTACAAAAGTTTCCAAAGGTTGGTTCGCCCACTTCCTTCGTAAACCGCCCGTCAACTTATGCCAAAGGATAAAAGTGTAGGCACAAAATACCAAAATTAAATGCCGCTGTAAACTCTTCAAACCTCTCGCCTGGCATTCCCTCCAACCCAACCATCCTTTGGCTTCCCGATAGAAGACTTCTACCCAGTTTCGCCCTGAGTAAGTGTTCACGACCCATTCGGCAGTCACTTTTTCGGAGTCTTCATTCGTGATAAAATAATCAATTTCTGTCGCGTCCGCATAAGAACTTGCATTCATGACGATAGCAAAGGTTCTTTCTCCTTGTAGACGTGACAGCTCTGCCGTACCCGTCGCCACCCACAGGGTTCTGGGCTTGTTTGAATTTATAGAAACTGACGTAAAGTCCTCTTCTGGTAAGCTTTTGGCATATTCATCAAGGCGAATCTTTTGCCAATTTTCTCCCGATTGATTCAGCCAGATTTTCCGATTTTTGGCGACGGCTCCTAGATACTTCAGTCGGCGAGATTCGAGTACCCTTTAAAAAATTTGTGTTGTTACCATAGCCGGCATCCATGAGGACGATTCCCGGTCGATACCCTCTCTTTAAACTCCGGTCAATTAATTCTAAGGCGATTTCGGGTTCTTTTTGAAAGAGGGATCTTTCTTGCCTGAGGGTAAGGAACTGGCTGGCTGATAGATTTCTACATCCAGAGGTCAAATTTTTTTTGCCATCATAGAGATGGGTCGTTACCGCCACGATTCCGTTGTCGAGCTTGCCGATTTCTCCGATGTACTGTCTTGCCACACCTGCGGTGAAGTTGCCGCTTTTTCGATGTCCTGTATCATCGAGCAGCAAGGCAAATCCCCGACCCACTCGGGTTTGATGGCAGGAGTCCACCACCTTTAAACGACGTTCGTTAATACGCTTCTCCTCCCAAGGGGATTCCGTTATAAAATGATGTAAGCGGTTGTAAACCACTCCCACCGAGTCGTTTGCCATCTGAGTTATGTTTTTTCGCTGGCTTTCCCCGAGTAATCCTCCCAAATAGTGTCTAAACCCCTTTTTTGTGCTTGGGTTTTGAAGTCGGGGTCGAAACGCTTGCACCACTTCTCAAAGCAGGGTGGCATAGCGGCTGGGGTGGTCTCTCTCATGGGGACACTCTCCACCTTAAATCCTTGTCAGTCAAGGGTTTTGCTTTTATTTTACCTTTTTTACCGTTTAAGTCCCGATAGAGAATCTGGGCAAGGTGGGCGGGTCGCAGCGGCGGCTCGATGCGGTCGAAGCTTGTCTCTGGCAGGGGGATCTCGAGGGTGCCGTCAAGCTGTTCGATGATTGGCCCCATGAGCGGGTCGACCGGTTTATCGCCTATCTGACCAAGCATCGACACCGGATTGTCAACTACAGCTACTACCAAGCTGAGGGTATTTCAATTGGCTCGGGTGAGATTGAGTCAACGGTCAAGCAAATTGGGCGACGGGTTAAGATTTCAGGGGCTCAGTGGCACGAAGACAACGTGCAACAAGTGCTAAAGCACCGATGTGCCTACCTGAACCATCAATTCTCAGACTGAGTCTTGCAAGATTGGGATGCACCCGTTGTAGAAAACGCCTCAAGACCCGTATCGCGCCTCAAATTCCGCCCTCGACATCCGACGGCGATCGAAGGGATTGCGGAAATACACCACTCGCGCGTCAGAGAGTCCCTCATCTCGCAAATCGTCCACTCTCGCCTGGGCGTCCGATCGCACTCGGTACTGTCCCACCTGAACGTAAGGGCCGCGGCTATCGTCGAACAAAGTCAACTCGCGAATGTTGAAGTTGTAAAACCAATCGAGATCCGCGATCGCCTCTCGCACGTCGTCGAGGGAATCAGCGAGCGATCGGTTGCGAGACAAGGGGACGACGACCACGTAATTGTGGTTTTCAAACAACACTTCCAAAGTTTCTTGGTTCGCCACTCCCGTTTGCAACAAACGATTGTCCCGTTGAAACTGACGAACTGCCCGTTCGGTGGCAAAATCGAACTGACCGTTTAAAGGTCCGCTGTAGTAGGTCAAAGTGGGGGCGAACTCCTGCGGCGTTTCCGACAGCACCCGTTGCAGTTCCCAGACCAAAAACCCCGAATCTCCCTGCGCTAAGCTGTAAGCACCCGGCCGTCCGACGAGATCGAGCGAACCTTCTAAAATCCGTTGTAGATAAGTGGCCGTCGTCGTATCGACTTCTCCAGGGATGGGGGCGTCGATGTTGTAAATTTGCTGAAATACCGCGACGGCGTCTTCGGTTTGCGACCCGTAAACTCCATCTTCGTCGATTCCCCCCGTTCTGACGACTCGACCGATACCGATTTCGTTGAGGGCGGCTTGTAGCGTTCTGACGAATTCGCCGCGATCGCCCGGTCGTAAAACCAGCGTATCGCCATAAGGCCAGATGTCTCGGGGAAAAACGCCGACTGGACTCGGGACGAACGACGACAAGCGCAGTAAGACATCCCAAGTCGTATCGCCGACGACACCGTCAACCAGTAAGCCGTTATCGTTTTGGAAGTTCAAAACGGCGTCTTGGGTTAAAATGCCAAACACTCCAGTCGGCTGTTCTTTTAAATACCCCAGCTCGATCAACCGCTGTTGGAGGTCGAAAACGCCCGAACCGCGATCGCCGAATTCGAGCGTCGGTTGTTGCGTTTGCGCCAAACGCGTCTCGACTTCAGCCGCAGCGTTTGAGGGGGGAAGAGAGCGAAACGTCCGCGATACCCCCGGTTCGGCCAAAACAACCCAACTCGACAGGGCGATCGCGACGCCGAACGGAAGTGTTTTGGGGTTCCCGCCGCCCTGCTTGGGGAATTGAGGACAGCAACGAACGAGGGTTAAGCCTGCAAAAACAGCCATATCCTTCATCGAACTTGCGAAAAAAAACAGCCACACTCGGGATTTCGCGAGAAACGGCCGCGAGAAACACCCATAGTATGGCACGGAGTTTCGCAAGTTGTGGCGCTCGTTCCCCAAACGCCAGTTAAATGGAGTCGAACAATTTTCCTAAATCAAGCCCGCGCGATCGATTAACAAGGTCACGACGACGGCGAAGGCGGTAATTCCGAGGGCGACCCACGGACTTTGTCCTTGGCTGACAGCGAACGACGTGGCGACACCGGCTCCCAATCCGGCGGTGACAGCAGCGACGACGGGATCTTTTTGCGTGTTTTTATCGTACATTTCTCAACTC
The DNA here is from genome assembly GCF_000332355.1 of Baaleninema simplex PCC 7105. Classification (GTDB taxonomy): domain Bacteria; phylum Cyanobacteriota; class Cyanobacteriia; order Cyanobacteriales; family Geitlerinemataceae; genus Baaleninema; species Baaleninema simplex. The sequence continues at coordinate 289,832 of NZ_KB235962.1, forward strand.
GCCGGACGCGGCGTTTTTAAACGACAATTCACACTGAAATTTCAGTTTCCTCAAGGTATCACTGGAATTCTCCCAATCGATCCCCACACCCCGAAATCGTAACGGAGCTTTAAATTTAGATACGTTTTTTAATACTGTCAGGCGATCGAGATTTTAGCAAATCGCGATCGTCAAACTTCTTGAAATTGTAAGTTTTTTGGGTGATTCAGCGTTTTTTCTCAAAATCGTAGAACGGTAGAGATCGTACAATGGCGATCGCTCCCGGCAAAATTTGGATACGTTTGTTAACATTTTTAATCTTGCGCTATAACCAGAATCGGGATCGTAGCCGCGTTTGAGATGAAAATGGACGACTTACACCGCAGCGAAGACATCATCGCCGATCGCTATCGCATCGTTCGCCCCCTTGGACACGGCGGAACCAGCGTCACCTACGAAGCCGAAGACCTCACCAACTACCGACTCGTGGCGATAAAAGTCCTCTCACTGCGTCAGATGGGGGATTGGAAAGTCCTCGAACTCTTCGAGCGAGAAAGTCGCATTCTCCAACAACTCAGCCATCCCGCAATTCCCAAATATCTCGATTATTTCTACCTCGACAGCCAGAGCGATCGCCGTTTTTATTTAGTTCAAGAACTCGTTTCGGGGCGATCGCTGTATGAGTTGGGACAAAAAGGCTGGAAACCCACCGAATCTAGCGTCAAAGCGATCGCCGAACAGGTTCTCGAGATTCTCGATTACCTCCACCGTCGCGTTCCTCCCGTCATTCACCGCGACATCAAACCTCAAAACTTAATTCGTCAGTCAGACGGACGTATTTTTCTGGTGGATTTTGGAGCGGTACAAGATGTCTATCGCTACACCGTTAGTAAAGGCGGAACATTTGTGGGAACCTTGGGATATATGCCCCCGGAACAGTTTCGCGGCGAAACCCATTGTGCTTCGGATGTATACGCTTTGGGGGCGACGTTAGTGTATCTCCTCACTGGGAAATCCCCAGATGAGTTACCGCAAAAACGTCTTAAAATCGACTTTCGTTCGACGACAAACTTGTCACCTCAGTTCGCCGATTGGTTGGATAGCTTACTCGAACCGGCGATCGAAGATCGCTATCAATCGGCTGCAATTGCTTTAGCAAACTTGCGATCTCAACAAGGGATTCATAAAGTAAATAAAGGAGGAATTCTCCACAGCAATCGGGTTGCAATCGAAAAACAAAAAGACTGTCTTTTTATTGAATTTTACTCTCATTCATGGAAACTTATGTCAGTTATATTTTCAGCTCCCATCTTCTTTTTAATTTTACTTGTTTTATATGTATGGGGCTCGTTTTTGATAATGATAGCCCATGCTTTCCAATACGAAGCTATAACCTTAATATCCGCGATTATATGGATATCAATCATTATAACTTTAAGCTCGAGTCTGTGTTTCTGGATCGTTATAAAACATATTGAAAACGTTAGAGGAGATCGTGTAATATTAAACATCAATCAACAAGATTTCACTCTTTCAATAAATGGATTTTTGAAAAGCTATATATGTTATGGTAAAACTAAAAATTTAATTCAATTAACTGGGAGCTGGAAAAATTTTGAACCCCTAAAAAAACCCGAAGGTTTAGCTAATTTTAATCTGGCAAGCTCTCAAATAAGATATCAATTTAAAGCCATTATAACTATTCGAGAAATGCATTGGGTAGAAGGAGAGCTATCAAAGTTTCTTGAATCGATATCCTAACTACTAAGTTTTGAATCTGATCGTTCAAAACTCTTCGAGGCAGAGTTCATCAAAATTTTCTATATAATTAGGGTGCATCTCAAAAATGTAAATTTATAAGATTGGAGTCTCTGCACTGAATTGAGCTTTTGTTGGGTTTCGCATTCGCTCCATCTATAGACTGAGCGAAGCCGAAGTCCAAGGGTGCATCTCAAAAATGTAAATTCATCGAATTGGGCGCACTCAATTTCCAGATCCCCGGCATCTCCAAGATGCCGGGGATCTTATACCGGAAGTGCTAATCGGGAATTTTGCCACCCCAAAGTGATGTTTTTGCAAAAGTGAGATGCACCCGAAGTCCAACCTGCTTCAAACTCATATTTTTACATCCATTGAGATACACTCTGTAATTAAGTCTTGTTACCACGGCTGCTTTCAAGTTTCCTATTTACGCTATAACTAGGAGTATCTCTACATTTGAGATGGAAATGGACGGCTCACACCAACCTCACGACATCATCGCCGATCGCTATCGCATCGTTCGCCCCCTCGGACGCGGCGGAACCAGCGTCACCTACGAAGCCGAAGACCTCACCAACTACCGACTCGTGGCGATAAAAGTCCTCTCACTGCGTCAGATGGGGGATTGGAAAGTCCTCGAACTCTTTGAGCGAGAAAGTCGCATTCTCCAACAACTCAGCCATCCCGCAATTCCCAAATATCTCGATTATTTCTACCTCGACAGCCAGAGCGATCGCCGTTTTTATTTAGTTCAAGAACTCGTTTCGGGGCGATCGCTTTATGAGTTGGGACAAAAAGGCTGGAAACCCACCGAATCTAGCGTCAAAGCGATCGCCGAACAGGTTCTCGAGATTCTCGATTACCTCCACCGTCGTGTTCCTCCCGTCATTCACCGCGACATCAAACCTCAAAACTTAATTCGTCAGTCAGACGGACGTATTTTTCTGGTGGATTTTGGAGCGGTACAAGATGTCTATCGCTACACCGTTAGTAAAGGCGGAACATTTGTGGGAACCTTGGGATATATGCCCCCGGAACAGTTTCGCGGCGAAACCCATTGTGCTTCGGATGTATACGCTTTGGGGGCGACGTTAGTGTATCTCCTCACTGGGAAATCCCCAGATGAGTTACCGCAAAAACGTCTTAAAATCGACTTTCGTTCGACGACAAACTTGTCACCTCAGTTCGCCGATTGGTTGGATAGCTTACTCGAACCGGCGATCGAAGATCGCTGTCAATCGGCTCGAGTTGCCTTAGAGAATTTACGATCGCCCCAAACCCTGCAACCGATCCGAGAGATTCAACAAACCCGAGCTGTTCCAACCAGAAATCTGAAGGAAGTTCCTCAGAGCGATCGCATTGTCGCTCAGCGTTTTGTTGACGGTCTGACCGTGGAAATTTTTGCTCGTCCCTGGAATCTTTCCTCAAGTTTATCGGCGGTCGTGACAGTCATTCTGGGCATTATATTATCGTTAATTTCGCTATTTTTCCTCATTTCTCTCCTAGCGTCGTCCGGAACAAATTCTGCATTTGGGTTGCTGTTCGTCACGATAATATTTTTGTTGCCACTGTGGACGGCTTTCTTTCTCATGATGCAAAGCGTCCATGCGTTGACAGGAAATAACGTCCGTTTAAATATCGATTCTAAAAATTTTTACATCTTTGTAGACGGATGGTTAGGTGCCAGCAAATATCAGGGAAGAACGGCGAATTTAATCCGTGTCACTGGAAACTGGAAACACCCTCAATTCCAAGACGCTCGCGGTCGCCTGACGCAATTTTCTCTCGTAACCGGCGATCGCGTCTATCGCTTCGATGCGATTTTGAGCCATCGCGAAATGCAGTGGCTCGAACGGGAACTCTCTAGTTTTATTTGAAACTTGTTTTTGAAACTCACCAGTGGGAGATTGGCCAAACTGGCTATGTCGAACCAGTATTGAACTTGATTGAGGCGATCGCGTTCGCCGTCTCCATTATCAGCTCGCTCGAACCCTGAAGAATTTTCGATACGTTTGTTAACATTTTTAATCTTGCGCTATAACCAGAATCGGGATCGTAACCGCGTTTGAGATGGAAATGGACGACTTACACCGCAGCGAAGACATCGTCGCCGATCGCTATCGCATCGTTCGCCCCCTCGGACGCGGCGGAACCAGCGTCACCTACGAAGCCGAAGACCTCACCAACTATCGACTCGTGGCGATAAAAGTCCTCTCGCTGCGTCAGATGGGGGATTGGAAAGTCCTCGAACTCTTTGAGCGAGAAAGTCGCATTCTCCAACAACTCAGCCATCCCGCAATTCCCAAATATCTCGATTATTTCGATCTCGACAGCCAGAGCGATCGCCGTTTTTATTTAGTTCAAGAACTCGTCTCGGGACAGTCTCTCCACGAACTCGTCGAAAAAGGCTGGAAACCTGACGAATCCGACGTGAAAGCGATCGCCGAACAAGTTCTCGAGATTCTCGACTACCTCCACCGTCGCGTCCCTCCCGTCATTCACCGCGATATCAAACCTCAAAACCTCATTCGCCAACCGGACGGACGTATTTTTCTGGTGGATTTTGGAGCGGTACAAGATGTCTATCGTTACACTGTCAGTAAAGGGGCGACGTTCGTGGGAACCTTGGGATATATGCCCCCGGAACAGTTTCGCAGCGAAACCCATTGTGCTTCGGATTTGTATGCTTTGGGGGCGACGCTGGTGTACCTCCTCACTGGGAAATCCCCAGATGAGTTACCGCAAAAACGTCTCAAAATTGACTTTCGGTCGGCGACAAACTTGTCCCCTCAATTTGCCGACTGGTTAGAGAGTTTACTCGAACCGGCGATCGAAGATCGCTGTCAATCGGCTGCAATTGCTTTAGCAAACTTGCGATCGCCCCGAGCCATTAAACAAACGAATCGGGGACTAATTCCCAACAGCGATCGCATCGTCGTTTGTCGCCGCCGAGACAGTCTTACCGTCGAAATCTTCGCCCGTCCTTGGAAACTCACCTCGATCGCCCTAGCCACCGTCACTGCCATTTCCGGTTTCGGCATGTCGTTGCTCTCGCTCTTTTTCTTGATTCTCGTCATCGTCGCTTCAATCTCGGATGGCATCGGTCCGGGGTTGGCGCTCCTCATCATACTGAGTGGCTTGTTGTTGCCATTGTGGTCGTTCTTCTGGGTCATATTTCAAAAGACCCACGCCTTGCGCGGAAACCACGTCCGCTTAGATATCGATTCCCGGCGGTTTGACTTATCCGTATCGGGATTTCTCAATTCGCGCAAATATCAAGGGACAACTGCAAATCTAATCCGCGTGACCGGATCTTGGAAATATCCCGACCTTCAAGACGAACGAGGACGCCTTACCCAGTTTTCCCTGGTGACAGGCGATCGCGTCTATCGCTTCGATGCCATTTTGACCCGTCGCGAAATGCAATGGCTCGAACGGGAACTGTTTGATTTCGTTTGATTTGGCTAAAAACTCGTTTTTGGGAGACTCTCGAAACATGATACGTTCCATTGTCCGGGGATTGGGAGTCGTCGCGATCGCTGCTGTCGCCTCCCCCGTCGTCCAAGCCGTCCAAGTCGCCGACGGAACGGTTTATTTCGATCGCCCTCCGTCTCTCGTTGGAGCTAGTACCACCTTCGATCGCGTTCGCAGTTGGAACGCCACCTATTTCTTCACCCTCGACCTACCCGAAGACGCTGGAGAACCGCTTCAACAAGTGGCGATCGCCCAACACGAACGACCCGCACCGTACATGAGATATCGCCTCGAGGATACCTATAGCTTTGAAGGAAGGCGGCGCGATCGGGGCGATCCCCTTTCCCTCGGAAACGTCACCCACGACGAAGACACCCAAACCGTCACCGTCACCTTCGATCCCCCAGTCGAACCCGGAACCGCCATCACCGTCGCCTTACGTCCGGTTCGCAATCCCTCCTTTTCCGGCGTGTACCTGTTTGGCGTCACCGCCTATCCCGCTGGCGATAAAGCCTACGGTCAATTTCTCGGCTTCGGGCGATTGCACTTTTACAGCAGCGATTTCGGCTGGTGGTGGTAATTCAGGGAAGAGTGCAGAGGGAAGAGTGGTAGGGTGTGTGACGCGGCCGGAAAATGTTGCCCGTTGTTAGATCGATGTCGCATTACCGCGTCACGCACCGACCCAAACCGAGAAGGTCGTGACCGAGGCTCGATCGAAAAAAAACAACGTTCCCCCTTTTCACTGACTGGGGCGATCGCATATAATAGTAGTTTGGTATCTTGCAAGCGAGAATAGGCAAATTCGCTCATGGCTAAAAGAAGTGCGATCGAGCGCCACAAAAAGCGCAAAAAATTAGTTGAAAAATACGCAGACAAACGAGCCGAACTGAAAGAACAGTTCCGCACGGCGACCAACCAAGCGGCAAAAATGGAAATCCACCGCAAGTTGCAACGCCTTCCCCGCGACAGCTCCAGAACGCGGGTTCACAACCGCTGCTGGGCGACGGGTCGTCCCAGAGGTTACTATCGTGATTTCGGGTTGTGTCGGAACCAGTTACGGGAAATGGCGCACGAAGGCTTACTTCCCGGCGTCGTGAAATCGAGCTGGTAGATTCACCGTGAAGAGTGGAGAGATCTCCCCCTCTCCCTCTCTCCCCCTCTCCCCCTCTCCCTCTCTCCCCCTCCTTCTCTTCTCAACCTTGTCCGCAGCAGCGTTCGATTCCCAAACTATCGAGGAGGAGATCGCTCACTGCGTTCGCTACGGCGAACTCACCGTAAAAGCTTTCTGAAAAATCAAACGATTGCATCTCTGTCACGATCGCCAAAACGAGAGATCCCACATCGTTTTCTCCCTCCATGCGCTGTCTGACGAAGACGTTAGCGGCGCGATCGGCGATATCTTCGTTAACAGGTTCGGGAAGAAATTCTTCGTTGAGCCATTGATGCAAGGCGTGTTTGAGCCATTCGCCTTCCTGCTTGGGATTTTGAGCTGGAGGTAGGGTGACAGGTGGAATCGGTTGGGGTGCGTTAGAGTCAGACACGAGTGCTAATCCTTAATATACTTGGGTTGGTTAAGGGTGTGTTTAATGAGTTTGCATCCGTCGGCGACGCTCTCAGTCGGTAGACGGACAAGTTGCAGACATTGTATCTCGTTTTTTCTGGCTCTCTGAAGACACCCGACCGTCCCCCCGACCCGTTCGAGTGCTATGGACTTCGACATTTCTTCGATTATCTCTGGATACGCACAGGGATATTTTTTAATGGCTAACGACAGTCACAGTGGCACGTTATCAGATCTCGGATGGTACAGCAGTCGCGAACGTGCGTTAGTTCCCCTCGACGATCGCTTTCGCCACCCTAAGTCGTTACGTCGCGTTCTCAATCAAAATCGCTTTCGCGTGGCGGTCGATCGCGATTTTCCTGCTGTTGTGGAAGGTTGCGCCGATCGCGAGACGACCTGGATTTCTCCGCAACTCAAGCAAATTTACCTGGCTCTCAACAAAGCGGGATGGGCTCACAGTTTTGAGACTTGGGAAGGCGATCGCCTCGCAGGTGGTATTTTAGGGATTACCATCGGGGGCGCGTTTATTGGCGAGTCGATGTTTTATCGCATTCCTGAAGGCTCGAAAGTGGCGATGGTGAAACTCGTCGAACGCCTGAAAGAACGAAAGTTTGTGGTGTTCGACGCGCAACTCAACAATCCTCATTTAGCCCGTTTTGGAGCTTACACGGTTAGCGAGCAGGAGTACCAGCGTTTGTTACAAAAAGCGTTGCGGCGCAAGTGTAGTTTGCTGTAGCCAGTGCAACTTTTTTTATGTGGGATTACGTGCGATCGTGAGGATGTTCTTCATGCTCGTTCCCTTCTACATCTATCCACCATTTCCCATCTTTCCAAGTTTCACAAGGCATATGTTCGATAGGTTGCAAGAGTTGAGTGTCAGAAAAACGAAGGCGATCGAACCAAGTCCAACTAATCGCATCTTGTAAAGCTTCAGGAAGATCGTCAAGATGCAGTGGAGCTTTTGGTTCTGCTGTTTTCTCATATGGAATAGGGGCTGAACCATCATTTTCATAGACAAACAGCCCAAAAATTGTCAAACTCTCTGAAGCTAGATAGACATCTTCAAGTTTTTGAACACCTATAATTTGATTCTCGATCGCTAACTCTTTAAGAAGAGGAGCATTCCGAGCGACAATCTTTCCATTTAAGACAAATATATCTTTATTTGAATCATAAAAATGAATAATAAGATCGTCTTTGCTGGCAGAATTCAAGATATCGCAAAAATCTCGATCGATCTGATTTGATGCAAATTCAAACATCCAAAACTCTACTTGAAGATCGAGTTTTTCAAATCTAAAAAAATCGATTGCATCACAGTATCTTTTTTTGACTTGCTTTTTCTTCTGAGATTGTCTTTTTCGAGCTAATTCGTAATCGTAATTTGCATTTTTTATAATTTCTAGAATTTCGGCAGTTGAAACAATTCGCTCGATAACGTCTTGCGAAATTTTTAATTCGATCGCGTCTGACGAAATTTTCGATCGCCAATAAATCAGAAAATCACAAAATTCTAAAAAGCATATGGCTGGCTTAGGAATTGCTCCCCCTTCTCCTGAGTCAAAGCAACCAATATGTCCGTCTGCATCCACTGCAAACCATTGTGTATCCATGCTGTGCGCGGCTGGAAAATCTTTCATTCTCTTCATCCTTTTTATCAAGTATAATTTTGGGGAAGTTCTTCATGCTCGTTCCCTTCTGTATCTATCCACTATTGTCCACCTTACCAAGTTTCACAAGGCATATGTTCGATAGGTTGTAAGAGTGGAGTGTCGGAAAAACGAAGGCGATCGAACCAAGTCCAACTAATCGCATCTTGTAAAGCTTCAGGAAGATCGTCAAGATGCAGTGGAGTTTTTGGTTCTGTTATTTTTTTATATGGAAGTGGGATCGGACTATCTTGAACATCTGAGAGGGTGACAACATAGCTAGACCCCCTGC
>NZ_KB235962.1:298647-301599 GCF_000332355.1 Baaleninema simplex PCC 7105
AATTTGACTTGCCGATGCATTTGCAGTATCCAGACCAGCCACTTTAAGATCCCAATTTGCTTCTCATTGAGATGGATGCGCAGAAAATCTTGGTAGAATGTCGGTAGCATTTTTTTGTTGGGGTGGCCGCAAACGCCACCCTCTTTTTTGGGACTCCTCTATTCTCTCAAACAATTGTCCCGTCTGGCTTCCGTCTACCTTGTCACCCTCTCAGCTTGAACATATACAAATAGTCCAAAAATATGAAAATTGTTATCAGGAATTAACATATAGTTAATTGTTTGCATTCCTATGATTTCACCTTGAAGTGCAAGATTTTTTAAAGTAGTAGCATTCCGCTCAACAATCTCTCGATCTAAAGCAAATACATTTCGATCGATTTTATCAAAATGAATAGCTGGCTCGTCTACAGCTCCAGAATACACGATCTCTAAAAAATTTCGATTCGTTTCTTTTGAATTGAGTTCAAATATACAATAATCCACTTCACAGTCAAGTTCTTCAAACAGTAGAAAATTGATGATATCTTCGCGATCTTTATTTTCTTTTCGAGAAAATAATTTAAATTTTGCTTTTATAATATTTTCAGAATTCTCGATCGTTTCTACAATTGTAGAAATCTCAAAGATGTCAGCGATGACCTCCTGTGAAGTTTTTAGATTAAAATAGCTTAAAGATGTATGACGTTTCCACTCTGATAGAAACTCTCGAATGCCATCAATTCGAGTCTGTTGTATTGTTTTATGATGGGTTATAGGAACAGCTCCCCCTTCTCCTGAGTCAAAGCAACCAATATGTCCGTCTGCATCCACTGCAAACCAGGTTGTATCCATGCTGTGCGCGGCTGGAAAATCTTTCATTCTCTTCATCCTTTTCGCCAAATTTAAATCTCGATCGCTCTTTATCTTCAAAAATTACACATTTATACCATTTATAGGGTGGGCATTGCCCACCGCTCTCTACATTTAGTGTGGTTGACGTTGCCGTGCATAAGTCCTAATATTTCTACTTTTTATATCTTTTTATCCACAAAAGACAAGCGGCAAATTTTCAAGTGCTGTTTCGAGTCCGCGAGCCGTGAGTGAGGGTAAAGGACGACGTGCAGTTGTATAAGAACACCAACCCACTTTTTTATCCCAAGAAATCGCACAAAAACGGGAACTGCGATGACAACTCATCAAACAAGTCATCGATTGAAACGGTTGAGTTTCTGCAACTCGCGCGACTTCTTTCGGACTCGGAGTGTCGGCTTTCCGCATGGGTAAATAAATAATCCGATCGCTCCCAATTCCCACATCTCTGAGTTTACGAGCCGCTTGTATCGCTGCTGTTATATTAGATTTAGCCACGAGTAAGTTGACGCCGCTGCGAATCCCCAACGCTTCCAACTGTTTGACTCGATCGATCGCGCGATCGACCTCTGTAGACTTTTCGGGAAAGTGAATCGAGAGGTGAACTTTATCGGGACGAACCGCGACCAAATCTTCTAAAGTGCGATCGCGCAACAGTAACCCGTTACTGGTTATCGATCGAAAAATCGAACCTCGCAACCTCTCTAAAACCTCAAACAAACCGGGATATTCGAGGGGTTCTCCACCTCCGAAGGACACCGCTTGCGTTCCAGATCGCGCACAGTCGGCGACAAACGAGACGAGTTCGTCGGGTGTCCACCTCGTTTCACCCTCTCCATGACTGCTGTTGTAGCAAAAATGACAGTGCTTGCTACATCGGTTCGTCACTTCGATCGACAGTCGCTCGACAGACATGGTTCAAGTTGAGAAACGTTTGGAGATGAGCGAAATGTGAGGGATTCTGGCGATCGCACTCCATCGCTCTGCAATATGGTAACGCGTTTGAATTACGGTTGTCACACGCCAGCCTCGATCGCTCGCTCTCCAAATACGAACGAATCCCCATGAAGACAGGCGATCGGCTCGTCTCGACGGGGATTTCTGATTTCAATGTTAAAAATTGGCGATCGCTTTCGACACCCTAAATATAAGGCGTCACGTCTTCTCCGCAATCGTCCGCCAAATAGGACAACGCCCGAAATCGCAGATACACAAACTCGTCGTAAAGCGGGTTGAACTTACACAGCGGCGGAATGTGAAACAGGGTTTTCCCCAAGACTTTTACATCTCGCTCGAAGGGACATTGAGCGGGAATGGTTTTACAAATCCAGCGCGCGCGAACGGGCGATCGCATTTCCAAATTGTCGAGCCACTGACGTAGAGGAAATAAGGGATCGAAGCGTTTCTTAGACGGAGCTGAACGGGTAACAGTGGGATGAAAAACGTGCTGGGGTTCGGCTTGGCGAAGCCATACCCAACTCACTGTTACGAGGTGTTGAATTGTATCGTCTAATACAGTCATGGATCGGATGGGTTTAATTCATTTGAGGTGTTGTTTTTTTCAACGACCTCGCGATCGAAAGTTCCGGCCCGAACTACCGATCTCAATCGAAAAATACAGAGGTGAGTTGCGTCGGGGATATATCCTCCTGACGTATTATGACACCAATTTTCAAAGTATGACTACTCAGTTTTACTGATATCCAACAATAAAATTAAAGCAATATAAATGTTGTTAAATATAGATCGATGAAGTTCCGATTGGGTAAGGGATTGAGGCGATGGTAGATTCGATCGTTCGCGAGATAAGCTGAAAAAATTTTTGCTGAGAGGGTGACAACATAGCTAGACCCCCTGCCTCACAAGGGATAGAGCCTCTAGCCCTCGTTGAAAATGGAGAGATTTGTGAGGCTTCAACGCCATGAGCGCCAACATCCAATCTCTCCAGAGCAGCAGGGATTGACTCCAAGCATAACCGGATAATACCGAGGGAAAAAACACTATGATGAGGAAAACCTTGAGGGGTCAGGTCTGAACGACCTAAATAGGATTGGACGTGAGATTCAAGGAGACGCTGACCCGAACGAGTTGCTAACCAATA
>NZ_KB235962.1:301699-338546 GCF_000332355.1 Baaleninema simplex PCC 7105
GACTCCTCTATTCTCTCAAACAATTGTCCCGTCTGGCTTCCGTCTACCTTGTCACCCTCTCAGAAATTTTTGTGAACTTAGCCTTCAAACTCAGTACGCCTTCGCGTAAAAAATGGCGATCGATGAAGGTTTGCCCTTCTCAAGTGTCAGAATGGGTCGGTTCGGCGGCGGTCGCAGTCAGCGATCGCTCGTACAGTGTCGTAAAATACTGCTTGACTTCCGGGGGAACGGCGGTCAACCGAACACAAAACTCGCGATCGCTCGAACCGTTCCCTTTCACGACCTTGGCATAAAATTCTCCCTCAGCCTCACCGCTCTTTCCGGGGACTTTCAACTGAAATCGCAAATTCGTCAGCGGTGCCATCGCTTCGGGCGATCGTACGCGAACGCGGCCGGGCGATAACTTCACCAACTGCGCCTCCAAGGTGCGATCGCTCAAATGTTTTCCCGCCAACGGCGTATATCGAACCGCCAACGCCGGAAACAGATCGCACATCACCACTTCCTCCTCGGGGAGTCGCAGTTGGTATTTCCCGCCGATGCCCACGACCGAATATACCATCATCGGTTCCTTCACCCCCTTGGGCGAGACCTTTTCCTCGTCCTCGACCTCAACGATATCTCCCGTTTCCCGCATCGTCGATTCCGTCACCAAAATTTGCCCGCCGACCGTATAAGACTCGATGCGATAGGTCAAATTCACCTGAGAGCCGACGACCCCGTATTTCGTCCGTTTGAGCGAGCCGATATTCCCGACGACCACTTCCCCCGTATTGATCCCGATACCCATTTCCAAATTCGGCAAATCGCGTTTCGCCATTTCCTGGTTGACCTTGTCCATGGCCAACTGCATCGCCAGCGCACAGGCGATCGCCCGTTCGGGATCGTCCTCTCGCTGCGTCGGCGCGCCGAACAGCACCAAAATCCCGTCCCCCATAAACTCGTCGATCGTCCCCTGATAGGCCGTAATCGCGTCCGCCATGGCCTCGAGATAAATATTGAGGATCGACACCACTTGTTCCGGGGGAAGCCGTTCGGAAATACTGGTAAACCCGCGCAAATCCGACGTCAGAATCGTAATTTCTCGACGTTCCCCTCCCATAGCCAACCCTTCAGGGGTTTCCAGCAACGTCGCCACCACCTCGTCCGTAAGATAGCGACTGAAGGTCTGTCGGATATCGGCGGCCGATCGTGCCACGTAAGCCGTCACGCCGATGGCGGCGAGGGTTTGCGCCAACAGCGGCGGCACCACGGGAATCCACCACCCCTGTAAAAACGCTCCGTAACCGACGAGGAGAAACGCGACACCGACGAGACCTTGTCCGGTGATGCGCCAAAAATAGTTACTGTAACGCCAAATCCAACTGACCCCCGCCCCCAAAATCGCAGCGAGGAAAATCCACGCCCACTCTTTCGGTTCCGACCAAGAGAGGATTTGCGCTTGCCCGTCGAGGGTCGCACTGAGAATCTGGCTGACGATGTTCGCGTGAACCTCGACCCCCGCTGTTTTTTCAATGCCCTGACCCTTCGCACTAAAAGGCGTATCGAAAAAGTCTTTGAGGCTTTCGGCCGTCGAGCCGACGAGAACGACGCGATCGCGAAACATCTCGGGGGAAACGCGCCCTTCTAACACGTCCCGCACTTCGACGGCGGGAAACGTATGCGATCCTCCCCGATAGTCGAGAAGAATTTGATAACCTGCATTATCGATCCCCACGTAACCGCCGTAATAACGGTCGATCGGCACGAATACCGTTTCCTCGAGTTTGACCCATTGGCGATCGTCGGGGGTGAGTTCCGGTTCGATCCCTTCAGCTTTTAAGTACAGCATAGCCAGGTGGAAGCCGACGCTGAAGACGATCTCGTCCGTTTCGGGATCGGTCAGATAGAGAAACGCCCGCCGCAGTTTTCCGTCTTCGTCGCGGCCGAGATCGTTGGCGGCGATGCGATCGAGTTCGGCTAGAACTGGCGGCGGATCGACGCGCTCGACCCCTCCCGTAATTTTGGCAATCCCGAGGAGGTTGGGCGTGTTGCGATACACTTTGCTGAGATGTTGATAGCCCGGTTCGACAGGATCTTCGGCGGCCAGCAGTTGCGGGCGATCGCGAAATATCGAGACCAACTTGGCATAGGAGGGGGGAACGGGCAGATCGCGATAGATGTCCAGACCGATCGCTCGCGGTTCGGCCTCGGCAATGCGTTCGAGCAGTTCGGCCAGGACGCGATCGCTGACGGGATGGCTGTAGTACTGTAAATCCTGCTCGGAAATCCCGACGATGACCACGCGATCGTCCTTCGGCCGATCGGGACGGGCGCGAAAGAGAGCGTCGAGGGCGGCTAGTTCTAACCCTTGCAACAGTCCCGTAACCCGCAATGCCACGATCGCCAGGGTTGCCATCGGCGCGATGACAAATACCCCTCGCCAGTGCCAGAGCTGGGATTTCATTCGTTCTCCGAACTCGACCGGTTTTGGGTTTGCGCCTCAGATTCAGACTGAGCCGGTAACGCCCTCGTCGAAGAACTGACCACGGAGAGAAACTCGATTTCGGTGTTGGGGTCGTTTTCTACGACCGTCGCCTCGGACTCTTCCGAAATCACCTGGAACCCTCGAAGAAGGTAGTTCCACGTCTGGGAAGCGTCTAACAGGTTGGCCATGTAGTCGAACCAGAACCCGGCCTCGCCGTAGAGTTGCGCCCGTTCGAGGGGATCGGAGGCGTTCGATAACGCGTCGATCAGTTCCGGCGACGGGTCGGCCCGTTCGAGCCATCCGCCCATCACGAGTTTGGTGGTGGGATCGTTCGGTTTGGCGGGATTGCACTGTACTTCGAGATACCAGCGATAAGGCATTTGAGGGTCTAGAGCGTCCTCGTCTTCAGACCAGGATCGTTGTAAAACGTAGGGGCGATCGGCGAGGTCGGTCGGCAGTACGATCGCCACTTCGCTGACGGTTTCGATGCGGCCGTTGGGGGTGTCTCGTTCGATGGCGATCGTGGCCGTTTCGAGACCCGCTTTGGCACTGGCGATATACCAGTAGAGGGTGGGGCGTCCGTCAGCACTCAAGCCGTAATATTCTCCCGTGTCGTCGGTGGGGATCAAGGGCGTGATACTGATGCAATTACCCTGTCGTGTCGCCCCACCGTCGGCAGATTCGGGAGCGCCGCGATTGGGGGGAGCAAAACGAGCGGCACCTCCATCTGCGGCAAGGGGAGTACCGCGATCGGGGGGAGAAAATTGAGCGATCGCGGAAGAAGACAGGCCACCGGCGACGGTGAGGGACAGTGTCAGGAAAAAGGTGGCGACAGAGCGAGCGCGATTGCGATCCATAGGAAAGTTAGGGTGATGAGATAAACGACGGATGCGAAACGAAACCCGTTCCCGTCCGTTCGTTTTGTGGGTGCTGCAAGCAACACCAACAGAGCGGCTAAGTCCAGTCTAGTTCAGGAGTTACGACACCGTCGAGACGAGACGGACAGACTGGAAAACCGTCCGCTCGCAATCGAGATCGCCGGGGGTTAGCCACTGCGATCGATCCACTTGATACTTCGTAACCACGGCCAGATTCCAGTATGTCGTCGCATCGTCACACCTTGACTGTGTTCGTGAGCGACGGCTTCTAACTCGGATGTCGAAAAGTCGTATCCCAACTGACGGGCAATTTGTAAAAATTCTTCAGGGGTTTCGACCTCGGTAAATTTCTCCCGCATTTCTGGGTAATGCAGGGCATCTTCGAGAAACTGTTCGGCACTCTCTTTAGACATAGCGGTATTGAGAAGTGGAGTTTCGATGGCTGAGAACTTTCGAGCGTGGGCTGGTGGGAAATCGTTTCGTATCTTCAGGAAGCGTTTCGAGAACGCAGGGTCGAACGCCTGGGTCTTTGCAAGCCACTATTCGGGCATCGTCCACTCCCGAGGCGAAGACGACGCATCGTACCCTCCCGTCCGCATTAGGCGATCGAGTTCGCCGGGATCGGGGGAGACTTTTTGGGCGTCTTCGATGGTGATGCGTCCGTCGAGAATTTCTTTGTAGAGGGCTTGGTTGAGAATCTGCATTCCTTCCATGGTGTCGGTTTTCATTAGGTGGAAGGCTTCGTCTTCTTCGCCCCGCATTAAGAAATCTTTCATCGCTGCGGTGTTGATGAGGATGTCGTGAACGGCGACTCGCTTGCGATCGGTCGTCGGAAGGAGCAGTTGCGCCACCACCGCCACCAACGACTCGACGAGCTGCACCCGCATGATGGGTTGTTCGTCGGGGGGGTACAGGTTCAACAGGCGGTTGACGGAGTCAATGGCGTTGCGGGTGTGGAGGGTTCCCAGAACCAGGTGTCCGGTTTGGGCGGCTTGTAGGGCGGTGTTGATGGTGATGCGATCGCGCATTTCACCAATGAGGATGACGTCGGGATCTTCCCGCAACACAGCTCGCAAGGCTTGGTGGAATTCGAGGGTATGCAGTCCCACTTCCCGCTGGCTGATGAGGCACTTTTTCGAGGAATGGACGAATTCGATAGGGTCTTCGATGGTGACGATGTGTTCGTGAGATGTTTCGTTTAAATGGTCTAGCATCGCTGCCATTGTCGTCGATTTTCCCGACCCGGTCGGCCCCGTCACGAGAACCAATCCTTGGGAGTATCCGACGATTTTTTTGAGAACTTGCGGCAGGTGCAGCTTGTCGATGGTGGGAACGTCGAGGGTAATCAGGCGCAATACCATCGCCCCACCCGTTAGAGAATCGAAACAGTTCACCCGACAGCGCACGAGTCCTGGGTAAAATACGGCGGTATCGAGTTCTTTTTCTTTGGCGAACTGTTTGCGTTGTTCGGAGGTGAGAATTTCAGTCAGATATTGCTCGAAAATCGCCGGCGTCACCTTCACCGCGCGATCGAGTTCTTCCATTTTTCCGCGAATGCGAAATCGCGGCAGTTCTCCCACGCGGATGTGAACGTCGGACGCGTTACGATCGAACGCCTGTTTGACGAGTTTTTTTACCGAGGTATTCGGATCGGCCACTTTGGACGCACTGGTACTTCGCTGCTTGGGAGGTGGCGGTGGGGGAGGTTTGTGGCTTCCTGATGCCTTGACGCTAGCCGAGGGTATTTGAGGTTTTTCGGACATGGTATCGAACTCCGATGACAAAATTCTGAGTTGAGCTTCGCGAACGAGTGTTATTTTTTTGTAGCAAATCAAATCGATTTTCGACAATTTTTTCGGGCTGACCGTTGGGTGAATTCGACAATACTTGTTTTAAAACCTTTTACTCTAGCTAAAATTTAACGCGATCGAATCACTTTTTTGTAAAATTTAATTTTTTCTATATTTCCAGTAAACTGATTGAGATCGGTGAAAAACAACGTGCTTTTTGGAAAAACTTAGAAATTTTCTCTTCGGACAAGCGATCGAACGAACCGATATTTTTTTCCTGTTGTTCTTTGACGGTCGAAAATCGAACGGCTTACGCGTTATAGCATATAGCAGTCCCAAATGAGTCGTCAAAAATTAAAACACCAGAAAAAATCTGATTCCCAGTTTCCCGTTCCCAGTTTCCCGTTCCCGATTCCCTTTTTGTTTCAATTTTGTTACACAACTGATTTAGGGTTGCTATAGCTTGTCAAAAAAGAATTTCAGTCTCTCGAAGATGTGGAGAGTTTGAGACCCGTCTCAGATCGAATTTCCACGCGAGTTTTGGCTCGAAAGACCTAAAAATTTATGTTATTTTGGAGGTTTGACGGTCGATCGATTTTCATTTTAGGTCTGATGTCCGACACCCCAGATTCTCGCAAGGGCGATTCCAAAAGGCGATCGCCTCAAAACTGGCCGCTCGATCGCCTGCCCGGTTTGCGACGCGAAGACTGCCAAGCACTCGAGCGTCTGGGCGTTCGCACCACCCTCGAACTGCTCGACCGAACGGGTCGGGGCGATCGCACCCAAGCCCTAGCCACCCAATTAGGCATTTCCACCCACTACGTCCGCAAATGGGTCGCTTTATCCGATCTCGCGCGAGTCCCTGGCGTCGGCTGTCAGTATTGCGGCCTGCTCCTCCATTGTGGCATCATCTCCGCCGCCCAACTCAGCCAAACCCCCATACACAAACTCTATCCCCAAATTCAACGCCTTCACGTCGCGACAATGCAGCGTAAAGATTTATGTCCGCCTCGAGGTCAAGTCCTCGAGTGGATTCAAGCTGCACGGCCGTTTGGGATGAGGAGATGAGGCGCAGGGAAGAGGGGGAGAGGGGGAGAGAGGGAGAGGGGGAGAGGGGGAGAGGGGAAGAGGGGGAGAGAGGGAGAGGGGGAGAGGGGGAGAGAGAGAAGGAATTCACTCAACTATCCATTGTTTAAAATCAAATCGGCGGCGATTTTGCCGGAATTCAATACGCCGGGGATTCCCGCGCCGGGATGGGTTCCCGCACCCACTAAATATAAATTCGGAATGGCTTCGCTGCGGTTGTGGGGGCGGAACCAGGCCGACTGAAACAAAGTCGGTTCGACGGAAAAGGCACTTCCGAGATGGCTGTTGAGTGTCGTGCGGAAATGACGGGGATCGATAAATCGTTCCGTGACGATGTGTTTCGATAAATTGGGCAGATAGTGACGTTCGAGAAACTCCACGATGCGATCGCGATATCTCGACGCCACAGTTTTCCAGTCGATATCTCCGGCCAAATTCGGCACGGGAGACAGCACGTACCAACTATCGCATCCCGGCGGCGCGAGACTGGGATCGGTCGCGGTCGGGTGGTGGAGGTACAGCGCGAAATCCTCCGCCAAATGGTGATGTTGAAAAATATCGTCCATCAACGTTCGATAGCGCGGTCCCATGAGAATCTCGTGATGCGCCATGTCGGGGTATTGTCGGTCGGTGCCGAAATACAACACGAACAGCGACATCGAATAGCGCAGGCGGCGCAACTGGGGACGCCGGAACCTCGGCGGAACTAAATGTAAATAGGTGTGGGCGACGTCGGCGTTACTCACCACCGCGTCGGCGGCCAACACCTCACCGTCGGTCAACCGCACCCCCGTCGCGCGTTCCGTATCGGGGTCGATGGTAATGGCTTCGACGGGAGATTTTTGTCGCAGCGTCCCGTGTAACTGGCGAAATAGCGTCACCAACGCCTGCACCAGCGCCCCCGTTCCTCCGAGGGGAAACCACACCCCGAACTCTTGTTCGAGGCGGTGAATCATGGCGTAAACCGAGGGGCTTTGAAAGGGATTGCCCCCGATCAGCAATGGGTGAAAGCTAAAGGCTTGGCGCAAGCGGGGATCTTTGAGATAGCGATTCACCAAACTCGTAACCGATCGATAGGTTTGCAAGCGCACCATGTCCGGGGCGACGCGCAACATATCGAGGAAACTCAGAAACGGTCGTTCCATCAGGGGCAATCCCGCCTCGAAAATGTCCGAAGCGGCTTGGCTGAAGCGAAGATAGCCTTTTTCGTCGCTGGGTTTAAACTGGCGAATTTGTTCGAGGAGCGCTTCGCGATCGCTGTTGTAGCGAAAGATCGAACCGTCGGGAAACCGGACGTTATAGAACGGATCGAGCCGGACTAATTTCACGTAATCGTCGATGTTTTTCCCCGCCACCTCGAACAGTTCCCGAATTAAGTTCGGGACGGTCACGATGGTCGGCCCGGCATCGAAGGTAAAGCCGTCTTGCTGGTAAACGACCGCCCGACCGCCGGGTTGACTGCGTTTGTCTACCACAGTCACCGAACATCCGGCAGCTTGCAGGCGAATGGCGGCTGAGAGTCCTCCCAAGCCGCTTCCAATAACGACGACCTTCATAGTGATTTTGTCGGGTTTCTGCTGGTTTACTTCTGTTGCAGCGCTGCTTCTAGACGTTCGACAATGGTACGGGCCAGCGGTGCGAACAACTCTTGTTTTTGTTGCGTTTCGGCTTCGGTGTCGCCCGAGGTCGTTTCCGTTTTAAAAGACAGTCCGGATTCGGCGTCGGGAACCAAGCGAATTCGACCTAAATCTCCGAGTCGCACGTGGGAAAAGCGATAGGAATAGACGCCTTCGGCTTCTTCGGTGGAGACGGTGACGCCGTCGGGAAGCGAGACGGGGAGGGAGTTTGCGGCTTGCGCTCCGTCCGTTTGGATGGTTCCGTCTTCGCGCACCCACATCGCCTGAACGCTGGAGGAACTGGCGATGACGATGACGGCTTCGGTTTCGGGGTTGTAGGTGCGGACTAATTCGGCCACGTTTTTTTTCGTGGCTGAGTCTGCCATCCACAGAACCGTGTCGCTGTGGTCCTGGGCGATGTAGTAAATGATGGTTTCGACGTCTTTTTGGTCGTAGAGAACGAGACCGCGATCGCCTCGGCGTTTCGATTGCGCGATCGCTTCGTCTACGGCGCAGGGTAGCAACACTGAAGCGACCTGTTCGCGCATACTGTCGTCCCAAGTGAGGGGATCGCGAAAGCGAGCTTTCCAGTCGTCTGGAACTCTAGCCATCATGCGATCGTAAATAGCGGGGGTCACGTCTACAGCAGGCGGACGCTCGGGAATAGGGGTCACGGTCTCGCTCCTCGGTCTCAACCCGTCGATTTTAACGTTAGGGTTCGCGCCGGTTCAAACCGACCTCGGGCGGTGAGTGGTTTGTATCGCTGCGATCGACCGTTTTGTCGGGCGTTGAGGTTGGGGTTTCGGCGGTTGAGGTTTCGGATTTTGCCGGACGGGGAATAACTTTGGCTTCGCCGTCTTCGGCCAGTTCGGCGCGATCGCGCACCGTTGTCGGGACGGCCACCTCTTCGACTTCCGGCAGTTTTTCGACTTTCAAGTGGGAACTGTTCGCACCGGAGAGGCGTTTGAGCAGTTTCGGTTTGGGGGCGTGCAGCAAATAGATAATGCGATCGCCGGTTTCCCACGTATCGGAGGTCGAAAGCACCTGAAGCTGGCGATCGCGCTCTCGCAACAGTGGCACCAGTTCCCCAGAACGAATTAACGCCTGTAAATGGGCTTTCTGGAACGCCACGCCCGGTTCTTCTAAAACGGTTTCCCCGAGCTTCACTTCCCCTTCCTTGAGGTACTGGTTCCACATTTTCAACGGGAACTCGGGCATCATCGCTTGTTTGATTTTCACCTTGTTGGCGGGCGCGCTAGATTTGTCTCGCGGTAACAACGCCAACGTCCGGGGCGGCTCGAACTCTTCCATCGCCCGTTGTGCCAAAACGGTATTGACTTCTCCGTTACTGGTCATCGTCAAGAAAGTTCCCATCGATTCGAGTCCGGCTTCTTCTAACACTTCCGTATCCAACGCACTGCTGAGAAAGACCTTCAAATCCTCCCGTTCGGCTTCCCGACAGGCTTCTGGATCGGTATCGACCAAGGCAACCGCCTCGCCCCGTTCTTGGAACAACCGCGCGATGAGGCGGCTGAGGGGATTCGATCCCACGATCAACAAACCGGTGGCCGTCGTCGATTCGAGACCCAGCCAGCGCACCACCCATTTGGCGGTCAGTCCCTGTAACAGCACCGTGATAATAATCGTTAGGAACACTAAGGCTTTAATGGCGTCGCCCCCGTTAATGCCGCGATCGGTCAACAGAATCGAAAACAGAGAAGCCACGGAAGCCGAAACGATGCCTTTCGGCGCGATCCAGCTCACGAAAAGTTTTTGACGCCAATCCATGTTGCTGTTGCCGGTGCAAATCCAGACGTTGAGGGGACGCACCACGAACATCAACACGGCCACGGTTCCCAAGCTGCCCCACCCCAGGGCGAACAAACTGGGAATAGATAGGTCGGCGGCCAGGAGGACGAACAGCACTGACACGGCTAAAACCGTCAGCTGACTTTTAAAGCGCCTCAGCATCCGTTCTTCGGGCAAGGAAGACGCCCGCATGACCATTCCGGCGACGACGGTGGCCATCAACCCCGACTCGCTGACGAGGAACTGAGACAGAACGAAGAGAAACCAAACGCCGGCCAGGACGATGAGGTTTTTGAGTTCTTCGGAGAGGAAGTTGGCGCGGGTAATGAACTCGCTGAGCAGCCAACCACCGCCCGCTCCGAGTGCGACGCCAATGCCCAAGCGCAGCAACAAGCCGCTGAGGACGCCGAGGGGATCGGCATCTCCGTTGAGAACGATGTCTAGGACTAAAACGGCGAGGATAGCACCGACAGGATCGATGAGGACACCTTCGCCTTCGAGGAGGGTTGCGACTTGTCGATCGACCCGGACTTGTTTGAGAAGCGGCGTCACGACAGTCGGCCCGGTGACGACGACTAGGGCGGCGTAGAGAAAGGCGATCGGCCAGGGGAATTCTGCCAAGCCGTGGGCGGCCATTCCCCCGCCGATAAAGGCGATCAGCGTGCCGAAGGTTACGAGGTTGCGTAGGCTCCCCGACACGCGCCCTAGATCCCGTAACTCTAAGCTCAATCCCCCTTCAAACAGGATCAAGGCCACCGAAAGGGAAACGATGACTTCGAGTCCGTTACCGAGCAAGGTCGGATTGACCCAGTGCAAACCGCTCGGTCCGAGGAGAATGCCGAATACGAGCAGAAAGACAATGCCGGGAACTTTAAAATATTCGGCGAGGACTTGCGACCCGATCCCGGCTGTTACGGTCAGGACGATTAGAAGCGTAATCTCAAAGGATGCGTCCATAAGGCTGAAACGTCAGCTACCATCCGCACGATCGCTCGACTCGAAAGTTTCCCGTGGCGTTGATGCTCGGGTCGTTCTTCGAGCGAGACTATATCGAACGGGGCGACCTGCCGCACGCGACCGTCACCTTTTTTTGTTAGCGTAAACTGTTTTCGGAAAAATTGGTACAAATACAGACTGTCTGACTCGTCAAAGACAAGTCAGAACAGAATAACATAACTCGATCGATACGATGCCTCTGTCTGTGGAGAGAGAAGGGTAAAAAACGAGAAAAAAACGCGCGATTGCAGGGGTTGAGACGGTTGAATTTCAATTAATTTGATTTTTTAATCGTTTGCGGGTCGTTTGTTTTTTTCCTTCGATCGCCCCGGCGTCAAACCCGCGTCAAAACCGATCGACACTGGAGACGTAGACGGGTTCGAGACGGATAGCCACGATGCTCGACGGACGGGCGACCATATACTCTCCCTGAATGTTTTTGAGGGGAATGTTAATGAAATCGTCGGATTGGGCTTTCGGTTTCAGCTCGCTACCGTACCATTTTTGAAAGTCTTCGATGGTGGGAAACCGCACTTCTTCTCGTTGTCCGCCGATTAAGAACAGGTGAACGGCGTATTCGCTAGGTTTGGGCATAGTTGAGATCGTGATAAAAATAGGGTGCGCTCTGCGATCGCGTGGGTGGGAAAACGCCGTGACGCCTGGGGTCGTGGCTGTCTCGACGTCGCGATCGCATTCCAAACTAGGATACCAAACGGAATCGCTGTAACATCGTTTCCATCACGGTCGGTAACGCACGCTCGAGTCCGGCCTCGTCGCTGAATTCGAGCTGTTGGTACGTGGGTAAGTCGAACGGAAATCGACCCGAGAGGTCGCGGCGGTTCTGGCGAGCGAGGAGAATATGCTCGACGGGTTTGCTTTGTAAGGCGTAACCGAGTTCGATGCAGACGTTGGGACTCGGTAACAACTGCGCTTCGTCGCCTCCCGTTGCGGCTAAGGGGGTGGTGTCGGCGACGACGAGCAGACTTTTGCGGATTTGTCGCAGTTGATGGGCGCTCAGACGGATCGCTCCTTCGAGGGGACGTTGGGATAGTTCGAGGGTTAAGGGAACGCGCGATCGCCGGTTGAAGTCGGTTAAAAACTGTTCGAGACGCTCTTGTAACTGCTCGCTGGCTTGGGGATAAGCACTTTGACGAGATAGGAAAATTTTCGGCTCGAGATGGGCGAGAACGTCGTGTTTGGTGAAGTAAATTTCGTGACTGCTCAGATCGATGTTAGAAATGGCGTACCCTCCACTTCCGTCGATGTAAAATTCCACCCGTTCCCCGGCTAAATAGCGGTTAAACCACTCGGTTTGCTCGATTTCGGCGCTTTCTTCGAGGAAGTCTGCTCGCAAGCCCGATTTCAGCAGGCTGTTTTTGCTCAAGCGAATGTCGTGGGGGCGTTTTCTCAGTTCTCGAATCGGTTCGTATTTTTCGATGTACCAACCTCGTAATGCAATGATGGCCATAGCTTTCGTATCCCCCAGACGATTTTTTGCGAACTTAATATTATAGCAAACTATGCCAGGTTTACCAAAAACTCAGACTGCGATCGACGCCATCACAAAAATTCCGCAGTGGCGTTGCATACAACGGTATACAGCGCCGCTACGGGGTTCGTGTCGAGATCTCTCTCGTATCGAGATTATCGAGATTGGTTGGGAGTTAACGGCTCGCGGCGGGGTTTTGACGGCAGCAAAGCCGCATTAAAATCCACACTGACGCGAGTTTGAGCAGTTCTAAAATCCAGTACCCTTGGTGCATCGACGCCATTGCTGTCGGAATTTCTACAGTGGGATCGAGCGGGTTTAACTGTACCCCTAGCGCACTCATCTGCGGCGTAAAGAAATAGGTATAGGTTAGGGCGACGCCTAACAACAAAATTGAAAGGATAATGGCTTTGCGCGTTTGAGTGCCGAAAAAGTGCCGCGTTTGGTTTAAAACCAACACGCTGGTTAGGGCTAATCCCGCAAATATTAATTCGAGGTGATTGAATCGCTCGAACGTTAGATATCCCACGGAGGCGAATCCGGGTTCTGTCATCATACCCATTGCGTACAAACTTGGCATGACGACTAAGTCTAGGACGAGGCTACCGCCAAACCACAGGGCGAGAACGACGGAAAGAACGGTTTGCCATGAGGGACGTTGGTGTCCCGAACCCATAAACGCAGTCATCGCGATCTCCGTCTTTTTGTATCTATTTCTAGGGTAACGAGGTTTGACTCTTAGAAATATGAAAAATCGTTGCGATAACCGACCCCAATTCGGGCGGTTTTCTGGGAGGCGATCGCCCCGGCTCGAGGGCGAAAACGCTTCGAGAAAAGCTGTTTGCAACCTATGGTAAACGGGACGATTTCAGCGGTTTGGCGATCGCGTTTTCTTCAACGAAGTTCATCACGTTTTGTAACGTTTCTCGTCGTTCTGTATCGGTGTTCGTTCGATCGAAAATGTGACGGACGATTTCGGCGATCGCTCTGCTGTCCCGTTGCATCTCCTGGCTTTCCCTCGCTATCTTAAAACCTGCGTGAATTCAGCGGTATCGATCCGCGATCGCTCGGAAGTTTCGCACTCGTTCGATCGAAAACCTCACTCTGCTCTCTCTAACCTTCAAAATTTATCGATGACCCAAAAAGCTGTTGTATTGCTATCGGGAGGTCTCGATTCCTCCACTGTTCTCTACCAAGCCCGCGCGGACGGATTCGACTGTTACGCCATATCCTTCGACTACCAGCAACGCCACCGTCGCGAACTCGAGGCCGCTGGCGCGATCGCGGAAGCCGCCGGGGTGAAAGACCATCAAATCGTCCGCTTCGACTTAACGCGGTGGGGGGGTTCTGCGTTGACGGATGCAAGTCTCGATCTTCCCGAGTCGCGATCGCTCGAGGACATGGGACAAGATATCCCGATTACCTACGTTCCCGCCCGCAACACCATTTTTCTCAGTTTTGCTCTCGCCTACGCCGAAGTCCTCGAGGCAGAACGCATTTACATCGGTGTCAACGCCCTGGATTACTCCGGCTATCCCGACTGTCGCCCAGATTATATCGCTGCGATGCAAGAAGCGTTTCGTTTGGGAACGAAACAGGGGCGCGAAGGAACTTCGATCGCGATCGAAACCCCGCTGATTCAACTGAAAAAAACCGAAATTATTCAACTCGGTAACAGCCTCGGCGTCCCTTGGGAAAAAACCTGGTCATGCTACGCAGGAGGCGATCGCCCTTGCGGTATCTGCGATTCCTGTCGCTTGCGTCTAGCCGCTTTCGCCGAACTCGGCTTAGAAGACCCAGGGTTTCGACAGTCGTAGGTGCGCGTTTTACAGTCAACAGTCAACAGTCAACAGTCAACAGTGTTTCAGTTACCAGTGAGTCGTAGGGTGCGTGACCTAAAGACACGACAAATATGCCGCGAAACCGGCCAACTCGTCACGCACCGACTCCACAGTTGACCGTATCTTCCTGTCCCCTGGTCGCCTTGTCCCCCTTGTCTTCCGGGTCCCCTAGTCTCTCAAGAAAACGCCTGTCGGTCGAACGGAAGGGGTCGTTCGTCAAAGGTCGAGGTGGAGGCGACGACTTGACGGGGAAGTTCGATGTGGAAAGTCGAACCGGAGCCGACTTCGCTTTCGACGGAAATTCGGCCGTCCATCATTTTAACGAGGGCTTCGGTAATGGCTAAGCCCAACCCCGTTCCGGTGTGGGTTCGGGTGGAGGTATTGTCGAGCTGCTCGAAGGTGGCGAAAACTCGCTTGAGATTTTCGGGGGCGATACCGATTCCCGTGTCGCTGACGGAGAGGGCGATGCGATCGCTCGAGGGTTCCCAAACTCGCAGTTCGATCGCCCCTTCTTCGGTGAATTTGAGCGCGTTCGAGAGTAAGTTGGTAAAAATCCGGCGAACGGCATGGCGATCGTTGACTACGATGGGATTCGACAGTTCGATCGAGTATCGTAGCTCTAGGTTTTGACGCTCGACGGAGGGTCGAAATTCGGAGACGGTCGCCCGACTTAACTCTGCTAAATCGAACCGTTGTAGTCGCAGTTCGAGATCTCCGGCTTCGAGTTTCGAGCGATCGAGAATGTCGTTGAGCAACCGGAGTAGGTGTTGACCGTTGTGAAGAATGCGTTCGAGCTTTTCGGAAAACGTTCCGTCGCAGCGATCGCGATGCTTGCGGAGCAGCAGTTGAGAAAATCCGATAATGGCGTTGAGGGGCGTTCGCAGTTCGTGGGACATGGTGGCCAAAAACGCCGATTTCATGCGCGAGGCTTCTAAGACGGCTAAGTTTTGACGGCGAATTTGTTCTCGCTGGCGCACCAATTCCTGGTTGTGCTGTTTGAGGAGTTCGTTTTGAGCGGCGATACGTTCTTCGATTTGTTTGCGCTCGGTAATGTCGTTTATCACCCCGGCGACGCGGATCGGTCGTCCCGAGTCGTCCCGCTGAACTTTTGCCCGTAAGGTACAGTAACGATAGTCTCCGTTACTGTGCTGCAAGCGCAAGTCGAGGCGGTAGGGAACGCCGAGATCGAGGTGTTCGCGCAAGCGTTGGTGGTTGCGAGCGCGATCGCCGGGATGGATCAGTTTGCAGAAGGCTTCGTAGGTGCGGGGGAGGGTTTCGAGTTCTAAGCCGAGTATTTCGCACAGGCGATCGTTACCTCGTAAGGTGTTGTTGACTGGGTTCCAATCCCAAACCCCTTCGTGAGATCCCTCGATGACAAACCGATATTTTTCTTCGCATTCGTGATGTTTTTGTTGGGCACGATCGCGCTCCCGTCGCAGAAGATCGACTTGTATCGCATAGCGCAACGCTATCCCTAATCCTTCTGGGGTAAAGCGATCGCGACAGAAGTAGTCGATCGCGCCGAGATCTCGGTTCGCGTTTTCCGTTTCGCCGTTGCAGTGAGAACCGACCGCAATGACAGGAATTTTTACCCCAGCATTTCGCAACGCTAGCAGTGGGTTACGCTCGCCGACGCGCTCGGTATCGATGGCGATACAGTCGAAGCGATGGTGGTTTAGCGCAGCGATCGCACTCGTTTCGTCTCCGAAGATCGAAATTTCAGCCCGAAAGTTTTCGTCGAACGGCGAGCCGGACGTTAGTGTGGTGATGGCTGGATCTTGCTGGTCGAAGCCCAAGGCTAAAATATCGAACGTTGAGTGCATAGGGGAGGGGGCTAGAAGCCGTCGGGTCGTGGAAATCTCCTTGGCGTGAAAGGGTGAAAATACCGAAGAGCCTGCCTTATCTTAAATTTAGATAAAATTAATGCGATATTGCCTCTATCGTAAGGAGTAGGTTTTTTGAGTTTGGGAGGTTCTGAGGTTCGCGTGAGATCGCCGCTCTGACCGTTTCTGGCGTTTTTTCTCGGGGTCAACGTCTGAGAGTCCTCCTACAGTAGATCTATTGACCCACTTTTGAAACGGCGATCGCTATTTTTTTGAACGACATGGAACGACACGGAATAGCAACAACTATGATTCGCATTGTTCTCATTGAAGATCACGAACTCACGCGAGTTGGCTTGCGGGCGGCTCTCCAACAAACTGAAAGAGTCGAAGTCGCCGGTGAAGCTGCCAACGGAAAACAAGGACTCGCGGTTCTCGAAGCCGTGAAGCCCGATGTGGCGATCGTCGATATCGGATTGCCCGACATCGATGGCATCGAACTGTTAGAACGCTTTCGTCAGGAACACCCCGAGAGCGAGACGAAAGTGTTGATTTTGACGATGCACGACAACGAAGAGGCGGTTTTAGCTGCCTTCGCGGCCGGTGCCGATTCCTACAGCATGAAGGACGCGAGCCTCGATCGCTTGCTCGAAGCGATCCGCATTACTCACGAAGGTAACACGTGGATCGACCCGGCGATCGCACAAATTGTATTGCGTCAGGTTCGGAAAACGCCGTCTCTCGTTGCCAGTGTTGCAGAATCTACACCGTCAGATACGCCGATCTCCGAACGCGAACCCCGCGACGAGGAAACGACAAATATTGAGGGTGTCAATTCAGAAGTCCAGCAAATTATGGAGTCCGATCCGCTCACGGCTCGAGAGTTGGAAATTCTAGAACAGATCGTAGCCGGATGCAATAACGCGCAAATTGCCGAAAAACTTTACATTACGGTCGGCACGGTCAAAACCCACGTTCGCAGTATTCTCAATAAGCTCTGTGTCGACGATCGCACGCAAGCCGCCGTTCGAGCCTTGCGATCGGGGTTAGTGAATTGAGATCGCCGAACGCTTAACACATAGGTCGTTAAGACAACCCATTTTTTCAAGAAAGTTGGGAAAGTTCGATCGGTTTTTCGGCGATTCTCAGTCCAAAACGAGCCGATCGAACGAGAGCCGTTTTAACGGAGGACGACGGAGTTGGCGGTACGACGTTGCCAAAATGGAGCGTCGAGCCAACGCCGTTCGAGATCGTAATGGAGATGTCGCAGCTTCAAATACGTTTCAAAATGACGCTCGAGTCCGTTCTGATACTGGTCGAGTAAGGCTCTGTCGTGACGAGTCAGATATTCGTTGAGAGCGACAGCCGCGTGACTTCCCGAGGTCATCGCGTATCCGATTCCCATCGACGAGAGCGGATCGAAGGCAGTTGCCGCATCCCCGACGGCCATCCAATTGTCGCCGACGGCGCGATCGAGAATGTGAGAGTGTGCGGGTTTGACTGCTAGGAGGCCGATCCGCGTTCCTCCTCGAGTTCGCTGGTAAGTTTGGTTTGTTTTAGAGAGCAGGCGACTCCACGACGAGGCTTTGTGGAGTTGCTGCTGCCGCATAATATCGATATCTGTCATGAAGGCGACGCTTAAGGTTCCATCGGGTAAATATGCTGAATACCACCATCCTTCAGGAACGGATTCGACTAAAATTTCTTCGGGTTGAGGGCGATAGGTGGCGTCAAAGGACAGAAACGCGGTAATGCCGACGAGAGAGTCGCAGACGATGGATTTAGCCCCCAAACGCTTGGCTGCTCTCGATTGTCTTCCCGTGGCATCGACGAGATAGTGCGAGTCTAACGAAAACGGTTCGCCAGAAGCATGGCTTAGAAAAAGTCGCCACCCTCCGCCTTCTAGAAGTTCGCCTTCTTGACATTTAGTTTGTAAGAAAAGTATCCCTCCTCGATGGGAGACACCTTCGGCTAACATCCGATCGAATTGTCGGCGATCGAGTAGATAACCTTCGCCAAATTGACTGAACAGGGACGGTCGAGAGTTGAGGAAGGCATTTCCCCACAGGGCCGAACTGTTGTAAACCGGTTTGTGACCGTCGGCTAGAAACGATTCTTTAACTTGTAAGTAATCGAGTAAAGGTAGCAAACTGGCTGAAACGTTTTCTCCGACCCGAGCTGTTTCGTACTTCGTTTTTTCGATAACTGCTACTGTTAAGTTGGAATAGAGGCAGAGCGTCAACGCTAAACTCGTTCCAGCCGGACCGCCACCTAAAATCGCAACGTCAACTTCTTGGACTCGTTTCATTTCAAATTTTAGTTGAATCCAATCGACAGCAAATGAAAGTCGAGGGCATCTCAAATCTGGAAATTCATCGATCGAGGAGGTGTTGGATTTTGCTGTCGTTGTCCTTCAGCTATCCAACACTCGGGTTTTGACGATCGTTGAGATGCACCCGATGCCCCCACTCGAGTCTCCCATCCTCGGGTTTGAAGAGGTGAGGAAACTCTAAGGCTCAGTTAGAAGCGAATTCGCGTTCCCGAACGAGGTATCCGTTGCCGCTCGTCTTCTACGACCTCAATTTCCTTAAACATATCCAGTTCGGCTGCGAGACCGAGCGATCGCAGTTGAGAACGGCGCACTTCTTTTTGTTGTTCGAGTGTCTTTAGATAAAAGACGAGAACATCTGTACCGTCATCGTCAGGACGATTGGTAATGTCACTAATCGGCACAGACTCGTAAGCAAACATTGTGTTGTTTCGCTCGGTTTCTACGATATAGGGAAACAGTTGTGCGCTCGATCCTGTATTTTGATTGCGAATAAACGCTAAATACGACCAGCCATTGTTGACCATTTGTTTGTAACTGTTCACGCCTCGAATGAAGTTCACTTGTAATCCAGCGGGAACGCCCGATATATCTTGTTCTGAGGCAGTGCGATCGTTACTCAAAACGTTCCAAGGTGCTTGCGGCGGCCACCAGTAAGAGTAATAGGTTGGTGGCTTGGGAACCATCTGTCCTTCTGCGTTTTCTTCTTTATTGACGTTCGGATCTGTGAAGTTAACGAACTGTATCGAGCAGTTGAAGAAATCTGCTTGCCAGGGAATCGCCATACGCTTGGTTAAATCGCCGGGTTCGCATCCTCCTCCGTTACATTCGTCTCGACTCGGAGACAAACCGGTATCCGTGTAATCGTCTTGATGCCATGCGATGTGATAGGGAGATTCGTAGACGATCGGATTTTGGGTCGTCCAAGTGACTTCGATTCCAGGGCATTGAGGTAAGCCGACGACGTTTCCGACACTGGCGCGATCGCGATCGTCTACACCGGCGTAAGACTCGTATGTTGGGGTGTTTTCAAATTTACCGTCAGCCCATTGTTTGAGTAAAAAATATTGTGTTTGAGTCAGTGAAAGAAATTTTTCAATGTTATCGTTACTGACAGAGTTGCTACCAGAGTTGAGCGGCATCAACGGCAGCCCATCATCGCTAAATAGGGTAATTTGACGGCTTTCTGGAAAAGTTGCAGGATCGGGAGGTTCGGGGACTCGAAAATAGGCAAAATACTGTTGCCGATGTGCTTCGTTATCTGGAGACGGATCGCCAAAGTCAAAGATATTAGATGAAAAGGCGAGCATCGATTGAACGTTCGCGACCCAATGATATCCTGCAATTCGTAGGATTATGGGTAAAATGTCCCGTTGGTAGTTTGCCTGAAAGTTATCGTTCCAAGTTCCACCTTGATACATCTCGGGAACTAGATTAAAGTGGCGCACGCTCAAATCAAAAATTGTATCGTCCCATGAAGAGATATTTGTGATTTGCGGTGCAAAATCTGGCGGGCCGACGATCGCCCACGCTTTGAGAACTTGTGGAGGCTCGCCATTGCTAAATGTGATAGTACAAGTCACCGATCCGTCTGAAATGTCGTCGTACCAAGTGTCAGCACCTCCATAGCTAGATAGGGGAAGATCTCCGCCAGATTTACCAAACCCACCCAAGACCAGTAAGCGTCCGGAGCTGTCGGTTTTCAGAGTGCCAAGGGTGTCGATCGGGTAGCCATAGGTGACAGATTCAGGTGGAAAATTTCCGTGTGGGTAAGTACTCGGAATACTGCTGCGATCGATGTCTTCGCTCTCGTTCGTTCCGGCGATCGTTCGCGGTCCGGGATCGATAATTAGGGTTTGACGGTTAGCGGCATCCTTATTCCTTAATTCGACATTCTGATTGGTATAGCTATTGGCATCTCCAAACAAGAGATTTCCTTTGTATTCTGAAAATTGATACCACGCTGCTTTTTTATTTGCCAGGTGTACTGTCCATTCGATCGATGCTACATCAGCATGAGTTACGGTCAGTTCTTCTTCAGTGCCGGTCGTGGAGTTTTTTCGATAAACCCGAAACTTTTGCGCCTGCCGTTTTATCTTTCCACTCGCATCTTTAAAGCTATTAAAAGGGGCTGACTGCTCGTTTCCATATTCATCGCACTCGATCGGCAATGCTCCGATTTGGTTGGGTGCGAGAAAAAACTCGGTTTCGCTATTGCCCACTCGGGCAACTCCGATCGATGGATGAATTGAATAGGTATAACTCATTTCCAATTTGAGTGAGGTACATTAATAAGACGATTTTCAGAGAGCATTTCTGAATTTTTGCAAAAAATATAGCAATTCCACTTGATTTGCGGAAAGAATCACTGATGGACAGGCTAGAAGCGCTGACTATGCGAGGTTTTTCAAATCTGTATTTTACAAATGATTTAGAATTGCTATATAGCAGTCCCAAATGAGTCGTCAAAAATCAAAACACCAGAAAAAATCTGATTCCCCGTTCCCTGTTTCCCGTTCCCTATTCCCTGCTCCCGACTTTGTTACACAACTGATTTAGGATTGCTATATATGAATTTGTGTTTTCGTTCGCTAAATTTCCGAATTGGAGACTTTGCGAATTGAAAAGCGCTCTCTCCAAAATTGATACACTAAGCTAAGGAGAGAGTGCGATCGGTGGGACTTATCGATTACGAGCTAGCTTCCTCGATGGGAGTTCTAGTCGTCGTCACAATATTCGTCTTCAGTTTGCCGTACTCTACGTACTTGTAGGTCTGGTCAGATGGGTTATATCGCAAAATCGCGGATAGTAAATACCCTTGATACGTAAAGGCTTTGGTTCCAGCTGGGGCAGAAAACTGTATGGTTTCAGTCGTCGTGGTACTCCATTGTTCGGTGAAGGTCAAGTTAAACCCAATCTTGAAACCTGCTTTAACAATTTCAGCACTCGCTTCATAGGAAAACTCAAGGCTGAAGGATTGAGACGTCGTGAAAGTAAATCCTTGAGCTACGCTAACGCTGTAACTCGAACTCGCATCAGAGTTGGTATTGTCCAAACAGCCGATATTATCTAAATCGGGTGAGTAGAGAACGATGACCTCAACAAAGTTTTCTTTGGCGATTTTAGGTAAACTTTTGTCAAAAGTCTCTTTGTTGGCTGGTGGTAAATTTGTAAAAATTTCAACTTTGCTCGGTTTAATGGGTATGCCACGCACGAGCCAGTTAGAAACTCGAAACAATTTATCTTTAAAGTGAGACTCAACAAAAGCTTTATCTGAATACAAGGAATCTAAATCAGAGTACAACACTGCTCGAGCTGTAATAGTCAAGGTTGTATCGTGCTTGAGCGCTTCTTTTTTCTTTTTGTAATCTTTTATTACAAGCCGCCAGTTAATTGTTAAAACACCAATTCCATCACACTCTTCTTTGCCGGGATTGTAATTATCGACTAAAAAAATTACGCGATTGTCGGATTTGTCGTAATCGCGAACTTGAGTATCGTCTAATGGAGCAATGGCGTTACTGAGAACAGATTCGATGGAATCTTTGTCTAAGCCTTTAACGAGAACTGAAGATGCATTCGTTCCAACTTGAACGAACAACTGCTTAATTGCATCAACAGTTGAATATCTTCCCGTATAAGGGGGTTGCACGTCTTTGACACCTGTAAATCCAGGTTTATTGTTGTAAAGATAATCGAAGTGTTCGGGATATTGAATATACGACAGTTCGGTACTGTATCCGGCTCCTGTATTGCTGGGTTCCCAGTTTCCTTCTGATGATTTTGCTAAGCCAGCATAAACAACTTCTGCAGAATAGCCACTTTCTGCGAGTTGTTCGAGCTGAAATTCACTCCGGTAATAGACGCGGTTACTTTTCTGCTCGCCTTGTTGTGGTGCATAAATTCCATAGGTTTGTACGGCTCCAACAGGAAGTTGACCCTTGACTTCGTTAATATACTCTTTGAGCTTCTTAGGATCGGTATCCGAACAGGTTAAGCCAACATTATTGAGTTGCTTTTGCAATTCTTCTGATGTTAAAGGAGTTGGCGTGTTGGAGTTGAGTTGAACGGGAACTTTTTTGACGGGTATAGGCATAAGATGTTTACTCGTGTAAATGCAGTATGGGTTTTAAGGTTCTATGAGTATGACGATTCTCGAGAACAATTTCTGAATTTTTTTCAAAATTTTAGCAAAAGAGCGATCGTGATTTTAAAATCGATATATAGTAATTAAATTAATTAATTTCAAAAATTAGATATATAGCAGTCCCAAATGAGTCGTCAAAAATCAAAACACCAGAAAAAATCTGATTCCCCGTTCGCCGTTCCCGATTCTCTTGTTGTCTCAATTTTGTTACACAACTGATTTAGGGCTGCTATATGTACAAAACTATATGCACGAAGCTGACGCATTTAGCCTATTTGTAGTGGGAAACGCTCATCCAATAACCTGGGTTTCAAGAAGTCCTCGCCATATTCCCCCTTAGCTCCCCTCTCCTTTGGGGGGATGGAGGGGCTTATCCGATTGGATAAAACCAGTCTTTGAGTTGGATTCCGTATCAGACGTTCGGATAGCTCAGTCGAGCTGTTGAGTCGCCGAGCGTTTACCGTTGAAGCTTCAGTCGAGATGTGGATAGATCGTTCTACGAAAGTGAAATGCAGCCCATTGACGGGTGCATCTCGATGAATGTAAAAACACGAAGCTCTGGGTAGGTTAGACTTCGGCAACGCTGCCGTCCACGGGTGGAACGGAGTGGAACCCAACAGCCGCTCGATCGAGTAGGTCAGCTTGCATCCGATGAATTTACATTTTTGAGATGCACCTGCGATCGCACGTCCTGAAAACTTCGATTTATGGTTACGATCTGATCTCAACTCTCAAACTCGCTTAAACAAAGCTTTCGTTCGGGTTTGCCGCAATGCAAGCCGTAGCAGAAATCGAACGGCTTTGTCTAATCCACCTCCTAACGGTCCGTAAGTAATTGTAGTTCCAGATAGAGAGGCTTTCGCTCTTAATCCATCAATATAAATCCACTCCATAACTGTTGCAGGAGAGAGAAGTTGGCAATAATGAAATCCTCTGGCTGAGGGAATAAAGTAATTAATGGGAGTTTTCATCACCCTCGCTTTGACTTGACAAAATTGTTCGCTGTTTATCGTGACGTAGTTGTACTTGGGATACACCCATATCCATAGCGGACCCGCTGCGATAAACGGAACGCTATCTTCGCCCATTGCCATTTGTATGCCAAATTTATCGAAGTATTGGCGCGCCTTGTCTCCAGCGTGTTCTAACGCCCATTGATAGACGTTTTGATTAATTTCGTTTCCTCTCGAAGATCCGTCTGTTTCTTCAAAGTTAGGATTGCTGACCCCTGCATATTGCCAAATTTTTTGGCGAGAATTCAGTTTTGATCGCAAGGAAAATGCTGCGATGGGAAAAAAGCCCGTGTCGAAATTGTCTAAAAAGTTATACAAGGCTTGGGTTACGCTAGAGACAGTCAGCGTGCATT
This sequence comes from Baaleninema simplex PCC 7105, assembly GCF_000332355.1. Lineage (GTDB taxonomy): Bacteria > Cyanobacteriota > Cyanobacteriia > Cyanobacteriales > Geitlerinemataceae > Baaleninema > Baaleninema simplex. The sequence continues at coordinate 325,337 of NZ_KB235962.1, forward strand.
CTGTAGCGGTTTGCTGGTTTCCATCGCAGGGAGGTTTTCCATTGTTTAAAGGAGGCTCGATCCTGGGAATGTGAACGCTAGGATTTGCAAAAGGATTATAAGTATAAGAACGGTGAAAACTATCGATGGCAGTGATATCAAACGGAACGGGCGAGCGATCGCGACCTGCCATGATTGGATTAGCTCGTTCTTGAATCCAGGGAGAATATGCCGTACATTTGGGATCGTTACGGGGTTGGTTATCGATTTCGACACGATAGCAGGCAGGTTTAAAACCGTTATATCCCTCCATCAAAAAAGCATCGAGAATAGGTTGAAGGGTTTGTTGGGTCTCGAAACATTTTTCTTTCAGAAAAACACGACTGTCTTTCGTATCGGTATCGGGTAGCTGCGTGTTGAGAAAGTGATAAGCTAACTGACCAATTTGCTGACGAACTTCTTCATCTGAGATTTGGGGTTTGAGATCGAAGTCAGCGACATAGGAGACGGGTTCGCCTGAAGCGAATTGCATATGAGTGGCTCCCTCGATCGCCACGACGGGAAAGTTATCTAGATCGGTTTCTGTTTCTGGATTAATCTGTTGATACCAAAATGCCGTCGCAATTCGTGTAATGCGAGCCAGTCCATCTAACGTGCCGCCGATGGTTAAGGTTGGAACGCTGTATTGAATCTCTGTTTTTCCAGCGTCACTCAATTTGGAAACATAGGTCTTATTTAAAAAAGATCCCATTAGAATCTGACCTTTTGCTCGCTCGGGAAAGCTTTTAAGATATTTTTGAATGGCGATTCCGCCGACAGAATGGGCGATAAAAAAAATATTGTCTGTATCGGGCATTCCCTCTTGTTTCATTTGACTGAGAACTTTATCGATCGCCAATCCAGTTTCGCGGGGAATGGGAGAGTCACCAATAAACTGAGGAATGCCAACCCAAATCTTTAAATTGGGGGCGGCATTTTGAATAGATTTAGCAATCGGACAATATCGATCGATGGGAATTCCTTCTCCTTGAATAAAAACGATCGCAACTTCAATTCCTTCCGGTTGGCTGGGTTGGATAACGATCGGCGATCCCGCCCAATTATTGGCATAGCTGAGTTGAATTAAAACGACAAACAGTAATAAAAATCCAATTAGGCCGACTCCAAACCAAAGTAGGTGAGTAATCGTGGTATCTCCAATCTGTTGGTTCGCGATCGCCGCTGCTACGAGTAAAATTGCGAAAACGAACGATATCAGCAAAGTCAAACTGTTGCCGAGCCAGAAGAATTTTTTGCAAGACATTGTTTTTATCTGTATTCGTAGTTTATTGTGCTACTTTGCTTGCTTCTGAGTTAGGAGAAGCCATGAGTTTTTGAACGAACAGAACGCTCGCAACAAATAAAATCGGTCCAGAAACTCCACCTGGAAAGTAATGCTGCAAAACGAGCCAAGTTCCGATATGAAACATTCCATTGAGGAGTTCGATAATTCCCCATCCCCACATTAAGTAAATGCTCCATTGACTGCCTCGACTGACACTTGGCACGGAGCCTAACATTAACGCAATGATGAGATAGTTCAACACGGCAAATAAATCTGCACTAATTCCAAAAATGGGAATCCAAGGAAAGTGTTGATGCAAAACCTCACTCATACTGTGGAAGTAAGTATACAGTTCGGTATAGGTTTCTTCCATGCTGTGAACGACTTGAACGAGTCCCAAAATCCAGTAACTTTGGGCAAGTTTGACTGGCCGATCTTCTATCATCGATCGCTTCTCCATGAAGTGAGTTATAGCCTGAGTTATCGATCTTTTCAGTTTTCAACTTTATGTTGATTTATGTTGAATACTTTGCCGAGCTGTGTTTTAGCTTTACTAACTCTCGAAGGTTGGGGTTCGTTCAGAGCGATCGCAAACCCAAACTAACGGGGTGCATCTCAAAAATTTAAATTTATCGGATCGGAGTCTCTGCACTGAATTAAGCTGTTGTTGGGTTGCACGATCGCTCCACCTCTGGACGGCAGCGTTGCCGAAGTCCAACCTACCTCAAACTCATATTTTTACATCCATTGAGATGCACCCAACTAACGCGCGATATAAAGACGATACTCTAACTCGAGGTTTCGCCGTTTTTTTGGAAAACCCAAACGACAATTTGTATGCCGCGATCGCAATACAGTTCGATCGTTTTGTGAAAACTGTTCAGGTCGTGTCGCCGCTTTCGCTCGAGAGGCGATCGAGCGTTACAACATTACCAAAGCAGTTGAAAGAAGTAGATTTGGACGATAATGCCGAGATTGAGAAAAATGACAGCTGTAAAATGCCACCATTGATTAAAGGTCGATTCTGCGAGTATTCCTTCGACTACCCCTCCTAGCATCAATAGAGTCGGGGCTAATCCTGCCAAAACGACAGGTAAGTTCGCTGCTGCTAAGGCTGGAGTGAAGAGGTGAAAATACGCAACGAAGTTTACGATCGCATTGACGATAAAGACGACAAGAATTGAAACGGCTAAAGGGAAAACGGGTTGGTTGTCGATCGGATAAATCGTGGCTTTTGGGTTTTGAGGGCCGATAAAGGCAACGATACCACTCACGATCGCAAAAGTGAGAGTAATTTTGTTGATGCCAAATACTCCCAAGGAAAATGCTAGAAGTCCAGCACCTTGAAGAACAAACAGTAACTTGTATGCGACTTCACGAAGCCATTCGTTATTGAAGTCTTTGATATCAAAGTCCGAGTCGAGAGGATTTTTGAAATGCACGACTTGCCAGCCTTCATATTCGTGCATCATAATTCCAGTCAATCCGCCGAATGTTTGAATGATGGGGGCGATCGCGAGTAAAAAGACTTGTATGTCCGTTCCGAGAATGGCTTTTAACGCACTGGAATGCTGGAAAATTAAAAACGATAAAATAAAAGCAGGAACGAACGGAAGCCAATGAACTAATTCTACAAGATTGAGTATCCAGCCACGCGCGTATTTAGCGAGATCTTGTTCGACTAAATATGTTTTTGGCTCGGGTTTTTGCCATTCCCATCCTGGCTCTGGATAATACCCTAGGTTCGGATTAGATTCCTCATGATAGTTGTCGGGCAGACTGGTTTTAATTTCCATGGATTTATTGCTGAATTTCATCAAAAATCACTCAAATTGTCGCACGGTACAGTCGGTGTTAATATAATTCAAATGAGGAGGAGAGCGAGATGTTCGTAAAACAATAGCGTTCGTAACGGCTATCGTTTTCGATGAGTCTATGTCGGTTTCATCTTCTTCAAAAAAGTATTCTTTCAACTCTTGAGATAAAATTTTTCGAGATTGAGAGATGCGTTTACAAACGTTTGCATAAGAAATAGCTTGTGCTTCTGCTATTTCTTGGTAAGATAGCTCTTCATAAAAATGTAGAATAAATGTCTCGCGAAGCCGAATTGGTAAATTTTGAATTGCTCGATGAATTATGAGTCTTTTTTCATTCATTTCTAATATGATTTCTGGCGTATTGTCTGTTGTGTTTACATCTTTTTCTTCAGAAATTTTTTCTATATTTATTATTCGGTTAGTATGTCGGCAATGTTCTCGATGAATATCGATGCAAAGGTTATACGTTAATTGGGTTATCCAGCTTTTGAAATTTTTGATTTCTCCTCTATGCTTTTGTGATTTTTCCCAGGCTTTAATCGTTGCTCGGCTTAGAGCATCTTCAGCATCGTTATAGTTCCCCATCCACTTCAAACAGCAATAAAATAAGCGGGAACGATCGTGTTGCCAATGTTTCCAGAAATTTTGAAGTACGGGGTCGTTTTGTAACTGATATGCTGAAGTTTTACGAACAAATTGAGACTCTGACATTGATTTTGCATGCATGATGTACTTTCGAGACTCAACGGTACAGTTTTGAAAGTCTCGTTATCTATCTGTTTGGGCATTTTAAGCTTATAAAAATGCCCACCAAATATCTTTGCCGATCGCACGTTTGTTTTGCAAAAGGCTTAGCCAATCTATAAGAGGTGTTTAGATCTCCCGAGTTACTGTGGATTGTGATGTAACTTTTCGTCAAGTATAACTAGGAGATCTTCATAAATTAAGAAACGATATCAATCTAACTTCTGTTTTAATAGAATGTCAAGTTTTTAGTTTTGTAAACAAATGTAATATCTGTTTATAGCAACAAGCAAAAAGTTAAAAAGTAGGTTGGATAAAGCTTACAGCTTGTTGGGTTTCGATATTGGCTCGTTTTTGTAGACTGTAGGTTTACAAATCATAGAGTTTTTCGATGGAATTATTTAATTTAATGTTTTAATCGATCGATTTCAATCGACTTATCTTTTTGTATAACACTCTATAAGCTATAGGTTAAAAATAACATAGAGTTATGCTGCTATTTTTGTGAAGCTCGATCGCCGATCTTTCAAACGGCAGTAATCTCGGGGTCTCTCTTTAAATTTTCGATCTTCGTTCGTTATGTTTTGAAACTAAAAAGTAATATAAATTTTAAGTCGTGTAGTTTTCTAGCATTTTTAACGCATCATACAATTCGCACTCTGGAGCATCCAGAGGCGATCGCGCCTCGCTCGTGGTGGGTCTAACACTCCATCCGTTTTCGATAAACTGGATTTCAAGAAGTCTTCACCACAGAAGCACAGAGAAGGGCTTGTCGCATTCGGTACAACCACTCGACAGAAGGTCGTTTACAATTCTCGGAACCGATACATTACCACACCCGACACAGGATCGTTGTCAACGTCCACGTAGCCGGTTTTCACCAACTCCATTAACAACTGTTCCGTTTCCACAAACGACATTCCCGTCGCCATCACCGCCTGCGTGACCGAGAGTTGGCCGTCGTGGGTACTCGCGGCACGAATCAACTTAACGGTTTTCTGGTCTTTCGTCGGAGTCGGCAACGTTTGCGTGACGACGCTTTGAGGTTGCAGGGGAACGCCAGCCTCAGACAGGCCGAGCTTGGCTCTGGCTTTGCGTTCGTATTCGTCCACGAGGTTCGGCATGAGGAACAAATCGACGAAACTGCCGATATCTCCGATTACCGGAATCATCCACAACAACCCCGTCCAGATTTGGCCGTTGTAGAACCGATGCAGTCCTTTGAGGGGTCTGAAGTAAGTCCCGAAAATAAACCCCACGAGCCACAATCCATAACTCGTTCGAACGCGATCGCGGTGTTCGGCTTCGGTGGCGGGGCTGGCTGCATCTGTTAAAGGAGAACGTGCCGAGAACGACGGTGACGGACGAGTATCGGTTTTCGAGTCGAGAACCGATAGGGGTCGCTTGAGGTCTTTGAGAATCTCGTCCGCCGAGCGGTATCGCCGTCCCGTTCCCGGTTCGAGCATTTTATCGAGGACGTGACAGAACGATTCGCTTAAGGGACGATCGCCGATGCTGTAATCGCGCCATACCCAATTTCCCTCGCTGCTGTCGTAGAGATCGAACGGGGGAATATCGGTCAGTAAGTGAATGCAGGTGACGCCTAAGCTGTAGAGGTCACTGGCGAAGGTGGCTTTTCCCAAGGCTTGCTCGGGGGCAGCGTATCCGGCGGAACCGATGGTGGTTCCCGTGGCGGCGAGATTGGCGGTCGTTACCAGTTTGGCCGCTCCGAAATCGACGAGGTACAGTCGGCCGTTGCTGCCTTGGATGAGGTTTTCGGGTTTGATGTCCCGGTGGATGACTTGGCGATCGTGGACGAATTGTAGAACGGGTAAAATTTCCTGTAACAGTTGGCGAATTCGAGCTTCGCTAAAACAGCCTTCCTCGTGCAGTTCTCGCTCTAGGTTCCGTCCGTCGATAAATTCTTGAATGAGGTATTGTCGCCCGTTCCACTCGAAATAGGCGAACAAATCGGGAATTTGAGGGTGACGACCGAGGCGATCGAGCCGTTCGGCTTCTTGACGAAAGAGTTCGGCGGCTTTGGCGCGGTTTCGCGTTCCCTGTTCGTTGGGATCGAACTGTTTGATGACGCAGGGAGGACGAGATGGTTTGTGTTCGTCGAGGCCGAGAAACGTGCGTCCGAACCCCCCAACGGCGATCGGTCGAACGGCACGGTAGCGATCGCCGACTTGCAGGGGAAACCCACAACTGAGACAGTGGCGATCGCTATCGGAATTTTCGGGTTGGGGACAGTCGGGATTGAGACAGAACGTCATAGCTGCCGGGAATAAAGAGACTGTCGAGTCTGCTGGGTCTTCTTCTTTATTGTGGCAAATTCGCCGCGCTCTCGTTCGACGGCAGTGCTGTTACGCGACAGTCGAGAGTCTCTGTCATTAACAGAACTTTACGGATTGTTGCAACTTTTAACAAAACCAGAGGGGCGCGTCTCTCATCCCGTTGGTACACTGAAACTCATAGCTAATTCGACCTACGAGGTTGAGAAGCAGGAAATCCTTGGTGTGAACCAGGGAATCTCCCTGCATACCCGATAGGGTTGCTGGGAGAGGATGTCAATTAGCTGGACTTGCTCGATAGCAAGTTTGCTTTTGACTGTACGAACCCAACGGTAGGTAACTGCTTAGAGGCGCTTGACGCGCCCGCGAACGCTCGATCGCAGTGATAGGAAACGACGATAAATCCCTATGGTAGACTCCGTCAAAAAACCCACGTTTGAAGAAATTCGCCCCGGCGTTAAAACTCCCGCCAAAGATACGATCCTCACCCCTCGCTTCTACACCACCGACTTCGAGGAAATGTCCCAAATGGACATTTCCGCTAACGAAGACGAACTGCGTGCGATCCTCGAGGAGTTCCGCGTCGATTACAACCGCCATCATTTCGTCCGTGACGAAGAATTCGAGCAGTCCTGGGATAAAATTAGCGGCGAAGAACGGCGGTTGTTTATTGAATTTCTAGAGCGCTCTTGCACCGCTGAATTTTCCGGCTTCCTGCTTTACAAAGAACTCGGACGCCGTTTAAAAGATAAAAGCCCCGTTTTAGCAGAGTGCTTTACGCTGATGTCGCGTGACGAAGCTCGCCATGCGGGTTTCTTAAACAAGGCGATGTCGGACTTCAACTTGCAGCTCGACCTCGGCTTCCTCACGAAAAGTAAGAAGTACACCTTTTTCAAGCCGAAATTCATCTTCTACGCCACGTATCTGTCGGAAAAAATCGGCTACTGGCGTTATATCACCATTTACCGCCACTTAGAGAAACATCCCGAAGATCGGATTTACCCGATTTTCCGCTTCTTTGAGAACTGGTGTCAGGACGAAAACCGCCACGGCGACTTCTTCGACGCCATCATGCAGGCGCAACCCCAAAATCTCAATGATTGGAAAGCGAAGCTGTGGTGTCGCTTCTTCCTGCTGTCGGTGTTCGCGACGATGTATCTCAACGATTTACAGCGTTCTGGGTTCTACGCCAGTATCGGACTCGACGCTCGGGAATACGACATCGAGGTCATTGAAAAAACGAACGAAACGGCGTCTCGCGTGTTTCCGGTGATGCTCGACGTGAACGATCCCGAGTTCTACAACCGTCTCGATACTTGCGTGGAAAATAACGTCAAGTTGACGCAGATTGCGGAGTCGAACGCGCCGGGAGTTGTGAAATTCTTCCAGAAACTTCCCCTTTACGTCTCGATCGGTTGGCAGTTCTTACGTCTGTATCTGATGAAACCCATCGATGTGGCGTCTCAGGTTCCGGCGGTTCGCTAGTCTCTCTGACGCTTCTTAAATTGAAGGGGTCTGCATCAAGCAGACCTTTTTTTTATCGAGCTTTTCACAAGTTGTAGCTCCCCAGTACGCGAGGAAAACCGGGGAGCTAATCTGACAACGAGCGTTCGGGTGAGTATCAAACGTGAAACTCGTCGCGATCGCATATTTGACAGTTGGAGCGGAGGCTATTCGATGATGAGTTCGCCGACCATACCCGCGCCTCGGTGGGGCGTACAGTAGTAGGAATAGGTTCCCGGCTTGGCGTCTTCGGGAATGGTTTCTTCGTAACCGTCTCCGGGAGCATAAGCCAGTTTGTCGTGAGAGAGCTTTTGCGCTAACCCAGAGTCGGGGGCAGAACTGGTGTCGAAAACGACGTTATGGGGAGGCAGTTTGTTGATTTCCCATTTTACGGTGTCACCAGGGCTGACTTTCAGGGTTTTCGGTTGAAATGCCAGCATTCCGTTGTCTGCACCCATTTTGACGGTGTAGGTTTCGGCGGATGCGGGTGCGATGGCGATCGCAAAGCTGCTGAGGACGATAACCGCCGCTAACAGCACTCGTACCACCGGTTTGAAGTTTAAATTTGCCAATTTCATTGTTATTTACGATTTGTCTATGACAGCTCGTCATACTTCATTGTAAACAAGTTTAAAGAAAAACTGTAGAAAATATTTTAAATGCGATCGCCATCTAATTGATTTAGTGGTTTTTAGAAATACAGCGATAAAAACTTTTTAAATATTTAAAGCCCATTTAAAGCCGGAACTCAACCTGATGTAATTGTAGGTAGAGAAAGAACTATCCGAACTTTGCAACATCCCCGTGTGAGGACATCCCATTATGTTTCGACAAGCTCTGTTATTAGCTGTTGTCGTGGCGAGTCAAACCGCCAGTAGCGCGATCGCAATACCGAGATCGACCCTGCGATCGCAATATCGAGACGTCGAAGTCTCTACCTTCACGCAGCGGTACGATATCGTCGCGGGAAATTTGCACGACATCGCCGCACAACTCCTCGAAACCGGAGATTCCCTCGAAGGACGACAGCGAGAAACCCTCGAAATTGAGTACCCCAGCGGCGATCGCGACTACGCCGTCATCGAATATACCCAAATCGGATTGGCGGACGACTCCGTCGGTAGCATTCACCACCGCCTCGAACTGCAATCGAGTCCCAGCGGTTGGATCGTAGAGTGGGTCGGCGCACGATATCAATGTGCGCGTGGGGACAATCCCAACGCTTGGACGAACGAATTGTGTCCGTAAAAAGGTTCTAGACCCCTGCGGTTTGCGAAAACTGGGGGTTCTAGGGAGATTCTCTTAAGTGGTACAATGCCGATCGCGCCCCAGGAAGGGCGAACGACGCTGCATGGAGAGTCCGACTGTGGTTCGAGTACCTTTAAAAACCGAACGTTTATCCGACGCAACTTCGACGAATACCCGCGATCTCGCCACTTTAGAAGTGTGGGTCAACGATCTCGCCGATCGCATCGTTGCAGGAGAGCGTCTCGATCGCGAGACGGCGATGGAACTGACGCAAATCGAAGGAACCGACGCAATTTTACTACTTTGCGCCGCCGCCGATCGCGTGCGTCAAGCGTGTTGCGGAAACGTCGTCGATCTATGCAGTATCATCAACGTCAAATCTGGCGGTTGTTCGGAAAACTGCGGGTTCTGCTCTCAATCGGCGCACCACCCCGGAAAAGATTCCCCCATTTACGGGTTGAAAACCCAAGAGGAAATCCTCGAACAAGCCAAAGCTGCGGCGTCGGCGGGTGCGAAACGGTTCTGTTTGGTCTCCCAAGGACGCGGACCGAAATACAGCAGTCCCAAATCGCAGGAATTCGAGGAAATCCTCGAAACGGTGCGCCGCATCATCGCCGAAACCAGCATTAAACCTTGTTGCGCTCTCGGGGAAGTGACGCCGGAACAAGCGCAACAACTGGCTGAAGCTGGGGTGACTCGCTACAACCACAACTTGGAAGCCTCGGAAAACTTCTTCGGCGAAATCGTCACGACGCACAGTTGGCGCGATCGCGTGGAAACGGTGCAACACCTGAAAGCTGCGGGGATTCAAGCCTGCACTGGCGGTATTTTGGGAATGGGTGAAAGCTGGAGCGATCGCATCGATTTAGCGTTGTCGCTGCGGGAGTTGGACGTGGAATCGATTCCCCTCAACTTGCTCAATCCCCGAGAAGGAACGCCTCTCGACGATCGCAGCAAACTCGATCCTTACGAAGCACTCAAGGCGATCGCCATCTTCCGTTTAATTCTCCCCGATCGCATTATCCGCTACGCAGGCGGTCGCGAGTCGGTCATGGGTGAGTTACAAGCGTTAGGCTTGAAAGCCGGAATCAACGCCATGTTAATCGGTCACTACCTCACCACCCTCGGACAATCACCGGAACAAGACCGAGAAATGCTGGAATCTCTCGGTTTGGAAGGCGGTGAAGCCCCAGTTCCGGGTTTTCAAGAATAAGAAAGAACTGAGTGAGGTTTGACCTCTCTCGATCGAAGTCCGCATCTCTTGATTTTGGAGGTGCGGATTTTGGTATTGGGGCGAAGGTAGAATCGAGATAGGGTTGGCGAAAGTGGGAGATGGTATCTTCCCCAATTCGCTGTTTGCCAAGTTGGGAAAAATGCAAAACTAGAAGAAGACGATTAGCGAGCTATCTACAATGTCAGACTTACTCCAAAGAATTACGATTAATCCCCAACAGTGCGGCGGTCGTCCCTGCATCCGAGGGATGAGAATCCGGGTATCGGATGTATTAGATCTCTTCGCGGCGGGTCTGAGTTCAGAAGAAATCTTAGAGGAAATGCCCGATCTCGAAGCAGACGATCTCAAGGCATCCCTTCTCTATGCTTCGCGGAAACTGAATCACCCAGTTTTAGTCGGATGACGATCTGGGTAGATGCACACCTGTCTCCGGCGATCGCCACCTGGATTACAAGAACTTTTGGAATTGAAGCCGTCGCCTTACGGGATCTTGGACTAAGAGACGCAGAAGATCCTGAAATCTTTGAAGCTGCAAAAGCACAGCAGGCGATTGTGATGACTAAAGACAGTGACTTTGTGGATTTAGTCGAGCGGCTTGGTTCGCCACCCCAAATTATTTGGTTGACTTGTGGCAATACCTCCAACGCTCGTTTACAGGAGATTCTAAGTGAGACGTTACCCAGAGCGTTGGAAATTTTGCAGTCTGGTGAGGCATTAGTCGAAATTAGTGGAGACTAGCACTGCAAGATAACCGATTCAGCTACATACGGATAAAAGCTGCGATGACGGTACTAATTTCAAGGTTATCTACCGCCGCTGCATTTTGCTGTTAGATGGCTTAAGCTATATTTGTCCACTCTTTTCAAGGTGGTTAACGAGATAGCTAGCTTTTAGCAATCTGATAAGTTTTCTCTACTCCACACAAAGTTCTACTTAACCGGATAAGCACGTTACAAATTGTATGACCAACTAAATAAAACCTAATAATTTAATCTTGTCTTAAGTCACACAGTTCACTTGCCTTGTTAAGCAGCAATTCAGACCTTGACACTAGAAAACTATCGTAGTCATCATCGATGAAGGCATTAGCAGGACAGAAATGTGTAGATATTATTTGCTGGAAGCTTTCCTCGCAATCAGGCATTTCTATACGATACTTACTAGGCTGTTTGTTTTTTATTTTGTTATTGTCACTCCTAGAAAGCAATGCAAAGTTTGCTAAGCAATTAATTTCATCGTCTTTATATTTTTCAAGGTTTTGCAAGTAAGATTTTGGGAAGATATGATGAAATTCTTTTCGATTGCCTTGCGCTAAAACATTTTTCAATGATATATTTGTACCTTGAATAAAGTTTAAAGGTTTGCCTTGTGCTAACAGCAAAATAAATGTTCTGGTTGCCACTGAATTCATTCGGAAATAATTCTTGAGAAAAAAACTAGTATCTAATGATATGTCAAAACTTTCGAGTTGATGAGGTTGACCTGTCTTGAGTTTTTTTACTTCTGCTAAATCTAAATCTGTACTTTTAGATGCTCCTCGTGCATACCTTTTAGAGAAACACGCACGCCAAAACCATTTTTTGATAGCCTGATATTGCTCTTGAGGTACAGGAGGGGGCTGTTTTTGTGGTGACGAAAAGAATGATGATAGAACGGCTAAAATGTTTTCCATTGGTAGAAGCTTAAGAGAGAATACATTTAGCTCATCTTTCAAAAAGTCAATCGCTCTGAATATACCCGTCTGAATTTCATCGAATTTATTTCGTACTTCGCTACCAGGAAGATCCATGGGGTGCATCCCAGTTTTGCAAGTGTTAGGCGTAAAAGTCTCCATTGAGATAAGCACAGCGTTGCTTGAGGACTTGTGGAACGTTCTGACGTTCCCACTGAGCGCCGGAAATCTTGAGACGCCGACCAATCTGCTTGACCGTCGATTCAATGGCTCCAGAGCCGATAGAAATCCCTTCACACTGGTAATAGCTGTAGTTGACGATGCGGTGTCGATGTTTTTGCACGTAAGCCACCAACTTGGTGACGCGCGGGTGTGACCAATCCTCGAACTGAGCCAGCGACCCCTCCACATCACCTCGCCACAAACAAGCTTCAACGGCATCGAGACGCTGCTGTGACCCACCCACTTTCCCTAAATTCTCCGTCAAATGATACCAATCGAGAACTTCTTGCCGCTGAGTGGTATCACCTATGTCGGCAAAGAGATTCCAGATCCCATCGTGTCCATCTCCGAGGCAGATTAGAGGCGTGGCCAAGGGTTGTTGATTGACCCAATTCACCAAGCCCTCGTTATCTTCAAAGAAAGCTCCTACACTCGCCCCATGGAGATTGACGGCTTTGTAATCTCGCCAGATACAGGGGTCTCCGACGGCGGTACGCAGACGGACTTTACCTCCATCGAGGCTCATTTCAGCGACGGTCTCTTCGAGTTGGGGCAGTTCAAACTTTTGACGATGTACCAAGCGTTGCTGGCTACTTGCAGAAACGGTCATGCCCGTTAAGACCTCAAGATCTTGAGCCGCCCGCTCGTAGGAGGAGTTGGCGCTCAGGAGTAAACAGCATTTCTCCAGCTCGGGACTCCATCGACTGTGTGCTTTGACCTCTAGCTTCTGGGCTTGTGGCTCGCTCAGACTCAAGCGACCGAGAAGACTTTTTACCGTCCGTTTTCTTCCGCCTTGGCTGCCGCTGCTGTTTTGGATAAAAAATTTCCCACTTCTGGGCTAACGTGTTCTAATAGCTGATGACGGACGGTTTTTTCGATGCCAGATAGGGTTTGAATCTCTTCTGGGTCACTTCCTTCGTAGAGTAGAGCGGCAATCGCTCGAGCGTGAGCTTGAATTTGGCGACGTTTTTCAGCATCCATGAGCTAGGCTTGACTCCGACTTGGGCAACTCCTTTTAGCTTAACTCCCTTCTCTCAAACCGCTCTAAGTAGGGCTTGCTGAAAAGAAGTGAAAAGCTTACGGCGTAGGGCTTAGAGGAGTCTAGATGTGACGTCAAGAGCCCGAAAAAGAGGTAAAATTGAAAATTATCGTGCATCCAGTCAGAGAAAATGT
>NZ_KB235962.1:338646-350993 GCF_000332355.1 Baaleninema simplex PCC 7105
ATCCCCAACAGTGCGGCGGTCGTCCCTGCATCCGAGGGATGAGAATCCGGGTATCGGATGTATTAGATCTCTTCGCGGCGGGTCTGAGTTCAGAAGAAATCTTAGAGGAAATGCCCGATCTCGAAGCAGACGATCTCAAGGCATCCCTTCTCTATGCTTCGCGGAAACTGAATCACCCAGTTTTAGTCGGATGACGATCTGGGTAGATGCACACCTGTCTCCGGCGATCGCCACCTGGATTACAAGAACTTTTGGAATTGAAGCCGTCGCCTTACGGGATCTTGGACTAAGAGACGCAGAAGATCCTGAAATCTTTGAAGCTGCAAAAGCACAGCAGGCGATTGTGATGACTAAAGACAGTGACTTTGTGGATTTAGTCGAGCGGCTTGGTTCGCCACCCCAAATTATTTGGTTGACTTGTGGCAATACCTCCAACGCTCGTTTACAGGAGATTCTAAGTGAGACGTTACCCAGAGCGTTGGAAATTTTGCAGTCTGGTGAGGCATTAGTCGAAATTAGTGGAGACTAGCACTGCAAGATAACCGATTCAGCTACATACGGATAAAAGCTGCGATGACGGTACTAATTTCAAGGTTATCTACCGCCGCTGCATTTTGCTGTTAGATGGCTTAAGCTATATTTGTCCACTCTTTTCAAGGTGGTTAACGAGATAGCTAGCTTTTAGCAATCTGATAAGTTTTCTCTACTCCACACAAAGTTCTACTTAACCGGATAAGCACGTTACAAATTGTATGACCAACTAAATAAAACCTAATAATTTAATCTTGTCTTAAGTCACACAGTTCACTTGCCTTGTTAAGCAGCAATTCAGACCTTGACACTAGAAAACTATCGTAGTCATCATCGATGAAGGCATTAGCAGGACAGAAATGTGTAGATATTATTTGCTGGAAGCTTTCCTCGCAATCAGGCATTTCTATACGATACTTACTAGGCTGTTTGTTTTTATTTTGTTATTGTCACTCCTAGAAAGCAATGCAAAGTTTGCTAAGCAATTAATTTCATCGTCTTTATATTTTTCAAGGTTTTGCAAGTAAGATTTTGGGAAGATATGATGAAATTCTTTTCGATTGCCTTGCGCTAAAACATTTTTCAATGATATATTTGTACCTTGAATAAAGTTTAAAGGTTTGCCTTGTGCTAACAGCAAAATAAATGTTCTGGTTGCCACTGAATTCATTCGGAAATAATTCTTGAGAAAAAAACTAGTATCTAATGATATGTCAAAACTTTCGAGTTGATGAGGTTGACCTGTCTTGAGTTTTTTTACTTCTGCTAAATCTAAATCTGTACTTTTAGATGCTCCTCGTGCATACCTTTTAGAGAAACACGCACGCCAAAACCATTTTTTGATAGCCTGATATTGCTCTTGAGGTACAGGAGGGGGCTGTTTTTGTGGTGACGAAAAGAATGATGATAGAACGGCTAAAATGTTTTCCATTGGTAGAAGCTTAAGAGAGAATACATTTAGCTCATCTTTCAAAAAGTCAATCGCTCTGAATATACCCGTCTGAATTTCATCGAATTTATTTCGTACTTCGCTACCAGGAAGATCCATGGGGTGCATCCCAGTTTTGCAAGTGTTAGGCGTAAAAGTCTCCATTGAGATAAGCACAGCGTTGCTTGAGGACTTGTGGAACGTTCTGACGTTCCCACTGAGCGCCGGAAATCTTGAGACGCCGACCAATCTGCTTGACCGTCGATTCAATGGCTCCAGAGCCGATAGAAATCCCTTCACACTGGTAATAGCTGTAGTTGACGATGCGGTGTCGATGTTTTTGCACGTAAGCCACCAACTTGGTGACGCGCGGGTGTGACCAATCCTCGAACTGAGCCAGCGACCCCTCCACATCACCTCGCCACAAACAAGCTTCAACGGCATCGAGACGCTGCTGTGACCCACCCACTTTCCCTAAATTCTCCGTCAAATGATACCAATCGAGAACTTCTTGCCGCTGAGTGGTATCACCTATGTCAGCAAAGAGATTCCAGATCCCATCGTGTCCATCTCCGAGGCAGATTAGAGGCGTGGCCAAGGGTTGTTGATTGACCCAATTCACCAAGCCCTCGTTATCTTCAAAGAAAGCTCCTACACTCGCCCCATGGAGATTGACGGCTTTGTAATCTCGCCAGATACAGGGGTCTCCGACGGCGGTACGCAGACGGACTTTACCTCCATCGAGGCTCATTTCAGCGACGGTCTCTTCGAGTTGGGGCAGTTCAAACTTTTGACGATGTACCAAGCGTTGCTGGCTACTTGCAGAAACGGTCATGCCCGTTAAGACCTCAAGATCTTGAGCCGCCCGCTCGTAGGAGGAGTTGGCGCTCAGGAGTAAACAGCATTTCTCCAGCTCGGGACTCCATCGACTGTGTGCTTTGACCTCTAGCTTCTGGGCTTGTGGCTCGCTCAGACTCAAGCGACCGAGAAGACTTTTTACCGTCCGTTTTCTTCCGCCTTGGCTGCCGCTGCTGTTTTGGATAAAAAATTTCCCACTTCTGGGCTAACGTGTTCTAATAGCTGATGACGGACGGTTTTTTCGATGCCAGATAGGGTTTGAATCTCTTCTGGGTCACTTCCTTCGTAGAGTAGAGCGGCAATCGCTCGAGCGTGAGCTTGAATTTGGCGACGTTTTTCAGCATCCATGAGCTAGGCTTGACTCCGACTTGGGCAACTCCTTTTAGCTTAACTCCCTTCTCTCAAACCGCTCTAAGTAGGGCTTGCTGAAAAGAAGTGAAAAGCTTACGGCGTAGGGCTTAGAGGAGTCTAGATGTGACGTCAAGAGCCCGAAAAAGAGGTAAAATTGAAAATTATCGTGCATCCAGTCAGAGAAAATGTATCGAAAATCACAAAATCCCGACACGCCCGAAGAAGCCTTTGAGCTTTCCTCTGAGGAAAAGTTGTGTGGAGAAAATCGTTGGGTCATTCTGGCAAAACTCATTCCCTGGACAGAATTTGAGGAAGAATACGCCCAGATTTTTTCCGAGGAAATGGGAGCGCCAGCGAAACCATTTCGGATGGCGCTCGGCGCATTAATTATCAAAGAAAAATTGGGAATTAGCGATCAAGAAACCGTAGAGCAGATCCGAGAGAACCCGTATTTGCAGTATTTTATCGGTCAGAAGAGTTACAGTATTGAAGCCCCATTCGACCCCTCAATGATGGTTCACTTCCGTCAGAGAATTGGGGAAGAGTTTCTGGGTAGAATCAATAAATCAATGGTCAAAAAAGCCCAAGGATTTGGGAAGGAAGCCACCGAAAAAAAGCTCGGAGAAGCCGGAGAAAGAGAAGACGGTCAAAATAATAAAGGAAAACTCTTAATCGATGCAACGGTGGCACCAGCGGATATTAAATATCCCACGGATTTCGATCTGTTAAATTCAGTCAGAAAAGACACAGAAAGGATCGTCGATAAGATGCACGAACAACAGAAGGTAAAAGGAGAGAAAAGACCGAGAACTTATCGAAAACAAGCCCGTAAAGAGTATCTAAAATTTTCTAAAAGGAAGAAGAAATCGAGAAAAGAACGAATCAATGCAGTGAAGAAACAACTGAAGTATGTGAAAAGAAATTTGGAATATATTGAGAAGCTAATTGAAACAGGGGTGAGCCTGGAATGCTTAAGCCACAGGCAATACAGAAGATTATTGGTCGGAGTAGAAATCTACCGTCAGCAGCAATGGATGCTCGAAAATCAAACCGAGCGGATTGACGATCGGATTGTCAGTCTCAGTCAACCTCATGTGCGTCCGATCGTGAGAGGAAAAGCGAGAGCCAATACAGAATTCGGAGCCAAAATCTCGGTGAGTTGTTGGGATGGATATGTGTTTGTGGAGCGAATCAGTTGGGACAACTATAACGAAACTGGCGACTTGAAAATGCAAGTAGAGGAGTATAAAGAACTGACGGGACATTACCCAAAATCGGTTCACGCCGATCGAATTTATCGAACCCGAGCTAATCGAGCTTGGTGTAAAGAACGAGGAATTCGTTTGAGTGGTCCGCCTTTGGGAAGACCGCCTAAAAAGGTGAGCAAAGAACAGAAAAGACAAGAACGAGAAGATGAGAGAGTTCGGAACGAAATTGAGGGTAAATTTGGACAAGGAAAACGGAGATTTGGTTTGGGGCGAGTCATGACTAAACTGGCTCAAACATCAGAAACCTCAATCTCCCTCACATTTTTAGTGATGAATTTGGTGAAGCTGCTGAGGCAGTTTTACTGTCTTTTTTTGTGTCAAATTTCCCAAAACTCTGATTTTGTGTTCCAAATTATTAGGATGAGTTATATCAAGCTATTTTATACCAAAAAAATAGCTTATGCTTAACTCTGTTCCATTTCTTGTCAACTGTCCATACCCTGTTTTTTGGAGTTATTCAGCAAGCCCTAAGTACTCTTACTCATTGCAAAACTGGGATGCACCCGATCCATGAAATTTTCTGGATCTGCACTATGCATGACTACAGCAGAGCAACATTTTAGAAGTAGATCTGAGCCAACCTCTTTAAATCCAAATGGTTCGAGTTCTTCAGAAACTGATTTAAACTTCTCTTGTAAATCAAAATCTTCACTCCAGTTCCAGACAGATAGAAGCTGAAAAGTATCTAATTCTACCCCTTGCTTATTAATTCTTTCAAAGACAGTTGCAACATATTTGCGCTCTTCACTTTCAAATCGTTCCACAGGAATGCGAGCTTGGGTAAATCGATCCACTAAATCATCTATCTGTTGTGCGAGATTTTCATCTAAACTTCGAGTTACTTTTCTGTAGTTTCGAGAATCAAAAACATACTTGAGCGGGAAGAATTTTGTGTTATCATATTCTCCATTGCTGGTGTATTTTTCTAAATATTTAAACGGAACAGAATCTTTGCTATCAAGTTCAAAAAAAAGATTAGTCCAATCTGTATCTTCACCATCTTGAGGTGTAAGATAATTTTGGAATATCCCAAAAATAGAAGTTATTCTCTGTTGCCCATCTAAAACGTAATCTATAGGATAATCAGGATCGTTTTCGGGAAGTTGATAAGATCCTAGATTTCTCTCGGTTCTTAAGGGATTTTTCGTTCTCCAAAGTAAAACCGATCCAAAAGGGAATCCTTTATAAACACTATCGATAAAGTAAGCAACTCGCTCTGGCTCCCAAACGAAACCTCGTTGAAAAGAGGGTATTCTGATTTTCCCTCGTTCCAAGTCATTGATTAAGTTTTTTATAAAGTAGTAAGTTTCAGACATAGGGACTTAATTTGAGGCTACACTGATAACCAAAGCATATCCACCCTTTCAATGTCAACCTTATGGGCATCTCGATTAATTCAAACTTATTGAGAAATAGGCTCTACTATCGAGAATTTGCAACGAGATTTTAAGGGTTTCAGTCATTGAATTTTGAACCAGAATCAATTTTTCGAGGTATCCTTATCTAACTTTTGACGTTCTTACAAAAGCTACTGCTCGTAAATCCTTCTATGCTATGTTTCTACATTCACAGCAGTTCCTCCGATCGCCCCCCAAACCTCCCCACCACTCCTACCCTGAAAAAGCGATCGCCATTAACGCTACCCTAGATCGAAATCTTCAGTGAATCGCCGTTTCTAGAACCGATGTTTCAATTTTTCACCGAAGCGTTACAGTTCGATTTCATGCGTAACGCCTTACTCGCCGGACTTCTCGTGAGCGTAGCTTGCGGCGTTATCGGTACCTTTGTCGTCGTCAACCGCATTGTGTTTATTAGTGGCGGAATCGCTCACGCCGCCTATGGTGGAATTGGTTTGGGATACTTTTTCGGTTTCGATCCCGTTTTGGGGGCGATCGCCTTTAGTTTAGCCGCAGCCTTGGGAATGGGTGTCGTACAACGGCGAACCGAACAAAGAGCCGATACCCTCATCGGCGTCATGTGGGCGATCGGAATGGCCATCGGTATTATCTTTATCGATATGACGGAAGGCTACAAAGCCGATTTGATGAGCTATCTCTTTGGTAGCATCCTCACCGTTCCCCCCAGCGATTTGATGCTGATGCTGGCCATCGATGTCGTTATCGTCGCCCTCGTGGTGCTGTTTTATAAGGAACTGTTGGCGATTTCCTTCGATCCCGTCTTCGCCGCGACGCGTAACGTTCCCGTCAACGCACTCTATCTGATGCTAGTCGCCGCGATCGCCCTTACCGTCGTCATGGTCATGCAAGTGGTAGGATTGATTCTCACCATCGCTCTGTTAACCATGCCAGCAGCGATCGCGGGACAGTTCGTCAAAGACATCAAACAGATGGCGATCGCCGCAGGCTTATTAGGAATTATTTTTACAACAGTCGGGTTGTTTCTCTCCTATACCTTCGACCTAACCTCCGGTGCGACGATTATCCTCGTCTCGGGAGTTGCGTATTTACTGAGTTTCAGCTTCAAACTGCTGCCGTCTGCTGAAGGGCGATCGTAACGGGATACTCGCTCGATCTTGGGTTTCGCAAACCTCCGAGAGTCGCTCTCGGAGGTTTTTTTACGGCTTGACAGACTTCAGTACCCAGCCTAGAGTGATAATCATTATCATAATCGACCATACGATCGCGATCGTATCGAGTGCGATCGACTAACGAGGAGTGTATTGGCGTGAATCGAGCATTTTGGCAACTCAACCCCATCAGCACGGGCATCCTAGGCGTTTTCCTGGCAGCAAGTGCCGCTAACGCCCAAATGACGAGCGTAGACGAACTCAGCGACCCCACACCGTCGTTTTCCCTCGACCAAGTCACCTCCGTATCGCAACTCTCCGACGTACAACCGACAGACTGGGCGTTTCAGGCGTTGCAATCCCTCGTCGAACGCTACGGATGTATCGCCGGGTATCCCGACGGCACCTATCGCGGCAACAACTTCATGACCCGCTACGAATTCGCCGCTGGGGTTAACGCCTGTCTCGACCAAATCGTTTCCCTCATCGGCGGCGGCGACACTATCGACCCCGAAGACTTAGCCACCATTCGCCGCTTGCAAGAAGAATTTGCCGCCGAACTCGCCGCGTTGCGGGGACGAGTGGACAGGTTAGAATCGCGCACCGCCGAACTGGAAGCCAACCAGTTTTCCACCACCACACAACTGCGAGGGGAAGCGAGTTTTAGCGTTAGCAGTTTGTTTGGAGACGAAAAAGCCGGAGGCGGAGATCTCGATCGCAATCCCGTTTTGAACGATCGCATACGTTTGTTTTTCAACACGAGTTTTAGCGGACGAGATCGCCTCATTACCCGTTTAGACGCCCTCAACGTCGTCCCCTTCGGTCCAGACACCACCGGAACCTTCATGACGCGAACCGCCTTCGACGAGGGGGACGACAACAACGTGCGACTCGGAAAGCTCATGTACAGCGTTCCCTTGATTGAGGGAAGTGACGGCGGCCATCACCACCGCCAAGGACACGCTTCCGCCCCCGGACGGGTTTCGCTGGTGGTCGATGCCAAAGGTGGCGAATTCGCAGGGAACTTCGTCAATTTCAACGATTACTTTGCCGAAGAAATGACCGGGGCGATTTCGCGTTTCGGACGCTTCAATCCGATTTACTACCAAGGCTTTGAAGGAACGGGACTTTCAGTTAACGTTCGGGCCGGCGACGCCATTACCCTCTCGGCGGGATATCTGGCACCGGAAGCCAACGACCCCAATCCCAAAAACGGCTTGTTTAATGGAAGATACGCCGCGATCGCTCAAGTGGCCGTGTTTCCCAGCGATACTATCCGATTTGGATTGAACTACTCCCGCGCCTATTATCCCAGTGGCAGCGTTCTCCTGTCGGGGGCGACGGGAAGCCAACTAGCCAATCGACCCTTTGGAAATTCCGTCGCCACCTCCGCCGACCACTTCGGGTTTCAAACCAGTATTGACATTGCATCCCGGTTGACCTTAGCTGGCTGGGCGGGATTGAGTTTAGCCCACGCTGAAAGCGATTTTGTCGGGGTCGAGGAGGGAGACGACGCGACGATTTTTAACTGGGCACTAACCCTGGCGCTGCCCGATTTGGGGAAAGACGGGGCGATGGGAGGATTGATTGTCGGTCAACCGCCTCGAGTCCTCGATAACGACGGCGGCCGCGACGAAGACGATGCGTCGTGGCATATCGAAGCGCAGTATCGTTATCCCATTAACGATCGTATTTCGATAAATCCCGGCTTTTTTGTGGTTCTCAATCCTGAGAACGATAACGATAACGAGGCGCTGTGGGTGACGTCGATTCGCACGATTTTCCGTTTCTAGCACTCGATCGATTTAGAAGATTCTCAATTGAGCTTGGGAAGCTGGGGCAATTTTGGCATCGATCGCGCAATGCCCAAACCGACTCAATGCCAGAATTGTGCAACGTTCGTTCTTACCTCTGCGCTGATGAAATCTCGATCCGCGATCTTGACAAAATTTTGTAACTCTTGCAAAATTATTGAGAATATTTACTAATAAATAAGGCGATCGCTCTATCCTAACATTTGGCCGAACTTCTCAGTTAGCGCTAGGATTGATTATCATTTTTATCGGCGGCCTGCCGTCGGGCGATCGAACCCATCTAATCCATGGAGTGTGAGTGTAGTGAACGCGAAACCAATGTCTCGAATTATCTGGAACCTTGTCAGCCGTAGTGCTGGCGTTTTCGGCGTTTTCCTAGCTGCTAGTGCAGCCAACGCCCAAATGACAAGTGTAGACGAACTCAGCGACCCCGCGCCGTCGCTGTCTCTCGACCAAGTGACCTCCGTGTCGCAACTGTCCGACGTACAACCGACAGACTGGGCGTTTCAAGCGTTGCAGTCTCTCGTCGAACGCTACGGATGTATCGCCGGATATCCTAACGGAACCTATCGCGGCAACAACTTCATGACCCGCTACGAATTCGCCGCCGGGTTAAACGCGTGTCTCGACCAAATCGTCGCCCTCATCGGTGATGGAGAAAACATCGACGTTGACAGTTTACAGACCATTCGCCGCTTACAAGAAGAATTCGCCGCCGAACTAGCCGCGTTGCGAGGACGAGTAGACGGATTAGAATCTCGCGTCGCCGAACTCGAAGCCAACCAGTTTTCCACCACAACGAAACTCGAAGGTCAAGTCATTTTCGCCGCTTACGGCATTGCAGCGGGTGAAGATGTCAACGGCAACGATATCGATAAAATCCCCGCTTTCGGCTATCGGACGCGGTTAGAATTCCTCACCAGCTTTACCGGCGAAGACTTGCTGCTAACCCGCTTGCAAGCCAGCAACATTCCCGCTTTTTCGGAAGTGTCCACGGGATATCCCGAAGGAGATTTGTTCTTCTCCGACGATAGCGGAAACTCCATTGAAATCGACGCCCTCAACTACTCGTTTCCCATCGGCGACAACCTCAACGTCGTGATTTCTGCCAACGCCGGGGCTTCCGACGACTTCGCGTCCAGCGTCAACCCCTTCTTCGACGGCGACGGGAACTTCGGGGCGTTGTCTAAATTCGGAACCCGCGCCTCGATTTTCTACCTGATCGAACAAACGGGGATCGGGTTTGAATACGCATTCAACGATTTTCTCTCCCTCAGCGGCGGCTACTACGCCGGAGAAGCCAACGACCCGACCGAAGGGTTAGGCTTGTTTAACGGACCCTATGGCGCGATGGGACAATTAACCTTGACGCCTGCCGACGGATTAGAGTTCGCGTTAACCTATTTGAACTCGTACAACCTGGAAATGGGAACCGGAAGCACCCTCTCCAACTTCCGCAGCTTCTCCGCTGACGAATTCGGCACAGAAATGCCCATTGTCAGCAACGCTTACGGCATCGAAGCCTCTTGGCAGCTTGCCGAGAACTTCGCCCTCGGCGGTTGGGTGGGATATGTCAATACCCAAACCCTCTCGACGTTAGGGGGAACCATCGATCGCGGCAGCCTCGATAGTTGGAACTGGGCGGTTTCCTTGGCGTTTCCCGACGTAGGCGCACCGGGGAACTTAGCGGGTATTCTTGTGGGACAAGAACCAAAAGTCACAGATGTCAGTTCGAGTTTAGAACGGGGTGGCATCGACGAAGACGACGATACGTCGCTGCACCTCGAAGCCTTCTATTCGTTGCAAATCGGCGAAAATCTGACGGTGACGCCGGGATTAATTTGGTTGACGGCACCGAACCACGACGACGATAACGACGATGCTTTGATTGGCGTGATTCGCACGACGTTTAGTTTCTAGCAGTTGGTGATGTTGTGATGGGGGATAGCCTCCCTCTCGTTACCCCGATTTCGTTCTTGTACTCGATTCCCAGGCAGTTTTTTGTCTGGGAATTTTGGTAGTGGCCAATCAATAGTGATTTTGAAGGCGATCTCTAGATAAGGCGCTTGTAAAATAGTTGTTTTTTTATTTTCAAGCTGAGTCTTAGGAGTTCATCTGATTGTTTGTCTGATTAATTCTTGTTTTTAGAATACACTAAATGCACTTACAATATAATTGTTTGATTCAGTGTTTGAGATTTTAAAATCAGCCATGTCCCACTCAGATCTTAGACCTCCTTGTCCAAGCTGTGGTTCAGAACAGATTGTCAAAAATGGAAGTACCCATAACAAAAAGCCCAAATTTAAATGTAAAGAGTGTGGACGCCAGTTCGTGAAATTTCCAGAGAAAAAGGAAATCTCATCAGAGACTAAAGCTTGGATTGATGAATTACTTCTCGAGAAAGTTTCCTTACGAGGAATTGCTCGCGTGACGAAAGTTTCTCGAACCTGGTTACAGAATTATGTCAATCGAAAATATAAACGGACTCCTCGTCAATTAAAGGTTTCATCCAAAAAAAAGGAAAATTGACGTTGGAATGTGATAAGTTGTGGTCATTTGTAAAAAACAAGAAAGCAAAAATTTGGATTTGGCTAGCTATCGATCGAAAAACACGAGAAGTGGTGGGCTTCGCTTTTGGAGATAGAAGCCGAAATATGGCTCAAAAGCTTTAGGATTCTTTGCTTACTGTTTATCGACAATGTGCAATTTATTACACAGATTTTTAGGCAGCTTATGAAAAAGTATTTCCCTCAAAAAGACTTAAGCAAGTTGGCAAAGAAACTGGAGAGACTTCTCATATTGAGAGATTCAATAACACGCTTCATCAACGAATTTCTCGACTGGTTCGTAAAACTTTATCTTTTTCAAAAAAATTTAGAAAATCACATCGGGGCGATTTTGACTTTTCTTCATCATTATAATGAATGCATACAAGTCCAGTTTTGATATCACTACGTTTTGGTCACTACCCAGAAGAAAATTGCGAGAGTCCATCAACGGATTGCCGATACGCGAAAAGACTGGCATTTCAAGTTTGCTCATCACCTCTGCGACGGCGCAGGGATGATTTTTGTAGAAGATCTCATCCCCCCGTTGCCCCCCGAAGTTCGGGGGGTTGGGGGGATAGGAATGCTGGGCAAGCACACCCTAGATGCTGGATTGGGTCAATTTGTGAATCAGATCCTTCCCTGGGTGTGCTGGAAGCGCGATGTGTATTACGGCAAGGTGGATGCCCGTGGCACTTCTCAGGAATGTCCCGATTGTGGGGCAGAGGTTCGCAAAGATCTCTCAACCAGGATTCATCACTGCCACAACTGCGGGTCAACAAAGCCCCGTGATTAGCGAGCGGACAAGTCATCTGTAGCCGTGGGCAACGGCAAATCGAAACTGCCTGTGGAGGGGATGCGGCGGGGACTGAGGTTACTCAGTCTAGCTGGCACCTGTTGAAGCAGGAAATCTTTGGGGCGACCCAGGGAATCTCCCTGCATACCCGGAACGGGTTGCTGGGAGAGGATGTCAACAATCGAGACAACCGATTCAGACTCGAGCCATGCAGCTTCCCCCGTACCGCCGAAATCTCTCGAACTTACCAGGGATATTGCCCCTTTTTGTTGAAATTTCAGTGCTTTAACAATATCTTTCGGACAATTTCTCTCGTAGAAGCCGACAATCTCCACGTCCTCCCCTACAATGGGTGCATCGATCCAGACTTCCGACCCATGATGAATACCTCCTCGTCTCCGCCGGGTTTTCCCAAGGCGATCCTGTCTGTCAGCCGAGAGGAACGCTACGGTGGCAACGGTACGCCCGAACCGCTGTCGCTTACCGTTCGAGATGGAACCACGGGGGAGGCGATCGCTCTGCCCGACGACCTGCGCGGACACCTGTTCGTCATTGCGATCGTGGGTTCGGTAGACTCTCCCCCCCTGTACGGCGATCGCCGCGATCCCGTTTTACCCTCGCTTGATAGATATTCGCCACTGATTAACGGCGATGGTATGGTGTATCGTCTCGACTTCCACGAAACCCCCGATCTCGAAACCCCTGACGGCTCGATTCAAAAAGACGGG
>NZ_KB235962.1:351093-375509 GCF_000332355.1 Baaleninema simplex PCC 7105
TGGTCATTTGTAAAAAACAAGAAAGCAAAAATTTGGATTTGGCTAGCTATCGATCGAAAAACACGAGAAGTGGTGGGCTTCGCTTTTGGAGATAGAAGCCGAAATATGGCTCAAAAGCTTTAGGATTCTTTGCTTACTGTTTATCGACAATGTGCAATTTATTACACAGATTTTTAGGCAGCTTATGAAAAAGTATTTCCCTCAAAAAGACTTAAGCAAGTTGGCAAAGAAACTGGAGAGACTTCTCATATTGAGAGATTCAATAACACGCTTCATCAACGAATTTCTCGACTGGTTCGTAAAACTTTATCTTTTTCAAAAAAATTTAGAAAATCACATCGGGGCGATTTTGACTTTTCTTCATCATTATAATGAATGCATACAAGTCCAGTTTTGATATCACTACGTTTTGGTCACTACCCAGAAGAAAATTGCGAGAGTCCATCAACGGATTGCCGATACGCGAAAAGACTGGCATTTCAAGTTTGCTCATCACCTCTGCGACGGCGCAGGGATGATTTTTGTAGAAGATCTCATCCCCCCGTTGCCCCCCGAAGTTCGGGGGGTTGGGGGGATAGGAATGCTGGGCAAGCACACCCTAGATGCTGGATTGGGACAATTTGTGAATCAGATCCTTCCCTGGGTGTGCTGGAAGCGCGATGTGTATTACGGCAAAGTTGATGCCCGTGGCACTTCTCAGGAGTGTCCGGATTGTGGGGCAGAGGTTCGCAAAGATCTCTCAACCAGGATTCATCACTGCCACAACTGCGGGTCAACAAAGCCCCGTGATTAGCGAGCGGACAAGTCATCTGTAGCCGTGGGCAACGGCAAATCGAAACTGCCTGTGGAGGGGATGCGGCGGGGACTGAGGTTACTCAGTCTAGCTGGCACCTGTTGAAGCAGGAAATCTTTGGGGCGACCCAGGGAATCTCCCTGCATACCCGGAACGGGTTGCTGGGAGAGGATGTCAACAATCGAGACAACCGATTCAGACTCGAGCCATGCAGCTTCCCCCGTACCGCCGAAATCTCTCGAACTTACCAGGGATATTGCCCCTTTTTGTTGAAATTTCAGTGCTTTAACAATATCTTTCGGACAATTTCTCTCGTAGAAGCCGACAATCTCCACGTCCTCCCCTACAATGGGTGCATCGATCCAGACTTCCGACCCATGATGAATACCTCCTCGTCTCCGCCGGGTTTTCCCAAGGCGATCCTGTCTGTCAGCCGAGAGGAACGCTACGGTGGCAACGGTACGCCCGAACCGCTGTCGCTTACCGTTCGAGATGGAACCACGGGGGAGGCGATCGCTCTGCCCGACGACCTGCGCGGACACCTGTTCGTCATTGCGATCGTGGGTTCGGTAGACTCTCCCCCCCTGTACGGCGATCGCCGCGATCCCGTTTTACCCTCGCTTGATAGATATTCGCCACTGATTAACGGCGATGGTATGGTGTATCGTCTCGACTTCCACGAAACCCCCGATCTCGAAACCCCTGACGGCTCGATTCAAAAAGACGGGGGGGCTTGGCTGGCGTCCCGTCTCGTGGCGACCCCCAGCTACTGGATCGATCGCGCCTTAACCCTGTATCCCGATAAATATCCCCATCTCCACCAATATTGGAAATTCCAAACTTGCGGAGTCGCACGCCTGTCTCCTGGTTGGGGATCGCGCAACCAAAACAATACAGCACTTATCCCCTTCAAGTTTGGAACGTCAGACAGTCAGCTTCTCGTCACGGCGGATATCGGTCGTCCGTGGGAAATCGACCTGCGATCGCTAAAATTGTTAGCGCCCATCGGACAAAACAGTCAATGGCAGCCAGCAATGTCGATGGAACAATGGGAGTATATACCGTTTCCCCCCGTAATGACCTCGGCACACTCGGTTTTCGATGCCACTGAATCAGCCTTCTACACGGTTAACATCGTTAAATCCCCTGATAGCTTACTGGAGTTTTCTCTGTGGTTGACTTACAGACTTCGGGAACTTAAAACGATCCTTAAAGACCTTATCACCGATCTGGTTGAAGCTTTAGATGACATCGTTAACTTCGTTCTAATTCACCTCCTCAAGAGCAGCAACGATAACCTCTTTCTCGTGGGTTGGAAAGGTGGCAAAACGTTACAGCGTTGGCACGTCACCCTTCCCGACGGAAAACCTATCCGAATTCTGGAAACGTCACATCAGATGGGGATTACCGAGAACTATATCATCCTAGCCAACACTAGCCTAAAACTGTGTATCGATGACTTTACGCCCGAAATCGAACCGATGCAATCCACCGAAGCTGCCTGGCGCGAGATTTCACGCTTTCCACAAAGCGATCGCGCCGACCTTTACTTCATATCACGCAAAGACTTAGAGCGATCGCACACTGTAACCGCTCGTCACGTCGTTCTCGACGAAGCCCTCGTTCACTACGTCGTCGATTACCAAAACGCTGGCGATGAGGGGCAGTACGTTTTGCTACACACCGCTCACGGGAACGCCTGGGATACCGCCGAATTCGTCCACTGGATCGATCGCCCCATTTCCAATCCCGATGCTACCTTTGAGGATAAAATTCGCGGTATGGTTTCGGTTTCGACGGATATCAACCACCTGGTCAGTTACGTTATCGACGCCGAGAACGGAACCGTCGTTCGGCGTAGCGATGTTAGCTACGATGATTTAGAGTTATCCGAATATCCCTGGTCGATCGCCTTTTACGCCTTTCGTGAAAAAACGAACCACCAACAGCCCGATCGCTTCGAGAACCTATATTGGAACAGTTGGGGATTGTGGGGCGATCTGCTGACGGAGTTTGTATGTCAGATGTATCGAGATTACGAACCGCGATTTGTACCGATCGATCGCACGATCGAACAAGCCAAAACCGCCGGAATTCCCGGTCAACTGTGCCGCGTCGAGATCGAGCGCCGCAACGTCGCCGGAGAGCCACCCCAACTTCAAGTGGCGATCGCCGATCGGGTGCAGTTTCCCCCAGGATACTTCTGCACCTCCGCTCAATTCGTTCCCCGCGAGGGATCGACCGACTCCAGCGACGGCTATCTCGTTTGCATTGCCATCCGTGGCAATCGGCTCGACTCCAAGGACTCCGACGATGCCGACTGGTCGAGTAACAGCGAAATTTGGATTTTCGATGCCACCGATCTCAACCGCGACGGCGGACAGCCCCGCTACAAACTCAGCCACCCCGAGCTGAACTTTGGGTTTACCGCACATACGACCTGGTTGAGACATCTCTCCTCTGGCAACATACGACCCTACGACGTTCGCGGCGATTTCCACCCCTGGCTCGCTCGTCTCGACCGCAACTGGCTCGCTCAGCTACTCCAAGGGATCGATCGTCTGTCAGGCATCGATACCGATAGCGAAACCGAACTGCGATCGCTATTTGAGAACGACGTTTTCCCCCACTTCGAGTAACGCCTCACTCCACAATGACTCACGCAAAACGTTTTCCAAAAGCCGTTCTTTCAACCTCTCGCGCGGAATTTTACGACGCACCGCTCGAACTCAGTATTTACGACGCCGACGGCAATCCCGCCTCGATTCCAGAAGACTTACAAGGTCACGTCTTCATTATCGGCCCGGTGGGATCGGTCGATTCCATCTGCCTCGACGACGATCCCACTGTCGTTTTGCCGTCTGGTGACGGTTGGACTCCCCTCATTAACGGGGACGGTATGGTGTATCGCCTTGACTTCCACCGCACGACAACGACCCACGAAACCGGGAAAGCCTGGCTCGCCACTCGACTGGTCAAACCCCCGTCGTTTTATGCCGACGAACTCACCCGTTCGCCAAACTCCCCCTATCGCGCTTTACGATTTGAGAACTTGGGGGTGTCGCGATTTTCCCTGACGTTGGGACTGTGTCACCAACTGAATACCGCTTTCGTCCCGGTGCGCTTTCCCGGAGACGATTGCCAACGCCTCGTCGTCACCCACGATGCCAGCCGTCCCTACGAACTCGACCCGCGATCTCTGAAAATACTCGCCCCGATCGGCAAAACTCGACAGTGGCATCCTCTCAACCGTCGTTCCCTACCCTCTGTCTTTCGTCCCGTCATGGGTTCGGCGCATCCCACCTTCGACCCGAACACGGGAGAATTTTTTACTGCCAATATCCAGAAGTCGCTATCAACGATGCTGTACGCTCCCCGTCTGTTTCCGCAGATGCAACCCACTCCAGCAGGTGGCGAGGAAGACGACCTATTTCAGCAGTGGGTCGCTCGACCGGTGCAGTCGCTTTGGGAAAGATGGCAGAGTTCCCAGCGGGAGGTTCCTATCGTCGATGACGATGGGTTGTATTTGATGCGGTGGACGGGAAACAATACTGTCGAATCGTGGAAACTGGTTTTAGAAGACGGAAGCCCAGCTAAAATTCGCCAATCTTGCCATCAAATGGGCGTCACGCGCCGCTATGTTGTTTTAGTCGATACTGCCTTTAAATTAGCTCTAGAAAACATACTGCCGAATTCCCTGCCCGAGTTCGCTCGACAATTCTGGGAAAGTCTCGATCGCACCCCCGCTGCATCGCTCGGTCAGATGATAAAGGAGTACAGCGAGACCTGGATTGCAGGGTTGCGCGAACGTTTGACCTATCCTCAGTCCCCCAATACCGATGTCTACCTCGTCGAACGAGACCAGTTACGGCAGGTTCCCTCGGGAGAAACCATCGTGGCTCGAAAAGTGACGGTGGACGGGGCGTTTACCCACTACCTGACAGACTACGACGACAGCGACGGCGCGATCGTACTGCACGCTGGGATGAATTACAGTACCGATCCGGCAGAATTCACCCACCGTCAAGATCGTTCGATCTTTAACGATCCCGAACTGAACGAGGCGTTAAAATCGCTACCAGGCATGATGGCCGGTGGACTCGATATTAACGCTCCCGCTGCGATCGCCATCGATCTCGAAACTCGAACGATTCGTAAGTGCGAGTTAAACTTGAACGATTCGATCTCACAAACGTTTTATATTGGGCTGTATGCCTTTTGCGATGAGTCCCCCAGCAAACGGATCGAAGAGATCTATTGGACGGGAGGTGGGGCTTGGACGGAGCTAATGACCGATTTAGCCTGTGGTTTGTACGCGAACGATCCAGCACGACGAATGGCAACTGAAGAGGTTTTAGAGTGCGTTCGCTCCGAGCAGTACGCTCCCGTCGTTCTTTCTCGGTTTCGGATCGATCGTGCGAAACTATTCGATCCGAGCGTCTCTTCTCACGACGTGATGACTGTGGCGGATTCCTATAAGTTCGAGCCGAAATACTATCCCAACTCTCCTCAGTTCGTGCCGCGTCCGAACGCGAGCTGCACGAGCGACGGCTATATTGTTTGTAACGTCATTTATTCCGATCGACTGCGATCTCAAAATAACGACACGGCATCCCAAAACAAATCAGATAACAGTGAACTCTGGGTGTTCGATGCGGGGGATTTGCGCAAGGGACCTCTTTTGAAACTCAGTCATCCCCATCTGAATTTTGGATTGACGATTCATACTACTTGGCTTAAACGTTTGCCCGACACCAATTTAACTCGTCCGGATTACAACATCGCTGAAGATTTTGATGAGTTAGTCTCTCAGGTTACGGATGCCTATTCTAGTAATCTTTTATTCTGGTTTCTGACACAAGGAAAAGGAACCCAGATCGCCCAGAAGATTCGAGATTTATTGGATGAAATTTACCAACAATTTAACGGTTAAACATGAAAGTCAATATCGCGATCGGAGTGTTGTTTTCAATCCTCTGGCTTGGCCAACGCGCGGCTCCTGTCTCAGCGCAGATCGTACCTGATGCGACACTTCCAGAGCGTTCGACTGTAACCGTCAACAGCAATCGCGTAGACATTCACGGCGGAACTCGTAGAGGAGATAATTTATATCATAGTTTCGACCGTTTTTCTGTATTAGAAAATACAGAAGCGATTTTTAATAACGCGATCGACGTCCGAAATATTATTACTCGCGTCACGGGAAACGAAGCGTCCGCGATCGACGGCGTGTTGTCTGCCAACGGCACTGCCAATTTATATTTACTCAATCCCAACGGCATCGTCTTCGGAGAAAACGCTCGCCTCGACGTGGGCGGGTCGTTTTTTGCCAGCACGGGGGACAGTTGGACGTTTGGAGACGGTCGTGAATTTAGTGCCACCGATCCGACGAGTTCTCCCTTACTGAGCGTCAACGTGCCAGTGGGCGTACAATTGGGGCGGAATCCCGGCGCGATCGCCAACCGCTCCCGCGCCACGGATGCCAACGGTGCGATCGCTGGGTTGCAAGTTCCCACTGGCGAAATCCTAAGCCTGATGGGGGGCGATATTCGTCTCGACGGAGGCGTCCTCACCGCATCCTACGGTCGCGTTAACCTCATTGCCTTAAGGGATACCTTACAAGCGATTTCACCCGCGATGGAAGCGATCGCGATTCCCTCAAATTCCGGCATCATCGAGTTAACCAACACTGCCTCCCTCGAAACCAGTGGCGAAGGAGGGGGAGCTGTTCGTCTCGTCGGTGGCGACGTGCGCCTTTCCAACGCAACGATTGTCGCCAATACATTGGGCAGCCTCGACGGAGGGGGAATTGCGATCGACACCCACACCCTCACCCTAGACAACGGCGCGTTAATCGTCTCCGCCACCTTGGGAACAGGGGCTAGCAATGCGATCGACATCCGAGCATCGGAGTCCGTCTCACTCGTCGGACGAGGATTTCAACCCTTTCAAGCCGTGTTTGTCGGCGAAGCGTTAGAAGGTCGGTTAACCTTGGAGGATTGGCAAAACGGCATCTTCACAGGAACAACGGGAGCGGGAAACGCCGGAAATATTCACATTTCAACCTCTAATTTTCAAGCTGTTGCGGGGCAAATCGTAGCCACACAAGTATTTGACAGCGGGTCGGGCGGAGATATCTCGATCGAAGCGTCCGAATCGGTCGAACTGATCGGATCTGCCCTATCGAGCGCTACGCTCAGTTCGGGCAATGCGGGCAACTTAACCATCGACACCGGAGAACTCATCGTTCGCGACGGCGCGTTTATTTCTGCCAGTACCATTGGAACGGGAGCTGGCGCTGACGTCACGGTTCGCGCCACCGAATCGGTCGAGGTCTTCGACGTTCCCCCCGACGCGATTTTAGCCACCAGTATCGTGTCCGTTAGCTTTGCCAATACCGGCCTGGCGGGAGACGTTACCATCGACACTCAGCGTCTCAGCCTGCGGAACGGGGGCGTTATCGACACCTCCAGCGGCAATCCCGTGTTTCCCGTCGGCGGTGCGGCGGGCAATCTAACCGTTCGTGCGTCGGAATCGGTGGAAGTTGTCGGACGCGGTAGAACCGTTTTCGGCGGCGCTCTAAGCTTGCTTGGCAGTCGCACGTTCAGTCTCGCTCCAGCCGGTCGGTTGACGGTAGAAACAGAGCGGTTGAGCCTGCGCGACGGCGGACAGGTCGCGGCGTTAACGGCTGGTGCGGGGGATGGCGGACAGCTAACGGTACGGGCGACGGAATCGGTCGATGTGGTGGGGTTTGCCATCGGCGACGGCGGTGCGACGTTTCCGAGTCGTATTTCGTCGGGATCGACACCGTTGCCGGAGTTTGCCGCGTTGGGTCTGGCGGGTCGAGCCGGGCAGTTAACGATCGCAACGGAACGGTTGAACCTGCGCGACAGCGGACAGGTGACGGTGACGAGCTTAGGAGCGGGGGACGCCGGACAGCTCGCGATCGCGGCCGATCGCGTTTGGCTCGACGACGGAGCGTCCCTCAGTGCGTCCACGCTGTCGGGCTTGGGAGGCAATATTGAAATTCGCTCGGACGACCTGCGCTTGCGCCGCACGAGTCAAGTGGCGACGAATGCCGGAAACGCCAACGGCGGCAATATCGTTATCGAGACGGAAACTTTGACGGCCTTAGAAAACAGCGACATTACGGCAAACGCGGAAACGGGACGGGGCGGACGGGTCGAAATTTCAGCCCGAGCGATTTTCGGCACGCAGTTTCGAGCGCGACTCACTCCTAAAAGCGATATTACGGCAACCTCGGAGTTAGGGCCGGAATTTAGCGGTGTGGTGGAGATTCAAAATCCCGATATCGAGACGAACTCGGGGTTAGTAGAACTGACGAGCGACCCCGTCGATGTTTCGGGACTCGTCAGCGATCGCTGTGCGGCGTTGCGAGCGGGAAGTCGCTTCGTCGTGTTGGGACGGGGCGGTCTTCCTCCCAATCCGCTTCGTCCCCTCCAGCCGACGCGCTTGTGGCGTCACCCCGATTCTCTTCCTTTACAAACCGAGACGGCAGACCAACAGAGTAATGCCGCTGGCGATCGCCCGATCGCGCCGAGTCGGGAACCCCTCATCGAGGCCACGGGTTGGCAGCGAGGAGACAACGGCGAAGTCGTTCTCGTGGCAGAGACGGCGGCACGCAATCTCGAACGATTGCCACAAGTTCGATGGGGGGGATGCAGCACTCGGACGAGAGCGCAGCAAGAGCCTTAAAGACGAAGGCGAGCCAGCAAACTGTCGCGATCGACGCGATCGAGAATTTCGCGAATCACCGTGTCCGCTCCGGCCGGTCCCCAAGTTCCTCCCCGTTCCAAATAGGTTTTTGCCGCCTGTCCGACGGTGTGAGTCCCCACGCCAGCGATGGCAGCTTGGGCGACGGCCGACCCCGCATAACCGGCGAATCCGACCGATTTACCCAAACCGAACGCGGCATTGCTGAGGGTTTCGCCCAACAGTAACCCCCCAGCCCCCAAGAGAATCGTTTTGAGGAGTTTTCCCGCCTCGTAATTGGTCATGGGCAGGTCGTAGAGATGCGCCAGCGATCGCACCAAAATTAAATCCGCCAGACTTCCCCCGAGAACGTCGAGGACGAAGACGGGGTTGAGGGCGACGGCAGCAGCTTTGTAGCGGGTAAACTTCCAAATCAGCTCGTCGGCGTCGCGATCGCGCAGTTCGACGAGGGTTTTCACCATTTCGAGTTCGGCGTCTCGCGCCTGAACCAATGCGTTGAGGGCTAGCAGCGATCGCCCTTCTCGCGCCAAAAGGGTTAACAATTTTTCTTTCAACTCTTTCACGTCCGGCGGCGGTGTTTCCCAGACCTCCTCGACTCGACCGTCGGGGCGTTCGTGGCGCACGCGTAGGGGTTTGGGGTCGGCAGCCACCCGCACGATTTCGTCGGGACGCAGGGGGACGCCTTGACGGTTGCCCAAACTGCGAAGCTGTTCGTACACCGCCTCGCGATCGCAGTTCGGGTACAAATCGGTTTTATTAAATACCAAGAGGGCCGGTTTTCGGGTTTGCCATAAATCGCACAGGGCGTCGTATTCCGTACGCGTCACGTCTCCAGCGACGACGAATAAGATCGCATCGGCTTGTCGGGCGACCTCCCGCGCCAGATCGGAACGGGTTCCGCCATCGATTTCGTCCAATCCCGGCGTATCGATCAGTTCCACTTGCAAGTCGGACGAACGGCGATCGGTCGGGGAAAGCCAGAGAACCGATCGCGGCCATTGAGTAACGCCGTTGAGCGGTCCGGTGGGGAGCAGATTTTGACCCAACAAGGCGTTAAGAACGGCGGATTTGCCCCGACTGACCGCGCCGAAGGCAGCGATACGCAGGATTTGACGGTCGAGTTTGTCGAGATTGGCTCGCACGACGTCGCGTCGATCGTGAAAGTATCGTTCGAGTTGGGTGTTGCGATCGGTCGGCCGCGAACGGGGCGGCTGGGTATATCGAGCCAGAGTCTTTGTCAGGCTGGCACGAGCGCGATGAAAATCGAAATCTTGGGAGTCTCGCACGGTCGATGAGGTCGTCAGAGCGATCGGTGAAGGACGGGTTTCAGCAGGGGACGAACGGCAGCGTCGGGTCGACGGTTAAGGCGATCGCTCTTCAAATTCTTCCGGCTCGAAGGTCTCCGACTCGGAAGACTCCGCCGTGGCGCGATCGCCCTCAGAGGACGCCTCTGGGTCGGTGTCCTCTCCAGACCACGCCTCGACCTCGAGATCGGATAAATCGGGCAATCCCAGCAATTCGCCGCTGAGAACGGGTTCCTCGCTCCACCCCCAAGCATCTTCGTCGTCGTCTTCAAAGTCGTCTGGCATCTCTTCGGAGGCGTTATCTGTATCGGCATTTCCCTCGAAATCCTCCAGACTGACGTTGGCGAATTCGGGCAATCCCAGTAATTCCGCCGTTTCTTCGAGGAGCGGCGCGTCGTCTCCCAACAGGGTACTATTTTCTGAGGCGCGATCGCCGGCCGAACTGTCTCGAGAGAAGGTATTGGCGGGTAAATCGACCACGAACGTCGAACCGACTCCCGGCTCGCTTTCGACGCTAATATCGCCCCCCATCATCTGACAGAAGCGACGGCTGATGGCCAGTCCCAGCCCCGTTCCGCCATATTTTTTCGTCGTGGATTGGTCGGCTTGGGTAAAGGGTTGAAAGATGCTTTGAATTTGTTCGGGGGTCATGCCGATTCCCGTATCGCTGACGCGAAAGCAAATCCATCCCGGTTCCTCGGCGGCGACGGGTTCGTCGAAGGTATCCCGGTCTTCATCTTCGGCGATGGCGCTAAAGGGCGACTCTTGGCGGTTGACCGTCAACCAAATGGTGCCGCGATCGGTGAATTTGGCGGCGTTGCTGAGGAGGTTTAACAAGACCTGTTTGACTTTTGTGCGATCGGCGTGCATTTTCCCCAGGTTGAGACTGCACTCGACTCGCAGCGTATTCGTATTTTTTTCGACCAAGGGCTGCACGGTCGCCTCGAGTTCTTGTACCAGCGGCGCTACCTCGAAGGTGTCGGGAACGATATCCATTTTTCCGGCTTCGATTTTGGAGAAGTCGAGGATGTCTTGAATGATCGAGAGCAGATGGCGTCCGGCGGTGGTGATGCTTTTGAGATCGGAACTCATCTCCTCATCGTCAAGTTCCATGTCCTCGATTTCTTCTTGGAGGATTTCGCTGTAGCCGATGATGGCGTTGAGAGGGGTTCGCAGTTCGTGGCTCATGTTGGCCAGGAACGAACTTTTCGCTTGGTTGGCCGCTTCGGCGGCGAGGGTGGCTTGGTAGAGTTCCGCTTCGGCGCGTTTGCGTTCGGTAATGTCGCGAGCGAAGGTGCAGGTATATTCTTCGTCCTCGTACACCAGCGAGTTGATGGTAATTTCGACGGGGAAGACTTTTCCCGATTTGGTTCGGTGGCGAGATTCGAGGGTAAAGGAGCCGAATTCTTTAATTTGATCCCAGTAGTCGGGCCAGATTTCTGGCGGTAAGTCCGGGTTAATATCGTGAATGGTGAGCGATAACAGTTCGTCGCGGGTGTAACCCAAGGAGAGACAGGCGGCGTCGTTAACGTAGAAAATCTGTCCCGATCGCGCGAACCAAAACACGGCATCTCCGGCTTTGTTGATGGAGATTTGACTCATGGGAAGGGTGCTGTCGAGACGCTGTCGTTCGTCTCGTTCCCGTTTGAGTTCGACTTCAGCTCGCTCGAGCTTTTCGAGCAGTTCGCGTCGGGCCTGCCGAGCCTTCGAGATAAGTTGTTTGGGTTTGCTGATATCGTCGCAGGTTAAGATGAGTCCGCCGATGTTGCCTTGTTTGTCCGACCAAGGGCGGATCGTCCAACTGAGCGATCGGTACGACCCGTCGGTTGGCATAAAGTGGCGGTCTTGCCAGCGTTCGGTGCGACCTTGGAGACAGCGCTGGTGGATCGATCTCCACCGTCGGGCGCGATCGGGAAAGATTTCGTAGTGCGATCGCCCCTGTAGTGGCTTGTCGTCTAAGCCCATGAGCTTTCGCCACTGGCGACTCGCACATAAGTATTTCATGTGACAGTCGACCATCGCGATCGCGACGGGACTGTGTTCTAAAAATAGCTCGAACAACTCTCGATTTTCGGGGACGTACATGGCGTACTCGTGGCTAGGCTCGTGGAATACCACCAGATGCAGAACTTCCCGGCGTGCGATCGCCCGATCTTCAATATCCTCCCACAATCGACGGCTGGCGATCGTGCTTCGGGATACCTCGAGCGGTTCGACTCGCCGTTTGACTGCGTTAGGGTGGCAACTCTCTCTCTAGCCTGGGAACCTCGGAGATGCCCTTCCGCCTCGGACGTGCAGTCTGGCTCTCTCGATTGCAGCGAGCGATCGCGACTCTTGAGACCGGTGGGAGATCGGCCGCAACGGCAAGACAAAGGCATTGGTCCGAGAATCGCTCTCTCTTTGAGGAGACGCTCGAACCGACTCGGCTGTTTTCATCGGCTAGTGCCGTTCTATTCCGAGCATAGCCCAGTCTTACCTCGCCTCTGGTTGGACGACTGACTCCCCTAGCCATTTCTGGCGACCCTGGCAGATCCCTGTATTGCAAGGGGTCGAGATTGGATTGGCTCTCCCACTCCACTTCTCGAAATCGCCTCCCAAAAAACAGCAGTTGGAGTTTAGTGGGGCAGGGCTACCAGACAATGCTGGTAGGGGGTGTCTAGCCTGGTGACAGCGGGAGAATTTGCCCACCACGGCTACATCTCCATCCCAACTATTCAAATTATACCGGGCTACCTGCGATTGACGAGGAGCGTTAGGCAGAAGTGTAAGACGGCTTGCCCGACGTTCGGCTTCGATGCCGATTCTCGAGGGGGCGAACACCTCGCTCGTGTGACCGGGCTAAAGTTAGACGAATTCAAGGCCGCGATCGACGTGCGACTTGGTTATGCGGAATCCAGTTTTAAAAATTCTGTTTTGCAGCCTTCGTCGTAAATTCCCCGTACACCAGGACTTATACGGAATCAGAATCTCAATGCTTCGACTTCGCTCGCTTCGACTCCGCTCGGACTCAAACACTGGTTTTGCCCAACCTGACAAGTCCCTCTATCCCCCCAACCATCCCCCCAACCATCCCCCCAACCATCCCCCCTTTGAAAGGGGGGCGAAGGGGGGATAGGGGGCGAAGGGGGGATAGGGGGCTAAGGGGGGATGTGGTGAAGACTTCTTGAAACCTAGCTTATCGGAATCCGTATTAAATCGATTTTGGGCGATCTCGTTCAAATAATTAAGAGGTGAAGAACTCGAGTTCCTCACCTCTTATTGTAATCAGACTTGCCATCCGATTATCGCAAGCGGACGATGGGCGATCGCTTCTTGGCAGGCAACTTACATCATGCCGCCCATACCCATGCCGCCCATACCCATGCCGCCCATGCCGCCCATGCCGCCCATGCCGCCCATGCCAGCGTCGGCGTCAGCGGATTTCGGCTCGGGTTTCTCTACCACGAGGGCTTCCGTGGTCAGCACCATCGCGGCGATGGAACCGGCGTTTTGTAGGGCAGACCGCACGACTTTTGCCGGGTCGATAATGCCCGTCGCGATAGTATCTTCAAACTGGCCGGTGAGGGCGTTGTAGCCCACGTTAAAGTCGCTGTCGCGGACTTTTTCGACGATGACCGATCCTTCGACACCCGCGTTGTTCGCGATTTGCATCAGCGGGGCTTCGAGAGCTTTGGCGACGATATTTGCGCCGATCTGTTCTTCATCGCTCAAGCCAGTTTTGAAGTCTTCGACTTTCTTGGCTAAGTGAATCAGAGTCGTTCCACCTCCAGGAACGATACCTTCTTCGACGGCTGCTTTGGTGGCGTTGAGGGCGTCTTCGATGCGGAGTTTGCGGCTTCGCAGTTCGGTTTCGGTAGCAGCACCCACTTTGATGACGGCAACGCCACCGGCGAGTTTGGCAATGCGCTCTTGCAGTTTTTCAGAATCGTAGTCGGAATCGGTTCTTTCTAGTTCTTTACGCAGTTGCTCGATGCGTTTTTGAACGTCGGATTTGTTGCGGGGGTTGTCTTCTGAGAGAATCGTCGTCGTGTCTTTGGTCACGCTGACTTTCCGCGCCGTTCCCAACATCTCGGGGGTCAAGGCATCGAGGCTCAAACCGATATCTTCGGAGACGACTTGACCGCCGGTGAGAATGGCAATGTCTTGCAGCATCTGTTTGCGGCGATCGCCAAAGCCGGGGGCTTTGATCGCGGCGACGTTGAGGACGCCTCGGGTTTTGTTGACGACGAGGGTGGCCAGGGCTTCGCCTTCGACGTCTTCAGCGATGATGAGGAGGGGGGTGCCCTGTTGGGCGACTTTTTCGAGAACGGAGACGAGATCTTGAATTGCGCTGATTTTTTGGTCGGTGACGAGAATGTAAGCGTTCTCGAACTCGACGACTTGACGCTCGTTGTCGGTGACGAAGTAGGGGGAAATGTAGCCGCGATCGATCTGCATCCCTTCGACCACTTCTAGTTCGGTCGTTAAGGATTTCGACTCTTCTACGGTGATGACGCCGTCTTTGGTGACTTTGTCCATCGCCTGGGCGATCGTCTGTCCGACTTCTTCGTCGTTTCCGGCCGAGACGGTAGCCACTTGTTCGATCGCGTCACCTTCTACGGGTTTAGCCACGGCGGAAATTTCTTTGATGAGTTTCGCCACGGTTTTTTCGATGCCCCGCTTGACCGCCACGGGATTCGCTCCGGCGGCGATGTTTTTGAGACCTTCGCGAATCATCGCCTGGGCTAACACGGTAGCGGTCGTCGTTCCGTCTCCCGCGATATCTTTGGTTTGGGAGGCGACTTCGAGAATGAGTTTGGCTCCTGCGTTTTCCAGGGGATCTCCGAGTTCGATTTCTTTGGCGATCGTGATGCCGTCGTTTACGATATCCGGCGCGCCAAATTTTTTCTCGAGAACGACGTTTCGACCCTTCGGCCCGAGGGTAATTCGCACGGCATCGGCGAGGGCGTTGACTCCACGTTCGATCGAACGCCGTGACTCTTCATCGAAGGAAACGATTTTTGCCATGATTATGGGTAGTTGAGCGACTCCAACTACTCAACTTAGCACTCTGGGGTATCGAGTGCTAATTCGTGGAAACCGTACTTTTACAGTCGCCAGTCACCAGTCGCCAGTGAAGACAGGGGTAGGGTGCGTGTTTATCAGTGTAGAGTGCAGAGGGCAGAGTGTAGAGTAGAAATTCCTCTTTAACTCTTCACTCTTAACTCTTAACTCTTTCCTGAAAGAGGCGCACCGCCAATGTACACCACCCACTCATCTCATTATCACATCACCTCATCGCTACCGATGACTTCGCGAACGCGATAGATGGGTCGCTTTTGGGATTCGTGATAGGTTCGCATCACCAGTTCCCCGAGCAGTCCGAAGCTGAACAGTTGGATTCCCGCCAGAACGAGGAGAATGGCGAGGGTTAACAGGGGGCGATCGCCGATGTCTTGACCCAAGGCGAGTTTGAGAAAGGTTAAATACGCTCCCAACGCGATGCCTGCGACGGTGCAGGTAATTCCGAAAAAGCCGAAAACGTGCATCGGACGCGTTAAAAACTTCTTCATGAAGAAGACGGTCAACAAGTCCATGAGAACGCGGAAGGTTCGCCCTAAGCCGTATTTGCTTTTACCGTACTGGCGGGCGTGGTGAGACACGGGAATTTCGACGATACGCGCCCCTTCGATAAACGCTAACGCGGGAAGGAAACGGTGTAGTTCGCCGTAGAGGTTCAGGTCGGCGACGATTTCGGATCGGTAGGCTTTGAGAGAACAACCGTAGTCGTGCAGCGGAACGTCTGTGACGCGACCGATAATCCAGTTGGCGATTTTTGAGGGGAGGAGACGGGTG
Source organism: Baaleninema simplex PCC 7105 (assembly GCF_000332355.1). GTDB lineage: Bacteria > Cyanobacteriota > Cyanobacteriia > Cyanobacteriales > Geitlerinemataceae > Baaleninema > Baaleninema simplex. The sequence continues at coordinate 366,760 of NZ_KB235962.1, forward strand.
AGGGCGGCATCTTGTCGGTTTTTGCGCCAACCGCTGACGAGGTCGTAGCCTTCTTCGAGGGTAGTCAGTAGGCGGGGGATGTCGGCGGGGTCGTTTTGGAGGTCGCTATCCAGCGTCACGATAATCTGGCCGCGAGCGTGTCGGAATCCTGCGGCCATAGCGGCGGTTTGGCCGTAGTTGCGCCGAAAGATAACGGCTCTGAGGTCGTGGCGATCGCGAGCCAGTTGTTGGAGTAAGTCAGTCGAACCATCTGTGGAACCGTCGTCCACGAGGACGATTTCGTAAGATTTTGAGGTTTGCTCCATCGTCGCGGCGATCGCCGCCACCAGTTTGGGGACGCTCTCGACTTCGTTGTAAATCGGAGCGACGACCGATACTTCCGGAGCGTTCGAGACGATCTCGCGGTGTGACTCGATGGAAGAGGACAACTCACTCATCGGGGACGCTGAACCTGAAAAATGTCAGATTCATTGTAATACTCGATCGCGAATACTCGATCCGATTGATTGGCTGAACTTATTCGCACCCGTCATCGCGATCGATGCGGATCGTGCCTAAAATTGTCGCGACGACGACACAGCGTTTCGTCCCGTCGGGATTGTCTGTGGCCGCGAAGGTGATGCGGCCGAGGCGATCGTTGTCACCGCTTTGTTCGCTCAACCAATCGTCAGCGATAATGCCGCGATCTTGAAACTGCACGCAGAAATCTCCCGCCTTGCAGGTGCTAGAGACGAGATCGGTATAGCTTCTCTCAATAAAAACGCGATCGCTCGCTTCGGGAACCAGGGTTTGCCAAGCCTCCTCACTCGTTTCAACGGGGTGAGCGGCACCTTGAAGTTGACCGTCAACTTCGCGGAAACTGGCTTCCCAAGCGCGGTTTTCCGTGACCGCTCGCGATTGTGCGGTACGCATAATTTGCAGGGCGGCGTCGGTGGTGGAGTTAATCCGCTGGCGGTTGACGAAGGCCAGCCAGCCGGGGGCGGCGATCGCGGCGAGAATGCCAGCCATGACGATCACCACCAGCAGTTCGACGATGGTAAATCCGGCTCTGGGGTCGTGAGATATGGGGGTCGATCGCGATCGCGAATACATAAGACTTGGCTCTCCTGGGTCGATCGTCTGGGCTGACAGGCTATTGCAACAGTTGCTGAGAGGGTTTTTTATTGCGGACGCCTCGGTTGAGAACCTGGGTTTGAATTGCAGGCATAAAACCTTCGTTAGCGTTGCGAATTCCAGGTTTTCCGGCCGCATTACCTCGCAAGAATAAAATCACTTTCTGGTTGAAAGCGGTTTGCGATTCAGCCTCTCCTTCGCTTTGAGAGGAAGATTGCCGTGAAATTTCATCTCGTACGCATCCGTAAAAGTTTCTCATTCCGGAGAAACCCGATCCGTCTAAAGTTGCGTCGCTGGGTGTCAAAACATAGCTTTGAGGACATTCGACGCTCGCACCACCGGCATCGACCAGTTCGGGAATCTCGTTCATAGCGCGATCGTCGACAAAATCTACCAGGGGAACGGCTGGATTTTCCCGAAGAGAAGGCGATCCGTCCTGTAAATTGTTTCCGCCGTTATCGAGCGGCCAGGATTCAAAGGATGTATTTTGAGTAGGCTCGACGTAACCACTTATCGCGCCCCCACTACGGTTATATCTCGACAAGGTATAGCGTAAGATGCGAGCTTTCCCCGGCCAGGTCGGGTCGCCCGAGTCGTTCCGAGAAAGGTGATAGACGACGAGGGTGTAGGCTCGGCCAGCAATACAAGGTACTGGGTTGCCCCCGATCGTATAGTTAGCCAGATCGCCTCTATTGGTGCGACATCCATCCTTGACTGCTTCGGGAAGTTCTTCGAGTTTCCAAAACGCGAGAATCGGAACGCTGTTTTCAGGCGTGGGGATATAGTTGTTAGCAAACAAACCCGAGCAAACGTTTGCAGCTTGATTTTGCCGGGCTAAGCAGTCACCATCGTAGACGTAAACGGCTTCTCTCAAGTCCGTACTGATAAAGCTCAACGCCATGTTCATTTCCCGCTGAGTTTCCGTACGGGCTGTCTCGCGGGTTTCTGTCGAAATGAGTTCGACGACTAAGCTCATTAAACCCGTTACGATCAAACTTCCGATAATAATAGAAACTAAAAGTTCGGTGAGTGTAAATCCTTTTTTGCGTTCTTCAGATCGAACGAGTTTCAAATATTTAAAAAGTAAACTACGCACCTCGATACCTCCTCAGTGTTTGCATTTTTTGTTTGCGACTCACATTGCAAAATCATTCTAAAAATTCTTCGTATTTATCCAAGGAGGTTTGAACGTCACTTTGTGACAAGGTTGTATACATGACTGCCAAAGGATATTGAGTTTGTTGTCCTTCCCCTGTCGTCAATATCAACGACGCTTCTGTCGTATTCAAATTGCCGAGGTTGGCATTTTTATAGTACACTCTAACCCCCATATGAAAGACAGTTGGAACGTTTAAAGTTTCGTCTTCGCTATTTAATTCTGATGTAACTTGTTTAATGCGAAAACTTTGCACGAGAAAGTCAGCTTCACAGTCCCCATTAACATCGACGGGCAATGCTGTCTCTGCTGGAATCTGCGGCGCTCCATTTTTATCGTAGTCAGAACACTCGTAGTTCGTCGATTGAAGCTGTCCATATTCGTTAGACGGAGCGGCTACCGATCGCGCGTCGTCGCCCGACACTAACGCGGGTAAGCGATCGATATCCTCTTGTGAGGACAGTCCTTGTTCGATCAACACGCGAATCTGGTCGATTTGACCGTGAGCGAGCTGAACGGCCTGTTCGGCGCGTCGGTTTTGTACGCGAGTGGCGACGGCGAGAAAAATGGCAGGGGTAATCGAAACCGTAACGGCCGACACCACTAAAATCGCAACCAAACCTTCAACCAAGGTCAAACCTTTTTCAGAACCCTCGAGTTGTCGGTTAAGTTGTCGGTATTGCTGGAGTAGGGCGTAAAACGATTTCATGGTGGTTTCCTCTAGAGGGGAAGCTTGGGGACTTCCCCCAATGCCTAACAGTTCAATTGTCCGAGTTCGGAGGCGAAGGAGCTTCGGTGACGCACGACATTAAGAGCAGTCGCCGACGCGAGGATCCATTTGCTGGTTAGTTACAGGATTGGTCGCGCACCGCAAGTTGTTAATGTACGGATCGTTGACGGGAAGTTCTCGGTAATATTCGCTGCGAGTTCCTCCAACGCGAATCAGACGACTCGAGACCGGGCCGGGTCGCGTAAGCTGCAACGCAACGTCGTAACCCCAAAGACGGTTCGGGGCGGTGTAGAAGAAGTTCGGGGTGCTTCCCGTATCTCCTTCATCAGAAGGCGGTTCCCAACTATCTTGGTCGAACGGTGCCGTGGCAGAGGTGCTGAAGTTCAGTTGCAGGAACGAACCCGCGATGAACAAGTTTTTTCCGTCCCAGTTTTCAATAAAGCGCGGGAAGTTGTGCAACCCACCGTAAGATTGACCGCCCCGCGAAGGAATCAATCCAGCGATGAGAATTGCGTTAACGTGATGCTCTAGGCCAGTAGTTATCGGTTTTTGCTGGGAACGACCGTCTTGATAGTTATCGTTAAAGGTGAAGTAGTTCCCGTCGTACTCTCCATCGTCGTCTCCGCCTCGTAGGAGTTTGGGATTACCGTGATAGGAGATACGGATTGGGGAGAAGGGATCGGCTGGGTTTTCGCGCAACCAGTTTTTGTTCCCTCCGTTGGCTGGAGTCGTATCTGCGGAGTTGGACGGCCGGTTAGAGTTGAGGAACGAGGTAAAGTTCTGGCGAGGCGTTTGAACGCAGCCGTAAACTTCTTCGAGGCGGCCTAACTGACTTCGATTTTCGTTTTGGAGGGCGGTGGTTAATGCCGTACCGGGATTGATGCTGCTCTGGGATTGGGGGACGACGAGGAACATATCCTCGAGGCTGCCATCACAGAAGTTATCGGACAGGACGGAGAATCCATCGACGAGGAATTCGCTATAGCGCCAACTGTCTTGGTCGGGATCGGCAAACTTCGGATCTCGAGTGGTTCGTCGGTCGTAAAAATCTCGTTCCTCCCAATCGTTGCCTTTGTCGGACAGCGTATAGGTAAACTCTTCGATAGGATCGTCGCAACTGTCGCTCCCTGGAGATTTGTGGCAGTTGAAATCTCCTTGGACGTAAGCGGTGTTGTCGGAAATCAGCGTGAGACCGAATTCAGTAAAGCCCCCCAGTTTCGGGTGAGAGATATCTTTTCCGTTAATCATCCGAAATCCATAGGGACGGCGATCGGGGTCGGGAATAAAATCAACGGGTTTGGGACTGACGCCGTTGTTGGGGTTGACGGGGGCATCTTGAGGGACGAGAACATCGGACACGCAACCCGAACCGACGTCGTCGAAGGTGTCGCAGGTCGAACCTCCCGCCGGACGAGCGACCCCGTCTTCGCGCAGGGCATCTTCGCGGAAGGCATAGACGATACCGCCGTCTATGGGTTCGTCGAGATCGTCGTTTCCTCCTGCTAGCCAGGTATCGCCGCCAATGGTTCCGTTAACCTGAGCGGAGTTGTTGTTGGCGAGAAGTTCGCCGTCGAGGTTGAGGACGCGGGTGGGTAACATCTCGCGCCCGTCGAAGAGGGCGGTATCTTTGAAGCCGACGCGATAGTAGGCATCGTTGACGCCATCGTAGACGAGGCTGAAATGCTGACAGTTCGGATTGGGGTTGTCAGCGTCTGCGTCGTTGTTACAGGTGCTACCAGGGTTGGACTCGACGACGTAAGGTAACGTCCAATCTGCGATCGGACGGGGTTTGAGGGCGATCGCAGCTAGACCCTCTGCATCGATCGCTTGGTACGTGACTCCCCCGTTCTCTGTCTGAGCGTAGGGATCCTTAATGTAGAGAATCTCGTCTTTAAACTCTTCATCAGTCGTCCCGTTGTTATTGAGGTCGTTACCCAAGTCCATGATGCCCCGATTGGGTTTAGTCGCAAAGTCGTTGGGATCGGTTCCGTCGCTTTCGACGAGATCGCTTTCAATAGTCGGTTGAACGTCGGGACTGCCATCTCCGTTAAGATCGACGGCTTGGGAATGTCCGTGATCGTCGAGGGGGAAAACGTAATACAGTGCTGGGAATTTAGGCGTTGCAGGACAGAGGGTGTTGGCAAGGGTTAAAAACCGACCTTCTTCAGCCGCAGTGGTGGGCGCTCCTAAGCCAAAGTAATTGTTTCCTGTCGTACTATCGGTATAGTCGCAACCGATGCTGATGGCATCGATCGAGGAGTCTTCTGTATCGCCATCCTCGTTAAAATCGACCGAGTTGTTTTCGTTGTAATCCCATTGTTCGTTTTGATTGATATCGAAACCAACGGGTAAGCCGTTAGGATCTTCAAAGTTACAGTTGCTATCGGGCGATGCTAAGTCACACAGCGGGTTTTCGTTGAACTCGAATTGAATCGTGTATTGATGGTTGGACGAACCCGTCGGCGACGGACGGAAACCGTGTTTGCGATCGCGTTGAACTTGTTCTTTGAGAAAAATCAAACGAGCGAGTTCGATTTCTCCATCAGAAGCGCCGGTATACTCAAGTCCCTTAATATAGGCTTCTGGGCTAGGGGTCATCCGCACGACCGCTTCGCCGTCGTCGTTGAAGATGATGACTGTTGGGATCTCTTCAGTCGCTCCACCGTTGCCGTTAAAATCTTCCGAGATAACCCGTCCGTCCTCGTACTGGTCGATCGTCACGGAGTTCCCGCTATCGTTAACATAGCTGTTTGAAAAGGTGACGGAATTTTCAACGTTACCGCCACTGCGATTTAAGTCCTCGGTGGGATAAAACGCAATTTCGCCATTATCGTCGTCGATAATGCCATCTTGTAGTAATGCCAATTTATCAACTAGAGAATCTCCTACGGGAGAAGTTAACAGCGCCGTGTTTTGTGTGTAGTCCAACGCATCGAGATAGCTGATGTTGTAGGCCAGCGCCCCCAGAGTGAAACTGGCGGTATGTTGGTTCGACCAATCGGCAAAACTCTCGAGATCTTCAACTTGAAGGGTTTGTCGAAGGTTCGAGAAGTTACCCCACTGCGTCAAGGTCGGGTTGGGATGAATCCCGTTCGTGTCTTGCAAGGGGGGAAACGCACCGTCTCTATCCCCGCTGAAGTTTGCCAGGTTGTCCAACGCATCTTGCAAGTCCTCTTGATTCAGATCGAAGTTATCGATATTGAGTTCCCAGCCGTTGGTGCCACGACCGGTTAAGAAATCGAGAAGGTATTCGTCGGTGTCGTTGCCAAAGGTCGGGCCGAATAAGGTTTGGTAGTTGCTTTTCACTCCGAACGAGGTTTGGGGCGGCGCAAAGATCGCGCCGCGCTTGAGGGTTTCGCCGGTTCCGGGGTGAACGGTACTGACAATAGCAGCTACGGGAGCATCGCTAGCATCGTTCGTTCCAGCGGCGTGGTGATAAATTGCTGTGGTTTGGACGGCGGCCAAGTTATCGCGCCAGGCTCGACGTTGTAGGGATTCGTGTTCGCGATTTGAAGTGAGTTTGTCTTCTCCACTGTTGGCTTTAATCGCGTCAGCATCGGTAATTCCCGAGGAGGGGTCGTTACCGAGTTCGAGGCGTTGTCCGACGATGACGCGCATTCCTTCGCGCCAAGCCCGTCGTTCCCAATATCCGTCGAGTCCGAGATCTTTCGGGTCTTCATCGAGGCCGACTGTTAAACGCGTGAGTTGGTCTTGGTTGGTAATCGGATCGCCGTTTTTGACACCTAATCTCGTCAGTTGGAAGCGATCGATCCCGGCGTAACCCGGTTTCGGACCGAAGCGATCGTCAGCTCGATAGAAGTCGTCAACGTAGGGACGAGTGGCCGCTTGGTTGTAAATTCGCTGGTAGTTGTCGGGACCGAAGACGTTACTGTCGCTGTCCCATGTGCTATCGCGGGAAATATTGCCGCGATGCTCGGATTTGTCTTCTGTAAACAGCTTGACGGGATCGAGCGCGATGTCTGAAGGATTTCCTGTCCGAACGGAGTCGTTATCGGAGGTCATCGTCACCAGATCGGCAGGTTCGTAAATGGGATCGCTCGACTCGTAAAGGTGGAAAATCGCCCCACCTTCTTCGGCGTCCGAGGTCAAACGTCCGATGACCATTTGACCTTGGAACCCATCGTCATCGCCCGAGACTTCGATGGTAATTTCTGAGGTGGTCGATCCGGCTAAGTACAAGCAAGATTTGGGAGAGCTGACGAGATAGGCTTGAAATCGATCGTCTCGGCGAGGGTGTCCGACGAACAAGCTACCGTCGGTGTGCATGGCTCCGTTCCATTTGAAGTCTGCACCGGGGAAGGCTTCGAGGTCGTTGCGGAACCATGCTCCCCATTTGTTCCCGCGATCGGCTTCTCGTTCTTGTTGGACTTCTAGGGTAGTGACGGTTCCGTCTTCGTTATCGGATATGACGAAGGCGTCGATTTGGAAATTTTTTCTCAGAATTGCCGTACTGACGGGGTCGCGCAACCAGCCGTTTTCAATTCGACTGAAGCCGTCTTCAGAGGTACATCCGGGGGCGGCTTCTCCTGAAACGGGTCCCTGGCGCACTTGGAGGTTTCGCGCGCGATCGTCGAGAGTTCCGGGGGTTTGGTCGGCTAAGGCTTTGACACCCCCTTCATTTTGGTTAGGAATGTCCCAGATAATCGAGTAGGCAACTGAGAGGTCGGGAACGCCGTTTCCGTCTGTATCGTCTGGGTTTCCGTCTCCGTCGTTGTCTACACCGTAAGCCCAGGCGTTGGCGCTCTGTCCGTTGAGTTCGAGGCGCGTTTCGCCAGGTAGAGTGTAGGGATCGTCCGAAACGTCTTCTTCTTCACCTTCGGGAACGGCTTCTTCGTTCAGCATGATGCGCGTTAGCAACTCTTCTGCTGGAACCCCGGCCGGAAGCCGAGGGTCGTTTTTAAACATATATTCGAGTTTGGCTTTCGCGCGATCGATCGCTGGCGTCGCCGCGTTGTAAATGACGCGTTCCCGTCGTTCGAGCATCACCTGTTGGGTGCGGTTGACGGTTCTCAGCAAAATAGCACCGACCACGAGCGCCATGACGAGCAGTAGCATGATCGCTGTAGGAAGCACGAATCCCGAAGGGTTTAGGCGTCTGTGGCGGCGGCGTCGGGAAAACAGCGGTTCTAAGAAGTTACGACGCAAAAACTGGGCGAATGCGGCATAGGCCCGTTTGAGCGTGTTTCTCAACCAACGCTTCAACATAGCGATCGGGGGGTATTTAGCCATAGGTCTCGGGCTGACTCGGCAGATGCTAGGGTGACACGAACCCAGACGAAACGAACGATGCAACCTGAAAGAAGATTCTCCGGGGGGTCAGGACGAAGATCGACCTCCCGACTCTGTCGTGCGGGAGACTATCTCAGTGTTAGCGCATTCTGACACGGAGCGACAATATCGAAAATTTACTGACTCTCTGTCTTAGCTTACCCATCTTGTCTCTGAGATCGATCGGGGTTTCTACGAATTTTTCTGTATTCTTTTGCGTAGTGGTTTCGAGAGGGTTTCGGCTGGCGGTTCTAGTGCATCGAGACGAGGCGATCGCACGTGAGGTTCCCTTTTTCTTTCTAGGGTTTGCTGAAAAAGTTATCAAAAGCTGGGGGTGGAAAATGAACAAGAAGCCGTCTTACTCAAGGTATAAATCTGAATTGACTTAACTCGTCCACTTTATAAGTTACAATAATATTTCTCGACAAAATTATGAAGTTTGGGAAAAATTGACACAAAAAA
>NZ_KB235962.1:375609-403318 GCF_000332355.1 Baaleninema simplex PCC 7105
AAGTTCAAAGGCTTCTTCGGGCGCGTCAGGATTTTGTGATTTTCGATACATTTTTTCTTGCCGGATGCACGGGAATTTCCAATTTTACCTCTTTTTCGGGTTCTCGAAGCCACGTCAAGACTCCTCTAAGCCTTACACCGTAAGCTTTTCACTTCTTTTCAGCAAGCCCTTTCTAGGAAAGTTCTGTAACAGCAAAACCGGGCTTCACCGATCGTAAAACCCGGTTCGATTGATGCTGGCTGGCTTAAAATCGGTCGTTTTCGGCTCGATTTAAAACTTGTTCAAGTCGATTCCAGCTTCTTTGGCAACGGCCGCCAGACCTTTACGTTGGATGGTTTTAATGGCTTTGGTCGATAGGCGCAGACGCACCCAGCGATTGCCTTGAGGCCACCAAATTTTTTTCCATTGCAAATTCGCTTCTTGCAAACGCTTAGTACGACGGTGAGAGTGAGACACCGCATAAGCGTTATTGGCTTTTTTTCCGGTCACTTGGCATCTGCGAGCCATATTTCTATTCTCCTGAGTTAAATTATCGTCAACTCTGCGATCGAGTGGCGCTCGGACACAAAACGCCCAGTCTCTCATCATATCATCGATCGCCCCCGGAGCGGCTCGCGGTGTTGGTCAGGCTGGACTTAAGCAATTAAACGTTAACCACACTAAATGTAGGGTGTGGTGGGCATTGCACACGCTACAAATGGAGTGAATGCGGTTGTTCTGTCAGGAAAACAGGACTATCGAACGTCGTCGGGAAAGCGCATATGAATCAGGAGTGCTTCGATATCGAACGGTTTGGGATACCGATCTACGAGACGACGCATCCAAGATTCGGGGAACAAGAGTGTGGCGGTCGTCCGCAGCAGCACTTTCCAGACGACTCGCCGCCGCCATAAGTCGCGATCGAAATATAAGGCCAAGGCTAAAAACCGAAACGCCGATCGCGCCCGTTTTCGTTCGGGGGTCAGATCGAGGGCTTTATACGTGAGATATTTGTACCGATGTCCCAAACACAGGGGTTCGAACTGTTTTAAGGACTCTGGGGCGTCTTGAAAAATGCGATCGATGACTTTCAAACTCGAGGCTTCCATCTTCGCCAGGTTAAACGATGCCGATCGCGTCAACGTCCGATAGAGAATCTGCGCTTTCGGTACGACGACAAACTGATACTTGGCCGCCAAACGTACCCACAACTCCCAGTCTTCGGCAGGAGGAAACGAGGTTTCAAAGCCCCCTACGTCGAAAAACGCCGATTTGCGAACGAGGACGTTCGACCCACTTCCGACGAAATCGTTAATTATCAGTTTCTCGTAGACGTTCCCTTCAAAACTCAGACGCGGACCGTGGCGAAAAAAGCGATCGCCTTCATCGACGTGTGCAGTCCAACTGTAGGCCACCGCAGCGTCGGGACGATCTTTCAACGCTTGAAGTTGCGCGTCGAGTTTGTCCGGCGTCCATAAATCGTCGGCGTCGATAAACGACAGAAACTCTCCCGAGGCTAACTTCGCGCCGCGATTGCGACTTTCCGCTTGTCCGGCGTTGGCATAGGAAAACACGGAAATTCTCGGATCGGCGATCGCTTTGACGATCTCGACGGTGTTATCGGTAGAGCCGTCGTCGATAACAATTAGCTCGAAATCGCGAAAACTTTGGTCGAGAACGGACGCGATCGTCGCTCGAATCGTCGCTTCGCCGTTGTAAACCGGAATCACCACTGAGATTAAAACCATGACTGTTTCCGCGTCCTGTTGCGCTAGCTCGATCGCGATCGCACTGTTACCGATAGTTTTGCGCTTGTGTCTCGAACAGTCGCGCGTAAATGCCTTGGCGTTCCATCAAAACTTCGTGAGGCCCGCTTTCGACGATGCGTCCTTTATCGAGGACGTAAATGCAATCGGCCATTCTGACCGTAGACAGTCGGTGAGTAATTAAAACGGCGGACTGACCCTGTAGCAATTCTCGAAACTTCTTAAAGACTTCGTATTCCGCTTTCGGATCGAGGGCGGAGGTGGGTTCGTCGAGAACGATAATTTGGGAGTTCCGCAAAAACGCTCGGGCGATCGAGACTTTTTGCCACTGACCGATACTCAACTCTTCACCGGTCTCGAACCGCTTGCCGAGAATATTATCGTAGCCACGAGGCAAACTTTGAATGACTTCATCGGCTCCAGCACGGCGAGCGGCCGCCACGATCCGTTCGTCGTCGGCGGGACAGTCCACGTTCCCGAGCCAAATGTTTTCCCGCGCCGTGAGGTGATATTTGGCGTAATCTTGGAAAATGACGCTAATTTGCTGCCGCAAGTCTTTGACGGTGAAATCGCGGAGATCGATGCCGTCGAGGGTCACGCGTCCGCCGTCTGGGTCGTACAGCCGACAGAGCAGCTTGATCAGAGTCGTTTTGCCCGAACCGTTTTCGCCAACTAAGGCGATGACTTCCCCCGGTTGCAGGGTTAGAGAAATGTCTTTCAGGGCTTGCCGTTCGCTACCGGGGTAATGGAAATCGACGTTCTCGAAGGCCAGTCCTTTTTGCATCGGACGCGGAACGGGTTTGGGGTAGGGGGGATCGACGATTTTGGGTTTGATGCTGAGAAATTCAAATAAGTACGACAGATATTGGTTGTCTTCGTACAGTCCGGCAACGCCTTGCAGAATGTTCCAAAGAGCATCGTAGGCTTTGCGAAAGGCTTGGTTGTAAAGGACGAGATCGCCGACGGTAATGTTACCTTGAACGGTTTGGTAGGCGATGTAGGCGTAGACGGCCCAAGTTGCGACGACTGAAATTAAGGTGGTAAAGAAGTCGGCGGTGGTGCGGCGAAACGTAATTTCTAAGCGTTCTTTCCGCAACCGCCACCGCAACCGCCGAAAGCGATCGGAAAAGAGTTTGCCCAGGTCGAACAGGCGAATTTCTTTGGCGTGCTGGTCGTTGAGAACGAGGCTGTTGTAATATCCGGCTTCCCGTTGGGTGGCGGTGCGTTTTTTCAACCAGCGGTGAATTTCTCGGACGAAGGCAACGCGTACGAGAATTCTCGGGATCACGGGAACGAACAGGACGATCGCGACTAACCAGTTAAACGTTAGCAGTGTCGCGCCCATCGTCGCGAGTTGGACGAGGTTACTGCCAACTTGTTGGAGGCGGTTGAGCAGTCGCAGGGGGACGCCGTTGGCTTCGCTGCGGGCCCGTTCGAGGATGTCGTAATAGGTGGGGTTTTCGTAGTGTTCGAGATCGACGTTGAGGGCGTGGTCGTGGATGATTTCGAGGAGGCGATCGGAAACGACTTGCTGTTGGTATTGGTTAACGAGGGTCGAGATCGAACTCAACATCGCGCCGGTGAGGTTGACGACCCCCATCGCGATGACGAGAGGAGCGACTTTGGCAAAGGCTGCTTCGGGATTGCTCGCGTCGAAGCCACCGGTGATGGCATCGAGGAGCAGTTTCATAATGTAAAGGCGCGTGATGGGAAGACAGCTTTGAACGATCGTCAGTGCGGTGCGGGCGATCGTCCAGATGGGGCCGCTTTCCCAGACGATACGCATCGCCCGTCCGAGGTGGATGACGCGCTGAGATTCAAATTGTAGGAGCTGACGGGTACGCATGAAGGTCGGGAAGGTAACGGGTGGGTTACGACCAATTGAAGGTCGTGCCTAGGAACGATTCGAGCTTTTGGTTGTGGGGACGATAAAATTCTGCCAGCTTTTGCCGAATTTCTGTGTGATTCGATCGATACGTACTGCTGTTGTATTTTTTATAGGTCTTCAAGGGGTATTGAGGCACGCCTAAAAATTGGTGGGTGGTTTGTACGATGGTATTTGGATCGGCGTTGAAAGCTTCGCTCGCTAGAACGAGAAACTGTTCGATGGGATAAATTTTCATCCATTTTTTTAAGAAGTTTAGGTATAACCCCCGTGCGATATAGTGGTTGCGGATTTGTGCGGGTTTTTCAACGGTTAAAGCGTTTTCGAGCTGTTCGGTTAGGGCGACTTCAAGCGGCCGCGTTTCTTTGTTGAGGCGAACCCAATGGTAATAATGAGAGATGGCGCGATCGACGGGATTTCTCAATAATACAATAAGTTTCATGTTGGGAAACTCTCGGTACATTCGCTCTGGAGCTGTGGGAAATTCTAAATAGGTGGGGCTGGCTTCTCCCATGACGAGCGGTTTGTCACAAGGTACGGCTGGAAAATGTGCGAGATACCACTGTACTCCTTTTTTATAGTTAAACGACCAAAAATGAATTTCTTTGTCTAACGACAAGAAGAGATTTGGGTGTTCGTTTAGGTAGTAGTATAAAGATGTCGTTCCTCCCTTTTGACATCCAATAATTGTAAAGTCTGGATGGGACGGATGAAAGGAAGTTTCGGGCGGAAGTTCGGGATAACGCCTGAGAATTTCTTGTTTAGAGCATTGTTGGTGGCAGGCGATCGCCTCGTCGAGTTTGCCTTGACGCGTCAAAACTTCGGCTAAGTTGAGATAGTTATCGAGAGGGTTGGGATCGGATTCTAAATTTTGACGAAAAATTACTTCAAACCTGTTTAGTTTTTTCTGTTTTTCTGTTAAGTTCCAAAGCCGTTCGTAACGCCACTTCCACCACGATCGCGTAGGATATTCTACGATCGCTTGCCAAAAGACAATCGCGGCAACGTCCCATTGTTTTTTCTGTCCTAAAATGCTCAGTAGTGTTTGATGGGTTTCCCAAGTCGCGACCCCTTCTTCCAGTTCGGTCTGACATTGAATCAAGCGATCGCAGTCTTTTCGATCTCCTTCATTTGACGTTTGAAGGCGTTTGACGATACCTTGAATAAAAATAGGGATGGCTTCGTTCCAGCGCTCTTGTTCTGCGATCGCTGTGGCAAGTTTTTCGTAACTTTCAAGTAAATCTGGTTGCAGTTCTAGGCTTCGTCGGTACGCGAGTTCGGCGTCTTTCCATCGTTTTTGTTGACTGAAAGCATTCGCCAGGTTTTGATGCGACCAAAAAAAGGAATCGTCGAGGGCGATCGCTTGTTTGTAAGCGAGTTCTGCTTCGTTCCATCGCTCTTGCTGAACGAGGACATCTCCTAGACTTTGATGCGACCAAAAAAAGGAATCGTCGAGGGCGATCGCTTGTTTGTAAGCGGTTTCCGCCTCGCTCCACTGTTGGACTTTATAAAAAGCATCTCCAAGTTCATGGTACGTTTGACTAGATTTACAGCTATTTTGGAGAGCGCGTCGATAGGCAGAAATAGCGCGATCTTGCTGGTTAGACTCGAGCCACAAATTTCCTAATTCGATCTGCGATCGCATTGGAGCGATCTTTAAAGTACAGGCTAGACGAATTCGCCAGAGTTGAATTATAAATAGCAAGGTGTTTTTCATGTTATTTACTGTTTTGCTCGTCGATTAGTCCCAATTAAATGAGGATTCGAGTATTTTTTCTAATTCTAAATTATAGGGTTTATAAAAATCATTAAGATATTTTCTAATTTTTGTGTTTTTAATTCGATAATTTCCTGAATTATAAATCTTTTTTTGTTTTAGATTGAATGAAGAAATTTTTAAAAAATCACAGACTTTTGTGATTTCTCGATCGGTATCTTTATAAAAAGACTCACTTTTAAGAATTAAAATATTTTCTCTGAACTTTTCTAGCCAAGGTTGGATGTTTTTTACATAAATTCCTCTGACAACGTAGTTGTCTTTTGATTTAAATCCACTATTTTTTGTGTTAAAATCTTCAATTTGCTGTAAAATTGCCTCTTCTAAATCTCGAGACTCTCTTCCTTTTTTGCACCAGTGATAGTAATGTGAAATAGCGCGATCTGTGGGATTCCTGAGAAGCAAAATCAGCCGAATATCTGGAAAAAACTTTTGCAATCTCTCAGCGGCTTCTGGAAAATCTAAATAAGTTGGGCTGGCTTCCCCGGTTAAAATCGAACCGTCACTCGGAAGTTCGGGAAAATGAGAAAGATACCAGTCTAAGCCTCGGTTATATTCTAACGACCAAAATTGAATTTCTTTTTTTACAGATAGCAAAATTTGAGGATGCTGTTCTAGATAGTAAAATAAAGATGTAGTTCCTCCTTTTTGACATCCGATCGCTATAAAATGAGGTCGGGCTTTCCAACTCGTGCGATCGCCATTTAAATGAGGATAGCGTCGTTCGACTCGCAAACGATTTGCTGTTCGATAGATGGGAATAACAGCCTCGAATTTCTGTTGTCGATCTAGAGTTTCTCCGAGTCCGAGATAGGATTCAACACTGTCGAGATCGAGAGCGATCGCATCTCGATAAGCTTTCTCTGCTTCCGTCCACTTTTCTTGGTTTTGCAAGACGTCAGCGAGGTTTTGGTAAGACCAGAAAAACTCGGAGTTTAAGGCGATTGCTTGTTTATATTCCTGTTCTGCTTCTGACCACTTTTCCTGTTGTCGTAAAACATCGGCGAGGTTTTGATAAGACCAGAAAAACTCGGAGTTTAAGGCGATCGCCTGTCGATAAGCAGTCTCGGCGTCTGACAACTTTTGTTGTTGTCGTAAAATATCGGCAAGGTTTTGATAATACCAGAAAAACTCGGGATTTAAGGCGATCGCCTGTCGATAAGCCTTTTCCGCATCTGTCCACTTTTCCTGCTGCTTAAAAAGGTCGCCGAGGGCGTGATAAGCAGATGAATCGTCAGGATTGTTTTGAAGGTACTGTCGGTAAGCGAAGATAGCGGCGTCGAGTTGTCCGAACTCTGTTTTAAGTTTCGCAATTTCGGCCAGCCAAGGCGAACGACTGACTCCGCGATCGCGAGGTAACATATTCTCGACGATCGCCGCTATGCGATAAACTATCAATTTTAGATATAAGTTTAATTTCAATTGACTATCTCGACGGAATTGGTACATCTGGAAAGACCAAACACACGAACTACAAACGAGTCCAGCTAAAGGATAAATCGAACTCGTCTTCAAGTTGCTGGTTGTAAGGACGATAGTATTCTTGCAGTCGCTGGCGAACCTCACGATCGGCAGGAGAATAAGAGCCAGAATTATATTTTTTGTAATTCTGTAGCTGGTGATGAGGCAATCCTAAAAATGCATCGACTCGTTCCAACGTACTGGATGGATCGGTATAAAACGCCTCGCTTTCAAGGACGAGCAGTCGCTCTCGAGACAATATACGTTGCCAGTGTCGGAGAAATTCAACATAAATTCCTCTAGCGACGTAATTTCCGTGTTGGTTCCACGGATGCCCTTTTTGTTCGAGATCGGCAATTTTGCGCTCGATCGCCGTCGGTAAATCTCGACTCTCTTGGTTGCGCCGAACCCAGTGGTGATAGTGAGAAATGGCGCGATCGACGGGATTTCTCAACAGAACGATCGCTTTCATGTCGGGAAAGACTTCCCGTAAGCGTTCGGCGGCTTCGCGAAAATCGAGATAGCCGGGACAAGCTTCTCCGGTTAAGATACTGCCATCGTCCGGGGTCGGGGGAAAATGTGCCAGATACCAATCGAGACCGCGATTGAATTTCCACGACCAAAATTCAACTTCTTTTTTAATCGTGGGCAGAATTTGCGGGTGCTTTGTCATGTAGTAATACAGAGAACTGGTTCCGGCTTTCTGCGCCCCGAGGACGATAAAGTCGGGACCGCGAACCGTTGCCCGATCGCCATAGTCTTCTAGAAACGAAGGTGCAATTTTAGTTAAATACCGCTGGGTCGCCGTTCGATAGTAGGGTAGGGATTCGGCAACTTTATCTTGGCGCGTGAGGGCTTCTCCGAGGTTCAAATAAACGTTAACGTTAAGGTCGTCGGGAGCGCGATCGATGGCGTGACGATAGGCTTGGACGGCCGCCTCGAGTTTTTCCGCCTGTTTTAGCGTTTTCCAGAAGTAAAAGTGGTACGACCAGGGATAGGCGGGATCGATGGCGATGGTGTCGAGGTAAACCTCTGCGGCTTCTTCGTCTCGTCCGAGTTGGCGTAAGGCGGCGGCGAGGTTGCAACGACTCGAAAACGCCACGTCTTGAGAATTGCGAGCGATCGCTTCTCGGTAAGCAGCGACGGCGTCTTCCCAATGTTGTTGTTGTTGGCACATTTGCCCCAGGTTTTCCCAACTGATACAGCTGGAGGGGTCGGGGTTGAGTCGTGCTGCTTTTCGATAGGCGGCTTCGGCGTCTTTCCAGTTTCCCGCATCTCTGAGGAGATCGCCGAGATTGTTGTGAGACCAGGGAAAGTTCGGGTCGAGATCGATCGCCTGGCGGTACGCGGTCGCGGCGGCGTCTGTTCGACCTTGCTGTTGAAGCACGTCGCCGAGACCGTGATAGGCTTCGGCTTGCTTGGGATTGCAGGCGATCGCCAAGCGATAAGCGGTCTCGGCTTCGGGCCAGTTTTGCCGATCTCGAGCGGAGCGAGCCAGTTCTAGGTAAGCGCGATCGCGTTGAGATTTGGGAACGAGCCGACACCGCCAGCGAGCGAGGCGAGTTTGCCATTTCGCCTTGAGTCGCGAGAGCGAGCCGCGACCGCTACGGGTGACGTCTTGCCAACGAAACTGTCGCTCGATAAAGCGTTTGAGAGGAGAAAGCGGTTGAGTCAACATCGCGGCTTAGGAAATTTCCATGCGGGTATAGCGCAGTAGATCCGAGTGCAGTTTGGGAAAAGTGGCGAAGCGATCGAGAATTCGCTGCGTCCAGGCTGGGGGAAGCAACGCCGTCGCTCCAATTCGCAACCACAGTTTAAAGACGAACCATCGCTCTTGCCACAACTGCGGCTCGTTTTTCAATACCGTCCAAAACAAGCGAGCGGCTAACTGACCTCTGGCTTGGGTGGGTTCGCCGTCGAGGGCTTTGAACGTCAGGTATTTATACGAGTTCGCGTAGGTTTGTTTCTGGTAGTCCGGTAGGAGATCGGGACGTTCGACAAAGGGCGGTTGCGTCGGGGCGCGACGAAAGGCCGCTTCGAGTACCCGTAACTGCGATCGCTCCATGCGTTCGACGTTGGCCGATTGGGAGGTGGGAACTTGACGGTAACGCAAATGCGGTTTTTCGACAGCGACGAAATGGAATTTTTCCGCCAGACGCAGCCACATATCGCGATCTTCGGCCGGCGGGAAATCCGGGTTGAATCCCCGAACTTGGTAAAACGCCCCCCGCCACATTAAAACGTTCGAGCCGCCTGCGATAAAGTCACTCAGCAGCAGCTTGGGATAGATGTACCCGTTGCAACTATAGTCGCATCCCCGTGCGAGGTGCTTGCCGTCTTCGTCGATCCAATCGACCCAACTGTAGGCGACGGCGGGTTTGCGGTTTTCGTGCCAGCGTTCGGGGTCGTTCGGCAGCTTCCACTTGACGATCGCATTATATAAGTCCTCGAGTTTGTGGGGCGTCCAGAGATCGTCAGCGTCGAGGAAAGCGAAAAATTCTCCCTGGGCGTGACAGGCGCCTCGATTGCGACTTTCGCCTTGGCCGGCGTTGGGATAGGAAAACACCTTGACGCGCGGGTCGTCGATACTTTTTACCACTTCGACGGTGCGATCGCTCGATCCGTCATCGATGACGATAATTTCAAAATCTGTAAAGGTTTGTTGTAAAACGGTGTCGATGGTTTCTGTGATGGTGTCTTCGGCGTTGTAGGCTGGGATAATCACCGAGATCGCGGGATAGGGGCGCGATCGCGTGTATTGAAACAGATCTTCGGTACGAAACCCCGGATCGGTGTCGGGGTAAAGTTGCTGGGCGATCGCGTGAGGTAATACGCTGTGAGCGGTGGCGGCGGCGGCGATATCGGCTAAAAGCGGGCTGTATTCGGAGGCGAAAAGGTCGTACTGGAGGATTTTTTCGACGAAGCCGACGACGGCTTGGCAGGTTTCGGCCGTCCAGGGGGGTTGAAGGGCGCGATAGGTGAGGTAATGGTACAGGTTGGTCAAACTCTGCGATCGCAGGGACTGAAAGGCTTGGGGGGCGCTGTGGTAGGCGCGATCGAGGACTTTCAAACAGAACTGTTCTTGACGGACGACCTTAGAGGAAACGGAAGCAGCGGTGAGGCGATAGAGAATTTGCGCTTTTTCGACGCAAACGAAAAAGTAGCGGTACGCCAGACGCAAAAACAAATCCCAATCGTGAGCGACGGTAAACGACTCGTCGAACCCCTCGACAGCGGCAAAGGCGTCGCGACGGATGAGGGCGTTCGAGCCGTTTTCGAGGAAATCTGCCAGCAACAAGTGAGACAGCACGTCGCCGCTGACGGAAAGGTGGCTTCCCGGTCTGAGAACCTGTCCCGATTCGTCGATGTAGTCAGTCCAACTGTAGGCCACGGCGGCGTCGGGGTTCGCGTCCAAGGCTTCGAGTTGCGCTGCAAGTTTGTCTGGCGTCCAGAGGTCGTCGGCGTCGATGAAGGAGACGTATTGTCCGAGGATGTGGTTGAAGCCTCGGTTGCGGGTGGCGGCGGGGCCGGCGTTGGGATAGGAAAACACCCGCAGGCGGGGATCCTCGATCGCTTTGACGGCGTTGAGGGTGTCGTCGGTGGAACTGTCGTCGACGACGAGAACTTCAAAGTCTTTAAAGGTTTGATTGAAGAGGGAGTCGAGGGTCGCTCTGACGGTCGTTTCGCAGTTGTAAGCTGGGACGACGACGGAGATTTTCGGGTAGGGCGATCGCGCGATCGCCTCGAGAAAAAAGCTGCGATCGAAGGTTTTTCCCACCCCCGCCAACCAATTTTCGTCTAAGTCCGAGTTGGCGGCGAGAAGGGCAGCACTGACGAACTCCGATTCGTCCCGAAATGCCGGATCGCTCTCGGCCAGATAGCGCAAATAGCGAGAGGCGAGTTCGCGGTTTTTGGGAACGAACGGACGGCGAAACGCCCAGTATGCCAGATGTTTGTAGAGATTGGTCTGGCTTTTCCAATGGAGCGACTGAATCGATTCGGTTTCTCCGGCGAAGGCGCGATCGAGAACGGCGAGACGGTCGGTTTCCCACTGCTGCAAGTCGCGATCGCCCCAGTCTCCACGAACCACATCGACGTGGGGAACGCAGGCGAAGGGAAACTGACGGGCCAACCGCAACCCCATATCCCATACCGCAGCCGTGTTGAGGTTTTCGTCGAACTCTCCCACGGCGTTGAAGGCGGTTTTGCGAACGAGGGGATTGGAGGGGGTTTCGAGGAAATCCCACACCAGCAGGTACGGCCAGAGGTTCCCCTGAAGTTCCTGGTGGCGGTTTTTCCAGGTGAGGGTTTCGTCGGCGAATTCGACCCAACTGTAGGCGAGTTCCGCCTCGGGATGGTTGGTGAGGACGTCGAGTTGGCGTTCGAGTTTGTCCGGAGTCCAGCGATCGCCGACTGTAATGAAGGCGATGGTGTCTCCCGAGGCTTCTCGAAGTCCGAGATTCCAACAACTGACCCGATCGCGGTTTCCCGCAGACACCACGCGCACGCGCGAGTCGTCGATCGTGGAGAGCCAGTCCGAACCGTTATCCTCGGTTTTCCGGTGGAGAAGAATCACTTCGAGCTGCTCGGCGATCGTTTGGTGTAAAACAGAGTCGAGGGTCTCGTGGAGAAGGGAGATCTCGTCGCGATCGCTGGCGATAATGACAGACGTTAAGGTCATGCGGGCAGAAAACAAGTTGAAGTTCGCACGTTCTCTTCGGATCTCGCTGTAGATCTTGGAGTTAAGGTTAAAAGATGCACTCTTCCACGATCTTACGTGCAATTATATAAATTGAAATCGGGAAAAATTCGGATCTTGATGTTAAGTTTTCTTAAAGCAAAACCCACAGTATTTGTGGTTGGCTGTCCGCGATCGGGGACGACACTGCTCCAAAGTCTATTGGCGGCTCATCCGAAAATTATGTCGTTTCCAGAAACGAAGTATTTTATTTTTTTGCAACCCCATCGAGAACCGAGGCGTAAAAAATACAAAATTGTTTCCCGACAACTCTACCCCGTTCTCGAAGCTTTTTTGATCGAAGACCTCAACCGACCTGAGATGGCTCGTCGGTTGCCTAAAGTGGGTTTAATTGGGTGGTATACGCGCGTATTTTTTGGCTTGCTTCACGATTTAGCCTGGGAATCTCAAAAAAGCGTTATTGTTGAAAAAACGCCCGAACATATCGACCATCTCGACGAAATCGAACGCTACGTTCCCAATGCAAAAGTCATTCATATTATTCGCAACGGACCGGAAGTTGCGGCGTCGATGTACGAAGTGTCTCGTCAGTATCCGAAGTGGTGGAAAGGTGCGAGTAGTTTAGACTACTGCGTCGATCGCTGGATCGAAACGGCACAGCGGAGTTTAACCTATTCTCAAAAAGAGAATCATTATTTAGTGCGTTACGAAGACCTCGTCTGCGATCCCGAAGCCGTTCTCGTTCCCCTCTGCGAGTTTTTGGGGGTTCCCTTCGACCCGAGTATGCTGACGAACTACCAAACGACTTCCGCGTCGCTGTTGCGCGATCGCGAAAAATGGAAGCATAAAGTCTCTCAAGCCATTCAACCGCAGAAGTCCGATCGCTTCGATCGCGTCTTCGATGACGACCAAAAGCAATACGTCTTCGATCGCATCGCCGAAGCCGGACTGTCTCACCTCTACATCGATCTTCCGTCTTCCCCTCCCAGCCACGCCGACACCTAACGCAGCGATCGCCTCGTTTTAAGGAAAAGGTGGGGAAAACCGAATCGATGGGGACGGAGAACGCCTGAAGCTCAACGGCCGAAAATCCCAGAAGATAAAGATCGAAGCAACGTTTACCTTCATCTAACGGTACTATGACTGTCCTCGAGAAAGGCAACATTACAATCCATACCGAGAACATCTTCCCGATTATCAAGAAATCTCTCTACTCCGCACATGAGATTTTCTTGCGGGAACTCGTCTCCAACGCCGTCGATGCGATCGAAAAGTTAAAAATGGTGGCGTTTGCGGGAGAATACGACGGCGACACGGACAATCCTAAAATTACCATTACCGTCGATAAAGATAAGAAAACCCTCTCCGTCACCGATACGGGAATCGGGATGACTGCTGACGAGGTGAAAAAATATATCAACCAGGTCGCCTTCTCCAGTGCCGAAGAATTCGTGCAAAAATATCAAGGCGGCGCAGACCAACCGATTATCGGCCATTTCGGTCTCGGGTTTTATTCCTCGTTCATCGTGGCCAAAACTGTCGAAATCGATACGCGTTCTTACAAAGATGGCGCACAGGCGGTTCACTGGACTTGCGACGGTTCGCCGGAATTCGAGTTGACGGACAGCGATCGCACTGAAGTCGGAACCACCGTGACCCTGACGTTACAAGACGAGGAAACGGAATATCTCGAATCTTCTCGCGTTCGCCAACTGGTGAAAACCTACTGCGATTTCATGCCGGTTCCCATTGAATTTGAGGGGGAAGTTCTCAACCAACAAGCAGCAATTTGGCGCAAGTCTCCTCAAAACCTCAGCGACGAAGATTATCTCGAATTTTACCGCTATTTGTACCCGTTCCAAGACGAACCGCTGTTGTGGGTTCACTTGAAAACAGATTACCCGTTTGAGATTAACGGAATTCTCTATTTCCCCAAACTGAAACCGGATGTCGATGTCACCCAGGGCAATATTAAATTGTTCTGCAACCAGGTTTTCGTTAGCGACCATTGCGAGGAAATCGTTCCCAAGTTCTTGATGCCGATGCGCGGCGTCATCGACAGTCCCGACATTCCCCTCAACGTTTCTCGGTCGGCGTTACAGGTCGATCGCAAGGTTCGTAAAATCGCCGATTTCATCGCGAAGAAAGTCGCCGATCGCCTTAAAGAACTCTATCAGGAAGACAAAGACCAGTATGTCAAATGCTGGAAAGATTTGGGAACCTTTGTCAAGTTCGGATATATCAACGACGAGAAGTTTAAAAAGCAAGTCGAAGATATTCTGATTTATCGCACGACGGCGAATTTGAGCGGTAGCGATGAGGAAAAACCCACCGTTCAAGTGGAAACAGAAGGAGATGCGTGGCAAGATGTTTCGGCTGAAGGTGGAATCGTCTACGATGGCGAGTCTTACACCACGTTAGAGGAGTACCTCGAACGCAATCAGAAACGCCACGAAAATCGGGTGTATTACTGCACCGATCCGGTGTCGCAAGCGACGTATGTGGAACTTCACAAAAGCCAAGGTTTGGAAGTTCTCTATCTCGATTCGTTCATCGACACTCACTTCATCGGGTATTTGGAACGCGATCGCTCTGAGGTGAAGTTTTCTCGGGTGGATTCGGAACTCGACGAAAACCTCGTCAGCCAAGACAAAGATACGGAAATCGTCGATCCCAACACCAACAAAACCCGCAGCGAACAGATTAAGGAACTGTTCGAGAAGGCGTTGAACAAGCCGAAATTGACAATTCGGACGGAATCGCTGAAAGCCGACGATCCTCAAGGTACGCCTCCGGCGATGGTGTTGTTACCGGAAGCCATGCGTCGCTTGCGGGATATGACGGCGATGTTGCAACAGGAAAAAGCAGAGTTTCCTGAAGAGCATATTTTGGTCGTCAACACGTCTCACCCGATGATTCAAAATTTGGCGTCGTTGAGTCAGGGTGCGATCGTTTCTGAGGGAAGTTCGCCGTCTGCGGAGTTGGCGAATTTGATTTGTCATCACGTCTACGATTTGGCGTTGATGTCTCAGAAAGGTTTTGATGCAGAGGGTATGAAGCAGTTCGTGACGCGATCGAACCAGGTTCTCACCCAGTTGACCAATAAAGCGGTTTAATTGGTGTTATGTAGAGGCGTTGCGTGACGCGGTAATATTCCATTAACCGGATTTCAGCCGAATTTTTCGGCCGCGTCACACACCCTACCCCACCTCATCATCTCCTCATCAAAATCTCCCGAACCTGCTTCGCTGCGACATCCCAGTTGAGGCGGGTTTGGTATTCGTTGAAAGCGGATAAGGCTAAGCTGCGATAGCGGTTGGGGGTGGAGAAGATTTCGGCGATAAAGTCGCAGTAGTCGGAGGGGGAGGCGTCTAAGGGGAAGGTTTTTCCGTTGACGCCGTCGCGAACGATCGTGGGAATTCCGCCGACATCGCTGGCGAGACAGGGAACGCCGAACCCGTTGGCTTCGCAAAAAACATGGCCGTAACATTCGGCGGTGGAGGGAAGTATAAAGAAGTGGGATTCGGCGAACAGGCGATCGAGGGTTTGACGATCGCTTTCTATAGTGCGATCGAGAAATCCCACGCAGCGAACGAAGTGTGGAAGAGAGGTTTCTCTGGGGGGACGACATCCGGCGATCGTCAGTTCGGTTGGAATTCCGTGGCGATCGAGTGTTTTGGCAACTTCGAGAGCGAGGTTTCCTCCTTTGCGAACCCAATTGACACCGAGAAATAGGAGTTTACAGGGATGGTTTTGAGAGGGGGTTTGCGGACGCAATGCGATCGCCGCTTCGATGTCTTTTAATTGAGGGTTTACGTCGAAATTTGCACCAAAGGGAACGATATGAATTTTTTCGGGGGGAAGATTATACGCTCGAACGGCGATATTTGCTGCCCAATTCGAGGCAAAAAAAATCCACTGGCATTTGTTTAATGCCAATCGATCCATGTTGTAAAGCTGTTTTTGGGTTTCGCGACAGAGATTTTGATAAGCTGGGTAAAAGTTGATGAGTCCGGCGTAGGGGGTATCCGTCCAAATTGCAAAGGGTTTAGGACTGTCGAGATAGGCGATCGAGTTACTGTCTGAAGTCAAAATAATATCGATATCTGTATTGAGTTTATTCAGCTTTTTTTGAAATTGCTGGGCATAGTTTCGATTGAATTGCGGTTCTGTCCAGGCGAAATATTGAGTTTTGAATAAGTTTTGATAAACGCGGCGTTTGAGCTTGGGAAGAATGGCGGTACGTTCTCGGGTTTTATCGAGATTTCCGACGGGATAGATTGGGGTTTTGGGATGGGTTAAGGCGCGATAGATGCGATCGCACTTTCCCCAATGTCCTAGTTTGTCTCTCGGACAGCGTTTTGGATTAAAGTTTGTGAGATCGAATTCGGTTAAATAGGCGAGATTTGGCATTTTTATTAAGTTTTTTGAGATTTAAAGTTTGACAGACGCTTTGCTAAATTGAGCTAGATCCCCGGCATCTTTGAGATGCCGGGGATCTGGTGTTTATATTAATTCTTGTAAAATATCCTTGACTGTTTGACAGGCACTTTGCCAGTTTAATAGTTTTTCATAGCGATCGAACGCAGCCATCGCCATTTTATAATATCCACTCGAATCGTTAAACGTTTTAAAAATTGCATCGCAATAGCGAGAAATTTCGGCATCTTTAGGAAACGTAAATCCGGTAATTCCATGTTGCACGATCGAGGGAACGCCACCGACGTTTGTGGTCAAACAAGGTAATCCAAATTGGTGAGCTTCACAAAATACCATGCCATAGGATTCGGCTTGTGTGGGAAGAATTAAAAAATGAGAAGTTTCGAGGAGAATCTTTAATGTTTCTCGTCCGTATTTTGTATTTTTATTCAAATAACCGACGTATTTGGCAAATTCAGGAAGGGTCAATTTAGGCGGACTTCCTGCAATCGTCAACGTTGCGTTCAAACCCATGTTATTGAGATTTCGAGTGACCTCTAATGCGATTTCCCCCCCTTTGCGATCCCATTCAACACCTAAAAATAACAAATTACAAGATTGACTCGATCGCCGCGAAATTTCTAGTTCGATTTCTCGCCGAGTTGTCGGTACGTCCCAATTCGCTCCCCAAGGAACGACGCGAACTTTGTGTTTGGGGAGGTTGTAGGTTTCGATGGCATTTTGTGCCGCCCACTCTGAGGCGTAAATTACCCTCTGACAGCGATCGAGAGCGCGTTTTTCAAACGTATAAATATTATCTCGCGTTTCTTGACAGAGATTGCTTAAATAAGGATAGTAATTAATTAACGCCGCCAAGGGTGCGTCTGTCCATAAAACGAGCGGTTTATAAACTTTTAAATCGGTGAGAGGAAGGGCATTTTCTCCGCAGAGAATCACGTCGAACTCGCGATCTTGGAGTTGGCGATCGATCTGTTGGGCGAAATCTTTGACGATCGCAGGTTCCGCCCAGCGGTAGTAATCTCGGTTTTGCGATCGCCGGTAATATTCCCATTTTAATTTCGTCACGATCGACGGTTTTTTACGGAGTCCTCCCACGTAGGCGATCGCGCAGCCTAATATTTCTAAGTTTTGGGCGATGGAATACCCCGCTTGACACATTCCTAACTGGGTTTTCGGCCAGCTTTCGCGATTGAGAACGTCGTACATGGTCACGTAAGCAATTTTCATAGCGTCTCTCGATAGAGTTTTAATTAAAACATAATAAAAAACGGACTCAAAAATCGACCGATACGAGATTGAAATTCACAAGCCTTAAAAATATTTTTTGAAAACTGATGCCGATATCTTATCCAAAAAATAATTAATTTCAAGGTATCTGAAATCCAATAAAATGGAATCGCGAAAACCATTAAAAAACGGTGTTTTGGAAACAGTCGGGCAGTTCTCAGAGCGTGATTTGACAATCCTGAAGTACGAGAAATTTTGAGGAGATACTCCCGTTCGAGGCGAGGGGGAGGAATATGGTGAAACACTGTCATTTTGGGATTGTGCCAAATTTCCCAACGGCTGTTTTGAATATAAAAAAGCGTTTCCAAATCCTCACAAGCCCCGATATAAGTTTTGTTTTTTTCATCTCGTCCCTGTAACAGCAGTCGCTGGGGAACGCAATCCCGCCAAGCCTGTTTGCGAACCACCGAACCGGGGGCGGCGGGAACGATGCGAGGTTTGCGATCGCGGGCGTAGCAAAAGGGTCGATCTCCGCGATCGTACACGGCTAAGAGGATTTTGAGGCGATCGAAATACTCCGGCGGCTCTTCATCCAATTTGGCATGAATATTTCCCCCATACGCCCCAATTTCGGGATGTTGACAGCCAAACTCGTAGGCTTGACGCACCCAGTCAGACGCCGGGATGTTGTCATCGTCGAGAAATCCTACCAAATCGGGACTGTTCGCCGCTGCGATCGCCCGCTGTCTGGCGTAAGCGGTTCCCTGCTTCGGTTCGCGAACGTATCGCAATCGCCGCCAGGTTTTACGATACTGGTTTACCACATCCGGCGTGCCATCGTCGCTGTTGTTGTCCACCACCAACACTTCCCAGGCGATTTCCTCCGTTCCTTCCTGTTGCTGGAGAGCGTCGAGAACCTCGGGAAGACGAGTTTCGCCGTTATAGGTACAGATGGCGACGGTGAAGTCGGGAGGGGGAGAGGGGGAGAAGGGGAGAGGGGAAGAAGGGGAGAGGGGGGGAGACATTGACAGTGAAGCGGGAAAAGTTAGGGTTGGGATTGACGAGAGAGGGTTTCTCGCCAGAAATGAATCGGACTGTAGAGACTGGCGGTGTACAGACGCATTTCGCAGCGGGCGACGAGATCGGTTTCGAGGGTTTGTCTATATTGGATGAGGTGGCGCAGGATTTTGCGGAGATCGTTGAGGGAGTAGGCGATGAGGGCGAGGGGACGCAAGATCGCCGGGAAACTCAACATCCGGGTTCGGTAGCGACTCAGGCCGATTCCTTCCATGAGATTGAGGAGATAGTCGGGTTGGAGACGGGAGGCGGGAATGAGGTGATGCACTCGCATAGCTCCGTTGTACCAAATTTCCCATTTCGACTGTTGCAGGTGAAGCAAGGCTTCTAAGTCTTCTCCGGCGATCGCTTTGTGGGTGGTTCTTCCGATGAGAACTAACTGTTCGGGAACGCAGGCTAACCAGGCGTCGCGACGAACCACTAAACCCGCCCCAGGGGGAAGTAGTTTTTTTTCGGGAGGGTACAGCCGAGGTTGTACTCCGCGATCGACGATGGCGAGAAAGGGGGCGATGCGTTGGAAATTCTTCGGGGGTGTCGCGGCGTATTCGGGAAGGACGCGACTTCCGTAAGCCCCGATTTTAGGATGGTTTCGTCCGAAGGCGATCGCTTGGGTTATCCAGTCGGCGTCGGGGAGGTTGTCGTCGTCGAGGAATCCCACGAACTCCCCTTTCGCTTCTAATATGGCACGGTGTCGGGCGAACGCGAGTCCCCGTTGGGTTTCGCAGATGCGGCGAAGGGGGAGTTTGTCGCGGTAGCGATCGATAACTTGCAGCGTGTTGTCGGTACTGGCGTTGTCGATAACCAGGATTTCCCAGGTGAGGGAATCTGGGGTTTCCGCCACACAGTCACAGAGGCGATCGAGTACCAGGGGTAAACGACGTTCGCCGTTGTAGGTACAGATGGCGACGGTGAAGTTGAGAGGGGAAGAAGTCACTGTGGGGCGTGAAGCGTCAGGTTTTCAAGTCCAAGATACGATGTCGAGTTCGTTCGTCACCAGATTATCGGTCACGGGGAACTCAGATGTCATCCAAGATCGCAAGAACCTGCTGTTTGAGAGGGGGTAGGTTTTGTTCGACAACGCCCCACACGCGATCGAGGTTGACGTTGAGATAGTCATGAATGAGAACATCGCGCAAACCGGCGATTTGTCGCCAGGGAATGTCCGAGTATCGGGTACGAAGTTCGGGAGTGAGATTTTTGGTCGCTTCGCCGATGATTTCAAGGTTGCGAATCACTGCATCTTGAATCATAGGATTGGCGAAGAAGGCGGCGCGATCGTTGCGGGTGTAAGTTTCGATGCGATCGATACAGTCACGAATGTTGGCGAGGTACAGTCGATCGTCTTTCATAACGGAATCGCTTCGCCAAGAACGCGATCGCGGACGATGGGATGAAGACAGTTGGGTTCGGCGATGTCGATGGGGCGATTTAACAAATCTTCGAGGTCTTGTTTGAGGGCGATTTGGTCGAGAAGGGTTCGATCGCTCTCGAGATCGACGAGTAAATCGAGATCGCTTTCATCGGTTGAGGTTCCTCGGGCGACGGAACCAAATATCCTAATGTTAGACGCACCATGTTTGGCTGCAATCTCTAGGATTTGCTGGCGGTATCGGGCGATCGAGTCTCCCAAACGAGTTTCAATGTCAGACATGGCGATCGAGGGGTTTGCTTG
Organism: Baaleninema simplex PCC 7105; assembly: GCF_000332355.1. GTDB lineage: Bacteria > Cyanobacteriota > Cyanobacteriia > Cyanobacteriales > Geitlerinemataceae > Baaleninema > Baaleninema simplex. The sequence goes on from NZ_KB235962.1 coordinate 395,593, forward strand.
GGGTGCGAAGCGTCAGGCTCTCAACTCCAAGATACGCTTTCACCAGTCACCCGTCACCAGTCGCCAGTCGCCAGTTAGCAGTAATCTTATTTGAGTGGTCGATGGAATTACTGTAGCCAAAAGTGGCGGGTTGTAAGATGACATTTTACCTAGGACTTGATTTCGGAACCTCTGGGGCGAGAGCGATCGCCCTCGACGCCCAGAAAACCATCGCAGCCGACGCCCGCATCGACTTCACCGCCCAAACCTGCGACACTTGGCGTCAGGGATTGTGGGAACTGCTCGATCGCATTCCCCCCGAAATTCGACAAAATTTAAGAGCGATCGCCCTCAACGGAACCTCCGCGACGGTATTTCTCTGCGACGAAGCCGGAAACCCCATCACCGAGCCGCTACTCTACAACGACAACCGAGGAAAAGACGTTGCAGAGGAGGTCCGAGCGATCGCCCCCGCCAAGCATCCCGCTCTCAGTGCGACTTCTAGTTTTAGCAAACTCCTCTGGTTCCGCCGCCACTTCAACCCTTCCCCAAATACCTATTTCCTCCATCAAGCCGATTGGCTGAGTTTCCTCCTCCACGGACAACTGGGAATCAGCGACTATCACAACACCCTCAAACTCGGTTACGATCCCGAAATTTGCCAATATCCCCAATGGCTGAGCTTTAACGCTCCCAAACTCCCCCGCGTTGTCGAACCGGGAACGGCGATCGCGAACGTCACCCCAGAAATTTCTCGCCGCTTCGGGATTTCCCCAAACTGTCGCGTTTGTGCGGGAACCACCGACAGCATCGCCGCCTTTCTCGCCAGCAGTGCAAATTCTCCCGGCGAAGCCGTCACCTCTCTCGGTTCGACGTTGGTGTTGAAACTCCTCAGCACAACCCGCATCGACGCCGCAAAATACGGAATTTACAGCCATCGCTTGGGGAATCTGTGGCTAGCCGGAGGTGCGTCGAATACCGGTGGAGCGGTGTTGAAGCAGTTTTTCAGCGAGGCGGAGTTGCAACAGTTGAGCGAAAAGATCCCCACTTCAGAAAGTCCTCTCGATTACTATCCCCTTTGCGAACCGGGGGAACGCTTTCCCCTCAGCGATCCTCAGTACCCGCCGCGACTAGAACCGAAACCCGACGATGCTGTGGTGTTTCTCCACGGGTTGCTCGATAGTATGGCACGCATTGAAGCTCGAGGATACCAGTTATTGCAGGAGTTGGGGGCGAGTCCGCTGACGCGAGTGTACACCGCTGGCGGTGGGGCGAAAAACCCGGCGTGGACGAAATTGCGTCAGCATCGCTTGGGAGTTCCAGTGACGGTATCGACGCAAACCGAAGCCGCCTATGGAACGGCGATGTTGGCGATGGGGAAGTTGGGGAGACGATAATGCTGATTCGCTCCACCGCACACTCCCGATCCCATACGACGGCGATCGCAGTTCTCCTCAGTTCTGGGGGGAACTCTCGTCGCCTCACCGCTTGCCTGATAAACTAGACCCAAGCGAGTTAAACTAGATGGGCGTTATTCAACCCACCTAGCCCTTCACGCACCTCTCAAGGAGTCAGTCGTGGCAAGTCACAAGATTTTAGTCATCGATGACAGTCGAGTCATCCAAAAAACTGTAAAAAGTATGTTGCCGCCGGGAAACTTCGACGTGGTCGAAGCCAAAGACGGCGAGGAAGGCTTAAAAAAGATTCGCTCTGATAAACCGAGCTTGATTATGTTAGATTTCTTGCTTCCCAAAAAAAGCGGTTGGGAGGTGTTTCAGGAAATTCAAGCTCACGACGACTTGCGGAAAATTCCTTTAGTGGTCATGTCGGGGCGAAAAGAAGAAGTGACGGAGAAAATCTCCGAACCCTTCGAGTTTTTTGAGTTTATCGAAAAGCCGTTCGAGAAAAAGCAACTCATCGGTGCTATCAAGACGGCGATGTCGAAAGCGAAGAAACCCCGTGCGGCGGTCAAAGCAGCTCCAGCGGCGGCAGCTTCAACGGCAGCGTCTGGCGGTGAAGACGTGGCAGCACTCCAGGCAAAAGTGGCGGCAATGGAAAAAGAAATCGCCACGCTCAAGAAACAGATAACGCAAATTCTGACGTTTATCAAACAGAAGTTAAAGTAAGAGATATGGCAGGGACGAACGAGAGCAGTTCGTCCCTTTGTTGCGTGTTACTGTACGATTACTCGACTTCTGAGGTGTTGGTTTCGACCGCGTTCTCTTCCTTAGTTTTAGAGACGCGGTTTTCGGCATTTTCCATCACGTCGTCGAACTTGTCGAGCAGTTCGCCGGGATAGCTTTCGAGTTCTTTCATCGAGAGGGAAATGCGCTTTTTCCACTCGTCCACTTCGGAAATTAAAACTTTCACCGACTGGCCTTCGTGAAATAAATCGTCGAGAGAGGGAATGCGAGCTTTGCTGATTTGTCGGATATGTAACAATCCCGTGACGCCACCGATATCGACAAAAACGCCATAAGGTTTGAGGTTGGCGACCGTTCCTTCGACGAGTTCGCCAGGAAGCAGGCGACTCATGCGGTTGGCTTGTTCGGCGAGACGATGGGATAAAACGAGTTTGTTACGTTCGGGGTCGGCTTCTAGAATGGTGGTTGTCAGAGACTGACCGACTAGAGCATCGAGATCGTTGCGATCGAGTAGGTGCGATCGCGGAATGAATCCTCGCAATCCACCGACATCGACGACGACGCCACCTCGGTTGGTTCCCGTAACGCGCACGTCGAGAACGTCGTTGTCTTCTTGCAGTTGCGCCATCCGTTCCCACGCCTGTTTGAGTTCCATTTGACGGATCGACAGCGTGACTTGTCCGTCCGCATTTTGTTCGCGAATGACGAGAAATTCTCGTTCTTCGTCGCGGGGAAGGGCTTCTTCGAGGTTGGTTACGACTTCGGCTGATACTTCCCGCAGGGGCAGAAATGCGGCGGATTTGCCACCGATGTCGATGTAAGCGCCGTTAGTATCGTACTCGAAGACTTTGCCGCGCACGACTTGTCCTCGCTCGAAGACGTAGTCGTGACCTTCGAGAGCTTTAGCGAAATCTTCAGCAGAAAAGGGCGCGTTGGCTTCGCGATCGGGGCGGGATTGAGCAGTCATAGGTTCTGTACAACGGTCTGAAACTAGCGCGAGGCTGTTGTTTTCCTCGCGATCGAGGAACCTTAAATCACGATTCCCCAAGTTTGACTTTCTCACTATAGCCAATTTCGTTGCTTCCTGTACGTTGCGAGGGTTGCTATTGTGAGGATTTGGAGGAAAATCGCAGGAAACGGGAAGAGAACGTTCGGACTGGTGCAGGTACGCTACGTTGAGAGAGAGCAACGGGGGGGATCGATCCTAGCCACGACTTCTATATATTTTGAGGCTCTAGAAAGTGACGAAACGTTGACTGGAAGTTGTCGGGTTCTGTCGCATTGTTTGAGTGATATTTTTTTAAACTATTTTGTATCCGTGTAACTGTGGATACGGCGGTGTTGTCTGTTACCCGCTTCGGACTCGATCGCTAGAGTTTTTGTAGGATCGATTCGACAATTTCGGCGATCGCACCTCGAGCGTTTTCTACGATCGCCGTTTGGGGTTTTTCCAACGCCTCGAACTGACTCTCTAACAGCCGAGCGGTCATAAAATGTCCTTGACGTTGTGCGAGCCGTTGTTGAAGAAGCGATCGCTCTGGGTCTAAAAAAATCCAAGTGACCGTCGCCTCTCCAGGTTCTAGTATCTCGCGATACTTGGCTTTGAGTGCCGAACAGGCCACGACTGCACTGTTTCCCTGCTGTCGAACGTCGTCGATTTTATCTCGCAACGCCCACAACCAAGGGTCGCGATCGCGATCGGTCAGCGGAACGCCATTTCGCATTTTGTCCACATTTTCCGGGGGGTGGAACTCGTCTCCTTCAATAAATTCCACGTTTAACCGTCGAGCGAGCTGTCGGCCGACCGAGGTTTTCCCCGCACCGGAAACGCCCATGACAATATAGATTCGAGTGCGATCACTCATGATTCGATCGTGTAAAATCTAAGGAAATTTCCTTCGAGGAAGCATTTTTCGAGGTGCGATCGAACTGACAGCACTCGGGTGTGCATCTTAAATCTGGCTAACCTTAGCTTTTTTCAAAACTGGATATCTCGGAGATCGCTGAGTTTCGGGTGTTCGCTCTCCCGAACAGCTCTAGTTTCTGAACACTTCTGAATTTGAAACGAACCCAGAAGTCATGCTTCAACGAGTGAAATCAAAAATAGCTTGCTCGTTCTTTTTATCGAATTAGAGAATTAAAATGCCGTTTTCTTTTAATGGAATTGGAACGACTTATTACGGAAGGCGTGATGGGTCTTCGGAGTTTGTGGTTATAAATGTATAGCATGATACAAAAAATTGAAGATTCGAGAGCCAAAACCCTTGAAATCTCGTGAAGTTAGTTTTTCTGTCACCCTAAACTCCGAAGAGCCGGCGTGATTTTAAACCCGATCGTTCCTATATTACCACAGAATGGGTAATTTTTTTATATTTCCCGATCGTTCCGCTGCGATCGCTGAGAGTCGTATTTATTGGAGAAAAGGGAACACTATTCAGAAGAGATGGCTATCAAGTTCAGCCCGTTCCCATCTGTTGGGCTCAAGTTCGCAATACTTATATTGCTGGATTTCTCGTCTTAGCCTCATTTTTTGTATTCCCCATCGTGACAGTATTGATAACTTTCCTCATATCTATGCCGTTTTCTCTATCAACCGATGTGAGTGCCGTCATTGCTACAGCCGTCATAGGTCTTTTAGTCTTGGGAACGCTCTGGTTCGCTCATTTGAAAATGCCGCCAAAACCGATCGATCCACAGAAAGAATATTATGCAAAATATTATGAGATCGATTCAAAACGTCTGATTGCTATGGGCTCGATCGTTTTAATTACTTCTGGCGTCGCTATGGCACTGTCGAGCGATTTTTTTGTCGCCATCGCGATCGGCACTATAGTTTTAATGGTTTGAACAATTACCAGTTTTTTTTATTCAAAAAAATCACCAAAACATGAAATTCCGAAAGAAGCAGACAACGCCAACAATCCATTCGATCGATGGATGGAGGTTTGGGTCACAGAATCCCAATTAAGAAACCAAGAATTTTTTTCAATAAAGAATCCTGAAACCGGCTCAAACTTAAGCATCCAGCTCCATCCTCAAATGAGAGATGGTTGGGCGAGAATTCCTGGGCTTCTGGCGAATGGTAAGGGCGATTTACGAATTCGGATTCGAGTCAAAGCCACCGATAATCCTCAAAATCCCTACGATCGATATATGGATGTTTGGGTGACAGAGACTCAACTGCAAAATCAGGAATCTTTCCCTGTCAAACATCCCGAAAAAGATACTATGTTAATCGTCAAGCTCCATTCCAGAATGAAGGATCGTTGGTCGAGACTTGCCAAAGTGGTTTCGGATGGCAAGAGTCATCTATTTATTCGAGTTCGCGTAAAAGAGACTCAAGAATAAGAAGAGCATCTCACTTTTGTTATCGGGTGCATCTCAGTTCTGCAATGAGTAGAAATATTTAAAGGATGGGTCTTCTCCTAGGGTTCATCTCAATGGATGTAAAACTATGAGTCTGGGGTAGGTTGGACTTCGGCAACGCTGCCGTCCAGGGGTGAAGCGATAGCTCCACCCAATAACAGCTCAATTCACCGTGGAGACTCCAATCTGATAAATTTACATTTTTGAGATGCACCCCAGAAGACCCCCTTTAGTATTGAGTTTCACCCCTGTTGCTTGCCGAAATGACTTAAGATTGCTAGAGTTTGAAGTAGAATGAACGCAATGCAACTTACTTTGTCGTTATTTTTTTGCAAGCCGGTAAGCTTTTGAAACAACAGCTAATGAAATGTCCGGTTTCAGGAAGCAAACAGAATTTGGGATAAAAAATGATTAAAGTTCAACGATTTTCTAACAAAGGTCGCGGCATTGTGGCGACAAAAAAGATTGCGAAAGAAACACTAATTGAGGTGTCCCCAGTTGCATCGTTTCCTCCATATCAAAGGGACATTATTGACAAAACGGAGTTAAGTCCTTACTACTTCGTTAAACATTCAGAATATGAAACAAACAAAAATGTATGCGGTCATATTGTATTTGGTCTGGCATCCCTTTGCAATCATTCAGAAACACCCAATGCTTACATCAAGTGGGTTGAAGATGAAATCGGTCTGTGGGTACATTTGATCGCATTGAAGCTTATTCAGATGGGAGATGAAGTTTTGATTTACTATACCAACATTGATGAATATTCATCAGTTTGTAGATTTATTTAAAATTTCTTATAGAAGCACTATCATGGACAGAAAAATCATTCTGAAGCAAGAGCATCGCCCGACAAAGATAACGGTTTTCCTGGCATCTATGGAGGACAGTCATATCAGACACCTGATAAAACTGGCTCGGGATCCGAGCTTGGTTGATTTGTTAGGGTGGAATCCGTCCTTTGAACCTGATGAGACAGAAGAATTCACAGAGGCGATTTCAGCATTTGCGTTGCCCTATTCCCGAAAAAGTCAGCCTGTTGTGTTCGGAGTGTATATAGACACCGAAGATTTTCCAGTCGGATATGCCGTATTAAAAGGCTTGAATATGGATTTGTTGACTGCCGAAGTCGGTGTTGCTATTTTGGATCTCGAATACAGGTCAAAAGGATTCGGAAGGCTGGCACTTAAACGAATTGTTCAGTATGGATTCGATGAGTTGCACCTCAAAACCATCGGAGCGACAATTCTGTTGTCAAACAAGACTTCGATCAATATGACTAAGAGAACGGGATTCGCTGTCAGGGAGATCGTGCGTGATTCATGGCCCATGCCTGATGGAAGTATGGCTGACATGGTGTGGATGGAATTGACACGCTAGATCTAAAAGCCTTTGTTTGAAATCTGTAAGAGCGATTTTTTTCGGTATCAAACGGATGCAAGATATTAGAAACTATGGAAAAAGTTGCGGAACAAGATATCACCAGATTGACGTTTATCGGATATCGCACTATCCGGAACGAGCAAAATCTTTATAGAGATCTGTAAACCCGATCGATCTTGTTTAAAAGGCTCTTCCGACCTTAGTGTGTAGGGTAAATGCTTGTAGCCTGTATCTGGAAAGGGATTTCGCAATTTGAGATGCCTTTTTATACAGTTTAGCCAAAACTCTTTCCCTGTAAGGGTTTTGGCGATTTCTTGCATAGTAAGTTCGGAAGAGCCGTTTAAAAGAGAGAAAAAATACAGAGAGACGTATCGAACCTACGCCTCTCCCGACGAAAACAACCCTATCGATCGAGTCCCAAATGCTGTTGGAGGCGTTGGCGCATCACTTCAACTGGAACCTCTTGTCCCGTCCACAGTTCTAAGGCGATCGCACCCTGACGAACTAACATTTCTAACCCACTGATGGCCGTCGCGCCCCGTTCCCAAGCAAATTTCAGAAATTGGGTAGGATTGGGTGTATAAATTAAATCGTAAGCGATGCTGTTGGGGGGTAACTTGTCGAACAGTTCTGGTTCGACGGGAGAGCGATCGACCTGGGGCGACATACCCACGGGCGTCGTATTCACCAACAAGTTCGCCGCCGACATCAAATTGGGCAGTTCGTCCCAATCATGAGTCTCGAACTGTACGTCTAGCGTCGATTTTTCCCAACTGCGAGCGAAAGCCTCTAATTTCTCGGGCGTGCGTCCGACGACGTGAAGTTCGCGACAACCGAGTTGGGTTAACCCA
>NZ_KB235962.1:403418-407808 GCF_000332355.1 Baaleninema simplex PCC 7105
GGCGCATCACTTCAACTGGAACCTCTTGTCCCGTCCAAATTTCTAAGGCGATCGCACCCTGACGAACTAACATTTCTAACCCACTGATGGCCGTCGCGCCCCGTTCCCAAGCAAATTTCAGAATTGGGTAGGATTGGGTGTATAAATTAAATCGTAAGCGATGCTGTTGGGGGGTAACTTGTCGAACAGTTCCGGTTCGACGGGAGAGCGATCGACCTGGGGCGACATAACCACGGGCGTCGTATTCACCAACAAGTTCGCCACCGACATCAAATTGGGCAGTTCGTCCCAATCATGAGTCTCGAACTGTACGTCTAGCGTCGATTTTTCCCAACTGCGAGCGAAAGCCTCTAATTTCTCGGGCGTGCGTCCGACGACGTGAAGTTCGCGACAACCGAGTTGGGTTAACCCAGCCACCACCGCTCGGGCTGCACCGCCGTTTCCCAACACGACGGCCGCGCGATCGCTCCAGTTGTCGTAAGCTCGCAACGGGGAAAGAAATCCCGAAACGTCCGTATTCGTGCCTTTCCAACCCTGTTCGGTACGCCAAACGGTGTTGACTGCGCCGACAGCTCGCGCTTCTGGGGTAATCTCGGATAAAAACGGCAAAATCGCCTGTTTGTGGGGAATCGTGACGCTAAAGCCCACGACACCGACGGCCGCGAATCCAGCGATCGCAGCGTCGAGGCGATCGGGGGGAACGGGAAGTGGAAGATACACGTAGTCTAGTCCCATCTGGGCGATCGCGGCATTGTGCATCGTCGGCGAGAGAGTGTGTTCGATGGGGTATCCAATAACACCGAGGAGCTTCGTTTTACCAGTAATCATCAAATTGAAGTGACGTAACATCAAAAATGGCACCGTTCGATGGGGACGAGAGAGAAGGGCGATCGCCGTAGGCAAACGGAGTACTTTCACCTCGAACTGTCGATCTCGAACGGGTACACCGACTCTAGATCGTCTCAGTGGTGTTGCGATACTCCCGATGGGGTGAAGATTTCCGAAAAGGGCGATCGCAGCGGGATCGAGATTTGGCACAATAGAATCGACTCAACCTCGATCGAGCTGTCGGCCGACCGAGGTTTTCCCCGCACCGGAAACGCCCATGACAATATAGATTCGAGTGCGATCGCTCACGGAGCTTATCGTGTAAAATTGAGGAAAACTTCAATCGATCGAAAACTGTTGTTCGACCTGACTGAAGCTTCGAGTTCGAGTTTGACGTTGACAATATCCTTTGAGTTCTTCGATCGCATTGTGAGGAAATTTCAATGCCGTTTTCAATTAATGGAATTGGAACGACTTATTATGGAAGACGTTATTTTTTGCCAGACGATTCTTATGTTACAACAGAATGGGTAATTTTTTTATATTTCCCGATCGTTCCGCTGCGATCGCTCAGAGTTGTATTTTTAGAGAGAACAGCTCGATTCTTCAGAAAAGATCGCTATCACGTTCGCCCCGTTCCACTTTGTTGGCCTCAAATTCGCAATACTTACATCGCTGCTTTTTTGGCTCTGATATCGATTCCTGTCCTCTCGCTTGTTACAGGGGCGATCGCTTTCCTAATATTTGCGATCTTGCCAATATCAATGTCGAGCGATTTCGCTGTCATAATCTGCAGCGTTGCGATGCTTGCCTCGATCTTACCAGCGCTCTGGTTCGTTCGTTTGAGAATACCACCAAAATCCATAGCAGTCCAGAAAGCAGATCGTTTTGAAAATCCGAGATTGGCGATCGCCTTTGCAGCCATAATGCTTATCGGAACTTGCCTTTATATCTTGTTCCCAAATCAATTTATGGCGGCAATGTCTGCATTTTTTGTTTTTTCTATAATCGTCTTGGTTGTGGCGATTATTTATATTATTTTTGAAAAAGCGATCCCAAAACATAACAAAACACAAAACTCAAACACGACAAACAATCCGTACGATCGCTTTATGGAAATTTGGGTAACGGAATCTCAACTTCAAAACAAGGAAGATTTTCCAATCAAGCACCCAGAACGAGACTCGACGTTAACCCTTCAGCTCGATCCCCGAATGCAAAATGCTTCTTGGGTCAGACTTGTCGGAGCTGTTGCCAACGGTAAGGGCAATTTACTCGTGCGAGTTCGCGTCAAAGATACAGAGAATTCAATAGATCCTTAATTTTTATGTGAATTTTCAATCGCAGAAAATACAATTAAAATCACAAGAAATTATCGAGAGATCGTTTGAATACGGAATTCAAATTTCAACACTTCGACTCCGCTCAGCGGCTCGACTGAGCGCTCGCCGAACGTTGTTGAGTCGGGAGCATCCCGTTTTGGAAGATACATGACAATTGATTGTTGAAAATCGTTTCAAGACGTAGGTGAATTCGTCTCTGTGAGAGGCAAGCCAGCATTCTCAATAGTAGCTGCTTATCTATAATTGCCGAAATGGGATGCTCCCGTTGAGTCCGAGCGGAGTCGAGGACTCAAACACTGGTTTTTTCCAACCTGACAAGCCTCTCTATCCCCCCAAACCCCCTTTCAAAGGGGGGCTAAGGGGGAATGTAGTGAAGACTTCTTGAAACCTAGCTTATTGGAAAGGGTGCATCTCACTTTTGCAAATACACAAGTTCGGCAATTTGTCAATATCTTCCTCAAGGACTGCTAGAAGGGGATTTACTCCTTTAAGTATTTATACTTATCGCAGAATTGAGATGCACCCTATTGGAAACGGATTCTGTATTACGCAGTTCGACCGAAATTACACTAAATGGAGAGGTCGGTGGGCATTGCCCAACCTACAAATGGTGTAGATGCGTAACTCCTAGAGATGCACCCTATAAAAAAGGAAAAAAATTGAAAAATTCGGCAAAAACATAAATAGAAGCATCTCGAACGCACGCCTCGTGCAAGACAAACGATCGCTACAGCCCAACCTTACATTTTAACGAATCGAGTGATGCTAACTTTCCCTAAATCGAGCGTAGAAGCTGTTTTACTCGTAATACCAATCGGGATGGTCGATGAGAGGAGGATCGTTATTGAAATTGCCTGCATTGTGATAGGTGCAATCTAAAAAATAACCGTGCGACCAAGTTCGATCGCCCCCCGGAAACCGTATCGAACCGCGATACACGCCGCAGCCGATCGAGGTACTTTCACGCCACACCATCTGCGTGTAGTGACCGCAAACGCCGTTGCAAGTATTCGTTTCGTGGTTGTAATTTTCCCGTTCGCTATCCCAATCCGTAACGCTACGGACGACCGGACGCACCACAGAGGGATCGCTCCCCCCCGACCATCCTAAATTTTCACCCAGTTTCGCCGCACCGCCTTGCAGTCCAGTACGGTTACTATATTGCTGCTGTCGCCAGTCGTTAGAACTGTGACCTTGGTGACCTTGGGTGCGATCGGCCCACAGTTGCGCGACTGCGGCGGCATCGCAATCCCAAGTGACGGCGGGTAACGGCGGTAATCCCTCCGGTACGTGGCGATCGGCATCTTTTCGGGAACGATTGTGTTCGAGTAGAATAGCTTGAATTTCTTGGCGAGTCAGAGCGGAAGTTTCCGTCGCACAGGCGGGAATCGGAATTTCGCTGGAATTGCTCGAATAGCGGTTGTAAAATTCTGCTGCGGTGTCGAGTTGGGCGACGATCGCATTATCGAGGGGTTCTGAGGAGTCTTGGGGTTCGCCCAACGTTAGGGTCGGTGTCGAACGAGTCGTACTTTCCCCAGGATCGCTGTTTCGTGTTAGTGAGGTGTCTTGGCGATCGAAAACGCCTAAAACGGTATCGACATCTAGATTTCGAGCGAAACCTGACAACTCCAATTGAAATAAAACGGCGATCGCCGCAGAAATCGACCCGAGAACGAGCAAAGAATGTTTCTGTCCCATTGACTGAAATGAGCGGTAGGGTGGCGAACAGCTTCGATTCCTATTTTAATTGCGATTCGGTTGTCAGGTTATATTTATTTCGATTTTCTTCTTCTCTGTCGTTCTCGAGGTTGCGCGATCGCCCGCTCGATAAATTTTTTTAGGAATTCCCAAACGTTTGATTTCAAACAGATTTTCGACTCGAACTCGTCCCGATCCATATTGAGTGGCAAATTCCTACAATCCCCTCGATCCATTGACGATCGCGATCGAAACAAAGGCGATCGCCGAGCCGGAAATTCAAGTAACGGTGCGGGTTCGGGAGATAGAGACGCACTCCCCGCACGCCCCTACTCCTCCGCTCGGTTGAAAGCGACTTAGCGATCGAGTCCCAAATGTTGCTTGAGGCGTTGGCGCATCACTTCAACTGGAACCTCTTGTCCCGTCCAAATTTCTAAGGCGATCGCACCCTGACGAACTAACATTTCTAACCCACTGATGGCCGTCGCGCCCCGTTCCCAAGCAAATTTCAGAATTGGGTA
>NZ_KB235962.1:407908-430463 GCF_000332355.1 Baaleninema simplex PCC 7105
ACTTTCACCTCGAACTGTCGATCTCGAACGGGTACACCGACTCTAGATCGTCTCAGTGGTGTTGCGATACTCCCGATGGGGTGAAGATTTCCGAAAAGGGCGATCGCAGCGGGATCGAGATTTGGCACAATAGAATCGCCTCAACCTCGATCGAAGCGCGATCGAACACGATACCCCCAATCACGAGAGTTATGGCGACGGAAATCGAACGCAAGTTTTTAGTCAAACACGACGGATGGCGATCGCTCGGTCAAGGAACCCTATACCGTCAAGGATATCTAGTCAATCAAAAGGGTTTGGCGGTTCGCGTTCGTATCGCTGGCGAAAAAGGCTATATGACTGTGAAAGGTTCGACGGTGGGCGTATCTCGCCTAGAGTACGAATACGAGATTCCTCTTGCAGACGCTCGGGAAATGTTGGACGGGTTGTGCGAACGACCGATCGTCGAAAAAATTCGCTACCCCATCGTTGTCGGTTCGTTGTTGTGGGAAATCGACGAGTTTTTAGGAGAAAATCAAGGCTTAATCGTGGCGGAAGTGGAAGTAACGGAAGAAAGTCAGGCGATCGATCTACCCGATTGGGTTGGGGAAGAGGTTTCTTACGACCCGAGATATTACAACGCCAATTTAGTGAAGTTTCCGTTTTCTCAGTGGGCGAAATAGAATGAATTTCAACGTTTTATCCGAAAACCCAATTCAGAAGATTCCAATATGATTTGCGATTAAAATTTTTGTCGGTGCGTTATGCCAAAATCTCATTGGCTCGATGTCAGCTTAATGGGTGCATCTTAATGGATGTAAAAACACGAAGCTCTGGATATGTTGGACTTCGGCAACGCTGCCGTCCACGGGTGGAACAGAGTGGAACAACAGCCGCTCGTTCGCGTCAGCGGTGCGTAGCACTATCGAGTAGGTCAGCTTGTATCCAATGAATTTACATTTTTGAAATGCACCCAAACAACACCCAAACAATAGTACGTTGTCGGGAGAAACGGTTTTACCGGGGTTTACGCTGAGATTGAAACGCATTTTGACTTCGGTGCGTTGCACGTTGGCTTGAATAACGCTTGCTAACATGGGATAAAACGTTCCATGTCCGCAAATTTGAGGAGTTTGGTGAATGACGATGCAACTCGAAATCGAAGGGCGAGGTGCTGTCGCCGCGACGGAAGAACTGCTGGCAATTGAAGAACTCGAAGGCAGTTACGAGATTCCCGAGGAGGTCGAAAAGGCTGAAACGCTCGTCACCATCGCCACCATCGTCGGGATTGTTAGCGGAACGATGACCATCGCCGAAAAGCTGTACCAGTGGAACCAGAAGTATCAAAAAGCGCAACTGAACCCGACCGACCCCAAAATCGAGAAAGTGATGCTCGTAACGCCTAAAGGTCGCTTGCTCCTTAAAGATGCGTCAGTCGAGCAAATTAAGGAAATCCTCGAAGACTAGGAACGGGTCGGGATGAAGATTCTTCACGTCAACCTCAAACCGATTGGGAACGACTACGCCGAGTTTCGCTTCTTCTGGGACAATCCCAACGATTACCAGTCTCGTCAGCTTCCTCTTGCCAAAATCTCTGACTTGCTCGAACAGTCAGAAACAGACTACTACACCCGACTTCCCGAACCCTACGCCAAGACGGGCCAAGCACTCTACAACTGGTTGGACGGGAGCGATCGCTACTTCCAGTCTGCTCTCGACGAACACCGGCGAGAAACCATCGTTCTCGCCATCGCCGCGTCAGAAAGACTCGCCAATCTTCCTTGGGAACTGCTGCACGACGGAACTCAGTTTCTGGTCGAACGGCGTCCTCCCGTTGTTCCGGTGCGTTGGGTGGCAGACCGAGACTGTTTGACGGTCAAGGACGACCCCAAGAATCGCTTTCTCAACGTTCTGTTTATGGCGACCTCGCCACGTGGAGTTAAACCAGAACTCGATTTTGAAGCGGAAGAAGGGCAAATCCTCAACGCCGACAAGAAGCGATCGCTCTGTCTGACGGTCGAAGAAAGCGGGAATTTAGAGGAATTGGGCGAGTTAGTCGAAGACTACGACAAAGGGTATTTCGATGTCGTTCACTTAACGGGACACGCCACGATCGACGACAAAAAACCTTGCTTTCTCACCGAGACGGAATTGGGCGATCGCGCCGAGAGCCGTGCCGAAGACATCGCGAGGGTGCTGCAATTCCACTATCCCAAGCTCATCTTTCTCTCCGGGTGTCGCACTGGATATTCCAGCGAGAACGCCGTTCCCTCGATGGCAGAAGCCCTGTTGAAAGAAGGCGCGACGGCCGCGTTGAGTTGGGGCGATCGCGTCAAAGACGACGAAGCCTCGGCAGCAGCGGCAACCCTCTACGAAGCCCTGGCGGTGGGGAAAACCGTGACGGAAGCCCTCGCGTCAACCTATCAAACCCTACTGAGGTCGGCAGATACGAACGCGGTGCTTAAAGATGTCGGTCGAGGGTGCGATCGCCAGTGGCACTTGTTGCGGTTTTATGTCGCCGATGCCCTCCCTGGCGCGTTGGTGACGAAACCCAGAACCAGAGGACGCCAACGCGCCCCTCGTCCTTCCGTCGTGCCTCAGTTTATCGACGCTGAAAAGAAATTGCGCCTCTTGCCCCGCAGCGAATTCGTGGGTCGTCGCCGTCAGTTACAGAACTGTTTGCGAACCCTCAAAACGGATTGGGAGAAGGTTGGGGTACTTTTGCAAGGCATGGGAGGCTGGGGCAAAAGCGCGATCGCCGCTCGGTTGTGCGATCGCCTCTCGGAGTACGAAACGCTGGTGTGGTGGCGACAGGTCGATGAAGCTCAATTCGTTCAAAAGCTCGGAGACAAACTGAACGCACGACAGCGGGAAATTCTCCAACAGACTGCCGAACCCCTGAAATATCGATTGAGAGATACGTTCGAGGCACTCGACGAAGCGGGAGAGAAACCGTTTCTACTGGTCTTTGACGATTTTGAATGGAATCTCGAACACCGCGCTGGGAACTATATCCTTCAACCCAAAGTGGCGGATCTCCTAGAAGCCTTAGTTTGGGCGATGCAAGAAACGGATTCCCCACACGAATAATTATCACGTGTCGCTACGAATTCCAGTCAGATTTACTGAACGACTTTTTCGTGCAGGGATTGGATAGTTTCCATCATGCCGATTTACAGAAAAAGTTAAGACGTTTGGAGAATTTTGACCCGACCCAAACTGACGAAGGGTTAATTGAAAGAGCGATCGCGTTAGCTAACGGGAATTCTCGTTTGTTGGAATGGCTCGACGATGAAGTGCTGGCTCGACCGGATGCAGAAGCCCGACTGACGCAGCTCGAGAACAGTTCTGAGGATTGGAAAGGCAAAATTGTCTGGGACGAACTTTACCAGCAAATCGACAAACCGCTCGAAACGATTCTCAGTTTGTGTTTAGTTTACGAGATTCACGTCCCGATGGCAGCGTTAGAAGCGGTGTGTGAAGGACAATCAAACTATCGAGAGCAGTTACAACGGGCGATCGCTTTGGGATTACTTGAGGTGAGTTCCGAGGTAGAGGAACAAAGTCGCACCTATCGAGTCTCGCGGATTTTACCCCGCATTATTCCCACCATTCAGTTACCGGAAGACCTCGATCGCCTGTATCTCCTCTATCGTAAAGCATGGGAAAAATTGAGCGAGGTATGGGGAAATCGAGAAAATCAGGATGTAGAGCGATGGCGCGAGATGTTTCGGTTAAAGTTTGCCGATAAAGATAACCCAGAACGCTTTCGAGAGGGGTTCGATCGAATGCTGTCCGTGCAGTTTCGTCCCTTTCACCAAGAATCGGATCGCGCTTTTGAAAGCGAACTGAGACTTAGAAAAAACGAACTCAACCGAGCTACGCTTTGCGAGCGCTTAGAATGCTTACTACAGCAAGAAAAATGGAGAGAAGCCGATGAAGAAACGGCGTGGATTTTTTATCAAATGATGGTCTTAGAAGGGGAAGAAAATTTTTATCGTCTCTGTCAGAATTTTCCGAGTCGAGAACTTAATGAAATTGATGCACTTTGGGTTAAGTTAAGCGGCGGACGCTTCGGCTTTAGCGTGCAGAAAGCAATTTGGGAAAGCGTCGGCGGACACCCCGATGCCGGTTATTCCACTTGGGAAGAGTTCGGCAAACGAGTATCGTGGTACGATGGACAAAAAGGGAATTGGAAAGACTTGGCAGACTTGAACTTCTCAGTACAAGTAAGCGTAAAAGGGGAACTTCCCGCCACCTGGACGACAAGGTACCCGGGGGGGTGTGGGTGGGTACCCGGGGGGATGGGTGGTGGTGGGTGGTTTGGTTTGGCGGGTGGGGGGGTGTTTACGGTTGGGGGGTGAAATTGGGTATCTCTTCTCTCGCATCAAGGCTTAACCCATAAAATATAGAACTTTTGGGTCGTTGTCAACCTTAAATTTTGAAGTTACTTTTCACGAAAACATCGGCGTTTTACCAACTCGATACCTGGCACTTCAGTTATCAGTTACCAGTTATCAATTGACCAGGTCTCTCCACACTTGAATTGACAACTGTTTCACCCACTGATAACCCGATCGTCAGGAGTCGTCAAAAAAACGAGATGCCACTTTCGGGTCGTAGCAATTCGCCATGACAAATTTTTCTGCGACTGCCCGAATCTCGGTATGGTTGTTCGCTTCCCACACATCCCAAGGCAATCGGGTCTGTCCGGGAACGCGCCGTTTTCTTTCCCGAGCGCTCAGTACCTTGGGTAACAGCTTGCTGCCCCAGTGATTGCGTTTCTCCGGCTTCGGTTTGGGCTTGTACCGATTGCAGAACCCACGATTCTTCAGAGCGATTGAATGGAGACGATGTCTGAGGCGATCTCGTAATTTACGAGGACATCGAAGACCGCGCTCGCTGTTGCCGAGACGGCTCGATCGCAACGCAACCGTCAACGAGATCGCCCGATACTGCCGAAACGGTCACGGTTCGAGGGGCAGAGCGATCGCCGTCGCGGGTAAGCATCCAGGCGACACAAAAGGTGATTCAAAGGAACTCGCGTTCACTCTTCACTCGTATCTCACGCATCACTTTTTGGCACGTCCTAGCAGAGGAATTAGCGGTCTAACGCCCACGTTCACCTGCAACGTGTTGTTATGCCTCATCTTTTGAAAAAGTTCTCCGGCCACAATTCTTTCGGTAAATGCTGACGAATGAGCTTGGCCTCAGCTCTGAATCCTCTCGCATCAACTTCCCTAAGAAAGTGAGGCCAGGGAGGAATGTTGCTCATGTATGGCTCACTGTCAGCGCCAGAATACATTCCGCCCCCCACACCTGCATATAAACCACCCCCGATGCCGGTATACAGACCACCGCCCGCACCGGTGTACAGGCCACCGCCGACGCCGGTGTACAACCCGCCACCCACACCTGTATAGAGCCCGCCGCCAACGCCGGTGTACATACCACCACCCACACCGGTGTATAGACCACCTCCAACACCGGTGTATGCGCCGCCACCGACACCGGTGTACATACCACCACCCACACCGGTGTACAGCCCTCCACCTACTCCCGTATAAAGGTTACGCGGCCATCTATTTTCATCGCTCATGAATTATGCTCCAATGCTGGTTCGGAAGTACTAACCTAAACCCTAATTAATCTCTGTGGCGTGCGCCCTTCATTTCGGGGGGGGGTTTTTATGCCTAGCCTCTCCGCCTGCGTTGTTGAAAGAGAGGTTTAATAACATTCTCTTTGGCCCCCATTCTGGCCCCCGGTTCGATTGGTAATCCTTGAAAAAGGGCGGACGATGGGACTCGAACCCACGAATGGTGGAACCACAATCCACTGCCTTAACCTCTTGGCTACGCCCGCCATGTGTTGGACGCCTTATGTTTGGCGCTTTGCCATTATAGCATCTCGTTTTGGGATGGCAAGGGCGATCGCGAAAAAATTTGAAAAAAGCTCGATCGCCTCTCCCATCTCCCCCACCCTAAAACCGACAGGCGCGATCGGGCTTCACGGGACAAGTGGGGTTTTCGATGGGATTGTCCGTCAGCAACAGTCGCGACAGGTTCGTCAGAGAACTCAACGGCTCGATATCGGAAATTTCGTTACCGCTGAGAAACAACGCCGTCAACCCCGTTAACTCTGCCAACGGCTCCACGTCGGAAATCTCGTTGTTGTTGAGAAACAACTCGTCCATCGCGGACAATCTCCGCAACGGTCGTAGATCGGAGATTTCGTTACCACTTAAATCGATTTCTGTCAACCCCAACAAACGGCGCAACGGACGTAAATCGCGAATTTGGTTGTCGCTGAGGGCAATCCAAACCAAATTTTCCATCTCCGACAGAGGACGCAAGGTCGAAATTTGGTTGCGACTCAAATCCATTCCGTCTAAGTTAGATAGCGATGTCAGGGAACTGAGATCGGAAATTTGATTGCCATCGAGAAAAAGAGCTTCTAACCGCGCCAGGGAAGACAGGGGCGTTAAATCGGAGACTTGGTTGTCCCGAACGCTCAAACTTACGAGATTGTCTTGGTTGGCGAGGGGAGATAAATCCGAAATTTGGTTGCTGTCGAGGTTGAGTTTGATTAAATCTAGCTCTGCCAGGGACGACAAGTCGGAAATCTGATTGTTGGAAATCAGGAGTTCTTGCAAGTTTGGCAGCTCAGCCAGGGGCGATAAATCTTCGATTTGGTTGAGGCTCAAATCGAGCCGTCGCAGGTGAGGGAGCGTCGCCAGAGGGCTGATATCGGAAATTTCGCGAACGCTGAGGTTGAGTTCGTCGGAGGCGGCGAGTTTTTTGGCGGCGTCGATGCAGTTGCTGGCCTCGGCGATATCCATCAAAACCTCAACAGTCTGTTGAGCGTCGGGTTCGAGGCGATCGCTCTGCAAGCACAGAAACCCGAAGGAGAGGGGTTCGGACGTCGGCGATCGCGCCAAAGTCGGTTTTCCCGAGTCTACCGCTACTGACAGGGCGAAAGCCGCCACCGTTCCAAACATCGATCGGGCGATCGCAGTCGTTGACATCGGTTGCTTCACGCTAATTCAATCTTTTAAATTGTGATACAACCCTCGCGCCACGTCGAGCAAATTGAGCAGTTGTTGCCATTCGGGAGCGTCGGGGTTGTGGCTGTGGACTCGTTGCTGTTCCAAGCGACTTTTCAATAGGTTCAACAACGTCGATGGCGTAGCGCGATCGAGCTTTTCAGTCGGGGGAGGCGTCGTGTCTAGCGGTGGAGACTCTGCCGCATCAGAGGCCGACGCCATCGGTTGTTCGAGGAGCGTCTGAGCGCGTTCGGCTAAATCGAGCGCCCGAATCGAGGCGTTTTCCGGCAGTTTGGGCAAATCCGACAAATACACCTGCGCCAGTTCCAAAAACAGCTTGCGGGCGTCGTGAGTCCAAGCCAACTCGGGGTAATGTTGCCATTGTGCCTCCACAATGCCGCGCGATCGCGCCTCGTCTAACAAGCGTCCGGCGGTTTCCGCCATCGGCCGGGCTTGCTGGGCGACGTGCATGGGCAGCTTGGGCAAATCTCCCAAACACGCTCTCGCCAGTTCTAACAGAAGCTGTCGGACGAGTTCGATCCATTCGTATTCGGAGGACTGCCAGTTTAGATCGATCGTATCTCGCATATTGAACTGATTTGTCTGTTAAAGTCGACACCCGATTGAATATCGAGACTCAGAAACAGGATGTGAGGGTTGTTTGGGCAACTTACTTGTCCGTTAGCTTCCAAACCCCGTCCCAATCTTCTGCCGGAGGTTGTTGTTCAAATAGCATACAACGCTCTATATGCAATTTGGCCGCCTTATTGTGCGGGTCGATTTCCAAAACTTTTTGAAACTCTTCCCGAGCTTTGTGAAACGACTGTTTCGATTTGGCCTTCAATGGCGGTTTCGCCAGATCGATCAGTTTCTGAATCTGGGAAGTCGAGAGTTCGGCGGCTTCCTCGCGCAACATATCTCGGACTTCAGAAAATCCAGTGAATTGCAAGAGTTTTTCGATCCATAATTTCTTCGACAAACGGGGGGTCATCTGCTTGAGTTTAAACGGCAGCAACCGCTGAATATCGCTTTCGGAGAGTTCGTTGAGATCTTCGGTAACGAGCAACCGTTTGAGGGTCGATTCCGTAAACACCTCGATCGCCTGTTCCTGAGTCATCCCACCCAAAAACCGCCGCAGGAGCTTGTCGGGGTCGTAACTGAGGGTTTGAAGCTCCTCGTCCGACATCCCCTCCAGTTGCGCCAACAGAGGCATAAAGTCCTCCGTATCGAGTTTTTCCCGAGCCGGTTGCAGGTAGTAATGGCGTCCCTGGTGATAGTGGTCGATAATCCGCTGTTGGTCGTCGCTGACGGGAGCAGCCAGTTCCCCTTCCGTGACGGCGAGCGCTTCGTAAATGGTCACGGGTCGGGTTTTCCCCTTCACGGTAATGAAATCGAGTTCTCGAACTACCAAGCGATGGGCGTTGGGCTGATAGGTCTGTTCGCTGATAATCAGATCGGTGCCGTACTGCTTGCTGGCCCCTTCCAAGCGAGAGGCTAAGTTTACGCCGTCGCCAATGGAGGTCAGTTCCATGCGCTTACTGGAGCCGATGTTACCGCTGACCACGCTGTCGGAGTGAATGCCGATACCGATTTGAATGGGCATCTGGCCGTTGGCGACTCGTTTTTCGTTAAACTCAGTCAACCGCTGGCGCATGGCGATCGCCGTTTGCACCGCACACCACTCTCGATCTTCTAACGGTGCGGGAGAGCCGAACACCGCCATCAGCGCGTCGCCGATGTACTTATCGAGGGTTCCGCCGTACTTAAATACAGCGTCCACCATCTCCTCAAAGTACTCGTTGAGCATCGTCACCACTTCCTCCGGTTGGAGTTTTTCCGTGAGGGTGGTGTAGCTGCGGATATCGGAAAACAGCACCGAGACTTGTTTTCGTTTGCCGCCGAGGCCGGTGTCGCCGCTGGCCAAGAGGGCTTCTGCGACTTCGGGCGTCATGTACTTGTACATCAAGTTCTTGACTTCCATTTCGTCGCTGATGTCCTCAAGGACGACCAACGCCCCGTTCACCTTAGCCGGATCGCTGGCATCGGCCATCGAGTTGATGGTGAGATTGACGCTCTGACCGTCCTTGCGATCGACCACCTTCAAGATTTGGTTGGGATAGTACTGCTGTCGGTCTTTCTCCTCTTTAGGATCTAAGGCCGCCTCGAACCACTCGGAAAACTTGCCTTCTTGCAAGCGAACCATTTCTCGCAGGTTCATCCCTTCGAGGATGTCGTCTTCGCGGAATCCCAAAAAACATTTGGCGCATTCGTTGGCGGCGATGATGCGTCCTTGCTTGTCGGTGGAGATCACGCCGTTGGTGAGACTGCGAAGGATGTCTTTTTGCCGTTGTTCCTGTTGCTTGACCGTCTCGAAGAGCTTGGCGTTTTGCAGGGCGACCCCGGCTTGAATGTTAAACGCCTGCATGAACTCCATATCCGTTCGGTTAAAGCTGGCTTTCCACTGTTCGGGAGCTTCGGGCCAGGTTTCGGGGTCGTAGGCGGGATATTCCCCTTGTTTTTTCTTGTTGATGAGCTGGGTGACGCCGATGAGTTCGTTGTCGGAGTTGAACACCGGCATACAGAGCATACTGCACGTGCGATATTTCGTTTTTTGGTCGGTTTCCTTCGAGGTGGTCGATCGCTCGTCGTCGTAGAGGTCGAAGGGAATCAACACCGGCTCTCCCGATTCGGCGACCGTTCCCGCAAAACCGGCGTGACGGGGAATGCGAAGTTCGCCGACGCCGGGAATTTTCGTCCAGAGTTCGCTTTTTTCTTCGTCGAGGAGCCAGAGCGTGGAGCGATCGGCGTTCATCAGCTCTTTGGCTTCGTCCATCACCCGTTTGAGGGTGTCTTCGAGGTCGAGGCTGCTCTTGCTCAGAGAGTTGACAGCACTCATCAACGCCGAAGCCGCCCGTTGTTTTTGAGTCGCGGCGTAGAAGGATTTCGAGGATTCGAGAATCAGACGAATAGAGGGGGCAAACTCGAGAAAAACCTGTTCGTCTTCCGTGCTGAATCCCGATTTATCGATTTTCTCTTCGAGAGGGACGTTCTCGTCGATATCGATTTTGAGTTTGTTAATCAGTTGCACCACCGCCACGAGTTCCTCTGTCTCTTCATTGAGCAGAGGCATCGTGAGCATCGTATAGGTGCGATAATTGTTCTTTTTATCGAATTTTTTGGCGGTTTCCGACCTCGGATCGTCGTAAAAATCGTAAGGGATGTTGATGATTTTTTTGAACGTGGCGGCTTCCCCGGCAATTCCGGCGTCGGCGGGAAATCGAATTTCTAAGGCGTTGCCCTTTTCGTCTTTGGCGACGATAGTAAAGAGTTCGTTTTTCTCTTGGTCGAGGAGGAAAATCGTCGTGCGATCGGCGTGGAGCAGTTCGCCCGTTTTGAGGGCGATCGATCGCAACATTTCGTCGAGAATGGCGTCGAACCCCTGACTGTCGAGCAAGCTATCGAGCATCCCCAAGGTTTGGTTGACCACCTTGAGCTTTTCTTCGACCCCCCGCACGACGTCGGTAAATTTATCGCGGTTGAGCGGTGCGAGAAATTCGCCGAATCTGCCTTTCGTGGTGGCTAGAGCGCTACTGGACGCCGCCCGTTGGTGAACGGCTTTCGGCTCGTTATACTGAGGCTCGACATCGATCGTCACGTCAGTATCTACGGCGGGCGTTTTCGGAGATGCAGATGTCATAGCTCTTGACGGAGAAGCTGATACGGCGAACAGACGGTTACCCGTCTGCGAAATCTGGCGTCGGTTGATGTCGAAAGGTGCGGTCGAAATATCGGCGAGGGTAGCAGATACATCCTCAGTGTACTCGCCGATCGAATTTTGTGGAGGGTCTCGGGGAAATTTGCGATCGGGTGTTGATGCTATGCGATTTTCGTGGTTTTAGGTCTCGATACTGTTTTAAAGTACGGGTCTTCGGTATTTATTATGTACCAGCTCGAGGGCAATTTGTCGGCCGAGAAAATGCGGAACTTTTGGAAACATTCTCTGCTGGCCGTTACTTTTTTCGATCGCTTCAGGGTGCGAACAGGTGTTGAGAGGTGCGATCGTCGTCGTCGATGGCCTTGGCGTGGCTGCGCTTGAGTTGCGATCGCACTTCAGAGGCGCGATCGAGGAGTTCGTCGGCGAAGGCGGAAGCGGCAGAGTCGGTCGATTCGAGATCGCCTTGGCCGCTGGCCAGTTGTGCCAGTTCGCGGCGTCGTTGGCCCTCGTCGAGAACCCGAACGCTAACGATCGTTCGTTCGTCGTCGCGATCGCCGATGGCTTGTTTGGCCACGTGAAAGTGGCGATCGGCCATGGCGGCGACGAGGGGTTGGTGGGTCACGCAGAGGACTTGGTGGTTTTGGCTGAGGCGATAGAGAGTTTCGGCGATGGTTCCGGCCACGCGCCCAGAGACGCCCACGTCGATTTCGTCGAAAACCAGGGTCGCCACGTCGTCCACTTCGCTAAAACAGGCTTTGAGAGCCAATAGAAAGCGGCTCATTTCGCCGCCCGAGGCCGTTTCGCTCAGGGGTTGGAGGGGTTCGCCGGGGTTGGCACTCAACAGAAACGTCACGCGATCGCTTCCGGTACGGTTGGGGGCGATCGGAGCGATGTCGACTTGAAATTTGACCTTTTCCATGGCCAGGGGTTTGAGGGCGTTGACGAGGCGAGATTCGAGCTGTTTGGCAGCTTGTCGGCGCAGCTGCGTCAACTGCTGACAGGCGGTGTGGAGTTCTTCTCGTCGGCTTTGACAGAGACCTTCGAGGGCTTCGACGGAGCGATCGTGACTGTCGAGATCTTCGAGTTGTCCCTGTAGCGTGCGATAGCGATCGATGGCGTCGGCTAGAGTCGGTCCGTATTTGCGACAGATTTGTTTGAGGTGTCGGACGCGCTCGTTCACCGCTTGCAGCCGTTCGGGATCGACTTCGAGGTCGTCGGCGTAGGCGTTGATTTGCTGTCCGGCTTCTTCGACTCGCACCAAGGCTTCCCGTACCAAGGTCAAAATCGATTCGACGCGATCGTCGAACTGTACCATATCGTCTAACACGGCTTCGGCGTCTCCGAGGAGATCGGAGGCGGCCGCCGCGTCGTCGTCGCTGTCGTAGAGGGCTTGATAGACGCGATAGCTTTGCTGTTGGAGTTCGACCACGTGACTGAGGCGTTGGGCTTCTCGTTCGAGGTCGTCGAGTTCGTCGGGACTGTCGAGTTGGGCGTTTTCGAGTTCTTCGAGTTGGAAAGTCCACAGGTCGAGCTGTTGGACTTGTTGGCGATCGCGTTCTCGTCGTTCGGCTAAGGCGGCTTCGGCCTGTTGCCAGCGATCGAAAGCGGTGGCGACGAGATCTCGGACTTCGAGAAGTTTCGTTCCGCCGTACAAATCGAGGAGTTCCCGTTGGTGGGGGGTTTGTCCGAGTTGGACGGCTTGACCTTGGGCGGCGATTTCCACCACGCGATCGCGCCAGTGTAGCACGTCTTTCTGGTTGGCCGCCCGACCGTCGAAACGGTATTTACTGCGAGAGCCGCGACGACTGGCGATCAGGTCTCGGCGACAGGCCACGATCCCCCCTTCGAGCGCGAAGGTGGCTTCGATGCAGGCGCGATCGGCCCCCGTGCGGATGGCGCGACGGCTGGTTTTGCCGCCGAGAACCGCATCGAGAGCGTCGAGGACGATGGACTTGCCCGCCCCCGTCTCGCCAGTCAAGACGTTTAGCCCCCGTCCGAACTCCAGATCGAGGGAGTCGATGAGGGCGAAGTTTTCGATCTGCAAGCGCAGCAGCATAGACCTCGAGCGATGCTGAACGAGCCGCTCGGCCGAACCGCCTGCGTCCCCACCGACCGAGCGTCGGCGGTGAGGTTTCGGGGAACCCGTCGGACTACTGAGAGCCGACTGTCGAGAGGCTCCAATCCGGTCGCAGGCTTTTAGCACGGCGCAGGTAAGGGTGATAGACCCTGACCGAAGCGGGTAAATTGACGTGAAGGAGGAAGCGCACGCAGCGTTCGAGATCCTGTTCGACGTGCATGTGTTGGACGTCGAGCAAGGGAACGTTATCCCACCGGGGACGCGATCGCGCGACTGAAGCTGGAAACAGCGTGTCGAGATCTCGCGTGACGGAAAACGTCAGGCTGATAATTTGCTCGGGGTCGAACGAGTTGCCTCGCTCGAGTTCGTCGAGCAGTTCCTCGACAGCACTGCGAATTGCTTCGGCCGAATTTTCGGGAACGGTCGTCGCCCCTCGAATTGCTCGTACGGTCCAGTCCGCTTCCACTACACAAACCTCCATATTATCGCGATCGATTTTTTTATCGTATTCGTTCGTTCGATGTCGTTAAGGACGGTACATCCACAGAGGTAAACCGCTCGTAGACAGTTCAAATTCTAACCATTCTCCGAGACTGGAGAGACGAGAGACGCTGCCATTCGATCGCAACAGACGCGCCCAAAGGGGTTTGCGCGTTTCGACGGTGCAGAACTCGGTGCGCTCGGGATCGAGTCCGGCCAGTTCGGCGGCGGTGCGTCGCGCGTCGTCTTCAGTACCGAGTCCGTCGACGAGTCCGAGAGACAGGGCTTGCTGGCCGTTGAAAATGCGGCCGTCGGCAAACTCGCGAACGGTTTCGAGTGCCAGGTTACGGGACTCCGCGACCGTTTCGACAAATTGTAAATAGGTGGTGTCGATGAGTTCTTGCAAAATGTGTTTTTCGGAGTCGGTCAGTTCGCGATCGAACGCCAAAATATCTTTGTACGGCCCCGATTTGATAGTTTTGAAGGATACGCCAATTTTATCGAGAAGTCGTTCGAGATTGTTACCGCGCAAAATCACGCCGATGCTTCCGGTAATGGTGCCGGGGTTGGCGACGATGCGCTCGGCGCCCATGCCGATATATACGCCTCCAGAGGCGGCGAGATTGCCGAAACTGGCGACGATTTTGATGTCGGTTTTCTGACGGAGTTGTTTGAGGGCTTGATAGATTTCGTGAGAATCGGCTACGGTTCCCCCAGGGCTATCGACGCGCAGCACCAGAGCGGGAAATTTGCGGCGTTCGACGGTTTTTAAAGCTTCGAGGACTTTTTCTCGGGTCGTTGAGGCGATCGCGCCCGTGACTTCGATACGAGCGATTTGTTTGCGGAATTTTCTGAAAAACCCAACCATAGGTTGCTTTATCGGTAGTTTCGAGGATACGAACCAGTGCTAGTCGAGTGTAACAGGATCGTCAGGTCAATGGCGATCGAGCAGGGGAGCAGGAGAGGGGGAGAGGGGGAGAGGGGGAGCAGGAGAGGGGGAGAGGGGGAGCCAGGGAGAGGGGGAGCAACTATTAACTGTTCACTGTTCCCCGTTCCCTGTTTTCACGGGTGACTGGTAACTGGTGACTGAAACACTGTTCCCTGTTCCCTGTTCCCTGTTCCCTGTCAACTGTCTTCACTGCTCACTGTTCACTGTAAAAGGCGATCGCTTAACATAAATATACGATTTGACAAAATTTTCAAGGATATATCGTTCGACGGAACTGATACAGGCAGAAACTCGGGAACTTATGGCACACGACTCCAATCGTCTCCAGTGGAACGGACAGGCGTTCTTCCTACTCGCGCCGTTTTTCTTTTGGGGAACGGCAATGGTCGCTATGAAAGGGGTGATTCCCCACACGACGCCGTTTTTTATGGCGGGAGTGCGCCTCGTCCCGGCCGGGGGGCTAGTGTTGCTGGCGGCGGCGATCGCCAAACGTCCCCAACCGCAAACGGTGAAAGCGTGGCTGTGGATTTTGCTGTTCGCTCTCGTCGATGGGGCTATCTTTCAGGGGTTTTTAGCGTCGGGATTGGTGAAAACAGGAGCTGGACTCGGTTCGGTGGCGATCGATTCGCAACCGTTGGCGGTGGCGGTCTTGTCCTGGTTGCTGTTTGGTGAATTCATCGGATTTTGGGGCTGGTTGGGCTTGGGAACGGGACTGGTCGGAATTAGTGCGATCGGCTTGCCGGACGAGTGGTTTCTCGCCGCGTTCGACCTCGACTTTGCCGCGACATCGGTTAACATCGATCGGGTGTTCCAACAGGGGGAATGGCTGATGCTGGTGGCGGCGCTCTCGATGGCGATCGGGACGGTGATGATGCCGAAAGTCTCGGAACACGCCGATCCGGTCGTCGCGACGGGATGGCACATGATTTTAGGAGGATTGCCCCTGTGGGGCATTTCCGCCGCGATCGAATCTCAGCCTTGGCAACAGTTAACCTCGACGGATTGGGTCGCTTTGGGCTATACCACCGTCTTCGGTAGTGCTGTGGCCTACGGGTTGTTTTTCTACTTCGCCGCTCGAGGCAATCTAACCAGTCTCAGCTCTTTAACCTTCTTTACGCCGATTTTCGCGCTTTTGTTTGGTTATTGGTTCCTCGGTGAAGTCCTCACTCCCGTTCAGTGGGTCGGGGCGAGTGTTACGCTCGTTAGCGTCTATCTCATCGAACGTCGCGATCGCCTGCCCTCGTTCTCTGACCTCCAAGGCCGATCGCCTGCATCTCTGTCGGAATCCACCCTCGACCCGTCTCGAGCCGAACCGATCGAGGTTCCCCCCCGCGAGTCTTCATCGGAAGATTCGGAATCGAAGGTGTTGCGCTCGTAAGTCGGAGAGTGGGTTCTCGATTTGACGAACTCTTAACCCAACGTGCGTTCTTTCTCCATGGCGTCAGTTCCCGATAGTTTGTCTTCTGCAATCACGCGTCGTTTCCGCCGGACTCGCTCGGTTGTCCTGTTCGTCACTTGTACCACCTGTTGGACGCTGTGTTCTGTCCCCGCGATCGCCGAGCGAGTTTGGGCTTCTCCGAGGGCGATCGTGGCACAAGCTGAAGACTCTCCTTCCGAGCCATCGGAAACGCCCGATCCGTCTGAGTTGCCCCGTTTGAGCTTGGGGGATGAAGGTGAAGCGGTCGCGACGCTCCAACAGTGGCTCAAAGATCTCGGGTATTACAAAGGCGAGGTGACGGGAATTTACGATCTCGCAACGGACATCATGGTGGCGGACTTTCAGGAAAAACAAGGATTGCCCGTGGACGGGGTGGTCGGGACGACTACCTGGGAACGTCTGGCCGCTTTACGTGAAAACGCTCCCGCCTCAGAAGATGCATCCGCTTCAGAAAACGCGTCTTCCGATCCGGCCGCTTCGCCCGAACCGAACGCAGAAGAGACGTCTGAGGAATCTGACGGCGGCGGTCTTTCTTGGTTGATTTGGGGGGCGGGGTTTTTGGCGGTTCTCGTCGTTGGCGGACTGCTGTTTTTTACGATCTTGAAGCTATTTCGCGAGGATGTCGAGTACGAAGAGGGGCTAGAGGAAGAAGACCCGGACACCGCCCCCGAACCCCTCCCGGAATCGCCGGTGGAGTCTTCAAAGGACGAGCCAGACGCCAAGCTGGACGATGTCCCCGACAGCCTACCGCCACCCTCTAAGTCAGAACGCCAAACCGAACCGGACGCGTCTGCCTCCAACAGTTGGGAACCCGCGAACGTCGAACCGACACCGTCAGAAACGGCAGCAATAACACCACCGCCCCCCTCGCCGTCTCGGGACAAGGTAGACACCGTGACCCGCCTGCCTCGGATGAGCATTGTGGAAGCTCTCGTGCGGGATTTGCAACACCCCGATCCCCAACGACGACGCCAAGCGATTTGGGAACTCGGACAGCGGGGCGATTCTCGAGCCATACAGCCCCTTGTGGCGTTGTTAACGGATTCGGACTCACAACAGCGCAGTTTGATTTTATCGGTGTTGGCGGAAATCGGGACGCGCACGATGCAGCCGATGAAACAGGCGTTGATGTTGTCGTTGCAAGACGACAGCCCGGAAGTTCGCAAAAATGCGATTCGCGATTTGACTCGCATTTACGATTCGATCGTACAGATGAGTCAGTTGTTACAACTGAGTACTACCGATGCGGATGCGGAGGTGCGAGAGACGGCGAAGTGGGCGATGTCGCAACTCCAACGTCTGCGAACGGCGTTCCCCTCGGAGGAGCGATCGGACGATCGCTAAACTCAAATTGCAGCTTTGTAACTATTGTTACGGCTTAGCCTTTTTAATAGTGTTAAAAATCAAAAGTAATCAATCGTTTTTTACGATAAATACGCGCTTCTAGGGTTCCGGTTTAAAGGCTCTTCCTCTAAACGTCTGGTCCGAGAGAAGCAGGCAGCATCAATCGATCGCTCCACACCTGAGAAGTTATCGAGCTGCTACACGGCGGGGAAAAAGCCCGGGAGGTCGTTCTAGTTCCTTTGTTTAAAAGGAGGTGGAACCTTCCTGGGCTTGTTTTTTTGTGGTGTTTTTTCAAGTCCGAAGCGATCGCTAAAAACACGACAATCCACCGTAAAACCTTAGAAACAAAACTTATGACGGACGAACCGATATTTAACCGTCCTGGCGACAGCGGACAACCGCCCCAAACCGAAGCCGATCGCGCCCTCGATCGCGAACGACAACTACCCCTAACCGGATGGCAACAGGAAGTCGATCGCGGTCTCGAATACGGTTTAGAAGCCGCTGCCAGCATCCGCGATCGCACCATCCCCACCTTTTCGCGAGGCGAACTCCCTCACTACGCTGGAATCAACACCTTTCTCAAAGCCCCCTATCTCGAAGACGTGCGCCTGGTAGGTAACTACGACGTGGCGATCGTCGGCGTTCCCCACGATTCCGGAACCACCTACCGCCCCGGAACCCGTTTCGGTCCCCAGGGCATCCGCCGCATTAGCGCCCTCTACACCCCCTATAACTTTGAGTTGGGGGTGGATTTACGCGAACAAATTACCCTCTGCGACGTTGGCGACATCTTCACCATTCCCGCCAACAACGAAAAATCCTTCGACCAAATCTCCAAAGGCATCGCCCACGTCTTTAGTTCCGGTGCCTTTCCCATTATCCTCGGCGGCGACCACTCTATTGGCTTTCCCACCGTCCGAGGCGTCTGTCGCCATCTCGGAGATGCCAAAGTGGGCATCATCCACTTCGATCGCCACGTGGACACCCAGGAAACCGATCTCGACGAACGGATGCACACCTGCCCCTGGTTCCACGCCACCAACATCAAAAACGCCCCCGCCAAAAACCTCGTTCAACTGGGTATCGGCGGCTGGCAAGTACCACGGCAAGGGGTAAAAGTCTGTCGCGAACGCAACACTAACATCCTCACCGTTACGGACATTACAGAAATGGGTTTGGATGCGGCCGTAGAGTTTGCCCTAGAACGGGCGCTCGACGGTACCGATTGCGTTTACATCAGTTTCGATATCGACTGCATCGATGCAGGATTCGTCCCCGGTACGGGCTGGCCCGAACCCGGCGGACTGCTGCCCCGCGAGGCGCTGTATCTCCTCGGAAAAATCGTCCAAAACGCCCCCGTCTGTGGCTTGGAAGTCGTGGAAGTGTCCCCGCCTTACGACATCAGCGACATGACATCGTTAATGGCAACCCGAGTCATCTGCGACACGATGGCGCATTTGGTGGTGTCGGGACAACTGCCCCGCAAGGCAAGGCCGTCTTACATTTGCGAAGACGGGCAACCCGACCCCGAAACAAACTGGCAGTGAGTGAGGTTTCTTCATGCACGAAACCGACATGACTAAAGCGTTAATTCTGACGGTGAAGGACTGGTGGGAAAGCCAACCGGAACGGCCGAACGTTCGATGCGTTCATCTGACGGTGGGTCAGTTTACCTGTGTCGAACCGGCTAGTTTGCAGTTCGCCTTTGAGGTGCAAACCCGTAATACCTTCCTCGAAGGAGCGACGCTGGAAATTCGCGAAACGCCGTTGATAGCGTTCTGTCATTCCTGCAATGCTGAATATCGCCCACAAATTGGTTTGCAATACGCCTGTCCGAATTGCGGTTCGCCGATGGAAGATATTCGGTCGGGTCGGGAGTTGAAGATCGATCGCCTCGAGTGCGTTGAGGCGGTGAGGGGATGAGGAGAGGGGGAGCAAGGGAGAGGGGGAGCAAGGGAGAGGGGGAGAGGGGGAGATTTGCTTTAAATTCAAAATCCCGAACTATACAACTTGTGACGTACTCCCGACATCGATGCAAGCATACGATGCGGGCTTCTCCCACCTGCTGCATCTACAACGATCTCTGTGTCCAGAGCGCAGGATTCGAGCGTTTTAGAGTGAGGAGACGCCCATCCCCACTTTTAAGTTTCTTCTCCCCAAAGGAGGCTTGCTGTTTCACATCTTCTCTTTCAACCTTGGAAACGGGGGACTTGCGGCAATTGCCTACGGGTCGGTCAACTCCAGTTGTCGGCGGAAGGAGCCAATTCGCAGAAGAGTTTTCTGGGCACTTTCTGAGTTCATTAGACCTTGCCGCTCGGCTATCCCGGCCGCCGCTCACCAAGCACGGGTAGAGCACGGGGCTTCTCGCCGAGGGAGCTAAAATTTACTGATTAACACCATGCACCAAACATTCGATGCGGCTTTAGAACTGAATTTACTCCACGCCAATCAATCGACGGCCGATCGCAATCGCGCTTTATTCGATGACTGGGGTATTACCTGCTTCAACATCATGAGCAGTCCGGGGGCTGGAAAAACGGTTCTCCTCGAACGGACACTGGCGGAGTTGAGCCGTCACAGTGCGATCGCCGTTATTGAAGGAGATATGACCACCGAACTGGATGCCGACCGACTGCGACGTTACGACGTTCCCGTCATCGCCATCAACACCGGCCGTTCCTGCCATCTGGACGCCAAGATGGTAGCCGGTGGAATGCACAGCTTAGAACACGATTACGAACCCGCCGATTTCGATATCGTCTTTGTGGAAAACGTGGGAAATCTCGTCTGTCCGGCGGAGTTTGAAGTGGGGGAACACGCCAAAGTTGCCTTACTCAGCGTCACGGAAGGGGAAGACAAACCGTTGAAATATCCGGTGATGTTTCAAGAAGCGGACTGTCTGCTCGTCACAAAGATGGATTTAGCACCTCATTTGGATATCGAGATCGATCGCATCGCCGAAAACGTCCGCCAGATGAATCCCCACGTCGCCATTTTCCCGGTATCCGCCAAAACTGGCGAAGGGTTGAACGCTTGGTTTAACTGGGTGCGTCTCCAGGTGGCGTTACGCCAGCAACCGGCCAAAGCTGCCGCTCTCGAACCCTCTTGTTAGTTTTGAGTCCAACTTAATCTGCTCCGTTCGTCAGTAGGAGATTCTGTTTCGATGCAACGTCGCTCTTTTTTCACCAGCCTGGGACTGTTTTTCGCCAGCGTGCTGATTACAGTCAGTTGCACCCAAAGTCCCACCCCCAGCGATTCGCCAACCACCGCCACCAACGGCGACGACGTCAAACCTGTGGTGATGGGATTCAGTGCGTGGCCGGGTTGGATTCCCTGGCAAGTGACGGAAGAGGCGGGATTGTTCGAGGCGAACGGCGCAACGGTAGACTTGCGCTGGTTCGATGGCTACCTCGACTCGATTAACGCGTTGACCGCCGGACAACTCGACGCCAACACGCAAACCCTCAACGACACGATTAGTTCGGTGGCGGCGGGGTCGGAACAGGTTATCGTCCTCGTCAACGACAACTCCACGGGGAACGACAAGATTATCGTCAGTGAAGAGATTGACAGCGTCGAAGATTTGCAAGGAAAAACGGTCGCCGTGGAAGAGGGAACCGTCGATCACTTTTTGCTGTTGCTGGGATTGGAAGAGGCGGGAATCGACCCGGCTCAGGTGACGATTCAGCCGTTGGAAACGGGAGCGGCGGCGGCGGCGTTCGTGGCGGGACAAGTGGACGCTGTGGGGGTGTTTGCGCCGTTTACGACGAAAGCCTTGGAACGGGAAGGCAGTAAGGAATTGTTTAGTTCGGCAGATTTCCCCGGCGCGATTCCCGACCATTTGGTGGTCTCTCGTCAGTTACTCGAAGAACGGCCGGAACAGGTTCAGGCGATGGTGGATAGTTGGTTCGCCACGTTGGGGTATATCGAGGAGAACCAAAGCGAAGCCTATGAAATTATGGCAAAACGCGCTGGGGTGAGCGTTGAGGAATATCGCGATTACGATGCGGGAACGACGATTTTTAGTTTGGAAGATAATTTGAACGCGTTCGAGCCGGGTGACGATATGACGTCGCTGTCTTATGCGGCTCAACGGATTGGTGATTTCCTCGTTGAAAACGATTTAATTCAGGAAAAACCCGATTTGGAAATGCTATTTGACGATCGCTTTGTTAAGGCTTACGCCGAATCGCAAGGTTCCGCTTCTTAAGTTTTCTGCGCTCTAGCTACCTGTGGCTAGGGCGTTTTTTTGAGTGTGGGAGTGTCGGACGGTTCGTGTTGTTGAAGAGTTTGTATTGTTGAAACTATCGATCGCAAGGTTGGAGGGTTAGTTATGAGAGTTGAAACTCGTCACGAAGTTCGTCAGTCCGAACGCAATTTATCGACATCGCGGTTGTCTCGATCGCGCCAAACGCTAACGCCGACGGTATTGTGGAATATTCGCGAGGAGATCCCCAAACATCTGACGTGGAAATTGATGTTGGTGTCGATCGCCGTTCCGATTTTGTTGTGGTGGTTAGTCTCGAGTACGGGAATCGTGAAACCGCTGTTTTTACCGACGCCAGGGGCGGTTTTGGATTCGATCGCTCGTTTGTGGGCAGAAAATACGTTACAGCAAGATATTGTTTACAGTTTGTTTCGGGTATTGAGCGGGTTTGCGCTGGCGGCGATCGTCTCGATTCCGTTGGGAATTTTGATGGGAACGTTTGAAAGCGTTCGCGCCGTTACGGAACCGGCGATCGCGATTTTACGGTATATGCCCGCCCCGGCGTTTATTCCCCTTTTGATTTTATACTTTGGCTTGGGAGAAGTGCCTAAAATTCTTTTGATTTTTATCGGCACGTTGTTTTTTAATACTTTGATGGTCATGGACGCGGTGAAGTTCGTCCCCAAGGAGTTAATTGAAACGACGTATACCCTCGGCGGCGGACGTTGGCAAGTGTTGACTCGAGTAATTTTACCTCATGTTTTTCCCAACGTTTTGGATGCGGGGCGCGTCAATATGGCGGCGTCTTGGAATTTGGTC
The DNA here is from genome assembly GCF_000332355.1 of Baaleninema simplex PCC 7105. Lineage (GTDB taxonomy): Bacteria > Cyanobacteriota > Cyanobacteriia > Cyanobacteriales > Geitlerinemataceae > Baaleninema > Baaleninema simplex. The sequence continues at coordinate 429,962 of NZ_KB235962.1, forward strand.
ATCGTGGCGGAATTGGTGGCGGCGACGGAAGGATTGGGGCGGCGAATTAGCGTCGCTCAGCGGTTTTTGAGGACAGATGAAATTTTCGCGGGGCTGATTGTTATTGGTACGATCGGGTTGGCGATCGATCTACTATTTCGTCTGACGTTACGGCTGTCTTGTAAGTGGGCGATGAAGTGAGGTTGGTTCGTCACACCAGATACAGAGGACACGGAGAATTAGAAGTGTAGGGTGTGTTCCGGCATCGATCGCTCTTTGGGTTCGAGCATCAAGGTTAAATCTGCCGGAACTCACCACTTAAAAATTAATTTTTAAAATTGCTCTCGAGCGAATTTAAATTAATATTATAACACAAAAAATATTCATCTAAAAATACGTTTTTAAAACCTCTTAACGGTACTTAAACAAATTTCAAGCCCAAACCAAGCCAAAACGCGCTTTGTGAGCGGCAAACAGGTCTCGATTCTCGTTCAGCCATGCCACAAAACGAAAAGACATGGCT
>NZ_KB235962.1:430563-545318 GCF_000332355.1 Baaleninema simplex PCC 7105
GAGTAATCCTCCCAAATAGTGTCTAAACCCCTTTTTTTGTGCTTGGGTTTTGAAGTCGGGGTCGAAACGCTTGCACCACTTCTCAAAGCAGGGTGGCATAGCGGCTGGGGTGGTCTCTCTCATGGGGACACTCTCCACCTTAAATCCTTGTCAGTCAAGGGTTTTGCTTTTATTTTACCTTTTTTACCGTTTAAGTCCCGTTAAAAACCATGCACTTAGAAGTCAATCACCTGCACAAAGAATTCCAAACGCCGCGCGGTTCTTTGTTGGCGTTGAAAGATATCAATTTACACGTGGAACAAGGGGAATTTGTCTGTGCGGTGGGGGCGTCGGGGTCGGGAAAATCGACGCTGTTACGGCTGATTGCGGGGTTGGAAACGCCCACGTCTGGAGAAATTCTCGTGGATGGGGAACGGGTGACGGGGCCGGGAAGCGATCGCGGGATGGTGTTTCAACGGTACACACTGTATCCCTGGATGACTGTGGCGGATAACGTGGGGTTTGGTTTAGAACTGCAAGGGGCGTCTAAATTCGAGCGCCGTCAGTTGGTGGAATACTATCTCGATGTAGTGGGATTGATGGAGTTCGCTAAAGCCTTACCGAAGGAGTTATCGGGAGGGATGAAACAGCGGGTGGCGATCGCTCGCGCGTTGGCGTCACAGCCGAAAATTCTGCTGATGGACGAACCGTTTGGGGCGTTAGACGTGCAGACGAAAGAGACGATGCAGCAGTTTATGTTGGAGTTGTGGGAACGCACGGGAACGAGCATTTTCACGATTACTCACGATGTCGCTGAGGCGGTGTTTTTGGCGCAGCGAATTTACGTTCTCAGCGCTCGTCCGGGGCAAGTTCGCGAAGAGGTTTTCGTGGATTTATCGCTCGATCGCGACTATCATATCAAGCGATCGCCTCAGTTTCAAGATTACGAAATGGCGATTTTGGATGCGCTGCGATCGCAATCATGAATACTCCTCCACCTGCGTCCCTCGAGGTGGCGGTGTCTTGGTTAGAAGGGCTTATCCCTCCCGACAGGCGGTATTCTCTCCGAACAGCCAGAACTTTGGCTGGACTGCTCCCCCAAGTCGTTTCCGCTGTGGGGCTTTTGGTTAGTTTCTTTCGCCTAGAGTCCGACGTGTACGAACCGACTCAGAGGACTTATAGGTTGGGTTTCCCTTTCGCTGAGAGGTCGTGCCTCCAGGTGGTTCGGAATCTCGTTCCGCCCTTTGCCGTACCGCTCAGGATAGGGCAATTCTAACATAGGTTCGTTGGCAATTCGTCGCCCTAACCCCCACCTGTTCCTATGTGGTTGAATGCGGGCTAATTTTGTTCAACAACAGCATAACTCCCAATAGAACAACCGCATTCACTCTATTTGTAGGGTGGGCAATGCCCACCAGCCTCTAACATTTAACGTGGGTAGCGCTTAAGTGCGTAAGTCCAGCCAAAAAAACATCGAGATATCCCCTATCGACATCGCGAAAGGGGATAGGTTCGAGGACTATCGTTAATTCACGGGTCATCAACTCGCCAGAGATTCGTTCGGACGGTTGAAGATTTCCAAGGTTTGACGACAGCAATGTTTGAGTTTTTCTTGCACGTCGGGAACGGGTTCTTTTTTTCCGACGAACTGCCAGTTTTCGATGGTTGAAAACACCCATTGGCGGCCGAGTCCGCTGAATCCGGCCACTTCGACACCGATGGCGCGAGGTTCGGATTCGACGGTATGAAAGCGAATTTGAATGAGAATGCTACGGCTGTGACACCGAAAACTGTAGCCGGGAAAGTGAAAGCTCATGTCGATCGAGTCGGGATCGAGCATTTCTCGCGTTTCGGGATCGTTCGTCCAAGGTTTGAGATCCGATCGCAAATCGGGAAACTCGCCTTTGAACACGTTCACCACAGCCGCGATTTTACTGGCAATTTGGAAGTCTTTGGCTTGTTCGGCAGCGTTCACCGCAAATCCCCCTTTTTTGGTAAACCTCATTACAGTGATAGTCAAAAACAGCGGCGTCTGTTGTTCGTCGCTGACAACTGCGCCAACTGTCTTTTATTTATTAATAACGCGGCTCGGGCGATCGTGAGGGCGATCGCTCCCTCCACAAAACAAGCTAAACCTCCGCCAATGGAGGATTTGGGGGAGGTTTCAGGGGGATTTATCGAAAGTGCGACGCACCGCTATCGCGAAAGTGCTACGCACCGCTATCGCGAACGCACCGCCTCGAGAAGATCTTGGTGAACCGTTTCCGAAGCAGCCACGAGAAGGCCGGGACGTTCGTAGTTGTCGCATTCGTGTAACGGTGGTGGCGGCGAACCGTCGAAAGTGGTGACGATACATCCGGCTTCCTGCGCCACGAACGCTAAGGCTGCGCCGTCGATGAACTTACCGGAATCGAGAATCGCCCCCGTCAACTCGTTCGCCAACATTTTGTTGAAATTGGGAACCGCTACGTCTGGGGAGTAAGCCACCGCCAAATCGACCACGGTATAGCGGTCTTTTAACGCCTGTGCGATGGGGGTTAATCCCAGTCCCAAATACACCGTCGGGTGCTTGGATTCTATGTGGAACTGCTGCGCCGCCTCGAATGCGTCGTCTAGAGTTCCTCGAAACGCCCCTTCACCCCGCAAGGCGTAGTAATAGGCGTTTTCGCTGGGAGACAAGGCCAGAACCCCCTGAAATTCGTCGCGATCGAGGACGCAGAGAATCACCTGATAGTTAGGGTGTCCGTCGAGATAAAACCGGGTTCCGTCGATGGGATCGAGGGTGACGAGATAATCTCCCGCCTCCCCGAGATCGATCGCCCGAAAATACTTGGTATTGGCGGACTGTTCGTGTTCTTCGCCGAAAAAGCGCACCTGCGGGAAATGCGCCAACAGTGCCACTTCTACGAAGTTTTGAACCGACAAGTCCGCATCGCTTAACGCCGCTGCAAAGGCGTTTTCCGGGTAGTCTTTCTGTGGACGGACGCCGATCCGAGATTGAATCTCGCGAGCGTAAGCCCCAGCGGTTTTAAGATAGGGTAGCAAGGTGGACAGGAGAAGGCGCGGAGTGGGAATGTTCGTCATGGAGTATTTTGTTCTAACTCTGCTTCGGATTCGGAGTCTTCGGAATTAGACGGTTCGCCTTCTGGCGATCGTACCTCGCTCTCTTCCTCAGCGGGTTCGGGTTCCACTTCGCTGGGGGGTTCAGTTAGGGAAACTGTTTCTTCAGCGACGGAGATTTCCGGTTCTGTGGAGGCGGTGGCTTCCTCAGCGGGTTCGGGTTCTGCTTCGCTGGGGGGTTCGGTTACGGGAACTGTTTCTTCAGTGACGGAGATTTCCGATTCCGGTTCTGTGGTGGCGGTGGCTTCTGTCGCAGAAGTAGCGACAGGTTCTGATGTCGCTGTTGTTGGCGAGGCTGCATTTCGATCGGATTTCGTGACCGGGAAAAATTCGCCTTCAAGAGCGATTTGTCGGATTACACCACGATCGAGATTTCTTTTGCCTCGCTGTTGGGACAATTCGGAGATTTTTTCACCTAACTTTTGTCCCTTTTGCTCGGCATCTTGTAAGTTTCCCGAAGAGACGCTAGCAATTTTCCGCACGATAAAATTTAATTCTTTGCTTCCCCGTCGATTGCTAACATCGATTCCCTTATCGACTAGGATGCTTTTCGCAGCTTTTTTGACAGCTTTTTCAAAGGTTTTAGCGGATGACATTGTAGCTTGCCTTCGTGCAATAAACAAACACGTCTTTACTCTAATACCTCGAACTGTAAATTAACAGTCAAACATCTAATTTTTAAATTTTAGATAATCTTTCTTAAATCTCTTCTTAATCTAGAACGCTGTCCGATCGATGGGAGCGAACCACAAAGCTGCCGATTCGTGTTGGAATCGACAGATCGATTTAAAGTTTTGATATGCGTCCGTCTCGCTCGTTTAAGTGATGAAACATTAGATTCGACAGCAATTTCTGGAAGCGCCAGATAAACAACCCCGCCACGACAGTTACGGCAACGGCTTGTCCGAGCCACAGTCCAATACTTCCTAACTTGAAATAAAACGCCAGTCCGTAACCGACCGATAAACCCACACCCCAATATCCGAGTACGTTCGTTAGCATGGGAATTTGCGTGTCTTGAAGTCCTTGAAGCGATCCATAGACTGCCTTTTGGACGCCATCTAAAACTTGAGCGATCGCGGCGATCGTTAGAAGTGGTAAAGCTGTCTCGAACACTACTGCATTCTCAGGATTCTGCACATCTAAATAAATGCCAATAATTTGTTTGGGAAAGAGTAAAAACGCGATCGATACTCCAAGCATAAATAGAGCAGTGACACTCACGCTCACCCATGCAGCTTGTTGAATTCCCGTGCGATCGCGTTGTCCTAACCATTGTCCGACTCGTACAGTCGTCGCATAAGAAATTCCTAACGGCACCATGAATACGACCATTAATGTTTGAAAGACAACCTGATGTGCGGCTAAGGCATCCGTGCCTAATGTTCCCATCCAAAACATCATGACTAAAAAGAAACCAGCTTCTAATCCCGAAAATAAACCAATAGGTATGCCCACCCATGCTACCTCTTTTAAGACTTGTAGTCTGATGTGATGAAGCTTTTGAAAAATGCGATAGCATTTCAATTTTGGATGTACAAAAACGTAGATCGCTAGGGCTAAAAACATTCCCCATAATGCTAAGGTACTCGACAACGCTAAGCCAGCTAACTCTAATCTCGGAAACCCCAATTTCCCAAATCCTAAAATATAGTTTCCAGTCACGTTTAATGCCGTTCCCAAAACCATAATTATCATGACAGGACGAGCTTGAGACAGAGCAGCCACTATCGCTCGCAACGCCGCAAATCCGATGGCAGGAAATAAGCCCCACGACATGATATCGAGATACGTCCGAACGAGTTTTACGGTGGTTTCCGTTTGTCCGCTACGAGCGAGAATGGTTTCGAGATTTCCAGTGGCGATCGTTAGCGGTATCGCGACTAACAATCCCAACCATAATCCTTGACGAGCCACTTGTTCGATACGTTTTTTCTGTCCCGCTCCAAAGGCTTCAGCAACCAGCGGACTGATTCCCATGACGACACCACTAGCCATGGTCATAATCGAAATAAAAATGATTGAAGCGAGTCCACCAGCCGCTAAAATTTCTGGCCCCATTCTTCCCATCATAATGGTGTCGGCAAATCCTGTTGCGGATTGAGCAACTTGGGCGCTGGCGAGGGGAACGGCAAGTTTTAAAAATTCGCGAATTTCAATTTGGAGGTTATATCGCTGTGAAAGGTGGCTCATGATTAGTCGGTCTGTATATTTTGGAGATCGGGAGCTGTAACGATCGATCGGTTATCCTTCAGTCCCGATCTGCCAGGCAAAAAAATGGCACGTTAGTATCGAATCTTAACATATTTTAATATGGATCGATCGCGACTCACTTGATTTTTTGGTTTTGGGACATAAGCAATAAAAAATCAGGAGTTTCGTCGATTTAAGTTTGTAATAATACGACAGTTTGCTCGTTTTGTTAAGTCGTAAAAAGCAACTATTTGTCCGATCGGCGAGAAATAAAAACTACAAAATAAAATATTTTTTAAAAAGTAAATTTATTATATTTGATATTTTTGACAAAAATATTTGACTTAGCTTTTTATTCTATTCGATTTACTTAAAACTCGTGTTTTTATATAAACGCGTGCGATCGCGCAAATTCAAATTCCAAAAAAATCGTGAATTTTTTTCGATTTCAAAACGACTAAATGTTTGTATCGATCGAAATCATTTTTTTTAAGCACTCATATTTGTTGTTATCCAAAAGTATGAATATAAATTGATTTTTTTTAATTATTGATAATATCGATTTGTGTGAATTTAAATTTTATATGAATTATTGTTTTTAAATTAGATTTAGATCGATTGAAAATATTTATTTTGTTTTGATACACATTGATGCCAGACTCAAAAGAACGTTCAAAACCTAAAATTCACTCAAGCGCGATCGCGCTAAACAAGATGCGATCGCGCCTTAAAACGATTGCGATCGCATTTTAAGTTTCAGATCGAAGGCTTAATTTGTCTTATTGTCGATCTTGCAAAGCAGTAAAACTTTACGACTTAAATCTCCAGTTTTTCATTTATAGAGTCGGCACACAATTTAAATGATGCTGCTATACAATTAATTTCAATTGACTCAACCGATTCCCCGAACGTTCTATGACTGCTTTAACGCCGTTCCACACTCTCCCCCTCCAACAGCAAGTCGCCCAGATGTTTGTGGTTCGGGCATCGGGACATTTATTCGATTCGCAAATTCGCTATCCGGCGTGGGAACCCCAACGTCAAACCCTACAGCGGTGGATTGGCGAACTCGGACTCGGCGGCGTGTTACTCATCGACGGAAGTGCGGCGGAGTTACGGTTGAAAACCCAGCAGCTACAGGAGTGGGCAGATATTCCCCTGTTGCTGTGTGCGGATATCGAAGAAGGGGTGGGACAGCGATTTTCCGGGGCGACTTGGTTTCCGCCGCCGATGGCATTGTCGGAAATTGCCCGTCGGGATTGGGATAAAGCGATCGAATATGCCGAACTGATGGGGGCGATGACGGCTCGAGAAGCGGTTGCGACGGGGTTAAACTGGATTCTCGCCCCAGTGGTAGATGTTAACAACAATTCCGACAATCCGGTGATTAACGTGCGATCGTTTGGCGAAACGCCAGAGGTCGTATCGGCGTTGGCGACGGCGTTTTTACGGGGAACGCAGCGATTTTCAGTGTTGGCGACGGCCAAGCATTTTCCGGGTCACGGCGATACGAGCGTCGATTCTCATTATCATCTTCCCACGATTCCTCACGATATCGATCGCCTGTCAGCGGTAGAACTCCCGCCGTTTAAAGCAGTCGTCGCCGCCGGTGTCGATGCTGTGATGACTGCCCATTTGCGAGTTCCGGTGTGGGACGCAGACGAACCAGCCACGATGTCGCAACGGATTTTAACGGAGCAGTTACGCCGAAAGCTGGGCTTTGAAGGGTTGGTGGTGACGGACGCTTTGGTGATGGGGGCGATCGCCAAACGTTACGATGCGAACGAAGCTCCGATTTTGGCGATCGAGGCGGGAGCTGATATCGTCTTGATGCCTAGCGATCCCGAGGGGGGAATTCAGGCGGTTTGCGAGGCGATCGAATCGGGACGCATTTCTCGCGATCGCCTTTGTCAATCCCTCGATCGCATTTGGCAGGCGAAAATGAAGGTCTGTTCTCAGCCCCTTTCGCCAACGTCGCCCCAGCAAGATCTCGATCGCATCGCCACTCCAGACACGCTCGATCTCACCCGATCGATCTTGCGAGAATCGGGTCGCCGTCAAGGACAGCGCCTATCTACAGTGTCCTCGGGATACAATGTCGTTATCGTAGACGATTGGTTGCGGTGTTCTTTTCTCGGACACCAAACTCCTGCCATCGCACTTCCCAAACAACAAGGATTTGCACCTTATTTAGTCGATCTCGGTGGTAACTGCCAACCTCCAGAAATGGGAACGGGACGACCGACAATCGTACAGGTTTTCGTCCGAGGTAATCCCTTTGGCAGTAGTCGAGCGATCGCCGAACTCGCCGACACCTGGCTTAATAAATTATTAAAAACTGGCGATCTCGTGGGGTTTTCGATCTATGGTAGTCCCTATACTCAGGAGCAAATTAGTCAAAAGCTGCCGCTCTCGCTTCCAGTGGGGTTTTCGTTCGGGCAAATGCCTGAAGCTCAAGCGATCGCCCTCGAAGCCTTGTTTGGAAAAACTCCCTTACAGTGGTCTGCTCTCAAGCCTCTAGCTTAGGAGAAAAGCCCGTCGGTCGGAAGCTTGGCTCGTGCGATCGTCTGTTAACAAAAAAGCGAGCGTGCGATCGGCAAATCTCCGAAACTCGCAGTTTCAGCCCCTCAGCGGTAGCGAACTTTACTAAACTTCATTAAACTTGAGTATAATTGGGAAGTGACAAGGACAAAAAACCAAATAATTTCAGTATCATGGGTTACAAGCACTTTACCCAAGCTTTACTCGAACGCAGGGTGTAAGGCTTGTTGCTTGTCCGGTTCTAGCCGATAAAAAAATCACAATTGCCCCTTAGTCACGAGTTCGAGATCGGCTATCCTGTCTCACCTGTTCCTGATGCCAGCCAGCTAAGAAAACGAGGGATCGTTATGACTTTTACAACAACTGCTCGATATACTATCGCTATAATTAAAGACGAAGCCTCACAGCTCGTCCAGCAAGGCGCAGTTAGCAGACAACAACCGATCTATACCCTCTGCCGACATATTCCCGCTCGCGAATGGTCTTCGGTCGAAACTGAACTCGAAAACCATGACTTTTTGTTACGCGATCGCATTGGCGACCTGATCGGCCCCGAAACCTGGGAAAACGACTAATTACTCGATCGGATAGCTTGTCTGTCGAGCAGTCTGTTAACAAGTGCGCCCAGCTTAACTCTTGCCAAATTATTAAATCAAGGAAGCGGGCAATGTGAAGTAACGAATGTTACCGTCTGTTATTTTTTTCCCGCTTCGCGATCGCCACCTCTAAAAAACAAGCAGTAGAGACGTTATCGTACAACGTCTCTACTTCCCATATCAAGGCGATCGTAGCGATCTCGCAGGAGTCCGATAAAACCGAACGACTACGATCGGGCATCCTGTTCCCGAAGTCGTTCGAGTTCGCGACGCAGTGTCGCTACTTGAGCTGTCAAATCTTGTAACTCCGCTTCTGTTCCCGTCGGAGCGGCGGTCGTTGGTGCGTTCGCACTCGTCGAAGTCGAGGCTGTCGTCGTTCCCCCAGAGGTCTGACCCATCAGGCTATCGACGAAATTGCGAGCCTCCTGTTCGGTCACTTCACCTTTGGCGGCTAACTTTTCTACAACCGCGTTCCAATCCTGCTGTTGGAACGTTTGCAGGTTCTCCTCTCGCTTCTGGGGATCTTGCAAACTCTCGATGGCGGAACTGGCCGCACCGATCGTCACGCGAAAACCAGTTTGGAGCGATTGCATTAACGTATCGGGATTCATAGGGTTCGTGTCCAGGGTTTTTAGTTGAGAGGGCAAAGACTGGCTTTATCTTAACAAAATCGAGATTCCAGTTAAACCGATAATTTTGATAATGTCGAGTTTGAAATCTCTTTGTTGGGTTATTCGAGGAGTGTTTTATTCACCACAGAGACACAGAGGACACAGAGAGGGGCTTGTCTGGCTGGGTAAAACCAGTGTTTGAGATTCGGATTTCGTATAAAATTTAAAAATTCAACAATTGATTCTTAGAACCACTTTTGTATTTTTAAAATAGTTCTGTTATCTAAGTGGTGCAGAAAACTTTTCGAGATCTAGGATTGACAAAACACATACAATCTGTATTGAGATTCGAGCCAGATCTCCGGCAACCATTTACCGATCTGGGATTTGTATTTTTAATACAGTTCTGTTATAGCACAGCCCAGAGAAACGTTTCGGGTGCATCTCAAAAATGTAAATTCATCGAATTGGGCGCACTCAATTTCCAGATCCCCGGCATCTCCAAGATGCCGGGGATCTTATACCGGAAGTGCTAATCGGGAATTTTGCCACCCCAAACTGATGTTTTTGCAAAACTGATGTTTTTGCACTCATTGAGATGCACCCAACGTTTCCGAAAAAGTTTCAGCATTGAAAAACCCCGGTCTTGACTAAAAACCGGGGTTTCAAGATTCTCTTGATTTCGGCTTTAAAAATCGCCGCGAGATTCAATTGCTCCCGTTAATTTCTCGATCGCCTCGTCAACCGGCATCGAACCCAATTCCCCAGACGCGCGAGTGCGGATACTCAAGCTATTGGCTTCCTGTTCTTTCGCACCGACGATCGCCATCACCGGAATTTTCGCTTTTTCGCCGTTGCGAATTAGCTTTCCGAGGCGTTCGCCACTGGTATCGGCGGCGGCGCGAATTCCACTTTGTAACATTTTCGCCGCGACATCTTTGGCGAAGGGTAAAAATTCATCGCTCACCGGCAGTAACCGCACCTGTTCCGGTGCCAGCCACAGGGGGAAATCGCCCGAATATTCTTCGATGAGAATGCCGATCAACCGTTCTAGGGAACCGAACGGCGCGCGGTGAATCATGACCGGACGTTGGCGAGAACCGTCTTCAGCGACGTATTCCAACTCGAAGCGTTCGGGTAGGTTGTAATCGACTTGTACCGTTCCCAACTGCCACTCCCGTTCGAGAGCGTCTTGGAAAATAAAGTCGAGTTTGGGACCGTAGAACGCGGCTTCGCCGGGAGCCTCGAAGTAACTCATGCCTTTAGCGTTCATGGCGTGGCGGATGGCGTCTTCGGCTTTGTCCCAGGCTTCGTCGGAACCGATGTATTTGTCGGAGGAGCGATCGCGGGTACTCAATCGCGCCTTAAACTGACGCAGGCGCAAACTCTCGAACACCGACAAAATTAAATCGACGACGTTGAGAAACTCCGTTTCCAGTTGGTCGGGGGTGACGAACAGGTGAGAATCGTCTTGGGTAAAGCCGCGAACTCGCGTCAATCCCCCCAGTTCTCCGGACTGTTCGTATCGGTAAACCGTACCAAACTCCGCGAGGCGCAACGGTAAATCGCGGTAAGAGCGCAGTTCGCTTTTATAAATCTGCACGTGGAACGGGCAGTTCATGGGTTTGAGGATGAATCCCTGTTCGGCGTGTAACGCCTCTTCGTCGTCCGCCATCAACGGGAACATATCCTCTTTATAGTTCTGCCAGTGTCCCGAGGTTTTAAACAAGTCCACTCGGGCGATGTGGGGGGTAACGACGCCGAAATAGCCCCGTTTTTGCTGTTCGTCTTTGAGGAAGTTTTCCAGGGTCGATCGCAGGATCGTGCCTTTCGGCGTCCACATGGGCAAACCGGGGCCGACAGCATCAGAGAAGACGAACAGCCCCAGTTCTTTACCGACTTTGCGGTGATCCCGCTTGAGGGCTTCTTCTTTACGGCGTTTGTATTCCTTGAGTTGTTCGGGGGTTTCCCACGCCGTCCCGTAAATCCGTTGCAGTTGCGGGTTGTTGGCGTCGCCGCGCCAGTACGCCCCGGCAATGCTTTCGAGGTCGAAGGCTTTCGGGTGTAGATCCCCGGTGGTTTCGACGTGAGGACCGGCGCAGAGATCCCACCAGCGATCGCCTAAATGGTAAAGGGTAATGGGATCTTGTTTAATATCCCCGAGAATTTCCAGTTTGTAGGGTTCTTTAATCTCGGTGATGCGCTTTTCAGCTTCTTCTCGCGTCACCACTTCCCGAATCACGGGCAGTTTTTGCTTGATAATTTTGACCATCTCTTTTTTGATGGCCTTGAGATCTTTTTCCGTAAACGGTTCCGGGCGATCGAAATCGTAGTAAAACCCGTATTCAGTCCACGGGCCGATCGTGACTTGGGTTTCGGGAAACAACCGCTGTACCGCCATCGCCATGACGTGAGAGGCGGTGTGACGGATGCGTTTGAGCTTGTCCGATTCGCTGGTACGGGGCAGGCGAATCGGTTGTTGTTCCACGGCTTCGGCTGATTGGGACGCTGAGGGTGACATGGGCAATTCGATCGAAAACGGAACTTTACGAGCTTAACGGATAAAGCGGCGCGATCGATCGTCTCCGATCTAGAGCCTTTCGATCGCCACAACTTGCATTTTCTATCTTAAACGGTTGCTTTCGATCGCGGAAAAGCTTCGCTCGATCGACCGCTTCCGTTCGGTTAACCGCCCTCGACAGCTTGCAAGGGTATCGGTAACAATTTCGATCGTTGGCGGAGTGTGACGCATTGTTTCTCCCAACTCACAAACCATTGCCGGTTTGATGGGAATGCCGCAACTCCCGATAGCCTAATTCATTCCAGGAGGCAGTCACGATGCCCTTAGGCGCTTTCGGTTAAGTCAGCTCGTACGAAACTTTTCCAACTCAACCCCCAGGCGAACGCGACCGTTTGTTCGTTCCGAATTTCCCGCGAAATTCGTATCGGTTTCGCCTCGTTAAATTCATCGCCGATCGACGGCAATTCGATTGTGTCCTCGATCGCTTACAGGAGAGAAAAACAGCTATGCGTATCGCTCAAGTTGCACCGTTATGGGAGCGTGTCCCTCCTCCCGGTTACGGTGGAATCGAACTCGTCGTGGGACATCTGACGGACGAACTCGTCCGACGCGGTCATCAAGTGACGCTTTTTGCCTCGGGAGATTCCCAAACCCTAGCCCACCTCGAACCCATTTGTCCGAAGGCGTTGCGTCTCGATCCCGAAACCCTCGAACCCGAAGTCTATGCAGTCCTTCAATACAAGCGCGTCTTAGACGCCGCCAGCGAGTTCGACATCGTTCACTTCCACACCAGCTATCCGGCACTACCTTATGCCGAGATGTTGAAAACTTCCGTCGTTCACACGTTGCATAACGGCTTTACTCGCGAAAACCAGAAAGTATTCCAACACTACCGACATCAACCGTTTATCAGTATCAGCGACGCGCAACAGCAGCGCATTCCCAATCTTAACTACGTGCGAACGGTTCACAACGGCATCGATCCCGAGAGTTATCCCTTCGTGGAAGTTCCCGCCGACGATCCCCCGTATTTGGCCTTTTTAGGGCGACTGTCTCCCCAAAAAGGCGTCCACCACGCCATCGAAATCGCCAAACGAACCGGATGGACGCTGAAAATTGCCGGAAAAGTCGATCCGGTCGATCTCGCCTATTTCGAGCGAGAAATTGCCCCCCATCTCGACGACAGACAAATTCAATACCACGGGGAACTGTCCCATAGCGATAAAGTGCGGTTGTTGGGATACGCCACGGCCACCTTATTTCCCATTACTTGGGAAGAGCCGTTCGGATTGGTCTCGATCGAGTCGATGTGTGCGGGAACCCCCGTTATCGCCTTCAAACGGGGCGCGGTTCCGGAAATCGTCGCCCACGGCGCAACTGGGTTTATTTGCGAAACCGTCGAAGATGCTGTCGATGCCGTTTCTCTCGTTGAGGATCTCGATCGCGAAAACTGTCGGGATTTCGTCGAACGCCATTTCAGCGTCTCCAGCATGGTGGAGAAATACGAAGCGGCGTATCAAAAAGTCCTGAACGAGTTCTGGTCTCGCAACGGCCGCGCTGTGAGCGAACCGACCTTAGCCGCTTAATATGAAAAGAGAAACAACATGGCTGTGAAACCTTGTCCCTGCTGTGGAAAATCGATGTTGCAGCACGTGCGATCGAGCAAACTTCAATGGTTCTGTTCTTCTTGCACCTTCGCCATGCCTGCCAGTGGGGGATCTCGCCTCTCGACACCCCAAGCCGCACCCCCGCAGCGACCAGCAAAACCGCAGCGTGATTTTGAGATGATGAGGTGATAAAAACAGTCACCAGTGAAGAGGGGATGAGGAGAACTCCCCACTCTTGATTCTTCCCTTTCCCCTCTTCACTGAAGAAGCCCTCCCCTGCTCCCCCTCTCGAACGACCCAACAATGGCTTCTGAGAAGTTGTTAAGTCATCAATACGTACCGTCTTGGGAACAAGTTCGCTGGCCCGAAGCCGAAGGCGAACCCCGCCAACCGACGTTAGTTCTTAAAGACGACGATATTTTTCTCGTCACCGATCGACTCGGAAATATTACGTCCCCGATGCCTGGGGAACCCGAGACGAACCGGATTAGCATGACGGGCTTGTTTTGTCAAGACACGCGGTTTCTCAGTCGCGGAGAACTGCAAATCGAGGGGCGATCGCTGGTTCTCTTGGGTAGCGAAGCCCTCTCGGGTGGGGAAATGACGGTCTCTTGTACCAATCCCAGTTTCGGGGAACGGATTCCGTTGGAAACCCTAGGAATTTTCCGCCATCTCGTCCTTCGCGGCGGCTTGTTCGAGGAAATCGAGGTGACGAACTACAACAGCCACCCGATTTCAGTTCAACTGAGTTTTAGCGTCGATGCGGATTTTCGGGATCTGTTTGAAGTCCGACAGTACCAACGGCGATCGCAACGCGGTCGAGCGTTAGTCGCCCATCCCGATCTCAGTAGGATTCAATTTGCGTACGAAGGATTGGACGGGGAAGTGATGGAATCGGAAATCGACTTCCAACATCGTCTTCCCGACGGAAAAGTCGGAAATACGGCAATTTGGCAACTGACGCTCGATCCCCACGTTAAACAAACACTCGGGTATCGCGTACGCCTGCTGCGAAATCGGCGATCGAGTCCGACGGTGGCGATTCCGAATACGTTATCTGAGGCGAAACAGGAAGCCCGAGAGGCTTGGAATGCTTGGCGCAGTCAAACCGCCCAACCGAAAACCGACGATCGGGAGGTCGATCGCATTCTGACCAGCGCACAGCGCGACCTTTACGTGTTGCGTCAGTCTTTCGGAGAAGAAAAAGTCCTCGCAGCGGGGATTCCTTGGTTTTCAACACTGTTCGGACGGGATTCGATTATCGCGGCTTGGCAAACCCTGATGTTCGATCCCCTCATCGCCCGAGATACTCTCAAAATTTTAGCCCGCTATCAGGGACGGCGCGAGAGCGACTGGCACGATGAAGATCCCGGTAAAATCCTGCACGAACTGCGCCTCGGGGAAATGGCGCGATGCGAAGAAATTCCCCATACGCCTTATTACGGAACGGTAGACGCCACACCGCTGTGGTTGGTGCTGTTGTCCGACTATTACGCCTGGACGGGAGATGTCGAGACGTTGCGTCAACTGTGGGATAACGCCGTCGCTGCGATGGAGTGGATCGATGCGACGTCCCGCGAAACGGGCTATTTAACCTATTGGCGGCGCAGCGATCGCGGTATCGACAACCAGGGTTGGAAAGATTCGGGCAATTGCATCGTCGATCTCCACGGAAAACGGGTCTCGGGTCCCATCGCCTTGTGCGAAGTGCAAGCCTATGTCTACGCGGCGAAAATCCGCTCGAGCGAGTTGGCGGCCAAATGCGATCGCCCCGATTTACAACAGCGTTGGCGTAAAGACGCTGAAGACCTCAAACGGCGCTTTAACCGAGATTTCTGGCTCGAAGACGAGAGTTATTGCGCCTTAGCCCTCGACGGCGACGGAAACCCCGTCGATAGCCTGACTTCCAACCCAGGACACTGTTTGTTTGCGGAAATTCTCGACGACGAGAAAGCCCAAGCGGTCGGATCTCGACTCATGCAACCGGATTTGTTTAGCGGTTGGGGCATTCGTACCCTCAGCAGCCAGTCCCCGGCGTACAATCCCATCGGCTACCATTTGGGATCGGTGTGGCCTCACGACAACGCGATCGCCGCGTTGGGGTTGCGTCGCATCGGACATCTCGACAGTGCGCTTAAGGTGGCGCAGGCCATGTTCGACATGACTCGCCACCAAAGCGACGGACGGCCGCCAGAACTCTTTTGTGGGCTCGATCGCCACGATCGCCGCCCTCCCGTTCCCTATCCGGTGGCCTGTTCCCCCCAAGCCTGGGCGACGGGAACGGTATTTCAAATGTTGCAGGTTATCCTAAATCCGGTTCCCGATGCCGAAAATCGCCGCTTGACTTTGCGATCGCCGAGTTTGCTGCCCGCGTCGAACCACCTGAAACTCTATGGAATTACGCTGGGATCGGCGACAGTAGATTTAGCCTTCGATCGTGTCGCCGATGCGATCGTGGCGCGGGTATTAAAACGACACGGGGATCTGACTGTGGCGATCGAACTTCCGTGAAGAAACCTTCTGCAAGAAACTACACTATAAGAACGGAAGTTAAGTTTTGTAAACTATCGTGTCTGTTTCCTCTGCCAGTTCTCCCCCCACCACCGAGGTCGATCGCTTTTGGCGTTGGCGCGGTTTTCGCATTTGCTACCAACAAGCGGGCGATACCGGCCCGGCGGTCGTATTGGTTCACGGCTTCGGGGCGTCACTCGGTCATTGGCGCGATAACATTCCCGTTCTCGCTCGATCTTGCCGCGTTTACGCCCTAGATTTGCTGGGATTCGGGAAATCTCACAAACCCACTCCCGGTTTGGCGATCGATTACACGTTTGAAACCTGGGGCGATTTAGTGGCCGATTTTTGTCGCGAAATTGTCGCAGATAGGGCGTTTCTCGTGGGAAATTCGATCGGCTGTATCGTCGTCATGCAAACGGCGGTGATGCATCCCGATCTCGTACGCGGCGTGGTGCAATTAAATTGTTCGTTGCGCCTGCTTCACGACAAACGACGCACCGATCGATCTTGGTTGAAACGCATGGGTGCGCCGCTGTTGCAAAATTTACTGGGAATTAAACCCATCGGCGACTTTTTCTTCGCGCGACTGGCGACGCCGAAAACGGTTCGGAATATTCTTTTGCAGGCGTACAAACGTGCCGATCGAGTCACCGAAGAACTCGTCGAACTCCTCCTGGCTCCAGCAAAAGATCCCCGCGCTAGCGATGTTTTTGTGGCGTTTACTCGCTATTCTCAAGGTCCGCTTCCAGAAGAGTTACTCGATCGCCTCCCCTGTCCGACGCTGATCCTGTGGGGAGCAGAGGATCCCTGGGAACCCCTGGAACTGGCGCGATCGCTCGAGAACTACGAGGCGGTCGATCGCTTTATCGTGTTAGACGGTGTCGGACACTGTCCCCAAGACGAAGCCCCCGAAGAAGTCAATGCCATTGTCTCGGAGTGGATTCGCGATCGCTCTCGACAATTCCCCCACGACGATCGTTCGTCCTTTTGAGAGAACGTCGTGACGGAATTTTGGGGCGATTTTCGCAGAAGCGCGATCGCCGACTTTTTCGTATTCTTTCCACAAAGAGAGCAAGTGTTGAGAAAATTAGCATTTTCCCTTTCTGTTGGATTAGTTTTTGTTATCGATCAAACCCAATTATCGGCGCGAGTGCCTAAAATTTCGCCTTTTTTTCCGACAGTGCTTGTCAAATCGGGGTGAATTCAGGTATAAGTATAGTATTGGAAATTTGTCGGCGCTTTTTGTCGAAGCAAGAACTCATCAAGCGCCGCTCTAGCAACCCCATAAAGTCAAGAGGATTTGAACAATTCAAGAGGTCGTATGAACCATCAGGTAATTCATCCTATGGTGAAAATGCAGCGTCAAGTACGCTCGCTCGTCGATTCTAAGGTCGTTCAACCTAGCGATCGCATTTGGAAAGTCGCCTTCCTGTTTGGCGACGAGTGGCCCCGTCTCAAGCAAGAACTGCTTGAATTCGAGTTCTCCATGCAAGATCCCCTCAGCGAGCTGTTAGCCGTTGAAGTGTGGGAAGACGAGTAATTTTAACAAAACGCTAGCGTAAGCTTAAATTTCGGCTGAACTTCCCCAGTACGCTATTTAAACATCTGCTGTACTGGGGAGGTTCGTGCGTCAGGTTCGAGACGATCGCGTGAAGTTAAGTTGCATTGCAACATGATTGCAACCGGATTTCACTCGGGTTGAGAAATTGGCGTGTCAATCTAACACGCGATCGCCTTCCTCGTCGCGTTTCCGATGAGAGAGCGTTCGTGTCGTGCAACGATAGTTGCATTGCAGCAGCAGTACTGCAACATCCCGAGATTTAAATTGAAACGCACAGTATTTAACCGCCTTCGGGATCGATCGAATACCGGGGGATCGCTGCGATCGAGGAAACTCAAGCTCAAAAATAGGCGTTTAGCCCATCTGGAATCTCTCCCACAGCAGAAAGTTCTACTTGGCGAGCGTTTCCGTCGTGTTTCAAGCAAATACGAACGTAAACGTTCGGTAAATATGTCAGACGGTCGGCCCATTCGATCGCCGTAATTCCCGGTCGAACTTCTGCACCTTCCCAATAAACTTCCGGTTGCAAATCTTCGATCTCTTCAGGCTGCAACCGATACAAATCGAAATGATACAACGGCACCCGACCGTCGAGATATTCGTTAATCAGGGTAAACGTCGGACTGACGATCGCCTCAGAAATCCCCAAACCTTCGCCGATTCCCTGAATCAGCGTCGTTTTACCGCTGCCTAACTCCCCTTCGAGGAGTAACGTCGTCAACGGCGGGATATGTTTTCCCAACTTGACCCCGAAACGGCGTGTCGCGTCAGCATCGGGAAGAGACAGAACTGCAAGCGTCATCGCGAAAAATGTAAACTTATATGAAGTAATCGAACCGATCGTTCGGATATTTTACAGAACCCATGAAATCTCGTCGCAATCTTTTACAACTGATTTTGAAACTGACCTGGGCGAGTTGTCTCGCCATTGTCGCCGTCTGGGGGGCGATCGCGCAACCGGCGTCGGCGATGGGGGGAACGCTGCCACCGCTGAACGCACCTGCTCCCGAGTTTACCTTACCCACAAATACCGGAGACGGAGAGGTTTCGCTATCCGACTATCGGGGTCAGTGGGTGGTGGTGTACTTCTACCCCGCCGATTTTACCCCCGGTTGCACGCTCGAGGCGCGACGCTTTCAACAAGACTTACCCGAATATCGCGATCGCAACACACAAATTCTCGGCATTAGTGCCGACGACGTGAATTCCCACGAAGACTTCTGCGACTCGGAAGGCTTGCGATTTCCCCTACTTTCCGATGTGGACGGCAGCGTTAGCAAAGCTTACGGATCTTGGATTTATTCGCGATCGGTACGTCACAGCTTTATCGTCGATCCTGACGGGATGCTGCGCGATCGATTCGTGAAAGTCAATCCCTCCATTCACAGCCAAGACGTGTTAACGCGATTAGACGAGTTGCGAGCTACTTCGTAAACCTTTAAATCTTTCTGAAGTTTGCAGCCTCGATGGACATCCCGCGCTACGGATGAAACCGTAGTCTTCAAAACTGTTCTATGGCAACTCAAACCATGACTAAATACGTCTGCACAGTATGCGGTTACGTCTACGATCCCGAAAAAGGCGATCCCGACAGTGGCATCGAACCCGGTACGGCGTTTGAGGATATTCCCGACGATTGGGTCTGTCCGGTTTGTGGAGCTGCGAAAGATGACTTCGAGCCGCAAAGTTAACCGCACCCCAACGATCGAAGCGTGACGAGGAGATCGATCGCCCCTCGACTCCTCTCCTCATCGCGTTTGTTGCACGAGCCATTGAAACTTCGCCCGTACCAAATCTAAATCCTGCGGGTCGAGGGTGAGCGGTTTGGGGTTCGACAGTTCTGGGGCGTCTAAAGCAGTTCCATACCCGAGACGGCGCACTGTTGCCCGCATCCGATCGCACAAACACAGCGATAGCCCGCGATAAAAGCGAGAGGCAAACCCCAAATCTTGGTTGAGCTTCGACGTCAATCGAAATCGAGGAATTTCCAGCACTTCACACGGGGCGATCGCCTTGACGGTAGCGATGGGCAACCGGCTGTCTACAAACGAAATTTCACCGATGACCTCTCCGGTAGAAATGCGAGCGAGTTCGCGATCGACGGGCGGATCGAGAACCACGCTGAACTCCCCCCTCAACACGAAATACAAGGCGCTAATTTGCTGATCCTCGAAAATTAGCGTTTCTTCAGGTTCGAGCGTGCGCTTGCGACCTTGGCGAGCGAGCCAATCGATATCTTCATTGTTGAGTTCGCCCAAGATTAAAAATGCTTTCTTCACGATCGTTGCCCCATAGCCAACTTCAATCAAACTCGAGATAGGATCTGCCGGTTCGACGACCGGCCTGGCGATCGCACCCTCCGATCTCGCATCGGTTATACCTATTGTGACGTCCGCCCCCTCGCCTCCGTCCACTCGAGAACTCGATTCCACGCCCACCAACAATCTTCGTCTCCCGCCTGACGTCGAGCGCGATCGCTGGCAATATAACCGACGTGACCGCCCCGGTCGGTCAGCCACAAATCGACCGCCGAATTCACGGCGCAAGCACTTTGAAGGTCGGGCAGGATCGTCGGGTCGAAGAGGGGATCGTCGGCAGCATAGAGAATCAGCGTCGGATGTTCGAGTTCCTCGAGCCAAGGGAGCGGACTGCTAGCGGCGTAATAGGCTTCGACCGACTCGAATCCTAACGGCGAAATGACGAATTCGCGATCGAATCCCCAAATACTATCAGCTCGAGCGATGGCGTCGGGATCGATCGTCCCCGGACGAGCCGCTTCTAACTGGTGTAGGAGTTTTTTCAACTGTCGGACGATGGACTTTTCCAAATACCGGCCGATCGGATGCGACGTTAAATAGGTCAGCGATCGCGTCGAATCGAGACTCGGACAGATCGTCGCCGCGCCCCCCAACCCCCGTAACACCGCCTCAGCGTTGGGTAAATCGGCCAACCGTTCCGGCTCTCGCTCGGCGATGCGAACCCCCCACAGTGCCAGTTGACCCCCTAACGAATAGCCCGAAAACCAAATCGGTGCCGGACATCCCAACTGCAACGCCTTCGCTGCAATTCTCAGGAAATCTTCTCCTTCATACAGTCCGTCTGACGTCAGCGCCGGAGAAAGTAACCCCGTTCGTCCGTGGGCTCGCCAGTCGAACGTCACCACCGCGTAGCCCAGACGATACGCTTTGCGCCGCAACAGTTCCAGATACCACTGATCGTCGAGACTTCCTACGATCCCGTAAGTCGCGACGAACGTTCCTTTCGGGTTGTCGGGAAGGGCGACGCGGCCGTAAAGGGGCGTTCCCCCGGCTCCCACAAACTCGACTTCCCGCTGCGATGGGGCGCTCTCGCGTATCGTCTTTTCCCAAGTCCGACGCGATCGCAATGCGATATACGCTGTCATGACAACGCCGTTACTGAGCCAGAAAGGAGGTTGGTAGGTAGGAAAATCCATCGTAATAGATCGTTGACCGTTGATAGTTGACAGGGAATCGGGAATAGAGAACAGTGACAAACCGTGAAGAGTTAAAAAGTTTCTCCCTGCTCCCCCTTGACGGTGAAGCGTGCAGAAGGAAGAGGGTAGAGTGTGGACTCAGGGCAGAGTGTCTTGACTCTTGACTTTTGACTCTTACCTCTAAACTGAAAGATGCTCCCCCGTCAGAGATTCGAGACAAAATAAGAAAAAATCGCAAAGAGCCTCTAGGAACGCGAGTCGTGCAGACGAACAAAACCTCTCAAGCCCATACTCGACATTTTCAAAGATACCTGGTTGCGGCATCGGCGCTCGGAATTTTCCTCGTCAGTGCGATCGTTGCGGCGGTGGCGGTCTTTCCCCTGTCGCGACAGTTAAAAGTCGAAGCTCGCCGCGAATTAAAATTTGCCGCCCAAACGCGCGTTTTCACCGTTGAAGAATTGCTCTCCCGCCTGCAAAGCATCGCCATGCAGATTACCAGTCGCACTCGCGCTCGCCAAGTTCTCGAAGCCTACGATCGCGGCGAGATCGATCGCTCGGAATTCGTCACCACCAGTCAGCGGATTTTAACAGACGCCCTCAACCAATCCGAAGAAGTGGTCGGTATTACGCGCCTTAACGAAGAGGGAAATTTGGCGGTCAGCGTCGGACGGGAGATTCCTCGAGCGTGGTGGGTCGTTCCTCCCGCAACCGCGCAAACGTCACTCGTGCGCGATCCTGTTACCTTGTCGGGGCAATCCTACCTCGTTGTCGGCGCGCCGATTCTCAACTCGAACGGACAGCGCGTCGGAACGGATGTGGTGCTGTTTGACGTATTTCGGTTGCGAGAGATCGTCGACGATCGAACGGGACTCGGGGAAACGGGAACGACAGCACTCGGGACTTGGCGCAACGATCGCGTCGAGTTGTTTTTCTCGCAATACGACGAGGTGGCAGACTTGGCGCTTCAAACAGCCATCGAGCAAGCTGTGGCGGACGGCGAGAGCGGTACGCAGATCGTTCCCGGCGATACGCCGCAAGTGGTGGCGTTCGCGCCCGTAGAAGCTAGCACTTGGGGTCTGGCGATCGCGATACGTCGTCAGGAACTCTACGAACCGATTTATCGGGATTTAACGGCCCTCAGTTGGACGATCGTAGGTGTCACGGTCGTCGGAACTGGGGCGACGGTTTTACTGTTGCGTCCTTTCGCCCAGCGATCGATCCAACAAGCGAGGAAGTTAGAACAGCAAATCGAGGAAACTAACGCGCTGCTGGCGTTGAAAAATCGAGCGCTGCAAGAGAAACAGCGCCAACAGGAATTAGTACGAGACGCGTTGCAGCAAATTGAAGGATTGCAGTTATCTTCAGATCGGGTGTCCCAGCAGGCTCGGGCGGCGAGACAGTGTATGCAACAGTCGTTAGAGTTAGTGAGAACGGGGGCGTCGTCCGTCGAGCGAGCGTTGGACGGAACGCAGCAAGTGCGAGTACAAGTTCGCGAGATCGTCGATCGCATGGGTCAATTGAGCGAGAGTATCGATCGCGTCAGTACCATCGTCGAGTTAGTGGGAGATTTCGCCGCCCAAACGAATATGCTCGCGTTGAACGCTGCGGTAGAAGCAGTACGGGCGGGGGACTCGGGGAAGGGATTCGGCGTCGTGGCCGGAGAAATTCGCCAACTGGCCGATCGAAGCCAGCAATCATCCGATCGAATTCGCACGCTGATAACCGAGATTCAAAACGAAATTCGTCGCACGGCTAACGCCACTGAAGACAGCAACGAAACGGCAGATTCCGGCGTGCAGATGGCGCGAAACAGTTCCGAGATTTTCGACGACATCCAAAGCGCCATCGACGAAATGGCCGCGACGACCCAACAGATCGATCGGGCGAACCGAGAACACGTGTTGGCGATCGAGGCGTTAGTCGCAACCGTGCGATCGATCGCTTAAGTCGGCGATCGTCAACTCAATTGCAACGCGTGTTTCTTCACGAAGTTCTCGACGGTGGGGATGTTTTGGCTTTCAGAGAGCAGATGGTCGAGGAACGATCGCGCGAGAACGGAAAGCTGTTTTCCTTGGAGGTGAACGGCGTACCAGCGACAGGGAATCGGGAAGCGATCGACCTCTAAAATCGCGAGATCGCCGATGACCAACTCGGGAAGCAAACAGTGAGCCGACAGTACCGAAATGCCCAAACCGCCAGCGACCGACTGTTTGATGGCTTCGTTGCTCCCGAGTTCCAAGCGCACGTTGACCGAAATTCCCTCGCGCTCGAACAGGTGTTGCACGGCTCGCCGCGTTCCCGAACCGGGTTCCCGCATGATAAACGTTTCTCCCTGTAACGCTGAAATCGAAACCCGCTGGCGTTGGGTTAAAGGATGCGTCGAAGAGGCCACGACGACGAGCGGATTGTCGAGAAACGGTCGAGCCACGAGATCGAGATCTTCGGGCGGTTGGCTGAGAATATAGAGGTCGTCTTGGTTCTCTAACATCCGACGCACTAATTTTTGATGGTTCGTCACTTGCAGTGCAATATCGACATCGGGATATTGCTGACAAAACGAGCCTAAAATGCGCGGAACGAAGTATTTGGCCGTCGTGACTACCGCCAAGCGCAGCTGTCCTCGCTTTTTCCCCTGCAAGTCTGCCACGGTCATCTCGAAATTGGAAAGTTTCGTGAAAATGTCTTGACAGGTTTCTAGGAGTTCCCTTCCCGCCTCTGTGAGATACAGTTGTTTGCCAATTTGCTCGAACAGGGGAAGTCCGATCGATTTGGTCAGTTGTTTGATTTGGGTCGAAACCGTCGGTTGAGTAATCGAGAGTTCTTCAGCAGCGCGAGTAAAACTACCGTGGCGAGCCACGGTTTCAAAAACGTGCAGTTGGTGGAGAGTGGCTTGAATCATGATGTTTTTCGTGACAGGGTCGCGATGTCTTCTAAATTGCCCCTCGGCTCTCGACGAGTCGATGGGGCAGTCGGACAGTTTGACGCGACGAACGAGGCTCGAACGTTCGGTTCTATCTTAACCATAGATTAAAATCGATTGTTCGTGCTAGTCCTATCGAATAAAAACAATATAAATCCAAGCAGAGGCTGAACCGCGATCGCGTCCCAAAACCCTAAAAACCCCGATATCCGTCAAGATACCGGGGTTCCAAGCGAATTTCGACCCGAGCCGATCGGACGTTCTAGAAGAACCAGCCGTAGGAGTGCAACCCTTTACCGAGGAGGTTAACGCCCAAATAACAGACCCAAACCACCACGAAACCCGCCGAAGCGAGGATCGCAGGACGACGACCTTGCCAACCCCGAGTAATTCGCGCGTGGAGGTACGCCGCGAAGACCAACCAGGTGATAAAGGCCCAAGTTTCTTTGGGGTCCCAACTCCAATACGTTCCCCAGGCTTCGTTAGCCCAGACTGCCCCGGCAATAATACCGATCGTCAGCAAGGGAAAGCCCAAGCCGATAATCCGGTAACTGACGTTATCGAGGGTATCTGCCAAATTCAACCGTTGGGGCGAGAGAGCGACCGTTTTCGGTGCTGTCGCGACGCGATCGACCGTGGCGACGCCACCGCCGAGGTTGTCGGCGCTGAAGGTTTCGACCGTCGCCTCAACTCGAGACGCGTTAGCGTGCGGGGTCTGAATTTGACGTTTGGGATCGCGGAACGCTCCAGTCCCGACCGAACTTCCCCGCAGTTCTACATTTTGCCCTCGCGTAACGGCCAAAAACGCGATCGCCAGCAGCGAACCCACCATTAAAGTGGCGTAACTAATCATCATCACGCTGACGTGCATCATCAACCAGTTCGATTTGAGGGCGGGAACCAACGGCGCCGCCACCTGCATCGTGTCCGGTAAGGTTAACGCCGCGAAGGCCGTGATGCCCATCGCCACCGGTGCGGTAACGACCCCAACGAGACGACTGCGGCTGGTGTATTCCGCCACGAGATGGATAGCCGTCAGCCCCCAGGTTAGGAAAAATAAGGATTCGTACAGGTTGCTGATCGGAAAATAACCGGCTTCGAGCCATCGCGCTCCTAAGAGGGTCGCGATACAGAGGTTCGCCACGGCAATACCCGTCGTTCCCAAAACTTGCAGGTATGGAATGCGGGGAAAGGCGGCGCCCACCCAGTAGACCAACATGGTGGCAAACAGAACAGCGAACGAAATATTGTCCAGTCCGTTCTGGAGCGATACCAGATCCATTGAAATCTTCTCCCTAGTTGTCGATCTCGAACGTTTGCGTTCGATGCGTTGAAAACTGTTTCGATCCTAGCGAGTCTCGGGGCAAAGCGAAAATCTTGCAGCGAAACCGTCTCCCGAGCCACCGGATTCTAAACCTATATGACAATATGATGTTAACAATAACTTAAGATAGTACGAAAATTAAGACAGATGCAATCCACTTCTATTGCGGCCCTGGCGAAAGTCTCCGATTACTTTAAAGTGTTGTCGGAGGTCAGCCGTTTGCTCGTTCTCTGTACGTTGAAGTCGGGGACGAAGAACGTTTCCGAAATTGTTGAGGCAACGGGACTCGGTCAAGCTAACGTCTCGAAACACTTAAAAATTCTCACCCAGGCTGGTTTTATCCAGCGGACGCCCCAAGGGGTCAGCGTGTATTACGAAATCAGCGATCCGGTGGTGTTTCAACTGTGTGAGTTGGTTTGCGATCGCCTGTCGGTTCATCTCGAAGCCCAAGCCCAGCACTCAGAACACCTCAAAACGTTCCAACAGTCGATCTGACCGTCGTGCTGACACGTTCGCACCATTATACGCTTAAACCCATCAGGAGAGTTTGACGGGTTTCCGAGGACAACTCGAGACGCGGCGGCGTCAGGGGCGTTCGTACCGCCGCGTGTCGTGGGAGGCGGCCAGCTCTTTGAGCATTGCGACGTCGTTCGTACGCTCGGTGTTGCGGGGCTGCGATCGCGATCGTCGATTCACCGTTTTGGAGAGCGAGACACTCGCTCTCGACGCCTCGGTGCGACCCCCAACCGTGACGACAATACCAAGAAATCTAAAGATCGCACGGTCGAAGAGGGGCAATGGGTCAATACGCCACATTTCTTTAATTTATGAAAATTTGACGGCTCGTCTGAGTTAATTATCGTGAATTTTTGTGTAATTCAATAACTCATATTTACTTTAAAAATCTTATCGATATCGCGATCGATTTTCGAGAAAAGACGACTTAAAATTAAATAGAGATCTCGCAGACGCCGAAGTCGAGACGCCCGAATCGTGACGCTCTCGAAAATCGACCGGTCGTCTTTTTGAGAGTCGAACGAGCGACTAAGGAGTCGATCGAGGATTGCCAACGAGGGCGATCGATTTTTTTGTTCGGATGCCCGATCTCAATTTACCGATGTCGGTCGTCAGTCATGATTCTCGACGTGTTTTAGCAACGTTCTCAACCACGGTCGAGAATCGATTTTTTTAGCCAGTCTACTCGAGTCCGATCGAGGGTCTTGAAAAAAGTCGCAACTCGCATTGCAGGGAGAGTAAATATGAGAATGGGATTCGATCGCGTTGTCAAATTTATACTGTTTTTTCTCTTATTGATCGGATTGTGGTTTGCCGTATTACCCGGTACGGCTCGCGCGGCTGACGACGTGCTAGATGTTTACTTTTTTTACAGTGCCACCTGTCCCCACTGCATGAAACAAGAACCGTTGATGGAATACATCGACGAAACTTACGACGAAGTCGAAGTAATGGCTTACGAGGTCACGCAACACTCTCAAATTTGGGAAGAATTTCGTCAAGAGTACGGCATCGCCAACGCCGCAGTTCCTCGAACCTTTGTCGGCGAGATGTCCTTTATCGGCTATACCGAAGAAGACGGCGAACTCGAATACAACCCGGTTTATCACGGATATGCTGGCTATCGCAACCAAATTATTCGAGCGATCGAAAACGAAGCCAATATCGATATCGTCCTACCCGAAGATGCCTCTCGAAATACGTCTGGATTGCCGTGGTACGTCTTTAGCTTGTCGGGAATTTATCTCGTCAGTTATCCTTTCGTGCGCCCTTACTTAAAAACATCACAAAAAAAACGTTACTGGTTTGGCGGTTTTTTTGCAGTATTAATCCTGAGCTTGTTTGGATTCGTGACTTTAGTTCCAGACGCCCTCGTCCAGCAGTTCGCGCGACAACTTCCATTCCCATTGTTTGTTTCCACAGTGGCTTTAGCAGATGGATTTAATCCCTGTGCGTTTACCGTTTTAATCATCTTACTTTCTTTGCTGACGTATACAAAAAGTCGTCGTAATATGACGATCGTGGGAACGACTTTTATCGCGACATCCGCCGTGATGTATTTTATTTTCATTATGTTGATGGTATCGGTCGGATCGGTATTTATCGAACGATACGGAAGTTGGGTTTTAATGATTTTAGGTATTCTCGTAACCCTTGCCGGACTCATTAATATCAAAGACTACTTTTTCTTTAAAAAGAATATTTCTTTGACACTTTCCAAAGAGCAGCAACTTGCCATCACCAAACGGGCGAGTTCCATCGTTCGTCACCTTCAACAATCGAATCGCGATCGCCGTTTTCTCGCCACGGCATTAGGCGGAACCATCGTCCTCGCCGCGTTCGTAAACCTCATCGAACTCGGATGTACCGCAATTTTGCCCACAGTGTACATGGCAAGTTTAGTCCAATACTGTCGCGGCGGACTCACCCTCTGCGGCATCTCGTGGACGGCCGCCTACGCCGCCATTTACGTCATTCCTTTATTTGCCATTCTTTTCAACTTTATTTACTCCTTTAAATCCGCTCGCGTAACCGAAAAACAAGGACGCGTGTTAAAACTCGTCGGGGGTTTGTTCATGCTATTTTTCGGATTAGTCATGATTGCCAAACCGCAGTTGTTGATGTTAGGTTAGCCGTTTCAGTAAAATTCCCCCGACTGAAGTGATGGACGTTTGGACTTCCCTACACGCGCGCGTTCATGGAACCCTCAGACAGCGCCGACTCTTGCCCGAACGCCAACGACTGCTCGTCGCCGTATCGGGAGGACAGGATTCTCTGTGTTTGGCGCAACTGTTACTCGATTTACAGCCCAAGTGGGGATGGCATCTGGCGATCGCCCACTGCGATCATCGATGGCGAGACGATTCGGCCGCCAACGCCAATGGAGTCGAACGTCTGACACGAGCTTGGAACCTACCGTTTTATCGCGCCGTAGCCACCGAGAACCTCCCTAGCGAAGCCGCAGCGCGTCAGTGGCGGTACGACGAACTCTCGCAAATTGCGAGTCGGGAGAACTGCACCGCCGTCGTAACGGGACATACCCAAAGCGATCGCGCCGAGACCTTACTCTACAACCTGATTCGCGGCGCGGGAGCCGATGGCTTGCAGGCGTTGGGGTGGAGTCGCGAACTCACCGAGGGCGTGTCTCTGGTGCGTCCGTTACTCGAGGTGTCCCGAGACGAAACGGGCATCTTTTGCCGAGAGCGGGACTTGCCCGTGTGGGAAGATGTCACGAACCAGAACTTAAAACACGCCCGAAACCGCATTCGCCTCGAATTGCTGCCCTATCTCAAACAGCAATTCAACCCCAGCGTCGAAGCCAGTCTGGCCAAAACCGCCGAACTCTTGCGGGCTGACGTGGCGTATCTCGAACGACAAGCCGAAATTCTGTTGCGACTGGCGATCGTCCCCCCCGACGACGATTCCGATGGCCGTTTTCACCTGCGACTCCATCGCCGTCCTTTGAAAGCCGCACCCCTGACACTGCGACGGCGGGCGATGCGTCAATTTCTCACCT
Organism: Baaleninema simplex PCC 7105; assembly: GCF_000332355.1. Lineage (GTDB taxonomy): Bacteria > Cyanobacteriota > Cyanobacteriia > Cyanobacteriales > Geitlerinemataceae > Baaleninema > Baaleninema simplex. The sequence goes on from NZ_KB235962.1 coordinate 459,037, forward strand.
CTCACCTGGAGATCGCGCCGACGTTCGCCCACATCGAAAAACTTACTGCTCTCATCGAAGCCCCCAATCGCAGCCAAACCGATCCCTTTCCTGGAGGAGCGATCGCCTATGTCGAGCGTCCTTGGATTTACTGGTCTCAGCCGCCTCAAGCCGAGGCCGATTCCTCCATCAATCCCGAGATCGACTCTTGTAGCTGAGTCACCGCGTTTCGCTGCGCCTCTGCCATCTCCTCGAATTCAGACAAGCGTTGCGAGAACGCTTCGAGGCTGCCTTTGATGTCGTTGACGCGATCGCGCAGGGGATCGAATACCTCGTGATACGTATTGACCTTACCCCACAACTGCGCGACCTGAGCGCGGCGATCGCGCAGTTCCCGGTCTTGCTGTTGCAGTTCCCCGAGGCGGCTTTCCCCCTCCGCGTTTTCCCGATCGACGTCTTGTCGCAGTCCCTCGATTTCCGGTCGCAAGCCGTTAATTTCCCCTTCGAGAGCTTGCAGGCGATCGAGCAGTTGCTGGCGCAGTTGCGAAATCTTTTGTTGCAAGGGCGTCACGTCCACGCCGCCGCCGGAGGTTTGCGGTTCCGGGGGATTGCCCAAGCGACGCCACAACACGCTCTGATGCTGGTTCATGATCCGCTCGCGATCGCGCAGGCTGCGACGCTGGCCGATAAGAGTTTCGTTGAGGAACTTATAACTTTCCTGCTGGTCGGCCAGTTCCGCCTGAAGCGACGGGCGATCGGCGTCCCCAGCCCGAGCCAACTTGGCCTCGAGTTCGTTGAGGTCGAGACGTTGCATCATCAACTCTTCCTGCTCGTCGATGACCAACCGCAGCCCCGTTTCCAACTCGCTTTGCAGTTCCCGAACCCGTTGTTGCAAGTCGTTGAGGGGCATCCGTTCCAACTGTCCCCAATCGACGCCGCTCTCGTCGCGAGACTCGCCCCCCGACGTCGGAAGGGTCGAGAGAGTGTTGGCGAACTCGTCGCTCGACTGCACTTGAGCGCGCAAAACTTCAACAAACTGTTGTTTGGCTTCCAACAGCCGCTCCTTAGCTGCCAGATCGACCCGTTTTCCTTCCAACTCCAATTGCAATTGACGCCACTCTTCCCAACGGCGATCGAGGTCTTCGACCGCACTGTCGAGATCTCCTTGCTGGCGTTCGGCGTCCGATCGCCACTGTTCCAACTGCGCCGTCCGTTCCTCGAGCCACCCTTGCTGCGCGGCGACTTGACCTTCCAAACCCGCCAGCGGTTCCCGCAACGCGGCACTCTCGCCCACGTTCTCAGACAGATATTGCAACCACTGCTGAAAATTGTCGGCCTGTTCGGCATCCAATCCTACAGATTGCTGGAGTTCCGACTGCTGCTGGTGGATACTTTCCCGTTCCCCTTGAAGCTGTTCCCACGCGGCTTCGAGTTCTTGGCGAGAGCGATCGAGTTCCGCCCGCAACTGCTCCATTTCCGAACTACTCGCTTCGATTTCGCTGCGTTTGGCTTCGAGTTCGCTCAGTTCGTGCTGTACGTTTTCGACCTCTTCCCGTCGCGCCTCCATTTCCATCTCACGGCGGTTGAGTTCCTGGCTTTGGTACGTCAGCGATTGCTTCCACTGTTCGATTTCTTCCTCTTGGGTTTTGAACTTTTCCTGAAACCGAGAAAAATTCTGTAGGATCTTGACCAATTGTCCCCCAGCTTCCTTGGGGGTACCTTGAATCTGCTTGTTCGCCGTGAGTTCGGCAAACACCAGCGCTCCGGAATTAAAATTCCCCGCATCGTCGGCAGGAACCACGTCGTCACCCGTCACAGCGATCCAGTTATACTCGCCTCGCTGAACTGCCAGCAGCTTCAGTTCTGTTTTGCCACTTCCGAAAACGCCACTTTTCTTGAGGACTTCCGCTAGATACAGCACGCTAACTCTTCCTTTCCCGAATATCGTATGCCGAGGAGAACCCGATTGAGAGACAGGCAGAGATGCCTGCACGACCAGTTTAGGGGGGCGCTGCACCGTCGCGTCGCGCGACCGACAAGATCGCCGCCCTCAAACCGAACGTCGAGATCGAGTCCATAATAGTAAATTAGTATCGTTTAACCCACTGATACGACACCAGGGGAGCCGAAGCGACCCAGATTCGGCAGGTGCGATCGCGATCGACCTCTCCTATCCTAACCCGCTCGTTTGTCTCTGGCACGAGAGGCGACCCCCAAAAACACCTCTGTTGGACGGGGAACCGTTCGAGGGTAAATTTTAAGGGGGAGTTGGAGAACGAACGAACAACACAAGTGGCGAGGTAGCTCGAGACTCCGACGCACCCTCCTAATCCGAACGCTCGCGTCAGACCGTCACCCGATATCTCGACCCAAAGGCTATCGCGATCGCCCTCGGCGGGTATGTTATACGAACACAGCACGAGTTGTGAGCTAAATGCAGGGAAATTTAAACGAAATCGATATTCGGAGCATCCTGCAACTGATCGAACTCGGTCAGCGCACGGGGGAACTCTTCGTGGAGACATACAGTGCGCTCCCCACCGTCTCGAGAATTTATCCATCCGTGCATTTAAGCCGAGACGCCGCCTCTCAAAACTCCTGGTTTGTATTTTTCTTCAACGGACAAATCGTTTACGCTGCCGAAAGCCGCGACGGGAACCTCGGACGGCTGCGGGATTACTTGCGTTACTACCAACTCAATAACGTCCTCGACGGCATCGAACGCCCCGACTTGGCTTCGACGAACGCTCCCGAATACGGGTTTTTATGGCATTTACTCGAAACCCATCGCCTGACACCGATGCAGGGGCGAAGCATTCTCCGAAAAATGATTCACGAGACCCTCTTCGACCTGTTGAGCTTGCATCAAGGTAGCTTTATCTTCGACATGGGGCCGGCCTTAGCCCCCCAACTCACCACTTTAGAAATCACTCCCTCGATCGCGAAAATTGCCAAACAGGTGCAAGAGTGGAAGCAGTTTTATCCCCACGTTCAGTCACCGAACCAATGTCCGTCGATCTCCGATGTCGATCGCCTGCGAGAAGCCTTACCTCCCAAAGCCTTTACCACCCTCAGCCGCATTTCCGACGGCAAAACGTCCCTGCGGCAAATGTCTCGATACCTGCACCGAGAAATCGTCCCCATCGCCAAAGCCATCTATCCCTACGTCAAACAGGGCTGGGTACAGTTATTTTCCGTCCAGTCCGACAGCTCCCCCGCTGCTAAATTCGATTCCGGCCTGCGTCCGCCGACGGCGAGAGTCCCTCGTATCGTCTGTATCGACGACGAAAAAACTATCCGCAAGACCGTCGAGTATATGCTCGAGCAGCACGGTTACGAAATCACTTCCTTTGGCAGTTCTCTCAAAGCCCTTTCGTTGGTGTTTCCTCTCAAGCCCGATTTAATTTTGTGCGACATCGCCATGCCCGAACCTGACGGCTACGAACTTTGCGCCATGTTACGCAAATCGGCGGCCTTTCGCCAGACGCCGATCGTGATGTTGACGGGAAAAGACGGTTTTATCGATCGCGTGCGCGCTCGCATGGTCGGTGCTAGCGACTACCTCACCAAACCCTTCGGCGAACAAGAACTGTTGATGCTCGTCGAAAAATACGTCGGACCGGGCGTCCCGAGCGATCGCCCCTCGTCTGAGACGTCCTTTGACGATCCCGAGTTGGGATTGTGATGAGGAAGCTTTTTACAGTCACCCGTCACCAGTGAGGAGATGATGAGAAACTGTTACCTGTCCCCACTCCCCACTCTTCCCTCTACCCTCTTCCCTGAAGAAGCCCCCTCGACCCCAGTAGACATCCAAGTCGAAATATAATAATACTTAATCTTCGGCAAAAAACGACCCAGTTCGATGGAATCGAAAACCGTTGGCGTTTACGATAGTGTTGGCTTTCCCCAGACGAACGCATCGCCCGAGTGCCGATGGCACAAAGAGGCGAGCGGGGCGGAGTTCGTCAAGCGCGTTTGCGAGCAGGTAAGACAGTAATGAGTAGAGTTCTGGTTATCGAAGACAGCGTGACCCAGCGAGAGATGATCGCCAACCTCCTACGTGGAAGTGGGCTAACAGTCATCGAAGCCACCGACGGCGTCGAAGCTCTCGACAAAATTCAGGGCAATCCTCCCGATCTCGTCGTTTTAGATATCGTAATGCCCCGGATGAACGGTTATGAAGTATGTCGGCGACTCAAAGCCGATCCCAAAACGCAAAACGTTCCTGTGGTCATGTGTTCGTCTAAAGGCGAAGAATTCGATCGATACTGGGGGATGAAGCAGGGTGCAGATGCTTACGTGGCCAAACCGTTCCAGCCCACCGAGCTGATCGGAACGGTCAAACAAATGCTAAGAGGTTAAGAGATCGAGGAAATGGTCGGGAACCCAGACTTTTTAATGGGAGAGGCGGACTCTATACAGGCGCCGGAATTCCAAGAACTCGAGACTCCCGAAGGCGAACTGCACCTGCGGTTTCGAGTCCCTTCTGGAAACGAATTCGCCTTACCCGCGACGGGAATTCGCGAAGTGCTAGACCCACCGCCCGATCGCATCACCCCGATGCCCAACGTGTCGCCGTTGTTGCTCGGCACCTTTAACGTGCGCGGTCGCGTCATCTGGGTAGCAGACTTAGGACAGTTTCTCGGCGACAACGTTCCTCTCAACTCCGATCGCGCAGAAATATTTGTGATTGCCGTCGAAGACCAAGACACTATACTAGGGTTAGCCGTCGAACGGATCGTCAAAATGCAGTGGCTCGATCTCGAGAAGCTGCAAATGTCCGCCAATATGCCAGATGGCATGGCTCCGTTCTTAAAAGGAGAATGGACATTTGAGGAAAACGAACGTCCTGTAACGCTGAGACTGCTCGATCAAGTCTCGATCCTGCGTTCGGCACGGTGGGCGGCTTGAACCCGAGGTGTGGATGAAGGGGGTTGCCGTCATCGCCGTCATCGACTTCCTCGTTGCGGCGAGGAGGATCTTCGGGCGTCCACCTCTCGCATCCGCCACAGGAGATGATGGAGGAGTTTTGACCGTAGAACTGGGGGAGGCAAATGGAACCAAGTATTGACTTTGCCCGAGAATACGAGCGTGTCGAGCAAGCTTACGTCGAAGGAAACTACGACGAAGCAGCGCCGCTAGTGGACGAACTCGCCCGAAAATATCCTGACGATCCCAGTACTCGGCTACTGAGAGGGCATATTTATTGTGGGCTTCAAGCTTACGACATTGCCCGGACGGAATATCAGAGCGTTTTTCAAATCACCAGCGATTCGGAATTCCACGACCACGCCCAACAGGGGATCGATTACGTGGTGCAAATTGCCGGGAACGGCAAAGCCCCAGATTTCGAGAACTACGACGCCGACGCCACACAAGCCTTCGATAACGGTTTCGACTCCGAAGGCACAGAACTGTTAAACGAGGACGTCAACGACAGCGATGTCGAGTACGGCGAATCGGAAGAAGAACTCGAGTCCCCCCAAGCTTGGGACGATTTAGCCTTCGATCTCGAAGAGGAAGCCTCCGAATCGTTCGATTTCGAGAACGGCGCGATCGCCGAGGACGAAGAAGAGGAAGCCTTCGAGCCGTTCGACTTGTCTGCTGAAGACGAACTCTTAGACGAGGCCGAAGCAGAAGCGGAATTGGGTGAGTTCGACCTCAGCCCCGAAACACCCGCGAACGACGAACTCCCCGGAGACTCCGAACTGGGCTACTTCGACCTCGACGACCCCAGCTCGGGAGCCGGAACCTTCGAGCCGTTTGAGGTCGGGGAAGAGGCTGAAGACGGAGAAGAAGCCTTCGAGCCGTTCGACTTAGACGCAGCCGAAGAAGCCCTCAAAACTGGAGAGTTCGACGACGTTTCCCCGGACGAAGAAGGCGGTCTGGAAGCTGACAATCCCTTTGCCGTCGACGATGCGTCCCTACCCGACGAAGAGGATAGCTGGGACGAACTTCCGGCATTCTTACCCAGCGAAGAAATGCCGGATTTGATCGGAGAACACGATGACGATCGCGGTGAAGACCTCGACGACGGACTCGACGAAATCGAGCTTCCACAACCGTTTGCCGAGTTCGACGATGTCGAAGACGAGCCGTTTGCCAGTCCGACGAGCGGTATTCCGTCGGACTTTGACGACGAACCCGTCGAAGAAGATTGGGACGACGAGTTGGAAGAAGCCCCCTTCGGACACTTCGACCCCGATACGGACAGCCAAGAGTTCGATCGGGTTTCCACCGATATGACTGACGATAGCGGTGCAGAAACCTTTTTAACCTCGCCGCCAGAAGACGAAAGTGAAGAATTTGAAGCGTTTGACGAAGCCGAAGCGTCGAGTTGGACGGCGACAGACCATGAAGAACCCCCCATTTCGGGGCGAATGTCCGTACCGCGTTTTGACGATACCGAGGAAGACGACCCGACCCTCGTGACCCCCGAAACTGCCCGACCGGGGGGCGATGGCTTCGACTTCGAGAGTTTTGAAGGAGATTTCGGCGATAGCGAGTTCGACCTCGACGACGACGATTTCACGGCTGACGAGATCGACGATCGCACCTCGAGCGTCGATTTTCTCGAAGAGTTCGACGAATTCGACGATCTCGGGGATATGCCCAGCTTTGAAAGCGACGAAGATACTGATTCTTCGGGTTTCAATACGACATCGGGTTTTTTGGAACACACGACGGGCGCCGAAACGGAAGATTTCGCAGACATGACCGACGGCTCGATCGTCCGCGACGAAGAGTTGTTTGCCATTGCCAGCAGTACCGAACGCTTGCCAGCTTTCGCCCAAACTGAAAGTGGCACCAGCGAACCGTCGGTTAACGTCGAACAGGGGCCGCTGGCCTTTTTCGAGAACGCTAACTTACAAACCAAACCGCGTTTGGCGGCGTTCGTGGCCGGTATCGCCTCGGCTGTGGCCGTAGCGGCCATCGGTCACGTCACGACGAAGTTTCTGGCGACCAACGATCGCCTCGATTTGGCTTTGCGCGATCGCCTGCTCCCCCAAGCACAACTGGCGAGTCTGGCGATGTCCATCACGGCTGGCTTGGCGGGAGGAACCGCGACCTGGCTGCTGGGACGCCTGAGCGCCGGACAAGTCCGACGAACCACGACGAACTTACAAGGCGCGTTTGAAGCGATCTCTCAAGGGGATTTCGGCGTGCGTGCGGCGGTGCTGTCTGAAGACGAGCTGGGGCAACTCTCGGCCAAGTTCAACCAAATGGCTCGCATTGTCTACACCACCACCAACGAAGCCCAACGCCGTGCCGAAGAAATGGAGCAGGCTAAAGAAGACCTGCAACGGCAAGTGATTCGCCTCCTCGACGACGTGGAAGGAGCCGCGCGAGGAGACTTGACCGTGACGGCGGAGGTGACGGCCGACGTTCTCGGGGCGGTTGCCGACTCGTTTAACTTGACGATTCAAAACCTGCGGGAAATCGTCTTGCAGGTGAAACAGGCGGCGCGACAGGTGAGTAAAGGGGCAACCGATAGTGAGTCGTTCGCCCGTAGCTTGGCCTCCGACGCCCTGCGTCAAGCCGAAGAACTGGCGGCGACCTTGAACTCGGTGCAGGTGATGACCAACTCCATCCAACAGGTGGCCAAGAGCGCTCGCGAAGCCGAAGAAGTGGCGCGATCGGCATCGGCGACGGCTCTCAAAGGGGGCGAAGCTGTCGAACGGACGGTGGCCAGTATCTTAGAAATTCGAGAAACGGTAGCAGAAACGACTCGAAAAGTCAAGCGCCTGGCGGAATCTTCCCAAGAAATTTCCAAGATCGTCGCCCTCATCAGCGGTATCGCCTCCCGAACCAACCTGTTGGCACTCAACGCCAGTATCGAAGCTGCCCGAGCTGGGGAAGCCGGACGGGGCTTCGCCATCGTTGCCGACGAGGTGCGCCAGCTAGCCGACCGCTCGGCCAAGGCGTTAAAAGAGATCGAACAGATCGTGATGCAGATCCAAAGCGAAACCGGGTCGGTAATGATGGCAATGGAAGAAGGTCAGCAACAGGTCATCGGCGGGACGAAACTGGCCGAACAAGCCAAACGCTCCCTCGAAGACATCATTCAAGTGGCTAACCGCATCGACGTCCTAGTGCGATCGATTACCGCCGACACCGTCGAACAAACCGAAACGTCCCGCGCGGTGGCTCAGGTGATGCAAGCCGTCGAGCTGACGGCTCAGGAAACCTCCCAAGAAGCTCACCGCGTCTCTGGTGCTTTGCAAAACCTCGTGGGCGTATCTCGCGACCTGCTCACCTCCGTCGAACGGTTCCGCGTCGAAACCAACGAACGCTAACGCTCTCCCTTCCGGTCAGAGGCAAGAAGCAAAGAGGCAAGAGGCAAAAAGGGGAGAGGAACGAAACGGTTATCTGCCAACTGCCCTCACTGTTCACCGCTCACCGCTCGCTGTAAAAATGGTACCCGAACAATCGCAAATCATGGGGTTCTTTATCGAGGAAGCCCGCGACCATCTCAATACCATCGAGCGCGGACTGCTCGACCTGCAAGGCACCCTCGACGATCCCGAATTGCTCAACGCCGTTTTCCGCGCCGCTCACTCCGTCAAAGGAGGTGCGGCCATGTTGGGACTCGACTCGATTCAAACGGTTGCCCATCGCCTCGAAGACTGCTTTAAAATTCTCAAAGACGCCCCCGTTACTGCCGACCGACAACTCGAATCGCTGTTTTTACAGATTTTCGACAGCCTTCAAGAACTGCTCGATCGCCTGCAAAGTCCCACCGGACTCAACCCCGAGGAAGCCGAACGGGTCGTGGCCGATATCGAACCCGTCTGTCGTGACCTGATCGCTCACCTCGATCGCCTCGTCCGAGGTGAAGTGGTTCCCACGCCGCAAGCCGCACCTCACTCCTCCCAGCTCCCCGTTACCAGTCCCCTACCCACGCAGTCGGAAGAAGATAGCGCCCTGCACCTGATTTTTCAAAGCGACGTGATGGCGCGGCTGCGGGAAATGCTGCAACTGTTCAAACAACCCGACACCCCTCAAGTCCGCCAAAATCTCCAACAACTCTGTCGCCTGTTGGGTCGAGTCGGCGAACAGTTCGATCTCGACGCCTGGGTCGAACTCCTGAAAACTGTACGATCGGCGATCGCCTCCCCGAGCAATACGTTCGCCAGCCTGGCCTCGGTCGTCATTAAGGATATCAAACAGGCTCAAGAGTTGGTGCTGGCCGATCGCGCTGGGGAAATTTCTGCAAGCGAACGCTTGCGCGATCTCGTTCCCGAACCGGCCGCTGCGGATACCACTGAGGACGAGGTCGAAGCGAACGGGCGATCGTCCCGTCCGCCCCAACCCGAGACGATCTCGCAGCCGATTTCTCGACCGACTTCAGACCAGCCTCGCAAGCAGAAGCGAGAAGCCCCAGGCCCTCAAGTGGGGATGGCCGAACTCAACAGCCTAGCCGATCTCTTTGAAGGAGATACCGAAGACCTCGAAGATTGGGACGACGTCGAACATTTCGATCCCTCGGGTATGGCCGGGGCGGCGAACGGCAATACTCGAGGTGAAGTCGATAACGATTTTTCCGATTTATTCCTCGACGACGACGCCGACGACATTTCAAATAAACCGGCGAAAACTGAAGCTGAGGAACTCTTTGGCGATAGCTTTTTTGGCGAGAGTCCTGACGGCCCCGATGTCGATGCTGACGAGGACGACACGGGACTCGACGACCTCCTCAACGCGATCGAACCCAACGATCGATCTACAGGCGATCGCGACGACGAAGACCTCGATGCCGATTTTCAAGACCTTCTCGATATTGGAGGTGAAGAAAATAACGGCGATCGCGAAAGTCCCCCGATCGAAGAAGCGGCCGACGAGGATCTGTCGATCGACGACCTATTAGAACACGCTGACGAGACGGATGAAACTGAAACTGAAAACGACGAATTCGGCGAAGCTTTGAGTCTCGGACAAGACAGTACTGACGAACTCGAAGCTCTGTTCGGACAATCTCGTGCGACAGGGAAAGAACGGGAAGGAGAACCCTCGATCGAAGCGTTTGAATTAGATTTCGATTTTGAAGAAACACCAGAGCCTGAAGCAACGGAAACGGAAAACTTCATCCTCGATTTCGACCTTGAAGAAACCGAGGGTGAGGAAAGTTTTGAACCTGAGTCGGAAGCGTTTGAGTTAGATTTCGATTTTGAAGAAACACCAGAACCTGAAGTCACTGAAACAGAAACGGAAAGCTTCGACCTCGATTTCGACCTCGAAGAAACCGAGGGTGAGGAAAGTTTTGAACCTGAGTCGGAAGCGTTCGAGTTAGATTTCGATTTTGAAGAAACATCAGAACCTGAAGCCACTGAAACAGAAACGGAAAGCTTAGACTTCGATTTCGACCTCGAAGAAACCGAGGGTGAGGAAAGTTTTGAACCTGAGTCGGAAGCGTTCGAGTTAGATTTCGATTTTGAAGAAACATCAGAACCTGAAGCCACTGAAACAGAAACGGAAAGCTTCATCCTCGATTTCGACCTCGAAGAAACCGAGGATGAAGAATCCGCCGAACGCGTGGAATCCGAACCGGAAGCCTTTGACTTTGACTTCGATTTTGAAGAAACACCAGAACCTGAAGCCACTGAAACCACTGAAGAAGCCTTAGATATTTTCGATTTCGACGTTGAAGAATCAGAAGAACCAGAAGAACTGGAATCCGAAACAGAAGCCTTAGACCTTCTCGATTTTGACGTTGAAGAAACGGCGGACGCCGACACCGAGCAAGACGAAGCCGAATCCTTAGATTTCGATTTTGAAGCGTTAGAATCTTCAGAATCTGAAGAAGGACGCTCGGATAATGGAGGTTTAGATTTCGACTTTGATTTAGGAGAAACCGAAGACTCCGAAGCCAGCGAAACCGAAGTGGAAGCGTTCGACTTCGACTTTGATTTAGGAGAAACCGAAGACTCCGAAGCCAGCGAAACCGAAGACTTCGACTTACTGGCCGAACCGTCAGCAGAGATCGAAGAACTCTCCTTAGACGATCTCTTAGGTGAAGTTAATCTAACGGTCGATCGCGACGAGAACTTCGACTTAGACACCTTACTCGAAGAAACCGACGATACCCTCGAAAGTGAAATCGAAGAAGACGTCACAGAATTTCCCGAACTGGAAATTTTATTGAGCATCGCACCCGAATTTTTAGGAGAAGAGGGGTTCGACGCTCTCGAAGCCTATCTCGATCGCCCCGTCGAACCTCACGCCGCGACGTCCCCAACCACCGAATCCGCCTCCACACAAGAGGTAGAGGACGAGTTTGCCGACCTCAACAAATTGCTGTTAGACATCGAGCCGTCTTCTCCGTCTCCGACAATCCCCAAACCGACGCGATCGACCCCGAAACGACAGCGATCGATCGTCGAACAGACGATGCGGGTTCCCATCAAACAATTAGACAACCTCAGTAACTTAGTTGGGGAATTGGTCGTCAATCGTAACAGTCTCGAACAGGATCAAGAACGGTTGCGACAGTTTCTCGACAACCTGTTACATCAAGTCAGCCAACTCACAGAAGTCGGTCAGCGAATGCAAGACTTGTACGAGCGTACGCTGTTGGAAATGGCGTTGTTAGCCAGTCGCCAGCACCGCAAACTCATGGCCGCCGGGACTCACGCGCGAGATACGACTCACGAAGACGGTGAATACGACGCCCTCGAAATGGATCGCTTTACGTCGTTCCACGAACACGCTCAAGAAATTATCGAGTTGGTCGTCCGAGTGCGCGAGTCGGCGTCGGATATCGAGTTCTTGGTGGACGAAAACGACCAAGTCACGCGTCAACTGCGGCAAATTACGAACCAGCTTCGGGAGGACTTGACGCGATCGCGCATGGTTCCCTTCTCGCAAGCCGCCGATCGCTTGCCCCGAGGCGTCCGCGACAACTCGCTCAAGTTCGGTAAAGAAGTCGAGTTACAAATTGACGGTCGCGATACGTCCATCGATCGCATGATCCTCGAACACCTGTACGACCCGCTGACACACTTAGTCAACAACGCCATCGCTCACGGGATCGAACCCCCCGAAGAACGCCAAGCCAAGGGCAAACCGCCCACTGGAAAAATCACCGTCAGCAGCTTCCACCAAGGCAACCAAACTATTATCTCCATTGCTGACGACGGAGCGGGAATCGACGTCGATCGCGTGAAAGCCAAAGCCATCCAAAAAGGGTTGATTACCCAAGACCAAGCTCGGTCGATGAGCGATTTAGAGGTCTACGACCTGCTGTTTTTACCCGGTTTCAGTACCAAGGACAAAGCCGACGACCTCTCCGGTCGCGGTGTGGGTATGGATGTGGTGAAAACCAAACTCAACGAAATTCGAGGCGTCATCAACACGGACTCGAAACCCAACAAAGGCACTACCTTTACGATTCGCCTACCGCTGACTCTGAGTATCTCGAAAGCCCTCTGCTGCATCAGCGACCACGCACCCATTGCCTTTCCGATGGACGGGGTCGGCGAAGTTCTCGATAACTTACCGGTCGATCGCATCGTGCGGGAAGCCGACGGACGAGCGTTCGTTCAGTGGCGCGATCGCAAAGTGCCTTATCAACCCCTACGAGACCTGTTTACCTACAATCGCATCTCGCGGCGATCGCAGGTGTACGGTTCTAACGCTGAAGAAGATACGATTTCGGTAGTCGTTCTGCACTCTGCGGGCAGCTATCTGGCTATCTCCGTCGATCGAATTGTCGGCGAACAGGAAATCGTGATCAAACAACTCGAAGGGCCAGTTCCCAAGCCGACTGGTATTACTGGAGCGACGGTCATGGGGGACGGACGGATCGTTCCCATCGCCGACGTTCTCGAACTCATCGACCTGTCTATGGGTCGCGTCCGTCACGATTCTGGGACTCTGCTGTGGGACAACCGCCCCCCCATCGAGGCGATCGAATCCCCTATCGACAAGAGCGAGCCGATGGTGCTTATCGTGGACGACTCGATTACGGTGCGCGAGTTGCTGTCGATGACGTTCAAAAAATCGGGTTATCGTGTCGAACAGGCTCGCGACGGCCAGGAAGCCTGGGAAAAACTGCGCTCGGGTTTGCCGTGCGAGTTAGTCTTCTGCGATATGGAAATGCCCCGTATGAACGGCATGGAGTTGTTAGAGAAAATGTACGCCGACGAACACTTGCACGATTTACCCATTGCCATGCTGACGTCGCGGACTGCGGAGAAAATGAAACGTCGTGCGGGCGAATTAGGCGCGCGGGGCTATTTCACGAAACCCTATCTCGAGGAAGTTCTACTCGATGCTGCCCAACGAATGCTCGACGGTGAGGTGCTGATGTCCACCGAAGCCACGCAAGAGGCGTGATGAGGGGATGAAGACAGTCACCAGTCACCAGTCGCCAGTCACCAGTGAAGACAGCGAACAGATAACAGTGCCTTCCTTGTCCCCTTGTCTCCCCTGCTCCCTTGCCTTTCTGCTAAGCCTACGCCGAAACTGGGGCGATCGCCTTCTCGAACCGCTCTAGACTCTGTTGGGCAGCTTGTAAGTTATACGGAAAGGGTAGGTTGAGGGGACGGTAATCTTTATCGCAGGGGTCGCCGTGGCGGAGAACGGCGTTGACGAGGACGCACGGATCTTGACTGAGGTTGATGGCACCGTGGGGAATGCCGGGAGGAATTTTAACCACTGTTGGCTTGTATTGGCTCAGCGGTATATAGTCGTAGCGACGGTTCTGTAAAGTGACTAAAACCATGCTGCCTCGCACGACGAGCAACTGGTCGGTTTGGAAGTGGTGGACGAACAGATCGTCTACCGTGTGAGGCGCTACCTCTACAAGCATCGTTTCGTGGCTCGATTGGGGTGTATAGAATGCTGCCATTCCCCCTTTGAACGAGTCTAAGGCACGGATCTCGATTTGACGGACGAGACTCATGGTTCGCTGGCTCCTGCTACGAAAGAACTCCGTTCCGCTGTCGCGAACGCATCTCCTTTAACGTAACGTATTTTTCTATTAATTTATGTGACAGAAACCACTTTTTTGAAAAAAATATGATAAAAAGCCCCGGACGGGATGGGGAAGGAGCGTCCGGAGTCTCAGCTTAGGAACGTTCTAGTCGTGCGAGGCGATCGCGATCGATTTCGATCTCGAATTGGGATTCGTCGGCGTTAGAGAGCGATCGCGTCACCTGACCCAGATACAAGGGTTCGGACACGCCAGGTTCTGGATGTAACACCGTGCGGGCGCGAATTAACAGATCTCGCCCCAAACGACCGGGAGAAAACTTATTAATCGCCGTTTGTCGCAACGTCGCTTCCAATTGCGATTCGGTCACGTTCTGGGGAACGGTAATGACGACCTGTCCGCCGCCGTCATCGTACACTACCGAATAATTCACCGCTCCCGGCACTACCGTCGTCGTAATCGGAAAGATACTCAGAGCGAACAACCCGCTCGTCAGCACTACCATAAAGCCCGTCACCCCCACGAGACGGAAGCGAAGTCCCCACTTAAAGAGGAACGCCACCAAGGCCAGCAGGGCGAAAAATCCCGTAAATCCGAGAGACCAGACCGTGGCTTTTAGAAAGTCATCTGGCGTCAAAACAGCAAAAATAGGGTCGAAATACATCTGGCAACAGCAGAAGGCGTTATCGAGTACGTCTTCCAAGATATCCGTTTGCGGGGCGTCCGAGCCAGAATCCCAGCAGTTTCTCAACTTCCCCCTCTCAACCCCTCTGTGTCCTCTGTGTCTCTGTGGTGAAGAGATCGAGCGGAAATTACGCTGAAACCCCTGCATTGAGTGCGATCGCACCCCTCGGACAAAGCGATCGACCGCCATCTCAATGTAACAGAATATTACAAAATAGACGTCAAACCAGCAAACCGTCTTGACAGTCCCGAAAGTACCCCTTAAAGTCAGAAACATACCTGGGTAAACCCACCCGAACTTCAGATGGAAGACAAACAGAAAGTAACGCTATATCTAACGCCAGAACTCCACCGTAAGCTCAAAATTCGAGCGGCGGTCGATGGAGAACCCATGTCGGCGTTAGCGCAGAAAGCCTTAAAGTTTTTTCTAGCGCATCCAGAGGTTGTTGAAGAACTCGACGCCGTTTCTGGAAACACGCACCGGGTTTATAGTTGTCCGGCGTGCGAGACGAAAAGCGTATTACGAGAAGGCGATTTAGTAGCCGTAGGCGATCGCCAAGACGTTCTCGAAGACGACGACATTTCCGTCGAAAAAGTCAACGCGAGTCTCAACGAACAATCCGAAGAAGACTTAGTGACTTGCTAAGTTTAAGTATTAAAAAAAGTCTCCGCTCGAATTGCTCCGTTTTAGTCGGTCGATGGTCATGAAAGAAGAGCTAAGCATCCTCATACAAGCTCAATATCCCTTAATCTACCTCGTCACCTTTGAAGAGGAACGTGCCGAGCAAGCCATCGCCGCGATCGCTGGTGCCGTCAAACCTCAACGCCGGGTCTTCACCTGGACTTCGACCAAAGGGACGATCGATTACAGCCAGACTGGCGGGGCAAACCCTCACAACACCTTATCTCCCGAAGCGGCGATCGACTGGGCGATTCGGCATAAGGAACCGGGCGTCTACATCTTCAAAGACCTGCACCCGTTCCTAGAAAACCCCAACGTCACTCGCGCCCTTCGCGATGCGATCGCCTACTTCAAAGGCACAGACAAAACCATCGTGTTGATGTCTCCGGTGCAGCAAATCCCCATCGAGCTAGAAAAAGAAGTAGTGGTGATGGATTTCCCGCTGCCGGACATGAAAGAACTCAACCGAGTCTTGTCCCGACAGCTTGCCGAAGGTCGCAACAAACGAATCAGTACCGAAGCTCGCGAAAAGCTACTCAAAGCCGCTTTGGGCTTGACGAAAGACGAAGCCGAAAAAGTTTACCGAAAAGCCCAGGTCACGGCGAACCGTCTGACGGAAGCCGAAATGGAAATCGTCCTGTCCGAGAAACGGCAACTGATTCGTCGCAACGGCATCCTCGAATATATCGAGGAAGACGAAACCATCGATTCCGTCGGTGGCTTGGAAGAGCTGAAGCGGTGGCTGTGCCAACGCTCGGGGGCGTTTACCGAAAAAGCCCGAGAGTACGGCTTGCCGCAACCGAAAGGGATGTTAATCCTCGGCGTTCCCGGCTGCGGAAAATCCCTCATCGCCAAAACCACGTCCCGTTTGTGGGGGCTGCCCCTGCTGCGCCTGGATATCGGACGGGTTTACGACGGGTCGATGGTGGGGCGTTCCGAAGCCAACCTTCGCAACGCCTTGAAAACCGCCGAGTCCATTTCCCCGGTAATTCTCTTCATCGACGAGTTGGATAAAGCCTTCGCTGGGGGTGCGGGGTCTTCCGACTCCGACGGCGGGACATCGAGCCGCATTTTCGGGTCGTTCTTGACCTGGATGCAGGAAAAAACCTCTCCGGTGTTCGTGATGGCGACGGCGAACCGCGTCGAACGCCTCCCCGGTGAGTTCTTGCGGAAAGGACGCTTCGACGAAATCTTCTTCGTCGACTTGCCCACCACCGAAGAGCGCCAAGATATTTACCGCATCCACTTGTCCAAGCGTCGCCGCGATATCAGTCGCTTCGACCTGGAACAACTGGCCAAAGTTTCCGACGGCTTCTCGGGCGCGGAAATCGAGCAGGCGGTCATTGCTGCGATGTACGAAGCGTTCGCACAAGACCGCGAGTTCACTCAACTCGATATTATCGCTGCCGTCAAATCCACGCTGCCTCTGTCCAAGACGATGACCGAACAGGTCACGGCGCTACGAGATTGGGCAAGACAGCGGGCGCGTCCGGCTGCTTCTTCCATGGCTGACTACCAGCGCATGGAGTCGTAACAAGCTTTCTCCCGGCTGCCACCGGGGGGAAAGGTTAGCCCCAACCAGGCTAACGATTCAGTCCAACACCGGTTTTCGGTGTGGAATCTAACCAACCAACCACGTTATCTGTTCTCAACCAAGTTCCACTAGGAGGAAACTCATGTCTCACTTTAGCACCTTGCGGACCAAAATCACCGACGCTGAAGTTCTGCAATCTTCTCTGCGCGACCTGGGCATCTCGGTGAAAACCGAAGCTGACGTTCGCGGTTATAACGGTCAGCGCGTTCGTGCCGACATCGTGGCGGTTCTCGAAGGCGACTACGACCTCGGTTGGTCTCGCAACAGCGACGGGTCTTTCGACCTCATCGCCGACCTCTGGGGTGTTGCTAAAAAACACAATCAAACCGAACTCATCAACTCCATCAATCAAAAATACGCGGTTAACAAAACCTTGGCTGAAGTCCGTCGTCCCGGACTGCAAAATGCCAACGTTAAACTGATGGTTCAAAAATAAAACCTCTGCGCGTTCCCAAGCTTGCGGGTTGACTTCTCGAACGGGTCAACCCGTTTTTTCTGTGTTTTGAGACGGGCGGGTTTCTATGGCGGTATGGCTTTCATACGGAATCCATTTCTGATAAGCTGGGTTTTAAGAAATCTTGACCACATCCCCCCTTAGCCCCCCCTTAGCCCCCCTTTCAAAGGGGGGTTGGGGGGATAGAGGGGCTTGTCGGGTTGAGCAAAACCAGTATTTAAAATTCAAATATTGAGATAAATTCGATCGCTTCGTGATGTATCACTTTCGCTATCGCATCGTCGTTATCACCGCCGTTCTCCTGGCCGGTCTTTTCGGATGTACGACCCCCTCCGACACCGTCGCCGACCCAACCCCCGACTCCACCGAGGAACCCGCCGTTCGACACGCAACCCTTTCTGAAGCAGACGCATCGCCGCTACCGCTGCTGTCGTCAGACAATCCCGACGTCGAAGTTCAGCAACAGGTTCTCGAGGTTCTCGATACCTTAGCCGCCAAGGGGTTCGATGTGACGAAGCAAGGGGTTTGGATACAAACGAACGAAACCCTGTTAGCCAACGTTCGCGGAACGCAGCCGTTTCCGGCGGCCTCCGTCACTAAAATCGCGACGACTCTGGCGGCGTTGCGGGTTTTCGAGGTCGATCGCCGCTTCGCGACAGAATTCAAAACCACGGGAACGGTCGAAAACGGGGTTCTCGAGGGAGATTTGGTGGTGGTGGGAGATTTCGATCCCATGTTCGTCTGGGAAGACGCCATCGAGGTGGGAAATGTACTCCACGACTTGGGGATCGATCGCGTTTCGGGTGATTTAATTATCGCCGGAAACTTCTATATGAACTTTGAGGAAGACGTGGCGTATTCGGGAGAACTGCTCCAACAGGGGCTGAACGCGAAGTTGTGGACTCTCGAAGCCGAAACGCAATATCGAACTCTTCCCTCCGATACGCCACGTCCGCAGGTCGAAATCGCGGGAACGGTGCGCGTCGTCTCGGAACCACCAGCGGAGACCACGTTGCTGGTTCGCCACGAATCTGTTCCCGTCGCCGAACTGCTGAAACTGATGAACCGCTACAGTAACAACGCGATCGCCCATACGTTCGCGAAGGCCATGGGAGGGTCGGAGGTCGTCGTTCGTGAAGTCCTGGCCGCGACGGGAGTTCCTGCTGACGAACTTCAACTCATCAACGGTTCGGGGTTGGGAGAAGAAAACCAGATTTCTCCACGAACGGCGGTGGCGATGTATTTAGCCATCAATCGGGAACTCGAATCCGAAGAGATGACGGTTTCCGATGTCGTCGCGATCGCGGGACTCGATAACGGAATTTTATTAGCCCGTCCGCTTCCGAGGTTGGCGACGATTAAATCGGGAAGTTTGAACGGTGTCAGTACGATTTCTGGCGGGTTACCGACGCGCGATCGCGGGGTCGTTTGGTTTGCCATGATGAACGGTGGAACGGATACGGAAACCTTGCGATCGACCCAAGAACGATTGTTACAAACGCTTGAATCGCAATGGGGAGCCGTCGAAACCCCGCCGAAGGAACTGGCGACGAACGACGATCGCACGGAATGGCAATCTCGTAACGAGGTGGTGGCCAGATGAGAGTCTCGCGGACGTTCGAGACTGCCCGAAACGTCACGACTGACGAGGTGACGATCGGTGAAGTTGCTGCCAGTTGCCGGTTTTGAGCCAAATTCCTCCAAACGATCGCACTCGCTCGACACTCATAAAATACGCCCAAGCCGTTCCGAGAGATTTGCTCGAATCGTGGAGGTCGAACACGTCGATTTCGTAACGATTGTATTCGTTTTGGGACGGGGGACGATGTTGCTGGTATCCTTCGAGTTCGTCGAGTTTGGCTAAAGCCAGATCGTCGTTGAAAGACAACACCACGCCTTCGACCCAGTCGTCACCCGTCGTCATGGCGGGATAGTTGACGGGGGGAAGGTGATACAGTTTGCCCCGGACTTTCCCGGTTTGGGTCGCGACGACGCGATCGCCGCAATAGGGTTTGTGGAATCGTCCGTCCGGTTTTAAGGTTCCGTAGACAAAAACTCTGACCATTCTTATGGGATTCGTTCTGTTCGTCTGTTTGCTTGCACTATTGTATAGTTAATAAGCTTCCTAAAAAAGTGGCGATCGCGACGTTTCAAAACCTTCGATTTCTGTTAAAATCCGATCTTTTTGCACTCACTTAAAACCGGCGATCGCCTAAATTCGCCGATTCAAAAAAAACAAAAAACAAAAAAACGCACGATTCCAAGCCAGTGGAGGGTTGAGTCGAAGAAAGTTGAAATTTTGAGGTGAATCGCAAACGGGCGATCGCCCTCGTTGCGCTGGTCGACGGGCTGAAAAACGGTCTGGAATCGTCCTCGTTTTCCCCAACTCTAACTGTTAACTAACCCTCGCCGCGATGTCGGTCGATGAGGTTCGAGATGTCGTCGTACCCGTCTACACCGATAAAAGGGATAATTTGCGATCGCTCCCGTTCGAGATGGGTTTGAAACGCCTCCTCTCCCAACTGTCCCTGTAAAATTACCAGCAATCCCGCCGCCTGTCGCCATTGGCTGGCTTGAATGCGATCGAGCAAAAACGCCGCGACTGCTGCCGTCACGATCGCCCGTCCGACATCCTGTAAGTTGTAATAAGCTTCTGCGAGCGTCGAGAAATTCAATCCCTGTAAATACAAATCTCCCGAAGCACGAGCGGCGTCTAACCCCTGTTGTAAATAACCCACAGCACTCGAAGGCTGTTGCAACAAGACGTACGCCAAACCCAAACTATAGGCACACAACGCCAAACTCTGACGGTCGCCCAGCTTCTCCGAAAGCGTCAACCCTTGTTGCAAATACGCGATCGCCTGTTCTGAAGTCTCTTCATCTAACCGTTCGAGTTGCTGAGCTTGCAACACGCGACTATAGCCCCAGTTGGCCAGGGCGTTAGCTTCCCCTCGGCGATCGCCAGCTTGTCGTGCCACAATTAACGCACGCTGGGCGCGATCGAGTCCTGCCCGATAGTCCTTCGTCGCCGCGTTCAAACGACTGAGATGGTTGTAATTGGCGATTTCACAAGCGATATCTCCCGCTTTTCCGGCAATCTCTAACGCCTCTTCGTGAAATTCTCGGGCGCGATCGAGCTGTCCCGCCGCCCGTTGCGAATAGCCCAACAGCGTTAAAATTCGCGCTTTTTCCTGAGTTCCTTCGATGCGTTTTAACGGGAGTTCCAAATACTCCAACGTATGCTCGAGATATTCCCCGGAGAACGAGGCGAACACGCCACCGTAAAGGGGGAACGTTTCTCGTCCGGCGAAAGTCCGCAGAATTTGCAACGCTATCTGAAAGCAAGCGTCGGCGAGTACGGGACGACTCGAAAAGCCCTCCGAGAGCTGACACCAAACGGAGGAAAAAACTAAAAACGTACTGACCGAGAGCTGTTTGCCCATTTTAACGTCGTAAGGTTGGCGATCGAACCAGGTGACTAACCCTCGCTGCAATCCCTGTAAGGCGATCGCCAATTCCACCAACTGCTGCCAACTTAAATCAGAATGTCGCGCCGCCAGTTCCCCGACCGATTCCCCTCGAGCTAACGTTTGGAAGAGTTCGCTGGGAAAATAGGCTTCGGTGTTTCTCGCCCACAAACTCCAGGGGCCGGGCCGCTCTTCCGTTCCGCCAAACCCGATATTGCGGCGCGTTTCGTACATCCAACTGACGAGGCTTCCTTCGAGGCGAGCGAACGTCGTCAACCCTTCAATCAGTCCCGCCGCCAACTGCCAAACCTGCGAGTCGTCTTCGGCTTCAGCCTTGAGGGAGGTTGCCAGTTGGCGTAACTGTTCGGCTGTCCAGGGGGTGTTTTGGTTGGGATCGATCGCCCCTAACAACGCCTCCAAGCGATCTTCAGGTTCCGAGGCTAAAATCGATCGCACTGCTGAGGCGATCGCGGCAGTCTCTTGGTTGTCTTTCTCCCAGCGTTCCCATTGCTTCTCGATCGTCTGTAACGCTCGCAGCATCCGACTTACTTTCGTCGTTGTTCCCACAGACGCCTCGATTTCACCGAGGCGTTCGGCGAGACACCGCTCGAAAATTTCCCCGGTTCCCGGTCGAATTTCCCGCAGCAGTCGTTGATAAATCTGCTCTTGAGAGCGAATTTTTCCCGCCAACGTGGTTTCGACGAGTTTATCGATTACAGCCAAATAGCGATCTCGATCGGACATGGAACACTTCGGTATAACGGGTTTTAGACTGGGAAGACAGCAGTGGCGATCGCGACGTTGCGCCGCCCCGTTCCCTCACTCCATCATCACTCATCGCCTGCCATCACGGAAGCAACAACTCAGCATCTCCCGAACGAGGCAGTTGCGGAACGTCGCTCCCCCGTCGCGGTGGCGTGTCGAGATCGGTGGGTTCTGAAGCCGACGCGGCCGGGTCGCCCTCGAGATTCGCCTGTTCTTCGAGTAGGGTGAGATAGGTGGGATAGAAGATGCTGACGAGAACGTGAACCAAATCGTCTCGTTGTTGCGGCGTCAGACTTTGAATTGCTTCGCGATCGCCCAACAACGGATTGGTTTCTAGGGTATCGTAACCGGGATAAACCCCCTCGTTCATAATTTCGTTTTCGCCGAGGTAATCGGCGAGGGTGAGCTTCCAGTCGAGGCGATACTGATAGGGGCGTCCTTTCACGTAAAGGTGATAGCGAATCAACCGCCCGATGAGGGTGTTATCGGTCTCGATGTCTCCCGTTTCGACGTGGGTATACTGATTTTCGCGGGGAATTTCGGGCAAAATCTCGTAAACCCGCTGCCACGCATCGCTCGTTCCCCGAGGTCGTTGGGCGAGTTGGTACGAGGAAGCCGTGTCGTTGGAATTGACTTCTGTAGCTGTTGCCCCGATGACGGTAATTGCCATCACGCAGAGAAACACCACAAAGAAGTTCGCTATTTTCGTGTGTTTCATCATAAAAAAATAAAAACCCTTTTCACAAACAAATCAAAAAAGATGTTTTTTAATAAAAAAAGGTTAAAAAACAATTGACTTTTGATTTGCTGCTAATTTTTTAAAATTATCTTATCTCAAAGTTTTCGGAGGGAAGGGAAAAAGCTAAACAGCATTCCCAAGCCTAACCTGAAAAAACTCTTCCCTCGGGTGCATCTCACTTTTGCGATCGGAACCCCACTCATCCTCCCCGTGAGCTAGGGGAGGTGCCAAAGGACGTTTGGCGAGCGCGGTTCGGCTGAGCGCTCACCGTCGAAGCCTCAGTCGAGGCGCGGAGGGGTCGTTCTACGAAATTGAAGATCGCTCCTTTCCTGTTCCCTGTTCCCTGTTCCCTGTTCCCTGTTCCCTGTTCCCTGTTCCCTGTTCCCTGTTCCCTGTTCCCTGTATTAGTGCGTGTCGCCGATAATTTCCGGTTGTGTGAGTTCGTCAGACATTTCTACGATCGCCCGTACGATCGGCTTCATTCCCGGTTCTTCGAGGTTGTCGAAATCTTCATAACGACGGCGTTTCGCTCGATTGGCCACTTGTACGGTGATGCGATAGCGATTCGACGCGGCATCGACGAGTTCTTCAGCGCGACGCATTAAATGGGGCGTCTCGACGGTGTTGCGCTTTTGCATAAGTGCGGACTCTCTCTCTGTTGAATCTCAACACTCTAGTTTAACGTTTAACTGACCTTCCGGCGTTCGGACAGTTGACCAGGGCGATCTCGAGGGGGCTGTGCTACCGTAATGGAGTCGCGATCGCCTGCCGAACGAAGATGAAACCGTGGGGTTTGAAATTTAAGTTGAACTCTAAAACTGCTCTCAGCGTGGTTCTCGTCAGCGCGACACTGCTGCTGAGTAGCTGCAACGGTAGCAGTCCCTCGGCCGAATCGATGCAACCCGAGGGCGACATCGCCACAGAACCGACGCCCACCGCTACCCCAGAACCTGCGTCGCCGGATATCTCCGAGATTCCCGTCGCAGAAGAGGTTCCCCTCGATACCGCTGGCGAACCCGAAACAGAAACCCCCGAAACAGAAACCTCCGAAGCACCGCCAAGCGACAGCCCGACAGCCGCTGAAGTCGCGCCGATTTTCGAGTCTGCTGTCTCGGAAATCCAACCCATTACTGAAATTCCCATCCTCCTTCCGAGGGAGGTTCCGCTTCCCGACGATCCGCCGATTTACGCGATCGCCGATGCCGAAGCCGATCGCTACGAAATCGAGTTAGCCTTCGATCCCAACTGTCGCGGTGCGAGTGCTTGTTTTTACGGGATGTTCGCTGCCAAACGTACCGACAGCGACTATTACGGTGTGGGTGAAACCTTTGCCGAAACCGTCGAACTCGCCAACGGCGTGACGGGATACTTCAACCCGATGATGTGCGGGGCGTCTTGTGCGCCGCCGGTGATGGAATGGGCGATCGATGGCGTTCGCTATCGAATGTCTCTCAAAGGACTCAGCGGTGACGATACGGTAGCCCGTGCAAAAATGACCGAACTTGCTAATTCGGCCATTGCTGGGGGAGGGCGTTCGGGGAGATGAGGCGATGATGAGGTGAGGAGAAGATGAGAAACGATCGACCCTCAACCCTCATCGTTCACCTTATCCATGCAAATCCCAATTACGCGAACGCCAGAGTGGTGGGCATCGGAGGCTCGACCGTCGCTTGAGAGCGGGCGCGACAGAAATCGCCAAACCGCCGTTCGTGAAGTGCCAACCGTTCCTCGATATCGTCGAAGAGTGCAGCGGTAATCGGGTCGGTCAGTTGGCTGCTGAGATGGTACGCATCGACGACCCCGGTTTGTAAGTCACCCAAGGCGCGACGGGCAATTTCCATATCGCTGTCGTTCGACTGCAACCAGCTTTGCAATGCGGCGAGAGCGTCTCCGCCGACGGCTTGCCACGTCACGGATTCGCCAAAGGCCGACAGACGCGCTTCGAGCAGTTGGATATGACGCTGTTTGGTCGTGACGACTTCGGCAAGGATGACGCCTAGCTCGGTGTCTCGCGCCCGTTTACCGTACTCTTCAAAGGTTTTGAGAGTGTAGTTTTCACCGCTGATGGCGGTATTGAGAGCGTAGACGATTTCGTCGCGAGTCGAACCGCCCCAGGTTTCGCCGAGTTGCCACCATTCGTAATTTTCGCTGGCAACATCGGGTAACTCGGTATTTTCGAGAGAGAGACCGAGATTTATTAAAATTGCGGTGGTGAAGATAGGGGTATCGCCGGGTCGTCTAGCGGTGATGAGGTTATCTTGCATCACCAGGGGTTCGTCGATGTAGGTAGCACCGGCGTTTTGCATATCCTTACGGATCGCACGGTATCCTGTGGCTTGTTTGCCTCGCAACTGGTCGGCTTCGATGAGGACTTGCGGTCCGTGACAGATAGCCGCGACGAGTTTTCCTTGTGCCATCGCATCCATGACGATACTCACGGCGTTGGGATTCGTGCGGATGCGATCGGGGGCAGCTCCGCCGGGAATGAGGATGGCATCGAAGTCGTCCGATCGCACTTCGGTTGCAGTGGCGTCGGGGCGAACGTTGACTTTACCGCGTTTTCCTGTGTATTCGTCGTTCATGCGGGAGCCGAGAACGACAACTTCTGCTCCTGCATCTTGTAGGGCGCGATAGGGAACTTGAAATTCAGAATCTTCAAAGTGATTTTCGAGTAAAATTCCGATTTTCGGCCGTGAGGTGTTGTGCGTTGTAACCATAATGTTTCCTTGAAGTAAACGTCTTTTGAGTGGTGGAATCTTTTTCAGATTCCCTTCTGAAGAAAATGTCGATCGCGATCGCGGATTTACCCCGATGCAGGTGGGGCGTCGATTCCCCACTGACGGGCGACGAGCGTTCGGTAGAGGTTGTCTTGAAGCATCATTTGTCGGTGGAGTTCGACTAAACGCTCTTGCGCTTCAGATCGCGATAGCTTTTTGACTTCTCCTGCAAATTTCCTGAGATTGAATTCTTGCTCTAGAGAAATCTTGAAGGGTTCGCCCATGACAACCTCCTAGGTGTCTTTTTGTCGGTTTTAAGGATGGGTTTTTATTGCGATCGCTTTTTCAAGATTTGATATCGCCTCTGAAGGATGAGACGCGTTTTACGATCGCTCGACCCCTACCTTGAGTATGTGGCGATCGGTCTCGACTTTTCCTCTGTCTCGAGGTATACTTTGTCGATCTAGGCATTTTTTTATAGGCTTGAAGAACGAAGGTTTTGTATTTTTACAAACATCGAGAATCGAGCGATCGCCGTTCTTCGATCTGTTGCTAAATAGAGCGATCGCTTGACACTGCCAGTTTTTGTCGAAATTCTAACGGTCGATCGGGGATTTTTTAAGAGCGATCGGACTTGGGAAATCCCGGTAAAATCGAGGCGCGATCGGGATTGTCATCGAAACTTGTATACCAGTACGCCCAGGCAATTAACACGGCTTGAAACGGTAGGCGAATCGCTTGAAACCACCAACCGTCTGGAATACCGTCGATGTGAATGTCGTTAAAGGCCATGTTGAGATTGGCGGGAAATACGAGGATGAAAATTGCAATCAGTCCCCAGGCGGCGCGACGAGATACGGGGGGGACGAGCAATCCCAAACCGCCGAGAATTTCAAAAATACCGCTGACGTAAACGATAATTTCCGGTTCGGGCAGGGGAGCGGGAACGATTTTGACGAAGGGGTCGGGGACGAGAAAATGAAGCGTTCCCGCCACCACCATACACACTGCGAGAACGACGCGCAAAACTTCCTTATTTCTTTTGAAGAAAGCGATCGAGTTGTGTTTTAAGGTCTGCATTTTGAGATACCTCAAAGGCAAGAATACAGGCGATCGACCACACTAAACCCGCTGCAAATCCTGCAATTACGTCGGTCGGCCAGTGGACGCCTAGGTACAGCCGAGTCAACCCGATCGCGACGATTATCGCGATCGTCCCCCCAGCGATACCGACTCGCCATCGCGGAAACTGACGGGCGAGTGCGTAACCGAGCAAACCGTACAAGACGAGCGACACCATCGCGTGACCGCTGGGAAAGCTGTAATATCGAACGTCAACGACGCGTTCCCACAGTTGCGGCCGCGATCGCGCGAACAGGTGTTTCAATAGCAGGTTCAATCCCGAAACCCCCAGCAAGGCGATCGCTAAAGACAAGGCGCGTTTCCAATGACGCTGAAACAACCACACCAACACGAAACCGCTCGCGATGGCGGTTAAAATGCTGGGATCGCCGAGTGTGGTGACGGCCACTGCGACGCGATCGAGGAAGGGAGTACGCCACTGACCGATGGCCAGCAGTACGGTGCGATCGAAGGTTTGAGCCTCGTTTTCGAGCAGTTCTTCAGCGATTTCAGCAAACGCCCACAACGACAGCATGGCAATGGCTAACCCACCGATCCACAAGCTCGAGAGCGTTGCGACCATCCACTCTAACGTCCGTTGACCGGTGCTGGAAAACTGCCTTTTGACGCTTTTGATGAGGGGATGGGGCATTGTGTGCTGAAAGTTAAGTGGCAAACATTTCGAGCGTACTCGATGTTAGGGGAGTCTGGCGTCTATCGTAAGTGGGAAGCCGATCGCGCAGACTCGTCCGAGGTTAACGCAACGATTCCGATTCTACCAGTGCGATAAAACTCAATAAGATTACCTCTTTACTGAAAGCGTGACGCAGATTTCCCGACGCCTCGAACTCTCCTCTTTGAAGCGATCGCGCCTCTAAAAATCCCTCTATTGGAAGAGACCGAACCCGCGATCGATTCGATAGAGTGATGGTAGTGTCGGTTTTGCTAAATTGCCGATCGCCCATTGATGAAATCTGCGAACGAGCGCTCGAACGGCGATATTAATCTTTGTCAATATGGGACAACACCGTCCGAGTCACGTAATTTTATACGTTGTTGTGAGCATCGCCGTAATGTTAGGACTTTACGTACTCGCAAACCTCTTCATCGCGATGAATTCAGACACTCGAGTCGAGATCGAGCAGTCAGACAGTTTTTACGGCGAGCCGTGAGTTGAGGCGATCGCGACTTGTCAACGATATGCGATCGCCACAGCAACAGTTGCACCCACTTCCCATCGCAAAAAACACAAAACGCACATAAGGAGAAACTCTCATGGATAACACACCTCTTTCTAAAATTACCACTTGCGGCCAAAGCATTTGGATGGACTATCTCGATCGGTCTTTAATCGAGTCTGGAGAACTGAAAGAGAAAATCGAGACGCGCAATTTACGCGGTCTCACCTCGAATCCCTCCATTTTTGAAAAAGCTATTTCTGGGAACGAAATCTACGACAGTGACATTCAGACGGGGGCAGATTCTGACAAATCGCCCCAGGAAATTTACGAATCTTTGGCGATCGCCGATATTCAAAACGCTTGCGATATTTTTCGCGCGGTCTACGACGAAAGCGACGGACGAGATGGGTTCGTCAGCCTCGAAGTATCGCCCTATTTGGCTCGAGATTTGCAAGGGACGATCGCGGAAGCTCGCCGTTTGTATCGAGCCGTCGATCGCCCGAACGTGATGATTAAAATTCCCGGTACTTTAGAGGGATTCGGGGCGATCGAACAGTGTATCGCCGAGGGAATTAACGTCAACGTTACGCTGTTGTTCTCTGTTGAAAACTACAAACAAGCAGCCTGGGCTTATTTACGGGGACTCGAAACCCGCGTTCAAAACGGACAATCGATCGATGGCGTGGCGTCGGTTGCGAGCTTTTTCGTCAGCCGCATCGACTCGAAAGTCGATAAACTTCTCGACGAACGCCTTCAGCAAATTGGAACGGAAAATCTCAGTGAGGAAGCTCGTTTGCAAGAGTTGAAAGGGAAAGTTGCGATCGCTAACGCTAAAGTTGCCTATCGAGAATATCAGAAAGTTCTCGAGAGCGATCGCTGGAAAGCTCTTGAAGCCAAAGGTGCGAAACCGCAACGCTTGCTGTGGGGAAGTACGAGTACGAAAAACCCAGACTACAGCGACGTGTTGTACGTCGAAGAACTCGTCGCCTCCAACACGGTAAACACGCTTCCTCCCGACACGATCGAAGCCTGTTTCGACCACTGTAAACCCCAAGCCGATCGCATTGAAAGTAACGTCGAAGAAGCATCTCAAACGCTCGAGAGTCTTCACGATCGCGACATTAATATCGATCTCGATCGCGTGATGGAAGAGTTACTCGATGAAGGAATCGATAAGTTCGTCCAACCCTATCAATCTCTTCTCGATACGTTGGAAGAAAAGTCGAAGCAGTTAATGCCTGCATAAAACTCGGATCGTGTACTCGGGCGATCGCGTCGATCTGTTCTATTAAATATCGGGCGGGAAATCCCCGCTCGTTTTTTTGAATTCTCTTCACAGGAACTAATACGAAATTTCTAACAGTGGTTTTTCCGAACGCGACAAGTTCTATCCTCCCCCCCTTTGAAAGGGGAGCTAAGGGGGGATGTGGTGAATATTTCTTGAAACCCAGCTTATCGAGGAAGGATGGAGTATAGCCGATTTAGGGCGATCGTTCTCTAATCTATTACAGCTCTTCTAGAGTGGATATACCCAACAAACCATCAAGATCGGCCGAACACCCCAAACAGCAAACAGCAGAGAATTCAGAAATTCAAAAAGAGACTTTTATTAAATCCAAAATATTGTCATGCAAGGACTTCATTCATTTTTTTTTGAGATCGATCGTCCTGTTCGGTATTCAGTCTCGAAGAGCCAACAAAAACAAAAAATGGGGCATATTTTTTAATAGCCCCATTTAAATTAGACTTTTCGATCTAGACCGAAGATTAAGCCTTGTCGATGGTTTTCTTGACGTTATCTTTTACGTCTTCTTTCGCGTGTTCGGCTTCAGCTTCGATTTGCTTAGCTTTACCTTGCGTCTTATCTTCAGGATCTCCAGTCAATTCACCGATGGCTTCTTGAGCTTTACCTTCGATATTTTTCTTCACTGCGTCAGCTCTATCTTCGATACTCATAGTTTGAAAATCTCCAAAACTTCAATCTTGCTTATTAGCTTAGTCCAAACATCACGGCTCTTACATCTTCCCAAAGAAATAGAAAGAGTTCGCACTCGATTTACCAAAGTGCGAGAATAGTTTACACGGAGACCAAAAACAAACACAGACAGGACTTTCAACGGCAACCGGCACAGAGCGAATTGAGATGTTACCGCGACGAACTCTTTCGAGCGAGTTAAGTTATCTGTCTTCAGATAGACAAGAGATAAACACAGTAACTTTCCAACGATGTGAGTGCGATCGAACTCCTTCTGGAGAGGGTTAGAAACCGTAAAACGCTATGCCAGAGTAAATTTAGATGCACTCACTCAAATATCGTAAAAATAATGAAAATTAGAAATCTGTTCGTCGCGATCGCTCTGTCACTGATGGTATTCGTCGGTGCTTGTTCCTCCGATACGACAGCGAGTTTACGCGATCTCAATCCGACTGTCACGACCGAACGAGACGTAATGGAAGAAGTTCGCGATGTTCCCGAAACCCTCGGCGATTACTCTGAAACCAAAGCCGACGACTTTCAACGTCGTGCAGAACGGGATTTAGAACGGCTTCAATCGAAAATCGATCGCCTTCAAGATCGCGCCCGAGGACAACAAGAAGAACTCAGCGATAAAGCCGAAAAAACGCTGGCGAACTTGGAGGATCGGGCGAAAGACGTGCGCCAGAAACTCCAACAGTTCGGGTCTAACACCGAAAACGCCGGACAAAACCTGCAAAATGGCATCGAATCCGCTCTAGATGAGTTGCAAAACGCCTTTGAAAACGCTCAAAATCAGTTTTAAGCGTTGAAGGAATAGCTGAAATGGGGGAGATGATGGGATGACCGGATAATGTAAAATCTCCTCATTTCCCCACTGGTGACTGGTGACTGATGACTGATGACTGGTAACTGGTGACTGGTGACTGTAAAAAGCCTCGTTATCTCCTCAGCCCACTATCTTCTACAAAACTCGTGTTTGCCATCATCGCCGTTGCACTCGTTTCCATCGCCGCAACTCTTGTGGGGGTTGCCCTCTGGCGATTGACCGGATCGTTCCGCGAACAGAAATCCTATCGCTTTTTAAAAACTCCCGATCTCGATTCCCCGGAATTTATACCGACGTTGGCGAGTCTCGCTGAAGCCATTCCCACCGCAGGCTGCGTAACGCAAGTGTGGACGGAAATCGACGCGATCCAACAGGCGCGACTCGATGCTATCCGATCGGCCCGACGCAGCGTCCAGTTCGAGACGTATATTATGACTCCCGGTCGGCGATCTCGCGAGTTATCTGAAGTGTTGCGGGCGAAAGCGGCTTCGGGAGTTTGCGTCCGAGTTCTCGTAGACGACTACGGAACCCAAACGTTACCCGAGTCCTATTGGCGACAGTTGAAAAACGCTGGGGTGGAGGTGCGCCGCTTCAACGCGTTCGATTGGAAATCGCCGCTATCCTATCTCGATCGCACCCATCGCAAACTTCTCGTCATCGACGGACACCGAACTCTCATTGGCGGGGCGGGAATTTCCGATTTGTGGGACGGACGCAAAGAGGACGAAACGGCTTGGTTGGATATCGAGTTTCAAATCGAGGGTCCGGCGGTTTCGATTCTCAGCAAAATGTTCGCCCACCACTGGATTCTCACCGACGGCGAAGCCGATCTCACCGCCCCCACCTGGGCGAGCGACGGAAAACCCGGAGATCGCGTGATGTTGGCGATCGCACCGGGAACGCACCCGACGTATCGAGATTCGTCGATTTTAGGGTTGATGCAGGCGTTGGTGGGAAGCGTGCGCGATCGCGTTTGGATTTCCAGTCCTTATTTCATTCCCAGCAGTAGCTTGCGTCGCGCCCTCGTCGCCGCCCGAAAACGCGGTGTTGACGTGCGCGTGTTGACGATGGGATCTCGCAGCGACAAGCCCTTAGTTCGCGATGCGGCTAGGGAACGGTACGGCGAGTTGTTAGACGGCGATGTTTCCATTTACGAGTTCGCGCCGAGTATGATGCACGCGAAGATGGTTCTCGCCGACGATGGGTGGTTGAATTTCGGCAGTGCTAACGTCGATCCTCGCAGTTTGTTCCACAACGAGGAGTTGAACGTTATCGTCGAGGATCGAAACTTAGTCGATCGCGTCGAGGCGTTTTTTCAGTCGGCTTTCGATCGCAGTCACTTCGTTTCCCGCCGCAGCTGGAAGGGGCGATCGCTGTGGAAACGCATTCGAGGACGAGTCGGACTGTGGTTTCAGTGGCAACTTTAGGGGGCGATCGCGAGTTTGGCGATCGCGTTGCTATCCAGATTCTTCGCAGTACACCAGCCAAGCTTTCAGCTATGGATGGTGTACTGCGAAGCGCGACCGAGGGGAGTAACCTACAAAAGATTTGCTACAGTTTAGATATGCTAAACATGACGTGGGAATTTAAGCTAGAGCCAAGTGCGGAGCAGGTTTCAGAGATCGAACACATTCTTGAGGTGTGCCGCCATGTCTGGAATTTTGCTCTGCGGGAACGTAAAGACTGGCTAAAATCCCGCAAGTCGCCCGTGAATGCGTGCTCAATTCGGCAGGAATTTATCTTGCCAGCAGATGCACCCTTCCCGAACTACCACATTCAGGCTAAGCGTTTGACCGCTGCCAAGACTGAATTTCCTCAGCTCAAGACGGTCAACGCTCAGGTTCTTCAGCAAGTCCTTAGAAAACTTGAGACTTCTTGGGAGTCGTGGCGGTTAAAACGTTCGGGTCTTCCACGGTTCAAAAAAACCAACCGGATGCGAAGCTTTGTCTTCCCCCAGATGCTCAAAAACTGTGTGTCTGATGAGGGTATAAAGCTGTCGCAACTGGGCTGGGTTCGGGTTCGGTGGTCGCGTAAAATTCCTGATTTATTTCAGGTTAAGCAAGCTCGAATTGTGCGTAAGGCATCCGGGTACTTTGTCATGCTTAGCCTTCAGGCTGACGTCGATATTCCTGCTGTAGCCCCTCACGGACATCCGGTAGGGATTGATGTGGGTCTGGAGTACTTTCTTTCAACTTCTGATGGAGAACAGGTCAAGCGACCTCGCTTCTTCAACAATTTGCATCGCAAGCTGAAATCGCTGCAACGCAGATTGAAGAAAAAGCAGAAGGGGTCAGCTAACTGGCTGAAACTCCAGAAGAAAATTGCCAGAGTCCATCAACGGATTGCCGATACGAGAAAAGACTGGCATTTCAAGTTGGCTCATCACCTCTGCGACGGTGCAGGGATGATTTTTGTCGAAGATCTCGACTTCCGCATTATGGCTAAGGGAATGCTGGGCAAGCACACCCTCGATGCTGGATTGGGTCAATTTGTGAATCAGATCCTTCCCTGGGTGTGCTGGAAGCGCGATGTGTATTACGGCAAGGTGGATGCGCGGGGCACTTCTCAGGAATGTCCCGATTGTGGGGCAGAGGTTCGTAAAGACCTCTCAACTCGAATCCATCACTGCCACAACTGCGGGTCAACAAAGCCCCGTGATGTGGCGAGTGGACAAGTCATCTGTAGCCGTGGGCAACGGCAAATCGAAAATGCCTGTGGAGTCGAGGCGACGGGGGATCGGGTCACTGATTCTAGTTGGCTGGCTGTGAAGCAGGAAATCTTTGGGGCGACCCAAGGAATCTCCCTGCATACCCGGAACGGGTTGCTGGGAGAGGATGTCAAAGTAAGAAGTGATTTATCGACGGCAACCCGCCGTCTTTCTCGTACTCGCATCGATCGACGCGATCGCTTCACCTGAATTGTTCGAGTTCCCTTTCTTCTGTTTCACAAACTTCTATGAAACTGCTATTCGATGGTTGGAAAGACTTCAAGCGTCGCAAATTTTTTAAAACAGTTACAGTTATTGTTTTAGCCTTTCTCTTCGGACTCGGTTTATTTCGGATTTCCACAGAACTTCTTTTTGAAGAAATTCCAATATTCGGATTTCACGATATTATCGATCGCGACAATCCCCAAGAACGACCGCCCGATCGCCTCGAGTGGAGTAGCGACTATTTCAAACAAGATTTTGAAGCGTTTCTCACACAACTCGTTCGCAAAAAATACTGGTTTCTGACGACCGAGGAACTTTACGATTACTTTTTAGCCGATCCACCCAAGCCGATTCCGTCTGAAAAGCGCAAACAGAAAAAAGTTTTAATTAGCTTTGATGACGGTTATAAAAGCGCTCACCAAAATATTTTACCGATTTTAGAAAAGCTCGATCGCACCTACAATACGCCAATTAAAATCGTTTGGTTTATCAATCCCGCTTTCATGGGAATTCCCGGCACTGCTCTCGATCGCGCCAGTTGCCAAGACTTCCGTACCGGACTCGAAAAAGGATATTACGACTTACAATCTCACACCTCAAACCACGAAAATCTCACGACACTCGACTCAAAAGACCTCAAAAAAGAACTGCTCGGATCTCAAAACTTACTTCGAGCCTGCACAGACAATTTAGATCCAACAAACCAAGTTGCAAATCATTTAGCATATCCCTTTGGTGCTGTCAATAGATTTGCGTTAAAAGAAGTTAAGAAATATTATAAATCCGGCTATCTTTACAACGGTAAAACCTTACGAATCGACTGGTTTCGCGATCGCTACTTTCTCCCTCGCATCACAGTCAACCGCAACCACAGCGTCGAGCAACTGTTAAAGATCGCCTCGGGAGGATGGCTTTGATAATCGAGTATGTCTTTTGGGGTAGGTTAGCTTGACGAACGCGATTGGGTTCCAAAAACTTTTCCAAAAACTCTGTGTCCTCCGTGCCTCTGTGGTGCATCCCTCCCCAACTCTCAACCAAATAGGAGTCCGACCGTGACGCGGGAAAATCCAGTTTCAAAACGTGCCGACGCCCTCGATGCCTTGCGGGGAATTGCAGTTTTAGCGATGGTGTTTTCCGGCATTATTCCCTTTGGCGGCGCCCTTCCCAGTTGGATGTACCACGCCCAAGTTCCGCCCCCCGAACATATTTTTAATCCCGACGTTCCCGGTTTAACCTGGGTCGATTGGGTATTTCCCATTTTCCTCTTTTCGATGGGTGCGGCGATTCCCCTGGCACAGTCGCGACGACACGAAAAAGGCTGGGAATGGTGGCGCATCGTTCCCTCAATTCTCTGGCGAGGCGTCTCTCTGTTGGCGTTTGCGGTGTTTCTCCAACACCTGCGCCCCAATATTCTCGATCCGGCGTTGGGCGATTTACGCTGGTGGTTGGCCTTGTCGGGATTCCTCATTTTAGGCTTGGCGTTCGGGCGATTTCCCAAATGGGTTCCCGAGATCGTGCAAAAAGGCATCAATGTCGCCGGATGGCTGATGGGAATCCTGCTGCTGTCGCAGTTGCAGTATCCCGACGGAACGGGATTTTCACCGACGCGAAACGACATTATTTTAGTCGTCTTGGCAAACGTGGCAGTGGTTGGGGCGTTGGTGTGGTGGTTGACGCGTCGTAGCGTGGCGTGGCGGTTGGGGGTGATGGCGTGGGTGTTGGCGTTGCTGTTTTCCTACAGCGAACCGGGATGGGTGAAGCAGGTGTTTTCGATGTCCCCACTTCCCAGTTTGCTCAATTTCGCCTATTGGAAATATCTGCTGGTGGTTTTACCCGGAACGATCGTCGGCGATGGCGTGTTGCGGTGGATGAAGTCGTCGCAACCGGTTCCACCTGCGGAAGATGTCGTCGAAACCTTGCAGGTCAAGCCCAGGGAGGAGGGGGCGACGGAGTGGCGGGGTTGGGAATACGGTGCGATCGCCCTTTTGGGAATTACCATCTCTCTGATTTTACTGGTGGGATTACAAGCTCGCTGGGTGTGGCAAACCACTGTTGTTACCGCTATTTTAGGAACGGTGCTGTTGCGTCTGGTGCGTTCTCCAGTCGATGCGACGGAACGGTTGCTGGCGACTTGCGGGCGGTGGGGCGTTTACTGGATTCTATTGGGGTTAGCTCTCGAACCCTATGAAGGCGGTATCAAAAAAGATCCCGCTACCTTAAGTTATCTGTTCGTCACCGTGGGGATGTCGGCGTTGTTGTTGGCGGCGTTATTTGTGGTGTCGGACGTATTTTGTCAAACCTGGGCGTTCGGTTTGTTCGTCGCCACCGGGCGCAATCCGCTCGTGGGTTATGTGGGTTATGCCAATTTACTGTTACCGATTTTGATGCTGACGGGTTGGCGAGAAACCATTGAGGATTTTACGATGTCGCCGAGGCGAGGAGTCGTTCGGGCGGCGGTTTATACGCTAATTGTGGCGTTGCTGGCGAGTGGGATGACGCGGTTGCGCTGGTTTTGGAAAAGTTAAAATCACTGACAGCAAGGCGATCGCCCGTTTCTCGTCGGGCATAATGTCGGTAAAGGTTCGATCGCCCTCCCCGAAACTGATGCCATGACGAACGCTTTCACCCTCAACTCGTCGGCGTTACATCTGACAGAGGAACAGTTTTTTCAACTCTGTCAGGATAACCGCGAGGTGCAATTCGAGCGCAACGCCAACGGAGATCTCGTCATTATGCCCCCCACTGGCGGAGAAACCGGATATCGAAACGGACGCATTACGCAACAGCTTTTTAACTGGATAGACGCAGGGGGAACGGGAATCGCGTTCGACTCCTCGACGGGGTTTATCCTTCTCAACGGGGCGAATCGCTCTCCCGATGTGGCTTGGATTGCCAGCGATCGCTGGAACGCTTTAACGCCAGAACAAAAACAGCGGTTTCTCCCCCTTTGTCCCGATTTTGTGGTGGAACTTCGCTCTCCGAGCGATAACCTGGAAACGCTACAACGGAAAATGCAGGAATATCGCGATAACGGAACTCGACTCGGTTGGCTTCTCGATCCCTCCTCGAAAACTATCGAAATTTACCGTCGCGATCGCCCCATTGAAGTCGTACAAAACCCCGACGAACTCTTAGGAGAAACCGTTTTACCGGGGTTTAGTTTGAAACTCGATCGCATTTGGTGAAGTTGCTATGACGAACGCTTTCACCCTCAACTCATCGGCGTTACAACTGACAGACGAGCAGTTTTTTCAACTCTGTCAGGATAACCGAGACGTGCAATTCGAGCGCAACGCCAACGGAGATCTCGTGATTATGCCCCCCACTGGCGGAGAAACGGGAAACCGCAATTTCGAGCTTTACATCGATTTGGGAATTTGGAACCGTCAAACGAATCTCGGGGTTGCGTTCGACTCCTCGACGGGGTTTATCCTTCCCAACGGGGCGAATCGCTCTCCCGATGTGGCTTGGATTGCCAGCGATCGCTGGAACGCTTTAACGCCAGAACAAAAACAGCGGTTTCTCCCCCTTTGTCCCGATTTTGTGGTGGAGTTGCGATCGCCCAGCGACAATCTGGAGAATTTACAACGTAAAATGCAGGAATATCGCGATAACGGAACTCGACTCGGTTGGCTTCTCGATCCCTCCTCGAAAACTGTCGAAATTTACCGACGCGATCGCCCCATTGAAGTCGTACAAAACCCCGACGAACTCTCAGGAGAAACCGTTTTACCGGGGTTTAGTTTGAAACTCGATCGCATCTGGTAACTATTGAAACAGCGACTCGAGAACACAATCGATCACGCGTTCTGGCTCGATGGGAACCACTTCATCCCCGTACATTAAATTTTGAGAAATGACAAAGTGAATTAACGTACCCAAGAATACCCGCGCCGCTGCTTCGGCGTCAGTACATCTTAACGAAGGTTGTTCGGCGAGATATTGCGTCACGATTGTTAACGCTGGCTTGAAGAGGTTCCGAATGAAGGTTTGGGCGAGATGGGGAAACCGCCCGGATTCTCCGATAATCAGCCGCACGAAGGCTTTATAGTCGCTATCTTTGCCCACGTTATTCATTAACGTCATGGCAAATTGGCGTAAGACAACTTTCGGATCTCCTTGCAACGGTTGCGATCGCTGTACTTGGGCGAATTTGCGTTCCGCCAGTTGCTTCACTAACGCCTCGAACAAGCCTTCCTTGTCGCCGAAGTGGTTGTATACCGTGGCTTTCGAGACGCCTGCGGTTGCCGCTACCCGATCCATGCTCGTGGCAGCATAGCCGCGTTGGAGAAATTCTTTCATCGCACCGTCGAGGATTTGCTCGGCTTTTGGGGCGAGTTCGAGGGTTGGGGCGTTTTTTTGAATCATGGTGCGTGTTTGGCGAGAAAACGGAATCGTTTTCGATCCCACTTTTAATTATACTATACGGTTTAGTTTAGATTTCAAGGAGTTGTGAATTTCATCAAAAATTAAACTACCCGGTTTAGTTTAGTGTTATACTCAAAAGTGAACTAAACCGTTCAGTAGCATTCGAGAGGTTCGACAGCAATGCGTGGCTTTGAACTCAGACAGGCTCCTACCTCCCTTCCGGTATCGAAAACGGCGATCGCCCTAATTTCCCTAGCATTACTGGGTTTAGGAGGAAGCATCGGGTACGCCCTAGTGCGCCTGAGTGCGTCTTCCTCCGAACCTGCTGCGGTGACAGAAGTTCAACCGCCTCGCGTCGAAACCGTCACGGCGATGGGATGGATCGATCCCAAAGGAGAAACCATCGATCTCTCCGCCTCCCAATCCGCCGAAGGAAGCCGAGTCGATCGCCTCGAAGTCAGCGAAGGCGACTGGGTAGAAGCCGGAGAAGTCGTCGCGATACTCGACAGCCACGATCGCAAACAAGCCGCCCTCGATCGCACCCTCGCCGATGTCGAAATCGCAAGAGCGGAACTGGCGCAAGTCGAAGCTGGGGCGAAAACCGGAGAAATCCAAGCGCAAGCGGCGAGATTCGATCGCAACCGAGCCGAACTCGACGGACAAATCGCCACCCAACGCGCCACCATCGCCAGTTTGCAAGCCACCCTCAACGGCGAACGGCGAGCGCAACAAGCCACCGTCGAACGATTACAAGCCGAGTTGCGCGTGGCGAACAAAGACTGTCAGCGATACGAACAGTTGTATCGAGACGGTGCGGTTTCCGAACAAGATCGCGATCGCACCTGTCTCGACGCCGTAAGCGTTCGCGAACGATTCAGCGAAGCCCAAGCCAACCTCGATCGCATCGTGAGTACCTACCAAGCCCAAATCGCCGAAGCCCAAGCCAACCTCGATCGCACCGTTTCCACCGTCGAGAGCGAAATCACCGAAGCCGAAGCCACCCTCGACGCCGTCGCCGAAG
The DNA here is from genome assembly GCF_000332355.1 of Baaleninema simplex PCC 7105. Classification (GTDB taxonomy): domain Bacteria; phylum Cyanobacteriota; class Cyanobacteriia; order Cyanobacteriales; family Geitlerinemataceae; genus Baaleninema; species Baaleninema simplex. The sequence continues at coordinate 497,479 of NZ_KB235962.1, forward strand.
TGCGCCCCCAAGACGTGCGCCTCGCCGAAACCAAACTCATCTCCGCCCAAGCCGCCGTTACCCAAGCCGAAGCCGATTTAGAACTGTCGCTAGTGCGATCGCCCCAAGCTGGGCGAGTTCTGGAGATTTACACCCATTCCGGCGAAACCATCGCCCCAGAAGGAATCGTCAAAATCGGACAAACCGACGAGATGACAGTGGTAGCAGAAGTTTACGAAAGCGACGTTCGCAAAGTGCAACCGGGACAATCCGTCACCATCACCAGCGACGCTCTCCCCCAAGACTTACAGGGAACCGTAGAGCGTGTGGGTTGGCAAGTTTTGCGTCAAAGCGAACTCGATCTCGATCCCGCCGCCAACGTAGACGCTCGCGTTGTCGAAGTTCGCATCGCCCTCGACGAAAATTCCAGTGCGATCGCCGCTCCCTTCACCAACCTGCACGTCATCGCCGAAATTGCGTTAGACGAAGACAGTGAACAGTGAACAATCCGTAGGGTGCGTGACTTGAAAAATAGGGTGTCAATCGTAAGACCGAAAAATCGTCACGCACCGACAATGTATTTTCCCCCTCTCCCCCTCTCCCCTTCTCCCCCTCTCCCCTTCTCCCCCTCTCCCCCTCTCCCCCTCCCCCATGCTCAAGCTCATCAAATCCCTAAAACGCCGAACGCCGCTAGGGTGGTTGCAACTGAGCCACGAAAAAACCCGTTTGTTGGTGGCGTTAGCCGGAATCGCCTTTTCCGACATCCTGATTTTCATGCAGTTGGGATTTCAAACCGCTCTCTACGCCAGTAACACCCGACTGCAAAGCCACCTCGACGCCGATATCGTGTTGTTGAGTCCCAACGCTCGCAACCTCGTCAACTTATCCACGTTTCCCCGGAGTCGGTTGTATCAAGCGATGGACGTTCCTGGCGTCGAAACAGCCGATCCCATGTACGTGCAGTTTTCCGATTGGAAGAATCCCCAAACTCGGCAAAAAACCTCGATTTTGGTCATTGGCTTCAATCCCGATCGCCCGGCGTTCGAGTTACCGGAACTGCAAGAGTACGCCGACGAGATGAAACTTCCGAATACCGTCACGTTCGATCGCAACGCCAGGGGAGCCTACGACGAAGCGATCGCGGCGATCGATCGCGGTGAAACCGTCAAAACCGAACTGGAGAACCACACCCTCACCATCGCCGGATTGTACGAAATGGGGGCGTCTTTCGCCGCAGACGGAACCCTGATGACGAGCGATCGAAACTTTTTGCGACTGTTTCCCCGCCGTCGCCCCGGAGGAGTGAGCCTAGGAATTCTACACGTCGAACCCGGACGAGATCCCGAAGCCGTCGCCCAAGCCCTCGACGCATACCTTCCCAAAGACGTAGACGTTCTCACCAAAGAAGGCTTTATCGAATTCGAGAAACACTACTGGGCGACGAACACCGCCATCGGGTTCGTCTTCACCCTCGGAACCATCATGGGGTTCATCGTGGGAATCGTCATCGTGTACCAAGTCCTTTCAACCGACGTGCGCGATCGCCTTCCCGAATACGCCACTTTCAAAGCGATGGGATATCGAAACCGCTATCTCCTAGGAATCGTGTTTGAAGAAGCCGTCATCCTCGCTTTCATCGGTTTCTTTCCCGGCGTCGGCGTTTCCCTGGGCTTATACGCCCTCACCCGCAACGCCACGAACCTACCTTTATATATGACGTTATTCCGAGCGATTCAAGTCCTCACCATCACCTTAATTATGTGCGGTATTTCCGGAGCGATCGCCACCCGCAAACTGCAAGCCGCCGATCCCGCCGATATTTTTGGATGATGAGATGAGTTGGCGGTGTGCATTGGCGGTGCGTGACAGAGCGATCGGTCTAAGAATTTACACCCTATTTTTCAAGTCACGCACCCTACGACTGTTCCCTGTTCCCAATTCCCTGTTCCCTGTTCCCGATTCCCTGTTCCCTATCAATTATCGAACATGGCCGCAATTACCATCGAACATCTCGACCATTACTTCGGACACGGGGCGTTACACAAACAAGTCCTGTTCGACATCAACTTAGAAATCGAAACCGGGGAAATCGTCATTATGACGGGGCCTTCGGGTTCCGGTAAAACCACGCTGCTGACGCTCATCGGGGCGTTGCGTTCCGTACAATCGGGGAGTTTGTGCGTGTTGGGGCGAGAACTCTGCGGGGCGAAGGAAAAGCAACTCGTCGCAGCCAGACGCCACAACGGATACATTTTCCAAGCCCACAACCTCCACCGCAGCCTCACCGCAGCGCAAAACGTACAAATGGGGTTAGAGTTACATTCTCAGATTCCCCGACGGGAAATGGAAGAACGCGCCGCTCGTATATTGGAACGAGTGGGATTGAGCGATCGCGCCGATTACTACCCGGAAAACCTCTCTGGCGGACAAAAACAACGGGTGGCGATCGCACGAGCGTTAGTCAGCCATCCGGCGATCGTCCTGGCTGACGAACCCACCGCCGCCCTCGACAGCCATTCCGGGCGAGAAGTGGTGAATTTACTCCACGAACTGGCGAAAGAAGAAGGCTGTACCATCTTACTCGTCACTCACGACAACCGAATTTTAGATGTCGCCGATCGCATCGTCAGCATGGAAGACGGACGACTCACCGCCCAAAACGGACGAGCTGTCGAGAAGAACCGCACCAATTCAATAAATACTGTTCTACAATCAACGTGAATTCCTCACCTTAAAATCACGTCGGTATGACATTCGATCGCCCTCTCGGTTCCGTCATTCAAGGTTCGCTTAGCGACGGTTTAGAAGTTCGCCTTCACCCGGACGTTTCGGTTGAAGATATGCGCGTTGGAAAATTTCTCGTCGTACAAGGAACCCGCGCCCGTTTTTTCTGCTTGCTTACCGACGTATCTCTCGGAACCGCCAGCCAGCGCATTTCCGCCAATCCTCCCCAACCCGAAGACGACTTTTTACAATCGGTTCTCATGGGGGGCGGAACCTACGGAACCATCGAACTCAGCCCCATGCTGATGTTGTCGCTCAAGGACGAAAACGCCGCCCGCGACGTCCTCCGCAATCTGGAAAATAACGGCAACAACGGCGGGAAATTGGCATCGTTTCAAGCCAATACCAGCGTCGATTTAGATTTACTTCCAGTTAAAACCATTCCCAGCCACTTTTCCCAAGTTTACGAAGCCCTAGATCGCGATTTTCGAGCGGTGTTTGGTTGGGAAGACGATCCCCAGCGAAAAAACTTTGCGATTGGGAAACCGTTGGATATGGAAGTTCCGGTTTGTTTGGATCTCGATCGCTTCGTCGAACGCAGTAACGGCGTGTTCGGAAAATCGGGAACCGGGAAATCCTTTTTAACCCGATTGTTGCTCTCCGGCGTCATTCGTAAAAACGCCGCCGTCAACCTCATTTTCGATATGCACTCGGAATACGGTTGGGAAGCGCAATGTGAAGGAAAAAACATCAACACGGTCAAAGGATTGCGTCAACTGTTCCCCGGAAAAGTTGAAATGTACACCCTCGATCCCGAATCGACAACCGAGCGGGGAATTAAAGGCGCACAGGAACTTTTGTTGAGTTACGATCAAATCGAAGTTGAAGATATTTCGCTGGTTCAGCGAGAGTTGAATTTATCAGAAGCCAGCATCGAAAACGCCATTATTTTACGCAACGAATTCGGGCGAACTTGGATTTCTCAACTGTTGGCGATGGACAACGAAGAAATTCAAGAATTTTGCGAAGTTCGACGAGGAAATAAATCCTCAATTATGGCGTTGCAGCGAAAATTATTGCGCCTGGACGAACTGAAATATATTCGCAACACCTGTCCTCAAAACTACGTCAAACAAATCATCGAATCTCTCGAAAACGGAAAGCACGTCGTTATTGAGTTTGGTTCTCAGTCGAATATGTTGTCTTATATGCTGGCAACCAACGTTATTACGCGACGCATTCACCGCCACTACGTCAAGCGATCGGAAAAGTTTTTAAGGACGAAAAACGTCGTTGACAAACCTCAGCAATTGGTGATTACCATCGAAGAAGCTCACCGTTTTCTCGATACTGCGTCCGTTCGCAGTACCATTTTTGGAACCATCGCCCGAGAAATGCGAAAATATTTCGTCACTCTATTAGTGGTCGATCAACGGCCTTCTGGAATCGATAACGAAGTGATGTCGCAAGTAGGAACGCGGATTACGGCGTTGTTGAACGATGATAAAGATATCGAAGCGATTTTTACGGGCGTTTCTGGCGGACAAAATCTGCGATCGGTGTTGTCGAAATTGGATTCAAAACAACAGGCGTTGGTGTTAGGACACGCTGTTCCGATGCCAGTTGTGGTTCGGACTCGTCCTTACGATGAAGACTTTTATCGTGAAATCGGCGATTTGGATTTAGATTCAATGGCAACGGAAGAGGTTTTAGAAGCCGCAGAAACAGCAAAATCAGATTTGGGATTCTAAACGATGGAAGAACTATTAGAACTCAAAGAACTCCTGCATCGAGGTCGCGTAGACGAGGCGTTGATGCTGGTAGAAGAACTTGAGGAAATGAGCAAATCGGACAAACTGAATAAGATTTTCAGCTATGGTGTGGTGGTGTTGTTGCATCTCATCAAGCAAGAGGCGGAACAACGCACAACGCGATCGTGGGAGGTTTCGATTAAAAATTGCGTGAAGCAGATTCAGCGAACCAACCAACGGCGGAAATCAAAAGGAACCTATTTAACGAAAGACGAATTACGAGAAACGTTGGAAGACGCTTACGAGTTGGCGTTGGAAAAAGCGGCGTTAGAGGCGTTTGAGGGGCGTTACGAAGCTGAAGAGATTGGGAAAATGGTAGAGTTTGAAAAGATTGTTCAAAAAGCGATCGATCGAGTTGAAAATATTTAAAATTTGTGATAGAATCAGAAATCAATCGATTTACAATTAAAGCGTGTCAACTTATCGAGGCTGGAATCTCAGCGAAGCAGAGCGGGAAAAATACCGACAAATCTCGAAGGCGTCGAGTCAAGCGAAAGCAAAAGCCATGCGAGGAGAAGGTTTAGCCCCCGTTCACGAGGTTAACCAGCCGAAATTAAATCCCGAGGATTTAATGCCTCAATTGCCTACAAATGGATTGCGATCGCTTTCTTTATTTAGTGGTGGTGGCGGTTTAGATTTAGGGTTCGATCGCGCTGGATTTCAACATACCGCATCCTATGAAGTCTTAGAAGACGCCGGAAAAACTCTCAAACGCAATCGATCGAACTGGACGGTTTTTTCTAGCGACGCTGGCGATGTCCGAAACGTGGATTGGACGCCCTATCGCGGCCAAGTAGATGTAATTCACGGCGGTCCGCCCTGTCAGCCTTTTTCTGTTGCTGGACGCCAAGAAGGAAAACAGGACGATCGCGATATGTTTCCCGAATTCGTTCGGGCAAGTTCCCGATTGTGCAATTTTACAAGGATTTCCCGAATCTTGGCAGTTTCACGGTGCAGTTTATATGGCGTTAGGGCAAATTGGAAATGCGGTTCCACCGCCGTTAGGGTATCACGTCGCTCGTGCGATCGATCGTGCGTTATCTTAAAAAAGAGTCTCGAACGAGTTCTCGCAACCGTTCAGCATGACACACTGTAATTTGTTCCCAATCTTGAAAATACGAGCCTGGAATATGGGGATTATTTAACGTCGAACCGCGTTCGATTAAATATCGACAGCGATCGCGTAAAATTTCTAGCATTCGGCTTGTAGAATATCCATTCTCAAGATCCATTTTGGCTCGATATTCACTAAAAGTATATTGACGCTTGTGTAAATATTTTTTACAAGAATCTCGTTGATTTCAGAATGTCTGAAGAAGCAGTAGTGTTTGTCGAGCGTCCGAGTGTAGCCGCTAGTTAGACACAAAAAGGACATAATGATAATAGAAGCTCTTCTGGGTTTAGGGGTTGACCGCAATCGGGACATTTCTCCAGGGGCATTTCGTAGTGTTCGTCGGCCGACTTTTCGTCCGGGGCGCTTGGGCTAGCTTTTTCGCTTCCGCCGACTGGCTTCTTCTTTTAGCTTGGCGACTTATCCTGGCTTGTGCTATTCCCCTTTCGTCGTACTTTGGCCGTTACGCTAAACAGATACGTCGGTCAGTCAGAGATGCCGGGGATCTCACACGAATCTCGGAAATCCCGAGATGTGAAGAGGTCTCCTGTATCAGCCGAACTGATATTTGCAAAAGGGTCGCGAATGCCGATCGCGCGGGAATTCGCCGTAAAATCGAGGCGATGTTGTGACGAACCGCCCTTGAAATTTCGATCGCGCTACCGAGAACTTCTTCCCTACCTGCGTCCCCACCGAGGTACGATCGCCCAAGCCCTCGCCTGTACGCTAGGATTTACACTATTCTGGCCGGTTCTCGGATGGCTGGCCGGACGCATCGCCAACTACATCGGCGAAGGAAACGTACAGGCGATCGCGCAACTGGCGGGGTGGAGTGCAGTTATCTTTATCGTGCGCGGTGCGGTACAGTACGGACAAGACGCACTCATGGCCCAAGCCGCCCTCGCCACAGCCTTGGACTTGCGGAAACAAACCTACGCGCACCTCCAGCGACTGAGTCTCGACTACTTCGCCACCGCAAAAACTGGCGATTTGTCCTACCGCCTCACCGAAGACATCGATCGCATCGGCGAAGTCATCAACAAAATTTTTCACCAATTCGTTCCCAGCGTCTTACAGCTAATCGTCGTGTTGGGCTATATGATTTGGTTAAACTGGCAATTGACCCTCGCCACCCTTGTCATTGCACCAATTATGGCGGGTTTAATCGGTTGGTTTGGAAACCGACTGTTGCAAGTGTCTCGTCGCAGTCAGGCGCAAGTGTCGAACCTCGCCTCGCTTCTCACCGAACTTTTCGCGGGAATGCGGTTAGTGCAGGGATTCGCCGCCGAAGACTACGCCATCGATCGCTTTTCCCAGGAAGCCGAACGCAACCGAAACACCAAATACACCGCCGAACGCGTCAAAGCCTTGCAGTTCGTGGTGGTGGGATTCCTCGAAGCCATGAGCGTTTTACTGCTATTTTTCCTCGGCGGTTGGCAGATTTCGAGGGGAAACCTCACCGGTGCGGGATTCGTGAGTTATATTGCGGGGGTGGCGATGCTCATCGACCCGATTTCCCTGGTTACCAGCAACTATAACGAGTTCAAACAAGCCGAAGCCTCTGTCGATCGCGTCTTTGAACTCCAAGACATTCAACCGTCCGTCGTCGAATCTCCCGAGGCGATCGCACTTCCTCCCATCACCGGAAAAGTCGAATTCTGCAACGTTTCTTTCACCTACGCCACCGAAGCCACGCGATCGCCGAATTGGGTATTACGAGACTTAAACTTACTCGTCTCTCCCGGCGAAACCATCGCCTTGGTGGGATCTTCCGGGGCGGGAAAATCAACCCTCGTCAATCTCATCCCGCGATTTTACGAACTCCAACAGGGAAAAATTCTCATCGACGGCGTTAATGTCCGCGATGTCACGTTGAGAAGTTTGCGGCGACAAATCGGCATCGTTCCCCAGGATACCGTGTTGTTTGCCGGAACCGTGGCGCAAAACATCGCCTTCGGACGAGTCGCCTTCGAGTTAGAAGCGGTTATCGACGCGGCGAAAGTAGCCAACGCCCACGACTTTATCAGCCAACTGCCCGACGGATATTATACGATGTTGGGAGAACGGGGAATCAACCTCTCAGGCGGTCAGCGTCAGCGGTTGGCGATCGCTCGGGCGGTGTTGTCAGACCCGCAGATTTTGATTTTAGACGAAGCGACATCGGCGTTAGATTCCGAGTCAGAAGCCTTGGTACAGGAAGCCTTAGAACGCATCGCACGCGATCGCACCGTCTTCGTCATCGCTCACCGTTTGGCGACCGTGCGTCGGGTCGATCGTATCCTGGTGATGGAACGGGGAAACATTGTCGAATCGGGAACCCACCAAGAACTGTTGCAACGCGGGGAACGCTACGCCCGATTTTACGCCCAACAATTCGACTAGGAAACAGTCAGCAGTGGAGACAGCTAACAGGTCAGTTGCTGGCTTGTTTTCCTTGTCCCCCTTATCCTCCTAATAACCCACATTCCGCACTTCAAAATGTAGTATGTTCGTCCGATCTGTCAAAACTTTACTTTATGCAGAAAGCTTTATCAAGATCGCAAGTAAAAATACATACTACACAAGTTGTTGAACATAAATTTCAACAACGAAGGCTGTAATGTACTTTCTTCGTTAAAAATCCTGTTGTAGTATGCTTGTGGTGCGGAAAGTGGGTTAGAAGCCAACACGGCAGTTCAACTCGATCGAGATCGAATTTGGTGGAATTTACTACAAGATTCTAACCTTGTCAAGCGATGGCTGGCTCGGACATCCAAGCCAGCCATCGAGATCCCTATAGATCGGACTCTGGTTCGTGCGCTGGGCTTCCGCTCTAATTCTACAATTGGTAGACTTTTGGCGAATACAATCTCCGAAGTTCAAGCACGTTAGGAGCTTCAGAATCTTTTTCTAACAAGAGCTCACCCCGGTTTGACAGAGGAGGGATAGCGTTTTGCAAAACTTAACGCACTATCTGTCGTGTATGAGTATTACTGCTTACGCTACATTTGGCATTTAAATGACCCACAACAACTCTATCTATGGTGGTGCGGAATGTGGGCTAAAATACCCTCGAACTTTGGGAGGGTCGATTGTAAATATTTACCGCCTCTTAGTTGCTCGACAAGGGTTTGACCTCGGTTTCGATCGATAGATTTCGTAACAAGGCTGTATTTTGGGAATTGGCGATCGATTCTCAAGACACTCAGCCATTTGAGATAGCACTCAAACAATAGTTGGACAATCCCAGAGTGGCATTCGAGTATCCAAATACTGCCCCTCCCTTTCGAGATCCAGCTTGAGACCCATGCAAATATAGTCTGCATACTCGACTAGCCATTCCATTAACTCTTGCTTCTGCTGAGAGTCGATCTGAGCGGCCGTGCAGTTCAAAGTGGCAATAGTCCATTCTCGGGTTATTATCCCCTCTATCGTGAGTTGTTCTGCATTTTCCTCCAAGCCACATTCTAAATGTTCCGGTGTCGGTGGAGGGGCTAAACTTGCCGCTTGTTGGGTGAGTTGGTTTCTTCGATCTCCTCCCCAAAATTCTTCAACACAGAGCAGCATAGAATCCAAACATTGCGGTTGACTTTCTCTGGCACGCTCGGGAAAACGTGGAATACGACTCAAGCTTCCTACCTTTCTTTTAACAACCGAAAAAGTGTGGAATAAAGATTCCCAATTAAACAAAGGTGCGATCGCGTCATTGTTGACAAAATGCCGTCTTGCCCAGCGTTCAAAATCTCGGGCTGTCTGATTCCCTAGCTCCCTATCCAGTTGTCGGAAGGCTTTACAGATAACTTGCCCTAATACCTTGACATCCTGGGGCGCGATCTCCTCAGTCGTTTGGTAGTTCTTTCTCACCCATTTATAGCCTTGTCCGATTTCGCTATAAATTTGTGGGTGGAGCGACTCAAGCCGGGAAAGGTTGGCGACAATATCGGGAGGTAAGTTCAACTGGGACAACAAGGGTTTGGCCCAGATTAAGGTCGGTATTTTAAATGCCTCGAGCCAGTAAAGGTCTATTCCTGGCTTCCAAAGTGTTTCTGACATTTTTTTGAGTTTGAGAGGTTGGGGTTTTATACAAGCAGTTAGATCTCTATATCATGAGGCTCTTCCGAACTTACTATGCAAGAAATCACTGAAACCCTTACAGGATAAAAGTTTTTGCTAAACTGTATAAAAAGTTCGCTCAAATCGCGAAATTCATTTTCAGATATAGGCTAAGCAGGTCATACAAAAAAAAAGGAGGTATATTACAGATTATAAAGTGTTTCCCCAGAAAGGAGTCAGAGGTATGGGAGCCAGACTGAGAGTGTTTCTCAACCGTGAAGAAGAAAGAACGCTCTGGGAGATGAGGAAGGCAACGACGGTGAGTCAGCGAGTCAAAGACCGAGCCGAAGCCGTTCGTCTGAGCCACCAAGGGTGGTATGTCGAACAGATAGCCGAGCACCTGCACCAAACGGTCAAGACGGTGAGGAAAACTCTCAAGACTTGGATAGATAAGGGATTAGGGGGACTGTGGGAAGCCCAAGGACGGGGACGGAAAAAAACTTGGAATGAAGAAGACATCGAATATCTAGAAAACTGCCTCAGAAATGACCCAAGAACCTATAACAGCGAGCAACTGGCGGAAAAACTGCGCCGCGAACGACAAGTGAACCTGAGTCCTGAGTATCTGCGTCAGATCCTCAAAAAAAGGGGGTCATTTGGAAGCGGACCCGAATAAGCCATCAACAACGACAAGACCCCCAAAAGCGCCTAGCTAAGCAAAACGACCTGGAAATGCTCGAACTCGCTGCCGCGGCTGGAGAGATTGACTTACTCTACACGGACGAATCGGGATGCTGTTTGTGGAGTGCCGCCAGCTACAGCTATTACTTCAAGGGAGAACAGAAACGGCAAGAACAGACGAAGAAACGAGGGAAACGAGTGAGTCTGTTAGGGCTATGGCAACCCTTAGTGACTTTTGTCTGTAGTTTGGCCTTGGGCAGTTGGAAAAGTGAAGACTTCATCAAGCTGATGGACGAGCAAGCCCATGAAGCCCAGAAAATTTACGAACTTACGGGTCGAATCCGCGTCATCGTACTCGATAATGGTTCGATTCACACGAGTAAGGTAGTTCAGCAGAAGTTCTCTCAATGGGAAGCTCAAGGACTGTACTTATTCTTCTTGCCACCCTACTGTTCCGAAATGAATCCCATTGAATTGGAGTGGGAGCATCTTAAACGTGATGAATTAGTCGGACAGATGTTTGAATCCGAGTCCGAATTGGCTTTTCACGTGACCGAGGGACTCGAAGCCCGAGGAGAGCGCCACGGACATTCTGTTAAGTATGTCAACCTTCGAGGTCTGAAATAATCCTTTACACACATTCCTTTTTTTCTCTGGGGCTACTTACAAGCATTTACCCTACACACCAAGGTCGGAAGAGCCAGTTAAAATAATAGGCTTGTTTGTCAGTGATTTCAACTTCCCCGACAATGGTTTTCAATTTTCGGGGCCTGCCAATTTTGATTTGGCTAACTGCTGAAAAAAAACCGAGCAATTTCGGGAGAAACTTCTTCTTGTATTTGGTCTCTCAGAGTGGTTTCAATCTTCTCAAAGGTTTGGAGTCTATCTGAAGACGTATTACGATGCAAGATGTCAGCCACTGCTCTGAGATGTTCTTGTAGCTTTTCTCGATCTTCGGAGTTTAAGTTCATTTTGAAATTCTTTAGAGATATATACTCATTTTATTTTACCATGATTTTGGTGTTTTTACGAAAGTGAGATGCACCCAATCCAGAAGAGCCAACAAAAGATGTATGGCTCGAATTCGGAAAGTTTAAAGAGGTTGCGTAGTATTCAAAGAGCAGCAGACTAGGAAAGGCTACTCTCATCATCTAATGCTTTCACTCCCCATTCAATTTTAAAATGGCGATCGCTTCCATTTGGTTCGTACACGTAACGTTATCGTTCTCGATCGAATACCTTTTAGAGTCGTATCTGAAGGTTTGATTTTGCCCATAAAGCATAGTTAAAAACGGTTATTGTCTAAATTGTACCTGATAGACGATAAAAAGTTTCTGTGCCGACCCGAACACTGTCGGAGCATTGTAATTGCAGAAGTTCCATTAGAGACTGATTGACCCAACTACTGTTCTTAGGTAACAAAATGCAACCTCGAATCATGGAGCAAACCACCAAGCCAATCGATCCAAAGTCCATATAAACATCCGGATCTCCATGCAGTCCGTGTTCTACGCAACCTTCTGCTGCTACGATTCTTAGTTCCCCCTGACTATTTAGGACTAAATTCAAAATTTTATTCACCTTATCTACCGCTTCATCGTCTGTAGGAATGCTAATAAAAGGCAGAGGAGTTAGTGCCTCGCGCGACCAGGGTTGTTTGTACAACAATCGAGAACATTCTTTGTATAATCTCGATGAGACATAATCTTCATAAGCCGAACCTAAAGTGATGCCCGCAACAACTCTAGATTCGGCAACGGATAGAGGCCTCATCTCAGATGGAGACATCTGGCTATACTTCTCTAGTTTTTGTTTGAGTTTTTCAAGGCGAGACATTATTTTTTTGAGTTACCTTACAAACCACTTCGTTGACTCAACCGACTCTAAAACATGGAATAAAAATCCTCACTACCAACAGTAATTTTTTCAGGTGACTCGATTTGCATGAGTTCTATGACTGCTTGATTTCCCCAACTCTGTTGTTTGGGAAGAGATACACATCCTTGAAGGATACTCGAAACTAGCGAACCGCTAGCCCCGAGTTTCGACGCCCAACAGCCATAAATCCCTCTTTGTCTGTCATCTCCTTGATTTTCACATTCAACTATCCCTCTACCTACTACCATACGGATTTCTCCTTTACTTTCCATTACCCAACTCGCAGTTTCATGGAGAGTAGACGCTAACGTATCCTCTATAATTCCTTTATAGCCAGCCCACAGAAAAGGAACCGGAGCTAAGGACTGAACGAAGAATGTTTTTCGGTTCACAAAATTCAGAACTTCAGTTACTTTTTTGTATAGACGTTCGGAGAAAAATTCTTCTCTTGAATGTCCCAAGGTAATTGCAATTAGAACGAGATCGGTGTATCTAGGTATCCCTGTTTTTCTTCTTTCCTCATCCTCTTTTACAATCTCATAAAGGGATTCGGGACTTATTCCCATAACACCAAACAAGTCTAGGGAGTCAGAGTTGCTCACGATCGAATTTCCTCTTAAGGTAGTGACCAATAAGTAGTACTGTTAGGGCTGGACTTGCATTCATTTTAACGATCTTCCCTCAAATCGAACTCAACGCACCATCGATAAATCTTGCGCGACTCCCCAACTCATCGCCAACGCCAAAATTGCGATCGACGCCATCCTCAACCCAGAAGCCCAACTCGCAAACGATAAAATTCGATCGTTACTCTTTTTCACTTTTTCTCAAAGAAATTTAGCATTTTAAGATTTCTCTTACCAATCAGATTGTTAGTTGACTTCCTGTATTTTTCTTTCGATAATTTCCTGAAATTTATTATAGCCCATCGGATATTCACTAAAGGACTCTTCTCGTTTTATGGTGAAAAATGTATCAAAAAATATATATTTATATTCAAAAAAGACTGAAACTCTTGCCAGAATCAACATAAATCTCACTTATCACCCCAGGACAAGAGCACACTAAAGTAGCCTACGCCAAAAGCAATAAGAATAGCACCTGCTGCAATATACATATTCTGATTAATTTTCTTACTCGATCGAAGGAGAAGTATTAATCCTGCAACAATTGAAGCACTGTGGATTAAATCTCCCATAGCAACAATCCCGAAGATTTTAATACTGTAAAACCATCCGATAAATTGCAAAAAAAACAAAATTAAATCTTTCATGATTAAGGTTGACCTCGTTTTAACATCATCTGGACAATCGCTGCAAATTTGAGGCTCTTCCGAAGTTACTATGGAATAAATCGCGAATTCCCTTTCTAGATAAAAAATATGGGCATTCACCCGACATACCAAGGTCAAAATCGCCAACAATCAGTAATCAACCTTGAATGCTATTTGCTGTTTATTTCATCGAGCTTTTGTAGCCTAACTTTTATGCTGGAAATTTTTCGATCGATCTCAGACATTTTGCTCGCGAAGCCAGGAGAATCGCTCCTGGAGTCTAAAGCTACAACGATTATTGTGAGTGATGATATGAATCGCGGAAGCCAAACTACCTCAAGACCTCTGCCCACATCGATTATAAACAATATGAAAAGTGGTAAAGCCACTCCTACTGTTATCCACTTGTACACAACCTCCCAATTTTTCATATTAACCTCATCTTAATTCAGCAAAACTCGTTGATTTTATTCGGATTAGCTACGATTCATTATTACCGATATCCGATCGATCTTGAAATTGTTCTTCTAATTTTTGCAATTTGGATTCTATTTCCTTGATTTCATCTTCTTTTGCGAGCAGTTTTGAACGGAGTTGAGTTATTTTAGAGCCCAGAGATATTAATACAAAGACGAACGAGAACAAAACTAGCAAAGCAAATCTGGGATCGAGATTTTCCACAGTTTTTCCTCCATAAGGGTCTTCTGGGTTTGTGATGATAAATGTATCCCAGACTATATAATAGTCGATCTTAAATCGCTGAAACCCTCGGTATCACGTTATCTAGACACAAAAAATCACCGTATATCTCGAAGATCCTAAATTATACCAATCGTTAAATGCCTCAATACGATCGCCACTATTCTTTACCCTACAACTTCATGGCGCTTGATAGATAAGAGGATACTGTTCGGGAAAAACTCTAGTCGTGGAATAACAATCCTCCTTAGTTCGATACTCCAGCAGTTGAAACCTCGACTCTACATTATCCCATTGATATCGAGCAAAATCTCCACAGGTTGCTTGCCCTATGCCTTTACAGAAAAAGTTAAAGATCTGTTCCTCGGTATCGTAAACTCGACGACCACAAATATCTCGATGTTGATACCGAACCCACGCTCTTGCACTCTCCTCTGTGTAGTCGTCTCGTTTGAATTGGTCAAATGTCAATGGAATCATTTCTGATGCTTCAGGTTGGCTTTCATAGAGAAAGTATTGATAGACAATGTTATAAGCTCCCAAGCCACAAACTAACTCAACGATATACCGTTGTTCTGCCACTTCATAGAGTCGAGGATATCGCCGATTAGCAAAGAAGTCTAACCGGCCATCACAGACATCGAGTTCCTCTATGTTTTCGTAAAGATAATCGAGAAGCTCGATGCTCAGGTCAGAGGCGTTTGATATGTCTGGATATGGCGGTTCGCTTGAAGGGGGGAAGAACATGGACGAAAATGAGGTAGTTTCTTCTGCCTGGTCTTCTAGCTCTAAGGTGTCCGGTGACTCGCTCGAAGTCTCTGATGAATCCGAGCGAACAATCCCAGCGGTTTTTTTATTGAGATTGAGGAAGACATAGACGAAGATGCCTATTCCTAGAAAAATACAGCCAATCGATATCTGATATTTGTTCATTTTTACTCTGCCCGCTTGGCTAGCTATACCATTCCGCTAGCGTGTCAAAGGCACATTCAACCTTTTCAAGGTAGCCAGGTCGGCTGTTGTAAGCAGCAATAGCCTCTTTCCAGGGAACCCAACCTACAATATAACCTTGGTTATTAGTGACCATTGCTTTCCTAACTAACCATGCCACACCCGCTTCGATACTTAAAGTAGCGTTAATCCGCTGCCCATCTTGAAAGTTGCTCTCATCATAATCCGGGAAACCATACTCATCAAACGGAGTATGCTGTATATCTCTTAAGTCTACAGCAAGAGTCTCTGGTACAAATCGATGGGTTTGCTCTCCTCGCTCTCGTAATACACTTAAAGCAGTGTCGCCCTCATTGGCGACTTGCATCGGATCGTACTGTCGAGCCTCTGGAGTCGCTTCTGGATTGCTTTCTACCATGACCATTGCTGCAATCCAACGCCAATTTATCGGACGGGGAATAGGAACACGGTCAGGCGCACCTTGTTGTAAGATACGGTTGTATTGCCTAACGACCCGTTGAATTTGAGGGATGTAACGCTCGATTCCCAATCCCGACTCCCTTCCCGAATAAACCGGATTTTCATATAAATCGTCGAGTTCTTCGCACGTTTCTTTTTGAAGCGAAACTGAAGCGACCATCTGTGCTGGGGCGGCAGATTGTAGCTGTTGTAATAAAAGATCTCTCTCTGAAATGCTATCCGGAAGCTTTGCCGATCGAAACTCCGTTGGCTCATCACTCTTCGCCATCAGGGCTAGGCTGAGCGAACGGCCGCTCCCCTGAAACGCGGCTGAGGGGTCGCGGGTCTTTCCATTTTGCACCCCTTTACCTTGTTGCTCGGCTTCTTGCTGGGCCCGTAGGGTTTGCAGGACTCGTTGGTTGCCCTGGCCAAAACTCTTCATCATCAACGGGCTGACGGAAGGAGCCAGCCGTCTGGGGGATTCTTGAGTGGGAAACGGGCCGACTTGAGGCGGGGCCACGTGGTGAACGGGCGGGGCAGAGGAGGGTTTGGGAAGTTTAGAAGCAAACACGGCAGCTCAACTCGATCGAGATAGAATTTTGTGGAATTTACTACAAGATTCTAACCTTGTCAAGCGATCGGAGGCTCGAACATCCAAGCCAGCCATCGAGATCCCTATAGATCGGACTCTGGTTCGTACGCTGGGCTTCCGCTCTAATTCTACAATTGGTAGACTTTTGGCTCATAAAGCCCCTCAAAGTTAAGTCCTTCAGGATGTTTAGACGTTTTTCCTAATCGGATCTCACCCCAATTTGACATAAGGGAGATATTTGTAAAGAAATGTTTTATTTTGTAATTTTTTTTGTAAAAATATGATAATTCCAATTACTTGGAAAGATAAATTTAGTTTTTTTATTTATATATTTGTCTAGACTTGTATTAATAATAATGACAATTCATATTGATTGCTGTTTTAAGGTAATATTTTTTAATATACTCAAACTATAAAACGAACCATTCGCTCAATTCATAAATATTTATTCGGCTCTTCCAGAGTGGGGATAGTTAACGAGCTGTCAAAATCGGATTGAACCCTTGAACAGCAGGGAATTGAGGAGCAGACAAAGCCATTTCTGTGCAATTTCCCTTTTGCAAATCCCAAAAGTATTCTTCTAGAGGGGTTTTAGTCTTTCAGTCTTAGGAGTTCAGAAAACTTTTCAAAACAAAAGATTGACAAAATACACAAAACATGAATAGTTCACGCTTGATTCGTAGAACGACCCCTCCGCGCCTCGACGGAGGCTTCGACGGTGAGCGCTCAGCCGAACCGCGCTCGCCGAACGTCCTTCAGCACCTCCCCAAGCTTGCGGGGAGGATGGGTGGGGTTGCGATCGCAAAAGTGAGAGACACCTAGCGCGATCGCTCTACTCAATTTGAATACGTTTGTTTTTTTCCTCGCCAATTCAAAAATGAAACGCGATATTGAAGAGTTTTAGCTCTTTCTCACAGTCGTTTAGCAAATGAGAAATCAGAGGTTTCAGCGCTTGTCTTGAAAATTGCCTGAACGATCGAGTGTCAAGAGCTGTTTCGATCTTCTCGAAAAAGTCAGAAGAACACATTAACTTATTTGTTCGTTTAGTTAAAAGTACGATGACCAATCATCTCGCGATCGCTACCGTAACTATGGCTTTATCAAACATTTTAGTTGACGAACTCAGTCATGAACTCCCTGACTTAACAATAACAATGGATCGGCCAGATGCCCCCACAACTAATCCTCCCAAAACCAGAATCAATATCTACCTGTATCATGCCGCAGCTAACCCAGCATGGCGAAATGCCGATCTGCGGACTCGCCGTCCTAAAGGGGATTTAATTAAGCACGGACAAGCAGGACTCGACTTAAATTATTTACTGACGTTTTATGGCGATCCAGCAACATTATAACCACAAAGATTGCTGGGAATGGCACTCCAGGCAATGGTGGACAATCCCATTTTGTCTGTTGAGAAAATTGAGGAAATTTTGGGGTCTTCGGAGTTTGTGGTTATAAATGTATACCATAATACAAAAAATTGAAAATTCGAGAGCCAAAACCCTTGAAATCTCGTGAAGTTAGTTTTTCTGTCACCCTAAACTCCGAAGAGCCAAATTTTGGCGAAAGAGGAAAATCGCTTTTTACAAAATTCGACTGTCACCCATCAGGTTCAATTGGTAAAATTTATACCCTCAGTCATGGATGCCGAACAACTCTCGCGCATCTGGTCGTCTTTTTTTCAAACTCCCTATTCTCTCTCTTTTGTTTACCAGGCGACAGCGGTGCTGATTCAAGGGAAAAAATCAGGGAAGGCAGCTTTACCCGTGCGATCGCGGCAAGTTAGCATCTCGCCTTTGAGACCGATAGTGACTCAGGTGGAAGTGGAAAAAGAAGCCGATCGGGTCATTTTTGCAGATAGCACAGTTCTCATTCGCGGTCGAGATTTTCGCGGGGATAGTTTGCGAGTTCATCTAGGAGATGCCGTTCTCACCCCCGATTTCATGGCGGAAACAGAAATCCGCGTGCGATTTTCTCCAGAGTTACCAGGATTACGCGCAGGAGTGCAAAGCGTGCAGGTTCATACGAATACAGCATTGACTTCCGAACACAATAATTCAAGGGCGTCAGATGTTCGGTCACCGATGGTCTCCCATTCAGCTTCAAATGCCTTCCCCATTGTGATTTGTCCTCGGATTGTGGGAGAGTCGAGATTGTCAAGTCGTGAAGAAAGAGATCGTCAAGGATTGAAAACTGAAATCGGTGCGATCGTTTCAGTGGATACAGTAGTGAGTCCAGAACAGCGGGTCTTTTTGCTGTTGAATCAGATCGATAACTCCGAGAATCCCATGAATTTTATCTTTAAAGCAGAGCGGCGAGAGAGCGACACCCGAGAACTTTATTTTCTACTTCATAAAGTGTTACCAGGAACCTATTTGTTTCGCGTTCAGATAGATGGGGCAGAAAGTCCTTTGACGGTCGATCGACAAGGGCGTTATGCTGCTCCCCGTCTGACTATATAGTAGTTTCTGAGGTTACGAAAAAGAAGCCAAATGGCCAAAATTTATAACCGGCATAGGAAAGAAAGTGATGGAAAACTTTGAAGGATTACTTTTATTCACACAGTCGTTCTACCAATTACTACAAAACTACCTTACGACCCAGCAAGAAAATACAAATCACTCCGGGATTCCTTCAATTTCCGAAATTCACGAGCAAGTTGGACTCTCAAGCATTGCTCGTCCTCCGGCTCTTCTCCAAATCAGTAACCGCTTTAAATTTTCTGAATTTGAGTCATATATTTTACTGCTATGTGCAGCAATTGAACTCGAACCCAATATCGCCCAGCTTTGTTCACAAGTTCAAAATCGCGAGCTATCTTGTCCAACACCTTATCTGACTTTACAACTTCTTCCCCAACCAAGCTGGAGTGCTTTCAATGCTAATTCTCCCTTACGACACTGGCAATTCATTCATTTCCAAGACAGTCAAATCTTTACCCTATCTCCCCTCAGTATCGATCGCTCGATTTTCCTTTACCTTTTGGGTGAAAATTACATCGATCCTTACCTCGATGGACTGGTCAAACCCCTTCTTCCAGAAAATACAATACCCTTAACCTCTCCCCAACAGGATGTCGCTACATCTATTAGTTCCTTTTGGACTCCACAGTCCTCACACTATCCCTCACAAACTCTTCAGCTTCACGGTACAGACTTACCCATTCATCGCGAGATCGTCCTAGCCGCCGCACAAAAAAGTGGATCTTCTCCTCATCGAGCAACCTTATCTTCTTTCACCCTCAATACCAGTCTGGCATCGAATCCTACAGGACTGAGAAATATTGCCCGACGGTGGGAGCGAGCCGCCCGTTTAACTAACGGCGTTCTCTTACTCGAATGTCAAGGCGTGGATTTAACTGAGCCCACTCCTCAATTCATATTAAAAACTCTATTAGAAGAAATTAAAACTCCCCTCATTTTATCGGCAGAGGATCGCTTAAACCTGCCTGAGTTTTCTCTTCTCATTTTTGAAATTCCTTCAGCCAGCTTCAAAGAAAGAAAAGCTATCTGGTTGACTTATCTTGGCGATCGCGCTCGTTCATTAAACAGCAACCTCGATCTGATTGCCGATAATTTTTCCCTTTCTCCCCAGAGTATCGCAACAGTCTGTCGCCAAATTCCTCAGAGCCACTCTCGGGACGATTTAACCGAACATCTCGGGTGCATCCCAATCTTGCAAGACTCAGTCTGAGAATTGATGGTTCAGGTAGGCACATCGGTGCTTTAGCACTTGTTGCACGTTGTCTTCGTGCCACTGAGCCCCTGAAATCTTAACCCGTCGCCCAATTTGCTTGACCGTTGACTCAATCTCACCCGAGCCAATTGAAATACCCTCAGCTTGGTAGTAGCTGTAGTTGACAATCCGGTGTCGATGCTTGGTCAGATAGGCGATAAACCGGTCGACCCGCTCATGGGGCCAATCATCGAACAGCTTGACGGCACCCTCGAGATCCCCCTGCCAGAGACAAGCTTCGACCGCATCGAGCCGCCGCTGCGACCCGCCCACCTTGCCCAGATTCTCTATCAGGTGGTACCAGTCTAGAATCTCAAGCCGCTGTATCTGCGGGTCGAGTTGGGCAAATAAATTCCAAATCCCGTCATGCCCGTCGCCCAAGCACACTAATGGAGAGGCCAACGGCTGCTGGTTGACCCACTCAACTAAGCCCTCGCGATCTCGAAAGAACGCAGCGACACTGCACTGATGCAGGTTCACTCCCTTGTAGTCACGCCACTGGCTCGGCTCACCCTTGGGGGTGCGCAGGCGCACTTTCCCCCCGTCAATACTCATCTCCTTGATGCCGCAATCGGCAATCTCTGGCTCGAAGTCTTGGCGATGGACGAGCCGCTGCTGAGTACTTTTGGAGACGCTCACACCCGTGAGCACACCCAGATCATCGGCTGAATGCTGGTAGGATTCGTTGGCACTCAGGAGCAGACAGCATTTCTCTAAATAGGGACTCCAACGGGTCTGAGCTTTGAGCCCTAAGCGCTGACCTTGCTGCTCGCTGATGCTTAGCCGTCCGACGATGCTGGCGACTGCCCGCTGTCGTCCCCGCGTTGTGCCGCTACTTGTGCGGATAAAAAAAGACCGATTTCTGGCCCGACATGCTCTAGCCAATGCCCACGCACTGCTTTCTCTATCCCTTCCAAGCTCTTGACGGCTTCTGGAGCCGTCTCTTCGTAGAGCAATTCGGCTAACTCCTGAGTGAGTTCTTTGAGGCGGGCTTGCTTAGATGCATCCATGGGTCTGACCGGTTTCGTTATGAACTGCCCAAAGCTTAGCTCTTATGCTGCTCTTTAAGGGTAAGCATTTTTGCTTATTGCATAACTGGGATGCACCCAACATCTCTGGCAACACTGTCGTCTCCAAGCTCGAACTCACCTCGATGCGATCGCTCAACGAGTGCAAACTCCCCTGACTTGGGACGACCTAATTTTACCGGAAAAAACCAAAGAAACCCTGCAACAAATCCTCAATTCCGCCCGCGCTCGCTTTCGGGTGTACCATCAATGGGGCTTGACGCAAAAAAGACCTCGCGGTTTAGGTCTTTGCGCTCTTTTTAGCGGCTATAGCGGTACGGGCAAAACCACCGCCGCCGAAATTATCGCCCAAGAGTTAAACCTAGATTGCTATCGGGTCGATCTCAGCAACATTGTCAGTAAATACATCGGCGAAACCGAAAAGAATCTCAAACGGATATTCGATGCCGCAGAAGGCGGCGGCGTAGTACTGCTTTTTGACGAAGCCGATGCCCTCTTTGGTAAGCGTGGCGAAATTAAGGAAGCTCGCGATCGCTACGCCAATCAAGAAGTCAGTTACTTATTGCAAAGAATCGAGACTTATCCCGGATTGACGATTTTGACTACCAACCTCAAACAGGCGATCGACGAGGCATTTGAAAGACGGTTCAAATTTATTGTGGACTTTCCCAAACCTGACTATTGGCAGCGCCAAGAGATGTGGGAGCGAATGTTCCCGCTAGAAACGCCGACGCAAGGATTAGATTTCGATCTCCTGCCGAAGTTAAACGTTTCCGGCGGAAATTTAGCGAACGTTGCCTTAGAAGCCGCCTTTCGAGCCGCCGCTGAGGAAGAAGCCATCCAAATGAAACACATACTCGCCGCCGCCAAAGCGGATGCTCAGCGAACGGGACGACAGATGCACAAGAGCGAAACGGAAGGTTGGATTTGACGAGTTGGTCTACGAGGCGGTGCGAACGTTGGGGAGATGAACGGCGAAGCTGACGCCTTGGCTCTGTAACGAAATGTGACTCTTTATTCTAAGGAACGAGTCGAATTGTCTCGACTGTCGTGAAGAAAGGGCCGAGGCTCGCTCGATTGTCGCTCAGGTGTCTGGGAACGCTCGGCAAGACTTCACCGATTACTTCAACCTGACGACCCTTGTAACGCTCAATTTCTTCGTCGGATCGGAGAGTCTCTGGACGTTCGGGATCCTCGAGTAAAATACCTCCATTTGAGTCGAAGGCAATCTCAATACTTCCCCTCGACTCGGGTGGTGAGTTGGGTTCCTGCCGAATAGGGCGCTGCCGGTATTCTCCAACCACTCGAGCGGTTAAGACTTCAAAGGCATCCAATTGTTCTAGATCGTCATCGGTGTAAGGATAGGGAAAATGAGTCTGAAAGTCGTCCCAACTGGCAAGGGTTGTTAAATATCTCGGAATTCTGGGTGGTAAAGGGACAGTTGTGTGGTCTTCAAGATCGCTCCCTTGTCGCTCCAGTGTAGCTGAGTCCGAACTCTCTTCTAAAGGGGCAAGCTCGATCCGATCTACTGTCATGAAACAAGGGCCAATTAGAGTTGCAGCATAGCTAGGGTCATCCGGAGCTCGAGGTACAACTCGACCGGTAACGACGACTCGCTGACCTTCGTAACGTTCAATTTCCTCTGCCGGTCGAATGGCGTCAGGATGCCACATTGGGTAGAGTAAAATACCTCCACGAGAGTCTAGACCAATCTCGAAATTTCCCAGATACACCTCTATAGGGGGGCCAGGTCTAGGGGTGCGAACCATAGTCCGCTGATAAACCCCAACAACTCGAACCTCCAATCCTTCTCCATAGTAGGAAGAGGGAAAAAGTGTGTGAAAATCATTCCAGCTAGAGATCGTTGGGAGTGCCATGTTTTCTTCGCAAGCAAAGGTCTGCCAAACGGATGTTAATGAGATAGATTTCAAATCTAGAACAGAAGTCGTTCTCAGAAAGAAAAGCAATAACGCTATCCAGATACTCATCAGTCAATTTCATGAAGAGGGCTCTGCCACTATAGTCGTAGGTGTGAGTCCATGCGTTTCTGTAGCTCGATGTTCTTCATGGAAAGTCCGCCCTCGTTTACGCGGATCTTCCTCAGCCGCATAAGGAGAGCCATACATGCTAAAGATCCAGCGAGTATTTATTGCGTCAGGCTGCCCCCTAATGGCGTAATTCTCTAGGGTTACTGTATCCCGACCGTTATCACTTTTCATAATCACACCAGCCCAGTGAAAATTCCAGGTACGTCGCTTCTGCCTTCTCCGACCGTTGGATGAGGTCGCTTGAGGGAGGCTTGGAGGAGGTCTGGCTGTCTGTTTCTATCAGTCCTTTGAGTCGTTCGACTTCGGCTACCAGTTGTTCGAGTACTGCTTGCTGTTGCAACACCAGCTCTACTAGAACGGATTTGGTCCGCTTTTCTAGGGCTTTTCTGTCCTTGGGAATTTCTGGTAGCTTGATTTCCATAGCTCTACGCTACCTGTCTTTTCCCTTTTGTCAACCCCCCTACCTGAATCCTTACCGGTTTTAATCGCCTGAGACTCTAAATGTGTCCGTCCCGTGGGATAGCCGCACTGTCGCAACCGCTGAATTAACTCGTCTCTCGGGGAAATGTCGCCGTTAAATCGCTTCCCGAGAATCCCTAGAAAAATACGGCGGTAACTCCGCTTCTTCTTCCATAATTTTCAACAGCTTGACTCGCTTCGTCCATTCCCAAGACTCCGCCAGCGATCTGGGCGATCTGGTAAGCTGTTCGGAACTCTAATGAGTTTCATGACTCGACTTCAAAGTTAAATCTAGACATTAACCGTAGCCATAACCCGCTTGAAGACAAGCCTCGCCCATCTCTACATTGTAGAGCAAGAAAAGACTTTCAAAGCGAGAACCACCGCTTAGACTCAATTCTCGGATCGAAGCATCCTGTCCGTAAGAGCCATAGGCTTCAACCGAAGTTCTCTCTTCAAAAGGTTCTAGAGTTATACATCCCATCTTTAGCTCGAAAATTTCTGTTTCTAAAGCCGTAATCTCCAGAATTACACTCCCCGGTATGGGTTCTGAGCGCTCCGATCGATCTGGTAAAGGGATTGGATAGGTATAGACATCTTCTTGTGTTCGGGCTCTTCGGAATTTAGGGTGACAGAAAAACTAACTTCACGAGATTTCAAGGGTTTTGGCTCTCGAATTTTCGATTTTTTGTATCATTTTATACGTTTTTAACCACAAACTCCGAAGACCCTTGTTCGAGAGCGAGTTCTCTCACTAACAGATCGACTTCTTCGGAAGACGGTGTAAAAGTGCAAAATCCCATTCGACGTCCTGAAACTGGATAACAACTAATATTGTCTGAGTTGACCTCAAAGCGTTCAAAAATCTCATAAACATCTCCGGTCAGTGCGATTTGCCCCGTATAATCGAAAATTTGAACGCAGCCAGTTGTTAAAACAGGAACGAGTCCAAACATTATTTGAGTGATTCGAGCAGTTATTTGATTCATTGTTTTTAGATTTGACAAGCCATCTAGATAAGATACCGATCTTATTTGTAGAAAACTTTTGGGTCTGTTGGAGTTAAGGTGATAAGCAAAGTTTATGAATTTCCGAAACCGTTGGCGTGGGGGCGTCACGGCAGTGCGCCCTACAAGGATTTTGGTATCGTATGCAATCAAATTAGGGTCTTCGGAGTTTGAGGTGATAATAGTATAATAGAAAACAAATGCAGGCGGATCTAAAGATGAACTTTTTTGTAGAAGACTTAATCAACTTACCCAAAGTAAGAGTGAGAAGCGTGGTCAGGGAACGCGAAGCAATATTTTTGCAGCTAGGCTTTAGAGAAGAGGAAGTTGCCTGTCCTCATTGTGGCAAAAAGACGGGCGAACTTAACCAAACACGAACCGTTAGAGTTCGAGACTTGCCCATTTCGGGTCAACTCGTATATTTGCAAATAGTGCTGCACTCTAATGATGCTGTTCGGTCAGAATTCTTGCCACGGAGGGATTTAAGAATCCAAATAGCATTACTCCTCATCACTACCCACAAACTCAGGAGATCCACTCGACTTCAAAGTCAAGCCTAGATACCATAAGCATAGCTAGCTTGAAGACAAGCCTCACCAGTCTCTACATTGTAGAGTAAGAAAAAACTATCGAAGATACCAGCACTGTTTAACTCTAATTCTCGGATTGAAGCATCCTGTCCGTAAGCTCCATAAGCTTCGACAGAGGTTCCCTTTTCAAAAGGAGTTAGGCTCCTACATCCTCTTTCTAGGTCACGAATTGCGTTTCGTAACGAATCAATTTTCATTGGTCGCATTGCTGTTGAACGATCTTCTAAAGAATTCACATCACCATCAACATTTTCAGATTCGAGAGATTTTCCTCTCTCTATTCTTTGTCTCACTCGATCTCGTAATTCATCCGGATCTTGTAATTCATTGGGATCGCTATAGAAATCTTCAGACTCGAGAGCTAATCCTACTACTAACCGATCGACTTCTTCAGAAGACAGTGTAGAAGTACAGAATCCCATTCGATATTCTGCAACTGGATAACACCTGATATCGTCTGAGCTGACCTCAAACCGTTCAAACAGATCGCGGATATCTCCCCTCAACATAACTTTACCCGACCAATCCAGCAGTTGAACGCAGCCAGTCATCAAAACAGGGACGAGTCCTAATGTTATCCTTTTGATTAAATTGATGTTTTTAGTCATAGTTCAATCGCGAAATATCTAGAAAAACTCAGGTGGTGAAGCCTCAAAAACCAACAACCCTAAAATTTTGAACTCGATCGATCTCGCTAATTTTATTGATTCTCTTCACTGCCAGGATTTTCATAACTAGAAACAAAAACCAGCTCGGGTAAAGCTAAGAGAGGACTGAAGTCTTCGATTTGATTGTGGCTTAAAAACACTTCTCTCAAACTTAATAGTTCTGACAAAGGCTGAATATCGAAAATCTGATTGTGGCTGAGAAAAAGTCTCTTCAAATTAGATAAATTTGACAAGGGACGCAAGTCAACAATCTGATTTTTGTCGAGATGGAGTTTTTCTAGCTTCACTAAATCTGACAAGGGTTGAAGATTGCTAATTTGATTGTCAAAAGCATAGAGGATTTTTAGATTATAAAGAGTCGATACAGGCTGAATATCAGTAACTCGATTGTCGCCAAAATAAAGGAAACGCAATTTCATTAATTCCGATAATGGACTGATATCTGCGATTTGATTTAGACTAACATTGAGTTCGCCAAGTTCCGTTAAATTTGATAAAGGACTCAGATTGCGAATCTGATTATTTGAGAGTTCGAGAGCATGAATCTTAGTCAGTTGGGAAAGCGGAGTCAAGTCTGTAATCTCATTTCCGAATAGGCTAAGAGCGGAAAGCTCTGTTAAAGCTGAAAGAGGAGTCAGATCTGTAATTTTATTGTTGGCGAGATTGAGAAAAGTGAGTTGAGTCAGTGAAACTAAAGGACTCAAGTCTTTAATCTGGCTCGCGGCAATTGCGAGAGATTCGAGTTGGTTTAGGCTTGAAATTGGACGCAGATCGGTGATATCTTGTCTTGAAAGATCTAAGCTTTTTACTTGACTCAATACTTTGTCAGCTTTCTGACAATCTTCTGTTTCTGCCTTTTTCAAGAGTATCTCGACTGTATGTTGAGTTTCTGGGGGAAGGCTATCTTGAGAGAGACACCAATCAGCAAAGCGTTGGGGACTATTATTGATTTCTGAGAGTGGAGTGGAGGCATTTTGACAACCCCAGACTCCGAGGTTTATCGCGAGACTTGTTAATCCCAAAAGTATGACGAAATGATATCGCAGTTTTTTTTCTCTACTTGAGATTATAGTTCGATAGAATCTTTTTAGGATTTGGATAAAAGTCATCGATTGACAATTTTTATTTGAGGTAAACGATGAAACATTTAGGGATTGCTATAGCTTAAGAAAATCTAAGATCGAACCTTATGTGCTGGATTTTTTTGATGATTTATAGTGGTTGATATTTTCAGTGTTGAACTGATATACTTTTTGAATTTATTGAAATTAGGGAAATCTCCAAAAACTCTCTCAAATTAATATATCCATAAGACCCTTGTATTAAAGCGAGATAAATAAATTTTAGGGAACCTCGAAAAATTGATTCTGGCTCGAAACCTAACAGCTAAAATACTTGAAATCTCGTTCTTGATTCTTAATAGTAGAGCCTATTTTTCAATAATCTTGAATTAATCGAGATGCCCTTTATTATAAACTTGAAAAAGCATTTTTGGAAATTTCAGATAAGATTGCTAATTCAGTCTTGGAGTTGGCGAATAAAGCTTGGATCGTCAAATACATATCCATCAAAGCTTGCATCTGGGGGTAGTCCAAGTGTTGCTAAAATTCCATTGCTCACTTCATATTGGTCTCTGGTGATCGATCGATCTCGTACGTACCCTAATGCTACTTTGCCAGTTTCAATAGCATAAATCCAGTAATTTTTGCCACATAAACCATCAGGATCTGCATCATACATAGGACCAGGAATTGCCATCCAATTGTCATTGTCATCGCATCCTAAGCTTCGAGCATTTTCACAGTTGTTATCGCAGGCAAATAAGACTGTTGGTGGATCGCAATCATTAGACCAAGCAGAATTCTGAAGTAAGTGATTGCAACTTCCTTCAGCCAAAATCTCAATACCCCTTCCATAAATGCCCTCTATAGGATTATCTTTCGTAAATTCGTCTGGAGCTGCCTCTGGAGATAGAGCTTCTTTGGCATCTGAAACCTTCGCCTCTTCCTGACACCGATCGCAAGTTCCGACAATAAGTAGCTCCACTTAATTAAAAATAAAACGCTCTACTTCAAATTCACCCTGTTCTCCTCGATGCTTCATTCCCTCTATAATTCCTTCAACTAAATCATATTCATCTTGAAATACTCGCCCTCTTAATTCATCTTTCTTCAGGTGTAACCACTGATCTTCCATTCTAGTCATTTGCGGATTGTAACTGGCTTGAAAAAAGATTAGTAATCCTTGTTTTTTTCCAATAACTCTGCCTTTCTTTGGCTTTTAACGCTCGGTGAATTGAGGCATTGTCATTGACAATTACTGTGAATTGTCCGGTCTCAAACAGTCTCTTGCTGGCTTGTTTAGCTTGGGCATCTAAAAATTGAATATATCTCTGGGCATTAAAACTACATCCGATCAGTCCATACTCTAATTTCCGATCGGGTTCCCAGACTCCCATAATATTTATTCGTCTTCCTCTTCTTTCTTTTTGCCTGACTATTTTTTGTTTTCCCACTTCTCCATAACTATAAACCAACGGACTTTGAGGACAACATCCTGACTCGTCTAAATACATTAAGGTGATTAAACCCATTTCTGCCCACTTCTTCAGCATTGCCAAATCTTGCTTTTTGGCTTCCACTTCTTTGGGACTCATGCCTAAAGGGGGGGTAGTGCTGCACTCTAATGATGCTGGTCAGCCAAAATTCTTCCGTGGCAAGGATTTAAGAATCCAAATAGCATTACTCCTCATCACTACTCATTCTCTAAAGACTGGAGGCGACTCGCCCAATAATTGGCTTTTTCTTCATCAGATTCTAAACCGGGCAGTCCTTCACGATAGGCTCGTTCTAAAAATTCTTGTGATGATTTCCGCCCAGCTTCTGCGGCTTGGGTAAAGTAGAGTATTGCCTTAGCTATATCTCGATCGCCACCTTGTCCCTCTAAATACATTTCTCCGACTCGGTGATAGGCATAAGAAGAGTTATTTTCTCCAGCTTGTAAATACCAGTTTAAAGCCTTAGTATAATCTTCATGCTGGGATTGAAAACGCTCGGGTAAGTTGAGTTGCCCAGAGTAGATATCAGCTAAAACCTGTTGAGCGAACGGACTTCCATGTTCTGCAGCAGATAACAGCCAGTGTATTCCCTCTTGGGGATCTCGGCAAAGGAGAATCATTCCTAAATTGTTTTGAGCGATAGAATACCCTGCTTTGGCTGCTAAACTATACCAATATATCGCTTTTTCAAAATCTACTGAAGTACCTTGACCTAATGAATACATTCCTCCAACTATTGACTGCGCTCTAACATTACCCGCTTCAGCTAATGCTAGAAAAATAGAAAATGCTGATTTATAGTCTCCAGACTCGTAAGCGGCATCTGCTTCCTTGAAAGTTGACACGATTTCCTTTTCTTTTGTAGCTCTAGGCTAGTTGAATTCACCAGTCAGAATTGTCGGGAGATCTAGCCAAGGTTTTTTCTGTTGTAAGTATCTTTCTCCTTGTAAACTTTCCACATCGAGAGCAATGTGGTCTGCCACCTTCTTCGCCCACTCTAGCAACTCATCCCGCTCGGAAGGACTCAAGTTGTTGGCCAGAATATTGAGAGATTGAATTGTCCATTCAGCGTTGGCGATCGATAAAATCATGTAGCCGTACTCAGAATAATCTAAACCCGACTCTGCTTCTTCTTGTGTCGGTGGAGGCGCAACACGCTGAACCTCTATGTCTAGCTCTTTGGATTTTCTCTTCAGGGCGGCAGCATTTGCCTCAACTAGGCGAGTAGATAAATGACTAGATTTTTCGGGTTTGGGTCTGTCGCTGGCACAGAAAATAGCACGCCATGCCGCTAAAGTTTCTTGGATTTTATTGTTGATGAAGTGCCGTCTTGCCCAAAGCTCAAAATCCATCGCAACACGATCGGATGTTCGACTTGCCAGTTCTTCAAGTGCTTGAGTCAAACTCCTACGGATTATCTGACTTTCTGCTTCAAAAAAAACCGGTTGTGTCGCCGCTTGAAAACCTTCATCATAAGAGGCTCTCAGTTGTTGGGGCAAACCATTCAAAGCTGACGGTCTATCGACCAGCACTTCAGGCAAACCTAATAAAGGGAGGAATGGCTCCACCCAAGACAATACGGGCATCTCGAAGGCGGCTTTCCATCGTGAGATGTGTCCGTCCCATTCTGACTCCTGAGAATTTGTGTTTGATGACACGCTCTTGCTCTCCAATTTTTAGCTTTAACTTCTTTTCAGGCATCCTCCGAACGACATTACCTCAGTCTGTGAAGTGCGTATAAACTTCGCCCTTATAAGGCTTCCAAAAGTATTCCGTCTTAAAAGGAACGAACCCAAGAGGCTTATTTGCATCTTCATATATTTTTTCAGAAATAACTAATCCATTCAAGTCTACATCAGCTTTACCGTTTCTCGGTATTAGCTCGTGATAGAATCTAAAAGCGTCAACTTCTACACCGACAAGAGCATATCTAAAAGAAGGCGATTTTTTTAAATGCCGATATAGTAGAAAGCCAATCTCTGTCATTTCATTTGCATCTTCGTGACTCCGAATACCCGATTCACTCAGTCCAATAGGAATTAGGTTGAACCACCAATCAACTAAGGCGCGATCGCCAGTTCGGTAGATATACGTGCGATATTTGAACTTACGTCCGTTCGAGAGTCGTAGATTTAGCTTTTCAAAGTGGGCAGCGATCGCCTTAATCTCTCGCTCAGATCAACATTCTACACAGAGACCAAAAAACCATCCCATAGCCTAAGACTTACCTCTCATTGCGAATCTTGATATCTTAGTTCTTCCAGAGTTACTACGGTAGACATCTTCATGATATCATAAAAATACGAAAGTGTGCTAAAACTTATTAAATTTACTTGTAAGGAATCGGAACAATGAATAATTACACTTGGAATTATATTCAATCTCATCCGAAAGAAACTAAAAGATTGCTGGGACTCGATTATGAATTCCTAAAAGCTCTGATAGAATTCGGGAAGATTGGGTGCATCTCAATTCTGCGATAAGTATAAATACTTAAAGGAGTAAATCCCCTTCTAGCAGTCCTTGAGGAAGATATTGACAAATTGCCGAACTTGTGTATTTGCAAAAGTGAGATGCACCCGGAAGATTCTCCATCAACGAAAAAAGCAAGAACAGGAAAAACAGAAAATAAGAATCAATAAAGCAGGCGGAGGGAATCATCCTAAACTATCCGAAGAATCTCAAATTGCTTTGATGCTAGTTTATTTGAGACATAATTTAAGTTTCCAAATTTTAGGACTGCTATTTCAAGTCAGTGAGTCAACAGGACATAAATTCTTTAGCTATTGACAAATAATATTTCAAGAAAGTTTACCTCCTAGTCTTTTGGAAAAACTCAAAAATTCTCCAGAAAAACTCGAAAAAATTCGCGAGAAATTGACTTACTATGAACTTATAGTCGATAGCGTAGAGCAGCCCATATAAAGGCTTTCAAGCTATGAAGAGAAAAAAATATTATTCAAGCAAGAAAAAAAGACATACATTAAAAAATTAGCTAATTGTGTTACCCGAAGGAAAAGATATTGTCGATGTGGTAGTCGGAAAAACCAGACCCACGAGTGATGTTAGGATTTGTAGAGAAGTTCTCGAGAAGTTCGATCGTGAGCAAGGTGTTAGTGGCGATAAAGCTTATCTAGGAGAATCGCAAATTAGAACCCCATCGAAAAAGCCAAAAAATGGAGAATTAACGAAAGAGCAAAAAGAAGAAAATAAAGTTTTATCGTTTCAGAGATTTTTTGTGGAACACTTAATTAGACTTCTCGAGATATTTAAGGTGTTGCAAGAAAGATTTTGCTTAAATAAAAAGCGATATAAATCTGTATTTTTAATCGTTTGTGGCTCGATCGGATTAAGAATTAAGGCAATAACTTTTAAAATCATTAAATGGACTGAATCAGAGCCGGTAATTAACGTTGCAATGGGTTATAGTTTTAGAGAGAAATTGGATTTTGAGACGTGAAACACCTAAAAATTCGTTGGTCGTGCTAAATCTAAATATTGACTTGGGCTAAAACTGCCTAAATCGATTGCTGTGACTAAGTTATCATTGTTGGATATCGTTATTTGGCGTGCAATGCAAGCAGTTTTAGGAGTGGACGGGGGCGGTACGAAGACCGTTTGTCTGTTGACCGATACGACGGGAAAAATTCTCGGACGGGGCGAAGCTGGGGCGTCGAACTATCAAAGCGTTGGGGGCGAGGCGGCGTATCGATCGCTCCTCAATGCGATCCGAGAGGCGATCGCCGGACAAGAGGTAACGGTACGGGGAATCGCCCTCGGTTTGGCGGGAATCGGACGACCGGAAGACGAAGCCATCGTTCGAGATTGGGTGGAACTGCTGCAAGACGACGATCGCCTCTCGCTACGGTGGTCGTTACCTCCGAAGGGCGTTTGCGTCTGTCACGACTGCGCGATCGCTTTGGCTGGGGGCTTGGGGCGCGAGGTGGGAGTCGCTACCATCGCCGGAACGGGGTCGATCGTTTACGGCCGCAACCGTCTCGGACACACGGCGCGATCGGGGGGATGGGGCTATCTCCTCGGCGACGAGGGGAGCGGTTACGATATCGCCCGACAGGGGTTACAAGCGATCGCACGGGCGTTCGACGGACGATCGCAACCCACAGCCCTATCGGACGCCTTTCGATCGCATTTGGGATTGCAGGATTTGCGCGACCTCGTGGAACGGGTTTATCGACGGGGGTGGACGGCCAAAGATATCGCCGCCTTAGCCCCCGTGGTGGATAAAGTCGCGTCCCAAGGCGATCGCGTCGCAGAGGCGATCGTCGATCGCGCGGCGTCGGAGTTAGCTTTGGCGACGAAAACTGTCGCGGGACAGCTATTCGACCCTCTCGAACCCTTTGAAATCGTGACGGTGGGCGGTTTGTGGCACGGAACCTCGGCGTTACGCCAACAGTTCGCCCAACAGGTTACGACAGAGCTTCCCGCCTCAGCGGTCGTCTGGCCGCGCCACGAACCCGCTTACGGAGCGGCGTTAACGGTTCTTCGGGTGTTGGGAAAACGGTGAGATTCGCAACGAAGGATTCGATACCACAAATAGAGTTATTTGGGATGTTTTTTTAATATAAATTAACTTAGATAGCGATCGCAGCGAACGAAACCGAAAACTTCGACCTCGAAACGCGATCGACGCGGGAACTCGCAGAAGGCTCGAGCCATCCGGTATTATCGAAAATGCTCGAGCGCTGGAGTCCGTGCAGAAAATTTCGGCAGGCAAAAGTGCAGACGCGATCGCAGTGTCGATCGCGTCCGAATCAAAGCGACAACGCGGCCGGTCTAGATCAATTT
The DNA here is from genome assembly GCF_000332355.1 of Baaleninema simplex PCC 7105. Classification (GTDB taxonomy): domain Bacteria; phylum Cyanobacteriota; class Cyanobacteriia; order Cyanobacteriales; family Geitlerinemataceae; genus Baaleninema; species Baaleninema simplex. The sequence continues at coordinate 530,570 of NZ_KB235962.1, forward strand.
AACAGCACGCAATCCGAGCAGCAGCACGACGGCCAGACCGAACGCACCGCCGAGCATGAACAGATACGCCAGAACACCAGACATTTGGCTATCTCCTTTATTTCTCTCAATACCGATCGAACTTCATTAAACCATGACGCAGCCCGTTATTCGTGTGAACTTGCCGCAAGACCCTTACGAAATCGCGATCGCTTCCGACGGACTCGATCGCCTTGGAAGTTGGATGAAATCCCTCGACCTCGGTAAAAAAGCGATGCTAGTGTCGAACCCGACCGTGTTCGATCGTTACGGAAAACGGGCGATCGCGGCTTTAGAAGCAGCGGGATTCGAGGCGTCTCACTATCTGTTCCCCGACGGCGAGGAATACAAAACCTTCGATTCAGTTCGGGGATTTTACGATGCGGCCTTAAACGAAAAACTCGAACGGTCTTCGACCGTCGTTGCGCTCGGAGGGGGTGTCGTCGGGGATATGACCGGCTTTGCGGCGGCGACGTGGCTGCGAGGCATTCACTTCGTACAGGTTCCCACCTCGTTACTGGCGATGGTGGACGCTTCCATCGGCGGTAAAACCGGCGTCAACCACCCCCAAGGAAAAAACCTCATCGGGGCGTTCTATCAGCCTCGCCTGGTATTAATCGACCCGAACGTTTTGAAAACCCTTCCCGATCGGGAATTTCGCGCGGGAATGGCAGAAGTCATCAAATACGGCGTCATTTGGGACGCAGAGCTGTTCGGACAGTTAGAATCGGCAGCAAAGCTCGATCGCCTCGACCAGTTATCGCCCGAGCTGCTACAAGAGATTTTAGTGCGATCGTGTCAGGCCAAAGCCGACGTGGTCAGTCGAGACGAAAAAGAAGCGGGACTGCGGGCAATTCTCAACTACGGCCATACGATCGGTCACGCCGTCGAAAGCTTGACGGGATACACCGAACTGTTACACGGCGAAGCGGTCGGAATCGGTATGGTGGCCGCCAGTCGTCTCGCCGTCGCGATGGACTTGTGGGATCGCCGTTGCGACGATCGCCAGTTGGCGTTAATCGAGAAAACCGGACTTCCGACCCGAATTCCCCAAGGTGTGGATTTCGACGCCATCGTTGCGAAATTACAGACCGATAAAAAAGTCAAAGACGGTCGAGTTCGCTTCGTATTGCCAACCGAGATCGGACGAGCGACGATTAGCGATCGCATCACAGAAGATCTCGTGCGATCGGCACTAGAAACCATGTGTTAACAGCAGTTAACCTGTCCTGTCAGCAAACGATCGCAATAACGATCCTAAAGTTTCCCAAAAGTTTTCCAGTGAATAGAAAGTCTGTGCTTCATACTCGAATCGTTCTGTGTTCGAGCGAGACTTCACCGTGGGACAACGCAAACGGATCGGAATTCTCACCAGTGGCGGCGACTGTGCCGGACTCAACGCCGCCATTCGCGCCGTCGTGCGCTGCGCCAGAACCTATGACTGGGAGGTGTGGGGAATCTCCCAAGCGACCCAAGGGCTGATGGAACGACCGCCGAAAGCCCTACTCCTAAGTATCGACGATGTCGATCGCACCCTGACGATGGGCGGAACGATCCTCGGGACGACCAACAAAGGCGATCCGTTTGCCTTTAAAATGCCCGACGGTCGCGTTTGCGATCGCTCCCAAGACATCATCAACGGCTACCACCAACTCGGACTCGACGCCCTCATCGGGATCGGCGGCGACGGTAGCCTCGCCATTCTCCATCGCATTGCCACCGAGGGTAACATTCCCTTTATCGGTATTCCCAAAACTATCGATAACGACGTGGGCATTACCGAACGGTCGATCGGTTTCGACACCGCCGTCAACATCGCCACAGAAGCCCTCGATCGCCTTCACTTTACCGCCGCCAGCCACAACCGCGTCATGGTATTGGAAGTCATGGGGCGGGACGCCGGACACATCGCCCTCAACGCCGGGATTGCAGGGGGCGCTCACGTTATTGTCATTCCCGAAATTCCCTACAGGTTACAAAACATCTGTAAGACCATTCAAGGTCGCCAGCAACGAGGACAACACTATTCGATCGTCATCGTATCTGAAGCCGTTTGTACGGAGAACGGCGAACACATTACCAAAATGCAGCAGTTTGGCGAATGTCGCCTCGGCGGTATCGGCCAGTACCTCGCCGATAAAATTGGAGACTGTACGGGGGCTGAAACCCGCGTAACGGTTTTGGGACACACCCAACGGGGCGGGATTTCGTCTCCACTCGATCGCCTGTTGGCCTCCTCGTTCGGCGTCGCCGCCGTCGAAGCGATCGCCCGAGGAGAGTTCGATCGCATGGTGACGTGGCAGCATCGCGAGGTTATTACCGTTCCCATCGAAGAAGCGATAAAAACCTACTGCGCCGTCGATCCCAACGATACGCTCGTCACAACGGCTCGCGGGTTGGGCATCTGTTTGGGAGATTGACCACCTCAGTCGGTTTCCCCTACTCCTGTTCGAGTTTCAACATGGCCATAAACGCCTCTTGCGGCACGTCTACCGTACCGATTGCTTTCATGCGTTTCTTCCCTTTGGCCTGTTTCTTCAACAGTTTCTTCTTCCGAGAAATATCGCCGCCGTAACACTTGGCCAACACGTCCTTTCGCAACGCTGGAATGTGTTCGCTGGCAATAATCCGACTACCGATCGCCGCTTGCAACGGCACCTTAAACTGATGGCGGGGAATCAATTCCTTGAGTTTTTCGACTAACGCCCGTCCTACCGGATAGGCTTTATCGCGGTGAACGATCGCCGCCAGCGCATCCACGGGGTCGCCGTTAACCATCACGTCGAGACGGACCAAATCGTTGGGACGGTAGCCGATGAGCTGATATTCCATACTGGCATAGCCGCGCGATCGTGACTTAATGCGATCGAAGAAGTCCGTCACCACCTCCGCCAACGGTAACTCGTACACCAGCGTCGTTCGCGTCGGCGTCAGATACTTCATATCCGTAAACTCGCCTCGCCGGGACTGGCACAACTCCATCAGCGTTCCCACGTATTCTTCCGGCGTAATCAACTCGATCCGCACGTAGGGTTCCTCGATTTTTTCCCGCTGCACGGGATCGGGCATCAAACTGGGGTTGTCCACCTGAATCTCTTCCCCGTCCGTCTTCGTCACCCGATAGACCACCGAGGGGGACGTAGTAATTAAATCTAAATCGTACTCCCGTTCGAGCCGTTCCTGCACGATTTCCATGTGCAACAGCCCCAAAAAGCCGCAGCGGAAGCCGAATCCCATCGCACTAGAGGTTTCCGGTTCGTAATTGAGGGCGGCGTCGTTGAGTTTCAGCTTTTCCAGGGCTTCCCGCAAATCCTCAAATTGGTCGGCGTCCGTGGGGAACAAACCACAAAACACCATCGGTTTGGCTTCCGTGTAACCGGGAAGGGGGGCTTCGGCGGGGGTTTTAGCCAGGGTGATGGTGTCCCCCACACGGGCGTCTTCAACGGCTTTAATCGCGGCGGCCAGATAGCCCACTTCTCCGGCGTGGAGTTCTTCGACGGGTTGTTGTGTCGGGGCGAGAATGCCGATTTCGTCGAGATCGTATTCCTTTTTCGAGGCCATCAAGCGGATGCGATCGCCCTGTTTCAAGGTTCCGTCCATGACCCGGAAATAGACAATGACGCCGCGATAGGGGTCGTAATAACTATCGAAAATCAACGCCCGCAGCGGTTCTTTAACCGTGTCTTGCGGTGGCGGAACCAGATGCACCAGGGATTCGAGGATTTCGGGAATGCCGATACCTTGTTTGGCCGAGGCGTGAATGGCTTGAGAACAGTCGAGTCCGATAACTTCCTCGATTTCTTCCTTAACCCGTTCCGGTTCTGCCCCCGGAAGGTCGATTTTGTTGAGAACCGGGATAATTTCGAGGTCGTGTTCGAGAGCTAAATAGACGTTGGCCAGGGTTTGGGCTTCCACCCCTTGGGAAGCGTCTACTACCAACAACGCCCCTTCGCAAGCGGCTAGCGATCGCGACACCTCGTAAGTAAAGTCTACGTGACCCGGCGTATCGATCAAATTAAGGACGTAGTGCTGGCCATCTCGGGCTTTGTAGTCCATACGAGCGGCTTGCAACTTGATCGTAATACCCCGTTCCCGTTCCAAATCCATGTTGTCGAGGAACTGGTCTTTCATTTTGCGCTGTTCGACCGTTCCAGTGTGCATGAGCAGGCGATCGGCAAGGGTCGATTTGCCGTGGTCGATGTGCGCGATAATCGAAAAATTGCGAATGTGGGAAACGGGTACGTCGGTCATACAATCGAAGGGTAAGAGCAAAAGCGATCGGCGATCGATCGAAAATCAAGGCGACTTCACATATTGTAAGGCTTCTCCGAGCGACTCGACGACGGGAGGATAATGAGATGATGGAGTGAGATGATGGAGTGGTGAGATTACGAGATACGTCGAACCGATGATAAACCCACCCGAGGAAGGAATTCGATCGCCCCAGGAACTGCTACGACGGTACGCCGCCGGAGAACGCGAGTTCGAGCAGGTTCGCTTGAGCGAAGCGGACTTACATAACGCCATTTTGCACGGGATCGACCTCAGCGAAGCCATTCTCAACGACGCGAACCTGAGTCGTGCGGACTTGCGCGGGGCAGATTTCAGTTGGGCCGATCTCAGCGGTGCCAATTTGTGCGGAGCGGACTTGCGCGGGGCAATTTTCACCCGTGCGGATTTAACCGACGCTAACCTCACCCACGCCAACTTACTCAAAGCCGATTTGAGTTTAGCTAATCTAGAAAACGCCGATCTCAGCGAGGCAATTCTTCCCGACGGAACGTTACAAGGGGCATCTCCGCAACCTGAAACGATTCCAACGCCGACAGCCCACGAGTCGGCCCCGACAAAGTTCAAACTGTATTACCATCCGATTTCAGCCAACGCTCGCCGGGTGTGGATCGCGTTGTTTGAAAAAGGGGTTTCGTTCGAGTTATCGCGGTTAGAACTCAATGGGGATCAATTGCAGCCCGAGTTCGTGGCGTTAAATCCGTTCCATCACGTTCCCGTATTGGAAGATGGCGATTTCGTGGTGGTGGAATCTCTGGCAATTTTGGATTACCTCGAGGCGAAAGTTCCCGAACCGCCGTTAATGCCAATGGAACCGAAAGCCTTGGCGATCGCCCGAATGGTAGAGTGTGTCACCACCAACGAACTGTTGCCCAAAATGAACCTGCTAATTCGTCACGGGATGGGATTTAGCACCGTGGACGAGACGGCACTTGAAAAAGCCCACAAAGAGATTCACACAGTTCTAGACTTTTTCGAGGAGAAACTCGGCGACGCCCCCTATTTCGGCGGCAAAACCCTCTCGCTGGCAGATATCGTCAGCGGAACCCTGGTGTTGTGGTTGCCCCAGTTCGGGGTTTCCCTGGAGGCTCACCCTCGCGTCAACGCCTGGAACGATCGCCTCAGCCAGCGGGACAGTTGGCAGCAAACGCAACCGACTCCCGCCGAAGTCGAGGCGTTTAAATCCAAAATGCAAGCCTTGATGGAGCAGTGATGGAGCGTTCCCGCGACCCCAACGGTTGGGGTCGCCACGCCGACTCAAAACACTAACTCTACGAACTCAGTGATTGCTCAAATCTTGCAGTGCTTCGGGTTTATCGAAAACGGCGTGTTGGTCGAGGAGGGTCGCACTGGCTTCGTTCAACCCCATGAGTTTGACTTCGACGCCGTTACGACGGAAGCCTAAGACGACTTTATCGACAGCGGCCACCGCCGAGCGATCCCATAGGTGAGCGTGGGAGAGATCGATCGCCACGAGATCGAGATCTTCTTTAAAATCGAAGGCTCGTACGAACCGCTCGACTGAGACAAAGAAAATCTGTCCGGCGACGCTATAAATTCGTTCGTTTTTGTCGGGACTCGACACGGAATCGATAAAGACCAACTGAGCGATTTTCTGCGAGAAAAAGATCGTACTCAACGCGACACCTGCCAAAACGCCCCAGGCTAAGTTATGGGTCGCGATCGTCACTACAACTGTCGTCACCATCGTCGCCGTTTCGCCGCGAGGGAGGCGATGGATATGGGAAATCGACGACCAGCTAAAGGTTCCGATCGATACCATAATCATGACCGAGACGAGTGCTGCCATCGGAATTTGTCGCACCCAGGTTCCCAGTACCAAAATAAAGAACAACAGAAAAATTCCGGCACTGAGGGTAGACAGGCGCGTCCGACCGCCGGATTTTACGTTAATGACAGACTGGCCGATCATGGCACATCCAGCCATCCCGCCGAACAATCCCACGAGAATGTTAGCGATACCTTGACCGGTTGCTTCTCGGTTTTTGTCGCTCGAGGTGTCGGTCAGTTCGTCGATGACGCTGGCCGTTAAAAACGATTCGAGCAATCCCACCATCGATAGGGGTAAAGCATAGGGAAACACGATCGTTAGGGTTTCCCAATCGAGCGGAACTTGGGGAACGCCGAAGGTCGGAAGTGTCGTCGGGAGTTCTCCCATATCGCCGACGGTGGGAACTTCGAGACCCGCGATCGCCGCGATCGCCGTTAAAGTGACGATCGCCACCAGCGGCGACGGAACCACTTTCGTAAAACGCGGCAAAATGTAAATAATCGCCAAGCCGCCGAGAACCATCGGATAAACAACCCACGGAACGTCGATCAGTTGGGGAAGTTGGGCGTCGAAAATTAAAATTGCCAACGCGTTCACGAATCCCAGCATTACGGCTTTGGACACGAAACGCATATATTTGCCGACTTTTAACAAACCCCAACCAATTTGCAGAATTCCCGTTAGAAGTGTGGTAGCTAACAGATATTCGACACCGTGGTTGCGTACCAGCGTTACCATTAACAACGCCATCGCCCCCGTTGCAGCCGAAATCATGCCCGGCCGTCCGCCGAAAAAGGCGATCGTTACCGCCATGATAAAAGAGGCGTACAATCCAACTTTGGGATCGACACCGGCAATAATCGAAAAGGCGATCGCCTCGGGAATTAAGGCTAACGCCACGACAGCACCCGCCAGCAAGTCGGCAGGTAGGTTAGAAAACCAATTTTTTCGGATCGCAACGGTCATTTATTTCTTACCAGACTCCATCCAAAACGCCGCACTCCAGACGTGCGAATCTTGTAACAATCGTTCACACTCTACTATCCCGATGGGCAGCTTGTCATGGCGAAATCGATCGCGATCGCACTGGAAACCACAACGATTTCCCCGATCGATGGAGCAGTTAACGAGTTACTGTCAAAGTTTCAATCGTCCCGGTGCGATCGCCTGGATTTTTCTGCATCTTCAGGCTGTACCCGTCTCGTATCGCTGTCGCGTTCGCGCGGAGGCGACAGTTCCCCAGGAACGAGCGTTCGAGCCAGTTGAGTTTCCCGTTCTAACTCTTCAGTGAGCGAGACCAAACCGCTCAATCCATTGACGATGCGCCGTAAATTTTCCCGAAATGCCGGATCGCCCGTTAAATCGTCTAAATCCGAGGTAATTTTTTCGACGTTTTGAAAGGTCGATCGCGCCGAATCTAACGTTTGCTGCAACAACACGATCGTCGAGGGATCGTTGACAGAATCGGACAAGTCGCGCAAGTTCGCCGATGCGGCCGCTGCGTTGGCCGACAACACCGTCGCGTTGGCCATCAACGTTTCGAGATCCGCCAACACCGGCGATTCCGTCAAACGGCTCAAGTTCGCGTTGGCCAGTTCCAAGGTGCGATCGCTGCGCTGTAACAACGGCGTCAACTCCGCCGCCGCGCGATTTAACTCCAAACTCAAGCGATTGACGTTATCCAAAGTCGAGACTAAACTCGCCCGGTTGGTTTCGAGGGATTCATTAGCCGTTCGCGTCAACCGCTCCATCTCCTGTGCTGTCGCTCCAAACTGTTCGACCACGCGTCCGACGGTTTGCGTCGTCGCCAACGCCGAATCCGACAGCACTGCGATCTCGTCTTGGAACGACTCGCTCAACGCCGACATATCCCGAGCCAGTTGTGCGATCTCCTCAGTCGCCTGAGTCGTACTTTCGAGCAACGCCTGTAGGTTCCTCACCATTTCGGGATCGGCGAAAGCTTGGGTGAACTGTGTCGAAGACCGCATCAACTCCTCGAAACTGATGCCGACCTGTCCCGGTAAGCGATCGCCGTCGCACACGATCGCCTCAGAATTACAGTCCGACGACACGGGAGACGCCAAAGACACCGGATCGACGATCGGCTGAGGGGGCGGAATCAGATCGATCGTCGTCTCTGCAATCAACCCCCCCTGATTGGCTTCGATGCGCTGGGGACGGAGAATTTTCAACTCGGCCGACGAAATTTCCACGTGGACGTCTACCCCGTTAGCACCGGGAACGATTTCAGTCGATCGCCCCACCGTCACGCCGCGATAGCGCACGGGCGCCCCGGCTTGCATCCCCACCACGTTCTCGAATTCGATGACGAACTGATAAGTTCGCCGTCCCAAACTGACGCCGCGCAGCCACAACACCAGCACGCCTAACAACCCCAATCCTAAAATCACAAACAGCCCTAACGAGCCTTCTTGAAGCGTTCGCGATCGCATAGATTGCCTCTCGTGCCTTCCTGTCAACCTTCCGACGACTACACCGCCGCTCGAATCGGGCCGCTGACGCTCCCAGTACGAAACTGGCGAATTAACGGATTTTCCGTCATATCTAACTCGTCAACGTTGCCTTCCCACTGTACTTTACCGCGATACAGGAAAAGCAGGCGATCGGTCGTGCGACGAATCGTACTTTCCTGGTGCGTCACCATCACGTAAGTCCCACAACTACAGTAGCGGTTTCCCCGGTGTAAATCGCGAATCAAATCCTCTACAACGGTCGAAACAATGGGATCGAGTCCTGCCGTCGGCTCGTCATACAACAATACCTCGGGCGTATGGGTCGGATCGTCGGGATCGGCGATAATCGCTCGGGCGAAACTGACCCGCTTTCGCATTCCCCCGGACAGTTGCGACGGGTACAAGTCCGCCGTTCCCGGCAGTCCCACCCGCTCTAAACTGTCTTCGACCAATTCCCGAATACGCTGACGCGACAGCCGCGAGTGCTGGTACAGTAAAAAACCCACGTTTTCGTCTACGGTCAGGGAGTCGAACAATGCCGCCTGTTGAAACACCATACCGATGCCGATGGGATCGCGACCGTCTTCGATCAGCCCTTTTCGGAGCTGACCTTTAACGTAAATTTCTCCCTCATCTGGCGGCATCAACCCCGCAATCAACCGCAGGATCGTCGATTTCCCCGTCCCCGAGGGGCCGATAATTCCCAGGGCTTCACCGCGATAGACTGTCAAGTCTACGCGATCGAGGATGACGTTCTCGCCAAACGCCTTCGACACGCCCTTCAGTTCCACGATCGGTTCGTGAGGACAATCTACCCGATCGCCGTTCGATCGCTCGTCCATCGATCTCGCCTCGTCCACCAGCACGACTGCTCTATCATGTTGCCATATCGATCGAGCCGACATCCGGGTCGATCTCGATCTCCGAGCGCCTTCTCCCCTCGGCGTCACGAGATCTCCCTTCTACAGCAGCGTCGAAATTTCGCGATGAAACAAGTTTTGAAGGATATTAAGCGGGAATCCCGCACTCGTACTCCCTACCGTGCCAAACAGTGGTTTAAATGGCTCTCTCCCGGCTTATCTTACAAACGCTGGTTGCTGCTCAGCGCGACGGGAGTGTTGTTCGTGGGTTTGGGCGTCGCGATTTGGACGAAACTCACGCCGGTTTTCTATCTGCTCCAATTCACCAAAGGTCTTCTCGGCACCATTACCAACCTGATTCCGAATTACATCAGCGGTCCTTTGGTCGTGTTAGCGGGGATTCTGTTCGTATTTTGGGGACAAACCCGCAGCATGGGATCGATTCGCGACGCCCTGCAACCCGAAAGCGACGGCGAGCTGATCGACGCTCTCATCCAACGCCGACGCCTTCATCGCGGTCCGAAAATCGTTGCCATCGGCGGCGGAACGGGACTTTCGACGTTGCTGCGAGGACTCAAAGCCTATAGTGCCAACATTACCGCCGTGGTGACGGTGGCCGACGACGGCGGCTCCTCGGGACGCTTGCGCCGCGATTTCGGAATGTTGCCCCCCGGAGACATTCGTAACTGTTTAGCGGCCTTGGCAGACGAGGAAACCCTGTTGGCGGAGCTGTTTCAATATCGCTTTCGCGGGGGGAGCGGCTTGAGCGGCCACAGTTTCGGTAATTTGTTCCTCACGGCGATGGCGGAAATTACGGGCGATTTGGAGCAGGCCGTCGCGGCGAGTTCTCGCGTGCTAGCCGTGCGCGGACAAGTCCTTCCGGCGACGCTAACGGATGTGACCCTCTGGGCCCGGCTCGAGGACGGACGCCGCATTGAAGGAGAATCGAGCATTACGGAAGCTCGCGGCAAAATCGCGGAAATCGGCTGTCTGCCCGAACGTCCCCCCGCACTGCCCCGCGTGCTAGATGCGATCGCCGAGGCCGACGCGATCGTCATCGGGCCGGGCAGTCTCTACACGAGCATTATTCCCAACCTCTTGGTTCCCGACATCGTCCGGGCGATCGCCAAACGCAACGTTCCCTGTATTTACGTCTGCAACATCATGACGGAACCGGGGGAAACGGACGGCTATACGGTCTCCGATCACGTGCGAGCCATCGATCGCGCTTGCGGCGATCGCCAACTTTTCGAGACGGTTCTCGTCCAAAACCAACAGCCTTCAGCCCAGGCGTTAATTCGCTACGCTCAAAAAAAATCCCATCCCGTGGATCTCGATCGCGACGTGGTCGAACGGCTCGGACGCCAAATTTTCCTGGCCAATATCATGTCTGAAGATCCGGCTTCTGGCTCGGTTCGTCACAATAGTTCCCGGTTAGCACGTGTTTTAATGCGTTGGTTCGAGCGTCAAAAGCGGGGTCGATGGGGTGAGAAGATGTGACCTAAATTGCTGATAAAGATGGAAGAGTTTGCGATACTGAAATTTTAATCGCTTCTTTGAATGGCCGTCGGTCTCCCCACCCCCCGTCACTGTTTCACTATCGTATGACCTCCAATTTCCCCATGAACGATACCGTCCTCGACGTTCGCAACTTACAGGTTCACTTTCAAACTGACGATCGACTCGTTCGAGCAGTGGACGGGATCGACTTACAAGTCAAACACGGTCAAACCCTCGGCCTGGTCGGCGAGTCGGGATCGGGAAAATCGGTTACGTCTCTGGCCGTCATGGGACTGATCCCGACGCCTCCGGGTCGTATCGGTGGCGGTGAAATCTGGTTTGACGATCCTCAGTCGAGCGATCGCCAGTCGGTCGATTTGTTGCGTCTGTCGCCGAAGCAGTTGCGATCGTATCGGGGAGGACGCATCGCCACGATTTTTCAGGAACCCATGAGCGCCCTCAATCCGGTCTATACCATCGGGTTTCAACTGATCGAGGCGATTCGACTCCATCAAAACGTCACGAAGGAACAGGCGCAGCGACAGGCGATCGCCCGTTTGCAAGAAGTGCAACTTCTCCCCGACGAGGATACGCTGCGGGAACAGGCGATCGAGGAATTGAGCCAAACCCTGGACAAACCGGGAAAACGGGAAGTTCTCAAACACGTCGAACGGCGCAAGCAAGCTCTGCTCGATCGCTACCCCCACCAACTATCGGGGGGACAACTGCAACGGGTGACGATCGCCATGGCGATTTCTTGCGATCCCGCTCTCCTCATCGCCGACGAACCCACCACCGCCCTCGACGTGACGGTTCAGGCGACGATTCTCAACCTATTGCGGGAACTGCGCCAACGCCATCAAATGTCGATGATTTTTATCACCCACGATTTGGGGGTCATCGCGGAAATTGCCGATACGGTGGCGGTCATGTATCGGGGAAAAATCGTCGAAACCGGCTCGGTACGCGAGCTGTTTACGCGTCCCCAACATCCCTACACGAAAGGACTCCTCGCCTGTCGCCCGCAGCCGGAACGACGCCTGCGCTATCTTCCGACGGTGGCGGATTTTATGGAGGCGAACGGGCAAACGATCGACGGAACCTCGCTGGCTGCCTCGTCGCCGGAATCGGAGTCGCCGGAATCGGACCTTCGAGAAGCCCGTCGCGTCGATCCCCAGGACGTCGAACGTCTGTCGTCCGAACGGACGGCGTCCCCGGCTTCCCCACCTGCGACTTCTAAAGACGCGATCGTTTCGGATTTGGAAATGGCGCAACGACTCGCTCACCTCCAGCGTCAATCCCCTTTGTTAGAGGTGAAAGATTTACAAGTGGGCTATCCGGTTCGGGGTTTGTTCGGACAGGCGCAACGCTACGCAATGGCCGTCAACGGGGTTTCGTTTCAGGTATATCCGGGGGAAACGTTGGGCTTGGTAGGCGAGTCGGGTTGCGGGAAAACCACCCTCGCCCGTACGTTACTGCGCCTCATCGAACCCATCAGCGGCCAGATTTGGTTTGAAGGACGCAACGTCGCGCAGTTGACGCAGAAACAGTTGCGGTTTTTGCGTCGCAATATGCAGGTAATTTTTCAAGATCCGTTTAGTTCTCTCAATCCTCGGATGACGGTGGGTGCGGCGATCGTGGAACCGATGAAAATTCACGGGTTCGGACGCAGCGATACGGAACGGCGAGAACGTACGGCGTGGTTGTTGGAACGGGTGGGGTTGAGTCCCGAGTTCACGAACCGTTATCCCCACGAGTTTTCGGGAGGACAGCGACAGCGGATATGTATCGCGCGGGCGTTGGCACTCAATCCGAAGTTCGTGATTTGCGACGAGTCGGTTTCGGCACTCGACGTTTCGGTGCAGGCGCAGGTGTTGAATTTGTTGAAGGAGCTTCAGGGAGAGTTCGGACTCACGTATATTTTTATTTCCCACGATTTGAGCGTGGTGAAGTTTATGAGCGATCGCATCATGGTTATGAATCGCGGCAAAATTGAGGAAATCGGCGCGGCCGATCGCGTGTACCGAGAACCCCAGCAGGCTTACACGCAACAACTGATCGCCTCGATTCCTAAAGGCTATCCCGTCGAGGTGTTTCCGCGATCGTCGTAACGGCGGCAAACCCTCCGAGTCATTCGTCGGAGGTTAAAGATTCCTAACAAATTTCACCAAATATTACTAACTGGCTATATGGTGGTGTTAAGAGCGTAAGGAGAAAAGGATGTTATGACTGTTCGCGCCACAACCCATCCGTTAAAAACCCACGCAATTACCTTAACCAGTAATATTTCGAGTACGACTGTGACGGGCGATCGCATTTCCCGTCTCGAAACCTCCCCCGATCCCGGCGAATCCTCAGTTCATTTGGAATTTAAAGTCCAACCCCAATCGGGAACGTCGGATATGGCCTGCGGTGCAGAAGAACTCGATTTTATCCTCGAAGCGGACGACGCCGTCGAACTCGGAATGTCCCTCCTCGAAATGGGGTTGGGTCATACCGATCGATCGCGTCTGCAAGAAGTTTTCGATCGCCTATCTCATTTAATCGCCCATTAAGCTTGGAGAACGAAACCCTCGAATTCTTGTATGGCGATCGACGACCGAGCCGGTGTAGAAGATGACCGGGACACCAACAAGCCCCGTCCTTCCAGGGCGGGGTGAGAGATGTTGCGGCTTCAGCCTAGCTATAGTAGAATGATACTAGGTCAATAAGTATCAAGTCGTGTTTGTTCTCGAGTACAAAGTTAATCCAAAGCCTCACCAAGTCCAAGCCATCGACGAAGCAATTCGGACGACTCAGTTCGTCCGCAATAAAGTTTTGCGTTACTGGATGGACCATCGGGGTGTGGGTAAGACTGAGTTATTTCGGTACAACACACGACTGAGAAAAGAGTTTAAATTCGTCGAAGAACTCAACTCTCATGCTTGTCAAACGGCGGTTGAGCGAACCCTGAGAGCTATTACTCGTTTTTACGAAAACTGTAAAAACCAAGTCAAAGGGAAGAAGCGGTGCGACCCCGCGCCGTCGCACGGCGCTAGGGCTTGCCCTGAGCTTAGTCGAAGGGAACGCGCACCAAGAGAAGGTTATCCTCAATTCAAGAGGAATACTCGTTCAGTCGAGTATAAAGTTTCGGGTTGGAAACTTTCAGAAGACAGAAAGCACATTGTCTTCACCGACAAGAAGGGTATCGGACATTTGCGTTTAATTGGTTCGAGAGATTTAAATTATTACCACCCCGAGCAGATTAAACGAGTCAGGATTCTCAAAAGAGCCGATGGATACTACGTTCAGTTTTGCATCAAGCTCGATCCGAGACTGACGGTGTCCAAACCTTTAACCCCTTCTCAAAAAGCGGTAGGTATTGATGTGGGCTTGAAGTATTTTTTGGCAGACAGCCAAGGAAATATCGAGCCAATCCCTCAACTTTACCGAAAAAGCGAAAAGCAACTCAATCGGCTCAACCGTCAAAAATCTAAGAAGTTTCGTAAAGGACAACCCCAGTCGCAAAACTATCGAAAAGCGAGACAGCGATATGCTCGCAAACATTTAAGAGTAAGTCGGCAGCGAGAAGAGTTTGTCAAAAGAGTGGCACTCCGCCTAATCCAATCTAACGATTTGGTGGCCTACGAAGACTTAAATGTTGCAGGGCTAGTCAAGAATCGTCATCCCCCCTTCGCCCCCCTAGCGGGGTTGGGGGGATGATGCGGGATGGACACTGTTTCGTCGTTGGCTCGAATACTTTGCCGACAAATACGGGAAGATAGCCATTGCCGTACCGCCTCACCATACCAGTCAAAACTGTTCGAGTTGTGGGG
>NZ_KB235962.1:545418-557116 GCF_000332355.1 Baaleninema simplex PCC 7105
GCCTACGAAGACTTAAATGTTGCAGGGCTAGTCAAGAATCGTCATCCCCCCTTCGCCCCCCTTAGCAAGGGGGGTTGGGGGGATGATGCGGGATGGACACTGTTTCGTCGTTGGCTCGAATACTTTGCCGACAAATACGGGAAGATAGCCATTGCCGTACCGCCTCACAATACCAGTCAAAACTGTTCGAGTTGTGGGGAAAAAGTGCAGAAAACGCTATCGACTCGAACTCATGTTTGTCCCCATTGTGGCTTTGTTGCCGACCGCGACACGAACGCAGCGATAAACATCCTTAAATTGGGGCTGAGTAGGGTGGGGCGCACCCGAATTCACGCATCGGGAGAGATTCCCTCTTGGTTGGTTGGAGAAATCCTGTCAGCTAACGGAGACTCGTAGAACGATGAATCCCCCTGCCTTCAGGCGGGGGAGAACGTCAATATAAGCTTAAATACCACATTAACCCTAGCTTCTTAAAGAAGTTTGGGGTTTTATTTATACAAAATTTTAATTTCAAATACTGTTTTTTTAATCCGATAAGTCCCTCTCTGTTTTCTCTGTGCCTCTGTGGTGAAGACTTTTGGCAACTTGGCTTGTCAAAAGAAAGGGATGAACGTTCTAGGTATTGAGTGGAATCACAGTACCCAAGGGCATTGGGAAACTGCTGGGGAACCAGGAACGCTTGAGGAGACTACCACCCCTGCTGTTGATAGGCAACTTGAAACAGTAAGTGGTGTCGATGAATCAAGAATCACTTTGTGAGAATCCCCGTGCGTTCACGCCGGGGAGTATGTCAATGAATCTTTCAATTTGTACCACGACTGGGGAAGAACCGTTAATATCGTGGGTGTAGTAGCGAAGCACGGGCGCGTAAAAAGCGTTACAAGCCATATTAACTACGGTTAGGGGAGTGAACGCATGAAAATTCAATCCGATTCGCCGCCAGTCTGGGGTTATCTCGCCGTTGCGTTAGGCGTAACCCTAGCCAGTCCAGTCGAGGCGGCCACCGAATCGAAAGTTATCGAAACCCATTTAAAACCCTCCTTGCGGGTCGGTACGACACTGACGAACAAACAGTTCGAGAGTGTTTTCGAGTTGCAAGGCGCCAATCCGAACGATCTTCGTCGAGCCGACGCTCTCAATCTCTCGAATTCCGAAGCCGAAGAACCCGTTGTTGAAGAGACGCTCGATCCAGAGCGCGAAGACAGCGCACCAGTAGCTCAAGAGTCGGCGAGACCGCAACGAGGGCGAACGACCGGGGGGTTGTTCTTTGAATTCAGCGCACCTTCCGTCATTCGGTCGTTTTCAGGACCGATTCGTCCCCAGTCTCCGATCGTGTACGATACGGAACTGCTCGAAAACTTGAATTACGGCTTCTTAGTCGGAGGCGACTTCGGAATCGATCGCGCGCGGGGCGTCTTCGGGGGCGTTCAACTGGGTTACCGCACCGAAGGAGGGCGATCGCTCGTCTTTACGGGACAAGGCGGGGAATACTTAGCTGGCGCTGAATTGACCTATACCCAAGCTGCCCTCGTCGGCGAAGAGTACCGACTGGGTTACAGCTTAACGGGGGGATTCGTCAACACCCGACAAAACGCCTTCCTCAGCGACGAAGACGACGACGACGTGAGGGAAGTGTACCTTCCGATCGGCGACGAACACGAACCCTGGGTCAACCGTCTCGGCTTTCAAGGACAAGTGTTTATCCCCATCAGCAGCGATGGCGATACTGTCCTGATACCGGGTATCAGCTATCAAAAAATCCGCATTCAAAACCGGGCGTTTACCGATAACCTCTACGCAGAAGACGAAGATGGCAACCGCCTCTCCGTCAGCGACGACGGTAAAGACGACCTGTTGTTGTTGAGTTTCTTCGCCCAACAGGACAATACCACTCGCGACGAATACGGCTTTCCCATTCGAGGCAATCTGTTCCAGTTTGGCACCGAGCAGTCGATTCCCGTGGGAGATTCGAGCGTCGATTTCAACCGCCTCAGCGGTGCGTACGTTCAGTACATCTCCCTCAACGACGACGGCCCCCACACGCTGATTTTGGGCGCTCAAGGCGGTGCCACCATCGGAGAAATTCCGGGCTATGAAGCCTTCGAGCTGGGGGGCTTTAACTCCGTGCGAGGCTTCAGCACCGGGGACGTGGGAACGGCCGCCAGTTTTATTCAAGGGCGCGTGGAATACCGCTTTCCTATTCTGTCTTGGGACGAGGGCTTGTTCGAGAAACTGCGCGGTGCGGTGGCGATTCAGTATGCTTCTGACTTAGGAACGGGAGGCGACGTTATCGGCGAACCGGCCGAAGCTCGCGACAAACCCGGAGACGGTTTTGGGTTCAGCGTCGGACTGCACTTCTTAAACGTCGATTTTCCGATCGTTCCCATTGTCGAAACCGTTCGCGTGACCGCCGGAATCAGCGATCGCGGAGACTTTGCGTTTTACTTCAGCTTCGGCCCGTGGTTCTAACGATTCTATAGCCGAATCTGGCCAACACTCACACTGAAGGACAAGGGGCGATGCGTCGGCGATCGCCCCTTTCTCATGGGAAAGCGATAAAATCGAGCCAAACCCGAAAGACCGCCTCTCTACTGGCAGCATCTTCAGAAATTTATGTTCTTCAACCTGTTCTTAATCTTTATTTTTATCTCGTCGCTTCAGCCGGTTATCCAAAAACGAATTGTAGAAGCCCGTCGCTTGGCGGCGATTCAAGGTTTCGAGCAACGGCGAGGCAGTCGAGTTATTTTGATGGTTCACCGTCAAGAATCCATTAGTTTGTTGGGAATTCCCATTTCTCGCTTCATCAACATCGAAGATTCCGAACGAGTCTTGCGGGCGATTCGCCTGACGCCTCCCGACGTTCCCATCGATTTGATCTTGCATACGCCGGGGGGATTGGTACTGGCCACCGAACAAATTGCCAGAGCCTTAGTGCGTCACCGAGCTAAAGTGACCGTATTCGTTCCCCACTACGCGATGAGCGGCGGAACGATGCTGGCGATGGCAGCCGACGAAATCGTCATGGACGAAAATGCCGTGTTAGGCCCCGTCGATCCCCAGTTGGGCAACGTGGCGGCGGCCAGCGTGTTGAAGGTTCTCGACGACAAACCCATTGAGGCGGTAGACGATCGAACCCTCGTCACGGCAGATATGGCGAGAAAGGCGATCGCCCAAGTTCAGAAATTCGTGCGGGCGTTACTCGAAGATAGCTTTCCCAAGCAAAAAGTCGATCCGGCCAATATCGATCGCATTATCGAAACCCTGACGACGGGGGGGGTGACGCACGACTACCCCATTTCAGTCGAAGAAGCCGAAGATCTGGGATTGCCGGTGACGGCAGGGCTTCCCTCAGAAATTTACAGTTTGATGGATTTGTACCCGCAACCGATGACGGGGCGGCCGTCGGTGCAGTACATTCCCATGCCCTATCAGGGGCGTCCTTCGCTGCCGAAAGAAAGCCAACGACAGTAGTTCGATCGATTCGACGCTCCGCGACTGTCCGGAACTTTTCGATCGCGGCGGGGATCGAGAAGAGAGGGGCGATCGACGCGATCGCTCGGCTGTTGTCGCGTTGGTAGGTTCGCACGCCTTGAGGAACGATTTCTTTTCGATTTGTACCTGTTGTTTGCCCGTTTTGCCTCGGACGAAACGCCGCACGCTGACCGTCGCGATCGCCTTGGCGTTGGGGTTTGCCCTTCTCGAATGGGTCGCGAGTCGCTTCAGTCACAGCCTGTCTCTGCTGGCCGATTCCGGTCACATGGCGATCGACGGCTTGGCGTTGGCCTTGGCGTTGTGGGCGACTTGGAACGTCCGACGACCGACGTTCGCCCCCGGAAAACGGGAAATTTGGGCAGCCTTAGTTAACGGATTCAGCCTGTTAGTCATGGCAGGACTTATCGCCGTTGAAGCCTTGCACCACTGGTACGCACCGCCGACCGAGGTTCTGAGTTTGCCGATGTTGGGCGTGGCGGTGTTGGGATTGACGGTCAACGGCATCAGTGCGGCGTTGTTGCATCGCGACAGCCAACGAGACTTGAACTTACGGGGGGCGTTTTTACATATCGTCGCCGATATTTTGGGATCGGTGGGGGCGATCGTGGCGGCGATCGCCATTTACTGCTTTGGCTGGCATTGGGTGGACACCGCCGTCGGTCTGAGTATATCCGTTCTCGTTGCCATCAGTGCCGTTCCCACGATCCGACAAAGTTGGCAGGCGTTGCGGCGCGATCGGTTCGAGACATCGGGATGGATGGAACTCGGCAAAACTGACCTTGTCAGCCATCTTTCCCAAAACATTGCTAAACCTTCGCGGTTCGAGCGATCGTCAACCCGTCGAACAGAAATAGCGACAGTCCCCACGCGAGCGCGAAGCGGCGTGGGGAAGGAATTCGGGCGTGAGGATTCCGCCTAAAAAATAGAAACCGCTCGAGAGTGCCAGAGCAATAATTGTGACAGTGCGCTCGTCATTTAGCTTCTAAAATTTGGGACTATTCAGACTCGAAACCTTGAAATTCTTAAGAGTTTCAAGCCAATCGGCACGTCGATCCGAACGGCTCGTATAATACACCCATCAATCGTTCGCCTCGTTCGTGTCGATTTGCCCAGATCTCGTCAGGGAGCGCAACCTCGCCCACACCAAAAATCCCCGATTGTCGATCGAACTCTAACGCAACTATGAATAAAGTCATCTATTCTACCGATAACGCCCAAGTCCGCATCGAAGACGATCGCACGGGCATGAGCTTGGAAACCCTCAAACGAGCGTTTGCCGACCATCTCTTCTACCTACAAGGAAAAGACGAATCGATCGCCACCCTCAAAGACTACTACTTTGCCCTCGCCTACACGGTGCGCGATCGGCTTCTCCATCGCTTCATCAAAACCACTCGCACCTACCGCGAAGACAACGTAAAAGTCGTCTGTTACCTGTCTGCCGAATTCCTCATGGGACGACATCTCGGTAACAACCTCGTCAACCTGGGTTTGGACGAAAAAGTCCGTCAAGTCGTCGAAGAATCCGGCCTCGACCTCGAGGAACTCATCGAACAAGAAGAAGACCCCGGCCTCGGAAACGGTGGTTTAGGACGTCTGGCCGCCTGTTTCCTCGACTCCCTCGCCACTCTGGAAATTCCCGCCATCGGCTACGGTATCCGCTATGAATTCGGGATTTTCCATCAAATGATTCGAGACGGGTGGCAAGTCGAAGTCCCCGATAACTGGCTGCGATTCGGCAACCCCTGGGAAATTGCCCGCCCCGAAGACACGGTCGAAGTCAAACTCGGCGGTCATACGGAAATGTACCACGACCCCAAAGGTCACTACCGCGTTTGTTGGATTCCCGATCGCACCGTCATCGGTATTCCCCACGACACCCCCGTTCCCGGCTACGACACGAACACCGTCAACCCCCTGCGCCTCTGGAAAGCTGAAGCCAGCGAAGAGTTTAACTTCGACGCCTTCAACGCCGGAAACTACGATCGCGCCGTCGCCGAAAAAATCGACTCCGAAACCATCTCCAAAGTTCTCTACCCCAACGACAACACCCCCCAGGGACGAGAACTGCGTTTGGCGCAACAATACTTCTTCGTGTCGGCGTCGCTGCAAGATCTGATTCGCATTCACCTGCGAACCCAACCCAGCCTCGACAACTTCCACGAACGGTTCGCCATCCAGCTCAACGATACCCATCCCGCCGTGGCAGTGGCCGAACTCATGCGCCTGTTGCTCGACGAACACAGTTTCGATTGGGATACCGCCTGGAACATCACCCACCAAACCTTCGCCTACACCAACCACACTCTACTTCCCGAAGCCCTCGAACGCTGGTCTGTAAAACTGTTCGAGCGTCTGCTTCCTCGCCATTTAGAGTTAATTTACGAAATTAACCACCGCTTTCTCGAAGACGTGCGAACCTGGTTTCCCGGTGACGACGAACGAGCCGCTCGCCTCTCGATTATCGAGGAAGGCTACGAAAAACAAGTTCGCATGGCGCATTTAGCCTGTGTGGGGTCTCACGCCATCAACGGGGTGGCCGCGTTACACACGGAACTGCTCAAAAGCGATACCCTACGAGACTTTGCGATCCTCTGGCCTGAAAAATTCTTCAACAAAACCAACGGCGTGACCCCCCGTCGCTGGATTCTCTTGAGCAACCCGGAACTAGCGTCGTTAATTACGGACAAAATCGGCAACGGCTGGTTGAAGAATTTAGACGAAACCCGCAAGTTAGAATCCTTTATCGACGATGCGGAATTCTGCCGACGCTGGCGGGAAATCAAACACGTTAACAAGCAACGTTTGGCGGCGTACATCAAAGCTACGCGTAATATCGATGTCGATGCTAATTCGCTGTTCGACATTCAGGTCAAGCGGATTCACGAATACAAACGCCAACATCTGGCGGTGCTTCACATCATTACACTGTACAACCGCATCAAGCGCGATCCCAGTATTGATGTTGTACCGCGCACGTTTATTTTCGGCGGGAAAGCCGCACCGGGCTATTTCATGGCGAAACTCGTCATCAAACTCATCAACGCCGTGGCGGAAGTGGTGAATAAAGATCCCGACGTGCGCGGACGGTTGAAAGTGGTCTTTTTGCCCAATTTCAACGTGTCTCTCGGTCAGCGGATTTATCCGGCGGCGGATTTGTCCGAGCAGATTTCGACGGCGGGGAAAGAAGCGTCGGGAACGGGCAATATGAAGTTTGCCATGAACGGATCGCTCACTATTGGAACCCTCGACGGTGCGAATATTGAAATTCGCGAAGAAGCGGGCGAGGAAAACTTCTTTTTGTTCGGACTGACCGCGCAAGAAGTGTACGACCTCAAAGCCAAGGGTTACGATCCGATGAGGTATTACAACAATAATATCGAGCTGCGTTGGGCGATCGATCGCATTGCCAAAGGTGATTTTTCGCCGGGAGACCGCGATCGCTTCAAACCGATCGTGGACGATTTGCTCGATCGCGATCCCTATATGCTCTTGGTGGACTATCAGTCTTATATTGAATGTCAAGAACAGGTCAGCAAAGCCTATCGCAATGTAGACGATTGGACGCGGATGTCGATTCTCAACGCCGCTCGCATGGGTAAGTTTTCGAGCGATCGCACCATCGGTGAATATTGCGACCAAATTTGGGGCGTCAAACCAACCCAAATCGAACTCGAAGAATATTCTCAAGACGATGCTGTGTTGAAAGCCGATACGATTAACGGTGAATCCAACACTTAATCGAGTGTTGAGTTAACGCGAAATCGAGTATTTTAATCTCCCGATATTATCCGAATATCGGGAGATTTTTTAATTAAAATAAATTGACTATTTGCACGATATATGATAGACAAAAAAGCAAGCAAATTCTGTTTTCACTCTTCCCTCTCCACTCTTCACTAAAAACGTGCCAGCCACTATCGCGTTAATCGCCCACGATTCCAAAAAAGACCAGATGGTCGCGTTCGTCCAAGAGCGATCGTCAGTTCTGTCGCGCTATCACCTCATCGCCACGGGAACCACCGGCCAGCGCGTTCGAGATGGAACCGGACTCGAGGTCGAACGAATGCTCTCCGGCCCGATGGGGGGCGACACGCAAATCGCCGCTCGCGTCACCTCAGAAGAGGTGCTAGCGGTGATTTTCCTCATCGATCCCCTGTATGCCCAACCTCACGAACCCGACATTCGCGCGCTGCTGCGGGTGTGCGACGTGCATAACATTCCCATCGCCACCAACCTCGCAACGGCCGAAGCCGTGGTCGCGCGACTGGCAGCCCATCGCGTCGCCCATTTGATTTTCAATCCGGTGGCCGGACAAAACGACCCCGATCGCGATCTCGCCACGATTCGCGAACAGCTCGAATCTCAAATTCACCTGAACGTCTGCGTGACCGAACCCGATAGCAGTCCTGGCGAGCTGGCCCGGGCTGCGGTCGAAGGGGGGAGCGATCTCGTCATCGCCTCGGGAGGAGACGGAACCGTATCGGCTGTGGCGGACGCCCTCATCGGCACGGACGTACCGCTCGGTGTCGTTCCCCGAGGCACGGCTAACGCCTTCGCCAGCGCCCTCGGTATTCCGCAAAACGTGCGCGGGGCTTGTAAAACCATTCTCACGGGCAGTCAGCGAGCGATCGACGCGGCCAAATGCAACGGCATGACGACGATCCTGTTGGTGGGCATCGGGTTCGAGGCGGAAATCGTCGATCGCGCCGATCGCGAAATGAAAGACCGATGGGGGCCTTTAGCTTATATTCTCAGCGGCATTCAAAGCTTTGGCGAGTCGCAGCAGTTCGACGCTGAAATCGAAATTGAAGGGGAAGTCCGCAACCTGCGCTCCGGGGCGATTACGATCGCCAACCTCGCCCCCCCCACGTCGATTTTAGCCCAGGGATTCGGCGAAACGATCCCCGACGACGGGCTTCTCGAAGTCACCATCGGCGCGACCAAAAACCGCTTGCAGTCCATCGATGCCTTAGCCAGTATGGTGGGGGCGGCGATTTTGAAAACGGAAACCCAACGGGACGATATTATCCGCTTGCGAGCCTCTCGCATTCGCGTCACTACCGATCCCCCCCGTAAAGTGGTTGTCGATGGAGAAATTATCGGAACGACGCCGGTAGAAGTCGAATGTATTCCCCAAGGACTCAACGTCATCGCACCGATGGCGCGGGGAAACGTCCTCAATTGGTAGCAAGGGTTTGCCGCTAGCGATCGCAATGTTCGTCTCGCGCTTTCCGCACCACTCCCAATAACGTCGAGACGATGGTACATCGTTTGTGGCGATCGTTGTCTCCACTGACGAGGGTGACGCGGCCGAGTTGTCCGTGAGTGCGGCCTCGTTCGTCGAAGCGAACCCGACGCCATCCTCGGGACTCCCGTAATGTTGTATTGTCCTCGTCAAGCTGAACCCGTGGCGATAAGCTGTCCCAATAAGCAGGATCGCCATCGGCTGGATGAACGGAAAACTCGATGCGCCCTTCGTTTTCGCGAAAACTGACTTGCCAGACATCTTTATGCGCCGTCGCGCGGCTTTGGGCATCACGGAGGGCGAGGTAGACGCTTTCGTTCGAGGCGATCAGTCGTTGTCGGTTGACAAAGGCCAGCCAACCCGGTGCCGCGATCGCCGTGAGAATACCGACGATCGCCACGGCGACTAACCCTTCGACTAACGTAAAACCGTCTGCTCTCCGATGCAGGACTCGAGAGTTGGGTTCGAGCATAGATGCAACCCCGATCGGATGGAAAAATGATGTCAAGAAATTACCAGATCGGGGTAGTTTTTAAAACCGAAAAAATACGCAATCGATCGCGCGTTTGTGGTTGCGTATTTTTTCGTAAAATTAGATCGGACGGGCAAACAGTGGCGACCCAAAACTCATCGTTTTGCATTCATCGTTTTAAAACTGTGAGAGGCAGGAACACCTTCCTATCCAACCACTGTTTTTTCAACAGTATTCCGAGAAATTACAGAAGGGGCGATCGCCCGGTACAACGTATCTCGTTGTTGGGGAGGACGGGAGAGCGATCGAATGGCATTTTCTAAGGTCTCCGGTTCCATACAGGTTCCTCCTGGAGCGCCGGCCATAGTCGTGATGTGTTCCTCCATCAACGTTCCGCCGATATCGTTACAGCCCCAGTTCAACGCTTCGGTCGCTCCCGATAACTCCAACTTCACCCAACTCGGTTGGTGGTTGGGAATCCAGCGCCCCAAACACAACCGCGCGATCGCCGTCAGTAACAGAGCCTCGGCGAGAACGGGGCGATCGCGTCCGACGCGGCGTCGCAGGGGAGCGGGGGCATTTTGGCCGATGAAGGGTAACAGAATAAATTCAGTGATACGGGCGGGATAATTTCGAGCGATCGCCCGCTCTTGAAGCGATCGCAACGTCAACAAATGCTCGATTTGCTGTTGCGGCGTTTCGATATGCCCCGACAACAGGGTACTCGTCGTCGGGACGCCCAGACGGTGAGCGGTTTCGACGATTTCCAGCCAGGTCGCCGTATCGATTTTCTCGGGACAGATAACGCGACGCACCGCATCGTCGAGAACTTCTGCCGCCGTTCCCGGCATCGAACCGACTCCCGCATCCCGCAGCGTAGCAATGACGGTTTCGTAACTCACGCCATCTTCGCGAGCGATAAACTGAACTTCTTGAGGAGAAAACGCGTGTAAGTGCAAGTCGCTAAATTCGTCTTTGATGGTGCGAACCAAACGAACATAATACTTTAAGGACGTACCCGCTTCTTTGGCTTTGGGGTGAAGTCCCCCTTGCATACAAATTTCGGTAGCACCGCGACGAACCGCCTCGGCCGTTTTCTCCAAAATCGCCCCCATATCGAGCCAGTACGCCCCGTCTTTACCCTCGTCGCGACGAAACGCACAAAAGCTACAATGCTGTTCGCAGATGTTGGTAAAGTTGATGTTGCGGTTGACGACGTAGGTTATAGTGTCGCCGACTTGTTGCTGTCGGAGCCGGTCGGCAGCCTCGCGAATTGCCGCGATCGCGCGGGGATCGGTTTGTTGCAGCAGCGTCGTACCCTCTTCAACCGTTAAGGCGTCGCCAGAAAGGGCGCGATCGAGAATCGCATCGACGGGATCGAGTCCGGGGGTTTTCGGGGTCGTGTCAGTCGTCACGGGATGGGTTCGAGTGCGTACAGTATTGCGATCGATTATGCCAAAAATGTTCGGATTTCACCGCCCGTTGCCACCGTATCCCGATGCTGAAATCTCTATTCTCTCGCCTCAAACCCTACTTGCGCTGGGTCGTTCTCGGGGCGACGCTGTTTTTTATCGCGCAAACCCTCAAAAGCCACTGGCAAGAGGTGGCCGCACTGCGATTGCGCGATCGCGGTGGAATCTCGATCGCTTTGGCGTTTGGCGTCACGCTGCTGGCACATACTTGGTCGGGTTGGGTGTGGGGGTGGATTCTGCGGGAGTTCGACCAACCGGTCTCGATGCTGTGGGCGACGCGGGTTTTTCTCAAAACCAACGTGGCGAAGTATCTACCGGGGAATATCTGGCATTTTTACGGTCGGATTCGCGAAGCTGCGGACGTGGGGATGTCGGCGGTGGCGGCGACGGCGAGTGTGGTTTTGGAGGCGTTGTTGATGGCAGCATCGGCGTTACCGCTGGCGGCGTTCGTGATTCCCGGCGATCGCGCGGGGTGGTCGATCGCGGCGTTTATTGCGGTTCTCGTCGGCGTTCACCCACGACTGCTCGATCCGGTTCTCGAGCGCCTCGAACGCGCCAAGCTCAAAGGATCGCTATCGGACACCGTCCCCTGTCGGATGCGCCGCTATCCGTTACGTCCGTTGCTGGGAGAGTTGGGGTTTGTGGGGCTGCGCGGTTTGGGGTTTTTACTGGTCTGGACGGCGATCGCTCCTTGGGAAACGACCCAACTGCCGCGTTTGTTCGGAGGGTTTAGTTTGGCGTGGCTGTTGGGGTTGGTGGTTCCCGGCGCACCGGGGGGAATCGGCGTGTTTGAAGCCACCGCCGTCGCTGTTTTAAACGGGGAGTTTCCCGCCGTTACCGTCTTGGCGGCAGTGGCTCTGTACCGTCTGATTAGCGTTTTGACTGAAGTGTCGGGGGCGGGGTTGGCGGTGGCGATCGAACAAATCGTCGGACGATTCCGCCCATAAGCTGGGTTTCAAGAAGTCTTCACCACATCCCCCCTTAGCCCCCTATCCCCCCTTCGCCCCCCTTTGA
>NZ_KB235962.1:557216-600056 GCF_000332355.1 Baaleninema simplex PCC 7105
AGACGAACGGCTTCGGCTCGGTCTTTGACTCGCTGACTCACTGTCGTTGCCTTCCTCATCTCCCAGAGCGTTCTTTCTTCTTCACGGTTGAGAAACACTCTCAGTCTGGCTCCCATACCTCTGACTCCTTTCTGGGGAAACACTTTATAATCTGTAATATACCTCCTTTTTTTTGTATGACCTGCTTAGCCGCTTTCGTGGGCGTTGTAATCGTCGTAGTATTCGAGTTTGCCGTTTTCGTTGCGTCCCCAAAAGAAGGCCCGACGTTCTCGGGTTTCGCCGAAGACGTAGGGTTCGGGCCAGATGCCCCCTCCTGCGATCGCCTCGTCTCCGTTGAAGTCGATGAGTTGGGGGATGGTTTCTCGAAATTCAGCTTCGGAGAGGGGCAATTGTGCGGCAACGACGGCCAGCGATCGCGTGAGGGCGGCAACTTCTCTCGATCGTCCTTCGAGGGTGGCGGTGGCGTTTTCTCCGGTTTGTTGGATCAGCTGTGCGGATTCCGTCAATACCATGCGCCGACCGATGGAGTTGAGGACAACGGCGAAACTCGCCATAATTCCCCCCGCCAACAGCACCGCACTGAGGCAGAGTTTAAAATCAAGGCGTTTGTACCATTTCAAGCTCATCTGGGTCATGGCGAGCGTCGTGCTGAGCAATTTTCGGTGGGGGTTTTTGAGGCCGGCTGCGAAAGGCATCGGGTCGAGAATCTCTGGGAGCTTTGACAGTTGCGCGATGACAACTCCGATTTCGAGCTAGAAAAGGGTCGTCTCGCGACAGAAACTCGCTTCAATGAATTTCTTCAGTGAATTTGATGGGCGTTCGTCAAAGGTTCGCGATCGGAAGTTCTCTGTTCGATTTATCGAACCTTCGGTCTTCAATTAGGAGGTTTAAGACTACTAAATTTCGTAAGCAGCAGTCGATCGATTTAATTTTTTTGTTTTCAGCACGCTTGAGAATAGCCGATCGATCTGCGATCGGCAACAACAAAAATATACCGAACGGCTTGTCTGGTGTATTTTTTGTCAGTATTCTCCAGGTAAAAACGTTGATGTCACCCGTTTCTATGCTATCCGATCGTACTCAATTGTCCGAAAATTGAGGAGTTACCTCGATAAAAACGTTATAAAATTAATCTGAGATTAACCTGAAATTAATTTATTTTTAAGTCTCGAGCCGCTGTTTGGAGGGGAGAGAGAAGCGAGAGAGAAACGTTTAAGCTGTTGAGAGGATAGTCGTTTTGACCCGATACTTTCGGACCGTGATAGTCGCTCCCTCCAGTGGCGAGTAGATCGTAGCGATCGCACAGTTCCAGCAAACGCTGACGTTGAGACGCCCGGTGATGGGGATGGTAGACTTCGATTCCCATCAATCCCGCCTCGACGAGTTCGGGTAACACGGTGTCCACGTCGCCGCCGCGAAATAGGTACGGATGCGCCCACACGGGGACGCCGCCGCAACGACGCAACAGTTCGATACCCTCGGCGGCGGTAAATTTCGGATAGCCCACGTAAGCGGGTTTGTCGTCTCCGAGAAAGCGATCGAAGGCTTCGTCGGACGATCGCACGTATCCCGCCTCGACCATAGCTCTGGCGATGTGGGGGCGACTCGGGGCGACCCCTTCCCCCAACTGGGGTAACGTCACGGGATAGCCCATTTTTTCTAAATTCTCGGCGATTTTCCGCGCTCGCCACCAACGACCCTGAAGGCGATCGCGCAACGGACCTTTCAGAAGCTCGCGATCGGGATAAAATCCCAGAACGTGCAAGGAGCGATCGCAATGAACCGTACTCAATTCCACGCCGGGAACGATTTGTAAGTCGTGCGATCGCGCTGCCTCTCGGGCTTCGTCCCACCCCGAGAGGGTATCGTGATCGGTAATCGCCAAGGCTTTTACCCCAGCCAACACCGCCGCCTCTACCAGTTGCGCGGGGGTCAGGGTTCCGTCAGAATAAGTCGTGTGACAGTGAAGTTCGAGCATCGTGCGCCTTTAAACCGTTCGATCGCATCGTCCACTTCTACTTTAAGGGAGCCAGCCGTGGAGCAAACAACGCCGAGTATCATTTCCCCCGATATTCCCGCAGATGCCCAAAAACAAGTTTCGACGTTGAAACTGGGCGTTCTCGCGTCGGGTAGCGGTACGAACTTCGAGGCGTTAGTGCAAGCGATCGCAGATGGAAAACTGCGGGCGGAAATTCCCATTCTCATCTATAACAAACCCGGTGCGGCGGTGGCGGCTCGCGCCCAACGGTGGGGAATTCCCGCGATGTTAATCGATCATCGCAAATATCAAAGTCGCGAAGCCTTCGATTTCGACATCGCTCAAACCCTGAGTCAGTACGGGGTCGAATGGGTCGTCATGGCGGGATGGATGCGCCGCATTACTGAGGTATTACTCGATCGCTATCCCGATCGCATCATTAACATTCATCCGAGTTTGCTTCCCAGTTTTCCGGGGTTACACGCCGTCGAACAAGCCCTGAAATCCGGCGTCAAAATCACCGGATGCACGGTTCACATCGCCCGTTTGACTGTCGATAGCGGTCCGATTCTCATTCAAGCGGCGGTTCCGATTCTCCCCAACGATACCCCCGAAACCCTACACGCGAGAATCCAAGTTCAAGAACACGAGATTTTCCCTCGAGGAATTCAAATTGCGGCGATGCAAGCGAGATGAGAAGAGGGGGAGCAAGGGAGAGGGGGAGAGAGGGAGAGGGGGAGAGGGGGAGAGAGGGAGAGAGGGAGAGGGGGAGAGGGGGAGCAAGGGAGAAACTGTTCTCTGTTAACTGTCTTCACTGGCGACTGGTGACTGGTGACTGGTGACTGAAACTCTGTTCCCCATTCCCTGTTCCCCGTAACGGTAAAGTATATCTTTGGCAATTCAAGATCGATATTTCTAGATGGCTATTTCTCAACCCTCGACCCTCGCAACGGCAGATTTAGATGCAGTCAAACAGCATTTGTTGCATTTGCTGGCGACGTTGGCGTATCGCGAAGGAGATTTCGTTCTGTCTTCGGGACAGAAAAGTTCCTATTACATCAACGGGAAGTTGGTGACGCTGCACCCGGAAGGGGCGCTTTGTGTGGGACGCTTGTTACTGTCGATGCTGGCTGAAGATACGCAAGCCGTGGCGGGATTGACCCTCGGTGCCGATCCGGTCGTGTCGGCGGTGAGCGTGGTTTCGGCGATCGAGGGGCGATCGATCCCAGCGTTTATCGTGCGGAAGGAAGCGAAAGGCCACGGAACTCGCGCCTATATTGAAGGGCCGCCGTTGGATGCGGGGGCGAAGGTGGTCGTCCTCGAAGACGTGGTGACGACGGGACAGTCGGCGATGAAGGCGGTGACGCGACTGCGCGATGCGGGATATCAGGTCGATCGCGTCATTTCGTTGGTCGATCGCCAACAAGGTGGGGCGGAGTTTTACCGGGAACAGGGGTTAGAGTTCGAGGCGGTGTTTACGATCGCGGAAATTCAAGAATATCTTAAGACGGTTTCGGTCTGAGATCGGGGATTTTGGGGATCGCGATTTTGGTGAAAGGGACTCTGCTGGAGTAGGATCGATCGAATAGACTCACCAGTGAGGCCGTTATGAGCGATCGTAAACCTCCCACAGAGCCAAAAACCACCGTTTTCGACATCGATCCCGTGACGTTTTTCTTTATCGTTGTCGGGGCTTTCGTCGTTCCCGTGATTTTGGCAGGCTTTGTCTTCCACTAATCGACGTGCGATCGCCTCGATATTTTTCGATTCAAAAACCTTTACTAAATCCGAAAGACTATATCTAAAAAATCGAAGCTTTTCTATCGGGCGATCGACTTTTAATATTTAAAATTGCAGCAATACTTAGCAACATTCAACGATTCGCGTGGGGTTGCCCCGTTGAAACTCTCTGAATCGGAGTTTCTATCCAGATCTTCGGCATCTTGAAAAGGCTGGGGATCTGATATGGAATTTTATAGAATTTTTCGACAAACTGTTTAAGGTCGATCGATATCAAAATACGATATCATAATAAAGAACGTTTGACAGAAGGTTGTGAATGTGCGATAAGCTTAACAGTAAGCAGCACAGAACCCTAGAAAATATTTTTGTTTCTCCCGTTCGTTCCGATATTTCATGGAACGATGTGGAAAATCTTCTAAGAGCATTGGGAGCAGATATTCGCGAAGGGCGTGGCTCGCGCGTAAGGTGCGTACTGGGCGAAGTAAGAGCAGTTTTTCATAAGCCTCATCCTAAACCTGTCGTTAATAAACCCACACTCAAAGACTTAAAAAGGTTTTTAACCAACGCAGGATTCGAGCCAGACAACCTTAATTGTTAAAACGTTCTTACTGCAAATCTTCTCAAATAATTGGAGTTTTAACTCCAGAAAAACAAGTTCAAATTGGGCGAATAAACCAGTAGTCTTACAGGAGCAATATGTTTAAGTACAAAGGCTATACTGGCAACGTAGAAATTGATATCGAAAGCAAATTTCTTCACGGACGTATCCTCGACATCAAAGATGTTGTGACGTTTGAGGGTTCTACAGTTGAAGAACTCGAAAAGGCGTTTCAAGACTCTGTAGATGATTACCTCGAGCTGTGTGAGGAACTCGGAGAAGAGCCGGATAAGCCTTTTTCAGGTAATTTCCCATTTCGGACAACCCCCGAACTCCATCACCAGATCTTTCTCGCATCTAAAAAAGCAGGTAAAAGTATGAATGCCTGGATGGAAGAGGTTTTGCTGAAAGCCATAGAACAAAACAATAGACGAACGGCGAACTGACTTGGGAGTTTAACAGAATCGAACGAGTCACTTGCTTGAATTTTCATCGAATGCCACTTCGGGTGCATCTCACTTTTGCAAAAAGGGTCTTCGGAGTTTGTGGTTATAAATGTATAGCACGATACAAAAAATTGAAGATTCGAGAGCCAAAACCCTTGAAATCTCGTGAAGTTAGTTTTTCTGTCACCCTAAACTCCGAAGAGCCTGCAAAAACATGAGTCTTGGGTAGGTTGGGTTTCGCTATCGCTCTACCCAACCGCCGCTCGAGCGATTATGAAAGCTCGTATCCGATGAATTTACATTTTTGAGATGCACCCGACAAAAACGGCAAAAAATATCACGACTAAAATTAAGAAAATCGCAATTTAGGTGTCGTCTTCTTCAGCTTCAAACAACTCCGGTTTGCCTTTCAAATATCGTAAATTTGCGCCATCTAAATTCGCACCCGACAAATTGGCGTTTTTCAAATGCGTCCAGCGCAAATCGACCCCGCTGAGGTTGGCGTCGCGAAAATTGACAGCGAATAAATAGGCCGCATTGAGATCGGCTTCTCGTAAATTCGCTCCTTGAAAATTGGCAGAATAGAGATGGGCTTGCACCAATTCAGCACGGTACAGCGTCGCTTCTTGTAAATCCGCTTCGTTGAGGTGGGCGCGGTGTAAGATGGCTTCGCTGAGGCTGGCGCGTCGAAGTTGGGCGTGGGACAAATTCGCCCCTCGCAAGTTGGCTTCTCGCAAGTTCGCGCCTCGGAGGTTCGCACCTTCTAGGTTAGCGTCGGCGAGGTTCGCCCCCCGCAAATCTGCCCCGATGAGGTTGGCGTGGCTGAGATTGGAACCCGCTAAGTCGAAATTGCTGAGATCGGCGGCGATGAGGTGAGCGTCGCTCAAATCGAGTGCGATCGCTCCTCCCCGTCCGTTTTTTGAATTCGTCCATCTGGCTGCACCGTTTTCCACCATCGCCAGATGTATTGCGTTAGCCATTGTCCCCAGTGTCTCGCATCCAAGTTGGCGGGAGTTCGAGTCCCGATAATTTTAAGGATAAACGTTCGGTCAAGATTTGTTGAACTTTCTTTTCGACCTCGTCGGGCGATCGCCTTCCGTCGATGCGGACGATACGGTGGGGGTATTGTTGGGCGAGTGCGGCGTAACCTTGACGAACCCGACGATGAAAATCTAGGGCTTCTCGTTCGAGGCGGTTGGCTTCTCCCCGTTTGCGAGCGCGATCGAGTCCGATTTCCGGTTCGACATCCAGCCACAGGGTCAAATCCGGTTCCAAGCCTCCCGTAGCGATGTGGTTGAGGCGATCGATGAGTTCTCGATTCAATTGTCGCCCGTATCCCTGATAGGCGACCGTCGAGTCTGTATAGCGATCACACAGGACGATCGCCCCGCTGGCCAGTTGCGGTTTAATAGACCGTTCTACGTGCTGGGCGCGATCGGCGGCGTACAGCAACAGTTCTGCGCGATCGCCGATGGGTTCCCCCTCGCGCACTTCTAACAGTACCGTTCGCAACTGTCGTCCGAGTTCCGTTCCCCCCGGTTCCCGCGTCACCACCACCGAACCCCGGACGCGCGATCGCAGCCAGTCGCAAGTTCGCTGTAACTGAGTGGTTTTCCCACACCCTTCAATTCCTTCAAAAACGACGAACGAACCTGTCATAGGTGAATCTTGGCTGAGATTTGCTACGAAACGTTGACCGAGCGATCGGGCGATCGAGGCAGATGCTAGATTAACATTCAGTAGAAACGAAAACGAACTCTTCTGTCATTTTGCCTAGGAGGTAGCTTTGGTGAACCCGACTGAATCCCTCAATCCGCACGAGTTGCGAGCCGAAGTCGCACGACTGCAAGAAGAGGTGAAAATGCGCGATCGACTGGTTCAACAGCTTTCTCAAGAGCTGTTTCGTTTGGTCAAAGGTAACGCCAACCAAACCTCCAGCGCCGCACCCTCCTCGCAGTATCAAGAACAAATGCAACTGCTGCGCCAACAACTGGCGGAAGTCGAACAACAAGTCGAGTTTTACCAATCGCAAATCGCCGATCGCGATCGCGAGCTGTTTCAACAGCGTCAAACGGCGCAAGAACTCACCGATCGCGCCCGGATGCTCGAACAAGTGGTTCAGGAACTTCCCGAAGTCTACAAACAGAAGTTCGCCGAACGTCTCAAACCCATTCAAGAGCGCGTCGAAGCCCTCCAGCGCGAAAACCGCCAACTCCACGCCGAACTCCAAAGCGTCAGCTATCGCCTCGCCAAACGTACTCGCCGCGAGTCTGGAAACCTCGATCTTCCCAGTTTCGAGCCTTCTGACGATCGAGCCTCACTTCCCTCGTTCACCAGCTAGATGAGGAGATGAGAGAACAGTCACCGTCACCAGTGAAGACAGGGAACAGGGAACAGGGAATAGGGAATAGGGAACAGTTAATAGTTTCTCCCCTTGTCCCCTTGTCCCCTTGTCTCCCCCTCTCCCCCTCTCCCCCTCTCCCTCCGGGGCGCAGATCTGTCAGAATGTAAAGATGATAGGCAGATCGAAGACAGATCGAGGCTTGAATGTCTGAGGTAATTTCTCTAGAGAATATTGAAGAAATCGCCCGTCAGTATGGATATTGGGCGGTTTTTTTAGGGATTTCGTTAGAAAACGCAGGAGTTCCCCTTCCTGGCGAAACGATTACCCTCGTCGGCGGTTTTCTCGCCGGAGAGGGTGAGTTAGATTATTGGTTCGTCCTCTTGTGTGCTATTGGAGGTGCGATCCTGGGCGATAATTTCGGCTATTGGATTGGAAAATGGGGTGGATGGCCGCTGCTGTTGCGAGTCGGACGGTTGTTCCGCATCTCTGAGGCGCGATTGAAGAGTGTTCGAGAAGAATTCAGTCAAAACGCTGCTAAAGCCGTCTTTCTCGGGCGGTTTATCGCGCTGCTGCGTATTTTCGCCGGTCCGCTGGCGGGAATTGCTGAAATGCCCTATGGTAAGTTTTTTCTCTGCAATGCGGCCGGGGCGACGGTTTGGGCGTCAGCGATGGTGAGTTTATCTTACTTTATCGGGCGAATCGTTCCGCTCGAAACGCTGGTGTCGAGTGTGGCGCAGTTCGGCGTGGCGGCGTTACTGTTAACGATGGTGGCGATCGTCGTTCCTCGGGTGTTGGAATCGGCGAATCCGTTGAAGGCGGAAGATTGAAGGTTTCGCTCGATCGGTTAGAAAAAGTTTTGTTGGTTCGGTTGACGCTAGGTTCCCCAACACTCCAAACAGGCTATTGAACTCGAGCGAGAACCCCGGTATCTTCAAGATGCTGGGGTTTTTTGAAGGTTACGGGCGATCGCGATCGTCGGTTAGAACGGCGAGTTGAATTCCCTGGATTTGGCGCAGTTCGTCGAGGACTTCGATAAAACGTCCGTGGGAAACGGCTGTATCTGCATTCACAGCTACGATGGAAATATTCTCGTTTTCCATGCGCTGGCGAACTCGAGTCTGTAATTGCGATAGGGCGATCGCCTCTTCTCCGAGAAAAACCGTGCTGTCCTCGGTAATCGTGACGACCAAACGAGTTTTTTGCTGCGATTCTGCCGTTTCAGCGGACGGTAAATTGACTGAAAGCCCTTCGGTTTGCGTGAGGTACAAACTCGAAATGACGAAAAACGTCAAAATCGCTAAAATTACATCGATCGCAGAAACGATATTAATTTGAGGTGGAATCTCGGGATCGTCATCGGGAAAATTCATAGAGATTCGTCCAAAAAATCAGTAGAAAACTATTGGTGATACAGTCGATGTTTGCGGCGATAAATTAACTCGAGGCGTCCGCCGTACTCGCGAATCAAGGCAGTTTGACGGCGGTAGAACCCGCGAAAGGTATTGGAAAACAGCAACGTCACGATCGCCACGACCAAGCCCAACACCGTCGAAGATAGCGCCTCGCTAATTCCCCCCGTGACGCCGATCGCATCGCTTTGTCCGATATCGCCGAGCGTCAGGGAAGAAAACGACGCCATCAATCCCAAAACAGTTCCCAACAATCCTAACAACGGCGACACGGCCACGATCGAATCTAACGCAGTCGAAAAGCGGCGTAAGGTCGGAAGTTCGGATTGAGCCGCACTTTCTAAAGCCAGACGAAACTCTTCCGGGGTCGGTTCTTGGAGTTCCAAGGCTTCGAGAAAAATACGGGGAACGGGTAAATCAGTCTGTTTCTGTAACAGTTTTATCGCCGCATCTTCGTTAGTTTGCAACAACCGCAGTGCTTTTTGAATGACGGCATCTTGTCGTCGCCACACCCGAAACCAAAAATAACTGCGTTCGCCGATCAGCGTCAGCGACAACACTGAAAATAACAAGAGGGGAATCGCTACAATTCCCGCCGAAGCAATTAAATTTCCCATACTGGTAGATTTCCCATCTTCAAAAATTTCGTTCTTTTTTCCCTCCTCTCTCCCTTTCTCCTCTTCTCCCCCTCCAGATCCCCGGCATCTTACAGATTCTGGGGATCTTACACACTCTTCACTCTTCCCTCTCCCCTCTTCACTGAGATCGCCACGCCGACTCGAAAAATTCTAACTCGCACTGCATGGCGTAGCGATAGGTTTGGTGCAGGGCTGGGGTATCGGTGGCGTAGCGCTCGACTAAGGCTTCTAACTGCTTCGCCAACGGCTCGAACTCGTCGCTGCTGTAGGTGCGAATCCATTCAGAATATCGATGGTCGGGTATGCCGTCTCGTGCCAGTTCCCGCCCCAAAAAGAAGTACAGTCGCATACAGGGAGACATGGCTGCGGCGGTAGTGCCGACGTCAGCACTCCAAGCCGTCGCGCTGAGGAAATCGATATAACGGCGCGTCGCGAGACTCGGTTCGATCGCCTCTAAATCGACGCCCCACTCTTTCGCGTACTCTCGATGCAACGCCATCTCGTCTAACACGCCCTCCACGAGATGGTGAAACGTTTGAAACCCTTCCCAATCGGGAGATCTCGCAGCGGCGACGCTGTAGGCGCGGGCGAAGGCTTTGAGGAAAAAGGCATCTTGTCCGGTGTAGGTGGCGAACTTGTCTGGGGGGAGCGTTCCGGTGGCTAAACCGCGAACGAAAGGAGAATCGAGACAGGCTCGGGCGAGGTCGAGATTGGCATTCCAAAGCAGATCGGATAAGGTCATGGTTGAGAGGCGATCGCAGCGTCACAAACGAGGCGAACCCCAATCGGTTCCTGATGGCGTGAGGTTCGGCAGAATACTTAATGTAGCATTCCTTTAAAACCCTTTCTCAATGGTGTTGTCGGTGGAACTTCGCCAAACCCGTTGACAGGGCTTTCCCAGAAAAACGACAATTCGAGTGCAGGGTAGCGATCGAATCGAGCGACGACATTGAGGTCAATAGCGTGATTACTTGTAAAGCGATCGACGTTCGGAAATTGGTCGAGGCAGACGAACCCCGTTTCATCGTCACGGTGAACGACATTCTGATGGCGGTAACCGATCGCCGTAAAATTTCACAAGACTTTCCGTGGGCCGTGCAGATTTGGGGGGAAGAGTTGCCCGAACTCGACTATCGTAGCGATCGCTGTTTGGTGACGTGCAGCCAAAAAATCCCAGCCCCTCTCGGCTACGCCTACGGAAACGCGGCGATCGATACCTGTAAAGCCTTTCTCGAGGAGTTCGGCATCGAGAGCATCCCCGAAATCTTTAACTTTATCGCCAGTATCGGCCGCGACAGCAGCTTCTACACGGACGAACTGCGATCGCGTTACCCCGTTCTCTCCTCTCAACCTCCCCTCGAGTTGCGAAAATATCTGGTTCGAGCTTACGAACAAGGACAAGTCTGGCAAGACAAACCATCTCCCATTTCCCCAGACGAACCCTGGAAATGTCAGCTTCCAACGGAATTGGAACGGGCGCTATCGACCGTTTGAGTCGAGGGCGATCGCCCCTCCCGTTTCGGCGGCTCGCCGCACTGCATCGGCGATTTTTAAGGTATAGACGCTGTCTTCGGGGGCGACGTACAGGGGTTTGTTGTCGATGAGGCGATCGAGTACCATTTGCGTGTCTCGGGCGAAAGCGCCCCGTTGCGACGCGATTTCGATGGGCGCGATCTCGTCCCCGCACGTCAGTTGACCGCGTCCGTTTTCCAACACCAGCGTACCGCCCTCGCCGCACGCTTCCCATACGCGGGTCGTGTGGGAAAAGCGATCGCCTTTGGCGTACAGGACATCGGCGAAGACACCGCTGGTAAATTCGAGTCGAGCGTTGCACAGACAAGCCGTGTAATAACCTGGTTCGTCGCCATCCCAAAACCGCGCCCGGCCGCTAACAGAGTAGACTCGGCCGAAACAAGAGGTCAAACGGTGCAAGCGAGATAACGCACCGACGAGCGGAAATCCAAACAGCTCGTGATGGTACGTCCAGTGTGGCGAAGCCGGGCGTTTGGCCTTGATGGTGGCATAACGGACGTAGGAGACGGGTTCGACTCGGGGAAGGTGTTCGACAAACGCTTGGTGAAGCCCTCCCAAGAGTTCGATATGTTCGACGTGGAGGAGTTTTCCGGTTTGACGGGAGCGTTCGAGTAGGGTTTCGGCTTCGGTGGGATCGAGAGAGAGGGGATATTCGGCGACGACGTGCTTTCCGCGATCGAGGGCCGCCCGAGCGAGGGTTCCGCGATCGCGGTTGATGCTGCTGAGAAATACGACGTCGATATCGTCGCGATCGATTAACGCGTGCCAGGTGTCGAGACAGTCGGCATCGTAGCGACGGGCGAACTCGCGGCTTTGTTGGGGATCGTACCCGACGACAGCTTTCAGTTGCGCTCGGCGATCGCGTTGCAGGGCTTCAGCCCGTAAGGTGGCGACGAAACCCGTTCCGATGAGTCCGATGGCGAGAGGGGAAGTCGGGTCGTGAGTTGACATGGAATTGAAACGTGAAAGCCAAAGAAATTGCGTATACTGGATGTCGTCTCGTCGAGCGTCCTCGGCGATCGCGATTTCAACATCATTCAAACAACAGCACCATGTCTCCAAACTTGGCGAAACCGAAATTTTGGCTGGCTTCGACGGCAACTCTCCTCTTCGCTGCGGGATGCTCGGGAACGCAAGGAGGCTCGGACTGGGCGGGAACTTGGGAAATTCAAGATCCCCAAACTCAGGATAGCGTGACCATCGTTTTGACGGAAGACGGCAAAGCTTACGTCAACTCTCCGTTAGCTTCTACAGATACGCCGGAATATCTCGAACTGCCGATCGCTCGCGTGTCGGACGAGTCGGCACTTCCCGAAAACGCCCGCGTGGTGACGCTCGAGGAAGCGATGGCTCAGTCGATGGAAGCTGCCCGCGAAAGTGAAGGTCAAACTTATGTCGGGGCGTTGGCGAGGGCGCAACAGGCGTATTATTTAGAAAACGAACGCTTTGCCGAGTCGCTCGAAGAGTTGCAACTCGGATTGCAGTCGGAAACGGAAAATTATCAGTACGCGATCGCTTCGGTAGAAAACGACGCGGCGTACATGACGGCGACGGCGAAACAGGACGATTTGAAGAGTTTTTCGTCGTTGGTGTACGTCGAGGACGGTGGCACGCAAATGTTGCTGTGCGGTACGGACGACGCGTCGAAAACGGCTCCAGAACGACCGGAAATGAGCGATTCGGGAGCGACTTGTGCTTCGGGTTCGTCACCCCAGTAAGGATGTTCGGCGATCGCGATGTTTGGGTAGGCGAACGGCAAACGTACTACCGCGATCGCGTTGGCTGTGTAGGTCGATTTTACCACCGTGGGTTTCGACGATGGCTCGGGCGATGGACAATCCCAACCCCGAGCCGCTTGTTTTTCGAGATTGATGGCGATCGACGCGGTAGAAGCGATCGAAAATATGCTGTTGGTCTTCGGCAGAAATGCCAATTCCCGTGTCTCGAATCTGCACGATCGCCTCGCTCGAAGTCGAGTCGAGGTCGACGGTGACGCAGCCGCCCGACGGGGTATAGCGCACGGCGTTACTGGCAATATTATAAATCGCTCGATAAAGTTGTGCTTCGCGACCGGCCACCTCGAGTTTGGGTACGGCGGTCGATTTTATCTCTAAATTGACGTTTGCTTTTGAGGCTAAGGGAACTAATTCTTGTGCGAGGTCTTCTAATATATCGTTTAAGTAAAAACGCTGAAGTTTGGTCGTATCCTGTTTGCGATCGAGACGTGCCAGGTAGAGTAAATCGGTGACCAGTTTAGCTAAGCGATCGTTCTGTCTTAAAATTGTGCGGAGCGAGGTTTTAAACTCCGATTTTTCAGTGTTTTGTTGTCGCAACAACGTTTCGACTTGCGTGTGAACCACGGCCAGCGGCGTTCTCAATTCGTGGGCGGCATCTTCGGTAAACTGCTGCATTTTTTGATAGGAGCGATAGACAGGCTGTAACGCGAAAGACGCTAACCACCAACTCGCCGCACCTAATGCAACAGAGGCGGTGACGAAAAAAACGATTAAACTCCATCGAATCGTTCGTAATTCGAGATCGGTCTCTCGCCAACTTTTTCCAACGATTAAATATCCCCAATCTTCGGAAGTTTGAGTGTGGAGTAAAACCGAGCGGTACTCGTAACGAATTCCGCTTTCGTTGTATAAGGTTTTACGAGAGTCAATAAAGTTTTTGAGATCGAGCGATCGCGCTTTGAGATCGGACGAAGTCAGAAAACCGGCGGTAGCAATGGGGTTTCCCGATAAGTCGAGCAAGAAAATTGAATAATTATCTTGCCAAACAGGCCCGAGTGCATGAAACTGAGCGCGATCGATTTGAAAGTAACAAGACTGTCCGATCGAGCAAAGATTGGGAACCAGTTCGGCCAGTTCTGGCTCTAAGGTACTGGGTTGTTTGAGAATGACTTCAAAGCTATCGTGTAAACTGGTTAAAACTGAATTAATTTCGCGATCGAACCCGCGATTTCGAGAATAAACAATATACTCGTAAACGGCAATTCCACAAGCGAGAAGAATCGTTTCGACAATGAGAATTGACAGCAGCGTCAAGCGAAACCTCGTCTTGTCGAAAACTCGATTCGATCGCCGTTTAAACATTAAAGCGATACCCCAACCCGTAAATCGTCTCGATAGGAAGTTCGAGTCGATGTCCTTCGAGTTTGCGTCTTAACAACCGCATTTGTGCGGCGACGACGTTACTTCCCGGCTCGGCTTCTCGCTCCCAAACCTGTTCCATCAACTGTTCTCGAGATATCAAAAGATTGGGGTGGCGCATAAAATATTCGAGAAGCTGAAATTCTTTTCTCGTTAGCGCAACACTGAAAATTTCGGGCTGTTTTGTATTGGCGATCGTGTAATTTCGGTAATCCAAAACCCAACTGTCTACTTGCAGAGGTCGAGGGGAAAACTGAGGCGATCGCCGTTGCAACGCACGCAATCGTGCCAACAGTTCCGACAAACTAAATGGCTTCACTAAATAATCGTCTGCTCCCGCATCTAATCCCGCGACTTTATCAGCATCCGTGTCTTTAACCGTCAACATGATTACGGGTAGAGAACGACCAGACTGGCGGAGTTTTCGACAGAGTTCGAGTCCCGAGAGTCCCGGCAAATTCCAATCTAAAATTGCCAAGATGTACTGCGTGATGCGATCGTCTAAATAGTCCCACGCCGTCGTTCCGTCTTCGACCCAATCGACGATATACGCTTCTTGTGAGAGCGCTTGTTTTATCGATAATCCAAGGTCTGGCTCGTCCTCAACCAGTAAAATTCGCATGGCTTTAGTAGGTATGAATTCGAGCGTTTCCGATGGAAATATCCCGATTGGAGTCTGCGGTGCGAACAGACACAGGATAAAGCCAAACCCGTCCTTGTCGCAATCGCGTTTTAACACCGCGAAGATGAATATCGAGGGCGGCGTTGGGGGTAACGGGTTCGGAAAAGGCGACGGTCACGCGGCGATCGGACATTGTTACGCTGGCGTCAACAGAATTGCCATTTTCATCGACGACAGAAACGCCTCGCTCGATCGAAACGCGTCGGGGAAGCTCGATCGCCACTTGCGAAATGCTAGAACCGTGAACGTGAAGGGTCAAAATATTCGTCGTCAAACCGGCGTTCATTAACTGACTGGTGTTGCGAAGCGCCGTGGCGTTATATAAATGGGACGTGTATCCGTCAGCTCGAGCGATCGTAGGACTCTGTAAGAAGAATAGTGTCGCGGCGATCGCGAGGGACTTTACAGGGAATAAAGCGTTTTTCATATCGGTTGCTTCCCGCTTGAAATCGTCAATATTTCAAGGATGACAGCCAAAATTAAAA
The DNA here is from genome assembly GCF_000332355.1 of Baaleninema simplex PCC 7105. GTDB lineage: Bacteria > Cyanobacteriota > Cyanobacteriia > Cyanobacteriales > Geitlerinemataceae > Baaleninema > Baaleninema simplex. The sequence continues at coordinate 572,228 of NZ_KB235962.1, forward strand.
TTTTGATGAAATTTGTAAAACTCGGGGGTTCTCGGCGCAATTTGCCGCAGTAAAAGGTGCGTGACAGAGCGATCGGTCTCACGATCGACACCCGATTTTTCAAGTCACGCACCCTACGGGACTCACCCTTGTTTGTGGGCGGTGTACATGGGCGGTGCGTGACAGAGCGATCGGTCTCACGATCGACACCCGATTTTTCAAGTCACACACCCTACGGGACTCACCCTTGTTTGTGGGCGGTGTACATGGGCGGTGCGTGACAGAGCGATCGGTCTCACGATCGACACCCGATTTTTCAAGTCACGCACCCTACGGGACTTTGTCTGCGAAAATTTTCACTTTTTTTTGATTTTTGCGTGGGAGCCTGAGATCGGTACTCCACAGGGGCGACCTGACCATGGTAGGAAACGCACTCAAACCCATCCTTTGGCTGAAAATCGCGATCGCGTTGGTGCTGTGGCTGGAGGTTCCAGCGAAAGCTGGCCCGGGACACGGCCACGGAAACGAATTTGGCTCGAGCGAATCGAACGAGTTACGAGAGGTCGAAGTCGAACCCGACGCGATCGATCGCTTGGGAATTCGCGTCGAAACCCTCACCTCACGACTGATGGACGTGGGAATCACCGTCACCGGGGAAATCGAAGCCACCCCAGACGCACGGGTCGAAGTGACTTCTCCCGTGGCGGGGACGCTGGTTCAGCTTTTGGTCGAGCCAGGGGAAACGGTGGTGCGAGGGGAACCCCTAGCGGTGTTGTCGAGTCCCGAACTGGCCGGACTCGCCGTCGACGCACAACGCCAGCAAGCCGAAGCCGAGGCGAACGTCCTCGAAGCGCAAGCCAACTTACAACTGGCGCGAGATAACTACCAACGTCAGTTGCAAATTACAGAAGCCGACATCGCCAGCGCGCGATCGCAACTCGAAACCGCACAGTCTCGCTACGATCGCGATCGCCAACTCGTCGAAAGTGGCGGCGTTCTGAGCGTGGCGCAGGAAAATTACAAACGCCAGCAAGACATCGCCGAAGCCGAGATCGCACGCGCCGAAACCGAAGTCGCCGTGGCGCGGGAACAGTATGAGAAAGATGTGGAACTCGTCGAAGCCGGTGCGATTCCCCGACGACAAATGCTCGAGTCTCGCGCGCGTCTGGCCGCCGCCGAAGCCGATCTGTCCGCTGCGGTGAGCCGTCGAGAGGTTCTCACCGCTCAGTCGAACGTCCGACAAGCCGAAGTCGATTTACCGGTGCGGGATTTGCGGGAGTCTGAAGACTTGCTGGCGCAGGCGCGATCGCGGTTAACCCAAGCCGAACAGCGTCGGGAACTCGGAGAAGCACAAGCGGAAATCGATCGCGCTGAAGCAGCTTTAGAGGTCGCTCGCGCTCGTTTGGACTTGAGCGACGATACTTATGCGGCGCGGTTGCGACAACTCGGTGCGACGGCCAATCCCGACGGAACGGTGACGATCGCCGCTCCGATTGCGGGAACTGTCAGTGTGCGGACGGCCACGTTGGGACAGTCTGTCGATGCGGCGGGAGCGCCTTTAATGCAAATCGTCAACAGCGATCGCGTTTGGGTGCGAGCTGATGTCTACGTGCGAGATTTACCTCAAATTCAACGCGATCGCACCGTTTTAGTCCGGGTTCGCGATGTCGGAGATCGACTGTTTCGAGGTCGCGTGGCGCAAATCGATCCCGTGGTGGAAGGAGAACAGCGCGTTCCGGTACGTGCGGAGATCGACAGGACTGGGGACGTGCTGAAACCGGGAATGTTTGCAGAGGTCGAAATCGTCACCGATCGCACGGCGCAACCGGTTCTTGCGATTCCCACCACGGCGATCGTCGAGGTCGACGAGCGTTCGATCGTTTACGTCCGAGAGGATCGCGGCTTCAAACCGGTTGAGGTGGAGTTAGGACGTGCGTTCGGGGAAATGGTGGAAGTCGAACGCGGCTTAGCTGAGGGCGATCGCATCGTCACTCAAGGCGGGGTGTTGCTGTATGCAGAGTCTTTGCGGGGTGGCGGTGACGAACACGGCGAAGACGAACACGGCGAGGAAGAACACGAACACAGTGAAGACGAACACTCTAACGCACGATCGAGAACTGCATTGAGTTGGGCGATCGTTCCGGTTCTTGGCGGTGTGGCTGGGGGGGGATTTTGGTTTTTGCGGCGACGGAGAAACCTCCCGTTTCCCGAACTTTTAAAATCCGTGCGATCGCGGGTGACTTCATTCTCAACCACGGTTGAAGAATCCACCCCAGAACGAGACAGTTCGGCGAAGCGTTCTTCGATCGATTCAGATTGACGAATCGCCCTCTTCGATCGTCTCGACTGAAAAAACTTAGATTGAGTTTCGTTTCTCAACTCAAGCTACCTCGATAAATTACCATGATAGATAGCATTTTAAAATGGTCGATCGCTCAACGTTGGATCGTCGTCATCGCTGCCATTCTCGTTACGATTTGGGGCTTCTTCACCGTCTCGAGAATGCCCCTCGATGTCTTTCCCAACTTCGCCCCGCCTCAAGTCGATATTCAAACCGAAGCCCCCGGACTCGCCCCCGAAGAAGTCGAATCTCTCGTCAGCTTTCCCATCGAAAGTGCGATTAACGGAACCCCCGGCGTCGATGTGGTGAGATCGAAGTCCGGCGTGGGAATTTCTTCGATTAGCGTTCTCTTTAAATGGGGAACCGATGTCTACAACGCGCGTCAATCGATTTCCGAGCGATTGCAACAGGTGGCGAACGAACTTCCCGAAGGCGTCCAAACGCCACAAATGGCACCGCTTTCTTCTCCCATCGGCACGATTTTATCCTATGCGTTTACGATTAAAGAGGGCGGAACGACCACTTTAATGGACGTTCGAGCTTGGGTCGATCTCGACATCCAAAACCGCTTGCTCGCCGTTCCCGGCGTCACAAAAATTGTGTCTTTCGGGGGCGATCGCCGTCAGTATCAAGTCTTAGTCAGTCCGGCGAAACTCAAAGCCTTTGACATTACACTGTCAGAGGTGGTTCGCGCGGCTCGAGAATCGAACGTCAACGCTGGCGGTGGTTTTTTAATTCAACCCGATCGCGAATATTTAATTCGAGGGATCGGACGGATCGAAACCCTGGAGGACTTAGAAAAAACGGTCGTTACCGCACGGGATGGCGTTCCAGTTCTGTTAAAAGATGTCGCTGAAATTACTATCGGCGCAGAACTCAAACGGGGCGATGCGAGTGTTGATGGCGACGAGGCGATCGTCGTTTTAATTAACAAGCAACCCCTCGCCGATACGCCAACTGTCACCGAAGCCGTCGAAGCGGCGATGGCGGACGTTCGAGCGGGACTTCCTGAAGATGTAGAGGTTCGCGTCACATTTCGCCAAGCGGATTTTATTGAAGAATCGATTGAAAGTGTAACCGGTGCGTTGCGCGATGGAATTATTATCGTCTCGATTGTTTTACTTCTCTTTTTGATGAACTGGCGCACGGCGATTATGGCGCTCAGTGCGATTCCACTGTCGTTACTGATTGGCTTGACCATTTTGCAGGCGTTCGGTCAAGGAATTAATACTATGACGTTAGGCGGATTGGCGGTTGCGATCGGATCGGTGGTAGACGATGCGATCGTGGATATGGAAAATTCTTATCGACGCTTGCGTGAAAATCAATTGGCGGGAACGCCAGTTTCACCGCTAAAAGTAGTGTATAAAGCGTCTAAAGAAGTGCGCGTGAGCGTCCTTTTTTCGACGTTTATTATTGCGACGATCTTCGCACCTATTTTTTCACTGACGGGTGTAGAAGGGCGGATTTTTGCTCCGATGGGAATGGCGTATTTACTATCGATTTTTGCTTCGACCTTCGTGGCATTGACCCTCTCGCCAGCATTGTCGGCGATTCTATTATCTCGTCACAAACTCCCGAAAGATGATACTTGGATCGCACGTCAATCTCGTAATAAATATCGTCAAATTTTGCAAGTTTCGCTATGGCGTCCGAATCACGTTCTGCTAGGAACTATTTCAGCATTTTTTGCTTCAATTTTAATATTTTTTATGTTGGGTCGCGTGTTTTTGCCGGAGTTTCAAGAGCGCTATTTGGTCAATACAATAACGCTCTATCCTACCGTGTCTTTAGAAACGACGAATCGCGCGGGTTCGGCGATTCAAGATATGTTAAAAGACGATCCGTATTTTGAATCGATACAACTGCGATCGGGACGAGCTTCGGGAGATTTAGAAGCCATTGGCGTGAGCGGGGGCCACGTTGACGTGAAACTGTCCGATTTGGGAATGAAACATCGAGAAAAAGCGATCGCTCGCTTGCGAGACGAGTTTTCTAAGTTACCCGGCGTCGTGGCGGGAATTGGTGGATTTATTTCTCACCGCATCGATGAAATTTTATCGGGAGTTCGCAGCGCGATCGCGATTAAAATCTTCGGTTCGGATCTCGACGTACTTCGAGACATTGGAACGCAAGTCCGAGATGTCACGAGCGAGGTTTCGGGAATTGTCGATTTACAAATCGAACCGCAAGTGTCGGTCAAACAAATTCAAATTGAATTCGATCGCGATGCGATCTCTCGCTACGGACTTACCATCGACGAACTGGCGAACACCGTCGAAGTGGCGTTTAACGGACAAGTGGTTTCTCAAGTTTTGGAAGGACAGCAATTGTTCGATTTGCTAGTATGGCTTCCCGAACGCGATCGCAGCAATATGACAACCATTCAAAATCTGCTTATCGATACCCCCGACGATCGCAAAATTCCGTTATCGCAGGTTGCAGAGGTCAAATTTGGCGAAGGGCCCAATGCGATTAACCGAGAAAGCGTCTCTCGCCGTTTAATTGTTTCGGCGAACGTCAGCGATCGCGATTTGGGAAGTGTCGTCCGAGAACTTAAATCGGCGATTTCTCAAGAGGTCGAGTTACCCGACGGGTACTTTATCGAATACGGCGGACAGTTTGAATCCGAACAGCGAGCGTCGCAAAACTTGCTAGTTTTTGGAAGTGTGTCTTTAGCTGTCATTATCGTGTTGATGTATTTCGCGGTGAAATCGATTCCCGCAACGATCGCGATCGCCCTCAATTTACCGTTGGCGTTGACGGGAGGAATTTTTTCAGTGGCGATCGGTGGTGGCGTTCTCTCCGTAGCGTCGATGGTAGGATTTATTACGTTGTTTGGGGTGGCAACTCGAAACGGGTTACTTTTGGTCGAAAATTACCATCAAAAAATTCGCGAAGGATTTCCGCTCGATCGCGCAATTTTTGAAGGGTCGATCGAGCGCTCTACCGCTATTTTAATGACGGCGTTAACTTCAGCCTTGGGAATGTTACCGCTCGTTCTCAGTTCCGGTTCGGGACAAGAAATTTTACAACCTCTCGCAGTGGTCGTATTTGGGGGATTGTTTACCTCAACTGCATTGACGCTATTAGTTTTACCTGCCCTTTATATTCGATTTGGTCGTTGGCTGGTTCCGCAGTTCGACGCCAAATCGGGAGCCAACGGAACGGGGAACTTAACGTCTCGTCCATCGGTGGAGTCTCGCGTGTCTTAGTTGAGGTAAATCGCGTCGTCGTAAACCCAGCGATCGTTATAGCGATCCCAAATCCAAGTAATTCGCAAGGCGTCCGTACTCGTCTCGCCAGACTTCATAAAATATTTCAACCGCACGTCAACTCGCGCCGTTTCTTCCCCCACTTCGACCAATCGCAACTCTTCGACGCGCACGGCGTTCACCGTATCCCACCAACGTTGATAGTCGCGAAATCCTTTGGGATGTAACTCCTCGTTCTGTTGCAACTCTCGCGATAAGGTGTTCCACGCCACGATCGAATCGTTGTCGTTAATTGCAGCGTAATAATCCCTCGCCGCATCGATGGGAGACGGGCGATCGCTCGGAACTTGAGGCGTTTCTTGGGGCGTTTCGACTACCACCACCTCACTAGCGGCGATGCGTTCGTCAGCAGTGTTCGGATTCGTACTGGCGAAGGCGCAATAGGAATCTGGGTAGTCGCGTCCGTACGCTTGCAACTGTTCGACACAGGCGTCGCGAGTCTCGAAGCGATCGACGTAAACCTGTTGGTAAGGTTTGTTGGATAAATTGGGATAATCGGGAAGCCAAAACGACCCGGCGGCGTTGTAGCCTGTGTCGCGTAAAGCACTCAGGCGTTTGTCTGCATTATCGCGATCGGCGTAGGCCGAATCGGCCAGAAAATAAAACCCGCGTTCCTCGGGAATCGGCGTCGCCACGACGGTTGGTGTCGGTGTCGCCTCGACCGTCGGCGTCGGTGTGGGAACGACCGTAACGTCCGATCGCTGCGACTGTCGTACCGCCAACGTTGCGATAACCGATCCGCCGACAATTCCCCCGACGATCGCACCGAAGAGTAATTTCGTCGCGTTGGAGGATTTCGCCGGAGGATCGGGAACGGCGGTCGTCGCCGCAACCGTTGACCGAGAGGTCGATCGCTCCCCTCTGGGGACTACCGCGACCGTGGCTTCTGTAGACGGCGGCGGAGGCGTTTGTAAGACTGTTTCGGGAGATTGCAACGCGGCCGACATTTCTCGTACTGTCGCAAAGCGATCGCGCGGGTGGGGTTCGATGGCCTTGTCGAGAACCCGTTTCAACCCGTCCTCGACCCTTACGTCCTCGAACCACAGCAGTTTCCCCGTGCGCGGATCGCTGGGAATTTCTTGCGGGTATTTTCCCGTGAGGGCGAAAATCGCCGTCAATCCCAGACTGTAGAGGTCGCTCGAATACATCGGTCGTCCCACCGCCTGCTCCCCGGACATAAATCCTGGCGTTCCGATAACAATGCTGCTGGTGGGGTGTCCCGAGGAACTCACCACCGTTCCCATGGTTTCCCGCACCGCCCCGAAATCGATAGGAACCGGGAGTCCGTCGCGATCTCGCACGATAATGTTATCGGGTTTGATATCGCGGTGGACGATGCCTCGACTGTGAACGAAGTCGAGAACGGGTAACAAGTCGCTCAACAATCGACGCACTTCCGTATCGGAGAGTTTACCGCGCGATCGCACCCGTTCGGTGAGCGTTTGCCCTTCGATCCACTCCTGAACCAAATAAAATTGGTCGCCTTCGGTAAAGTAAGCGTACAGCGTGGGGATTTGTGGGTGCGCTTCTCCGAGAGATTCCAACGTGGCGGCTTCCCGCGCAAACCGTTCTCGTACCAGTTGGGTGGTTTTGGCGTCCGTCGTCCTGGGTTTGAGTTGCTTGAGAACGCAACGACGACTTGAAGGCATATGGGTGTCTTCAACGAGAAACGTTTCGCCAAAACCACCCCGTCCGATCGAGTGGAGAATGCGGTATCGCTGGTTTACGAGGGTCATGGTATTAGGGGAGGAAAACGACCGTCCGGCTTCAATTGTACGAAACTGCCGACCCTCGGCGCGATCGCCACAGGACAGTCGCTTTTTTGCGATCTCGCTACAATGAAGTCGAGTCGTTCGGCACTTCCTGACGATGTGGCTAGAAGTTCTCGTAGTTCTCGGTTTGGGCTTAACGCCGCCGGTTTTGTCACTGTGGTACGCTCGCAAAGCCCAGCGCGAGTTTCACGATCGCTCGACGTCCGTTCGAGAAACTGTTCGTTCCCGTCGAGTCGTTTCTCCCGTCGAACCCGTTCGTCTCGAAATTCTCGGCGATCGATCCTGTCGCTACAACGCGCGATCGCCCTATATCCGTTGCGCCGTCAATCCCGAAGGGCCCTGTCAAGGATGCCGTCATTACGAGAAACAGTGAGAAGAGGGAATGGGGAACGGGGAACGGGGAAGAGGGAATGGGGGAGCAGTGGAGAAACTGTTAACTGTTAACTGTTTTCACTGGTGACTGGTGACTGGTGACTGGTGACTGTCTTGACCTCCTAACCGTGGCTTAACGTTGAGTCGTTACGGTTGAGGTGCAAGCTGTCCCGTCATGATATGTCTTGCATGGCGGAACGGCTCGAACTCGCGAACCTCACACTCTAACGACAACCATGCAATCTACGATCGCCCTTCACCGCCCCTGTCGTTTTGTCGAACGCGGTGGTGCAATTCCCCTCTCTGGAGCAGGGGTGTGGCAAGTGTGCCAAGGCTGGGTACAACTGAGTACGTGGGTCGCCATGGGCGAAGAACGGGTTCTCGGTTGGGTCGGCCCTTCGATGTGGTTCGGTTCTGGCTTGACGACTCGCGCTCACCATCAAGCTCGCGCTCTCTCTGATGTCATGGTCGTTTGGTACGCTCAACCGGAAATCGAACATACTCCCGAACTCGGTTTGAAGCTACTTCAACAAAAGGCACGACGACTCTGTCAGTTGGAAGAATTACTCGCGATCGCCTCTCAGCGACGCGCCCTCGATCGCCTTTCTAATCTGTTTCGCTTGTTAATCTTTGAAATGGGACAATTGACTGCTGAAGGGGTACGTTTGGAAGCGCGACTGACCCATCAAGAAATTGCCAGCGCGATCGGTACTAACCGTGTTACGGTCACGCGAATGTTAGGAGAACTCAAACGTCAAGGTATCGTCGTCCTCGACGGACACAAACACTGGATTGTCAAAAAACCAGAGTCTTTCGAGCAAAATAGCGCTCTATCTTATATGCGAGCGTAATTGCAGGTGGCAGATAACGTGTCGATCTCACAATTTCAATAATAAAATCCGATCGCTTAACTAGATCGGTTTTTTATTGAAATTATCGAAACAAAAAATACGTATTTAATTGAATGTTTTTAAATGTTTTGTTATTGCTTTTTTTAAAAAAGCAATCTTGAATAATTTATAACAAATAACTTATTGAAACTCTGTTTCATGGGTTATACTCCATCCTTTTCAGATAAGCTAGATTTCAAGAAGTCTTCACCACATCCCCCCTTAGCCCTCTATCCCCCCTTCGCCCCCCCTTCAAAGGGGGGTTGGGGGGATGGTTGGGGGAATAGAGGGGCTTGTCTGACTGAGTAAAACCAGTGTTTGAGTCCTCGACTCCGCTCGGACTCAACGCTTCGACTCCGCTCAGCGTTGAGATTCGGATTCCGTATTAGACGATCTATCGAGATCCCCGGCATCTCCAAATGCCGGGGATCTTATGCCACCCTTTACTGAAATGGGATTGTGCCGCGAATCATTTAGGAGTGCTATGTTTTTTGAATTAATAAAAATTCTTTTTAAAAACCTTTTAAATCAATAACATAGAATCTATAAAAACTGATTTTTTTGTTATTTAAAAAAATGGTTTTTTAGCAAGATAATTTGGCTCTTCCGACCTTGGTGTGTAGGGTAAATGCTTGTAGCCTGTATCTGGCAAGGGATTTCTCGATTTGAGCTGCCTTTTTATACAGTTTAGCAAAAACTCTTATACTGTAAGGGTTTCAGCGATTTCTTGCATAGTAAGTTCGGAAGAGCCGATAATTTTTTTTGCAGTCAATTTATAAAATACAAGCTACACTCAGAATATTCCTCCTATCACTCAATCATAGCTGTGACACACTCTGAATTTGCAACGAGTCAAAGCGATCGCTCGATGGATGCTCGGCAAAGTCAGCTTTACGATCGCGTGCGAGAATTTTCGTTAGACAACCCTAACGACACATTACAATTTAGCCATCGATTGGCAAAAGAAAACGGTTGGTCGTCAAAATACACCCAGCGCGTGATTGAAGAATACAAAAAGTTTGCCTTTTTAGCCGTAGTCGCCGGTCATACCGTAACGCCATCAGAACAAGTCGATCGCGCCTGGCACTTGCATCTAACGTATACGCGATCGTATTGGGAAGACTTCTGCGATCGCGTCTTGGAAATGCCGCTACACCACGAACCTACCCGTGGCGGAAAAACCGAAAGCGAGAAGTTCGGCGACGGGTATCAAAAAACCTTAGACAGCTACAAACAGTTTTTCGCAGAAAGTCCTCCAAAAGACATTTGGCCGTCCGCCGAGATTCGCTTCGGACGAGATACTCAGTGTCAGTGGGTGAACCTTCAACAAAACTGGATTTTGTCCAAAGCTTTCATTTTTAAACTCTCAATATTTCTAATTTTTGCTATTTGTCTCACCATTGTCGGAAAGTATTACGGACAGGGTGCGATCGAAAATCTAACTCTCAGCGAAGGAATTCCACTCGCCCTGGTTCTCGTCTTAGCCTCAGTGGGAATCAGCAGCGTCATCATCGGACTCATCGACTATCTCCAACATCCCAACGCTCCCCGTTTTGGTCCGGGTTATGGAGGCGGAGGAGTCGGTTGTGGCGGTTGCGGTGGTGGATGGAATAGTGGAGGAGGGGATTCTTCGGGAAGTGATGGTGGCGGTTGCGGCGGTGGAGGCTGTGGCGGCGGTTGTGGTGGCGGTTGTGGCGGCGGTTGTGGCGGCGGTTGTGGCGGCGGTTGCGGTGGATAGTTCCCTTAACGCGAGAACCCCGATATCTCGAAGATAGCGGGGTTCAGAGGGTTTAACTCAAAAATCAATCAACCGCGAATCAAACGGTTTCCTCGGAAGTCGAATCGAAATCCAACTCGGGATCTTCTCGTTCGCGACTCAAGCGGTTAATGAGATCGATGGTGCGATCGCCGCGTTCGAGAGAGCGATCCTCGAGAAATTGAACTTCGGGAGTCCGACGCAGACGCACGCGAGATCCCAATTCTCGGCGCACGTAATTCGTAGCTGATTCCAAACCAGCCATCGTTTCGGCGCGGGCGTCCTCCGTACCGTAAATGCTGACGAAAATTTTAGCGTGTTGCAGGTCGCCAGAGACATCTACGTCTGTGATACTGACCATTCCCGCGCCAACACGATCGTCTTTAATTCCGTGCATTAGCATTTGACTGACTTCGCGTTTGATTAGCGAAGCGACGCGGGACACACGACGGTTAGTAGCCATGATAATCGCCCTATGAAAGATGCTACGGGCGAGCTGTCTCGCCACTACCAGTCTAAACCGCAGACAATCCCAACATGGCTCTGAGGGTCAAAATGGTAAACAACAGCCCCGAGAGGAGGAACCCAGCGATCGCGACGAGCATCACGGGTTTTTTCGCCAGGGGTTTCAGCCACGTATAGATCGCGTAAAACGTTCCCAGGATAAAGGTAATCAGATAGCGGGGATAGCGGGAAACGTTTTCCCAGAAGTTATCGTTACTGCGGGTCATGGTTGGCGGAAGTAAATTAGCTCACCGATCTTGCATTTTAATTGAGAATTGGCGATCGCGCTTTCGAGGAGCGATGAATTGTCTCCTCATCCCCTCCTCACATCATCTCGCAAGCGGTTTTTCAAGTCTTATGGGGGGATTAAGGCGTATCAGGAGCGCGTGTGTCGGGAGTGGAGTGTGGGGGCAGGCGGGACAGTCGCACTCTGGGAAGAAAGCGGCGATCGTGGGGGAAGGAGCAGAAGCCGAGGTTAAACGAATCGCTCGATCGTCCGGTGCAGGGGACGAATGCGGATATGACGAAGTTAGCGTTAGCGCTGGCATGGCAGCGGGTTTTAGACCCAAAATTTTCGATAACAACAAAGGTTGGGGTGCATCTCAAAACTGTAAATTTATCAAATTGGAGTCTCTGCGGTGAATTGAGCTGTTATTGGGTTTCGCTATCGCTCCACCCCTGGACGGCAGCGTTGCCGAAGTCCAACCTACCCCAGACTCATATTTTTACAAAAGTAAGATGCACCCCAGTCACAAAGGTTGAAGTGGGCGAACCGACCTTTGGAGACTTTTGCAGATGCCTTAGAGGCTTTTCGTACCGCGATGTCTTTTCGTTTTGTGGAGTGGCTGAGCTTTAATCGAGACCTCTTTGCCGCTCACAAAGCACGTTTGGGCTTTATTTGGGCTTAAAATTTGTTTGAGTCCCGCTATAACTAAATTCCATAAATGTGAATAAGGGAACCTTGCCAGTCCTTCGGATTTTTGAATTTTCTCGATTTGACACTTCTGAATTATAGTCATCGATATCTATAAACCAATCAAAGATATTTTTAAGATGTACGCCATTTTTCAGAAATAAATTTATGTATTTGTATGGAGGTCTGTAATAGTAGCTAAACGGCCCTACAAGACCGGAAATTTTATGGTCTTTAATGATGAAGTCCTTTGATAAGTCTGCCGTAATCTTGAAATTACCGTCTGTATCTACATCACCAGTTCTGTAAAAGTATGGATTTACTAAAGCCACAATTATCGAACCGTTCGAGCGATCGGTCACTCTACATAACTCTTCAACTGCAAGTTCGATTTCAGAAAACCATATCAGAACTAAACTAGCAACGACAATATCAAAACTGTCGGATTCATAACTTAATTTTCTGATATCTTGAAGGCTGAATCTTCCTTCTTCTATAAATTTGCGATCGGCGGGTTCTGTTACATCGCACGAGTGATATTCAAAACCTTTAATATGCCTAAACATCCATCCATCACCGCACCCAACATCTAGAAGACGACCTTTTGGATATCGGTTGATAATATCTAATAAATTACTGTGTAATCCAACTCTTCTTAAATATTCAGAGTCGTACTTTCGATCGACAACAAATTTTTCGTAATCTTTAAGAGATGACTGCCAAGAATTCTTGCTCATAACTCTTATGCTCCAAACATTTGGACATTTTTCTGTACGAGTGTTGAAGTATGTATAGAAACCCTAAATCGGTTGTGTAACACAATCGGGACAAAAAAGGAATCGGGAACAGCGGATCTGGGAATCGGATTTTTTCGGGTGTTTTAATTTTTGACGACTCATTTGGGACTGCTATATGCTCTCGCGAGAGAAGCAGGGGAGCTTTGGCCGTGAAGAGAGAAGAGTGAGAACCAGTCACAGTTTTTCCTCATCCCCCTAATGGTGCAGAAAAGTCCTGAAACCCTTGTTAGAAAAGATATCGCCGTATTAAAGGGTTGGCCGCAAAATCCCAGATCGGTAAATGGCTGCCGGTTTTATGTTTTTTGTCAATTCCCGATCTCGAAAAGTTTTCTGCACCACTGAGCCTCATTCCTTCACCTAACTGTCTTTGACGGGATTTCGCGCTTCGATCGCCCGAATCGCCCGTTTCACGCTTTCGGGTAAAATCACCACCAAACTGTCTCGGGGGGCTTCGTCCAACGCCACGTTAATCGCTTTCTCCTCGCTGAGAATCGACTCGTACCGACAATCCGGGTCGATTTCCTCGATTCCGCGACAAATTAAATCCGCCGCTTCCCCTCGAGGCCGTCCCCGCGTATCGTCGTCTTCCTTGACGATAATCGAATCGAAAATTTTCGCCGACAGCCGACCCAACTCTCGAAAATCCTCGTCCCGACGGTCTCCCGGTCCGCCGACGACGCCGATGCGTTTCCCCGGCCAGTTGCGGACGAAACCGCCCAAGGCTTCGTAACTCGCCGCGTTGTGGGCGTAATCGACTAAGGCGTGATAGTCGCCCATGTCGAACAAATTCATCCGTCCCGGCGTTTGACCCACCGAAGGCTTAAACGTGGCCAGTCCGGCGCGAATCGCCTCTAACTCCACTCCTTGGGCGTAAGTCGCCGCACAGGCCGCCAAGGCGTTGGCGATCGCAAACGGTGCCATTCCCTTCAGCGTCAGCGGAACCTCTTCGGCTTTGGCCACGCGAATTTTTTCGCTTCCGTCCCACACCGTCAAAAACCCGTCTTGATAGACTGCCGCTTTTCCGCCCTTTTGCGTGTGTTCGGCGACGATTTCGCTGTCCGGGTTCATCGAAAAATACATGATGTTGGATTTGATGTTTTTCGCCATCTCCGCCACCCGGAAATCGTCGGCGTTGAGAACTGCGTAACCGTCGGGTTTTACCGCCTCGGCCACTACCGCTTTCAAACTGGCCATCTGTTCGATGGTGTCGATATCGCCAATTCCCAAGTGGTCGGCGGCCACGTTCAACACCACCCCCACGTCGGACTCTTCAAACGCCAAACCCGCTCGTAGAATCCCACCTCGGGCTGTTTCCAGCACCGCCATTTCTACCGTCGGGTCGCCGAGAATCAAATTGGCACTTTGCGGCCCCGTGTTGTCCCCAGCTTCAGCTAAATAGTTGCCGATATAAGTGCCGTCGGTGGTGGTATACCCGATGTTTTTTCCAGTTTGCTTGCAAATATGGGCGATGAGGCGCGTCGTGGTGGTTTTCCCGTTGGTTCCCGTCACCGCAATAATGGGGACGCTGTGGGGCGTTCCGGGGGGAAATAACATTTCCAACACGGGGGCGGCCACGTTGCGGGGCTTCCCTTCACTGGGACTGACGTGCATTCGGAATCCCGGTGCGGCATTGACTTCTACGATGACGCCGTCTGTGTCTCGTAAGGGTTTCGAGATATCGCGGGTGACGATATCCAAGCCGATGATGTCCAAGCCGACGATTTTAGAGACGCGCTGGGCTAACCAGCGGTTTTCTGGGTGAATTTCGTCGGTGCGATCGATGGCGATTCCTCCCGTACTCAAGTTCGCCGTCGCCCGCAAATAGCAGGTTTCTCCTTTCTCGGGAATGCTATCGGCGTCGTATCCTTGTTTGTCCAACCACTGCAAGCTAATGCGATCGAGCTTCAACCGGGTCAACACGTTATCGTGACCGTCTCCCCGTCTCGGGTCGCGGTTGGTTTCCTCCACTAACTCGGCGATGGTGGATTTTCCGTCGCCGACGACGTGGGCTGGAACTCGTTCGGCTACGGCGACGACTTTTCCGTCGACGACTAACACTCGATGGTCGCGTCCTTCGTAATACCGTTCGACGATGACCGATCGCGTTTTCGATTCGGCACTGGCGGCGTCGTAGGCGTCTTCGGCTTCAGTCCACGATCGCACGTTAATCGTAATTCCCCGGCCGTGGTTGCCGTCGAGCGGTTTGATGACCACCGGATAGCCGCCGACATCTTCGATGGCGTCCCCAAGTTCGTCGAGATAGTGAATCACCGTTCCTCGGGGGACGGGAATGCCCGCATCGGCGAGAATGGTTTTCGTCCCCTCCTTATCGCAGGCCAGTTCTACCCCCAAAATGCCGCTTCCATCGGTGAGCGTCGCTTGAACCCGTTGTTGATGGATGCCCGTTCCAAAGCGAATCATTGCGCGGGCGCTCAACTGCGTCCAAGGAATGCGGCGAGTTTCGGCTTCTTTGACGAGGGCTTCCGTACTCGGACCGAGGGCGGCATCTTCGCAAATTTCTCGTAAATCGCTTAAATCTTGCTCCAGTTCCGCTTGAGGATAGCGTCCTGTATCGGCGATACTGCTACAGAGGCGCACGGCTGCCCGAGCTGCGTAGCGTCCGGCCCGTTCGTCTTTGTAGGCGAACACCACGTTGTACACTCCTGGCGTCGCCGTCGATCGCGCCCGACCGAAGCCGACTTCCATTCCGGCTAAAGTTTGCAGTTCTAAGGCGACGTGTTCGACTACGTGGCTGAGGAGCGTTCCGTCTTTGACTCGTTTGAGAAAGCCTCCGTGATGGCCGGGAGAACAGAAATGTTCTTCGATGCTCGGTAGCGTTTCGACGAGCGCCTCGTAAAATCCAGAAATCGTATCGGTCGTTCGCTCTGCCAAATCCTCGAGGTCGAGTCGCACGACAATTAACTTATTACGGCGAATACTCCAGTAATTCGGGCCGCGTAAGGTGAGGATTTTCAGGATCTTCATAGGGATAACCAGAGAATCTAGCCGGAGCCGACGGAAGCTATACGTGAATAATATAGTTTAGTTTCGATCTCTCGATCGCCTGCAAACTGTTCGTGGCGAACAGTCTTTCGAGAGAATTGATGTGGAGATGGGACTTTATCAGGTAGAGAACGAACGATCGACAGTTGATAGTCGACCGTTTCTCCCCTGCTCTATTCTCCCGACAAACGCTGAATTTCGTTCTGGGCGGCATTATAGCAATCGACTAAGCCGCGATCGAGGCAGGATTGTGCTGCCCGTTGATAGTCGGCTACTGCTCCTTTTACGTCGTTGAGTTGCTCGCGAACGCTGGCGCGGTTGAAGTAGGCGCTGGCAAAATTGGCATTGAGGCGAATGGCTTGGGTGTGGTCTTCGATCGCCTTGCCGTATTCTTCCATTTGCGCGTACACCGAACCGCGATTGCTGTAGGCGACTGGGTTGTCGGGACTCAGGGCGATCGCCTGCGTGTAATCTTCGACCGCCCCCGCGCGATCGCCGATCGCGGCTTTCGATAACCCCCGATTACTGTAGGCTTTGGCGTTGTTGGCATTGAGTTCGAGGGTGCGCGTACAGTCATCGATGGCGTTTTGATACTGTTTCAGGTTGAAATTCGCCACGCAGCGGTTGTTGTACGCCGCCCAATCGTCGGGATCGAACTCGATCGCTCGGGTACAGTCAGCCACCGCCGCTTCGTACTGAAATAAATTCAACTGAACGCTACAGCGATTGATTAAAGCTTCAACGTTATCGGGTTCGAGGGCGAGAACCTGATTGTAATCTTGCATCGCCCCTTCGTAATCCCCCAAGGCAAATCGCGCCCGTCCTCGGCTGTAGTACGCCTCGGCGTTTTCGGGATCGACGCGAATCGCTTGGGTAAAGTCTGCCATAGCTGCCTGTTTGTTCCCCGCCGCAGAATAGGCTAAGCCTCGATTGAGATAGGGATAAGGGGAGTTAGGATTGTTTAAAATTGCCTGAGTGTAGTCCTGAATTGCCGATTGATAATCCCCCAATTTGTAGGAAACCAAACCGCGATTGTAGTACGCATCGGCATCGTTGGGCGACTGTTGTAACACGCTCGAAAAGTCTTCGATCGCGGCGTCGAGCTGTCCCGAGTCCATATATGCCAAACCGCGATTGTAGTACGCGTCTACGTTGTCGGCATCGTGCTGGATCGCTTGTGTGTAGTCGGCGATCGCGGCATCGTACTCGCCGAGATCGTAACGGAGGTTGCCCCGCTTGTAGTACGCATCGGCATTGGCAGGATTTTTAGCAATCGCGCGATCGAATTCGGCTAACGCTCCCACGCGATCGCCGCTTTCAATTTTGGCGAGGCCGCGACGGTAAAACTCCCGAGAGAGACTCTGACTCGGCCGCAGCCACAGCCACATGGCTCCCCCCGCGATCGCCATCACCACCAAATAGAGAGCTACCAGCTTACCTCGCCATCCCCAGGGTCGCCTCAACCAAGCGATCGCACCCCCCTCACCTTGGGTTCTCTGACTGCTTTTCGAGTCGCGTTCGTCGGACGCGTCGGCTTTCTCCGTTTCCCCCTCTTCGCGCTCGAAACGGTCTACGATCGGCTCTAAGTCTTCTAACACTTCATCGACGGACTGATAGCGTTTGGCTGAGGAATACTCCACCATTTTGTCGATGACGGCGGCCAGATCCTCCGATACCTGAGTTCGCTTGCGCCAGTTCATCTGTCCCGAATCGTCTTGTAACTTGGGCAAGTTGTTCGCCGAAATTCCCGTCAACGCTTGAATGGCGATCGTTCCCAAAGCATAAATGTCGCTGTTGTACTGCGGGTTGCCCTGAAACTGCTCGATTGGCATATACACCGGAGTTCCCGCCGCGATCGTTCGGAGGTTATCGTCTTGAGCCAGTTGTTGGCTGAGAGCTTTCACCGAACCGAAATCGATTAAAATTAGCTCGTTATCGCGGCTGCGACGGATCAAATTGTCGGGTTTGATATCGCGGTGAATGACTTCGCTTTGGTGAACGAACTGAAGAATTAACAACACATCGCGCAGAATTTTCACGACGGCCTCTTCCGAGACGGGCTGACCCGGTAAAATCTCTTCAGTCAGCGGATGGCCGTCGATGTATTCTTTGACCAAGTACAGGCGATCGTCTTCCTCGAAATAGGCCAAGAGTCGGGGGATGCGATCGTGACTGCCCAAACTTTCGAGAGTTTCGGCTTCCTGCTCGAACAGTCGCTTCGCCGTTTGTACCGATTCGACGCCACCTTTAATAGGGGACAGTTGTTTGACCACGCATTTCGGCAATCCCGGCCGGCGGATATCGGCGGACAAAAACGTCTGTCCGAAGGCTCCCGACCCCAAAACTTTAATAATGCGATAGCGTCTGTCTAGAAGTTGACCGATCGAGCGCATGACTTCCCTTGGGACGATATAACCACAAAATGCAATCCCTGAAGTGGCGAGCGTGCGGCACGCCAACACGCAGCGCGATCGCACCTCCTTTGAATTCGGAGTACTTTGGTGGCGTCCGACCTTTTTCTGACGATCGATCTAATCGTTCGAGATCCCTCGAGCGACTGTGCGAACTCGCCTGCGATCGGCGATCGTCAACTCGTCGATCGCGACTCCAACCCCCCGTTTCTTTCCCGATTATATTGCACGATTTTCGACCCGTTAGATAGGTCGTACGCAGCAGCTTTCCGCAATTGTCGCTCTCGTCGCCGCTTTCGCCACAGGCGAACCACCCGCAGCGTCAAGGTATAACTGGCGACACTGGCGACCGCTCCCACCACAATACTGCCGACAAACAAATCTGCCACGACTTCTCCGGTTTCTGAAAGCAGTCCGTCGAGCGAATCCCACTGTGTCAGAGTGGCGTCACGACTCGATCCCAACAGAAACCGTCCGATCTGAAAGTTAATCCAATAAATCGGCAGGTATGTCAGGGGATTGCTAATCCAAGTTCCGGCCGCCGCACAGAGTTTGTGTCCGCGAACCAACACCGCCAACAGAACGCCAACGAGGGTTTGTACGCCAAACAGGGGAAAACATCCGGCGAAGACCCCCGCTGCCACACCGCGAGCGAGATATTCCGGCGGATCTTGCAAGCGAACTAAGCGCCAGTAATAATAACGCAGCATTCGCCAACTGCGCTGTCCGAGGCGAGCGAACCACTTGAAGAGTTGAGATAGGAGTGCGTTCGGTCGTATCATTGGGCGAAGTTAAAGGTTCGTTATCAGGGCAAGGGAGCCGGGGAGAGGGGGAGAGGGGGAGAAGGGGAGAGGGGGAGAAGGGGAGAAGGGGAGAAGGGGAGAGGGGGAGAAACGATTAACTGTTGCCTGTTGCCTATTCCCTGTTGCCTATTCCCTGTTGCCTGTTCCCTGTTGCCTGTTCCCTATCTTCACTGGTGACTGGTGACTGGTGACTGGTGACTGAAACACTGTTCACTGTTCACTGTTCACTGCTCACTGTAAAAGGTTGGTGTTATCAATTTTTAATTATCGACGTTGATGTCCGAACTATTTGCACGAGGCGACACGATCGCCGCCATCGCGACGGCTGTGGTTCCCCAACAGGGGAGCGTCGGCATCGTGCGCGTGTCTGGGACGGAGGCGCTATCGTTAGCCAAGCAACTGTTTCGCGCTCCGGGGCGACAAGTTTGGGAAAGTCACCGCATTTTGTACGGAACGGTACGCCATCCCCAGACTCAGACGCTGGTAGATGAGGCCCTGTTGCTCCTTATGTTAGCGCCTCGGTCGTTTACGCGCGAGGACGTGGTGGAATTTCACTGTCACGGTGGGATTATGGCGGTGCAACGGGTGTTGCAGTTGTGTTTGGAAAACGGGGCGAGATTGGCGCAACCGGGAGAGTTTACGTTGCGAGCGTTTCTCAACGGACGTATCGATCTGACGCAAGCTGAAAGCGTGGCGGATTTGGTGGGGGCGAAGTCTGAGGCGGCGGCGCAGTCGGCGTTGGCGGGGTTGCAAGGACGGTTGGCGGCGCCGATTCGCCAGTTGCGAGATCGGTGTTTGGATAGTTTGGCGGAAATTGAAGCGAGGGTGGATTTCGAGGAGGATTTACCGCCGTTGGATGAAGGGGCGATCGCGACAGAGATCGATCGCGTTTTGGTCGAGATCGATCGCATCGAGGCGACGGCGAGTCAGGGGGAACTGTTGAGAACGGGGTTGAAGGTGGCGATCGTCGGCCGTCCCAACGTGGGAAAATCGAGTTTGCTCAATGCTTGGAGTCGCAGCGATCGCGCCATCGTAACGGATTTACCGGGGACGACGCGAGACGTGGTGGAATCGCAACTGGTAGTCGGCGGAATTCCCGTACAGGTGTTGGATACGGCGGGAATTCGCGAGACGGTCGATCGCGTCGAACGGATTGGAGTCGAGCGATCTCGGACGGCGGCGCAACAGGCGGATTTGGTGTTGTTCGTCGTCGATGCGACAACGGGGTGGACTCCAGACGACGATCGCATTTACCAACAAGTCTGTCACCGTCCGGTGGTGGCGATCGCCAACAAAATGGATTTGGTCGAAACTCTGCCCCAACTGCCGATTTCCGAACCGGCGATCGCAACAGCAGCGTCGCAAAACCAGGGGATCGAAGCTCTAGAAGCCGCCATTTTAGAGCGAGTCAACGCGAACCGCTTACAGGCGGCGAATCTCGATTTCAGTATTAACCAACGTCAGGCGGCGGCGCTAACGCGAGCGAAAGTGGCGTTGCAGCAAGTGCGACAAACCATCGACGAGTCACTGCCGCTAGACTTCTGGACGATCGACTTACGAGGGGCGATTCGAGCGTTGGGAGAAATTACCGGAGAAGAAATTACTGAATCGGTTCTCGATCGCATTTTCAGCCGTTTCTGTATTGGTAAGTAAGCTGAAGGGTTGACCGCTTCCGTTGGGGCTGTCGGAAGACCGACGGTCGAGAAACAACGGGTGCGGTAGGACTCGAACCTACGACTCGCTGCTTAGAAGGCAGCTACTCTATCCACCTGAGTTACGCACCCAACCAAATGGGGTTAAAAATTCACACAATCCAGATTTATGATACCATGCTTTCTGTTCTCCGAGCAAGAGGAAAACGTGAAACTGCCCGAGAGTGAGACGGACAGGAGGAACCCTCAACTGTTTCCCCCGTGTCTTGCTGAAGCCTCCTCGTCTTCCCCTCAAGATCCCAACAACAAATCGAACAAGCCATCGTCGAGTTCGTAACCGAGCATTTGCGCCATCGACTGCACCCGAGCGCGATTGGGAAGACCTTGCTGCGAGAGCCAATTGGCGATCGTAAAGATTTTGTTCATTAAAAAGATTTCTAGAGCTTCCGGGTTATACTGAATGCCCTCCGTGCGGTGGAACTCGTGAGGGACGAGCATCGCGGCGTAGCGAGCCAGTTCGCCGTGTTTCCAGTCGAGGAAAATTGGCAACCAGGGATAGCGAGCGTCGAGCCGTACGAACCACAGGCGAATTTCAGGAATTTCTGACAGTTCGCGGGGATCGCTGGGATCGCGAGGAAAGTCGATCGCAAAGCGTAACGACTGCTCGGCTTGTTCGATCGCCTCTCGGTTGGCAATCGGTTCGATGGCGGCGATCGCCGCAGATAAGTCCAATTTTGCGATCGCCGTCGCGTCGAGGTGAATTTCAGTGGTCATAGCAGCACGAAGGTCGAAAATTTCCGAAAACGGTCTTTGATAGGGTTTTTAAATACCCTACTCGATCGCAGTTCTGTTTCGCTACCCAGTCAGCGCGATCGCAGACGCCTGCCAAACCTCTACGATAGAATAAAAGAAAACAGAGCGATGCGAACGTTCCCTGTATAAAACAATTTTCCAACTCGGTCAAAACTTCTTTAAAATTAAGTCGAACCGAAAAGGAAGACTGACAGCTTACGATAAAAGCACACGAACTTTACTGTTGAGAGCCAACCATTCAGACTGATGAAACATGAGGCGGTCGCTGTGAAACCCATTCGATCCTTACAAGACGCGCTCGAACGATGCCAGGCATTAGGCATGAGACTGAGCCGCCAGCGTCGATCGATCTTAGAACTACTGTGGGAGGTTCCCGATCACCTCTGCGCGCGGGACATCTACGACCGACTGAGTCGCTCTGGGAAAGAAATCGGTTACACCTCCGTTTACCAAAATTTAGAGGCGCTATCGAGTCAAGGCATTATTGAATGTATCGAACGGTCTGACGGTCGCTTGTACGGCAATATCAGCGACTCTCACAGCCACGTCAACTGTCTCGATACGCAACAAATTGTGGACGTATTCGTCGAACTTCCGCCAGAATTGCTTGCCAAAATCGAATCGGAAACGGGAATCCAAATTACCGACTACCGTATCGATTTTTACGGATATAAATCTCAGGATCGGGTATCGGAAACCGAGAAAACCGAAACTCAACCTGAAACGACATCCGATCGCAGCCAGAGCGATCGCGTTTCTCTCTCTGAAGACTTATCCGAAGAGGCGATCGCGTCTTAAGGCAAACGTCAATTTCCCACAAAATTCGGATAAAATACACCCCGGTTTTCCCCAAAACCGGGAATTTTTGTAGGTGGATGTGTGTGGGCGGTGCGTGACGCAATAGAAGAATTGATAATTGATAATTTCTTACCTTCTCCCCCACTCCCTTGCTACCCCTATCCCGGTTGGGGGCGGTGCGTGACGCGGTAACATCCCATTGACCTGACTTCGACACCATTTTCTGCCCGCGTCACAGCACCCTACCATTATCAATTATCAATTCCTTCGCCATGGCTTCAAACAAACTGCGATCGCCGAAATTGCTCAACCACTCCCCTGCCAATCTCTCGATCCGTCTGATGTGGGTGGGGGTCGGCATTACCGCCGTTTTTATCCTCATCGCTGGTTTGGCTCCACTGTTTCAGGCGTGGGGATGGATTCAAAGTCCGACTGAACTGTTAAGCAATCCCATCCATCATCCCCCTTCCGCCGAACATTGGTTCGGAACGACGCGACAAGGCTACGATGTCTTTTCCCGTACCCTGTTCGGCAGTCAGGCGGCGTTGAAAGTGGTGGTTCTCGCCACGTTGATGAGTCTCCTCATCGGCGTTCCCCTGGGGTTAGCAAGCGGCTATTTAGGCGGAACCCTCGATCGCCTGCTGTTATTTTTAATGGACGCCATTTATACGCTTCCGGGGCTGCTGCTGTCGATTACCCTGGCGTTTGTCGTCGGACGCGGTCTCGTCAACGCGGCGATCGCTCTCAGTATCGCCTACATTCCCCAGTATTACCGCATCGTCCGCAACCACACCGTCAGCATCAAAACCGAACTCTACGTTGAAGCCGCTCAAGCGATGGGAGCCTCGACTTGGCACGTTTTATCTCGCTATCTCTTCGCCAACGCCATCCAAAGCGTTCCCGTGTTGTTTACCCTCAACGCCGCCGACGCTATTTTAATTTTGGGAAGTTTGGGATTTTTGGGGTTGGGACTTCCCGAAACTACGCCTGAATGGGGAAACGATTTGCGACAAGCTCTCGAAGCTTTACCGACGGGGATTTGGTGGACGGCGTTTTTCCCCGGTATGACGATGACGCTGATGGTGGTGGGTTTATCGATGTTGGGGGAAGGTCTCAACGAATTCGTCAACCCCAAGCTTCGACAAAACCGTTAGTCGAGCGGTGTCGGGGTTCGCAATCTTAGCGAAACTGGGTTTGAGTTGTTTGAGTCGGTGGCAAATTTCGAGAAACTCCGTTTCGATGAGATGGTGATTTTCCGCAGTTAAGGGGGGAACGTGGACGAACAGTCCCACCGTCGGGAGGTGGTGCGATCGAATTTCCGATAAAAGGCGATAGTAGAGGTCGTTACAGACGAAATCTCCGGCATCGTAACTCACTTCCGTTATCGAGAGTCCCGACACCAACGACGGTACGTCTACCGCAGTTTGACAAATCGACGACTCCTGTTTGGCTTGCACTTCTACCGTCAGGGTCGATCGCGATTCCGCCATGCCACAACAGACTATCCAACGAGGGCGAAACCGATGCAAGCGATCGAGGACGATCGCCGAGGCAATTTGGGTATCGACGCGCAAACGCCGTACTAACAAGGACGATGGCGGCAGGCGATCGAGCTGATGTAACGCCGCCAACAGTTCGTCGCTGGAGTTGGTGGTCTGCTGAGGCAACCAAGTATCGAAGGAGGTGAAGGCAAAATCATAATCCATAGCCAACGTTCGCACCACTGGCAAAACGATCGTCGATCCTTAGTATTTTCACCGATTTTTCAATTTACTTCCGCGATCGAGGCTGCAAAAATGTTAGGATTCGGTGAATTTTGCCGGTTCGACTTCGCCTTCTGACAGCACCCCGACGATCGCCTCTACACTGCGATCGTGCCACGCCATCATCCCATGAGGGAAGACGTTGACGCGTACCGTTTTCCCCACCGGCAAACAGCAACTTCTCGCCGGAACGATGATGAAATCCCAAGGCGTCCATATCGAGACGGTTGTGGCGCGATCGAGCAATTCCACATCTCGATTCAAATCTTCTAACAACGGACTCCCCGGACGCATATCTAAGGCTGTGGTTCTCGGAAAGCCGTAAGCCGTCCAAGTGCCGAAATGAGGCGAGGCGATCGTGACGAACCGCCGCAGGCGATCGAGTCCTCCCAATCGTTGCAAGTAGTACCGACTGACGATCCCTCCCATACTCAACCCCACCAAATCGAAGGGTTCGCCGTCGTCAAAGTGGGTTTCGATGTGGGTTTGAAGTTGTTCGGCGACTTCCGTTAAACTCAACGCCCCAAACTGATGGTACAAATCGGGAGCTGTAACGTGATATCCCAGGTTTTTCAACCGAGACGCCAGTTTGCGGAAAACCCGCGACTGTCTAAAAATACCGTGAACTAAAACCACTCGTTTCATTGATGTTTTGGCGAGAAAGAGCAGGGGAGAGGGGGAGAGGGGGAGAGGGGGAGAAGGGGGGATAGGGGGCTAAGGGGGGATGTGGTGAAGACTTTTTAAAACCCAGCTTATCGGAAAAGGATGAAGTATCAGACGGCTTGCAGTAGAAAAAATGCGGCGGCGGCGGTGCCGACGGGGACACTGAAGTTATCGAAACCCCAGTTTGAGAAGGATTCTAATCCTGTGGCGATCGCAGCCACAATCACCGATATCCATAAAATATGTCCGATCGCACCATCGGAGGCGGACAACACGAGCGTACTGACGAGATAGCTTACGCCGAACATCGTTAGCGTTCCTTCGATGCTTTTCTTCATCCCGAAGATGCGATAGGGATGCTTGCCGAAATTTTGACCGACGAGGGCAGCGAGTCCGTCTCCCCACGCCATGACGAGAATGCCCAACGCCGCGTAATAGGGTTGTTGGATTTCCCAAAACCAGCCGATGAGAACGCCGATACTGACGGCGTAGAAAAAGGTACCCAAGCTGTGGCGTCCGACGCTGTTAATCCCCGGAAAAATCGGCAGCCAGTAAGAGAGTAGGGCGATCGCTCCGGCAACGATGGCAGCTCCAACCCCCACCCACGCGGGAATTCCGAAAATCCAGGCCAGTAAAATCACGTTTCCCGTCCCGATATGAACGATTTTTCGGGTGACTTCCGAGGTGGTGTGTTTGAACTGGTAGAGGCTTTCGGCGACGGTGAGAACTAGCCCCAACCAGCCTAAAACGAGTCCTCCTGAGAGCCAAAGGGGAATGCTGAGTTCGGAAAAGCCGATATCTGCTGCCATTACTGCTATCAATTTTGCGATCGCGCCGTGTCAATATTGTTAATGTAGACGATCGCGAGTCGCCCCCCAACTCGATCTCAATGATTAATCAAGTCTTCAAAGCGTTGTTTCTGGCTCTAATTCGAGCCTATCGCCTGTTAATCTCCCCGTGGACGATGCCGTCGTGTCGGTTTCGCCCCACCTGTTCTCAATACGCGATCGAGGCGATCGAACGGTTTGGGGCGTGGCGTGGTGGTTGGCTGGCAGTGCGTCGCGTGTTACGCTGTCATCCCTTCCACCCCGGCGGCTACGATCCCGTCCCCCCCCTCGACGGCGACGAATCCTGTCAGCATTAAGCGAGTCTGGGTTTCAGCCTCCGCTCTTCTCTCCCTCTCTCTCTCCCAGAACCGAACCCATCTCGGAAAAAACGTTTCCTTGTCAGGTTTGTCAACGTGAGACGTTCCGTTACAACTTGTAACTGTGCTAAGTTTTATGACGAACCGCACAGAGGAGAACGTCTATGGATTCGCTAATTCCCGAGTCGATTAAGCCCTGGTTAAATTTCGGGCATCCGCTATTGATGTGGGTACTGCTCGGTCTAGCACTTTATGCGGGCTACACGGGGATGAAAGTTCGTAAAACCCGGTCGGCAACGGGTGAAGAAAAGAAAGAATTGGTACAAGGGCAATTTCGCACCAAACACTTTCAAATCGGCTCGTTTCTGTTAGCTGGGATGGTACTCGGAACCATCGGTGGTATGTCAGTGACATACATTAACAACGGCAAATTGTTCGTCGGCCCTCACCTGATCGTCGGGTTAGGAATGACTGGATTAATTGCTGTTTCTGCTTCTCTCGCACCCGTCATGCAAAAAGGCAAAGACTGGGCGCGATATACGCACATTGCCGCGAATACTCTCCTGGTTGGCTTGTTTGCATGGCAAGCTTTAACGGGAATGGACATTGTCAAACGTATTCTCGACAACTTTTAGCGCACGAAGTCGAACGCAACATCTAATAAGGGTAAAGAGATCGATCGGGACGAAACAGCCCCAGCGATACTTTACTGTAAATTAGGATTAGAACTGACAATTGGGATAAGTTGAGAACGATTGTAAGTCGTCAGATCGAACCGTTACGATCGCAATTTGGAACGAAACAAGAAAGCCCGACTTTGTTAGAAAAGTCGGGCTTTTTACGGTCAACCCAAATCAAACTCAATTCCGATCGAGCTAACTGGCGGCGGCTTCTACAACAGGCGTACAGTAAAAGCTCGTGCGAACTTTGCGGAGTTTTCGATAGGTTTTGAGGGCGTCTTGACCGAGTGTAGCGTGAAAGTCCTCTTGAACTTTATGGGTCAGACGACGGGATACTTGTTTGACGATTTCAGCGATTAAGCGATCGCCGGTTTTTTGGATTAAAGCTGGAGACAACGCCAAGATAAATTTCGGAAAGCCAACCCCTACAGCGAGGTCGAGTTGCCACTCAACACGGGTAATCTCGCGATCGTGGGGGTTTTGGGGATCGCGGGGAACGCTCGAGAGAATTTGACGAGCTTTAAATTCGACTTCGTAACCGGGCGCCGTGTAATCGGGAATGGGGATGGTTTCGATGTCGTAAATGCGATCGTGTTGGGGAACGAGTTCCAAGCCGATCTTCGGTTCGACGTGATAGCCTAATGCACCAAAGCGTCCGATGGTGAGCGCGTAACCGTTGCGTCCGAGCGCGTTGACTTGCATCGGTGCAGCACAGCGACGAAACCAACCCTGGTGAGCGTCTAAATAATTGGCGACGGTGTCGGCGTCGGCGTACATTTCCATGACCCCAGTAAACTGGCTGCGGAACCAGAACAGGCGATCGCTCTCGAGTGAAACTGTAGCTGCATCCCCGACATCGAGGGCGGTAGCAGTAAGACTGCCAAATTGCTGCTCGTTAATAGACGACTGCATAGTCGATGCTTCCTTGCGTGCTGAGTTGGCGTACCTAGACTTTAGAATAAGTCCCTCCTATTTCTAGGTTACTCGCTCGATCGAGCGATGCAATGAGTGTATTCTCGGAAATTTTAGCAAATGGAGTTGCCGAGCCTCCGTACCTGCACCGCACTCGCGATACTGGTTTCACAGCCGTTTATCGAACTCGTAAATCCACAATAAAACCGTCAAGTTGTCAACCGCAAGATCGCGCGAATTTCTGTAAAGAAAACTACAGCAATCTCGAGTTTTTTAAAGACTCGATGAAGAACTTCAACTCGCCGGTTCTGCAATTTTAGCCGGCTCTTCCGAACTTACTATGCAAGAAATCGCTGAACCCCTTACAGAGTCTAGCTTTTCGCTTAAACTTATAAAAAGAGAGCTGAAATTGCGAAATCCCTTTCCAGAGGTCGACTACAGGCATTTACCCTACATACCAGGGTCGGAAGAGCCTTTTAGCGGTACTTAAACAAATTTCAAGCCCAAACCAAGCCAAAACGCGCTTTGTGAGCGGCAAACAGGTCTCGATTCTCGTTCAGCCATGCCACAAAACGAAAAGACATGGCT
>NZ_KB235962.1:600156-603174 GCF_000332355.1 Baaleninema simplex PCC 7105
CGCTGGCTTTCCCCGAGTAATCCTCCCAAATAGTGTCTAAACCCCTTTTTTGTTGCTTGGGTTTTGGTAAGTCGGGGTCGGAAACGACTTGCACCACTTCTCAAAGCAGGGTGGCATAGCGGCTGGGGGGGTCTCTCTCATGGGGACACTCTCCACCTTAAATCCTTGTCAGTCAAGGGTTTTGCTTTTATTTTACCTTTTTTACCGTTTAAGTCCCGTTAGCCAAAACCGCGAGAATCCTCCACTTCTAATCTTCAGTCCACATTTCGCACTTCAAACGTAGTATTAATGTAGTATAAATCGACGAAAGTAAAGAATTAGGTATTTCGACTTAAAAAGCTGACTTCTTGACTTGAAAATGATGGCTCTTCCAATTTTGGCTCTTCTGAACTTAAGATGCAGAATCAATTTAAAAAACTCATAGGGAACCTCGAAAAATTGATTCTGGCTTCCAACCCAACGGCTGAAACCCTTGAAATCTCGTTATTAATTCTCGATAGTAGAGCCTATTTCTCAACGCTTCGACTTCGCTCGCTTCGACTTCGCTCGCTTCGACTTCGCTCGCTTCGACTTCGCTCGCTTCGACTTCGCTCGCTTCGACTTCGCTCGCTTCGACTTCGCTCGCTTCGACTTCGCTCAGCGTTGAGTCCGAGCGGAGTCGAGGACTCAATAAGCTTGAATTAATCGAGGTGTCCTTGAGTGCATCTCAAAAATGTAAATTTATAAGATTGGAGTCTCTGCACTGAATCGAGCTATTGTTAGATTTTGCGATCGCTCCATCCATGAACTGAGCGAAGCCGAAGTCCAATCTACCTCAAACTCATATTTTTACAAAAGTGAGATGCACCCCTATTTAAGACGGTTATATTAGACTTAATAGGTTGGATTATCTTTTTAAATTTTTTGAATCGAATGCTTTTTCGATCGAGTTTAAAATACATTACGAACGATCTGAAGTTTTAATATTAAAAAATTCCCATGAATGAATTTTCAAAATACATTCATGGGAAAAAATAAGGGTTTTAAATTCTTGAAAAATACTAAAAAAACGGGTGCATCTCACTTTTGCAAAAACATCAGTTTGGGGTGGCAAAATTCCCGATTAGCACTTCCGGTATAAGATCCTCGGCATCTTGGAGATGCCGGGGATCTGGAAATTGAGTGCGCCCAATTCGATGAATTTACATTTTTGAGATGCACCCGAAAAAACTATTGTTTCGGACAAGTACCCAATCCCCAATCGACATATAAATCTCGAGGATCGGTGTCTCGCAGCCAAGTCACGAATTTTTTATAGTCTGCGATATTGTAGATACCCACACAACCGGCTGTACCAGCAGGACGACGGTTGTTCCAGTCAATGTGAATCTCGATCGCACTTCGCTGGGTGTACTGGGGTTCGACATACTTAATCGGTGTGGTCACGGGACCCAAACCATTGGGAAAAACACCACCATCATACCGATCTTTGCTGTCAGCCCAGATGATATTATTGACGTACCATTTTCCTTCAGGTAAGGGTTCCATAGATCCCGCTTTACTCTCAATTCCAATGCGGAAGTGTTGAGCGTAGGCTTGACCAGAACAAACTTCTAAGCGATCTCGGACTTTTCCATTCTTGACGTATTCTAAATTCAAAATATAGCAACCAAAGCGATCTTTGCGATTAGTTTTTGTCAAGTATAGATAGGTTCCTTGGGGGCGATCGCTCTCACTTGAATCGGGTTCGGGTTTGGGAAGATCTGACCACAACATCGTCCAAGTTCTCGAACCGACTTTTCCATCAACTTCTGCCGAGCCGAACACATCGGCTTGAAATGCTTTCACTGCATTTTCAGTTCCACGACCGAAAATACCATCGATCTCGAGGTGGTAATACCCGAGTTCTTGTAACCGCTGTTGCAGTGTTTGAATGTCGCGATATTCAGCGTGTTTGTCTCGCATTCCCCGTTTGATAACTTTGTGTTTTAACGGGGGAGGCGTTCCGAGATCGCGGGGAGTTTTGCGACCGTAAAATTCAACACGATCGCTCTGGGGAACGGATTTTTCGGCGGGTGCGATATGGATAGTTTTCGCTTTAGGATACTGTTGTAACAGCTCGATGAAGTCTTCTTTCAGCGTCGTTTTGAGGGCGATGGTTTCGACGATGCGATCGTCGTGATAGGCGACGAGAACAGTGCGATCGCGATCGCGATACAGTTCGAGCCAATTGACGGGAGGTTCGAGGGGCGATTCGAGATCGAGTGGTGTCCCCGATGCTTCCGCTTTGCGAAATAAGGCTTCTTCTTTTTTGCGACGATTGACTAAACCATCGCAAACAACTTTTTGTCCGTTTTGGGTGATTTTATTCCATCGTTTAAATTCAGCCGCCGCACCCTCGTAATCGCGATCGTTGAGCTTGCGAAGTAGAGTACTCTCTTCAAACGCACCTTCACCAATGTTATAAACAAAAGACACGATCGCGTCAAATTGGTTTTGCGTAAGCGGCACGCGAACCAATTCTGAAATAGTTTTAGCTTTATCTCGACATTCATCGAGAAGAAAGGCATCGGCCTGTTGTTGTGAGATCGTATCTCCCTGACTAACTTTACGTCCGTCTGGATAAACGGTGGTTCCATAACCGATCGTCCAGACACCAGCCGGACAGGTATAAGCTGTCAGTTTGCAACCTTCGAGTTCTTTCAGTAAATTTAAGCAGTTTATTGAGATTTTCATAGTATTTCCGAATCTCGCTAATTCTACTGTGCGCGAGCGAAATCGCGATCGCCGGAAAGCGTTGAAAAAATTTACGATCGATTTGACGTTTTGTAAAAAAAACAGGATGAATTCGAGACTCAAAAATCAGCGATCGCCAGTTCTTGTCGCCCGAACCTCAGTTTGAGACGTGCTGCCAGCCTACAGCGATCGCGATCGGTTTATACGGAATCCGAATTTCAACGCTTCGACTTCGCTCGCTTCGACTTCGCTCGCTTCGACTTCGCTCGCTTCGACTTCGCTCGCTTCGACTTCGCTCGCTTC
>NZ_KB235962.1:603274-610314 GCF_000332355.1 Baaleninema simplex PCC 7105
TCGACTTCGCTCGCTTCGACTTCGCTCAGCGTTGAGTCCGAGCGGAGTCGAGGACTCAAATACTGGTTTGGCCCAACCCGACAAGTCCCTCTATCCCCCCAACCATCCCTCCAACCCCCCTTTCAAAGGGGGGCGAAGGGGGGATAGAGGGCTAGGGGGGGATGTGGTGAAGACGTCTTGAAACCTAGCTTATCGGAAAAGGATGGAGTATTCGCCGGGAAACGACGAGACGAACTCGGTGGCGATGAGGTACTCGCACTCGCACTTCCTTAACTCAAGTTAATACGAAAAAAGGAGAAAGCCTCCCGAACGCGAAAAGCTGTCAGGAGGCGAGTCGATCGACGTCAGCGTTTGGGCGATAAAACGAGGTTGAAATCAGCTTGTTCGCGATCTTCAGCAAAGGCAATTGAAAAACTAAAGCTGCGGATCGATCGCATTGTATCGACAAACGTATTCATATTGGCAGAAGGGGGCGGCGGAGGAAAACTATTTAAAAACAAGGTATTGACGAACGCCCAAGCTGAGCCGAAATTGTAGTATAAATAGCCCGAATTTGTCGTGGGAAAGGGCGCGATCGCCGTTTGGAAATTGTAGCTGTCAGCCAAACCCAAACGGGGTTGGGGGTACAGTTGCGAGGCGGGAACCGTCCCAGTCGCAATTAACAGCGTGTTGTCGTCGAGCCAACCGTGACTCATTTGACTGACGGAGGAACCGTCGAACAAAAAAGGAGCGTTCCAACTCACGAACGGTTCGCCTGCAATATTGGTGGTATCTACCAAGACGAGACCCTCGCCGACGCGTCCCACGAAGTCATCGAGAGTGGAGAGAAAGCGTTCGGCGGCGGGACGATCGCTCGTTTCGAGTAAAATTCCCACACCGACTTGAAACTCAGGGCTGAAACTCGGAAACAAACCGCCGTTGGAGGGAAACGCGACGAGCGCAAATTCGCCATCCATCCAACTGAGAACGTCGCGATCGAAATCGAGTTCTAAGTTTTCCTCAACGCCTCGACGCAGTTGTTCGACAAACCCAGCCAGTTCTGGGATTTGACTGTACGCCTCTAAAATTAACCTCAACCCTTCGCCTAGGTTTTTCCCGTTAACGGAACCGTAAACCGTGGCGGGGAGATACTCGAGGAGGCGATTGTCGTTAGTGGCGTTGGCAGCGATATCCGGTTGCGGTTCGCGATAGTGTGCGCGAAACTGACCCCGAATGCCCGTGTCGTTCGTCCAAATGAGGGCTTCTCCGGTGGTGTAGGCTTGGCTGTAGATTTCCGCTAAATTGGCAAAGGTTTCGCCCTCGCCAGTGGGAATCGGCAGTCTGTTGAATTGTTGGGCAATTTGTTTGAAATTGCCGTAAAACGCAATTAGAGAGCGATCGAACGCCTCGTGAGCTAAGAGATTTTGAAACCCAGGAACCTCGGCGAGAGGCTTCACAGTGTTGGGAACGTCGAGAAAGCCCCGTAAATCCTCAGCAGTGGCGGCGAATACCACGTATCCCGGCAAACGGGCGATCGCGAGACTGGGGGCGTACAGCGGTGTCGGAGGAAAGAGTACGGTTGGAATGTCGTCAGTGGGAGTCTCTGGTGGCGTTGACGGAGCGGTTTGCGCCAAGAGCGATCGCTTGAAATCGCCGAAATAGTTAGAATAGACGGCGATCGCTTTGGTTAACGAACTTTCTGAAGCGGGATCCAATCTCTCTTCATTCCCTGGAACTTCTTCCAACACGGGTGGAGGCGGTGGATTGTCCGCCGGAAAGAACAGAAATTCGACGCCGTTGTGGGTTTGGATTTCCGGAGATTGGCTGCGGCTGTCTCGCACGCGATCGAGATAGCGATCGAACGCGTCCTCATCTTTTAAAGGAAGCAACGTAATATTGTAGGTGGGAACCTCCGAGGAAATCGCAGAAACAGTCGATTTCGTAAAGGCTGCCCACTCTCCCGCCCACGATCGCACGTTCGCATCGAAATCTTCGTTCGACAGGGGAACGAAAGGTAAAACACCGGGTGCGTCGATATTATCGGGAACTCCGGCAAACTGCGCCAAATCCGACCAGGTATTATCCGTTCGGAATAACACCACTGTCGCTGCGTTCGCTGGAATATACTGTGTGACGGCTGGCGGAACGATTTTGGCCGGTTCGGGTTCGGCGGCATGACCCGCAGAAATTCCCCCAAACGCTAGAAAAGCCAGAGTTAGAAAATGCTTCATTGTGAATTGAATATTGACCAAAAAACCGGGATACAAGCCCCGTCCCTTCGACTTGGCTCACTTCGACAAGCTCACTTCGACAAGCTCACTTCGACAAGCTCACTTCGACAAGCTCAGTGCAAGCAGGGCAAGCAGGGCAAGCAGGGCAAGCAGTGCGAGCAGGGCAAGCCTTCTAGGACGGCTTTTTACTGGGTTCTGGAAAACGAGCAATTAAACTTCTAATTAGTTCTGATTGTGTCATACCACGCCTAACAGCTTCTTCTAAAAGCTGTCTTTTTTCATATTCGGCAACTCTCAAAAATATTTTCTCGGTTTTCATATTCTCTTGGTGCGCGTACCCTTCGACTAAGCTCACTTCGACAAGCTCACTTCGACAAGCTCACTTCGACAAGCTCACTTCGACAAGCTCACTTCGACAAGCTCAGTGCAAGCAGGGCAAGCAGTGCAAGCAGTGCGAGCAGGGCAAGCGCTCGCGCCGTACGACGGCGCGGGGTCGCACCGCAAATTGTCCGATCGAATAGCAATATATTCAGTATACTATAATTAAGGGTGACAAACTAATGAAAGCCAGATACCAATATCGTTTTTATCCAACAGACCAACAAAAGCAGAGCTTAGCTTGTTTATTCGGCTGTGTTCGTGTTGTCTATAACGATGCTTTGGCTATCTGCAAACAATCTGAGAAAAAACCTAAGTCGTCCGAACTCCAAAAAATAGCGATCGCTCAGGCAAAAAAGACTGAAGCTAGGGCGTGGTTGAGCGAGGTATCAAACATACCTTTACAACAGTCTGTAGCCGATCTAGAGACAGCTTTTAAGAACTTTTTTGGTTCTTGCAAAGGCAAAAGAAAAGGTCGTAAAGTTGGTTATCCTAAGTTTAAAAAACGGACTAATAGCCAATCAGCACGGTTCAGGATTGGAGGTTTCTCCATTAAAGACAAAGGTGTTTATCTTGCAAAGATTGGCGTTGTTAAGCCTGTCTGGTCAAGAGAGCTACCCGCAAGTCCTACCTCTGTAACTGTTATTAAGGACTGTGCTAACCGTTACTTCCTAAGCTTTGTCGTAGAAGTTGAGCCAATCAGTATTGATGCTAAAAACCAAAGCATTGGCATTGATTTAGGAATTAAAACTTTTGCTGTGATGAGTAATGGTGAAAAAACGGCAAGTCCTTGTTACAAGCATTTAGACCGCAAGCTTCGCAAACTTCAGCGCAAGTTAGCACGACAGCAGAAAGACTCAAAACGCAGAAACAAAACCCGTATTCAGATAGCCAAACTACACAATCAGATTGCAGACACTCGCCAAGACTTCCTACACAAACTATCAACCAAGGTCGTTAGTGAAAACCAAACTATCATTTTGGAAGATTTGAACGTGTCAGGAATGGTTAAAAACCGTAAGTTGTCTAGAATTATAAGTCAACAAGGCTGGCGAGAGTTCAGGGTATTGGTTGAAGCAAAGTCTGAAAAGTACGGACGCAAGTTTGTAGCGATCGGACGTTGGGAACCCACCAGTCAAACCTGTTCTAATTGCGGTTATAGGTGGGGAAAAATTGATTTGTCTGTGCGGTCAGTGATTTGCCTAAATTGCGGTACAGA
Organism: Baaleninema simplex PCC 7105; assembly: GCF_000332355.1. Taxonomy (GTDB): domain Bacteria; phylum Cyanobacteriota; class Cyanobacteriia; order Cyanobacteriales; family Geitlerinemataceae; genus Baaleninema; species Baaleninema simplex. The sequence continues at coordinate 607,082 of NZ_KB235962.1, forward strand.
ACACGACCGAGATGATAATGCGTCTAAAAATATAGAAATGGTCGGCATGGGGCATCGGCACGACCTTAAATGTACGTCGAGAGATGGTCAGACTACTTCGGTAGCACAACTCAATGAAGCGTAAAGAATCCCCACGCCTTCAGGCTGGGGAGTATGTCAAAACGGATGACTCGAATAATGGAAAATCTCCCCATCAACTGGTTGGGGCGGTGCGTGACGATTTATGGGTAAGCACGATTTACACCCGATTTTTCGAGTCACGTACCCTTGTATGTAGGCGGTGTACGTTGGCAGTGAGACTCTTTCAGGGAAGCATTAAGAGTGTAGAGTGAAGAGTTAAAGAAGACTTCCCACTCTACACTCTGCACTCTACACTGTTTGCGGCTCATTACTTTACTCACTGTAAAAGCCTGGTGACTGTATTTACCGTCCCATTAACTTCACCAGACCGATTCCTGAAAAATACAACATCGCCACCGCTCCCCCGAGTAAACTTTGCGTGAGAGGGTCGGTCGAAGGCGTTAACACCGCACCGACGACCGCCGCCGACAGCACCACGTACCGCCACCCCGAGAGCATTTGCTTCGAGGATACGATTCCCAATCCACCAAGGAGCGCCTGCAATACTGGAACTTGAAACGCGATTCCAGTACTGAACAGTAGCAGGAGAATCGTCTTGAAATACTCGTCGATCGACCATTGTTGCGCGACGACGCCTTCTCCATAAGACACAAAGAAGTTCAACGCCGCCGGAATCAAAGCGAAATACGCAAACACCAAACCGCCGAGGAACAACACGCTCGATCCCAACACCACCGGAGCGATCAGCCGTTGTTCCCGCCGCGTCAAACCGGGTAAGACAAAGCGGACAATTTGATACAGAATAAACGGCGTCGCCAGCAGTAAGCCAGAATATCCCGCCACCTGAATCGAAACGAAGAAAAACTCACCGGGGCGAATTTGCACGAAGTCCACCCCTTGCGCGGGAGCTTCGAGAATGCGAACGATGGGTTTGACGGTGACAAAACAGGCGGCGATCGCCACGAACACCGCGATAATCGAGTAGAAAATGCGCTGTCGTAACTCTTCTAAATGGTCGAACAGCGACATTTCCACCTCATAAGGGAATTCGTCGAGATGCTCGTCCTGCGTATCGTTCGTGTCTTCAGAAGATTGGATGTTTTGGGTGTCTGGAGGCGATGTCATGAATCCGTGTAAGTGAGCCGATCGTACTTTTTCTTAGTTTGACACTCCCACGAATCGAATTCGTGGGATTCTTGGTTCAACGATCTGACTTACGCATTTGACTCGGAAGCCAAATGCCCAGAGGCCAATATCACGCCGGCGCGTTCGCGCCCATTTCAGAGAGCCGGTTCTGGTCTGCCCGACCGTACCGTGGAGTTCAAAATCTGTGAATCTCCATGCTTGACGCTTGAAGTTTTTACCCACACAAGCTATTTTCCATGTGGAACCCCATAACTTCAGTTTTCAAGGTTCTCATCTTTCGATGCCAGGTTTTTTATGAGGTTAGCGACCTGTGCCTCAAGTAGAATTGTAGCCTCGAAGCTTAAAAGCTTCAACACGTTCGTCCCACGCTTAAAAGACGTGGGCTTGGCTCCCTTTCCTGTAAACGTCCGCCGTCGAGAAAGGGGGAAAAACCGAACCGAGATCGATCGCTGCGAACTCCAAATAATCAACTAAGATAATAAACTGTGGTTTGTGTTACCAGGTTAGATCGCCGTGTTACGTTCCCTCGCTGCCGACTTTCGCATCATCTTCGATCGCGACCCTGCCGCCCGAAACTGGTTAGAGGTGCTGTTTTGCTACCCCGGCTTACAGGCGCTCATGTTCCATCGAGTGGCACACTGGCTCTATCACATTGGCATTCCCTTCTTCCCTCGTTTCATGTCCCATCTCTCTCGCTTCATCACGGGAATTGAAATCCATCCCGGTGCCACTATTGGCGAAGGAGTCTTTATCGACCACGGAATGGGAGTTGTGATTGGGGAAACCGCCATCATTGGCGACGGTTGTTTGATTTATCAAGGTGTCACCCTCGGCGGAACCGGGAAAGAAAGCGGTAAACGCCACCCCACCCTCGGAGAAAACGTGGTGGTCGGGGCCGGAGCAAAAGTTCTTGGAAACCTGCTGATCGGTAATAACGTCCGCATTGGGGCGGGTTCGGTGGTGTTACGAGACGTTCCCTCCGATTGCACGGTAGTCGGTGTTCCTGGGCGCGTGGTGTACCGCTCTGGCGTTCGCGTGAATCCCCTCGAACACGGACAGCTTCCCGACTCGGAAGCGCAAGTCATCCGCAGTTTGGTCGATCGCATTCAGGTTCTCGAGCAGCAAGTCGAGCAACTTCGAGAGCAACCTCAACCTGTCTACGTTTCGTCTGACGGAGAGGAGATTTGCGTCGGAGCCGCTCCCAACTGCCAGCTTCGCGATCGCGTGATTCGCGAATTCCTCGACGGTTCGGGAATTTAGGGTTTGCCGATTTCTCCGATGTACTGTCTCCCTACCCCCCACTGTGAAGTTGCCGCTTTTTCGATGTCCGCTATCATCGAGCAGCAAGGCGAATCCACAACGCACTTGGGTTTGCTAGCAGAGTTCATCACGATTAACCGACGTTCGTTAATGCGCTGCTCCTGCTAAGGGGATTCGGTTACAAAATGGCGTAAGTGGCTGTAAACCACTCCCAACGAGTTTAGGGCTATCTGAGTGAGTTTTTTTCGCTCACTTTCTTCAAATAATCCTCCTAATAGTTTGTAATACTCCATCCGTTTCCGATAAGCTAGGTTTCAAGAAGTCTTCACCCCAACCCCCCTTCGCCCCCCTTTCAAAGGGGGGCGAAGGGGATGGATGGGGTGATAGATAGACTTGTCAGGTTGAACAAAACCAGTGTTTGAGTCCTCGACGCCGCTCGGACTCAACGCTTCGACTCCGCTCAGCGTTGAGATTCGGATTCCGTATGACTTCTTGACACTCCCCAGCTATCACGGCGTGGGGATTCTTCCTTCAACGATCCGACTTGCTCTGACAGGTTTGCACCAGCCAAAGTAGCGGTCAAATCTCCAGAAGCGTTCACCTCGACTGCGCTCGGTGAGCGAAGCCGAACCAAAGTTCCGGTATGCCCTACCGTACTCAAGGCAGCGTTCAGGATGTTGATGGCTGCGTTGTGGTCTCTATCCAACTCGCACCCACACTGGCAAACGTGAGTTCGAGTCGAGAGA
>NZ_KB235962.1:610414-616497 GCF_000332355.1 Baaleninema simplex PCC 7105
GATCCGACTTGCTCTGACAGGTTTGCACCAGCCAAAGTAGCGGTCAAATCTCCAGAAGCGTTCACCTCGACTGCGCTCGGTGAGCGAAGCCGAACCAAAGTTCCGGTATGCCCTACCGTACTCAAGGCAGCGTTCAGGATGTTGATGGCTGCGTTGTGGTCTCTATCTAACTCACAGCCACACTGACAAACGTGAGTTCGAGTCGAGAGACTTTTCTGGACCACCGTGCCGCAACTCGAACAGGCTTGGCTGGTATAGGCAGGTTCGACCGCAACGGTTATCCTGCCAAACTTTTCTCCAAACTGTTCCAACCACTTCCTGAACTGATACCAACCCGTATAGTGAATGGTGTTGGGGAGACAGTGGTTTCTCACTAGATTCCGTATCCTCACGTCTTCGTAGGCCACCAGATCGTTAGATCGGATTACGCAACGCGCCAGTCTCTTGGCGTGTTCTTCACGTTGCCGACTTATTTTGAGGTGAACTCGTCCGAGTCGATTGACGGCTTTTTTTCGGTTGGCAGAGCCTTTCTGTTTTTTGCTCACCCTTCGGTGAGCGCGTTTCAGCTTTTTCTCAGCGTTTCGGTAAAACCTCGGATTCGGTTCGCATTCTCCGTTTGAATCGGTGTAGAACTCTTTGAGTCCGACATCCAACCCCACGGTATTTCCTGACGGTTCGAGTGTTTCTCGAACCTCGACACTAACGCAGAACTGTGCGTAGTAACCGTCAGCCCTGCGAACCAGTCGAACCCGTTTAATTTGTTCTGTACTGTAAAACGCCAAATCCCAAGTTCCAACCAGTTTTAGTCGTCCTATATTTTTCTTATCCGTAAAGACAATATGCTTGGGGTCGAGTAACTTCCAACCTGAAGTTTTATACTCAACGGAACGACTGTTTTTCTTGAACTTGGGATATCCTTTGTGTCCAGGAACAGACTTGCGACAGTTCTCGAAAAAACGAGAAATTGCCGACCAAGCGCGTTCGGCTGAGGCTTGACGAGCCGTGCTGTTGAGTTCTCGGGCAAAGCCATACTCTCGAGCCAGGACTCGACAGTATTTGTTGAGGTCGTATTTGTTAACACCTCGGTTATCTATCCAATAGCGCAGTGCCTTGTTGCGAACGAACTGTGCGGTTCGGATCGCTTCGTCAATCGCTGCGTATTGGTGGGGTTTACCTTTGACTTTGAACTCGAGAACAAGCATTGTCGTTTAGCTTGATTGTTCTGAATATTTTAGCACAAAAAACAGGATTGTCAAAAGCCGCCCTAGAAGGGCGGGGTTTTAGACCCAAATTTTTTGATAAATACTTGGCATAAATAAGCCAAGCTGTTCTAGTTTAGTTTTATCATACCTCCTTCAACATTAACGACACCGCCTTTGACATTAACCGTTGCTCCACCGCTAATATTCACAGTTGTAGATGATTGAATATTGACTTCAGAGCCTCCTAGCTCCATGGTACTACCCGGAACCATCAGTTTAATCGCTTTAGAATTTAAGGCGATTTCAGAGTTTGACTGAATACTGACACTACCAGAACTATCATCTAACTCAATGGTTTGTCCTTTAGAAGTAGTTATGGTAATTTTTTGACCACTATCATTAATCTCCAATTTTCGATTATCTTTTGTGTGAATATAGATTCCTTTTTTGCTCGAATCTTTATCTTCTTCAACCAATTGAATTTGGTGGCCACTTGTGGTTTTTAAAGTCCGCAATCTGACCTTCCCATCGACAACTGTGCTTTGGACGTTTTCAGGCGGAGCATCTTGACCGTTCCAGACGCCACCGATCACGTAAGGACGATGAATATCACCATGCTCGAAAGCCACGAGAACTTCGTCGTCTACTTCGGGCAACCAATCGAAACCCCGCTTGGCTCCAGCTCCCATCGAGACAACTCGCGCCCAATGACTTTCGTGTTCTTCGGTGAGACTGGGAAATTGAACCTTAACGCGATGTAAGCCTTCGGGATCGGCGTTATTGGTCACGATACCAATCAAACAAGTTTGACCGGGTTGGAGACGTTGCGGAGGCGAGAGTGTGTTTAATAAGTTGTCGTTGCGTAAACCGCGAACGCTAAAGTCAGTTTTGTAAATACGCTCGAAATAGGTGTGGCGGGCTTCGGTAATGTAGTATGTACCGTCATGTTTTCCCATTTCTTCGAGTTCGACAACTCGACCGGGGCGCAGTTTTGGATTCCCTTCAGCTCTCGCATCGGCGTAAACAAATTGTCCTCCGAGTTCGTTAAAGAGAGATTGGGCAATTGTCTCGGCTTCTTTGGCGCAGCTAACGGGGCGATCGATGACGCGCATGGTGGGATCTTTTGGTTTCCCGTTGAATGGGGCGCTGTATTGGCTGCCCTCACCATTCTGGGTTTCGGTCATCACTGTAGCCTGATTGGCTTTAGAAACAATGGCTTTTTTAGCTTTATAATCCCAAGCGCGAACCTCGACTTCTTTAACTTGCTCCGAACTAGAAACTCGCACTCTAAAGTTGTCGATATCTTTGAGCCATTTTAGCTTCAGACTTTCATCTTTGCTGGGTTTTCTAAAATTTAATTTTCCATCACTGACAAACAACTCAAATCCCAATCGTGCAGCTCTTTCTCGCAAAAATTCCATGTTGGTTTGATTTTGCTGAAACAAATATTCGTGGGGAATGCCGCTATTTTCAACTTTGCCAATTTCAATTCCTGCTTCTTGGGCGATTTTTTTAACGACATCGGTATCGGTCACGTTTTGGAACGAGCGGTTCCAGCGACCTCGGTGCAGTCGGTGAGAGGTGTCGTATCCTCGAATGATAATGGGAGCTTGCGATCGCTCGGTAAAGTGTGTTTCGATTGCCGAAATCTCTCCTTTGAAAATACTATCTTTTTCTTCTTGATTAAATGAAGGAGATTCCGTGGTACTCGCGACAAAGCCGATCTGCACTTCTTCGCCAATTTTCATGATGTTTTGATGTTTCCAGGCTCGTTCGGCTTTCCCACCTGGAAAATAGTCATTTTTGATGGCAATGACAAACATCGATGGAATATGTAAGCTCTCTTCAACGGTCACTTGAATGATATCTTCTATCAGTTCTGGAGAAGCCGGGCTGCCGCCAATTTTGAGATCGATGAGAGATCGATAAGTACCTGCCATAGCTTTTAAGTTTTTAGGATTAGGGTATTCAGGGGTGTAGTTTTAATCGGCTATTACTGATGCGATCGCACCAGTAACGATCGCAGCCAAGTCATCAAAGTCTGCTTGCTTCTCTCATGATTCTCTCATTGTATAACGTTGCATTGCACTTAGATTTTTGTGAATATTTCAGGAATTAAGAGCTAAAACCTGTTGAGCTTTTTATCTGCATAGTCGAAACCCCGATCGACAAGATTGTCGAGAAGATTGGAGGTATTTTTGAATTGATTTCCAAGTTGCTCCTCGACCAAGTTGTTAACAGTCTCAGAAGTATTATCAAGTTGATTGAGAACACGATCTTTATAACTGTTGAGCGATCGCGACTCGATACTATCTTTTTCGCGTAGTTTATTGGAAACTGCTCGTCCACTACTCATCGCATTCATCGCCTCAATCGCCATTCCCACAACAGCGGAGCCTTCGTCGGCTTCTTTCAGCGTTAAGCTATCAATCTTCGCTCGAACAGGAATACCACTGGGTAAAAACATGGTGAGTTTGTAGTTCAGTTGTTCGAGAAAGCAGCGACGCAACAAAATGCGATCGCCCCATACAAATGTATAAATCGGCGTCCGCTGAGTCCCTGGAGCAAATTCAACTGCTTTTTTTAAACTCGCGATGTAAGTATCGACGACACTAGTACCGTCTTGGTAAGTATCGAAAATAATGTTACTAATCGTCAGTGTTACGGGATTAATGTTAGAAAAGCTGGTTTTTGATTTACCGCTATTTTCACTCCTAGCACCGGGATTATCCGCCACCTCAACACTCATATCATAAGTTAACTCAGTGGGATTGAACATAAATTCAATGGGCGGAGCTGGGTCGTTAGGAATCAGTCTCGCTTTCTGGAGTTGGGACATATTTGATGGCACGGTCGATTCTCCAATTCAATAAACTACGGGAATATTCGCTCTTTCAACCGTTCGACTCGCAAGCGAATAAGATGGTCAACTTCCGTTGTGAGACGATTGAAAGCACGGCTAAATTGCAGGTTTAAAAGCTTGGACTCCAGATTGTCTTCTGGATTTGCTTTACGTTTTCTTCCTACAATTAAAGGATGATGGTTAATGTCTGCCCAAGGTGAGCTACTCGGAATGATACGCCCTTCTCGTTCTTGTTCTAACACGAGTTTTCGGCGAAGCTGCATGTAGACTTGTTGAGCGATTTCGCCGAGTTGACTGCCCTCTAGAGATTCAGAAGCTCCAACTTCGGCACTGCTACTCGAAAGGGGCGAACTTAAAGACGAAGCGGTTGCGCTCTGAGTTGGGGTGTCTGGACGAGTCTCCAGTTTAGATTCCGAACTGAGCGAGCCGCTTTTCGCTGCTGCTTTTGAGTCATTGTCGCTACCTGCAACGAGCTGCGTCAAGTTGTCCCAACTCTCGGGCGTTTCTAGAGCTGTCACCGCCGTTGTCGGCTCGATTAACTCTTCGAGGTTCGACCAACGCTCCGGAACGTTCGCCACTTCCATCGGCTGAACTTGGGGAATGTTTTGACCGAGGTGGGTTGCGATCGCAGGCGTCAGATTAAACTTCGAGCTGGGGACGAGCGGTTGAGCTCCAGAGCGATCGCGGGTTTCGTCAGAAGGGGTTTGAGGTAGCTGTTCGGGACTCGACCACTGGCTATCTTGAGAATCCCCGAGGAGTTCCTCCGCTTCCGTTTGGAGTTGGATTGATGGGTTGTTGGAGCGACGAAGTGGTTGTGGTTGCGCGATCGGATCGACCGAACTCACCTCCGCAGCTTCGGGAGACGATTCTAACCCTGGCTCAGGCAATTCGACAGATGCTTGGGGGGCAGATGGTTCGAGAGCCGCATCCACTTTAGTCTGCTGGATATTTAGGTTGGCTGGGCGATCGCGATCGGCTGCCGGTTCGGGGAGTCTAGAAATTCGACGTTCTGGGGAGTCGGGGGAACGATGAATCGTTTCCCTGGGAGGATCGGAGGCGGGGGGATGAGGAATAATCCTCGACTCCCCTTGTTCGACATTTGAGGAATCTTGACTCGGAGATGTTTGAACGGCTGTTTCCTCCGCAGACGCCGATACCTCTGGACTGGGAGAGGGAGGAGTTGGAAGTATAGAGGTTTCGGTTTGACGGCGAACTTCTGGAGTCGTTGGAGTGGTGGGATGAGGGGAAGGGAAAGGAGGCGTCTGGGAGGTTTCCTTGGCAACTGAATCAGTGCTAGGTTGAATCGTCGGCCGACTCATGACTTCTGAGCTTTCCCCAGAAGGTTCTGGCGTCAGAGTGATGGTAGAGCGATCGGCATCTGCGGCCTCAAGTCCCTCGCTTGGTAACACTTCGGCAGAAGTCTCCGAAGCTGGAGCAACGACGGTTTCTGTTGGCTCTAACGGTGAGGCTTGAAGGGGTACGTTATCAAAACGATTTTCCGCATGAGACTCTTCAAACGTTGGGCGTGTGTCCTCAATGGATGGAGAGTCTGAGAAGTGTTGTCGAGGGTGAGGAGATTGTGGAGATGATTCGGGATTGACTACAGGATCGGTAGCAGGCTGCAAAGCTGGGTTCTCGACCGGTCGAGTTTGGGGTCGGTTTAGCTGGCTAGCTGTATCGCTTTGTGGCTGAATTGGTGCGTTCTCGGCGGAGACAGCCTGAGAGTCTTCAGATAACCCCGAGGTAACTTGGCTGTTGTCAGAGGTTTCCGGCGAGAGGGGTTGCCGTCGAACGGTTTCCGACTCGGGGGAAGCCTTTTCGGGTAGGTCGAGTTGGTGCTGGACTGGGGCGTCTGGCTGAGTTAGAGGTGAGGTTAGAGGGGACGAGTCTAACTTAGGCGCGATGGAAGTGGGTTGGGTATCGCTGTCGCTCAGAGGTTCTGGGTTAACAGCTTGAATATCAACTTGTGGCTGAATTGGTGCGTTCTCAGCCGAGACAGCCTGAGAGTCTTCAGATAA
>NZ_KB235962.1:616597-641522 GCF_000332355.1 Baaleninema simplex PCC 7105
CCTTTTCGGGTAGGTCGAGTTGGTGCTGGACTGGGGCGTCTGGCTGAGTTAGAGGTGAGGTTGGGGGGGACGAGTCTAACTTAGGCGCGATGGGAGTGGGTTGGGTATCGCTGTTGCTTAGAGGTTCTGGATTACCAGCTTTAGTTTCAGTTTCCGAGGAGTCAGCAGTGCTATCGATCGCCGACTCCTGAATGCTGGGAGTGTGCCGTTGAACGGAAGGGGTATCTGGGGACGTTGAAGGGAAGGGCTGTAGGGAGGTGGGGGGTGGCGAAGTTCTCGGTGCAACTGAACTGCCATCGGTAGAAGACGGTGCAATGGCTTTAGATTCGGGAGATGCTTGTACGGGGGGGACAGAAGGCTCTCCCGCCTCACCTGAAGGTGAGGTGGAGGGGGCTAGCTCCTCAGTGGAGTTCGGAGAAAGCTGAAGGGGAGACACACCTAAGTTAGCGGGTAAAGTCGCTGAATCTTCGAGACTTTCCTCATCGACGGCGGGGGGAGCGTTAGAGCTTTCAGGGGACGGAGACGACGGCGTGTTTCGCTGTAGGGGAACAGAGGGAGGATTCAAGCTTGAGGGAAGGAAGCGACGAGCGGTTTCGAGGATTGAAGGATTGACGAGGGATCTCTGAGGAGGGGCAATAGAAGGGAAAGACGGTAACAAACCGGCCGAGGCAATTTCTTGTAAGGGGAGTGCATCGAGATCGGGAACGGTCGGTGTGGGTGGCGAGGCGTTGGTGGGAGTCGATAAGTTATCGGAAACCTGCCGTTCGGAGGGAAAGCCGGGAAAAGCCGGAAAACTGGGAAATTCCGGTATTCCCGAACTCGGTAACTCTAATAACGGCGATCGCGAGGCGGCTCCTAAAGCCTGCAACTGGCCTAATGGAGTACGGCTCGCCAACAGTGGTGTCGAGCCTAACCAGGTATGCTTGCCGAGAGGCGGAAGTTGCAGCATCGAGGGAATTTCTAGTCAGAAGTTAGAGCGATTGCCAAAAGGCTGAGTCTTTAGGGAAAGGCGGGTTAGAGCGATCGCGATGTCTACCCACAGAGTCGTTGAGTCTTAGCCGCGACCGCTAACGTCTATCCCTTCGTAAGCCAAGGTTAACTCTTCGATCGCCACGCTATCTGCATCGGCTTGAAGGGCGGGAGCTGCCCATTTGACGGCGATCGCGTTGTGTAAATACCAGGATTGCATGGTTTCGCCAGCGCGATCGAAGACTAAGATGTTGACGTTGCGTCTCTCGGGGCTTTGAGTTTCTAGGGTCTTCTTCATCCAGTTCCAAAATGTCAAATCGTTCGTGACGCCCCGTTTGAGTGTCACTTCACTGAATTTGGCTTGACCGATGAGAAGATGTTGGCGATTATTTTGTCCGCCCTCGAAATGGGGTTCGGCGGGAATATCAACGCTTAGCCCAGAACACTCGGAAAAGCAGGCGGTAATATTATTATCTATTTCCACGTAAAAGCAATTTGACAGAACGTAATTCAAGGCGTGTGCTGTCATTCGACCGTCTGCTGTTTGAGAATAAGCGTTTTCTAAGTTAGCTTTGGCGCCGTTGTAGGAATTAACCATGATGTTTTTTACGTCAGTTTGACACTCCTCAGCTATCACGGCGTGAGGATTCTTCCTTCAGCGATCCGACTTGCTCTGACAGGTTTGCACCAGCCAAAGTAGCGGTCAAATCTCCAGAAGCGTTCACCTCGACTGCGCTCGGTGAGCGAAGCCGAACCGAAGTTCCGGTATGCCCTACCGTACTCAAGGCAGCGTTCAGGATGTTGCGTGCGGCGTTATGGTCTCTGTCTAACTCACAACCACACTGACAAACATGGGTTCTCGTCGAAAGAGATTTTTGAACGATCGCACCACAACTCGAACATTTTTGAGAGGTATAGGCAGGATTCACCGCCACGGTAATCTTGCCAAACTTCTCTCCAAATTGTTCGAGCCACTTCCTAAACTGATACCAACCCGCATCGTGAATCGACTTGGCGAGACAGTGGTTTCTCACCAGATTCTTAATCCTCAAATCTTCGTAGGCCACCAGATCGTTAGATTGGATGACGCAACGCGCCAGTCTCTTGGCGTGTTCTTCACGTTGCCGACTTATTTTGAGGTGTACTCGCCCGAGTCGATTGACGGCTTTTCTTCGGTTGGCAGAGCCTTTCTGTTTTTTGCCCACCCTTCGGTGAGCGCGTTTCAGCTTTTTCTCGGCGTTTCGGTAAAACCTCGGGTTCGGTTCGCATTCTCCGTTTGAATCGGTGTAGAACTTCTTGAGTCCGATATCTAAACCCACAGTATTTCCTGACGGTTCGAGTGTTTCTCGAACCTCGACACTAACGCAGAACTGAGCGTAATAGCCATCGGCTCTGCGAACCAGTCGAACCCGTTTGATTTGTTCTGTACTGTAAAACGCCAAATCCCAAGTTCCAACCAGTTTTAGTCGTCCTATATTTTTCTTATCCGTAAAGACAATATGCTTGGGGTCGAGTAACTTCCAACCTGAAGTTTTATACTCAACGGAACGACTGTTTTTCTTGAACTTGGGATATCCTTTTTTGCCAGGAACAGACTTGCGACAGTTCTCGAAAAAACGAGAAATTGCCGACCAAGCGCGTTCGGCTGAGGCTTGACGAGCCGTGCTGTTGAGTTCTCGGGCAAAGCCATACTCTCGAGCCAGGACTCGACAGTATTTGTTGAGGTCGTATTTGTTAACACCTCGGTTATCTATCCAATAGCGCAGTGCCTTGTTGCGAACGAACTGTGCAGTTCGGATCGCTTCGTCAATCGCTGCGTATTGGTGGGGTTTACCTTTGACTTTGAACTCGAGAACAAGCATCGTCGTTTGACTTGATTGTTCTAAATATTTTAGCACAAAAAACAGGATTGTCAAAAGCCGCCCTAGAAGGCTTGCCCTGCTCGCACTGCTTGCACTGCTTGCACTGCTTGCACTGCTTGCACTGAGCTTGTCGAAGTGAGCTTGTCGAAGTGAGCTTGTCGAAGTGAGCTTGTCGAAGTGAGCCAAGTCGAAGGGGGCGGGGTTTTAGACCCAAATTTTTTGATAAACAAAATAAGCAAGCGATTATTTACCCCAATAATTAGGTTGGCGATCGCATTGATTTCGGATATCTTCAGCCAACAAATCAAAGACGAGATCGCTCAGCTTTCTCAACAAAATTGGATCGTCAAGAATTTTTTGGATGTCTCGGTCTTGGTGTTGGCGATGGGAGGGAGGGGGGGGTGACACGATCTGGATTCTCTATTCTAAGGGTGGTTAGGGAAATATACGGTCAATCGTCACAGATGACTTTACGATCTAGAGAGCTGACATCGATCTTCTCCATCGGGAAACCGACAAGGCACTAAACCGAAAGAGCGGAATAAGCTTTGGGCTTCGTTAGTCCGAAAGAGATCGGCAATCATTGAGGGGGAATTGTCTGACGTATCTGTACTGCTTACGACGACAGCATAGCTCAACGGATATGATTTTGCTGTAGAGGTCGGTGCAGCCAATGCCTCAAAATTCGCCCAGTATCCACCTTTATCATCGCATAACTCAGTTTCTGGCGTAATCGCTCGGTTGTAAGTGTCTATCAAGGGTTGGACACTGGCACTATCTTTAACAATGGCTAAAGGATAGATTTGGCACTGCCCAAAAATCGCACTAATCGGGGCAACTCCGATCAGTAACTCTTGAGAGTTAACTATTTCACCGATATAATTATTTAGATCGGAAGCACGATTATCTGCTAGCTCTAATGAAGTTTCATCAAGACGCGTTCCACTCAATAAACTTTCAAGCAACATATTGAATTCTGGGTTGGGAGGTAGTCTTAATGAAATTTGCAGTTTTCCCCCATCTTCCTGGGTAACTTCTATGGTTCTTTGTTCGTATAAATCTTGTAAAGATTCAAATGAAATTTCACCAAAATTGTTTTGAATTGATAACTCATGAGAGACAAAAATAGCTAAGCCATCATAAGCAACGACCCGATCTTCATTTTTGATTTCAGGTAAAAGACTTGCCTCTAAAACGATATTTTCACCCTCTAAAGACCGATCGATTTCACGTTCTAGCCAATTCAGTTTAGGGGGTAAGTTTTGACCCTGTCGAGCTTCTATCTCTTGTTGAAGCAAGGGTACAATATGGTTGACGCTTTCTGAGTAGAGTATATTAACGCTGGAAGTTATTGAAGCATAAACTTCTTTGATTTGACACTTATAGGACGCCTCGCTATTTCGATCGAGCGAACATTGTTGGCTAAATTCATGTAGAGATGGAGTTCTGACTGTAATTTCACTCAGGCTAACATCTCGGAGTGATAAAACAATTCCCAATCCACTAAAAAACAAAACAATCAGCAATACGACAAGTTTGAATCTCTTCGATTGAAACCTAGATTTAACTTGTGGTGGAGTAAAAGAGGCTGGAAGCAATTCCGAGAAGGAATCAGGCTCTTGAAATTCTTGCTGCGGTATTTTTAAGTTTCGTAGCTCTTTATGCGCTTCCTTGCAGCTTGTGTAATAGCCGCTTGCAACTCGGCTAATATAGTCGTAAAAAATTGAATTTTGAAATTTATATTCATCCAAGATTAAAGACTTTATCGTTTGACCGACATCTCTAATGTCTTTACGCTTTTCGAGATCGCCACTTTTACGAAGTTTTTGTTGATTTCTAGTAATAGATATTTTTGAAGTAACTTGTCGGCGATCGTGATGGGGTAGTGCAATGGGCTTATGCCATAATCCCAACTGCCATATATAAACTTTTTCATCTTGAGAAATTAGAAACGATTGAGATGAAATATTTCCGTGAGCGATGGATAAGTTTTCGGGATACTGGAGGCGATTATGTAAATGCTCTAGACTTTGCCAAATGTCTTTAAGCATACCATCGATCTGAATTGGACTCATTTTTTCATGATTTTCCAGAGTTTTTAAATTGGTATTTGAAATATGGGTTGCTTCGAGGTCGTAAATAATATAAATGAAATGGGGTGTTTCAGAATGATAGATAAACTCGCGAGGCAGTAAAATACGAAACTTAAGTGCTTCGTCATACTCTCGATCTAAATCTTGAATCTTCTTATTCAAGGATTGAAACTGACGATCGCTTTCTTCATAGCGATCGCGCCGCACTTTTTTAATTAAAATTGGTGTCGAAGTAGTTTGTTCTTGCTGAGAATCTCGAGCCTGTTTATAGCCGCCATAAATATATTGTTTTTCAACTTGTGTTCGAGATAGATCTTCTGCTAAATTCTCGGTTGCAACAATATAGATAAAGTTGAGACCCTCTAATGTGGTTTGCTCGAGACGTTTACCCTCATTAACCTCGTCTCTTCCTGTGTGAGTGGAAGGTTTAGTCTCATCATTTAAAGGCTGAGAACTGTGACGCTCTTCAGAAGCTTTTTTTTCGGGAGGATCGCTAGCGTTGAGCCAGTTATTAAATCCTTGACGTATTACCCGCCAACAAAAAGTAATGGGATTACTAACGAAGCTGTTGACTTGTCTAGCTTGCTGCGCCGCCTGAATAAATGACTGTCTTCCTTTTTTGATTTCTTTTCTTAAGTAACTAAAAGCCATTGTTTTAAGATGCTATGATTTTGAGGACTTTAGAGCGTTTCAGTGGTATTGGATAATTCAGATATTTTTCGTAATAAGCGATCGCGCAACTGGATTGCTTCTGAGTATTGAGGATTGAGCTGCAACGCATCTTCAACGAGACTTAAGGCTTCGTTCAAGCCCGTGATGTCTTCAGTAGATTCATCGGTTAAAAAATCAGCCCAGCGGTATAAGGTATTGGAACGAGCGAACATTAAGCGATCGCTCGTCGCGGAGTCGTCGGAATCGAGCAGTTGTTCGGCGCGATCGAGGATAACGATAGCTTCAGCATACTCACGATTTGCAGTTAAAGCTAGTCCGTAATTATATAAAGCCGCAAATGAATTGGGTTGTAACTGTACAGCCTTTTCAAGACTTTCTTTGGCTTCTTGACAACTGACAAAATCTTGACAAGTTCCTTGCAGCCAAGCAGCGCCTTGATTGAGATAGATACTGAAACACCTCTGATTGTGACGAGCTTGGGCTTGGGTTAACGTATCTAAACGATTACCTTGTCCTAAAAAGAAGTTGCAGGCTGAGATAACTCCATATCGATCGGACTGTGCCGAAACATTCGACAATTCCGGAGCAAGATAAAGACTATAAGTTTCTACAGCCAGATCGTAAGCCTGTATCGCTAACGAGAAGTTACCCAGTTGGCTGAAGATACGACCGTAGTTAAACCAGGCTTCAGGGTAGTTACAGGCAATTGCTTGGCGAGCTTTGCGATCGGTCTCTGCGAGCGAGACACCGATCGAACGAATACTTTGAGGACTCAGAGCGAGTTGAGCGTAGAGTCTGGCATCTTCATATCGTCCTAAGTGCCACAAACTAACGGCTTTGTTGTTTAAGGCTCGCCGATAGCGATCGAGATTGCGGTTAAAGTCTTGTCTGGCCCGAGCGCGGAGAGTGCCAATTTCCGAACATTGCGCTAACGGCTCCTCTGGAATGGGAATCAGTCGAGGATCGACGGTGGGAAAGTCGGTCTCGGTGTCGAAAGAGAGCTTGGCATCTGGAGCAGTATAAACTTGGGTTAAAAGATTGGGGTCGTATAAGGCGATCGCCCGTTCGACAGACTCCAACGCTGCTTCGTACTCTCCCAAACCAATGAGAGCTGCACTACGCTGGTTCCAGGCTTGAGCGACGTTTTCAATCGTCCAGTCGAGATCGCCATCTAAGGCCAGATCGCAGGATTCGAGAGCGGCTTCGCTATCTCCTAACTGGTTGAGAACCTCGCACCGATAGGCTAATGTCCGCGAGGACTCTGGGATCAGTTCTAAGGCTTCGTTATAAGAGGTGAGAGCTTTCTCGGGGCGATCGAGCGTTTGCAACAAAATCCCCTGATCGACCCATGCTTGTGCAAACTCGGGATCGATGGCTAACGCCTGCTCGTAAGCGTTCGCGGCCGCTTCTAAGTAGCGAGCGTAGCGGCTAAAGTCGGGCTGACGATCTGCCCAGGCGACCAACACTTTCGCTTTGTGCGCCCAAGCAATTGCAGGAGTGAGGTCTTCCCAGTTACGATTTCGGGCGATCGCCGTGTCGCAACTGGCTAAAGCCGATTCGTAGAGGGCATCGAAGAGTTCCCCTAACTCACCCTCAACGCTTTGCCCAGAAATCAGGGCTTTGAGCTTTTGCACGCGACCAATTTCGGTGAGGGATTCGCAGTGTTGCGCCCAGGCTAAGGAATAATTCGGCTCCAGGGTCAGGGCGCGTTCGTAGGATAGACTGGCATCGTCGAGATCTCGCAAAATGTCGTCCAGGTCAGCGATCGCGGCTTCAGCGTCATAGGTTACTAGGGCATTTTGTGGGTCGGTGGCATTGTCATCGAGGATCGTTGGCTCTCGACCAGCGACGGCAATTAATAACTGCTCTCGTAAGGCTCGAGTCTCTCGGATGCGAAGACGCGCACGATCGCGATAAACCAAGGCTCGGATACGCCACGCCACTGCCGGAGAGCGATCGCCCCAGTTTCCATCCGCTTCTAACGCTCGTTCACAGGCGGCCAGTGCCAGTTCTTGGCGTCCTTCGTTCAGTAAAATTTCGCATTGATACATCCACACCAGCGAATAGTCAGGGTTGATGTCGAGAACGTGGTTGTAAGAGGCGATCGCTTCTTCGGAGTTACCAAGATGGCGCAAGGCATTGCCCCGACTGACCCACACGGGAATCGTGCGTCGCTTGCGTCCCGGCCGAATTTCGATAGCGGTTTCGCAAGCATCTACAGCTTCGGGATATTTTTCGGCACGCTCGAGTTCGTTGCACAAATCAGCCCAATATTCGTAATCTTCGATCTCAAAGTCATCGACTTGGCGTTCTTGGGCAGCTAAGGGAACAGCCAGGAAGGTCAGTCCAGCGATCGCGGCGATCGCACTGCACCGTCGAGATATGGATTTCATGAGTATCCCACAGAGAATATCAACGGCATCGCATCGAGCAGAGTCAGTTAAGTTATTTTTGTGGTAGTAATGAGGAGTAATGCTACTTTGGTTTTTGAATCCTTGCCATGCAAGGATTGTAACTGCCCAGCATCATTAGAGTGCAGCACTACCCATTCTTCTTCTTGATTTCGATGATGTTTCAACCCCATGGAACTGCTGAATCCATCTCATAACGATCTACAACTACTATTTTAATAGTATCATTATCCGTCGTCTCAAAAGCGATTTAAAACCTATCGTGTTGCTGTGCAATGTTCATGGAATCAGTGTATAAATTTCCTGCACGGCTAAGAACAGTCACGAAATCGTAGGCAAAGACTCGAGCGTCTGCAGATACAAATCTAGCATACATATTCGAGTTTATGCTATAAGAGCCGTTGGTTTGTTCCTGATGTCGATCGAATGCTTCAAATTCCATTTTCAGAAAGCTATTCCCCAAGTCATCTGAGGAGTACAATGCATAATGAACATTAGTTATAAAATATGGTACAACAAGTCCGTGTCGTTCAGCTACCTCTGCTGGAAAAGTTCCTAAAATACTGAAGACCTTGACAACTGTCTCAAATTTTCTCTCCTCCTTCGTTACCTCGCCATACCCATTAGCTGTTTTTTCCCAATACTCAAAGTAAATTACTGGAGACTGTAGCACTTCTGGATGGGGGGGGGAGAGGAATACCAGTAGGAAAAGAGGCGCGATCTGATATGATTTGAAGATTGTTTTGTGCCTGTGGGAGAGACAAAGAGTCTATAATGCAGACTGAACAAGAGTTACAGCCCGTTGACCCTTGAGATAATTGACCCGTTTTTGGGGACATAACCGTATAAATTCTTGAGCGGCTTCAGCAAAGACTTCAAGAGAGTGCAACCAAGCTTGCGCTCGATTCCCCGTATAAAAATGACTATGTCTTTTATATTTACGCTCTTTTTCGGCGGGACGAACGACATAATCCTCGCTCCTTTTTTCGCAAATTTTGATGCCCGTTAAAGTGTCCTCCACGTAAGCCAAAGAGATGAGGAGTGTCAAAGCTACAAAACGTTTTCCTTACAGCTATAGGAACTTTCATCTTATCTCACCTCTCCAGCTTAAACTTTTGTCAGTACATCAGTAATCTGGCACTACCTAAATATGGCATTACCTACTCTCCATAATTTAATATTAATATGAAGACATGAGCAAAAAAACAAAAACTTCCAAATATAATTCCTGTCCAAGTGGGAATCTTATTATCAGGACTCAACCGTTTTTGTATTAAATATAAAAGCATAACTAAAATCAGCATATATCCAAAAAATCCGACGATTAAGGCTAAGTCTGGATTTTGATATTGATACGCTCCTCTCACTCCTACATCAGTAGGATACTTTCTCCCGGCAGCTAACTGACTTAGATATAGAGAAGCCATACTAGATCCGAGTATGGCGGACACAGAAATCAAAACGGTTAAGAAATATTTGGCAAACCTCCGAAGCGATCTATACATTTTGGGTCGTAACGAACAGTAATACTACTTTTACTCTTGAACCCTTGCTAAAGGAGGGTTGGGATTTACCAGCATCACTAGAATGCAGTACCACCCATTTTATCCAGGGGTTGTCTACCGTCACTAAGTTATTTTCAACGCCTCTACCTAACGGCTATAGGAACTTTCATCTTATCTCACCTCTCCAGCTTAAATTTTTGTCAGGACATCAGTAATCTGGCATTACCTACCCTCCATAATTTAATACCAATAGAAGGATATGAAACAAAACATAAGGAATTCCTAAAAATGTTCCGATCTGATACGGAATCTCATTCTCAGAGTTTAACCGTTGTTTAATTAAGAATAAAATGGTGGGTAATATTATGATGTATCCGAGAAATCCTACAATAAAAGCTAAGTCTGAATTTTCATATCGATGAGTGAGTCCTATTCCTGCATCAGTATGATACCTTCTCCCAGCGACTAGCTTACTGAGATATAGAGAAGCCATACTAGATCCGAGTATGGCGGACACAGAAATCAAAACGGTTAAGAAATATTTGGCAAACCTCCGAAGCGATCTATACACTGTTCTCATCATGTTATATATTTTCCCCTCTTTCGTTGATTAAATTTCGTCTTACATATTCAAGAAATTTGTCTAACATTGTTCCTGTATAAGACCAGGATCTGGGCGGTCTTCTATGTCCAGTAAGCATTGTAATTTCTGCACTCAACTTTCCATAGAAGTAAAGGTCACAAAAGTTATTAATTCTCTGTATAAGCTGATTTCGATCGGCTATCCAGACTAGTCGATTTCCTTCTGAGACAACGAACTGACTCAACCGGCAAAATGTTTCCCAGCGTCTGCTTTGTCCAGGTTGAACACTTCCTTGCTCTCCAAGGTAGTAGCGTCTTAAAACTACTGACAAAGGAGAATTGTCCCAATCTTTAAAAAGTCCGAAACCATCAGCATTTCCTAATAAATCTTCTTCAGGAGCAGAAGCATTGTAATAAGCATCAACATTGGGACTTTCTATATCTGCCTTGACCTCGGGATGTGGTCGATCGTTCATCAAATGATAAGACATCCACACAGAGGAAATCCCGATGTCAGCTACCCAAGAAGCCGGATCGATAGTGGGAACATTATAGTCAGTGAAAGGAGAAGATGAACCTGGATGGATTAGAGCGTCTAAAGTTAGTAGTAAGTGTCCCAAATCAACTTGTTCGCCATTTTCAAGGAGAATATAAGGGGATGGGTTATCTCCTTGTGCATTTTCATCAGCTTTTGCAGTTAAGCGATCGTAGGTTTCCTGGCTAACCCCACTTTGTCCGAGTATTCTGAATTCCCCTTGACTTTCAGATTGCGGTCTAACTATTCGGCGTTCGGTGTACTGAGCCGCACCCGCCCTAATGTTTGCTCTATTAAGTCTTTCAGTGTTGTCAGCATTGGGTAATAACTCATCGAATCCAAGGTAGCTGTAGTATAACTGGCGAATTCGCGTAACAATTTGTGCAGGAGTATCATCAGGGTAGCTTTCCTCTACCTCTTCTACTAAATCGATTAACCTTTCTATACCAATTATTGCTTGAGGGTCTGTTTGACCTGCAGATGCTCGATATGAAGGATCTACTAGTTGATATTCCTCTTCTCCCTTCTGATTTTTAGATTGTTTAGCCTCAGCTTGCTCGCGAGTCAGAGGCAGATCGGAACGCTCGGGAAAAGATAACCCTTCCATCGAAGGTTGGTTCAAAGCGTCCTTTTGAGATGACTTGGAATTCGATCGAGAGCTTTGGGGGACGTGAGCGTCGGAGGTTTTAGACGATGGGGGAACACGCTGAAACTCAGACATACTTGTTGGACTCCATAACTCAACGGATCTATGTGACTTCAATACGATAAGTAAAAATTATTTTAAATTATCGCGAACCTCATATCAGCTTATCTTCTTGCAAGTCTATCAATTATAGTAATTTTCTTGGGATCGAGACAAATATAATATTAACTTTTTTAAAGAAATTATGTTTTTTTATACTTTACATATTTTAAACCTTAGCCAAGCTTACTAAAATTTAGGATAGAACTTGAAATTTACTTTAATAAAAGTAACTTAAGACGTTAAGCTAAAACAATTAATCAGGTTTTGACCCCAATCAGGAGTTGCCCAAATGGACGAAGCCACCCACCTTGCTGAATTGATGGCAGCGATCGATCGACTACGCAATTTATTACGAGACTATATCGATATCGATCTCGATATCTCGACCTCATCGCCGATCGATTTGTTTTACCCCCTCAAAAAATCGAAATTCTCGGTCGCCAAACCCCGCCAACCCAGTCTCCCGAAGAACTCGCCGATCGCATTTGGGAAAACTGCCGCCTTCACTCTCGCCAACAACTCGATCGTCTCGCTCAACGAGTTGAAACACCTCTCAACTGGGACGATCTCGTCTTACCGCAAAACTGTATTTCTCGCTTAGAAGAAATCGTATCGATCGCCCGGCATCGCGCCTCAGTTTACCATCAATGGGGTTTCGCCCAAAAAAATTCGAGAGGCTTAGGCTTGTGTGCGTTATTTACCGGACAAAGTGGTACGGGAAAAACGACCGCCGCTGAAGTGATTGCCAAAGAACTCAACCTCGACTGTTATCGCATCGATCTCAGTCAAATTGTTAGTAAATATATTGGTGAAACCGAGAAAAATCTCAAACAGATTTTCGATATCGCAGAGACTGGGGGTGTCGTTCTGTTATTTGATGAAGCCGATGCTTTATTTGGCGCTCGCGGACAAGTTAAAGAAGCTCGCGATCGATATGCTAACCAAGAAGTGAGTTACCTCTTACAACGACTCGAAACCTATCCCGGAGTCGCCATTTTAACCACCAACCTCAAAGATTCGCTCGATACAGCCTTTGAAAGACGATTGAAGTTCATTATAAAATTTCCCTTCCCCACCCCTGAAGAACGAGTCAAAATTTGGGAGAAAGTCTTTCCCCCTCAAACCCCTACCAAAGGATTGAACTACCGGCGTTTGGCTCAATTAAGTGTTGCTGGGGGAAATATTGCCAATATTGCCTTAGATTCGGCTTTTCAAGCTGCTCGAGACAGAGAAGCCGTACAGATGAAACATCTCTTGGCGGCGGCGAGAGCGGATGCCGAACGCACACAACGGATACTCACGGATCGCGAAACGAACAAGTGGATTAGTGGTTTGTAAAAAAAATGATTGAACTATACCCTAGTCTAGACATAAATGGCTTTTTAAATTACTCTGAAGAGATCGCAATCGGGAGTCATTTATAGCAGTATTAAATGGTTGGTAGCAAAATCCCATGTTGGTAAATTGCCATATGAGATCCCCGGCATCTTGGAGATGCCGGGGATCTGTAGAGAAAATCCGATCTTTGAATAGAAATTTCAACAGGTAAATTTCCACAAATGAAGTAGGATTGCTATGATTTTAATCTTCAGGTTTCGATCGACACTAATTTGATGCAAGAGAATTCGCATTGCGGATAGGGTGTGGTTCAGAACAAATTTCTGAAAGATAAATTTCCAATTTCAAATTTCCGCAAAAAGAGATCGATCGCTTGCAGAGTCTAAATTAAATAGAGGAAACAACCGATGAAAAACATTATAACTGTTGGCTTACTGTCAATTTTCACCGTTATCGCTTGTCACGACAGCGTTTTAGCCCAATCTAACTCTCAAGAATATCAGATCTTTGCTGACTGGTGCAGAAATCGAGAACAGTTAACGCCAGAAGCGAGACATACTGTTGAAGTGTTGTTAGAAGAAGCTGAAACGCTAGAATGCGATCGAGCTGAAGAGATACTCGCCGATCGAACTCAACTTTGGCTTGGTGACAATTCAATCGAGGATCTAACGCCATTAGCGAGTTTCACTCACTTGAAAGAGCTGATCCTTATAAGCAATCCAATCGAGGATCTAACGCCATTAGCAAATCTTACTAACTGGCTCTTCCGACCTTGGTGTGTAGGGTAAATGCTTGTAGCCTGTATCTGGCAAGGGATTTCTCGATTTGAGCTGCCTTTTTATACAGTTTAGCAAAAACTCTTATACTGTAAGGGTTTCAGCGATTTCTTGCATAGTAAGTTCGGAAGAGCCTACTAACTTAACCAGTTTGGTCGTTGTTTTCAGTGCCGTTCGAGATATAACTCCGTTAGCCAACCTGATAAACTTAACCCATCTTGACATTTCTCATGGGTAGTGCTGCAATCTAATGATGCTGAGCAGTCACAATCCTTGCGTGGCAAGGATTCAAAAACCAAAGTAGCATTACTCCTCATTACTACTCAATATTTCTCCGCAGCGCGAATCCACCTAGTTGGGTCTTCTGGATTTGTGATAAAAAAAGGTATTATAGGGCTTACTGAGTAAAGCCAGAAACTGGACGAAGAAAGGGTTCCCGCATTTTGGAGCTCGAGAAAGTGCAAGACTTTGGATAGGGAGGTATCTCTAGACTTAGCCCGCTCGTTTTCTCTCCTCTGGAAATTAAACAAACGATCGCCAATTCTCCCAACTGTTCCCCGATCCGGTGTTTCCTGTTCCCAACCTCAACCAACCATCTTTTTCAGCAAACCTTATTATAGACTACATAAAATCGAATCTTCGATCTTTGAATATCACGTGAGCTGGATACCGAAAATCACCGTATATCCAGAAGACCCACCTAGTTAGTCCCAGTTAATGCAAATTCAGCGTGAACAAGCACATTTCAAAAATTATAGTCTTACTCAGTTTTAGTCTGAGTTTTAATTCGGTCGTCGCACCACCTGTTCGAGCCAACCGTCTCGAGCGTCTTCTCGAAGAGCGAGACTGCCGCCGTTGCGACGTCGATGAGGAAACGTTAAGAGATAGCTATTTTCGCGATGCCGAGTTAGACCGAGTTGACTTCCGCGACAGTGACTTGCGCGGAAGTGATTTTAGAGGTGCGGATTTAAACCGGGCGGATTTCATAGAAGTGGATTTACGCCGTACTGATTTTAGAGGTGCGGATTTACGAGAGGCTGACTTACGGTTAAGCGACTTGCGCGGCATGCGGGTGGATTCAGAGTTATTACCTCATAAATGGCGAAGAGTCTGGGAGATTGTTAACGAGCCTCAGACGGGTCGATTTCTCGAAGGGGAAGATTTGTCGGAAGCCAATTTGGAGCGATCGCTCTTAGATGGAGCGATGTTAAACGGAGCTGACTTACGTGAGTCCATCCTCAATAATGCAAGGCTATGGCAAGCTCAGTTAGATGAAGTTGACTTACGAGAAGCCAGTCTCTTCACCAGTTATCTTCGTGAAGCCCAACTCAGAGGTGCCGATCTACGGGAGGTCAATTTAAGCTGGTCGAATCTTATCGGGGCGGTGTTGAGTGGGAGCGACCTACGAGAGGCACGTCTGTCTCATGCAGATTTGCAAGGCGCAACGTTGGCTTGTTGGCAAGTTGAAGATGGTGACAGCGAATGTACGGATTTACGTCGCGCCAATCTATTTGCTGCCAATCTCGCATCCGCAAACTTGCAGGCGGCCGACCTACGTGATGCTAATTTAAGACAAGCGATACTAACGGGCAGCAATTTACAAGGGGCGAATCTCCGAGAAGTAGACTTGCGAGGGGTCGATCTCGAACAGGCCAACCTCGCTGACAGCGACCTGCAAGAGACCGATTTGAGCCTGACGCGGTTAGCAGATGCCGATTTGAGCCGAGCCGATTTACGAGATGCCGTCTTGGGTGCAGTGAACTGGGGTTCGACGAACCGACCGAAGACCCTACGCAACGCGAATTTGTCCGGTGCTGAGTTATCCGACGCCAATTTATCTGAGATTGACTTTGAAGGGAGTCGTTTACGAAACGCTCGCTTAGAACGAGTCAATTTAGTTGCATCTCAGTTGAGTTATGCCGATTTGCGCGGGGCAAATCTACGCAACGCCGAGCTAGCTGAGGCGAACTTAAGCGAAGCCAACTTGGCCAGTGCGGATTTACGCGAAGCCAATCTTGAAGGTGCGATCGCCATTGGAACCAACCTGGAAAATGCCGATTTGCGGGAAGCCAATTTGAAGCATATCAATTTGACTGGGGCAAACTTATCGGGCATCGATCTCGCACACGCCGATCTTGAGGGAGCGGTTATCGATCTCGATATCATAGAACCCGGACAGTTTTGTGGTTCGATTTTGCCGAATGGTCGTCCAGCTCTTCCTTGTGACATTCGCACGCGAGAACGCAATTGGTAAAGTTTTATGACAGTTTGGGGCGATCGCCGTAAAAACACCTCTGTGTTTACCGATATCTAAAGGAAGTCCGTCGTCTTACCAGGGGGTGAGTTAGAACAAAGATTAGTTATCGTAGGCTTAAGCGATCGCCGCCTTGTCAGAGATCGATCGCGAAACCTTCGATCTAAAATTCTAACCAACTTGCTAGACTTGTCTGCAATTTATAGGAGATCGGGCGACAGGATGCGATCGCTTCAATTCACCTATAGCAGAATCATTTGAGTTGTGAACGCACTCTGTAGTTGGGATCGCCGTGCTACAGTACTTTCAGATTACAGGATTTCACGAATCGGTTGGGCTACTATAACACCGATCGACTTCTGCGCTTGTGCGTGTCATTATTAACTACCCTCGTTCCGTCTTATGACTTCTCCAGCTTTTCCCTTTCCCAATTCAAAACCTCTTTATGAAGTTCATGTTTATGATGGCTTAACAATTGATGCAGAAAGTTGGCGTAACGAGCGCTACTATCACCAACACCGACAAAATATTCATTATCAGTCTTTACACGAGCCGGGAATTGTTTCGGGGTTAGGAGTACGAATTTTAAGCCAAGAAGAACTCGATGAAATTTTACCCAACCGATTACGGACAGAGGAACTAGGAAAAATCGATCGATGGGTTGAAATTGAGCCGGGAATCGCCATTGACATTGAAGGAAACCCCATTGTAATACCTCGAGAACCTAGAGAAAACCGTTGCTTTTCACTTCAAAATCCTAGAGATCTAGAAGACGGAGAGGCAATTGTTTACCTCTATGTCAGCTTTAACAAAAAAACAGCCGACACACCTCATGAGAAATCCGACAAATATTTTGATTCACAGCCTAAAGAACCACTTCTACAAGAGTCTTTTGGGATCGACCTACAAACTCAACCTCTAACCGGAAAAGAAATCGAGCTGTGTCGGCTACGTCTGCAAGCCCGTAATAACGAGCTGTCAATCCCTGCTGATTTTTTGAATCCACAAATAAACGAGCTAGATTTTCGCTATCGACGCTCCGCTCAAATTCGTCCGCTGAAAACCATCCGAGTCGGCGTACTTGAAAATCAAACATTAGAGGCAAACTTTAAAGGAAAAGAAGTCGAACGCGAAGTGTCCAGCTTTCAAGATTTAATGACGGCTCTAGATGCGCTGTATCCAAAGCTATATGGAATTCCAGAGATCGATCGCATCTTGATGTTGTCAGAACGCCACTTTCAAGTGCGATCGCTCGATGCGGCTGGGCTTTGGAGCAATATAAGCTCACAAACCTCTGAAGAGGTTGCCCAGTTTTATGACGTGCTTTATTTAGGAAGCTCCTGGCAACAAACGAGCTTATCCGAGGATAATATTCACCTGCTCAAAAACTACATCCAAGCTGGAGGTATGATTTGGCTAGAAATCCCTCAAAACCTCGAAACAATACCTATTTTATTAAGCATCGAAAATCTTCAAGATAGTCGCCTTTCCCTAGATAATGATAACTGGAAAACTTTGGACACCCAACATCCTGCTCGCACTCAACCCTTTGCTTTTCAAGATTTACCCGAAGGAGAAGCATCTCGGTTTATACAACTACAAGAATGGGGTAACATATTCCTCTGTGAAGGTCAGCTTTCCTTAGCATGGGGAGCCTCATTTTATTTAACCCTAGATCGTGCCGAAGTTCGTGCCTGTCAAGAACTCGGAATCAATATTTTGAATTACATTTGGCAGCGGCGTCAAATGCAGCGATTATCCAACTGGTGATGTTTAATGAATGAGTCAGCAGCAAGAAGGGGGGTTCTCAGTTTGAGGTAATCAGTGATTTATACCCTGTTAAAACTCTTGCTGTAGGGGCGAACAGCCGTTTGCTCCTACCCAAATCTTGTATTCAGTTCAACAAATTACACCGTAATATGAGGAGACCCCAAGAATTACAAATACTTGATGTTTCCTGCTTAACTCAAATTTTTGTTCGCACAGCAAACTTCAACCCAAATTGAGAATGTACCGTGACCCTATTGTGGAAGTTATTCAACCCACAAATGCCTTCGATCCGGAAAACACATTAAATCCAGAGCATCCCAAGCGTTGTGTCTTTGAAATTCAAGTTACTAATGTATCCGATCGCTTTCTGAGCTTTCACTTACGAGCCTATCCCCAAGGGGGCGAAGAATCTGACTTTCGGCATTGGTATAGTCTGACGCCTCGGGTTTGTGCCAAAAAGCCTCCGGGAACTACTACAAATTTCACCTTAGAAGTCATTGACAGTCCAGTTCCTGGTGCCGAGGGAAATATTCCCTTAACTTTTGAAGTTCGAGCGTTAGAAGACCAGCGTTGTCGAACGAAAGTCATCGGTAAAAACCTTGAGGTGAAGGCGGGACGATATCTCAACTTCGATTTACTCGCTCCCAACCATGAAATCCGGGTCGATCCCAACCAACCAATTTATCTTCCGGTTAAAGTCCGCAATACTCGCAAGAAAAGTGTGGAAGCCACATTCCGCTTGACATCCATTAGCTTACCGGAAGATTGGATCGACCAAAATGAAAGACTCCTTGAGGTTGGGCCAGATAGTTGGAAAGAATTTGACTTTTTGGTGAACGTTCCAGAAATTTCTAAGACGCAAGGTGAGGGGCGGTACGAGTTTAAAATTGAGATCGTTAAACCTAAACTCAGCAGAGAAGTCAGTCAAACTGGTGTAGTCGTTGTCAATCCTATAGGAACAGTTGACTGGAAAATCCCCAAACGCAGTTTAGTGTTTCCAGACGATCGCTCGTCAAGTGAAACGAATTCCGATAAGCTCGCCAAAAAGAAAAATCATCAAGCCGTTGCGTATCCCTTTGAAGTTGTTAATTTAAGTAATATCCGTCAGAACTTGGTTTTTTCAATTGTTCAGACCGACCGAGCAATACCTGAGACAGAACCGCCACCAACCTTGGTTTCCAATACCGAGAAGGGGTCTGAGAAAGAGCCACAGCACAACGTACACTGTCAAGTCGATCCGCCGAGCTTGACGTTGGAGCCAGGTGAAAAATCTCAGGTAACTGCTAAGATCTCGAATCTTCAGGAGCCAAGCTGGTGGGATCGATTGCTTCATTTCGAGATAAATGTTCGCTCGTTAGATCGTGCGATAGACAAGCTGGAACCTCATCATACAAGCTTTTCAAGCATTAATTTCTCACCGAGTAACACTCAAATTCTCCACTTAACACTCAGGCTACCCACTTGGAAGAAAGGGCTGATTGGTTTGCTCGTTGTTTTGTTGCTTGGAGCCGTTCCTCTCGTACGCTACTTTTTTGCCAAACGTCACACCAATACCATCAACACAGTGAGTTTTGTTAGTGACGGACAGCGAGTAGTAAGCGGATCGAGCGATACGAATGTTTTTACCTGGCAGGTCAACCGTCGATTGGAGAACTGGTTTTTGGGCTGGAAAGGGGTTCGCTGGACTCGCGATCTGCCAATGGGCGATAAAGTCCGAGTGGTCCGCGATCGCCCCACTGCCTCTAGTAGCTCGGAGAATGCAATGGCGGCGGCGGGATTAAAAAATGGTGAAATCTTAATTTGGAATCCGAATCGCGAAGATATTCCACCATTATCGTTAAACAATAGGAACGATCGCAGTTTCAAAGCTGATAATGTCTTCGATCTGCAATTTAGTAACGATTCTCGGTATTTATTCAGCGCTCATGGAAGCGGTCGAGTTCGCAGTTGGGATTTACAGAATGTAGACCTCGAAAATAGTTCTACTCTGGAAATCGAACCCGTGGAATTGTATCTCGATCGCGATCGAAAAAGTGCCGCCTACGCGATCGCTGAAACCTCAGGACATCAGATCTATGGCAATCCAACAGATTGGCTGATTGTGAGTGGTGAAAGAAACTCACTGTGGATTTGGGCTCGACAAACTGAAAATTTCGATGCCAATAATGATGCTGCGATCGTTTTCGACCTGTCATCGGCATTTCGAGAAGAACGAGTGAGTGATTTTCAGCCAACTTATGGAAAAAATGATTTTGTCACGAGCTTAGCCATTCAAGATGAAGCTTTGGTGAGTGCGGACACACAGGGTTACGTTCGGCTATGGAGCTTAGAGCGAATGCGCCAATGCTTGAAGACACAATCTTTAATATGGGATAAAGATAGCGATGTTGTCATCAATGCCTCTTGTAAAAACAAAGCTGGATTTGAGGTCATTCAATGGCAAAATCGCGAAGTCCATCAGCAACGTCCCGTGCGCTCTGTGGCGATTGCACGTTACCGTCAATGCTATTATTTTGCCAGTACCGGTGATGACGGTCGAGTTGCACTTTGGTCTTTCGATGGAACATTTGCACCGGCTAATGAAGCCGAATTAGTTAAGATTCTTTATCGCCGATCTTCCGCACCTTTAAATACTGTCGATATTGTGGCCGATATCGATACTAAATCTATTTTAGTGGTGTCGAATTCCGCTAACGGTAGAGTTCAAATTTATCGTCATAGAGTTGCCGATGCAAGTTGCCAATAGCCCCCTAGTCGCGACCGTTAATCCACACGCTGAAGTTCGCAGAGGACAACCCTTTGAACTTACTGTCACTGTGGCGAATTACGGTCTCAAAGATGAATCTAAGATTAGTGTGTGGTTAGAACCGCCAGTTAACGATCCCCTGTCAGAAGCTCTGATAGAAGCTTGGAGCGATATGAATCGAACGGGGCAAGCGACGACGCTGGCTCTCAATCAATCGCACGAGTTTCGCTTTCAATTTCGCATTCCACCGCAGACCGTCGCCGAACTCTATCGATACGATATTTTTGTTGACTCGCCAGATTTCGGTCAGCAACCTCTGAAGTTACGCCAGCAACTTCGAGTGGTGACTTCAGCCGAGGACGATGTTCCCGGTTTGAGCGTGATGCCACCGATGCGTCGGGAAAATCCTCATAAAATTCCGGCTGGTCAACCGACGGTGATTCAGGTTCAAGTTGAAAACTCTTCGACTCTCGTCGAGAGCTATACCCTAGAATGCGATCTTAATGAGGATTGGTATTACGTTAAGTATCCCAATTACAATGATAGTTTAAAGCTGAATCCCAATCGTTCCGGTCATGTCGAACTGGTCTTACATCCTCCCGACAGTGCAACTTCCGATCTGATTTATAGTCCGACTTTACGTCTGTCTTCTAATATTAAAGGTGAAGTTGTTACTGATATTGTTTATTTCCAAATCGAACGATTTTATGGAATAAACAACGAAGGAATTTCACTCAGCCTACAACCCCAAAAGCTACATTTACCTCGCAGCAATGATGAAGCTAACGAATCGTCACGCCAACCCGGAGAAAATCGCCAAAATTCAACGATTAAAGAAAAGTTAAATTGGGGTTGTTTTGAAGTTAAGCTGGATAACTGTAGCAATACGAAGCGATCGTTTTTTATTAAGACGCTATTTGAACCTGAAGGTGCGTGCGATCGCTTGTTTGTCGATCCCAAGCTCGGTCAAGCGATACAATATCCAGTTCCGATAGAGTTGTCACCAGGCCAGTCTAAAAATTTTCATTTGTGGGTTAAGCCAAAAAACAGAAAAGCACCACTACGACGCAAAGAACGACAGTTTGAGTTAATCTTAGAACTCCAAAACGCTCAAGGTTATGAAGATTATCCACTAAGCGATCGCCGCTATTCGGGAACTATTGTCTGGAAACCGACACCGGGCTGGATTTGGTTTCTTTTAATTGCGTCCTTAGTAGGCGTCTCTTTGTGGGTTGCCATCTGGTTACTCATTCTTCTGTTTCGGCTCCCGCCACAACCCGAAATCACAGAATTTAAAATTGATAAATCACAAGTTCAACCGGAAGAAGACCCTGCCGATGAAACCTCAGAAACAGCGGAAGCATCAGACCGCCCCCGTTTAGTTCTCGACTGGAAAATTGAAGAACTCGAGCAGCTTGATAGTCTCTTGCTGACTTACAAAGATACGAGCGGTCAACCTCAAGAACAGCGATTTGTCTTTGGTCAAGCAGAAACCCAAGCCGACGACTCGACCCCGTTCTGGAAATTCTGGGGTCAGTCATCATCCTCGCAGTCAGAAACGGAGAATGCGATCCCTTCAGAATTGCGAGACGTCTGTCCGAATAGTACGGACACCCGTTTGATTTGTCGTTATCCCGTTGCCAATATCGATCTCAATAAAGGATATACCTTTGAACTCAAAGCCTTTCCCAAAGACGATCGCACTTTGTTTGGCGTTCGTAAGCGCAGTTCCGAAACAGCAGCGGATGTAGAAACCACCGAGACCGTTTCGTTTAACGCGCCGAGAATTGAGAACTTAACCGCGCAAACTGCCATTGAAAATACGGTGGAAACCGTGACCTTAAATTGGCAACTGGCGAATCTGGATGAAGTCTCGAAAGTGGAGGTGACAGTTCGCGAACAGCAGGGGAGTGCCACGGTTTATCGCTATCGGTACGCGAACGACAGCTTTACGCCAATGAGTGAAACCTCCAATGGTACGTTTCAACTCCAGTGCGACCAGCCAGACCCTGAATCTTTTATCAACACAGACGCAGAAACGCCCTCAGCCGACCCCCCTCCTTCAGCAGACTGTACCTGGAACGCGAGAGCCATTCTCGACCCTGGCATTTATACATTTAAGGTGGCGGTGTTCTCGCAACGGGACGAGCGCGTGGCGGTGGACGAGCAGGAAACCGAGGAAACGGCGTCGCTGACGGAACCCAAGATTCAGCGTTTTACCACGACAGAGACGAGTTACGCGATGGGCGAGCCGGTGCGGGTCAATTGGACGATTGACAATCCCCAGCGAGTGCAGTCTATTTTGTTGGCACGTAAGGCGGCGGACGGCTCGGAGGTGGAAGACCTACCCCCGTTAGAGTTGCCGGATAGTCCCCAGCAGTTGTTCGACAATCCCCCGGTGGGTTGTCGGGCAGAAACGGAGTCAGATACGCTGCAATTGGTGTGCGAGGGGATTGAGGTGGGAGCGTACCCTATCGGCGAGTACCGGTTCGAGCTGACGGTGGTTCCGCGTCATGCGGCGGGAACGCCACTCACGCAAGAGTCGCGAGCGGTGACAGTGGAACCCACCCGAGTGGGAGGAGGTTCTAGTGCGTCAGCAGCAAGGGCTGGCGGCGGTGCAGGTGCGGGAAGTGCGGCGGCGGGTGAGGACGTGCTGTTTATGCCGGAGAATCTGGAACTGTCTGTTGACGGTAAGCCTGTAGGCGACGATCCTCAGCCCTTTGTCTACGCCCTGGGTGAGAACGGCGTCCCCAGAACCGTCAAGATTGCCTGGAACGTGAATGCGAACGGGCGAGATGTGACGGTGGAGTTATTGCCGATTCCCGGCATTGAGGTCAATCCGAGCGGTTCTTTCGCCTATCCGTTGCGGGAGGCTCCGGCGGAAATTACGGTGACGTTGCGGGTCACGAACGAACTCGGGGAGCAGGCGACGCGGGTGGCTGTGCTGCAAACCTACCGCTCCAGCGGTCAGACGGTCTCGCCATCTGCACCGCCGGGGTCGCTGGGGGTTCCTGAATCGGTAAATCCTGAGTCGTTGCGCCCCTTCGAGGTTCCGCCCCAGGCGAATTAGTCCTCGTCTTTCTGGGTGTCGTTGTCGGAGGTTTCGGTTTGGGCGGCGTCCGGGGCGGTTTGGGCGAGTTCTTCGTCTTGGGTTTCTGGAGCCATTGCCGCTTCCGGGGCGTTGGGGTTCTGGGGTTGTAGGGGATCGCGGGTGGGCAGTTGGCGCTCTAGGATATGGTAGGCGTCGGGGGGGAAGGGATGGGTACTGCGATCGCCCGCCATGTTCTGCCGAGCCTGCCAGTTGAAGGGGTCGGTGGCGCGTTTCCGCAGGCGATCGCGCTGTTTCTGTTGCGCCCAGGTGCGGGGTCGGTTACTGGTTTTGCGGGGGCGAGTTCGGCGTTTCATGGCGGGTGTCGGGGGTTAGCTGGATTCGGCGGTTTCGTTGGTGTCGTCGTCGTCTTCGAGGTCGCTTTCGACGAGGGCGATCGCTTCTTCGGGAGTCTGTTCGCCGTTGATGACGGCTTCGATCGCGGGGAGGTATTTGTCCATCATCAGCAGGTTGGTGTAGAGGAGCTGTTTGATGAGGGCATTGTCGAGTTGACTACCTTCAACGTCGATGCTGGTTTTGTAGCGAATTTCGCCATCGCTGTAGTCCATCTCGAAGTTGCCGATGACCATGCCGTAGTTGGCGCGGGTGAGGAGTTCGGCGATCGCGGGGCGTTTTTCTGGGGGGACTTTGAGGGGGGCGAGGGAGTAGATGAGGAGTTGTTCGTCTTCTTCTCGAACTCGGCCGATACATTTCCATGTGCCGTTATCGCCAGAGAATCTGAGCTTTACAGCTCTCTCATTCTCTATGCGGGTAAAAGACCAGTCATCTTCAGTCAAAAAGAGAACAAGAGCTGCGAGTAGAGATTTGGTCGTGGTGTCGGGGGAGGACATCAACTCCATTGTCGATTTGGAGAGTTCCTCGATCGCAGCAGTAAGGCGATCGTTGGCTTGTTCGACTATGCGATCGAGCTCCTGAGCCATGACCTGCTCGACTTCTTGAAGAGCCGTTTCCATAGCTTCAGACTCAGGGATGTTGTGATTGTCCTTACCTCTGACAGAATCACTTGAAAAATCATGCCTTTCCATATGAAGTAAAACTATCTTTACCGCCAATCAAGTATTTTCTTACTAGATAAAGCAATCTTAATTGCTTTTTTGCGAGCGAGTTACGATCCTGAACCCTATGCGATCGTTTCGATGGTAGCATCCAATTGATACTTACGTCGAACTTGGAGGAGGCCATTCTAACTGAAGACTGTAGATTCTTTTGGGGCGAGAAAAACTCCACGCAGAAGGAATAACGTCAGTCAGCCACCAATTAAAAATATCTCGTCTTCCTTCAGAGCCTGGAATAATAAGCAGGTCATACAAAAAAAAAGGAGGTATATTACAGATTATAAAGTGTTTCCCCAGAAAGGAGTCAGAGGTATGGGAGCCAGACTGAGAGTGTTTCTCAACCGTGAAGAAGAAAGAACGCTCTGGGAGATGAGGAAGGCAACGACGGTGAGTCAGCGAGTCAAAGACCGAGCCGAAGCCGTTCGTCTGAGCCACCAAGGGTGGTATGTCGAACAGATAGCCGAGCACCTGCACCAAACGGTCAAGACGGTGAGGAAAAC
>NZ_KB235962.1:641622-642774 GCF_000332355.1 Baaleninema simplex PCC 7105
GCTCATGACTTTAGCCTATTGGTTAGCAACTCGTTCGGGTCAGCGTCTCCTTGAATCTCACGTCCAATCCTATTTAGGTCGTTCAGACCTGACCCCTCAAGGTTTTCCTCATCATAGTGTTTTTTCCCTCGGATTATCCGGTTATGCTTGGAGTCAATCCCTGCTGCTCTGGAGAGATTGGATGTTGGCGCTCATGGCGTTGAAGCCTCACAAATCTCTCCATTTTCAACGAGGGCTAGAGGCTCTATCCCTTGTGAGGCAGGGGGTCTAGCTATGTTGTCACCCTCTCAGAGTTTGGCCTTGGGCAGTTGGAAAAGTGAAGACTTCATCAAGCTGATGGACGAGCAAGCCCATGAAGCCCAGAAAATTTACGAACTTACGGGTCGAATCCGCGTCATCGTACTCGATAATGGTTCGATTCACACGAGTAAGGTAGTTCAGCAGAAGTTCTCTCAATGGGAAGCTCAAGGACTGTACTTATTCTTCTTGCCACCCTACTGTTCCGAAATGAATCCCATTGAATTGGAGTGGGAGCATCTTAAACGTGATGAATTAGTCGGACAGATGTTTGAATCCGAGTCCGAATTGGCTTTTCACGTGACCGAGGGACTCGAAGCCCGAGGAGAGCGCCACGGACATTCTGTTAAGTATGTCAACCTTCGAGGTCTGAAATAATCCTTTACACACATTCCTTTTATTATTGGAGGCTGTGATTGTCTTCGTGAATCCAGTAGGATGGTTTTATAGTCTCAATTTAGAATGTCCTCCACTGTCCAAACTGCACCGACATTCTGGATGAAGTCGTCACCATCTTGACGGGAAAAAAAGCAAGACACTAAGCCTTCTCAGGTCAGCCCAAAAACTTATCTCAAAAGTATAAAATGCTGAGAAACATCAAAACTCTCACCCAACAAGGCGATCGATACTATCTTGATGGAAAACCGTTTACTGGAGTCACCTTCAAGATTTCTGACAAACAGCTAGAAGATTTGCATGAGTTCAAAAATGGTAAATTTGTTGGCACTTATCAAAATCAGTATTTTTCTAAACATTTTAAATACAAGAGTGAAGATCTAATCCATGTCGATCTTGAAGACGAAGACCTTGACTTACCCGGAGGATTTATAGATTCAGAAACAACTTACAAGGGTC
>NZ_KB235962.1:642874-644852 GCF_000332355.1 Baaleninema simplex PCC 7105
AATGAATCCCATTGAATTGGAGTGGGAGCATCTTAAACGTGATGAATTAGTCGGACAGATGTTTGAATCCGAGTCCGAATTGGCTTTCACGTGACCGAGGGACTCGAAGCCCGAGGAGAGCGCCACGGACATTCTGTTAAGTATGTCAACCTTCGAGGTCTGAAATAATCCTTTACACACATTCCTTTTTTTCTCTGGGGCTACTTACTGTCTTTTTTTGTGTCAATTTTTCCCAAACTTCATAATTTTGTCGAGAAATATTATTGTAACTTATAAAGTGGACGAGTTAAGTCAATTCAGATTTATACCTTGAGCAAGACGGCTTCTTGTTCATTTTCCACCCCCAGCTTTTGATAACTTTTTCAGCAAACCCTAAGGTAGTTCAGCAGAAGTTCTCTCAATGGGAAGCTCAAGGACTGTACTTATTCTTCTTGCCACCCTACTGTTCCGAAATGAATCCCATTGAATTGGAGTGGGAGCATCTTAAACGTGATGAATTAGTCGGACAGATGTTTGAATCCGAGTCCGAATTGGCTTTTCACGTGACCGAGGGACTCGAAGCCCGAGGAGAGCGCCACGGACATTCTGTTAAGTATGTCAACCTTCGAGGTCTGAAATAATCCTTTACACACATTCCTTTTTTTCTCTGGGGCTACTTAGCATAACCTTCCAAGCAGTCATATAAGATTTCAAGCAGAGCATCACAGTTTCTGCCGGGGTTTTGAACGCCTATAAGATCGAGAATATTCAAAAAAACGTCCAGTGCTTCGTCCAGTGCTTGCGCTCCTTCCGAACGTCCTTTTAGCACGCGACTAAAGTGAAGGGATTTCAGTGTATCTATCTGATTTTCCTGAAATCCGAATCCCTCACAATCTAGAAAGCTAGTGTCACAATCCTGTAACTGACAATCTTTGAGGTCTAGTAAACTAGCGTCATACTTCCAATCCGAGAACTTGAAATTTTGAAAACAATAACGAAGATACTCTTGAGCAACCTTCAACACCACCGACGGTCTACAATCTCCACTTGAGTATGACTCAACCGTTGGTTTTACTGCCAGTCCGAGAATGTACCCGCACCAAGTGTAGCGAAGATGTTCTACAGTGGGGTTGCCGTCGCGCAAAGTCTCTAGTGCTTTCGATATTGCTTCTGAAAGCGATAGCTTTCGCTTGTAATCAACCTCATAAAGTTCTTCGTATTTTTGCATCCATATATCGTGCCAAACTTCACAGAAATTATTGGGGATATCTAGAGAATCATCAATGAGAAAATCTGAATAATATCCATTCGGTTTATCTGAATATATAAAATAAAAATTACTCCTAAACATTTGCACTCTCTTGTATGCCTGGCTAATGTTAATATCTACGGGTCACTATAGTCCATCTCGAAGTTGCCGATAACCATGCCGTAGTTGGCTCGGGTGAGGATTTCGGCGATGGCGGGGCGTTTTTCTTGGGGGGTCTCGATGGGACTGATTGAGTAGAAAACGAGTTGCTCGTGGTCTTCTCGGACTCGGGCAACGCAGCTCCAAGTACCATTATCGCCAGAGAAGCTGAGCTGTACAGTACTTTCACCTTCTATGCGAGTGAACGACCAGTCATCTTCAGTTAGAAAGAGGATAAGGGCTGTGAAAGTAGATTTCTTGTTCGCAGTATGGAGAGACATCAGCGGGTGCATCCCAGTTATGCAATAAGCAAAAATGCTTACCCTTAAAGAGCAGCATAAGAGCTAAGCTTTGGGCAGTTCATAACGAAACCGGTCAGACCCATGGATGCATCTAAGCAAGCCCGCCTCAAGAACTCACTCAGGAGTTAGCCGAATTGCTCTACGAAGAGACGGCTCCAGAAGCCGTCAAGAGCTTGGAAGGGATAGAGAAAGCAGTGCGTGGGCATTGGCTAGAGCATGTCGGGCCAGAAATTCGGTCTTTTTTATC
The DNA here is from genome assembly GCF_000332355.1 of Baaleninema simplex PCC 7105. Lineage (GTDB taxonomy): Bacteria > Cyanobacteriota > Cyanobacteriia > Cyanobacteriales > Geitlerinemataceae > Baaleninema > Baaleninema simplex. The sequence goes on from NZ_KB235962.1 coordinate 644,811, forward strand.
CGCACAAGTAGCGGCACAACGCGGGGACGACAGCGGGCAGTC